>NZ_JABWMJ010000009.1 GCF_013366375.1 Rhizobacter koreensis | reverse complement strand
CCGCAATCGTCCACGATCAGGCTGAAACGTCGTCCACGATCAGCTTGAAATGGCGTCCACGTTCGGCTGAAACGCCGTCTACGATCGGCTGAAACGAGCGTCTACGATGGGCTGAAATACGCAGCATGTGACGAATCCGTCACGCTCTCGGCCAAGAAGAAGGGCCACGGGGCCCAAGACGAATGCGTCACTTACAAATATACGGAGCCGTCATGTCTGCGGCAAGCCCCCCTTCAGCCATCTTTCCCGAGCGATTGCGCACCGCGCGCGAGTACCGGGGCCTCACCCAGGGCCAGCTCGCCGAGCGCGCCAACCTTCAGCCTTCCGCTATCTCGCACTTTGAAACGGGCGCGCGCAAGCCCTCGTTTGATAACCTGCGGCTGCTGGCCGACACCCTCGACGTGACGACCGACTACCTGCTCGGGCGTGTCGAGGAGTTCAAGAGCCTGGCCGGGGCCGACAAGCTGCACCGCCACTACGAAAACCTTCAGCAAGAAGACCGCAAGTTCGCTGATGAGCTGATCACGCTGCTCGCCAGCAAGGCCAAGAGTAAGGACAAGAAGTGAAGTCCGATCTTCATGCCTTCGCCGCGGTCGCGGCAGAGCAGATTGTCAAGGGCATGGGGCTCGCTCTGCCGATCGACCCGATCCGGGTTGCGCGCGATCGCGACATCGAGGTCGCCGCCAAGTCCGCCAGCAGCGGAGGTGTCTCCGGCATGCTGATCCGCGTCGGTGACCAATTCGCTATCGCCTACGCCACCCACATCGAAAACGACGGCTTCAAAAACTTCTGCGTCGCCCATGAGCTGGGGCACTACTTCTTGCCGGGTCACCCAGATGCCGTGATCCAGGGGACCAACGGTGTTCATGAGTCACGCGCCGGTTTCACCTCGACGGATCCCTACGAGATGCAGGCCGACCGCTTCGCTGCGGCCTTCTTGATGCCGCGGCATCTCTTCTTCCCCGCGCTGGAGCGTGCGGGCGAGGGCCTCGCCGCGATCGAGGGCCTCGAAATGACGTGCAAGACATCGCTTCATGCGACGGCAATCCGCTACGCGCAGTGCACCCGCGAGCTGGCAGCGATCGTGGTCAGCACCGGCAGCCGTATCGATCACTGCTTCATGTCGGAAGCGTTGAAGAACGTGCGCGGCATTGATTGGCTGCGCAAGCGCGAGGCGGTTCCTCGCGGCACGCCGACGCACGCGTTCAACCAGGACTCGAACAACGTGCGCAAAGCCGTTCGCGTCGAGAGCACCTCAAACTTGCAGCAGTGGTTCGGCGGCAAGCACAACGTCTCTATCAGCGAGGACATGATCGGGCTGGCCAGCTACGGCAAGACCCTGACCGTGCTGTACGGCATCGACCTTCCTGAGGCCGAGGAGGAAGAGGACGAGGCGGCGCTCATCGAGTCCTGGACACCACTCTTCCGTCGCTAGCCAGGCCCTGCAACACGCAGCTTGTGATCACCGCTTCATGACTGCTAAAGGACGAGGGGCGTCGTCGCCCGGCACTACTGACGTTGGATCTGCGCCGTCCCGAGTGACCGGTCTCTGACAGGGAGCGTGCAGTCGATCGCGCCGGCCGACCGTCAGCTTCCGCTGCACACCGGCTATACGTCCTTTTTCCAAGCTCGCGCGGGCGTCTAGAGCAAAAGGGCTCTATCCCTGAAGACCTCAGCGCGCGCGCTTGGGCCCGACATGCAGCTGCGCTTGCCGGCCCGCTTTGCCATGCGCCGCGGGTGTTGAGACGGTCACCACGTCTAGGCACACGTGCACGCTCGAGCGGGCCAGCCGTCAAGACTGCTGAGCCCCCGTCGTCCCACCTGTCGTTTGCTTCGTGATCGCGGCGCAACCGCAGCTCCCCGGCCACGCTCTGCTCGGTGGCGGTCGCCAAACTCAAAGGCACCCCGCGTCCAGGCTAGCCAGCCGTTCAAGAACTTCATCGACAGCGGGACGAGGAGGGGGCCGCCAGCCGGCGGACGCGCAAGGCAAGCTCGGGCCGCGAGGCTCGCATTACGGCCGATAGCTTGCCGAAGCAAGCCTGTGAGTCCTTGCTAAACGATAACCAGGCCGCGGACGCCTGAGCCCCTCACACCTAGCGACCGGCTATCACAAGCCCAGCCGCTTGTCAACGTTATTCGTGTGGACAGCAGCACCTGTTTGATTGACAGCACCCGCGTGTGGCGCGAACGTCAAGCACCTGATCGCACCCTCCTTGTCGACAAGGCGTCGGCATGCGGTGCGATCAGCTTTTTCTGGAGGACAACGGACCATGGTTGAAACGCTCGCGTTGCTACTGATCCTGGAGAAGGAAGCCGGCGAGAAACTTCGGCCCAACGCTCCGCTCGGATCTCGCGCTGAGGCCTCGGGCTATCACGACAGGGTTTGCATAACTGTCACAGCCAGGCTGGGCAGAGGGGGAACGATCGAGCGAGCTTACAGGTACGGAGGTGCGCGGATGGAACGCGCGTCCCTGCTAAGGGTGCTCTGCCCAGAGGGCGCCTGCGATCAAGCCCAGAGGGCGCGGAGTCGCTGGGCGCAGTTCGCAAAGCAGTCTCTTTCGCCTGCTGACAGCCATTGTCAGGAGCCTTCCGAGGCGACGGCAACCATGCGCCGCGTCCCGGTGCAACAACAAGGACGACTTTACGAGGCAAGAGCGAGCATGTTCGAGTGCCGAACGCGCTGCCCGTTGAATGCGCATCCACCGGAGCCGATGCGAAAACAAGGCTGGGACGTATATGAGCATGGACGCTGGATAGTCGGCGGCGTAATCGTCGATGGCGAGGTGTCACGCCCCCGATTTCCTGAACTGCGCGATGTCGCGCGCCATCTTCAACAGCAATAGGCAGACTCGGCTATGCACGCATTGAACGGTCAATCAGGGCCCGATTCGCGGGAGCCCGCCGCGGCAGCCGACCTATTGAAGGTTGGCCGAAGCCTCTTCGACGCGTCAACCTCTCCGTCACTGCTGCTGAGCGGCTCGGGGCATCTCCTGGAGTGCAACCGTGCCGCCACGTTCCTGTTTGAGAAGCCTTCGACTCTCGTCGTCGACGCCATGCGGCGGCTGCATTATCAGCTCCTGGGTCGCTGGACACCCATGGCCATGTTGCTTGCAGAATATGGCGCTACCGGACGTCAAGAGTTCACGCTGAATTCTCCGGCACTGGGCCAGTGCATCCTGAAATTGGAGCCTGTTGAGGAAGTGCCGCAGGTTGAATCTCATGGCCAGAACTCGCGGCTGCTTTTGGCCGTGTTCATGCGGCCGCCGATAACTGATCCCTCGGTTCTGCGCGTGACGTACGGATTCACGGAAGCGGAAGCGCGGGTCGCGGCGCTCCTCATGAAAGGCTTCATGCCGCAACAGGCGGCCAGCGAAGCGGGGGTCCGGCTTAGTACGGTTCGTACCCACATTCAGCACATCTATGAGAAGACCGGCACCAGGCGACAGGGCGAACTGCTGGCGAAGCTGCTTAGCCGGCCTGCTTGAGCGACGCGGCTGAAAGGGTGTGCAGCACCTACGAGCATTCGCCCGCTCTCGGGATGGAGCGCTCGGCAGCGATCTTGAGTCGAGCCAGACGGCGGCGAAGCCATTCCGGAGCGCTCGAGGAAAGATCAAGCAGTTGCCGCGCCGCCACCGCACGGGCAGGTGTGCGCACGGACCAGACCTCGAGCGGAGCCAGATAATCAAACCGACGGCTCGCGGGCAGTGGCAAGCGGCCGCCCGGCTCAGAGGAGGCGCTCGGCCGATGTCCAAGGACCTAGCAACGGTGACTGTCACGTGTCGATCTTCGGCTCGACCACAGGCGAACGGCGGCGCCGCGCGTCGCGGGTAGACGCACCACTTCCTCGCACCGACGATTCGTTATGGACGCCAAACCTTACACGAACGATGCACTTGCGCTGATGCTGCGCCGCTCGGACGAGTTGCAGGAAAGCCTTTCGGCTCTTTTGGAACATGCTGGGTTCGATGATTCCCCACGTGGGGAGGCTGCCGTCAGCATGTGTTTGGTGGCCTTGGAACATGCCGCGGGGCTTAGAGCGCTAATGGCGCTCGGGCTTGGCACCTCAGCCGTTAGCCTGATGCGCCTACAGTTCGAGGCGCTGACCCGCGCCATGTGGCTGATTTATGCCGCCAGCGACCAAGCCATCGCTAAGCTGCTCGCACCACTTACTCCGGACAGCGAGCGCGCGGCGAAGAGCCTGCCGAGCGTCAGCGAGATGATTGAGCAAATGGGCAGGCGCGTCGGCCGAGGCGTCCCCAGTGCGGCGCACGAGATGCTTGTGCAGTTCAAGGATGTGTCCTGGCACGCGATGAACTCGTTCGTTCACGGTGGTATCCACCCCCTGCGCCGCAGCGCCGACGGTTTTCCGGTCGACTTGGCTTTGCAGGTGCTGCGCAACGCGAATGGTCTCACCACCATGACCGGCATGGCGCTCGCCATACTCACCGGCGATGAGGCCGTTTCCAAGCCGATGAGCAAGATCCAACCGGAATTCGCGGATTGCCTGCCCGAGTTGCGGAAGCAGCTGATGTAGGGCCTGCCTGGCTGGTGAATGCCGGCCCCGCCGACGGTACCTCCACCCGACCCTTCGGCGTCAAGCCCGTCTTCAGCTTACCGTCGGTTTCAGACTGACTGCAGACGTCCAGGCACGCCGCGGCAGAGACCGGTATCGATGAGAGCAGTCGTTCGTATTGGGTCTTACGTTCATAGGGGTCAATGCAGTCTAGGGCGGTGCCGAGCGCGCCAAGCTAACGCCGCTGTGCAGTGCTCAAACATTGCTTTGCGCGTTTGAAACTTGCCGACGGCGAAAGGTCTCGGAAACGAAGTCCACGAAGGCGACTGCTGAGGCGACCGCTAGACGGGCATGCCGCGGCTGGAGTCCACGGTGCTGACCGTCGCGCCCGTGCCCAGTCCCATATAGCCCGCGCAGTTGCGCAAGGTTGTTGGTGAGCTGAGTCAAGTTTCGGAGAATCAGGCGAATGTTCTCCGCCCCCTTCGTCTCGTCCGTGATTTCTTCTGGCACGAGTCTCAGTTCCTTCGCAACCTTCTTCGTGAGGTCGCCGAGGTCTTCGGACTTTGTGAAGGCCACACCCCGCTTCGTCAGAATGGACTTGCAGCAGGTCTCGATCAATTCTTTCGCTGTACCGATCGCCAGCGCCGGTTTCGATCGATGGCGTTCTCCAGCCGCTCTATCTTCTTAGCCATCCAGCCCGCGTCTAGCGCGTCCGCCACCGTCATCTTGCGGTAGCCGAGGTAGCAGCCACGGCCGAGTCGGTGCCAATACGGCTCGCGCCGCGGCTTCAGCTTGTCTCGCGACGCGACTGTGTCGATGCGGGTGGCCATTGGTAGGCGCGATTGGACTCGAACCAACGACCCCCACAATGTCAAGGCGGAAAATCCAGACATCCCGGGACTTCCTTGGACGCAACCTTACGAGGAGAAACGGTGATCAAGGTCCCACGAGGACCACTAAAATTCACCCCGCTTTTCCGTACTTTTTCCGTACTTTGGGGAACCGGGGCTGCAATACCGGAACCCGGCAACTCCTTGTCACCCAAGGGATTGCCGGGTTTTTCGCGTTCTGGGCCGCTATCGCGTCACCACTTCCCCGGCGAGCGCCGGCGTGCTCGCCGGCGGCCGGCGCAGCTTGGTCGCCTGCTCGAACGCATAGGCGAGGGCGATCAGACGCGGCTCGCTGAACGCACGCCCGGAGAACGCCACGCCGCTCGGTGTCGGCTGCTCGATGGGAGCGACTGCAGGAACGGTGCCGCCCGGCACGATGACCGTGGGGAAACCGGCACGGGCGGGTGTGCCGGCGCCGCTGTTGCCGGAGAAGAGCAGCGCGTCGTAGTCGTCGGCGTTCCCGGCAACGCCGTCCGGTCCGCTCAGCGCCCCGTTCAGGATGCCGCGCGACTGGCTGTAGCCCGCGGCGAGGTTGGCCTGATACGCCGCCGTGTCGGCGCTCGAGGGATCCAACGACAGCGCGTCCGACGCGATGGCCAACGTCTGTCCGTACTTGAGCGCGCCGGGCGTCGCTGCGTTAAAGGCGATGATGTCGGCCAGCGTGCGAACCGTCTGCGAGGCAGGCCTGGTGGCGAGGTACGCGTTCAGGTCGCGCTTGAAGCCGTAGTTCAGCACGCTGGGTGCCGTCACGTTCGCCAGTGCGGTGCTCTGGCGCACCACCGTCGCGCCTTTCGCCTGCAGGACCGTGATCGCCGCTTCCATGATCGTGGCCCGGTTCGTCGGGAACGGCGGAACCAGGATGCGCGCACCGGCAAGCGCATTGGCGTCGAGGAACTGCGTGTAGTCGGAGAAGCAGTTGCCAGCCGTCTGACACGCTGCCGTCGCCGGGTCGGCCGGGTCGTGGCCCGCGATGACGCCCAGGAGTATGGCGGCGTCCCTGACGGTCCGCGTGATCGGACCGGCGGTGTCCTGGTCGGCCGAGATCGGCAGGATGCCGCTGCGGCTCACGAGCCCGAGCGTGGGCTTGATGCCGACCACGTCGTTCGCCGATGCCGGGCTGAGGATGGAGCCGGAGGTCTCGCTGCCGATCGACAGTGCCGTGAGGTTTGCCGCCGTCGCGGCGCCCGGCCCGGAGCTCGACCCGCCGGGCGTGAGCACCGGGCGGCCGTCGCCGCCGGGCAGCGCACGCGGGTCGTACGGATTGAGCACGTATCCGCCGAGCGAACTGTAGCCGGCCGGCATGCCGCTGGTCAGGAAATTGGCGTACTCGGTGAGATTGGCCTTGCCGATGATGATGGCGCCGGCATCCCGCAGCTTGCGCGTGATGAAGGCGTCCTTCGCCGGATACGTGTTCGCGAGCGCCACCGACCCTGCGGTGGTCGGCATGTCGACGGTGTCGATGTTGTCCTTCAGCAGAACGGGAATGCCGTGCAGCGGCCCTTTGCTGCCGCCCTGCGCGTCGAGCTCGCGGGCCCTGGAAAGCGCATTCGGGTTGACGTGCAGGATGCTGTTCAGGCGCGGGCCGGCCTTGTCGTACGCGAATATCCGGGAGAAGTACATGCCGACGAGTTGCTCGGACGTGATCAGGTCGGATTCGGTCGCCGCCTTGATGTCGTCGACCGTGGCTTCCTGGAGCTGGAAGGTGGTCGGCCCGGACTTGTCGTCATCGGAGCCGCCGCCGCATGCGGCGAGCACGCACAGCGAAAGGAACGAGGGATAGGCGTACTTGCGTTTCATGGGACTCCTCGGGAGCAGTGTCTTGGGATGGCGGCACCTGAACCGCGGCGGAACGGGTATGCCGTCGGTGCAGTGGCAGCGTCGAGAGATTCGATGGGCGCGGGCACGGCGCGGACTCGGTGAACGCGAGAGCCTTCTCCGGGTGCGGCCAGCCGTTGCAGCAACCGTCGAGCATCAAACGTGCCAGATTTCACGAAACGGCAACCGCGGAAGTCGTGGCCCCGTCGCACCCGAACGGTGAGCGGTGCACGTCGGCGACTCGTTCGGGACGCCACGCGGCGCCGTGGTGGTGGGTGCACTCGCGGTGAGTGACACGTGCGTCGGCCTGGGCCGACGCAACTGCCGAGCAGATTGGGGCGCTACTCGCCGAGCGCGCGAAGTCGTGCCCGGAACTGGCGCCGCCGCGGCGAGCGACGACGCCGGACCGGTGCTGAGTCTCGGCACTCCCTGATCGCGCGACCGGTCGCGAACGGAGATGTGTGCGGCGCCATGATGGAGCCCGCCGAAGCGGGCGGCCGCGAGCGCGTGGTCGCGGAGCCGCTCAGCAGCAGGCGACTGCAGTCATGGCGCGAAGCAGTAGATACGGCCAGCCCCGCCACGCGGGGCGGTATTGGAGCAGTTGAGCGCCGTGTGCGCCGAGTTCCACGAGGATAGCGGCGGTGTCGCGTTCTGGTTCGGCCCGAGCCCGTCCGAGTGCCCGACCTGCGCTGTGACGTCGGTCGCCGCGGAGGTCCAGTCGGAACACGTCGCGCCGGGCTGCAGCGTGCCGTCGGCCTTCGAGCCGGTCAGGATGTCGTGTTCGACGGGCGTCGGCGATCCGGTCCACTGGCCGTTGATGCGCTGGCCCCGTTCGTCGAGGAAAACGGCCGCGTCGCCGCTGCGCGAATGCAGCTCGGCCAGATCCCGCGCCACGAGCTCGTGGTTGACGTTGTGCCAGGGGCCTGGCCCGATCCGGTCGCGCGCGTTGACGGGTTGTGCAGTCGGACCGCGCTCGACGCTCAGGTAGGCGCGCCACGTGCGCCCGCCCTCACCGACGGCCCCGGCGAGGCGCTGGCAGGTGGCGTCGGCACCGGCAAGTCCGCCGAGATTTCCGGTCGGGCTCGTCGCGCTCGAGACGAAGAAGGTGACGTCCGGGTCGTCATCGTCGTCGCCGCCGCCGCAGCTGCTTGCGAGAACGGCCGCCGCAATCAGGAAAGGCCAGGGCCGCATACGCTCTCCCTCGGGTTTGATCCATCGATGATTCGCCGGGACGAGTGTTGCCCCCAGCCAAAGCAAAGCTCGTATCGGCGCGGCAACTTGTGCAACAGCCGCACGCGCGCTGCTCGCGTGCCGGGCGTCGAAGTGGTCTGACGGTGAAATGGGCGCCGCAAGTGCAAGCCGTAGAAGCGGCGAGGGGCGCGATGTGAGCGGTGTCATGGAGGCCGTGTAAGGCGCCGCACGGGCTTTGGCCGTGAGGTCGACCAACCTTCGAAGCCGATGCCGCGCGGGCCGCTGCGATCAACTCGGGTTGGCGGGTGCGATGCGCGTGCGCTCGTCGTAGGGCCACGGTGCCGCGATCTCGACCAGTTCATCAGGTTCGAGCGTCTCGCCCGCGGATCGCTCCAGGAGCGCGATCAGCCCGTCTCGGCCCGTGAAGGCGCGCGCGATGAGCACGCCACCTGCGAGCATCGAGACAAGCCGACCGAGCGTCGAGCGCGGTTGCCGCGCCAGCAGGTACAGGCCGAGGCCGAACGTGAACCAGTGCTCGCCCGGAATGCCGGGACGCTGTTGGTCGAACACGCGAAGCTGCTCGAGCACGGAAGAAGTGGTGTCGGTCATGGCGGCTCCAGAAGGCGCTGGCGACCCGCCGGCAAAGCGGGTGCCCGTGAGCGATCGACTGCCGCGGGCAGCTCGGCTGCTCTGATGGCGGGCTTCGTTAAGCGCGGCTGGCCGCGGGTAAAGAAGTCTGAAGGACGTGCGGCAGCGCGTCACGCGCCACCACAATCGCGCCGCCCTGAACGCCACGCCTCGACGGCGGCCGACGAGGGTTGCGGCGGCAGAGCCGGCGCATCGATGCCGTCGAGCGGCGGTCCCTCCGCTCGGCAAGCGCGTGCCTCGCGCGCGTTCACTGGCGCGTCGTCGCGCTCACCTGGCGTCGCGTGTCAGCCGAACGTGGTGAAGGCGCTTCGTCACCCGTCCCGGAATGCCAACATGGTCCGCCCGATCGATCGCCACCGATGCACGCCCTCGCTTCGCCACGCCGGCGTCGACGGTGGGATGACCGCGACCGGCAGCCTGCTGATCGCCACGCTGCCGGCGCATGCGGTGGCACTGCCCGCGGCGCTGTCGCTCGCGCTCGCCTTCGCCGGTTGCGTGCTGCTCGGCACCGTGGCGTGCGGGGTCTACAACGTGACGTTGCGAGGGTCGGCGACGCTGGCCTGGGCGCAGGTCGGCCTGGCCCTCGCGCTCGCCTTTCTGCTCGCCGACACCGTCCTTGCCCTCCATCCCGCGGCTCGGGGTCGTCGCAGCGATCGCGGCTGGCTGTTCATAAGCCTGATCGCCGTGGTGATCGGGCATCGCGTCTGGGCCACGCACGGTCGTCGGGCGGCCGCGCGCCGGCGTCACCGCCTCATCATCTTCGGCTCGGGGAGTTCGGCACGGGGACTCGGCGAATCACTTCGGGCGGCAGACCGGGGCGTGGAGGTCGTGGGCTACCTGGCCGGGCCCAACGAGCCGACCCATGCCGTCGACGCCGAGCAGTTGCTCGGAGGGGCTCGCAGCCTGCGCGAGGTCGTCGCCGCCCACCGCGCGGACGAGGTCGTCGTCGCCATCACCGAGCGTCGCGGCGGCAGCATGCCGCTGCGCGAGCTGCTCGAGTGCAAGGCCGGCGGCGTGCGCGTCTCGGACTTGTCGACCTGCTACGAGACCATGCTCGGGCAGATCGCCGTCGAGCAGGCGCATCCCGGATGGCTCGCGTTCGGAGACGGCTTCGAGCAGGGTGCGTGGCGCAGCGCCGTAAAGCGCGTGTTCGACATCGGCGGCGCGCTGCTTCTGCTCGCGATGGCGTTGCCGCTGATGGCGCTGACGGCCCTGGCGATCGCCCTCGAGAGCCGCGGCCCGGTGCTCTACCGCCAGGAGCGCGTCGGTCGAGGCGGCAAGCCGTTCCGCGTGCTGAAGTTTCGCAGCATGCGCGCCGACGCCGAGCAGGACGGTGTGCCGAAGTGGGCCGCCGCGCAGGACGTCCGCGTCACCCGCGTCGGCCACTTCATCCGGCGCTTTCGGATCGACGAGATCCCGCAGTTCCTCAACGTGCTGACGGGCGACATGAGCCTGGTCGGGCCGCGTCCCGAGCGCCCGTACTTCGTCGAGCAGCTGACGCGACGGTGGCCGAGTGCCGTGGCGGGGCGAGAGGGGCGGTTCTTGGATGCGGTTTGTCCGCGGAGAGCGGAGGTTGTGTGCGTGCATGTACCGGTTGAGACTGATTGCAGCCCGTCGGATCTGAAGGTCGGAACGCCCGCTGTCGACAAGAGCTGACAGCCGATATTTGAGCGAGATGTGCGAGGGCTGTGCCTTCATAGCGGCCCTTCAAGAGCAGCCGAGCCCAAGCTCGAGCCTGTGAGCTGCGAAGCGGCTCGTGTCACCGCGGAAACAATCGGGAAATCGCCACGACATGGCTGCACACGAGGATGCAGCCATGTCTAACTCTGCTCCGCCGACGCAAGCGGCGCCCGACACATGAACCATGGTCCACTTGCACGCGGCGCGCGCACGAGCAGCGCTGCACCGGTCGATGACCACGATGCCGGCCTCGTCCACCTCGCGTTGCTTAGCTGTATGGCGCTCGACCGCCGTCGCACGCTCGGCTGGCTGATCGGTGCGGCCTTGCCGTTTGCAGGCTGTGGCGGCGGCGGAAGCAGCTCCGATTCGGGCGAGGGCACATCCGGCGTGTCTACCGGGGCCACCACGCCAGCCACGACGGTAACGGCGAATAGCGACACTACCTCCGGTACGACAGTCGCAAGCACGCCGGCGACGACATCGGTTTCGGCGTGCGCAACCATCCCTGAGGAAACGGCCGGACCGTACCCGGCGGACGGCTCCAACACCGCCAACGGGACTCTAGCCAACGCGCTTGCGCTCTCGGGCATCGTGCGCAGCGACATCCGCTCGAGCATCGCCGGTGCCAGCGCCGTCGCAGATGGTGTGACTCTGACCGTGAAGCTGCGCCTCGTCGACACCAACATGAATTGCGCAGACCTCGCCGGGTTCGTGGTCTACCTCTGGCACTGCGACCGGCTCGGCCGCTACTCGATGTACTCGAGCGGCGTCACCGCCCAGAACTACCTGCGCGGGGTTCAGGTCGCCAATGCCCAGGGGGAAGTCAGCTTCACGACGATCTTCCCCGGGTGCTATGACGGTCGGATGCCGCATATCCATTTCGAGGTCTATCGCAGTCTGTCGACGGCATCGACCGCCAGCTTCAGGCTGAAGACCTCGCAGATCGCGTTGCCGCCGTCGGTGTGCCAGGCCGTCTATGCCACGACCGGCTACGCCGCGAGCGTGCAGAACCTCGCGCGGGTCAGCTTCGCGACCGACAACGTGTTCAGCGACGGAACCAGCCTGCAACTTGCGAGCGTCACCGGGAGCGTATCCGACGGCTACCAGGCGACGTTGACCGTGGGCGTGGCGGCCTGAGCGAACTACGGGCGCACGGAGCACCGGGACCGCGCTCCGTGCGTGCGCCGCTTCCAGCCCAGCGTAACCGGTTCGCCTAGCGCCAGAACATCCAGCGGGAACGCGGCTGTACTCGCCCTTCGCTCAAGGCGGCCTCGACAAGTCGCTGATCGGCGTCGCTCGGCCGGTCGAACTCCTGGTGCCTGAAGCCGATGTAGGAGCCCGCCACCGCAAGCGGAATCTCGAAGTGGTAGTCCATGTCCGCCGGGGTACCGCGGAACGTGGCGTGCAGGTCCGACCAGTCGGCATGGATGGCGTGGAACGCGGGCGGAAGCGTACCCGCCGTCACCAGGTGATCTCTGGACCGCCGCCCGTCGTGCTCGATGCGCCAGCGCCGCGCGCCGCGCATCCAGAGCTCGGACTCGCTCGTCATCCAGCGCTCGTCGAACGAGCACGTGAGCACCTGGCCGCGCTCCGAGAGGCGGGCAAGCTCGCGCGTCGACACGATCCGGTGCGTCCTCGCGCGGGCGACCAGCGCGACCCAGCCGGTGTCGAACTGGCGCGCAAAGAGAACCGGGTGGGCCTCTGAAGGTTCCGGCCCAAGTGGATCGAGGCGCAGTCGCTTGAGCACTTCCGGGAGCGCAAGGCTGCGGGTGGCCAGCCAGCAAAGGGATCGATCCACGAGGACGGGCAGCGGACATGCGTGCCGGGGAAAGAAGAGGTCTGCATTCAACCTTGCAGGCGTGTCCGCCAGATATCCGCTTTGTTGCAGTGCTGACATCACGCCAGCATCGTGCGGGGCCGCTCTTCCGATCGGGTCATGCGCTGGGGGTCACCCCGGGAACGAACATGTAGCCCTCGCTTCGTACCGTCCGGATCAGGTCGATGCGCTCCTGTCCGAACACCAGCTTGCGGCGGAGACGGCTGACCTGAACGTCGATCGCGCGATCGTACGAGTCGCTGTCGCCGCCACGGGCGTATTCGAGCAACTGGTCGCGCGTGAGGACGCGCCGCGGATGTTGGATGAACGCGCGCAGGAGACGGAACTCGCCGTCCGAGAGGCTGACCACCGCGTCCGAGGGATCGTGCAGCTCGCGTGCCATGAAGTCCAGGCGCCAGCCGGCGAACGTGACAGACGACGCGTTGCCGGATGGCGTGGGCTTCGCCTCGGCGACGGGAGCGGCGCTCGAACCTGCCGAACGCCGCAAGACGGTGCGGATGCGGGCAAGCAGCTCGCGTGGGTTGCACGGTTTGGCCAGGTAATCCTCGGCGCCGATCTCCAGCCCGACGATGCGGTCGATGTCGCTGCCCACGGCCGACAGCATGATCACCGGCGGCCCGTTGCTGCGCTGCAGCGAACGCAGGGCGGTCAGCCCGTCCTCGCCCGGCATCATGACGTCCAGCACGATCAGCGCGTAGCTCTGGCTGGCGAGACGCTCGCGCATTTCGACGGGATCCGCTGCCGAATCGACTCGGAAGCCGTGCTTTTCGAGAAACGACGAGACGAGGTTGCGGATGCCCACATCATCGTCCACGATCAGGATGCGGGTGCTCGGGCCGGGAGCCGTGGAGATGGCGTTCATGGCTCGAAAAATAGCAGCCCTTCGCATCACCAGCTTTGCAGCGCTGACATGCCGGTGCAACACAGGCGTGGCAAGATTTCCCGCATGAATGCGACCCGTGCCGCACGCTGGTCGGGGCCGCCCCTGGCGCTGCAGATCACGGGGCTGCTGCTGGTCGGGCTGGTCGTCGCACAGTTGGTCACGCTGGCGCTCACGCTGCTGCTTCCGCCGGAACCCCCGCCGCAGTACGACCTGAACGACGTCGCCCGCACGCTGAACGGCGATGCGGTGGAAACATCGAGCCATCGACCCCTGCAGCGTTCGACGCAACCTGCACCGCCTGAGCCGAGTCGTCCGGGGTGGCTGACGTCCGCGCGCTCGCGCCAGGATCTCGCCGCGATGCTGGCCCGCGACGAGGCCGACGTGCGGCTCTACTTCTATACGCCGCTGCCGTTCGCCGGAAGCGCGACGGCCTTGCCTCGGGACGTCGGCGGCCCCTTGTCCGAGAACTTCGACGGGAGCCGCGTCGAGGATGCGGAGGATCCTTCGGCAGGTGCGCGACTGGTTCTCGCGAACTATCTGGTTGCCCAGGCGGGTCCGGGCGGCGGTCGCGGCGGTGGCTCGGGCGGCGGCGGCGGCGGTGGCGGGAGCCCAGGAGGCGGTGGCATGAGTCCGCGGAACGGCAGTAGCATGGGCGGCGGCATGTTCGGCCCCACGAACGGCAGTACGGGCAACCGGGGCGGCCTCGGTAGCGCGAGTGGCATGCGGGGTGCGGGCATCGCCGGCGATGCGGGCACGGGCGAAGCCAGCCGCGGTGAGGGCGGCCGGATCGGTGGCATCGGCCCCACGCCCCGCGGCATCGGCTCGAACCGCGGCGTCGGCGCTGGCGATTTCGGCCGAAGCGGGACGGGAGGCGACGACGCGCCCGCGGGCAGCATGGGCCCCGGGCTGAGAGGCGGCGCCGTGCCCGGCGGCGGCTTCGGGGGAGGGGCCTTCGGCAGCGGGAGCCTGCCTCGTGGCGGTGGTTCTCTGACGCCATCGGTGCGACGCCTGGACGTTTCTCCTCGGGCCGGCGACGTGCCGGGCTCGCCCCTGCGCCCGCAACCTCGCGTTCAGCTGTCGGGGGCTGAGGAGCCGCACAACGCCCCCGATTTGGCAGACGCCGCGCGCCCGGGCCGCGACGCCGAAGCGCGCTCTTTGCCTGGGGAGCCCGGACGCGCAAGCCAGCACTCGATGGAGCCGGCATTCGGAGGCACGTCCGCATCGCCCGCGGACGCGCGCACGCGCGAAGACATTTCTCGGCCGGAGGGCCGCCCGGCCAGCGCCCGCACGCCGTCTTCATTCGCCGATTGGTCGGCAATCGACGCCTCTCAAGACGCCGCGCCGCGGTCACGCGCCGAGTCGGCGAAGCCACGCGCCGGTGGTTCTGACAGTTCGGGTCCCGAGAAAGGCACGGTCGCCGCAGATGCGCGTTCGTCCCCGGGTCTTCGACGTGGCAGTGCGGACCCGTGGGCAGCAATTCGAAACCCACGTGCCGACGACGACACGCGGACGTCCCAAGCTGGAATGACGCCGCGCGCAGGGAGCGGGGCGGGCGATCCGAGCACCGCAAACGACGTGCGGCGCATCGACCCAGTCCCGCGAGCAGTGACTCCCGGCACAGCCGCGGCAGCGACGGCGGCAGTCGCGACTTCGGCAGCGCGAACGTCGGATCTCTCGGACGAGCCTTCGGTGTCGCCATCTGGCGCCGGCGACCCGCCGTCGCGCATCGCGGCACCCGCGCCCGTGCGACCGGCACTCCCTCCGCCACCGCCGACTCCCTCCGTCACGGCCGGCGGCGACTCGGGCGTGGCAACCTCGCGCGGCCTCTTCGGGCTGGCACCCGCTCCGTTCGTGCAGGGCGATTTCGTCGCCGGTGTTCGGCTGGCCAGCGGCGACTGGGCGGTCGTTCAACCGACACCAGAGCCCTTTCCGAATGCATGGCAGCGTCGCGTGCTGCTGTGGTTCGCGATCGCGGCCGCGCTCGTCGCTCCCTTCGGATGGCTGTTCTCGCGGCGGCTCGTGCGACCGCTGTCGGAGTTCGCGACGGCCGCCGAGCGGCTCGGCCGCGATCCGCACGCGGTCGTGCTCGAGCTCGAAGGCCCTGCCGAGGTGGGCCGTGCCGCGCATGCCTTCAATCGCATGCAGAGCCGGCTGCGCAGCTTCGTCGACGATCGCACCGCGATGATCGGCGCGATCAGTCACGATCTGCGCACGCCGCTGACCCGCATGCGGTTCCGCATCGAAGACCTCGACGACGCAGCCCGGGAAGGCATGCTCCAGGAGGTCGACGAGATGGAGCACATGATCAACGCGGTGCTTGCTTTTATCCGCGATGCTTCGGAGCCGGGCTCGCGCGAAAAGCTGGACCTGCGCACGATCGTCGAGGACGTGGTCGAGGATGCACTGTTCGTCGGCCAGGCCGTCGAGCTTCAGCACGCCGAACCCGCACCAGTGGAGGTCGATGCCATCGGCATGCGGCGACTCCTCGGCAACCTGGTCGAGAACGCCGTCAAGTACGGCGAACGCGCCGAGGTGCGCCTGTTCACGGACCAGCAGGATGCCGTCGCCGAAGTGCGCGACAGCGGTCCTGGTCTGTCCGATGCCGAGCTCGAGCGCGTGTTCGATCCCTTCTACCGCTCGCCGAGCGCACGCGCATCGGACAAGAGCGGCACCGGGCTCGGGCTGGCGGTCTGCCGCTCGATCGCCCGCGCGCACGGCGGCGACGTGCAACTGACGCGTGGCGATCGCGGCCTCGTCGCGCAGGTCCGAGTTCCCCTCGCGTTCGAAGCCGTCGGCGTCTGAGGCCGATGCTGTCGGGCTCGGCCGTGCGCGCCGAGCCTTCGATCGGCGACTGCGTTCGTCTGCTGGGATCCTCGTCGTCGGCGTGCCTCCGCGTGACTCGAGCCCTGTTGCATCGAGCACTCACCCTCGTGCACAGGCGGTGCACGCGACCGTCGACAGTCTGCAACCAATGCGTCGGCGCCGACACGAGCCGGCAATCGGTGCGTGCCAATCGACTCGCAAAGTCCTCCTCGAACCTTTGTGGTCGGCGTTTCGTCGATCCTTCAACCTCGAGGACTCTTGCATGCTCGATCTCATCTCGTCACCCGAAACCCGCGCAAGGAGCGTCGTCCGCTCCAAGGCTCCTGCCACCTGCGGTGAGTTCGTGCAGGGCTGCATCGATGGCCAGCACTTCCTGGTGAACTGCCCTGTCGATCTCTACGCGGAAGCCGGCGTACGTCCCTGCGGCGCCGACGGCGTGCGCATCAGTCACGCTGGCGACTTCGGCAAGATCATCGAGGCCGCCGATGTGATGCGCCGCACCTTTCACCTCGAGCTTCATCACGAGATTGCAATCAGGAGCGACATCCCACGCGGCAAGGGCATGGCCTCGAGCACGGCCGACCTGACCGCCGCCCTGCAGGCGTTGTGCATCAGCTGCGACATGCAGCTGTCCGACCGGCAGTTCGCGCGCGTCTTGACGGCGGTCGAGCCATCCGACTGCGTCCACTTCCCAGGCATTGCGCACGTCGACCACCTGGGCGGTCGTCTCTTCGAATCCCTGCCGGCGCCGGCAGGGATGCGCGTGCTCGTCGTCGACTGCGGCGGCGAGGTCGACACGGTGAGCTTCGATCGTGCGCGTGCGGCGTCGATCTACCGGCGCGAGGAACCCGCGATCCGCGCCGCGCTTCACCTCATGAAGCTCGGTCTTCGCCGCGGCGACAAGCACGCGGTGGCGACCGCGGCCACGCTGAGTGCGCAGATCAGCCAGCAGATACTGCCCAAGCCGCAGTTCAACGATCTGCTCGCATGTGCGCGGCACTGCGGCGCGCTCGGCGTGAACTGCGCACACAGCGGCACCGTCTTAGGCGTGCTCTACGACGAGGATGAAGCGCTTGGCGAAATGCTGGCAGACGCCGTGGAAGACACGTTCGGCGCCGGCGTGACGATCCAGGGCGACTACCGGATCATCGGTGGAGGTCGCCATGCGTGCTGATCGACTGGAGCCGCTGTTCTCGCGGCACTCGCACAACCCGTCGTTCTTCGAGGTTGCCGCCGCCACGCGCTTCAACGGTCAACTGCTGGACTTCTGCGTTCCGGTGAACCCGTACTTCCCGCCGGCCGACCTGAGCCGGCGCATCCACGAGAGCCTGCCCGAGCTGCTCAAGTACTACCCTGACTATGCCGACGTTCACCAGGCAGCGATCGCCTCCATGATCGGCGTGCCCACGGAAAATGTCGTGGTCGCGAACGGCTCGACCGAACTGATCACGAGCCTCTGCCGCGACATCGACGGGCCGATCCTGACCCCGATCCCGACGTTCGGACGCTGGATCGACGTGCCCCAGGAGCTCGGTATTCCGATCTCGTTCCTGCCGCGGCGCGCCAAGGAGGCCTTTCACATCGGCATCGACGAACTGCAAGTCGCCATCCCGAAGACTGGTGCTTCGACGGTGGTCCTGTGCAATCCGGACAACCCAACGGGCGCGGCGTTGTCGTTGGAGACAATCCGGGAACTGATGGAGCGCCTGACGCCGCTCTCACTGTTCGTGATCGACGAATCGTTCATCGACTTCTCCGGTATCGAGAGCGCCGCGAGCCTGGCGATCGAGTCGTCGAACACGATCGTCATCAAGAGCCTGGGCAAGTCGCTCGGCTGGCACGGCATCCGAGCCGGCTATGCGGTGGCAAATACAAGACTAGCCGCGCAGCTGCGCCGCAAGCTGCCGTACTGGAACGTCAACGGCATTGCATCGTTCGTGCTGAAGAGCCTCCCCGACTACCGCGCCGAGTACACGGCCAGCTTCGCCCGGGTGGCCGCCGACCGCGAATCGATGCTCGCGCGCCTGTCTGCCATCGCCGGCGTGGAGGTCTACCCGTCGCACGCCAATTTCCTCTACGCGCGGTTGCGCCAAGTAGGGTCCGGCCCCGCGCTACGCACCCGGCTTCTCGAGGAACACGGCGTGTTGATCCGCGAATGCGGCAACAAGCTGGGAGCGAACAGCGATCACCTGCGGCTCGCGGTGCTCCCGCCGCCGGCGGTTGAACGCTTGGCTTACGCGCTGGAGGAGTGCATCGACTGATCGCCAAGGGCACCGCGGCCTCAGCTCGAGATTGGGGTCAAGCCGACCCGGTGCGAGTCACCCGGATCGCGCTCAGCCGGCGCGCGGCGCCGGCTTCGTTCCACCACGCTTCAGGCATAACGTCGCTCGAGAGTCGAACCTTGAGCTCACGCGTTCTCGCCAGCGCCGTGCTCAGCGCAAGACGGTTCGGTTCGGCCGTGCCGCGACTGGCGCCGGCTGCGCCGGCTCGGCGGGTTCGGCGGAACCAGCCGGTCGAGCCTGAAGGGCTGAAGAGCGCATTGCGGGATAGCTCATCGCACAAGCACCATGACTACGCCTGAGCAGCGCAAGAACCACTTGCTGTCAGGACCTCACCTAGCATCCGCGCGCCGCCGCCGCAGCGCCGCGAGCGCCGCAATGCCGAGCCCGAGCAGCCCGAGCGAGCCGGCGCCGAGGCTGCCGCCGCCACCACCACCGCCGCCGTCGTCGGCGCCGTCATCGCCGCCCGGGACGTCGCCGCCCGAACCTTCGCCGACGGTCACCGTAAGGATGTCGGAGGACGACTGGCCCTGATCGTCGGTGGTGGTCAGGCGCACGCTGAAGGTGCCGGGGCCGGTCGGGGTGAGCGAGACCGTCGGGCCGTCGGTCGCGCCGACGAAGCCGCTCACGATGCCGCCGCTGCTGTCGATCTCCCAGCGGTAGCTGACGATCGAGCGCCCGCTCGGCACCACCGAGCCGGCCGCGCTCAGCGTGACCGGCTGGCCGGCAACCGGGCTCTGCGTGGCGAGGCTGACGCGTGCCTGCACGCTCGCCACGCCGCCGACCGCCGCCACCGCCGCGCGCGTGTCGAGCATGCCGGCGCCGCAGGTCGAGGTGGTGCAGTAGCACTGCAGCTGGTCGCTGTTGCCCGGCGCACGGCAGGCGGTCGGCGCCGGCTCGCCCGGGCTGTTCTCCGCGCCGGTGGTCGGGAACGGCCGCGCGGTGCTCTGCAGCGCCGTGCGCACCTGCGCCGGGGTGATGGTGGGGCTCACCGACTTCATGAGGCCGACCGTGCCGGCCACGAGCGGCGCCGAGAAGCTGGTGCCGACCGAATAGCCGAAGGCATCGCTGAACGCCGACCCGGCCGCGCCGGCCACCGGCTGGATCGTCCCCGAGTTGCTCGTCGTCATGATCGGGTACAGGCAAGGCGCCGCGCTTGCCGTGTTGACGCAGTTGCCGCCCGGGGCGGAGATCGCGATCTCGGGCCCGAGGTCCGAAAAGCCCACCTTGGTGCCGACGTGGCGCAGCCCGCCGACGGCGATGATGTTCGGGCAGTTGGCCGGGTCGCTCACGGCTCGGCCGGCGCTGTTGCCGGCGGCCGCCACGACCACCGTGCCGACCGCGTTGATCTCGGCCATCGCCTGCGAGTAGACGGTGCCGCACGAGCCGGCGCCGCCGAGGCTGAGATTGATCACGTGGGCGCGGTTCGGGTTGGCCGGCACGCCCGGCACGTTGAGGCCGGCGGCCCAGCGCATCGCGGCGACGATGTCGGAGTCGAAGCCGCCGCACTTGCCGAGCACGCGCACCGGCAGCACGCGCACGTTGCGGCCGACGCTGGCGATGCCGACGCCGTTGTCGGTGAGCGCGCCGATCAGGCCGGCGGTCTGCGTGCCATGCCACGAGCTCGGCCCGACGTCGGTGCTGCTGCAGCCGGGGATGCTGTTGGCCTCGGCCTGCGTCACGCCGTCGCCGGGGTCGCTGGCGTCGGCGTCGCGCCCGGGCTGGCCGTCGGCCGCGGTGCGGTCGTCGGCGACCATGTCGTAGCCCGGCAGCAGGTTGCCGCCGTTGGCCACGGTTCGAAAGTCGCTGTGGTCGAAGCGGATGCCGGTGTCGAGCACCGCGACGACGATGTTCGGGTTGCCGGTGGTGAGGTCCCACGCCCCCTCGGCGTTGATCGCCGACGGCGCGGTGTTGGCGGCGGTGCCCGCCGGCCCCGGGGGCTTCAGGTACCACTGGCCGACCAGCGGCCCGCCCGTGGTGCTGCTCGCGTAGGCCCGCGAGGCGTAGAGCGGGTCGTTCGGCACCGAGACGCGGCGCTTCATGCGGTCGGGCACCGCGTACTCGACGTCGGCGTCGGCCGCCAGGCGCGTGGCCAGCTGCTCGGACGTGAGCCCCTCGGCGTGCACGACGGTCGTCTGATCGCTGATGTCGAGCCCTGCGCGCAGCGCGACGCCGACCTTGGTCGAGAGTGCGGCAACTCGATTGGCGCGCACCGCCTCGGGAGAGGCGTTGGTGCCGACCGCCTGGGCGACCTTCTTCAGCAGTGCCGAGTCGGCACGGTACTTGACGATGACGCGCGCGCTGACCGCCGCCGACGAGGCGGCGCCGACGTCCTGCGCGAGCGGGGTGTGCCGCGCCAGCGGCGCCAGCAGCGTGCTGCCCAGGACGATCGACGTCAGCAGCGTACGGGGAAAACGCATGGGAACTCCAAGGGCGCAGCAGGACTGAACGAGCCTCTGCAGCATTCGCGATCAAGCGGAGAACGCAACCCGCGTACAGCGCCGGTCCGTACTTCAAGGCCGCACCAGCACTATCAATCCATAGGCCGGTAGCGGGCTTGATTCCATCGATTGAGCATGTCGGCCGGATGTCTAATTTGTTTCACGGCAGACACGATGCCTTTGGCGCCATTCTCATGTCCAGGGCACGGGCGCGCTCGCACGAAGAGTAGGCGCTGGCCGGAGCGCTTGGACCGTGCATAGACACCAGCCAGCTGCAGGTCCAGAGCGATGCAACCGTTGAACGCCTGCTTGCAGGAACGCCGCCAACAGCCCGTTGAGCAACGCGCAATCCGGGTGCGTGAGTTCACCCGCGCAGGAGCAGACCCTGGAGGAGGGCTCATCACGTGGAGCGCTTCGCCTCCTCTGAACGTCAGCAAGAAGCTCCGATATCCGCAGTCGGAGGCCTAGTTGTCCGCTCGGCCAGACGACCGCTCTGATGCTCGTACCTGTCACCGAAGCATCGAAGGCGACGGACTGCAGTCAGACTGACTGCAGCCGGTCACCTCTTGCAGCGGAACGGCCGCTGTGGTCTAAAGCGGCCAGCCGGTACCCAATCTGACATACGGCGGCGGTAGTCCCGCAAGCCGACTTAGACATGGTGCTGCACGGTGCCCCGATTCGGAAACTGCACCGTGGCGCCCATCGTGACGACGCTCACCGCGGGGTCGAAGCTGCGCGAGACCTGCGCGATCTCTTCCAACGCCAGCCGCTTGACCGCGGCGCGCGCTGCGTCCGGTTCGAGGAACACCACCGCACCGGCCAGCGGCGCGCCGCTGCTGTCCATCACGCGCACTTCCAGCGGTCCCGCGGCAGCGCCAACAGCAGCGCGCGCATCATGGTGCTTGCCCGCCGCACGACGTGCCTGTGCCCTGGAGCACAGTGCCGAGCATCGCGCTCAGGGCTCGATCGCCAGGCCCCACAGCGCGCGGCCGTCGCCTACCATGCCCAGCGCCGCGGCGCGGCCGCTGACCAGATCCACCAAGTACAGCCGCGTGCGCCCGCTGCTGCGCAGCGCAGCCAGCGCGGTGTTGTCAGTGTCGGCGATGTCGAAGGCGGCGGCGTCCAGCGCGCCGGTGCCGAGCAGCCCCACCACCGCCAGCTTGCCGGTGTTGGGGGAAACGACGGGCTGCGCGCCTTCGATCGAGCCCTGCGTCACCAGCGTGCCGGCGACCAGATCGATCGCGTAGTTGGTGGTCAGCTTCTCGTCCTTCTTGTTGTAGGTGTAGGCGGCAGCGGCGATGCGTGGCGCAGGCTGGCCCGGCGCGGCCCAGCTCAGCGGCGGGTCGGTGGCGGCCAGGGCACCCGTATCGGGATGCAGGCGCAGGTTCTGGCCGCTGTCGCTGACCACGCGCACGCGGTCAGCGGCAGGGTTGAAGTCGAAGCCGAAGCGTTCACCCTGCAGCACCACCGGCGGCGCGTTCCCCACGGCCGTCAGCCGGCCCGTCTTGGTGTCAAGCGTGTACAGGCGGCCGCCTGCCGACAGCGCATACAGCACGCCGCGCGCGACGCGGTAATCGATGCCCACCAGCCGGTCGCCGCGGTCCAGGCCCTGCAGCGCCGTGCGCTGCAGCAGCTTGTGCGGCTGCCCGGCGTTGAAGCGCACCAGCTCGGCCGCATCGGTGACGGCCCACACCGTCTCCTTGCGCGGCGTGCCGGCGGGTTCGGGCTCGGGCATGCCGGCGCAGGCGGTCAGAGTAACGGCGGCAGCGACCAACAGGCTGCGCGGCAGGAATCGGTTGGGGTGTGCCAAAAGGGGCTCCAGGTCAGGTTTGGTCTGAGCTACCGCAGGCGGTGGCCGGGCATCCTTTCGTCTATCGGCCGAGAAGGCTCCGAATTGAGTTGCGGCCCGGCCGCGGTGCGCAATGCGGCCGTTCACAGCCACAAGGCCGCGCGCCAGGAGAAGACGGTCAGCACCAGGCTCAGCAGCAAGGCAGCGTTGCCCCGTGTGACCGCGACGTGCTGGCCGATGCAGTGTCAACGCCGATCCAGAACCGACCCACGTTGGCGGAGATCGGCGAAGTCAGTCTGACCCACCCGGACGCTTCGTTCTCTGCTGCTCGCACGCCGATGTCGGGGCCGAAGCGGAGCAGCCCGGCGGCTGCTCACGCCCTGCCGCTGAGGACGCGAGCAGTTCGGCGGCGTGTGCGAGCGGCTGGCCGCTACCGCTTCTTTCTTCCTCGGCTCTTGGCAGGCGAGCCGAACGCAGCGCTCCAGAAGTCCAGCACCTGCTTGCCGGCCTCGGCGGCCCCCGTCTTCGAAGCCCGCGAGACCTCGCGCTTGACGGCCGCCGACGCCTGGCCGCGGGCGGCGCCCGCCACCTTGTTGGCGCCGCTCAGCCACATGCTCATGAACGGGTTCTTCTTGGTCCAGGGATTCCTCATCGTGCTCTCCTCCAAGGTTGCGGAGCGATCGAGACTCGCGGGCGTATCAAACCGCCAGCCCGATGGCCTGCAGTTCCGCGGGCGCCTCGTTCGTAGCCGGGATCGAGTCTGACGAGGCGCTCATGGGCATGCCGTCGGGCTGAAGGGTATTCACCGCCGCCACCACCGCCTCTGGCGCGACGTAATGCACCATGTGACCGGCGCCCGGGAGCACCACCAAGCTGCTGTTCTGCAGCTCTTCGTGCAGATGCACCGAATGCGCTTCCACGTCGACGACGACGTCGTCGGTGCCGGCGATGATCGCGACGGGGACGCGCAGTTCTCCATGACGCTCGCTGCTGGCCTTGGCTTGGCCGATCATGAACGCGGCATCTTCGGCATTGGCGCGAATCTGCACCGGGCGCACCAGCATCTCGCGCGACAGCACATCCCAGAATGCCGCCGGCACATCGTTCGGCATGAACATGGTTTCGACGAGCCGCTCGAGCAACAGGCGAGCAGACAGTGCCGTGACCGTATAGCGCATCACGTCGCCGAGCACCGGGAGGGCTGCTGGAGCCGTGAGCAGGGCGTCCACGCGGAGGCTGGGGTAGTAGTAGCCGCCGATCAGCACCAGGCCACGCACCCCGGCCGGATCATCGAGACCGATCGCCATGGCCACCATGCTGCCCATCGAATGGCCCAGCACCACCGGCCGCTCGACGCCCATTTGCGCCAGTGCGGCCTTGAACAATGCGCCTTGCGCGCGGGGCGTCCAGAGGCGGTCACGCGGACGGCTGCTGTGGCCGAAACCCGGGCGGTCGAATGCGATGACGCGGTGATGGCGTGCCAGGCGGTCGATGAGGCCGCTGGCCTCGAAGTCGCGGTGTGAAACGGTGTTGCCGTGAAGCAGGACCACCGGCGACCCGGCCCCGCGTTCGACGCAGTGGAGGCGGACCCCGTCCACTTCGAGCATTCGGCCCTCGGGTGGGTGCCGTGCCAGAGCTCGGCGAGCGCGCCGTTCGACCCAGGCTGCGACGGCGGCGCTGGCCAGGACAGCGCCACCGACGAGAAGGGACGCACGAGACGCTGCGGGTGTTCTAGGAAGTCGGTTCATTTTTTCGGGACATTCACATGGGGATCGGTCGACGCCAAGCGCGACTTTGCTGCAGTGCAGCATAGGCCCCTTTCAACGCTGCCCAGGTAGGACGACGCCCTGAGGCGGAGCCGACGGCACCCCTACTCGCCGCGGTCGCCTCGGTGCGGCTACCAAGACCGAGCGACCTTCCGGTCCAGGTCAGAGCGTGGACGCCGCTCGACTCTGTTTCATGAGAGCGACGCTCTTGGCGCCGTGCGCCGAAAAGGTGCTGAGGCCGAGCCGACGGGGCTGCCGGCTTCAAGCCGCGGGTCTTGGCGCTCTCTCTGCCGGCTCGCGCACTGAAATGCGAATGACGAAAGCCGGATTCCTTCGTTGGCGCGCGAACGAGCGGTTCCTACGATGCGTGCTCCTCCACTTGCCACGAACCATGACCCACTACGCCCTTGCCGACGAAGGCTGGCTGGCGCGCCACCATGACGCGAACGACCTCATCCTGATCGACGCACGTCCGGCCGCCGACTACTGGGCCGGTCATCTCGAGCAGGCTCGTCACCTCGATCCGACGCTGCTGGTTCTGCAGCGTACCGACGCGGCATCGATCGAGCGCTTCCAGAACCTGCTCGCTTGGCTGCTGTCGACGCTGGGAATCGAGCGGAGCAGCCGCGTCCTGGTGTATGGCCGATCCAACGAGGTGAACGTCTCCCGCGTTGCGTGGGCCCTCGGCTACGCAGGCGTCGAGCACGTCGTCCTGCTCGATGGTGGCCTCTCGATGCTGGGTGAACCGTCGCTGGTGCGCGACGCCCCGGCGGTCGGTGCCCGGCGCTTCGCGCTTGAGCCTGTGACACGGTTTCTCGCGTCTGCACACGACGTGCTCTCGGTCGCGACCGGAGAACGGACGCGCAGCGTGATCGTCGATGCGAGGCAAGCCGAGGAGTTCGTGGGGCGCCAGTCGAACGCGCGTCGCAGAGGCCGCATTCCCGGTGCCGTGCACTGGGATGCGAGCCGCGAAGTCGACGCGCGGGGCCTTTTCCGGCAAGCCCCCGCGCTCGCCGACGACGTTGCACGAATCGCCGGCTCCGACGACCGCGTCGTGGCGTATTGCGGTGGCGGTGGCCGTGCCGCGCGCACCTTCGTCGCGCTGCAGCTCGCCGGCCACTCGCGCGTCGCGGTCTACCCGGCGTCGTGGAACGAGTGGGGCAACGACGACGCATTCCCGGTCGAGACGGTCGCGCCCGAGGTCGTCGCTGCGTGATCCTGCAGTCCATCCATCAGAACCAAGGTAGTCATGAACGCCCTCCTCATCGAAGAAGAACGGCTCGCCCAGGCCCAGCCGAAGATCCTCAAGCTCGCCGATGACTCGGCCGAGCGGCGAACGCTACGCGGCATCGATCTCGAGCCTTACGCACCCGCGGTCGGGGCCACGGTCCGGGGCCTGCGCCTACAGGACGGCGAGGCCCTGGACCCGGCGTTGCATCGCTTCATCTACGAGGGTCTGCTGCGCTACGGCTTCCTGGCGTTCGAGCCAGGCACCGTCACGGCGGATGCGTTCGGTCACCTCGTGGGCCTTTTCGGCGAGGCTCGCCTGCTGACCACGCCGTACACCCCTGCTGCGGGCGGCAGCGGAGGCAAGGTCAACACGATCGACTCCCGGCACAAGAAGACCCGGATGAACTTCATCTGGCACATCGACCAGGCGTTCCGGCACGACCCGCCGCGCTACACCGCGCTTTTCGGGAAGAAGGTGCCGCCTTTCGGCGGAGACACCCTGTTCGCCAACGCGACTGCCGCCTACGACCTGCTCGACCCGTTGCTCGCCCGCTACCTGGAGACGCTGACCGCCGTGCACGACATCGAGACCCAGGGTTTCCTGACCCTCGCCTATCAGGACCCGCACGAACTCGAGCTGCAGCGTGCCAAGCAGCCGCCGATCGAGGTGCCGCTGATCCGCGTGCACCCGGAGACCGGACGCAAGCAGATCTTCGTCAACGAGCTCTACACGCAGCGGATCATCGGCCTGTCGCGCACCGCCAGCGAGAGCCTTATCGCCCTGCTGCTCGACCTGGTCGCGTCACCCGACGTGCAGGCTCGCTTCCGATGGGAGGAAGGCGCCGCGCTGATCTGGGACAACCGCACCGTCCAGCACCGTGGCGTCGGCGACTACGGCAATGGCCATCGGCTGCTGCACCGGGCGGTGGTGCAATGAGCGCGCGTCGCGGCTTTCTACGCGTACTCGCCGGCGCGAGCACGCTGGGCGTCGGCCTGCAGTCGCGCAGCGCGATCGCGCAAGCGGCGCACGCCTTGGCTCAGCCGGTGCGCATCACCTTGCCGTCACCGGGCAGCGCCGGCTCGGCCTGGCAGCCCATGGTCGATCGCCTGAGGCTCAACACCGACCCGTCGCTGGTCCTGAACTGGGTCGTCGCCGATCCGGGCAAGATGCAGACGCAGCTCAGCGCGGGCGCGCTCGATATCGGGGTGTTCGGACCCGCCGGTCTTGCGACCCTGGCCAGCCGAGGCAGCGACATCACGTTGTTCGGTCCCGCGTTGAACAACCATGGCTGCTGGCTGGTGCCGGCGGGAAGCCCGCACCGCACGCCCAAGGACCTCGTCGGCAAGACGATCGCCGCCACCGCCGAAACGAGCGAGATCTACCAACAGGCGCGCATCGCCGCCTCGCTGAGTGGCATCGATCTGAAGAAGGACGTGAAGGTCATCTTCGGGGCGCCGACCGCCAACCTCGCGCTGTTCGAGCGTGGCGACGTCGACGCCCTGATCACGCTGGAGCCCACCGCCAGTCGGCTGGTCGCGCGCGGCGCACGTCAGATCGCCCGCGTCGCCGACGTGTGGAAGCAGGCCACCGGCCTGGCCGAGGACCCGATCCTGGTCGGCCTCGCGGCCAATCGCGCGTGGCTCGACAGCCACCGCGAGACCGCGCAGAAGGTGGTCGCGCTGTTCAAGCGGGTCAACGGCGCGATCCGGCAGCAACCGCAGCTGCTCACGACGGTATCCGCCGAGATGGGACTCAAGGCTGACGAGGCCGCGGCCAACGCACTGCTGCCGACCCGCATGGCTTCGATCTACGCGACGGACTGGGACGCGCGCGTGTTCGCGACCATCGACAGGCAGGTCGAAGTCGCGGCGAAGCTCGGCATCATCGACAAGCTGCCGACCGGCAAGCTGTACCGGCAGGTATGACGCCGCCGGTTCTCGACGCGCTCGAGGCGCCGCTGCCGACGGCGCACGTCGACCTGGTCGCGCGCGCCCCTGCCGTCGTCAGGGCAGTCTGGCCGCAGGTGCTCTTCTTCGGCCTGCTGGTGCTCGCCTGGGAAGCGATGGCCCGCGCGCTGCGTTCGCCGCTGGTGCCCGACACGCTGGCCGTGTTCCGGGCCTTGGCGGGGATCACCGAGAACGCATTCGCGTTCTCGGAAATCGGCGTCACCTTCGGCCGCATGGTGCTCGGCTTCCTGCTCGCGCTGCTGGTCGCGCTGCCGGTCGGAATCGGATCGGCGCTGTCACGCACCGCCGCGCGCTTCATCGAGCCTGGGCTGGTTCTCGGGCTGACCGTGCCCGGCCTCGTGTGGGCGTTGCTGTGCGTGATCTGGTTCGGCGTGAGTCTGTGGACGCCGGTGATCTCGGTCGCGCTCGGCGTCTTGCCCTCGCTGGTCATCGCGGTGCAGCAAGGCGTTCGCTCGCTCGACGTCGAGACGCTGGAGATGGCGCGCGTGTTCCGGCTCAAACGCAGCGCCGTTCTGCGCCGAATCTGGCTCCCGCTGCTTTACTCGTTCCTGGTGTCGGGTTGCCGCGTGGGGTTCTCCATTGCGTGGAAGGTGATCGTCCTGGTCGAGATCTTCGGCATGTCCAATGGCGTGGGTTATCAGCTCAACTCGCAGTTCGGTACCCAGAACGTGGAGGGCGTGATCGCCTGGACGTTGGCGTTCTGGGTGGCGATGCTGGGCGTCGAGCATGGCGTCTTCCATCCGCTCGAGAAGCACGCGAACCGCTGGAAGAGGGGCCACGCCGATGAGCACTGACGTCGTCCTGCACGACCTCGGGAAGGTCTATGCGGCGCACGCGGGTGCACGGGCCAGAACGATCTTCGACGGCCTTGGCATGACGATCCGCGCTGGCGAACTCGTCGCGCTGGTCGGACCTTCGGGCTGCGGAAAGTCGACGCTGCTCAACCTGGTTGCCGGACTCGATCAGCCGACGCGCGGCCGGGTGGAGTTCGCGCGCTGCCGCTCGGATATCGACCTCGGCATCGTGTTCCAGCAGCCACGCCTGGTGGACTGGCTGACGGTGCAGGAGAACGTCTCGCTCGTTTTCGAGCGCGACCGGCCGCCGCCGGGCGACGCACGCGCGGCCGCGGCGCGACTGCTCGCGCGCGTGCAGTTGCAGGACCATGCGAGCAGCTACCCGCAGCGCTTGTCGGGCGGTCAGAAGCAGCGCGTCGCGATCGCGCGTGCCTTCGCGATCCCTCCTGACGTGCTGCTGCTCGACGAGCCGTTCAGCGCCCTCGACGAGCTCACCGCGCGGCGCCTGCGTCTGCTGCTGCAGGAGCTCTGGCTCGACGATGAACGCCCGCGCCCGACCGGCATCCTCGTCACCCACAACATGCTCGAGGCCGCCTTTCTGGCAGACCGCATCGTCGTGATGGGCGGTCGGCCGGCGCACATCACCGCGATCATCGAGGTCGACGTGGCACGCCCACGGGACCCCGACGATCCGGCGCTCTTTGCCGTTCATCGTCGGGTGATGCAGGCGCTCGCAGGCTGGGCATCACCCTAGCGGGACCGAAGGACACGCGGCGCAGACTGCCCAGCGCGCGCGGGTGTGTCATCGAAAACCGCATAAGCAAGCTCGGGAAGTTTCGTTGGCGGCGGTCGACGTGCTGGCTAGATTCCCCAGCGTCGCAGCCCCTCGAGCCTTCATGACCATCCGCCATTCGCCGATCAACCCCGTCCTCGGCGCCGAGGTGGAGGGCGTCGACCTCGCCACCCTGAGTGCCGACGAGTTCCGCCAGCTCCACCGCATCTGGAAGCAGTACCACGTGCTGGTGCTGCGCAACCAGCAGCTCGACAACGCGCAATTCGAGCGCTTCTCGCGCATGCTCGGCGAGCTCGATCCGCCGCCCAACCAAGGCGCCGGGCGCAAGAGCGTGCCGGGCCATCCCGACCTCTACGTGGTGTCGAACCGCAAGAGCGCGCAGGGTGAACCGCTTGGCGCACTCGGCGACGGCGAGGCGCAGTGGCACACCGACATGTCGTACCAGGCCGTGCCGCCGATCGCCTCGATGCTCTGGGCGCTCGAGCTGCCCGAATCGGGCGGCGACACCTCGTTCGCCAGCATGCCGGCGGCGTTGCGAAGCCTCCCGCCCGAACTCGCCGCCCGCATCGCCGGGCTGTCGATCAAGCACGACGGTACCTACGACAGCGGCGGCAATGTCCGCGAGGGGCTCGCGCCGAGTAACGACCCGGTGACGTCGGTCGGGACCCTGCACCCGATCGTCATCAGCGAACCCGAAACAGGCGAGCCGACGCTCTACCTGGGCCGGCGCCGCAATGCCTACATCGCGGGGCTGCCGCTGGCGGAGTCGGAGCGCTTGCTCGACGAGATCTGGGCCCATGCCACGGCCGAGCCGCTGACGCTGCGGCACCGATGGCGCGTCGGCGACGTCGTGCTGTGGAACAACCTGACGACCATGCACCGGCGCGACGCGTTCCCCGCCGACCAGTTCCGCACCCTGCATCGCTCGCAGATCAAGGGCACCCGCGCGCCCCGCTTCGAGCCGTCGCAGGAGGCCGCGTGATCACGCGGCGTCGTTTCTCGGCGCGTCTGCTGGCGGCGGCGGGTGTCGCGGCTGCGCCCGCGTTCGCGAGCGAGCCGTATCCGAGCCGGCCGGTTCGGCTCGTCGTCGGCCTCGCGCCCGGCGGCATCGCCGATCAGACGGCGCGCATCATCGCGCCCAAGCTCGCCGAGGTGCTCGGCCAGCAGGTGGTGGTGGAGAACCGCACCGGCGCCGGCGGCGCGATCGCGACACGCGCTGTCGCGGGGAGCGCACCCGACGGCTACACCCTGCTGGTCGCCTTCGACGGCACCCACGTGACGATCCCGGCCAGCAACCCGGCGGCCGGCTTCGATCCGGTCGCCGACTTCGCGCCGATCGGCAAGATCGTCGACGCGCCGGTCCTCGTCACGGCGCACCCCAGCTTCCCGGCGAACGATTTCCGCGAGTTCGTCCAGCTCTCGCGCCGCCTGCTCAGCAGTGGCGGCAGTGCCGGTCGCCTGTTCGACTACGGCACCGCCGGCGTCGGCAGCACCGGGCACCTCACGATGGAGCTGCTCAAGCTGCGCCTCAACCTGTTCGCGGTTCACATCCCATACCGCGGCGGCGGCGACGCACGCGCGCAGCTGCTCGGCCGGCAGATTCCGCTGATGCTCGCCGCGGTGCCGACCACCTCGGGAGACATCCGCGCCGGAACGCTCAAGGGACTGGCGGTGACGAGCGCGCGACGCTCCCCGGTGCTGCCGACGGTGCCGACGCTCTCGGAGCTCGGCTTTGCAGAACTGCGCGGCCTCGACATCAATTCGTGGGTCGGCCTCGCCGCGCCCGCGCGCACACCCGTGGCCGTGGTCGAGCGCCTCAACTCGGCGCTGCACCAGGTGCTGGCTGCGGACGACGTGCAGCAGCGCCTGGTCCAGACGGGCTCGGTGCCGGTTCGCAGCTCGCCCGCGGCGTTCGCAACGCAGATCGCTGGCGACCTCGAGCGCTGGCGCAAGGTGATCGCTGAATCGCACCTGCGGCTCGACGTCTAGCTCGAGCGGGCATCGGGCGCCACGCCGTCGCTCGGCCCGGATCAGCCGTCGCCGGTTGGCCTCGCACCGTCGCTGGGCGCGCCATGTCGGCGCGCGCCGACCCGGATCGGGCTGCGGCGCGGCCGCGGCACGCGATGCACTTCGCGCGTGCATAGGCGACGTGCAAGCCTCGCGCTGACGCTGGCACGCAGCTTGCGATAGCCATCCCGAAGGTCTCGAACGGCCTGTCACGGATCGAGTCCTGCCAGCGCCGGCAGGCGTCGACTCCACCGCCTGATTGACGCGACGGTCCTGCGCGACCGTTCGCGCCTTCGGGGCCGCCCCCTCCCGCATTCAACGCTTGCCGCCGGCCCGCCGCTACCGCGGTGCGTCGGGCCGCGTTGCCGCGCGGACGAACCCGCCCGCGACTTCGACCGACTCTCCATCCGAGGACCGCCATGCCCATCCATTCCGATATTCCCGTCGACAAGCGCCGCCGCACGCTGATCCAGGCTGCGGCCGGCGCCGGCGCAGGCTTGCTGCCCGGCCTGCGCAGCGCGGTCTACGCGCAGGGCTCCGACAAGCCGGAGAAGGAGGAGGTCCGGATCGGATTCATTCCGCTGACCGATTGCGCGTCGGTGGTGATGGCGTCGGTGCTCGGCTTCGACAAGAAGTACGGGGTCCGCATCGTGCCGACCAAGGAAGCCTCCTGGGCGGGCGTGCGCGACAAGCTGGTCAACGGCGAACTCGACATGGCGCACGTGCTCTACGGGCTGATCTACGGCGTGCACATGGGCACCGCCGGTCCGAAGAAGGACATGGCGGTGCTGATGAGCCTCAACAACAACGGCCAGGCGATCACGCTGTCGAAGACCCTCGCCGACAAGGGCGCGGTCGACGGGCCATCGCTCGCCAAGGTGATGGCGCGCGAGAAGCGCGAGTACACGTTCGCCGGCACCTTCCCGACCGGCACCCACGCGATGTGGATGCACTACTGGCTGGCCGCGTCGGGCATCAACCCCGTGAGCGGCGCCAAGCTCATCACCGTGCCGCCGCCGCAGATGGTCGCCAACATGCGCGTCGGCAACATGGACGGCTTCTGCGTCGGCGAGCCGTGGGGCCACCGCGCGATCATGGATGGCATCGGGATCACCGCGATCACCACGCAGGACATCTGGCGCGACCACCCCGAAAAGACGCTCGGCACGACCGCCGACTTCGTGAAGAAGCATCCGAACACCTGTCGGGCCGTGATGATGGCGGTGCTCGAGGCGGGGCGCTGGATCGACGCCAGCCTCGCCAACAAGCAGAAGATGGCGACCACGGTCGCCGACAAGGCGTACGTCAACACCGGCGTCGACGCGATCAACCAGCGCATCCTCGGCCGCTACCAGAACGGGCTCGGCAAGACCTGGGACGACCCGAACCACATGAAGTTCTTCAACGATGGGGCGGTCAACTTCCCGTACCTCTCGGACGGCATGTGGTTCCTCACGCAGCACAAGCGCTGGGGCCTCGTCAAGGAGCACCCGGACTACCTCGCGATCGCTAGGCAGATCAACCAGATCGACCTCTACAAGCAGGCCGCGAGCGCGCTGGGGATCGGCGTGCCGAAGGACCCGATGCGGACCAGCAAGCTGATGGACGGCGTGGTGTGGGACGGCAAGGACCCACGCAAGTACGCCGACGGCTTCGCGATCAAGGCAGGGGTGGCCTGACATGGTGAGCGCCGTCTTCCACACCTCGCTCGACACGCGGCGCGCGGCGCCGGCGATGCCGGTCGCGGCGGCTCACGCCGTCGGCGCGGGCGCCGCCGTGCCCGCCAAGGCCCGCGTGCGGGCCGCCGCAGCCGCGAGCGCGAACCCGCGCATCGACGGGCGCGCGATCGCGATGAAGGTGCTCCCGCCGATCGTCGGCTGTGCACTGCTGATCGCGATCTGGGCCGTGCTGACGCGCAACAGCACGAGCTTCCCGACGCCGTGGTCGACGTTCGACGAGGCGGTCAAGGTCTTCTCCGACCCGTTCTACCGCAATGGACCGAACGACCAGGGCATCGGCTGGAACATCCTGTTCTCGCTGTACCGGGTCGCGATCGGCTTCGGCCTCGCCGCCGCGGTGGGCATCCCGCTCGGCTTCGCGATCGGCCGCTTCGAGGTCATCCGCAACATGACCTCACCGCTGATCAGCCTGCTGCGTCCGGTCTCGCCGCTGGCCTGGCTGCCGATCGGACTGCTGGTGTTCAAGTCGGCGAATCCCGCCGCGATCTGGACCATCTTCATCTGCTCGATCTGGCCGATGATCATCAACACCGCGGTGGGCGTGCAACGCGTCCCGGTCGACTACCTGAACGTCGCGCGCGTGCTGAACCTCTCGGAGTGGAAGGTCATCACGCGGATCCTGTTGCCCGCCGTGCTCCCGTACATGCTGACCGGGGTGCGCCTTTCGGTCGGCACCGCGTGGCTGGTGATCGTGGCGGCCGAGATGCTGACCGGCGGGGTCGGCATCGGCTTCTGGGTCTGGGACGAGTGGAACAACCTGAACGTCCAGCACATCCTGATCGCGATCTTCGTGATCGGCGTGGTCGGCCTGCTGCTCGAGTGGGCGCTGGTCTGGACCGCGAAGCGCTTCTCGTACGACGGCGCGTGAGGAGACCGGCCATGAAGAGCTTCATCGAAGTCCAGAACGTCGAGATGGTGTTCACCTCGCGCAAGGGGCGCTTTCACGCGCTGCGCGCGATCGACCTGCGGGTCGAGAAGGGCGAGTTCGTCACCCTGATCGGGCACTCCGGCTGCGGCAAGTCGACGCTGCTGAACCTGATCGCGGGCCTCACGCGACCCAGCGAGGGCGTGCTGCTGTGCAACGACCGCGAGATCGCCGCGCCGGGGCCGGAGCGCGCGGTCGTGTTCCAGAACCACTCGTTGCTGCCGTGGCTCACGTGCTTCGAGAACGTGCACCTCGCGGTCGAGCGCGTGTTCGGGGCGACCGAGCGGCGCGAGCAGTTGAAGGCGCGCACGCTGGCCGCTCTCGAGCTCGTCAACATGGGTCATGCGGCCGCCAAGCGGCCGCACGAGATCTCGGGCGGCATGAAGCAGCGCGTGGGCATCGCGCGTGCACTCGCCATGGAGCCCAAGGTGCTGCTGCTCGACGAGCCGTTCGGCGCGCTCGACGCGCTGACGCGAGCGCACCTGCAGGACGAGCTGCTCAAGATCGTCGGGCGCACCGCGAGCACCGTTGTCATGGTGACCCACGACGTCGACGAGGCGGTGTTGCTCTCCGACCGCATCGTCATGATGACCAACGGGCCGGCGGCGACGATCGGCGAGGTGCTAGCCGTCGACCTCCCGCGGCCGCGGAACCGGGTCGAGCTGGCGGAGGATCCGGCGTACATGCACCACCGCAAGGCGGTGCTGGACTTCCTGTACACGCGGCACGGCCACATCGAGGCGCAGGCGGCATGACACGCGCGTCTCGTGCGGCGCGCGCACGCGCCGCCGGCTCAGCCCATCAGCACCTGCATGCTGCGCTCGTAGCGGTCGGTGAGCGTCTCGAACAGCGCCAGCAGCGCATCGCTCGAGGCATCGAGCGAGCGTGCGCCGGCGGCGCTGCGTGCCTGCCTGGCCGCACGCGTGACGTCGTCCCAGGCACGCGCGGCGTCGGCGAGCAGGGAGCCGATCTCGGGGGTGCTGAGCGGCGCCGCGGCCAGCTGGCGCATCGCGTCCTCGAACGTCTCCGCCGTGGCGGCCATCTGCTCGCGCATCGCCGCAGCCTGGGCGCCGCCGAGCAGCAGCGCGAGCAGCGCCTGCTTGGCGTGACGCTGCGACAGCATTCGCTGGCGCCCCGAGACGTTGATGACGTGCAGCGTCGTCACGAGTCCGGCGGTCTCGAGCTGACGCGTCAGCTGCTCGGCCTGCAGCAGCAGCCCTTCGGCGAGAGCGTCGATGCTGGCGACGCGCGCGGCGGCGAGCGGCTGCGCCACCGCGGCCTTCAGCGCGGCCCACGCCGCCGCGACGCCGTCGAGAAGGTCGCCGAAAGTCGGGCGCGACAGGCTCCGGGCGAGCGCCGCGATGTTGGCTTCGATCTGGCCGACGCTGTCGGCGATCTGCGCGGCAGTGCTGCCGGCTGCCGGGTCGAGCACGCACAACGCGCATGCCTTGACGAGGCGCTGCGAAAGCATCCGCAGCTTGCCGGCGCGATTGACGGCGTCGGCGTAATGCGCCGCGGCGATCACCTGCTGCGAGACCTGGCCGACGCGCTGGTTGCTGTGCATCGACGCCGCACGCAGCACCGCGAACGCCTCCTCCTCCGACACCTGGCGCGCGCGCATCAGGATGCCCTTGGCGCGGTCGACCAGCTTGCGCTCGTCGTAGCGCCGTGTCACCTCGGCGAGCTCGCTGCGCAGCTTGCGGTCGTGTTCGAAGCGCGTCCGCGCCGCGTGGATCAGCGGACGCAGCCGGCCCGCCGCGTAGCCGTTGACCACGTACAGCGCGATTCCGGCGCCGAGCGCGCACTCGATGCGCGTCGCGTCCGGGTCGTTGGTGAACACGATCGCCGGGCACGGCGCGATCTCGGCGAGCTTCGCGAACTCGGCGAACAGCGCCTCGTCGGGCGAGTGTGCGACGCAGAGCACGACGTCCGGGCCGAGTTGCGAGACCTCGCGCACCAAGTTGCCGCGCGCCGCTGCACCAATCACGTGAATGCCCGCTGCAGCCAGGTCGCCGGCGAGGTCGATCGTGCTGCTGCGGCCGACGTCGAGCAGGAGCGCGGTCGTCATCGGCCGCGCCGCACGGGCGGTGGGAAAACGTCCATGGGGAGCGCATTGCAAGGCGTGCGCCACCTGCTGCAGTGCACAACGAATGCGAACCGCCTCGCCTCCGCGGCCCCGCGCCGCACGCACCTCTGACGAAAGCTCGACGATGACCCACAAACCGAAGCTCGTGATGGTCGGCAACGGCATGGCCGGCGTGCGCACGCTCGAGGAGCTGCTCAAGATCGCCCCCGGCTTCTACGACATCACCGTGTTCGGTGCCGAGCCGCACCCGAACTACAACCGCATCCTGCTGTCGCCGGTGCTCGCCGGCGAGCAGACGCTCGAGGACATCGTGATGAACCCGCTCGGGTGGTACGCCGAGCACGGCATCACGCTGCACCTCAGCAGGAAGGTGGTCGACGTGCGGCGCCGCCAGCGCATCGTCGTCGCCGACGACGGCACGGAGGCCGCGTACGACCGCCTGCTGATCGCGACCGGATCGGTCCCGTTCATCCCGCCCCTGCCGGGCCGCGATCTCGACGGTGTCATCGCCTATCGCGACATCGCCGACACGCAGACGATGATCGAAGCCGCTAAGACGCACCGCCACGCCGTCGTCATCGGCGGCGGCCTGCTCGGACTCGAGGCGGCCAACGGACTGATGCGGCGCGGCATGTCGGTCACCGTCGTCCACATCGCGCCATGGCTGATGGACCGCCAGCTCGACGAGACCGCGGCGCGGATGCTGCAGAAGTCGCTCGAGGAGCGCGGCCTCAGGTTCCGCATCGGCGCCCAGACCACCGCCCTCGTGGGCGACACCGACGCGGCCCTCGTCGATGCGAGCGGCGCCGGCGAGCCCGGCCGGGCGCGCGTGCGCGCCGTGCGCTTCGCCGATGGCAGCGAGGAAGCCGCCGACCTCGTCGTCATGGCCGCGGGCATTCGCCCCAACGTGGAGCTCGCCGAGCGCATCGGCCTGCACTGCGACCGCGGCATCGTCGTCACCGACACCCTGCAGACGATCACCGACGCCCGCATCTATGCGGTCGGCGAGTGCGCGGCGCACCGCGGCGTCGCGTACGGCCTGGTCGCGCCGCTGTTCGAGCAGGCCAAGGTATGCGCGACGCACCTGGGCGAGTTCGGCATCGGGCGCTATCTCGGGTCGCAGACCTCGACCAAGCTCAAGGTCACGGGGATTGACCTGTTCTCGGCCGGCAACTTCGCCGGCGGCGAGGGCACCGAGGAGATCGTCCTCAGCGATCCCTACAACAGCGTCTACAAGAAGCTCGTCGTCAAGGACGACAAGCTGATCGGTGCGTGCCTCTACGGCGACACCGCCGACGGCAGCTGGTACTTCGACCTGGTGCGCGAGGGCAAGGACATCGCCTCGATCCGCGACCACCTGATGTTCGGCCAGCAGCATCTGGGCGACACCGGGCACGCCGGCAACAGCCGCGCCTCGGCGATGCCCGACAGCGCCGAGGTCTGCGGCTGCAACGGGGTCAGCAAGGGCACGATCGTCAAGGCGATCCGCGAGCAGGGCCTGTTCACGATCGACGAGGTCAGGAAGTGCACGAAGGCGAGCGGCTCGTGCGGCTCGTGCACCGGCCTCGTCGAGCAGATCCTGATGGCGACGGCGGGTGCCGGCTACACCGCGGCGCCCAAGCTCAAGCCGGTCTGCGGCTGCACCGACGCCAACCACCAGCAGGTGCGCGACGCGATCCGCGAGCGCCGGCTGCTGACGGTCGCGAGCGTCTACGAGCAGCTCGGCTGGCGCACGCCGAACGGCTGCGCGAGCTGCCGCCCGGCGGTCAACTACTACCTGATCAGCACCTGGCCCCACGAGGCCCAGGACGACCCGCAGTCGCGCTTCATCAACGAGCGCGCGCACGCCAACATCCAGAAGAACGGCACCTTCTCCGTGGTGCCGCGCATGTGGGCCGGCGAGACCAGTGCGTCCGAGCTGCGCCGCATCGCCGACGTCGTCGACAAGTACGCGATCCCGACGGTCAAGGTCACCGGCGGCCAGCGCATCGACCTGCTCGGCGTCAGGAAGGAAGACCTGCCGGCCGTGTGGAAGGACCTCGGCATGCCGTCCGGCCATGCCTACGGCAAGACGCTGCGCACCGTGAAGACCTGCGTCGGCAGCGAGTGGTGCCGCTTCGGCACCCAGGACTCGACGCGCATGGGCAAGGAGCTCGAGCGGGCGCTCTGGCGGATGGCGGCGCCGCACAAGGTCAAGCTCGCCGTGAGCGGCTGCCCGCGCAACTGCGCGGAGTCGGGCATCAAGGACGTCGGCGTGATCGGTGTCGACTCGGGCTGGGAGATCTACGTCGCCGGCAACGGCGGCATCAAGACGGACGTGGCGCAGTTCTTCTGCAAGGTGAAGACGCACGAGGAGGTGCTCGAGGTCGCCGCCGCGTTCCTGCAGCTCTACCGCGAGGAGGGCTGGTACCTCGAGCGGACCGTCCACTATGTCGGACGCGTCGGCCTCGACCACGTGAAGGCGAAGGTGCTCGACGACGCCGCGAACCGCCGGGCCCTCGCCGAGCGGCTCGCGTTCGCCCTCGACGGCGTCCCCGATCCCTGGGTCGAGCACGAGCAGGCGAAGGTCGACCTGCGCCAGTTCGAGGCGATCGCGCTGTGAGCGCGCGCGACGAGCCCGGGGTGCCGGGCATGACGCCGGCGCCCGATGCGCGTGCCGGCAGCGCGAGCCCTGCCGGCGCGCAGTGGAAGACGATCTGCCGGGTCGACGACATCCCGAGACTCGGCGCGCGGCGCGTGTCGCGCCCACACGGCGCCGACATCGCGGTCTTCCGCACTGCCGACGACCGCGTGTTCGCGCTGCTCGATCGCTGCCCGCACAAGGGCGGGCCGCTGTCGCAGGGCATCGTCTTCGGCGACAGCGTCGCGTGCCCGCTGCACAACTGGACGATCGGCCTGGCCGACGGCTGCGCGGCGGCGCCCGACGTCGGCTGCGTGCAGCGCTTCAGCGTGCGCGTGAGCGCCGGCAGCGTCGCCCTCGACCTCGCCGAGCTCGCGCACCCGCGATCCGACGCCGACCCGGGCTCGGCAAGCCACGCCGCGGGCGGCAACGACGCCGCAGGCGCCTCCGTCGAGAGCCCGGCCAAGACGGCCGCCTGAACCGAGGGCTCCACGCGTGACCGAGACGCGCTCGACCTGTCCCTACTGCGGCGTCGGCTGCGGCGTGATCATCGAGAGCGCCGGGGACGCGATCACCGGCGTGCGCGGCGACCCCGACCACCCGGCGAACTTCGGGCGCCTGTGCAGCAAGGGCAGCACGCTGCATCTCACCGCGACCCGCGAGGTGACGCTGCAGACGCGGCTGCTGCAGCCGATGCAGCGCGCGGCGCGTGGCGCGACGCCGCAGCCGATCGGCTGGGACGCGGCGCTCGAGCTGGCCGCGGACCGCTTCGCCGCGACCATCGCGGCGCACGGCGCCGACGCGGTCGGCTTCTACATCTCGGGCCAGCTGCTGACCGAGGACTACTACGTCTTCAACAAGCTCGCCAAGGGCCTGGTCGGCACCAACAACGTCGACAGCAATTCGCGGCTGTGCATGAGCAGCGCGGTCGCGGGCTACAAGATGACGCTCGGCGCCGACGCGCCGCCGTGCTGCTACGACGACATCGCGCACGCGTCGACGCTGTTCATCGCCGGGTCGAACACGGCGTATGCCCACCCCATCGTGTTCCGCCGCATCGAGGACGCGCGGCGCGCCAACCCGGCGCTGAAGATCGTCGTCGTCGACCCGCGCCGCACCGAGACGGCGGCGAGCGCCGACCTGCACCTGGCGATCGCCCCGGGCACCGACGTGGCCCTCTTCAACGGCCTGCTCCACGTGATGCTGTGGGAAGGCTGGACCGATGCCGCGTACATCGCCGCGCACACGAGCGGCTTCGATGCGCTGAAGGCGCGCGTGCGCGACTTCGCACCCAAGGACGTCGCGCGGCTGTGCGGCATCGACGAGGCCGACCTCGTGCAGGCGGCGCGCTGGTTCGCGAACATCGACGCCACGCAGCCGGCCGGCCGCGCGCCGACCCTCTCGATGTACTGCCAGGGCCTGAACCAGAGCACCAGCGGCAGCCTGAAGAACGCGGCCCTGATCAACCTCCACCTCGCGACCGCCCAGATCGGCCGCCCCGGCGCCGGGCCGTTCTCGCTGACGGGTCAACCGAACGCGATGGGGGGGCGCGAGGTCGGCGCGATGGCGAACCTGCTGTCGGGCCACCGCGACCTCGCCGACGCCCGCGACCGGGACGAGGTCGCCCGACTCTGGGGCGTCGTCGACGTGCCGTCGACGCCGGGCCTCAGCGCGGTGGAGATGTTCGAGGCGGCCGCGGACGGCGCGCTGCATGCGCTCTGGATCGCCTGCACCAACCCTGCCCAGTCGATGCCGGACCAGGCCACGGTGCGGCGCGCGCTCGAGCGCTGCGAGTTCGTGGTGGTCCAGGAAGCGTTCGCGACGACCGCGACCTGCGGCTACGCCGACCTGCTGCTGCCGGCCACCACCTGGGGCGAGAAGAGCGGCACGGTCACGAACAGCGAGCGCCGCATCAGCCGGGTTCGCGCGGCGGTCGCGGCACCCGGCGCCGCCCGCGACGACTGGGCGATCGCCGCCGACTTCGCTCGGCGCCTCGAGGCGCGCCTGCGCGCGAGCGGCGGGTCGCGTGCGGTCGTCGAGCGATCGCTGTTCGAGCACGCGAGCGCCGAGGCGATCTGGAACGAGCATCGCGAGACGACGCGCGGCCGCGATCTCGACATCGGCGGCCTCGACTACGCCCGGCTCGAGCGCGAGCCTGCGCAGTGGCCGTGGCCGGCCGGCGCCGGCGCCGGCCGCAGCCGGCTCTATGCCGACGGCATCTACCCGACCGCCGACGGGCGGGCACGCTTCGTCGACGCCGCTTACGAACCGCCGGCCGAGCGGCGCGACGCCCGCTTTCCGTTCGTGCTGAACACCGGGCGCCTGCGCGACCAGTGGCACGGCATGAGCCGCACCGGCACCGTGGCCCGGCTGTTCGGGCACGTGCCGGAGCCGGCTGTCGAGATGAACCCGAGCGACATGCAGCGGCTTCGGCTCGCCGACGGCGATCTGGTGACGGTGACCTCCCGCCGTGGCGCGATCACGCTCGCGGCGCAGGCGAGCGTGGCGCAGGCGCCGGCGCAGGCATTCATCGCGATGCACTGGGGCGACGAGTTCCTGTCCGGAGCCGCCGGCGGCCCCGCCGAGACGCGGGCGCCCGGGGGTGCAGCCGATGCGCGTCCGGGCCGTGCCGCCGGCGTCAACGCGCTCACCCAGCCGGCGTTCTGCGCGCGCTCGAAGCAGCCCGAGCTGAAGCACGCCGCGGTGCGCATCGCCCGGGCGGACCTGCCGTGGCGGCTGCTCGCGCTGGCCTGGCTGCCCGCCGAGCGCGCGCTTGCGGTGCGCGAGGCCTTGCGGCCGCTCCTCGGCGAGCTCGCATTCGCGACCTGTGTGCCGTTCGGGCGCGAGCGCAGCGGCGTGCTGTTCCGCGCGGCGGCGCTGGCACCGCCGCCCGCCACCCTGGTCGAACGCATGGAGGCCCTGCTCGATCTCCGCGCCGACAGCGCTCCCGCGTCGCGACCCCGGCTGCACTATTCGGACCCGCGGCGCGGCCAGCATCGCACGATCCGGCTGTCGGGCGCCGGCGCCGGTACGCGCGTCGACGGCTTCCTGATCGCGGGCGACATCAGCGCCGAGGCGTGGCTGCGTCCGCTGCTGCAACAGGAGCTGCCGGCGGCCGCGCACGGTCGCGCGCTGCTCTCGGCAGGAGCAACGCCGCCGCAGCCGGTCGTCGCGCGCGGCCGGCAGGTCTGCAGCTGCTTCGACGTCAGCGAGGATGCGGTGGTCGCCTGCGTCGCGCGCGTGCCCGGCCCTCCGGCAGTCCGGCTGGCGGCACTGCAGGGCGAGCTCAAGTGCGGAACCAACTGCGGCTCGTGCCTTCCGGCGCTGCGCGCGTTGGTGGACGCGCCCGCGGCGCAGCACGTCGAGGGCGCATCAGTCGCAGCATGACTCCGTGCACGGGTGGCGCATCGAGAGCCTCGCGACAGGGCAGCCCGCTGACGCAAAAGGCACTCGGGTCCGACCGGCCGCTGGCTCGACGCGTCAACGATGAGCGGCTCTCGACGATCGGCTGGCCGTCGAAACGCTGGCTTGCGTAGGAGACCGCGCGGCCGTTCGAGTCGCTTCACCCTCTCGAGTCGAGCATCTCGAACGTCCCGAGGACCGATTTCCTTGTCTGCCAGTCGCGCCAACCCCCGCGTGCCCGGCTGCGGCGGGGCCGATTCACGCCGCCAGCGCCGCCGCCGCCTCGTTCGCGGCGCGTGCGGTGTGGGCGCGGATGTCCACGGCTGCCGCCGCGAGCGCGCGTGCCTTGGCTTCGTCGCCCATCGACAGGCCCTCGGCGCGCACGATGCGCACGTCGGCGATGCCAAAGAAGCCGAGCACGGCCTTGAGGTAGCTCTCCTGGTGGTCCATCGCCTCGGCCGGCACGCCGGCGTAGCGGCCGCCGCGCGTCGAGACGACGATCACGGTCTTGCCGGTCGCGAGGCCTTCCGGGCCGGCGGCGGTGTAGCGGAAGGTGCGGCCGGCCTGCGCGATGCGATCGATCCACGCCTTGAGCTGGCTCGTCACGCCGAAGTTGACCATCGGCGCGCCGATCACGACCACGTCGGCGGCGAGGAACTGGCTCACCAGGCGCTCCGTGAGGGCGTTCTCGCGCTGCTGCGCGGGGGTGGGTGCCGCGCCGGTGGCGAGCCGGAAGCCGAGGGCGTCGGCGTCCAGGTGCGCAGGGCCCTCGGTCACGAGGTCGAGGTATTCGACGCGGGTGCCGGGATGGCTCGCGGTCCATTGCGCGACGACCTCGCGGCCGAGCGCACGCGAGACGGAGGCGGAGCCCAGCGGGCTCGAATCGACATGCAGCAGCTTCATCGTCTTTCTCCAGGCGGCCACCAGCGGCCACGACAGGAAAGAGTGTGAAGATGATCCGATCTGCCGAGAAGTCGCCAGAATCGCGTTTCACTGTCCTGCAGGTGGAACGATGCAGAACCTCAACGACATGCTGTTCTTCGCCGAGGTGGTCAGCAGCGGCAGCTTCGCGGCGGCCGGACGGCACCTCGGCATTCCGAAGTCGCGGCTTTCCAGGCGCATCGCCGAACTCGAGGCACGGCTCGGCGTGCGGCTGCTGCAGCGGACCACGCGCAAGCTCTCGCTCACCGAGGCCGGAGAGATCTACAACCGGCATTGCGTCGCGATGCGCGAGGAGGCCGAGGCCGCCGACGAGGCGCTCGCGCGGGTGCGCGGCGAGCCACGCGGCACGGTCCGGGTGACGGTGCCGGTCACGCTCGCACAGACCAGCCTCGGGCCGGTGCTCGCGCGCTTCGTTGCGGCGCATCCGCACGTCCGTGTCGAGATGCAGGTGACCAACCGCGTGGTCGACCTGGTGCAGGACGGCGTCGACGTGGCGCTGCGCGTGCGCACCGCCATCGACGACAGCGGCAGCCTGGTCGTGAAGAACCTCGGCGAGACGCGCGCGGTGCTGGTCGCGAGCCCGCGTCTGCTCGAGCGCATCGGCGCGCCCACCACGGTCGACGACCTGCGCGAGCTGCCGACGCTTGCGATGTCGGCGGCGGACGGACGCGCCAGCTGGCGGCTGGTGGGCCCTGGCGGCGGGGGGTTCGAGCTGCAGCACCGACCGGTGTGCACCGTCGACGACCTGTTCGTCCTCAGGTTCGCGGCGCTCGACGCGATCGGCATGACGGTGCTGCCCGACTACCTGTGCGCGAACGACCTGCGCGACGGACGGCTGGTCCCGGTGCTGCCGGGCTGGGGACCGCCGCCGGCCCATGTGCTCGCCGTCTTTCCGTCGCGGCGCGGCATGGTGCCGGCGGTGCGGCGCTTCCTCGATTTCCTGGGCGAGCACGTCAAAGGCGGCGGTGAGCTGCCACGCGGCTGCTGAGCCACGGAGGTGGCGCTCGCGCGCGCACGCCGCTGTAGGAAGGCTGGCGCCGGCGACGTGGGACATTCCCGAACTTGCGCGCACGCGACCGCGTGCCGCGGCTGCCTTCGGTACGCTTGCGCGTCTTCGACTAGGCTTCGCCCTCGTGCCGCACAACGCCGCCGCCAACGTCAGCGCTCTCGTTCGCCCGTCGCTGGAGGCCCTTGCCGAGATGCTCGACGGGCTCGAGCTCGCCCTGTGCGTGTTCGACGAGGCCGACCGCGCGCTGCTGTGGAACCGCACGTTCCTGCGCTTCTTTCCCGAGCACGAGGGCCACGTGCACGTCGGCGAGCCCTACGCCGACAACCTGCGGCGCTTCTACCGGGCGCGGCTGCGCCCCGAGGAGATGGGGGCGCTCGAGCGCTTCGTGGCAGAAGGCGTGCTGCGCCACCGGGGCCAGCAGCGGCCGTTCGTGTTCAAGCACCGCGGCGTCGAGCTGAGGGCGGCGTCGCTGCCGCTGCCGGGCATCGGCCGCGCCCGCATGTGGAAGGTCGAGAACCGCGCCGAGGCTGCGTCCGTGGCGCCGGCGCCCAGCCTCGTCGATGGTGCCGAGCGCTTCCGCTGGCTCGATCACGTGGCCGACGGCGTCGCGATCACCCACCCCGACGGCAGCATCGTCTGGGCCAACGACTCGTTCGCCGATCTGTACGGCTTTGCCCAGCGCGCCGCGGCGATCGGCCTCACCTTCGTCGACGTCTACCGCAGCGCCTGGCAGGGCGATCTCGACGCGGACGAGGAACGCCTCTACGCGTCGGGGCTCGAGGTGCTCGGCGAGCACCTGCGTTATGCCGGCGCCCCGTTCGAGGTGCCGCTGCCGCGTGAGCGCTGGAGCCGCGTCGTCGAGCAGAGCGGGCCCGACGGGCTGCGCTTCTTCACCCACCTCGACGTGACGACCATGAAGCACCAGCAGGAGCTGCTGCGCATCGCCGAGCAGCGCGCGCGGGAGAGCGCCGCGCTGCTCGAGCTGACGCTCGAGCGCATGGAGCAGGGCGTCATCATGGTCAACGCCGACGGCGTCGTCGAGGTCTGCAATCCACAGGCGATGGCCTTGCTCGACCTGCCCGAAGCGCTGATGAAGTCGCGGCCGTCCTTCGAGCAGGTGATCGCTTACCAGTGGGCGCGCGACGAGTTCGCCCCGGCCTCCGAGGATCTCAAGGCGTTCATCCGCGCGGGAGGCGTGCTCGACCGACCGCATGCCTACGAGCGGCAACGCCCCGACGGCCGCGTGCTCGAGGTGCGCAGCGTGCCGATCCACGGCGGTGGCATCCTGCGCACCTACATGGACGTGACGCAGCGGCGGCGCAGCGAAGAGCGCATCCAGCACATGGCGCGTCACGACGGCCTCACCACGCTGATCAACCGCGAAGCGTTCCTCGAGCGCCTGGCCGAAGCGGCGCGGCCGCCCGCTGGTGCCTTCCACGGCTTTGCCGTGCTGTTCATCGACCTCGACGGCTTCAAGCCGATCAACGACCAGCACGGCCACCACGTCGGCGACAAGGTGCTGACGATGGTGGCGAGCCGCTTGCGCGCCGCGGCGCGCGAAGGCGACGTGGTCGGCCGGATGGGGGGCGACGAGTTCGCGGTGCTGCAGCGCGGCGCCTGCACCCGCGCCAATGCGCTCGGACTCGCGCAACGGATCCTCGAGAGCGTGCGCCAGGACATCGAGGTCGAGTCGCACCGCGTGCGGGTGAGCGCATCGATCGGCATCGCGGTCGCTGCCGAGCCCGGCTGCGACCCCGACACGCTGCTGCGCCAGGCCGACGCCGCGATGTACACCGCCAAGGCGCGCGGCCGCAACCAGGTGCAGCTGCACGAGAGCTGACGGCTCGCGCTATCGGCGAGCCTCGGACCCGGCGCCGTGGAGCTGCCAGATCGCGACGAACATCGCCGCCACGACCGGGCCGATGACGACGCCGCTGACGCCGAAGCTCGCGATGCCGCCGAGCGTGGTGACGAGGATCATCGAGCCGGGCAGGTGGGTGTCACGGCCGACCAGGATCGGACGCAGGATGTTGTCGACCGCGGTGAGCACGACGACGCCGAAGAAGACGAGGCCCAGGCCCTTCCACCAGGCGCCCGTGACCAGGAAGTAGAGCGCGATCGGTGCCCACAGCAGGCCTGCGCCGACCGCCGGGATCATCGAGAGCAGCCCGAACAGCACCCCCCAGAACAGCGGCGCCGCGATGCCGAGAGCGCCGAGCACGACGCCACCGAGCGCGCCCTGCGTCGCGGCCATCACGACGCCGCCCTTGACGGTCGCGCGGATCACCGTCGCAAACGTGCGGGCGAGCGCGCCGAGCTCGTCCGGCTCGAGCGGACTGAAGCGCTCGACCTGCGCGGCGAGGCGCCCGCCGTCGGTCAGCAGCACGTAGAACAGGTACAGCATGATCGCGAAGCCGAGCGCGAACGCGAACACGTTGAGCCCGATGCCGAGCAGGTGCGTCGCGACGTACTGGCTCGCCTCGACGGCGTTGGCGGCGAGCTTGTCGCGCAGCGACGCCAGGTCGTCGAGACCGGCACTCTCGAGCGCCTGTCGCGCCGCGGGGGGCAGCGCGTCGACGATGCGGCCGACGTAGGCGCCAATGTCGACCCGCCGCGCCACGATGTCGGCGTAGAGCGCACGCGCCTGGCGCAGCAAGGCGAGCACGAGCAGCATGGTCGGGATCCCGGCAGCGACCGCCACGATCAGCAGCGTGCTGGCGCCGGCGACGCCGCGACGCCCGCCGCTCGCGCGCAGGAGCCATCGGTAGAGCGGCGCGAACACCACCGCGAGGACGATGCTCCAGAAGATCGCGCCCACGTAGGGCCAGATCACCCACAACAGTGCGGCGCTGGCCAGCAGCGTGAGCGCCTGGCGGGCCTGCGTTGAACGGAACGGGCGACTCACCTTGTGGCCTCGTGCCGCGCAGGGCCCCAGGCCATCGGCGAAGCCGGCCCGATGAAGCCTGCCGGCGTGAAAGCGGCTGTGCGCATCCGTGCTCCCGACGGGTTGAACGACGTCGAGCGCCACCCGCTGCGGCGGGCGCTCGAGGCGCGACTTGGGCGGGCAGCGTAACGTGGCGCGGCGCAGCCTTGGGACGGCGGCGCGCGCTGCCGTGCCGGCGCGCCGCCTGGAGATGCTTCTGCACGTGCACGTCGTCGCCGCTTCGGTGTCAACGCGCCGCGCGCGGTCCAGGGCAGGGCACACGAGTCTCGATGCGCGGCTCGCGCGCGCGTGCGCGGTGCCGATCGGCGCGGGCCGCGCTCCGGCGCCGCGTTCAGCCGAGCACCGGCACGAAGACGTACACGAGGACGATCACGAGCGCCACGCCGAGCCAGTCGAGCAGGGCTCCGGAACGATCGTCCATCGGCTGACTTGGTCTGCGGAGCGCGTCGGCGTCGCGCGCGAGCTGGCGCATCAGTGAAGTGGCAGGTCGGCGGAGGCGTCGGCCGCGCGGGCGCTGGCGGCCGCACCGTCGAGCCGACGCTGCGCCGCGGCGAGCAGGTGATGCAGCTCGCGAAACGTTGCGGGCTCGAGGCGCACGCTCAGGTGCTGCAAGGTGACGGTCACCACGCCGCAGGAACAGAAGTCGACACAGCCGACCTCGTTCTCGGCGAGGGTGGCACGCGGTCCGTGGTCGTTGCGGCTGTGGTGCGACATGCGTTGGTTGCGTTATCTGGTCGGGTGGAGCCTGCGGGCGGCCGAAGGTGCAGCCGGGTTCGGGTGCAGTGTAGATGCGAACGATTCGCATTCGCAAGTTTGACGAAACGCCAGGTCTTTCGGTTTGCTCGAGGGACCGACGGCCGGTGCAGGCCCGTCAGCGGCCGCGCGGCGGACGTGCGGCGCGCCGCATGGTGCGCGTGCGCGGTAGATTCGCTGGCGTTCGCAGCGGACGTGCGGCTGGTGCAGGGTGTCGGCCGTCGCACCGTCGGTGTCGCTCGTTGGAGGTGCCTCATGTCCGGTTCCCTGCCGCCGCTCGCCCGCCGCCGCAGCTGCCACACGCGCAGCGGTGCGCCAGCCATGGCGCGCGGACTCGTGCTTTGCGCCGGGCTGCTGAGCGCACTCGCCCCGGCGCTCGCTGCCGACATCTACCGCTGGACCGACGAGAGCGGGCGCACCCATCTCTCGGACGTCGTGCCCGAGCGCTACAAGCGATCGGCGCAGCGCGTCGACTCGCGCCAGTTCGAGCTGAGCGAGGCCGAACGGCGCCAGGGCGAGGCGCGCGCGGCGGCGTTGCGGCAGGCCGCTGCGACGCCGGCGAGCGCCGCGTCCGCGCCGCGTGGCGCGCGGCTCGGCGCCGGGGGCGTCAGGTCGGCTGCCTCGGGCGCGCCGACCGCCGGCAGCACGGCGCCGACAGCCGAGGACTGCTCGATGCTGCAACGCCAGTACCTCGCCTCGCAGGGCTGCTTCGCACCGTGTCGTCAGGCCAACGGCTCGATCAACGCCGAGTGCGCGGCACGCTGCCCGCAGGTCGTCGATCCGTCGCCGCGCTGCGGCTTGCCGACGCTGCAACCGTAGGCGTCGCCGGCAGGCGCCGCGGACGGCGGCCGCGACGTCCGCACGGCTCGTGGTCCCGGTCGGCTCGGCGGTTGGGGTTTGGAGCGCTGCCGCGCGTCCGGTCAGCGCTGCAGGCGCCGATACGCGTTGAAGTGGCGCAGCGCCTTCTGGGTGTCGCCGCTGCGCTCGTAGAGGCGCGCGGCGTTGAAGTGCGCGTCGGCCAGGTCCGGCGCGAGCGCGACCGCGCGCTCGTAGCTCGCGATCGCCTCGTCGACGCGGCCCTCGTCCTCGAGCGCGAGGGCGCGGTTGAAGTGGAGCAGCGCGGCGTCGGGGCAGCGCACGATGGCGTCGTCGTAGAGCCGGGTCGCGGCGGCGAAACGGCCCTGGTCGTGCAGCAGCGCGCCGAGGTTGAGGTAGGCGTCGGCGTAGCAGGGTGCGAGCTCGATCGCGCGCCGGTACGCCGCCTCGGCGGCGGCCGGGTCGCTCGCCTCGGCCGCCTCGGCGCGCGCGAACCACGCACCGGCGTCGTCGCCCAGCTCGTCGGCTTCGGGTGACGACGCGCGCGGTGCCGCCGGTTGCAGGAAGGTCACCGCGCCGTGCACCGGCGCCACCTCGAAGTCGAGCAGCAACTGGCCCGACTCGGCCGCGACCTGGTGCGCGCCGTCGCGCACCGCGATGTCGTTGCCGACGGCGGTCACGCGCAGCCCCGAAAGCGGCAGCGACTCCGGAAGCGTCGCGCGCAGGCGCTCGAGTGCGCGCACGATGCGGCGGTGCGACATGTTGGCCGCCTGCAGCCCGTAGGCGGTGCGCAGCAGGACGACATCGCGAAAGCCGAAGCGGTATTCGTTGCGTGCGCCGCGCGTGGGCGTCACGAAGCCGGCGCGGACGAGACTGGTGACGACGGCGCGCGAGATGCCCAGCATCTCCTGGATGCCGGCGAGCGTGTAGGGCGTCTCGGCGTCCGTCGGCTGGGTCACTTCTTCGTGCGTGCCCGCACCGGCGCGGCCGGGGCTTCGGCCGGCGCCGCACGGCGCACGCCCTTGCGCTTGCCGGCGTTCGCCGCTTCGGCGGGCGCCGCCGTGCTCCGGGCCGGCGCCTTCGTTGGCGCGGCAGCGGACTGGGCGCCGGCGCGCTCGCCGAGGCTCGCGCGCAGCGCTTCCATGAGGTCGATCACCTGGGCGCCGGCGGCGGGCTCGACGTGCTCGGCGGCGACGATCTGCTTGCCCGCGATCTTCTCGTCGATCGCGGCGAGCACGCGCTTCTTTTCCTCGTCCTCGAACGCGGCCGGGTCGTAGCTGTCCTCGGAGATCTGCTCGATCAACTGCAGCGCGAGCTTGAGCTCACCGTCGCCGACGGCGACCTTCTCGATGTCGAGGTCCTTGAGCGAGCGCACCTCGTCGGCGTAGAGCAGCTGCTGCAGCACCAGCCCGCCATCGCCCGGACGCACCTGCACCACGTACTGCTTGCCCTTCCACGCCCACTTAGCGAGCGCGCAGCGCCCGCTCGCGCGCATCGCCTCCATCAGCAGCGTGTAGGGCTTGCCGCCGCGCTTGTCGGGCGCGAGGAAGTACGCCTTGTCGAAGTAGATCGGGTCGACCGCCTTGTCGGGAATGAACGCGACGATGTCGATGGTGTGGCTCGAGCCTTCCTCGAGCGCCTTCAGCTCGTCGGGCGTGAAGATGACGAAGCGGTCCTTCTCGAACTCGTAGCCCTTGACCATCTCGGAACGCTCGACCACGCGGCGGTCCGTCTCGGAGACGTACTGCTGCTTGACGCGGGTGCCGTCCTTGGCGAGCAGGTTGAAGCGGATGCTCGACGAACTCTCGGTCGCCGAGTACAGGCGCACCGGTATCGACACGAGGCCGAAGCTCAGCGTAAGGGAAGCGATCGAGCGTGCAGCCATCGGTCCTCCTGAAGGGCGCGGCCTCGTCGGGCCGTCGTCGGGGCTCGGATGGTGCGTCAGGAATGGCGCGCCGGGCAAGCGCGGCGCGTCGGACGGCGCCGCCGGCGGGAGTCAGGCGTGGCGTCGAGCGGACACTCGGCGCCGCCGGCAGGCGATCAGCGCTGGCGCCACTCTTCGGTCCACAGCCGCTCGAGCTCGCGCGCGCCCAGCGGCGACGCCGTTCCGACCAGCGAGCGGCGGCCGCCTTGCTGGATCAGGGCGCTGACGGTGCCCGCGTCGCGGTTCCAGACGAAGACGAGGCTGTTGTCGCGGCAGTCGTGCGGCTTGCAGGCGGCGCCGAGCACGAGCGAGGCGCCGCCGGCGCCCAGCTCGCGCAGCGGTGGCGCCGGGCCTTCGAGACGCGCGATCCAGCGCTCCTTCGCGAGCGGCCCGAGCACCGTGGTCCAGGCGGCGCGGAAGCGCCGGTCGGCGAGCAGCGAGGTCGGCCCTTGCGGCCCAGCCGCGCCAGCGGCGGCCTCGTGGCCGGGCAGCGCGTTGCAGTTGGGGTCGCAGTGGCGCAGCACCTGTCCTGCCACGCCGGCGCCGAGCGGCGCGAGCGCGCGCTCGCTGCCGTCGATGCGCGCGAAAAGCCCCTGGGCGTTGTGCGTGAGCGTGAGCGCGACGGCAGCACCGCGTGCTTCGCCACGCACGGCGGCCTTGAAATCCGGCGGCGCATCGGCCGGCGGGGTGCGGTCGGCGCGCACCCGGGTGGCATGGACGACGCTGCCGCCGCGCTCGATGTCGAGCGTGTCGCCGAACAGCCGGATCATCAGCTGGCTGCGGTCGTTGCACGCGTTCGAATAGGCGCCGCCGATCCGGCCCTCGGTCGCGGCGTCGAGCGCCGCCTGCGCGGGGCTCCCGAGAGCCAGCAGCCCGAGGCACACCACGATGAGGCGCATGGATCCACGCATGGCCTGCTCCTGCGACACGCCGCGGGATTGTGGTCGCGGGGTGAGCTGCGGACAAGCCGGGCGCGTCGCGGCGACAGCCTGCTTTCAGCTCCTCGCGGGATCGACCCCGAGCGTCTTCATCGCCCGGGTCAGGGTCTGGCGCGCGCTCCAGTAGCCGGCCCACGGATCGTCCCGCTCGAAGCTGAGGTGCTCGCGTGCGGTCGCGATGGTCCACTGTGCGCCGCCCTTCAGCGCCATCAGCTCGTCCCACGGCACCGGCATCGAGACGCCGAGCCCGGGCCGCGCACGCGCCGAGAACGCGACCGCGGTGGTCTGCGCGCGACGGTTGCGGATCCAGTCCACGAAGATCCGGCCGACGCGATTGGCCGCGCCGCTCTTCGCGACGAAGCGCGACGGGATCGTCTTCGCGAGGTGCAGCACCACCGCGCGCGCGAGGTCGCTCACCACCGCGTCGACGTGACGTGGCGTGATCGGCGCGACCACGTGCAGGCCCTTGCCGCCGCTCGTCTTGAGCCAGCTCTCGAGCCCGAGTTCGGCGAGCAGGGTGCGCGTCAGCAGCGCGGCCTCCTGCAGGTGGGCCCAGCTCACGCCCTCGCCGGGGTCCAGGTCGAACACCACGCGGTCGGGCTTGTCGATGCGCGTCTCGGTCGAGTTCCAGGTGTGGAACTCGATGGTGTTCATCTGCGCCGCGGCGAGCAGCGCGTCGGCGTCGTCGATCGCGAGCAGGCGGCCGTGGCCGGGCCAGAGCCCGTCGGCCATCACGCGCAGGCCCGGCAGCCGCGTCTCGGGGTGCTTCTGGAAGAACAGCTCGCCGCCAATGCCGTCGGGCGCACGCACCAGCGACACCGGCCGCGCGGCGAGGTGCGGCAGCATGCGCTCGGCGACGCTCTCGTAGTAATGCAGGAGGTCGCGCTTCTTGAGACCGGTGGAGGCATCGATCACGCGCTCGGGATTGCTGATCTTGAGCGGGGCGGCGGGCCCGCGCGCGCGTCCGGGCGCCGCGGCGGCGGTCGTGCGGGCGGCCACGGATGGCGCCTTCGGCATTGGTGGCGTCGTCGGCGCGGCGACCACCGGCACCGCCTCGGCATCCTCGCGCGTCACTTCGGCCGCATCCTTGTCGTCGCGCAGCGCCTTGAAGAGCGGGTGTCGGACGTGGCCGTCGGGCGTCCAGTCGGTGAACGCGACCTCGGCCACCAGCACCGGCTCGACCCAGCGCTCGCCGCCCGCACTGCGCTTGGACCAGCGCCCGGGTTTGACCGCCTCCGGATCGAGCGTCGGCGTCGCGACCTCGATCGCCACCAGGCGCCGGTGCAGCGCGCTGCCGGTGCGGCCGTCCCAGCCGGTGCCGACGTTGCCGGCGTAGCGCAGCACGCCGTTCGCGTGATAGCCGAGGATCAGGCTGCCGACCTCGTCCTTGGCGCCGCTGCGATCGGTGAACCCGCAGATCACGAACTCCTGGCGCCTCGCGCACTTGAGCTTGAGCCACGTGGTGGTGCGCGCCGACACGTACGGCGCGTCGGCGCGCTTGGCGATCACGCCTTCGAGCTTCATGCGGCACGCGGCCTCGAGCATCTGCGCGGGCGTCGCGGGAAAGTCCTCGCTGAAGCGCACGGCGCTCGGCGGCGCGGCGGCGAACACGCGCCGCAGCGCGGCGCGCCGTTCGGCGAGCGGCAGCGCGCGCAGGTCGCGGCCGTCGAGGAACGGCGCATCGAACACGAAGTACTCGATCTTGTCGGGCGCGCCGCCGTCGATCGCGCTCTGCAGGGCGTTGAAGTCCGGAACGCCCCCGGCGCCCATCACCACGATCTCGCCGTCGAGCCAGGCATCGCCGGTGGCGAGCGCTTCGAGCGCCGCGGCGACGGGCGCGAGGCGGTCGGTCCAGTCGTGGCCGCCGCGGGTGATGAGCCGCGCGCGCCCGTTCTCGACGCGGCTCATCAGGCGGTAGCCGTCGAGCTTGGTCTCGACGATCCAACCGGCACCGTCGGGCGGTGCGGCTGCGAGCGTCGCGAGTTGCGGCGCGAGACGGCGCGGCAGCGCGCTGCGCGGAGCGCCCGCGACGTCGACGTCGATGCGGTCGACGCGAGCCGGCGCCGCACACGCGTCGCGCGGCTCGCGGGCCTCGACCGGCCCGAGCGGGGTCGCGACCACGCTGTCCGGCAGCGCCGCGATCACGTCGTAATCGGCGAGCGCGCGCGCCCAGGCGTCGCGCTTCTTGAAGAGGATCCAGGTGTCCTGGCGGTCGCCCGGCTTGGCGATGCGGACCAGTTCCCACAGGCCCGCGAGCTTCTCGCCGTGCAGGCGGAACACGAGCTTGCCGTCGCGCATGCCGGCAGCCGGGTCGCCGACCGGCTCCCAGGTGCCGCGGTCCCAGACGATCACGCGGCCGGCGCCGTACTGCTTCGGCGGAATCGTGCCCTCGAAGCTCGCGTAGCCGAGCGGGTGGTCCTCGACGTGCACCGCGATGCGCTTCTCGGCAGGGTCGAACGACGGGCCCTTGGGCACCGCCCAGCTCAGCAGCACGCCGTCCCATTCGAGCCGGAAGTCGTAGTGCAGGCGGCTCGCCCAGTGCTTCTGGATCACGAAGCTTGGCGACGTTCCGGCGGAGCGGGCCGCGGGGTCGCCGGCGGGTTCCGGCGTGCGGCCGAAGTCGCGCTTCTGGCGGTAGCGCGCGAGCGGGGCGGCGGGACGCGGGGGTTCGGCCATCGGCTTGGAGCAGGATCGACGCGGGGCAGTATCCCGCAGCGCCGCCCTGCTGCCGGCGGCGGGCTCCCGCAGCGCGGCGCGCTGCCGTGCGTGCGGTGCGCGGTGCCGGGGCCCTCTGGCGCAGCCCGCCGACCCACTTTCAACGCGGGGATCGGAAGGGCTATGCTCTCGCCGCCGCAAGCGGGCGGGCGTCGTCGCCCGCTCGTCGTACCCGCCGCCTGCAGGACCTGCCGCATGCCCGCCGACACGCCGTTCGACCGTACCGAAGTCATCCCCACCAACTGGAGCGCCGGCGCTGCCTACGTGCGCGATACCGACGAGTGGGTCGAGCGTTGCCTGGCGCGCGTGCTCGAACTCGATGCGGTGCTCAAGCCCGAAGAGGCGCGCGCCGTCGTGCGCGAGCTCGCGACGCGGGAACGCTGGCGGACGATGGCGCCGGAAGCGGTCGCGGACCAGCTCTACGCAAAGCCGCCGACGAGAGGAGCGGGTTGAACGCACGCGGCCCCGCGGCGGTCGCACCGTTCCGCGTGCTGGTGCTCGCGGAGGTCGACGACGCGGCGCTGGCGGGCTTCTGCGATTCGCCGTTCGGCCCGTTCACGCTGGCCGATCGCGAGGTGGCATTGCAGACCAACGACGCCATCGCGGCGGCCGGGTTCGACGCCGTCATCGTCGATGCGTCCGTGCGCGCGCTGCTCGACGCCGGCATCCCGCTCAGCGCGGTGCTCGCGATCGACGCCGACCCTGCGCCCGAAGCGGTGCTGCACTGGATCGGCGCCGGCGCGCACGACGTCGTCGAGCCGGCCGGGCTGACCGGCCGCGCGCTCGCGCGGCGCACGCGACTCGCCATCGAGCGCCAGCGCGCTGCGCTGGCGGCGCGCCGCGCGTACTCGACCGACACCGCGACGGGCCTGCCGCATCGCGAGCAGTTCGTCGAGCACGTGAGCCATCTGCTCGCACTGCGCGAGCGCGAACCGTCGCCGATGGCCGTGCTCGGCATCCGCATCGAAGGGCTCGCCAGCGTCGCGGCGCGCTTCGGCACGTCGGTGGCCGACGTGCTGCGGCGCCGCGTCGCGGTGCGCCTGCGCGCCGGCGTGCGCGCGAGCGACGTCGTCGCCTCGATCGGCGAGGACCGCTTCGCGGTCCTGCTCGGCAGCCTGCTCGCACCGGCCGACGCCGATCGCGTCGCCGCCAAGGTGACCGAGACGCTGCTGCGCACCTTCAGCGTCGGCGGCAACGACGTCTCGGTCGCGGTCGCGGTCGGGCAGTCGACCTACCCCGAGGACGGCGTCGACGCCGAGCGGCTGCTGCGCAAGGCGCTCGCCTTCGCCGCCGCCGCCCCGGCCGAGGGCCGCAGCGGCTTCTCGAACTTTCACGAGCACCAGGTCCGCGACGCCGCCAACGACGAGTGATCGAGTGCGCGATCCGCGTCGGCGCAGCGGGCTGAAGGCACGGGCCGCCGGCGCACCCGCCGTAGAATCTGGTTGGTTCAACCAGAACCCCCCATGAGCAGCACGACCATCGGCCTCTTCGAGGCCAAGACGCATCTTTCCGAGCTCGTGGCGCGCGCCGAGCGCGGCGAAGAGGTCGTCATCACGCGCCACAACAGGCCGGTCGCCAAGCTCGTGCCGGTCAGGAGCGAGCCTGCGTTCGACCGTGAGAAGCGCATGCGCGCGATCACGGAGATGCAGCGGATCGCCGCCGAAGCACGCGCGAAGTACGGCCCGATCACGAGCGATGAGATCGTCTCGTGGATCCGCGAGGACCGCGACAGCCGCGGCGACCAGATCCTGAAGGCTGCGACGGGTCAGCCATGACCGTGGTCGTCGACAGTTCGTACGCGCTGGCTTGCGTGCTGCCCGATGAGCCGACGCCGACGTCGATCTCCGATGTGTTCGGCGACGCGTTGCTGGTCCCCTTCATCTGGCCGCTCGAAGTCGCCAACGCGATTCGCAGCGCCGTGCGCAGCAGGCGTTTCGATCGCGACGACGCGGCCGCGTTCATCGCCGAAGTCGCCAGCCTCGACGCGCGTGTCGCGGCGCCGTGGCACGACGATGCCGCACGCTATCTGGAACTTGCGCTGGTCCATGACCTCAGCGCGTACGACGCGATCTACATCGACCTGTGCCTCGGCGAGCGCGTGCCTCTGGCCACCCGCGACGCCAAGCTGGCGCGCGCGGCCGAGCGCGTCGGCATCCGAACGTTGACCTGAGAAATGCGATGAAAGCCTCCGAGATCCGCTCCACCTTCCTCTCGTTCTTCGAGGGCAAGGGCCACACCGTCGTGTCGTCGAGCCCGGTGATTCCGGGCGACGACCCGACGCTGCTGTTCACCAACGCCGGGATGAACCAGTTCAAGGACGTCTTCCTCGGCTTCGACAAGCGGCCCTACATGCGCGCGGCGACCGCGCAGAAGTGCATCCGCGCCGGCGGCAAGCACAACGACCTCGAGAACGTGGGCTACACCGCGCGCCACCACACGTTCTTCGAGATGCTCGGCAACTTCTCGTTCGGCGACTACTTCAAGCGCGACGCGCTGGCGTTCGCGTGGGAGCTGCTGACCGAGGTCTACAAGCTGCCGAAGGAACGCCTCTGGGCGACCGTGTACGCCGAGGACGACGAGGCCTACGACATCTGGAAGGACGTGATCGGGCTGCCGGCCGAGCGCATCGTGCGGATCGGCGACAACAAGGGCGCGCGCTACGCGTCGGACAACTTCTGGATGATGGGCGACACCGGTCCGTGCGGGCCGTGCTCGGAGATCTTCTACGACCACGGCCCCGACGTGGCCGGCGGCCCGCCGGGCTCGCCCGAGCAGGACGGCGACCGCTACATCGAGATCTGGAACAACGTGTTCATGCAGTTCAACCGCCAGTTGGACGACAAGGGCGCGTACCAGATGCACCCGCTGCCCAAGCCGAGCGTCGACACCGGCATGGGCCTCGAGCGCCTGACGGCGGTGCTGCAGCATGTGCACTCGAACTACGAGATCGACCTCTTCGTGACGCTGCTCGCGGCGGCCAAGAAAGCGGTCGACGAGTCCGGCGCGAAGGACTGCGACGCCGCGAGCCCGTCGCTCAAGGTGATCGCCGATCACATCCGCGCCTGCGCGTTCACGGTCGCCGACGGCGTGATCCCGGGCAACGAGGGGCGTGGCTACGTGCTGCGCCGGATCACCCGGCGCGCGATCCGTCACGGCTACAAGCTCGGCGCGCGGCAGCCGTTCTTCCATCGCCTCGTCGTCGACCTCGCTGCCGAGATGGGCGACGCCTACCCCGAGCTGCGCCGCGAGAAGCAGCGCGTGATGGACGTGCTCAAGCAGGAGGAGGAACGCTTCTTCCAGACCATCGCGACCGGCATGGAGATCCTCGAGCGTGCGCTCGCCGAGCTCGGCGCGCCGGGCGCGACCGACGCGGCCGGGGTGCGCGCCGCCGAGCAGGCGACCGACGCGATCGGCAGCTCCGCGAAGGTGCGAACGCTATCGGGCGAGCTCGCGTTCCAGCTCCACGACACGTACGGCTTCCCGCTCGACCTGACCGCCGACGTCTGCCGCGAGCGCGGCGTCGCAGTCGACACCGACGCCTTCGAGGCGGCCATGAAGCGGCAGCGCGAGCAGGCGCGCGCAGCCGGCAAGTTCAAGGTCGCGCAAGGCCTCGACTACACCGGCGGCGACACCAGCTTCCACGGCTACGACAAGCTCGTGCACGACGCCGCCACGGTGGTCGCGCTCTACGTCGACGGCAGCCAGGTCGAGGTCGCGCGGGCCGGCGACGACGCGGTGGTCGTGCTCGACCACACGCCGTTCTATGCCGAGTCGGGCGGGCAGGTCGGCGACACCGGCGAGCTGCGCAACGGCACCACCCGCGTTGTCGTCGAGGACACCATCAAGATCCAGGCGGCGGCGTTCGGCCACGAAGGCCGCGTGATGGAGGGCGAGCTGCGCGTCGGCGACGTCGTCGACGCCAAGGTCGACGTCGAGCGGCGCGCCCGCACGATGCGCAACCACAGCGCGACCCACCTCATGCACAAGGCGCTGCGCGAGGTGCTCGGCGAGCACGTGCAGCAGAAGGGCTCGCTCGTCACGCCGGAGCGCACGCGCTTCGACTTCGTGCACCAATCGCCGCTGACCGACGAGCAGATCCGCGCGGTCGAGCAGAAGGTCAATGCCGAGATCCTCGAGAACCGCGCCACCGTCGCGCGCGTGCTGCCGATCGGCGAGGCGCAAAAGCTCGGCGCCATGATGCTGTTCGGCGAGAAGTACGGCGACGAGGTTCGCGTGCTCGACATCGGGTCGAGCCGCGAGCTCTGCGGCGGCACCCACGTGCAGCGCACCGGCGACATCGGCCTCTTCAAGATCGTCGCCGAGAGCGGCGTCGCCGCCGGCGTGCGGCGGGTCGAGGCGGTGACCGGCGAGAACGCGCTCGCCTACCTGCAGTCGCTCGAGACGACGCTGCAGCGCCTGGCCTCGGCGCTGAAGGCGGCGCCGGCCGAAGTGCCGGCGCGCGTCGGCCAGGTGCTTGAACAGGTGCGCACGCTCGACAAGGAGGTCGCGGCGCTGAAGGGGCGCCTTGCCTCGTCGCAGGGCGACGACCTGGTGGCGCGCGCGGTCGACGTGAAGGGCCTCAAGGTGCTCGCCGCGCGCCTCGATGGCGCCGATGCGAAGACGCTGCGCGACACGCTCGACAAGCTCAAGGACAAGCTCAAGACCGCAGTGATCGTGCTGGCCGCGGTCGACGGCAGCCGGGTCCAGCTCGCGGCCGGCGTGACCGCCGACGCCACCTCGCGCGTGAAGGCGGGCGAGCTCGTCAACTTCGTTGCCGGCCAGGTCGGCGGCAAGGGTGGCGGCAAGCCCGACCTCGCGATGGCCGGCGGCACCGACGCCAGCAAGCTCGAAGCGGCGCTGGCGTCGGTCGGCGGCTGGGTCGACGCGCACGCCTGACGCAGCGGCGACGCGCCGGAAGCCTCTCTCGCGCGGCTCGCCGGCGCCGCCAACGCTTCACCCGGCGCCGACTTTCGGCGCCGCTCTCCCGACATCCTCGAACCGGAAGGCCACCGATGGACGTGCTCTTTCTCGAAGGCCTGGAAGTCCCGTGCCGGGTCGGCTGTTCGGCGCCCGAGCGCGCGACCCCGCAATCGTTGCGCGTCGGCGTACGCCTCTTCTGCGGCTCGCTGCAGAAGGCCGGCCTTGCCGACGACCTGGAGGCGACCGTCGACTACCGTCTCGCCGGCGACATGATCGATGCGGTGCAGGACGGCGAGTACCTGCTGATCGAGCGGGTCGCCGAAGTGCTGGCGGAAGTCGCGCTGCGCCATCCGCTCGTGCAGTCGGTCGAGGTCACCGTGCGCAAACGTCCACCGGTGCAGGGGCTCGAGTGGGCCGGCGTTCAGATCACCCGCGACCGCGGCTGATGCTGCACTGATGCGGAGGCCGCATGAAGGTCTTCAGCAACAACGCGGTCTCGCTCGACGGCCGCATCAACACGCGCGAGGGTCGCTTCACCTCGCTCGGCAGCGCGCACGACCTCGTGCGCATGAGCGAGCTGCGGGCCCAGGCCGACGCCGTGCTGGTCGGCGGCGCGACGTTCCGGCGCTGGCCGAACCCGTCGCTGGTCGAGCCGCCGGTGCCCGCGCCGCCGGGCCACCGGCCGTGGAACGTCGTCGTCACTCGCGCGCTCGACGTGCCGCTCGAGCGTGCGTTCCTCACCGACGCGCGGGTCCGCCCGCTTTTCATCACCCGTGCGGCGGCGTTCGAGCGCCCGGAGGCGCGCGACGTGCGCGACGCGTTTCCGGACGCGTTCGAGGCGTGGCCCGGCGGGGACGAGGATCTGCCGATCGGCTGGATCGTCGACGTGCTGCGCCGGCGTGGCGTCGAGCGCGTGCTCGTCGAAGCCGGCGGCGACCTGGTGTTCCAGTTCCTCGCTGCCGACGCCCTCGACGAGATGCACGTGACGCTCTGCCCGCTGGTGATCGGCGGCCGGACGCCGTCGCTCGCCGGCGGCACCGGCTTCACGTTCGACGAGATGCGGCGGCTGCGCCTGCTCGACGCGAAGCAGGTGGGTGACGAGCTGTTCCTGCACTACCGCGTCAGCCGCACGGAGCCGCGATGAAAACCACCGGCGCCGAGCGTGCCGACGCCTCAGCCCCTATCGTGCGGGGCACGCCGCTGCCGGTCGTCGCGCCGGCTCGCATGGCGCGCCCGCCCGGCGTCCGTCCGGTCCGTCGGGCGGGCCGTGCGCTGCTGGCGCGCCTGGGTTCTGCTGCCTCGCGCGTGTTGCCCGCGCTCGGCCTCACGGTAGCGATGACCACCGCGTCGGCCGCCGAGCGGGTGACGCTGCCGAGCCTCGACGCGGGCGCCACCGGTGCCGTCGAGCTCGTCGGCTGGTGGTTCGCCGCGCCGGCTGTCGGTGCAGCCGGGGCGGCATCGGAGCCCGCGGTGGCGGCGCGGCGCGCACCCGCGGTCGCGCTGTTCCACGGTTGCAACGGCGCCTATGCGCCGCGCAGCCAGCGCCTCACCCGGCAGATGCTCGACTACGCCGCGTTCTTCAACGCGCAAGGATTGCATGCGCTCGTCGTCGATTCGATGCGGCCGCGCAGAGTGGTCGAGGTATGCACCCGCGGTCGCGGCGAGCAGCCGGCGGTGACGATCGCCGCGCGCCGCCTCGACGCTCTCGGCGCGGTGGCGTGGCTTGCGACGAGGGCCGACGTCGACTCCCGGCGCATCGGCATCGTCGGTTTCTCGCACGGCGGCAGCACCGTGCTCGCGGCCGTCAACCGACGCGACCCGGCGGTTGCGGCGGCGCCGGCGCAGCCGGCGTTCGCGGTGGCGTTCTACCCGGGCTGCGCACCGGCGCGCCGGCACGGCTTCGAGGCGGCGCTGCCGCTACTCATCCTGATCGGCGACGCGGACGACTGGACGCCGGCCGCCCCCTGCGTGGCGCTCGTGGCCGAGGCGCGTGGGGTGCGGCCGCAGATCGAGCTCTATCCGGGCGCTGCGCACGCGTTCGACATCGACGCGGCGCTGCGCTTTCGCACGGACGTGTCGAACGGCGTCGACCGCGCCGGCGTTCACGTCGGCCGGGACGAGTCCGCGGCGCGTGCGTCGCGCGAGCGGCTCGCCGCGTTCGTCGCGGCGTTCTGAGGCGGCCGACGATGGGCCGCGCGAGCACCTGCGGCTCGCCCGGCGCTGTCATGCCTCCGACGTCGCGCGGGCTCCGGCCGGCGAGTGATCGCCCCGACGTGCTAGTCGGCCGGCGCCCAGAACACCCCGAACCAGCCCTGCGCGTCGGTCCACTGGCGCGGTTTGCCGAAGCCCGCGCGGCCGAGCAGGGCCGCGAACGACTCGGGGGTGTACTTGCACGAGTTCTCGGTGTGGATGCGCTCGCCGGCGGCGAAGCGGCGCGCGATGCCCGGGCAGCGGACGGTGAGCTCGCGCCGCGCCTCGAGGTGCATCTCGACGCGGCTCGCCGCGGCGTCGAAGAACGCCACGTGGCGCCAGTCGGCGGGGTCGAAGTCGCTCGCGAGCAGGCGGTTGAGGTTGCGCAGCGCGTTCAGGTTGAACGCCGCCGTGACGCCGAGCGCATCGTCGTACGCTGCGTTCAGCAGCGCAGCGGGCTTGACGAGGTCGACTCCGACGAGGAGGCCGCCGCCGCTTGCCTGCTTTCGCACGCCGCGCAGCAGCTCGACTGCGGCGTCGGGCGTGAAGTTGCCGATGCTCGACCCCGGATAGAAGAACACCGGGCGCTCGCCGGCGAGGCCCTCGGGCAGCGCGAGCGGCTCGGTGAGGTCGAGCCCGATGCCGACCACGTCGACCGCCGGGTGCTCGTGCGCGACGCGTTGCAGCGCATGGCGCAGGAACTCGGCCGAGATGTCGACGGCGACGTAGCGGCGCGGCTCGAGCAGCGGAAAGAGCCGCAGCGCCTTCTCGCAGTTGCCCGCACCCAGGTCGACCAACGTCGCACCGCTGCCGATCGCCTCGGCGATCGCTGGTCCGTGCGTCTCGAAGATCGCGGCTTCGGTGCGCGTCGCGTAGTACTCCGGCAGCTCCGTGATCGCCTCGAAAAGACGCGAGCCGAGCCCGTCGTAGAAGTGCTTGGGCGAAATCGTCGCCGGGCTCGCCATCAGACCGGCTGCCGCCGCGTCGCGCTCGGCCGCGGAGTCGCCGACGTGGAGCTGGATGAAACGGGCGGATCGATCGGCGGCAGGACGCATGCGCGGGGGCTCCTCGCCCGGCGCGAGGGCCCGGCTGTCGCCGCATTCTCGCGCGGTGCGTCGCCGGGGGCCGGCCGGGTCGTCATGCCCGTTCCGCCGGACGGCCATGCGAGCTCGCGGCAGCCGGATCGACCGGCTCGGTAGCCGCCTGGGTGCCCGCTTGGCGCTGCCCGCGGCGGCTCGGCGGCGCCGCCGCGCGGGCTCAGCGTCGGCTGGCGCGCCGCGCGAGCGGCGACTCGTCCCAGTGCGCGAGGAGGTCCGCGGGATCGTCGTAGATCGCGACCGCGCCCGCGAGCGCGGCATCGTTCCACCAGCCACCCGAGCGCAGCGCGATGGTACCGACGCCGGCGCGGCGCGCCGCCTCGATGTCGTACGGCGTGTCGCCGAGCATCAGCACCGCCTCGGCGTCCAGGTCGGCCTTGGCGAGCGCCGCGCACACGATGTCGGGGTCCGGCTTGGAGTGCTCGGCGTCGCCCGAGCTCGTCGCGATGTCGACGAGGTCGGCGATGCCGGCCTGGCGCAGCAAGCCGTCGAGCTCGGATTCGCCCGCCGAGGTCGCGATCACGCGCTCGATGCCGGCGGCCTTCAGACGCTCGAGCAGTTCGCGCGCGCCGCGCGTCGGCGCGAGCTTCGGCAGCCAGTCCGCGACGAAGCGGCGGCGGCGGTCGGCGACCAGTCGTTCGCCGAGCGTGCCGTCGGCGTCGATGCCGAGCAGGTCGGGCAGCAGATGGTCGGACCCTTTGCCGATGAGGCTGCGCACACGCTCGTACGGAACCGGGCAGCCGTGCTGCTCAAGGGTCTGGGCCCAGGAACGCGCGTGCGCGTCGTTGCTGTCGAGGAGCGTGCCGTCGATGTCGAGCAGCAGCGCGCGCAGGGGTGGTCGATCGTTCATGCCGGGGACGATGAAGGTGTCGCCAAGGGCAGCAACCCGCATGCCGGCATGCCGCATGCGGGTTCGGCGCGCGCGGGGGCGGGCCTGCCCGATCGGCGCTATCTTCCGCGCATGAGCCTTCGCGTCGAGTGCCAGCCCGGTTACCGCGGCGATCCGGAGCCGCTGGCGATCTGGTTCGGCGAGCGGCGCGTCGCCGTGCGCGGCATCGTCGACCGCTGGTTCGGCGCCACCCAGCGCTGGTTCAAGGTCGACGCCGACGACGACCAGCTGTACGTGCTGCGCCACGACGAGGCCGAGGGGCAGTGGGAGCTCGCCGCGCTCACCCGGCAGAGCGACTGACGCCACCGACCGCGCCTGGCGCAGGCGCGGCTGGCATCATCCGGACCCCATGCTCTCGAGCCTCAAGGACTTCATCGACAGTCTGCGGCCGGCACCCGCCGACGCGAGCCCGAGCGTCGCCGAGCACCTGCTGCAGCTCGCCACCGCGGTGATGCTGGTCGAGGTGATGCGTGCCGACGCCACCTTCCACGCCGACGAGCGCGACGCGGTGCTTGCCGCCCTGCGCGACAAGTTCGCGCTCACCCAGACCGAGGCGCGGCGCCTGGCCGAAATCGCCGAGACGACCGCGCAGAAGGCGACCGACCTCTTCACCTTCACCTCGCGCATCAACGAGCGCTTCGACATGGCGCAAAAGCTCCGCATGATCGAGCACATGTGGAACGTGGCCTATGCCGACGGGCACCTGTGCGAGCACGAGCGCCACGTGCTCTGGCGCGTCGCCGACCTGCTGCATGTGCCCAAGGGCGCCTACGTGCAGGCGCGCCTGCGCGCACAGGCGGCGGCCGGCGTCTAGGAGCGACCGGCGCCGGCTCGAGCGCGCCACCCGCGCCGTCGGTGCGCGCGCAGCGTCGGCCGGGCACTCTCCGTGCTGGCGAGCGGTCAGCAACGCAGCTACCGGAGACCGATCGATGGCGCTTCCCCATGCCCAACTGCTCGACATCATCAACGTCAGCCCGCTCGGCGACGCGCTCGGGACGAGCGTCAGCACGAGCCTCTTGAAGTCCGACCGCATCCAGCTCCTGCACCTCGTGCTGCGCGAGCACGAGGACCAGCCCGAGCACCACGTCGGCGACGAGTGCACGATCCACTGCCTCGAGGGCGACGTCGAGGTCGTGATGGCGCTCGGCGTACGTCGCCTGCGCGCCGGGCAGCTGGTCGTGCTGCCGGCGCGTCAGCGCCACTCGTTGCGTGCACGCGCCGACTCGGCGGTGCTCGTCACGCTGCTGCTGCGCGACGGCGACGCGGGTGACGGCGGCGGCGCCGGCGCGCGCACGCTGAAGGAGGGCGGGGCGACGCCGGCGAGCTGAGTCCGCGCCTGCCACGGCGTCGCAGGGACGGCCCGCCGGGCGGGCGCTCGGGCTGCCGGGCAGGTCCGTCGACGCTCGGCCCTACACCCGCTCGACGATCGTCACATTGGCCATGCCGCCGCCTTCGCACATCGTCTGCAGCCCGTAGCGGCCGCCGTCGCGCTGCAGCCCGTGCAGCAGCGTGGTCATCAGGCGCGCGCCCGACGCGCCGAGCGGATGGCCGAGCGCGATCGCGCCGCCGTCGGGGTTGAGACGCGCCGGATCCGCGCCGGTCGCCTGCAGCCACGCCAGCGGCACCGACGCGAACGCCTCGTTGACCTCGAAGCGGTCGATCGCGTCGATCACCAGGCCCGCCTTCTTCAGCGCCGCCGCCGTCGCCGGGATCGGCGCCTCGAGCATGATCACCGGGTCGTGGCCGAACACGCCGAGGTGATGAACGCGCGCGAGCGGACGCACGCCGAGCGTCCTGAGGCCACGCTCGCTGACCACCATCAGCGCCGCCGCGCCGTCGGCGATCTGGCTCGCGCTCGCGGCGCTGAGGCGCCCGCCGGGCGCGATCAGCTTGACGGCGCGGATCGCCTCGAGCGACGCGTCGAAGCGGATCCCCTCGTCGACGCGGTGACGGTCGCCGGTCGGCTGGCCGTCCGCCGACCGCACGCCCACCTCGACGATCTCGGCGTCGAAGCGGCCGGCGCGACTCGCCTCGGCGGCGCGCCGTTGGCTCTCGCAGGCGTAGGCGTCGAGTGCGTCCTTGGTGAGGTCGTAATTCTCGGCAAGGCGCTCGGCGCCGACGAACTGGCTGAACTCGACGTCGGGGTAGCGTGCCGCCATCGCCCGCCCGACGTAGGTGCCCATGCCGGCCTTCTGCGCCAGGCTGGAGGGCGAGAACATCGGCACCCGCGTCATGCTCTCGACGCCGGCGGCGATGACGACGTCCATGCTGCCGGCCATCACGGCCTGGGCCGCGAAGTGCAGCGTCTGCTGCGACGAGCCGCACTGCCGGTCGACGGTGGTCGCCGGCACCGACTCCGGCAGGCGCGACGACAGCACGATGTTGCGGGCGACGTTCATCGCCTGCTCGCCGACCTGGCTGACGCAGCCCACGATCACGTCCTCGACCAGCGCCGGGTCGGCGCCGGTGCGGTCGAGCAGGGCGTCGATGACGGCGCCGCCCAGGTCGGCGGGGTGCCAGCCGGCGAGGCGGCCGCCCCGGCGGCCCGTTGCGGTGCGGACGGCAGCGACGATGAAGGCTTCGGGCATGGCGGCGACTCGCGGCAACGGGGCGGAGACGCGAGCTTCGCATAAGGGGCGCTACGGGCACACGCCGGCGTGGCCGCAGCCCCAAGGTACCCGCGCGGCCCGCGAGCCATCCGGGCTTCGGCACCGCGCGGGCTGCGCCGTCGGCGGGCGTGCACGTAGACTGCGCCCGACCCACGAGGACGGCATGCAGAGGCGACTCTTTCTCGGCGGCGGCGCCGCGCTCACCCTCGGCGCGTGCGCAGGCCCGACGCCGCACCACCACGCGGGCCCGTCGCCGGCAACGCCGTCGCCCGAGCCGTATCACAACCTGCGCGGCGGGGTTCCGCACCACCTCACGCCCGAGCAGGAGGCGCAGCGGGTCACCGCCAGCCCGGCGCCCGCCGGTGCGCCGGGCCGTTGGGTCGGCCGCGCCGCGCTGCCGCTGCCGCGCAGCGAGATGGCGTGGGCGACCATCGCGCAAGGCCGCATGCACATCGTCGGCGGCTACGGCGAGGGCGCGGTGAACCGGCCGTACCACCACATCTACGATCCGGTGGCGGACCGCTGGCTGATCGGCGCGCCGCTGCCGCGCGGCGCCAACCACGTCGCGGTGGCGAGCGACGACGCACGCGTCTACGCGTTCGGCGGCTTCACCGAGCAGAACCGCGGCGCCGACAGCCACGCCTATGCGTACGAGGTGGCGACGAACCGCTGGCAACCGATCGCGCCGCTGCCGCGGCCGCGCGGCGCCGCCGCGGCGGTGCTGCTCGACGGCCGCATCCACCTGATCGGCGGGGCGTCGGAGCCGGCGGCCGAGCGCGCGAGCGTCGGCTGGCACGAGGTCTACGACCCGAAGGAGGACCGCTGGACCACGCGAAAGCCGCTTCCGGGTGCGCGCGACCACGTCGGCTGCATCGCCGACGCCGGCCGCATCCACGTGATCGGCGGGCGCTTCAACACCTTCGAATACAACACCGAGCTGCACCACGTGTACCTGCCCGCTGCCGACACCTGGGAGCTGCGCGCGCCGCTGCCGACCGCGCGCAGCGGCCACGGTCTCGTCGTCTATCGCGGGCGCTACTTCGCGATGGGCGGCGAAGGCGGTTTCCTGACCGGCGGCGTGCCGCGCCAGGCCAAGGTGTTCGGGCAGATGGAAAGCTACGACCCCGCGAGCGACAGCTGGCAGCACCACGCGCCGATGCCCACGCCGCGCCACGCGGTCGGCGCGGTGACGATCGGCGACTGGGTCTACGTCGCCGGGGGCGGCGCGGTGCTCGGCGGCTCGGTGCAGTCAGCGATCCACGAGGCGTTCACGCTGGGGTAGCCCCTCGTACGGCGCTTGCCGGCAGGTCGCGGATGAGCCGGAGGCGCCGCGGCAGGCGGCGCAGTGCCGCACCCCGAGCCCGGAGCCGCCGCGTACCCCGGGGGTTCGAAGCCGCGCCTTCGACTCGGCGCGCGAGCCGAGCGCGCTCAGGCCCGAGGAACCGCCTGCTCCGCGCGGATGCGCTTCAGGAACGTCTGCAGCGCCGCCGGGTCGACCGGCTTCGTGAGGTGGTGGTCGAACCCGGCGTTGCGCGTGCGCTCGCGGTCGCGCTCGGCGCCCCAGCCGGTGAGCGCGACCAGCACCGCACCGGGCGCCGCGCCCTCGGCACGCAGCGCGCGCGCGACGTCGCAGCCGTCCATGCCCGGCAAGCCCAGGTCGAGCAGCACGATGTCGGGCGCGAAGGCACGCGCCGCAGCCAGCGCCGCCGGCCCGTCGGCCGCCGCCTCGGCGGCATAGCCGAACGCCTCGAGCAGGCTGAGCAGCGACCGCAGTCCGTCGGGGTTGTCCTCGACCACCAGCACGCGGCCGCGGGGCGCCGGCGCGCGTTCGACCGACGCTGCCGGCGCGGAACCGGCATCGGACGGCCCGTGCGGCAGTGCCTGCTCCAGACGCTCGCCCCCGGTGTCGGCGGGCACCCCGTCACGGCCTTCGGGTGCCCCGGCGAGCGGCAGTTCGATCGTGAACGCGGTCCCGGTGCCCGGGCCCGCGCTGCGCACGCGCACCGCCCCGCCGTGCATGTCGGCGAGGCGCTTGACCAGCGAGAGGCCGATGCCGAGGCCGCCCTTGGCGCGGCTCGCGCTGTGCTCGAGCTGCGAAAACATCTCGAACACGCGCGCCTGCTGGTCGAGCGGGATGCCGATGCCGTTGTCGGCGACTTCGATCTCGACCCGGGCACCGACCGGGCGCGCCGCCAGCACGATGCGGCCGCCGTCGGGCGTGTACTTGGCGGCGTTGTTGAGCAGGTTGCCGATCATCTGCACGATGCGCGCCGGGTCGGCGTCGAGCTCCAGATCGGCGGGCGCCAGGCGCACGTCGAGCGAGTGGCGCGCCGCCTCGATCTCGGGGCGAGACGCCTCCACCGCCTGGCGCATCAGCGCTGCCACGCCGATGCGCTCGCGGCGCAGCTCGATCATCCCGCGGTTGATGCGCGACTGGTCGAGCAGGTCGTCCACCAGGCGGGCCATGTGCGTGACCTGGCGCTCGACCACGGCGCGGGCATCGGCCACCTTCGCGGGATCCTGGGTGCGCTGCATGATCGCGAGTGCGAAACGCATCGGCGCGAGCGGATTGCGCAGCTCGTGGGCGAGCGTCGCCAGGAACTCGTCCTTGTGGCGGTCCTGCTCGCGCAGCAGCGCAGCGTCGCGCACGCGCTCGATGTGGGCCCAGCAGCGCTCGACCACCTCGCCGACCAGCGCGATGTCGCCGTCGCTCCAGCGGCGCGGGGTCGTCTCGTGCACCGCCATCATCGCGACCAGCCGGTCGTCCTTGACGAGCGGCGCGCAGATGATCGCCTTGATGCCGATCGCGTTGAACATGCGGCCGCCGCCGTCGTCGCCGAGCTCGCGGTCGACGTCGTTGACGACGAGCTTGCGGCCGCGGCGCAGGTTGCTGGTGGCCTGCGGCCCGAACAGGTCGAGCGAATAGACGCCGGCGCTGGTGGCGACCCCTTCGGCCGACCAGTCGCTGCGGATCGTGAAGCGGTCGTTGTCGGCCTCGACGTCGGCATAGGCACAGCGCTGCGCGTCCAGATGGCGCCCGAGCAGCTCGGCGCTGACGGCCATGATGCGCGTCGCCTCGTTCTCGCTGCGCGTCGCTTCGCTCAGCCGGTCGAGAAAGCGCAGGCGTTCCTCGCTCGCCTGCAGCGTCTCGCGCGCTGCCTTGCGGTCGGTGACGTCGATGCAGACGCCGACCCACTCGCGCACCTCGCCGTCGGCGAGCACCGGCACGCCCTGCGCCTCCATGTCGCGCCAGACGCCGTCGCGCCGGCGCAGCCGGTACTGCATCTCGACCAGCGCACGGCGGGCGACGCCATCGCGCCAGCTCGCCACCACGTACGACACGTCCTCGGGGTGGATGGCCGCGAGCCAGCCCCAGCCGGCGGACTGCTCGGGCGACTGGCCGGTAAAGGCCGACCACGACGGGTTGACCTCGACCGCACTGCCGTCGGGGGCGGTATGCCAGAGCACCGCTGACGTATGCGTCGAGAGCGCGCGCAGGCGCGCCTCGAAGGCATCAGGCGGCGGGTCGACGGGGGCGGTCACGGCGAAGAAGGGAGTGGCACGGAGGCGGCCGGCCGGCGAAAGCGGCATCGATGGAGGAAGGGCCATGGTGAGACAGCGCAGAACGCGGCTTGAAGCGCCGGGGCCCGGACGAGAGTGACGTTGCCAGGAAGGATCGGCGGATCAGCAGTCGGCGTGCCCGCGCGCCGGGAGGCAGCGCCGTCGGCCCCGGAACCGTGCGTCATTTCACGAAGAGCGCCGGCCGCCGGCGCGCATGGCTTTTCGCCGCGGTCGCGGCGTGCCGCCTCGCCCTGGACGCCGCGCCGCGGCTCCGCGTCAGCGCGCGCTCGGCGGCCTCAGAACACCCACTCGCTCGCCGCGACCGCCTCTTCGCTTTCGGGATGCTCGGCGCCGACCGGCTGCGGCGGTGTCGCCACCAGGTGCGGCACGCGGGCACGGCGCCGCGCCTCGAGGATCCGCGTCAGCGTCGCGGCGTTGCGCTGGCCCTGATCCTCCATGTTGTTGTTCATGATCACGTGCGTCGTGAAGGTCTCCGGCGCGAGGCGCTCGACACGCGCGGCGATGTCGGCGAGCTCGACATCGGGGTAGTCGTAGTTGAAGCGCTCGGACGCCACGCTGGCGCCCTTGATGTTCCAGGTCTCGTGGTTGCGCCCGTGCAGGCGCACCAGCGAATACTGCATGTGGGTCGACTCCCACACCGGCGGCACGCTGCTGGAAAAGCCCTGCGGCGCGTCGATCACGGTGTGGACGACGTCCAGTTCGCGCTCGAACGCCAGCGTCTGCCCGAGGTGGGCGTCGTCGAACCACGTCCGGTTGCGGAACTCGACGCTCACCGTGTAGTCCTGCATCTGCTCGACGCAGTGGGCGACGTGGGCGTGACCGGCGCGGTTGCGCAGCAGCCAGGGCGCGAACTGAAAGTGCACCATGCCCAGCTTGCCGCTGGCGCGCAGCGGCTCGAGCGCGTCCTTGAAGCGCTGCCAGAGCGCGTCGCGCAGGACCGGCGGCACGTCGCGGTAGTAGAAGGTCGCCTTGTCGAACTTCGGCAGCTCGGCGCGCAGGTCCGGCGGCAGCACGTTCGGCGCCGTCGCGTGGCCCGTGAACAGGCGGAACGCCTTCATGTTGAGCGTGAAGTGGGCCGGCGTGCGGTCGACCCACGCCTGCGCCGTCGCCGCCAGCGGAATCGCGTAGTACGAGGTGTCGACCTCGACCAGCGGGAACTGCGTCGCGTAGAAGCGCAGCCGCGCCTCGGGCGTGTTCGCCTCGCGCGGGTAGAACTTCTTCGACGCGACCAGCGACTTGTCGCTCCACGACGCGGTGCCGACGAGGACCTTCATCGCAGGTGTGCGCGGAGCCGACCGCTGCCGTTCTGGGCGCTGCGCGGGCGGCCGCGCCGGGGAACCGCGCGGCGCCGCGACGGTCCGTCCAAGCCGACCCGGGTGGCGGCAGCGTCGGAGGCGAAGGCGCAATCGGGCGTCGTCATGACCCGCGAGTTTGCGCGAACGAGGCGGCGCGCGCTCTTTCGCGCCCCTGGGGCGCCGGTGTAACGTGCGCGCCGCACGCCCGAGAGTCGCCGGGCGTCGCGCCGGCCCGCGCCCGGGCGACCACCTCGCGGCTCGCTGCGGGAGCTGTCGATGGGAATCGTGTTCATCAGCTATCGGCGTGAGCAGACCGCCGGCGAGGCGCGCGCACTCTACAACGACCTCGGCGAGCTGCTCGGCCCCGGCCGCGTCTTCATGGACGTCGACGACATCGCGCTCGGCCGCGACTTTCGCGAGGTGCTGCGCAGCCGCCTCGACGACTGCGAGCTGCTGCTCGCGCTGATCGGGCGCGACTGGCTGAACGCGCGCGACGCGGCCGGCGCGCGTCGCCTCGACGGCGCTTCCGATTTCGTGCGCCTCGAGATCGCGACCGCGCTGCAGCGCGGCATCGCGGTCACCCCGCTGCTGCTGCAGGGTGCGCGCATGCCGTCGCCCGAGGAGCTTCCAGCCGATCTGAAGGACCTCGCGTTCCGCAACGGCTTGGAGATCACCCACGCGCGCTGGGAGTCGGACGTGCGTGAACTGGTGCGGCGGCTGGAGCTGGCGACACCGAGCGAGCCGACGCGGGCAATGCCGGCGGCGGCGGCGACCGCGAGCCTGCCGGCGGCACGGCGCTCGCCGGCGACGCCGCTGCTCGCGTTCGCCGCGGCCGCGCTCGTGGTCGCCGCCGGCGTGGCGTGGCTCGCGTTCGGGCGGTCGAGTCCGGCGCCGACCGTCGCGATCCCGGCGAGCATGCACGAGCCGGTCGAACCGGCCGCGGCGGGCGTGCCGGTGGCAGCCGCCGTGTCGCCCGGCGGGGCCAGCGCGCCGCTGGCGTCCATCGCGCCGGGCAGCGTCGCCCGGGACTCGCCGGGCGCACCGCGCCCCGGCGCGGGGGCGCTGCCCGGCGTACCCGGCGCGGCGGCGGTCGCGCTGTCGCCCGCGCCCGGCGGCACGCCGGCGGCGTCAGGGGCTGCCGCCGCGAGCGCCGCTCCGACGCCGGCCTCGGCAGCGAGCTCGGAGACGCGCGCTGCGCCGCTGGCGGCACCGCTGCGCGGTGGCGGGCCGGCGCCCGAGCGGACCGCCCCCCAAGGGGCTGCTCGCGATCCGGCGCCGCGCGCGGCTGCCAGGGCGCCGCGCGACGCGGCGGTCACGGCCGAGATCGAGCGCCTGATCACCGAGCTCCACGACCGCTCGCCGGCGGTGCGGCGCTCGGCGAGCGAGCGTCTGCAGAGCGAGCACGCGGGCTCGCCGCTCGCGGTACGGCTGGCGGTCGACCAGCTCGGGCTCGGCGCGTTCCAGCAGCTCGGCAAGGAAGGGCGCGTCGGGACGCTGCAGTTCCTGCTCGCCACCCGTGACAGCGCCTGGAACGCCGCCCAGCGCGCCGAAGCCGCCGAAGCGGTGCGCCGCATCCGCGGCCGGGTCGACCGCGGTCAGGCGCGGCTGCAGCCCGAGGTGCTCGACCTCGTCGAACGGCTCGGCGCGCGCGTCGGCGCCTGAAGGCGCGGCCGCACCGCAGCGCGCTGTCCGCTGCGGGTCGTCGATAGGCGCGCGGCCGTCGACGCCACGCAACGTCGGCCGAGCCTTCCGTCCGCCACGCCCGCCGGCGCGTGCGATCTCACCGCAGCCGGTCACGGCGCGCGGCGGCCGTGCTGGCAATCTCGCTCGCCATCGCCGCGCGGCGCTGTCGCCGTCATTCCGCCCGTGATCCCGACCGGAGAACCATGTCTGCTCCCGCCCTGACCGAAGAACAAGCCCGTGCCTACATGCACAAGTTGCTGGGGGCGATGAGCCAGGCCGGCGGCTCGGACCTCTTCATCGCGACCGACTTCCCGCCGAGCATGAAGGCGCACGGCAGCATGCAGCCGCTCACGGGTCAGAAGCTCACCGCCGAGGTGACGCGCATGCTGGCGCACGCGCTGATGAACGAGGCGCAGCGCGCCGAGTTCGTCAAGGAGCTCGAGTGCAACTTCGCGATCTCGATCCCGGGCGTGTCGCGCTTTCGGGTGAACGTGTGCCAGCAGCAGCGCTGCGTCAGCATGGTGATCCGCACCATCGCGGCGGAGATCCCGAGCTTCGAGAAGCTCAAGCTCCCCGAGACGCTGAAGGACGTGGTAATGACCAAGCGCGGGCTCGTGCTGGTGGTCGGCGCGACCGGCTCGGGCAAGTCGACCACGCTCGCGGCGATGATCGACCACCGCAACCGCTCGTCGGCCGGTCACATCATCACGGTCGAGGACCCGATCGAGTACGTGCACCCCTCGCAGAAGTCGCTCGTCACGCATCGCGAGGTCGGCATCGACACGCATTCGTGGCATCACGCGCTCAAAAACACGCTGCGGCAGGCGCCCGACGTGATCCTCATCGGCGAGATCCGCGATGCCGAGACGATGGAGCACGCGATCGCGTTCGCCGAAACCGGTCACCTCTGTCTCGGCACCCTGCACGCGAACAGCGCGAGCCAGACGATCGAGCGGATCATCAACTTCTTCCCCGACGAGCGCAGGAAGCAGCTGCTGATGGACCTGTCGGCGAACCTGCGCGCGATCGTCTCGCAGCGCCTGGTACGCCGCGAGGACGGCAAGGGCCGCTCGGCGGCGATCGAGATCCTGCTCAACACGCCGACCATCGCCGAGCGGATCTTCGAAGGCGAGTTCCACGAAATCAAGTCGATCATGGCGAAGTCGCGCGAGCTCGGCATGTGCACCTTCGACGCCGCGCTGTTCGACCTCTACAACGCGGGCCTCATCAGCTTCGACGAGGCGATCCGCAACGCCGACTCGGCCAACGAGCTGCGCCTCAACATCAAGCTCAAGAGCCGGCGCGGCGAGCCGCCGCCGAGCGGCTACGCGGCGCTCGCGCTCGACGCGATGACGACGCCGGGCGAACTCGCCGAGCGCGAGCACCGCAAGGCGCAGGAGGCGCACGAGGCGCGCCGGCGCGCCGAGGAGGAGCAGCTGCGCCAGCTGCGCGAGAAGAAGCGGGCGGCGGAACTGGCGATGCGCGGCTGAGGCCGACGGCGCCGCGGGGTCGCGGTATCGACGTCCCGGGCCGCGCGCCCGGGGCGCGCTTCCACATCGCGCAAGCCCGGGCACACGGCGGCACGGTACGTGCCACACGAGGGCCTTCGTTCAGCCCCTACGCCGCACCATGCAGCCCACGATCACGCACCAGCCCGACCAGCATCGCTTCGTCGCCGAACTCGACGGCGCCCGGGGCAACCTCGCTTACGAGCTTGGCGACGGCCTGATGACGATCACGCATACGCACGTCGCGTCCGAACTCGAGGGGCGGGGCGTCGGCGCCGCGCTCGTCGAAGCGGCGCTCGACCTTGCGCGCAGGCAAGGACTCAAGGTGCGGCCCGTCTGCTCGTACGCGAACGCGTACATGAAGAAGCACCCCGAGGCCGACAAGCTGCGCGCCTGAGCGGGGCTCGACGCGCCTGCCGATCGGCCCGCGGTCGCCCGCTCGGCGCGGACCACGCGGACGATCGCGCCGAGGTCGGCAGCCTCGGCGTCTGCCGGAGCACTTGACCGGCCCGGCTCGTGCGGCAATCGGCAAGGGCCGATCACCGCTGCCGCACGACGATCAGCCCGGCGACTTGAAGGTCAGCCGGTTGTTCACCGACTTGACGCCGTCGACGCCCTTGGCGATCGACTCGGCGCGCTGGGTGAGCGCGCGTTGCTCGAGCGAGCCGTTCAGGGTGACGACGCCATCCTTGCTGTCGACGTCGATCGCGAGACCCTTCACGTCGGGATCGGCGAGCAGCGCCGTCTTGACCTTGGCGGTGAGCGCGGCGTCGCCGAGCACCTCGCCGGCACGGTCGGCGGCGCGGCCGGCGCTGTCGGCCGCGCGGTCCATCGCACGTCCGGCGCTGTCGCCGGCGCGGTCGAGCGCGCGGCCGGTGCGATCGGCCGCCGACGAGGCCGAGCCGGTCACCACCGCCGAGGTCGCCGGCGCCCCGACCGTCAGCCGGTTCTCCACCGAACGCACGCCGTCGACGCCGCGCGCGAGCGTCTCGGCGCGCGTGACGTTGTCGGCACTGTCGGCGGTGCCGTTGAGCGTGACGACGCCGTCGCGCGAGTCGACGTCGATGCGCATGCCCTTGACGCTCGCGTCGGCGAGCAGTGCGGACTTCACCTTGGCAGTGAGGGCGGCATTGGCGACCGCGCCCCCGGCGGCATCGAGGGCGGCCGACGCGCTCGTGCTCGGCGCGATCGTCGTCGTGGTGGTGGTGCCGGTCGGCGTCTGGACGGTCGTGGTGCGCTGTTCGCAGGCGCTCAGCAGCGCGGCGGCGATGGCGATCGCGGCCGTGATCGGGGTCGTGACGTTCGGGCGAGACATGTCGATTCCTTTCGAACGGCCGCATGGGAAGCGCGGCCCGTTTGGACAGCCCGCACGATGCCCGCGTGCCCGGCCGACGTGTGTAGGTCGCCTCAGCGCGCTCGTGTAGGTGCGGATCGGCGCGCGGCGTCCGCGCGCGGACGAGCAGGCTCGCGCCGCGTCCCCGCTGCACGAGCCGGACGCCGGCAGGGCCGCTCTACACTTGCGCCCCATGGACCTCTCCCGCTTCCCCCGCCGCATCTACACCGAACACCCGACTCCGATCGAGCCGCTGCCGCGCTTCAGCGAATGGCTCGGCGGCCCGGAGATCTGGATCAAGCGCGACGACCTGCTCGGCCTCGCGCCGGGCGGCAACAAGACCCGCAAGCTCGAATTCCTGGCCGCCGACGCGCTCGCCAAGGGCGCCGACACGCTCGTGACCTGCGGCGCGCCGCAGTCGAATCACTGCCGCATCACGCTCGCCGCCGCGGTGAAGGAAGGCCTGCGCTGCCGCTTCGTCATCGAGGAGCGGGTGCCGAACAGCTATCGCGAGGACGCGAGCGGCAACAACTTCATGTTCCGCCTGCTCGGCGTCGAGGCGGTCACCGTCGTCCCGGCCGGCACCGACATGACTGCCGCGATGCAGAAGGTCGCGGACGATCTCGCCGCCGAAGGTCGCAAGGGCTACATCATTCCCGGCGGCGGCTCGAACGCGCTCGGGGGGCTCGGCTACGTCGCCTGCGCGCAGGAGATGCAGCAGCAGTGGTTCGAGAAGCAGCTGCGGTTCGACCATTTGGTGGTCGGCTCGGGCAGCTCGGGCACGCACGGCGGCCTGCTCGCCGGCTTTCTGGGCAACCGCATCGACGTGCCAATCACCGGCGTCGGCGTGAGCCGCGACCCCGCCGACCAGGAGCCGCTGGTGCACCGCGAGGCGCAGGCAGTGGTCGACCTGCTCGGCCTCGACATCCAGGTTCCGCGCGAGGCGGTGGTCAGTGTCGGCGGTTATTGGCAGCCGAAATACTCGGTGCCGAACGCCAAGATGGTCGAGGCGGTGCAGGCGCTCGCCCGCACCGAGGCGATCCTGCTCGACCCGGTCTACACCGGCAAGGTGATGGCCGGCCTCATCGGCCTCGCGCGCCAGGGCCGCTTCAAGGCCGGCGAGCGCGTGCTGTTCCTGCACACAGGCGGCGCGCCGTCGGTGCACGCGTACGAAGCCGAGCTGCTGGGCTCGATGCCGGTCGCCGACTGACGGCAAGGTTCACAGCAGGTCCTCGCTGACCAGGCGCGCCGCGAGGCGCAGCCACAGCGAGTGACGTGCCCCGCCAGCCGGTTCGCTCGCGTGCACGGCGCCGCGGGCGGCGTCGCCGGCGACCCACTCGATGCGCCGGTCGTCCTGCGCAAGGCGCAGGCGCCAGCTGCTCGGCAGGCGCTCGTGCTGCAGCAGGCTCGTCACCTCGGCGGCGAGCGGCGCGCTGTCGATGACGAGCCCGATCTCGGTGTTCCAGCGCGCCGAGCGGCGGTCCATGTTCATCGAGCCGATGAAGAGGTGCCGGTGGTCGACCACCGCCACCTTGGCGTGCAGGCGGCCGAGCGAGCCGTGGAAATCGAGCGTGGTCTCGTTGCGCCGGTTCTGGTCGGTCGGCATCAGCTCGTAAAGGCCCACGCCCATGGCGAGCAGGCGGCTGCGGTGGCGTGCATAGCCGAGGTGGACCAGCGGCTCGTCGGTGGTGGCCAGCGAGTTGGTCACCACCGAGAGGCGCACCCCGCTCGCGACCGCCTGCCGCATCACATCGACGCCGCGCGCGCCGGGAATGAAGTAGGGCGTCGCGATCAGCACGTCCTCGCGCGCGCTGCCGATCAGGTCGAGCGTCGCGCTGCTGACGGCGCTCTCCTGCGGCGCCGCTTGCGTGGCGACAGCGACCTTGCCGGGCAGGTCGGCGAGCACGCGGGCGCGGCCGAGGTGCTGGTCGATGCGGCCGGCGTCGAGCTCGGCGCTCACGGCGCCGGCCGCGTGGCGGTCGTCGCCGTGGCCGGCGAGCGCTCGCGCGAGGCTGTCGCGCAGCGCCGGAGCCGTGCGACCGCTGACCACGCTGCGCGCGGGGTATGCCTGCTCGCTGTTCCAGTAGCGGTCGAACACCGCCGACAGCTCGCCGACGACGGGGCCGGAAGCCAGCACGTCCATGTCGATGAAGTTGGCCGGCGCGCCGCGCCCGAAGTATTCGTTGGCGACGTTGCGCCCGCCGGTGACCGCGAAGCTGTTGTCGGCGATCAGCAGCTTGTTGTGCATGCGCCGGTTGATGCGCGAGAACTCGTGCAGCGACAGCAGCACGCGCGAGGCGACGCCGCCGCGCCGTGACGGCAGCGGGTTGAAGAGGCGGACCTCGACGTTCGGCAGCGCTTCGAGACCGGCCAGCAGCGCGTCCTGCCCGCCCGCGTAGAGGTCGTCGATCATCAGCCGCACGCGCACGCCGCGCGCCGCGGCGTCGCGCAGCTCGCCGAGGAACTCGAGCCCGGTGGCGTCGCTCGCGATCAGGTAGTACTGGACGTCGAGGCTCTTTTCGGCGCGGCGCGTCAGGCCGATGCGCGCGTCGAGCGCGTCGGCACTCGAGGCGAGCAGGCGAAAGCCCGAGCGTGCGTCGCCGCCGTCCGGCAGCGACGCGGCGGCGACGCGCGCCAGCGCCGTCGAGGCGACGTCGTCGAGCGCGTGCGAGGTCGGGCGCTCGACGGGGCTCGGCAGGCTCGCGCAGCCGGCGAGCGCGAGCATCACCACGGGCAGCGCGCGCAGCAGCGTGCGCAGGGCGCCGAGCCATCGTGGGCGCGCAGCGGCGGGCGGTGGGTCGTGACCGGCTTGGTGGAGGTGGTTCATCGCAGCTCCTTCGTTCGCGGCGCGGGCAGCGCCTCGCAGGGTCGGCAGTGTTCGAGCGCCCGGCCGAGCGTTCCATCGCTCGGAAGAGCCATCCGGCGCGTGCCGTTGCTCGGTTTTCGGTCAATGCCGCGGTGCGCGCATCCGCAGTCGGCATGACGGCGCGCTTGCCGAGTCGCCACCGCGCCAGCGTGCTCGGCCTGCGCGACGCATACTCCAGAGAGCCGCGATGCATCCATGGCTTGGGTGATGAAGGGCGGCGTATACAAGGGCGTGCGCGGCACGGCCCATCAGGAGGAGACAGAACCGATGAAACGAGGAACCTGGGGCGCCGTCGTGCCCGCGCTGGCGCTGGCCGGCGTGCTCGGCGGCTGTGGCGGCAGCGACGACGACAGCTCGCCGGTCGCGGTGACGAGCCTCTCGTCGCCCGAGAACCTGACCAGCGGCGGCGACTCGCTGCTTCGCATCACGTCGACCATCACCGACGCGCTGCCTGCGGTGGTCGTCACGCTCAACGGCAGCGACGTCAGCACGAGCTTCCAGAAGGCCGCGGACGGGCGCACGTCGACGGGGCTCGTGACGGGCATGAAGCTCGGCGAGAACACGGTCGAGGTGCGCGAGGCCGGCGCCACCGGGCGGCGCCTGGCCAGCCTCACCCTCACCAATCACCCGTTGCAGGGGCCGGTGCTGTACGCACCGCAGGAGGGAAGCTTTCACTGCCAGACGCACCAGTTCACGGTGTACCCGGGCGGGCCGCGGCTGAGCGAAGCGCCGAGCACCGACCCGAACTGCGTCGTGCCCACGCGCATCGACTGGGTCTATCACGACAGGACCCGCGCCGGCACCGCGGTCTGGCAGAAGTACGACCCGGCGGCGCCGCCGCCGAGCGTCGAGACCACGACGCTGCAGGACGGCCGGCAGGTGCCGTACATCGTGCGGGTCGAGACCGGCGTGATCAACCGCGGCATCTACCAGATCGCGATGCTCGCGAATCCGGCGACCGACACGGCGCCGAGCCCGCTCAAGGCGCCGAGCTACTGGAACGGCAAGCTGGTCTATCCATTCGGGCAGAGCTGCGGCAGCGGCTGGTACGTGCAGGGCACCGCGATGGGCCCGGTCGGCGGCTCGGCGAACTCGTCGAACGGCGCCAGCGGCGACAACAACGCACTCAACGACCTGCCGCTCGGCAAGGGTTTCGCGGTCGCCAACTCGACGCTCAACTACTTCGGCCAGAACTGCAACCACATCATCTCGGCCGAGACCATGATGATGGTCAAGGAGCGGGTGGTCGAGGGCTACGGGCCGGTGCGCTACACCATGGGCTGGGGCAACTCGGGCTCGGCGATGCAGCAGAGCATGATCGCGGACGCGTACCCGGGCCTGCTCGACGGCAGCGTCACCCTCAACGGCTTTCCGGACAACACCAACCCGGCGAGCGTCGACAGCCGCCTGCTCTACAACTATCAGCTCAACCACACCAAGGGCGGCACGACCGAGAACGGCACCTACACGCCGGTGCCGAACACCGCGTACAGCCCGGTCTACGACAACGCGACCGCGGCGCGGCGCGCGGCCGACCCGACGCTGCCGCTCTGGAGCAATGGCGAGATCGCGGCGGCGTCGGGCTTCTCGACGTACCACAGCGTGCGCCAGCAGGCGAGCTTCTGGGCGGGTCGGACCGATTCGGTGCTGCGCCCCGCGAATGCCGGCGACCGCGACAACGTGACCGGCGGCGCCGGCAACAGCTCGGTGTTCAACGCGATCATCGGCGCGCAGGAGAAGTACAGCCCGCCGAACGCGGTGACGAGCGCACCGCTCGGCCAGCTGCCGGCACCGCCGGTCAGCACGCTGGCGCCGAACCCGACCGGCCTGCGGCCCAACGTGGCCGACCACAACCGGAACACGCTCGGCGTCGACGCCAACGGCTTCGGCCGCTCGTACACCGCCAACGTCGGCGTGCAGTACGGGCTCAATGCGCTCAACAGCGGCCAGATCACGATGGCGCAGTTCATCCACCTGAACCAGCGCATCGGCGGCTTCGACATCGACGGCAACCTCACCGCCGCGCGGGTGCAGCCCGACGCGACCGGCCTGCGCAACGCCTACCGGAGCGGGATGATCATGTGGGGCGGCGCGGGCCTTTCGCAGACCGCGATCCTCAACATGGACGGCCTCAACAACGAGGCCACCGGCGCCGGCGACCTGCACCTCAAGTTCTTCCACTTCATGGTGCGCGCGCGCCTGATCGCCGCCGCCGGGCACGCCGACAACCACGTGATGTGGAATGGTCAGGCCAATGTGGCGGCCTTCACGCAGGACCCGCACGCGCATCCGGCGAGCCCGGTGCAGGCACCACGCCCCGCGTCGAGCGGGCGCACCGTGATCGTGGCCCAGAAGGCGTTCGACGCCATGGATCAGTGGCTGACCGCGGTCAGCAACGACCGCTCGAATCTGAGCCGTGCGCAGAAGGTGGTCCGCAACAAGCCGACCACGCTGGTCGACGGCTGCTACGGCGCGACGACGCCGGGCGCGGCCGACGACTTCATCGCGGAGCGCCAGCTGTTCGGCGGCTACAACAGCGTGTTCCGGCGCGGCAACGGCAGCAACTCGCCGGCCGGCACCCTCGACATCGGAGCGACGCCGACGCGCTGCAACGCGAAGTACCCCGCGTCGTCGTATCCGCGCTTCGAGGCCGGCGAGCCGCTGCAGGGTCGCACCATGCAGTGCACGTTGAAGGCGGTGAGCGCGGCCGACTACGCCGGCTATGCGGCGCTCGACCCGACGTGGACCGGCAGCCGGCGCGACGGCGACCTCGCGGCGATCGCGGCGGCGTTCCCGGGTGGCGTGTGCGACTACTCGAAGCCCGGGCTCGAGGAGCAGCCGCTCGCGGGCACCTGGATCCAGGTGACCGGGCTCGGCCAGATGCGCGCGCTGCATCCGCTCGAGCGCTGAGCACGGTGCTGCGTCACCGGCTCGTGCCGGCGGCGCAGCTCGCGAACCGCTGCTCGCGCCGTCCCGCGACACGCTCGCGCGGCGACCGCTCGAAGCGCCTCGCCCAGCTGCGCGTCGGCGAACCGCTCTACCGCATGCGCGGTGCGCTGGCTTCGAGCGCGGCCAGGTCGAGCCGCCCGAGGTCGTCGGCGAGCGTCGCCAGCACCTGGTCGAGCGCCGCGCCGAGGCCGTCGACGACGGCGCGCGCGGACGTGTCGGGCAGGGCGACGCGCTGCTCGACGAGGCGGTCGTAGACCAGCCGGTCGGCGGGTGGGTCGGTCGCGACCAGGTAGAAGTGGATCGCCAGCACGGCGGCCGGCGCCGCCTTGTGGCGCACGTCGCCGAGCATCTGGGTGACGACGCCGCGCAGCTGGTAGCGCCCGGCCACGCGCGGATCGAGCGCGATGCTGCGGAACGGCCGCGCAGCCGTCAGGTAGGCGCCGACGCGCTCGCGGACCATTGCGCCGGGCGCGACGAAGAACTCGTTGTAGAAGTCGGACTGGTAGTTGACTTCCGTGGTGCGGAACACGATGCCGCGGCCCTCGAACGGCGCGACGACGCCGAAGCTGCCGATGCGCAGCGTCGCCGCGTGCGGTCGCGGCGAAGCGGTCGGCGCCGCCCGCGACGCCAGCATGAAGGACTCCTTCACCGGCGGCGGCTGGGTGAGGCCGCAGCCGGCGAGCAGCACCAGTCCGACGAGGACCGCGGCGACCTGGCGCGTGCGCGCGCCCACGCGCCAGGTGGTGTGCGGCAGGGAGAGGTGCTGCTCGGTCATCGGGATCGTCACGGTTCGATACGGCGCGGCGGCTCGCCGCGCAGGATCTGCGACGGGTTGCGCCGCAGCTCGTCGGTGAGGATGCGCAGGTTGTCGGTGGCCTGGCGCAGGTTGTCGACCGTCGTGCCGATGTCGTCCTGCTCGGCGTCGACGAGTCGATTGAGGCGCTGCACCAGCTGCTGACCTTGCCCGAGCGTGGTCTGCAGGCCTTCCGATTCCGCGAGGCGCCGCAGCTGCGCCGACGCCGCGGCGGCATCGCGTGCGGTCGCCGCCAGGTCGGCGGGGATGCGCTTGAGCGCCGGGTCGCCGAGCACCGCCTGCACGCTGCCGATCGTGCCCTGCAGGCGCTGGTTGGTGGTGCGCAGCTCGGCGAGCAGCTGCGTCGTCTGCGCGCCGAGCCGCTCGACCGGCAGCTGCTGCAGCAGGTTGTCGGCGGTGCGGGTCAGCGCGATCACGTTGTTGACCATGCCCTCGATGTCGAGCGCGTCGAAGCGGCGCGCCAGGCCCTCGGCCACGCTCGTGATCTGTGCGACCAAGCCCGGCGCCGACGGCACGTAGAGGTTCTCGGGCACCCAGGCGATCGGCAGCACCGGGCTGCGCGCAGGGTCGGTGTAGTCGAGCTCGAGGAAGTAGATGCCGGTCACGCCCTGCAGCGTGTTCTTGACGCGCAGACCCCGGTCGACCTGGCGCTGCAGCGCCTCGCGGCCGACGTCGCTGCCGCGCAAACCGACGAGCTTGGGCTCGACCTCGCCGATCACCAGCACGTACGACCTGCGATCGGCGAGCGGCTTGTCCTGCTCGTAGCGCACGTAGCTGAACGAGATGTTCTTGACCCGTCCGACCGTCACGCCGCGGTACTTGATCAGCGAGCCGACCTCGAGGCCCTGGATCGTCGAGTCGAAGTAGGTCTCGATCAGCAGGCGTTCCTTGAACAGCGAGCCGGCGCCGAGCGCGACGACCAGGGCGACCAGCGCCACCACGCCGCCGATCATGAACAGCCCCAGTCGGAAGTAGCGCGGCTTCTCGGTCATGGATTGACGACCTCCCGGTGAAAGAACCGTCGGACCCAGGCGTGTTCGCTGTGGTCGCGCAGCTCGCGCGGATCGCCGGCCGCGACGATACCCTTGCTCGCCCCGTCGAGCATGACGACGCGGTCGCCGATGCCGAAGATGCTTTCGAGCTCGTGGGTCACGATGACGAAGCTGACGCCGAGCTCGCGCGAGAGGCGCAGCAGCAGCTGGTCGAGCTCGGCCGAGGTGATGGGGTCGAGCCCGGCCGAAGGCTCGTCGAGGAACAGGATCTTCGGATCCAGCGCCATCGCGCGTGCGATCGCGGCGCGCTTCTTCATGCCGCCGCTCAGCTCGGCCGGCATGCGTGCCTCGGCTCCGCCGAGCCCGACCTGCGAGAGCTTCATGCGCGCGACGAGATCGATCGCGTCCGGCGGCAACGCGGTGAACGCCTCCAGCGGCAGCACGATGTTCTCGAGCAGCGTCATCGAGCCGAAGAGGGCGCCCGACTGGAACGAGACGCCGAACTTGCGCAGGATCCGTTCGCGCGCCGCGCCGGTGGTGCCCACGAGGTCGTCGCCGTCGATCAGAACGCGCCCGGCGAGCGGCTCGTACAGGCCGATGATGTTCTTGAGCAGCGTGCTCTTGCCGCTGCCGGAGCCGCCGAGGATCATGAAGATCTCGCCGCGTGCGACGTCGAAGGTCACGTCCTTCATCAGGATGCGATCGCCGAAGCCGGCCGCAAGGCCCTCCACGCGGATGATCGGCGCCGGGTCCATCAGATGCCGAGATAGAAGAAGACGACCGCGAAGATGCCGTCGGCGACCACGATCAGCACGATGCCGCTGACCACCGCGCTCGTCGTCGAGAGGCCCACCGCCGCGGCCCCGGTGCGCGTCTGCAGGCCGCGCAGGCAGCCGACGCCGGCGACCAGCAGCCCGAACACCAGCGACTTGCCGAGGCCGGTGAAGAGGTCACTCAGGTCGACGATGTTGATCACCTCCCGCCAGTAGCTCGCGATCGTGATGTCGAACGTCGCCATCACGAGCGAGCCGCCGAAGAGGCCGATCAGGTTGGCGAAGATCGAGAGAACCGGGATCACCGCCACTGCCGCGATGACGCGGCTCACGACCAGGAAGCGCGTCTTGTCGAAGCCCATCGTGTCGAGGGCGTCGATCTCCTCGTTGATCTTCATGGTGCCGATCTCGGCGGCGAACGCGGCGCCCGAGCGGCCGGCCAGCATGATCGCCGTCATCAGCGGGCCGAGCTCGCGCAGCAGCGACAGGCCCACGAGGTCGGCGACGAACACCTCGGCGCCGAAGCGCTGCAACGCCGTCGCGGCCTGGAACGCGAGGATCACGCCCATCAGGAAGGCGATGAGGCCGACGATCGGCAGCGCGTTGACGCCCGCCTCCTGGGCGGTGCCCAGCACGTCGCGCCACCGCACGCTCGCCGGCCGGCGCGCCGCGCGGGCGAGGGCGAGCGTGGCCTCGCCGACGAACTCGATCACGCTGCGGGTGTCGCGGCCCCACTGCGCGGCCGCGCGGCCGATGCGTTCGGTGGCGCGCGGCGAGGCGCCTTGCGTGCGTTGCGGCGCACGAAGGTCCGCGGCGTCGAAGCGGGCGACGAGTTCGCGCACTGCGTCGGGCAGTGACCGCACGTGCACCGCGGCGCCGGCGCGCCGCGGCTGGCGAAGCAGGTTGATCAGCAGCGCTGCACCGGCGGTGTCGCAGTACGTGATGCCCGCGCCGTCGATCCCGACCGGTTGGTCGGGGTGACGCGCCAGCGTCGCGAGCGCGTCGCCCCAGAGCCTCGCCAGGGCGCGGGCGTCGAGCCGACCGGCGATGCGCAGCGTCGGCGCCGCCGGGTCGGTCACGTCCTCTTCGATCGACGCCGCCGCGTCGGTCATCCGTGCAGGCCCGGGCCGCGCGCCTGCGGGCCGGCGCCGATCTGCGCCGCCGCCTCGCAGCCGAAGGGCTGCCGGCGTATGCGTGCCGGTGTCGGGCGTGCGGCGGTGCGCGAATCCATGAACCCATGATAGGGGTCCGACCCCGCCGACTCGGCTCGCCACCCGGCGCTCGAGGTCGCGGGAATGTCCGGCTCGACGTTCAGCGGGTTGAACTCGCGCCCATTTCGGGCACGTGCATTGCCGACCTGCCCGACCGCCCGTGCCGACGGCACCCGCGGGGACCCGTGCGGCACGAGGCCGTGCGGCGAGGATCCCGATGCCCGGCTGCGGTCGGCGCGGCAAGCCGCCACCCGTCGCCGCTCTGAGGCAGCCCGCGCCCGCATGCGTGATGCATCTCCACCCCGCCGACGCCGCCGCGCCGGCGTCGTCGTGCTGGCCCTCGTCGTGCTCGCGATCGTCGCGTTCGCGGCGCTGGCCTGGCGCCCGGCGATCGACCCGGTCGCGCCGCCCGCCCGCACGAGCTTCGACGCGGCCCTCATCCAGCGCGGCGCCGTGCTCGCGAATGCCGGCAACTGCACCGGCTGCCACACGGTCGCCGGCGGCTTGCCGTTCGCCGGCGGTCTTGCGCTCGCGACGCCGTTCGGCACGCTCTACTCGACCAACATCACGCCCGACCGCGACACCGGCATCGGCCGCTGGTCGTTCGAGGCGTTCGAGCGCGCGATGCGGCGCGGGGTCGATCGCGCCGGCTCGCATCTCTATCCGGCGTTCCCGTACACGCACTACACGCGCCTCACCGACGACGACGTGCGCGCGCTCTACGCGTACGTGATGACGCGCACGCCGGTGCGTGCCGAGGCGCCTGCCAACCAGCTCGCGTTCCCGCTCGGCTTCCGGCCGCTGCTCGCCGGCTGGAAGCTGCTGTTCTTCCGCGAGGAGCGTTTCCAGGCCGACGCGAGCCAGGCGGCCGAGTGGAACCGCGGCGCGTACCTGGCGGAAAGCCTCGGCCACTGCAGCGCGTGCCACTCGCCGCGCAACGCGCTCGGCGCCGAGCGCCGCGGCGAGCACCTCGGCGGCGGCGATGCCGAAGGCTGGCATTCGCCGGCGCTCAACGCGAACTCGCCGTCGCCGCTGCCGTGGACGGTCGACGCGCTCGCGACCTACCTGCGCACGGGCATCGCCGCGGACCACGCGATCGCCGGCGGGCCGATGCAGGGCGTGGTGCGCAGCCTGCAGCAGATCCCTGCCGACGACGTGCGCGCGATCGCGACCTACATCCACGCGCGCATGGGACCGGCGGCCGAGCCGCGCCAGGCACGCGCCACGGCGAGCGTCGAGCGCGCGCGGCAGGCGCCGTTTGCGGTAACCGGCATCGGCACCGGCGCGTCGGCACCGGCACCGGCGGCCTCGGGTCCGGGCGACGACGCGTTGCTGCAGCTCGGCGCGCGCGTCTATGCCGACGCCTGCGCGAGCTGCCACGCGATGGGCCGCGAGCTCTCGTCGGGCAGCGGGCTGCAGCTGCCGCTCGCCATCGCCCTGTACGAGCCCACGCCGGCGAGCCTGATCCGCATCGTTCGCGAAGGCATCGCGCCGGGCGAAGGCGAGCGCGGCCGCTGGATGCCGTCGTTCGCCGGCGCACTGACCGACGAGCAGATCGCCGCACTCGCCCAGTACCTGCGTCGCGCCGGCGCCGGGGCGCCCGCCTGGCCCGACGTGGCCGGCGAAGTCAGGAAAGCCCGCCACCCATGATCACCCTCCACGTCAACGGCGCCGCGCGCCAGGTCGACGCCGAACCGGATACGCCGCTGCTCTACGTGCTGCGCGACCACCTCGAGCTGAACGGCGCCAAGTACGGCTGCGGGCTCGGCCAGTGCGGCGCCTGCACCGTCATCGTCGACGGCGAGCCGGTGTTCTCGTGCCTGACGCCCGTCTCGGTGCTGCCGGGGCGCCGCATCACCACGCTCGAGGGCCTGGGCGACGCCGCGAACCCGGGCCCCGTGCAGGCGGCGTTCATCGAGGAGCAGGCCGCGCAGTGCGGCTACTGCATCCCCGGAATGATCATGCGGGCGCAGGCGCTGCTGCAGAAGAACCCGGCGCCGACCGACGCGCAGATCCGGACGCACATGAACCCGAACCTCTGCCGCTGCGGCACCCACACGCGCATCCTGCGCGCGGTCGGCCGCGCGGCCGAGCGCATGAAGGGCAGCGCGACATGAGGCGACGCGGCTTCCTGGGCGCCGGCGGCGCGCTGGTGATGAGCTTCTCGCTGCGCGCGGCGCAGCCCGCCGCCGGCACCACGACGCCGCGCGCCGAGCCGCAGAACCTCGGCGAGGTGCCGGTGCAGAACGCCAAGCTGCCGGGCAGCCTCGAGCAGCAGCCGCTGCTCGACGCCTGGATCCGCATCGCCGCCGACAACAGCGTGACGGTCGTCACCGGCAAGGTCGAGCTCGGTCAGGGCATCAAGACCGCGCTGCTGCAGGTCGCGGCCGAGGAGCTGATGGTCGACCCGGCGCGCATTAGGCTGATCACCGCCGACACCGGCGACACGCCGAACGAGGGCTACACCGCCGGCAGCTCGTCGATGTCCGACAGCGGCACCGCGCTCATGAACGCGGCGTCGCAGGTGCGCGCGATCCTGCTCGGCCGGGCCGCCGAGCGGCTCGGCGTGGCCGTCGGCGAGCTGACCATCCAGGACGGCACCGTCGTCGGGCCCGGCGGCAAGCGCGTGACCTACGGCGCGCTGGTCCAAGGCGACGTGCTGCACGTCAACGCCGAGCCGCGCTCGCCGCTGCGCGACCCGCGCTCGCGCAGCGTCATGGGCAAGCCGATGCGCCGCGTCGACATCCCGGCCAAGGTGACGGGCCAGCCGATCTACGTGCAGGACTTCCGCCCGCCCGGAATGGTGCACGCGCGCGTGATGCGGCCGCCGAGCTACACCGCGCGCCTGGTGTCGATGGACGAAGCGGCGGTGCAGCGCCTGCCCGGCGTGCTGAAGATCGTGCGCAACGGCAGCCACGTCGCGGTCGTCGCCGAGCGCGAGTACCAGGCCGTCAAGGCGGTGCGCGCGCTGGCGCGAAGCGCGCGCTGGGAGCAGCGCGCCGAGCTCGCCGGTCCGGCCGACGTGTTCGCGCAGCTCGAGCGCCTGCCGGCCGAGCGGCGGCTCGTCGTCGACAGGCCCGAGGGGGCGCCGGGCGGCCGCACGATCGAGGCGACCTACCGGCGCCCGTACCAGATGCACGCCTCCATCGGTCCCTCGTGCGCGGTCGGCCTCGCCAGGGACGGCGGCGTCACGGTGTGGACCCACAGCCAGGGCGTCTATCCGCTGCGCGGCGCGCTCGCCGAGATGCTGTCGCTGCCGCCCGAGCAGGTGCGCTGCATCCACATGGAAGGCTCGGGCTGCTACGGCCACAACGCCGCCGACGACGTCGCGGCCGATGCCGCGCTGGTCGCGGTCGGCTTTCCAGGCCGCCCCGTCCGGGTGCAGTGGATGCGCGAGGACGAGCACGGCTGGGAGCCGTACGGCTCGGCGATGGTCGGCACCGTGAGGGCGCGCCTCGGCGACGCCGGCGAGGTGCTCGACTGGCGCTACGAGGTGCGCAGCGGCTCGCACCTCACCCGGCCGGGCAAGGCCGGCAACCTGGCGCCGGCCTGGCACCTCGACCCGCCGTTCGCGCTGCCGACGCCCAAGCCGCTGCCGCAGCCCGCGGGTGGCGGCGACCGCAATGCGATCCCGTACTACACGTTCCCCGTGTCGCAGGTCGTGCACCACTTCATCCCGGCGATGCCGATGCGGGTGTCGGCGCTGCGCGGGCTCGGCGCGTATCTGAACGTGTTCGCGCTCGAGTCGTTCATGGACGAGCTGGCGGCCGCCGCGAAGGTCGACCCGGTCGAGTTTCGCCTGCGCAACCTGTCCGACCCGCGCGCGCAGGACGTCATCCGAAAGGCGGCCGAGCGCTTCGGCTGGAGCAGCTTTCAGCGCGCGCCCGGCCGCGGCCGCGGCTTCGCGTTCGCGCGTTACAAGAACTACGCCGGTTACTGCGCGATCGCGGTCGAGGTCGCGGTGCAGCGCGACACCGGTCGCGTGCACGTGCGGCGTGCGATTGCGGCGGCCGACAGCGGCGAGGCGGTCAATCCCGACGGCATCCGTAACCAGATCGAGGGCGGCATCGTCCAGTCGCTGTCGTGGACGCTGTACGAGGGCGTCGTCACCGATACCACGCGCGTGACCAGCCTCGACTGGGGCGGCTATCCGATCCTGCGCTTCCCGGCGGTGCCCGACCACGTGGAGGTGCACCTGATCTCGCGTCTCGGCACGCCGTTCCTCGGCACCGGCGAGGTGTCGCAGGGGCCGACCGGCGCGGCGGTCGCCAACGCGATCGCCGATGCGGTCGGCGTGCGCCTGCGCGACCTGCCGCTCACCCGCGAGCGCGTGCGGGCGGCGGTCGGCGTGTAGCGACCCGCCGCGTCAGGGCGCCCGGCTGATCCGGTAGATCGCGTTCGACGTCACCGAGACGACGTAGAGGTTGCCGTCGGGCCCCTGCTCGATGCTCGGGGTCGCGCCGAAGCCCTGCCCGACCTTCAGCGATTCGCTTTCGGTGCCCTCGAACTTCTGCGCGCGGAACAGGTTGTCGGCGACCTTGTCGGCAAGGCGCGGGTCGGCACTGGTGTCGATGTTCAGACGGTCGGCCGTGAGGCGCAGCCGATAGAGGCTGCCGCCGTTCGCGCCGACCTGCGTGAACGAGCGCGCCGAGCCGATCCAGAGCGTGCCGGCGTACTCGGCGCCGAGGGCATTGCCCTGCACGAACGTCGTTCCCGAGGGGCCGGTCTCGTAGCGCCAGCTGAACTCCGGGTCCTTGTAGACCGCGCCCGGCAGCATGAAGAGGCGCGACAGCGCGAGGTTGGCGGTATAGGCCGCGCGGGTGGGCGGATAGCGCACCTGCTGCAGCGCGCTGCCGAACTGCGTGGTCTCGATCGTCTTCCAGTCGGGCATTCGCGCGGTCGGGCCGGCGAACTGGATCCAGCCGCCGTTGAGGCCGGGCACCACGCGGTTCACCTCGGCGTAGGCGTCGTCGGCGTTCTCGGTCTCCCAGAGGAACCCGCCCTGCGGGTCGAACGCCATCCCGAAGCCGTTGCGCATGCCGTAGGCGAACACCTTCTGGATGTTGGCGCCGACCTCGCCGCCCAGCGTCGCGCCGGCCGTGAAGAAGGGGTTGTCGGCCGGCGCGCTGCCGTCGTCGTTGAGACGCAGGATCACGCCGGTGAGGTGCGCGTTGTCGGGCTGCGGCCCGCCGAAGGTGTCGTCGACGAGCGGCGGGGTGAGGAAGGGGCCGTTCACCAGGTTCTGCATCCAGCCGCGCCGGCCCTGGTCGCCCATGTAGATGTAGAGCTTGCCGTCGGGGCCGAAGCGCATCACGCCGCCGTTGTGGTTGCCGTTCTCGTTGCCGTTGGCGGTTCCGGGGTGGCCCGTGACCGGCACGTTGTCGGTCTGGCGCGAGCGCAGCTGGACGATGTTGATGTCCTGCGCCAGCGTCGTGCCGTTCCACACGAAGCGATCGACGCGGTTGCCGAGCAGCGGCACGTCGGCGACGGTGGTCGAGTCGGCGCCGGTCGAACTCTGCGTCCAGCGGATGTAGACGTGTGGCGTCGCCGGGAAGTTGGGGTGCAGCACCAGGCTGAGCAGCCCGCGCTCCGAGTTCGAGTTCACCGGCAGGTCGAGCACCGGCGTCGTCTGCAGCACGCCGCCGAGCACCCGCTTGACCTGCCCGGAAGCCTTCTCGAGCACCCAGTAGTCGTTGACGCCGTTCACGAAGACGATGCCGATCGGCTGCGCGATGCCGGTGTTCAGCACGGTCGTGACCCGCAGGTTGGGGTCGAGCATGTTCGGCACTTCCTGCGCGACGGCAGGCAGCGCGAACGCGGCGAGCGCGAGCGCGGCGACGGCTCCGCCGTGACGGCGGCCGCTCGGGCCGGAACGAAACTTTTTCATCGGGGCCTCCTGTCGGTGGGTCGGCTCGTGAACGTCGGCGAGCCCGGGCGATCGGACGAGCGATCGAAACGAGGAAAGCGGAACGAGGAAACGGAACGATGCCCTCGGCACGGCCGCGGTCGGCTCGCGAGCCGCCCGGCCGCGCGCCGGCGACGCGGGCGAGCTCAGGTGCGGCGCGTGCGGACGGCGGCGCGGCCGCCGCGCCAGCCGAGCCACAGCGGCAGGGCGGCGGCGAGCAGCAGCAGCGTCGAGCCGGGCTCGGGCACCGCCGCGACGATGGACACGTTGTCGACGCCGGCGCGCAGGGTGAACACGTTGTCGGTCTCGGCGAAGCGCAGGCGCAGCGTCTGCCCGGCGTTGGCCGCGAGCAGGTCGCCGATGTAGGTGGAGATGGTGGTGTAGCCGCTGGTCAGCGGGCTGCCCGGCGTCGACACGAAGAGCGTGCGCAGGATGTCGCTGCCGGCCATGGTGAACGGGTCGACGGTCGGCCGCACGATGTCGACGCGCACCTGCTGGTTGAGTGTCGGCGTCGCGAAGTCGAGGGTGTTCGGCGCGAAGAAGGCGCTCGCGTCGTTGGCGATGAAGAGGTCGAAGCGCAGCAGGCCCGAGCCGGCGCTGGCGACGAAGTCCTGGTACAGCAGGTGCGCGCCCGGACCCTGTGCGTCGGTCATCGCGGCCGTCGTGCCGCCGGGCGGCGGCGGCACGCTGAAGCCGTTGACCGGACTCGCGGTGCCGGTCTGCGCCGCGAAGGTGCCTTCGCTGCCGAGCTGGTCGACGCGGGTCCATCCCGCCAAGCCCGACTCGAAGCCGCCGTTGGCGATGACCGGCAAGGCATGGCTCGGCAGCGTGGCGCCGACGAGGAGCAGGGCAGCAGCGGTCAGCCGGATCGACCCGTACAGGTTGCGCATCGAACGTTCCTCCAGCAAGCAGTTGAAGCCGTGGCGGTGCGCTCGAGAGGACGAGAGCGGCCGTGGGCCGCTCCGGCGAGCGCCGGGGCGATCCTTATAGCACCGCGGGGGCGGGGCGAAAACAGGGTTGCCGAGGCGGGTCAGCCGGCACTTGCGTAGGGCCGCGTGATGATCTCGAGAACGTGCCCGTCGGGGTCGTCCCAGTACACGCCGCGGCCGCCGTCATGGTGGTTGATGCGACCCGGCTGGCGGTGGGCCGGATCGGCCCAGTACGCGAGGCCGCGCGCCTGGATGCGCCCGAAGATCGCGTCGAACGCCGCGTCGTCGACGAGGAAGGCGTAGTGCTCGACGGTGAGCTGCGGCCCGGCCTCGATGAAGTCGAGCGTGACGCGATTGTCGAGCGCGACCGCATGGAACGGCCCGAGGCGCACCGGCGCCGGTCGCCCGAGCAGGTCGGCCAGCCAGTGCGCCGACGCTGCCGGGTCGCGCGCGTGCACGATGGTGTGGTTGAGTTCGATCGGCATGGCGTGGCGAGCCCGAGGTGCGGTGGATGCCCGCGCGGCGGGTCTCGCTGCCTGCAGCGGTCCGGTACGCGGGCGCGTGCGCTCATCGTCGGCCCGAGCGAAGGCTTGCGTCAACCTCGTCGATCGAACGCTGTCGCAGCGAGCGCGGTGCTCGCCTTCGATCGCAAGCCCGTTGCGCCGTGCGTCGTCAGCGTGAGCCCGTGCGATCGCGCACCTCAGGTCGCGCCGGTCGGCACTCGCACGAGGCTTGCAACGCCTGTCGGCGCGTGCACGCTGCAGCGCCGCGCGGGTCGACACCGCGTCGCGGGCATCCGTGTTGCCGACGCACCGCAGACGCGGCGAGCCGGCCCGCACGAGACGAAAGGAATGCCGATGGACACCAACTGGTTCGAACGCTTGCGGCAACTCGACGAGCAGCGCCCGAGCGTGCCCGGCGAGCACTGGGTCACCTTGCTCGCCGGCATCTGGCTGCTGACCCGCGGGGGCGGTTCGGGCCTGGCTCGCGCGGCGCGGCTGGCGGCCGGCGCCGCGCTGGTGTGGCGCGCGGCAAGCGGTCGCGACGGCCTGGCCGGCGTGCTCCGCGAGGCGCGGCGCGAACCCTGACCTCGCGGGACTCGGGCGGCACGTCAGCGCCGCTCGGCGCCGCGTCAGCGGCAGCTGGCAGGCGTTCGGCGGCGCGCGTGTGGCTCGATGCGCAGCACCGCGGCGGGCCGCCGCGCGCTGGCGATCGTGCGCTGCGCGCAGGTCTGCGTCATCCGGCCGCTCGTTCGACCTTCATCCACGCCTTGCGCGCGCGCTCCACGAGGCGCGGCGACCCGGCGTGCTCGGCCCACGCCTCGAACGCCGGCGTCGGCCCCGCCCAGCGCAGCTCGTCGACGTCGTCGAACAGCGCCGCGTCGGCGCGCAGGGTTGCCAGGTCCTTGAAAAGCAGCGCGAGCTCGCGCTGCGCGCCGAGCACGCTCTGCGGGAACGACTCGATCGGGCCGTGGCGGTTCAGCAGCTGCGCCGCGCCGACCGGGCCGATGCCGCGGATGCCCGGGTAGCCGTCGGCGGTGTCGCCCACCAGCGCCAGGTAGTCGGGGATCTGCGCCGGGACGACGCCGAACTTGACGCGCACCGCGTCGGCGTTGCGGATCTGCTTGCCCTTGCGGTCGACCTGCACCACGCGATCGCCGTCGACGCACTGCGCGAGATCCTTGTCGGGCGTCCAGATGCAGACCTTGTCGACGCGCGGGTCGGCGCTGGCGAGATGCGCCGCCGACGCGAGGGCGTCGTCGGCCTCGAGCTCGGTCATCGCCCAGGTCGCGACGCCGAGCGCGCGCAGGCCCTCTTCGAGCGGGTGGAACTGAGCGAGCAGCGCCGGCTCGATGCCTTCTCCGGTCTTGTAGCCGTCCCACAGCCGGTTGCGGAACGACTCGATCACGTGGTCGGTCGCGACGCCGAGGTGCGTCGCGCCCTGTTCGATCATCTCGAGCACCGTCTGCAGCACGCCGACCGCGCCGCCGAACGGCCGGTCCTTGCCCTTGGTGAAGCGGCGCAGTCCGTGGAAGTGACGGAACAGCTCGTAGGTGCCGTCGACGACGTGGACGATCATCGGCGCCGGGGGCTCGTTTCGGAGTTCATCACGCGACCGATGCCGCCTGGCCCGCGCCGGTCGGCGCCGCGCCGTCGGTGCCGCGCTCGATCGCGGCGGCGAGCACCTCGACCGAGCACGGCTTGGGAATGATCGCGAAGCCGTGCCCGGCGATGGTGTCGAGCTGCTCGGCGTGTCCCGTCATGACGACGATGCCGACGCCGGGGTAGGTCGCGCGCACGTGCCGGGCGAGCTTGAGGCCGTCGACCTCGCCCGGCATCACGACGTCGGTGAGCACCAGGTCGGGCAGGCGCGACTGGCGCGCCAGCCACTCCTCGGCCGCGCGGCCGCGGTCGAGGCGGACGACGCTGCAGCCGATCGACTCGAGCAGCGGCTGCAGTGCGGCCGCGACGGCGTCGTTGTCCTCGACGACCAGCACCTTCTTGCCGAGCGCGCGCCGCGCCGCCGGTGCGGGCGCGACCGCATCTTCGGCGGGCTCGTCGGCGGCAGGGAAGTAGAGCCGCACGGTGGTGCCGCGGCCGGGCTCGCTCTCGATCGTCGCCGTGCCGCCGGCACGCCGGCACAGGCCGTACACCTGGCTGAGTCCGAGCCCGGTGCCTTCGCCCACCGGCTTGGTGGTGAAGAAGGGCTCGAACACCTTGTCGATCACCGCGCCGTCGATGCCGGTGCCGCTGTCGACCGCCTCGATCAACACCGCCGGGCCTTCGCGCATGGCTGGCACTGCGTGCCCGACGTTGCAGGCCGAGAGGCGAAAGCGCCCGCTCGCCGGCATTGCGTCGCGCGCGTTGATCGCGAGGTTGATGAGCCCCAGCTCGAGCTCGGCGGGGTCGACCCGAATCGGCCGGCAGTCGGCGTCGACGCTGACGGCGAGCTCGATCGGCGCGCCGAGCACCGGCGCCAGAAGGGACGCCAGCGCGGGGAGCCGGTCCTGCAGCCGCACGTGCTCGGGCACCAGCGCCTGGCGACGCGAGAACGCGAGCAGCTGGCGCGTCAGCTGCGTCGCCGACGCGACGGCGCGATCCATCGACTCGACCTGCTGGGTGCCGGCGTCGGGGTGGCGGTGCCTGAGCACGAACAGGTTGCTGCTGATCACCATCAGCGTGTTGTTGAAGTCGTGCGCGACCCCGCCGGTCAGGCGGCCGAGCGCCTCGAGCTTCTGCGCCTGCAGCAGCGCCTCCTCGACCTGGCGGCGCGCCACCATCTCGTCCTGCAGGCGGCGCGCCGAGCCGAGCGCCTCGCGCGTGCGGCGCAGCGCGACCCGAGCGGCGAGGAAGAGACCGATCAGCGGCGGCACGCCGAAGGCGGCGAGCCAGGCCATTTCCTGCAGCCAGCGCCGGGTGATCTCGCGCACTTCCATGCCGCTACCGAGGTAGACCGGGTAGTCGCCGACCCGGCTGAAGCGCAGCAGGCGCTCGCGGCCGTCGACCGACGACACGCCGTGCGCGTCGCCGCGTGTCTGGCCGGCGCGGATGCGCGCCATCACCGGGCTGCTCGCCGCCAGCGCCGACGGCGCGCCGGGCAGCAGCGGCCAGCGCGTGAGGATGAGGCCGTCGTCGCGAAGCATCGTGATCGCCAGGCCCGGTTCGTCGGCGACGAGGTCGCGGTGGAACTGCTCGAAGGTCGCCGGCCGCACCGTCACCGACACCGTTCCGGCGAAGCGCCCATCGGCGTGAACGCGCGCGCGGCTCATGTCGATCGGCCTGGCGGCGCCCGGCGCGGCAGCCCGCACCGAGAAGTGCATGCCGGTCGGGGCGAGGCGCGTCCGGTCGAATGCCGCCGGGGCGGGGTCGGCGGCGCTGCCGACCGCGGCCAGCAGCCGACCGCCGTCGGCGCTGCGGACCTCGATCGCCTGCACCTGCGGCCTGTTGCGCGTGACGCGGCGGAACTCTTCCTCGAGCACCGGCGCGCGCTGCGCGAGGCGCGCCGGCGCGTCGTCGCCCAGGGTGTCGAGCGCCTGCTCGAGCAGTGCGTCGTTGGTGTCGAACACCTTGAGCGCGTGCTCCACGGCGATGCGCAGGGCACGGTCGAGCCGCACCTCGGTTTCGGCACGCAGCTGGCGGTACCGCATCGCGCCGACGGTCGCGTAGACGGCGATCAGAACCACCACGCAGGCGGTGGCCAGCATTCGCAACGACAGCAGCGGCTTGGGGTCGGTGCTGGCGGACGGCGTGGCCGGCGCGGTCAACATGCGGGGTTCAAGCGGAGGTTCAGTGACGAGGCGCGAGCGACGCCGCCGCAGGGCGGGCGCGGCGAGCATAACCAAGGTGCTCCGCGCGCGGTCGCAGGCGCGCTGCTTGCTCGGCGCCTGCGATGAATCCTTCCCGCCTTTCCCGTCCGCGCAGCCAGCTCAAGGCGGTCCTCCTCGAAGGCATTCACCCTTCGGCGGTCGAGGCGCTGCAGCGCGAGGGTTACACCCACATCGTCACGCACCCGAAGGCGCTCGCTGGTGCCGACCTGCTCGACGCGGTCGCCGACGCGCACTTCCTCGGCATCCGCTCGCGCACGCAGGTCACCGGCGACGTGCTGCGCCACGCGCCCAGGCTCACGGCGCTCGGCTGTTTCTGCATCGGCACCAACCAGGTCGACCTGAAGACGGCGATGCGGCTCGGCATCCCGGTGTTCAATGCGCCGTTCTCGAACACGCGCAGCGTCGCCGAGCTGGTGCTCGCCGAGATCATCATGCTGCTGCGCGGCATCCCCGAGAAGAACGCGATCCTGCATCGCGGCGGCTGGATGAAGAGTGCCGCCGACTCGTACGAGGCGCGCGGCAAGACGCTCGGCATCGTCGGCTACGGTCACATCGGCACGCAGATCGGCGTGCTCGCCGAGCAGCTCGGCATGAACGTGGTGTTCCGCGACGTCGAGGCGCGCCTGCCGCTCGGCAATGCACGCGAGGCAGCCAGCCTCGACGAGCTGCTCGAGGTCGCCGACGTGGTGACGCTGCACGTGCCCGAGACGCCCGAGACCATGAACATGATCGGCGCCGCCCAGCTCGCGCGCATGAAGCGCGGCAGCCACCTCGTCAATGCCTCGCGCGGCACCGTGGTCGACATCGACGCACTCGCCGCCGCGCTCGAAAGCCGGCACCTGCACGGCGCCGCGATCGACGTGTTCCCCGTCGAGCCGCAGGGCAACGACCCGGTCTTCACGTCGGCGCTCACGCGCTTCGACAACGTGCTGCTGACGCCGCACATCGGCGGCTCGACATCGGAGGCGCAGGTCAACATCGGCAAGGAAGTCGCCGCCAAGCTGATTCGCTACAGCAGCAACGGTTCGACCACCTCGGCGGTCAACTTCCCCGAGGTCGCGCTGCCGCAGCACACCGGGCGCAGCCGCCTGCTGCACATCCACCGCAACGTGCCGGGCGTTCTCGCGCACGTCAACGAGCGGCTCTCGGCCGCCGGCATCAACATCGCCGCGCAGTACCTCAGCACCAACGAGGAGGTCGGCTACGTCGTGATCGACGTCGACCAGGAGGGTTCCGACCCGGCCCTGGCCGAGATGTGCCAGGTGCCCGACACGATCCGCTGCCGCATCCTCTACTGAACGCCGGGGGCGCCGCGCCGCGTTTCGGCTGCGCGGCCGGCGCTCGACGATCCACCTCACCGCCACGCTCGAGCCGATTCATGACCCGCCCGTTCACTGTCGACGACCTCTACCTTCACCGCAAGGTCTCCAAGATCCACGCCGTCGCCGGCCTCGACCTCGCAGTCGCCGCCGTGCGTTCGATCGACCGGGAGGCCGACACCTATCGCACGCACCTCTGGCAGTTCGCCCTCGACACCAGCGCATCGCGCCAGCTCACCTTCGGCGCGGTGAGCGACGAGTCGCTGCGCCTCTCGCCCGACGGCTCGCAGATCGCGTTCCTGTCGAGCCGCGGTGGCGACGCGACGCAGGTCTTCGTGATGGCGCGGGACGGCGGCGAGCCGCGCCAGGTGGGCCACTTCGACAAGAGCGTCAGCGACCTGCGCTGGATGCCTGACGGCAAGCGCCTCGTCGTCACCGCTTCGGTCGCGGTCGATCCCGACCGCCGCGGCGAACGGTCCGACCAGGAGCCCCCGCAGCGCAAGCCGAGCTCGCCCGAGGTCGCGTGGCGCCTGCCGTACAAGGAGGACGGCGAGGGCTACGTGCTGGCGCGCGAGGTGCACCTCTTCATGCTCGACGTCGCGAGCGGCGAGCGGCGGCGCCTCAGCGACGGCCCCTTCGACGTGCAGGGATTCGACGTCTCGGCCGACGGCACCCGCATCGCGTATGCGCGGACCCGCGAGGGCCGCTACGCGCACGCCTACGACCTCTGGGTCCACGACATCGATGGCGGCTCGCACCGGCGGATCACGTTCGACCACGCGATGGTGATGCAGCCGGCGTGGTCGCCCGACGGCAGGCACGTCGCGTTCACCGGCGCGGTCGAGGAGGCTGACGCCGAGCCGCAGCTCTGGGTCGTCGATGTCGCATCCGGCAAGGTCGATGCGCTCGGCGGGGACGAGGTCGACGTCGGCCAGGAGGAGAGCCTCTACTGGAGCGCCGACGGCACCTCGATCGTGTTTGTGCGCGCCTGGCACGGTCGCCATCAGCTCGCGTCGATCACGGTCCCGGGCGGCGAGCTCAGCGTGCTGCTCGGCGGCGATCGCCAGATGGCGGCGTTCGGCTGCACCGACCGGCGCCTCGTCTTCAGCAGCGTCACGCCCGCCGACCCGAGCGAGGTCTGGACTTGCGCCCGCGACGGCTCCGACGAGCGCCGCATCAGCGCGCTGAACGCGTGGTGGGCCGCGCGCATGCCGATCGCGGTCGAGGCGCGCACGTTCGACGTCCCCGACGGCCAGGGCGGCAGCGAGCGCATCGAAGGCTGGCTGCTGCGCGCCGACACCGGCGCAGCAGGCCCCAAGCCGCTCTGGAACGACGCCCACGGCGGCCCCAACGCGTTCGCGCTGCTCGACTACGACACCAACGTGTTCTGGCAGGTGTTGTGCTGCGAAGGCTGGGTCGTCCTTGCGCTCAATGCGGTCGGTTCGGCAAGCTACGGCCGCGAGTTCTGCCAGCGCATCAACGGGCACTGGGGCGAGCTCGACCTGCCGCAGCACCTGGCCGCCATCGACGCGCTGCGCAACGAAGGCGTCTGCGACGAACGCGTCGCGATCGGCGGCAAGTCGTACGGCGGGTTCCTCAGCGCGTGGGCGATCGGCCATACCGATGCGTTTCGCGCCGCGGTGGTGATGGCACCGGTCGGCGACGTCGAGACGCACTACGGCACGTCCGACGGCGGCTACTACGCGCAGCCGTTCTACATCGACACCAAGCCGTACTTCGACCGCGACGTCGCGCGCCGCATGTCGCCGCTGCATCACATCGAACGCGCGAGCACGCCGACGCTGTTCATGCAGGGCAAGGACGACGAGCGCTGCCCCAAGGCGCAGTCGGAGGAGCTGTTCGTCAGCCTTTACCGCACCGGGAGGGCACCGACCGAGCTCGTGCTGTATCCGGGCGAGACGCACGGCTTTCTCGGCGAGGGCACCCCTTCCGTGCGCGAGGATGCGTCGCGACGCATCCTCGCGTGGGCCGGGCGCTACGCGCTCGCGCACGACGAGCCGCGCCGGCACGAGCCGACCGAGGCTGCCGCGATCTGAGGACCACGTTCACCGCCGCGAGGGCGGCGCACTGCGACTCAAGAAGATGAAGGACGACACCCGCCACATCGGCCTCGCGCTCTCCGGCGGCAATGCCCTGGGCGCCTACGCCGCCGGCGCCTACGAAGCGCTGCACGGGGCCGGCATCGAGCCCGACATCGTGTCGGGCGCGTCGATCGGCGCGGTGACCGCTGCCATCCTCGCCGGCAACCCGCCGGCCGAGCGAGTCGAGAAGCTGCAGGCGTTCTGGCAGCAGGCGGCGACGGGCAGCGCGTTCGGGCTCGCGCCCGTTTCGGGTCGGCCGCGCGACATCTACAACAAGATGCACGCGATGCAGACCGTCTTCGCCGGGCGCCCGGGGCTCTTCATGCCGCGCCCGACCGGGTTCCTCTCGATGCTGCCGGGTACGCCGCCCGACCTGGGTCTCTTCGACGGGCGGCCGCTCGTGCCGACGCTCGAGCGGCTCGTCGACTTCGATCGCCTCAATCGCGCCGGGCTGCCGCTCGTCATCGCGTGTGTCGATCTCGAGACCGGCGAGCCGGTCTACTTCGACAGCCGCAAGCAGGCGATCACGCCGCAGCACCTGCTCGCGACCACGGCGTTCATCCCCGGCTTTCCGCCCGTGGAGGTCGACGGTCGCCTGCTCGGCGATCCCGGCATGTTCTGCAACCTGCCGCTCGACCCGCTGCTCGACGCGCCGCCGGCCGGCGATCAGCTCTGCTTCTGCGTCGACCTGTTCGACTCGCGTGGCGAGCGGCCGGCTTCGCTCGACTCGGCGCTCGAGCGCGCCCAGGACATCGCCTTCAGCTCGCAGTCGCTGCGCTCGATCGAGGCGTACCGCAAGGAGCAGCGGCTGCGCGCGCTGCTGGCCGAGATCGCGCCGCGCATCGACGCCGCGGATCCGACGCGCGCCGCGATCGAGCGCGAGGCGCGCACCGGCGCAGTCGAGGTGGTGCTGGTCGCATATCGCCCGCCGGCACATGAGACCGGCGCCAAGGCGATCGAGTTCTCCCGCGCATCGATCGGCGAGCGCTGGGAGGCCGGTCGTGCCGACATGAGCGCCGCGGTCGAGGCGTGGCGCGAGGGCCGCGCCAGCCGGCGCGACCCGGGGTTCACCTTCTACGACGGCCGCCGGCACGCATGACGCGCCGCCGGCTGCGCGGCGTCAGCCGAGCTTGCGGCGCTTGCCGACGGTCGCGAACTCGGCCTGATAGGCCGTCGCCAGCATGCGATTGGTCGCGGCGTCGAGCTTGCCCTGCAGCTCGGGGTACAGCCGCCCTTCCTCGTCACCCGTCGCGTGCTGCTGCAGCGCCGCCTTGAGGGCGCGCAACTTGTCGAACCACTCGGTTTCCTGCTGCGCCGAGAGCATCGCGAGCTCGGCGTCCATCACCTTCGCGTGCGCCTGGTCGAGGTAGAGCTTGTCGGCGTCGCTCATCTGCAGCGTGCGCGCGATCGCCGGATAGAGCACGTTTTCCTCGGCGACCGAGTGCGCGGTGAGCTGGTAGTGCAGCGCGAGGTGCATGCGCTCGCGGCGCAGGAAGGTGCGGTTGTTCGCGTCGAGCATTTCGTCGAGCGTCTTCATCACCATCGCGTGGTGCACCTTCACCATCGCGAGCCAGTTGCCGGCGCTGCTGCTCTGCGCGATCGCGTCGTGCATCGACAGCAGGGCGGCGCTGGCTGCCGCGCCGGCAAGCAGGCTGCGGCGCGAGAGAAAGGATTCGTGGGTCATGGAGCGGATTGCAGGTTTGCGGTCGGCGCCAACGGCAAGCTGCATTCCCATCGCAGGCATGTGTGCCGCGCGCGCGATGCGCCGGACGGGAATGGCAGTTGCTTCAACCGGGCACCACCAACGCAAGGTCCCCATGTCGAACCACTTCAGAACGCTCTCCGAACGCCTGCGCGCCGAGGAGCCGGCGGCGCCGCGCGCGTTCCGCTGCCAGTGCGGTCGCCCCATCTTCTTCCGCAACAGCCTGTGCCTGAACTGCAAGACGCCGCTCGGCTACGAGACCGAGCGGCTCGAGCTGTTTCCGCTCAAGCCCGGCGCGACCGACGGCACCTGGAATCTCTGGTACGACGACAGCCGCGTCGAGTACCGCCGCTGTGCCAACTTCGACACCGCCGCCGGTTGCAACTGGCTGCTGCGCGCCGACGAGCCGCTGGCCCAGGCGGGCGCGTCAGGCCTGTGCATCGCGTGCCGGCTCAACCACACCATTCCGGACCTGACCAGCGAGGTCAACCAGCGCCATTGGGGCCTGATGGAACTCGCCAAGCGGCGCCTCGTCTCGCAACTGCTCGGGCTCGGTCTGCCGGTCCGCTCCAAGCTCGGCGAAGACCCGGAGCACGGGCTGATGTTCGACATGCTCGAGCAGCAGCCCGGCGGGCCGCCGGTGATGACCGGACACGACGAGGGCCTCATCACGCTCAACCTGGCCGAGGCCGACGACTCCGAGCGCGAGCGCATCCGCTCGCAGATGAAGGAGCCGTACCGCACGCTGCTCGGCCACTTCCGCCACGAGGTGGGGCACTACTACTGGGATCTGCTGGTGCGCGACAGCGCGTGGCTGCCGCACGTGCGCGAGCTGTTCGGCGACGACTGCATGGACTACGCCGAGGCGCTCAAGCGCAACTACGAGCAAGGTCCGCCGGCCGACTGGCGGACCCGGTTCATCAGCACGTACGCGAGCTGCCACCCTTGGGAGGACTGGGCGGAGACCTGGGCCCACTACCTGCACATGGTCGACACGGTCGACACCGCGCTCAGCTTCGGCATCCACGCCGCCGACGTCGAGCTCGAGGTCGAGCCGTGGACGCGCGAGGCGCTCTGGCGTCCGGACGACCCCGACGCCGACGCCTTCCTGCACTTCGTCAACGCCTGGGTCGAGCTCACCGCGGTGCTGAACGAGATGTCGCGCAGCATGGGTCAGCCCGACTTCTATCCGTTCGTGCTGCCCAAGCCGACGGTCGCCAAGCTGCAGATGATCCATCTCATCGTGCAGGGTGCCGAGCCCTGAGCCGGCGCGTGCGGGCGAGGTCGCGCACGACCTGCGGCGTCGGGCCGCGGCAGGGTGCGACCGGTGCCCGGCGCGCCCGATGCGACGCGGGCGGCTTGCCGTGCCACGGAGGCAAAGAGACGAGCGCGGGTGCGGGCGCGGGGGGTCGGCGCGTGCCGGGGCGCGGACCTTGCTCTGTCGCGTGCTAGCGCAACGCGCCCGGTGCGCTGTCGCGGTGCCGACTCGCGGGCTCGCGCCGCGCCGGTGTCGCGCGGCGCCGCGGCTGGTGCGCCGTGCGCAGGTCGACGGTGAGGGCGCGAGCGCGCTCGAGAACGCCGGCGAGGGTGGCGTGATCGATCGGCTTGAGCACATAGGCGTCGAAGCCGGCGGCGAGCGACTGCTGACGGTCCTCGGCGCGGTTCGAGCCGGTCAGGCAGACCACCATCGCAAGCGCATGGCCGTCCTGCAGGCGCAGGTGACGCACCACGTCGCAGCCGCGCATGCGTGGCATGTCGAGGTCGATGATCGCGAGGTGCGGTTCGAAGCGGCTCGCGAGGCCGAGGCCGGCCGGGCCGTCGTGGCAGGCTGCCGCTTCGCAACCCATCGCCTCCAGCAGAAAGCACAACGATTGCGCGGCGTCGACGTTGTCGTCGACGACGAGGACGCGGAGCGGCGATGCGGGAGACACGATGTCGAATTCCTTCAGGCCGGCACACGCCGCATCGCGGCGGCACGTGCCGGGGTCTTCGACCGGAGAGAAACGCGGGTCCCGGCGAAGCTCGGCTCGCCTCCGGCACCATGCCGGGCTCGCGAGCCAAGCAACGGTCGGCAAGCTACGTACCCGTGAGTCCGACGCACGCCCTTCGGCACCGGCCCGGACGGACGGACGGCTGCCGCATGCGTGAGCTTCGCGCTGGCTCCACGCGCGTCGTCCCGGTGCTGCTGGCGCTCGCGGCTGCGCTCGCCGGCTGCGCGACGGCACCGGCACCGCGCGGACCGGCCCTCGCGCACACCTGGCAGCCATCGCCGAACTTCGACGAGCGGCGCGTCCAGCTCGTCGTCATCCACTACACCGCGGCCGACAACGCCGACCACGCGCTGCGCACGCTCACCCGTCCCGGCAGCGGCGTCAGCGCGCACTACCTGATCGAGCGCGACGGCCGGCTCGTGCAGCTGGTCGACGAACGCGCGCGGGCCTGGCACGCCGGCGCGTCCCAATGGGGGCCGGCGCGCGACGTCAACTCGGCCTCGATCGGCATCGAGCTCGACAACGACGGCAGCTCGCCGTACCCGGCCGCGCAGATCGCGAGCCTGCTGCGCCTGCTCGGCGACCTGCGCGAGCGGCACCGGCTCGGCGCGGCCGACTTCGTCGGCCACTCCGACGTCGCGCCCGGCCGCAAGGTCGACCCGGGCCCGCTGTTCCCGTGGCGCACGCTCGCCGCAGCGGGCTTCGGGCTCTGGTGCGAGCCGCCGCTCGCTCCGGCCCCGTCGGGCTTCGACGCGTGGCTCGGGCTGCGGGCGATCGGCTACGACGTGCGGCGACCGGACGCGGCCCTCGCCGCTTTCCGTCTGCACCATCGGCCCGAGGCGCCGCCCGACGAGCCGATCGAGCGTGATGGGGCGCTCATCCACTGCCTGGCGCAGGCGAGCGGCGGCTCCTAGCGCGCCTGCCTGCTCCATGCTGCGGCGTTCATCGCCGTCCGGCGGCTGCACAGCCGCTGCTGCGGAGGTGTACGGCAAGGTGGAGCCGACCTGCCATCGCAGGCCGGGCCTGCGGCCCACCGCGGCACAGCGCTTGCTCAACTCGCGTCAAGGGAGCACACGCATGAGCCATCGCGGGTCTGAATTGATGAACGAATACGAGCGCCTGCGCAGGCAGCTCGAAGCCGCCTACGCCGCGCCGGTGTGGGACAGCGGCCGGATCGACGGGATCATCGACGCCATCGCGCAGGTCGAGCGCACGCTCGGTGCGCGCGCCGGCCTGCGCCGACTCGCCAACTGGCGGGTGCGCGACGCCGCGCCGGCGGCCGCCGAGAGCGCCGCTCGACCTGCCGACACCGCCGGCACCGGCTGGACGCGCGGCGTCGCCGGCTCGGCGCGGCGCGGGCTCGCCGCGGCGGTCGAGGCGGTCGCGTCGGTTGCCGGCGGCCCCGCCGGCGCACGCGGCGCCGCCTGATCAGACCGCGTTCGACCGCGGAGACGCGGCGCTTCCGTTCTTTCCGGCGAGGGTGGCGCGGGTGCGCCGCAGCGACGAGTGGAACGGCTTGCGTCTCGAGGCGGGCCGACGCACCTTGCCCGACCTCGACCGCACCAATCGCGAGGCGCACCGCCGGCACGCGCCCGAGCGGTTCGAGCCGGAGCGCTCTCCCATGCACCGGCGGACGCCTTGCGAGCTGGTGTCGTAAGGCGGCAGCGACGCCGCGTACCCGCGTCGCGGTCCCGGGCGAGGGCACTGGGCAGGCCATGATGGGGCACGCGGTCGAGCTGCCGACAGGCGCCCTGGCGTTGATCATCGCCGCCAGGCAGAACCCGCACATCGACGTCCGGCCCTTCGCGTCCCTGCCGCGCGACGCCTTCGTGCTCGAGCGCGTGCGCCGGGCCGGCAACGCCAAGTTCACGCGCGCGTGATCTCGGCCGTGCCTCGGCAGACCCGCGCCGCCGCTTCGCTGGACGTCGTCGCCAACGGCGTGCGCTTCCACGCACTGGCTGCCGGGCCGGACGACGGCCCGCTCGTGTTGCTGCTGCACGGCTTTCCGGAATCGGCGTACGGCTGGCGCCACCAAATCGGGCCGCTCGCCGCAGCCGGCCTGCGCGTCGTCGCGCCCGACCAGCGCGGCTATGCAGGTTCGAGCAAGCCGCGCGGGCGCCGCGCCTATCGGCTCGATACGCTCGCCGCCGACGTGGTGGCGATCGCGCGTGCGGTCGGCCGCGAGCGCTTCGCGGTGGTCGGCCACGACTGGGGCGGCATCGTCGCCTGGCACCTGGCGTCGCACGCGCCGCAGCACGTCGAGCGCGTCGCGGTCATTAACGCGCCGCACCTCGACACCAGCCGGCGCCATCTGCTGCGGCATCCCTCGCAGTGGCTGCGCAGCGCGTACGTGGCGGCGTTCCAGCTGCCCTGGCTGCCCGAGCGCGCGCTCACCGCCGACGCGGGGCGGCGGCTGGCGCAAGTGCTGAGGCGCACCAGCCGGCCCGGCACCTTCGACGACGCGGCGCTGGCGGTGCATCGCGGCGAATGGCTGGAGCCCGGTGCGATGACCGCGATGCTGAACTGGTACCGCGCGCTGCCGCGCCGCCGTGCCGTCCGGCCGATCGACGTGCCGGTGCGCGTGATCTGGGTCGACCGCGACCACGCGCTCGACGCCGCCTGGGCGCGCGCGAGCGCGGCGCTCTGCCGCGACGCCGAGCTCACCTACGTCGAGGGCGCGACGCATTGGGTGCACCACGAGGAAGCGGAGCGGGTGAACGCGATGCTGGTCGAGTTCCTGGCCGCGCGCTGACCCTGGGCCGCGAGCGACGCCGCGTCGACCCGTCGCCGCCACAGGCAGGGGCCGGGCCGCAACGCCTCGCGCCAACCCGTGAAAGCGTTCCTTGCCATACTGCGCCGGCCACCCCTTTCAGCACGCTCATGTACATCCGAGGCATCGGGACCGCCGCACCCTCCACGCGCTACACCAAGGCCGAGTGCCTCCGGGCGTTCGAGCGCTCGGCCTGGTTCGCGCGCCTTGACACACGCTCGCACCTGATCGCGCGCACCGTGCTGCAGCGCGACAACGGGATCGAGGCTCGGCGTCTCGCGCTCGACTCGCTGGACGAGGTGTTCACGATCGATCCCGACACCCTCGACCGGCGCTTCCTCGCCCACGCGCCGACGCTCGCCGCCGACGCCGGGGCGCGTGCGCTGGCGTCGAGCGGCGTCGACGTCTCGCAGATCGACGCGATTGTCGTCAGCACCTGCACCGGGTACCTCTGCCCCGGGCTCTCGGGCTATGTGATCGAGCGGCTGGGGCTCCGCCCCGACGTGCAGGCCTTCGACCTGGTCGGGCAGGGCTGCGCGGCGGCGCTGCCGAACCTGATGCTCGGCCGCTCGCTGCTCGGCGCCGGCTCCGCGAAGCACGTGCTCTCGGTTTGCGTCGAGGTCAGCAGCGCCGCGATGTACCTCGACAACGACCCCGGTGTGCTGATCAGCGCGTGCCTGTTCGGCGACGGCGCCGGCGCCGCGGTGCTCTCGTCGGCGCCGCCCGATGCGGAGGCCGGCCGCAGCGGGCGCCCGCCGCGCCGCATCGAATGGGTCGACAGCACCTCGCTGATCGAACCGGCCCAGCGCAAGGCGCTGATGTTCGAGCAGCGCGAGGGCATGCTGCGCAACATCCTGACGCGCGAGGTGCCCGCGCTCGCCGCCGAGTACGCGCAACGCGTGCTGCGCACGGTGCTCGGGCGGGCCCACGTCGACTCGTCCGAGATCGCCGCGTGGATCATGCATGCCGGCGGCCGCGACGTGCTGCTCGCGCTCGAGAAGCGGTTCGAGCTCGACCACGATGCGTTCCGCTACAGCGCTGCGATGCTGCGCGAATACGGCAACCTGTCGAGCGCCTTCGTCTACTTCGTGCTCGATGCGGCGCTCGCCGACCGCGCGCCCGGCGGCTGGTGGTGGCTGTCGTCGTTCGGTGCGGGGTTCAGCTGCCACGGGGCGCTGCTGCGCGTCGACGCGTGAGCGGTTCGCGTTGTCGACCGTGCCGGTGTTGCGGGCCTGCGTCGTGAGCGCGCGGCCGGCGCGTGCCACACCGCCGGTCGCAGCCGCGTGTGACAGGCCTCGGGGTGTGCAGCCGGCGTGGACCGCGGCCGCCGACGGTTCGCTCAACGGGGACCTGCGCATGGAGCCGGCGCGATGCTGACCCGCGTTCTCGAACCCGAGGAGCTCGACCACCTCGAACCGGACGATCCGCGAGCCCGGCGCGCCCGGCGCGACCTGCGGCGCATCAACCGGATCATGGGCGCGACCGGCATCCTGCGGCGCGCGCTCGAGCCGGCGCTGCCGGCACGCTCGGCCAGCGACCCGCCGCTGCGCCTGGTCGAGATCGGCTGCGGCGACGGCCGCCTGATGCTCGACGTGGCGCGGCGCACGCGCGAGCGCTGGCCGCGCGTCGAGATCACGCTGCTCGACCGCCAGGCGCTGGTCGATGCGGCCACGATCGCCGACTACGCGAGCGCCGGCTGGATCGCGCGGCCGCTCACCATCGACGTGCTCGCGTGGGCCGGCGCTGGCGACCCGGGTGCGACGCTGGTGCCCGCGGGCGAGTCGGCGCAGCGCTTCGACGCGGTCGTCGCCAACCTGTTCCTGCATCACTTCGACGAGCCGGCGCTTGCCCGTCTGCTCGCCGGCTGCGTCGGGCGGGCTGCCGCGGTGATCGCGTGCGAGCCACGGCGCAGCCGCTTCGCACTGGCGGCGAGTCACCTCGTCGGGGCCATCGGGTCGGGGCCGGTGACGCGGCTCGACGCGGTGCTCAGCGTGCGCGCGGGCTTCCGGGGTCGCGAACTCTCGAGCGCGTGGTCGGCCACGGCCGGCTGGCACGTCGACGAGTACGACGACGGCCTGTTCACCCACGTGTTCCGGGCCCGGCGCCGCTGATGCAGCGCTTCGATGCCGCGATCGTCGGCGCCGGCCCGGCAGGCGGTTCGCTCGCGACGCTGCTCGCGCGCGCCGGCTGGTCGGTCGCGCTGATCGAGCGCCAGGCGTTTCCGCGCCGCAAGGTGTGCGGCGAGTGCATCGCGGCCACCAACCTGCCGCTCCTCGACGCGCTCGGCGTCGGCCGCGTGCTGCGCGAGCGCGCCGGCGCCGAGCTGCGGCGGGTCGCGCTGTGGCGCGGCGACGCAGACCTGGTGGCGGCGCTGCCGCGCGCGGAAGGCGCGGCGCCGTACGGCCGCGCACTCGGCCGCGAGCACCTCGACACGCTGATCGCCGACGCCGCCGAAGCCGCCGGTGCGACGCGCCTGCAGCCGTGGGCGCTGCGCGACCTCGCCGGCACGCCGGGCGCGTATCGCTTGCGACTCGCGGCGACCGGGGCGCCGGGGGCGCAGCGAGCCGAGCCTGTCCCTCGCGGCGATGGCGCCGGGACGGCGCATGCCGCGGGCGAGCCGGTCGACCGTGCCGAGGCGCCCGCTGCGGGCGAGTCGCGCGACATCGAGATCGAAGCCGGCCTCGTCGTCGCGGCGCACGGCTCGTGGGAGCCGCTGCCGTCGGAGCGCGCCGCACGTCGGGCGACGCGGCGGCCGAGCGACCTGTTCGCGTTCAAGGCCAACTTCCGTGATGCGGCGCTCGCCCACGACCTGCTGCCGGTGCTGGCGTTCCCCGGCGGCTACGGCGGCATGGTGGTCGCCGACGACGGCATCGCGACGCTTGCCTGCTGCATCCGCGAGGACGCGCTGGAGCGCGCGCGCAGCGCGGCGGCCCGCGACGGCGGTGGTGCCGCGGCGCGCGCCGGTTCGGCGGTCGAGGCGCTGCTGCGCCGCGAATGCCGCGGCGTCGCCGCAGCGTTGGGACCGGCGCATCGCGCCGGCAGCTGGCTCGCCTCGGGGCCGATCCGCCCCGGCGTACGCCTCGGCCAGGGCGACGGCGTCTTCCGCATCGGCAACGCGGCCGGCGAGGCGCACCCGATCGTCGGCGAAGGCATCAGCATGGCGCTGCAGTCGGCGTTCCTGCTGGCCTCGCTGATCGGCAGCCGGCGCCGGGAACTCGTCGGTACCGATGCCGCGACGGTCCAGCGCCGCGCGCTCGCCGGCTACGAGGCGCGCTGGCGCGAGCGCTTCGCGCGCCGCCTGCAGGTCGCCGCCGCCTTCGCGCACGTGGCGATGCGGCCCTGGGCGGCGTCGCTCGCCTGGCCGGCCGTCGCGCGTTGGCCGGGCGTGCTCACCCACGGTGCGCGCTGGAGCGGCAAGACGCGCTGCGCACCGGAGGCGGCAGCGCTCGCGGCGACCCTGGGCTGACGCGCCCCGCCTTGGCAGCAGGCGCCGACCGCGATGCTCGCGCACGCCCACCCAGCGTCCGAGCGGGTGGTGCAGCCGCTGCGCTGGACGCGCGCAGGCTCAGCCCGGCGCGCGCTCCGGCCCCGACGCGGTCCGGCGCGCCGGCACCAGCTTCCAGATCTCGCCGTTGTCGACCGCGAGGTAGAGCGCGCCGTCGAAGCCCTGGCGGACGTCACGGATGCGTTGGCTGCGGTCGACCAGCAGGTGCTCCTCGCCGACCACGCGCCTGCCGTCGAGCACCAGGCGCACGAGGCGCTGCTGCTTGAGCGCGCCGACGAACAGGCTCCCGCGCCACTGCGGAAACAGGGCGCCGTCGTAGAACTGCGCGCCCGACGGTGCGATCACCGGATCCCAGTAGTAAACCGGCTGCTCCATGCCCGGCCGCTGCGGCGCCGCCTCCTGCATCGGCTCGCCCGAGTACTCGATGCCGTAGCTCTGCAGAGGCCATCCGTAGTTCTTGCCGGCTTCGGTGAGGTTGACCTCGTCGCCGCCGCGCGGGCCGTGCTCGACGGTCCAGAAGCGTCCTTCGCCGTCGAACGCCGACGCCTGCACGTTGCGGTGCCCGTACGACCAGATCTCGGGCAGCGCGCCGGCGCGGTTCGCGAACGGGTTGCCAGGCGCCGGACTGCCGTCGGGGCGGATTCGCAGCACCTTGCCGAGATGGCTGTCGAGCTGCTGCGCCTGCGGGCGCGTGGCGCGGTCCGAGCGTTCGCCCATCGTCACGTAGAGCATGCCGTCGGGCCCGAATGCCAGGCGCGAGCCGAAGTGCATGCCGTTGGCATACGTCGGCCGGGTGTGCAGGATCACCTGCACCTGCTCGAGACGCGTGCGGTCGGCCGACAGGACGCCGCGCGCCACGCTGGTGCCGTTGCCGCCGTCGCGCGGCTCGCTGAAGCTCCAGAACACGGTGCGGTCGCTCGCGAAGCGCGGGCTCAGCGCGACGTCGAGAAGGCCGCCCTGCCGCGCGGCGTCGACCTTCGGCACGCCGGCGAGCGGTGCGCCGACGACGCCGTTGACGCTGACGATGCGCATGCGGCCCGCCTTCTCGGTGACGAGCAGGGCACCGTCGGGCAGCGGCTCGACCGACCACGGCAGCTGCAGTCCGCGCGCCAGCACGACGACGTCGAACGCGACGTTCGAGTTCACGCCGCAGGCCCGCGTCTGCCCGGCGAACGCCGGCTCGGCCGAGCTCGCTTCGCGGTCGCGCGTTTCGAGCGGCTTGCAGTCGGCGCTGCGTGCGCTGCCGGCCGTGGGGGTGGCGCGACCGTCGTCGGCGGCGCACGCGATGCCGCCGGCGAGGGCGAGGGCGGCGAGCAGCGCGCGGGGCAGGGCGTTCGGGCGACGATTCATGCGGTGGTTCTCCGGCAGCAGCGACGCCGGACCATAGCGCGGCCGGCGCCGGCGCGCCGGCGCGCGGGCATGCGGCCGCTCCGGTAGGGCCATCGGGCGCGGCACCGAGCCGCAGCCGGGCCTCGGGTATCGTCCCGCGCGTGCCGCGTTCCGAGTCCCACGTCACCCGTTCCGATTCCAGAGGCGGCACCACCGCCGCCCGCCCTCCGGGCCACCGCTTCGACCGTCTCGACGCGTTGCGTGGTGCCGCGATCGTGTGGATGGCGCTGTTCCACCTGGTGTTCGACCTGAACCACTTCGGCTTCATCGAAGCCAACGTGCGCGGCGACCCGCTCTGGACGGTGCAGCGCACCTCGATCGTCACGCTGTTCCTGCTCTGCGCCGGCGCGGGCCAGGCGGTCGCCGGCGCCAACGCGCAGCCGCTGGCGCGATTCTGGCGGCGCTGGGCGCAGGTGGCGGGCTGCGCGCTGCTCGTCACGCTGGGCTCGTGGCTGATGTTCCCGGCGAGCTTCATCAGCTTCGGCGTGCTGCACGGCATCGCCGTCATGCTGCTGATCGTGCGCTTCAGCGCCGGCTGGGGCGGGTGGCGGCTGCCGCTCGCGATGCTCGCGCTGGTGCTGCCGCAGCTCGTGCAGCACCCGGTTTTCGACACGCGCTGGACCAACTGGGTCGGCCTCGTCACGCACCTGCCGATCACCGAGGACTACGTGCCGGTGCTGCCGTGGCTCGGCATGATGTGGCTCGGCGCGCTCGCCGCCGAAGGGTTGCTGCGCGCGCACCCGGCGCTGCTGAGCGGCGCGCTGCCGCGCGCGTTCGCGCCGCTCGCGGTGCTCGGCCGCTGGAGCCTCAGCTTCTACATGCTGCACCAGCCGGTGCTGATCGGCCTCGTGATGGCGCTGGCGTGGGCCCTCGGCCGGCCGGTGTGACGCGGCTACGATCGCCCGATGTCACGTCAGATCCTGTTCGGCTTCCACGCGGTCGGCATCCGCCTCAAGACGTCGCCGCGTTCGGTGCTCGAACTGCACCTCGACGCGACGCGGCGCGACCCCCGCATGCAGCAGTTCGCGGCGCGCGCCGCCGAGGCGGGCGTGCGCATCGTCGACAGCGACCCGGGTCGCCTCGACAAGCTCGCCGGCAATACGCGCCACCAGGGCGTCGTCGCGCGCGTCGACCCGCTGCAGCAGGCCAAGTCGATCGACGACACGCTCGACCTCGTGGAGGGCCCGCCGCTGCTGCTGGTGCTCGACGGCGTGACCGACCCGCACAACCTCGGCGCGTGCCTGCGCGCCGCCGACGGAGCCGGCGCGCACGCGGTCGTCGCGCCGACCGATCGCGCGGTCGGCCTCAACGCCACCGTCGCCAAGGTCGCGAGCGGTGCGGCCGAGACGGTGCCGTACTTCATGGTGACCAACCTCGCGCGCACCCTCAACGAGCTGAAGGAGCGCGACATCCGCGTCGTCGGCACCGCCGAGGACGCGCCGAAGACGATCTACGACGTCGACCTCACCGGCCCGGTCGCGCTGGTGTTCGGCGCCGAAGGCCCCGGCATGCGCCAGCTCACCGCCAGGACCTGCGACGAGCTCGTGCGCCTGCCGATGCTCGGTGTGGTCGAAAGCCTCAACGTGTCGGTGGCGAGCGCGGTGTGCCTGTACGAGGCGGTCCGGCAACGGCGTCGGCAGCAGACCGCCGAGTCGAGCGAAGACGGCACTCACGCGGGCCGCTGAGCGCGCGGACCGCGGCCCGGACTCGACGGGCGCGGAGCCGCTTCACCTGCAGGCTCGGGCTCAGCAGGAGCCGCGCAGGCGCCTCGCGGGCTCGATGCTCCGGGTGTGTCACAAGGAGGTCGTCTCGAACGTCTGAGCCGGTGTTGCACGAAAACCGTCCGGACCGAACACGCATGGATGACGCCACCCGTACCTTCACTCGCCTGCGCCCGCGCCTGCAGGGAATCGCCTACCGCATGCTCGGCACCGTCGCCGAAGCCGAAGAGGTGGTGCAGGACGCCTGGCTGCGCTGGCACGAAGCCCGGCGCGAGCGCATCGACAACGCCGAGGCGTGGCTCGTCACGGTCACGACGCGGATCGCCATCGACCGTCTGCGTGCGGCGAAGGCGCAGCGCGAGCGCTACGTCGGCTTCTGGTTGCCCGAGCCGCAGCTCGACGCCTCGCCGCCGTCGCCCGAACAGGTGCTCGAGCGGCCCGACGATCTTTCGGTCGCGTTCCTGACGCTGCTCGAGCGGCTGACGCCGGAAGCGCGCGCGGCCTTCCTGATGCGGCAGGTGTTCGACGCCGACTACGACGAACTCGCCCGCACCATCGGCAAGAGCGAGGCCGCGTGCCGGCAGATGGTGAGCCGCGCAAAGGCGCAGCTGCGCGAGGCGCGACCGCGCTTTGCGGTGGCGCCGGACGTCCATGAGCGCGTCATGCGCCAGTTCGCCGACGCGCTCGCCGCGGGCGACTTCGCGGGGTTGAAGGCGCTGCTCGCCGAGGACGCCGAGCTGATCGGCGACGGCGGCGGCAAGGTGCCGAGCTTCGGCAAGGTGCTGCTCGGGGGCCAGCGCATCGCCCAGCTGTTCCATGCCGGCAAGCTGCGCTACAAGGGCGCGCTGCGCGTCGAGCTCGCCGTGATCAACGGCCAGTGGGGCCTGCTGCGCTTCATCGAAGGCGTGCTCGAATCGGCTCAGTCGTACGAGACCGACGGTCACCGGATCGTGCGCATCCACGTGCAGCGCAATCCCGACAAGCTCGTGCGCATCGCCGAGGCGTTCAGGAAGGCATGAGCCGTTGTCACAAGTCGGGGCCCTGGCGCGTCTTGGCGGTGTGTCTCACTCATCGACCAAGGCCAGCCACCATGAGCCAACGCATCGACTACGCCGCACTCTCGTCCGAATACTTCAAGAAGTTCGTCGCCTTCAGCAACGCACTGCACGACAGTGCGATCGAAACGCGCATCCGCCACCTTGCCGAGATCCGTGCCTCGCAGATGAACGGCTGCGCGTTCTGCGTCGACATGCACGTCAAACAGGCCAGCATCGACGGCGAGCGCCCGTTGCGTCTGCATCACCTCGCGATCTGGCGCGAGTCGCCGCTGTTCGACGCGCGCGAGCGCGCCGCGCTGGCCTGGACCGAGGTGCTCACGCGGATTCCCGAACACGGCGTTTCGGACGAGCTCTACGACAGCGTGCGGGCGCAGTTCTCCGAGAAGGAGCTGTCGGACCTGACGTTCATCGTGATGGCGATCAACGCGTGGAACCGACCCAACGTCGCGTTCAGGACGGTGCCCGGCGCGTTCGATGCCGTGTTCGGGCTCGACAAGGCCGGCCTCGCCTGAGCGTGCCGCGGGGCTCGTGCAGCGCGCCTGCTCGCGCGGGCCGTTGCTGCCGTCCGGGCCCCGCCGCGAGCCGCGGCTAGACCCAGCCGAGCGCGCCGACGATGGCGCCGATCCCGACCAGCCAGATCGGGCTGAGCCGCGTCTTCAGCATCACGACGATGCTGAGCACGATGAGCCCGAGCGCGCCGAGCTGGCGCGTGCCGCCGCCCTTGAAGTACGGCTCGGCGAGAACCCAGCCGGTCGCGAGCAGCAGGCCGATCGTGAGCGGCGTCATCCCGCTCGTGAAGGCGCGCACGCCGCGCGTCTCGCGGCGGCGCGCGCCCCAGCGGCTCGCCCACAGCGACATCGCGGTCGACGGCGCGAGGATGCCGACCATCGTGACCAGCACGCCGACGAGGCCGGCGACGTTCCAGCCGATCACCGCGACGAACAGCACGTTGGGCCCCGGCGCCGCCTGCGCGATCGCGACCGACGACGTGAACTGCGCATCGGTGAGCCAGTGATGCTCGTCGACCACGTAGCGGTGCATGTCGGGCGCCGTCGCGATCGCGCCGCCGATCGCCAGGCAGCTCAGCATCAGGAAGTGACCGAAGAGGCCCAGCAGCTGCAGCGCGTCGAGGCGCGGCACGAGGGCGGCGAGCAGCGTGCTCATGGGCCGACCTTCGAGGTCGTCGTGGGTGCGCGGACGTGCCGTCGCGTGCATTCGCCCACCGGCGGACTCATCCGCGCCCCCCGAGCCGCAGCCAGGCCCAGCCGAACGCGATCGATCCGAACAGGCCGAGCACCCAGATCAGCGGCCAGCGCAGCACGACCACGACCGCGAACGTGACCGCGGTGAAGGCGAGGCCGAGGCCGACGCCGAGGCTGGTGCTGCGCAGCGTCGCCAGCAGCTTCACGGCGGTCGCGAGCACCAGCCCGGCGGCCACCGCGCCCATGCCGCGCAGCGCGCCCGAGACCATCGGCAGGCGCGCGAACTCGGCATAGAGGACGGTGATCGCGAGCACGATGACCAGCGGCACCGCGAGCATGCCGGCGAGCGCGGCGAACGCGCCGCGCAGGCCGAGGAAGCGGTCGCCGACCATCAGCGACAGGTTGACGACGTTGGGGCCGGGCAGCACCTGGCTCACCGCCAGCAGTTCGACGAACACCTCGCGGCTGAGCCAGCGCCGGCGCTCGACGAGCTCGCGCTGCGCGACCGCGAGCACGCCACCGAAGCCCTGCAGCGCGAGCTTGGTGAACGCGAAGAAGAGCTCGCTCGCCGACGTGGGCGGCGGCAGCAGGTCGGCGTCGCCCGCGGCGCGCGCGCCGGGGTCTGCCGGCGCAGTCGGCTGCTGCGGTGGCGAGGAGGGCGCGTCGCTCATGCGCGGGCGTGCACGATCACGCGCCGGCCGACCCAGAAGCTGAGCCCGATCGCCGCCACCAGCCAGACTGCGCCGAGGTTCGGCAGCGGCGCATAACCGCCGTGGGCGATCAACCAGCCGCCGCTCGCGGATCCGGCGGCCTGGCCGAGGTAGATCGCCGACGTGTTGAGCGCGAGCAGCGCCGGCGCGTACTCGGGGGCGGCGGCGCCCAGGCGCGCCTGCTGCGCCGAGTTCGACGCGAAGCAGCCGAGGCCCCACGGCACCAGCACGGCCGCGACCGCCGCAAAGCTGTGCGCGAGCGGCCAGAGCAGCATGCCGACGAGCATGGCGATCAGCGTGAGCGCGACGGTGCGCGCCGCGCCGAGGCGGTCGATGTAGCGCGAGACGAGCGCGTTGCCGATCACGCCGAAGAGGCCGAACCAGAAGAAGAGGGCGCTGGTCTGCTCGACGCTCGCGCCGAGGTGCTGCTTGTAGTAGGGCGCGACGTACGTGAGCACGGTGAACTGGCCGGCGCCCGAGAGTGCGGTGACCAGCACCATTGCCATCAGCACCGGGTGCGTCAGCACGCGGCTCCAGTCGGAGACGCTGAGCGCGGCGGGCCTGACGCCGTCGGGCATCGCGGCGTGGACCCAGAGCGCGCCGACCAGGCTTGCGCCGGCGATGGCGCCGAACGCAACCCGCCAGCCGAACGTGTCGCCCAAGTACGACGCGAGCGGCATGCCGAGCACCGACGCGATCGACCAGCCGAGGAAGATCAGCGTGATCGAGCGCCCGCGCTGCGCCGGCGGCGCCATCACGCCGATCGCCGCGGCCGCCTGCGGCGTGAACACCGCGGCGGCGAGCACCGTCAGGGCGCGCAGGATCCACAGTGCCGTCATCGAGTCGACCAGCGCGCACGCGGCGTGGCCGACCGCGTACCAGAGCAGCGAGAGCGCGAGCAGGCGGCGCCGGTCGAAGCCGCCAACCCAGCTCGCGAGCAGCGGCGCGCCGAAGCAGACCGCCGCCGCCGAAATGGTGATCAGCTGGCCGGCGACCGCGACCGAGACGCCCAGCGAGTGGCTGAGGTCGTTCAGCGTGCCGACGGCGCACATCACCCCGCAGCCGATCACGAAGTTGCCGAACAGCAGGGCCCAGCGGACCTGCGCCAGCCGCGCCGGCACCGCCGCATCGCTCATCGATGCACGCGCAGGGCGTCCGGGTTGACGATGTGGGTCGGCGTGCCGGCGATGAAGTTGACGACGTTCTCGAACGCGGCCTGGAAGTAGAGCTCGTAGCTGTCGAGCTCGACGTAGCCGATGTGCGGCGTGCAGATCGCGTTCTCGAGACGCAGCAGCGGGTGGCCCTGCAGGATCGGCTCGCTCTCGAACACGTCGACGGCGGCCATGCCGGGGCGTCCGCGGTTGAGCGCCGAGACCAGCGCGTTCTCCTGGATCAGCTCGGCGCGCGAGGTGTTCACCAGCAGCGCGGTCGGCTTCATGTGCGAGAGCGCGTCGAGCGTGACGATGCCGCGCGTCTCGTCCGTGAGGCGCAGGTGCAGCGAGACGACGTCGCAGTTCTCGAAGAACGCCTCGCAGCTGTCGGCGCTGCCGAAACCGTCGTCGCGCGCGCGCGCCCGCGCGGCCTCGCTGCCCCAGACCTGCACCTCCATGCCGAACGCACGGCCGTAGCCGGCGACGAGCCGGCCGATGCGACCGTAGCCCCAGATGCCGAGGGTGCGGCCCTTGAGCACGAGGCCGAGGCCGAAGTTCGGCGGCATCGACGCCGACTTGAGGCCCGACTGCTGCCAGGCGCCGTGCTTGAGGTTGCCGATGTACTGCGGCAGGCGCCGCATCGCGGCCATGATGAGCGCCCACGTCAATTCGGCCGGCGCGGTCGGCGAGCCGACGCCCTCGGCGACCGCGATGCCCAGGCGCGTGCACGTCTCGACGTCGACGTGCGGGCCGATGCGCCCGGTCTGCGCGATCAGGCGCAGCTTCGGGAGCTTCTCGAGCAGCTGGCGCGGAAAGTGGGTGCGCTCGCGGATCAGCACCAGCACCTCGGCGTCGCGCAGCCGTACCGAGAGCTGGCCGATGCCCTTGACCGTGTTGGTGAAGACCTTGGCGTTGAGACTGTCCAGCATCGACGCGCACTTGAGCTTGCGCACGGCGTCCTGGTAGTCGTCGAGGATGATGATGTTCACGCGCAACCTGATCGGCGGTGGCGCCGCGAGGCACCCGTCGTTGACGCACCCGCTGGGTGCCTGACCGCGGCGCCCCGGGTCACGGCGGCGCCGTCGGCGATTGTGCACGCCGGGCGCCGAACGCATCGGCGGTGCTCGCGGCGGCGGCGATCGCGCCACTGAGCCGCATCGGAATGCATGGTGCCGGGCGACAGCAGGCGTTCGGGTCGCCCTTAGCATGCGGGCATCGACCCACTTCTCGAGAGGACCTCCCGATGACCATCACCATGCATCGCGCCAGCGTGCCGATCTTCCAGCGCATGCTGGGCAACATGACCGCCTGGCTCGACAAGGCCGAGGCGCACGCGCAGGCCAAGCGCTTCGACGCGTCGGTGTACATGACCGCGCGGCTCGCGCCCGACATGCTGCCGCTGCCCAAGCAGGTGCAGATCGCGTGCGACGCCGCCAAGTTCTGCGTCGCACGCCTCGCCGGCAGCGAGGCACCGGGCTTCGCCGACGACGAGAAGACGCTCGCCGAGCTGCGCGAGCGCATCCGCCGCACGTCCGACTACCTGAGCTCGGTTCCCGCCGACCGCATCGACGGCACCGAGGACCGCGACGTGGTGGTGCCGCGCCGCGACACGTCGATCACGATGAAAGGCGAGGACTACCTGCGCCACTTCGCGCTGCCGAACTTCTTCTTCCACGTGACGACCGTGTACGCGCTGCTGCGCCACAACGGCGTCGAGCTCGGCAAGCTCGACTACCTGGGCGCGCCGCGCTGAGGGACGGCCTCGCGTCGATCCCGGCGTGACTTGCGGAGCGCACCGGCGTTCGGCACGCGATCGCCGGGGGCGGCGCGACGCGGGCGCTCAGAACGCAGCGTGCGCGGTCGTCTCGGGCGACGCCAGGACCCGACGCCGCGGCGGCGCGTGCCGCGCCAGGGCCTTCAGCCGGCGCCGCGCCTCGCCCTCGTGGTGCTGGCGTGCGACGAGGCTGAAGATGGCCGTGCGGAACTGCCACAGCTCGTCGAGCGAGCGCGCTTCGCTGATCTGCTCGACCACGTCGCCCACCTGAGGCGCGCAGACGTCCGCGAGCGAATCGGCGAAGTCGAACCGCGCATCGACGAGCGACGGCCGGATGCCGATGGTGCGCAGCAGGGATTGAAGCGGAAGAGCTGACATGACGCGTGGTGGCAGGTCGACGACCCGATACCGGCATCGTCGGCCATGCGGCCTGCGCCCAGTGGCTCGAATAGGGGCACGAGGGCGGCGCAGATCCGCGGCGTCTGCCGTGCCATCCCGCTCGCTGACGCCTGCGGCTTGCGCGGACGGGCTTGCGTCTCGCGTCGCGCATCCAGCGCGCCTGCGCCCGGACGCGGCTAGAACTCGCCGAATGCCGCCTTCCGCCGCGCCGTATACGCCCACCACGGCGCCGCCGGCGCACCGGCCATGAAGTCGGTCGCGGCCATGAAGGTGTCGAGGACACACGGGTCCTGACGCTGGCCGCTCGCCCGGCACAACGCGCGATAGAGCGCCAAGGCATCCTTGCCGCTCAGGTCGCGAGGCTCGTCGATGCCGATGAGCCGCAGGCTCGCTGCCATCGAGGGGCCGATGTTCGGCAGCTGCTCGAGCGTGCGGCACTCGGCGGCGCTGCGCGCCTTGGGTGACTTGATGACGGCCGTGCGGCGCTCGGCCGACCCGAGCGGCGCGTGCGTCGCGGTTTCGTCGGGGCGGGATGCGCGTTCGATCGCGCCCGGAGCGGCCTGGCTCACGTCACGCGCCTCGGGTCACATCAGCATGTTGTTGCGGATCAGGCCCACCGCGAGGCCCTCGATCGCGAACGTCTCGTCGCCGGGAGCGACGACGATGGTCTCGAAGTCGGGGTTCTCGGGCGCGAGTTCGACATGGCCGCGTGCGCGCTTGAAGCGCTTGACCGTGACGTCGTCGCCGATGCGGGCGACGACAATCTGGCCGTTGCGGGCGTCGCTGGCCTTCTGCACGGCGAGAAGGTCGCCGTCCATGATGCCGGCGTCGCGCATGCTCATGCCGCGCACCTTGAGCAGGTAGTCGGGGCGGCGCGCGAACAGCGTCGATTCGACGACGAAGGTGCGGTCGATGTGCTCCTGCGCGAGGATCGGGCTGCCCGCCGCGACGCGGCCGACCAGCGGCAGCGAGAGCTGCGCCAGGCTCGGCAGCGGCAGGCTGAACTGCTTGTTGCGCGACAGGTTGAGCGCGCGCAGCGTGTCGGCGTGGAGGCGGATGCCGCGCGAGGTGCCGCCGACCAGCTCGATGACGCCTTTGCGGGCGAGCGCCTGCAGGTGCTCTTCGGCGGCGTTGGCCGACTTGAAGCCGAGTTCGTTGGCGATCTCGGCACGCGTGGGTGGCGCGCCGGTGCGTTCGATGGCGCTTTGCACCAGGTCGAGAATCTGCTGCTGGCGATCGGTGAGTTTCGGCATCTCGCTCATGAGGTTTCCTCGTGCGGTGGCGCACCGGCAGGCGTTCGGCTGGCGATCCATCCAGCCCTGTATTTTTATCCAGTTTGCATCGAATGGGAAGCGATTCGCGCGTGGTGGTGGTATTGGGAACCGGCGGCACGATCGCCGGCGAGGCCGCGAGCGCGTCCGACAACGTGTCGTACCGCGCGGCGGCGCGGCCGGTCGACGCGCTGCTGGCGGGGCTCGGGGCTGCCGGTGCCTGCGAGGCCGAGCAGGTCGCGCAGCTCGACAGCAAGGACATGGACGTCGCGACCTGGCGCGTGCTGGCCGCGCGCGTGGCGCACCACCTTGCGCGCGACGACGTTGCCGGCGTCGTGGTCACCCACGGCACCGACACGATCGAAGAGACCGCGTACTTCCTGCAGCGCGTCCTCGCACCGACCAGGCCGGTGGTGCTGACCGGTGCGATGCGCCCTGCGACTTCGCGCCAGGCCGACGGCCCGCAGAACATGGCCGATGCGATCGCGGCCGCCCGGCACGCGGGTGCGGCGGGCGTGCTCGTCGCGTTCGCGGGCGCGGTGCACGCCGCCCGCGACGTCCGCAAGGCGCACCCCTACCGGCTCGATCCGTTCACGTCGGGCGACGCCGGCGTGGTCGCGCGGGTCGAGGAGGGCGCGTTGCGCGAGCTGCGGCGGTGGCCGCACGGGGAGCCGCTGGGACTCGATCGATTGCCGGCGGACGCCGCGGGTTGGCCGTGGGTCGAGATCGTGAGCAGCGCGGCCGGTGCGCGCGCTGCGACCGTGGACGCGCTGCGCGCCGCCGGCGTGCACGGACTGGTGGTCGCCGGTAGCGGCAACGGCAGCGTGCATCGGGATCTCGAGGCCGCGCTGCTCGACGCTGCCCGAGATGGACTGCCGGTGCTGCGCAGCACGCGCTGCCTCGACGGGCGGGTGATCGAATCGTCGACGCGGGCCGACGACCGCCTGCCGTCGGCCGGCGACCTGACGCCGGTGAAGGCGCGCATCGAGCTGATGCTGAGGCTGCTCGCTGGCTGAGTGCGGGCGCGGCTCGCCTCGAGCCGGTGCTGAAGATTTTCGATCAGCGTTTCCGCTGCTCGTGGTCTTTGGTCGACGTGTCGCGGTGCCTCAGCCCGGACCGCTGTGCCGTTGGATCGCCCGCCGGTGCGGCGCGGGCCGACGGGCAGTTGACGCGCGCACTGCTCGCCGCGCGGCTATTCCCCGGCCGAATCGACCCATCCCGGCACCGGCCACTCCAGCAGCTCGGCGACGCGCCTGACGACCCACACCGCCTCGGGGCGCGGCGTCGACAGCGGTGGCGCGATCAGGCCGTCGTAGCAGTGGTGCAGCGCCTCCGGCGCGTCGTCGACGCCCTGCTGGCGGTTGCGGCAAAGCTCGGCGACGTGCAACGCCAGGTCCTCGCACGCCTCGTAGCGCGCCTCGAGTTCGCGCCGTTCGAGCGTCGGCCGGCTGTTCCTCGTGTAGAGCGCGAGGAACGAGTCGGGAACCAGCGTCTGGTTGTGGTCGTACATCGTGAAAGCCGCGCGCCGCGAGGCGTGGGCGCTCGGGGGCGTCAGACGACGTCGAGCGAGACGTCGATGTTGCCGCGCGTCGCGTTCGAGTACGGGCACACCTGGTGCGCGGCGTCGACGAGCTGGCGCGCCTGCTCGCGCTCCATGCCGGGGATCGACACGCGCAGCGCGACCTCGATGCCGTAGCCCTGCGGGATCGGACCGATGCCGACGTCCGCCTCGATCGACGTCTCGGCCGGCAGGCTCACCTTCTGCTTGCCGGCAACCGCCTTCAGCGCGCCGAGGAAGCACGCCGAGTAGCCGGCGGCGAACAGCTGCTCGGGGTTGGTGCCCGCGCCGCTGCCGCCCATCTCCTTCGGCGGCGAGAGCTTCACGTCGAGCTTGCCGTCGTCGCTGCGCGAGCTGCCTTCGCGGCCCCCCGTGCTGCGCGCGTGCGCGGTGTAGAGCGTCTTCTCGAGCTTGGTCGTCATCGTCGTTCCTTCGTGCTGTGGGAGCGGGGCGGCATTCGCGGGCCGCGCGTCAGGCCGCCGATTCTGAAGCCTCGTCGAGTTGCGTGCTGAGCTCGAGCCAGCGCTGCTCGAGCTCGTCGATCTGCTCGCCCAGCGCCTTCAGGCGCTTGCCGCGTTCGGCGATGTCCGCCGGCGTGCCGGCGCCGGTCGCGAACGACGCCTCGAGCCCGTCGCGCTCGGCGAACAGCACGCCGAGCTTGTTGTCGACGCGGTTGAGCTCCTGGCGCAGCGGCTTGAGCGCATTGGCTTGCTGCTGGCGCGCGGCGGCAGCGGCCTGGCGCTCGGCGCGCTTGTCGACGGGGGCGACAGCGGGGGTGGCGTTGCCGTTGCCGGTCGTCGATGGGGACGCGCCGCTGCCGCGTCCCGGCACTGCCGTTGCGTTCGCCGAACGCTTGGCCTCGCGTGCCGACCCTGCGGCAGCGCTGTCGTCCGCGGCACCCGCGCGCTTGCCCGCGCTCTCGCGCTTGGGCTCGCGCGCCGCCGCCTTGGCCTGCTCGAGCAGCCAGCGCTGGTAGTCGTCGAGGTCGCCGTCGAACGGCCCGATCGAGCCCTGGCTCACCAGCCAGAACTCGTCGCACACCTCGCGCAGCAGCGCACGGTCGTGGCTCACCAGCATCACGGTGCCTTCGAACTCGTTGAGCGCCATGCTGAGCGCCTCGCGCGTCGAGAGGTCGAGGTGGTTGGTCGGCTCGTCCATCAGCAGCAGGTTGGGGCGCTGCCACACCAGCATGGCCAGCACCAGGCGCGCCTTCTCGCCGCCCGACAGCGTGCCGACCGGCTGCGTGACCATGTCGCCGACGAAGCGGAACGAGCCGAGGAAGTCGCGCAGCTCCTGCTCGCGACCCGGCGGGCCGACGTCGCGCGCGAGCCGCACCATGTGCATCAGCGGGCCGTCGCCGAGCGAGAGCACGTCGAGCTCCTGCTGCGCGAAGTAGCCGATGGTCAGACCTTTGCCGGCGGTGATCTGCCCCGAGAGCGGCGCGAGGTCGCCGACGATCGTCTTGACGAGCGTCGACTTGCCCTGACCGTTCGCGCCCAGGATGCCGATGCGCTGCCCGGCAAGCACCGAGCGGTTGACGCCGCGCACGATGACCTTGTCGCCGCCGTCGTCCGCCGCGCTGCGATAGCCGCAGTCGACGCCTGCGAACGCGAGCATCGGGTTCGGCAGGCTCAGCGGCTCGCGGAACTCGAACTGGAAGTCGGCGCTCGTCAGCACCGGCGCGATCTTCTCCATGCGGGCCAGCGCCTTGACGCGGCTTTGCGCCTGCTTGGCCTTGCTCGCCTTGGCCTTGAAGCGGTCGATGAACTTCTGCAGGTGCGCCATGCGCTCCTGCTGCTTCTCGAAGTTGGCCTGCTGCTGCAGCATGCGCTCGGCGCGCATCTCCTCGAACGCGGTGTAGTTGCCGCCGTAGCGCGTGAGCTTGGCGTCGTCGAGATGGACGATGACGCGCGTGACCGCATCGAGGAACTCGCGGTCGTGGCTGATCACGATCATGGTGCCCTCGAAGCGCTGCAGCCACGCCTCGAGCCAGACCAGCGCGTCGAGGTCGAGGTGGTTGGTCGGCTCGTCGAGCAGCATCAGGTCGGCCGGGCACATCAGCGCGCGGGCGAGCTGCAGGCGCATGCGCCAGCCGCCCGAGAAGCTGTTGACCGGCGCGTCGAGCTGGTCCGACCGAAAGCCGAGCCCCATCAGCATCGCCTGCGCGCGCGGGCGCGCGTCGAACCCGCCGGCCTCGCTGATCGCGTGGTGCGCCTCGGCCATCGCGTGGCCATCGTCGGCCGCCTCGGCCGCCGCGAGCTGGGCGTGCGCTTCCATCAGCGCGGTGTCGCCCTCGAGCACGAAGTCGGTCGCGCCCGCTTCAGTCTCGGGCATGTCCTGGGCGACTTCGGCGACGCGCCAGCGCGGCGGGATCGACACGTCGCCGGCGTCGGGCTGCAGGCGCCCGGCAAGCAGCGAGAACAGCGACGACTTGCCGGCGCCGTTGCGGCCGACGAGGCCGACCTTCTCGCCGGGTTGCAGCGTGACGCTGGCGCGATCGAGCACGAGCTTGACGCCGCGACGGAGCGAGAGTTGTTGGAGGACGAGCATCGGCGGCGGGAGCGTTGAGGTCGAACGAAGGCGAGGATTGCGAGCCGCGGCGCCGCACTGCGACGCCGGCAGGGGCGCCAACCCCGCGCGGGCATGCGCGACGCGGCGCGGGGAACCAGCGATTGTCGCGCGTCGGACCGGCGGCGCTCGTGGTGGCGGTTGCAGGCGCGACGCTGACGAAGCCGGCGCGGCAGCGCTCGACGGCGACGGGACCCCGGACCTCGCCGTGCTCAGCGCCGGCGCTGCGTCGCCTTGCCGAGCAGCGCGTCGCGCGTCAGCAGCACCACCTGACCGTCGCCGGCGCTGGTCTCGAGCCATGCGGCTTCAAGGCGCGGGAATGCGGCCTCGAAGTGTTGCCGCTCGTGGCCGATCTCGATGACGATCACGCCGATGTCCGTGAGGCGTTCGGCCGCGCCCGCGACGATGCGGCGCACCAGGTCCATGCCATCGGCGCCGCCGGCCAGCGCGAGCGCGGGCTCGGCACGGTACTCGGGCGGGAGCTTCGCCATGCTGTCGGCGTTCACGTATGGAGGGTTGCAGACGATGAGGTCGTAAAGCCCCTGCACGCCCTCGAACAGGTCGGCCTTGAGCAGCGTAATTCGCTCGCCGAGCTTGTGTTTGTCGACGTTGATGCGAGCGACGGCGAGCGCGTCGTCCGAGATGTCGGCAGCGTCGACGACGACATCGGGGTACGCCATCGCCGCGATCACCGCCAGGCTGCCGTTGCCGGTGCAGAGGTCGAGCACGCGCGTCGTGCGCTCGTCGAGCCAGGCATCGAGCGTTCCGGTGCCTTCGCCGTCGGCCAGCAGCTCGGCGATCAGCGAACGCGGAACGATGCTGCGCTCGTCGACGTAGAACGGCACGTTCTGCAGCCACGCCTCGCGCGTGAGATAGGCCGCCGGCGTGCGCGTCTCGATGCGGCGCGTGACCAGCTCGCGCGCCTTGGCCAACTGGGTGTCGTCGAGCACCTTCGATGCGGTGTCCTCGAGCATGTCGATCGGCATGCCGAGCGCCCACATCACGAGCCAGGCCGACTCGTCGAACGCGTTGGTGGTGCCGTGGCCGAACGACACGCCGGCCTCCTTGAGGCGGCGCGCCCCGTCCTCGATCAGCTCGATCAGCGTCATGCCGGCATTCTGCCGGTCACCGCACCAGCCGTTCGAGCGCGCCGCGGTAGACGTTCTTGAGCGGCTCGAGGCTCGCCAGCTCGATGCGTTCGTCGAGCTTGTGGATGGTCTCGTTGACCGGCCCGAACTCGACGACCTCGCGGCAGATCTTCGCGATGAAGCGGCCGTCCGACGTGCCGCCCGTGGTCGAGAGCTCGGTGCGCACGCCGGTGTGCTCGGCGATCGACGCCGCGAGCGCCTCGCTGAGCGGCCCGCGCTCGGTGAGGAAGGGCTCGCCGCCGAGCGTCCACGCGATGTCGTGTTCGACCGCATGTTCCTTCAGCACGTGCTCGACACGCGCCTTCAGCACCTCGGGCGTCGACGCGGTGCTGAAGCGGAAGTTGAAGTCGACCACCAACTCGCCCGGGATCACGTTGGTCGCGCCGGTGCCGGCGTGGAGGTTCGAGACCTGCCAGCTCGCCGGCGGGAAGTAGGCGTTGCCGGCGTCCCACTCGATCGCGGCGAGCTCGGCGAGCGCCGGCGCGAACGCGTGGATCGGGTTGTTCGCGAGATGCGGGTAGGCGATGTGGCCCTGCACGCCGCGCACCGTCAGGCGCGCCGAGAGGCTGCCGCGGCGGCCGTTCTTGATCGTGTCGCCGAGGCGCTGCACCGACGTCGGCTCGCCGACGATGCAGTGGTCGAGTCGGATCGAGCGCTCGCGCAGCCACTCGCAGACGCGCACGGTGCCGTCGATCGACGGGCCTTCCTCGTCGCTGGTCAGCAGGAAGGCGATCGACCCGGCATGGTCGGGATGTTCGCCGACGAACTCCTCGCTCGCGACCACCATCGCCGCGATCGAGCTCTTCATGTCGGCGGCGCCGCGGCCGTAGAGGAAGCCGTCGCGCCGGGTCGGCACGAACGGGTCGCTGGTCCAGCGCTCGAGGGGTCCGGTCGGCACGACGTCGGTGTGGCCGGCGAACGCGATGAGCGGGCCGCCTTCGGCGCGACCACGCTTGACGGCCCAGAGGTTGTCGACGCGTGCACCGTCGGGGCCGAACGGGAGCCGGGTGCACTCGAAGCCGATCGCGGCGAGTCGCTCGGCGATCAGCGCCTGGCAGCCGGCGTCGTCGGGGGTGACCGAGGGTCGGGCGATCAGCCGCTCGGCGAGCGCGAGGGTGGGCGAGTCCACGCCGCTCAGTGCCGGCGCAGGCCGGCCAGCGACGCCGGCTCTTCCGGCCGCACGTCGATCGTGATCTCGGTGAAGGTCGGCTGGTCGTCGGGCTCTTCCTTCTTCGACGCGCTGCGCGCCGGCGCGCCCATGTCGTTCTGCAGCCGCCACATCAGGTTGGTCGGCGAATCGGCGTGGGCGAGGCCCTCGTCGCGGGTGATGAGGTTGAGGCCGATCATCCGGGCGATGTCCTGCTCGAAGGTCTGCGAGCCTTCGGCGAGCGACTTCTCCATCGCTTCCTTGACCCCGCCGAAGTCGCCGCGCTCGATCAGCTCGGACACCAGCTTCGAATTGAGCAGCACCTCGACGGCCGGCATCCGGCCGCCCGCGACCCCGCGCAGGAGGCGCTGCGAGACGATCGAGCGCAAGCCCGCCGCCAGGTCGGCGAGCAGCGCCGGCCGCGCCTCGGGCGCGTAGAACGAAAGGATCCGTCCGAGGGCGTGGTAGCTGTTGTTGCCGTGCAGCGTCGACAGCACGAGGTGCCCCGACAAGGCGTACGAGATCGCCGACGTCATCGTCTCGCGGTCGCGGATCTCGCCGATCATGATGCAGTCGGGGGCCTGCCGCAGCGCCGTCTTCAGCGCCACCTGCAGGTTCTGCGTGTCGCGGCCGACCTCGCGCTGGTTGATGACCGACTTCTTGTTGTGGAACAGGAACTCGATCGGATCCTCGATGGTGAGGATGTGACCGGCGAGCTGCTGGTTGCGCTGCTCGAGCATCGAAGCGAGCGTGGTGCTCTTGCCGGCGCCGGTGGCGCCGACCATCAGGATGAGGCCGCGCTTTTCGAGCACGAGCTGGCTCAGAACCGGCGGCACGTTCAGGCTCTCGAGCGACGGGATGTCGAATGGGATGCAGCGGAACACGGCCGCCACCGAGCCGCGCTGCTTGAAGCCCGACAGGCGAAAGCTCCCGACGTTCGACAGCGACACCGCGACGTTGAGCTCGCCGGTGTCGTCGAGCTCCTCGAGCTGGCTCGGCGTCAGGAGTTCGGCGAGCAGCTGGCGCGGCTGGGCGTGCGTGAGCGGCTGGTCCGACAGCTGCAGCAGCTGGCCGTTGATCTTGATGAGGATCGGCGAGCTCGCCGAAAGGTAGACGTCGGACGCGCCCTTCTCGGACATCAGCCGGAGCACCCGCTCCATGTTCCCGCTGCTCATGCCGCTCCTTTCGTCAAGCCGCGCCGCCTCAGCTGCGCAGCAGTTCGTTGATGCTGGTCTTGGCGCGCGTCTGCGCGTCGACGCGCTTGACGATCACCGCGCAGTAGAGGCTGTGCGAGCCGTCGGCGCTCGGCAGCGAGCCGCTCACGACCACCGACCCCGCCGGCACGCGCCCGTAGCTCACCTGGCCCGTCGCGCGGTCGTAGATCTTGGTGCTCTGGCCGATGAACACGCCCATCGAGATCACCGAGTTCTCCTCGACGATCACGCCTTCGACGATTTCGGAGCGCGCGCCGATGAAGCAGTTGTCCTCGATGATGGTCGGGTTGGCCTGCATCGGCTCGAGCACGCCGCCGATGCCGACGCCGCCCGAGAGGTGCACGTTCTTGCCGATCTGGGCGCACGAGCCGACGGTGGCCCAGGCATCGACCATCGTGCCCTCGTCGACGTAGGCGCCGATGTTCACGAAGCTCGGCATCATGACCACGTTCTTGCCGAGGAACGAGCCGTGGCGTGCGACCGCGGGTGGCACCACGCGCACGCCGGTTTCGCGCATCGTCGCTTCGTCGAGGTGCGAGAACTTGGGGTCGACCTTGTCGAAGAACGCCAGCTCGCCGGCGTGCATGAGGCGGTTCTCGCACAGGCGAAAGCTCAGCAGCACCGCCTTCTTGACCCACTGGTTGACGGTCCAATGCCCGACGCCCTGGCGCTCGGCGACGCGGATGGTGCCGTTGTTCAGCCCAGCCAGCACCTCGTCGACGGCGCTGCGGATCTCGGGGCTGTTGGCCGGGTTGATCGATGCGCGGCTGTCCCACGCGAGTTCGATCGTGCTTTGCAGCTGTTGGGTCATCGGAAGTCCTGCAGTGGTTGGGCGGATCGGGCGGATCGGACGTGATCGACGATGCGTTCGGCGGCTGCGATGCAGTCGGCGAGTTCGGCGACCAGGGCGATCCGGATGCGGCCGGCTCCCGGGTTGACGCCCTGCGACTCGCGCGCGAGCAGGCTCCCGGGCAGGACCGACACATTGTATTGAGCGAGCAATTCACGGGCGAACGCGATGTCGTCGCCGCCCGGCACTTTTGCCCACAAGTAGAAGCTCGCGTCCGGTGCGCCGACGTCGAGCACCGGCTCGAGCATCGGCAGCACCGCCTCGAACTTGGCGCGGTACTGCGCGCGGTTCGCCTCGACGTGGGCTTCGTCGTTCCAGGCGGCGATGCTCGCCTGCTGCACCGCCGGCCCCATCGCGCTGCCGTGATAGGTGCGGTAGAGCAAAAAGCTCTTCATCACCGCGGCGTCGCCGGCGACGAAGCCCGAGCGCAGGCCCGGCACGTTGGAGCGCTTGGAAAGGCTCGTCAGAACGACGAGATTGCGGAAGTCGCTGCGGCCCAGGCGCCGCGCGGCTTCGAGCCCGCCGAGCGGCGCCTCGTCGCCGGTGTAGATCTCGGAATAGCACTCGTCCGACGCGATCACGAAGCCGTGTCGGTCGCTCAGCTCGAAAAGGACCTGCCATTTGGCAAGCGACGCCACCGAGCCGGTCGGGTTGCCGGGCGAGCACACGTAGAGGAGCTGCGTCTTCGTCCAGTCGGCGTCGTCGACGTCCTGCCAGCGCGTCTCGAAGCGACCGCGCCGGCCCTCGACCTCGACGCTGTTGGCGTAGACCGGGCGCGCGCCCGCGAGCAGGGCCGAGCCTTCGTAGATCTGATAGAACGGATTGGGGCTCACCACCACCGCGTCGCGGGTCGGGTCGACCACCGTCTGCGCCAGCGCGAACAGCGCTTCGCGCGAGCCGTTGACCGGCAGCACCTGTGTCGAAGGGTCGAGCATCACGCCGTAGCGCCGGCCGGCCCACGCGGCCATCGCTTCGCGCAACGCCGGGTCGCCCGCGGTCGCCGGATAGCGTGCGAGGCCGTCGAGGTTGGCGAGCAGCGCCTCCTTCACGAGGTCGGGCGTCGCGTGGCGCGGTTCGCCGATGCCGAGCGAGATCGGCCGCAGGGCCGGGTTCGGCGTGACGTCGCGCGTGAGGGCTCGCCAGCGCTCGAAGGGATACGCGGTGAGGCGGGTCAGCAGCGGATTCATCGCACGATTATCGGCGGCAAGGTTCGCGCTTCATTCGTTGCGAGCCTGGCACGTCGGCGATGTGCGCCTGGTGTCGCGCGCCGGGCTCGGGTGCTCGTGCCTGGCGGGCATGGTGGATGCTGAAGCGGGTCGACCACGTCTGCAGGAGTTCGCCATGACCACGCGCCCCGATGCTTCGTCGCCCAACACCAATGCCTCGCCCGACCGTCCCGACACCGATGCCGACGCCACCGAAAGCGGCTCGGTCGGTCAGGGCCCGGGTGGACCGAGCGCGGTGACGCCGGGCGTGGGCGGTGGCGCGGGTGGCGACGGTGGCGGCCTCGACGGCGTCACCGGCGGTCCGACCGACGTGCCGACCGGCAAGCCCGCCCCGGAGCGGCGCTGAGGCGCGCGCTCGCGTCAGCGACCGGTGTCGTCGACGCGTCGATGCCGCCAAGGGCCACCCGAGCCCGCGGCGCAGCGACGCACGGCGCGAGCCGCGGCGGCGCGCTGAGCCTCAGCGCACCGGCGGCGCCGTCCAGCCCTCGGCGGGTCGCCAGCCGTCGCCGCGGTGCTCGACGACGACGTTGGTGTAGATGCCGCCGCGCACGTTCCACTTTGCGCTGATGCGCAGCCAGCGCGGCTTGGCGGCGGCGACGATGTCGTCGGCGATCGAGTTGGTGACCTTCTCGTGGAAGGCGCCCTCGTTGCGGTAGCTCCAGAAGTAGAGCTTGAGGCTCTTGAGTTCGATGCAGGTGTCGCCCGGGATCATGTCGATCCAGAACTGCGCGAAGTCGGGCTGGCCGGTGAGCGGGCAGTTGCAGGTGAACTCGGGAACCTGGAACTCGATCAGGTAGTCGCGCTCGGCAGCCGGGTTCGGGAACACGTCGAGGCGGCGCGCCGGCAGTGACGGCGGCGTCGCCGGGCGGGCGCGTTCGCCGACCTCGACGGCGGCGCCGGCGGCAGCGGCTTGGCGCTCGGACACGCCGGGCGAGGTCTGGGAAGCGGTCATCAGGGGTCCGGCAGTCGGGTTTCGGGAGAGCCCGCGATGCTATCATCCGGCCCCTCGAAGCACCGCGTCAGGCGGTCTTTTCCCCAGCAGAATCAAGCACTTGGCGCACACGGCGCGGGTGCGGACAGGGCGCCGATGCGACTCAACTCGATCAAGCTGAGCGGCTTCAAGTCGTTCGTCGAGCCCACCCACTTCCAGCTTCCCGGCCAGCTCGTCGGCGTCGTCGGACCCAACGGCTGCGGCAAGTCCAACATCATGGACGCGGTGCGCTGGGTCCTCGGCGAGAGCAAGGCGAGCGAGCTGCGCGGCGAGTCGATGCAGGACGTGATCTTCAACGGCTCGGATCTGCGCAAGCCCGCCGGCCGCGCCAGCGTCGAGCTCGTCTTCAACAACGAGTCGGGCCGTGCCGGCGGGCAGTGGAACCGCTTCGGCGAGATCGCGGTCAAGCGCGTGCTGACGCGCGACGGGACCAGCAGCTACTACATCAACAACCAGCCGGTGCGGCGGCGCGACGTGCAGGACGTGTTCCTCGGCACCGGCCTGGGGCCACGCGCCTACGCGATCATCGGCCAGGGCACCATTTCTCGGATCATCGAGAGCCGCCCCGAGGAGCTGCGCCTCTTCCTCGAAGAGGCCGCGGGCGTCTCGAAGTACAAGGACCGGCGCCGCGAGACCGAGGTTCGCCTCAAGGACACGCGCGAGAACCTGACGCGCGTCGAGGACATCCTGCGCGAGCTGAACCAGAACCTCGTCAAGCTCGAACGCCAGGCCGAGGTCGCGGGGCGCTACCGCACGCTGCAGCAGCAGGCGCAGCTGAAGACGCACCAGCTGTGGTTCCTCAGGCATCGCGACGCCGCCGCCGAGGAGGCACGGGTCAGGCAGGCGGTCATCGAGGCCACGACCGCGCTCGATGCGCGCAGCGCCCAGTTGCGCGACGCCGAAGCCGGGCTCGAGCAGGTGCGCGAGGAGCACTTCGCGGCGAACGAGCAACTGCACGCCGCCCAGGGGACGCTGGGCGAAGCGGCGCTCGAGGTGAGCCGGCTGCAGGAGCGCATCCGCTACGTGGCCGAAGGCCGGCGGCGCGTCGAGGAGCGGCGTGCCGAGCTTGCCGCGCAGAGCGCGCGCTGGGCGGCGCGTCGCGACGACGCGCTCGCCGAACGGGCGAGCACCGCCGAGCGGCAGTCCGGCGCCAGCGACGACGCGGCGCAGGCAGCCGTCGAGGTCGAGACCCACGGCAAGGCGTTGCGCGACCTCGATGCCGAAGTGCGCGAGGCGCGCTCGCGCAGCCAGACGCAGCGCAGCGTCGTTGCGGGCGTGCAGCAGCAGCTGTCGCTGCTCGGCGCCGAGGCCCGCAACATCAACGAGCAGCGTGGCGTCGCCCTCGCGCGGCGCGGTCGCCTCGCCGCCGAGGAGAAGGGCCTGGCCGCACCCGACGCCGAGCTGATCGACAAGCTGCGCGCGCAGCTCGCCGGCGCCGAGGAGGCGCGGGCCGCGTCCGACGCCAGGCTTGCGGACGCGAGCGCCGCGCTGCCCGCGCTCGACGAGGCGCGCCGTGCCAGCCAGGCCGAGCTGAACGCCGAAAGCGCCAAGCACGCCCAGCTCGCCGCCCGCCTGCAGGCGCTGCGGGCGCTGCAGGAGCGCGTGCAGGTCGAGGGCAAGCTCAAGCCGTGGCTCGCCAGGCACAAGCTGAACGGCGTCGCCGCGCTCTGGACGCGCATCCGCATCGAGGCCGGCTGGGAGACCGCGCTCGAAGCGGCGCTGCGTGAACGCGTCGGTGCGCTCGAGGTGAGCCAGCTCGGCAGTGTCGCCGCGTTCGCGTCCGACGCCCCGCCGGCGCGCCTCGCGTTCTACACGCCGGCAAGCGCCGCGGCACCGCGCGCGTCCGGTGCGCTGCCGCGCCTCGCGCAGCTGCTGCAGCCGGGCGACCCCGGCCTCGACGCCCTGCTCGCCGACTGGCTGAGCGGCGTCTACACCGCGCCCGACTTCGCGACCGCGCTCGACGCGCGGGCCAGCCTGGGCGCCGGCGAGGTGATCATGACTCGCGACGGCCACGCGGTCGGTGCGCACTCGGTGAGCTTCTACGCGCCCGACTCCGAGCAGGCGGGCCTCTTGGCGCGGGCGCAGGAGATCGCCAACCTCGACCGCCAGACGCGGGCCCAGCAGCTGATCGCCGACGAGGCCAAGGGCGCGGTCGGGCGGGCCGAGGCGGCGGTCGCCGAAGCCACCACCCAGCTCGGCGTGCTGCGCCAGCAGGCGCACGCCGCGCAGGCACGCGCCCACGCGCTGCAGGTCGAGTGGTTGCAGACCACGCAACGCGCCGAGCAGACCGAGCGACGCCGTCATCAGCTCGCCGACGAGCTCGGCGCCATCGACACCCAATTGGGCGAGCTCGACCAGCGCCTCGCCGGCAACGCAGAACGGGTCGCCGCGCTGCAGGGCGAGCTGGCGGCGGTGCAGCAGCGCCAGGTCGAGCTCGACCGCGCGGTCACCGAGCGCGAGCAGGCGCTCGCCGCCGCGCGCGACACCTTGCGCGCCGCCGAGCGCCGGGCTCAGGAGGCGCAGTTCAGCGGTCGTTCGCTGGCCGCGCGGCTGGCGGAGCTCGAGCGCTCGATCGAGACCGCGAACCAGCAGCTCGCCGCCAACGAGAGCGCCGACGCAGGTCTCGCCGACGAGCTCGCCAGCCTGACCGACGCGGACGCTCAGGAGCAGCTGCACGCGGCGCTCGAACGCAAGGCCGCCTGCGAAGCCGCACTCGCGGCGCAGCGCCGCACCTACGACGAGCTCGCACAGGCGCTGCGCCGCGCCGACGAGCGCCGGATGGGCATCGAGCAGGGCGTGCAGCCACTGCGCGACCGCATCACCAAGCTGCAGCTCGAAGAGCAGGCGGCGCAGCTCGGCGCCGCGCAGTACCTCGAGCAGCTCACCAGCGCGGACGCCGACCTCGACGCGGTGGCGGCGTCGATCGAGACCGACAGCGTGAAGCTCACGGGTCTGCAGACGCAGATCGATCGACTGAACCGCGAGATCGAGGCGCTCGGCGCGGTCAACCTCGCGGCACTCGACGAGCTCACCGCATCGCGCGAGCGCAAGACCTTCCTCGACGCGCAGAACGCCGACCTCACGGAGGCGATGAACACGCTCGAGGCGGCGATCCGGCAGATCGACCTCGAGACGCGCGAGCTGCTCGGCACCACCTTCGAGCAGGTCAACGCGCACTTCGGCCGCATGTTTCCGACGCTGTTCGGCGGCGGCAACGCCAGGCTCGTGATGACCGGCGACGAGATCCTCGACGCCGGCGTGCAGGTGATGGCGCAGCCACCCGGCAAGAAGAACAGCTCGATCCAGCTGCTCTCGGGGGGCGAGAAGGCGCTCACCGCGATCGCGCTGGTGTTCGCGATCTTCCAGCTCAACCCGGCGCCGTTCTGTCTGCTCGACGAGGTCGACGCGCCGCTCGACGACGCCAATACCGAGCGCTACGCCAAGCTGGTGAAGGAGATGTCGGCGAGCACGCAGTTCCTCTTCATCAGCCACAACAAGATCGCGATGGAGATGGCCCAGCAGCTGATCGGCGTGACGATGCAGGAGCAGGGCGTCTCGCGCATTGTCAGCGTCGACATGCCGGCGGCGATGCGCCTCGCGGAAGCGGCATGAGGCCGCCGGGGGCGGTCGTTGCGAGGACCTCCCGGCGCGCCGATTGCCGGCGCGCGGCGGCGCGAGCGTGAGTCGGCTTTGACGGACCCTGCCTGAATGGAACACCTGAACCTGAGCAACCTGCAGATCGCACTGGCGTCGCTGGGCGTCGTCGTGCTGATCGCGATCGTCGCCCACGGCGCCTGGTCGGCGCGCCGCGCCGGGCCCAAGCGCGCGCTGCCGCCTGACACGCGCGAGGACCCGGCGTTCGCGTCGACCACGGGCGATGCCGCAGCCGGCGCGGGCGCGACCCCGGGTCGCATCGAGCCGGCGATCGGCCCCGACGCGCCCATCGCCGAGGAGGCCACGCTGGCGCGTCCCGGGCCGCGTCGCAACGTGCTCCCGCTCGACGCGCTGATCGACGCGTTCGCGGTGATCGCAGTCGACGCGCCGGTGACCGGCGAACTCGCCGCAAGCCACCTGCCCGCGACCCGGCACGTCGGCAGCAAGCCGTTCCAGATCGAAGGCCACAACGTCGCCACCGGTGCATGGGAGCCGCCGACGCCGGGGCAGCGCTACGGCGAGCTCCAGGCCGGCATCCAGCTCGCGAGCCGCAGCGGCGCGCTCAACGAGATCGAGTACTCCGAGTTCGTGCACCGCATCCAGGCGTACGCCGAGGCGATCGGCGCGAGCGCCGACTTCCCCGACATGCTCGACGTGATGGCACGCGCGCGCGAGCTCGACGCGTTCGCGAGCCAGCACGACGCGCAGCTCGCGGTGCATCTGCGCGCGCGCTCGTCGGCGTGGAGCCCCGGCTACATCCAGCAGCACGCACGCCGCCACGGCTTCATGCCGGGCTCGGTGCCGGGGCGGCTGGTCTATCCCGGCGCGGAAGAAGGCGACCCGCCCGTGCTGACGCTGACCTTCGACCCGCAGGCCGCGCTCGCCGAGGAGCCCGACCTCAGCGCGGTGCGCGACGCCACGCTCAGCTTCGACGTGCCGCAGACGCCGGCGTCGGCCGAGCCGTTCGTCGCTTGGCAGGCGACCGCGCAGGCGCTCGCGGTCGGCATGGACGCCGCCATCGTCGACGACAGCGAGCGGCCGTTGACGCCCGAAGGCTTCGCCGCGATCCAGCGCGCGCTCGGCCAGCTCTACGCCGCGCTCGAGGCACGCGACCTCGCAGCCGGCTCGCCGGCGGCGCGCCGGCTGTTCAGCTGATGCGGTCGGTGCCACGCGTCCACGCGGCCGCGTTCGCGGCCTGAGCGCCGTGGCGGCCTCGACGTCGCGCTCGGCCCCCGAAGGCAAGCTGGCCGCTGTCGGCGCAGCCCCGGGTGAGGGAGCGCCGTCTCCGATCGACGCCGATCGTGCCAGCGACGCGGCGCCGGCAGCGGGTGCCGGGCGCGAGCGCGCCGCTGTGTCGGCTGGCGATGCCCTCGACCTCGACGGCACCATCGCTGCGCGCGCCGCCGAGCTGCGCCGGCTGATCGAGTACCACGCCGAGCGCTACTACGTCCGCGATGCGCCCGAGATCCCCGACGCCGACTACGACGCGCTGTTCCAGGAACTGCAGGCGATCGAGGGGGCGCATCCCGAGCTGGCGACGGCCGACTCGCCGACCCAGCGCGTCATCGGCGCGGTGCTCGAGGGCCTCGAGCCGGTGCGGCACAGCGTGCCGATGCTGTCGATCAACACCGAGACCGACACCACCGCCAGCGGCGCCGAGAAGTTCGACGCCCGCGTGCGCAAGGCGCTCGGCCTCGGCGAGGCCGACCCGCCGGTCGCCTACTGCGCCGAGCTGAAGTTCGACGGCCTCGCGATCAACCTGCGCTACGAGCGCGGCGAACTGGTTCGGGCCGCCACGCGCGGCGACGGCGAGACCGGCGAGGACGTGACGCACACGGTGCGCACGATCGCCTCGGTGCCCAAGCGCCTCAAGGGTGTCGACGCGGCGGTGCTCGAGGTCCGCGGCGAGGTCTTCATGCGCCTCGACGACTTCGCTGCGCTCAACGAGCGGCAGAGGAAGCTCATCGAAAGCGGCGCTAAGAACGAGAAGGTGTTCGTCAACCCGCGCAACGCCGCCGCCGGCGTGGTGCGCCAGCTCGACGCGCGCAACGCCGCCAGGCGCCCGCTCAGCTTCTTCGCGTACGGGCTCGGGGCAGTCGAAGGCTGGGACGTACCGGCCACGCAGAACGGCGTGCTCGACGCGTTCGACGCGATCGGGCTGCCGGCCAGCCCGCTCCACGAGCGCGTGCTCGGCGCCGCAGGCCTGGTCGCGTTCCACGAGGCCATCGCCGCACGCCGCGCATCGCTGCCGTACGAGATCGACGGCGTCGTCTACAAGGTCGACGACCGTGCGCTGCAGGAGCGCCTCGGCTTCAAGTCGCGCGAGCCGCGCTGGGCGGTGGCGCAGAAGTACCCGGCGCAGGAGCGCACCACGCGCCTCAACGACATCGGCATCCAGGTCGGCCGCACCGGCAAGCTCACGCCGGTCGCCAAGCTCGAGCCGGTGTTCGTCGGCGGCACGACGGTGTCGAACGCGACGCTGCACAACCTCTTCGAGGTGCGTCGCAAGGGCGTTCGCGTCGGCGACGACGTGATCGTGCGGCGCGCCGGCGACGTCATTCCCGAGGTGGTCGGCCGCGTGTCGAAGCCGCGCCCGGGGTACGTGCCGAACTTCCGCATGCCGGGCGCGTGCCCCGTGTGCGCGAGCGCGGTCGTGCGCGAGAAGGGCGGCGTCGACCATCGCTGCACCGGCGGCCTCTTCTGTCCGGCACAGCGCAAGTTCGCGATCCTCCACTTCGCCGGCCGGCGCGCGCTCGACATCGAAGGGCTCGGCGAGAAGATCGTCGACCAGCTCGTCGACACCGGCCTGGTGAAGTCGCTCCCCGATCTCTACGCGCTGAGCAGCCAGACGCTGCAGTCGCTCGAGCGCATGGGCGAGAAGAGCGCCGACAACCTGGTCGCCAACATCGCGGCGAGCCGCAAGACGACGCTCGCGCGCTTCCTCTACGGGCTCGGCATCCGCCACGTGGGCGAGACCACGGCCAAGGACCTGGCGCGCCACTTCGGCAACCTCGAGCGCCTGCGTCGCGCCGATTTGCCGCAGCTGCTCGACGTGCCGGACGTCGGGCCGATCGTCGCCGAGAGCGTGCACGCGTTCTTCGCCGAAGAACACAACCAGGCGGTGATCGACGGGCTGCTCGGCGCCGGCTTCGAGTGGCCCGAGAGCGAAGGCGCCGCCGAAGCGGTGCCGCTCGCGTTCGCCGGCAAGACCTTCGTGCTGACCGGCACGCTGCCCACGCTGACCCGCGAAGCGGCCAAGGAGATGATCGAGTCGCTCGGCGGCAAGGTCGCCGGCTCGGTGTCGAAGAAGACCGACTGGGTGGTGGCCGGGGCCGAGGCGGGCTCGAAGCTCGACAAGGCGCAGGCGCTCGGCGTCGCGGTGATCGACGAGGCGGGGTTGCTGGCGTTGCTGGGCCGGAGCGCCGACTGAGCCCTGGCGCTCGCCGGGCGTCGGCTCCGATCAGCTCCGCGACACCGGGATGACGAGGCTGCCGTGCAGGTACAGCAGCCAGAAGATGGCCGAGAGGATGTAGGGCGCGAGCATGGTCACCATGATCACCCCCTTCCAGATGCGGTGACCGCCGGGTCGCGGGAAGTCATGTTTGTTGAAGGCGGCTTCCTGATAGAAGGCGACCAGCTGCGAGATGCGCCACTCGGCCGCCGTGAAGAGCACGGCGAGCACGAGACCGGCGGCCCCCAGCAGGAACTGGTGACGGGCTGAGCCCGGCGCCCACAGGAACGCCGACCCCGCTGCCGAGAACGGGAAGGCGAGCAGGCCGCCGGTGACGGCCGAGAAGACCGTGAACATGGCGAATCGCATGTTGCCGTAGTGGCGCGCGACCTCGGTCGAGTCCTTGCACGCAGGTCTTGCATCGTCGCGGGGGGCGAGCACGGGCGCTGGCCGGCGGCCCTCGGTCGCATCTGCCGAGCCGTTCTGCTCGTGTTCCACGTCAGCGGAGGATTGCATGGCGCAGCACGCCGAGCAGCGCTTCCGAGCCCTCGGTCATGAGGGCGTGTCCCGCATCGATCGTCTGCGGCGCGACGCGCAAGGCTTCGGCGACGGCCCTGGCGCTGCGGGGCGGCGTCATCTGGTCGCGAGCGCCGATCACGATCGTGGCCGGGCACTCGATCCGCTCCGCGGCGGCAAGACCGCCGGCGTAGGCGTTGCAGGCGCGGAAGTCGGTGAGGAACAGGTTGCTCGAGGGGTCCTTCGCCTGCATGCGGTGCATCAGCGCCGCGTTGCCGCCGTGCAGCCATGAACCGGGGCCCGGGTGCGACGGCTTGGCCGCATGCGTGGAGTGCGACCACGCATTGACGCTGGCAATGGCGGCGGGGGGATCGTTCGCGGCCATCTCGAGCAGCATCGGCGAAACCGTCATCGGCACCGCAGTGGCGATCATCACCAGGTGGCGCGCGCGCTGCGGTGCGCGCGCAGCGGCTTCGAGCGCGATCAGCGATCCCATGCTGTGACCGACGAGGCTGGCGCGGCTCGCACCCACCGCGTCGAGCACGCCGAGCAGCCAGTCGGCCATCGCCTCGACGCTCTCGAGCGCCGGGCCGTGGCTGCGGCCGTGGCCGGGCAGGTCGACCGCGAGCACGCCGTGGCCGTGGTGCGCGAACCAGCGCGCCAGAAGGGTCCACACGCTGTGGTCGTTGAGCGCGCCGTGAATGAACGCGACGGTCGGCAGGTCGGCATCGAACGGCTTGCCGCCGGTGTAGGCGTAAGCGGTGCGCCCGTCGGGCAGTGCGATGTCCATGCCGGGTGCCGCCTCAGCCGCCGGCGCGCTGCGCCACTTTCAGCGCCCGCTTCAGGTCGTCGATGAGATCGTCGGCGTCCTCGAGGCCGATCGAGAGGCGGATCGTGCCGGCGCCGATGCCGGCCTGCGCGAGCGCCGCGTCGTCCATGCGAAAGTGCGTGGTCGACGCCGGGTGGATCACCAGCGAGCGGCAGTCGCCGACGTTGGCCAGGTGCGAGAAGATCTGCAGCGCGTCGACGAAGGCGGCGCCCTGCGCACGTGAGCCGGCGAGGTCGAAGCTGAACACCGACCCGCAGCCGCGCGGCAGCAGGCGTCGGGCGAGCGCTTGATCGGGGTGGCTCTCCAGCTCGGGGTAGCCGACGCGCGCGACCATCGGGTGGCTCGCGAGGAAGCCGACCACCTTGCGCGTGTTCTCGACGTGGCGCGCCATGCGCAGCGGCAGCGTCTCGATGCCCTGCAGGATCAGCCACGCGGTGTGCGGGCTCATGCTGGCGCCGAAATCGCGCAGGCCTTCGCGGCGCGCGCGCAGCAGGAACGCGCCAACCGTGTTCTCCTCGCTGAACACCATGCCGTGAAAGCCTTCGTACGGCCGCGTCAGCTCGGTGAAGCGCCCGAAGCGCGCGGTTGCGTCGTCCCAGTCGAAGCGACCGGAGTCGACCAGCACGCCGCCGATCACGGTGCCGTGGCCGGACAGGAACTTGGTCGCCGAGTGGTAGACGAGGTCGGCGCCGTGCTCGAATGGCTTCATCAGCCAGGGCGTGGTGAACGTCGAGTCCACCAGCAGGGGCAGGCCGTTCTCGTGCGCCAGGTCCGAGATTGCCGGGATGTCGAGCACGTCGAGCCCGGGGTTGCCGAGCGTCTCGCCGAACAGCAGGCGCGTCTCGGGGCGGATCGCGGCGCGCCAGGCGTCGAGGTCGCCCGGCTTGACGAACGTCGTCCCGATGCCGAAGCGGCGCAGCGTGTAGTGCAGCAGGTTGTGCGAGCCGCCGTAGAGCGCGCTCGACGCGACGATGTGCGAGCCGGCGCCCGCGAGCGTCACGATCGCGAGGTGCAGCGCGGCCTGGCCGCTCGCGGTGGCGATCGCGCCGACGCCGCCTTCGAGCGCCGCGACGCGCTCCTCGAGCACCGCATTGGTGGGGTTCGAGATCCGGCTGTAGACGTGGCCGGAGCGTTCCATGTCGAACAGCGCGGCGGCGTGCTCGCTGCTCTCGAACACGAACGAGGTGCTGAGGTGGATCGGCACCGCGCGCGCCCCGGTGGCAGGGTCGGGCGCCGCGCCGGCGTGCAGCGCGAGGGTGTCGAAGCCTGGAGTCGAGTGGCCGGCCATGCTGCCTCGGTTCGCGGCGGGTGTTGCGCGCCGGCATTGTGGGCTATATTGAATCGCAGCCACCCCGAGGAGAGCCCCATGAAAGTCAGCGACATCCTGCGCGTCAAGGGGGGAACGCTGTTCACCGTGTCTCCGGACGATTCGCTCGCAAAGGCCGTGAGCTGCATGTCGGAGCAGGACATCGGCTCCCTGGTCGTCATGCAGCGCGGCGAGCTCGTCGGCATGCTGACTTTCCGCGAAGTGATCCAGGCGGTGGTGCAGAACGGTGGTGCGCTCGGCAACTCGCTGGTGCGTCACGTGATGGACGACCACCCGCTCACCTGCACGCCCGACACCGAGATCGACGAAGTGCGCCGCATGATGCTCGGCCGTCACGCGCGCTACATGCCGGTCATGGCGCAGACCACGCTGATGGGCGTGATCTCTTTCTACGACGTCGCCAAGGCGGTGGTCGACAGCCAGGACTTCGAAAACCGCATGCTCAAGGCCTACATCCGCGACTGGCCGGTCGAAGGCCGCGACGAGCGCCCGGCGGCCAACTAGCGTCGGACGGCCGCTTAGAATCCCGCTCCCGATCGACCGTGCCGACACCGCCTGCGGGCGGTGTTTTCATTGGCGCACGGCCGGCGCTTCCCGATCGCCTCGCGGCGTCGCCCACCCATGTCCGGCAGCACCTTCGGCCTTCTGTTCCGCGTCACCAACTTCGGCGAGAGCCACGGTCCCGCGATCGGCTGCGTGGTCGACGGCTGCCCGCCGGGCATGGCGCTCTCGGAAGCCGACATCCAGCCCGACCTCGACCGGCGCCGGCCGGGAACCTCGCGCCACGTCACCCAGCGCAGCGAGGCCGACCAGGTCGAGATCCTGTCGGGCGTCTACGAGGGCCGCACCACCGGAACGCCGATCGCGCTGCTGATCCGCAACACCGATCAGCGCAGCCGCGACTACGGCAACATCCTCGACACCTTCCGCCCCGGCCACGCCGACTACACGTACCACCACAAGTACGGGCTGCGCGACCCTCGTGGCGGCGGGCGCTCGTCGGCACGCCTCACCGCGCCGACCGTGGCCGCCGGCGCGATCGCGAAGAAGTGGCTGCGCGAGCGCCACGGCACCACCTTCGCCGGGCACCTGAGCCAGCTCGGCGAGATCGTGGTGCCGTTCGAGTCGCAAGAGCACGTCCCGAACAACCCGTTCTTCGCCGCCAACGCGACCGACATTCCGCGCCTCGAGGCCTACATGGACCAGCTGCGGCGCGAGGGCGACAGCTGCGGCGCGCGCATCGACGTGATCGCGCGCGGCGTTCCGGTCGGCCTCGGGGAGCCGCTCTACGACAAGCTCGACGCCGATATTGCCTACGCCATGATGGGCGTCAACGCCGTCAAGGGCGTCGAGATCGGCGCCGGGTTCGCGGCGGTTGCCGAGCGTGGCTCGGTGCACGGCGACGAGCTCACGCCGGAAGGGTTCGCCGCCAATCGTTCGGGCGGCGTGCTCGGCGGCATCTCGACGGGGCAGGACATCACGGTCTCGCTCGCGATCAAGCCGACCAGCTCGATCCGCACGCCGCGCCGCTCGGTCGACCGCGCCGGTGCGCCGACGACGGTCGAGACCTTCGGCCGTCACGACCCGTGTGTCGGCATCCGCGCAACCCCGATTGCGGAGGCGCTGCTCGCGTTGGTCCTGATGGACCACGCGCTGCGCCAGCGTGCGCAGTGCGGCGACGTCAGCCTGCCGGTCGGACCGATCCCGGCGCAGGCGCCGCCGAGCGCTTGAGGGCGGTGCGGGCGCAGGGCGCGCCGGCCCGCACAACGACGGCCTCGTTCGAGATCTCGCGCCGCTCGGGGGGCCACGGCCAGGCGCCGAACAAGCCTGCTCGCGGCACGGCCATGCGGCCGGAGCCGGTGCCGCGATAGGATTTGCACAAAGGTATGACCGCGTTGGATGCCGCACCTGCTCCCCGCCCGCCCGCGCCCGTGACGCCGGCCCCGCGGCGCTCCGCCGTCGCCCGGCGTCGGCGCGCGCTGGCGCAGGGTCTGCCGCCGGGCGACGCCGCGCAGCGCGTGCTGCGCCAGTTCCGCGTCGTCTTCAACGCCGTCAAGACGCACTTCCGCCAGGTGGAGAAGCAGGTCGGTCTCGGCGGCGCGCAGGTCTGGGCGCTCAGCATCATCCAGGCCACTCCGGATGCCGGGGTGCGCGCGCTCGCCGCGGCGATGAACATCCACCAGTCGACCGCGAGCAACCTGGTGCGCTCGCTCGCCGAGCGCGAGCTGATCAGCGTCGCGCGCGACCCGACGGATCGCCGCGCGGTGCGCCTGCACCTGCTGCCGGCGGGCGCCGAGCTGCTCGAGCGCAGCCCCGCGCCGTTCGCCGGCGTGCTCCCGGATGCGCTTGCCGCGCTGGACGCGCGGACCTTGCAGCGCATCGAGCACGACCTCGAGAAGCTCATCGCCGTCCTGCAGGTCGACGCCGACGCGGCCCGGACACCGCTCGCGGAGCTGTGATGCGCTGCGACGCCGCCATGCCGCGGCGCGGGCACGTGCCCATCGACGAACAGCCAGGGCCGACGCGCGGCCGGTCTGCAGCCCGCGGGCAGGGCCGGTCGTGAGCCCGGCGGACGACGCCAGCCATCCGCGCCTCGTCGGCGACGTCGGCGGCACCCACGCGCGGTTCGGCTGGATCGAGGCGCCGGGCGCCGCGATCACGAACGTGCGCGTCTACCTCTGCCGCGAGCACGCCGGGCTCGACGCGGCGATCGAGCGCTATCTCGCCGAGGCCGCGCTGGAGCGGCCGCGCGCGGCCGCGATCGGCGTCGCGACGCCGGTTGCGGGCGACGTCGTGTCGTTCACGAACCTCGCCTGGTCGTTCTCGATCGCCGCGATCCGCGAGCGCTTCGATCTCGGCGAGCTCGTCGTGCTGAACGACTTCGCCGCGGTCGCGCTCGCGATTCCGGGGCTCGGCGCCGACGCGCACCGCGGCGTGGGAGGCGGCACCGCGGTCGAGCACGGCACGCTCGCGGTGCTCGGACCCGGCACCGGGCTCGGCGTCGGCGGCGCGGTCCATTCCGGCGCGGGCTGGGTGCCGATCGTCGGAGAGGGCGGGCACGCGACGCTCGCGGCCGACGACGCCATTGACGAGCGCCTGCTGGCGCTGCTGCGCGAGGAGCTCGGCCACGTATCGGCCGAACGGGTGCTGTCGGGCCAGGGTCTCGTCAACCTTCATCGCGCACACGCTCTCCTCGACGGTGAGAAGAGCGAGTTGCTGGGTGCACCCGAGATCGTCGACCGCGCGATCGCCGGCAGCGATGCGCGCTGCGTGCGCACCGTCGAACGCTTCTTCGGCTTTCTCGGCAGCTTCGCCGGCAATCTCGCACTCACGCTCGGCGCGAGCGGCGGCGTCTACATCGCCGGCGGCATCGTGCCGCGTTTCGGCGACCGCATCGACGCCTCGCCTTTCCGCGCGCGCTTCGAGAACAAGGGGCGCTTCAGGGCGTACCTGTCGGCGATCCCGACACGCGTCATCGCCGCGCCGGCCGACGCCGCACTGCGCGGTGCGAACCAGGCGCTCGACGACGCGCTGGCGCGACGGGTCGGCAGAGGCGCGGCGTAGCGGCATGCGCCGCGACTCAGCCGTGGCGTCGAGCGTTCCTCGGCCTTGGATGGGCCGTCAGGCCGCGGCGGCTGACGCGCCCAGCAGTCGCACCATCCGCTCGAGCATGTGCGCGACCTCGTCCGTGTTTTCGACGTAAAAGCGGGCGAGCGAGGGCCGGTCGTCGCGGCCGACCCTGACCGTGAGCCAGTCGGCGCCGGCAACGGCGAACACCGGCTCGTCGTTGACGTCGTCGCCGATGAAGACCGCCCGGCTCGCGCCCGAGCGCTCGACCAGCCGGGCCACCGCGACGCCCTTGTCGGGCGCACCGGCGCCGACCACGTTCATCACCAGCTTGCCCGGATAGGCCTCGAGGCCGCCCGGCAGGTCGGCGACGACGCCCGCGACCTGGGCGGCCGCGGCGGCGTGGTCGGGGGCGAGCCGGTAGTGCAGGGCGAGCGAGTAACCCTTGTCCTCGACGCTCACGCCGACGGCGCCGAGCACGTCGGCCTGCGCCAGCAGCCGCTCGCGCATGGCGTCCAGCGCGGCCGGCGGCGCGCCGCCGGCGAGCGGGTCCTCGGCGCCGTGGTTGCCGACCACGTACGGCGGCACGAACGGCAGGCGCTTCATGAGGTCGTCGACGGCGCGGCCGCTGACGATCGCGACCGGAAGCTCGGCGGCGAGGCGCGCCAGGCTCTCTGCGATGCCGTGGGCGAGCCGCGCGTCGTCGGGTCGCGCGACGATCGGCGCCAGCGTGCCGTCGAAGTCGAACGCGAGCAGCGGACGCGCCGCCATCACCGTGGCGAGCGCGGCTTCTCCCTCGGGACTGAACAGGTGCCGCACGTCAGGCGAGCTGGTGGCGCTGCACGCGCTCGTCGATGCGCTGGCGCAGGCGCGAGCGACCGGCGTCGGCGAGCATGTGACCGGCCCAGCGGAACACGTTGTTCTCGCGAACCGTCATGCGCAGGCTGGCGATGCGCTCGCGCTGCTCGGCGGGCGGCATGATCGCCGCGCGGTGCAGCGCGTCGGCGGTCTCCTCGACGTGGTACGGGTTGACGATCAGCGCCTCGGTCATCTCGCGGGCCGCGCCGGCGAAGCGGCTCAGCACCAGCACGCCCTGCTCGTCGTCGCGTACCGACACGAATTCCTTGCAGACGAGGTTCATGCCATCGTGCAGGCTGGTGACCACGCAGACGTCGGCCGCGCGGTACATCTCGGTGAGCGCGTCGTGGTCGTGGTGCTGCGCGAACAGCAGGATCGGCTTGTAGCCCGGCCGGCCGAAGCGCTCGTTGACGCGCTCGGTGGTGCGCGCGATGCGTTGCTGGAACAGCTGGTATTCCTCGAGCAGGTCGCGCGTCGGCGCGGCGATCTGCACCAGCACGAAGCGCCCGATCCACTCGGGATGCTTCTCGAGCAGACGCTCGACCGCGTGCAGGCGCTCGAGGATGCCCTTGGTGTAGTCGAAGCGGTCGACGCCGACCGCGAGCACCGTGTCGGCCGCGAGGCCGAGCCGATCGAACACGCGGCGCCGGCACTCGGGCGCCGGCGCCCAGCTCGCGCGCTCGGCGTCCGACGGCCACTCGATCGAGATGGGGTAGCTCTCGACCAGCGTCTCGTCGTCGTTGAACGTGATCATCGAGTGCTCGTGCTCGATGCGTGCCTCGAGGAAGCGGTCGACCGTCTCGATGAAGTTCTTGCAGTGGTAGCGGGTGTGGAAGCCGAGGATGGTGCTGCCCAGCATGCCCTCGAGGATTTCCTTCCGCCACGGGCAGATGCTGAACGACTCGGGGTTCGGCCAGGGGATGTGCCAGAAGGTGAGGATGGTCGCGCGCGGCAGCCTGGCGCGCACCATCGCCGGCAGCAGCGCGAAGTGGTAGTCCTGCACCAGCACCACCGGGTCCTCGCTGCGCGCCTCGGCGACCACCGCGTCGGCGAAGCGCTGGTTGACGGCCTTGTACTGCTCCCAGTCCGACTCGCGGAACACCGGCCGCACGTGGGCGACGTGACAGAGCGGCCACATGCCTTCGTTGGCGAAGCCGTAGTAGTAGCCCTGTTCCTCTTCGGCGCTCAGCCAGATGCGGCGCAGCGTGTATTCCGCGTGGCCCGGCGGCACGCCGACGCGGTCGTTCGCGTCGACCACGTCGCGGTCGGCGCTGCCGCTGCCGTGCGCGATCCAGGTTCCCGAGCAGGCGCGCATCACCGGCTCGACGGCGGCGACGAGGCCGCTCGCCGGCCGCTTGACGACGATCCCGTCGTCGGTCTTCGCGTGGATGTAGGGCTCGCGATTCGACACCACGATCACCTGCTCGCCGCGCAGCTGCGTGCGCAGCAGTCCGCGCAGGCGGTCCGGGTCCCAGCCGGTCTGCGGCCCGAGGGCACGCCGGTACTCGTCTTCGAGGTCGCGCAGCCGCGCCTTCAGCTCCTCGGCGATGGGCTCGACCTCGGGCGATACATCGGACGCCCGCAGCAGCCCTTCGCCACGCAGCATGCCGCGCACACCGGCGATCCAGCCGCGCCAGCTGAGCTGCGCGACCACCATCGTGATCATCGCGATCGCCAGGCCGAGCGCCGCGATGAACAGCGTGAGGTAGCGCCGCGTGTCCTGACTGCGCCGGTCGATGAAGCTCATGTCGTGCAGCAGCACGAGGTTGGCCACGTGCATCGAGTCGCTGTCGACCGGATGCACGCCGATGTGCACCTGGCCGCCGGCGATCGTGAGGCGCGGGTCGGCCTGCGAGGCGGCGCTCGCCGCCTGCTGGCAGGTGAGGCTGGTCGGGAAATGCGCGGTGCGCCGCACCAGGTCGCCCTCGAGCGTGCACAGGCCCACCGCGAACAGGCGCTCGTCCTGTACCGCGCGGTCGAACAGCGCCTGCAGGCGCTGCTCCTTCGAGTCCTTCAGCGCGTCGGCGATCGAGTCGGACAGGGCGTTGGTGACGAGGGCGCCGCGCGCGTTCAGGTCGCGCGCGAACCAGCGCAGCGTGAGCGCATCCATCAGCGGCTGCGCCGCGTAGGCGGCGATGACGAGCGTCAGCAGCAGCGGGGCGAGAAAACGGAACTGGAGGGTGAGAAATCGCATTCGGGAGGCGTGAGGCGGGCGTACAAGAGCAAGTCGTGTACCGGCGCCGGAGGACGGCGGCGCATGCAACGCGCCTGCCTGGGGATCGCCCTCATTGTATATTTGTGCAAATACTCACATTGGTCGCACCCATGACCGGTTCCGACGCGTTCCTCGACGTTCCGTCCCCTTGCCACTCGATGGTGCGTCCGTGAGCACGCACCCCGCCGAAGCCTCCGCCACGAGCCCCCGCGCTGCCTCGCTCGACCTCGCGCTCATCGGCAACTGCGCGATCAGCGCGCTCGTCGACCGGGCCGGCGCCATCGTCTGGAGCTGCATGCCGCGCTTCGACGGCGACCCCGTGTTCCACGCGCTGCTCGATTCCGCGAATGGTCTGCCCAAGGAGGGCAGCCTGCTCGTCGAGCTCGAAGGGCTCGAGCGCGTGGAGCAGCACTACGAGCATGGCACCGCGATCCTCAAGACGCGCCTGCTCGACGCTGCCGGCAACGGCGTCGAGATCACCGACCTCGCGCCGCGCTTCTTCAACCGCGACCGCATCTTCCGCCCGGCGCAGCTGGTGCGGCGGATCCGCCCCCTGGCGGGGCATTGCCGCATCCGCATCCACGTCAACCCGCGTGGCGAATGGGGAAGCGTGGTGCCGACCATCACGCGCGGCAGCAATCACCTGCGCTACGTGCTGCCGAGCGGCACCCTGCGCCTCACCACCAACGCGCCGCCGACCTACGTTGCCGACGGCACCTGGTTCTCGCTGCACGAGCCGGTGAGCCTGCTGTTCGGCCCCGACGAGACGCTCTCCGGCGGCATCGAGGAGACCGCGCGCGAGTTCGAGGAGCAGACCTCGCTCTACTGGCGCCAGTGGACGCGCCGCCTCGCGCTGCCGCTCGAGTGGCAGGAGGCGGTGATCCGCGCGGCGATCACCTTGAAGCTCTGCCAGTTCGAGGAAACCGGCGCGATCGTCGCGGCGATGACGACCAGCATCCCCGAGGCGGCCAACAGCGGGCGCAACTGGGACTACCGCTTCTGCTGGCTGCGCGACGCGTTCTTCGTGGTGCGCGCGCTCAACAGCCTGTCTGAAGTCGGCACGATGGAGGACTACCTGCGCTGGCTCTACGACGTCGTGCGCGGCGCCGACAACGGCCACGTGCAGCCGCTCTACGGCATCGGCCTCGAGCGCCAGCTCTCCGAATCGTTCGTCCCGCACCTCGCGGGCTATCGCGGCATGGGGCCGGTGCGCGTCGGCAACCAGGCCCACGAGCACTTCCAGCACGACGTCTACGGCAACATCGTCCTCGGCGCCGCACAGGCCTTCCACGACCATCGCCTGTTCCGGCGTGCCGACGCCGGCGACTTCGCCGCGCTGGAGGAAGTGGGCGAGCAGGCCTGGCTGCTGCACGACAAGCCCGATGCCGGCATGTGGGAGCTGCGCACGCGGGCGCGCGTCCACACGTCGTCGTCGCTGATGTGCTGGGCCGCCTGCGACCGGCTCGCCAAGATCGGGACCGTGCTCGGCCGACCCGACCGCGAGGCGTTCTGGCGCGAGCGCGCCGACGTCATCAAGGCCAAGATCGTCGAGCAGGCCTGGAGCGAGAAGCGTCAGTCGTTCGTCGAAAGCTTCGGCGGCAGCGACCTCGACGCCAGCGTGCTGCTGATGGCGGAGGTCGGGTTCCTGCCGGCGCACGACAGCCGCTTCGTGCGCACCGTCGAGGCGCTCGAGCAGTCGCTTTGCGACGGCCCGTTCATGCGGCGCTACGAAGCGGAAGACGACTTCGGCCGGCCCGAGACGGCGTTCAACGTCTGCTCGTTCTGGCGCGTCGACGCGCTCGCCCGCATCGGCCAGCACGCGCGCGCCCGCGAGCTGTTCGAGGCGCTGCTCGCGCGCCGCAACCACGTCGGCCTGCTCTCGGAGGACATGAGCGCCACCACCGGCGAGCTGTGGGGCAACTTCCCGCAGACCTACTCGATGGTCGGCATCGTCAACGGCGCGGTGCGGCTGTCGGCGCGCTGGGACGACGCGGTGTGATCCGGCGGGCGACGCTGCGAAGACAGCGTCGCTCGTGCACCACTACTCGTAGCTCGCCACCGGAGGGCACGCGCACGACAGGTTGCGGTCGCCCCAGGCGTTGTCGATGCGGCCGACCGGCGACCAGTACTTCTGCGCACGCAGGCTGGCGAGCGGGTAGGCGGCCTCTTCGCGCGAATAGACGTGCGGCCAGTCGGCGGCGAGCAGCGCCTCGGCGGTGTGCGGCGCATTCTTGAGGGGGTTGTCGTCGCGCGGCCATTGACCTGACTCGACCTTGGCGATCTCCGCGCGGATGGCGATCATCGCGTCGCAGAAGCGGTCGAGCTCGGCGCGCGACTCGCTTTCGGTCGGCTCGACCATCAGCGTGCCGGGCACCGGAAAGCTCAGCGTCGGGGCATGGAAGCCGTAGTCGATCAGGCGCTTGGCCACGTCCTCGGCGGTGATGCCCTGCTGGCCGCCGGTCGCGTCCTTCAGCGGACGCAGGTCGAGGATGCATTCGTGGGCGACCCCGCCGCCCTTGATGCCCTCCACGTTGCCGCTGAAGTGCAGCTCGTAATGGTCGGCCAGGCGCGCCGCGATGTAGTTGGCCGAGAGGATCGCCGTCTCGGTCGCTGCGGCGAGGCCTTCGCTGCCCATCATCCGCATGTACATCCAGCTGATCGGCAGCACGGCGGCATTGCCGAGCGGTGCCGCCGACACCGCGCCCACGGCCGGCTCGGCGCCGCCGACGCCGCCCGCGCGATGCCCGGGCAGGTAGGGCACCAGGTCGTCGACGACGCAGACCGGGCCGACGCCCGGACCGCCGCCGCCGTGCGGGATGCAGAACGTCTTGTGCAGGTTGAGGTGGCTGACGTCGCCGCCGAACTCCCCCGGCGCGGCGATGCCGACGAGCGCGTTCATGTTCGCGCCGTCGACGTAGACCCGGCCGCCGTGCTCGTGGACGATCGCGCACAGCTCCTTGACGCGGCGCTCGAACACGCCGTAGGTCGACGGGTAGGTGATCATCACCGCCGCGAGGTCGGACGCGTGCGCCTCGCACTGCCGGCGCAGGTCGGCGAGGTCGACGTTGCCGTCGGCGTCGCACTTCGTCACGACGACCTTCATGCCGACCATCTGCGCGCTCGCCGGGTTGGTGCCGTGCGCCGACTCGGGGATCAGGCAGACGTTGCGGTGCGCCTCGCCGCGCGCCGCGTGCCACGCCCTGATCGCGAGCAGCCCGGCGTACTCGCCCTGCGAGCCGGCGTTCGGCTGCAGGCTCACGCCCGCATAGCCGGTCGCCTGGCTGAGCCACGCCTCGAGCTGCGACGCCAGCGCGGCATAGCCGGCGCGCTGCTCGGCCGGCGCGAACGGATGGATGTTCGCGAATTCGGGCCACGTGATTGGGATCATCTCGCTCGTCGCGTTCAGCTTCATCGTGCACGAGCCGAGCGGGATCATCGTGCGGTCGAGCGCAAGGTCCTTGTCGGCGAGGCCGCGCAGGTAGCGCAGCATCTCGGTTTCGGAGTGGTACCGGTTGAACACCGGATGGCCGAGGAACGGCGTCGTGCGCGCCAGTTCGGGCGGGATCAGCGACGCGACGCCGCGCTCGAACTCGGCGAACTCGGGCAGCGCCTGGCCCTCGGACGCGAACACGCGCCAGAGCGCGACGACGTCGTCGCGCGTGGTCGTCTCGTCGAGCGCGATGCCCAGCATCGTGTCGCCCCACTCGGGATAACGGCGCAGGTTGATGCCGGCGTCGAGCGCGCGCGCAGCGATCGCCGCCGTTGCCTCGCCGCTGTCGACCGTGAGCGTGTCGAATGCGGCGGGGTTGCGCGCGCGCCAGCCGAGCCGGCCGAGCCCTTCGGCCAGGATCGCGGTGTACGCGGCCACGCGCCGCGCGATCCGCGTCAGCCCTGCAGGCCCGTGGTAGACCGCGTACATGCTGGCGACCACCGCCGGCAGCACCTGCGCGGTGCAGATGTTCGAGGTCGCCTTTTCGCGCCGGATGTGCTGCTCGCGTGTTTGCAGGGCAAGCCGATACGCAATCTTGCCGGCGTTGTCGATGCTCACGCCCACCAGGCGCCCCGGCAGCGAGCGCTTGAAGGCGTCGCGCACCGCCAGGTAACCCGCGTGCGGGCCGCCGTTGCACATCGGCATGCCGAAGCGCTGGGTGGTGCCGCAGGCGATGTCGGCGCCGAACTCGCCGGGCGGCGTGATCAGCGTCAGCGCGAGCAGGTCGGCGGCGACGATCAGCGCCGCGCCGTGCGAGTGGATGGTCGGCGCGTCGGCGCGCAGGTCGTGCAGTGCGCCGTTGGTCGCCGGGTATTGCGCGAGCGCCGCAAAGTAGTCGCCGCCGGCGATGAGGCTCGCCCATGACTCGGCCGAGTCGGCGATCGCGACCGTCAGGCCGAGCGGCGCGGCGCGCGTGCGCAGCACCTCGAGGGTCTGCGGGTGGCAGTCGCCGGCGACCACGATGGTCTGGCTCGCGCTCTTGACGCTGCGCCGCGCGAGCGTCATCGCCTCCGCAGCCGCGGTCGCCTCGTCGAGCATCGACGCGCCGGCGACGTCGAGCCCGGTGAGGTCGCAGATCATGGTCTGAAAGTTGAGCAGCGCTTCCAGCCGACCCTGCGAGATCTCGGCCTGGTACGGCGTGTACGCCGTGTACCAGGCGGGGTTCTCGAGCACGTTGCGCAGGATCACCGGCGGCGTGATGGTGCCGTGATAGCCCTGGCCGATGTGGCTGCGCACGACCCGGTTCTGCGCCGCGATCGTGCGCAGCTCGGCGAGGGCCGCCGCTTCGCCGACGGCAGGCGCCAGCCGCATCGGCGCCGCGCGCGCGATGCTCGACGGCACCACCGCATCGATCAGCGCGCGACGCGACGTCGCGCCGATGACCGACAGCATGTGGCGCTCGGCGGCTTCGTCGATGCCAATGTGGCGGGCGACGAACTCGGACGGGTTCTCGAGTTCGGCGAGCGGCTGGAGGGCTGACATCAGCATGCGAGGGACCGGTTGAAGCGGGCGGGAACGCGGCCGCGGCCGCGAACGAGCGGCCGGGCGCACGGGGCGAAAACGCGAACGCGTCAGGCGCTCTTCACGAGCTCGTCGTAGGCCCCCTGATCGAGCAGGTCGGCGACCTCGGCGTCGTTGCTCGCGCGCACGCGGAAGAACCAGCCTTCGCCCTGCGGGTCGCTGTTGGCGAGCGACGGGTCGCCCTGCAGCTTGGCGTTGACGGCGACGACCTCGCCGCTCACCGGCATGTAGAGGTCGGCGGCGGCCTTGACCGACTCGACGACGCCGGCGACGTCGCCGCGCTTGAACGTCGTGCCGACGCTCGGCAGGTCGACGAACACGACGTCGCCGAGCGCGTCCTGCGCGTGGTTGGTGATGCCGACCGTGGCCTGGGCCGGGTCGGTCATGTCGATCCATTCGTGTTCGGGGGTGTAGAGGACAGTCATGGAGGCTCCTGGGTTGAGCGGTTCGGCCGCCGGAAATGCGGCAGCGGGATCAGTTGCGCACGTAGCGGTGCGGTGCAAAGGGCATGGCAGTCACCTGCATCGGCAGGCGCTTGCCGCGCACGTCGGCGTAGAGGAGGGTGCCGAGGCTCGCGTGCGCGGGGTCGACGTAGGCCATCGCAATCACGCGATCGACGGTCGGCGCAAGGGTGCCGCTGGTGACGCGGCCGGCCGGCGCGCCATCGGCGTCGACCAGGGCTGCGCCTTCGCGCACCGGCACGCGTTCGCTGCCGACGAGGCCGACGCGCTGGCGCGGCGCGCCGTTCGCGAGCTGTGCGTCGATGGTCGCGGCGCCCGGGTAGCCGCCGGCGCGCGTGCCGCCGGCGCGGCGCACCTTCTGGATCGCCCAGGTGAGGCCCGCCTCCACCGGCGTGGTCGACTCGTCGATGTCGTGGCCATGAAGGCAAAGGCCCGCCTCGAGGCGCAGCGTGTCGCGTGCACCGAGGCCGGCGGGCTGGACCTCCGGCTGGGCGAGCAGGGCGCGGGCGAGTGCCTCGGCATGTTCGGCTCGAATCGAGATCTCGAAGCCGTCCTCGCCGGTGTAGCCGGAGCGCGTGACGTAGCCCTCGGCGCTGCCGAGCGTGAGCGGCATGCCGGTCATGAACGTGAGGTCGGCGACGGCGGGCGCCAGGCGTGCGAGCGCATTCACCGCGAGCGGCCCCTGCAGCGCGAGCAGCGCGCGGTCGAACTGCGGCTCGATGGTGCAGCGGTTGCCGATGCGCGCCTCGAGGTGCGCGAGGTCGGCTTCCTTGCGCGACGCGTTGACGACGAGCAGCAGGTCGCCCTCGCGCCGCGTCACCATCAGGTCGTCGAGGATGCCGCCGGCGTCGCTCGTGAAGAATGCATAGCGTTGGCGGCCGACGGCGAGCCCGCACACGTCCATCGGCACCAGCGTCTCGAGCGCCGCGTCGGCGGTCTTGCCGACCAGCCGTATCTGGCCCATGTGCGACACGTCGAACAGCACCGCCGCGGCGCGGCCCTGCCGGTGCTCGGCGAGGATGCCGCGCGGGTACGACACCGGCATCTCGTAGCCGGCGAACGGGACCATGCGGGCGCCGAGCGCGAGGTGCAGCGCGTGCAGCGGCGTCTTGGCAAGCGCGGAATCAGGGGCAGATGCGGTCATCGCAGCTCCGGGGCAACGTGGACGTGCCGGCCGGCTGGAAGCCGATCGACGGTTTGCCCCTGCTGTCCGCTCTACCTGAGAGATTGGCGAGCCGAGAACGGCCCGCTTGCCCCTTCGGTGGACCCGCTCGGGGCGGGTCTCTCTCCAGCGAGGAACGCTTCTCGTGAAGCGCTTGCCAGTCCTTTTGCCTGAGCGTTCGACCGGCGGCGACCCGCCCGATCTGCGCCTTCGGCGGCCCCTGACGAGGCTCTCTCCTGGCGCGCGCAGTGTAGCAGCGCGGCCCGCTCGGGCACCGCCCGAGCGGCTTGCGGCAAGCCCGCTCGGGAGCGACCCGCGAGGGTGGCCGGGATAATCCCGCCGATGATCGACAACAGTGAATGGTTGCACGTCGAGTCGCTCGACCTCGACGCGCAGGGCGTCGCGCACAACGCCGCCGGCAAGGTGGTCTTCATCGACGACGCGCTGCCCGGCGAGGACGTCCAGGTGCGCGTGCACCGGCGCAAGAACAACTGGGAGCAGGGCAGCGCCGTCGAGCGCCGGCGCGACAGCGTGCAGCGCGTGGTGCCACGTTGCCCGCATTTCGGCGTGTGCGGCGGCTGCAAGATGCAGCACCTGCACGTGAACGCGCAGGTCGCGACCAAGCAGCGTGCGCTCGAGGACGCGCTCTGGCACCTGGGCAAGGTGCGCCCCGAGCGCGTGCTCCGCCCCATCGAGGGGCCGGCCTGGCGCTACCGCTATCGCGCCCGCCTCTCGGTGCGTCACGTCGCCAAGAAGGGCACGGTGCTGGTCGGCTTTCACGAGCGCAAGTCGAGCTTCGTCGCCGACATGGACAGCTGCGAGGTCGTGCCGCTCGAGCTGAGCCTGATGCTCGTGCCGCTGCGCGAGCTGATCATGTCGATGGACCAGCGCGACCGCCTGCCGCAGATCGAGGTGGCGGTCGGCGACGCCGTGATCGCGCTCGTGCTGCGCCACCTCGAGCCGCTCGGCGCCGCGGACCGCGAGCGATTGCGGGCGTTCGGCGTGCAGCACGGCGTGCAGTGGTGGCTGCAGCCGAAGGGCCCCGATACCGTGCACCGACTCGACGACGGCGGCCCCGAGCTCGCCTATTCGCTGCCGGAATTCGGCATCACGATGCCGTTCCGGCCCACCGACTTCACGCAGGTCAACCACGCGGTCAACGAGGTGCTGGTCGGGCGCGCGCTGCGCTGGCTCGACGCCCGGCGCGACGAGCGCGTGATCGACTGGTTCTGCGGCCTCGGCAACTTCACGCTGCCGATCGCGACGCAGGCGCGTGAGGTGCTCGGCATCGAGGGCAGCCCGGCGCTCGTCGAGCGCGCGCGCGCCAACGCCGCGCGCAACGGCCTGGCGGCGCGCACGCGCTTCGAGGCGTGCAACCTGTTCGAGGTCGACGCTGCCGCGCTCGCCGCCTGGGGCAGCGCCGACAAGTGGCTGATCGACCCGCCGCGCGAAGGCGCGTTCGCGATCGCCAAGGCGCTCGCCGATCTGCACGCCGCGCCCCAGCCCGGCTTCACGCCACCGCGGCGCATCGTCTACGTGAGCTGCAATCCGGCGACCCTGGCGCGCGACGCGGGCCTGCTGGTGCACCAGGCCGGCTACCGCTGCAGCGCCGCCGGCGCGGTGAACATGTTTCCGCAGACGGCGCACGTCGAGAGTCTGGCGGTGTTCGACCGGGTCGACGTGCCTGCCGGCACTGCTCCGGCGGTGGACGCGGAGGTCGGCACGACCTGACGACACGACGGCGGGCCGCGCGCCTTCAGCGCAGGTTTGTCCGGATCGATGCCTGCGCCGCGCGTCGGGATACTCGACCGCCGGCCGCCGCCGGCAGGAGACCGCTGTGACGCAACTCGTCGCGCTGCCGCTCTGGCTGGTCGCGCTGCTCTCGACGCTCGCGCTCGTCGCCGTGCTCGAGTGGGTGCTGCTGCCGAGCGTGCGCTGGTACTTCCGGCGCAAGGTGCGCGGCGTGCTCGACGAGATCAGCGTGCGACTGCGCATCGAGGTGCCCCCGTTCAAGCTGACGCGCCGCCAGGCGCTGATCGACCGCCTCGTCAGCGACCCGCGCGTGCTCGCCGCGGCCGACGCGGTCGCGCGCGGCGAGGGAGCGCCGCGCGACGTGGTGCTGCAGCGGGTCGACCGCTACGCCCGCGAGATCGTGCCGGCGTTCAACGCCTACGTGTACTTCCGCTTCGGCTACTGGGTCGCGAAGACGATCGCCAAGGCGATCTACCGCGTCCGCCTGGGCTACACCGACGCCGCGGCGCTGGCGGCGATCCATCCGCGCTCGACGGTGGTGTTCGTGATGAACCACCGCAGCAACATGGACTACGTGCTGGTGTCGTTCCTCGCGGCCGAGCGCGTCGCGCTCAGCTACGCGGTCGGCGAGTGGGCGCGCATCTGGCCGCTGCAGGGGCTGATCCGCGCGATGGGCGCCTACTTCGTGCGGCGCAACTCGGGCGATCCGCTCTACCGCATGGTGCTGCAGCGCTACGTGCAGATGGCCACCGAGGGCGGCGTTCCGCAGGCGATGTACCCCGAAGGCGGTCTGACCCATGACGGGCGCTTGCGCGAGCCCAAGCTGGGCCTCTTGGACTACATGCTCAAGGGCTTCGACCCGCGCGGCGAGCGCGACGTCGTGTTCGTTCCGGTCGGCATCAACTACGACCGCGTGATCGAGGACCGCACGCTGCTGCGCAAGCTCGACCCGCACGCCGCGCCGCGCTCGCTCGCGGCGAGCACCGGCATCGCCGTGCGGCACCTCGGGCACGTGCTGCTGCAGGGCGCGCTCGGCCGGCGCTTCCGGCACGGCTACGCGTGCGTCAACTTCGGCGCGCCGCTCTCGATGCGAGCCTGGGTCGCACGTCAGCGCGTCGACTTCCGCGCGCTCGACGACGCCGCGCGGCGGCCCGCGGTCGCGGCGGTCGGACGCGCGCTGATGGACCGCATTGGCGAGGTCGTGCCGGTGCTGCCGGTTCCGCTGGTCGCGAGCGTGCTGCTGCGCGACCCGTCAGGTGGGCTCTCGGAGCTCGAGCTGAAGGCGGCCGTGAACGCGCTGATCGAGGACATCGAAGCGGCTGGAGGCCACGTCTACGTGCCGCGCCAGGATCGCGACTACGCCATCACGGTCGGCATCCGCATGCTCACGCTGCGGCATCTGGTGAGCGAGTCGGAGGGCCTGTTCCGCGCCGTGCCCGGCGAGCTCGCGACGCTCGCGTACTACGCCAACTCGATCGCGCAGTTCACCGGCGCTGCGCGCGCGGAGGCGCTGCCGACGACGCTCGCGGCGGAACTCGCAGCCTGAGCGGTGCGCAGGCGACGACGACCGCGCGGGGCGGTCTTCGGTGGCGAGCCCGAGGTCCTGATCGGCGGCCGCTTCTTCACGCGGCGCGCAGCGCCGCGCGACCCGGCGTCGCGTTTCTCAGCCCGCCTTGCGGCGCACGAGCAGGAGGCCAGCGAGCGCCATTCCCGCGAGCGCAAGGCCAGCAGGTTCCGGCACGAGGCGCACCGAGATGTCGTCGACGTTCAGGAAGAAGCTGTCGTCCTGCAGCGCGATCGAGAGGATCGTGGAGGTCGAGGTGGCGAGCGGGTCGACCACGATCTCGCGATAGCCGAAGCCGAGGATGTCGGTCGCGGAGTAGACGACGTTGCCGTTCCAGCGCACCTCGATCCCGGTGCCGTCGGCGAAGCCCGAGATGTTCGCGAGCCAGAGATGGATGTTGTAGTTCATCCCCGGCGTGGTCGCGAGCGTCTGCGAGATCGAGCCGAACGTGCCGACCGCGCCGCCTGCGAACGAGCGGGTGCCGTTGTGCGCGTGGGCCGAATCGCCGTCGATGAAGTGATCGATGCCTTCGCCGAGAAAGCCGCTCACCGTCCAGCCGGAGCTGGCGATGCCGGGTGTCGCTTCGAAACCGCCGTTGACGACGAGGTTCGGCCCGAACTCGTTCGCCACCGGGCCGGCGTGTGCCGACGCGACGGCGGTCGCGGCTGTGATGGCGACCACGATCGCCGGAGCCATGAAGGTCTTGCGTTGCATGCTGGTTCTCCCTCTGTTGTTCGCGTGGTTCAGAGCGATGCCGCGGCGGGCCGACGGCATGCGAGGGCTCGGGCGCTCACTGCATCCGAGCGCTCGCGGCGCGTTCCCGCGTCAGGTACGGCGCGGCGACGTCGCGGCGGCCGGCCCGGCGCAGCGGACCGACCCTTCGCGGCCGCCCTGCGCCCGCACGGCACACCGCCGCACGGGCCGCCGGCTGCTCAGCCGCACAGCTGCGCGACGCGTCCTGCCTTGGTGGCGTCGAACCAGCGCGCATCGCCCGGCGACCAGACCTGCGGAACCAGGAAGTCGTTCGGGTCCATCAGCAGACGGAACTCGGGCCACTCGCTCTGCGGCCAGCCCATGTTCACCGCCGTCTCCTTCCAGCTGATCATGTGGTAGATGCCGGAGCCCTTCTGCGCCACGTCGGTGTGGTGGCCGGGGATGTACACCTTGGGGCGCAGGCGCTGGGTTGCCAGGATGATGTCGCGCTGCTGGTTGGCGGCGGCGCCGAGGCTCACGATCGAGCCGAGCAGCACGTCGGTGCGCGGCAGGGTGTCCATGAGGTCGTAGAGGCTGTTGCCGATCGCGCGCGCCAGGTCCTTGCGCTCCTGCGGGAAGGTCGGGTCGTTGTACTGCGCGAGGGTGACGAGGTCGATGTCGCTGCCGATGCCTTCCTTGGCCGGCCCGGCCGAGTTCAGATAGAAGAAGTTGAAGTTGTAGCCGTTGCGCAGGATGAACTGGTAGACGACTTCATAGGCGCCGGCCGGCCCGCCGAAGCCGGTGGTGCGGGTGTCGAGCTGCCCCGCCACCGCGCCGGTCGCCGGCGGTGTGTACGGCGTCAGGTTGGGGAACATCGCCGGATACGTGACCGGCGGCGGCGGCGTCGTGATCGTGCGCCCGGGGTAGCGCGGGTCCCCGAGGTCGTTCAGCGTCGTGTGCGGGAACGACGGGTCGACCGGCGATCCGCCGGAGTGGATGAACTTGAACGCGAGCACGCAGACCTGCGCATCGAGCGGAGTCGACAGCTTGCTGACGCTGCTCTTGGAAAGGCCCGCGTTCGGACCCTGGTTGTACTGGCCCGGGCGCGAGCCGCGCGGCACCGCGCCGACGCAGTTCACCGGATTCGGGTTCGGGACCACCTTGGCGCCGCCATTCTGCGGGTTCGGGTCCGCCCACATGCGCGCGACGTCCTGCTGCATCACGTCACAGGTTTCGGGCGTGGCGTAGATCGTGGCGTTGGTCCACTTGGCGATGTACGCGGCGTTGTCGGCGTGGTCGCCGTGGCCGTGGCCGAGGAAGATCGCCTCGGGACGCACGTCGATCAGGTCCTGCGGCAGCAGCGGCGAGTAGCGCCGGTCGATCGGCGTCGTCGGCAGCTCGGGCTTGGTGATGTAGCTGTCGAGCAGGATCACGCGGCCCATCACCGACACCACGTAGGTGGTGTTGGTGGCCCAGGAGGCGATCACCTTGTCCTTCTTGACCGCGCCGGTATTGACGTCGACGTTGTCGATGCCGAAGAACTTCTGGCGTGCCTTGAGCAGCGTCGGGTCGGCGGCGCTCCATGCCGACGTCGCGCCGGCAAGCAGTGCGAAAGGCACGAGTGCCTGAATGACTTCCTTCAACCTCATGTGTCTCCTCCGGTGGGTTGTATTAGGAATGTTGCCGGAGCATCGTAAGCACGCGTTCACGTGCATGCAACTGCGTTCGCTAGTGCATTACCCGCAGGGCATTTGCTGCGCTGCGACAGCCGCATGAGCGTTCGGATCCCTGCGAGAGGCGGCGCTGTCGGGCAGCGATCGGGGCGATGACGCCCGAGCCGAGGTTCACGCTGGCTCCTGGCGTCCGCTCGAGCGGCCGAGCGGGAGAGAAAAAAAAACGGGGCCCGAAGGCCCCGTTCTGCAAGCGCGGATCCGCGTCAGTCGCGACTGCCGCCGGCGATGCCGAGCAGCGACAGCAGCGACGTGAACACGTTGTAGAGGCTCACGTAGACGCCGAGCGTCGCGGTGATGTAGTTCGTCTCCTCGCCGTCCTGCACGCGCTTGAGGTCGTACAGGATGAACGCCGAGAAGATGCCGACCGCGAGCACCGAGATCGTGATCATCAGCGCGCCGGACTGGATGAACAGGTTCGCGAGCGCCGCGACGATGACCATGATCATCCCGATGAACAGGAACTTGCCCATGGTCGAGAGGTCGCGCTTGATGATCGACGAGAGCGTCGCCATGCCGAGGAAGATCGCGCCGGTGCCGCCGAAGGCCAGCATGATCAGCGAGGCGCCGTTGCTGAAGCCGAGCACCACGCCGAGCAGCCGCGAGAGCATGAGGCCCATGAAGAACGTGAAGCCGAGCAGGAGGCCGACGCCGGCGGCCGACTCCTTGTACTTCTCGATGGCCAGCATCAGCGCGAACGCGCCGCCCAGGAAGACGATGGCGCTCAGGCCGGCACCCCAGTTGCGCATGAAGCCGGTGCTCACGCCGATCCAGGCGCCGATCACGGTCGGCACCATCGACAGCGCGAGCAGCCAGTAGGTGTTGCGCAGCACACGGTTGCGCTGCTCGGCCGACGCAACCGGCGTGGCGTAACCCCGGGTGACCGCTTGCAGGTCTTGACTCATGACACCTCCGAGTTGAAGAACGCCTTGCCTGAGATCGGGCCCGGGCATTCTAGTTCCGCACCCTGGCCGATCGACTCGGCACGCCGGACGGCGCTGCCCTTGCGGGTACAATTCAAGGGTTTGCCCGCAACCATCGACGCCTGCTTCGCGGGCGTTCTGCACGGTTCGCCGCGGGCCCATCCGGTTCCTCATTCGCCGCCTCGGGATTGCGGACCGCCACGCATTCGGAGAAGACGGTGTCGCTGCTGCCCCAAGAAGCTCAGGCCATCCTGGCACTCGCCGACGGGTCGATCTTCAGCGGAACGTCCGCGGGAGCGGCCGGCCGCACGGTCGGAGAGGTGGTGTTCAACACCGCGCTCACCGGCTATCAGGAAATCCTCACCGACCCCAGCTACGCGGGTCAGATCGTCACCCTGACGTACCCGCACATCGGCAACTACGGTGTCAACGCCGAAGACGTCGATGCGGCCAAGGTCTACGCCGCCGGCCTGATCATCCGCGACCTGCCGCTGCGCGCGTCGAACTTCCGTCAGTCGATGGAGCTCGACGAGTACCTGCGCCGCGAAGGCACGGTCGCGATCGCCGGCGTCGATACCCGGCGCCTGACCCGTCTGCTGCGAGAAAAGGGCGCCCAGAACGGCTGCATCGTCGCGTTCGAAGCCGGCTATCAGGTCACCGACGCGGACCGTGCCGCGGCCGTCGACGCCGCGCGCAGCGCGCCCAGCATGGCCGGGCTCGACCTCGTGCAGCGCGTCAGCGTGAAAGAGCCGTACGACTGGACCGAAACCGAGTGGGTGCTCGGCAGCGGCTACGGCAAGGCCGGGCGCGACGGCCCTCACGTCGTCGCGTACGACTTCGGCGTCAAGTTCAACATCCTGCGCATGCTGGCGAGCCGCGGCTGCCGCATCAGCGTGGTGCCGGCACAGACCTCGGCGGCCGATGCGCTCGCACTCAAGCCGGACGGCATCTTCCTGAGCAACGGCCCGGGCGACCCCGAGCCGTGCGACTACGCCATCGAGGCGACGCGCGAGTTCATCGACCGGGGCGTCCCGACTTTCGGCATCTGCCTGGGTCACCAGATCATGGCGCTCGCCGCCGGCGCGCAGACCTACAAGATGAAGTTCGGCCACCACGGCGCCAACCACCCGGTGAAGGATCTCGACACCGGGCGCGTCAGCATCACGAGCCAGAACCACGGCTTCGCGGTCGATCCGGCGACGCTGCCGCCGACCTTCCGCACCACCCACGTCTCGCTGTTCGACGGCACGCTGCAGGGCATCGCGCACGTCGACAAGCCGGCGTTCTGCTTCCAGGGCCACCCGGAAGCGTCGCCGGGCCCCCACGACATCGGCTACCTGTTCGACCGCTTCGTCGGCCTGATGGCGCGCTGACGCGCGATGGGCAAGCTGCTCTACAGGGCCAGCGCCGCGGACGGGAGCGAGCGCAGCGGCATCGTCCGTGCACGCTCGAGCGCCGAGGCACGCAGCGAGCTTCAAGGCAAGGGCCTCGGCAACGTCGTCTTCCATAACGAGCTGTTGGCCGACATCGAGGAGGCGCCCGCCAGCGCCAGCGCACGCGAAGCGGAAGCGCTCGCGCGCTTCAAGATCAGGCTGATGGAAAAGCCCGGAACGGCCACGGTGCTGGGCGAGGTCGCGCGCCGGCTCCGCTGGCTGATCGCTGCCTGCATTGCGACGGCGCTGGCCGCGTGGTGGCTGGGCAGCTGGACGCTGCTCGCGCTCAGCATCGGCGCGCTGGTGCTGCCGTTCGCCGCGGTTCACGTCGGCGCGGCGCGGGCGCGGCGCTATCAGGCGATGCTGCGGGCGTTCGCGCTCGGGGACGCCGAAACGGTGCGCCGCCAGGCGGCGCGGATCCGCCGCGGCGCCGACGACAACCTGCAGCTGCAGTTCGAGCTCGACGTCCGCCTCGCCCGTCTCGATGCTCCGGACGGCAAGCTGCAGGAGGCGCTCGCCGCCCTGGAGCCCTGGCGTGATCGGCTCGCCGACTCGCCGGGCCTCTTCGATGCGCTCGTCGGGACCGTTCACCTGGCAGGCGGAGACCGTGCCGGCTTCGTCGACGCAACCTCCCGCGCCAGCGCCGCATCCGGCGCGGAGCCCGGCCGCGTCGTTGACCACGCGCTCGCCAACGCCCGCTTCGGCGACGTCGACGAGGCCGCGCGACTGGCGGCAAGCGTCGACGCCTCGCTGCTGCCGCCGTATGCGCGGGGGTTCGTGGCGTGGACGGACGGGCTGATCAGGGCGCGGCGCGGCGCACCCGGCGCGGTCGACGTGCTCGCGCAGGCGACGAACGCCTTCGCCGTCCTCAGCACGCATCCTGCCGCCTGGACCTCCCTTGCATTCTGCGCATGCGACCATGCGCTCGCGCTGAATCGCGCCGGCCGGCTCGGCGAGGCACGCGGCGTCGTCGCCGGCGTCTGGCCGGTGCTGAGTGCCCACGCCGACGCGCCTCTGCTGCGCGAGCTCGCCCGACAGAACCTCGTCCCGACTCCCGTTCCCTGATCGCCATGCCGAAACGAACCGACCTCGAAGCCATCCTCATCATCGGCGCCGGCCCGATCGTCATCGGTCAGGCGAGCGAGTTCGACTACTCCGGTGCGCAGGCCTGCAAGGCGCTGCGCGAGGAGGGCTACCGCGTGGTGCTCGTCAACAGCAACCCGGCGACGATCATGACCGACCCGGAGATGGCCGACGCGACCTACGTCGAGCCGATCACCTGGCAAGTCGTCGAGAAGATCATCGCCAAGGAACGCCCGCTCGTCCGCGGCGGCTTCGCGGTGCTGCCGACCATGGGCGGCCAGACCGCGCTCAACTGCGCGCTCGACCTGCACCGCAACGGCGTGCTCGAGAAGTACGGCGTCGAGATGATCGGCGCCAACGAACACGCGATCGAGAAGGCCGAGGATCGCCTCAAGTTCAAGGACGCGATGACCGGCATCGGCCTCGGTTCGGCGCGCTCGGGCATCGCCCATTCGATGGAAGACGCGCTCGCGGTGCAGCGTCGCATTTGCGAGGAAACCGGCGGCACCGGTTTTCCGATGGTGATCCGGCCCAGCTTCACGCTCGGCGGCACCGGCGGCGGGATCGCCTACAACCCGGACGAGTTCGAGGAGATCTGCAAGCGCGGCCTCGATCTCTCGCCGACCAACGAGCTCCTGATCGAGGAGAGCCTGATCGGCTGGAAGGAGTTCGAGATGGAGGTGGTCCGCGACCGCGCGGACAACTGCATCATCATCTGCTCGATCGAGAACCTCGATCCGATGGGCATCCACACCGGTGACTCGATCACGGTGGCGCCGGCGCAGACGCTCTCGGACAAGGAATACCAGCTGATGCGCAACGCGTCGATCGCGATCCTGCGCGAGATCGGCGTCGAGACCGGCGGCTCGAACGTGCAGTTCGCGATCAACCCGAAGGACGGCCGCATGGTCGTCATCGAGATGAACCCGCGCGTCTCGCGTTCGTCGGCGCTGGCGTCGAAGGCGACCGGCTTCCCGATCGCCAAGATCGCCGCCAAGCTTGCGGTCGGCTTCACGCTCGACGAGCTGAAGAACGACATCACCGGCGGCGCGACGCCGGCGAGCTTCGAGCCGTCGATCGATTACGTCGTCACCAAGATCCCGCGCTTCGCGTTCGAGAAGTTCCCGGCCGCCGACTCGCGCCTGACCACGCAGATGAAGTCGGTCGGCGAGGTGATGGCGATCGGCCGCACCTTCCAGGAGAGCTTCCAGAAGGCGCTGCGCGGCCTCGAAACCGGCATCGACGGCCTCACCGAGCGCAGCAGCGATCGCGAGGAGATCATCCAGGAGGTCGGCGAGCCCGGCCCCGAGCGCATCCTCTTCGTCGGCGACGCGTTCCGCGTCGGCATGAGCCTGGACGAGGTGTTCGACGAGACCGCGATCGACCCGTGGTTCCTCGCGCAGATCGAGGACATCGTGCGCCTCGAGCGCGAGCTCGGCGGGCGCAGCCTCGAGTCGCTGCAACCGGCCGAGCTGCGCTTCCTCAAGCAGCGCGGCTTTTCGGACAGGCGCCTCGCGACGCTGCTGAAGACGAACCAGCACGCGGTGCGCGCGCGCCGGCACGAGCTCGGCATCCGCCCGGTCTACAAGCGCGTCGACACCTGCGCGGCCGAGTTCTCGACGCCGACCGCCTACATGTACTCGTCCTACGACGACGAGACCGAGGCTGCGCCGACCGACCGCAGGAAGATCATGGTGCTCGGCGGCGGCCCGAACCGCATCGGCCAGGGCATCGAGTTCGACTACTGCTGCGTGCATGCCGCCCTCGCGATGCGCGAGGACGGCTACGAGACCATCATGGTCAACTGCAACCCCGAGACGGTGTCGACCGACTACGACACCTCGGACCGCCTCTACTTCGAGCCGGTGACGCTCGAGGACGTGCTCGAGATCGTCGCGGTCGAGAAGCCCGAGGGCGTGATCGTGCAGTACGGCGGCCAGACGCCGCTCAAGCTCGCGCTCGACCTCGAGCGGGCGGGCGTGCCGATCATCGGCACCACGCCCGATTCGATCGACATCGCCGAGGACCGCGAGCGCTTCCAGAAGCTGCTCAACGAGCTCGGCCTCAGGCAGCCGCCGAACCGCACCGCGCGCACCGAGGACCAGGCGCTCGAGCTCGCCCACGAGATCGGCTACCCGCTGGTGGTGCGACCCAGCTACGTGCTCGGCGGCCGCGCGATGGAGATCGTGCACGGCGACAAGGACCTCGAGCGCTACATGCGCGACGCCGTCCGCGTCAGCGAGAAGTCGCCGGTGCTGCTCGACCGCTTCCTTGACGATGCGATCGAGGTCGACGTCGACTGCGTGAGCGACGGCAGCGAGGTGATGATCGGCGGGATCATGGAGCACGTCGAGCAGGCGGGCATCCACTCGGGCGACTCGGCGTGTTCGCTGCCGCCCTATTCGCTGGGTGCCAAGCTGCAGGACGAACTGCGTCGCCAGACCGTGCTGATGGCCAAGGCGCTCAAGGTCGTGGGCCTCATGAACGTGCAGTTCGCGATCCAGGGCGAAGGCGAGGGCGCCGTGGTCTACGTGCTCGAGGTCAACCCGCGCGCATCGCGCACGGTGCCGTTCGTCTCGAAGGCGACGGCGCAGCCGCTGGCGAAGATCGCGGCGCGCTGCATGGTCGGCCAGAAGCTCGCACAGCAGAGCGTCGGCGGCGAGAAGCCGCGCGAGGTGGTGCCGCCGTACTTCTCGGTCAAGGAAGCGGTGTTCCCGTTCAACAAGTTCCCGGGCGTCGACCCCATCCTCGGCCCCGAGATGCGCTCGACCGGCGAGGTCATGGGCAGTGGCCGCAGCTTCGGCGAGGCGATGCTCAAGAGCCAGCTCGGCGCCGGCTCACGTCTGCCGAGCAAGGGCACGGTCTGCATCACGGTCAAGAACGCCGACAAGCCGCGCGCCGTCGAGGTCGCGCGCGACCTGCACGCGCTCGGCTTCCAGCTCGTCGCGACGCGCGGCACCGCCGCGGCGATCGCCGACGCCGGCATTCCGGTCAAGCCCGTGAACAAGGTCAAGGACGGCCGGCCGCACATCGTCGACATGCTGAAGGCGGGCGAGATCCAGCTCGTCTTCACCACCGTCGACGAGACGCGCACCGCGATTGCCGATTCCCGCCACATCCGGCAGGCTGCGCTCGCCAACCGGATCACGTACTACACGAGCATGGCCGGCTGCGAGGCGGCGGTCGAAGGCATGAAGCACCAGGACGACCTCACGGTCATGTCTTTGCAGGATCTGCACGCCGAGTTGCACTAAACTGCCCGCCTGACAGCCGAGTCGCCGCCGCCGGTTCATCCGCCGGCGGCTTCATTTTTTCTGCAAGGTCCCTTTTCATGGCCACGATTCCCCTCACCGTGCGCGGTGCCGAGAAGCTCAAGGAAGAGCTCGCCCGCCTCAAGAACGTCGAGCGCCATGCCGTAATCCAGGCGATCGCGGAAGCGCGCGCGCAGGGCGATCTGTCCGAGAACGCCGAGTACGAGGCAGCCAAGGACAAGCAGGGGTTCGTCGAGGGCCGCATCCTCGAGATCGAAAGCAAGCTCGCGGCCGCGCAGATCATCGACCCGTCGACCATCGACGCCGAAGGGCGCGTGGTGTTCGGCTCGACCGTCGACCTCGAGGACGAGGACAGCGGCGCCAAGGTCACGTACCAAATCGTCGGTGACGACGAGGCCGACCTCAAGCAGGGCCTCATCTCGATCAGCTCGCCGATCGCGCGCGCGCTGATCGGCAAGGCGGCGGGCGATATCGCCGAGGTGCAGGCACCCGGCGGCATCAAGAGCTACGAGGTGATCGCGGTTCGCTACACCTGAAGCGAGGGCCGGCGAGAGGCTTTCGCGGGCTGCCGGGCCGGCGATCCGAACGCCCTAGGAGTTCTGCGCCGGCTTTTTCGTGCTGCGCAGACGCTTGGAGGCGCGCTTGAGCTCGCCGCCGGCGGCGATCCGCATGTTGCCGAGCACGGTCACCTTCTTGACCTGTGCGCGATGGTTGCCGCTCTTGGAGAACTTGAGGATCTTGACCGTGCGCGGCCCGGGCATGCGGTCCTGGCGCTCGATCTTCTCCTTGGGCGCAATCGGCCGCCACAGCACCAGGAGCTTGCCGATGTGCTGGATCGGCGCGGCGCCGAGGCGATCGGCAAGCGTCGCGAGGATCTCGTCGCGCTCGGCGCGGTCGTCGGACATCACGCGCACCTTGATGAGGCCATGCGCCTTGAGCGCGGCGTCGACCTCGCGCTCGACACCTTCGGAGAGCCCGTCGTTGCCGATGGCGACTACCGGCGAAAGGTGATGCGCTTCGGCGCGCTTGTCCTTGCGCTGGGCAGGAGTCAGGTTGATGGCGGGCATCGGCCTATTATCCGCCCCCGATGAAGACCCGCACCAAGAGCAAGAAGGTCAACAAGGCGTGGTTGCACGACCACATGAACGACCCGTACGTGAAGCTGGCGCAGCGCGAAGGCTACCGGGCGCGCGCTGCCTACAAGCTGAAGGAGATCGACGAGGAACTGCACCTGCTGCGGCCGGGGCAGACCGTGGTCGACCTGGGGGCGACGCCCGGAGCGTGGAGCCAGTACGTGCGGCGCCGCTTCGCGCCGAAGGAAGCGGGGGTCGGCGGGGCGGCGACCGGCGCGCTCGACGGCACCATCGTCGCGCTCGACATCCTCGACTTCGAGCCGGTCGACGGCGTGACCTTCATCCAGGGCGATTTCCGCGAGGACGAGACGCTGGCGCGCCTCGAGGCGGTGCTCGGCGGGCGGCCGGTCGACGTCGTGGTGTCGGACATGGCGCCCAACCTGTCCGGCATCGAGAGCTCGGATGCGGCGCGGATCGCGCATCTCGTGGAGCTCGCGGTCGAGTTCGCGCGCCGCCACCTCATCGCCGATGGCGCGCTGGTCTGCAAGGTGTTCCACGGCAGCGGCTACAGCCAGCTCGTGAAGCTGTTCAAGGACACCTTCCGGGTCGTCAAGCCGATCAAGCCGAAGGCTTCGCGCGACCGCTCGGCCGAGACCTTCCTGGTCGGCATCGGCCTCAAGGGTCCGCCGTCGGGCGCGACACTTGCTGCAGCAGCGGCCGTCTGAAGGTGCGATATACGGTCGGTCGGAGGGGTAATTCGAGCGAAGGCGGTGGGTTGCCTCACCTAAAATCGCCCTTACATGCCGGGAGTGGCGAGTGGGCTCGTCATTTCGGCGAATGCTGCGCGCTCCGTGCGGCGATGGAGACGCTTTGAACAATCAGTGGTTTTCGAAGGTGGCAGTCTGGCTCGTGATCGCGCTGGTGCTGTTCACCGTGTTCAAGCAGTTCGAGCGCACCGGGGCGCAGAGCGGCATGCTGGGCTACTCGGACTTCCTCGAGGAGGTGCGCAACAAGCGCATCAAGCAGGTCGAGCTGAAGGAAGGCGCCGGCGGCAGCACCGAGATCAGGGCCAAGCGCAACGACGACACCGAGGTGCGCACCACCGCGACCTACCTCGATCGCGGCCTCGTGGGCGACCTGATCAACAACAACGTCAAGTTCGACGTCAAGCCGCGCGAGGAGCCTTCGTTCCTGCTCTCGATCCTGGCGTCGTGGGGGCCGATCCTGTTGCTGATCGGCGTCTGGATCTACTTCATGCGGCAGATGCAGGGCGGCGGGAAGGGCGGCGCGTTCAGCTTCGGCAAGTCGAAGGCGCGCATGCTCGACGAGGCCAACAACACCACGACCTTCGCCGACGTCGCCGGCTGCGACGAGGCCAAGGAAGAGGTGAAGGAACTCGTCGACTTTCTCAAGGACCCGCAGAAGTTCCAGAAGCTCGGCGGCCGCATCCCGCGCGGCGTGCTTCTGGTCGGCCCTCCGGGCACCGGCAAGACGCTGCTCGCCAAGGCGATCGCCGGTGAAGCCAAGGTGCCGTTCTTCTCGATCTCGGGTTCCGACTTCGTCGAGATGTTCGTCGGTGTCGGCGCAGCGCGCGTGCGCGACATGTTCGAGCAGGCCAAGAAGAGCGCGCCCTGCATCATCTTCGTCGACGAAATCGACGCGGTGGGGCGTCATCGCGGTGCCGGCCTCGGCGGCGGCAACGACGAGCGCGAGCAGACGCTCAACCAGATGCTGGTCGAGATGGACGGCTTCGAGACCAACACCGGCGTCATCGTGATGGCCGCGACCAACCGTCCCGACATCCTCGACCCGGCGCTGCTGCGCCCGGGCCGCTTCGACCGCCAGGTCTACGTGACGCTGCCCGACGTGCGCGGCCGCGAGCAGATCCTCAACGTGCACATGCGCAAGGTGCCGGTCGGCCAGGACATTCGCGCCGATATCCTGGCGCGCGGCACCCCGGGCTTCTCGGGCGCTGACCTCGCCAACCTGGTCAACGAGGCGGCTCTCTTCGCCGCGCGCCGCAACGGCCGCGTGGTCGAGATGGTCGACTTCGAGCGCGCCAAGGACAAGATCATGATGGGCCCCGAGCGGAAGTCCATGATCATGCCCGAGGAGGAGCGCCGCAATACCGCCTACCACGAGGCCGGTCACGCGCTCGTCGCGCGCCTGATGCCCAAGACCGATCCGGTCCACAAGGTCACCGTGATCCCGCGCGGCCGCGCCCTCGGCGTGACGATGCAGCTGCCCGAGAACGACCGCTACAGCCTCGACAAGGAGCGCATGCTGTCGACGATCTCGGTGCTGTTCGGCGGCCGCATCGCCGAGGAGGTGTTCATGAACCAGATGACCACCGGCGCCAGCAACGACTTCGAGCGCGCGACGCAGATCGCCCGCGACATGGTCACGCGCTACGGCATGACCGACGAGCTCGGCCCGATGGTCTATGCCGAGAACGAGGGCGAGGTCTTCCTCGGCCGTTCGGTCACCAAGCACGTGAACGTCTCCGAGCAGACGATGCAGAAGGTCGACTCGGTGATCCGCCGGATCATCGACGAGCAGTACGGCATCGCGCGTCGCCTGATCGAGGAGAACAAGGACAAGATGCACGCGATGGCCGCGGCGCTGCTCGAGTACGAGACCATCGACTCGGATCAGATCGACGACATCATGGCCGGCAAGTCGCCGCGGCCGCCGAAGGACTGGACGCCGCCGACCAGCAAGCCCACGCCGAGCACGCCTCCGGCGACCTCGGGCAGCGCGCCGGCTGCCGCCTGATCGGCACCGGCGAGAACGGAACGGGGCTGCGGCCCCGTTTTTTTTTTTGGGCGCCATCGTGGCTTTGCGGCCCGCGGTGATGATCCGCTCCCGATGAGTCACTGGCAGACCACTCGCTTTCGCATCAACCTGGCCGAGCCGCGGGTGATGGGCATCGTCAACGTGACGCCCGACTCGTTTTCCGACGGCGGCCTGCACGCGAACGCCGACGCGGCGCGTGCGGCCTGCGATCGCCTCGTCGCCGAAGGCGCCGACGTCCTCGACGTCGGCGGCGAGTCCACGCGGCCCGGCGCCGCACCGCTGCCGGTGGGCGACGAACTCGACCGCGTCCTCCCGGTGCTGCGCCACGCGCTCACCCTCGGCTGCCCCGTATCGATCGACACCCGCAACCCGGCGGTGATGCAGGCGGCCCTCGACCTCGGCGTCGACATCGTCAACGACATCGATGCGCTGCGCGCCCCCGGTGCGCTCGAGGTCGTCGCCGGGCACCCGAGCTGCGGCGTCTGCCTGATGCACATGCAGGGCGACCCGCGCTCGATGCAGCTCGCGCCGAGCTATGTCGACGTCGTTCGCGAGGTGGGCGCGTTCCTGCGCGAGCGCCTCGCGGCGCTCGTCGAGCGCGGCGTCGTCGCCGAGCGTGTCGTGCTCGATCCGGGCATCGGCTTCGGCAAGACCGCCGAGCACAACCTCGAACTGCTGCGCCGCCAGCGCGAACTGCTCGGGCTCGGCCGACCGCTGCTGCTCGGCTGGTCGCGCAAGTCGACGCTGGGCCTGCTCACCGGCCGCCCGGCGCCGGAGCGCGTTGCTGCCAGCGTCGCCGCCGCGCTCGCCGCCGTCGAGCGCGGCGCCCGCATCGTCCGCGTCCACGACGTCGCCGCCACCGTCGATGCGCTGCGCGTGTGGAAAGCGGCCGGGCTGCCGAAAGGCGGCGCCTGACGGTCGGCGTGGCGGCGGGTGGCCGGACCGTGCCGACCGATAATCGCGCCCGCAGACGAGAGGCGCGATGAGCAGAACGTATTTCGGGACCGATGGCATCCGCGGCACGGTCGGCCAGGCGCCGATCACGCCGGACTTCATGTTGCGCCTCGGCCATGCCGTGGGGCGCGTGCTCAAACGGACCGATCCGCGTCCGACGGTGCTGATCGGCAAGGACACGCGGATCTCGGGCTACATGATCGAGTCGGCGCTCGAAGCGGGCTTCGCGTCGGCCGGCGTCGACGTGCTGCTCACCGGACCGTTGCCGACGCCGGGCGTCGCGTATCTCACGCGCGCGCTGCGACTCGACCTCGGCGTCGTGATCAGCGCCTCGCACAACCCGTACGACGACAACGGCATCAAGTTCTTCTCGGCGCGCGGCGAGAAGCTGCCCGACACCTGGGAGCGCGACGTCGAGGCCGCTCTCGGCGCCAACCCGGCGTGGGTGGCGTCCGCCGGGCTCGGCCGGGCGCGCCGGCTCGACGACGCGCAGGGCCGCTACATCGAGTTCTGCAAGGCGACCTTCGACCCCGAGCTCTCGCTCAAGGGGCTGAAGATCGTGGTCGACGCGGCGCACGGCGCGGCGTACCAGGTGGCGCCGAACGTGTTCCACGAGCTCGGCGCCGATGTGGTGTCGATCGGCTGCAGCCCCGACGGCACCAACATCAACGCCGGCTTCGGTGCCACGGCGCCCGGCGCGCTGATCGCCGCGGTCGAGGCCAACCAAGCTGACTACGGCGTCGCGCTCGACGGCGACGCCGACCGCCTGCAGCTCGTCGATCGCAGCGGCCGCCTCTACAACGGCGACGAACTGCTCTACCTGATGGTGATCGACCGTCTGGCACGGGGCGAGGCGGTGCCGGGCGCGGTCGGCACCCTGATGACCAACATGGCCGTCGAGCTCGCGCTGACGACGCGCGGCGTCGCCTTCGTGCGCGCCAAGGTGGGCGACCGCTACGTGCTCGAGGAGCTCGCCGCGCGCGGATGGCTGCTCGGCGGCGAAGGCTCCGGCCACCTGCTCGCGCTCGACAAGCACACCACCGGCGACGGCATCGTCAGCGCGCTCGGCGTCTTCGAGGCGGTGAGCCGCGCCGGTCGCCCGATCGCCGAGCTGCTGCGCGACGTCGAGCTGTTCCCGCAGACGCTGATCAACGTGCGGCTCGCGGCGGCCGGCGCCGACTGGCGCAGCGACCCGCGCGTGGCCGAGGCCGAGGCCGAGGCCGAGCGCGACCTGCGGGGCGAGGGCCGCATCCTGATCCGCCCCTCGGGCACCGAGCCGGTGGTGCGCGTGATGGTCGAGGCCAAGGACCCGCTGCTGTCGCGCCGCTGCGCCGAGCGCATCGCCAACGCGATCGGCTGACGCGCCGCGGCGGCGCTGGAGAGACCTCGGTCGGCGCGCCGCCCCGGCGCGTCGGTGGCTCGACTGGCCCACCCGGGCCGAGCGCTGCCGCAAGCCCGCCCCAAACGGCGTCGGCACCCGCTGGACAAGTGCAAGGTCAGTCGACCTCTGTCACGGCCGCGTCACGAAGCGTTCCTAAGCTTCTTGCGTTCCATACGACGCAAAGGCTCACGTGCAAACGCTTCCCCAGATCGCGTCCGCAGGCGCGGACGAAGACTCGAACACTTCGAACAACCCGACCTTCGACGCCGTGCTGCAGGCGCGGCTTTCGCGCCGCGGCCTGCTGCGCGGCAGCTTCGGCGGCGCGGCGAGCGCGCTGCTGGGCGGCGCCGCTCTCGCCGGCTGCGGCGGATCGGGCGACGACGACACGGCGCCGAGCTCGACCGAGCCGCGCCTCGGCTTTGCCGCGGTGTCCAAGAGCCTCGCCGATGCGGTGATCGTGCCGGCCGGCTACAGCGCGAGCGTCGTCTATGCGCTCGGCGATCCGCTGACGGGGAACGCGCGACCGTACGCCAACGACGGCTCGGACAGCGACATGGAGAGCCGCGGCGGCGATCACCATGACGGCATGGAGTGGTTCGGGCTCTCCGGCGACGGGCAGCGCTCCACCACCGCCAGCGACCGCGGTCTGCTCGCGATCAATCACGAGGCGACGACGAACGAATCCCTGTCGTCGTTCTTCCTGCACCCGAACGGCGGCAGCTCGACGCGACCGCGCCCGGCGGCCGAGGTCGACAAGGAGGTCGCTGTGCACGGCATCGCGGTCGTCGAGGTGCGGCGCGCCGACCGGCGCTGGGCCACCGTGCCCAACTCGTCGCTCAACCGGCGGCTGACGCCGCTCACCGACGTCGACATCGCCGGGCCGGCGCGCGGCAACCGTCTGCTCGTCACCGCGTTCTCGCCGACCGGCACGCGGACCCGCGGCACGCTGAACAACTGCGGCACCGGTCGCACGCCGTGGGGCACCTTCCTCAGCGGCGAGGAGAACTGGGCGGGCTACTTCGCGCGCGGTGCCGCCGACGACGCGGCGCGAGGCAACGACAAGAGCGTGACCGCGCTGCGGCGCTATGGCCGTGCCCAGGGCGCGACCTCGCGGCATGGCTGGGAGAGCGCCGGCAGCGATGATCGCTACCGGCGCTGGAACATCAGCCGCAGCGGCACGTCGGCCGACGGCAGCGACGACTACCGCAACGAGATGAACGGCTTCGGGTACATCGTCGAGCTCGACCCCTACGACAAGGCAAAGTCTGCCAAGAAGCGCACCGCGCTCGGTCGTTTCGCGCACGAGTCGGCGTCGTTCGGCGTGCCGGTCGCCGGTCGGCCGCTCGCCGTCTACATGGGCGACGATTCGCAGGGCGAGTACATCTACAAATTCGTGTCCGCGGCGGCCTGGAACCCGGCGGACGCGAACCGTCCCGCGGCCGGCGACACCTACCTCGATGCCGGCACGCTCTACGTCGCGGCGTTCGGGGCTGACGGCAGCGGGCGCTGGCTCGAGCTGTCGATGAGCAATCCCGCCGTCGCCAACTACGCCGGCTACCCGTTTGCCGATCAGGCCGACGTGCTGGTCAACGCGCGCCTGGCGGCCGACGCGGTCGGCGCGACCAAGATGGACCGCCCCGAGTGGTCGAGCGTGAACCCGGCCAACGGCGAGATCTACCTCACGCTGACCAACAACAGCAACCGGCGGGTCGAGCCGGCGAGCGCGAGCCAGTTCGCCCCCGACGCGGCCAACCCGCGCGTGTACACCGACGTGCGCGGCAGCTCGACCACGCAGACGGGCAACCCGAACGGCCACGTGCTGCGCATGAAGGAGGGCGCCGCGGGCTCGAGCGCGACCACGTTCACCTGGGACGTCTATCTGTTCGGCGCCGAGGCGAGCGCCGCGCCGGGGTCGGTGAACCTCTCGAAGCTCACCGAGGACCAGGACTTCTCGAGCCCCGACGGACTGGTGTTCAGCCGCTCGACGGGGATCTGCTGGCTGCAGACCGACGACGGCGCGTACACCGACACCACGAACTGCATGATGCTCGCGGCGCTGCCGGGGCAGGTGGGCGACGGCACCAAGACCACGCTGAGCTACCCGCGCAGCGCCGGCGGCACGCTCAGCGTCGACACCTACGTCGGCAAGAGCCCCGGTCCGGACGCGCTCAAGCGCTTCCTGGTCGGCCCGGTCGGCTGCGAGATCACCGGCCTTGCCGAGACGCCGGACGGGCGCGCGATCTTCGTGAACATCCAGCACCCGGGCGAGACGACCGCGGCGGCGAACGTGGGCGACCCGTCGCGCTACACGAGCCAGTGGCCGGCCAACGCCGGCTACGGCGCGGGCCGGCGGCCGCGCTCGGCGACGATCGTGATCACCCGCGACGACGGCGGCCCGATCGGCACCTGAGGCCGAACCGCGGCGGCGTGACCGGCAGCGTGCTTGTCACGCTGTTGTCACACAGCGTTCCTACAGTGCGGCCTGAAGGCGACGAGTCGCCGCCACGCACGACCCAAGAGACGAAAGGCAAACGATGAACAAGACCACGCTGCGCGCCCTGGTGGCGCCGGTTCTCGCCGGGCTACTTTCCGCGCCCGCCCTCGCGCAGGACGTCACCGGCGCCGGCGCGAGCTTCCCCGCCCCCGTGTACGCCGCCTGGGCCGACGCCTACAACAAGGCGACCGGCGCGCGGGTGAACTACCAGTCGGTCGGCTCGGGTGCCGGCCTGCAGCAGATCCGCGCCAAGACGGTCGATTTCGGCGCGTCGGACATGCCGCTCGCGGACGACGTGCTCGCCAAGGACGGGCTGATGCAGTTCCCGACGGTGATCGGCGGCGTGGTGCCGGTCGTCAACATCCGCGGCATCGCGCCGGGCCAGTTGCGCCTGACCGGGCAGGTGCTCGGCGACATCTACCTCGGCAAGATCACGAAGTGGAACGACGCGGCGCTCACCGCTCTGAACCCCGGCGTCGCGCTGCCCGATGCGGCGATCGCGCCGGTGCGCCGCGCCGACTCGTCGGGCACCTCGTTCATCTTCACGAACTATCTCTCGAAGGTGAACGCCGAGTGGAAGGCGAAGGTCGGCGAGGGCACCGCGGTCAACTGGCCGGTCGGTGCCGGCGGCAAGGGCAACGAGGGCGTGTCGGCGTTCGTGCAGCGCCTGCCGAACTCGATCGGCTACGTCGAGTACGCCTACGCCAAGCAGAACAAGATGACGCACACGCTGCTGCGCAACCGCGACGGCGCGTTCGTGCCGCCCGACGGCGACAACTTCAAGGCCGCCGCGGCGGGCGCCGACTGGTCGAAGACGTTCTTCCACGTCCTCACCGAGCAGCCCGGCAAGGATGCGTGGCCGATCAGCGGCGCGACCTTCATCCTGATGCACAAGAACCAGGCCGACCCTGCGAAGGGCGCCGCGGCGCTCAAGTTCTTCGACTGGGCCTATGCCAACGGCGACAAGACCGCCGACAGCCTCGAGTACGTGCCGCTGCCCGCCGGCGTCAAGGACCTCGTCCGCAAGGCGTGGGGCGCCAACCTCAAGGACGCCGCCGGCAAGTCGCTTGCGCTGAAGTAACCGCTGCGCGCGCGACGCCCCGCGGCAGCCGCTGCGGGGCGTCGGCGCGTCCGAAGACCGACACCATCGCCCATCGCGAGCCGCGGGAGACTCTCGAACGTGACCGCTACACTGCAGGCCGCTCCGCTGGAGGCATCACGCATGAACCGGATCGAACCGGACTTGCGCCAGCCGCTGCGCCGCTCCCGCGTGAGTCCCTGGCCCGACCGGGTGTTCGCGTTGTCTGCGCACGGCGCGGCCTGGCTCACGCTCGCGCTGCTCGCCGGCATCCTGATTTCGCTGTTCGTCGGCGCCGTTCCCGCATTGCGCGAGTTCGGCCTCGGCTTCCTCTGGACGAGCGAGTGGGATCCGGTGCAGAACCGCTACGGCGGGCTCGTGATGATCTACGGCACGCTGGTCACGTCGCTGATCGCGCTCGTGATCGCCGTGCCGGTGAGTTTCGGCATTGCCCTGTTCCTCACCGAGCTCTCGCCGGCGTGGCTCAAGCGCCCGCTCGGCACCGCGATCGAGCTGCTCGCCGCGATCCCGTCGATCGTCTACGGCATGTGGGGCCTGCTGATCTTCAGCCCGATCCTCGCCCGGTACGTGCAGCAGCCGCTGCAGTCCGCCACGCGCGGCGTGCCCGGGCTCGAGTCGCTGTTCAGCGGCCCGCCGGTCGGCATCGGGCTGCTCGCCGCCGGGATCATCCTGGCGATCATGATCATCCCGTTCATCGCGTCGGTGATGCGCGACGTGTTCGAGGTGACGCCTGCGCTGCTCAAGGAGTCGGCGTACGCGCTCGGCAGCACGACCTGGGAAGTGGTCTGGAAGGTGGTGCTGCCTTACACCAAGACCGGCGTCGTCGGCGGGATCATGCTCGGGCTCGGCCGCGCCATCGGCGAGACGATGGCGGTCACGTTCATCATCGGCAACATGAACCAGCTGAGCTCGGCGTCGCTGTTCGAGCCCGGCAACAGCATCACGTCGGCGCTCGCCAACGAGTTCGCCGAGGCGGCGCCGGGGCTGCATCAGGCGTCGTTGTTCTATCTGGGGCTCGTGCTGTTCGCGATCACGTTCATCGTGCTCGCGGTCTCGAAGCTGCTGCTCGAGCGGCTGCGCCGGCGCGAAGGGACGCGGGCATGAGCGCCGACCTCGCGGCGCCCGGGTCGAGCGGGGTGCCGGCGAAGGCGTCGCTCGGCGCCGAGCGCATGCGCATGCACGCGCGCCGCAAGCGCGTCAACGTGATCGCGTTGACGCTGGCCTTGCTGGCGATGGCATTCGGCCTGTTCTGGCTGATCTGGATCCTCGTCGAGACGGTGCGGCTCGGCTTCGGCGGCTTGTCGCTCGCGCTGTTCACCGAGATGACGCCGCCGCCGCTGGCCGCGAGCGGAGGGCTCGCGAACGCGATCTTCGGCTCGCTGGTGATGGTGTGCCTCGCGACCGCGATCGGCACGCCGATCGGCGTCCTCGCCGGCATCTATCTCGCCGAATACGGTCGCGGGCGTCCGCTCGGCAGCGTGACCCGCTTCATCAACGACATCCTGCTGTCGGCGCCGTCCATCGTGATCGGGCTCTTCGTCTACGCGACGGTGGTGGCGCCGATGCGCGGCTTCTCGGCGCTCGCCGGTGCGTGCGCGCTCGCGCTCATCGTCATTCCGGTGGTGGTCCGTACCACCGAGAACATGCTGGCGTTAATTCCGCACTCGCTGCGCGAGGCCGCGTACGCGCTCGGCACCCCGAAGTGGAAGGTGATCATGCTGGTCACGTTGAAGGCGGCGCGCGCCGGCGTCATCACCGGCGTGCTGCTCGCCTTCGCGCGCATCGCCGGCGAGACCGCGCCGCTGCTGTTCACCGCGCTCTCGAACCAGTTCTGGACCAGCGACCTGGCGCAGCCGACCGCGAGTCTGCCGGTCACCATCTTCAAGTTCGCGATGAGCCCCTACGAGAACTGGCAGCAGCTCGCCTGGGCGGGCGTCTTCCTGATCACGCTCGGCGTGCTCGTCCTCAACATCATCGCGCGCGCGTTCCTGCGCCGGCGCAACTGAGCCATGGATATCGCCTTCGCACCCCGCCCGGCCGCCGACTCGGGCAGCGCGGCCAAGCCCGTCGATGCGGCGAGCGCCGCCGGCACCACGCCCGCCAAGCTCGCCGTGCGCGACCTCAACTTCTACTACGGCGGGTTTCACGCCCTCAAGCGCATCACGCTCGACATCCCCGCGCAGAAGGTGACCGCCTTCATCGGACCGTCGGGCTGCGGCAAGTCGACGCTGCTGCGCACCTTCAACCGCATGTTCGAGCTCTACCCCGAGCAGCGCGCCACCGGCGAGGTGCTGCTCGACGGCGAGAACATCCTCGCGCAGAGCCAGGACGTCGCGCTGCTGCGCGCCAAGGTCGGCATGGTGTTCCAGAAGCCGACACCGTTCCCGATGTCGATCTACGACAACATCGCGTTCGGCGTGCGCCTCTTCGAGAAGCTCGCCCGCGCCGAGATGGACGAGCGTGTCGAGTGGGCGCTGCGCCAGGCCGCACTCTGGGACGAGGTGAAGGACAAGCTCGGGCAGAGCGGTTCGGGCTTGTCGGGCGGCCAGCAGCAGCGCCTGTGCATCGCGCGCGGCATCGCGATCAAGCCCGAGGTGCTGCTGCTCGACGAGCCGAGCTCCGCGCTCGACCCCATCTCGACCGGCAAGATCGAGGAACTCGTCGGCGAGCTCAAGCGCGACTACACGGTCGTCATCGTCACCCACAACATGCAGCAGGCCGCGCGCTGCTCGGACTACACCGCCTACATGTACCTGGGCGACCTGATCGAGTTCGGCCCCACGTCCGACGTCTTCATGCACCCGCGCAGGAAGGAGACGGAGGACTACATCACCGGACGCTTCGGATGACGCGCCGCTAACAGACACGAGGAGATCCCCATGGCCGACAAGCATCTGTCCACTCAGTTCGACACCGAGCTCAGCGGCATCTCGACGCGCGTGCTCGAAATGGGAGGCATGGTCGAGTCGCAGGTCGCGCGCGCCGTCTACGCGCTGACCCATTTCAGCCCCGAGGTCGCAGCCGAGGTGCTGACAGTCGAGGAGCGCGTCAACGCGACCGAGGTCGAGATCGACCGCGACCTCTCGACCATCATCGCGCGGCGCCAGCCGACGGCGCGCGACCTGCGCCTCCTGATCGCGATCTCCAAGACGATCGCCAACCTCGAGCGCGTCGGCGACGAGGCCGCGCGCATCGCACGCACCGTGCAGCGCCTCGTCGACTCGGGCATCTCGAGCCGGCTGCGCCTGCCGGTGAACGACCTCGCCCACGAGTCGGAGCTGGCGGTGGGTCAGCTGCGCAAGGCGCTCGACGCGTTCGCGCGGCTCGACGTCGAGCGCGCGGTCGAGGTGCTGAAGAAGGACGACCTGATCGACCAGGAGTTCGAGGGTCTGGTCAGGAAGCTGGTCACCTTCATGATGGAGGACCCGCGCACGATCTCGTCGAGCATCGACATCATCTTCGTCGCCAAGGCGATCGAGCGGGTCGGCGACCACGCGAAGAACCTGGCCGAGCAGATCATCTACATCGTCAAGGGAACCGACGTGCGGCATCACGCGATCGGCTCGCTCGAGTCGCTGGTGCGCTGATGCGACGCGAGGACACTCCGTGAGCGAGGTGCTGGTCGTCGAGGACGAGCCGGCGATCGCGCAGCTGCTCGCGCTCAACCTGCGCCACGGCGGCCACGACGTGCGCGTGAGTGCCGATGCCGAGTCGGCGCGCGACAGCGTGGCCGGCGCGCTGCCCGACCTCGTGCTGCTCGACTGGATGCTGCCGGGGCAGTCCGGCATCTCGCTGCTGCGCCACTGGCGCGCCGACTCGCGCACGCGCGAGCTGCCGATCATCATGCTGACCGCGCGCGCCGACGAGGCCGACCTGATCGCGGGACTGGACGCGGGGGCGGACGATTACCTCACGAAGCCGTTCTCGTCGAACGAGCTGCTTGCGCGCATCCGCTCGGTGCTGCGGCGGCGTGCGCCGGAAGCACTCGACAGCCGGGTCGAGCTCGGCGGCCTCGTCATCGATCCGGCTTCGCGCAAGGTCTCGCGCGACGGTCAGGAAAGCTCGCTCGGCGCGACCGAGGCCCGCCTGCTGCACTTCCTGATGACGCACCCCGAGCGCGTGCACAGCCGGTCGCAGCTGCTCGACCGCGTGTGGGGCGACCACGTGTTCATCGAGGAGCGCACCGTCGACGTGCACGTCAAGCGCCTGCGCGACGTGCTCGCACCGCTCGACGCGCAGCACCTGATCGAGACCGTCCGGGGCGTCGGCTACCGCTTCAGCGCGAACGCGGTGCCGGTCTCGCGCGAGCGCGCCGGACGCTAGCGGTCGATGGCGCGGCCATGCTGACGCGCATCGTCGTCGCGATCTGCGCGACGGCAGGCGCCGGTGCGCTGGCGGTATGGCTCGGCGCCGGCATCGGCATGTCGCTCGTCGCCGGGGCGCTGGCGGCCGGTGCGCTGGCGGCGGGCGACGCGTGGCGTGGTCGGCGCGTCGCCCGCTGGTTGCACGAGCCGGGTGGACGCCCGGCGCCGCGCGTCGGCGGCCTCTGGAGCGAGATCGCGTATCGCGCCGAGCGCGCGCTGCGCGAGTCGCAGCAGGCCGCGCATGCCGAACGCAATCGGCTCGACCAGTTCCTGGCCGCGATCGACGCCTCGCCGAACGGCGTGCTGCTGCTCGACACGCTCGATCAGATCGCGTGGTGCAACGCCAAGGCGGCCGACCACTTCGGCATCGACCCGGCGCGCGACCGTCTGCAGCCGGTAACCAATCTCATCCGCATACCGGCGTTCGTCGCCCACCTGCATGGCGGGCGCCTCGACGAGCCGGTGCTGCTGCGCAACCCCGCCGGCGCGGCGACGCTCTCGGTGACGGTACGACCATTCGACGTCGGCATGAAGCTCGTCCTCTCGCATGACGTGACCGCGCACGAGCGCGCCGAGTCGATGCGGCGCGACTTCGTCGCCAATGTGTCGCACGAGATCCGCACGCCGCTGACGGTACTTGCCGGGTTCGTCGATTCGATGCGCAAGCTCCCGCTCAGCGACGCCGAGCGCCAGCAGATGCTGACGTTGATGGCGCAGCAGACCGATCGCATGGGCGCGCTGGTGGGCGACCTGCTGACGCTGGCGCGCCTCGACGGCAGCCCGCGCCCGCCCCCCGATGCCTGGTTCGCGCTCGATGCGCTGCTCGGCGCGGTCGAGATCGACGCACTCGCGCTCTCGGCGGGCCGACACACGATCGCGTTCCCGCCGGTCACCGACGTGCGCATCGCGGGTAGCGAAGCCGAGCTGCGCAGCGCGCTCGGCAATCTGGTGAGCAACGCGGTGCGTTACACGCCCGAGGGCGGTCGCATCGACGTCGACTGGACGTTCGATGCCGAGCACGGCGGCGTGCTCGGCGTGCGCGACACCGGCATCGGCGTGGCACGCGAGCACCTCGGGCGCCTGACGGAGCGCTTCTATCGCGTCGACGGCGGCCGCTCGCGCGACTCGGGCGGCACCGGGCTCGGCCTCGCGATCGTCAAGCACGTGGCGCAGCGCCACGGTGGCACGCTCGACATCGCGAGCCAGCTCGGCCGCGGATCGACCTTCCGCATCGTGCTGCCGCCGGCGCGGGTGCGTGTGGGCAACGCAGCGGGATCGAGCGCAGGCCCCCGGCTCGCCGACGCGCTGGTCGGGCGCTGAGCGGCCGCGGTCAGCCGCTCCTCGCGGCGCCGCCGCGGCTAAGAACTGGCGACCGCGCCGGCCGCCGTGTCGGCGCGCCGATAGATCGTCGTGCTGTCGGTGTCGCGCCGGTTGCGTCGCTCGCGGCCGAGCAGCTGCCAGCCGGGTTGCGGCGCCGGCGCATCGCGCAGGCTCTCCTCGATGAGGAGAAAGCGGCAGCGCGACGCCGCCGCCGCCGGCGTCGATGCATCCACCCGATAGCGACCGAGGTATTCGAGGGCGGCGACCTGCGCGCGCGACATCCCGGGCGCGGCGACGCACGACTCGGGCGGCACCCAGCGCGCGATGCGCTGCACCTGCGAGCGGTAGCTGCGCGCGTTGTCGAGCGGGGCGAGCAGCAGAGTCATCACCAGCGTCCAGCAGAGCGCGACGCCGCCGGCAGGCAGCACCATGCTCTTCCAGAGCGGGTGACGCTGGCGCCCCGCACGCCAGGCGACGAGGCCGACCCAGGCCAGCGTCGCCGCCAGCGCGAACAGCAGCGCCGGCGCCGAGAAGTCGGTCGAGAAGCCGGGCGAAAGGCGCGCGATGTTGCGCGCCGGCTTGGCCGGCACGCCGACCTGGATCGACGCGTAGATGACCCAGGCCGTCGCGGCCGCGATCGAGAAGAAGAACACCGAGAACCAGTCGATCGCAGCCGACGCGCTGCGCTGCAGCGTCGGCAGCGCGAAAGCGGCGAGCACCGCGAACGCGGGCAGGGCGAGCATCAGCACGCGGTCGGCGCCGCCCATGAAGAGCCACACCGCGACGAAGAACGCCGCGACCACCGAAGGCACCGCGATGTGAAGGCTGGCCCAGCGGCTGCGCCAGCGCCAGAGCGTCCACAGCACCAGCGGCCAGGCCGGCCAGGTGAACCAGAAGAAGCCCCGCCACGCCGACGCCAGATCGGCCAGGTCGTCGAGAGCGTCGAGCCGCCAGTCCCAGGCCCCGAGCAGGGTCGCGACGCCTGCCGCGAGCAGCGTCGAGGCGGCGAGCCACGGCGCCAGCCGCTTCAGGCTGCCGGCGTGCGAGGCGAGGGCGAGCAGCACGCCGACGACGCCGAGCGCGACGCCGACGCTCGGCGCGCCGCTCGCCGCGAGCATCGGCAGCGCCAGCAGCGCGGCTGCACGCGAGCGTGCCGGCCGCGCCGGCGCGGCGGCGAGCGCGTAGAGGAAGACGCCGACTGCGACCAGCTGGGCGAGCTCGGGCGTCGTCTCGTGGCCCAGCTGCAAGAGGCCCAGCGAGGCGATCAGGGCGAGCAGCGCGCCGTCGGCGATCGCTCGCGCGTAGTCCACCGGTGCCGCCTCGCCGCCGAACGCGAACGGCAGCGGCTGCGCGGCCTCGCTGCGCGCCAGGTGGTACGTGACGTACCACGTGAGCACGAGCGCAAGCGTGAGCAGGATCGCGAACGGCAGGCGTGCCGCGAAGGCAGGATCGACCCAGCCGCCGAACAGCTTGATGAAGACCGCTCCGATCCAGTAGGGCAGCAGCGTGCCGTCGGACGGCAGCCCGCCGATGGTCGGCGCGAGCCACGACGTGCGGCCGTTCGCGATGCCCGCCATGTAGCCGAACGCCGTGATGTCGGCGGCCTTCCACGGATCGCGCCCGAACAGGCCCGGCAGCACGTATGCGGCGGTGAACAGCCAGAGCGCGATGCGCGGCATCGCACGGGCGTCGCGCTCGCTGACGAGCGCGGGGTTGGGTGAGTTCACGGGCAGGGGCAGGCGAAGGCGCGGGGCACGCGGGATGATGCAGCATCGCGCCAGCGGTTCAGCCGGGCGAGCGGGCCGGCTCGGAGTAGGCGAGCATGGCGCGCCGCGGTTGCGCGATGGCAGCGGCGCGCCACGCCGTCTGCGAGCCCAAGCCGATGCGCGAGCACTCGGCACGCGCGCTGCAGAAACGACGAAGGGCAGCCGAAGCTGCCCTTTTCCGGACGGCGGCAGCCGCGCTGCCGTCGAACTCGCCGCATCCGCGCGGCGTCGCGATCCGTCTTACTTCTTCGCGCTGAGGTGGGCGAACTTGTTGCGGAACTTCTCGACGCGGCCGCCGAGCGAGTCGACGCTCTTTTGCGTGCCGGTGTAGAACGGATGCGACTCGCTCGTGGTCTCGAGCTTGTAGAGCGGCAGTTCGCGGCCGTCTTCCATCTTGATGGTGTCGCGGGTCTGCGCGGTCGAGCGCGTCACGAACTTGAAACCATTGGACAAGTCCTGGAAGCAGACGTCGCGATACCCGGGGTGGATGCCTTCTTTCATGGGAAGCCTTTTCGCTGTGAAGTGGGAGCCACGCCCCGTGCCGGGCGCACTTTCCTGGATTGCGGGGAACCGCGGATTGTAGCCTGCGACGGGGTCGGCGCCTTTATAGGGCTACACGGGGCGCTGCGAGCTGTGGAGTCTGAGACGCACCTCCACGGTTCGCCTTGCAAGGCGAACCGGTAGGCGAGGCGAATGCGAGTCCGCAGGGACTCGCATTCGTCCACGCCTACCCACCTCTTCTCATCATGTCGAAGAAGTCGAGGTTGTTCTTGGTGGCCTTCATCTTCTCGAGGATGAACTCCATCGCCTCGATCTCGTCCATGGAGTAGAGGAGCTTGCGCAGGATCCAGCTCTTTTGCAGGATCTCGGGCTTGAGGAGCAGCTCCTCGCGGCGGGTGCCGGACTTGTTGAGCAGGATCGACGGGTAGACGCGCTTTTCGGACATGCGGCGGTCGAGGTGGATCTCGCAGTTGCCGGTGCCCTTGAATTCCTCGTAGATCACCTCGTCCATGCGGCTGCCGGTCTCGACGAGGGCGGTGCCGATGATGGTGAGCGAGCCGCCTTCCTCGATGTTGCGGGCGGCGCCGAAGAAGCGCTTCGGGCGCTGCAGCGCGTTGGCGTCGACGCCGCCGGTCAGCACCTTGCCCGACGACGGCAGCACGTTGTTGTAGGCGCGCGCAAGGCGGGTGATCGAGTCGAGCAGGATCACGACGTCCTTCTTCAGCTCGACGAGGCGCTTGGCGCGCTCGATCACCATTTCGGCGACCTGGACGTGGCGCGCGGCCGGCTCGTCGAAGGTCGAGCTGATGACCTCGCCGCGCACGGTGCGCTGCATCTCGGTCACTTCCTCGGGCCGCTCGTCGACGAGCAGCACGATGAGGTAGATGTCGGGGTGATTGGCAATCAGCGCATGCGCCAGGTTCTGCATCATCACCGTCTTGCCGCTCTTGGGCGGCGAGACGAGCAGGGCGCGCTGGCCTTTGCCGATCGGGGCGATCAGGTCGATGATCCGACTCGTGATGTTCTCGTCGCCCTTGATGTCGCGTTCGAGCCTGAACTGCTCCTTCGGGAACAGTGGGGTCAGGTTCTCGAACATGATCTTGTGCTTGCTCTCCTCGGGAGTCAGGCCGTTGATCTTGTCGACCTTGACGAGCGCGAAGTAACGCTCGCCGTCCTTCGGCACACGCACTTCGCCCTCGACGGCATCGCCGGTGTGCAGGTTGAAGCGACGCACCTGGCTCGGGCTCAGGTAGATGTCGTCGGTCGACGCCATGTAGCTCGCGTCGGGCGAACGCAGGAAGCCGAAGCCGTCGGGCAGCACCTCGAGCACGCCGTCGCCGAAGACCTGCTCGCCTGCCTTGGCGCGCTTCTTCATGATCGCGAACATCAGCTCCTGCTTGCGCATGCGAGCGACGTTGTCGATCTCCAGCGCCTCGCCCATCTTGATGAGTTCGGAGACGTGGTTGAGCTTCAGTTCGGAAAGATGCATGAAGAGAACACCCAGGTGACGGATGTGACCAGAGAGACCGTGCCTCGGGGCGAGGCGGCCGTGGCGGAAACGCCAGGGAAAATCGGCAGCGCGGAAACTTCGCGGGCTGTGACGACGAACGCTGGAGGGGTGCCGGAGCGCGGGTCCGGCGCAGTCGGCGCGCCCTTCAGCAGGTGCAGCCGGCCGCGCGTTGCGCTGGCGGTGTGTCGAGCGGCGCGCCCCGATCGCCGGGACGCAACGCAATGCCGCCGATTATAGGTGACTGTCGAGGAACGCGGTCAACTGGGCCTTGGAAAGGGCGCCGACCTTGGTGGCGGCGATCTGGCCGTCCTTGAAGAGCATCAGGGTCGGGATGCCGCGCACCCCGAACTTGGCCGCGAGCGCCTGGTTGTCGTCGACGTTCAGCTTGGCGATCTGCAGACGCCCTTCATAGTCCTTCGACACGTCGTCGAGGATCGGCGCGATCATCTTGCACGGGCCGCACCACTCGGCCCAGTAGTCGACCAGCACCGGCTGCTCCGCCTTCAGCACGTCGCTTTCGAACGACGCTTCGGTGGTGTGCTTGATCAGGTCGCTGCTCATGGTCTTGGTCCTTGGGCGTGCGGCGCGGGGGCATGCGTCGCAGGGCAAAATGATTCTGACACATGTGCCTCGGGCACGTTCCCTGCGCCGTCCGCGGTTCCCTTCATGACCTTGATAGCCCTGCGGCGCGTCGACGGCGGCGCGCCCGACCCCTGGCCCGCGATCGTCGAGAGCGCAGCCGGCTGGCTCGCCGAGACGGGCGCCGACGCACGCGACGCCATCGTGCTGGTTCCGTTCGCGCAGCACCTGCCGCTCGCGCGCCGCGCCTGGGCCGCGCGTGGCGGCTGGATGCCGCGCATCGAGACGACGCAGTCGCTGGCGCGGGCGCTCGCGCCGCCGCCCGCCGCCGGCGAGCTCGGCATCACCTTCGACGCCGCCATCGACCGGCTCACGGCGCGCCGGCTGCTGCGCGGCGTGCAGCGCACCGCCGCGCTGCGCCGCGACCCGCGCGCGTTCGAGCAGGCGGGGGCGGCGGTGGTCGCGACCGCGCACGCGTTCGCGCGCGCCGTGGCGGCGCTGCCGGCCGCGGAGCGTGCCGCCAACCGCGAGCGCGGGCGCGAACTGCTGGGCGGTGCGGCAGGCCCCGGGCAGACCGAACGGGTGCTCGCCCAGGTCGCGTTCGAGTGGGCCGCCGCAGCCGATGCAGCGGCCACCGACCTGCTGTTCGATCTCGCCCCGAGCGCATGGATCGCGGTCGAGGCCGGCGGGGCGGCGGCGCTCACGGCGAACCTGCTGCGTGCCGCGGCCGGCGCGCGGCCGTGCCTGCGCATCGTCACCGATCCGGATCCGGAGCAGCCGTTCGCGGGCACCGTGCATACCGGTCGCGTCGCGCTTGCCGAGTGCGACGACTTCGAGGACGAAGCCGTGCGCAGCGCCGCCCACGTGATCCAGCATCTGAACGAGGGCCGAACGCCGGTCGCGCTGATCGCGCAGGACCGTCTGTTGACGCGGCGCGTGCGCGCGCTGCTGGCGCGTCAGCGCGTGCCGCTCGCCGATGAGACCGGCTGGCGCCTGTCGACCACGCGCGCCGGCGCCAGCGTGGCGACGCTGCTGCGTGCGGCGCGCTGGAATGCCAGCGTCGACGACTGGCTCGACTGGCTCAAGCCCACCGTCGTGGCCTGGCCCGGGCTCGAGCGATCGGTGCGTGCGCTCGACGAACTCGAGGCGGCGCTGCGCAGGAACGGCTGGGTGGCGCCCGCGGCGGTCGACGCCGCGAAGCTCGACGCCGCGGCAGCCGCGCTGCACGAGGCCGCCGCGGCGATCCTCGCCGCCCTGCGCGCGGCGCCGCGCCTGAGCCTGCGCGGCTGGCTCGCCGCACTCAAGCAGGCGCTGGTCGCGTGCGGCAGCTGGCAGTTGCTGAGCGACGACGATGCCGGCCGGCAATTGCTCGCCGCGGTGCCGATCGACGACCCCGAACGCATCGGCGCCGGCGTGCTCGACGAATCGATGTCGCTCGACGACTTCAGCCGCTGGATCGACGCGACGCTCGAGGACGCCTCGTTCGTGCCCGCGGCCGACGCCGACGCCCAGGTGGTGGTGACGCCGCTCGAGCGCGCGATGCTGCGGCCGTTCGGGGCGATCGTGCTGCCGGGCGCCGACGAGAAGCGGCTCGGCGCCGCGCCGGCGCCGCATCCGCTGCTGAGCGACGCCGTCGCGCTCGAGCTGGGCCTCGCGACCGCCGAGCAGCGCCGTCAGGCGGAGGTGCTGGCGTTCGCACAGATCCTGCGGGTGCCGGCGCTGACCCTGCTGCGCCGCCGCGACGACGGCGGCGAGCCGCTCGCGCCGAGCCCGCTGATCGAGCGCCTCGGGCTTGCCCTCGCCGCCGCCGGCCGTACGCTCGAGGAAGCAGCCGACCCGACGCACGCCGAAACCGTCGAGCCGGCGCCGGTCGCGCGCCCGCAGCCACGCGCGCCCGCGCTGCTGCCGCTGCGCCTCAGTGCGACCGCGACCGACGCGCTGCGCACGTGCCCGTACCGCTTCTTCACGCTGCAGATGCTTCAGCTCGCCGATGCCGACGAGCTCGACGACGAGGTCGAGAAGCGCGACTACGGCAACTGGCTGCACGACGTCCTGCGGCGCTTCCACGCCGAGCGCGGCGCGGGCGCGTCGGTCGCCGACGACACGCGCCGCCTGCACGAGGTCGCGCGGGTGGTCGAGCGCGAGATGGGGCTCGACGCCGCCGCCTTCCTGCCGTTCGCGGCGAGCTTCGCGCGCCTGGTGCCACGCTACGTGCGCTGGCTGCACGAGCGCGACGCGGCCGGCGCCGAGTGGCAGCAGGGCGAGGTCGAGCTGACCGTCAGGCCGCCCGCGTGGGGCGGCGTCGAGATGCGCGGCGTCGTCGACCGCATCGATCGCCTCGCCGACGGCACCACCGAACTGATCGACTACAAGACCACGTCGCCGAAGACGCTGCGCGAGCGCACCGGCGCCGGCCGCCGCTTCGAGGACACCCAGCTCGCGTTCTACGCCGCGCTGGCCGGCGGGCAGCACGACGAGGCGCCACCCCTGCGCGCGATCTATCTGGCGGTCGACAGCGGCGAAGACGTCCAGGAGGCGCTGCACGCAGACGTGGCGACGAGCGCCCGCGCGGTGGTCGAAGGCGTCGGCGCCGAGCTCGAGCGCATCCGCGCCGGCGCGCCGCTGCCGGCGCTCGGCCGCGGAACGGCGTGCGAGTACTGCAGCGCGCGCGGCATCTGCCGGCGCGACGACTGGCCCGCCGAGGCGCTCGTCGCGTGACGGCTGCCGACCTGCATCGGCCGGCGTACCGCCGTGCCGGCCAGACCGTCACGCGCGAGGCGTTCTACGCGATCGCGTGCGACCCGGCGCGCAGCGTCGTGGTCGAGGCGTGCGCGGGTGCCGGCAAGACCTGGATGCTGGTGTCGCGCATGCTGCGCGCACTCCTCGAAGGCGCCGACCCGGGCGCGATCCTCGCGATCACCTTCACCCGCAAGGCCGCCGGCGAGATGCGGGCGCGGCTCGGCGAGTGGCTCGCCGGCATGGCCGCGGGCGCCTGCGACGACGCCAAACGCGTCGAGGAGCTGCAGCTGCGCGGCTTCGACGCCGCCACCGCCGCGGCGCTCGCCCCGCAGCTCGCGACGCTGCACGAGCGCGTGCTGAGTTCGGGCCGATCGGTGCAGATCCGCACCTTCCACGCCTGGTTCTCGACTCTGCTGCGAGCCGCGCCGATCGACCTGCTCGCCGAACTCGGCCTCAGCGCGGACGTCGAGGTGGTCGACGACCTGACCGACCACGCGAGCGGCATCTACCGGAGCTTCCACGCCCGCGTCGCGACGGACGCGGCGCTGCGCGCCGACTTCGATGCGCTGATCGGCGCGCACGGGCGCTTCCAGCTGCGCAAGTGGCTCGACGCGGCGCTGGCGCGTCGCAACGAGATCGGCATGGCCGACGCCGCCGGCACGCTCGACCCGAGCATCCCGTCGGCGCACGTCATGTGGCCGGGTGTCGATCCGCGTGTCGATCCGGCGACGCGGCTGCGCTCGGTGTCGATCCACGCGCTGCTGACGGACGTGGCGCGCGGCCTCTGCCAGGCGAAGAACAAGACTTCGCAGAAGCACGGGGCGCTGCTCGCCGCCGCGCTCGCGGTCGACGACGATCGGGAACGTTTCGCGGCCGCCTATCGCGCACTGTTCACCGATGCGGGCTCGCCACGTCAGCACCTCGCGGCCGAAGGCCTGACCGAGGCGCTCGAGGTGCTCGCCGACGTCGAGCAGGCGATCGCCCAGCAGACGGCGCACCAGGAGCACCTCGCGATGGGCCGCCTCGCGCGCGCCCTGTTCGAGGAAACCGCCGCCTACAAGCGCGCGCGCGGCCTCGCCGACATGGCCGACCTCGAGCGCTTCGGCCTCACGCTGCTGCGCGATGCAACGCTCGCGGGCTGGGTGCACGAGCGGCTCGACGCGCGGATCCGCCACGTCCTGGTCGACGAGTTCCAGGACACGAGTCCGCTGCAATGGCACGCGCTGCACGCCTGGCTCGCGGGCTATGCCGGCGCGGGCGGCGGCAGCAGCGGGCAGCGGCCGCCGGCGGTGTTCATCGTCGGCGACCCCAAGCAGAGCATCTACCGCTTCCGCGGCGCCGAGCCGCGCGTCTTCGAGCAGGCGCGCGACTTCGTCGTCGAGGGCCTCGGCGGCACGCTGCTCGCGTGCGATCACACCCGGCGCAACGCACCGGCGGTGATCCGGGCGGTGAACGCCGTTTTCGAACGCGCTCAGGGCGACGATCAGTTCAGCGGCTTCCGCCCGCACACCACCGAAGCCGACGCCTTCGCCGGCAGCGGCGTGTTCACGCTGCCACGGGTGCCGAAGGCGCCGACTGCACGCAGCGAACCGGCCGAGGAACGCTGGCGCGACAGCCTCACCGAACCTCGCGAGGCGGCCGACGAGCAGCCCGACACCGAGTCGCAGCAGGTCGCGCAGGCGATCGCCGACCTGCTGCGAGCGGGCGAGGCGGAGGCGGGCGACGTGATGGTGCTCTGCCGCAAGCGCGAGTCGCTCCGCCTCGTCGCCGGGCAACTCGCCGCGCGCCACCTGCCGTTCGCCGCGCCCGAGGACTTTTCGCTCGGCGACGCGCCCGAGGCGCGCGACCTGGTGGCCCTGCTCGACGTGCTCGCGTCGCCGCGCCACAAGCTGTCGCTCGCGCACGCGCTGCGCTCGCCGCTGTTCGGTGCCAGTGACGATGACCTGATCGAGCTCGCGCTCGCCGCCGGCCCGCGTGGCGACTGGTGGCGTGCGCTGATGCGGATCGGCGGGGTGCGGGGTGGCGCGCAAGTGGCGGCGGAAATGGCGGCGACGGCTGGCGAGCGCGACACGGCTGCGGGCGAGGAAAGCGAAAGTCCGACCCGTTCCATCGCCGCGCCGCCGTCGACGCTGCGGGCGGCAGGTGGATCGAGCGCCGCGGCAGCTGCCGACGCTCTATTGGCCGTGGATCATCGAGGGCCCGGCAGCGGCGCCGACACGGCTCCGTCCTTGGACGCATCGCCTTCCGCAGCGTCGGATTCGACGGCTGCAGGTTCGCGCGCGGCCATGCGGTCCAGCGGCGCGGAGACCCGCCGCGTCGCCACGCGGGCGGGCCCGCCGGCGGCGCCGTCGACCTGGCAGCAGCGCACGCTCGACTGGGAGGCAGATCCCGAGCCGGCGCAGGCTGGCAAACCCGACGACCACCGAGACGACGACCGGCGCGGGGCCGGCGCCGAAGCGGACGCGGCGGCGCATTCGCGCGCGCCAGCGTCGGTGGCGCGCCCCGGCGCCGATCCGGCCGATGCCGCTCCGCAAGGACCCGTCAGCGCTCCCGAGACGACTGCCGGGCCGGTCGCGTCCGCGAGCCCGGCGCTGCAGCGTGCCGCCACGCTGCTCGCGCGCTGGCACGCCGCCGCCCGCACGCTGCCGCCGCACGACCTGCTCGACCTCGTCGTCGCCTCGGGCGAGCTGCGCGAGCGGGTCGCTGCCGCGGTGCCGGCCGAGCGTCGGGTGGCGGCGCTCGGCGCAATCGACGCGGTTGTCGGCCTCGCGCTGACGCTCGACGGCGCGCGCTACGCGACGCCGTACAACTTCGTGCGCGCGCTCAAGCGGCGTGCGCTCGTGGTCGCCGCCCCGACGCAGTCCGACGCGGTGCAGCTGCTCACCGTGCACGGCGCCAAGGGTCTGGAGGCGCGCATCGTGTTCCTGGTCGACACCGACCCGGAGCCGCGCAACGCCGACACCGCGACCGTGCTGGTCGACTGGCCGGTCGAGGCGCAGCACCCGACCGCGTGCGCCTTCGTCTATTCCGAAGCCAATCCGCCGCATTCGCTGGTGCCGCGCCTCGCGCTCGAGACCGCCGCGCGCGAGCGCGAGGAGATGAACGCGCTCTACGTCGCGATGACGCGCGCCAAGGAGCGCCTTGTCGTGAGCTCGACGGAGCCGCGCAGCCCCGACCCGACGTCGTGGTGGGCGCGCATCGCGCCGCACGCCGTGCCCTTCGCGCCGGCAGCGGAGACTGCCGCCGGCGAGGTCGGCGAGCCGGCGATCGTGCTGCGTGCGCTGCCGCACTGGCGCGGCGCGATGAACTCGACGCCGTCGCGCCCGCGCCCGCTGCCCGGTACCGACGCCACCCGGCTCGGGGAGGCGGTGCATCGCGTGCTCGAGTGGGCGGCGGCGCCACATGCACCCCGACCGCCGGATCTGCGCCTCCTGGCGCGCGCGGCGGCCGACGAGTTCGGCGTGGCCGCGGGCGAAGTGGAGCGCGTCGCCAGCCGCATCTGGCAGAGCCCCGCCTGCGCCCGCTTCTTCGACCCGGAACGTCTGCGCTGGGCCGGCAACGAGGTGGCGATCGCCGACGGCGCCGACGTGCTGCGCATCGACCGTCTGGTCGCGCTCGCCGGGCCGCCCGGTGCGACGACCTGGTGGGTGCTCGACTACAAGCTGCAGCACGCACCCGAGCGCGACGCCGCCAACCGCGAACAGCTGCGGCGCTACGTCGCCGCGGTGCGCCGCATGCAGCCCGGCGACGCGGTTCTCGGCGCGTTCATCGGCGGCGACGGCGAGCTGGTTCCGCTGGACTGACGGCGCGTTCGCCGGCGCGGCCGATCGCGGGTGGTCCGGGCGTCGGCCCTTGCGTTCGGCGGCCGCTCGCGCTGCCAGCCAGGCTCGGTCGCGCCAACTGCTTCTTCAGGAGTCGCACCGGCTGTCGCCTTCCGCGGCCCGCCGACGTCGACGCGCCGCTGATGCCGAAGTGCTCGCCGCCGCGCGCACCCGGACGCCGCTCGGCCACGTGCCGACCGCGAGCGCGAAATAGCGCCGTTTGCAGCTTTGTTCGAGCGTTCGCGGCGGCGCGCCATGGCTTGTAATCGCCGCATGCAGGCACCTTCGGCAATCTCCCCACGAGCGTCCGTCGCGGCCCCGCCGAAGGCGGCCGTGCGCCGGATCGGACGGTTCGAACTGCGGCGCCTGCTCGGCAAGAGCGACCGCACGATGCTGTGGCTCGCCGCCGACCCGAGCGCGGGCCAAGAGGTCATGCTGACGATGCCGCGGGCGGCACCGGTCGGCCTCGCTGCCGCCACCAGCTGGACCATGGGGGTGCGCCGCGCGGCGCGCCTCGACCACCCGAATCTCGCCCCGGTGCTCGAGGTCGGGATGCACGAGAACTGGCCGTTCGTCGCGGTCGCGCGCAGCGTCGGCATTCCCCTCGACGAGTGGCTGCAGGCCCACCCCCCGACGTCCGCCGACGAGGTGGCCGGCTGGATCGCCGACGCCCTCCGGGGCCTCTCGTTCGCGCACGAAGGCGGCGTCGCCCACCTCGACCTGCAACTGCAGAGCCTCGTGGTGAACGAGCACGGCCGGGTTCGGGTGATGGCGCTCGCCGCCGCCGGCGAAACGGTCGCACCGGGCACGACGGCCGAGGCGTCGCGTGGGCTCGACCCCGCACAGTTGCGTGCACAGCGCGACGCCGCCGAGCGCGACGTGATCGCCTGCGGCCTGCTGCTGCATCAGCTGCTCGCCACCGAGCCGCCGCTCGGCGTGGCCGACACCATGCGGGTGATCGGCCGCATGGCGCCGCACGGGCGCGAGTTCGTGCGCCTGCCCTGGACGCTGCGCTGGCCCGTCAACGACGCCCTGCGCGCCATCGTCAACCGCAGCACCGCGGGTCAACCGCGCCTGCGTTACCGCAGCGCGCGCACCTTGCTCGACGCCCTCGACGGCTGGCGCGCCGCCGGCGCCGGCGACGACGGCGGCCCGGTCGCGCTGCTGCTCGACCGCGTGCGCCGGGTCGGTCATCTGCCGGCGGCGCCGGGCCTTAGCTCGCGCGTGCACGGCGTCGGCCGCCTCGAAGGGCAGCGCACCGACGACATCGCCAACCAGATTCTTCCCGACCTCGGGCTCTCGTTCGAACTGCTGCGCACGCTCAACTCGGCGCAGGTCCAGGGCTCCCAGATGGGCGGCAGCGGGCCGGTGCTCACGCTCAGCCGAGCGGTCGCGCTGATCGGCGTCAACGGCGTCGAGCACGCCGCGAGCGCGCTGCGGCCGTGGCCCGGCGCACTCGAGGGCGCCGCCGCCGACGCGCTCGCGGCGCTCATGGAACGTGTCCGCCTCGCCGGCCTCGTCGCGCAGGCGCTGCGTCCTCCGGGCTACGACCCGGAGGCCGCGTACCTCGTCGCCGTGCTGCAGAACCTCGGCCGGCTGATGGTGCGCTACCACTTCGCCGACGCGGCCGAGCAGATCCAGCAGCTGCTGCGCAGTGCCAAGGAACCGGCTGCGGCGCACGACGGCGAGAGCGCCGAGCCGATGCTCGGCGAAGAGGCCGCCTCGTTCACCGTGCTCGGCGTCGACATCGGCCTGCTCGGTGCCGCGATGGCGCGCCACTGGGGCTTCGGCGCCGAACTGCAGCACATGATCCGGCGTCTGCCGCTCGACACCCCGGCACGCAAGCCGGACGGCGACGGCGACGTGCTGCGCATCGTCGGCAGCGCCGCCAACGAGGCGGTCGACGCCTTCAGCGAGCTGCCGGCGGAACGGCTGGCCGGCGCGCTGAACCACATGGCCGTGCGCTACGGCCGCGTGCTCAACGTCGACGCGCGCGGCCTCGCCGATGCGCTCAGGCGTGCGCGCGAGCAGCTGCGGAGCGAGCAGCCGGCGGAAGAAGACTGAGCCGCGCTCGGAACGGCGCCTCGGCTCGCCGCCGATGACGCGCGGCGCGACGTTTCGCTGTGCGGATGCCGCGCGAACGGCGTCGTTCGGTCAGGCCAAACCGGAGACGTGGCTCGGACGGTGCCAAAGCCCGGCCTGTATCGACGTCGACTCGTTGGCCGCCTCCAGCCGCAACGGCGCGCTGGGCGGATACGGACCGGCCCTGCGGCCGTACGACACCGCCACAACGCCGTGAGATCGCCGTCGCTCGGCGACCGGACGACGGCGCCGCCGGTCGACTCAGCGCGGCGTGTTGAGCGCCTTGGCGTTCTGGAACAGCGGCACCGCCCAGACGTCCTTCTCGGGCGCCGGCGCCGCGGCCCGCTCGGCCGGCGTCGTCGAGCCGGTCTTGGCGCGCCTGGCGGGCTTGGCCGGAGCGTCGACCGCAGCCTCGCTGCGGGTGTTCGCCGCATCCGCGGCGCTCGCCACGGTGACGGGCAGGTCGGCCGCGGATGCGGCCGCGCAGAAGACGACGAGGCCGGCGGCGACGAGCGAGAACGTGGTTTTCATGGCGAGGCAGGTATTCGTGAAGCGACCACGAATCGTCGCAAACACCGTCCGTCGAGGTGCGGCTTTCCGCGTGACCGATTCGGCAGCGCCGGCGCAAGGCAGCGGCGTTCGTGCGATGTGCACGCGCGGCGTCGAGGCGCCGCGGCAACGGTCGTGAGAGGCAGGGTGACGAGCCTTACCCCCGGCACTGGTCGCAACGGTTGGGGCTGCTTCGTTCCCGACCTGACCCGGTTGGCCGCGCTCCCATGCGGGGAGGCCCGTCGGGGCGCATTCTAAGTGGCCTGGGCAGGCCCGCCCGCGCGCTCAGCGAAGTTGCAGGTCGTCGGCGCCGAACTCGATGCCGAGCGGCTCGACGATCAGCTGCTTGGGGCCAGCCTCGACGCGGCCGGCGACCCACGCTTCGGTGCCGGCGGCACGGGCCACGTCGACGCAGCGCTCAGCCTGGTCGCCGGCGACGAAAAGGGCGAAGCCGGCACCCATGTTGAAGGTGCCGTAGGCCTCGCGGTCCGACTGGCCGGCGGCCTGCTGGATGTAGCGCAGCACCGGGGGCACCGGGGGCACGTGGGTGATGCGGTAGGTGAGCGCCGAGGGGTGGCGCAGGAGCTTGCGCCAGCCGTGGCCGGTGATGTTGGCGCAGTAGTGCAGGTCGACGGCGGCGCGGTGCAGGGCCTCGGTCACGGGCGAGTAGAGCGGCGTCGGCGCGAGCAGCGCGGCGCCCAGGGTGGTGCCGGCGTCGTCGATCGGCGTCGCGTAGCCGTCGGGCAGCCGCTCGGCGATCTTGCGCGCCAGGCTGAGGCCGTTGGCGTGGATGCCGCTCGCGGCGAGCAGCACGATCGCATCGCCGGGCGCGAGGCGATCGCCGGTCGACAGGCGTGACTTCGGGCTGACGATGCCGGTGCATGACGCCGCGAGGTCGATGCGGCCGTCGGCGACGATGCCGGCGAGTGCCGGTGTCTCGCCGCCGCCCCATGCCACGCCGCAGGCGTCGCAGGCGCGCTTCCAGCCGGCGACGAGGGCGGCCGCGCGATCGGCATCCTTGAACCAGTCGGAGCCGCCGGCCGCCCAGTAGGCCTGCACGACGAGCGGCGTCGCGCCGACCGTGATGAGGTCGTTGACCGCCATCGCGATGGTGTCCTGCGCGATCGCGGCGTAGGCGCTGGTGCCCGTGAGACGCGCCATCTCGTCGGCGACCAGCGCCTTCGAACCCAGGCACTCGACGATGCTCGCCAGGTAGAACGGACCGACGTCGACCACGTAGGCGGATTCGCCGCGCGAGGCCGCCACCTCGGCGAAGCCGTGCGGAGCCAGGTTGACCGCGGTCGCCGCGGCCGCGCGCTGCGCGCTCAGCTTGAGCGGGTCGATCAGGTCGTAGTCGACGCCGGCGGCACGATAGGTGAGGGCGTCGGACGCACCGGGCTGGGCGGAGTCGTGGTTCATCGAAGTGCCGGGTGACGGGTCGGGTGCTGGCGGGCGCCGGGCGGCGGCGCAATTCCGGCAGGGGGCTCCGGGCGGGCCGATTATCGGCCGAGCCGGGAGCCGCCCTGCGGCGCGGGTGGCAGGGCCCGGCTTCTTAGAATCCGCCAATGTCGTACGTCGTCCTGGCCCGCAAGTACCGCCCCCCGAACTTCGGCGCGCTGGTCGGGCAGCCTCACGTGGTGCAGGCGCTCGGCAATGCGCTGCGCCAGCAGCGCCTGCACCACGCCTACCTCTTCACCGGCACGCGCGGGGTGGGCAAGACGACGATCGCCCGCATCCTTGCCAAGTCGCTCAACTGCACCGGCCCCGACGGCCGCGGCGGCATCACGGCCGAGCCCTGCGGCGTGTGCGAGGCGTGCCGCGACATCGACGCCGGCCGCTACGTCGACTATGTCGAGCTCGACGCCGCCTCGAACCGCGGGGTCGACGAGATCAGCCGCCTGCTCGATCAGTCGGTCTACAAGCCGGTGGTGGCGCGCTTCAAGGTGTACCTGATCGACGAAGTGCACATGCTCTCCAACACCGCGTTCAACGCGATGCTGAAGACGCTCGAGGAGCCGCCGCCCTACCTGAAGTTCGTGCTCGCGACGACCGACCCGCAGAAGGTGCCGGCGACCGTGCTGTCGCGCTGCCTGCAGTTCAACCTGCGGCCGATGGCGCCGGAGACCATCCGCGAGCACCTCGCCGACGTGCTCGGCCGCGAGGCGATCGACGCCGAGCCGGCCGCGCTGACGCTGATCGCGCGCGCTGCGCGCGGCTCGATGCGCGACGCGCTCTCGCTCACCGATCAGGCGGTTGCGTTCGGCGCCGGCGCCGTCAGCGAGGAGGGCGTGCGCCAGATGCTGGGCGCGGTCGATCGCGGCCATGCCGCGCGCATCGTCGCCGCACTCGCGGCGCGCGACGGCGCCGGCCTCGTCGCTGCCGTCGACGCGCTGCGCGAGCTCGGCCTCGCGGCCGACGCGCTGCTCGAGGAAATGGCGACCCTGCTGCAGCAGATGGCGCTGCAGCAGGCGGTGCCGGGCGCGCTCGACGCGGACGATCCCGATGCCGCGCCGGTGGCCGAGCTCGCCGCGTTGCTGCCCGCAGACGAGACGCAGCTGCTCTACAGCATCGTGCTGCACGGCCGCACCGAAATCGCGCTCGCGCCCGACGAGTACAGCGGCCTGGTCATGGTGCTGCTGCGCCTGCTCGCGTTCCCGCCGGCCGGCGCGGCGACCGGCGGCGCAAGCGCTGGCTCGACGGGGTCGCCCCGCCAGGGGCGCGACGCCGCGGCGTCGCCCGTGGCGGTGGCGGCCGCAGCGCCGCGTGCGGTCAAAGGGCCGGGCAGCAGCGACGTGCTCGCTGGTGCGCTGCCGCCCGGCGCGTCATCGGCGCGCCCGGCGGGCGGCACATCGGGCCCGCTCGAAGCGCCGGGCGCGCCGGGCCGCGACCGCCGGGAGGCTGCCCGCAGCGGCGTCGAGGCGGACGCGCCGGCCCTGCCGACGAGCGCCGCGCGCAGCGCCACCGCGCCGCTCGGCGCAGCCGAACCGCCCGCGCCGCGCGGCGCCGGCGCCGCGCTCGACGCGCGCCCGCTGCGCGCGGCCGCGACGGTGCTGGTCGAGCCGCGGGCCCGCGCCGCTGCGACGAGCTCCGAGGAGGCGCCGGGCGACCGCATGGCGAGCGCTCGCGACCGTGCGCCGGGCGCCTCGGGCGCATCGGACGAGGGCAGCGGCAGCGACAGCGGATCGGCCGCGGGCCCGGCCGCGCCGACGACGGCGCCCAGCGACCCCGGGCAGCACCTCTCCGGCGACCATGCGGGGGCGGATCCTGGCTCGGCGGAGCCCATGTCCGACGCGGCGGCCGCGCGGGCGCCGGCGCGGGCGCCGGACGGCATCGGCGCGCCCGCGGACCGCTGGGACGCCGTCGTGCGGCGCATGCTCGCGGCCGGCTCGATCGGCGCGCTCGTGCGTGAGCTCGCGCTGCAGGCCGAGTGCATCGCGGTCGACGAGAGCGCATCGCCCCTCCGCTGGCAGCTGCGCGTCGAGCGCGAGATGCTGCGCACACCCGCACAATGCGAGCGGCTCCAGAGCGCGCTTGCCGAAATGCTCGGCCGGCCGGTCCGCATCGACGTCGAGGCCGGCGTCGCCGAGGACACGCCGGCGCGCCGCGCCGCGGCCGAGCGCGCCCGCCGGCAGAGCGAGGCCGAGCGGCTGATCGCCGAGGACCCGCTCGTCAAGGCGCTGATGGCCCAGTACAAGACCGCGCGGATCGTGCCCGGATCTGTCAAACCCCATTCGACCCTCCAGGAGTAGCCAGATGATGAAGAACCAGCTTGCCGGGCTCATGAAACAGGCTCAGGCGATGCAGGACAACCTGAAGAAGGCTCAGGACGAGCTCGCCACGATCGAGGTCGAGGGCCAGTCGGGCGCCGGGCTCGTGAAGGTGACCATGACGTGCAAGCACGACGTCAAGCGGATCGCGATCGACCCCAGCCTGCTCGGCGACGACAAGGACATGCTCGAGGACCTCGTCGCCGCCGCCTTCAACGACGGCGTGCGACGCGCCGAGCAGGTGAGCCAGGAGAAGATGGGCAAGCTCACCGCCGGAATGCCGCTGCCGCCGGGAATGAAGCTGCCGTTTTGAGCGAGCCGGCGCTTCAGCGCCTGGTCGAGTCGCTGCGGCGCCTGCCCGGCGTCGGCGTGAAGTTGGCGCAGCGCATGGCCTTCCACCTGCTGCAGCACGACCGCGACGGTGCACGCCAGATCGCCGACGCGCTGCAGCAGGCGGTGGCGGCGGTGCGCCACTGCGCGCGCTGCCACACCTTCACCGAAGGCGCGCTCTGCTCGATCTGCGCCGATCCGTCGCGCGACGCGCGCCTGCTGTGCGTGGTCGAGACGCCGGCCGACCAGGCCGCGCTCGAGCGCACCGGCACCTATCGGGGCCTGTACTTCGTGCTCATGGGGCGGCTCAGCCCGCTCGATGGCATCGGCCCCGGTTCGATCGGCGCGCAGGAACTGCTCGACCGCGCGAGCGACGGCAGCGTCGACGAGGTGATCGTCGCGACCAACTTCACCGCCGAAGGCGAGGCGACTGCGCACGTGCTCGGCGAGGCGCTGAAGGCGCGCGGCATTCGGGTGACGCGTCTGGCGCGCGGGGTGCCGATCGGCAGCGAACTCGAGTACGTCGACCTCGGCACCATCGCGCACGCGCTGATCGACCGACGCTGAGCGTCACGAGGGCCGCGCGGCCCCTGGATGCCCCATCGGTACAGCACGTGCCGCAGCAAGGCCGATCACCCGCGGTCGCCGTGACGGGGTCATCGCAACGTCGCCACGAGAGCGCCGCGACGGCCCCGGCGTCGAGAAGCGGACGTCGCCCGACGCCCTGCCGGGATCAGCGTGCCGAACGAGCGGTGCGGGCGCGCGGTGCTGCGACCTTCAGGCTGCCTTTGGCGGCGGCGCGCGCCTCGCGGGTGCCGCCGTCGCTCGAGGCGCCACGGCCGGCGCTGCGTACCGGCTTGTCGGCAGCGGCACGCGCGGCCTTGACGCTCGACGGGCGTGCGGCCGGCGCGCCGGTGCTCGCGACGCGGCTGGCGCGTGTCGGAGCCTTCGCGGTGCGTTCGACGGTCGGCGCGTGGCGCGCCGCCGCCGGTGTTGAACGCGGGCCAGGGTTGCTGCGCTCGGCGGTCGAGGTCCTGACCACGTCGCGCGCAGGCACGCTGGTCGACGAACGGCGGTCGTCGTCATCGTCGCTTGCCTGGCGCGCGAGCGCGCTGCCCTGCGGCACGAACAACACGACCGATTCGCCGCGCCTGAAGGTCGCGCCGACGCGCACGTCGTTCCAGTCGGCCACCTTCTGCGGACTGAGCCGGAAGCGGTGCGCGATCGAGCTCACGCTGTCGCGGCGCCCCGCGCGCACGGTGATTCGGCGCAGCGGCGGCACGTCGGGGGCGAGCGACATCGTCGCGTTGTCGGCGATGTGCAGGGCGACGTCGCTCATGCGGGCCTCGCTGCGCGCGACCAGCAGCGTCGAGCCGCTGCGGATCAGCATGCGCGCGGGGATGCGGTTGATCTCGCGCAGCTCCTCCTCGACCATGCCGACTTCCTGTGCCGCCTCGGCGGCGCGCATGGTGCGCGGCACGACCCAGGCGGTCCAGCTCGCCAGCGGGCCGGTGTAGCGCGGCAGTTCGCGCACGAACTGGTTCGCGTTGTCGTAGGGCAGCAGCACCTGCTGCGTCGCCGCGGCCAGGATCACCGGCTTGTTCATCTGCGGGTTGAGCGCCTTGAACTCGTCGAGCGGCAAGCCTGCGATGCGCGCGGCGACGGCGACGTCGATGTCGCGTTCGATCGGCACGGCGACGAAATACGGGTGGTTGTGCAATGCCGGCAGCTGCAGACCGAACGCGGCCGGATTGGCAATGATGTTCTTTACGGCCTGCAGCTTGGGTACGTATTGCGCCGTCTCGGCCGGCATGCGCAGGCTCGAGTAGTCGGTCGGCAGCCCGTCGCGCTTGTTCTTGTTGACCGCGCGCTGCACGCTGCCTTCGCCCCAGTTGTAGGCCGCCAGCGCGAGTTGCCAGTCGCCGAACATGCCGTAGAGGCGCTGCAGGTAGTCGAGCGCGGCGCGCGTCGACGCGAGCACGTCGCGGCGGTCGTCGCGGAACATGTTCTGCTTGAGGGAATAGTCGCGACCGGTCGACGGGATGAACTGCCACATGCCGGACGCCGCGGCGCTCGACATCGCCTGCGGGTTGAACGCGCTCTCGATGAACGGCAGCAGGGCGAGCTCGCTCGGCATGCCGCGGCGCTCGATCTCCTCGACGATGTGGAACAGGTAGCGGCTGCTGCGCGCCGTCATGCGGGCGACGTAGTCAGGTCGGCTCGAATACCAGTTCTCGCTGTCGCGCACCAACGGGTTGTCGAGATCGGGCATGCCGAAGTTGCGGCGCACGCGCTCCCAGAGGTCGACCTGGGTGTTGCGACCGCTCATGTCGACCGGCACTTCGGGGCGCACCGGGTCGATCGGCACCGGCGCCTGTGCGGGCGCCTGGGGCGGCAGAACGAGGCCGGTGCCCGGCGTCGGCGTGGTGATCGCCGGCGTCTTGCTCGGCGCCGTTTCGCGATAACTGTCGGGGGAGGTGGGGTCGGGAGGGGTGATGGCGCATGCCGCGAGAAGGAGCGACATGAAGGACAAGGCCAGCGGTGCGGCGATGCGGCGCAAGCCGGCTTTGAACGTGATCGTCATCGGAAATCGTTCTTCCAGTTTCTGAGCGCGGCCAGCACGGCGACACCGCTCGAGTCGGCGGCACCGTGTTCGGCGGCCGCGGCGACGACCGCGGGCTCCGAGCAGCGCAGGAAGGGATTGACCTCGGCTTCGCGCGCGAGGGTCGACGGCAGCGTGGGGCGACCCGCCGCACGCTCGGCTTCGCACCACACCGTGTACTCGGCAATGGCGCGGTTCGCAGGCTCGACCGCTTGCGCGAAGCGCAGGTTCGAGAGCGTGTACTCGTGACCGCAGCAGACGCGGCTGTCGCCCGGCAGGCGCGCCAGGGTCGAGAGCGACTCGTGCATCTGCGCCGGCGTGCCTTCGAACAGGCGACCGCACCCGGCCGAGAACAGCGTGTCGCCGCAGAACAGCACCCCCGGCTCGCCGTTCGACGCGGCGCGATGGAACGCGATGTGACCGGCGGTGTGGCCCGGAATGTCGTAGACGTCGAAGCGCATGCCGAGCACCTCGACCTGATCGCCGTCACCCAGGCCGATCGCCGGTTGCGGGATGGTCTCGCGGCGCGGGCCATAGACCTCGCCCTGCAGGCGACCGCGCAGCGCGTCGACGCCGCCGCAGTGATCGCCGTGATGGTGCGTCACTAGAATCGCGGCGAGCGCGAGCCCTCGCGCATCGAGGGCGGCATGCACCGGCGCCGCCTCGCCCGGGTCGACGATGATGGCCGAGCGGCCGTCATCCATCATCCAGATGTAGTTGTCGCTGAAGGCGGGAAGGGCGGTGAGATTCATGGCGGAAAGTGGCGCGATTATAGGTTTGCCCGCCTGGCTGGATACCCCCGCCGGCGCGCGCCTGCTCGAGTGGGAACAGCAGCATCTCGACGAGGTGGTCACCGACATCTTCGGCTTTCACGCGCTGCAGCTCGGCTTGCCCCGGATCGATGCGCTGCGTGCCAACCGCATGCCGCATCGCTGGCTCGCCGTCGAGAACCCGGCCGAGGCGGCGGCCTGCGAGGGCCAGGCCGCGCTGCGTGCGGTTTCGCTGCATTGCGACTTCGACGCGTTGCCGTTCGACAGCGCGAGCCTCGACCTGGTCGTGCTGCCGCACACGCTCGAGTTCGCGCGCGACCCGCACCTGGCGCTGCGCGAGGTCGAGCGCGTGCTCATGCCCGAGGGACGCGTCGTCATCGTCGGGTTCAACCCGGCGAGCCTGTGGGGCCTGCGCGAGCGCGCCGAGCGCTGGCGCAGGCGCCTGCGCCGGCGTCATGCCGACGCCCTGCAGACCGGCGGAAGCCCGCTCGGCTATCGGCGGCTGCGCGACTGGCTGCGCCTCCTCAGCTTCGAGGTCGAGGCGGGCCGCTTCGGCGGCTACGTGCCGCCGGTGGCGTCGGCCAAGTGGCTGGCGCGCCTCGGCTGGATGGAGCGCGCCGGCGACCGCTGGTGGCCGATCTTCGGCGCGGTCTACGTCGTCACCGCGGTCAAGCGCGTGCGTGGCATGCGCCTCGTCGGCCTCATCGGCGCGCCGCGCCGCAAGCCCGTTCCGGTCGCCGCGCCGGTTGCGGCTGCCCATCAACACGAATTCGAAAGCGGACCTGATGCCCGTTGAACGTCCCGGCACGAGCCGAGAGCGCTGGATCACCTACACCGACGGGGCGTGCGCCCCTTCCAATCCCGGGCCCGCCGGCTGGGGCGTCGTCCTCATCGCGCCGGACGGCAGCGAGACCGATCATTTCGGCTTCATCGGCCCCGGCACCAACCAGATCGCCGAGCTCACCGCGGCGCTCGAAGGCCTGTCGCGGGTGCCGCCGGTCGCCGAGGTCGAGCTCGTCTCCGACAGCCAGTACGTGCTGAAAGGTCTGACCGAATGGCGCGCCGGCTGGGAGCGCAAGGGCTTCCGCAACGCCAAGGGCGAACCGGTGGCCAACCTCGCGCTCTGGAAGAAGCTGTTCGCCGCGTTCGACGCGCGCCGCGTGACCACGCGCTGGGTGCGCGGCCACAACGGCGACCCGCACAACGAGCGCGCCGACGCGCTGGCCAACCGGGCGCTCGCGTTGCGCGCCTCGAGCCCGAGCTGACGCGGGCGAGCGCGGCCGCCGGGGCTGCCGCGCGCTACGCGCTCAAGGCAGCGCGCGCTCGACGTCCATCAGCGTGAAGCGGGCGAGCGCGAGGTTGCTGCGATGCTTCTCGAGCAGCGCCATCACGAACAGTTCGGGATGGCGCGGCATCGCGCGCACCAGCAGGTGACGCGAGCCGGCGCTGACGATCAGCTCGTCGAACGGCTCCGACAGGCCCATGTTGCGGGTGCGCATCTGCATCGCCTGCATGGCCTGCGCGCAGGTCGCCGCCGAGAGGTCGAGGTCGACGTCGGGATCGCCGACCACCTCGCGCGTGTGGATCGCGCCCGAGGCGACTTCGGCGATCGCGCACGCGACGAGCCCTTCGAGGCGCAGCATGCCGGCGAGCGCGTGACGGTTGCGCGTCGAGTCGACGACGTCGCGGCTGATGCGCAGCGCGTTGCCGCCGAGCGAGCGCTCGGCGAACGTGCCGCCGAGCGACCGTTCGGCGAACGACTCGGGCGCGATGCCCGGCCGCGCGCTGTCGTCGATGTCGCCGACGCGGATCGGGAACGCACCGCCGCCGAGCTCGGCCGGAGCGGCGCTCTCGAGCGTCGCCGGCTGCAGGCGCACGCGGTCCCAGTGCTCGACGATCGCGTTCCAGACCGCCGACGCGCCGGTCATGGGTTCGGTCGACACGTGCACCTGCAGGCGGTCGGACCATTCGGTGGCGGCAACCTTCTGCGCGATCCACGCCGCGCCCGGCGGCAGCTGGAACAGCAGGTGCGGACAGCGCCACGCCGGCAGTGCGCTCGCCTCGAGCAGGCTGTCGAGCAGGGCGTCGATCGCGGGCGGCTCCATCGGGCCGATGATCACCACCGCGAGCTGGCTGCGCTCCATCAGCGCGATCGGGATCTCGTCGCTGTCGAGGCCCGGCGCACGCACGTCGGCGTTGAAGATGCGCAGGGTGTCGTGCTGGCGCCGGACCAGCGTGGTGCGCTCGATCACCGCGAGGCTTTCCTCGGCGCCGGCGCGCCGCAACTGCAGGCGTTCGATCGGGCGCCCGCCGGCATCGCTGAGCGCCTTGATCACCGAGGCGGCCCACACCTTCGCCGGGTCCACCAGCGTGATCATCGAGGTCGCGGTCTCGAGGTCGGCGCGGGTGGCGGCGAAGTGCTCGCGGATCGCCTGCGCCGGCGAGCCCTTGACCTCGATCTCGGTGAGGTGGCGATCGACGATCTGACCGCGCTCGTTCACCTCGGCCGAGGTGGTCTGCATGATGGCCGTGGCGGCGAAGCCGCTCTCGTCCTCGTCGTCATCGCGGCTGCGTGACTTGGCGGGGTCGAGCATGGACCCCAGATCTCCGAACAGCGATGTCAGCACGGCGGCTCCTCCAGCCTCGAGACGGCACCCAGCGGCCACCTGTTTCGGCGCAAGTGTACGCAGGCGGCAGGCGCCGCGCGCGTCGTCGCATGGCCGGACCATCGCCCGCACGAGCGACATCGTCGAACGCCTCCCAAAGGCTTCGAGACCGGCGTCGGAAAGAACCACCGGCGTGAGTCCATCTCACACCGGACCGGTGCGCCGGGTGGCAGAATCGACCTCCGCGTTTTCACCCTGGCGCAAGCGTCGCACCGAGCTGGGGCTCGCTGGCGGCGTCGCCCCCGCCCCGATGTCGACTTCCACCTCGCCGGCCTGGCCGGCCCGCCAGGACGCTGCCGTGATCGGCCTCGTCAGCACGGCCCACTGCATCAGTCACTTCAGCCAGCTGCTGCTCGCCCCGCTGTTCCCCTGGCTCAAGACCGAGTTCGGCGTCAGCTACACCGAGCTGGGCCTGCTGATGACGATCTTCTTCGCCGTGTCGTGCGGCGTGCAGGCGCTGTCCGGCTTCATCGTCGACCGCTTCGGCCCGCGCCCCGTGCTGTTCGGCGGGATGGCGCTGCTGGCGGCTGCCGCGTTCGGTTTCGCGTCGAGCACGTCGTACGCGATGCTCGCGGTCTTCTCGGTGATCGCAGGCGTGGGCAACGGCGTGTTCCACCCGGTCGACTACTCGCTGCTCAACCGCCGCGTGCACTCGACCCGCCTCGGCCATGCCTACAGCGCGCATGGCATCAGCGGCAGCCTGGGCTGGGCCGCCGCACCGGCGCTGCTGGTCCCGATCGCGGTGCTCAGCGGCTGGCGCAGCGCGCTGGTGGTCGCCGGCCTGCTCGCGCTCCTGGTGCTGGGCATGCTGCTGGCGTTCCGCCGCCACCTCACGCTCGAGATGACGAGCGCGGCACGTCCCGCCGCCGCGGCCGTGCCGGTCGGCGGCGGCAGCTTCGGCTTTCTCGCCATTCCGGCGGTCTGGATGTGCTTCTGGTTCTTCCTGCTGTCGGCGATCGTGCTGAGCGGCATGCAGGCGTTCTCGACCCAGGCGGCGAGCCAGCTGCACGCGGTGCCGACGCAGCTCGCCGCGATGTGCCTCACGGTCTACATGCTCGGCAGCGCGAGCGGCATGGTGGTGGGCGGCTTCCTCGCGTCGAACCCCGACCGCTGCGAGCGCGTGGTGGGCTTCGCCTTCAGCATCGCCGCCCTGTTCGCGCTCGCGCTCGGCTTCGCGCCGGTCGCCGCGCTGCTGGTGCCGGTGCTGTTCGCCGGCATGGGCATCGCGATGGGCATCGCGTCGCCGTCGCGCGACCTGCTGGTCAAGCGCTCGTCGCCCGAGAACGCGACCGGGCGCGTGTACGGCGTCGTCTACTCGGGGCTCGACATCGGCCAGGCGCTCGCGCCGCTGGCGTTCGGCCGCCTGATGGACATGCACCGCCCGCAGGACGTCTGGCTCGGCATCGCGATCGTGCAGGCGCTGATGATCGTGAGTGCATTCAACATCCAGCGCGTGCGCCGTACGCCGCTGAGCGCGGCGGCGGCCTGAGAACGCAGCGCGCGCCGCGGACGTCGGTCAGACCGCGCCGGGCAGGTCGTCGAACAGCTGCAGCGCGCGGTCGAGGCCGCCGTCCTCGATCGACACCATCGCGCGCTCGCGCACCTTCGGCTTGGCGTGGAAGGCGATGCTGAGCCCGGCCGCTTCCATCATCGGCAGATCGTTGGCCCCGTCGCCGACCGCGATCGCCTCGCGCGGCGCCACGCCGGCGCGTTCGCAGGTCTCGAGCAGCGCGCGACGCTTCTCGGCGCCGTCGCAGATGTCGCCCCAGGGCTGGTCCACGAGGCGACCGGTCAGCATGCCGTTCTCGACCTCGAGCACGTTCGAGCGCGTCTCGTCGATCTGCAGGCGCTCGCGCACGCGGTCGCTGAAGAAGGTGAAGCCGCCCGACACCAGCAGCGTGACGATGCCGGCGCTGCGGCACGCCGCGAGGAACGCCTCGACGCCGGGGTTGATCAGCAGCCGGTCGGCGTAGACCGATTCGAGCGCCGACGCCGGTGCGCCCTCGAGCAGGGCGACGCGGCGGCGCAGGCTTTCCTTGAAATCGGCGATCTCGCCGCGCATCGCGGCCTCCGTGATCGCCGCGACCTCGGCCTTGCGGCCGACCGCATCGGCGATCTCGTCGATGCACTCGATCGAGATCAGCGTCGAGTCCATGTCGAACGCTGCGACCTTGAAGTCGGCGATTCGCAGCGGCGGCGTGATGCCGCGAATCCAGAGGCCGGGCCGGTACTCTTGGGCGGGTGGAGTGCTCATGGCGCCGGATTGTCGGCGAGCCGCGCCGCCCGCGTGCGGCGGCGCGCGTCAGACGCGGCGCGCGGTGCGGAACCGGTGCTCCGGCCGACCACGCCGACGAACGTCGACCGCGAGCACGCCGCCGGCCCACGGCTCGCGCGCGAGCGCCTCGTCCGAGAGCCCGCCGCGTGCGCTGGTGATGAAGAGCCGGTCGAGGTTCGGACCACCGAACGCAACGCAGGTCGGCCGCGTCACCGGCAGCGCGATGCGGTCGGTCTCGTGGCCGTCGGCGTCGTGGCGCACGATGCAGGCGCCGTCCCAGCGCGCGCTCCAGAGGCCGCCGTCGGCGTCGACCGCGGCGCCGTCGGGGTGGCCTTCGCCGTCGGGCACCTCGACGAAGCGTTCGGGTGTGCCGATCCGGCCGTCCGCGTGGTAGTCGGCGCGCCAGATCGTGCGCGTCGGCGAGTCCGTGAAGTAGAGCGTCATGCCGTCCGGGCTGAACGCCAGGCTGTTGGCGACCGAGACGCGAGGCAGCGCGAGTCGCTCGACGTTCAGGTCGGCGTCGACGCGGTAGAAGTGGCCGATCGGCTCGGGCGCGTGGTTGAACATGCCGAACACGAAGCGGCCCTGCGCGTCGCAGCGGCCGTCGTTGATGCGCGTCGAGGGCTGCTCGGCGTCGACCGCGACGAGGTCGCCGGTCGCCGCCTGGTCGACGTCGAACAGCGCGATGCCCGACGCGAGGCCGAGCAGCAGGTGCGACGACTCTTCGCAGAGCGCGAAGCTGCCCAGGCGCTCGCGCATGGCCCAGCGCGTCGTGGAACCATCGGCCGAGCGCCAGCGGCTGAGCTGCGAGTTCTGGATGTCGGTCCAGAACAGGCTCTGCGTGCGCTCGCACCAGAGCGGGCATTCGCCCAGGCGGGCGCGTGCATCGACGACGAGCTCGACCGTCATCGCAGCGGCCTCATGGCGTGGCTCCGAACGCGGTGCGCCAGCGCGCGGCGCGCTCGGCGACCTGCCCGGCGCTCGTTCCCGGGCTGTAGAGGCTCGAGCCGACGCCGAAGCCGCTGGCGCCGGCGGCGCGGTAGGCGGCGAGGTTGTCGAGGCTGATGCCGCCGACCGGCAGCAGCAAGGCCTCGGGGTCGAGCACCGCGCGCAGCGCCTTCACCGCCGCAGGCGGGATCATCTCGGCGGGGAACAGCTTGATGCCGGCAGCGCCGCCGCCGAGCGCGCTGAATGCCTCGCTCGCGGAGAGCACGCCCGGCAGCGCGACCATCCCGAGGTCGACCGCCTGGCGCAGCACCGCGAGGTCGAGATTTGGGGAGACGACGAGACGGGCGCCGGCCGCGTGCACGTCGCGCACCGCAGCCGGCGTGAGCACCGTGCCGGCTCCGATCAGCGCGTCGGGGTGCGCGGCGACCAGCGCCTCGATGCTCGCGAGCGGCTCGGGCGAGTTGAGCGGCACCTCGATGAGTCGCCAGCCGGCACCGACGAGCGCCGCGCCGACCGCGCGCGCCTCGCTCGGCCGGATGCCGCGCAGGATGGCCACGAGCGGCAGCTCGGCCATGAGCTGCCGGAAGCGGTCGAGCGGTGCAGGTTCGCTCATCGCGTGCCCTCCAGTTCGCAGCGGCGCCGATCGATGCACCAGAGCCCGCGCCAGGCGGCCTCGTCGCCGAAGCTGCGGCTGACGACGCCGCGGCTCGCCAGCGCCCGCGCGAAGCGCGCGGTGAGCGCGTCGGCTCCCACCAGCGCCACCGCGCCGGTGCCCTCGAGATCGCGCCCGCGCAGCTCCTCGCCGATCACCAGTCCGGAAAGATAGCTCGCCCGCGCCGCCGCCGGCATGCGCTCGAAGAGGGCGAAGGTGCGCACGCTGAACGCGTTCTGCAGCAGACCGCGGCCGGCGAAGGCGCGCTCGACGCCGCTGTCGAACGCCGCTTCGTCGAGAGCGTCGTCAGCGTCGTCCGACACGCTGTGCGCGAGGATCGAATGACGGCTCAGCAGCGCGTAGAACTCGCCGCTCATGGCGGTCGAGAACGCTATCAAGCGACCGCCTTCGACGCGGCACCACTTGCTGTGGGTGCCGGGCGAGACGATGCGCGCGTCGCCGGTGCCGAGCAGGTCGAGCACGCCGACGATCTTGATCTCCTCGCCGCGCATCACGTCGGGCATGCCGTCGTGCTCGCAGGTCGCGCCGGGGACGATCGCGATGTCGCGGCCGCGACTCGAGCGATCGCCGACGCGCTGCAGGCTGCCCGCATAGTCGTCGAGCCCGGCGGGGCAGGGGCGGTAGGGCGCCTCGACCCAGCCCTGGCGGCTGCCGACCATGCCGGCCATCAGGCAGCGCGTGCCCGGAACGTCCATCCAGTCGCCGAAGGTGGCCTCGAACACGCCATCGAAGCCGCCGGCATCGACCGTCAGCATGCCCTTGGGCGCGCTGCGCTGCTCGAGCACCGCACCGGCGTCGTCGATCAGCGCGCCACGCAGCGACGAACTGCCCCAGTCGATCGCGAGCAGGCGGCTCATGTCGCGTGCATGTTCACAGCCGAGCCAGCCGGCCGCCGTCGACGCGCAGCTCGGCACCGGTCACGAACCGGGCGTCGTCGGATGCGAGATAGGCGATCGCCGTCGCGACGTCCTCCGGTGCGCCGACGTCGGCCGGGTCGATCGTCTCGACGCCCGACTTCACGTTCGGGTTCTCGCGCAGCATCGGCGTCTCGATCGCGCCCGGCAAAATCGCGTTGACACGGATCCCCTTCGGCTTGCCCTCGATCGCCGCCGAGCGCGTGAGCGAGCAGACCGCCGCCTTGGCCGCCGCATACGCCGCCACCAGGGGCGTCGTCTGGCTCGCGTGGATGCTCGATACGTTGACGATCGCCGCGCCGGGCGCGCAGCGCAGGAAGGCGTGCTTGGTGAACCAGAACGCGCCGAGGAAGTCGACCCGCAGCACGTGCAGGAGGTCTTCCTCGCCGTGTTCCTCGATCGGCTTGAAGATCATCAAGCCGGCGTTGTTGACGACCGCGTCGAGGCGGCCGAAACGCGCGAACGTGGCGTCGACCGCCTTCGCCACGTCGGCCTCGGCGCCGACGTCGCACGCTGCTGCCAGCGCTTCGGGCCGTCCGCCCTCGCGCAGGCGATCGACGACGCTCTGCGCGCGCTCGAGCTTGTGGTCGGCGATGACGACGTGGGCGCCCTCGCGCGCCAGCCGTTCCGTGGTCGCGAGGCCGATGCCGCTCGCCCCGCCGGTGACGATCGCCACCTTGCCGTCGAATCGCATGTCGTCTCCCGTCGTGTCCGGCCGGGTCAGTGGCCGGCCTCCGCGTTGGCGGGCGCGGTCGGCTCGACGCGCGCTCCGTGCGAGCCCGGGCGCCAGCGCTGGCGCAGCGCGAGCTCGGTCTGACTCGGCGGGAACACCGGCACTCGCAGGCACACGCTCTGCGTCGGCAGCACGTCGTTCCACTCGCGCACGATCTTGCGGTAGGCCTCGCCGACCGGTCGGATGTTGCGGTCGAGATCGAACAGGCCGAGCGCGTTGACGCGCCCGTTGTCCTCGCGCAGCGCGGTGTCCCAGTCGACCTGGTCGGTCAGCGAATACCAGGTGAAGCCGACGATCGGAATGCCGTCGTTGCGCACGCGGAGCACGTTGGCCCACTGCTTCCACAGCCAGAACACCGCCTCGTCGCCGTTCGGACCCTGCGCGAAGTTGGTCTCGGTGTGCATCACCGGCAGCCGGTAGCGGCCGTAGTACTGCCAGGTGATCTCGTCGTAGCCGAACACCTCGCCGGCGGGAATCACGCGACCGTCGGCGAACACCCGGTGCTCGTTGGTCACGTAGTAGTCGTTCCCCATGATGCAGTGCTGCTTCAGGCTGTTGCCGAGGAAGAAGTGGTACTCCTCGCGCGTCATCCCGCTGTCCATGAGGTACTCGTACATCTCCGAGTCGACCCGCCGCCCGTAGTTCAGGTCGAGCGACAGGAAGCGCCGCGAATTGGCGATCTCGGCCGGCTTGATCGCGGCCGGGCTGTCGGCGTGGAAGTACTCGGTCGACTCGCTCTGCACGAAGATCGCGTCGGGCCGCAGCTTGAGGATCGCCTTCATCGCCAGCACGTTGGCCTTCACGACGTGCTTGAGCGCGGTCACGAACGCCTTGTCGCTCGCCAGCTGCTCGTTCCACCAGCCGAGGCCGGCCGAGAAGTTGGCCGTGATGAACATCTCGTTGACGGGGGTGTAGAGCTGCACCCACGGGAACCGCTTCGCGAAGTCGCGCGCGTAATCGGCAAAGAGGATCGGGAAGTCGGGGTTCTGGAAGTTGCCGAGCCAGTCGGGCAGGCCGAAGTGGCAGAGGTCGACGATCGGCGTGACGTCACGCTTCTCGAGATCGCCGAAGGTCGTGTCGGCGAACGACCAGTCGTAGCGGTTCGGGCCGAGCCAGGTGCGGTGCAGCGGCGGCCCGTACCGCAGCACGTGCAGTCCGAGCTCCTCGACGAGGTCGAAGTCGGTGCGCCATTTCTCGTAGTGCCGGCACTTGGCCATCTCGTCGACCCGTACCCGCCCACCCTGGATCGTCGGATAGCTGTTCTCGATGCCGGTCGCGAACATGAACGGTGGGATCAAGACGAGGTCCTTTGCGCGAGCCAGGAAAAGCCGCCGGCACCTGGTGCCGGCCGGTCGAACCATGCCGCATGATGAACGACCGCGCGACGATAAGGCTATTGGCCCGAGACTGGCGCGGCCGAAGAAGGCCGGGTGAGCGGCGCTGCCGGCTCCGCGCCTGGTCAGACCACCGCCGCGGCCCGAGTCGGCGTGCCGAGCGCGCGCAGCACGTCGCGCACGATCTGCGCGCGGTCGCGGGCCTCCGGCGCATTGCGTTCGATGCGCAGCTTCTCGTTGCCCGCGAGCTTGATGTCGCGGTGCTTCTGCACCAGCTGGATGATGCGGATCGCCTCGAACGGCGGATTCGGCCGGAACGTGATCAGCATCTGCTTGTCGCCGGCGTCGATCTTGGTCACGCCGTAGCTCTCGGCGAGCACGCGCAGGCGGTGCACGTCGAAGAGGGTCTGGCCCTGCACCGGGAGCTTGCCGAAGCGGTCGGTCACCTCCTCGAGGATGGCGTCGATCTGCTCGGCCTTGCTAGCGCTGGCGAGCCGCTTATAGAGCGACAGGCGGATGTGGACGTCGCCGCAATACGACGTGGGCAGCAGCGCCGGCGCGTGCAGGTTGATCTCGGTGGTCGCCGACAGTGGCGCCAGCAGGTCGGGCTCGCGTCCGTTCTTGAGCGAGCGCACCGCCTCGGCCAGCATGTCGTTATAGAGCTGGAAGCCCACCTCGAGCATGTTGCCGCTCTGGTTATCGCCGAGCACCTCGCCCGCGCCGCGGATCTCGAGGTCGTGCATCGCCAGGTAGAAGCCCGAGCCGAGCTCCTCCATCTGCTGGATCGCGTCGAGGCGCTGCGCCGCCTGCTTGGTCAGACCTTCGACGTCCGGCACCAGCAGGTACGCATAGGCCTGGTGGTGCGAGCGACCGACGCGGCCGCGCAGCTGGTGCAGCTGGGCCAGGCCGAACTTGTCGGCGCGCGCGATCACGATGGTGTTGGCGCTCGCGACGTCGATGCCGGTCTCGATGATGGTCGAGCAGAGCAGCACGTTGTGGCGCTGCGCGACGAAGTCGCGCATCACGCGCTCGAGCTCGCGCTCGGGCATCTGGCCGTGCGCGACGGCGATGCGCGCCTCGGGCACCAGCGCCTGCAGCGTCTCGCGCCGGTGCTCGATGGTCTGCACGTCGTTGTGCAGGAAGTAGACCTGACCGCCGCGCTTGAGCTCGCGCAGCACCGCCTCGCGGATGGTGCCGCTCGACTCGTTGCGCACGAAGGTCTTGATCGCGAGGCGCCGCTGCGGTGCGGTCGCGATCACCGAGAGGTCGCGCAGGCCTTCGAGCGCCATGCCGAGGGTTCGCGGGATCGGCGTCGCGGTCAGCGTGAGCACGTCGACCTCGGCGCGCATCGACTTGATCGCCTCCTTGTGGCGCACCCCGAATCGATGCTCCTCGTCGATGATCAGGAGGCCGAGCCGCTTGAACCGGATGTCGGGCGAGAGCAGCTTGTGGGTGCCGACGACGATGTCGACGGTGCCGTCGGCGATGCCCTCGAGCGCCGCCTTTACCTCCTTGGGCGAGCGGAAGCGCGAGAGCTCGGCCACCTTGACCGGCCACTTGCCGAACCGGTCGGCGATGTTCTGGTAGTGCTGCTCGGCGAGCAGCGTGGTCGGCGCGAGGATCGCGACCTGCTTGCCGGCGGTGACCGCGACGAAGGCGGCGCGCAGCGCGACCTCGGTCTTGCCGAAGCCGACGTCGCCGCAGACGAGGCGGTCCATCGGCCGCGGCGACACCATGTCCTGGATCACGGCGTGGATCGCGGCGTGCTGGTCGGGCGTCTCCTCGAAGCCGAAGCTCGCGGCGAACGCCTCGTATTCGTGCGGCTGGAAGCGGAACGCGTGGCCCTCGCGCGCGGCGCGCCGCGCGTAGAGGTTGAGCAGCTCGGCCGCCGTGTCGCGCACCTGCTCGGCGGCCTTGCGGCGCGCCTTGTCCCACTGCCCGGAGCCGAGCTTGTGGAGCGGCGCCTCCTCGGGGCTCACGCCGGTGTAACGCGCGATCAGATGCAGCTGGGCGACCGGCACGTAGAGCGTGGCCTTGTCGGCGTACTCGAGGTGCAGGAACTCGCTCGGCCCCGCACCCGGATCGAGCTCGATGCTGACGAGGCCGACGTAGCGCCCAATCCCGTGATTCACGTGCACGACCGGGTCGCCGACCTTGAGTTCCGAGAGGTCCTTGATCAGCGCGTTGACGTCGCTGGTGGCCTCCTGCCGGCGGCGCCGGCGCGTGGTGGGCGGCGTCGCGAAGAGCTCGGTCTCGGTGACGAACTCGATCGCGGCCGAGGCCTGGCCGATCGGCGCGTCGGCGACTTCGCGCCGCCACACGAAGCCTTCGGCGAGCGGCGCGACGGCGATCGCGAAGCGTTCGTCCGAAGCTTCGAAGTCCGCGAGCGACTCCACGATGGGCGGCTCGATGCGGCTGTCGCGCAGCAGCTCGAGCAGGCTCTCGCGGCGGCCGTCGCTCTCGGCGACGATCAGCACGCGGTTCGGCGTGCGCGCGAGGTGATCCTGCAGGCGCTCGAGCGGCTCCGGTGCCCCGCGCGTCACGCTGACGTCGGGCAGGCGCGCCGCCCACGGCGTCTCGCCGGCACCGCGCACGCTCAGCACCGCGTGCGTGCCGGCGAGCGTGAAGAACGCCTCGGGGCTCAGGAACAGCGCGTCCGGCGGCAGCAGCGGCCGCTCGGGGTCGTGCTGCAGGAAGCGATGGCGCTCGCGCGTGTCGGCCCAGAAGCGCTTCAGTGCATCGTCGACCTCGCCGTGCAGCGCGAGTCCGGCATCGTCGGGCAGGTAGTCGAAGATCGTCGCCGTCTCGTCGAAGAAGAGCGGCAGGTAGTACTCGATGCCGGCGGTCGCGATGCCGGTGCCGACGTCCTTGTAGATGCGCACCTTGGTCGGGTCGCCCTCGATGCGTTCGCGCCAGCGCGCGCGGAACGCGGCGCGCGCGTCCTCGTCCATCGGGAACTCGCGGCCCGGCAGCAGGCGCACTTCGGGCACCGGGTAGAGGCTGCGCTGGGTGTCGGGGTCGAACGTGCGGATCGAGTCGACCTCGTCCCCGAACAGGTCGACGCGGTACGGCACCGCCGAGCCCATCGGGAACAGGTCGATCAGCCCGCCGCGCACCGCGTACTCGCCGGGCGAGACGACCTGGCTCACGTGGCTGTAGCCGGCGAGCGTGAGCTGCGACTTGAGGGCCGCCTCGTCGAGCTTCTGCTTGGTCTTGAAGTGGAACGTGTAGGCGGCCAGAAAGCTCGGCGGCGCGAGCCGCACCAGCGCGGTCGACGCCGGCAGCAGCACCACGTCGACGTCGCGCTGGCGGATGCGCCAGAGCGTCGCCAGCCGCTCCGAGATCAGGTCCTGGTGCGGCGAGAAGGTGTCGTACGGCAGCGTCTCCCAGTCGGGGAACACCGCGATGCGCAGCTTCGGCGCGAAGAACGCGAGCTCGTCCTCGAGGCGCTGGGTGTCGGCCGGCTCGGCGGTGACGATGGCGGTGATCTGACCCGCCGCGGCGTTGCGCTCGGCGGCGCGCGCGAGCAGCAGCGCGTCGGCCGAGCCGACCGGGCGCGGCAGCGTGAAGCGTTTTCCGGGGCTGAGAGAAGGAAGCTGCATCGGCGTCGACAAAAGCGAAAGCCCCGCGGCGGCATGCGGCGGGGCGATGGCCGCAAATTGTAGGGACGCGGTCCGCGCCGCGTCGGGGCGGGGTTGCCGCCCGAGGACGGGCGCAACCGGGCAGCCGACGTGCCCGGGTCTGCCGACCCGCCGCTTAGACTTGCGCCCGTGTCGCGTCGCCTTCCACGCCCTGAGCCATGAGCGCGCGCCTGCACGCCCTGGTGCCGTGCGCCGGCTCCGGCTCGCGCGCCGGCGCCCCCATCCCGAAGCAGTACGTGACGATCGCCGGGCGGCCGCTGGTCGCGCACACCCTGACGGCGCTCGAGGGCGTCGAGCGCCTGGCGAGCATCCTCGTGGTCGTCGCGCCCGACGACACGCGGGCCGACGCCGCCCTTGCGGACATCGACGTGCCGCGCGTGGCGATCGCGCACTGCGGCGGTGCGCAGCGTGCCGAAAGCGTCGCCAACGGGCTGTCGGTGCTGCGCGAGCGCGGCGCCGCGCCCGACGACTGGGTGCTGGTGCACGACGCCGCGCGCTGCCTAGTGCGCCCGGCGTGGGTCGACGCGCTGATCGACGCCTGCATCGACGACCCGGTCGGCGGCCTGCTCGCGCTGCCGGTCGCCGACACGCTCAAGGCCGAGCAGGGCGGCCGGGTGCGCGTGACGGTCGACCGGCGCGGCATGTGGCAGGCGCAGACGCCGCAGATGTTCCGCCTCGGCCTGCTCGCCGAGGCCCTGGCGCGGGCCGGCAGCGCGGTCACCGACGAGGCGAGCGCGATCGAGGCACTCGGCCACGCGCCGGGCCTGGTGCCGGGCCGCATCGAGAACTTCAAGGTCACGCAGGCGGCCGACTTCGCGCTCGCCGAGCGCCTGCTGACCGTCTGACGAGACGCCATGACGATGATCACGAGGAACAAGGCGCCGATCTGGCGCGTCGGCGAGGGCTGGGACATTCACGCGCTGGTCGCCGGTCGCCGGCTGGTGCTCGGCGGCGTCGAGATCCCGCACAGCCACGGCCTGCTCGGGCATTCGGACGCCGACGCCCTGTGCCACGCGCTCACCGACGCGCTGTTCGGTGCCGCGGCGCTCGGCGACATCGGGCACCACTTCCCCGACAGCGACGCGCAGTACCGCGGCGCCGACTCGCTGGCGCTGCTGGCCGAAGCCGCGCGCCGCGTCAAGGCGGCCGGCTGGCAGATCGGCAACGTCGACAGCACCGTCGTCGCGCAGGCGCCCAAGCTCGCGCCGCATGTGCCGGCGATGCGCCAGTGCGTCGCGCGGGCGCTCGGCCTCGCGCTCGATCAGGTCAGCGTGAAGGCGAAGACGGCCGAAGGCATGGGGCCGGTCGGCACGCTCGCCGCGATCGAGTCGCGCGCGATCTGCATGCTCTGGAAGTAGTCGGCGACGAGCCGCGCGCGCGCCCGCGATCGGCCGGCGGCCACGCGGCCGGGCTGGCGGCGCTCGAGCGGCTGCGCGTCGAGCAGCGCTCCGGCGCCTGCGCGCCGAGCAGCGCTACGGCGCGCGCTTGAGCCGCACGTGCGCGAGCAGCCCGCCGTCGGCGGCGTTCGCGATCTCGAGCGTGCCGCCCATGCGGTGCACCGCCTTCTCGACGATCGCGAGGCCGAGGCCGGCGCCCGACGCGGCAGTACGCGCGGCGTCGCCGCGATAAAACGGCGCCGTGACCTGGTCGATCTTCGACGGGTCGACACCGGGCCCGTGGTCGCGCACGGTGAGGATCACCCAGGAGCCCGTGCGCGCGGTCGACACCAGCACGCGGGCGATGCCGGTGTCCATCGAGCGGCCGTAGCGACGCGCGTTCTCGAACAGGTTCTGCAGCACGCGGCCGAGCTCGACCTCGTCGGCCATCACCTCGACGTCGGGTGCGACCTTCGAGTGGATGCGGATCTGCGTGGTGTCGCGGAACACCGAGGCCTCGCGGTCGACGAGGCGCTTGAGGTCGGTCGGCGCGAGCTTGACGTTGTCGGGTCGCGCGTAGTCCATGAACTTGTCGATGATCGCGTCGAGCTGGTCGATGTCCTGGGCGATGTTGGCCTTGACCTCCTCGTCGGCGACGCTGAGCTCGGCTTCGAGGCGCAGGCGCGCGAGCGGCGTGCGCAGGTCGTGCGAGATGCCGGCGAGCATCACGGCGCGATCCTGCTCGACCTTGGCGAGCTCGCGCGCCATGCGGTTGAAGCCCATGTTGACCTGGCGGATCTCGCTCGTGGTCGTGGTCTCGTCGAGGCGCGACTCGTACTCGCCCTCGCGGATGCGGCTGGCCGCGAACGACAGGTCCTTGAGGGGCCGGTTGATCAGGCGGGCGATCGCCGCCGAGCCAAGCACGGTCGCGGCGAGCGCAATGCCGACCCAGAGCAGGATGGTCGAGGTCTCGATCGGCCCGACGCGCGGCATGTCGACGTTGAGCCAGTACGAGTCGCGGTCGGTGCGAAAGCTCACCCACAGGCCGTCGCGGCCGTTCAGCGAATTCGCGATGATGAGATCGCTGCCGAGTCGCGCACGCAGCTGCTCGCCCACCGCCACCGAGAAACGGTCGATCTCGTACGGCGTCCAGCGGTCGTCGGGCCGCCGCGGCTCGAGGTTCACGCCGTCGAGCCGCTCGATCGATGCGGCAAGTGCCGGCCGCGTGTGCGGGCTCGTCGCGGCGAGCGCCGTCTCGGTGATGCGCACCAGCCCCGAGATGTGCTCGGCGGTCTGCGCCGCGCGAGGCTCGAACTCGAGCGCACGGATGGTCTGCAGCCACGCGAACACCCCGCTCACCAGGAACAGGGCCAGCAGGAAGAAGGTGCGCCAGAACAGGCTGATCGCGAAGAACTTCGGCGGCCGCTCTTCTTCGACGGCATCGTCCGACCAGGTCGGCACGGTGGCGCGGAAGGTCCGCCGCTCGGCCGGCTGCGTGCTCGGCGCGTCGCTGGCCGGCAGGGCGCTCGCAGGGCCGAGTGCCGAGCGCGCCCCCGAGCGGCTGTCCGGTGCCAAAGGTCGGGCCAATCTAGGCGGCTTCGTCGGGCACGAACACGTAGCCCACGCCCCAGACCGTCTGGATGTAGCGCGGCTGCGCCGGGTCGGGCTCGATGAGCTTGCGCAGGCGCGAGATCTGCACGTCGAGGCTGCGGTCGAACGGCTCGAACTCGCGGCCGCGCGCGAGCTGCGCGAGCTTGTCGCGCGAGAGCGGCTGGCGTGGATGGCGCACCAGTGCCTTCAGCATCGAGAACTCGCCGGTCGTGAGGGCGATCTGCTCGCCGTCCTTCGAGAGGCGGCGCAGCGCGAGGTCGAAGGTGAACGGGCCGAAGGTGACGGACTGCGCCTCGAGCGACGGCGCGCCCGGCGCCTCGATCGCCGGGCGGCGCCGCAGCACCGCATGGATGCGCGCCAGCAGCTCGCGCGGGTTGAACGGCTTGGGGAGGTAATCGTCGGCGCCCACCTCGAGGCCGACGATGCGGTCGACGTCCTCGACCTTGGCGGTGAGCATGATGATCGGCGTGCCGTCGTTGGCGGCGCGCAGGCGCCGGCAGATCGAGAGGCCGTCCTCGCCCGGCAGCATGAGGTCGAGCACGATCAGGTTCACCGTCTCGCGCGTCAGCAGCCGGTTGAGCGCCTTGGCATCCTCCGCGAGCAGCACCTCGAAGCCTTCCTGCGTGAGGTAGCGGCGCAGCAGGTCGCGGATGCGCGCATCATCGTCGACGACCGCGATCCGGTCAGGGCGTCCATTGGCAGCAGCAGTATTCATCGGCTCACCATCCTCCCCCATTTGTAACAATGGCGATTCTGCGAGCGAATCCAGGTTGCCCCGAAGTCCTGACATGACGTTACAACAGCGTCCCGTCGCACCGCCGGGGCCCGCAACGGGAACCGACGACATGCCGTTCGAGCACGACCAAAGCACGGAGCCGCGCCTGCGCCGGGTGCAGTGTCTCGGTGCGCGCGGCCTGCACCGCATGGCGTATTGGGAGTGGGGCGACCCGGCGAGCCCGCATGTGGTCGTCTGCGTGCATGGCCTCACGCGCCAGGGCCGCGATTTCGACACGCTGGCGCGCGCGCTCGCTCGCGAGTGCCGCGTGATCTGCCCCGACGTCGTCGGCCGTGGCCGTTCCGACTGGCTGCCGGACCCGGCGGGCTACCAGATCCCTGCGTACGTCGCCGACATGGTGACGCTGCTCGCGCGCCTCGACGTCGCGCACGTCGACTGGGTCGGCACCTCGATGGGCGGGCTGATCGGCATGGGCCTGGCGGCGCTCGCCGGCTCGCCGATCCGCCGTCTCGTCCTCAACGATGTCGGTCCAGCCATCGAAGCCGCGGCGCTCGCCCGCATCGGCAGCTACGTCGGCGCGCCGGTGCACTGGACGAGCCTCGAGGAGGCGGCCGACTACCTGCTCGAGATCTCGCGCGGCTTCGGCCCGCACGCGCGCGACGAATGGTTGGACCTGACGCGTCCGATGCTCAGGCCCGACGGCGACGGCTGGAAGCCGCACTACGACCCGGCGATCGGGCTCGCGCTGCGCGCGATCACGCCGGCCGCCGCGGCCGCCGGCGAGCAGGTGCTGTGGGCGAGCTACGACGCGATCCGCGCCCCGACCCTGCTGCTGCGCGGCGCCGAGTCGGACCTGCTGTCGGCGACCACCGCCGCCGCGATGGCGAGCCGCGGCCCGCGCGCCCGCGTGGTCGAGTTCGCCGGCGTCGGTCACGCGCCGACGCTGGTCGCGCCCGACCAGGTCGCGGTGGTGCGGGAGTTCCTGCTGACGCCATGAAGACCGGCTCCGCGGCCGAGGTCGATCGCGCCGCGCCGATCGTCCGGCTGATCGAAGGCGACGCGGATGCGGCCGCCGACGGTGCGCCGGGCGCCGAGATGGTCGCCGCGGCGCGTGCGTTCACCGTGCCGCTGGTCGCCGGCGAATGCCATGCGAGCGGCGAGGACGTGCTCGGCCACGCCGACGGCGTGGCGGGCATCCTGCAGTCGATCGGCGCCGCGCCGTCGCTCGCCGCCGCTGCCTACCTGATCCATGCGGCCGCTCACCTGGGCAAGCCCGACGAGGCGATCGGCAAGGCGTTCGACCCCTCGCAGGCGACGCTGGTCGCGCACGCCCGTCAGCTGATGCAGATCGAGCGCGCCGCTGCGAGCGCGCAGCTCGGTGCCGTCGACCGAGCGCGGCAGACCGAGCGCGTGCGCAAGATGCTGCTTGCGTTCTCGCGCGACCTGCGCGTCGTGCTGGTTCGCCTCGCGTCGCGTCTGCAGGGGCTGCGCCACCATGCCGCGAGCAGGACGCCGTGCCCGCGCGAGCTGGCCGAGGAGACGCTGCAGGTGTTCGCGCCGCTCGCCAATCGGCTGGGCATCTGGCAGATCAAGTGGGAACTCGAGGACCTCGCGTTCCGCTTCCTCGATCCCGGCAACTACAAGGCGATCGCCGCGCTGCTCGACGAGCGCCGCGCCGAGCGCGAGATGCACGTCGAGGCGCTGCGACGCCGCCTCGGCGCAGAACTCGCAGCCGCGGGCATCGAGGCCGAGGTGCAGGGCCGGCCCAAGCACATCTACAGCATCTGGAAGAAGATGCGCAGCAAGGGCCTGGCGTTCGACGCGGTGCTCGACGTGCGCGCGCTGCGCGTGATCGTCGCCGACGTGGCGGACTGCTATGCGGTGCTCGGCCGCGTCCACGAGCTCTACCGCGCGATCCCCGGCGAGCTCGACGACTACATCGCGAATCCCAAGCCGAACGGATACCAGTCGCTGCACACGGTGGTCGCCGACAGCGATGGCCGGCATGTCGAAATCCAGATCCGCACCCGCGCGATGCACGAGCACGCGGAGTTCGGCGTCTCGGCGCACTGGGTCTACAAGGAAGCCGGGCCGCGCGCCAACCCGACCGCCGTCGGCGAGTTTGCCGCGCGCATCGCCGCCGCGCGGCTGGTGGTGCTGCGTCAGCTGCTGGCCTGGGAGCGCGATCTCGTCGGCGGCGAGGGCGCGGTGGGTGGAGCGGCGGACGCGAGCGATACCAAGGCCCCGGCCTTCGACGATCGCATCTACGTGTTCACGCCACAGGCGGCCATCGTCGAGCTGACCGCCGGCGCGACGCCGATCGACTTCGCCTATGCGGTGCACACCGAGCTCGGCCACCGCTGCCGGGGCGCCAAGGCCGACGGCGTGATGATCCCGCTCAACACGCCGCTCAGGAATGGTCAGACCGTCGAGATCACGGTCGCCAAGGCGGGTGGGCCGTCGCTCGACTGGCTCAACCCGGAACTCGGTTTCATCCAGAGCGCGCGCTCGCGCGCCAAGGTGCGCGCCTGGTTCAACGCGCAGGCGCAGGCCGCGACCGTCGCGCGCGGCCGCGAAGCGGTCGAACGCCTGCTGCAGCGTGAGGGACGCACCGCGCTCAAGCACGCCGACCTCGCGGCGCAGCTGGGCTTCCGGAGCGCCGACGCGCTGTTCGAGGTGGTCGGCAAGGACGAGCTGTCGCTGCGCAGCATCGAGAACCTGCTGCGTCCGCCCGAGCCGGCGCCGACCGACGTGTTGCCGCTGCGCCGCTCGCGCGCGGGCGAGGGCGGACGCGGCGGCGTGCTGGTCGTGGGCGACGGCTCGCTGCTCACCAGCCTCGGCCGCTGCTGCCGGCCGGCGCCGCCCGATCCGATCGGCGGCTACGTGACCCGCGGCAAGGGTGTCGCGGTGCATCGCACCAGCTGCAGCAACTTTCGTCAGATGGCCGCGCGCATGCCGGAGCGGGTGATCGACGTCGCCTGGGGCGCCGGCGACGCGTCGCGGCCGTCGCTGTATCCGATCGACATCGGTGTCGAGGCACACGACCGCCCCGGGCTGCTGCGCGACATCTCCGAGGCGCTCGCCAAGGAGAAGATGAACGTCGTCGGCGTGACCACGCAGGCGGCGCGCGACGGCGGCTCGACCGCGGCTCTGACGTTCACGGTCGAGATCGCCGACGCCAACCGCGTCGGCGCGGTGCTCGCCCACGTCGCCAGCATCGCCGGCGTGCGCTCGGTGCGCCGCAAATAGGCGCTGGGCGCGCGCAGGGCATCGCTCTCCGACGCACCGCCGCGCGCCGAAACACCTCGCGCCCCTGCTATAGTCACGGCTTCGCAGGCGCGTAGCTCAGCTGGTTAGAGCACCACCTTGACATGGTGGGGGTCGTTGGTTCGAGTCCAATCGCGCCTACCAAATACGGTAGATGAATCAAGCACTTCGCGGCGACGCCAAGTGCTTTTTTCTTTCCGGTACGGAAAAAGTACGGAAAAGCCGCCGCTGATGAGGGGTGCGAGACGCGGCGGCCTAACCTCCCGCTTCCTGAAGCTCGAGGCCTCGTTTCGCTGCAATCATGGCTGCACGGCGCGCTCCTTCAGCATCAGCAGCTCGTACTGCGGGCACAGTCAGTTCGCGCCCAGTACCGTTCTCCTGCACAACCGCCCGATTCAGTGCAGCACGAAAAGCTGTGAGCCCCGCTTCGGCCGATCGCTCCGACCGCGCCGCGAGGCAGCGACGCATACCTGACGGCGCACCTACGCCTTGCCGTCAAGCCGAAAGGTTAGGCCGCGGCATAGCTTGCGCGGGTGCGCGTGAGGTCTGCAGGCCTCCAGCGAGCGTCTCCGTCCCCGTCAGGAGCAGTTAAGGCTTGTGCGACACCTGCCCCTGCACAGGTGGTGGCGCCGCCTCCGCGCCCGCGGGCAGGTGTTGCATAAGCCTCTAGGGAGGAAACCGCGGCGCATGCCACGGTGGCTGCTTAACGCAGCAGCTATGGCGATTCAAGCGCGGTGTCGCTGCGATGGCGCTGCGCACGACGCCTGGTCGATGCCGCGTTGACGGAGTCCAGCGAGCCGATGCACTTGACGCCGCTGCAGCGCAGAGTTGCGTGCAGCCCTCGAGAGGCTGGACTCGAGCCGTGCGCAAAACGAGCCACCCGACGCCCGAGTCGACGTCGCGGAGATCGCTGGTGATGGAGCGTCGTCATCATGTGGGTGGTGCTCGAATCGAGCAGTCGCGGGCAAGGATCTGCAGCACCACCATAGCGTGGCCGCAATGTGCGCAGACGACGGTCGGGGTCGGCGTGGCCGACGGCTCGTCGGCGGACTCGCTAGGCGCTAGCGGCGCCACGCGCAGCAACTCGCGTGCGATCGCCAGGTTCTCCCTGCGGCTGCCGTTGGCCAGCAGCCCGTAGTGCCGAATGCGGTGGAAGCCAGGCGGAAGCACATGCAGCAGGAACCGGCGCATGAACTCGCCCGGGGTTAGAGACATTGCCTTGTGGCGCGTTCTGCCCTTGGCGCGGTAGTCCTTCCAGCGGAAGGTGATGCCGCGCTCGTCCATGGCGAGCAGGCGGCTGTTGGAGATCGCCACGCGGTGCGTGTAGAGCGACAGGTAGGCCAGCACGGCCGCGGGCCCGGCGAACGGTCGCTTGGCATAGACCACCCACTCGCACTGGCGCAGCGGCGCGAGCCAGGCTTGGAACGCTGCGGCGTCAGCCAGGCACTCGTGCTCGCCGAAGAACTTCAACTCGCCGCTCTCGTGCAGCCGCTGCAGTTCCTCGAGGAAGCGTCGCCGGAACAGCCTCGACAGCACGCGCACGGGCAGGAAGAACCCCGGCCGGCACGCGACCCATCGAGTGCCGTCGGGCGAGAGGCCGCCGCCCGGCACGATGCCGTGCACGTGCGGATGGTGCGTCATCGCCGAACCCCAGGTGTGCAGGACCAGCGTGGCGCCGATGCGCGCGCCCAGGTGCCTGGCATCTCCAGCGATGGTCTGCAGCACCTCGGCAGCCACGTCGAACAGCAGGCCGTACAACGCAGTCTTGTTCTGGTAGGCGATGTCCGCCACTGGTGCCGGCAGCGTGAAGACCACGTGGTAGTACTCGACGGGCAGCAGATCGGCTTGGCGCGCATGGAGCCAGCGTTGGGCCGCGCTGCTCTGGCACTTCGGGCAATGCCGGTTGCGGCAGGAGTTGTACGAGATCTGCTCTGTCCCGCAGCCATCGCAACGCAAGACATGTCCGCCCAGCGCCGCGCTACGGCACTGGGTGATGGCCGACGTGACCTTCAGTTGCGCCAGGCTCAGGTGGCCACGCTGGGCCTCACGCCAACCGGGGCCGTGGATGCGGAAGATGTCGGCGACCTCCAGGGCGGGCCGCCCCACGAGCGCGGCCTATGCGGTGGGCAGGACCTCTAGCGGGCTGACCACCTCGCGCAGCAGCTCGGTGGCGACATGCGCGTAGACAGTCGTCGTCTCGAGCTTCTTGTGGCCCAGCATGACCTGGATCACGCGGATGTCGACCTTCTGCTCCAGCAGGTGAGTGGCGAAGGCGTGCCTCAGCGAGTGCATCGTCACGCGCTTGTCGATGTGGGCGGCGTCGGCGGCGTCGTGGATCGCGCGGTTGAGTTGGCGCGGCGTCAGCGGCTCGACCGGGTTCAGGCCCGGAAAAAGCCAGCCACCGGGCAGCATCTTGCCCTGGGCGTGGGCGACGCGCCACCAGGTGCGCAGCCGCTGCAGCAGCAGCGGAGACAGCATGGCGTAGCGATCCTTGCGCCCCTTGGCCTGCTCGATGCGCAACGTCATGCGCTGGCTGTCGATGTCGCCGACCTTCAGTGCGACGACCTCACTGACCCGCAGACCGGCGCCGTAGGCCAGGGCGAGGGCGGTCTGGTGCTTGAGGTTGGGAGCCGCGGCGATCAACTTCGCAACCTCCTCCCGGCTGAGCACCACGGGCAGCTTCTGCGGCAGACGCACCGACTGCATCCCCACCATCAGGTTGGGGCTGCGCACCGTGACGTCGAAGAAGAACTTCAGCGCGGTCAGGGTGGCGTTGAGGGTGATGGGGGAGGTGCCGCTGTCGACCAAGTGCAGTTGGAAGGCGCGCAGGTCCTCGACCGTGGCAGTATCGGGAGAGCGCTTGAGGAACGCCGCGAGCCTGCGGACGGCGCGGACGTACGCCTGCTGCGTCCTCGGTTCGAGCTTGCGCATGCGCATGTCGTCGAGCATGCGCTGCCGCAGCGGGGTCACCGCTGGAAGGGTCGTGTCCATGGTTGCTGCTCCGTCGAAGAACGAGGCGGATCGCCTCGCTCGTCAACTTCGCAGAACGAGCCGCCACGACCTGGCCGAAGCGCCTACCGCGCGAGCGGTTTAGTCCTCAAGACTGGACCCAGTCACTCGCGTTCGCAGCCCGAACGGCGGCTGCGCTCCCAACCGGTCGCTCGACCACCACGGCTTCGGTCGACCGCTGCACGTTCAATAGCCGACGTTCAACGGCAGCCCGAGCCCATTTGGCAGCCGGTCCAAGCAAGTGTTGATCGCGAGCGGCAGCTTTGGCCAGGCGGGGAGGCGGCCGCCGACCCAGTGCGGACAATGAGCCGCTCAAGAACCGGTCGGTCGGGGACGTGCAAGATCAGACGCCCTCTGCGGTGAACTATGCGTCCTCAAGCGCAACTAGAGGCGCTGGACAGCAAAGGCGACCAATAGCCAAGGCGCGCGGCATGCGGTACTTGCCCGCGGACCTGGCCTGGAGCTTAGGGACACGCTCCACAGCGACCCGGGCAACAACAGCGAATGCAACTCATCGTCGTGCTACTTGCTGACTGAGGGTTATTGATGAAAGCGGGTGCGTAACGGGGGCATTGGCACCGGCTGATAGGCGCCGCCAGGCGCGTGCGCTGCTTCTTGGCTGTAGCGTAGGCGCGGCCGTACAAACCCCGGTCGCGACGCGTTCGGCCTGTCCGATACTCCGGCAGCTACCCGTCGCACATGAATGAACTACAAGATCCGAGAGCTCGACATTTTCCTGCGCGTCTCCGACGAGTCGAGCTTTTCAGCCGCAGGCAGGGCGCTGGATTGCGATCCTTCGACGATTAGCAAGGTCATCCAGCGCCTCGAGGATCGCTTGGGCGTCCGGCTCTTCAATCGCACCTCGCGTGCCCTCGCGCTCACGCAGGAAGGCAAGCAGTTCCGAGAGGCCGCACAGCGCGTGATCGAGGCCATCGAGGAGGCGGAAACTGCGGTCGGCTGCCGCGATCGCGCGGTGGACGGCGTGCTGCGCCTAAACAGCTCGCTCGCCTTTATCCAGTACCACGTGGCACCGCACCTGCGGGAGTTCCTCGGACGGCATCCGCGGCTGCGGATCGAGATCGTGCTCACAACGACCCCGGTTGACATGTTCGAGCATCAGATCGACATCTCCCTGCGCGGCGGCTACATCCCCGACTCTTCCCTCGTGGCTCGGCGGATCGCATCAAGCCGTTGGATCATCTGTGCCGCCCCCGCATACCTGCAGCGTGCAGGCACGCCGAAGACGCTCGACGACCTGCAGAGCCACAATTGCCTGAACTTCCTCCCCGGGTCCTTCCGCAGCAACTGGCCCGTGCGTCAAGGCGATGACATTGCCGGCTTCGAGCCCAAGGGAAACGTCAGCTCCAACTCCCCGGACCTGCTGCGGTGGCTCGCTATCGACGGCCTCGGCGTGGCGCGTCTATCCCACGCGCATGTAGGCAACGATCTGGCGCGCGGCGTCCTCGTGCCGCTGCTCGAGAGGCAAGCCGTGGATGTCGAGGAACCGGTGTTTGCGGTGTATGCCAGCCGACGAAATCTCAGCCCACGGGTTCGCGCCTTTCTCGATTTTCTCCAGGAGAGACTGTCGCCATCACCAATGGAGCCGGTGCCGCCGCCGCAGCCTCGCCAGGATGCTCGGCGGCATGAGGGTCGTGCGACTCGCCGCCTTCGCAACTCGCCGACGCGCGGGGGCGCCGCACCAGCCGCAAGCACGGGTGGTCGCGGGCAGTAGCGTCCATCGCGACAAGCTGCATCGCCCGCTGGTGTTTGCATCCCAAAGGTCTCCGAACTTCACCAAAGCCGCTGGCTCAACGGAAGGTCGTCCAGATCGGAGTGCTGCGGCAGAGCAAGGCGCTGAAGGCGTCCAAGCGCATCTTGACGGCGGCCGACTCGCACGGCCTTGATATGTACGTCGCACACGGGGGATTTGCAATTTCGTGGCACCACGCACGTCCGGCGTCCGCGGATCGACGAAGCACCAGATGAGCGTGCGCTGTTATCCTCCGCTCTCAAGACGGCCGTGGGCCCCAGCACGTTAGGCGACGCGCGCCATGGCGACGAGTTCGACACGACTCTGGAGCGGCACGCCTCGACTCGGCTTGACCCAACGAGCCAGTCCGCGCGAGGCGCCTTGCTTGTCTCGCCGAGCTCCATGGCGCCCAGCATCGGCCTAGCCGTCAGGCGCGCCCACCCGCGCTGGTTCGGCGCTTCGCTGCCTGTGCCGCCGAGCGAAGCTATGGCGAACAGTATCGGACTGGCAGTTGAGCCGTGGCTGACCCAGCCTCGGCGATCGCCTAGTCCGCGAGCCTTTCGAGGCAATGCTGGCGTTGCCAACTCGGTACTCGGCAGGAAGACTCGGTGTCCGCCGGCGCAAGACGTCGAACACTGCCGGGGACGCCCGCGAAGCCGACCGGTTATCGGCGGTCGCGTTCGGAACGATGTCGCGCTCGACCACATAGCGCGATGCTCGGCGCGGGCAGTCGGTTGCCCGTACAGCGTCGCGTCATACGGCCTCCGCGATCTGTGCCGAATCCGCATAGGTGCTGTTCTAGCGGCTCGCTTGTCGCCCGGCGTCGCTCAGGAGATGCTGCAGAGCATGACGACCCAGTCCTATCCGCCCCTCGCGCTACTGATTGACGGCACCTGGGTGGCGGGCGGCGGGCGGGAGACACGGCCTGTCGCCAACCCGGCGTCCGCAGAAACTTTCGCGGAGCTGCCGATCGCCACGTTGGCGGACATAGATGCCGCGGGCGAGGCCGCCGCGCGGGCCTTTCGCTCGTGGCGTCGCGTTCCCGCGATAGAACGCGCAAGCCTGCTCCTCAGCATTGCCAGGCTGGTGCGTCGTGACGAGGCGCGGCTTTCGGCCATCCTGACGCGCGAGCAGGGCAAGCGCCTGCCCGAAGCGCTGCAGGAAGTGCGGGGCAGCGCCGATACTTTCGAGTGGATGGCGGAGGAAGGCAAGCGCGCCTACGGACGCATCGTCCCGGCGCGCACGCCCGATACCGACCAACTTGTTTACGTCGAGCCGGTCGGCCCAGTTGCCGCCTTCTCTCCTTGGAACTTTCCCGCAGTTCTCGGCGCGCGCAAGGTCGCCACGGCCCTGGCCGCCGGCTGCACCGTGGTCCTCAAGCCGGCCGAAGAGACGCCCGGAATCTGGGTCGCTCTCGCGGCCCTTTGCGTCGAGGCCGGGCTACCGCCCGGGGTGCTCAACCTGGTCTACGGCGTTCCGGCCGAGGTGTCCTCTCGGCTGATCGCCAACCCGCGCATCCGCAAGATTTCGTTCACCGGGTCGGTGGCGGTCGGCCGGCACCTAGCGGTGCAGGCCGCGGCGGTTTCGAAACGAGCCACCCTCGAACTCGGGGGACACGCGCCGGTCATCGTGACCGGCGACGTGGACGTCGACCGCGTCGTTGAGCTCACGGCCGCCGCGAAGTTCAGGAACGCGGGCCAACTCTGCCTCTGCCCGACGCGCTTCTACGTCCACGACGATGTCCACGACCGCTTCGTGGCCCGGCTCGGCGCGCGCGCTGCGGCATTGCGAGTGGGCGACGGAGCCGATCCGGCCACTGACATGGGCCCGCTCGCGAGCTCGCGCCGGGTGGAGGCGATGCGCGCGTTCTGCGCCGACGCTGTCGACCGCGGTGGCCGCGTCGTCAGCGGCGGCAAGGTGCCGGCGGGGCGCGACGCCGGCTGGTTCTGGGCACCGACCGTGATCGCCGATGTACCCGACGACGCCCGGGCCATGGTCGAGGAGCCGTTCGGGCCTCTCGCGCTCGTCAGCCGCTACTCGCGGCTAGACGATGCGATCGAGCGAGCCAACAGCACCGAGTACGGCCTCGCCGCGTACGCCTTCACCCGCTCGCTGAACGACGCGCGGGCGATCGAGCACGGTGTGGAGGCGGGCAACGTCAGCATCAACACCTTTGCGGTCAGCGCCCCCGAGATGCCGTTTTCCGGCGTCAAGAGCAGCGGCCCGGGAAGCGAGATGGGACGCGAGGGCCTGCTCGATCACCTCCATCCCAAAGCGGTCGTCCGCGCCCTCGCCTGACAATGGAGAGTTATCAGGTCCTCGAGTGGGGGCAGCCGCTGCAGCGCGTGCTTGGAGCCCGGCCGGTGCCGAGCGGCACCGAGGTGCTGGTGAAGGTGCGTGCCTGCGGCGTCTGCCACAGCGACATCCACATCCGCGACGGTGCATATGATCTCGGCGGCGGCAAGTCGATCCAGCTTGGCCTGATCGGCATTCATCTGCCGCTCACCATGGGGCACGAGATCGTCGGCACCGTCGTCGGCGCGGGCCCCGACGCCCGGGTTGAGATCGGTGCCGAAGGCGTGGTCTACCCATGGATCGGTTGCGGCGCCTGCCGGCACTGCCTGAAGGGCGAGGAACTCGACTGCGAGACGCCACGTTCGCTCGGCACGCGCCGCCCCGGCGGATACGGCCAGTACGTGCTAGTGCCGCATCCGCGCTACGTCCTGCCCTTGGGCAACCTCGACCCGCTGGTCGCCGCGAGCGCGGCCTGCTCTGGGCTTACCGCCTACTCGGCGCTGAAGAAGCTGCCTGCGACCGGCCCTGAAGAGACGATCGTCATCATCGGCGCCGGCGGGCTGGGCCTGGCGGCCCTCGGCTTGGTGCGTCACCTTCACGCCGGCCGGATCGTCGTGCTCGACTCCAATCCCGACAAGCTCGCACTTGCCGCCTCGCAGGCCGACGCCGTGCTCGACATCAGCGATCCCGGCAGCGGCGCCGCGCTGCGCGCGTTCGCCGGCGGCGGTGCGCTCGGCGTCGTCGATTTCGTGGGCCTCCCGCAGACCTTCGAGTGGAGCATGGCCGCATTGCGCAAGGGCGGCACGCTGGTCGAGGTGGGTCTGTTCGGCGGCGGCGTGCTTCTGTCCATCCCGGTACTGCCGATGCGCAACCTCAGACTGCTCGGCTCCTACGTCGGCTCGCTGCGCGAGTTCACGGAGCTGCTAGCCCTCCTGAACCGCCCCGAGGTGAAGACCGTGACGGTGCAGGGACGACCGATCGCGGAGATCAACGACATCTTCGAGGACATTCGCCTGGGCCGCGTCGCCGGCCGGGTGATGGCGCTCTTCTGAAGCATCGCGGAGACGACATGCAGGACAAGAACCTCGATAACGCGATCGCCAGCAACAAGACCTACGGCGACCTCGACGTCCAGCACGCGGTGTTCTGCCGGCTGCGCGAGGAAGATCCGGTGCACTGGACCGAGCCGGACGGCTTCGAGCCGTTCTGGACGGTGAGCAAGCACGCCGACGTGATGGAGATCGAGCGCCAGCAGGACCGGTTCCTGAACGCGCCGCGCTCCAAGCTCTTCAGCATCGACTTTCAGCGCGAGATCCTCGAGCTGATGCAGGGCAAGACTCACCTCGTGCGCGGCCTGCCGCAGATGGACGGGCTCGACCACAAGGCCTACCGCCAGCTTACCCAGGCTTGGTTCCAGCCGAAGCAGGTGAAGCAGCTCGAGGCGCGGATCGCCGCGCTCGCCAAGCGCACCGTCGACGACCTCGTCGAGAAGGGCCCTGAGCTGGACTTCTACGCCGACATCGCCGTCTGGTATCCGCTGAGGGTAATCATGCTGATACTCGGTCTGCCTGCGGCCGACGAGACCCGGCTGCTGCGCATCACCCAGGCCTACTTTGGCGGCAGCGACGCCGAGGTGCAGAAGGGCTCCGATCTGATCAAGGCGACGCAGGATTACATCGCCTACTTCGACGGCGTGAGCGAGGACCGGCGCCGCAACCCGACCGACGACGTCGCCTCGGTGATCGCCAACTCGCAAATCGACGGCCGGCCGATCGGCCACTACGAGGCGTCCTCGTACTACATCGCTTTAGCCAGCGCCGGCCACGACACCACCAGCGGAACGGCCGCGGGCGGCCTGCTGGCGCTCATGCAGAACCCCGAGCAGTGGCGCAAGCTGAAAGCCGATCCGTCGCTCGTGCCTTTGGCCGTGGATGAGATGGTGCGCTGGGTCTCGCCGGTGAAGCACTTCTTCCGTACGGCGACTGAGGACTACGTGCTGCGCGGCAAGGACATCAAGGCCGGCGAGCACCTGATGATGTGCTACCCCTCCGCAAATCGCGACGAGGACGTATTCGGCGATCCGTTCGCATTTCGTGTCGATCGCAATCCCAACCGGCATGTCGGCTTCGGCTTCGGCGCGCACGTGTGCCTCGGCATGTTCATGGCCAAGCTCGAACTGCAGATCCTGTTCCGCGAACTGCTCTCCCGTGTCGACTCCTTCGAGCTCAACGGCGAGCCCGCCTGGGTCGAGACCTCGTTCGTGGGCGGGCTGAAGCGGCTGCCGGTGCGGATGCACCTCGAGGAAGCCGCCACGGCTGCCGCCTAGGTCACTGAACCAGTGAACTGGGACGTCGCGGCTCAGCGCAAGTAGGCGGCATCGGGCCCGCCGGCCAGCACCGCACCGATGTGTGGCCTGAGCCTGCCCCCAGCGGCGCACTCGAGCGCCTGCCCCAGGTCCCACGTGCCGGTGCGCAGCATCAGCGCCGCCTTGCACTGCCAGATGCAGAGCATTTTGTAGGCGTTGAACAACCAGTAGTAGCGGTAGTCCCGCGGCGTGCGTCCGGTCGCCTCACAGTACGCCGCCACGGTTTCGGCATCGCCGCGAAAGCCCGATAGCCGACGCGGCGTCGTCTCCGAGTCCCCGTGGTAGAGCTGCATCAGGAAAACGTGGAACAGCATGTAGGCTAGGTCGATCATCGGGTCGCCGATCACGGCGAGTTCCCAGTCGAGCAGCGCCGCCGGCTCGAACCCGCGATAGATGACGTTGCCGAAGCGCGAATCGCCCCAGACCACGCCCGCGAGGTCTTCGGCCGGACGGTGTCGCTCCAGCCAGCGCGCCAGCTCGGCCATCGGCACGTCATCGCCTGCGTTCGGCAGCTGTGCACGGCCCCAAGCGGCCAGCGCGGTCCAGTGATCCAGGTGCTGCTGCAGGCGCGGGCGGCTCCGGTCCGGCCAGTCGAGTGCCCGCAGACGATCCCCTTGCCACCGCACGCGGGCCAGCTGCGCCAGCTGCGCAACACTGCCGTCCCAGAGACGCCGGCGCTGCTCGGCGGTCGCATCGACGATCCAGCCTTCGCGCACGTAGCAGGGATTGTCGCCGGCCACTTCGCCTGCGATGAAGTCGGTGACGAAGAACGGCCGGCCGAGCGCCGCCGGGTCGAGCTCGAGCCAGCGGCACGGCGCCAGCCGCAGCCCCGCCTCGCCTTCGAGCTGCTGCATGAAGGCGTACTGGCGGGCGATGTCGTAGTCGGGAAAGAAGCCGGTGCGTGACGGGGGCAGGCGCAGGATCAGCGTCTGCTCCGTCTGTCCGGGCTCGGCGACCACCAGCCGATAGGTCTCGTTGGAAAAGCCGTTCGCGCTGCTGGCGTGGCACAGCGAGCGGACTTCGGCGCGCGCCATGCCGGGCCGACCCTGCAGCCATCGGCCGAAGCGTGCCCGCAGCGCGCACAGGTCGACGTCGCGGTCGTCGATGATGCCCATAGGTGCTCAGCGAGGCGGTGCCGGCCGGGCGTTAAAGTGGCCCGGGCCTTCGAAGCCGTCGGTGCGCCCGAACAGCGTGTACTCGAACAGTCCATGGCCGGTCTGCCCATCCATGGTCATCGTCGCTAGGCAATCAATCGGACCGGCGAGGACCGGATCGAGCGCGTCGACATCGAAGACGACGACATCGGTGACGCTCTCGCCGCGGAACTGGCCGTGCATCCACTCGAGCAGCGGCCGGTTGCCGTAGCCGGTGCCCGCCTCAAGATACAGCGGCAGCAGCTGGCGCACTTCCAGCGTGCGCGTTGGCTCGTCGGGCCGGATGAACGTAAAGCGCGCTTCCTCGATGAAGCGACGATCCGGACTAAAGCGCAGGATCTCGAACGCCGGCCGGCCCAGCGGCTCCGGCGGGCGACCGTCGTTCCACATCCGCACCGCGTCCTCCAGCGAACGCACGCCGCCAGGGTCCTCGTGCAGCTTGATGTTGACGGTCCAGTCCTCAAACTGACAGGCCATGTGCAGGCGCCTCCAGTCGGCGGTGCCGAACAGGCCGCTGAGCGTCGCGTTGCCGCTGATCGCAGTGTCGTTCGGTTCCGGGCGGCCGATGGCGCGCACGCCCCAGGAGCGGTCGCGGTAGCCGCGCAGCGGCACGTCGTCGGCGCTCCAAGTCGTTCCGCCGGCCTTGATCCAGCCGCCGTACTTCGAGGTCTGGCAATAGCGCATCACGTCGTGGATCACGCGGCCGTTGCGGCGTTGCACCTGGCGCGGCTCGAGCTGCGGCCGGTGCGTGCCATCGAAGACGAGGTCGGCCTCGATGCCGCTCTCGTTCGGGGCGATCGCGATGCGGATCCGCTTCAGGCCCTCGAGGACCTCGATGCGGATCGGGCCGCAGGCCATGTCGCCGCGGTCGCCGAGCGCGCGCGACGAGCGCAAGGTTGTCTGGCGTTTGCCCTGGCGAAGCGAGACGAAAGCGTCCTGGGTGCCTAGGTTAGGGTACTGGCCCATTCCCATGATGACGAAGAAATCGTTGCAGCAGGCGTGGACGTTGAAGTAGTGGCGATCGTAGAAATTGCGGTCGCTGGTGCCGACGTGGCGGACCGGCTCCGGGATTTGATGGACGAACAGATCGTCCTGCGCGGACAGCATCAGGCTCTCGGACACGAAGGAACTCCGTTGGATGCGGCTCGCGTCGGCCGAGGCCGGCGCGATCGCCGCTAGCTCGGGTTGGGAAAGAGCAGTCGCGGCAGCCACAACGACAGCGCGGGCACGGCGGCGATCAAGAGGATGCGCAGCAGGTCGGCGACTATGAACGGGATGATTCCCCGCACCACGCTCATCATCGGAATGTCGGGCATTACCGAGCGGATGACGAACAGGTTCACGCCGATCGGTGGATGAATCAGGCCGATCTCCACCACCATCACGATCAGAATGCCGAACCAGACCGGGTCGTAGCCGAGCTGCTTGATGATCGGAAAGAAGATCGGCACCGTCAGCAGGATCATCGACAGGCTCTCGAGCACGCTGCCGAGCAGGATGTAGAGCACGATCATCAGCAGGATGATTCCGAACGGCGGCAAGCCGCTGCCCTGCACCACGTGGAGCAGCGCCTGGTGCACACCGGTCTGGTTGATCAGCTCGCTGAACAGCGCCGCGCCGAGAATGATGGCGAACATCATGGTCGACGTCTTTGCCGTGTCGACGAGGATGGCGTAGATGTCCTTCAGGCGCAGCGAGTGATGGGTGAGCGCGAACACCATCGCCGCGGAGGCGCCGATGCCGGACGCTTCAATGGAGGTGAAGTACCCGCCGTAGATGCCGCCCATGACGACGCCGAAGATCACCGCCACCGGCCACAGCGACTTCACTAGGCCGAAGATGTCCTGCGCCTCGACCTTCTCGGCCACCGGCGCTAACTCGGGTTTGCGCCGCACCGACCACTTGACGGCGGCGACATAGCCGAGGATGGCGATGACCCCCGGAATGATGCCGGCCGCGAACAGCATGCCGATGTGCGTCTGCGTGGCCACGCCGTAAACCACCATGATAATGCTCGGCGGGATCAGGATGCCCAGGGTTCCGCCAGCCGCCACCGCGGCAGCCGAGAGCGAATCCGCGTAGCCGAGCTGGCGCATCGCCGGGATGGCCACCTTGCCCATGGTGGCGGCGGTCGCGACGCTCGAGCCGCAGATGGCGCCGAAACTGCCGCAGGCCACCACCGTCGCCATCGCGACGCCTCCGCGCCGTCGGCCGACGATGGCCTGGGCGGCGCGGAACAGGTCGCCCGAGATGCCGGCGCCCGCGACCAGGTTGCCCATGAGGACGAACAGAGGCAGCACGATCAACGAGTAGACGAGGGTACTGTCCTTGGTGACCGTAGCCACCATGCTGAGCGCCGGCGTCCAGCCGCTGAGTGCGACATAGCCGGTGAAGCCGATGAGGCCGAGCGAGGTCGCGATGGGAATCTGGAACAGAATCAGCGAGAACGCGACGAAAAAGGCGAGGCAGGCGGCAAGCATTCAGATTGCCTCGATATGGTGCGACGGGGCGTCGGTTTTGCCGCGCCAGGTCCGTGCCATGGCCGCGACGAAGGCGAGCCCCGCCGCAGCGCCGAGGATCGACATGCCGGTCAGCACCACGCCCAGGGGAATGCCGAGGATCGGCGTCGCCTCGCCGTAACCGATCGCCCTCATCGCCTGTCGGCCGAGGCACCATGCGATGAGGGCGAACAGGGTGGCACCGATCACGGAGGCGAGCGTGCGCTGCGCGCGCCGGATCTGTGGCCGGGTGCTGATCAGGTCGACAGTGATGTGCCCGCCGCTCCAGGCGAGCACCGGATACAGCAGGAAGATCATCGCCCCGAGAACGATCTCGAGGAACTCGGTGCCCCAGGGAAGCGGCCGATTGGCGACGTTGCGGCCGACGACATCGACCAGCACCACCAGCATTAGCAGCAGCAGGAGAAGTGCGGCCGCACCCTCCAGCACCCGCATCGCCCGCTCGATCGCGCGTGGCCGAGCCACGGCGTCAGCGCCCAGCCTGGACCGCGACAACCTCGGCGCGCAGCGCCTCGAGGAGCTTGTCAGGCTGCGCAACCCCCCGCTTCTTCGCCTTCTCGGCCCACGCCGTCTCCATCGGCTTGAGCAACTGCTTCATCTCCGCCACCATCGCCGGGTTCGCGGTCTCGATCGACTTGCCCGCCTTGCGCATCGCCTCCCAAGTAGCCTCGTTTCCGGCGATGTACGCCAAGCCGATGTTGCGGGCGAAGACGTCGCCGGATATCTTGGCGATGGCGTCGCGGTCGACCTGGGACAGCGCCTTCCACTTGTCCTCATTGATCGCCAGCGTGAGGATCGAGTTCGTCAGCGCGCCGGGAATGATGGTGGCGTAGTTGGACTGCTCGACCAGCTTGAACGGGAGGATCGACTCCGGGGGCATCACCGTGCCGTCGAGCACGCCAGCCGACATCAGCTCGTAGGTTTCGGTGGCCGGCTTCGAAACCGGCACTGCACCGAGGAGCGTGAGCGCCTGCGTCGTGCCCTGGGAGTTGCTGCGGATCTTCAGCCCCTTAAAGTCGGCGGCGCTTCGAAGCGGACGCTTGCTGTTGAAAAGCTGGGGCGGCGCCACCACAAATACCGACAGCGGGACGACGCCCTTGTACTCGCCGTACTGCGCCGCGTACTTGGTGTAAAAGCGGTGCAGCGCGGGGCCAAACACCTCGGGCTTGTCGCCGAGGAACGGCAGTTCGCCGATCTCGAGCACGTCGAAGCGGCCGGGGGTGTAACCGTTGGAGAACACTACGATGTCCGCCTGGCCGTCGCGGGCGACGTCGAACTGCCCGGCGACGCTGCCGACCACCTTCGGCAGCGTCTCGATCTTGACCCGTCCGTTGGTGACCTTGGCCACCTCCGCGATCCACGGTTCGATCACCTTCACCCGCATGACCTGGCCTTCGGGGAACCAGTTCGAATGTCTGAGGACGGTCTGGGCCGAGGCGCCGAGGGGAACGGCGATGGCCGCGGAAATAAGGGCCGTGCGCAACGCGCGTACGAGGTTCAACTTTGTCTCCTTGTCCTGGGTATGCTGACCTTGCCAGGGGCGGAACTGCCCGGCGGCGAAGCGGCTCGTAATGGCCTGCCGAGTATGGAGAGCGACCTCGCACCGCTTCAATGAACGATGTGGAACAGCATCTGTGACACTTGTGCACAGGCGATGCTCTGGAGACTACGCCGAGATACCGGCTCATCTCGCTCGACTGGCCCTTGCCCAGGAGCCTGTACATGCCCACTGACGTCGACCACAACGACCTGAAGAACAAGGTCCGCGACCACGCGGACACCTTTACCCGCGCCCATTGCGGCGGTCTGGATGCTTGCCTGCCTTGCTTCGTCGTTGCGTCCTTCGGCCTGAACCGCGGGGCTTCAAGCCGCCGCTAGGAACGCGCAGCGCCGAAACGACCTCCCCTCAAGGAACCCGCGAGAGCCCGCTCACATCGTTAGCTAACGGCTTCTATACCCGGTGGCAAACGGACGGAGCGACTGCTCTCGGAGCGTGCGGCGAGCCCCCGCTTGTGGCCGACACTGATCGCCTGCCCTTGTACCTGAGAGCTGACCCTCGCCGCTCGCGGCCGTTCCGAGTGAGTGGTAACACCCCCGCCGCGGCCCGCACAGCCCGGAAGCGCAACCTAATCGGCCCTCAACTTTGTGGAGACCGCCATGGGAACCACTCATCAGGAGCCGTGGAACAAGGGCAAGATCGTCGGGCAGAAGGCGCCGTTCAAGGTCAGGGACATATGGGCGCTTCGCGTCAGGCTGCAGATGCAGGGCCGTACGCGGGAGCTGGCGCTCTTCAACCTTGGCATTGACAGCAAGCTTCGGGGCTGCGACCTCGTCGCGCTCAGGGTGCGGGACGTTTGCCACGGTCATCAGGTGGCAGCGCGTGCCATCGTCATGCAGCACAAGACCCACCGTCCTGTGCAGTTCGAGATCACGCCGGCTACCAACGAGGCGGTGCAGGCTTGGATCAAGCAGGCAGGTCTGAAGCAGGAGGACTTTCCGTTCCCGAGCCGCATCCACGGCTCGCCGCACCTGGGCACCCGTCAGTACGCGCGCATTCTTGAGCGCTGGGTCGAGGAGCTCGGGCTGGATCCGGCGGAGTACGGCACCCATTCCATGCGGCGGACCAAGGCGACGCTGATATATCGGCGCACCAAGAACCTTCGGGCGGTGCAGCTGTTGCTCGGACACTCCAAGCTCGGGTCGACTGTCAGGTACCTGGGTATCGAGGTCGATGATGCGCTTGAAATCTCTGAGCAGACGGAAATCTGAGCTGACTCAGGACCGGAGCGGCCGCACCTGTCGCGGTGACGAGGCGGCCGCCTCTGAATAACAGCTTTGTGGCGGGGCGCAAACGGAGCGTTCTCGGCCAGTAGGAGACCTTTGCCGAGGACCGCTTTCAGGCGGCTCGTTTACGCGCGCGGCGCGCCGAAGTGCGTGATGCACGCGAGTCCTCGATGCTCGCTAGCGGCGAGACTCGCGGTGCACCATGCGCACTTCCAGGGCCGCCACCGCCGCACTGCTGTTGCTTTGGGTGTCGGCCGCGACCGCAGCGGAGGTGATCGATCTGTGCGTCGGGTGGTGGGAGTCCGTCTGGACGATACCGGGTCATGCGACTACGCGCGAGGTCTTCTGCCCAACGCCCGAGGCGCTTGAGCGCATGCGCTTCTTCATTGACGTTCCGAAGGGCTGCGAGACCTCGCACGGCTCGCAGAGCCGCAGTCGCTACGAAGCGAGGAGCGTCTGAGGACGAGGACGAGCGCATGACCATTCGTGGGTCCTGCAGGCGCCCGTCGCTGCCTGCAGGGGAGCTGCAGCGCTGCGGGCAAGCTTCCGAACAGCTGAGCATGCCCGGCCGGCGCGGCGTGGGGCGTGGCGCAGCTAGCGACGCTGACGCGTACGGCGCTCGCCGCGAAGCACTAGGTCGACGAGCTGCGCCTGGGCGCGCACGCCTGTCTTGCCGAACACGCCCTTGAGGTACGCGCGCAACGTTTCGTAGGTAATGCCCATCTCGCGGGCCGCGCCGCGCACTTCGCAGCCTTCGGCGAGCAACTGCGCGAGGCGCGCTTCGGTGCGCGTGCAGCCGAACGCGCTGCGCAGCTCGGCGGCCGTGTCGGGCGTGAAGTAGAGCCCGTTGAACGTCTGCACCCATCGCGCGTCGATGCGAGACCACCGCCGAGCCCGAGCTCATTGCTGGCTCTTGGGCGTTCTCGTAAGCGCGGCTGTTAGCCGTCGACGCGCAGGCGCAGCCGCGAGCCTACACTAGACGACATGGACACTAGAAACGGAACTGCCTTGAGACAGAAGAGCATCGAAGTTCCCGGCCTCTCGCACGCCAGCGCGCCGATCCCTATGGCATGCCGCGTTGGCCCCGTCATCGCAACGTCGGGTATCGGCGGCAAGAACGCCGTGACGGGCGAACTGCCGGCCGATGCGGGCGCTCAAGCGGCGAACTGCTTCGAGAACCTGAAGGCGGTTCTCCGTGCCGGCGGGATGGGCATGGGCGACGTCGTGAAAGTAACCGTCTACATCGCTGACGAGGCGCATCGTGCGGCCGTCAACGCACCGTGGCTCGAGCACTATCCCGACCCACACCGACGACCGGCACGGCACGCGCTCGTGATTCAGCTGCGCGGCGGCATGCTGGTGCAGATCGAGGCGCTCGCCGTCGCCGCGGCGGCTTGATCTCGCTAGATCAGCGACGGGTACGAGCCGCCATCGACCTGAACGTTCTGGCCCGACACGAAGCTGCCCTGCACGCTACAGAGGTAAGCGCACATGTCACCAACCTCCTCGGGCCGGCCGAGCCGCTTAGCGGCGATCGTCTCGGCCATCTGGCGCCGCGCCTCATCGCGCGTAATGCCGTCAGCCTTCATCATCCGCTGGGCCATGAACTCTTGGCGGTCGGTATCGATACGCTCGGGTAGCAGGTTGTTAATGGTTACGTTGTCAACGGCGACGTCGAGCGAGAGCGCCTTTGAGAACGCTGTAAGGCCAGTGCGCGCCGTCGCCGACAGGATCATCCACGAGTACGGCATCTTCACCATCGCCGAGGTAATGTTGACGACGCGGCCAAACTTGCGTCTCTGCATGCCGGGGACAAGGGCCGTCATCAGCATGATTGCTGGAAGCATGTTGTTCTCGAGCACGCCGATCCAGTCCGCGTAGCCCCACTGGTGCCAGTTGCCAGGCTTCGGGCCCTCGTTGTTGTTGACGAGGATGTCGGCGTCCGGGCATGCCGACACCAGCGCCTGCCGGCCGTCCTCAGTGCGGATGTCGGCCTGGACCGCCGTCACCTTTGCGCCGGTGCGTTGCCGAAGGCCCTCAGCTGCGCGCTCGAGCCGGTCGGCGTCGCGGCCGTTGATCCAAACATTGCAGCCTTCCCGGGCCAGCGACTCAGCGCACGCCAGCCCAAGCCCCTTTGACGACGCGCACACCAACGCATTGCGGCCCGCGATTCCCAGTTCCATCGTTCGTTCTCCGTGTCGCCACAGCTGCGGCGACTGCCGCGGCGTCAGGCGGTTACTACAACTGCTTGGCCAGGACCTTGCCCGCCGCGAGAAGCAGTCGAGCGTGCGACTTCAGGCGCGGATCCATGCGCGCGAGCGGGCCGGCGATACCGATCGCGAACACGTCGCTGCCCATCGTCACCGGAACGGCTGCACCCATCACGTCCATACTCGTCTCGCCGCGACCGACAAACCAACCATCTTTCGTGCCACGCGCGATGTCGCCCTGCAGTGTCGTGCGCTGCGCGGCCGTTAGGCGGGCGCCGCTGCCGCCTTGAAGCTTGGCGATCACCGCCTCGCGTTCGCGCTCGGGCAGGGATGACAGCAACGCCTTGCCGCTGGAGGTGCGATTGAGCGACTTCAGGTCGCCGACCTCGGCGATGTAACGGATGGTCTGCCGGCTTTCGACGACGTCGAGGTAGACGAGGGCATCGCCGAGACGTTTCGAGAGGACAACCGTCTCGTCACTTGCATCGCGAAGCTTCTCGAGATGAGGGTGGATCACCTCGTAGATCGGATCGCTCTTTTCGATCTCGCGCGACTTCACGAGCCAGCGCGCGGTCGGATAGTAGGCCTTGCGACCACCGACCTCGTACAAGTAGCCGCGCGCTTCGAGCGTGCGTATCAGGCCGAAGCACGTCGAAGTCGGTATGGCGAGCCGGCGCGACATTTCCGACAGCGTCATTGATTTTCCGTGCTCGGCGAACGCCTCGAACATCTGTAGCGCGCTGTCGACGGTCCGGATAAGCATGAAATCAACGTTAACACGGACGAGCTCCTTGCGCCCGGGCGAAAAAGCTTTCGCATATGCGAAAGGCAGCGGTTTCGCATATGCGAAATGCTTTCCGTGGACTTGAAAGCGCGATGCGACGTGTGATGTACTGAAGGCCTCCGAGGCTCGATCGCTGCCCATGCTTTCTCAGGACGACAACGAACTGCTGACCCGCGTAGGTCCCGGCACGGCCATGGGCGAGCTCTTTCGCCGTTTTTGGCTGCCGGCCGTCCTCTCCGAAGAGGTGAAGGAGCGCGACTCCGTGCCCGTGCGGTTGCGCATCCTCTGCGAAGACCTGCTCGCCTTTCGCGACAGCGCGGGACGCGTTGGCGTCGTCGAGGCCTATTGCGCGCACCGCGGTGCGCCGCTCTTTTTCGGGCGGAACGAGGACTGTGGGGTGCGCTGCGCATACCACGGCTGGAAGTTCGACGTCGACGGTCAGTGCGTGGACGTGCCAAATGACGCGCGCGTCAAGGACAACCCACGCGTGCGAGCTGCGCTCGGGATCACCGCTTACCCGACCCATGAGGCTGGCGGAGTCGTGTGGGTCTACATGGGGCCGAAGGAGCGCATGCCGCCCAGACCGGACTTCGAATGGACACGCGTGCCAGAGAGCCAGTCGCACGCGTCGCGCTGGCTGCAGAACTCAAACTGGCTGCAAGGCGCGGAAGGCGAGATCGACAGCTCTCACATCAGCTTTCTGCACCAGGAGCTGGACCCGAATGATTCGGCGCTCGGTGTCACCGGCGCTGACCTTGCCGGCGCCGACGGCGCCCCGCTGATCACGGTCAAGGACACCGAATACGGCTTCTCGAGCATTGCGCGACGTCGCCGCGGCGACAACTACTTCTGGCGCGTCTCGCAATGGCTTGCGCCGATGTTCAGCCTGATCCCGCGCGCGCCAGCCCAGACGTTTAACGGCAGTGGCGGCCGCGCCTGGGTGCCGATCGACGACACCCACACGACGACCTTCGCCTACAGCTTTCGGATCGACGGTCCGCTCTCGGCCGACGAACGTGCGCTCATCGCTGGTGGCGCGCACTTTCCGCCGCGTACGAAGCGCATGGTCGTACAGCTCGGGCAGGGCCAGCCCATCGACGCCTTCGTGCCCGAAGCCAACATCGGCAACGACTACCTCATCGATCGGCAGATGCAGAAGACAGTCAACTTCACTGGCATCTGGGGCGTCAATCAGCAGGACCGTTCGGTACAGGAGGGTATGCGCCCGGCGCCCACGGGCCCGCGGGGCATCGTTGACCGCAGCCGGGAGCACTTGATGGGCTCCGACATCGCGATCGTCACCGCACGCCGCAAGCTCCTGGCGATGGCGCGCGATCTGCAGAAGGGTATCGAGCCGATCGCGGCGAGCAGCGCCGGGCGCGCCACCGCGCGGGCCATCAGCAGCCTGTCCTCGACCTCTAGCGCCGACGACTACCTGACCGAGTACGCCAAGCCTATCGAAAACGAGGAGACATGAAATGAAGACATCGTGGCGCATCCTGCTCGCGTTCGCGGCCGGGCTGGTCGCCCTGCACGCGCCCGCCCAGGCGCAGGGCTATCCCAGTCGGCCGATCAAGATCATCGTCGGCTACGTGCCGGGAGCCACTGGCCCCGACTTCTCCGCGCGCACAATCGCGCCCAAGCTCTCACAGATCCTCGGTCAGTCCGTCATAGTGGACAACCGTCCCGGTGCCGGCGGAACCCTTGCGACAGGGGCCGTCGTGCACTCGCCGGCCGACGGCTACACGCTCCTTCTCGGCGAGACCGGCCAGCTCGAGATCGCTCCTTACATTTACAAGGACCTCTCGTACAAGACGCTCACTGACCTCACGCCCATCGGCATGATGACCGATGGCGCGGGCATCGTGATCATCGCCAACACGAAGACGACGAAGATTCGCTCGCTCGACGACCTCATCCGTGAGGCGAAGGCGAATCCCGGCAAGCTGAGCTATGGCTCGGCAGGTATCGGCACGATCCACCATCTTGCAATGGAGGTGTTCAAAGACGGCGTCGGCATCGACGTCCAGCACATTCCGTACAAGGGCGGCGGCCAGGCGCTGCCAGCATTCCTCGGTGGCGACGTGCCAATCCTCATCGCTGCCTACCAGACAGTGCAGCCGCACGTGCAGGCGGGCAGCGCCGTCGTCCTCGCAGCGACGGGGGGCAAGCGCCTTCCCGCGCTGCCCAACGTGCCATTGGTCTCCGAGTACGTGAAAGGCTACAACATGGAGTCGCAGCTTGGTCTGCTCGGCCCAGCGAACATGCCGCCCGCTGTCGTGAGGAAGCTCTCGGCAGCGCTGAAGGCGACGCTTGAAAGCCCTGATGTGCGCGAACAGCTTTCGGCTGGGGGAACGCGGCAGATCCGTTGGACGACGCCGGAGGAGTACACCGAGATTATCCGCGACAACCTAAAGAAGTTCGAGCGCGCCGGCAAGCTGGCGAACGTGAAGCCCGAGTGAATGGCCGATCGGACTGAACATCGGTTGCGGGTCGGGGTCGTCGGGCTCGGCATTGCGGGCGGGCTGATGGTGCCCTGCCTCTTGCGCCACCCGCGTGCGACGCTCGCCGGCGTCGCCGATCGCGACGCCGAGCTGCGGGCCCGCTTCGCGCGTGATTACGCGCTGCCCGTCGAAGACGAGGCTGAGGCGCTGATAGCGCGCGCCGATGTCGACGCCGTCTACATCGCGACGCCGCACCAGTTCCACCGGTCGCACACGTTGCTCGCGGCGGAGCACGGCAAACACGTCGTGGTCGAAAAGCCCATGGCGCTCACTCTCGCCGACTGCGACGCGATGACCGAGGCGGCTGCCCGGGCTGAGGTTGCGCTCGTTGTCGGCCACACGCACAGCTTTGATCCGGCCATCGCCGAAATTGCCCGGCGGTCAGAGGCCGGCGAGTGGGGCTCCCTGGCAATGCTCGCGCTCTGGAACTACACCGATTTCCTCTACCGCCCGCGTCGGCCCGAGGAACTCGACACGGCGCAGGGCGGCGGCATCCTTTTCAACCAGTTGCCGCATCACGTTGACATCGCGCGCCTGCTCGCACGATCGCCCGTGCGCAGCGTGCGAGCGTCGACCGCCGTGCTCGACCCGACGCGGCCGACCGAAGGCTGCTGCATGGCCTTCATCGACTTTGTGAACGGAGCCGCGGCGAGTGCCGTCTACAGCGGTTATGACCACTTCGACAGCGACGAGTTGCACGGCTGGGTTTCCTCGACCGGGCGCCGGAAGACACCACGCCACGGGGAGTCTCGCCGGGCTCTGTCGTCGCTCACCGGCGGCGACGCGGAAGCGCGATTGCGCGCCACGCACTACGGCTACGGTGGCGGCAGCAATCAGCAGCGCGGCGTCGCCCAGCACCAACCGCACTTCGGCACGCTGATCGCCACCTTCGAGCGCGCCGATGTCCGCACGACGCCCGACGGCGTCGCGGTCTACGACGACGACGGTGTGCACGAGATTTCGCTGCCGTCGTCGAGCGACGGCCGCACTCGCGTGGTCGACGAGTTGTGCGCCGCCGTACTCGACGGCACCCCGCCAAGCCATGACGGCGCGTTCGCTCGTACGACGGTCGAGACGTGCCTCGCTATCCAGGAATCCGCGCGACTTCGCCGCGAAGTCGTCCTCCATTGAATCCGCACGCGGAGCCCGCCTTGATCATTGACATCCACGGCCACTACACGACCGAGCCCGCGGCGTTCCATGCGTTTCGCGACAAGCAGCTCGCCGGGCTCGCAGACGCGTCTCGCAAGCCAGGTTCGCTGGACCTGGGCATCTCCGATCAAGCGATCGTCGACAGCGTCCAACCGCAGCTCGAATTTCAGCGTCAGCGCGGCACCGACTTGACGCTCTTCTCGCCCCGCGCGGCCGGCATGGCGCACCACGTCGGCACGGAAGCTGTAAGCCGTCAGTGGACGACGACTTGCAACGACCTGATCCACCGCGTCTGCACGCTGCTGCCTGACAGCTTCGTCGGCGTCGGCCAGCTGCCGCAGTCACCCGGCGTCTCACCGCGCAACTGCATCACCGAGCTCGAGCGCATCGTCAACGAGCTCGGCTTCGTCGGCGTCAACCTCAACCCTGACCCGACCGGCGGCATGTGGCGCGACCCGCCTCTCACCGACGAACACTGGTTCCCTGTTTACGAGAAGCTCTGCGAGCTCGATGTGCCGGCGATGATCCACGTGTCGTCGTCGTGCAACCCTAACTTCCACGGCACCGGCGCCCACTACATCAATGGCGACACGACCGCATTCATGCAGCTCGTGCAGGGCGACCTGTTCAAACGCTTCCCCACGCTGCGCTTTGTGATCCCGCACGGTGGCGGGGCCGCGCCGTTTCACTGGGGCCGCTACCGCGGCCTTGCGCAAAACCTCGGTAAGCCGCTCCTCGCCGACCACCTGCTCGGCAACGTCTTCTTCGACACCTGCGTCTACCACCTGCCGGGCATCGAGCTGATGAAGAAGGTCTTGCCGGTCGACAACATCCTGTTCGGCTCCGAAATGGTCGGCGCCGTGCGCGGCATCGACCCAGAGACGGGTCACCACTACGACGACACGCGTCGCTATGTCGACGGCCTGCCCGACCTGAGTGCTGAGGACCGCCACAAGATCTTCGAAGGCAACGCAAGGCGCGTGTACCCCGCTCTCGACCGTCTGCTGGCTCGGCGCGGCCATCTCTCAACGACGCCAGGAGGTACGGCATGAGTGGCGCAATGCGCATCCGCGACATTCCATCGCGACCCGATCGACGCATCGTCGAAGCGCTCGGCAAGATGGTGACGCCCCACCTCTCAGACAGCATGGAGCGCCTCTATGACGGCGGCAGCGCGCTGCGGCCGATGCACCGTGGCGCACGCCTCGCTGGCCCGGCGTTCACGGTGCGAACCGCGCCCGGCGACAACCTGCTCGTCCACAAGGCCCTCGACATGGCGCAGCCGGGCGACGTCATCGTCGTCGATGGTGGCGGACACACCGGCAACGCGATCATCGGCGAGCTGATGGCGACGTACGCGCGCCAGCGCGGCATCGCCGGCCTCGTGATTTGGGGGGCGATCCGCGACTCCGCTGAGCTTGCGGCTAGCGACTTCCCGGTCTACGCGGCGGGCATCACGCATCGCGGTCCGTACCGCAACGGCCCGGGCGAGATAAATGTCCCGGTCGTGATCGGCACGATGCCGGTGACACCGGGTGACATCGTCGTCGGAGATGCGGACGGCCTCGTCGCCGTGCCGCAGGCCGAAGCCGATCGCGTGCTGGCCTCGGCACAGGCCATCGTCGTCAAGGAGACCGCAGCAATGAAGCACTTCCTCGCGGGCTCGTCTGATCGCAGCTGGGTTGACAAGACGCTGCGCGATAAGGGCTACTCCCTCACCTGATGACGCCTCCCACTCACTTCACTTCCGCACCCAACTGACGTGGCCAAGATCTGCACCGTACTGGCGACATCTCACTCGCCTTTCCTGTTCGAACCGCTTGATTGGTGGAACCGCACACGTGCCGGCCGCAGCTACGCGCCTGGCGCGACCGTCGACGACGATGCCGAAAATGAGCGCAAGCACCGCCGCGTCCATGAAGGCCTGGCGCGGCTGCGCGACGTTTTCCAAGCCTCGCGTCCCGACGTAGTCCTTGCCTTCGGCGACGACCAGGAGGAACAGTTCAACCTCGACAACCATCCGGCCTTCGCCGTCTATGTCGGCGGTGCGTTCGAAGGCTACAAAGCCGTGCGCTACGCTGGCAAGCTCGGGTCGCGACCCTTCAAGCCGAGGTCGCCAGAGCATTGGGCCGCGATCGGCGCGCGGCCGGACCTCGCGAAGACGATGCTCTACGGCCTGATGGAGGCCGGCTTCGACCCAGCCTTCATGCTTGACCTGCCGAATAAAGAGATCGGCATGGGCCACGCCTTCATGCGACCCGCGGGCCCGCTCACCAATGGCCGCTTCGACGTGCCGATGGTGCCGGTGCTCGTCAACTGCCTCTATGCGCCGCAGCCGACAGCGGCGCGTTGCGCTGCGCTGGCGCGCGCGGCGCGCAGGATCGTCGAGGAGGAGTGGCCGAAGGACCTACGCGTTGCCGTGCTCGGCTCAGGCGGGTTGTGGCACACGCCGGGCGCGGCCGAGTCGTATCTCGACGAGGACTTTGATCGTGCGATCTTGGCGCGTCTTGAGGCGGGCGACGCCGACGCAATGGCCGAATACTTCGACGCGTGGAGGCCGCGCGCCGAACACGCAGATTTGAAGTGCTTTCAGCAGTTCTCCGGCGGTACCGGCATGAAGAGCGGCGTGGGCGGCGGCTCGGGCGAGACGCGCAACTGGATAATGGCGGCGGCCGTTGCCGATCGCCCCGGGCGCGTGATCGACTACATCCCGGTCCACGCGTCGCCGTGCGGAATCGGCTTCGCACACTGGGAGATGGATGCGTGAGCCGCCGATGCTGAAGGCGAGGGTCGTGGCCATCCGTGAAGAGGCGATCGACATTAAATCCTTCGAGCTTGTCGGCGCAGACGAGGAGGCGTTGCCGCTGTTCACGCCGGGCTCGCACATCGACGTCCACGTTGCGCCAGGCCTCGTGCGTCAGTATTCGCTCTGCAACGCGCCGAGCGAGACCGATTGCTACCGCATTGCCGTCAAGCGCGAATCCGACTCCCGAGGCGGATCGTCGTTCCTGCATTCGTCGCTGTGCGTCGGCGACGTCATCGAGATCGGCGCGCCGCGCAACAACTTTGCGCTGAAGCCGCCCCGCGGGCCGGTGCTGCTCGTCGGCGCCGGCATCGGCGTTACGCCGCTACTGTCGATGGCGCTTCATCTTCAGGAAGAAGGCGCCGCGTACTCGCTGCACTACTTCACGCGGTCGATCGCCCACACGGCCTTTCACTCGCTTCTGTCGGAGCGACGCTTCCTCGGCCGCGTTGACTTCCACTACGCGACCGAGCCGGATGCAGTACGAGCCTACCTGCGCCGTCTCCTGTGGAACCGGCCGGAAGGTGCTGAGCTATACCTGTGCGGACCACGGCCTTTTATGGACCTCGTCGAGTCAACGGCCGCCTCAACCTGGCCGCCTGACAGCGTCCACCTCGAATACTTCAGCGCCGGCACGGCGGCACTTGCCGGCCCGCGCGACAGCTTCATCATCCGCCTTGCGCGCACTGGCGGTGAGCACCTAGTGGGCGCCGACCAGACGATCGCCGGGGTCCTGCGCGACGCCGGCGTCGCGATCGAGACGAGCTGCGAGCAGGGCGTGTGCGGAACCTGTTTGACTGGCGTGCTGTCGGGCGTCCCCGATCACCGCGACGTCTTCCTCACCGACGAAGAGCAAGCGGCTGGCGACAAGATCATGTGTTGCGTGTCCCGCGCGAAGACCGCTGTGCTTGAGCTAGATATTTGAAGACCGAGGCGGGAAGTCTGCTGGTGTCCGGCAGTCGCAAAAGGCCGATCGGATCCCTTCCCCCTCCCGTCTAGTGCGCATACGCAATTCGATTGCCACGCACGACCGCAAGATAACCCTGTCTTAAAGGAATTACTGTGGACTTCGGCATCAACGGGAGACGCGCATTGCTGGCCGGAGCTAGCGCTGGGATGGGAAGGCAATGCGCGATTGCACTGGCTCGTGAAGGTGCCGACTTGCATATCTCGGCGCGTACCGAGTCGCGTTTGTTGGCTACGGCTGAGGAAATCGCTCGGACCACGGGTGCCCGCGTCGTCCCCGTCGTGGCGGACCACTCGACCGCGGCCGGCCGAGAGACTCTGTTGGCCGCTTGCCCCGAGCCCGAGATCACGGTGATCACGTCGTCGCCCCCTCGTATTACCGAAGACCCTCTCGCAATCGAGAGCGCGGAGTGGGCTCAGGCGATCGACACCGGTTTTCTTGGCCCGCTTGAGCTAATGCGCGAAGTCGTTGGTGGAATGAAGGAGAGAGGTTTCGGACGAATCGTGAACATCGCGACGATCGGTGTGAAGTCAGGGCTGGACCAGCGCGTGTTGTCAGGCGCACCCAAGGCAGCCTTAGTCAACTATGCGGCGTCGATCGCGCGACCGATGTCACGCTTCAACATCGCCATCAACACGATCTTGCCCGGCATGTTCGAGACCCCGGGCATGAAGAAGATGTTTATCGATTTGGCAGAAAAGAACGGAACAACCTACGCGGCCGAGTACGACAACTGGCGTTTGGGTACCCAGGGCAATGCGACAGGCCGCTTTGGGGATCCGGAAGATGTCGGCGCGCTGTGCGCGTTCCTGTGCAGTCGGTATGCGAGCTACATCGTCGGCCAAAGCATCGTCATCGACGGAGGCAAAGTGCGCACGGTTTTTTGACCGCCAGACGTTCTGAATGCATTTGGGTCTGCCCACTGGGATTCTGATCCTTGACCGAACAAGAAAGTTGAATAAGCCATGAAACTGATGCGATACGGCGCCAAGGGCGCCGAGAAGCCCGCGCTCGTCGATGCGCAGGGCACCGTGCGCGACCTGTCCGGCGTGACGCCCGACATCACCGCCTCCATGCTGACGCGCGCCGGCCTGCAGAAGCTGCGCGAGGTCGACGCGTCGAAGCTGCCTGCCGTCGCCGCGCCGGGCCGCATCGCCCCGCCGTGGTCGAACATGGGCAAGTTCGTCTGCATCGGCCTCAACTACGCCGACCACGCGGCCGAGAGCGGCGCGCCGATCCCGAAGGAGCCGATCGTCTTCATGAAGCCGACCTCCTGCCTGGTCGGCTGCAACGACGTTGTGGTGCTGCCGAAGGACTCGAAAAAGAGCGACTGGGAGGTCGAGCTCGGCATCGTCATAGGCGACGTCGCGCGCTACGTCAGCGAGGCCGACGCCCTGAAGCACGTCGCCGGCTACTGCGTCGTCAACGACATCTCCGAGCGCGAATACCAGCTCGAGCGTGGCGGCCAGTGGGACAAGGGCAAGGGCTGCGACACCTTCGGCCCAGTCGGCCCCTGGCTCGTCACGGCCGACGAGGTGAAGGATCCGCAGGACCTGCCGATGTGGCTCGACGTCAACGGCAAGCGCATGCAGACCGGCAACACGTCGACCATGATCTTCGGCGTCGCGAAGCTGGTCTCGTACGTGAGCGCCTTCATGACGCTCTACCCCGGCGACCTCATCACCACCGGCACGCCGCCCGGCGTCGGCATGGGCATCAAGCCGAGCCCGGTCTTCCTCAAGGCCGGCGACGATATGCGGCTGGGCATCGACGGCCTCGGCGAGCAGCGCCAGAAGGTGCATGCCTGGGATCCGAAGCTGATCGACGGATGACGCGACGCCCTGGCTTACTAAGAGCGACTTGGCTTCGCTTGTAAAGGACGCCGGCCTGACCTTTGTGTCTCCGACGTACCAATGGCTGCTGCGCCCTGTTGGGCCGCCACGGCCGTCAAACGCTGAGTGTCCGCACTGTAGAGCCTCGAGCGATGGATGCCGAGCAGCGTCGTCGCTGTGAAGCCGCGTTGCTGCACGAGCAAACCGTGCGCGCCGATCGCTAGCGCGAATTCGATCAGGGCGGCGTTCGCACCCAGGAAAGCCAACCAATCGTAGCGCGACATGGTCGTGTGGGTCGCGAGCAGAAATGCGCCGAGGAGTCCGAGAACGGCGCCGGTCCATTCGAACGCAATGATGCCCATGTCACAGCTTGGTGATGATCCAGAGCACCAGCAAATGCGAGGGATAGAAGACGTAGAAGACGTGGCGCATTCGCGGCATCGTGACTGACAGCTGCGGCGCCAGGAAGAGGTGGGACGGGTCGCGAACAGCGGCAGCAGCGATACCGACGAGTTCGGAGCCATCATGATGTAGGAATCGTCGCCGTCGAACTGGCGCAGGTAGTGCACCGCGAGCAAGCCGCCCGCGCCTGATTTCGAATCGACGATCACGTTGCGACCGAGCTTGGCACGCAGGCGTGCGCCCAGCGGCCGCGCGAGCGTGTCCGACGAAGTGCCGGGCGGCACGGTCCGACCCGCAGGAGATCAGCACGGTGGTAGTGGGCGGCGAGAAGAACGCCTACTGGTACGCGACCGATTTCAGTCACCTGAAGACGGTGTCGGTGGACGCTTGGCGTTGACCTGACGCTCAACGCGCTGAAATACCTCGTGCCAGACCTCGTCACAGGCGGCGGCGAAGCCACGCTCTGCCATCGACATCGGCCAGTACCGGTTGCGAACCACGCGCGCACCCAGCTTCTCTGCCGACTTGAAGGCGACACCGCGAGCATGGACGATGATCACGCCCGATTGGACCGTAAAGGACGGCGACGTGATCCGACTCGGCGAGCAGGAGGTGCGGGTACTCGACACACCGGGCAATACCCGGGGCACAGCCTCGTACCTGCTGACCGTGAAGGACGGCGGCCGGCCGCACCGCGCGATCACTGTCGGCTCCTTGGGTCCCAACAGGCGACTTGGGGCCCGTACGGGTGTTCGTTCGCGGGGGCGGCTTCGTCGCAGGCAATAAGACCGCGCCGGCAGCGCCGGATTGCCTTTGCTGACTGCTTCCGGCGCAGGAAGAGGGCAAGCCGAAGGTCGGCTCTGGGTCGGCACCGCTAGTTCAAACGGTAGGGAAGCGGTCACTCGCACGGTGTGACCCGACGTGCCGAAGTCGTCCGACCGCTGTTCCTCGTACAGCAGACCGTCGAGCCCCAGCTCGGGCCCCGGCCGAGCGACTGCTTGGTGCCTTTGAGCTGAGTAGGAACGCGGCTCGTGACCGGCAGCTCCCGCTGCAGAGCGGTTTTATTGCCCACGCAGGCGCGGGTGAGCGAGCGTTGCCGGGCGGGCGAGGGCGCTGCGTGGCTTTGGTCGCACCTCCATGGGAAGCGTTGCGGCGCCCTGCGCCGGTCGGCTGCGCTGCTGACCCGATTCGTTGAGCGGGCGTGGCCGCGGGTAAAGAAGTCTGAACGACGCCTGCGAGCGAGCCAGGCGCCACCACAATCCCGCCGCCCTGGACGCCCGCCTCGAAGGCGGCTGACGAGGGTTGCGGCGGCACAGCCGGCGCATTGATGCCGTCGAGCGGCGGTTCCTCCGCTCGGCAAGCGTGTGCCCCTCACGCGTTCAATGACCCGCCGTCGCGCTCCTCGCGTGGCGTCGCGTGTCAGCTGAACGCGGAAGAAGGCGCTTCGTCCCCTTCCGGAGTTCCGCCATGGTCCGCCTGATCGATCGCCACCGATGCACCCCCTCGCTCCGCCACGCCAGCGTCGACGCTGGAATGGCCGGGGCCGGGAGCCTGCTGGTCGCCACGTTGCCGGCGCATGCGGTCGCCCTGCCCGCGGCGCTTTCGCTGGCGCTCGCCTTGGCCGGTTGCGTGCTGCTCGGCACTGTCGCGTCCGGGGTCTACAACGTGACGCTCCGCGGTTCGGCGACCCTGGCCTGGGCGCAGGCTGGGCTGGCGCTGGCGCTCGCGTTCCTGCTCGCCGACACCGTCCTCGCCCTCCAGCCCGCGGCACGAGGTCGCCGCAGCGACTTCGGCTGGCTGTTGATGACCGTGATCGCGACCGTGATAGGGCATCGGGTCTGGGCCACGCATGCTCGCGCTGCCACGCGTGCGCGTCACCGCCTCATGATCTTTGGCTCAGGAAACGCGGCGCGACAACTGGGCGAATCACTTCGGGCGACAACTCCCGACGTGGAGATCGTCGGCTACTTGGCCGGCCCCAACGAGCCGACGCATGCGGTCGAAGCCGACCAGTTGCTCGTCGGCGGCCGCAGCCTGCGCGAGGTCGTCGCCGCCCACCGCGTCGACGAGGTGGTCGTGGCCATCGCCGAGCGCCGCGGCGGCAGCATGCCCTTGCGCGAGCTGCTGGAGTGCAAGGCCGGGGGCGTGCGCGTCTCGGACTTGTCGACCTGCTACGAGACTATGCTGGGGCAGATCGCGATCGAGCAGGCGCAACCGGGATGGCTGGCGTTCGGAGACGGCTTTAAACAGGGGCCGCTGCGCAGCGCCGTCAAGCGCGCGTTCGACATCTGCGGCGCGCTGCTGCTGCTCGCAATGGCGGTGCCGCTAATAGCGCTGGCCGCAGCGTCCATCGCGCTCGAGAGCCGCGGCCCGGTATTTTACCGCCAAGAGCGCGTGGGTCGCGGCGGCAAGCCGTTCCGTGTGCTGAAGTTCCGCAGCATGCGCGTCGACGCCGAGAAGGACGGTGTGCCGCAGTGGGCAGCCGCGCAGGACGCCCGCGTCACGCGCGTCGGCCACTTCATTAGGCGCTTTCGGATCGACGAGATCCCGCAGTTCCTGAACGTGCTGAGGGGCGACATGAGCCTTGTCGGGCCGCGTCCTGAGCGACCGTTGTTCGTGGAGCAGCTGACGCGGATCATTCCGTACTACGCACTGCGTCACAGCGTGAAACCCGGACTTACCGGCTGGACCCAGGTGCGCTACCCGTATGGAGCGACGATCGATGATGCACTGGAGAAGCTGCGTTATGACCTCTACTACGTGAAGAACCACGACCTCGGGCTCGACATCGCCGTGATGCTCGAGACCGTCGGCGTCGTGCTATCGGGCAAGGGCGCGCGCTGAGGGATCGCCGGGTTGAGATTTGCTCACGCGTGCGTCAATCGCCGAGAGGCGCCGTGCTTCGGGGAGGTTCGTCCGCCGAAAGGCACACCGTCGTGCGCCTGCAAGAAAACTGGGTACCGTCACCCGATTCGGAGGTCGAACGACAGCTCCCTGGGGGGCACCGCCATCCGTCCGCCGCCCGGCTGTGTCCTCGGTGTCGGCATGGGTCGCTTAGTAGGTCAACGGCGAGCAAATAGCGGTTGCTCGTAGTGCGCCACCCGGGTGGACCGCTCGGCGATGCAAACCTCTCTGAACTGGTAGAGCAGAGCGGCGGTCGGTGCCGCGATCCATGAGTTGCCCACCGGCATGCGCAGGACGGGCTCCTCGCCTTCGGCGTCCTGCTCCAGCAACGGCGCGTCGGTGCGCATGAACTCGGTGACAGGAATGCGGTGGATGCTGGCGACCTCACTGGGGTTGGCGACGAGCGCGCCGGTTGAACCAGCCCAGACGACCACGGGCGTGATGACGAATCCTGAACGGGTGACGAAATCGTCCAACCTGCCGAGTACCACCGCGCCATCGAGATCTAGGCCAACCTCCTCGACCAGTTCGCGCAGGGCAGCTGCTTCCGCCGACTCGTTCCCATCGATCCGGCCGCCGGGAAGCGCCCACTGGCTCGGGTGGTTCCGGAGGCTCGCGGCTCGACGCGTCAGGAGCAGTGCCGCTTCAGGACTCCAGCCGGTGGGCACTGGGAGGCCCTTGACACGAGCTCCGTCGCCTTCCTCGACTATCGCCAGGGCGACCGCAGCGGCGTGGTGCGCGTCCGTCGCGGCAGGATGGACTACAAACGCGCTCAGATTGCGCTGGATGTGCTGCCGCAACGAGTTATCGAACTGCATGCGAGGGCCGGCGTCGACCGCGTCTGTCGATCACGGGACGAATGTACGGCTGGGCGATCAGCCTGCCAGTCGTTGCGGGCGGCAGAGCCCACGAAAGAAGCGTGTCGCCCGCTTGGCTGGAATGCGTCGAGAAAAGTGTGGACCTGCCGCGCGACGTGTGCGATCCCGCCGCGCGGTTGCGCGTTCTGGGCCTCGAGCTCTACGACGCCCTAAAGTCGCCGTTGATGGACATTCTGGCCCCCTGTCGTCACGACGAGGGGCACTTACCCCGAGGCCTGGGAGAACCGCATGGAACGCGTTGAACAGCACGCCAGCTACGGCGGTCGGCAGGAGGTGTGGAAGCATGCCAGCACCGCGCTGAGCTGCGACATGAAGTTCGGCGTTTTTCTGCCGAAGGCGGCACTGCGGGGCGAGCGACGGCCGGTCCTCTACTGGCTCTCGGGTCTGACCTGCAGCGAGCAAAACTTCATCACCAAGGCCGGCGCGCAGGAACACGCGGCGCGGCATGACTTGATCGTCGTCGTTCCTGACACCAGCCCGCGCGGCCAAGCCGTGGCAGACGATCCGGCCTACAACCTGGGCCAGGGCGCAGGTTTTTACCTCAACGCCACTCACGAGCCTTGGGCAGCGAACTACCGCATGCAGGACTACGTGGCCCGGGAGCTGCCGGCGCTCGTCGAGCAGAACTTCCCGGCCAGTGAGCGGCGAGGCATCTTCGGCCACTCGATGGGTGGCCATGGTGCCCTGGTGACCGCCCTGCGAAATCCCGGCCGCTACTGCAGCGTATCGGCGTTCTCGCCGATCGTGGCGCCGACGCAGGTGCCTTGGGGCCAGAAGGCCTTCGGCGCTTACCTGGGGGAGGACCGTGAAGCATGGAAGACGTGGGATGCCGTCGAGCTGGTGCGAATGGCGAGTGAACGCTTGCCGCTCTTGGTGGACCAGGGAGAGGCTGACGAATTCCTCGCCGCTCAGCTGCGTCCAGAGTTGCTGAAAGCTGCCTGCGAGGCCGCTGGCCACCCAATCGAACTGCGCATGCGGCCGGACTACGACCACAGCTACTACTTCATTGCCAGCTTCCTGAAGGATCACTTCGCCCATCATTCGGCCACTTTGTCCGTTTGAAAAAGAGAACGCGAGCTTCGCTTCTGGAGCGCTGCAGAGCGACAACGATAGACGCCAGGGCTACGCTGAACGAGCCTGCGCTTCGACGCACACCGCCAATGGCGCTGGAGCGTGGATTCACGCGTGGCGGCAGTCGGCGGTGCCCTTCGAAACCTCCTGGAGCGGGAGTGGCGCAGTTCATGCGGTTGTAGGGGTGGGAGGCGAGGCGTGCGTCGGCGTACCCGTCGCTCATGGCGCAAGGAAGAGCGCCGGATCGACTGGCGTGGCATTCAGATAGACGCTGAAGTGAAGATGAGCGCCGGTCGCGCGACCCGTCGCACCGACGCGGCCGATCTGCACGCCGGCCTCGACGAACTCGCCGACGGCGGTCTCGATCGCGGACAGGTGGCAGTACAGCGTCAGAAAGCCCTGACCATGGTCGATGATCACGGTCTTGCCGTTGAAGAAGTAGTCGCCGGTGTCGGCGACAGCGCCGGCAGCCGCGGCAACAACCGGCGTGCCCGTCGACGCGGCGATGTCCATCCCGCTGTGCGGATTGCGTCGCTCGCCGTTGAAGACGCGGCGCAAGCCGAACGACGACGAGCGCGGCCCCTTGGCCGGACTCGCGAGCAGCAGCGTCGCTGGCTCCGGCGAGGCCGTGAAGCGGCTCAACACGTTTCGCCAGGTGCACGCGCTCGCGTTCATAGCGCGCCAGGTCCTCCGCCGACAGCTCCACATGCCGAAGCGCAACGGTCAGTCGCTGCTCGGCGTACCTCTTGGGCTCAAGCCCAAATGCGATTTCGCGCGCCGCGCCGTCGCCAGCGTGCAGGGTAAGCGTCTGCCGCTTCTTCGGATCGGCAGCGAGTCCAATGCCGACAATGGCAATCCAGAACCGCGCCCGTTGGCGATCGGCTAGCACCATCACGCGCTGGCCGTCGAACGTTGCTGATGGTCGCAGCTCGGCGGCGCCGAGCTCGACGATCGCTACGCCCCCGGGCGCTGCCGCAACACGCTGCAGCATTGACGATGACGCGCGGGCGAGCCAGGGCGCAACGATTCCGGCCTAAAGGGATGCGAGAGCAAGGCGGCGGCGCACGGCTTCATCGTAGCCGTGCGATGCCGCGCCAGCCTCGTGGGGGGAGTCGTGCGGCCGCCGCCTCAAGACTGGTCGCGCCCGCGTTGGCGGAAGGCCGAGCTACATCGTCGAAGCTAGGAAATGAGGTCTGTGTCCCGCGAACGATGCTTTGCTACCAACGAACCACGCGCTTCTCCGCGCGCCCTTCAGAGCGCCGGCGCTCGAAAGAGGGACAACCCCTCAGTGGAATGTTCTCGGCCGAACGGCGGCAAAGAATGTCGCCGCGCAGCCGACAGGATCGCCATGGACAGTACGAGCCTCACCTTCGCGCAGGTCCGTGGGAATGAGCGCTGCGCCGAGCGTATCCCGGCAGGGGAGCCCGAGCTCGGGCACATGGCTGCCGTACAGCACGCGTTCGAACTGGCGGGTGCATTGCTCCCGATGGATCCGGTCCAAACGGCGGATGCGTTCGTGGAACGCGAGCTTGTGGTCTTGCCGCCATGATCCGGCTGGTGATGCAGCCGCTGACGCGTTCGCAAGCCCGGTTCATTGGATCTGTTAGATGGCAGTCTTTTCGGCAACTGCCGATGACGCGTGGCTCTTCGGTTGGTGGTGCGGCGAAAACACTGTGGAGGCACGGCACTCCACAGCCAAGCCGTCTCTACTGCCGCTTCAATGCGCCGGGAACCGGAGTCGAAACTCGGAGCGATGACGCTCTATGCAGAAGCTGCCCAGCGACGGTCAACGTTGACCCAGGCGGAACGTAGGAGCCTAGTCGTGCCTCTTCAACAGGAGGTCGGCCATGAACCCGTCTGCTCACCACGCCGCTCAGTACGTCCGGATGTCCATCGACAAGCAAGACCTGTCGCCAGCGGTCCAGAAGGAAGCGATTGCGGCGTACGCGGCCGCGCGCAACCTGCAGATCGTGGCCACCTACGAGGATGAAGGCCGCAGCGGCGTCCATTTGAAGAATCGCCCTGGGTTGATGACGTTGCTCCGCGACGTCACCGAGGCGAATCAGTTCTCAACCGTTCTTGTGTACGACGTGAGCAGGTGGGGGCGCTTTCAGGACACCGACGCGGCTGCCTACTACGAGTATTACTGCAGGCTGCACGGCGCCGAGGTCGTCTACGTGGCCGAAATGTTCGGACCCGAGGTCAATCCCATCACCGCGATGCTCAAGAGCATGAGACGGGCAATGGCGGCCGAGTACAGCCGCGATCTCGCGAACAAGTCCAGGGCGGGTCAGGCGCAGGTGATCACCCGGGGCTTTCAGATGGGGGCCTTGCCACCCTTGGGTTACCGGCGGTGCTCTGTCTCGGCCGACGGTCGGCGGCGAGTCATGCTCGAGGCCGGTCAGCGCAAGATTGCTGCAACCGATCGCATCGAGTGGGTGCTTGCCTCAACGGAGGAGGTCGAGCTCGTTAAGCGCATCTGCGCGCTCTACGCGCATACCTGCCTCAGTTTCGCGGACATTGCACGGCTCGGAGCCATCGAGGGCTGGCGCGATCACCAAGGACGCGCGCTCACGGGCAGGGGAATCGCGACCCTGGTCAGGAACGAAGCCTTGGTCGGCAACTTCGTCTGGGGCCGCACCGGGCACAAAGGGCGCATCGTGAACTGTGGTCCGTCGCGGGGCGACGGAACCGTTCCACGCGTGCTCGACGATCACACGTGGGCACAGATTCAGCGCCGCACCCACCTCGAGCTCAGCAGAAAGCAAACGGACGAGCAGATTCTGCGGAACCTAGAGACAGCGCTCAAGCGCAGCCCGCTCCTCGTCACCCGCGACCTTCGCGCCCAGGGCTTACCCGGCAAAGCGACCTTACGCGACCGCCTCGGCGGTTTGAGAGAGTGCATGAGGCGCGTGGGGCAAGACCCGACAGAGTTGAGCCGCGCGATTTCCGAGCGCACGTGCGAGCGCAAGGCCGACGCCTCGGCCTTTGGCACTGCCCTGGCCGAGCGACTCAAGGAAGCCGGTCACACCGTCGCCTACGACGGTCGCTTGCATGTCTTGATGTTGCCGGAGCTCAAGATGCGCCTTCGGCTCCTTTACTCGACCCTGAGTCCCGTGGGGCGCGTATGGCGCCTGCGCGTTGACCGGCTGAGCCGAGATGTTGATTTGGACCTCGTGGTTCGGATGGAAGCGAGGCTTCGGGCGATTGACTTCTTCCTCGCCCCGTCACCGGATGTCGTCGTGGGCTTTCCGCCATGGCTTACCGAGCAGGTGCCAATCGAACTGACACGCTTCTGGTGCGATTCACCCGAGCAACTGCTCGACAGGATTTCTTCCCTCAGGCAACTGCGGACCGCGCATGGCCTTGACGAGGCGACGAAAACGAACCCAGATATGTCACAACCGGCGCAAGCAACAAACACGAAAGATCTATAAACTTCCGGGTTTAGTTACTCGGATTGAACCGAATGCCCAAGACATACGCCCAGCTCAACAAGGAACTTCAGGCGCTTCAAGCCGAAGCTGACAGGCTCAAGAAGCAAGAGGCCGGCGAGGTCATCGGCAAGATCAGAGAGGCTATCAGCACCTACGGGCTCACTGAACGGGACCTCTTTGGCGGCAAGCGCGCAGGCGCGGGCAAGAGCGCGGCAAAGAAGGCTGGCAAGAAGGCGGCTGGCAGTGCACCCAAGTACGCAGACGGCAACGGGAACGTTTGGGGTGGCATGGGGCCGCGGCCAAGGTGGTTGCGCGACGCGCTGAGCAGCGGGGGCAAGCTCGAGGACTTTCTGGCCGACGGCAGTCAGCGGCGCGGGACACCCGAACAAGAGGGCGAGCAGGATTCTTCAACCCCGCAGGGCGAGAGCTCCGATGCAGGTGCTTCGCGGAAGAGCTCGCCGGGCAGGAAAGCCTCGGCCAAGAAGGCGAGGCGGGCCGGGGTTGCGTATACCGATGGAACGCAGACCTGGTCGGGAATGGGCCCGCGTCCGGGTTGGTTGAAAAAGGCGCTCGCCGCGGGGCGGTCGCTTGAGGAGTTTCGCGCGCAGTAAACGCCGCAGGCCGCCGGTCGAGGTTGAGCGCTGCCACGCTCCTCTTGAGGGCCACGCGGGTCTTCGTTCCGAGGCAAACGTGAGGGTACACCCCGTCGCAGCGTTGGGCACCGCCGGTACGCGCCGCTGCGACGTGGAGCAGGTTAAGCGGCGCGGCCAAGCGCGCCACAGGGCGCGCTTAGTTGATCGCTTTGAAACGGCGCGCACGGCACCGGCCGTGTTTGCCCAGCATCGTGCCAGTGCGCCGATTGGGGGCTGCGCGCGGGCAGCATGCTTGAGCCTGCATGTGCCGTCGTGCCGGATCAACGGGAGGCAGCGGCCATGCGCCTGGACGAGAGCGCGCGCAAGGGCATGCCCGTGTGGAGGCCGCGCCGGCAGATCTTGAGCAGCCAGGTATCCCTGCTCGCTCGGGGGTATCAGGCGCGGAGGATGCGTCGCGCATCCCACCGACTCACCTGGCGCCGGGGCAGCGGCTGCGCCAGTTCTCCTGAAAGCGCTCGAAGTCAGCTCTTTCCCCGGAGTTCATCTCCGGCACCTTTTTTCGCTTCAGAGCAACGATCCGGTACATCTCATCGCATTGTTCCTGGGCAAGCCGTTGACGGTCCTGTTCAGATTTTTGCGCTCGCTCCTGTTGCATCAACTCGACTCGCTTCGCACCTTGCAACTCTGTGTAGCGATGGCGGGCCCGCGCCTCGTCATCGGCGCATTGCTGCGAATACGAGGCGCGCAGCTCGGCCATGGCCTCGGGGCCCAACCCTCGACTCGGACCGTTGCGCAGTCCCTCGCTCAGTTCTGCACAGGCGGCGCTTTGATGAGTGAGGTAGGGAGCGGCCTTCTGCGAAGAGCCTGTGGAGGGCGCACCGTACGTGCTGCGTCGCTCTGGGCGTTCTGGCAACGGCCCAATCGAAATGATTCGTGTGGATGGAGCTCCGCTGCACGGCCGGTCAGAGAGGATCCATCTGCCGTCGCCAGACGGGCACCGGTACGAAGTCTGTGCCTGGGTACCACTCGCGAACACACATGCGCCCGCTGCTGCAAGCGCAATCCCCAACGCTTTCATTCGACTGATCCTCCACCCTAATTGTAACGAACCGCGTACTGCTTCGGGGCACCCGAAGGAGGGTGCTGATTTCAGTCATCGCGCTGCTCAGCGCTGGTGCGACGATGAATAGCGCCTGCGTATCGAGGTGAGCTGCTACCGGCGTTCCGGCAGCACGACGCTCCCGCGGAACCCGCTCGCTGGCGCGTGAGCTTCCCCGAACGCCGATGAACGTTCCAGCCGCGAAGCGGGTTTCTGCTTTTGGCCATGCGTTGACTGCACTCGCGGTGTACGGAAGTGGCAAGCGATTCGTCACGTGGGCATGCCAGGGCTGGCGGGTTCGGTCGCCGATTTCGTCAATGGCGGGCCTTTGACCGCGTCGCTTGCTGCAACGTCTTCTGCGATTGCTGAGTGCGCGACGGTAGTGGCGTCGACCATCGGGCGCTTCGACGGCATCGTGGGATCCTCCTCGTGGCTGGACTGATGCGACGCCAGTTGCAGCTGAAGCCGTCTTCACGATCATCGCGATCGTCGGCGCGTCGCCGCGGCGTCTTGGCAATCAAGGAAGCCATGCGGCTGCAAGCAAGAATCTGATTGCGACGGTCACGGCGGATCGGCCGGCTCCCGACCGCCTTCGTTCAGATTCGCTTGCAGCTCATGTGAACTTGGATTGCAGGTTCGCACGTCAGCCCGTCTTTGGCCCCAAGTTTGGCTGATAGTCAGGCCTCCTACGTCGGCATGATCCGAGCGCGGCCCTCCCGTGCCCAGGGAGCGCGGGCCCTGATGTCCGTCGTTGGTACACGACCGACGGCCCGCTTGACCAACTGGCCGACGCGTCGCGCGCAACGCTTTACGTTGCTTCCTCCCGCGCCGCCCAGTTCGTCACCTGGGCACCCGCCACGCCCGATGCCGGGCCGCGCAAGCCTGAAATGCTCGCGCGGCTCAGCCGCCGCGCCCGTCGATTGCGCTTTGTGGCACGTCGGCCGCGGGTCGCCGCAGCTCGGCTGTGTCGGGCGGCTCCTTCGGGCGTCCGCCCGCGCCACGAAACCTGTCACAGCGTCCGCATGCGCTGCGCGCCTTGTCACGCATTCAGCCGTTGGCGCCGGGCTGACCCACCGCGCTCCCCCAGCTGCGCCCCCGTCCCGTTGTGAGGGAGACGGGTGGGGGATCTTCAATGCGGCGGGCCGGGTAGCCGGCTCATCGCTTCGGCTGTCCCATCTCCACCCATCTCAAACCCCTTCCCGTGAGGGAAGCGGGCCATGCCGGATCCTGCACACGAGGGAACATTCAGCACGAGGTGATCGGGGCGCGTTAGGGTGCTCGACCACTTTGAAGCGGTAGATGCGTCGATCGACAGCATGTGCTCCGACTTCAACGGCGCCCACGAGAACCACCTCCGCAAAGCATCCGCGGGGTGTCGGTCGGGCGAGCCGCTACGATTCGATGCACATGCCAGAGCCTCTCATCCTCTACCGCTGGTGGATCACCGACGAAATTACCGGCAAGCGGCGACTCACGTCGTTCCGGATGTCCGAGGTAGACGCGCGGTCGCGCTACCCGGACGCGGAACCCGACCCCGCAAGCCGCGAGGAGCGCTACGGCACCGCTGAGGGTGCCTCTGCGGTGAACTCGCGGCCGGGGCCGCCCTCCGGCAGCCAGCGCTGATCGTTCACTCCGGCAGCACGATTAGTTCCCGCGATAGGTAGGCGTCCGCCGCGACGACGGGATCGAGCTCGGCCCAGCCCGCGCGGAGCTCGAAAGCGTGCTGCACCGCGGCCATGTGCCCGATCTCCGCTTCGCCGGTGAGGATCCGCTCGGCACATCGCTCGATCCAGCGGATGTGCGCGAAAGTAAGAGAGCGTAGGTTCATTGGGCGATGCTGGGCCTGGGTTTGCTCGCGCGCATCCCGCGAGAGGCGTGCCTCCTTGGAGCCACCCTCACGCCACGGCCGCTCAGCGCCTTCGCGGTACGCTCCGGTAAGCTTTGAAGTTGACCCTGTTTCGCGGAGCCCCGATCCTTATGAGAGGAGGACGCCGCGATGCCGAAGACCCGACCGCCGTACCCGGCGGAGTTCCGCCAGCAGATCGTCGAGCTGGCACGTGCCGGCCGCACGCCTACCGAGCTCGCGCGTGAGTTCGGCTGCTCTGCGCAGACCGTTACCAACTGGATTGCACAGGCTGCGCTCGACGAGGGCAAACCACTGCCCGGTAAGGACGGCCTGAGCAGCGCCGAGCGTGCTGAGCTTGCGCGGCTGCGTCGCGACAACCGGCGGCTGCAGATGGAGCGCGACATCTTGGCAAAGGCTACGGCCTGGTTCGCCGCCAGAGGCGAGAAGACGCCCACGTCGTCTTCGAACTGATCATGGCGAACCAGGCCTGCTTCCCCATCGACGCGATGTGCCGCGCTCTGCAGGTGTCGCCCAGCTGGCGTGACCGAGAGCCGAGCAAGCGCGCGATCGACGACGCCGTGACGACCGAGCGCATTCGCGCGGTGCATGCCGGTTCCGACGCGACGTACGGCATGCCACGGGTGCGCGCCGAGCTGATGGACCAAGGCGTGGTGATCAGCAGAAAGCGCGTTGCGCGCCTGATGCGCCGCGCTCAGATCCGTGGCGTCAGCCGCCGCCGCGGCTTCATCGTGACCACGCGGCGCGATGCGCGGAGTGCGCCCGCGCCCGACCTGGTGCAGCGGCGCTTCAGCGCCGGCGGACCGGATCAGCTCTGGGTCGCGGACATGACCTACGTCCCGACGTGGGCCGGGTTCATCTTCCTGGCCGTGGTGCTCGACGTGTGGAGTCGCCGCGTGGTGGGCTGGTCCATCGGCGAGCGCATGACGGGCGAGCTGGTCTTGGCGGCGCTCAACATGGCGCTGCAGCAACGCAAGCCCCAAGCCGTCGTGCACCATAGTGACCAGGGTTAGCCAGTACACGGCGATCGAGTTCGGCAAGCGCTGCAGGGAGACGGGCGTGCGCCCGTCCATGGGCAGCGTGGGCGATGCCTACGACAACGCGATGGCCGAGAGCTTCTTCGCCAGCCTCGAGTGCGAGCTGATCGATCGCCGCAACTTCAAGAGCAAAACGGAGGCGAGGCTGGCGCTGTTCACGTACATCGAGGGCTGGTACAACCCGCGCGGCCGCCACAGCGCGCTCGGCTACCGCTCGCCGGCCGACTTCGAAAGCAGACGCGGCGGACTCAAAACCGAACCCGTGAGACACGGGTTACCCACCGCGGCGCTAGCGTGGCGTGCGCCACGCCGCCGGTGGATAACCCTGCACCGAGCACCATCGAACCGGCTTGATATCCAAGCTCAAGACTCTCCGCGAGACGGGGTCAACTCCACTTTGGGAGCCGCCGTGGGCACAGCCGACGATGACCTGCTCTGGACCGATTGGGCCAGCCTTAGGGAAGGTCTGCATAACCCCGTGCTGACCCGTCTTGCATGAGGTCGGCGCCGGCGCGACGATGGCGAGCATGAAGCAGCTCGGACTCGGCCTGAATCTCTCGACCAAGAAGACGCGCAAG
>NZ_JABWMJ010000008.1 GCF_013366375.1 Rhizobacter koreensis | reverse complement strand
ATCGTGGACGGCTGGGATACGATGAACTCATTCACTCGCGTGCTTCCGTGATCGTCCACGATCGCGCTGAAACAGCGTCTGCGATCACGTCGAAACGGACGTCCACGATCGCTGAAATGCGCAACATGCTAGATGACGTTCTCGGCGCAGGCAAGCAGAAAGGAAATTGCCATGGCTGACGCCCAAGTAACCTGCATCATCAAACCGAATCCGCAGAGCCCCCACGAGCACATCACCCACGTGGGCAACCCCGCTCAGAACTGGATGTGGACGCGCGAGAAGGTCATCGAGAGCATCGAGGCGAAGACGAACACATTCTTCGTGCTCGAACCCGGCACCGGCAAGCGCGCCGACATCGGGGTCGTGCGCGAGCCCGGGAAGGCTCCGTATCTGCGGACTTACGCTGACGGCAAGTGGAACAACAACCTCTTGTCGCTCAGCCAGTGCCCCGTGAGGGCTGCCTGACATGGCCGCGCATAAGAAGCCCGGCCAAAGCACTGGCAACCAGGGCGGCATCTACCAGCAGGTGGGTCCGCAGGGCGGCAAGAAGCCGAACTACGCGACGGTGCCGGACAACAAGCCGCTGCCGCCGACCACCAAACCCGGCGACGGGTGGGTGCCGGTGAAGGTCACGCCGACCAGCAACCGCTGATCTACGTCAGGCTCGCGCGCTGCCGCGGGCGACGCGGCCGATCACGAACGGAGGCCCGGCCAGCGCCGGGCCTTTGCGCGTCCATCACTACCTGAGCCGTAGAACGGTCGTGGCTGGCGATCGCGTGTTCCTGTCCAGTCGCGGCGTCGGGTGCGGCTTGCCTAGTGCAAGCCAGCTATAGATCCATCCCCGCCCCCCGCGCCCGCAACCACTCCTTGCGCTCACGGTAGTCCGGCAGCACCTTGTCCACCTCGTTCCAGAACAGCTCCGTGTGGTCACGATGGTGCAAGTGGCAAAGCTCGTGGACAACGATGTAGTCGATGATCTTCGGCGGAGCCATCAGGCACTTCCAATGAAAGTGCAGCCCGCCACCCGACAGGCTGCTGGCCCAGCGGTACCCCAGCTCCTTCACTTGTAGCGGGCCGGGCTGCACGCCGACGCGCGGTGCGAAGTGCTCGACGCGCTGCTTCAGGCGAACCCTGCCGCGCGTGATGTAGAAGTCGCGGAAGGCCTCGTGTGCGGCGGCCTTGCCGCCCTGGTCAACCACGCTGCGCAACAGGCAAAACCGCCCGTCCCTCAACTTGACGGGCTCGTTCTGCTCGCCTACTAGCAGTAAGCGGTATGCGCCGCCCAGGTAGAGGAAGCTCTCGCCGTTCACCCATTCGCGCACCACGCGGGTCGAGTTCAGGTCACGCCACTCGGCGAGGTTGCGATAGATCCATCGGCGGCGGCTCAGCACCGTGTCGTCCACCTGCTCGGGCGTCATGCGCGCCGGCGGACGCACGGTCACGCAGCCATCGCGCTCGATGACTATGTCTGTAGTCTGCCGCGCGGTGCCTGGCAGAAGCCGATATTCGATGTCCTTGACCTTGCGGACCGTCGATCGAACGTCGGCACTCATGGCTTCCCGGTCTCTCTCAGCAACTCGTCATGACGGTTCTTGGCCAGCTTCATGACCTCCACCGCCACGCGCTCGCGCTGGGCCGCCACGGCCGCCAAACCGGCGCGGCCGATGGTCGATTTGATCTCGCCACGCAAGCGCTTCTGCTTGTCGGCGTTGTGCCAGAAGTCGATGCTACCGATGGTCTCCTGCAGCAACTCGACCAGCTTCTCCATCAGCGCCTTGAACGCCGGCACATCCGCGGCCGGCACACCGGCGATGCCATAGCCGACCTGGGCCAAGTGCTCGTAGAAAGTGCTCGCCTCGCGACCCAGCCCCTCGATGGACTCCTTCCGACCGGCCATGGCCTCCGCGCGCAACTCCTGCAGCTTGTCGACCAGCAAGTCCCATTGGTCGTGGTGGCGCTCGATCAGCGCGTCGACCTTCTCCGAGAGCTTCTTGTAGAAGGCCGGATCTTCGTCATGGTGCACCGTGCAGTGCTTGCGAATGGCGTGTTCCATCTCGCTCGCCTTGGCCTCGTTGTTGCCGCCGGCGTGCTCTTGCAGCCGCTGCAAGAAGTCCTCGGCCAGCAGTTCCACCGGAGGCACCTTGGGGTTGATGCCCAGGCTGATGAGGTGCTCGTTGATCAGCGCCTTCACCTTTTCGCCGGCGTTGCCCAGTTGCAGGCTGGTGTCCTTGTAGCGCTCCTTGGCCACCTGCAGGATGTAGCCGAAGCGCTTGGCCGGCACGCGAAACGGCTGCGCTGATGCATGCGGCAGGATGATGTCCATGCTCATCAGGAACTTCTTCAGGTACACCTCGAAGTCTGCGCGGTAGCGTTCATCGGCCAGGGCCTTCACGGCGGCGTGCACCACCGCGGCGTCCTGTTGCAGGTTTCCCGACTTGCCGTTTGCGAAGGCCTCGATGCCGGCCACGCCCTTGGCGCTGAAGTGCTGCAGCAGGCGCTGGTAGCGCTCTTCCAGCACGGGCAGCTCAGTGGTGATGTTCTTCAGGCCGTCGTGCAGCTCCTGGAGCTCGTCGGTGGCGGTGTAGAGCGTGAGCGCCTCGGTCAGATGGTTGGCCAGGCCGATGTAGTCGACGATGTAGCCGCGCTGCTTTCCGCGCTTCACGCGGTTGGTGCGCGCAATGGCCTGCAGCAGCGTGTGCTCTCGCAGCCGCTTGTCGATGTACATCACCTGCTCGATCGGCGCGTCGAAGCCCGTCAACAGAATGTCGCACACGATCAGGAACGCAATGCCGGTGTTGATCTGGTCCGGGTCGTCGAGATCGAAGCCCTTGCAGAAGTTCTCCACCGCGTTCAGCCGGGCGGCCTGCTTGCGGGCCCAAGTGATGTAGGCCGCCTCATTGGTGCCGTCGGACGACACCACAACGGCGGTCTTCAGGAAGGCCAGCTTGCGCACGAGTTCGGCATCGGGCGCCGGCTTGGCCCTCTCGGCGGCCAGGCGCTCCGCAATGGCGGCCTCGATTCCCTGCTGGTAGCGCACGCAGGCTAGCTTGGAGTGGCACACCACCTGGGCCTTGAAGCCGTTGGGCAGGATGTTGTCCACGTAGTGCCGCACCAAGTCGCGCGAGATGGCATCGATGCCCGCCTGAGCCTCTAGGATGTCGCCTGTGGCACCGTACTTTTTACGGATGGCGGCCAGCTCCTCCTCGCTGCGGTCACGAAAGAGGTCTTCGAACTTCTCGTCGAAGGCGTGCTTCTCGTTCAACGCGCTGTCGGCGGTGCGCCCTTCGTACAAGATCTGCAGCGTGGCGCCGTCGTTCACCGCGTCCAACAGCTTGTATGTGTCGATGTACTCGCCGAAGCGCTTGTGGGTCTTGCGTTCGCCATGCCGCTCGGTGATCAACGGTGTGCCGGTAAAGGCGAGACGCGCCGCATTCGGAAAGGCCTCGAACAGGTTCTCGCCCAAGTCCGAACTCTGCGTGCGATGAGCCTCATCGATTATCAGCACGATTTGATCGCTGGTGTTCACGACGCCGAAGGTCTTGCCCCCCGGAATGGCGCGGTAGGTACCCAGCGCCTCGGCCACTGTATTGCTGAGCACCTGCTCGCGCTCCTGGAACTTGTGGACCATCACCATGTTGAGGTCCGAGCTGTCCGTGGCCAGGTGCTGGCGCAGCTCCTGCGTGCTGCCGATCACATTGACGCGGCCGCCGATCAAGGTGGCGGTTTCGCCAAGCTGTTCTTCCAGGTCCTGCCGGTCGTTGACCAGCACGATCTTGAAGTCGTTCAGGTCGGTGCTGGCGCGCAGCATTCGTGCCACGAACACCATGGTGAGCGACTTGCCCGAGCCCTGCGTGTGCCAAACCACGCCGCTGCGCTCCTGCGCCCTGCGCCCGGCACGCAGACGCTGCACGATCTTGCTCGCGGCACGGAACTGCTGGTAGCGGCACACCACCTTCACTCGCGTGCCGGCATCGGTGTCCATGAACACGGTGCAGGTGCGCAGCATCTGCAGCAGGTTCGTCGGCGTCAGCATGCCGGCCACGAGCTGCTGCTGCGCGTTCATTCCGGCCAGGCCTGCGTCCCTGGCCGGGTGCAGCGTCTTCCATGCATAGAAGTGCTCTTCGCCCGAGCTGATGCTGCCGTAGTCAGCCTCCGGGCCGGACGTACGGATGAGCAGCAGGTTGGAGTGGAAGAGCCGCGGCTCGCCTTCCTTCAGGCCCGCGGCCTCGGTCTCGGCACGGCGGCGCATGTAGCGCTGCAGTTGGACAAAGGCTTCCTGCATCGGGTTGGCGCAGGTGGCCGAACCCTTCTTGCACTCCACCACTGCCAGCGGGATGCCGTTCACGAACAGCACGATGTCCGGCACGATGCACTCGCGCACACATCCGGGCGTCGCGATGCGGAACTGGTTGATGGCGTGGAAGCGGTTGCGCTCGGGGTGCTGGAAGTCGATGAGCTTGACCACCGGGTCCACCTCGCCGGTGACCTCGTTCACGTCCACCTGCGCCTTGAGCAGCAGCTCGTGCACCGCCTGGTTGGCCTCCAGCAGCGCGCGCTGCGGCTGTCGGAAGAGCTGGGCCTCCAGCTCGTCGAGCTGCCGGTCGGTGAGCCAGCTCGTTCCATCAGGCAGCCGGTTGATCGAACGCACCGACTCGCGGAACACATCGGCCAGCCACCACGTGCGAAAGCTGCTGCGCAGGCTGCGCGACGGGTCATGAGGCAGCTCCGGACCTTGGTCGATGACCGTCCAGCCCTGCGCGGCAAGCTGCTTCAGGAACGGTTGCTCGACCTCGATGTACTCGCTCATTGCCGAGACCCGTGCGACTGTTCTTGCAGCCATTGCCGACCGCGGGCAGACAGACGGTAGCGTTGTTTGCTGCTTCGAGGTTTGTCCGGGAGCGTCATTTCGAGGAGGCCACTGGTCAGCGCGGGACGCAGATAGGCGGCACGGAAGTGGTCTTCGTGCCGCAGGCCCAAGGCCTCCTGCATGTCCTGGCGTGTCATTTCGCCGATCATGGCGCGCAGCAGGCGTGCGACTTCCCCGGTGACTTCCCCGGTGACTTCCCCGGTGACTTGATCGGTAGCGGCATTCGGCGCCGTCGCCAATGGGTGAACCGGCAGCCGGATCAAGTAAGCCGTGCGGTCATCATCAGTCTCGAATTGCGGCGGCGGCGAACCGTTGGCGGCCATCGCCTTCAAGATCTTGGGCACGCCCGTGCTGCGCCCCTCAGTCAGCTCCAGCTCCTTCAGGAACTCGCCGATGCGGCGGTTGCGGTAGCGGCGGCTCACGGCACGGCCGACCCGGAAGTCTTCCATGCGGATGGATCGGTCCGGCCCGGGAAAGCTCAGGATCGCCAGCTCCTCGCGGCTGATGCGCACTTCGATCGGCTCGCGCTCCTCGTACGAGCGGTGGTACACCGCGTTGACCAGGGCCTCCTCGATCGCGGCGTAGGGGTAGTTCCACACCCGGGTGGCTTCGGCCCGGTCGGGGTGCTTCAGCACGGTCTCGTGGAGGAAGTTGCGCTGAATGTAGCCCAGTGCCTCGCGCGTCATGCGCGCCAGCGGGCCCTTGAACACCTTCTCTTCGAAGCGGTCGCCGCCCTCGCCTTCGGGGAACCACACCACGTCGATCTGCGTGTAGGGGAAGAAGCGGTCCGGCGTCTCGTTGAAGAACAGCAGCCCCACGTTCTTGGGCCAGGGTGATTCGCTCCGCCGCCCACCACGTTCATCTGCCGCCCCAGGGCTTCGAGCGACATCGCCGGCGCATCGTCAGCCAACGCGCTGCGCACCTCACGCAGGTAGTCCAGCATCAGCGCCGGCGACAGGTCGGTCACACGCGCCTGCTGGGCCAGGCGGTCGTCCCACGGCACGTTGGCGGCCAGACTCAGCAGTTCCTGCTCGTCTTCGCCCTTGGCCTCCACCGTGCTGCTGTAGCGGCGGATGTAGTAGTGCCAGGTCTTGTGCTTGGCCGACACCGATGCCGGCGCCTTGTACGGGCGATTCATGCCACCGGGCACCTGAAGCACGATCAGCTTGCGTCCCTCGATGACCTCCACGCTCAAGAGCGGAAAGTACGGCGGCTGGATGAGCTGGCAAGCAGCCAACAGCTCCTGCTGGATCTTGTCGATCTGGTTCTCAGCCAGCCCTTCGGGCGGGAAGACGGGTTGCCCGTTGGCATCGCAGCCCTGCCCGATCACCACATAACCACCGCCGAGGTTGGCGAAGTCGTTGGCAAAGGCGCAGATCGTTCGCAGCGTGGCGTCGGGGTTCCAGCCCGCCTTGTATTCGATTCGCTCCCCCTCGACCGTGCGCTGACGCAGCAGGTCTTGCAGGTTGATGGGGAGCTTGGTGGGCATGGCGGCCGTGGCGTTCAGGCGAGGGCGGGTTCCAGAGTGGCGTCGGCGAGCTTGACAAGAACTCTGCCGGTGAGGAGGTCTTGCATGAGGCCGAGCTTCTGATACCTCAGTTTTTGGAGAGAACCTTCCAGCGCCCCTATCGTCTCGCTGGCTGCATCGAGTCGAGACGCAATGAGCTCTTGCTCTCCAAACGGCGGAAATGGAAGAGGTACATCCTTGATAAAGGCGACGCCCAGCGTTGGCACTCCCGAATTCGAGTTCATCGTTCGGTCGATGTACTTCAACACCCAACTCGATCTTGCGGCCCAGAGCAACCAAGAAGCGTGACATCGCCCACCGAGCGGTTTTAGGAGCACGACGGTATGACTGAAAACTTTTGGCTCATCACCATATCGCCGCGCCAGCCCGATCTGCCCTTTCCGCGCGAACACCACATCCGTCCGGGAGAAACGACATCGAACGTTTTGCTCACGGAAGGTCGACAGCGGGACGCGCGATGCGTGTGAAAGATCGATGCCGTCCTCCCCAACAAAGTTCTCGGTGGAAGCGATTGGAATTCCGTCAACTGTCGGAGGTGGGTAACGGTGCGATGGATTTGGGTCAACAACTTCCACGCATTCCGACAATCGAAACACTCTCCAATCACGGGGCACATCACCGACCTCCGTCCGTTCGAAGCGAAATGGGTCTTCGGTGATCGATGGACGCAAACTACCGTCCGGCAGCATGCCTCGAGTAAACAGGTCATGCATCAGCCCAGCCTTGATCTGCTGGTGCTTCTCGATCAGCGCTTCAGTCGCTCCGATCGCGTTGTCGAGACCGGTGAGGATGGCAGCGATGCGCTTCTGCTGCTGCAGCGGCGCCAGTCGAATCGGCGTCTCGGCAAGAGTTCGGTTGGACAGCCCATAACGCGTCGATCCCGTGGCGCGCTGAGCGAAGTAGATCGCTGACGCAGCGAGGCTCAGTTGCTTCGATAGGTAGACAGGTTCGACGACCGACTGGATGGGGCGAATCTGCGCCAGGTGGTACCCACAGACCAAGTTGTCGATTTCGTCTGTCACTGCGGCGGGAATGCCAATGTCGTCAGGCGTCTCGGAGTCCTTAGTAATCAACACATCGCCCTTAGCGACCCGAAATCGCTGAATCTCCGCCGCAGTGGCGGTTGCCTCCATGAACGGCAAGTCGGGTCGAATGTAGTCATTCGAGTAGACGTCCATGTAGTTGCAGAGCCGGACTGGCAGCTCCGAGAGCAACGTCTTCTTATCGACGTTGCTCACTCGGATGTCCGCCACATCGCGGAGTGGGACGACCTTCCAGTCACTCATACCCCAACTCCGCAAGGTAGCCCGTCAGCTTCGCCGTTGCTGCAGCCCGCGTAGCCTCCAACTGCCTTGCCGTCACTGCGTACTTGCCCCACAGGTTCTCCAGCGCCACCACGCAATCCCGCTGGTCGGCCCTCAGGTACTGCCGGTAGCTCTCCATCAACACCGCCTCCAGCCGCCGCAGGATCACCTGCCGCGCCTCGGCCGGGCTGATCTTCTGTCGCGCCCGCTCCACGAGTTCGTCGCGGTTCTTCTCGGTGCCCTTGATCTGCGCCTTCAGCGACTTGGCCTCGTCTTCCAGCTTCCTGTGTTGCGCTAACACCGCCTCCAGGCGCTGGGCTTCGGCCTGGTGGGCCTTCCAGTCGCCGAAGCTCGTGTCTCGCTTGGCCAGCTTCATCTGGCCCTTGGCTTCCTTGAGCTGAGCCTTCAACTCCTTCACCTGCTCGGGCGGCAGCACGCCGGTGCCCTCGGTGTCTTCGAAGTCCTCTTCACCCGCGGCAGCGAACAGGGCTTGCAGTTCCGCCAGCCGCCCGTGCTGCTGCTCCAGCTCGGCCAGCACCTGCGGAAACTGGCTTTGCAGGATGTCTTTATCGGGAATCAGCTCGGCGCCCCAGCCGCTGGCCGCAATGGACTTGAAGTCGGACGACAGCTGCTTGAAGTAGTTGGCAAAGGCCCCGCGCACCTGGTAGCGCGTGAGCAAGTTCTGGCCGCCGAACGTACGCTCTATGCCTTTGAGCAAAGTAGCGCGCAGCGCATAGACGTTGCGCACCGTGCCGTACTGGTTGTCGGCATCCGGCGCCAGCGCATCGATCACCGGCAGGTGGGTCTGCCACCAGGCCTGCAACTGCGCCATGAAGTTGGCCTGGCGTTGCTGAACACCAGGGTACGCGGCCACGTGCGCAGCGATGGCGCGCTTGTTGGCCAGAGCGGGGCTGAAATCGGCATATACACCATCGGCCCGTGGCACGAAGCAGCTGTCGCGCAGACCGGCGTAGTTGGCCCAGAAGTGCTCCAGCGCGTCGATCTCGGCCAGCGGCACGCCGCCATGCAGGTGCGCGCGCACATCGTGTGGCTCGGGCGGCGGCGCGTTGTCAACGTAGCGCCGGATGTTGCAGTTGTAGTCCTCGCCCACGATCTCGGCATAGGGCACGCGGCGCGCGTAGGCCGGCACGTCCTGCCCGGCACGGTAGACATGCACGATCTTGTCGATGTCTTCCGGCCGCAGGTGGTTCTGTGCCTTGCCTTCGCGGTACTCGCGGTCTGCGTTGATGAACAGGGCATGGTCACGCGTGTCGGCGCCGGCCTTGTTCAGCACCAGGATGCAGGCCGGAATGCCGGTGCCGTAGAACAGGTTGGCCGGCAAGCCGATCACCGCCTCCAGCACGCGTCGCTCAATGAAGTGGCGCCGCACCTCGCGCTCCTCGCCGCCGCGGAACAGCACGCCGTGCGGCATCACCGTGGCCAGCTTGCCATCGGCTTTCAGCACCGCCAGCCTGTGCTGCACGAACATCAGGTCGGCCTTCTTGCCCTTCTCGGGTAGCCACACCGGGAAGCGGCCGGGGAACTTGATGTCCTTCTTGATGTAGTTCTGGCTGAATGGCGGGTTGGCCAGCACGCGGTCGAAGCGCTTGAGCTGGTTGTCCTCATCCAGGTGCTGCGGCTCGCGGAGGGTGTCCTGCTGGCGAATGTCGGCATCGGGGATGCCGTGCAGCAGCATGTTCATCTTGCAGATGGACCAGGTGGTGCCCATCTTTTCCTGTCCAAACAGCGCCACGTTGCCGGCCTTGCGGCCGTGCTCGCGCATGTAGTCGCGAACCTGGATCAGCATGCCGCCGGAGCCGCAGGTGGGGTCGTAGATGCGCATGCCCTCCTGCGGATCGCACAGCTCCACGCACACGCGCACCACCTCGGCCGGGGTGTAAAACTCGCCGGCCTTCTTGCCGGCCTGGTCGGCAAAGTCCTTCAGCAGGTATTCGTAGGCCGCGCCCAGCAGGTCGGGGAACTCGAAGTCTTCATCCCGCAGCGGGATCTTGTCGAAGTTCTGGATGAAGTTGACGAGCGTGTCGTCGTCCAACGTGGTCTGGCCGATCTTCCGGTTGAAGTTGATGGTGCCCTTGAGCACGTCCTGCAGGGCATCGGGGTTGGCATCTTCCAGCGCTTCGAGCGCCTTGTTCAGCGCCGTGCCAACGTTCTCCTTCACGTGCCGCAGCGCGGGGCGCTGCTGACCGTTTTCGTCGATCCAAGGCGTGTTCCAGCGGGCGGGCGGGGGCACGTAAAAGTACTGCCCAGAGTACTGGTCCGGGTCTTCGAGCTGAACCTCGATGGCAGCGGGCGACAGACCGTCGCGCTCGCCTTCGGCACGGATCTGCGCTTGCCGCTGGTCGAAGAGGTCGCTGGCCCGCTTGAGGAACAGCATGCCGAAGACGTATTCCTTGTACTCGCTGGCGTCCATGTTGCCGCGCAGGTCGTCGCACGCAGTCAACAGCAGTTGTTCGAGCCGAGCCAGGGTCAGGCGTTGATGAGGCATTTGCAGATCAGGGATGGATGCGGCGTGTTGCTTGGATGCGGGAGTCGCGCCTCGGTGTGGAGCGGCCTCCGCTTCAGAAAGTTGTCACTTGCGAGCTGACTTGGCGCCGGCGCGGCCCGCGGCCTTCGCTGGCGTCGAGGAGATGCCGTGCTGGCTGCAGTAGCTCAGCACCATCACCTCCAGCATTGAAGCTACGCTCCGCCGCTCCGTTTGGGCGGCAGCGGCCAGGGCAGCCTTGACATCGGGGGCAACGCGGGCGCTGACGACCTCGGTCTTCGTGACGGCCACGGCGGAACTCCTGTGTGAAAAACGCTAGCGGTCTGCAAGGTTAACGCACCGCGAGCCATCGACGCCTCGGAGTTCTACTGTCCAGAGACAGCCCTGGGCGCCCCTGGGCCGCTCGCAGGGTCCTCTTGAGGTCGGTCACGGCAAGCACCTTGATCCGCCGTCCGTTGGCCAGGCTGTCGCTGAAAAAAATTGAGGCTTCAGACCTCGTTGATGGTTCGGCGATGGTGCAGCGGCACCCGCTCGAGCTCACGCGCTTCTTGCCTCGACGCTTGCGCACTGCGAGATCCGCGAGACGGTACAGCCGAGATACCGGCTTGCCGTTGATCTGCGTGCCCTCGGGATGGATCAAGTCGGCGATCCGCCGGTAGCCGAACCGTCGCCGCTCGTGGGCAAGCGCCACGATTCGCTCGCTCATGCCGCCGTCGAGCTGAGCTCGCCGCGGTGGATGGCGCAAGCTGTCTCTGGCCAGCTCCACCAGGGCACACGCCCGCCGTTCACTGATCCGGGTTGCTTCCAACATCTTGCCCACCGCGCGTCGCTTCGCCGGTGGGCTAAGCGCTTTACGCCGAAGGCCACCTTCAGCGCTTTGTTGTCCAGGGCGGCCTCGGCGTGAAGCTTCTTCAGCCGCGTGTTCTCAGCCTCGAGCTCGCGCAGCCGCTTGGCGTCGCTGGCTTCCATGCCGCCGAACTTCGCTCGCCACTTGTAGAACGTGGCGCTGCTGAAGCCTTCCTTGCGGCACAACCCGCGACGCTCACCCCAGCGTCAGCCTGCCGGATGAACCCGATGATCTGTTCGTCGGTGTACCTGCTCTTGCGCATCGCGCTTCCTTTCGGTTGTGCCGATTTTGTTCGCTTCGCGTGGTACGCCTCTTGGGGAGCAGATCATGCCGCCCAAAGGTCCAGTGACCATCCTCCAACGCGGGCCGACGAACGGCAGCTTTGGATCGAAGCGGCCGCTCACGCGCGGAGGACGCGCGTCACCTTGCAGTCTGAAGCCGTCCTCGAACGGCGCCCAACAGAGGCTATTCGCAACCGTGATCGCGTGGGTGACGCCTACGCCGCGGGACACTTGCTCACAGCCTGGTACGCTCTTCGGCAGGCACGACAAAGTGCCCCCAGTCGTTCATCATGCGTGCACGCTTGCGGTAGAGATCGCCGCGCCTATACGCCGCTTCGACCTTGTCTCCAATGGCATGGGCGAGGGCCATCTCTACCACCTCGTTCGGGTACTCGGTGTGCTCCGCACACCAGTCGCGGAAGGTGCTTCTGAAGCCATGCACCGTGGCGTTGATGTGCATGCGCCGCAACACCGTGGACAAGCTCATGTCCGACAGCGGCCCACGCATGCCTGGAAATACCCGCTCGGAGCCTTCCGTACGCCGCAGCCCGCCCAGCACCTCGAGCGCCGCTTCCGAGAGGGGCACCCGGTGCTCGCGGCCGTCCTTCATCCTCACTGCCGGGATCACCCAATCCCGCGTTCCAAGTCGACCTCCGACCAGGTGACACCGCGCACCTCACCGGAGCGCGCTGCCGTGAGGATGGCGAACTCCAGCGCCCTCGCCGCGACGCCATGTTGCCGACGGATTTGCGACATGACCTCTGCCACCTGCTCGACTGGCACTGCAGCGTGATGCCGAACCTTTGCCACCTTGGCTGCCTTCGGTAAAGCCGCATCGAGGTTGCCTCGCCATAGCGCGGGATTCGGGCTCTCGCGCAACCCTCTGGCTGCAGCAAAGTCGAGCACAAGTTCGATGCGAGACCGGACGCGGCTCGCCGTTTCCGTTTTCGCCATCCAGATCGGCTCGAGTATTCGGATGATGTGCTCGGTACCAATATTGCGCACTGCGAGGTCGCCGATCACGGGCTCCGCATAGGTCCGCAGCGTTGCGCCCCACTGCGCCACGTGCTTCGGGTTCCGCCACCCGGGCGAGTGCTGGCGGATGTAGTGGGCGGCTATCTCCGCAAAGGTCTGCTGTGCGCGCCGTTCGGCCGTGGCAGCGCTGCGCGCGCTACTCCTTGCGACGATCGGATCGCGGCCTTGTTGGCCGTGCGCTCGCTGTTCCCGCGCCAGCTCCCTGGCGGCAGCCAGGGTGACACCCGTAGGCGCCGAGGCCCATCTCCCGAGATCCTGAGGCGAAGCACCCAACTCTTCGTTACTGAGGCGGAAACTTGGAGCGCAAGGCCCACCCTGCCGACGCTCCAGCGTCCCGGCATGTTCAACCGGCGCACCTCGAGCGGCGACAACTCCCGGGCTTTACGCGGCATCTCTACCGCTCACCTACCCGTCACCGTAGCGAGATCTTGAAGGACTATGCGAGAGGTCCGGGGACTGTTTGGTTGAGCGCCCTCCAATGAAAAAGGCCCCTGGAGAGGGGCCCTTACACGATCGCTTGGCGGAGCCGGAGTCTGTCAAGACCCATTGTCGCGCTTGAAGTTTCTGGAGTCCGTAGCGCGCATTCGCCGGTTTGTCCGCCTGGATTCAGAGCGCCCCCGGCGCCCGAGCGCGCTGGCTCAGTTTGGACGCCAAGTACGGATTTGCCCCGAAGCAGTGAACCACAGAGCCTGCACAATCGGAGCGACGCGCTGTCCCCGCCCGGCCCAAGCGCTTATCCACTGCAGGAACTCGGCCCCAACATGCTTTCACCAATTCAGTTCTTCCGCTGCATGTCGGTGCTGGTGCTGTGCACCCTGCTCGCCTCGTGCGGGGGCGGCGACGGGGGCGACGGGGCCGGCGGCTCCGGGGGTGGGACAGGTGGCGGCGGTGGTAGTGCGGCGGCCGCGGTCCTCGTGTCGATCTCGATTGCTCCTGTGCTGCCGGCAACTGGCGTCGGCATTGACACGCAGCTTGTAGCAACCGCCACCTACAGCGACGCCACGACGGCCGATGTCACTGCCCAAGTGCAGTGGAGTTCGAGCGCGCCGAACGTGGCCCGCGTCAACGCTGCCAGTGGCTTAGTGACGGGCGTGGCGCTCGGTCGGTCGACGGTCACGGCACGCTCGGGCACGCTGACGACGTCCACCGACCTGATGGTGACCGCCGATCGCTGGACGCCCGGAGCCACCATGCTTTATCCGCATGTCAACCATATGGCAATCGTGCTCCGCGATGGCAGGGTGCTCGTGGCGGGTGGCGGTACTGCGGACGCCGAGCTGTACGACCCGGTTAAGGACCGCTGGTCGCCGGCCGGCCGGATGACGACGGTTCGAACCTTGCCGTCCGCGAGCTTGCTTGGCGACGGCAAGGTGCTGGTGACGGGCGGCTTCGGCGCAGCAGGTCAGCATCTCGCCAGCTCCGAGATCTTCGATCCGACGACTGCGACCTGGTCAGCTGCCGGTGCCATGTCGACCGCCCGCTTTCGACCGGTCGACGTCACGCTGCCTGACGGCAAGGTGCTGTTCGCGGGCGGGGCGGTGCCTTCGCCGCTGGCCGAGCTATTCGATCCCGTCTTGGGGAGTTGGTCGGCCGCTGGATCGCTGACCCGGTTTCGGTACGCGCATTCCGCGACCCTCCTCCCGGACGGCCGTGTCTTGGTCGTCGGCGGCCTTGATGGCGGCGATCCGACGATTCCGAGGAGCCCGAGCGTTCCGGCCGGCAGGTCGGAAATATTTGACCCCGTGACCCTGACCTGGAGCCTGGGCCCCACAAGCCTGACGCCGCGATTCGCCCACCGGGCGATCGCGGTCGCCGGCGGAGGCATCCTAGTCCTCGGCGGCGGCGTCGGGGCTAACACGACCGCAGGCGTAACGATGGCGGAGCTGTTCGACCCGGTGAGCAGCACATGGCTCCCGGCCGGGACCATGACGCGCGGCCGCTACGCCTTACCCACTGCGACGCGGATGCGGGATGGCCGCGTCATCGTCACGGCTGGCGGCTTCGACGCGGCCGACAACATCACCGCCGAGGCATGGGACCCCGCGACCCGTTCGTGGCGCCCGCTCGCCAACATGTCGGTGGCTCGCGACGGGCATGCAGCCGTTCTGCTTACCAACGGCAAGCTGCTCGTCACCGGCGGCTTTGGCGGTGGCGTAGATCGATCCGTCGAACTGTATTGGTAGGGAATCGGCGGACCTAGCAACGGCCGAGCATCGCCTTGACGCTTGGCGACGAGCACGGCCACGACCGATAAACCACTACCGGAGCGGTCGACGGCGGCGTCCGGCGGGCCGGCTCTAGAGTTCACAGTAAGCCGTGCCGTGGCGCTCCTCTCGGCTCGCGAGGTCCGGCTCGGCGCCCGGGTGCCGCGCGAGCGCGTCGGCCTCGGTCATGCGGTACCGCGTCAGCCGACGTTTGCCGGTGACCCCGTCGGTGATCCACCAGCGGTAGAGGATGAGAGGTTCAGCCATCGCGTCGGCATCGTAGTGTGCAAGCCTGCGGCCAAATTAGGAGCTAAGCCTCGCGAAGATTGCACAGCACGAGCCAAAACTTGCGGCCCACGTCGACCAGCGAAGCCAGGGCGGCTAGATGGGCAGGAACTATGGCGCCTCTCGTCCACCCTGGGATCTCGAAGCCAAGTGCGAGCGTAAAGCCCAGAAGCAGGCACAGGAGAAACGTCGCACAGCTAGCGAAGACGGTGTGCAGCAGATCCTTGTAGTGTCCCGTCTGCCGCATCATTCGCACCAGGTGTGTGTGATTGATGCTTGCGAGCACCGCAAGTGCTGCAAGCAGGAAGCCCAGCATGGTTGCGCTGACTGAGGCGACGGTGCCGCCGACGGTCAGAAGCGCTCCTGGCTCCGCCACTGTCACAGTGACGCCGCCCCAGCGGCAAACGGCAGCGCTCGCCACAAGTACCAGAACGGGAATGAGCGCAGGCGACACAGCAAGCCTGTGCTTATTCGCCGGGCTCCGGCGCCCCGACGTAATCCCGATGGTTGTCATAGGCTTGCTCCAATGCTTGATAGACCTCAGCGGGGATCGGGTAACGCCCGATCACGCTCACCTTGATCGTCGTCTTCAGCGGGGCCATAAACAGCTCCACGGGCTCGCTGTCGTCAGTCAGGCGCACCCGAACTTTCTCCACGCCGACCTCACCCACAAGCCGGCGCACCATCCGATTCGCCGCGCCGGTTAGGCCACTCCCGCGCTGCGCACGAAGCACGAACTTCGCCTGCGCTGCATGCACGTTCTCCATCATGTCGAAGGCATGCTGCGTCCAAGCTGGGGAAGATTGCCCCAGGCTCGGGGGCCGGTCATACGAGAAGCTGACCTCGTAGACCTCGCGCTCGAGCACCTCAGCAAGCTCCGCCTCATTCATGATCTGGGGCAGCTCGACGTAGTCGTCAAGAACCTGCGCCAGGTATTGCTGAGCTCTCGAAAGTCCCCCGGCAGTTCGGTTCGTCTGCCATACCAAAACGTTTCGTCGCTCGCGGTACAGGAAATGGCATTTGTCGATGATTCGATCGCCTTCCTGCAGGTCGATTTCACGCTCCTGATCCCGTACAGCGTCGACAATGTGTGGCGCATCGTCCCTGAGCCGACCAAATACCCCCTTCCACACACGTCCGGTTCGCTCAAGGTTCCTCACCTGATAGCCTTCACCGCCCAGTTCGATCGGTGGCAGGTTGGGACCAAACTGCTCGTACGCCTCCCGCAGCGCTTGCGCGATGCTTCCACCTTGCTGCCCCATAGAGGTGCGTGCAAAGTAAACCTTGTATGACTTCTCGGCCATTGCCTCCTCCAACCGGGGAGGCTAGCCGCCGCGACGCCCCCCAAGCCTCGGGGTTTCACAGGGTGTACGTGCCGCGCGACGTTCAGGCGCTATGCTCTCCTGCTAGGCGAGAGCTCGCCACACTTCGCCGCTATCCACTAGAGCTCGGCGGACCAGCCGGCGGACTGAGAATCCGCACGCGCCCAAGTGCTTGTGAGCCAAAGCGCTGCGGCGGACGGTACCTCCGCCCAGGGGTGCCCGTAAGGCCGTGGTGAGCCTGAACGATGCTTCTTGCGCACGCGTTGTGCGCGTCAGGGAAGCAGCACATGAAAATCTCGTTGCACTCGTTCGTCGCCGTCACCGGTGAGCACGTCGAATACGCTCGCGTCGTCGTCCAGCGCGGCCGCCTTACCCAGTGCTGGACCATGATGCTCGACCGGCTCACGCCGGCGCAGCTGAGGGCCTGTCGGGCACGGCCGCCGCGAGCATCAAGGCCCGGCCGAACCTCAGACGTGCGCCGCAGCGCTCCGCAACGCATCTAGCAACCCGCCGAGGTCACCGGCCGCGACTGCGACGCCGCGCCGCGTCGGCGCAGGCTCTCCGCCGTCGCACGTCACCCATAGCCGCACGTCGACCACGCGCTCGCCGCGCCACGTCAGCACGCGCACCCGGACCTCGCCGCCCTCGCCTTTCGGCAGCCGCGCGATCGTGACGACATCCTTCGGCTCGTCTCGACGCGCGGCCCTGGCTGGCCGTGCTGCCTTCGGCGCGCGGTTCCCCCGATCGATGAGCGCGTCGAGCTGCTGCAGCAGGCCATCCATGTCGCGGAGCGTGCGTGCCCAGTCCTTGCGCCGCCCGGCCTCTGGAAGGCCGGCGAGGGCATCGCGGTCGGCCGCGAGGGCATTGCGCCGCTCCCGGAGCTGCGCAAGCCTCTCCGGGCTTGCCAAACCCCGACGCGCCGCCTCATCAGCCATACCAGGGGTCAGCGGCAGTGCCGCCCCACACGGGCTTTCCAGTCGACTTCCAGCCCTTGGCGGCCGCGCTGACGCTGGTCAGCAGGGACGAGCCCCCGTTGATGTAGCCGGCCGTTGCCGCCTGCCCACCGCGCATGCGGGAGAGCCGCGCGTCAGCCTCAAGGTAGCGTCCTCGATTCCCCCCGCTGAGGATGACGGTCAAGGCATCCTCCTCGCCGCGGGTGTCGATGTCGGTCTGTATCTGCTCGGCAGTGCCCGCGGACACATCCACGCCCGACGCGGCCAGAGCTGCCACGGCCGCGCTGCGCTGCTCCTTGGCTGCCTTGCGGATCTTCGCCGCCTCGACCATGGCGGCGCCCCTTGCGGCCTCCGCGTCCGCCTCCGCCTGGTCTGCCGCGCGATCCGCCATCTTCTCCTGCTGCTGGCCGCTGTAGACCGCGGCACCTGCCGAGATCAGGCCGCCGGCGATCAGCGCTGCGGTTTCAATGCCCATGGTGGACCTCCTTGGTGAACAGGGCACCGCTCCGCGCGTAGCCCTGGGATTCGTAGAACCGGGACGTAGCCTCGACGTCCAGGCCGGTCGTGATGCCGAGCCGCACCTCGACGGCACCGCGTGCCTTGCACCATTGCTCGAAGCACCCGAGCAGGCGCGCCGCGGTGATCCCGTGGCGGTGCGCTGGGTCGACGAAGAACGACACGTCATACCCGTGCAGGCTGTGCCCGAACCAGTGCTCGGTAACGCCGCCGGCGATGCCGCCGACGATCTGCTCGTTGCGAGTGGCAACGTAGACCACCCCGCCCTCGATCACGCGCGCCAGCACCCCGGCGACCTTCTCGCGGTCGAACGACAGCGGCGCGTAGCTCGAGAGCGCGTGCAACCGCTCGCCGAGCCCGACGAGCGCGGGGACGTCCGCGAGGGTGCCGGGCCGGATGCTCACGTGCGTGCGGCTTCGATCGCGAGGTAATCGGCGCGGCTGCGCCAGAACGGCCGGTGCGGGGGCGGCGCGACCGCGGCCTGGAGCACCGCCGCGTATAGGGGCTCGTCGTGCGTGATTGGCGCCGGCAGCATGGCCTGCACCTCACGCAGGTGCGAATGGTCGAAGCCGGCGCCCGAGCTGCTGAACGATCGCGGCGAGACGCTCTGATAGGCCATCTGACGCGCGCGCTCGGCGTCGGCGAGCTCCCGGAGCCGATCTGCGAACACCCGCGCCGCTTGCACCGCTGATTCGAGCGCCTCCTCGCGCCGATCGCGGTACGGCACGAGCGATGAGCCCACCTCGGCTGTGAGCGCCTGCAGGTGCCGCTGCGTGGCCACTGCCAGGCGCGCCGATGCTTGCTGCTGGGCCACGATCAGAGCGCCCAGCCGCTGACGGGCGCGCGCCAGGTCGTCATAGATCGCCGCGAGCGCTGCGCCGCCGTCGGCGGTGCCCTCGAGCCGAGCAGCCTCGAGCGTGCTGCTGGCGATCTTGGTCTCGAGGTCGGCGACCTCGCCCGAGATCCGCTCGAGCTCGGCCTGCGCCGTGTCGACGTCGGCACGAGCGGTGTCGCCCGCCGTCATACGCGCTTCTCCGGCTCGGCCTGGTAGCCGGCCATCGGATCGACGTACCAACCGGCGTCGGTCAGGATCGCGGCGACCGGTAGGCCTCGGGCCTTGTCGGTCTCGACCATGGCCTTGGCCTGCTCCATCGTGGGCAGCGGCTTCGCGTCCGCGGGTTTGGCGCCGCTCTGCAGCGAGGCATTGGCCATGGCGACGCCGACGCGCTTGGCGATGAGGGCATCGAGCTCCGCGACGCTCATGGTGACGGTGTGCGAGCCGTTCTCGGTGCTGCGGGTGCCCTTGGTCTCGGGAACGCCGGGCACCGACACGGGCGTGCGGCTGCGGCTCGGGGGGCGGGGTTGGGTCTCGTCGGTCATGGTGTGCCTTTCAGGCTGTTGGGAAGGAAATCGAGCGGCCGCGTCAGATCGGCTTGCTCGCGTCGGGCTGGCTGGCGTAGTACGCGTTCACGCGCGCGCTGATCGCGTCGTGCTCGGGGTGCCGCGGGTTGCTGTAGGCAGGGTGCGCGAGCAGTTCGTTGATGCCGGGATTGCCGCGGGAGCCGAGGTCACCCTGCGGGGGCGCGTCCTCGCGCAGCTGGGCACCGATCCGGGCGAGCAGCTGGATCACGGCGGGCTTGTTCTGCAAGTCACGAACGACGCTCTCGCCGAGGTCGGCGCCGAACTGCGCGACCGCACGCTCGGCGTTCTGCAGGTTCGTGTCGAACGCGCCCTCGGTTGGCCACACGCTGCGCAGCGTCGCCTCGGCGGCATGCGCGTCTGCGGCCTGGGCTCCGGCAACCAGGCGCGGCGCCTCCTGGAAGTACTTGCCCATGACGAAATCGAGCTGCTTCTGGCTGAAGCCCATCTCGTGCGCCTCGGCCTGGAACGCCTTGAACTCGGGCGCCGCCGGGTCGAACGCGCCGGCGAGCTCCTCGGGGACGTCGATCACGTAGTCGTCCGGGGCTGCCGGCCGACCGCTGGCGCTGCCCATGCGGGACTCGAGCGCGCGGTAACCCTCGGCCAGCTTCGCCATCGAGGCGTCGCGGTCGACGCTGCCGTCGGCGGCCTTGACGCGGTACTTGCTCGGGATCGCGGCCAACGGGTCGCTCGGCGCCGGCGCGGCTGCCGTCGGCTGAGCACCAGGCGCTGCGGGGGCGGCAGTGCCGGGCGCTGCAGTGCTCGCCTGGGGCGTACTCGGGGCAGCGCTCGCCGCGGGGGCCGCGGGCGCCGCGGGCGCCGGTGCCGCGTCTGCGAAGTCGCTCAAGAAGTCATCCATGTGTCATCGCTTCAGGTGAAGGTGAGTCGGGAAAGGTGCGACGCCCCGAGGCGTGCGGCGGAGATGTGCTCCGCCAAAGTGCGAGCGGCGACGCGGGGTTGCGGGCGCAGCCCGGCGGCTTCCGCCCAGCGGTCCGCCGTCGGAGGAATAGGTGCGCGCGCATCAGCGAAGCCACCCCATGAGGACCGCTCCGACGAGCACGACCGTGACGCACCAGCACACGCGCTGGATCAGCGCCCATTGCATGCGGCTACGCGGTTCGCCGCGGGCAGACGCGGGCTGCGAGGCTTCGGGCCTCTCGCGCATGCGCGCGCCCGACGAAAACGCGCGCGGAGCGCTGCGGCGCAGGAGGGTTTGTCGACGCCCAGAGCCGTCCATCAGGCCTCCACCACCGCCACGTTGATCCCAAGCTCTGCGGCGATCTGCGAGAGAGCACGGTCGCGGCCGTCGCGGTACTTTTGGTAGTCCCGATCGGTGAAGTCGCGGGGCACGCCGGGGGTCCACTCGATCACGGCGCACATGACAGCTCCCGGCTTCGGTCGTGCGACGGACAGGTGCGCCGTGTAGCGACCGACGGACCACGTCCGGGTGATGGCGGGTTCGGCGCTCATGTGCCGACTGCATCCATGGGGCTGATGCCAACTGGTTCCACCCTAAAGGGTGTGGAACCTATTGGCACCAACACTGCCGCGAGTGCCGACTGGTGCTTGGAACCTGTTGGAATCATTCGGCACCTCTCGGCAGGCCAGGCAATGCGACGATTCCGCCAGCCTCGATCAAACGACCGTCCATGACCATCTTCTTGATCTCCTTGTAGACGGAGGACTTGACGTACCGGTCCGCGAAGTGCTCGACCACGCGACCCTTGAGGCACCCGGTACCGCGAGCGCTCAAGAATTCGACGATGGCGCCAGCGATCTCGCTTTGGCGCTTTGCTTGCCGCTTTGCTGGGGCGTCCGTCGACACGACCACGCACGAACCGCGCTCGCGGCCCCACAGGTTGCTACCGAGCATCACGGACTCGAGTCGGAAGCCGTAGCGGTCTCCCTTGCCGGGCAGATCGCGCTGCTTGGTGATCTCCGCCACGCGCGAACCCGTGGCCTCGTCCGCGGTGATCTCGATCTCGGTCTCGATCGCTGCACGCATGCCCGACCAGCCGCGCATGCCCTTCGCCTGGTCCTTGCCTGTGTGGTGGATCCAGAGAAAGCTAGCGCCGGTCGCGCTGATGATGGCGCTCGTGTTCTGCATCACGACGCCCATGTCCTGCCCGCTGTTCTCGTTGGCGCCAGCGCTGATTCGAGCGAGCGTGTCGCCGATGATGAGCGAGCACTTGATGCCGAGCCGAGCCTCGATTTGGGAGATCAACGTCAGGACGGCGACGATGTCCGCCTCGCCGTCGTAGAGGTTGATTGGCGACTGGACGATGGCGAAGCCCGGGACTCGGACGCCGTGGAACCGCTGATACGCACGCAAGCGAAGGCGCACCGAGTTGGCGGCCTCGGTCGCAAGGTAGACGACCAACCCGCCTGCGACATTCCTGCCCATCCAGGCCTGCGCGCGCGCAACTGCCGCGCCAATGTCGATCGCGAGGAAGGTCTTGCCCGAGTTGGAATCGCCGTAGAGCACCGCCATCGCGACTCGACCGATCACACCCTCGACTAGCTCGTCGTCGAACGTCTCGTCGCCGTCGTCCAGCTCGTCCGCCAAGACGTAGGAGAGGGGACGCACCAGGGGTGCGCTGTCGTCGCACCGGTCCTCCTTGCGCTCAAAGCGGCGCACCGCCGCGTGCGCTCCGCCAGCGGCGGCGATCTCGCTGTCGTACGCGCGCACGCCGCCGGTCACGAGCGGACCTCCTGGCGAAGCATCCCGATCCGCGCCGCGGCGACCATCAGGCGCTCGCGCGTCGGTTCGTCTAGGGCCTGACCGCGCGCCATGTCGGAGCCACACACGAACATCAGCGTCATCTCGTCGTCGAGCAGCTCCAGCGCCTGATTGGCCGTGATGAGCCGGCGTCTCTTCAGTGGGGAAGCCGAGTGCTCCCGCGGCGGAAACAGGTCTTCCAGCTCGAGCCCGACGGCGTTCGCGATCTGCTCGGGGCCGCAACCCTCCTTCCAGCACTTGAGCAACACGCAGCCGTTGTCGCCCACGCCGATCGAGAGGGTCGAGCGGTTGCGCTCGCCGCAGACCGGACACGCACAGCGCCAGCGATCCCGGCCGTTCGGCCGCGGGTTGTCCAGGCGCGCGAGCAGCGAGTCGACAGCGCTCATGCTTTCGGAGCCACCTGCTCTCTGAGGTGCTGCTCGATGGCGGCGGCCCATGCATAGGCCCGCTGCCACGCGCCGGTTTTGATGAGCTCAAGGTTCGAGGCCAGTGCGTCGTACATCAATCCGCAGTTGTCCGGCTCCGCCCGGATGCGCTCGACCAGCTTGGCGGCATCGGCGAAGCCAGCGGCGGTGTGCAGATCCGGCACCATGCTCGCGAATAGGGAGTCGCGAAGCGCCCGCAGTCGCAGGAGCTGCTCGGCGTCGCTCAACGGCTCGCCGGCGTTGAAGAGCTGGCTCATCCGCGACCCCACGTGACCTTGCGCAGCACCGGAACGAGCTCGGCGCCCTTGGTGCCGTAGCCTGGCCGCGGAAGGACGTTCCAGCGCTGCAGCTGCGCCTCAAGGCTGGAGACGCTGGTGAAGCGCATCACCCGCGGGGCGCCGAACGGCGTCAGCCCGAAGGTGACGTCGACCACCGGAACGCCGCCATCGCCTTCGGCAACGCTGAGCGCCCGCCCTTCCGAGCCCAGTGCCTGCGCGATGGGCATCAGCTGCTCGCGGAGCTTGTCGGCGGCGTTCACGACAGCCTCCCCGTCTTCTTGGCGCGCTCGACGCGGCTGCGCAGCAGCTGGGCCGGCTCCGGCTTGGCTTCGTTCTGGCGGGGCATTGCCGCGACCGCCGCCTCGAGCTCGGCACGCGGCCAGCGCAGCAGCCGTGGCCCGAGCACGATGGGCTTCGGGAACCACGCTTCGTGCCGCAGCGTGTGGAAGCGGCGCACCGACACGCCGAGCGCGAGCGCAGCCTGAACGTCGTTCAGGAGGATTGGTGCGGGGGAAGCGCTGGCGGACAGCGCCCGGCTGCCGGCGCTGCCGCCCTGGGGAAGTTGGCGGACTTCATGTCTGCCCGTGGCTTGCTGCTGTAGCACTACACAGTCTCCTTGGCGTCCCTAATTCGGGACTGGGGGAGACTGTGAAGATCAGCGGCCTAACTGGCGAGATGACACGTAATCAAAGCCTGTCACCCCGCAACGCGTCGTTTTCTATCCCGAGCCTGCACGGCGCCACTTGAGGCACCTCCGAAGCGGACGTACTGAACGCTGGCGCCTAACATCCTGGCGCGCAAGTGAGCGAAAAACTCCTCGGGACCCATGCCGTGCGGCAAGCGATCGTCTGCCCAGTCGCGGCCGTGCTCCTTCCATCGGAACACGTTGCGCCGGCTTACGGCGAACGCACGCTGAACAGTGACGATCGGCGTCGGATCAATGTAGGCAGCGCCGCGGCGACTAAGACAGAAGCGCAGGTACGTTCCCGCCTCCTCAAGGCATGCCTTGACCGCAGCCGGATTTGGACTCTCCCCTCGACGACGGGGTAACGGCGTGAACAGCGATGACGCCTCCTTCGCCTGCATCTGCTCGAACGCGACCAGCATCGCCCTTGCGACGTCAGGCTCTACGCGCTCAGCGTCGCCTCGCAGGTATTCCGCGAGGTGCTCGGCAATCGCGTCGCGGGTATCTGCCCAGTTCTCGGGCGACTCGCCGGTCACGAGCCGGGCGTGCGCTGCCTCCAGGAAGCGCAGATAGCCTCCTGTCGGCTTTCGACGCACGCTCGTGACCATCAGTCGCGCTAAGGAGCAGTCGCGCCCAAGCTCGGCGTCATGTGCGTTCACCTGATGCGTTCATAACGCGGGCCAGGAGTTCACTCGCAACGCGTTGCGCTTTGGCGCTCGGCTTCCGCTCCAGGGCTTCAAGCTGATCAAGCTCCTCGAGAGCATCCAACCAGCGCCGCCGGAACTCGGCCTTGTGCCTCCCGAGTGCCTCGGGCATTTCGAACTCGGGGTTCTGAAGCCGCTCGCGAAACTGGTGGCGCTCCTCACGATCTAGATGAGCGAACGCGGCGGCCAAACCTGCCTCGCGCAGACCATAGTGGCGCTTGAACCACTGCAGGCGCTCGCGCTCGTTCAGCGGCTCAGCCATGGCTTGCCTCCCGTTGGCACACGGGCGACAAGAGCCAGGCCTCAGCCGTGCCCCGGATCGGGTCGGCATCCTCGAACTCAGCGAGGCAGGTCTCTGCGATCCAGCCAATGCGACAGAGCTGGTTGCGCAGCGCGTCGACCAGGACCACCGACGCCTCGTCGGGTGGCACGTCCGCGAAGTAAGCCAGGCGGTCCGCATGATGGGCGACGCCGGCGATTTCTTCGAGCATCTTCGCGATCCACTCCACGCGATGCCCCGGTTCAGCCTTAGGTACGATCTTGGAAGCCATGATGTGCGGTCCTTTCAGAGTTGCACGTGGTGGTTAGGGGCCGCTCGATGTGTCCAGCATCGTTCGGCCCCGACTTGCCTCAGTACCGCTGAGGCACCCGGTTCTGTCGAATCGCCCAAATCGCGCCGAGCGCCGCCACGATCCACAGGACGAAGCCAAGCAGCAAGCCCGTCGCGACCGACATGCGCTGCACGCATTGGCTGAGCGCCAGGAACCCGATCGGGTTCACGGCCAACATGGCAATGAGCAGCTCGCCGAGCGTGACCTTGCGATGGCCGATTCTCATTTCGTGTCCCCTGGTTCGCGTGCCTTATCGATCCGCGCTCGAATCCATGGCGCCCCGCCCAGCCGCGTGACCTTCTCGCGCTGCGCCGGAGTGAGCCGAATCGGATAGATCACGCTCTCGGCGCCGTCCTGCAGGGGTTTGCGCCCTTGCCCTCGTCCGGCGCCACCGTGGGTGTTCTTCGGCTTTTCCATGCGCAGAACAGTATCACGTATTCAAGTGAACGCAAGGGATATTTGTAACTCTTTATCAAGCGATGACGTTGCCGCCGCCGGCGGACGCGGCGGCGGACTGAATGGGCGTCGCGAACGATCATCCCCTAGCTCTTGGCGGATGCCGCGTCCGCCGTGCGCGCTCGTCACGCAGCGCGCAACGGCACGATGTTGGATGCGTAGGGCTGCGCAAGGAACCCAGCCCACGCCTCGAGCAGCGCTCGCCGCTCCTCATTGAACTGCGCGCGGTTGTAGGCCGCGCGGACGCGGTTCTTCTCCTCGTGCGCGAGGCAAGCCTCGATGACGTCGGGCCGGGCTGCGCCGGTCTCGTTTGCCCACGTCGAGAAGGTCGCGCGACACAGCCCGTGCACCGTCGTGCGATCGCGCATGCCGAGGCGATCGAGCACGGTCAGCATCGCCATGTTCGACATGGGCCGGTCGGCAAGCATCGGCGACGGGAACACGTACCGCGGATCGAGCCCACGCTGCCCCTGCAGCACTGCGAGCGCCGCGGGCGACAGGTGCACCGTGTGCTCCTCCTTCGCCTTCATGCGGTCCTTGGGGATGACCCACAGCGCACCGTTGAGGTCGAACTCGGCCCAAGTCGCGAGCAGTGCCTCGCTCGTGCGGCTGGCGGTGAGCACCGCGAACTCGAGGCACCTCGCGGCGATGCCTTCCGCTTGGCGCAGTCTCTCCATCAGCGCCGGCGCCTCTCGATACGGGAGCGCCTTGAGCTGGCCCGCGTCGCCGCGCGGCATGGCTTCGCGCATCTTGCGACGGATGGCCGCGGCAGGGTTCGTGGTGCAGTGCCCGTGGAAGATCGCGTCCTCGAACACGGAGTCGAGGCGCTGCCGAACTCTCTGCAGGGTCTCGGGTACGCGCTCGCGGGGGTCTGCAAGGGAACGAACGGTGGAGAGCCCCGCCAAGAGCGCGGGAGCCTCAATCGAGGCTATCGGTGCGTGCCAGAGCGCCTCCGGAACATGGTGCTCGAGCGAGGCGATCCACTGCGCAGCGTGCTTCGTGGTGCGCGTCGGCTCGATCACTCGCTCGTGATACCCGCGAGCTGCCCGTGCAAGGGTCAGGTGCTGCCGCTGTTGCTCTGCCTTCGCTTCCTCGACCGCGCGCCGGGCGGCCTCGCGCCGGCCGTCGCGCTCGTCAATGGGGTCGATGCCCTGCCGCAGGAGCTCGCGCGCGGCATGCGCCTGGCTTCGGGCGGTGGTGAGGCTCTCGCCGGCTTGCTTGGCGCTGCCGCGGTGCGCGGCGCCGAGTCCCATCTCGGGCCGGCGACCGCTTGCAGCCGTGAATCGGAACACCCAAGACGCGGACGCATCGCGCACTCGAAGCAGCAGTCCACCGCCGTCCGTGAGGTCGCCGTCACCGGCCGCGAGCACCTCGCGCGTGGTTAGCTGATGGAGCTTTGCAGCCGCTTGGATTCGAGCCATCGCGATCCTCTGTCGACGTTCTGTCCGCCAGCCAGTCCGCCAGAAACAGGCGGAGTTCTGCTGGAGCCTTGTTGCACGTTGCGTGCACTAAGGTCAGTGTCGATCAGGAGAAAAGCGTAGTCAAATCAACTACTTAGGACTTCTCCGCCTGCACGCTAACTGCACTGTGCTGCACGTTAGCGGGGGAGTATCCTGGCGGAGCCGGAGGGATTCGAACCCTCGAGGCAGGTTTTGCCCACCTACTCCCTTAGCAGGGGAGCACCTTCGGCCACTCGGTCACAGCTCCGCGGAAGACGCGATTCTAGCTTGCCTGCGAGCCGATTCCGGCGGCCGCGCCTTCGGTGCGTGCCGGGGGCTGGTCGAGCTCGAAGGCCTTGTGCAGGGCGCGCACGGCGAGCTCCATGTACTTCTCGTCGATCACGACGCTGGTCTTGATCTCGCTAGTCGTGATCATCTGGATGTTGATGCCCTCGTTGCTGAGCACGCTGAACATGCGGCTCGCGACGCCGACGTGCGAGCGCATGCCGATGCCGACGATCGACACCTTGCAGATGCGGTCGTCGCCGACGAGGCCGCTGGCGCCGACCTGCGGCAGCACCCTCGTCTTGAGCAGGTCCATCGTGCGTGCGAACTCGTTGCGGTGCACGGTGAACGAGAAGTCGGTCTTGCCGTCGTGCGACACGTTCTGGATGATCACGTCGACGTCGATGTTGGCCTCGGCCACCGGCCCCAGGATCAGGTGGGCGATGCCCGGCTTGTCGGTCACGCCGAGCAGGCTGATCTTGGCCTCGTCGCGGTTGAACGCAATTCCCGACACAACGGCTTGTTCCATGTTCTCGTCTTCCTCGAAGGTGATCAGCGTTCCGGAGCGGGATTCCTCGTCGATGTCGATGTCCCACGGCGTGAAGCTCGACAGCACGCGCAGCGGCACGCGGTACTTGCCGGCGAACTCGACCGAGCGGATCTGCAGCACTTTCGAGCCGAGGCTCGCCATCTCGAGCATCTCCTCGAAGCTCACGGTGCTGAGCCGGCGCGCGTCGGCGACGATGCGCGGGTCGGTGGTGTAGACGCCGTCGACGTCGGTGTAGATGAGGCACTCGGCGGCCTTCAGCGCCGCGGCGATCGCGACCGCCGAGGTGTCGGAGCCGCCGCGGCCGAGCGTCGTCACGTGGCCCTGCGCATCGGCGCCCTGAAAGCCCGTGATCACGACCACCTTGCCCGCGTCGAGGTCGGCCCGCACGCGGCTGTCGTCGATGTGCTGGATGCGCGCCTTGGTGTACGAGGCGTCCGTCGAGATCGGCACCTGCCAGCCGGTGTAGCTCACCGCCGGAACGCCTTCGGCCTGCAGGGCGATCGCCAGCAGGCCGACCGAGACCTGCTCGCCGGTCGACGCGATCATGTCGAGCTCGCGCAGCAGTTCGGAGGTGGTCGCCGCCGGCTGCAGTTCGCGGGCCAAGCCGAGCAGCCGGTTGGTCTCGCCGCTCATCGCAGAAGGCACGACGACCATCTGGTGGCCTGCCCGCACCCACTTGGCGACCCGCTTGGCGACGTTGCGAATGCGCTCGGTCGAGCCCATCGACGTTCCGCCGTACTTGTGAACGATGAGTGCCATGGGTGCTTGGAACCGATCCTGCAGGGTGGAAATAAAACGCCCGCGGGCCGGAAACCGGAACGTCGGGCAACCGGCATTCTAAATCGGCGCCCGAGGCTCCCAGCCCAGCGCGTACTGCGGGGCGCCGGGTGGTGCGAGCGCCCGCGCGTCGAGTCCGAGCCCGGGCACGAAGACGAGCTCGCCGGCGCTGAAGACGAGCGGCCCCGTGCGCTCCCACTCGGGCAGTGCCACGGCCTGGTATTGCTTCTTCAGCGGGCGCGGGGGTCGGCCCGGGCCGAGCTGGAAGCGCTCGCCGCCTTCGCGCAGGCGGAGCTCGAGACGCTCGAGACGCTGCGCAGCGACGCCGCCGCTGTCGACGCGGTCGACGTGAAGCGCGCCGTTCCAGATCGGGACGTCGTAGCTGCCCGGACCCGCGATGGCGAGCGTGACCACCGGTCGCGTGGGCAAGCGGCTGTCGCCCCTTCGTCGCCCATCCGTGCCCTTGCCCCCAAGCGACGCGTCGCCACTCGCAGGCCCCGACGCGTCCGGCCCACCGGTGCGCGCGACGACGAGCCGCCCGCGATAGCTGCGCAGTTCCAGGTCGCCCCAGGGCCACCGCGCGGCGCGATCGGTGCCGAGCTCGTCGAGCAGCCGCTGCGTGAGGCTCTGCGGCGGTGCGACGCCGCCATGCCCGGCGAGCCAGTGGCGCAAGGCGAGGCTGCGCCGCGCCGGCGAAAGATCGCGCCAGCGGGCCAGGTCGATCGCACCGGCATCGCCGACTCGCACCAGGTCTTCGGCAGCGACTTCGTCGAGCACCGCCGCCGCATCGGCGCTCCAGCGCGCCGAGGTCGCCAGCGCCGCTTCGGCCTGCGGCCAGGCGGCGGTCAGCTTCGGCCACACCGCATGGCGCAGGCGGTTGCGCGCGAAGCGCGGGTCGGCGTTGCTGTCGTCGTCGACATGCTCGAGCGCGTGCGCCGCGACGTAATGCTCGATCGCTTCGCGCGGGCGGTCGAGCCACGGCCGCGCCCAGACGAGGCCCGCCCGCTCGACTTGGCGCGGCATGCCGGCGAGCCCGCGCGCGCCGCCGCCGCGCAGCGCCTGCAGCAGCAGCGTCTCGGCCTGGTCGCGGCGATGCTGGCCGAGCAGGACGAGGCTCGCTCCGTGCGCGAGCGCCATTCGGCGCAGCGCGGCATAGCGCGCGGTGCGCGCCCACGCTTCGACGCTCTCGCCGGCGGACGGGCGTCCGGCCAGCCGCTCGGCCGCGAACACGAGACCGGGCCACGTCGCGGCCCAGCGCGCGCATTGCCGCTCGCAGTGCGCGAGCCACGCGTCGGCATGCGGACTCAGCCCGTGGTGGACGTGCAGCGCCACCACGTCGACGCCGTGCACGACGGCGGCGACCAGCGTCGCGTGGAGCAGCGCCGTCGAGTCGCGCCCGCCGCTGTAGGCGACAGCAACGCGCGGGCGCGTCACCGCACCGTCACGGCCGCACGCTGGTCTCGGTCGTGTCGTTGAAGCGGCCGTACGACTGCAGGCGGTCGTAGCGCCGCTGCATGAGGTCGCGGATCGGCAGGTCGCTCACCTGGCGCAGCGCGTCGTTGAGTGCGCGCTTCAGGAACGCGGCCATCTGCGGCATGTCGCGGTGGGCGCCGCCGACCGGCTCGTTGACGATCTTGTCGACGAGGCCGAGCGCCTTGAGGCGATGCGCGGTGATGCCGAGCGCCTCGGCAGCCTCCGACGCGCGCTCGGCGGTCTTCCAGAGGATCGAGGCGCAGCCTTCGGGCGAGATCACCGAGTAGATCGAGTACTGCAGCATCAGCACCTGGTCGCCGACGCTGAGGGCGAGCGCGCCGCCCGAGCCGCCCTCGCCGATGATGGTGACGATGATCGGCACCTCGAGCTGCGCCATCTCGAAGATGTTGCGGCCGATCGCTTCCGACTGGCCGCGCTCCTCGGCGCCGATGCCCGGATAGGCCCCGGGCGTGTCGACGAAGCTGAACACCGGCAGGCTGAACTTCTCGGCCAGCTTCATCAGGCGCAGCGCCTTGCGGTAGCCCTCGGGGCGCGACATGCCGAAATTGCGCAGGCCCCGCTCCTTGGTGTCGCGGCCCTTCTGGTGGCCGAGCACCATGCAGGCCTGCCCGTTGAAGCGCGCCAGCCCGCCGACGATCGACAGGTCGTCGGCGAACGCGCGGTCGCCGTGCAGTTCCTGGAAGTCGGTGAAGATCTCGCTCACGTAGTCGAGCGTGTAGGGCCGCTGCGGATGACGCGCGATCTGCGTCACCTGCCAGGGCGTGAGCCCCGCGTAGATGTCCTTCGTCAGCAGCAGGCTCTTCTTGCTGAGGCGGTCGATCTCGTCCGAGATGTCGACCGCGGACTCGTTCTGCACATAGCGGAGCTCCTCGATCTTCGATTCGAGTTCGGCGACCGGCTGTTCGAAGTCGAGGAAGTGTCGTTTGCTCATCGTGTCTCCGTCAGGCACACGCCCGGCAAGCTGGGCCGGGACGCGGCTCGTCAGTAGTCGACCGGCAGAGGGTCGAGGCTGCGCCAGATGTACCAGGTCGCGACCGAGCGGAACGGCGACCAGGCGTCGCCGACCTCGCGGGCCTCGGCGCGGGACACCGGCTCGCCACTGAAGTAGTTGAGGCTGATTCCCTTGATCAGCCCGACGTCGTCGAGCGGCAGCACGTTCGGCCGCATCAGGTGGAAGATCAGGAACATCTCGGCGGTCCAGCGCCCGATGCCGCGAATCGCCACGAGTTCCTCGATGATGGCCTCGTCGTCCATCTCCTGCCACTGGCCGACGTGCACGGCGCCGGACTGGAAATGCTGCGCGAGGTCGCACAGGTACTCGACCTTGCGCGCCGACAGGCCCGCAGCACGGATCTGCGGCGCGTCGAGCGCCAGCACGTCGGCCGGCATCAGGCGCGACGATCCGTTGGTGGTGAGCGCAAGAAAGCGGTCCCACACCGACTGCGCGGCCTTTACCGAGATCTGCTGGCCCACGATCGAACGGGCGAGCGTCGTGAAGGCATCGCCGCGGCTCTGCAGGCGCCCTTGCCCGAACTTCGGGATCAGCTTGCGCATGACGCGGTCGCGCTTGGCGAGGTGCTTGCAGGCGTCGTCCCAATAGGGCGCGCTCTGCGGTACGCCGCCGAGGTCGCTGTCGGTCATGCGCGCATCCACGTGGTGCCACGTGGCGAATCCTGGAGGACGATGCCCTGCGCGGCGAGCTCGGCGCGAATCGCATCGGCACGCGTGAAGTCACGCTCGCGCTTGGCCGCGGCACGCGCCTCGATGCGTTCGGCGATCGCCTGCTCGTCGAGGGCGGCTTCAGCGGCCGCCTGCGACGACGTCGCGGTCTGCAGGTACGCGCGTGGAACCTGCTGCAGCACGCCGAGCGTCGCACCGAGTCCGCGCAGCAGCTGCGCCGTCGCGACCGAAGGCTCGCGGTTCAGCTCGCCCGCGAGCTCGAACAGCACCGCGAGCGCCTGCGGCGTGTTGAAGTCGTCGTTCATCGCCGCCCGGAACTCGGCGGCCCGCGGCTCGCTCCAGTCGATGCCCTGCCCCGCTGCAGCGCCGCCGGGGTCGGGCAGGTCGGCCGCGCCATCGAGCGCGGTGTAGAGGCGGCGCAGCGCGTGCCGCGCATCGTCGATGTTGGCGGCGCTGAAGTTGAACGGGCTGCGGTAGTGCGTGCGCAGCAGGAAGAAGCGCAGCGTCTCGCCGTCGCAGTGGCGCAGGACGTCCCGAATGGTGAAGAAGTTGCCGAGCGACTTCGACATCTTCTCGTCGCCCAGATTGAGCAGACCGTTGTGCATCCACACGTTGGCGAAGCGGGTGCCGCTCGCGCCCTCGCTCTGTGCGATCTCGTTCTCGTGATGCGGGAACTGCAGGTCCTGGCCGCCGCCGTGGATGTCGAAGTGATCGCCGAGCAGCGCCTTGCACATGGCCGAGCACTCGATGTGCCAGCCCGGCCGGCCGCGACCGAACGGGCTGTCCCACTTGGCGTCGTCGGGCTCGTCGTCCTTGGCGGCCTTCCAGAGCACGAAGTCGAGCGGGTCTTCCTTGCCGTCGAGCGTCGCGACGCGCTCGCCGGCGCGCAGCTGATCGATCGACTTGCCCGAAAGCTTGCCGTAGCCGGGGAACTTGCGCACCGCGAAGTTGACGTCGCCGTTCGACGAGCGGTACGCGAGGCCCTTGGCCTCGAGCGTGCCGATCATCTGCAGCATGGCGGGCACGTGCTCGGTGGCGCGTGGCTCGACCGTGGGCGGCTCGATGCCGAGCGCGGCGATGTCCTCGTGCATCGCCGCCGTCATCTCGTCGGCCAGCGCCCGGATCGACATGCCGCGCTCGAGCGCACGCCTGATGATCTTGTCGTCGATGTCCGTGATGTTGCGGACGTAGGTGACGCGATAGCCCAGCGTCCTCAGCCAGCGGACGGCGATGTCGAACGCCATCAGGAACCGTGCATGACCCATGTGGCAGAGGTCGTACACGGTGATGCCGCAGACGTACATGCCCACCTCGTGCGGCCGCAGCGACGTGAACGGCTCGGTGGTGCGCGTGAGCGTGTTGTGAATGCGAAGTGTCATGAGCCGAACGGCGCGATCTATTCAGGCTGCAAGCACTGGGTCAAGGGGAAGCGCGCGGCGGCTGCCGGCGGCAGGGGCGTCGGCACCCGATCGGCGCGTCGCCGGAGGGGCCTGCCCTACAATGAAATCAGTATAGCGGGGGCGGTCGGGCCGATGGCTCATCGCCGCCGCGCCACCCTCGAACCCGCCTTGCAGCCCGTGTATCGCCCATGACGCCAACGAGGTCGCTGCTCGGTTGCGTGCTGCTCGCGGCGTGCATTGGGGCCGCCCAGGCCAACGACCTGGACGAGGTCAACCGCTTGAACCGGGCCGGTCACCCCGACGCTGCGCTCACGCTCGCCGACCGCCTGCTCGCCCAGAACCCGAAGGATGCGCGGCTGCGCTTCGCCAAGGCCAACGTGCTGGCCGACCTGGGCCGTTCGCCGGAGGCGATCGCGCTGCTGCAGGGCCTCAACGAAGACTATCCCGAGCTCGCCGAGCCGTACAACAACCTGGCCTCGCTCTACGCGGCGGGCGGCGACTATGCGCGCGCCCGCGCCGCGCTGGAAGAAGCCCTGCGTGTGAACCCGGGCTATGCGGCGGCGCGCGAGAACCTCGGCGACGTCTACGCCATGCTCGCGGCCCAGGCGTACGCCGAGGCGCTGCGCCTCGAGCCGCGCAACACCGGCGTGCCGCCCAAGCTCGCGCTGGTGCGGCAGCTCGCGAAGCCGGCGAGCCCGCCTGCGCCGCGCGCGCCGGGCTGAACCATCAACGAACCAGACGAACAGGAGTTTCATCGATGACACGTGGTTTCAAGTGGGTGGCCGCGGCATGCGCGCTCGCCGGTGCGGCGATCGCGTCGCCGGCGCTCGCGCAGAAGGTCAAGCTGGCCACGACGGCGGGCGACATCGTGATCGAGCTCGACGCGCAGAAGGCGCCCAAGACGGTCGAGAACTTCCTCGGCTACGTGAAGTCCGGTCACTACGACGGCACGGTGTTTCACCGCGTCATCGAAAACTTCATGATCCAGGGCGGCGGCATGACGCCCGACCTGCGTCAGAAGCCGACCCGCGCGCCGATCGCGCTCGAGGCGCGCAACGGTCTGACCAATGTGCGCGGCAGCGTCGCGATGGCGCGCACCCGCGACCCCAACTCGGCGACCGCGCAGTTCTTCATCAACGTGAAGGACAACGCCTTCCTGAACGCCGAGCAGTCGCCGGACGGCAACGGCTACGCCGTGTTCGGCAAGGTCGTCTCGGGCATGGACGTGGTGGACAAGATCCGCGCCACCCCCACCGGCCCGGGCGACGTGCCGCTCACCCCGATGATCATCAAATCAGCCACCGTGGAGAAGTGACATGGGCAAGCAAGTCGAACTGCAGACCAACAAGGGCACCATCCGGATCGAGCTCGACGAGGAGAAGGCGCCCGAGACCACGCGCAACTTCATCGCCAACGTCGAGAGCGGCCACTACGACGGTACTGTCTTCCACCGCGTCATCAAGGACTTCATGATCCAGGGCGGCGGCTTCGAGGCGGGCATGAAGCAGAAGGCGACGCGCGGCACGATCAACAACGAGGCCAACAACGGCCTCAAGAACGATCGCTACACGGTCGCGATGGCGCGCACGTCCGACCCGCATTCGGCGAGCGCGCAGTTCTTCATCAACTCGGCCGACAACGCCTTCCTGAACCACAAGTCGCCGACGCCGTCGGGCTGGGGCTACGCGGTGTTCGGCAAGGTCGTGGAAGGCGCCGAGGTGGTCGACGAGATCCAGCAGGTGAAGACCGGCAGCCGCGGCGGCCACGGTGACGTGCCGGTCGAGGACGTCGTCATCACCAGCGCGCGCGTCGTCTCCTGACCGCGGCGTCGCGGCTGCAGCACACCGGCCGCGGGCGTCGCGCATGATCGCCGAGTTCGTCGCCCCCGCCGACTGGCACGCGGTCGACTTCATCAGCGACCTGCACCTCTCGTCCGATACGCCACGCACGTTCGACGCGTGGTCCGACCACATGCGGCACACCGATGCGGACGCGGTGTTCATCCTCGGCGACCTGTTCGAGGCGTGGGTCGGCGACGACATGCGCGAGGCACCTTTCGAGGCCGCGTGCGTCGACGTGCTGCGCGCCGCCGCGCGGCAGCGCGTGGTCGGCTTCATGGCCGGCAACCGCGACTTCCTGGTCGGCCCGGACATGCTGTCGGCGAGCGGGATGGTCGAACTCGCCGATCCGACCCGCATGGTGGCCTTCGACGCCGCCCTCCTCGTCACCCACGGCGATGCGCTCTGCCTCGACGACCACGACTACCAGCGCTTTCGCGCGCTGGTGCGCGACCCGGCGCAGCAGCAAGCATTCCTCGAGCGCCCGCTCGCCGAGCGTCTGGCGATCGGACGGGCGACGCGCCATGCGAGCGAGCAGCGTCGCGTCGAGACCGACGAGCAGCCGTTCGTGGACCTCGACGTAGCCGCGACGGTCACGCTGATGCGTGACGCGGGCGTCGCGACGCTGATCCACGGCCATACGCACCGTCCCGGCAGCAGCGAGCTCGCGCCCGGGCTCACGCGTCACGTGCTCACGGACTGGGAGCTCGACCACGCGTCCAGGCCCCGCGCCGAGGTGCTGCGCTGGCAGGCCTCGGGTCTGCTGCGCATGGCGCCGGCGCGCGGCGACCTCGCGGCATCTTGAGCCTCGGCTGGTGGCGCCAGTGGCGCCGCAAGCGCATCCTCGCGACCCGCGCCATTCCCGACGCGCTCTGGCAGGCGACGCTCGAGCAGTACCCGTTCCTGGCCGGCCGGCGCGCCGACGAGCGCGCGCGCCTGCGCGAGCTCGCGACGCTCTTCCTGGCCGCCAAGGAGTTCAGCGGCGCCGGCGGACTCGTCGTGACCGACGCGATGGCCGTCGCGATCTCCGCGCAGGCGTGCCTGCCGGTGCTCGAGCTCGGCCTGCAACGCTACGACGGCTTTGTCGGCATCGTCGTCCATGCCGACCCGGTGCTGGCGCGTCGCGAGCACGCCGACGACATCGGCGTCGTGCACGAATACGACGAGGAGCTGAGCGGCGAGGCGATGCACGGCGGGCCCGTCATGCTCGCCTGGAGCGACGTCGCCGATGCCGGCACGACCTCGGCCGAGGCCTACAACGTGGTGGTGCACGAGTTCGCCCACGTGCTCGACATGCACGGCGGCCTTACCGAAGGTGCGCACGAGCATCGCCGCGACGGCGCCCGCGGCGCCTGGCTGCAGGCGCTCGTCGACGAATACGACGCGTTCTGCGTCGGTCTGATCCGCCGTGACGAGAGCCTGCTCGACCCGTATGCCGGGGAAGCGGTCGAGGAGTTCTTCGCCGTCGCGGCCGAGGCCTTCTTCGTCGCGCCGCGCGCGCTGCAGATCGAGCGGCCGAAGCTCTACAACTTGCTGCGCGAGGTGTTCCGGCAGGATCCGGCGCTCACGCTCGCTTAAGCACTGCGAAGCCACGCCGCACGACAAAAAAAGGGGGAGCCGAAGCCCCCCTTTCTCTCGTGTCCCGTGCCGCGTCAGGCGGTCGCGGGCTCGGCCTTCGGCTTGTCGCTCTTCTTGGCCGGCGTGATGTCGAGCGACGGCTTGCCGTCCTCGTCGACGTCGACCGTGAGGCGACCGCCCTCGACGAGCCGCCCGAACAGGAGCTCGTCGGCCAAGGCACGACGGATCGTGTCCTGGATCAGGCGCTGCATCGGCCGCGCGCCCATCAGCGGATCGAACCCCTTCTTGGCGAGCTGCTTGCGCAGGCCATCGGTGAACGTGACCTCGACCTTCTTCTCGCCGAGCTGGCTCTCGAGCTGCAGCAGGAACTTGTCGACCACGCGCAGGATGATCTCCTCGTCGAGCGCCTTGAAGCTCACGATCGCGTCGAGACGGTTGCGGAACTCCGGCGTGAACAGACGCTTGATGTCGGCCATCTCGTCGCCCTGCTCGCGCGAGTTCGTGAAGCCGATCGTCGACTTGCTCATCGCCTCGGCGCCCGCATTCGTGGTCATGACGATGATCACGCTGCGGAAGTCGGCCTTGCGCCCGTTGTTGTCGGTCAGCGTGCCGTGGTCCATGACCTGCAGCAGCACGTTGAAGACGTCCGGGTGCGCCTTCTCGATCTCGTCGAGCAGCAGCACCGCGTGCGGCTTCTTCGAGACCGCCTCGGTCAGGAGGCCGCCCTGGTCGAAGCCGACGTAGCCCGGCGGCGCACCGATCAGACGGCTGACCGCATGGCGCTCCATGTACTCCGACATGTCGAAGCGGATCAGCTCGATGCCGAGGATGTATGCAAGCTGCTTGGCGACTTCGGTCTTGCCGACCCCGGTCGGACCCGAGAACAGGAACGAGCCGATCGGCTTGTCGGGACGGCCCAGACCCGAGCGCGCCATCTTGATCGCGGCGGCGAGCGCCTCGATCGCCGGCTCCTGGCCGAACACCACGCTGTTGAGGTCGCGGTCGAGCGTGCGCAGCTTCGAGCGGTCGTCGGTCGACACGCTGGCGGGCGGAATGCGCGCGATCTTCGCGACGATCTCTTCCACCTCGGAGCGCGTGATGGTCTTCTTCTGCTTGTTCTTGGGCAGGATCCGCTGCGCCGCGCCGGCCTCGTCAATCACGTCGATCGCCTTGTCGGGCAGATGACGGTCGTTGATGTACTTGGCCGACAGCTCGGCCGCCGCCTGCAGCGCCCCCGTGGCGTACTTGACGCTGTGGTGCTCCTCGAAGCGGGTCTTGAGCCCCTTGAGGATCTCGACGGTCTGCTCGACCGATGGCTCGATCACGTCGACCTTCTGGAAACGCCGCGACAGCGCCGCGTCCTTCTCGAAGATGCCGCGGTACTCGCTGAACGTGGTGGCGCCGATGCACTTGATCTGGCCCGAGCTGAGCGCGGGCTTGAGCAGGTTGCTCGCGTCGAGCGTGCCGCCCGAAGCGGCGCCGGCGCCGATCAGCGTGTGGATCTCGTCGATGAAGAGGATCGCGTCCGGCTGGTCGCGGAGCGCCTTCAGCACGCCCTTGAGGCGCTGCTCGAAGTCACCGCGGTACTTCGTGCCGGCGAGCAGCGCGCCCATGTCGAGCGAATAGACCACCGAGTTCGCCAGGACCTCGGGCACGTCGCCCTGCGTGATGCGCCACGCCAGACCCTCGGCGATGGCGGTCTTGCCGACCCCGGCCTCGCCGACCAGCAGCGGGTTGTTCTTGCGCCGGCGGCACAGCACCTGGATCACGCGCTCGACCTCGTGCTCGCGACCGATCAGCGGATCGATCTTGCCGTCGCGCGCCATCTGGTTGAGGTTTTGCGTGAACTGGTCGAGCGGCGATCCCTTGCCGTCGCCTTCTTCCTTGTCGCCGTCGCTCGACGCCGGGCTCTCGCCGGGCTTGGCGGGCTCCGGGGCATCGCTCTTCTTGATGCCGTGGGCGATGAAGTTGACCACGTCGAGACGCGTCACGCCCTGCTGGTGCAGGTAGTAGACGGCATGCGAATCCTTCTCGCCGAAGATCGCGACCAGCACGTTGGCGCCGGTGACTTCCTTCTTGCCGCTGCCGGTGGACTGCACGTGCATGATCGCGCGCTGGATCACGCGCTGGAAACCCAGCGTCGGCTGCGTGTCGACCTCGTCGGCGCCGCCCACCGTGGGCGTGTTTTCCTTGATGAAGCCGAGCAGGCTCTTGCGAAGGTCGTCGACGTTCGCCGAGCACGCCCGCAGCACCTCGGAAGCGGAAGGATTGTCGAGCAGCGCCATCAGCAGGTGCTCGACGGTGATGAATTCATGGCGCTGCTGGCGTGCTTCCACGAACGCCATGTGCAGACTGACCTCTAGTTCTTGCGCAATCATGCGGACTCCATAATGCATTGCAGCGGGTGACCGCCACGCCGGGCGGCGGTCAGCACCAGTTCCACCTTGGTCGCGGCGATGTCCTTGCTGTAGACACCGCAGACCCCGCGACCGTCGTGGTGGATCTTCAACATGATCTGCGTCGCGGTTTCGAGATCACGTCCGAAATACTCCTGCAGAACCATGACGACAAACTCCATCGGCGTGTAGTCGTCGTTCAGCAGGACCACCTGGTACATCCGTGGCGGCTCCGTCTTGGCCGCCTGTCTCTCGGCGACGACGGCGCCCTGACCGTCGTCGCGAGCCGGCCGCGCAGGCGGTTGCGCTGGCGGCGGCGGCTTATCGGTGGGCATGTTTCATTCTATCGAGACGATCTTTCCAGGACCTGGTAGGGCATATAGCACTGCACGACTATTTCACAAGGGCAAACCGCGTGCGACACCGCCGGTCGTCGGTTCAGGGGATGAGCGGGGGAACGCCGGTGCGATCGGCCGTCGGTCTTCCATCAGGCTGACGTCAGTCGTGAGCCGCAAGCGCGTTCCGCTCGAAGTTGGGGCCGCCGGGGCGGGCATGCAAGTCCGGCGCCACTGCACCGCGTGAGGCTGCCGCCGGCGCGCTCATGGCGATTCGGGGTCCAAGCCCTCGATCGGCTTCTCGTCCTTCGGGCGCGGCGGGATCTCGACCACCTTGTCGGTGACCGCCTCGTCCTTGAAGCTGCCGGGCTGCTGCTCGCTGGCCTTGCGCTGCGCGTCCATCAGGGTGTCGCGCTGGGCGTCTGCCGCCCGATCAGCGGGCGGCGTCGATGAATCGTTCATGGCGGAGTCTCCTCGCTGGTTCGCCGGCAACCCGGCCTTCGCGGACGAGGTTATCCCGCCGCACCCGCCCTGCATTAGGGAAAGCCCATGCTCGGCGCGCCGGTACATCCTCGAACAATGAATCGGGTCGGCCTCCGCGGCGTGCGTCTGGCCAGCCCTCGAAGGAGCCCCCGCGTGAACGTTCCCCTGTCCCTGACCGTCAACGGCCGTGCGGTCGAGGCGAGCATCGACGCTCGCACCCTGCTGGTGCAGTTCATTCGTGACCACCTGCGATTGACCGGCACCCACGTCGGCTGCGACACGGCGCAGTGTGGCGCGTGCACCGTGCACCTCGATGGTCGTGCCATCAAGTCGTGCTCCATCCTTGCCGTGCAGGCGAGCGGCGGCGCCGTCACCACGATCGAGGGGCTCGCGCCGGCGGGCTCGCTGCACCCGATGCAGGAGGCCTTCCGCGAGTGTCACGGCCTGCAGTGCGGGTTCTGCACGCCGGGCATGGTGATGTCGGCGGTGCAGCTCCTCGCGGACCATCCCGACGCCGACGAGCACGCCATCCGCGAGGGTCTCGACGGCAACATCTGCCGCTGCACCGGCTACCAGAACATCGTCAAGTCGATCCGCTTCTGCCAGGCGCGCCAGCCGGCCGCCGCCGCGGAGAGCCACGCATGAGCGCGCCGAGCCGCTTCCAAGCGCTCGTCCTGGAGCGCACCGCGCGGAGGATCGTGCGATGAGCGACCTCTCCAATCCCCCCGTCGACACCCTGCAGAGCCCGATCGGGCAGCCGGTACGCCGGCGCGAGGACCAGCGCTACCTCACCGGCGCGGCACAGTACACCGACGACGTGATGCTGCATGGTCAGACCTACGGTGTCTTCCTGCGCTCGCCGTTCGCGCACGCGCGCATCGGCGCGATCCGTCTCGACGCGGCCAGGGCCGCGCCCGGCGTGCTCGCCATCTTCACCGGCGCCGACCTCGCCGAGGCGAAGGTCGGCGGCCTGCCCTGCGGCTGGCTGATCCACAGCAAGGACGGCACGCCCATGAAGGAGCCGGCGCACCCGGTCCTCGCGCAGGGCAAGGTGCGCCACGTCGGCGACCAGGTCGCTCTGGTGGTGGCCGAGAGCTACCTCCAGGCGCGCGACGCCGCCGAGCTGATCGAGGTCGACTACGAGGACCTGCCGGCGGTGGTCGACCTCGCCAGCGCCGCCGACGCCGAGGCGTCGGTGCACGACGACGTGCCCGGCAATGTCTGCTACGACTGGGGCCACGGCGACGCCGCCGCGGTCGACGCGGCATTCGCACGCGCCACCCACGTGACGACGCTCGACATCGTCAACAACCGGCTGATCCCGAACGCGATGGAGCCGCGCGCGGCCAACGCGGTCTACAGCCGCCACGACGACAGCTACACGCTGTACGTCGCCAACCAGAACCCGCACGTCGAACGACTGCTGATGTGCGCCTTCGTGCTCGGCCTGTCCGAATCGAAAGTGCGCGTGATCGCGCCCGACGTCGGCGGCGGCTTCGGCTCGAAGATCTTCCTCTACCCCGAGGAGACCGCGCTCGTCTGGGCGAGCAAGCGCGTCGGTCGGCCGATCAAGTGGACTTCCGACCGCAGCGAGGCGTTCCTCACCGACGCGCACGGCCGCGATCACGTCACGAAGGCCGAGCTCGCGACCGACGCCGACGGCAACTTCCTGGCGCTGCGCGTGAGGACCGTCGCCAACATGGGCGCCTACCTCTCGACCTTCGCGTCGAGCGTGCCGACCATCCTCTACGCCACCCTGCTCGCCGGCCAGTACAGGACGCCGGCGATCTACGCCGAGGTGAAGGCGGTGTTCACCAACACCGCGCCGGTCGACGCCTACCGTGGCGCCGGGCGCCCGGAGGCGACCTTCGTCGTCGAGCGGATCGTCGAGCAGGCGGCGCGCGAGCTGAAGATCGACCCGGCCGAGCTGCGCCGGCGCAACTTCATCACCGAGTTCCCGCACGTCACGCCGGTAGGCCTGACCTACGACGTCGGCAACTACGCGGCGCACCTCGACAAGGCGATCGCACGTGCCGACGTCGCCGGTTTCGCGGCGCGCCGCGCCGAGTCCGAGGCGCGCGGCAGGAAGCGCGGTCTCGGCTACTCGTGCTACATCGAGGCGTGCGGCCTCGCGCCGTCGAACGTCGCCGGCGCGCTCGGGGCGCGCGCGGGCCTCTTCGAGGCCGGCGAGGTGCGCGTGCACCCGACCGGCACGGTGACCGTGTTCACCGGCTCGCACAGCCACGGCCAAGGGCACGAGACGACGTTCGCGCAGGTCGTCGCGGGCCGCCTCGGCATCCCGGTCGAGAACGTCGAGATCGTGCACGGCGACACCGGCCGGGTGCCGTTCGGGATGGGCACCTACGGCAGCCGCTCGCTCGCGGTCGGCGGCAGCGCGATCGTCAAGGCGGTCGACAAGGTGATCGCCAAAGGCAAGAAGATCGCCGCGCACCTGCTCGAGGCTGCCGACACCGACATCGAGTTCGAGAACGGCGAGTTCAAGGTCGCCGGCACCGACAAGAAGGTCGCGTGGGGCAACGTCTCGCTCACCGCCTACGTGCCGCACAACTACCCGCTCGACAAGCTCGAGCCCGGCCTCAACGAGAACGCGTTCTACGACCCGGGCAACTTCACGTACCCATCGGGCACCTACATCTGCGAGGTCGAGGTCGACCCGGAGACCGGCAAGACCACGGTCGAGCGCTTCACCGCGGTCGACGACTTCGGCAACGTCGTCAACCCGATGATCGTCGAGGGCCAGGTGCAGGGCGGCATCGCCCAGGGCCTCGGTCAGGCCATGTTCGAGGCCTGCACCTACGACGCGTCCTCGGGTCAGCTGCTCACCGGCTCGTACATGGACTACGCCATGCCGCGCGCGATGGACCTGCCCAGTTTCGACGTGTCGACCACCGTCACGCCGTGCAGCCACAACCCGCTGGGCGTGAAGGGCTGCGGCGAAGCCGGCGCGATCGGCTCGCCCCCGGCGTTCATCAACGCCCTCACCGACGCCCTCGGCGTCGACTCGATCGCCATGCCCGCAACGCCCGAGCGCGTGTGGCGCGCGGCCAACCGCGTCGCCTGAGGGAGCCGGCCATGTACGGATTCGAATACCAGCGCCCGACGAGCCGCGCCGATGCCGTCGCCGCCGCCGGCGAAGACACCCGTTATCTCGCCGGCGGGCAGAGCCTCGTGCAGGCGATGCGGCTGCGCCTCGCGTCGTCGACGCGCCTCGTCGACCTCGGCGCGGTCGAGGAGCTGCGCGCAATCCGCGCCGACGAACGCGGCGTGACGATCGGCGCGATGGCACGCCATGCCGAGGTGGCACGCTCGGCCGACGTGCAGCGGGTGCTCCCGGCGCTCGCCGAGCTCGCCGGGCAGATCGGGGACCCGATGGTGCGCAACATGGGCACCATCGGCGGCTCGGTCGCCAACGCCGACTCGGCGGCGTGCTACCCGAGCGCGGTGCTCGCGCTTGACGCGACCATCCACACCGATCGCCGCGACATCGGCGCCGAGCAGTTCTTCCTCGGCCTCTTCGAGACCGCGCTCGAGCCCGGCGAGCTGATCACCTCGATCAGCTTCCCGGCGGTGCGCACCGCGGCGTACGTGAAGTTCAAGCAGCCGGCGTCGCGCTTCGCGCTGATCGGCGTGTTCGTCGCGCGGACCGCGAGCGGCGTGCGCGTCGCGGTCACCGGCGCCAAGTCGGCGGTGTTCCGCGCGACCCCGATCGAGCAGGCGCTGGCACAGAGCTTCACGCCCGAGGCGGCCAGGGCGGTGCGGATGCCGGCCGACGACATCAACGGCGACCTGCACGGCTCGGCCGAGTACCGCGCCGCGCTGATCAGCGTGATCGCGGCACGCGCGGTCGAGGCCGCGCTCGCGCGCTAGGGTCCGGCATCCGACCGCCGCGCCGGCACCCACCGGCGCGACCACGAATTCGCGCGTCCATGACCCCGCCGAGCCCGCCGCCCGCACCCGAGTCCGTCGACGCGGTTCTCGCCTTGCTCGCGGCCGAGAACTACGTCGCCGACCGGCGCCTCGCGACCGCCGTCTTCCTGAGCCTGCGCCTTCGGCGGCCGCTCTTCCTTGAGGGCGAGCCGGGCGTCGGCAAGACCGAGCTCGCCAAGGCGCTGGCGCGCGGCCTTGCGACCCGACTGCTGCGCGTGCAGTGCTACGAGGGGCTCGACATCGCGCAGACCGCGTACGAGTGGAACGTCGCGCGTCAGATGATCGAGATCCGGCTCGCCGAGGCGGCGCACGCGGTGAGCGATGCGGCATCCAAGGAGCGCCTCGCCGAGAGGCTCTACGCGCGCCGCATGCTGATCGAGCGGCCGCTGCTGCAGGCGCTGACGCAGGACCGCTCGCCGGTACTGCTGCTCGACGAGCTCGACCGCGCCGACGAGCCGTTCGACGCGTTCCTGCTCGAGGTGCTGGCGGAGAACCAGCTCACGATTCCCGAGCTCGGCACCGTGCGCGCCGATCCTGCGGCCGCGCCGCTCGCGATCATCACGAGCAACCGCACGCGCGAGATCCACGACGCGCTCAAGCGCCGGTGCCTCTACCACTGGGTCGACTTCCCGAGCGTCGAGCGCGAGCTCGAGATCGTGCGCATCCGCGCGCCGGGCGCGTCGGAGCGGCTGTACCGGCAGGTCGTCGAGTTCGTGCAGCGCGCGCGCGGGCTCGACCTTTTCAAGCCGCCGGGCATCGCCGAGACGATCGACTGGCTCAACGCGCTGGTCGCGCTCAACACGCTCGCGCTCGACCCGGCGTCGCTCCACGACACGCTCGGCGTGCTGCTCAAGCACCGCGACGACATCGAGCGCCTGCAGGGCGGCGACGCCGCGCGCCTGCTCGCCGAACTGCGCGCGCTCGGCATCGCGGGCGGCGAGGCCGGCGCGCCGGCGTGAGCACGATCCCGCACGGCGTCTTCGGCGCCAACGTCGTCCACTTCGCGCGCGTGCTGCGCCGCGCCGCCCTGCCGGTCGGGCCCGACCGCGTGATCGCCGCGCTCGACGCGCTCGAGCAGGTCGGCGTCGAACGGCGCGGCGACGTGCACGCCGCGCTCGCCGCCGTCATGCTCGACAGCCACGAGCAGCAGCCGATCTTCGACGCGCTTTTCGACGCGTTCTGGCGCGACCCCAAGCTGCTCGAGCGCGTGCTCGCCGAGCTGCTCCCGGAGGTCACCGCTCGCGCCGGATCGCGCGATCGAACGCCACGCTCCAACCGCCTCGCCGAGGCGCTGAGCGGGCCGCGTCCAGCGACCGCGGAGCGCCCGCGGGAGGAGACGTCGAGCCTCGACGCCAGCATCACGTTCTCGGACCGCGAACGCCTGCAGCGCGCCGACTTCGAGACGATGACCGCCACCGAGTTCGCGGCCGCGCGGCGCCTCGTCGAGGAGGTGCCGATGCCGGTCGCCGAGGTGCAGCGGCGGCGCCACGAGGCCGCCCCGCGCGGTCGCATCGACCTGCGCGCGACGCTGCAGCGCATGGCGCGCGACCCGTCGACGCTGGAACCCGCGACCACGCGGCCGCGCCGCGAGACGCCGGCCTTGGTGCTGCTGATCGACATCTCGGGTTCGATGGAGCGCTACGCACGCGTGCTGCTGCACTGGGCCCACGGCCTCACGCGGCGCCACCACCAGGTCCACACGCTCACGTTCGGAACGCGTCTGACCAACGTGACGCGTGCGCTGCGCGGCCGCGACCCCGACCTTGCGCTGCAGCGCGCCGACGCGCAGGTGCCGGACTGGAAAGGCGGCACCCGCATCGCCTCGTGCCTCGACGACTTCAACCGGCATTGGGCGCGGCGCCTCCTCGGCTCGAGCGCCGCGCTGATCCTGGTCACCGACGGCCTCGACCGCGACGAGCACGGCGACCTCGCGAGCGCAGCGGCGCAGCTGCGCCGCTTCGCGGCCGAGATCGTCTGGCTCAACCCGCTGCTGCGCTACGACGGCTTCGAGCCGCGCGCCGCCGGTGTGCGCGCCCTGCTACCGCACGTCGACCGGTTCCTGCCCGTCCACAACCTCGCGAGCCTCGAAGACCTGGGGCGCGCGCTGCGCGGGCCGAACCTTCCGGGGCGCCGCGGAGCGAGCCGCGGCCGAATGTCACCACGGCCGCGCGCGGCCTGAGCCGTACCCCCGAGGCGGCGCACGCCCGTGAGCGGTCCGACCCATCCGGGCCTGCCGAACGTCGGCACTTCATCGCGTGCGCGGGAAGAAAAAAGCCCGTCACAAAGGACGGGCTCTGCACGCGGGCGGGCAGCGGCTCGCCGCCGCGCCTCACATGTTCGATCATCACCTGCTTTCCGCGCCGATCACCGGGCGTAGGCACGGGTTTGTGTCGCCAAGGCGCGGTCTCATGGCCCCAATCATGGCCCCGGAGCGCCGTACTGCTAGGGATGGGCAATCAGTCACACCACCCCACAATTGGTAGGAAAGGCCCTAGGCGCAGCGCTAGCGATCTGTATATACAATGCCTCGCATGAAGGGTTTGGTCGTGTCCGCGGCGATCATCGCCAAGCTCAGAGAGAAGCACCAAGTCTCCGTCAGGGAGGTCGAGCAGTGCTTCGAGAACAAGTGCGGAACGTTTCTCATCGACGATCGCGAGGATTGTCAGACCGACCCACCCACCTTGTGGTTCATAGCGCCCACGAACAGAGACCGTCTCCTCCAGGTCGTCTTCGTGTATCGCGAACGCAACATGTACCTCAAGTCTGCATTCGAACCCACCCCGGAAAAGATCGACCGGTACAACCGGCTGGGTAGGTAAAACAGAGGAGCGCCGAAATGAAGAAGGATAGGACATTGATCCAAGGAACCGCCGAAGCTTGGGAGAATGGCCCGCTTGGGGGCGACGACGCTCACGCGAAGCGCGTGTCGGCCGAGCTGGAGCAGGAGATTGAGGATGCAATGGGCTTGCAAGCGATTTCGATTCGCTTGCCGCGGAGCACGATTCAAACGTACAAGGCACTGGCCAAGATGCACGGTGTCGGCTACCAGCCCCTGATGCGGGACGCCATTTGCCGATGGGCTGAAGGCGAACTGAAGCAGATGCTTATCGGCGCTGTCGAGACGCAGCGCCAGACTGAGGCGGAAGAGAACCCAAATCCGCCGGAGATGAAGCGGGCGGCCTAGCCCTTACCTGTCATCAGCCGCCTTCGGGCGGCTTTTTCACGCCTGTATGGGGCGATACGCTAGCGCTTTGGCTGCGCGCTGTACACCCACCTCTCGTAGCCCCGCATGTCGATCAGCACGTGTCCGTCGGGCGCGCGCACCCACTCTCGGCCTTCAAGCCAGACGCCGCGGCTGATCTTCGTGCGCATGGCGCTCGGCGTGTAGCCGGTCAGCGTCGACGCGAGCTCGATGGTGACGTACCGTGCTGCCGGGACGGTCACCATAGGGGGCGTATGCTGCACTTGGCTCATCTCGTACGAAGCATGAACTACCTCCGCGAGATCATTCTCAGCGATGACGAGCTACGGCAGATCACCGGTTACACGCAGCCGGCCAAGGTTCTGACGGAGCTGCACCGGCAGGGCTTCTGGCGCGCGCGACGGGGGCCCGCTGGCGTCATCCTCGAGCGGGCGCACTACCAGGCTGTCTGCAGCGGGACGTTTGGAAAGATGCCGGAGGCACCGCGGCCAAAAGTGAAGCCCGCTCAGCCGCGGTGGGCCAAACCAGCCTGAGCCGGAGCCGTGGGGTGGAGTTGGACTCCACCCCACGCGGGCTGCACGACCAGCCCATGCCGCCACAGGCCGCTCGCGATAGGCTCGGGCCATGGCTCATGTCGACAGGCTTCTAGCTGACGCGCAGCGCGCAGTCGAGGAATCGCGCGACCTTGTGGCGAAGCTCCAGGCGGACCTTCGGGGCGACAAGGGGCAACTCGTACGAGCCCGCGTGGTCATGGCGGAGGCGGAGGCGGCACTCCGCCGGCTGGACCGGTTACCAGCGAGAACGCCCCGTGCGTGATGCTGGGCTCTGCGCGGGACACGGCAGAGTTGGACTCCACTACGCCGGCAGCACGATCAGCTCGCGCGCGCTGAACGCCTCAGCGGCTGCCACTGGATCGGCGAGCGGCCAGGTTTCGAACAGCTCGAACGCCTGCTGCACGGCCGCCATGTGGCCGATCTCCGGGTCGGCCGCCGGGATCCGCTCGGCGCATCGCTCGATCCAACGGATGTGCGCGAAGGTCAAGGCGTGGATGTCCATGGCGGCTACCTCGGCGGGTGACGAGCCATTCTTCCTGGCCCGCGGCGGCTCAGCCATCCCTTTGATGTGTGAACGATTCCACGCTCAGGCTTCGGGCGCGCCTTGTTCCGCCCCTAGCATGCAGCACGCAGCGAACGACAGGAATGCACACCCTCATGGACATCAGAACGCGACTCTCATGGCTGGCCAGCGCCTTCGCGCTCGCGGCTTGCGGCGGCGGAGGTCCAAACGCGGGGACGAGTCCTTTCAACACCGGCGTGGCACAGAGCCCTTCTCCAGCACCGTCTCCGGCCCCCACGCCAGCACCCGCGCCAGCCCCGGCGCCTGCGCCAACGAGCACCCCAGAGGGCTTCTGGAGCGGGACGACGTCCACCGGCTACACGTTCGACGTACTCGTCTTGGACACGGGCGAGACCTGGGGCATCTATGGGCAGAACGGGCTTGCTCACGGTGCGATCCACGGCAACGTCTCTGCCAGCAGATCGGTGTTCAGCGGCGCCGGTACGGACTACTACCTCTACGGGGGCGCCATTCTGCCCATCAACGTATCCGGCACCTACACGCCTGCAGGGTCAATGTCGGGCGACATCGGTGGGGTCAACCCAGGTACCTTCAAAGCGGACTTCGACAGCAACTACTTGCGCCCCGCGTCCGTTAGCGACGTTGCCGGCTCGTGGATCTTCAGAGCAGCGTCCGCTGGCGGCATTACCAACACGCCCGTGACGATCTCGAGCACCGGGCAAGTAAGCAGCAACCAAGCCGGCTGCACGCAGACGGGCACGGTGAGGCCGCATCGAAGTGGCAAGAACGTCTTCGATGTCTCGCTCTCCTACTCCGGCCCGAACTGTCTCTTCGATCAGCGCACGCTCGCAGGCGTGGGCGTTCTGTCGGTGGGGGCGAGGCGTACTTTGACCGTTGCCGTCCTTCTACCGGACGGCACAGATGGATTCCTCGCGACGGCATCAAAGTAGCCCCGCGTGAAAGAGGTCGAACGCTGGGTGGCTGCCCACCGCCGGCAAGCCGGGCAAGCGCCACCGCTCGCGCTGGAAGATGAGCCGCGAGGACGCCATGAAGGTCGACCCGACCGCCACGCCGGTTGAGGGCACGCGAGAGGTGATCCTGCTGCCGGAGCACTCGGGCGAGCACGTGCTGAACAGTCGGCCCGAGAGAACTGAGCCTTATCTGCAGCCATGATCAAGAAGAACACGGTGCTCGTACTTGGCGCTGGCGCGAGTCACCCTTACGGGCTGCCGCTCGGGAGTGGCCTTGCCGACAACATCAAAGCCCTGTCCGGCGACGCGGCGGATGCGTTGCCCATCCGCGGGCCGCATGCAACGGGTTTGGGAGTGGATTTCATCCGATCCTTCCGACGTTCGAACGACCGCTCGATCGACGCCTTCCTTGCGCGCCGTCTTGACTTTGAGCAGATCGGCACGCTTGCCATTGCTGCATGCCTACTGCCTGCCGAACGACTCGACAAACTCGTCGATGGGGAGCCGGCTGAGGACCACTGGTATAGGTACCTCCTGGACGCCATGGACGGTCCTTGGGAAGACCTTGCGGCCAACCGCATCTCGTTCGTCACGTTCAACTACGACAGGTCGCTCGAGTGCTTCCTCACGGTAGCCCTTGCGAACCGCTTCGGGCGATCGGAGAAAGAGGCCGCGCAGCTAGTGAAGTCATTCAACATCGTTCACGTCTACGGCTCCTTGGGGTCGCTCGACCCTGACGCGGAAGATTTTGTTCCGTATGGCGGGCATCCTCAAAACATGCTGAACAGCATCAGCATGGCGGGTCGCGGCCTGCGGGTGATCGCGCAGGGTCGCGACGACTCCAAGGAGTTCACCGAGGCTCGCGCGTTGCTCGCTGACGCCGAGGTGCTTTGCTTTCTTGGCTTCGGGTTCGACGAGATGAACTTGCGGCGGCTGGGTGGTCCAGCGGCCATTCAAGCGGGCGGCAGCGTGGATTCAAATCGACCGATGACGACTCGGCGTTTCGCCGCTTCAGCATACGGGCTAACGCCAGCGGAAGTCAGTCAAGCCACGCAACGAATAGCTCACGTCAGCTTCGCAAAGTACGTGCGTGAGGACTTTCACGACGCCAAGTGCCTCGCGACTCTCCGACGAACGCTGATCATCTAGTGGGTAAGGCACCCGTGGAGAAGACCGTAACTGCGATTGCTTGGAGCGTGTACGTCTGTCTCGTCTCCCTTCTAGCTGCCGCGCCGCATTGGATCTCAGTCCGCGGATGGCTGTCCACAGATCCTGCGCCAGCTTGGATTCAAGCTGTTGGATCGGTCGCAGCCATTGTTGCAACTGCGGCTGTGGTGCAATGGCAGCATGTTCGTGAGCAGCGGCGTCAGATTGCCGCCGAGCTCGCCGCTCGCGTCGAGCATTGCAATGTCACGCTGCTGAAGCTCTGGCGACAGCTGAACTGGTTGGTCAACTACCAAGCGCAGTTCTTGAACCCTCAGCGAGCTCATGCAACACGACACGTCTCCTTGCTTAGCTCTCCCCCGTACGACTATGCGCGGTGGATGGTCGACGGGCCGAACCTGGCATTCTTGATGAGCACGGGGGCTGCCGGAGTCGTGGCCGAGATCATCCTCGCGGACGAGAAGTTCGAGGCTGCAGTGCAGGCCGTTAACGCCCGATCAGCCATTCACTTGGGCGAGTTTCAACCCGCTCTTGAACGTTTGGGGTGGGCTGAGGGGTGGCCGCTCGAACAGGTGGAGCGCTGTATTGGCCCTCGGTTGACCCTTCAACTCAAGGCGGCAACCGACCAGGTCTATCTGCACGTCGACGCGGCCATAGGAAGGCTGCAGGACGTCGGCAAAGTGGTTCCAGCGGCACTGCGACAAGCGTTCCCGGGTGAGAGGTTTATCGCCTTCAATGCTCCAGATGCAGACCGGCAAGGCCCCTCCACGTGATCACCACGGAGCCCTTCGTCAGCTCCGCAGTCACCAGGTCGCCGCTGATGTGCCAGGTCGGAAAGCGGCGCCGGCCCCAGGCGACTTAGTCGCGGACCAAGCGCTTCGCAGGCGCCCAGCACTCTCAGAGGAAACGCGCCTCGGCGTTCTGAAGGGATCGAACAACCTGCGCCGAAATCTGGCCTTGCGTCGCCTTGCTCGTCGGCTCGTTCAGCACGAAGTTGTTGGTCACGTGAATCGGACGGTGCTCAGTCTTGGAGCCGCCGTTCGGGGTGACGGTGCCGCCCTTGTCGCCCATCATCAGGTACTGCTTGCCGGCGACGTTAAGCAGTTCGGGGCCGCGCTCGTTGACTTCGTACATGCGACCCCGAGCAACCAACCCGCCGCCGGCGCGACCTCCAGCGAGCGCCGCCGAGTAGGACTCGCCACCTTCCGCGCCGAATGCACTGCCGGCCAGGCTGACAAGCGAACCGAGCCAGCCGCTGCTGCCGCCGGACCCTGATGTGCTGCTGAACGCCGCGCTGATCAGCGACGGCAGGAGGCTCAGGGCCCCACCGCCTTTTCCAGCTGCCGCGGCAAGCTGGGCGATGGACCCGGCTGCGCTGAAGGCAGTCTTGCCGAACGCATCCGCGCTCTTGGCGGCCTCACTCTGCGAGGCGTCCGTCTCCTTGAAGAGGTCGGCGATGGACAGCTCTCCCGTGTAGCCTGCCTCCGGAAATAGCGTGTCGCCGGCTCTCGCACCGAGCGAGCTCGCGGCGCCGTCCGCGGCCAGCTGCAGGCGCGTGAACGCGTCTATGGTCGGGACGATGCCGACCGACTGCAGGCTCGCCAGGCTGCTCGAGACGCCGGAGGTGTCGAGCCCGCCCGTGGCGCCGGCCTTGCCAGCCTTCCCGCCGATGGCGCTCTTTAGCCAGCCCGCGAGCGGCGCCGTGATGGTCTCGCGAATGGTCATGCGCGTGACGTCAGCCGCGATCGAATCGGCCAAGCTCTTGAAGTCGAGCTTGCCGGTCTGCACGAACTTGACGAGGGCGTCTTCCATGCCGCCCAGTGCGTTCGTGACGATGCCCTCGGCCGCCTTGTAGCGGTTCGCGACGTCATCGATGTAGTTCTGCAGGGCCTCCTGCATCCCGAGCCCGAAGTCGCGTTCCTTTTCCTCGATGCGCCGGTACCGGTCGGTGTAGCTCGCGATCGACTTTTCTTGAAACTCGTTCAGGAGGTCGAGCTCGCGCTGGTAGTCCGCCTCCCGACCCTTGAAGAGGCCGTTGCGGTTGTCGCGCTGCAGGTCCTGGCGGCGCTGCTCGTAGGTCTCGACGATCTGGGCGATGGAGCTATCGAAGTCGCGGGCCTTCGCCCCCTTGCCCATGCCGCTGATCTGGGCCTCGGCCGCACGCTGCGTGGCGTCGAAGTAGGCCTGCGCCGAGATCCGGGCATCGTCGTAGGCACGCGCGATCAGGTCGATGCTCTTGCGCTGCTGGATGCCCAGCACCTCCTGTTCGGTGGCAGCGTCGTCACGCACCTTGGCGAGCTTGGCCTCGGCATCGGCAATCCGGCGCGCGTTGTCGGTCTCGTTCTTGACGCGGTCCTTGCCGACGAAGGTCTCGCGTTGCAGGCGCGCGATCTCCTGCTGGAGGGCACCCTCCTGAGCGCGCGTGGTGAGGTCCAAGAACCCGCGCTTGGATTCGTAGTATTCGCTCTCGCTGATCAAGCCGGCCGAGCGCTTGGCCTCGAGGATCCGTTCGCCGTTCGCGAACACGTTCTGGATGGTCTCGGAGCGCTTGCGGTACTCGTCGATCTCGAGCGCAAGCTGCGCTCTGGCGTCCTGCGCAGCGGTGTCCGCAATCGTTGGGACGCGCGCCTTGCGGCCGCCGCCCCCGCTGGCGGCGTTGTAGTTCAGCCGGCGGCCCGGCGCTGGCCCAGTCGCCACCTGCTCGCGATCCCAGCGGGCGAGGTCGCCCATGCTTGCGATCTTGGCGCCGCTCTCCTGCACGCGCTTGTCGATGCGCGCGCGCACGCTGTCTTCGAGCTTGGACGTGCTGCCGTTCAGGAAGCCGTCGAGGTTCTGGTTGTAGGTCTTCAGCGCCTCGTTGCGCTTCTTCAGATCGTCGAGGAACTGCGGCAGGCCCGTCATTCCGGCTGGGGTCAATAGCGCCGGAACCTGCGCGGCGAGCTGCACATCCCGGAAGACGGCCGCGATGGACTGGCCCACGATTCCAACAGCACGCACAGTCAGCGCGGCCTTGTCAATGATCTGCGCCAGCGCCAGCACCGCGTCGTTGGCGAAGGCGGCGATCGACCGATTGCGCGCCAGGTCTGAGGCCGACCGGTCGAGGCCGACGAGCTCCGCGATCGAATCCTTGACGCCGCCGGTCAGGTCGTTGATCGCAGGCATGAACTGGATCGCGATCGCTTGCGCGTGCAGCTTGATTTCACCTCGCAGCTTGGCCTGCCGGTCTGCGTATGCATCCGCGAGCTCAAGCTGTCGCTGCATGAGGATGAACTGCCGGCCACCCTCCTGACCCAGTTCCTTGAAGAACGGCAAGAGATCCGCGCCGGCCTTGCCGAGGATCGTCATTGCGACGGCTGCCTTGTTGGGGCCGTCCTCGAAGCCGTTGAGCGCCTTCGCGATGGTCTCCAGGCGGTCCGCGGCGCCCATCTTCTGCAGATCGCCGAGGTTCAGGCCCAGCGCCTTGATCGCGGCCCCGGCGCCCTTGGACTCATCGTCGACGCCGGACAGGTTCTTGGCCAGGCGGTTGGCAGCACCGACGATCGATTCCATTGCCGTGCCGGACGTCTCGGCCGCGACCGCGAGCGATGCGATGTTCTGCGCAGAGTCGCCGGTCTTCTCGGCCATGTCGACGAAGTCGCCGGCCTTGCGCACCAGGTTGTCGAAGGCGGCAGCGGCTGCGATCAGCCCGATCCCTGCGGCCGCGCCGATGCCGAGGATCGCGGAGCGGACGCGTTCTCCCATGGCCACGCTCTTGGCGTGCGCCTCTGTCATGCGAAGGGCGGTGTCGGCCGCCTTCAGCTGTGCCTCAGAGGCGCCGCGCAGCGACAGCTTGTAGAGCTCCGTCTCGCGCGTGCTCTTGCCTTGCACCGCGGCAGCGGTCTGCAGTCGCGCGATGTAACGGTCGATGGAGGCAGCGGCCTTGGTGTTCTCCGTCCGCTGGGACTCGCCCAGACCGCGAATCGACTTCTGTGCATCGGCGATGCCGGCCTTGAGCTTAGTCGCGTCAGCGCTGAGCTCGATTACGCCGCGGCCGACGGTCTCGCTCACCGGGCAACCTCACGCGCAGAGGCGCCGCCGCCGTGCACCAGCTGGTGCATGTAGGTCTCGAAAGCCGAGACTGCCGCGCCCGGGTAGTTCTCGAGCAGCTCCTCGACATGCTCGCTGTCGAACGGGTCGTCGAGCTCCCAGCCGGTGACCATTTCAAGGAAGCTCTCGACGTCGCTCTTGCCAGAACGCGAACTCACGAACGCGTCCAGGTCGGTCTTGCGCCGATGTCGGAAGGTCATTTCGACGTCGGTCGCCTTGCCGCCAGCGACGGGCACGGGAACTTTCGCCTTGAAGGTGGCGGAGGGAACGGGAAGCAGCTTGGGCATGTGCGGATCCTTGGGTCAGTGAATGTCGATGATGTCGTTCGCGAGCAGCATGTCGCGCATCGCCATCTGCGTGTTTCGCTCCGAGCGCGCGAACTGCTCGGCGAGGATCTGCCGGGCGACGTTCATCAGCGCCACGACCTTGGCCTCGGTGAGTCCGAGATCCGGCTCGGTCAGCATGAGGTGCCGGATGCGCGCTTCGCCCCTGGCGAGCTCCTCGGCCTGCTCCTTCGCGAGCAGCTGCTGCGGCTCCTGCAGGAACGCCTCGAGCGGCGATGTCATCACCAGGCCGTGTTCGTCGGACCTTCGAACCGGACATGGCCGTTCCGGTCGATGGCCTGGAACCATGTGGTGCTCGCCGCACGGCAGTACTCGGCGGGAAGGTTGACATGCGGAGACCCACCCGGGCCCGGCTCGAACGTTAGAGCTTCCGGCAGTTCGCGCAGCAGCGCGCCACCACGGGACGAGAAGAGCAGCACCTTGCCGCCGATCATGTCCGCCTTGGACACGCCGTTCATCATCATCGTCTTGCCTTTCAGTGGGTTGGGTCGTCGGCAACAGCCGACCATGTGATCGCGCCCTCGCCGAGGAGATCGCCATCGCGGCCGCGCAGCTCGTACCAGCCGCCTGTACATCCGAGCTGTTCCACGAGCACGCTGTGCGCGATGCCGTCATCGCCGAGCTCGAACGGTGGGAGGTGCGTCTCGCCCTTTAGCGTGCCGCCACGCTTGTCGAACACGAGCAGGCGAGCGCCGGCGGCGCGTGCGTTGAGGTCGGCCAGGTCGAGGGGCATGTCTAACCTCAGGCAGCAGTCCCGGCAGCGTCTCTGCCATCGCGGCCCCGCTTCACAGCCAGAACCCAGCTCCCTCCACCCGCGCCGGGCTGGTCCTGGTTGTTCGGCACCATCGACGCCCAGACGCTGCCTTGATGCGTAACGAACATGCCCTTCGAATAGGACTTGCCGGCCACCCAAAGGCCCTCGTAGGAGAGCCCCGGAGGCTGGTTGTCGAGACGTTCGAGCACTTGCTCCAGCATCTCGGCGCTCTTGCCGGCGTGCACCGCGATGGACCGCTCGACGAACCCCTTGACCGAAGTGAAGAGCTCGTCCATCGCGGCTTGGAACTGGTTGCTGCTCATTTACTCGCCTTCTGCAATGGGTGTCGAAATGACTTCTTGGATGTGGCCGTCCTCAGACCGTCGCACTTCGTGGCGATACGATGCAGGCCGGCGCTTGGCCACTCCGTCCAGGCGACGATCGAGCGTCTGCTCCAGCTCCCGAAGCGCCGCAACGATCTCTCGGGCCGCCTCCGCTGCCTCCGGCGTCGTGTCTTCGGACGTAGCAGCCTTGCCGGCGGCCGCTCCGCCACCCAGCTTCACCGCTCGCCACTTCAACTTGCCGATCTCTGCGCGGAGATCGGCTTTGACCGCTTGGATGTCGTCGGCCATCGCCCGTCACGCCTTTGACGTGCGAAAGTGGCTGGGGATGCTCACAGAGCCCTGCAAGAGCGGCACTGGGGACGCCTTCGTGGCGAGCGGCTGCTCGAGGCTTTGACCGGCCGTGAGGAACGTCTCGCCGCGCGTGGCGCTCTTGACGGACGTCCCGCTGTAGGCCAGGAGCGCGTTGGCCAGGTTCCCTGCTTGCACGCGGTCGAGCCGAACGCCGAGCGTCTTCTGCTCCGACCCTGTATCGGCCATGAGCTCCAACTCGAGAAAGCGGCTCAGTCGCACGGCGACATGGTTCATCACGTGTTCCCCTTTGCGCCTATTGCAACGCGCAGCACGGTCCCGGGCAACGACCGCGGTGACGATGAACAGCACGGAACGTCACTTCAGACCGGGCGCACCTCCCAAAGCACGCCGACGTTGGCGCGCTCGCCGCGCACGAGTCGGAGACCACCGATGCGTGCGCCCTGAGTCCTGGCCAGCAGCTTGGCCAGGCGCGGCGCCGTGGCCGCTTCGGCGCTACCAAGCGCGGCTGCAACGTCAGGATGGCGCCGGGCGATCTGCAGCGCCTCCGACGACGTGAAGGCGCCGCCGGCGCTCGCCTCGAGCGCAGGCAGCAGTACCGACAGGGCTGCCCGATCGCGTGGTCGGACGACCGGTTCGACATTGGCCGCCTCGAGTTCACGAACCCGAGCAGCCAGGCGCTGGATCTCTCGAGCGAGCTCGAGCACCACGGCGTCGTCGGCCATTCCCAGGCTTTCCTTCAGCCCTTGCGGGTAGGCGGCTTGACCAGGTGCAGCGGCGGCGCCGATGGCGCGAACCTGCCGCGCTCCGCCCGCTTGGCCGCGGCCGCCTGTCCGGCCTTCTTGCCCGCCGCCGCCGGCCCGCGCGCGTGCACGTACGGCAGCAGCGCTGTCGCAGCCTTAATGCGGCGCTCCAGGCGCACCTCAGGGTCGTTCATGACCTGCGCGAGGTACTCCATCGGCGACAGCTGAGACACTGGCTCGGGGTTCGCGGGCGGATCAACGCGCCGGGCAACCGCGGCGGCAATCTCCGGCTGCTTCAGGAGTCGTGACGCAGCCGATGCGGCCCACTTCTCACCATACCCCGCGGTAATGGCTGCTTGCTTGCCACGTCGGCACCGGACGAAGGCATCGACGAAGCGGCGTTGGCGGTCGGTCAAACCTGTTGGCATGGTGGTCATGGGGTGGTTTTCATTCCGCACGTGCGCGAACCGGCGGTCAGGAGGCATCTGCCCCTCGAACATCGGAGCTGCCCCCCCAGTGCTCCGCGTCTGCGCGATCCCTGCGCTGAGCGTGCGAGTTGTGGTGATGCGCACACAGCGACTGCCAGTTGCTTCGATCCCAGAAGCGCGCCTGGTCGCCGCGGTGCGCCACTCGGTGGTCGACGACTGTTGCCGCCGTAGTTCGCTTTGGCACTTCGGCTAGGCACATTTCGCATAGCGGGTGATCACGAAGGAACTCGAGTCGCTCGCGCTGCCACGCACCACCGTAGCCACGCTCTGCCGTGCTCATCTTGTCCGTGCGCCACGAGCCGGCCTGCATGGTCTGGATGCGCGACGGGTCTAACCTGGAGAGACCTGGGCTTAGGGGCAGCGCCTTCAGCGGCTTGCGCTTCGGCTTCACTGCGAGACCACCAGCCTTGCCTCGGGACACCTGCAGGTGATCGCTTGGCCATCGCACCGCGGGCAGCGCTCGACGCAGCATGTCGGGACGCGCAACTGGCCGAGCTCGACACCGCAGTCGCCACAACGCGGCTGCAGCGCCACGCTGTCCGGGTGGTCGGAGCCATACCGACGGCGGGGGTACAGCTTGCCGTCGATCTCGACGTGCGTCTGGGTCTGAGCTTCTGCGATGCGCTCGGCCCAGCCAGGCACGTAGTCGTCGACGGTCAGGTTGCCTTGTTCGTCCATGGATGCTGTCCTCTCAGTGGTGTCGTTGCGGCCTCGCGTGCGCGCGCGCACAACGGTCGGCGTTTTTGTGAGCAACGGGTGAAATGGACCGTACGGGCCGGTCCCATAGGGACGTGCGCCGACATCTGCATGGCGCCCCCGCTCATGGCCGCGCAACCTTCAAGCGGGCGCCGCTTCGAGCCGCCCGCTGTTTTTGCCCCTGTGGAAGTAGGGGAACAACAGCACCAGCAGATGGCATTTCTAGAGGGGTTCCGTGTGGCGGTACAGAGCAGTGCCCGTTTTGAGCTCTCATTGCACCGTGGGGCGGTACAGGAGACGGCCCCTCTGTACCGTGAGGCGGTGCAATAGAGTAGGTTCTTGTACCGTGTAGCGGTACAGACAGAACGCCGGTCGCCTTCGGTTTGACGTCGCGATAGGCACCGCGCTTGAAGTCGACCTCGACATTCGGGTCGAAGCCGGGGATCTTGTCCAAGCTGTACCAAGTCAGCGCGTACCACGACGCCTTGTTCGGTCGCCGACCCTTCACGGTTTCGAAGATCAGCTTGTTCTCGAGCAGCTCGCGCTTGGCCTTCACCAGCATGTCGCTGCTGTTCCAGCCTCTCGTCGCCATGTAGTCGCGCGTCAGGATCATTCGGCCGTTGTCGTCGTGGTGAAACTGGCGTGCGACCTCGAGCAGCAGCGCGCGCGCGTTCGCGGACAGGTTGCGATAGGCGTCGCTGTCCAACACGCTCCAGGGGAGGGCCACGAAGCCTCCGGGGTCGCGTCCAGCGCCCTTGCTCTTGCGCGCCGCCTTGTCCTGGCCCATTCAGCGTTTCTGCTCCAGCGCGTGCGCCAGTCGGAGAAGACCCTGACGTTCCGACTGTTCGGCGATGCGAGCAATCTCGAGCGCGTGCTCGGGTAGGTAGCTCTCGACGTGTTGGCGCACCAAAGCGCGCATGGTTGCTGCAGGCATGGCCTCCGCCTCGACGGCGTGCTGGACGTGCTGTGATCGCTTGTCGGTCGCCTTGCGCGGATTGGTCGGCAGGTTCAGCGTCCGGATCTGTTCTTCGGTGATGCCGATGCGCTCGAAAGTCATCTCGATGGAAGGATCCAAGTGCGCCCGCAGCTCGCGCTCGAGGGACTTGTCGATCAGGACTCCGGCCGGGTCGTGGTCACCGACGTAGAGGATGACGACGTCTCGACCCTCCGCCACGCTGTTGATCATCTCGGCGGCCTCGTACGCCAGCGTGATGCTCGAGAAGCCACCGCACGGGTAGAGGCTCACCGCGAGCTCTCTGCAGTCGTCTTGAAGCACGCCTGCGATCGAACGCGACTCGACCCAGACCTCGACGTAGTAGTCGGCGTCAGCCCACAAATCAGCCCGGTAGATGCTGTTGACCCGTCGAAGGAAGTCAGCCTTTCCTGCGAAGGTGTCGACGTGATAGCCGCGCCGGGTGCTATCCGCCAGCCACCCGTAGGGCAGGCGCCCCGATCGGCGCAGTTCAACGCAGCGGTGCTGAACGTGGCGGTAGCCGCGGTCGGACTTCTCGACGGGTTCGGCAAGCCGCGGATCCGTCATTCGATAGAAGACGTGCCGCACGCTCTGCGGGTGATCTTCGGCGAGCACCGCCAAGATCTGATCGTCGAGCGTGTTGACCTGGTCGGCGGTGCGTCGCTCACGCTTTATGTGACGGGCACCATAAGCACTCGCGACCGTCATACCGCGGCGCGCTTGGCCAGCTCATGGACGAACGCGCGACACGCTGGCGAGCGCCACCCGTACTTAGCCGCGATCTCGACGAAGGCGAGCCAGGCGATGTCGGGCGTCGCCCACTCATGCCCGAGCCGGTCGATCATCTGCTGCGCAGCGACAGATCCGGCCGCCTCTTGAGCAACCGCGCTCGTCACATGCCCCGCGAGCACTTCGGTGCCCGCCGTCACGCCTGCTGCTCCGTTGACGCTGCGCGGCCGATGGCGAGCACCGTCTCGATTGGCCAAACTGTGGTTCGGGGCCCAAGCTTGATCCCCTTCGGCGCCTTACCCTTGGCAACCCAGTCCCACCACGTGCTGGCGTTGATGGGAAGGAGGCCAGCTTCGTCTCTGCGCGAAGTAATCTGGCGCACCCGGAGCAAGGCGCCCGCGGGATACTGCTTGACCATGTGACTCCCCCTTTCAAGATGAACGGGGAGAGTCTCGGACTACATAGTCATCACAACAACGGTAGAGACAAGCGAGCCTACAGCGAAATACGGCCACGGCGGAAAGCCGTCGATGCCCACCTAGAGCCTACCCCGGCAGTCGTTGCGCGCGATAGGCCCGAATACTGTCGGCGAATCCTGCGCACATCCTCTCCAAGGTTCGCGCATCGTATTGATGTTGAATGCCCTCGATGCCCATGAGCTCAATGATCGCTTCTGTCTTGGGTCTACCAGTAAGGCCTCTGTTCGCAAACCATATACGGAATACCAATAAGCGCTCTCTCGCGGTGCCATCGACACGGCTTAGCGGGAAGTAAACACTCGGGGTCACCGATTCGAGCCCCCGCTGAAGCGTGCGCAGACCGTGTATCCGAGTACCCGGCAGGCCTACTGCCTCTAGCGTTCTCGCTATGGCCAGGTATTCCCCAAGTGCTGACTGCAGCTGCTTCGCCGCCGGCCCAATCGCTCTCGCTGCTTCCAGCAGCAAAGCCGGCGAGTCCGCAGCAGCGTAAAAATACTCGCGAAAGGCGTTGACGACCTCGTACTTCCAACGGCCCAACGGCCTATGTTTATAGGGCTGCTCGTAGTATCTCAACACATCAAGGCGGAAGGCTTGCGCGGGATCTTCAGCACTTGCGGCGACCGCATAGCGCTGCTCGACGTACCTACTGGCGAATTCCTCGATCGACTCCTCGGGTCGCTGCTTGCCTCCCTTTCGGCCCCGAAGCCTTTCAAGAGCCCTCTTGAACTCTCGTTGTTCCTGCAGCCAAGCGTCGGCTGGCAGTTCGCGCAGCTTGGCTAATGCGACGTCCAATTGCCTCTGCGCCTCAATGACATAGGCCGTTCCGAGTTCCTTGGTGATGTTGATCGGAGGCGGGCTTGGCAGACCCGAATAAGCCCGAGGTATCTCAGCCGCGAGTGCTAACCATGCGGAAAACTGTTCCGCCGTTGGAATCGTCATGCGCCCCTCGCGCACCCTGTAAGGACACCACGCCCGAGCCGCCAGGGAAGCGGCTGTTCGGGGATCAGCCTAGGGCGTGGTAAATCGATGCTACTGCGCGGGCTTCCTGCCATACAGGCGCACGTGCAGCTCTTCCACGTTCGCATCCTCGTCATCGAGCGCGTCCATCCCGACTTGGACGAGCTCCCCGAGCCGCAAGACCAAGCCTCGAAGCCAGTAGTCTGCGAGCTCGAACTCGTGCCCTTTGAGCTGGTCCGTGATGCTCTCGCTCTCCCAAAGCGACTCGAGGGTCAGCATTCGCCGATCTTCTGGGAGGACGACGTCGTGCAGCACGCCGCGCTGCTTCAGCCGGTCGGTGCAGTACGCCCGAAGCTGTTCGAGCAGCGCATTGCTCGGCAGGAAGCCGTTCAAGTGCGAGATCAGTTCGGTCTCGAGGTCGACAACGGAGGCCGCGCGCGGCACCGGCTTAATCTGGCGCCGCCCGTCGTCGTCGAGGTAGACGAGAAAGGCGCGCGTGCCGGGCGGCAAGCCTTGTTCGAGCATTCGAGCCCACTCGATGTATTCGCGGGGCTCGAGCGATCGCGGGGCCTCAGGGTGCGCCGACGAAGCAATCGCGTGCGCGGGGGATGGGGTGCCAGCAGCTGCTGGCGCAGAATTCGACTCAACCATGGATCACCTCTTCGGTAGGTGGTTTGTGGCCAGGCCGCCGCACGGGATTGCCGTCCCTGCGGTGGCCGACTTGTTTCAGGATCAGGCGGCGAGCGCGAACGCGCCAGAAGGCTTCGAACGGCCTTCCACGTGGATAGGCGTCGCCGCGCCGCCGATCGCGTCCCGGCGGCTCTCCTGGCGCGGCGGCGGGGCATCGCCGATCCGAACGCCGGGATGGCGCCGGACGTAGCCCGTCGCGCGCTCGAGCGGCAACCGGATCAGGAACGCGCCGGCGGCGCTCAGCACGTCGACGTTGCCGTCGGGCGGGGATGGGATGGAGTGGGTCATCGAACACCTCTTCGGTAGGTGGGTTGCAATGGCCGCTCAGGGAGTTGCCGCTCCCGAACGACCGCGATGCCTGAGATGGTCAGGCGGCCATAGAAACCTTCACTGCGAACAATGACGTGGCGGGGCCGGAGGAATCCACCCCCGGCCCCTCACGCGCCGCCCGTGCCGTGCCTTGCCCTACCGTCGCGATGGCACTGTTCGTCACCAGTCGGCTGTAAGGCAACTGCCGTGAGGCAGTTGTCGAAAGACTGTTCGGGGCGGGCTCGCCCCAGCGGTCTCGCGACACCTCGTTCATCGCAGGCGCGGCGAGCTCCTGGAGCGACCAACGAGGCAGGTTCTTGGAATCCATGGTCACGCAGCCTTAAGCGGCACAACGTCCGCGCCGGCGGCGAGCTTGTCGACGCGGTCAGCCAGGAACTGCAGCGCGCGCCGGCGCTCCGCGGCGTGTTCGTGGTGCGAGTAGGCGGCGACGGTCGCATCAGCCTCGGCGTGCGCGAGCAGCAGCTCGACAACGTCTCTGCCGAAGCCGTGCTCGCGCAGCAGTGTCGCGGCCGTGCCACGCGTGCCGTGCGGGCTGAAATCGGGGACGCCGATGTCCATCCGCTTGAAGAAGTGGTTGAGCGTGACGTCGCCCATTGGCACCGTGTCGCGGTAGATGCTCGGAAAGACGTACACGGCATGACCGGTGAGCGGCTGCAGCTCGCGCAGGATCTCAACGGCCTGGCGCGACAGGAACACGCGGTGCGGCTTGCGGTTCTTCATCCTCGCGGCCGGGATGTTCCAGACCGCGGCCTCTAGGTCGAACTCCGGCCACTGCGCGCGCAGCAGCTCGTTCTTGCGGACCATCGTGAGTACGAGCAGCCGCGTGGCCGCAATCGTTGTCGCATGGGCGCCCTGCTTCCCGAGCAGCCGCCAGAACGACGCCAGCTCCCGCTCTGTCAGATAGCGGTGGTTCTGAACGGGCGGCCGCTTGATCAGCCCGCGCAGGGGCGTCGCCGGGTTGGTGCCGACGATCAGGGCTTTGATGGCGTGGTTGAAGACCTGCTGGATGATGGTGCGCACCCGCTCGGCGGTCACCGCCGTGGCGCGCAAGCTCTCGATGATCGGCAGGACGTCGGCCGGCTCGATGCTCGACAGCGCGCGATCGCCGATGGCCGGGTTCACGTACTGGTCGAGCCAGCGCACCGTCTGTGCGCGGTAGCCGGCTGAGCGATAGAACAGCGTCTCCTCAACCCAACGGTTCGAGAACTCGCGGAACGTCACCGCGCGGGCTGCTGCGACCTTCTTCTCGACCTTCTCGGCCCGCTTTGCTTTCGCCGGGCTCTTGCCCTCCGCGAGGCCGGTGCGGAGCTCCTCGTGCCGGTCCCGCGCGGCCTTGATGCCGATCTGCGGGTACGGGCCGATCGTGACCTTCTCGCGCTTGCCGTCGTGGTGGTACTTGAATCGCCAGACCTTCGAGCCGGTGGGCAGCACGTCGACGTAGAGGCCGCCGCCGTCCGTCAATGGGTACGCCTTGTCGCGCGGCTTCGCGTTGTCGATCGTCGCCGGTTTCAGGCTGTAGTTGACGCTGCGCACCGTGGCCCCGTTGCGGGGCCATCGCTTGGCCCCATGGCCGGGAATATGGCCCCATTCACAGGGGCTGTCAACCAACGAACGGGGACAACTGGCGAGAAAAAGCCCCGGGCTCTTACGGGCGTCGGGGCGATGTGAGAGACGTCACGCGTCCATCGGGGAGTCGATCACATGTTGTCGATCATCACATGGAAATCGCACCTAAGTCCGCGTCGCATAACGCTCCGGCCCTGCTGGCACCCTCCATCTCCCGTCAAAGGACCCTCCATCGGAAATCCTCCAACTTTCATAGGTGGGACCAGATGCACGTTTGTCACTTGGCCGAACACTGAGCAGGATCGCCGCCAATGTAGCAGGACGTCCCGCCACGTCCAACGTTGCTCAAGGGATCATCTCGCCTTTGACCTCTGGGCGTCGGGCGATGACCAAACCGCAGACTTGTCTCCTACGGACCCTACGCTCGCTCGTCGGGATCAGCCAATCGCGACAGGTACTCCGCTGCGACTTCCGCACAGTGCTCCAGCGTCGGTCGATACCCGGTCGCGGCGATCGCCTCGAAAGTTGCCACGAATCCTGCCCCGGGTTGCCCGATCTGCTCCAGGAACCTGTCCCGGTGCCGCACGAGGAAAGGCGCGGCTGCCGCCAGCGCATCCGGCTCCCGCTCGACCACCATGGCGAGGTCGAAAAGATCACGCGCCGTCGCACGGTCCCCACGGTGGTACATCTTCTTGGCGATCACCTCCCCGGCCGTCTCGACGCGCACCGGCCGCCCCTGGATCTCCCACCGCTCCCACGCCGCGTCGGTGAGGTTCGGTGCGGCGACGAAGTCGATCTCGCCTTCCTCGAACTGCAGCTTGACGAACGAGCCCGGCATCTCCGTGTACTCCTCGGTCAGGGATGCCGCGGTGTCGCTGAGTCGGGGAGTCACGTAGCCGAGGTACTGCGGGTCCGGCACGAAGATGTCGATGTCCTTGCTGAGGCGGTGTCCGTACCTGAACATCAGGACGGTTCCGCCTCCGAAGGTCCAGAACGGATCCGCAAGTCCCCCATGGCGCTGGATGTCGTCGACCAGCCGCAGCGCTCGCTGGAACAGCACTTCCCAGGGGCCGGACGGCAGCGACCTCATTGCACCCTCATCACGCCCAAAGGCCCTGCCGGTGCACGGCCAGTGACCTGGCGAGCTTCGCGACGTTGCGCCACACAGCCTTGGGGGCCACGCCCTCGTTCGCGGCGGCTTCCTCCACGGCCATTACCACCAGGGGCACCGGCGCCTCGTCGAGCAGGTGCGTCAGGTGGGCCGCGTAGCCCTTCGGTACGCTGCCGCTGACCAGCGCATGGCCGAGCGTGTCAGGCGGCACCTCCTGGACGTAGCTCACGCTGGCGTTCTTCGCCGCCATCCACAGGCCCCGCTTCCGAGCGCGCGCTGCCTGGCTGGGCGGATCGAGGTCCAGCCCCAGCACGGCCAGCACGTGCGCGACCCGGTTGAATCCCAGATCGCTCAGAGCGCCCGCTTCCAGGCCGACCAGTGTCTGCCGCGAAAGCCCGCTCAGTTGCGCAAGCCGGGACTGCGTCAGTCCCAGCGCCTCGCGCCGCTCGCGGATGATGGTGCCCAGGTTGGAGAGGTCCACAGCTTGGTCCGACGAATTGTCGAATATTTTGGACATTCTAGCGCCTCCGGATCGCACCCGCCAGGACCTCGCCAGCGGCGCCGCAGGCCGCTCGCTGCCCACAGCCGTGACAAACATGCTCGCTGTCGGGCCACTGCGGGCGATCGAGTCCATCGATCAGTCGACGGTGCCTCGCTGCAACGGCTTCGATTTGCTCCCGCGACATCAAGCGGACCGCTCGTGAGGTCGGCGGCGCTGAGTGCCGACCAGGAAAGATCACGAACGCCTCGTCAGACACCTGGACACGCAGTTCATCCTCCACGGCCACCCGCTGCGCCGAGAGCTGGATGACATCCGACGCCCTCACCGCCGCAGTCGACCGCGTCTTCAGTTCAACCAGCACGACCAGACCGCTCGGCAGCCGATAGGCCCTGTCCACCCTGGCCACGATGGGCCAGCGGCTCTTCGACCTGAACTGCGACTCCACGCAGATCAGTTCGGCGTCCCGCAGCCCGGCCGGTCGGTCCCGCCGCTCCGCGACGCTTGCGCGGTGCCGCCGGACCAGGTGCCACGTGACCGCCAAGGCAACAGCCAAGAGCAGCACCCACGGCCACATCAGCTCGAACCTCATGGTCGCCGCCTCGCCGACCATCGCCGCCAGCCATGCGCCACGAAACCCAGGATGCCTCTGGTCATCCGCAGCAACGGCGGGCAGCGCTGGAGCACTCTGCAAAGGCGCGGACCGGCGGCATAGTACGCAGCCACCAGGCGTCGCCCCCAGGGCCGTGGCCTCAGGACCGTGTCCCTGAAGTCGCGCAGCGCATCGGTCTGCCATGCGTCTCCGAAGACCATCGTTGCGATGAAGCATCTCTCGCCCGGTCGTCGAGCCGACCCGTCGCCTGGCGCTGTGGCGCGCCGACCCTGCAGCTCGAAGCGCACATGGGCAGCGACGCCCCTCCGGCGCGCCTCTTCCTGTGAAGTGCTTCGACGCGGGCCGTGCAGGGATTCCAGAACCACGAGGCGTTCGCACCGTCCCATCTGCGCCAGCTCGGAGGCCCCTACCGACCTACCCTGGCGACACCTCGCCCGGCTCCTCATCGCCCATCCAGGCCATCGATTGCGGGCTCGAAGAGTCCGTTCGTGACCTCCGCCCCGTCGCCGTCGAAGCCGATCGAGCCGGACACATCGCTGGATGCCTGCCCTGGGAGCTTCAGGAAGCCCTGCTGGACCAGCAAGCCCTCGTAGGCCAGCGTGCGCAGTCTGCCGACGCGCTTTACACCCTTGTGGAACCGTGCAAGCTCGTCATAGAGGCGAGGCAGTTCCGCCCTCTCCAGCTGGAACACGAGCCGGATGCGCGGCGGCTCCGAGGTCTTGGTGGGGCCGGTCATGCGGCATCTCCTGCAGCGCGCTCGGCCGCGGTCGACCTGTCGCGCTCGGCCGCCAGCACGGTTCGCGCATAGGTCATCCCAGCCAACTGGAACCCTCTCACGTTGGCGAACACAGGCTCCTTGATCTCGAGGATCCGGTGGCGCGGAAACGCCGACTTCACCGCCTTCCGGAACAGAAATGCGCCCCCACCCACGAGGATGATGTTCTGCAGGCTGTGCGGCGACTCGATCCACTCCTTCATGCTCGACACGGCCTGCTCCGTCACGCTCTCGGCCAGCGGCAGCAGCCGCCTGAGGTCGTAGGGCTTCTGGAAGATCACCGGGGCCTTCCCGGTCCGCAGCGCCATGTCGATGGCGTCCAGATCCCGGAAGGGCGTGCCGATGTCCTTGGTGATCTCGGCGGCGAGCAGCTTCAGCACATCGGCGACCCCCCGATTCACGGAGTGGCTCTGCTTCTGGACCAGTCGCATGCCCTGGGCGACGAGCCAGTCGAAGGTTCTCGCACCCGGATCGATGATCAGGCTGCGCTCCTTGGCGATCTCGGCCAGCTTGCCGTGGGCGTGCGCGTAGAAGGCCAGCGCGCCCTGCGGCTGTGCAACGGCCAGCGTACGCACCACACTGACCTTCTTGCCTCCGCCGAGGTCGTGCTCGCCCGTCATGACCCGCTCCAGGGCCGCCTTCTTCACCGCGAACAGCGCCACCGGGAGCCCGACGACCAGCAGGTCGATCTGGCTCTGCCGCATCGAGCGCAGCGCACCGCGCAGCAGCGCCATGTACTCCGGCGACTCGATGTAGTCATCGTGCAACTGCGTCGCCCGGAAGGTATCGGCCGCGAGCCTGACCTCGGGACCGACTTCATAGAAGAGCGACCCGACCGGGATGAACATCGTCTTGGCCCCATCGCCGCCGGGCCACAGCGGTTGTCCGTTGCTGGACGGGTAGGCCAGCGACGGGAAGCTTGCGCAGCGGATCTCGCTGTCTGCCGTGCCGGTGACGAACTTGGTGTTGCCGGAACCGACATCCACCGCCCTCACGATCAGGTTCATGGTGTTCTCCGAGTGAACGAAAGAGTGCTTCAGGATCGACAGGCCGACCCTGTTCCTCCACGCGGATACCCGTCTCTGCAGGCGCGATTTCGACATCGGATCCGTCCCGGTGTCACTGCGCTGGCACTGCAGAAGCACTGCACTGAACCCTGCGTGACACCGAACGGGCGAGTCGGCCGCGTGGTGTCACCACGGTCACACTGGAACGTCACTCGTCAACCCCGTCCGCCCGTCTGCTCGCGCGCCGTCAACCCGGCCCGGAACGGCCCCTGCCAGCCTTGTCGGGGTACCTGAGGCGGCAGCCCAGCCTGTCAACCCCGCGCCGTTGCTGGCGATCCGGTCCATTGCCACGCTAGACGGGCCCTGCCGCCGAATCTCGCGCCGTCAACTGCCTGCCCCAAGGGCCGCACGATCAGGGGTCTTGCGGCGGGCGCTGCGCATGCGGCCTTGACCGTGGCCGGCGTCGCGGTTTCCACTGTGGGCTCCCGAGGGCTCCTGGCCCGCTCCCCGTGGAGCACTACAGGCGTCGCAGTCGTTACCTGCCCCGTGCCTTCAACCGAAGTTCCCGTCCCGAACGGGTGGCGCGACCGGCCTCGACCTCCAGAAGGATCGACGCCGCGAGCGTGCCGAGTCATCCACCACAGCAGTGACCTGCCCGGTCCTTGCCGGCCCCATCCCCGCGATGACGGCTGGGCGCTCCTGAAGCGCACCGGCGCAGCAGAACCCCGTGGCGGCACCTGATGCCGCGCACCGTTCCCGCCAGCCCTTGAGCACGCGCGCATGACGCGCATCGCGCGGCGTGATGGCCTCCATGAGGCTCCCCGCACGACCCTCGCTCATCAACTCGACACCGCCCTGGACTCTCGGTCAGGGGTGGACCCATGCGAGTGGCCGGCGCTGCACACCAGGCCTGATCCACCGAATGACCCAGGGCTCGACCCTGGCGTCGATGTCGCACCCAGCCCCGAGCGGGGTGGACATCACCCTTGTCGTCGCGTCGCAGAAATGCGCAGACGGTCTGGATCAACGTGTTCCATTTTTAAGTCTGACCGAGCTGACCCAGGCCCCTCGACGAAGACCACGAGGAGCCCGGACCAGCAAAGCCATGGGTGGGTGTGGCGCTGCAGAGATCGACCGCCGCACCGACGTTGCACACGATCTCCATCGCCGTGGGCTTGCCAGGAATCGGCCCCGGGGATGTCCAGATGGATTCCTCCAACTCCGGTCCCCCGGACCATTCATCCACCGGCGTGCTGTTCGGGCAGTCCGCCACCTCGCAGAAAGCCCACCATGTCCCGCATCCGCCGTGAAGAACCCTCGCGCCGCCGCCGGCAGGCACCGCTCTCCCTCAACGACCGCCGCAACGACCCGCGCAATGGCTCCACCCTGCCCTCCTCACCCACCCGCCCTTCCAGGAACTCCTCGATGACCTCGGCCAGCCCAGGCCGCGTGCATGGCCAGGACTCGCCACGCCGCCAGAACTGGGCCGGCAAGTCGCCCCAGCAGGTGCTGGCCATGTACCCGCCGGGCAGGACGCCCGTGAACCGGGTGGTGGACGTGCTGATCGAGCTGTTCAACCCGCTGCACACCGCTTTGGAGAAGACCGTGTCGCACAAGACGCGCTACGAGCGCGCCCACTTCCTGCGACGCTTCTTCCGCGAACTGCACACGGACGCCGGCTTCAAGCTGGCACCCGATCCCCGCAACCTGGGCCAGCGGCATGTCCAGGCGATGGTGAAGGTCTGGCAGCGCCGCAAGCTTTCGCCGGGGACGATCCAGACCTACCTGAGCTTTCTGCGTGGCCTGGCGATGTGGCTCAACAAACCAGGCTTCATCCGCAGGCCCGAGCACTACGGCCTGACGCCTGACGAGTACGAGCGCCACGAGAACGCCCAGCGCGACAAGAGCTGGAGCGGCAACGGCATCGACGTGGAGGCCTTGCTGGCCCAGGTCTCTGCCTACGACGCCCGCATCGGCGCGTCGATGCGCCTGATGGTGAAGGTCGGTCTGCGGCGCAAGGAGTCGGTGATGTGCCGACCCTACGCCCACGTCCACCCCTTCGAGGAGACAGGCCTGCCCGACGACGAACGAAAGGCGGATCGGTACCTGTGGACGAAGGGCAAGGGGGGCCGCCCGCGCTGGCTGGCGCTGGCCACCGAGGAGCAGCAGGCGGCCATCGAGCTCGCCCGCAGCGTGGTCAGCGGCCACGATGCGCACATGGGAGCGCCGGATCGGGACCTGAAGTCCAACCTTCGGCGGCTGGACTACGCCCTGCGCAAGTTCGGCCTGACCAAGCGGGAAAGCGGCACCACCGGGCATGGGGCGCGGCACGATCACCTCCAGGGCAAGTACGCCAAGGTCACGGGCACGGCAGCGCCGATACGTGGCGGCGGACCCGTCGATCCTGCGCTTGACCGGCAAGCACGCGTGGAGGTGGCTCGCGCTGCCGGTCACGCGAGGCTTCGCTCGGCTGGGGCTTACGTCGGTGCCATTCGACGCGCACCTGCCGGCAGGCACGGCCCGACACAGGGCGACAGCGGCAAGCGCGGACCAGGGTCCATCGGCGACGACGGTGACGCATCGGTCCCGACCGCCTGAGCCGACCTGGCCCGGGCCGGCCCTGCGTTCAGGCGCAGTCGGGCGCCTCGGTCCGTGCTGGATCGTTGGCGTCGACCGCCTCGCCACCCGTCGCCGGGGATTCGGCGTCCGGCTGCACGCGCAGGCAGTCGGGCAACCAGCCACGCCCGGCGAGCAGTTGTTCGGCCTGCGCCACCGCGGCATCCTTCTTCAGCGCCGCGAGCGGGCCTGCCGCCTTGGCGCCGGCCACGGTGTGCACCACCTCGACCACCCTCGTCTTGGACACGTGCTGAAGGTAGGCCTCCCCCGTCGCCGACCACCATCGCGTCATGTCCAGGCCGAGGGCACGGGCCAGACCGTCATTGACCGGTCGGCCGGCGTCGGTGCCGTTGATGCCGTTCACGGTGGACGCAACCAGGAAGGTCAGCAGCCGCTGCACCGTCTGCGGCGGCTGCCCCAGCATCCAGTCGAACACCGCCTCGGGCTCCTTGGGCAGGTGCTCGATCCAGGCGATGCGGTCGGCTTCGATGCGCTGGGCCGCCGGGCTCGCCTCAATGTCCTCGGCCGCGCCCCGCAGTTCGTGCTGGTTGCCGGTCGCGCTGATCGCCAGCAGGTTGGGCAGTCGGTAGGCGCCATGGAGCGGGTCGGCCAGCAGCTTCAGTGTCAGGTGGGTTGTCAGTGCCGCCAGCGCAACCTCGGGTCGGTCCAGCAGTTCGGCCTGGATCGCGGCGACACGGTGGGCCGTGAGGCGGCGCATGAGCTTCTCGGAATGCACGGGCCGTGCCGTGGCGCCGGCTGCCGATGGAAGCGACTGCAGGGCCGGGAGCCCCGAGCCGCGCGCAGCCTCCGCGTCGCCTTCCGAGCTGCCTCCACCGGCCGACTTCTGTTCGGCAGCCTTGGTGATGGCCTGCGCCAGATCGGCCCGATCCTCGGGACGGATGAGCCCTGCCTTGATCGCGGCACGGCCGTCCGCGCCCACATGCAGCACGCACCCGGCGAGCGCCATCCAGGCCACCGGCCATTCGGTCAGCGCTTCCAGTCTCGCCTTGCGCTCTTCCTCCAGCCCATCGGCCTCGGACTCCAGGGCGAGGAACGCACGGTCGCGCGACGCGTCGTCCTCGTCGGCGGCGTCGTTCGCCTCGCTGGCGCCGGTGACGCCCTCGCCGGCATCGCCATCGCCATCGCCGTCGCGGTCCACCAGCGCGTCCATCTGCTCGTGCAGGGCAGCGATGCGCGACCCCAGCGCCTTCAGCGCCTCGGCTTCCTCGGGCGTCGGCGCGCGGCGGGGCTTGCGCAGTTCGCCGTGCTTGACGTACTCGTCGTAGGCGAAGCGCGGACGGATGTCGACCCACTTCCAGCCTTCAGACAGCAGTTGCTTCGCGCGCTTGCCCAGTTTGTCGGCAGCGAGGCGCTCCAGCAGGGCCGGGTCCAGCAGGTAGGCCTTGCGGTCATCGTCGCTGAACAGGTCGCGGCGCAGCGGACCGCCAGCATTCTCGTAGGCCTTGAGGGTGACGAAGCGGGCCAGCGGGTCGGTGTCCGATTCGATCTCGCCCCGGGTCAGCAACTGCCGCAGATGCTCCGGGCGCTGGTTCCAGCTCGGCAGACCGGCCCAGGCCTGGTCCTGGCGCTGGTGATCGTCGACCGAGGCCAGCACCGTGAGGCAGTCCAGGCCGATGCCGCCTTCGCGGTACAGGGCCATCAGCTGGGGTGAGACGGTGGCGAGCTTCATGCGCCGCTTGACGATGAGCGGCGTCACGCCGAAGGCTGCGGCCACGTCTTCGACCGACTTGCCGTGCGCGAGCAGCCGGGCGAAGGCGGCAAACTCGTCGGCCGGGTGCATCGGCACGTGGAAGCAGTTCTCGGCAAGGCTCGCGATGAGCGCTTTGTCGGCCGGCACGACGAGTACCGGCACGGGGTAGTTGTCGGCGATGTCGCCCTGCTGCACGAGCAGCGTGAGCGCGGCGAGCCGCCGCCCGCCGGCGCAGACCTCGTAGCGCCCGCGCGCCGCCTGGACGACGACAAGGTTCTGCAACACGCCGCTGTCCTTGATCGACGCGGCCAGTTCCGGCAGCGACATCACGGGCGCCGTGGCACTGCGGGCCTGGTGGTCCTCGGACAGCACCAGCTTGTTGAAGGGAACGAAGGTGCGTGGGGACGCCTCGATGATGGCGTCGACCTCGGCTTTGGAGAATTTCATGAGGGACTCCTGATCGGTTGCATGGCAGGCCGGCGGCCCACCATGCAGTCAGGATCCCATTGAGGCCGTGCGCTTCAAGGGTGGCGAGGGGCACTCGCCGATGGTCCGGTCAGGACGCCGGACCGGGCGCTGGCTCGCCTACGGCTTCCCGCCCGACTTCAGGGCTGCCAACCGCTCCACCACCTCGCGCTTGCCGACCCCGCGCAAGGCAGCGATGGCTGCGAGGTTCTTGCCCCTAGGACGTGCCTTGCCCTGCTCCCAGGCGTACACGCTCTGTCCGGATGCGCCGACCAGCAACCCGAAGTCCGCAGCCGACAGACCCAGTCGCTTGCGATTGCTGGCCATGCCGGAGGCGCGGAACCGGAACTTGTCGCCGCCGTCAGCCTCCTCGACCGATGTTGGCGATGGCGGCCGAGCGGGGGCGGCACGTGCGGACTGCCGCATGGACCGCTCCAGTTCACTGACCCTGCGCTTCAACGCGGCGCTCTCCGCGCGTGCTGCCGCGAGCGCCTTCCTGATCGAATCGACCTCGCTGCGCAACTCCTTGCGAGCCAGACGAACGATCTCGGCCTTGAGCACGGATGCAATGTTGGGCATGGGTCAATTGTGCCAAGACGCCGGAGCAACCCGCCGAGGACAGAAGGTCCCTCAGAAGAATTCAGTCCGCCCGCCCCTTACCGTGCGCAATGCCGCGCGCCATCGCTGGGAAGAGCAGGGACAGGATGGCATCGAATCGGGCCGGCCGCAGGTACTCGGGTGCCTCCGCCTCGATCTGCCCGACGACCTCCGCGCGCCACTTACGGAAACGTTGAACTTGCTCGGGCCTGAAGTGCCGCTCCACGTCGAAGGACTTCGCGGCAATGAGGTAGAGCGACAGCCACTGCGTGCTGTTGTCGCTGCGGGTGTTCATGATCGCGTTCAACACCTCGATCGCGCTCGACACGGCGTAGCCGACCCCGGTGTTCAACTGGATCGAAAGGATGCGAGGCACGATCGTGCGGGCAAACACACGCTCGACACCGCCCTCGAACCCATGCGCTTCAAGGGCCTCGGCGGCCAGGGCGACCTCCGCCCATTCCTCGCTGTCCTCGTCCAGGTGTTCGAGGTATCGCGGTCCTTCGGTCTTTCGGAGCCTCTCGATCCTGATGTTGGCGTCGCAGAACGCCCTGAGTGCCTGTAGGTAGCGCTCCGCCCAGAGCGAAGGGAGTGTTTCGAGCAGACGCTCACGCCGGTGTGCCCGGATGTAGGCCTGGTAGGCCAGTACCTCGGCATGTTCACGGAGCTTGTAGCGCAGCAGCGCACGTTGGGTTCGCAGCGTTGGGTGGTGCAGCCAACGCTTGCCTTCCAACCCATCCACGACCAGTCTGCGCAGACCGTCCTGGGTCAGCCGTCCCCCCATCGCACCGAGGTCGATCTCAAGCGTCGGCAGATCGAGATGCCGGACCTTCCGCAGCTTCTCCTCATCCACTTTGTGCGTGACCGCGACTTCGATCAGCACCGTCTCCGACCAGTGCGCTGGGAACTCATCGTGCTGCTCGTCCTCTTCTTCGTCATCGCCCCGTTGAACCCGGGTGGCGATGCCGCCCAGGATGCGCGGTCGAGGCTCCGCCAGGTGCCCGACAACATCCGGCACGATGCGGCCGAGGCGCCGCTCCAGTTCCACGGCCTCGAACCTCAGTTCGGCCGGCGCGCTCCACCAGAGGACCTCGACGCGATGGTCATACCAGCCGTCGCCGTACCCATCCGGTGCGTCACGCTGCACGGCGGCATGCAAGCCTGGTGCTTGGATCCGCCTCGCGTCTTCCAGGATCGACTTGACGGTTCGGTGAAGCAATGTCTCCCGACGCATCGTCGCGGTCGCGTCCGGGTCCATGCCCGGCGGCAGTTGCGCCTGGAACCGCGCCTCGTCCTCGTCGGACCAGGCATCGAGCGCCTGCCGCGCCATGTCCACAGCCTGGGTCCTCGCCTCCGTCGTCAACTCGCGATCACGCCAGTGGGAGCACCATCTTGCGGGAGGCAGCAGCCGCAGTCGCGCTCGCAGCTCGTCCACGTCCATCTCCGCCAGCGCCGGGTCCGACAGATTGATCGTGATGACAGCGCGGCCTGCCTCGCCTTCGACGCGCTTGCCCGTCAGGTCCACCAGGATGGTCCTGCCATCGTCCAGGGTCAGTTCCGCCGCGGCCAGATCGACCATTCGCACTTCACTGATCCGAACACGCTGCGCCGGCTCCTCCACCCATCCCTCGTAGCCCTCACCGCTGAAACCCTTCGAGACGGCGGTCACCCGCCGTCGCGGCAGGTCGATGTAGCCCAGCGACGCCAGATGGTGCGAGGCAGCAAGACGCGCCGCGACGACGACACACGCGGTTCGCGGCGTGCCGGCCACGTGGCGGAAGTGTGCCGTCGGTCGAACGCGCTGCGGCTGACCCGCCAGTACCGTCCACAACTTGCTGCCACAGCCGGGACATACGGCGCCCGCAGCCTGCGAAACGATGTCCGGGTCATGGATGTACCGGGGGGCACCCGTCGACGCGTCGCTGGCCCACTTGAGCGGCACAGCTCCCGTGGTCGCCGGGATCTGGCGATCTGAGTTCCCGGCCTGGACGTTCCACTCTGCCTTCGCCACCGTGCACGCCTCACCGAGGATGGGTGTCGCCGGCTCCCTGCGGATCGGCAACCACGACGGGGATCGGCCCGACACAGCCTGCGTGCAGCAGCCGTTCCCACTCGGCCAGGGTCAGATCGAGCTCGCGGCCACCCAGGCGGACGCGGAGCACCAGCGATCGCCGCTCGACGTGGTGAACTCCAGCAGGAATGCGCAGCGGCACCCCAGCCGCCGTGGTTGCTTCGCAGTCAGTGAAGGCATAGCGCTCGACGGTCATGGACAGTGCGGAACCGGTCTGCTGGAGGTCTTGATCCACCCACTATACGAACCGACTGCCGACCTGCACGCCCTGCAAGCGGGCAGCGACGCATTCCGGGCCATCGACGTGGAGGACTCGGATTCGACTGCCCGCCCAAGCGTCGGCCGAGCCGGTCGCTTGGGCGGGCATTGTCGCGAGGAGACCTCGGGCCTGTTGCAGGCCAAGTTCCCGCGTCCCATACTGGCCCGGCTTCCTGCGGACATCGCGTCTGCTCAGCCTTCATCGGTGGCTCTGGTCGCCCTGAAGTCCAGCCCAGCTGGCGTCGCAGTCGTTACCTGCCTTGTGTCCCGTCCGGCACATCCGTGTGCCGGGCCGATTCCGATCCATTCGGATCCGAAACCAGGAGCCGGCCATGACCCTGTGTCGTGGCCCCTCCTCGCATGCGCCTATCACGACCGCTGCGTCGTGACGCGCCCTGCGCTCACCAGCCCGGCCTGATCTCGATCAGAAGCCTGGCCTGACGCACGCATCTGCCCTGGCCGCGTCCTCTCGGACGCGGACCTCTGCAGCCCGCGCACGCACTTGTGCGCGACGAAGCGCCTTGCCTTCCCGGCACGGCATCCCAGACGGGGAACCCCAGTTCCCCGCCAGGGATGGGCGTTCCCCTTCACCCCTGAAGGAGAACCCCATGAGTTCCGTTCCCTGGAACCGCACTGTTGCGCCGGTGTGCGCACTGCTGGGTGGTACCGGGCTTGCCCGTGTGCCCACCCGGCGGCCTGTCGCCCTTCCGGCGCTGTTCCGGCCCCGGCCGTTCACGCCCCCTGCGTCCATCCGCATGGTGTGCGAGGCCGCGGCCCCGCTGGCGTCTGCGCCCTGCTCGACGGTGTGCTGACCATGACGGTCGACACCTACCGCAGGCGCATCGCCTCGACTGCCATCGTGCTGGCCCGGGAGGATCCCCTCCTGGTCAAGGAAGTCATCGCCCGGCTCCGCGCCTCGGGCGAGATCGCGGCCGACGACCTGGTCTATCTGGACCGGATCGCCGACCGCTGGATCGGCATTGCCGAGGGCCTGCGCCAAGACGCCGCTCGCGTGCTCACGACCTGATGGTCGCGGGCATCGAGTCGTCCGTCGCGGCACTGCCGTCGGCTCGAATTCGTGCCGATCGAGTCCTCGGGTTTCGGGGATGGTGAACCGACCGCCAGCAATGGCATCGGGACGCCATCACCCGACACCCCGTTTGCTCCGGCTTTCAGCCATCCAAGCCATCCACCCTCCGGGAGTCACCGTCTCCCGTCGGGGCCGGGGTTCCCTCGCATTCTTGGAGAACCCATGAGTCATGCTTTCCCAGACAGATCCATCCAGAGCCCGTCACCACGGCGCAGCACCATCGACATCGAGGAGCAGCGCGCCTGGGTCGGCTTCTACAGACGCGTAGGCCGTGACGTCGCCCTCGCCGCCGAGGTGATGGCGCAACTCGACGGCGACGCCGAGATGAAGCGGCGCCACCTGGCGCTGTACCTGTCCTGCAAGCAGTCGCTGCGCTTCCACAAGGCGCGCCAGGCCCGCGACAAGCGCATCGGGCAGTGGCTGCGCCTGCTGGTCCAGTGGACGCTGCAGCGACCCGCAGCCTTCGTCGGCGGCGTCACGCAGAAGGCGTACCACCGCACTGCGGACGTCCTGGACGAGGCCATTGCCGCTGCACCGCCAGCCTCGCCAGCAACATCGAAGCGGGGCTTGCGCCCAGCCGCGGCCCGTGACGCCGACAGCAGGCCCGAACCGGCAGCCGCACAGGTTCGTCAGCTGCTGGGCGATGCCGAGTTCGCCGACGCGCACGCCCGCTTCCAGCACCAGGCCGGCATGTCCCCGGCGTCGCCGGTCAGTGGCTCCGAAGGCCGCTCCGAGCGTGCCCCGGAACCTCCCGTCGACGGCCCCGCACCCGCCGTGCAGATCAGCCGGCGCTGATCCGAAGACCGAAACCCGGCGCAGCCCCATTTGGCTGCACCAGGTTCAGTCGCTGACACGCCTCGGCCAAGGGCTGACGTCCCGCGGCCTGGGCTGACTGGCACCCCATCCAACCGCCCGCGGGCCCGTCCCGCCAGGGCCGGTGTCCGCCCTCCCAACTTCGAGAGTTCCCCATGCGAGACATCACCCTGAATCCCGAGCAACGCCAGTATGTGATCGCCACCGAAGGTGGCGTGACCTGCTTCGGCTTCGACAACGCCCGCGACCATGCCCGGCAGATCGCGCAGCGCCTCGATCGTCCCGACCTGATGCCGACCGCCGACGACGCGGCCAGCCTCACCGGCTACGAGAAGTACCTCGCTGCGGTGCGTGCTTGGGGCGAGTCCGCCCAGGGCCACGGCACCTACTTCGACCCCGGCACGGACCCTCGCCTGGCGAGGGTGCTGGAGACCTGCCGCCGGGACGGCCGCAAGGTGCGGCTGGTGCTGGGCGACACCGGCACTGGCGCGAGCTGGCTCGACGAGTTCGACGTGGTCGGCACGGTCGGCCGCTCGACCGGCCTGCTGAAGGTGCCCCTGCTCGTCGAGCCGGGCGAGGCGGCCGGCACGGCCATCCTCTGTGCGCATGTGCTGGCACTGATGGACTGGGACACCGGCCTGCCCCTGTACCGCCACCCGCGCTGGCAGCCGCCGGAACTGCGCATCCGCGCCAGTGATGACGATGTCCGTCCCTGGGCCGTGGTGCTGCACGAGCAGCCCGTGGCGACCTTCGACGACATCGGCAAGGCCGGTGCGTACCTCGCGTTCATGCGCGGGGCAAGCGTCGAGCCGCGCGTGTTCCGCTGAGCCATCCGGTCGAACGTTCGAGGCCCTGCAGACGGCGCGATCCAGATCCACGCCAGGCCGTCACCCAGCACGCCCTCGGTCCAGCACCGGGGGCGTTCCTGTTTCCGAGACTGCGAACAGGGCGACGGGCGCTCAGCGAACGGTCAGGGACTGCACCTCACGCTCGATCAGCCAGTGCAGAAAGCGGGTGTCCTCGGAGTGGCCCCAGTAGTGGGCCTTACATCGGCGGACGTAGGCCTGCAGGTCTGCGACGCTGCGGATGGACCCCGGCTCGATGGCGGTGATGCGGGCCAGCCGCGCCCGTTCGGGTCGGGTCAATCGAAGCTGGTGTCCGGAGCGCAGCATGTGGGTCGGCCTAGTCGGGAAGCCGCGCATCTTCGCGTGCCTGCGCAGGTCTGTGCACATCCGCAGCTGCCCGCGGCGAAGAAATTTCTGCAGTGACAGCCGAGTGCTTCTGCGGTGTCACTTTTGCGGTCCTCCCGCCAAGACATCCGGGCAGGCCGTGGCCCAGCCACAACGGCGCGGACACGCGCGGTGCGGTCATGCGAACGGTGCCAACTCCCCGCGCACCGATGACCGACCAAGGCACGGACCCAGGCGTCTGTTGCGCGGGCAAGCGCGGCAAAGGCGCGGTCGCTGGCACCACCCCGGTTGAATCCCCGGCGCCGATGGCGCAGACTTCACGGGCTCATACCCACTCCCGACAGGAGTGTTTCCGATGCCGACCGAACCGGCGGCAGCGGCGTCGCAGTCGTTACCTGCCTCGGATGATCATCTGAGCCACCGTGCCGGCCACGTTCCGTCGTGTGTCTGCACATCCTTCCCTTGCGGGGACACCAGTCCCCACCGGGAACGGCGTTCCCGTCTTCCTTTTCGCCACGAGAGGAGAACGCCATGAACTTCCACCCTGTCCAGGGTCTTCATAATCTGCCAGACCTGCCCGAGGCCGCCCATGCGTCGCGGGAGGACCTGGTGGCAGAGATGCTGGGCCTGCGGGCCCACCCATTGCCCTGCCCCACGCCGGCTGCGCTGCGCGTCAGCGACCGGGAGACGCCCCACGAGGACCCGGCCACACAGCAGCTCCTGAGGCGCCGCCTCGGTGTCGCCCGCGAGCTGCTGATGCGCGAGCTGCGTGACCGGATGGCGCAGGGGCCTGTGATGTCATCGCCCCAGGTCCTTCGGGACTGGCTGCGACTGCGCTGCGCGGGCCTGCAGCACGAGGTCTTCCTCGCGCTGTACCTGGATGCCAATCACCGGCTGATCGCCCACGAGGAGGTGTTCCGAGGCACGCTCACCCAGACCTCGGTGTACCCGCGGGAACTGGTCAAGAGCGCTCTGGCCCGCAACGCCGCCGCGATCGCGGTGGCCCACAACCACCCGAGTGGCCAGGCCGAGCCGAGCCGCGCGGACGAGTTCCTGACGCAGACGCTGAAGTCGGCGCTGGCGCTGGTGGACATCCGCCTCATCGACCACTTCGTCGTCGCCGGCGACCAGTGCGTCAGCTTTGCCGAGCGCGGACTGCTCTGACGCCATGTGCAGCGGTCCTCCTCTGCGCCACCCAGCCGCGAGAAGCGCGCCGCCTTGGCGGTGCCTTTCTCGCCGATCCCACTTCAACCAAGGATGCCTATGTCGGCCAGAAAGCCCCCGACGTGCCCCTGCTGTGCCGGCGACGGCGTGCCCCTGGGCGCGCTCGGACGCCTGCACTGGTTCCGCTGCCGCGACTGCGGCATGACGTTTGCCCGCTCCACTCGATCGACGCGCACGTCAGGCGCGCCAACGACCGGCAGGCGGGCTACCGAGTCCCTCACATCTCCCAGTTCATCCCGAGGAGGAAGCCAAGATGCATACCCTGCCCGCCGCCGGCCTGCGACAGCAGGCCGAGATGCTGGCCAGCCTGTCCCTGAAGCATCTGAGTTCGGCGACGCGCAACAAGCTCGCCGATGACGACCTGTCTGTGAACGCCTATCCGACTGACTGCGGCGGGTTCGTCTATGTCGGGGCACCGAAGTACCGCGTGCCCTCGGAGCCCGATCTGGCCATGCTTTTCGAGGTGGCCGAATCCGCAGGCGTGGCCTGGCTGATGTTCGATCGCGAGGCCGCCGTCATCGATGGCCTTCCGGTCTTTGAGGCGATGGAGCCGGGGCCATGAGCCAGCACCTCGCGACCGCAAGGCTGAACGGGCGCAGGGTCGAGGTCGTGGCCGGCTTCGATCGCCGGCTGGGGGACTATTTTCTGCAGGTCGTCGACGAGCGCAACGACATGCTCTACACAAGCCTGCAGGAGCCCCTGCTGGACTGGACCGACATCTCGACCTTGCGTGGCAAAGTCGCCGAACTCGGGCTTCAACTGCCCAGCCTGGTGCTCTGCGAAGTCGAAAGCGACGGCCTGCAGCTCGCAGGCAACCGCATCGTCCGCCACGCCGCCGACGGGCCGCCGGTCACGCTGATGGTCGGCTGAGGCAGACATACTGCCAATCACGGCGCCGTGCGCTCCTCCCTTCCGGGACGAGGCCGGCGCCGACCCCATCCTCGATCAGCCCGAGACTGCGTCGGCGATCAAACAACAACCCCTCCTACGATCTGCCCAAGAACGCTCTCACCAGTGGTGAGAGTTTTGGGCTGCCTCTGTGCGACGTGGTTAATTATGTCAACTGGCTGGCGGCGATCGGGGCCCCGATCGTGCGGTCGGCAGCCAGTCTCGGAGACCCAAATGTCGCAGATGCGAAGCCCTACGGCCGCCGGCCATTGCCAGCTTGCGGATGCCGAACGACCCACTGCGGCCACTCGCCCCGCAGGCCTGAAGCAGCCGCTCGGTTCCAGGCGCCCCGGGTTGGCCCAGGATCGCTACACTGGCACCGATGCATGCGCTGATCGAAACCCACCGCGACGCACTGCTGGCGCTGGCACGCCGGCGCGGCGTCACGGGGGTACGGGTTTTTGGCTCGATGAGCCGTGGCGACGACAGCGAGAGCAGTGACGTTGATCTACTGGTGACCCTGGCCCCAGGGACCAGCGCCCTTGCCCTGGGCGGTCTGTTGCTCGATGCGCAGGAATTGCTGGGCCGCCGTGTGGATGTCGTCACCGAAGCGAGCTTGCACCCCGCACTGCGCCAGCGCGTGGTGGCCAGCGCCGTGCCGCTGTGAACCCGGGCCCCGAGGCTGACCGGGTGCTGCTCGCGCACATGCGCGACTGTCTGGACAGGATCCTCGAGTACACCAACGCCGAACGCGCCAGCTTCTACGCCTCGCGGCTGGTGCAAGACGCGGTGATCCGCAATCTGCAGACCCTGACCGAGTCGAGCCAGCGGCTGTCGAGCGAGATCAAGGGCACCGAACCGCAGATTCCATGGCGCGAACTCGCCGGATTCCGCAACGTGATCGTGCATGGCTATCTGGGCATTGACGTCGAGGCGGTCTGGCTGGTCGTCGAACAAGACTTGCCAGCGCTCTCCGAGGCGGTGGACCGCATGTCCACGCACCTCGGCCCATTGGGCTGATCCGAAAGGCTGCTTGGCCGCCGTGCAACGGGCCGCTCGTGGCCGATGGCTGGTCTCCGCGAGCGGCAGCTTCATGGAGCCTCCATTGGGGCTGCACCTGCCTCGTGGGCAGCGAACTTGAGGTCCGTTCTGGCGACCTTGGTGCGCAACAGCACCCGGCGCTGAGCCTGCGGAGACTCTCACCGCGGTGAGAGTTTGCTGGCGAACTGCTCATCAGCAGTGCTACCAAGATAAACACTGTCAGTGCCGCCCGGCATGCCCGCAGATCCGGCCTGGCCAGACGAGGCTTCGCTGGCCGCCTTCCGCGCCTGGCTTGAAGGGGTGCCCAGCCGCGCCGCCGTGGATCGCTATCTGCCTGATCGCCGGACTGCCGGCGCGTCGTCTCGCTCGGTGATTGGGCGGGTGAAGCGCCAGCTGGTGGCCTTCGCGACGGGCCGCGCGCAGGCGGACCTGGCCGCAACTTTGTCGGCGGCCAGTCCATCCGGCCGGAAGCTCGCCAAGGCCGCCGCTGCCGCCATCGAGACACTGCGCGGGATGCCGCCTCCGCAGCCTCTCATCGGCGACGCCGTCGAGCGTTGGCTTCCTGTGCGACTCGTGGGAGCACTGCACGCGGTGGGCATTCGCACGCTGGCCGAACTGACCCTGCGCGTGCCCAGGCACCGACGTTGGTGGACAGGCATTGCAGGCCTCGGGCCGTCTGGCGCCCACAGCATCGAGGCGTTCTTTGCCCGGCATCCTGCGCTCACCGAACGCGCTCGCGCACTGGTCGCGGTGAACCAGACGCAGGACCTGATCCCCTGGGAGCGACTGGTCGTGCCCGAAGATGTCGATGGTTCACGGGGCACCTTCCGAGCACCGCGAGCCAGCTGTGCGCTCGACGCCAGCAACGACTACCAGGCCGTGAACGCCTGGCTGTCGCTGCACGAGTCGGCAGCAACCCAGCGGGCCTACCGCAAGGAGGCCGAGCGGCTGATCCTGTGGGCGATCGTCGAGCGCGGGCGGGCGCTGTCGTCGATGACGACTGAAGACGCCGTCGCCTATCGCGCCTTTCTGCGCCGTCCCAGTCCACGTGCGAGGTGGGTGGGACCTCCTCGGCCGAGGTCCACGCCGGAATGGCGTCCGTTCACGGGTGACCTCTCGGCGCGGTCAACGGCCTACGCGCTGTCGGTGCTCAACGCGATGTACCGCTGGCTGATCGAACAGCGCTACGCGCTGGCCAACCCATTCGCCGGCGTCAAGGTGCGAGGCGGCCGGCCAGAGCAGCTCGACACGTCACACGCCTTCACCGAGCATGAGTGGAAACTCGTCCGGGTCGTCGCCGAAGGCCTGGAGTGGTCCTATGGCTGGAGCGAGCCGGCGGCGCAGCGGCTGCGCTTCATGATGGACTTCGCCTACGCAACGGGACTGCGAATCAGCGAACTCGTGGTCGCTCGACTGGGGACGATCGACTCGGACGCGCACGGCGACACCTGGATCCGGGTCGTCGGCAAGGGCCACAAGGCAGGCAAGGTCGTGCTCCCGCCGCTGGCCCGTGCCGCTCTTGATCGCTACCTTGCTCAACGGGGGCTGCCCGTGACGCCTTCGAAGTGGCGCCCATCGACCTCGCTGATCGGCCGCCTTGGAGAGGATGGAAGCAGGATCTCCTCGTGGCGGATGTGGCGAGTGCTGAAACGGTTCTTCGCCACGGTGGCTGACGTCGTGGAGGAAGGCTCCCCGGCCCTCGCCGAGAAGTTGCGGCGGGCGACGCCGCACTGGACGAGGCACACGCACGCCACGCACCTGCTCGAAGGAGGCGCCGAGCTGACCACGGTGCGCGACAACCTGCGGCACGCCTCGCTGGCCACGACCTCGATGTACCTGCACACCGACGATGCCCGACGGGCCAAGCAGGTGGCCGATCGGTTCGCGGCACCGCGTTCGTAGCCTACATTCGTCTCGCCTACACACACCGCACCACACCACCCATGCAGTCAATCACCTGCGACGGCTGTCGTAATCCCACCGCGAGCCACGATGTCGTGAACTACGGGTCGATGGAGGGTGGCTACCGAAAGCTTTGCGGCCGATGCTTCAACGAGGCCGCCGCCAGCCGACTCGGTCTGCAGGGGTTCGAGCACGTCGACTTCGAACCCGTGCGCATGGTCGACGAGCGCGGCGCCGAGCACGAGTTCCAGTTCCGGACCCGGCTGTTCGGGCCCGGCATCGCGATCGACGCGTTCGAACTGCGCGATGGCAGCCCGGCCGGGTATGAGTTTCAAGTGATCGGGGGGCCAGACGACGACCCTCTGGAGTTGCTGGGCAAGCTCATCGGCAAGATGCGCCGGGCCTTGGCTCTCACGCATCTCGAGGACACCGAATATGGACCGCAGGTGAACGATCGCCTGACCCTGCGCGGTACCGTCGACAGCGATCCCGACGCTGACCACCGAGTGCCGATGGTCGTCATCGATGGTCGCGAGATCACCTGGGATGAACTCGGTCGCATGGTGGCGACTTTCGAGGGCTGGCAGTTCAAGCTGGAGTTTCGCGACCGGAGCGAAGAGGTCTGACCAGATCGACTGGCGAGTGTCGATCGACAGGGCTCAAGTGGCCACCGGGGCCAAAGCGCACCAATCTGCACGAGGAATACGGAGCGCCCGGAAGTGCCGATAGCGTAAGTGCCTGTCGTGCAATGGGTTTTTGGAGCAAAGCGCACCAATCTGCACGAAAAGTACGACTACCCCATTCAAGGCTGCTTTGGGTGGAGGGCGGAGTTCAGGACGGAAATGGGTGGAGCCGGCTTTGAGGGGCGCCAGAACCCTCCGCCGCCCGGGAAAGCACAGCCTATTGGTTACGCCCTCGCGCGGACTTGGGCATTGCGGAGCGCCAGGTCCAGCAAGGGGTTAGCAGCGGATGTTCTAGGTTTTAGTAAAGGTGGCCAAACTTGCGATCGCTATCTACCTCTTTCGGGCGCACGTCTACGCTCATCCTACAAGGCTGCCGTGCCTCCCTCCACGTTGTCGATCAGTCGTGTCGAGCCCATTCGGGCAGCAGCAAGGACGACGACCGGCGCGCCGACCGCACGATCCTGCGATGTCGGCACCACTAAATCCGACTGTCGCCGGATGCTCACGTAGTCCGACACCCAACCGCCGCTCCGGAGCTCCGCCACGGCGGACGCCTCGAGACCCGCCGCATCGTGTGCCCCCGTCATCCACGCGTCGCGCACGCGCGCCAGCGCGCGCGAAAGCCCGACGGCGCGGGCCCGTTCGTCCGGGTTCAGGTAGCCGTTGCGGCTGGACAGCGCGAGGCCGTCCTCGGCGCGCACCGTCTCGCCGCCGACGATGCGGATCGGCAGTGCGAACTGCTCCACCATGCGGCCAACCACCTTCCATTGCTGGTAGTCCTTCTTGCCGAACACGGCCACGGCGGGCTGCACGCAGGCGAACAGCTTGAGCACCACGGTGCACACCCCGCTGAAGAAGCCGGGCCGGAACTCGCCCTCGAGGATGTCGGCCAGCGCCGGGTCCGGACGCACCGCGTAGGTCTGCGGCTGCGGGTAGAACTCGCTCTCGTCCGGAGCGAACACGATGTCGCAGCCCGCCTCCGCGAGCAGTTCGCAGTCTCGCGCCAGCGTTCGCGGGTATCGGTCGAAGTCCTCGTGCGGCGCGAACTGCAGGCGGTTGACGAAGATGCTCGCCACCACCGGGCCGCCCTGGCGCCCGGCCTCCCGCACGAGCGCCAGATGGCCTTCGTGCAGGTTGCCCATCGTGGGCACGAAGCTGGTCGCACCGCAGCCCGCGAGCGCGTGCCGGAGTGCCGCAATGGTGTGGATCGTTTGCATGGGGTGCGGCTCGATGCAGTTCAGTACGTGTGCAGCGTCGCGTCGGGAAAGCTGCCGTCCTTCACGGCGGCGACGTAGCGTCGCACCGCCTCGCGGACGCCGCCGCCCTCGCGGCCGAAATCGCGCACGAAACGCGGCATCGGCGCGGCCGTCACGCCGAGCATGTCGTGCAGCACCAGCACCTGGCCGGCAACGTCGCCGCCGGCGCCGATACCGATCACGACGAGCGCCGGATTCTCCTGCTGCACCCGCCGCGCCAGCGCCGCCGGCACCAGCTCGAGCACCAGCATCGCCGCGCCCGCATCCGCCAGCGCGCGCGCCTCGCTCGCGAGGCGGTCGGCGGCGGCCTCGTCGCGGCCCTGCACGCGGTAGCCGCCGAGGGCGGACGCCGACTGCGGCGTCAACCCGAGGTGGGCGCAGACCACGATGCCGCGCTCGACCAGGAAGCGTACCGTCTCCGCCGCCCAGCTGCCCTCGAGCTTGACCATCTGGGCACCCGCGCGGGCGAGCACCGCGCTGGAACGCAGCGACTGCTCGCGGCTTTCCTCGTAGCTGCCGAAGGGCAGGTCGGCGATGAGCCAGGCATGCCGGCGGCCCCGTGCGACGCAGCGCACGTGGTAGGCCACCTCCTCGAGCGTGACCGGCACGGTGCTCGAGCCGCCCTGCACCACCATGCCGAGCGAATCGCCGCCGAGCAGGGAGTCGACCCCGGCGTCGTCGGCCGCGCGCGCGAACCCGGCGTCGTAGGCGGTCAGCATCGCGATCTTCTCGCCTGCCTCGAGCATCGCGCGCAGCCGCAGCAGCGACACCGCCTTGCGCTCGGCGGGCGCGGCAGGTACCGACGCGTTCATGCCTCGACCCCCTGCACGGGGATGTCCGAACGCAACTCCCGGATCCGGTTGTGCCCGTCGACGAACACCAGCTTCGGGCGCCGTCGGTCCAGCTCGTCCTCGGCCACCAAGCCGAAGGCGGCGATGATGATCAGGTCGCCCACCGCGGCACGGCGCGCGGCCGAGCCGTTCAGCGACACGATGCCGCTGCCGCGCTCACCGCGGATCGCGTAGGTCACGAAGCGCTCGCCGTTGGCGATGTTCCAGATGTGCACCTGCTCGTTCTCGCGCAGCCCGGCGGCGTCGAGCAGGTCTTCGTCGATCGCGCAGGAGCCCTCGTAGTGCAGCTCGCAGGCGGTCACCGTGGCGCGGTGGATCTTCGATGTGAGCATGTGGCGGAACATGGCCGGCCCTCAGCAGGTGCGCATGCCCAGCGCGCCGAGCAGGCGCTGGTCGGCTTCCCAGTCCGGGTTGCCGGTGGTGAGCAGCTTGTCGCCATAGAAGATCGAGTTGGCGCCGGCGAGGAAGCACAGCGCCTGCACGGCGTCGCTCATCTCGCGCCGCCCGGCCGACAGGCGCACGCGCGCGCGGGGCATCGTGATGCGGGCCACCGCGATCGTGCGCACGAACTCGAGCGGATCGAGCGCGGGCGTGTCGGCCAGCGGCGTGCCCTCGACGCGCACCAGGTTGTTGATCGGTACCGATTCGGGGTACGGATCGAGGTTGGCGATCTGCGCGACCAGGCCCGCCCGCTCGCGGCGCGACTCGCCCATGCCGACGATGCCGCCGCAGCACACGCCGATGCCCGCGTCGCGCACGCGCTCGAGCGTGTGCAGGCGGTCGTCATAGGTGCGCGTGGAGATGATGCGGCCGTAGGCCTCGGGCGCGGTGTCGAGGTTGTGGTTGTAGTAGTCGAGGCCGGCGGACTTGAGGGCGCGTGCCTGGCCTTCGCTGAGCATGCCGAGCGTGCAGCAGGCCTCCAGCCCCTCGGCCTTGACGGCGCGCACCAGCTCGGCCACCTTCTCGATGTCGCGGTCCTTGGGCTCGCGCCAGGCGGCGCCCATGCAGAAGCGCGAGGCGCCCTGCGCGCGCGCCGCGCGTGCCGCGGCGGCCACTTCGTCCACGCCGAGCAGCTTGCCGGCCGCCACGCCGGTGTCGAAGTGCACCGACTGCGGGCAGTAGCCGCAGTCCTCTGGGCAGCCGCCGGTCTTGATCGACAGCAGCGTGGACAGTTGGACCTCGTTGGCGTCGAAGTGCTCGCGATGGACTTGCTGCGCCTGGTGGATCAGGTCGTTGAACGGCAGCGCGAACAGCGCCTCGACGCGCTCGACGGGCCAGCGTGCCTCGGTTCGGTCCGCGGGCGGCTGCGCGTGCCGCCGGAGGGGCACGATCCGGATGGTGGACAAGGAGTCGCTCTCGTTCATGGCCGACCTCTTCAACGCGCGCCGGGGCGGATGTGCGCCGTGGCCTCGTCCTCGACGCGCTGCCAGATCTCCACGGCCATCGGGCTGTTGCTTTCCTCGAGGATGTGGCCCACGAGCCCGATCGCGCGGGCGAACACGCCCACGCCGCGCACGATTTTCCACGGCAGGCCGAGCTCGCAGCAGATCGCGCCGATGGCGCCGGTGGCATTGACGGGCAGCATCTTGCCGGTGGTTCGCTCGGCCTCGGCGCAGATCAGCTGCTCGAGCCGCACGTAGTCGCGCGAAAAGCCGTTGTCCGCGGCGATCCGGAACAGCCGCGGTGCACGCGGGTCGACCGGCTTGTGCAGCGGGTGGCCGAGGCCGGGCACGATCTGCCCGCGCTCGCGGTAGCCAGCCACCACATCACGCGCGATCTTCTCCAGGTCGGCGCCCTGGGTGCCGGGCGGCAGCGCCTCGTAGAGCATCTTCGCGGTGCCCTCGGTCGAGCCGACGAACACCGAGCCCAGGCCGCACAGCCCCGCGGCGACGGCGGCCTGCAGCGACTCGGGCGCGCCGGCGTAGGTGATGCGCGCCGCCAGCGCGCTCGGCGTGATGCCGTGCTCCACCAGCGTGACCGCGATGGCGTTGAACACGGTCGACTCCTGCGGCGTCGGCATGCGGCCGACGAGCAGCAGCCAGGCCATGTCGCCGAGACTGATGTTGCCCAGCAGGTCGTCGGGCAGGCTGCGGCCGCGCACCTCGATGCGGTCGGGCGTACTCCAGGCGATGTCGGAGCGGATCGGCTTGGTCTTGCGGGGCATGGGAAGTCCTCGGTGAATCGAAGAAGGAAGAATGGAGGGGAAGAACTCAGCCCGCCAGCCCGGCGCTGCGCAGCACTGCCCGGGCGCGCTCGACGACGGGCACGTCGATCATCTGGCCGTCCACGGCGACCGCCGCGCCGCCGGAGGCGGCGAACGCGGCGCAGACGCGCTGCGCCCAGGCCACGCGCGCGGGCTCGGGCGTGAACGCGGCCTGCACGACGGCGATCTGCCGGGGGTGGATGCACAGCTTGGCGCCGAAGCCCATGCGGCGCGCGCGCTCGGCATCGGCCTGCAGGCGCGCGGTGTCGTCGAGCGCGATGCTCACGCCGTCGGCCGGCGCAGCCAGGCCGCCGAGCCGCGATGCCAGCACGACCTGCGCGCGGTACGGCTGCAGTTCTGCTTCCGCGCCGTCGGGCGCGCAGTCGATGCCCAGGTCGACGGCGAGATCGATGCTGCCGAACGCGAGCCGGGTCACGCCGGGCACGCGCGCGATCGCGCGCGCCTCCTCGATGCCGCGGGCCGACTCGATGATGGGCAGCACGTCCTTGAACGAGGTCTCGAACGCGTGGCACACGGCGTCGATCCCGTCGGCCTTGGGCAGCATCACGGCGGCGACGCCGGGATGGCGGCATAGCTCGAGGTCGTCGTCGAACCACGGCGTGCCCGCGGCATTGACGCGCACGATCAGCGGAGCGGCCTCGTCGAGCGCCGTCGCGAGCGCGTCGCGGGCGCGCGGTTTCACGTCGGGCGCGACCGCGTCCTCGAGGTCGACGATCACCGCGTCGGCGCCCGAAGCGCGCGCCTTGGCGAAGCGCTCGGGCCGGTCGGCCGGCACGAACAGGTAGGCGCGCGGCGCCGCTGCCGGGGCCGTCATGGCAGCAGGCGACCGAGGCGCGGCGTGTCGGCCAGCGCCCAGGTCCGGGCGATCAAGCCGTCCATTTCCGCCGGCGTGGCGGCATCGCCGTAGGCAGCCAGGCGGCGTGCCTTGTCCTCCAGCTCGGCGCGGCTCAGCGTGTTGCCGGGGTCGCCCTTGGGCTCGTCCACACGTGCGTGCAGCAGGCGCCCGTCGGTGGTGCGCACCTCGACCTTGCCTATCCACCGCTGCGGATAGGCGCCGTCGACCTCGGCGTCCAGCCGCATCGCCACGCGGTCGCGAAAGGCGGCCACGCGCGGGGCGAGGAAGTGGCGGTCGAACTCGTCGAGGCCGGCCTGGCCGAACTCCGCCACCAGGCCGAGCACGGTGCCCATCGAGAACTTGCCCTGGTGCACGGTGGCCGGCACGACGACGCGGCCCAGCACGTCGATCGCGCCCTGGTGCACCAGAGTCGCCACCGCGGCGATGTCGTCGGCGGCGAGGCGCTCGCGCCGCATCAGCGCCTGCAAGGCGTCGGCGCTCGGGTGGGTGTGGCGGCACGAGGCGTGGTACTTGAAGGAGGTCTCGGCGGTGGCCCAGCGCTGCCCGAGTCCCGCGACCAGCCGCGCCGGGTCGGCATCGCTCGACATGCCGGCGCCCAGGCCCTGCTCGCCCTCCAGGATGCGGCGCGCGCCGGTGAAGCCGTCCTTGGCCAGCCAGGCCGAGGCCAGGCCCGCCGAGGCCGCATGGGCGCAGTGCAGCTGCTTGGAATCGGCCGCGTCGCGCAGGAACTCCCACAGGCCAGCGGCCTGCGTGCCCGCGCTGCCGAACGCGTGCAGCATCGTCGTGGCGTCGAGGCCGAGCAGCCGGCCGGTGGCCGCAGCGGCGGCCAGCGTGCCGGCGGTCGCGGTGGTGTGGAAGATGCGGTAGTGCGAGCGGCCGAGGAATTCGCCGACGCGGATGCCGACTTCGTAGCCGGCGACCGACGCCGCGAGCAGCTCGCGCCCGCTGCAGCCGATGGCCTGCGCCGTGGCGAGCGCCGCCGGAAAGACCACCGCGGCCGGATGGAACACCGAGCCGTTGTGCACGTCGTCCTGCTCGACGACATGCGAGGCCGCGGCGTTCACCATCGCGGCGAAGTGCGGCGACGTGAGGCGGCGCGAGATCAGCACCTCGGCCCCGCCCTCGTCGCCGGCACGCAGCGCGGGCCCCATCGCCAGCGCGTAGCGCTCGATGGCCTGCACCGCACGGGCACTCTTGCCCGCAAGCGTGGAGCCCAACCAGTCGAGGAACAAGTCCTCAGTGCGGCGCACCACCGGCGCCGGGATATCCTGCACGCGCAGCGTGGCGGCGAAGGCGGCCAGCGTGGCCGACGGGTGGTCGTTCATTTCGGTCTCCGCTTGCGCCGCTGTGCGTTCGATCCAGCGTTCAGACGGCGCGCTCGGCCCGCAGCCGTGCGATCTCGTCGGCAGAGCGCCCGAGCTCGGCCAGGATGGCGTCGGTATGCGCACCCAGTGCCGGCACCGACCCCATCGGCGGCGGCGCCTCGCCGGCCACGTGGTGCGGTGGGTAGAGCGCCGGCACCGGACCGCCGGGGGTGCCGATCTCGGTCCAACGCGCACGGGCGCGGAGCTGCGCGTGCTGCCACAGATCGGCCATCTCGTTGAGGCGGCCGTACGCGATCTGCGCATCCTCCAGTCGTTCGACGAGCTGTTCGCCGGTGAGGCCCGCGCACACCTGCTCGATGACCTCGCGCAGCGTCTCGCGCTCGGCCAGGCGCTTGGCATTGCCCTTGTACTGCCCGGCCAGCTCCGGCCTGTGCAGCACCTTGTCGCAGAAGGTGGCCCATTCGCGGTCGTGCTGCACCGCGAGCACGACCTTGCGCCCGTCGCCGCAGGCAAACGGGCCGTAGGGGTAGATCGCCGCGTGCGAGGCGCCGGCGCGCGGCGGCGGAGGCTGGCCGTCGAGCGTGTAGTAGAGCGGGAAGCCCATCCACTCGGACATCGCCTCCAGCATCGAGATCTCGAGCCGCTTGCCGCGCCCGGTGCGCCATCGCTCGAGGAGCGCCGCCAGCACGCTGCTGTAGGCGTACATGCCGGCGGCGATGTCGGCGATCGACAGGCCCGCTTTGGACGGCTGCTCCGGCGTGCCGGTCACCGACACGAAGCCCGATTCGCTCTGGATCAGCAGGTCGTAGGCCTTCTTCTCGGTGAACGGCCCGCCGTCGCCGTAGCCCGAGATGTCGCAGACCACGAGCTTCGGATTGCGCGGCGCGAGGCTCGCGTGGTCCAGGCCCATGCGCGCCGCAGCGCCCGGCGCCAGGTTCTGCACCAGCACGTCGGCGCGTTCCACCAGTTCCTGGAGCACTGCACGCGAGGCGGCATGCTTGAGGTTGAGCGTCAGACTCTCCTTGCCGCGGTTGCACCACACGAAGTGCGAGGCCGAGCCTTTCGCACGCGTGTCGTAGGCGCGCGCGAAGTCCCCTTCGCCGGGGCGCTCGACCTTGATCACGCGCGCCCCCAGGTCGGCAAGCTGCCGGGTGCAGAACGGGGCGGCGATGGCGTGCTCGAGGGTGACGACGAGCATCCCTTGCAACGGAAGCATGGTGCAGGCCTTCAGAACGAGCGCGGCAGCCCGAGCACATGCTCGGCCACGTACGACAGGATCAGGTTGGTCGAGATCGGCGCCACCTGGTACAGCCGCGTCTCGCGGAACTTGCGCTCCACGTCGTATTCGCAGGCGAAGCCGAAGCCGCCGTGCGTCTGGATGGCCACGTTGGCGGCCTCGAACGACGCCTTGGCGGCGAGGTACTTGGCCATGTTGGCCTCGGCACCGCAGGGCTGGTGCGCGTCGAAGAGGTCGCAGGCGCGCCAGCGCATCAGGTCGGCGGCCTCGGTCTCGATGTGGTTCTCGGCGATCGGGAACTGCACGCCCTGGTTCTGGCCGATCGGGCGGTCGAACACGCGCCGCTCGCGCGCATAGGCCGCGCTGCGCGCGACGAACCAGCGCGCGTCGCCGATGCACTCGGCCGCGATCAGCGTACGCTCGGCGTTGAGCCCGTCGAGGATGTACTTGAAGCCCTTGCCCTCCTCGCCGATCAGGTTCTCGGCCGGGATCTCCAGGTTCTCGAAGAACAGTTCGTTGGTCTCGTGGTTGACCATGTTCGGGATCGGGCGCACTGTCATGCCTTTGCCGACAGCCTGGTGCAGGTCGACGATGAAGATCGACATGCCCTCGGACTTGCGTTTCACCTCTGCCAGCGGCGTGGTGCGCGCCAGCAGGATCATCAGGTCGCTGTGCTGCACGCGCGAGATCCACACCTTCTGGCCGTTGACGACGTAGCGATCGCCGCGGCGCAGCGCGGTGGTCTTGAGCTGGGTGGTGTCGGTGCCGGTGCTGGGCTCGGTGACGCCCATGCTCTGCAGGCGCAGCTTGCCGCTGGCGATGCCGGGCAGATAGCGGCGTTTCTGTTCCACCGAGCCGTGGCGCAGCAGCGTGCCCATGTTGTACATCTGGCCATGGCAGGCGCCGGCGTTGCCGCCGCAGCGGTTCACCTCCTCCATCACCACCGAGGCCTCTGCCAAGCCCAGGCCGGCGCCGCCGTATTCCTCCGGAATCATCACCGCCAGCCAGCCGGCCTCGGTGAGCGCGTCGACGAACTCCACGGGGTAGCCGCGCGCCGCGTCGACCTTGCGGAAGTACTCGTCCGGGAAGCGCTTGAACAGGTCTCTCAACGCAGCGCGGAGCTCTGGGTGACGTTCTGCAGTAGCGGTCATGAAATGGGGGATGGCGAAGCGCGAGACGCGTACTTTAATCTAACAAACGTTAGACCAAGAAGCCCCGACCGACTCATCCGGCGCGGTCGGCATAGAGGGTCTGCAGTTGCTGGCGCAGCGGATGCTTCTGGATCTTGCCCGTGCTGGTCATCGGCAGTGCATCGACGAACACCACGGCCTTGGGCACCTCGAAGCCGCCCAGATGTTCGCGGCAGTGCTGCAGCAGTTCCTCCTCGCTGACCTCCGCGCCAGGGCGTCTGACCACCACCGCCGTCACTGCTTCGATCCAACGCGCATGCGGCAGTCCGATCGCCGCCGCATTCGCCACCGCCGGATGTCGCAGCAGCACCGCCTCGACCTTGATCGACGGCACGTTCTCCCCGCCGGTCTTGATCATGTCCTTCTTGCGGTCCTTGAACATGAGCTGAGCGTCGACCCACATGCCGAGGTCGCCGGTGTGGTGCCAACCGTGGGCACGCGCCTCATCCGTGGCCTTCAGGTTCTTGAAGTAGCCCTCCATCACGTTCGGGCCTCGGTGCACGATCTCGCCAACCTCTCCGTCGCCAAGCAGATTTCCCGCATCGTCCATGACGGCGGTATCGTTGATCATCGCGCTGACGCCCCAGTACGAGCCGAAGCGTCGGAGTTGCTCTTCAGGCCGGAACGCCACGGTCAGCGGGTACATCTCGGTCTGCCCGGTCCCCAGCATGTAGTTCGGACAGATCTCGGCGATCAATCGGCGCAAAAGGGTTTCGGGCATGGGCGCCATCGCATACATGCACATGCGCAGGCTAGACAGGTCGCGCCCGGGTCGTGACGGATGCTCGAGCAACGCCTGATGCATCAAGGGCAGGCCCATGAAGAAGGTCAACCGCTCCCGCTCGATGATCTCGAGCATCTGGCCAGGGTCGAAGCTCTTGGTGACGATCGCCGTACCGCCGGCGGCCAGCAGCCCGCAGACCAGCGTGTGCTGTGCGCAATGAAACAGCGGCAAGGTCGCATTGCAGATCGCGTCGCGCCACAGGCCGAACTCGATGGCATTGTTCATTGCCGCCATGACCACCGAGAGATGGCTCTGCATGACGCCCTTCGGCCGCCCCGTGGTCCCACTCGTGTACATGATCTGCGCCACGTCGCGGTCGTGGATCTCGACCTCCTGCTCCACGACCGGCTGCTGCGAAATTGCCTGTGCGAACGCTCCGAAGTCGGCCTGGCCAGCCCCTTCGAGCACCCAACCGCGCCCGGGCGTGGCAGCGAGCAGCCTTGCCAACTCGGGGCGGGCGATGAGCGCCGCGTCGACCAGGACGAAACGCGACTCCGAATGCTCGAGGATGAACCGGACGTCGTCGCCGCCCAGGCCAATGTTGATGGGCACCCACACCAGACCGGCCCGATGGATGCCGAACATCGCAATGAGGAACTGCAGCGAATTGCCGCACAGCGTGGCAACACGATCGCCTGATCTAAGACCGCTGGCCAGGAACGCATTGGCACAGCGGGTCACCTGGTCATTGAAGTCCCCATAGGAAAGCCGCGCATCCCCGAGGACGAACGCCGTCTTGGCTCTGTCACGAGCCGCGCAGCGGCGCAGGAAGTCCCCGATGGTGACGCGAGCGATCTGCCCGGGGCCGGGGACCCCGGCAGTGACCGTGGAAGCGTTCGACTTGGACAAGGTTTGTCTCCATATCAGAGGAGCGAGCCGACAGGTGCCGAAACATCCCCGCGCTCGGCTGCGGACTGCAGGCCGTTCAGACCGCTCCGGTCAATTCCGGCACCACCGTGAACAGATCGGCCACCAGCCCATAGTCGGCCACCTGGAAGATCGGCGCATCGGGGTCCTTGTTGATCGCCACGATGACCTTGCTGTCCTTCATGCCTGCCAAGTGCTGGATCGCGCCTGAAATGCCAACCGCCACGTAGAGCTGCGGCGCAACGATCTTGCCCGTCTGGCCCACCTGGTAGTCGTTTGGTGCATAGCCCGCATCCACAGCGGCCCGCGAGGCGCCCAGCGCCGCGCCCAGTTTGTCGGCCATCGGCTCAAGCACTTCGCGAAACTTCTCGGCCGAGCCCAGACCCCGTCCGCCCGAGACGATGATCGAAGCGGCCGTCAGATCCGGGCGCTCGAGCTTGACAACCTGTCGGCCCAGCAGTTCGCAGAGGCCCAGGTCGGCGCCCGCCGAGATGGCCTGCACGGTGGCGCCGCCGCCCGTCGTCGCGACCGGATCGAACGCGGTGGTGCGGACGCTCAGCACCTTCACCTTGTCGGAGGACTTCACTCGCGCCACCGCATTGCCAGCATAGAACGGGCGCACGAAGGTGTCCGGCGCCTCGATCGCGACGACGTCGGAGATCTGCGAACTGTCCAGCAGTGCTGCCGCGCGCGGCAGCACGTTCTTGCCGAACGGCGTCGCAGGCGCCAGCACGTGGGTGCAGGCCGAATCGCCCTGCACGCAGGCCACGACCACCGCTGCCAGGTTCTCGGCGGACTGTGACGACAGGTGGACGGCATCGGCCACCAGGATCTTGGCGACGCCGGCCACAGCGGCTGCGGAAGAGGCGGCGCCTGCGCAGTCGCTGCCGGCCACCAGCACGTGGATGTCGCCACCGATCTTGGCGGCCGCAGCCACGGTGTTCAGGGTCGACGGCTTGAGCGCGGCGCCGTCATGTTCCGCAATGATCAGAATCGTCATGTCACAGCACCTTCGCTTCTTCCTTGAGCCGCTTGACGAGTTCCGCCACGTCGGCCACCTTGATGCCCGCCTTGCGAGCGGCCGGCTCGTCGACGCGCAGCGTCGTCGTGCGCGGCGCCAAGTCGAGTCCGAGATCGGCCGCCTTCAGCACCTCGAGCGGCTTCTTCTTCGCCTTCATGATGTTGGGCAGCGTGATGAAGCGGGGCTCGTTGAGGCGCAGGTCGGTCGTCACGACGACGGGCAGCTTGAGCTTCAGGTTCTCCAGCCCGCCGTCGATCTCGCGCGTGACCAGCGCGGTGCCGCCCTCGACCTTGATCTTCGACGCGAACGTGGCCTGGCCCCAACCCATCAGTCCGGCGAACATCTGCCCTGCCTGCCCGGCATCGTCGTCGATCGCCTGCTTGCCGAAGATCGCCAGTTGGACGCCCTCCTTCTCGGCGACGTGCTTCACCAGCTTGGCCACCGCCAGCGGCTCGAGCGCCCCGTCGGTCTCGACCAGCACGCCACGGTCTGCGCCGATCGCCATCGCACTGCGCAGCGTCTCCTGGCATCCCGCCGGACCGCACGAGACGGCGATGACCTCGGTGGCCACCCCGGCCTCCTTCAGACGCACCGCCTCTTCACAGGCGATCTCGTCGAAGGGGTTCATCGACAGCTTCTGGTTCGCGAGGTCGACCCCCGAACCATCGGACTTCACTCGGGCCTTGACGTTGTAGTCCAGAACCCGTTTCACGGCGACGAGAATCTTCACTTCAAAAACACTCCTATCGTTGAACGCAAATGGCGAACCAGGATAAACGCGGCACGCAGATCTGCACGGCCCAGGCTGCCCCAGGGTGATGCCGGCGGACCTTCAAGCACCCTGCCAGGCCCAGTCCTTGTACATGTCACGCAGCTTGGTCTTCAGGAACTTGCCCGTGGACGTGCGGGGAATCTCCGCAACGAACTCGTAGGCATCCGGCACCTGCCACTTCGCGAACGTGCGCGAACCGTACTGCTGGATCTCTTCGGCGGTGGCCGACATGCCGGGCCGCAACACGATGACGGCCAGCGGCCGCTCAGCCCAGCGCGGGTGCGGCACGGCGATCACGGCGGCTTCCAGCACCGCCGGGTGGCCCATGATCGCATTCTCCAGATCGACCGAACTGATCCACTCGCCGCCGCTTTTGATCAGGTCCTTGGTGCGGTCGGTCAGACGCAGGAAGCCGTGCTCGTCGATGCAGCCCACGTCTCCGGTTCGCAGCCAGCCATCGGCCGTGAAGCTGCTCTCTCTGACCGGCATCTCGTGGTAGCTGCCGGTGATCCATGGACCGCGAACCTGGATTTCGCCGGCCGACTGCCCGTCCCAGGCGACCTCGCCTTGCTCGCCGATCAGCCGGATCTCGACGAGAGGTGCGGCACGCCCTTGCTTGACGCGCAACGCATACTGCTGATCCTCGGGCAGCGCCCTCATTGCCGCCGTCAGCGCCGACACCGTGCCCAGCGGTGAAGTCTCGGTCATGCCCCAGGCGGTGCCGACCTCGAGCCCGAATTCGTCGAAGCCCCGGAACAGCGACTCCGGAGCGGCCGAGCCGCCGACGAGCATGCGCATGCCAGGCACCAGATCCCAGCGGCTCGGAGCGCTGCGCAGCGCCTGCAGGATCGACAGCCAGATCGTCGGGACGCCGCCGGTGATGGTGACGCGTTCGCGCTGAAACAGGTCGAGCAGCGACTCGGCGTCGAGATGCGGCCCGGGCATCACGAGCCTGGCCCCCACGAACACTGCCAGGTACGGCAGGCCCCAGGCGTTGGCGTGGAACATCGGCACCACCGGCAGCACGGTGTCGGTATCGGACACCCCGAGCGCACCCGGCAGGGCGGCCACCAACGTGTGCAGAACCGTCGAACGGTGCGAATACACGACGCCCTTCGGGTGGCCCGTCGTTCCGGACGTGTAGCACATGCCGCAGGGCGCGTGCTCGTCCACCGCCACCGGCTCGAAGCGGCCGCTGGCCTTGCGCAACAGTTCCTCGTAGTCGTCGTAGCCGGCCGGAACCGGCTTGCCTGTCAAGGGCACGACGATGATGCGCTCGAACTTCACATCCTTCGAGAACTGCGCCAACAAGGGCAGCAGCACGTCGTCGACGATGAGGATGTGGTCCTTGGCATGGTTGACGATAAACGCCAGGTCATGCGGAAACAGACGCAAGTTGAGGTTGTGCATCACCGCGCCGGCAGCCGGAATGCCGAAATAGCACTCGAGGTGCGCGTAGTGATTCCAGCTCAAGGTGGCCACGCGGTCGCCGGGCTGGACACCCGCCGCGACCAACACCTCCGCCAAGGCCAGCGCACGCCGGTGGAAGTCGCGAAAGGTGTGGCGGTGCAGCGACTTGTCCGGCATGCGGCTCACGATCTCCACGTCAGCGTGATACCGCCCCGCACGATCCAGGAAGTGGTTCAGCGACAGGGCCGCACGCATCATCGTTGAGACTGCGGTCATGGAAACTCCTCGGCAGCCGGAAGCTGTGGTGTGATGGAACTCGCCGCCCGCCCCGAACAATCGGCGACAACGTCGGAAAGATCGGCGACACAAGCGCCGCGGGCGATACCCTGCTGTGATCCGCAGCCCAATTGCGCGTGCACCGCAGGCATCAGGATGGCGAACATGCGTGTCGACAACCCGTCGACGCCCAGCCGGCTGCTCGCTCGATACCACTGCCCGGCCCAGTTCAGCGCACCGAGCACGGTCTGCCGCACGAGAACTACATCGGAGTCGACCCAACCGTTCGCAGCAGCAGCACGGATGGCGCGGTCCCAGAGATCCTCGTAGCGATTTCGCGAGGCCATCACCCGCCGCACCGCCGGCTCGGAGAGGCTCCGCCACTCGTACACCAACACCATCAGCGCGTCCAGGTTGGCCCCGAGCAGCGCGGTCAGGTGGCGGCGCACCATGGCCAGCAACTGCTCCGGCAACCTGCACTCGGTGGCCAAGCCCTCCTGCACTGACGCATGCACGTCGCGGATGCCCTCTTCCATCACCGTGACGAGGAGTTCTTCCTTGGTGGCGAAGTGATAGAAGAGCGAGCCCGACTTGATGCCCAGTTCGACCGCAATCTGGCGCACCGAGGTGCGCTCGAACCCCTGCCGCCTGAACAGGCTGGCTGCGGCCCTCAGGATTTCCTGCCGTCGATGGCTATCCACCTGTTGCGTCATCGCTTACACTATACCAGCTAACAAGCGTTAGGTCGAAAATCCAGGCAACGACAATTCGAGCCACTCGAGCGCCATGCTTCAACGCCCCCTCTTCACCGCCGAGCACGACCTCTTCCGCGAGCAGGTCAGGCGCTTCTTCGACCGCGAGGTCACACCCCACCATGCGCGCTGGGAGGCAGAAGGCATCGTGCCGCGTTCCGTGTGGCGCGGGGCCGGCGCGGCCGGGCTGCTGTGCCCCGCCATCCCCGAGGCCTACGGCGGCGGCGGCGGCAGCCGCCTGCACAGCGCCGTGCTGATCGAGGAGGTGGCCCGCGCCGGCGCCAGCGGCATCGGCTTCGGGCTGCACTCGGACATCGTCGCCCCTTACATCCTGGCCTACGGCAGCGAGGAGCAGAAGCGGCGCTGGCTGCCGCCGATGGCGCGTGGCGAGGTCATCGGCGCCATCGCGATGACCGAGCCCGGCGCCGGCAGCGACCTGCAGGCGGTGCGCACCACCGCGCTGCGAGACGGCGATGACTACCTCGTCAACGGCCAGAAGACCTTCATCACCAACGGCCAGAACGCCGACCTCGTGATCGTGGTCGCCAAGACCGACCCGTCCGTCGGCGCCAAGGGCACCTCGCTGGTGCTGGTGGAGACCGACCGGGCCGGCTTCAAGCGCGGCCGCAACCTCGAGAAGATCGGCATGAAGGCGCAGGACACGTCGGAGCTGTTCTTCGACGGCGTGCGCGTGCCGGCCGCCAACATCCTCGGCGGCGAAGGCAAGGGCTTCGTCCTGCTGATGCAGGAGCTGGCCTGGGAGCGCATGCAGATCGCCATCGGCGCAGCCGCCGGCGCCGAGGCCGCGCTGCAGTGGACGCTGGACTACACCAAGGAGCGCAAGGCCTTCGGCCAGCGCATCATCGACTTCCAGCACAACCGTTTCCGCCTGGCCGAATGGAAGACGCAGGTGCAGGTGATGCGCGTCTTCGTCGATCGGCTGATGGACGAACTGCTGCACGGGCAGCTCGACGCCGCGACCGCCGCCATGGCCAAGTACTGGACCACCGACCTGCACTGCCGGCTGCTCGACGACTGCCTGCAGATGTTCGGCGGCTTCGGCTACATGTGGGAGTACCCGATCGCGCGCGCCTATGCCGACGCCCGCGTCTCCCGCATCTACGGCGGCACGAACGAGATCATGAAGGAGATCGTCGGCCGCACGCTGTGACGCGCCGCGCGGCCGAAGCGCCGGCGGGCCGTCGTCCCACCCTCACCCCAACCCCATCAGCCCATGACCGAAGCATTCATCTACGACGCCGTGCGCACCCCGCGCGGCAAGGGCCGCGCCTCCGGCGCGCTGCACGGCAGCACGCCGATCCACCTGGCCGTCACCGCGCTGCAGGCGCTGCGCGATCGCAACCGGCTCGACACCGCGCAGGTCGACGACGTTATCCTCGGCTGTGTGGAGCCGGTCGGCGAACAGGGCGCCAACATCGCCCGCGTCGCGGCGCTGGTGGCCGGCTACGACGAGTCGGCGCCGGGGGTGCAGATCAACCGCTACTGCGCCTCGGGCCTGGAGGCCTGCAACATGGCCACGGCCAAGGTGATGTCGGGCCAGTCGCCGCTGGCCGTCGGCGGCGGCGTCGAGAGCATGAGCCGCGTGCCCATGGGCACCGGCGGCGGCGCCTGGCCGGCCGACCCGGCGGTGGCGCTGCCAACCTACTTCGTGCCGCAGGGCATCTCCGCCGACCTGATCGCGTCGCTGTACGGGCATTCGCGCGCCGACGTCGACGCCTATGCGCTGGAAAGCCAGCGCCGCGCCGCCGCCGCGTGGGCCGAGGGCCGCTTCGCGCGCTCGATCGTCCCGGTGTGCGACGTCAACGGCCTGGTGGTGCTGGACCGCGACGAACACATGCGCCCCGATACCACGATCGAATCGCTGGCCAAGCTCGAACCCTCGTTCAAGCTCCAGGGCGAGCGTGCCGGCTTCGACGCGGTGGCGCTGCAGCGCTACCCGCAGCTCGAACGCATCGAACACGTGCACCACGCCGGCAACTCCTCGGGCATCGTCGACGGCGCGGCCGCCGTGCTGATCGGCAACGCCGAGGTCGGCCAGCGGCTGGGCCTGAAGCCGCGCGCGCGCATCCGCTCGTTCGCCTCCGTCGGCAGCGAGCCGACCATCATGCTCACCGGCCCGTCGTTCTCGGCCGAGAAGGCGCTCAAGCTCGCCGGCATGTCCTGCTCCGACATCGATCTGTTCGAGCTCAACGAGGCCTTCGCATCGGTGGTGCTGCGCTTCATGGAGGTGATGAACGTGCCGCACGCGCGCATGAACGTCAACGGCGGTGCCATCGCGATGGGCCATCCACTGGGTGCCACCGGGGCCATGATCCTCGGCACCCTGCTCGACGAGCTCGAGCGCCGCAACCTTGCCACCGGGCTGGCCACGCTGTGCGTGGGCGCCGGCATGGGCACCGCCACCATCATCGAGCGCGTCTGAACCGCGCCGATCGGGAATCCTCACCATGAGCATCGACTACCAAGCAGGCGCCGACGGCATCGCCACATTGACGTGGCAGATGAGCGATGCGCCGATGAACGTCCTCAACGCGGCCTCGATGGCCGCCTATGCGGCCGCGGTGCGGCGCGCCATCGTCGATCCCGCCGTCAAGGGCGTGATCGTCACCTCGGCCAAGCCGGAGTTCATCGCCGGCGGCGACCTGAACATGCTGCTGGCCTTCAGCGACGCGCAGGCCATGACCCGCTTCACCGAAGAGCTGCACGCCCTGATGCGCGGCATCGAGAAGAGCGGCAAGCCCTTCGTCGCGGCGCTCAACGGCAGCGCGCTGGGCGGCGGCTACGAGGTGGCGCTGAGCTGCCACCGCCGCATCGCCGCCGACAACCCGAAGGCGCAGATCGGCCTGCCCGAGGTGGGCCTGGGCCTGCTGCCCGGCGGCGGCGGCACGCAGCGTCTGCCGCGGCTGATCGGCATCCGGCCCGCCCTGCCCTACCTGCTGGAAGGCAAGAAGGTCTCGCCGGCGCAGGCGCTGAAGGCCGGCATGGTGGACGAGGTCGTGCCGCCGGCCGAACTGCTGGCGCGCGCACGCGCCTGGCTGCTGGCGGCGAAGCCCGAGGACGCGGTCCAGCCCTGGGACCGCAAGGGCTTCAAGCTTCCCGGCGGTCCGGTGCAAAGCCCCGCCGGATACGAGACCTTCACCGCCGGCAATGCGCTGCTGCGCGCCAGGACCTTCGGCAACTATCCGGCGCCCGAAGCGATCATGAGCTGCGTCTACAACGGCTGCCAGGTCGACATCGACACCGCCCTGAAGATCGAGGGGCGCGAGTTCGTCAAGCTCACCGTCGGCCCGGTGTCGAAGAACATGATCCGCACGCTGTTCTTCGGCATCGGCGAAGCCAACAAGCTCGCCGCCCGGCCCAAGGGCGTGCCGCCGGCCAGCTACCGCCGCGTCGGCATCCTCGGCGCCGGCATGATGGGTGCCGGCATCGCCTGCGCGGCGGCCGAGGCCGGGCTCGATGTGGTGCTGCTGGACACCACGTCCGAGCTCGCGGCGCGCGGCAAGGCCTATGGCGAGGCGCGCTGGGCCAAGCAGGCCGAGCAGGGCCGCCTGAGCGCCGAGAAATGCGCCGCGCTGGCGGCCCGCATTCGCCCCACGGCCGACTTCGCGGCGCTGGACGGCTGCGACATCGTGGTCGAGGCCGTGTTCGAGGACCGCGCCCTGAAGGCCGACGTGACCCGCAAGGCCGAGGCCCAGCTCGCGCCCGACGCCATCTTCGCCAGCAACACCTCGACGCTTCCCATCAGCGGCCTGGCGCAGGCCTCGGCGCGGCCGGCCAACTTCATCGGCCTGCACTTCTTCTCGCCGGCCGAGAAGATGCCGCTGGTCGAGGTCATCGTCGGCAAGGCGACGAGCGAATCCTGCCTGGCCCGCGCGCTCGACTTCGTGAAGGCGCTGCGCAAGACGCCCATCGTCGTGAACGACAGCCGAGGCTTCTACACCAGCCGCGTGTTCTCCACCTATGTCGGCGAAGGCCTGACGCTGCTGGCCGAAGGCGTGGCGCCGGCCTTGATCGAGAACGCCGGCCGCATGGCCGGCATGCCGGTGGGGCCGCTGGCCCTGGCCGACGAGGTCTCGCTCGAACTGATGGCCCGCATCCGCCGCCAGACCGCCGACGACCTGGGCTCGGCCTACCAGCGCAGCGCCATCGACGAGGTCTGCGAGCGCATGGTCGACAGCGCCCTCGGCCGCCTTGGCAAGAAGGCCGGCAAGGGCTTCTACGAGTATCCGCAGGGTGCCACGAAGCACCTGTGGGCCGGCCTGGCCGGCCTGTGGAAGCCGGCGTCGGTGCAGCCGGGCGTGGCCGAGGTCAAGCAGCGGCTGATGGCGGTCCAGTCCATCGAAACGGTGCGCTGCCTCGAGGAAGGTGTGCTGCGAGCGCCGATCGACGCCGACGTCGGCGCCATCCTCGGCTGGGGTTTCCCGGCCTGCCTTGGCGGCCCGATCGGACAGATCCACAGCCGCGGCGTTGCCGCCTTCGTGGCCGACTGCGACGAGTTGGCACGCCGCCACGGCCCGCGCTTCGAGCCGCCGAAGAGCCTGCGCGCGATGGCCGCCGAAGGCAAGACCTTCTTCGCGCGCTGAGGGCCCCATCCGCGCGCTGTCTGCCCAACGCCCTCTTCGAGAAAACCAAGACCGCATGTCCACCATCGAGTCCGCCATCCACCGGCAGTCCGAAGCCTTCCAGGCACAGCGCCAGCAGATGCTGGCCTTGATCGACAACTTCCGCGACCTGGAAGGTCGCGTGCGCGACACCTCGAACGCGATGGAGTCGCGCTTTCGCGAGCGCCGGCAACTGCTGCCGCGCGAACGCGTGTCGCTGCTGCTGGACCGCGGCTCGCCGTGGCTGGAGCTGTCCACTCTGGCCGGCCTGCGCCTGCACGACGACGACGGCGAGAAGAACGTGCTCGGCGGGGCGCTGATCACCGGCATCGGCATCGTCTCGGGCATCCGCTGCATGGTCATCGCCTCCGACAGCGCCATCAAGGGCGGCACCATCACGCCGATGGGCATGCGCAAGAGCCTGCGCGCCGAGGCCATCGCGCTGGAGAACCGCCTGCCGGTGGTGCGGCTGGTCGAATCGGGCGGCGCCAATCTGATGCACGTGGGCGAGGTGTTCATCGAAGGCGGCCGCGGCTTCGCCAACCAGGCGCGGCTGTCGGCCGCCGGCATTCCGCAGGTCACCGTGATGCACGGCCACTCCACTGCCGGCGGCGCGTATCTGCCGGGCATGTCCGACTACGTGATCATGGTGCGCGGCCGCGCCAAGGCCTTCCTAGCCGGCCCGCCGCTGCTGAAGGCGGCCACGGGCGAGATTGCCGGTGACGAGGAACTGGGCGGCGCCGAGATGCACACCCGGGTCTCCGGCGTGGCCGAGTACCTGGCCGAGGACGATGCCGACGGCATCCGCATCGCGCGCGACGTGCTCGCGCGCATGCCGTGGAACGACAAGCCCGGCCAGGGCACCGGGCGCGGCTGGAAGCCGCCGCGCTACGCCGCCGAGGAGATTGCCGGCCTGGTGCCGCCGGACTACCGCCAGCCCTACGACGTGCGCGAGTTGCTCGCGCGCCTGATCGATGATTCGGACTTCCTCGACTTCAAGCCTGAGTTCGGCGCCGCCACCGTGTGCGGACACGGCGCCATCGAGGGCCAGCCCTGCGGCTTCATCGGCAACAACGGCCCGATCGACCCGCAGGGCGCGAACAAGGCCACGCAGTTCATGCAGCTGTGCGAGCAGTCCGGCACGCCGCTGATCTACCTGCAGAACACCACCGGTTTCATGGTCGGCAAGGAAGTCGAGCAGGTCGGCATGATCAAGCACGGCGCGAAGATGATCCAGGCCGTCACCAACTGCAAGGTGCCGCGCATCACGCTGATGATCGGCGCCTCCTTCGGTGCCGGCAACTACGGCATGTGCGGGCGCGCCTACGACCCGCAGTTCGTCTTCGCGTGGCCCAACGCGCGCGTGGCGGTGATGGGCGGCGAGCAGGCGGCGATGGTGATGCGCATCGTCACCGAGGAGAAGATGGCGCGCGCCGGCAAGGCGCCGCCCGAGGCCATGCTCGAGGGCATGCGCGCCGAGATCCTGAAGCGCTTCGACATGGAGTCGCACTCGCTGTTCGCCACCGCGCGGCTCTGGGACGACGGCATCATCGACCCGCGCGACACGCGCGCCGTGCTTTCGCTGGCGCTGGCCGCGTGCCGCGAGGGCCGTGCGCGCACCGTGCGGCCCAACAGCTTCGGCGTGGCGCGGATGTGAGGGCGACGGAAATGCGAACCTCCTTCCACAAGATCCTCATCGCCAACCGCGGCGAGATCGCCTGCCGCGTCATGCGCACCGCCCGCGCGCAGGGCTACCGCACGGTGGCGGTGTACAGCGAGGCCGATGCCGGCGCGCTGCACGTGCAGCAGGCCGACGAGGCGCTGTGCATCGGCCCGGCGCCAGTGCGCGAGAGCTACCTCAGCATCGACGCCGTGCTGCGCGCCGCGGCCGCCAGCGGTGCCGACGCCATCCATCCCGGCTACGGCTTCCTGTCCGAAAACGCCGAGTTCGCGCGCGCCGTGCAGGCTGCCGGCCTGGTGTTCATCGGCCCCGATCCGCACTCGATCGAGCAGATGGGCAACAAGGCCGCCGCCAAGCGCCTGATGCTCGCCGCCGGTGTGCCCTGCGTGCCGGGCTACCAGGGCAGCGATCAGTCCGACGCCAACCTGCTGCGCCAGGCGCGCGAGATCGGCGCGCCGATCATGGTGAAGGCGGCGGCCGGCGGCGGCGGCCGCGGCATGCGGCTGGTGCACGACCTGGCCGACCTGCCCGATGCGCTGGCACGCGCCCGCTCGGAGGCCGCGAACGCTTTCGGCTCTGACGAACTGATTCTGGAGCGCGCGGTGATCGAGCCGCGCCACGTCGAGGTGCAGGTCTTCGGCGACCGCCACGGCCACGTCATCCACCTCGGCGAGCGCGACTGCTCCGTGCAGCGGCGCCACCAGAAGGTGTTCGAGGAAGCGCCCTCACCGGCCGTCGATGCCGCGCTGCGCGAACGCATGGGCGCGGCGGCCGTCACCGCGGCGCGCGCAGTGGACTACGTCGGCGCCGGCACGGTGGAGTTCCTGCTCGACCGCGAGGGCAACTTCTACTTCCTGGAGATGAACACGCGGCTGCAGGTCGAGCACCCGGTGACGGAATGCATCACCGGGCTCGACCTCGTGGCCTGGCAGCTCGCCGTGGCGCGCGGCGAGCCGCTGCCGCTGACGCAGGACGAGGTTCGCCTCACCGGCCACGCCATCGAAGTGCGCCTGTATGCCGAAGACCCGGCCAGCGACTTCCTGCCGCAAAGCGGCGAGGTGGCGCTGTGGCAGCCGCCTGCGGGCAGCGACGTGCGCGTCGACCACGGCCTGGCGCAGGGGCAGGCGGTCAGCCCCTTCTACGACCCGATGATCGCCAAGATCATCGCCCACGGCGCCACGCGCGATGAAGCGCGGCGGCGCCTGGTCGGAGCGCTGGGCAACACCTGCGTGCTGGGCCTGCCCACCAACCTGCGCTTCCTCGCGGACGCGGCGGCGCACCCCGAGTTCGCGGCCGGCCAGGCGACCACCGCCTTCATCGGCAGGAACTTTCCCCCGGAGCGGCTGCGCGCCGCCGAGGCGGATTCGCGGGCGCTGGCGGTCGCCGCGGCCCTGTGGTTCGACGCCAGCGCGTACCGGGGCGCGCAGTTCGCCTTCCGCTCCAACGGGCCGGCGCGCTGGCCGCTGGTGCTGGGCGCGGACGGGGACCGTGTCAACGCCCACGTCACCGTGCTCGGTGCCGGGCGGTTCCGCGTCGAGTGCCCCGCGGGTGCCGCACACGACATCGCCCTTCTCGGGCGTGACGCTGCCCACCATCGGCTGGCCATCGACGGGCTGCACACGCAGGCCACGGCGGTGTTCGCCGGCGGCCGCCTGCATCTGGCGCTGGACGGCCAGACACGCAGTTTCGATGACCTCACCTACGCTCCGCCCCAGCGCGACGCCGCCGCCGGCGAATCGAGCGTGCTGGCACCGATGAACGGCCGCCTGCTCGCCGTGTTGGTGTCGGCGGGCGACAGGGTGGTGAAGGGCCAGCGCGTCGCGGTCCTCGAGGCCATGAAGATGGAACACCAACTGCTGGCGCGTCGCGACGGCGTCGTCGAGCGTGTCGGTGCCGCGGTGGGCGAACAGCTGGCCACGCGCGCGCTGGTCGTGAAGCTGACCGAGGAAGCCGCTTGAACAGACTGAATTACCCGCATTGGCCCGGAGACCCACGATGAGCCGATCCAGCCCCTTCTACACCGCCGAGCACGAGGCCTTCCGGGCCGCAGTGCGGCGTTTCGTCGCGCGCGAAATCACGCCGAACGTCGAGGCCTGGGAGAACCAGGCGAGCTTCCCGCGCGAGCTGTACCGACAGGCCGCCGAACTCGGGCTGCTGGGCCTGGGCTTTCCCGAGGCGTACGGCGGCAACGACGGCGACCTTTTCATGACCATCATCGCCGCCCAGGAGCTCGCGCGCTGCGGCGGCGGCGGCGTGCTGGCCAGCCTGCTGTCGCACACCATCGGCTGCCCGCCCATCGTCAACGTCGGCAGCGAGGCGCTCAAGCGCAAGGTGCTGCCACCGGTGATGCGCGGCGAGAAGATCAGCGCGCTGGGCATCACCGAGCCCTCGGGCGGCTCCGACGTCGCCAACCTCAAGACCACCGCCCTGCGCGACGGCGACCACTACGTCGTCAACGGTTCCAAGACCTTCATCACCTCGGGCATCCGCGCCGACTTCTACACCGTGGCCGTGCGCACCGGCGGCCCGGGTCCGGCCGGCGTGTCGCTGCTGCTCATCGAGAAGGGCATGCCGGGCTTCACTCAGACGCCGCTGTCCAAGATGGGCTGGCTGTGCTCGGACACCGCCACGCTGCACTTCGACGACGTGCGCGTGCCCGTGGACAACCTCGTGGGCACCGAGAACCAGGGCTTCAAGGCCATCATGCAGAACTTCAACCGCGAGCGCATCTTCCTGGCTGCGGGTGCGAACGGCTTCGCGCAGGTGTGCCTGGACGAAACGCTGGCCTGGGCGAAGCAGCGCGAGATGTTCGGCGGCAAGCTCATCGACCAGCAGGTCACGCGCCACAAGCTGGCCGACATGGCGATGCGCATCGAAGCCACGCAGGCCATGCTCGAGACGCTGGCCTGGCGCGTCGAGCAGGGCGACGCGCCGGTGGGCGAGATCTGCCTGCTGAAGAACCAGGCCACGCAGACCATGGCCTTCTGCGCCAACGAGGCGGTGCAGATGCACGGCGGCGCGGGCTTCATCCGCGGCGTGACGGTGGAGCGCATTTACCGCGAGGTGAAGGTCAACGCCATCGGCGGTGGGGCCGAGGAGGTGATGCGCGACCTGGCGGCGCGGCAGCTGGGGTTCCACGCATGAAGACCTCGCCAGCTGCCGAGCGCCCGCCGGCCGAGGGCCTGGTGCGGGCGCTGCGCCAGGCGTTGCGTGGTGCGCCCGCGGTGGCGCGCGAAGCCGGCTTTCCGCGCGCCTGGTGGCGCCACCTGGGTGAGCAGGGCCTGCTGGGCCTGTCGTTCGACCTCGACGGGCGCGGCCCACGTGCCGACTGGCCCACCATCGCCCGGCTTGCCGGCGGCATGGCGCGCGAGACCGGCAGCCTCGGCCTCACGCTCGGCTGGATGCTCAACGAGATGCTGGGGCGCTGCGTCATCAGCGGCGCGGGGATCGAATCGGAACGGGTGCGCGCACTGCTGCGGCGCATGGCCGCCGGCCAGGCCATCGTGGGCCTGGCCGTCTCCGAGCCCGACGCCGGCGCGCACCCGAAACGCCTGCGCTGCAGCGCCCGCCGAGAACAGGACGCGCAGGGCGAGCGCTGGCTGCTCGACGGCAGCAAGTCGCACGTCAGCAATGGCCCGGCGGCCGATGTCTTCGTGGTGCTGGCGGTCACGGCGGATGACGGCCCGCGCAAGGCCTTCGACGCCTTCCTGGTCGAAGCCGGCACGCCGGGCCTTGCGCTTCAGCCTTCGGCTGGCGCCGGCTCGGGCCCGATCAGCGCACCCGCTGCTGCGGTGCTGGCGCCCTTGCAGCACGCCGGCCTGCAACTCGACGCTTGCGCTGTGCCCGCTGCCTGCCGGCTGGGCCCGGGTGGCACCGCCTTCGACCGCATTGCCAGGCCCGTTCGCGTGGTCGAGGACGCGCTGCTCACCAGCGCGGTGGTGGGCGCGATGCACGCCGAGCTTGACGCACTGGCGCGCTGGTTGCGCCCGACCCAGCCCGCGCCGGCACTGCTGCGCCGGCTGGGCGCGTTGCGGCTCGAGCTCGATGCCCTGCAGGCGGTGGCCGACCAGGCGGCCCGCCGCCTCGAAGCCGAAGGCCCGGGCACAGGCCTGGCGCAGTTCAACGCCGGCAGCCGGCGCCTGCTGGAACGCTGGCAGGCCGAGTTCGAATCTCTCGCCGCAACGCTCGACGATCTGGGCGACGCCATCGCGTCTCTGAGCCGCGACATCCGTTGCGTGCTGGGCATCGCCCGCAGCGTCGGCGAGACGCGCCAGCTCGAAGCCGGCCAACGCATGCTGCTCACCGAGGAGTCCGATGAAGTCCCTGCATGACACCCACTTCGCGAGCGTGGACGTGGTGTCGTCCCGCCTGGCGGACGCCGACTACATCGCCAGCCGGCAACTCGCCACTGCGGTCTACCTGGCCTTCAACCTCGAGAAGCCCGTGCTGGTCGAAGGCCCGGCCGGGGTCGGCAAGACCGAGCTGGCCAAGACCATGGCCGGCATCCTCGACGTGCCGCTGATTCGCATGCAGTGCTACGAGGGCCTGGACGAATCGAAGGCGCTGTACGAATGGAAGTACGGCAAGCAACTGCTGTACACGCAGCTGCTGAAGGACAAGCTGGCCGAGCTGATGCAGGGCGCAGTGGGGCTGGCGGCCTCGATCGAGAAGCTGCACGCGCACGACGACCTGTTCTTCTCCGAGCACTTCCTCGAGCCGCGGCCGCTGTACCAGGCGCTGCACCAGGAGCGCGGCTGCGTGCTGCTGATCGACGAGGTCGACAAGTCCGACCCCGAGTTCGAGGCCTTCCTGCTCGAGGTGCTGTCGGACTTCCAGGTCTCGGTGCCCGAGCTCGGCACCATCGCGGCCAAGGTCAAGCCGCTGGTCTTCCTCACCAGCAACAACACGCGAGAGATGAGCGATGCGCTCAAGCGCCGCTGCCTGCACCTGCACATCCCCTTCCCCGACGCCGCCATCGAGCGCCGCATCCTCGAGCGGCGGGTGCCGGGGCTGAGCAGCAAACTCAACCGCGATCTCGTCGCCTTCGTGCAGGCGGTGCGCGAGCTGGAGCTGAAGAAGCAGCCCTCGGTCAGCGAGACCATCGACTGGGCCAGGACGCTGCTGCTGCTGAACTCCGAGCACCTGAGCCTGGACCTGGTGCGCGACACCCTCAACGTGCTCCTGAAGTTCGAGCAGGACATTGCCACCGCCGCCGAACAGCTGCCCACCTTGATGGACAAGGCGCGCAAGAACGCGGAGTTCCCTCATGCAAGCCACGCTTGAGGACTTCTTCAAGGCGCTGCGCGGCAGCGACCTGGACGTGAGCCTGAACGCGCAGATCGACGCGGCGCGCGCCACCGCGCTGGTGGGCTGGGGCGAGCGCGACCTGCTCAAGTCGGCGCTGGGCGCGACGCTGGCCAAGACGCTGCCCGACCGCGCCATCTTCGACGAGACCTTCGATCGCTTCTTCCACTTCGATTCCTTCGGCACCACCGCCGCATCGGCAGGCCCGCCGGTCGTCGACGCCTCGCAGCCGCAGACGCAGACGCCGCCACGCGAAAGCAGTGGCCAGGGCAGCGGTGGCCCCGGCGGCTGCCACGGCAGCGCCGGGCAGGCCTTGTCCCAGCTGCTGATGTCGGGCGACTCGGCGGCACTGTCGCGCCGCATGCAGCAGGCGGCGCGCGAGGTCGGCCTGACCGACATCTGGTTCTTCACCCAGAAGGGCCACTACACGCAGAAGATCCAGCAGGCCATGGGGCTGGAGCTGCTGGACCGCGAGATCAGCGAGGCGCGCCGCCAGACGCTGGCTCCCCAGCGCCACGCCGACCTGGAGCTGGCGCGCAAGCGGCTCTTCAACGAGGTGCGCAACTTCGTCGAGCGCAAGCTCGCGATGTACGGCACCGCGCCCACGCGCGAGCTGCACGACGAATTCCTGCAGTCGCAGAAGCTGTCCACCATCGATCGCCGCGACTTCGCGCGCATGCACGAGATCGTGCGCAAGATCGCGCGTCGGCTGGCGGAGCGCCACGGCCGGCGCAAGCGCCGCGAGCAGCGCGGCCAGCTCGACTTCCGCCGCACCATGCGCGCCAATGCGGCCTATGGCGGCGTGATGTTCGAGACCCACTGGCGCAGCATGCGTGTCGAGCGACCCAAGGTGGTGGCCATCTGCGACGTGAGCGGTTCGGTGCGCCAGTACGCGCGCTTCCTGCTGCTGTTCCTGTACAGCCTGGACGAGTTGCTGTCGGACGTGCAGTCCTACGCGTTCACGAACCACCTCGTCGACGTGAGCGCCACGTTCGAGTCGCTGCCGGTGGAGCAGGCAGTGGACAGGGTCATGCAGGCCGTGGGCGGCTCGGGCACCGACTACGGCCAAATGCTGCTCGACCTGGACGAGCAGCTGATGCACCGCATCGATCACCGCACGACCGTGCTCGTGCTCGGCGATGCGCGCAACAACCGCGGCCATCCGCGCAGCGAGATCATGAAGACGCTGTATGGCCGCGCGCGGCGCGTCATCTGGCTCAACCCCGAGCCGCGCGCGTTCTGGGGCCTGGGCGATTCGGAGATGAAGCGCTACGCGCCCTACTGCCACATCGCGCGCGAGTGCAACTCGCTGCGGCACCTGGAGCGCACGCTCGACGAGCTGCTGCGTTCGAACAGCGCGAGCGCCTGAAGGCCGTTGAGTCATGGTCCGCGCCGCCACCCAGCTTCATCCACCGCGCAAGCCCGTGGCGCCGCGGTCGGCAGCCACGCTGATGTGGCTGCGCGACACGGCCTCCGGTCCCGAAGTACTGCTGACGCGGCGCTCGCCGAGCGCCAGCTTCCTGCCCGGCGTGTTCGTGTTCCCGGGTGGCCGCGTCGACGATGCCGATGCGGCGGTGGCTGACCTCGCAGGCACGGCCGCAGCCGCGCTGCCCCACCTGCCCGCCGCGATGGCCGCGCTCCGCGAGAGCTTCGAGGAACTCGGCGTGCTGCATGCGCACGACGCGGATGGCCGCCCGCTGACCGCGCAGGATCTGGCCACGCTGGAGCGCCGGGAGCCGCTGTACCCGCAGCTGCGCACACGCGGCCTGCGCCTGACCGCCGACGCGCTGCGCGTCGCCGTGCGCTGGACCACCGACCGCGACGTGCAGCCGCGCCGCTTCGACACGCTGTTCCTGATCGGCCGCATGCCCGAAGCCCAGACGCCGGTGGCCGACGACAGCGAGCAGTTCGAGCCGGTGTGGCTGCGCGCCACCGACGCGCTGGCGCACCACGAGGCGGGCACGCTGCCGATGATCTTCCCGACCCTGCGCACGCTGCGCTGGCTGGCGGGCTTTGCCAGCGTCGACGCCGCGCTAGCCGCCTGCGCGAGCAACCGGCCGCACTGGGAGTCGTGCCCGCGCGGCGCGCTCGTCGGCGGCAAGCCGCAGCGCTACATGGAGAGCGACCTCCCGTTCGGCGAGCTCGAACTCGTCTGCCCCGACGGGCAGCTGCTGCATGCGCTCGACTGGCAGAGTGAACGTCCGGTGCAGTTGCTGCGGCACCTGTGGCGCTTCACCGCGCCCAACCCGGGCGTGATGACGGGGCCAGGGACGAATGCGTACATCCTGGGCAGCGCAGAGACAGGCTTCGTCGTCATCGACCCCGGGCCCCCGGACGACGCCCACGTCACACGCCTGCTCGAATTCACCGGCGGCAAGGTGCAGACCATCGTCTGCACGCATTCGCATCCCGACCATTCGCCCGCGGCGCGGCCGCTGGCGCAGGCCTGCGAAGCGGCCGCCGGCCATCGCCCGCCGATCCTCGGCCTGCCGTCGGAGGCCACGGCGCGTGCGCATTCCGAATTCACGCCCGACCGCGTGCTCGCCGATGGTGAACGCGTCGTGCTCGACGCCCCGGAGCACCGCGTCACGCTGCGCGCGGTGCACACGCCCGGCCATGCCGCCAACCACGTGTGCCTGGTGCTCGAGGAGGATGGGCTGCTGTTCTCCGGCGACCACGTGCTCAACGGCAGCACCACGGTGATCGACCCGCCCGACGGCAACATGGCCGCCTACATCGACTCGCTCGACCGGCTGCTGCGCGAATGCGCGCAGCAAGACATCCGCTTCATCCTGCCGGCGCACGGCCACGTCATCGGCTCGGCGCCGCAGGCCATCGCGTGGCTGAAGGCGCACCGGCTGGCGCGCGAGGCGAAGGTGCTCGCCGCGATGCGCCAGCGTCCCGACGGTGACCCGGAAGACTGGGTGCCGATCGCCTACGCCGACACGCCCAGGCAGCTCTGGCCGGTGGCCAAGCGCTCGCTGATCGCGCATGTCGAGCGCATCGAGGCGCTCGGACTCGCGCGCCCTTGACGTCCAAGTCACTCTCTGCGACAGGAACCCGACCTTGACCGATCAGCCCCCCCTTCCCCCCGCCGTCGTCGACGCCTTCTGGCAGCGCTGGGGCAGCAACACCTTCCTCAGCGCGCAGGGCCTGGAGCTGGAACTCGCCGGCGTGGGGCGTGCCGTCGTGCACCTGCGCAAGCCCACCTTGATGCAGCGCGGCGGCGGCGGCTCGGCCGACGTGATCAACGGTGGCGTCATCGCGTACATGTTCGACGCCGCGCTCGGCTGCGCCATCGCCTCGGCCAACCTGGCGCGGCCCGAGATGCGCAGCATCGCGCCACACGAACTGCGCCAGTCGACCATCAACCTCGACATCACCTACGTCGATGCCGCCGCCGGCCCGCGCTTCGAAGCCCATGGCCGGGTCGTGCGCTCGGGGCGCAGCGTGGCCTTTGCCGAAGGCGAGCTGCGCGACGACCAGGGACGCGTCTGCGCCACCGCCAAGGGCATCTGGCGCGTCATGTGGCCGCAACCGGACGGCGCCGGCCGCTGAAACGGCTGCGCACGCCCTCCAACAACCGCTCGCGAAAGGACCTATCGGCATGAGCACGGACACCCTGCGAATCGGCTGCGCCTCCGGCTTCTGGGGCGACACCGAGTTTTCCGCTGCACAACTGGTCGAGCACGGCGACATCGACGTGCTGGTCTTCGACTACCTGGCCGAGATCACGATGTCTCTGCTGATCCGCGCCCGTGCGAAAGATCCGGCGCAGGGCTACGCGCCGGACTTCGTCGCCACCATGAAGCCCCTGATGAAGCAGTTGAAGGCGCGCGGCATCCAGGTGGTGGCCAATGCCGGCGGGGTGAACCCGTCGGCCTGCCGCGATGCGCTCGTCGCTGCGGCCGCGGCCGAGGGCGTGGACCTGAAGATCGCCGCCGTCCTCGGCGACGACCTGATGCCGCAAGTCGAGGTGCTGCGCGCGGCCGGCACGAAGGAGATGTTCTCCGGCGCAACTTTCCCCGCCAAGGTCATGAGCGCCAACGCCTACCTGGGCGCCTTCCCCATCGCCGCAGCGCTGTCCGCGGGCGCCGACATCGTGGTCACCGGACGCTGCGTGGACAGCGCGGTGACGCTGGCGCCGCTGATCGCGCGCTTCGGCTGGACCGCCGACGACCTGGACAAGCTGGCGCAAGGCAGCCTCGCCGGCCACCTGATCGAATGCGGCACGCAGGCCACCGGCGGCAACTACACCGATTGGGCCAGCGTGCCCGGCTGGGACGACATGGGCTTCCCGATCGCCGAGTGCAGCGCCGACGGCGGCTTCGTCATCACCAAGCCGCCGGGCACCGGCGGGCTGGTGTGCCCCTCCACCGTGGGCGAGCAGATGCTCTACGAGATCGGCGACCCGCGCGCCTACATCCTGCCCGACGTGGTGTGCGACTTCACCGACGTCACGCTCACGCAGGTGGGGCCCGACCGCGTGGAAGTGCGCGGCGCGCGCGGGCTGCCGCCCACCGACCAGGCGAAGGTGAGCGTCACCTGTGCCGACGGCTTCCGCGCGATGAGCCTGTTCATGATCGGCGGCATCGACGCCGGCGCCAAGGCGCGCCGTGTCGGCGCTTCGATGCTGGCGCGCATGCGGCGCAAGTTCGCCGAGCGTGGTTGGCCCGACTTCACCGAGGCCTGCGTCGAAGCCATCGGCGCCGAGGATACCTACGGCCCTCATGGCCGAGTGTCCGCGCGCGAGGTGATGCTCAAGGTGGGCGTGCGCCACCCGTTGAAAGACGCGCTCGAGCTGTTCTCGCGCGAGGTCGCGCCGATGGCGCTGATGTCCGCGCCGGCGATCACCGGCTTCACCGGCGGGCGGCCGAAGGTGCAGCCCGTGGTGCGGCTCTTCTCCTGCCTGGTGCCGAAGGCGAAGCTCGCGGTGAGCATCGACATGGGTGCGCAGAAGGTCGCCGCGCCCGCGCTGGCCGGGGTGCCCTTCGACGCCGCGGCGCTGCGGGTGGTGGATGGCCCGCTGCCCGCCGCCGATGCCTTCGCCCGCGGCGCACGCAGCGTGCCGCTGGTGCAGTTGGCCTGGGGCCGCAGCGGCGACAAGGGCGACGCCGCCAACATCGGCATCATCGCCCGCAAGCCCGAATACCTGCCCTTCATCCGTGCCGCCATCACCGAGCAGGCAGTGGCGCGCTGGTTCGCGCACCTCGTGCACGGCGAGGTGCGCCGCTACGATCTGCCGGGCACGCATGCGCTCAACTTCACGCTGCAGGAAGCGCTGGGCGGCGGCGGCATCGCCTCGGTGCGCATGGACCCGCAGGGCAAGGCCTATGCGCAAATGCTGCTCGACCATCCGGTGGAGATCCCCGCCGAACTCGCTCTCTGACCCCACCCGCCCTGCCCCGAAACCCCAAGGAGTGATCCATGAACGCCCCGACCACGCCGACCGGCCGCACCACCGCCTCCTCGATCATCCAGTCGCGCATCCGCGACATTCAGGAGGCCGCGCGCGGCGTCACCAAGCAATACCCACGCAGCTACATCCTGCAGTGCATCAAGGAAGACCGCTTCCCCGACGAGCTGTGGCGCGAGCTGGGCAAGTTCGGACTGCTCGGCCTGTCGATCCCCGAAGAGCACGGCGGTTCGGGTGGCGGCGTGCTTGAGATCACGGCGCTCAACGAGGCGCTGGCGCTGGCCGGCGTGCCGACGCTATTCCTGGTGGTCACGGGCCTGGGCCGGGTGCCCATCGTGCGCCACGGCACCAAGGAGCAGATCGCCAAGTACGTCACGCCCACCTGCACCGGCGAGAAGAAGCTGTGCTTCGCCATCACCGAGCCGAATGCCGGCACCAACAGCTTTGCGATGACAACGCTGGCCACATCCAATGCCGACGGCGGCTGGACGCTCAACGGCCAGAAGGTGTTCATCTCCGGCGCGCGAGACGCCGACTTCATGCTCGTGGTCGCCCGCACCACCAAAGCAGGCGAAGTGAAGTACCGCACCGACGGCATGTCGCTGTTTGTGCTGGACATGAAGACGCCGGGCATCAAGCTGCAGCAGCTCAACATCCAGGTCGAGACCGCCGAGCGCCAGTACATGGTGTTCTTCGACAACGTGCAGCTGCCCGCCGACGCGGTGATCGGCGAGCCCGGCAAGGGAGCCAAGCTGATGTTCGAGGGCCTGAACTCGGAGCGGCTGCTGGCCGCCGGCGCGGCGCTTGGCCTGGGCGACTACGCGCTCAGCAAGGCGGTGGCGTACTCGAAGGACCGCAAGCCCTTCGGCAAGCCCATCGGCAGCTACCAGTCGCTGCAGCACCGCATGGCCCTTGCCAAGGCCGAACTCGAAGCCGCGCGGCTGATGACCTACGACGCCGCCGACCGCTTCGACAACGGCGAGGACGCCGGCGCGCACGCCAACATGGCCAAGCTGCTGGCCTCGCGCGCCGCGGTGGCGGCCATCGAGGCCACGCTGCAGGTGCACGGGGGCTACGGCTTCGACCGCGACTACGACGTGGTGACGCTGTGGCCGATGACGCGCCTGCTCGAGATCGCGCCCATCAACAACGAGATGCTGATGAACTACATCGGCGAGCACGTGCTCGGCCTGCCCAAGTCGTACTGAGTGGCCGTGCCGAAACATCGAGCCGAGCGGGCTGGGCAGGCGCAGGCATCCGCGCCGCTGGGCATCTCCGAGGCCTGCAGGCGCGTCGGCATCACGCTGCGCGCCATCCGGCACTACGAATCGCTGGGGTTGGTGCTGCCGCAGCGAATGGGCGGTGCGCGTGTGTATGGCGCGGCCGAGCTTCGGACGCTGGAACTGCTGCAACGCTTCCAGGCCCTGGGGTTCTCTTTGCAGGAGTGCCGCATCGGACTGCATGGGTTGGGTCAGCCGACGTCCGGCCCACCCACCGATCCCGGAACCGGGCTGCAAGCCTTCGTCGATTCGTTGCAGCACCGCCGCGACGCGATTGGTTCGATGCTTGCGGAGCTCCGTGTCATCCGCGATGCCGCATCGGCAGCGCTGGCGGCAGGAGAACGGTGTTGAGCGAGGGGCCGCGCATGGAGCAGCACCTCCTGGTTGCCGGCGGTCGCAGCCTGGCGGCGACCGCCTGGGGCCGGATCGACAGTGAAGCGCCGGTGATCGTCATGATGCACGGGGGCCTGGACTGCACGAGCACCTGGAAGGACCTGCCCGAGGCCATTGCCCGGGCGAGCGGTCTGGCCGTGCTGTCCTACGACCGCTGGGGCTACGGCGGCTCGGAGGCCTACGTCGGTCGGCGCGAACGCTCCTATCGCTTCGAGGAATCGGGGCCTGTGTTTGCCGAGGTGCTGCGCCACTTCGGCATTCGGCACAGCGTGGTCTTCGGCCACAGCGATGGCGGCGCCATGGGCCTGCTCGCCGCCGCCGCCCACCCTGACGCGGTGCGTGGCGTTTGCGCCTGCTCGCCCACCGTGGCGCTGGACCTGCCGATGGTGCGGGCCATGGCCTCGGCGCGCCAAGCCTTCGAGCACGGCGGCCTGCGGGAGAAACTCGTTCGCCACCACGGCGACAAGACCGATGCGATGTTCTGGGCCTGGTACGAGCCCTGGGCCGACGAAGCCGCGGTCGCGTGGTCCATGGCAAAACAGGTGGCCGAAGTGCGCTGCCCGGTGGCCGCGCTGTTCGGTCAGGATGACGACTACGGCTGGCGTGCGAGCGCGCGGCTGCTGGTGGACCACGGCCGCATGCCGCTGGAGTTGACGGCAATCCCTGCGGTCGGCCACGATCCGCAGCACCGGGCGCGCGCCCAAGTGCTGGCGGCGCTGGCCCGCGTCGCTAGCGCGGCGGGCATCGCCATCGAGCGCTGATGCCTCGCGGACCTGCGGTCCGTCAGACGGCGCGCGGCACGTCACCCGCCAGCGTGATGCGGTGCATCACGCGGCGGAACCCGTGGTAGTCGTTGATCGGGTAATGCTGCGTGCTGCGGTTGTCCCATAGGGCCAGCGTGCCGGGCGCCCAGCGCACGCGGCAGGTGAACTCCTCCTTGCGCTGGTGCTCGTGCAGGAAGCGCAGCAGCGGCGCGCTTTCCTCCTCGGTCAGGCCAGCGAACTGCACAGTGTGCGCCACGTTCATGTACAGCGCGCGGCGTCCCGTCTCGGGGTGCAGCCGCACCGCCGGATGTTCGGCGCCGTAGACGCGGCGTTCGCTGCGGCCGGCTTCGGCGATACGGTCCTCGCGCGTGCGCGAGGTGTCGGCCTTGGCCGAGCTGTTGACGCAGCGCAGACCGGCCAGCAGCCGTTGCATGCCCTCGGACAGAGCTTCGTAGGCCGCCGTCTGGCTGGCGAAGAGGGTGTCGCCACCGTGTGGCGGCACCTCGCGCGCGAGCAACAGCGTGGCCATCGGCGGCTGTTCCAGGTAGGCGGTGTCGCTGTGCCAGACGCCGCCGAAGTTGACACGCTCGTGCTCGAGCTTCTTCACTTCGATGATGGTTGGCCAACCGTCGAGGCCCTTGACGAAGGGATACTCCACCGGCGTGCCGATGGTGGCGGCGAAGGCCATGAACTCGTCGCTGCTCAGCATCTGGCCGGGCAGCACGATCACGCCGTGCTCGAGCCACACGCGCCGCAGCTCGGCCGTCTGCGCCGCTGCAAGGGGCCGGCGCAGATCGAGCCCAGTCACCTCGGCGCCGATGGCTCCGGCCAGGCGCCTGATCTCCATCGCGGATTTCCCCATCGTCGCTTCGCCTCCAGAGCTCCGTATCGGCGTTCTACAGATCCGTTGCCCGCCCGCCCAGCAGCTGGCGTGCGATGGTGCGCCGCTGGATCTCGGCCGTGCCGTCGGGGATGCGCATCACACGCGCGAAGCGCCAGCCCTCCTCGATGCGCAGCTCGTTGGTCAAGCCCATCGCGCCATGCACCTGGATGCTGCGATCCATCACGCGACCGAGCATCTCGGTGGCGAAGGCCTTGACCATGCTCACCTGCGCGGTGGCCGCTTCGCCTCGGTCGATGCGCCAGGCGCAGTTCTGGATCATCGACTTGGCGGCGTAGATGTCCATCGCGCTGTCGGCCAGCATGAACTGGATCGCCTGATGCTCGGCGATGGGAACGCCCTGCGTCTTGCGCACCTTGGCGTACGCGAGCGCCTGGTCCAGCGCCCAGCGCGCCAGCCCCAGGCAGGTGGCTGCCATGCCGATGCGGCCGGCGTTCACGCCGTCCATCGCCACCGCCAGGCCGCGGCCCACGGCGCCCAGCCGGTGGTCGTCGGGCACGCGCACGCCGTCGAGCACCACGACGCCGGTGTCACCGCCCAGATGGCCCATGGTGTTGATCAGGCGCGGCACCGAGAAGCCAGGCGTCTTCGTGTCGATGAAGAACCCGGTCACGCCACCCTGGTGGCGGGCCGCAGCCTCGGGGTCGGTCAGCGCGAAGATCATCGCGTGGTCGGCGTAGGGCGAGTTGGTGATCCACTGCTTGGTGCCGCTCAGCACCCAGTGGTCGCCGTCGCGTACGGCGCGCGTCTTCATTGCGAACACGTCGGAGCCGGCATCGGGTTCGCTCAGGCCGAAGCACAGGGTCTTGTCGCCGCTGGCGATGCCCTCGCGATAGCGCGCGAAGGCGGCCGGCGCCAGCTGCCGCAGCACCGGCGACAGGCCATTGGTGAAGGGCGATGGCAGCACCACGGTCTGGATCAGCGGCCGGCCGGGTCCGAAGCGGTGGTTCAGCACCTCCTGGATGTGCGCCATCGCCTGCGCACCCAACCCCGCGCCGCCCAGCGCCTCGGCACCGAACAGGTTGTAGTAGCCCAGTTCCGCCGAGCGCATGCGGATGCGCCGTCGCAACACCAGCAGCTCGGGCACGAAGCGGCCATCGGGCTGGAATAGCGTGCGTTCGTTGGCGAGCACCGCGCGGTGCTCGTCCTCCAGTGGCAGCACTTCGCGCTCGACGAAGCGCAGCACCGCCTCGCCGATGGCCCGGGTATCCGCGTCGACTTCGAAATCCATGGCCGGTCTGCCGGGTCAGGCAGCCTTGAACTTGGGCAGCGTGATCTCGTCGGTGACCGCCTCGAAGGCCACCGCCACGCGCTGGCCGATGCGCACCGACTCGACGTCGTCGGTGACGATGTTGGTCATCATGCGCGCGCCTTCGTCGAGTTCGACCACCGCCACCACGTAGGGCGGGTCGGCCTTGAAGGCCGGGCCGGCTGGGCGCCGCGCCACCGTGTAGCTGTAGATGCTGCCGGTGCCACGGGCGTCGGACCACTCGAGAGCGTCGCTGTGGCAGTGCGGACACAGCGCGCGCGGGTAGAAGTGGTGACGTCCGCAGTCGCGGCAGCGCTTGAGGATCAGGCGGCGCTCCTTCAGCGCGGCCCAGTAGGGTGCGCTCTCGGGGTCGACGACGGGCAGGGGCTTCTCGTACATGGCAGGTGGTCCGATGTCAGTGCGTCGAAAGAATGCAGGTGGCGCCGCTGGAGAGCGTGCCGCCGGTGCCGTGCACCAGCGCGGTGGCGGCGTCCTGCACCTGCCGCGGGCCGCACTCGCCGCGCAGTTGCCGAACGGCCTCGATCAGCAGGAAGATGCCGTACATGCCCGGGTGCGCATACGACAGTCCTCCGCCGTTGGTGTTCATCGGAAACGCGCCGCCCGGCGCTGTGCGCTGGTTGGCCACGAAGGCTCCGCCTTCGCCCCGATTGCAGAAGCCCAGCGCCTCGAGCGTGAGCAGCACGGTGATCGTGAACGAGTCGTAGACCTCGACGACGTCGATGCCGTCGGGCCGCACGCCAGCCATCGCGAAGGCCTCGCGGCCGGCGATCTCGGCGGCGGTCAGGCGCGCGAGGTCGGGCATCGCAGCGATGGTCCAGTGCGTGTGCGCCTCGCCATAGCCACGCACGTGCACCGGCTTGCGGTGACCGATGGCGCGCGCGTGCTCGGCGGTGGTCATCACGACGGCGCCGGCGCCGTCGGTGACCAGGCAGGCGTCGAGCAGGTGCAGCGGGTCCGAGATCATCGGACTGGCCAGCACGTCGTCGATCGACAGCGGCCCGCGCATCGTCGCGGCCGGGTTCAGCGCCGCCCATTGCCGCGTGGCCACGGCGATCTCGGCCAGTTGCTGCGAGGTGGTGCCGTGCTCGTGCATGTGGCGCATGGCCGCCAGCGCGTAGCCGCCCACCGGCGTGGGCATACCCCAGGGCGTTTCGTACTGCATGGTCAGCACGGAGGGTCGACCGGCGAGGTTGCGGCTGGCCTCGCTGCGCTGCAGGCTGCCATACGTGATCAGCGCCACCTCGCAGCGCCCAGCCTCGAGGGCCGTGGCAGCATGCGCCACATGCGCCTCGAAGGCCGAGCCGCCGATGTTGGTGCCATCGACGAAGCGCGGCACGATGCCGAGGTACTCCGACAGCGTCACCGTGGCCAGCTGGCCCGGGCCCGGCACGCCCCACATGCCGGCGGTGAGCAAACCGTCCACCTCGCGCATGGCAATGCCCGCGTCGGCCAGCGCGTCGCGCGCGCACAGCGCCTGCGCCTGCAGCACCGACATCGACGCCGTCACCTTACCGTCCTTCAACGGCAGGTCGGCCACACCGACGATCACCGCCTCACGTTTGCCCATGACCGTGACTCTCCTTCACAATGGCCGTCGGCCAAACAACTGTTAGGTTGAAGTGTATGACGTCCACATCGTCCCGGCAATCGCCCCGGTCATCTCCTCCGCTCTCCGCCGCCATCGCACTGGTCACCGGCGCCACTGCGTACATCGGCCGCGCCATCGCGCTCGAGCTGGCGCGGCGCGGCGCCCACGTGGTGGTCAGCGGGCGCAACGCTGCCGCCGGTCAGGCGGTGGCCGACGAGATCGCCGCCGCCGGCGGGCGCGCCGAGTTCGCTGCTGCCGACCTGACCGATCGCGCCGCCGTGCAGGCGCTGGTCGGTGGCATCGTGCAGCGCCACGGCCGGCTGGACGTGCTGGCCGCCAGCGGCGCCGGCGCGAGCAGCGATTCGCTGGCCTTCAAGCTGTTCATGGACATGAGCGGCGAGGACTTCGACACCTACATCCGCTCGCACTGGCTGGCGCGCGCACACGTCATCCAGGCGGCCGCGGCAGCCATGCGCGCCACCCAGCACGGCAAGATCGTCGCCATCGGCACCGACGCCGGCCGCGTGGCCACGGTGGGCGAGTCGTTCATCGGTGGCGCCACCGGCGGCATGATGCAGATGTGCCGCGTGCTGGCGCGCGAACTTGGCCGCGACGGCATCCGCATCAACGCGGTGGCGATGAGCTACATCGCAGACGCCGAGCCGCGCTGGGGCGGCGCCTCGCCGGAGCTGGCGAGCCACGAGCGCGGCATGCTGCAGCAGTTGAAGAAGCGCATGCTGTTCCCGGTGTATTGCGCCGACATTGCGCAGGCGGCGGCCTTCTTTGCCGGGCCGGAGTCGGACGCGATCACCGGGCAGACGCTCAGCGTCAACGGCGGGCTGAGCACGCCGGGCTGAGCGGGGCGGGTAGCCGAGCGCCGGCAGCGTCGCTCAGCCGCCGTGCGCGGCCTTCACGGCTGCCCGGTCGATCGCGCCGGCGGCCGTGCGCGGCAGCCGCTCGACGAAGACCACGTGCTTGGGCTTCTTGTAGCGCGCGATGCGCTGGCCGACGAACTCGATCAGCGCCTCGCTCGCGACGCTCGTGCCCGGCGTGGCCTCGCAGACGGCCTTCACCGCCTCGCCCCACTGCGCGTCGGGCACGCCGAACACCACCGCGGCGGCCACCGCCGGGTGCTCGGCCAGGGTGCGTTCCACCTCGGCCGGATAGACGTTCTCGCCGCCCGGCTTGATCAGTTCCTTGGCCGGCGAGCGCCCCATGTACCAGAGGTAGCCGTCGGCATCCAGGCGCCCCATGTCGCCGGTGTGGTGCCAGCCGTTGCGCAAGGTGAACGCGTTGTCTGGGTCGCGCTGCCAGTAGCCCAGGAACACCATCGGCCCGCGCACGACGATCTCGCCGGTGGCGCCAGTGGGCAACGGATGGTCTTCGTCGTCGACGATGGCCACGACGTGGCCGTCCACTGGAAGCCCGGCGCTGCCCGGGCGTTCGGACAGGCGCGCCGTGGAGATCGAGCCCGAGGTCTCGGTCTGCCCGTAGCCCACCCAGAACTCGGCGTGCGGGCAAGCGGCGGCAAATCGCGCCAGCGTCTCGGGCGACTCCAGTCCGCTGACCACACGCAGCGCCTTCAGCGCCGACCCGGCCGCCGCCGCCGCGTCCAGCACGCCGGCCAGCATGGGCGGGAACGATCCCATCACGCTGCCGCCTTCGCGCTCGATCGCCTCCACCACCGCCTTCGGGTCGAAGCGCGGCAGCACGATCGTGGAGCCGCCGGCCGCCTGCAGTGCCATCCACATCGCGATCCCGGCGATGTGGAACAGCGGCAGCACACCCACATGCACGTCCTGCGGCGTCAGCCTCCAGCCCTGCGCGGCGCGTGCCGCGCCCTCGAGCAGGCCGCGGTGCGACAGCAGGGCACCACGCGCCTTGCCGCCGACAGCTGCGGTGTGGACGATCAGCAGCCCGGCGGGGTCGTCGATGACGGCCGGCGGTGGCGCAGCGCCATCCCGGTACAGCGTGGCCGCTGCCGGCCAGCCGGCCGCGTCGACCCCGGCGGAAAAGGTGCGCATGGCGGAGAGATCGGCGTTCGCCAAAGACGCCAGGAGGTCGGGCGCCGCGATCACCACCCGGGGCGCGGTGTCGGCCAGCACATGGGCCACCTCGTCGGCCGCCAGGCGCCAGTTCACCGGCACGACGATGGCGCCCAGGCGCGCAGCGGCGCCGAACAGGTCCAGGTAGAGCGCTCCGTTGTGGGCGACAATGGCGATGCGGTCGCCTGTGGACACCCCGGCGGCGGCCAGGCCGCAGGACAGCCGTTGCACACGCTGGGCGTACTCGGCGTGCGTCACGCGGACACCATCGGCTCTGTAGGCCGTGCGCTGCCCGTGGAGGCGGGCGTTGCGCTCGATGCGATCGAACAGGGTGAAGGAGCGAAGGCTCACGCGGTGCTCTCCTTGGGCGTTGCAGACGCTGCCGTGGCGCCCGCGCGGGCGGCGGGCATGGCGGTGTCGAGGAAGTCGATCAGGCTCGCCGTGAACACGTCGTTGGCGTCGCCGGCCACCATGTGGCCGGCCTGGGCCAGCTCATAGAAGCGCGCGCGCGGGAACTCGGCGCAAAAGCGCGCCGCCCCGGCGGCGCTGATGACGTCGCTGCGGCCGCCCCGCACCAGCGCCACCTGCCCGCGGTAGCGGGCGAGCGAGCGCGCGAGGTAGTCCGGGTCGTTGCGGTGGCTGTGGTTCTCGTCGTTCATGAGCCGCGGATCCCAATGCCACACCCAGCGCCCGGCGGCGTTGAGCCGCAGGTTCTTGCCAAGCCCGCGCGGATGCGCCTGCACCGGCCGGCCTCGGTAGGCCGCGATGTGTTGCGCCGCATCCTCGAGCGAGGCGAACCCGTCGGGGTGGGCGCGCATGAAGCCGACGATGCGATCGACCCCCGCCGATTCGAGCCAGGGGCCCACGTCCACCAGCGCCAGCGCGGCAACGGCCGGTGCATCGGCGCGGCCGACCAGCGCCATGCCGATCATGCCGCCGAGCGACGCGCCGACGATGGCCAGCGGCGAACCGAGGCCACCGCACAGCCGCGCCACATCGGCCGCCAGCTTGTCGACGTGGTAGTCGCCCTGAGGCGACCACGCCGATTCGCCATGGCCCGGCAGGTCCAGCGCCACCGCGCGCCAGCCGGCCCGCGCCAGCGCCAGCGCCGTGCCCTGCCAGGCATGGCGGGTCTGGCCCCCGCCGTGCATCAGCAGCACAGTCGGCGCCTGCTGCGGCCCGGCGACATCGGCCACCCAGGCGCCGCCGTCGAAGCCCGCAAACTCGACGCGCTGCGCCCGCGCCGCAGGCGCTTCAGTTGGCGGCGCCAGGGCTCACCTCCTGCTCGAAGTCGCCGCCGCCGGCATTGCTCATCCAGCTTTCGAAGGCCGGGTAGGTCTGCGCGAAGACGGCGAGCATCTCGCGCCGGGGAATGTCGGCAAAACTGCCGCGCTCGCGGATGTATTCCATGTGGCGGCGACCCTGCGTGTCGAACTCGTGGAAGATCGAATCGGCCGTGCCGTCGAACTCCAGCGGCTTGACGCCGGCCTTCTCGCACAACGCCACATTGAAGGCCGGCGTCGCCTTGACCCATTGGCCGTCGATCAGCAGTTCGGCGAAGCCGTGGAACGCGAAGACATCGGTCTTCATCATCTCCAGCAGCCGCGGGCTCGTCAGGTGGTTGCGCACGTCGGCGAAGCCCAGGCGCGCCGGAACGCCCATCGCACGCGCCGATGCCGCGAGCAGCGCCGCCTTGGGCACGCAGAAGCCGCGGCCGTTGGCGATGACGTGGCTGGCCTTGAGCCCCTGCTCCGACATGTCGAAGAAATACGGGTCGTAGCGAAAGCCGTCGCGCACCGCGTAGTACAGGCGCACGGCGATTTCGCGCGCGGGCATCGAGCTGCTCGCGTGTTCGCGCGCGAAGACCTGGACCGCGGGGTGATCGCTGTCGACGCAGCGCCCGGGCGCGAGGTAGAGGTCGGTGGAAGGGTTCGAAGCGCTGGACATGCGGGTGGGCGGCAAGCGATGGAGGGAGCCGGCGCAGCGCGGCTCGGCGCTGCCTATTCGACGCTGCGGGCAAACCCGTAGCGCATTGCAGCGACGATACCCGGCGCAAAGCGCTAGGATAGCATACCTATCGAACATTCGTTAGTTGCCTCACAGCTCAACTGGATTGCGATGCGCCCGTCGACACCCGCGTTCCCCCATCTGCTTGCCCCTCTGCAGGCCGGGTGCCACACCCTGCGCAACCGCACGCTGATGGGCTCCATGCACACCGGCCTGGAGCACCTGGATGCCAGCACGGCGCGCCTGGCCGCCTTCTACGCCGAGCGCGCGCGCGGCGGTGCCGGCCTGATCGCCACCGGCGGCTACGCCATGAACTCCGAGGCGCGGCTCGACGAACACGGGCCCATGCTGACCACCCCCGAGCAGGCCGACGCCTTGCGCCCGATCGCCGACGCGGTGCATGCCGAGGGCGGCAAGATCGTGCTGCAGGTCCTGCATACCGGCCGCTACGGCAAGATCGGCAATCTGGTCGGCGCCTCGGGCATCCCCTCGCCCATCAACCGCCGTGTGCCGCGAACGTTGGCCACGGAAGAGGTCTGGCGCACCATCGATGACTACGTTCGCTGTGCCGAGTTGGCCGTGCACGCCGGCTTCGACGGCGTGGAGGTGATGGGCTCCGAGGGCTACCTCATCAGCCAGTTCAGCACCACCCGCTGCAACGACCGCAGCGACGAGTTCGGCGGCAGCGTCGAGAACCGCCACCGCCTGCCGGTGGAGATCGTGCGGCGCACGCGCGAGCGCCTGGGGCCGCAGGCGCTGATCATGTACCGCCTGTCGGCGCTCGACCTGGTGGACGGCGGCGCGCCGGCCGACGAGATGATCGCGCTCGCCCGCGCCATCGAAGCCGCCGGCGCCGACCTCATCAACACCGGCTTCGGCTGGCATGAAGCCAAGGTGCCGACCATCGCCTACCTCGTGCCCCGCGCGGCCTTCCGCACCGTCGGCGCGCGCATCAAGCGCGCGCTGAAGATTCCGCTGATCCTGTCCAACCGCATCAACACGCCGGAGGTGGCCGAGGACATCATCGCGTCGGGCGACGCCGACATGGTGTCGATGGCGCGCCCCTTCCTCGCCGACGCCGATTTCGTGCGCAAGGCCGCGGCCGGCCGGCCGCAGTCCATCAACACCTGCATCGCCTGCAACCAAGCCTGCCTGGACTTCATCTTCATCGGCAAGCCCACGTCGTGCCTGGTGAATCCGCGCGCCGGGCGCGAGCTGGAGTTCGCCGCCATGCCCGCGCCGAAGGCGAAGCGCCGGGTGGCGGTGGTGGGCGCCGGCGCGGCCGGCCTGGCCTGCGCAGTCACGGCCGCCGAACGAGGCCACGCCGTCACCTTGTTCGAGGCCGGAGCGGCCATCGGCGGCCAGCTCAACCTGGCGCGCGCCGTTCCCGGCAAGGAAGAGTTCCATGAGCTGCTGCGCTACTTCGACACGCGCGTGGCCGAGCAGGGCGTGCAGCTGCGGCTGGGCGCGCGCCCGACCGCCGCGGAGATAGCCGCCGGCGGCTTCGACCGCGTTGTGGTCGCCACCGGCGTGCGTGCGCGCCGGCCCGACATCGCCGGCATCGACCACCCCAAGGTCGTCGGCTACGCCGAGCTGCTGTCGGGGCGCCGCACTGCGGGCCGACGGGTGGCCGTCATCGGCGCAGGCGGCATCGGCTTCGACGTCGCCGAATACCTGCTGCACGCCGAGTGCGATCCCGCGGCCCATCCGCAGGACCCGGGGCAGGCCCCTGAGCAGCCGGGTGGCGACGGCGCTGCGAACCAGTTCTTCGCCGACTGGGGCGTCGACGTCGCCGAGCAGAACCCGGGCGGGTTGCGCGAGCCGCATCGCCCCGCCCCCTGGCGCTCGGTGACGCTGCTGCAGCGCAAGCCCAACAAGCCCGGTGCCACGCTGGGCCTCACCACCGGCTGGGCGCTGCGCGCGCGCCTGGAGCAGCGCGGGCTGAAGGCGCTAAGCGGATGCACCTACGAGCGCATCGACGATGCCGGGCTGCACCTGCGCATCAACGGCGAGCCGCGGCTGCTGGAGGTTGACACGGTGGTCGTGTGCGCCGGCCAGGAGCCCGAGGCCGGATTGGCTGACGAGCTGCGCGCCCTCGGCGTCGAGCCGGCAGTGATCGGCGGCGCCGAGCTCGCGGCGGAGCTCGACGCGCTGCGGGCCATCGACCAGGGCACGCGCCTGGCCATGACGTTTTGAGTTTGGGGCGCCCCGACGATGGACTTCACCGAAAACCGCGAGCATGAGGCGATCCGCGAGGCGATCGGCAAGATCTGCAATCGTTTCGGCGACGACTACTGGCTCGCGCACGACCGCGACGGCGGCTTCCCCCACGAGCTGTACGACGCGCTCGCCGCCGGCGGCTGGCTGGGCATCTGCATGCCGGCCGAGTACGGCGGCAGCGGCATGGGCATCTCCGAGGCCACCGTGATGATGGCCGCCATTGCGCGTTCGGGCGCAGGCCTGTCGGGCTGCTCGTCGGTACACATGAACATCTTCGGCTTGCAGCCGGTCGTGGTGTTCGGCACCGACGAGCAGAAGCGCCGCATGCTGCCGCCGCTGATCGCCGGCCAGCACAAGGCCTGCTTCGCGGTGACCGAGCCGAACACCGGCCTCAACACCACCAAGCTCAAGACGCGCGCCGAGCGCAGCGGCGAGCACTACGTGCTGAGCGGCCAGAAGGTGTGGATTTCCACCGCGCAGGTCGCCAACAAGATGCTGATCCTGGCGCGCACCACGCCGGTGGAACAGTGCGCCAAGCCCACGCTGGGGCTGAGCCTGTTCTATACCGACCTCGACCGCCGGTTCGTCGAGGTGCGCGAGATCGAGAAGATGGGCCGCCACGCGGTGGACTCCAACCAGCTCTTCATCGACGGCCTGAAAGTGCCGGTGGAAGACCGCATCGGCGAAGAAGGCCGGGGCTTCGAGTACATCCTGCACGGCATGAATCCGGAGCGCATCCTGATCGCCGGCGAGGCGGTCGGGCTCGGGCAGGCCGCGCTCGAGCGCGCCACCCGCTACGCGCGCGAGCGCATCGTCTTCGACCGCCCGATCGGCCAGAACCAGGCCATCCAGCACCCGCTGGCGCAGAGCTGGATGGAGCTGGAAGCGGCGTGGCTGATGGCGATGCGCGGGGCCTGGAAGTACGACCAGAAGCTCGACTGCGGCGCCGATGCCAATGCCGCCAAGTACATGGCCGCGGAAGCCGGCTTCGCCGCCTGCCAGCGCGCCATGGCCACGCTGGGCGGCTTCGGCTACGCCAAGGAGTACCAGGTCGAACGTTATCTGCGCGAGATGCTGATCCCGCGCGTCGCGCCGATCAGCCCGCAGCTGATCCTGTGTTTCATCGCCGAGAAAGTACTCGGCCTGCCCAAGTCGTATTGATCGACAAGCCTTCGCCTCATGACCGCTGCCACCCTGGCCTCACCGGCCGATCGATTCGAAGAACGCGCCCTGCTGCGCGCGAGTGCCTCTGCCTTCGTCGGCAAGGAAGCTCCCGCCTCCCGTTCCCGCGCCCTGCGCGGCAAGGCCCCCGGGTTCGACCTGCGGTTCTGGGCGGCGCTGGCCCAGCAGGGATGGACCGGGTTGCTCGCGCCCGAGTCGGCCGGTGGCTATGGTCAGGGCCTGGCCGAAATGGCCGAGGTGGTCTCGGCGCTGTCGGCGCAGGCGGCGCCCGAGCCGGTGACCCCGGTCATCGTGTTCGCCGGTCGCCTGCTGGCGCGCTGCGGTGACGGCGGCCTGGCCGCGCAACTGCTGGAACGGACGGCAGCGGGGCAGTTGCTGCCTGCCGTGGCCTGGCAGGAGGACGCCGCCGGGGCCGCCAGCTTCGACCGCCATGGCCACCCCGCAGAGCCGGCCGTTGTGTGTGCACGCCACGAGGCCGGGCTGCGGCTGAGCGGCCGCAAGCTGCATGCGCGGCCCGGAGCGGGCGCGAACGGCTACATCGTCACCGCGTCGTCGTCCGACGGTCTGGCGCTGGTCTGGCTGCCGGCCGAAGCCGTGGGGTCCGGCCGCGAACTGCAGCGTCAGGCCGACGGCAGCTTTGCGGCCCGCCTCGAACTCGACAACGTGGTTCTGCCAGCCAGCCACCTGCTGGCCAGCGGCGAGCGGGCGCGCGCGGCCTTCGCCGCCGCCTGCGACGAGGCTCTTGTCATGGCCGGGGTGGAACTGCTCGCCTGCGCGCGTCGGATGCTGGACATGACCCTGGACTACCTGCGCACGCGCAAGCAGTTCGGCAAACCGATCGGCAGCTACCAGGCCCTGCAGCACCGTGCCGTGGACCTGCTCGTGCAGCGCGAGCTGAGCAGCGCGTTGCTCGAGCACGCGCTGGCCGAGCTCGACCGCGGCATCACCGGCGACGAGCGCGCGCAACTGGCGGCGCGCGTGAAGGCGCGCTGCTCGGAGGCGGCGCTGACCATCGGACGCGAGGCGGTGCAGATGCACGGCGCGATCGGCGTCACCGACGAACACGACCTCGGGCTGTACCTTCAGCGCGCACTCGTGCTGTCGGCGTGGCTCGGCAACGCCGCGCAGCATCGGCGCCGCTACGCCGCGCTGACACGAGACCATGGCGATGGCGGCAGCGCTGGCGCGGAGGGCACGGCACGATGAGCGCGTCGAGCATGGTCCGAGACTGGAACACGATGGACACCGAGGCCTTCCGTACCGAGGTGCGCGCCTTCTTCCAGCAGCACTACCCGGAACATCTGCGCTACCCCAAGCGACGCCTGCGCTGGGACGAGATCCGCCCTTGGACGCTGAAGCTCGCGGCCCACGGCTGGCTCGCCCCGAGCTGGCCGGCGCGCTACGGCGGCATGGGGCTGGCGCCGGACAAGCTGATCGCCTTCATCGAGGAGCAGGAGCGCCACGGCGTGGCCCGCGCCCCCGACATGGGCATCACCATGGTCGGCCCTCTGCTCATCCAGCACGGCACCGACGCGCAGCGCGCCCACCACCTGCCGCGCATCCTGGCCTGCCAGGACATCTGGTGCCAGGGCTACTCGGAACCGAACTCCGGCTCCGACCTCGCCAGCCTGCGCACCGAGGCGGTCCCAGATGGCGACGACTTCATCGTCACCGGGCAGAAGATCTGGACCACGCTAGCGCAGGACGCGACGCACATCTTCCTGCTCGTGCGCACCGACAAGGCGGCCAAGAAGCAGGAAGGCATCAGCTTCCTGCTGGCCCACATGAAGAGCCCCGGCATCACGGTGCGGCCCATCCGCAACATCGCGGGCGCCGAAGACTTCTGCGAGGTCTTCCTCGACAAGGTGCGCGTCCCGCGCGCCAACATCGTCGGCGAGCTGAACAAGGGCTGGACGATTGCCAAGGCGCTGCTCGGCTTCGAGCGCATCTTCCTCGGCAGCCCCAAGCAGAGCCAGTACGCGCTGTCGCGCGTCGAAGAGGCCGCAGCGGCGCTGGGGCTGCTCGACGATCCGGTGTTCAGCGACCGCTTCACGCAGCTGGCGCTGGACGTGGCCGACCTGGGCACGCTCTACGCGCGCTTCGTCGAGCAGGTCAAGCGCGGCGAGGCACTGGGCCCCGAGGTCTCGATGCTCAAGATCTTCGCCACCGAAACGTACTCGCGGCTGGCCAACCTGCTGGTCGAAATCGCCGGCGCCAGCGGCAGCACGCCGGGCGACGTGCCCACCGACAGCGGCACGATCGACGTGCTCACCACCTTCTACAACGCGCGCCCGGCCACGATCTACGGCGGCAGCAACGAGGTCCAGCGCAACATCCTGGCAGGCGCGGTGCTCCAGCTTCCCAGCTGATCGCGCGCACGCCGTCCCCCATTCGTTCATCCGCACAAAGGAAACATCGCCGTGCACAAAGGCAGCATGCTGAAAGACAAGGTGGCCGTGGTCACCGGATCGGGCCGGGGCATCGGCCGCGACATCGCGCTCGAAATGGCCGCCCAGGGCGCCAAGGTCGTCGTCAACGACATCGGCGCCTCGGTCGCGGGCGAAGGCCAGGACGCGAGCCTGGGCCAGCAGGTGGTCGACGAGATCAAGGCCATGGGCGGCCAGGCCGCGCTGTCCATCGACAGCGTGTCCACCTGGGCTTCGGCCGGCCGCATCGTGCAGTGCGCGCTGGACCACTTCGGCCGCATCGACGTCATCGTCAACAACGCCGGCATCCTGCGCGACCGCTTCTTCTTCGCCATGTCGGAAGAAGAGTGGAAGGCCGTCATCGACGTGCACCTCAACGGCTGCTTCTACGTCTCGCGCGCGGCAGCCACGCACTTCAAGGCCCAGAACTCGGGCGCCTACGTGCACATGACTTCCACCTCGGGCCTGATCGGCAACCTGGGTCAGGCCAACTACGGCGCGGCCAAGCTGGGGATCGTCGCGCTCTCGCGCTCGATCGCCGGCGACATGAAGCGCTACAACGTGCGCTCCAACTGCATCTCGCCGTTCGCGTGGAGCCGCATGATCGGCTCGATCCCGACCGACACGCCCGAGCAGCAGGCCCGCGTGGAGAAGCTCAAGAAGCTCGACACCGCGCAGATCGCGCCGATGGCCGCCTTCCTGGCCAGCGACGCTGCGGCCGAGGTCACCTCTCAGATCTTCGCCGTGCGCGGCAACGAGATCTTCCTGATGAGCCAGCCGCGGCCCGTGCGCGGCATGCACACCTCCGAGGGCTGGACGCCCGAGACGATCGCCGAGCGCGTGCTGCCCGCGATGAAGCCCAACTTCTTCCCGCTCGAGAGCTCGGCCGTCGTGTTCTCGTGGGATCCCGTCTGAATTCGCCCCCTCCCCTTCCAGCTTCTTGCACAAGGAATGCTTCAATGAACTATGCCGACTTCCAGTTCCTCAAGTTCGACGCCAAGCCCAACGGCGTACTGCTGATCACCATCAACCGCCCCGAGGTGATGAATGCCACCAACGGCCGCCTGCACTGGGAACTGACCAAGGTATGGGGCGTCGTCAACGACGACCCCAAGACCAAGGTGGCGGTGATCACCGGCGCCGGCGACCGCGCGTTCTCGGCCGGCGGCGACCTGTCCTGGATCACCAACATGGTCGGCAACGCCGAGACCATCAACATGGTGATGAACGAGGCCTCGGACATCGTCTACAACGTGATGGCCTGCGACAAGCCGGTGATCTCGGCCATCAACGGCGTGGCGGTCGGCGCCGGCCTGGCGGTGGCGATGATGGCCGACATCAGCATCATGGCCGAGGAAGCCAAGATCACCGACGGCCACGTCAAGCTCGGCGTCGCCGCCGGTGACCACGCGGCGATCTGCTGGCCGCTGCTGTGCGGCATGGCCAAGGCCAAGTACTACCTGATGACGGCCGAGTTCGTCTCGGGCAAGGAGGCCGAGCGCATCGGCCTGGTCAGCCTGTGCGTGCCGCGCGCGCAGCTGATGGACAAGGCGATGGAAGTCGCCGACAAGCTCGCCGCCGGCAGCCAGCAGGCGATCCGCTTCACCAAGCGTTCGCTCAACGGCTGGATGAACATGGCGCGGCCGATCTTCGAGAGCTCGCTGGCGATGGAGATGCTGTGCTTCCTGGGCGAGGATGCCAAGGAGGGCGTCGCCGCCGTCAAGGAGAAGCGCGCTCCCAACTTCCCTTCGGCCAATCGCTGAGTTTCCAGGAGGCAACGCCATGGACTTCGCCCTGACCCAGGAACAGCGCATGGTCTACGAGTACGGCGACCGCGTGTCGCAGCGCTTCGACCATGCGTACTGGAAGAAGTACGCCGAGAAGAGCGAGCCGCCGGCCGAGCTGTACAAGCAGATCACCGACGACGGCTTCCTCGGCATCATGGTGCCCGAGGCCTACGGTGGCGCCGGCCAGGGCATGACCGAGATGCTGCTGTTCATGGAGGGCCTGGCCAACAACGGCATCCCGCTGCTGAACCTGGTGGTCGGCCCGACGATGACCATGGGCCTGATGGCCAAGCACGCCAGCGAGGCGATGAAGCGCCGACTGCTGCCGGGCGGATGCGCCGGCGAGATCCGCTTCTGCTTCGCGATCACCGAGCCGAACGCCGGCTCGAACTCGATGGAGATCACCAGCATCGCCAAGACCGACGGCAAGGGCGGCTTCCGGCTGACCGGGCAGAAGGTCTTCATCACCGACGCCAACCACGCCGACTACGCGATGGTGGTCACCCGCACCACGCCGCGCGCCGACGTGAAGAAGAAGACCGACGGCTTCACCATCTTCATGGTCGACATGAAGAAGAAGGGCATCAGCAAGACGCTGATCCCGGTGGCCTTCCCGGTGCCCGAGACGCAGTGGCAGGTGTTCTTCGACGACGTGGCGCTGACCGAGGACGACGTGCTCGGCGAGGTCGGCAAGGGTTTCGGCATCCTGTTCGACACGCTCAACCCGGAGCGCATCATCCTGGCGGGCCTGTGCACCGGCGTCGGCCGCTTCGCGCTCAAGAAGGCGGTGGCCTATGCCAACGACCGCAAGCTCTTCAACAAGACGCCGATCGGCGCCTACCAGGGCGTGCAGCATCCGCTGGCCATCGCGCGCAGCGAGATCGAGATGGCCTCGCTGATGGCGCTGAAGGCCGCCTGGGCCTTCGACCAGGGGCTGCCGGCGGGCGAATTCGCCAACATCGCCAAGTACGCCGGTGCCGAAGCCGGCATCCACGCGGTGGACGCCACCATCCAGACCCACGGCGGCAACGGCTTCACCAAGGAATACGGCATCTACGACCTGTACGGCCTGGTGCGGCTGCTGCGCACCGCGCCGCTGAACCGCGAGATGGTGCTGAACTACATCGCCGAGCACGTGATGGGATTGCCGCGCTCGTACTGAAGGCTGCACTGGAGCTTCGAATGAACCATTCGCGTCGCCACTGCCTGCTTGGCGGCCTCGCCGCTGCGCTGCTGCCCCGGGCCGCTGGCGCGCAGGAAGCCGCCTATCCATCGCGCCCGCTGCGTTTCCTGGTCGGCTTCGCCCCCGGCGGGCCGGCTGACGGCGTGACGCGCCTGTTCGCGAGCCGCCTGCAGGCGCAGCTCGGCCAGACCGTCATCGTCGAGAACGTGCCGGGCGCCGGCAGCACGCTGGGCGTCGCGAGATTGTCGAAGATGGCCGCCGACGGCTACGCGATCGGTTTTGCGCACACGGCGTCGCTCAGCATCGGGCCGAGCCTGTACAAGAACGTCGGCTACGACCCGCTCAAGGACCTCACGCCAGTGGCCAAGGTCTGCGAATACGTCAACGTGCTGGCGGTGCGCGCCGACAGCCCCTGGCGCTCGCTGGCCGATCTGCTCGCGGCCGCGCGTTCGCAGCCCGGCACGTTGAGCTACGGCTCGGCCGGCATCGGTTCGACCAACCACCTGAGCGGCGAACTGCTCGCGGCCAAGGCCGGCGTGAAGCTCACGCACGTGCCCTACCGCGGCACGGCGCTGGCGATCAACGACCTGATGAGCGGCGCCCTGCAGTTCGTCTTCGACGCGCCCAACAGCGCCGGGCCGCTGGCGGCCGCCGGCAAGCTGCGCCTGCTGGCCGCGACGGGGCGCAGCCGCCACAAGCTCTACCCCGACCTGCCCGCCATTGCCGAGACCGTGCCCGACTATGAGTTTCGGGGCTGGATGGGCGTGGTTGCACCGCCCGGGTTGCCGCCGGGCGTTCACCAACGGCTGACACGCGAACTGGAGTTGGCCGCCGCCGCGCCGGACACGGGCAAGCGCCTCGCGGCGCTGGGCCTGGACGTGGCGTTCGCCGGGCCCCAGGAGATGACGCGGGTGATCGCCGCGGAGATCGCGTTGTGGGACCCGCTGATAAAGTCACTCAACCTCAGCGCGCAGTAGCACCGATCGTATGCGTCCGCTGGACGCATCGATGGCGGAGTCGGGATGCGATACCTGCTGGCGCTTGCGCCGGGCTCAGTGCCCTTCGAAGCGCGGCACGCGGCGTTCGGCCATCGCCTTGACGCCTTCGGCGAAATCCGCGGTCTTGAAGTGCGCGTTCTGCTCGATGCTTTCGCGCGCCACCGCCAGGCGGAACTGTTCCACGAACCCGGCGCGCAGCGTCGCACGAGTGGACTGCACCGCGATCGGCGACGATACCGCGATCTCCGCGGCCAGTTCGACGGCCTTCGCGCGCACCTGCGCCTGTTCGACCAGCATGTCGGCAAGGCCGATGCGCAACGCCTCTTCGCCGCCGATGCGCCGCCCGGTGTAGAACAGCAGCGCGGCCTGCTGCGCGCCGACGAGCCGCGGCAGCGTGAACGACAGTCCGAAGCCGGGGTGGAAACCGAGGCGGTTGAAGTTGACCGAGAAGCGCGCCTCGGCGCAGGTGACGCGGAAGTCGGCCACCAGCGCGAGGCCCATGCCGCCGCCGATGGCCGGGCCATGCACCGCCGCCACCACCGGCTTGGCGCACGAGACGAGGCGGATCGCCTCGAAGTACAGCGGGTTCACCGCGCGCGGGCTCTTCTGCGGCGGCGTGGCGTCGCGGTTGGCGAAGTTGGCACCGGCGCAGAACGAGTTGCCCTGCGCGCACAGCACGATGGCGCGGCAGCGCGGGTCGGCGTCCAGCGCCTCGAACGCGTCGGCCAGGCCCTGGATCATCGGGATGTCGAAGAAGTTGTGCGGCGGCCGGCGGATCTCGACCAGCGCCACGTTGCCTTCGAAATCCACGCCCACGATCGGGCTGCCCGCGGTGTCGTTCATCGTCGCTCCTCGCTGCTGTCGATGGGGCCATCGTAGCCCAAACGGCCGCGTTACCTAACAACCGTTTGACTATACTGAGCAGCGTCAGTTCGGCCACTTCGGCCACTTCGAGGAGCTCGCTAATGAGCAACGACCGCGTGCCGACCATCGCCGATGCGCTTGCCGACTTTGCCGCGTCGCTGCGGCCGAACGACATTCCCGAGCCCGTGCGCGAACGCGCCCGCCACCTGATCCTCGACGCCGTCGGCATCGCCCATGCGTCCACGCACTACGAGTTCGCGCACCGCTCGCTGTCGGCGGCGCAGGAACTGTCGGGCGGCGCTGGCGCCACGCCGGTGATCGCGTTGGCGGCGCGCCTGGCGCCGCGCGACGCGATGCTGATGAACGGCCTGCTGATCCACGGCCTGGACTACGACGACACGCACGCCGCCGGCGTCATCCATGCCACCGCCAGCACGTTCCCGTGCGCGCTCGGGACCGCCGCGCTGGCCGGCGCGGACGGCGAAGCGCTGCTGGACGCCTACGTGGCCGGCATGGAGGTCGGCGCGCGGCTCGCCTCGGTGGCCAAGGGCGGCTTCCATCAGGTCGGCTTCCACCCCACGGGCCTGGTCGGCGCGTTCGCCTGCACACTGGTTGCCGGACGGCTGCTCGGGCTCAACGCGGCGCAGCTCGCATCGGCGCAAGGCATCGCGCTGTCGATGGGCTCGGGCAGCCTGGAGTTCCTGCAGGACGGCGCCTGGACCAAGCGCATGCACCCGGGCTGGGCGGCAGGCGCCGGGCTGACCGCGGCGACGATGGCGCGCCATGGCTTCGTCGGCCCCAGGCAGGCCTACGAGGGCCGCTTCGGCCTCTTCAACAGCCACCTCGGGCCGCTCGCGCGCGACGGCGACCTGGGCCTGGCCATCGCCGGCCTGGGCGAGGTGTGGGAACTGGCGAAGGTGAACGTCAAGCCGCTGCCGGCCTGCCACTTCACGCACGCCTGTGCCGACGCGGCGGCGATCCTGCGCGAACGCCACGGCCTGCGCCCGCAGCAGATCCGCAGCGTGCGCGCGCTCGTGCCGGCCGAGGTGGTGAAGACGGTGTGCGAGCCGGTGGCCACCAAGAAGCGCCCGCAGAATAGTTACGACGCGCAGTTCAGCATCCCCTACATCGTGGCGACGGCGCTGATCCGGGGCCGCTTCGGCCTGGCCGAGCTGGACGAATCGGCGCTGCGCGACGAAGCCACGCTCGCGCTCGCCGCGAAGGTGGAGTACGAGGTGGACCCCAACTCGCCCTTCCCGAAGTACTACTCGGGCGAAGTGATCGTCACGCTGGACGACGGGCGCGAACTGCGCCATCGCGAGCACGTCAACCGCGGCGGCGAGGAACGCCCGATCACGAACGCCGAGGTGGTGCGCAAGTACGACGAGAACATGGCGCTGGTCGCGTCGCCGGCGCGTGCGGCGCAGGTGCGCGAACGGGTGCTCGCGATCGGCAAGGGCTGCGCCGCCGCCGAGCTGCAGGCTGGGCTCGCGGCACGCGGATGACGCGCACGATGGACGCTGGCAACGAAACCGACGGCGCGATCCTCGACGCGATCGACCGCTTCCTGCGCGTCGAGGTGCGCCCGCACGTGAAGCGGCTGGAGCAGGCCGACGAGTACCCGACGGCGATCGTCGAGGGCATGAAGGCGATGGGCCTGTTCGGCTGCATCATCCCGGTCGAGTACGGCGGCCTCGGCCTGAGCACCGCCACCTACGCGGCCGTGGTGGCGCGCATCGCGTCGGTGTGGATGTCGCTGTCGGGCATCATCAACTCGCACCTCATCATGGCCGCCGCGGTGCTGCGAAGCGGCACCGAGGAGCAGAAGCGTGAACTGCTGCCGCGCTTCGCCAGCGGCGAGCTGCGCGGCGGCATCGGCCTGACCGAGCCCGACGCCGGCACCGACCTGCAGGCCATCCGCACCCGCGCCGTGCGCGACGGCGACCACTACGTCGTCAACGGCGGCAAGACCTGGATCACCAACAGCGGCCAGGGCGGCTGCATCGCGCTGCTGGTGAAGACCGATCCCGCCGCCGAGCCGCGGCACAAGGGGATGAGCCTGTTCATTGCCGAGAAGGGTCCGGGCTTCGTCGTCGCGCGCAAGCTGAAGAAGCTGGGCTACCGCGGCATCGACACCTGCGAGCTGCGCTTCGACGACTACCGCGTGCCGGCCTCGCGGCTGGTCGGCGGCGTCGAGGGCCGCGGGCTGCAGCAGGTGCTGTCGGGCCTGGAGCTGGGGCGCATCAACGTCGCCGCGCGCGGGCTCGGCGTGGCCACCGCGGCGCTCTCCGACGCAGTGGCCTACGCGCAGCAGCGCAAGACCTTCGGCAAGCCGATCTGCGAGCACCAGGCCATCCAGTTGAAGCTCGGCGAGATGGGCACGCGCGTGGAGGCGGCCAAGCTGCTCGTGCAGTCGGCCGCGCGCGCCTACGACCGGGGCGAGCGCTGCGACATGGAAGCCGGCATGGCCAAGTACTTCGCCACCGAGGCGGCGATGGAGAACGCGCTGGAGTGCATGCGCATCCACGGCGCCTACGGCTACTCGCCCGAGTTCGACGTCGAGCGCTACTTCCGCGACGCGCCGCTGCTGCTGATCGGCGAAGGCACCAACGAGATGCAGCGCATCATCATCGCGCGCCAACTCGTGCAACGGAACCCGGTGTGACGCATCGCCCGGGCATCGCAGCGGCCGTCATCGCCATGCTGGCGGCGCAGGCGCTGATGTCGGCCGCCACCGTGGCCCTGCCGGTGCTGGCGCCGAAGGCGGCTCCAGACCTCGGCGTGCCCGCGGCCTGGGTGGGGCTGTTCGTGGCGCTGGTGTACGGCAGCAGCATGGTGTGCGGCCTGGCCGGTGGCTCGCTGCTGCGGCGCTGGGGCGCCGTGCGGACCAGCCAGGTCAGCCTGCTGTGCGCTTGCGCCGCGCTGCTGCTGGTGGCGCTGCCCCATCCGCTGGCCACCGTGGCCGGCGCCCTGGTGCTGGGCCTCGGCTACGGTCCACTGAACCCGGCCAGTTCGCACCTGCTCGATCGCGTGGCACCACCGCAGCGGCGCGCCACGATCTTCTCGATCAAGCAGACCGGCGTGCCGCTTGGCGCGGTGCTGGCCGGCGCGCTGCTGCCCTCGCTGGCGCTGGCGGCCGGCTGGCCGGCGGCTGTGGCAGCGCTGGCCGCGGCCTGCGTCATGCTCGCTGCGCTGCTGCAGCCGCTGCGCGCGGCGTTCGACGATGACCGGCAGCCGCACGCCCCCGTGCGGCTCTCGGACCTGGCGCAACCGGCGAAGCATGCATGGGCCGATCGCCCCGGCTGGCTGTTGGCCGCCAGTTCGTTCTGCTTCGCGGCGCTGCAATTGTGCCTGGGCACCTACCTGGTGACCTACCTCACCAGCCAGATGGGCTACGACCTCGTGCTCGCCGGCCTGGTGCTCGCCGCAACGCAGGCGGCCGGGGTCGCCGGCCGCCTGGTCGCCGGCGACCTGGCCGACCGGCTGGGCGCCCGGCCCGTGATGGCGGGCATGGGCCTCTCGATGGCGGCCTGTGCGTTCGCCAGCGCAGGCGCCGCCGCGTTGCCGATGGCGGCCATGCTCGCGCTCTACATGCTGTTCGGCGCCAGCGCCATCGGCTGGAACGGCGTCTACCTGGCCGACGTGGCGCGGCGGGCACCTCCGGGCGGTGTGGGCACGGCCACGTCCGCGGCACTGGTCATCACCTTCGGCGGCGTGATGGCCGGCCCCGCGATCTTCGGCGCACTGCTCCAGCTGGGCCTCACCTATGGCACGGCCTTCATGGTCATGGGGCTTCCCGCGCTGGTCTGCGGCCTGCGCCTTGCGCGGGCCGCGGTCAGGCGCTGACGGGTGCCTGCCGCGTGCAGTGGAAGTCCGCCAGATCGGCGTCGTGCGCCGCTTGCCAGTAGTCCACCAGCCGCCAGGGCAGCACCGTGAAGACACGGCCGTGGCGGTTGCGGTAGTAGGTGGACATGCCGGGATGCGACCAGATCAGCGTCTCGTGTTCGGCGTCGAAGCGGCGCTGGTAGTCGTCGAGCACCTGGGGCCGCACGTCGATCGCACCGACACCCTGCTCGGCCATGCGCACCAGGCAGGAGGTGATGTAGCGCGCCTGGCACTCGGACTGGAAGGTGATGCTGCCGCCGTGGCCGGAGGAAGTGCCCGGCCCGATCATGCAGAAGAAGTTGGGGAATCCGGGCACCATCACGCCGAGGTAGGCGCGCAGGTCATCGTCACCCCAGGCCTGCGCCAGGCTGCACCCGCCGCGACCGATGATGCCCAGCCGCGCCGCCATCTCGGTGAGCTTGAAGCCGGTGGCGTAGACGATCACGTCGGCCTCGCGCAGCGTTCCGTCGGCGGTTTCGATGCCGGCGCCGGCGATGCGCCGGATCGGCTCGGTCACCAGTTCGACGCCGGGCTTCCTCAGCATGCGGTACCAGTCGTTGTCGAGCAGGATGCGCTTGCCGTAGGGCGGATAGTCCGGGATGCACTTGGCCAGCAGGTCGGGCCGGCCTTCCAATTCGGCGTGGATGAAGTCGGTCAGTTCGCGGCGGTGGCGGTCGTTGACTGCGTTGACGGCGCGCTGCGGGTGCGGCCAATCCGGGTCCTTCTTCAGCGTCTTGAGCAAACCGTCGCCGTAGCGCCAGAACATCGTGAAGCGGAACCACTCGGCGTAGTACGGCACGTGCGCCAGCAGCCACTGCGCCTCGGGCCCGATCGGATCACGATAACCGGGAATCGGGCGCGCCCATTGCGGCGAGCGCTGGTAGATCGCCAGCGAGCGCACCGTGTCGGCGATCTCCGGCGCGAGCTGCATCACGGTGGCGCCGGTGCCGATGATGGCCACGCGCCGGCCCTCGACCTTCAAGCCCTGGGGCCACTTCGCCGAGTGGAAGCTCTCGCCCGCGAACGTGCCGGCGCCCTCGATGTGCGGCAGCTGCGGATCGCTCAGCTGGCCGATGGCGCTGACGAGGACGCGAGAGCGCAGCTCGCTGTCGCCTTCCGGCCCGCGCAGGCGCGCGACCCACTGCTGCGCCTCCTCGTCCCAGGTGGCGCCCATCAACTGGGTCGAAAGGCGGATGTGCCGTCGCAAGCCCACAGCCTCGACAACCTGCCGCAGGTACGCCAGCACTTCCTCGCGGCGCGAGAAGTAGCGCGGCCACAGGAAGCGAGGCCCGAACGAGAATGAATAGGCGTGGTTGGGGGTATCGACCCCGCAGCCTGGATAGCGGTTGACGAACCACGCACCGCCCACGTCGCCGTCCTTCTCGACGATGGTGAACGGCACCCCCAGCTCGATCAGGCTGGCGCCCAGGGCGATGCCACTGACGCCAGCGCCAACGATCAACACATGGTCATCTCGTCCCGCGGGGCGCGTCACGCTTGCCGGCCAGCCGAGACGCCGCGGCACCAGCGCCATCTCTTCGCGCGTCAGGCGCGCGTACTCCGGCGGAACGCTCTCGCCCAGGCAGACGGACATCATGCGTTGCATCAGCGTGTCGCCAGGGTCGTGGATGGCGGGCGGGGTGCCGGCTGCAAGCATCTCCACCGCCGCCTGCCGGATGCGCTGCTGCACGTCCGGCGGCAGCCCCGCGGCCGGGTCAGCGACCAGGTTCACGTCGCGTCGCGGGCAGAACGGTGGTTCAAGCCAGCCCAGATCGCCGCTGGCGTGAACCAGCACCATGAGCAGCACGCGCAGATCGGCAGCCGCCACGGCGCCTTCGAGCTGCTGATGGTCGATTCGTGCTCCGGTCATGGTGCTCCCAAGCCCCTTCGGTCACGGTAGGTATGTGGCGGCACATTCTAATTCCAACTAACAGCCGTTAGGGACTTTCCGCATGGAGCTCCGCGCGCGCGCTCCGTACATTACGCCGGCATGCGCCCGACGGTCGGCGCGGGTCGACTTCAGGAGCACGTCCACCATGATCAGAGCCCTGCTCGCCTTCGTCGTTGCGCTGACGCTCGCCGGCCCGTCGCTCGCCCAGACGGCAGCCGTGAGCTACCCCAGCAAGCCGATCCGCTTCATCGTGCCCTACGCCCCGGGCGGCAGCACCAGCTACGTGGCGCGCCTGGTGGGAGCGAAGCTGACCGAGGCCTGGGGGCAGCAGGTGCTGATCGACAACAAGCCCGGCGCGAACACCGTCATCGGCACGGAGGCGCTGGCCAGGTCGGGGCCCGACGGCTACACCATCTCGCTGGCCGCCTCGACGCACGTGACGGTGCCGCACCTCGTGTCCAGCCTGCCCTTCGATGTGCTGCGCGACTTCACGCCGGTGGCGAGCCTGGTGACGACGCAGCTCGTGCTGGTGGTGCACCCCTCGGTGCCCGCATCCAATGTGTCGGAGTTCATTGCGCTGGCCAAGGCCAGGCCGAACGAGCTGAACTTCGCGGCAGTGGGCACCGGCAGTTCGACCCACCTCGCCGGCGAGTACTTCAAGAGCGTGGCCGGGGTGAAGATGCAACATGTGCCGTACAAAGGTACTGCGCCGGCGCTGACCGACCTGATCGGTGGCCAGATCCAGCTCAACTTCGACACGCCGGTGACCTCGATTCCGCACGTCAAGGCGGGGCGCCTGCGCGCCCTGGCGATCACCGGTACCAAGCGGCTTGCCACCCTGCCCGACGTGCCCACCTTCGCCGAGGCCGGGCTGCCGGCGTACGACTTCCAGCTCTGGTTCGGCGTGCTCGCGCCCGCGGGCACGCCGCGCCCGATCATCGAGAAGCTGTCGGCCGAGATCGCGCGCATCCTCGCCATGCCCGATGTGAAGCAGCAGTTGGCCGAGCAGGGCCTAGACACCGCGTACCGGCCATCGGCCGAATTCGATGCGCTGCTGCGGACCGACCACGAGCGCTTCGGCAAGCTCATCAGCTCGGCGGGCATCAAGATCGAGTAGCGCCCGGCCACTGGCCATTTCGTCAATGGACATTTCCCTACCAAGCGTTTGGTCGATATACTCCCAGGACTGCGCGCCGCGTGCGCGGCAGAAACAAACAGCGAAAGGTTGACGACATGGATCTCGAACTCAAGGACAAGTCGGTCATCGTGACCGGCGGCGGCTCGAACATCGGCCGCGCCATCGTGCTGGCCTTCGCGGCCGAAGGCGCACACCTGACCATCGGCGACATCGACATCGCGCAGGCCGAGAAAACGGCCGAGTTCGCGAAGAAGCTCGGCGCCGCCTCGGCCCAGGTGGTGAAGACCGACGTCACGCAGCTCGATCAGGTGCAGGCGATGTTCAAGGCCGCCACCGACAAGCACGGCCGCGTCGACGTGCTGGTCAACAACGTCGGCTGGGACAACCTGATGTTCTTCACCCAGACCACGCCCGAGTTCTGGCGCAAGGTCATCGACATCAACTACGTGGGGGTGCTGAACTGCACCAAGACCGCGCTGGACGTCATGGTCAAGCAGAACAGCGGCGCCATTGTCTCGATCAGCTCCGACGCCAGCCGCCAGGGCGAGCCGCGCGAGGCCGTCTACGGCGGCGTGAAGGCCGCGGTCAACAGCTTCATGAAGACCATCGCCAAGGAGAACGGCCGCTTCGGCATCCGCTGCAACGTGGTCTGCCCGGGCGTGACGATTCCATCCAGCGCCGACGAGGTGGGCGGCAGCAGCATGTGGACCAACGCCGACAGCATGTTCTCGCCCGAGCAGATCGAGAAGGCCGCCAAGGCCATGCCGCTGCGCAAGGTCGGCCGCCCGCAGGACGTGGCCAATGCCGTGGTGTTCCTCGCCTCGGGCAAGGCCGGCCACGTGACCGGCCAGGTGCTCAGCGTCTCGGGCGGTTACAGCATGATCGGCTGAGGGGGATTGCGACGATGAACTACACGGACATCCTCTACGAGGAGCGCGACCAGATCGCGACCATCGCCATCAACCGGCCCTCGGTGATGAACGCCTTCCGCGGCCAGACGATCGAGGAGATGCTGCACGCGATGATGAAGGCGGGCTGGGACAAGAAGATCGCGGCCATCGTGATCACCGGCACCGGGGACCGCGCCTTCTGCACCGGCGGCGACCAGTCTGCGCACTCCGGCCAGTACGACGGCCGCGGCACCGCCGGCCTGCCGATCGAGGAACTGCACAGCGCCATCCGCGACGTGCCCAAGCCCGTGATCGCCCGCGTGCAGGGCTTCGCCATCGGCGGCGGCAACGTCATCGCCACGCTGTGCGACATGACCATCGCCTCCGACAAGGCGGTGTTCGGCCAGGTCGGCCCCAAGGTCGGCTCGGTCGACCCCGGCTGGGGCACGGCCTACCTGGCCGCCGTGGTCGGCGAGAAGAAGGCGCGCGAGATCTGGTACATGTGCCGCCGCTACAGCGCGCAGGAGGCGCTGGCCATGGGCCTGTGCAACGTGGTGGTGCCGCACGAGCAGCTCGACGCCGAAGTGGCCAAGTGGGGCCGCGAACTGGTCGAGAAGAGCCCCACCGCGATCGCCATCGCCAAGCGCTCGTTCAACGCCTCCACCGAGCACATCCGCGGCATCGGCAGCCTGGGCATGCAGGCGCTGAGCCTGTACTACGACACCGACGAGTCGAAGGAAGGCGTGCGCGCCTTCCTCGAGAAGCGCAAGCCCGACTTCCGCAAGTTCGGCGGCGGCTGAACTGCAACGAGTGCAAATGGCATGCTCGCGCTGACCAACGTCCAGATCGTCTACGACAACACCATCGAGGCGGTGCGCGAGGTGTCGCTCACGCTCGGCAAGGGCCGCATCGTGGCGCTGCTGGGCGCCAACGGCGCCGGCAAGTCCACCACGCTGAAGGCCATCTCCGGCGTGCTCTATCCGGAAGACGGCGAAGTCAAGGCCGGGCAGATCAGCTTCGAGGGCCGCCCGCTGGCCGACATGGCGCCAGACCGCATCGTCCGGCAGGGCATCGTGATGGTGCCCGAGGGGCGGCGGCTGTTCGACCAGCTCACGGTCGAAGAGAACCTGCTGATGGGCGGCTACACGCGCAGCGCCGCCGACTCCCGCCGCGGCCTGGAGCGGGCCTACGCCCTGTTCCCGCGCCTGACCCAGAAGCGAACGACGATCTCGGGCTACCTGTCCGGCGGCGAGCAGCAGATGGTGGCCATCGGCCGTGCGTTGATGTCCGAGCCCAAGGTGCTGATGCTCGACGAACCCACGCTGGGCCTGGCGCCGCAGATCTGCGAGGAGATCTTCGGCATCGTCACGCAGTTGCGGCGCGACAGCGGCGTGAGCATCCTGCTTGTCGAGCAGAACGCCCAGGCCGCGCTGGCTGTGGCCGACGAGGGCTACATCATGGAAAACGGACGCATCGTGCTCGACGGCCCGGCCGACAAGCTGCTGCGCAACGAGGATGTGCGCGAGTTCTACCTCGGCTTCGCAGAAGGCGGCACACGCAAGAGCATGCGCGAGGTCAAACACTACAAGCGCCGCAAGCGCTGGCTGTCCTGAGGCGCGTATGCGGCACGAGAGTCTGCTCAGGGTCGAAGGCCTGACCAAGCGCTTCGGCGGTGTCGAAGCGGTTTCCGGCGTGAGCTTCCATGTCGGCCGCGGCGAGATCTACTCGCTGATCGGCCCCAACGGCGCCGGCAAGACGACCACGTTCAACATGATCAGCGGCATCGTGCCCCCATCGGCCGGCACGGTCCACTACGACGGCCGCGACATCACGGGCATGCCCTCGCACCGCATGCCGCTGATGGGCATCGGGCGCACCTTCCAGAACCTGGCCGTGTTCAAGCACGCCAGCGTGGTGGAGAACCTTCTCGTGGGGCGCCACTGCCACATGCGCACCAACGTCTTCGACGCCGCCTGGTTCCTCGGCCGCGCGCGGCGCGAGGAGCTGGAGCACCGCCGAAAGGTGGAGGAGATCATCGACTTCCTCGAGATCGAGGACATCCGCGACATGCCGGTGGGCGCCCTGTCGTACGGCATGCAAAAGCGCGTCGAGCTCGGCCGCGCGCTGGCCACCGAGCCCAAGCTGCTGCTGCTCGACGAGATGGTCTCCGGCATGAACACCGAAGAGACCGAGGACATCGCGCGCTTCGTGCTCGACATCCGCGACGAGCTCGGCGTCACCGTGCTGATGGTGGAACACGACATGGGCATCGTGATGGACATCTCCGACCGCGTCTGCGTGCTGAACTTCGGCCGCAAGATCGCCGAAGGCACGCCGGCGCAGGTCTCGGCCGACCCGGCCGTGATCGAGGCCTATCTGGGCGGGGCGAAGGCCGCATGAGCTTCACCATCGACAGCGGCCTGGACGCCGCGCTCGACAACGGCGAGCACACCCTGCCCAAGCTGCTGCAGCACTGGGCGCGCGCGATGCCCGACGCACTGGCGCTGCGCGAGAAGGACCTCGGCATCTGGAACCGGATGACCTGGGCTGACTACCACGACGCCGCTCGGCGCTTCGCGCTCGGCCTGCTGAAGCTGGGCTTCCGGCGCGGCGAGCGCCTGGCCATCGCCAGCGAGGACACGCCGCAGTGGATGTTCGCCGACCTGGGCACACAGGCCATCGGCGGCGTGGTGGTCGGCATCTACCCCACCAACCCCTGGCCGGAGCTGCAGTACATCGTCCACCACTCCAACAGCCGCTTCGTGGTGTGCGGCGATCAGGAGCAGGTCGACAAGGTGCTGGACGCGATGAGCAAGCACGAGGTCGGGCTGCCCGACGTCGCCAAGATCATCGCGGTGGACATGAAGGGCATGCGCGGCTACCCGCGCGACAAGCTGCTGTCCTTCGACGAGGTGCTCGAGCTGGGAGATCAATACGCCGCCGAGTCGCCGGAGCAGGCGCGTGCCTTCGATGACGGCATCGCCGCGACGCAGCCCGACGACACCTGCATGCTGGTCTACACCTCGGGCACCACCGGGCCGCCCAAGGGCGCGATGCTGTCGCACCGCAACCTGCTCGTCACGACCGACAAGCTGCGCCGCTGCTTCGGCCTGGACCGGCACAACATGGAAGTGCTGTGCTACCTGCCGCTCTGCCACGTGGCCGAGCGCGCTTTCTCGACAGTGATGCACATGATGACCGGCGGCGTGGTCAACTACGCCGAGTCGATCGACACCGTGGCCGCCAACCTGCGCGAAATCGCGCCCAAGGTGTTCCTCGGCGTGCCGCGCATCTGGGAGAAGCTGCAGCAGGGCATCCTGATGCGCATGCAGGACGCCACGCGGCTGCAACGCTGGGCGTTCAAGCGCTGTTTCGAGTCGGGCAAGGCGCTGTTCGAGCGTGTCGAGCGGCGCGGCGGGCAGCGCACGCTGGCCGACCGTCTGCAGTTCGGCCTGCTGTGGCTGCTGATGTTCCGCAACCTGCAGAAGTTCGTCGGGCTGGACCGCATGCGCTGCGGCTTCTGCGGCGGCGCCAGCGTCTCGCCCGAGGTGCTGAAGTTCTTCCGCATCCTGGGCCTGCCGGTCTATCAGGTGTACGGCATGACGGAATCGGGCGGCGTGATCTTCCACCAGCACGCGAAGGCCGAGCGCCTGGGTGCCACCGGCACCCCGATCGAAAGCCTGAACTGGAAGATCGCCGAGGACGGCGAGCTGGTCGTCAAGCACCCGGCCGTCTTCAAGGGCTACATCCACGACAACAACGCCACCGCGCTGACGGTGCAGGACGGCTGGCTGCACACCGGCGACATCGTGGCGCTGGCACCCAACCAGGAGTTGATGATCGTCGACCGCAAGAAGGCCATCATCATCACCAGCGGCGGCAAGAACATCTCGCCCTCCGAGATCGAGAACGCGCTCAAGGACAGCCTGTACATCCGCGAGGCCATCGTGCTGGGCGACGGGCGGCACTTCCTCTCGGCGCTGGTGCAGATCGACTACGACACCGTCGGCAAGTGGGCGCAGGAAAAGCGCCTGGCCTTCACCACCTACCGCAGCCTGTCGCAGCTGCCCGAGGTGCGCGAACTCGTCGACATGGAGGTGCGGCGCGTGAACAAGCTCTTCGCGCGGGTGGAGAACATCCGCAAGTTCCTCATCCTCGAGAAGGAACTCGACCACGACGACGGCGAGCTGACCGCCACGCAGAAGGTGCGCCGCAACATCATCGGCAAGAAGTTCGCGCGAGAGATCGAAGTGATCTACGGCGGGGGCACGGCCTGATGGACTACTTCCTTCAACTGCTGATCTCGGGCGTGGCGGTGGGGCTGGTGTACGGCTTCATCGGCATGGGCTTCGCGATGATCTTCCGCGCCACCGGCGTCGTGAACTTCGCCCAGGGCGAATTGATGATGCTGGTGGCCTACATCGGCTTCACGCTGGTGGGCACCTTCAAGCTCGGCTTCTGGCCGCTGCTGCTGGCGTCGATCGGGGTCTCGGTGCTCATCGGCCTCATGGTCGAGGTGCTGCTGATCCGCCCGATGCTGGGGCAGCCGGTGTTCTCCACCGTCATGGTGACGATCGGCCTGGCGGTCATCATCCGCTCGGTGGTGGTGCTGATCTGGGGCGCCGACCCGATGCCGCTGGCCACCGGACTGTCCACCACGCCCATCCGCATCGGCCCGGCAGGGCTGTATCCGGCGCAGATCTACGCGCTGGGCATCATGGCCTGCGTGGTGGGCGGGCTGTGGGCCTTCTTCCGCTTCTCGCGCACCGGCATCGCGATGCGGGCCACCGCCAACCTGCAGACGACGGCGCTGCTGATGGGCATCAACGTCAAGCGCATCTTCGCGTTGTCGTGGGCGCTGTCGGCGGGTCTGGCAGCCATCGCCGGCGTGCTGGTGGGCGTGATCTACGACCTCAACCCAGGCATGTGGCTGACGGGCTTGCGCAGCTTCCCTGCCGTGATCCTCGGCGGGCTGGACTCGGTGTTCGGCGCCGCGCTCGGCGGCGTGCTGATCGGCGTGGCCGAGAACCTGTCTGAAGGCTACATTGGCCGCGGCATGAAGGAGATCGCGGGTTTCGTGCTGATCCTGGTGGTTCTGATGGTGCGGCCCTACGGCCTGTTCGGCAAAGCCGAGATCGAGCGAGTCTGATGCGCAGCGGCAATTTCAAGGAAGACTACCGCCAGTTGCTGGCGCTGACCGACTCGGTGCCGGTGATCGTCTGGTCACTGGTGCTGGTGGCGGCGATCGCGCTCGCGCCGCTGCTCATCGGCAAGTACTTTGTCTCGCTGCTGCTGCTGCTGATGGTCACGGCCGTCGGCGTGCTGGGACTGAACATCCTCACCGGCACCACCGGCCTCATCTCGCTGGGCCACGCCGGCTTCCTGGCGGTGGGCGCGTATGCGGCCGGCATCGTGGCCGGACGCTACGGCTGGCCGATGCCCGCGGCGCTGCTGGCCGGTGGTACCGCTGCCGCGGCCGCCGGCCTGGTGGTGGGCGTGCCCTCGCTGCGTCTGAAGGGCCTGTACCTCGCGATCACGACGATGGCCTTCGCGGTGATCATCAACCACCTCATCCTCAACGGTGGCGAGTTGACCGGCGGCTCCGAGGGCTTGAAGGTGCCGCAGCCGGCGTTGCTCGGCCAGCCACTCGCGGCCGAAGGCGGCTACTACTACGTGGTGCTGGCGGTGTTGCTGCTGGCAGTGTTCGCCACGCTGAACCTGCAGCGCAGCCGCGTCGGCAGGGCGCTGATGGCGATCCGCGAGCACGACATCGCCGCGCGCGCGATGGGGGTGAACCTGGTGCGCTGGCGACTGCTCGCCTTCACCGTGAGCGCCTTCTACACCGGCGTGGCCGGTGCGCTGCTGGCCTTCTACACCCGCTACCTCAACGTCGACAGCTTCAGCCTGCTGGTGTCGATCGAGGCGCTGTCGATGCTGATCGTCGGCGGCCTGGGCACGGTGTCGGGCGCGCTGCTGGGCGCGGTGTTCATCTTCGTGCTCAACGAGGGCCTGGGCCTGCTGTTCAGCGCGCTCGGCTCGGGCGCGCTGTCCACGGCCGCCTTCGAGATCAAGGGCATCGTCTATGGCCTGGCCATCGTGCTCTTCCTGCGCTTCGAGCCCGACGGCCTGGTCGGCCGCTGGCGCGACCTCAAGCACTACTGGACGCACTGGCCGTTCCGCTACTGATATCCCCACCGGCCGGGGCCCGCAGCCCCGCTCACCACGAGAGGAGTTCGACATGAGCACGATCGTTCGCAGCCTGCGCCCCCTGTGGGCAGCCGCGCTGCTCGCACTCGCCGGCGCCGCGCAGGCCGCGGACCCCGGCGTCTTCGACGACCGCCTCGTCATCGGTGGCGTACTGCCGCAGACGGGCCCGCCCAGCCTCATCGGCAAGGCCGGCGTGATCGCGCTGCGCGTGTGGGAGAAGGACGTCAACGCTCGTGGCGGAATCCACGGCCGCAAGATCGATCTGCGCGTGGAGGAAGACGGCTACGTGCCGCAGCGCTCGGTGCAGGCGATCAAGAAGCTCGTCGACGTCGACAAGGTCTTCGCCGTCATCGGCACCTCGGGCTCCTCGCACTTGATGGCGATGATGCCCACGATCGAGGAGAACCAACTCCCGGCAATCAATTTCGCCGCCGTCGCCGGCACGCACTTCAACCCGCCGCGCAAGACGGTCTTCAACATCGGTGCCACCTACTGCCAGGAAGTCACTGGCGTGATGAAGCATCTGATCGCCACGCGCAAGCTGCAGAAGGCCAAGTTCGCGCTGATCTACCAGGACGACGACTTCGGCGCCGATGTCAAGTGCGGCTACGACGCGGCGCTCAAGTCCGCCGGCCTGAGCAGCACGATCGACGTGCCGTACAAGCGGGCGCAGAAGGACTTCTCGGCCGAGGTGCTGGCGGTGCAGAAGTCAGGCGCCACTTTCGTGCTCGTGGGCGGCATCATCAGCGAGACCGCCACCATGCTCAAGGAGATCCAGAAGAACGGCATGGACGTCATCCGCCTGGCGGCGCACCCCTCGCACCTGGGCGCGGTGCTGCAACTGGCCGGCAGCGCCGCCGAGGGCCTGCTGGTGGCCGACTACGTGCCGCCGATCACCGACACCGAGACGCAGGGCATCGGCCGCCTGAACGCGCTGGCCTACAAGTACCTCACCGCCGACGACGTGAAGGCGATGAACCGCTACTCGCTCACCGGCTACGTGGCGGCGATGCTGCTGGAGTCGGCCCTGCAGGCCTGCGGCCGCAACCTGACGCGCGCCTGCCTGGTGCAGAAGCTCGAGCAGACCAAGAACTTCGCCAGCGACGGCATCATGGCCCCGCTGACCTTCGGCCCCAACATCCGCCAGAGCGGCACGCGACCGATCCTGCTGAAAGCCAACGTCGCCACCGGCAAGTTCGAGCGCGCTTCGGACTGGTTGTCGGACAAGTAGCCGGCGGCCGCCGTTCCTGCCCCCTCCCTGCACCCCTGCCGCCCTGCCCCACCCATGCACCACATTCTCGCCCTGCGCCACCTGGTCGCCACCTTGGCCGCCTCGGCGTTCGCCTTCACTGCCACGGCCGCGGAGCCGGGTGTCACCGACACGAAGATCATCCTCGGATCCGTGACACCGGTCAGCGGCCCACCCAGCCTGCTCGGCAAGGCCCACTTGCTGGCCTTGAAGGTGTGGGAGCAGGACATCAACGCCCGCGGCGGCATCAATGGCCGCAAGGTCGAGATCCGCCAGGACGACGACGGCTACGTGCCGCAACGGGCGTTGCAGGGCGTCAAGCGGCTCAACGAGGTGGAGAACATCTTCGCGCTGCTGGGCACGTCGGGCGCTGCGATGCTGCAGGCGATGCTGCCCTACATCGAGGAGCAGAAGATCCCCACCATCAACGGCATGGCGGTGTCGGCCTCGCACTTCACGCCGCCGCGCAAGACGGTGTTCATTCTCGGCCCGACCTACTGCCAGGAACTGGCCGCCGGCATGGCGCACCTGGTCAAGAGCAAGAACCTGCAGAAGGAGAAGTTCTCGCTGGTCTACCAGGACGACGAGTTCGGCACCGACGTGCGCTGCGGCTATCAGAAAGCCGTCAAGGCGCTGGGCCTGGCGAGCGTGGCCGAGATCTCCTTCAAGCGTGGCACCAAGGACTTCTCGGCCGAGATGCTGAGCCTGAAGCAGGCGGGGGCCACCTTCATCGCCTCGGGCGGCGTGGTGGCCGAACACTCGATGCTGCTGAAGGAGGCCGCGAAGAACCAGATGCCCATCACCTTCCTGGCCATCCACTCGGCACACCTGACGCCGGTGCAGGCCCTGGCCGGCCCGGCCGGAGACGGGTACTACGTGGCCGACTACGTGCCCCCGCTCACCGAGCTGGCCGTGCCTGGCATGGCCAAGTTCATCGCGCTGACGCAAAAGTACCTCAGCGCCGACGAACAGAAACTGCTCAATCGCTACTCCATCACCGCCTACGTCGGTGCGCTGTTGATGGAAGACGCCATCCGCCGCTGCGGCAAGGCATTGACGCGTTCCTGCGTGGTCGAGAAGCTGGAGACCACCCAGAACCTGGGCACCGACGGCCTCACCTCGCCGATCAGCTTCAGCGCCACGCAGCGGCAGTCGCCCAGCAGCGTGCTCGTGCTTCGCTCCGACGCCAAGGGCGGCAAGTTCGATAGGGTGTCTGATCCGATTCCGGTGAGCGATTGAGCGACAAGCCTGTGTCTGTCCCGACACATGCGCATGGCCCGTTCCAGGAGTTGGTCGGGTACGAGACCCTCACTGAAGGGGATCGACCGTACCTGCGGCTGCCTGTCAGGCGCGATCTGCTCAACCCGCACGGTGTCCTGCACGGCGGAGTGAGTCTGACGCTGCTGGACGCCATCGGCGGCCGCTCCCTGGTTGGCCAGTTGGTGCCCGCCACGGGGCAGCGCATCCTGTCTTCGGTGACCGTCACGCTGACCACCGACTTCATGCTCGGCGTGCGCGATGGCGTGCTGTTTGCCACCGGCTCGCCCGACCACATCGGGAAGACCGTGGCCTACGTGTCGGTGGAGTTGCGGCACAACGCGATGGACGGCCCGCTCGTCGCGCGCGGGCTGGGCACCTACCGCGTCTACACGCGCTCCCTGGTGAGCCCGGTGTGACTGTGGCGGCGGCAGCCCGGGCCCGGGTTGCAGGCTTCCGTCAGAACACGCCGCTCGCCAGCCCCGCCGCCAGCGCCTGGCCCAGTTCGGCGCAGCGACGCAGCGCGGCCTCGTCGATGCGTTTGGGCGCGAGGATGTCTTCGGGGGTCTGCGCCCCCGTGCGCACGATCAGCGGCTCGGCCACCGCGCGCAGCCGCCAGCCGGTGGCGATGCGTTCGATCTGGCGCACCGCCATGCTGCCGTCGGTGCCGGCACAGACCATCACGGCATAGGGCCGGCCGTTGATGCGGTCGAGCGCGGCGTAGTAGGTTCGGTCGAAGAAGTCCTTCAGCGCGCCGGACATCGCGGCCAGGTTCTCCGGCGTGGCGAACAGGTAGCCGTCGGCGCCCAGCACGTCGGCTGCGGTGGCGTCGAACGCGCGCCGCAGCGCGAGCTCGACACCGCCCTCGCTGCGCGCCGCGCGCACCGCGGCCTCGACCATCTGCGCGGTGCCGCCTGTCATGGTGTGGTGCACGACGAGCAGCGTCTTCATCGGCCTGCCGCCCCCGCCCGGCATCGGTCAGCCGCGCATGGCGTCCGTCACGGCGCCGCCTCGAAGCCCGCAAAATGCGCAAACTCTTCCGGCTCCGCCCGCTCGGTGATGAAGGCGTTCTCGGGCGCTGCCGGGTCCTCGTGGCCGAGCGCGATTCCGCACGCCAGAATCTCGTGCTCCGACAGCGGCAAGTGCTCGCGCGCGACCTTGTGGAACCAGGCGAACGCCGCCTGCGCGCAGGTATGCAGGCCCTGGGCCCGGGCCGCGACCATGATGTTCTGGATGAACATGCCCAGGTCCATGAAGCTGCCGGTGTTCAGGCGCCGGTCGAGGGTGACGAGCAGGCCCACCGGGGCGTCGAAGAACACGTAGTTGCGCAGCATCTGCCGTTCGCGCGCGGCGGCGTCGTCGCGCGCAATGCCCAGCGTGGCGTACAGGCCGAAGCCGCAACGCCGGCGCCGATCGAGGTAAGGCTCGACCCACTGCGTCGGGTAGTAGGCGTACTCGGGCTGATGCCGGTCGGCGTCGGTGGTGGCGGCCTGCACGATGGCGTCGCACAGGCGTTGCCGCGGTTCACCGGCGACGGCATAGACGCGCCAGGGCTGGACGTTGTTGCCGCTCGGCGCACGCGCCGAGACCTGCAGGATATGGTGCACCGTCGACGCGGGCACCGGCGTGGGCAGGAAACGCCGCACGGACTTGCGGCTGCGGATGGCATCGTCGACGTGCATCGGGGGTTCCTCGTAGCGACCTTGGGTACCGGTTCGGCAGCAGGCATCCGTCGTGCCGCGGCGGCCGTCGCCGCGCGCGCTGGACGCCGGATGCGCCATGCGCTAATCTCGCGCCAATGGATTCTACCAAACGACCGTTCGAGTGGCTGCCCTTGGCGGCCACCATCGCCGGGTCGAACCTGACGGCCTTCATCCGCCACACGGGCCAGCCCGACCTGCCCAGCCTGCAACGCCGTGCCGACGCCGACCCGGCCTGGCTGATGGAGCAGGTGCTCGGGTTCTGCGACTTCCGCTTCTACAAGCCCTACGAGCGCATGCTCGACACCTCGCGCGGCATCGAATGGGCGCGCTGGTGCGTCGGCGGCACGACCAACATCGTGCTCAACTGCATTGACCGCCATCGCGGCACGCCCGCCTGGGACCGCACCTTCATCACCTGGGAGGGTGAAGACCCCAAGGCCCCGAACGCGCGGCGCGAACTCAGCTACCGCGAGTTCGACGCCGAGCTCTGCCGGCTGGCCGGCGCGCTCGAGGCGCTGGGCGTGCAGCGCGGCGACCGGGTGGGCCTGTACATGCCCAACCTGCCCGAGACCTTCATCGCCTTCTTCGCGGTGCTGAAGATCGGCGCCGTCATCATGCCGCTGTTCTCGGGCTTCGGGCCGCAGCCGCTGGTGGCGCGCCTGAACGATGGCGAGGCCAAGGTGGTGCTCACGGTCGACGGCACCTGGCGCCGCGGCAGCCCTGGCGCGATGAAGTCGGTGCTCGACGAGGCCTTGGCGTCGACGCCCAGCGTCGAACACGTGCTGGTGCTGCGCAACCTGGGCGATGCCGTGCCCTGCCCGATGACCGCCGGGCGCGACCTCGACTGGGCCACGGCCGTGGCCGGGCAGGCGGCCGAGCGGCCGACGGCCGAGATGGCCGCCGACGACGCCGCAGTGTTGCTCTACACCTCGGGCACCACCGGCAAGCCCAAAGGCTGCGTCTGGACGCACGTGGGCTTCCTCGGCTCGATGGTCACGCGCGACATGCACATCTGCGGTGACTTCCGCGCGGATGACCGCTTCTTCTTCATGAGCGACATGGGCTGGATGGTGGGTGCGATGTGTGCCTGCATCCCCAGCTACTTCGGCGGCAGCCTGCTGGTGGCTGAGGGCACGCCCGACTACCCCGACACCGGCCGCTTCTGGCGACTGCTGCAGGACCACCGGGTCACCTACCTCGGCGTGGCGCCCACGCTGATCCGTGGACTGATGCGCCACGGCGACCAGGACGTCGAGCGCTACGACCTCTCGGCGCTGCGCATCACCGTCTCCGGCGGCGAGGCCTGGACCGAAGCGCCTTGGCGCTGGTTCTTCGAGCATGTGTGCAAGAAGAAACTGCCGTTCCTGAACATCGTCGGCGGCACCGAGGTCGGCGGCTGCAACTTCACCGGCACCGTGCACCACCCGTTGCGCCCGGGCTCCTTCGGCATGGGCGGCCTGGGCGTGGGCGTTGACATCGTCGACGAAGCCGGCCAGCCCGTAGGCCCTGGCCAGGTGGGCGAACTGGTGCTGCGCAACCCCAACATCGGCTTCACCAAAAGCCTGTGGCGCGACGACGAGCGCTACCTCGACAGCTACTGGCGCACGATCCCCGGCCTGTGGGTGCATGGCGACTTCGCGATGCGCGACGCCGACGGCCTCGTCTACATCCTCGGCCGCAGCGACGACACCATCAAGGTCTCTGGCAAGCGCACCGGCCCTTCCGAGATCGAAACGCTGCTCACCGGCACGGGCAAGGTGTCGGAAGCGGCGGTGATCGGCGTGCCCGACGAGGTCAAGGGCTCGGCCATCGTCTGCGTGTGCGTGCCGATGCCCGGTGTGGCGGCCGACGGCACGCTCGAGCAGGAGCTGGCGGCAGCCGTGGTCAAGGGCATGGGCAGCTCGTACCGCCCGCGCCAGGTGCTGCTGGTGAGCGACCTGCCCAAGACGCGCAACATGAAGATCATGCGGCGCGTGGTGCGCGCGGTTTACAGGGGCGACAGCCCGGGCGATCTGTCCTCGCTGGTCAACCCGGAGGCCGTGGCGGATCTGCGGGCGAGGCTGTCGGCTTGACGGGCGGCGGCTCGGCGCTTCGGCCAACCGCGTTCACGGAACGCCAAGTGCGGCCAGCGCATCGATGTAGCCGGAGTCCCGCGACTCGATGCCGCCCACCGCGTCGCTGACCCGGTGCAGCAGCCCGTCTTCGAGCCCGTAGACGAAGCCGTGCACAGCCACCGCCTGGCCTCGTCCCCACGCCCGGCGCAGCACCGTGGTGCGGCACACGTTGCTGATCTGCTCGATCACGTTCAGCTCGCACAGCCTGTGCGCCCGCTCGGCGGGTGACGAAGCCGCTTCGAGCCGGGCTTCGTGCTTGCGCGCGACGTCCTCGATGTGGCGCAGCCAGTTGTCGGCCAATCCGGTGCGGCGCTGCTCGATGACCGCCTGCACCCCGCCGCAGCCGTAGTGGCCCACCACCAGCACGTGCTCGACCTTCAGCACCTCCACCGCGTACTGCAGCACCGTCAGGCAGTTCAGATCCGAGTGCACCACGAGGTTGCCGACGTTGCGGTGCACGAAGATCTCGCCCGGCCGCAGGCCGACGATCTCGTTGGCCGGCACGCGGCTGTCGGAACAGCCGATCCACAGGTAGCGCGGCGTCTGCTGACCGGCGAGCCGGGTGAAGAACATCGGGTCCTCGGCGCGGCAGCGGGCCGACCACGCGCGGTTGTTGCGGATCAGGGGGTCGATGCTGCACATGCTGTTGTTCCTTCGCGGTGCTGCGGGCTCAGCGGCCCTTCCACACCGGCTTGCGCTTCTCGGCGAAGGCGCGCGGGCCTTCCTGCGCGTCTTCGCTGGCGTAGGCGGCGCGGTAGATGTTGTGCGCCAGCGCCATGCCGGCGTCGCAGCCCGCGCTCATCGCGGTGAGGATCGATTCCTTGCCCGCCATCACCGACAGCGGCGCGTTGTCGCGGATGCGCTCGGCCAGCGCCTGTGCGCGGGCGCGCACCGCGTCGGGCGTGTCCTCGAGGTAGTTGATGAAGCGCAGTTCGTGGAAGGTCTCGATCGGGTACAGCTCGCCGGTCAGCACCATCTCCATCAGCAGCGGCTGCGGCAGCATCCACAGCAGCGGAATCGCCCACGGGCTGCCGCGGCCGGCGATGCGCGTCTCGGTGATACCAACCTGGGTGCCCTTCAGCCCGACGCGCAGGTCGGAGTTAAGCGACAGCATCATGCCGCCGGCGATCAGGTGCCCGGTCATCGCGGCGATGATCGGCTTGGCGACGCGGCGCTGGCGGGCGTGGAACGGGTCCTTCATCTTCGTGAGGATGTCCACGCCCTCCTCCTTCTTCACCCGCGAGGCCTCGCGCAGGTCCAGGCCGGCGCAGAAGGTTCCGCAGTCGGCCGAGGTGAGGATCGCGACGCGCACGTCCTTGTCGGCATCGACCTGGTCCCAGCATTCGTACAGGCGGTTGGCTGCCGCCGGCGACAGCGCGTTGCGGATCTCGGGGCGGTTGATCGTGACCGTGGCGATGCCGTCGCACACCTCGTAGAGCACGGTGTCGGCGTCGTTCATGGCGGGACTCATCGGGCCACCTTCCAGTTGGCTGCGCGCTTGCCCAGGAAGGCGGCGATGCCTTCGGCCGCCTCGGGCGTTTCCCAGGCATCGGCCAGCGCGTTGGCGGTGTAGTCCATGCACTCGCGCGGTGGCCGGCCGTGCACGTCGTTGAACAGCTGCTTGGTCGCCGCGATCGAGCTCGCCGGCAGCGAAAGCACGAGATCGAGTTCCTCATCCACCGCGCGGTCCAGGTCTTCCGGCGCGACGACACGGTCGACGAGGCCGATGCGCTCGGCCTGCGCGGCGTCGATGAACTGCGTGGTCAGCCCGTAGCGGCGCGAACGCGCGAGGCCGATCTTGCGCGCGACGTACGGGCCGATGTTGGCCGGCACCAGCCCGAGCCGCGCCTCGGTGAGCGAGAAGCGTGCGGTGCTCGCGGCGATGGCCACATCGCAGATGCAGGTCATGCCGAAGCCGCCGCCGGTGGCCGGGCCGTTGATGCGGCCGATCACCACCTTGGGCAGGCGGTCGAACTCGTAGAACAGGTCGGCCAGCGGCAGCGAGTCGGCGATGCGCTGCTCGCGGCTCTGCGACAGCACCGTCTGCATCCAGGTCAGGTCGCCGCCGGCACAGAACGACTTGCCTTCGCCGCTGAGCACCACCGCACGCAGCTTCTTGTCGGCGCCGATCGCGGCGATGGCGTGCAGCAGCTCGCGCACCACGTCCAGGCTCAGCGCGTTCTGGATCTCGGGGCGGGCGAGCGTGAGGCGGGCGACATACTCGCTGTCGCGCTCAAGGCGGATGGTCTGGTAGTCCAACGGGTTCTCCAGGCAGGTTGTCAGGTGGCCGCATCGGCCGGGGCAGCGTCGGGAGCGTCGGCGGCGGCGACGACCGCCACCACGCGGCCACGCTCCACGGTCTGGCCGGCGACGGCGCTCAGGCTGGCCAGCACACCGTCGTGCTCGGCGCAGATCTTCATTTCCATCTTCATCGACTCCATCGTCACCACCAAGTCGCCGGCGCGCAGGGCCTGGCCCAGCTCGGCATGGGTGGCGAGGATGGTGCCCATCATCGGCGTGCGCAGCTCGCCGGACCCGGCAGAGCCGGCCGCCGCGCGGGCCAGGTAGGGCTGCACCTCGATCTGGTGGCCGGCGCCGCCGGCTTGCACGAAAAGGTTCGTCCCGCGGCGGGCAAAGGCCAGCGTCTGCACTTCGCCGCCCTGCTCGCCCTGCCAGCCGCCGCCGGGCTGCGCGCGCAGCGCCAGGCGCAGGCGCGTGTCGCCCACCTGCACGGTGGTGAAACCGTCGGGTCCGGGGATGCCCAGGTGCACCTCGTGGACCGTCGTGCCGTCGCGCAGCAGCACCGCGGGCACGGCGCTCACCGGGTCGTCTCCGGCGTGCATCAGCCAGCCTGTGGCATCGGCCGCCGACCAGGCCCCACAGTCGGGAGCGCGCGCGCGCTCGTCGAGCATCCACCACAGGCCGGCCGCGGCCACGATGGCCGGCGGCACCACCTGGGCCGTGCGATCCGGCCGGGCCAGCCATTCATCGATGCTGCGGGTGTGGAAGCTGGCATCGCGCACCTCGGCCCGCGCCAGCAGCCGGCGCAGGAAATCGGCGTTGGTGGTCACGCCCAGCACCCGCGTCTGGGCCAGTGCGGCCTGCACGCGGTCGAGCGCTTCGTCGCGAGTGGCTGCGTGCACCACGAGCTTGGCCAGCAGCGAGTCGTAGTGCGACGTCACCTCCGAGCCGGCGCGCACGCCGCTTTCGACGCGCACCCCGCCGCCCGGGAAGGCGATCTGCTCGATGCTCCCGGTGGCGGGCAGGAAGTCGCGCTCGGCGTCCTCAGCGCACAGCCGCGCTTCCACGGCGTGGCCGCGCACGCGCACGTCGGCCTGGCGTACGGACAGGCCTTCGCCTGCGGCCACGCGCAGCATCAGTTCGACGATGTCGACGCCGGTCACCTCCTCGGTGACCGGGTGCTCGACCTGCAGGCGCGGGTTGACCTCGAGGAACCAGTGCCGATCGCCGGCGACGAGAAACTCGACTGTGCCCACGCCACGGTAGTCGAGTCGGCGCGCGATCCGCAGCGCATCGTCGAGCAACTCCTCGCGCAGCCTCGAGGGCAACGGCGCGGCGGGCGCCTCCTCGATCAGCTTCTGGTGGCGGCGCTGCAGCGTGCACTCGCGCTCGAACAGGTGGATCACCTCTCCGCGGCCGTCGCCGGCGATCTGCACCTCGACGTGGCGCCCGCGTTCGACATAGGGCTCGACGATCAGCGCCGCATCGCCGAAGGCGCTGCGCGCCTCGCGCATGGCGGTCCCGATGGCCCCGGACAGCTCACTCGCCTGCCGCACCACATGCATGCCCTTGCCGCCGCCGCCGGCCGCGGGCTTCAGCAGCACCGGCAGCGTGAGCCCGAGTGCACGCTGGGTCACCGCATCGGCGTCTGCGCTGGCGTCTTCGCCGCCACCGAGCACCGGCACGCCGGCGGCGCGAGCCTCGGCCTTGGCCTGCCCCTTGTGGCCGAGCCGGCGCAGCGTATCGGCCGTGGGCCCGATGAACACCAGCCCCGCCGATTCCACGGCTTCAGCGAACGCCGGGTTCTCGGCCAGGAAGCCGTAGCCGGGGTGGATGGCCTGCGCACCGGTGCGGCGTGCGGCGTCGATGACGGCGTCGATGCGCAGGTAGCTGTCGGCGGCGCTGGCGCCGCCCAGGCCGATGGACGCGTCCATCACCGAGGGGTGGAGCGCATCGCGGTCGGCGCCGGAATGCACGCCGACCGGCGCGATGCCCAGCCGCCGGCAGGTGCGCGCGATGCGGCACGCGATCTCGCCGCGGTTGGCGATCAGGATGCGCCGGAACATCAGCGCCCGCTCCAGCGCGGCGGCCGCTTCTCGTTGAAGGCGCGCACGCCTTCGAGCCGGTCCTGCGACGACACGAGCACGTTGTAGGCGGCAATGTCGAGCGCGTAGCCGCTGTGGAAGTCGACCTCGCCGCCGCGCGACGCCGCCACCTTGGCGTAGTGCACGGCCATCGGCGCGGCCAGCGCCACCTCGCGCGCCTCGGCCACCGCGGTGGCAAGCGCCTGGCCGGGCTCGACCAGCGTGGTGGCGATGTTCCACTGTGCGGCCTGCTCCGCGCTGAAGCGGCGCGCGGTCAGCAGCAGTTGCTTGGCGCGCCGCGCCCCGGCCGCGCGCACCAGGTTCTGGATGCCGCCGCCGCCGGGCATGATGCCGCGCCGCACCTCGGGCAGCGAGAACACCGCCGAGCGCGCGGCCACGATCCAGTCGCACATCAGCGCCAGTTCGCAACCGCCGCCATGCGCATGGCCTTCCACGGCGGCGATCACCGGGCACGGAAAGTCCTTCACCGCCAGCAGCACCTCCTCGGCCAGCTGGTGCTGCCGCCGCCACTGCTGGTCGGTCATGCCGTCGCGCTGCTTCAGGTCGCCGCCGGTGCTGAAGGCGCGCTCGCCGGCACCGGTGACGACGAGCACGCGCAGGCCGTCGTCGTAGGCCAGATCATGCAGTGCGGCGCGCAGGTCGACGAACATCTGCGTGTTCATCGCGTTCATCACCTCGGGTCGGTTCAGCACCAGGCAACGCAAGCCCTCGTCGGGGGAGGTGCCCGGGGCTGGCTCGACGCGCAGCGTTTCGTAGGTTCCCATCGTGCGGTCTCAGTACGAACGCGGCATGCCAAGCAGATGCTCGGCCACCTGCGCCAGAACCAGGTTGTTGGAGATCGGCGCGGTGCGGAACAGGCGGCTCTCCTTCCACTTGCGCTCGATGTCGAACTCGCAGGCCACGCCGTAGCCGCCAAAGGTGGTCATCGCGGCCTCGGCCGCCTCCCAGGCGGCCTCGCTGGCGAGGTACTTCACCATCGTGGCCTCGCGGCCGCAGGGCTGGCCGGCGTCGAACAGCGTGGCCGCCTTGTTGCGCATCAGCTCGGCCGCCTCGACGTTGAGGTGCGCCCGCGCGATCGGGAACTGCACGCCCTGGTTGGAGCCGATCGGGCGGTCGAACACGACGCGCTCGCGCCCATAGGCCGCGGCCTTGCCGACGAACCAGTGGCCGTCGCCGATGGCCTCGCTGGCCACCAGCAGGCGCTCGCTGTGCAACGAATCGAGCAGGTAGTGGAAGCCCTTGCCTTCCTCGCCGATGCGATCGTCGTCGGCGAGCTCCAGGTTGTCGATGAACACCTCGAAGGTGTGGTGGTTGATCATCGTCTTGATCTGGCGCGACTGCAGCGCCTTGCCGGCCTTGGCGATGTCGATCAGGAACAGGCTTAGGCCGTCGGTCTTCTTCTTCACCTCGGCGAGCGGCGTGGTGCGCGCGATCAGCAGGTACAGGTGCGAATGGCTGTAGCGCGAGGTCCAGATCTTCTGCCCGTTGAGCACGTAGCCGCCGGGCACGCGGCGCGCGAAGGTCTTGATCGCCAGCGTGTTGGAACCGGCGTCGGGCTCGGTCACTCCGAAGGCCTGCAGGCGCAGGCTGCCGTCGGCGATGCACGGCAGCGTGCGGCGCTTCTGCGCCTCGCTGCCGTGGCGCATGATCGAGGCCATCGTGTACATCTGCGCGTGGCAGTGCACGGCGCTGGCGCCGTTCTGGTTGATCTCCTGCAGGATCAGGCAGGCGTCAAGCAGCGGCAGGCCGGCGCCGCCGTATTCCTCGGGGATCAGTGCGGCCAGCCAACCGGCCTGGGCCATCGCATCGACGAAGGCCTCGGGGTACTGGCCGTCCTGCGCCAGCTGGCGCCAGTACGCGGGGCCGAAACGCGCGCACAGCTCCTTCACGGCGGCGCGGATCTGGGCCTGGGTGTCGGTGTAGTCGAAGTTCATCGGCATGGGAAATTGCCTCCTTCCGGTCGGTTCAGCCGATCACGCCGAGGCGCTGCAGCGCGGCCTGCGCCGCTGCATCGATGCCCAAGGCATGGAGCACGGCTGCGGTGTCGGCACCCAGCGCCGGTGGCGCCGTGGGCGTGCGGCCACGCTCGCCGCCGCTGTTGAAGGGCAGGCCGATGGCGCGGTGCCCGGGTGCCTGCGGTAGCGGCACGTCGGTCAGCAGCCCCAGGGCCTGAACCTGCTCCTGCTCCAGCACCTGGGCCACGTTGTTCAACTCGCTGCAGGGCGCGCCGGCCGCGCGCAGCAGGGCGATGCACTCGGCGGTGCTGCGCGTGCGCGTGTGCGCTGCCAGCGCCTCGTGCAGCGCGTCACGGTGGCCCACGCGCGAGGGGTTGTCGACGAAGCGCGCATCGCGCGGCAGCTCGGGGCAGCCCAGCGCGTCGCAGATGCGGGCGAACAGCCGGTCGTTGGCGGCCGCGATGAAGACCTGGCCGTCGGCCGTGTCGTACAGCTCGTAGGGCACCATCATCGCCATGCCCGAGCCCATCTTGCGCGGCAGCCGGCCCGTGGCCAGGTAGTTGGCGATCGGCACCGCCATCCACGCCAGGCCGGTCTCCAGCAGGCTGGCGCCCACACGCAAGCCCTGGCCGGTGGTGGCGCGCTGCAGCAGGGCCGCGAGCACGGCCATGGCGGCCCACATGCCGGTGCCCAGGTCGATCAGCGACACGCCCACCCGCGCCGGCTCGTCGCCTTCGTGGCCGGTGACGCTCATGATGCCGGTGAAGGCCTGCATCAGCGGGTCGTAGCCGGGCAGGCCACGCATCGGCCCCGCCTCGCCGAAGGCGCTGATGGCGCAGTACACGAGCCGTGGGTTCGCGGCGCGCAGCGGTTCGTCGCCCAGGCCGCGCGCCTCGGCGCTCCCCGGCTTGAGCGAATGCACCAGCACGTCGGCACCCGCGGCCAGCTGCGCCACGATGCGCTGGCCCTCGGGCCGGTCGAGGTCGAGCGCGACGCTCTTCTTGCTGCGGTTCAGCGCCGCAAAGCCGGTGCCCATGCCGCCGATCTCGGGCGGCCGCCAGGCGCGCGCGTCGTCGCCGCCGCCCGGCCGCTCGATCTTGATGACGTCGGCGCCGAGGTCGGCGAGCACCTGCGTGCAGTACGGGCCGGCGACGTTCTGCGTCAGGTCGATGACGCGCAGGCCCTGGAGGACGGAGCCGAGCATCGCCGTCACATCCTGAACACGCCGAAACGCGTGTCGCGTTGCGGCTGGCGGCCGGCCAGCTCGAACAGCAGGGCCAGCGTGTCGCGCGTCTCCAGCGGGTCGATGACCATGTCGCACCACAGGTTGGAGGCGAAGTTGTAGGGGCTGGCGAAGGCCTCGAACTGCTCGCGGATGGGCTGCTTGAAGCGCTCGCGCTCGGCGTCGGTCCAGCTCGTGCCTTCGCGCTCGTGGATGCGGTCGCGCACCATCGTCAGCGTGGTGGCGGCCTGCTCGGGGCCCATCAGCGCGGCACGGCCGCTCGGCCACATCAGCATCGCATGCGGCTTGAACGGCCGCCCGCACATCGCAAGGTACGCCGCGGCGTACGAGCCGCCGGTGATGAGCGTGTAGCGCGGCACGTTGGCCGAGGCCATGGCGGTGATGAACTTGGCGCCGTGCTTGGCGATGCCCTCGCGCTCCACCGCCTGCCCGACCATGAAGCCCGACACGTCGGCCACGAACAGCAGCGGGATGTCGCGCTGGCAGGCCAGCTCGATGAAGTGCGCGCCCTTGACCGCAGCCTCGGAAAAGATGACGCCGTTGTTGGCCAGGATGCCGACCTGGAAGCCCTTGATGCGCGCGAAGCCACAGACCAGCGTGTCGCCGTACAGCGGCTTGAATTCCTGGAACTCGCTGCCATCGACCAGACGCGCGACGACCTCGCGGTTGTCGGTGGGGTGGCGCGTGTCGGCGCTGACGATGCCGTAGATCTCTCGCGGGTCGTGCAGCGGCGCGCGGCTCGGGGCCACGTTCCAGCGCTGCTTCGGCGGCGTGCCGAGGTTGGCCACGATGTCGCGCACGATGGCGATGGCGTGGCCGTCGTTCTCGGCCAGGTGGTCGGTGACGCCGCTGACGCGGCTGTGCATCTCGCCGCCGCCCAGCGTCTCGACATCGACCTCTTCCTTGGTGGCCGCATACACCAGCTCGGGCCCGCCGAGGAACATCGCGCCCTGCTTGCGCACGATGACGGCGATGTCGCACAGCGCCGGCAGGTAGGCACCGCCCGCGGTGGACGGGCCATGCACGGTGGCGATCTGCGTGATGCCCTCGGCCGACATGCGGATCTGGTTGTAGAAGATCGAGCCGAACTGGCCGTCGTCCGGGAAGATGTGCGCCTGCTCGGGCAGGTTGGCGCCGCCGGACTGGACCATCGTGATACACGGCAGCCGGTGCTGCCAGGCGAACATCTGCGCCCGCACGTGCTTCTTCGCGGTGATGCCGTAGTAGGTGGCGCCCTTCACCGTGGCGTCGTGGATCATCAGCATGCACGGCCGGCCGCTGACCAGGCCCACGCCGGTGATGATGCTGCCGCCGGGCGGCACGCCCTCGTACAGGCCCTCGCCCGCGAGCTGGCCGAACTCCAGGAACGGCGAGCCGGGGTCAAGCACCGCTGCCAGCCGCTCGCGCGGCAGCAGCTGGCCGCGCTGCTTGTGCAGCCGACGCGCCTTCTCGGGCCCGCCGATGAGCGCCCGCGCACGGCGTGCGTGCAGGTCGGCGATGCGTGCAAGGTAGGCCTCGCGGTTGCGCGCGAAGGCCTCGCCGCCGGGCGAAACCGTGGAGGGCATCACCGTCATCGCGGTGCCCCGGGTTCCTTGCGCTGCGATTGCGCGAAGCGTTGCAGGTGGTGGTCGATGCCGCCGTCGGCCTTCTCGAACAGGGTCAGGCGGCGGAAGTAGTGGCCGATGTCCAGATCCTCGGTCATGCCGACGCCGCCGTGCAACTGCACGCCCTGCTGGGCGACGTAGCGCGCGCGCGCGCCGACCGCCACCTTGGCCGCCGACGCCGCACGCGCCCGCTCGGCCGGTGCAGCATCGGCATGCAGCGCCGCCATCACCACCATCGAGCGCGACGCTTCGAGCGCCGCGAACATGTCCACCATGCGGTGCTGCAGCACCTGGAAGCTCGCCAGCGGCGCGCCGAACTGCTTGCGCGTGGCCAGGTAGGCGCCGGTCTTGTGCAGCACGGCCGTCATCGCGCCCAGCGCGTCGGCGCAGGCGGCGATGGTCGACAGGTCGACGGCGCGCTCCAGCGCCTCCAGTGCACGCCCCGGGTCGCCCAGCAGTGCCGCGGCGTCGAGCTGCACGCCGTCGAGCCGCAGCTCGCCGGCGGACACGCCGTCGTAGCGCCGGTAGGGTTCGATGCGCACGCCGGCCGTGCCCACCGGCAGCGCGAACAGCGCAAGGCCGGCGCGCTCGCCCGGGCGGCCGTCGAGGCGCGCACTGACGATGGCCATGTCGGCCTGCGGCAGGCCGACGACGCCGGTCTTGCGGCCGTCGAGCGCCCAACCGCTGCCCTGACGCTTTGCGCGCGTTTCGACCCACGCGAGCGTGGGGCCCGAGTCGGCCTCGGTGCAGGCCAGCGCCAGCCGGCTGCGCCCTTCGACCAGCGGCGTCAGCAGCGCCAGTTGCTGCCCGGCGTCGGCCGCGGCGGCCACCGCCTGCGCCGCCAGCACGGTGGATGCGACGTAGGGCTCGAGCGAGAGCGCCGCGCCCATCGCCTCGCACACGGCGATGAGCTCGGGCATGCCGCCGAAGCCACCCGCGGCCTCGGGCAGGCCAAGGCCCAGCCAGCCGAATTCGGCAAAGCGCGTCCAGTGCGCCGCCCCGGCCACGGCGTCGTCGGCTGACGCCAGCCGCTTCGCGCGCGCGTCGAAGCGGTACTCGGCGCGGAAATACTTCTGCGCCGCATCACGCAGCATCTTCTGTTCGGGGGTGGGGTTCAGGTCCATGCACGTGTCATCCGTTCAACGTGCCACGCCGGCCAGCATGGACTTGGCCAGCACCGTCTTCTGCACCTCGTCGCTGCCGCCGTAGATGGTGGCGGCTCGCAGGAAGGCAAAGCGCTCCATCGCATGGGCGTGGAGTGAATCGGCCAGCGCGCCCTGCGCGTGCCAGGGCCAGGCCTGTTCGGCGCCGACCTCGAGCGCCAGCTCCGACAATGTCTGCTGCACCGCGGTGCCCATCAGCTTGAGCAGCGACGACTCCGGGCCCGGCGCTTTACCCGCAGCCATGGAGGAGAGCACGCGCAGATTGGTGAACTCCAGCGCCATCAGGTCGATCTCGGCACGCGCCAGGCGGGCGGACATGCCGGGCTGGTCGATCAGCCGTCCACCGCCCCAGCCGCGCGATTCGGCCGAGCGCAACACGTTGGCCATCGCCGCCTTCGAGTCGGCCACGCCGGCGATGCTGGTGCGCTCGTGCGTGAGCAGGTACTTGGCGATCTCCCAGCCCTGCCCTTCCTTGCCCACCAGGTTGCTGCGCGGCACGCGCAGGTCGGTGAAGAAGACCTGGTTCAGGTGGTGCTCGCCGTCGATCGAGACGATGGGCCGCACCTCGATGCCGGGACGGTCCATCTCGATCAGCAGGAAGGAGATGCCCTCCTGCTTCTTGCCGGTGCTGGCCGTGCGCACCAGGCAGAACATGTGCGTGGCCCAGTGCGCGTAGGTGGTCCAGATCTTCGAGCCGTTGATGACGTAGTCGTCGCCGTCGGCCACCGCGGTGGTGGCCAGACTCGCCAGGTCGGAGCCCGCGCCGGGCTCGGAATAGCCCTGGCACCACCAGTCCTCGCAGCGGCGGATGCGCGGCAGGTACTGCGCCTTCTGCGCCTCGGTGCCGAAGGCGATCAGCACCGGGCCCAGCATGATCACGCCCATCGACAGGCCCACCGGCGCGTTGGCGGCGGCGCGCTCCAGGTCGTACAGATAGCGCTGCGTCGGCGTCCAGCCGGGCCCGCCGTGCTCCTTGGGCCAGCCCACGACCAGGTAGCCCTGCTCGTCGAGGCGGCGCTGCCAGTGCACGATGTCGTCGCGCGTCAGCATCTGCCCGCTCTGGACCTTGCGCCGCAGGGCTTCGGGGGTGTTGGCCGCGAACCAATCGCGCACGCCGCGCTGGAAGGCGCGGTCCTCGTCACTGAATGTCAGGTCCATCGGGTGGCAAACCTTGTTCGAACGCGGGTCGAGCCGACGCGCGTGCGGCGCGGCGGCTTGCAGGCTTCAGAGCGAGATGCCGCCGCCGCAGATCAGCACCTGGCCACTGATGTAGTTGGACTCGGGCGTACACAGCAGGTACACCGAGCCCGCGGCCTCTTCGGGCGTGCCGCCGCGGCCGAGCGGGATGGTGCGCTCCATCATCGTCATCAGCTCGGGGTTGACCCCCACCTTGATCTGCCGGCCCTCGACGTCGATCGAGGCGTTGCCGCCGGCGGTGGCCTCGGTCAGGCGGGTCTTGATCAGGCCGAAGGCCACCGCATTGACGTTGACCTTGTAGCGCCCCCACTCCTTGGACAGCGCCTTGGTCAGGCCGATGATGCCGGCCTTGCCGGCCGAGTAGTTGGCCTGGCCGGCATTGCCGCCGGTACCGGCGACCGACGAGATGTTGACCACCTTGCGGAACACTTCCTTGCCGGCATCGGCCTCGACCTTGGACTGGTGGCGGAAGTAGTCGGCCGCGGCGCGCAGGATCTTGAACGGCGCCGTCAGGTGCACGTCGAGGATCGCGTGCCACTGTTCGTCGGTCATCTTCTGCACCACGTTGTCCCAGGTGTAGCCGGCGTTGTTGACGATGATGTCCAGGCCGCCGAAGCCGTCGATCGCGGTCTTGACGAACTTCTCGGCAAAGCCGTCGGCGGTGACGCTGCCGGCACAGGCCAGGGCCTGGCCGCCCGCGGCCTTGATGGCGGCGACGGTTTCTTCGGCCGGGCCGGCGTCGAGGTCATTCACGACGACCTTGGCGCCTTCGCCGGCCAGTTTCATCGCGATGGCGCGGCCGATGCCGCGGCCGGAGCCGGAAACGATGGCCACTTTGCCTTCGAGCTTCTTCATGGGTGTCTCCAGAGAATGGGATTCGGTGTGGATGCGGGGTCAGTCCAGCGCGACGATGGCGTCTCCGCTGAGCGTGACCTGCTCGCCGTTGCGCGAGGCCGTCAGCTCGATGCGCGCGCAGGGGCGGCCGCGGTAGTCGAGCTTCTCGACGACCTTGCCGCTGCACTGCACGCGGTCGGCCACCTGGGTGATGGCCGCGAAGCGCACGCCGTAGTTGAGCACGCGGCTTTGCGGCACCCACTGGGTGAGCGCGCGCGCCAGGTAGGCCATCGACAGCATGCCGTGCGCGAACACGTCCTTCATGCCGGCCTTGCGGGCAAAGTCGAGGTCGATGTGGATGGGGTTGTGGTCACCCGAGGCGCCAGCAAACAGGGCCAGCGTGGTGCGCGAGATCGGCGGCAGCTCGAGCATGGGCATGGCGTCGCCAACGTTCACGTTCTTGGGATCGAAACTCATCGTGCGTCTCCTCTCGCTTCTCAACCGTGGCGCACGACAAGAATGCCGCGCATGTCGGCGACGTGCTCGCCGAGCTGGTTGGTGACCTTGGACTCGCGCACCACGAACTCGAGCAGGCCGCCCTTCTTGTCGTAGATGTCGGTGACCCTGGTCTCGATGCGCAGGGTGTCGCCGGCGCACACCGGGGCGTGGTAGTCGAAGTGCTGCTCGCCGTGCAGCACCTTGCCCAGGTCGATCTCGAATTCCTGGATCATCTTCATCGACACGCCGGCATCGCTCTCGGCGCCGAAGAAGAAGGTGGGCGGCGCGACGATGCCGCGATAGCCCGCGGCCTTGGCCGCGGCTTCGTCGGTGTGGATCGGGTCGGTGAGGCCGATCACCTTGGCGAAGAAGGCGATGCGCCCCTTTTCCACCGTCCACAGCGTGGGCGGAGGCGCGTAGCCGATGTGCTTCCTGTCGATCATGGGTGGTGGCCCTTTGTTGATGGCATTCAAGCCGCTTGGTACAGGGTCACGACGCAGGCGCCGCCGAGCCCCAGGTTGTGCTGCAGCGCGGTGCGCGCGTCCTTCACCTGCCGCTGCTCTGCCGTGCCGCGCAGCTGGTGCGTCAGCTCGTAGCACTGCGCCAGGCCCGTGGCGCCCAGCGGGTGGCCCTTGGACAACAGGCCGCCGGAAGGGTTGGTGACGACCTGGCCGCCATAGGTGTTGTCGCCATCGCGCACGAATTTCTCGGCGCCGCCCTCGGGGCACAGGCCCAGGCTCTCGTAGGTGATGAGCTCGTTCTGCGCGAAGCAGTCGTGCAGTTCGACGACGTCGATGTCCTTCGGGCCGATGCCGGCTGATTCATAGACCTTGCGGCCGGCCTCGCGCGCCATGTCGTAGCCGACCACGCGCATCATGTCGTGCGCCTCGAAGGTGCTGGAGAAGTCGGTGGTCATGGCCTGCGCGGCGATGCGCACCTGGCGGTTCAGGCCGTGCTTCTTGGCATAGGCCTCCGAGCAGATCACGGCCGCGGCGGCGCCGCAGGTGGGCGGGCAGGCCATCAGGCGCGTCATCACGCCCTCCCACATCATCGGCGCGGCCATCACGTCGTCGACGCTGACCTCCTTGCGGAACAGCGCCAGCGGGTTGTTCACCGCATGGCGGCTGGCCTTGGCGCGGATGGCGGCGAAGGTCTCGAGCCGGGTGCCGTACTTGTCCATGTGCGCCTTGCCGGCGCCGCCGAAGTAGCGCAGCGCGAGCGGGATCTCCGGGTGCCCGACCAGCTCGTCGGTGACCTGGTCGAACTGCTCGAACGGCGTCGGGCGGTCGGGGAAGGCGGCCTTGATCGCGCCGGGCTGCATCTGCTCGAAGCCGAGTGCCAGCACGCACTCGGCAGCGCCCGACTGCACCGCCTGGCGCGCCAGGAACAGCGCCGATGAGCCGGTGGAGCAGTTGTTGTTGACGTTGAGCACCGGGATGCCCGTCATGCCCAGCGGGTACAGCGCGCGCTGGCCGCAGGTGGAGTCGCCGTAGACATAGCCGACGAAGGCCTGCTCGATGGCCTTGTAGTCCACCCCGGCGTCCTTGAGCGCCTGGCGCGCGGCCTTCTCGCCCATCACGTTGTAGGGCTCGCTGGCGCCGGGTTTGGCGAAGGGAATCATGCCGACGCCGGCAACGATGACTGTGTGGCTCATGGAAAGCTCCTGGGGTTGGACAAGACGTTGATGCCGCGGGGCCGGCACGTGGCCACGGCGCGGTTCATTCGGCGAGCCATTGACGCTCGACCTCGTGGCGCTGGATCTTTCCGGTGCTGCTGCGCGGGAACGCGGCCATATCGACGAACCGGATCTCCTTGGGAACCTTGTAGCCGGCGAGCCGCTCGCGGCAGCGGCTCAGCAGGGGCTCGCCGTCTGCAGCCGCACCCGGCTGCACGGCGACGAAGGCCACCGGCACCTCGCCCCAGCGCCCGTCGCGTCGGCGCACCACCACGGCGTCGGCCACCGCGGGCTGGGCCAGCAGCACGCGCTCGATCTCGGCCGGGTAGATGTTCTCGCCGCCGGACTTGATGAGGTACTTGGCGCGGTCGACGAAGTCGAGCGAACCGTCGGCGCGGCGCACGAACAGGTCGCCCATGTGGAACCAGCCGCCGCGGAAGTCGTGCGCGTTCACCTCGGGCGCGTTCCAGTAGCCGGAGAAGAGCGTCGGGCCGCGCAGCGCGGCCTCCCCGGGTGTGCCCGGCGGCACGTCGCGGTCGTCGGCGTCGACCAGCCGCACGCGGCAGAAGCCCGACTCGCGCTTGGCCAGGCTCGTGGGCACGACGCCCGGCGCCAGCAGCGCGCCGGAGGCCGGCGCCAGACCGGTCTCGGTGGCGCCGAAGCTGTTGATGTAGGGCGCACCGAGCAGGCCGGTCAGCTCGGCGATCTGCTGCAGTGGCACCAGGTCGGCCATCGCGCCCACCAGCCGCACGCCGCGCGGGCGCGTGCGGTGGCGCTTCAGACCCTCGATGAGCAGGTCGATCATGCCGGGCATCGCCACCAGCCAGCCGATGGTCTCGCGCTCGATGGTCGCGCACAGGCGGTCGATGTCCAGGCCGTCCTGCACGACGACCTTGCCGCCGAGCATCAGCGTGGCCAGGCTGAAGTCGGTGGCGGCCATGTGGAACAGCGGGCTCCAGGCCACGTAGGCGTGTTCGGCGCTGATGCCGTAGTCGGCGGCGAAGCACATCGCACGCGCCACCATCGCGCGCTGGCTGATGACGGCGCCCTTGGGCAGGCCGGTGGTGCCGCTGGTGTAGAGGATGACCAAGCCCTGCTCGGCATCGACATCCGGCTGTGGATCGGCCTCGCTGCGGCCCGAAAGAAAGCCGTCGAACTCGGCGTCCAGCCCGATCACCGGGCAGTCCGCCCAGCCGATACGCGCCAGCACATCGGCATGGCGCCGCGAGACGAACACCAGGCGCGGCGACACGAGGCCGAGGCAATGCGCCACCTCGCCGTCCGCCAGCCGCCAGTTCAGGCAGGCCACGATGGCACCGATCTTGGCCGCCGCGAGCTGCAGCCCGATGTACTCGCGCCGATTCTCCGCCAGCACCGCGATGCGATCGCCGGCACCCACGCCGCCGGCCAGCAGGGCCTGCGCGATGCGGCAGGCCCAACCATCGAGTTGCCCGAAGCTCAGCGCGCCCTGCGCGTCCTGCAGCGCGGGCGCGTCGCGGCGCACGACCGCCTGCTTGCGCAGCAGGTCGGCGACGGTCAGGGGCAATGCCTTGCTCTGCATCCTTGATTCGGGTTGATCGCGACCCGCGCCGAAGTCGGGGCGCCACGGGTCGGCCTGAGTCTACCTAACGCTTGACAGTTTTACAACGCCCCGTTAACCTTGTCGACGAATCTGGAGGCTGGCGCGCTCTTCCTGGGCGCGGCCCGCCAAGAACACAAGATCCAAGGAGACAGCCTTGCATTCGTACACGGCGCTGCGCTACGAGAAGCGCGCGCAGACCGCCTGGCTCACATTGAACCGCCCCGACGCGATGAACGCGCTGTCGGACGCGTTGTGCGACGAACTCGCCGATGCCATCGGCCGCATCGAAGACGACCGCGACGTGCGCGTGGTGGTGCTCACCGGCGCGGGGCGGGCCTTTTGCGCCGGCGCCGACCTGAAGGGCGTGTTCGAAGGCGGCACCGCTGCGCCGGGCGATGAAGACCCGCTCAACGCCTTTCTCGACCGCATTGCCGGGATGATCGACCGGCTGCGCGTGCTGCCCAAGCCCACCATCGCCGCACTCAACGGCCTGACGATGGCCGGCGGCCTCGAGCTGGCGATGGCCTGCGACTTGATCGTCGCCGCCGAAGGCGCGCGCATCGGCGATGCGCACGCCAACTTCGGCGTCTTTCCTGGCGCAGGCGGCGCGGCCGTGCTGCCGCGGCGCATCGGCCCCACGGCGGCCAAGTACCTGCTGTTCACCGGCGACACGCTGCCGGCGGCCGAGCTGGTGCCGCTGGGCCTGGTGAACCGCGTGGTCCCCGACGCCGAACTGGCCACCGAGGTGGACAAGCTCGCCACGCGCATCGCCTCCAAGAGCCCGCTGGTGCTGCGGCGCATGAAGCAGGCCGTGGCCGACGGGCTGGATCAGCCGCAGGCCACCGCGCTGCGCCTGGAGCGCCTGGTGCTGGATGCCCACCGCCACTCGCACGACATCCGCGAAGGGCTCGCCGCCTTCGTCGGCAAGCGCAAGCCCGACTTCAAGGGCTGCTGACCCTTTCAAGGAATGCCCGTGATCACCGCCGCCCTCCCCCCCGCCTACGTCGCCGGCGTCGGCATGACGCCGACCGGCAAGTTCCTCGACCGCAGCATCAAGCAGCTCACCGCCGACGCGGTGACCGCCGCTCTGGCCGATGCCGGGCTTGCCGTCGCCGACATCCAGGCCGCCTACTTCTCCAATGCCACGCAGGGCGTGCTCGAGGGTCAGACCATGGTGCGCGGCCAGATCGCGCTGCGCCCGCTGGGCATCGAGGGCATCCCGGTCTACAACCTGGAGAATGCCTGCGCCAGCGCCAGCTCGGCCTTCAACCTGGCAGTGCAGGCGGTGCGTTCGGGCGAAGTGGAGGTGGCACTGGCCGTCGGCGCCGAGAAGATGTTCTGCACCGACAAGGCCAAGATGTTCAGTGTCTTCGACGGGGCCTGGGACCTGCAGGACATCGAGGGCAACAAGACGACGCTGCTGGCCATGGGCCACGGCATCGAGCCGCCCGACGGCAGCACCTCGAAGGCGCCTTACAGCCTGTTCATGGACATTTACGCCGCGTTCGGCCGCTTCCACATGCGCGAGTTCGGCACCACGCAGCGGCAGTTCGCGGCGGTGGCCGCCAAGAACCACGGCCATTCGGCGCACAACCCGCTGGCGCAGTACCGCAACACCTACACCGTCGAGCAGGTGCTAGCCGCGCCGCCGATCACCTACCCGCTGACGCTGCCGATGTGCGCGCCGATCAGCGACGGCGCCGCCGCCGCCATCGTCTGCTCCGAGGCGGCACTGGCGCGCCTCGCCGACCGGCGCCGCGCCGTGCGTGTGCTGGCCTCGGTGGTGGCCACCGGTACCACGCGCAAGCCCGAGGACGTGGGCGGGCACATCACCGCGAAGGCGTCCAAGCTCGCCTACGAGCGCGCCGGCGTCGGCCCGCAGGACATCTCGGTGGCCGAGGTGCACGACGCCACCGCCATCGGCGAGATCGTGCAGTCCGAGAACCTGGGCTTCTGCGAGTTCGGCGCCGGCGGCGCGCTGGCCGAGAGCGGCGCCACCACGGTGGGCGGCCGCATCCCGATCAACACCTCGGGCGGGCTCGAATCCAAGGGCCATCCGATCGGCGCCACCGGCATCGGCCAGCTGCACGAGCTGGTGACGCAGCTGCGCGGCGAGGCCGGCGCCCGCCAGGTGCGGGGCGCACGGCTGGCGATGGCCGAGAACGGCGGCGGCCTCTACGGCATCGAGGAAGCCGTCTGCGCGATCACCATCCTCGGCCGCTGACGGCCCCCGCACTGACAAGTCCCCGTACGCCCACCCGCACACAGGCCGACCGACCATGAACTTCCTGCCGACCGACGAACAACGCCTGGCCGTCGAGGGCTTCAACCGCTTCCTCGACACCAGGCTCGAGCCTATCGTGCGCCGCTACCAGCCCGACAAGCTGATCGAGAAGGAGCGCATGCTGGAGATCTTCCAGATGATGCTGCCCTACGGGATGGGCGGCAACGGCCTGATCTCGGAGGCCAACGGCGGCCTGGGCATGCCGTGGCTGACTTACGCGATGATGTACGACAACCTCGCCCGCGTGTCGGGCGACGTCGCCATCTCGCTGCTGATCCAGCAGCTGGGCGCCTACTCGCTGGAGGTGTGCAGCAACGACGCGATGCGGCAGAAGTACCTGCCGCGCATGGTGCGCGCCGAGATCATCGCCTGCAGCGGCATCAGCGAGCCTGGCGTGGGCAGCAACGTGGCCGAGGTCACCTGCCGCGCCAAGGCCGACGGTGACCACTTCATCGTCAGCGGCGAGAAGACCTGGATCTCCAACGGCCACTACTCCGATTTCTGCATGGTCATCGTGCGCACGTCGGACGAGGGCGCGCGCGGCCTGTCGATGATCCTGGTCGACCGCCAGGAGCACGGCTACGAGAGCCGCAACATCGACAAGCTGGGCCTGAACAGCACCTCCACCGCGCAACTCTTCTTCGACAACGTGCGCGTGCCGGCCGGCAACATGATGATCCAGGCCGGCACCGGCCTGAAGAACACGCTGGTGCTGTTCGAGAAGGCGCGGCCCATGGTCGGCCTGACCTCGGTGGGCATCGCGCAGGCAGCGCTGAACAAGGCCGTGGCCTACGCCAAGGAACGCCGCCAGCACGGCAAGCCGATCGGCCAGCACCAGCTGATCCAGGGCATGCTGGCCGACTCGGCGATCCAGCTCGACGCAGCGCGTCTCCTGATCTACCGCGCCTTCAACCTCATCGACCACGGTGTGCGCAGCGAGGTCGAAAGTGCCATGGCCAAGTGCTACGCCACGGAAATTGCGGTGGACGTCGCCTCGAAGGCGGTGCAGATCCACGGCGGCAACGGCATCACCAAGGACTTCGGCGTCGAGCTGCTGTTCCGCAACGCCCGCATGATGACGATCCCCGACGGCACCACCGAGATCCAGAAGCTGATCATCGGCCGTGCGCTGACCGGCCTCAATGCCTTCTCCTGACGTGACGTCAACAACCCCCTCGTCCACGACCGCCGCGGTGCTGAAGGCCGAAGGCGTGACCCTGCGCTTCGGCGGCGTCACGGCGCTGTCGGACGTGAGCATCGAGGTGCGCGCCGACGAGATGCTCGCTGTGATAGGCCCCAATGGCGCGGGAAAGAGCTCGCTGATGAACGTGCTCAGTGGCTTCTACCGCCCCCAGCAGGGCCGGCTCGCGTACGAAGGACGCGACCTGCTCGGCCGCCCGGTGCACGAGATCGCGCGCCAGGGCGTGGTGCGCACCTTCCAGGGCACGCACCTGTTCCCGCACATGACGGTGCTGGACAACATCCTCATCGGCCGCCACGCGCACATGCGCGGCGGCCTGCTGCAGACCTTTGCCTACTTCCCGTGGACGCAGCGCGAGGAAGCCCGGCATCGCCAGGTGGCCGAGGACATCGTCGACTTCCTCGAGATCGAGAACATCCGCCACCAGCCGGTGGGCTCGCTCGGCTACGGCCTGCGCAAGCGCGTCGATCTCGGCCGCGCGCTGGCCATGGAGCCCAAGGTGCTGCTGATGGACGAGCCGATGGCCGGCATGAACACCGAGGAGAAGGAAGACCTGGCCCGCTTCGTCATCGACGTGCGCGAGGCGCGCCGCATCCCGGTGGTGCTGGTCGAACACGACATGGGTGTGGTGATGGACCTCGCCGATCGCGTGGCCGTGCTCGACTTCGGGCGCAAGATCGCCGACGGCACGCCGGCCCAGGTGCAGGCCGACCCGGCGGTGATCCAGGCCTATCTGGGAGCGGCCGCTTGAACGCAATGGACGTTAGCCTGAAGCAGGCTGCCGGCACCGGCGCCGCGATGGCCGAGCCGGCCCGTGGCGCCGTCGCGGCGACAGCAATGAAGACCCAGACGCTTCCGCAGATGCTGCTGGCCCACGCGCGCACGCGGCCGCAGCAACTGGCGCAGCGCGTCAAGCGCAAGGGCATCTGGCGCTGCCACACCTGGGCCGAGGTGCAGGACACCGTGCGCGCCCTCGCGCTTGGCGCGGCGGCACTCGGCCTCGAGCGCGGCGACACCGCGGTCGTCGTCGGCGAAAACGAGCCCGAGCACTTCTGGTCGCTGTTCGCGGCGCAGTCGCTGGGCGCGAAGACGGTGTCGGTCTACCCCGACGCCACGGCCGACGAACTGCTCTACCTGTGCGAAGACTCGCAGGCCCGATTCATTTTCGCGCAGGACCAGGAACAGGTCGACAAGGCACTGGCCATCGCCGGCAAGTTGCCCGGCCTGTGCGGCATCGCCTACTGGGACGACGCCGGCATGTGGTCGTACCGGCACGACCTGCTGCACGGTTTCGACACCCTGTGCGCCGCCGGCCGCAAGGAGCACGAGCGCCACCCAGAGCGCTTCGAGCAGGCCGTCAAAGCGGGGCGCTTCGACGACTTGGCGCTGCTCACCTACACCTCGGGCACCACCAGCAAGCCCAAGGGCGTGATGGTCAGCCACCGCTGGCTGGTGGACAACGCCAGCCGCATGCTCAGCGCGCTGCCGCTGGAACCCGGCATGGAGTACCTGTCTTACACGCCGCTGGCCTGGATCACCGAGCAGCTGCTGGGCGTCACGCTCGGGCTGATGCTGCCGCTGGTGGTCAACTTCCCCGAGGGCCCGGATCAGGTGCTGCCCAACATCCGCGAGCTGTCGCCGCACATGGTGCTGTTCGGGCCGCGGCAGTGGGAGAGCATCGCCGCCACCATCGAGGCGCGCATGCTGCACGCCAGCCGCCTGCCGCGCGCGCTGTACCGGTGGAGCGTACGCGTGGGCCATGCGGTGCGCGTGGCGCGTCTCGAAGGGCGCACCGCGCCGCTGTCGGCTCGCCTGCTGCTGCCGCTCGCCGAACTTCTGACCCTGCACGCGGTGCGCGACCAGTTCGGCTTCCTGCGTTCGCGCATCGCGGTCTCGGGCGGCACCGCGATGGCGCCGGACGTGTTCCGCCTGTTCCACGCCCTGGGCGTGCCGCTGCGCAACATCTACGGCTGCTCGGAGTTCGGCCTCATCGCCGGCCACCGCGGCGAGCGCTACGACCTCGAGACCGTGGGGCCGCTGCTGACGGTGGCACCGGGCTTCGGCGCGGCGCTGGAATCCAGGGTCGATGCCAATGGCGAGCTGCTGCTGCGCGGCGGCACCGGCTTCCTCGGCTACTGGAACAAGCCCGAGAAGACCGCCGCGCTCGACCGCGACGGCTGGTTCGCCAGCGGCGACGCGGTGCGCGCCACCGAGCGCGGCGAGATCGTCTTCCTCGACCGCGTGGAGCACCTCGTCAAGCTGGCCGGCGGGCATGCCTATCCGCCGCAGTTCATCGAAACAAGGCTGCGCTTCTCGCCCTTCATCAAGGACGTGATGGTGCTGGGCGACGCCACGCGACCCTGGGTGGGCGCGCTGGTCAACATCGACATGGGCGTGGCCTCGCGCTGGGCCGAGGAGCGCCGCATCGCGTTCTCCACCTTCACCGATCTGTCGCAGCGGCCGGAGATCCGTGCCCTGGTGCGCGACGAGATCGCGCGCATCAATGCCTTCCTGCCCGAGGGCTCGCGCGTCGTGCGCTTCGCCAACTTCCCGAAGGAGCTGGACGCCGACGAAGGCGAGCTCACGCGCACGCGCAAGCTGCGCCGCGAGTTCCTCGAGCAGCGCTACCGCGCGCTGCTCGAGGGCCTGTACGCCGGCGCCACCGACATCGACTGCCAGATCGCCGTCACCTACCAGGACGGCCGCCAGGGCGTGCTGCGCGCCAAAGTCACCGGCACCGACGTGAGCACCGCCGCAGGCACGACATGATCATCGAGTTCCTCAACTACGCCCTCAACGGCGCCCTGCTCGGCCTGCTGTACGCACTGGTGGCGATGGGCTTCGTCGTCATCTACCGCGCCAGCAAGGTGTTCAACATGGCCACCGGCGAGATGCTGGTGCTCGGCGCCTTCCTCGTGTGGTGGGCGGTGGCCTCGCGCGGGCTGCATCCGGCGCTGGGCATCGCGGCGGCGCTGGCCATCGCGGTGCTGCTGGGGCTGGCGATCGAGCGGCTGTTCTTCCGCCGCCTGATCGGCGAATCGGTGTTCTCGATGATCATGGTCACGATCGGCCTGCTCATCCTCACGCGCGGCCTGGTGCTGGTGATCTGGGGGCCGCAGGAACGCGCGTTCCCCGCGCTCATCCCGCTCGCGCCGCTGATCGTCGGCGAGATGATCATCCCGCGCCCGCTCGCCGCGGCCGGCGTGGTGGCGGTGGTCTTCGCGTTCGCCCTGCATCGGTTCTTCAACCGCAGCCGCACGGGGCTGGCGATGTCGGCGGTGGCCGAAGACCACCAGATCGCGCTGTCCATGGGCATCAGCGTGCGCCGCTCGATCGCCTTCGCGTGGGCGCTGGGCGGCGTGCTGTCTGTGATCTCGTCGATCGTCTACCTGAGCGGCAAGTCGCTGACCTTCCTGTCCTCCGAGATCGGCTTCGCGGCGCTGCCGGTGGCCCTGCTCGCCGGGCTGGAGTCGATCCGCGGGCTGCTGCTGGCCGGCGTGATCGTCGGCGTCGTGCAGGGCCTGACCTCGGCTTACGTCGACCCGCTGATCGGCGGCAACGCCGCGTCGGTGGTCCCCTACCTCTTCATGCTCGTCGTGCTGGCGGTGCGTCCCAACGGGATGTTCGGCTGGAAGCGCATCGAGCGGGTCTGAAGGAGTTCGCCCGCGATGGACCCCTCCGGCACCTTTTTCACCCGCTACGAGGACGACAGCGCGCTCGTGCGCACGCGTGCGCAATGGCTCGCACTGGCGCTGTTCGCCGCCGCGCTGCTGGTGTTTCCCTGGTTCGCCTCGCCGCGCCTGGTGGCGGTGGCCAACCTGATGTTCATCACCGCCATCGTCGTCGTCGGGCTGCAGATCACCACCGGCTGCGCCGGGCAGATCAACCTCGGCCAGGCGGCGTTCATGGGCGTGGGCGCCTACGGCGCCAGCGTGATGGAGGTCAAGTTCGGCCTGCCGTTCTGGGTGGCGGTGCCGGTGGGCGGCGTGCTGGCTGCCTCGGCCGGCTGGGCCTTCGGGCTCACCGCTTCGCGCATCAAGGGCTTCTACCTGGCGCTGACCACCATCGCCGCGCAGTTCCTCTTCGTGTTCGTGGTGCTGAACCTGCCCTCGTCGTGGCTGGGCGGTGTCAACGGCTTCAGCCTCCAGCCGGCGCGGCTGGGCCCCATCGTGTTCGACAGCGACCGGGCGCTGTACCACCTGTTCCTCGCCGCCACCGCGGTGATGGTGTTCGGCGCCTTCGGCATCCTGCGCAGCCGCCACGGCCGCGCGTTCGAGGCGGTGCGCGACGACGACGTGGCCGCCGGCATGATGGGCATCGACGTGGCCGGCACCAAGGCGCGCGCCTTCGTCGTAGGCGCCTTCTACGCCGGCATCGGCGGCGCGCTGTGGGCCTACCAGATCCGCTTCGTCTCGGTCGACCAGTTCACGCTGTTCAACTCGATCTGGTTCATCGCGATGATGATCGTCGGCGGGCTCGGCTCGATCGTCGGCGCGCTGATCGGCACCGTCGCGATCCGCGCCGTGCAGGAGACCATCACCAGCGTCGGACCCGACCTGATCGAGCGCTTCCCGGCGCTCAGCACCGATCTGGTCTTCGCCAGCATGAACGTGTTCCTGGGGCTGGTGATCACCGGCTTCCTGCTGCTCGAGCCGAAGGGCCTGATGCACCGCTGGAACATCTTCAAGGCCACCTACCGCCTGTGGCCCTTCCCGCACTGAACCCAACCATCCACCCGCGCCGGCCACGGCGCTCTTCCCACGAGGAGATCCTCATGCATCGACGCCATCTCGTTTCAAGCGGCCTCCTGCTCGCCGCCGGCCTCACGCTCGGCTCGGTGGCCTCGGCGCAGACCACCGTCAACATCGCCGCCCTCGCCGATTTCGCCGGGCCCTACGCCAACGTCATGAACGACATGCAGGGCGGGCGGCTGGCGGTCGTCGAGTGGTGGAACAAGGAAGTCGGCGAAAAGATGGGCGTGCGGATCGCCGTCAAGACCTACGACACCCGCTACGACGTCGCGCAGACCGCGAGCCTGTGGCCCGGCATCAAGGCGGAGCTGAAGCCCGCGCTCGTGCTCGGCCTGGGCGGCCCCGACGCCGCGGCGCTGCAGCAGCGCCTGCCCGAGGACAAGGTGCCGATGCTGTTCGGCACCGCCGCCTACGGCTTCGGCTGGAAGCCGGGGCAGTGGGCGCTGAACGTACGCCCGACCTACTCGCACGAAGCGGCCGGCTTCCTCGAGTGGTTCCGCACCACCAAGCTCGAGGGCAAGCGCGCCGTCAAGGTCGCCATCATCACCTCGGAGGCCACGCCGGCCTACGCCGACATGGCCAAGGGGCTGCAGGCCTACGCCAAGGCCAACCCCGACAAGGCCACCTTCGTTGAGGCCATCTGGACCGAGGTGCAGCCCGCCGACCTGACGCTGCAGGTGCGGCGCCTGGCCAACGCCGGCACCGACGTCATCGTCATCCAGACCAATACCGCGCAGGCCGTGGCCACCAAGCGTGCGCTGCAGGCGCTGGGCAAGAACATCCCGATCGTGCTGTCGCTGCACAACGGCGTGCTCGGTTCGTCCAAGGCGCTGGGCAACCCCAACGGCTTCGCCGGCGACTTCGAGGTCGGCGCGATCGCCGACGCGAGCGAGGACGACACGCCGGCGCGCAAGTTCTATGCGATGCTGCAGACGAAGTACGGCCTGAAGTCGAACTGGAACTCGATGACGATGCTCGGCCTGGGGCAGGCCATCGTCGCCGTCCGCTCGGTCGAGGCGGCGGCCAAGGCCAAGGGCGCCGCCGGCGTCACTGGCGAGGCCGTGCATGCGGTGCTGCTGGGCACCGCCTTCAGCGGCGCCGAGCTGATGGGCATTCTGCCCGGCGTGGACTTCAACCCGGAGAACCCGTTCCCCACCGGGACGGCGAAGGTGAACGTCGCCACGATGAAGGACGGCAAGGTCGTCCGCGTGGCCGCCGACGCCCCGGTGCCCGCGATCCCGAAGTGGTGAGCCGGTGGCCGATGTGAGCGAGTCCGCCGTGGCCGAGGCGCGGCGCAGCGAGACCCCGGGCGCCACTGGCGCGGGCCCGGCGGCGGGCGCCGCAGGAGCGCCGCTGCTGGCGCTGCTCAACGTCGAGGTGCTGTATGCCGAGGTGATCCTGGCGCTCAAGGGCGTGTCGCTGCAGGTCGCTCCGGGGGGCTGCGTGGCGCTGCTGGGCGCCAACGGCGCCGGCAAGAGCACGACGCTGAAGGCCATCTCGGGTGTCATCGAGTCCGACGACGGGCGCGTCTCGGGCGGCAGCATCGCCTTTGGCGGCCTCCCCATCCACGGCCACGATACGGCCAGCGTCGTGCGCGGCGGCCTGGTGCACGTGATGGAGGGCCGGCGCGTGCTGCCGCACATGACGGTGGAGCAGAACCTGATCATCGGCGGCCACATGTTCCCGCGTGCCGCGCAGATGCGCCGCGCGCTCGACGGCGTGTACCAGGCCATCCCACGCCTGGCCGATCTGCGCACGCGCACCGCCGGCTACCTGTCGGGCGGCGAGCAGCAGATGCTGGTGATCGGCCGCGCCATCATGGCCGAGCCCAAGCTGATGCTGATCGACGAGCCCTCGCTGGGCCTGGCGCCGCGCATGATCGAGGAGGTCTTCGCGGTGCTGCACCGGTTGCGCGCGCAGGGGCTGGCGCTGCTGATCGTCGAGCAGAACACGCGCGTCGCGCTGGAGATCGCCGACTACGGCTACGTGATGGAAGGCGGGCGCATCGTGCTCGAGGGCCGCGCCGACGAATTGCGCGCCAACGAGGACGTGCGCGAGTTCTACCTCGGCCTGGACCGCGAGGGCGGGCGCAAGAGCTTCCGCGAGGTCAAGCACTACCGGCGGCGCAAGCGCTGGCTGGGTTGAATCCGAAACACCGACGATTGGGAGGCAAAGGCATGCCGGGTCCGCTGCAGGGTTTGAAGGTCATCGAGTTCGGCGGCATCGGCCCCGGGCCCTTCTGCGCCATGATGCTCGCGGACATGGGCGCCGAGGTGATCCGCCTGGACCGCAAGGCCGACAAGGGCAAGGACCGCGGCGCGCCCGGCTTCCTGGCCTCGGGCCGGCGCAGCGTGCTGCACCGCGGCCGCCGCTCGGTGGCGGTGGACCTGAAGGACGCGGCGCACCGCGACAAGGTGCTGGCGATGATCGACGGCGCCGATGCGGTGATCGAGGGCTACCGCCCCGGCGTGCTCGAGCGCCTGGGCCTCGGGCCCGACGTGCTGCTGGCGCGCAACCCGAAGCTCGTCATCGGGCGCATGACGGGCTGGGGGCAGGACGGCCCACTCGCGCAGGCAGCCGGCCACGACATCAACTACATCGCGCTGTCGGGCGCGCTGGCGACCATCGGCCGCAAGGAAGGCGGGCCGGTGGCGCCGGCGGCGATGATCGGCGACCTGGGCGGCGGCGGCATGATGCTGGCGTTCGGCATCGTCTGCGCGGTGCTCGAGGCGCGCGCCTCGGGCAAGGGCCAGGTGGTGGACGCGGCAGTGCTCGACGGCGCCGCGCTGCTCACCTCGATCGTCTGCGAGCTGCGCGCGCTGGGCCTGTGGCGCGACGAGCGGCAGACCAACCTGCTCGACGGCGGCTCGCACTTCTACGACACCTACGAATGCGCCGATGGCCGCTGGATCTCGATCGGCTCGCTGGAGCCGCAGTTCTACGCGCTGCTGCTGGACAAGCTCGGCCTCGACAAGGACCCCGAGTTCGCGCGCCAGCGCGACCCGGCGGCCTGGCCGGCGCTAAAGGCCAGGCTAGGCGCATTGTTCCGCACGCAGCCGGCAGCGCACTGGTGCGCGCTGTTCGAGAACACCGACGTCTGCTTCGCCCCGGTGCTCAGCACCACCGAGGCCGCAGCGCACCCGCACAACGTCGCACGGGCGACCTTCTTCGAAAGCGAGGGCGTGGTGCAGCCGTCGCCCGCACCGCGCTTCAGCCGCACCCCGGCGGCGCGGCCGGCGCCGGCGCCTTTCATCGGCGAGCACGACGACGAGTTGCTGGCTTGAGCGTGCCAGCAACCATGCGACCGAGGGGCGGGACATGCAGCTAGGTCTGAAGGACCGGGTCGCCATCGTCACCGGCTCGGCGCGCGGCATCGGCGCCGAGACGGCGCTGGCGCTGGCGGAAGAAGGTGCGTGCATCGTCGTCACCGACATCGACGGCGACGCCGCTGCGGCGCATTGCGCGGCGCTGCAAGGCGCAGGCCACCGGGCCATCGCCGTGGCCGCCGACGTGACGCGCCAGGCCGATGTCGAGCGCCTGGCGCAGGCCGCGGTGGCCGCCTTCGGTGGCGTGCACGTGCTCGTCAACAATGCCGGCTTCGTACGCGATGCCCGCCTCACCCGGCTCAGCGAGGCCGACTGGGATGCGGTGGTCGACACCGTGCTCAAGGGCGCGTTTCTCTGCACCCAGGCCGTGGCGCCGCGGATGGCCGCAGCGAAGTGGGGGCGTGTCGTCAACATCTCCTCCCGCGCGCACCTGGGCAACCCCGGCCAGGCCAACTACTCGGCGGCCAAGGCCGGCCTCCTGGGCTTCTCGGCGGCGCTGGCGCTCGAGCTCGGCCGCGACGGCATCACCGTTAATACCATCGCGCCGGGCTTCATCGAGACCGACGGCGTGCGCAAGCTGCCGCACTACGCGAAGATCCGCGACAACGCGCTCGCCCGCACGCCCATCGGTCGCCTAGGCGTGCCGCGCGACATCGCCGCCGCCGTGTGCTTCCTCGCCAGCGAAGCGGCGGGGTACATCACCGGCGCCACGCTGCACGTGACGGGCGGACGCTACGCCACCTGAACGCACCTGAAGGAGCCGAGACGATGGGCATGCCGCTGCTGCATGCGCTGCGCCTGAACGCACGCCGCCTGCCGCACCGCGAGGCGCTGCGATTTGGAGAGCAGGCCTGGCGCTACCCCGAGCTGCTGGCGCGCGCCGAGCGCGCCGCGGCAGCGCTGGCGGCGCTGGGCATCGCACCGGGCGAGAAGGTGCCGATGCTGTCGTACAACCATCCCGATTTGCTGGTGGCCTACTTCGCGCTGACCGGCATCGGCGCCGTGCCGGCGCCGCTGAACTACCGCCTCGCGGACCACGACCTGCGCCACGGCATCGCGGCCGCGCACGCGCGCTTCGTGCTGCTCGGCTCGGGCTTCGCCGAGCGCGCCGGGGCGCTGGCCGATGCCGCGTGGCAGCCGATCGTGTTTGCCGACTTCCCGCATGACGCGCCCGCGGGCGCCTGGCGCTGGGAAGAACTCCTGCAGTCCGCCGCGCCAGCCCCGCCCCAAGGCCGCGAGGGCAGCACGATCATGCTGCACACCTCGGGCACCACGGGCCGGCCGAAGGGCGCTTTACGCTCTCGCTTCGGTTTCGAGCAGCGCGCCATCGCGCAGGGCTTCGGCATCGACGACCGTACCTTGGCCGCCCTGCCGTTGTGCCTGAGTGCCGGCTGCGTGTACACGCTGCTGCCGTTGTACCTGGGCGCCAGCGTCACGCTGCTCGAACACTTCGACGCCGGCGCGGCGATAGAGGCGATCGAGCGCGAGCGCATCACATCCACCATGCTGCTGCCGGCGATGCTGCAGGCGATGGTCGATCAGCCGCGCTGGCGCGATGCCGACCTGTCGAGCCTGCGCGTCATCCAGTCGGGTGCGGGCACGCTGTCGGGCACGCTCAAGCGCCGGCTGCTCGAGCGCCTGGGCGAAGGGGTGCTCAACATCTACGCCGCCTCCACCGAGGTCGGACCCTATGCCAACCTCGACGGTGCCGACGTCAGCCGCCACCTGGAAGGCAACTGCGTCGGCCGGCCGTTCTTCGGCGTCGACCTGAAACTGCTGGACGACGACGGCCACGAGGTGGCGCCCGGAGAGGTGGGCGAGATCTGCTGCCGCAGCGACTCGCAGTACGACGGCTACTTCGAGGACGAAGAACTCACCCAAAGCACGCGCCGCGGCGACTACCTCACCGTCGGCGACCTCGGCCGCATCGACGCCGACGGGCTGCTGCACTTCGTCGGCCGCAAGCGCGACATCATCAAGAGCGGTGGCATCAACATCTACGCCTCCGAGATCGAACAGGTGCTGCAGCAGCACCCCGCCGTGGCCGAGGTGCACTGCATCGGGCTGCCCGACGAGCGGCTGACCGAGCTGATCTGCGCCGTGGTCGTGCCGCTCCCCGGTGCCGCGCCCGCGGCGGACGAACTGGCCGCCTTCGCCGCCGCCCGGCTGGCCGCCTACAAGAAGCCGCGCCGCGTCGTCTTCATGCCCGAGGTGCCGAAGAACCTGACCGGCCGCGTGCTCAAGGCGCAACTCGTCGAGCAGGTGCTCGCGCTGCCCGCGGCGCAACCGGAGTAGCTTCATGCAGCTGTCGAGCGTGGGGCCAGAGCCCTGCTTCTTCGAAGACCTGGAGGTCGGTGCCGCCTTCGACAGCCCGACGCGCACGATGACCGAGGCCGATGTCGTCAACTTCGCGGGCCTGTCGGCCGACTTCAACCGCCTGCACGTCGACGCCGAGTATGCAGCCGGCACGCCCTACGGCCAGCGCATCGCGCACGGGCTGCTGGTGCTGGCGCTGATGTCGGGGCTGGTCACGCGCATGCCGCTCAACCAGCAGCTGGAGCCCAGCCTGATGGGGTTGCTCGACATCCAGTGCCGTTTTCCGAAGCCCACCTTCATCGGCGACACGCTGCGCGTGCGCGTGGAAGTGGCGGCGAAGAACGAGACATCGAAGCCCGACCGCGGCGTGGTGGCCTTCCGCCGCCAAGTGCTGAACCAGCGCGGCGAGGTGGTCGTCGAAGGGACCTGGAAGCTGCTCGTGCGCCGCCGCCCGGTGTGAAGCTCAACGCCTCGTCGCACGACGGGCCATCAGCAGTGCCGGCAGCAGCGCCAGCGTGAAGGTCAGCCCGACCAGGAAGAAGCGGTCACGGTGGCCACCCCGGAGCCCTGCGCGGCGAACACGCTGCCGAGGTAGTTCGCCGCCCCGGACTGCCACAGCGCCGTGGTGGCGTCGCTCTGTGCCAGCAGGCCTGTCAAGCCGCGCAACAGCTTGGCGGTCGTGCCATTGGCGGCGTCCTGTGTCGCCGTGTAGGTGTCGATGTGGAGCATCAGCCACCGCTCCAGCGCGATCCATAGCAGGTTGCCCCCGATCACCCCCCGAGCTAGCACGCGCTGCCGTGGCAGCGGTCCACCTGCCGGCCATCGTGGCGCCCCGCGGGGCGAATCGCTGGCCAAGGGTGGGGCGTCGTCAGGCTCGACGGCGCTCAAGCGCGACGAGGTTCAGCGCGTTCTGGACGAAGTTTAGGCGCAACTTCGCAGCGGCGGCATTCGCGTCCAGGTGCATCTGGCCCATGGCAACGCGGCCGAGGAGATCGGCCGCGTGGCGCGTGAAGTCGGTGCCGATCTGCTTGTCGTCGGGCACCGCGAGCAGGGGCGCCTTTCGCGCTGGTGGCGGGGATCGGTCGGCGCGTCGCTGCTGACGCACGCGCCGTGCAGCATCCTCGTCGCCGTATCGCACACGGAAGTAGGCTGAACCGCGCCCGCCCTCAACGAAAGCGCGAGAAGTCCGGCTTGCGTTTTTCGAGAAAGGCGGTGGCGCCTTCCATCTGCTCGCCGGTCTCGAAGTAGTTCGGTGCCACCTCCTCGATCAGCTCCTTCATGTCGCGCTGCATGATCGGCGCCATGTGGTGATAGAAGGAGCGCTTGAGGATGCGCAGGCAGGTGGGGCTCAGCGCCAGCAGTTCGTCGGCGAACTTGCGCACCTCCTCGTCGAGCTTCTCCTTGGGCACCACCGAGTTGGCCAGGCCCCACTCCAGCGCCTGCTGCGCCGTGTAGCGACGGCACAGCATCCACAGCTCGCGGGCGCGCTTGTGGCCGAGCACGTTGGCCGCGTGCGAAACGATGTAGCCACCCGCCGGCGAGCCGACGCGCGGCCCGTTCTGGCCGAAGATGGAGTGGTCGGCTGCCACGGTGAGGTCGCAGAAGTAGGCGATGTGGTGGCCGCCGCCGATGGCGTAGCCGCTGACGCGCGCGATCACTGGCTTGGGGCACTCGACGATCTGGCGATTGAACGTGAAGTTCAGGTCCTCCAGCCCGCTTTTGCCGCCGCTGCCCTTCTCCCAGTTGACGTCGCCGCCGACGCAGAACGCGCGGTCACCGGTGCCGGTGAGCACGATCACGCCGACCTTGCGGTCGTTGGCCGCGACATCCAGTAGCCGCTGCATCTCGACGATGTTGTCGCCGGTGAAGGCGTTGAGCTGCTTGGGCCGGTTGATGGTGATGGTGGCGACGTAGTCCTTGACCTCGAGATAGACCTCTTTGTCCGACATGCTCGTAAATCTCCTGTAGCGGTTGAAGGGAAGCTCGGTTCAGTTGACCTTGATATTGGCGTCGCGCACCACCTTGCCCAGGCGCGCCATCTCCGAACGGATATGCGCTGCGAACTCCTCGGGCGTGGAGGTGGTGACCTCGCCGCCGAAGGCGGCCAGGCGCTCGCGCGTTTCGGGCAGTGCCATCACGTCCAGCACCGCCGTGTGCAGGCGCTCGATCACCGGCCGCGGCGTGCCCGCAGGCGCCAGCAGCCCGACCCAGGCGGTCGACTGGAAGCCCGCATAACCGGACTCGGCCACCGTGGGCAGCTCGGGCAGCACCGCGAGCCGCTTCAGGCTCGTCGCCGCCAGCGCCTTGAGCTTGCCGGCCTTGACGTGCGCCGTCGACGACGACACGCTGTCCACCAGCACCGGCACCTGGCCGGCGATGACATCGCCCACCGCCGGCGCACTGCCCTTGTACGGGATATGCAGCATGTCGATGCCCGCGGTGGCCTTGAAGAGTTCGGCCGCCAGGTGCGTGGAGGTGCCATTGCCCGACGAGGCGTAGCTCAGCTTGCCCGGCTGCGACTTGGCCAGCGCCACCAGTTCGGCGAGGCTGTTCACCGGCACCGCCGGGTGCACCGAGATGACGTTGGGCACCGCTGCGAGCAGGCTGATGGGCGCGAAGTCGGCCACCGGGTCGTAGGCGAGCTTGCCGAACAGCGCCAGGTTGGCGCCGTGCGTGGCGTTGAAGCCGATGAACAGCGTGTAGCCGTCGGCTGGCGAGCGCGCCGCCGCCTCGGCGCCGATGTTGCCGCCGGCACCGCCCTTGTTGTCGATGACGATCGGCTGCCCGAGCCGGTCGGCCAGGCGCAGCGCCAGCGCGCGCGCCACGTTGTCGAGCACGCCGGCCGGGGTCGACGGCACGATGATGCGCACCGGCTTGTCCGGATAACGCGTTTGCGCCCAGCCCGCGTGCGGCATCGCCAGGGCGAGCATGGTACCGGCGGCCATGAGGATCATCCGTCTGCGCATGGCGCTCGCTCCTTCGCGGTGACGGCGGCACGTTGCCGCGCGAAATCGATGAACCAGTCGAGGCTCGCCGGGTTGGCCATCGCGTCGCGATGGGCCACCTTCTCCGCCGGCTGGCCCAGCAACAGCTTCTTCAGCGGCACCTCCAGCTTCTTGCCGGTGAGCGTGCGCGGGATCTCGGGCGCCTCGATCACGTCGTTGGGCACATGGCGCGCCGACAGCTGCCCGCGGATCGCGCCCTTGATGCGGTCCACCAGCCCCGGCTCGAGCGCGCAGCCCGGCCGCAGCGTCACGAACAGCGGCATCCAGCTCTCGCGCCCGAGGTACTCGAGGTCGACGACCAGGCTGTCCGTCACCTCGGGCATCGCCTCCACCACGCGGTAGAGCTCGCTGGTGCCCATGCGCACGCCGTGGCGGTTGATGGTGGCGTCGCTGCGGCCGTAGATGACGGCGCCGCCGCGCGGCGTGATGCGCAGCCAGTCGCCATGACGCCACACGCCGGGGTAGACGTCGAAGTAGGTCTCTTGCAGGCGCTTGGCGCCGGAGTCGTTCCACAGGTACAGCGGCATCGACGGGATCGGCGCCACGCAGACGAGCTCGCCCACCTCGTCGACCAACTCGCGCCCGGCCTCGTCCCAGGCCTGCACGTCGGCGCCGAGGCAGCGCGCCTGCATCTCGCCCACGTGAACCGGCAATGTCGGCACGCCGCCGACGAAGGCGCCGGCGAAGTCGGTGCCGCCGGACATCGGCGTCAGCCACACGTCGCGGCGCACCTGCTCGTACACCCAGCGGTAGCTCTGCGGCGCCAGCGGCGAGCCGGTGGAGCCGATGGTGCGCAGCCGGCCCAGCGCCGCGAGTCGGCGCGGTTCGATGCCGTTCTTCTCGCACATCGAGAAGAACGCCGCACCGGCGCCGAAGAAGTCGAGGTTCATCTCGCCGCAGAAGCGCCACAGCGTTCCGTAGTCGGGCCAGGCCGGGTTGCCGTCGTAGATGCACATCACCGCGCCGACCAGCAGCGCGGCAACGTTGAGGTTCCACATCACCCAGCCGGTGGTGGTGTACCAGTGGAAGCGGTCGCCGGGCAGCACGTCGTTGTGCAGCGCCATCGTCTTGACGTGCTCGATCAGGATGCCGCCGTGGCCGTGCACGATGGCCTTGGGCAGGCCGGTGGTGCCTGAGGAGTACACCACCCACAGCGGATGGTCGAAGGCCAGCGCCTCCACCCGCAGCGGCGTGGCGCGCGCGATCGTCTCGGCCCAGGCCACGCCGCGCAGCCAGGCCTGCGCGTCGGCGGCTGCATCCAGGTAAGGCACGAGCACAAGCCGCTCCACGCTCGGCAACGCCTGCAGCAGACTGGCGACGATCTCGCGCCGGTCGTGCGCCCGGCCGCTCCAGCGGTAGCCGTCGACGGCGATCAGCACCTTGGGCTCGATTTGGCGGAAGCGGTCGACCACCGCAGCCGTCCCCATCTCGGGCGAGCACAGCGACCACACGGCGCCGATGCTTGCCGCGGCCAGGAAGGCGGTCACCGCCTGAGGGATGTTCGGCAGGTAGGCCGCCACGCGATCGCCCGGGCGCACACCCTGCTCGCGCAGCCACTGGGCGAGCGCGGCCGTTTCGCATTCCAGACGCTCCCAAGAGACTTCGTCTCTCGCGCCGGCTTCGTTGCGGAACATCAGCGCCGGACGCTCGCTGCTGCGCTGGCGGAAGATCTGGTTCACGTAGTTCGTGCGCGTGTTCGGAAACCAGCGCGCCCCGGGCATCGAGCGCTCGGCCAGCGCCGGTGTCCGCTCTCCCTCCAGTGGCAGGTCGAAGTATTCGACCAGTGCACCCCAGAACGCGTCGATGTCGCCGACCGACCAGCGCCAGAGCGCCTCGTAGTCGGCAAAACGCAGGCCCTTCTCGCGCGCGAGCCAACCCTGGAAAGCGGTGATGCGGGCCGCTGCCGAGCGCTCGGCAGCGGGCTGCCAGATCAAGGAAGTGTCGTCATCGACGGTCATGCTGCCGCACCAGCAGATTGCATGGGTTCCATGTCACTCGAACAACTGTTAGTTTGATTCTTGCCGACCCTAGGGTCACCACGGAGGCTCGATCCGTTGACGCGTCGGACCGGGCTTGTTAACGTGGTCGCTCACCCTGAACGCGCGTTCCGATATCAGAACACCCATGGAGACACTGGAATCGCGGGCTGTGCCGCTCGACGCATCGGCGGCCGCGCTGGCCGATGCGCCAGCGCGGGCCGACGCGGCACCGATGTCGCTGTCGCGAGTGCTGACCCTGCTTCGACTGCTGGCAGCCCAGCCTGCCGGCCTCACGCTCGCGCAGCTGTGCCCGATGCTCGGCGCACCGAAGACCAGCGTGCACGCGCTGCTGCGCGGGCTGCTCAGCGAGGGCTATGTGCAACGCGACGGTGTGATGCATCGGCTCGGCCCGCAGTCCTTCGTGCTCGGTGCCGCCCTGGTATCGGCGCGCTCGCTGGCGGCGATGGCAGTGCCTTTCCTGCACGCGGCGCAAGCGAGGTCGGGCGAGACGGTGGTGTTGGCGGTGATCGACAGGTCCGCCCGGACGCTGACCTACGTCGAGGTCGCCGAAAGCCAACAGCTGGTGCGCTATTCGGTGCCCGTGGGCACCACGCGGCCCCTGTACGCCACGTCCGCCGGTCGGGTGCTGCTGGCGCACCAGGATCCGGCCTGGCTGGCCGAATACCTGCGGACGGTCGAGCTGCGTCCGCTGACTGCCAAGACCCTGACCGACCAGCGGCAGCTCGCCCGCGTGATCAAGCGCACGCGCGAGCAGGGCTGGGGTTCGACGCTCGGCGAGGTGACGTCGGACGTCGCCGGCTTTGCAGCCCCGGTGTTCGAGCACGACGGCCGCGTCGACGCCGCCATCATCGTGGCTGCGCCGCTCGACCGTGGCCGCGCCGCCGCCCAGCGGCTCACGGCCGCGGCGCAGGAAGCCGCGGCCGGGCTGTCCAAGGCGCTGGGCTACGCGGCCCGGCATTCACCGGCTCCTGGAAAGGCGCGCGAAACCGCATGAGCAACGAACTCCTCTACGAAGTCAGCGACGGCATCGCCGTCATCACCATCAACCGCCCCGAGCGCAAGAACGCGATCAACCGCGCCGTGCGCCAGGCCATGTTCGAGGTCTGGCCGCGCTTCGAGGCCGACGAGTCGGCGCAGATCGCGATCCTGACCGGTGCAGGCGACACCTTCTGCGCCGGCATGGACCTGGTCGAAGCCGCCGACACCGCGCTGCGCATCCCGCCGCGCAATTTCATGCCCGTGCTTGGCGAGACCATCGAGGTCACCAAGCCGGTGATCGCGGCCGTGCAGGGCTACGCCTTTGCCGGCGGCTGGCTGCTGGCGCAGATGTGTGACCTGTGCGTGGCCGACGAAACGGCCAAGTTCGCCATCACCGAAGGCCGCGTGGGCCGCGGCATGCCCTGGGCTTCACCGGTGATCCACATGCTGCCGCAGCGCATTCTGATGGAAGTGGCGATGACCTGCGACCCGTTGTCGGCCCAGCGCGCCTACGAGCTCGGCTACGTCAATCGGGTCACGCCACCGGGGCAAGCCCTGCAAGGCGCCAGGGAGCTGGCCGCACGCATCCTCGTGAACGCGCCGCTCACGGTGCGCGGCGCCAAGGAAATGGTGCGCATGGCCACCGAGATGGGCCGCACGGCGGCACTGCGCGCGTCCTGGCGGGCCTTCGACGCCGTGTATCTCAGCGAAGACGCGCTGGAAGGGCCGCGCGCCTTCCGCGAGAAGCGCAAGCCGCAGTGGAAAGGACGTTGACATGATTGCGAACACCTCCTACTCGCCCCTCTCACCGCTGGCACGAGCCTCCATGGCCGTCGGCCGCGTCGGCAGCGCGCCCGGCCTCACCGCCGCGCTGGCGGAGCGCGCCGCCGCGTGGCGGCACGAGGCGCTGGACGCCGACGTGCGCGAGCTCGTGCGCCAGTGCGTGCTCGACTGGATCGCGGTGTGCCTGGCCGGCGCCAACGAACCGCTGACGCGCATGCTCGCCGAAGAGGCGCGCGAACAGGGCGGGCACGCGCAGGCCACGGTCGTCGGCCAGGGCTTCGCGACCAGTTGCCGGCAGGCGGCCCTGGTCAACGGCGCTGCTTCGCACGCGCTCGACTTCGACGACGTCAACATGAGCTTCAGCGGCCACCCGAGCGTGGTGCTGGTGCCGCCGCTGCTGGCCCTGGCGGAGGCGCGCGGCGCCAGCGGGCCGGAGTTCATGGCCGCCTTCGTCGCCGGCTACGAAACGCTGTGCCGCATCGGCGCGGCCGTCTCGCCAGGCCACTACGCGGCGGGGTTCCATGCTACCGCCACGCTCGGCACCTTCGGCGCCGCGGCCGCCTGCGCGCACCTGCTCGGCCTGCGCGCCGACGACACCGCGGTGGCGTTGGGCATTGCGGCCACCGAGGCGGCGGGCCTGAAGTCGATGTTCGGCACGATGTGCAAGCCCTTGCACGCTGGCAAGGCGAGTGCCGACGGGCTGCTGGCCGCGCAGCTGGCGGCGCGCGGCTTCACCAGCCGCGTGGACGCGATCGAAGCCAGCCAGGGCTTCGCATCGACGCATGGCCCCGACTTCCATCCCGATGCGGCCTTGCGCGACCCTGCATGCGGGCTCTACCTGCGCCAGAACCTGTTCAAGTACCACGCCGCCTGTTATGGAACGCATGCGGCCATCGAGGCCGCACGCCAACTGGCCGAGCGCCACGAGCTCTGTGCCGACGATGTGATGAGCGTCATCGTGCACGCGTCCGCCGTCAGCGACGGGGTGTGCAACATCGCCGATCCCCGCAGCGGCATCGAAGCCAAGTTCAGCCTGCGCCACACGGTCGCGATGGCGATTGCCGGCGTGGACACGGCTTCGTTGGCGAGCTATTCGGACGAGCAGACTGCCGACCCCGATCTGCAGCGCTTGCGTGACCGCGTGCGCGTGGAGCTGCACGCCGATTGCGCCGAGCTGACCAAGACCGAAGTGGTGATCAGGACGAGCACTGGCGCCACGCTGCGCCAGCGCCACGACGCCGGTGTGCCGGCCTCGGACCTGCGTGCACAGCGCGCGCGGCTGGAGTGCAAGTTCCGCTCGATGGCAGCGCCGGTGGTAAGCACCGAGGCGTGCGAGGAGCTGATCGGGTTGGTGGACCGCCTCGACGAACTGCCCGACCTGTCGCCGCTGGCCGGGCTGCTCGCCGGCGTGCCCTTCGACGCAGCCCGGCACTGAGGCAGCGATGAACTTCCTCGACGAAGAGCGCCAGGCCTGGAAGGACTCGGTCCGCCGCTGGCTCGACCGCGACGTCGGCCGCGAGTACGTGCGCAAGTGCGACATGGACCGCGCCTTCCCCTACGAGGCCTACGAGAAGGCGGCCCAACTCGGTTTTCACCGCCTGCTGGTACCGGAGGCCGACGGCGGAGATGGCGGCGACGTGTTCTCCTACGCGCTGATGTGCGAGGCGCTGTCGGCCTACGGCGTGGACTTCTCGGTGGCCATCGCCGGCGGCATCTTCACCGCGATGAACTTCTCGCTGCACGGCACCGAGGATCAGAAGCAGCGTTTCCTGCAGCCCTTCATGCGCGGCGAAGTGCGCTTCCCGATCTCGATGTCGGAGCCCGGCGCGGGCTCCGACGTGGCCAACGTGCAGACGCGCGCTGAAGCGGACGGCGATCACTACGTGCTCAACGGCCAGAAGCTGTGGTGCAGCGGCGCGGCCAACCGCGGCGCCGTGATCCTGATGCTGGTGCGCACCGCGCAGACCCCCGACAAGCGCGACGGTCTGAGCGTCTTCATCGTTCCGAACGACCTGCCGGGCCTCACGATCCGGCCGCTGCAGACCCTGGCGCGCCGCTCGGTCGTGACCACCGAGATCTTCCTCGACAACGTGCGCGTCCCGGCGTCCAACATGCTGGGCGCCCCGGGCGAGGGCTTCAAGATCATCGCCGGCGAACACCTGGCGCTCGAGCGCGTGGCAGTGGCGGCCAGCTACGTCGGTAACGCCCAGGGCGCGGTGGACGATGCGCTGGCCTACGCCAAGCAGCGCGTGCAATTCGGCAAGCCCATCTTCGACTTCCAGGTCATCCGCCACATGCTGGCCGACATGCAGACGCAGACCGACGCGGCGCGACTGCTCACCTACCGGGCTGCCGACCTGGCGGCGCGGGGCCTGCCCTGCCGCAAGGAGGTGGCGATGGCCAAGCTGTTCGCGTCGGAGACGCTGCAGACCGTGAGCCGCCAGGCGGTGCAGATCTTCGGTGGCCTGGGCACAACGCCCGAAGCCGATGTCGAGCGCTACTTCCGCGAGGGCATGCAGGCCACCATCGGTGGCGGTACCTCGCAGATCCAGCGCACGATCATCGCGCAGGAACTGCGCGTCTGAAGCAAGCAGCCTCCATGGCAGACCCCGTGGCTCTTCCGAGTGTGCAGGCGCTGGCGGCGGCCACGGTGGTGCTGGTGCGCGATGGGCCGCAGGGCCTCGAGGCCCTCATGGTCGTGCGTCACCACGAGATCGACTTCGCCCGCGGCGCGGCGGTGTTCCCGGGCGGCAAGGTGGACGCGGCCGACCGTGCCGCGCTGCTGCGCCAGCATGTCCCATCGGGCGTGCACTTCGTCGAGGACGACCTCGTGCTGCGCATCGCCGCCGTGCGCGAGGCCTTCGAGGAGAGCGGCCTGCTGCTGGCGCGCCGCCACGGGCGGCTGCTCGACGCCGCGGCGCTCGGGGATCTGTGGCAGCGCTGGCACGAGCGCATTGCCGCGTCGGCCGAGGCCTTCGTCGACATGGTGCACGGCGAGGGCCTCGAACTGGCGCTCGACCTGCTGCAGCCGTTCGCGCACTGGGTGACGCCGGAGATTTCTCCCAAGCGCTTCGACACCTACTTCTACATCGCCGAGGCGCCGCCCGGCCAGGTGGCCGCGCACGACGGCCGCGAGGCGGTGGACTCGTTCTGGATCCATCCCCACGACGCGCTGCGCGACTGCGCGGAACGGCGCCGCGTCATCATCTTCCCGACCCTGTGCAACCTGGCGCTGCTCGGCAACAGCGCCAATGCCGCCCAGGCCCTGGCCGCCGCAAAGGCGCGCCCGGTGCAGCGCATCCAGCCCACACTGGGCTTGCACACCGACGGGCGGCGCATCCCGGTGCTTCCGGCCGACAGCGGCTATCCGGCGCTGTCGGCGGCGTTGATGGACCTGGTCGCACGCTGAACCCGAACCAAGCGAGGCAGAACACATGGAGACCCTGGGCATCGGCCTGCACTTCGAGGACCTGCCGCTCGGCCGGCAGTTCCGCACCGTCGGGCGCACCGTCACCGAGGCGGACATCGTCAACTTCTGCTCGTGCACCGGCATGACCGAGGTGCTGTTCACCGACCTGGAGTTCCTGCGCACCGAGTCCGACATCAAGGGCCGCGTGGCCCCCGGTGCGCTGGCCTACACCTTCGCCGAAGGGCTGCTCGTGCACGCCACGATGCAGCACACGGGCTACGCGTTCCTGGAGATGGACTTCAAGGTCCATAACCCGGTGTTCGCCGGCGACACGCTGCACGTGGAGTGCGAGGTGATCGAAGCGCGGCGCAGCAAGAGCCGCCCGGGCCGCGGCCTCGTGCGCACGCGCAACCGAATCGTCAAGCAGGACGGCACGGTGGCGATCACCTACACGCCGCTGCGCATGATCAAGTGCCGCAGCGAGGCGGCCGTGTGATGACGGCGCTCGGCGCCGGCACGAGCAACGCGCCGGCCTTCGCCCTCGGCGAAGAGCAGCGCCAGATCCGTCAGATGGTGCGCCGGCTGGCGCGCGAGCGTGTGGCGCCGCGCGCCGACGCCATCGACCGCACGGCCGAGTACCCGCAGGACATGTTCGAGCTGCTGCGCGAGGCCGGGCTGTTCGCGATCCCGTTCCCGGCCGAGTACGGCGGCACCGGCAGCATGCTGTCGGCCGCGGTGGCCATCGAGGAGCTGGGGCGCGTCTGCTACAACACCGCGTACCTGCTGGTCGTGCAGTGGGTGCCCTTCGGCGCCATCCTCGCCGCCGGCACTGAGGAGCAGAAGCAACGCCTGCTCGGGCCGCTGGCCGCCGGCCAGTTGCGCGGTGCCTTTTCCACCACCGAGCCGCAAAGCGGCTCCGACGTCGCCGGCATTCGGACGCGCGCGCGCCGCTGTGAGGGTGGCTACCGCATCAGCGGCTCGAAGATCTGGTGCACCAACTCGCCGGTGGCCGACTTCGTGCTCGTCGCGGCCAAGACCGGCGAGACCGACACGGCCGGCGCGATCAACCTGTTCATCGTCGAGCGGGGCAGCAAGGGCTTCACGGTCGGGCGCCACGAGGACAAGATGGGCGCGCGCGGCGTGCCCTCGTGCCCCTTGTTCCTCGACGACGTGTTCGTGCCCGAGGCCAACCGCATCGGCGAAGACGGGCGTGGCTTCAAGGCGGTGATGGAGGCGTTCAACAAGAGCCGGCCGCTGATCGGTGCGCGCGGCGTGGGTCTGGCCCAAGGCGCCATCGACCTGGCCATCGGCTTCGTGCAGGGCCGCGTTACCTGGGGCCGCGCAGTGAGCGAGTACCAGGGCATCCGCTGGATGCTGGCGGACATGGCCACGCAGACCGAGGCCGCCCGGCAGCTGGTCTACAGCGCCGCTGCGGGGGTGGACGCGGGCCTGGCCGGCACCGCCCTGGCCCCGGTGGCGGCCATGGCCAAGTGCTTCGCCACCGACACCGCGATGCGCGTGGCCACCGACGCGGTGCAGTTGTTCGGCGCAGCCGGCATCTCGGCCGATGTGCCGATCAACCGCTACTTCCGCGACGCGAAGGTGCTGCAGATCATCGAGGGCACCAACCAGATCCAGCGCAACATCATCGGCGACAGCCTGCTGGGAAAGGTGAGGCGCTGAAGGGGCGCGGCCATCGGCCGCGGACCCTTCCCCCATGTCACTCTGGCATGACCGACACCACCACCGCGTTGCGCTCGACCGTCTGCCCGACGCGGCAATTCACCGCCACCACCGTGCCGGCGCAGTCCGCGGTGATGCGCATCTCCATCTTCATCGACTCGAGGATCGCGACCACCGTACCCTTGTCGACGCGGTCACCCGGCGCGACGTTGACCTTCAGGATCAGCCCCATCATCGGCGCCTTCACGTCGCCGCTGGCCTGTGCCGACGCGCTGATGTAGGACAGGTACGGCACCGCCTTCAGCGCGTGCGTGCCACGGCCGTCCTGCACGTGCAGCATGTCGCCGTCACGGTGCACGGTCACCAGCTCGCGCAGGCCGTCGGCAATGGCCAGGAAGCGGCCCTCGCCGCCAGCCGGTTCGAGCCGCAGGCGCAGCCGTGCGGTGCCGACCCCGATGAGCAGGCTGCCGTCGCGCGCCACGGGCCCGAAGCGGATCTCGGCGCTGGCGCCGTCGGAGGCCTCCACGTGCAGGCTGGGCACCGGTGCCAGGCCATCGTCGCCGCTGTTCAGCTGCCAGCCGCTGCCGACCCAAGCGGCCCACGGGCTGCGGGCGCTGCCGGCACTGTCACCTCGCTCGCCGCGCAGCCAGTGCATGGCCCCGATGGCCAACGTTCGTTCGTCGTGCTCGGCCTTGCCCAGCGCCCAGCCCTCGATTTGCTCGTCGATCAGCCGTGTGTGGAAGGTCGCCTTTCGCGTCTCGGGCAGGTCGATCAGGCGCTGCAGGAAGCCGATGTTGCTGGTAACGCCGAAGACCCGTGTGTCGTCCAACGCTCGCTCGAGCCGGTCGAGTGCCTCGTCGCGCGTCGGCGCGTGCGTGATCAGCTTGGCCAGCATCGAGTCGTAGTACGGCGTCACCTCGCCGCCCGATTCGACGCCGGTCTCCACGCGCACGCCCGCGCGCGGAAAGCCGACGTGCGACAGCCTCCCGGTCGAGGGCAGGAAGTTTGCCGCCGGATCCTCGGCACAGATGCGCGCTTCGACCGCGTGGCCGCTGATGTGCACGTCCTCTTGAGCCAGCGGCAGGCCCTCGCCCGAGGTGATGCGCATCATCAGCTCGACGATGTCCAGGCCGGTGATCGCTTCCGTCACAGGGTGCTCGACCTGCAGCCGCGGGTTGACCTCGAGGAAGTGGTAGTCCTTCTCGCCGACGATGAACTCGACCGTGCCGACGCCGCGGTACTTCAGCCGCTCGCCCAGGCACACCGCGTCGGCCGCCATGCGGTCGCGCATGGCCGCGCTCAGGTTGGCGGCAGGCGCCTCCTCGATCACCTTCTGGTGGCGGCGCTGCAGCGTGCACTCGCGCTCGAAGAGATGGATGACCTTGCCCTGGCCGTCGCCGGCGATCTGGATCTCGATGTGGCGGCCCCGCCGGATCAGCTTCTCGACGATCAACCCGGCATCGCCGAAGGCGTTCTTCGCCTCGCGCATCGCCGACTCGATCTCTTGCGCCAGGCCGTCCATCGATTCGATGCCGCGCATGCCCTTGCCGCCGCCGCCCGCGGCGGCCTTCAGCATCACCGGCAGGCCGACGCGCCGCACGGTGGCGGCGATCTCGGCGGGGTCGGTGCTCGGCGACTGGCTGCCGGGCACGATGGGAACGCCGGCCGCACCGGCCTCGCGTTTGGCCGCCGCCTTGTCGCCCAGGCGCTCGATGACTTCGGGCGTCGGGCCGATGAAAACCAGCCCGGCGGCCTCGACCGCGCGCGCGAACGCCGCGTTCTCGGCCAGGAAGCCGAAGCCGGGGTGGATGGCCTGCGCGCCAACCGACTTCGCGGCAGCAATCACCGCGTCGATGCGCAGGTAGCTCTCGGAGGCCGCGGCAGCGCCGATCTCGACGGACTCGCCGATCTCGCGCACATGCAGCGCTTCGCGGTCGGCAGCCGAGTGCACGCCCGCCACCGCCACGCCCAGGCGACGGCAGGTGCGGGCGATGCGGCAGGCGATCTCGCCGCGGTTCGCAATCAGAATCTTCTTGAACATGGTGCTGCGCCCGCCTTACATCCGGAACACGCCAAAGCGCGAGGGCACCGCCGGCACGCGGCCGGCCAGGTCGAGCAGCATCGCCATCACGTCGCGCGTTTCGGCCGGCTCGACGATCAGGTCGCACCAGGTGTTGCGCGCGAAGTTGTAGGCGTTGGCGAAGTCCTCGAAGGTCTTGCGCACCGGCGCCTTGTAGGCTTCGCGCTCGGCGTCGGTCCAGCTCGTGCCGTCGCGCTTGTGCTGGTCGTCCTTGACCATCGCCAAGGTGGTGGCGGCCTGGTCGGGGCCCATGATCGCGGCACGGCCGTTGGGCCACATCATCATCGCATTGGGCTTGAACGCGCGGCCGCACATCGCGAGGTAGCCCGCGCCGTAGGAGCCGCCGATGATCAAGGTGTACTTGGGCACGTTGGCGCAGGTCATCGCGGTGATCATCTTCGCGCCGTGCTTGGCGATGCCGGCCTCCTCGGCCTCGCGGCCGACCATGAAGCCGTTGATGTCGGCCATGAACAGCAGCGGGATGTCGCGCTTGCAGCACAGGTCGATGAACTGCGTGGCCTTGAGCGCGCTCTCGGAGAACAGCACGCCGTCGTTGCACAGGATGCCGATGTCGAAGCCCTGGATGCGCGCGAAGCCGGTGATCAGCGTGTCGCCGAAGTCGGGCTTGAACTCGTGCAGGTCGCTGCCGTCGATCAGGCGCAGCACGATCTCGCGGTTGCTGGTGGGCACGCGCGGGTCGGCGCTGACGAGGCCGTAGATCTCGCGCGTGTCGTGCAGCGGCTCGCGCGGCTCGGCCACGTCGCGCCGCTGCTTGGGCACATCGCCCAGGTGGCCGACCAGGTCGCGCAGGATGGCGATGGCGTGCGCATCACTCTCGGCCAGCCGGTCGGTGACGCCGTCCTCGCGGTTGGCGCGCTCGGCGTCGGCGGGCGCCGGCACGGCACTGCCGAAGGCCAACGCACCGCGCTCGCGCACCACGACCACCTCGTCGCACATCGCGGCCACGAACGCCGCCGCATCCGCCGCGGGGCCGTGCACGCTGCAGATCTGCGCGATGCCCTCGCGCGACATGCGCGTCTGGTTGTACAGGATCGAGCCGAACTGGCCCTCGTCGGCGAACACACCCTGCCTGGCGCCGGGCGGCTGCGCGCCGGGCTGCAGCATCGTCACGCACGGCAGGCGGTGCTGCCACGCGAAGCGCTGCGCGCGCACGTGCCGCTTGCAGGTATGGGCGTTGTAGGCGCCGTCGTTGACCGTGGGATCGCTGGCGATGACCATGCATGGCCGCCCGGCGATCATGCCCACGCCGGTGACGACGCCGGCACCGGGTGGATCGTCGCCGTACAGGCCCTCACCAGCCAGCTGGCACAGTTCAAGGAAGGGCGAGCCCGGGTCGAGCAAGGCGCTGATGCGCTCGCGCACCAGCATCTGGCCGCCGTCGCGCAGCTGCTGGCGGGCCGCGGCCGAGCCGGCCGCCAAGGCCGCGGTGCGGCGCGCGCGCAGATCGGCCACGCGGGCCTCGTAGGCCACGCGGTTGGCCTGCAGCTCCTCGGGGCTGGCGGTGATGGCGGATGCCAGGATGCTCATGGCGCCGCCCGATCCATGCCGACAGAAAGCGTCGGGGACGTTGGCCGGGTAAAGAAATGCATGTCGTTCAGCATGTGCGTCGGGAGATTGGGGACTGCCGGCGATCGGAGATCAGGGCCGCATTGCGCGTACGGCAGTCACACCGCTAGAATACCAAACATTTGTTAGGTCCACAATTTTCAGCTCGCCCATGACATCGCCAGCAACGTTAGACACCCTCCGCGACGAGCGTTTTGCCCGGCGCGAGCAGGCCTACCGCCAACTGATGGCCCGCCTGAGCGCGCGGCTCGACGAGGCCCTGACCGGCGGCAGCGAGAAGGCGCGCAAACTGCACAAGAGCCGCGGCCAGATGCTGCCGCGCGAGCGCGTGCAGGCGCTGCTCGACCCGGGCTCGCCCTTCTTCGAAATCGGCCAGCTCGCCGGCGCCGACCTGTATGAGGGCGTGCCCCCCGGCGCCACGATGATCACCGGCGTGGGCCGGGTCTGCGGCCGCTGGTGCATGCTGCTGGTCAACGATGCCACCGTGAAGGGGGGCACCATGTTCGGCATGACCACCAAGCGCCACACGCGGGCGCAGCTGTTCGCGTGGCACCACCGGCTGCCCTGCATCACGATGGTCCAGTCCGGCGGCGGCTTCCTGCCCGACCTGGCCAACATCTTCCCCGACGAGGGCCAAGCCGGCTCGATCATGTACAACCAGGTCAAGATGTCGGCCGAGGGCATCGCGCAGATCGCCCTCGTGCACGGCCCCTCCACGGCCGGCGGGGCCTACATCCCGGCGCTGTGCGACGAGGTGGTCATCATCCGCAAGCAGGGCGCCATGTTCCTGGGCAGCCCGCAGCTCGTGTTCGCCGCCACCGGCGAGGTGATCGACATCGAGCCGCTGGGCGGCGCCGAGATGCACAGCCGCCTGAGCGGCGTCACCGACCACATGGCCGACGACGACGAGCACGCGCTGGCCATCACGCGGCGAATCGTCGAACACCTGGGCGAGCCGCCGCGACTGCGCTGGACACGCGCCGAGCCCGAGCCGCCGCTGCACGACCCGCAGGAACTGGCCGGCCTGGCCGCCGTCGGCGCGGTCGAAGGCGCCGACTGCCGCGACATCCTGGCACGCCTGGTGGACGGCGGCCGCTTCCAGGAATTCAAGCAACTGCACGGCGAGACCCTGGTCTGCGGCTTCGCCCGCATCGAAGGCTTCGAGGTCGGCATCGTCGCCGGCCACGGCCTGCTCACCGCGCAGGCCGGCGCCAAGGGCGCGCACTTCGTGCAGCTGTGCGGCCAGCGCGACATCCCGCTGCTGTTCCTCGTCGACTCCCCCGGCTTCGCCGACAGCAGCCAGCCGGGCCAGGCCAACGTCGGCCGCCACGGCGCCAAGCTGCTGAACGCGGTGGCCAACGCCGACGTGCCCAAGTTCACCGTCATCACCGGCCGCGCCCACGGCGCGGCCTACCACGCGCTGGGTGGCCGGGCCTTCAAGCCCAACGCGCTGCTGATGTGGCCCGGCGCCCGCGCCTCGGCATCGCCCGATGCGCCCGACGACGAGGCCGGCGCGCTGAACTGGGCGCGCCAGCTGTGGTGCGATGCCATCGTCGAGCCCGAGCGCACCCGTGCGGTGCTGGCACAACTGCTCGACGTCGCGGGCCGCCTGCCCTCCCAGCCCGCGGCCTACGGCGCTTTCCGCATGTAGCCCCGGCCGCGGCGTGGCACCGGCGAAAGACATGCAGGCAATCAGCAGCGCGGCGGCAACTACCGGCGCCGCTTTCGAAACCCGCCGCGCCCGCTTCGACGCGCTGGCCTCGGCGCTGCAGGCGCGGCGCGACGAAGCCTCGGCCGGCGGCAACGAGCGCGCGCGCAAGCTGCACCAGAGCCGCGGCCAGCTGCTGCCGCGCGAACGCATCGCGGCGCTGCTCGATGCGGGCGCGCCCTTCTTCGAGATCGGCCAACTCGCCGCCGCCGACCTGTACGACGGCGTGCCACCGGGCGCCACGCTGATCACCGGTGTGGGCCGCGTGGCCGGGCGCGACTGCATGCTGATCGTCAACGACCCCACGGTGAAGGGCGGCACGATGTTCGGCATGACCACCAAGCGCCATGTGCGGGCGCAGATGTTCGCCTGGCAGCACCGGCTGCCGTGCATCACGATGGTCCAGTCGGGCGGCGCCTTCCTGCCCGACCTGGCCAACATCTTCCCCGACGACGGCCAGGGCGGATCGGTGATGTACAATCAAGTGAAGATGTCGGCCGAAGGCATCGCGCAGATCGCCCTCGTCTTCGGCCCCTCGACGGCCGGCGGCGCCTACATTCCCGCGCTGTGCGACGAACTCGTCATCGTGCGCAACCAGGGCGCGATGTTTCTCGGCAGCCCGCAGCTCGTGTATGCCGCCACCGGCGAGGTGGCCGATTCCGAGGCACTGGGCGGCGCGCTAATGCACTGCAGCCTGAGCGGCGTGGCCGACCACCTGGCCGACGACGACGCCGATGCGCTCGCCATCGCGCGGCGCCTCGTGCGCCACCTCGGCGAGCCGGCGCTGCTGCGCTGGGCGCGCGCTGCGGCCGAAGAGCCGCTGCACCCCGCCGCCGAACTGCGGGGCCTGGTGCGTCTGAACGGCGAACCCGCGGCCGATGCCGGCGAGCTGATCGTGCGCCTGGTCGACGGCAGCCGCTTCCAGGAGTTCAAGCCGCTGCACGGCGAGTCCCTGCGGTGCGCCTTCGCCCGCATCGAGGGCTTCGAGGTCGGCATCGTCGCCGGCGCCGGCGCGCTCACCGCGCAGGCAGCGGCCAAGGGCGCCCACTTCATCGAGCTGTCGGTACAGCGCGACATCCCGCTCGTATTCCTGGTCGATTCCCCCGGCTTTGCCGACAGCGGCGAGGCGTCGCAGGGCAGCATCGGCCGCCACGGCGCGAAGCTGCTCAACGCGGCGGCCAATGCCGATGTGCCCAAGATCACCGTCATCGTCGGACAGGCCCATGGCGCCGCCTACCACGCGCTGTGCGGCCGCGCTTTCAGGCCCAACGCGCTGCTGATGTGGCCCAACGCGCGCGCCGCCGCGTCGCCCGATGCGCCCGACGACGAAGCCGGCGCGCTGAACTGGGCGCGCCAGCTATGGTGCGACGCCATCGTCGAGCCTGAGCACACGCGCGGCGTGCTGGCGCTGCTGCTCGATGCAGCAGGCCGCACACCGGCGCGGCCGGGCGGCTGGGGCGTGTTTCGCATGTGAGCAGCCAGCGGGCTGCAGGCTCCAGGCTGGGTCGGAGCCTGCCCGCCGTTCACCGCTGCTGTTCGCCGGCCTCGACCATGCGCCTGACCTCGCCTGCGAAGTCCACGAAGAACTGCAGCGACGCCGGGTTCATCATCGCGTCGCGGCTGGCCACCTTGTCGGGCGCAGCGCCCAGCAGGATCTTGCGCACCGGCACTTCGAGCTTCTTGCCGGTGAGCGTGTAGGGCACGGCGGCGATGGCGACGTAGCGGTCGGGCACGTGGCGCGGCGAGCCCTGCATGCGCAGCGCCTGGGTGATGCGCGACTGCATCGCCTCGTCGAGCATGAAGCCCGGCTTGGGCACCACGAACATCGGCATGAAGAAGCTGCCGCCGGGCAGGTCGAGGTTGAGCACCAGGCTGTCCTGCACGCCCTCGACGTTCTCGACGATGCGGTAGATCTCGGCCGTGCCGATGCGCACGCCGGCGCGGTTGAGCGTGGAGTCGGAGCGGCCGTAGATGTAGCAGCCGCCGCGCTGGTTGACCTTGAAGAAGTCGCCGTGCCGCCACTGGCCGGGGTAGACGTCGAAGTAGCTGTCGCGGTAGCGCCGGTTGTCGGCGTCACCCCAGAAGTACAGCGGCATCGAGGGCATGGGCTTGCGGATCACGAGCTCGCCCACGCCGTCGGTGAGCGGTTCTCCCTCATCGCTCAGCGCGTGTGCATCCACGCCCAGCAGCCGCGTCTGGATCTCGCCGGCGTACACCGGCAGCGTGGGCGAGGCGCCGACGAAGGCCGAGCAGACGTCGGTACCGCCGCTTTGCGAGGTGACCCACAGGTCGCGCTTGACCTCGCGGTAGAACCACGCGAAGGTCTCGGGCGTGGCCGGCGAGCCACCCAGCAGCACACCCTCCAGCGCCGACAGGTCGTATTTCTTCGCCGGCCGCACGCCGGCTTTGATCATCATCTGCACGAAGGTCGGGCTGGCGCCGAACATCGTCACGCGGTGCTCGGCTGCCAACTGCCACAGCCGCTCGACATGGGGCGCCAGCGGGTTGCCGTCGTACAGCACGATGCGGCCACCCTGGCACAACCCCATGACCATGAAGTTGAACATCATCCAGCCGGTGGTCGTGTAGAAGAACAGGCACGAGTCCGGCGTCTGGTTGGCGTGGAAGGCGATGACCTTGTGCGTCTCGAGCGTCATGCCGCCGTGGCTGTGCGTGATGGCCTTGGGCAGCCCGGTGGTGCCCGAGGAGTACAGGATCCACAGCGGGTGCGAGAACTCCACGTCCTCGTAGCGGAAGTCCTCGTAGCGCAACGGCTGCTCGGCCATGACCTCCGACCACAGGCGCACAGCCGGCTCAGGACGCAGCGTCGGCCGCGGCGCGGCCGGGTCGAGGTCGGGCAGGAACACCAGGTGCTCGAGCGTGGGCAGGCCTTCGACGAGCCGGGCGAGATCGGTGCGGCGGTCGAAGTCCTTGCCGCCGAAGCGATAACCGTCCACTGCGAACAGCAACCGCGGTTCGATCTGCTGGAAGCGGTCGAGGATGCTGCGCGCGCCGAAGTCGGGCGAGCAGGCCGACCAGACGGCACCGATGGCCGTGGTGGCCAGCAGGGCGATCACGGCTTCTGGCGTGTTCGGCAGCGTCGAGACAATGCGATCACCGGGGCGGATGCCCATGCGGCGCATCGCCTCGGCGAGCGTGGCCACCTGGTCGCGCAAGTCCTCCCAGTTCAGCGTGGCCGATGGCCGGATCTCGCTGCGATGATGGATGGCCGGCCACCCGCGCCGGCCCTTGCGCAGCATGTGCTTCGCGAAGTTCACCCGCGCACCGGGAAACCACTCCGCGCCGGGCATCGTGCGCTCCTTCAGAACGCACTCGTGCGGCGTGGAGGACTCGATCTCGAAGTACTCCCACACCGCGGCCCAGAAGTCCTCCAGGCAGTCCACCGACCACTGCCACAGCGCAGCGTAGTCGGTGAAGTCCAGCTGGCGGTGCACGCGCAGCCAGTCCATGAACGACGCGAGCTGCGACGACTTTGCGAATGCCTCGCGCGGGGTCCAGAGCAGCTCACCTTCCTGGATGGTCATGGTCACGCTCCCGGCGGGACTGAAAGTCGTTGATGTTCGGCGCCGGGTGCGTTGCGGTGCACGAACCCGGCGACCAGGCGGTTGAGTTCGTCGGGCGCCTCGAACGCCACCCAGTGGCTCGCATCGGGGACGACCCGACACACGATGTGCGGCGCGCAGCGGCGCAGGTACTCGGCGCGCGCCGCGACATCCGGGCGCGGCAGCGGGTCGAGCGCGGGCAGCACCGCCAGCACCGGGCATGTGAGCATTCGCAGGCTCGGGCCCAGCGTGTCGCGGTAGCCCAGGAAGCGCGACTTGAATCGCGTCATGCCGTGGTTGCGCCGCTGCATGGCCACGGCCAGGTCGTCGATGCGCCGCGGGTCGGCGATCATCATCATCTTGAGGTTGGCGCGGTGGATGGCGTCGGTCTCGGCGTCGCTCGCCCCTGGCGGCACGGGCTTCAGCGGCGGCCGATGCCAACCCTCCGGCGGAAAGCCGCCCGGGGCCAGCAGGCAGGCCGCGAACACCCGCTCAGGCAGGCGCGCCGCCAGCCAGGCAGTCACCACCCCGCCCCACGAGAAGCCGGCGACGGCGAAGCGCAGGCCGGGCGGCACCAGGCCGGCATCGATGGCCGCCAGGATGAAGGCGCCGTAGCCGTCGAGATCGGTGTCGCGCGGCACGTCGATCGATTCGCCCATGCCCGGCAGGTCGGGGATGACCAGGCTGAAGCGGCGCGACAGCGGCTCGATGTTGCGCACCCAATGCGTCCACGAGCCCGTGCCGCCGTGCAGCAGCAACAGCGTCGGCCCGCTGCCCACCCGCAACGCCTTCACGCCGGCCGCCGTGACATGCTCGATCTGCAGGCCGGGGTAGAACGCCTCGGGCCGGAAGTCGTGCACCGCCGAACTCACAGCGTGGCCTCGGTGCCGAGCACGTTGGTGATCTGGCTAGACAGCACGCCGCCGTTGCCGTGGCACAGCGCCAGCTCGGCACCCGCCACCTGCCGCTCGCCGGCTTCGCCGCGCAGCTGCTGCACGGCTTCGACCAGCGTGAACATGCCGTACATGCCCGGATGCACACACGACAGCCCGCCGCCGTTGGTGTTCACCGGCAGCGCGCCCCCGGGGGCGATGGCGCCGCTGGCGACAAATGCCCCGCCCTCGCCCTTGGCGCAGAAGCCGAGGTCTTCGAGGAACAGGATCGTGTTGATGGTGAAGGCGTCGTAGAGCTCCACCACGTCGATGTCGCGCGGCGCCACGCCGGCCATCGCCATCGCGCGCTGCCCTGAGTCGACCGCCGCGGTGCGCGTGAGGTCGGCCATGGCGACGATGTTCATGTGCGTGGTGGCCGCCGCCGCGCCGAGCAGGTACACCGGCTTCTTCGGCAGGTGGCGCGCGCGGTCGGCACGTGTCATGACGATCGCCGCGCCGCCGTCGGTGACGAGGCAGCAGTCGCGCACCGTCAGCGGGCTGGACACCATGCGCGAGGCCAGTACGTCGGCCACACTGAGCGGGCCACGCATGAAGGCCTGCGGGTTGAGGTTGGCCCAGGCGCGCGCCGCCACCGCCACCGCGGCGAGCTGCTCGCGCGTGGTGCCGTACGCGTGCATGTGGCGCGAGGCCGCCAGCGCGTACGAGGTGGCCGGGAAGATCGGCGCGTACGGCGCCTCGTAGGCGAAGGGCTTGACCGACGACACCAGCTTGCCGCTGGCGGTGCGCTGGTTGCTGCCGTAGAAGATCAGCGCCGTCTCGCACAGGCCTTCCTTCAGCGCCATCGCCGCCATCAGCGTGTACGACAGGAAGGTGGAGCCGCCGGTGCGGTTGTTGTCGGTGAACTTCGGCTGGATGCCCAGCATCTCGGCGATCAGCAACGCCGACAGCGGGTTGGCGTTGCCCGGTAGCGAGCCGAACACCGCATCGACGTGCCGCGTCGTCAGGCCGGCCTCGGCGAGCGCCCTGACGCTGGCCTCGATGGCGATGTCTTCCGAGCTGCGGCCGGGCGCCTCGCCCAGGCCGGCCAGCGCCGCGCCGACGATCGCGGCGCTGCCGCGGAGGCAGCTGCCGCTCATCGTGTACCCCCTTCCCTGCCGGTGGCGGCGTCGGGGTCAAGCGGGTCGAAGACGACGCAGGGCTCGCCGCCGGCGCCCTGCCCGACACGCGCCCGTACCGCCATGCCGATGCGCACCGCGTCGTTCGCGATGCCGTCCACGCGCCCCATCATGCGCGGGCCCTCGGCCAGGTCGATCAGCACCACGTTGTACGGGCCACCCTTGTCGGCGCTGCGGTTGACGACGCTGACCGCATACACGGTGCCGCGCCCGCTCGGCGCCTGCCACGCGAGCTCGACGCTGCCGCAATGGCTGCACGCCAGCCGCGGGTAGAAGACGTGGCGCGCGCAGGCGGCACAGCGCTGGATGCGGAACTCGCCTGCCGCCAGGTGCTGGGCGAAGATGACGTCGGGGCCCGGGCCCTCGGTCCAGGTGCCGGTCGCAGGAGGGTGGGTCATGGGCGTCTTTCTAAGGTGTTGCAGGGGTACGGTGCGCGCCGTGTCAGCCCGGCAGCTCGAGCACCGCCTTGGCCAGGATGTTGCGCTGGATCTCGTTGCTGCCGCCGTAGATGCTGGCCGGGCGGGCCGAGAAGAACACGTGCGCCGGGTGCAGCGCGCCGCCCGGCAGCGCCATCGATGCGTCGCTCACGCCGGCGGCACCCGCGGTCTCGAGCATCAGGTCGGCCACCCGCTGCTGCGCCTCGGTGATCCAGATCTTCAGCATCGACACCTCGGCACCGAGTTCATGCCCGCGGCGCAGCACCTCGACGCAGCGCACGAACATCGCCTCAAGGTCATCGATGTCCAGCCGCAGCTGCTCGTGCCGCGCGCGCCAGGCACCGTCGCGGTCAAGGCCGGTGGCGCGCGCCAGCTCCGCCAGGCGCGCGAATGGCGCGCGCGCGCCGCGCGGGTTGCCGATCATGATGCGCTCGCTGCCCAGCAGCGACTTGGCCATCGTCCAGCCCTGGTTCAGCCCGCCGACGAGGTTGGCCTTCGGCACGCGCACGTTGTCGAAGAAGGTCTCGCAGAACTCGGCGTTGCCGCCCAGGTTGCGGATGCGCTTGACGGTGATGCCGGGCGTGCGCATGTCCGCCAGCAGGAAGCTGATGCCTTCCTGCTTCTTGGCCTTGGGGTCGGTGCGCACGAGCATGAAGATCCAGTCGGCCTCGTGCGCGAACGAGGTCCAGATCTTCTGCCCGTTGACGACGAACTCGTCGCCGTCGAGCAAGGCCGTCGTGCGCAGGCTGGCCAGGTCGGAGCCCGCCGAGGGCTCGGAGTAACCCTGGCACCAGCGCACCTCGCCCGACAGGATGCGCGGCAGCACCTCGCGCTTCTGCTGCTCGGTGCCGTAGCGGATGATCAGCGGCCCGAGCATGATCACCGCCATGTTCGGCGCGATAACGATGCCGTGGCGGTCGAACTCCGACTGCAGCGCCACCTGCTCGTAGCCAGATAGTCCCATGCCGCCGTAGGCCTTGGGCCAGTTCGGCGCCACCCAGCCCTTCTCGTGGAGCTTGTCGTGCCAGGCGCGCGTTTCCTTCAGGCTCATGCGGCTGGCCGGGAAGCGCCACGCGGGCGGGAAGTTCTCGGCCAGCCAGCGGCGCAGCTCGTCGCGGCGGATCGGCTGCTCGCCGCCGGCGATCAGCTCGGGCGCCGAGGCTTCGTCGCCGTCGCCGGCCAATTCGTTGTAGCGGCGCCGGTGCAGCGCCGCGTTGCCCAGCCAGGCCGCGCCGACCATCGCCTTCTTCAGGTACAGGCCGATGTCGCATTCGTCGGTGTAGCCGATGCCGCCGTGCAGCTGGATGCAGCCCTTGGTGACCTCCAGCGCCGCCGCCGAGGCCCGTGCCTTGGCCTGGCTGGCGGCGATGGCCAGCCGCCGCGCATCGCTGCCATGCGTGTCGGCCGCCGCGGCCGCCTGCAGCACCACCGAGCGCGTGAGCTCGACCTGGATCAGCAGGTCTGCGGCGCGGTGCTGCAGCGCCTGGAAGCTGCCGATGGCGCGACCGAACTGCTCCCGCATCGCGATGTAGGCGACGCTGGTTTCGAGCGCCTGGCTCATCACGCCCAGCAGCTCGGCGGCTTCGGCGATGCGCGCCAGGTCGAGCGCGCGCTGCAGCACGCCCTGCGCGTGCGCCGGCCCGGCGACCAGCTGCGCGCCGGAGACTTCGGCGCCCTCGAACCGCAGTTCGGTCCAGAAGCCGCCGTCCACGCGCGTTTGCGTGCTGGTCTGCAGGCCGCGCTGGCTGGCCTCCACCAGCAGCAGCAGCACACCCTGCGCGCCCTCCGCCGCCACCACGAAAGCGTCGGCCCCTGCGCCGCCGGCCACGAAGCGGCAGCGCCCGTCGAGCACGAAGCCCGCGCCGCGCGAAGCGGCTCGCGGGGCTTCGACGCTGCGGCGGCCTCCGGCAGCGTCGCCATCGTCTTCATCCAGTTCATCGCCCTGCGCTCCGGCCGCCAGCGCGAGTTGCACCTCGCCGCGCGCCAGTGCCGGCAGCCAGCGCTCGCGCAGCGCCTGCGAGTCGCCGTGCAGCAGCGCCCAGGCCGGCAGCAGCGCACCGGCCACCAGCGGCTCGGGCGCGAGCGCGCGGCCGCAGCGCTCCAGCAGCACCGCCGCCTCGCCGGCGCCGAGCCCGCTGCCGCCCAGCGCCTCGGGCAGGCACAGGCCGAGCCAGCCCAGGCCAGCCATGCGCCGCCAGCGCTCGCGGTCGTGCCCGGGCAGCGTGCCGCGCCATTCGCGCACGCGACGGCCCGGGCCGTCGGCGGCGAAGAAGGCGGCGGCGGCGTCGCGCAGCATGCGTTGCACCTCGGTGGGTGCGTCGAGCCGTTCGGTCAGATCGATCATGGACTCTCGCCTCGGGTTCAGGTCCTGGCATCGGATTCGGGCTTGCCGGGGTCGCCGCCCTGCGGCGCCACCCCGGCGGCACGACGTCAGCGCGCGGCGCGCCCTGCCGCACCCCGGGTGCCGGCCCCTGGTGCTGCCCTCCATCCTGTGGCATCGTTGAGTCTAACAAACACTCGTTCGGCAAAGGAGCGGTCGATGTTCAGCGGAAAAGCTCTCGAAAACAAGGTCGCGATCGTCACCGGCGCCGGCCAGGGCATCGGCGCGGGCATCGCGCGCGCTTACGGCGCGCAAGCCGCCAAGGTCGCGGTGGTCGACTGGAACCTCGAGACCGCCGAGCAGGTGGCGCAGTCGATCCGCGACGCCGGCGGGCAGGCCGCGGCGTTCAAGTGTGACGTGGCCGACCGTGCCGCCGTGGACGCGATGGTGGCGGCGGTGGTGGCGAAGTTCGGCCCGGTGGACGTGCTCGTCAACAACGCCGGCATCACGCGTACGGCGATGCTGCACAAGATGAGCGCGCACCAGTGGCAGCAGGTGATCGACGTGCACCTCACGGGCAGCTTCAACTGCCTGCAGGCGGTCGTGGACGGCATGATGGAACGCCAGCGCGGCTGGATCATCAACACCATTTCCACCGCCGGCATCCTGGGCACCATCGGCCAGATCAATTACGGCTCGGCCAAGGCCGGGCTGATCGGCTTCACCAAGTCGGCCGCGCGCGAACTGGCACGCTACAACATCATCGTCAACTGCGTCGCCCCGGGCGCGGCTACGCCGATGACGGAGACCATCCGCACCGACGAGCGCTTCAAGCAGCGCACGCTCGATCGCATTCCGCTGGGCCGCTGGGCCGAGCCGGAGGAGATTGCGCCGGTGTGGGTGTTCCTGGCCAGCGAAGGCGCGAGCTACGTGACCGGGCAGCTGATCGGCGTGGACGGCGGCATGTCGATCCACTGACCCCATGGCCTCGCCCATCGCTTCCCGCGGCTCGCTCGCGCCGCTGTTCGAACCGCGAGCGATCGCCGTCTACGGCGCGTCGTCCGACCCCACCAAGATCGGCGGCCGTCCGCTGGATTTCCTCAAGTCCAGCGGCTTCGACGGGGCCTTGTACCCGATCAACCCGAAGGCGGCGCAGATCCAGGGCCTGCCCGCATTCGCCACCGTCAGCGCGGTGCCCGGGCCGGTGGATCTGGCCATCGTGGCCGTGCCGGCACCTGGCGTGCTGGCCGCGCTTGAGGACTGCGCGGCCAAGGGCGTGTGCGGCGCGGTCGTGCTCAGCTCGGGTTTCGCCGAAACCGGCGGCCAGGGCGTTGCATGGCAGGCCGGCATCTCGGCGCTGGCGCGGCGCACCGGCATGCGCGTGGTCGGTCCCAACTGCATGGGGCTGATCAGCGTGCGGCGGCGCCTGCTCGGCACCTTCACGCCCAGCGCCGCCGGCTTCGGCCTGGTACCGGGCCGCATCAGCCTGGTCAGCCAGAGCGGCGCCTTCGGGGGCTACTGCCTGTCGCTGATCCGTCAGCGCGGTCTGGGGCTGAATTTGTGGATCACCACCGGCAACCAGTGCGACGTGGATGTCGCCGACTGCATCACCCATTTCGCGGGCGACGACGGCACGCAGGTCATCGTGGCCTACCTCGAGGCCGCCACCGACAAGGACCGCCTGGTCGCCGCGCTGGCGCTGGCGCGCGAGCGCGGCAAGCGCGTCGTCGTCATGAAGGTCGGGCGCTCGGAGGCGGGCGCGCAGGCGGCGGCATCGCACACTGCGTCGCTGGCCGGCTCGGACCAGGTCTACGAAGGCCTGTTCCGCCAGTACGGCGTCTGGCGCGCGCGCAGCATCGACGAGTTGTTCGACGTGGCCTATGCCTGCTCGGTGAACGCGCCGGCGCCGCTCGGGCGGCGTCTGGGCCTGCTCACCGTGTCGGGCGGCGTCGGCGCACTGATGGCCGACGTGGCCAGCGACTGCGCGCTCGACGTCGCGCCGATGCCCGAGGACGCGCAGCGCCGGCTGAAGGAACTGGTGCCGTTCTGCGGTCCGCGCAACCCGGTGGACATGACGGCACAGCTCGTCAACGATCTCACGCTGTTCGGCAGCAACTTCCAGATCATGCTGGAGGAAGGCGGCTACGACGTGGTGGTGGCGTTCCTGTCCAGCGTCGGCCAGGTGATGGAGCTGAGCCGCTCGCTGCTGGAGCAGCTGCAGGCCGTGCTGCGGCGTTTCCCCGATCGGGCCGTGGTCTTCTCGTCGCTGGCCTCCCCCGAGGTGCGCAGGATGTACGAGGCCGCCGGCGTGCTGCTCTTCGACGAGCCCACGCGTGCCGTGCGCGCCGCCGCGGCGCTGGTGTACTTCGCCGAACAGTCGCGGCGCGCGGCGCAGGCCGACCCGCCGCCCGCCCTGCCCGCGGGTGCACTGCCGCCGCCGGTGCGGGCCATCAACGAGACGCAGGCCAAGACCATCCTTGCCAGTGCCGGCATCGCTGCCGTGCCAGAACGCATCGCGGCGGATGAGGACGCCGCCGCACGCGAGGCCGCGGCACTGGGTTACCCCGTGGTGCTGAAGATCGCCTCGGCCGACATCGCGCACAAGAGCGAGATCGGCGGCGTGATCGTGGGCCTGGCCGACGAGGCGCAGCTGCGCAAGGCGTTCCGCACCTTGACGCAGCGCGCCGCCACGCACGCCCCGCAGGCGCGCGTTGACGGCGTGGTCGTGGCGCGCATGGCCGAGCGCGGCGTCGAGACCATCCTCGGCGTCGTGCGCGATCCGGTGTTCGGGGCCGTGGTGATGTTCGGGTTGGGTGGGGTCTTCGTCGAGGCCTTCCAGGACGTGGCCTTCCGCGTCGCGCCGTTCGGCGTGGCCGAGGCGCGCGCGATGATCGGCGAGGTCAAGGGCCGTGTGCTGCTGCGCGGCGTGCGCGGGCAACCGCCGGCCGACGAAGACGCGCTGGCCGCGGCGCTGGCGGCGCTGTCGGTCTACGCGGCGCGCCACACCGACGGCATCGAGAGCATCGACATCAACCCGCTGCTGGTGCTGCCGCGCGGCCGCGGCGTGCAGGCGCTCGATGCCCTGATCGTGCCCACGACGGGCGCGGCCTGAGCACCCCGGTCGACCGGATGCGGCTGGCGCTTCAACCTTTTGCCTGGTGGGTGAGCCCGCTGCGCGGCACCTCGAGGCCGCTGCCTGGACGCGGCCCGCTTTTGCGCCCGACAGCGGCGCGTGCGGCCGGGCCCGACGAACCGGCCGCACGCACACAAAGTCAGGCGGCGCCGAACGCTGCCGCGTGGGCCTTGGCGAACTCCGCGAACGTGCGCGCCGGTCGGCCCGTGACCTTGGGAACCGTGTCGAGCACGCCCGCCAGGTAGCCCGGCGGCGCGAGGGCATACAGCTCGTTCATCGCATCGGCCAGGGACTCGGGCATGCCCACGCCGGTCATCGCCTGCTTCGCCTGTTCCAGTGTGATCGCCACGTAACGCACCGGGCGCCCCGCCGCCGCGCTGAGGGCGGCAGCCACCTCCGCGCCGCTCAAGGCCTGCGGCCCCGTCACCGGGTAGGCCTGGTTCTCGTGCCCGGGTTTGGTCAGCGCCTGCACGGCCACGGCGGCGATGTCGCGCGCGTCGATCCAGCTGACCTTGCCCTCGCCGAGCGGCATGTAGAACTCGCCCTTCTCGCGGATGGCCTGGGCATACATCAGCAGGTTCTGCATGAAGAAGCCGGGCTGCACGAAGGTCCAGGCCATGCCGGACTCCTGCACCTGCCGCTGGTTCTCGCCGTGCCAGCGGCCGATCTGCACCGGCGAATCCGGGGCCGCGCCGATGCCGGTGGACATGACGAAGTGCTTGACGCCCGCAGTCTTTGCCGCAGCGATGAGCGCGGCGCGCATCTGCACCTGGTCGGGCACCAGCGGCGTGACCACGAAGACCTTGTCGACGCCGCCCAGCGCGGCGAGCAGCGTCCGCGGCTCGCGCAGGTCGCCGGCGGCCGTCTGCACGCCGCGCGCATTCAGCTCGCGCGCCTTGGCGGCATCGCGCACCAGCGCCTTGAACGGCAGCTTCGCCTCCTGCAGCAGCCGCACCACCTCGCTGCCGATCGTTCCCGTTCCTCCTACGACCAGAATCATCTTTCATGCCCTTTCGATGGCTTCGCGGCACACGCTGCCGCACCACCGGCCGGCACTTGTCGCCTTCCGGTGGCGGCCATTCTCGGATCGTCGGTTACTATCGGCAAGTAGGTACCTTGAAGTAACCACCGATGCCACGCCAAGCACCGCCGCCCGTCTGCCCCGTCGACGCCCTGCTGCGACTGCTGATGGGCTCATGGACCAGCTACATCCTGTGGCACCTGCGGCGCGACGGACCGATGCGCTTCGGCGCGCTGCTGCGCGCCGTTCCCGGGCTGTCGGCCAAAGTGCTGACGCAGCGGCTTCGCCTGCTCGAGGAGCGCGGCATCGTGTTCCGCGACCATGTGCCGTCGATACCGCCCGCGGTGTCGTACGGCCTTACGGAACAGGGCCAGGAACTCGGGGGCGTCTTCGACGCGCTTGAGGCTGTCTCGAGCAGATGGTTGGCGAGGGCGCGCGGCGCCAACGAACAAGCCCAGGCACCTCCGACGGCGCGAAGAAAGCAGGCGACTGCACGGGCGGCGCGCACGCCCTGACACCGTGCCTCGCGCAAGAAGGACGCCTGCAGGTGGAATTGGCGCTCCAGAGGACGCGGGGGCCGCAGCACGCCGGCCCCGCTCAGATCAGACCAGGTCGTCCACACGCCCGCGACGCATCATCAGCTTCTCGCTGAACTCGAAGACCTGCTGCTCGCGCTGGTTGAACACCCTCACCCGCCCCTGCATGATGCCGCGCTTGCCGTCGGAGAGGTTCTTCTTGCCCTCGACGTTGATCTCGGCGCGCAGGGTGTCGCCCGGCCGCACCGGCACGGTGAACTTGAAGTCGGTGAGCTCGAGCGCGGCGATCGTCGCCGGACCCAGGATCTCTTCCATCATCCCGGCGGCCAGCGCCGCCGTCAGCAGGCCGGGGCAGATGCGGCCCCCGAAGTCGGTGTGCTTCTTCGCGAACTCCTCGTTGATGAAGATCGGCAGCTTCAGCCCGGCCAGGCTCGTGAAGAGCACGATGTCGGTCTCGGTGACGGTCCGGCCGTAGCTGCGGAACACGTCGCCGGGGTTGAGGTCGTCGAGCGAGCGGTTGGACATGGCATCTCCTGGGTGTTCGGGCTCGGGTTCGGCCCGAGACAGCAAACTAACGATTGGTAGAATACTGTAGCCTGAAGGTGCTGACCAACCGGACCTGTCCTCATGCTGTTCTTCGAGCCCGCACTCCCGCTGCCCGCCGTTGGCGAACGCACGGCCACGCTGCGCGCGCAGGTGCGTCGGTTCATCGCCGACGAGTTGGCCAGCGGCGGCTTCGAGCCGCAGTGCAACTCGTGGACCGAGGGCCTGGGCGGTGCGTTCAGCCGCCGGCTCGGCGCGCGGGGCTGGATCGGCTACCACTGGCCGGTGGCCTACGGCGGGTGCGGCGGCAGCGCCTTCGACACGCTGACGATCAACGAGGAACTGCTCGCCGCCGGCGCCCCCGTGGCCGCGCACTGGATCGCCGCGCGCCAGAGCGCACCGCTGCTGATGCGCTTCGGCAGCGAGGCGCAGCGCCAGGCGTTCCTGCCGCGCATCGCCGCCGGCGACACCTACTTCGCCATCGGCATGAGCGAGCCCGACGTCGGCTCCGACCTCGCCTCCGTTCGCACGCGGGCCGAGCCTTCAGGCGCGCGCTGGCGGCTCGACGGCCGCAAGGTCTGGACCAGCGGCGCCCACATCGCGCATTACGCGATCGTGCTGTGCCGCACCGCCCCCGCCGACCCCACGGCCCGCCACGCCGGGCTGAGCCAGTTCATCGTCGATCTGAAGGCCCCGGGCGTGACGATCCGCCCGATCCTCATGCTCGATGGCAGCCACCACTTCAACGAGGTGACGTTCGACGGCGTCGAGTTGCCGGCCGAGTGCCTGGTCGGCCAGGCCGGCGACGGCTGGAAGCAGGTGACGAGCGAACTCGCCTACGAGCGCAGCGGGCCCGAGCGATTCCTGAGCACGATGCCGATCGTCGAGCGCTGTCTGCGCCTCGTGCTGGAGGCGCCCGCCGCTGGGTCCGATGCAGCGGCCGGCCGGCTGCTCGCGCGGCTGATCACGCTGCGCAACATGAGCCTGGCGATCTGGGGCGCGCTCGAGGCCGGGCGCTCGCCGGCCATCGAAGCAGCGATGGTGAAGGACCTGGGCACGAACTTCGAGCGCGACACGCTCGAGATCGTGCGAGAGGCGATGGACGCCGACGGGCGCGTCGCGGGCGATGCCGTGCTGGCCGGCTTGCTCGCCAGCGCGTGGCCGCTGGCGCCCACCTACAACCTGCGCGGCGGCACCAACGAGGTCTTGCGCAACATGATCGCCAAGCAACTGCAGGCACGATGAGCGAACTCTCCCTGCCCCTGGCCGAAGCGGCCGATCGTCTGCTGTCGCAGCGCTGCGACAGCCGCCTCGTGGCTGCGGCCGACGCCGGCCAATGGCCGCAGGCGCTGTGGCAGGCGGTCGAGGAACTCGGTCCGGGCCAGCTGCTCGCCCCGGAAGCCGAAGGCGGTGCCGGCGGCGACTGGCTCGACGCCTGCGCCCTGCTCGAACGCGCGGCGGCGCGCTGCGCACCGCTGCCGATCGCGCAGACGCTGCTGGCCGGCTGGTTGCGCTCGCGCGTCGGGCTGGCACCCGCTGCCGGGCCGGCCGCCGTGGCCTTCACCACGGCGCCGCTGGAGGCGCTGCGCGCGGCCGGCCGTGCCGACCTGACCGAAGCCGACGGCCCGGTCGTCGCCTGGGCAGAACAGGCCAGCCATGTCGCCCTGCTCGGCGCCGACGACGCCGGCACGGCCCAGCTGCTGTGGCTGCCGCGAGCGTGCGTCCACGTGCGTGCGGTCGCAGGCAGCGCCTGGCCTGCGGCGCGCGTCGGCAGCGCCGGCATCCCGCTGCACGCGGCGGCGGGCGCGAGCCCGACCCAGGCCTGGTGCATCGCGTTGCCGGGCCTGAGCCTGGCCGAGGTGCGGGCGCGCGCCGCTTTGCTCAGCGCCGCGCAGATCGCCGGGGCGCTGGGGCGCCTGCTCGAGATGACCGTCGCCTACACCGGCGAGCGCGTGCAGTTCGGGCGGTCGATCGGCCAGTTCCAGGGCGTGCAGCACCAGCTGGCGCAGCTGGCCGAGGAGGCCGCCGCAGCGCGCGTGGCGGTGCAGGCGGCCGCGGCCACCGAAGACCCGCGCAGGTTCGTCGCCGCGGCGGCCGCGGCGAAGGTGCGCGTGGGCGAGGCCGCGGGACTGGGCACGCGCATCGCGCACCAGCTGCATGGCGCTATCGGCGTCACCGCCGAGCACACGCTGCACCTCTACACCCGCAGGCTGCGCGAGTGGCGCGACGAGCACGGCAGCGAGACCTTCTGGGCCCGCGCCCTGGTGCAGGCCATCCGGCAGGATGGCGAGCGTTCGGCGTGGCAGGCCGTGGTGGCCTGCACCTCGCGCTGATGGGTCCCCAACGATGAGCGCGCTGAACGGCATCCGCGTGCTCGATCTCACCGCGTACCTGTTGGGGCCCTTCGCCACGCAGATCCTCGGCGACATGGGCGCCGACATCATCAAGGTCGAGTCGCACGAGGGCGACATCGTGCGCGGAATCGGGCCCACCCGCTCGCCGGGCATGGGCGGCATCTTCCAGCAGAACAACCGCAACAAGCGCAGCGTCGTGCTCGACCTCAAGCAGCCGGCCGGCCGCGACGCGCTGCTGCGGCTGGCCACCACCGCCGACGTGTTCGTCTACAACGTGCGCCCGGCGGCGATGGCCCGGCTGAGGTTGTCGTACGAGGCGCTGGCCGCCGTGAACCCGGGCATCGTCTACGTCGGCGCGGTCGGCTTTGGGCAGGACGGCCCCTACGCCGCGCGGCCGGCGCTCGACGACCTGATGCAGGGCATGTCGGGCATCGCCGGCCTGTACGCGCGCGCCAGCGGCGGCGAGCCGCGCTACGTCCCGATGGCGATGGCCGACCGCTATACCGGCACCGTGCTCGTCAATGCCATCCTCGGCGCCCTGGTGCACAAGCTGCGCACGGGCCAGGGGCAGTCGCTGGAGGTGCCGATGTTCGAATCGCTGGTGCAGGGCGTGCTCGGCGACCACCTGATGGGCCACTCCTTCGACCCGCCGCTGGGCCCGCCGGGCTATCCGCGCCACCTGAGCCCCGACCGGCGGCCGTTCCGCACCCTCGACGGCTGGTTGTGCGCCTTTCTCATCAGCGACGGCCAGTGGCGCGCGGTGCTTGAGCGCCTGGGCCAGCCCGAACTGATGCAGGACCCGCGCTTCGCGTCGCTACAGGCGCGCACCGAGCACTCGCGCGAGGTCTACGCCTGGCTCGATGCCACCTTCCGCACGCGCACCACCGGGCAGTGGCTCGCGCTGCTGGGCGAGGCCGACGTGCCGGCCGGCCCGCTACACACGCTGGAGTCGCTGCTCGACGATCCGCACCTCAACGCCGTGGGCTTCTTCCAGCGCCTGGAGCATCCCACCGAAGGCACGCTGGTGACCCTTCGACCGCCCTCGCGCTGGTCGCACACGCCGCCGGAAGTCCGCCGCGCGCCGCCCCGGCTGGGCGAGCACAGCAGCGAGCTGCTGGCTGAAGCGGGCTACTCGGGCGCGGAGATCGCCGAACTGGTGGCCTCGGGCGTCACGCTTGCGCCAAGCCACGGGGGCGGCTGATGGCGCGCCCGAACCCCTTCGAGCCGCCGCGGCGCACCTGGCTACGCGCCGCGAAATTGCGGCGTGCGCTTCTCCAGCAATGCCGCCACGCCTTCCTTGGCATCGGCCATATCGAGCGTGCGCGACTGCAGCAGCGCCTCGATCTCGCCAGCCGACTTCGGATCCCAGTCGAGCCCGCGGTACAGCGATCGCTTCATCATGCGCACCGCCACCGGCGCGTTGGCGGCGATCTCGGCAGCCAGCTCGCGCGCGCGCGCCAGCACCTGCGCCGGCTCGACCGCATGGTTGGCGATGCCCATCTCGGCGGCCTCGGCACCCGAGAACACGCGCCCGGTGAACAGCAGTTCGGCGGCGCGCGGCACGCCGCACACGCGCGGCAGCAGGTAGCTGATGGCCATGCCCGAGTGCAGCCCCAGGCGCGCGAAATTGGCGCCGTAGCGCGCCTCACGGTTGGCCACGCGCAGGTCGCACACCAGGCCCAGGCCGAAGCCGCCGCCGATGGCGTGCCCGTTCATCGCCGCGATCACCGGCACCTGCACGTCAAGGATGGTGAGGAACGGCCGGTAGATCGCGTAGGACGCCTCGTGCGGCAACTCGTTGCCACGATCGAGAATGGTGCTGCGGAAGTCCGCGCCCGAGCAGAAATTGGTACCGCTGCCGGTGATGACGACACAGCGGATGTCGCGATCCGCTTTCACCTGGTCGATCACCTGTTGGAACGCCTGCAGCAGTTCGGGCGCCATGGCGTTGCGTTGCTCGGGCCGGTTCAGCGTGATCTCGCAGATGGCGTCGCGGCGGGCGACGAGGACGGCGGCTTCAGTCATGCGTTTTCCTTCGGTGGATGGGTCTGCTGGTCAGCGCAGTGTAGGCGCGCCGGGTGATCGCGATGAACGAACGGTGATGACTTCCAACGTGTAGGAGGGATCATGAACGTGTTGTACAGAATTCTCCTGGGCCTGCTGGCAACGGCCGGCTCCATCGTCTCCATGCCGGCAGCGGCACAGACCTGGCCGTCGAAACCGGTGCAGCTGATCGTGCCGCAGGGCGCGGGCGGCAGCACCGACGCGCTGGCGCGGCTGTTGGCCCCGCTGCTCGGCGAGCGTCTGGGGCAGACCGTGGTCATCGACAACCGCGCCGGCGCCGGCGGCGTGCTCGGCGTCAGCACGCTGGCCAAGGCGCCCGCCGACGGCTACACACTGCTCTTCGGCTCGAGCACCACGGTGGCGGCCAACGCCTTCCTGTATGCCAGCTTCCCCATCGATCCGCTGAAGGACCTGGTGCCGCTGGCGCTGGCGGCCGACGCGCCCTTCGTCATCGTCGTTCCCGGATCCTCGCCGAGCAAGTCGTTGCGCGAGCTGGTCGCCACGGCCAAGGCGTCGCCCGGCAAGCTCAACTACGGCTTCGGTACCAGTTCGGGCCTGCTGTGCATGGAACTGCTCAAGAGTGCTGCCGGCATCGACATCGCAAAGGTGCCGTACAAGGCTTCGGCACAGGCGCTCACCGACCTGATCGGCGGCCAGCTCGACGTGGTCTGCGAACCCTTGTCGAGCAGCGCGCCGAACGCCAAGGCCGGCAGGCTGCGCATCCTGGCCGGCACCGGCACGCAACGCAGTTCGCTGGCGCCGGAGCTCGAAACCGTCGGCGAGGCCGGCGTCAAGGGCATGGCCTACTCGGCCTGGGTCGGCTTCTTCGCACCGGCCGGCGTGCCCCGCGATGTCAGCGCCAAGCTCGGCCGCGAGCTCATGGCGATCCTCAGGGATCCGGCGGTGCAGGACAAGATGCGCGCCATCTCGTGGGAGCCCCGGCCCGGCGACGCCGAGGCGCTGGCTGAACTCCTCCGCGCCGAGATCAAGGCCGTCGCGGCCACCGTGAAGGCCGCCGGCATCAAGGCCGAGTGATGGCCGCATGATGGCCACGCCCCTGCAACCCGTCCCTGGAGAGAACCCCCGATGAAGCGCACCCCTCGCCTGCCGCGTCGCCTGCTGCTCGCCGCGGCCCTGCTGCTGCCGCTGCTGCCGCTGCTGGCCGGCGCCGCCGAGCCCTATCCCTCGCGGCCCATCCGCGTCGTCGTCCCGTTCGGCGCCGGCGGCACCAGCGACGTGGTGGCACGGCTGCTCAGCGCCAAGCTCTCGGAATCGCTGAAGCAGACCGTCAACGTCGACCCCAAGCCCGGTGCCAACGGCATCATCGGCACCGACATCGTGGCCAAGGCCGCGCCCGACGGCTACACGCTGCTGCTCACCGTGGCCAGCGCGCAGACGCTGACCCCGGCGCTGTACAAGCTGCCCTTCGATCCGGTCAAGGACTTCGCGCCGATCTCGCTGGTGGCCAACCTGGGCGGCGTGTTCCTCGTCAATGCCAACGTGCCGGCGCGCACGATGCAGGAGTTTGTCGCCCAAGCGCGCACGCGTCCGGGGCGCTTCAGCTACGGCGCCGGCACGAGTCTGCTGCGCCTGATCGGCGAGCAGCTGAAGCAGGCCACCGGCGCCGACATCACGATGGTGCCCTACAAGGGCACCGGTCCGCAGATGGCGGCGGTGGTGGGTGGCGAGGTGGACGCGGTGGTCGACCCCTTCGTCGGCATGGCCCATGTCAAGTCGGGCAAGGTGCGCCCGCTGGCCGTGCTGATGAACAAGCGCTCGCCGCTGCTGCCCGACGTGCCCACGCTCGAAGAAGCCGGCATCAAGGGCATCGCGCTGGATTCCTGGGCCGCGGTGCTGGCGCCGGCGGGCACGCCGCCGGAGATCGTGGGCAGGCTGTCGACGGAGATCGCGCGCATCGTCGCGCTGCCCGACGTGCGCGAGCGCCTGGCGGCCCTCAACTACGACCCGGTGGGCAGCACGCCGGCCGAGCTGGGCCGCACCATCGACGCCGAGATCGCCAAGTGGAAGCGCGTGGTCAAGGAAGCCAACTACAAGGCCGAGGACTGAACCCTCCTCCTGCGCCCCGGAGCCTGCCCTTGTTCATCGAAACCCACCTCGGTCGCGTGTCGCCGCCGGAGTGCGACCAGCTCGGCCACATGAACGTGCAGTTCTACGTCGCCAAGGTCTCCGACGCGGCATGGCACGTGATGGCGTCCATCGGCCTCACGCCCGCCTACATCCGCGAGCGGCGCCGCGCGCCTGCGGCGGTGAAGCAGGAGGTGCTGTACCTGAAGGAACTGCTGGCCGGCGACCTGGTGCGCATGGAAAGCGGCGTGCTCGAGGTGAGCGAGCGCAAGATCACCTTCTTCCATCGCCTGTTCAATGTCGAGACGGGCCAGCTGGCGATGAAGAGCAAGGTCTACACGGTGATGATGGACCTCGACGCGCGCCGTTCCACCGCCATCGATGCCGAGGTGCTGGCGCAGGCGCGCGAACGGCTGCTGCCTGCCGGGAGCGACGCATGACGGCGGTGGGCCCATCGGGAACCGAACGTGTCTTCGTCACCGGCCGCGGCGCAGTGAACATGGCCGACTGCGACCAGTGGGGCCACATGAACGTGCAGTTCTACCTGGCGCGCGCCGGCGACGCGCAGGCCCACCTCGCGGCGCGCCTGGGGCTTGGGCCGCGGCGTCTGGCCCGCGAGCAGCTGGCCTTGCGACCGCTCACCGACCGCACGCTGTTCAAGCGCGAACTGCGCGGCGGCGACATCCATGCCATCCGCTCGGGCATCCGCGCCGTGCACGATGACGGCACCCTCGACATCGCCAGCCGCATGACCAACCTGGGCAGCGGCGTCGAGTCGGCGGCCTTCGAGACGCGGCTTTGCCTGGTGGGCGCCGACGACGGCGCGCGGCCCTGGCCCGCCGACGTGCTGGCCACCGCGCGCGCGCTGGCCGGCGAGCTGCCGGAGATGCCCGCACCGCCCCCGATGGCCGCCGTGCTCCCGCCCGGCCCGCCGCTGCTGGAGCGGCTGCTGCTCACCTACCGCGGCTCCGTCGAACCCTGGGATTGCGACCCCGACGGCGTGGCGCCGCCGCGCGCGCACATCGCCCGCTTCAACGACGCCATCACGCACCTGTTCCGCGCGATGCAGCTTGACCGCAAGGCGCTGCTGGCCGCCGGCACCGGATCGGCGGCGCTGGACTACGACATCACCTACCACCGCGGGCTGCGCGCCGGCACGGCGATCGACGTGCGCAGCGGCGTGCTCGCAGCCGGCGAGAAGCTGTACCACATCGTCCACCACGTGGTCGATGCGAACGACGGCAGCCTGTACACGACGATCGTCGTCGCCGCCCTCTTCTTCGACCTAAAACAACGCAAGTCGGTGCCGATGCCGGCGGCCGTCCGCGCCGCAGCCGAGCGCCTCATCGTCCATGCCTGAACCCACCGCACCCACCCCCACGGCAGCCGGGACGCCGCCGCCGCGCGCACTGGCCGGCCTGCGCGTGCTGGATCTCTCGCGCGTGCTCGCCGGCCCGCTGTGCGCGCAGATGCTGGCCGACCACGGCGCCGCGGTGATCAAGGTCGAGCCGCCCGAAGGCGACGAGGCACGCCGCATAGGCCCGCCGCTGGACGAGCGGGGTGAGTGCGCCTACTTTGCGGCGCTCAACCGCGGCAAGCGGTCGATCGCGCTCGACCTGTCGCGCGCCGACGGTCGCGCCGTGCTCGGGCGGCTGCTCGACGACGCCGACGTGCTGATCGAGAACTTCCTGCCCGGCACGATGGAGAAGTGGGGCCTGGGCTACGAGACCACGCTCGCCGCCCGCCACCCGCGGCTGATCTACTGCAACGTCAGCGGCTTCGGCGCCGACGGGCCGCTGGGCGGCCTGCCGGGCTACGACGCCGTCGCGCAGGCCATCTCCGGGCTGATGAGCATCAACGGCACGCCCGAGTCGGGCCCGGTTCGGCTGGGCGTGCCGGTGGTGGACTACCTCACCGGCTACAACGCGATGGTCGGCGTGCTGCTGGCTCTGGCCGCACGCGCGCATACGGGCGCCGGCCAGCGGGTGGAAGCCACGCTGTTCGACACCGGCCTTGCGCTGCTGCTGGCGCCGCATGCCTCGAACTGGTTCTACTCCGGGCGCATCCCGCAGCGCATGGGCAGCTCGCATCCGAACATCGTGCCCTACGACTGCTACGCGGCGGCGGACGGGCCGATCTTCCTGGGTGTCGTCAACAACGGCCAGTTCGCCCGGCTGTGCGAATGCGTGCAGCGTCCCGACCTCGCGTCCGACCCCCGCTTCGCCGACCCCGTCAGACGCCGCGAGCACCGCGACGTGCTGCGCGCTGAGCTCGAACGCACGCTGGCCCGCCACCCTGCCGCCGAGCTGTGCGACACGCTGATGCGCCGCGGCGTTCCCGCCGGCGTGGTGAACAACGTCGAGCAGGCGCTGACGCACCCGCACGCCCTGCACCGCGAGATGGTGGTGCAGGCCGACGGGCACCGCCACATCGGCGTGCCGGTCAAGCTGAGCGCGACGCCGGGCCGCGTGGCGAGCCTGCCGCCGCGGCTGAGCGAGCATGCCGACGGCATTCTCGCCGAACTGGGCCTGAGCACGGCCGAACGCGAGACGCTCTACCGCGAGGGCACCGTGGCACCCCCGCCCGCGTAGCGCCGGCTCAAGGGCTCGACCGACGGCCTCAGCGGCGGTACCAGGCCACGCCGTCGGCGTCGAACTCGCGCCGCAGCTCGCCGCGGTTGAGCAGGTAGTTCAGACTGGCCATGCTCTCGCCGCTGGCCAGGCCGAGCTGCATGCTGCCCTCGGCGGGGTCGATGGCGCGTGCGAACAGCGCACCGAACACGTCGATCACGCGCCTGGGCTGGTCCAGCGTCTTCAGCAGCCGCGCCAGCGAGCGGTGGTGCCCCTGGGCCAGGTAGTCCAGCCGCGCATGCAGGCCGCGGAAGGGCTCGTTGTGCGCCGGCAGCACCAGCACGTCGTCCGGTACCTCGGCCTTGATCTTCTCGATCGACGCCAGCCAGTCGGACATCGGATCGGCCTCAGGCTCGGTGGGATACACCGACACGTTCGACGAGATGCGCGGCAGCACCTGGTCGCCGCTGATCAGCAGCTTCAACTCAGGGCAATGCAGGCAGGCGTGCTCGGGCGAGTGGCCGTTGCCGACGACGATGCGCCAGTCATGCTCGCCGATGCGCAGCGTCTCGCCGTCGCGGATACGGCGGTAGCTGTCGGGCAGCGCGTGAATGAACTGGCCGAACTTGCCGAAGCGGGCGCGGTAGTCCTCGATCGCGGCTTCGCCCCAGCCGGCGCGACGGTAGAAGCGGATCGCGTCGGTTGGGGCCTCGCGGCCGGTGTCGGCCGCCAGCACGCGGCAGTTCAGGTACTCCGTCTTGGTCATCCACAGCTGGCAGTCGAACTTCCGAGTCAGCCAGCCGGCCATGCCGACATGGTCGGGATGCATGTGGGTGACGAAGACGCGGCCGATCCGCCGGCCGTCGTCGCCCGCGGCCAGCAGTTGCCGCCAGGCGGCCAGCGTCTCGTCGGTGCGCATGCCGGTGTCCACCACCGTCCAGCTGCCGCCATCCTCGATCGCCCACAGGTTGATGTGGTTCAGCTGCATCGGCATGGGCATGCGGAGCCACATTACGCCGGGTGCCACCGGCAGCGCAACGCCGGGCGCCGGCACTGTCTCGAAGGGGTAGATGAGCGTGGGCTTGTCCAAGCGGGGCTCCGAGGTTGCCGGATCGTTTCAGCGTCAGCCGCGCCGCTGTTCGAAAGCGCGCCCGTACACCATCGACGCGATGGTGTTGCGCAGGATCTCGGTGGTGCCGCCGCCGAGCGCGAAGCCGCGCGAGTCGCGCACCATGCGCTCCAGCGGCAGCGCGCGCGTGAAGCCGGCGTGGCCGTGCACCTGCAGCGCCTCGTTCGTGACGCGCTGGACCATCTCGTTGGCGTAGAGCTTGGCCATCGCCGCTTCCAGCGGATCGGGGAAGCCGTCCACCAGGTGGGTCGCGGCGCGGTAGATCATCAGCCGCGCGGCGTGGATCTGCACCGCCATGTCGGCGATCTTCCACTGCAGTCCCTGGAACTCGCAGATCGGGCGGCCGAACTGCTCGCGCTGCTGCGAATAAGCCTTGGCCGCCTCGTAGGCCGCCTGCGCCACCCCCAGGCACATGGCGGCGTTGCCCACGCGCTCGGGGCCAAACGAACTCATCAGGCGCTTGAAGCTGCGCGTGGAGTTCGGGTCGCCTTCCATGATGACGTTGGCGCGCGGCACGCGGCAGCGGTCGAAGAACAGCTCGACTTCGGGCATGCCGCGCCCGCCCATCTTTTGCTCGGGGTGGCCGACCTCGAAGCCCGGGGTGCCGCGCTCGACCACCAGCGCGCCGATGCCCTTGGGCCCCTGCGTCTTGCCCCAGCGCGCGAACACGAAGACGTGCGTGGCCAGGTGGCCGCCGGTGCAATAGGCCTTCTGCCCGTGCAGCAAGACGTGGTCGCCGTCGGGCGTGGCCGAGGTCACCATGTCGGTCATCGCCGAGCCGGCGCCAGGCTCGCTGATGCCGATGGCGAAGCTGTGCTCGCCGCTGACGCAGCCGGGCAGCCAGCGCTGCTTCTGCGCGTCGCTGGCCATGATGGCAATGGCGCGCGACGGCCCGTTGATGGCGATCTGCGCCACCAGCGCGGTGTTGAAGCACACGCGCGCCACTTCCTCCAGCAGGATGGTGCCCTGGATCACCGGCGCGCCCGAGCCGCCGTAGGCCTCGGGGATGACCATGCCGAGGTAGCCGAGCCTGGCGAGCAGGTCGCGGTTCTCGGTTGGGAACTCTTCCTTCTCGTCCCAGTACGCGGCCTTGGCGGCGAAGGCGCGCTCGGCGGTCTTGCGGATGTCCTGGCGGAAGGCTTCGAGGTCGGGGTCGAGCTGGAACATGGGCGTCTTCCGTGATCGGTTCAATGGCCGACGAAGTTGGCCTTGCGCTTTGCCAGGAAGGCGGCCACGCCCTCCTTGCGGTCGTCGCTCTGCAGCACCAGGCCCTGCACGTGCGCCTCGAGGTCGAGAAAGGCTTCCAGGCTCGGCTGCATCGAGGCGCGGAACATGCGCTTGCCCATCGCCAGCGCGAAGGTGGCCGATTCGGCGAGTTCGCGCGCGAAATCGAGCGCGCGCGCATCGAGCTGGTCGTCGGCCAGCACCTCGTTGACCATGCCGAGCGCGCACGCCTCGGCGGCCGGCACCCTGCGCGCGCTCATCATCAGCTCGCGCGCTCGCAGCACACCGATGTACTGCGTCAGGAAGTAGGCGGCTGCGCCATCGGGCGCCAGACCGATCTTCTTGAACACGAGGCTGAAGCTCGCGTTCTCCGAGGCCAGGATCAGGTCGCAGGCCAGGGCGAGGCTCCAGCCCACGCCCACCGCGGCGCCCCGCACCGCGGCGATCACCGGCTTGTCCATGTTCGCCAGGCCCGCGATGACGCGGTGCGCGCGCTGGATGCGCTGGCGGCCCGACAGCACGTCCAGGCCCTTCATCGTGCCCACGTCCGCGCCGGCGCAGAACGCGCGGCCCTCGCCGCACAGCAGCACGGCGCGCACGCCGCGGTCCTGCTGCAACGTGGTGGTGGCCTCGGCGAGCTGCTCCATCATCTCCGGCGTCAGCGCGTTCAGCCGCTCGGGCCGGGCCAGGGTGACGAGGGCGAGCGCGCCCTCGCGTTCGACGCGGACGGTCATCGGGTGCTCCTGCTGCGGCTGTCGACCATGTGGCTGGCGGCGGTGCTCTGCATCGGTGCGGTGCCACCGGCGGGTCGGCGCCTGCGCGCGTGGCGCCGCTGGCCTTGCTCGTCGTTCCGGTCGAACCCCATGCGCCGCTTCTCACTCGGGCTGCTACTTCGTCTTCAGGCCCATCAGCCCGGCGATCAGGTTGCGCTGCATCTGCGACGTGCCCGCGGTGATGGTGGTGGCGCGCGCGTCGCGGTAGTGGCGCTGCATGTCGAACTCCATGATGTAGCCGTAGCCGCCCATGATCTGCATGCCCTGGTTGGCGATGTTCGCGTAGGCCTCCGAGCCGAACAGCTTGGCCTGCGAGATCGCCATCAGCGCGTCTTCGCCGCGTTCGAGCTGCCAGGCGGCGCGCCACAGCAGCATGCGGCTCGCGTCCACTGCGGTCTGCATGTCGGCCAGCATGTGGGCGATCGCCTGGAAGCTGCCGATCGGCTTACCGAACTGCTGGCGCTCCTTGGCGTAGGCGAGCGCCAGGTCCATCGCCGCCTGCGCGCCGCCGGCATAGCCGGCCGCCGTCATCAGCCGCTCGAGCTGCAGGCCCGCGAGCATGTAGCCCCAGGCCTTGTGCGGCTCGCCCACCAACCGGTCGGCCGGCACCCGCACCTTGTCGAGGAACACCTCGTAGGTACCGAGCGAACGACGCCCCAGCGTATCGAGCTTGCGCAGCGTGATGCCGGGCGTGTCCTTGTCGACGAGGAACAGCGACAGCGCTTCCTGGTGCGGCCCCTCGGGCTTGCTGCGCGCATACAGGTTGATGACGTTGCGCTCGGCGCCGGCGCCGGTCGAAAACACCTTCTGGCCGTTGATGACCCAGTGCTCGCCGTCGCGCCGCGCGCTGGTGCGCATCGCGCCGGCGTCGGAGCCGGCGCCCGGCTCGGTCATCGAGATCGACATCTTGATGCGGCCGTCCAGCAGCCGCGGCAGCCAGTGCTGGCGCTGCGCCTCGGTACCGTTGTGCAGGATGTTCAGGCCGTTGAACACACAGGTGCCGTAGGCGCCGAGGAAGTCGTAGCTCTTGCGGCCGAGTTCCTCGGCGATGACGGCAAAGTCGATCACGCTGCCGCCCAGGCCGCCCACCGACTCGGGGAACGGCATGCGAAGCAGACCCATCTCGACGTAGGCGTCGTACAGCTCGCTCGGGTAGCGCGGCTCCTGGTCGCAGCGGCGGATGTACTCGGGTGTGGCGATGCGGTCGAGCATCGCGCGCACGCTGTCTCGCAGCAGGTTCTGCTCTTCGCTGAACGAGAAGTCGATCGGCATGGCTTACTCCTTACTGCGCAACGTAGGGCGGCAGCCCGGTCGCTGCCGTGAGCCCGCCGTCGGCCACCAGCGCCGCCCCGGTGATGAAGGAGGCCTCATCGGAGGCCAGGAAGGCGATCGCTGCGGCGATCTCCTCGGCGCTGCCCATGCGCTGCAGCGGGTGCACGGCGGCCATCGTGCGACGCAGCTCGTCGGCGCGGTCGCCAGCCAGGATCTGCGTCACCCGCGTGTCGATGCCGCCCGGGCAGACGCAGTTGACGCGGATGCCCTGCCCGGCGCACTCCAGCGCCGCGGCGCGCGTGAGGTTCACGACGCCGGCCTTGGCCGCGTTGTACGCCGGCATGCCGATGTCGCCGGCGATGCCCGACACCGAGGCCGTGTTGACCACCGCGCCGCGGCCCTGCCGGCGCATCACCGGCAGCGCGTGCTTCAGGCCGAGGAACACGCTGGTGAGCGTGACCGCGAGCGTGCGGTTCCACGACTCGATGCTGGTGTCGCACAGCAGCGCGGGCTCGCCGTAGCCGGCGTTGTTGACGAGCACGTCGAGCCGGCCCCAGCGGCTCAGCGCGAGTGCGACGGTGGCCTCGACGGCGGGTGGCTCGGCGGCGTCCATCTTGAGCCAGGCGACCTCGCTGCCTGCGGCTTCGATGACGTCGGCGGTGGCGCGGGCGCGCGTCCCGCTGAGATCGGCGACGACGAGCAGCGCGCCCTCGGCGGCCAACCTCTTCGCGGTGGCGGCCCCGATGCCCGAACCGGCCGCGGTGACGATCGCCACGCGGCCTTCGAAGCGGCGGCTCATCGCGGCAGCCTCACTCGGACTCGACCGCGCCCGTGGGAAGGAAGGTGATCGTCTCGGTGAAGTCGACCAGCACTTCGCCGTGCTGGTTGACGACGCGGTGGCGCAGGTCCATCAAGGTGTAGCCCCGCGATGTCGGCGGGCGCAGCCAGGCCTCGCCTTCGACATGGATCGTGTCGTCGGGAAACAGCGCGCCCTTGACGCGCGCCTGCACGCCGGTCATGCCGCCGAAGGGGCCGTGCTCCCGGCCTTCGAGCACCTGGTCGATGACGCCGGCCACCGTCGGCGCCAGCAGCCCCATGCCCACTGAGATGATCATCGGCCCCGGCGCAAAGCGGTTGCGGTGCTTGCCCGACATGTTGTTGCGGATGTACTCCATGTCGATGAAGAAGGGCTCGTGCAGCCCGACCACGTTGACGAAGGTGACGATGTCGGACTCGGTGATGGTGCGGTTGTGCGTGCGGAACGGAACGCTGCGCACGCCGGCGGGGGCTTCGGTGGGCATGTGGATCTCCGGGGGATGGCGGGCGGGGGGCTTCAGGGCGCACCTGGCTTCAGGCACTCGGGCATCTTCGCCAGCGGGAAGCCTTCATAGGGCTGGTTGCGGCTGTGCTCCTCGAGCTTCCAGGTCTGGCGCGCGTTGGGCACGCCGCCGTCGACGCGAATGAACGAGCCAGTGATGTAGGCCGCCCCTTCGGACAGCAGGTAGACGACGGCCGACGACACCTCGGCCTCGGCGCCGTAGCGCTGCAGCGGCGCGGCCTTCATCAGGCTGCGGAACTTGGCCTTCATTTCGGGGCCGTAGGTGTCGAAGCCGCTGCTCGCCACGAAACCGGGCGCCACCGCGTTGACGCGGACACCCGCGTGGCCCCATTCGCAGGCCGCCGTCTCGGTGAACGACAGCATGCCGGCGCGCGCGGCGCCGCTGTGTGCCATGCCGGGCATGCCCATCCACATGTCGGCGATGATGTTGACGATGGCGCCGCCATGGCCCTCCATCCACTGCGTGTAGGCCTCGCGCGAGACGAGGAAGCCGCCGTGCAGGTTGTTGCGCACCACCGCATCCCAGCCCTTGAGCGAGATGTCGCGCACAGGCTGCGGGTACTGGCCGCCGGCGTTGTTGACGAGGCCGTCGATGCGGCCGTGCGCGGCCAGCACGTCGGTCACCATCTGCTTGACGCCGGCCTCGTCGCGGATGTCGCAGGAATGCAGCGTCACCTTGGCGGCCGGCACCGCAGAGGCGATCTCGGCCTGCACGGCTTCGAGCTTCTCCAGCTTGCGGCCGACCAGCGCGAGCGCGGCGCCCAGGCTGGCCAGCTCGTGCGCGATGCAGCGGCCGATGCCGCTGCCGCCACCGGTGACGATGACGGTCTGCCCGGCGAACAGCCCGGTCTTGTAGATGGAACGATAGGCGCTGGTGCTCAAGATGCTTCCTTCGGTTGGGCGCCGGGCTTGACCATGAAGTTGCCGTGCCCGATGGCGATGGGTTTGTCGGGGCTGGACTGCCAGGCCTCGATGCGCAGGTGCGCAACGCGCTGCCCCTGCTTGACCATGAACACACTGGCGTAGGTGTCCACCGGGCGGCCGGAGCGCAGGAACTCGAAGGTGAAGTTGATGGTCCGGGGCAGCTCGACGCTGTCCCTGTCCCACAGCAGGTAGAACAGGCCCGCGCTCTCGAGGAAGCCGCCGGTAGCGCCGCCATGCAGCGCCGGCAACGCGGGGTTGCCGATGAGCTTCTTGTCGAAGGGCATGCAAGCGCTGAACTGGTCGCCGCGGATGTCCAGGCGCATGCCAAGGAACTGTGCGTACGGCACCAGCCCCAGCAGCGGCGCCCAGTCGCGGCTGGCGCGCGCCGCAGCGACGATGGCTTCGATCGTCATGGCTTGAATCCTTCCAGCAGCTTCAGTGCGTCATCCAGCGCGATGACCGGCCCGTCGGTGAACATGAAGATTGCCGATGAGGTGGCAATCGGGTCGTCGGGGCTGTCGTGGTAGGCCGCGCCGCGCACGAAGGCCAGCTCGTGTCCAAGCTTGTAGCAAACGGCGCCACCGAAGATCTCGCGCCCCGGCGTGGCCGGCTTCAGGTAGTCGATTCGCAGGTCGAGCGTGGCCATGGGACGCAGCTTGTCCAGCTTCACGAAGATCGCCAGGCCGTAGCAGCTGTCCAGCAGCGCCGTGATCACGCCACCATGCACCACCCCGGTGGCCGGATTGCCAACCAAGCGCTCGTCAGGCAGCACCTTGATGACGCACCAGCCAGGCTCGACCCCGTGCAACCGCAGCCCCAGCTCGCGGCTGTAGGGCGAGATCACGGTGATCTGCTGCCATTTGCGGACCTTGTCCGACTGATCGCTTTCGACATTCGACATCCGATTCCTCTCCTTCAACGGGTGCGCGCTCGCGCCCCTCACATCCGCTTGGCCACTTCCTCGAGCATGACCTCGGTGGCGCCGCCGCCGATGGCCTCGACACGCGCATCGCGCACCATGCGCTCGATCGCTGCCTCGCGCATGTAGCCGAAGCCGCCGTGGAACTGCTGGCAGTCGTAGAGCACCTCGTTGACGAGCTCGCCGCACAGCGCCTTCACCATCGACACCTCCTTGACGCACTCCTGGCCCTGCGCATCGAGCCAGGCGGCGTGGTAGACCAGCGCGCGGGCCGCTTCCACCTGCGCGGCGCGCGCCGCCAGGCGCTGGCGGATCGCCTGCTTGTCCCACAGCGTGGCGCCGAAGGCCTTGCGCTCGCGAACGTAGGCCAGCGTCAGCTCGATGGCGCGCGAGGCTTCGCCCACGCAGGCCGCGCCCAGCACCATGCGCTCGTTCTGGAAGTTGCGCATGATCTGATAGAAGCCCTTGTTCTCCTCTCCGATCAGGTTGGCGGCGGGAACGCGGCAGTTCTCGAACACGAGTTCGGCCGTGTCGCTGCACAGCCAGCCGCTTTTGTTCAGTGCGCGGCCCACCCGAAAGCCTGGCGTCCCCTTTTCGACGGCAAAGATCGAGATGCCGCGCGAGCCCTTGGCTTCGAGGTCCGTCTTTGCGCCCACGAAATACAGATCGCCATGCACACCGTTGGTGATGAACATCTTGCTGCCGTTGATCACCCAGTGATCGCCGTCGCCTGAACGCTCACGAAGCGCGCGGGTGCGGATGCCGGCCACGTCGGAACCGGCGTCGGGCTCGGTCACCGCCACCGCGCAGACCTTCTCGCCCTTGATCAACGCGGGCAGCCAGCGCGCGAGTTGCTCGGGCGTGCCGAAATTGGCCAGGTGCGGCGAGGCCATGTCGGTGTGCACGGTCACCGTGACCGCGAAGCCACCGAAGGTCGAGCGGCCGAGTTCTTCGGCGAGGATCGCGCTGTACACGGTGTCGAGCGCCGAGCCGCCGTACTGTTCCGGGTAGCGGATGCCCAGGAAGCCCAAGCTGCCCATCTGCCGCAGCACCTCGCGCGGCACCATGCCCGCTTCTTCCCAGGCGCCGGCCTGGGGCACGATCTCCTGCTGCACGAAGCGGCGCAGGTTGTCGCGGAACTGGCGGTGCTCGTCGGTGAAGTAGATGGGCTCGTTCATGTCTTGGCTTCGGATTCGATGGTCAACAAGATATCTCCGCCGCGCACGGACTCGCCGACGCGGCAGCGCAGCTCCACCACCATGCCATCGGCGGGTGCCACCAGCGTGTGCATCATCTTCATCGCCTCGATGATCAGCAAGGCCTCGCCGGCCCGCACGCGTGCGCCCACCGTCGTCGGCACTGCCGACACCAGCCCGGGCATGGGCGCGCGCAGCGTGTTGCCGGCAGCCGCCTTGGCGGCCGCCGTGCCGGCCAGCGCATGCGCCGTGCGGTCCACCCACGTGAAGGCGTGGATGCCATGAGCGCCATGCAGCCACACACGTTCGGAACCGCCGTCGCGAGCGGCGACGAAGGTGAACGCTTCGCTCACGCCGCCGCTTTCGATTTCCAGCCGCTGGCCGTCGAGCTGGGCCGAGACGACGAGGGCGACGACGCGCGGCCCGTCGCTCGATTCGACGCACCAGCGCGCACCGTCGGCCCGCACACGCAGCCGGTGCACGGTGCGTTGCGCATCCTCCAGCAGCACGAGCACGCTGCCCGGAGCCGCATCGCCCAGCAGACGCCAGGCGCCCAGAGCCTGCCACGGCGAGGCAGTCGCCGGGGCCGCAGCCGCCAGCACACAGCCCAGCGCCGCCAGGGCCAGCGCGCGCCCGGCGTCGTCGCGCGGTGCCCAGCCGCCGGCAAAGGTGCGCTCGATGTAGTGTGTGGTGAGGCTCGCCGCAAAGGCTGGCGCACGAACCAGGTCGGCCAGGAAGACGAGATTGCTGCGCACGCCCAGCAGCCGGTAGGCGCCCAGCGCGGTGCTCAATCGCCGCACGGCCTGGTCGCGCGTGTCGCCGAAGGCAATGACCTTGGCGAGCATCGAGTCGTAGTGCGGCGTGACCGCGCTGCCGACGCGCAGCCCGCTGTCGACGCGCACGCCCTCGCCCGCCGGCTCGTCGCTGACGAGCACGGTGCCCACCTCGGGCGTGAAGCCGGCCGCCGGGTCTTCGGCGCAGACGCGCGCCTCGATGGCCCAGCCGCGGCGCGCCAGCTGCTGCTGCGTGAACGCCAGCGGCTCGCCCGCGGCCACGCGCAGCTGCCACTCGACGAGGTCGATGCCGACGGTGGCCTCGGTCACCGGGTGCTCGACCTGAAGCCGCGTGTTCATCTCGAGGAAGAAGGTGTCGCCGCTGGCCGCGTCGTGGATGAACTCCACCGTGCCGGCCGAGTGGTAGCCGATGGCGCGGCCGACCGCCAGCGCGTGGCGGTACAGCGCCTCGCGGTGCCCATCGCTCAGGTGGGCGGCCGGCGCCTCCTCGATCACCTTCTGGTGGTTGCGCTGAATCGAGCATTCGCGCTCGAAAAGGTGCACCAGGTGGCCGTGCCGGTCGCCCAGCAGTTGCACTTCGAGGTGGCGCGGCTCGGCGAGGTAGCTTTCGAGCAGCACGCGCTCGTCGCCGAACGCAGCCCTGGCCTCGCGGCGCACGGTGGCCAGCGCGGCGGCGAAGTCGGCTGCCGCGCGCACCACGCGCATGCCCTTGCCACCGCCGCCGGCCGAGGCCTTGATCAGCACCGGCCAGCCGATGCGCGCCGCGGCCTCGGCCAGCACGGCGTCGGCCTGGTCGTCTTCGTGGTAGCCCGGCACCACCGGCACGCCGTGTTCGATGGCGATGCGCTTGGATTCGATCTTCGAGCCCATGCGCCGGATCGCCTCGCGCGAGGGGCCGACGAAGGCGATACCCGCCGCCTCGCAGGCCTCGATCAGCGCCGGGCTCTCGGAGAGGAAGCCGTAGCCGGGGTGCACCGCCTGCGCGCCGCTGGCCTGGGCGGCGGCCACGATGGTGGCCGCATCGAGGTAGCTGCGCGCGGCCTCGGTCGGGCCGATGCGCACCGCGGCATCACACTCGGCCACATGGCGCGCGCCGCGGTCGGCGTCGGAGTACACGGCCACACTGCGCAGGCCCAGCCGGCGCGCGGTGCGCGCAATGCGGCAGGCGATCTCGCCGCGGTTGGCGATGAGCAGGGTGTCGAACATCGCCCCTCGCTCAGCCCTGCCGCCAGGCCGGCGCCCGCTTGGCGAAGAAGGCTGCGATGCCCTCGCGGCCTTCTTCGGTCTCCCAGGCGTCGGCCAGCTTGTCGGCGGCGTAGATCATGCTCGTGGGCAGGTCGTGGCTGTCGACGTAGGACACGAGCTTCTTGGTCGCCGCCACCGCGCCCGGCGCACACTGCAGCAGCTCGGCGAGCTCTCGTTCGACGGCGGCGTCGAGCTGCTCGGCGCCCACCACCTCGGAGACGAGGCCGAGCCGCCGCGCCTCGGCGGCATTCATGCGCTTGGCGGTGAGGAAGGTGCGGCGCGCGTTGGCCTCGCCCATGCGCGCAACGACATAGGGCGCGATGTTGGCCGGCAGCAGGCCCAGGCGCACCTCGGTCAGACAGTAGACGCCGGTGTCCACCGCCACCGACACGTCGCACACCGAGATCATGCCCACGCCACCGCCATAGGCCGGCCCGTTGATGCGGCCGATCAGCGGCATCGGCAACTCGTTCAGCGCGCGCAGCATCAGCGCCAGCTCGAAGCTCTCGGCCACGCGCTCGGCGCGCGACTTCTTCATGTTCTGCTGCATCCAGCCGAGGTCGCCACCGGCGCAGAAGCTGGCGCCGGCGCCGGTGAGCACCACGGCGCGCAGGCTGCTCTGGCCCGTCAGCCAGTCGGCGGCCCGCTTCAGCTCGGCAATGAGCGTGGCGTTCAGCGCGTTGTGGGTGGCGGGGCGATTGAGCGTCAGCGTGGCGACGTTGCGCGCGTCGACGCTGAGCAGCAGGGTTTCGAAAGCGGGAATGTTCATGTGTCTGAGCTCACATGCGGTAAACGGGGGTTGCAGTGCGCGGCAGCGGGCGCCGGGTGCACAGGGCCAGCGCCAGGCCCAGCACGTCGCGCGAGGCCGAAGGCGCGATCAGCCCGTCGTCCCACAGGCGCGAGGTGGCGTAGTAGGGGTCGGACTGGCGCTGGTACTGCTCGCGCACCGCACGCTCGGTCTCGGCCAGGCGCGCCTCGTCAGCCGGACCGCGCAGGTTGGAGCGCGCGAGTTCCAACATCACGTTGCTGGCGATGTCGGCGCTCATCGTCGCCACCTGCGCGCTCGGCCAGGCGAACAGGAACTCGGGCTCGAAGCCGCGCCCGCACATGCCGTAGTTGCCGGCGCCATACGATCCGCCGACGATCAGCGTGAGCTTGGGCACGCGCGCACACGACACCGCGTAGACCATGTTCGCGCTGTGCTTGGCGATGCCGCCACGCTCGGCCTCGCTGCCGACCATGAAGCCGGCGATGTTCTGCAGGAACAAGAGCGGCACGCCGCGCTGGTTGGCCAGTTCGATGAAGTGCGTGCCCTTGAGCGCCGCCTCGGCCACCAGCGGCCCGTTGTTGCCGAGGATGCCCACCGGATGGCCGTGGATGCTGGCGAAGCCGGTGACGAGCTGGGCGCCCCAGTCGGGCTTGAACTCGTGCCACTCGCCGCCGTCGACGAGCCGGGCGATGATCTCGCGCGCGTCGTAGGGTTGCTTCGGGTCGGCGGGCACGAGCGTGTCGAGTTCGGCCGGGTCGTGCAGCGGCGGCCGCGGCGGGTTCGGGGGCGCAGGCAGCGCCGCCGCCGGCAGGCTGGCGACGACCTCGCGCAGCCGCGCCAGCGCCTGCGGTTCGTCGTCGGCCAGGTGGTCGTTCACGCCCGAGACGAAAGTGTGCATCTCGGCGCCGCCGAGCGTCTCGCCATCGACGGTCTCGTTGATGGCGATCTTCACGATCGACGGACCGCCGAGGTGGATGCGCGCGTTGCCGCGCACCATGATCGTCTCGTCGGACAGCGCCGGGATATAGGCGCCGCCCGCCGTGCAGCCGCCGAACACGGCCGAGATCTGCGGCACGCCGTCCTGCGACATACGGCACTGGTTGAAGAAGTTGTTGCCGAAGTGATCGCGGTCCGGGAACACGCGATCCTGCTCGGGCAGGAAGGCGCCGCCGCAGTCCACCAGATACAGCACCGGCAGGCGCAGCCGCCAGGCGATCTCCTGCGCGCGGCGGTGCTTCTTCACCGTCTCGTGGAAGAACGAGCCGCCCTTCACCGTGGCGTCGTTGGCGATAAACATGCAGGGCTGGCCGGCGACGATGCCGATGCCGGTGACGATGCCGGCCGCCGGCACCTCGTTGCCGTACTGGCCCCAGGCAGCCAGCGGCGAGAGTTCGAGAAAGGCGGTGGCGTCGTCGCAGGCCAGGTCGATGCGCTCGCGCGCCAGCAGCTTGCCGCGCGCGCGATGGCGCTGGATGTGGGCGTCGCGCCCGCCGGTGGCCACCCAGGCCAGGCGCTCGCGCAGCAAAGCCAGCTGCCGCTGCGAGTGGTCGGCCGCGCCGGGCTCGGCCGCGGGGCCGAGGCGGCTCATGATCACCGCCATGGGCACACGGCGACGCGGCGCCGCATCGACGGGTTGAGGGGGAGCAGGCACATTCAAGGTGGCGGGCGCCCTTGTGGGCAGAGCAGGCCGGGCATGCAGTGTATCCAATCGGTCGAACAGACGTTAGTTAGTCGTTCGAGAACGCAGCGGCCACAGCGCCGCGCCGGTCAGCCCGGCAATCAGCACAAAGGCCAGGCGGTAGCCACCACCGGCCGCCAGGACCAGCCCGAACAGCACCGGCGCTGCCACGTAGGCGGCCAGCAGCAGCAGCGTCGCGCCGGCCATCGCTTCGCCCAGCGACTCGCGCGGCGCCAGGCGGGCCACCTCGGCGAACTGGATGCCGTTCCAGCTGGCCACCGTCAGGCCGGCCAGCACCGCGAGCGCGACCACCACCCAGGCCGGCCAGGCCGGCGTGCAGAAGGCGAACACCAGCGTGGTGCCGGCCGAGCCGGCCGCCATCCATCGCAACACGCGCAGGCCGTCGCCGAGCCGGTCGGACAGGAAGCCCGCCAGCGGGCGGCCAAGCGCACTGAGCACCTGCATCAGCGCGAACAGCGCGCCGGCCGCCACCAGCGACCAGCCCAGCCGCGACACGAGGTAGGTCACGAGGAAGGCGAACCAAGCGCTTTGCCCCGTTGCGAGGCACGCACCCGCGACGCCCATGCGGCGCATCGCCGGCATCGCGGCCAACACCGCCAGCGGCCGCCGCACGGCGTCGATCGAACCGAACTGCCGCCAGTGCAGGCGCAACGACCGGTCGCGCAGCGCATCCACCCGCTCGCGCCAGGGCTGCACCAGCCACAGCGCCGCAGCACCCAGGGCGGCGGCAGCCACGAACGCGCCCTCCAGCCCCAGCCCCTGCACGGCGCCCGGCAGCAGCAGCCCGGCGGCCACGCCGCCCAGCGGCACGCCGGCCTGCTTCACAGAGAACAGCAGGTTGCGGTGGCGCAGCGGCGCGTAGCGTTGCAGCACGTCCATGCCGGCCGTGGACGGCGGGCCGATCGCCAGGCCGATGAGCAGCGAGCCGGCCACCAGCGCCAGCGCCGAGGGCAGCGCACTGAGCAGCGTGCCGGCGACGCCCAGCGCCACGCCGATCTGCAGCGTGCGCATCGAGCCGGCCCGGCGCTGCAGCGGCGCGGCCAGCAGCAGCACGACGATGGAGCCGCCGGTGATCAGCGACGACAGGTAGCCCACGCTCTCGGCCGGCCAGCCCACGCGCGGCGCCAAGGTCGGCGCCAGCGTGGGCGGAATGCGCGACAGGAAGGAGACGGCCGTCTGCACCACCAGCATCGCCAGCAGCGGGCCCAGCCACGGCTCGGCTGGCTCGGGGGGCCCGGGCTGAGAGCCCGGCGGCGGGCGCGATCCGGTGGCGGGCCCGCCGTGCACGATGGAGTGGCGCGGCTCAGCTGCGGATGGCGGCAAGCGCTCCGCTGCGCATGGCGGTCAGTGTGCCGCTGCGCATCAGGCGGCCATTCAGCGGGCGGCCGATGATGCGCTCGGCCAGACGCGCGGCCTCGACGAGCTGTTCGAGGTCGAGCCCCGTCTCGATGCCCATCTCCTCGCACATGAAGGCCATGTCCTCGGTGCAGATGTTGCCGGCCGCGCCGCCATGCTTGTGGCCCGCGAAGGGGCAGCCGCCGAGACCCGCCACCGAACCGTCGAACAGCTCCACTCCCATCTGCAGCGCGGCGTACACGTTGGCACCGCCCACGCCGCGGGTGTCGTGCAGGTGCAGGCCGATACGGGCCTGGGGCACCAGCTCGCGCACGGCGCCAATGCGGCGCTTGATCTCCTCGGGGTTGGCCCAGCCCATCGTGTCGGCGAGGTAGAAGGCCGGGAACGGGATGCGGCGGTCGGCGCAGGTGTCCTTCAGCCAGCGCACCACGTCGGTCACGGCCGACAGCGGCACCGGCCCGCCGAGATTGCAGCCGAAGGCGGTGACGACGTAGGCCTGCTCGAAGGGGATGCCGAGTGCGATGTACCGGTCGATCCACGCCAGCTGGCGCTCACGGTTCTCGGCCACGCTGCAGTTGTTGTTGCGCCGGGAGAAGGGCTCGGTGACGTAGAACACCACCTTGCCGTCGATGTCGACGTTGTCGCAGGCGCGCGCACGTTCGAAACCGTTCTCGTTGAGCCACAGCGCCGTGTAGCGCGTGCCGGGTCGCTTCTTCAGGCTGGCGAAGAGTTCCGGCGAATCGGCCATCTGCGGCACCGCGCGCGGGCTGACAAACGAGGCGCATTGCACCTGCTTCAGGCCGGAAGCGGCCAGGGCGTCGATCAGCGCCAGCCGATCGTGCAGCGGAAAGCTCCCCTGCTCCATCTGGAAGCCTTCGCGCGGCCCCTCTTCGTGGAACTCGACGCGTCGCGGCAGGTCGGACATGGGTGCGGCTCCTCGTTCAGGCCTTGAAGACCGGCGGCCGGCGCGCCTCGAAGGCGGCCAGTCCCTCGGAGACATCGTCGTTGAGCAGTTCGCGCGAGATCTGCACCTGCTCCATTTCGAGGCCTTCGTTCAGCGGCCGATCGAGACCCTGGCGTGCCAGGCGCTTCATCGTCGCCAGGCCGATGCGGCTGCGCGAGGCGAGCTGGGTGCAGTAGGCCATCGAGGCGTCGGCCAGCTTGTCGGGCTCGACGACGTAGTTCACCAGGCCCCAGGCCAGCGCCGTGGGCGCATCGATCCAGCGTGCGCTGTAGAAGAGGTCGAGCGCGCGTCGCAGGCCCACGATGCGTGGCAGCCGCTGCGAGCCGCCCCAGCCCGGCACCAGGCCGTATTGCGCGTGCTGGTCGCCGATCTTGAAGTCGCTCGATGCGAAGACCACGTCGCAGGCCAGCATCAGCTCGCTGCCGCCTGCCAGTGCCAGGCCCTGGCAGGCGGCCACCACCGGCAACGGGCTTTCCTCCATGCGCTGCAACACCACGTGACCGTAGCGGATGAAGTGCTCGATATCGGCGGGGTGGCTTCGCAGGCGCTTCACTTCATCGAGGTCGGCGCCGGTGCAGAAGTGCTTGCCCTGGGCGCGAATGAGCACCGCCCGGACCCCCGAACCCGGCGCCTCGAACTCGTCGAGCGCGGCCGCAATCGCGCCATGAACCGACAACGACAGGCAATTGAACTTGTCGGGCCGCGCCAGCTCGATGACACCCACCGCGCCGTCGCGGCCTACCCATACCGGGCTGGCGCCGCTCACTTGCGGTTCTCCGCCGCGTACTGCACCGCCATGCGCCCAGCGCGCTCGCGCGCGACGATGAGCTTCATCACCTGCGCGGTGCCGTCGCCGATCTCCAGGCCCATCACGTCGCGCAGGCGCTGCTGGTGCGGCAGGTCCATGCTCCAGCCGTAGTGGCCGAAGGTCAGGATGCACTGGTGGATGGCGTCGAACGAGGTCTTGGGGCCCATCCACTTGACCATCGCCGCCTCGGCGGTGTGCGGCTGCCCGGCATCGCGCAGCGCCAGCGCGTGATAGCTCAGCTGGCGACACGCCGCGATCAGGGTCTCAAACTCGACGATCGGGAACGACACGCCCTGGTACTGCACCAGCGGCGCGCCCATCGCCTGGCGCTCCTTCACGTACGCCCAGGTCTCGTCGATCGAGGCCTGCGCCGCGCCCAGGCACTGCAGTGCGATCAGGATGCGGCTGAAGTCGAAGCCCTGCATCACCTGCGTGAAGCCCTTGCCCTCGGCGCCCATCATGTTCTCGGCCGGGACGCGCACCTCGTCGAAGAACACCGAGCCACGGCCGATGATCTTGCTGCCCACGTCGTTGAAGCGCGTGCGTTGGATGCCAGGCAGGTCCATCGGCACCAGGAAGGCACTGATGCCGCGCGCGCCCGCGTCGGCGGCGCCGGTGCGGGCGAACAGGATCATCGCGTCGCACTGGTCGGCGAAGGTGATCGAGGTCTTCTCGCCCGACAGCACGAAGTGCTTGCCGTCGCGCTTGGCCTTGAGTTGCAGGTTGGCGGCGTCGGAGCCGCCGCGTGGTTCCGTCAGCCCGAGGCCGATGATGGCCTCCCCGGCAACGAGCCTGGAGTTCCAGTGGCGCGCCAGCTCGGGGTTGGCGTTGCGGTGGACGATGGCGCCCATCAGCGAGCCGAGCAGCTGCAGGTAACTGATGTTGAAGTCGCCGTACGCCATCTCCTCGGTGATGACGCCCGAGGTGACACCGCTCAGCCCGAGGCCCCCGTACTCCTCCGGCAGGTCCACTCCGATCAGCCCGAGCGCACCGATCTCCTTCATCAGCCCACGGTCGAAGCCGGACTCGGCTTCGCGCGCCTGGTAACGGGGCTTGAGCTTTTCGCGGGCAAAGCGGCGGGCGACGTCGCGCAGCGCGATCTGGTCTTCGTTGAGCAGCATGCGGAACTCCTGAGGGCTGTGATCGATGGACTGGCGCCAACCTGCCAATCGGGGAGGGGACGCAGGCGCCGCGCACTTGCGCGCTGGCGCGTGCCTTGCGCCCCCGATTGGCAGGACTCAAGCGCCATGATAGCATTGTCGAACAGACGTTAGTTAGCCGCACACCCAGAGAAAGGCGTCGCCGCTTGCGCCGCTAGAATGCCTGCTTCGTTTGTAACCTGCCCAACGTTCGAATCATGGCCACCAAGACTCGTGAAGGCACCGCAAGCGCGGAAGTCGACACCGCCACGCGCGAGCGCATCCTGCTCGAGGCATCGCGGCTGTTTCGCCACCACGGCTACGCGGCGACGACGCTGCGCGAAGTGGCTGACGCGGCGGGCATCAAGGCCGGCAGCATCTACTACCACTTCGAGTCGAAGGAGCAGATCCTGGGCGAGGTGCTGGACAAGGGCATTCTCGCGGTCGCCAAGGCGGTGCGCGAGCGGGTGGAGGCCCTGCCCCAGGGTGCCACCGCGCGCAAGAAGGTGGCCGCGGCCATCGAGGGGCACCTCTGGGGCCTGCTGCACCACGGCGACTTCACGTCGGCCAACATCCGCATCTACGGCCAGATTCCACCGGCGGCGAAGAACCGCCACCGCAAGGTGCGGCGCGACTACGCCGACTACTGGGACGCGCTGCTCGACGAAGCGTTGCAGCGGGGCGAGTTGCGCCGCGACATCGGGGCCACCATTGCCCGCCTGTTCGTGATCGGCGCGCTGAACTGGACGGTCGAGTGGTACAACCCGCAGAAGGGTTCCTTCGACGACTTCGTCGAACAGATCACCACGATCGTGTTCGACGGCACCTTCGTGAAGGAGTAGCCCGCGGTGAGTGTGAAGCCGGGTTGGCAGGGGCGCTTCTTCGAGGACTTCGAGGTCGGCGACGAATACCGCCATCCGCTGGGCCGCACCGTCACCCAGCACGACAACATCTGGTTCACGCTGCTGACGCAGAACGTGGCCAACGTCCACTTCGACGCGCACTACGCCGCCAAGACCGAGTTCGGCAAGCCGCTGGTGAACTCCTGCTTCACGTTGGCCCTGGTCACCGGCCAGTCGGTCATCGACGTCTCGTACAACGTCTTCGCCAATCTTGGCTGGGACGAGGTGCGCCTGCCGAACCCGGTGTTCGAGGGCGACACGATCTATGCACGCTCCACGGTGATCGACAAGCGCGCATCGAAATCGCGCCCGAACGTGGGCGTGGTGACGGTCGCGACCGAAGGCTTCAACCAGGACGGCGTGGTCGTTTGCACCTTCAAGCGCGCGCTGCTGGTCTACCGGCGCGGCATGGCGCCAGACCGTGCGCCGCCCGTCCCCCCATCCACAAGCTGAACGAAAGCGCGCGCGCAGCGGCGTGCGCGGGCCATGCCAGTGAACACACAGGAACTCATCGAGCGTTACGGCCCGCGCGAGGCCATGGAATACGACGTCGTCGTGGTCGGCGCCGGCCCGGCCGGGCTGGCCGCGGCAATCCGTCTCAAGCAGCTACAACCCGAGGCATCGGTCGTCGTCATCGAGAAGGGCTCGGAGCCCGGCGCGCACATCCTGTCCGGTGCGGTGATGGACCCGCGCGCCATCACCGAGCTGCTGCCTGACTGGAAGGCGCGCGACGCCCCGTTGCTGCAGCCGGTGACCGGCGACGACGTGCTGTTCCTGTCGCCCACCGGGAGCCGGCGCACGCCCGACTGGCTGGTGCCGCGCAACCTGCACAACCACGGCTGCTACGTGGTCTCGCTCGGCAACGTGGTGCGCTGGCTGGCCCAGCAGGCCGAGGCCCTGGGCGTGGAGATCTTCCCGGGCTTCGCTGCCGCCGAGGTGCTCCACGACGAGCAGGGCGCGGTGCGCGGCGTGGCCACCGGCAACATGGGCATCGGCAAGAGCGGCGAGCCCGGTGATGCGTTCCAGCTCGGCATGGAACTGGTGGGCAAGTACACGGTGTTCGCCGAGGGCGCGCGCGGGCACCTGGGCAAGCAGCTCATCGCGCGCTACCGCCTCGACGAGGGTCGCGACCCGCAGAGCTTCGCCATCGGCATCAAGGAGCTGTGGGAAATCGATCCGCAGCGGGCCCAGCCCGGCCGCGTGCTGCACACCGCCGGCTGGCCGATGACCGACGACACCTTCGGCGGTGGATTCCTGTACCACCTGTCGGACAGCAAGGTGACGCTGGGCTTCGTGATCGGGCTCGATTACCGCAACCCGCACCTGAGCCCGTTCGAGGAGATGCAGCGCTGGAAGACCCATCCGGCGATCCGCGCCCACATCGAAGGCGGCAAGCGCCTGGCCTACGGTGCGCGCGCCATCAACAACGGCACGCCGCAGGCGCTGCCCAAGACGGTGTTCCCGGGCGGCGCGCTGGTGGGCTGCGATGCCGGCTACCTGAATGCGGCGCGCATCAAGGGCAGCCACGCCGCCATCAAGAGCGGCATGCTGTGCGCCGAGGCCCTGGCCCCGGCGCTCGCCGCGGGGCGACAACGCGACGAGTTGAGCGCCTACCCCGAAGCCTTCGCTGCCAGCTGGCTGCACGACGAGCTGAAGCAGACGCGCAACTTCAAGCTGTGGTTCAAGAAGGGCAAGCTCACGGGGCAGCTGATGACGGGCATCGAGCAGTGGCTGCTGCCCAAGCTCGGCATCACCAGCCCGCCGTGGACGCTGCACGCGACCCAACGCGACCACGAAACGCTGCTGCCGGCCGACCAGGCCGCACCGATCGCCTACCCCAAGCCCGACGGCGTGATCAGCTTCGATCGCCTGGGCTCGGTGTTCCTGAGCAACACCAACCACGAAGAGAACCAGCCCGCGCACCTGACGCTGAAAGACGCCTCGGTGCCCGTGGGGATGAACCTGAAGCGCTTCGCGGGGCCCGAGACGCGCTACTGCCCGGCCGGGGTGTACGAGTTCGTCGAAGAGGCCGACGGCCCGCCGCGGCTGCAGATCAACGCGCAGAACTGCGTGCACTGCAAGACCTGCGACATCAAGGACCCGACGCAGAACATCGTCTGGGTCACGCCCGAGGGCGGCGGCGGCCCGGTCTATGCCGGCATGTGACGACGAGGATGAAGCCTTGACTCAGGAAGAAGCCCCATCGTTCGGATTCGACGACGCTGCGCTGGCCGCACTGCCGCTCGTCTACCAGCCCGGCCTCTGCGACGGCCAGGTCGTGATGGTCTCCGGCGCCGGCAGCGGCATCGGCAAGGCCATCGCCTTCCTCTACGCGCGGCTGGGCGCACGGCTCGTCATCTGCGGCCGCGACCGCGCCAAGCTCGAGGCCTGCGAACCCTGGCTGCGCCGGCTGGGCAGCCCCGACGTGCTGGTGCAGCCCACCGACATCCGCCACACCGAGGCCATCGCAGCGCTGTTCGACGCCACCTACCAGCGCTTCGGCCGCCTGGACGTGCAGGTCAACAACGCCGGCGGCCAGTTTCCGAAGGCCGCGCTGGACATCAGCCCCAAGGGCTGGAAGGCGGTGGTCGACAACAACCTCAACGGCACCTGGTTCATGATGCACGAGGCCGCCAGGCGCTGGCGCGACGCAGGCCAGCCCGGCAGCATCGTCAACATCGTGCTCACCTTCCAGCGCGGCTTTCCTGGTGTGGCGCACAGCTGCGCGGCGCGCGCCGCCGTCACCTACCTGTCCAAGACGGTGGCGGTGGAGTGGGCGCCCTACGGCATCCGCGTCAACTGCGTGGCGCCCGGCGTCATCGAGAGCAGTGGCTTCGCGGCCTACTCGCCCGAGGCGCGCGCCAAGTTCTCGCGCGGCAACCCGATGCTGCGCCACGGCAACGTGCAGGACATCGCCAACGCGGTGGTCTACCTCACGGGCCCGAGCGGCGAATTCGTCAACGGCGAGCTGCTCAACGTCGATGGTGGCGGCATCCTCTGGGGCGAGCTGTGGACCATCCCCAAGCCGGCCTACTTCAGCGCGGAGGAGACGGCATGACTGCCGCCGAAGAGCAACCCCGCTTCGGCCCAGGCGACCGCGCGCTGGCCAAGTTGCCCACGGTCTACCGCGACGATCTCTTCGCCGGCAAGGTGGTGCTCGTGTCCGGCGCCGGCAGCGGCATCGGCAAGGCCATCGCCTTCCTGTATGCCCGCCTCGGAGCCACGCTGGCCATCTGCGGCCGCAGGGCCGATGCGCTGGAGCGCTGCGCCGAGCAGTTGCGCACGCTCGGCGGCGGCCGCGAGGTCCTGGCCTTCCCGATGAGCATCCGCGACCCCGAGCAGGTCGAAGCGCTGTTCGAAGCCGTGTGGCAGCGCATCGGCGGCCTGGACGTGCTGGTCAACAACGCCGGCGGCCAGTTCGCGGCGCACGCGATGGACTTCACCGACAAGGGCTGGAACGCGGTCATCGACACCAACCTCAACGGCACCTGGTACATGATGCAGGCCGCTGCCAAGCGCTGGGTGCGGGACGGCAAGCGCGGCGGCAACATCGTCACCATCGCAGCGGCCGTGGACCGCGGCCTGCCCGGCATGGCGCACACCGCCGCCTCGCGGGCCGGCGTGATCGCGCTGTCGAAGACACTGGCGGTGGAGTGGGCCGAGCACGACATCCGCGTCAACTGCATCGGCGCCGGTGCCATCGAGAGCAACGGCTTCAACAACTACAAGGAAGAGCACGTCGGCGGGCTCTTCCGCACCAACCCCATGAAGCGCGCCGGCGACGTGCAGGACGTGGCCGAAGCGGTGGTCTACCTCACCGCACCCTCGGGCAAGTACATCACGGGCGAAACCATCAACATCGACGGCGGCATGGTGCTGTGGGGCGAGTTCTGGCCCGCCGGCATGCCCGACCACTTCCGGCCGCCCCGGCCGCCCGCTGCATGACCCCACGAGACCCTTCCCACCCGCAGCCCGCGGGGCCGCTTGCCGGCGTGCGCATCGTCGACCTCACAGGCGTCGTGATGGGGCCTTTCGCCTCGCAGATCCTGGCCGACTTCGGCGCCGACGTGATCAAGGTCGAGTCGCCCGAAGGCGACACGGTGCGCCACATCGGGCCCAGCCGCAGCAAGGGCATGGGGCCGATGTACCTGGCGCTCAACCGCAACAAGCGCAGCGTCGCGCTCGACCTGCGCCACCCCGACGCGCTGGCCGCGTTGCAGCGGCTGATCGAGGGCGCCGACGTGCTCCTGTTCAACCTGCGGCCGGCCTCGATGGCGCGCCTGGGGCTGAGCTACGACGAGGTGGCGCGCCTGAACCCGCGCGTCATCTACTGCGGCTGCTACGGCTTCGGCGAAGGCGGGCGCTATGCCGGCAAGCCGGCGCTCGACGACCTGATCCAGGGCTCGGTGGCGCTGCCGTCGCTGGTGGGCCGCGTCACCGGCGAGCCGCGCTACCTGCCCACCAACCTGTGCGACCGCACGACCGGCCTGACCGCCGTCTACAGCGTGATCGCCGCGCTCTACGCACGCGAGAAGACCGGCCGCGGCCAGGCCATCGAAGTGCCGATGTTCGAGACCATGACGCAGTTCGTGCTCTCCGACCACATGTTCGGCAAGACCTTCGACCCTCCGCTGGCCGACGCCGGCTACGTGCGGCTGCTGGCGAAGGACCGCCGGCCGCTGCGCACGAAGGACGGCCACATCTGCGTGCTGATCTACATCGACCGCCACTGGAAGAGCTTCTGCGAGATGCTCGGCCGCCCCGACATGCTGGAGGATCCGCGCTTCCTGCGCATGTCCGACCGAACGCGCAACGTCGACGCGCTCTACGCCTTCGTGGCCGAGGTGATCGCGACGCGCACCACGGCCGAGTGGATGGAGGCGCTGGCCCGAGCCGACATCCCTGTGGCGCCGATGCACACACCCGACAGCCTGTTGGGCGACCCGCACCTGGCCGACGTGGGGATGTTCGAGTGGATCGAGCACCCGAGCGAGGGCCGCATCCGGCAGATGAACGTGCCGGGGTCGTGGTCCGACACGCCACCTGCGGTGCGCCGGCATGCGCCGCTGCTGGGCGAGAACACGCGCGAGGTGCTGGCCGAGGCGGGCTACACGACCGAAGAGATCGAGCGGCTGCTGGCGGCCGGCGCGGCACGGGAGTCTGTGGCGCCAGCGAGATAAGCGTACCGCGATCGCCCTGGGGTCCGCGTACTTCAGGCCCGCCTCAACACGGGTGGGGCAGATACGTCACCCGGAGCACGTCTTTGCCGCTTGCGGCGGCCCGCCTTCGCGCAGCAGTCCGCTGCGTTGCAGCGCCTCGATCTCGCCCGCGTCGATGCCCCAGCGGCGCAGCTGCTCGAAGGCCGCCGCGTCGTCGGCGTGCGGCGGCCTCGGCAGCGCCGCGGGCGTTCCTTCGAAGCGCGGCGCAGGCGCCGGCTGGCGCACGCCTGCAATCTCGACGAAGGTGTCGCGCTCGCGGTTGTGCGCGTGCAGGTGCGCCTCCTGCGGCGCCAGCACCGGCGCGAAGCAGGCGTCGCTGCCCTCCAGCAGCTCGCACCACTGCGCGCGCGTGCGCGTGGCAAAGATCGCCGCCAGCCGCGCCTTGTTCTCGGGCCAGCGCGACACATCGTTGAAGTCCATCGCGTCGGCGGGCAGACCCAGCCGCTCGAACAGCACGCTGCGGAACTTGGCCTCGATCGGCGCCACGCTCACGAACGCGCCGTCGGCGCAGCGGTAGACCTCGTAGTGCGGCGCGCCGGAGTCGAGCAAGTTGTTGCCGCGTTCGGCCATGTGGGCGCCGGCGCCGAACAGGCCGAACATCGAGGTCATCAGCATCGCTGCGCCGTCGACCATCGCGGCGTCGACCACCTGGCCCTCGCCGCCGCGCTGCACCCGCCACAGCGCGGCCAGCATGCCGTAGGCCAGCAGCAGCCCGCCGCCACCGAAATCGCCCACCAGGTTCAGCGGCGGCGTCGGCGCCGCGCCCTCGCGGCCAATGGCATGCAAGGCGCCTGACAGCGCGATGTAGTTCAGGTCATGCCCGGCAGCTTGGGCCAGCGGACCCTTCTGGCCGAAGCCGGTGACGCGGCCGTAGACGAGCTTCGGATGCCCGGCCCGGCAGACGTCGGGCCCCAGTCCCAGGCGCTCCATGGTGCCGGGCCGGAAGCCCTCGATCAGCGCATCGCTGGCGGCCACGACGCGGCGCGCAAAGGCGATGCCCTCCGCGGCCTTGAGGTCCAGCGACACCGTGCGCTTGCCGCGGTTGAGCAGGTCGAACTGCGGCGCGCGTTCGATGCCCAGCCCGCTGGCCACCATGCGGTCCAAGCGCAGCACCTCGGCGCCGAGGTCGGCCAGCAGCATGCCGCACATCGGCCCTGGGCCGATGCCCGCAAACTCCACCACCTTCATGCCGGCCAGCGGTCCCTTGCCCATCGAAGCGTCCTCCTGTGCCAGTGAGATCACAGCCGCAGCGACGAGGCACGTCCCCGGTTCTGCCATGGCGGTTCAAAGTCCGAAATTGGTCTAGCATACCGCCAATGGCTCACCTAACGGTCAACCGTTCGATCAAATCGCTATACCGCCCGGCCTCGCTTGGGCGTGACCGGCAGCGCCGCGCCTCGCCGCCCTGCGCCACGCCGCGGCGTCGTTTCCATCAGGAGTGAGCGATGCGCGCCACCCATGCCCTCTGGCTCGACGCTGTCCGCCCCGGCATGCGCCTCGATCTGCCGGCCTTCGACTGCAGCGCCGAGCTCGTCGCGGGCTACGCCGAACTGCTCGATGCCCGCCATCCGATCCACGTCGACGCCGAGTACGCCAAGACCACCCGCTACGGCCGCCTCATCGCCCATGGCCCGCTGGTCGTCGCCAAACTGCTGGCGATGCTCGGCGGCGTTTTCGGCGACGGGCTCCAGGTGCTGCTGGGCGTGGGTGGCTGGCGCTTCTACGCGCCCGTGTTCGTCGGTGACCACGTCGCCGTCGAGTGCGCGGTGCTCGATGTGAGCGCCGCCAAGCGCAGCAGCGCCGGTTCGGTGGAACTGGAGTTCCGCGTGCTTGCTGCCGACGGCTCGCTCGCGCAGCGCGGCACCGCCAGCGTGCTCGTTGCCCGCGCGCCCTCGGCCAGCCCGGCCTGAACCACCTCTGCCTCCTCGCATCGAATGAGCAACACCGACCGCCGCACCCCTGCCAACAGCGTCGATCGCGATGCCTTCCGCGACATGGCCCGCAAGTTCGCCGAGCGCGAGATCAAGCCGCGCTGGCAGCAGGCCGACCGCGAGGCGAAGTTCCCGCGCGAGTTCTACGTCGCCGCGGCGAAGGCCGGCCTGATCGGCCTGCACATCCCCGAGTCTCTTGGCGGCGCCGACCTCGGCGTCACCGAGGAGGCGATCTCGATCGAGGAGCAGGCCAAGGCCAACCCCAACCTCGCGATCGTCGCGCTGATCCAGGGCGTGGCCGGCTCGCTGCTGGCCGAGCATGGCCACGCGCTGCATCACGCCATGGTGCGCGAGAACATTGCCGGCGAGCGCCTGCTCGCGCTGGCGGTCACCGAGCCCGAGGCGGGCAGCGACGTGCAGAACCTCAAGACCACCGCGCGGCGCGACGGCGACGACTGGGTGCTCGACGGCATCAAGTCCTTCATCACGCTGGGCGGCGACTGCGACACGATGGCCGTGCTGGCACGCACCGACCCGGCCAAGGGCCGCCACGGCATGCACTTCTTCGCCGTAGACCGCAACACGCCGGGGCTCGAAACCTCGCAGATCAAGACCTACGCCAACCGCCCGGTGCCGACCTACCGCGTGATGCTCAACGAGGTACGCGTGCCCGAGTCGCGGCGGCTGACGGCCGGTTTCGGCGCGATCATGGAAGGCTTCAACCGCGAGCGCGTGATGGTGGCCGCGCGCTGGCTCGGCCACATGCAGACCGCGCTGGCCTGGGCGATGGACTACGCCAAGGTACGCCAGCAGTTCGGTAAGCCGATCGGCGCCAACCAGAGCATCGCCTTCAAGCTGGCGCAGGGCCATGTCGACGTGGAGGCCTCGCGCCACCTCACCTACCATGCCGCCGCGCGCTGGGACAGCGGCGCGCCGGTGAAGGACATCATCCTCGACGTCTCCTCGGCCAAGCTGTTCGTCACGCAGGCGGTCTACCGCGTGACGCAGGACGCGCTGCACATCGGCGGCGGCTGGGGCATCACCGAGGAGCTGCCGGCGATGCGCATGGCGCTGGACGCGCTCGTCGCACCGGTCACGGTGGGCTCCTACGAGATCCAGCTGCGCGTGATCGCCAAGCAGCTCGGACTGCCGTGCGACTGATCGACTCCCACTGACACCCAACTTTCCCTCGACCCCCTGGAGAACCCCCGACATGGACTTCGACCCGAGCCCCGAGCAGCGCGCCATCGCCGAGACGACGCGCCGTTTCGTCGAGAAGGAGATGCCGCGCCACAAGGTGCTGCAATGGGCACGCGACAAGGTCGAGCCGCCGCAGGAGCTGTTCATGAAGCTCGGCGCGCTCGGCTACTACGGCTTCCTGCTGCCCGAGGCCTACAGCGGCCTGGAGAAGCCCGATCCGATGGGCATGCTGGCCTTCGTCGAGCAGTTCGCCCGGGCGTCGTCGGCCATCACCACCGCCTGGGGCCGTGCGGCGGTGATCCTGGCCCCGCTGGTCGCCCGCTTCGGCACCCAGGCGCAGAAGGACCTCGTGCTGCCGCGCGTGATGCGCGGCGAGGTGTTCATGGCGCTCGGCCTCACCGAGCCCGGCTCGGGCAGCGACGCCGCGTCGCTGCGCACCACCGCCGTGCGCCGCGACGACGGGCACTGGGTGATCAACGGCGAGAAGCTGTACTGCTCGCAGGTGAAGTCGGCCGGCTTCCTGATCCTGGCTGCGCGCACCGACCCGCAGGCGGTCAAGCAGGAAGGCATCACCACCTTCCTGATCCCCGACCCCGGCAGCGACCCGGCCATCAAGCTGACGCGCATCGAGACCATGGGCCTCGGCCCGGTGCCGACCTTCGCCGCGCACTTCGACGAACTGGTGCTGCCGCCCGATGCGGTGATCGGCCAGGTCAACAAGGGCTGGCAGTGTGTGCTGGGGGGGCTGGACAACGAGCGCCTGTACCACGGCGCCATCGGTGTGGGCGCCTCGCAGGCCATCATCGACGAGGTCAGCGCCTACCTGAAGCAGCGCGTGCAGTTCGGCAAGCCGTTGTCCAAGCTGCAGTCCGTGCGGCACAAGATCGTCGATATGCAACTGCGCGTGGAGGCAGCGCGGCTGCTCGTCTACCGCGGCGGCAGCGTGCTGGAGAAGACGGGCGCCTGCCACAACGAGGCCTCGTTCGCCAAGGTGGCCGGCGCCGAGTGCTACATGCACTGCGCCACCACCGGTCTGCACCTGCTGGGCGGCTACGGCTACACGGTGGACTCGGGCATGCCGATGCACTTCCAGGACGCCAAGCTGTTCGAGATCGGCGGCGGCGCGATGGAAGTGCAGCGCGACATCATCGCCCGTGGGCTCGGTCTGTAGCGTAGTACGGCGCGGCCGGGGCGGCATGCATGCCGGGCTGACCGAAGGCCGTTCATGACCCTGCCTGCCACGCTGGCGCAGCGCCTGCGCCTGCCGCTGATCGCCGCGCCGATGCTGCGCGTCTCGGGTGTGGATCTGGTGTCGGCGGCCTGCTGTGCCGGCGTGATCGCCGCCTTCCCCACCGTCAACGCGCGTTCGCCCCAGGAGCTGGACGCGTGGCTGGCACGCATCGCTGCCGACCGCGACCGCGTGGAGCGGCCGACCGCCCCGCCCTGCCCCAACCTCATCATGCGGCGCGACCCCGACGCCATTGCCGAGGACCGGCGCGTCCTGGTGCACCACCGGGTGGCGATGGTGATCGTCAGCGTCGGCTCGCCAGCGGCGGTGGTGGGGCCGCTGCACGGCGCCGGCTGCCTCGTCTTCGCCGACGTGGCCTCGCTGCTCCACGCCGAGAAGGCGCTGGCCGCCGGCCTGGTGCTGCTGGGCTCGGGTGCCGGCGGCCAGACCGGCTGGGTCAACGGCATGTCCTTCGTGCGCGCGGTGCGTGGCATCCATGACGGGCCGCTGGTGCTGGCTGGCGGCATCCACGACGGCGCAGCACTGTGGGCGGCGCGCGTGCTCGGCTGCGATCTCGGGATGATGGGCACCCGCTTCATCGCCACGCCGGAGAGCCTGGCGAGCGACGCCTACCGCCGCATGCTGGTGGACAGCCGGCTCGATGACGTGTTGCTGACGCGCGCCTTCACCGGCCTGGACACCAACATGCTGCGGCAGTCCATCGCGGCCGCCGGGCTCGACCCTGCCGCGCTGCCGACCCCCTCACCCGACGAAGCACGCCAGGTCTTCGGCTCCGAGGGCTCGGCGCACGTTCGGCGCTGGGTCGACGTGTGGAGCGCGGGGCACACCGTGTCGGGGGTCGACGCGGTGCGGCCGGTGGCCGAGCTCATCGAGCGCATCGATGCCGAGTACGCCGCGGCGCAGCGCGAGACGGCGGCCCTGCTGGCCAGGCCGCCACAGCCACAACCGTGATACGCGCCCGGGCACGTCACACCACCGTCTGCAACGGGATGTCCGCAACGTCGCCGATGGTCGACGCCCGGCAGCGCGGCGCCCATTCGTCGTCTAACGTTTGTTTGGTTTGTGGTAAGCGTGCACCACATCGACCGACCACCTGTGCGAGCGACACCAGCCGCAAGCGGGGGCTCTCTTAGAGGCATCAGGGTCGCGTCTCATCAGTGGGTCAGGCGCGCATGGGCACCCTCGGGTGGGTTTTCCGCATTGACGCCTCATCGAACGCTTGTTAGAAACGCGTTCCAGTTTGTCTTGTACCCGAAACCCTGAGCGGCGCCTCCGCGCGCGACCCGCCCGAATCACCGAAGCCGCCCCAAACCGCAGCCGACCGTACCGCATGCAACCGAATCACAGCAACGCCGAACCTTGGGCGCCCCGATGAACGCCACTGCCGTGCCCATCCTCGAGTGCAGCGGCCTCGAGCGTCGTTTCGGCGGCCTGGTGGCTGTCACCGGCGTGGACCTGCGCATCGATCGCGGCGAGATCTTCGGCCTCGTTGGCCCCAATGGCAGCGGCAAGACCACGCTGGTGAACGCGATCACCGGCTTCTACCCGCCGCAGAAGGGGCGCATCGTTCTCGAAGGCGCCGACATCACCGCGATGAAGCCGCATCTGGTGGCCAAGCGCAAGGTCGCGCGCACCTTCCAGAACCTGGCGCTGTTCAACGGCATGTCGGTGCTGGACAACATCCTGCTCGGCCGGCACGTGCACCTGAAGCCCAGCGTGGCCAAGACGGCGCTGTACTGGTGGCTGGGGCAGCCGCAGGAAATCGCCCACCGCCGCGTGTGCGAGGAGATCATCGAGTTCCTCCAACTGCAGGGCGTGCGCGACGAGCCGGTGGAATCGCTGTCGATCGGACTGAAGAAGCGCGTCGAGCTGGCGCGCGCGCTGGTCGCCGAACCCACCTTCCTGATCCTCGACGAACCGATGGCCGGCATGAACCAGGAGGAGAAGGAGTACATGGCGCGATTCGTTCTCGACGCGCGCGACGAGCGCGGCATCACGGTGCTGCTGATCGAACACCACATGGACATCGTCACCGGCATCTGCGACCGCATCATGGCGCTCAACTACGGCGAGGTCATCGGCACCGGGCTGCCGCGCGAGGTGGTGGCCAACCCGCGCGTGGTCGAAGCCTATCTCGGAAAGGGCCATCAGCATGCAGCGTGAAGACCGCGCGCTGGCGGCATCCCCGGCCTCTCCGGCGCCCACCGGCGCTGACGCGGCCGGCCAGTGGGGTCTCGACCCGAACACCACGCTGACCCGGCTTCTGGCGCTGAACGCGCGCACCCACGGGTCGCGGGTGGCGCTGCGCGAGAAGGCGCTGGGCATCTGGCAGGAGTTCACCTGGGCCCAGGTGCTCGACGAGGTGCTGGCTGTGGCGGCAGGGCTCGAGCACTTGGGCTTCACGGCCGGCGATTCGCTGCTGGTCCTGGGCGACAACCGGGCACGCCTGTACATGGGCATGCTCGCCGCCGGCGCGCTCGGCGGCTACGCGATGCCGGTGTACCCGGATGCCACGCCCGCCGAGGTGCTGCACTTCGCCAGCGAAGCGCAGGCGCATTTCGCGCTGGCCGAGGACCAGGAGCAGGTCGACAAGGTGCTCGAGTTGCGCGAGAAGGCGCCGGGCCTCTCGCACGTGGTTTACGACGACCCGCGCGGACTGAACAACTACCGGGTCGAGGGCCTGATCGGCTGGGAGAAGCTGCGCGACGCCGGGGCCGCGCGGCTGCGCGAGCAGCCGGCCCTGCGCAACGAGATCATCCAGCGCTCGCGGCCCGACGGCCCCGCGGTGTTCGTGCACTCATCGGGCACCACCGGCAAGCCCAAGGGGGTGGTGCTGCAGCAGCGCAACGTCCTGGCCGGGGTGAGCAACGCCTTCAAGGGCCAGGTCTTCGGCTTCGAGGAAACCATCCTCGCCTACCTGCCGATGGCCTGGATCGGCGACTTCGCGGTGACCATGGCCGCGGGCGTCGCGCTTCGATTCACCATCAACATCCCCGAGCGCTCGGAGACGGTGCTGCGCAACCTGCGCGAGATCGCCCCCACGCTGTACCTGGCCGCACCGCGCAGCTGGGACAACATGCTGACGACCATCCGCGTGCGCATGGAAGATTCCACGCCGCTGAAGAAGCGGGTCTTCGATCGCTTCGTCGCGCTGGGCATCGCGGCCGAGCGCCTGAAGCTCGAAGGCAAGGCACCTTCAACCGCGCAGCGCATGCTGCTGCGCCTGGGCGAGTGGATGGTGTTCGGCCCGGTGAAGGACCAGCTCGGCCTGAGCCGCATGCGCGTGGCACTGACCGGCGGCGAGGCCATGGGCGAGGACACCTTTCTCTTCTACCGTGCGCTTGGCATCAACCTGCGCCAGCTCTACGGCCAGACCGAGAGCAGCGCCTTCAACTCCGTGCAGGCGGCCGACGAGGTGCGCCTGCACACCGTGGGCCGTCCGTTGCCCGGCGTGGACTGCCGCATCGCCGACGACGGCGAAATCCTGCTGCGCTCGGGCAGCATCTTCAGCGGCTACTTCCAGAACGAGGAAGCGACCAGCAAGACGCTGGTCGACGGCTGGCTGCACACCGGCGACGCCGGCTACGTCGAAAAGGACGGGCATCTGGTGGTGCTGGGCCGCGTGTCCGAGGTCGTGCGCACGGCCAAGGGCGAGCGCTACATCCCCGGCTACATCGAGAACCGCATCAAGTTCAGCCCCTACGTTCGCGACGTGGCCGTGCTGGGCACGGGCCGCGACCACCTCTGTGCGATGGTTTGCATCGACAGCGAAGCGGTCGGGCACTGGGCCGAGGTGCGCGGCATTCCCTACATCTCGTATGCCGACCTGTCGCAGAAGCCTGAGGTCATCGAACTCGTGGCCGGCGTGATCCGGCACGTCAACCAGGCCCAGCCGGAGGGCTTGCGCATCCGGCGCTTCGTCAACCTGCACAAGGAGTTCGATGCCGACGATGGCGAGATCACCCGCACGCGAAAACTGCGGCGCAGCGTGATCGACGAGCACTACGCGGCCGTCATCCAGGCGCTCTATTCCGACGCCCGTTCCGTGCGGATGAAGGCGCAGATCACCTACGACACCGGGGACACCGGCGTCATCGAGCGTGAGCTCGCGCTGAAGGACCTCTGAACATGGATTGGCCCTTTTTCCTCGAGCTGGCGATCAACGGCGCGCTGTCCGGGCTGATGTATTCGCTGGTGGCGCTGGGCATCGTGCTGATCTACAAGTCCTCGTCGGTGCCCAACCTGGCGCAGGGTGCGCTCGCGATGTTCGGCGCCTACGTGGTGCTGGCGCTGTTCGAGACGCTCAAGATGCCCATCTGGGCGGCGTTGCCCTTGGGCATGCTGGTCATGTTCGGCATCGGCATGGGTATCGAGCGCGTGGCGCTGCGCCGCCTGGCGGGCCGCCCGTTGATCATGATCCTCATGATGACGCTGGCGCTGGACATCTTCGTGCGCGCCGCGGCGCTCGTCGCCTGGGGCGGCACGAACCGTCCGCTGCCGCTGCCGATTTCGTCGGATCCGCTGTTCATCGGGCCGGTGCTCATCAACCGCAGCTACGTCGCCGGCGGCGCGGTGGCAGTCGGCCTGTTCGGCTTCTTCCTGCTGTTCTTCCGCACGCGCATGGGCATCGTGCTGCGCGCGATCTCCGACGACTACACCGCCTCGTGGTCGGTGGGCATCTCGGTGGAGCGCGGCGTGGCGCTGTCGTGGGCGATGTCGGCCGTGGTGGCCACGCTGGCCGGCGCGCTGTGGGGCTCGATCCAGGGCGTGGACCAGTCGCTGTCGCTGCTGCTGCTGATGGGCATCACCGTTGCGGTGCTGGGCGGCCTGGACAGCATCGGCGGCACCATCGTCGCGGGCCTGCTGCTGGGCATGTTCCAGGGCGTCGCCTCGGGCTACCTCGACAGCCTCGTCGGCGGCGGCAGCCGCGAGCTGGTGGTGGCCGCCACGCTCGTGCTGACCATCCTGATCCGCCCCCACGGCCTGTTCGGCCGCGAAGACATCCAGAGGATCTGATCACCATGTTCTTTCGTCAGGCCGGCATCCACCACAGCACCTACCGCGGCGACAGGCAGCTGTTTCCCATTCCCTTCGACCGCTGGCAGATCGCCGTGCTGCTGGTGCTGGCGGTCGCTGCGCCGGTCCTGCTGAGCCCGCTGTACATGAAGAGCTACATGCTGCCGTGGCTCATCTGGACGGCCGCTGCGCTGGGCCTGAACCTGGTCCTTGGCTGGGCCGGGCAGTTCCACTTCGGCTACGCCGCCATCATGGGCATCGGCGCCTACACCGCGGTGCATGCCACGCTGAAGGGAATCCCTTTCGAGATCGCGCTGCTGCTGGCGGGTTCCGTGTCCACACTCATCGGCAGCGCGTTCGCGATCACCGCACTGCGGGTGCGCGGCCTGTACCTCGCGCTGAGCACGCTCGCGCTGCAGTTCGTGATGGACTGGGTGATCAACAAGGTGCCCGCGGTCAGCGGCGGCACCCAGGCCACCATCCAGGCACCGCCGCTGCGCCTGCTGGGAATCGAGGTGAGCTCGGATGCCGGGCTCTACTACGTGGCGCTCGTCTGGTGCGTGCTGGTCACCATCTTCATGCTCAACCTGCGCCGCTCCGGCCTCGGCCGCGCCCTGGTGGCCGTGCGCGAGAAGGACTTTGCCGCGGCGGTGATCGGCGTCAACAGCTTCTACTACAAGCTGGTGGCCTTCGCGATGTCGTCGTTCATCGGCGGCGTCACGGGCGCGATCCTGATCTTCACCTTTTACCGCGCGGTCACGCCGGAGCAGTTCGCCGTGAACGTGTCGATCCAGGTGCTGGCGATGGTGATCGTGGGTGGCTTGGGCAGCGTGATCGGCTGCTACTTCGGCGTGGCCTTCATCCTGCTGCTGCCCGGCATCGTGGCCAATCTCATCTTTGCCGCCGCCCAGGCCGCCGACCTGAAGATCGGCATCGAGCTGCTGGCGCACATCCCCGCGTTCCTTTATGGCGTGCTGATCATCGGGTTTCTCCTGTTTGAACCGCTGGGCCTGGCCAAGATCTACAGCAACCTGCGCAACTACTTCATCTTCTGGCCTTTCGGTTACGCCCGCCGCTGAGCGAACCCCATCCCACCGCAACCTCAACCCTGACGAGGAGTGTCTCCATGATCCGACGACTCAAACTGCTGATCGGCGCCGCCGCGTTCGCGATGGGGGCGCAAGCTTCGTTCGCCGCCGAACCGATCCGCTTCGCGCTGTGCTACGACCTGACGAAGGCCTACACCTTCGTCACCCCCCAGTTCGCCCAAGCTGCCAAAGACTACGCGGCGCTGACCAATCTGCGGGGAGGCATCGAAGGCACCCCGGTCGAGATCATCGTGCAGGACCACGGCAACGAGCCGCAGCGCGGCATCGAGTGCTACGAGCGGGTGAAAGGCCAGGCACTGACGGTTGACCTGTTGTCCACACCGGTGTCGCGTGCCGTCCTTCCGCGCGCCATGAAGGACGGGGAGGTCATGATCCAGGCCATGGTCGGCCGCGGTGACGCCGTTGACGGCGAAGTCTTCAAGTGGGTCTTCCCCTTGGGCCCGACCTACTGGGGCCAGGCGGCCAACATCGTCGGTCACTTCAAGAAGCAGTCCGGCGGCAATCTGAAGGGCAAGAAGATCGCCTTCCTGTACATCGACTACCCGTTCGGCCAGGAGCCCATTCCCGTCATGCAGGAACTGCAGAAGCGGGAAGGGTTCGAGCTCCAGCTGTTCCCCTACCCGCTTCCCGGCAACGACCAGACTTCGGCGTGGTCGCAGTTGCGGCGGTTCCAGCCCGACCTGATCGTGCACTGGGCCTTCTCGGCCATGCACGTGGTGGCGGCCAAGGAAGCCAAGCGCAACGGCATCCCGCTGGACCGGGTGGTCAGCGTGAACTGGCTGAACGATGTGGACATCGCCAATATCGGCGCCGAGGCGGCCAAGGGAATCCGGCGCGCCACGCCGGTGGTCAGTGGCACCGATCACCCCACCATCAAGGCCATCCTCCAGGAGCTCTACGACAAGGGCAAAGGCAATGGCGATCGGAAACTCGTGTCTGACATCTACTACGGGCTGGGATTGGCGACCTATGCCACGATCTTCGAAGGTGCCCGTCTGGCCCTGAAGAGCGAAAAGGCCCCGCTGACGGCGGAGAAGATGCGCAAGGGGCTCGAGAGCATTCTCAACTTCGACGCCGGCGGGCTGCAACCCGCCCTGACCGTGACCGGCAAGGATCATGGCGGTGGCGGCAAGACGCGCATTGAGATGTGGGACGGCACCAAGTGGGTCCCGCAGAGCGACTGGTCCGCCGAATACGCCGACCTGGTCTGGAGCACCGTCAAGCAGCACTCGGGCGAATTCGCCAAGTCAGCTGGCAAGTAAACCCAAACCCTGCAGCGGCGGCCTGGCTTCCGGGCGCCGCTCCTTCAACGAGGAGACCGCCCATGCGCGCCGGCTTGATTCAAACATTCGCAGCTGCCCTGTTCGCAGCCGCCTCGGCGGCCGCACAAGCACAGGCCGCCGATCCGGTGCGCTTCGGGCTGTGCTACGACCTCACCAAGATCTACGTCGCCGCGGTGCCGCAGGTGGCGCAGGCGGCCAAGGACTACGCCGATCTGCTCAACCTTCGCGGCGGGCTCGAAGGGCGGCCGATCCAGGTGATCGTGCAGGACCACGGCAACGAACCCCAGCGCGGCATCGACTGCTACGAGCGCCTCAAGCGCGAGGGCGTGATGGTCTTCGACTTCTTCTCCACGCCGGTGTCGCGCGCCGCGCTGCCGCGCATCATGCAGGACGGCAATATCCTCGTGCAGCCGCTGGTGGGGCGCGGCGACGCGGTGGACGGCGAGGTGTTCAAGAACGTCTTCGTACTTGCGCCCACGTACTGGGGTCAGGCCGCCAACATCATCAGTTACTTCAAGAAGCAGGCAGGCGGCAATCTGAAAGGCAAGAAGGTCGCGTTCCTCTACCTGGATACACCGTTCGGCAGAGAGCCGATGCCGGTCTTCGAAGCGCTCAAGCGCCTGGAGGGCTACGACTTCCAGACCTTCCCGTTCCCGGTGCCTGGCAACGACCAAAGCGCCGCCTTCGCGCAGATCCGTCGCTTCCAGCCCGACTGGGTGGTGCTGTGGTCCTTCTCGCCGCTGAACCCGATCTCGTTCCGCGAGATGCAGCGCAACGGCATCCCGATCGACCGCATGGTGACCGGCAACTGGATCAACGAGGTCGACATCAACAACTTCGGCGCCGCTGCCGCCAAGGGATTGAAGCGTTCTGCCGTGGTGAGCGGCGGCGCCGAACACCCTCTGGTGCAGGACATCCTGCGAGAGCTGTACGACAAGGGCAAGGGCAATGGCGACCGCAAGCTGGTGGCAGATTCCTACTACAACACCGGCCTGGCCGTGTATTCCTCGGTGTTCGAAGGTGTGCGTCTGGCGATCAAGACGCAGGGCATGCCGCTGACGGCGGAAAAGATCCGCCAAGGCATGTACGGTCTGAAGAACTTCGACGCCAAGGGCTTCATGGCGCCGATCACGGTGACTCCACAAGACCACGGCGGCGGCGGCAAGACCCGCATCGACATGTGGGACGGGACGAAGTGGGTGCCGCAGACGCCCTGGTTCGCAGACTACACCGGCTTGGTGAACACGCTCATCAAGGCCAATTCGGCCGACTTCGCCAAAGCGAACAAGTGATCGCAACCTCTACGCGCCCGAGCCTCCGATGACCCACGCGCTGACGCTCAACAACATCGAGGTCATCTACGACCACGTCTTCCTCGCCATCAAGGGCGTCTCGATCGAGGTGCCGCAGGGCGGGATGGTGGCGCTGCTGGGGGCCAACGGCGCCGGCAAGAGCACGACCTTGAAGTCCATTAGCGGGCTGCTCAAGTCCGAGCGCGGCGAGATCACGCGCGGCAGCGTGCAGTTCATGGGCCAGGACATCGGCAAGCTCGCCCCTCAAGACCGCGTCAAGCTCGGCATCGCGCAGGTGCTCGAGGGCCGCCGGGTCTTCGAGCACCTGACGCCCGACGAGAACCTGATCGCCGCCTCGGCGGTGCGCGGCGGGCGCGCCGAGATGCAGCGCAACCGCGACCGCGTGTACAGCTATTTCCCCCGCCTGCAGCAGCGCCGCACCGCCAAGTCCGGCTATCTCTCGGGCGGCGAGCAGCAGATGCTGGCCATCGGCCGCGCGCTGATGACGCAGCCCAAGTTGCTGATGCTCGACGAGCCCAGCCTCGGCCTGGCGCCGCTGATCGTGGCCGAGATCTTCGACATCCTGCGCCGCATCAACCGCGAGGACGGCATGTCGATCCTGCTCGTCGAGCAGAACGCGATCGCCGCGCTCGACGTGGTTTCGCACGGCTACCTGATCGAGAACGGCCGCGTCGTCATGCACGACAAGGCCGAGGTGCTGCGCGACAACCCCGACATCCGCGAGGCCTACCTCGGCGGGGCCGAGGGCCGCGACTTCAAGGACATCAAGCACTACCGGCGGCGCAAGCGCTGGCTGGCTTGAATCCAACGCGGTCCGAGCCTTGCCGGCCAACGAAGGTCACACCGGCACGAACACCGGCAGCGGCGACCCACCCTCGCTCGGTTGGAACCGCACCGCCACGCGCTGGCCGATGCGGATCGCGTCGGCATCGGCATCGACGATGTTGGTCATCATCGACGGGCCCTCGTCGAGCGTCACGTAGGCGACGACATAGGGCACCTCGGCACGGCGCATGACGCTGAAGCTGTAGATCGTGCCCTGCCCGCCGGCCTGTCGCCACTCGGTGTTCAGGCTGCCGCAGAACGGGCAGCCATCGCGCGGATAGTGGTGGTGCTCGCCGCAGTCGCGGCAGCGCTTGACGAGCAGCCGGCCCTCGGCGGCAGCATCCCAGAACGGCTTGGCGTCGGGGTAGACGGTGGGCGCCGGCATCTGGCGCCGGCCGATGTTCAGACTCATGCGCGCTCCAGGATCAGGGTGGCACTGCCGTGCCGGGTGCCGAGCGAACCGCCGGTGCCGTGCGCGAGCGCGAGCCGGCAGTTCGGCACCTGCACCTTGGGGTGGGCCTCGCCGCGCAACTGCCGCACGGCCTCGATCACCTTGGTCATGCCGCCGCGGTTGCCCGGGTGGTTGTTGCACAGGCCACCGCCGTCGGTGTTGAAGGGCAGCTTGCCGGTGCCGGCAATCAGGTTGCCGTCGCTGACGAAGCGGCCGCCCTGCCCCTTGGCGCAGAAGCCCAGGTCCTCCAGCGTGAGCAGCACGGTGATCGTGAAGCTGTCGTAGATCGACGCGTACTGGATGTCCGAGGGCTTCACGCCGGCCTCGGCGAACGCGGCCTTGCCGGTCCACGCCGCGCCGGTGGTCAGCAGGTCGACCTTGCCGCCGCTCTGCGCGCGCTGGTACTCGCCGGTGCCGATGATGTCGACGACCGGCCGCTTCAGGCTGCGCGCGATCTCGGGCCGCACCACCACCAGCGCGCCGCCGCCGTCGCTGATGACGCAGCAGTCCAGCCGGTGCAGCGGGTCGGCGATCATCGGCGAGCCGACCACGTCCTTCACCGTGACCACGTCGCGCACCATCGCGTGCGGGTTGTGCTGCGCGTGGTGCGAGGCGGCGACGCGGATCCACGCGAGCTGCTCGCCCGTCGTGCCGTGCTCGTGCATGTGGCGCATCGCCGCCATCGCGTACATGTTGACCGTGGTCGGCGCATAGGGCAGCTCAAAGGGCACGTCGGGCGCGGGGCCGTAGTTGCGCGGCGCGGTGCCGGTGGCCATGCCCTCGGCCTTGGGCCGGCCGGCCAGCGTGATCAGCGCGACGTTGCAGCGCCCGGCGGCGATGGCCGCGGCGGCGTGCGCCACGTGCACCAGGTACGACGAACCGCCGGTCTCGGTGGTGTCCACGTGCCGAACGCTCATGCCGAGGTAGTCCACCATCGACAGCGCCCCCAGCCCCGGCGCGTCGCCGGCGCAGAAGTAGCCATCGACGTCCTTGAGCGTCAGCCCGGCATCGGCCAGCGCGCCGCGCGCGACCTCGGCATGCAGCTGGGCCACCGACTTGTCATCGGCACGACGTGTCGGGTGTTCCCAGGCGCCGGCAATGCAGGCGGTGTTCTTCAGGCTCATGCCGATGCTCCTGTGGGCTTGAGCGTCGCCGTGCCCTTGATGACGTCCTGCCCCTTGGCGTTGCGCACCCACACGTCGTAGGCGGGCGGCTCGCTGCCGGCGCGCAGCTCGCCGCCACCGGTCACGTCGTCGTCGATGCGCACCGGCTGCACGAAGCGGATCTCGAGGTGGATGCGGTTCAGCGCCTGCACGCCGAGCGTGTTCTTCAGCGCCTGCCAGATCAGCGCCACCGACATCGTGCCGTGGGCGATGATGCCGCCCATCGGGCTCTTGGCGGCGAATTCCTTGTCGACGTGGATCGGGTTGTAGTCGTTCGTCACCGCTGCGTACTTCAGGATGGTGTCGAAGTCGACGTGCTTGGTCGATGGTGTCAGCTTCGCCTGCACGGGCACTCCTCCTCTGCTGCGTCTACTGCGCCACCAGCGTCGTCATGACGCCGGTGAACAGCAGTTCGTTCGATCCGACCGCGCGCGTCTCGCTGCGCACGCGCACCCACTTGCGGTCCTTCTTAATCTCCTTGTCGAGGCACCACACGTCGGTGTGGAGGGTCTCGCCGGTGCGCGGCATGCGCCGGATGTCGAAGGTCTGGCCGCCGTGCACGCCGCCGGGCGGGCGCGGCGAGTTCAGCGCCAGCACCGCGTCGATGACGATCATCGCCAGCATGCCGGCGGGCATCACGCCCGGATCGTCGTCGTGCGGGTAGACGCTGCGCCACTTCGCGACGGTCGATTCGTCGACCGCGAAATCGCGCGCGCCGTAATGCCTGCCCGGCTCGTAGTGGGCATAGTTGAAGATCGGTTTCTCGCTCATGCGGGTTCCACTTGAGGAATCTTCTGCTCGCTGCAGGGGCGCGACTCGAAGCACACGCGCACCGCCATGCCGATGCACACCTGCGCCGGGTCGCAGCGCAGCACGTTGCACATGAAGCGCAAGCCCTCGTCCAAGTCCACCAGTGCCAGCACGTAGGGCGTGTCGCCGGCGAAGGCCGCCAGCGGCGCGCGGTGGATCACCGAGAAGCTCGCGATGCGCCCGCCGCCCGCGGCCTTGTGCCATTGCAGATCGGTGGCGTGGCAGTGCACGCAGGCGTTGCGCGCATAGGACTGCGCCTTGCCGCAGGCGCCGCAGCGCTGGTAGCGGAACTCGCCCAGGTTGGCGCCTTCCCAGTACGGACGGCTGATGCCATCGGGCACCGGCACCGGCTTGGCTTGCGTGTCGGCCATCGTCAGGCCCTCCCCAGCAGGATCGAGCAGTGGCCAGAGAAGATGCCTCCCAGCGTGTGCGCGAGCGCGACTTCGGCGTCCTTCACCTGGCGCTGCCCACACTCGCCGCGCAGCTGGCGCACCGCCTCGACGACATGGAACATGCCGCCGGCCGGGCCCGATGAGCCGTACGACAGCAACCCGCCGTTGGTGTTGAGCGGGAACCTGCCGCCGATGGCGAACTCGCCGGCCAGCGCCGCCGGGCCCGCCGCCCCGCGTTCGTAGAAACCCATAGCCTCGAGTTGGATCAGCAGCGTGCTGGTGAAGCAGTCGTAGATGTGCGCACTGTCGATGTCGGTGTGCTTCAGTCCGGCGTGGCCGAGCGCCTCGCCCACCGATTCGCGGCAGCCGAAGTCCACCAGCGACGGCGCGGCGAAGATGTGCTCGTGCGTATGGCCCTCGCCGGTGGCGAGCAGCTCGACGGAACGCTTGGGCCTGTCGCGCCCGGTCTCGGAAGCACTGACGATCACCGCCGCGCCGCCGTCGGAGACGGGGCAGCAGTCGAGCATGCGCAGCGGCGACGCAATCACCTTGGACCTGCGCACGTCGTCCATCGTGATCGGCTTCTTCATGTGCGACTGCGGATGCAGCGCCGCGTTGGCGCGCTGGTTCACCGCCACCGCGGCGAGGTGGTCGCCGTTCAGCCAGCCTTCGTGGAAGTAGACCTGCGCGGCCATCGCGAAGGCCGCCGGCACGCTCATGCCGTAGGGCTGCTCGTACTGCGCGTGGCCCACGTCGGCGAGTGCGGCCTGCACCCTCTCGCCCATGCCGGTGAGGCGGTTGTCGCCGGTCACGCACAGCACGTGGCGGCACAGGCCCGAGCGCACAAGCGATTCGGCATGCCGCACCAGCAGCCCGCCGGTCATGCCGCCCATGCAGATCGACGCATTGACCTTGGGCCTGAAACCCAGGTACTCGGCGAGCACGCCGCCGAGCATCAGCTGCGGCGAGGCGAACGAGTACGCTGTGAGCAGGCCGTCGATGTCCGACAGCTTCAGGCCCGCGTCGGCCAGCGCGCCGAGGCTGGCCTCGGCGTGCAGCGACATGCAGGTGCTCTCCGGCAGCGAACCGACCTGCGTGTCGTAGACGCCGCTGACGATGGCTTTGCTGGCCATGGTTCTCCTTCGGTGAAGCGGGATCAGGGCAGGCTGATGACGAGGTCGCGCTGCAGGCGGCGCAACTGCTCGACCGCGCCGTCGACGAGGTCGGCCATGATGTCCTTCGCGGGCCGCCGCCCCTTGACGAGCCCGCCCGCCTGTCCAGCGATGTTGTAGAAGAGATCGTGCCGCCCGGCGGCCAGCGCCGCGGCGAGGAAGTCTTCCATCAGGATGCGCTGGTGCGGCGTCTCCAGCGTCGGCAGGCCCGACTCGGCCCAGGCCTGCGAGATCTCGCTGTGGAACGCGCGTACGGTCTTGCCCGTCCAGATCTTGCTGATGCGGAAGGCTTCCGAATCAGAGGCGACGATCTGGTCCTTGCAGGCGTCGAACAGCTCGCCTTCGTCGGCGACGAGGAAGGCGGTGCCGATCCACACCGCCTGCGCGCCCAGCGCCAGCGCGGCGACGATGCCGCGCCCGTCGGCAATGCCCCCGGCGGCGAGCACCGGCGTCGGGCTCACCGCATCGACCACCTGCGGGATCAGCGGCAGCGACGCGACCGTACCGGTGTGGCCGCCGGCCTCGGTGCCCTGCGCGACGATGGCGTCCACGCCGGTCTTCTTCTGCCGCACCGCGTTGCGCACCGAGCCCGACAGCCCGAGCAGCTTCATGCCCTGCGCACGCGCGCGGTCGAGCAGGAAATCGGGGTCGCCCAGGCCGGCGGCGAACACCGGCACGCGCTCGTCGAAGATGACCTCGAGCACGGATTTCGCGTACTCGATGTTGACCACCGTCTCGTCGGCCGGCTTCACGTCGGGCAGACCGTAGCGGCGGATCAGCTCCTGCACGAACGCGGCATGCTGGGGGAACCGGGCACGGATCTCGTCGCGCACCGCGCTGCGCGTGGGCGGCGCGTCGGCGATGCGCGCCGGCAGCAGCAGGTCCACGCCGAAGGGCTTGTCGGTCAGCGCGCGCACGGCGCGGATACGGCGCCGCGTTTCCTCCGGCGACAGGCCCGAGCAGCCGAGCACGCCGAGGCCCCCGGCCTGCGACACCGCGGCCACCAGCGCCGGCGGCGTGGCGCGGCCGCCCACGCCCATGCCGGCCAGGAAGATCGGCACCTCGATGCCCCAGGCATCGCAGAACGCGTTGTGCAGCACCGCCCGACTCATCGTGCGCCGCGACCGGTCACTTGAAGACGGGCTTGCGCTTGGCGCGGAAGGCGGCCACGCCTTCCTTCACGTCGTCGGTCTGGAACAGGAACGGGAAGGCGTCGATGGCATAGCGCATGTCGTCGCCGCCGATGCCCTTGTTGTAGAACGACTTGGCCATCTGCAGCGCCATCTGCGGCTTGGCGGCCAGCTTCTCGGCGAAGGCCATCGCCTCGTCCATCAACTTCTCGGGCGCCACCGTGCGCAGTGCGATACCCAGCGCCGCCGCATCGGCGGCGGAGATCGGCTCGCCGAGCATGCTCATCTCCTTGGCCTTCGGCCGCCCGACGATCTGGTGCAGCCGCAGCAGCGCAAAGCCGGGCAGCAGGCCGAGCTGGATCTCGGGCACCCCGAACCTGGCGCGTTCGGAGGCGAGGATGAAGTCGCAGGCGATCGCCAGCTCGAAGCCGCCGCCGAAGGCGATGCCGTTGACCGCGGCGATCAGCGGCTTGCGGCAGCGCTCGGGCGCCTCGAGCACCGGCAGCACGCCGGCGATGAAGTCGCGCGCCTGCTCGGGCGTCTCAGGGAAGCTGCTGATGTCAGCGCCAGCGCAGAAGGCTTTGTCGCCGCGGCCGGTGAGGATGCCGACGCGAACATCGGGGTCGGCGTCGATCCTCGCCAGCCCCTCGGTCAGGCCCTGGCGGATGCCCAGCGAGATGGCGTTGAGCTTGGTCGGCTCGTCCAGGGTGAGGACCGCGATGCGACCCACTTTCTCGAATTCGACGCTGCCGATGCGCATGCGATGCTCCCGCGTGGGCGGCGACGCTCGCGCCGCCCGACAGGCTGGCGCTGTACTCCATCGCCTTGGGACAACAACGTGCCGCGCGGACGGCGCGGCACCCGAATGCGCAGACTAACAAACGTTCGGTTGTTGGTCAATCCGCATCCGGCCCACGGCATCCGCACCACCCAACGGGTGGCGGGCGCGATGGCCGTTGCCGCTACCGCGCGACCCAGCCGCCGCTGACCGAGAAGACCTGGCCGACGAAACAGTCCGCGGCTGCGCTGCACAGGTGCGCGGCGAACCCGGCCGCCTCGCGCGCGCCGACCAACCGGCCCAGCGGCACCTCGCGCTTCAGGCGCTCTTGGAAGCGCGGGTTGGCCTTCACCTCAGGCGGGAAGTAGGTGGGCGTGTCGACGAAATTGAACGCCAGCGCATTGACCTGCACGCCGTGGCGCGCAACTTCGGCGCCCACGGCCTGCGCCCAGGCAAGCTGCGCGCCCCGGGCCGCGCTGTAGGACGACGCGCGGTTCTGCCCGCGCAGGGCGGCCGCGCTGCCGAGCAGCACGATCTTGCCCGAGCGGCGCGCGATCATCTGTGGCAGCACGGTGCGCGCCAGCCTCGGCAGCGGATCCACCATCGCCGCGAAGGCCTCGCGCCACTCGGCGTCGCCGACCTCGGCGGCCAGCGTGCCGGCGGCCGGAATGCCCAGGTTGATCACCAGCGCGTCGATGGTGCCGGCGTCCCGCACGACGCGCTCGGCTGCATCGGGGGCGTCCAGCCGTTCGTCGTTGGCGACGACCTCAGCGCCGCGCGCGGCCAGCACCTCGCACAGCACAGGGCCGACGAAGACCGTCGATTGGGTCACCAGCACGCGCCGGCCTTCCAGGCTTTCGGGTTCCACGGCATTCATCTCCTCGTTCGATCGGACACGGCAGTGGCTCGCGCTGCCTGATCGCATCTTCGCATTGTGCGACCGGCCGCCGGCACGGCCGCACCCGTGATGGTCTTGCCGACGAAGTCGCGGCAGGCCATTGCGGTGGGCGGCAATCGTTGCCGCCGCCGCAAGCAGCGAGAAGGCCGCCCAGCTGGACGACCGGAAGATTGAGCGGCCTTGCATAATCTCCTCCAAAGGGCCGAATGACTAAGGAAAGTCTGCAAGACCTCTGGTCATTCCGACTGGTGCGCTGCGTGATGGCGCATGACGATGCGGGGCATGGATCAGATGACGTTTGGCCTGAACCCGCTGCCCAAGAAGATCCGCAAAGAGGTCTTCCTCGACGAGATGAACCAGGGTCGTGCCTTGGGCTGCGCTGGTCGCGTTGATCAGCCACATGCCCGAGGCGCGCATCAGGCGCTGGGCGGACGACCGCCATTTCCCATTGAGACCATGCTGCGCATCCACTGCCTGCAACTGTGGTGGAACCTGAGCGATCCGGCCATGGAGGAGGAGTTGCACGAGCGCCCGCTGTACCGCCGCTTCGTGGGCCTGGACGGTGCAGCCCGCATGCCCGACGAGACCACCATCCTGAGGTTCCGACATCTGCTGGAGAAGCAAGAGCTCGCGCCGCAGGTGCTGGCCACCATCAACGCAGGTTTGGCGCAGCACGGCCTGATGCGCAAGACCGACACCGTGGTGGACGCCACCATCATCGCTGCGCCGCGTTCGACGAAGAACACGCAGGGCGAGCGCGACCCCGAGATGCACCAGACCCGCAAGGGCAAGCAGTGGCACTTCGGCATGAAGGCGCACTTCGGGGTGGATGCCGAGTCGGGACTGGCGCACACGGTCATCGGCACGGCGGCCAACGTCGACGACGTGACGCAGGCCGGTGCGCTGCTGCACGGCCAAGAGCCAGCCGCCTTCGGCGACGCTGGCTACCGCGGCGTGGACAAGCGCCCGAGGCCCAGGGCCCCACCTGGTTCGTAGGTATGCAGCCGGGCAAACGCAGGGCGCTGAACACGACCCACAAGTGGGCCAGGATGCTGGAGAAGGCCGAACAACTCAAGGCCAGCGAGAGGGCCAAGGTCGAGCACCCGTTCCGGGTCGTCAAACAGCGGTTCGGCTATGCGAAGGTTCGTTACCGTGGCCTGTCCAAGAACACCGCGCGGCTGACGATGCTGTTCGCTTTGAGCAATCTGTGGATGGTCCGGCGGGAAGTGCTGGGAGCGCGGGGATGAGTGCGCCTGCGACGCGGCGCAATGGCGCTGAGCGGGCTGAAATCGCCTGCCTCACGCCGCAAAGCGCCGTCAAAAGGCCTGCCGATCCCACATCACGACACGATCCGCCCCCGCCATGCCTCGCCTCGCCTCGAAAGCAGGGTTGTGCAGACTGTCCTTAGCCTCGTTGGCCGCGCCGGCACCCCGAGGCCCATCCTGGACAAGTTGGCCCAGGCCGTCACGCGCGGCCTGCAGGCCGACGGCATGCGCCAGACCTTGCTGGCCAAGGGCGTCGAGCCAGTCGGCGGCACGCCCGAGCAGTTCGCGAACTTCATGAGCGGAGAGATGCGGCGCTACGCGGCCGCCGCTAGCGCCGCCGGCCTGCAGCGCGAGTAGTCCCCGAACAGGGCGGCTCCACGGTTTCGAAGTCCGACCGCCTTTCAGCACCGTCCGCGGGAAAGCCCGCAGTTCAGCGCGAGCGATGCTGTCTAACATACGTTTGGTAGCCGACTTGTGATGTAAGCCACACCGCAAGGCTTTCCACCGACCTCAACTACACAACATTCTTCTTGGCAGCCTGATGGCGACCGCCTCGCTGGCGGCGCAGGCCCAATCGAGCGTTACCCTCTATGGTTTGATTGATATCGCGCCCGCGATGGTCAGTCGCACCAACACGGCCGACGACCGCCAGTTCCGGCTGAACTCGGACACGGGCAGTTCGTCGCGCTTTGGCGTCAGGGGCACGGAAGACCTCGGCGGCGGCCTGGCGGCCTTCTTCAACCTGGAGTCTCCGCTCGACGCGAAGAACGGTTCGGTAGCTGGCGGCGCAGCTTCGGGGGCATGTAACGTGGCTGCAGCCTGCGCTTCCGCCACCACGCCTGCGTTCTGGCGGCGCAATGCGTATGTCGGTCTCCGCGGAGGCTTCGGTGAAGTCACCTTCGGGCGCAACTACACCGCCGCGGTGATCAAGCAGGCCGCGACGGTGAGCGCGACGCCCTCCGGCATCAATACGGGCATGGCGACAAACCTGGCGGCGCAGGGTATCAGCAACGACTTCTGGAACAGCAACCAGATCCGCTACGACAGTCCGAAGTTCGGCCCTATCGACTTCTCCGCACACGTCGCGCTCGGGGAAGGCGTGACGGGGCGCAACGTCGGCGGTAATGTAGGCTACAACGACGGACCGCTGGCCATCTCGCTCAGCTACCAGCGCGACGAGAACCTCGCTGGCGATGCGGTGAAGTGGATGATCCTGTCGGGGTCCTACAACTTCGGCTCGTTCAAGGTCCATGTCGCGTTCGACGATGTCAACAACGACGAACGCGTCGTAGGCTTCCGAGACTCGAAGTTCTGGACCGTCGGCGCGAGTTTCAAGGCAACGCCGCTGCTGACCGTCGCTGCGCAGTACTGGAACCTCAAGGATTCCGCCTCTTCGAATTCGTCCAAGCAGGTGGTGTTGAACGCCGACTACCTGCTGTCTCGCCGGACGGCGCTGTTCGCGATGCTCGGACATGTGAACAACAAGGACATCGCGGTACTGCCGCTGTGGAACTCCGGCGTGACTGTCGCGAATGACAAGGTGTACGGCCTGGCGGCAGGGGTGCGCCACTCCTTCTAGGCCATCATGAACGATTTCCTAGGTTGATGGTCTCTTGACCGGCAACCCTTTCGGCGGCGGGACTCGCTCCCGCCGTCTTTCTTTTCGTCGCTCGACCCCTGCGGTTCGAGTCATGGCGGCGAAGGCATCGAGGTGTCGCCGACTATCCGGCTATTGGCGCGCCCCAGCCTCTCGAGAATGCGCGCGAAGAGGATAGTCCTGCCGGCACACATCGTCCAGCGCATCGAGCTCGACTCGTCCGTCAGAACCACACGGAATTTGCAGCGCCCGACCCGGAAATGGCACGTCGATGCGAAAGCGAATTTCCAGCAACTGCCGGACGGGCTCGGTAGCCCCGGACTTGCGTCCCGAAGCGTCGCCGCACATGCCGAGTGCTCCACGAGTCATCGATTCGCCCGCCGGAACCGCGGTAATACAGCGCCCATGCCGGCTGGTTCGCAGACCAGCTCGACGGATGCGTCGAAGTCGATCGACATCGGGTCCTCATCGACCAGCGAACTGATCATGCGCGGCCCTTCTTCGAGCTCGACCAGCAGCACGGCATAGGGCGTGTCCTGTTTGAAAGCCGGGCCCGGAGCCCGGTGCACCACGCTGAACGAGTGGACTTTTCCGCGACCGCTCGCGGGCCGGTGAACCAGCTGCGCGCCGAGGCACCGCCGGCAGACCGCCTGCTGGTACAACTGAATATGGCCGCAGCTACCGCAGTGCTGCAGCAGTAGCCGGCCTTCCTTCATGGCGTTCCAGTAGGCTTGCGAGTCGGCGTCAGGTGTGGGCAGCGGCTTGATGTGTGCCTCGCTAGGGTCAATGCGTCTCACAGCGTGGCCTCCGTGCCGAGGATGGTGGTCGCCTGCGTGGCGAAGCCGGCGCCCAGGCTATGCACGAGGCCGAGTTCGGCACCCGCCACCTGCCGCTCCCCGCAACGCCCGCGCAATTGCTCGACCACTTCCAGGAAGTGCAACAGGGAACCCGGCATGCCCGGATGGGCGAACGACAGCAGACCGCCGTGCGTATTGATCGGGATGCTCCCGCCGTAGGTGATCTGGCGGTCGTCAACGAAGCGCCCGCCCTCACCCTTTGGACAGAACCCCAGGTCCTCGAGCATCATCACCACCGTCCCGGTGAAACAGTCGTACACACCGGCTACGTCGATGTCGCGCGGGGCCACGCCGGCCATCGCATACGCCCGCGCGCTGGACTGAACGGCGCCGGTCGTCGTCAGCGACGGCATCAGGAAGATGTGCTCGTGGGTGTAGCACTCGCCACCACCGAGGATGTAGATCGGCTTGCTTCGACCCGCGGCAGCACGGTCAGCGGCACTTACGACGAACGCCGCGGCGCCGTCTGAGATGAGCGAGCAATCGAGCTTGTGGTATGGCGTGGTCACCCAACCAGAGTTCAGCACGTCCTCGACCGTGATCGGCATGGTCATCTGCGCGTCGGGCGTGCGCATCGCGTGCTCGCGGTGGATAACGGCGACCTTCGCGAACTGCTCGGACGTGGTGCCGAACTCCTTCATGTGCCGGTGCGCTGTCATCGCGAAGGTGTTCGCGACCGGGATTCCGAACGGCATCTCGTACTGCTGGTCGCGGCTCTCGGTCATCGAGCGCAGCGCCAAGTCGGGGGACAGCCCCGTCAGCAGGCTGTCGGCGCCGAGCACGAGTACGTTGTTCGCCAGGCCCGCCGTGATCGCCGCCGCGGCCATGTTGAACATCGTCGCCGCCGTCGCACCGGACACCTGCAGTGTGTTCGAGAACGTCGGGGCGATGCCGAAGTACTCGCTGAAGGCCACGCTGAAGCGGTGGAACGGAGCCGCGAAGGCAACGCTCGTCAGCACGCCGTCGATGGCGCCACGATCGAGCCCGGCATCGGCCAGTGCCGCCTGAGCGGCGTCGGTCGCCAGGGCCATGACGCTGCGGCCCTCCACCCGGCCCACCGCCGATCGCCCCGCCCCGGTGATCGCGGATCGTCCGCGCAAACTTCGCGTTGCTGACGTTGACCCACTCAAAGCCATGGCCGTCGACCTCCGTGCGCTTTGCACTGCTTGCTCGACGGAATTCTATACCTAACAAGCGTTCGTTTGTTACGCGACCGCGTTAGCCCGGATATTTCACGGGCAGTAGGTCGGCAGCCTCGTGCCGAGGCGCGTTGACATAGGACTCTTACCCCCTATGACAACCGAGGACTGCCGATGCCAAAGTGTACGCACGCGAAGGTCGATTTCGGGCGCAATGGTCGGCGCGTCATCGAAGCCGATTTCACCGGAGGAGATCTCAGCAGCGACGGTGGCTTGCTGTTGTTGTGTCAGCTCGATGAGCGTCTGGGGTTGAGCCGGGCCACCGCGGCGGCGATCCCCGATCCGCGCGATCCCGAGCGCATCCGCCATGGCCTGCGCGAGATGCTCGCGCAGCGCTTGTACGGCCTGTGCTGCGGCTACGAGGACCTCAACGATCACAAGACACTGCGCGACGATCTTCTGATGCAGACGGCCGTCGGCCGCGATGAGGCCCTGGCCTCGGCGCCGACCTTCAGCCGGCTGGAGAACCGGGCCACCCGTGCACAGGCCGTGGCGCTGCATGGCGTGCTGCTGGACCAATTCGTGCTTAGTCACGCCAAGGCGCCCGAGGAGTTGGTGCTCGACATCGACGCCTCGGACGTGCCGTTGCACGGCCAGCAGGAGCTGTCGCAATTCCACGCCTACTACGACCATCACTGCTACCTGCCGCTGTACGTGTTCTGCGGCCAGGCGCTGCTGGCGTGCGTTCTTCGGCCCAGCAAGATCGATGGCGTCAAGCATGCGGCGGCGGTGATCAAGCTGATCGTCACGCGACTGCGCCAGGCCTGGCCGAACACCCGGTTCATCGTGCGCGCGGACTCGGGCTTCTGCCGCCGCCGGCTCCTGCAATGGTGCGAGCGCTCGGACGTGAGCTACATCGTCGGGCTGGCGCGCAATGCGCGGCTGAACGCGGCGGTGGAGGTGGCCGAGGCCTGCCTGGCCGATGCCTACGAGGCCAGCGGATCGAAGCAGCGGCTGATCGGTGAGTTCAGCTATGCGGCCAAGAGCTGGAGCCACGAGCGGCGCGTCATCACGCGGCTGGAGTACGGGGACCAGGGTACCAACCCGCGCTTCGTGGGTAAGCGTGGCCCCAGTACCCTCTGGCGCGACGGCGAGGCAGTCAGCAGGATCGCGTGATCCTGCGCACCTGGGACGGTGTGCATCAAGACTTGGCAATGCACATCATGGCCGACACGAAGATCTCGACCCGCCGGCGTCGCCGCGCCCACAGCATCGCGTTCAAGCGTGAGTTGGTCGCACGCAGCCTTGAGCCTGGCGTATCGGTGTCGGCCATTGCGCTGGAGGCCGGCATCAACGCCAACCTGTTGTTCGCCTGGCGGCGCGCGCACCTGCGTTTGGCCGTCCCAGCCGTCACCTGCCGAGCATCGAGCGCGGGTGAGCGCACGGCCGTGTTGCTGCCCGTGGAGGTCGTTGCGCCGGGCGCGGCTTCCGCGGCCACCTCATCTTCCCCGACTGCCCCGCGCCCCGCGGCCGCCCCCTCGACCTCCGGCAGCATTGAGATCGAGGTCGGCGCTGCCCGCATCCGTCTGCGCGGTGCCATCGACCCGGCCAGCCTGCGCTGCGTGTTCGAGCTGCTGGGCTCGCGATGATCGGCGTGCCGACGAACACCCGGGTGTGGATCGCAGCCGGGCACACCGACATGAGGAAGGGCTTCGATGGTCTGGCCGCACTCGTGCAGACCGCACTGGCCGCCAACCCCTTCTGCGGCCACGTCTTCGTCTTCCGTGGCCGCCGCGGCGACATCCTCAAGGTGCTGTGGTTCGACGGCCAGGGCCTCGTGTTGCTGTCCAAGCGCCTGGAGCGTGGCCGCTTCGTCTGGCCCCAGGCCACCTCCGGAAGCGTGTCGCTGACGCCGGCGCAGCTGTCCATGCTGCTGGAGGGCATCGACTGGCGCATGCCCGCACGAACGTACACGCCCGAACTGGCCGCCTGAGCGCGCGGCCGAGTACTGTATGAACTGACCTCGGGGAACCCCCGGGTGCGCAGGGCCTGCGCCACTGGGCACAGTGAACCCATGCCGCAAGACGCCGCGCCACCCCCACCGCCTGAGGACAGCGCCGAGGCGCTGCGCCTTGTGGTGCAGGCGCGCGACGCTGAGATCCACATGCTCAAGCTGCTGGTGCAGAAACTGAAGCTGCAGGTCGCTCGGCGCAACCGCATGCTGTTCGGCAGCGCCAGCGAGCGCTTCACCGAGGGCGTTAAGAGCGCGCAAGGCACCCTGCTGGAAGGTGAAGTACTGGATGGACATCTTGCTGGACGTGCGCAAGGGCGAGCCACTTCGGCCCCCGTGTCGCCGGCGGCCAACAGTTCTGCGGCGGACCGCAGCCTGCCGGCTCACCTGCCGCGCGAGGCGCACATCCACCGACCGGAGACCACCGAGGCCCATCGCGATGCCGCAGGTCAGGCCTGTGGTTGCGCCGAGTGCGGCGGCCGGCTGCGCGAGATCGGGCGGGACGTCGCCGAGCAACTGGAGTACGTGCCCGGGCGCGAGCTGCCACTCGATGATCGAGCGCGCCCAGGTGACATCCTGTTGGTACTTGCCGTCCAGCACGTTGTAGTTGACCTCGCGCGTGCGCGGGTCGATCGACACCGCGCCGACGACGGCATTGGCTGCGTCGCGCAGCAGGGGCGTTCCCCAGTAGGGCTGGTCGACGCGTTCGTGCTGGCGTTCGACGGCCAGCGTGTGGCCGAGGTCCGATGTGAGGGCCGCGCGCCACGACCCCGAAAGCTGCCAGCTCTTGCGGTCGTCGCCCATCGCCGGGTGCGTGCCCTGGGTGGCGTTCACGTCGGCGCGCAGCACGTGGCCGTCGCCCGGGCCAGCGCCGAAGCCGCGCTGCACGCTGGCGGCGAGCTGCCGCTGCGTGCCTGCCATGGCCCGGCCATAGGTCTCGTCGCCTCGCACATCCGCGATCTTGGTGATGACGTTGATCGTGCCGCCGACGGCACCGCTGCCGTGCAGGAAGCTCGAGGGGCCGCCGATGGCTTCCACGCGGTCGACGATCCAGGCATCCACGGGCCGCGCCGCGATGGCGTCGTACTGGACCGTGATGCCGTTGTACAGCTGGGACAGGCTCGCGGCGCCGAAGCCGCGATAGAAGGCCGAGCCCGAGGCACCGGGCTGGCTGGAGAACGTGACGCCGGGCACGGCCTTGTACACGTCCTGGGTGTTGAGCGCCCCCATGGCGTCGATGGCCTCGCGGTCGATGACGGCCACGCTGGCAGGGGTCTCGCGAAGGGTGACTGGCAGGCGCGAGGAGGTGGTGGGCCGCGCGTCGAGTTTGGGCGAAGCGGTGCCGGTGATCTCGACGCGCTGCAGTGTGCGTTCGGGCGAGGCAGCCGGGTCGGCGCCGTCGCGCTCGGGTGAGGAAGCCGATGTCTGGGCGATGGTCGGTGCGGCCGACAGCGCGAGCGTGGCGATCGCGCCGAGGCAGATGGCGATGCGGGGGTAGCGAGTGGACATGGTGTCGTGGTCCTGGATGCGATGCGTGCCGGGGCCGGGTGCGAGGCGACTGCTGCGCTCGCGCGGGCCCTCGGAGGAACGGCTCGGCACACGCGAAACGACGAAGGACACGTCGTTCGGCGTTGTCGGCGTCGAAACCGCTGGCAGGGGCGATGTCGTAAGGACGTCGCGGCGTCAGGACCATGTGGGCGGGCCGCGCGGAGCGGCCGCGGTGAGCGGGCGGGCTTGGGCCACGCGGGCGTCGAGAGGCGGGAGGGCGAAGCTGCGCAGCGAGACCGGAAGTGGGCGCGCACCGGCCGCGGGAGGCGGTGCCGGCATGGGCACGCCGGTGCCGCAATAGGGGCAGACGTCGCCGGCGATCATCCAGCCGCCGCGCGAGCCCGAAGACGCAGCGGCATCTGCGGCGCCACTGCGCGACGACGCCGACACGATGCGCATGCCCTGCGGCGTGCACACCTCCACCCAGTCGCCACCGGACAGCGTCGCCGCGATGACGAAGCGGGACAGCGACGGCGCGAAGGTCGACGCGACGAGCGCCAGCAGGGCCAGCCAGCGTGCCCAGCGGCGGCGGCAGGAGGCGAGCCTCATGGCGGGAACGGCGATCCCAGGAGTTCGGAACGCTCGCCTGATGACTCACGCGTTATCTGATGCACGACGCTCCGATCGCGCCATGTGCGGCGCGTACAGGCAGTATGCGATCGACGCCGATCAATCCCGCCACGCTTCCCGAGTGCGCCGACGTGTCGATGCAGTCGGTTTCTCGGACCTGGGCTCGCGGCAGCGTTCGTTGGACCATGACGACTCCCTCCTCGTGCGGTTCTCTTGACCTTCATCGCTCAATGTCGATGCGGGCTGGCTTCTCGCGGCACCTGGACCCAGACCGTGACCTCCCGCTCTCCGGCCTTCTGGAAATGCAAGGTCATCGGAAGGCGGTCGCCGTACTTCAGCGGCTGCTTCAGATCGATCAGCCTCAGGTGGTGCTCGCCGCTATGGCGCAGCCGCACCTCGGCCTTGTGCGGCAGGTCGATGCCGTCGACGGCGCGCATGCGCATCACCTGCCGGGCATCGACGACGCTGCGGTGGATCTCCACCGCGCGCGCCACCGGCGTGCTGGCGCCGACGAGGCGGTCAGGCTCCTCGCCCGTGTTGCGGATGGCGCGCAGGTAGGCGGCGCCGTTGGCGGCACCGGCCGGCGCCGACGTGGCACAGGGGTGGTCGATGCGCAGCGGCCCGAGCTTGAAGTCATGTGCCGCCGACGGCAACGCGAAAGCGGCGAGCAGCGCTGCCGCCAGACTGGACAAGGCCTGGCGCCGCAAGCCGTTCGAACGGTTCATGGGTTCTCCTTCGACAGGCGGGCGATGTCGGCGGCCACCGATGCGGCGCTTTGCTCGTGCTTCACCGCCAGGCGCAGCCGGCCCTTGGGATCGAACAGGTAGCTCGTGACCGTGTGGTCCATCGTGTAGCTGCCGCCGGTAGACACCTTGCGGTAGAAGACCTTGAAGGCCTGCGCGGTGGCCGCGGTGGTGGCCAGGTCGGCGTGCAGCCCGATGAAGCTCGGGTGCAAGGCGCGGGGGTACTCGCGCAGCACGGCCGGCGTGTCGCGTTCGGGATCGACGGTGACGACGATGACCTGCAGCCGCGCAGCCTGCGGTCCCAGGTGCCGCATCGCGTCGGTCGCGCGGTCCAGCGCCGTGGGGCACACGTCGGGGCATTGCTTGAAGCCGAAGAACAGCAGCACGCAGCGGCCTCGGAAGTCCACGAGCTGCACGCTGCGGCCGTCGGCATCCAGCAAGCGGAAGTCGCGGCCCCAGTCGGCGCCCGTGATGTCGATCGACTGGAACGCCCGGTCGTCGGGCTGTCGGTCGCAGGCGGCCAGGGCGAACGCCGCCGCCAACGCCAATGCGCCGCGGCGGCTCACCGAGGTGAAGCGATGACGGCCGAGCGCGCACGCCATGTCAGCGTTGCTCCCAGGGCGCCTGGGTTTCGACACGCTCTGCCCAGGCCGGCAGCGGGTCGGGCGCGGACGTAGCCGGCGCCGGGGTCTGCGTGACCGGAATCAGTGGCGCTTCGGCCTTCTGCGCCACGGCGGCCAGCGCGTCCGGTGCAGGCATCGATGGCCCGGCAAAGCCCCCGCCCACCGACCATGCGATGGCGTAGATCATCGCCAAGGCCCCCAGGTGAAGTGCCACGAAGATGCGGACGCGGCGACGCTGGTCAGCGCCGAGCGGTTCGGCAGCGGAGTCGGCATCGGACCTCACAGGTCTTCTCCCGAAAGCGGCATGGCGGACTCGCGGGAGGCCGGCTGCGGCTCATGGCATGGCGCCAGCTGAGCGCCACCTGCTCCCACGGGCACAAGTTGCATCGGCACCGCCTGGCCGCCATGCGTCAGGCTCGCGAGCGTCACGGCTTGCGCCACCCGTATCGACGGGTTGATCTGGCCGGTGACTACCTGCCAGCCGGACCAAGCGACCCATGCTGCCAGGCCGAGCGCAGCCCCGATGTTGAGGTGCGTCATGACCCGCATGACGCGTTCGAGGAAGTTCACGGAGTTCTCCTGCAGCCGGGCGCCTGCGAAGCGAGTGCCCGGCGATCGACGGGTGCGAAGGCCGGTCAGTTCGACCGGCGCCTCGCAGCGTTCAGGCGATCAGGAGAACAGCGGGGGCGCGCGCGGCTGCGCACTCGCCCAGGCGTGCAGGGTGCGCGGTGCGGCCAAGAAGGCCTGGGGGACTTCGTGGGCCAGTCGCAGCGGCAGATGCGCCGCGATGGCCGCAGGCGGCATACCCAGCGCGGGCGTGTTGAGCGAGCAATAGGGGCAGTGCTCGAACGGGTGCGCCGAGCCTGGCGCACGCTCGGAGCCGTCATCGCCAGCCCGAATCCACTTGGAACCCTGGGTCGTGCAGATCTCGATCCACGATGCCCCCATGGACGATCCCAAGGCGTACGTCACCGATGGCGCGAGCGAGCCCAGTAGCATCGCCAGCACAGCGATCCAGCTGGTGAACCGGGCGTGGACACGGAATGCGCGCATCGGAATGCATTGTAGTCGTCGGCCTGCGCACGGCTGACACCCGAACAAGTTGAGGACTGCCCCCACCAGCGGCGGCCAGACCTGCAACCACCCAACGATGTTCCGGTGCCATCGCCGGCAGTCACTGTTCGGATCGGTGCTTGGGAATCGCATCGAGTACTGCTGCTCGAGCGGGCCGGCGTCAGCTAACTTGAGCGTTCGTGAGCGGCTGACGCTCGATGTCAGGAAGCCAACTCTGTCACAAAGGGTATGATGATTCGCGTTGGTGCTCGTCGAGGTGTTCAGCCAAGACAGTTCAACGGGAATCAGGGGGAGGCCGATTCACCACGAATCGATCTCCAACCTGAGCTGCCCCCGCAACGGTAAGCGGACGGCAAGCCACCATGGCTTGCCGGCTCGTGACAACAGGCCACTGGGAGCGCATCGCCGGTCAGGACCCGGGCGATGGCACCTGGGAAGGCGTCACGGGTAGTCTCCGTCAGCCCGGATACCGGCCAACGAGGTGGCGCACGGCCCTGGGTCGTGCGCTGTGAGGCGCAGGACTGCGGGGAAGCGGTCGAGCGCGACTGGTCTGTTTCCTCGTCATGACTTCACTGTCTTCCGGCCACGCGCTGCGCGCCGTCGCTGCCTGCGCAACCCTTGCCCTTTCCCCCATCGCCATGGCCCAGTCGGCGCCGCCGGCCGCGCTCCAGAAGGTGGTCATCACCGCCAGTCGGACGCCGCAGCCGCTGTCCACGGTGCTGGCCGACCTGACCGTCATCGACCGCGACGAGATCGCGCGCGCGGGCGTCACCGGCGTGGCCGACCTGCTGGCGCGCCAGCCGGGGGTCGAGTTCGCGCGCAACGGCGGCCCGGGTACGTCGACCAGCGTGTTCATCCGCGGCAGCGAAACGCGCCATACGGCCGTCTACATCGACGGGGTTCGGGTGGACTCGCAATCCACAGGCGGTGCGGTGTGGGAGCAGATCCCGCTCGACCAGATCGACCGCATCGAGATCCTGCGCGGCCCTGCGGCCGCCATCTACGGCTCGGACGCCGTCGCCGGCGTGGTCCAGCTGTTCACCAAGCGCGGCCAGGGGCCGGCGCGCCCGACGGCCTCGCTCACCGTGGGTTCGTACCACACGGCGCAGGGCCAGGTCGGCGTGAGCGGCTCGGACGACGCGCTGAACTACTCGCTGTCGGCAGCACATGGCCGCAGCGACGGCTTCGACGCCAAGAAGCCTGGCGCCTCCGGCCACAACCCCGACAAGGACGGCTGGGAGCGCAGTTCGGTGCAGGGCCGCGTGGGCTACCAGATCAACGCCGACCATCGCGTAGATGCGTCGCTGCTCGCCAGCAACCTCAAGTCGGGCTACGACGGCTCGGCCACGACCGACGACGAGAACCGTCACACGCTGCGCAGCGGGAACCTGGCGTGGCAGGGCCGCTGGAACGCCGACGCGACGACCCGCCTGCAAGTCGGTCAGACCAAGAGCACCTACGAGACCCAGCCGAGCTTCTACCGGACCGAGACGACGCTGAGCGACTACACGCTGCTGCACGAGCAGAAGGTCGGCACCAACGTCTTGACCGGCACGCTGGAGCGCCGGGAGGACAAGCTCTTCAACCCGGCCACGGCCTTCGGTGCCGCCTTCGGTGGCAAGCGCCACCAGGACGCCATCGGCCTGGGCTGGCGCGGCGACTTCGGCGGCCACGGCCTGCAGGCGCACGTGCGCCGCGACAACGTCAGCGAGTTCGGCGGCAAGAGCACCGGCAGCCTGGCCTGGGGCTGGAAGTTCCTGCCCGATTGGCGCGTGAGCGCTGCGGCGGCCACCTCCTTCCGCGTGCCCACCCTGTTCCAGCGGTTCAGCGAGTACGGCGTGCCCAGCCTGGTGCCCGAATCCGGGCGCAATGTGGAACTGGGCCTGCGCTGGGCTGCGGCCGGCGGCGAAGCCAGCGTGACGGCATGGCGCAACAAGGTCAGCAACCTGATCGTGTTCGGCGCGCCCGGCCCCTGCGTCAACAGCTTCGGTTGCTACGAAAACGTCGGCCGAGCCGAGTTGCAAGGCGTGACGCTGGCGGGTCGAACCACGCTGGCCGGCGTCACGCTGCGCGGCTCGCTCGACTGGCATGACCCGCGCAATGCCATCACGGACAAGGTGATGCAGCGTCGTGCCAAGCGCCTGGCGACCTTCGGCGCCGAGACCGTGCTGGCCGGGTGGACGGTGGGCACCGAGGTGCAGGCCGCCGGTCAGCGCTACGAGAACGCATCCAACACGCAGGTGCTGGGCGGCTATGGTCTCGTCAACCTGTACGCCAGCACGCAGCTGACCAAGGGCTTGTCGCTCGAGGCGCGCATCGACAACCTCGGCGACAAAACGTACGAGCTGGCACGCAACTACGCAACAGCCGGCCGCAACGGCCAGGTGTCGCTGCGCTGGTCGCTGTGAACAGCCGAAGCACCGCCTCGTGCAGATTGCTGTGTGAGTCGTCGCCATGGCCATCACGCTGCTGATCGCTGCCCCGGCCTCCGGTCAGGGCAAGACCACGGTGGCGGCCGCACTGGCGCGTCTCCATGCGAGGCAGGGTCGGCGCGTGTGCTGCTTCAAGTGCGGACCCGACTTCCTCGATCCGATGTGGCTGGAGGCGGCGAGTGGTCGCCCGGTCGACTCGCTGGACCTGTGGATCAACGGACCCGATGACTGTGCGAGGAGGCTTGCCGCGGCGAGCCGCGAGGCCGACCTTGTCGTCATTGAAGGGGTGATGGGGCTCTTCGACGGCGATCCGAGCGCGGCGGACCTGGCCCAGCGCTTCGACATTCCCGTCGTGGCCGTGATCGATGCCGGCGCGATGGCCGGCACCTTTGCGGCGCTGGCCCACGGCCTGCGCCATTGGCGACCCGCGCTCCCCTGGGCGGGCGTCTTCGCCAACCGGGTGGGCAGCGCACGGCACGCCGACATGTTGCGGGACGCGCTGGACCCGGCAAGGGAGGACGACGGCGGCCCTTGGCTGGGTCACCTGGCGCGCAACGACGCGATCGTCCTGCCCGAACGCCACCTGGGCCTGACGATGCCGGCAGAAGGCGGCGACACCCTGGCGCGGCTTGACGCAGCGGCGGACGCGCTGGCGAATCAGCCGCTCGGTCGCGACCTGGCAGAGTGGCCGCGCTGGCCACTGCGTGGCGTATGCGACGCCAACGCCGAAACGCTCTCGCAAACCCTCGCAGATTCGACGGCCCGGACCGGCACGCACCATCGTCCCCTCGCAGGGCGACGCGTCGCCGTCGCACGCGACGCTGCCTTTGCGTTCATTTACCCGGCCAACCTCGAGACGATGCGCGACCTGGGTGCGCAGTTGCTGTTCTTCTCGCCCTTGGCTGGCGACCCCCTCCCGGTCTGCGACGCCGTGTGGCTGCCTGGTGGCTACCCTGAGTTGCATGCAGCCCGGCTGTCGGAGCTGGTGGGCTTGCGCGCGCAGATCGCCGCGCATGTTCAGGCCGGCAAGCCACTGTGGGCGGAGTGCGGTGGGCTGATGGCGCTGGCCGAGCGCCTCGTCGATGCGGCCGGCCGATCGCACGCTTTGTGGGGCCTGCTGCCGGGCACGGCCGTGATGGGCCGCCGGCTGGCGGCGCTAGGCCCCCACGCATTGGCGATCGAATCGGGCACCCCGGAGGATGTGCCGCCGCTGCGCGGCCACAGCTTCCACTGGTCGCGGTTCGAGACGCCGCTGGGACCAGCCGCGTCCACCACGCCGCAGCGCCGGTCAACGGCCGCAGGCGAAGGCGAAGGCGAAGCGGTCTACGAGCAGGGTTCTCTGCGGGCCAGCTGGTTCCACCCGTGGTTCCCTTCGTCTCCAGCCGCCGCGGCCCGCCTGTTCGATCACAGGCCCGTCTTCGCGGCGCCCGGTTCACCATCCAGGCCATGAATCCCTCACGACACGAACTCATCCTCGGCGGCGCCAAGAGCGGCAAGTCGCGCACCGCCGAAGCCCGCGCGTCCCGCTGGCTGGCCGAGGGCGACGACCGGCGCGCCACCCTCGTGGCCACGGCGCTGCCCGGCGCCGTCACCGGCGATGCCGAGATGGACCAGCGCATCGCGCGGCACCGTGCCGACCGGGCCGCACGCGTTCCCCGATTGCAGACCATCGAGGCAGCCGACGATCTGGGCAGCACGCTGCAGCGGCTGGCCGACCCGCGGCAGCTCATCGTGGTGGACTGCCTGACCCTGTGGCTCACCCAACTGCTGATGCCCCCCGCCGGCCGCGTCCCCTCGCCTGCGCTCTGGCACCACGAGCGCGTGGCCCTGCTGGCGGCCCTGCGCGACAGCCCCACTCCCGTGGTGCTGGTGTCCAACGAGATCGGCCTGGGCGTGCTGCCGTTGTCGCGCGAGGCGCGCGACTTCGTCGACACGCTGGGCCTGCTCCACCAGGCCGTCGCCGGCCTGTGTGGGCGGGTGACCCTGATGGTGGCCGGCTGCGAACTCACCGTGAAGGACGCACCTTGATCCGCTTCCGACCAACGGCACCGCCCCTCCCCGTCTGGGCCAGCCCGCCGCGCTTCGCGCGCCGGCCCGCGCAGCCACGGTGGATCCTGTGCGCACGGTGGCTGCTGGCGGTCGCGTGTGTGTGGCTCGTGCCTACATGGGCGGCCGCGCAGCCGATCCAGGTCCGGGACGACCGCGGGACCGAGCACCGCCTGAGCGCGCCACCGCAGCGCATCGTGAGCATGCTGCCTTCGCTCACCGAGACGGCCTGGGTGCTGGGGGTGGGTTCCCGCCTGGTCGGCGTGGACCGCTATTCGAACTGGCCGGCCGAGATCGCCAAGCTGCCGCATCTGGGCGGGCTGGACGATGCGCAGATCGAAGCGATCGCCGCCCTCAAGCCCGACCTCATCCTGGCGTCCACGTCGTCGCGTGCGATGGAGCGGCTGGAAGCGCTGGGCTTCACCGTCGTGCGCCTCAAGTCGGAGAGCCATGCCGACGTGCGCCGCACCCTGGACCTCGTCGCGCGGCTGCTGGGCAACCCGGACGAAGGCGCCCGCGTCTGGGCCGGGCTGATGCGCGAGATCGATGCCGCCGCCACGCGTGTGCCCGGCGCACTGCGCGGCCAGCGCGTCTACTTTGAGATCGGCGGCGGTCCCTATGCCGCCGGCACCACGTCGTTCATCGGCGAGACGCTGGCGCGACTGGGCATGGGCAACATCGTGCCGCCGGAGCTCGGGCCGTTCCCGAAGCTCAACCCCGAGTTCGTCGTGCGCGCGAAGCCCGATCTCATCATGGGCGTGCAGCGCGAGCAGGCGGCCCTGGTGGCCCGCCCGGGCTGGAATGCCCTGCCGGCCGTGCGCGACCGGCGGCTCTGCGGCTTCGAGACGCCGCAGTACGAGATGCTGATCCGGCCCGGCCCGCGCATGGGCGAAGCCGCCGGCCTGCTGGCGGACTGTCTGGCACGCCTGGGGTCGGCAAACAGCCGATGAGCACCTCCGAATGAGCACCCTACTCAGCGGTACAGACACGCAAGCTCTCGATGCCGGCGCGACGGTCGACGCTGCTGCGCGCCGCCGGCTCGCGGCCTGGATCGTGCTGGCCGTGGTGGCGGGCCTGGCCTGCGGCCTGGCCACGGGCTCGGCGGGCTTCTCTCCGCTAGCCTTCTGGACGGATCTCAACGGTGCCGACGCCGGCCTGCTGATCGGGCAGATCCGCGCCCCCCGCACGTTGGGTGCGGCGCTGGTGGGTGCGCTGCTGGGTCTGGCAGGGGCCATCGCGCAGGGCGTCTTCCGCAACCCGCTGGCCGACCCCTACCTGCTGGGCAGCGCGGCCGGCGCCGGACTGGGCGTCGTGCTGGTGCTCGCGGCGGCTGCGCTCGGTGGCGCCACCATCAGCCTGGCCACCGTGGCCTGGATCGAGCGCGTCGGCCTCGTCACGGCCGCCTTCGTCGGTGCGTTGGTGGGGGTCACGCTGACGCTGTCGCTGGCACGCGGCGCCGCACACACCTTGCGCCTGCTGCTCGCCGGCGTGGTGATCGGCGTGCTGCTGGGCGCCGTCAGCGACCTAATCACCGTCGTCTCGCCCGATGCGCTGCGCGGCAAGCAGGCCTTCATGCTGGGCAGCACGAGCTTTCTCGGCTGGAACGCGCTGGCGCTGATGCTGACCGGCCTGGGCCTGCTGCTGCTGCTGGCGCGCCGCCACGCGCGGGCACTGGACGCCCTGACGCTGGGCGAGGACAGCGCCACGAGCCTCGGCCTGCACCTGGGGCGGGTGCGGCTCGCCCTGGTGCTGATGCTCAGCTTCGGCACGGCGCTGGCGGTGTCGCAGGCCGGCCTCGTGGCCTTCGTCGGCCTGGTGGCGCCGCACCTCGTCAGGCGCCATGCGCCGGGCACGCATGCCTGGCTGCTGGTGGCCAGCGCCGGCATGGGCGGCGCCGTGCTGCTGTGGGCCGACGTGATCTCGCGCTCGCTGATCGCCCCGGAGGAACTGCCGGTGGGCGTGGTGACGGCCGTGCTCGGCGGCGGCTACCTGGTGTGGCTGCTCAAGCAGAGGACGAGCACATGACTCCCACGCTGCGCATGCAGGACGTGACCGTCCGCCTGGGTCGGCGCGATGCGCTGCAGCGGGTGAGCCTGGAGGTCGGGGTCGGCTGGACGGCGCTCGTCGGTCCGAATGGTGCCGGCAAGTCGACGCTGCTGCGCGCCCTCGCGGGCCTGCAGCCCGTCGCCTCGGGGCAGGTCACCATTCGCACGAACGAGCCCGGGCCGCCCATGGACGTGCACCGGACGGCACCCGCCGACCGGGCACGCCTGCTGGCCTGGCTGGCGCAGCAGGGCGACGTCACCGGCGAGCTCACCGTGCGGGAGACGGTCGAGCTCGGCCGCATCGCCCGCCTCGGCCTGCTCGGCACGCCGGGCGCTGCCGACCGCACGGCGGTCGACCATGCGATGGCGCTCACCGAGTGCATGCCGTGGCAGCACCGCCGGCTGCACGAGTTGTCCGGCGGCGAGCGCCAGCGCGTGCTGTTGGCACGCGTGCTGGCCACGGAGGCGCCGATGCTGCTGCTGGACGAGCCCACGACCCACCTCGATGCCCCGCACCAGGTGGCGCTGGCGCGTCTGTTCCGCAGTCTGGCCCACGCCCCCGCGGCGCCGCGCGCCGTGCTCAGCGTGCTGCACGACCTGCCGATCGCGCTGCAGGCCGATCGCCTGCTGGTGCTGGATGCCGGCGCGCTGCAGGCCGATGGCCCACCCACCGACCCGGCGGTGCAGGCCGCGCTCGTGCGGGTCTTCGGCGGGGCCATCCGGATCGAGTCCGATGCCCACGGACGCCCGCGCGTGGCGCTGGCCCTGGACCTGGGCTGACCGCATCGCAAACCCGCCGAGAACCCGAATCATGGACATCGTCGCACCCCCCACCGCGCCCAGCCCCAAGGCCGAAGGCGAACGCCGCGGCCTGATCCTCGTGCACACCGGCCACGGCAAAGGCAAGAGCACGGCGGCCTTCGGCCTGGCGCTGCGCGCCCACGGCCGTGGCAAGCCGGTGAAGATCTACCAGTTCATGAAGGTGCCGTCGGCCCGCTTCGGCGAGCACCGCATGTTCGAGCAGCTGGGCATCCCGATCGAGGGCCTGGGCGACGGCTTCAGCTGGAAGAGCCGCGACCTCGAGCACAGCGCGCAGCTGGCCCGCGACGGCTGGACGCGCGCCGAGGCGACCATCCGTGCCGGCGAACACTTCCTCGTCGTGCTCGACGAGATCACCTACCCGCTGCGCTACGGCTGGCAGCCGCTGGAGCCCGTGCTGGCCTGCCTGCGCGAGCGGCCCGCGCATGTGCACGTGGTGCTCACGGGCCGCGACGCACCGCGGGAGCTGATCGACCTGGCCGACACCGTGACCGAGATGGCGCTCGTGAAGCACCACCACCAGCAAGGCGTGCCGGCCCAGCGCGGCATCGAGGATTGACGGACTCGGCGCGCACCTGGCGCTCAATCGACGTTCAGCGACGAAAGGACCCGCCATGGAACTGATGCAACTCGTGTACCGCAGCCTGGCCGACCCCCTGTCGCACTGGAAGGCGATGATGGTCGGGCAGGCCACGCTGAACGATGTGATGCTGCAGATCCAGCGGCGCCGCTTCGGCACCCCCGAGGAGCGCGCCGCAGGACACGCAGCCGCCACAAAGCTCAGATGACCGACTGGACACACGCGAGCGGCGCCTTGCTGCTGGCATGGATGGCAGACCGGCTCTTCGGTGAGCCGCGCTCCGCCTGGCATCCGGTGGCGTGGTTCGGTCGGATCGCTGCGCCGATGGGGCTTCGCGCTCGAGCTTGGGCGCCGCGGGCAGCGTTCGCAGCCGGCACGGTGTTCTGGTTGGCGCTGGTCGGATCGGTCGCCGCAGCGGCCTTCGCCGTCGAGCAAGCCTTGTCCTCGGTTCCCGCGGGGGCGGCCATTCCGCTCCTGACCCTGGTGCTGAAGCCGACCTTTGCATGGCGGATGCTGGAGGACGAGGTGCGCGCCGTCGACATGGCCCTCGGGCGGGGCCTGGACGAGGGTCGCGCCCAGGTGGCACGCCTGTGCAGTCGCGACGTCAACCAGCTCGACGGGAGTGGCGTGCGCGAGACCGCCATCGAGACGCTGGCCGAGAACTTCAACGATTCGCTGGTCGCACCGCTGTTCTGGTTCATCGTCGCCGGCCTGCCAGGGGCCTGGGCGTGGCGCGCCGCGAACACGCTCGATTCGATGTGGGGCTACCGCGGCCGCTGGGAATGGGCCGGCAAGTGGGCGGCACGTGCCGACGATGTCCTGGGTTACGTACCTGCGCGTCTGTCGGCGGCGCTGCTGTGGCGGCCGGCCGGGTGCATGAGCTGGCTGGCCAGCATCACCCATCTCGCGCGCGAGGCACACCAGACGCCGTCGCCCAACGGTGGCTGGCCGATGGCGGCGATGGCACTGCGCATCGGGGCCCGGCTCGGCAAGCCCGGCGTCTACACGCTCAATGCACGAGCGCCGAGGCCGGATGCCGCATCCATCGCCAGCGCCCTGGTCGTGGCAGGACAGGCCGCTCGCCGGGCGGTCGGCTGCACGTTGATGCTGCTGGCGGCGACGGGGCTGATGAAGGCAGCGCCGTGGTGAGCCATCCCGCGACGAGCCACACGTCACCACACGCCCAACAGCGCGTGCATGGCGGCGCCGATGCCCGTGGTGCCGCGCGCTGGGATTTCTCCACCTGTGCCAACGCGGCGGGCCCGTGCCCGACGGCGCTGGCCGCCGTGCAGGCGGCGGATGCCACGCGCTATCCGGACCCCGCTGCCAGGGCCGTCCGGCAAGCCCTGGCAGCGCTGCATGGCGTCGAGCCCGAACGCATCCTGCTGGCGGCCAGCGCCAGCGAGTTCATCCAGCGCATCACCGCCGTCACCGGCCGGCTGTGGCCCGGTGCCGTGCAGGTGCCCCGGTGGGCCTACGGTGACTACGCGGTGGCCGCCGCCGCGTGGGGGCGCGCCTGCCATGTCGAAGGCGAGCAAGGTGCCGAGGGTGCGTCGGGGGAGGAGCGCGTAGGCAGCGCCTGCCGTAGGCAGCCTTGCACGCTGCGCTGGTACGCCGATCCGACGAGTCCGATGGGCCTGGATGGCGACCCGCCCGATGTGGATGCCCGCCGCTTTCCGGCCGTACTCGATGCGGTGTATGCGCCGCTGCGGCTGCAGGGAACGTCGGCGTGGACGGCATCCGGGCGCGATGCAGTGTTCGTCCTGCACAGCCCGAACAAGGCACTGGGGCTGACCGGCGTGCGCGGCGCCTACGCCGTGGCCCCAGCCCATGACAGCGGGGACGGCGTGGCGGGCTACGACGTGACCGCCTGCCGCAAGGCCCTGCAGGCCGCTGCACCCTCCTGGCCGCTGTCGGCCCACGCCGATGCGATGCTGCGGGCCTGGGCGCTGCCCGAGACGCAGGCCTGGGTGGCGGACTCGCATGCCGTGCTCGCCGGCTGGAAGTCGGATCTGCTGCGGCGCCTGTCCGCCCGCGGCTTCGAGGTGCGGGCCAGCGTGACCCCCTACGCGGTCGTGCGCCCGAGGATCTGGGTCGAGCCGGCGCTGCTGCGCGAGCACGAGGTGGGCGTGCGCGATACGTCGTCGTTCGGCCTGCCCGGCTGGTGGCGCGTCTCGGTGCAGGCGCCGGCGGCCCAGGATGCGTTCATGCACGCGCTCGATCTGGCGGAGAGACGACCGGGATGAAGACAGCCTTGATGGTCTGGGGTGCGAGCAGCGGGGCGGGAAAAAGCCTGCTGGCCACCGCGCTGTGCCGCTGGGCTGCGCGCGAGGGCCTGGACGTGGCGCCGTTCAAGGCCCAGAACATGAGCAACAACGCGCGTGTCGTGCCGTTGTCCATGCCCCCGGACGCGAACAGGTCGGCGTCGGGACTCGAAGGCGAATGCGGCGAGATCGGCTCGGCCCAGTACTTCCAGGCCCTGGCTGCACGCGCGATGCCGCACGTGGACATGAACCCCGTGCTGCTCAAGCCCGAGCGCGACACCGCCAGCCAGGTGGTCGTGCAGGGCCGCGTCGATGCCGCGCTGTCGCGCATGCCCTGGAGGGAACGCAGCGCCCGGCTCGCGTCCGCTGCGCGAGCGAGCTTCGAGCGCCTGACCGCCCGGCATGAGGTGCTGGTGATCGAGGGGGCCGGATCGCCCGCGGAGATCAACCTCGCGCCGCAGGACTACGTCAACCTGGGCACGGCACGCTGGGCAAGCGAGATCTCCACCCTGCGCGCGCTGCTGGTGGTCGACATCGACCGCGGCGGCGCCTTCGCCCACCTGCACGGCACCTGGGCTCTGCTGCCCGACGACCTGCGCGGGAGCGTCACCGGCTTCGTGCTCAACAAGTTCCGCGGCGACGCCACGCTGCTGGCGCCGGGGCCGCAACGGCTGCAGGCCCTGACCGGCGTGCCGATGCTGGGCGTGCTGCCGATGCTCCGCGACCATGGCCTGCCGGAGGAAGACGGGCTGTACGGCACGGCGAGCGGCGCGTCCGGAGGCCCGCGCGTGGCCATCGTCGCCTGGCCGCACCTCAGCAACCTCGACGAGTTCCAGCCGCTGGCGGCCGTGGCCTCGGTGCGCTGGGTGCGCACGGTCGGCGAGCTCGACGGCGCCGACTGGATCGTGCTGCCCGGCTCCAAGCAGGTCAGCGGTGACCTGGTCTGGCTGCAGGCGCAAGGCCTGGGCAGGGCGATCGTGCAGCATGCGCGCGCCGGGCGGCCCGTGCTGGGCATCTGTGGCGGACTGCAGGCGCTGGGCACCTTACTCGGCGACCCCGACGGCGTGGACGGCGAAGCCCATGGCCCCCTGCCGGGCCTGGGTCTGCTGCCGCTGGCCACGCACTACGCGGCACCCAAGCGGCTGCGCGCGGCGCCGGTGCAGTTCGCGGAGCTCGCTCGGGCTGTCGCCCCCTGGAACGCGCTCTCATCGCAGCGCTGGCCCGCCTACGAGATCCGCTGCGGGCGCACGCAACCCGTGGACGGCGCTGCCCTCGCCGCCACGCCGGCCCTGCACGATGCCGACGGCCAGCCGATCGGCTGGTCGGCCGCCGGCGACCCGGCGCAGCCGCACCGGCACAACGTGCTCGGCATCGCCACCCATGGGCTGTTCGAGGACGCTGCGGTGCTGCGCGCTCTCTTCGGCCAGCAGGTCCGCACACTGGACGCCAGCTTCGATGGCCTGGCCGACTTCATCGACACCCACCTCGGCGCGGCCACGCTGCGCGCGCTGTTCCACTGCTGAGCCATGAATACTGACCTCGAAACGACACTGCCGCTGCCAACCGGTGATCGCGACGCACTGCGCCTGCGCGTGCAGTCGCAACTCGATGCCAAGACCAAGCCGCTGGGCGCCCTGGGCCGGCTCGAATCGCTGACGGTGCAGCTCGCGGTCGCGCTCGGTACCGACCAACCCGCGCTGCACGCGCCACAGATGGTGGTGTTCGCCGCTGACCACGGCATGGCCGCGCGCGGCGTGTCGGCCTATCCGGCCGAGGTGACGAGGCAGATGGTGCTGAACTTTCTGGCCGGGGGCGCGGCCGTCTCCGTGCTCGCACGGCAGCACGGTCTTGCCTTGACGGTGGCCGACTGCGGCGTCGCCGCCGAGTTCGAGCCGCATCCGATGCTGGCCCGGCTGAAGGTGCCCGGCGCCGAGCGTGGCACCGCCGATGCCAGCCGAGGCCCGGCGATGAGCGACACGCAATGCCGCACGGCCATCGCGCAGGGCCGGCGCCTCGTCGCGGGGCTGCCCGGCAACGTGCTGCTGCTGGGCGAGATGGGCATTGCCAACACCTCGGCAGCGGCCCTGCTGATGGTCCGCCTGACCGGCGAACCGCTGGGGGCCTGCACCGGGCGCGGGACCGGCCTGGACGATGCGGGGCTCGCCGCCAAGCGCGCGGTGCTGGCCGAGGCGCTGGCGGCCAACGCCCAGGCCACGCACCCGCTGCAGGCCCTGGCCGCGCTCGGCGGCCTGGAGATCGCCACCATGGTCGGGGCGGTGCAGCAGGCAGCGGCCAGCGGGCGCGTGGTCGTGGTCGACGGCTTCATCACGACGGCCGCGGTGGCGGTCGCGGCGGCATTGCAGCCGGCGGTGCTCGCACATTGCGTCTTCGCGCACTGCTCGCAGGAGACCGGGCACAGCCGCTGGCTGAAGCACCTGGGCGTGCAGGCTCTGCTGGACCTGGACCTGCGGCTCGGAGAGGGCTCGGGCGCCGCGCTGGCGTGGCCACTGCTCGAATCCGCCTGCCGCGTGCTGGCGGAGATGGCGAGCTTCGCCTCGGCCGGGGTCAGCCAGCGCACGTCATGACGATGATGGTGCGCGAACTGCGCCTGTTCCTGCTGGCGCTGCAGTTCCTGACGCGCGTGCCGGTGCCGGCGTGGGTCGGTTTCGACGCCGATCTGATGCGCCGCGCCGTGCGGCACTTTCCGCTGGTGGGTGCGCTCGTCGGGACGGTCGGGGCCGGCGTCCTGCTGGCTACCCGTCACCTGTGGTCACCGGCGGTGGCCGCCGCGCTGGCGGTCGTGTCCACCGTGTGGCTGACCGTGGCCCTCCACGAGGACGGCCTGGTAGACACCTGCGACGCGCTGCTGGGCGCCGCCTCGCGCGAGAAGGCGTTGGCGATCATGAAGGACTCGCGTATCGGCACCTATGGCGCCGCGGCGCTGGGGCTGGTGCTGCTGCTGCGCGTGCTGCTGGCGGCGGCATTGCTGTCCCAGGGTGTATTGGCTGCCGCGGCCGCGCTCGTCGCCAGCCACGCCGCAGGACGTGCGCTGGCCGTCGCGCTGATGGGCACGCTGCCCTACGCGGGCGAGCAAGCCCAGGCCAAGACCCCTGCGTTGACCCGGGACGCGAGCGCCGCTGATGTCGGGTGGGCCGTGGCCACCGGCGCCCTGCTGCTGGGCGGTGTCGCGGCCCTGCAGCCGGCGCCGTGGCTGTCGGGCGGCATCGCCGTGGTCCTGATCCTGCTGCTCTTCAGCGGCATGCGCGCCGTGCTGCAGCGCCGGCTGCAGGGCTACACGGGCGACACCCTGGGCGCGGCGGAACAGCTTGGCGAAGTGGCGGTGTTGCTGGCGATGGCGGCGTGGCCTCGATGACCGCCAGCCTGCTGCTGGCCTGGCGCCATCCGCGGGCCGAGGGTGCCGAAGGTCGCTGCATCGGGCGTACCGACCTGCCGGTCGATCGTCGCCGCGCCAAGCGGCTGGCCCACCGCATCCGGGCGGCAGCTCGCCGGCGCGGGCTGCCCCGCATCGTCGTCACATCGCCCTTGCAGCGCAGCGTGGTCGTCGGACGCATCCTGGCCCGCTGGGGATGGGTTCACCGGCTGGATGTCGCCCTGGGCGAACTCGACTTCGGCCGATGGGACGGGCTGCGCTGGAACGATGTGCCACGCGCGGAGTTCGATGCCTGGTGCGCCGCGTTCGGGTCACATGCGCCGGGCGGGGGTGAGTCCGTGGACGCACTCCTGCTGCGCGTGCGCGCGTTCGATCCGGGTTCCGCACGCATCCTCGTCACCCATGGCGGATGGCTGTCGGCGGCCGCATGGCTGCAGCACGGATCCGGAGCTCCCCTCAGCGACCGCTGGCCCCCGGCGCCGAAGCATGCGACTTGCAACGAGGTGCCCCTGCCCTGGCCGCTGCGGTGACAGACCCGACGCAAGCGTTCACGCTCCCGAGCGAAGCGCGGGACTTCTCCGAGTGGCACCGCGGGCGACCACGCTTCTCGGTGTGGGCCATTGCGGTCGATCACGTCGAGGTCGAGCAGCGGCTCGAACATGTCCGTGCCGCGCTCGAGCCGCTGCTGCTGCCCGGCTACGCGCGTCAAGCGCACGTCACGGTGCACATCTGTGGGTTCGTGGCAGACGAATGGCGTCAACCCGACGACTTCACCCCGCATCAACTGCAGCGGCAGGTCGAAGCGATGCAGGCGCTGCGGCTCGAACCGTTCCGGCTGCGCATTGCCGGGGCGTTCAGCTTCTCGTCGGCGGCCTGCCTTGCAGTGCACGACGACTGCGGCAGCCTGGCACGCCTGCGCGATGCCTGCCGCAGCAGCGCGCCCTCGTTCGACGCCACACCGTTCGTGCCCCACGTCACAGCCGGCTTGTATGCCGGTGCATGGCCGATGGCCGAGATCGAACGGCGGCTGCAGCCGCTGGCATCCCTGCCGGCGATCGATCTGGAAGTCGGCGTACTCGATTGGATGAGCTTCGACAGCCGCCACATCGGCGAGACATTGCGCACGGATCGGCAACTCACCCTAGCGCCACGCACAGCGGCCCACGAGACGCGCACAATCTGACCACCGCCCAAGGGGATGCAGCGTGAGCGTCACGCCGGACCGAGCCGTTCCTTCGCGAGCATCGCGCCACGCGCCAGCGCTCGCTCCGCGGACGGGTGCGAACCGTCACCTTTTGCACCGAAGTCAAGTGGACCCCTTCAGCGGCGACCTCGTCGTCCTGAGCCAGCTGAACCCGGGCTATTGCCGGTGTGGCCGAATGGCGTTCGTCACCCGCCAGACATGCCGGCGTCCGACGCTGCGACACGATGAGGTGGCGCCGATATCGGTGATCGCAGCATGGATGGAGCGGTTGACGGGCGTTGTGCGGCCGTTTCCGGCCGACAGGCACCGCCAGCAGGCACACGACGAGTTGTTCCTGGAGTCGGTCCACGCATGGTGTGCCGAACTTGGACTGGGCACCCCTGGCCCGCATCGGGTGACCGACAGTCTGCCGTTACCGGCGAGCTTCAGCGCAGCTTCGTTGTCGACGATCGAGCGGGCCGGCGCAGAGCCTCGCCCTGCCACCGGTGTCCGATCTGCAGCGACGAGCCGCCGCAGTCACAGCCCGTACTGGTCGACCGACGACGCGACGACCATCTACCGGGCGTTGGCACGCCACATCAGGCGGCATGTGGCTCGGGGCACCGAGGCTCACGCGATCGACTTCATGCTGAATCCCGATCCCCTGCAGATGGGCGCCAGGATGTGCGACCAGCACGGGGCACTGGTGGCGTTCGCCGACCTGTTGTTCACCGAGTGCATGGAGGCCCATGCCGGCCTGCGGCGATGGCCCTATCGTGATCCGCGGACCGGTGCGAACCGAGCAGTCCGGGACGGGCTGGTCCAAGGCGCCCTCGACGGCGGAAATGCGTGGCCACCCGAGTCGCGGGCCGCATGGTTGGCCTGGGTGCGCAGGCAAGCGGCCTGCTCTGCGATCACGCACGCTTGGCGACGAGCACAGAGGCTCGCCATCCACGCGGCCGCGACCGGCTTCGCCGACTGGAACGCGGCGATCGAGCAGTACGGCCCTGCTGGAGGCTCCTCTTCAGCCTACATTGACCAGCTCAAGCCGAGCGGAACGGCCCTGTGGTTCAGCGCCCCGCCGCCGTACCAGGTGACCTGGGCGGCAGCGGTCGTCGGCGAACACCTGCGCTTCGTCAGCGCGCCCGCGACATCAAGGATCGACTGGACGCTGCCGCGCGCGAGCAAGGCCGAGCGGCGGGCCACCTGGTCCGCGGCCCAACAGCAAAGGGCGGCGAATCTGCTCGTATCTTGCAGCGGCCCGTGCCTCACCTGGTCGGCGCACGGCGGCTGGGGCGTGTGCGCATCGGCAAAACCAGAGATCGCGCCGCCCAAGCGCCACCGGCTGCTGGGCGTCGCCGGCACGCCGCGGTTCTGGGTCTTCCCGTGGGAGGGCGGCTTCGCGGCCAGGGCCTGCGAGGTCAGGATCCAAGGCTTCGGTGCCACGGCTCGTGAGGCCGTCGACGCACTGAGAGCGGCCGTTCGGCAGCACCGCAAGCAGTTCCCACAGGAACATCCCAGGCCAACCAAGCTGACGTCCAACCCGTTGCCGCTGCGTCCGGATTCTCATCCGGGGTACGAGGCGCAGGTCAGTCTGGAACTGCAGGCCCACGGCTTCTGGAAGCGGGCCTGGATGTTCGGCAACCTCGCCCGCGAGCACTTGGCATCCGGCCAGCGCTCGCGACGCTGACGAACCTGATGCGCCGGCTGAAGCCGATGAAGCGCAGCGACGAACGCCCGCCACCCGACGTTGGCGACGTTGCTGTGCCGAGTGAATCGGCGTAGTGTGGAAAGTTGAGCGCCGCGGTCCCCGGGCCAAGCATCAAACTTGGTTGCAGGGTGGCATCAACATTGGTTGCATGAGCGGCGACGTTGCCCCTCAGATAATTAGCATCGCGAAATGACGTCCTGATAAGTCCACTTGGCAGGACGTGGCTTAACGTGGCACGGCGGAGGCCGATCACCCAGGACACCGCGCCGCGCTTATCGCTTCGAGATCGATCACCGCATCCGCCATCGCCGTCAACTCCGGTGTCTGCGACACGAAGAACTCTCGCGCGTAGCCACCCAGTTCCAGCACTCGCCGCTTCATCGCCATGAACATGCGCTTGCGCTCCGGGTCCAGCGGTCCATCGGTCTCGTCGGAGAACAGGGTGTCGTAGCGCCGCCCGGTGTTCTGCGCCAGGTACAGCGCCACGGCCCGCACAAGGCACTCGTTGATCCAGACCCTCTCGCCGCCGCTCATCGCCGTGACGCTCTTGTCCTCGCCCGACTCTGCGTCGCAGACGCGGATGTCGAAGCCCTCGCGCTGCTCGCCCTTGGCCGTCTCCTGCAAGGTCTCGATGGCCACGGTGAAGCGCGGGCCATAACAGGCCAGCAGCAGGTCGTTCACCAGGCCGGACAAGGTCGGCCCTGCATCGTCGATGGCCAGCGCGATCAGGCCATCGTTGCCCATGCAGCGGGCGAACAGCAGCCAGTTGGCGAGTTCCTGCTCCACCCGTGCCGTGCGGGCCACGGCTGCGTCGCGCCTCCGGCCATGCTCCTCCATCTGGGCCGACAGCGCGGCAAGCGCCTGCGCGTCGCGGACAGCGACCAGATACGAGCGCTCCGCCTCGTCCAGGACACCCTGCCAGCGCTCCACCTGGGCTCGGGCCTGTGCGAGCAGCGCGGCGTCCAGCGGCGACGGCAGCGCGTCGATCGCCGTCTGGATTCGCTCGATGGCCGTCTGTGTCTGAGTTTCCAGCAACGAGACACGCTCGGCAACGCGCATCCGGCTGGCGATGATCTGCTGGCGCTCGGCCGCTTCGGAGTCGGTGTCGATCGCGATGTCCGCCCCGGCCGACGGGTCTGGAGCGGAGGAAAGAGCGGCGAGTTCGTCCTCCGCTTCGACAAGACCCGCGCGCGCCTGGCCCATCTCCGCCCTGCGCGCCGCCAAGGCGGCATAGGCCGTCTGACGGGCCAGGGCTCGCCTCGACTGGCACTCGGCCCGGCTCAGGCTCTTCGGTGCGCCGACGTCGAGGCTCACCGCCTCTTGCAGGGCTTGCAGTTCAAGCCGAAGACTGTCCCGCTCCACAGCGAGTTGACGGATGCGCTGCTGGGCGCTTGGCGCCAGCGCGGCCGCTTCGCGTGCGTCCGACAGCAGGGTGCATTGCCCCTGCATGGTCATGCCGCTGCAGGGCACCCGGTCGCTCAGGGCCAGGCGGCGACTCAGGTCCTCCGCCTGGAGCGCCGCCTGCCCCGCCTCGCGCTCGAGCGATGCCAACCGCTGCCCGAGTCCTGCGACAGCATCGCGACGACGCGCAAGGTCCTGGACGGCATCGCGAAGCGACTGCACGCGGTCCTCGCGACGACGCGCCACCTCTGTAGCCAGCGGCAGACGGCGTCCGGCTCGGGCCACCACGGCCCAGTCCGCCAGCACCCGTTGCAGGGAATGGATGCGGCCCTCCAGTCGTTCGCGCTGCGCCATGGCCTGCGCGACACGCTGCGCCACACCGCTGTCGAGCCGTGCGAGCCGATCCGTTGCCTCCCGATCCTGCGCGCGCAGGTCCTGCAGGGTGCGATCACCCACGGCACGGGCGCCGGCCAGTTCCTCCATCAACTGCGCTCGCCGGCTCTCGACAGCCTTCGCCTGCTCCTGCAGGGCCATCAATGACACCTCGTGCGTTCGCGCAGTCTCCAGTTGTTCGTGGGCTGCCTGCCGGCTGGCTTGCGCCGCCTTGACCCTCTCGTCCGCGCCCAGCCATCGACGAGCGTCTTCCTCCGACCGCCGGCGCTCGGCATCGAACGCGGCTCCCTCGGCGCGCAACGCCGCCAGCGCCGCCTTCAGCTGCCGCGCCGTCTCGCCCGCCTTCTGACCGAGCGCTCGGATGTCCTCCTGCCCCAGCAGATCGGCCAGCAGGGCCTTGATCTCGCCATTGCGGTAGGTGCTGAGCTGCCGCTTCCCTTGTGCCGAGAAGACCGATGTGAAGAAGGTGTCCGCCGGCCCGCAGATGGCCTCTACGCATCGCGCATAGGTCTCGACCTTGCCATCGGAGACGGTGCCGTCGGGCAGTGCGGCCGGAGACCACGTGCCGGCGTCATCCAGCGTCAGCAGATAGGCCTCGGTCCTGCGACGGCTTGCGGTGCGGCCGTTCATGCGGATGACCACCTGCGAGCGGTAGCAGCGCCCGGCGTGGGCCCAGTGCAGGTCCTTCTCGTTCTCGGGCAGACAGACCTGGTCGTAGTACGAGAAACCGCCCGGCCCGGCCTGCGCCGCCCGCGACGGCATGGTCAGGTAGGGATGTTAGGTTGCATTCGCGAGTGTCAACAGAGTTGGCTCGCTCGACGCCACGACCTACAGTTGTTCATGCCCGAGG
>NZ_JABWMJ010000007.1 GCF_013366375.1 Rhizobacter koreensis | reverse complement strand
GCTTGCGCGTCTTCTTGGTCGACAGATTCAAACCCAGGCCCAACTGCTTCATGGCTTCAGCGCGCTTGGCGATCATGGGCCTCAATCATGCAAGCTGCGGGCCGGTTTTGCAGAGCTTCCCTAAGCTTGAATGTTGAGCGACTGATTTCGGGCGGCGAGATTGGCGAAGCGTACTTCCGCAACGGGTCGACTTCTGCCGATCGGCGGATCGCCAGCGGTCGTTCAACCGCGGCGGCCGGTCGACACCATGTGATCGTCGGCTCCACCTTCGAAAGCGGCTGTTGCGAGGAGGGCTCACCGGGACCCGGGTGCCGCCATGAGCTGCGTAGTGTCACTTCAGCCCGCGGCGCCGACCGGCAGCACGCGCGGTGTGTCAAGCGACATCCAGAACTGACCCCCTGACGACGTCCAGAATTGACCCCCCGGTTGATCAGTTGGCGACGGTTGCCGTGGTTGCGCTGGCCTGGTTAACCAGGCCAGCGCGCCGCTTCGTCCGCAGCCTGTAGCTGTCACCACGAATGGTGATCACGTGGCTGTGGTGCAGCAGTCGGTCCAGGATTGCTGTCGCCACAACGGCGTCGCCGAACACGCCGCCCCATTCGGCTACGGATCGGTTGCTCGTCACCAGCATGGAGCCGCGCTCGTAGCGCCGACTCACCAGCTGGAAGAACAGGTGTGCGGCATTCGCTTCGAACGGCAGGTAGCCGAGCTCGTCGACGATGAGCAGCTTCGGCTTGGTGAAGTGCAGCAGCTTCTCCTCGAGCCTTCCTTCTGTGTGCGCACGAGCGAGCTGCGTGACCAGCCCGGTGGCCGGCACGAACAGCGTCGAGTAGCCGCGCACGATCGCCTCGCGCCCGAGTGCCACCGCGAGGTGCGTCTTGCCGACACCGGGTGGTCCGAGCAACAGGACGCTGTCGCCGTTGGCCACCCAGCGCGAGAGCGCCAGCTCGCGGATCTGCTTGGGGTCGACCGAGGGCTGCGCGTCGTACTCGAAGCCCTCGAGCGTTCGAACGTACGGGAACTTCGCGATCGACATCCCCATCTGGATGCGCCGCTCGTCCTTGCGCGCGACCTCCGCCGTACACAGCATCGTGAGGGCTTCCCTGAGGTTCAGCTCGGCGCGGCCGGCCTGGTCGAGCAGCGTGTCGAGCTGATCGCGGATCGCCGTGAGCTTCAGCCGCGTCAGCATCGGCTCGAGCTCGCCGATCGCCTCAGGCGGCTTGGTCTTCTTGGCCGCGCTCACCAGCCACCCCCGAGTGCCGCCTCGTACTGCTGCAGCGGCCGCAGCAACTCGGCAGGCATCTGCGCCGGTTGCAACGGCGTCGCAGGCAGCCAGGTGACGCCGGCGAACTGGGCGCCGACGATGCCAGCAAGGTGGCCGCGCTCGATGACCGTCGTTCGGCGAAGCGCGCTCTGCGCGTGGCAAGCTACTTCCTGCCCGGCGTAGAGCACCCGCACGCAGCGCTCGGCAACGATGACGGTGACGCTTTCGCCGATGAGCCGCCACGGCACGCTGTAGCGGTTGGTGTCGAGCTCGAGGCACGCATCGTTGTGAACGCGCCGGCTCAGCTCGCGCACCTGCAGGAACGGCGCCTTGCCGGGCAAGGGCTTGAGCCGCGTGCGCTCGTCACGCTCGAAGCGCACGATCGGCGGCTCGCCGGTGGTGCCGTGAAGCCTGATGTCAGCCACGGTTCGCATCCACTGCTGCAGGTGAGCATGCAGCGCCTCGACGCTCTCGAAGCGGTGACCGGCGATGGCGTTGCGCTTGACGTAGCCGACGCCGCGCTCGTCCTTGCCCTTCGTGCGCGCGCGGTACGGCGCGCAGGCCCGGGGGACCACGCCCCAGTAGCGGCAGAAGGCGTGGAAGCGATCGTTGAACTTGACCTCCCGTGTCTGCACGTCGTGGTCTTGCACGAGCGCCTTGGCGTTGTCGATCAGCAGCTCGACGGGCAAGCCATCGAAGTGACGGAACGCCGCCTCGAGCCCCTGCAGCCAGGCGGATTGGCGCTCATGCAGGAAGACGCTCACGTGGCAGCGCCGGCTGTAGCCGAGCGTCGCGACGAACAGATGCACCCGCTGAAGTTCCTCGCCGATCACGACCGACGTGCTGCCGAAGTCGATCTGCAGCTGCTGTCCCGGCGCGGTCTCGTAGCGGATCGTGGCGAGCGCCTCCGCGCGCAACTCCCGCCGCAGCGGCACCACGGCGCGCTGCACGGTCCGTAAGCCCACCTCGATGCCGAGCTCGCGCTGCAGGTCCTGCCGCACGACGTCGGCGTTGCCGCGGTGGCGTCGCAAGCGCTCGGCAAGCCACTCCTGATGCGGCTCCAACACACCGCTGCGGCGAGCCACGTCCATCGGCCGCCAGCCGCCTTGCCGAAGGTACTCGCGCACCGTGTTGCGGCTGCAGCCCAGCTCGTGGCCGATGCGCTTGCTCCCCCAGCCGAGCGCCGACAGCGCCAGCATCTTCTGCACCTCCTGCGGCGCCAACATCGTCTGACCCCCTCGACCATCCTCGATCGTGGGAGCTTGGGCCTGAACTTCTTCCACTCGAACCTCCTTCGCTTGAAGGGGGTCAGTTCTCAATGTCGCCAGGGGGTCAGTTTTTCATGTCGCCCAACACGGTGAAGCAGCCGCCGAGGCTTGGGGCGGGCAGGAACTGGCGGCGGCAGTTCGCCTATCGGAGGCGCACGCCACGCAGACGAACAGATCAGTGCGTGTGCACGCGGGGAGCCAGGCCGCGAGCGAGGGCCTGCTCGGCATCACTCGCGTGTTCGGGTCTTGTGCCCCTGTGGAGCAGGTGGTTGCCGGGTACGGCACGCCAGCGGACTTCAATGCGGCAACATGGACACGCGGCCGGCCGGCTGGCGCTCGCAGCCCAGCGCCGCCCTTGGTGGTAAGAGCACGGGAACCCGCACCTGTCTGGCGCGGGAGCCGCCCGTGGGGTCGAAGAGGAGTTCAAGGGCGTCCTCGCTCCGATACACCCTGACTCTCATTTCTACGCGCGAGCGAGTGCGACGTCGGTGGTACGACAGGCGTCTCGCTACGTGATTCTTGGCCCGCCGAGAGGATCCGAGACGGCGCCGAAGCTGGGGGACTATTGGGGGACTGACCCGTGATGTACAGTGCAGGACAGGACAGATTGGATAGGAATGAACGTCGGAAATGTGTTGAAAATCAATGACTTGGCGGCGTCTGGTTATCTACGAACCAAGGGGTCGTGGGTTCGATTCCTGCCAGCCGCACCAAGTTGAAAGAAGATCAACGGCCTAGCGATCGCGATCGCTAGGCCGTTTTTCTTTGTCCGAAGCTTTCAGAAGTTGTGGTGACGCGCGGCCGGCGGGCACAGGGGCACGGCAACCCGGCGACTCTCTGCCGCGACCGGGCCGCCGCTCGCACGGCGCGCACGCGACCCCTGCCGCGATTGCTCCGGTGACACAAGACGCACGAGGCTCGCATGAACGCAACGATGACCGGCTCGAGCGACTGGATCCTGACCCAGTTCGCACGTCAGGCCTCGCTGAGCCGGCACCAGGCGCTCGGCATCGTGGTCGCCATGATCCTGTCGATCGCGCTCGCGGACTATCTCTCGGAGATCAGGCTTTCGCTCGCGATCTTCTACTTCGTGCCGATCCTGCTCGCCGTCGGCTGGCTCGGCACGCGTGCGGCGGTCGCGGTCTCGGTGGCGAGCATCGCGTTCAAGCTGATCGGCGACGTGTTCGAACTGTCGGGCGGGCCGTTGCCGTTCTGGATCTGGTGGAACGCCGCCTCGACCCTGGTCGTGCTGCTGCTCGTGGTCTGGGTCTGCGGCCATCTGATCACGCTCTACCGCGAGCTCGAGCAGCGCGTCGCCGAGCGCACGCGCGAGATCCTCATGCTCTCGCAGGAGCGCCGGCGGCTCGAGCGCGAACTGCTGAACGCGAGCGCCAACGAGCGCAACCTGATGGGTCAGGAACTGCACGACGAGATCTGCCAGCACCTCGTCGGCACCACGCTCGCCGCGCAGGTGCTGTGCCAGCGCCTCGCGCAGCAGCAGAACCCGCTCGCGCAGGATGCGCAGGCGATCATCGCGTTGATCGAGACCGGCATCGGCAAGACGCGCCAGCTCGCGCGCGGCCTGCTGTTGTCCGAGATCGCACCCGAGCAGCTGCCCGAGCGCATCAACGACCTCGTCGACGAGTCGTCGAGCAGCGGCCTCGCGTGCCGCTTCAGCCATGCCGGCGACGTCGCGGTGGCCGATCCGGCGACCGCCGCGCAGCTCTATCGCATCGCACAGGAGGCGCTGCGCAACGCGGTCCGCCACGCGGGGGCCACGCGCGTCGACGTGACGCTCGCGGGCGACCGGCAGAACGTGTCGCTCGTCGTCGAGGACGACGGTCACGGGTTGTCGCAGGAGCGCTCCGGCTCCGGGATGGGGCTGCCGATCATGTCGCACCGCGCCGCGTACATCGGCGCCAGCCTGTCGATCGAGCGGACGGAACGGCAAGGCACGCGCGTCGTCTGCGTGCTGCCGCGAGCCGGAGCGGCCGAGGCGTGAGCGACGCGGCGATCCGCGTCTTCCTGGTCGACGACCACCCGCTGGTGCGCGACTGGCTCAAGGCGCTGCTGCAGACCGAGCCGGGCTTCGAGGTCACCGGCGAAGCCGACGAGCAGGCCGCCGCGCTCGCCGCCATGAGCGCCGATCCGCCCGACGTTGCGGTGGTCGATCTGTCGCTGCGGCGCGGCTCGGGCATGGAGCTGATCAAGGCCCTGCGCGCCCGGCTGCCGGCGGTGCGCGTGCTCGTGCTCTCGATGCACGAGGAGATCCGCGACGTCGAGCGTGCGCTGCGCGCGGGCGCGCGCGGCTACGTCATGAAGGGTGCATCGAGCGGGCAGATCGTCCCGGCGATCCGCTGGGTCCACTCGGGCAAGATCTACGCGACCCCGGAGGTGTTCTCGCGCCTGGCCGAGCGCCTCACGCAGGCGGCAGGCGACGAGATCGACCACGTCGACCGGCTCAGCGACCGCGAGCTCGAGGTGTTCCGCCGGCTCGGCGAGGGGCAGACCACCCGGCGGATCGCCGACGAGCTCTACGTGAGCCAAAAAACGGTGCAGACCTACTGCGCGCGCATCAAGGAGAAGATCGGACTCGACGACGGCGCCGAGCTGACGCTCGCCGCGATCCGCTGGTGCGGGCTCAACCGCGAATAGGCGTACGACACCGCCTGACAGGACCCGGAGGTCGCGCCAGACAGACACGCGAGGCCGTTTTTCCTAGGCTCGGACGATGTCCGTCGCCCTCAGCCCGCGCACGATCGAGCGCACCGGGACCGGTGCGGGGCAGGGCCCCAAGCAGCCGGATGCGCGGCCGGCGCCCGAGCCGCCTGCCATCGGCGAGACGGCGGTCGCTCCGGTGTGGGCCATGACCGCCGACCGGGTCGGCGACGCACGCCAGGTGCTCGCTCTGGCCGGTGAACTCGGGGTTGCGTTCCGCACCGTTCGGCTCCGCTTCAACGCGTTGGCTCGGGTGCCGCCCGCGCACTGGCTGCCCAGCCGCATGTCCTGGCGCAGCGACGTGCCGCTCGAGGCACCCTGGCCCAAGCTCGTGATCGTCGCCGGCCGCAAGAGCGCGGCCGCCGCGCTGTGGGTCAAGCGCCGCTCCGGCGGGCGCACGCGCATCGTCAGCGTGCATCGGCCATGGACGCCGCTCGCGTGGTGGGACCTCGTCGTCACCACGCCGCAGTACGCGCTGCCCGCTCGCGACAACGTGCTCGAGTGCCTGCTGCCGCTGCTGGCGTCGGGGCCGACCGAAGCCGCGCTCGGAGCGCGCTGGGCCGCGGATGCGGCCGCGCTGCCGCGGCCGTGGACGGTGGTGCTGGTCGGCGGCGACAGCCGGCCTCACGTGCTCACCCAGCGTGCCGCGCGACGCGTGGCCGACGCCGTGAACGCGCGCCTGCAATCGCGCGGCGGCAGCGCGTGGGTGCTGACCAGCCCGCGCACGCCGCCCTCGGCGCTGGCATGCCTGCGCGGGGCGATGGAAGGGCCCCACCGCATCGTGCCCTGGGGCGAGCCCGACAACCCCTACCCGGCGTTGCGCGGCGCGGCCGACGAGTTCGTGGTGACCGCCGACAGCGCAGCGATGCTGGCCGAGGCGCTGGTCAGCGGCAAGCCGGTGACGCCGGTGCTGACCGACTTCGTCCCCGACTGGCGCTGGCGCGTCGCGTCAGCCTGCAAGCGCGCAGCCGAGCGCGCGCCGGGCTCGATCGTCGCGCGCGGCTTCGAGTCGGCGGTGGCGACGGGTCTCGTCACGTCGGTCCGCGACATGAGCCGCATGCTCGAGGCCCACCAGCGCGCCGGCCTCTACGACGATCCGGCGCAGGCTGCGCGGGTGCAGGCGCACGAGCGCGGCCGCGTCGTCGCCCGGCTGCGCGCCTTGCTCGGCAACTGATCTCGGCGCGAGCCGGCGCTGCCGGCATCGCTCATGGGCACGCGGTGCCCGGCGTGACCAGCCGCGAGATGGTCGCGATGTCGCGAATGTCGATCACGCCGTTGCCGTCGAGGTCGGCTGCGGCGTTGAAGCCCGCCTGCCCGCTGCGCCGGCCCACGCTGCTGCTCGTGACCTTGAGGTCGGCGCATACACCCGGCTGGTAGGTGCGCTCGACGTGCCCGGCGAGATCGCTGGGGTAGAAGTAGACCGGGCGCAGGTTGCCGTTGGCGTAGTCCTGGGCCTGGTCGAAGAAGTGCGGCGAAGCGGGGTCGCCGCTGTTGCCGCCTTCGCGCACCGCCCAGGCGCGCAGCGTCGGGCCGAACTCGACCACCGCCACGAACGTGTTGCCGCTGGTCGCGTAGAAGCGGGCGGTGTTGCGGCGCGAGCCCGGATACGACGCGAGCGAGCCCCAGGTGGCCGAGACGAAGGGCACCGGAATGCTCGGCTTCGTGTCGTCGAACGTCGGGTTGGTGATGGCGTCGTCGAGTCGCTGCATGCGGTTGATCTCGCCCCACGGCACCTGCCAGCGGCCGAAGTCGGTCGTGAGGCGCGCCACCGCGGTGTCGAGCGCGGTGAGCCGCGCCGCATCGGTGTTGCCGGTGCCGCCCCAGAACACGGCGAGCGAGGTCGCGACCGAGTCGACGCCCCAGCGGTAATCCCAGCTGCGCAGCACGCCGATCGGGCCGGCGAGCCGCGCCTTCTGCGCGTCGCCCTGCGGCAGCGCGTCCCAGGCCGCGACCAGCGGCGGCACCAGGCGCGCGAAGGCCGTGAGATAGGTGTCGTACGCGACGTCGCGCAGCCCCTCGGGCGTGAAGTTGCTGCGGCCGGTGAGCAGCTGCACCGCGTGGATGCCGCGTTCGTTCTCGCCGGTGCGGTCGAAGTAGCGCGGGTAGTTGGCCGCGTTCGGGCTGTCGACGCCGCAGCAGGTCCACGGCCAGTTGTTCGAGTTGAACGCCCAGCCGCTGCTCGGGTTCAGCACCGACGGCATGCTGGTCAGGGTGTGCAGGCCCTGCCAGTCGGTCGCCGGGTTGCTGCCGTCGACCGGCTGCGCGTAGTCGAACTGGTTGTTGCGGACCGGCATGAACTGCGGCATCAGGAACGCGATGTTTCCTTCGGCATCCGCGTACAGGGTGTCGTTCGAGCTGTTCGCCTTGAGCTCGGCGACCTGCTGATACTCCGCGAGGTTGCGTGCCTTCGTGCGCAGGATGCTCTGCTGCAGCGCCTCGACCGGTTTGTTCATCAGCGCGAACGCGATCCAGCGGCCGTCGGCGAGCTGGCGAATGATCGGACCATGGTGCGTGGCGTAGGTCTTGAACGTGCGCTGGGCCAACGTGCCGCTCGCCGTGCGGTACGAGATCGTGATCATCTTCGTCGCCACGGGCCGCAGCTCGTTGCCGTAGCGATACGAAAGGCTGCCGTTCGAGCCGGTGACGATCGTCTCGGCGAACTCGTCGACGTTGTCGACCGTGCTCGAGGTGTGCATCCAGCCCGCGGTCGCGTTGAAGCCCTGGTAGATGAACGGCTGGCCCCAGGTCGCCGCGCCATAGACGTTCCAGCCTTCGTCGCTGCTCATGTGCAGGAGCGAGCGGAAGTAGAAGCTGGTGTGCGGGTTGATCAGCAGCAGTGCGCGGCCCGCGACGGTACGGCTCGGCGCGATCGCGATGCCGTTCGAGCCGCGGTCGGGGTCGGCCATCGGCTCGGGCGCGGCTGCAGCGAGCGCGAGTGCCTCGGCGTCGGGCTTCTGGCTGCTGCTCATCAGCGCGGGGTTGCTGTAGAACGTGGTGAGCTGGGCCAGCGAGGCGCGCTCGATGTCCGGGCCGATGCTGCCCTCGGTGAAGCTGAGCGCCATCCACGGCTCGAAGCGCGTGATGACGCGCGGACGGACTTCGGGGTGCGTGGCGAGGTAGTAGTTAAGGCCGTCGGCCCATGCGTCCATCAGCGTGCGCAGCCACGCCGGGCTCGCGGCGTACATGGCCTTGAGTTCCTCGGGGTCGAGGAACAGGCGGTAGCGCAGGTCCTGGAAGATCGCGCCTTCGCCCTCGGCTTCGGCGAGTCGGCCGAGCGTGACCAGGTAGTTGCGCTCGACGCGGCTGAAGTCGTCCTCGGCCTGCGCGTAGACCATGCCGAACACCGCGTTCGCGTCGGTCTTGCCGTGCACGTGCGCGATGCCCTTGTCGTCGCGCTTGATCGTCACCTGGGAGGCATGCGCGAGCCAGCGTGCGTGGTCGAGAGCCTGCGGGGTTGGGGCGGCCGGCGCGGCGCCGACGAACAGCGTCACCGCCATCGCGGCAGCGACGCGGCCGAACAGGCGCCACGGCAGCCGGCTTGGATCGTGTCGATCGATCATGTGTGGACTCCTTGTGAAGACGAACGAGAGGATCGGGCGTGTGCGAAGCGGACGCGGCGCTACGTTCCGCCCGTAGTCGGTCAGACCATTCGCGCGCGTGCCTTTGCCGGCCGACGCGCGAGGCCGGCCGCCGCCCCGGCGAAGACGAGCAGCAGCGTCGCCGGTTCCGGAATCGCCTGCGTGAACGCGCTGGTCTGAAGCGCGATCAGGTTGAGGTTCGAGTCCAGCGCGATCGCGTCCGAGAAGCTGAAGACACCGAAGGGCGCCTGACCGATCACGCGGAACTGCAGCGTGTCGAGGACGCCCGCGCCGCTCACGCCGTTGACGGGGCCGAGCAGCGAGTCGAGCACGAACGAGATGGTGCCGGTCGAGTTGTCGATCAGGCCCGGGTCGAAGAAGGTCGCTCCGCCGCTGCGCAGGAACGGGCCCTCGGTCACCGCCACCGCTTGGAAGAGGGCAGGGTTGAAGTTCAGCGTGAACTGGTAGGCGTAGAGGTCCGTCACGTCGCTGGCGTTCACGCTCAGCACCAGCGTGTCGCCGATGCGCACGCCGCCAGGGCTGCCGAGCGAGAACGTCGGCGCGGCCAGGCAGGTCGCGTACGGCAGCAACACCAGGCTGCATGTCAGCAGCAGTCGCTTGCAGCGCTCGGACACGGCGGTCGTGAACATCGTCTTCTCCTCCTGGTGGACAAAGGCTCGGGATGAGCCGGGCTCGCTGGTACGCCCCTTTCGTCGATGCGCAGGCTCGCTCGCCTGGCGCGCTGGCGTGGTGACCGGGCGTTGGTCGATCCGGACGCTGCCGGGGTATGGATTTGTTCGTCGGTCGCCCCGGCGAGGCGCTCAGCGCCGCCCGGTGCGCGGGCGGGCGAGGGCGATCGCGCACCGCATCGAGGAGCAACGGTGGCCCCTTGCCTGGGCTTGCAAGTCTTGTCTCCTGTTCGCTCTGTTGCGCCGGCTTTTGCCGGTCGTGCCTGCTCGTCGTGGTCGGCGCGTGACGTCGACGAAGCGGCGCGAAAAAGAATACACCTGCGCGACCCGTCGTGCCATGACATGCGGGCGATGTGTACATCGCGTGAAGCGGACCGCCGCGAGCACCGGTGACGCGTATTCCGTCGAGGCAGGTGCTGCCACACCGCGGGCGTTCACCCGCGGCGAACGGCTCAACGACCGGCGGGCTTCTGCGCGTGCCGCCTCGACCACTAAGATCGCCTCCGCTTGCGGTGAAGCCATCGACCGGCGCGGCTGCGCGCGGGTCGAGCACATCACGGCGGATCACCAGGCGTCATCGAGCACAGGAAGGAGACATGGAGCACCGTCAACGTGGCCCGCGGGCCGCAGGCACACCGGCCACCCGGATCGGCACGACCCGTCCCACGTCCCGCCGATCGAGTCTGCGCGTTCTCGCGTCGTTCGTTCTGGTGGCGGTGACCGGCATCGCCGCCGCCGCGACGCAGTCGTTCTCGGTCGAACTCGCCGGCGGGCGCGTCAAGGGCAGCGACACGCTCAAGGTGCGCCAGGGCGAGCAGGTCGAGGTGCGCTTCAGCAGCGACCGCCCGATCGTGCTCCATCTGCACGGCTACAACATCGAGGCCAAGGTGGTGCCGCCGGCGCCGGCGGTGCTGGCGTTCAAGGCGAACGTCGCCGGGCGCTTCCCGGTGCACGAGCATCGCGAAGGGCCGGGCAACCATCGCGCGACGCTCTTCATCGAAGTCCACCCGTAGGCAAGCCCTGAGCCTTTCATCGCGACTGCCGAGCGGCCGACGCGCTGCCACGTTCCTGCTCGTCGCGTGCGCGACGTCGGCCGTGCACGCGCACGGCTTCGGCCAGCGCTACGACCTGCCGCTGCCGCTGTGGCTGTGGCTCACCGGTGCCGGCGCGACCCTCGTGCTGACCTTCGTCGCACTCGCGCTGTTCGCGCGCCGGCGCGACTTCGGCCGTTCGTTCCTCGCCAGCATCGACCTGCTGCAACGGCCGTTGCTGCGGCGCGTTGCGCATCCGCTCGCCGCCGTGCTGCGCACGATCGGCGTTCTCCTTTTCGTGCTGACGCTGGCAACCGGCTTTGTCGGCCATCAGGATCCGTACGCCAACCTCATCGTCACCATGGTCTGGGTGCTGTGGTGGGTCGGCATGGCGTTCTTCTGCGCGCTGGTCGGCGACGTGTGGGACGTGGTCAACCCCCTGCCGGTGCTGTATCGCGCCGTCGTCCGCGTGCTCGGCACGCGCGAGTCGATCGGTTGGACCTATCCGGCGCGGCTCGGCGCGTGGCCGGCGGTGCTGCTGTTCTTCGCGTTCGCGTGGGCCGAGTTGCTCTGGCAGGACAAGGACGTTCCGCGGGCGCTTGCGGGCGCGCTGCTCGGCTATGCGGTGATCGGCTGGTGCGCGATGCTGCTGTTCGGCGTCGACGCATGGCGGCGGCACGGCGATGCCTTTGCGATGGTGTTCCGGGTACTCGGCCGCTTCGCGCCGCTCGAAGTGCGGAGCGCAACGGCCACGCAGCCGGCGCGGCTTGGCCTGCGCCTCTACGGCGCCGGGCTGCTCCGCGATGAGCCGGTGCCGAACTCGGTCGCCGCGTTCGTGCTGTTGATGCTGGCCACCGTCACTTTCGACGGGTTCCACGAGACGCCGCTGATGGACCGCATCGGCACCGCCGCGCAGGCATCGCGCCCCGTCGCCGAGGCGCTGTTCACGTTGGCGTCGGCCACCGGCCTCGACGAGACGCAGTGGCTGAACACGGCGATCCTCGTGCTGTTTCCGATCGCCTTCGTGCTGATCTTTCGCGCGACCGGTGCGTGGATGCTGCGCCTCGCCGGCGGGCCGTCTACGCCCGGCACCGCGGGCGCCGACATCAACGCGATGGTCTGGAGCCTGGTTCCGATCGCGGTGGCGTATCACCTCGCGCACTACGCGTCGCTCCTGATCACGACCGGGCAGTTCATCGTCCCGCTCGCGTCCGATCCGTTCGGCTGGGGCTGGAACCTGTTCGGGACGCGCGGGCGCGGCGTCGACCTCGGCATCCTGAGCCCGGCGGTCTACTGGTACACCGCGGTGATCCTGATCGTCGTCGGCCACGTTCTGGCGGTGATCGTCGCCCACATCGAGGCGGCGCGGCGCTTCGCGAGCCATCGAGCGGTGCTGCTCGGCCAGCTGCCGATGCTGGTGCTGATGGTCGCCTACACCAGCCTCAGCCTCTGGATCATGGCGCAGCCGATCGTCGGCTGACGGCGGCCAGGCTCAGGGCCGCGGCTGCCCCCAGTTCTGCAGGTCGCTCTTGTCGCTCGACCAGTGCAGGTGGACGATGCGAAAGCCGTCGCCGGCGCGGCGCACGATCGCCGTCTCGAGCATGGTCTGGTCGATCGGCTTGCCGTCCGGGCGCTTGCCGGTCACTTGATAGGTGCTCAGCACCCAGCGCTCGTCGCCGCTGCCGCCGAGGCGGCGCGCCTGCAGCTTCCAGTCGGTCACCGCCGCCATGTCGATGTCGCCCGGCAGGTGGCTGAGCGCGTAGGCCTCGATCGTGGCGTCCATCTTGCCGAACTCGAACACCACCAGGCTGCGGTCGAGGTGCGACAGCGCGCCGGCGGTGTCCTTGCGCTTGAGCGCGGCATGAAAGCCGTCGACCGCATCGGCCGGCAGCTTGACCGACTGCGCACCAGCCGCGCCGGCGAGCGGCAGGGCGGCGGCGGCGAGCAGCGCCCGCCTTTGGTCAGACCACACGCGGCGCGTCATCGTCGGCGGCACGCGCGGCAGCGGCCTTCGGGTCGATCAGCTCGATCATCAGGATGTCGCCGGCGACCACGCCGGCAAGCGACGGATCCTTGTCGCGCACGGTCAGCTCGGTCCGCGTGTTGCGCTTGACCCATAAGGTCTGACCGAAGAGTTGCCCCTTGATGAAGGTGATGCGCCAGCCGCGCAGCTCGTTGGCCCTGGGCGGCACCATGCCCGGCCCGAGCGGGTCGAAGCGGAGCGTCGCCACGCGGCCCGACTTGTCGGCCGCGCCGATGCCGGTCACCTTGCCGGTGAAACGCTTGAGCGCCGGGTCGACCGGGTCGTGACCCGCGAGCTGCACGCCGTCGAGGCGTGCCGGCTCGGCCGAGGTGTGGAGCGTGAGCAGCAGGGCCGCCGCCGTGAGCGCAGCGCGCGCGCCTGTCGAGATCCATGCCGACGCCATCGTCATCCGTGTCCGCTTGCCGAAAGGCGCGAAGTATCACCAGCGATCCAGACCCGTGCAAGGCATGCGGGACAACCCTCGAGCGCATGCCGCGCGCTCGGGATCAACATGCTCGGCACCCTCTGACGCCCGTGGCGCAAGGCCCGAAGCGCGGGTTTTCGCGGGGGCGAATGTGCTCACCTGCGATGAACGCCTTAACCGCCGATCGTCTTCCGCCGTGGAGTGCCCACGGCTAACCTACGCCGCCCGCCCGCCATGGGCCGGCGGATCGAACGAACACGTCATGCAAGCTTTCCTGTCCGATCGCACTGGCTGGTGGTGCCTCGCCGCCGCGCTGGTCGGCGTGTCGATGGCGATGTGGTGGCAACCGCGCGCCGACCGCGCCAGTGCCGAGGCGCCGCTTGCCGCGCCCGCTCCGCTCGCCGCGAACCGCGCGCCCGTGCCGGCTGCGCCTACCGCCCTGCCGACGGCGAACGCCACGGCCACCCCGCAGCCCGCGCTCACGCTGGTCGGCACCGTGCTCGCCGGCAGCGGCAGCTTCGCCACGGTCCGCACCAGCGACGCGCAGCTGCTGCAGCTGCGCATCGGCGACCGCGTCGATGGCCTCGCGGTCCGCGCGATCGAGTCCGACCGCGTGGTGCTGAGCGGTGCCGGGCAGCCGGTCGTGATCGAGGCCGATAGCGCCGCGCAGAGCGCAGCGCCGGCCGCGCGCGACGCGACGCCCCCGGCGCCGCCGATCGAGCAGCCGAAATGGGCCGAGGGCGAGGCGCCGTGGGATCTCAAGCCGCCGTTCCGGCACTGAGGCGCCGAGCCGCCTCGCCAAGCAGACATTCATGACACTGGAGGAGACAACCGTGACCACCAAACTCAACCTTTCGATGGCCGCATTGGCCACGGCTGCATTGCTCGTCGCCTGCGGCGGTGGCAAGGGCGATTCGTCGAGCGCGGCCGCACCGCAAGGGGCCGCATCGGCCGCATCCGACGCAGCGGGCTCGCAGGCGCAGGCCTACGTCGCGCCGCCGCGGCTGTGCGAGCCCGGCCCCGGCGATCGCCCGGAGGGCATCAACGGTCACATCCCGCTGTCGGCGATGTTCCCCGCCAACCCGGACGGCTTCCAGGGCTACTGGTGCGGCGTGAGGAAGGTCGCCCAGCACAACCTGTTCAACCGCGGCGCGTTCGGTGACCTGCAGATCAAGTCGAGCGCCACCGGCCGCTGCGCATACGCGTCGAACCGTGACGGCGCGGCCGGCGGCGACGCCGCGCTGACCAGCGGGATCATCGTCTTCGACATGAAGACGCCGTCGAAGATGCAGATCGTGCCGGCGAGCGGGGACACCGTCGTCGTCGGTACCGCGCCGTCGGAAGACGTCGCCCAGACCAGCACCAACAAGTGGGGCGAGCAGACCACCACCGCGATGCCGGTCAACCCGAACGGCAAGATCCTGCGCACGCCCGCGGCGCTCGAGGCGTACTCGGGTCTCGAGCTGTCCGGCAACATCATGGTCGCCGGCTACAAGGACAACAAGATGGTCGACGTCTACGACGTCAGCGACTGTCTGCACCCGGTGGTGCTGAACGCGCGCTACCAGGCGCCGGGCGGCCACCACGACGGCTGGCTCACGCCCGACGCCAAGACCTGGTACGGGGTGCCGTTCGGCACGGCGGCCAAGGACGGCGGTCCCAAGCTCGTCACCGGCGGCAAGTCGCCGACCGACAAGGACTGGGCCAATTACACGATCAACACCAACCGCGTCGACCTTCACGTCACCAGCCTCGACGATCCGAAGAACCCGAAGGTGCTGCTCACCTGGAACCGGTCGATGCTGCCGGACGAGGTGAAGAACAACGAGAACTGGCGGATCATGGCGACGACGAACATCCACGACGTCAGCAGCAATCCGAGCGGCACGCGGATCTATCTCTCGGTGTACGGGGGCGGCGGCCAGGTCGCCGGCAACATCCCGACCGCGAACACGACGTTTTGGAACGACCAGACCTGCTCGAACGGTCTGCTCATTCTCGACGCGACCGACGTCGTCAATCGCGTCGCCAACCCGAAGCTGAAGTACGTCAGCTACCTGTCGTGGTGCGACCAGCAGCCCGACCCCGAGTTCGAGCAGGGCGGCTACGCGCGCATGTCGTCGACCGCCGCCACGCACGCCACCGAGTGGGTCAAGCACGTCAACGGCAAGGAGTACATCGTCTCGACCGACGAGTCGTACGCGCTGACCACCAGCAACGCGAACGGCCTGCCGGGCCAGTGCCGCCAGCAGAGCTTCGGCCGCATGATCGACATCTCGGACGAGAAGAACCCGAAGATCGTCGGCACCTACAAGCAGGACGCGAACAAGAAGAGCGTCTGCCCGACGCTGGTCGAGCAGGGCGGCAACGTCCCCATGGTCCACTACCTGAACTTCGACGACCGCAACAACATGCGCGTGGCGGTGTATGCAGCGGCCTCGGGCGGCATCCGCTTCACCGACTGGACCGACCCGACGGCTCCGAAGGAGATCGGGTACTTCGTCAAGGAGCGTCACACGCCCGATCGCATGGACTTCACGCGTCCGGACCCGCGCTACGACGCCGAGAACTGCCTCTACTACACGGGCTGGAACCAGGGCGGCCTGGTCTCGATCGAACTGACCAATCCGCAGTACAACCCGTGCATGAGCCGCAGCGCGAGCGTCAAGGGTGAAGTCAACACCGGCACCGGGACGCTGCAGATCGCGGTGGAGGCGAGCCGCAGCAAGGCCGGCCCGACCGCCAGCGTCAGTGTCGAAGGTCTCGGCCACCGTGCGCAGATGGACTCGGTGACGCGCCTCGGTTCGGCAATCGATGCCGAGGGCGACATCACCGCCAGCACGAACGCCGTGCAGATCGACGGCAACGGCACCTTCGACGGCAAGCCGGCGAGCTTCCGCGTGATCGTGCAGGACAACACCGGCAACAGCGGCTTCGTCTCGATCGCCTGCACGGCCGGCTGCACCTTCAAGACCGCCGGCTACATGAACCGCGGCGGCAAGCTGGTGGTGAGCCAGAAGACCTGAGCCAGGCAGCGCGGGTGCCGGTTCTCGCGAGCCGGTGCCGCGCGGACCGGCCCCGCGGGCGGGGCATCCGGAAAGCGGGCTGCGGCCCGCTTTCCGCATTTCGGCGCGCGCTTCGGGCTCCGATTCGCACGCCGGGGCAGGGGGAATCTCGGGTCGTGGCCCTGCGGAGGCGGCGCTAAGATCACGGCGGACAAAGGACCACCAGACCAGTGCGCCAGGCTCATTTGCGGGATCTGATCGCAGTCGTCGAAACCGGAAGCGTCCGCTCCGCCGCGCGCAAGCTCGGGCTGGCCCAGGCGGCGGTCAGCAAGAACCTCACCGCCCTCGAGAAGTCGCTCGGCCGGCCGCTGCTGGTGCGCTCCGCGCGCGGCGTCGAGCCCACCGAACTCGGCCGCATCGTGCTGCGCCGCGCACGCGTGGTCGAGGCCGAGCTGCGCCACCTGCAGGAAGAGGTCGAACGCTATGGCAGCGAGCGCGAAGACCTCGTCACCGTCGGCCTGTCGGCCACCGCCGAGGCGATGCTGCTGTCGGATGCGGTGGCGCGCTTTCGCGAGGTCGCGCCGCGCGCGCAGATCAGCGTGTTCGGCGGCCGCTCGGCGTCGACGGTCGGCGCGCTGCGCGAAGCCAAGATCGACTTCGCGGTCGGCCCGCTGCCGACCGACCAGAGCCTCTCGGACCTGCACACGGAGCAGCTGTGCAGCTCCGACTTCGGCATCTTCGTTCGGTCGGACCATCCGGCCGCCGACGCACGCGACCTCGCGGCGCTGCTGCCGTACGGCTGGCTCTACAGCGTGCGCCAGGGCGGCGAGCCGGCGATCGTCTCGATCATGCGCGAGCGCGGGTTGCCGGAGCCGACGCTCATCGCGCATTGCGATTCGTCGAGCGCGCTCGTCGACATGCTGCTGCAGAACGACTACGTGGCGCTGAACACGCTGGCCGCGCTCGAGCCGCTGCGCCAGCGCGGCCTCCTGAAGGTGCTGGCGATCGAGGTCGGCCTGCCGCCGGTGGTGCAGTACCTCATGACGCCGATGATGCGACCGCTGACGGCGTCGGCCGCGGCCCTCGCGTCCGAGTTCAGGCGCGCCTCCCGCCGGCTGCGGCGGTGAACGGACGGCCGCTCGCCACGCGCCGTGCGTGGCTCGGCGCGCTCGCGTGTGCCGCCTGGGCCGGCAGCGACGCGCTGGCCGCCGACGCCGCCGGCCGCGTGCTGCGCATGATCGTGCCGCAAGCGCCCGGTGGCGCGGCCGACTTCATGGCGCGCCTGCTGGCCAACGAGCTCGCGCGCACGCTCGAGCGCCCCGTCATCGTCGACAGCCGCCCCGGGGGCGGCACGGTGATCGGCACGCAGGCGGTCGCACTCGCGCCTCCCGACGGCAACACGTTCGGCATGGTGTTCTCGCCGCACGCCATCAACCAGGGCATGCGTCGCAAGACGCCGTACGACGCGCTCGCCGACTTCGAGCCGATCTGCCTCGGGGGCTATTCGATCGTGGTGCTGGTGGCGGCGCCCGACTTCGCGGCGAGCAGCGTCGACGCGCTGCTGCGCGCGATGCGCCGCGCCGACCCCCCGCTGCAATACGCCTCGCTCGGCATCGGGTCGGTGTCGCACCTCGCCGGCGAACTGCTCGCGGTGGAGGCCGGCGTCGCGCTCCAGCACGTGCCGTACAACGGCAGCACCGGTATCTATCGCGCGCTGATCGGCGGCGACCTGCCGCTCGCGTTCGTGACGCTCGAGTCGGCGCTGCCGCACCTGCGCGCCGGCCGCGTCCGTGCGCTGGCCATCACGAGCGCGCGCCGTGCCGCAGGGTTCGCGCAGATTCCCACCATCGCCGAGTCGCTGCCCGGCTTCGAGCTCGACGGCTTCTACGGCTTCGTCGCGCCCGCGCGCACGCCCGCCGCGTTCGTCGACCGGCTCGCCGCCGAGATCATGAGCGCGCTGCAGACGCCGAGCCTTCGCAACGTGCTGTTGCAGAGCGGGCTCGTTGTCTCGGTGGCAGGGCCAGCCGCGTTCGCGCAGTTCCTGCGCCGGCAGATCGAGAAGTACGCGCTGCTCGCGCGGCGCACCGGCATCACGCTGGACTGATCCGCGGGCGCCTGCTGCCTAGCTCGGGAACGCGAGCCGCCGCTCCATCCAGCGCTGGACCTGCTCGAAGCTGGAGCTCAGCACCCAGTACACGCCGGCCGCGGCAAGGTAGAGCGGAAACGGCTGGAACGTCGTCGAGATGAGTTCCTTGGTCGCGAGCATCAGCTCGGTCACCGCGATCACCGAGACCAGCGATGTGTCCTTGATCAGGCTGATCAGGCTGTTCGACAGGCTCGGCACCGCCGCCCGCAGCCCCTGCGGAGCGATCACGTAGCGCAGCGTCTGGGCACGGGTGAGGCCGAGGCTGGTGCCGGCGAGCCACTGGCCGTGCGTGACGGCATCGATCGCGCCGCGCAGGCTCTCGCTCATGTACGCCGACACGTTGAGCGTGAGCGCCAGGATGCCGGCGGTGATCGGCGAGAACTCGATGCCGACGCTCGGCAGACCGTAGTACACGATGAACACCTGCACCAGCAGCGGCGTGCCGCGGATCGCGCTCACGTAGATCGCGACCAGCTGCCGTGCGAGCGGTACCCGCAGCACGCGCACCAGCGTGATTGCCGCCGACAGCGGCACCGCGAGCAGCATCGACGCGACCGCGAACAGCAGCGTGTACGCGGTGCCGCGCAGCATCACCGGCCACGCGAGGGCGAGCAGCGACGGCAGGTCCATGCGGGCGGTGCGGTCAGCGAGCGGCGGCCGGCGGCTTGCTCACGTCGCGCTCGAACCAGCGGGTCGAGATCTTCGCGTAGCTGCCGTCGGCCTTGAGGTCCTCGAGCGCCTTGTCGATCGCCTGCTTGAACTTGGGATTGCCCTTGCGGAACGGGATCGCGTTGCCTTCCGGCTTGCCGATCGTCGCGCCGGCCTTCACCGGAAGCTTCGTCTTTTCGCGCAGGTAGGGGATCAGCAGGCTGTCGTTGATCGCGGCATCGATGCGACCGGTCGCGAGGTCCTGCAGGTACTCGGGCGCGCCGGGATAGGTGCGGACCTCAACGCCTGCGATGCCCTTGGCGAGGTCGGCGTAGTTGCTGCCCTGGCCGACGCCGATCTTCTTGCCCTTCAGGTCGGCGGGCGTGTCGAGCTTGCGCGTCTCGTTGGCACGGACGATGAGCTGCGGGTACGAGATGACGTAGGGCGCGCTGAAGTCGAAGGTCTCGCGGCGCTTGTCGGTGGCCGCGACCTGGTTGACGATCACGTCGTACTTGCCCGACTGCAGCCCCGCGAGAATGCCGCTCCACTCGGTGGTCGTGAACTCGGCCTTCACGCCCAGCTTCGCGGCGATCGCCTTGGCGATGTCGACGTCGAAGCCGGCGAGCTCGCCCTTCTCGTCGCGGTAGTTGAACGGCGGGTAGGTGCCCTCCATGCCGACGCGCAGGCTGCCGCGTGCCTTCACGTCGTCGAGCAGGTCGGCCGCGCGGGCGGCCAGCGACGTGCCGGCAAGCAGCGCGGCGAGGACCCAGGCAGCAGGCTTGACGTTCATGTCGGTTCTCCCGGTGTGGAAGCGGCGATCTTGCCACCGCGGGAGAACCGGCGTGCTGCGCCGCGCGGCGGTCCGCCGGCCCGTGTCGCAGCCGAATGGATGGACCTTTTCGAGCCTCAGCGCCGTGCCGGCCGCGTGTCGACCGCGAGGCAGAGCGCGCCGGTGAGCAGCGCGAGCGCCACGTGCAGCGCGTAGACCGGCGTGAAGTCGGCGCGGGTGACGTCGGCATGGCCGAGCGCGAGCACGACGATGGCGACGCCGAGCACGGCGCCGATCTGCCGCGTCGCCTGGTTGACCGCGGTGCCGACCGCGTACTGCGGCGCCGGCAGGCGATGCACCGCAGCGGCCGAGAGCGACGGCAGCACCATGCCGACCGCGACGCCGCTCATCACGAGCCCGGGCAGCCAGCGCGCGAGATACGCCGGCTCCAGCCCCGGCACCACGGCGAACCAGAGGCCGCTGCACGCGTAGAGCAACGCGCCGCCGACGAGGAACGGGCGGTGTCCATGTCGGGCGGCGAGGCGGCCGGTGACGATCGCCGACGGCACCACCAGCAGCGGCCCCGGCACGATCGCCACGCCGGCCTGCGGCAGGCTGAAGCCCCACACCTCGCGCATGTAGAAGAAGAACGCGAAGAACATCATCGCGAAGGCGATGCCGAACGCGAACGTCGCAAGGTTGACGAACGTGTAGGTGCGATGCCGGAACAGCGTGAGGTCGACGAGCGGATGCGCGGTGTGGCGCGCCCACGCGACGAACGCCGCCAGTGCGACCATCGCGACGCCGAGCGCGACGCCGATCTCGACGCGCGTCCACCTCGAGTCGGCCTGCACGATCGCGAGCGCGACCGCCCCGACGCCGACGATCAGCAGCAGCATGCCGACGAGGTCGACGTGCTGGCGCACGTCGGGCTTGCGCGCCTCGACCAGGAGGCTCGCGCCGCGCCAGAGCGACAGCGCGCCGAGCGGCAGGTTGAGGTAGAACGCCCACGGCCAGCCTGCCTTGGCGACCACCAGCGAGCCCAGGCTCGGGCCGATCGCCGCCGCGAGGCCGCCGACCGCACCCCAGAGGCTCACCGCGACCGCGCGCTTCTCCTGCGGAAAGGCGGCGAGCACGATCGACAGCGATGCCGGCGTCAGCAGGGCCGCGCCGATCGCCTGCACGCCGCGCGCCCCGATCAGCCAGCCGACGCTGGTCGCGAGTCCGCAGGCGGCCGAGGCGGCGAGGAACAGCGTCACGCCGAGCATGAAGACCTTCTTGCGGCCGTGCGCGTCCGCGAGGCCCCCGGCCGGGATCAGCATCGCCGCGTAGATGACCGTGTACGCGTTGAGCACCCACGACAGGTCGGCCGCTTCGGTGCCGGGAAAGCCGGCGCGGATCGCGTCGAAGGCGGCGTAGAGCAGGGTGGTGTCGAGCGCCACCAGGAAGACCGCGATGCTCGCCACCCAGAAGGTCGGCCACGGCGAGCGCGGCCGGTGGGCGGCATCGTGACGCGCCGCGGCGTCGCGGGAGGTGACGACGTCGGCGACGGCGCTCACGCCGCAGCTCCGCGCTCGATCGCCTGCAGGTAGACGGCAGGGTGGGCCGAGAGGCCCCGGTGCACCTGGCGGGTGAACTCGTCGGCAAGCACCTCGCTCGCGCCGGCTTCGAGGCCGTCGAGCGCAGTGGCAACGACGTCGGCGGGGCGCGCCTTCGGCACGTCCATGCCCGCGGTGAGATCGGTGTCGACGAAGCCGACGTGCAGCCCGAGCACCTGCGTACCCTGAGCCGCGAGCTCGATGCGGATGCCGTTGGTCAGCGCCCATGCGGCCGACTTGCTGGCGCCATAGGTGCCGAGCAGCGGCGAGTTGATCCAGCTCGCGACCGACAGCACGTCGAGGAACGCGCCGCCGCCGTTCTTCCCGAGCACCGGCGCGAACGCCTGCACCATGCGCAGCACGCCGAAGAAGTTGGTCTCGAGGTGCGCGCGTGCCGCGTCGATCGCGTCGGGTGCCAGGAAGCCGCCGGTGCTCGCGATGCCGGCGTTGTTGATGACGAGCGTGGTGTCGCCGCACTCGCGCGCCGCGGCGGCGACGCTGCGCGGATCGTTCACGTCGATGGCGATCGGGCGCACGCCCGCGACGCCGACGCGGGCGGGGTCGCGCGCGGCGGCGTACACCGTGCGTGCGCCGCGCGCGAGCGCGGCCTCGGCGAAGGCGCGGCCGAGCCCGCGGTTCGCGCCAGTGATCAGGACGGTGGCGTCTTGCAGCTTCATCGAGAGGTTCTCCTGCGGTGGTGGTGCATCGATATGATGACCGTCATATTCATGGGCGAGCGACCGGGCACGGGCCTGGGCGCGGGGTTTCAGCCGTCGCTGGGTGCGTGCGTGGCGCGGCGGCGCGGGGGATTCGACGCGGAACCGGCTGCCATGGCAGCGTCGCCCTGCACGTCGTACTGCGCGATCAGCGTCTGTCGCGCGGCGGCGAGAACCGCCTTGCCGCCGCCGTCGGCGCCGAGCGCACGCGCGATCTGCAGGCTGCCGACCAGCGTCGCGGCGACGGTCGTCGCGGCGTCGGCGGGCGAGCCGGGCGGCAGCGCGCGCTCGACCGTGGCGATGAGGCTGCGCACGCGTGTCGTCGCCGCGTCGGCGAGCGCCGCCGGCTGGCGCGCCATCTCGGAGGCGAGCGCGGCGACCACGCAGCCGCGCTCGGGCCCGGCGAGATGCGCCTCGGAGAGGTAGTGCCCGACCAGCGCGGCGAACGCGCTGACGCCCGGCCGACGCGCTTCGATCCGCTCGGCCAGCACCCCGGCGCTCGTTCGCCCGGCGTGCTCGATCGCCTCGGCCAGCATGGCGTCGCGTGAAGGGAAGTGCGCGTAGAAGCCGCCGTGCGTGAGCCCTGCCTGCTTCATCACGTCGGCGACGCCGACCCGCTCGTAGCCCTTGGCGCGCACCTCGCGCGCCGCGATGTCGAGGATCCGCGCGTGGGTGAGGTCGCGCCGGCTCGGGGCGGCATGGGGCGAGGACTTACGGGGCATGGACGGCACTGTACATCGAAATATGACGAGCGTCATATTCTTCGTTGGCCGTTCATCGTGATGTCACCCTTGACCCGGGGCCGTGCTCCGTGCCGGGTGAGCGGCGACGCGTGGCCGGTGAGCCGTGGCCCTGGGCCGTGGGCCGTGAGCGGTCGCGGGGTGAGCGGCGATGTCGGTGTGCGTGCCCGTCGAGCGACGCCTGCGGCGTGCCGCGCATAACGTGCGATGCGTCCCGTTCGATGTGGGCGTCACGCGCACGGCATGTGCCACGATCCTTCGCCGCTCCGTCTCCACCATGCCACCCGCACGCCGACCGCGCATCGACCCGCCGGGGACGCCCGAGGCGTTCCCGGCGCGCTTGACGCCGATGGCGGCGCAGCTGGTCGAGGCGCCGTTCCGCGACCCCGACTGGCTGTTCGAGCCCAAGCTCGATGGCTATCGCATGCTCGCGTTCGTGCAGGGCGAGGTGGTGCGTCTCGTCTCGCGGCGCGCAATCGACTACACGCGGCTCTTCCCGTCGATCGTCGCCGAGCTGCGGTGGACGACGAATGGCGATCGCATCGTCGACGGCGAGATCGTCGCCCTTGGGCCGGACGGCCGGCCGTCGTTCAACGCGCTGCAGAACCGCGCCGGCCTGTCGGGAGATGCCGAGATCGCCGCGGCCGAGCGACGCGCGCCGGCGCTGTTCTTCGCGTTCGACCTGCTGCATCACGCCGGCCGCAATCTGCGCGATCTGCCGTACATCGAGCGGCGGCGCCTGCTCGAGGCCCTGCTGCCGCCGGCCACCCACGTGAAGCTGGTGCACGCCGACGCCGACGGGCCGGCGCTCTACGCCGCGGCGATCGAGAGCGGCTTCGAGGGCGTCGTCGCCAAGCGCGTCGGTTCGCCGTACCGGCCGGGCCTGCGCTCGCCCGACTGGCTCAAGGTGAAGAAGACCGCGTCGGCCGAGTTCGTGATCGGCGGCTACAGCAAGGGCAAGGGCGAGCGCGAACGCTTCGGCTCGCTGGTCGTCGGCTACCGGAACGATGCCGGCGAGCTGCGCTATGCCGCCAACGTCGGCACCGGCTTCGACGAGGCGACGATCGGCGCGCTGCTCGCGCGCATGGCGCCGCTCGCCGAGGCGCGTTCGCCGTTCGCCGAGAAGGTGGCGACGCGCGCCGGCACCGTGTGGCTGCGCCCCGAGCTCGTCGCCGAGGTGAGCTTCGCGAACTGGACCGAGGGCGGGCGTCTGCGCGCGCCGGTGTTCCTGCGCCTGCGCGACGACGTCGATCCGGCCAGCGTGCGGCGCGACGGCAACGGGGCGGCATCGGCCACCGGTGCGGCTGCCGATGCGCAGGTGGCCGGCGCCGCCGGCGCGTCGTCGCGCCGCCGCAGCGCGCTGCCGGATGCGGCCCGCCATGCGCAGGACGGCCCCGAGCATTCGCCGGCCGGTCCCGCCGCCGCGCGGTCGGACGCGGCGGGTTCGCGAACCCGGGTTGGCGCGAGGGCTGCGCCGCGCGACGGCGCCCGCGGCGTGCGAGCGGAAGGCCGGCTCGCACACGCGCGGCCTGCAACAGCGGTCACTTCGGACGACGGCACCGCCCGTCTGCTCGCCTTGCTCGATGCGCAGCCCGCGAACCTCGATGTCGACGGCGCACGCGTGAAGCTGACCCGCCTCGAACGCGTCTACTGGCCGGCCGTTCCCGAGATCGATCAGCCCGCGATCACCAAGCTCGACCTGCTGCGCTATCTGGTCGAGGTCGCGCCGCGCATGCTGCCGTTCCTGGAGGGCCGCCCGCTCACGCTGTTCCGCTGGCCCGGCGGCATCGAGGGCCGGCGCATGCTGCAGAAGCATCCGGAGACGGCGCTCCCCGACTACGTCGAGACCGCGACGATCTTTTCCGAGACCAAGGGCAGCGACGACGTCTACCTGCTCTGCAACAACCTGGCGACGCTGCTCTGGCTCGCCGAGAACGGCGCGCTCGAGATCCATCCGTGGCATGCACGCGTGAGCGCCGAGGGCGGCGCGGGCGCCACGGCGTCGGCGGCGGGTTCGGCGGCGCGCCTCGCGAAGGCGGCGGTCAACTTTCCCGACTACATGCTGTTCGACATCGATCCATACATCTACTCGGGGGCCGAGCGGCGCGGCGACGAGCCCGAGCCGAACCCCGAAGGCTTCGAGCAGGGCCGGCAGGTCGCGTTCCGGCTCAAGGAGGTGCTCGACGCGATGGCACTTGCCGCCTACGTGAAGACGTCCGGCAAGACCGGGCTGCACGTGCTGGTGCCGATCGAGCGCACGCTGCGCTTCGACGTCGTGCGCCGCGTCGCAACGATGATCTGCAGGCACGTCGCCGCCGCGCACCCGGCGACCATCACGACCGAATGGGACACCGGCAAGCGCACCGGCAAGGTGTTCCTCGACTTCAACATGAACGTGCGCGGCAAGTCGATCATCGTTCCGTACGGGCCCCGGGGTCTCGCCGGTGCGCCGGTCTCGATGCCGTTGGCGTGGGACCAGCTCGCGAGCGCCGACCCTGCCGGCTGGCGCCTCCCGACCGTGCGCAACGCGTTGGCGCGGCCCGATCCGTGGGCGCGCCTCTTCGCCGATCGGCAGAGCCTCGAGGCCAAGCTCGCGGGCGCGCCGGCGCACGCTGCCGGCGAGTGACGGCACGCCCGTCGTGCCGCGCGGCGTCCGCAAGGCCGGTCGCGTGTGGCCCGCGGGGGCTGCATCGACGACGTCGCCATGCCCCGAGGCTTGCACGACGCCGTACCCGGCGCCGTTCGCGAGCGGGGCCCGCGCGCCTGATCCTTGAGCCGCCGGCGCCCTCGCACCGCGGCCGTCGCGCAAGCGAAAAACGCGGCCGGGGCCGCGTTTTCTTCCTGCGCGTCCGGCTCGAAGGCCGACGACGTGCTTACTTCGTCGCGGCCTTGGCCGCTTCCTTCGACTCGTGAGCGGCGTGGCTCGCCTTGGCCTTGTGAACGTCGGCCTTGGCCTTGTGCACGGTCTTCGCGGGCTCGCTGCTCACGGCTGCCTTGGTGTTCTCCGCGGCCTGCTTGCTGGTCTCGGCGGTGGCCTTGCCGGCTTCCTTGACGGCCGTGCCGGCCTGGGCGTACGCGCCGGCGGCACCGACGACGAGAGCGAGAGCGATGAGTGCGTTCTTCATGGACGTGATCCGGGATCGTGGTTGCGAGAGTTCCGCCGGTCGGCGCTTCGCGAGAGGCGCTGGCGGTGGCCCGTGACCAACGCGCCACCGGCTCGGCGGTTGACGCGCCCCGTGCCGTGGCGACCAGCGTTCGACCGGCGGCCGCTCAGGCGCGCGCCGGCAACTGCCCCAGCACCTTGTCGAGCGTGATCGGGTACTCGCGCACGCGCGCCCCGGTGGCGTTGTAGATCGCGTTGGCGACCGCGGCGGCGACGCCGCAGATGCCGAGCTCGGCGACGCCCTTGGCCTTCATCGGCGACGACAGCGGGTCGGTCTCGTCGAGGAAGATCACGTCCTGGTGCGGGATGTCGGCGTGCACCGGCACCTCGTAACCGGCGAGGTCGTGGTTGACGAAGAAGCCGTAGTCGGGGCGCTTGTCGACCGCGAGGTGCTCCATCAGCGCCGCGCCGACGCCCATCGTCATCGCGCCGATGACCTGGCTGCGCGCGGACTTCGGGTTGAGGATGCGCCCGGCCGCGCACACCGCGAGCATGCGGCGCACGCGCGTCTCGCCGGTGAAGCGGTCGACGCCGACCTCGACGAAGTGCGCGCCGAAGGTCGACTGCTGGTACTTCTTGTGGAGCTCGCCGTACTCGATCGCGTCCTCCGCGACGAGCTCGCCGCCGGCGGCGGCCTGCGCGAGGGGCAGGTTGCGGCCGCCGGCGCGCACCTCGCCGCCGGCGAACACGGCACTCGCGGCATCGACGCCGAGCTTGCCCGCGACCGCCTCGCGCAGCTTCACGCACGCCGCGTAGACGCCGGCCGTCGAGTTGTTGGCGCCCCATTGGCCGCCCGAGCCGGCCGACACCGGAAAGCGCGAGTCGCCGAGCCGCACCACCACCTGGTCGACCGCGACGCCCATCATCTCGGCAGCGGTCTGCGCGAGGATGGTGTAGCTGCCGGTGCCGATGTCGGTCATGTCGGTCTCGACGGTGACGACGCCACGCCCGTCGAGCCGCACCCGCGCCGCCGACTTGGTGAGCAGGTTGTTGCGGAACGCCGCCGCGACGCCCATGCCGACCAGCCAGGTGCCGTCACGCGTGCGGCCCGGCCGCGCGTTGCGCCGGTTCCAGCCGAACTTCTCGGCGCCGGTGCGCAGGCACCGCACCAGGTTGCGCTGCGAGTAATGGCGCTCGGGCTTTTCAGGGTCGACCTGGGTGTCGTTGACGATGCGCAGCTCGACCGGGTCCATGCCGAGCTTCTCGGCAAGCTCGTCCATCGCGACCTCAAGCGCCATCATGCCGGGCGCTTCGCCCGGCGCGCGCATCGCGTTGCCCTCCGGCAGGTCGAGCGCCGCGAGGCGCATCGACGTCAGGCGGTTGGCGCCGGCGTAGAGCAGCCGCGTCTGGTCGGTCGCCGTCTCGGGCTTGCCGCCGGGCAGGTTGCCCGACCAGCTCTCGTGCGCGACCGCGGCGATGCGGCCGTCGCGCGCCGCGCCGAGCCGCACGCGCTGCATCGTCGCCGGCCGGTGCGTGGTGTTGTTGGGCACCTGGGCGCGGGCCAGGTTCACCTTGACCGGACGCCCCGCCATTCGCGCGCCGAGCGCGGCGAGCAGCGCGTCGCTGCGGATCCACAGCTTGGTGCCGAAGCCGCCGCCGACGAACGGCGAGACGATGCGGATCTTCTCGGCCGGGATCAGCAGCGTCTCGGACAGATCGCGCACCGCCCAGGCGACCATCTGGTTCGACGTCCACACCGTCACCGAGTCGCCGTCCCAGGCGGCGACGCTGGCGTGCGGCTCGAGCATCGCGTGACTCTCGTCGGGCGTCGAATACCAGGCGTCGAGCTTGACCGGCGCGGCGGCGAACGCGCCCTCGAAGTCGCCGGTGCGGTGCACCGGCGGCGACGCGCTGCCTTCGCCGCTGTCGCCGCCGACCAGCGGGGCGGTCTCGAGCTGCGCGGCGAGGTCGTAGCGGCCCGGCTCGCGCGCGTAGTCGACGCGCACCAGCCCGGCGGCGGCACGCGCCTGCTCGAACGTCTCGGCGACGACGAGGCCGATCGCCTGGTGGTAGTGCTGCACCTCGGGCCCGCCGAGCAGGCGCGCGTAGTGCGTCTTGGCCTGGCCGAGCTTGCCGGCGTTCTGCCAAGTCACGACGCCGAGCACGCCGGGCGCGGCGCGCGCCGCGGCGACGTCGATCGATGCTATGCGGCCCTTGGCGACGCCGCTCGTCACGACGTAGCCGTACGCCGCGTTCGGCGCGACGTCGTGGCGCTCGTAGGCATAGGGTGCGGTGCCGGTGGTCTTGAAGCGGCCGTCGATGCGGTCGAAGGGCTTGCCGACCGCCTCGAGGCGGTCGATCGGGTTGGTGGTCGCAGGGGTGTCGAACTTCATGCGTCAGGTCCTCGCGGGCTCGAGCGCGGCGGCGAGCGTGCGCTCGACGAGTGGCAGCTTGAACGCGTTGTCGGAGGTGGTGCGGGCGCCGGCGAGCACCTGCTCGGCGACCGCCTTGGGGCCGCGCGGCAGCGCGGCCTCGGCGGCTTCGACGCGCCACGGCTTGTGGGCGATTCCGCCGAACGCGACGCGGCCGCTGCCGTCGCGCTGCACGATCGCGGCGACCGAGACCAGCGCGAACGCGTACGACGCGCGGTCGCGCACCTTGCGATAGCTCTGCGTGCCGCCGACCGGCCTGGGCAGCGTCACGTCGACGATCAGCTCGTCGCGCGCGAGCACGGTGTCGACGTGCGGCGTGTCGCCGGGCAGGCGGTGGAAGTCGGCGATCGGGATGGCGCGCGTCGAGCCGTCGGCCCGTACCGTGCCGACGCGCGCATCGAGCACGCGCATCGCGACCGCCATGTCGCTCGGGTGCGTCGCGATGCAGGCGTCGCTGACGCCGACCACCGCGTGCTGCCGGCTGTAGCCGCCGATGGCCGAGCAGCCGCTGCCGGGCACGCGCTTGTTGCACGGCATGTTGGTGTCGTAGAAGTAGGGACACCGGGTGCGCTGCAGCAAGTTGCCGGCGGTGGTCGCCATGTTGCGCAGCTGGCCGGACGCGCCGGCGAGCAGCGCGCGCGACAGCACCGGGTAGTCGCGCCGCACCCGCGGGTCGGCGGCGAGGTCGCCGTTGCGCACCAGGGCGCCGACGCGAAGGCCTCCGTCGTCGGCCGGCTCGACCTTGTCGAGGCCGAGGCCGTTGACGTCGATCAGATGCGTCGGCGTCTCGATTTCGAGCTTCATCAGGTCGAGCAGGTTGGTGCCGCCGGCGACGAACTTCGCGCCCGGGTTCGCGGCTGCGGCCCGCGCGGCGTCGGCCGGCGTGCGCGCGCGCTCGTAGCTGAACGCCTTCATGCCTTGGCTCCCGCGACCTCGACGATGGCGTCGGCGATGTTCGAGTAGGCGCCGCAGCGGCAGATGTTGCCGCTCATGCGCTCGCGCAGCTCCGCGGGCGTGAGCTGCGGCGCGGCGGCGAGGTCGGCGCTGACGTGGCTCGGCATGCCGCCCTTCAGCTCGTCGAGCATCGCGACCGCCGAGCAGATCTGCCCGGGCGTGCAGTAGCCGCACTGGTAGCCGTCGTGCTTCACGAAGGCGGCCTGCATCGGGTGCAGCTTGTCGGGCGTGCCGAGGCCTTCGATCGTGGTGACGCTGGCACCCTCGTGCATCACCGCGAGCGTGAGGCACGAGTTGATGCGGCGCCCGTCCACGATCACCGTGCAGGCGCCGCACTGTCCCTGGTCGCAGCCCTTCTTGGTGCCGGTGAGGTGCAGGTGCTCCCGCAACGCGTCGAGCAGCGAGGTGCGGGTGTCGACCTCGAGTTCGCGGCGCTGGCCGTTGACCTGCAGCGACACCTTCGCGAGCGTCGGGCGCGGCGCGGCGCTGCCCTGCGCGGCCGCGGCGAGCGGCAGGCTCACGGCCGCGGCGGTGCCGGCCTTGACGATCAGGAAAGTGCGGCGCGTGAGGCTGGTGCGGTTCGGTTCTTCCATCGAGGGTCGATCCTTGCTGAGAGTGGCGGCCGCTCGGGCGTGCAGCCGGTGGGGTGAGCCGGCCGGCGCGAGCGGCTGCGCCGCCGGGCGGGCCCCGGGTGGCGGAGCGGCGAGAGCGCGGTTCGGCAAGCGGCGCGCCCGGCGCGTCGGGCAAACCCCGCGCGCGACGTCGCCGACGGCAGCCGGCGGTCGAGTGCGGCGCCTCCGGCTCGCCTGCGCGACGCGGCTGGCGGCGCCGGCGAGCCTGATACGGTCGCCAAGGTACGGCTGCGCGACGCCGCCGGCCGCGCCGGTACGCGCGGTCACGCACGGCCGCGCCGGCAGCGGGTTGCGACTTCGCGCCGGCGAAAGCTCGCGTCGCCGACTTCGCAGCGACCACGCCGCCAGGCGTGCTGCCCGCGCGACCCGCATCGACCCCATGGCGCTCGCGGGCCGATCAGTTCACGGGCCGGGCCGCACGGTCAGACCAGATGGCGTCTGAAGAACGCCAGCGTGCGGTCCCACGCCAGGCGCGCCGCGGCCGCGTCGTAGCGCGGCGTGGTGTCGTTGTTGAAGCCGTGCTGGGTGCCCGGATACTGGTGCACCTCCACGTCCGCGCCGGCGGCCTTCAGCGCCTTCTCGTAGGCGGGCCACGCCGCGTTGATGCGCTCGTCGACCGCCGCGAGGTGCACCAGAAGCGGCGCCTTCACGCTCGCGGCCTGGTCCGGCGGCGGCGTGTTGCCGTAGAACGGCACCGCGGCGTCGAGGTCCGGCAGGCGCGTCGCCAGCCCGTGCACGACGCCGCCGCCGTAGCAGAAGCCCACCGCACCGAGCTTGCCGTTGCCGTCGGGCCGCGCGCGCAGCCACGTGGCGGCGGCAAGGAAGTCTTCGCGGGTTCTGGCCTGGTCGAGCGTCGCGAACGCTTCGCGCGCCTTGTCCTCGTCGCCGGGATAGCCGCCGAGCGGCGTCAGCGCGTCGGGCGCGAATGCCATGAAGCCGTCGAGCGCGAGGCGGCGCGCGATGTCCTCGATGTGCGGGTTGAGGCCGCGGTTCTCGTGGATCACCAGCACCGACGGAAGCCGGGTCGTCCCGGCCGACGCGGGCCGCGCGAGATAGCCGCGGATCGTGCCGGTGCCGCGTGGCGAGGCGACGCTCGGCCGTTCGGTCGTGAGGCGCGCGTCATCCGGTTTCACCTGCTGACCGGCCGCGAAGTTCGGGCTCAACGCAGCCAGCAGCCCGGCCGCGGTCACGCCCGCCTTGGCGAAGCGTTGCGCCTTCTCGAGGAAGCCGCGCCGGTCGATCTGGTTGTGAACGTAGGCGTCGAAGAGGATCAGCAGTTCCTGGTCGAAGTCGTGCGAGGTCAGGCGAGGCGGCATGGCGGCTTTCCACGGGCTGGAGGCCGCGCGAGGCTACTACGCCCCGCGGCCGCGTGCGTCGGCGCCGGCAGTCGCGATCGCAGTCGCCGCGGGCCGCCCACGATCACATAATCGGCCGAGCCCGCGCGCCTCGGCAGGCCTTCGGGCAAGGACGGAGGAGACAGCATGCCCAGTCCCAGCCGAGACGCCGCCGGCGGCGTCGAGTCGATCCGTACGCTCGCGCTCGTCGGCGCGGCGGCCTCCGGGAAGACCTGTCTGGCCGAGGCGCTGCTCGCCGGCGCCGGCGCGATCGTCGCGCCCGGCTCCGTCGAGCGCGGCAGCACGGTCAGCGACTTCGATCCGCTCGAGCGGCGCATGCAGCATTCGCTGAGCTCGAGCGTCCTGCATTGCACGCACGCCGGCACGCGCATCCACCTCGTCGACACGCCGGGTGCGCCCGACTTCCTGGGCCAGAGCCTGCCGGCGCTGGAAGCGGTCGAGACGGTCGCGGTGGTGATCAACGCGGCGGCCGGCATCGAGCCGATGAGCGTGCGGATGATGGAGCACGCGGCCGCGCGCGGCCGCGACCGCCTGATCGTCGTCAACCGCATCGACGTTCCGGGGGTCGACCTGCCGGGCCTGCTGGCGCAGATCCAGGCCGCGTTCGGCAAGGAGTGCCTGCCGCTCAACCTGCCCGACGCCGGCGGTTCGCGCGTCGTCGACTGCTTCCACAACCGCAGCGGGCACAGCGACTTCGGCAGCGTCGACGCGGCGCACCGGGCGCTCGTCGAGCAGGTGGTCGAGGTCGACCCCGAGTTCATCGAGCGCTACCTCAACGACGGCGACGTCGACGCCTCCGAGCTGCACGCGCCGCTCGAGCAGGCGATGCGCGAGGGGCATCTGATCCCGGTGTGCTTCGTGTCGGCGCGCAGCGGCGCCGGCATCGCCGAGCTGCTCGACGTGGTGGTCAAGCTCCTGCCGCACCCGGGCGAGGCCAACCCGCCCGAGTTCCTGCGCGGCGAGGGCGATGCCGCCGAGCCGCTGCAGGCGCTGCCCGACCCCGACCGCCACGTGCTCGCCCACGTGTTCAAGCTCACGATCGACCCGTTCGTCGGGCGTCTGGGCGTGTTCCGGGTCCACCAGGGCACCGTCACGAAGGACAGCCTTCTCTACGTCGGCGAGGGCCGCAAGCCCTTTCGGGCGGCACACCTCTTCATGCTGCAGGGCAAGGAACACGTCGAGGTGCCGCGGGCGGTGCCCGGCGACATCGTCGCCGTCGCCAAGATCGACGAGATCCGCTTCGACGCGGTGCTGCACGACGCCGCCGAGGACGATCACATCCACCTCGCGCCGCTGCCGTTCCCGAAGCCGGCGTACGGCCTCGCGATCGAGCCGCGCCGCCACGGCGACGAGCAGCGCATGTGGGAAATCCTCAGCAAGCTGGTCGACGAGGACCCGTGCCTGCGCCTCGAACGGGCCGCCGGCACCAACGAGACGCTGGTCTACGGCCTCGGCGAGCTGCACCTCAGGGTCCTGCTCGAGCGCCTGCGCGAGGTGCATCGCTTCGAGGTGACCACGCGCCCGCCCCGGGTTCCGCTGCGCGAGACGATCACGGCGCCGGCCGAGGGCCACCACCGGCACAAGAAGCAGAGCGGCGGCGCCGGGCAGTTCGGCGAGGTCTACCTGCGCGTCGAGCCGCTGCCGCGCGGGGCCGGCTTCGAGTTCGTCGACGCGGTCAAGGGCGGCACGATCCCGGGGCCGTTCATTCCCGCGGTCGAGAAGGGCGTGCGCGAGGGCCTGGCGAGCGGCGCGATCTCGGGCAACCCGGTGGTCGACGTGCGCGTGGTCGTCTACGACGGCAAGGCGCACAGCGTCGACAGCAAGGAGGTCGCGTTCGTCACCGCGGGCCGCAAGGCGCTGCTCGCCGCGCTGCGCGCCGCGCGGCCGATCGTCCTCGAGCCGATCGTGCAGGTCGAGATCACCGCGCCCGAGTCGGCGCTCGGCGACATCACCGGCGACCTCGCGGCGCGCCGCGGCATGGTGAGCGGCACCAGCAACGGCAGCATCGGCACGATGACGGTGCGCGGGCAGGCGCCGATGTCGGAGCTGCTCGGCTACCAGAGCCGCCTCAACGCGCTGACCAGCGGCCAGGGCCGCTACATGATCGACTTCTCGCACTACGAGCCGGTGCCCCCGAGCCTGCAGCAGCAGCTGACCAGCCAGTACAAGGTGGCGGACGAGGAGTGACCGGCCGACTCGTGAGCGAGCGCCTGACGCGGGGCGAAAGCCGCGCCCTTAGTCGCGGCGGCTCGCTGCCACGGCCGCGGGATCGCCACAGACGATGTCGTTCAGCGTCAGCTCCCCGATGTTTGCCACGACGTTCGACGCGCCGGGCGAGCCGGTGATCTGCGCGCTCAGCGTGCCGGCGAGCGTCCCGCTCGAGACCGGCATTCCGAACAGCGCCAGGTGCGTCTCGGCGGCCGCGAGTTCGAGGACGCGAACGACGAGCTGGGGCCCCGACGGCGACGATGACAGCTCGATGCGGTTCCTGCCGCGCTCGCGCCCGGTGAGTACCGCGCGGGCCCGCTCGTCGCCGATGACGCCATCGCCGAGCCTCAGCTCGGCGCGCATGCGCGTGCGAGCGATCATCTCGGCGCTGCCGCGCGCGGGCGCGCCGATCGACACGCCGGAGAGGAAGCACTCGGCGAACGGCTGCAGGTCGATCGAGCCGCGGTCGCTCGACCACGACGACAGCAGCGCGCCGCGCCGCTCGAAGTTGGCGCCGGGCACTCGGGTCGCCGACAGCAGGTAGAGGTAGTTGCGGCCATTGGGCGCGTCGACGTAGATGCCCATCCGGCTGATGCCCATCGACGAATCGGGCCCGATGTGCTCGACGGTTGCGCGGTTGAAGTCGACGCGCCCGTGAGCGATCGGGATCGTGACGTGCGCATCGAAGATCCATGCCGCGTCCTTGATGTCGGCGTGCACGGCGCCGTCGAGCGTGGCCAGCGGCTCGAAGCGCCAGTGCCGGCGCACCGGGGCGCTCGGCGCGCCGCCTGCGGGCCACGCGACGGGTCCGAGGCTGGCGCCGCGCAGCTGCAAGCTGCCGATGCGGGCCCCCACGATGCGATCGACGAGGCCGGCGTCGCCGCGCGCGGGTCCGAGCCGGGCGGTCACGTCCGAGAGCACGGCGCTCGCCGCGTTGACCGGGCCGAGCGGTGTTTGAAGGGCGAGGTCGCTCACCTCGATGCGCTCGATGCGGAGCGTCGCGCTGCCGTCGGCGTCGATCAGCGACGACAGCCCCGACGTGCGCAGATCGCCGAGTCGAAACGGAGGGGCGTTGGCAGGCATGTTTCAGACGTCGAGAGCGCGCGTGGCTTTGCGCACCAGCGCGCGGGCATCGGGGCTCAGCCGAAAGGCCGAGAGGAGGTCCTCGACACCATAGCCGGGACGCGCGCGCTGGATCGTCGCCGCGAACGCCCGTGCGTCGTCGATGCGGCCGGCGAGCGCGAGGCACAGCATCGCGATCGCCTGGATGTGGACGTGGGCGTTGGGCCGCGACGCCGAGCGCACGCCCCAATCCGCGGCCTCCTCGTAACGGCCGAGGCGCAGCAGGGCGAGCGCACGCGTGGCCAGCATGCCGAACAGCATCGGGTCGAACGGGCTCAGCGCCCGCGAGTGGTCGGTCTGCGCGATGGCCGTTGCGGCGTCGCCCGACTGCGCGTGAACCCAGCCGAGGGTGTAGTGGCCGAGCGCGAAATTCGGGCTGAGCTCGACGGCGCTCTGCAGCTCGCCGAGGGCGTCGTCCTGGTGGCCGCGCAACCAGAGCGCGCGCCCGAGCGCCCAGTGCGACGCCGGATCGCGCTCGTCGGCCATCAAGCCGTCGCAGGCGCTCGCGTACGCGCGCTCGACCGCGTCGTCGCGCTCGCCCCAGCCCAGGAACGCGTCCTGGAAATGGGTGAACGAGAGGCCCGCGTACGGTCGCGAGAAGGTCGGGTCGAGGCGGAGCGCGGTCCGGAAGAAATGGCGCGCCTGCTCGTTGTCCTCGCGATGGAAACGCACCATGTGCCAGAGCCCGCGATGGTGTGCCTCCCAGGCGTCGAGCGAGTTGGGGGGTTTCAGGATCGCGCGGTTGCGTTCGGCCACCTCGATCTGGCTCGCGATCGACGAGACGATGCGGTCGCCGATCTCGTCGAGAACCCTGAACGTGTCGTCGAGGCGCACCGAGAACTCGTCGGCCCACAGCACCCGCGCCAGCCGCGTCTCCATCAGCTGGACCGTGACCCGCACGTGCGCGTCGGGTCCGCGCCGCAGCGAGCCGCTGGCGATGTAGTCGACGTCGAGCCGGCGCCCCGCATCCTCGGCGCCGACGTGGCGCTCGGCGAGCGCGAACATCGTTCCCTCGGCGATGACGAACATGCTGCGCAGCTTGGCCAGGCGCGCGATCACGTCGTGCGCGAGGCCGTCGCCGAGGCCGCCGCGCAGCGCCGCGCCCGGGCTGCGATCCGCGAACGGCATCACCGCGAGCGATGCGCGCCGGGTGGCGTCGGCGGCGAGCGGCCGTGCCGTGGTCGCGAGCGTGTCGACCGGCAGCGGCGGCGCCGGCGCTTCGAAGCGCGACGTGGGCACCGCGCCCGCGCCGCGGCCGTGGCGCAGCTTGGCGGCGCGCCACGCGTGACCGATCGGCGCCCAGTCCTGGCCCTCGAGCTCGTAGCGGCGCGCGGTCGACGAGAGGTGCTCGTCCCCTTCGCGCAAGCGGCCGCGCGCGGCGAGCGCATCGAGCAGCTGCTCGTGCGCACGGCGGTCGAACGGTGCGATCGCGAGCCACTGCTCGACCGCCGCGAGCGCCGCGTCGCTTGCGGGCGGCAGCGCCTTGGCCCAGTGCTCCAGCAGCGCGGCGTGGGCGGCGCGCAGCCGCCGCCGTTCGGCGACCCGCCAGCCCGCGAAGGCAGGGCTGCGCGGCAGGTCGAGGCCCTCGAGAAAGTCGCTGCCGGAACACAGGGTCGCCAAATCCTGCAGTCGCGCGGCGGGTAACGCGGCGATTCCCTGCTGCATGGCCGCCGTGACCTCCCGGGCATCGACGAGGCAGCCGGCGAGGTCAAGGCCGACGCTGTCACCGCTGGCGACGACGCGCGGCCGGTCCGGCTCGTCGAGCACGCCCCGCAACTTGCTGAGACACCAGCGCAGCTCGCCGCGGGGATCGCTCGGCAGGTCCCACAGCAGCTCGCAGAGGTGGCTGCGCGTGACCGGCCGGTTGGCCATCGCGAGGTAGGCGAGCAGCGCGCGCACCTTGCGGGAGGCGGGAAGCGCGAGCGCGACGCCGTCGCGACGGAGGGTCAGCGGCCCGAGCAGCCGCAGCGCCAGCGCGCCGGGCGATGGCGGGCCGGTGCGCGGCGTCGCTGCCGGATCACGCACCGGCGGTCGAATTTCCACGCCGATTTCCACGCCCGGCACCACGGGCGCTTCCACGCGCCGGCCGAACAGTGCGGTGCAACGGCCCTCGCGCATCGGCACCGCCGGCCGCCAGCGCCCCGCACAGCGGGTCACGCCATCCCTCACGTGCCCTTGGAGCCCTCATGAACGCATTGTCCGCCACCGTTGCCGCCACCGCACCCGGCGCACCCGACTTCGCCGCCGTCAAGGCGCGCCAGAAAGCCGCCTGGGCTTCCGGCGACTACGCCGTCGTCGGCACCACGCTGCAGATCGTCGGAGAGACGCTGTGCGAGGCCGCCGACCTGCGCGCCGGGCAGCGCGTGCTCGACGTCGCCGCCGGCAACGGCAACGCCACCCTCGCGGCCGCGCGCCGCTGGTGCGAGGTCACGTCGACCGACTACGTGCCGGCGCTGCTCGAGCGTGGCCGCGAGCGCGCGGCGGCCGAGCGGCTGCACGGCGTCGACTTCCTCGAGGCCGACGTGGAGGCGCTGCCGTTCGACGACGCCAGCTTCGATGCCGTGCTCTCGACCTTCGGCTGCATGTTCGCGCCGAACCCGCCTCGCGTCGCCGCCGAGATGCTGCGTGTATGCCGCCCGGGCGGCACGATCGCGATGGCGAACTGGACGCCCGACGGCTACATCGGACAGCTCTTCAAGACGCTCGGCCGGCACGTCGCGCCGCCGCCGGGCATCGGCTCGCCGGCGCTCTGGGGCACGCGCGCGCGCATCGACGAGCTGTTCGGCGCCGACGCGTCGCATGTCGAGACCCGCACGCGCGCGTTCACGTTCCGCTACCGCTCGCCCGAGCACATGCTGGACGTCTTCCGCGGCTACTACGGGCCGATCCTGAAGGCGTTCGCGACGCTGGACGAGGACGGCCAGCGCGCGCTCGCCGAGGACCTGGTCGGCCTGATGGCGCGCTTCAACCGCGCGGGCGGCGGCGACGTCGTGATCCCGAGCGACTACCTCGAGATCGTCGTCACGCGGCGCTAGACGCCGGGCCACCAACCCTTCCCATCGACCGAGGACCTCACCATGAAGCATCTCATTCGAACCTCCGCCACCTGCGTCGGCGTCGCCGTGCTGCTCGCCGTTGCCGCCCCCGCGCGTGCCGACGTCGTGACCGACTGGAACATGCTCGCCGGCGACTGGATCGTGCAGGCGAAGATCGGAACGCCACCCGCGAACCGCGTGATGGCGATCGTGCAGACCGCCGTCCACGAGGCGGTGAATGCCGCCGAATTGCAGCACCCGGGCGACGCCGTCGCGAGCGCGGCGGCAGTCGCCGCTGCCAACCGCGCGAGCCTCGTCAAGCTGCTGCCGCAGCAGGCTGCCGCGATCGCGGGTGCGTACGACACGGCGATCGGCAGGCTCGCCGACGGCACCGCCCGATCGGCCGGCATCGCCGCCGGCGAACAGGCCGCTGCGCGCGTGCTGGCCTGGCGCTCCGACGACGGCGCGAACGCGGCCGATCGTTACCGGCCACACGCCGCGCCGGGCGCGTACGTGCCCACCACCGGTGTGGCGGCGCCGCAGTGGCCGCAACGCAAGCTCTGGCTGATGCGCGATGGCGCGCAGTTCCGGCCGGGCCCGCCGCCAGCGCTGGACAGTGCGACGTGGGCGCGCGACTACAACGAGGTCAAGGCGCTCGGCAGCAAGGCGAGCCGCGAACGCACCCCCGAGCAGAACGAGATTGCCCGCTTCTGGGAGTACTCGCTGCCGCCGATCTACCACGCGGTGCTGCGCTCGGTCGCCGCGGCGCCGGGCCGCAGCGTGGCGCAGAACGCGCGCCTCTTTGCAGCGGCGAGTCAGGCCATGGACGACGCGCTGATCGCGGTGCTCGACGCCAAGTACCACTACGGGTTCTGGCGCCCGGTGACGGCGATCCGCAACGGCGACCGCGACGGCAGCCCCGCGACCGACGTCGAGCATGGCTGGGTGCCGCTGATCGACAACCCGACGCATCCGGAGTACCCGAGCGCGCACAGCATCCTGGCGGGTGCGCTCGGCGAGCTCCTGAAGGCCGAGGCGGGCGGCCAGCCGATGCCGGAGCTCGCGACCAGCAGCCCCACCGCGGGCGGCGCCACGCGTCGCTGGGCCAGCGTCGACGCCTTCACCCGCGAGGTGGCGCACGCGCGGATCTGGGAGGGCATCCACTACCGCACCTCGGTCGAGGTGGGGCTCGACATGGGGCGCCGGATCGGTGCACTCGCCGTTCAGCAGGTCGCGCAGGCGCCGGCCACGGCGGGCGTGCCGCAGGCCCTCGCGCCGCGGGGGGCATCGACGCTGATCGAGCGGGTCGTGGCGCGGGGCGTGCAGATCTACGAGTGCCGCCCCGAAGCCGGCGCGGCAGCCGGCGGGCGCTGGGTTCTCGTGGCGCCCGAGGCGGAGCTGCTCGATGCCCGCGGCGCCGCCGCCGGACGTCACGGCGGCGGGCCGACGTGGGAGGCCTTCGACGGCAGCCGCATCGTCGGGACCGTCGAGGCGCGCGCCGACGCGCCGCAGGGCGCCGCCATTCCCTGGCTGCTGCTCTCGACGCGCTCGGTCGGCGGCGCCGGTCGCTTCTCACGCGTGAGTCACGTCCAGCGCGTCAACACCACGGGCGGCGTCGCGCCGCAGCGAGCCTGCGACGGCGCGGCGCACGGCGCGAGCGAGCGCGTGCCGTACACGGCGGACTATCTCTTTTACGCGTCGTAGTCGCGCGCGCCGCGCTGCCGTGCCGGAACACGGCAGCGCCCGGCATCTCGCGCCGGGGAGCGTCGGCGCGCCGAAGCCGGTCGAGGCGCGCGCCGAGTCTGCAGGCGGGGTCGTCCGCCGAGTTGCGCCGTTGCACAGCCGCTATGCTGGCGCGCCTTCGAGGGGTGCCATGAGACGAGTCCTCAGCTGCGTCGCGATCCTGCTTTCGAGCGCCTGCGCCACCGGCGTCGGCGCCGACGCATGCGAGGCGCGGTTTAAGTCGTCGCCGCAGTTCGCGTCCGACGAGTGCGGCTTCCGCAACCCGCCCAACCCCGACGCGAAGCCGGCTCTCTCGGGCTGGCGCAACTGGACGCGGTTCCTGTTCGAGACGAAGGTCGGCACCGTGCCGGTCGATCCGATCCCGGTGCGCCGGCTGGACCGTGCCGCCCTCGACGCACTCGACCCGGCGGCCAACCACATCGTGCGGCTCGGCCACTCGTCGCACCTGCTCAAGCTGCAGGGCCGCTACTGGCTCATCGATCCGGTGTTCGGCGAGCGCGCATCGCCGGTCTCGTTCGCGGGACCCAAGCGTTTCCACGCGCCGCCGCTCGCGCTCGCCGAGGTGCCGCGCATCGAAGGCCTGGTGCTCTCGCACGACCACTACGACCATCTCGACGCCGGCACCATCGAGGCGCTGCGCGACCGCGTGCAGCGCTACTTCGTGCCGCTCGGCGTCGGCGCACGCCTTCGGGAGTGGGGCGTGCCGGCCGACCGCATCGAGGAGCTCGACTGGTGGCAGCAGCGCGAGTGGGCGGGCGTCGTCGTCACCGCTGCGCCGGCGCAGCATTTCTCGGGGCGCACGCTGTGGGACCGCAACCGCACGCTCTGGGCCGCGTGGTCGCTCGCGAGCGGCGCCGAGCGCATCTTCTACAGCGGCGACACCGGCTACTTCCCCGGCTTTCGCGAGATCGGCACGCGACTCGGCCGCATCGACCTCGCGCTCATGGAGAACGGCGCCTACGACGCCGGCTGGCCGAGCGTGCACATGACGCCCGAGGAAACCGTGCAGGCGTTCGAGGAGCTCGGCGCGCGCACGCTCTTCCTGGTTCACAACAGCACGTTCGATCTCGCCTTCCACGGCTGGCGCGAGCCGCTCGAGCGCGTCGCCGCGCTCGCCGAGCGCAAGGGCATCGCGCTCGCGACGCCCGAGATCGGCGAGGTGCTGACCCTCGGCCGACCGCGCGAGAACCGGCGCTGGTGGGAAGGGTTGCGCTGAGGCTGCGGGTCTGCATCGAAGCGCGGGTGCCCCCGAGCCGGCGCGGTCACCCTCCGGCGCGGTCCGGCGCCAGGCTCGCGTGCGCGCTCGACGGCCGCAGCTGCGATCGCATCGCGCGCGGTGCCGCGCGTGCCGCACCGCGCGCCCGCCGGGTGTCGAGAAGATTTACAGAGTGGTTCGCGGTGCTGGGCAGTTCGTCACCCCCGCGCAGCTAAGTTGTTGATCTGACAGGTACTCGCGAGTCGATGGCACGGTGTCTGCCATAGGCGCCGCGCCGCCCATGAGTGGCGCGCCGCCCCCTGTCGCAACGTCGCGGGGCCGTCACCACACCAACAAGGAGACTCCTTTGACTGCTTCCTGCTCACTGCGTGCACGCGGGACCGCGCTCGCGGCCGCCGCGGCCCTGGCGGTTCTCGGCTCGTTCACAGGCGCCGCGGTCGCCGCGCCGGTGACGCCGAACCCCGGCACCATCCTCTTCATCGGCAACAGCTTCACGTTCGGGCAGGGCTCGGCGGTGCAGACGTACCGCCCGAACACCGTCACCGACCTCAACGGCGGCACCACGATCGGCGGGATCCCGGCGCTCTTCAAGGCGTTCACGTCGCAGGCCGGGCTCAACTACAACGTGTATCTCGAGACGCAGCCCGGCATCGGTCTCGACTGGCACTACAACAACCGTCGCACCGTCATCGACCGGCCGTGGGACAACGTCGTGATGCACACGTTCAGCACGCTGAACGCCAGCGCGCCCGGCAACCCGGCGCAGCTGATCCAGTACACGGGCCTCCTGGTCGACCTGTTCGAGGCGCGCAATCCGAATGTGCAGATCAACCTGATGGCCACCTGGTCGCGCGCCGACCAGACCTATCCGGCGAACGGCGCCTGGTTCGGGCAGGACATCTTCGCGATGTCGCGCGACGTGCGTGCCGGCTACATGGCCGCGGCCGCCGCCAACCCCGAGATCGACAGCGTGATCCAGGTCGGCAGCGCCTGGGACCTGGCGATCCGCGCCATGTTCGCCGACAGCAACCCGTACAACGGCATCGACCCCGGCAAGGTCAACCTGTGGGCGAGCGACAGCTACCACGCCAGCATGTTCGGCAGCTACCTCGAGGCGCTCACGATCTTCGGCACGCTCACCGGCATCGACCCGCGCACGCTCGGCTACGAGCAGGTCGCGCGCGATCTCGGCATCACCGAGGCGCAGGCCCGCACGATGCAGTACCTGGCGTGGGCGAACGTGTTCGCGGTCCCCGAGCCGGGCACCGCGGCGCTGCTCTTCATGGCGCTCGGCGTCGCCGGCGTCGCGGCGCGCCGTCGCAAGGCTGCCGAGACGGCGTGACCTTAGCGGGCGGCGCCACGCCGCCCGCCTGCCGCGGCCAGCGTGGCCGCGGCGTTCCCCGATGGGCTCGATGGCCCCGAGCACGGCCGGCCGCGGGCGACGGTGGCGCGGCGCGGCGGCGATACTGCGCCCGCGCCGGAGCCGGCCCGGCGCTCGACTCCGCAGCCCGTTCCTTTCGCGTGGCCAGCTCGCGCCTTCACGCATGCCTCTCCCCGCGTCGCTGTCCTTCCTCGTCCCCGCGCCCGCGGCGTCGGCGCGCGCGTTGGCGCGCCGCGCCGGCGCATCCGCCGTGCTGGCGGCAGCGCTCGCCGGGTGCGCGGCTCCGACACCTCAGACGGCTGCAACCGCTCTTGCCGCCGGGACGCTGCGCGCCGAGGCGGTCAGGCCCGGCCTCTACCGCGTCGGGGTTGCCGACGGCGGCGCGCTGGTCCGCGTCGGGACGCGCGGCGCGGTCGTCGTCGATCCGGCACGCGCCGCCTCGCATCCCACGCTGCTCACCGAGCTCCGGCGCCTCACCGGGCGGCCCGACATCACGATCCGCGGCGTCGTGCTGACCGCCGCCGGGCCGGGCGTCGGCGCCAATGCGGCGAGCTTCGTCGCCGCCGGCGTTCCGGTGCTGGTGCAGCGGCGCGCGCTGGCCTTCCTCGGCGAGATCGCGCCAGGTGCCACGCCACCGGCGGTGGTGACGTACGACACCGACTACCAGCTCTACGTCGACGAGCTGCAGCTCGAGATCGAGCACGTCGGCAGCGGCCGCACCGGTGCCGACAGCGTGGTCCTGTTCCCCGACCTGCGCGTCGTCGCGGTCGGCGCGTTGTTCACGGACCGCAGCCCGCTCGCCGACTGCGCGTCGGGCGGCAGCCTGGCCGGCTGGACCGCGGCGATCGACCACCTGATGTGGTCGAACTTCGAGCTCGCGGTGCCGGCGCGCGGCGCGCCGGTCGGCAAGCGCGAGCTGCGCGCGTTCAGGGACGAGCTCGAGGCCGCGTCGCGTGCCGGTGCTGCGGGACCCGCCGCCGCAGGCTGCGCGCCGGCCGGCGCCTCGCGCTAACGGCTTGCACCGCCGCCCGGCCGCGGCCGCGTCGGCGTCGTCGCGACGGCCCCCCGGGCGTCGACGCTCGGTCGCGCCGCTCCCTCAGGCTGCGGCGCCGTCGAGCTCGAGGACGAGCTTGCCGAGGTTTTCGCCGCTGAACAGCTTGAGCAGCGTGCGCGGGAAGTCGCGCACGCTGCCGCGAACGACGTCCTCGCGCGAGCGCAGGCGGCCGTCCTTCAGGTAGCCGGCGAGCTCGGCGACGGCTTCGCCGTAGCGGTCGGCGTAGTCGAACACGACCATGCCTTCCATGCGCGCGCGATTGACCAGCAGCGACAGGTAGTTCTTCGGGCCGGCGACTGCCGAGGTGGCGTTGTACTGGCTGATCGCGCCGCAGATCACGACGCGGGCCTTGCGCGCGAGGCGCGTCAGCACGGTGTCGAGGACGTCGCCGCCGACGTTGTCGAAGTAGATGTCGATGCCCTGCGGGCAGTGCGCGCGCAGGTCCTCCTTGAGCGCGCCGCCCTTGTAGTCGACGCAGGCGTCGAAGCCGAGCTCGTCGACGACGAAGCGGCACTTCGCCTCGCCGCCCGCGATGCCGACGACGCGCAGACCGAGGATTCGGCCGAGCTGGCCGACGGTCTGCCCGACCGCGCCGGCCGCGCCGCTCACGACCAGCGTCTCCCCGGCGCGCGGCTGGCCGACTTCCTTGAGGCCGAAGTACGCGGTCATGCCCGGCATGCCGAGCACGTTCAGCCACTGCGCCGGCGTGCCGAGGCTCGGGTCGATGCGGTGCATGCCGGCACTCGCGAGCGTCCTGGCGTCGAGGCGGGCGACGGTCTGCACGCCGAGCGCGCCGGCAACCCAGTCGCCTTCGGCGAAGCCGGGGTGGCGCGACGCCAGCACGCGGCCGACGGCGCCGGCGCGCATGACGTCGCCGATGCCGACCGGTGCGATGTACGACTTGCCCTCGTTCATCCAGCCGCGCATCGCGGGGTCGAGCGAGAGCGCCTCGACGCGCACCACCAGGCCGCCCTCGTCGGGCGCGCCGACCGGCTCGTCGGTGTATCGCCAGACGTCGTCGGTCGGCAGGCCGACCGGGCGGGCAGCGAGGCGGACCTGGTGCGAGATGAGGTCGGAGGGCAGGGGCATGGAAGGCCTTTCGAGGTGGATGGCGGCGCGCCGGCGACGCCGCGCCGGCGCGGGCGGGAGCGCGGCAGCGGCCTCGCCACGGTCGCCAAGCCTAGCCGGCTTCGCGGCGCCGCCACAAGCCGCCCGGCGAGCCGAATCCGGTGACGAGCGCGGTGCCGCCGACGACGATGGCGCCGCCGATCAGCGTGCTCCAGCCGACCGGCTCGCCGAGCACGAGGTGGCCCCAGAGCACGCCGAAGACCGGGATCAGGAACGTCACCGTGAGCGCCGGGGCGGCGCCGATGTCGGCGATGAGGCGGAAGTACAGCAGGTAGGCGACGCCGCTGCAGACGACGCCGATGCCGAGCACCGCGAGCGCCACCGGCAGGCTCGGCACCACCGGGTGCGCGAATGCGGGCAGCGTCGGCGCGATCAGCAGCGTGGCCGCCCACATGCTGCCGTGCGCGTTGGCCAGCGGCTCGATCGCCGGTGCCGAGCGCGCGTAGTGGGTCGCGATGCCGTAGAAGAACGCGGCGCCGAGGCCGGCGGCGATCGCCGCCGCCGCGCCGGGCTGCAGCGTTGCGGGGTCGAAGCCGACCAGCACCGCGACGCCGACCACTCCGAGCGCGAGCCCCGCGGCCGCCGCGCCCGACAGCGATCGGCGCAGCCACAACGCGCCGACGAGCGCCGACCAGATCGGCGCGGTCGCGTTGACGATCGAGAGCAGCGACGCCGAGAGGGTCTGCGCCGCGTAGCTGAACAACAGGAACGGCAGCGCCGAGTTGAGCGCGCCGAGCACCAGGTAGTGCTTCCAGTGCCGGCGGAGGTCGAGCGGTCGCCTGAGCGCGAACGCAACCGCCGCGAGGAACAGCGCGGCGACACCGGCACGCAGCTCGGCCAGCAGCACCGGCCCGAGCGCGGGCGCGGCGATCCGCATGAAGAGGAACGACGCGCCCCAGATGGCGGCGAGCGCGAGGAGGCGGATCAGGCTGGCGATGTTCACGGGCGGTTCGGGGGCGGGCAGGCCTGCATGGTGCCGGCGCGGCGCAAGTGCCGCTCGCCGGATCCGGACCCATCCACACGCGGCCCCCTCCAGGCGAGCGTGAACGGGCACGGCGGTCGCGACGCGCGACGACCCTGCCGGAGCGGGCCGCCGGAGACCCCCCACGACGCGTTCGCCACGCCGTCTCGCAGCCGGCACCGCCGCGCCGGGTCGCACCTCTTGGTGTGCCTTGCCGGTGCCCTGGGCACAGCGGATGCTCCCGCATCGTCTCTGGCAACACGGAGGCATCACCATGGGCAGCACGAGCAGCCGAGCGAATACCGGATCGACAAAGGGGAACGGGATCCGACCCAGGTTCGAGCGCCGCCCGGTCGTCGTGATCCTCGGCGCATCGAGCGGCATCGGCCGCGCCTCGGCACACGCGTTCGCGCATGCCGGCGCCGACGTGGTGCTCGCGGCGCGCAGTGCCGAGGCGCTCGAGGACGTCGCGCGCGAGTGCCGCGAGCTCGGCGCCTCGGCGTCGGTCGTACGGACCGATGCCACCGACGCCGCCGCGGTGCGCGCGCTCGCCGATACCGCGGTGCTGCGCCACGGCCGCATCGACGTCTGGATCAACATGGTGGGCACCGGAGCGGTGGGCCGCTTCGACCGAACGCCGATCGATGCGCACCGGCGCGTGATCGAAAGCAACCTGGTCGGCGGCTTCAACGGTGCGCACGCGGCGCTGCCGCATCTGCGCCACCAGCGCCGCGGCACGCTGATCCAGATGATCTCGGTCGGCGCGTGGACGCCGCTGCCGTACGCGACGGCGTACACCGCGTCCAAGTTCGGGCTGCACGGCTTCGTGCAGGCGCTGCGCGCCGAGGTCGCCGACATTCCCGGCGTGCACGTCTGCGCGGTCTACCCGACGGTGGTCGACACGCCCGGCCTTTCGCACGGGGCCAACTACAGCGGCCACGAGCTACAACCGGGCGGCCCCAAGCTCGACCCGCGCGAGGTCGCGCGGGCGATCGTGCGGCTCGCGCGCGAGCCGCGGCCGACGCTCACGCTCGGGGCCAGCGCCTGGCCGAGCCGCATCGCCCACGCGCTCGCGCCGAACCTGACCGCCCGCATGCTGCGCCTGCTGCTCGGGCGGAGCCTGCGCAAGAGTCCGCCGACCGCGGCGACCGCCGGCAACCTGTTCGCGCCGTCCGTCGGGCACGGCGTCGACGGCGGCCTGCGCGCGCCGTCGGTCGCGGCATCGCGCGGGGCGGCGGGCGGCGTCGCGCTGCTCGCCGGCGGGCTGGCGCTGGGATGCTGGCTGGCGCTCGGCGGCACCAGGGGCGGCCGGGGCTCCGGCTGACGCGACGCATCGGACGCGGCGGCGCTCGCGCCGTCGCTCGGTGTGGCAAGTCGCAGTACGCGCGCACCGGCGGCGCGCCGATTCATCGCCGGAACGCTCAGCCGGCGCCCTCCGCGTCTGACGCGGCGAGCAGATCGTCGGGGTGCAGCATCGCCTCGCGCACGGTGCGGGCGTTGGCGTGCTGGTGCAGCACCGCCACGAGACGCCGTGCCTGCAGCAGATCGCGCCACACCGGCGTCAGTTCGTCGGAGGACGCCAGGGCGCCGTCGAGCAGCCGGGCGGCGAACGCCAGGCACGCCGGCTCGCTGAGCAGCATGCCGCGGCTTGCCGCGTCGAGGCGCTGCGGGTGGTCGGCCGGGGCGTCGCAGCAATAGAACACCGTCGGCGGCAGCGCCGACGCCGGCGGCTGCAGCCGTCGCAGCGAGTCGCCGTCGAGTGCGACCATGCCGTCGCGCGTCGGGAAGCGATAGACGCTGCCTGCGCGGGCCTCCGCGAGGCGGCGCAGCCCGCGCCACAGGCGCGGCAGGTCGGCATGGGCGGCCTCGGGCGACGCCTTCGCTTCGACGAGCAGGCAAAGCTCGCCGTGGTCGGCGGTCGCGGCTTCGCGCACGAGGGCGGCGTCCCACTCGTTCTTGGCGCGCACCGGGTCGCCGGGGTAGCCCTTCGGCACCAGCAGCCCGCCGACCGCACGGTGCCGGGGGCCGACGGGATCGGCCGCATCGAGCCGCGTCGCGACGGCGGCGAGCGCGGCCAGCGTGCGGGCCTCCGTCGCGGCGCCGCGGCGCTTGGCTTGCTTGCCCGTCGATGCGGCTCCGGCGCTGCCCGCACGCGGCCCGCCGTCGCCACGCAGCGACTCGTAGTGCCGGACCGCGGGCGTGGTCGCCAGCTCGGCGGCGCGCACGAGCCTTGCGATCGCCGGGTGCGCGCGGACGCGCTCGAGTGCCGTCGCGTCGACCGCGGTCGCGTCGGCGTGCAAGGCGTCGAGCGCGCGCGTGACGGCAGGCCAGTCGTCACGCGCGGCGAGCGCGTGCAGGCCGGCCAGACCGTCGCGCCAGGTGCCCGACGGCAGCGCGCGCAGCTTGCCCGGGTGCGCCAGCGCGTCGACCGCCGCGCGCGCGGCGCGGCGATCGCGCTCGTGGCGGGCGGCGAGCCGCGCATGGGTGCCGACCTCCGGCGCTCGCACCTGCAGCACCGCGGCCTGGAACGCGGCGTCGCCGGTGCCGGGCTGCAGCGCGCTTCGGATCAGCGCGTCGAGCGCCGCCGTGAACGCATGGCCCAGCTCGGCCGCGGGCGTCGCACCGCGTGCGAGCGCCTCCCGCGCGTGCTCGATCGAGAACGCGAGCGCGCTCGCCGGCCCTTCGGCCGCGGCCTCCTCCACGCTCGCGGGCAGGGCGGGCAGGGCGTAACGCCGCGGCGCGCGGCGCAGCGCGGCGAGGAGCAGGGCTTCGGCGGACATCGCGTGACGCAGTTGGTCGGCGATGTTGCCTTGCCGGCATCGCACGCGGCCTGCGGGCGGCGGCATCCGAGGTTCCATTCGCCCGGAGACGACCCGAGGCGTCGACCTCGACGCCGTGAGCCGCACCGGCTCGAAGGTTCCGGACGACGGCATCCTCACCGTGCAGGCCGGCAGTGCGCACCCGCGACGGAGCAGCCCTGCGCCGCATCGTGAGCGCCGACCGCGGCAAAGACGTCGCAGCGATGCGGCCCATGCGCTGCGAGCGGTTGGCCTCTTGAACGAGGCGTGGCCTCATACTCGCAACGGCCGGGCACCGGCGTCACCTGATTCGTTCCGCCTGCACGCATGTACGAGGACTGGATCGCGAACCTGGCCGTGGCTGCCACCACCGGGCTTGCCGTCGCGCTCTGCATCCTGACCCACTACGAGGGGCTGCTCGGCCTGTCGCGGCGGCTCGCGGTGCGGGTTCGCGACCAGCGCATGAAGGTGTTCTACGCCATCGTTTCGTTGCTCTTCCTGCACGTGGCCGAGATCTGGATCTTCGGTATCGCGTTCTGGGGGCTGCTCGAGTGGCCGGCGTGCGGAGCGCTGACGGGCCGCGCGCATCCTCTGCTCGATGCGGTCTACTTCTCGGCGATCACCTTCAGCACGGTGGGCTACGGCGACATGGTTCCGAGCGGCCCGGTACGGCTGCTCGCAGGCACCGAGTCGCTGGTCGGGCTGGTGCTGATCACCTGGTCGGCGTCGTTCACCTATCTGGAGATGGAGCGCTTCTGGAAGCCTCGCGGCTAGCCGGCATCGGACAATCGACCGGCGCACGCATCAGGAGGTCGCGATGGAGTTACCCGCTCACCAATTGGCCATGACGGTGCTGATGACGCCCGACACCGCCAACTTCGCCGGCAAGGTGCACGGCGGGACGCTTCTCAAGCTGCTCGATCAGGTCGCCTATGCGTGCGCGAGCCGCTACGCCGGGCGCTACGTGGTGACGCTCAGCGTCGACCAGGTGACGTTCAGACAGCCGGTCCACGTCGGCGAGCTCGTTACCCTGCTCGCGTCGGTGAACCACACCGGAACCTCGTCGATGGAGGTCGGCATCAAGGTCATCGCCGAGGACATCCGGACGCAGCGTTCGCGGCACGTCAACAGCTGCTTCTTCACGATGGTCGCGGTCGACGACGAGGGCAAGCCGGTGCCGGTTCCGGCGCTGCGCCCGTTCTCGCCGGACGAGCGGCGCCGGCACGCGGCCGCGATCGTCCGCAAGGAGATGAGAATCGAATCCGAAAGGCGCTTCGCCGAGCTGCGCGACGAGCGCTGAGTGCGCGCACCGTGCCGATCTAACTTCCGCCGCGGCCACGCGTCGCCTGCTGCCCGACCCGACCCTCCGACCATGCACATCGCCATCCTGACCTTCGACGGCTTCAACGAGCTCGATTCGCTGATCGCGCTCGGCATCCTCAACCGCGTGAAGAAGCCGGGCTGGCGTGTCTCGATCGCGAGCCCGACGTCGCGTGTGCGCTCGATGAACGGCGTCGTGATCGAAGCGCAGGCCTCGCTGCACGACGCGATTGAAGCCGACGCGGTGCTGGTCGGCAGCGGCATGCAGACGCGCGAGGTGGTCGCGAGCCCGGCGCTGATGGCACAGCTGCGGCTCGACCCGGCGCGCCAGCTGATCGGCGCGCAGTGCTCCGGCACGCTGGTGCTCGCGAAGCTGGGGCTGCTCGACGGCGTCGCCGCGTGCACCGACCTCACGACGAAGCCCTGGGTCGAGGAGGCCGGGATCGCGGTGCTGAACCAGCCGTTCTTCGCCAACGGCAACGTCGCGACGTCGGGCGGCTGCCTGGCGTCGCAGTACCTCGCGGCGTGGGTGATCGCGCGTCTCGAAGGCGTCGCCGCGGCCCGCGATGCGATCCACTACGTCGCGCCGGTGGGCGAGAAGGACGAGACCGTCGCGCGGACGATGCGCAACATCGCGCCCTACCTCGAGCCGGCAGCCGCGGCGGCCTGAACCAGAGCCCGGCGCTGGGCGGCGCCAGCGGCGCCGGCGGCGCTGGGCGTCCGTGAGACCGCGGCGACCGGGCAGGCCCAGCGCTCCGCGCCGGAGCAGCCGCTCAGGGCCGCGTCGCGATGAAGCGCTTCTGCGTGCCGTCGGCCAGCGTGACGGTGCCTTCCATCGGCCCGCCATGCCCGGTGCTGCCCTGGAAGCGCGCCGTTCCCCCGTCCTGCGGCACGGCGAACGAGACGCGCGGGCCTTCGACCCGGGCGTCCTGCAGCGGTACCTGGCTGCCGCCGCGCTCGAGGTGGCCCTCGAGCGCCTGGTAGCGCTGGACGAGGTGCACCGCGAGCTCGGGCTGGCCGTCGACGCGCACGCTCCATCGACCCGCCACCTTGGCCGGCACGATCCACAGGTGCGCCTGGCGGCCCTCGAGGTCGTCGGTCCGATCGGGCTTCCAGTCGCCCATCTGGAACTGGTGCGAGGTGACGCGCGTGCCCGGCTTCATGTCGAGCAGGATCGGGCGCAGTTTCTCGTTGAGGTGCGGCAGCAGGTAGAGCGTGATCACGTCGGCGTCGGAGAAGTCGCTGGCGAAGATGTCGCCCTGCCGGAAGTCGACCTGCACGCCCTGCGCCTGCGCGTTGCGCTTGGAGAGCGCGACCATGTCGGGGTTGAACTCGATGCCGCGCGCGCGGGCACCACGCTTGGCGGCCGCGATGGCGATCTTGCCGTCGCCGGAACCGAGGTCGACGACACGATCGCCGCTCTTCACCTGCGCCAGCTCGAGCATCCGTTCGACCACGGCGTCGGGAGTCGGCACCCAGATCACGTCCTTGCCTGCCTGGCCGACCGTCGGCTCGAAGGGTTTGGCGGCGGGCTGCGCGCAGCCCGTGAGCACGAGCAGGGCGGCGGCTGAAGCGGTGAGCAGGCGGCGGCGGAACGTAGTCATGGCACTCCTCGTTGTGAAGCTCGGGCCGGTCGAATGGCTGGCGGGTGATGAATGGGGCGCTCCGAGCGCGCGAACTCGGCGTCAATGCGCGCTGCGGCCGCGGGCTCGGCGTTCGCTTGCAGGGCGTGTCGCCCGGGCCGCCGAACCGGCGCGTGAGCGTATCGGGATTCCGCGCGTTGCACACGCACGGTTGCGCAGGGCGCGGTGCGGGCCCCCTTATCCTCGGCGCCATGCCGATCGACTTCGAGCGCTCCTCCATCGACGTCGCGCGCGCGCTGATCGGCGTCGGCGTGTTCGTCGACGGCGTCGGCGGCCGCATCGTCGAGACCGAGGCCTACGACCAGGCCGATCCGGCGTCGCACAGCTACGCCGGCCACACCGCGCGCAACGCCGCGATGTTCGGACCGCCGGGCCGCGCCTACGTCTATCGCTCGTACGGCATCCACTGGTGCCTCAACTTCGTCTGCATGCCGGCGGGTCACGGCGCCGGGGTGCTGATCCGCGCCGTCGAGCCGATCGTCGGGCTCGAGACGATGCGCGCTCGCCGCGGCGTCGACGACGAAAGGCTGCTCTGCTCGGGGCCCGGGCGCCTGTGCCAGGCGCTCGCCATCGACCATGGTTTCAACGGCATGCGGCTCGATCGGCCGCCTTTTCGTCTCGTCGCGCCGGAGCAGCCGGTCGAGGTCGCGGCCGGCGTGCGGATCGGCATCAGCAAGTCACGCGAGCTGCCGTGGCGCTTCGTGCTCGCCGGTTCGCGCTTCCTCAGCAAGCCGCTGCCGACGGTGCGGGAGGCGGCGTGAGCGCGCGACGGTGCCGCCGCGGCCTTGCGCCGCGCGAGCGGGGACGGCGTCGCGCCATGAGCGACCTGCGCCGCCACAGCCCGGCCGCGGCGCGCAACCGCGCGCCCATCCTCGCCGAGTTGCAGCGCGTGCTGCCGGCGCGCGGCACGCTGCTCGAGGTGGCGAGCGGAACCGGCGAGCACGCGGCCTGGTGCAGCGCGGGCCTGCCGGGTTGGCGCTGGCTGACGAGCGACGTCGACCCAGCGGCATTGGCGTCGATCCGCGCCTGGTGCGCCGGGCTCGAACGGGTCGAGCCGCCGCTGGAGCTGGACGTGAGCCAGCCCGGCTGGCCGGGCGTGCCGACCGGGCTGGACGCGATCTTCTGCGCCAACCTGATTCACATCGCGCCGTGGACGTGCTGCGTCGGTCTGCTGCACGGCGCCGCCCGCCACCTCGCGACCGACGGCGTGCTCGTCACCTACGGCCCGTATGTCGAGGCCGACGTCCCCACCGCGCCGTCGAACCTGGCGTTCGACGCCGATCTGCGCTCGCGCCATCCGGGCTGGGGCTTGCGCCGCCTCGACACGGTGGCCGAGGAAGCAGCGGGCGCCGGGCTCGTGCTGCGCGAGCGCGTGGCGATGCCCGCCAACAACCTGCTGCTGGTGTGGGCGCGAGCGGGCGCCGCGCGGGTCGCCGCGCCGTGAGTTCGCGCGGGTCCACCACGACCGCGGAGCCGCCGCCGGCCGACCTGCGCCGTGTCTCGTGTTTACCCGTGGCGCTGGCCCGACGGCGAGCCCGCGGGTTACCCTGACGCCCGCCATCGGCCGCGACCCGCGGCGGTCAACCCCTCCTGGAGCATTCCGATGAACGTCGTCAGTCCCCACGCGCCCGTCGTTGCGCACGCCGCGTCGCGGCCGCGCCGTCGCCTCGTCGCCGCCGGACTCGCCGTGGCAGCCGGCCTGCTGCCCGGTGCGGTGCTGGCGCAGGACGCCTGGCCGTCGAAGCCGATCCGCATCGTGGTGCCGTTCGCCGCCGGCGGCACCAGCGACATCCTCGCGCGTGCGTTCGGCGACAAGCTGCAGGCGTCGCTCAAGCAGACCGTGATCATCGAGAACAAGGCCGGCGCCGGTGGCGTGATCGGCGCCGACACGGTGGCCAAGGCGCCGGCCGACGGCTACACGCTGCTGCTCGGCACGATCGCGACCCACGCGATCAACCCGGCACTGATGCCGAAGATGCCGTACGACGCGCTGAAGGACTTCGCGCCGGTGTTCCTGATCGGCGGCATCTCGAACGTCGTGCTGGTCGGCGCCGAGTCGCCGTACAAGTCGGTGCGCGACATCATCGCGGCCGCCAAGGCGAAGCCGGGGGCGGTGAGCTTCGCGTCGGCAGGGCAGGGCACCTCGCAGCACATGTCGGGCGAGACCTTCAAGCTGCTCGCCGGCGTCGACATGACGCACGTGCCGTACAAGGGCAGCGCGCCGGCCATCCAGGACGTGATGGGCGGGCAGGTGCCGATGAGCTTCGAGACCGTGACGGTGGCGGCGCCGCACATCGCCTCGGGCAAGGTGCGCGCGCTGGCGGTCACCTCGGCGCGCCGCAGCCCCGCGCTGCCGAACGTGCCGACGCTGCAGGAGGCGGGCATCCCGGGCTTCGACGTGGCGAGCTGGCAGGCGTTCTACGTGCGCGCCGGAACGCCCTCGGCGATCGTGCAGCAGCTCAACGCCGAGCTCGAGCGCATCGTCGCCCAGCCCGACATCAAGGCGCGCATGGAGCAGCTCGGCGTCGAGCACAGCCCCAACACGCCGGTGCAGTTCGCCGAGTTCAACCGCAACGAGCTGGCCAAGTGGCAGAAGGTCGTCAAGGAAGGCAAGGTGCAGCCGTGACGCCTTGCATTCGACGGCCGCGCTCCCGCGCTGCCGGCCACGCGCCGGACCGGCACTGACAGGAATCCCGATGCTGCAGACCGGCAACGCCCCGGCGGGCGGCCATCCGCCCCAGCTCTCGCCCGAAGGCCCGACGCGCGCGCCGGCCAAGACGCCGGTCGTGATCGCCATGCACGAGCGCGACAACGTCGCGATCGTCGCCAACGACGGCGGCCTTGCCGCCGGCACGACGTTGCCGTCCGGGCTGGTGCTGCGCGACCACGTGCCGCAGGGCCACAAGGTCGCGCTGGTCGACCTCGCGGCCGGCGACGCGGTTCGCCGTTACGACGTGCCGATCGGCTATGCGATGAAGGCGATCCCCGCGGGCAGCTGGGTCCACGAGCGCCTGCTCGAGATGCCTGCGGCGCGCGCGCTCGACGACAGCCTGCCGATCGCGACGGTGCGGCCCGAGCCGCAGCCGCCGCTCGAGGGCTACACGTTCGAGGGCTACCGCAACCCCGACGGGTCGGTCGGCACCCGCAACATCCTCGCGATCACCGAGACCGTGCAGTGCGTCGCCGGGGTGGTCGACTTCGCCGTGAGGCGCATCAAGGCCGAGCTGCTGCCGCGCTTTCCGAACGTCGACGACGTGGTCGCGCTCGAGCACGGCTACGGCTGCGGCGTCGCGATCGACGCGCCCGATGCGGTGATTCCGATCCGCACGCTGCGCAACATCAGCCTCAACCCGAACTTCGGCGGCGAGGTGATGGTGGTGAGCCTCGGCTGCGAGAAGCTGCAGCCCGAGCGCCTGCTGCCGCCCGGCAGCATCGCCCTCGTCGACGAGCGCAACGTCGCCGACATCGGCGTCACCGCCGAAGCGGGTCTCGACGTGGTCTGCCTGCAGGACGAGCAGCACGTCGGCTTCGAGTCGATGATCGACTCGATCATGGACGCAGCGCTGCTGCACCTCGAGCGCCTCAACGACCGGCGCCGCGAAACGGTGCCGGCGTCCGAGCTCGTGGTCGGGGTGCAGTGCGGCGGCAGCGACGCGTTCTCGGGCGTGACCGCCAACCCCGCGGTCGGCTATTGCACCGACCTGCTGGTGCGGGCCGGCGCGACCGTGATGTTCTCCGAGGTCACCGAGGTGCGCGACGGCATCGACCAGCTCACCGCGCGCGCCGCGACGCCCGAGATCGCCGAAGCGATGATCCGCGAGATGGCGTGGTACGACGCCTACCTCGGCCGGGGCCGCGTCGACCGCAGCGCCAACACCACGCCCGGCAACAAGAAGGGGGGCCTTTCGAACATCGTCGAGAAGGCGATGGGGTCGATCGTGAAGTCGGGGAGCGCGCCGATCGCGGGCGTGCTGGCGCCCGGCGAGAAGCTCTCGAGCAAGGGCCTGATCTATGCCGCGACGCCGGCGAGCGACTTCGTCTGCGGCACCCTGCAGCTTGCCGCCGGCATGAACCTGCACGTCTTCACCACCGGCCGCGGCACGCCGTATGGTCTGGCGCAGGTGCCGGTGATCAAGGTCGCGACGCGCAGCGACCTGGCGCGGCGCTGGCACGACCTGATGGACGTCGACGCCGGCCGCATCGCGACCGGCGAGGCGAGCATCGCCGACGTCGGCTGGGAGCTGTTCCGCCTGATGCTCGACGTCGCGAGCGGGCGGCGCCAGACCCACGCCGAGCGCCTGAAGCTCGCCAACGCGCTGGTGCTGTTCAATCCGGCGCCGGTGACCTGAGCGCCGACGACAGCGGCGCGGCGGACGAGCCGGTGCGAGCACCGCCGCCGCTCGCCGCGGCGTGCGCCACCCGCCTCAGTCCACCGTGATCTTGCCGGTCTCGATCACCTTCTTCCAGCGCGCGAACTCGGCCTGCTGGAACGCGGTGAACTGCGCCGGCGTGTTGCCGACGATCTCGAAGCCCAGACCGACGAACTGCTGCTTCACCTGCGGATCGTTGAGCGCGGCGACGGCTGCGGCGTGGAACTTGTTGCGCGTGTCGGCGGGCAGACCCCGCGGCGCGGCGATCGCCTGCCACGAGTAGACGTCGACGCCCTTGACGCCGGCCTCGGCCATGGTCGGAACCTCGGGCAGCACCGGCGAGCGCTTGTCGCCCGTCACCGCGATCGCGCGCAGCTTGCCGGCCCGCACGTGCTGCAGCACCGCATTGACGTTCTGGAACGACGCGTCGACCTGGCCGCCGAGCAGGTCGCTGATCGCCGGTGCGCCTCCCTTGTACGGAATGTGGGAGCCGCTGGTGCCGGTCTGCTGCCAGAACAGCGCGGCCGTGAGGTGGTCGCTCGAGCCGTTGCCCGAGGACGCGAAGCTCATCTTGCCGGGGTTGGCCTTGCCGTACGCGACGACGTCGGCCAGCGTCTTGTGCGGCGACGCCGCAGGTACGACCAGCACGTTCGGCGCCTGCACCGCAACCGTGATGTAGTCGAAGTCCTTGAGCGCGTCGTACGGCATCGGCTTGATGAGGTGCGGGGCGATCACCAGTGGCCCGAGCGAGGTGACGAGAAACGTGTAGCCGTCGGGTGGCGCGCGGCGCACCTGGCTCGCGCCGATGGTGCCGGTGGCGCCCGCGCGGTTCTCTATCACGAAGGTCTGGCCGAGTCGCTCGCCGAGCTTGGGCGCGATCGCACGGGCAACCTGATCGGTCGAGCCGCCGGGCGGGAACGGAACCACCAGCGTCACCGGATGGTCGGGCCACGTCTGGGCCTGTGCGCCGAGCGCAGCGGCAAAGGCGAGCAGCAGGGTGGCGAGCGGTCTCTTCATGACTGTTCCTGGTCGAGGTGCGACGAATCGCGGGCAGCGATGCGCCCCGCACCTTAGCGTCGCAGCGCGCGTCGTGCATCGGGGTTTGCGTCTGTCGCGATCGCCGAAACCTCGCACAATCGGCGGCATGCCTGCCGACGCCGCCGCACCATCGACTGAAAGGGACGCCTCGTGAGCGCCCGCGCGATGTGGAAGGGCCGCGTCGTGATCGGCAAGCACGAGGTGCCGGTCAAGCTCTATTCGGCGGTCCAGGACCAGGCGGTGCATTTCCACCTGCTGCACGACCAGGACCTCACGCCGGTCGAGCAGCGCATCGTGCGCAAGGACAACGGCCAGGAGGTGCCGAGGGAGGCGCAGCGCAAGGCGTTTCCGGTCGACGACGGCACGGCCGTGATCCTCGAGCCCGACGAGCTCGAGGCCCTCGAGCCCGACGCCGGCCGCGCGATCTGCCTGCTGCGCGTCGTGCCGCGCGCGGTGCTCGGCGACCAGTGGCTCGACCGTCCGTACTACCTCGGGCCCGACGGCGACGACGGTGCGTACTTCGCGCTCGCCAAGGCGCTGGGCGGAAACGAGCGTGTCGCGATCGCGCGCTGGGTGATGCGCGACAAGCGCTACCTCGGCGCTCTCGCGGTCAGCGGCGGTTACCTGCAGATGACGACGCTGCGGCGCGCCGAGCAGGTGCTCGCGGTGCCGTTCGTGCGGCCCGACAAGGCACGCACGCCGTCCGATGCCGAGATCAAGCTCGCCGAGCAGCTGATCGATTCGATCACCGGCGCGTTCGAGCCCGAGCAATGGCGCAACGAGTCGCGCGAACGCCTCAAACAGCTGATCGATGCCAAGGCCAAGGGCACCAAGCTGCGCGTCGTGAAGGCCGAGCCGAAGCCGGCGACCGACGACCTGGCGGCGAGCCTGCGCGCCAGCCTCGCCGCGACGCAGGGGAAGAAGGTTGCCTGACGCGAAGGCTGCCGCCGCACCGGTCCGACCATTCTGGTCGGGCACCATCACGTTCGGCCTGGTCAGTATTCCGGTCGACCTGCTCGCGGCGGCACGCCCGCGCCGCAAGTCGATGAAGCTGGTCGATGCCGAGGGGCATGCGCTCGGCCGGCGCTACTACTGCCCCAAGCACGACAAGGTGCTCGGCAACGACGAGCTGGTGCGCGGTTACGAGACCGAGTCCGGCAAGATGGTCGTCATCACCGACGAGGAGTTCGAGTCCGCGGCGCCCGAGAAGTCGCGCGACATCGAGCTCAGGAGTTTCGTGCCGCTCGACGCGATCCCGCCGTCGTTCTTCGATCGGCCGTACTTTCTGGCGCCCGACGAGCGCGCCGGCAAGGCGTACGCGCTGCTCGCGCAGACCATGGAGCGCGCCGGCAAGGCCGGCATCGGCAGTTTCGTGATGCGCAGCCACGAGTACCTGGTCGCGATCCTGGCCGAGAACGGCATGCTGCGCGCCGAGGTGCTGCGCTACGCCGACGAGGTGCGAACGCCCGAGACGATCGGCCTGCCGGCGCCCGTCGACGCCCCCGCGTCGCTGGTTCGCGAGCTCGGCAAGGCGATCGACGCACTTGCCGAGGACGCGCTCGATCCGGCGGAAATGGAAGATCTCGAGGCCGGGGAGCTGCGCAAGTTCGCCGAAGGCAAGGCCAAGTCCGGCCAGGGCGTGATCTCGCTCGAGTCGCTCGAGGACCCCGACGACGACGGCGAGGGCGGCGGGCAGGTGATCGACCTGGTTGCGCTGCTTCGCAAGTCGCTCGGTACGGCGACGCCGGGCGAGCCGGCGGGCGCCGCCGAGGGCACGGCAGCGGCGAAGAAGGCCGGCCGCGCGGGTCCGGCGCGGGCGCCGGGGTCGGGCGGGGCGGCAAGTGAGGCGCCGGCGAAGACGCCGGCCGCGAAGAAGGCGGCTGCCAAGAAGGCACCGGCCAAGGCAACGGCCGAGAACCCGCCCACGAACAAGGCGCCGACGAAGAAGGCGCCGGTCAGGAAAGTGGCTGCGAAAAAGGCGTCTGCCGCGATCGCGCCCGCGAAAAAGGCTGCTGCGAAGAAGTCGGGAGCGAAGACCGCCAGGGGCGCTGGCGCGACGTCTGCCGCGAAGACGGTCGCGAAGAAGAGCGGGCGCAAGGCCGCCTAGCGGCAGGGTGGTCGGCACTGCCGACGCGCGCCGGGCCCAGGCAACCGCACCGGCCCGCCCGCGGGTCGGCCTCGGATACCCGGCGCCAACGGCGCACCACGACCACATGTCGCCAACGCGCATGGAGCGTGGCTTGCCACCCGCCCGATGACTCCCGGGAACATCATGATTCGTCTGGAACTCGAGCTCGAGCTCAACTATCAGGTGCGCGATGCACGCGGCGCGGACTTCGTGTTCAACGTGCAAGCGGCGCCGACCGCGCATCAGGTCATCGACGCCGAGCGCCTGCTGCTCAGCCAGCCGATCACGCCGGACGTCGCCGACGACCCGCTGACCGGCACCCGCTTCATGCGGCTGCACGCCGAGGCCGGGCCGCTGCAGGTTGCATACGCGGCCACGCTGACGCTGCACCACCATCGCGCCGAGCCCGACACGCTGGGCGAGGTACCGGTGCGGCACCTGCCGCCCGAGGTCATCCCGTACATCTATCCGAGCCGCTACTGCCAGTCCGACCGGCTGCTCAAGCTGGCGTTCGACGAGTTCGGCGGCCTCTGGCCCGGCTACAGCCGTGTCCTCGCGATCCAGCACTGGGTGCAACGCCACGTCACGTTCACGTCGAACACCACGAACTCCTCAACCTCGGCGATCGACACGCTGGTCGAGCGGGTCGGCGTGTGCCGCGACTTCACGCACCTGATGATCGCGCTCTGCCGCGCCCTCAACATCCCCGCGCGCATCGCCACCGGCACCGATTACGGCGCCGATCCGGCGCTCGGTCCGCCCGACTTCCACGCCTACGTCGAGGTCTATCTCGGCGACCGCTGGTACCTGTTCGACGCGTCCGGCACCGGTGTTCCGATGGGCTTCATCCGCATCGGGACGGGACGCGATGCCGCCGATGTCGCGTTCGCGACGATCTTCGGCAACGTGCTCGCGAACCCGCCGGTGATCCGCATCCGCGCCCTCGAAGGTCCGGGGCTCGAGTCGCCGCAGCACGTGCGCGAGGCGCTGTCCACCGATGGCCCGGTCAGCCCCTCGCTGCCCAGCGGCGCCGCGGCCGATGCCGCCGGCGGCGCCCCGGGGGCGCTGGGCCCGCCCACCTGGCAGTTCCCCGACTAGCCCTGCGCAGGCCGTCGCTGCGCTCGCGCCCTTCTCGGCTATGCGGGCTTGCGCAACGCCTGGTGGATCGCCGCTGCCGCGATCGCAGCACCGCCGCTCGCGACCGAGATCTGGTTGAGACCCGACGCGACGTCGCCGGCCGCGTAGAGCCCGGGCACGCTGGTCTGCTGGTGGCGATCGGTCGCCAGGTAGCCGGCGGCGTCGACCTCTGCGCCCAGCCGGACGGCGAGATCGGCGTGCACCCGCATGCCGAACGCCGAGTACACCGAGTCGCAGACCGTCTCGGCGTCGCCGTGGCATACCGTGACGCGCTGCTCCCAGAGGCGCAGGCTCCGCACCGGCTCGGCGACCCAGCCGATGCCGGCCGCGGCGAGGCGGCGCCGATCGTCGTCGCCGATGCCCGCGGCGCCTGCCGCCATGAAGACCGTGAGGCGGTCGGTGAAGTCGCGCAGGTAGAGCGCCTCGTTGACCGCCGGGCGCCCGTCGCCGATCACGCCGACTGCCTGCCCGACCACCTCGAACCCGTCGCACACCGGGCAATAGCGCAGCGCGCCGTCGCGCAGCGCCTCGGCGGCGTACGGCAGCGGCGGCTCGATGTCGCTGGCGCCGGTGGCGAGCAGCACGGCGCGGGCGCGCAGCGCGCCGTCGACCCAGGTGACGACGAAGCCGTCGCCTTCAGGCTCGATGCGCTCGACCTCGCCCACCGACGTCGCGATCGCATAGCGCTCGACCTGCGCGCGCAGGCTGGCCAGCAGGTCGGCGCCCGCGATGCCGTCGGCAAAGCCCGGGTAGTTGTGCGAACGCGGGATCTTCGCGGCGCGGCTGCGGCCGGCATCGACGACGCGCACGCTGCGGCAGAAGCGGGCGAGATAGGTCGCGCCGATCAGCCCGGCCGGCCCGCCGCCCACCACCACCACGTCCGTTCGATCCACGCTGACCCCTTCGCTGCAGGGCGCCGCAGCATTCGGGGTGCCCGCGGCGGAGTGACGACGATCGTTTGATGGTGCGCTCCGGGTTCACCCGCGCGACCGTTGCCCGATCACGCCGCGAGCGAGCGCGCGCGCGGCAAGCGGCTACCCTGTGCGCCGGCGGGCGGCTGACGGCAGTCGCTGCCGCCGCACCTGCATCGCCATGACATCGACCCGCCGCACCCTGCTGCGCGCCACCCAGGCGCCGGTCTCGCCGTGCGCCCGGGCCGCGCGCGTGCCACGTGGCCCGCGTGCGTCGTCGAGCTCGTCGTTCCCCACGCGCCGGGCGGCATCATCGACAACGTCGGGCGCAGCAGGGTCTCACGGGAGCCCGAGCGGCTCGGCGCACCGCTCGCCTGCCGCGCCCGGCGACGCGCCGCATGTCGCGATTTCGTACCGGTCGGCCTGCTCGCGACCCCGGCCCACATCGTCGTCGTGGTGGCGAAGGCGATCGGCTACATGCCCTCGTCAGTGCCGCGAGCAGAGCTTTCTATGATGCGAGCCGACACCGCCCCGCTCTCGTGAACCCCCACCCCGACGTCCTCGTGATCGGCGGCGGCAACGCCGCCTTGTGCGCCGCGCTGATGGCGTGCGAGGCCGGTGCCAGCGTGCGGCTGCTCGAGGCGGCGCCGAAGGCCTGGCGCGGCGGCAATTCGCAGCACACGCGCAACCTCCGCTGCATGCACGACGCGCCGCAGGACGTGCTGGTCGACGCCTATTCCGAAGAGGAGTACTGGCAGGACCTGCTCAAGGTGACCGGCGGTCAGACCAACGAGAAGCTGGCGCGGCTCGTCATCCGTGCGTCGTCGAACTGCCGCGACTGGATGCGCAGCCACGGCGTGCACTTCCAGCCGCCGCTCTCGGGCGCGCTGCACGTCGCGCGCACCAACGCCTTCTTCATGGGCGGCGGCCGCGCCCTCGTCAACGCCTACTACCGCAGCGCCGAGCGGCTCGGCGTCGAGGTGCAGTACGAGACGCCGGTCGATGCGATCGAGCTCGACGGCGACCGCTTCGTCGCCGCGCGCTCGGGCGAGCGGCGCTTCACCGCCAAGAGCTGCGTGCTCGCGGCCGGCGGATTCGAATCGAACCTCGCGTGGCTGCGCGAGGCCTGGGGGCAGAACGAACGCGGCGAGTGGCCGGCCGACAACTTCCTGATCCGCGGCACCCGCTTCAACCAGGGCGTGCTGCTGCGCCACCTGATCGACGCCGGCGCCGACACGATCGGCGACCCGTCGCAATCGCACTGCGTCGCGATCGACGCGCGCGCACCGCTCTACGACGGCGGCATCTGCACCCGCATCGACTGCGTCTCGCTCGGCATCGTCGTCAACCGCGACGCCGAGCGCTTCTACGACGAGGGCGAGGACTTCTGGCCCAAGCGCTACGCGATCTGGGGCCGCCTGGTGGCCCAGCAGCCGGGGCAGATCGCGCATTCGATCATCGACCAGAAGGCGATCGGCCGCTTCATGCCGCCGGTGTTTCCGGGCACTCGCGCAGACTCGCTCGGCGAGCTCGCGCGCGCGGTCGGTCTCGACGAGACCGTGTTCCTGCGCACCGTCGCCGACTACAACGGGGCGTGCCGCGTCGGCCGCTTCGACCACACCACGCTCGACGACTGTCACACCGAAGGGCTGGCGCCGCCGAAGACGCACTGGGCGCTGCCGCTCGACACGCCGCCCTTCGTCGCGTATCCCTTGCGCCCCGGCATCACCTTCACCTATCTCGGGCTCGAGGTCGACGACACCGCGGCGGTGCGCTTCGGCGGCAAGCCGAGCCCGAACCTCTTCGTCGCCGGCGAGATGATGGCCGGCAACGTGCTCGGCAAGGGCTACACGGCCGGGGTCGGCATGAGCATCGGCACGGCGTTCGGCCGGATCGCCGGGACCCGGGCGGCACGGGCGGCGCTGGCGCGCTGACAACGATCGGACCCTCATGCATCCGCTCTCCGACCTCATCGATCAAGCGCGTGCCGATGTCGACGGCATCGGCAGCGCCAACCCGCGCGTGGTGCCAATCCGCCCGGTGCTGCCGCTGACCGCGGCGGAAGGCGAGGTCGCGCGCATCCTGCAGATCTGCAACGCGTGCCGCTACTGCGAAGGTTTCTGCGCGGTGTTTCCGGCGATGACGCGGCGCCTCGAGTTCGCGAAAGCGGACACCCACTACCTGGCGAACCTCTGCCACAACTGCGGCGCCTGCCTGCACGCCTGCCAGTACGCGCCGCCTCACGAGTTCGCGGTCAACGTGCCGCGCGCGCTGGCCGAGGTGCGCGGCAGCACCTACGCCGACTACGCGTGGCCGGCGGCGTTCGGCGCGCTCTATCGCCAGAATGGTCTGACCGTTGCGCTGGCGCTCGCCGGCGGCCTGGCGCTGTTCCTGGTACTGGCGCTCGCGCTCGCCGGCACGTTGTTCCACCAGCCGCTCGCCGGCGACTTCTACGCGATCTTTCCGCACAACCTGCTGGTCGCGCTGTTCGGTGCCGTGTTCGGCTTCGCGATCGTCGCGCTCGGCATCGGCGCGCGTGCGTTCTGGCGCGACGTGCGCGAGGGGGACGGGCCGTACCGCGAGCGTGCCGCCGCAGGCCTGGAGGCGATCCGGAACGTGCTCGTCATGAAGTATCTCGACGGTGGCCACGGCGAAGGCTGCAACGACGCCGACGATCGCTTCACGCTGTGGCGCCGGCGCTGGCACCAGACGACGTTCTACGGCTTCATGCTCTGCTTCGCATCCACCTGCGTCGCGACGCTCTACCACTACGTGCTCGGACGGCCGGCGCCTTACGCGCCGACAAGCCTTCCGGTGCTGCTCGGCACGCTCGGCGGCATCGGCCTCGTGGTCGGACCGATCGGGCTCCTGTGGATGGCCCGGCGACGCGACCCCGCGCAGGGCGACCCGGCCCAGCGCCCGATGGACCGCGCGTTCATCGCGCTGCTGCTGCTGACCAGCGCAACGGGTCTGGCGCTGCTCGCCTGGCGCGACACCGGCTGGATGGCGCTGCTGCTGGCGGTCCATCTGGGCGTGGTGATGGCCCTTTTCGCGACCCTGCCGTACGGCAAGTTCGCGCACGCGGTGTATCGCAGCGCCGCGCTGCTCAAGTTCTCGCTCGAGCGGCGGCTGCCGAGCCGGCTCAAGCTCGGCGACGACTGATCGCGCGCGCGCCGAACCGCCTTGCCGCGGCACGGGTGAGCGGCGAGCTCACGCGGTCGTCGCTCAGCCGTGCGCGGCGGCGCACCGCATGCGGCGTGGCAAGGCGCGCCGGTCAGGGCTGGCGCTCGCCGCCGAGCGGCGGCGGCAGCGGATCGCCGGCCTGGCGTCGCCGGAACAGCGCGGCGCGCGCCAGCAGCATCGCGGTCACCGGACTCGCGATCGAGAGCACGATGATCACGAGCCAGACGTGCAGCGAGAGACCGTTGCCGCGTGACGAGAAGTGGACGATCGACGCCAGCGCGACGATCCACGCGCCGAGCGTCGACGCGAGCGCCGGCGCGTGCATGCGGAGGAAGAAGTTGTCGAGCCGCCAGAGGCCGAGCCCGGCGGTCAGCACGACGACGCCGCTGAACACCAGCAGCGCGGCGACGATGGCGTCGCTCATTCGATCACCTCGCCGCGGAGCAGGAACTTGGCCATCGCCACCGAGCTCACGAAGCCGAACAGCGCGAGCAGCAGCGCGCCCTCGAAGTACATGCTGCTGTCGTAGCGGATCGCGAGCACCAGCATGATCAGCATGCCGACCACCGAGAGGAAGTCGAGCGCGAGCACGCGGTCCTGGGCGCTCGGTCCGCGCATCACGCGCCAGAGGCCGAGCGCCATCGCGAGCCCGTAGAGGACGAGGGTGACGGTGATCGCGTGGCCGAGCAGAGGACTCATTCGAAGATCTCCACGAGCGGCCGCTCGTAGCGGCTCTTGTAGTGGGCGATGAAGGCGGCGTCGTCGGCGACGTCGAACACGTGCAGCAGCAGTGCGCTGCGGTCGAGCGCGAGCTCGCACCATACGGTGCCCGGCACCACGGCGGTGATCATGGCGAGCGCCGCGAGCGCGTGCGGGTCGCGCAGCTCGAGCGGCACGACCACGAAGCGCCCGCGCGGCGGGTGCCGCGACGCCTTCAGCACCCCGGCGCCGACGCCGAGGCCCGAGCGCACGACGTCGCCGCCGACATGGCCGATGAGGCGCAGCAGCCGCAGCGGGTGGCGCACCCGGCCGCCGGCGACGCGCAACGGGGCGGTGAGGCGCGGAACCGCGATCGCGATCAGCGCGCCGAGCAGCAGATGTGCGGGGGCGACGCTCTGCTGCAGCAGCAGCCAGAACGTGAACAGACCCGCCGAGAGCAGCGGCGCCGGCAGCCAGCGCTTCAACGCGCGACCTCCGTCTCCGGCTCGGGCGCAGCTTCGGCGCGTGCCGCCGCGGAGGCGCCGCGCGAGCGCTGCACCGGGCGCGCCGCCAGCACGGCCTCGACGTAGCCGACGGGGCGGTGCAGCGCCTCGGCGGTGGCGGCGCCGAAACGCAGCGCGCGCTCGCCGTGCAGCACCAGCAGCACGCAGGCGCCGAGCAGCATCAGCACCGGCACGCCCTCGATCAGGCGCAGATGCGGCACCCAGCGGTCCTGCGCGGCCCAGAAGTGGCGGATGCCGACGCGCATGAACGCGATCGCGGCTGCGAGCCCCGACACGATCAGCAGCGCGAACAGGGTCCAGGCGGCGACCGAATGGGCAACCGGCGCAACGCCGACGCCGAGCAGCGCCGACAGCATCGCGATCTTGCCGATGAAGCCCGAGAGTGGCGGCATGCCGGCGACGACGAGCGCGCAGACGATGAAGCCCACGCCGACGAACACCAGCGCCGCGGGGATCGCGCGGCCGACCAGCGGCTCTTCCTGGTCGTCGAGGTTGATGTCGGGCGGCGGCTCGTCGTCGACGAAGAACGGCAGGTGGTCGTCGGCGTCGTCGACCGGCGGCGGCGCGACGTCGGTCTGGCGTGCACGCTCGATCAGCTCGGCGAGCAGGAACAGCGCCGCGCCGGCAAGGGTCGAGCTCGCGAGGTAGAAGAGCGCGCCGCCGGTGAGGGCCGGCACGTCGAAGCCGATCGCCGCGAGCAGCGTTCCCGACGACGTGATCACGCTGAACGCCGCGAGCCGGCTGAGGCGCTGCGACGCCAGCATGCCGACGGAGCCGAACGCGATCGTCAGCACGCCGCCCCAGATCAGGACGTCGGCGCCGAACAGCGACGAGCCGCCGGCGCTCGCGGAAAAGCACAGCGTCCAGAGGCGCAGCACCGCATAGACGCCGACCTTGGTGAGGATCGCGAACAGCGCGGCGACCGGCGCACCGGCGGCGGCGTAGGCGCCCGGAAGCCAGAAGTTGAGCGGCCACAGCGCGGCCTTGGCGAGAAAGGCGATGCCGAGGATCGCGCCGCCGGCGTGCAGCAGGCCGCGGTCGGTCGCCGGCACGCTCGGCAGCTTCTGCGCGAGGTCGGCCATGTTGAGCGTGCCGGTCACGCCGTAGAGCAGGGCGACGCCGACGAGGAACAGCAGCGACGCCGTCAGGTTGATCGCGATGTAGTGCAGCCCGGCGCGTACCCGGGAGCCGCCGCCGCCGTGCAGCAGCAGGCCGTAGCTCGCGGCGAGCAGCACCTCGAAGAAGACGAACAGGTTGAACAGGTCGCCGGTGAGGAAGGCGCCGTAGAGCCCCATCAGCTGGAGCTGGAACAGGGCCTCGAAGTGGACCCCGGCGCGTTGCCAGCGCGCCTGCGCATAGCCGAGCGACGCCAGGCCGATGCTGCCGGCGAGCACCATCATCAGCGCCGACAGTCGATCGACGACGAGGACGATGCCGAACGGCACCGGCCAGTTGCCGGGCAGGTAGACCGCGAGCACGCCCGGCGCGCCGTGGCGGCCGACGCCGATCAGCATCGTGACGGCAACCAGAAGGCCGAGCGCGGTCGAGACGAGCCCGAGCAGCGATTTCGCGCGCCGGCGCTTCTCGGGGATCAGCAGCATCAGCGCCGCGGTGGCCAGCGGCAGCAGCACCGGTGCGACCGCGAGGTGGGAGAGCGCGTCGGTCACGGCCGCTCCTCCTGGCCGTCGACGTGGTCGCCGCCGCTCAGGCCGCGCAGGGCGAGCAGCACCACGAGGAAGAGCGCGGTGGTCGCGAAGCCGATCACGATCGCGGTCAGCACCAGCGACTGGGGCAGCGGGTCGCTGTAGTTGACGAGATTGGCCGGAACGCCCGGCTGCACGATCGGCTCCTTGTCGATCGAGAGGCTTCCGACGCTGAAGATGAAGAGGTTGACCGCGTACGACAGCAGCGAGAGGCCGATCAGGACCTGGAACGTGCGCGGCCGAAGCACCAGCCAGACGCCCGCGCTGGCCAGCACGCCGATCGCCAGCGAGATCACGATCTCCATCAGGCGGCCTCGCCGGGGCGGTCCGGCGACGGCGGCTTGCGGCGCGAGCGCAGCGACTGGTGGGCCAGCGCCGTGAGCAGCAGCAGGGTCGAGCCCAGCACCACCGCGAACACGCCGAAGTCGAACAGCGCCGCGCTCGGCAGGTGCAGTTCGCCGACCAGCGGCAGCGTGACGTGCGCCGTGTGCGTGGTGAGGAAGGGATGGCCGAAGGCGAGCGCACCGAGGCCGGTGACGAGCGCGGTCAGCAGACCGAGACCGATCCAGCGCGGCGGCCTGAGGTTGGCCCGGTCCTCGACCCAGCGCGTGCCGCCCACCATGTACTGCGCGATGAACGCGATCGCGACCGCGAGGCCGGCGACGAAGCCGCCGCCCGGCTCGTTGTGGCCGCGCAGGAAGAGGTAGAGCGCGAACACCACCGCGCCGGGCAGCACCAGCTGCGCGAGCATCGACGGCACCAGCAGATAGCCGCCGGCCGCCTCGCTCCGGTCGGGCCGCGCCAGCAGGTCGCTCTGCTCGCTCGCCGGCACCACGCGCTGCTGCGGCGGCAGCTCGATCGATTCGCGCGGCGGCCTGAAGCGGCGCAGCAGCGCATAGACGGTGAGCGCGACGATGCCGAGCACCGTGATCTCGCCCAGCGTGTCGAAGGCGCGGAAGTCGACCAGCATCACGTTGACGACGTTGGTGCCGCCGCCTTCAGGCAAGGCGCGGTCGATGAAGAACGGCGAGATGCTCTGCGGCGCCTGCCGCGTGAGCATGGCGTACGAGAGCGCGGCCATGCCGAGCCCGATCGCGACCGCGAGCACGAAGTCGCGGCGCCGGCGCCAGAGCGCGCGCGCCGCGGTGAGGGGGTCGTCCTGCGCCACCCGGCGCGGCAGCCAGCGCAGCCCGAGCAGGAACAGCACGACGGTGACCACCTCGACCGCGAGCTGGGTCAGCGCGAGGTCGGGCGCCGAGAACCAGGCGAAGGTGAGGCAGAGCACCAGGCCGACCACGCTCAGCATGGTGAGCGCCGCGAGGCGGTGGAACTTGGCCTGCACCGCCGCGCCGATGGCGGCACTGCCGCCGAGCACCCACAGCATCACGAACTCGGGCGTCGCCGGGACGCGCGGCCGGTCGCCCCAGACCAGCGGCACGATCAGCGCCGAGCCGAGCCCCGCGGCACCGGCGACCGCGAGCATCCAGAACAGCTGCGGCTGAAGGCGCCGCGTGCCGGCGAGCCTTAGGCCCTGGCGCGCGCCGCGGCTCGCGAGCACGAGCAGGGTCTCGAACGTGCGCTTGCCGTCGAACGCGCCGAGCAGCGGCACGCGGCGCGCGCCGCGCCGCTTGAAGCGCTCGCCGAACAGCCGGTAGACCGCGATGCCGCCGGCCAGCGCGACCAGGCTCATCAGCAGCGGACTCGTCACGCCGTGCCACACCGCGAGGCTGTAGGTCGGCAGGTTGCCGCCGACCACCGGCAGCGCCGCGGTGGCGAGCAGCGGCCCGACGGCGAGCGCGGGGGCCACGCCGACCACCACGCAGGCGAGCACCAGCAGGTCGACCGGTGCGCGCATCCAGCGCACCGGCTCGTGCGGCTGGCGCGGCAGGTCGCGCGTGAGCGGGCCGAAGAAGACGTCGTGGCCGAAGCGCAGCGAATAGACCACCGCGAACAGGCCGGCGAGCGTGGCCGCGACGGGCAGCGCGGCCTCGACCAGCGGGTTGGCGGTCAGGAACACCGTCTCGGCGAAGAACATCTCCTTCGAGAGGAACCCGTTGAGGAGCGGCACCCCGGCCATCGCCGCGCACGCGACCATCGCGAGCGTTCCGGTGATCGGAATCGCGTGGAACAGGCCGTCGAGGCGGCGCATGTCGCGCGTGCCGGTCTCGTGGTCGATGATGCCGACCGCCATGAAGAGCGACGCCTTGAAGGTGGCGTGGTTCATGATGTGGAACACCGCCGCGACCGCGGCAAGCGGGCTGTCGAGGCCGAGCAGCAGCGTGATGAGGCCGAGATGGCTGATCGTCGAGTAGGCGAGCAGGCCCTTCAGGTCGTTCTGGAACATCGCCACGTAGGCGCCGAGCAGCAGCGTCGCGAGACCGGCGCCACCGACGATCCAGAACCAGGCGTCGGTGCCAGCGAGCACCGGCCAGAGGCGCGCGAGCAGGAACACGCCCGCCTTGACCATGGTCGCCGAGTGCAGATAGGCCGACACCGGTGTCGGCGCCGCCATCGCGTGCGGCAGCCAGAAGTGGAACGGGAACTGCGCACTCTTGGTGAGCGCGCCCAGCAGCACGAGGCCGAGCGCGAGCGGGTAGAGCGGATGCGCGCGCACCCGTTCGCCGGCCTCAAGCACCACCTCGAGGTCGTGGCTGCCGACGATCTGCCCGAGCACCAGCACGCCGGCGAGCAGGGCCAGGCCGCCGGCGGCGGTGACCGTGAACGCCATGCGGGCGCCGCGGCGCGCGTCACGCCGGTGCTGCCAGTAGCCGATGAGCAGGAACGAGAAGAGGCTGGTCAGCTCCCAGAACAGCACCAGCTGCAGCAGGTTGCCGGAGACGACGACGCCGAGCATCGAGCCCATGAACCCGAGCAGCAGCGCGTAGAAGCGCGCCGCCGGGTCGTGCGGCGACAGGTAGTAGCGCGCATAGACGACGACCAGGAGGCCCATGCCGGCAACCAGCATCGCGAACATCCACGCGAAGCCGTCGAGGCGCACCACCAGATCGAGACCGAGGCTCGGCAGCCACGCAAGCCGCTCGACGATCACGTGGCCGTCGCGGATGTCGGGGTAGACCAGCGCGAGCGGCACCAGCACGGCAAGCGCCACGAGGCCGGCGGCGAGCGATTCGAGGTTGCGCGCGTGGGTCGGAAGCAGCGCGGCGACGGCGCTGCCGAGGAAGGGGAGGACGAAGACGACGGTCAGCCACATGGACGCCCGAGTCTATGGGCAGCCCTGCGCAGGCCCGTCGCGGGCCGCACCGGCACGGGGCTTTCGAAGCGCGTCGGCGCCGGCGAGGCGGCGTCCGCGCTTGCGCCATCGATCAGACGATCCGCAGGTGCTCGACGAGGATGGTGGTGCCGATGCCGATCAGGAGGAAGCCGCCGACCGCCTCGGCCCAGCGCCCGGCCATCACGCCGAGCACGCGGCCGAGCATCACGCCCGCGCTCACCATCACCAGGGTCGCGAGGCCGATGGCAGCCGCGATCGGCACGATCTCGACCTCGATGAAGGCCAGGCTCGCGCCGACCACCATCGCGTCGATGCTGGTCGCGAGGCCGGTGACCGCGAGCAGCCAGAAGCCATGGCGGTTCGGCTTGGCCTCGTCCTCGTCATCGGGCGCGCGCAGGCTGGCGAGGATCATGCGCATGCCGAGGCCGCCGAGCAGGGTGAACGCGATCCAGTGGTCCCACGCCTCGACGTAGTTCGCGGCGACGCGCCCGAGCGCCCAGCCGATTACCGGCGTCAGCGCCTCGATCACGCCGAAGATGAGGCCGGTGCGCACGGCCTCGCGCCAGTGCGGCCGCTCGAGGGCGAGGCCCTTGCCGATGGCGGCCGCGAACGCATCGGTCGACATCGAGAACGCGAGCAGGGCGACGGAAGCGAGGTTCATGATGCGAGCGGGTGACCGGCAGGTCGCGGCCCCGGCGCCGCGGCCGAGGCGTCCGGACGAGCGCGCACTCTATGGCAAATCCGCGGCCCGACCCGGCGACGCGCGCGGGCCTAGACTCGCGGCGCGCGCCGGCGCCGGCTGCGCTGCGCGGTGCGCCGGTGCTCCGCGAGACGCTGCGGGACGTCAGCGGGAACCGCCTGCGTGCGCTGCGAAACCGATTGCCGAAACACGATGAACAAGGCCTTCACGCGCGAGACCGATGCCGATGCCGACGACCTCGACGACGAGGTCGCCGCGGCGCCGGCGATCCCCGCCGGCACGCGCAACTACCTGACCCCCGCGGGTTACCAGCGTCTGCGCGCCGAGCTGCTCGGCCTGCTCGACGACGAGCGCCCCAAGGTGGTCGAGGTGGTCTCGTGGGCGGCCAAGAACGGCGACCGCTCGGAGAACGGCGACTACCTCTACGGCAAGAAGCGGCTGCGCGAGATCGACCGCCGGATCCGCTTCCTGACCAAGCGGCTCGACCTCGCCGAGGTCGTCGACCCGTCGCTGCATCACGGGTCGGACCAGATCTTCTTCGGCGCGACGGTGCGCTACGTGAACCAGCGCGACGAGGAGCGCACGATCACGATCAAAGGCATCGACGAAGCCGACAGCAGCCAGGGCGAGGTGAGCTGGGTCGCGCCGATCGCGCGCGCCCTCCTGAAGGCGCGCGTCGGCGACGAGGTGCAGCTCGCGACCCCGGGCGGCGTCGAAACGCTCGAGGTGCTGGCGGTGGAGTACCCGGCGCCGGATCGCGGCTGACGCGACCGCAGCGGCGTGGCCCCGGCTGCGCGGGACCGATGGCCTGAACGCGAGCGGCGCCCGAAAGCGCCGCCGGTTCGCGGGTGAGCCGGTGTGGCGGCCGCCAGGCGCAACCGCCTCGCGCGCATCACTCCGGCTTGATGCCGGCGCGCTGGATCACCTCGGCCCACTTCTTCGTCTCGGCGGCCTGGAAGCGCGCGAGCTCGTCGCCGGACGTCGTCGCGACCTCGGCGCCGGCGGCCGCGAGGCGCGCCTTGACGTCGGGCTGGTTGAAGTACTTCACCGTCTCGGCGTGGATCCTGGCGACGACGTCGGCGGGCGTGCCGGCCGGGGCGTAGAGCGCGAACCAGGTGAACGCCTCGTAGCCCGGCACGCCGCTTTCGGCGAGGGTCGGCACCTCGGGCATCGCCTCGGTGCGCTTGGCGGTGGTTGTTGCCAGCACCTTGAGCTTGCCGGACTTGATGTGCGGGATCGCCTGCGGGCCGAGCTCGATCATCAGGTCGACCTGGCCGCCGAGCAGGTCGGTCACCGCCGGCGCGCTGCCTCGATACGTGACCGGCAGGATGAAGATGCCCGCCATGTTCTTGAGCAGCTCGACATTGGTGTGCTGCGAGAGGCCGTTGCCGGTCGACGCGTACGTCAGCTTGCCGGGGTTCGCCTTGGCGTAGGCGAGGAACTCCTTGACGTTGCTCGCCGGCACGTTGCCGTTGACGACCAGGTAGCTCGGCATCAGCGACAAACGCGCGATCGGCACGAAGTCCTTCACCGGGTCGTACGGCAGCTTCTTGATGAGGCTCGGACTCACCGCGAACGGACCGGTCGAGCCCACCACCAGCGTGTAGCCGTCGGGTGCCGAGCGCGCCGCCGCGTCGACCGCGATCGTGCCGCCGGCGCCCGAGCGGTTCTCGACGATGACGGACTGGCCGGTTGCTTTCTGGAGGCCTTCGGCCACCAGGCGCGCCATCATGTCGAACGCGCCGCCCGGGGGCGCGCCCGCGAGGATGCGGATCGGCTTGGTCGGGTAGGACTGTGCCGAGGCCCCGGTGACGGCGGCGAGCGCGGCGGCGGCGATCAGCAGGTTTCTGCGGTTCATCACGGCTCCTGGTTCGTGCGGAATGGGAGCTTCAGCCAGGCGCGATGCCGCCGAAGCAGATGGAGTTCGTTGCGGGAGAAGCCTTCGCCACGGTGTCGGCGCGCTGCGGGGCATGGGCTCAGGCCGTCGAGGCCCGGCGCGCCGGCGCGCGCATCTGCCGCACCTGGCCGAGCAGCAGCTCGCGCGCGAGGTCGCGGCTCGCCTCGCCCGGGTCGGCGAGCTGGCGCAGCACGAGGCCGTGCGCGAGGATCAACAGCTCCTCAGCCTTGCGCGCCGCATCGACGCCGCTCGCCAACTCGCCCGCGGCGATGCCGTCATGGATGAGGCGGGTCCAGAAGCGCTGCTGGCGCTGCAGGCGATCGGTCTGGTGCGTCAGCAGCTCGGCATCGCGCACGCTCGACGCCAGGTAGTTGATCCAGAAGCGCCAGAAGCGGTCGGTGGGCAGCCGGCACACGTAGCCGGTGAGCAGGCGTTCGAGCTGCGCGACCGGCGAGCCCTGGTAGCGCTCCCAGTCGTCCGGCAACTCGTAGGCGCTCTCGAGCGCGGCGATCAGCAGGCGCTGCTTGTTGCCGAAGTGGTAGTTGATCGTGCCGGTGCTGAGGCCCGCCGCGACCGCGACCTTGCGCATGCTGAGGTTCTCGATGCCGTCGCGCGAGATCAGCTCGTAGACGGTGCCGAGCACGTGCTTGCGGGTCAGCGCCTCGCCCTGGCGCAGCGTCTTGCGGCGCGGCGTCGCGCCGTCGTTCGCGGCGCCTTCGATGGCAACGCGGCGCGGCCGCGCGCCGATCTCGACCGGCGCGTCAGGCGGCGCTGCGGCGTCGGCCCTCGCGCGAGCGGGCTTGCGGCGCGTGACGGCAGCGTTCGGCATCGGCAGGCTCGCGAGCGGCAGTGGCGGGTGCCGCGTCAGTCGACCTTGATGCCGGCGCGCTGCACGACGGCCGCCCACTTGGCGATCTCGGCGCTCTGGAAGCGCGCGAGCTCCTCGGGCGTCGACACCGTGACCTCGGCGCTGGTCTCGAGGAACTGCGCCTTGATCTCGGGGGTCGCGAAGCTGCGCGCGAGGTCGCGGTTGATCTTCTGCTGGACCGCGCGCGGGATCCCGGCCGGCGCGTAGAGCGCGTACCAGGCCGACGCCTCGTAGTTGGGCAGGCCCGCCTCGGCGAAGGTCGGCACGTCGGGAAGCGCCGGCGAGCGCGTGGCGGTGGTCACGGCGAGCGCCCGCACCTTGCCCGCCTTGATGTGCGGCAGGATGGCGACGCCCTGCTCGATGATGAAGTTGATCTGGCCGCCGAGCAGGTCGGTGATCGCCGGCGCGATGCCCTTGTACGGCACGTGCACCATGTCGAGATTGGCCATGTGCGCGAGCATCACGGCGTTGGTGTGCTCGGTGGTGCCGTTGCCCGCCGACGAGAAGCTGAGCTTGCCGGGGTTGGCCTTCGCGTAGCTCACGAACTCGCCGAGGGTCTTGGCCGGCACGGTCGAGTTCACGACCAGGAAGCTCGGCATCCGCACCAGCAGCGAGATCGGCGTGAAGTCCTTGGTCGCGTCGTAGCGGATCTGCTTGTAGATGTGCTGGTTGACCGTCATCACGCCGATCGAGCCGAGGAACAGCGTGTACGGGTCGCCCGTGGCGCGCGCCGCCGCTTCGGCCCCGATCGTGCCGCCCGCGCCGGCGCGGTTGTCGACCAGCACCTGCTGGCCCCAGGCCTGCTGCAGGCTCGCCGCGACCGTGCGCGCGATCTTGTCGGCCGCGCCGCCGGGCGGGAACGGGGTGATCAGCGTCACCGGCTTGTTCGGGAAGTCGCCGGCGGAAGCATTGGTCTGACCGAAAGCGGGCGTCAGGGCGGCGACGGCGAGCAGGGCGAGCAGAAAGTTCTTGCGGTTCATGGCGGTCCGATCGGACGAGGGAAAAGCGCGAGGGCGAACGGCGCGGCGTTCAGGCCGGCTCGAATGCGGGGTAGGGCTGGCCGTTCGGCAGTTCCTCCCACATCAGCTTCACCGGCAAGCCGATGCGCAGCGTCTGGGCGTCGGCGTTGAACAGGTTGCAGAGGATGCGCACGCCTTCGGCGAGGTCGACGTAGGCACAGATGTACGGCACGCGGTCCTCGTGCCCCGGCCATGCCGACCGGGTGAGCGTCCACGAGTACAGCGTGCCGTTGCCGCTCACTTCGACCCACTCGGTGTCGCGGCGGCCGGTGAACACGCTGCCGGGGCGCGGGAAGAACTGGAAGCGCCCGGTGCGCGGGCACTTCTGGATCACCAGCCGGCGTTCGCGGGCCGCGGCCCAGAACGGGCCCGTGTTCATGTAGACGTCGGGCCTGGGCAGCGGTCGGGGGATCTTCTTCGCCTCGGGGGCGTTCTTCGCTTCGGGTGCGTTCATCTCATTGCTCCAGGATCATGGCGTTCGAGACGCCCCAGTTCTTGCCGTACGGGATCTGTCCGATGCCGGTGACGAGCGAGTTCACCGGGTTGGGCACCTGGCGCGCGCCGCCTTCGCCGAACAGCTGGCGCACCGCCTCGACGAGATTGGTGCCGCCGCCGGCGAGCCCGGCCTGGCCGGCCGAGATCTGGCCGCCGCCGGTGTTGAGCGGAAGGTTGCCGCTGAACGAGAAGTCGTTGGCGAGCACGAAGTCGGACGCCTGGCCGACCTCGCAGAAGCCGAAGCCCTCCATCACGAGCATCAGCGCGATCAGGAAGTCGTCGTAGCACTGCAGCATGCGGATGTCCTTCACCGACATGCCGGCCTTGCGCAGCACGTCGGGGCCGACCACGGAGAAACCCGTGTCGGTGACCTCGGCGGTGAAGTCGGTGCCCTTGTGATTGGTGATCTCCGAATACGCGACCGGGTAGACGCGTTGCTTCGCGCCGATGCGTTCGGCGTTCTCGACGCTGGTGACGAGCACGCCGTTCGCGCCGTCGCAGACCATCACGCTGTCGAGCATGCGCAGCGGGTCGGAGACGAACTTCGACTCGAGGTAGTCGCGCTCGGTGATCGGCTTCCTGAGCTTCTCGCAGGCGTTGTCGTTGAGCAGTGCGTGGTTGCGCTGCGTCACCGCGAGCTTGGCCAGCGCCTCGTCCTTGAGGCCGTGCAGATGCCTGTAGCGCTGCGTCATCAGGCCGAACACGCCGACCGGTCCCTTGAGGCCGACCGGGTACTGGAACTCGAAGCGCTGCGCGCCCTGCTCGGCGGGCACCGCGAGCGACGACTGCGCGTCCGATGCGATCACGAGCACCGTCTCGCAATAGCCCTCGCGGATCGCCGACGCGGCGCGCGCGATGTTGGCGAGCGCCGAGCAGCCGCCGAGCCCGGTGACCTGGTTCCAGCGCGTCGTGAGGCCGAGCAGGTCGGCCATGTAGACCGAGTAGAACGGGTTCTTGGTCTCGCTCATCGTTTCCGACACCGCGAGGCCGTCGATGTCCTTCGGCTCGAGGCCGGTGCGCTCGAGGATCTGCTCGAACACCTCGGAGGCGAGGTCGTAGGCCGAGCGGCCGGTCTTCGTCGCGATCTTGGTCTCGCCGTACGCGACGATCGCGACGTCTCTCTTCTTCTGCATGGAGTTTCCCTTCGGGTGACGCGCGCGCCCTAGCGGAACAGCTCGCGCGCGATGATTTCCTTCATGATCTCGTTCGACCCGCCGTAGATCGGCCCGACGCGGGCGTTCGCATAGAGCCGCGCGATCGGGTAATCGAGGATGTAGCCGTTGCCGCCGTGCAGCTGCAGGCACTCGTCGACGACCTCGTTGCAGGTCTGCGTGACCCACCACTTGGCGACCGCGGCATCGTCGTTCGACAGCTCGTCCGCGAGGCAACGCACCAGGCAGTTGTCGACGTAGACGCGCGCGATCTGCGCCTTGCTGCGGCACTCGGCGAGCTTGAAGCGCGTGTTCTGCAGCGACGAGAGCGGCTGCCCGAACACGGTGCGCGCCTTCACGTAGTCGACCGTCATCGCGACCGCGCGCTCCATCTGCGCGACCGCGTTCATCGCGATGTAGAGGCGCTCGGCCGGCAGCTGCGCCATCAGCTGCGGGAAGCCCTGGCCTTCCTCCGGGCCGAGCAGGTTCTCGACCGGCACGCGCACGCCGTCGAAGAACAGCTCGGCGGTGTCCGAGCCGCGGTTGCCGAGCTTGTCGAGCACCTTGCCGCGCCGGAAGCCTGCAAGGTCGCGTGTCTCGACGACGATGATCGAGGTGCCGCGCGAACCCTTCGCGGCCGAGTCGGTCTTCGCGACCACGAACACCAGGTCGGCGTGGTAGCCGTTGGTGATGAAGGTCTTCGCGCCGTCGATCACGTAGTGGTCGCCGTCGCGACGGGCGCGGGTGCGGATCGCCTGCAGGTCCGAGCCGGCGTCGGGCTCCGACATCGCGATGGCCCCGACCATTTCGCCGCTCGCCATCTTCGGCAGCCAGCGGCGCTTCTGCGCCTCGCTGCCGTAGTGCAGAAGGTAGTGCGCGACGATGCCGCTGTGCACCGTGTTGCTGAAGCTGCCGACGAGGGCGCGCGCCTGCTCGCTGAAGATCACGATGTCGTGCGCGAGCGTGCCGCCGCCACCGCCGTAGGCCTCGGGAATGCTCGCGCAGAGCAGGCCCACCCGTCCGGCCTCGTTCCACGCCCCGCGGTCCATCAGCCCGTCGCGCGACCACTGCGGCTCGCGCGGAACGAAGCGCTCCTCGAAGAAGCGGGCGGCGGCGTCGGCAAGCATCTCGAGCTCGGGCGTCAGCCACGGCGAGCGGTACGGCACGCTCGGCGGCCGCGCGACCCGGTGCGAGACGGGCTGCTCGCTCACGCGGCGGTCCTTGCCGCGTACTGCTCGCGCAGCACCGCCTTCTGGACCTTGCCGGTGCTGGTGCGCGGCAGTGCCTCGACGAACAGCAGGTGCTTGGGCTTCTTGTAGCTCGCGATCTGCTCGCGGCAATGCGCGATGAGCGCCTCGGCGTCGACGCTGGCACCGCGCTCGAGCTCGACGTAGGCGCAGACCGCCTCGCCGAACGCGGGGTCGGGCACGCCGATGACCGCCGCGTCGGCGACCGCCGGGTGCGACATCAGCGCCATCTCGACTTCCTTCGAGTAAATGTTGTAGCCGCCCGAGAGCACCATGTCTTTCTTGCGGTCCATCAGGTAGAGGTAGCCGTCGGCGTCGAAGCGACCGACGTCGCCGGTCGCGAGCCAACCGTCCCTGATGGTCGCGGCGGTCTCTTCCGGCCGCCGGAAGTAGCACCGCATCGTCGAGTAAAGCCCCGGCGTTCCGCTGCGCACCCAGATCTCGCCGGCTTCGCCGGTCGGCAGCGTGCGGCCGTCGGCGTCGACCACCCGCACGTCGACGCCCGGCCAGGGCCGCCCGACCGACGTGGGGTGCGAGAACGCCTCCGAGGAGTCGAGCCCGGTGATCGCACCGCACTCGGTTTGCGCGAGGAACGAATAGAAGCGCACCTGGGGCAGCGCGTCCGCGAGGCGTCGCTTCACGTCGAGCGGGAACGCCTCGCCGGTGACCGTCATCACGCGCACCGACGCGAAGTGCTCCGGGTGCGCCTCGATCTCGGGCAGCATCATGCGGCCCACGGTCGGCACCATGCCGAAGACGGTGACCTTCTCGTCGCGCACGAGGCGCGTCGCCTCGGCGGCGTCGAAGCGCGCCATCACGACCAGCGTCGACCCGTGCAGGATCATGTTCATCAGGCGTGCCATCGCGGTGCGATGCGCGAGCGGCGTCGTGCAGAGCTGGACGTCGTCGGCGCCGAGCCGCCAGTGGTAGCCGTTGAGGTAGCCGTTGACGAAGACGAAGTTCGACTGCGTGAGCACCACGCCCTTGGCGCGCCCGGTGGTGCCCGACGTGTACGCGACCATGCAGTCGTCGGCGGCGTACGGCAGGTCGAGCGGCTCGTCCTGGCCGCGCGCCATCAGCGCGGCCAGCGTGAGGTCGGCGGCGCACGCCGCGTCGGCGCCGATCCGTACGATGCGGGGCCGGCCTTCGGCCGCGCGCGCGTACGCGGCTGCGGTGCTCGAGCCGATGAACGCGGCCTTCGGCTCGCAGTCGGTCAATAGGTGCGCGATCTCGGGCACCGAGAGCGGCAGATTGACCGGCACGACGAGCGCGCCGGCCTTGATGATGCCGATGAACGCCTGCACGAATGCGATGCCGTTCGGCAGATAGAGGGCGACGCGATCGCCCACCTCGACGCCGGCAGCGCGCAGGCCGTGCGCGATGCGATTGGTCGACGCCTCGAGCTCGGCGAAGCCGATGCGCTCGCCGCCGCTCACGACCGCGTCCTTTTCGCCCATGCGGAGGGCGTGCGACGCGAGGAACGATCCGAACTTCATGGCCTCGTCACGCCGGCTCGAACGCCGGGTAGTTGTAGGTCTCGGACAGACGCTCCCACATCAGCTTCACGGGCATGCCGATCGCGACCTCGTCGGCCGGCACGTTGAACAGGTTGGCGAGCATGCGCACGCCCTCGTCGAGTTCGACGAGCGCGCAGACGTACGGCACGCGGTCCTCGTGACCGGGCCATGGCGCGACCGCGACGGTCCACGAGTAGACGGTGCCGCGCCCCGACACCTCGCGCCACTCGATGTTGCGCTTGCCGGTGTAGACCGAGCCCGAGCGCGGAAACCACTGGAAGCGCGCCGTGTCCCTGCAGAACTGCATCATCAGCCGGCCCTCGTTGGCGGCTTCCCAGAACGGCTTGGTCTTCGCGTAGATGTCGGCGCGCGGCAGCGGGCGCGGGATCTTCCTGGGTTCGGGCTTGGCTGGCTTCGCCGGCGCGTGGGTGGCTTCGGTCATGTCAAGGCTCCAGGATCAGGACGTTGGAGACGCTCCAGTTCTTGCCGTAGGGGATCACGCCGATGCCGGTGACCATCGCGTTGCGCGGGTCGTCGACCTGGCGCTCGCCGGCGTCGCCGAACAGCTGGCGCACGGCCTCGACGAGGTTGGTGCCGCCGCCGGCGAGCCCGGCCTGGCCGGCCGAGATCTGGCCGCCGCCGGTGTTGAGCGGCAGCTTGCCCTTGATGCCGAAGTCGGTCTCGAGGATGAAGTCGGAGCCCTTGCCGCGCTCGCAGAAGCCGACCTGCTCGAGCTGCAGCAGGATCGCGATGAGGAAGTCGTCGTACGGCTGAAACATCCGGATGTCGGCCGGCGTCAACCCGGCCTGCGCAAGCGCGCGCGGCCCGGCGACCGTGAAGCCGCTCTCGGTGATGTCGGCGGTCGGGTCGGCGACCTTGAAGTTGGTCACTTCGCCGTAGCCGATCGGGTAGACCGCTTTCGTGAGGCCCAGGCGCTTCGCGTTCTCGGCCGACGTGACGAGCACGCCGTTGGCGCCGTCGCACACCATCACGCTGTCGAGCACACGCAGCGGCGTCGAGACGAACTTGGAGTCGAGGTACTCCTGCTCGGTGAGCGGCGTGCGCAGCTTCGCGGTCGCGTTGGGGTTGAGCAGGGCGTGGTTGCGCTGCGTCACCGCGAGCTTGGCGAGCGCCTCGACCTTCAGGCCGTGCTGGTGCGCGTAGCGCTGCATCAGCAGGCCGAACACGCCGGTCGGGCCGCGCAGGCCCATCGGGTACTGGAACTCCCAGCGTTGCCCGCCTTGCTCGGTGGGCGGGTAGCTCGATTGCGCGTCCGACGCCACCACGAACACGGTGCGCGCCTGACCGTCGCGGATCGCGGCGGCCGCGCGCATGATGCCGGCGATCGTCGACGCGCCGCCGAGGCCGTTGATCTGACACCAGTTGGTTTCGAGCCCCAGGTGCTCCGCGAGGAACACGGCCCAGAACGGGTTGCTGGTCTCGCTCATCGTCTCGGAGACCGCGATGCCGTCGATCTCGGACTTGTCGATGCCGGTCTGCATCAAGACCTGCTCGAGCACCTCGGTCGCGAGCTCGTACGAGCTGCGCCCGCCGCGCAGCACGATCGGCGTCTCGCCGTAACCGACGATCGCGACGTCCTTCTTCCTGGTCGTCATGCGCGTCCTCAGCGGCCGGTGAAATTGGCCGGGCGACGCTCCTTGAACGCCGCGAGTCCTTCTTCCTTGTCGCTCGAGAAGGCGAGGGCGAAGAACGCGTCGGCCTCGATGTTCATGCCTTCGGCGAGCGTGGTGTCGAAGCCGCGTTCGATCGCCTGCTTGCTGAACATCACCGAGAGCGGGGCCTGCGCGGCGATCGAGGCCGCGAGCTCGCGCGCCTTGCCAATGGCCTGACCTTTCTCGGCGACGTGATTCACGATGCGCAAGCCCAGCGCCTCCTGCGCCGAGAGCCGCCGGCCGGTCCACATGAGCTCCTTCGCGAGCGGCTTGCCGATGAGCCGCGGCAGCGTCTGGGTGCCCGCGCCGCCCGGCATCAGTCCGAGCTTGGCTTCGGGCAGCCCGAACTGCGCGCCCTCGGCGGCCACGATGAAGTCGCACAGCAGGGCGAGCTCGAACCCGCCACCGAGCGCGAAGCCCTCGACCACCGCGATCACCGGCTTGGTCGCTTCGGGCAGCGCGCGGAACATCTGGTTGACCTTGCGGTTGCGCTTGCGGCGCCGCCAGAGCTCGAAGAGCTCGTCGGGCTCGAGCTTCTGCTCGGAGGTGTCGACGCCGGTGCAGAACGCCTTCTCGAGGCCGCGGATCAGGATCGCGCGACAGCCGCGGTCGGCTTCGGCCTCCTGGATCTGCTCGAGGATCTCGACCGCCGTCTGCTCGCGAATCGCGTTCAGCTTGTCGGGCCGGTTGATGGTGATCTCGAGCCAATGCGGCTGGCGTTCGACGACGATGTCTTGCACGGCGTTCCTTGCGTGGTGGAGCGGGCGCCCGGCGCAGCAACGCAGCCGGTTTCGAATGTGCAGACCATTCTGGTGGCATTCGCACGGTCGTGCAATTAGCGCATTCCACGTGGAGTGAGCTTTTGTGGCGCAGCACGACACAGGCTCACGCCGGCGGATCGGCGCGGCCACGCGGCAGCGATGGACTTTCGCGGTGCAGCGCCGGTGGCGCGGCGGGGTCCTGGGCGCAGGCGCGCGGACGCTGCGGCGTCGCGCCACCAAGGTGTGACTCGCATCTCGCACCGTGCCGAGACGCGGAGCTGCAGCCCGCGACGGTGAGGAGTGCGGACCGCGGCCGCAGCGCGCGACGCCTGCCGCAGCGGCAGCTTCGGCCCGATCGCTACAGCGGCAGCGCGTCCTCGGGCCAGCCGGCCGAGCGCGCCCACTCGGCCATCGAGCGCTCGGTGTCGTGACCCTCGCGCAGCAGCCACTCGAAGAAGGCATCGATCGCCGGGCCACTTTGCGCGGCGTTGGCGTAGTAGCGGCGCTGCTTGGCGGCGAGCGGACCGAACGGCGTGCAGAGGCGCCCGGCGATGATGTCGTCGATGGCCAGGAAGAGCGGCACCAGCACCACGCCAAGCCCCTCGGCGGCGGCCTGCAGCGCGAAGTACATCTGCTCGAACTTCAGCATGCCGGCCGGCTTGAGGTTGGGCTCGCCGACGGCCTGCAGCCAGTCGGCCCACGCGTACGGCTCGGTCGAGTAGCCGATCAGCGACTGGTTGACGAGGTCGGCGGGCACCCGCAGGCGCCCGTTCTCGGTGAGGTCGACGTGGCAGACCGGCACGATGAGCTCGGTCATGAACGGCTTCGAGACGCACCCGAGCAGCGGCGCCTGCGCGCCGCGAATCGCGACGTCGTAGGTGTGCTCCTGGAAGTTCACCGGCGCGAGCGACGTCGTCATGCGGATCTCGACCTCCGGGCGTCTGCGCTGGAAGCCCGAGAGGCGCGCGATCAGCCAGCGCATCGCGAAGGTGGGCGGCGCGTTGATGTGCAGCGTGGTCGGCGCAGCCTGATCGGTGAGCTGCAGCGAGGCGACCGCGATGCGGTCGAGCGCGGCGGTGACCTCGGCGAGGTAGGCGCGACCGGCGTCGGTGAGTGCGAGCTGAGAGGGGGTGCGGCGAAACAGCGAGGTGCCGAGCCACTCTTCCAGGAGCGCGACTTGCCGGCTCACCGCGCCATGCGTCACGTTGAGTTCGACGGCGGCCTTGGTGAAGCTCACGTAGCGGCCCGCGGCTTCGAAGGCGCGGATCGCATTGAGGGGCGGAAGTCTTCTCGACATCGGAGGCGGCGCTGTGTCCGGGCGGAGTATTTCTGAGTTTTTCTCACGCGAGCCGCCCTGTCCAGCGAGCGAACACCTAGCGAGCATGCGGCCGGCACGGGTGAGCCCGACTCACGCCACGTGAGGATTCCTGGTTTGCCGTGCCGCGTGACCCGGTTCACACTGCCGCCTCGGCGCCCAGCGCGGCTTTCGCGTGCGCGACGCCGGACCTCAAGAGCTCGGAGACTGGCTTGAACAACCGCTCATCCACGCCGCCCGGCCACGCACCCGTGCGGCGTCTCAGCACCCTGCGGAGCTGCCGATGAAGGCGGCCGCGTTCGACTACGTGCGCGCCGAGGGCGTCGACCACGCGCTCGAGCTGCTCGCCCAGCACGGTGGGGACGCCAAGCTGATCGCCGGCGGCCAGAGCCTCGTGCCGATGATGGCGATGCGGCTCGCGCGTCCGGCGGTGCTGATCGACATCAACCGCATCGATGCGCTCAAGTACGCCGACGCCGGCGTTGGCAGCGTGCGCATGGGCGCGGCCAGGCGCCAGCGCGACGTCGAGGACGACCACGCGCTGCACACGAGGCTGCCGCTGCTGCGAGACGCGCTGCACTGGGTCGGCCACGTGCAGACCCGCAACCGCGGCACGGTCGGCGGCAGCCTGGTGCATGCCGACCCGTCGGCCGAGATTCCGCTCGCGGCGACCGTGCTCGGCGCGACGCTCAGGCTGCGCAGCCAGGCGGACGGCGACCGCGAGCTCGCCGCAAGCGACTTCTTCCTCGGCCCGATGTTCACCGCCGTCGGCGAGACCGAGTGCCTCGTGGAAATCGAGTGGCCGGTCTGGGACGGCCCCGGCATCGGCACCGCGTTCGAGGAGACCGCGATGCGCCACGGCGACTTCGCAATGGCCGCCGCCGCCGCGCAGCTCCAGCTCGATGCCGACGGCGTGTGCCGACGCGCCGCCATCGGCCTCGGCGGCGTCGACGGCACGCCCGTCGCCTTTCCGGACTACGCCGAGCAGCTGGTCGGCGCGCGCATCGACGGCGCGCTCGCCGACGAGGTGGCGCATGCCTGTGCGGCGCGCACCGAACCGGGCGCCGACCTGCACGCCGACGCCGAGTACCGCCGCCACCTTGCCACCGTCATGCTGACCCGCGCGATCCAGCGCGCGGCGGCCGGCGCGGCGCCGCAGCGCTGAGGCGCCTTCAACGGGTTCGTCATGTCTTCTCTCGTCAACATCGAAATCAAGGTCAACGGCGTCGTGCGGCAGCGTGCCGTCGAGCCCCGCACCACGCTGGTGGACTTCATCCGCGAGCAGCTCGGCCTGACTGGCACCCACGTCGGCTGCGAGCACGGCATCTGCGGCGCGTGCTCCGTGATGCTCGACGGCGACCCGGTGCGCTCGTGCTGCATGTTCGCGGTGCAGGCCGACGGTTCCGAAGTCACCACCGTCGAGGGCCTCGCGCCGCGCGGCTGCCTCTCGAAGATCCAGGACGCGTTCTGCGAGACGCACGCGCTGCAGTGCGGCTACTGCACGCCCGGCATGCTGGTCGCCTGCCACGCGCTGGTCGAGAAGACGCCGCAGCCGAACGAGGACCAGATCCGCGACGCCATCGGCGGCAACATCTGTCGCTGCACCGGCTATCAGCAGATCGTCGACGCGGTGAAACTCGCGACGACACCGGGCTACGAGCCCAAGGGCAACCCGGTGGCGCGCGCTGCCGACCCGGGCAACACCTCCATTCGAGGAGAGCAGCGTGGCTGAGCCGAAGTACACCGCCTACGCGGCCTTCAAGTACATCGGGCGCCACCGGCGTGCCGTCGAGCACCAGCGCTTCGTGAGCGGGCTCGGCAAGTTCGCCGCCGACGTCCAGCCGCCGGGTCTGCTGCACGTGGCGATCGTCGCGAGCCCCTACGCGAGCGCGCGAATCGTCTCGATCGACACCTCGGCGGCGCTCGCGATGCCGGGCGTCATCGACGTCATCACCGGCGATGAGCTCAATGCGGCGATCGACCCGATGATGCCGGGCGTCGACGCGCCCGCGGTCGAGCGCTTCCCGCTCGCCCGGGGCGTGGTGCGCTATGCCGGCGAGTACGTCGTCGCGGTGGTCGCCGAGTCGCGTGCGCTCGCCGAGGACGCGAGCGAGATGGTGATGGTCGAGTACGAGCCGCTGCCGCACGTCGTCGATCCCGAGGAGGCGATGGACGAGAGCGCGCCGCTGGTTCACCCGCGCCACGGCTCCAACGTGATCTGGCGCCGTCACTTCGTGTGGGGCGACGTCGACGACCACTTCGCCGCCGCGCCGCATCGCCTGAGCTACCGGGCGCGCTGGGCGCGCAGCTCGACGGTGCCGATCGAGACCTTCGTCGTCACCTGCGCGTGGAACGACGCGACGCAGATGCTCGACGTCTGGGCCTCGATCCAGATGCCCAAGTACCCGGACCTGCTCGCCAAGCACATGCGCCTGCCGGGCAACCAGGTCCGCGTGCACTACGACGTCGACGTCGGCGGCAGCTACGGCGTCAAGCGCGGCCTCAAGCAGACGCTGGTGGTCGCCTATCTCGCGAAGAAGCTCGGCCGCCCGGTGCGCTTCCTGGAAGACCGCCTCGAGAACATGCGCGGCGGCGACATGCAGGGCCCGGACCGCATCTTCGACGTCACGCTCGCGTTCGACAGCGAAGGCAAGGTGCGTTCGATGCGCATGCGCGCCATCGACGACATCGGCGCGTACTCGGGGCGCTCGCCGCTGCAGCTCGGCAAGCCCGTCGGCGCGATCGTCGGCCCGTACCTGATCGAGAGCGTCTCGTACGACGCGATCTCGGTCATGACCAACAAGACGCCGCAGGAGGCGGTGCGCGGCTTCGGCCAGTCGCCGACCAACTATGCGATCGAGCTCGGCATGGACAAAGTCGCGCGCTTCCTCGGCATCGATCGCGTGGAACTGCGCCGCCGCAACCTGATCAAGGCCGACCAGTTCCCGTACCTCATCCCGAGCGGCACCCACTATGACTCGGGCGACTACGACGCCGTGCTCGACAAGGCGCTCGAAGCGGCGTCGTACGACGACCTCGTCGCCGAGCGCGACCGGCTGCGTGCGCAAGGCCTGCTCGCCGGCATCGGCGTCTCGACCTGCCTCGAGCCGTCGGGCGGCAACTCGGCCTTCGAGCCGCTCTTCAACCCGAAGAACCAGACCACGACCTGGATGGACTCGTGCCTGGTGCGCATCGACCTCAACGGCTCGATCACGGCGCTGATGGGCACCTCGACCTCGGGCCAGGCGCACGAGACGCTGGTCTCGACGGTGGTCGGCGAGATCCTGCAGCGCGAGCCCGACGGCATCCGCGTGATCCACGCCGACTCGCTCGGCGCGCTGCCGTCGAACAGCCCGGTCGGCAGCCGCATGGCGATCATGCTCGGCGGCGCCGCGGCGGGTGCCGCGAAGATCCTGCGCGCCAAGCTGCTGAAGATCGCCGCGCACAACCTCGAGGTGTCCGAGGACCAGCTGGTCTACGAGGACGGCAACGTGTTCGTGCGCGCCGAGCCGTCGCGCCGCATCGGCTGGGACGCGCTCGTCGAGATCGCGCATCGCCACTACCACCGCATGCCCGAGGGCATCGAGCCTGGCCTGCAGGAGAAGTTCGTCTGGGAGGTTCCCGGCGGCGGCAAGATGCCGACCGAGGACGGCCGCGTGCAGATGTACCCGGCGCACTCGTTCGAGTCGCACGTGGTGCTCGTCACGGTCGACCGCGACACCGGCAAGCCGACGATCCGGCGCTACGCGGTCGGCCACGACTGCGGCGTCATGATCAGCCCCGACGTCGTCCACGGCATGACCTACGGCGGCGTCGCCCACGGCATCGGCGCCGCGCTGATGGAGAAGTTCGCGTATTCCGACGAAGGCCAGCTGCTCGCCGGCACCTTCATGGACTACCTGCTGCCGAGCGCGACCGAGGTGCCGAGCATCAAGATCGTCGATCACTGCACGCCGTCGCCGCTGACCGAGTTCGGCCAGAAGGGCTCGGGCGAGGCGGGCTATCTGGGCGGCCCGGCCGCGATCGCGAGCGCGATCAACGACGCACTGGCGCCGGCCGGCGCTTCGATCGACGCGCTGCCGATGACGCCGCAGGCGATCTGGCGCGTGCTGCGCGCGGCCACGCCGCGCGGTGCCGCTGCACCCGCGCCGTCGCCGGCTCCCGTGAAGGAGGTTGCATGAGCGATATCGAGACCCGCAAGATCGCAGGCCCCGACGGCGCGATCGCCGTCCGCATCCAGGGCGACGCCGGCGCGCCGGCGGTCGTGATGGCGCACTCGATCCTGTCGTCGAGCATGATGTGGGACGCCCAGGCGGAGCTCCTCGCGAGCCGCGGCTTTCGCGTGGTGCGGATCGACACCCGCGGTCACGGCGAGTCCGAAGCCAAGAGCAACCGCTGCACGATGGACGATCTCGGCGCCGACACCCTGGCCGTGTTCGACGCCCTCGGCCTCGAGCGCGCGCATTACGTCGGGCTCTCGCTCGGCGCGATGAGCGGCTTCGGCCTCGGCATCGACCACGCCGACCGCCTGCTCAGCCTCGTGCTCTGCGACGGCCGCGCCGACGCGCCGCCGGCGGTCGCCGCGCCGTGGGACGAGCGCATCGAGCAGGCGCGCCGAAGCGGCAGCTGCGGGGTGCTTGCCGACCCCACCATCGAGCGCTGGTTCGGCAAGGCCTTCGTCGAATCGCACCCGGAGGTGGCCGAGCGCTTTCGCGCCGCCGCCGGCCGGGTGTCGCTCGACGGCTTCGAGGCCTGCGCGCGCGCGATCCAGGGGCTCGACTACCTCGACCGCGTCGATCGCATCCGCGTGCCGACCACGATGATCGTCGGCGCCAACGACGGCGTGCTGCCGCAGGCGATGGAGGAGCTGCGCGGCCGCATCGAGGGCTCGGTGCTCGAGCTGATCCCGAACGCCGGCCACCTGCCGAACATCGACGCTCCCGAGGCGTTCGACGCGGCACTGCTGCGCCACTTCGAGCGCGTCGGGTCGGACGCAACCTCGACCGATTCCTGACCTTTCCTGCTGGAGAAGCAATGAGCGAGCAACTGAAGATCGAACAGGACGGGCGCCTGCTGCGCGTCACCCTGAACCGGCCGAGCGACAACGGCATCTCCGACGCCATGGCCGCCGAGTTCAGCGCGGCCATCCTGAAGGCGCACGAGACGTCCGACGCGGTGCTCCTGCGCAGCTGCGGCCCCGACTTCTGCACCGGCCGCGTGCGCGATCCCGGCATGCCGCCACCGGCTGCCGAGGCGTACGCGCGGCGGCCCGAATACAACGCGATCTTCGACAGCTACAAGGCGATGCGCAGTTCGCAGGTCCCGGTGATCGGCGTTCTCGAGGGCCGCGTGATGGGCTTCGGCACCGCGATCGCGGCGCTCTGCGACGTCAGCTTCGCGAGCGACGCGGCGACCTTCAACATCCCGGAGATCACCCACAACGTGATGCCGACGATGGTGATGTCGGCGCTCTACGACCGTGTCAACCGCAACGCGATCCTGTGGATGGCGTACGGCGCCGACTTCATCGACGCCGAGCGCGCCATGGCGCTCGGGATCGTCAGCACGGTCGTTCCGGCGGCCGGCCTCGACGCCGAGGTGCAGCGCTTCTGCGACGTGCTGCTGAGCCGTCCGCGCCCGGCGATCCTCGGCCTCAAGGAGTACCTGCGCGTGGCCCCGCGCATGGACGAGCAGGGCGCGATCGATTACGCGCGCAGCCTGCACTCGATCGTCAACACGTCGGCCGAGATGAAGAAGAAGCACTGAGCAGCCAGGAGCGAGCAAGCCATGGAAATCACCGGACTCCAGCAGATCCCCGCGCCCCGCCAGGTGGTCTGGGATGCGCTCAACGACCCCGCCGTCCTCAAGCAGTGCCTGCCGGGATGCGAGTCGGTCGAGCGCACCAGCCCGGACGAGTTCAAGGTCATCGTCGCGGCGGCGATCGGCCCGCTGAAGGCGCGTTTCAACGGCCTGCTGAAGATCACCGAGGCCCGGCCGCCCGAAAGCTGCGTGATGGTGTTCGAAGGCCAGGGCGGCGCGGTCGGCTTCGGCAAGGGCACGTCGAGCGTCAGCCTGCGCGACGCCGACGGCGGCACCGAACTCGCGTACACCGCCAAGGCGCAGGTCGGCGGCAAGCTCGCGCAGGTCGGCTCGCGCCTGATCGACAGCGTCGCCCGCAAGATGTCGGACGACTTCTTCAAGGCGTTCAGGAAGCAGGTCGCGCCGGCCGACGATGCGGGCGGCGCGCCGCCCGCGGGCGGCGCGGGCGCCGGCTCCTCGGCAGGCGCTGGTTCGGCAGCGTCTGAAGCCGCTCGAGCGGCGCCTGCCGCGTCGTCGGCACCGGACGCTGTCGCGTCGCCGGGCGGCGCGGCGCCCCTCGCCGGTACCACCGCCGGCCTCGCCGGCGTGACCGGCGCCGGCAGCGCGCCGGGAGCCAGCGGTGCCGTGCCGAGTGCCGCGACGGCGAGCCCCGCCGCCGCCACCAGTCCGACTCCGCCGACCACGACGACCGCGCCGGCGCTCCCGCCCCTCAGCGCGCCGGTGGCGACCACGCTGCCGGCGGCTCACGCGCCTTCCACCGCATCGACCCCGCTCGCCACGAGCGCGTCCACCGATCGGCCGATGGTGCCGACCTGGTGGCTCGCTCCGGCGGCCGCGCTCGGCTCGCTGTTCACGCTGGCCGGCGTGCTGTTCGCCCGCTGATCACACCCAGGAGAAGAAGATGTCCCTCGATTCCACCCGCCGGCAGCTGCTGCTGGCGGCCGCCGGCTCGGTCGTCGCCGGCAGCGCCTTCGCGCAACCGGCACCTGGCGGCAAGATCGTCAAGATCATCGTCGGCTTTCCGCCCGGCCAGGCCACCGATGCGGTCGCTCGCGTGCTCGCCGAAAAGCTGCGCGCGCAGACCGGCGACACCTACATCATCGAGAACCGTCCGGGGCAGGGCGGCAGCATCGGCATGGGCGCGACGGCCAAGTCGCCGAGTGACGGCAGCGTGATGATGCTGACCCACATGTCGGCGGTCGCCACCAACCCGCACCTCTACAAGAGCGTGCCGTACGACTCGCTGAAGGACTTCGAGGCCGTGGGCCTCGTCGCCGACCTGCCGTTCGTGCTCGCGGTGAACCCGTCGCTGCCGGTCAAGAGCGTGCAGGACCTGGTGCGCCACGCCAAGGCCAACCCCGGCAAGCTGACCAACGCGTCGTCGGGCAACGGCACGGTGTCGCACCTGGCGATGGAGAACTTCAAGCGCCGCACCGGCATCGAGGTCGTGCACGTGCCGTACAAGGGCAGCGGCCCCGGCCTCACCGACGTGGTTTCGGGCCAGGTGTCGATGGCGCTCGAAACCGCCGCCGCGGTGCGCCCGCTCGCCGAGTCGGGCAAGCTCCGCGTGCTCGCGGTCGGCAGCCGGGTGCGGCTGCCGGGCGCCTTCGCGAACGTCCCGACGCTCGACGAGCAGGGCTTCAAGGACTTCAACGCCGTCACCTGGATCATGCTGATCTATCCGTCGGGCACGCCGAAGGAGATCGTGCAGCGCACGTTCACGGCGACCAACAGCGTGATGCGCATGCCAGAGACGGAGCAGCAGCTGCTCGCGATCGGCGCGCTGCCGCGCACCAGCAAGAGCCCCGACGAGGCCGCAGCCTACATCAGGACCGAGTTCCAGCAATGGGGCGAGACGGTCAAGCGCAGCGGGGTTCAGCTCGACTGACGTCGCGGGCTGATCGCGCGCCGCGCTCGCCTTCCGACGCCCGCCTCGTGCGGGCGTTTCTCATCGCGCGTCCGAGGGGCGTGGCGATGCCGAGCGGCGCCACGAGCGCCAGCGTCTGCGCAGTGGACGGCTCAGCGCGCCGGGTGGCGCGCCGCGTGGTACGTGCCGGTGCCGCGGGTGATCACGCGGTCCTCGGGCAGCACGCTGCCGGGTTCCAGCTCGGGCTGCTCGGCGACGCGCGCGTAGATCGGCGCGAAGTCGATGCGCGCGAGCTCGAGCAGCTCGTCGAGGTCCGAGATGACGAAGTAGGTTTCCTGCAGATCGTCGATGCGATAGCGCGTGCGCATCACGCGCTCGAGGTCGAAGCGCAGGCGGTTCGGCGACGGGTCGTCGAGCGCGAACACCGCCTCGAGGGCCGACGACGCGATGCCGGCGCCGAAGATGCGCAGACCGTCGGCCTGCTGCACGAGGCCGAACTCGACCGTGTACCAGTAGACGCGCGCCAGCTTGTCGAGCACGCCGAGCTGCTTGGCGCGCAGGCCGCCGAAGCCGTAGGCCTGCGTGTAGTCGGCGATCACCGGATGCATGAGGAGCGGCACGTGCCCGAACACGTCGTGGAACACGTCCGGCTCCTCGAGGTAGTCGAGCTCGTGGGGTTTGCGAATGAAGTTGCCCGCGGGGAAGCGCCGGTTCGCGAGGTGCTCGTAGAACACCTCGTCGGGGACCAGCCCGGGCACCGCGACGACCTGCCAGCCGGTGCGCGCCATCAGGATGTCCGAGAGGCGCCGGAAGTCGGGGATCTCGTCAGGGCCGATCGGCAGGTCGTCGAGCGCCTGCACGAACGGGTCGCACGCGCGGCCGCGCAGCAGGCGGCGCTGGCGCTCGAAGAGGGTGCGCCAGACGCCGTGGTCCTGCGCGCTGTACGCCTCCCAGCCCTGGTCGACGGTCCAGTCGGGGCGCTCGGGCGGCTGCGGGTCGGCGGCCGCGACGCCGTGCTTGAGCGGTGCGTTGAGCTGGCGTTGCATCGAAGCTCCTGCGCTGCCTATTGGCGCCGCGATCAGGCGGTGGCGATGACGCCGCGCCGCACCTGGTCGCGCTCGATCGACTGGAACAGCGCCTTGAAGTTGCCTTCGCCGAAACCCTCGTCGCCTTTCCGCTGGATGAACTCGAAGAACACCGGGCCGAACAGCGCCTCCGAGAAGATCTGCAGCAGCAGGCGCGTGCGGCCGGTGACCGGGTCGGTGCTGCCGTCGAGCAGGATGCCGCGCGTCTGCAGCTCGGTGATCGGCTGGCCGTGGCCGGGCAGGCGCTCCTCGAGCATCTCGTAATAGACGTCGTTGGGGGCGGTCATCAGCGGCACGCCGGCCATCGCAAGGCCGTCGATGGTGGCCAGGATGTCGTCGGTCAGCAAGGCGACATGCTGGATGCCCTCGCCGTTGAACTTCATCAGGAACTCCTCGATCTGGCCGGAGCCCTTCGACGATTCTTCGTTCAGCGGGATGCGGATCTTGTTGTCAGGCGCGGTCATCGCCTTCGAGGTGAGGCCGGTGTACTCGCCCTCGATGTCGAAGTAGCGCAGCTCGCGGAAGTTGAACAGCTTCTCGTAGAAGCCGGCCCAGAACGCCATCCGCCCGCGGTAGACGTTGTGCGTGAGGTGGTCGATGCACTTGAGGCCATGACCGAACGGGCGGCGCTCGACGCCCTCGATGAACTCGAAGTCGATGTCGTAGATCGACTTGCCGTCCTCGAAGCGATCGATCAGGTAGAGCGGTGCGCCGCCGATGCCCTTGATTGCGGGCAGGCGCAGCTCCATCGGCCCGGTCGGCAGGTCGATCGGCTGGGCGCCGAGTTCGAGCGCACGCGCGTACGCCTTGTGCGAATCGCGCACGCGGAACGCGAGCCCGCAGGCCGACGGGCCGTGCTCGGCGGCGAAGTAGGCGGCGTAGCTCTTCGGCTCGCGGTTGACGATGAAGTTGATGTCGCCCTGGCGGTACAGCACGACGTCCTTCGAGCGGTGCGTCGCCACGTGGGTGAAGCCGAGGCGCTCGAGGATCGGTTCGAGCGTGTTCGGCTCGGGGGCCGCGAATTCGACGAACTCGAAGCCCATCAGGCCCATCGGGTTCTCGGGTGAATCGGTCATCAGGAAGCTCTCCGTCTGGTCAGGTGCGCGCAAGGGCGGCGATCCGTGATCCTCGCGCAGATCGGCCGGGCGTGCCACCCGCTGCCGCGGATGGCGCGCCGCGCAGGGTCAATCGAAGACACGCCCCGGATTCAGCGTGGCGTTCAGGTCGAGCGCCGTCTTCAGGCGCCGCAGCAGCGCGATCTCCTCGGGGCTGCGCGTGACGTGCAGGAACGGCTTCTTGATGAAGCCGATGCCATGCTCGGCGCTGATCGTCGCCCGCCGCCCGTGCAGCTCGCCATAGACGATTTCGTCGACGGCGTGGAAGTCCACGGGGCGATGCGGTCCGCTCACCACGTGGATGTTGTTGTCGCCCAGGTGACCGAAGAAGAGGTGCGTCGCCTCCGGAAAGCGCGCCGTGAGCGTCGCCTCGGCGCGCTCGATGAAGCCGCGGGTCTCGACCCACGGCAGCCCGACGTCGAAGTTGATCAGCGGCTTGAGCTCGGTGAGGATCTCGGGAATGCCTTCGCGCACGCGCCAGAAGCGCTGGCCTTGAGCGCCGTTCGCGGCCACCGCGCAATCGGCGACCAGTCCGTCCGCCATCGCGTGCTCGAGCGCCTGGTGCAGCGCCGGCGTGACGTCGGCTCCGGGTGCGCCGGTGGCGTCGAGCAGCACGTACCAGGGCGCCGCGGTTTCCAGAGGTCGCGCAACGCCGGTGAGCCGCAGCGACAGGTCGACGAAGCGCGTCGACATGAACTCGAACGCGCTGAGCGACGGCCCGAGCGCGCGCCGCAGGTCGCGCAGGAGGCTCGTCACGCCGTCGAGGCTCGGCAGCGCAGCGAACGCGGTGACGGTGTCGCCGGGCTTGGGCTGCAGGCGCAGGGTGAGCCGGGTGATGATGCCGAGCGTGCCTTCGGAGCCGATGAAGAGAAAGCGCGGGTCGAGCCCGGCGCTGTTCTTGACGAGCCGCGTCAACGACGTGACGACGCTGCCGTCGGCGAGCACGACCTCGAGGCCGAGCACCGCGTCGCGCATCGTGCCGTAGCGGATCACGCGGATGCCGCCGGCGTTGGTCGATGCGTTGCCGCCAACCTGGCAGCTGCCGCGCGCGCCGAGGTCGACCGGGAAGTACCAGCCGGCCGCCTCGGCTGCGAGCTGCACCTGCTGCAACGTGGCGCCGGCCTGCACCTGCATGATCCCTTCGAGGCTGTCGACGTGCTCGATCGCGTTCATGCGCTCGAGGTTGATGACGACGTCGCCGTCGGCCGGGACCGCGCCACCGGCGAGGCCGGTGAGGCCGCCCTGCACGGTTATCTTCGAGCCGTCCCGATCGCACGCCGCGACGATTGCGGCGACCTCTTCGGTGCTGCGCGGCCGGTGCAGCACGCGCGGCGTGCCGCGCTCGAGTCCGCTCCAGTCGTGCAGGTAGCGCGGGTCGATCCCGGTCTCGCCACTCGCGGCGGGCTTGTCGGTGCCGGCGTCCATCAGCCGACCCGCTCCATGCCGTCGCGGCACGCCGCGGCGCGCTCGACGTAGCCGCGCGCGCTCTGCGCGAGCCGTGCCACGTCCTCCTCGCCGAGCTGGCGCACCACCTTGGCGGGTGCGCCGAGGATGAGCGAGCGATCGGGGAACACCTTGCGCTCGGTGACGATGGCGCCGGCGCCGACCAGGCATTCGCGGCCGATCACCGCGCCGTTCAGCACCACCGCCTGGATGCCGATCAGCGAGCCATCGCCGATCGTGCAGCCGTGCAGCATCGCCTGATGCCCGACCGTCACGTTGGCGCCGATCGTGAGCGGCGAGCCGCGGTCGGCGTGCAGCACGGCGCCTTCCTGGATGTTGCTCGCGGCGCCGATGCGGATCGGCTCGTTGTCGCCGCGCGCGCTGGCGCCGAACCAGACGCTCGCGTGTTCGCCGACGATCACTTCGCCGACCAGTGTCGCCTCGGCGGCGATGAACGCGGAGTGGGCGACCTGCGGGGCGTGTCCCTGCAAGCGATAGAGCGCCATGAGTGGGCCTCCTTGGTGGTGCGCTGAGGGACATTCTGATCGGACGAGCGTCAAGGTGGCGCGCCTCGGGACATGCGGCGGGCCGGGCGCGGGGCTTGTTCCACGTCGCGCGGGTCGCCACGCCGGACGCGCCGTTGGGCGATCATCGCAGCGTGCGCGCCGTTGCCCTCGTCCAGTCGTCGCTTCGACCCAGGCTGCCACCCCGGGCGGACCTCGCGGGCCGGCTGAGCGCCGACGACCGCAGGCCCCGCGCCTGCGGCGACCGGCGAGCCATCAATCCATGAACGCCCTGCGCGGCGTCGCCTACCTGCTGCTGCTGCAGGCGGTCGGCGAGGCGATCGCGCGGGCCTTCGCGCTGCCGGTGCCGGGGCCGGTGCTCGGCCTTCTGCTGCTGCTGGTGGCGCTGCGCGTCGACGCGGTGCGGGTGCCGGTCGGCGCCGCCGCCGACGTGCTGCTCGCGCACCTCTCGCTGCTGTTCGTGCCGGTCGGCGCCGGCGTGATCACCCACCTGCACGTCGTCTCGGAGTACGGGCTGCGCCTGCTGCTGGTGATCGTGCTGTCGACCTGGGTCGGCATGGCCGTCACCGCCCTCGTGCTGCGCGCGCTGCTGCGCGACGGTCGAACAACCGGGGAGGCCGGGCGTGGCTGACTTCGTCCAGCTCTGGGTCTACCTCGCGTCGACGCCGCTCTTCGGCCTGACGGCGACGCTCCTCACCTACAGCATCGCGCAAGGGCTCTACGAGCGCCTCGGCCGGCCGCCGTGGGCCAATCCCGTGCTCTGGTCGGTGGTCGCGATCGGTGTCGTGCTCGTCGCGACGCGCACGCCGTACCCGACGTATTTCGCCGGTGCGCAGTTCGTCCACGTGCTGCTCGGCCCGGCGGTGGTCGCGCTGGCGTGGCCGCTCTGGCTGCGCCGCGCCGAGGTACGCCGGCGCGGCGTCGCGCTGACCCTCGCGGCGCTCGCCGGCGGCGCGGCCGCCGCGCTGGTCGCGGTCGGGCTCGCCTGGGCGCTCGGGCTGCCGCTCGACGTGATCCGTTCGCTCGTCCCGAAGTCGGTGACCGCGCCCGTCGCCATGGGCATCGCCGAGCGCATCGGCGGCGTTCCCGCGCTTGCCGCGGTGTTCGCGGTCGTCACCGGCATGGTCGGCGCGCTCTCGGCCAAGTACCTGTTCGACGCGCTCGGCATCGGTTCGTTCGCCGTGCGGGGCTTCGCGATCGGCACCGCGGCGCACGGCATCGGCGCGGCGCGCGCGCTCCAGGTCGATCCCGACGCGGGCGCCTACGCCGGCATCGCGCTCGGCCTGCAGGTGGTGCTCGCGGCGTTCCTGATGCCGCTGGTGTTCGGCTGGCTCGGCTGAGGCGGGCGCCGCCCGCCGCGCGTCAGGGCTTGACGCGGGCGACGCGCAGCACCGGCGCCGAGCGTTTCAAGGTGCGCATCACTTCCGCGAGGTGCAGGCGGTCGCGCACGCTCAGCAGCAGCGTCAGCTCGGTGGTCTCGGCGGCCGGGTCGTTGCCCATGTCGATGTGCGTGATGTCGGCCTCGGCGTGGCTCACCGACGACGCCACTTGTGCGAGCACGCCCTTGCCGTTGCGCACCAGCAGCGTCACGGCGGTCTCGAACGCGCGAATCGGCTGCTCGGCCCAGTCGACGCCCATCCAGCGCTCGCTGTCGCGCTCGAGCAGACGCTTGCCGACGCTGCATTCGGCGGTGTGCACCACCAGGCCCTCGCCGCGGCCCAGGTTGCCGACGATGGTGTCGCCGGGGATCGGCCGGCAGCACGGCGCGAGTTGCACCGAGGCGCCCTCGCTGCCGTCGATCAGCACGTGGCCCTGTGCCGGGGCGACGTCGTCGACCGCGAAGCGGCCCTTGGTGAGGGTGAGCGCGTCCGGCTTGACCCCGTGCTCGGCAAGCAGGCGGGCCAGGCGCGTCGCCACGATGGTCGCGATCTTGCGGCCGAGCCCGATGTCGGTGAACAGGTCGTCGCGCGCCCGGTTGCCGCTCCAGCGCAGCAGCTGCTGCCAGATCTGCGCTTCCAGCGGCTCGTCGCCCGGCAGCTCGAGACCCTTGGCGCGCAGCGCCTGGGCCAGCATCTTCTCGCCGAGGTCGCGCGACTCCTCGAGCTCCATGTTCTTGAGGTAGTGGCGGATCCGCGAGCGCGCCCGGCCGGTGCAGACGAAGTTGAGCCAGGCCGGGTTCGGCCGGGCGTTCGGCGCGCTGATGATCTCGACCACGTCGCCGCTGCGCAGCACGGTGCGCAGCGCGACCGGCTCGCCGTTCACGTTGGCGGCCACGCAGTGGTCGCCGACGTCGGAGTGGATCGCGTACGCGAAGTCGACTGGTGTCGCGCCGCGCGGCAACGCCAGGATCTTCGAGCGCGGCGTGAAGACGTAGACCTCGTCCGGGAACAGGTCGATCTTGACGTGCTCGAGGAACTCGCTGGCGTCGCGCGTCTCGTCCTGGATGTCGATCAGCGACTGCAGCCACATCGCGCCCACGCGCTGCGCCTCCTGCGCCTGCCCGTGCGTCTTGTAGAGCCAGTGCGCCGCGATGCCCTTCTCGGCCACCGCGTGCATCGGCTCGGTGCGGATCTGGAACTCGACCGCGGTGCCGAGCGGGCTCACCAGCGTGGTGTGGAGCGACTGGTAGCCGTTGCCCTTCGGGATGGCGATGTAGTCCTTGAAGCGGCCGGGCATCGGCTTGTAGAGCTGGTGCAGCACGCCGAGCGCGAGGTAGCACTCGGGCAGCGTCGAGACCACGATGCGGAAGCCGAACACGTCGTTGACCTGCGCGAACGTCAGGTGCTTCTCGCGCATCTTGCGGTAGATCGAGAACAGCGTCTTCTCGCGCCCGAACACCTGGGCTTCCAGCTTGGCCTGCGCGAACGCCTTCTCGACGTCGCGCTGCACCCGGTCGACGATGTCGCGCCGATAGCCGCGCGCCTTCAGCACCGCCTTGGAGAGCGCCGCCTGACGCCACGGGTGCAGGTGCTTGAACGAGAGCTCCTGCAGCTCGCGGTAGGTCTGGTTGAGCCCGAGGCGGTGCGCGATCGGCGCGTAGATGTCCTGCGTCTCGGTCGCGATGCGGCTGCGCTTGGCGGGCTCGACCGCGTCCATCGTGCGCATGTTGTGCAGGCGGTCGGCGAGCTTGATGAGGATCACGCGAACGTCGCGCGCCATCGCCAGCAGCATCTTGCGGAACGACTCGGCCTGCGACTCCTCGCGGGTCGAGAAGCGCAGCTTGTCGAGCTTGGTCAGACCATCGACGAGGTCCGCGGTGGGCGCGCCGAAGCGCTCGATCAGCTCGGGCTTGGTGACGCCGCAGTCCTCCATGGCGTCGTGCATCAGCGCGGCCATGATCGCCTGCACGTCGAGCTTCCACTCGGCGCACAGGCCCGCGACCGCGATGGGATGCGTGATGTACGGCTCGCCGCTGGCGCGGAATTGCCCGAGGTGCGCCTCGTCGGCGAAGCGGTAGGCGTCGCGGACGCGCCGGATGTCGGCGGCGTCCATGTAATCGAGCTTCCCGGTCAGCGCATCGAACGACGCGGCGGCGGCGTCGGACGGGGGAGCGGGAGGGGTCGGCGCATGCGCCGCGTGGAGCCCTGCCGGTGCACGCTTGCCGGCTGTCGCGGGCGCTTCGTGCAGCGCGGAGGAGGGCGGGCTCATGCCCTGAATTTAGCGCCAATCCGCCGGAGGGGCGGCGGGCTGGTCTTTGCCGGCGCGGCCCTGCGCACCCGGGGCGGCTCAGGCCCCGCGAGGGAAGGTCAGACCGGAACCTTGCGCAGCATCTCGAGGCCGATCTCGCCGGCGGCGATCTCGCGCAGCGCGGTGACGCCCGGCTTGTTCTTGGTGTCGACCTTCGGCGCGTGACCCTGGCTCAGCATGCGCGCGCGGTAGGTCGCAGCGAGCACCAGCTGGAAACGGTTCGGGATCTTGTTGAGGCAGTCTTCGACGGTGATGCGAGCCATGCGAGGGATCCTGGAATGACGATCGACGCGCCAGGGGCCGGCGCGGCAGCCGAGGAGTGGAAAAGAAGCGCCCGATCAGAGATCGAGGGCGGCGAACACGGCGGGCCTGCGCCTGCGAACCGCTGCGTAGCGCAGCCGCTGCGCGTGGACGATCGCGATAAGGTCCGCGAGCGCCGCGTCGAACAGGGCGTTGATTATAACGAAGTCGAAGTGGCGGACCTGCGAGACCTCCTCGCGGGCGTTCGCCATGCGGCGCGCGATCACCTCGTCACCGTCTTCGCCGCGCCGCTGCAGGCGCTTCTCGAGTTCGTCCCAGCTGGTCGGCAGGATGAAGATCAGCACCGCGTTCGGGAACAGGCGCTTGATCTGCAGCGCACCCTGCCAGTCGATCTCGAGCACGACGTCGTGGCCGAGCGTGATGCGGTCGGCGATCGCCGCCTTCGACGTGCCGTAGAGATTGCCGTGCACCTCGGCCCACTCGACGAACTGCTCGGCCGCGATCATCGTGCGGAACGTCGAGGGATCGATGAAGTGGTATTCGCGGCCGTCGAGCTCCTGACCGCGCGGCGCACGGGTCGTGTGCGAGATCGACAGCATGAGGTCCGAGTCGCGTTCGAGCAGCGCCTTGACGAGGCTCGACTTGCCTGCGCCGCTCGGCGCCGCTATTGCGAAGAGGTTGCCGGGATAGTCCATCAGGGCCCGCGGCGCTGGCGCGGGGCGGTTTCGGGAAGGGCGAAAGTCTAAGGGCGCAGGCGACGCCGGCGCCGTGATGCACGTCACTCGACGTTCTGGACCTGCTCGCGAAGCTGCTCGATCGCGACCTTCATGTCGACCGCGATCGCGGTCATCTCGAACGACGACGACTTCGAGCCGAGCGTGTTGGCTTCGCGCAGCAGCTCCTGGATCAGGAAGTCGAGGCGCTTGCCGATCTCGCCGCCGGCGTCGATGAGCCGCGTGAGCTCGTCGAGGTGCGAGCGCAAGCGCCCGAGCTCCTCGGCCACGTCGACGCGGATCGCGTAGGCGGCCGCCTCGTTGAGGGCGCGCTCGACACTGGCCTCGCGCGACACGGTGTCGGCGGCGCCGCTCGCCGCGAGCGCGTCGTTCCAGCGTTCCAGGAAGCGCTGTTGCTGGCGCTGCACCGCCGCCGGGACCAGCGGCTCGGCCTTGTCCGCGAGCGAGCGCAGCAGTTCGACCCGCTCGAGCAGGATCGCGGCGAGGCGGGCGCCCTCGCGGGCCCGCGCCTGCGCTAGGCTCTCGATGCAGCGCGCCGCCAGTGCAAGGGCACGGCCGTCGTCGGCGCGCTCGACCGGCGCCCCGCCGCGGCACCACTGCAGCGCCTCGTACACGGTGAGGCCGCGCGCGTGCTTGAGGCGGGCGGTCACCAGCGACTCGAGCTGCGCCAACCGCTCAAGCTGCGCCGGCTCCGGCGCACGCGCCGCGGGGTCGGCGTCGCTGCGGCTCGTGAGGCGCAGCTCGATCTTGCCGCGCTTGAAGCGGGCGGTCATCAGCTCGCGCAATTGCGGCTCGAGGGTGCGGAACTCGTCCGGCAGCTTGAATGCGAGGTCGAGGAAGCGACCGTTGACCGAGCGGATCTCGACCGAGAGCGACGCGCCGGGCGCGCCGTCGATATCGCGATTCGCGCCCGGACCGTGCAATGCTGCCGCTGGGCCGGGATCCCCGTCGGCGCCGACATTCGCATAGCCGGTCATGCTGTAAACTGCCATGCCGCTTTCGCCCTCAAACCGGTCATTATGTCAAAGCCGAAACCAGCGCCTCTGCCGTCGGGCACGGTGGTGGGCGGCTACCAGGTGATCAAGAAACTCGCCGCCGGCGGTTTCGGGGTGGTTTACCTCTGCGAGGACGCCGACCGCCACCTGGTCGCCCTCAAGGAATACCTGCCGTCGTCGCTGGCCGAGCGCTCGCCCGGGGAGCTGACGCCGCGCGTCAAGCCGGAAAAGCAGCCGCTTTATCGGCTCGGCCTCAAGAGTTTCTTCGAGGAAGGCCGTTCGCTCGCCCAGATATCGCACCCGAGCGTGGTCTCGGTGCTCAATTTCTTCCGCGAGAACGAAACCGTCTACATGGTGATGAATTACCTGCAGGGCGATACCCTGCAGGATTTCATCGTCACCGCACGCGACCTCAAGCGTGACAAGGTGTTTCGGGAATCGACAATTCGTTCGCTGTTCGACGAGATATTGCGCGGGCTCAGAATCGTCCACCAGCACAAGATGCTGCACTTGGACATCAAGCCGGCCAACATCTTCATCACCAACGAGAACAAGGCGGTGCTGCTCGACTTCGGTGCGGCGCGCGAGGTGCTGAGCAAGGAAGGCAACTTCATCCGGCCGATGTACACGCCGGGCTTCGCCGCGCCCGAGATGTACCGCCGCGACGGCTCGCTGGGGCCGTGGACCGACATCTATGCGATCGGCGCCTGCGTCTACGCCTGCATGCAGGGCTATCCGCCGAACGATGCACCCCAGCGCATCGAGAAGGACCGCCTCGCGCTCAGCCTCTCGCGCCTGCGCAACGTCTACTCGGACAACCTGATCGAGGTCACCGAGTGGTGCATGTCGCTCGACCCGCTGTCGCGCCCGCAGAGCGTCTTCGCGTTGCAGAAGGAGCTCTCGCGCGAGACCGAGCGCCAGTACACCAAGCTCAGCTTCAGCGAACGTCTCAAGCTCCAGCTCGAGAACCTGACGGCCAAGGCTTGACGATGAGCCGCATCGAACCGCCGCACGCGCGGCGCACGGCGGCCGCCCGGCAGGCGGCGGGAGACGCCGCATGAGCATGCGCTTCTCGGTCTATCAGATCAGCCGGCGCGGCGGCCGCGAGAAGAACGAGGACCGCATGGGGTATTGCTATACCCGCGAAGCCGGCCTCTTCGCGCTCGCCGACGGCATGGGTGGTCACCCGGAAGGCGAGGTCGCCTCGCAGCTTTCGCTGCAGATGCTCGCGGCGATGTTCCAGCGCGAGTGCAAACCGACCCTTCCCGACCCGCTGCGCTTCCTGCAGGAGGCGATCGTCGCCGGTCACCACCAGCTGCTGCGCTACGCCACCCAGAAGGCGCTGCTCGACACGCCGCGCACGACCATCGTCGCCTGCGTGCTGCAGGGCAACGAGGCGTACTGGGCGCACTGCGGCGATTCGCGGCTCTACCTGGTGCGCGGCGACAAGCTGATCGCCCGGACCCGCGATCACTCGTACAGCGAGCTGCAGCAGACCATGAGCCAGGTGGTCCCGATGCCGGACCGCTACAACCGGAACGTCCTGTTCACCTGCCTCGGCAGCCCCGGCAAGCCCGTGGTCGACACGGTCGGGCCGGTGATGCTGCAGCCGGGCGATCGCGTCATGCTCTGCTCCGACGGCCTCTGGGGCAGCGTCACCGACGCGGTGATCACCGACCAGCTCGCCTCGCTTGCCATTTCCGATTCGGTGCCCGAATTGGTCGAGCAGGCGCTCCGCAACGGCGGCGCCAAGAGCGACAACGTGTCGGTGATCGCCGTCGAGTTCGAGGGCGTCGGCGGCAGCCAGGGCAGCAGCGGCATCCAGACCCAGCAACTCGGCGACGCCGTCTTCGCGTCGACGATCCAGGCCGGCGTGCTCGGCACCGACGAGCCGGACGAGCTCGACGATGCCGAGATCGAGCGCTCGATCCGCGAGATCAACGAGGCGATCAAGCGCTCGTCGCAGCACAAGAAGACCTGACCGCCGCCCTGCCGGCGACGCGGCCGCGCCGCTCGCCGACAATCCGGCAATGACCTTCCAGAGAACCCAGGGCCGCGCACACGACGCGCTGCGCCCCGTCACCATCACCCGCGGCTTCACGCGCCACGCCGAAGGCTCGGTGCTGATCGCCTATGGCGACACCCAGGTGCTGTGCACCGCCTCGGTCGAGGAGCGCGTGCCGCCGCACAAGCGCGGCAGCGGCGAGGGCTGGCTCACCGCCGAGTACGGCATGCTGCCGCGCGCCACCCACACGCGCGGCGACCGCGAGGCCGCGCGCGGCAAGCAGAGCGGCCGCACCCAGGAGATCCAGCGCCTGATCGGGCGCTCGCTGCGCGCCGTGTTCGACCTCGGCGCGCTGGGCGAACGCACGATCGCGCTCGACTGCGACGTGCTGCAGGCCGACGGCGGCACCCGGACGGCGGCGATCACCGGCGCCTTCGTCGCCGCTTACGACGCGGTGAGCTGGCTGCACTCGCAAGGCAAGCTGCAGCGCTCGCCGATCCGCGACGCGGTCGCTGCCGTCTCGGTCGGCATCGTCGACGGCACGCCGCTGCTCGACCTCGAGTACGTCGAGGACTCGGCGTGCGGCACCGACATGAACGTCGTCATGACCGGCTCCGGCGGCTTCGTCGAGCTGCAGGGCACGGCCGAGGGCGCGCCCTTCTCGCGCGCCGAGATGGACGCGCTGCTCGACCTCGCGCGCGATGGCATCGCCGAGCTCGTGATGCGCCAGCGCGAGGCGCTCGGGCTCGCGCGCTGACGATGGGGACAACGCCCGCCAGCACGCCGCGCCGGGTCGTGGTCGCGTCCAACAACGCCAAGAAGCTCGCCGAGCTGCAGCAGCTGCTCGCGCCGGCCGGCGTCGAGCTCGTCGCGCAGGGCACGCTCGGCATCGCCGAGGCCGAAGAGCCGCACCTCACCTTCATCGAGAACGCGCTCGCGAAGGCACGGCATGCCGCGCGCGCAGCGGGGCTGCCGGCGCTCGCCGACGACTCGGGCCTCTGCGTCGACGCGCTCGGCGGCGAACCGGGCGTGCAGTCGGCCGTCTACGCTGGCAGCGTCGAGGCGCCCGCAGGTGCCGAGCGCGAGGCGCGGCGCCGGCTGCAGGACGCGGCCAACAACCGCCTGCTGCTCGAACGCCTGTCCGGCACGGCCGATCGCCGCGCCCGCTTCGTCAGCACGCTGGTCGCGGTGCGCCACGCCGACGACCCCGAACCGCTGGTCGCGATCGGACGCTGGGACGCGCGCATCCTCGACGCGCCGCGCGGCAGCGGCGGCTTCGGCTACGACCCGCTGGTGTTCGTCGACGCGCTCGGCACGAGCGTCGCCGAGCTGGACGCCGGCACGAAGAACCGGCACAGCCACCGCGCGCGCGCCGCCGCCGCGATGCGCGAGCTGATCGCCGAGGCGTGGCGCATCGGGCCGCCGACCGCGTGACGCGCCGGGGCGCGCCGTGATCCCGATCGCCGAGCAGACGCCGGCTGCCCCCGATGGCAGCCCTGCCGAGCGGCTCGCGCGCTACATGCGCGAGGGCACGATCGCGCTCGGCGCGCTGCCGCCGCTCTCGCTCTACGTGCACATCCCGTGGTGCCTGAGGAAGTGCCCGTACTGCGACTTCAACTCGCATGCGCTGCCCGTCGGCGTCGCCGGCCCCGACGAGCTGCCGGAGCAGCGCTACCTCGACGCCCTCTGCGCCGACCTCGAGGCGGCGCTGCCGTTCATCTGGGGCCGTCGGGTGGTGAGCGTGTTCATCGGCGGCGGCACGCCGAGCCTGTTCTCGCCGACGGCCATCGGCCGGCTGATCGCCGACATCCGCGCGCGAGTCGCACTCGAGCCGGGCTGCGAGATCACGCTCGAGGCCAACCCCGGCACCTTCGAGCGCGATCGCTTCCGGGGCTATCGCCAGGCCGGCGTCACGCGGCTCTCGATCGGCGTGCAGAGCTTCGACGACGCCAAGCTGCACGCGCTCGGCCGCGTTCACGACGCCGAGCAGGCGGCGGCGGCGGTCGCCGAGGCGCGTGCTGCGTTCGAGACCTTCAACCTCGACCTGATGTACGCGCTGCCCGGGCAGACGATGGCCGAGCTCGAGGCCGACGTCGCGCGCGCGATCGGCTTCGTGCCGCCGCACCTGTCGATCTACCACCTGACGATCGAGCCGAACACGCTGTTCGCGACGCGCGCGCCGGCGGCGCCGTTGCCGGACGACGATCTCGCGTTCGACATGCTCGACGCGATCACCGCGCGCGCCGCCGACGCAGGACTCGAGCGCTACGAGGTGTCGGCGTACGCGCGGCCGGGGCACCGCTGCGTGCACAACGTCAACTACTGGGAGTTCGGCGACTACCTCGGCATCGGCGCCGGCGCGCACAGCAAGCTGAGCTTCGCGCACCGCGTGATCCGCCAGGTGCGCTGGCGCGATCCGGTCCGCTACATGGAGGGCGCGCTCGCCGGCGCGGCGCTCTCGCAGGAGAGCGAGGTGCGGCGCAGCGAGCTCGCGTTCGAGTTCATGCTGAACGCGCTGCGCCTGGTGGACGGCTTCGAGCTGGCGCGCTTCGGCGAGCGCACGGGGCTGCCGCTCGGCAGCATCGCCGGGCCGCTCGAAGAGGCCGAGCGCAAGGGGCTGATCGAGCGCGACTTCGTGCGCGTGCGGCCGACCGCGCGCGGCCTCGACTTCCTGAGCGACCTGCAGTCGCTGTTCCTGCCGGCGTGAGTCGGCGGGCGTCCGGCCGCGCCGTCGCCGCCGTCGGCCCGCTGCGCGACGGCCGCGACGGCACGTCGAACGTGCAGGCGTTCGCGCCCGCGACGCGCCGCAACAACGCCCCACCGCGTGGCCTTCAACAACCCTGGATTGCGTCCGCTTTTCACGCCAGCATTCACGACCTCTGTCGCTAGACTGATTCGCCCCGCGCCGACCTTCGTGCAATTCCTCAAAGAATTCCAACCGAGCGACGTCACCGCCTTGCGGCTGGACGGGGCTTTGCAACTGCTTCAGCAATCCGGTTACGCGCTGTCGCCGACCGCGACGGCGGGCAGCACGGCGTGGCTGCAGGACGTGATCAACGGCTTGTGCCAGCTCTCGAGCCGCGATCCGCTCACGGGGCTGGCCAACCGGCGCCACTTCGAGATGGCGCTCGCGAGCGAGGTCGACCGCGTCGCGCGCGCCGGCGAACCGGCGCTCGTGCTGCTGATCGACATCGATCACTTCAAGAAAGTCAATGACACCTTCGGTCATTCCAGCGGTGACTTGGTGCTCAAGTCGGTGGCGCGCGTGCTCGCCGACTGCATCCGTCCGATGGACACCGTCGCGCGCTACGGCGGCGAGGAATTCGCGATGATCCTGCCGAACTGCGCGCCGGCGTTCGGCCGCATCGTGGCCGAACGCATCCGCGAAAGCGTGCTGCTGTCGCCGGTGGCGATCGGGCCCGGCCAGCGCGTTTCGGTGTCGGTGAGCGTCGGCGGGGCGTTCGCGCCGCAGTGGGTGCGCTCGTCGGCCGAACTCTGGGTCGAGCGCGCCGACCAGCAGCTCTACCGGGCGAAGTCGGAAGGCCGTAATCGCTCGTGCCTCGAGCAGCCGACGGTGTCGATCGTGAGCCCCGAGGAAAAGGGCCTGCTGTTCGGCACCTCGCAGTTCGCGGAGTTCGAATGAGCCGCGCCAGGATCCTCGCCATCACCAGCGGCAAGGGTGGCGTCGGCAAGACCTTCGTCGCCGCCAACCTGGCTGCCGCGCTGGCGCGGCGCGGCGAGCGCGTGCTGGTGCTCGACGCCGACCTCGGCCTCGCGAACCTCGACGTGGTGCTGAACCTGGTGCCCAAGGTCACCCTGCACGACGTGTTCACCAAGGGCGTCCCGGTCGAGGACGCGATCCTGCCCGCGCCCGGTGGCTTCTCGGTGCTGCTCGCCGGCTCGGGGCTGATCGAGTACTCGCGGCTCACGCCCGAGGTGCGCGAGCAGCTCGTGCAGGTCATCGAGACGCTCGCGCCGCGCTACGACCGCATTCTGCTCGACACCGGCGCCGGCATCTCCGACGTGGTGCTCTACGCGGTCTCGCTCGCCGACGAAGTGCTCGTCGTCGCGACCCCCGAGCCGACGTCCATGACCGACGCCTACGCGACGATCAAGGTGCTGGCGGTGCAGCAGAAGCGCCGCTGGGTCCGCGTGCTCGTCAACCAGGTCAGCGCGCCCGGGGAGGGGCGCACCGTGCGCAACCAGCTGCAGCTGGTGGTCGACCGCTTCGTCGTGCCGCACAAGCCTCTGAACGGCGAGCCCCTGGCGCTCGACCTGCTCGGCGAGATCCCGATCGACCCGCTGGTGCGCGAGGCCGTGCTCAAGCGCAGCCTGTTGCTCGAGCTCACGCCGGGTTCGCCGGCGGCGTTCGCGGTCGGACAGGCGGCCGGTCGGCTGCTCGGCTGACGGCGAGGGCGGCCGTCAGTCCTTGCCGGCCGCCGCGCCGCCGGCTCGCGACGGCTGCAGCAGCACGATGAGGGCGCCGTGGCCGCCGTCGGCGGCGCGCGCGTGCACGAACGCCAGCACCTCCTTGCGCTGCACCAGCCAGGTCTTGACCTTGGCCTTGAGCACCGGCTCGCGCCCGGGCGAGCCGTGACCCTTGCCGTGCACGATGCGCACGCAGCGCACGCCGTTGCCGGCCGCGTCGCGCAGGAACGCGGCGAGCGCCTCGCGTGCCTCGTCGCGCCGCTTGCCGTGCAGATCGATCTCGCCCTGCAGCGCCCAGACGCCGCGGCGCAGCTTGCGCAGCACCTCGACGCCGATGCCGGGGCGCCGGAACGACAGCGCGTCGTCGGTGTCGAGCAGCGTCTCGACGTCGAACTCGTCGGAGATCGACTCGGCGAGCACGGCTTCCTCGTCGCGCCTGCGCTGCTGCGCGACGGCCGGCGGGCGCGGCCGCGGCACCACCGTGGGCGCCACCTTGCGCAGCGGCACCACCGTGCCGACCGTGCGCGTGAAGAGCTCGCGTTCGCGCCTGGACTCGGCCTCGCGCGCCCGTTCGGCAGCCGCCTGCGCCGCGGCCTCCTCGCGCGCGCTGCGCAGCGCGGCCTTCAGCCCGCCGAGGTCGTCGAGGCGACGCGTTTTCGCAGCCGGTGCGCGCTTCACAAAAGCCCCCGCTCGGCGAACGACACCGACGCGCCGCGCCCGACCACCAGGTGATCGAGCACGCGGACGTCGATGAGCTGCAGGGCGTTCTTCAGGGTCTGGGTGAGGTACTCGTCGGCGCGCGAGGGTTCCGCGGCGCCCGAGGGATGGTTGTGCGCGAGGATCACCGCCGCCGCCTGCAGGTCGAGCGCGCGCTTGACGATCTCGCGCGGGTAGACGCTGGTTTGCGTGAGGGTGCCGCGGAACATCTCCTCGAGCTTGACCAGCCGGCTTTGCGCGTCGAGAAACATCACGGCGAACACCTCGTGGTCGCGCTCGCCGAGCTGCAGCCGCAGGTAGTCCTTGACGCGCGCCGGCGAGTCGAAAACCGGCGCCGCGCTCATCTGCTCGGCCAGCGAGCGGCGCGCGAGCTCGACGACGGCGGCGAGCTCGGCGCGCTTGGCCGGTCCCAGCCCCTTCACGCGCGCGAGCTGCGCGGGACCCGCGTGCAGCAGGCCGGCGAGCCCGCCGCAGCTCGCGAGCAGCGTCTCGGCGAGCTGCAGCACCGAGACGCCGGCGGCGCCGGTTCGCAGCAGCAGCGCGATCAGCTCGACGTCGGCGAGCGCAGCGGCGCCCTGGGCCAGCAGCTTCTCGCGGGGGCGCGCGTCGGCGGGAATGTCCTTCAGCACCATCGAAGCTTTCGGGCGGCGCGCGGGGTGCCTCGTAAAATCGCTGGCCAGTCTACCAAGCGGCCCTGCGGCCGAACCCCCCTTGAATCGTGTGACGCCGGGGTCCTTCCTCACCCTTCATTACCGCCTCAGCGGGCCCGACGGCGAGGCGGTGGTCGACACCTTCGCCGGCCAGCCAGCGACGCTTTCGCTCGGCACCGGCGACCTCGCGCCGGCCATCGAGGCGCGCCTCGTCGGCATGGCGGAAGGCGAATCGGCGACCTTCGAGCTCGCGCCCGGCGAGGCGTTCGGCGAGCGCAGCCCCGACCTCGTGCAGCGGGTCGGCCGCGCCATGGTCGAGCGCCTCGGCGACGGGGCGGGCGGCTACCAGGTCGGCGACGTGGTGCGCTTCCCCACACCCGACGGCGGCGGCGGTTACGCCGGCGTCATCCGCGAGGTGGACGACGAGACGCTGACCTTCGACTTCAACCACCCGCTCGCGGGGCGGCCGGTCCGCTTCGACGTGCAGCTGATCGGCGTGCTGTGACCCTGACCACCATCGAACCATCCATCGGCGCTCTCGCTGCCGCTCCCGTGAGCGGGGTCGAGGAGGTCGTGCTCGCCGAGCCGCGCGGCTTCTGCGCCGGGGTCGACCGCGCGATCGAGATCGTCGAGCGCGCGCTCAAGAAGTTCGGAGCCCCGATCTACGTGCGCCACGAGATCGTCCACAACACCTACGTGGTCGAGGACCTCAAGGCCAAGGGCGCGATCTTCATCGAGGAGCTCGACGCCGTTCCCGCCGGTGCGACGCTCGTCTTCAGCGCGCACGGCGTCTCGCAGGCGATCCGCCAGGAGGCGGCGGCGCGCGGCTTCAGCGTGTTCGACGCGACCTGTCCGCTCGTGACCAAGGTCCACGTCGAAGTCGCCAAGCTGCACCGCGAGGGTTACGACTTCATCATGATCGGCCACAAGGGGCACCCCGAGGTCGAGGGCACGATGGGGCAGCTGAGCGAAGGCATCCACCTCGTCGAGGACGTCGAGGACGTCGAGCGCCTGACGGTGCCGGCCGACCGGCCGCTCGCGGTGGTGACGCAGACCACGCTGTCGGTCGACGACGCCGCCGAGATCGTCGCTGCCGTCAAGCGCCGCTTTCCGGGCATCCGCGAGCCCAAGCAGCAGGACATCTGCTACGCCACGCAGAACCGCCAGGACGCGGTCAAGCTGCTCGCGCCGTCGGTCGACGTCGTCATCGTCGTCGGCAGCCCGACCAGCTCGAACAGCAACCGCCTGCGCGAGCTCGCCGAGCGCCTCGGCACCGACGCCTACATGGTCGACAGCCCGGACGATCTCGATCCGGCCTGGTTCGACGGCAAGCGTCGCGTCGGCCTCACCGCCGGCGCGTCGGCCCCCGACATCCTGGTGCAGCAGGTCATCGAGCGCCTGCGCGCGCTCGGCGCCGTTTCGATCCGCAGCCTGCCGGGCGCGATCGAGTCGGTTCACTTTCCGCTGCCGCTGGGCCTCGGCGACAAGGCGATGGGGATCGCGCCGAAGGCGTAGCGGCGCGGGGCGAGCGGAGCGCCCGCAGCCTCAGCGCGTCACGCGTCGATGGATCCGGATCGGCTGCGCCGTCACGGTGCCGCGAGCGCCGGCCGCATCGCCTCCAGCCGCCTTCGGCGCACCCGGCGCCTTGTCGCAGCCGTCGCAGCCGCAGGCGTTGGTCGCGACGGCGCGCGCGCGCAGCCAGCCGCGCACGGCGCCCGGCGCCGGCACGTCCGCGAGGCGGCGCGCGAGGGCGCGCCGTGCCGCCGCGGGCAGCAGCGTCCAGATGGCGTAGACCGCGCACGCGGTCACGAGCAGGGCGACGACGATCGTCTGGGCCATGTCAGCCTCCGAGCCAGAGCGTGATGCGATAGGTGGCGAACGCCGCCACGTACGCCAGCGCGAACAGGTAACCCGCCATCAGCAGCGGATAGCGCCACGAATTGGTTTCGCGGCGCACCACCGCGAGCGTCGAGATGCACTGCGGCGCGAACACGTACCACGCGAGCAGCGCGAACGCGGTGGCGAGCGGCCAGCCGGCGGCGATCACCGGGGTCAGCGCGTCGGCGACCTCGTCGCCGCCCGACATGGCGTAGACGGTGCCGAGCGCGCCGACCGCGACCTCGCGTGCCGCGAGGCCCGGCACCAGCGCGATCGAGATCTGCCAGTTGAAGCCGAGCGGCGCGAACACGTGCTCGAGCGCGCGTCCCATCATGCCGGCGACGCTGTACTGGATCGCCGGCCCGGTCGCGCCCTCGGGCGGCGCCGGGAAGCTCGACAGGAACCACAGCAGCACCATCAGCGCGAAGATGATTCCACCGACCCGGCGCATGAAGATCATCGCGCGCTCCCAGAGGCCGAGCCCCAGGTTGCGGAGGTTCGGCACGCGGTAGGGCGGCAGCTCGAGCATCAGCGGCTGGTAGCGGCTCTTCATCCAGACGCGCTTGAGCACCCAGGCGATCGCCATCGCCGACACGACCCCGGCGACGTAGAGCACGAACAGGGTGATGCCGCGCAGGTTGAACGGGCCGACGGCGCGGTCGGGGACGAACGCGCCGATCAGCAGCGCGTAGACCGGGAGGCGCGCCGAGCAGGTCATCAGCGGCGCGACCATGATGGTCGCGAGGCGGTCGCGCCAGCTCGTGATCGTGCGGGTCGCCATGATTCCCGGGATCGCGCAGGCGAAGCTCGACAGCAGGGGAATGAACGCGCGCCCCGAGAGCCCCACCTTGCCCATCAGCCCGTCGAGCAGGAACGCAGCGCGCGGCAGGTAGCCCGAGTCCTCGAGCAGCAGGATGAAGAAGAAGAGGATGAGGATCTGAGGCAGGAACACGATCACGCTGCCGACGCCGGCGATCACGCCGTCGACGACCAGGCTCTTGAGCGGCCCCTCGGCCATGTGCTCGCCGGTCCACGCGCCGGCGCCCGCCATCACCGCCTTGATGGCGTCCATCGGCAGGTTGGCCCACGAGAACACGGCCTGGAACATCAGGAACAGCACGGCCGCGAGCAGCACGAGCCCCCACACCGGGTGCATGACGACGCCGTCGATGCGGTGCTGGAAGCGCGCCCGCACCGGCGCGTCGGGGGCGACGCGCCCGAGGATGCGTCGCACGTCCTGCTGCAGCTCGGCGGCCGAGCGGCGCCCGGGGCGCGGCGATGTCGGCGCGGCGGCGATGGCGCGGCCGAGCTGACCCTCGAGCGACGCGAGCAGGGCGACGTGGCCGTCGTGGCGCACCGCGACCGTCTCGACGACCGGGCAACCGAGCTCGGCGGCGAGCGCGTCGACGTCGATCGAGAGCCCTTCGGCGCGCGCGACGTCGGCCATGTTGAGCGCCACCAGCATCGGTCGGCCGAGCTCGCGCAGCTCGAGCACCAGGCGCAGGTTCATGCGCAGGTTGGTCGCGTCGACGACCGCGACGATGGCGTCCGGAACCGCCTCGCCCTCGCGCCTGCCCTCGAGCACGTCGAGCGTCACCTGCTCGTCGGGCGTGACCGGCGACAGGCTGTACGCGCCCGGAAGGTCGATCACCGAGACGCTGCGCCCGCTCGCCAGACGCGTGGTGCCGACCTTGCGCTCGACCGTGACGCCGGCGTAGTTGGCGACCTTCTGACGCGCGCCGGTCAGCAGGTTGAAGAGCGCCGTCTTCCCGCAGTTCGGATTGCCGACGAGGGCGACGCTCCAGGGCGCCGCGGCGGTGTTGTTGACGGACGCCGCCATCAGGCTGCTTCGACCTCGATGCATCGCGCCTCGAGCAGGCGCAGCGCGAACATCGTCTCGCCGATCAGCACCGCGAGCGGCTCGCGACCCCCGGGGCCGCGGTGCAGCAGCTGCACCGGCTCGCCGGGAATGAAGCCGAGCTCGCCGAGACGGCGCAGCGCCACCGCGTCGACATCGGGCGACGCGGCGACCACCCGGGCCACACGCGCGGCGGCGCCGATCGGGAGGCTGTCCAGCGAGCGTTCGGAACGCGGTGTCATGGTCGCAATTGGTGCCGTCTAAATAAGAACGATTATCAATCAAAGTCGGCGCCGAACCCCGCCGAAGACCCTTGGCACCGACTGAGTCGCCGCGGGCGAGGGCGTTGCCCCGCCCCTCGTTGGCTCACGCAGCCATGTCAGGGACGCTTCGGCGTCCGTTTCCCGTGACTGCTGCCGGGACCGCAGCGCCGGCGGCGGGAGCTGCCTGCCTTGCGCGGGCTCGCGACGCCGGGTCGACGTCGACCGACGACGCGCATGCGGATGGGCGGGCTGTCGCGTCGAGCGGAGACGGTTCTCGACCCCCACGGCCGCCCTCGCGCGATCCGAAGGGAAATGCCGGCGACGCACGCGAGCCGTGCCAGAATCGGCGCCGCTCCGGGGTGCGTGCGTGAAGCGCGCTGAGATCCAGACCCGCGAACTTGAACCGGTTCATGCCGGCGTAAGAAGAGCATTCCCAGCGGACGTCGCCGTCCGCGTCGGGGTCTTTCCTGCGGAGCGAACGCCACGTCGGAAAGAGGTCCCATGCATCCAATCGCGCCGTTCGCGTGCTGCCGACCATGAGCGGCGCCGCTCCACGCTGGCGCTACCCGCGCGTGCTGTCGATCGCAGGCTCCGACAGCGGCGGCGGCGCCGGCATCCAGGCCGACCTCAAGACCTTCGCGGCGCTCGGCTGCTTCGGCATGACCGCGCTCACCGCGCTGACGGCGCAGAACACGCTCGGCGTGCGCGCGATCCACGCGGTGCCGAGCGCGATGCTCGCCGACCAGATCGACGCCGTTGTCGAGGACATCGGCGTCGACGCGGTGAAGATCGGCATGTTGCATTCGGCCGAGACGGTGACGACCGTCGCCGCGGCCATCGAGCGCCACGCCCTCGGGCAGGTCGTGCTCGACCCGGTGATGATCGCGACCAGCGGCGCGGTGCTGATCGACCGAGGCGCGGTCGGTGCGCTCGTCGCCGAGCTGTTCCCGAGGGCGCTCGTGATCACGCCCAACCTCGACGAAGCCGGGCTGCTCGTCGAGCGCACGCTCGCGAACGAGGCCGACATGGAGAGCGCCGCACGCCGCCTGCTCGCGATGGGCGCGCGCGCGGTCCTGCTCAAGGGCGGTCATCTCGCCGGCGACACCGTCAGCGACCTGCTGCTGACGCCGGGCGCAGCGCCGTTCTGGATCCGCGCGCCGCGCATCGCGAGCGCGAACAGCCACGGCACCGGCTGCACCCTGTCGAGTGCGATCGCGGCGTTCCTGGCGCTCGGGCGCGACCTGCGCGAGGCGGTGCTCGACGCGTCGGCGTTCGTGCGCGGCGCGCTCGAGGCCGGCGCGGCGGTGCGCACCGGCGCGGGCAGCGGTCCGCTCAACCACGGCTTCGATCCGCAGCCGATGCGGCTGAAGGCGCTCTCGTGAGCCACGCGGCCAGGGACGCCGGGCACGTCGGCGCCGGACCGGTGATCGGGCCGCGCCCGATCGACAGCCTGCCCGAGCCGACGCGGTCGATCGCCCGGCGCGTGCTCGACTTCATCGGCGCGGACGCCCCGGCGGAAGCCGACTTCGACGCCCTCGCGCTCGCGCTGTTCGCGCACCAGCACGCGCACGACGTGCCGTACCGGCGCTTCTGCCAGCGCCGCGGCGCGACGCCGCGCACGGTGCGTTCGTGGCGCGACATTCCGGCGGTGCCGATCAGCGCGTTCAAGGACGCGACGCTGAGCGCGCATCCGGTCGACGACTGCGAGCGCGTCTTCGCGACCAGCGGCACCACGCGCGGCGACGTCAAGGGGCGCAACCACCATCCGACGCTCGCGGTCTGGGAGGCGTCGATGCAGCGCCACTTCGCCGCGCGCTTCATGGCGGGCAGCGAGCGCCTGCCGATGGCGCTGCTGTTCCCGGCCGAGCGCGAGCTGCCGAACTCGTCGCTCGCGCACTACCTGGCCCTCGCCGCGCGCACCTTCGGCGTCGGCGAGAGCCCGAGCTTCGTCGGGGCCGACGGCATCGACGTCGACGGCCTGGTCGCGTGGCTCGATGCCTCGATCGATCGCGGCGAGCCGGTCGCCGTGCTCGGTGCCAGCTACAGCTTCGTGCACGTGTTCGAGGCGCTCGAGCGGCGCGGCCGCGTGTTCGCGCTGCCGCCCGGCAGTCGCATCCTCGACACGGGCGGCTACAAGAACCAGGCGCGCGAGCTTCCGCTCGACGCGTTCTACGACGCGCTGGCGGCGACCTTCGGCGTGCCGCGCGAACGCTGCATCAACATGTACGGCATGACCGAGCTGAGCAGCCAGTTCTACGACGCCGGCAACGCCCGCGTGCCGTCGGTCAAGCGCGCGCCGCACTGGGTGCGCTCGCGCGTGGTGGAGCCGCTCTCCGGCCGCGAGCTCGCCGCCGGCGAGCGCGGCGTGCTGCTGCACGTCGACCTGGCCAACTTCAACTCGGTGACGGCGATCCTGACCGAGGACGTCGGCATCGCCGCCGACGGCGGCTTCCTCCTGCTCGGCCGCGCCGAGGGTGCCGAGGCCAAGGGCTGCTCAATGGCGGTGCAGGAATTCGTCGAGGCGGCGGCGCGATGACGCGCACCTGGCGGGCCGGCCACCTGCCGGGGCTAGCGCCCGACGGCGTGGCCTGGCGCACGCTGCGCTTCGCGTCGCGTGCCGGCGCGATCGACGTCGAGCTGCCGGTGCTTGCCGACGCGGCGATGCAGGCGCTCGCCACCGCGGTGCAGGCAGCCGCGCGCGAGACGCTGCACCGGATGACCGTGGACGCGATCGTCCGCGTGCTCGATCGTGTCGTCGCCCGCTTCCTCGACGCGGCCGACCCGCTGCGCCGGGAGCTCGACGAACTGCTGCCGATCGTCACCGGTCACGATGCCGAGCGGCTTCGGCTGCAGACGACCGCGTACCTGAAGGCCTTTCGTGCGCCGCAGCTGCACCGCTTCGTCGCCGAGGACTTCGCCAACCCGAAGCTGCTCGACGGCTTCCAGCCGGCGGTGAAGGGGGGTGCGGTGCGCGCGTTCGGGCCGCGCCTGCTGGTGCACAGCTGGGCCGGCAACGTCGCGGGGCTGCCGCTCTGGAGCCTGGTCTCGGGGCTGCTGGTCAAGGCGGCGTCGATCGGCAAGCTGCCGAGTGCCGAGCCGGTGTTCGCGAGCCTGTTCGCGCGCGGCCTTGCCGACGTCGACCCGGCGCTCGGCGCGTGCGTCGGCGTCGTCTGGTGGCAGGGCGGCGATGCGGCCGCGGCAGCGAGCCTCTACGCCCAGGCGGACTGCGTGCTCGCCTACGGCGGCAATGCCGCGCTCGCGGAGATCCGCGCCCAGCTGCCCGTGACGACGCGCTTTCTCGGCTACGGCCACAAGGTCGGCGCCGCGCTGGTCGGGCGCGCCGCACTCGACGCGGTCAAGGGCGTCGAGACCGCGCGCCGCCTCGCGCTCGACCTCGTGCGCCACGAGCAGCAGGGCTGCTACTCGCCGCACGCCGTTTACGTCGAGCGCGGCGCCCGCGTCGACCCGCGCGGCTTCGCGCAGTACCTCGCCGCCGAGCTCGCGAACCTCGAGCGGCGCCACCCCGCGCCCGAACTCGCGCTCGGCGAATCGGCCGCGCTCGCGGCGTGGCGGCAGGCTGCCGAGTGGCGCGCCATGGCCCATGAAGGCGCCGAGCTGATCGGCGACGCCGCCGGCTGGTCCGTCGCCTTTGCCGATGCCGCGATGGCGCTCGCCCCGACCGCCGGCGCGCGCTGCGTGCAGGTCAGCGCGGTCGATGCGCTCGACGAGGTTCCGGCGCTGCTCGCGCCGCACGCCGCGTACCTGCAGACGGTCGGCGTCGCGACCACGCCGGAAGAGCTGTACCGGCTCGCCGAACCGCTTGGCGCAGCCGGCGTCACCCGCGTCGCGCCGATCGGCGGCATGACGCAGCCCGAGGCCGGGTGGCACCACGACGGGCGCTTCAACCTCGCCGATCTCGTGCGCATGGTCGAGATCGAGGGCGCCGCCGAGCGCGCCGCCGACCGCTTCGCCCCGTACGCCGAGGAGGAGGGCGCGTGAGCTTCCTCGCCTTCGAGGGCGTGACGTTCGGCTTTCCCGGCGCGCCGCCGGTCGTCGACGGCATCGACCTCGCCATCGCGCCGGGCGAGTTCCATTGCCTCGTCGGGCGCAGCGGCTGCGGCAAGACGACGCTGCTCAGGCTCGCCGCCGGCCTCGTCGCGCCGCGGCGAGGGCGTGTGCTCGTCGACGGCAGCACCGCGATCGACCAGCGCCGGGTCGGCTTCGTGTTCCAGGCGCCGACGCTGCTCGAGTGGCGGACGGTGCTCGACAACGTGCTGCTGCCGGTCGCGCTGCAGCGCCGGCCGACGCCGGCCGACGTCCGGCAGGCCGAGGCGCTGCTCGCCCAGCTCGGGCTGGCGCGCCACGCCGCACGTCACCCGCGCCAGCTCTCGGGCGGCCAGCAGAGCCGCGTCGCGCTCGCCCGCGCGCTGCTGCCGAGCCCGCCGCTGCTGCTGCTCGACGAGCCGTTCGCTGCGCTCGACGCGATCACGCGCGAGGAACTGCAGCACGACCTGCTGCGGCTCGCGGAGCGGCTCGGTACGACCGTGCTCTTCGTCACCCACGACATCGCCGAGGCGGTCTACCTGGGCGATCGCGTCTCGGTGCTCGCCGGTGGGCGGCTGCGCCGGACCGTACCGGTACCGCTCGAAGTGCCACGCCAGCCGGGCACGCGCGAGAGCACCGGGTTCGTGGCCGCGTGTGCGGTGCTGCGTGCGGCGCTCGGCGTCGAGGCGGTCGCGGCATGAACCCGCGGACGCGGCTCGCACAGGCGCTGCTGTTGGCGGCGCTGCTGCTCGCCTGGGAGGCCGCCGCGCGCGCGCTGGCGCTGTCCAGCCTGGTGCTGCCGGCCCCGAGCGTCGTCGCCGGCGCGCTGTGGCGCGGCCTCGCGACCGGCTACCTCTGGCCGCATCTGCGGGCGACCGCTGTCGAGCTCGCGGCCGGCTTCGTCGCCGGCTGCGCGGTCGGCTTCGGCGCCGGCGTGCTGCTGGCCGAGTCGGCCGTGCTGCGACGCCTCCTGATGCCGTACGTCGTCGTCAGCCAGGTGGTGCCCAAGCTCGCGCTGATGCCGCTCTTCATCGTCTGGTTCGGCTTCGGCATGACCTCGACGATCGTGATCACGCTGCTGATCTGCTTCTTTCCGGTGATGGAGAACACGATGACGAGCCTGCAGCAGGTGCCGCCCGAGCGCCTGGAACTGTTTCGCATGCTGGGTGCGACGCGCGCGCAGACGCTGTGGCGCCTCAAGGTGCCCGCGGGGCTGCCGGCGATCCTGGCCGGCGTTCGCATCGCGGTGGTGCTCGCGCTGGTCGGCGCGGTGGTCGGCGAGTTCGTCGGCGCGAGCCACGGTCTCGGCGCGCTGATCATCGCCGCGCAGGGCAGCATGGACACGCCGCTGATGTTCGCGGTGCTGGTGCTCGTCTCGCTGCTCGGCGTCGTGGCGTATCACGCGATGCTGCTGCTCGAGCAGCGCCTGTTGCGGCCTTACAGCGAGGGCGCGCGATGAACCGGCACAGCAACGGGCTTTCGCGGCGCCACCTGCTCGCGCTCGCCTGCGCGCTGCCGGTCGCCGCGCGCGCGCAGGGCGCGCCGCTGGAGAAGATCACCGTCGCCGGCTGGAGCAAGCCGATCGTCGAGGTGACGCCCTTGCTGGTCGATGCCGACAAGGGCTTCTACCGCGCCCAGGGCATCGATCTCGAATACGTGCCGGGGACCGGCGGCGGCGACGCGATCCGCAACCTGCTGAGCGGGCGCGCCGACGTCGCGTTCACCGACCCCGGCTCGTTCTTCGCGGCGCTCGACAAGGGCGAGAAGCTCGTCGCCGTGTACGACGTCTACCCGCAGAACGTGTTCAACGTCGTCGCCTTGAAGAAGAGCGGCATCCGCACGCCCGCCGACCTGAGGGGCAAGCGCATCGGCGTCTACAGCCTCGCCAGCGGCACGCGCCAGAACCTGCAGGTGCTGCTGCACCAGGCGGGCCTCTCGGAAGCCGACGTCACGGTGGTCGTGACGGGCATCCTCAACTTCGCACCGCTGCTGCAGGGGCAGGTGGACGCCACCGCCGCGACCGATACCGGCCTTCTGGTCGGGCGGCGGCGCGGCCTCGGCGAGGTCGAGGTGATCGACGTCGCGCGCCACCTCAACGTGTCGAGCGACCTCTTCGTCGTCACCGAGGCGGCGTACCGGTCGCGCAAGGCGGCGCTCGCGCGTTTCCTGCGCGCCTACCGCGATGCCGCCGCATGGATGATCGCCGCGCCGGAGGAGGCGGCGGGCCTTGCGACCACGCGCGCCATCGACGGCAGCGACCCGGCGCTCAACCTCGAGATCGTGCGCCTGCGCAATGCGGCATCGGTCTCCGACCTGACCCGGCAGAAGGGCCTGGGCGCGCTCGACGTCGCGTCGCTGCAGGCCGCCGCCGACGTCTACCGCAAGCTCGGGCTCGTGCGCCAGCCTCTCGCGATCGCGCGGCACGCGGCCGTCGATCTGCTGCCCGGCCGCTGAAGGACCGCCCATGGATTTCAGCGAACAGGTGGTGCTCGTCACCGGCGCCTCGCGCGGCATCGGCGCGGCGATCGCGCGGGCGTTCGCGGGAAGGGGTGCGAGCGTGGTGGTGAACTACCGCGAGAACCACGCCGCCGCGGGCGAAGTGGTCCAGGCGTGCCGAGAGGCCGGCGGCGACGCGCTCGCGATCGCCGCCGACGTGACCGAGCCCGACGCGGCGGCCGGCCTCGTCGCCCGCGCCGCCGACGAGTTCGGCCGCATCGACGTGCTCGTCAACAATGCGTTCGCCGGCTACGCGTTCGACCCCGAACGGCGCGCGCGCTTCGACGACCTCGCGTGGACCGACTATCGCGCGCAGTTCGACGGCGCAGTCGGCCCGGCATATCACCTCTGCCGCGCCGTGCTGCCGCACTTCCGGGGCCGCGCGCGCGGCGCGATCGTCAACCTGGTGAGCGATCTCGTCGACGATCCGATCGTCCCGTACCACGACTACGCCACCGCCAAGAGCGCGCTGGTCGGCTTCAGCCGCAACCTTGCGGCCGAGGTCGGCCCGCTCGGCGTGCGCGTCAACTGCGTCGCTCCCGGGCTGGTGCATCCGACCGCCGGCAGCGCCGCCACGCGCGCGAGCTTTCGCGAGCAGATCATGGCGGCGACGCCGCTGCGCCGGCTCGCCCGCCCGGAGGACGTCGCGGGGCCGGTGCTGTTCCTGGCCTCGGAGGCGGCGGCGTTCGTCACGGGCCAGGTGCTGATCGTCGACGGCGGCAGGGTGATGCGATGAGCGCGCGCACGTTCGATGGTGCGGTGTGCGTGATCGAGCGGCGCGGCGACGCGGCGTTGCAGGTGCATGCGCGCGCTGCAGCCGCGGTCACGACGGCGTCGCCTCGCGCGGCGCTGGCGGCGCTCGGCCGCGCGGCCGATGCAGTGCCGGCAGCACCGGCGCTCGCCGGTGCCTTGCGCGACGCCGGCGCCCGCGCGGTCTGGGTGCTCGGCGACGCCGGCGCGCCCGACTGGATCGACACCCGTCACGCCTGCGGCTGGCTGCGCCGCGACCTCGGCGGCGGCGGCACGTCCGCAGCGCGCTGCGCCGAGCCTCTGCTCGACGCGCTTGCCGCCGGCTTCGTCGACGCCGATGCCGTGATCGCCGCGACCTTGCAGATCCAGGGTGCGCTCGACGGCGGCGATGCACGCGCGCTGCCGCTGCTCTCGTGGGGCGACGAGCCGGTGGAGCCGCCGCCTGCGGCTCCCGGTTCGCAGGCATCGCTCGGCCTCTACGCCATCGTCGACAGCGCCGCGCGCGTGCGCCAGGTGCTCGACGCCGGCGTACGCACCGTCCAGTTGCGCATCAAGACGCCGCCCGAGCCAGGCACCGCATGGCTTGCGGCGCTGCGCTCGGAGATCGCGGCGAGCGTCGCGGCCGCCCGCGCCGCGTCGGCCGAGCTGTTCGTCAACGACCACTGGCAGCTCGCCGCCGAACTCGGCGCCGGCGGCGTCCACCTCGGCCAGGAGGACCTGCTCGGGCTCGGCCGCGACGGACGACAGGCCCTTCGCGCGACGGGCATGGCGCTCGGCGTCAGCTCGCACAGCCTGTGGGAGCTGTGTCGCGCGCTCGCGCTCGGCCCGGGCTACGTCGCCTGCGGCCCGGTCTGGCCGACGCTGACCAAGGAGATGCCGTGGCGTCCGCAAGGCATGGACAACCTCGCCTGGTGGTGCCGCATGGCCGGCGTTCCGGTGGTCGCGATCGGCGGCATCCTCGAGCCCGCGCAGGTCGCCGAGGCGGCGGCGTGCGGCGCCGCCGGCGTGTGCATCGTTCGCGGCCTCGGCGACGATCCGCGCCGGACCGCGCCCACGCTGCAGCGCGCGCTCGAAGCGGGGCGCGAGCGCGCGCGCAGCGAGCCGCCGCCGCTGCGCACGCTGCACCCGAGCCTGCCCGCCGACCACGACCCCGCGGCCGGTGCCTCGGTGGCGGCACGACGCGCGCCGGCGGACCTCGGCGCGTCCGCCTGATGCACGCCGACTCTCCGGCAACCGAACCGACGCCCGTGCACGACCTCGACCGCGCGTCGACCCGCCGCGACTGGCTCGTCCGGGCGGCTGTGTGCAGCCTGTTGCCGGTCGCCTTGCCAACCCTGGCGCAGCCGGCGGGCGCGGCGTTCCACCCGACCCGCTCGGTGCGCATCGTCTCGCCGCAGCAGGCCGGCGGCTCGACCGACGCGATCCTGCGGCCGCTCGCCGGCAAGCTCGCCGAGCTCTGGGGTCAGGCCGTCAACATCGAGAACAAGCCGGGCGGGGGCAGCATCATCGCGACGCAGACGGTGGTGCAGGCGCCGCCCGACGGCCATACGCTCGGCCTCGCGATCAACTCGCTGACGATCAACCCGAGCCTGCGCAGCGACCTGCCGTACGACACGCTGAGCCAGCTGACGCCGGTCACGCTGATCGGCAGCGTGACCGTCGCGCTCGTCGTGCACGCCTCGCTCGGCGTCGACGACCTGCCGGGGTTCGTCGCGTACGCGAAGGCGAAGCCGGGCGCCGTCAGCTGGGCGTCGCTGGGCATCGGCACCGGCGGTCACGTCACCGGCGAGCTGCTCGCCCGCCGCGCCGGCATCGACATGGTCCATGTGCCGTTCTCGGGTAGCAGCGGGGCCTACCGCGAGCTGCTGCCGGGACGCGTGCAGGCGGCATTCGTGGTGCTCGAGTCGGCGCTGCCGCACCTTCGCAACGGCACGCTCCGATTGCTCGCCGTGACCGACCCGCGTCGCAACCGCCAGTTCCCGGCGGTGCCGACGCTCGCCGAGCACTACCCGGGGCTCGGCTACGAGGGCATCTTCGGCATCGTCGCGCCGGCCGGTCTGCCGCCTGCGCTGCTGCGCGCACTGCACGCCGACATCGTGAAGATCCTCGGCGACCCCGAGGTGCGCGAGCAGCTCGAACGGCAGTCGATGGACGTGATCGCGGCGCCGCCGCAGGAGTTCGCGCAGGTGATCCGGCGCGAGATCGAGCACTGGCGTGTCGCGGTGCGCGAGTCGGGCGCGAAGCTGAACTGAGCGCCGCCACACGGCTTGCTCGCGCCGGAAGCGAAACGGCCCGGTGCACTCCGCGAGGAGCGCACCGGGCCGGCAGGCATCGGCCGCCGCAGCGGCCGGAACCCGGCTTTACTCGTCGCGGCCGCCGAAGATGCCGAGCAGCGCGAGCAGCGACTGGAACACGTTGTAGAGGCTGAGGTAGACGCCGAGCGTCGCGCTGATGTAGTTGGTCTCGAGGCCGTCCTGCACGCGCTTCAGGTCGTACAGGATGAACGCCGAGAAGATGCCGATCGCGAGCACCGCGAGGGTGATCATCAGCGCGCTCGACTGCAGGAACACGTTCGCGATGCCGGCCACGAGCAGCATGATCGCGCCGATGAACAGGAACTTGCCCATCGAGCTGAGGTCGCGCTTGATCACCGAGGACAGCGTCGCCATGCCGAGGAAGATGACGCCGGTGCCGGCGAACGCGGTCATGATGAGCCCGGCGCCGTTGGCGAGGCCGAGCACCGTGCCGACGAGGCGCGACAGCATCACGCCCATGAAGAACGTAAACGCGAGCAGCACCGGCACGCCAGCCGCCGAGTTCTTGGTCTTCTCGATCGCGAACATGAAGCCAAACGCGCCGACCAGGAAGACCACGAGGCCGATGCCGGGCGACATCGCGCGTGCGATGCCGGTGGTCACGCCGAGCCACGCGCCCAGGACGGTGGGCACCATGGAGAGGGCGAGCAGCCAGTAGGTGTTGCGCAGGACGCGGTTGCGCTCGGCGACGACGGCAGTGCCGGCGGCCGAACTCGGGTAGGACTCGTAGCTGGGGGTCATGGTGTTTCCTCGAAGTTGCGGAAGTGGACGAACAGGGAATGCAGGAACGGGTCAGGCCTCGGCCACCGGCCCGGTCGGGGTGGCCGGCGGCGCGGCGGCCCGCCGCTTGGCGCGGGCGCGGATGTTGAGCGACTCGACGGCCAGCGAGAACGCCATCGCGGCGTAGATGTAGCCCTTGGGAATGCCGACGTCGAAAGCTTCGGCCGTGAGCGCCATGCCCACCATCACGAGAAAGGCGAGCGCCAGCACCTTCACCGACGGATGGCGGTCGACGAACTCGCCGATCGGCTTGGCGGCGATCAGCATCACGCCGACCGACGCGATGACCGCCGCGACCATCACGCCGATCTGGTCGACCATGCCGACCGCGGTGATCACCGAGTCGAGCGAGAACACGATGTCGATGATGGCGATCTGCCCGATCACGGCCCAGAAGGCGCGCCGGCCGGCCGCCTTGAGCGCAACCGGGTCGCTGGGGGCCGGACCTTCCTGCTCGGGCGCCTCGACCTCGACGAAGATCTCGTGCGAGGCCTTGTAGAGCAGGAAGAGGCCCCCGAACAGCAGCACCAGGTCGCGCCCGCTGATGCCCTGGCCGAGAACGTGGAACAGGTCGGCCGTGAGGCCCATGATCCAGCTCAGCGTGAGCAGCAGCAGGAGCCGCGAGACCATCGCGAAGCCGATGCCGAGGCGGCGCGCCTTGTCGCGCACCTCCGGCGGCAGGCGCCCGACGAGGATCGAGATGAAGATGATGTTGTCCACCCCGAGAACGATCTCGAGGCCGGTCAACATGGCGAACGCGATCCACACGTTCGGGTCGAGCAGGATGTCCATGGCGGCGGGCTGGCATGGCGTGGCGCGCGTGCCGCACGGCACACGGGGAACACGCCTGGGGGCGAAGCGGCCGCGAACGCGTCGCGGCCGGACTCAGGCGACGAGGGTCGTCGCGCGGGGCGGACGCTGCGGTCCGTCCAGGTAGGGTGCCAGCGGGGCGCGCTCGGCGAAGGCGCGCGGCGCGGCCATCGTGAGGCCGCTGTCCGGCGTCGGAGCGCCCGCCATGATGAGCGCCGGCAGGTCGTGGACCGTCTCGGCAGGGCTCTGGCCCGCAGGGTCGCCCGGGCTGGAATCGCCGCCGTCCTCGCTGGCGGGGCTGGCCAGCGCGACCTCCGTCACCTGGGCAGCCTGCTCGACGGCGGGTGCCGCGTTCGCGAACGGCCCGCCGAAGACGCCGGCGCAGACGAGCACCAGCATCAGCAGGAAGGCGGTGAGGCGGGTTGCCATGAGCGCCGGATTCTACGAGAGCGGGTGTTCGCGCCGGGTGTCCCTTCGTCGCGTGGGCGTTCCCGACGCCACCGCGCCCTGCGCGCGGGCAGGCATGATCGCTGCCGTCGCGATTGGTCCTTATCCTTGGCCGTCGCTTCCAGCCCTCGCATGACGCTCCTGCTGCAAATCTCCGATCCCCACTTCGGCACCGAGAAGGAACACGTCGTCGAGGCGCTGGTCGAGCTGACGCATCGCGAGCGCCCCGACGTGCTGATCCTCTCGGGCGACATCACCCAGCGCGCGACGCGCGAGCAGTTCGACGCCGCGCGCCGCTTCGTCGACCGCCTGAAGGTGCCGGCGATGCTCGCGATCCCGGGCAACCACGACCTGCCGCTGTTCAATCTGGGCAAGCGCCTGGTCGCGCCCTACGCCGAGTACCGGCGCGCGTTCGGCGGCGAGCTCGAGCCGGTCTACGAATCGGACGAGCTTCTGGTCATCGCGCTCAACACCACTCGGCCCTGGCGTCACAAGGATGGCGAGGTGTCGCGCGAGCAGGTCGACCGCGTGGCGCGACGTCTCGAGCAGGCGACGCGGGCGCAGCTGCGCATCGTGGTGACGCATCAGCCGATCGCGGTGACACGCGAGGAGGACGAGCCCGACGTGCTGCACGGCAACCAGCGCGCGCTGCGCCGCTGGGCGATGTCGGGCGTCGACCTCATCCTCGGCGGGCACATCCACCTGCCGTTCATCGTGCGGCTGCACGAGCGCGCGCTGACCGACGGCTCGCCGGCGTACGTGGTGCAGGCCGGCACCGCGGTGTCGTCGCGCCTCAGGCACAACACCTGCAACTCGGTGAACCTGGTCCGGCACTCGCCGTCGGAGTCGCCACGGCGCTGCGAGGTCGAGCGCTGGGACTATTCGGGCGACCGCGGGCGCTTCGAGCGCGTGGTGATCGAGGACCTGCGCTTCTAGGCTCCCCAAGGGCTTCGGTCCACGCCCCCCTCGATGCTGCGCACGCGCCGCGCGGCGCTGCGATCGCGGGAGTCCGCGAATCGCGTTGCAATCGCGGCCGCGGCTGCCAAGAATCGACGCTCGATCCACTCGCGGAGAGCTCCTTGGCCATGCACGTTCGTCTTCACGCGGCCCGGGCGCTGGCGCTCGTCGCGCTCGCCGGCTGTGCCGGCTCGGGCCCCTTCGGCGGACTGCGCGGACCCGCCACCTCGGCCGAAGCGGCGCCTGGCGCGGTCGCCTGCCCGCCGGCGGTACCGGGGACGACGCGCTGCCTCGCGGGTGTCGACTCGCTCGGCGCGTACTACCTGATCGCCGTGCCGGCGAGCTGGAACGGCCGCCTGGTGCTGCATGCGCACGGCGGTCCGGAGCTCGGGCCGCCGAGCGCCGCGCGAGCCGCCGAGGATCTGACGCGCTGGGCGATCACGGTGCGGGCGGGCTACGCCTGGGCCGGCTCGACGTTCCGCCAGGGCGGCGTCGCGGTACGGGCCGCCGCCGAGGATACCGAGCGCCTGCGCGGCATCTTCCTCCGCCATGTGGCGACGCCGGCGCGCACCATCCTGCACGGCCAGTCATGGGGCGCCGGGGTCGCGGTGAAGGCCGCCGAGATGTTCACCGAAAGCACCGTCGGCGAGCAGCCGTACGACGCGGTGCTGCTGACCAGCGGGGTGCTGGCCGGCGGCACCCGCTCGTACGACTTCCGGACCGACCTGCGCGTGGTCTACCAATACCTCTGCAACAACCATCCGCGCCCCGACGAGCCGGGCTACCCGCTCAACTTCGGGCTGCCTGCGGGCGCCGGCATGACGCCGCCGCAGCTCGCCGCCCGCGTCAACGAGTGCCTGGCGCTCGACAAGCCGGCGGCGCAGCGCACGCCCGAGCAGCAGGCGAAGGTCGAGGCCGTCGAGCGCGTGATCCGGATCCCCGCCGGTTCGATCCAGTCGCACCTGAGCTGGGGCACGTTCCACTTTCGCGACGTGACGAGCCAGCGCACCGGCGGCGCGAGTCCGTTCGGCAACGTCGGCGCTCGATACACCGGCTCGGCCGACGATGCGGCGCTGAACGCCGGCGTGCAGCGCTACCGCGCCGACCCGGTCGCGTACCAGCGCTTCGCGGCCGACACCGATCCGACCGGCCACATTCCGGTACCGGTTCTCAGCGTGAAATGGATCGACGACCCGACCGCGTTCGTCGAGCTCGACGCGTACTTCCGAAGCGTGATGGAAGCCGGCGGCAGTGGCCCGCGCCTGGTGCAGACGTTCACGACCCGCGGCACGCACAGCTACATCAGCGATCCGACCTATCCGGCGTTGCTGGCGGAGCTGCTGCGCTGGGTCGAGCAGGGCGTCAAGCCGACGCCGGCGAGCGTCGCCGCGGCGTGCACCCCGTTCGAGGCGCCCTTCGGCGCCGGTTGCAGCTTCGCGCCCGGCTACACGCCGCCGGCGCTCGAGTCGCGCGTGCCGGCGCGCGAGCGCCCGTAGTCGTCCGCGACCAGCACCTGCAGCGCGAGCGGCCGGATGCGATAGCGCAGCGGCGCCTCGAGCAGCGTCACCTCGCCGTCGGTCGCGACCGGCACGCGCCGGTGCCGCGTTTCGATCGTCACCTCGGGCGTGCTCAGCATGCGGAAGTCGTCGGCTTGTTCGAGGCGCCGGAATAGAGCGTGCAGCGCGAGGCGGATCAGCCCCCAACGACCGGTACGCTGCGCCATGTAGAGGCTGAGCAGCCCGTCGGCCAGGCCGTCGCGGGTGCCGATCTGCATGCCTTCCATGCGATAGGCGTTGTTGCCGATGAAGACGAAGGGCGTGCGCAGCGCCTCGGGCGGTGCGCCGTCGGTGCGCAGGCGCACGTCGAGAAAGGGATAGCGCCGCAGCGCGGCGAGCGTCGCCCACGCGAAAGCCGGCCACTTGCCCCAGCCGAGGCGCTCCTGCTGGCGCTCGCGATGGCGCACGATGGCCGGGTAGAGGCCGAGGCTCGAGTTGTTGAGGAAGACGCGCCCGTTGACCTCGCCGACGTCGACGCGGGTCGCGCACCCGGCTTCGACCACCGTCAGCGCCGCGTCCGGGTCGAGCGGCAGCCCGAGGTCCTTGGCGAAGTGATTGAGGGTGCCGAGCGGCAGCACGCCGAGCACCACGTCGCGTCCGACGAGCTTCGCGGCGACGCCGCTGATCGTGCCGTCGCCGCCCCCGGCGACGATGCAGCGGCAGCCGTTCGCCAGCGCGGCGTCCACGGCAGCATCGAGGGCGTCGCCGTCGGCGACCAGTGTCACCGCGCCGCCGCCCGCGACCCTCGCGATCGCCTCGCCTGCGCTCGAGAGCCATCCGCGGTGGGCGCCGCCGCCTGCGTTGGCGTTGATCACGAACGCGCGGCGCTCGGGGTCGCGGCGGGGCGCGTCCGGCGCTCGGGCAGGCGTGGCGGGAGGTTCGGCTGCGGGCAAGGCGTCTCGCTCGGTGCCCGGCGCGGAAGGTGCGGCGGGCGTGTGGTCGCGCAGTGTGCGACAGGGTCGCCGGGCGCGCACGCGGTCACCCAACGCCGGCCCGGTGAACCGGGTTGAGCGGGAGGGGCGCTGCCTACAATCCGCGCTCCTCCTGCCTTCCTTCGGCGGCGCCGCCGCCGCGCTCCGCATGCTCGACGTCAACCTTCTGCGCAAGGACCTCGCGCACGTTATCGCCCGGCTCGAAACGCGCGCCTCGCCGCAGACCTTCCTCGACGTCGAACGCTTCCAGCGCCTGGAGGCCGAGCGCAAGACGATCCAGACCGAGACCGAGCAGCTGCAGGCGCGCCGCAACGCGCTCTCGAAGGAGATCGGTCAGCGCAAGGGGCGCGGCGAGGACGCGAGCGCGCAGATGGACGAGGTTGGCGGCATCGGCGCGCGGCTCGCGGCGTCGGCCGAGCGCGTGGACGCGGTGCAGCGCGAACTCGCGGCGATGCTGATGGCACTGCCGAACCTACCTGACGAAGGCGTTCCGGTGGGACCCGACGAGACCGCCAACGTCGAGATCCGACGCTGGGGCACGCCGCCGACGTTCGACTTCGCGGCGCGCGATCACGTCGACCTCGGCGCGCCGCTAGGGCTCGATTTCGAGACCGGCGCGAAGCTGTCGGGCGCGCGCTTCAGCTTCCTGCGCGGCCCGATCGCGCGGCTACATCGCGCGCTCGCCCAGTTCATGCTCGACACGCACACCGGCGAGCACGGCTATACCGAGTGCTACACGCCGTACATCGTCAACCGCGACGTGCTCGAAGGCACCGGCCAGCTGCCCAAGTTCAAGGAAGACATGTTCTGGGTCAGCCGGGGCGGCGACGAGGAGAGCCCCGAGCAGTACCTGATCTCGACGTCCGAGATCTCGCTGACCAACTCGGTGCGCGAGCGCGTGCTGGCCGCCGACGCGCTGCCGATCAAGCTGACCGCGCATACGCCGTGCTTCCGGTCCGAGGCCGGCAGCGCCGGCCGCGACACGCGCGGCATGATCCGCCAGCACCAGTTCGACAAGGTCGAGATGGTGCAGATCGTCCATCCCGACGCGAGCGCCGCGGCGCTCGACGAGATGGTCGGCCACGCCGAGACGATCCTGCGCAAGCTCGGCCTGGCGTACCGCGTGATGCTGCTGAGCACCGGCGACATGGGCTTCGGCGCCAGCCGCACCTACGATCTCGAGGTCTGGGTGCCGGCACAGAACACCTATCGCGAGATCAGCTCGTGCTCGAACTGCGACGCCTTCCAGGCGCGCCGCATGCAGACGCGCTTCAAGAACGCGCAAGGAAAGAACGACTACGTGCACACGCTCAACGGGTCCGGCCTCGCGGTCGGCCGGACGCTGGTCGCCGTGCTCGAGAACTACCAGAACGCCGACGGCTCGATCACGGTCCCCGCGGTGCTGCAGCCGTACCTGGGCGGGACGACGACGCTGCGGGCCTGACCGCCGCCCAAGTGCGGCCGTTTGCGGGGCGGCCCCGCGGCGACGTGTGCGGGAGCGCACGCAGCGCCCGCCGATCGAGGCACCGATCGCACCTCGCGGCGAAGTGGCCCCAAGAGCCCGCTAGAATGCCGGCTTCGGCACGGACCCGCCGAGCACCGAACGGGAGAGGTGGCAGAGTGGTCGAATGCGCCGGACTCGAAATCCGGTTCACGGTTATGCCGTGACGTGGGTTCGAATCCCACCCTCTCCACCAGCGATCGGTCTGCAACGGACCGATTGGCTCGACCAGAGTCCCACCGCGTCGCTTGCGAAGAGAGTGCGCAGATGCCGGCGGCACCATGGGGCGCTTACTTGGGTGGTCGGGAACAACGACTTGGCCCGGCTTGCCGCTCCTGGGCATGCGGAGCTTTCGCGCGTTCGCCGTCCATGCGGCGAGCCGCCGCGGCGTTGCGGCGGAATCGAGCGACAGGCGGCTGTCGATGGCCGGTGGTGGTGGATGACACTACCGCCCATGCTGCTGACTCTTCTGACGTTCATCTCGGAACACGCTGTAGCCGTATTCGCCGCCATCGGTCTGGTGGTCGCGGTGGCGCTCGGCATCCCGTGGTGGCGCGAGCGTAAGGCGCGAAAGGATCGCCGCCGCTTTGCCAAGTGGGGGTGAGACCCGACGACGCGGCAGCTCATGCCATCGCGTCGTCGGATCCGGCGCGCTCGTTCTTCGATGTGCGAAGCGGTGACCACTCGACGCCTTCTTCGTCGTTCGTCGCGCCCGGTTCCGATGAACGCGTCGACCCGGAGGAGTGTCGCCGGCACGATCACCGCAGCCTCGCAGATGGCTTGCCCCGCGCCGCTGCGTCGAACACAGTAGCGATCCGCCAGCCATGCAGCTGAACCCTGGAGCTACCGTCGCGGACTCGCATGACCACCCGCCAGGAGCTGCGCTTTTGCACCTCGTCCGATGGCACGCGCATCGCGATCGCGTCAATCGGATCGGGGCCGCCGCTGGTGCGGGCGGCGCACTGGCTGAGTCACGTCGAGCACGACCTCGAGAGCCCCGTGTGGCGGCCGTGGCTGCGCGAGCTGACGCGGAGCCATACCTATGTGCGCTACGACCAGCGCGGTTGCGGGCTGTCGGACCGCGCGTTCGCGGGCTTTTCGCTCGACGTCTGGGTCCGCGACCTCGAGTTGGTGGTCGATCACCTGAGCCTCGAACGCTTCCCCTTGATTGGCATGTCGCAGGGCGGTGCGGTGGCGATCACGTACGCGCTGCGCCACCCGGAGCGGGTGTCGCGGCTGATCCTCGTCGGCGCGTATGCGCGCGGGGCCATGCGGCGCGCCGCGACCGAGCTCGAGCGGCTCGAGGCGGCGACGATGGTGAACGTCATCCGCGTCGGCTGGGGCAGCGACAGCGATGCCTTCCGGCAGGTGTTCACGAGCCAGTTCATCCCGGGCGGCACGCCCGAGCAGCACCGCTGGTGGACCGATCTGCAGCGGCTCACCGCAAGCGCCGAGGTGGCGGCGCGCACACTCGAGGCGTTCCACGCGGTCGACGTGGTCGACGCGGCGCGCGCGCTCGCGCTGCCGACGCTCGTCATGCACGCGCGGCACGACGCACGCGTGCCGTTCGACGAAGGGCGCCAACTCGCCGCACTGATCCGCGGCGCGCGTTTCGTCGCGCTCGAAAGCGCCAATCATGTGCTGCTCGAAGGCGAGCCGGCGTGGCCGGTCTTTCTCGGCGAGCTGCAGCGGTTCCTCGCCGAGGATGAGGCCAATGCCACTGGCGCCGCCGTCGCAGGCGAGTCTCTCACCCCCGCCGAAGCCGCGGTGCTCGACCTCGTCGCGCGCGGGCTCGGCAACCGCGCGATCGCCGAGCGCCTGCGCAAGACCGAGAAGACGGTGCGCAACCAGCTCTCGAGCATCTTCGACAAGCTCGGGGTGCACACGCGTTCCGAGGCGATCGTACACGCGCTCGGGCGGCGCGAGCGCGAGTGAAGCGTGGCGGCGAAACCAGCGGCCCGGTCCTCTGGCTTCGCGTGCTTCCATGAGTGCCGGGTGATGACAGGTCCGCACGTGGGCGGGTGAACCAACCCTGCCGTCGCAGGGCGCAAGCACCCCTGCGCAAGCCGATCGAGCCCGCGACGCCGCGCCCGGGACAAACGTCCCGCGCGAAGACGCTCGCGAGGCGCCCGTGCGGGACGCGCGCCTCATGCGCCGCCGGGCCCGGCTTTCGACCATGTCAGCGCGTCACTCCGACGCGCCGACACCGAGGAGCCCACCATGCTCACCACCGACACCAGCACCGACACCACGCGCTATGCCAGGACGATCGAAGCCTCCAAGCGCGTGCGCTGGGACATCGACCGCGACGTGATCCGCGGCCGCACCTTCGACCTCTCGCAGACCTTCCTGCCCGACGGCCTCTCGCTCGTCGACGAGCTCGACTTCGTGGGCGCCGAGGCGCAGCGCTTCCTCGGCCAGGTACAGGGCCGCACCTACGCCAACATGTTCGGGCTTGTCGAGCGCTTCATCGGCTCGAAGATGCTCGAGCTGAGCCGGGTGCACTGGTTCGGCGACCAGACCGCGCTCGAGGCGATCGTCCGCTTCACCGACGAGGAGTTGAAGCATCAGGAGCTGTTCCGGCGCGTCGAGCGACTCGTCGCCGAGGGCATGCCCGACGGCTATCGGTTCGACATTTCGGGTAACGACGTCGCCGCCTTCGTACTCGGCAAGAGCACCTGGGCGGTGCTCGCGCTCACCTGCCACATCGAGCTGTTCTCGCAGGCGCACTACCGCGAGAGCATCGACGCCGCGCCGGGCCTCTCGGACCTGTTCCGCGACATCTTCCGGTTCCATTGGAAGGAGGAGTCGCAGCACGCGATCATCGACGAGCTCGAGTGGCGCCGCGAGAACGCGCTGATGTCGCCCGAGGCGCGCGATGCCGCGGTCGGCGAGCTGATCGAGCTGGTCGGCGGCATCGACGGCATCCTCCAGACGCAGGCGGTGGCCGACGCCGACTACTTCGTGGCGGTCGCCGGGCCGGCGGTTCGCGAGCGGCGCGACGACATCGCAGCCGGCGTGCTCAAGGCGTACCGCTGGCAGTACATCGTCTCGGGCGCCGGTCATCCGCGCTTCCAGGCACTGCTGCGCGAGTTCCTCGCCGATGCCCAGCTCGCCCGCATCGAGGCTGCGCTGGCGCCGCTCGCGTACGCGGTGCCGAGGCGCTCGCGTGCAGCGCCGACGCAGTGAAGCCGTTTCCCGGCAGCAGCGTTCACAGATCTTTACCGCCTCGCCAAGGCCTCTTCACGCGTCGGTCCGAGCATCGTCTCTATCCCGGAATGTCTTCGGGCGTCAGGAGTTGAAGATGGAGCAAGCAAGCAAGCCGGTCGGCGTTTGGGGTGACCGCGTCGCGACGGCGAAGATGATGGCGGCGGGTCTCTTGATCGCGGCGGCCGGGCTCGTCGCCACGCCGGCGTCCGCGCAGCCGATGATGGGTGGCGGCCACCACGGGCATCACGGTGCGATGGCGAGCTCGCCCGAGCGCATGGGGCGGCACCTCGACCGCATGCTCGACGGCCTCAACGCGACCGATGCGCAGCGCGCGCAGATCAAGCAGATTTACGCCGCCGCGGCGGCCGACCTGAAGGCGCAGCGCCAGCCTGCGCGCGATCTGCATCAGCGCCAGATGCAGATCTTCACGGCGCCGACGGTCGACGCACGCGCCGCCGAGCAGGTTCGCCAGGAGATGATGGCGCACCGCGATCAGGTGAGCCGGCGCATGACGCAGGCGATGATCGAGGCCAGCCGCGTGCTGACTCCCGAGCAACGCGCGAAGATCGGGGAGCGCATGAAGGAGCGCGCCGCCCGCATGCAGGAGCGCATGCAGCGCCTGGAACGCGAGCGCCGCTGACGACGAGTTGAAGAGCGAAGGAGAAGCCGGCCGATGACCGCCAGACTGCTGCTGATCGATGACGACGCCCGCCTGTCGTCGATGGTTCGCGACTACCTCGGCCAGGCCGGCTTCGAGGTCACGGCCGCCGGCTCGCTCGCCGAAGGGCGCGAGCTGCTGGCGGCTCACACCTACGACGCGCTGATCCTCGACCTGATGCTGCCGGACGGCGATGGCCTCGACCTGTGCCGGGCGCTGCGCGCCGATCCGCGCACGCGTCAGCTGCCGCTCCTGATGCTCACCGCGCGCGGCGAGCCGCTCGACCGCATCGTCGGCCTCGAACTCGGCGCCGACGACTACCTGACCAAGCCGTTCGAGCCGCGCGAGCTGCTGGCGCGCGTGAAGGCGCTGCTGCGGCGCGCCAGCCCGCACGCCGCCGGCGACGACGTGATGCGCTTCGGCCGCCTCGAGATCGACCTCGGCGCGCGCGTCGCGCGGCTCGACGGCAAGGTGTGCGACCTGACCGGGCACCAATTCGACCTGCTCGTGGTGCTCGCGCAGAGCCCCGGCCGCGTGCTCTCGCGCGACCAGATCATGGACGCGCTCAAGGGCCATCCGCTCGAAGCGTTCGACCGCTCGATCGACGTGCACATCTCGCGCATCCGCTCGGTGATCGAGGACGACCCGAAGATGCCGCGCCGCGTGCTCACGGTGCGCGGCGCCGGCTACGTGTTCGCGAGGAAGCAGGACGCCGATCAGGACGCGCGCGCCCCCGCGGCCTGACGTGAAGAGCCTCTACCTGCGCATCTACGCGACGCTGGTCGCGGTCCTGCTGCTGTTCGCGTTCGGCTCGGGCTGGCTGTTCCAGCGCCGCATCGAGCAGGAGCGCGCGCAGGTCGACGTCGCCGTCAACGAGCGCTTGGAGGCCTGGGGCGATCTCCTCGAGCGCTCGCTGCCGGGCGCCGACCAGCCGCCCGCGGTGCAGCTGGACGCCGTTCGCGAATGGTCGAACCGATTGCGCCTGCCGATGGCGCTCGACGATGCCAAGGGCATCCGCATCGGCAGCTCCGAATCGTTCGACCGCCGCATGGCCGAGGGCCTCGGCAGGCCGTACGCGCTGCACCTCGACGACGGCCGCACGCTGTGGCTGATCCGCGGCGGGTGGCGCCAGGCGAACCGCGAAGCGCGCGAGCGTGGCGGCGAGCGCAGTCGCGGCGACGCCGAGCGGCCGGGCCGCGCCAGCGCGGCCGCAAGCCCACGGGCCGACGGGCGCTCGCTTGCCGAGCGCTCGCCCGACGTCGCCGGCTCGGGTGTGACCGTCGAGGCGACGGCCGAGCGCGGCGACGACGCGTGGCGCGGCCGCTCGGGCGCCGAGCGGCGCCGCCTGCCGCCGCCGCTGCTGCCGTTCGTGCCGGCCGAGTGGCAGCGCAGCGCGGGGCTGCTGGTGCTGCTGATCGTGCTGTTCGCCGCCGTCTCGGCGGCGGCCTACCCGGTGGTGCGGCGCCTGACGCGTCGCCTGGAGACGCTCAAGCGCGGTGTCGAGCAGTTCGGCGAGGGTGCGCTCGACCATCGGGTCGACGCCTCCGGCAGCGACGAGGTGGCCGCCGTGGCGGCGAGCTTCAACGTCGCCGCCGAGCGCGTGCAGGCGCTGGTGCAGGCGCACCGCTCGCTGCTGGCCAACGCGAGCCACGAGCTGCGTTCGCCGCTCGCCCGCATGAAGATGGCGGTCTCGATGCTCGACGACGCGAGTCCCGCGCAGCGCGAGTCGCTCAAGCGCGAGATCGACCACAACGTCGCCGAGCTCGACGCGCTGGTCGAGGAGGTGCTTCTCGCGAGCCGCCTCGACGCGCGCCACGACATGCTGCAGCACGAGCGCATCGACCTCCTCGGCCTCGCGGCCGAGGAAGCCGCACGCATCGACGCCGCGGTCGAAGGCCCCGCAGTGTTCGTGAACGGCGACGAGCGCCTGCTGCGCCGCGCGTTGCGCAACCTGCTCGAGAACGCGCGCCGCTACGGTGGGGGCGACATCGGCGTCGCGACCGCGCGCCTTGCCGACGCGGCCGGTGCACCGGCGCGCGTGCAGGTCGCGGTGTCGGACCGCGGGCCGGGCGTTCCCGAGGGCATGCGCGAGCGCATCTTCGAGCCGTTCTTTCGCCTGCCGGGGCATGCCGAGCAGGCCGGCGGCGTCGGCCTCGGCCTCAGCCTCGTCAAGCAGATCGTCGAGCGCCACGGCGGCAGCGTGCGCTGCGAAGCGCGCGACGGCGGGGGCAGCCGCTTCGTGATCGAGCTGCCGGGCGACGCCGGAGGCTGAAACGCGGGCTCGGGAGCTCGGCGGTAGGGGCGTCTACGCCGCCGTGGCCGGTGCCTCGACGCGCGCCGCGCGCTGGCGCCGCAGCAGCCGCGCCAGGTACCCCGCCATGCCGAACGCCGCGATGAAGAGCCCGGCGGTCGCGGCGACCCAGAACCCGCGCGCGCCGTGCAGCCAGGCCGGCACGCCGGCGATGCCGCCGAACACCAGCGCGTAGCCGCCGCCCAGGCCGACGCCCCAGATCGCGACCGCGTAGACCACCAGCGGCACGGTCGCGATGCGGTAGGCCCGCAGCACGAACGCGGCGATCGTCTGCGCGGCGTCGGCGAGGTGGAAGAGGGCGGCCCAGGCGAGCAGCGGCAGGGCGGCCGCGACGATCACCGGGTCGCTCGTGTAGAGCCGCGTGATCGGATCGCGCAGCACGAACACCGACGCCGCAACGCCGAGCGCGATCAGGGTGCCGAGCTCGAGCGAGTGCCAGGCGAGGCGCCGCGCGTCGCGGTGGTCGCCGGCGCCCACGCGCTGCGCGACCAGCGTGCTCGCCGCGTTGGCGATCGCGAGCGGCAGCATGAAGATCAGCGCGACCACGTTGACGGTGATCTGGTGGCCGGCGACGGCCGAGGTGCCGATGCGCGAGACGAAGAACGCCATGAAGGTGAAGCCGGTGACCTCGATCAGGATCGAGCCGCCCATCGGGATGCCGAGCCGCAGGAGGGCGCCGATCTCGGCACGGCGCGGCCGGCCGATGCCGCCGCCGAGCTCGAACGGGGCGTAGAACGGGTCGCGGCGCAGCATCCAGCCGGCCGCGAGCATCTGCAGCGCCATCACGATCGCGGTGGCGATGCCGCATCCGGGTGCGCCGAGGGCAGGGATCGCGAGGCCGGCGAGCGGCGCCGGCAGGTCGACGCCGAACACGAACAGCGCCGTCAGCGGCACCTTGACCACGAGCGCGCCGAGCTGCAGCACCATCACCGCACGCGGCCTCGACAACGCGATGTTGAAGCCGCGGTACGCGGTGAACAGCAGCGCCGGCGGCAGCGCGAACGCAAGTCCGGCGAGATAGCTGCGTACCTTGCCGGCGACCTCGGGCGGCGCGTGCGCGAGTTCGAGGAACGGGCGCGGGAACAGCAGCAGCGCGCAACCGACCACCGAGAGGCCGAGCGCGAGCCAGATCGCCTGGCGCAGCGTCTCGCCGCACTCGCGAAAGCGCCCGCCGCCGAACAGCTGGCCGCTGATCGGACCCACGGCGAGCACCACGCCCATGAGGCCGATGAAGATCGAGATGTACGCCGACGCGCCGATCGCGAGGGCGGCGAGGTCGAGCGCGCCGACGCGCGCGACCATCAGCGTGTCGACCGTGCTGAACGCGAGCACGGCGACCTGGCCGACGAACACCGGCCAGGCGAGCGGGGCGATGCGGCGGGCGGCGTCGAGCAGCGTCGGCCGCGTCATGCCGGCGGGTCGCTTGCCGGGGCGGCCGCTGCAGCGGCGGTCGGGGCCGCGGCCGTCGTGACGTCCGGGGCGCGTTCGGCGTAGCGGTTGAAGCGCCAGGCGGTGCCGTCGAGCGTGATGCGGCGCCACGTCGTGCGCTTTTCGGCGGGCGTCATGCGCGGCCAGTGCTGCACCTCGTCGAAGGTGCGGCCGCAGCCCTTGCAGACCGCGTCGCCCTGCGTCGTCGAGCAGATCGCGATGCAGGGCGCGTCGGGCGTCGTCGCGTACCAAGCGAGCCAGGCGTCGTGCGCCGCCGGCGGCATCGACGCCTCGTCGCAGCCTTCCTCGTGGTAGTAGACGAGGAGGGCGTAGACCTCGGCGAGCGCCAGCACCTCGCGGCATGCGGTGATGCCGTCGGGCGAGGGCGAGCGCTCGCGCCACCAGTTGATGGCCGCCTCGATGTCCGTGATGTGGATCGCTGCCATGGCGGCGCGCGGCCGAAGCGGTCCGGCGCGGCTCAGCGGACGACGAGCTCGGCCGGCCCCGCCTCGACCGCGCCGATGACGGCGGCGCTCGCGAAGCCTTCGCGCTTGAAGATGTCGAGCACGCTCGTCACGGCATCGGGCGCGCAGGCGACGAGCAGGCCGCCGCTGGTCTGCGGGTCGGTGAGGAGGGCCTGGTCGACCGCTTCGAACCCGTCCGGCAGCACGACCTCGGCGCCGTAGCTCGCCCAGTTGCGCGCCGACGCGCCGGTGATCGCGCCGCCTGCCGCCAAGGCGCGCGCGCCTTCGATCAGCGGCACCTGCTCCCAGTTGATCGCGACGCGGCAGCCGGCGCCGCGCGCCAGCTCGAGCGCGTGGCCGGCGAGGCCGAAGCCGGTGACGTCGGTGAGCGCGTGCACGCCGGCGAGCTCGGCGAGCGGGACGCCCGGCGTGTTGAGCCGGGTCGTGCTGGCGATCATGCGGTCGTAGCCGGCGCCGTCGAGGCGGTCCTTCTTGAGCGCGGCCGACAGCACGCCCACGCCGAGCGGCTTGCCGAGCACCAGCGCGTCGCCGGCGCGCGCGCCGGCGTTGCGCTTGACGCGGTCGGGGTGCACGAGCCCGAGCACCACCAGGCCGTAGATCGGCTCGACCGAGTCGATCGAGTGGCCGCCGGCGACCGGGATGCCCGCGGCGGCGCAGACGGCGCGGCCGCCTTCGAGGATGCGGCCGATCGTCTCGAGCGGCAGCACGTTGATCGGCATGCCGACCAGCGCCAGCGCCATGATCGGCCGCCCGCCCATCGCATACACGTCGCTGATCGCGTTGGTCGCGGCGATGCGGCCGAAGTCGTACGGGTCGTCGACGATCGGCATGAAGAAGTCCGTCGTCGCGACCAGCGCCTGCTCGTCGTTCAGGCGGTAGACCGCGGCGTCGTCGGCGGTCTCGATGCCGACCAGCAGCTCGGGCGGCACCGGCAGCCCGGCGCTGCCGCGCAGGATCTGCGAGAGCACGCCCGGCGCGATCTTGCAGCCGCAGCCGCCTCCGTGCGACAGCGAGGTGAGACGGACGGGAGCGGGCGAGGTCGACATGGCGCGGGACGGACGGAGATCGGGGAGGGCGCCTATTGTCGGGCGCGCCGCCGAGCGCGGCCCCGCGTCGCCGCCAGCGCCCCTACGAGCCCCCTCGAGCCGTCATCGGCCTTGCACGGGCGCGCCGACCCCCGCCCATGGCCGCGCTCAGCGCGCCGGACTCGCCGGGGCCGCGCTGCCGCCGGGAATGGTCGTGATGGTCGTCGTGGTGGTCGTCGTCTCGCGCAGCACGCCGCCGCCGGCGACGCTGCCCGAGGTCTGGGTGCGCTGGTTGGCCGCCTGCGGGCCCTGGATGCGCGCGACGCAGTCGGCGCGATCCTTGGCCGGCAGCGCGTTGCAGCGATCGGTCGCGTTGGCGTCGCGCGACGCGCCCGAGGTGCCGTTCGAGAGCTGGCCGCGACGTGCCTCGTCCTTGGCGGCGCCGGCCTCGCGCAGGCAGGTCGCGCGGTCCTGCTGCGACATGCCGCCGGTGCACACCGAGCGCTCCTGCTGGTAACGCGAGTCGGCGGGCGCCTTGTCGGCCGCGAAGGCGCCGGCCGCGGCGAGCGCCAGCGCGCTGCCGGCGAGCGCCGCGAGGCTGCGCACGCGCAGGGCCTCGATCCGGGTGTCGGTGGGCTTCGTCATCGTCGTCTCCTGGTGCGCCCGATGGGCAAGTGCGGCGAGATTAGCCAGCGCTTGGGAGCCTCGATGTAGGAAAGCGCCGTGCCGCCCCGTCCGGAGCCGGCGGGCGGGGACCGGCGGTCGGCGATCCGGCGAGGAGCCCGACGCGACCCGCGATCGGCTCGGCCAGTGGCGCGCCGCGCCGCGGCTCAGTCCTCGGTCGTCGCGTGCTCGTTGCGGCGCGCGCCCTGCTTGAGCTCGGCGTAGTGCTCCCAGCGCAGCACGAGGGCAAGGATGGCGAGCACGAACAGGGTCGCGATCACCGCGGTCATCTCGCGGCCGAGCCCGACCGTCATGCCGATCGCGGCGGTCGACCACAGTCCGGCCGCGGTGGTGAGCCCGCGCACCTGCCCCGTCTCGCTGAGCTTGATGACCGCCCCGGCTCCCAGGAAGCCGATGCCGGCGAGCAGGCCCTGGATGACGCGGCTCATGCCCTCGGCGTCGAGCCCGGCCTGCTGCGACACGAGCACGAACATCGCCGTGCCGAGCGCGACCAGCATGTGGGTGCGCAGGCCCGCGGTGCTCTCGGCGCGCTCGCGGTCGTAGCCGATCAGCGCGCCGAGCACGACGGCGAGCACGAAGCGCAGCACGATGCGCGTGAGCTGCTCGACGTCGGGGACATCGGAGAACTCGTGTTGAAGCGTGCGAAGCACCTGGTCCCACATGTGGCGACACCTCCCTGGCGAGCGGCCGAAGATACCCGACGCCGACCCCGCCGGCGTCCGAGCCCGGTAGCGGCGCGGAGCGCCCGGGCCGGCGGGCGCGCGGCGGTAGGATCGCCCCCACCCGCCGATCCGCCGTGCTCGACCTCCAGCCTTCCGAACTCGATTTCGCCCATGCGCAGAACGCGGGCAAGGGGCTGCTCTCGCTCGCGCTGATGGACGCGCGCAACCACACCCTGCGCTGGCTCGCCGCGTTCGAGTCGGCGCTCGGCCCCGAGCGGCTGGGCACGCCGGTCGTCGATGATCCGGAGCAGCGCTCGCCGCTCTGGCTTGCCGGACACGTGGGCTGGTTCCAGGAGTACTGGATCGCCCGCAACGCGCAGCGCGCGCGCGGCGAGCGGGCCGACGGCGCGCTGCCGCGCCTGCCGTCGGTGCTCGGCGGCGCCGACCAGCTCTACGAGCGGGCGAATGCGCCGGCGCCTGCCGACCTGCCGGACGCGCAGGCGACGCGGCAGTACCTGGCGGCGACGCTCGAGACCACGCTCGACCTCCTCGACGGCAGCCCCGAGACCGACGCGGCGCTCTACTTCTATCGCGTCGCGCTGTTCCATGAAGACCTGCAGTTCGAGGCGTTCGCGACGCTGGCCCAGACGATCGGCGTCGACACGAAGCTCGTGGCGACCGCGCCGACCACTGCGCCACGGCCGCCGTTGCTCTACCCGGCCGCGCGCTGGCGCGTCGGCAGCGCCGCCAGCGGCTTCGTGTTCGACAACGAGAAGCCGCCGCACGAGGTGGCGATCCCCGAGTTCGAGATCGACGCCCAGCCGGTCACCTGGGCCGAGTACGGCGAGTTCGTCGAGGACGGCGGCTACGACGAGGCGGCGCACTGGAGCGCGCAGGGGCGCGACTGGCTCGAGCGCAGCGGGCGACGCACACCGCGCCACGTCGACCAGATGCGCCACGGCGTGCTGCAGCGCCGCTTCGGTCAGCTGGTGCGGGTGCCGCCGAACCAGCCGGTGGTGCACGTCAACGCGTTCGAAGCCGAGGCTTGGTGCCGCTGGGCCGGGCGGCGCCTGCCGACCGAGGTCGAGTGGGAGGCCGCCGCGCGCCAGGGCGCGTCGCGCGGGTTCGCGTTCGGCGCGGTGTGGGAATGGACCGCGAGCACGTTCCGGCCGTACCCCGGCTTCGTCGTCGCGCCCTACCGCGGCGGCGCGCCGGCCGGGTTCGGGCGCACCCGCGTGCTGCGCGGCGCCTCGTTCGCGACCCGGCGCCGCCTGCTGAGCCCCACCTTCCGCAACTTCCAAGCGCCCGAGCGCGACGACGGCTTCTTCGGCTTTCGAAGCTGCGCGCTCTGAGTCGAGGCACGCCGCACCCGGGCTCGCCGCCGGGTGCCGATGGCGGTCGACGAAGCCTCGGACGGCCCCAAGGATGGCCCTGCTCAGGCGCGGGCGCTGGCACGGGCGTTGCGATCGATGGCCGCAGCACTCGGCGAGCCCGAAAGTTTTCGCTCACGGCGCCGAAAAGCGGAGGTGCAGCCGCTTCGGGTGGCCTTGCCACCGCTCGCCTCGCCCCATCTGCGCCACCGCCGCTGCAACGCCCACCGATGATCGCCTTCGTGACCCGACTGCTCGCCCGGTTCAGCGTCAGCCGCAAGCTGATGCTGATCTACCTGCTCGACCTGTCGGCGGTGATCTTCATCAGCGGGATCCTGATCCACGAGAAGTTCATCGCGATCGACTTCGCGCGCAAGGAACTCGCCGGCAACGCCTACATCGCCGAGGCGCGCGACGCCTTGCTCGCGATCGCGCGGCGCGAGCCCGGCGCGGCGAGCGGCTCCGAGCTCGAGCATCGGGCCGCGGCGATCGAGACGGCCGAGCGGCGCTGGGGCACCGGCATGCAGACCCTCGAGGCGAGCCGCGTGCTTGCCAACGAGCTGCGCCGCCTCGCCGCGCATGCCGGCGCGCCGCGCGTCGCGTCGGCGCCGGTGCAGCAGCACGCGCTCGAGCAGGCACGCGCGCTGATCACGCGGGTCGGCAACCAGTCGAACCTCATCCTCGACCCCGACCTCGACAGCTACTACACGATGTCGGTGGTGCTGCTGCGCTATCCCGAGCTGACCGAGATCGTCGCCAGCATCCACGAGCTGCTCGGCGCGTCGGCCGATGGCCGGCCGCTGCCGCCGCACGAGGCGAGCACGCGCTACCTCATCCTCGAAGGACGCCTGACGGCGGTCGCCAAGGGCATCGAGTCGGATCAGGCCGAGGGCTTCGCGGCGGCGTCCGATCCGCGCCTGGCCGCCGCGCTGCAGCCCGCGCAGACCGCGCTGATGGCGAGCATCGAGCGTTTCCGCGCGGCGAGCCGGGCCCGTCTCGAGGCCGCCAGCGCCGGCCCCGCCGCCGCGCCGCGCGAGGGTGGCGACGCCGGCGACGCGACGCCCCTGCGCAGCGCCGAACTCGCCCTGCTCGCGAGCCTCGAGCGCGCGTGGCAGGCCGGCTCGGCCGAGCTCGACCGCCTGCTCGAGGCACGCATCGACGGCTTCTTCGCGCGGATGTGGCTGCACCTCGGCACCGCGCTCGTGATGCTGCTCGTGCTGCTGAGCGCGGTGTTCTTCGTCGCCAGCCAGATCACGCGGCCGCTGCGCCGCCTCAGCGGCGTCGCCGAGCGGGTGCGCTCGAGCGGCGACTACGGGCTGCGCGCCCACTGGCAGAGCAGCGACGAGATCGGCCGCCTGGTGCGCGCGTTCAACGACATGCTGCAGCAGCTCGACCACCAGCGCGAGGTGCAGCAGGAGCTTGCCGCGACCACGCGCGCGTCCGAGGCGCAGCAGTTGCTTCTCGAGTCGACGCCGATCCCGATGGTGGTGACGGCGATCCCGGGTCACGAGGTGCTGCACGCCAACCGGCCGGCCGAAGCGTGGCTCGGCGGCCGCGCGACCGACCCGTGGGCGAGCGGCCTCGACGGCGCGGTGCGGCGCCGTTTCTTCCAGCAGCTCGCCGACCGCGAGCAGGTCGACGAGTTCGAGGTGCGCTGGAAGGGCGGCCGCGAGCCGGCGTGGGCGCTGCTCTCGGCGCGTCGCCTCATGTACCAGGGCCGCGACGCGGTGCTGACCGCGTTCACGCCGATCAACCAGATCAAGGTGATGGAGCGCCGGCTCGAGCTCTGGGCCAAGGTGTTCGAGGCGTCGTCCGAAGGGATCATGATCATCGACGGCGACCACCGGATCCTCTCGGTGAACCGCGCGTTCTGCCGCCACACCGACCACGAGGCCGGCGAGGTGCTCGGCGACCGGCCCGAGCTGCTGCTGACCGACGAGCACAGCGCGCGCTTTCCGGGCATCTGGCCGATCGTCGACCGGCGCGGCTCGTGGCAGGGCGAGGTGCAGGTGCGGCGCCGCTCCGAGACCAGCTACCCGGCGTGGCTCGTCGTCAGCGCCGTGCGCGACGGCCAGAGCGGCATCTCGCATTACATCTGGACCCTCCTGGACATCACCGACCGCAAGGCGAGCGAGGAGCGCATCCACTTCCTTGCCCACCACGACGTGCTCACGGGCCTGCCGAACCGGCTGCTCTTCACCGAGCGCCTGCGCATGGCGATGCAGCACGCCAAGCGCGAGTCGAACCGCGTCGCGGTGCTGTTCATCGACCTCGACCGCTTCAAGACGATCAACGACTCGCTCGGCCACCACGTCGGCGACGGCCTGCTGCGCTCGGTCTCGGCGCGCCTGCTCGACGCGGTGCGCACCGGCGACACGGTCAGCCGCCTCGGCGGCGACGAGTTCGTGATCGCGCTGCACGGCATCCAGGACGCCGACGAGGTGCTCGGCATCGTCGAGCGTCGCCTGGTGCCGCTGATCCGCCAGCCGCACGTCGCGGGCGGCGCCGAGCTGCACGTCACCTGCAGCGTCGGCATCTCGATGTACCCGGACGACTCGCGCGACCTCGACGAGGTGATGCGCCACGCCGACGTCGCGATGTACCAGGCGAAGGCGCTCGGCCGCGACGGCGTGCAGTTCTTCACCCCCGAGCTCAACGAGCGCGCGCACAAGCGGCTGCGCCTCGAATCGCGCCTGCGCCATGCGGCCGACCGGAGCGAGCTCGCCTTGCACTACCAGCCGCGCGTCGCCGCCGCGAGCGGGCGCATGGTCGCGGTCGAGGCGCTGCTGCGCTGGGACTCGCCCGAGCTCGGCTGCGTGCAGCCGGCCGAGTTCATCCCGATTGCCGAGGAGTCGCGTCTCATCGTCCCGATCGGTGCCTGGGTGGTGCGCGAGGCGTGCCGCCAGCATGCGGCGTGGAAGGCGGCCGGGTACGGCGCGATCCCGATCTCGATCAACGTCTCGGCGCTGCAGCTGCGCGATCCGGCGCTGGTCGGGACGCTCGATGCCGCTCTCGCCGAGTTCGGCGTCGAGCCGGCCGCGCTCGAGCTCGAGCTCACCGAGTCGACCCTGATGGAGGCCGTCGAGGAGACGCTGGCGCAGCTGCACGCGCTCAAGCGCCTGGGCGTCAAGCTCTCGGTCGACGACTTCGGTACCGGCTACTCGAGCCTGAATTACCTCAACCGCTTCCCGATCGACCGCCTGAAGATCGACCGCTCGTTCGTGCGGCGCGTGCTCGACGACCCGGCCGATCTCGCGATCACCCGCGCGATCGTCGGACTCGGTCACACGCTCGGCTTGCAGGTGGTCGCCGAGGGAGTGGAAACCGAGGCGGTTGCCGCCGAGTTGCGCGCGGCCGCGTGCGACGAGCTGCAGGGCTTCGTGTTCGCCCCGGCGCTGCCGGCGGCAGAGCTGATCGCCTGGCTGGTCGAGCGGCGCGCGAAGGTGGGCAGCGCGCTCGAGGCGGCGACTCCCACGATTTGACGCGGCGGGCGTGGGCGGACACGCCCGGTGGCACGAATCGGCGCGCCGCGCGCCGCGCGCCGCCGGCCGTCGACCGGCGCTCGTCCGGACGGGCCGATGTGCAAACATCGCGTCGCGCATTCCGCACGCCGCCCCTGTCGTCATGTCCGAACCCGCGTTGCAGACCTTCTTCGGCAGCTGCCATTGCGGCGCGGTGCGCTTCTCGATCGAGAGCGACTTTCCCGAGCTCACGACCTGCGACTGCTCGATCTGCCGGCGCAAGAACGCAGTGATGGTGAAGGTTCCGGAGAGCCGTCTGCGCCTCTTGGCCGGCGACGAGCACCTCACCGAGTACCGCTTCCACACCCACACCGCACGCCACTACTTCTGCAAGGTGTGCGGGATCTATCCCTTCCATCGAAAGCGCGTCACGCCCGATCACTTCGGGGTCAACGTGTTCTGCCTCGAAGGCTTCGACCCCGCCGGCATTCCCGTGCGCCAGACCGTGGGCGCTGGGATGCCCTGAGCAGCGGGCGGCGTGCTGGCGCCCATCGCGGGAGGGGAAGTGCTCGCGCCGGCACCGGCTGCAGGAGCGAGATTGGACACCTGGCGGCACTCGATGCGTGCCGCGGCGGCGCACTCGGCATGCCGCGTGCTCTCAACGCGGCCGACTGACTCTGGCCCGCTCCTGCATGCTGCGTCGCGTCCTCATCAGCATCTGCACTGCGCTCCCGCTCGCCTCCGCCAGCGCCGAGATCGCCGAGGTGCCGGCGCTGGAGCCGTTTCCGGAGGTCCCCGCGCCGTTCCCCGGGCCGTGGCACGTCGCGGGTCTGCCGAACCAGACCAAGCCGTTCACCCGCTTCGCGCTCGCCGAGCTCGACGGCCGGCGTGCGCTGCGCGTCGAAGCGGTGCGTTCGTTCGGCAATCTGGTGCATCCGCTCGCCGCCGAGGTCACGCACGCGCACCTGTCGTGGCAATGGCGCGTCGATCAGCTCGTCGATGGCGCGGACCTGCGGACGCGCGCCGGCGACGACGCGTCGCTCAAGGTCTGCGTGTCGTTCGACCTTGCGCTCGAGCGGGTGCCGTTCATCGAGCGCCAGCTGCTGCGCTACGCGCGGGCGCGCAGCCGCGAGCCGATTCCGGCCGCGACGATCTGCTACGTGTGGGACACCGGCCTCGCGCCAGGCACCCAGCTCGACAACGCCTACACGCGGCGCATCCGCACGGTGGTGCTCGAAAGCGGCGATGCGCACCGCCGTGAGTGGCTCAGCGAGCGGCGCGACATCGTCGCCGACTTCATCCGCCTGTTCGGCGACGAAAGCCGCGAGGTGCCGCCGCTGTTCGGCGTCGCGGTCGGCGCGGACGCCGACAACACGCAGAGCCGCAGCCTGGGGTATGTCGACGCGTTGAAGCTGGAGCCTTGAGTCGCCCGGCGCCGCCGGCATTGGCAGCCGGAGGGCGTCGGCTACTCGCGCGGCCGGAAATCGATCGACATGCTTGGCGGCACGCGGCCATCGATGTCCTTCGGCAGGACCTCCGTCTTCTCGATCGCGCGCAGCACCGCCTCGTCCCATGCGGCGTTGCCGCTGCTCTTGAGCAGCTTGCGGCCGACGATGGTGCCGTCGGGCGCGACACGTACCTCGATGCTGGCCGTCGGGTTGCCCTGCACGTCGCCGGTGAACACGATGTTCGGCTTGATGCGCGCCTTGATGCGGCCGGCATAACCCGCCGAGGGCCCCGACGAGCGCGCGGCGGTGCCGGGTGAATCGGCTTCGCCGTTGCCGGCGCGTTGCTGCAGGCGCGCGAGTGTCTCTGCGCGTTGCTTCTCACGTGCTGCCGCTTCCTTCGCCTCCTCGGCTTTGGCGCGCGCGGCTGCCGCCGCCCGCTCCGCTTCGGCTTTCTTCTCCGCCTGTTCGGCGGCCAGGCGCTTCTGCTGCTCGGCCTTGCGCTGTTCGGCCTTGAGCTGCTCGGCGCGTTCGCGCTGCGCCTGCTTCTGCTGCTCGGCGCGCTCGCGTTCGCGCTCGGCGGCCTGCTCGCGTTCGCGCTGCTGGGCGAGGCGCTGCTGCTCGCGCTGCTTCTCGCGCTCGGCGGCGCGACGATGCTCGGCGTCCTCGCGGCGCTTGTCCTCGCGCTCGAGGGCGGCCCGCTTGGCGGCGGCGGCCCGCTCGGCCTCTTCGCGGCGCTTTTCCTCGCGCGCGCGCTCGAGCGCGATTTTGGCGTCGGCCGCGCGGGCGTCGGGCGGCTTGGGCTGGGCCCGCGCAGCCGGCTCCGGCACCGCCCGCTTCGGCGGTTCGGGCGGCGGCGGCGGTGCGCGTCGTTCGACCGGCGGGTCGGGTCGCGGCGGCGGCGCGGGCGTGGGATCGGTGCGCGCGGGCGGCGGCGGCGTCTCGGCAGCGCGCGGCGCCGCCGCCTGCGGCACGCTGGCCCACAACTCGGCACTCGCACCCTCCGGGTCGCGGCTGCGCCAGTTGACGCCGATCGCGATCGCGACGATCAGCAGCGCATGGACCAGCAGCGCGAGCAGCGCGCCGGGGCCGTGCCCGTCGGTCGAGCGCGGTGCGAAGGCGTCGTGCGCGAGCTGGCCGCTCATCGTTCAGCCGCCGCCGTTCTTCACCGAAAGGCCCACGCGCTCGATGCCGGCCCGCTGCAGCACGTCCATCGCCTTCACGACGACGTCGTAGCGGACCCCCTTGTCGGCCGAGATCACGACCGGCGTCTTCGCGTCACCGGCCTGGGCCTGCAACACGCGCGCGCGCAGCGAGTTCATCGAGACGGCGTCGCCGCTGTCCTTGCCGTCGACCCTGAGGCGCAGGCTCTCGTCGCTCTCGACCACGAGCTCGATCACGTGCTCGGGTCGCTGCGCACTCTTGCCGACGCTCGGCAGGTCGATCATGCCGGTGGTGATGAGCGGTGCCGTGACCATGAAGATGATCAGCAGCACCAGCATCACGTCGATGAACGGGACCATGTTGATCTCGTTGATCGTGCGGCGGCGCGAGGCGGTGCGCTGGCTGACGGCCGGCATGGTCCCTCCGCTATCGGGTGGCGTCCGGCAGGCTGCCGGCGTTGCGCTGCAGGATGTTCGAGAACTCCTCGATGAAGGTCTCGAGCTGGATCGCGATGCGGTCGATGTCGCGCGCGAAGCGGTTGTAGGCGATCACCGCCGGAATCGCCGCGAAGAGGCCGATCGCCGTGGCGACCAGTGCCTCGGCGATCCCGGGAGCGACCGTGGCGAGCGTCACCTGCGTCATGTTCGAGAGGCCCACGAACGCATGCATGATTCCCCACACCGTGCCGAACAGGCCGACGTACGGCGACACCGAGCCGACCGAGGCGAGGAACGACAGGTTCGACTCGACGCTGTCCATCTCGCGCTGGAAGCTCGCGCGCATCGCGCGGCGAGCGCCGTCGAGGAGGGCGCCGCCGTCGGTGACGCGCTTCTCGCGCAGCTTGAAGAACTCGCGCATGCCCGACGCGAAGATGCGCCCCATCGGCGCGCGCTCGGGCTGGCGGATCGCATCGTCGTAAAGGTCGTTGAGGTTCTTGCCGGCCCAGAAGTCGCGCTCGAACTCCTCGTTGCCGGCGCGCACCCGACGCAGGCCGACGAGCTTGCCGAAGATCACCGTCCAGCTCGCGAGCGACGCGAGCATGAGGCCCGCCATCACCACCTGGACGACGAAGCTCGCCTGGGTGACGAGCGTGAGAATCGAAAAATCCTGGTTCATCGGGAACCCGTCCTCAGGGCATCCAGCACATCGTTGGGAATACGGCTCGGCCGCAAGGTTCCGGCGTCGACGCAGCCGACCCGGATCGTCGCGTCGACCAGCAATTCAGGGCCCCGCCGCGCCTGCTGGGCGAAGCGCATGCTGGCCTGACCGGCATGGACCACGTCGACGCTCACGTCGATCACGTCGTCGAGGCGCGCCGGTGCGCGATAACGCAGGGCGGTCTCGGTCACCACGAAGACGATGCCGCGCCGGGTGCGCAGCGCTTCCTGCTCGACGCCACGGGTGCGCAGCCATTCGGTGCGCGCGCGCTCGAAGAACTTGAGGTAGTTGGCATAGAACACGATGCCGCCGGCGTCGGTGTCCTCCCAGTAGATGCGAAGCGCGGTGCGGAACACCGCATCGGCCGCCTCGCTCATGCGGGGGCCGCGAGCCCCGGCCCGGCACGACGCGGCATGCGGTCAGCGCCCCGGGCGCGCCGGCCGCGCGCCGCGTGCGTTGCGCGCCGCCTCGACCTCGACCGCGCGCAGCTCGATCGCCGCCTTGTCGAGCACGCCATTGACGTACTTGTGGCCGTCGGTGCCGCCGAAGCTCTTGGCGAGCTCGACCGCCTCGTTGATCGCGACCTTGTACGGGATCTCGATGCAGTGGGTGAGCTCGTAGCAGCCGATCATCAGCACCCCGTGCTCGATCGGCGAGAGCTGCGAGGTCTTGCGGTCGACGTGACGCGCGAGCAGCGCGTCGATCGTCGCGGCGTCGCGGATGCAGCCGTGCAGGAGCTTCTCGAAATGCGCGCGATCGCACTTGGCGAAGTCGGCCTGCTCGCGCACGTGGGCGTCGATCAAGCCGGCGTCCGAGCGGCTGACCAGCCACTCGTAGAGGCCCTGCAGCGCGAACTCGCGCGAGCGTCGGCGTGCCGACTTCGGCTTGGCGACCTTGGCAGCGACACCCGCATCGTCGGCGCGGGCGTCGACCTCGTCGTTGCCGGGTTGCACGGGCTCGCTCATCGCAGGCTCTCGAGAAGGTTGGCCATCTCGACCGCGACCCGCGCGGCGTCGCGGCCCTTGTCGGCGGCACGCGCCCACGCCTGCTGCTCGTTCTCGACCGTGAGCACCGCGTTGGCGATCGGCACCCCATGGTCGAGGCCGACCCGCGTGACCGCGGCGCCGCTCTCGTTGGCGACGAGCTCGAAGTGGTAGGTCTCGCCGCGGATGATGCAGCCGAGCGCGATCAGCGCGTCGTAGTCGTCGGTCTCGGCAAGCGCGGCGAGCGCGACGCCGATCTCGAGCGCACCCGGCACCGTGACGTGGCGGACGTCGGCCGGCGCGACGCCGAGGGCGTGCAGCTCGGCGAAGCAGCTCTCGGCGAGCTGGCCGGTGATCGGCGCGTTGAAGCGGGCCTGGACGATGGCGACGCGCAGACCACTGCCGTCGAGGTCGCCCGGCGCTCCGAGGTCAGCCTGCTGCATGCGTCTCGGCGAGCGGCATCGCGAGGGTTGGTTCGTCGGCGATGAAGCCGACCACCTCGAGGCCGTACCCGGTCATGCTCGGCATGCGGCGCGGGCTGCCGAGCAGCTCCATGCGGCCGACGCCGAGCTCGCGCAGGATCTGTGCGCCGACGCCGTAGGTGCGAAGGTCCATGCGGTCGGCGGGGCCGCGCGCGCCGCGGCTGCGCGCCAGCACGTGCGGCAGCAGATCCTCGACGCCTTCACCGCAGTTGAGCAGCACCGCGACGCCGTACGGCCGCGCCTGCAGCGCCGCCAGGGCGCGCGGCAGCGGCCACGAATGGTCGCCGGGGCCGGCGTCGAGCAGGTCCATCACCGAGAGCGGCTCGTGGACGCGCACCGGCACGCTGTCGCCGGCGGACCAGCGGCCGTGCGTCAGCGCGAGGTGCAGGCCGCCGGAGCGATCGCGAAACGCGGTGCAGTCGAACTCGCCCTGCGCGGTGAGGAGCTTCCGCTGGCCGAGGCGGTCGATCAGCGACTCGTTGCGGCTGCGATATTCGATGAGGCTCGCGATGGTGCCGATCTTGAGGCCGTGCGTCTCGGCGAACGTCATGAGGTCGGGCAGGCGCGCCATCGTGCCGTCCTCGTTCATGACTTCGCAGATCACCGCGGCCGGCGTGAGACCGGCCATCGCGGCGAGGTCGCAGCCGGCCTCGGTATGTCCGGCGCGCATCAGCACGCCGCCGTCCTGCGCCTGCAGCGGGAAGATGTGACCCGGCTGCACCAGGTCGCTGGCCTTAGCGTCGCGCTTGACGGCGGCCTGCACCGTGCGCGCCCGGTCGGCGGCCGAGATGCCGGTGGTCACGCCGGTCGCCGCCTCGATCGACACCGTGAAGGCGGTGCCGTGGCGGGTGCCGTTGCGCGTCGTCATTGGCGGCAGCTGCAGGCGTTCGCAGCGTTCGCGGGTGAGCGTGAGGCAGATCAGGCCGCGCCCGAAACGCGCCATGAAGTTGATCGCGTCGGGCGTGACATGGTCGGCCGCCAGCACGAGATCACCTTCGTTCTCTCGGTCTTCCTCGTCGACGAGGATCACCATGCGACCCGCTGCCAGTTCGGCAACGAGCTCGGGAACCGGGGAAATCAGCATCCGCGATTCTATGCACGGGGCTTGGGGGGGTGCTGCGGGAGGGGCAACGCGCAGCACGCGGGTGCGTCGCTCGACTGCCCCGATGGTCCGGGTGCGCCGCTCGCTCCGCGCAACGACTCCGCTTGACGAACGGCGCTGCGACGTGGGTGCGGGGACCCGGGCGCCCGGGCGACCGGGCTGCGGGCTCGCACCTCGAGATGATCCGGGTGCGATTGGCCTCGGGGCAGCGCGGTCGCGGACGGACCGGCGTCGCTCGTTCGGTGACGGCCGAACGGGTCGGCGCCTCAGCCGATCCGGCGTGCCTCGAGCATGCGATCGACGTAGCGCGCGATGAGGTCGATCTCGAGGTTGACGCGGTCGCCGACCGCGAGCGCGCCGAGCGTCGTCGCGGCGAGCGTGTGCGGAATCACGTTGACGCTGAACGTGCACGCGTCGGCGCGATCGACGACGTCGTTGACGGTGAGGCTGACGCCGTTGACCGCGATCGAGCCCTTGCGGGCGAGAAAGCGCGCCAGCTCGCGCGGCGCGTCGACGCGCAGCTCGGTCGACTCGCCCACCGGCGCGAAGTGGCTGATCCGGCCGACGCCGTCGACGTGGCCGCTCACCAGATGGCCGCCGAGGCGCTCGTTGGGACGGATCGACTTCTCGAGGTTCACCGGGCCGACCGTGCCGAGCCCCGAGGTCTTGTCGAGGCTTTCGGCCGACACGTCGATCGCGAAGCGGCTGCCGTCGCGGTCGAGCGCGACCGCGGTCATGCAGGCGCCGTTGATCGCGATGCTGTCGCCGATCTGCACGTCGTCGAGGTAGCCGGGCGGCGCTTCGACCGTGAGGCGATTGCCGTGCTCGGCGCCGCTGCCGAGCGCGCGCACGTCGACGATGCGGCCGAGCGCGCTGATGATGCCGGTGAACATGGCGTCGATTGTGTCAGCGGACGGCAGAAGGACTTGCCGTACGCGTCACGCGGGTCGGAGGGGCGCGGCTGGCTGCGTACCGGCGGCGCGCTCGCCTTGAAGTGCGTTGACCGCTCGGCTGGCCGGGTGCCGCTGCGGGCGTCAGCCAGCAGGCCGCGCCAGGATCCGCAGGTCGTCGCCGATCGGCGTGACGTCGACGAAGCGCAGCTGCACGCCGTCGGTGAGCGACTCGAGCGGGCCGAAGGTCGCGAGCTCGCGGCCGAGGCCGAGCAGCTTGGGCGCGACGTAGACGAGGTACTCGTCGACGAGGCCTTCGCGGATGAACGAGCCGTTGAGCTTGTGGCCGGCTTCGACGTGCAGCTCGTTGATGCCGCGGCCGCCAAGGTCGTCGAGCATCGCGGCGAGGTCGACCTTGCCGTTCGGCCCCGGGACGGCTTCGATCGCGACGTGGCGGGCGCGCAGCTCGGCGGCGCGGAGCGGGTCGGGTTGCGCCGTGTAGACGAGCGCCTCGCCGGGCGCGTCGAGGATGCGCGCGGCCGGATCGATGGCAAGGCGCGAGTCCACCACCACCCGCAGCGGCTGCACGGCGGTGTCGACGAGACGGACGTCGAGGCGCGGGTCGTCGTCGCTGATCGTGCCGACCCCCGTCAGCACGGCGCCGGCGCGCTTGCGCCAGGCGTGGCCGTCGGCGCGCGCGAGTGGCCCGGTGATCCACTGGCTCCGGCCGTTGGCGAGTGCGCTGCGCCCGTCGAGCGACACCGCGACCTTGAGGCGGAGCCACGGCCGGCCACGCTGCATGCGCGAGAAGAAGCCGATATTGAGCTCGCGCGATGCCTCGGCGCCCGCCCCGCTGACGACCTCGATGCCGGCGTCGCGCAAACGCTGTGCGCCGCCGCCGCCGACGGGGTTGGGGTCCTCGACGGCGTAGACGACGCGCGCGATGCCGGCCGCGACGAGGGCATCGCAGCACGGCGGCGTGCGTCCGTGATGGGCACATGGCTCGAGCGTCACGACCGCGATCGCGCCGCGCGTCGACTCGCCTTGCGCGGCCGCATCGCGCAAGGCCATCACCTCGGCGTGCGCCGAGCCGGCGGCCTGCGTGTGGCCGCGCCCGATCACGCGGCGGCCAGCGCCGAGCAGCACGCAGCCGACGCGCGGGTTGGGGTCGCTGACGCCGATCGACGCGCGCGCGAGCTGCAGCGCGAGGTCCATGGCGGCGAGTTCGGCGGAGGAGATCGGGGCAGTGGTCACCCGCGCATTTTCACGGCTGAGCTCGGGCTGATCTGACCGCTGATGCGGCAACGTCGCCGACGCAGCGTCAAGGCGCTGGTCACGGACACGAGCGTCACCGCATCTCCCAGGCACTTGTTCCGTCGTGCTGCCCTCATGGCTGATGCGGCAGCGTCGCCAAGGCGCCGTTGGACGCGACGCCGTCCGGGCACGACCGGTCGCCGGGGATCACGAGGTAGTTCTGCTGCGACAGTGCCTCGGCGACGTCGACGTAGCTCGCGGGATGCTCGATCGGCCGGTCGATCGCACCGCTGCCGTCGAGGTCGGGGCTGTAGCGGCAGACGCGGCGCTCGGTGTTCGCGTTCCCGATGCGCCAGCCGGCCAGCCGCAGCGTGAGGCGCCCCGACCAGCGCCCGCTCGCGAGCGGCTCGATCACGCAGTGGTAGGCGACGAAGCGCTCGCCGAGCTCGAGCCAGCGGCTCGCGCCGAGCGACGCCGGCGTGGCTGGCAACGGCACCAGCGTCGTCTGCAGCACCCCGCCGAGCTCGGCCTGCACGCTTTTCGTTGCCTCGGTGGTGCACGTGGCTGCTGCGGGGTAGCGGCCGCCGGTGAGCGCGAGCGTCACCTCGAGCGGCAGCGGCGCGTCGTTCGCCGCTGCCGGGTCGGCGCCTGCCGAAAAGCGGATCGTGCCGCTCAGCAGCAGGCCGCGCAGCGTGTCGCAGTCGCCGAGTGCGGCCGCGGTCAGCGAGCGGGTGGGCGTGGCGGTATCGACCGTGCAGCGCGCGACGATGTCGCCCGAGACGTTGTCGAACACGTAGGCGAGCACGCCCGACTCGCCCGGCTTGAACACGCTGCGGCCGTCGCCGAGGTCGCGTGCGCCGAGCGGCACGATGGCGCTGCGCGCACGCGCGCCGCGCAGTGTGGGCCCCGTGCGCGGCAGCACGAGAGCGCCGGAGAGCTCGGGCGCGCTGCGCGCGACCAGGGTGTCGAGCGCGAGGTTGCGGGTGGTGCCGAAGCGGTCGGACCATCCGACGTCGACGCGGATCGTCTTCAGCGCGGCGCCGGCGTGCTCGACGCGGCGCTCGATGCGGTAGCGGGTGTTGAGCGCGTGGCCGCCGACGCGGTCGACACTGCGCAAGTGGGCGCCGATGGCGTCGAACGAGCCGATACCGGGCGCCGACGCGAGCTGGGCGAACGCGCGCACGCCCTCGATCTCGCCGACGCCGAGCCGGGCAGCCTCGCTGCGCTGACGCGCGATGTCGGCGTCGAGGCGCAGGCGCTGCTGCAGGCCGGCGACCGCGAGGAGTCCGAGCGCAAAGACGAGGAAGGAGACGAGCGCCTCGATCAGCGTGTTGCCGCGCTGGTCGCGCGGCGCGCGGCGCCGATCGCAGCGGGCCGAGGCCGCGCCGAAGCTGGCCCTCCGCGTGCCGTCCACCGCGCGGCGGAGAACCGACGACGCGCTCGTTGCCCTCGGTGGCGCGTTGCGGGCGCGGCGACGAGCGGCGAGCCGGCTGCCATCGACGCAGCGACGGATCCGTCTTATCGACATGGGCGGTTTTCGCAGCGCTCAGAAGTCGCGCCAGCTTCCGCTGACGCGCGCGAAGGTGCCGGCCCCGCGCAAGCGTTCGAGCACGAGCGGGTCGTAGACGAAGCTCGGCGAGCCGCTGCCGGTGTAGTCGCTCTCGCTGATGGCCGCACCGTGGATGGCGCCGCCGCTGCCGGTCCAGGCGAGCGCGCCGGCGTAAACCACGCCCTGGACCGAGACCGCGCCGCTGAGCGCGAGCGTGCCGCTGGCGACGATCAGCACCGGCGCGCGCGGCGAACCGAGCGTGACGGGCCCGACGAGCGACGCGTCGCCGCTGACGTGCAGGATGGCGTTCTCGCCGCCGCCGCTCAGCGCCCGCGACAGCGCGCCGGCGCAGTCGAGCGCGCACTCGACCTCGACCACGTTCGGCTGCGTGCTCCAGCGCGCCGGCTCGGCGCCGAACAGCGCGGCGAAGAGGCGCTCGGGCGGCTGCGCCGCGACAGCGGCGTCGCCGGCGATCGCCGTGGTGGCGAGTGCGCTGCCTGCCGGGCCGGCGAGCTCCACATGAGGGGCATCGATGCGCGCACCTGCATGCAACGCCACGCCGCTCGACGGATCGGCGTTCTTCGCGGCGAAGCCGGCGCCGCTCGCGATGTCGCCGCGTGCGGTGAGCGCCGCCACCGGCAGGCTACGCAGCGCCGGCAGCAGGCCGAGCGCGACCTCGAGGCGGGCGGTCGCGCCGAGTTCGTCGGCCGCGCCCCGGCACGCGTTGGCGACGCCTACACAGCCGCTCGACACCACGCGCACCGCACCGGGTCGGTCGCCGGGCATCACGTGCACGCGGAACGCGGCGGCAGCCGCGGCCGCCGGCGGCGCGAGCGCGAACGCACCGGCGGGGCAGTGGCAGATCCAGCCGTCCGCGCCGCGCACGCAAGCCGCCTCGGTCGGGACCTCCCCCGCACCGTCGTGCCACGTGATCGGCAGATGACGCCGGCTGGCCGGCTCGAAGCGCAGCCAGCGGTCGCGCAACGAGGCGGCACCGCCCCCGAGGGGCTCGCAGTCGTCGCCGATGCGGCGGTTGTCGTTGATGCGCGCGATCACCCACTCGAGCCCGGCTTCGGCGGCCTCGAATGCCTGGGTCGATCGCACCTGATTCGCCGCGGTGCGCTGCTCGACGATCAGCTCGCGGTGGCTGTAGGCGACGCCGAGCAGCATCGCGAAGAACAGCAGCGTCGTCATCAAGAGGGCAGCCGCGCCGCCCTGACGAGGGCGCGGCGCACCCCGCTGCATCGAGCGGCTCACGAGCACGCCCCGACGATGCGATCGTTGCGCAGCCGCACCCGGGTCTGCACGGTGCGTGTGACGCGCGGGTCGAGTGACGAGCGCGCGCCGATCGTCACGTCGAGGCTGCGCACCTGCTGGCGCGGCGGGCAGGTCGTGCTGCCGGCGGCACACGGCTCCGCGCAATACGCCTCGAGGCTGATCTCGCCGCTCGCCGGCGTGATGCGGAAGGTGCTGACGACGACCGCGCTGCTGTCGGTCAGCGCCTGCCAGCTGCTGCCGCCCAGCTGAATCTCGATGACGCCGTGGCGCAGGCGAAAGCCGTACTGCTCGTCCGGATCGACGTGGTTGTTCTCGTGGCTGTCGCGCGAGAGCCGGAACGCGATCGCGTCCGACGCTGCCGCGGCGGGAACGAGTTCGGTGTACGGGTTCGACGCCGGCGCCCCGGTCGCGTGCAGCGCGAGCGAACCGGTGGCGTCGCCCCAATAGCCCGCCCGTCGCAGGTCGCGACCGATCACGTCGCCGGCGCTGCGCAGCTCCTGCAAGAGCCGCGTCTCGGTGCGAAGCGCGCGACCTTCGTGGAAGCTTCCGGCGAGCACGGTCGAGCCGGCGGCGACCACGGCCAGCGACACCGCCGCGCTCACCATCAGCTCGACGAGCGAGAGGCCGCGCTGCGAGGAGCGCGCCCGAGCGCGATGCGATGCCGCACCGCGCGGTCGCGGCGCCCGGACGCGCCGGCACGGCTCAGCGGTTCCAGCACGCACGGTTCGGTCCTGCGTCGTTCGCCACCTCGGCGTCGGAACCCGACGCGAACGTGAGGTCGCCGCCCGCCATCTGCACGCGCAGCACGCGGCACGCGCGGTCGCGGGTCTGCGCGCCTGTCGCCGTGGCGGTGATGCGGTAGCCGCCGGGTGCCGCTGCGAGCTCGAGCGTGTAGTGGCCGGCGCTCGAGCGCTCGGCCACCCCGATCTCGGCGAGGCTTCCGAACGCTGCCGAGTTCGCGAGCCAGCGCTCCTCGGCGAGCTGGGCGCGCATCAGCGAGACCAATGCGTCGCTGCGCCGCGCGCGCAGCACGTGACCTTCCATCGACGGCAGCGCGATGCTCGACAGCACGCCGACGATCGCGACCACGACCATCGACTCGACCAGCGTGAAGCCGCGCACGCGGCGACGGGGCAGGCGGGCGGGCTTCATCGTTCGCGATCTCCTTCAGCAGGCGCGATAGCCCGCCACCGCGCCGAGCGGCGTGCACGAGCGGACCCGGCCCATGATGTTGACGACGTGATGGATGGCGCGGCCGCGCGCATCGGTGACGCGCAGCGTGCCGGTCGGCGTGCTGGTGCCGTGCACCGGATCGAAAGCGATCGAGGCGACGTTGGCGGCGATGCCGATGCGGCCGGCGGGAAGCGCGATCGTCTTCAGCGCACGCACGTCGGCGTTGCAGACGGCGGCGCCGGTCGCGGCGCAGGTGCAGTCGTCGATGCCACCGGTGTGCACGACGTAGCAGCTGAACGCCGCCGACGTATGGAAGCTCACCCGGAGCGTCTGGTTGCGCGCGACCGCGGCGCTGCGCACGTGCTGGAGGTCGCTCGCGAGCTGATCGGCGGCACCGACGAGACGGCGCGTGTCGATCATCTCCTGGAAGGTCGGCGCGACCGCAAACGCGATCACCATGGCGACCGCGAGGACGATTGCCGCCTCGATCAGCGTGAACCCGCGGGCGGCGCGCCTGGCGCCAGCCGGTCGGATCGCATTCGCGTGTGCCATGACGCCACTCTAGGAACGCGGCCGTGGCCGAACGATCCCGTGGCAAGGGGTATGGCGGGGGAGGGCGCCGGGGTGCCCTCGCTGTCGGGGGCTGCGGCGTGACCGGCAGCGCGGGACGACCCGTCGGTGCCGGTGCGCGCTCAGATGTCGCGGATCAGCTGGCGGAACTCGTCGACGTCCTCGAAGCTGCGGTAGACCGACGCGAAGCGCACGTACGCGACCTTGTCGATCCGCTTGAGCTCGCGCATCACGAGCTCGCCCAGCCGCGACGAGGCCACTTCCTTGGCGCCGCTGTTGAGCAGCTTGTCCTGGATGCGCTCGAGGGCCGCGTCGATCTGCTCGACGCTGACGGGGCGCTTCCTCAGCGCGAGCACCATCGACGCGCGCAGCTTGCCGGCGTCGAACTCGGCCCGCGTGCCGTCCTTCTTGACGACGCTCGGCAGCGCGATCTCGGCGCGCTCGTAGGTCGTGAAACGCTTGTCGCAGTGCGCGCAGCGACGGCGACGGCGGACGACGTCACCCTCGTCCGAGTCGCGCGTCTCGACGACCTGCGTCTCGTCGCTGCTGCAGAACGGGCAGCGCACGGGCCGTCGGGCTCAGCGGTAGACGGGGAAGTCGCGCGTCAGCGCGCCGACCTTGCCGCGCACCTCGGCGAGCACCGCCTCGTCGTGCGGCGCGTCGAGCACGTCGGCGATCAGGTGCGCGGTGCGCCGCGTCTCCTCCGCGCCGAAGCCGCGCGTCGTGAGCGCCGGCGTGCCGAGGCGGATGCCGCTCGTCACCATCGGCTTTTGCGGGTCGTTCGGGATGCCGTTCTTGTTGCACGTCATGTGCGCGCGCCCGAGGATCGCCTCGGCTTCCTTGCCGGTGAGGTTCTTCGGCCGCAGGTCGACCAGCATCACGTGACTCTCGGTGCGCCCGCTCACGATGCGCAGGCCCCGTTCGGTCAGGGTGTTCGCGAGCACCGCCGCATTGGCGACCACCTGCTGCTGGTAGCGCTTGAAGTCCGGTCCGAGCGCCTCCTTGAACGCGACCGCCTTGCCGGCGATCACGTGCATCAGCGGGCCGCCCTGGATGCCGGGAAAGATCGCGCTGTTGATCTTCTTGGCGATCGCCTCGTCGTTCATCAGGATGATGCCGCCGCGCGGGCCGCGCAGGCTCTTGTGCGTGGTCGACGTCACCACGTGCGCATGCGGCACCGGGTTCGGGTAGACGCCCGCGGCGATGAGGCCGGCGTAGTGCGCCATGTCGACCATGAAGAAGGCGCCGATCTCGCCCGCGATGCGCGCGAAGCGCTCGAAGTCGATGCGCAGGCTGTACGCCGAGGCGCCGGCGATGATCAGCTTGGGCCTGTGCTCGCGGGCGAGGCGCTCCACCTGCTCGTAATCGATCGACTCGTCGGCGGTGAGGCCGTAGCTCACCACCTTGAACCACTTGCCGCTCATGTTGAGCGGCATGCCGTGGGTGAGGTGGCCGCCTTCGGCGAGGCTCATGCCCATGATGGTGTCGCCCGGCTCGAGCAGGCCGAAGAGCACCGCCTGGTTCGCCTGCGAGCCCGAGTTCGGCTGCACGTTGGCGTAGCCGGCGCCGAACAGCTGCTTCAGGCGATCGATGGCGAGCTGCTCGACCTGGTCGACGAACTCGCAGCCGCCGTAGTAACGCTTGCCCGGGTAGCCCTCGGCGTACTTGTTGGTGAGCTGGCTTCCCTGCGCGGCCATCACCGCCGGCGACGCGTAGTTCTCGGACGCGATCAGCTCGATGTGGTCTTCCTGGCGCAGGTTCTCGCTCTGGATGGCAGCCCAGATCTCGGGATCGACCTGGGCGACGGTGGACGTGGAGCGGTCGAACATGGTGTGGCAGTCCTTCTCGAAGGATCCCGGCCGGCACGCGTCGCGCGACGCTGCCGGGAGGGCTGCCCAGGCGAACGGCTGATCGGCGCAGGCTCCGTGCCCCGCCGGCCGCGCTCCCCGGTGGTCGTCCACCTCAGGCCCGTGGGGCCAATCGCCAGTCGCGCAGCGAGGCGAGTGTAGCGGAGCGAACTCCGCGCGCGGTCAGCGCAGCAGCGCGACCTGCTCCGGCGGCAGATTTTCGGCGACCGGCGCGGCGGACGCGGGGTCGATCGCCGGCGTGGCCGCCGGGCTCGCCTCGGCGGCCGGCGCGCGCACGAAGACGCGCGGCGCGAGGCTCGGCAGGCCGGCGACCTGACGCAGCGTGCTCTGCTCGTTCAGCACCTTGCCGGCGTAGCCGCCGTCGTCGGCGAGATTGGCGGCGCCGACATAGAAGCGGAGGCCCCCTTCGACGCTGCCGGCACGCGCGATGCATTCCTTGAGAACCTGGACGCCGACGCGCAGGTTGGTCACCGGGTCGAACGCCGCGTGACGGCCCCCGAACGGCTCGTACTTGTCGTTGTGGACCTTGGTCATGACCTGCATCAGGCCCTGCGCGCCGACCGCGCTCTGCGCGAACGGATTGAAGCTCGACTCGATCGCCATGATCGCGAGGATCAGCGTCGGGTCGAGGCGGCTGCGCGCGCCGACCTGCCAGGCTTCCTGCACCAGCCGGCTGACCGGCTCGAGCGCAACCTTGTAGCGCCGCGACAGCCACTGCGCGACCGCGGCCTGCTGGCGGCTCAACTGCTTCGGATCGGCGGCGGTCGCGCGGGCGATCGCGTCGGGCTCGTCGAACACCAGCGGCTCCGCGGCGGCCGGCTCCGCCGCCGCGGCGACCGGCTCGGGGCGTGCGCCGTGGCGCTCCTGCAGCCAGCCGAGCGCACGCGCCTCGAGCTCGTGGCGGATCTCGGGCTGGGTGCCGGCGAACACGACGCCGCTGACCAGCACGAAGCCGATCACGGCGAACGAGTTGTGGCTCACCTCGAGCAGCCCGCGACCGACGTCCTTGGTGAAGACGCCGAGCGAGTGCAGGGTGGCGCGCGGGAGGGTTCGGGCCGAGCGATGCAAGCGGTCCAACAGGGTCATTCGCAGATCTCCTGACGCAAGCCCGGCGGGTAGCCGGTCATCGTCAAACCTGGCGCGGCGGGGTGGCCATAATCCGGCGCCCCGGCTCGCCGCGGGCAGAGCCGGCACGGCGAGCATCGAAACGAGCCCGAGGCGCCGGCGTGGGTGGCCGGCGTGCGAACTCAGCGAGGGCGCGATTATGGAAAGCCACTTCATTCCTGGTCAACACTAAGAGAATGGCGGATCAGAACTTATTTGTATGAAGTACCGCGATCTTCGCGAGTTTCTGGCCGGGCTCGAGCGCATTTCCGACCTCCGCAAGGTCGTCGAGCCGGTCTCGCCCATCCTGGAGATGACGGCGGTCAGCGACGCGGTGCTGCGCAGCAGCGGGCCCGCTCTGCTGTTCACGCATCCGGTGGGTTCGACCATTCCGGTGCTGACGAATCTGTTCGGCACCACGCGGCGCGTCGCGCTCGCGATGGGCTCGGGCGACGTCTCCGAATTGCGCGACATCGGCCGCGTGCTGGCGAGCCTGAAGGAGCCCGAGCCGCCACGCGGCCTGCGCGACGCCGGCCGGCTGTTCGAGCTTGCGCGCGCGGTGTGGTCGATGAAGCCGGCGACGCTGCGGCGCGCTCCGTGCCAGGAGCACGTCGTTGAGGGAGCCGAGATCGACCTCGCGCGCTGGCCGGTGCAGACCTGCTGGCCGGGCGACGCCGGGCCGCTGATCACCTGGGGCCTCGTCGTGACGCGCGGGCCGCAGGGCTCGCCCGGTTCACGCGCGCGCCAGAACCTCGGCATCTACCGCCAGCAGGTGATCGGGCCGCGACAGGTGATCATGCGCTGGCTCGCGCATCGCGGCGGCGCGCTCGACTTCGCCGAATTCGCCGCTGCCAAGCCCGGCGAGCCGTTCCCGGTCGCGGTCGCGCTCGGTGCCGACCCGGCGACCATCCTCGGGGCGGTGACGCCGGTGCCCGACACGCTTTCGGAATATCAGTTCGCCGGCCTGCTGCGCGGCAGCCGCACCGAACTCGTGGAAGCCGGCGTCGGCGACGCGGGCGCGGCGCTGCAGGTGCCGGCGCACGCCGAGATCGTGCTCGAAGGCCACATCCCGCCATCGCCTGCCGGCTTCGAGGGCGTCAGCGAGCACGGCGTGCCGCTCAAGTCGATCGACGGGTACCTGCACGCGCTCGAGGGTCCGTTCGGCGACCACACCGGCTACTACAACGAGCAGGCCTGGTTCCCGGTGTTCGAGATCAGGCGCCTGACGCATCGCGCCGACCCGATCTATCACTCCACCTACACGGGCAAGCCGCCCGACGAGCCGGCGGTGCTCGGCGTCGCGCTCAACGAGGTGTTCGTACCGATCCTGCAGCGGCAGTTTCCGGAGATCGTCGACTTCTACCTGCCGCCCGAGGGCTGCAGCTACCGGATGGCGATCGTGAGCATCAAGAAGCGCTACCCGGGACACGCCAAGCGCGTGATGTTCGGCGTGTGGAGTTTTCTCCGCCAGTTCATGTACACCAAGTTCATCGTCGTCACCGACGACGATGTCGACGTGCGCAGCTGGGCCGACGTGATCTGGGCCGTGACGACCCGCATGGACCCGGTGCGCGACAGCGTGCTGGTCGACCGCACGCCGATCGACTACCTCGACTTCGCCTCACCCGACGCAGGCCTCGGCGGCAAGCTCGGGCTCGACGCGACCAACAAGTGGCCCGGCGAGACGACGCGCGAGTGGGGGCGCCCGATCACCATGGACCGGGCGGTCAGCGAGCGCGTCGAGAGCCTGCTGCGCGACCTCGGCGCCGACGTGCCGGCGCGCTGACCCCGGCGCTGCGCGGCAGCGCCGGCGGGCGCCGCCTCCCGCCCGCGACGCTTCAGCGCTTGCGGCCGCGCGCCGGCTTGGCATCGCCGCCGCCGTCGCTTTCGTCACCCGCCGCAGGCTCGGCCGACGACTGCTGCGTGGCGCCAGCGCGTCCCGCCTGCAGGCCTTCCGACATGCCGAGCAGGACGCCGCTCACCATCGCCGCATAGCTGTCGAGCATCGCCTGCGCGGCGCGCATGCTGGTGGCGCGGCTGTCGCGCAAGGCGGTCTGCGCGCGCTGCGTCAGTTCCTCGACCGTGCGCGTGGCCTGCGCACCGGTCTCGCTGCCCTTCATCTGCATCGCGCTCAGCGCCTGCTCCCACGCGCCCTGCAGCGGGCCGCCGCTCGGCACCGCCTTGCGGACGGCGTCGAAGAACACGTCCTCCATCTTCTCGACATTGGCAAGCGCGGTCTTGAGCTGCTTCTCCTGCAGGCCGGTGCCCTGGTCGACGAACTGCTGCAGGGCCTTGCGGTTCGCCTCGACCGCCTGCAGCAGCGCCGAGTCGATGCCGGCGAGCGCCTTCTCGAGCATGCCCTCGACGTCGACGTTGGGCAGCGCGTTCTGCGCGGCGCCGGTGGACGCCGCCTGCGTCACCGACTTGACGACCTTGCGGATGTTCTCGATGGTGAGTTCGCGGCTCTGCAGCGCCTTCAGCGTCGCGGCGCTCACCGCCTGGCGCAGCGAGTCGCCCTGCTTGGCGCTCGCCTCCGAGAACAGCGTCACCAGCGCATCCTGGTCGATCCCTGACTTGATCATGAGAGGTCCTCGTCGTTGGAGTGGATCGAGGCCACGCGGCGCGTGCCCCGCGGACGGTGGGGCAGGGCACGCCGCGTGCCGCCGCGGGTCACTGCATGTGCTGGCCGCCGTTGATGGCGATGTTGGCACCGGTGACGAAGGCTGCTTCTTCGGACGCCAGGTAGATGATGAGCCCGGCGACTTCCTCGGGCTTGCCGAGCCGGCCGACCGGGATCTGCGGCAGGATCTTGGTGTTGAGGATGTCCTCGGGGATCGCGGTGACCATCTTGGTGCCGATGTAGCCCGGCGAGATGGTGTTGACGGTGACGCCCTTCCTGGCGACCTCGAGCGCGAGCGCCTTGCTGAAGCCGTGCACGCCGGCCTTCGCGGCCGAGTAGTTGGTCTGTCCGAACGCGCCCTTCGAGCCGTTCACCGACGAGACGTTGATGACGCGGCCCCAGCCGCGCTCGACCATGCCGTCGACGACCTGCTTGCTCATGTTGAAGAGGCTGTCGAGGTTGGTTCGCATCACGGCGTCCCAGTTCGGCTTGTCCATCTTCTTGAACGTCATGTCGCGCGTGATGCCGGCGTTGTTGACGAGGATGTCGACGTCACCGACGCGGCTGTGCACCTCGGCGACCGCCTTGGCGCACGAATCGAAGTCGGAGACGTCGCAGCCGACCGCGAGGATCTCGTAGCCGTTGGCCTTCATGTTGGCGACCCATTCGCCATGCTTGGTGTTGCCCGGCGAATAAGTGACGACCACCCGGTAGCCGGCGTCGGCCATCTTGGTCGAGATGGTTTCGCCGAGGCCGCCCATGCCGCCGGTGACCAGAACCACACGCTTGCCGTTGTCTTCGTTCGCCATCTTCTTGTCCTCCGTGCTGCGGCGCCGCCATGACGCCTGCCGGCGATGATGCTCGCACGTTCGTGCACCCGCCCCATCGCTAACCCCGAAGGACGACGCGCCGTGGCCTTGTCGGAGAGGACGCGATCTGACGAGCCGGTGGAGGAGGGCAGATGCGGCAGGGGGCGCCGCATGCGAGGCTCGGGGACAACGGCATCGACTCCCGTCGACGCCAGAGGCCGATGTCGGTTTGGCCCGCCCAAAGAAAAAGCCAGGCACTGCCTGGCTTTTCATGTTGGTGGTGGAGAGGAGGAGGATCGAACTCCCGACCTTCGCATTGCGAACGCGACGCTCTCCCAGCTGAGCTACCCCCCCACGCGCCGGCGCAGTTTAGCGCATCCGACGACACGTTTCGAGCCGGGGCACGTCGACGACGGCCGAACTGGCTGGCGTTTCCGGTGCAGGGCTGCTCTCGATGCGGCTTTCGTGCACGGCTAGGATTCGTCGAGCCGCGCGATGGCTTCCGTCGCCTCGCACCCAATGTGCGCGATAGCTAGAGGCGATGGACATTTCGGTTCTGATAGCCATAATAGCGTCTGTCCGAACCTTCCCTCAACTTCTACAACGGAGTCACACCATGAAAACCATTGGCGACAAGCTCGAATCCTTCTCCGTCGTCGGCGTCAAGCCCGGCTTCAACCAGCACGAGGAAAACGGCGCTTCGGCGTTCGAGACCATCACCGAGTCGAGCTTTCCCGGCAAGTGGAAGGTCATCTACTTCTGGCCGAAGGACTTCACCTTCGTCTGCCCGACCGAGATCGTCGGCTTCGACAAGCTCGCCAAGCAGTTCGAGGAGCGCGATGCCGTCCTGCTCGGCGGCTCGGTCGACAACGAGTTCTCGAAGCTCGGCTGGCGCCGTGAGCACCCGGAGCTGAAGAGCCTGGCCCACTGGAGCTTCGCCGACAGCCGCGGTCAGCTCGTCGACCAGCTCGGCGTTCGCGACAAGAACGAAGGCGTCGCCCTGCGCGCGACCTTCATCGTCGACCCGGACAACACGATCCAGCACGTCAGCGTGAACAACCTGAACGTGGGTCGCAGCCCGGACGAAGTGCTGCGCATTCTCGACGGCCTGCAGACCGACGAGCTCTGCCCGTGCAACCGCAGCGTCGGCGGCTCGACGCTCTGATCGGCACCGAACCCGTCCTTCGCACGAAGGCCCGCTTCGGCGGGCCTTTTTTCATCCTGCAACGGAGCTGAACCATGGAATTCCTCAACGCGATCAAGGAACAGATCCCCGACTACGCGAAAGACATTCGCCTGAACCTCGACGGCGTGATCGCGCGCTCGAGCCTCGCGCCCGAGGACGCGCTCGGCGTCGCGCTCGCCGCCGCCTTCGCCGCCAAGAGCAAGCCGCTGGTCGACGCGTTCAAGGCGGCGCTGCCCGAAGGCGAGGCGAACGCCGCGCTGACCGCGGCCGCGCTGATGGGGATGAACAACGTCTGGTACCCGTATGTCGAGATGGCGAACGACGAGGACCTGAAGACGCAGCGCGCCGAGCTGCGCATGAACGCGTACGCGACGTCGGGCGGGGTCTCGAAGGCGAAGTTCGAGGCCTACGCGCTCGCTGCGTCGATCGTCGGCAAGTGCCATTTCTGCGTGTCGTCGCACTACGCCCTTCTGAAGAAGGAAGGCCGCACCACCCAGCAGCTGCGCGACATCGGCCGCATCGCCGCGGTCGTCAACGCCGCGGCGCAGGTGATCGCCGCCAACTGACGGCAGGGCCGGCGCGCGTCGCCGGCAGCGCGACTCGGCCGGCGCCCGCCGGCCCGATCTGATCAGCCGGCGCTCGTCGCCGGCTCCGCGACGTCGCGCCGCGTCAGGCGCGCGTTGCGGAGGGCATCGGCGCTGTAGACCGCGAGCGCGATCCAGATGAGGCCGAAGCCCACGAGGCGGTCGGGCCCGAACGGCTCGTCGAAAATCCAGACCCCGACCAGGAACTGCAGCGTCGGCCCCAGGTACTGCATCATCCCGAGCGACGCCATCGAAAGGCGCCGCGCACCGACCGCGAACAGCAGCAGCGGCACCGCGGTGATCGGGCCGAGGCCGAGCAGCCAGACGGTCACCGCCGGACCGGCACTCGGGAAGCTCGTCGGCCCGCTGCCCCACCACCACCACAGCCCTGCGATGCCGAACGGCGCCAGCAACGTCGTCTCGAGCGTGAGCCCCTCGAGGGCGTCGATCGCGGCCACCTTGCGCAACAGACCATAGACGCCGAACGTCGCTGCAAGGATCAGCCCGATCCACGGCAGCGCACCGGTCGCGACCGTCATCCAGACCACGCCGACGCTCGCGATCGCGAGCGCGACCCATTGCGCACGGCGCGGATATTCGCGCAGCACCGTGTAGCCGAGCAGCACGTTGACGAGCGGCGTCATGAAGTAGCCCAGGCTCGACTCGACGATGCGGCCCTGACCGACGGCCCAGATGTAGGTGACCCAGTTCGCCGACAGCAGCAGCGCGCTCGCCGCGAACGCCGCGAGCACGCGCGGCTCGCGCGCGGTGCGCAGCCAGCCCCAGCGGCCGCGCCAGACCATCGCGACCCAGAGCACCGCGAGCGCCCAGACGATGCGGTTCGACAGCACCTCGAGCGGCGGCACGCCGGGCACCAGCCGCAGGTAGAGCGGCATCAGGCCCCAGAGGATGAACGCCATGCCGGCGGCGAGGGCGCCGACGTTCATCGCACGCGGGCCCCGGCACCGCGGCCGCGCCGCGGCGCCGAGGCGGAAGCTGGCGTCAAGCGCGCTCGACGAGGTGGCGGCCGTACTGCTCGCGCAGCCGGTTCTTCAGCATCTTGCCGGTGGCGCCGAGCGGGATCGCATCGACGAAGACCACGTCGTCGGGCGTCCACCACTTGGCGATGCGGCCCTCGTAGAACGACAGCAGCTCGTCGCGCTCGAGCTCGGCGCCCGGCTTCTTGACCACCACCAGCAGCGGACGCTCGTCCCACTTGGGGTGCTGGGCGGCGATGCAGGCGGCCATTGCGACCTTGGGGTGCGCCATCGCGATGTTCTCGAGGTCGATCGAGCCGATCCATTCGCCGCCGGACTTGATGACGTCCTTGCTGCGGTCGGTGATCTGCATGAAGCCGTCGGCGTCGATGGTCGCGACGTCGCCGGTCGGGAACCAGCCGTGGCCGGCCGCGTCCTCGACGAGCGGGTTGCCGCCCTCGCCCTTGAAGTACTCGCTGACCACCCACGGCCCGCGCACCATCAGCTCACCCGAGGTCTTGCCGTCCCACGGCAGCTCCGCCCCGTCGGCGCCGACGATCTTCATGTCGACGCCGAACACCGCGCGGCCCTGCTTGCTCTGCAGGGCGAAGCGCTCCTCGGCACTGCGCTCGAGCTGGCGGCCCTTGAGGATGGCGACCGTGCCGACCGGACTCATCTCGGTCATGCCCCAGGCGTGCAGCACGCGCACGTCGTAGCGCTCCTGGAACGCCGTCATCATGGCCGGCGGACACGCCGAGCCGCCGATCACGGTGCGCCGCATGGTCGAGAAGCGCAGGTCGTTGGCCTCGACATAGCCGAGAAGGCCCTGCCAGACCGTCGGCACGCCCGCCGAGACGGTGACGCGCTCGGACTCGAACAGCTCGTAGAGCGACTTGCCGTCGAGCCCGGGGCCGGGAAACACCAGCTTCGAGCCGGTCATGCAAGCCGCGTACGGCAGGCCCCATGCGTTGACGTGGAACATCGGCACCACCGGCAGGATGGCGTCGGCCGACGAGCAGCCGAGCGAGTCCGGCAGGGCGATCGCGTAGGTATGCAGCAGCGTCGAGCGGTGGCTGTACAGCACGCCCTTCGGGTTGCCGGTGGTGCCCGACGTGTAGCAGAGCGACGAGGCATGGTTCTCGTCGAAGCTCGGCCAGACGTAGCGGTCGTTCTCGGCGTCGATCAGGTCCTCGTAGCAGAGCAGGTCGGGGATCTTGGTCGACGCGGGCATGTGCGCGCGGTCGGTCATGGCGACGAAGCGGCGCACCGTTTTCACGCGCGAGGCGATCGCCTCGACCAGCGGCAGGAAGGTCAGGTCGAAGAACAGCAGCGCGTCCTCGGCGTGGTCGACGATGTAGAGCAGCTGGTCGGGGTGCAGGCGCGGGTTGAGCGTGTGCAGCACGGCGCCGCTGCCCGACACCGCGTAGTACAGCTCCATGTGGCGGTAGCCGTTCCATGCCAGGGTGGCGACGCGCTCGCTGTCGGCGACGCCGAGCGTCGCGAGGGCGTTGGCCATGCGGCGCGAGCGCGCCGCCATGTCGCGGTAGGTGTAGCGGTGGATGTCGCCCTCGACGCGCCGCGACACCACCTCCTGCTCGCCGTGGTGCCGCTCGGCGTGGACCAGCAGCGAGGAAATCAGCAGCGGCTGCTGCATCATCGAGCCATTCATCGTGTCTCCCGCGTTCGTTGGCTGCGCCGCAAGGCGTGCGGCGGCTGCGGGCGATGATACGAAGCCGTCCTCGGCGGCGACATCCCGATCGACCCCGGTGACGGGCGCTTCGGCAGGTCGTGGCGGGCTCGACGGGTTCCGCGGCAGCGCTCTCGAACCCGCGGCGGGCGGCATCGAACCGGTCGGCCGTGCGAACCGACCGCGTCGCGCATTTGAAGCGGGTACTGTATAAACGTACAGTACCGACATGGACGCCGCACCCGCCCTCGCCACGCCGCCCGCACCGGTTCGATCCGGCGAGGCGGCGCTGCGCGCGCCCACCGCAGGGCAGGCGCTCCCGGTGCACAGCCTTGCAGCAGAGCCGGTGGCAGCTCGCGCTCCGTCTGCGGAGGCTGTGCTTTCGGATGCCCCGCCGGCCGACGTGCGCTCGCCCGAGACGCTGCACCCGATGCTCTGGCTGGGGAGCCAGCTCGGCCGCCAGGGCGCCGACACGCTGCCGAGCGGCTTCGCGGCGCTCAACGCGCAACTGCCGGGCGGCGGCTGGCCGCGCCGCGTGCTCAGCGAACTGCTGCTGCGGCACCCGGGTGTCGGCGAGATCCGCCTGCTCGCGCCGGCGCTGGTCGCGACGCAGCGCGCCGGCCGTCTGGTGATGCTGTTCGACCCGCCGGCGGCGCTCTCGGCGGCGGCGCTCCAGCAGCTCGGCTTCGACGTCGAGCAGCTGCTGATCATCCACACGCGCGCGCGCGTGATTCCAGGCAGCGACAGCCTGTGGGCGCTCGAGCAGGCCTTGAAGAGCGGCCACGTCGGCGCGATCGTCGCGTGGCTGCCGGCGCGCCTTCGCGCCGAGCACCTGCGCCGCCTGCAGATCGCCGCGCACGCCCACGACGGCCCGGCGTTCGTGCTGCGCGAGATGGCCGCCGAGGCGCGCCCGACCGCGTCGCCGCTGCGCCTGGCGCTGCGGCCGGGCGGCGCCGACCGGCTCGAGCTGCGCATCCTCAAGCGCCGCGGGCCGCCGCTCGAGACGCCGCTGCAGCTCGCGCTGGCGCCGGTGCTGTCGGCCGCGGCGCGTCAGCGCGCACGGGTGCCCGACGCGCTCGCCCTGCGCGCCGCGACCTTCGTGAACCTGGCCTGACGGCCGGCCGTTCGCCGTGAAGCGCCGGGTGACGTCGTGCTCTGGATCGCGCTGCATCTGCCGTCGCTGTCGCTCGAGTCGTTCGAGGCGACGCTCGCTGGCAGGCCCGCAGCGGCAGGCACTGAGGTGCATGCCGGCGACGGCGGCGCAGGCACCGCTGCGGGAGCGGGCAGCGACTCGGCCACGCCGGCACCGATCGCGCTGATCGACGCGCACCGCATCGTCGCGGGCAACGCCGTTGCGCAGGCGCTCGGCGTGCGGCCCGGGCTCAAGCGCGCCACCGCGCTCGCGCTCGCGCCGCAGCTCGTGCTCGGCCAGGCCGACGCCGCGCGCGACGCGGCCGCGCTGCTGCCGGTCGCGCACGCCGCGCTCGCCTTCACCCCGCAGGTCGTGATCGCGCGCGCGGGCCACCCGTTCGACGACGCGCACACCGTGCTGCTCGAGGTCGAGGCGAGCCTGCGCTACTTCGGCGGCCTCGAGCGCCTGCTGCAGCGGCTCGGCCGCGCACTCGCGCCGCTCGGCCACGTGGTGCATTGCGCAACCGCGCCGACCGCGCAGGGCGCCGCGCTGCTCGCGCGTCAGCACCCCGACTGCCATTGCGCCGACGACGCGGCGCTGCAGCGCGCGCTCGACGAGCTGCCGGTGTGGCGCCTCGGCGCCGGCCGCGAGCACCGCGACGCGCTGCAGGCGATGGGGCTGCGCACGCTCGGCGACCTGCGCGCCCTGCCACGCGCCGGGCTGGCGCGGCGCTTCGGCGAGGCGCTGCTCGCCGAGCTCGACGCCGCGCTCGGCACACGGCCCGATCCGCGCGTCCCGCTGGCACTGCCGGCGACCTTCGAAAGCCGCCTCGAACTGTTCGCGCGGGCGGACACCACCGAGCAGCTGCTGCACGGCGCGGCGGTGCTGCTGGCGCGGCTCGTCGCCTGGCTGAGCGCGCAGCACGCGTTCGTGCGCCGCTTCACGCTGGTGATGCAGCACGAGACGCGCTGGCGCCGCAGCAGCGCGACGCCCGCCGAGAGCGTGCTCGAGATCGCGCTCGCGGAGCCGTCGCGCGACCGCGAGCACCTCCTGGTGCTGCTGCGCGAGCGGCTCGCGCGCATCGAGCTGCCGGCGCCGACGCTCGATCTGCGCCTCGCCGCCGCCGACATCGCGCGCCGTGCCGCGCCGAACAGCGAGCTGTTCCCGACCGCGCGCAGCGAGGTCGAAGGCCTGACCCGGCTGATCGAGCGCCTGCAGGCGCGCCTGGGCGCCGCGCAGGTGCAGCGCCTCGCGCCGCTCGACGAGCACCGCCCCGAGCGCGCGAGCGCGCTGCAGGCGGTCGACGCCGCACGCGTCGAGCGTCTCGTGAAGGCGCCCCGCGCCGCCGGCTCGTCGATCGCAGGGGCTGCCGGCGCCGCGCGCCGCCCGGTCTGGCTGCTGCCCGAGCCGCAGCCGCTCCCCGAGCGCCAGTCGCGCCCCTTCCTCGACGGCTCGCCGCTGCAACTGCTGAGCGGCCCCGAGCGCATCGAGACCGGCTGGTGGGACTGCAGCCTCGCCGAACGCGACTACTTCATCGCCCAGAACGGCGATGGCGCCCTGGTCTGGATCTACCGCGCCCGCCTGCCGCTGGAGACCGACGGTGAACCTCGCCAGGGCTGGTTCATGCAGGGGCGGTTCGGTTGAGCTGTATCAGCCGGTTGATGCGTCCGCAGGAGATGAGGCCGAACGCTCCCGCTCATCCCCGCTGCCGCACGCGAAGCAATCCCCGGCCACAGTTGCAAACTGGATGTGGTGCGAGCGTTCAGCGAACGGCCGTGCCTCCGGCGGCAAGCTGAAAGTCAAGCGCCGACCCAAATCGCCGCCGTCCTGGCGTTTTCAGTGCTATGCACAAGCCGGCGCAGCGAGGCGTCCGCGCTGGCTGCCTCGCTACGCAGGCAGCGCAGCTGCCTGCTCCAGGTCGCGCGCAGGCACACGCAGCGCGACCTCTCATGGGGCCAGGATCCGGCTCCGCCGGTCCTGATCACACTGATCAGATCCGCTGGCGAATCGCGCAGCGATTCGCCAGCGCCACTAAGCGATCCTTCCGAACCACCAGACAGAAAGCCCCGCCGCCAGCATCACGAGCAGCGCGCCGAACCCCGCGAGCAGGCCGCTGATCTCGGTTTCCTTCTTCTCGACGACGAAGCGGTTGCTGAGGCCCTGGTAGACCTTCTTCAGGTCGGCGGCGGTGCCGGCGTAGAAATAGTCGGCGCGCGTCAGGTTGGCAATCGTCTTGAGCGTCTCCTCGTCGAGCCGCACGCGCATTGACCAGCCCTCGAAGCCGATCGTCTCGCCTTCCTTGGTGCCGATGCCGACGGTGTAGACGCGTATGCCGCGGTCGGCAGCCATCTTGGCGGCCTCGATCGGGTCGGGGCCGGTGGTGCGCTGGCCGTCGGTGAGCAGGATGATCGCGGCCGACGTGTACGAGCCGGGCGGCACCGGCTTGAACTCGGGCTTGGGCTTGTCGTTCGGGCCTGGCGGCATGTTGCGCTGGCCGGTGATCTGCGAGAGGTCGATGCCCGCTTCCGGGAACAGCGTCGCGAGCGAGAGCACGATGCCGCTGCCGATCGCGGTGGCACGCTGCAGCTGGAAGCGGTCGATCGCTGCGTAGACGTCCTCCCGGCTCAGCGTCGGCGCCTGCACCACCGCGGCGGTGCCGGCGAACGCGACCACCGCCACGCGAACGTCGCGCGGCAGGTCGGCGACGAATGCCTTGGCCGCTTCCTGCGACGCGATCAGCCGGTTCGGCTGCACGTCGGTCGCTCGCATGCTCCCCGAGACGTCCATCGCGAGGACGATCGTCTCCTGCGTCATGGGCAGCGCGATCAGCGCGGCGGGCCGCGCCGCCGCGAGCAGCAGCGCGATGATCGCGGTCAGCAGCAGCAGCGGCGGCACGTGGCGACGCCAGCCGCGCCGCGCGCCGAGCGCCTCCTTCACGAGGCCGAGGCTGGCGTAGCGCAGCGTCGTCTGCTTGCGGCGCCTGAGCAGCCACACGTAGAGCAGGACCAGCAGCGGGACGGCGACCAGGCCCCACAGCAGGGTCGGCCAGATGAAGGTGACGAGCGAATTCATGGCGATGTCTTGGCTTGGGCGAGATGCCCCACCGAGCCGCGCCCGCCGGTCCAGTTGGCGAGTCGGCTGCGCTGCTTGCGCATCTCGGCGAAACGCATGATGGCGTCGAGCAGGTCGTCGTCGGTGGCGAGCTCGAGCGTGTCGACGCCGGCGGCGCCGAGCGCCTCGCGCAGGGCGTTCTCGCGGCGCTCGGCGGCGGCCTGGAAGCGCGCCCGGAAGCGTCGGTCGTGGGTGTCGACGACGATCTGCTCGCCGGTCTCGGCGTCGCGCATGGTGACCAGGCCGATGTCCGGGAGGTCGAGCTCGAGCGGGTCGAACAGGCGCACCGCCGTCACGTCGTGGCGCATCGCGAGCTGGCCGAGCAGCGGCTCCCAGCCGGGTGCGCTGATGAAGTCGGACAGCACGAAGACGCTGCTGCGGCGCTGGATCGTGCGCTGCCCCGCGGCCAGCAGCTCGCGCAGGTCTGTGGGGCCGGGGCGAGACTCGGCAGGCCGGGCCGCCATCAGCTGCAGCAGCTGCAGCACGTGGGCGCGTCCGCCGCGCGCCGGCAGCATGGCGTCGACCGAGCTGCCGTAGAGCAGGGCGCCGACGCGGTTGCCGTGGCGCGTGAGCAGGCGCGCGAGCACCGCGACGAACTCGCGCGACACGTTGCGCTTGGTCAGGCGGTCGGAACCGAAGTCGACGCTGCCGCTAAGGTCGATCAGGAACCACGCCGAGACCTCGCGGTCCTCGGTGAACTGGCGCACGTAGGGCTGCTGCAGGCGTGCGGTGACGTTCCAGTCGATGTGGCGGACGTCGTCGTGGTGCTGGTACTCGCGCAGGTCGGCCAGGTCGAGCCCCGAGCCGCGCAGCAGGGTGCGGTAGTCGCCCTGCAGCATGCCGTCGAGGCGGCGCAGCACGGTCCATTCGAGGCGCGTCAGCAGCGCCTGGGCGCCGGCCGCGTCGGACGCCGCCGCGGGTGCGGCGGGTTCGGGCGCCGGGCGCGTGCGCGCGTTCATCGCTCGAGCGGCTTGTCGGGCACCGGGATCTTGCGCACGATGCGCGCGATCAGCTGGTCGGCGTCCAGACCTTCGGCGAGCGCCTCGTACGAGAGGACGAGACGGTGCCGCAGCACGTCACCGATCAGCACGCTCATGTCTTCCGGGAGCGCGTAGTTGCGACCGCGCATGAAGGCGAGCGCGCGCGCGCCCTCGATGAGGCCGATGGTCGCGCGCGGGCTCGCGCCGAAGGTCAGGTACTTGGCGATGTCGGCGAGGTCGTAGCGATCGGGCCGGCGCGTCGCGCTCACCAGCCGTACCGCGTACTGCATCAGCGACGGATCGACGTAGACCTGCCGGCACTCATGCTGCAGTTCGGCGAGCTGGCTCATGCTGGCGACCGCCGACACGACGGCGGGCGCGCCGGTGACGCGCTGCGCGATCACGAGCTCCTCGTCCTCGCTCGGGTAGTCGACCAGCACCTTCATCATGAAGCGGTCGACCTGCGCTTCGGGCAGCGGGTAGGTGCCCTCGGTCTCGATGGGGTTCTGCGTCGCCATGACGAGGAACGGCTCGGGCACCTTGTGGGTCTCGCCGGCAATCGTGACCTGGCGTTCCTGCATCACCTCGAGCAGCGCGCTCTGCACCTTGGCAGGCGCCCGGTTGATCTCGTCGGCCAGCAGCAGGTGCGTGAAGACCGGCCCCAGCGAGGTGCTGAAGTCACCGCTGCGCGGGTTGTAGATGCGGGTGCCGACCAGGTCGGCCGGCACCAGGTCGGGGGTGAACTGGATTCGCTTGAACGTGCCGCGCAGCGTCTGGGCGAGCGTCTTGACGGTGAGCGTCTTGGCCAGGCCCGGCACGCCCTCGACCAGCAGGTGGCCTTGCGCGAGCACCGCGACCATCACGCGCTCGAGGAAGTGATCCTGGCCGACGACGACGCGCTTGACCTCGTAGAGCACGCGCTCCATCAGCGTGGCGGCGTCGGCGTTCGGGAATTGGCTGCTTTCCATGCGCGAAGAGGTTCCTGGACGGGGCGGGCGAGGATGCGCCGCGCGTCGCGCGGCGCCAGGGATCAGAACGGCGGCAGACCGGCCGCGCTGGCGGCGTTCTCGATCGGGACGGCGAAGCCGATGCCGACGAAGACGCGCTGCTGCGAGGGGTTGAGGATCGCGGTGACGATGCCGACGACCTCGCCGTCCATGGTGACGAGCGGGCCGCCCGAGTTGCCGGGGTTGGCGGCGGCGTCGAACTGGATCAGGTTCGACATCATCTGCTGGCCGTCCGGCGAGCGGAACTGGCGCTTGAGCCCGGAGACGACACCCGACGACGTCGACGGGCCGATGCCGAACGGGAAGCCGACCGCGATCACGTGGTCGCCGGGCGAGAGATCGCCCGTGCTGCGCATCGTCGCCGCGGCCAGGTCGTCGGGAATGGTGAGCGCGCGCAGCACTGCGAGGTCGTTCTCGGGCTGCGTGCTGATCACGACGGCATCGGATTGCGCCCCGTTGGCGAACGTCACGTTGACGCGCCGGGCGCCCGAGACGACGTGCAGGTTGGTGAGGATGGTGCCGTTGTCGATGATGACGACGCCGGTGCCGACGCCGCGATCGTGCTTGGCACGCGGCATGTCGTCCTTGCCGTCGTCGTTTTCGCTCATGAAGCCGATGACGCGCACGACCGACGGCGCGATCGTCTCGTAGGCGCGGGTCTCCGGCGAACGCAGCGGCTTCTCCTCGATCGAGCTGCGCACCGCCTTGTCGATCTGCTCGATGGTCAGCGCGGGCTCGGCGACGAGGCGAGGGTTGAACAGCCAGGCGGCGCTGATCAGCGCCAGCACGGCGACGAGCCAGAGGCGGCGCTCGTTGCGCAGCGCGAAGGCGCGCACGCGGCCGGGCGAACGGGCCGGGGGCGGGGAACTTGCGCCCAGCGCCACCGGGGCGGCGGCTTCGGCGTTCGGCGCGGCCTGCGGCGGATCTCCGGCCGGTTGCGCGGCGCTCGCGCCGGAGTCGGGCGCGCGGCGGGAGCGGCTGTAGAGCGGCTGTTTCTTCATCGTCGATTTCCCCGCCGAGGCACGTCGGACCCGGCGCCGCTGCAACCGCGAAACGCCCCCCGATGAGCGAACGTACGGTAGCACGCACGCCGGGCCCTGTCTCGACGGCCCGCCCGGACGGCAGCGGGGCGAGTGGGCATCATCGGGCGCCATGTGGATCGACACGCACTGCCACCTCGACGCCGCCGAATTCGAGCCCGATCGCGAGGCCGTGGTCGCGCGCGCCATGGCCGCCGGTGTGCGCCAGATCGTGCTGCCGGCGGTCGACGTCGGCAACTTCGACGCCGTGCGCGAGCTCGCGCATCGGCACGGCCTCGCCTACGCGCTCGGCATCCACCCGCTGCTCGTCGACCGTGCCGCCGACGCCGACCTCGACCGGCTGCGCGGCGCGCTCGCCGAACACCGCGCCGATCCGCGCCTCGTCGCGGTCGGCGAGATCGGTCTCGACCATTTCGTGCCCGGTCTCGACCACGCCCGGCAGGACCGCTTCCTGGCCGCGCAGCTGCGCCTCGCGCGCGAGTTCGGACTGCCGGTGCTGCTGCACGTGCGGCGCTCGGTCGATGCGGTGCTCAAGCACCTGCGCGCGCTCAGCGTGCCGGGCGGCATCGCGCACGCGTTCAACGGCAGCGAGCAGCAGGCCGAGGTGTTCGGCGCGCTCGGCTTCAAGCTCGGCTTCGGCGGCAACGTCACCTTCGACCGGGCGCGCCGCATCCGCCACGTCGCCGCGCAGGTGGCGCCGGAGCTGATCGTGCTCGAGACCGACGCGCCCGACATCGCGCCGCAATGGCTCTACCAGACGGCGGCCGAGCGCGCTGCCGGCGCGACGATGCGCAACGAGCCCGCCGAGCTCGCGCGCATCGCCGGCGTGCTTGCCGAGCTGCGCGGCGTCACGCCCGACGCGCTCGCCGCCGCGACGAACGAGAACGCGTACGCAGTGCTGCCGCGGCTGCGCGCGCTGGCAGGGTGATGCGCGGTGCGCCTGGCTGCATCGGGAATGCCTCGGCCACAATCTCGCGCCGCGTGCGACGGCTGCGTGCGGATCGCGGATGCGGGCAGCCACGTCCGCGCGGCATCCGGCAAGGCTTTCTTGAACCCCCTCGTTGCGAACCCTCCTGAACCGCTGCGTGGGCTGCCGCCGGTCGTCGACCCCGACACCCGGGTGATCGTGCTCGGCAGCTTCCCCGGCGCGGCGTCGCTGCGTGCGGCCGAGTACTACGGCAACCCGCGCAACCACTTCTGGCCGCTGCTGTCGACGCTTTGGGGCATCGACCTCGCCCGCGCGAGCTACGCCGACCGGCTCGCGGCGCTGCGGACGCGCGGGCTCGGCCTCTGGGACGTGTACGCGAGCTGCCGCCGTAAGGGCAGCCTTGACTCCGCGATCGAGCAACCCGAGCTGAACGACCTCGCGAGCCTCGCCCGGCGCGCCCCGCGCCTCGAGGCGATCGGCCACAACGGCGGCGAGTCGGCGCGCGCCATGCGGCACAGCGCCGGGCTCGGCGTCCACGTCGTCCGGCTGCCGTCGACCAGCCCGGCGAACGCGAGCTGGACCTTCGAGCGCAAGCTCGCCGCCTGGCGCGCCTTCTTCCACGCACACGGACTCGCATGAGCAGCAAGCCCGCCGCCCGCGAGCTCGAGCCCGCGACGATCTCCGAGCACGCCGGCGTGCGCTACCTGCACCTCGGAACGCCGTGGGTGCAGGGTGCGATGCGGATTCGCAAGCCCGAGGCGCTCGAGCTCGAGTACGTGCAGCGCATGATGGTGTGGATGCTGTTCCGGCCCGCGGCCGAGCTGACGAGCGGACATGCGGTGCAGCTCGGGCTCGGGGCGGGCGCGATCACGCGCTTCTGCCATCAGGTGCTGAAGATGCGCACCACCGCGGTCGAGCTCAACCCGACCGTCATCGACGCCTGCCGGCTCTGGTTCCGGCTCCCCGCCGAGTCGGCGCGCTTCACGCTGCTCGAGATGGACGCCGCCGCGTTCGCAGGCGACCCCGAGCGGGCCGGCAGCGCCGACGTGCTCTGCGTCGACCTCTACGACCACGAGGCGGCGAGCCCGGTGCTCGACAGCGTGGCGTTTTATCGCGACTGCCGGCGGCTGCTCGCCGATGGCGGCGTGATGACCGTCGACCTGTTCGGCCGCGACGCCAGCTTCGACGTCAGCGTCGGCCGCATCGTCGCCGCGTTCGGGCGCGACGCGGTGCGGACGCTGAGTCCGACGCGGGAGGGCAATCAGGTCGTCGTCGCGATGAAGCAAGTCACGGCGCCGGACCGGGCCTTGCTTGCCGAGCGTGCGCAAAACATCGAAACTCGGTTCAAGCTGCCGGCCCGCAAGTGGCTGCGCATGATCCAGCTGCTTCCCGAGCCGGAGCCGGGGGCCGCCGGCCCCTCCGGCGCCACGCCACCCCCTGCATGAAGACCCGCTCCGCCACGCCCGAACCCGAGAGCCCGTCGGTGCGCGCTGCGACGCGTGGCGGCGTCGCCGACGCCGATCGCCCGTCGCGCCCGCTCACCTTTGCGCCGACCGAGCTGAGCACCGCCGTGCAGACGTCGGGCAAGCTGCAATGGCGCACCCTCGTCACCTGGCTGCGCGAGGACGGCGTGATCAGCGCCGAGGACGCCGAGAACACCGCGCGCCGCTTCGCCGGCGGCAACAGCGCGCAGCACCCGCTGGTGCGGCTGGGCGGCGTCGGTCTCAAGCGCGTCGCCGACGGCAAGGTGCTCGACGTGGAGCTGCTCACCGAGTGGCTGGCGCGGCACTGCAAGATGCCGTACCTGCGGATCGACCCGCTCAAGGTCGACGTCGGCCGGGTCGCCGAGGTGATGTCGATCACGTACGCGGAGCGGCGCCACGCGCTGCCGCTGAACGTGGGCCTCGCGGACGTGACGATCGCGACCTGCGAGCCGCTCGACCTCGACTGGATCAAGGAGATCGAGGCGCACACGCGCAAGAGCGTCAAGCTCGTGCTCGTCAACCCGGTCGAGATCGCGCGCTACACGACCGAGTTCTACACGCTGTCGCGTTCGGTGCGGCAGGCGATCAAGACCGGCGAGACGTCGGCCATCGTCAACTTCGAGCAGCTGGTCGAGCTCGGCAAGTCCACCAAGCAGCTCGACGCCAACGACTCCGGCATCGTGCAGGTGGTCGACTGGCTCTGGCAGTACGCGTTCGACCAGCGTGCCTCCGACATCCACCTCGAGCCGCGCCGCGAGCGCAGCGTGATCCGCTTCCGCATCGACGGCGTGATGCACACCGTCTACCAGCTGCCGCCCGGCGTGATGAGCGCGATGATCGCGCGCGTCAAGCTGCTCGGCCGCATGGACGTCGTCGAGCGCCGACGCCCGCTCGACGGTCGCATCAAGACGCGCAATCCGAACGGCGACGAGGTCGAGATGCGCCTCGCGACCATCCCCACGGCGTTCGGCGAAAAGATGGTGATGCGGATCTTCGATCCGGACACCACCGTGAAATCGCTCGACGACCTCGGCTTCGGCAGCCACGACGGTCGGCGCTGGGAAGAGCTCGTCGCCAAGCCGCACGGGATCATCCTCGTCACCGGGCCGACGGGCTCGGGCAAGACGACGACGCTCTACTCCACGCTGCGCCGCCTCGCGACCGACGAGGTCAACGTCTGCACGGTCGAGGACCCGATCGAGATGATCCAGCCGGCGTTCAACCAGACGCAGGTGCAGCCGGCGATCGATCTCAACTTCGCCGACGGCCTGCGCGCGCTGATGCGCCAGGACCCGGACATCATCATGGTTGGCGAGATCCGCGACCTCGAGACCGCCGAGATGGCGATCCAGGCCGCACTGACCGGTCACCTGGTGTTCAGCACGCTGCACACCAACGACTCGGCCTCGGCCGTGACGCGCATGAACGACCTCGGCGTGCCGCCGTACCTGGTCGGCTCGACGCTGATCGGCGTGCTCGCCCAGCGCCTCGTGCGCACCCTGTGCCCGGCGTGCAAGGTGCCCGACGAGGAGACCACCCGCGAGACGCTGCACGAGGTGGTGGCGCCGTGGCGCCTGAACGGCAAGGTTTCCGCGTACAAGCCGGTCGGCTGCCTGGAGTGCCGCATGACCGGGTTTCGGGGTCGGGCCGGGCTCTACGAGCTGCTGACCGTCACCGATGCGGCGCGCGAGTGCATCTCGCCGGTACCCGACCAGACCCGGCTGCGCCAGCAGGCGCTGCGCGACGGCCTGCGGCCGCTCCGCCTCGCGGGGGCGATGAAGGTGGCCGAAGGCGTCACCACGCTCGAGGAAGTGCTGCGCGCGACCCCGGCCTGGGAATAGCGGCTGCTTACGTGTAAACCCACATCGGGCCCAGAGGGTGGGTGCCTAGAATCCGGCGCCTGACGACGACGGCCCGTCGAGGGAGCACATTTTGAGAATCAAGAGCCAGCGGGACTTCTGGTCCGGCGTCATGTTCATCCTGATCGGGGTCGGCTTCGCGATCGGGGCGACCAACTACTCGATGGGCACGTCGGCCCGCCCGGGCGCCGGCTATTTCCCCCTCGGGCTCGGCGCCATCCTGGCCATTCTCGGCCTCATCCTGCTCATCGAGTCGATGGTCGTCGAGGCGCTCGACGGCGAGCGCATCGGCGCCGTGGCCTGGCGCCCGCTCTCGATCATCATCGGCGGCATCATCTTCTTCGGCTTCGCGCTCGACCGCCTCGGCCTTTTTATCACCTTCCCCCTGCTCGTCGTCATCGTCAGCTTCGCGAGCGACGAGTTCAAGTGGCGCGGGGTGATCATCAACGCGATCGTGCTGACCATCGGCGCCTGGGCCATCTTCGTGCTCGGGCTCAAGCTGATCATCCCGGTCCTGCCCCGTTTCATGCTGACGCCCTGATAACGAGAAGAAGAGACCGCCATGCAAGAAATGCTGCAAAACCTCGCCCTCGGGTTCGGCGTCGCCTTCACGGTGCAGAACCTGCTGTACGGCTTCATGGGCTGCGTGCTCGGCACGCTGGTCGGCGTGCTGCCCGGCATCGGCCCCACCGCCACCATCGCGATGCTGCTGCCGTCGATCTACGGCCTTGACGCCACGCCGGCGCTCATCATGCTGGCCGGCATCTACTACGGCTCGCAATACGGCGGCTCGACCACCGCGATCCTGATCAACGTGCCGGGCGAGTCGAGCTCGGTGGTGACCGCGATCGAGGGCTACCAGATGGCGCGCAAGGGCCGCGCCGGCTCCGCGCTCGCGGCGGCGGGCCTGGGCTCGTTCTTCGCCGGCTGCGTGGGCACCGTGATCATCGCGGCGTTCGCGCCGCCGCTCACCGAACTCGCGTTCAAGTTCGGCCCCGCCGAATACTTCTCGCTGATGGTGCTCGGCCTCATCGGCGCGGTGGTGCTGGCGTCGGGCTCGCTGCTGAAGGCCATCGCGATGATCATCCTCGGCCTGCTGCTCGCGCAGATCAACACCGACGTGATCTCGGGGACCGCGCGCTACAGCTTCGGCATTCCGGAGCTCACCGACGGCATCAACTTCGTCGCGGTGGCGATGGGCATCTTCGGCTTCGGCGAGATCATCGCCAACCTCGGCCAGCCGGCCGAGAACCGCGAGGTGTTCACCAAGGACGTGAAGGGCCTGTGGCCGACCCGCAAGGATTTCCAGCAGGCGTGGCCGGCGGTGCTGCGCGGCACCGCGCTCGGCTCGGCGCTCGGCGTGCTGCCGGGCGGCGGCGCGCTGCTGTCGTCGTTCGCGTCGTACACGATGGAAAAGAAGCTCGCCGGCCCCAGCGGTACGTTCGGCAAGGGCGATATCCGCGGCGTCGCCGGCCCCGAGTCGGCCAACAACGCCGGCGCGCAGACCTCGTTCATCCCGATGCTCACGCTCGGCATTCCGCCCAACGCCGTGATGGCGCTGATGGTCGGCGCGATGACGATCAAGGGCATCCAGCCGGGCCCGCAGGTGATGACCGGCAACCCCCAGCTGTTCTGGGGCCTGATCGCGTCGATGTGGATCGGCAACGCGATGCTGGTGATCCTGAACCTGCCGCTGATCGGCATCTGGATCAAGCTGCTGACGGTCCCCTACAAGTACCTGTTCCCGGCGATCACGCTGTTCTGCTGCATCGGCACGTACACGCTCAACAACAACAGCTTCGACGTGTTCATGACCGCCGGCTTCGGCGTCCTCGGCTACGTGTTCTACAAGCTGAGCTGCGAGGCCGCGCCGCTGCTGCTCGGCTTCATCCTCGGTCCGATGATGGAAGAGAACCTGCGTCGTGCGCTGCTGCTGTCGCGCGGCGACTGGACCACCTTCGTGACGCGCGGTCTCTCCGCCGGCCTGCTGTTCGCGGCACTGCTGATGCTGATCATCGTGGCCCTTCCGGCGATCCGCAAGAAGCGCGAGGTCGCGTTCCAGGAGGATTGAGCGCAACCCGGCCGGCCCGGCGCTCGCTGCGTGCAGCGATGAGCGCGCGGCGGCCTCCGAACGGCGCGTGCGGACTCGTCCGGCGCGCCGTTCGCTTTTCCGTGATCTGCCTGCACGCGGTCGCGTGCGCGCCAGGAGCCTGACGTGTTCGACTGGGCCAGCCCGTATCCATCAGTCCGCCTGCCCGTGTTCGGGCGCAACGTCGTCGCGACGTCGCATCCGCTCGCGGTGCAGGCCGGCCTGCGCATGCTCCTGCGCGGCGGCAACGCGGTCGATGCCGCGGTCGCCGCCGCAGCCACCATGACCATCGTCGAGCCGTGCAGCAACGGCCTGGGTTCCGACGCCTTCTGCATCCTGTGGGACGGCGAGCAACTGCACGGGCTCAATGCGTCGGGACACGCGCCGGCGGCATGGACCCCCGAGTACTTCACGCGCCGCTACGGCGTTGCACCGACGCTGCCGACGCGCGGCTGGGACTCGGTGACCGTGCCCGGCGCGGTCGGCGCGTGGGCCGCGCTCAGCGCGCGCTTCGGCAAGCTGCCGTTCGCCGACCTGCTCGAGCCGGCGATCGAGGTCGCCGAGCGTGGCTATGCGGTGCCCGTGGTGGTGGCGCAGAAGTGGCGCGCCGCCGAGCCAATCCTGCGCGACAAGCCGGGCTTTGCCGAGACGTTCCTGCCGAACGGCCGCGCGCCGACGATCGGCGAGCGCTTCGCCATGCCGGCGGCGGCGCGCACGCTGCGTGCGATCGCCGAATCGCGCGGCGAGTCGTTCTACCGCGGCGAGGTCGCCGCGGCCATGGTTGCCCACGCCGCGGCGAACGGCGGCTCGATGACGGCGGCCGACCTCGCCAACTACCGGCCGGAGTGGGTCGACCCGATCGGCATCGACTACGCCGGCCACCGCATGCACCAGATCCCGCCCAACGGGCAGGGCATCGCCACGCTGATCGCGCTCGGCATCGTGCGCCACTTCGACCTCGCCTCGCTGCCGGTCGACAGCGTCGACGCGTACCACCTGCAGATCGAGGCGATGAAGCTCGCGTTCGCCGACGCCTACCGCCACGTCTGTGATGCGCGCAGCGCGCACGTGACCAGCGACCAGTTGCTCGACGAGGCCTACCTGGCGTCGCGGGCGCGCCTCATCGACCCCAGGCGCGCGCAGGTGTTCGAGAGCGGCACCCCGCTGCGCGGCGGCACCATCTACCTCAGCGCCGTCGACGAGAACGGCATGATGGTGAGCTTCATCCAGAGCAACTACATGGGCTTCGGCTCCGGCGTCGTGGTGCCCGACTGGGGTGTCTCGCTGCAGAACCGCGGCCACGGCTTCAGCCTCGACCCGACGAGCCCCAACGTCGTCGCGCCGGGCAAGCGCCCGTTCCACACCATCATTCCGGCGTTTCTCACCAAGGACGGGCAGCCGCAGATGAGCTTCGGCGTGATGGGCGCCAACATGCAGCCGCAGGGCCAGCTGCAGACCGTCGTGCGGATGCTCGATCACCGTCAGCATCCGCAGGCCGCGTGCGACGCGCCGCGCTGGCGCTTCAACCAGGACCTCGAGATCAACGTCGAGGCGACGATGGACCCGAAGCTGGTGCAGGGGCTCGCCGAGCGCGGGCATCGCATCGACGTGATCGACGACAGCTACCAGGACTTCGGCGCCGGGCAGTTCATCTGGCGATTGGGTGATCCGGCGCGCGACGGCTACGTCGCCGCGAGCGACCCGCGTCGCGACGGCCAGGCCGGCGCGTTCTGACGCCTAGAGCAGCAGGAACGCCGCCACCGCCACGGTGGTCGGGAACAGCGCGCCGAGCAGCAGCTCGACCGCGCCGATCGACTCGTCCTCGAAGCCGCCCTTGAGCAGCGCGACGCCCGCCGGGTTGGGCGCGTTCGCGATCACGGTGAGGCCGCCGCCGGCCAGTGCGCCCGCCATCAGCATGTACTTGGCGGTGTCGGAAATGCCGATGATCAGCGAGCCGAGATAGGTGAGCGCCGCGTTGTCGGTGATCGCCGTCAGGCCAAGCGCGCCGAAGAACAGCGCCTGCGGCGAGAGGCTCGAGACGATCGGCTGCAGCCACCAGTGCTGCATGCCGCCGAGCACCACCAGCCCGGCGAGGAAGAACGCGACCAGCAGCGCCTCGCGGATGATCAGCGGGCTCTGGTGCCGCTCGTAGGCTTGCGCGAAGCCGAGGAAGAGCAGGAAGAGGCCGAGGAACGCGACGGGGTGGTGCGCCAGCAGCACGACGCCCGCGAGCACCAGCACGTGCACGACGATCACCGACCACGGAACCGGTGAACGCACCGCGTCGACCGGCGTCGCCGGCACTCTTCGCAGATGAGTGCGCAGCAGCGCGGTGACCGCGGTCGCGTTGATCGCCGCGGCGAGGGCCGCCTTCCAGCCGAAGGTCGATGCCATGTAGGCGGAGTCCCAGCTCCAGGTCTGCGACACCATCAGCACCGGCGGTGCCGCATACGACGTGAGCGTGCCGCCGATCGAGACGTTGACGAACAGCACGCCGAGCGCGAAGTACTTCAGGCGCTCGGGTACCTCGGGCCGGAACACCTGCGGCGCCAGCATCATCGCGGCGATCGTCATCGCCGCCGGCTCGGTGATCAGCGATCCGCAAAGCGGGACCACGCACAGGCAGAGCCACGCCGAAGCGAGCGGCGCCGGCACCGGCAGCAGCCGAGTCAGGGCGGTCACGAGAAGTCGCACGAACTGCAGGATCGGGCGCGACGCCGCGACCACCATCACGACGAACACGAACAGCGGCTCGGCGTAGTGGCGCGACTCGGCGTAGGCCAGAGCAGGGCCGCCGCCGGTCATCAGCGCCATCACCACGACGAGCACGATGGCCCAGAAGCCGAACACCACCTCGACCTCGCCCAGCAGGTGCAGCAGCCCGGCGTGACGAGGGAAGCGATGCGCCAGGTGCTCGAACAGCTTGACCGAGAACGTGTGGAGCAACGCGATGGCGAAGATGACGGCTGCGACGATTTGGATCGAGCTGTTTCCCAAGATGTGCACCGAGCGTCGAAGCGCGCGATGTTAGCGGCCGGGCGCGGCGCGCCTGAGGTGGCAGACGGCCTCGGAGGCTCTCCCTAGAATCGCGCGGATGCCCGCAGCCCCTTCCACCGGCTCGCCTGCCGCGGCCGCGCTGCCGTAGGCGCGCCTGGGGGTGACCCTCGCGGTCGCCGGCTCGGTCGCGTTCGCCGGCAAGGCGATCATCGTCAAGCTCGCGTACCGCTACGGCGTCGACGCGGTGACGCTGATCATGTACCGCATGCTGTTCGCGCTGCCGCTGTTCCTGCTGCTCGTGTGGTGGGCCGGGCGCGGCAAGGCGCCGCTCGCCGGCCGCGACTGGCTCGCCGTGATCGGGCTCGGCTTCAGCGGCTACTACCTCTCGAGCTTCCTCGACTTTGCCGGGCTGCAGTACATCAGCGCGAGCCTGGAGCGGCTGATCCTCTATCTCAACCCGACGCTGGTGCTCGCGCTCGGCGCGCTCATGTTCAAGCGCCCGGTGACCGGGCGGCAGCTGCTCGCGCTGGTGACCAGCTACGCCGGCTGCCTGGTGGTGTTCGGCCACGAGGTCAACCTGCAGGGCCAGGACGTCGTGCTCGGTGCGGTGCTGGTGTTCGCGAGCGCGGTGAGCTACGCGCTCTACCTGGTGTTCAGCCAGCAGGTGGTCAAGCGCCTGGGCGCGCTGCGCCTCACGGGGCTCGCCACCAGCGTGGCTTGCCTGTTCTGCATCGCGCAGTTCCTGCTGGTCCGACCATTGTCGGCAGCGCTGGTCGCGCCGGAGGTGATCGCGCTCTCGGTGCTGAACGCGACGCTCTGCACCTTCGCGCCGGTGCTCATGCTGATGATGGCGATCGAGCGCGTCGGCGCCGGCGTCGCCGCGCAGGTGGGGATGGTCGGACCAATTTCCACGATCCTCATGGGCATCGTCATCCTCGGCGAGCCGTTCACCGCCTGGACCGTCGCTGGTACGCTGCTGGTGCTGTGCGGAATCTGGCTGCTCACGCGGCGCCGTTAGGCCGGCGCGCATCACTCAACATCAACGGAGACTGAAGATGGACCTCGGAATCGACGGCAAGTGGGCGCTCGTCTGCGCCGCGAGCAAGGGGCTCGGCAAGGGCTGCGCGCAGGCGCTGGTCGAGGCGGGCGCGAACGTCGTCGTCACGGCGCGCGGCGCCGACGCGCTCGAGGCGACCGCGGCCGAGCTGCGCGCGATCGGTCGCGGCGAGGTGCGCACCGTCGCCGGCGACATCACGACGGCCGACGGACGCGCCGCCGCGCTCGCCGCCTGCCCGCAGGTCGACATCCTCGTCAACAACGCCGGCGGCCCGCCGCCCGGCGACTTCCGCGACTGGAACCGCGACGCCTGGCTCGCCGCGCTCGACGCCAACATGCTGACGCCGATCGAGCTGATCAAGGCGACCGTCGACGGCATGGCGGCGCGCGGCTTCGGCCGCGTCGTCAACATCACGTCGGGCGCGGTGAAGGCGCCGATCGACGTGCTGGGCCTGTCGAACGGGGCGCGCAGCGGTCTCACCGGCTTCGTCGCGGGGCTCGCGCGCAGTCCGGTGGCCGGCAAGGGCGTGACGATCAACAACCTGCTGCCGGGTGCCTTCGATACCGATCGCCTGCGCAAGACGATGGAAGCCGGCGCCGCCAACTCGGGCAAGGACGTCGAGCAGTTCGCGGCGTCACGTCGTTCGGCGATCCCGGCGCAGCGCTTCGGCAGCGCCGCCGAGTTCGGCGCGGTCTGCGCCTTCCTTTGCAGCGTGCACGCCGGCTTCCTGAACGGTCAGAACATCCTGCTCGACGGCGGCGCCTACCCCGGCACCTTCTGACGCCGGCTCAGGGCGGGGGCGGCATCGCGTGGCCGCAGTTCCAGCACTGCTCGAACGGCCCGTCGATCACCTCGTGGCAGCCCGGGCAGGCCCACACCCGGTGCACCGGATGGCGCAGGTCGTGCAGCAGCTGGCGCGCCTTGTGGATCTGGTCCTCGTCGTCGATCCAGAGCTCGGGCAGCGTCTGGTCGGGCGGCACCTGGCCGGCGATGCTGCTCGCGTAGGCACGCTGCACCGTGGTCGCGACGCCCGCGTGGCTGAGCAGGTCGGCCCACAGCGTGGCGAGCGCGAGGTTCGGGGCCGTCGTGAGTCGTTTCATGGCGAGGCGAGCGGCGCGAGACGAGAGGCTCTGGCACGATAGCGCACCCCTTGCCGCCAGCGACTGCTCCATGTCCCAGACCAGCCCCACCGTCCGCATCGATCGCCCCGGTCCGCCCGAGGCGATGCACCTCGTCGACCTGCCGGTCGGCGAGCCCGGTCCGGGCGAGATCCGCATCCGCCACCACGCATGCGGGCTCAACTTCATCGACGTGTATCAGCGCTCGGGGGTCTACGACCTGCCGCTGCCGCTCTCGCTCGGCATGGAAGGCGCCGGCGTGGTCGAGGCGGTCGGCGAGGGCGTCACGCATCTGAAGGCGGGCGACCGCGCCGCCTACGCAAGCCAGCCGCCGGGCGCCTATTGCGCGCTGCGCGTCATGCCGGCGACCTGCGTCGTGAAGCTTCCCGACGCGATCAGCTTCGAGACCGGCGCCGCGATGATGCTCAAGGGGCTCACCGCGCAGTACCTGCTGCGCAAGACGACGCCGCCATCGGGCTTGCGCGCGGGCGACTTCGTCCTGTTTCACGCCGCCGCGGGCGGCGTCGGGCTGATCGCCTGCCAGTGGGCGCGCTCGCTGGGCCTGCGCCTCATCGGCACCGCCGGCAGCGACGCCAAGTGCGCGCTCGCCGCCGAGCACGGCGCCGAGTTCACGATCAACTACCGCCGCGAGAACTTCGTCGACCGGGTGCGCGAGATCACCGGCGGGCGCGGCGTGAAGGTGGTCTACGACTCGGTCGGCAACGACACCTGGCAGGGCTCGCTCGAGAGCCTCGAGCCGCTCGGGCTGATGGCGAGCTTCGGCGCGTCGTCGGGCAAGCCGCCGCCGATCGAGGTCGCGCAGCTCGCCAAGAATTCGCTCTTCCTTACCCGCGCCACGCTGTTCACGCACATCGCCACGCGCGAGTCGACACAGGCGATGGCGGACGACCTGTTCCAGACCGTGCTGAGCGGCGCCGTCACGATCCGCATCGACCAGCGCTATGCGCTCGCCGACGTGGTGCAGGCGCACCGCGACCTCGAGGCGCGCAAGACCACGGGATCGAGCGTGCTCGTGGTGTGAACGAGGCCGCAGGAGCCGCTGCGCGGGCTCTGGCCGCCTCGAGGCGAGAAGCACGAGACCCGCGCTTTCACCCGCGGTCGATCGAGGGCTGCCGAGCGGCCTGCGGCTTCAGTGCGGCCCGCGTGATGGCGCGGCGGCTGCTACAGCCAGCGCCGCACCCTGCGCAGGTAGGCGTCGTACGACGCGCCGAAGCGGGCGCCCAGAGCCCGCTCCTCGGGAACGATCTGGAAGCGGTCGAGGTATGCCACGAAGAGCGGCAGCACCACCACGGCGAGTGCGTTGGCGAGCCACACCGCCCATGCCGCGAGCGCCAATACGAACCCCACGTACATCGGGTTGCGGCTGACCCGGTAGACGCCGACGGCGACCAGCGCGCTCGCCGCATCGGGCCGGATCGGGTCGACCGTCGTGTTCGCGCGCCGGAACGCGACGACGCCCGCGACCGCGAAGCCGATGCCGAGCGCGAGCAGCAGCGCCGCGAGCGCGCTTCGCCACCCCGCGGCAATCGCGACGTCGAACATCGGCGCCACCCGCGTGATGCCGGCCATCGCCGCCGCGGCGACGAGCACCACCAGAAGCGGCGGCACCCGCAGCTCGAGCCCGCGGGAGCCGCTGGCCATCACACGGCGGCCGACGCGGGCGCCTCGACGCGGCGCGCGCCGAGCCCCGCGACGTCGGCGAGGATCTCGTACGAGCGCTGGCGCGCGGCCGGGTCGAAGATCGCCGACACGACCATCAGCTCGTCGGCGCCGGTCTCGGCGGCAAAGCGGGCCACGCCCTCGCGCACGGTCGCGGGCGAGCCCACCACCGAGCAGGCGAGCATGCGCGACGCGTGCTGGCGTTCGGCCGGTGTCCAGTAGGCATCGATGTCGTCGACCGGCGGCGGGTAGGGCCCCGGCCGGCCGCGCACGAGGTTGGCGAACGCCTGCTGCTGCGACGTGAAGAGGCGCCGCGCCTCGTCGTCGGTCTCGGCGGCGACGACGTTGAGGCCGACCATCGCGTGCGGACGCTCGAGCTGCTTCGACGGCCGGAAGTGGCGCCGGTACAGCATCAGGGCGTCGTCGAGTGCATCGGGCGCGAAGTGCGACGCGAACGCGTACGGCAGGCCGAGCGCCGCGGCGAGCTGCGCGCCGAACAGGCTCGAGCCCAGGATCCACAGCGGCACCTCGAGGCCGGCGCCGGGCACCGCCTGGATCGCCTGGCCCGGCCGCGCCGGCGCGAAGAGGGCCTGCAGCTCCTGCACGTCGTCGGGAAAGCTCTCGGCTGCCTGCGGCGTGCGGCGCAGCGCGCGCAACGTGGTCTGGTCGGTTCCCGGCGCGCGGCCGAGGCCGAGGTCGATGCGCCCCGGGTAGAGCGATGCCAGGGTGCCGAACTGCTCGGCGATCACGAGCGGCGAGTGGTTCGGCAGCATGACGCCGCCGGCGCCGACGCGGATCGTCGAGGTGCCGCCGGCGAGGTAGCCGATCACCACCGAGGTCGCGGCGCTCGCAATGCCGGTCATGTTGTGGTGCTCGGCCACCCAGTAGCGCGTGTAGCCCAGGCGCTCGGCCGCGCGGGCGAGCTCCAGGCTGCTGCGCAGCGCGTCGGCGGGCCGCGCGCCTTGCGGCACCGGCACCAGGTCTAGAACGGAGAGCGGCGGGAGCGCTTTCATCGCAGGTACGAGAGGGAAGGGGCCGACACGATAGGCGCAGGCGTGAATCGCCGCCGGCCTCGCCCGTGGAAGCCGCTTCACCGGTGGGGACCTGGAACGCGCGCGACGCCGCCTTCCCCGACACCTGCGGGAAATCGGCGCCGCGCCGGCGTTCCGCCGATGTCGGGTGGCGCCGGTGGCGCGAAGCGACGCGGGAGCGGCGCAGGGCCCGGCCTCTTGGCCTGCGCCACCGCTTCGACGACGTCAGCGCCCGCGCCGCACCCGCTGCAGCTCGTCCAGGATCAGCAGGGCGGCGCCGATCGTGATCGCACTGTCGGCGACGTTGAACGCCGGGAAGTAGGCGCGGCCCCAATGCACCTGGATGAAGTCGATCACGTGGCCGTGCCACACCCGGTCGATCACGTTGCCGAGCGCGCCGGCGAGGATCAGCGTGAGCGCCCAGCAGAACAGGCGCTGGTTGCCGTGGCGCTTGAGCATCCAGACGATGAACACCGCGGCCACCGCACCGATGGCCGTGAAGAACCAGCGCTGCCAGCCGCCGGCGCTCGCGAGAAACGAGAACGCCGCGCCGGTGTTGTGCGCCCGCACGATGTCGAACCACGGCGTGACGGTGCGCACGTCGTGCAGCCGGAACGTGCTGGCGATCCAGTACTTGACGAGCTGGTCGACGACGATCAGCGCGAGCGCGATGCCGAGCCAGAACGCGAGCCCGCGCGCGGAGCCTTTCGCGCGCGCCGTCATGCGGCGCTCCGGCGTGCTGCTGCCGCCCGCGTCATGCCGCGTGGCGGCGCTCGCCGGCGCCGAACAGGTTGCTGGTGCACCGGCCGCAGATCGTCGGGTGCTCGGCATCGGCGCCGACGTCGGCGCGGTAGTGCCAGCAGCGCTCGCACTTCGGGTCGGGGCTGACCGTCGGTTCGACCTCGAACGCGATCGCGGCGTCGTCCGGCAGTGCGCCCAGGCGGGCGCCCGAGGTGATCAGCACGAAGCGCAGGTCGTCGCCGAGGCTCGCGAGCTGCTCGTGCAGCTCGCCGCGCGCCCGCACGTCGACGATCGCCTGCAGCGACGAGCCGAGCTGTCCGCCGCTCCGCAGCACCTCGATCTGCCGGTTCGACTCGGCGCGTACCGCGCCGATCTCGCGCCACTTGGCGAGCAGCGTGTCGTCGCGCCAGCGGTCGGCATCGACGTAGGTCTCGACGAAGATCGACGGCTTGCGGGCGTCGGCGGTGGTCTTGCCACCGCCCACCGCGGCTGCCGCGGCAGCCTCGCCGGGCTTCGCCGCGCGAACCTTCGCCGGCGCGCCGACGACCGCACCGCGCCCCGCGAGCACCTGCCACGCCTCCTCGGCGGTGAAGCTGAGGAAGGGCGCCATCCAGCGCAGCATCGCGTGCGCGATGTGCCAGAGCGCCGTCTGCGCCGATCGGCGCGCCAGCGAGCTCGCGCCGGTCGTGTAGAGGCGGTCCTTCAGCACGTCGAGGTAGAACGCGCCGAGGTCCTCGCTGCAGTAGACCTGCAGCTTGGCGACCACCGGGTGGAACTCGTACGAGCCGAAGTGACCGCCCTCGAACACGCCCTTGGCGGGGTCGAAGGTGCCGACGATCTCGGCTTGCAGCTCCGAGACGCGCGCCAGCGCGAAGCGGTCGACCTCGAGCATGTTCTCGAGCGGCACCGCGTCGGCCTCCGGGTCGAAGTCGCTGGTGTTGGCGAGCAGGAAGCGCAGCGTGTTGCGGATGCGCCGGTAGGCGTCGACCACGCGCGCGAGGATCTTGTCGTCGATCGCGAGGTCGCCCGAGTAGTCGGTCGACGCGCACCAGAGGCGGATGATCTCGGCGCCGAGCTTCTCGGTCACCTGCTGCAGCGCGATGAAGTTGCCGAGGCTCTTGCTCATCTTGCGGCCCGACCCGTCGACGGTGAAGCCGTGCGTCAGGAGGCCGCGGTACGGCGCGTGGCCTTCCATCGCGCAGGCGATCAGCAGCGACGAGTGGAACCAGCCGCGGTGCTGGTCGTGGCCTTCGAGGTAGAGGTCGGCCTCGGGGCCGCGACCCTCGGCCGACGGGTCCGTCATGCCCGGGTGGCTGCCGCGCAGCACGTGGAAAAACGTCGAGCCCGAGTCGAACCAGACGTCGAGGATGTCGTTGCTCTTGGCGTAGTTCTCGGCCGAGTGCTCGCCGGTGGCGCCGAGCACGTCTTCGGCCGTGAGCTTGGACCACGCCTCGACGCCGCCTTCGGCGACGACCTCGATGGCGCGGTCGATCAGCGCCATCGTGTCGGGGTGCAGTTCGCCGGTCACCTTGTGCAGGAAGAACGGCAGCGGCACGCCCCAGTTGCGCTGGCGGCTGATGCACCAGTCGGGCCGGTTGGCGATCATGTCGTGCAGCCGCGACTTGCCGTTCTCGGGGTAGAAGCGGGTCTCCTCGATCGCCTTGAGCGCCAGATTGCGCAACGTCTCGGGCGGCGGGTCGCTCGCGAACACGCCGGCGTTCGAGCCGCTCGGCGCATCCATGCGCACGAACCACTGCGCCGCGGCGCGGTAGATCACCGGCGTCTTGTGGCGCCAGCAGTGCGGATAGCTGTGCTGCAGCGGTCCGCTGTCGAGCAGGCGTCCGGCCTCGCGCAACGCGTCGACGATCTTCGGGTTGGCCTTCCAGATCTCGAGCCCGCCGAACAGCGGCAGCGCCGCTTCGTAGCGGCCGTCGCCCTGCACCGGGTTGAGGATGTCGTCGACCGCCATGCCGTGCTCGCGGCACGAGTTGAAGTCGTCGATGCCGTAGGCCGGGGCCGAGTGGACGATGCCGGTGCCTTCGGATGCGGTGGCGTAGTCGGCGAGGTACACCGGCGCGCTGCGCGCATAGCCGGCGTCGACCTCGGCGAGCGGGTGCTCGAAGCGCAGGCCTTCGAGATGCAGGCCGCGCGTGGTGGCGATCACCGTGCCGGCGAGCTTCCAGCGCTGCAGGCAACGCTCGACGAGCTCGCTCGCGACCAGCAGCAGGCCGCGCCCGGTGTCGACCAGCGAATAGTCGAGGTCGGGATTGAGGTTGAGCGCCTGGTTCGCCGGCAGCGTCCACGGCGTCGTGGTCCAGATCACCGCGAACGCGTCCTTGGCGAGGCGCTCGACGCCGAACGCCGCGGCGAGGCGCGCCGGGTCGGTGGCGCGGAACATCACGTCGACCGTGGTCGACTTGCGGTCGGCGTACTCGATCTCGAATTCGGCCAGCGACGATCCGCAGTCGAAGCACCAGTACACGGGCTTGAGGCCTCGATAGACGAAGCCGCGCTCGATGATCCTTTTCAGCGCGCGGATCTCGCCGGCCTCGTTGCCGAAGTCCATCGTGAGATACGGGCGGTCCCAGTCGCCGAGCACGCCGACTCTTCTGAAGTCGGCCATCTGCTGGGCGATCTGCTCCTTCGCATAGGCACGGCTCTTCGCCTGCACCTCGTCGCGGCCGAGGTTGCGCCCGAACGTCTTCTCGACCTGGTTCTCGATCGGCAGGCCGTGGCAGTCCCACCCCGGCGTGTAGCGCGCGTCGAAGCCGGCGAGCTGACGCGCCTTGACGATCATGTCCTTGAGGATCTTGTTGGCGGCGTGGCCGACGTGCAGCTGCCCGTTGGCGTACGGCGGGCCGTCGTGCAGCACGAAGCGGGGCCTCTCGCAGCGCGCGTCGCGCAGGCGCTGGTACACGCCCTCGTCGTTCCATTGCCTCACCCAGCCCGGCTCGCGCCTGGGCAGGTCGCCGCGCATCGGGAACGGCGTGTCGGGAAGGTTGAGGGTCGAGCGGTAGTCGGGGCGAGCGGGCGACTCGTCAGCCATGGCAGTCCTTCGGTGCTGCGCCGACACGCGGTGCAGCGGCAACGGGCGGGGAGGGGCGCCGAGCGGCGGTTCGGCGGCTGGACGGCGGCGCTCGGCAGGCGCCGCGCCGCCGACGGTCAAATTCGGTCGCGCGTGGTCTGGCGTGCGGTCGCCGCCGGCGCGGCCGGCTGGGCGAGCGCGATCGCGCGGGCGTCGGCGACGTCGCGCGCGATGGCGGCGGTCAGCGCGTCGAGGCTCTCGTAACGCGCTTCGTCGCGCAGCTTGTGCAGCAATTCCACGCGGACGAGTTTACCGTAGCCCCCCTCGGGGCCGAGCTCGGCAGGCCAGTCGAAGCAGTGCACCTCGAGCAGCACGCGGCCGCTGTCGTCGACCGTGGGGCGGCGCCCGAGGCTCGCGACGCCGTCGAGCGGTTCCGGGCCGAGGCCGTGCGTGCGCACGACGAAGATCCCCATCGCCGCCGGCCGCGGGTGCGGGAAGCGCAGGTTGAGCGTGCGGAAGCCGTCGCCCGCGCCCGCGCGGCTGGCGCCGAGCGCGCGCCCGAGCTTGGCGCCGTGGATCACGTGACCGCTGATGCTGTACGGCCGGCCGAGCAGCGTGCGCGCCTGCTGCATGTCGCCGGCGCCGAGCGCGGCGCGTACCGCCGAGCTCGAGACGCGGATGCCGTGCACCTCGTAGCTCATCATCCGCGCCACGTCGAAGCCGTGAACCTGGCCGGCGGCGTCGAGCATCGCGTAGTCGCCGGCGCGTCGGGCGCCGAAGCGGAAGTCGTCGCCGACCAGCACGTAGCGCGCGCCGACGCCGCCCGCCAGCACGTTGCGCACGAAGGCGTCGGGCGACTGCGCCGCGAAGGCGGCGTCGAAGCGCAGCACCACGGTCTGGTCGACGCCGCAGCGCTCGAGTTCGACCAGCTTGTCGCGCAGCGTCGCAATGCGCGGTGGCGCGAGCTCGGGCTTGCCGCTCTTGAGCGCGAAGAAGTCGCGCGGGTTCGGCTCGAAGGTGAGCACGCACGACGGCAGGTTGCGGTGCGCGGCTTCCGAGGCCAGCAGCGCCAGCATCGCCTGATGGCCGCGATGCACGCCGTCGAAGTTGCCGATCGTCACCGCACACGCGTCGGCCACCCCGGGATGGTGGAAGCCGTGGAAGACGCGCATCGGGGAATTATCGGGCGCGACCCGCCGGCGCCAGGCCGCCGACGCTGGCGACGTCGTCGACCCAGCGCCACCCGCCGGGCGGCAGGTCGGCCGGCAGCTCGAGGCTGCCGACCCGGCTGCGGTGCAGCGTCTCGACACGGTTGCCGACCGCCGCGACCATGCGCTTGACCTGGTGGTACTTGCCTTCGGTGAGCGTCAGGCGCAGCGTCCGCTCGCCGGTCGCCTCGCAGGCGGCAGCGCGCACCGGCACCGGGTCGTCGACCAGCGTGACGCCGCCGAGCAGGCGCTCGACCTGATCGGCGTCGACCGGGTGCTTGCAGCCGACCTCGTAGACCTTCGGCACGTGGTGTTTCGGCGAGGTCAGGCGGTGGATCAGCGCGCCGTCGTCGGTGAGCAGCAGCAGTCCGGTGGTGTCCTCGTCGAGCCGGCCGATCGCCTGCACGCCGCGCGTCCTGAGCGGCGGCGGCAGCAGGCTGTAGACGCTGGGATGGTGCTTGGGCTTCTGCGAGCACTCGTAGCCGGCCGGCTTGTTCAGCACGACGAGGGCGCGCTCGTGGTACGCCCAGCGCTCGCCGCGCACGGTGAACTCGAGGCCGGCCGGCTCGACCTCGAACCAGGGGTCGTCGACGACGCTGCCGGCGACCGTGACGAGGCCGGCGGCGACCAGGCTTTCGCACTCGCGACGCGCGCCGAAGCCTTGCGAGAAGAGCAGCTTGGAGAGTTCCACGGCGGTTCGTGAGTCGGGTCGGAGAGCGCGGCGCGCGCCCGGCAACGCGGCCGAGCGACGCGCGGCGCGTGCAGCGCGGCGTGCCGTCAGTACGTGAGTTCGAGCACGACGACGTGGTTGCCCGCAACCGGCCACGCGCGACCGACGATGCGCTCGTCGTTGAAGGCGCCCGCGACCGCGCGGCCGGCGGCATCGGTGATCTTCAGCTTCGACGACGAGACGCCGGCGACACCGGGAGGGATGCCGGCCGGCGGGCTCTTGCCGTCGAGCTCGATGCGGTCGCGCGGCACGCCGAAGTAGCCGCGCGGACGCGTCAGCGTGACCACCGCGGCGGCGTCCTTGTCGGCGTCCAGCAGGCGCTCGGCGCGCAGGTTGACGATGCGCGACGAGCGCGCGAACGGCGAGCGGTACACGTGCGTCGTCGCGTAGCCCGGCGCCGATATCACGAACTCGTAGGTCGCGTCGGGCTCGCCGGTGAACGGGCCCCACCGGCCGTCGGCGCCGATCGTCTTCCGGTGCATGGCGATCGCGCGCCGCTCCCCGGTCGCCGGATCGACGGGGTAGACCTCGACGGTCGCGCCGACCAGCGGCAGGTTGGTCGGGAAGTTGCCCTGCGCGTTGTCGAGGCCGAGGCCGCTCACCACGCCGTCGAGCACGACGCGCGCCTCCGGCACCGGCGTCGTCGTTGCCGGCTCGCGGCCGGTGAGGAAGCGATACATCGCCGCGAACGCCTGCGGGCTGAACGCCGTCTCGCGGTGATCGACGCCGGGGAGTACGAGGTTCTCGGCGCCCTTGAGCGCCGGCGCGTCGTACGACACGTGGGTCGGCTCGCCGCGCCGGCCGAGCCACACGCCGTCCGGCTGCGCGTACTTGTCGTTGTTGTCCGAGCGGATCGTCATCCAGCGCACGCCCGGCGTCACCTCGTCGCCGCTCGGCTGCGGCGCATTGAGCCCCCGCAGGAACGGGCCGGCGCCGTTGAACTCGCTGCCCGGCGCGCGGTTCGGGTCGGCGTAGACGCCGTGGTTGACCGCCCCGCCGAGGATCGCGTGCGAGACCAGCGCCGCCCCGCCGCCATTGGCGATGTAGTTGCGGATCGCGTTGCCTCCGCGCGAGTTGCCGATCAGCACGACCTTGCTCGCGCCGGTCGCGGCGAGCACCTTGCGCACTTCGGCGGCGAGGAACTGCATGTGCTCGGTGGTCGAGGTGCGACCCGGTTGAGCGCGGCCGTCGTCGTCGCGCGCGAGCGGATACGGCAGGTCGATCGCGTACAGGCGGTCGCGCGGCCAGCCGTTCGACTCGAAGCGCCAGATCGTCGTCGTCCACAGGGCGGCGGTGTCGCCGTTGCCGTGCACGAAGACGATCGGCGGGTGCGCGACGCCCGACGGCGCGCCGGTGGCGCACGCGCCGAGCGTGCTCACGAGCGCGGCCGCGCTGCTGGTGGTGACGAGCCAGCGGCGCCGGCTCCAGGATCGATCGGACATGAGACCTCGTGAAGGCTGGGAAAGAGGGGTTCGGCGGCGTGCACCGCGTTCAGGCCGTGCCGAGCTCGGCGGCGGTCGGCAGGTCCGGAACGCCGGGCCCCGACACACGCCCGGCGGCGCGCACCGCGCGCAGCACCGCTTCGGCGAGCACGTCGGCGGCGAGCGCCCCGAGCCAGCTGACGTGCGCGCTGCGACCGGCGCGCCCGGTCGCGAGCGCGAACACGACGTCGCCGTCGCTCGCGCTGTGAACCGGGTTGATCGTGCGGGCGAGCCCGTCGTGCGCCATCCGCGCCATGTGGCTCGCGGCGGGCTTGCCGACGATGGCGTCGGTGGCCACGACCGCCAGCGTGGTCGCGGCTCCGGAAGGTAGCGCGGGCGGCCATTCGCCGCCTCGCAGCGCGGCCATCGCGCCGATCGGCTTGCCAGCCGCGCCGCGCACGCCGGCGAGCGTGCGACCCGACGACGGATCGACCACATCGCCGAACGCGTTGACGGCGACCAGCGCGGCGACGGTCACGCCGTCGACGCAGATCGACGCAGTGCCGACACCGGCCTTCATCGCGCGCTCCATGCCGAACAGCTTGCCGACGCTCGCGCCCGCGCCCGCGCCGACGCTGCCTTCGGCCGGCGTCGCCGTGCTCGCCGCCTCGCACGCGGCGTAGCCGCTGGCCGCATCGGGGCGCATGCGCGGGTCGCCGACCGTCAGGTCGAACAGGATCGCCGCCGGCACGATCGGCACGCGCAGCGTGGGGTCGGCCGGCAGCGGCGCGAAGCCGACGCCGCGCTCGTCGAGCCAGCGCATCACGCCGCCTGCGGCGTCGAGCCCGAACGCGCTGCCGCCCGCGAGCAGCACCGCGTGCACGCGGTCCACGGTGTTGAGCGGCGCCAGCAGATCGGTCTCGCGCGTGCCGGGCGCGGCGCCGCGCACGTCGACGCCGGCGACGGCGCCGTCGGTCGCGAGGACCACGGTGCAGCCGGTCGGCCGGCGCGAGTCCGTGAAGTGGCCGACCTCGAGACCGGCGACGGCGGTGAGGCCGAACGGTGCGGGCCCGGCCACGGCGTCCGAGGCGGCACGTGCCAGGCTCATCGGCAGGCCGCCTCGCCCGCGGCGCCGATCGCGGCGTTCGAGCCGCACGTGTCGCTCGGCCGATGCCGACCCGCGCGCGCGAACCGTTCGGGTGGAAACGCCGCAGCGCGCGCTGCGCTGGCTGCGGCCATGCAAGGGGCCCCTACCGCGTGCCGGCGCCCATCTTGCCCTGCAGCACCATCACGAGGTGCTCCTTGGCTTCGGCAAGCTGCGCCTTGTCGGTGTCGTGCACCTTGCGGAAGAACGCGGCGCACTCGGGCGAGCCGGCGGCCTCGGCGTCCTTGATGTACTGGTCGTAGGCGATCAGCGCCTGCGCCTTGTTCTGGATCAGCGTGATCCAGTCGTACGCGAGGTCGCTGAGCGGATGCGGATCGGATGACGGTTCCTGCATGCTGCCTCCTGGGGTGAAAAGGCCAGCTTAGCAACCGTCGCGCGCGAGAGCTGTAGGGGAACGCCGACACCGCGCACACGGGCGCCGCGCCGCCCGCGCGGCGGCACGCGGGCGTCATCAGGCGAACACGCCGGCGGTGTCTTCCATGCGCGCCGACACCTCGCCCAGGTGGTGCAGGGTGTCGCCGAAGGTCATCTCCATCACCGTGAGCCGCTTGAAGTAGTGGCCCGCGATGTACTCGTCGGTCACGCCGATGCCGCCGTGCAGCTGGATGCACTGCTGGCCGACGAAGCGCATCGACTGACCGAGCTGCACCTTGGCCTGCGAGAGGGCGCGGCGGCGCTGCGGCTCCGGGTCGTCGAGCTTGAGCGTGGCGAAGTAGCTCATGGAGCGCGCGAGCTCGAGCTGCATCTTCACGTCGGCGATGCGGTGGCGCAGCGCCTGGAAGGTCGCGATCGTCACGCCGAACTGCTTGCGCGTGTTCATGTACTCGACCGTGACCTCGACCAAGCGGTCCATCGCGCCGACCGCCTCGGCCGCGAGGGCGGCGATGCCGACGTCGACGGCGCGCTCGAGCGCGGGGAACGCCGCCCCGGGAGCCAGCAGCTCGGTGCCGCTCGCGCCGTCGAGCCGCAGGTCGCCGGATGCAGCGCCGTCCTGGGTGACGTAGGCATCGACCCGGACGCCGTCGCCGGCCGTGACGAGGAAGAGCCCGATGCCGCCGGCGCCCTCGGGCGCGTCGGCCACTCGCGCCGGCACGATGAACGCAGCGGCATGACCGGCGGCCGGCACCACGATCTTGGTGCCCGTGAGGCGCCAGCCGTCGCCGGCCCGCTCGGCGCGTGTCTCGATCTGCTCGAGCCGATGGCGCGCGCGGCGCTCCTGGTGCGCGAGCACGACGATCTTCTCGCCGCTCGCGACGCCCTCGAGCCACGACGCAGCGGTACCGGCATCGCCCGCGGCGAGCAGGCTCGTCGCGACGAGCGCGACCGGCGCGTACGGCTCGAGGACGAGCGCGCGGCCGAGCTCCTGCATCACGACCATCGCGTCGACCGGCCCGAAGCCCATGCCGCCGTGCTGCTCGGGCACCTGCAGGCCCAGGAGGCCCAGGTCGGCGATCTCCTGCCAGGCGTCGCGGGCGAAGCCGCCGCCCTGCACGATGCCGCGCCGGCGCTCGAACGTGTAGCCGCGCTCCACCCAGCGCCGCACCGAATCACGCAGCATTTCCTGGTCGTCGCTGAAATCGAAGTCCATCTCGTGTCTCCTGGGCTGTCGTCGGACACCGCCGACCGTCGCCATGCCTTGGTCGATCTGACTGGAACCCTTTCCCTCCCGGAGGGACAGGGCAGGGAAAGGAGCAACCCTGTCCGCCTGCGCGGCGCGAACGGTCTCGGCTTTCAGCCGAGGACCGTCTGCGCGACGATGTTGCGCTGCACCTCGTTCGAGCCGCCGTAGATCGTCGTCTTGCGCATGTTGAAGTAGGTCGGCGCGAGCGGCGCCACCGCGGCGAGCGCCTGGTCGCCCTGCCAGCCCGCTTCCATCGCCTCGCGGACGAACGGCAGGCTCGCCGGGCCGGCGGCCAGCATCATCAGCTCGGTGTAGCGCTGCTGGATCTCGCTGCCGCGGATCTTCAGCAGGCCTGCCACGTCGAGCGACTGCTTGCCGCTCTTCTCGGCGCTCAGCACGCGCAGCACCATCATCTCGAGCGCGACCACGTCGACCTCGAGCTGCGCGATCTGGTCGCGGAAGCGCGCATCGTCGTAGACGCCCTCGGCCTTGGCGATGCGCTTGAGGCGCTCGAGCTCGCGCTTGGCGCGGTTGACGTCCGCGATGTTGGTGCGCTCGTGCGCGAGCAGGTACTTGGCGTAGGTCCAGCCCTTGTTCTCCTCGCCGACGCGGTTCTCGACCGGCACCTCGACGTTTTCGAACCAGACCTCGTTGACCTCGTGCTCGCCGTCCATCGTGATGATCGGGCGCACCGTGATGCCGGGGCTCTTCATGTCGATCAGCAGGAAGCTGATGCCGGTCTGGGGCTTGCCTTCGTTGCTGGTGCGCACCAGGCAGAAGATCCAGTCGCCGTACTGGCCGAGCGTGGTCCAGGTCTTCTGGCCGTTGACGACGTAGACCTCGCGGCCGTCTTTCATCACGCGCTCGGCGCGCGTCTTCACCGACGCGAGGTCCGAGCCCGAGCCGGGCTCGCTGTAGCCCTGGCTCCACCAGACCTCGCCGCTCATGATCCCCGGCAGGTGCTGCTTCTGCTGCTCGGGCGAGCCGAACGCCATGATCACCGGTGCGACCATCACCGGGCCGAACGGGATCACGCGCGGTGCTCCGGCGAGCGCGCATTCCTCCTCGAAAAGGTGGCGCTGCACCGCGTTCCAGCCCGGCCCGCCGAACTCCTTGGGCCAGCCCCAGCCGTGCCAGCCCTGCTTGCCGAGGATGCGGGCCCAGCGCTGCAGATCGTCCTTGGTCAGGTGCAGCGCGTTGTGCACCTTGTGGCTGATGTCGGGCGGCAGGTTCTCGGCGACCCAGGCGCGGATCTCCTCGCGAAAGGCCTGTTCCTCGGGCGTGAATTCGAGCTTCATCGCAGTCTCCGTCGCAATGTTGGCGGCGGTTTTAGCACGACCGTGCTGATCGCCGGCTCGTGGTTTCGACCGGCTGCGGCTCGGGAGGGCACGCGGTGCGCGCAGGCGGTAGCCTTGCGGTTTCCCCCCTTGTCGCGGCACGCCGGCGCGGCGATGGTTGGCGCATTCCGGCACGAGGACCGTCCATGACCGACCCACAAGAAAAACCGCTCAGCGATGCCGAGAAACTCCTGCGCGACGCGGCGTTCGAATACCACCGCTCGCCGTCGTTCGGCAAGATCTCCGTCACGCCGACCAAAGCGCTGTCGAACCAGCGCGACCTCTCGCTCGCGTACTCGCCCGGCGTCGCCTACCCGTGCCTCGCGATCGAGGAAGACCCGGCCAAGGCGGCCGAATTCACCTCGCGCGGCAACCTGGTCGGCGTCGTCACCAATGGCACTGCGGTGCTGGGCCTCGGCGACATTGGTCCGCTCGCCGCCAAGCCGGTGATGGAAGGCAAGGGGTGCCTGTTCAAGAAGTTCGCCGGCATTGACGTCTTCGACATCGAGCTCGACGAGAAGGATCCCGACAAGCTGATCGAGATCATCGCGTCGCTCGAGCCCACGCTCGGCGGCATCAACCTCGAGGACATCAAGGCGCCCGAGTGCTTCTACATCGAGAAGGCACTCAAGGCGCGCATGCAGATCCCGGTGTTCCACGACGACCAGCACGGCACCGCGATCATCTCGGGCGCCGCGCTGCTCAACGGCCTGGAACTCGTCGGCAAGTCGATCGGCGAGATCAAGCTCGTCGCCTCGGGCGCCGGCGCGGCGGCGATCGCCTGCCTCGACATCATGGTCGGCCTCGGCGTCAGGCGCGAGAACATCTACGCGGTCGACTCGAAGGGCGTGATCCAGGACCAGCGCGAGGACGCCAGGAGCGGCCGCCTCGACGAATCGAAGCAGCGCTACTGCCAGAAGACCGCGGCGCGCACGCTCGCCGACGTGGTCGTCGGCTGCGACGTCTTCCTCGGCTGCTCGACCGCCGGCGTGCTGACGCCCGACATGGTGCGGACCATGGCCGACCAGCCGATCATCCTCGCGCTCGCCAACCCCGAGCCGGAGATTCGCCCCGAGCTCGCGAAGGAAGCCAAGCCCGACTGCATCGTCGCGACCGGTCGCTCGGACTACCCGAACCAGGTCAACAACGTCCTCTGCTTCCCGTACATCTTCCGCGGCGCGCTCGACTGCGGCGCGACGCGCATCACCGAGGAAATGAAGCTCGCCTGCGTGCGCGAGATCGCGGCGCTCGCCAAGGCCGAGCTGTCGGACGAGGTCGCCGCCGCCTATGCGGGGCAGGAACTCAAGTTCGGCCCCGACTACATCATCCCGAAGCCGTTCGACGCGCGCCTCATCCTGCGCATCGCGCCGGCCGTGGCGGCGGCCGCTGCCGAGAGCGGCGTCGCGACGCGGCCGATCGCCGACATCGAGGCGTACCGTCAGTCGCTCGCGCGCTACGTCTACCAGACCGGCATGATGATGCGGCCGCTGTTCGCGGTGGCGCGCGCCAAGCCGGCACGCGTCGCCTACGCCGAAGGCGAGGACGACCGCGTGCTGCGCGCGGTGCAGGTGGTGCTCGACGAGGGCTTGGCCAAGCCGATCCTCATCGGCCGGCCGGCGGTGGTGCAGATGCGCATCGAGCGTGCGGGCCTGCGCCTGCAGGCCGGTCGCGACTTCGAGATCGTCGACCCCGAGGGCGACCCGCGCTACCGCGCCTACTGGGAGAACTACCACGAGCTCATGGGCCGCGAGGGCATCACGCCCGACATGGCCAAGGCGGCGGTGCGGCGCTCGAACACGCTGATCGGCTCGCTGATGCTGCACCGCGGCGACGCCGACGCGCTGCTCTGCGGCCTGGTCGGTCGCTTCGACGGCCACCTCGAGCACGTGCGCGACGTGATCGGCCTCGCGCCCGGTGCCAACACCTTCGCGGCGCTCAACGCGCTGACGCTCGGCGAGCGCAGCCTCTTCATCACCGACACCTTCGTCAACGAGGAGCCGACCGCCGATCAGCTTGCCGAGGTCGCGCTGATGGCGGCCAACGAGGTGCGGCGCTTCGGCCTCCCGGCCAAGGTGGCGTTCCTCTCGCACTCGAACTTCGGCTCGTCCAAGCGCGCCTCCGCGCAGCGCGTGCGGCGCGCCGCCGACCGCTTCCGCCAGATGGCGCCCGACATCGAGTGCGACGGCGAGATGCACGGCGACGCCGCCCTTTCGGCGGTGATCCGCGAGCGCTACCTGCCGAACAGCGCGCTCACCGGCGAGGCCAACGTGCTGGTGCTGCCCAACCTCGACGCCGCGAACATCCTCTTCAACGTCCTGAAGGTGGTGGGCGGCCAGGGCGTGACGATCGGCCCGATCCTGCTCGGCGCGGCCAAGCCGGCGCACATCCTCACACCGTCGGCGACCACGCGCCGCGTCATCAACATGACGGCGCTCGCGGTCGGTGGTGCGATGTACGGCGCGGCGACCGAACCGGCAGCCGCCGGCGTTCCGAACGCCGCCTGACGGCTTCGCGCCCCGGGCGCGGCCGCTGCCTTCGCGGGCAGCGGCCGCGTCGCCTCAGAAGCGGCGCTCGAGCGTGAGGCGGTCGTTGTCGCGCCGCATCTGGAAGCGCGTGAGGAAGCTGTTGCCGAGCAGCACGTGGCTGATGGCGGCCGGCAGCACGATCGCGTCGACGTTGTAGACCTGGACGTCGCCGACCTGCACCACGCCGAGCGACACGCCGTATGCCGGCACGACGCCGTTGGCGGTGTTGGTGTAGGTGCGGCGGCCCGAGCGGTAGTCGATGCCGAGGCGGTCGGCTTCGACCTGTCCGATGGTGATCGAGGTCGCGCCGGTATCGACGACGAAACGCACCGCGCGCCCGTTGATCGTGCCGGCGGTGAAGAAGTGGCCGTTGATGTCGGCGCTGAGCACGATCTGGCTGCCGCTGCCGGGGCTCGGCTGGCCGCCGGCATTCACCTGCGCGGCGCCGAGCGCGAGTGTGATGCGCTGGCCCTTGACTTCGACGATGGCCTCGCTGCCGCTCACCGACACGAGCCGCACGCCGTCGACCGTGCTGCCGACCGCGATGCTGCGCGGCTTGCCGTCGATCATCAGCAGCGCCTTGCTGCCGAGGCTGCCGCTCAGCGAGACGGTCTGCGCGCCGGCATTGCCGACGCACAGCGCGAGCGTGGCGAGGGCCGCGGCGACCGCGCCACGCGTATGGTCCGGCATCGTCAGTCGCGCAGGTTGTCGAACGACAGCGGCACGTCGGCGACTTCCTTGCGGATCAGCGCCATCGCCGCCTGCAGGTCGTCGCGCTTGGCGCCGGTGACGCGCACGCTCTCGCCCTGGATGGCGGCCTGTACCTTGAGCTTGCTCTGCTTGACCGCGGCCTGGATCTTCTTGGCGGTGTCGCTGTCGATGCCGCTCTTGACGAGCAGCACCTGCTTGACCTTGTCGCCGCCGATCTTCTCGATCTTGGCGCTGCGGTCGAGAAAGCGCACGTCGACGTTGCGCTTGGTCAGCTTGGCGATGAGGATGTCGGTGACCTGGCCGATCTGGAAGTCGCTGTCGGCATAGAGCGTCAGCTCCTTCTCCTTCAACTCGACGCGGGCCGACGAGCCCTTGAAGTCGAAGCGCGTGGCGATCTCCTTCGCGCTCTGGTCGACCGCGTTGCGAACCTCGACGAGGTTCGGGTCGACCACGGTGTCGAAGCTGGGCATCGGCGAGTCCTCGGTGGCGGGCCGGCTCGAACGCGCGAGCGGCGACTGTGGGGGGAGCGCGGGCAGGCGGTTGCGCCGCGTCGGATCGGCGAAAATTCTCCCATGCAAGTCGACTCCGGGGTGAGCCTCAAACCCTACAACACGTTCGGTCTGCCGGCGGTGGCGCGCACGCTCGTACGCGTGCGCAGCGACGACGACGTGCGCCGGGTCGTGGCCGACCCGGTGCTCGGCCCCGCCGCCAAGTTCGTGCTCGGCGGCGGCAGCAACATCATCCTCACGCGCGACATGCCGCAGGTGGTGCTGAAGGTCGAGGTGCCGGGCATGGCCGTCGTCGAGGAGCGCGCCGACGCGTGGATCGTCGAGGCGGGCGGCGGCGTCGGCTGGGACGACCTCGTTGCGTTCACGCTCGAGGCGGGCTGCCCCGGCCTCGAGAACATGGCGTCGATTCCCGGCACGGTCGGCGCCTCGCCGGTGCAGAACATCGGCGCCTACGGCATCGAGCTCAAGGACCGCTTCGAGTCGCTCGATGCGGTCGACCTGGCGACCGGCGAGACCCGCACCTGGGACGCCGCGCGCTGCCGCTTCGGCTACCGCGACAGCGCGTTCAAGCGCGGCGCGTCGTTCGAGCCGGTCGACGACACGCCCCCGGCCGCGGCGCCCGCACCCGGCAGCGCGAGCACGCCGCCCGGCAGCCAGGTGATCACGCGGGTGCGCTTTCGCCTGCCGCGGCCCTGGCAGCCGGTGCTCGGTTACCTCGAACTGCAGCGCAAGATGCTCGAGACGGGTGTCACGAACCCGACGCCGCGCCAGATCCACGACTGGATCGTCGCGATCCGGCGCACCAAGCTGCCCGACCCGGCGGCCATCGGCAACGCCGGCAGCTTTTTCAAGAACCCGGTCGTCACGCCCGAGCAGTGCCGCGACATCATCGGCCGCGACCCGGAGATCGTGCACTACCCGTTGCCCGACGGCAGCGTGAAGCTCGCCGCAGGCTGGATGATCGACGTCTGCGGCTGGAAGGGAAAGAGCGTCGGCGGCGCCGGCGTCTACGAGAAGCAGGCGCTGGTGCTCGTCAATCGCGGCGCCGCGATCGGCTCCGAGGTGATGACGCTGGCCCGCGCGATCCAGGAGAGCGTCTACGGGCGCTTCGGCATCCGCCTCGAACCCGAGCCGGTGATCGTCTGACCGGCCAGCGCGCATGACGCCCGCCGCCCGCCTGCTGCTTCGCCGCGCAGCGGCGTGGCGTGCGCTGCTTCTCGGCATGGCCGTGCTGATGCTGGTCGGCGCCGTCGTGATGGGCGCGCGGCCGCGTCCGTGGTGGTTCGCGCTCGGTGCCGTCGTGCTCGTCGGCGCCGGCGCGCTGACCGCGTGGGTGCGCTGGCAGCGCGAGCGCGTGATCCGGGAGCGCACCCTGCCGGCGTTCCTCAAGCGCAAGCTCCGCGAGCAGCATCCGCACCTCGACGGCGCCGACTGCGACCTCGTCGAGCGCGGCTTCCGGCAGTTCTTCCTCGCCTGCGCACGCAGCGATCGCGCGTTCGTGGCGATGCCCTCGCGCGCGGTCGACACGTTCTGGCACGCCTTCATCCTGCACACGCGGGCGTATGCCGAGTGGTGCGACCTCGCGCTCGGACGCTTCCTGCACCACACGCCGGCCGAGGCGCTCGGCGCGCGCGCCAGCGACAACGACGGCCTGCGCCGCGCCTGGTACTGGAGCTGCAAGGACGAGTCGATCGACCCGCGCAAGCCGTCGCGGCTGCCGCTCCTGTTCGCGCTCGACCGCAAGCTCGCGATCGCGGGCGGCTTCGTCTACGTGACCGACTGCCGCGACATCCTCGCCAAGAGCGCGGCCGGCGGCAGCGACGGCGCGGTCTACTGCGGCACCAGCTTCGGCGACGACGGCTTCAGCGGCGACGCCGACTCCTTCGGCGGGGCCGAATCGTCGGATGGTGGCGGCGGCGACGGCGACGGCGGGAGCGGCTGCGGCGGCGACTGAACGCCGGCGTCGCGCCGCGATCAGCCAGCCAGCTTGCTGAGCGCGAACGCGGCCAGGAAGCCGATCACCGTGATCAGCCCGGCGAAGTCGTGCGCCTCCTCGAACGCCTCCGGGATCATGGTGTCGGCGAGCATCGCGAGGATCGCGCCGGCAGCGACCGCGGTGGTCGCGGCGACCACCGCGGGCGAGGTGCCGGCGAACAGCACGTAGCCGGCGAGCGCGGCGAGGCCCGACATCAGCGCGATGCCGCCCCACACGCCGAACACGTAGAGCGGGCTGCGGCCCGCCTGCTTCATGCCGGCGGCGCTCGACAGACCCTCGGGCAGGTTCGACAGGAAGATCGCGATCACCGCGACGGTGCTCACCGCGCCGCCCTGCAGCAGGCTGAGGCCGATCACCATCGATTCGGGGATCCCGTCGAGCAGCGCGCCGACCGCGATGGCGAGGCCGCTGCCGCCGTGGTCGGCCTCGCTCGGCTGCTGTTCTCCCGAGCGCTTGCGGTGCCTCGCACCGCGCCGCGACAGCCATGCGTTGGCGAGCGAGTAGATCGCCGCGCCGGCGACGAACCCGGTCGCGGTCGCGCCGAACCCGCCGCGCTGGAACGCCTCGTCCATCAGCTCGAACGACAGCGTCGAGATCAGCACGCCGCTGCCGAACGCCATGATCGCGGCCACCAGCCGCGTCGGCACCTTGACGACGTAGGGCAGGGCGGCGCCGATCACCAGCGCCGCGCCGGCGACGAGGCCCCAGCCCGCGGCGATCAGCCAGGTCGGCATCGCGGCGGGCTCGCGGGGTTCACTCGCCCGGCTGGTCGCTGCCGAGCTGCGGCAGCAGCTCGTTGCCGCCGGCGGTCAGCAGCCCGACCTTGGCGTAGGTCTCGAGCTTGGTGCGGGTGTCGGCGATGTCGAGGTTGCGCATCGTCAGCTGGCCAATGCGGTCCTGCGGCGAGAACGTCGACTCGCCCTTTTCCATCGTCAGGCGCTCGGGGTGGTAGGTGAGGTTGGGCGAGCGCGTGTCGAGGATCGAGTAGTCGTTGCCGCGGCGCAGCTCGAACGCCACCTCGCCGGTGATCGCGCGCGCGACCCAGCGCTGCGCGGTCTCGCGCAGCATCAGCGCCTGCGGATCGAACCAGCGGCCCTGGTACAGCAGGCGGCCGAGCTTGCGGCCGTTCTCCCGGTACTGCTCGATCGTGTCTTCGTTGTGGATGCCGGTGACGAGGCGCTCGTAGGCGGCGAACAGCAAGGCGAGGCCCGGAGCCTCGTAGATGCCGCGGCTCTTCGCTTCGATGATGCGGTTCTCGATCTGGTCGCTCATGCCCAGGCCGTGACGGCCGCCGATCCGGTTGGCCTCGAGCATCAGCTCGACCAGGTCGGGGTACTCGGTGCCGTTCAGCGCGACCGGGCGGCCTTCCTCGAAGCGCACGCGCACCTCTTCGCGCCTCACGTCGACGCTCTCGCGCCAGAACGCCACGCCCATGATCGGCTCGACGCGCTTGATGCCGCTGTCGAGGTGCTCGAGGTCCTTCGCCTCGTGCGTCGCGCCCAGCATGTTCGAGTCGGTCGAGTACGCCTTCTCGGCCGACATCTTGTAGGCGAAGCCGGCCTGGCTCATGAACGCCGACATCTCGGCGCGGCCGCCGAGCTCGTCGATGAACGCCTGGTCGAGCCACGGTTTGTAGATCCTGAGCGCGGGGTTGGCGAGCAGGCCGTAGCGGTAGAAGCGCTCGATGTCGTTGCCCTTGTAGGTGCTGCCGTCGCCCCAGATGTTGACGTCGTCGGCCTTCATCGCCGCGACCAGCATGGTCCCGGTCACCGCACGCCCGATCGGCGTGGTGTTGAAGTAGGTGATGCCGGCGGTCGAAATGTGGAAGGCGCCGGCCTGCAGCGCCGCGATGCCTTCGGCCACCAGCTGGGCGCGGCAGTCGACGAGGCGCGCCTCCTCGGCGCCGTACTGCATCGCCTTGCGCGGGATCTCCTCGTAGTCCGGCTCGTCGGGCTGGCCCAGGTTGGCGGTGTAGGCGTACGGAACGGCGCCCTTCTGGCGCATCCAGTGGAGCGCGGCGCTGGTGTCGAGGCCGCCGGAGAACGCGATACCGACTTTCTGCCCCACGGGCAGCTGCTGGAGGATGGTGGCCATGGCGAAGGAGCGATGCGGAAGGCGCGATCTTAAGTGGATCGATGCCGCCACCCGGGGTTTCACCCAGGGTCGGGCCTTCCGGCGCGGGCTGCCCGACGGGTAAGCTCGACGCCTTCCTCCGCGCGGCCCCGTCCGATGAGCACCCTGGCGCCCGATCCCGCGCATCCTCCGGCTTCCGGCGCGCCGGGCGCGCTCGCAGCCGGCACCCGTTTCGCCGAGTTCGAGGTCGAGCACGTGCTCGCCGTCGACGACGTCGGCATCGCCTACGTGGCGCGCGACCGCTCGCACGATCGCGAGGTCGTCCTCGACGAATACCTGCCGCGGGCGTTGGCGCAGCGCGCGAACGGCCGCGACGTCGTCCTGCGCGATGCGGGGGCCGGAGCGGCATATCAGGCCGGCCTGCGCGCGTTCGTCGACGAGGCGCGCCTTCTTGCGCGCCTCGAACATCCGTCGCTTGCCCGCGTCGAGCGCTTCTGGGAGGACCGCGGTACGGCCTACCGCGTGACGCGCGATGCCCGCGGCATCGATCTGCGCGACCTGCGTCGCTCGATGCCGTACCCGCCCGACGAGCCGTGGCTGCGCAGCCTCGTCGGGCCGCTGCTCGGCGCCCTCGACCGCCTGCACCGCGAGGGCGTGGTGCACGGCGCGATCGCGTCGACGCACATCGTGATCCCCGCCGACGGGCCGCCGCTGCTGCTCGGCTTCGACGCGGCGCGTCGCGTGCTCGCCGAGCACGCCGGGGTCCCCGAGTCGACATTGAGCGCCGGTTTCGCCGCGCCCGAGCAGTACGGCGGGCACGCGCAGGCGCGTGGCCTCGGTCCGTGGACGGACCTCTACGCGCTCGGCGCGGTGCTGCACGCGCTGCTGTTCGGCGTTGCGCCGGCGCCCGCGCCGACTCGTGCGCGGCGGCCCGACTCGCAGGGGATCGGCGCGCGCATCGTCGCCGGCGTCTCGCCGCGCTTCGTCGAGGCGGTCGCCTGGATGCTCGAGGTGCGCCCCGAGCGGCGGCCGCCGAACGTCGCGGCGCTGCGTGCGGTGCTCGACGGGGTCGCCGAGGTGCCGCTGGACGACGCCGCGACGGTGGTGGCGGCCGACGCCCGCGACGTTGCCGCCGATGCGGCGACCACTGAACCCGACGCACCCGCCGCCGCGGCCCCATCGCTGCGCCGCACCGCCGACGCGGACCTGCGCGCGACGACGCCGGGCGGCGCCGATCACCCGCCGGCGGCCGAGCCGCGCCACGTGCGCCGCTGGCTGTCGCTGCCGCTGACGCCACTCGTCGCGGTGCTGATCCTCGGCCTTGCCACGCTGGTCGGCGCGCTCGCCATCGCGCTGCTCAATGCCGCCGAGGAACGCGCCTTCGCGAAGCGGGAGGTCGCGGCCAGCGGCGTCGTGGTCACCACCGTGCCGGCGCGCCGCGGCGTCGCCCCGCGCCCCGAGGCATCCGGCGCCGCGTCGCGCGCCACCGAGCGACATCCACCGGCGCGCGCCGCGCGCTGACTCAACCGCCGAGGAACCCGTGACCGACGACAACGACTTCCACGTTCCCGCCGACCGCCCGCACTTCCGCATCTGGCCCAAGCGCCTGCCGCGCGAGCTGGTCGTGCCCGAGACCTCGCTCTGGTTCAACCTGGAGGTCGCGGCCAGGCGCTTCCCGGACAAGGCGGCGTACCGCTTCTTCGGGCGCGACCTCTCGTACCGCGAACTGCACACGCAGGCCGAGGCGATTGCCGGCTGGCTGCAGCACGCGGGCGTCGGGGCGGGCGACCGCGTCGCACTCTTCATGCAGAACTGTCCGCAGTTCGCCGCGGCCTACTACGGCGTGCTGCGCGCCAACGCGGTGGTGGTGCCGGTCAACCCGATGAATCGTGCCGACGAGTTCAGGCACTACATCACCGACCCGGGCACCAAGGTCGTCATCTGCAGCGCCGACCTCGCCTGCGTGGTCGACGACGCCAACCGTGCCTTGCCGGACGAGCAGCGCCTCGGCCACGTGATCGCGACGCGCTACGCCGACGCGATGCCCGAGGGCGCGCTCGATCCCGACGAGACGCCGTCGCCGGCGATGGAGGCGTGGCTGCGCCTCGACCTGCCGCTGCCGGACGGCTGCGTGCGCTGGACCGACGTGCTCGCGTCCGGCCACGTGCCGGGACCGCACACCGCCGGCCCCGACGACCTCGCGATGCTGCCGTACACGTCGGGCACCACGGGCCTGCCGAAGGGCTGCATGCACACGCACCGCACGCTGATGCACAACACCGTCGGCGGGCAGTGGAGCTACGCCGGTCCCGAGTCGATCGGCCTCGGCGTGGTCCCGATGTTCCACATCACCGGCATGCTCTACGGCGTACTCGGCGTGGTGCACAGCGGCTCGACCCACGTGCTGATGCCGCGCTGGGACCGCGAGCTTGCCGGCCGCCTGATCTCGCGCCATCGCATCACCCACTGGACCTGCATCCCGACGATGGTGATCGACCTGTTCGGAAGCCCCAACTACCGCAGCTTCGACCTCTCGAGCATGCGCTACATGAGCGGCGGCGGGGCGGCGATGCCGCACGCGGTGGCCGAGCGCCTGCAGAACGAATTTGGTCTGACCTTTGCCGAAGGCTACGGCCTCACCGAGACCGCGGCGCCGAGCCACGCCAACCCGCCCGAGCGCGCCAAGCTGCAGTGCCTGGGCATCCCGATCTTCGGCGTCGACTCGCGCGTGGTCGACCCCACGACACTCGAGGAACTGCCGCCCGGCGAGGTCGGCGAGATCATCACGCGCGGTCCGATGGTGTTCAAGGGCTACTGGCAGCACCCCGAGGCGACGCGCGACGCGTTCGTCGAGTTCGACGGCCGTTCGTTCTTCCGCACCGGCGACCTCGGGCGCATGGACGAGGAGGGCTACTTCTTCATCACCGACCGCCTCAAGCGAATGATCAACGCGAGCGGCTTCAAGGTCTGGCCCGCCGAGGTCGAGATGCTGCTCTACAAGCATCCGGCGGTGCAGGAGGCCTGCATCATCGCGGCACGTGACGCCTATCGCGGCGAGACCGTCAAGGCGGTGATCGTGCTGCGCGCCGAGGCCAAGGGCGTGACCAGCGCCGACGAGATCATCGCGTGGGCGCGCGAGCACATGGCCGCGTACAAGGCGCCCAAGCTCGTCGAATTCGTCGATGCCCTGCCGAAGTCGGGCTCGGGCAAGGTGATGTGGCGCCTGCTGCAGGAGAAGGAGGCGGCCGCTCGGGCATAGCCGCTTCACGCGGCAGCAGCGGTTCTTTACGGGGTGGGAACGACGCCTACAAGCGCATTCGCGGATCGCCGATGGAGGCTTCGCGGTCCCTGGAAAAGACTCCGGCGTCCCTCACAACGGAGATTCCGTGATGAAGAAAACACTGCTCGCCGCTGCCCTCGTCGCCGCCTCGCTGGGCGGCGGAGTCGCCGCTCCCGCCATCGCGCAGCCGCGCATCGAGATCAACGTCGCCCCGCCGCCGCCGCGTCACGAGGTGGTGCCGGCGCCGCGTCGCGGCTGGGTCTGGTCGCCGGGTCACTGGGAATGGCGCGGCCGTCGCCACGTGTGGGTCGAAGGCAGCTGGGTTCGCGAACGCCCCGGCTACGTGTACGCGGCGCCGACCTGGGTCGAGCGCAACGGGCGCTGGTATTACGAGCGCGGCGGCTGGGAGCGCGGCCGGCGCGACCGCGACCGCGATGGCGTGCCGAACCGCTTCGATCGAGACCGTGACGGGGACGGCGTGCCGAACCGGCGCGACGACAGCCCGAACAACCCGTACCGGCGCTGAGCGCCGAGCCCCGCGCCGGCTGACGAGGGTCAGAACCCGGCGCCGGGCTCGCTCAGGTAGACCGCTTCCTCGGGCGTCGATTGGCGCCCGAGGATCGGGTTGCGATGCGGGAAGCGGCCGAAGCGCTCGATCACCGCACGATGCCGCTCGGCATAGTCGAGCATCGACGCGAAGCGTTCGCGTCCGGCGTCCTGCACCAGCCGGGTGAAGAGACGCACCGCCTCGTCCTGCATCGCCAGGCTCTCGGCGTGCTCGAACGGCATGTAGGCGAACGCCCGCCATTCCACCTCGAGCGTGAGGTCGCCGCGCGAACCGACGAGCGCGCTCGCCGCACCGAGGGCGCGCGGATCGCCCGCGAACGCGCGCGGGGTGCCGCGAAAGGCGTTGCGCGTGAACTGGTCGAGCAGCAGGATCTCGGCGAGGGCGCCGTGCGGGTCGGCGCCCCAGCTTTCGAGCTCGCCGCGCAGCGCCTGCTCGATCAGCGTGCCGAAGCGGGTCGCGATCGCCGCATCGAACGCCTCGTCCTTCGAGAACCAGGTCTGGCGCTGCACGTCGGTGATGCCGGCTTCAGCCGGGCCGAACCAGAAGTCCAGCACCTCGCGCGCGCGCGGATCGAGGCTTGCAGCAACGGTCGTGGTGCTGCCGGACGTGGCGGGCGTGTCTTGGAAGTCGTTCATCTGCTTTCGAGCCGGCGCGGGCTCACCTCGACGGTACGGTCGGCGCTCGTCACCCACGCCGAGCCGCCTTCGATGTTGACCTGCAGCTGCATGCTCCGTTCGGCGAGCGCGGCGAGCGCGCTCGATGCAGCAGGATCGATGTGCCACACCTCGACGTTGCGGGCGCGGGCGACGCGGCCGGCGATCGGGTCCCACCAGAGCTGCGGGCTCGCGCTGTAGCTGTAGACGCTGACGCGGTCGGCACGCCCGCTCGCCTTGAGCAGGCGCCGCTCGTCGGGCTGGCCGACCTCGATCCAGTGCAGGATGCGGCCGGTGAGGTCCCGGTGCCAGAGCTCGGGCTCGTCCGGGTCCCACATGCCCTTGGCGATCTCGAGCGTGCCGGCTTCCGCGTCGGCCGGCAGGTTGAGCGCGAGCACCACCAGCCGCACCATCATCCGCTCGTCGGTCTCGGACGGGTGCCGCGCCAGCGTCACCGCGTGGTCGCGGTAGACGTGGCGGTCCATGTCGGCGATCTGGAGGTTTGCCTTGAAGATGGTTGCCTTGATCGCCATGAGGCCGCGACTGTGCCACAGCGTGGCCGGGCGCTGCCGGCCCGCGGTCGCGGCGGCCCGACCTTGTGTCAGCATCGGCGCCCGATCGCAGCAAGGCCGCTCGGCCCGCCCTTTCCATGAGCCTCAAGAAGACCGACCTCGCGAAGAACCTCGGCCTCAAGATCGGCGGCCAGATGAAGGCGGCCGGCATCCCCGACCGCTTCGCCGCCGGCTCGGGCGCTGCCATCGACCGCCGCGAGCAGCGCCGGCTCGATGCCGCTGCAGGCCTGGTGCCGTTCGCCTGCAAGCTGCCCGGGAACCTCGTGAAGGCGCTGCACGAGCGCGCCGCCGGCCACGACGGCGGGCTCAACGCGCTGACGGCGGAACTGCTGCAGCGCGGGCTCGAGTGAGCGGCGCCGGCGGCGAGTTCAGCCGGCCGGCGCGTCGACGGCAGGGTCGGATGCGACCGTGTCCGGCACCGGGGCTCCGGTCGACGTGGGCGCAGGCGCGGCGACCTTCACCGGTGCCGGCATGAGGTAGCGCACCAGTACCACCAGCGCGGCGGCGATCACCAGCACGACGACGATCCAGGTCCAACGATTCATTCCGGCTCCCGAGGCGCCGCGAGTGTGACCGCCCCCCGGCGCACGGGCAAGCGGGCGGCACGCTACAGTGCCCCGATGGAAGATTTCGACCTGTTCATCATCGGCGCCGGCAGCGGCGGCGTTCGCGCCGCACGGGTCGCCGGGCAGCGCGGTCTGCGTGTCGGCGTCGCCGAAGACGCCGCCCTCGGCGGCACCTGCGTCAACCTCGGCTGCATTCCCAAAAAGCTCTACAGCTTCGCCGCGCACTACGGCGAGTCGTTCGAAGAGGCGCACGGCTACGGCTGGTCGACGAGCGAGCCGACGCTCGACTGGGCGACGCTGAAGTCGCGCCGTGCGATGGAGATCACGCGCCTGAACGGCGTCTACGCATCGCTGCTCGAAGGCGCCGGCGTGACCATGCTGCGCGGGCGCGCGACCGTCGTCGGGCCGAACGAGGTCGAGGTGCTCGGCCAGCGCCATCGCGCCCGACACATCGTCGTCGCGACCGGCGGCCGGCCGGTGTGGCCGAAGGTGCCGGGCGCCGAGCTCGCGATCACCTCCGACGAGGTGTTCGACCTGCCGCAGTTCCCGCGTCGGCTGGTGATCGTCGGCGGCGGCTACATCGCATGCGAGTTCGCGTCGATCTTCAACGGGCTCGGCGCCGAGGTGACGCAGCTCTACCGGGGCGATCAGGTGCTGCGCGGCTTCGACGACGACATCCGCAACTTCGTCGCCGTCGAGATGGTCAAGAAGGGCGTCTCGATCCGCACCCGGCACGAGGCGATCGCGCTCGCCCGCAACGGCGACGCGATCGACGTCGAGCTCAACGGCGGCGGCGTGCTGCAGGCCGATGCGGTGCTGTACGCGATGGGCCGCGAGCCGAACACGCGCGGACTCGGCCTCGACGACGTCGGCGTCAAGCTCGCGCCGAACGGCGCGGTGCTGGTCGACGACTGCTTCACCACCAGCGTGCCGAGCGTGCACGCGATCGGCGACGTGATCGATCGCGTGCAGCTCACCCCGGTCGCGCTCGCCGAGGCCATGGTGCTCGTCGACCATCTGTTCGGCGAGGGCGAGCGCTTCGTCGACTACGTGAACATCCCGACCGCGGTGTTCACGCATCCGAGCATCGGCACGGTGGGGTTTTCCGAGCATGATGCGCGCGCCCGCTTTGCGTCGGTCCGCATCTACAAGAGCGAGTTCCGCCCGCTGCGCCACACGCTTTCGGGCAGCTCGGAGCGCACGCTGATGAAGCTCGTGGTCGACGCGGCGAGCGATCGCGTCGTCGGCCTGCACATGGTCGGCGCCGATGCCGGCGAGACGGTGCAGGGCTTCGCCGTCGCGATGAAGGCAGGTGCGACCAAGGCAGTCTTCGATGCGACGATCGGCATCCACCCGACCGCGGCCGAGGAGTTCGTGACGATGCGAACGCCGGTGCCGGCGAGCTAGCCGGCTTGGCTGGTTTCGGGCGGAAAGCGCCGCTCGAGCGCGGCGATGAACACGCCGAAGTCGATCGGCTTGGTCCAGTACTCGCAAAAGCCCGCCTCGAGGCCGTGTTCGATGTCTTCGGGCATGGCGTTGGCCGAGAGCGCGACGCAAGGAATGTCGCGCGTCGCCGGGTCGGCGCGCAGGCGGCGCAGCACCTCGTAGCCGTCGAAGTCGGGCAGCTGCAAGTCGACGAGGATGAGATCGGGCCGGAGGCTTCGCGCCCGCTCGACGCCCTCGGCGCCGGTCGACGCCGCCTCGATCGAGAGGCTGCCGATGCTGCGCACGAGCTCCTCGACCAGCAGCACGTTGACCGCGTTGTCTTCGATGTAGAGCAGGCGGGCGTGGCGCGTCGGGGCGGCGCCGGCCGCGAAAGGCTGCACCGTGTCGCGCTGCCGCGCCGCGCCCTCTGGCGACGTCGGGTGTGCCGTGCCTGGGGGCGCACCTGCCTCGCCGCGATCATCCAAGCGTGCGGTCGCCGGCAGGTCGAGCTCGAAGCGCGAGCCGAGGCCCGGCGTGCTGGTCACGGCGATCGAGCCACCCATGCCCTCGACCAGCGTCTTCACGATGGTCAGACCAATGCCCGTGCCTTCGATGCCTTCGCGCTCGGCGCCGAAGCGGTTGAACGGCTCGAACAGGTGCTCGAGCTGGCTGGCGGCAAGGCCGCGTCCGGTATCGGTAACGGCGAGCCGCATCCGCTCGCCGGCGGCGGTGCTCTCGACGTCGACACGGCCGCCGGCGCGGTTGTACTTGATCGCGTTCGAGAGCAGGTTGAGCAGGACCTGGCGCAGCCGCGTCGGGTCGGCGTGCACCACGCCGTCGAGCCGCCCGGTGCCGAGCGTGACGCGCTGCCGGTCGGCCATCGGCGCCACCAGAGGCAGCGCCTCGCCGACCAGCGTCGCGATCTCGACGCGCCGCGGCGCCAGCCTGACGTCGCCCGACTCGATGCCCGACAGCTCGAGCACGTCGTTGATGAGCGAGAGCAGGTGGTCGCCGGCCGCGCGGATGTGCGCCAGCTTGTCCAGCTGGCTCTGCATGCCGTCGCGTTCGGCCTCGATTTGCAACAGCTGGGTGAAGCCGAGCACCGCATTGAGCGCCGTGCGCAGCTCGTGGCTCATGCGCGAGAGGAACTGCGACTTGGCTTGCATGTCGCGCTCGGCGATCGCCGCCTGCGCGCGCGCAAGCTCCGCGTTCCTGCTTTCGGTGATGTCCCAGTTGACGCCGACCTGGCGCAGCACGCGGCCGTCGGCATCGAGCAGCGGCGCCGAGCGCGACGCCAGCCAGCGGTAGCTGCCGTCCGGCCAGCGCACGCGGAACTCGTAGGCGCCGGGCTGGCCCGAGCCCACGGCCCGGTTGCGCTCCTCGAGCGCGCGGCTTCGATCGTCGGGGTGCACCAGGGCGAGCCGCTCGGCCGGGCTCGGCACGGTGTCGTGCGGCGACAGGCCGCGCAGGTGGAACATCTGGTCGTCCCAGCGCTCGTGGCCACCGGCGGCGTCGGTTTCCCAGGTCCCGATGCCGGCATGGCGAGTGATCAGCGCCGAGCGCTCGCTGGCGTCGCGCAGCGCCTCCAGCATCTGCCGCTGCTCCGTCACGTCGAGGGCGACCCCGAGCAGGCGGCGCGTGCCGCCGGGCTCCGGGTCGACGTCGGCGCGGACCACCATCCAGCGCTTGCTGCCGTCGCGGCGCCGGGTGCGGAACTCGATCTCGTAGCGCCCGCTGCCGTGGTGGATGTACTCGAGCGCGAGACGGGCGACGCGCGCGCGGTCGCGCGGATCGACGCAGCTCTCGAGCCAGGCGTGCACGGTCGGCGTCCCCGCGCGTGGATCGACGTCGAACAGCTCGAACATCTGCGCGTTCCATTCGGCCCCGCCGCCGACGGTGAGCGTCCAGATGCCGAGCCGCGCTGCGGTCGCGGCGGCATCGAGCCGGCGCGCCAGATCCTGCGCGGTGCGCAGCGGCAGCACGCGGTCGGTGACGTCGAGCGAGACGCCCACGAAGGCCAGCGGCTCGTTGCTGGGGCCGCGCTGCACGACGCGGCGCGTCAGCAGGTAGCGCCAGCTGCCGTCGGCGTGGCAATAACGCGCCTCGACGTCGCTCGGCCGGTTGGTGCGCAGCGCACGCCGCGCGGATGCCTCGACCGCGGGGAGGTCGGCGGGATGCACCAGCGCGCGCGCACGCCCGACCGGCACGCCGTCGCCGCGCGGCGCATAGCCGAGGAGGCCGAAGGCGGCCGCATTGCAGTGCGCGACCTGCGTGCGCAGGTCCTGGCGCCAGACCGCGATGTTGCCGAGATCGACCGCCATCTCGAGCTGGGCGTTCACCGCGTGCAGGGTGCGCGCCGCCTCGTACGCCTCGGTGTCGTCCATCATGATGCCGACCGCGCGGCCGGGGGTGCCGTCCGGCGACTTCTGCACCTCCCACTGCGAGTGGATCCAGCGCGTGCTGCCGTCGGGATGGACCACGCGGTAGCGCTGCGCGTAGCGGCCCGGGCTGCGCATGCTCGCCGGGTAGCTCATGCGGACCTGGTCATCGGGGTGGATGCGCTGCACCGCCTCGTCGTAGCTCGGGGTGCCGTGCTCGGGATCGAGGCCCCAGAACGCGAACACCTGGCGGTCCCAGCGCCCGCTGCCGGTCGCGATGTCGCGCTCCCAAATGCCGATGCGGCCGAATTCGCGCGCCATCTCGAGAAGCTCGTTCTGGCGCCGCAGCTGGGCGCTCGCGCGCCGCGACTCGGTGAGGTCCTGGAGAGTCCAGACGAAAAAGCGACCGATGCGGCGCGCCTCGGCGCGCACCGTGCACGTGCCCGGCGACGGGCAGGGCAGGTCGAGCTCGATCGGCCCGAGCCGGCCGCCGGCGAGGCCGGCTTCCACGGCATCGTCGAGCGGCGAGCCGTCCGCGGCCGCGACGCGCGGCGGCCAGCGATCGCCCGGCCGCAGCGCGAGGCACGCCACGAACGCCGCGTTGCCCCAGAGCAGGCGCCGTTCGGCATCGCTGATCGCGAGCAGCTCGCGGCTCTGCTCGGCGAGCGCGCGCCAGACCGCCGCGGGCATGGCGTCGAGCGCGTCGGTCGGGGGTGGCGAGGCCGGGACGGTCATGAGCCGGGCGAGTCTAGCGTCGCGACCGGGCCGCGAATGGTCCGACCGATGGGCCGGGGCGGCACCACGCTCGCGCGCGGGGCTCTCCGCGTGATGCGCCGGGTTGCATCGCGGCGCCCGCGCGCGGACGCCGGGCACAAAAAAAGCCGCGGCAGTGCCGCGGCTTCGTTTCGGTGGGGCCGAAGCCCCGGCCGGCGGCGGGCTCGAGCCCGCCGGCGACTTACAGCACCCGGATGTTGGCTGCTTGCAGGCCCTTCTGGCCTTGCTTGACTTCGAACTCGACGCGCTGGTTCTCGACGAGCGTCTTGAAGCCGGTGCCGGCGATGTCCCGGAAGTGGGCGAAGAGGTCGGCACCGCCGGCGTCTTGAGCGATGAAGCCGAATCCCTTGGCTTCGTTGAACCACTTCACGGTTCCGGTTTGGGTCGTCATTGAACTAGATCCTATCTTTACAAATGAATGCGACGCACATGCGCCGCATGCAGCAACACGGAAGAACCGATCAGGGGATTTCTGGAGCGAGCCACCGCGAGGACCGCAGTGGGCAGAAGCAGAATCTCAACGAAGCACTGTCTTGCGTATAACTGTGGGAGCAGTGTACACGGACCGCGATGACCGTTTCGATGTGAGGGCGGCGTGCACCACGATCGCGTGCGGTGCTGCGCGCGATCGGTCGGCAGCGCCGCCGCGCCGTGCCCTTCACAATCGATGCCGCGACGCGCGAGGAGACGCCGATGCCCGACACCACGACGCCAGCCTGGAAGCACGACGGGGTTCAGGTCGTGCCCGGCGACCAGCTCGATTCGAACACCGCCCAGACCCCCGGCATGGACCGCAAGGCCGCGATCACGTTCGCGCGCAACGGCGCCCGCAAGCTCTGGGCCGGCACTGTCCACATCCACGCCAACGCCAAGACCGGTGCGCACCACCATGGCCCGCTCGAGAGCGTGATCTACATAGTCAAGGGTCGCGCGCGCATGCGCTGGGGCAACGCGCTCGAGTTCACCGCCGAAGCGGGGCCGGGCGACTTCATCTACGTGCCCCCGTACGTGCCGCATCAGGAGATCAACGCCAGCCCGACCGAGACGCTCGAGTGCGTGCTGGTGCGCAGCGACGGCGAGGCGACCGCGATCAACCTCGACATCGAGCCGGTCGAGAAGCCCGAGACCGTGCCGTGGATCGACCCGGTGCACCGCGGATGAGCGCGGCGACGCGCACCGCCTGGAGGGCGGCGGGCAGCCAATGGTCGAACCGTTCGGGAGATTCCTGATGCGCCTTTCCGTGCTCGACCAGTCGGTGGCGCTCGCCGGCCACGGCGAGGACGCGGCGATCCGCGACACGCTGGCGCTCGCGGTCGACTGCGAGCGGCTCGGCTACTCGCGCTTCTGGGTCAGCGAGCATCACGGGCTGCCCACGATCATCGGCAGCGCGCCCGAGATCCTGATGGCGGCGATCGCCGCGCGCACCTCGACCATCCGGATCGGCAGCGCCGGCGTCATGCTGCCGCACTACAGCGCGCTCAAGGTCGCCGAGCAGTTCCGGGTGCTCGAGGCGCTGGCGCCCGGTCGCATCGACCTGGGCGTCGGGCGCGCGCCCGGCGGCGACATGCGCACCGCGCGCGCGCTCAACCCGGACGCCGTGCACGCGGCCGACGACTTTCCGGACCAGGTGCGCGACCTGCAGGCGTGGACCACGCCGCCGGGCGTGCACGGCGGCATCACCGCGCACCCGACCGGCGCGCACGCGCCCGAGGTATGGATCCTCGGCAGCTCGAGCTACGGCGCGCAGCTCGCCGCGCACTTCGGCCTGCCGTACGCGTTCGCCTATTTCTTCACCGACGGCCAGGGCGCTGCGGCGGCGCTCGACCTCTACCGCCGGCTCTACCGGCCGAGCGAGCGTCACCCCGAGCCGCAGGCGACGGTCTGCGTGTGGGCGCTCGCCGCCGACAGCGACGCCGACGCCGCGCACCACGCGCTCAGCCGCGAGCGCTGGCGCATCGACCGCGAACGCGGCGTGCTCGGTCCGCTGCAGTCGCCCGATGCGATCGCGGCGCGCGGCTTCGCCGGTCACGAGCAGCCGATGCTGAACAACATGCGCGGCAAGGCGTTCGTCGGTAGCGCCGCCACGGTCGAGACCAAGCTCGCGCGCCTGGCCGCCGAGCTGCAGATGAACGAACTCGTCGTCAACACCTGGGCCTACGACCCGGCGGTGCGGCGGCTCTCCTACGGCCTGCTCGCCAAGGTGTTCGGGCTCGAGCCGCGGCGGGCCGGGGAGAGCGTGGGTGGCTGACGCCGCGGCGCAGCCCACCGAGGTCGACGGGCGTCCCGCGGACCCTGCTGCAGAAGCCCCGTACGCTCACGGCGCAGGGCCGAGCGGCGTCGCGCCGAGCGCTGCCGCGCCGGCCGACGCCGACGCCGGCAGCTTCGCGCCGCCGCTCACGCCGCTTCCCGCATTGGCGGCCGCGCTGCGCGACCGTGGCCACGCGGTGCTCGATGCCATGAGCCTCGCCGCACTCGCAGCGACGCCGCTTGCCGACTTCGCGGCGCTGGGCGCGTCGTGGAACGACTTGCCGCCCGACCGCTACCTGCGCGACGGCGGGCGCTACCGGCGGCGCCGCCACGCCTCGTACGTGGTCGACGGCGACGCAGTCCGCGACGTTCCGCACCGCGCCCACTGGCAGCCGGTCGACTACAACGCGCTGCACGGCGGCATCGAGCGCTGGTTCGAGCCGGTCGAGCCGGCGGTGGCGCAGAGCACCGCCTGGCGCCAGCTGTTGCGCGCGCTCGGGGCGTTGGCGTCGGGGCTGCGCAGTGCGCAGCCGTGGTTCGTCGAGGCGCACCAGTTCCGCATCGACACCACCGACGGCATTGGCCGGCCGACGCCCGAGGGCGCGCATCGCGACGGCGTCGACCTGGTCGCGGTGATCCTGGTCGCGCGCGAGGGCATCAAGGGCGCCGAGACCCGGGTGTTCGACGCCGCCGGCCCTGCGGGTCTGCGCTTCACGCTGCGCGAGCCGTGGAGCTGCCTGCTGCTCGACGACGCGCGCGTGATCCACGAGAGCACGCCGATCCAGCCGACCGGCGCCCACGGGCACCGCGACACGCTGGTGGTGACGCTGCGGCGGGGCGGGTTCCAGGACCCGGCGCCGACGGCGTAGCGGGCATCCTCCGCGCGCGGCTCGGCAAGCGGGCTGCAGCGCAACAGGCTCGCGCCGGCGGCGAGCAGCCCGCGGGACCGGCTGGCGAGGCGGCCCTCGCCGATCGTCCTGACGAACTGTTCGCGAACGGTCGCGTCGACCGGACCCGGCGAGTGGCGCTTACGCCGCCACGTCCGCGCGCTGCGCCCGCGGCTGCATCGCCGATCGGATGTACGCGATCAGCTCGTCTTCCGAGTAGGGCTTGCCGAGCAGCACGCTGACGCCGGCACTGCTGGCATCGGCGCCGTGCTTGTCGTTGGCGGCGGTGATCATGATGACCGGGACGTGCGCGCTCGCCGGGTCGCGGCGGATGTGCCGCGTCAGTTCGAAGCCGTCCATGCGCGGCATCTCGACGTCGGTGATCACGACGTCGGGCAGGTTGGCGCGCATCAGCTCGGTGGCCTCGACGCCGTCGCTCGCGTAGGCGACCTGGTAGCCATGGCTGGCGAGCAGGCGCCCGGTCTTGACGCGCACGATCTTCGAGTCGTCGGCGATCATCACCAGGGTCTGTTCAGGCGCCTTGGCGCGCACGGCGGCGGGCGGTGCCGCACGCGTGGCCGCGTCGGCGCCACGCGACGCGGCGCCAGCCGGCTCGGCGTCGTCGCCGGCGTGGCGTGCCACGGCAGCGTCGGCGCGGCGCTGCGCCTCGTCGGCGGCGGCGCGTTCCTGGCGCTGGCGCTCGGCGAGTTCCGCCTGACGCTGCCGCTCGAGCAGCTCCATCTGGCGCTGACGCTCGGCGATCTCGGCCTGACGCTGCCGTTCGGCGATCTCTGCCTGACGCTGGCGCTCCTCGAGCTCGGCCTGGCGCTCGCGCTCGGCCTGCTCGGCGGCGCGGCGCGCGTCGAGGCGCGCGCTTTCTTCGGCAGCGTTGCGGGCGACCTCGGCACGTGCCGCGTTGCGTGCCTCGATGCGCGCGGCTTCGGCACGCGCCTGCTTCTCGGCTTCGGCGCGGGCGATGCGATCGGCCTCGGCCTGCAGGGCAGCTCGGCGGTCGGCTTCGGCGCGCGCCGCGGCCTCGGCGGCGGCACGCAGCGCCTCCAGTCGCTCCGTCTCGGCGCGGACCGCGGCCTCGGCGGCGGCGCGCCGGGCCTCGAGTGCGGCCGCCTCCGCACGCTTGGCGTCGAGTTCGGCCTCGGCACGCGCCGACGCTTCGGCGGCCGCGGTGCGCTGGGCCCGCACCTCGACGGCCTGGCGTTCGGCTTCGCGGCGTTCGACATCGGCCTTGCGACGCGCGGCCCGGCGCGCCCGCACGCCGATCCAGCCGGCCAGCACGCACAAGCCCAGACCCACCAGCACCCAGATATACAGCGCGTCCACCAACCGTCACTCCACCCCGACGAAGGCAGCGAGCATAGGCGCGATGCGATGCCGCCGTTCGCCCGAACACGCCTGCCTGCCGGCCCCAATTCGGCCGACCGCGACTTTCGCACGCTCGCCGTGCGGCGGCGCGGGCGCTACTTCAGCAGTGTCTGCTGCATGAACATCAGCATCGCCTGGAACTGGAAATCGGCGTTCTCCTTGCGCGCGAAGCCATGGCCTTCGTTTTCGGCGCGCAGGTACCAGACCGGCGTGCCGTTGGCGCGCACCCGCGCGACGATCTGCTCGGCCTCGCCGACCGGCACGCGCGGGTCGTTGCGGCCCTGCACCACGAAAAGCGGCTTGGTGATCCTGGTCGCGTGGGTGAGCGGCGAGATCGAGAGCAGGAACTCGCGCATCGCCGGATCGCGCTCGTCGCCGTATTCCACGCGGCGCAGGTCGCGCCGATAGCTTTCGGTGTTCTCGAGAAAGCTCACGAAGTTGGAGATGCCGACGACGTCGATCGCGCCGGCGATGCGCTCCGGGTAGTGCGTGGCGACGGCCAGGCTCATGTACCCGCCGTAGCTGCCGCCGGAGACGAGCACGCGCTGCGCGTTGAGGTTGGGCTGCGTCGCGATCCAGTCCAGCAGGGCGCCGATGTCCTTGACCGAATCCTCGCGGCGCCGGCCGTCGTCGAGGCTCATGAAGGTCTTGCCGAACCCCGACGAGCCGCGCACGTTGGGGCGGATCAGCGCGATGCCAAGCTCCTCGACAAAGTGGTTGTAGCGGCCGATGAAGCCGAATTCGGCCTGGCCTTCGGGGCCGCCGTGGATGTCGATCAGCACCGGGCGGCGGCCGCCGAAGCGCGCCGGTGGCGCGTCGAGGATGGCGCTGATCTCGCGCCCGTCGAAGCTCTTCCAGCGCACGATGCGCTGCTCGCCGAAGGTCGCGGGGTCGACACCGGGCGGCGCGTACGGCCGGGTCCAGGCGACGCTCGCGGTGCTCGCCGGGTCGAGCGTCGCGATCTGGCTCGGCGCCCGGTTGCTGTCGATGGTGAGGGCGAGCAGTGGCAGCCGGGGGTGGAACACGGCGCCACGCACGCTGCCCGGCGGCGCCGCCGGCGTCGGCAGTTCGTGAAACGAGTCCGCGTCGAAGAAGCGCAGCTCCTGGCGGCCCTCGACGTTCACCCGCACGGCGAGCAGCCGTCCGTCGGCGCTCAGCGACACGCCTTCGACGTCCCAGGGGATCGCGTGGGTGATCGGCGTCAAGCGACCACCGGCGAGCGCATAGAACATCAGCTGCCGGAACTCGCCGGTGCGGTCGCTGATGACGTAGAAGCCCGTGCCATCGCGCTTCCACACGGTCGGGAAGTGGGTCGCCTTGGGCGAACCCGGCGCCGGCAGCACCTGGCGGCGCTCGCCGCTCGCGAGGTCGAGCAGCCAGACCTCCGACTCGCCGGCCGAGACGTAGCGCGTGAGCGCCGCATGGCGGTCGTCCCACGACACCGCGCCGACGTCCCAGCCGCCGCCCGGCAGCTCGGCGATGCGGCGCCGTGTCTCGGGGGCGAGCGGGTCGACCAGGGTGAGCGTCTGCGTCACCGCATCGCGCCGGCCGCCGGCGGCCGTGCGGTCGAGCGGCACCGACGAATAGACGAGGCGCGGCGAGCGGTGCAGCCAGGCCTCGATCGCGTGGCGCTGGCCGGGTTCGGTGAAGCCGGTCACGGCGCGGGTCGCAAGGTCGAGCGCGTAGAGCTGGGCCGCCTCGTCGCCGCCGCTGCTGCGCTCGAACACCGCGTAACGGCCCTCGATCGGCTCGTAGCGCGCGCGCCGCACCGGGTCGGCGAAGTCGGTCAGCGGCTCGGGCTCGGCGCCCGGAGCCGCAAGCCGGAACAGCTGCACCGTGCTGGCACCCGCCTTGCGATGCGCCACCAGCATCTCGCGTCGCGTCGGATGCCAGTCGACGAAGCCGTGGCCGCGGAACTCGGTGTAGCGGGCGACCGACTCGGCAAGGCTGCGCGGGATCGGCGGAATGCCCTCGACATGCAGGTTGGGGTTCGGCGCGACGACGTCGTTGCGGCCGGGCTTGGCGGGTTCGCGCGCCGCGCAGCCGGCGAGCGCGACCGCCGTCAGCACGAGGGCGACGCGCGCGAGCCTGCGCAGGCCTGCCGGGCGAACGGTGGCCGGCCGCGTCGGCGCCGCGTCACGCATCGCGGACGTCGGCGACGGCCTGGCTGCCGAAGTCCGGTCGGGCCAGGTACGCCAGAACGCGCGCCGCCGCGTTCTCGGGCGACGTCAGCTGCCCGGCGTCCTTCAAGTAGACGAAGTTGCGCCGGTCCGGAAAGCCGGGGTCGTCGGCGCTGCGCAGCTGCTGCTGCATGTCGGTGTCGATGACGCCGGGTGCCAGCGAGCAGACGCGCGCGCCATTGGGCTTGAGCGCCTCGTCGAGCGCGAGCGCGCGCGTGAAGTGGTCGAGCCCGGCCTTGGCGGCGCAGTAGGTCGTCTGGCCGGCCATCGCGCGCCGCCCGAGCCCCGACGAGACGTTGAGGATGCGGCGCGCGCCGCTCCGGTCGGCGGTCGCGCGCAGGAACGCGGCCGCGAGCAGCATCGGCGCCTCGAGCCCGACCCGCAGCGCCGACGAGATCGTCGCGTCGCCGGCGGCGTCGAGCGCACCGGCAGGCGCCAGCACGCCGGCGTTGTTGATCAGCGTCGCGGCGTCGAACGCGCCGCCTTCGGCGCGCAGCCAGGTCTCGAGGCGCGCCGCCGCCGCCGGCGGGTCGGCGAGGTCGACCGACCACTGCTCGACCCGCACGCCGCGCTCGGACGCGAATTCGTCGAGTGCCGGCGAGGTCGCCCGCGACAGGCAGAGCAGCGTGTGCGCGGGATCGACCAGCTGGCGCGCGATGGCGGCGCCGAGCCCGCGCGATGCGCCGGTCAGGATGTAGAGGTGGGTCGACATGGGAGGGCGGCGGGTGAGGGGGCGCCGATCATGCCGCACCCGGCGAGGGCACGCCGCTGCGCCGCCACGGCCGCCACGCCGTCCCCCACGCTCGATGACCGTTCGGCGCCGGCAAGAAGAAAGGGAGGCCGCAGCCTCCCTTCGTCACACCGCGCCGGACCCGGCGATCAGGCGGCCTGCGTCTGCTGGATGCCGGCGATCGCCCACTCGCGGCTGCCGTCGGTCGGCTTGACCAGGTGCCAGACCTCGTCGAACGGTGCCGCCGCGCCGTCGAGCTCCTCGCGGATCAGGCCGTGGAAGCGCACGCTCACCACCTGCTGCGTCGCTTCCTGCGCGACGTCGAGCACCTCGGCATCGATCTTCACGACGTCCGTCTGCTGAGCCGCCGGGCCGCGCTCCTGCAGATCGAGGCGGACCGCCGCGAACATCTCGGGGGTCGTGAAGTTGCGCAGGTCGTTGAGGTCGGCGCGATCGTTCGCCGCCTGCATGCGAATGAAGATCATCTTGGCCACGCGCTCGAAGGCGGCACGGTCGAAGTCGGCCGGCACGTTCGAGACGTCGGTCGCGGCGGCGGTCGGGCCGAGGCCGGCGGCCGCGGCGGCCGGCGCCGGCTCGAACGCGTTGCGGTTGCTGCGCAGGTCGGCGGCGTCGGCCGGAGCGCCGGCGCCGGCCAAGCGCATGCCGTTCGCGGTCGCCGTGTCACGGTTCGCTGCCGGGCCGAAGCGGCGCAGCAGGAAGCGGATCACGAAGAACGCGGCCGCGGCGAGCAGCAGCATCGTGAGGATGTTGCCGAACGCGGCGCCGAGGCCGAGGTGGCTCATCAGCGCGGCGATGCCCAGACCGGCGGCTAGGCCGGCGATCGGCCCCAGCCACGAGCGGCGCGGCGCGGCGGCTGCGGCAGCGGCGCCGGGGACGGCCGCGGGCGTCGCCGCCGGCGTGGTCGCCGGACGGGCGGGCAGCGTCGACGGTGCCGGGCGCGCCGGCAGGCTGCGCTGCATGCCCGAGAAGCCGCCGCCGCCGAGTCGTCGCGCCTCGGCGTCGACCGGCGCGAAGCCAGCCGCCGCGACGGCGAGGGTCAGAACCATGATCAGCGATTTCATCGGTTGAGGTCTCCTGGTGGTGGCGGGGGCCGCTCGCCGCAGTGTCACACACGCCGGCGCCTGTTCACGCCATGTCGGGCCGCATTCTGGATTCACAAGGCAAGCGCCGCACCTACGGGCAGCCTGAAGGGTTATTCGGCCGGCGCACGGTGCCCAGCGCGGGCGAACGACTGCATGCCGGCCGACGTCAGCACCTCGACACCGGACGGCGCCCGGTGCAGCGCATCGACGAGCGCCGCGGCGACCGCGCCGGCCGCGATGGGCCGCACCGACGCCGGCAGCACGCCGAGCAGCGGCCCGAGCCGCATCGCGAGGCGCTCGATCGGGCGCGGCGGCTGGCCGAGGCGCTCGCGGTGGCCGAGGAGCAGCGAAGGACGCGCGATGGCCACGCGCTCGAAGCCGAGCGTGCGCACCGCGGCCTCGGCTTCGCCCTTGACGCGGTTGTAGAAGATCCGCGAGCGCGTGTCGGCACCGTGCGCCGAGACCAGCGCAAGCCGTGTCGCGCCGGCGGCGCGCGCGGCGCGTGCCACGGCGACGACGAGGTCGAGGTCGACCGCGCGGAAGGCGGCCTCGGAGCCGGCAACCGCGATCGTGGTGCCGAGCGCGACGTAGACGTCGTCGAGCGCCGGCAAGCTCGCCAGCGCCGCGTCGGACAACTCGACGAGGGCGAGCTTGGGGCGCGGCGGCAGCGCGTCGAGGCGCCGCACCAGGACGGTCAGCGACCTGCAGGCAGGGTCGGCGAGCAGACGCTCGACGAGCTCGCGGCCGACGAGGCCGGTCGCGCCGGCGATCAGCGCGCGGCGCGGCGAGGAGCTGCCCATGTCATCGTCCCGATGCATCGGCCAGCTCCCGCGCCCGGGGGTTAGCGCTTCGGATCGGTCAGGCGACCGAGCGGGCGCGCGGCGCCGTCGCGCGGACCGCGCGAGTCGCCGCCGCGCGGCGCCGGTGCGCCGGCGCGACCGCGCGGCGCGGCGTTGCCGCCGGCACGTGCACCCTGCGGCGCGCCGCCCGGGCGGCCGGAGCCGCCGCGCGAGTCGCCGTAGCCACGGCCACCGCCACCGGTGCCACGCGAGCCGCCGCGGCCGGCGCCTTCGCCGATCACCATGCGGCCGAGCACGATCGGCTCGGGGCGCTCGCCCGGTTGCGGCTCGAAGCCGGCGATGACTTCCTTCGGGATCTCGCGCTTGATGAGGCGCTCGATGTCGCGGAGGAACCCGTTCTCGTCCACGCAGACCAGCGAGACCGCCTCGCCCTGCGCGCCGGCGCGACCCGTGCGGCCGATGCGGTGCACGTAGTCCTCGGGGACGTTCGGCAGCTCGTAGTTGACGACGTGCGGCAGCTGGTCGATGTCGATGCCGCGCGCGGCGATGTCGGTCGCGACCAGCACCTGCAGGTCGCCGTTCTTGAAGTCGGCGAGCGCCTTGGTGCGCGCGGTCTGGCTCTTGTTGCCGTGGATCGCCATCGCGCTGATGCCGTTCTTCACGAGGTGCTCGACCAGGCGGTTGGCGCCGTGCTTCATGCGCGTGAAGACGAGCACCTGCTGCCAGTCGTTCTCCTTGATCAGGTGGACCAGCAGGTCCTTCTTCAGCTCGCGGCCGACCGGGTGCACCTTCTGCGCGATGGTGTCGGCGGTCTGGTTGCGGCGCGCCACCTCAATCAGCACCGGCTGGTTCAGCAGGCGGTCGGCAAGCGCCTTGATCTCGTCGCTGAAGGTCGCCGAGAAGAGCAGGCTCTGCTTCTTCTGGGGCAGCACCGCGAGCACCTTCTTAATGTCGTGGATGAAGCCCATGTCGAGCATGCGGTCGGCTTCGTCGAGCACGAAGATCTCGACGCTCTTTAGGTCAAGCGTGCCCTGCTGATGGTGGTCGAGCAGGCGGCCCGGCGTCGCGACCAGGATGTCGACGCCGCGCCGAAGCTTGTCGATCTGCGGCTGCATGCCGACGCCGCCGAACATGACCATGCTCGAGAGGCGCGCGTGCTTGCCGTAGGTGCGCACGCTTTCCTCGACCTGGGCGGCGAGTTCGCGGGTGGGGGTGAGGATGAGGGCGCGGATCGGCAGGCGCCCCTTGGCATCGCGCACGGCCGGCTTGGCCATCAGGCGGTGCAGCATCGGCAGCACGAACCCGGCGGTCTTGCCGGTGCCGGTCTGGGCGCCGCCCATGACGTCGCCGCCGGACAGCACGGCGGGGATTGCTTGGGCCTGGATCGGGGTCGGGGTCTCGTAGCCGTATTCGTGAACGGCGCGCAGCAAGGGCTCGGCGAGGCCGAGAGAGTCAAAGGACATGGGGTTCCAAACGGGTCGGCCCGCGCCCGTGTCACGGGCGCCAGTCGCAGGCAGAGGGGGAAGGTGCGAGCGCCGCGGGCGCTCCGTCAGGGATGACGTCGGACGCGATGACTGGAGACCGCGTCGGTGGCGCATTGTAACGGCCGGCGTCGAATGGCCCTTCGCCGGTGCAGGCTTGGGTTCCCGGGGCTTCTTCGGCGATCGCCTGCACGCGCCGCGGCGAACGCCGCCCGCAGGCTCGACGCGCCGCTCTCGCCAGCCGGAGATCGCTCAGCTCGCTGCGACGAAGCGCCGTACCCACGCCACGTAGGCGTCGACCCAGCCCTGCAGGAACCGGCGGGTGTCGTCCTTGTAGATGTTCCCGGCATCGTCGAGCAGCCCCTCGCTGAACTGCAGGTACACCTCGGGCTGGCCGAGCGTCGGCACGTCGAGGTAGGCGAGCACGTTGCGCAGCTGGTGCTGCGCGAGCGCGGTGCCGATGGCGCCGACCGAGATCCCGACCACGCCCGCGGGCTTGCCCGCGAACGAGTTCTTGCCCCACGGGCGCGAGGCCGTGTCGAGCGCGTTCTTCAGCACGCCCGGAATGCCGCGGTTGTATTCGGGCGTCACGAACAGCAGCGCCTGCGCCGACTCGACCTCGTGCTTCAGGCGCGTCATCGCTTCCGGCGGGTTGACGTCGCGGTCCTGGTTGTAGAGCGGGATGTCGCCGATCGCGACGTGCTCGAAGGTGAAGGTCTCGGGCGCGAGCCTGGCAAGGGCAAGCGCGAGGCGCCGGTTGTAGGACTCGGCGCGCAGGCTGCCGACGAAGACGGCGACGCGGATGTTCTCGGCCATGGGACGTGGCTCCGTTGCGGGTGGAGGCGCGACGCGCGCGCTGGCGGCCGGTGCACGAGGCGCCGGGGTTTGCGGCCGGGGCGGCAACGCCCGTGCCCGGCGCGGTGACAATACCGGGTTCCCCGCGGACCGCAGCGCCGCGCCACCCCTTGCTTGGACTCGCCCGAATGGCCCAGTACGTTTTCACGATGAACCGCGTCGGCAAGATCGTTCCGCCGAAACGCCAGATCCTCAGGGACATCTCGCTCTCGTTCTTCCCGGGCGCCAAGATCGGCGTGCTCGGTCTCAACGGCTCGGGCAAGTCGACGCTGCTCAAGATCATGGCGGGCATCGACAAGGACATCGAGGGCGAGGCGACGCCGATGCCGGGCCTCAAGATCGGCTACCTGCCGCAGGAGCCGGTGATGGACCCGAACCAGACCGTGCGCCAGGCGGTCGAGGAGGGCATCGGCGGCGCGCTCGCGGCCAAGAAGCGCCTCGAGGAGGTCTACGCCGAGTACGGCGAACCCGACGCCGATTTCGACAAGCTCGCGGCCGAGCAGGCCGAGCTCGAGGCGATCATCGCCTCCTCGGGCAGCGAGAACACCGACCTGCAGCTCGAGGTCGCCGCCGACGCGCTGCGCCTGGCACCGTGGGACGCCGAGATCGGCAAGCTCTCGGGCGGCGAGAAGCGCCGCGTCGCGCTCTGCCGCATGCTGCTCTCGAAGCCCGACATGCTGCTGCTCGACGAGCCAACCAACCACCTCGACGCCGAGTCGGTCGACTGGCTCGAGCAGTACCTGCGGCGCTTCTCGGGCACCGTGGTCGCGATCACCCACGACCGCTACTTCCTCGACAACGCGGCCGAGTGGATCCTCGAGCTCGACCGCGGCACCGGCATTCCTTACAAGGGCAACTATTCGACGTGGCTCGAGCAGAAGGAGGCGCGCCTCGAGCAGGAGCAGCGCACCGAGGATGCCCGCACCAAGGCGATGAAGAAGGAGCTCGAGTGGGTGCGCCAGAACCCGAAGGGGCGCCAGGCCAAGAGCAAGGCACGCCTGGCCCGCTTCGAGGAGCTCTCGGACGTCGACTACCAGAAGCGCAACGAGACCAACGAGATCTTCATTCCCGTCGCCGAGCGCCTCGGCCACGAGGTGATCGAGTTCGAGAACGTCAGCAAGAGCTTCGGCGACCGGCTGCTGATCGACGACCTCAGCTTCAAGATCCCGGCCGGCGCGATCGTCGGCATCATCGGTCCGAACGGCGCCGGCAAGTCGACGCTGTTCCGGATGATCGCGGGCAAGGAGAAGCCCGACAGCGGCAACGTGAAGATCGGCAAGACGGTCAAGATGGCCTTCGTCGAGCAGAGCCGCGACGAGCTGCAGAGCGACAAGACGGTCTGGCAGGACCTCTCCGGCGGCCTCGACAACCTGGTCGTCGGCAAGTTCGTGATGCCGTCGCGCGCCTACCTCGGCCGCTTCAACTTCAAGGGCAACGACCAGCAGAAGCTGGTCGGCAACCTGTCGGGTGGCGAGCGCGGGCGCCTGCACCTGGCCAAGACGCTGATCGCCGGCGGCAACGTGCTGATGCTCGACGAGCCGTCGAACGACCTCGATGTCGAGACGCTGCGTGCCCTCGAGGACGCGCTGCTCGAGTTCGCCGGCACGGTGATGGTGATCAGCCACGACCGCTGGTTCCTCGACCGCATCGCCACCCACATCCTCGCCGCCGAGGGCGAGTCGAAGTGGTTCTTCTTCGACGGCAACTACCAGGAGTACGAGGCCGACAAGAAGAAGCGGCTCGGCGAGGAGGGCGCCAAGCCGAAGCGGCTGCGCTTCCGCCCGATCCGCTGACGCGCGACAAACGACACGCCGGCGCGCGGCCTCGGGGCTGCCCCGGCTCGACGCGGACGGTCGGCCGCGCGACGATCGACGCATGCAGAGGTACGGCTTGCGAACGTCTCCCACTCGCCTGGTGTCGGCGCTCGTCGCGATCGGCGCCGGCGCCCTCACGGGATGCGCGAGCATCGGCATTCCGGTGCCGATGGCGGCGCCCGACACGCGGCCGGCCGACGCCGGCGCCCTGCGCGCCCCCGGTGCGGCGACCGCTCCGGCACCGGCGAGCAGCAACCTGCGGCCGTTCGCCGACGTGGTGCGCGGCGCCCGGCGCAGCGAGGGCCTGTTCGCGGTCTGGCAGAAGGACGACAAGGTCTGGCTCGAGGTCGCACCCGAAGACTTGAACCGGCCGTTCTTCCTCTCGGCCAAGCTCAAGACCGGCATCGGCGAGCGCAGCTTCCTCGGCGGCTCGATGGCGGCCAGCGGCATCGTCGAGTTCCGGCGCGTGCACAACCAGATCCAGCTGCTCTGGCGCAACGTCGGCTACACGGCTGCGGCCGGAACGCCGGAGGCGCGCGCCGTCGAGGCGGCCTACTCGCCGAGCCTCCTGGCGAGCGCGGCGGTGGCGAGCGCGCCTGAGCCGCAGCGCAAGGCGGTGCTGATCGAGGCCAACGCGGTCTTCATGGCCGACCTGCTGAGCCTGGGCATGGACCTGCAGCGCGCGTACCGCCAGAGCTACGCGTTCGACCCGCGCAACTCGGCGATCACGGAGGTGCGGGCCGGCGCCGACCTCGTCGTGCTCGAGGTGCTGAGCCATTTCGCGACCGGCTCGATCAGCGTCCCCACGCCCGGCGGTGCCGCGGGCCCGTCGGCGCCGCGCAGCCTGCCCGACCCGCGCAGCCTGTTCATGACGGTGCACTACTCGATCGGGCGCGTGCCCGACGCGCCGATGCAGCCGCGCCGGGCCGATCCACGGGTCGGCTTCTTCGACAGCAGCGTCGTCGACTACGGAAACGACCTCGAGCGCTCGGCCCGGCGCCGTCACGTGAACCGCTGGCGCCTCGAGAAGGCCGACCCGAGCTCCGAACGCTCCGAGCCGGTCAAGCCGATCGTCTACTGGCTCGACCGCAGCGTGCCGTACAAGTACCGCGCCGCGATCACCGAAGGCGTGCTCGAGTGGAACAAGGCGTTCGAGCGGATCGGCTTCAAGGACGCGATCCGCGTCGAGGTGCAGCCCGAGGACGCCGACTTCGACACGCTCGACTTCGGCCGCGCGTCGATCCGCTGGGTCACCAACGCGGCGCCGACCTTTCTCGCCATCGGCCCGAGCCACGTCGACCCGCGCAGCGGCGAGATCCTCGACGCCGACATCAGCATCGAGAGCTTCGGCTCGCGCGACCTGCGCGCGGTGCGCGAGCAGATCCTGGCGCCGGGCGAGCGCGGCAGCGCGCTCGCCGCGATCGACGCGCCGCTGCACACCGGCACGCGCCCGGCCGACTGGTGCACCTACGCGAGCCAGGCTGCCGAGCAGATGGCTTATGCGTTCGACGTGTTCGAAGCGCGCGGCGAGCTCGACCTCGGCGGCGAGGAGACCGAGCGCTTCATCCACGACTTCCTCAAGAGCACGACCATGCACGAGGTCGGGCACACGCTGGGGCTGCGCCACAACTTCCGCGCCTCGCGCGTCTACACGCCCGAGCAGCTCGCCGACCGAGCATTCACCGCCGAGCACGGCGTCGCCGGCTCGGTGATGGAGTACGCGCCGATCAACCTCGGCGGCCCGGCGCAGCCGCGTGCGTCGTACGGCGTGCCGTTCAGCCGCACCCTCGGCCCCTACGACTACTGGGCCATCGAGTACGCCTACAAGCCGCTCGACCCGGCACTGACGGCCGACGGCGAGCGGCGCGAGCTCGAACGCATCGCGAGCCGCAGTTCGGAGCCGCTGCTCGCGTTCGGCACCGACGAGGACCACTACCTCGGAGTCGATCCCGAGTCGCTGCAGTTCGACCTCGGGAGCGACGTCGTCGCCTTCGCGAGGAAGCGCATCTCGATCGCGCAGGAGCTGCTGAGCCGCCAGGAGACGCGCGAGCTGCGCCCCGGGCAGGACTACAACCTGCTGCGCCGCTCGGTGAGCTTCGCGGTACGCGACGTTGCCCGCGCCGGCAACGTGCTGGTGCGCCAGATCGGCGGGGTGCGCACCGTGCGCGACCTGCCGGGCACCGGTCGCGATCCGCTCACGCCGGTGCCCGCCGAGCAGCAGCGTGCCGCGCTCGAGCTGATCACGAAGAGCCTGCTCGCGCCCGACAGCCTGAGGATCTCGCCGGCGCTGCAGCGCCGCCTGGGCGCCGATTTCCTCGAGCGCGGCGACGCCGTTCGCGGCTCGGAGGTCGCGGTCGCGACCGACTACTCGCTGTCGCAGCAGGTGCTCGACATGCAGCGCGCGTTGCTCGGCACCCTGCTCAGCGACACGGTGGCGACGCGCCTTCTCGACAGCGCCGAGAAGGCGCCGAGCGGCCCCGGCCGGGCGCTCCGTCTCGGCGAGCTCTACGCGCAGGTCACCCAGGCCGTCTGGAGCGAGCTCGCGATCGGCGGCGAGATCCCCTCGCTGCGTCGCGAGCTGCAGCGCGACTACGTCAACCGCGTCTCGAACGTGCTGCTGCGGCCCGCTTCGGCGACCCGTGCCGACACCCGGGGCCTGGTGCGCATGCAGGCCAACGCGCTGCTCGCCCGCCTGCGCGCGGTCGCCGCGCGGCCCGACGTGAGCGACGAAACGCGTGCCCACCTGCAGGACAGCACCGAGACGCTGGCGCAGGCGCTCGCGGCGCGCCTCGAGCGGCAGGGCGCCTGACCGCAGCGCGGCGGCCCCCCGCGTTCGGCCGCTGTCACACACGGAGAACGGCGCGAGCGGACGGGGTCCGCATCGCGCCGCTTGCCTTCCGGCCCGATCGCCCGAAGCGTCTCGCGCAGCGCCCTGAGGCGCTCCGCGTCAGGCGATCTCTTCCGAGCTGCGCGTCTCCGAGAACAGCGACGGCTTGAACACCGCCGATTCGCTGCGGTCGTTCATCGCCCACAGCAGCAGGGCGCGGCCCGACATCGGCTTGGCGAACAGGAACCCCTGCAGCTCGTCGATGTGCATGGATTCGAGGATCTGCTGCTGGCGCTGGTTCTCGACGCCTTCGGCGACCACCTTGAGCCCGAGTGCGTGGGCGAGCTTGGTGACCGCATCGACCACGGCGCGCGCGTCCGCGCTGTGCTCGAGGTCCATGATGAAGCTGCGGTCGATCTTGAGCTCCTCGGCGGGGAGCTTGCGCAGGTAGGCAAGGCTCGAGTAGCCGGTGCCGAAGTCGTCGATCGAGAGGTGCACGCCGAGCTCGCCGAGGCGGCGGAACGTCGCCTGCGTCATCTTGGTGTCCTCCATCGCCGCCGACTCGGTGATCTCGCAGGTGATCAGCGACGGGTGGATGCGGTAGTGCTCGAGCGCGCCGGTGATGCGCTCGACGATGTCGTCCTGCCGCATCTGGTGCGCCGACAGGTTGATCGCGACGCGCATGCGCAGGCCCTTGTCGCGCCAGGCGCGGCTCTGGCGGCAGGCGTCCTCGATGACCCAGTTGCCGATCGCGCCGATCAGGCCCGAGCGTTCGGCGATCGGCACGAACACGCCCGGCAGCAGCGTGCCGCGGGTCGGGTGTTTCCAGCGCAGCAGCGCCTCGACCGCGGTGACCTTGCCGCTGGTGGCGTCCATCTTCGGTTGGTAGAACAGCTCGAGCTCGTTGTTAGCGAGCGCCTTGCGCAGGTCGCGCAGCAGGTCGAACTGCGCCTCGGCGTCGGCGTCCATGGCCGGCGAGTAGAAGCAGTGGTTCGAGCCGCCGGCTCGCTTGGACGAGTACATCGCGGCGTCGGCGCGTGCGATCAGCTTCTGGTGGCTGCAGCCGTCCGGGTAGAGCGCGATGCCCACCGAGCACGAGATCATCACCTCGCGGCCGTCGACCGCATACGGCAGGCTCAGGCCGTCGATGAGGCGGGTCGCGACCTGGGCCACCGACTCCTGCGTGGCGACGTTGCTGAGCAGCAGCAGGAACTCGTCGCCGCCGACCCGCGCGACCACGTCCCGACCGCGCGACATCGATTTCAGGCGCTGGCCGACCTGCTCGAGGACGAGGTCGCCGATGCTGTGGCCGTAGGTGTCGTTGACCGGCTTGAAGCCGTCGAGGTCGATGAAGAGGAGGGCGAGGCGGCTGCCGCTGGCGTCGCACTTGGTCGCCGCGGCGGCCAGGCGGTCCTCGAAGTAGACGCGCGTCGGCAGCTGGGTCAGCGAATCGACCGTCGGCGGCGGCGTGACCGAGCGGCGTGTCGCCGGGCCGTCGCGCACGTTCGACTGGCCGAGCGTGTGCAGCAGCACCGCCGCCATCGCGATCAGGGCGAGCATCAGCAGGCACTCGGTGACTGCGGCGGCGCCGACGATGCTGGTGCTGGTGGCCGAGGTGGTCGCGAACGCGAGCGTCAGTGCGCCGGCCGCCGCGGCCCCCAGGCGCGCCAGCGCGGCGCGCTTGCCGCCGAGGCCGTCGACGTGCAGCGCGACGAGGGCGACGCTCAGCACGCCGACCGCGAGCAGCGGGGCCCACGACACGCCGAGCATGGCGGCGCGGACGACGCCCGGCGCGGCGAAGAGCGAATGCGCGTAGGCGACCAGCAGCGTGACCGCGCCGAGGCCGACGAACGACGGCAGCGTCTTGCGGGTCGCCGCGCCGGCGGTCGCGCTCGCCAGGAACGCGAGCGTCGCCGCGAGCATCGCGCCGACGATGGCGATGCCGACGCTGCTGCCGGCAAACGGGTCGCGCTCGGCGGCGACGTGACCCGGCCACCAGAGCGCGCCGGTGCCGATCAGAATGCTCGACGCGCGCAGGCGCCGTGCGACGTTGGCCGAGCGCTCGCGCGCGGCGGCGCCGATTTCGGCGCACAGCCAGAGCAGCGGCGCACTGATCAGGAAGCCTGCGATCCCGGCAAGGAGTCTGTTGTTGTCGAAGAAGTCCATGAAGGCGGTTGCTCGTTCGGGCCGGACCCGGAAGGGCGGCACTCCCTGCGGATGGCCGGGACGTCTCGATTTCGGCCGGGCCTCGCGGAGCTTGAGCGGCGTTTCGATGGCCGCGCACGCGCCGGCGGCGGCGTGCGGTCGTGCACGAATCGGCCGGCGGGCCCGGTGCTCGGCATGCGGCATGTCGAGCCGTGAGGCCGGGGCCGGACCGCGGGCGCTGCCCGCTCGCGCCGGCGCCGCGCGTCCCTGGGCGAAGCGGCGCGCTCGCGGCCGCAACGTGCGCGAGCCAGCCGCCGCATGCCTGAACCCGAAGGCGCCGCTCGCGCGGCCGACGTGCTGCCGATCGTGATCGGGACCGCCGGCTGGGCGATCCCGCGCACCGCCGCCGACCGCTTTCCCGGCGCCGGACCGCACCTGACGCGTTACGCGGGCGTGCTCGCCGGCACCGAGATCAACGCGACCTTCCATCGCCGCCCGCGGCGGAGCACGTTCACGCGCTGGGTCGCCGAGACCGGGGCCGGCTTTCGCTTCGCCGCCAAGCTGCCGCGCACGATCACCCACGACCGGCGCCTCGTCGACTGCGAGGCGCTGCTCGACGACTTTCTCGGCGACGTCGGCGAACTCGGCGCCAGGCTCGGGCCGCTGCTGGTGCAGCTGCCGGGCTCGCTCGAATTCGAGCGGGCCGTCGCCGACACCTTCTTCGGCAGCCTGCGTGCGCGCCACGCCGGCACGGTGGTCTGCGAGCCGCGTCATGCCGGCTGGTTCACGCCCGAGGCCGGCGCGCTGCTCGGCGCGCACGCCATCAACCGCGTCGGCGCCGACCCGGCGCGGGTCGAAGCCGCCGCCGAACCCCTGGTCGCGCGCGACGCCGGCCCGGCGGCGCTCGCCTACTGGCGCTGGCACGGCTCGCCGCAGGTCTACCGATCGAGCTACGCCACGGAGCAGATCGAGCGCTGGGCCGATGCGGTGGTCGAGACGGCGCGGGGCGGTGTCGCCTGCTGGTGCATCTTCGACAACACCACCAGCGGGGCGGCGGCCGCCAACGCGCTCGACCTGCAGGCGGCGGTGGTGCGGCGCCTCGGGGGCTGAACGCCGCAAGCGGCGGGGTGCGCGGTTCGACCTGGAGCGCACGCACCGGCCGGCGGGCGCGCCGACGTGACGCGGCCGAGCCGACCCGCGAGGCAAACGTTGCAAGATTTCGGCGCGGCCGCCGGCACGCGCGGCTGCGCGCGGGCGCGGGCCCTCAGCCGATCGGCCGCGTCCGCTCGATCAGCCAGTCGCGCGCCGCGCCGTCGACGAGCGGCACGAGACGCTCGCGCACGGTCGCGTGGTAGTCGTCGAGCCAGGCCACCTCGTCGGGGCGCAGCAGTGCGTGCTCGATGCAACGGGTGTCGATCGGGCAGAGCGTCAGCGTCTCGAACTCGAGGAACTCGCCGAAGGTGCCGTCGAGGCTCGCCGCCGGCACGCTCAGCACCAGGTTCTCGATGCGGATGCCCCAGCGCCCGGGCCGGTACACGCCGGGCTCGATGCTGGTGATCATTCCCGGCTCGATCGCCGTCGATGGGTCGGCCGGGCTGCGCGAGATCGTCTGCGGCCCCTCATGCACGTTGAGGAAATAGCCGACGCCGTGGCCGGTGCCGTGGCCGAAGTCGAGCCCGGCGTCCCAGAGCGGCGCGCGCGCGATCGAATCGAGCATGGGCCCCGGCGTGCCGCGCGGAAAGCGCGTGCGGCTGAGCGCCAGCGTGCCCTTCAGCACGCGCGTGTAGTCCTGGCGCTCAGCGTCGGAAAGCCGGCCGATCGGCCAGACCCGCGTGATGTCGGTGGTGCCGCCCAGGTACTGCGCGCCCGAGTCGATGAGGAGCAGCCCGCTGCCGGCGATGGTCGCGTGCGATGCCGGCGTCGCCCGGTAGTGCGGCATCGCGCCGTTCAGCCCGAACGCAGCGATGGTCGCGAAGCTGAGGCCGACGTAGCCGGGGCGGCGCGCCCGCGCGGCGGTGAGGCGCTCGTCGATCGTCAGTTCGGTGATCGGCTCGCGGCCGGGGTCGGCGAGCGCCGCCTCGAGCCACGCGTAGAACTCGCACATCGCGGCGCCGTCCTCGGCCATCGCGCGCCGCACGTGGGCGGCGTCGGCCGCGCTCTTGCGGCTCTTCATCAGCGTGCTCGGGTTGATGCGCTCGATCACGGGCGCGCTCGCCCGCTCGCGCATGCCGAGCGTCACGCGCTTCGGGTCGAGCAGCAGCGTCGCGCCCGCGGGCAGCGCGGCGAACCCAGCGGCGGCCGCCTCGTAGGGCGCCAGCTCGACGCCGTCGGCGGCGAGCCGCTCGCGCAGCCCGGGGTCGACCTTGCCAGCGTCGACGAACAGCGTCGCCGCGTCGGCCGCGAGCAGCAGGTGCGCCAGGAACACCGGGTTGAACTCGACGTCGGCGCCGCGCAGGTTGAGCAGCCAAGCGATGTCGTCCAGCGTGGACAGTACTTGGTGCGTCGCACCGGCGTCGCGCATCGCCTCGCGCACGCGCGCCAGGCGCGCGGCGCGTGTTTCGGTGGCATGCGGCGGCAGGTGCTCGTAGACCGGCGCCTGCGGCAGCGACGGACGGTCCGGCCATGCCTCGCCCAGCACGTCGACGCCGGTCTCGAGCCCGATGCCGGCGGCGCCGAGGCGGTCGCGCAGCGCCGCTGCCGCGCCGAGCGCGAGCACGTCGCCGTCGACCGCGACGCGGGCGCCGGCGCCGACGTGCCGGACGATCCAGTCGACGTGCGCGGGCGCCGCCGCCGAGCCGATCTTCACCAGCTCGACGGTGCTGCCGGCGAGCTCGGTCTCGGCCTGCACCCAGTAGCGGCTGTCGGCGAACAGCGCGGCGCGCTCCAGGGTGACGACCAGCGTTGCCATCGACCCGGTGAACCCCGAGAGCCAGCGCCGTCCCTGCCAGTGCGCCGGCAGGTACTCCGAGAGATGCGGATCGTTCGACGGAACCAGCAGCGCGGCGAGACCCCGGCGGCGCAGGGCGCCACGGACGGCTTCGAGGCGGGCAGGAATGGGGCGAGGGTCCATGGCGCGTTCGACAACGGGTGGGGCGCTAGCGTAACCGCGCCGCCGACCCGATCGGCATGGCCTGATGCCCCGCGACGCCGCTCGCCGGTGCCGCCCCCGGTGCCTTTGCCGCTTTTCGCTGCTGGCGCGCCTACTCGGCGCTACGGCGGCGGTGCGCCGTCGGCCTCGGCGACCACGCGCGCGCCGCGCTCGTACGTCATGTACGCCCACGCCCAGTCGAGCAGCACGACGAGGCGGTTGCGAAAGCCGATCAGGAACCAGATGTGCGCGAACAGCCAGAACAGCCAAGCCGGAAGGCCGCTGAAGCGAAGCGCGCGGCCGCCCGGCAGCGGCAGGTCGACCACCGCCGCCTTGCGACCGATGGTTGCCAGGCTGCCGTAGTCGATGTAGCGGAACGGCCGCGTCGGCTCGCCGGCGAGGCGCCGCAGCAGGTTTGCCGCCGCCCAGCGCCCCATCTGCTTGGCGGCAGGGCTCACGCCCGGAACCGGCGTCGGTTCGCCGCGGCCATGGCTGCGCGCGGCGGCGAGGTCGCCGACCACCGCGATCTCGGGGTGCCCGGGCAGGCTGAGGTCGGGCTCGACGACGATGCGGCCGCCGCGGTCGAGCGTCGCGCCGGCGCTCTTCGCGAGCGCGGCGCCGAGCGGCACCCCGCCGATGCCGGCGGCCCAGATCACGGTGCGGCTCGCGATGCGGTGCTCGGCGCCGCCGCTCGCCTCGTCGCCGGTGTAGGTGACGCCGTCGGCGTCGATCGCGGTCACCCGGCAACCGGTGCGCACGTCGACGCCGAGCTTGCCGAGGTGCTCGCGGGCGCGCTCCGACTGCCGCGGCACGAACGCGCCGAGCACGCGCGGCGAGCCCTCGAGCAGGATGACGCGGGTCTGGCGCGAGTCGATGCGGCGGAACTCGGCGGGCAGGGTGTGCTGCGCGATCTCGCTCATCGTGCCGGCCATCTCGACGCCGGTCGGGCCGCCGCCGATCACGACGAAGGTGAGCCACGGCTCGCGCGCGGTCTCGTCGGTGCAGCGCTCGGCGTGCTCGAACGCGCCGATCATGCGGGCGCGGATCGACAGCGCGTCGGCGAGCGTCTTCAGCCCCGGTGCGTGCGCGGCCCACTCGGGGTGCCCGAAGTAGCTGTGCGTCGCGCCCGCGGCGACGATCAGGTGGTCGTAGGGCAGCGCCTCGGCGCCGATGTCGACCGTGCGCGCGGCGACGTCGATCGCATGCGCCTCGGCCTGCAGGATGGTCAGGTTGCCGCGCCGCATCTCGCGCCGGAGCACGTGGCGGATCGGCGCGCTGATCGCCGGCGCGCTCAGGCCCGCGGTCGCCACCTGATAGAGCAGCGGCTGGAACAGGTGGTGGTTGGTGCGGTCGACGAGGGTGATCTCGACCGGCGCGCCCGAGAGCGCGCGCACCGCCTCGATGCCGCCGAAGCCGCAACCGATGACGACGACGCGGGGGCGGCTCGGCGCGGCGCTTTGCGGGTCGGCGGCGTTCGGGCGGGTGGCGGGTGCTGGCATCGGGTGCTCTCGGGCAGGTCTCGGGTGGCGAGCAAGGGTCGGGCCGTCCGCTCGACAGGACCTCGCGCCCGGTTTCGAGCGCGCGGCCGCCGAGCGATGACGGCTGCGCGCCGGGGCTGCCGGACGGCGCCGCGTCGCGCTTGCGCGTGCGATCCAACGTGGCCCGCCGAGCTTAGCCGGCGCGCGTGCGTCGAGCGAAGCGGCGGCTCGGCCGCGTATGCTCCGGCCCCGACAGCCGCCCCGACACCCCGATGCGCCTGCTGCTGGTTGAAGACGACCGCATGATCGGCGAGAGCCTGCGCGCCGCGCTGCGCACCGAAGGCTACGCCGTCGACTGGGTGCGCGATGCGCCGGCGGCGCTCGGCACCCTGGCCACCGAGCGCTTCGACCTCGTCCTGCTCGACCTCGGCCTCGGTCCGGCCGAGCGGGCTCCGGGTGGCGACACGGTGCGCGACGGCCTCGACGTGCTGCGTGCGCTGCGCGCGCGTGGCGACGCCACGCCGGTGATCGTGGTCACCGCGCGCGACGCCCGCGGCGAGCGCGTCACCGGGCTCGACGCTGGCGCCGACGACTACATCGTCAAGCCCTTCGAGTTCGACGAGCTCACCGCGCGCATCCGCGCCGTGCTGCGCCGCCACGCGGGGCGCGCCCAGCCGACGCTCGAGTACGGCGGCGTCAGCCTCGACCCCGCGACGCGGCAGGTCACGCACCACGGGGTGCCGGTGCTGCTTTCGGCGCGCGAGTTCGCGGTGCTCGAGGCGCTGCTCGCACGACCCGGCGCGCTGCTCTCGCGCGCCCAGCTCGAGGATCGCCTCTACGGCTGGGGCGAGGAGATCGAGAGCAACGCGGTTTCCGTGTACGTGCACCAGCTGCGGCGCAAGCTCGGCGCCGACTTCATCAAGACGGTGCGCGGCGTCGGCTACTTCGTCGGCTCGGCGACGTCCGGCGCGACGCCGGCCTGAGCGCAGGCGCGCGGCTTCGGGCGATGTCGCTGCGCCTGCGCCTGGTGCTCGCGATGCTCGCGATGCTGGTCGCGAGCGCACTCGTGATGGGCCTGGTCGCCTATCGCAACGTGCTCGGCGAGACCGAGGCGCTGTTCGACTACCAGCTGCGCCAGATGGCGCTCTCGCTGCGCGACCAGGGCGAGATCGCGAGCGCGCAGGCCGGGCCGCTGGCGGACGAGAGCCTCGACTTCGTGATCCAAATCTGGACCGTCGACGGCCGCAGCATCTACGCGTCCCGGCCGCACGCCGCGCTGCCGGCGCGCGCGCTGCTCGGCCTGGCCAACGTCGACGTGCGCGGGCAGGTCTGGCGCACCTTCAGCGTGGCGACGCGCGACCGCGTGATCCAGGTCGCGCAGCCGCTCCAGATCCGGCACCGGCTGGCGGCGCGCGCGGCCCTGCGCAGCGTGCTGCCGCTGCTGCTGGTGACGCCGCTGCTCGCGCTCGGCGTCTGGTGGCTGAGCGGCGCGACGCTGGCGCCGCTCGCCCGCGTGGCCGGCGAGGTGCGGCGGCGCGACGAGCAGTCGCTCGCCGCGCTCGGCACCGACGATCTGCCGAACGACATCGCGCCACTGGTGCACGCGCTCAACGGGCTCCTGCAGCGCCTCCGCGAATCGCTCGAGGGCCAGCGCGCGTTCGTCGCCGACGCTGCGCACGAGCTGCGCTCGCCGCTCACCGCGCTCAAGCTCCAGCTCGCGGTGCTGCGCCGCACCGCGTCGGCGGACGAGCGCGCGGCGGCGCTCGACGCGCTCGGCGTCGGCATCGAGCGGGCCGGGCGGCTGGTGGAGCAACTGCTGCAGCTCGCGCGCAACGAGCCGGGCGCGCCCGGCGCACCGTTCGAGCGCGTCGACCTCGCGGAGGTCGCGCGTGACGCGATCGCAGCGACGCTGGCGTTCGCCGTCTCGCGGGGCGTCGAGTTCGAGCTGTTCGCTGACGCTCCGGTGCACGTCGACGGCGACCGCGCCGCCCTCGGCGTGCTGGTGCGCAACCTCGTCGACAATGCGGCGCGCTACTCGCCGGCGGGCGCGCGCGTCGAGGTCCGCGTCGCGAGCGCCGACGGCGCCGCAACCCTCGACGTCGACGACGCCGGCCCCGGCATCCCCGCAGCCGACCGCGAGCGCGTGTTCGACCGCTTCTATCGCCGCTCGGCCGACCAGACCGGCAGCGGCCTCGGCCTCGCCATCGTGCAGCGCATCGTCGAACGCCACGGCGCGACCGTGCAGCTCGGCGACGCGCCGCTTGGCGGCTTGCGCGTCAGCGTGCGCTTCGGGCGCACGCTCGAACCGGTGAGCGCCGCGTCGGCCTGAGGGCCGGCACTGCTTCGGCACGAGCGCGAGCGTCTGCAGTCGACGCCTTAACGCTCACTTAACCCTCGCCTCATGGAGTCCTAACCCGGCATCCCTATCTTCAGCGTCGAGCGCCACGGTGGCGCACCCAACACGCTGGAGATGCTCATGAAGTTCAAACCCCTCGCTGCCGCGCTCGCCACCGCGGGCGTGCTGGTCGTCGGCACCGCCGGCGCCTTCAACCTGGTTCCGCACTGGATCAGGGGCGGCGACGCCAACGCCGCGTCCGCCACCACCGCCACGCAGGTCGCACTGGCGCCCGCCAGCAGCACGCCGACGACGCCGGCCGCGGTCGCTCCGGCGCCGGTCGCAGGCGGTGCCCTGGTGCCGAACTACCGGGCCATCGTCAAGCAGTCGGCGCCCGCCGTCGTCGGCATCAGCGTCGAGGGCGTCCACAAGGTCACCGCCGAGGAGAGCGGCCTGCCGCCCGGCGTTGAGGACGATCCGTTCTTCAAGTTCTTCCGCGGCATGCCCGGCTTCCAGGGCCGCGGCGGCCCGGCGGTGCAGCCGTTCCGCGGCATGGGCTCGGGCTTCATCGTCACGAGCGACGGTCTCATCCTCACCAACGCGCACGTCGTTCGCGAGGCGAAGGAAGTGACCGTCAAGCTGAGCGACCGCCGCGAGTACGCCGCCAAGGTGCTCGGCATCGACACCACCACCGACATCGCGGTGCTGCGCATCGACGCCAAGGGCTTGCCGACGGTCCGGCTCGGCGATCCGAAGCAGATCGAGGTGGGCGATCCGGTGCTCGCGATCGGCGCGCCGTACGGGCTCGAGCAGACCGCGACGCAGGGCATCGTAAGCGCCAAGGGCCGCTCGCTGCCGGGCGACGCCGTGGTGCCGTTCATCCAGACCGACGCCGCGGTCAATCCCGGCAATTCGGGCGGTCCCCTGTTCGACGGCAGCGGTGCGGTGGTCGGCATCAACGCCCAGATCTATTCGCGCAGCGGCGGTTTCCAGGGCCTGTCGTTCGCGATACCGATCGACGTCGCGCTCAAGGTCAAGGATCAGATCGTCGCCACCGGCAAGGCGTCGCACGGGCGGCTCGGCGTCGCGGTGCAGGACCTCAACCAGGTGCTCGCCGAATCGTTCGGGCTCAGCCGTCTCGACGGCGCGCTGGTCGCCAGCGTGGCGCCGAACAGTGCGGCGGCGGCCGCGGGTCTCAAGCCCGGCGACGTGATCCTCTCGGTGAACGACGAGCCGGTGACGCGCTCGGGCGCGCTCTCGAGCGTGATCGGCATGTCGGCACCCGGCGAGCGCGTCAAGCTCAAGGTCTGGCGCGACCGCTCCGAGCGCGTGATCGAGGCGCGCCTCGGCGGTGCCGACGACGCCGCCACGGCGTCGGCCGATTCGGCGACCGCGCCCGGCGAGGGCGGCCACCTCGGTCTGGCCCTGCGCCCGCTGACGCGCGACGAGCGCCGTCAGGCTCATGTCGACGAAGGGTTGGTGGTCGAGCAGGTCACCGGTCCGGCGGCGAAGGCGGGCGTGGTGCCGGGCGACGTGCTGCTGTCGATCAACGGCAAGCCGGTGGAGTCGGTCGATGCCGTGCGCAAGGTGCTCGGCGGCAAGCCGAAGAACGTCGCTCTCCTCGTCCAACGCGACGGCGAGAAGATCTTCGTCCCGGTAAAGATCGGCTGAGCGCGCCGTTCAAACCCGAAACCGGACGCGTTGTGAATTTGTGTTCACACGCGTTCCGGCCTCGGCAGGCACGGCGTAAGGCAGCGACCTAAGCTCCGCGCGGGCTGAAAACGGCCCGGACCAGGAGCTGTTCATGCCTGCTATTTCCTCCCGCCTGCTGCGCGGTGTCGCCTTCGCGAGCGCGCTGCTGGCACTGCCCGCCGTCACCTTCGCCGACGTGCGCGTGCTGCTCGGCGTCGACCCGGCCGACTCGACCGGCAACGTGCTGCTGAGCGCTTCGCTCGCGCCGTCGCAGTCGCTCGGCCGCGCGCTCGGCAGCGCGACCACGATCACCCAGACCTCGACGATGGCCGACGTGCTGCGCGCGACGCGAACCGTCGAGAACGAGATCATCATCGCGCCGGCCCACGCGACCGCGTCGGCGACGCTGCACCAGTACCGGCTGCTCGCGACCAGCGGCCGCGAGCAGACCTACGTGCTGGTGGCGCGCACCGACATCGGCGGCATGGACAAGCTCGCCGGCAAGCGGATCTATCTGCCGCAGCAGGACTCGCTGCGCAGCTACGTCGCCAAGGGCCTGCTCACCGACTCGGGGGTCAAGCTCGCGGGCTTCTCGAAGGTGATCTACGGCAACACCAGCGGCGGCGGCCTCGTGGCGCTGTCGTTCGACATGGCCGACGTCACCGTCGCCGACGAGACCCAGGCCAAGCAGTGGCTCGCCGAGAACCCCGGCAAGGCACGCATCCTCAAGACGACGCGTCCGGTGCCCGGCGGCATGAGCCTCGTCGTGCGCAAGGACTTCTGCGAGCAGCACTGCGCACGCCTTGCGGCGTGGATCAACTCGCCCGACGGCGCGATCACCGGCGTCGGGCGCTTCAAGCTGGCGAGCGCCGACACCGCGAGGCAGTTCACCTACGTGGCTTCGCTCGGCATCACGACGCCCGAGGCGCTCAAGGGCGCGCAGCGCGTCAGCGCCGAGCAGGTCGCCGAACTCGCCAGGTCGAACGTGGTGATCGTCGACACGCGCACGACCAAGGAGTTCGAGAACGAGCACGTACCCGGCGCGATCTCGGTGCCCTACGTCGAGAAGAGCCTCAAGGAGATCGACTTCGACGCGTCCAAGGACGACTTCAGCGCGCTTGCCAAGCTGGCCAAGGACAAGCCGACGCTGTTCCTGTGCAACGGGCCCGAGTGCTGGAAGTCGTACAAGGCATCGAAGGCGGCAGTCGCCGCCGGCTTCACCAGGGTCTACTGGTTCCGCGGCGGCATGCCCGAGTGGCGCGAGAAGCACATGCCGGTCGAAGGGCTCGCCGCCGCGGCCATGGCGCTCGCTCCCGCAGCGAAGGCCCCCGCGAAGACGGTGGTGGTCGCGTCACGCTGAGCGACCGTGCGTCGCCGGTAGCCTCAGCCGTCGCGTCGCAGCTCGACCACGCGCTCGGCCTGCTCGCTGTTGAGCCAGAGGCGGCCGCGAATGCGGCGGTCGTCGTCCTCGACCGTGCCGCGAAAGCTCCCGCTGTCGATCGGCTCGCCGCCGGCTTCGGTGAGCACGCGCAGCGCTGCGGTCACGCGCAGCAGCGCGCCGCGCTCGACCGCGGCGCCGATCGGCTCGCCCGATTGCGTGAGCACCTCGCCGTCGGCGCGATAGAGCACGTGCGTGAGATCGGCGCCGGTGCGCTGGCGCCAGAACGCGCGGTAGTCGCGCCAGTCGGGATCGTTGCGGATGTCGACCGGCCCGCTCGCGAAGCGGATCGTCGCGCCGTCGTGCACCACGTCGACCAGCATCGCGTCGGCGGTGCGTGCGGTGGTCGCGCCGCGCGCGCCGATGCGCACCCGCCAGCGGCCCGAGAGGTCGCGTTGCCGGCTGCGCAGCCAGAGCCACCCGCCCGCGCCTGCCGTCACGACCGCGAGCCCGGCCGCACCGACCACGAGGCGGCGGCGCCTCGCTGCCGCCGCCAGTGCCGCCGTCGCGGCACCGCCGCCCGCGCCGAGCCGTTCGAGGCCGAGCCCATCGAGGTCGCGCACCAGCCGCGCGAAGTCCTCGCGCCAGTCGTAGGCCCGCAGGCGCCGCCAGGTGCGTTCGAGCAGCTGGTCGAAGGGCGGCGGCAGGTCGGCCGATGCCGGGATCGCCGGCACGCCGTCGCACATCAGCGGCACGATGTGCGCGTTGGCCGCGAGCGCGTCGGCAAGCTCGATGCGCGTCGGATCGCGCGGGTCGTCGATGCGGCGCCGGCCCTCGGCGTCGGTCGCGCCGAGATAGTCGGGGGTCACCAGCACCAGCAGGATCGGCCGCGCCTGCAGCGTGCGCGCCACCTCGGCGCGCCACGGCACGCCGGCGCCGAGGTCGTCCTTGTCGAGGAAGATCTGCTCGTCGCCGTAGAGCTCTTCGAGATCGCGTGCCAGCGCCGTCGCCTTGTCGGCACCATCGCTTGCGCGATAGCTGATGAAGAGGCGTGCGGTCATGACCGCCGCGCGGGCGAGGCCGTCAGGGCCAGACGGGCCGTCGCCGCACGGCGGGGGGCGGCGTCGAGGCCGTGCCGATCGAGGTGCGCAGGCATCGGGCCGTCGGCGCGGCGCCGGGCGGTCAGTCGATCCGGCCGAGCACGAGGTACTCGAGCAGCGCCTTCTGCACGTGCATGCGGTTCTCCGCCTCGTCCCAGACCACCGACTGCGGGCCGTCGATCACCTCGGCGTCGACCTCCTCGCCGCGGTGCGCGGGCAGGCAGTGCATGAAGAGCGCGCCGGCGTTGGCCGCGGCCATCAGCGCCGGCGTGACGCGCCAGTCGGCGAACGCGATGCGGCGCGCCTCGTTCTCGGCCTCGTACCCCATGCTGGTCCAGACGTCGGTGGTCACGACGTCGGCGCCGCGGCACGCCTCGAGCGGCGTCGCGAAGCGCTTCACGCAACCGGCGTCGCTGACGCCCGCCTTGGCGAGGTCGAGCTCGTAGCCGGGCGGCGTGCTCACGTGCAAGGTGAAGCCGAGCAGCTGCGCGGCCTGCGCCCAGGTGTTGGCCATGTTGTTGCCGTCACCGATCCAGGCCACCACCTTGCCGTCGATCGACCCGCGCTGCTCGATGCAGGTGAACACGTCGGCGAGGATCTGGCAGGGGTGGAACTCATCGGTCAGACCATTGATGACCGGCACCCGCGAGTGCGCCGCGAACGCCTCGATCTTGGCCTGCTCGTAGGTCCGGATCATGACGATGTCGACCATGCGGCCGACCACGCGCGCGGTGTCCTCGATCGGTTCGGCGCGGCCGAGCTGGCTGTCGCTCGAGGTGAGGTTGACCACCGAGCCGCCGAGCTGGTACATGCCGGCCTCGAAGCTCACGCGGGTGCGCGTCGAGGCCTTCTCGAAGATCATCGCGAGCGTGCGATCGACCAGCGGCGTGTAGGCCTCGTAGCTCTTGAAGCGGCGCTTGATCAGCGCGGTGCGCGCGAAGAGGTGGCGGATCTCGTCGGCGCTGAAGTCCTTGAACTGCAGGAAGTGCTTGAGCGTCATGCGGTCCGGGCGTCTTGCAGGAAGCCCCTGATCAGCGGCAGCAGGATCTCGAGGAGCTGGCGCGCCTCGGCACTCGTCATCACGAGCGGCGGCAAGAGGCGCACGACGCGGTCGGCGGTCACGCTGATCATCAGCCCGGCCTCGGCGGCCTGGCCGAGCAGCGCGCCGCACGGTCGGTCGAGCTCGACGCCGATCATCAGCCCCTGGCCGCGGATGTCGACCACGCCGGCCACGCCGTCGAGGCCTTGGCGCAGCCCGTCGATGATCTCGGCGCCGATTCGCGCGGCGTTCTCGAGCAGGCCGTCCTCTTCCATGATGCGCAGCGTCTCGACGCCGGCGCGCATGGCGAGCGGGTTGCCGCCGAAGGTCGTGCCATGGTTGCCGGGGCCGAACACGTCGGCCGCCTTCGGCCCGCAGACCAGCGCGCCGATCGGCACGCCCGAGCCGAGGCCCTTGGCGAGCGGCATCACGTCGGGGACGATCCCTGCCCACTGGTGCGCGAACCACTTGCCCGTGCGCCCCATGCCGCACTGCACCTCGTCGAGCATCAGCAGCCAGCCGCGCTCGTCGCAGACGCGGCGCACCGCCCGCAGGTATTCGACCGTGGTCGGACGGATCCCGCCTTCGCCCTGGATCACCTCGAGGAACACCGCCACGATGTTCGGGCGCTCGACGGCGGCACGCTCGATCGCCGCGACGTCGTTGAGCGGCACCCGCACGAAGCCCTCGACGAGCGGCCCGAACCCGGCCTGCACCTTGGGGTTGCCGGTCGCCGAGAGCGTCGCGATCGAGCGGCCGTGGAAGGCCGCCTCGTAGACGATGATCTCGGGCCGCTCGATGCCGCGGTCGTGGCCGAACTTGCGCGCGATCTTGAGCGCCGCCTCGTTCGCCTCGAGGCCGCTGTTGCAGAAGAAGACCTTGCTCAGGCCCGACAGCTCGCAGAGCTTCGCGGCGAGCTGCTCCTGCAGCGGCACCAGGTAGTAGTTGGAGCTGTGGATCATTCGCGCGACCTGCTCCTGCAGCGCGGGAACGAACTTCGGGTGGTTGTGGCCGAGCGTGTTGACGGCGATGCCGCCGAGGCCGTCGAGATAACGCTTGCCGTCGACGTCGTAGAGCCAGCAGCCGTCGCCGTGCGACAGCGCGACCGGCAGCCGGCCGTAGGTCGCCATCACGTGCGGTTCGGGCGAGGTGAGCGGCACTTTCTCGGGCGCGTTCATGGGCGGCTCCGCGGGCGATGGACAAGGAGCGGACGCCAGGGTCCGCAGGAGGGCGGATTCTACGGCCGTGTCGTCCTCCTCCCGGGCGCGTCGACCGCTCGTCGGCGCAGCCAATAGGGGGCCGGCACAATGGTCGCTTTCGAGCTGCGCTCCCCAAGGCCGCAACCACTTCGAACCGATCCATGGCGCAGCCGCGTGAATTCGTGATCCAGGGCGTGACCCGAACCGGCGCGACATTCCGCCCGAGCGACTGGGCCGAACGTCTCGCGGGCGCGATGTCGAGCTTCCGCCCGGGCGCCGGCCCGCGCAGTTACGCCTCGTTCATCGGCTACTCGCCGTACTGCGTGCCGCGCGTGATCGACGGCATCAAGTGCGTCATCGTCAGCGAGGCGCTGCGCGACCTCGAGCCGATGGCGTGGGACTTCGTGATGAACTTCGCCCGCGACAACGACCTCACGGTGCGCGAGACGGAGCGGCCGCGGCCGCCCGAGGGCGGCGCGCCCGGGTGAACTGGCAGGCGGCCGCGACGCGCGCCTTCGCCGCGCGTCGCCGCGATGCACGTTCGAGCTTGAGCCGCGGCCGCGCGGCGCGCGGCTCGGGAGGCGCGTCGCGGGCGGACGTGCCGCATGGCGCGACCAGCCATGCAAAAGGCCCGCACTGCGGGCCTTTTCAAGGGCAAGGCGCGGCGCGCCGCGCGGAAGATCAGGCCGAAGCCGTCGGTGCGGCGAGCGCCTTCACCTTGGCAGCGAGGCGGCTCTTGTGACGCGCGGCCTTGTTCTTGTGGAAGATGCCCTTGTCGGCGATCGAGTCGATCACCGGCTGGGCCACCTTGAAGAGCTCGGTGGCCTTGGCGGCGTCACCGGCGTCGACCGCCTTCTGCACGTTCTTGATGACGGTGCGGAAGTGCGAGCGGAGCGCGGTGTTGGCGGCGTTCAGCTTGACATCCTGGCGGGCGCGCTTGAGGCCCGATGCAATACGGACGGTTTTCTTCGCTTTGGTCGCTGTAGCCATGGTCGGGCCGGTCTCTCGTGGGTTCTGTTGACTGCGGACTTTCCGCAAAGACCGCGATTCTAGCATTCCCTAGCTGGCTCGGCAAACCCGGAGCCCCGGGCCGAGGTGACGGCTCCCTATAATCCGCCGCCTTTCGACCCGAGCCCGCCGCGTCGGCCCGCGCCCTTTCCTCATGAATCTCCTGCGGGCTGCCTCGACGATCTCGCTGTTCACGCTGGTCTCGCGCGTCACGGGGCTCGCCCGCGAGGTCGTCGTCGCCTCGATGTTCGGCGCCGGCGCCGCGATGGACGCGTTCAACGTCGCGTTCCGCATTCCGAACCTGTTGCGCCGCCTGTTCGGGGAGGGCGCGTTCACGCAGGCGTTCGTTCCGGTGCTCGCCCACACGCGCACGCTCGAAGGCGACGCCGCGACCCAGCGCCTCATCGATTCGGTCGCGACGATCCTGTTCTGGGTGCTGCTCGTCACCTGCATCGTCGGCGTCATCGCCGCGCCTCTCGTCGTGCTGCTGATGGCGAGCGGCCTCGCGCGCTTCGACCAGGCGGTGGTGATGACGCGCTGGATGTTTCCGTACATCGGGCTCATCTCGCTGGTCTCGCTGAGCGCGGGCGTCCTCAACACCTGGAAGCGCTTCGCCGTCCCGGCGGCGACGCCGGTGCTGCTCAACGTCGCGTTCATCGTCGGCGCGCTCGGCCTCGGTCCGATGTTCGGTCGCCACGGCATCGAGCCGGTCTATGCGCTCGCGATCGGCGTGATGCTCGGCGGCGTGCTGCAGCTCGCGATCCAGTTCCCTGCGCTCGCCCGCATCGGCTGCCTGCCGCGCATCGGCTGGCGCCTGGGCGCGGTGCGGGCGGCGCTCGGCCACCCCGGCGTGCGCCGTGTCCTGCGCCAGATGGCGCCGGCGCTGCTCGGCGTCTCGGTGGCGCAGCTCTCGGTCCTGATCAACACCCAGATCGCGTCGCGCCAGGGCGTCGGCGCGGTGTCGTGGCTCGGCTACGCCGACCGCCTGATGGAGTTCCCGACCGCGCTGCTCGGCGTCGCGCTCGGCTCGGTGCTGATCCCGCAGCTCGCCGCGGCGCGCGCCAAGGACGACCACGAGGCGTTCTCGGGGCTCCTGGACTGGGGTCTGCGCCTGGTGCTGCTGCTCGCGCTGCCGTGCGCGGTGGCGCTCCTGGTGTTCCCGCGCGCCCTCGTCGCGTCGCTCTTCCACCGCGGCGCGTTCGACGCCCACGCGGTGCAGATGACCGCGCTCGCGCTGATGGGCTACGGCTGCGGCCTGCTCGGTCTCATCGGCGTGAAGATCCTCGCGCCGGGCTTCTACGCAAGGCAGGATCTGCGCACGCCGGTCCGCATCGCGGTGATTGTGCTGATCCTGACCCAGCTGATGAACCTGCTGTTCGTGCCGCGCCTCGGACATGCGGGCCTGGCGCTCTCGGTCGGCCTCGGCGCGGTGATCAATGCCGGCTGGCTGTTCGTCGGCCTGCGTCGCGGCGGCTGGTACCAGCCGGTGGCCGGCTGGCTGGGCTTCGCCGCGCGCGTGGTGTTCGCGAGCGCGCTGCTCGGCCTGTTGCTGCACCTGGCGGAGCGCTCGATCGACTGGACCGGCCTCGGCAGCGAAGCGGCGCGCGTCGGCTGGCTCGCGGCGTGCCTCGGCGGCGCCGCGCTGGTCTACTTCGGCGCGCTGCTCGCGACCGGGATCCGGCTGCGCAGCTTCATGCGGCGCGCGTGATCCGCGCGCCGGGCATCGATCCTGCATGCCCCCGGGGCGCGCCGGCACCTCCGAGCGCCTAAAATCGGGCGGATGTCGACGCCCATCACGTTCACCGCCCCCAGCGCGCTCGAGTATTTCGCCGCACTGGTCGCGGACGACGCGTCGCTCTCGGTCATCGAGGCGGCGGCGGCGGTCGCGCAGGACGAGTACCCGCAGCTCGACATCCAGGCGGTGCTCGCGGACATCGACGCGCTCGGCCTGCGGCTGCAGGCGCGCATTCCGGCCGACGCGGTGCCGCTGCAGCGCCTGCGCTGGCTCAACCGCTTCTTCTTCGGCGAGCTCGGCTTCTCGGGCAACGTCAACGACTACTACGACTGCCGCAACAGCTACCTGCACTGCGTGCTCGAGAGCCGGCGCGGCATCCCGATCACGCTGGCGTTGATCTACGTCGAGCTCGCGACGCACATCGGCCTGCACGCGAGCGGCGTCTCCTTTCCGGGCCACTTTCTCGTCAAGGTGAAGATGCCGCAGGGCGAGGTGGTGATCGACCCGTTCAGCGGCCAGTCGCTGTCGCGCGACGAGCTCGACGCCATGCTCGCGCCGTACCGCGGGGGGCGTGGAACGCCGGGCTCGATCGACGCGCCGCTCGGACTGCTGCTGCGCTCGGCGACGCCGCGCGAGATCGTCGTGCGGGTGCTGCGCAACCTCAAGGAAATCCATCGCGGCTCGGGCGACTGGGCGCGCTTTCTCGCGGTCACGCAGCGCCTCGTCATCGTCGCGCCCGACGCCTGGGAGGAGCGCCGCGACCGCGGCCTCGCGCAGGCCGAGCTGGGGGCCACCGAGGCGGCCGCAACCGACCTGCGCGCCTATCTCGACGGCGCGCCGGGTGCCGCCGACGCGCCGGCGATCCGCGCGCGGCTGGCCGAGCTCGGCCGGCGTCCGCCGCCACGCCTGCACTGAGCGGGCGGCCGTCCGGCGGCGCGTGGCTAACATCGCCGGCTTCCCGTTCCTGGTCCATCCCGATGCCTGCCTTCACCTGGTGCCACGCCGCTCGTCGCCGCCTGCTCGCGCGCGACACCGCTTCCCGGCGCGCGCCCTGCCAAGCCGGGGAGCCGGCGCCGATGCCGCCGGGTGCCCGCGCCGAATCGGCGGGCGACGGGGCGCGCCCGTGAAGCAGATTCCGCTCGCGATCGGCTTCGAGGCGCCGCGCACGTTCGAGAACTTCCTGCCCGGCGAGAACGCGCTCGCGCTCGCGCACCTGCTCGAGTTGCGGCCGAACGCGGCACCGGTCTACTTCTGGGGCCCGCCCGGCAGCGGCAAGACGCACCTTCTGCAGGCGGCCGCGCACCGTGCGCAGCGACGCGGCCTGCGCGCCGGCTGGTTCTCGGCTGCCGACCCGGTGCCGTGGGAGCACGACGACGACTGGGCGCTCGTCGTCATCGACGACTGCGATGCCCTCGACGCCGACCAGCAGCAGGCCGCGTTCGCGATCTTCGTCGAGGCGACCGGGCTCGGCATCCAGGTCCTCGCGGCAGGCAGCGTCCCGCCGGTCGACCTCGACCTGCGCGAGGACCTGCGCACCCGGCTCGGCTGGGGCCACGTGTTCGGCCTCACGCCGCTGGCCGAGCCGGAGGTCCGCGCTGCGTTGCGCCGCGAAGCGGACCGCCGCGGCACCTTTCTTTCCGACGAGGTCATGGACTACCTGCTGCGCCGCTTCGCGCGCGACCTCAAGCACCTCATGGCGCAGCTCGACCGCCTCGACGAGTTCTCGCTTGCGGCCAAGCGCGCGATCACGGTGCCGCTGCTCAAGCAGATGCTGGCCGAAGAGGGCGGCGCTTGAGCGCCGCGCCGCTCGGCGCCGTGCAGGGAGCGGCGCCTGCCGGGCGCGAGGACGCCGCGCGCGCGCACCGCAACCTCTGCCTGTTCGACCTCGACCACACGCTGATCCCGATCGACTCCGACCACGCCTGGAACGAGTTCCAGATCCGCCTCGGCTGGGTCGACGAAGGCGAGTTCCGCCGCATCAACAACGGCTTCTATGCCGACTACACCGCCGGCCGCCTCGACATCCACGCCTACATCGCGTTCGCGACGGCGGCGCTGCGTACGCGCTCGGCGCACGAGCTCGCCGAAGCACACGCGCGCTTCATGCGCGAGGTGGTCGAGCCGGCGATCCCGACGGCGGCGCGCGAGCTGGTGCGCGCGCACCAGCAGCGCGGCGACCGGGTGGCGATCGTCACCTCGACCAACGACTTCGTGACCGCGCCGATCGCGCGCGCCTTCGGCGTCGCCGAGCTGATCGCGACGACGCTCGAGCGCGATGCCACGGGTACCATCACCGGCCGCATCGCCGGCGTCGCGAGCTTTCGCGAGGGCAAGGTCACTCGGGTCGAGGCCTGGCTCGCCGACCAAGGCCTCGGCTGGAGCGACTTCGGCCGCATCAGCGTCTACAGCGATTCCTGGAACGACCTGCCGCTGCTCGAGCGCGCGACCGAGCCGGTGGCGGTGAGCCCTTCGGCCGAGCTCGCCGCGATCGCCAGCGAACGCGGCTGGCGCGTCCTGAACCTATTCGAATGATCAAGAAATTCATCGAGAAGCTGCTCGGCAAGTCGGGCTCGCCCGGCGCGGCCGCGACCAAGGCCGGCGTGCGCGTCGAGGTTCCCAAGGCCGAACACGGCATCGACCCCAAGCTCGTCGACGAGCGCGCGGTCAAGGTCGTGAGCACGCTGGTCGAGGGCGGCTACGAGGCCTACATCGTCGGCGGCGCGGTGCGCGACCTGCTGCTGGGCCTGCGGCCGAAGGACTTCGACATCGCCACCAACGCGACGCCCGAGCAGGTCAAGGGGCTGTTCCGGCGCGCCTTCATCATCGGCCGGCGCTTCCGCATCGTGCACGTGGTGTTCGGACGCGGCCGCCAGGACCGGGGCCTGAGCGAGGTGATCGAGGTCACCACCTTCCGTGCCGCGGTCGACCCCGCGGCGTCCGAGCAGGCGGCAGGCGACGAGAAGAGCCTCAAGAGCGAGGCGGGCGGCAAGCTCGCCGCCGCCTCGCACGTGGTCGACGCGAGCGGCCGCGTGCTGCGCGACAACGTCTGGGGCACCCAGGTCGAGGACGCCGCGCGGCGCGACTTCACCGTCAACGCCATGTACTACGACCCGGTGCGCGAGGTCGTCGTCGACTACCACGGCGGCATGGACGACGTGAAGAAGAAGCTGCTGCGCATGATTGGCGACCCCGCCACGCGCTATCGCGAGGACCCGGTGCGCATCATCCGTGCGGTGCGCTTCGCGGCCAAGCTCGGCTTCGAGATCGAGGAGAAGACGCGCGCGCCGATCGCCGAGTTGGCCGCGCTGCTCGACAACGTGCCGCCGTCGCGCACGTTCGACGAGATGATCAAGCTGCTGCAGACCGGGCACGCGCTCGCCTCGATCGTCGAGCTGAAGAAGCTCGGCCTGCACCGCGGCGTGTTCCCGGTGCTCGATGTCGCCTTCGACGAGAGCCAGCGCCACGACGGGCGCGAGCAGTTCGTGCAGCTCGCGCTCGCCGACACCGACCGCCGCATCGCCGAAGGCAAGCCGGTGGCGCCGAGCTTCATGCTGGCCTGCATGCTGTGGCACGACGTGCAGGCGGCGTGGGTCGCGCTGCAGGCCAAGGGCGAGCCGACGTTCCCGGCACTGCAGCAGGCGATCGACTCGGTGTTCGAAGCGCGCATCGGCGACATCTCCGGACGCGGCAAGCTCGCGGTCGACATGCGCGAGGTCTGGATGATGCAGCCGCGCTTCGAGCGCCGCACCCCGGCGTCGACGCACTCGCTGGTCGAGCAGCCGCGCTTTCGCGCCGGCCTCGACTTCCTGCGCCTGCGCAGCCGCTGCGGCGAGGCCGACCCCGATCTCGCCGCCTGGTGGGAGACCTTCTCGCTCGCCGACAGCGACGAGCGCGAGCGCATGGTCGACGCGGTGCGCGATCGGCGCGGGCCGACGCGCGTCAAGTCGGCGCGTCGCACAGCCGCTGCTGCCGCGCCGAGGGCCGAGAGCAGCGACTCGGCCGCTGCCGAGCCCGCCGGCGACGTCGGTGCCACGGAGGAGCCCGGCGCCGACGGCGAACCGGCAGCCGAAGGTGCTCCGGCGCGCAAGCGCCGGCGCCGTCGCCGCAAGCCGGCGGGCGAGAGTGCCGAGCCGGGGGTCGCGGCGAGCGACGCACCCGCCCCGTGATGCGCGGCCGGCGGCTGGTCGAGCCCCGGTGCGCTGCCGGGGCCGCTGCTTCCTGCGGCGATGGCCGCGGCGTCGCGCCTTTCGTCGGCAACGCCAGCAGCGTGGCGTGTCGCGCGACGGGAGGCGGTGCATCGGCGCACCCGCGGGCCTGAGCCGATGCCCGCCTTGAACGATCGAGCCGCTGCCGGCGCGCTCGCCTACGTCGGCCTCGGCGCCAACCTCGGCGACGCCGCGGCGACGCTGAACGCGGCGCGGCAGGCGATCGCCGCCCTTGCCGGCACCGAGCTCGTCGCCGCCTCGTCGAGCTACCGCAGCGCGCCGCTCGACGCGAGCGGGCCCGACTACCTGAACGCGGTCGTCGCCATCCGCACGCGCCTCGCGCCGCTCGACCTGCTCGGCGCGTTGCAGGACATCGAGGCGCGGCACGGCCGCGAGCGCCCGTACCGGCACGCGCCGCGCACCCTCGATCTCGACCTGCTGCTGTACGGTGCGACCGTGCTGTCGAGCCCCGTCCTCACGCTGCCGCACCCGCGCCTGCACGAGCGCGCCTTCGTGCTGCGTCCGCTTGCCGAGCTCGCGCCGGCGCTCGAGGTCGAGGGCCACGGCGCCGTCACCGAGCTCCTCGAGCAGGTCGCCGGTCAGCGCGTGGAGCGCCTCGCATGACGTCGACCTCGACCGACCTGCACGCCGGCGGCCTGCAGCGCTTCCGCCACATCGCGATCGAGGGGCCAATCGGCGTCGGCAAGAGCTCGCTGGCGCGCCGCCTCGCCGCGCACCTGGGCGCCGACCTGATGCTCGAGCAGCCGGCGGAGAACCCCTTCCTCGACCGCTTCTACGAGGACATGCCGGGCTACGCGTTCCAGACGCAGCTCTTCTTCCTGTTTCAGCGCGTCAAGCAGGTGCAGGCACTGGCGCAGCCCGGCATGTTCTCGCACGCGGTGGTGGCCGACTTCGTGTTCGCCAAGGACGCCCTGTTCGCCAAGCTGACGCTGAGCGACGACGAACACCGGCTCTACACGCAGATGTACGCGCAGGTCGCGCCGCAGGTCGGCGACCCCGACCTGGTGATCTGGTTGCAGGCCTCGCCCGACACGCTGATGCAGCGCATCGCGCGGCGCGGCCTGCCGATGGAGCGGGCGATCGAGCCGGCGTACCTGCAGCGCATCTGCGATGCCTACGCCGAGTACTTCGAGCGCTACGACGGGCCGCTGTTCGTGCTCGGCACCGAGCGCTTCAATCCGGTCGATCGTGACGCCGACTTCCACGCGCTGGTCGAGCGGCTCGAGCGCTTCGGCGGGCCGCGCGAGTCGTTCGACGCACCCGGCGCCGCACCGCTGGTCTGAACGCAGGCGAGGGACCCCGCTCAGGCGCCGGATCGACTGGGTCTAGCGGACCACCCGGTCGATCCGCACCGCGACCCCGCTGCTGCCCGGCGTGACCGGCGTCACTTCGCCGCTGAGGTCGCCGGGCCGTGCGATCGGATCGCCGCTCCGGCTGACGCGCGCGCCGACCACGACCTGGCTGGCGCCCGAGAGCTTGCCCATCGGGCCCATCGCCAGGCTGTCGTCGAGACGGAACTGCAGCGGCAACTCCGAGACCTTGGCGCGCAGCACCGCCAGCGGCATGCGGCCTCCGTCAGCGGGACGTGCGAACACGAACAGCGTGTCGGCGGGCGAGACCTGCCCGGCGAGCTCGGGCGCGAGGCTGACGGTGCCGGTGATCGCCTCGGGCGCCCCGGCGGGCGATCCGGCGGACGCGCTCGCGCGGGCCGAGTCGCCCGAAGTGGCCGATGCGGCCGTGGCGGGGGAAGCCGTGCCACCGCGCGGTGCCGCGGCGAGCTCGCGTGCGTTCGCGATGCTGACCTGCACCTGGCGGCCGACCTCGCTGTCGGGCGGAACCAGCGCGGCGATCTTCTGCCACTCGACCGCGGCGGCGGCGAAGTCGCCGCGCTCGTAGGCGGCGGCGCCGACGAGGGCGAGCGCCTTCAGGTTCTGCGTGTCGATCGCGAGGGCGCGTCGGGCCAGCGCAGTCGCTTCGTCGGTCGCGCGGCCGCCGTTCGCCGCCGCGACTGCGTTGGCCCATTCGGCGAGCACCGCGCCGTCGCGCTCGCGCAGCGCCGCGGCGCGCTGGTACGCCGGAATCGCGTCGGCGGGCCGGCCGAGCACCATGTACGAGCGCGCCAGCATGGTCCAGCCTTCGGCGTCGTCCGGGCGCTCCTTCATGCGCGCCGCGAGGTTCTCGACCATCCCGGCGATCTGTTCGACGGTCACCTGGGCGGCGGGGTCGCTGGCGGCACCCTGCGGAGCGACACCCGCCGTCGCCGTCGCGACGCTCGATCCGCCGAGCCCGGTGAGCGCCGGGCTGCCGGTCCAGAGATAGCCGAGCACGGCGAACACGACCACCGCCGAGCCGACGCTGCCGAGCAGGCGACCCGACGGCCGCGCGCGAGCCGCCTCGGGCGTGCCGCCGCCCGGCGTGACAAGCGCGGGCGAGCCCGGGGCGCTGGCGGCCGGCCCCGCGCTCGGCGCTGCGGCCGTCGAGGTGACGGCGTCGCTCGGCGCAGCGCCTCGTTCGAGGTCCGCCGGAACGCCGGCGCGGGAAAGATCGGTCGAGGTCATGGGCGGATGCGGACGTGCTCGTCGTCGGCGTCGAGGTCGTCGTCGGGCTCGAAGCGGTCGGCGGCAAGCCGGCTGCGCCGCCGCAGGATGAGGAACAGCGTCGCCAGACCAGCGACCAGCAGCACGGTCGGCCCGAACCAGAGCAGCGCCGTGTCCGCGCGCAGCGGCGGACGGTACAGCACGAAGTCGCCGTAGCGAGCGGTCATGTAGTCGATGATCTGGCGCTCGCTGTCGCCGCGCCGCAGCGCCTCGCGTACCTGCCGGCGCAGGTCGACGGCCAGGTCGGCGTGCGAGTCGGCGATGGTCTGGTTCTGGCAGACCAGGCAGCGCAGCTCGGCCGCGATCTTCATCACGCGCGCCTCGAGCACCGGGTCCTCGACGGCCGGGGCGGCTTCCTTGGCGTGCACCGGCGAGGAGGCGAGCAGCACGGCGGCCAGCAGCACGAGCCAGCCGAGCCTCGCGAGCGCGCGCGTGCGCGACCGCGCCGCTCCCGAAACTGCGCCTTCAGCCATTCAGCTTGCGCAGCAGCGGAACGATGCGCGTCTCGATCACGTCGGGCGTGAGCGGGCCGATGTGCTTGAGGCGGATCACGCCGGCGCCGTCGATCACGAAGGTCTCGGGAACGCCGTAGACGCCGAAGTCGATGCCGACGCGGCCGTCGGCATCGAACAGCGACGCGGTGTACGGGTTGCCGAAGCGCGCCAGCCAGCCGAGCGCGTCGGCCTGCTGGTCCTTGTAGTTGAGGCCGTAGATCGGCACCAGGTTGCGCTTGGCAAAGTCGACGAGCAGCGGGTGCTCCTCGCGGCAGGCGACGCACCACGAGGCCCACACGTTGAGGATCCACGGCTTGCCGCGCAGGTCGGCCGGCCGGATCGTCTGCGTGGTGTCGTCGAGGCGCGGCAGCGCGAACGCCGGCGCCGGCTTGTCGATCAGCGGCGACGGCACCTCGCGCGGGTTGAGGCGCAGCCCGACCAGCAGGAAGCCGAGCAGGACCACGAAGGCGGCCAGGGGAATCAGGAAACGCAGCTTGTTCATCGACGGCTCTCCGCTCGGCGGGTGGCGGCGCGCGGCGCGCAGGCGTGTGGCGCCGTGACGGGCTGCGACGCGGCCGTGCCGGATGCGCCGACGCCCGCCGGCGAGTGGCGGCGCGGCGGGTTCATGCGCCGGCGACGGCCGACGCGCCGAGCCGCTCGCCGGCGCGGCGCGCCTGCACGCGGTAGCGCCGGTCGGTCGCGGCGAGCAGCCCGCCGAGCGCCATCACGAGGCAGCCGCCCCAGATCCAGTCGACGAACGGCTTGACGTAGACGCGCACGATCCACGCCCCCTTGCCGACCGGCTCGCCGAGCGAGACGTAGAGGTCGCGCGTGAAGCCGACGTCGATGGCGGCCTCGGTGAGCGTGGTCTGTGCGACCGGGTAGCGCCGCTTTTCGGGGTGCAGCGTGGCGACCGGCCTGCCGCCCTCGGTGACCTCGATCAGCCCCTGCGCGGCGCGGAAGTTCGGACCCTCGACGTCCTGCACGCCGCGGAACCGGAAGGTGTAGCCGGCGACCGTGGTCTCGTCACCGACGTCCATGCGCACGTCGCGCTCGACCTCGCGCGCCTTCACGAGCGTGACGCCGATGATGAAGATGGCCACGCCCAGGTGCGCGAGCAGCATGCCGAGCGTCGCGCGCGGCAGCTGGCCGGCGCGCCGCACGGCACTGCCGCGCATGCCGTGCGGCGGCCGCACCCGCTCGACGACGTCGGTGACGACGGTCGTCACGATCCAGAACGCCATCAGCAGGCCCAGCACCGCGGTGACGCCGAGCCCGCCGGCGACCCAGGCGCTGGCGAGCGCGGCGACCACCGAGACGCCCGCGGCCCAGCGCAGCCGACGCGCCAGCGACGGCAGCTCGGCCTCCTTCCAGCGCGCGAGCGGCCCGACGCCGAGCAGGAAGACGAGTGGCGCGATCAGCGGCACGAACACCGACTCGAAGTAGGGCGGCCCGACCGAGATCTTGGCCACGCCGAGCGCGTCGAGCACCAGCGGGTAGAGCGTGCCGAGCAGGACCGCGGCGCAGGCGACGACCAGCAGCACGTTGTTGGCGAGCAGGAAGGTCTCGCGCGAGATCAGCGCAAAGCGCGCGCCGAGGCCGATCGACGGCGCCCGCCACGCGTAGAGGCCGAGCGAAGCGCCGATCGCGATGCCGAGAAAGGCGAGGATGAAGAGGCCCCGCGTCGGGTCGGTGGCGAACGCGTGCACCGACGACAGCACGCCCGAGCGGACGAGGAAGGTGCCGAGCAGCGACAGCGAGAACGCGAGGATGGCGAGCAGCACGGTCCACGACTTGAACGCGCCACGCTTTTCGGTGACGGCGAGCGAGTGGATCAGCGCGGTCGCGACCAGCCACGGCATGAACGATGCGTTCTCGACCGGGTCCCAGAACCACCAGCCGCCCCACCCGAGCTCGTAGTACGCCCAGCCGCTGCCGAGCGCGATGCCGATCGTGAGGAAGATCCACGCGACGGTGGTCCACGGGCGGGTCCAGCGCGCCCACGCCTGATCGAGGTTGCCGCCGATCAGCGCGGCGACGGCGAACGAGAACGCGACCGAGAGGCCCACGTAGCCCATGTAGAGCATCGGGGGGTGGATCACCATGCCCGGGTCCTGCAGCAGCGGGTTGAGGTCGCGGCCGTCAGAGGCGGCAGGGATCAGGCGCTCGAACGGGTTCGACGTCAGCAGCATGAAGAGCAGGAAACCGACGCTGAGCAGACCCATGACGGCGAGGATGCGCGCCAGCACCTTGAGCGGCAGGTGCGCGCTGAAGATCGCCACCGCGAGGGTCCAGAGCGTCAGCATCAGCAGCCAGAGCAGGAGCGAGCCCTCGTGGCCGCCCCAGACCGCGGCGATGCGATAGGCCAGCGGCAGCGAGCGGTTCGAGTTCGCCGCGACGTAGTAGACCGAGAAGTCGTCGGCGACGAACGCCAGCGTGAGGCTCGCGAACGCGAACAGCACCAGCGCGAACAGCGTGGCCGCGCCGGGCCGCGCGAGCGCCATCCAGTCGGCGCGCCCGCGCGCCGCGCCGACCATCGGCAAGGTGCCGAGGGCGAGCGCCACGCCGAGTGCGAGCCAGAGCGCGAAGTGGCCGAGTTCGGGAATCACTTGGCCGCCTCGAGCGTGTTGGCGAGCTTGCCCTGCTGGGCGCGCCTGACCGCCTCGGCGGCCTCGGGCGGCATGTAGTTCTCGTCGTGCTTGGCGAGCACCTCGCGGGCGACGAACACGCCGTTCCTGAGCTGACCCTGCGCGACGACGCCCTTGCCCTCCTTGAAGAGGTCGGGAAGGATGCCTTCGTAGCGCACCGGGATCGCCTTGGCGGTGTCGGTGACGACGAAGCTCACCTGGGTGCCGTCGCGCTGCACGGTGCCTGCCTGGACCATGCCGCCGATGCGGAAGGTCCGCTCGAGCGGCGCCTCGTGGGCCGCCACCTGCGACGGCGAGTAGAAGAACACGAGGTTGCTCTGGAACGCGTTGAGCACGAGCGCGGCGGCGACGCCGACCGCGGCGAGCACGCCACCCGCGATGGCAAGGCGCCGGTGACGCGGCTTCATGAGGCGGCGCCCGGCCCGGCGGCCTCGAGGTGCGCCGCGCGGACCGTGCGACGCGCCGCCGCGCTGCGCCGCGCCACCAGCACCGGCTCGACCAGCATGCACAGCCCGGTCACGGCGTACGCGCCCCATACGTAGAGGCCGTAGCCGCCCATCGCGAAGAAGTCTGCCGCGCTGTTCCAGTTCACGCCGGGGTCCTGTGGTCGGAAGTTGCTGCGCCGAGGCGCTCGCCCACCCATTGGGCATCGCGCTCGCGTTCGAGGATGACGGCGCGGGTTCGCGTGAACACCACCGCGAACGCGTAGGCCCAGAACGCGAGCGTCATCAGCAGCATCGCGGTGAGCATCACGCTCGCCATTTTCGGTGCAGAGCCAATCCCCACGCTCGCGCCCTGATGAAGCGTGTTCCACCAGCGCACCGAGAAATAGATGATCGGCACGTTGATGCTGCCGACGATCGCGACCAGCGCGCCGGCGCGGTCGGCGCGCCGCGGCTCGTCGATCGCCGCGACGATCGCCAGGTAGCCGAGGTAGAGAAACAGCAGGATCAGCTCGGAGGTGAGCCGGGCGTCCCACACCCACCAGGCGCCCCAGGTCGGCTTGCCCCAGAGCGCGCCGCTCCAGAGCGCGAGGAAGGTGAACATGGCGCCGGTCGGCGCGATCGCGCGCGCCAGCATCGACGCGAGGCGCGCGTTGAAAGCCCAGCCGATCGCGGCCCAGAACGCGAGTGCCAGGTAGAGCAGCATCGACATCCAGGCCGCCGGCACGTGGATGAAGATGATTCGGTACGAGTCGCCCTGGGTCGCGTCGCTCGGCGCCTCGAAGAAGCCGATGTAGAGGCCCGCCGCAGCGAGCATCGCGAAGGCGGCCCAGAACCAGGGCACCAGCGCGCCGGCAAGGCCGAAGAAGCGCGAGGGCGCAGCGAAGGTGAAGAAACGAAGGCTCATTCGATCGCGATGCGAAGCGCTGCCGCGGTCGCCGGCAGCGCGAGCAGCACGCTGAAAATCAGCAGGGCGCCGAGCAGCGAGTAGTGACCGCGTGCCGAGATGCCCGACTCGACGGCGCCGACCGCGCCGGCGCCGAAGATGAGCGCCGGCACGCACAACGGGACGATCAGCACGATCAGCAGCACCGCGCCGCTGCGCACGCCGAGCGTGAGCGCACTGCCGAGACCGCCCAGCAGGCTGAGGATGGGCGTGCCGAGCAGCAGCGAGGCCGTGAGCGCGCCGATGCCGCTCGCCGACATGTCGAAGGCGACGCCGAGCAGCGGCGCGACGATCACCAGCGGCAGGCCGCTGAGCGCCCAGTGCGAGAGCGCCTTGGCCGCGACGATGGCGAGCGCGCCGCCGCCCAGCAGCATCTGCTCGAGCGAGCCGTCGGCGAAGTCGCCGGCGTAGAGCTGCGTCACCGACAGCATGGCGGCGAGCAGCGCGGCAACCCACACCACGCCGGGCGCGATGGTGCGCAGCGTCTGCGGCTCGGGGCCGACACCGAGCGGGAACAGGCTCGCGGCGACGCCGAAGAAGGCGAGCGGCAGCAGCACGTCGACCCGGCGCCGTGCGGCAAGGCGAAGGTCGCGCGCAACGATCGCGCGGAAGGCGCTCACGGCGTCACGCCTCGCACGCGACGGCAGCGGCCGCGGCCGCCGGCGCGGGCCGGCCGCGCGGCGCGACGCTCGCGAGGTCGAGCGTGATCGGCTCCGGCGCCGCGAGCGTGAGCGGCACGTGGCTGGTCACGATGGCGGCGCCGCCGCGCGCCGCGTGGCCGGCGAGCAGCTCGTCGAGCGTTCCGATGCCGGCGGCGTCGAGCGCGTCGAACGGCTCGTCGAGCAGCCAGACCGGCGCGCTCGGTTCGACCGCGAGGCGGGCGAGGGCGACCCGGCGCCGCTGGCCCTGCGAGAGGGTGCGCACGGCGGCGTCGCGCTGGCGCGCGAGACCGACGCGGCCGAGCGCCGTCGCGCAGGTGGCGGCGTCGGCGGGCTGGCCCGCCAGGCGCAGCAGGAACGCCAGCGACTCGGCCGCGCCGAGGTCGTCCTTCAGGGCGTTGGCGTGCGCGAGGTAGAGCGGGCGCTGCAGCGCGTCGCCGGCCCAGCGCCGGCTGCCCTCGGCGGCCGTCGCGAGCCCGGCCAGGATGCGCAGCAGGCTCGTCTTGCCGGAGCCGTTCGGGCCGCGCAGCCAGACGATCTCGCCGGCGCCGAGGTCGAGGTCGAGCCCTGCGAAGAGCAGGCGCTCGCCGCGCCGGCACGCGAGTCCGCGCACCTGCAGCAGCGGCGCAGCGGAAGCGGGAGCGGGGTACGGGACGACGGAGGCCATGGTCGGGGGCAGCGGCGGAGTGGGGCGCCGCCGGCAGCCCGCGATTGTCGTCGCAAGTACACTGCGACCCGTTCAGCCGCCGCCCGGGCCGTGCTCGCGCGCCTGCCCGTCACCCAGAGGAAACATCGAATGCTGTTCGGCAAGCTGATGCCGCGCGAGGGCAACTTCTTCGAGCTGTTCAACCAGCACGGCGACTTCATCGTCGCCGGCGCGCGCTCGTTCATCCTGCTCATCCAGAACTATGCCGACCCGGTGCTGCGCGAGCGCTACACCGGCGAGGTGGGCGCCGCCGAGCGCCAGGCCGACCGCGTCACCGCCGAGGTGAACCGGCTGCTCCACAAGACCTTCATCACGCCGATCGACCGCGAGCAGATCCACGGCCTCATCAACGGCATGGACGACATCCTCGACCTGCTGCAGGACGCGAGCGAGACGATGTCGCTCTACGACGTGCAGGCGATGAACGACGACATCCTGCGGCTCGGCGACCTCAGTGCGAAGTGCTGCGAGCGCGTGCAGCACGCGGTGTCGCTGCTGCCGAAGATCAACGTGCCGGCCAACGCCGAAGCGGCGATCAAGACCTGCGAGGAAATCGATCGCCTCGAATCCGACGCCGACCGGGTGATGCGATCGGCGATGTCGAAGCTGTTCCGCGAGGAGAAGGACGTGCGCGAGCTGATCAAGCTGCGTGCGATCTACGAACTGCTCGAATCGATCTCGGATCGCTGCGAGGACGTCGCCAACCTGATCGAGGGCGTCGTCCTCGAGGCCTCCTGAACCGGCCGCGGCCTGATGGGTTCGCTGCAAACGGCCTTCTGGGTCGTCGCGATGCTGGTCGTGCTGGCGATCGCGTTCGACTTCATGAACGGCTTCCACGACGCCGCCAATGCGATCGCGACCGTCGTCTCGACCGGCGTGCTGCGCCCGCAGACGGCGATCGTGTTCGCCGCGGTCTGCAACGTGGTCGCGATCTTCGTGTTCCACCTCAACGTGGCGGCGACGGTGGGCAAGGGCATCGTCGAGCCGGGCACGGTCGATCACCACGTCGTGTTCGGTGCCCTCATCGGCGCGATCTTCTGGAACGTCGTCACGTGGTGGTACGGCATCCCGTCGAGCTCCTCGCACGCGCTGATCGGCGGCATCGTGGGCGCTGTGCTCGCCAAGAGCGGCGCCGACCCGCTGGTGTTCGGCGGGATCGCCAAGACGGTGCTCTTCATCTTCGTGTCGCCGCTGCTCGGGTGCCTGCTCGGCGCGCTCCTGATGGTGGCGGTGGCCAACATCTTTCGGCGCGCGTCGCCGCTGCGCGTCGACAACCTGTTCCGCCGCCTGCAGCTCGTCTCGGCGGGGCTCTACAGCCTCGGCCACGGCGGCAACGACGCGCAGAAGACGATCGGCCTCATCTGGATGCTGCTGATCGCGACCGGCTATTCGTCGGCCGGCGCGGAGCTGCCGCCGGCGTGGGTGATCTGGGCCTGCTACATCGCGATCGGCGTCGGCACCATGTTCGGCGGCTGGCGCATCGTGAAGACGATGGGCCAGAAGATCACCAAGCTCAAGCCCGTGGGGGGCTTCTGCGCCGAGACCGGCGGCGCGATCACGCTGTTCCTCGCCACGCTGCTCGGCATCCCGGTGTCGACGACGCACACGATCACCGGCGCCATCGTCGGCGTCGGCTGGGTCCGGCGCGCCTCGGCGGTGCGCTGGGGCGTCGCCGGCAACATCGTCTGGGCGTGGATCTTCACGATCCCTGCCGCCGCCCTCGTCGCGGCCCTCTTCTACTGGGTGAGCCTCGTCCTCTTCAAGTGACGCGGGCGGCGTCGCGGCTCAGTTCGCGGTGCTGCTTCGGAGCTGCTGGTATTCGAAGACGCGTTGCGAGGTGAACGCGATTGTCGCGACGGCGACTGCGGCGCCCACGCTGAGCGCGAGGATGACGCCGATGATCGTCGCCCAGCCGGTGTGAGTCGGCGCACCGTCGGGGTTGTGGCGCGCGGTCCACTTGTCGTCGGGCGTGAGGCCGTAGATCACGGCAGTCAGCATCGCCGCGCTCAGCGTCAGACCGAGCCACGGGATCAGGAACCACGGCAGCAAGTCGTCGCCGCCGAGCGCGCGCATGCGCAGCACGCCGTAGATTCCCACCAGCGTCGGCAGCGGGAACAGCCAGCCCCAGACGTCCCTGAGGCCGTGCAGGTAGAAGCGGTGCACGCCGAGGCTGCCGAAGAGAAACGCGAGCCAGGTCGCGACGAGCTTGGAACGGTGCCGGCGCGCCGTCATCCCGCGGCCGCCGCTGCGCTCGCGCCGAGGCCGAGGCTCTTCTGCATGAAGACGACGTCGAGCCAGCGGCCGAACTTCCAGCCCGCGGCATCGATGACGCCGCTGCGCTCGAAGCCGAGCGCGCGGTGCACGCCGATCGACGCCGCATTGGCCGAATCGCCGATCACCGCGAGCATCTGGCGCGCGCCGGCGGCCTCGCAGCGCGCGAGCAGCTCGGCGAGCAGCAGTCGCCCGACGCCGCGTCCGCACGCTTCGGGCGCGAGGTAGATCGAGTCCTCGAGGCAGTAGCGGTATGCGGGACGCGGCCGGAACTGGTTGGCGTAGGCGTAGCCGAGCACCGCGCCACCTATCTCGACGACGAGCCACGGCAGGCCCTTGGCGAGCACGTCGTCGCGGCGGCGCGCCATCTCGTCGACCGAGGGCGCCGCGAGCTCGAAGGTGCCGGTGCCGTTCTCGACGTGCCAGGCGTAGATCGACGCGATCGCGGGCAGGTCGTCGGGGCTGCTCGGGCGGACGAGTGCGCGCGACGGAGCGGTCGGGTGGGTCATGGAGCCGCGAAGTTTATATAATGCGCGGTTCACCGATCCGAGCCGGACCGGTCAGGTACCAGAAGGAAACAGAGTCATGGTCGTCATTCGACTTGCCCGCGGTGGCGCCAAGAAGCGTCCGTTCTACAACATCGTCGTTGCCGACTCGAAGCTCCGCCGCGACGGCCGCTTCATCGAGCGCGTGGGCTTTTACAACCCGGTGGCGTCGGGCGCCGAGCAGCCGCTTCGCCTCGCGTTCGACCGCGTCGAGCACTGGACCGCGAACGGCGCCCAGCTCTCGCCGACCGTGCAGCGTCTGGTCCAGCAAGCCAAGGCCGCTGCCTGACGGGCCGTTCCGGAACGTCGTGAGCGCCAGGGCGCCCGCGCCGAATTCCGACTCCGGCTGGCCGAGCGACGCGCTCGAGGTCGGCCGCATCATCGATGCCTGGGGCATCAAGGGCTGGATCAAGGTGCAGCCCTTCTCGTCCGAGCCCGACGCGCTGCGCAAGTCGCGACGCTGGCATCTCAAGCCTTCCGACGATCTCGCCGTGGCGCGCAGGCGCCCCGGCGCGCCGCCGTTGCCGCCTGCACTCGACGTGGCGCAGACGCGTTGGCACGGCGAGTGGCTGGTCGCGCGCATCGACGGCATCGACGACCGCAACGGTGCCGAGTCGCTGCGCGGTGCGCGGGTGTTCGTGCCGCGTGCCGACTTCCCGGCACCCCAGGACCCCGACGAGTTCTACTGGGTCGACCTGATCGGCCTCGACGTCGTCAACCGGCAGGGCGAGGCGATCGGGCGGGTCGTCGGCCTGCTCGAGACCGGGCCGCAGAGCGTGCTGCGGGTCGCGCCGCCCGATGCCGCCGTGACACCCGCCGCGGCCGACCCGCCTGCCGAGCCGAGCTCCGACGAGCGCCTGATCCCGTTCGTCGCCGCCTATGTCGACGACGTCGACGTCGAGGCGCGCCGCATCACCGTCGACTGGGGCCTCGACTTCTGATCCGTGGCATGCGGTTCGACGTCGTCACGCTGTTCCCGGAGCTGTTCGGACCGCACCTCGCGCACGGGGTGACGCGGCGCGCGTTCGAGCGCGCGGTCGACGTGAGGCTCTGGCAGTTGCGCGACTTCGGCGACGAGCCGCATCGCCGTGTCGACGACCGCCCCTACGGCGGCGGGCCCGGCATGGTGCTGCTCGCCGAGCCGCTGCTGCGCGCGCTCGAGGCGATCCGGAGCGACCGCGGCGCCGCGGCCCCGCTCGTCCACTTCACGCCGACCGGCCGACGCATCGACCAGGCCGTCGTGCAGGCGTTCGCCGACGGTCCGGGCGCGATCCTGCTCTGCGGGCGTTACGAGGGAATCGACCAGCGCTTCGTCGACCGCCACGTCGACGTCGAACTGAGCCTCGGCGACTTCGTGCTGTCGGGCGGCGAGCTCCCGGCGCTCGCGCTGCTCGACGCCGTGGCACGCCTGCAGCCGGGGGTCCTGGGCGATCAGGCCTCGCACGAGCAGGACAGCTTTTCGGACGGGCTGCTCGACTGCCCGCACTACAGCCGGCCCGAGACGCTCGCGCTTTCGCCGCGCGAGGGAGAAGACGCGGGCGCCGAAGCCGGACTCGCACGCGTTCCCGCGGTGCTGCTGTCGGGCGACCACGCGCGCATCGCCCGCTGGCGTCGCGAGCGTTCGCTCGAGCTCACCTGGCGCCGCCGGCCCGACCTGATCGCGGCAGCCGAAGCGTCGGGTGCCCTCAGCAAGGCGGATCTGCGATTCCTTGCCTCGCTCCAGCTATAATGCTGGGTTTTTCGATCCTCTGCCGCGCCGGATGCGCAGCGATTCGCGCTGCGTGCCAGACCGATGCGGGGCCCTGCAGCCCCGCGCCAAAGAGGCCCGGTTCGTCGTTCCTCATCGACACGAGCCAGGCCGCCAACAGACGCGCGCGCACGATCACTTGGAGCCCCTGATGGATCTGATCCAAACCCTCGAACAAGAGGAAATGGCCCGTCTGAACAAGACGGTTCCGGCGTTCGCGCCCGGCGACACGGTCATCGTGAGCGTCAACGTCGTCGAAGGCACGCGCAAGCGCGTCCAGGCGTTCGAGGGCGTCGTGATCGCCAAGCGCAACCGCGGCCTCAACTCCAGCTTCATCGTCCGCAAGATCTCGAGCGGCGAGGGCGTCGAGCGCACCTTCCAGACCTACAGCCCGCTGATCGCGTCGGTCGAGGTCAAGCGCCGCGGCGACGTCCGCCGCGCCAAGCTCTACTACCTGCGCAGCCGCTCGGGCAAGTCGGCGCGCATCAAGGAAAAGCTGGCTTGATCGCGCTGCGGCTGCCGCCGGCAGCCGCCCGCCCTGGTTCGTTCGCGGCGCCGCCGTGGCCTTCGGGTCCGGCGGCGTCGCGGCGTTGTGCCGCCCGCGGGTCGAGCTGACATCGTGGCGCTGAGCTTCGATCCCGAGCGCCTCGACGTGCTCGGCACCGACGAGCACCTGCCGGCGGTCGGCCCGACGCGACTCGACGCCGCGGCGCTGCGCGCGCGCTTCGCCGCGCCGCCGGCATGGGTTCCCGAGATCCAGGGCGAGCGCCGCTTCGACGCCCGTCCGCCCGCCGACGCCTCGGTGCTGATCGGCCTCGTGCCGCGTGCCGATGGCCTGCGCGTGCTGCTGACGCAGCGCACCGAGCATCTCACCGACCACCCGGGCCAGATCAGCTTCCCGGGCGGCCGCGCGGAGCCCGAGGACGCCGACGCGGTGGCGACCGCGCTGCGCGAGGCGGCCGAGGAGATCGGCCTCGACGCCGGTCTGGTCGAGGTGCTGGGGTGCCTCCCGGCCTACACCACCGGCACCGGCTTCGTCGTGACGCCGGTGGTTGCGCTGGTCGATCCGTCGATCACGCTCTCGATCGACCCGTTCGAGGTCGCCGAGGTGTTCGAGGTGCCGCTCGCCTTCCTGATGGACCCGCGCCACCACCGCCGCCACGCGGTCGAGGTCGCCGCCGTGCGCCGCGAGTTCCTGTCGATGCCGTGGGAGGACGCGACGCACGCCGAAGCGCCGCGCCGCTACTTCATCTGGGGCGCGACCGCGGCGATGCTGCGCAACCTTTACCGGTTCCTGAGCGCCTGAATGGGGCGCGCCGGGGGCCGAGGGGCCTCCGCGGCGCAGCGCCCCACCGCGGGGCGGAGCCGAAAAGTCGCTCGCTATCATCTTTGCGATGAGCTTCTTCGCCGTCCTGTTCGCGCTGCTGCTCGAGCAAGTCAAGCCGCTGCCGCGCAGCAACGTGGTGCACGACGCGATGACGAGCTGGATGCGCTGGACCGCGCGAAACTTCGACGCCGGTCGCGACAGCCACGCCTGGGTCGTGTGGTGCGTCTCGACGCTGGTGCCGACGCTCGGCGTCGGCGTCGCCTTCGTCGCGCTCAACCGCGTGAGCGGCGTGCTCGGGCTGCTGCTCGACGTCGTCGTGCTCTACGTGACGCTCGGCTTTCGCCAGTTCAGCCACTACTTCACCGACATCCGCGATGCCCTGGAACGCGCCGACGAGGACGAGGCGCGGCGCCTGCTCGCGCAGTGGCGCCATCTCGACGCCAGCGACCTGCCGCGCACCGAGTTGCTGCGTCACGTGATCGAGCATTCGCTGCTCGCCGCGCACCGCCACGTGTTCGGCGTGTTCTTCTGGTTCGTCGTGCTGTCGACGCTCGGCTTCGGGCCCGCCGGTGCCGTGCTCTACCGCATGGCCGAGTTCGCGAGCCGGTACTGGACCTACAAGAGCAACACCGCAGGCGTGGCGCTCAACGTGCGGCTGATGGACCTCTCGCTGCGCCTCTTCAACGCGCTCGATCACGTGCCGGCGCGCCTCACGGCGGCCGGCTTCGCGATCGTCGGCAACTTCGAGGAGGCGGTCGCCTGCTGGCGCCGCGACGCCATGCTCTGGAAGTACCCGAACGAGGGCGTGATCCTCGCGGCGGCCGCCGGTGCGGTCGGCGTGCAGTTGGGCGGCGGCTCCGCGCCCGGCCTCACGCCCGATCGCTCGAAGACCTTCGAATCGGGCGCGCCACCCGGCTACGCCGACGCCGATGGCTCGACGGGTGGGGTGCCGCCGGTGCTCGGCCATCTGCGCAGCATCGTCGGGCTCGTCTGGCGCTCGGTGGTGCTCTGGATGCTGCTCCTCGCGCTGCTGTCGCTCGCCCACCTCGTCGGCTGACTCAGCCCGGCGCCAGCTCGGCGCGGATCTCCCGGTAGATGCGATAGCGCGACTCGCTGATCGCGCCGGCCTCGACCGCGGCGCGTACGCCGCAGCCCGGCTCGTGCAGGTGCGTGCAGTTGTAGAAGCGGCAGTCGGCGTGTGCGCGGATGTCGGGCATCAGCCCGGCGAGCTCCTGCGGGTCGATGTGGCGAAGGCCGAATTCCTGAAAGCCCGGCGAATCGATCAGCGCCGAGCTGCGGGCCGCGTCGAGCCAGTACCACTCGGTAGTCGTCGTCGTGTGGCGCCCGGTGTTCATCGCGTGCGAGATCTCGGCGGTCGTCGCGCGCGCGCCCGGCACCAGCAGGTTGACGAGCGTGCTCTTGCCGGCGCCGCTCGGCCCGAGCACGAAGGTGGCGCGGCCGTCGAGCAGCGGCGCGAGGCGCGCACGTGCCTCGTCGGGCGCGTGCTTGAGCGTCAGCTCGAGCACCTCGACGCCCATCGCCACGTAGGGGTCGAGGCGGCGCCGCTGCGCCTCGAACCCGGGCAGGTCGCGCTTGTTGAGGATGACCCGCGACGGGATGCCGGCGCGCTCGGCGGCGATCAGCGCGCGTGCCAGCTGAGACTCGCTGAACACCGGCTCGACCGCGACGACCACGAGCAGCTGGTCGATGTTGGCGGCGAACGACTTGGTCTTCCACTCGTCCTGCCGGTGCAGCAGGTTGCGGCGGGGCTCGACGCTCTCGATCACGCCCTCGTCGCCGCTGGCGCGCCAGCGCACCAGGTCGCCGACTACGCAGTCGCTCTTCTTGCCGCGCGTGTGGCAGGTGATGCGGCTGCCGTCGCCGGCCTCGACCACGTAGTGGCGGCCGTGGCCCGTGACCACGCGCCCGCGCTGCAGGGCCGGGTCGTTGCTCAAGCCGGGGCGTCGCCGCGCATCGAGCCCAGCGAGCTCAGGCGGCGAACGCGACGAGCGCGTCGGCCTTGGCGGCGCAGATGAAGTCGTTGAGCGAGATCCCGCCAACCGAATGCGTGTTGAAGCGCACCACGCAGTGGTCGTACGTGACGCGCAGTTCGGCGTGGTGGTCCTCGACGTGCGACATCCAGCCGAGCGCATTCACGAAGGCGAGCGTCTCGAGATCGTCCCTGAAACGGAACGTCTTCTCGATCGCGCCGCCGATCAGCTGCCAGCCGCTCACCTGCGACAGGTGACGACGCACGTCGCTCTCGGCCATCGCGGACACGCCCGCACCCTGGCAGCGTTGTTCGAGCAGATTCATCGCGGTTCCTCCGGTCAGTGCGCGGTCGCCGCCGCGAGCGCAGCAAGGCGCTCGGCCGCTGGCGGGTGCGAATAATAGAAGCGGGCGACCAGCGGGTCGGGCGTGAGCGTGGTGGCGTTGTCGGCGTGCAGCTTGAGCAGCGCCGAGGCGAGCTGTCCGCCGTCGGCGAGCCGTGAGGCGTAGGCGTCGGCCTCGAATTCGTGGCGGCGCGACAGGCCCGAGAGCAGCGGCGACAGGAACACGCCATAGACCGGCACGACCAGCATGAAGAGCACCAGCGCGAGCGCATTGTTGACGCCGCTCAGGCTCGGCGCGACGCCGAGTCCGGCGTAGAACCAGCTGCGCGACGCCAGCCAGCCGAGCAGCGCGAAGCCGAGGAAGCTGATCGCCAGCGTGCTGGCGATGCGCTTGCCGATGTGGCGCAAGCGGAAGTGGCCGAGCTCGTGCGCGAGCACCGCCTCGACCTCGGCCGGCACCAGGCGCGCCAGCAGCGTGTCGTAGAAGACGACGCGCTTGGCGCGGCCGAGGCCGGTGAAATAGGCGTTGGCGTGCGCCGAGCGCCGGCTGCCGTCCATCACGAAGAGGCCCTTGGCCGCGAAGCCGGCGCGCGCCATCAGCGCCTCGACGCGCTCCCTGAGGCTCGCGTCGGCGAGCGGCTCGAAGCGGTTGAAGAGGGGAGCGATGAAGGTCGGCACGACCACCAGCGCGAGCACCATGAACACGGTCCAGGCGATCCAAGCCCACAGCCACCACAGCGACCCGGCCGCTGCCATGATGCCGAGGATCGCCGCGGCGATCGGCGTGCCGATCAGAAGGGCGATGACGGCGCCCTTGACGAGGTCGCTCAGATAGAGGCGCCACGTCATGCGGTTGAACCCGAAGCGCTGCTCGAGGCGGAACGTGCTCCACATCTCGAACGGCAGATCGACGAGCGCGCCGATCGCGACCACCGCCATCACGAGCGCGACCTCGTAGGCGCGACTGCCGGCGAGCGGAACGACGACGCCACGCAGCCAGCGGTCGAGCGCGTCGAGACCGCCGAACAGGGTCCAGCCGAGCAGCACCACGGCACCGAAGGCCATGCTGAGCTGACTGAAGCGGGCCTTCGCGATCGTGTAGTCGGCGGCCTTGCGGTGCGCCTCGATCGACACCGAGCCGGCGAACGCCGCCGGCACCGTGTCGCGGTGCCGTGCGACGTGGCGGATCTGGCGCGCCGACAGCCAGAAGCGCAGCGCCAGCGACAGCACCAGCGAGACGGCGAAAACGAGGGTGAAGGTGTCGGCGGTCATCGCGCGCAGTGTAGGACCGGTGCTGCGGGCGAGCGGGCGTGGGGCCGGGCGGGGCGCAGCACATGCCGTCCGGCAGCGTCCCTGCGAGAATCGGCCGAGGAGCACCCATGAGCACGAACGAACTGACCCTCGACGACCAAAACCTGATCTGGATCGACCTCGAGATGACCGGCCTCTACCCGGATCGCGACCGCATCATCGAGATCGCGGTCGTCGTCACGGACGCGCAACTCGGGCGGCGCACGCGTGGCCCGGTGTTCGCGATTCACCAGAGCGATGCCGTGCTCGACGGCATGGATGCATGGAACAAGGGCACCCACGGCCGCAGCGGTCTCATCGATCGCGTCAAGGCGTCGACCGTCGACGAGGCGAGCGCCGAGCGTCAGGTCATCGAGTTCCTCAAGCAGTACGTGCCGGCGGGCAAGTCGCCGATGTGCGGCAACAGCATCTGCCAGGACCGGCGCTTCCTCGCCAACACGATGCCGCAGCTCGAGTCGTTCTTCCACTACCGCAACCTCGACGTCAGCACCCTCAAGGAGCTCGCCAAGCGCTGGAAGCCGGAGATCCTGGCGGGCTTCAGGAAGGCGCAGGCGCACACCGCGCTCGCCGACATCGAGGAGTCGATCGACGAGCTCGCGTACTACCGCGAGCACCTGCTCGCGGTGCCGACGGCCGGCAGCGACGAACTCGGACTCTGAGTTCGTTCGAGTCCGTGGGACACGGGAAAACCCGATCTCGGATATAATCGTGGGCTTGCCGCAGAACAGCGCGGCAACTCGTTCATCCCCTCTGACCTCATCGGGTCGCGGCCACGTCCATCCGGACGCTCAGCGGCGCAGCCCGGATCCCTCGGGACGGTCGGCGGCGATGCCGTCGCTTCGACCGTTCCTGATGCCGCCCGCCCTGGGCCGGCCACGGGCGTTCTCCTCCAGCGACTGACCGGGTCGGCGCGATCTCCGCGCCGGCTGTGCGCTTCCCGCGCGGCTCGGCCGCGGGGGCGTGCACGCATGAAGAAAGAAGACTCATGAGTTTCGATACCCTCGGCCTGAACCCGGCCCTCGTCAAGGCCGTCGCCGATGCGGGCTATACCGCCGCGACCGAGGTCCAGACCCGCTCCATCCCGCTCGCGCTCACCGGCGCCGACCTGATGGTCTCGGCCAGCACCGGCAGCGGCAAGACCGCGTCGTTCATCCTGCCGGCGCTCGAGCGCGTGCTCGCCGCGCGCGGCGACAACGCCAAGCGCCGCGAGAAGGGCGTGATCTACGGCCCGCGCGTGCTGGTGCTCACGCCGACCCGCGAGCTCGCGATGCAGATTGCCAAGGCGGCCGGCATCTACGGGCGCCACGTGCCCGGCCTGCGCGTCGCCACGGTGGTCGGTGGCGTGCCGTATCCGGCGCAGATCGCCGCGCTGCGCGGTCCCCTCGACATCCTGATCTCGACCCCGGGCCGCCTGCTCGACCACCTGCAGACCGGCAAGGCGGTGCTCGAGAACGTCGAGGTGCTGGTGCTCGACGAAGCCGACCGCATGCTCGACATGGGTTTCATCGACGACATCACGACGATTGCCGACCACGTGCCGGCGACGCGTCAGACGGTCATGTACAGCGCGACCTTCGCCGGCCACGTCGGCCGTCTCGCGCAGAACCTGCTGCGCGACCCGCAGCGCGTCGACGTCGCCTCGCACACCGACACCCACGAGAACATCGAGCAGCGTCTGCACTGGGCCGACAACGCGAACCACAAGAACGCGCTGCTCGACCATCTGCTGACCGAGCGCGAGATGGAGCAGGCGCTCGTCTTCACGAGCACGCAGCGCGATGCCGACTGGCTGGCCGACCGCCTGGCGGACATGGGTCACGCGGTCGCGTCGCTGCACGGCGGCATGCCGCAGGGTCGTCGCAACCGCGTGCTGCAGGGCCTGCGCTCGCGGCAGCTCAAGGTGCTGGTGGCGACCGACGTCGCGGCGCGCGGCATCGACGTGCCGACGATCAGCCACGTGATCAACTACGGGCTGCCGATGAAGGCCGAGGACTACGTGCACCGCATTGGCCGCACCGGCCGCGCCGGTCGCAACGGCCTGGCGGTGACGCTGGCCGAGCGCATGGACGCCGGGATGATCCGCCGCATCCAGCAGTTCACGACCCAGTCGATCCCGGCCAAGACGATCGTCGGCCTCGAGCCGAAGTCGCCCGAGCCGAAGATGTTCCCGCCGCGTGCCGAAGGTCGCTTCGACGACCGTCGTCCGGGTGGCGGTCGGCCGTCGTTCGGCAAGGCGCCGGGCCGTGGTTTTGCCTCGAAGCCGTTCGCCACGCGCGACGGCGCTGCGCCGGCGCGCGATGCGCGCAGCCCGTTCGACCGTGCCCCGGCCGGCCGCAGCGAAGGCTTCGCCAAGGCGCCGCGCAAGGCCTTCGGCGACAAGGGCGGCTTCAAGGCGCCGCGCGCCCGCTCGGACGGCTACGGCCGCTGAGCGAGCAGCGTCAGCAACGCCGGCTCTGAGGCCGGCGTGAACGGGGGATCGGTCGAGAGGCCGGTCCCCCGTTTGTCTTTGTGGAGCCGGTACGGCTCCTCAGCTGCCGCGCTCGAAAGCCGGCGCGCACGTGCCGCCGGCGCGGCCTCAGCGCTGCGTCACCTCGACGCTGACTTCCATCCCGATGTAGTCGTCGCTCTCGCCGTACCAGCAGCCCGAGATCGGGGCCGCCTGCGCGGGGTCGCGAGCGACCCCGACGCGGATCAGCTGGCTGCTGCCGAGCAGGTTGTTGGTGGGGTCGAAGGGCACCCAGCCGGCCCCGGGCAGGTAGACCTGCAGCCAGGCGTGGGTCTGCCCCGAGCCGACCGTGCCCGATGCGGCGGCGCCATCGAGCGCGGGGTCGTAGATGTAGCCCGAAACGAACCGCGTCGCATAGCCGAGGCGGCGCGCCGCCTCCATCATGAGCAGGGCGTAGTCGCGGCACGAGCCGCTGCCGAGCTCGAGCGTCTCGTTGGGCGTCTGCGTGCCTTCCTCGTCGCGCGCGACGTACTTGAAGTGGTCGCGGATGTGCTGATTCATCTCGATCAGCAGCTCGCGGGTGTGCGTGGGTCCGTCCTGGCGGATGAACTGGCGCGCCCAGGCGGTGAGCTCGCCGTCGGGGTCCTCGTGGTTCGGGCGCAGGTAGTGCTCGAGGTCGAGGCGCTCGCTGAGCGCATAGGCGAACGGATAGAGCTCCGCGCTCGGGCTGAGCGGCAGCTCGAGGTTGAGGCTGTGCGCGTGCTCGATCGCGAACGTGCAGACGATCTCGAGGCGGTCGGCCGGCTCGGTCGGCTGGACGAGCGCGACCGAGTTCGACAGCGGGTCCTGAATCAGCCGGATCGTCGCGTGCGGGCTCACCTCGAGGTCGGTCGCCAGCACGCGCAGGTCGTGGCTGTCGCGCGGCCGGAACATCACGCGATGTTCGCCGAAGGTCACCGGCTGCTTGTAGCGGTAGACCGTCGTGTGCGTGATGTCGTAGCGGATCGGCACGGGCGTCTCAGGCGTCGAGCAGCTCGACCTCGAACATCAGCGTCGCGTTCGGCGGGATGACGCGGCCGGCACCCCGTGCGCCGTAGCCGAGCGCCGGCGGGATGACGAGGATGCGCGTGCCGCCGACCTGCATGCCCTGCACGCCTTCGTCCCAGCCGCGGATCACCATGCCGGCGCCAAGGTCGAACTCGAACGGCTCGCCGCGGTCCTTGCTCGAATCGAACTTGGCGCCCTTGACGCCGTCGTTGTAGAGCCAGCCGGTGTAGTGCACCGCGACGCTGTGGCCGGCGCTCGCGACCGCGCCGCTGCCCTGCACGGTGTCTTCGTATTGCAGTCCTGAATCGAGCGTTTGCATGGTTGTCGTGGGAAGTGCGGAACCCGTGATGATGACAGGGCAGCGCGCCGCCCGAGGCGAGCGCCCGGCTTGGCGTCAGGCCATCGGCGCGAGCCACTGCACGCGCCACGCGGCCGTCGCTCGCTCGAGCCACTCGGCAAGCGTGGTGCCGGGAACGTCGATGCCGAGCCGCGCTCCCGCCGAACGGAGCGCCGCCAGCGGGTCGGCGAGGTCGACGGCGGCGGCGCCGGTCTGCTTCGAGAGCTTGCTGCCGTCGGGGTTGCGGACGAGCGGCGTGTGCAGGTAGCGCGGGGTGGCAAGGCCGAGCCGCCGCTGCAGGAAGATCTGACGTGCCGTGTTGTCGGCGAGGTCCTCGCCGCGCACCACGTCGGTGATGCCCTGCGCGGCATCGTCGACCACGACCGCGAGCTGGTAGGCCCAGAAGCCGTCGGCGCGCCGGAGCACGAAGTCGCCGACGAAAGCCGCGACGTCCTGGCACTGCGGTCCGAGGCGGCGATCGTGCCAGGCGACCGGCACGGGGTCGCATGCGGGGCCGCTCGTCGGCCCGGGCGTCGGCGCGACCCGAAGCCGGAACGACCGTGCCGGCTTGCCGCCGAGCCCGCCACGGCAGGTGTTCGGGTAGACGAGCTCGCCGACGGGGCGGGCGATCGCTTCGCCGCGCGCCGTGAGCGCGGCCGCGACATCGCTGCGCGAGCAGCCGCACGGATAAGCCCAACCCTGCTCGACGAGGCGGTCCAGCGCCGCCTGGTAGTGATCGCCCCGCGTCGACTGGTAGAGCGGCGGCTCGTCCGGACGCAGGCCGCAGCGGTCGAGCTGCTGCAGGATCAGCTCGGCGGCACCCTTCATCTCGCGCGGCGGGTCGACGTCCTCGATGCGGACCAGCCAGCGGCCGCCGGCGGCGCGCGCGTCGAGCCACGAGGCGAGGGCGGCGACCAGCGAGCCGGCGTGCAGCGGCCCGGTAGGCGACGGCGCGAAGCGGCCGATCACCATGCCGCGGCCCAGAGTCGGCAGGCGATCGGCGCGGCGTGCCGCCGCCGATGCACGCGTCGCGGCACCGCCCCGCTCACGCCAGCCCCAGCGCCGCCGGGTTGCCGTGGCGCTCGAGCAACGCCCGCCGCGTGGTCGGGCTCTCGAGCTGCTCGAGCCACCAGCGCAGCGCGAGTCCGAGGCCGGCGTGGTCGCCTTCCGGGCCGGCGGTTTCGGGCGCGCGCCAGGCGTAGCCCATCGCCACCGGACGCAGCGCGCGCTGCACCGGTTTGGCCACCAGCCGGCCGGCGTCGATGTGGACGCGCGCGAGCGGCTCGGGAACGAAGCCGCAACCGAGGCCGCGCAGCTGAGCGTCGATCTTGACCTGCATGCTGCTGACGGTGAGCACGTCCTGTTCCGGGAGCAGGTTGACGGTGAGCGGCGTCAGACGCTGCGCCGAATCGGCGACCGCGACGGCGCGGTGGCGCGCGAGCTCGGCGTCGCTGATCGGTTCGCTCGCGGCGGCGAGCGGGTGGTGCGGCGCGACTGCGAACACGAACCGCACGCTGCCGAGCTCTTTCAGGCGGATGCCGGGCGGCAGCAGGCGATCGCTGCCGACGCCGATCGCGAGGTCGACTTGCCCGGTGACGAGCGCCTCCCAGGTGCCGGCGAGCACCTCGGTGCGCAGCTTGAGTCGCGTCGAGTGGGTCCCGGCGCCGCTCGCGCCGCCCGAGAGCGACGCGCACGCCGCGTAAAAAGCCTCGCAGAGCTCGAGCACCGTCGGCCGCGAGAGGATGCCGTCGAGCGCGATGCCGAGCTGCGTCTCCCAGCCGGTCGCGACCCGGCGCACCCGGTTGGCAACCGCGTCGATCTGCTCGAGCAGGCGCCGCCCTTCGTCGAGCAGTTCCTGGCCGGCCGCGGTGAGCCGGGCCTGGCCCGAGCGGCGGTCGAACAGCAGCACGTCGAGCGCGTCCTCGAGCTGGCGCACGCTGTAGGTCAGCGACGACGGCACCTTGCCGAGCGCGCGTGCGGCCGCGGCGAAGCTGCCGGTGCGCGCGATGACGTCCATCATCGTGAGCGCTTCGGGGGTGAGGACGTTACGACCGGCAGACATCGGGATCCTGGGACGGCGTTCATCTTATTTGAACGCTTGCTTCACGTCGCCTCGACGGCACGGCACCTCGCGGCTCCTACAGTGAGGCCATCGCGACTTCAGGAGTTCTCATGGTCACGCTTCGTTCCGCTTCCGACCGCGGCTACGCCGATCACGGCTGGCTCAAGAGCTTCCACAGCTTCTCGTTCGCCGACTACTTCGATCCGAAGGAGATGGGCTTCGGCAACCTGCGCGTGATCAACGAGGATCGCATCGCGCCGGGCAGCGGCTTCGGCGCGCACGCGACATGGAGATCGTGAGCTACGTCCTCGCGGGCGAGCTCGCGCACAAGGACAGCCTCGGCAACGGCGGCCCCAACGGCCAGCCGGGCGTGATCCGTCCCGGCGACGTGCAGCGCATGAGCGCCGGGCGCGGGGTGACGCACAGCGAGTTCAACCACGCCGCCAACGCGACGACGCACTTCCTGCAGATCTGGATCCAGCCCACCGAGCGTGGCATCGCGCCCGGCTACGAGCAGAAGCACTTCGACGAGGCCGACAAGCGCGGGCGGCTGCGCCTCATCGCCTCGCCCGACGGCCGCGACGGCTCGGTGACCATCCACGCCGACGCGGCGATCTACAGCGGCCTCTTCGACGCCGACGAGCGCACCGAGCGCGCACTCGACCCCGCGCGCAAGGCCTACGTGCACGTCGTGCGCGGCAAGGCGCGCGTCAACGGCCAGGCGCTCGGCGCCGGCGATGCCCTCAAGATCGAGGGTGAGCCGACGCTGACGATCGAAGAGGCCGACAACGCCGAGATCCTGCTGTTCGATCTGGCGAGTCACTGAGCAGCGCCTGCAGCCTCGGCTGCAGGCGCGCGCCGTGCAACGCCTGAGCGCACCGACCCGGCCGCGCCAGCGTTGGCGGCCGACACGATTTCCCTCAACCAAGCCACCGTGCCATGAACTCGATGAACCCTTCGATCGCCAACCGCTCCGCCGCTTCCTACGCCGCCGGCGGCTCCTCGCTGAACGACACGCTCGCGCTGGTCGGACGAATCCTGCTGGTCGCGATGTTCGTGATGTCGGGCTTCGGCAAGATCGGCGGCTTCGACGGCACCGCCGGCTACATCGCGTCGAAAGGTCTGCCCATGCCGCAAGTCGCGGCGCTGGTCGCGATCGTGGTCGAGGTCGGCGCCGGCCTCGCCATCGTGTTCGGCCTCTTCACGCGCACGTCGGCGCTCGCGCTGGCCGTGTTCACGCTCGTCGCGAGCCTCTTCTTCCACAACTTCTGGGCCATGCCGGCCGAGCAGCAGATGATCCAGAAGCTGATGTTCCTGAAGAACATCGCGGTGATCGGCGGCCTGCTGGTTCTCGCGGCGTCGGGACCGGGTCGCTTCAGCCTCGACGCGCGCCGGCGCGCGGCCTGATGCTCAGGGCGGCGTGACGGCGGCTCCAGCGCCGTCACCGCGGCACGGGCTGCGGGCGGCGGCGCCGCCGGCCTCAGCCGACGTCGCGCGCCAGCCGCACCCCGCTGAACTGCCACTGCGCGTCGGGCGGAAAGAAGTTGCGGTAGCTCGCACGCACGTGGCCTTCGGGGGTCGCGCACGACCCGCCGCGCAGCACGAACTGGTTGCACATGAACTTGCCGTTGTACTCGCCGACGGCACCGGGTGCCGGCCGGTATCCGGGGTAGGGCAGGTAGGCCGAGCCGGTCCACTCCCAGACATCGCCGAACATCTGCACCGGCTGGGTATCGCCAGTCACGGCGGGCGGCAGCGGGTGGTACGCGCCCCGATCGGCGAAGTTGCCGCGCACGCCGCCGGCGAGCCGGCGTGCCGCGTGCTCCCACTCGGCCTCCGTCGGCAGCCGCGCGCCGGCCCAGCGCGCATAGGCGTCGGCCTCGAAGTAGCTGAGGTGGCAGACCGGCGTGTGCGGGTCGATCTCGACCACGCCGTGCAGCGTGTGGCTGAGCCAGCGCGCGCCGTCGCGACGCCAGTAGAGCGGCGCCGCGCGCGCGCCAGCCTGCACCCAGTCCCAGCCCATCGACAGCCAGAGCTCGGGCCGGCGGTAACCGCCGTCGTCGATGAAGGCGGCGAAGTCGCCGTTGGTGGCCGGCCGCGACGCCAGCTCGTACGGCTCGAGCCACACGCGGTGGCGCGGCGCCTCGTTGTCGAACGCGAAGGCGCCGTCGAGCCCCGGATCGTGTCCGATGCCGACCAGGCCGCCGGGTAAGCCGAACCAGGCGAGCGGCGCCGGTTGCACCTGCGCGATCGGCCAGCGCTGCGCGTACGCCGGCGCCAGCGGGTTGAGGCTGAACGCGTGCTTGATGTCGGTGAGCAGCAGCTCCTGGTGCTGCTGCTCGTGTTCGAGCCCGAGCGTGACGAGCGCCTCGACCGCCGATGCGGCGTCGGGCGGCAGCGATCCTGCCAGCAGTGCCTGCATGCGTGCGTCGACGTCGCGCCGGTAGGCGAGCACCGCGTCGAGCGTGGGCCGGGTCACGAGGCCACGCTGCGCGCGCGGGTGCTGCGCGCCGACCCCGTGGTAGTAGCTGTTGAAGAGGACGCGGAACGCCGCGTCGTGCGGCGCGAAGTCCGGCTCGAAGCGCTCGAGGATGAAGGTCTCGAAGAACCAGGTGACGTGCGCCAGGTGCCACTTGGCTGGGCTCGCGTCAGGCATCGACTGCACCTGCGCGTCTTCGGGGGAAAGCGGTGCCGCCAGCGCAACGGTGCGGTCGCGCACCGCGCGAAAGCGCCGCGCCAGCCGTTCGGCAGCGGCGGGCCCGCTCGGGCGTGCGTCAGGCAGGCTGGCCCGCGATCTCTCGAGTCGTGACGCTGGGGTGCTCATCGGAGGCTCCTCGGGGGCGCAGTGCCGTGTCGACGGCGCCTCGTTCGTCGAAGACGACGCAGTGGCCGTCGTAGTGGGTGCTGCCGCTCGCGCGCAACAGCGCAAGGATGCCACCCTCGAGCTGGTAGACGCGGTCGAGGCCCGCGCTCACCATCTCGAGCGCGGCCTTTTCGCAGCGGATGCCGCCGGTGCAGTAGGCGACCACGGTCTTGCCGCGGAGCGCCGCTCGGTTCGCCGCCAGCGCCTCGGGGAACTCGCTGAAGCGGCCCAGGCGCCAGTCGAGCGCGCCCTTGATGCGGCCTGCGTCGACCTCGAAGGCGTTGCGGGTGTCGAGGATCGCGATCGGGTGCCCGGCGTCGTCGAGGCCCGCGTCGAGCCAGCGCCCGAGCGTGGCGGCGTCGACCGCCGGCGCGCGGCCGCGCTGGGGCGCGATCGAGCCGCGATTCATGCGGATGATCTCGCGCTTGACCTTGACCCCAAGGCGCCGGAACGGCACCCGGTCCGACTCGGTTTCGGTGGCGGCGAGGCCCGCGAACGGCGGGTGCGCGCCGAGCCAGGTCATGAAGCCGCTCAGCGCGTCGGGCGCACCGGCAAGCGAGAGGTTGATGCCTTCTGGGGCCAGCAGGACGGTGCCCTTGAGGCCGCGCCGGCGCGCCTCGGCTTCGATGGTGGTGCGCCAGCCGGCGACGTCGTCGAGCTCGACGAAGCGGTACGCACTGGCGTTGAGGGTTCGCGTCACCGACGGATTTTACGAAACCCCGCTTTCGTAAAATCCCGCCAATGCCCTTCGTTCACCTGCGTACCCACACCGAATATTCGGTCGTCGACGGCACGCTCAGGGTCGACGATGCCGTCGCCGCGGCGGCCGCCGACAACCAGGGCGCGCTCGCGATCACCGATCTCGCCAACCTCTTCGGCGCGGTCAAGTTCTACGGCACGGCCCGCAAGGCCGGCGTCAAGCCGATCATCGGCGCCGAGGTCTGGCTCGAGCCCGAACCCGGCGAGAAGACGGCGAGCCGGCTCCTTCTGCTGGCCCAGAACCGCACCGGCTACCTCAACCTCTGCCAGCTTCTGTCGAAGGCATGGCTCGAGAACGGCTCGCGCGGCCAGCCCTGGGTCGCCTGGGCCTGGCTCGACGAGTTCGCCGGCGGGCTGATCGCGCTTTCGGGCGCGGAGCTCGGCGCCGTCGGCCAGGCCCTGCTGGCGCGCGACGCCGCACGCGCCGAGACGATCGCGCGCCGCCTGGCCGCGTGCTTTCCGGGCCGCTTCTACCTCGAGGTGCAGCGCACCGGTGCGGCGTCGGCCGAGGCGCAGCTGCGCGGCGCGGTCGAGCTCGGTGTCGCGCTCAGGCTGCCGGTGGTCGCGACGCACCCGGTCCAGTACCTCACGCCCGACGACCACGAGGCGCACGAGGCGCGCGTCTGCGTGGCCGACGGCGACACGCTCGCGAACCCGCGCCGCATCAAGCGCTTCACGCGCGAGCAGTACTTCAAGTCGCAAGGCCAGATGGAGGCCCTGTTCGAAGACCTGCCCGGCGCGCTGCGCAACAGCGTCGAGATCGCGAGGCGCTGCAACCTGACGCTGGTGCTCGGCAAGCCCCAGCTGCCGGATTTCGAGACCCCGCTGGTCGACGGCGCCCGCATGCCGATGGCCGACTACTTCGGCCATGCCTCGCACCAGGGCCTCGAGGTGCGGCTCGCCCAGCGCTACCCCGACCGTGCGGTGCGCGACGCCGAGCGGCCGCGCTACGTCGAGCGGCTCGAGTTCGAGATCGCGACCATCCTCAAGATGGGCTTTCCGGGCTATTTCCTGATCGTCGCCGACTTCATCAACTGGGCGCGCGGCAACGGCTGCCCGGTGGGCCCGGGGCGCGGCTCGGGCGCCGGCTCGCTGGTCGCCTACGCGCTCAACATCACCGACCTCGACCCGCTGCAATACAACCTGCTGTTCGAGCGCTTCCTGAATCCCGAGCGGGTGTCGATGCCCGACTTCGACATCGACTTCTGCCAGGCCAACCGCGACCGCGTCATCGAGTACGTGAAGCAGCGCTACGGGCGCGACGCGGTGAGCCAGATCGCGACCTTCGGAACGATGGCGGCCAAGGCCGCGCTGCGCGACATCGGCCGCGTGCTCGGCATGAGCTACGGCCACGTCGACTCGGTCGCACGCCTGGTGCCGGCGCCGCCCGGCAAGACGGTCACGCTGCGCCGCCCGCCGGAGCCGCCGGACAACAGCGTGATCTACGCGCGCCGCGAGGCGCCCGAGATCGAGCAGCGCGAGCGCGACGAGGTCGAGGTCGCCGAGCTGCTCGCACTGGCCGAGCGGGTCGAGGGCATCGTGCGCAACGTCGGCATGCACGCCGGCGGCGTGCTGATCGCGCCGGGCAAGATCACGGACTTCTGCCCGCTCTACATGCAGCCCGGCAGCGACAGCGCCGTGAGCCAGTTCGACAAGGACGACGTCGAGGCGATCGGCCTCGTCAAGTTCGACTTCCTGGGCCTCGCGACACTGACCATCCTCGAGCTCGCGAAGACCTTCATCGTCCGCAACCACCCGGACCAGAAGGACTTCTCGTACGAGACGCTGCCGCTCGACGACCGCGCGGTCTACCGGCTCTTCACCGAAGGGCGCACCGAGTCGGTGTTCCAATTCGAATCCGGCGGCATGCGGCGCATGCTGCGCGACGCCAAGCCGAGCCGGCTCGAGGACCTGATCGCTCTCAACGCAATGTTCCGGCCGGGGCCGATGGAGAACATCCCGAGCTTTTGCGCGCGCAAGCACGGCAAGGAGGAGGTGCGCTACCCGCACCCGCTGCTCGAAGGCGTGCTCGGCGAGACCTACGGGATCATGGTCTACCAGGAGCAGGTGATGCAGGCCGCGCAGGTGCTCGGCGGCTACTCGCTCGGCGGCGCCGACCTGCTGCGCCGCGCCATGGGCAAGAAGAAGCCCGAGGAGATGGCCAAGCACCGCGAGATCTTCCGCAAGGGCGCGGCCGAGAAGGGCATCGACCTCGCGGTGGCCGACGAGGTGTTCGACCTGATGGAGAAGTTCGCGGGCTACGGCTTCAACAAGTCGCACGCCGCCGCGTACTCGCTGCTCGCGTACCAGACTGCGTGGGTCAAGGTGCACTACACGGCCGAGTTCTTCGCGGCCAACATGACGGTCGAGCTCGACGACACCGACAAGCTCAAGGTGCTGATCGCCGACGCGCGCACCTTCGGCATCACGGTCGACTCGCCCGACGTCAACCTCGGCAGCTACCGCTTCGAGCCGATCGACAGGAAGCGCGTGCGCTACGGCCTCGGCGCGATCAAGGGCACGGGGCAGTCGGCCATCGAGGCGATCCTCGCGGCGCGCGCCGACGGGCCGTTCAAGAGCATCTTCGACTTCTGCGCGCGCGTCGATCGCCAGCGCATCAACAAGCGCGTGATCGAGGCGCTCGTGAAGTCCGGCGCGTTCGATGCGCTGCATCCGAACCGCGCGAGCGTGCTGGCGAGCGTCGGCCTCGCGCTCGAGTTCGCGGACTCGCAGGCAGCGCACGCCGATCAGGGGGGCTTGTTCGACTTCGAGCCCGACGCGCACGCCGCGAGCACGCAGGAGCCCGAGCTCGTGGCCGCCGCGCCGTGGGAGGTGCGCGAGCGCCTGATGCTCGAGAAGGCGGCGCTCGGCCTCTATCTCTCGGGGCACCTTTTCGAGCAGAACGCCGACGAGGTGCGGCGCTTCGCGCGGGTCGCGATCGCCGACCTGATCGACAGCCGCGAGCCGCAGCTGCTCGCCGGCATCGTGACCGACCTGCGCGTCGTCAACGGACAGCGAGGCCGTGCCGCGATCTTCAAGCTCGACGACATGAGCGACACCATCGAGGCGGTCGCGAGCGAGGACCTGATCAACGCCTGCCGCGACCTGCTGAAGGAGGACGAGCTCGTCATCATCCAGGGCAAGGTCCAGCCCGACCGCTTCTCGGGCGGCGTGCGCCTGAACGTGCAGCAGGTGTGGGACCTCGCCGAAGCCCGCTGCCGCTTCGGCAAGTACCTGCGGGTCGAGGTCAACGGCAGCGTGCCGCCGGTCGCCGAGATGCTGCGCGAGTTCCCGACCCGGCGCGTCAGCACGGAGTACGGCGATCGCTCGGCGGGCCTTCCGATCCGCCTCGCGTTGCAGCGCGAGTTCGCGAGCGGCGAGCTCGACCTCGGCGACGCGGCGCGCTTCTATCCCACCGACGCCGCCCTGGCGCGCTGGCGCGCTGCCGCGTCGAAAGGGCGCGCCAGCGTCGTCTACGACTGACGGTCCGCTGGCGGCGCGCAACGCTGCGCGCCACCGCGCGCAGCGTTCCTCAGCGCGTCAGCGCGTGACCGCCGACGCGGCGCGGTGCACGCCGCTGGCGGCGGCCGACGCGGCCCGCTGCACGCCGGTCGCCGTCGCCGACGCCGCCCGTTGCACCCCGCTCGCGGTAGCCGAGGCGGCGCGCTGCACGCCGCTCGCGGTGGCCGACGCGGCGGTGCGGACGCCGGTCGCCGTCGCCGACGCGGCGCGGGCGGTCCCGGCCGCGGCCTTCTGCGGCACCGAGGCGTCGCTGCTGGTCGCTGCGGCCTGCGTGTAGGTGGTGCCGTTGACGGTGAGGCCGGCCGCAGAGAAGCCGGCCGCGCTCGCTTCGCCGACGCCCCGGACGCGCGACACGAGGTCGCTCCAGCTCTTGAAGTGGCCCTTCTTGCGCTCGGCGAGGATCGAGGATGAAATGGTCGGACCGATGCCCTTGATCGATTCGAGCTGGGCCTGCGAGGCGGTGTTGACCTCGAGCGCGAACGCGCTCGCCGCGACGAGGGCGAGGAGGCTGATGAGGAGCTTCTTGAACATCGATGTCCTTTCGGGCGAGTGGGGATGATGGCGTCCCTGGGCCTAACGCCGGGCGGCCGGCGGGGTTGACCGTTCAGCCCGCGTCGCTCGTGCGCAGCCACTCCATGTAGCGTGCGACGCCGCTCGCGACGTCGGCGAACTCGTGGTCGCAGCCGGCCGCGCGCAGGCGCGCGAGATCGGCTTGGGTGAAACACTGGTACTTGCCGACGAGCGCGGCCGGGAACTCGATGTACTCGATCGCGCCGTCGCGCACCATGCCGTCGAGCGGGCGCGGCGCCTCGCCGCGTGCCGCCGCGGTGGCGTTGATCACCGCGACCGCGACGTCGTTGAACGGCTGCGCGCGCCCGGTGCCGAGATTGAAGATGCCGGACACGTCCGGATGTTCGAGGAACCACAGATTCACGGCGACCACGTCGTCGACGAACACGAAGTCGCGCGACTGCTCGCCCGGGCCGTAGCCGCCGTACTCGCCGAACAGCTTCACGCGGCCGGTCTCCCTGAGCTGCTGCGCGTGGTGATACGCGACCGACGCCATACGGCCCTTGTGCTGCTCGCGCGGACCGTAGACGTTGAAGTAGCGAAAGCCCGCGACCTGCGCGGTCGACGCGTCGAGCATGCGCCGCACCACGTTGTCGAACAGCAGCTTCGACCAGCCGTAGACGTTGAGCGGGCGCTCGAACTCGGGCTCCTCGCGGAACGCCGCGCTGCCGCCGTAGGTGGCCGCCGACGACGCGTAGAGCAGCCGCGTGCCGCGTGCCTGGCAGGCGTCGAGCAGGTCCTTCGAGCAGCGGTAGTTCACGTCGAGCATGTAGCGCCCGTCGTGGACCATGGTGTCCGAGCACGCGCCCTGGTGCAGCACGACGTCGACGCGGCCGAAATCGCCGTGCCGGAAGCGCGTGTAGAACTCGCTGCGGTCGAAGTAGTCGCTGATGCGCGCGCCGAGCAGGTTGCGGTACTTGGTGCCGTCGGTGAGCTCGTCGACCGCGATGACGTCGTCGATGCCGATCGCGTTGAGTCCGTGGACCAGGTTGCTGCCGATCATGCCGGCGGCGCCGGTGACGACGACTTTCATCGCGGCTCCTTCATGTCAGGCGAACAGTTCGTCGTAGGTCGCCGTCGCGGTGCCGAACTTGCCGACCACGATGCTGGCGGCGCGGTTGGCGATCGGCATCGCAGCGCCGAGGTCGAGGCCGCAGGCGAGCATCGCGGCGAGCGTCGCGATCACGGTGTCGCCGGCACCGGTGACGTCGAACACCTCGCGTGCGAGCGCCGGCGCGTGCATGTGGCCGGCGGCGTCGAACAGCGACATGCCTTCCTCGGAGCGCGTCAGCACGATCGCGTCGATCGCGTGCTCGGCGCGCAGTGCGGCGACGCGCTCCTCGAGTTGCCGGGGGCTGCTCCAGCCGCCGATCACCTGCGCGAGCTCGGCGCGGTTCGGCGTGATCACGGTGGCGTGGGCGTAGCGCGACCAGTCGCCGCCCTTGGGGTCGACCAGCACCGGCTTGCCGAGCGCGCGCGCGGTCTCGATCATGCGCGGGATGTGCGTGAGGCCGCCCTTGCCGTAGTCCGAGAACAGCACCGCATCGTGCTCGGGGAGGGCGCGCTCGAAGTCGGCGACCATGCTCGCCAGCACCTCGTGGTCGGGCTGATTCTCGAAGTCGACCCGGATCAGCTGCTGGGCGCGGCCGATCACGCGCAGCTTGACGATGGTGTAGAGCTGCGGGTCGGTGCCGAGCAGCGCGTCGACGCCCTGGCGCTCCAGGAGGTCGCGTAGCAGGCGCGCCGGCTCGTCGATGCCGACCACGGTAAGGAGCGTCGCCGCCGCGCCCAGCGTCTTCACGTTCAGCGCGACGTTGGCCGCGCCGCCGAGGCGTTCTTCCTCCCGGTCGATGCGCACCACCGGCACCGGTGCCTCGGGCGAGATGCGGTCGACCGCGCCGAACCAGTAGCGGTCGAGCATCGCGTCGCCGACGACCAGCACGCGTGCCGCGGCGAGGCGCTCGCGAGTCGGAGCCGTCGTCATCGAAAGTCCTCCAGCCGCCGCGGCGGATACGTGTCCCAGCCCAGGCAGCCCGGGCATTGCCAGAAATAGTGTTCCGCCTCAAACCCGCAGGCGGCGCAACGGTAGCGATGGAGCGGCCGCGCGGCCCGGCGCAGCGCGACGCGCAGCGCCTGGATCGCCGCGGCGTCGCTGCTCGGCGACTCGGGCTCGCGGTCGGCGTCGCGCGCCGACGCGAGGAGGGCCAGCGCCGCGGCGAGCGTCGGGTGCTGACGCAGGTGCTCGATGAGCCGTGCGCGGCGCGACGCCGGGTCGGGATCGAGCCGCGTGATCGCGTCGAGCAGCTCGAGCGACGCGTTCTGCCGGTAGGCGCCGGCGAGCTGCTCGAGGGCCGCCGGTGCGCGGCCGAGCGCCTCGGCGCTCGCTGCGTACTCGTGGGCGACGAGGTTGAACCAGGCCGACTGCGCCGACAGCAGTGCGCCCCACGCTCGCAGCGCGCGCTCGTGCTCGCCGGCGGCGGCAGCGCGCTGGCCGGTCAGGACCAGCGGGCGCGGCGCCTGCGGCGCTGCCGCGCGCGCGTCGCGCAGGTGCGCCTCGGCGTCGTCCGGCTGATGCGCGGCGTCGGCCTCGACCGCGAGCTCGCAGAAGAAGTGCGAGATGCGGCTGGCGAACGACCCGGCGCCGCGCTGCTCGAGCTCGCGCGCCACGCCGATGGCCGCCTGCCACGCGCGCGAACGCTCGTGCAGCGAGAGCAGCGCGAGGCGCGACTCGGTGTCAAAGGCCGTGCCGGCGAGCGCCTGGTAGGCCGCCTCGGCGCGGTCGAGCAGGCCGGCCTTCATGAAGTCCTGCGCGAGCTCGTGACGGGCGCGCTCGCGCTCGGCCTTCGGCAGGTCGGCGCGGTTCAGCAGGTATTCATGCACGCGGACCGCGCGCTCATGCTCGCCGCGCCGGCGGAACAGGTTGCCGAGCGCGAAATGCAGGTCCGACGTGTCGGGGTCCTGCTGGACGGCTTCGATGAAGGCGTCGATCGCCTTGTCGTGCTGCTCGTTGAGCAGGAAGTTGAGGCCCTTGTAGTAGACCTTGGGCGTCTCGGTGACGTCGCGGCGCCACTGGCGGAAGTCCCAGCGCGACGCGACCCAGCCGAGCGCGAACGCCAGCGGCACGCTCCAGAGCAGCCACTGCAGGTCAAAGTCCATCGCGCGGCGGCAGCATCGGCTCCGGCGGCGGCGTCGGCGCGGCCACGGCCGCGTCGGCCGGCGTCGCGGTCGCGGCGCCGGCGATGCGTGCGACGCGGCGTTGCCGCCACCAGCTCGGCACCATCGCGAACACGCCGAACGCGCAGCCGAGTGCGAATGCGACCAGGACGATGAAGACCATCGGCGCGCGCCACTCGTAGCCGAAGAACCAGACGATGCGCGCCGGCTCGTTGTTGTTGAGCGCGAACGCGAACAACGTGAAGAACACGGCGGCGCGGAACAGCCAGACGAGGGTTCGCATCGGCGGCGATTCTAGGGACGGCCCGAGCGAGCCACCCTTGGCCGCGCAGGGTCGGCGGTGAAGCGGCCATCCGGCGGAGCGGGCGAAGGGTCGAATCGTCGCTGGCCCTGGCTTCCACTCGGGGAGCGCGGCGGCGTGGCCGTACACCGATCGAGGCGAGCCACGCTTCGCGCGGCGCCGCGCTGGGAGAAGGCGCAGACGTTGAGCCTGGGCAAGGTCGTGTCTCCGTGCGGGCGTGACGGATGCGAGCGCCCTCTGCGACGCGAAGCCACGGACAAAAGCCGCAGCCTGCGAGGCGAGGCCCCGAATGAAAAACGCGCCTTGCGGCGCGTCTGGAATGACTGGATCGCGCCGTCGGGCGCGACGTGCGTCAGGAACCGACGTCGTCGGCAGCAGCGCCCTTGGCGGCGTGCCGCAGCACTTCGGGAGGCAGCGCCTCCACGGCTTCCCGCAACGCCTTCCCAGGCTTGAAGTGCGGGACCAGCTTCTCGGGAATCGCGACCTGCTCGCCGGAACGCGGGTTGCGCCCGACGCGCGGCGGCCGCCGGTTGATCGAGAAGCTGCCGAAGCCGCGGATCTCGATGCGGTGACCGCGCGCGAGCGCGGCCGACATCGCGTCGATGATCGTCTTGACCGCGAACTCGGTATCGCGATGGGTGAGCTGGCCGAAGCGCTCGGCCAGCCGGATCACCAGATCGGAACGCGTCATGGCGTCGTGGCGCGCCGGGCGTGCGCCGCGCGGTCCCGAGGAACCACGCAGCGCGCCGCCGTGGCGCGCCGTCGGCGTCAGCCGTTCTGGTTCTGGTTGTCGAGCTTGGCGCGCAGCAGGGCGCCCAGGCTCGTCGTGCCGGCGTTCTCACGCTCGGACGACTGCGCCAGACGCTGCATCGCTTCCTGGTTGTCGACGTTGTCCTTGGCCTTGATCGAGAGCTGGATCGAACGCGCCTTGCGGTCGACGTTGATGATCAGGGCCGAGACTTCATCGCCTTCCTTCAGCACGTTGCGGGCGTCCTCGACGCGGTCGCGGCTGATCTCCGAGGCGCGCAGGTAGCCCGTCACGTCGTCGTTCAGCTGGATCTCGGCGCCACGCGCGTCGACCGTCTTGACCTTGCCGTTGACCACCATGCCGCGGTCGTTGACCGAGGTGTAGCTGGTGAACGGATCCGAGTCGAGCTGCTTGATGCCGAGCGAGATGCGCTCGCGGTCGACGTCGACCGCCAGAACGATCGCCTCGACCTCCTGGCCCTTCTTGTAGTTGCGGACCGCAACTTCGCCGGGTTCGTTCCACGAGAGGTCCGAGAGGTGCACCAGGCCGTCGATGCCGGCCGCGAGGCCGACGAAGACGCCGAAGTCGGTGATCGACTTGACGGGGCCCTTGACGCGGTCGCCGCGCTGCACCGTGGCGGAGAACTCCTCCCACGGGTTGGCCTTGCACTGCTTCATGCCCAGGCTGATGCGGCGCTTGTCCTCGTCGATCTCGAGCACCATGACCTCGACCTCGTCGCCGAGCGACACGATCTTGCTCGGGGCGACGTTCTTGTTGGTCCAGTCCATTTCCGAGACGTGCACCAGGCCTTCGATGCCCGGCTCGATCTCGACGAACGCACCGTAGTCGGCGATGTTGGTGACCTTCCCGAACAGGCGCGTGCCCTGGGGGTAGCGGCGCGAGACGCCGTGCCACGGGTCGTCGCCGAGCTGCTTGATGCCGAGCGAGACGCGGTTCTTCTCGGCGTCGAACTTCAGCACCTTGGCGTCGAGCTCCTGGCCGACCTGGACCACTTCGCTCGGGTGACGCACGCGGCGCCATGCCATGTCGGTGATGTGGAGCAGGCCGTCGATGCCGCCGAGGTCGACGAACGCACCGTATTCGGTGATGTTCTTGACGACGCCGTGGACGATCGCGCCTTCCGACAGGGTGGCGAGCAGCTTGGCGCGTTCCTCGCCCATCGACGCCTCGACGACGGCGCGGCGCGACAACACGACGTTGTTGCGCTTGCGGTCGAGCTTGATGACCTTGAACTCCATCGTCTTGCCCTCGAACGGGCTCATGTCCTTGACCGGACGCGTGTCCAGCAGGGAGCCCGGGAGGAAGGCGCGGATGCCGTTGACGAGGACGGTGAGGCCGCCCTTGACCTTGCCGTTCACCGTGCCGGTGACGAATTCGCCCGACTCGAGCGAGTTCTCGAGCGACATCCACGACGCGAGGCGCTTGGCCTTGTCGCGCGAGAGGATGGTGTCGCCGTAGCCGTTCTCGACCGCGTCGATCGCGACCGAAACGAAGTCGCCGGGCTGGACCTCGATCTCACCCTGGTCGTTCTTGAACTCGTCGATCGGCACGTAGGCTTCGGACTTGAGGCCGGCGTTCACGACGACGAAGCTGTGCTCGACGCGCACCACTTCGGCCGTGATGACCTCGCCGCTGCGCATTTCCGCCTTCTTCAGCGAGTCCTCGAACATGGCCGCGAACGATTCCATGCCTTCGGCACCGGCGACTTGAGATTCCATCATTGGGTATTTCCGCTGCAGCAGGGTTGCCGCAGTTGTTAGGGGTTGCGTTCCGTCGCCTCGGCGTGCCAGGCGGCACTGAGGGTAGGCGACGGGCGGGTATCTTCGCCGGCACTGCCGGCCGACGGGTGGTCAGCCGAACGGCGTGCGCGCTTGCCAGGCTGCCAGCACCTGCTCGACCGAGTCTTCGATCGAAAGGGCCGAGTTGTCGAGCAAGAGGGCGTCCGGAGCCGGTCGGGAGGGAGAGACGCTGCGCGACTGATCGCGTGCATCGCGTGCCTCGAGGTCGGCGCGAAGACTGTCGATATTAGCCGATATGCCACGCGAAATCAATTGGCGGTAGCGGCGCTCGGCGCGCTGGGCCGCGCTCGCCGTCAGGAACACCTTCAGGCGCGCTACCGGGAACACCACCGTCCCCATGTCGCGCCCGTCGGCGACCAGCCCCGGCAGGCGGTGGAACGCGAGCTGGATGTCGAGCAGCGCACGGCGCACCCGCGGCCACGCCGAGATGCGCGACGCGAGGCTGCCGATCGCCTCGAGGCGCAGCGACTCGCCGACCTCGTCGCCACCCAGCCAGACGCCGTCGGCGCCGAAGCGGAGGTCGAGGCGCGCCGCGAGGTCGGCGAGCGCCGGCTCGTCGTCCCGGTCGACGCCGGCGCGCGACGCCGCGAGCGCCGCCGCCCGGTAGACCGCGCCGGAGTCGAGCAGGTGATAGCCGAGCCGGGCCGCCACGGCGCTGGCGAGCGTGCCCTTGCCGGACGCGGTCGGGCCGTCGATCGTGAGCACCGGAATGTCGTCGGGCCGCGCGGCCGCGACGCCGAACAGCGCCTCGAAGAAGTCGGGGAAGGTTTTGCCGACGCAGCGCGGGTCGAGGATGCGCACCGGAAGCGCCGGCGCCGCGCCGGCACAGCGGCTGAAGGCCGCGAGCGCGAAGCACATCGCGACGCGGTGGTCGTCGTAGGTCTTGATCGCGCCGGCGCGCCATTCGGCGGGCGGCGTGATCGCGATGCTGTCGTCGGTGGTCTCGACCGCCGCCCCGATGCGGCGCAGCTCGGTCGCCATCGCCGCGATGCGGTCGGTCTCCTTGACGCGCCAGCTCGCAATGCCGGTGAGCCGGCTGGTGCCTTCGGCGAACAGGGCGAGCACCGCAAGCGTCATCGCCGCGTCGGGGAGGTGCTTGCAGTCGAGGTCGATCGGGCGCAGCGGCAGTGTGCCGCGGCGCACCTCGAGCCAGCCGGCGCCGCCGTCGACCTGCGCGCCCATCGCACGCGCGGCGTCGACGAAGCGGATGTCGCCCTGCATCGAGTCGAGCCCGACGCCCTCGATGCGCAGCGGCTGGCCGCCGGCGGCGATCGCGGCGGCACCGATGAAATACGACGCCGACGACGCGTCGCCCTCGACGCGCAGCGTGCGCGGCGAGCGGTATTGGCTGTTCGCGGGGATGGTGAAGCGCTGCCAGCCGTCGCGCTCGACGGCGATGCCGAAGCGCTCGAGCAGCTGCAGCGTCATGCCGACGTACGGCTTCGAGATCAGCTCGCCGTCGACGCTGATGCGGGCCGAGCTGCCGCCGGCGGTCGCGAGCGGCAGCGCGAGCAGCAGGGCGGTGAGGAACTGGCTCGACACGTCGCCGCGCACGCGGATCGCGTCAAGCGCGTGCAGGCCCGACGGCGCGGCGCCGATGCGCAGCGGCGGATAGCCCGGCGCGGCTTCGTAGTCGATGCGGCAGCCGATCGCGCGCAGCGCGTCGACGAGGTCGCCGATCGGCCGCTCGTGCATGCGGGCGACGCCGTGCAGGCGGAAGGCGCCGCCGTGCACCGCGGCGAGCACCGCCAGCGCCGCGGTGAGCGGACGCATCGCGGTGCCGGCGTTGCCGAGGAAGAGGTCGGCCTCCCGCACCGGCAGCTCGCCGCCGATGCCCCGGATGCAGACCGCCTCGCCGCTGCGCTCGACGGTGCAGCCGAGCGCCGCCAGCGCCTGCAGCATCACCTCGGTGTCGTCCGAGGCGAGCAGGCCGTCGATGACGGTCTCGCCCTCGCACAGGCCGGCGAGCAGCAGGACCCGGTTCGAGATGCTCTTCGACCCCGGCAGGCGCACCGTGCCGGCGACGCTGTCGAGCGGCGGGACGTCGAGGAAGCGGGTCGTGTACATCGATGTGCGGCTGGGGGAGCGGCGTGCGCTCGCGGGTCGGTGCGGATCGGGCGAGCGCGGCCGCCCGCGCGTCAGCGTGCGCTGCCGGGCGTCCCGGCGTTCATCTGCCAGCCCGCGCGCGCGTCGGAGGCGCTGCGGATCAGCGCTTCGAGGGCATCGGCGTTGCCGGTCCGGATGACGTGTTCCATCGCGTCGAGCGTGTGGCGGAACGCCTGGGTCTGCTTGAGGATCTCCTCGCGGTTGGCCATCAGGATGTCGCACCAGATCTCGGGGTTGCTGGCGGCGATGCGCGTGAAGTCGCGAAAGCCGGGCCCGGCGAGCGAGAGGAAGTCGCGCCCGGCCGGCTGCCGCGCCACCGAGTTGAAGTACGCGAACGCGAGGATGTGCGGCAGGTGGCTCACCGCCGCGAACGCCGCGTCGTGGTTCTCGGGCGTCATCCGCAGCACGTTCGAGCCGACCGCCGCCCACGCGTCGGTCGCCTTCTGCACCAGCTCGGCGGGCGTTTTCTGGAGCGGCGTCAGGATCACCTGGCGCCCCTGGTAGAGGGTCGCGTCGGCGCTGGCGATGCCGGAGACTTCCTTGCCGGCGATCGGGTGCGCGGGCACGAACGAGGTGATGCGGTCCTTCAGCACGCGGCGGGCGGCGTCGACGACGTCGCGCTTGGTCGAGCCGACGTCCATGACGAGCGCACCCGGCTCGATGAGCTGGCGAATCGCCTTGAAGGTCGCCTCGATCGCCGACACCGGCACCGCGATCAGGATCAGGTCCGAGCCCGCCACCGCGCGCAGCGCCGACTCGGCGCTCGCGTCGATGATGCCCAGGCGCTTGGCCTGTTCGGTCGTCGACGGCGACTTGCTGTAGCCGACCACGCGCTTGACGATCCCGGCGCGCTTGGCGGCGAGCGCGAACGAACCGCCCATGAGGCCGCAGCCGATGATGCCGAGCTGCGTGAACATCAGTCGCTTGCGGCTGCGCCGATCGTGCCGGCGGCGCTGGAGGGACGGGCCGTGCTCGTCACGTCAGTGCACGTCGACCGGATAGCTGCCGAGCACCTTGAAGAACGAGCAGGCGGCGCGCAGCTCGTCGAGCGCCACGGCGACGCGCGGGTCGTCGGGATGGCCTTCGAGGTCGATGAAGAAGAAGTACTCCCACTGGCCGGAGCGCGCGGGACGCGACTCGAAGCGGCTCATCGAGACGCCGTGCGCCTTCAGCGGCACCAGCATGTCGTGCACGGCGCCCGGTCGGTTGGTTACCGAAACGACCAGGCTGGTGCAGTCGTGGCCGCTCGGCCTGGGCAGGGTCTGCCGCGTCGGGTCGGTGACGACCGCGAAGCGCGTGCGGTTGTGCGGCTCGTCCTGGATCGCCGGCGCCAGCACGTGCAGCCCGTACTCGGAGGCGGCACGGTCGCCGGCGAGCGCCGCCAGCGTGTCGTCTTCCGCAGCCAGGCGTGCGCCCTCGGCGTTGCTCGACACCGCGCGGCGTTCGACCCCCGGCAGGTTGGCGCTCAGCCAGCCGTGGCACTGCGCGAGCGCCTGCGGATGCGCGACCACCGCCGTGATGCCGGCGCGGCTGTCGATGCGACGCAGCAGGTGATGCTGCACCAGCAGGCTGGTCTCGCCGACGATTACCAGCGGCGTCGCGAGCAGCAGGTCGAGCGAACGCGCGATCACGCCCTCGGTCGAGTTCTCGATCGGCACCAGCCCGAAGTCGGCAGCGCCGGCACTCGTCGAGCGGAACACCTCGTCGATGCTCGGGCAGGGTACCTTGACGATCGAGGAGCCGAAAAAGCCGAGCACCGCGAGCTCGCTGAAGGTGCCGGCGGGGCCGAGGTACGCCACGCGGGTCGGCGTCTCGAGGGCGCGGCACGCCGACATGATCTCGCGCCAGATCGGCGCGATCGCGGTCGCCGGCAGCGGGCCGGCGCTGTCGCGCTTGAGCGCGTCGATCACGGCCGCCTCGCGCTCGGGGCGAAACGTCGGCGAGCCCTCCCGCTTCTTCAGCGCGCCGACTTCCATCGCAAGCCCCGCGCGCCGGTTCAGCAGCGCGAGCAGTTCACGGTCGACGGCGTCGATGCGCGTGCGCAGCGCCAGCAGGCCCGCTTCGTCGAGCGGAGCGGACGGCTCAGCCATGAACGGACGCCTCTGCGGAGTGCGCGTGGTCGACGCGTGCAACCCCCATCAGCGGCCCTTCGGCCGCGACGCGGCGGGTGCCGCCGTCGGCGCCGGCGCGGCCGGACGCGGGCCCGAGGCGCCCTGCGCGGCAGGCGGCGGCAGGCCGAGCGCGGTGCGGATGCGCGCGTCGAGCGCGACCACCTTCGGCTCGACCGCTGGCTGCGACTCGGCGACCAGCTTCTGCACGAAGCCGTTGCGGATTTCCGGGGCGAGCTGGACGTACTTCTTGTTGAGAGGCGACGACACCCAGGCGATCAGCTGCTTCAGCTCGTCCTCGGTGAACTTCTCCTCGTAGACCGCGCCGATGGTCGAGGGCGCGAGCTTCATCGCGCGCTCGCGCACCAGCGGCACGGTCTCGTCGACGAACTTGCGGATCTCGGTCTCGACCGTCTTGCCGACGGCCTCGCGCTTCTCGGCGGGAATCTGGCGCTGGAGCACCATGCTGACCTCCTGCATCATCTGGCCGGCCGGCCGCTCGACGAGGCCGCGCGCGACGCCCTCGATGTCGGGCTGCTGCAGCTGGATCAGCTTCTGCACGAGCTCCTTCTTGGCCGGCGATGTCGTCGAGGTCTGCGCGTGAGCGCCGATGGCGGCCGACGCGACGATCGCCGCGCTGAGAATTCGCTTCATTCAGGGTTCTCCTCGGCGGGGGCCGGTCCTTCCGGGTCGCCTTCGGTTTCAGGGTTGACGTCGCCGTTCGCATCGTTCTCGACGATGCGCTGCAGTCCGATCAACTTCGATGCGCCGTCGAGGGCGATCAGGGTCACGCCTTGCGTGGCGCGGCTCATCTCGCGGATCTCGGCGACGCGGGTGCGCACGAGCACGCCGCGGTCGGTGATCAGCATGATCTCGTCGGCGGCGCGGACCAGCGTCGCGGCGACCACCTTGCCGTTGCGCTCGGTTTGCTGGATCGCGATCATGCCCTTGGTCCCGCGCCCGTGGCGGGTGTACTCGACGATCGGCGTGCGCTTGCCGAAGCCGTTCTCCGTGGCGGTGAGCACGCTCTGCGACTCGTCCTCGGCGACCAGCATCGCGATCACCGACTGGCCCTCGTCGAGCGACATGCCGCGCACGCCGCGCGTGTTGCGGCCGAGCGGGCGCACGTCTTCCTCGCTGAAGCGCACCGCCTTGCCGCCGTCGCTGAACAGCATGACGTCGTGCTTGCCGTCGGTGAGCGCGGCGCCGATCAGGTAGTCGCCCTCGTCGAGGTCGACCGCGATGATCCCGGCCTTGCGCGGGTTGCTGAACTCGTCGAGGCTGGTCTTCTTGACGACGCCCTGGGCGGTCGCCATGAAGACGAAGTGATCCGCCGGGAAGCTGCGAAAGCCCCCGGTCAGCGGCAGCACCACGTTGACCTTCTCGCCGGGCTGCAGCGGGAACATGTTGACGATCGGCCGCCCGCGCGAGTTGCGCGAGCCCTGCGGCACCTCCCACACCTTGAGCCAGTACACCCGGCCGCGGTTGGTGAAGCAGAGGATGTAGTCGTGCGTGTTGGCGATGAAGAGCTGGTCGACCCAGTCGTCTTCCTTGGTCTGCGTCGCGAGCTTGCCGCGCCCGCCACGCTTCTGCGCGCGGTACTCCGAAAGCGCCTGGCTCTTGATGTAGCCGGTGTGCGAGAGCGTCACGACCATGTCGGTCGGCGTGATCAGGTCCTCGGTGCCGAGGTCGGTCGCATTGGCCTCGACCCGGCTGCGCCGCGCGCCGACCTTGGTCTGCCCGAACTCCTGCCTGATCGCCGCCAGCTCGTCGCCGATGATGGCCGTCACGCGGGCCGGCTTGGCAAGGATGTCGAGCAGGTCGGCGATGTTGGCCATCACGTCGCGGTACTCGCCGAGAATCTTGTCCTGCTCCAGGCCGGTGAGGCGCTGCAAGCGCATCTGCAGGATCTCGCCGGCCTGGTCGTCCGAGAGGCGATAGCGGCCGTCAGGTTGGATCCCGAACGCCTTGGGCAGCCCCTGCGGGCGGTACGCGGCGAGGCCGCCGGGGGTGTCGGCGCCGACACGCTCGAGCATCTCGCGCACCAGCGACGAGTCCCAGCTCTTGCTCATCAGCGCGGTCTTGGCGACCGGCGGCGTGGGCGAGGCCTTGATCGTCGCGATGAACTCGTCGATGTTGGCGAGGGCGACCGCGAGGCCCTCGAGCACGTGGCCGCGCTCGCGCGCCTTGCGCAGCTCGAACACCGTGCGGCGGGTGACCACCTCGCGCCGATGTTCGAGGAAGACCTCGATCAGGTCCTTCAGGTTGCACAGGCGCGGCTGACCGTCGATCAGCGCGACCATGTTGATGCCGAACGTGTCCTGCAGCTGGGTCTGCTTGTACAGGTTGTTCAGCACCACCTCGGGCACCTCACCGCGCTTGAGCTCGATGACGATGCGCATTCCGGACTTGTCGGACTCGTCCTGGATGTGGCTGATGCCTTCGATGCGCTTTTCCTGCACGAGCTCGGCCATGCGCTCGAGCAGGTTCTTCTTGTTGACCTGGTAGGGGATCTCGTCGACGATGATCGCCTGCCGCTGGCCGCGGTCGATGTCCTCGAAGTGGCAGCTGGCGCGCATCACGACGCGGCCGCGCCCGGTGCGATAGCCCTCGCGGATGCCCGCGATGCCGTGGATGATCCCGGCCGTCGGAAAGTCGGGCGCCGGGATGATCTCCATGAGGTCGTCGACCGTCGCGTCCGGGTTCTGCAGCAGGTGCTGGCAGGCGTCGACCACCTCGTTCAGGTTGTGCGGCGGGATGTTGGTCGCCATGCCGACCGCGATGCCGCCCGAGCCGTTGACCAGCAGGTTCGGCAGCCGCGTCGGCAGCACCAGCGGCTCGCGCTCGCTGCCGTCGTAGTTGGGCCCGAAGTCGACCGTCTCCTTGTCGAGATCGGCGAGCATCTCGTGCGCGATCTTGGCGAGCCGGATCTCGGTGTAGCGCATCGCCGCGGCGTTGTCGCCGTCGACCGAACCGAAGTTGCCCTGGCCATCGACCAGCATGTGGCGCATCGAGAAGTCCTGCGCCATCCGCACGATCGTGTCGTAGACCGACTGGTCGCCGTGCGGGTGGTACTTGCCGATGACGTCGCCGACGATGCGGGCCGACTTCTTGTACGGCCGGTTCCAGTCGTTGTTGAGCTCCGACATCGCGAACAGCGCGCGCCGGTGGACCGGCTTGAGCCCGTCGCGCGCGTCGGGCAGCGCGCGGCCGACGATCACGCTCATCGCGTAGTCGAGATACGACCGTCGCATCTCGTCTTCGAGGCTGATCGGCAGCGTTTCCTTGGCGAACTGGGTCATCGATGGGCCGAAGCGGGAACAGGGGTTGCTGAAGGCGTGCGCAACCGCGGATTGTAGGTGGCGGTGCTTGTAGCAGCTACGCAACACAGGCTTCGGCAGGCATACCGCACCGGGCCAAAACCCGGTTCAATCGCAGCCCTAGTGGCACAATGGGTCGGGTCGGTGGTCAACACCCATTCCATGGGAGTGGCCGGTACTTTCCGATTTAGGTTCGGACGTTTTCAGCAGAACATTACTGCGCCTTCCCTCGAGAGGAGAATCATGAAGAAACTGAATAAGGTGGCGTCGCTTTTTGCAACCGCTGCTCTGGCATCTTCCATGTCGGGCGCTTTCGCGCAGACGGTCGACAACTGGGTCAGCGGTACGGGCCTGCCGTGGAAGAACGGCACCAACGAGCTGTGCTGGCGTGATGGCGTGTGGACCCCCGCGACCGCGCTGCCCGGCTGCGATGGCGCCCCGAGCGCTCCGGCTCCCGCTCCGGCCCCGGCTCCCGCTCCGCGCGCTGCTCCGGCCCCGGCTCCGGCCCCCGCGCCCGCGCCGGCCCCCGCGCCTGCCGCCGCCGCTGCCACCAGCGAGAAGGTGACCTTCGCCGCCGATGCCTTCTTCGACTTCGACAAGTCGGTGCTCAAGCCCGAAGGCCGCGCCAAGCTCGACGATCTGGTCAGCAAGATGAGCGGCCTGAACCTCGAGGTCGTGATCGCGGTCGGCCACACCGACTCGATCGGTACCGACGCCTACAACCAGCGCCTGTCGGTGCGTCGTGCCGAAGCCGTGAAGTCGTACCTCGTCAGCAAGGGTGTCGAGCGCAACCGCGTCTACACCGAAGGCAAGGGCGAGAAGCAGCCGGTCGCCGACAACCGCACCGCCGAAGGCCGCGCGAAGAACCGTCGCGTGGAAATCGAAGTGGTCGGCACCCGCAACCGCTGATCGACCGCTCCGACGCCGGCCGGCTCTCGAGCCGCCGGCGCAGCCCGAAACCCCGCTCCGGCGGGGTTTCGTCTTTTCCAGCCCGACTACCATTGGCCGATGACCAACGCCGACCCGCAGGAACTCGCCAAGTTCAGTGAGCTCGCCCATCAGTGGTGGGACCCGGAGAGCCAGTTCAGGCCGTTGCACGAGATCAACCCGCTGCGCCTCGACTGGATCGACCGTCACGCGGGGCTTGCCGGGAAGGCGGTGCTCGACGTCGGCTGCGGCGGCGGCATCCTTTCCGATTCGATGGCCCGCCGCGGCGCCGACGTGCTCGGCATCGATCTGGCAACCAAGGCACTGCGGGTGGCCCAGCTGCACGCGATCGAGACCGAGACGCCGCGCATCCGCTACCGCGAAGTCGCGGTCGAGGCGCTCGCCGCGGAGAGCCCGGCGGCGTTCGATGTCGTCACCTGCATGGAGATGCTCGAGCACGTGCCCGAGCCAGGCTCGGTCGTCGCCGCAGCCGGCCAGCTCGTGCGCCCCGGCGGGTGGGTCTTCTTCTCGACGATCCACCGCAACCCGAAGGCGTTCGTCTACGCGATCCTCGGCGCCGAGCACCTGCTGCAGCTGCTGCCCAAGGGCACCCACGAGTACGCCAAGTTCATCCGGCCGAGCGAGCTGGCGGCCTGGTGCCGCACCGCCGATCTCGACGTGGTCGAGACCAGGGGCATGAACTACAACCCGCTGACGCGGCGCTACCGCCTCTCGAACGACACCAGCGTGAACTACCTGTTCGCGTGCCGCCGGCGCGCATGAGCGGCGCCCGGCGCGCGGCGCTGTTCGATCTGGACGGCACGCTGGTCGACAGCGCGCCCGACCTGGCGGGGGCGGCCAACGACATGCGCGCGGTGCGCGACCTGCCGCCGCTGCCGTACGAGCGTCTGCGGCGGATGGTCGGCTCGGGCGCGCGCGGCATGCTCGGGGTCGCCCTCGGGATCGGCCCTGCCCACCCCGACTTTGCCGCCCTGCGCGACGAGTTCCTCGATCGCTACGAGGCGCGCCTCACGGCCGAAACGCGCGTCTTCGAGGGCGTGGAAGCCTTGCTGGCGGCGCTGCGCGAGCAGGGCATCGCGTGCGGCATCGTCACCAACAAGGCGACTCGCTTCGCCGCGCCGCTGGTCGCCGCGCTCGGTCTCGACGCGTTGACGCGTGTGCTGGTCTGCGGCGACACCACGCCCCATTCGAAGCCGCACCCGGCGCCGCTGCTCGAAGCGGCGCGCCGGCTTGGCATCGCGCCCGAGGCGTGCTGCTACGTCGGCGACGACCTGCGCGACGTGCAGGCCGGGCGCGCGGCCGGCATGCGGACCGTCGTGGCGGCCTGGGGCTACCTCGGCGACGGCGAGCCGATCGAGGCCTGGGGCGCCGACGGCGTGATCGAATGCCCCGCCGATCTCGAGGACGCTCTGCGCAGCTCTTGAAATCGGGCCGGCTGGCTTAAGATGCGCGCTCTGGGGCTGACCTGGTTTCGACGAAGGTTCGGACTCGGGACAGTGCACGCCGAGCACCAGTTCGCTCGTAAATCCACTGGAAACAAAGTAACTGCGAACGATCAAACGTACGCTCTCGCCGCTTAACACCGGTGAGCCTCGCAACAGTTGGCCCATGGGCTGGGTCTGACGGGTAACCGGAAGACTGCGAGGTCATACACATGGGATCGCTTGCTGCCGCGTCATTCGGTAGCCGGCTAGATCAAGTGACTCGGGGTGACGGTAGCGTGCTGCTGCGCGACCTGAACCCTTAAAGCCAAACCAGCCAGCTAAGCGTGTAGACCTGCCTGAGAAAGGCTTTCGGACGGGGGTTCGATTCCCCCCAGCTCCACCAGATATGAAAAGCGCCGCGCGAAGCGGCGCTTTTTTTGGGCCGGTCCCGGCGGCTGCTGTTCGCCGGCCGAGCCTGTTCAGGTCGACGCCGTCAGGCCGCTTCTCATCCGGGTACAGCAGCGGCCGCATCGCTGCGCATGCGGTGCCCGTGCGTCGCGGTGCGCTCGGCCCACTGCCGCCGCGCCTCGGCTTGCATCGCCTCGACCCGCGCCTCCTCCTGCGCGACCCGGCGCTGCAGCTCGGCGCGGTACTCGGCGATCTGCTCGGTGAAGGCCCGCGGATTCATCGAGGTCACCATCGACTCGCGCTCGGCGCGCGCGCGGGCCTCGGCCGCGCGCACCCCCTGGCTGCGCGCGGCGCGCGACGCCGCCGTGCCGTCCGTTTCGGGCGGGCGCTCGGCCGCGCGTGCCACCACCTGCACAGCGCGGTGCTCGGCCTCGAAGCCCTCCATGCGGGCCTTGGCTGCGGCTTCCAGAACCGCGGCGGTGGCGTGCGCCCGCGTTGAAGGGCCGATCGACGCCGGCCGCGCGGTTTGCCCGTCGCCCCCCGATGGCGCCGATCGGGTGCGTGGTTCGCCGGGCGTCGACGCGGCGGCGCGGGGCGGTTCGGAGCGCCGTCCGTCTGCAAGCGGGTCGATCCGGCGCGTCGGCTGGACGTGGGCAGACCCATCACCCTGAACGACGGCTGCACCAGCCGGTCGGCTGAGGACGCGCACCGGTCCCGCGATCTCGTCCAGCGCTGCAGGCCGGGTGGTGGATTCGTCGGCGTGCTCTCCGACCGCGCGCGTCGGCAGGGCCTCGGCTCTAGCGGGTGTGGCGCGCGCCGTCTCGACCCGGCTCGCGGTGGCGCGGGCGCGAGCCGCGACGGCAGCGCGGGTCGAGCGGCGCGTATGAGCAAGCCAGCCGGCGATGGCGCCGGTGGTGACCACGGCGGCAGTGGCGATGCCGACGTGGAGCCAGGAATAGACGTCCAAGGGTTTGTTCCTAGTGAGGGGCACGCGGAGGGTAGGTGCGAACCAGCGACTCGGCGGCGGCGACTCACTCTCGAGCGGTTGCTTTTCACGTCCCATACGACCGGCGGCGCGCGTCGTGGGCTGCAGCCCACGCTCGGGCATCGCGGCTCCGCCGCCGGCGCCGGCGGAGCCGCAGGCATTGCGCGGGGCGCTGCATGCGATTGCGGCGGGTCGCCACCCGCCGTCTCCAGCCACCATCGACGACCGGGCGCGCGCCGTCGTCCGCTCGAGCGTCGCTCAACCTCGAGCCGCGTCTGGCCACGCGCGCCGAACGCCGGGACCCTCTGCCCGCGGCGGCTCTGCCGCACCGCAGACGCCGACCCCGCTCAGCCGCAAGTCTGGCAATACTCTCCCGAGATACTCACGAGCCCTCATCGAAGCGGTCCGGTGAATATCGCCCGTCAAAATAGTCGGCTCGGAACACAAGCCGCAGATACTCGGCGCTGGCTCCTCCAGGTGGCCAGAGATACTCGCGAGCGCAGCGCCGCCGGGCTCCGCTCGTGCCGGATTGCACGGCCGACCGGCCAAGCACGGTCGGGCCGGCGGCGTCAAGCCGGGGCAATCCGGCGCAGCTGGACGCGGAAACATGCGCCGGTGCCGCGGTCGGGCAGGAGCTCGAGGGTGCCGCCGAGGCGCCGCATGATCTGCCAGCTGATCGCGAGGCCGAGACCGGCGCCCTGCGCGGCCGAGCGCCGCTGGTGCCAGCCGCGCGAGAACTTCGAGAACACGCGCTCGCGCTCCTCGCCGTGGATGCCGGGGCCGTTGTCGTCGACCAGCACCTCGTAGAGGTCGCCGCGCACCGCGCTGCTGACGCGCACGAACGGTTCGGCGCTGTCGTTGTACTTGATGCCGTTGGCGATCAGGTTGATGAAGACCTGGATGAGGCGATCGCCGTCGGCAAGCAGGCGGATGCCGGCGGCGCGCTCGCCGCTGATCAGGCGGGTGCGGCCGTGCGGCGCGAGTCCGTGGCAGATGCGCATGGCGTTTTCGAGCGCGAGTTCCGGGTCGGTCGGCGTCAGCGCCCACGGCGCGTCGCCGCCCTCGAGCACGCTGAGGTCGAGGATGCCGTCGAGCAGGCGCGTCATGCGGATGCTCTCCTCGTGGATGATCTGCAGGTAGCGCTCGGACTGCTGGCGGTCCATCTCGAGCGTCTCCATCAGTATTTCGGAGAACGCGCGAATCGAGCTCATCGGCGTGCGCACCTCGTGGCTGATCTGGCTGAGGAAGTCGTCCTTCTGGCTGTCGAGTCGCGTCAGGCGCTCGTTCGCCGACCGCAGCTCGGCAGCGGTGGCGGCGAGCCGGCGCGACTGCTCCTCGAGCTGCAGGCTGTAGGTGCGCACGCGCTGCGTCTCGTCGGCGATGCGCAGCAGCTCCGTGAGACTGATGGTCTCGCCGGTCACCACCTGCGACACCATCGCGCGTGCCGACGCGGCGCCGACGCTGCCGGCGAGCTTGCGCTCGAGCTCGGTGATCAGCGCGTTGTCGGCGACCGGGCGCTGCGCCTCGCTCCCGCCGGACCCGGGGCCGAACAGCTGGCGTGCCGCGTCGTGGCCGATCAGGCGTTGCGCCAGGAGGTTGAGGTCGTCGGTCGCGGCCGAGCGGCTGACCACGCGCGAGGTGTCGGCCGATCGGCTCTTGAAGACGTCGATGAACAGCATGCTCTGCAGCTGCTCGAGCGGCTTGGCCTCGCGCCACAGCGACACGGCGACGAACAACACTGTGTTGATCGAGAGGCTCCAGAACGCCGCGTGCACCAGCGGGTCGAGGCCCGTGAGCCCGAACAGCGCCTGCGGGCGCAGCCACGACTGCCCGAACACGCCTCCGGCGATGTCGCTGCGCGAGAGCAGGAACTCGCCCTGGAAGCCCGGCAGCAGCAGCGTGTAGGCCCAGATCAGCGCGCCGGCGGCGAGGCCGACCACCGCACCGCGCGCCGTCGCCTGGCGCCAGAACAGGCCGCCGACGAGACACGGCAGCAGCTGCGCCGCGCCGGCGAACGCGGTGAGGCCGATCGATGCCAGCGGGTTGAAACGCGCGCTCAGGCGGAAATACAGGAACGCCAGCAGCAGGATCACGCAGATGCTGACCCGGCGGCTGGTCAGCAGCAGGTGCCGCACGTCGTCGCTGGCGTTGAGCGAGACCCACGGGAGGCGCAGCGCGACCGGCAGGATGATGTGGTTCGACACCATCGTCGAGAGCGCGATCGAGGCGACGATCACCATCGAGGTCGCCGCGGAGAAGCCGCCGAGGAACGCGAGCAGCGCGATCTCGCTGCGCCCGGCCCACATCGGCAGCGTGAGCATGAACATGTCGGGGTTGGCGTCGGGCGGCAGATGGTTCACCCCGGCGATCGCGATCGGCAGCACGAAGAGGCTGATCAGGAGCAGGTAGAGCGGGAACAGCCACGCCGCGGTGCGCAGGTGCCGCTCGTCGGTGATCTCGACCACCGTCACCTGGAACTGGCGCGGCAGGCAGATCACGGCGGTCGCGGCAAGGAACAGCTGGGTCGCCCACTGCGAGCCGAAGCCTTGCGGGCCGCGCAGCATGCCGTCGGGCATGTACGCGAACGCGTCGATCGGACCGCCCGAGATGCCGAACACCACCAGCAGGCCCACGACCATCATCGCGACCAGCTTGACCACGGCCTCGACCGCGATCGCCGCGACGACGCCGTGATGGCGCTCGTTGGCGTCGACGTTGCGGGTGCCGAACACGATCGTGAAGAACGCCATCCCGGCGGCGATCAGGAACGCGAGCTGGAAGTTGGGGCGTGCACTCGAGACGCCGCTCACCGCGTCGCTGCCCGAACCGCTGACCACCTGGAAGCTCGTCGCGACCGCCTGCAGCTGCAGCGCGATGTACGGCGTCGACGCCGCGATCGCGATCACCGTGACCAGCGCCGCGAGGCTCGCGCTCTTGCCGTAGCGCGACGAGATCATGTCGGCGATCGAGGTGATGCGGTGGATCTGCCCGATGCGCACGAGCTTGCGCAGCAGCACCCACCAGCCGACGAAGACCAGCGTCGGCCCCAGGTAGATCGCGACGAATTCCATGCCGCTGCGGGCGGCGGACCCGACCGCGCCGTAGTAGGTCCAGGAGGTGCAGTAGACGGAGATCGAAAGCGTGTAGGTCAGCGGCGACTGCAGCCACCCCGGCCGGCCCTGGCGCGCGCGCCGGTCGCCGATGAAGGCGACGGCGAACAGGAATGCGACGTACGCCAGCGCGACGACGATGACGACGTTGGTCGACAGCATCAGGGCTCCGGCGGTGGCGCCGTCTCGGTGGCGGGTTCGGCGTGCGCCGGGGCATCCGCGCCGACCTGGCGCGTCAGCCACCAGGTGAGCGCGATCAGCGCGAGCCACACCCCGAACAGGTAGGCGACGATCAGCGGCACGCCGAAGACGGTGCGGTAGCCGGCGAACAGCCACACGAACGGCGGCAGCAGCAGGAAGGCGCCGAACACCGGCGCGAGCGCCGCGCGCTGGCGTGCGCGCGGCGACGGCGCGCCCGGGTCCACCTCAGCGCGCGGTGAGGCGCCGTACCAGGTCGACCACCTCGCGGTTCGAGAACGGCTTGGTCACGTAGGCCTGCACGCCGAACGAGGCGGCGAGCTCGCGGTCTTGCGCCTGTGCCTTGGCGCTCACCACCACCACCGGCAGGTCGCGCAGCGCGGCGTCGGCGCGCAGGTTCTTCAGCACCTCGAAGCCGTTCATGGCCGGCAGCATCACGTCGAGCATGAGGAGGTCGAAGCGGCCACCGCGCACGCGGTTGAGCGCGCTCGCGCCGTCGCTCACGCCATCGACCTCGAAGCCGTCGCGGCGCAGGATGAAGCTGAGCGACTCCGCGATGTTCTCTTCGTCCTCGGCGATGAGCACGCGTGCGGTCATGGGATCGGCGTTCGTGAGGGTGGGCGAAGGGCGGAGCCTAGAGCGGATGGAGCGCGCCGTAATCGGAATCTTCCCGGTGCGCGGGCTCGCTCGCGTCCTCGATGATCGGCGCCTCCTGGCGCCACGCGCAGCCCCGCCGCACGCACATGCGGCAGGTCTGACCCACCGGCACCGCCGGCGCCGCCGACGAGAGATCGAGCCCATCGGCATAGGCAATGGCCGGCGCGTGCAACACGTTGCACGCCAGCATGAGGGCCATCAGCCGGCGCGGCCCGTGCGGCGACTCGCGCGCCTTCTCGACCGTCTGGGCGAAGAAGACATAGCGCGTGCCGTTGGGGAACTCGACCAGCTGACGCTTGAGCTGACCGGGCGTCTGGAACGCCTCGTGCAGCGCCCAGAGCGGGCACGCGAAGCTGTAGCGCGGCATCGCGAGGTCCGGCAGGGCGAGGCGCTTGCTGAGGTGCCCCGATGCGTCGGCGCGGATGAAACCGAAGCGCACGCCTTCGGCGCCGGCGCGACGCAGGGTGGTGAGGCGGTGCGCCGCCTGCTCCAAGCTGACGCGAAAGCGCCGGCACAGGTGACCGACGTCGTAGCGGCTGGCGACGGCCTCGGCGCGGAACGCCTCGTACGGCATCAGGATGGCGCCGGCGACGTAGGCGATCAGCGCGGCGCGCGCCTTGCGGCGAGCCGCCGGCGCATGCAGCAGATCGGAGGTCTCGACGATCTGCGCGACCTCGGCGAAGCAGGCGAGGCTGGCCGCGAGGCGGGCGAGCGCGAAGCGGCGTGTCGGCCCGGCGGCGAGCTCGGGCAGCTCGAGCGTGTGGGCATCGGGGTCGAAGTGCGGAGCGACTCGCTGCGTCGCGCTCGTGCCGGCGCCGACGCTCGCCGGCACCCGTCGCACGTGCACGCCGTGCGCGCGCAGCAGGTAGGCGGTGAGCGCGTGCTCGACGTCGTCGCTGCCCGCGGGCCACGAGGCGCGCACCCGTTCGGCGGCGTCCTCGAGCGAGGGAAAGTGGTTCTCGCTCTCGCCGATCAGGTCGTCGACCTCCTCGACCGGCGTGATCGAGCGCGAGCGCATGCGCGCCTTGTCGAAGAACGCGGCGAGCGAGCTCGCCACGTCCGCGAGGCGCCGGCTGTCCTGGCTGACGATCGAGAGGAACCGCTCGCGCTGGCCGGGCTGCAGTGCGTCGTCGCCTTCGAGGATCTCGCAGGCCGAGCGGATCGCGGTCACCTTGCTGAGCATCTGGTGGACCGCCTCGCCGAGGAACGGGTCCTGATTGAGCCGGTCCGAGAGGCTCGCGATGGTCTGGTCGCGGTCGAGGCAGGCGCGGTGCAGCGACACCAGCGTCTGCGCCCAGAGCGGATGCTCGGCTGCCAGGCGCGCGGAGCTCTCGGGCTCCGGGCGAGCCGGGCCGCCCTGGAGCGCCGCCGCGACCTCGGCCAACTCGTCGACGAGCCGCCGCTCGACGGCGCCGTCGAAGTCGTCGACCCCGAGGCCAAGTTCGTCGGCGATGCGGCGCAGCAGCGTGCCGCCGATGTTGCGCCGGTTGCTCTCGATCAGGTTCAGGTACGACGGCGAGATGCCGACCTGCTGCGCCAGTGCGAGCTGGGTCGTGCCGAGCGCCTTGCGACGGTCGCGGATGCGTGAGCCGATCAGGGTGCGAGCCAAGCAGGCGTCCTTCGTGTTGCGGCGCAATGTCAATCCTGTCAAAGGATCGATTCGCGAGTGTCGGCTTTTACAAGAACGCGTGCGATCGGTCGAACCGTGTATGCCCCGGTTGTCGGCTCTCGCGAGCCGATGCGGCTGCAGGACATCGCGTACTGCGGCCACGACCGCTGCGTCGGCTGTTTCGGGCCCCAGCCCTGCGGTGTTCAACCGGTGGCGTGTCGGGCGTGATGGTGACTTGCTGCACTGCAATGTCAATCGCTGTCAAAGCCGGCGCGCGTCGAGTGGGCCTTTTTACAAGAACGTTGCCGGAGCGTTAAGTCCGGATTCAGGAAGCGACCGGCGTATGCAATTCTCGGCGCCATCCCGGGGGTGAGCGCGTCCCCCGGCACTCACGCCATTCCACTTCCACCGTAGGAGCCCGCCGATGGTCGCAGCCGCGATTCCCGCCAACCAACAGGTCCCACGACCCATGACCAGCGAAGAGAAGAAGGTCATCTTCGCGTCGAGTCTGGGGACCGTGTTCGAGTGGTACGACTTCTACCTGTACGGGTCGCTGGCGGCGATCATCGGCCGGCAGTTCTTCGCCGCGCTCGATCCCACGGCCGCGTTCATCGCCTCGCTGATGGCGTTCGCGGCGGGCTTTCTGGTGCGACCGTTCGGGGCCATCGTGTTCGGGCGCCTGGGCGACATGATCGGCCGCAAGTACACCTTCCTCGTCACCATCCTCTTGATGGGCCTGTCGACCTTCATCGTCGGCATCCTGCCCAACTACGCCGCCATCGGCGCGGCCGCGCCGATCATCCTCGTGGCGCTGCGCCTGGTGCAGGGCCTGGCGCTCGGCGGTGAGTACGGCGGTGCGGCGACCTACGTGGCCGAGCACGCCCCGCACGGCAAGCGCGGCGCGTACACCTCGTGGATCCAGACCACCGCGACGATGGGCCTGTTCCTCTCGCTCATCGTCATCATCGCCGTCAAGGCCATGGTCGGCGACGAGGCCTTCAACGCCTGGGGCTGGCGCATCCCGTTCCTGATCTCCATCGTGCTGCTGGGCATCTCGGTGTGGATCCGGCTCAAGCTCAACGAGTCGCCGGCGTTCGCCAAGATGAAGTCCGAGGGCAAGACCTCGAAGGCGCCGCTGTCGGAGTCGTTCGCCAACTGGAAGAACGGCAAGATCGTGCTGCTGGCCCTGCTGGGCCTCACCGCCGGCCAGGGCGTCGTCTGGTACACGGGCCAGTTCTACGCGCTCTTTTTCCTCACCGCGCAGCTCAAGGTCGAGGCCACCACCGCGCAGCTCATGATCGGCGCGGCGCTCCTGCTCGGCACGCCGTTCTTCATCGTGTTCGGCGCCTTGTCCGACCGCATCGGCAGAAAGCCCATCATCATGGCCGGCTGCCTGATTGCGGCGCTGACCTACTTCCCGCTGTTCGGCGCGCTCACGCAGGCGGCCAACCCCGAGCTTGCCGCCGCGCAGGCCAACAACAAGGTCGTCGTCCACGCCGACCCGAGCCAGTGCTCGTTCCAGGGCAGCCCGATCGCGCGCGAGATCGACTTCCGCACCTCGTGCGACATCGCCAAGCGCTTCCTCGCGCAAAGCTCGGTCAGCTACGACAACGCCGACGCGCCGGCCGGCACGCCCGCGACCGTCACGATCGGCAACACCACCATCACGCCGCCGGCGGCCAACGTCGTCAACCAGAAGTTCGACGCCGACAGCACCGCCAAGATCGCCGCGTTCAAGAAGGAGATCGGCAGCGCGCTCAGCGCCGCGGGCTACCCGGCCAAGGCCAAGCCGATCGAGTTCATGGGCGGGCAGTGGTGGAAGATCGTCGCGATCCTGTGGATCCTCGTCATCTACGTGACGATGGTCTATGGCCCGATCGCCGCGGCGCTGGTGGAGCTCTTCCCCACGCGCATCCGCTACACGTCGATGAGCCTGCCGTACCACGTGGGCAACGGCTGGTTCGGCGGGCTCCTGCCGACGACGACGTTCGCGATCGTCGCCTCCACGGGCAACATGTACAACGGCCTGTGGTACCCGATCGTGATCGCGGTGATGACCTTCATCATCGGCACGCTCTTCATCCGCGAGACCAAGGACGTCGACATCTACGCGAACGACTGAGGCTCGCCACCGCGCACCGCACCCGCCCGTCCGGAGGGTGCGTTCGAACGAGGGCGCCTCGCGCAGCCACGACGATGGGCTGCCGGGCCACACAACAACGACAGGAGACGACACGATGAAGCTGGAATCCGTTCCGACGCGACCGGAGGCGGGCGACCCGAGCGCAGGCTCCGGCGGAAGGCTGGGCCGACGCTCGTTCATGGTCGGCGTGCCGGCCGCCGCGGCGGGTCTTGCGCTGGCGCCGTCGGCGTTCGCGATCTCGCGGCAGGATCTCAACGCCAGTGCGAGCTGGGCCGCCGCACCGGTGTCGGCGGCTCCAGCCGCCGACAACCAGATCAACAACCAGACCATCCGCCAGGTCGTCCACCTGAGCGTCGGCGGCGACTCGCTTCGGGTCAAGCTGTCCAACCGCTACGGCACGAGCACGCTGGTCGTCAGCGCGGCGACGATCGGCGTCTCCGCCGGCAACGAGAACGCGCAGGCCGGGTCGGCCCGCACCCTCACGTTCAATGGTCGGACCTTCTTCACCATTCCCGCCTTCGGCGAGCTGTACAGCGACTGGATCGGCTGGAACGTGCCCAGCCAGAGCGATCTGGTGATCGACGTCTACATCGCGTCGAACACGTCGTCGGGCACGTCGCCGCTGACGCTGCACAACGCGCGCCCGGCAGGGCAGGTGCTCTCGTACCTGGCCAACGGCAACGTGGCGGGCACGCCGACGTTCCCCACCGTCGCGAGCCGCACGGCCTGGTACTTCCTCACGGGTGTCGACGTCTCGAACAGCCGCTCGCCGGGCTCGGTGTGCTGCTTCGGCGATTCGATCACCGACGGCAGCTGGTCGACGATCGGCGCCAACGCGCGCTACCCCGACTACCTCGCGCAACGGCTGCTGGCCGCGAGCCCGTCGGCACCGATGGGTGTCGTCAACCTCGGCATCGGCGGCAACCGCGTGCTCGCCACCGGCACCGGCGACAGCGCACTGGCGCGCTTCGATCGGGACGTGCTCGCGCAGACCGGCGTCTACAACATCGTCGTCCTCGAAGGCATCAACGATATCAGCGGCGGCGCCACGGCGCCGCGGATCATCGACGGCCATCGGCAGCTGATCCGCCGCGCGCACTCGAAGGGCAAGAAGATCTACGGCGCGACACTCACGCCGTACGGCAACGCGCCGGAAGCGCGCGAGGCCGAACGTCAGGCGGTCAACGCGTGGATCCGCAGCAGCGGCGAGTACGACGCGGTCATCGACTTCGACGCCGCGGTGCGCGATCCGGCAAACCCGCGCGTCATGCTCGCGATGTACGACAGCGGCGACACGCTGCACCCCAACAGCGCCGGCTACGCCGCGATGGCCAATGCCGTTCCGCTGAGCCTGTTTGCCGGACCGCGACCGCGCCTGCTCTGACGCGCGGCCCGTCGTACCCCCTACAAGAACCAGATCGGGCCGCCGCAGCGCTGTGCGCCGGCGGCTCACGAAGACAGGAGACATTCATGAACTTCACGGCATTGAAGGCAGCGATGCGGACCTGCGCCGGGCAGGGGCGCCGTCGTCTCGACGGCGCGCGGCGCGGTCTGATGCAGGCCTTCGTACTGCTCGCGGGAGCGTCGCTCGTGGCGCTGCCCACCCTCGGCCACGCGCAGGCGCCGATCGGCGATCCGAACGCCGTCGTCAGCTGGGGCGTTCCGATGTTCGCGGCCAACCCGTCGGCCGGAAATCGCGTCAACAACCAGACCTTGCGCGAGATCGCGCACCTGAGCATCGGCGGCTCGCGGGTGCGCATCAAGCTGTCGAACCGCTGGAACCCGCTGCCGCTCGAGGTCGGCGCTGCGCAGATCGCGCTGCGCACCACCGGCAACGGCATCGACCCGGCGAGCAGCCGGCCGCTCGCGTTCGCCGGCAGCGCGTCGGTCACGATCCCGCCGTTCGCCGAGATGGTCAGCGACTGGGTCACGCTCGACGTGCCCGACCTCGGCGACGTCGCGGTCGACCTGTACCTGCCGGGTGATACCTCGGCCACCGGCACGGTGCTCACGGTGCGCACGACGGCACAGCAGACCAACTACGTTTCGCAGACCGGCAACTTCGTCGGCTCGACGGCGTTCCCCCAAGCCTCGACGCGCACGATCTGGAACTTCCTTGCCGCGATCGACGTCGACGCGCCGGGGCGACGCGGTGCCATCGTGGCGTTCGGCGACTCGATCACCGAAGGCTTCGGATCGAGTGCCAACACCAACTCGCGCTGGCCCGACGTGCTCGCGCGGCGCCTCCTGCCCACGATGCGACTCGGAGTGGCCGACGTCGGCATCGGCGGCAACCGGGTCGCCTTCGGTGGCGGCGCGACCAACCCGAGCGCGCTCGCGCGGATGGACGCCGATGTGATCGCGCAGACCGGCGCGACGCACGTGATCCTTCTCCTGGGCATCAACGACATCAACGGCGGAACGTCCGCCGAGGACGTGATCGCGTCTCTGCAGCAGGTCGTGGCGCGGGCTCGCCTGCAACAGCTGAAGATCTACGTCGGCACCATCACGCCGAACGGGCGGGGATCCGACTCGGTCGAGTCGCGCCGGCAGACGGTCAACAGCTGGATCCGGACCACCCGCGAGCACGATGGCTTCATCGACTTCGACGCGGTGATCCGTGACCCCGCGAACCCCCGACTGATGATCGCCTCGTTGCAGATCGGCGACCAGCTGCATCCGAACGACGCGGGCTATGCCGTGATGGGCAACGCCATTCCGCTCGACCTCTTCAAGTGACCCGCGCATCCGAGGCGCGCGCACCACGACGAAGGACGGCGACACCGAGCGAGTGACTTCCCTTTGGGCCCGCCCGTCGAGGCGGGCCGTTTTCGTGCCACCACAACACCAAGGAGACAACCGATGAGACGGAAATTCCGTGACTCGATGCCCGCTCACTGCCACGAGGAGAACGCACGATGAAATCGAAAGTCTTGCCCACCCAGCCGACGGACCGTGCCGGCATCAAGCTGGATCGCCGCGCGTTCGTCGTCGGCGTGCCGGCGGTGGCCGCGGGTCTCGGCTGGTCGAACGAAGCGGCCGCGATCTCGCGCCAGGACCTCAACTCGTCGGCAAGCTGGTCGACGGCCCCGGTCTCGGCGGCGCCCGCTGCCGCGAACCAGATCAACAACCAGACCATTCGCCAGCAGGTGCACCTGAGCGTCGGCGGCGACTCGCTGCGCGTGAAGCTGTCGAACCGCTACGGAACGACGCCGCTTCTCATCAGCGGTGCTTCCGTCGCGCTCACCGGCAGTGCCGACCAGATCGCCGCCGGCTCGGCGCGCCAGCTGCTGTTCAATGGACGGCCGACGTTCAACATCCCGGCGTTCGGCGAGCTCTACAGCGACTGGATCTCGTGGAACGTGCCGAACGAGGGCGACCTCACGATCGACGTCTACATCGCGTCCAACACCTCGTCGGGCACCTCGCCGGTGACGCTGCACAACGCGCGCCCGGCCACGCAGGTGCTGTCGTACCTCGGCGAGGGCAACCAACTCGGCGCGGGGTCGTTCACGGCCACCACGTCGCGCACGGCGTGGTACTTCCTGACCGGCGTCGACGTGTCCAACGCACGCTCGCCCGGTTCGGTGGTGTGCTTCGGCGACTCGATCACCGACGGCAGCCAGTCGACGCCCAACACCAACACGCGCTACCCCGACTACCTCGCACGTCGCCTGCTCGCGGCGACGGCGAGCGCGCCGATGGGCGTCGTCAACCTCGGCATCGGCGGCAACCGCGTGCTCACCGGCGGCACCGGCGATCCGGCGCTCGCGCGCTTCGATCGCGACGTGCTGTCGCAGACCGGCGCCTACACGATCATCGTGCTCGAGGGCATCAACGACATCAGCGGCGGCGCGACCGCCGACCGGATCATCGAGGGGCACCGTCAGCTGATCACGCGCGCGCACGCCAAGCGCAAGCGCATCCTCGGCGCGACGCTCACGCCGTACGGCGCGGCGCCCGAAGCCCGCGAGGCGCAGCGCGTCGTCGTCAACGACTGGATCCGCAACAGCGGCATGTACGACGCGGTGATCGACTTCGATCTGGCCACCCGCGACCCTGCCAACCCGCGCGTGATGCGCGCCGAGTTCGACAGCGGCGACACGCTGCACCCGAACAGCCTGGGCTACCAGGCGATGGCCAACGCGGTCGACCTCGCGCAGCTGATCCGGCCGCGCCCGCGTCTGTTCTGAACCTCGATCGATCGAATCACGGCGATCGCCGGCCGATGAGTGACCAGGTCACCCGCCGCGATCCACACCCGATTAGGAGACTCGAATGAAATTCACTGGAAGCAAAGGTTCCGGGCAGCCCGGCCAGACGTGGGGCCTGTTCGGCTTCGACGTGTTGCGGCGCCGGCTCGTGCAGGGCGCGACCGCGTGCGTCGCAGCGCTGGCAATCGCGTTGCCGATGGGCGCTGCGGCTCAGCTGCGGGATGGCAGCGAGGTCGACACCGTCGCCACCTGGAGCGCGCCGATCGTGTCGGCGAACCCGGCCACCGGCAACCGCGTCAACAACCAGACGCTGCGCCAGATCGCGCACATCAGCATCGGCGGGACGCGGGTGCGGGTGCGACTGACGAACCGCTGGAATCCGCAGCCGCTCACGATTGGTGGCGCGCAGGTCGCGCTGCGCACCACCGACAACGGCATCGATGGTTCGACCAGCCGCCCGCTCACGTTCAGCGGCAGCTCGAGCATCGTCATCCCGCCGTTCTCCGAGATGCTGAGCGACTGGGTCGACCTCACGGTGCCCGACCTGGTCGACATGGCGGTCGACCTGTACATCCCGGGTGACACCTCGGCGACGGGCAACGTGCTGTCGGTGTTCAGCGGCGCGCGCCAGACCAACTATCTCTCGCAGGAGGGCAACTTCGTCGGCTCGACGGCGTTCCCGCAAGCGGGCACGCGCACGATCTGGCAGTTCCTGGCCTCGATCGACGTGGTCGCACCGGGCAACCGCGGCGCCATCGTCGCGCTCGGCGACTCGATCACCGAAGGCTTCGGCATGGTCACGAACTCGAACGGCCGCTGGCCCGACGTGCTCGCGCGACGCCTGCTGCCGGCCAACCGCCTCGGCATCGCGAACGTCGGCATCAGCGGCAACCGCGTGTCGGTCGGCGCGGGTTCGACCAACCCGAGCGCACTCGCGCGTTTCGACGCCGACGTGATCGCGCGAACCGGTGCCAAGTACGTCATCGTGCTGCTCGGCATCAACGACGCGAACGGCGGCACCTCGGGTGAAGACATCATCTCGGCGCTGCGTCAGGTCGCGATCCGCGCCCGCGCACAGCAGATGAAGATCTTCATCGCCACCATCACGCCATTCGGGCGCGCCACCGACGTCGTCGAGGCGAGGCGGATCCTCATCAACAACTGGATCCGCACCACTCGCGAAACCGATGGCTACGTCGACTTCGACGCCGTGATCCGCGACCCGGCCAACCCGCGGATGATGCGCAACGACCTGCAGAGCGGCGACCAGTTGCACCCCAACAACGCGGGCTACGAGGTCATGGGCAACGCGATCGATCTGTCGCTCTTCAACTGATGCGCGACGCGGCCTAACCATGCAGAGGCTGCGGCGGCCACGGGAACATCCCGAGGCACGCGGCGGCGCCGCACCGTAGCGTTCCCTTCATCGACACACGAACAAAGGAAAACAGCCATGTCATTCAACACATCCGTCCTCAAGGTCGCTGCTGCCGCAGCGCTGGTGGCCCTCTCCAGCGCCGCGAGCGCGGCGATCGTCGTCTCCAGCTCCACTGCAGCGTTCAACCAGAATCAGTTCGCACCCGCGAGCCAGTCGTTCAACGGCCTGCCGATCGGCTTCACCGCGTCGCCCTACACCGTGAATGCGGGCATGTACAGCTTCTCGGCCACCAGTGAAGGCGGCTTCTACAGCGCCGGGAGCGGGGCCGACACCTGGCTGTCGACCAACTTCTCCGGCGCCTCGATCACGTTCAGCGGCTTCAACGACCGCGTCAAGGCGATCGGCGGCAACTTCTTCGGTGCCGACGTGGACGGCATGTTCCTCGCGGGCCAGAACATCACGATCAGCGTGCTTGATGCGCTGGGCGCGACGGCCGTCGAGACGATCCTCAATGCCACCGCGTCGTCGTTCCGAGGCTTCACCTCGAACGCGTCGCTGGTGTCGCTGACCGTCAGCATCGCCGACCGTGGCTCGTTCGTCGCGGTCAACGACCTGCTGATCGCGCAGGTTCCGGAGCCGACCACGCTCGCGCTGATGCTGGCCGCGGTCGGGGTGGCCGGCGCGGTGACGCGGCGCCGCAAGGCAGCTCCACGAGCCTGAGTGCGGCAGCCCTGCCGGGCTGCATCGACGACGACGCCGCTGCACCGCAGCGGCGTTTTTCATGGCGTTGCCCGCTTCGACGTCGCGGCCGCCAGCGTCGCGCGACCCGAGCGCGAAGGCGGGAACCGACGGCTACACCGCCACCGGCGCCTTGATCCCCGCGTGGTGCTGGTAGTCGACGAGCACGAAGTCGGCTTCCTCGCAGTCGAAGATCGACGCGGGCTTGCGTGCGATCTCGAGCGTGGGGAACGGGAACGGCTCGCGCGCGAGCTGGCGCTCGACCTGCTCCATGTGGTTGGCGTAGATGTGGCAGTCGCCGCCGGTCCAGATGAAGTCACCGACGTCGAGCTCGCACTGCTGCGCGAGCATGTGCGTCAGCAGCGCGTAGCTCGCGATGTTGAACGGCACGCCGAGAAAGATGTCGGCGCTGCGCTGGTAGAGCTGGCAGCTCAGCCTGCCGCGGCCGCCCGGCTCCGTCGGCGGCGCGACGTAGAACTGGAACAGGGCGTGGCACGGCAGCAGCGCCATCTTCGGCAGGTCGGCGACGTTCCACGCGCTCACCAGGATGCGGCGCGAGTCGGGGTTGGTCCTGAGCTGCTCGACGACGGCCGCGATCTGGTCGACGTGACCGCCGCCCGGCGTCGGCCACGAGCGCCACTGCACGCCGTAGACCGGCCCGAGCTCGCCGTCGGGCGCGGCCCACTCGTCCCAGATCGTCACGCCGCGTTCCTGCAGCCAACGCACGTTGCTGTCGCCCCGCAGGAACCACAGCAGCTCGAGGACGATCGAGCGGAAGTGCACCTTCTTGGTCGTGACGAGCGGGAATCCCTCGCTCAGGTCGAAGCGCATCTGGTGCCCGAACACGCTGCGCGTGCCGGTGCCGGTGCGGTCGGCCTTCTGCACCCCGTGGTCGCGCACGTGGCGCATGAAGTCCTCGTACGTCGTTCGGACGGGGCGGGCGGGCAGGTCGGACACGGTGGCGGGCTCGGCAAAGCGGCGATTATGGGCGGCCGTGGGCGGCTGCCACAGCCAGGCGGTCGCCTGGCTCAGCGGTCGAACTGCAGCGCCGCCAGCCGCGCGTAGAGCCCGCCCGATGCGGCGAGCTCCGCGTGCGTGCCGGTCTCGACGATCTGCCCGGCCTCCATGACGACGATGCGGTCGGCGCGCTGCACGGTCGACAGGCGGTGTGCGATCACCAGGGTGGTGCGGTCCTTCATCGCCGACTCGAGCGCGGCCTGCACCATGCGCTCGCTCTCGGCGTCGAGCGCGCTCGTCGCCTCGTCGAGCAGCAGCAGCGGCGGGTTCTTGAGGATCGCCCGCGCGATGCTGATGCGCTGGCGCTGGCCGCCCGAGAGACGCACCCCGCGCTCGCCGAGGAAGGTGCGGTAGCCGTCGGGCAGGGCGGTGATGAAGTCGTGTGCGAACGCGGCCTTGGCCGCAGCGATCACCTCGTCGTCGCTCGCGTCGGGCTTGCCGTAGCGGATGTTCTCGAGCGCGTCGGCCGAGAAGATCACGCTGTCCTGCGGGACGATGCCGATGCGATGGCGCAGGTCGGCGAGCGCGAGGTCGCGCACCGGGACGCCGTCGATCCGCACCTCGCCTTCCGCAACGTCGTAGAAGCGCAGCAGCAGCTGGAACACCGTGCTTTTGCCGGCACCGCTCGGGCCGACGAGCGCGACGGTCTCGCCGGCCTTCACGTCGAGATCGAACCCGATCAGCGTCGGTTGGTTCGGCCGCGACGGGTAGCGGAACGTCACCCGCTGCAGCTGCACGCTGGCACCGGCGCGTGAGGGCTGCGGCTTCACCGGCACCGGCGGCGAGACGATCGGCGAGCGGAGCTGAAGCAGTTCCATCAGCCGCTCGGTCGCGCCGGCCGCGCGCAACAGATCGCCGTACACCTCGGACAGCACCGCGACGCTGCTCACCAGCAGCACCACGTAGACCACGGTCTGGCCCAGGTGGCCGGCCGTGATGTCGCCGCGGATCACCGCCTGCGTGCCCTGGTACAGGCCCCAGAGCAGGGCGCCGAAGGTCGCGCTGATGATGAACGCGACCAGCATCGAGCGCATGCGGGTGCGCCGCACGGCCGTCTCGAACGCGTCCTCGGTCGAGCGCGCGAAGCGCGTCGCCTCGCGCTCCTCTTGCACGTAGCTCTGCACCACGGGAATCGCGTTCAGCACCTCGGCCGCGATGGCGCTCGAGTCGGCGACGCGGTCCTGGCTGGCGCGCGAGAGCTTGCGCACGCGGCGCCCGAAGAACAGCGACGGCAGCACCACCAGCACCAGGATGCCGAGCACCTGCGTCATCACGCGCGGGTTGGTGACGATCAGCATCGCCATCGCGCCGAGCCCCATGACGGTGTTGCGCAGGCCCATCGAGAGGCTCGAGCCGACGACCGTCTGCACCAGCGTCGTGTCGGTCGTCAGGCGCGACAGCACCTCGCCGGTCTGCGTGGTCTCGAAGAACTCGGGGCTCTGGCGCACCACGTGCGCGTAGACGGCGTCGCGCAGGTCGGCGGTCACGCGCTCGCCCAGCCACGTGACCATGAAGAAGCGCAACGCCGAGAACACGCCGAGCGCGACGCCGACGCCGAACAGCTCGAAGAAGTGGCCGCGCAATGCGAGCACGCGCGCCCCCGGATCGGCGGCAATCAGGCCCTCGTCGATCAGCGACTTGAGTGCGATCGGGAACGCCAGCGTGGTCAACGCGGCGAGCACCAGGAACACCCCGGCGAGCGCGATGCGGCCGCGATACGGCCGCAGGAACGGCACGAGCCCGCGCAGCGCCCGCACGTTGCGGCGGGCGGGCTCGGCGGCCGAGGCGACCGCGGGCGCGTGGCCGGCGGCAGGAGAAGAACTCGACATGGCGAAGAGTGTACCGGCAAACAAAGCCTTGACAATCAATGCCTAGGCAAGTATATTCGCGGTCATGGCTTGTCCCTTGAACCCCGCCGACTTCTACGCCGCCACGGATTACTGCACCGAGGAGAGCGTCGGCTTCCTGATGCGCCGCGTCCTGATCGCGGTCGCAGCGGCAACCGACGCCCGCCTCGAGCCGTGCGGACTCACGCACGCGCAGTGGGGCCCGCTCTTCCTGCTGCGCCGCGAGAAGGCGTCGACCGTCGCCGAGCTCGCCCGCGAGATGCAGACCGATCCGGGCGCGATGACGCGCCTCCTCGACCGGCTCGAGGCCAAGGGCCTGTGCCGCCGCGAGCGCTCGACCGACGATCGCCGGGTGGTCCGCATCGTGCTCACGCCCGAAGGCGAGGCCGCCGCCGACAAGGTGCCGGTCGCGCTGTCGAGCGTGCTCAACGAGCACCTGGCGGGCTTCAGCGAGGCCGAGTTCCAGACCCTCAAGAACCTGCTGCGCCGCATGCTGGCCAACGCGGAAGCGCTGAAGGCGGCGGCATGACCGACCCGAACCGCGTCGTCGCGACGCATCCCGAGAACACCGTGAACATCAACGACAAGATCCGCAGATGGACCCCGCCGCCGACCGTGACGGCGCTGGTGGTGGCGATCGCGTCGAGCGTCGTGCTGACGCTCGGCGGCTGCGCCAGCACCGGCGGCATCGCGCCCAAGGCGCAGGCGATCGAGCCGGCGCAGGTCGGCGTCACCGGCGCGCCGCTCGCGGCTCCGCTCGCCGCCGACTGGTGGCGTGAGTTCGACGACCCGCAGCTGAGCAGCCTGATCGAGCGCGCGCTCGCCGGCAGCCCCAACCTGCGCGTGGCCGAAGCGCGCATCGCGCGCGCCGCGGCCGGCGTCGCCGGTGCCGAAGCGGCGGAGGGCCCGCAGGGCCAGATCACCGCCGACGCGACGCGCCAGCGCTTCACCGCCAACGGCATGATCCCGCCGCCGGTGGCCGGCTCGATGATGACGACCGCCAACGCGCAGCTCGCCGGCTCGTGGGAGCTCGACTTCTTCGGCCGCCATCGCGCCGCGCTCGAGGCCGCCCTCGGCAGCCAGCGCGCGGCCGAAGCCGACGCGCAGGCCGCGCGCAACCTGCTCGCCACCAACGTCGCGCGCAGCTACGTGCAGCTCGCCCGCATGCTCGAGCAGCGCGAGGTGCTCGCGCGCTCGATCGGCCAGCGCGAGCAGACGCTGGGGCTCATCCGCCAGCGCGTCCAGGCGGGCCTCGACACCGTGGTCGAGCTGCGCGTCGGCGAAGGCGCGATCCCCGAGACGCGCCAGCAGGCGGAGGCGGTCGAGGAGCAGATCACCCTGGCGCGCAACGCGCTCGCCGCGCTGACGCTGCAGCCGCCGAAGGCGCTTGCCGGCCTGACGCCGCGCCTTGCCGGGCTGCACGCGCGCCCGCTCCCGACCGAGGTGCCGGCCGACCTGCTCGGCCAGCGCGCCGACATCGCCGCCGCGCGCTGGCGCGTGGAGGCGTCGACCCGCGAGGTCGCCGCGGCGCGCGCGCAGTTCTATCCGAACGTCAACCTCACCGCGTTCGTGGGCCTGTCGAGCCTCGGGCTCGACCGCCTGGTGCGTTCGGGCAGCGAGCAGTACGGCGCCGGCCCCGCGATCCGCCTGCCGATCTTCGACGGGCGCCGCCTGCGCGCCAACCTGGCCGGCCGCGCCGCCGACGTCGACGCGGCGATCGAGAGCTACAACGGCGCGATCGTCGATGCGGTGCGCGAGGTCGCCGACCAGATCGGCTCGCTGCGTGCCATCGAACGCCAGCAGCGCGAGCAGGCGGCTGCGGCCGCGGCCGCCGAGGCGGCCTACGCGGCGGCGACGCAGCGCTTCCGCGCCGGCCTCACGACCTATCTCACCGTGCTCAACGCCGAAACCAACGTGCTGAACCAGCGCCGCCAGGGCGCCGACCTCGATGCGCGTGCGCTCGATGCGCAGGTGCTGCTGATCCGCGCCCTCGGCGGCGGCTTCCGCGCCCCCGCGCCGGCGACCGCCCGCGCCGACCGCGCTGCGCCCGCCACCGCCAGCGCCACCCCGAACACCACGCTTGCCGGAGTCTCCCGATGAAGTCCAACGACAACGCCACCCCGACTGCCGGCGCCGCGAACGCACCGGCGACACCCGCCGCGACGGCGGTCCCGGCGCGCACCGGCAACCCGGCGCGGAAGAAAGCGCTGCTCGGCGTCACCGCGCTGGTGCTGCTGGCCGGCATCGCCTACGGCATCTACTACCTCCTGGTGCTCGACCACTACGAGAGCACCGACAACGCCTACGTGCAGGGCAACGTGGTGCAGCTGACGCCGCAGGTCGGCGGCACGGTGGTCGCGATCAACGCCGACGAGACCGACTTCGTGAAGGCCGGCACCACGCTGGTCAAGCTCGACCCGGCCGACGCCCACGTCGCGCTTGAGCAGGCCGAGGCGCAGCTGGCCCAGGCGGTGCGCGAGGCGCGCATCCTCTACGTGAACAACAACACCTACAACGCGCAGATCTCGGCGCGCGTCGCCGACGTGGCGCGGGCCCGCAGCGACGTCGCCCGCGCGCAGGACGACGTCAACCGTCGCGCCCCGCTGGTGGCGAGCGGCGCGGTCGGTGCCGAGGAGTTCAACCACGCGAACGCCCAGCTCGCCGCCGCGCGCACCGCGCTCGCCGCCGCCGAAGCCGGCGCGACCGCCGCGCGCGAGCAGCTCGCGTCGAACCAGTCGCTCACGCAAGGCGTTGCGGTCGAGGATCACCCGAACGTGCTGCGCGCCGCCGCCCGCGTCCGCGAGGCCTACCTCGCGCTGGCGCGCGTCGACCTGATCGCGCCGGTCGACGGCCACATCGCCAAGCGCAGCGTGCAGCTCGGCCAGCGCGTGCAGCCGGGGGTGCCGCTGATGTCGGTGGTGTCGCTCGGCGACCTTTGGGTCGACGCCAACTTCAAGGAAAGCCAGCTGCGCAGCGTGCGCATCGGCCAGCCGGTGACGCTCGAAGCCGACGTGTACGGCAAGCGCGTGGTCTACCACGGCACGATCGAAGGCCTGGGGGCCGGCACCGGCTCGGCGTTTGCGCTGCTGCCGGCGCAGAACGCCACCGGCAACTGGATCAAGGTGGTGCAGCGCGTGCCGGTGCGCATCGCGCTCGACCCGAAGGAGCTCGCCGAGCACCCGCTGCGCGTGGGCCTCTCGATGGAAGCCAAGGTCGACGTCAGCAACGTGCAGGGGCCGATCCTCTCGGACGCGACGCGCCAGCCCACGCGGGCGGCCACGCAGGTGTTCGACCAGGTCAACGCCGGTGCAGACGCCGAGGTGCAACGCATCATTGCGGCCAACCTCGGCCGCGCCGCCCGGCCCGCGACGGCTGCGCCGTCGAACGCAGCCACGCACGGCGGCCCGGCCGGCGACCAGGGGGCCACGCACGCCGACCCGGCGTCGCACGCCAGCCGCGCCCCGGCTGCTGCCCACACGCAGACCGCCGCGGCGCGCGTGCCGGCGTCCAACCGCTAAGCCATCGCCATGTCGTCGACTGCTGTCGCTGCGGGCGATCCGCGCGAGGGTTCGGGGCCGGCCGCTGCGGCGCCCGCCGCGCCGCCGCGTCATGTCGAGTACCCGCCGCTGCACGGCAGCCAGCTGGTGCTCGGCACCATCGCGCTGTCGCTCGCGACGTTCATGAACGTGCTCGACTCGTCGATCGCGAACGTGTCGATTCCGGCGATCGCCGGCGACATGGGCGTGAGCCCTGCGCAGGGCACCTGGGTCATCACCTCGTTCGGGGTCGCCAACGCGATCTCGGTGCCGCTCACCGGCTGGCTGACCCAGCGCTTCGGACCGGTGCGCCTGTTCGTCGCGAGCATCCTGCTGTTCGTGCTGGCGTCGTGGCTGTGCGGCCTGGCGCCCAACATCGGCCTGCTGATCGCGTTCCGCGTGCTGCAGGGCCTGGTCGCCGGGCCGATGATCCCGCTCTCGCAGACGCTGCTGCTGTCGAGCTACCCGCGCGCCAAGGCGGGCAGTGCGATGGCGATGTGGGCGATTACCGTGCTGGTGGCGCCGGTGATGGGGCCGCTGCTCGGCGGCTGGATCACCGACAACATGTCGTGGCCGTGGATCTTCTACATCAACATCCCGGTCGGGATGATCGCGGCCGCGATCACGTGGTCGATCTACCGCGAGCGCGACCCCGGCCCGAAGAAGCTGCCGCTCGATTTCGTCGGCCTGGGGCTTCTGGTGCTCTGGGTCGGCGCGCTGCAGATCATGATCGACAAGGGCAAGGAGCTCGACTGGTTCGGCTCCACGCAGATCGTCGTGCTCGCGGTTGTCGCGGTGGTCGGCTTCCTGTTCTTCCTGGCCTGGGAGCTCACCGAGAAGAACCCCATCGTCGACCTGCGCCTCTTCGGGCGTCGCAACTTCATGGCCGGCACGCTGGCGCTCTCGGTCGCGTATGGCCTGTTCTTCGGCAACGTGGTGCTGCTGCCGCTCTGGCTGCAGCAGTACATGGGCTACACCGCCACCTGGGCGGGCTTGGCGATGGCGCCGGTCGGCCTGCTGGCGATCGTGCTCTCGCCGTGGGTCGGCAAGAACGTCTCGAAGATCGACCCGCGGCGCCTGGCGACCGTGGCGTTCCTGGGCTTCGCGCTGGTGCTGTGGATGCGGTCGCGCTTCAACGTGCAGGCCGACTTCCGCACCGTGCTGATCCCCACACTGATGCAGGGTGCGGCGATGGCGTTCTTCTTCATCCCGCTGCAGGCCGTGATCTTCTCGGGCCTCGGCCCGGAAAAGATGCCCGCAGCGGCCGGACTCAGCAACTTCGTTCGCATCACCGCCGGCGCGATGGGCACCTCGCTCTTCACCACCGCGTGGGAGGACCGCGCGGTGCTGCACCACGCGCAGCTTGCCGAGTCGGTGAACCGCGGCAACGCCGCCGCGATGGCGACGCTCGACCAGCTGCGCGCGGGCGGCATGAGCACCGATCAGGCGCTCGGCACCATCAACCGCCTCGTCGACCAGCAGGCGTTCACGATGGCCGCGACCGACCTCTTCATGCTGTCGGCGGGGCTGTTCGTGGTGCTGCTCGGACTGGTGTGGATGACGAAGCCGACGCTCGGCGGCGGCGGGGACGTGGGCGGAGCGCATTGACGCCCCCGTGACCGCAGCGGTGTTTCGGCGCCGCTGGTTGCGCTGCAGATGAAGAAGCCGGCGGGGCGTTGTTCCGGCCGGCTTTTTTCTTGTGGTTGGCGAGAGAGAGCCGCCGGGCTCGGCAACGCGAGCGGGGTGCCGACACGAGATCGCGCCGAGTCGCGCCTGCTCAAAGCGCCAGCGGCGCCGCGTACCCCGTCATCTCCAGATAGCCGCGCCCGACGCGCCGGCCGCTCGCGTCCAGCAGGTCGCTGAGGCCTTCCCAGTAGACCGAGCCGGTGCTCGACCGGCTGTCGAGCTCCTGGTCGTCGAGCAACGCCTTCACCGCGAAGCGCCCGGCGGGCGTGTCGACGGTCCACTCGACCGGGTAGGTCGCGCGCGTTGCCGCGCTGGTCCAGCGCCGCACGGGCTCGAAGCGCACGTCGCCCGACGCGAAGTCCTGCACCGACCCGCCGGCACGGCGGAAGCTGCCGCCCGCCCAGCGCGTGCCGCCTTGCGCGTCGCGGATGCGGAACGCGGTGAGCGCGCTGCCGTCGTCGAGGTTCATGCCGATCCAGTCCCAGCCTACCGCGCCGGCCTCGAGCAGCGAGTCGCTCCACTCGTGGTCGAGCCAGGCGCGGCCGTCGACGTCGAGCGTGCGGCCGTCGACGCGCAGGCGGCCGGCGACCGCGAGCTGCGGCTCGCTGTAGTAGAAGCTCGCCTGCTCGGCGCGGCCGCCCTTGCGCGACCAGCCGGCGTTGCCCTGCAGCAGCACCGGCTGCGTCGGCGTGACGGTGAAGTCGAAGGCGAAGCCGGCGAGGTCGCTCTGGAGCTGAGTCCGGTAGTGCCCAACCGGGGCTGCCGCTTCGCGGCTGAGCCGCCAGCCGTCGAGCACCAGCGCCGTGTCGGCTTCCGCCGCGCTCGCGACGCCGAACCCGGCACGCGCGATGCGCTGGTCGTGGCGCAGGCGCCGGCCGGCGAGGTCGCTGAGCGCGGCGTGAGCGAAGACGAGCTGGCGCGCAGCGAAGCGGCTCGGCGAGGCGGCGGCGAGGCCGGTCGCCGAGCGGAAGAAGGTGACCTGGAAGCCGAAGGTGTCGGCGGGGCCCGATGCCGTGTTGGCGGGCGCCGCCGACGGGCGTGCGGCCTCTGACGCTCGGTTCGCTGCCCGCGTGACGTCGTCGCCGCGGTCCGTCGTGCGGCCCGTGTCGCGAGCGGAGGCGCTGCTGCCGGCCGAACGCACGCGCAACTCGCCGGTCATGTACCACCACTCGATGCGCGTCTCGGGGTGCGACCCGAAGTCGCGCGGAAAGACAAGCGAACGCGGCTCCAGGGCGGAAGCGGCCGGGGAAACGCCGGCCAGCGCGAGCAGCGAGCGGAGCAGGTGTCGGCGATGCATCGCGCGAGCTTCGCACGGGTGGAGCGAGCTTGCGGTATGGCGGCCATGGGACGACCGTCTCGGGTGCCTTCCCCACGGCCATGGAAATCGAGGACAGCGAGGGCGCGCCCGGCGCCCAGTACGCCTGCCAAGCCGCTCGCCCATCGTGCCGGCCTCGCGTGCGTCGAAGCCTCACCTCGCTCGAACGCGATCGACCCAGCGTTGCCCGGCTGCCGCACAGGGCCGACCACCGGTGCGCAACGAGGCGGCTTTGCCTATGCTCCAGCGTCCTTCATCGCCGCCGCCCGGCGGCACGACCCCAGGAGACCCTCATGCGAGCCACCCTCAAGCGCCAGACCCTCATCGCTGCCGCCGTCGTCGCCGTCGCCGGCATCGCCGCCTGTGGCAATACGCCCAGCCAGCCGGGGCAGGGCTCCGGCCCCGGCATGTCGTTCTTCGTGACCAGCGCCGGCTCGGGCAAGGGTGCCGACCTCGGCGGCCTGGCCGGCGCCGACCGCATCTGCCAGACGCTCGCCGCCTCGGCCGGGGCCGGCTCGCGCACCTGGCGCGCGTATCTCAGCGCGCAACCCGCGGGCGGCACCGCCGGCGTCAACGCCCGCGACCGCATCGGCCGCGGCCCCTGGCACAACGCCAAGGGCCAGCTGATCGCCAGCGACGTCGCCGCGCTGCACGGCGCCGGGAACAACATCAACAAGCAGACCGCGCTCACCGAGAAGGGCGCCACCGTCAACGGCCGCGGCGACACGCCCAACATGCACGACGTGCTGACCGGCTCGCAGCCCGACGGCACCTTCATCTCCGGCAACGTCGACTCCACCTGCCGCAACTGGACCCACAGCGGCCCCGACGGCGCCGCCATGGTCGGCCACCACGACCGCATGGGCCTCGACGACAGCGCGCCGGCGAAGTCGTGGAACTCGTCGCACTTGTCGCGCGGCGGGTGCAGCCAGGATGCGCTGAAGGGGACGGGTGGGGCGGGGCTGCTTTACTGCTTTGCGGCGAATTGACACAGCGTAGGGTCGGTTGAGTCTGTGCAGAAGCCGGTGGCGTAAATGGATACGCAATCGCTTCTGCCAGATAACCTGTTTACGGGGCGCGATTGCGCTCTAGATCATGTTAGGCCCCATGAAGACTGCGATCCTTACCCCTCCGTGCTATCCCAGCAAGAACTCTCCTTTCCGTGCCGCCAGTGCTCGGGTGAAGATCAGACCACCCCGAGCGATCCATGAACAAGCCCCGTGTGCACAGGACAGGGAACGAAGCAATGACAGCGTCTGTCGATCCGGAAATGCCCGAAGGAATGCCCCTCGTCATGGCAGTAAGCGCGCCGCTGAAGCTTATTGCGAAGGACCAACGTGATCACTGGAGACCTTCGCTCGAAGACATCAATCGCTCCACGTACGACTACCTTAAGCTCAATCGCGCGAGTGGATTTATTGATGGCAACGTAGCGCCGTACATGATGCTAGTAGGCTTCGATGGAAGCCTCGCCATGCCAGCACTTCCTGAATTCTCCGCGCCGGAAGTCGCCCTGAAGATATTCAATCGCGTGTTTCTAGAGATGCTTCTAGGCGGCGTGTACACGGAAGGGGCGGCACCCGCAGACATTTGCAGGGGATGGCTGTTCAAGACCGGATACATACGAATGTTGAGCGGAGCTAGTCGCAACACGTCCTTGCACTCAGCTCTCCGGGACCGAAGCGCCAGCATCAGCGACAACATCATTCTTCTCGATCGAAAAACGATCACGCTGGCAGCTTTGCAGAAGGCAGTCATCAGAGGTCGCTCAGTCTTGAGTCATTGTGAACCTCTAAGCCCTGAGATTGCTCTGGCTGGAGTAACGCACTACGTCGCCGGATCGCTGGCAGAGGCGCTAACATGCTTGTGGACTTCGATCGAGCAGGCGATCAGCCGGATGTGGCGGATGGAGATCGAGGCTAAGGTTCAGGCAGACGCCATCCCGAACCGTAGTGGATTTCTTAAGGACTATCGGGTTTGGACCACTTCCGCCCGCATTGAGGTTCTCTTTCAAAAAGGTCTCATTCAGACTGAAACGTATCGCGCTCTCAACCGAGCGCGGAAGGCCCGGAACGAATTCATCCATCGCGGTGCCCAGCCGGAACTGGACGAGGCAACCGCGGCGCTCACGGCGCTATTCCATTTACTTTCTGCTTGTGCGAGCGGATATAAGAACACATCGCTCCTCGACGGTGTATGTGAGCAAGTAGTAGCCCGATGCATCAGGAGACCGCGAACAGACGAGGGCGGCAAGCTTGAGCCCGCCTATTGGAGAGATATCGCTCGTCTACCCGGTGAGCCCCAGTTCAAGGGTAGATACAAGCCGTTCGATCTGGGGCTGGAGCCGATTGCTTCTTTCGACCCGGCCTATGCAGCGAAGGCCGCGCGCGCAAAGCCGCGACCCGAAAGCTCGAAGGCTGGTGCGCCATGATTGCGGTGTGCGCTGCGGTCCGAACGAGCCCATGATCGTGTAGCAGTGCGCTCTGAAGCAGAACCACATACCCCAATGACCAAGACAAATCTGTACAAAGACCTTCTCGCGCGAATGAAGAAGGCCGACGCCGCGGGCTACTACATGGAGGCGTGCTGGATTCAGTACGCGATTGTCGAAGATCGGTTCAACTCCGTGATCCGCCACGCGTACCCCACCCAAGGTGAGGCATTTCTGAAGACCCTTCGCGGCCTGGATCGTAAGCTCGAGCACATCTCGGAGAAGATTCACCCGCGAGATGAGGACTGTCTCAAGAACGTCCACAAAGAGCTCCTTGGACGAATCAAGCGCTGGAAGGACAAGCGCAACGATCTGATGCACGAGATCACTGACACTCCCGACTTCAAGAGCATCAATGACAAGCTCGCGCGCATGGCGCCTGAGGGGGCAGCTCTGGTGAACGAACTGGCAAGCCGAGTCCGGAAGTACAAAGCGGCCGTACATCGGCGTACACCCAAGCCGTCGGCCGCAAATACTAGTGAGGCGACCCGTGCCGCTGATGCCTAACAGGTCGTTCGACGCGGACACGCACCGGCAAGGCGCCGCGAGCCGTGCGCGGGGGCATACGTCTCGCGCCGCCTTGCCGGTGCGTGCCGGTCAACTCCGACGTTAGGCCCCATATGCCTTCGCTCCAAGTCATTGGCGTCTACTCGCCGAAGGCGAACGAAGTCGAGTACGCGGAGTTCGTGCAGCGGGAAATCGAGTCGCAGAACCCGATCAACTTCTCCGCGGAGACTAAGGCATTCCTGAAGCGGGTAGGTCGCGAGGCGGAGATCGTGGCGCTATCGGAAGATGAACTTGCCGAGCGGCGTGCATACTTTGAGCAAGAGCTATCGTCTGCAGCACTAGTTGAAGTACTTGTTGAGCAACCAGACGCTTCGTTTAGCGTAGGCGAATTCATCCAGCCGAATCCACAGGTGCCGGAAGGTCGGTGGCAAGTCGCTTGGTGCGAGAAGTTTCTCACCGCAGACGGCGAGCATTTGCTGGGAGACTTCAGCTTCAACGAACTGCCTACCGAGAATCAATATCGGGTCGCCTTTTACATGCACTCTTGGAACCAGCGCCTGCCACTTCTCTCATCGTATGGGCCAGTTGAGCTTCCGCCTATGGTTGCCATGCCTCCGCGTCTGTGGCGCCTCGTACCGTATGAACAGGTGGACTGACTGTGTGGCCTAACCCCTCCATCGAGCGGACGCCCTCCGGCAGGCTTCGCCTGCCTACGGCCGCCGCTCATGTCGAACGTTAGGCACCATGGAGCACGCCCGCGTAGTCTCAGTAGCTTCCGTCCTCGCAGCCTCATCAGCTTTCGTGACGCCTGGAATGGCCCCGTTGAGCTCAACCTCGTATGCCTTTTCGGCACCACACACGTGGCTCGCTGCTCTCTACCTTGTGGTCAGTGCGTTCGTTGCTCAAGCGTTCGCCGGCCGGGTAGCTCGCGCTCGCGCGCCCTCGCGTGCTCGACCTGTAGCGGCCGGGGTGCTCTTTGCAGGCGCTTGGGCGCTTGCCATCGCGCTACCTTTCCTGGCCGTGGTTGTAGCTTTCGCGCTCGTCGGACCTTTCGCTGGCGGTCCGCAGTGGTTGCTGTTCAACAAGTACGTCGGCTACCTCATCGAGCACGCATTCCGCAGCTCGCTGCTGCCAGTATGGCTTGGCCTCTTCGCGGCCGGCGCCGTTATGGGCGCATGACGCCAAACCACTCCATCGACCGGACGTCCTCCGGCAGGCTTCGCCCGCCTGCGGCCGCCGCTCATGTCGAACGATAGGCCTCACGATGACGCAGCAGGCTGACACACGCGAATGGATGATCTACGCCCCTCTACCCACGAAATTCGAGCATGCGGCTCCGCCGCGGCCGCCATGGATCGGTGCCCTTAGTTCGGCGCCCGCTGTGACTGTCGGAGAGCTCGACAGCTGCTCGCTTATCGAAGGCCTGGTTCCACCCGATTGGCGCCTCGGAGTCCTAGCACACTACATCCTTCCGCAAAGCTGCGTCGCATGCGTCGAGCCGCCGGATGGTCGATACGCAATGCTGTTCTTTCATAAGGCTGGGCCCGAGTTTCATCGGCAAGAACGGCCCGCGCATCCCCGTCTGCTTGGCTGGTTCCAGTTCAGACTCATTGAACCGATAACAGATACTTTCAGTCTGCACTCGAACCTCGGTAATGCGGTTTCAATCCTGCAGCGTCGGACTGTCCTTCCGATATGAACCTAAGCTTTCAAGGGGCGGGGCCTAACCCCTCCATCGAGCGGACGGCGCAAAGGCCGCTTCACGCCCTTTGGGCCGCCGCTCATGTCGAACGTTAGATGTCTTCACATGGATACTGCCGGGATGAAACGCCTGACTGCACTTGGCTTCGTATGTGCCTCTACGGCGCATCCTGCGATAGCACAAGCCGCAGCAGAGGCTGCGGCTTGCTCTATCGCCGTGGGGAGTCTCCATCCACAGATCTCGGCGGCTCTTGCTGGCGCACTAATTGCAGGTGTGTTTACGGCGAGCATTAGGGAAGGTCTGCATAACCCCGTGCTGACCCGTCTTGCATGAGGTCGGCGCCGGCGCGACGATGGCGAGCATGAAGCAGCTCGGACTCGGCCTGAATCTCTCGACCAAGAAGACGCGCAAGC
>NZ_JABWMJ010000006.1 GCF_013366375.1 Rhizobacter koreensis | reverse complement strand
TGATGACCATAGCGAGGTGGTCCCACTCCTTCCCATCCCGAACAGGACAGTGAAACGCCTCAGCGCCGATGATAGTGCGGGTTCCCGTGTGAAAGTAGGACATCGTCAGGCTACATTACCCCCCTAGGCCCTCGCCCCTCCACGGACGAGGGCCTTTTTGTTTGCTCGGGCGGAATACTCGAGTTCGCGAGTGGTCGCGCCGCGCAATAATTACTTGCTCGGGAAAGGCCGCCCTGTACCCCAGGCTTGGCGTCACTGCTTCTGAGCGCGTAATCGACCGGGCGTGCCGCGAGCTTTGTGCCTGTTCACACGGCGGCGGGACAGCGTGGCGGTCGGCCTGGTCTGAGCCGGCTCGAGACGACCCGGAGAGTAGGAGCAAACCGCGAGGCAAAGGCCCAGCCGATCGCGAGGGACCTGTGGTTGTTGGGGCGGAGCCGTTGGCGGCGATCCTCCACGACACATGCGATGGACCGACGGTGCCGCTTTTCGCGCGCTGGCCAGTGGCTCGCCGCGCCGGCCCCCACTCGTAGCGGCACCACCGCCTATTTCCGCAAGGCGCGGAAGCTGGAGGCGCCTTCGCTTCCACCCGCACTGGACGCGAAGCCCCTTCCCACCGCAGGTTGGGAGCCCGGATGCGGCTCATCAACCAAAATCCCTGGATGCTCCCCCAGCGCACCCTCAAGTCGATGACCCGCGCGGTCGGCGTCGGCGTGCACGGCGGACAGCGCGTCGAGATGACACTGCGGCCAGCGGCGGCTGACAGCGGCATCGTGTTCCGGCGCGTCGATCTGCCGGTCGCGGTGGAGATCAAGGCGCGCGCGCTGGCGGTTTGCGACACCCGAATGGCGACCGTGCTTTCTGCCAACGGCGAGCCCGACGGCCCGCAGGTGCGCACGGTCGAGCATCTGCTCTCGGCGTGCGCCGGGCTCGGCATCGACAACCTTGGCGTCGACATCACGGCCGAGGAAGTTCCGATCCTCGACGGCTCCTCGGCAGCGTTCGTCTACCTGCTACAGAGCGCAGGAATCGTTCTCCAGTCGGCACCGAAGCGCTTCATGCGGATCACCCGGGCGGTCGAGGTGCGCGAAGGCGAGGGTGCGTCGCTCAAGTGGGCACGCGTCGAGCCATTCGACGGCTATCGGCTTGCCTTCGAGATCGACTTCAATCATCCGGCGGTGAACCAGACCGGGCAGCGCGTCGTGTTCGACATGACCCCGCGAAGCTACAAGGCCGAGATCGCACGTGCGCGCACGTTCGGGTTCACCAAGGATGTCGAGCTGATGCGCGCGCGCGGGCTCGGGCTCGGCGGCAGCCTCGACAACGTGGTCGTGGTCGACGACGTCAAGGTGCTCAACAGCGACGGCCTGCGTTACGGCGACGAGTTCGTGAAGCACAAGATCCTCGACGCCATCGGCGACATGTCGCTCGCCGGCCATCCGCTGCTCTGTGCCTACAGCGCGTTCAAGTCGGGGCACGCGCTCAACAACGCACTGTTGCGCAAGCTGCTCGCCGATCCGGGCGCCTACGAGATCGTCACCTTCGAGAACGCGGCCGACGCGCCGAGCGGATTCGCGGAGTTGGCGCCGGCCTGGTAGCGAGCGACGGCGAAGATCGTCGAGAGGTGGGCGGTATCGCCCGTCGCATCCATGGCGCGAGCATCGAATCGTCGACGTCGCCAAGCTGACCCGGCGTGTCACGGGCCTCGACAATCCCAACACTGCTGTTCGGCGCGGCACCGACAGCAGCGCATCCATGGCGCAGGATGGCGCACCGTCGCGTCAATACAACCCCCGCAGCGTCCGTCAGCGCGAGACACCCGCAGCGTCCGTCGCGGCACGACCTCCCGCGCTTCGTCAGCTTCCCGGTCGCTGCCGCCGTACGCCATCATCATCGGCACTGCTCGCTGAACGCCCCGGCAGCCCTCTCACCCCCGCGGCACCTCTAGCCCAAGAAAGCCGATCACCTCCGGCAGGTGCTCCTCGAACTCGCTGATCGCGTGGTCGCTGCCCTCGAGCAGCTTGACCTGGCAGCCGGCGTAGCGCGCAGCCATCTCCTCCCACGACAGCACCTCGTCACCCTTCGCGATGATTGCCAAGTAGCGCTCGAGCCGCGTCAACGCTCGCGGATGAATCGTGCGCAGCTCGTCGACGTACTCGGGCCGGAACTCGAACGGCTGCTCGCTGTGCCATGCCTCGGTCACGCCGACATGGGCCTCGAGGTCGCGCGCCGGCTCGATCGCCGGGTTCAGCAGCACCGCACGGCAGCCGGTGCGCTCGGCATACGCGGTCGCGTAGAAGCCGCCGAGCGAACTGCCGATGACGGCGCTGCGCTCTGCCGGCCAGTCCCCCGTACCGTCGACGATCAGCGCCATCGCGTCGGCGGGCGACGCCGGCAGCTGGGGGCACCACCAGACGACGTCGGGCCGGTTCTCGGCGAACCACGCGGCCATGCGGCGCGCCTTGGTCGACTGCGGCGACGACTTGAAGCCGTGCAGGTAGAGAACGTGGCTGACCGGAGGTTGCATCGCGGTCGCTCCTGGCTTCATGCGGCGCGCGCGGCGAGCCGCTCGAGCAGCCGCGCGTGGATGCCGCCGAAGCCGCCGTTGCTCATGCAGAGGATGTGGTCGCCGGGACGTGCCGCGGCCGCCACGCGAGTGACGAGGTCGTCGATCGACGAGCCGACCGCCGCGCGGGCGCCCATCGGCGCGAGCGCCTCGACCGCGCTCCAGTCGAGGCCGCCGGCGTGGCAGAACGCGAGGTCGGCCTCTTCGAGCGCCCATGGCAGCTGCGCCTTCATGCTGCCGAGCTTCATCGTGTTCGAGCGCGGCTCGAACACCGCGACGATGCGTTCGGCGCCGACCTTGCGGCGCAGGCCGTCGATGGTCGTGCGGATCGCCGTCGGGTGGTGTGCGAAGTCGTCGTAGACCTTGACGCCGTTCACCTGGCCGCGCAGCTCGAGGCGACGCTTCACGTTGCCGAAGCTCCCCAGCGCCTTCGCGGCGACAGCCGGCTCGACGCCGACGTGGTCGGCCGCGGCGATCGCTGCGAGCGCGTTGAGCTGGTTGTGCTCGCCGAGCAGCGCCCACTCGATGCGCGCGACCTTGAGCGCGCCGCGCAGCACGTCGAACGCGTGCGGCTCGCCCCGCGCACGCAGCGCGCCGGGCTCCTCGCGCCGCGCGCCGAAGCGCAGCACCTCGCTCCAGCAGCCCATCTCGAGCACGCGCTGCAGGCTCGCGTCGCGCGCGTTCACCACGACGCGACCGCGCGCGGGGACGGTGCGCACGAGGTGGTGGAACTGGCGTTCGATCGCGGCGACGTCGTCGAAGATGTCGGCGTGGTCCAACTCGAGGTTGTTCAGCACTGCGGTGCGCGGCCGGTAGTGCACGAACTTGCTGCGCTTGTCGAAGAACGCGGTGTCGTATTCGTCGGCCTCGATCACGAACGGCGCACCGGCGGCAGGCGTCGATGTCGTGCCGACTCCACCGAGCCGCGCCGAGACGTCGAAGTTGAACGGCACGCCGCCGATCAGGAAGCCCGGCGCAAGCCCGGCCTGCTCGAGGATCCAGGCCAGCATGGCCGTGGTCGTGGTCTTGCCGTGGGTCCCGGCAACCGCGAGCACGTGGCGCCCCCGCAGCACGTGGTCGGCGAGCCACTGCGGGCCGCTGACGTACGGCGCGCCCGCGTCGAGGATGGCCTCCATCAGCGGGTTGCCGCGCTTGACCACGTTGCCGATCACGAACTGGTCCGGCTTGATCGCGAGCTGGCCGGCGTCGAACCCTTCGGTCAGCTCGATCCCGAGACTCTGCAGCTGGTCGCTCATCGGCGGGTAGACGTTGGCGTCGCAGCCGGTCACCGTGTGACCGCTCTCGCGCGCGAGCGCGGCGAGGCCGCCCATGAACGTCCCGCAGATGCCCAGGATATGGATGTGCATCGATCGATTCTAGAAAGGGCGACGCCGACGGGGGCCGCCGCGCGGGTGCAGCGACGTGCCTTAGTCGCCGAGCAGCGCGAAGCTCTCGCGGGCCGCCGCGAGGGTCGCCTCGATCTCGGCGTCGCCGTGGGCAGCACTCACGAAGCCAGCCTCGTAAAGCGCGGGCGCGAGGTAGACGCCGCGCTCGAGCATGGCGTGGAAGAAGCGGTTGAAGCGCGCCGCGTCGGTCGCGATCACCTGACCGTAGTTCTGCGGCAGCTCGGAGGTGAGGAAGAAGCCGAACAGGCCACCCTCGCTGTCGCCGGAGAGCGCGACGCCGGCGTCCTGCGCGGCGGCGCGAAGGCCGTCGACGAGCTGACGCGTACGCGCCGCGAGGCTGTCGAAGAAGCCAGGCCGCGCGATCTCGCGCAGCGTGGCCAAGCCGCAGGCGGTCGCGATGGGGTTACCCGACAGCGTGCCGGCCTGATAGACCGGCCCCAGCGGCGCGAGCCGCTCCATGATCCCGCGCCGCGCGCCGAAAGCCGCGAGCGGCATGCCGCCGCCGATCACCTTGCCGAACACGCTGATGTCGGGAACGAAGCCGGGGACCGCCTTTTCGTAGACGCTCTGTGCACCGCCGAGTGCGACCCGGAAGCCAGTCATCACCTCGTCGAAGATCAGCAGCGCGCCGTGCGTGTTGCAGAGCTCGCGCAGTCGCTTCATGAACGGCAGCGAGGCGCGCACGAAGTTCATGTTGCCGGCGATCGGCTCGACCATCACGCCGGCGATCGCGTCGCCATGCAGCGCGAACGCCTCCTCGAGCTGCTCGACGTTGTTGTATTCGAGGACCAGCGTGTGCTGCACCGTCTCGGCCGGCACGCCGGCGCTGGTCGGGTTGCCGAACGTGGCCAGCCCCGAGCCCGCCTTGACCAGCAGCGCGTCGGCGTGGCCGTGGTAGCAGCCCTCGAACTTGACGATGCCGTTGCGTCCGGTCGCGCCGCGCGCCAAGCGGATCGCGCTCATCGCCGCCTCGGTACCCGAGCTCACCAGCCGCAGCTGGTCGATGCTCGGCACCTGCGCGAGCACCGCCTCGACGAGCTCGGTCTCGCGCGCCGTCGGCGCCCCGAAGGAGAGGCCGTCGCCGAGCGCCTCGCGCACCGCCTCGAGCACGGCCGGGTGGCCGTGGCCGAGGATCATCGGGCCCCACGAGCCGATGTAGTCGACGTAGCGCTTGCCCTCGACGTCGATCAGCCACGCCCCTTCGGCGCGAGCGATGAAGCGCGGCGTGCCGCCGACCGCGCGGAACGCGCGAACCGGCGAGTTCACGCCGCCGGGGATCACGCGCTGGGCGCTGGCGAACAGCTGGTCGTTGAGGGAGCCGCTCGCGGCGACGTGGGGATCAGGCATGGCGGGTCTCGCGGTGCGGGCGGCCGGCGGACCATCGCGTGCGGGCGAGCGCACGCGGCCGCGGCGGCGCTGCGTCAGTGGACGTGGCGCGGGTTCTTCGGCGCGTCGGCGGCGGCTTCCTCGGCGGCCGGCGCCTCGTCGTCCTCGCTTTCCTCGGGCGGCAGCGCCCAGAAGAAGCGGTCGGGAATGACGTTGCCCATGCCCGGTCGGAAGCCCGCATCGAGCGCCTGGTCGAGAAAGGCGAGCGCCTCGCCGACCGCCGCATGCAACTCGACGCCGGTCGCGAGCAGCGCGGCGAGCGACGCCGACAGCGTCTCGCCGGCGCCGACGAAGCTCGCCTCAAAGCGCTCGAACTTCTCGCCGGTGATCGGGCCCTGCGACGACGCGAGCACGTTGTCGAGGTACTGATCGGGCAGCGGAATGCTGGTGACGAGCACGAACCGAGTGCCCTGCTCGTTGGCGGCGACCGCGAGCTCGCGCGACGACGGCGGGCGCTCGCCCTCCCAGTCGGGCAGCAGGAAGTCGGTGAGCGTCTGGTGGCTGCCGACCAGCACTTCGGTCTGCGGCAGCACGAGCTCGCGGAACGCATCGAGGTAGGCCTGCTGCTCGTCCTCCTCGACCCACGAGAGGTTCGGCAGGTAGGCGACGAGCGGCACGTCGGGGTAGTCCGACAGGATCTCGGCGACCGCCGACACGCCCTCGGTCGAGCCGAGGAAGCCCACCTTCCAGGCGGCGATGGTCACGTCCTCGAGGACGCTGCGCGCCTGCTCGACCACCACGTCGGCGTCGATCGGGTGGTGGTCGAACACCTCGGCGGTGTCCCGCATCACGATGCTGGTGACGATGGGCAGCGCGTGCGCGCCCATCGCCGCGATCGTCGCCACGTCGCCGGCGACGCCGCCGGCGCCGCTCGGGTCGCTCGCGTTGAAGCTCATCACGCAGGCCGGCGCAGGCTGCTCCGGCAGCGTCTGGGTGTCGGCTTCGGAAGCCGTCGAGGGAGCGGTCATGGGGGCGCGGGGAGGCTGCGGGGCAGGCACCTCAGGGGCTCGGTCGAACCTCTAGGCGAACGTGAAGAATGTTGCGTATGTGCCTACGGCCGTTTGGCTTTCTCGAAGAGGCCGTGCATACAATCTGGCTGCATTGTAGTGAAGGCAACGACGTGAACGTGAGCGAGCCAAAGACCTGGATGTGCCTGATCTGCGGCTGGATCTATGACGAGGCAACCGGCGATCCCGAGCATGACATCGCGCCCGGCACCCGCTGGGCCGACGTGCCGATGAATTGGACCTGTCCCGAGTGCGGCGCCCGTAAAGAAGACTTCGAAATGGTCGAAATCTGAGGCGACGCTTTTGTTGCGCGCTGCGCACCGTCGCCGAGGAGAACGTTCGTGAGCAATCCGGCCCCTGCCGAATCCGCTGGTCTGAAGGTGCTGGTCATCGATGACAGCAACACGATCCGGCGCAGTGCCGAGATCTTCCTGAAGCAGGGCGGTCACGAGGTCCTGCTCGCCGAGGACGGCTTCGATGCCCTCTCGAAGGTCAACGACCACGACCCCGACCTGATCTTCTGCGACATCCTGATGCCGCGTCTCGACGGCTATCAGACCTGCGCGATCATCAAGCGCAACCAGAAATTCGCCACTGTGCCGGTGATCATGCTGTCCTCGAAGGACGGGCTGTTCGACAAGGCGCGCGGTCGCATGGTCGGCTCCGAGGACTACCTCACCAAGCCGTTCACGAAAGACCAGCTGCTGCAGGCCGTGCAGCAACACCGGCGCAGCGCCTGAGCGCTGCCTGCGCCGTCGCGGCCTGCCGGGCCGCCGCTCCCCATCGAGGAACATTCATGCCGATTCAGAAGATTCTGGTGGTCGACGATTCGAAGACCGAGCTGCACCACCTGTCCGAGCTGCTCGGCAAGCGCGGCTTCAGCGTGCGCGTCGCCGAGAACGGCGAAGAGGCGATGAAGCGCCTGGGCGAGGAAACGCCCGACCTGATCCTGATGGACGTCGTGATGCCGGGGCAGAACGGCTTCCAGCTGACCCGCTCGATCACCCGCGACCCGCGCTATGCCGGCGTGCCGGTGATCATGTGCACGAGCAAGAACCAGGAGACCGACAAGGTCTGGGGCATGCGGCAGGGGGCGCGCGACTACATCGTCAAGCCCGTCGACGCGGCCGACCTCTTGGCCAAGATCCGCGCGTTCGACTGAGCCGCACGGGACTGCGATGGCCAACAAGCAAGCGCTGCGCGACCTGCAGAGCCGGCTCGCCGAGCGGCTGCAGACCGTCAAGACCGAGACCCGCGGCAGCAAGTCGTGGCTCGCGGTCGAGGCGGGTGGCGCCGGCTTCCTGTTCCCGCTGCGCGATGCCGGCGAGATCTTCCCGCTCGCTCCGGTGCTGCCGGTGCCGCACAGCCAGCGCTGGTTCCTGGGCGTCGCCAACCTGCGCGGCCACCTGCAAGGCGTGGTCGAGCTCGCGGGCTTTCTGGGCCTGCCGGCCGACGACGCGCGCGACCAGGCGCGGCTCGTCGGCTTCAACCCCGCACTCGACATCAACTGCGTGCTGATGGTCGACCGCCTCGCCGGGCTGCGCGGGGAGGACGAACTGACGAGCCACGACGCGCCAGGCGGCGCACGCCCGGCGTTCGCCGGCCCCGGCTACCGCGATGGCAACGGCCGGGTGTGGCAGGAGCTGAGTCTTGCCGAACTGGCGCGCGACGAATCGTTCCTGCGCATCGTGAATTGAGAACCTGAAGAGGTCGCTGATGAGCTTCAAGGACAAGATCAAGGGTTGGAACACGCGCGGCCCCGCCGGCGAGTCCGACACGATCGCGGCGGCGTCGGTCGACCCGTACGCGAGCGGCGTGGCCGACGAGGTCGAGACGGTCGAGCGGCCGGACGCCGGCGCGGCCCATGTCGGCCTGCCGGCGTTCGATCACGGCACGTCGATCATCTCGCCGGCGGCGTCGTCGGCCGGCGCGACGGACTTCGCCGACGTCTCCGACGCCGCCGAGCCGGCGCCGGCGGAGGCCGCCAGGCCGCTGCCGGTGATCGGCAAGCGCCCCATCGCCGAGCAGCAACGGATCCTGCTCGGCATGATCGCGCTCGGCGTGATCGGCGCGATCGTGCTCGCGATCCTCGCCTTCGCGACCGCCAGTCGCGGCTCGGCGCAGGTCGCGGCGACCGGCCAGGCGTTGATGCAGTCGCAGCGCCTCGCCAAGTCGGTGTCGCAGGCGCTGATCGGCAACCCCGCGGCATTCCCCGAGCTCAAGGACAGCGTCGACGTGCTCGCGACCAACGTGCGGGGCCTCAAGAGCGGCGACGCCAACATCGCCGCGGTGCCGTCGGGCGTGCAGGAGTCGCTCAACAGCGTGGTGCCGCTGGTCGACCAGAGCGAGAAGGCGGCGCGCGTCGTGCTCGCGCAGCAGAAGGCGCTGACCGACGTCAGCCAGGCGCTGCGCAGCATCAACCGGCAGTCGCAGGAGCTGCTCGAGGCGACCGAGTCGATCGTCGCCCTCAAGCTGCAGCGCGACGCCGGCTCCAGCGAGGTGGCCGTGCTCGGCCAGCTGCAGATGCTGACCCAGCGCATCGGCAAGTCGGCCAACGAGTTTCTCACCGGCGAGGGCGTCAACCCGGAGGCCGTGTTCCTGCTCGGCAAGGACCTCAACGCGTTCAACGAGATCACGAAGGGCCTGCTCGAGGGCAACCCCGGCATCGGCCTCGCGCCGACGCGCGACCCGCAGATCCGCGAGCGCCTGGTGGCTCTCTCGCGCCTCTACCAGGAGACGCGCACCCGCGGTGGCGTCATTCTCGACAACCTGCCGGCGCTGAACGCCGCCCGCGAAGCACAGAACACCATCATCCGAGACAGCGAGCCGCTGCGCCGCGGCCTGCAGACGGTGCAGGACCGGCTCGGCTCCGAAGCCGGCGTGGGCACGCTGACGCCGCTGCTGCTGGTGCTGTCGGTCGCGCTGGTCGCGCTCGGCGGCGCCGGGTTCCTGCGCCTCTTCGTGACCGAGCAGCGCCACCGCGCCACGCTCGCGCAGAACCGTCGCCTCGAGGCCGAGAACCAGGAGCAGGAAGCCAAGCGCGTCAACGACGCCAACCAGGCCGCGATTCTTCGCCTGATGAACGAGCTGCAGGGCGTCGCCGAGGGCGACCTCACGCAGCAGGCCACCGTGACCGAAGACATCACCGGCGCGATCGCCGATTCGGTGAACTACACCGTCGAGGAGCTGCGCACCCTGGTGGCGCAGGTGCAGGGCACGGTGAGCCGGGTGACCGCGACCACCGAGCAGGTCGAGGCCAACTCGACCGAGCTGCTCGCCACCTCGTCCGAGCAGCTGCGCGAGATCCGCGACACCGGTGAATCGGTGCTGCAGATGGCGCATCGCATCAACGACGTGTCGGCGCAGGCGCAGGAAAGCGCCAAGGTCGCCCGGCAGTCGCTCGAGGTCGCGAACTCGGGCCTGCGCGCGGTGCAGAACACGATCGGCGGCATGAACTCGATCCGCGACCAGATCCAGGAAACCTCCAAGCGCATCAAGCGCCTGGGCGAGTCGTCGCAGGAGATCGGCGAGATCACCGAGCTGATCTCCGACATCACCGAGCAGACCAACGTGCTCGCGCTCAACGCGGCGATCCAGGCGGCGTCGGCCGGCGAAGCGGGCCGCGGCTTCTCGGTGGTCGCCGAGGAAGTGCAGCGCCTGGCGGAACGCTCGGGCGATGCGACGCGGCAGATCGCGGCGCTCGTCAAGACGATCCAGACCGACACCCAGGACGCGGTGGGCGCGATGGAGCGCTCGACGCAGGGCGTGGTCGAAGGGACGCGCCTGTCGGACGCAGCCGGCTCGGCGCTCGCCGACATCGACCGCGTGTCGCGGCGCCTGGCTGACCTGATCGAGCAGATCTCGAGGCGCGCCCTGGCCGAAGCCGAGGAAGCCAACGTCGTCGCGTCGAACATCCAGCACATCTTCGCGGTGACCGAGCAGACCGGTGAGGGCACGCGCTCGACCGCGCAGATGGTGCGCGAGCTGTCGCGTACCGCCGAGGAGCTCGCGCAGTCGGTCGCCCGCTTCAAGATCGCCTGAGCCCGATGACCTTTCGCAGCGCCGACCGGCGCGCCCACGGACGGCGCGCCCACCCTTGAACACCGAGGTCACGATGGACAGCAGCCGCGACGACGCATTCGAACTCGAGGCACCCGCGGCGGCGTCGACCCACGACGACCTCAGCGCGGTCGCCTGGGTTCATGAGGAACTGCGCAAATCGCTCGACGGCGCGCACAAGGCACTGCGCCGGTTCCTCAAGGACAACGACACCGTCAGCGGCTCGGACATCGGCTCGGTCGAGCCCGGCATCCTGCGCACGGCGCGCGCGCAACTGCACCAGGGCGTCGGCGCGCTCGAGCTGGTCGGCCTGCCCGGCCCGGCCACGGTGCTGCGCGCGAGCGAGGCGGCGGTCCAGCGCAGCATCGCGCGCCCGCGCACGCTGAGCGCCGAACTCGTCGGCGACATCGAGCGCTCGTCGTTCGCGCTGCTCGACTTCCTGTCGCGCCTGCTCGCCGGCAAGCCGGTCTCGCCGCTTTCGCTGTTCCCGCAGTACCGCGCGGTGCAGGAGGCGATCGGCGCCGAGCGCGTCCATCCGGCCGACCTCTGGGCCGCCGACTGGCGCTGGCGCGACCTGCCGGACGACGACACGGCCCAGCCGCGCGCGGCGGATGCCGCCACCCGCGCCGAGCTCGAGGCCCAGCTGCTCGGGCTGATGCGCGGCGCCGCGCCGACCGAAGCGGCCACGCGCATGAGCGAGCTCTGCGCCGGCCTCGGCGTCACCGCCGCCGACCCGCAGGTGCGCACCTTCTGGAGCCTTGCCGCCGCGATGTTCGAGGCGCAGGGCGTGGGGCTGCTCGGCTTCGACGTCTTCAGCAAGCGCGTCGCCTCGCGCCTGCTCGCCCAGTTCCGCATCCTGCAGCGCGGCGACACCGACGTGTCGGAGCGCCTCGCGCGCGACCTGCTGTTCTTCTGCGCGCAGAGCGCCGCGCCGACGCCGGCGCAGCCGGCGCCGCGCCTCGCCCGCGTGCGCGACGTCTATGCGCTGCCCGACCCCGAACCGGTCGACTACCTGGCGAGCGGCCTTGGCCGCTTCGACCCGGCGACCATCACCCACGCGAGAAAGCGCCTCGCTGCCGCGAAGGAGGCGTGGTCGGCCGTCGCCAACGGCGAGACGCACCGCCTCGCCGGCCTGGCGGAGCCGTTCTCGCTGGTCGGCGATTCGCTGCGGCGCCTGTTCCCGTTCGGCGACGCGTTCGCCGGCGAGCTGCTGAACGCGGTCGCGCAGACCCAGCGGACCGACGGGGGGCCGCCCGCCGAGCTCGCGATGGAAGTCGCGACCAGCCTGCTTTACGTCGAGGCCGCGCTCGAGGACGGCGACTTCGACAACCCGGCGCACGCCGAGCGCGTGCAGCGCCTGGCCGAGCGCCTGGGCGCGGTGCGCCGCGACATGCCCTCGGAGCCGCTCGAGCCCTGGATGGAGGAGCTCTACCGCCGCGTCTCCGATCGCCAGACGATGGGCAGCGTGGTGCAGGAGCTGCGAGCCTCGCTCGGCGAGGTCGAGGCCTCGATCGACCGCTTCTTCCGTGATCCGTCCGACCCGGCGCCGCTCGCGCCGGTGCCGGCGCAGCTCTCCTCGATGCGCGGCGTGCTGTCGGTGCTCGGCATGGACCCGGCATCGAGTGCGCTGCTGCGCATGCGCGACGAGGTCGACGGCCTCGCCTCGACGCAGGTCGACCCGGAGCGCGTGCGCGCGGCCGGCGTGTTCGACCGCATCGCCGGCAACCTCAGCGCGCTCGGCTTCATGATCGACATGCTGAGCGTGCAGCCGCAGATGGCCAAGTCGCTGTTCGCGTTCGATGCCGAGTCCGGCATGCTCGCGCCGGTGATGGGCCGCAGCGCCGCCGCTCGGCCGACGCGACCGGCCGCCGCGCCGACCGGCCCGCGGCTCATCGAGCAGGCCCAGCAGATCGCGTCGATCTCTGCGCGCGACGACGTCGCCCTGCAGGATCTCTCGCTCGACCTCGAGCGCCTCTCGCACGAGGCGCAGGCCGCCGACGAGCGCGGCCTCGCGGCGGCCGTGTCGAAGGCCCAGCAGGCGTTGCACCGCGCCGGTGACGATGGCGAGGCCGCACGCGAAGAGCTCTCGGGCGCGCTCGGCGACTTCCTGGCCCACGCGAGCGCGCTCGACACGCAAGGCCCGCTCGGCGGGCCCGTCGCGCTGCCGCCGACGGCGCCGCCGCGTGCCGTCGAGAGCGTCGAGGACGACGTCGAGATGCGCGAGATCTTCCTCGAGGAAGCGCGCGAGGTCATCGGCGATGCGCAGACGGCGTGCGGCGAACTCGGCCACGCGCCGGACAACATCGCCCTCGTCACCACCGTGCGGCGCGCCTTCCACACGCTCAAGGGCAGCGCGCGCATGGTCGGCCTCGTGGACTTCGGCGAAGCCGCCTGGGCCGGCGAGCAGATCTACAACGCGCACCTCGCCGAGCAGGGCGCCGCCGCGCCGGCGCTGATCGAGTTCACGCGCTGGAGCCTCGGCTACCTCGCGGGCTGGGTCGACGAGATCGCCGCCGGCAGCGTGAGCGCGCACGATGCCGCGACCGTCAAGGCCGCCGCCGAACGACTGGCGGGTGCCGGCGAGGCGCCGTCGGCGCTGCCGGTTGCCGCGACGCCTTCGGCGTCCGAGCTGGCCGCCGAAGGCGACTGGACGCTCGAGAACTTCGATTTCGACGCGCCGATGGAAACGGTCGAGGCGGCCGCCGAGCCCGCCGATGCGGAGCCGACCGCACCGGCCGATCCGCTGTTCGCGCCGTTCGAGCTCGCCGACGCCGCGCCGGCCGCGCCCGAACTGCCCGCGTCGGACGCCCCGGCGCCGCGCGCCCCGGCACCGGTCGAAGTCGCCTCGCGCGGCGCACGGCCCTCGCTGCTGCTGCCGCCGGATCTGCCGAGCGCCGCCGACCTCGAGCTCGGCACGCCGCCGGCGGCGCCGGGGGGCGGCCGCGTGACGCTGCCCGAACCGCTGCCGGAAGTGGTCGAGATCGGCGAGAACGTCGAGTTCGAGCTCGATCTCGCCGGCCTCGAAGCCACGCCGGCCGGGCCGGCCACGCCGGTCGCGCGCACCGAGTTCATCGACGTGCCGGCGCTCTACAGCCCGTTCGAAGACACGCCCGTGCCGCCGCTCGAGCGCACCCTCGTCAACCCGCGCTTCGCGGATTCGTCATCGGTCGACCTCGACCTCGGCGAGTTCGGCGTGCCGCCGCTCGTCGAGCCGCTGACGCCGAGCGGTTCCGGCGACGCGCTGCCGACCCAGAGCGGCCTGCTGCTCGACCTTGGCAGCGGCGAAGCGAAGCCGGCGTCGACGGTCGACCTGCCGACCGCGTTCGACGACGCCGCCGCCCAACACGTCGATCTGTCGATCGGCGCCGACACCGCGCCGGCCGACGACGCGGTCAGGACGGTGGGCCCGCTGCGCATCGGCATCCCGCTCTTCAACATCTACCTGAACGAGGCCGACGAGCTGTCGCGTCGCCTCTCGACCGAACTGGCCGAGTGGGCGCACGAGGTCGATCGGCCGGTCGGCGAAACCGCGATCGCGTTCGCCCACTCGCTCGCCGGTAGCTCGGCGACGGTCGGCTTCGCCGATCTGTCGCAGCTCGCGCGCACGCTCGAGCACAGCCTCGCCCGTTCGCAGGCGATCGGTCACGGCGACGAGGTCGAGGCGCAGCTCTTCAACGACACCGCCGACGAGATTCGCGGGCTGCTGCACCAGTTCGCCGCCGGCTTCCTGAAGGCGCCGAGCCCTGAGCTGCTGGTGCGCCTGGCCGCGCACGAGCGCGATTCGGCGCTCGCGCTCGAAGCGAAGGCCGCGGCGTCGGAGCTGGAAGGCTTCGACACGCGCGCGGGCGTCGACGCCGCGATCGCGGCCGAGGACTCGTTCCTGATCTCGCTCGACCTGCCCGGGGAAGGCACGACCGATCCGGCGCACGTCGACGACGTGCGCGCGGCCGCTGCGGCTGCAACGAACGAAGCGCCGCCGGCCGCCGCGGCGGCGGATGACGAGCTGCGCGCTGCGACCGACATCGATGCGGCCGCGAGCGACGCGCGCACCGGCGCCGACGCGCTACAGATCGAGGCGACGCCGGCCGCGGCGGACCTGCACGACGACGCACCGGCCGGCAGCGACGCCGCGCCGATGGTCGACGCTGACGCCGACGCGCTCGAATTCGAGCTGTCGGGCCTTTCCACGCTGGAAAACGGGATGCCGGTCACCGAGCCGGCCGCGGTCGATGCCGCGGGCGAGCCGGCCGGAGCCGACCTGCCGGAAGCGGTCGACGGCTTTGCCGACCTGCCCGCCGAGGCTTTCGCCGCGCTCTTTGCCGGAGCACCGGTGGCCGATGCCGTGCAGCACGGCGCGCCGCGGACGAGCGGCGCGGTCGCCGACGCGAGCGCCGAGCGGCCGTCCGCCGATCACCCGGCCGAGCAGCCGACGATGGATCGTGCGGACGAACCTTCGTCGATCGATCTCGCCGACGGGCAGCTCGCGAGGGCCGCGACCGACGCGGCGCCGACCATGGCCTCGGGCGACGCGCAGCTCGAGGGCGCCGCTGAAGCGCGCGCCGACACCGCCAGTGCGCCGGTCGCCGATGCCGTGGCCGGCTCGTCCGATGAAACCGCCGCCCCGGCCGACGCGACGGCCGCACCCGTCGAGACCGCCACCGCGACCCCCGACGAAGCCACCGTCGACGCCGCCTTCGACCGCCTCGGCATGACCGAGCTGAAGCCGCTCGGCGCGCTGCCGGTCGAGCCTCAGCATGCCCCGCTCGAGCACTGGAGCGCGGCCGACGACGACGACGAGATCGACGCCGTCGACGCGGTGGACGACGAGCTGTTCGAGATCTTCGAGGAAGAGGCGATCGAGCTGCTGCCGCAGCTGGCCGCGCATCTGCGCGAGTGGGCCGACGAGCCCGCCGTCGGCGCTCACCCTGCCGCGTGCATGCGCACGCTGCACACGCTCAAGGGCAGCGCGCGCCTTGCGGGCGCCATGCGCATCGGCGAGATGGCGCACCGGCTCGAATCGGGGGTCGAACGCATCGCCGCGAGCGGCAAGGCCGACGCCGCGGCGATCGAGCCGCTGCAGGCCAGGAGCGACGCCATGTCGGCGGCGTTCGAGGCACTGCGCCAGGGCGGCGCGGTGCCGGTCGAGCCCGCCGAGACGCCGCGCAGTGCGGCCTTCGATGTCGAAGTGCCGGCGGCGAGCGAGCCGGCGCGCGCGGCGGCGGCGCCCCGCGCCGAAGCAGCCGCCGCCGGGCCGCTCGAGCCGCGCGCAGCCGCCCCGTACACCGGCGACGTGCAGCCCCTGCCCGCGATCGACTGGGCGCGCTTCCTCGACGTGGTGCCGGCCGAGAAGGTCGACGAGCGCCAGTCGGCGGCCTCGCAGTCGGCCGTGCGCGTGCGCGGGCCGCTGCTCGATCGGCTGGTCAACCAGGCCGGCGAGGTGAGCATCACGCGTTCGCGCATCGAGGCGGGCGTCGGCCAGATCAAGAGCTCGCTCGCCGACCTCGCCGAGAACCTCGAGCGCCTGCGCGGTCAGCTGCGCGACATCGAGCTGCAGGGCGAGCTGCAGATGACGTCGCGGATGGAAGCGGCCAAGGCCGCATCCCAGGAGTTCGACGCGCTCGAGTTCGACCGCTTCACGCGCTTTCAGGAGCTGACGCGGATGATGGCGGAGTCGGTCAACGACGTCGCCACGGTCCAGCGCACCCTGCAGCGCGGCCTCGAGAACACCGAGGACGAGCTGGTCGCGCAGGCGCGTCTCACGCGCGGGCTGCAGGACGACCTGCTGCGCACGCGAATGATCGAGTTCGAGGGCCTCTCGGACCGCCTCTATCGCGTGGTGCGCGTCACCGCCAAGGAAACCGGCAAGCAGGTCCGCCTCGACATCGTCGGCGGCTCGATCGAAGTCGACCGTGGCGTTCTCGACCGCATGGTCGGCGCCTTCGAGCACCTGCTGCGCAATTGCGTGACGCACGGCATCGAGACGCCGGCCGAGCGCAGCGCCGCCGGCAAGGACCCGACCGGCAGCATCGTGGTGGCGCTCTCCCACGAGGGCAACGAAGTCGGCGTCGAGTTCCGCGACGATGGCGCCGGGCTCGACCTCGAACGCATCCGCGCCAAGGCGGTCGCGATGGGACTGATCGGCGCGGCGAGCGAGCTCGACGACGCCGCGCTCGCCAACCTGATCTTCACGCCGGGCTTCTCGACGGCGTCGACCGTGACCGAGCTCGCGGGGCGCGGCGTCGGCATGGACGTCGTGCGCTCCGACGTGATCGCGATGGGGGGCCGCATCGAGACCGCGACCGAGCGCGGTCAGGGCACGTCGTTCAAGCTGATCCTGCCGCTCACGACCGCGGTCACGCAGGTGGTGATGCTGCGCTGCGGGTCGAGCCGCATCGCCGTGCCGTCGACGCTGGTCGAGATCGTGCGGCGCGCCGACGACGACGTGCTCGAGGCCTCGTATGCGAGCGGCGCCTTCGTCTACGAGGAGCGCGCGCTGCCGTTCTTCTGGCTCGGCGCGCTGCTGCAGATCAGCCCGCGTCCGGCTGAGCTCGGCGGGCGCACGAAGCCGATCGTGATCATCCGCAGCGCCCAGCAGCGCATCGCGGTGCACGTCGACGACGTGCTCGGCAACCAGGAAGTGGTGGTCAAGAACCTCGGCCCGCAGCTGTCGCGGCTGCCGGGTCTCGCCGGGGTGACGCTGCTCGCCTCGGGCGAGGCGGCGCTGATCTACAACCCGGTCGCCCTGGCGACGCTTTACGGCGATTCCGCCCGCGCCGCCTCGCGCATCGCCAGCGGCGCGCTGCCGCAGCATCCGGCGGCGCTGCTGCGCGCCGACGACGTGCGGCCGGCTGCCCCGCTGGTACTGGTGGTCGACGACTCGCTCACCGTGCGCCGCGTGACGCAGCGCCTGCTCGTGCGCGAGGGCTACCGCGTGGTGCTCGCCAAGGATGGACTCGACGCGCTCGAGCGTCTTGCCGAGGAAACGCCGGCGGTGGTGCTCTCGGACATCGAGATGCCGCGCATGGACGGTTTCGATCTGGTGCGCAACATCCGCTCGGACGCACGCTGGCCCGACCTGCCGATCGTGATGATCACCTCGCGCATCGCGCAGAAGCACCGCGACCACGCGGCCGAACTCGGCGTCGATCACTACCTCGGCAAGCCCTACTCGGAGGACGAGCTGCTCGCGCTGGTCGGGCGCTACGCCGGGAAGGCGCGCGCCGAACGCGCGCTCGCTTGAGGGATCGGGCACCGAGCGCCGGGCGCTTCGTGCGTCCGGCGCTCGTCTGCTGCAAAGGGCGCGCGTCCGGACCGCCTCGATCTTCCAGTCCGTCGATGGTTCGGTCGACGCTTACGCCCCGGGCCCTCGTCCCGCACGCCGGCTCGGATCAGCGCTTTTCCCTCACCACCGCGTAGCGCGCCAGCGTCTTCGCGCGCGCCTCCTCGTGATCGACCACGGGCTGCGGGTAGTCGCGGCCGAGTTCGAGGCGCGCCGCCTCGAGGTCGATCGGGCGCGCCAGCCAGGGCGCGTGGATCAGGTCGTCGGCGAGCCCGGCGAGCTCGGGCACGTACCGCCGGATGAACTTGCCTTCGGGGTCGAACTTCCGGCTCTGGGTGACCGGGTTGAAGATGCGGAACCACGGCTGCGCGTCGCAGCCGCTCGACGCCGCCCACTGCCAGCCGCCGTTGTTGGAGCCGAGCTCATGGTCGATCAGCTTGTCGGCGAAGTAGCGTTCGCCGGCGCGCCAGTCGATGCCGAGGTCCTTGATCATGAAGCTCGCGGTCACCATGCGCAGCCGGTTGTGCATGTAGCCGGTCTGGTTGAGCTGGCGCATGCCGGCATCGACGAGCGGGTAGCCGGTGCGGCCCTCGCACCAGGCGGCGAACAGCTCGTCGGCGTGCTTGCCGTGGGCCCAGCGGATGCGGTCGTAGGCAGGCTTGAAGCTCGCGCCGACGACGTGCGGGTGGTGGTGCAGCACCTGCTGGTAGAAGTCGCGCCAGATCAGCTCCGAGAGCCATACCTCGGCGCCGCGCGCCTTGGCGGGCGGCGCTGCCTCGATGCGGTCGAGCGCCATGCGCGCCGCCTCGCGGATCGAGAGCGTGCCGAAGCGCAGGTGCACCGAGAGGTAGCTCGGCCCCTTGATGGCGGGGAAGTTGCGCGCCACGTCGTAGTCGTCGATGCGGGTGCGGAAGTCGTCGAGCAGTGAATGCGCGGTCGCGCTCCGACCGTCGACGTGCCAGGCGTGCAGGTCGGTGGTCTCGAAGCCGATCGCGGCGAGCGGCGGCAGGAACCACGCCGCCTCGGGCGGTACCGGCGCGAGCGCGCCGGCATGGCGCGCGACCGGATACGCCGTCACGTAGAACGGCTCGAGCTTGTCGAGCCACGCGGTCTTGTACGGCGTGAACACGCTGTAGGGGCTGCCGCTCAGCGTGAGCACCTCGCTGCGCTCGAAGATCACGTGGTCCTTCGACGTGTGCAGGGCGATGCCCGCGCCGGCGAGCATGCCGCGCACCGCGGCGTCACGCTCGAGCGCGAACGGGTCGTCGTCGTGGTTGGTGTAGACCGCCTGCACGTGCAGTGCCTCGGCGATCCGCACGATCTCGTCGCGGCCGCGCCCGTGGCCGACGATCAGGCGCACGCCGTCGCTGCCGTTGTCGCGGCCGAGCCTCGCGAGCGCCTGGTCGAGCGCCGCGCAGGCGTCGTGGATGAACTCGACGCGGCGGTCGGCCCGCGGCAGGGGGTCGAGGATCTCCGTGTCGAAGACGAACGCGCACCAGACCTTGCGGGCCGCCTTGAGCGCGTGGAAGAGGGCTGCCTGGTCGTCGGCACGCAGGTCGCGGCGGAACCACACGAGTGCCGCGTCGAGCGGTTTGTCCATCCGGAAAGCGCCCTTTCAACGGCGAGGTGAGCGGCTGGCAGGGCAGCAAGCGGCAGACCCGCCCGCGATGCCCGAGCGCCGCGTCGGCTCGGCGGCGGACTATAAAATGCCCCGATGGCCCGCTCGTCGATCAACCTGACCAATCAGTTCCTGATCGCGATGCCCGGCATGGGCGACGGTACCTTCGCCGGCAGCGTGATCTACCTGTGCGAGCACACCGACAAGGGCGCGCTCGGGCTGGTGATCAACAAGCCGATCGACATCACGCTGAAGAACCTGTTCGAGAAGGTCGAGCTCTCGCTCGACCGCGAGGATCTCGCCGACGAGCCGGTCTACTTCGGCGGCCCCGTGCAGACCGAACGCGGCTTCGTCCTGCACGAGCCGCTCGATGCATCGGGCGATGGCTCGACGCGCTACAACTCGTCGCTGCGCATCGAGGGTGGCCTCGAGATGACGACCAGCAAGGACGTGCTGGAGGCACTCGCGAACGGCGCCGGCCCGAAGAAGGTGCTGGTCACGCTCGGCTACAGCGGCTGGGGCGCCGGCCAGCTCGAGGAAGAGATCAGCCGTAACGGCTGGATCAACGTCGGCGCCGATCGCGGGATCATCTTCGACACGCCGGTCGACCAGCGCTACGACAAGGCGCTCTCGCTGCTCGGCATCGATCCGCGCATGCTCAGCCCCGAGGCGGGGCACGCGTGAGCGAGGCGACAGCGGCTCCTGCTGTTCGCGCCGGCGCGCTGCCGCGCCTTATCGGTGGTGTCGTTCCGCTCGTCCTGCGCGCTGCGGCGCGCCGTCTCGCGTGAGCGCCCGCCCGGCGAGCGAGCCGATGAGCGAGCGCTCCTTTCTCGCGTTCGACTTCGGCACTCGCACCGTCGGCGTGGCGAGCGGCAACACGCTCACCGGCACCGCGACGCCGCTGACCAGCCTTGCGCTGCAGGGCGACGCGCGCTGGGGCGCGATCACCCGGCTGCTTGCCGAGTGGCGCCCCGACGCCATCGTCGTCGGCGTGCCGTTCCATCCCGACGGCGCGGCGCACGTCAACACGCGGCGCGCGCGCCGCTTCGCCGCCGACCTGGCGAGCCGCTACGGCCTGCCGGTGCACGAGGTCGACGAGCGCTACACCACCACCGCGGCACGCGAGCGCGGGGCGACGGACCTCGACGCGGCGGCCGCCGCGATCATCCTCGAGCAGTTCCTCGCGAACGGCTCATGAGGCCGCATGAACGCCGCCGCCCTCGACCCCGAAGCGCTCTACGCCGACCTTCTCGCGCGCGTGCGGCCGCTGGTCGCACCCGAGACCGCGCTGGTCGGCGTGTGGTCGGGCGGTGCCTGGATCGCCGAACGCCTGCAGCGCGATCTCGGCCTCGCCGGCGATGCCGGCGTCGTGTCGAGCGCGCTGCACCGCGACGACTTCTCGTCGCGGGGGCTCAGTGCCGGCGTCGAGCCGACGCGCCTGCCGTTCGACGTCGAGGGCCGCCGCATCCTGCTGATCGACGACGTCCTCTACACCGGCCGCACCATCCGCGCAGCCATCAACGAGCTCTACGACTTCGGCCGGCCGGCCGCGGTGACGCTCGCGGTGCTGGTCGACCGCGGCGGCCGCGAGCTGCCGATCGAGGCGCAGGTCGCCGTCGCGACGGTCGAGCTCGCGCCGGGCGAGCGTCTCTCGCTGGTGCGCGACGCCGCCGGCCGTTTCTCGTTCGAGCTCACCTGACCGCGCGCATGCCGCAAGCCCGCAACCCGCAGCTCAACGCTCACGGCGAGCTGATCCATCTGCTGTCGATCGAGGGCTTGCCGCGCGAGGTGCTGCACCACATTCTCGACACTGCGGGCACCTTTCTCAGCGTCAACGACCGCGAGGTCAAGAAGGTGCCGCTGCTGCGCGGCAAGAGCGTCTTCAACCTGTTCTTCGAGAACTCGACGCGCACCCGCACCACGTTCGAGATCGCCGCCAAGCGGTTGTCGGCCGACGTCATCAACCTCGACATCGCGCGCTCGTCGACCGCCAAGGGCGAGAGCCTGCTCGACACCATCGCCAACCTGTCCGCGATGCACGCCGACATGTTCGTGGTGCGGCACGGCGAGAGCGGCGCGCCGTACCTGATCGCCAAGCACTGCGCGCCGCACGTGCACGTGGTCAACGCCGGCGACGGCCGCCACTCGCACCCGACCCAGGGCCTCCTGGACATGTACACGATCCGCCACTTCAAGAAGGACTTCCACCAGCTCACGGTGGCGGTGGTCGGCGACATCGTGCATTCGCGCGTCGCCCGCTCGGACATCCACGCGCTGACGACGCTCGGCGCGCCCGAGATCCGCGCGGTCGGCCCGAAGACGCTGGTGCCCGGCGACCTGAAGGAGATGGGCGTGCGGGTCTGCCACGACATGGCCGAAGGCATCAGGGACGCCGACGTCATCATCATGCTGCGCCTGCAGAACGAGCGGATGAGCGGCGCGATGCTGCCGAGCGCGAGCGAGTTCGCCAAGACCTACGGCCTCACGCCCGAGAAGCTCGCACTCGCCAAGCCCGATGCCATCGTCATGCACCCCGGCCCAATCAACCGCGGCGTCGAGATCGATTCGGCGGTCGCCGACGGCGGCCAGAGCGTGATCCTGCCGCAGGTCACCTTCGGTATTGCCGTCCGCATGGCGGTGATGTCGATCATCGCGGGCAACGTCGCATGAAGCTCGCCGTCACCGGGGCACGGATCGTCGACCCGGCGAGCGGGCACGACGCGGTCGGCGACCTCGCGATCGACGACGGCCGCGTCGTCGCGCTCGGCACGCTGCCCGACGGCTTCGCCGCCGACCGCACGCTCGACGCGCGCGGCCGCGTGGTCGCGCCGGGCCTGGTCGACCTCGCGGTGCGCCTGCGCGAGCCGGGCCACGAGCACGAGGGCATGCTCGAGTCGGAAATGGCCGCCGCGGTCGCCGGCGGCGTCACCAGCCTGGTCTGCGCGCCCGACACCGACCCGGTGCTCGACGAACCGGGCCTCGTCGAGATGCTCAAGTTCCGCGCGCGCGGCCTCGACCTCGCGCGCCTGCATCCGCTCGGCGCACTGACGCGCGGCCTCAAGGGCGAGGCGCTCACCGAGATGGCCGAGCTCACCGAGGCCGGCTGCGTCGGCTTCTCGCAGGCCGACGCCGCGGTGCGCGACACCAACGTGCTGCTGCGCGCGCTGCAGTACGCCGCGACCTTCGGCTACACGGTGTGGCTGCGCCCGAACGATCCGTGGCTCGGCGGCGGCGTCGCCGCCAAGGGCGCGCTCGCGACGCGGCTCGGCCTCTCGGCGGTGCCGGTGATCGCCGAGACGATCGCGCTGCTGACGATCTTCGAGCTGGTGCGCGACACCGGTGCGCGCGTGCACCTGTGCCGGCTGAGCAGCGCGGCGGGCGTCGACCTGCTGCGGCGCGCCAAGGCCGAGGGGCTGCCGGTGAGCGCGGACGCCAGCATCCACCAGCTGCATCTGATCGATCACGACATCGGCTATTTCGACGCCGCGATGCGGCTGACGCCACCGCTGCGTCAGCAGCGCGATCGCGACGCGATCCGCCGCGCGCTCGCCGACGGCACCATCGATGCGCTGGTCAGCGACCACACGCCCGTCGCCGCCGACGCCAAGAACCTGCCGTTCGCCGAAGCCGAGCCGGGCGCGAGCGGGCTCGAGCTGCTGCTCGGCCTCGCGCTCAAGTGGGGCGACGAAACCGGCGAGCCGCTCGTGCGCACGCTCGCCACCGTGACCAGCCGTGCCGCCGGGGTGCTCGGCCGCAGCGGCCCGGACGCGGCCATCGGCCGGCTCGAGGTCGGCGCGCGCGCGGACCTCTGCGTGTTCGACGCCGGCGAGCGCTGGCGCGTCGACCCGTCGACGTTCGCGAGCCAGGGCCGGCACACACCGTTCGCCGGCCACGAGCTCCCCGGCCGCGTCGCGTTCACGCTGATCGGCGGCCGGATCGCGTTCGAGCGCGCGCGCTGAGCGGCGCGCCGGCGACTGCGTCCGATGAGGCGGCTGCGCGCCGTCTGGCGCCTTGCCCGTGCGATCGCCGAAGCGCTCGGCGGCGCCGTCATCTGTCTCGTGGTGTTCCCGTGGATCGATGCCGCCGCGCGCCGCGCTCACGTCGCGCGCTGGTCGCGCCGTGTGCTCGGCGTGCTGGGCGTGCGACTCGAGGTGAGCGGAACGCCGGCCGCGGGGCCGGTGCTGCTGGTCGCCAACCACGTGTCGTGGCTCGACATCCTCGCGATCGACGCCACCGAACCGGCGCGCTTCGTTGCCAAGGCCGCGCTGCGGCGCTGGCCGATGCTCGGACGCATGGCCGCCGCGGGGGGCACGCTCTTCATCGAGCGCGAGAAGAAGCGCGACGCGCTGCGCGTGGTGCACCAGGTCGCCGCCGCACTCGGCCACGGCGACCGCGTTGCGGTGTTCGCCGAAGGCACCACCAGCGACGGTCGCCAGCTGCTGCCGTTCCACGCCAATCTGCTGCAGTCGGCAGTGGCGAGCGGCGTCGCGCTGCAGCCGGTCGCGCTGCGCTACGCCGATGCAGCCGGTGCGTTCAGCGCTGCCGCGCCCTATGTCGACGACATGACGCTGGTCGAGTCGGCGTGGCGCATCGCCGCGGCCGAGGGCCTGATCGCGTCCGTGACCTACCTGCCGCCTTTGCCGACGCGCGGCGCCGATCGGCGCTTGCTCGCGGCGGCGTCGCGCGAGGCGATCGCCGACGCGCTCGGTTTGGCACCGGGCGACTGAGCCGGCACCGGGCGCATCCCGGCTGGCGCTGCTGGCGGCACGGCTCGTTGCGAACGCTCCGGATGCGCGAACGCCCGCGACAGCGGGCGTTCGGATCGTGTCGCGCCGCCGAGGCGCGGCGCCTCAGCGCGCCGGCTGAGCCGCGGCGCCCCCCCGAGCCGCAGCGACGGCGGCTTCGTCGAGGTAGTAGCTGCGGATCGGTTGCAGCTCGGCGTCGAGCTCGTAGACGAGCGGGATGCCGTTCGGGATGTTGAGGCCGACGATGTCGCTGTCGGACACCTTGTCGAGGTACTTCACGAGCGCGCGGATGCTGTTGCCGTGGGCGGCGATCAGCAGGCGCCTGCCGCTGCTGATAGCCGGCGCGATCTCGGCGTCCCAGTACGGCAGCACGCGCTCGACGGTGTCCTTCAGGCATTCGGTGAGCGGGATCTGCTCGGGCGAGAGGCGCGCGTAGCGGATGTCGCCGCGCTCGCTGCGCGCGTCGCCCGGCTCCAGCGCCGGCGGCGGCGTGTCGTAGCTGCGCCGCCACGCCAGCACCTGGGCATCGCCGTACTCGCGCGCCGTCTCGGCCTTGTTCAGGCCCTGCAGCGCGCCATAGTGGCGCTCGTTGAGGTGCCAGTCGGCGGTGACCGGCAGCCAGGTGCGGTCCATGCCGTCGAGCGCGTGCCAGAGCGTCCAGATCGCGCGCTTGAGGACCGACGTGTACGCGGCGTCGAAGTCGAAGCCGGCGGCCTTGAGCCACTGCCCAGCGGCGCGCGCCTGCTCGACGCCGGTCGGCGTCAGGTCGACGTCGGTCCAGCCGGTGAACCGGTTCTCGAGGTTCCAGGTCGATTCGCCGTGGCGCAGCAGGACGAGCTTGTGCATGTGAAGAGGGGAAAGGGAGGAAGGAGGCCCTGCGGACGGCAATGCCCGGCCGGGCAGCGCGACGGGAGCGGAATTCTATAATCGCGGGCTTCGCGCTTCCTCGACTGCCGCCCGTGAGCTTCTTCCTCGAGAACTGGTATCTCTTCGCCGTGGCGCTGGTCTCGGGCGGGCTCCTGATCTGGCCCATGCTGACGCAGGGCGCCGGCGGTGCCGCGGTGAGCGCGGCCGACGCGGTGCAGCTCATCAACCGCGAGCGCGCCGTGCTGATCGACATCAGCGAGCCGGCCGACTACGCGGCGGCGCACCCGGTCGGCGCCAGGAGCGTTCCGCTCTCGACGCTCGAGACGTCGCGCGATCTGCCCAAGAACAAGGCGCTGCCGGTGGTGGTGGTGTGCCGTACCGGCACGCGCGCACCCGGGGCGGTGGCGGTGCTCAAGAAGCTCGGTTTCGAGAACGCCCGCGCGCTCGCCGGTGGCCTTGCGGCCTGGCGCGCCGCCAACCTGCCCGTCGAGAAGACGGCCTGACGGAGATCGCCGTATGCAACCGGTCAAGATGTTCAGCACGGGCAGCTGCCCCTACTGCATTCGCGCGAAGGCGCTGCTGCGCGAGCGTGGCGTCGAGTCGATCGACGACATCCGGATCGACCAGCACCCGGAGCAGCGCGCGACCATGGTCCAGCTGACGCGCCGCTACACGGTGCCGCAGATCTTCATCGGGGACACCCACGTCGGCGGCTGCGACGATCTGGTCGCGCTCGACCGCCGCGGCGAGCTCGTTCCGCTGCTCGCCGGCACGCGATAATCCCGCGCCGGGCGAGCCCGCCCGGCTCCGCACTCCCCTCACGGACGACCCTCCGCGTGCATCGCGCAGCCGGGGCCTGCCCGTCCCACCTGCATCGAGACCCCCATGGCTGACGACACCCAGAACAACCCCACTTTCCAGATCCAGCGCATCTACCTGAAGGATCTGTCGCTCGAGCAGCCGAACTCGCCGCAGGTGCTGCTCGAGCAGGGCCAGCCGCAGGTCGAGATCAACCTCGCGCTCGGCGCGCAGGGCGTCGGCGAGGGCATGTACGAGGTCACGGTGACCGCGACCGTCACGACCAAGGTCAACGACAAGGTGCTGTTCCTGGTCGAGGCCAAGCAGGGCGGCATCTTCGAGATCCGCAACATTCCCGACGACCAGCTGCAGCCGATCATCGGCATCGCCTGCCCGGGCATCATCTATCCGTACCTGCGCGCGATCGTCTCCGACATCTGCACGCGCGCCGGCTTCCCGCCGGTGGTGCTGTCGGAGGTCAACTTCCAGGCCATGTACGAAGCCCAGCTCGCCCAGCAGCAACAGCAGGGTGCCGCGAGCGGGATCATCATGACCAACGGGTCGGGCGCCGCGAACGCCTGATGAACGTCGCGGTCCTCGGCGCAGGCGCCTGGGGCACCGCACTCGCGTCCCACGCAGCCGCGCGCCAGCCGACCCGGCTGTGGGCGCGCGACCCGCAGCAGGCGGCGCAGATGCGCGCGCTGGGCCGCAACCCGCGCTACCTTGCCGAGGTGGCGCTGCCGTCGGCACTCGAGGTCGGCTCCGACCTCGACGCCGCGCTCGCCCATGCGGCGGACGGCCTCGTCGTCGTCGCGACACCGATGGCGGCGCTCGCCGAGATGCTGCAACGCATCGGCAACCGCGCCGCCCGGCTCGTCTGGCTGAGCAAGGGTTTCGGGCAGCCCGGCGGGCGCCTGGGCCATGAAGTCGCGCGCGATCTCGGCTACACGCGTCCGTTCGGCGTGCTCTCCGGCCCGAGCTTCGCGCTCGAGGTCGCACGCGGCCAGCCGACCGCGCTGGTCGCGGCGAGCAGCGACCCCGCGCTGGCGTCCGCGGTCGTCGACGCGCTGCACGGCGCGGCGCTGCGCATCTACACCTCGAGCGATCCGGTCGGCGTCGAAGTCGGCGGCGCGGTCAAGAACGTGCTCGCGATCGCGACCGGCATCGCCGACGGCATGCAGCTCGGCCTGAACGCTCGCGCCGCACTCGTCACCCGGGGCCTGGCCGAAATGACGCGGCTCGGCGTCGCCCTCGGCGCCCGGCCGGCGACCTTCATGGGCCTCTCGGGGCTCGGCGATCTGGTCCTCACCGCGACCGGCGACCTCTCGCGCAATCGTCAGGTCGGGATCGCCCTTGCCGGCGGTCGACGCCTTTCGGAAATCCTCGCCGACCTCGGTCACGTCGCCGAGGGCGTCAGCAGTGCGCCGATGGTGCTGCGCCGTGCGCGCGACCTCGGCGTCGAGATGCCGATCACCGAAGCGGTGGTGCGGGTGCTCGACGGCGCGGTGAATCCGGCCGACGCGCTCGACGAGCTGATGCAGCGCGAGGTGCGCGCGGAGGGTTGAGCGTTGCGCGGCGGCCGCGGAGCGCATCGCGCACCCGGACGTCGGCCGATCGGGGTGCGCGTGGCCCGCTCGGCCCGGCGCGTTGCAGGGATCCCGAAGGCGGCAGCGACTCGTCGCCGTGTCAGCTGCCGCCGGCGTAGCCCGCCTGCCGCCACGCCTCGAACACCGCCACCGCCACCGCGTTGCTGAGGTTGAGGCTGCGCTGGCCGGCTCGCATCGGCAGGCGCAGGCGCTGCCCGTCGGCAAGGGCATCGCGGATCGCCGCCGGCAGGCCCGCCGTCTCGGAGCCGAAGACCAGCCAGTCGCCAGGTTGCCATGCCACCGCGTCGAAGCGACGCTCGGCCCGGGTCGTGAACGCGAACAGGCGCGCCGGCTGCGGATTCGCGCTCGCGAGGAACTCGCCCCACGATGCGTGCCGACGCACCTCGGCGTACTCGTGATAGTCGAGCCCGGCGCGCCGCAGCAGGCGGTCGTCCATCGAGAAGCCGAGCGGCTCCACCAGATGCAGCGCGCAGCCGGTGTTGGCGGCGAGTCGGATCACGTTGCCGGTGTTGGGCGGGATCTCCGGATGGACGAGGACGATGTTGAACATGGCAACGGGCGAGGGCTTCAGTCGCCCGGACGCGGCGTGCGCGCGAGCACCGCGACGCGCACGCGCCGGGCGCCGCTGCGCAGCAGCTCGCGTGTCGCTTCGGCCGCGGTCGCTCCGGTCGTCATCACGTCGTCGACGAGGACGACGTCGCGGCCGGCAAGCGCACTGCGCCGCCCGGGGTCGACCGCGAACGCGCCGCGCACGTTGGCGGCGCGCTCGGCGCGCGGCAGGGCGAGCTGGTGGGGGTTGTCGTTGACGCGCAGCAGGGTCGCGGCGTCGGCGCGGCAGCCGGTCGCGCGTGCGATCCGGCGCGCCAGCTCCCAGGCCTGGTTGTAGCCGCGTTCGCGCAGGCGCGCGGCACCGAGCGGCACCGGGATCAGCAGCGTCGCCGCATCGATCTCGCGCTCCAGGCTCCGCTGCATGAGGCGCGCGAACGCCGGCGCGAGCTCGAGCGCGTCATGGAACTTGAAGCGCGCGATCAGGCGGTCCCAGGGCGCGCCGTACGCGAAGGCGGCCCAAGTGCGCTCGAACGGCGGCGGGTCGACCGCACAAGCGGCGCAGGGCGGCTCGGGGGCGTTGTCTGCCGGCGCCGAACCGTTGCCGCCGACGCGGTCGAGCGCGCAGCGCGGGCAGGCGTGCCGTGCGGGCGCGAACCGCGCCTCGCAGGCGTCGCAGACGCGCTCGTCGGCCCAGTCGCGGCAAACCTCGCAGAGCGTCGGCAGCCGCCAGCGCGAGCCGAAGGGGCGGGCGGCGGCAGCGGACGGGTTCGGCACCGGGTCAATATACTGGCCCGATGCTGCCTTCGACCCGAGCCCGCGATGGCCGAGCCTGACGCGGGCCGGGCTGGCGAGCGTGGCCTCGCGAGCGCGGACCCCGGTGCAGCGCCCGCTCGGCGTGCTCGCATCGATGCCCGTGCGGTCGAAGCCCAGCGGCGTCGCCTCGCGCGCGTCGAGTCGCCGCCCTGGCTCCAGTCCGAGGTCGCGCGCCGCATGGGCGAACGCCTGCAGGTGATCCGCCTCAAGCCCCAGCGCATCGTCGACTGGTGGGGCGGGCTCGGGGCGAGCGCCGAGGTCCTCGCCAGCGCGTATCCGGACGCTCAGCGCGTGGCGGTCGAGCCCACACCCGAGTGGCTCGCGCGGGCCCGTCGCGCACAGGTACGGCCGTGGTGGAAGCCGAACCTGCGTCGCAGCGGCCCGCAAGCGTGCGCCGAGAACGAAGTCGCCGGCCCCGCACAGCTCGTCTGGGCCAATCTGGTGCTGCATGCCGTCGAGGATCCGCCGGCGCTCTTCGCGCGCTGGCATGCGCTGCTCGCGGTCGACGGTTTCGCGATGTTCTCGTGCCTCGGGCCGGCGACGCTGCAGACGCTGCGCGAGCTCTACGCCGAACTCGGCTGGGGAGCGCCGACGCTCGGCTTCATCGACATGCACGATCTCGGCGACATGATGGTCGAGGCGGGCTTCGCGGATCCGGTGCTCGACCAGGAGACGCTGACGATCCGCTGGGCCAGCAGCGAGCGCCTGCTCTCCGACCTGCGCGCGCTCGGCGGCAATGTCGCGCCGGATCGCTTCGCCGGTCTGCGCACGCCGCGCTGGCGTGCGCGCCTCGCCGATGCGCTCGAACAGCGCCGCGACGGCGATGGCGCGATCACGCTCGCATTCGAGGTCGCGTACGGGCACGGCTTCAAGGGCGCACCGCGCCTCGCGGCCGGCGCGCCCACCACCGTGTCGCTCGACGACATGCGGGCAATGGTGCGGGCCGGCCGACGCTGAGCGGGTACGCTAAAATCGCGGGTCTTGTCCGAGGGTCGCTTCGACCCGAGGCCGTGCTGCGCTCGTCGCAGCGTTGCTCCCTCAGGTCCAGTCCAGCGGCGATGTCAGCACTCAGTTCCCACGCTCCCCGCGGCTTCGCGCCGGCGCCGGCGCCGCTGCGGTTCGGGCGCGAGTCGGCATCGGGCGATGGCTCGGTCGAGTGGCTGCTCAAGCGCAACTGCTCGATCGCGCCGCGCCAGCTGCTCATGTTCTATCTGTCGCTGAGCGCGCTGTCGCTCGCGATCGCCACGTTCTTCTGGGTGCGCGGCGCACCCCTCGTGATGCCGTTTGCCGGCATCGAGATCCTGTCGGTCGGCGCGGCGCTCCTCGTCTATGCGCGCCACGCCACCGATCGCGAGCGCGTGCGTCTCGCAACCGACGTGCTCACCGTCGAGTGCACCATCGGCCTGCACACGGTGGCGGTCGAGCTGTCGCCGAACTGGGTGCGCGTCGAGCCGGAGCACGGTGACCGCTCGTGGATCGAGCTGTCGGATCGTGGCCGTCGCATCACGATCGGCCGCTTCATCCGCCCCGAGCACCGTCGCGCCTTCGCCAGCGAGCTGCGCTGGGCGTTGCGGCGCTGGCAATACGAATCACGCGCCGCCTGCTGAGCGCGCACGGCACGCACCGAGATCAATCGAATCACCCGAATGCCCAACATGAAGACGATGACGAAGCTCGCGAAACACCTGGGCCGCCTCGGCCCTGCCGTCGTCGCGAGCCTTGCCGCCATGGCGGCGCAGGCCGCCAACGACCTGCCCGGCGGCCCGGCGAACAATCAGCACGGCTTCCCGACGCCGTTCTCGCGCATCGCGGTCGAGCAGCAATGGCTGCACAACTTCGTCATGTTGATCTGCATCGTGATCTTCATCGGCGTGTTCGGCGTGATGTTCTATTCGATCTTCAAGCACCGCCGGTCGAAGGGAGCGCGCGCCGCCAACTTCCACGAGAGCACGACGGTCGAGGTCATCTGGACGGTGGTGCCGTTCCTCATCGTGATCGGCATGGCGCTGCCCGCGACCAAGACCGTCGTCGAGATGAAGGACACCACCGCGCCCGACCTCACCGTCAAGGCGACCGGCATCCAGTGGAAGTGGGGCTACGACTACCTGAGCGGCGAAGGCGCCGGCATCTCGTTCCTGTCGACGCTCGACCCGACGCACCGCGCAATGTCCGATTCGGGCCGGCCGTCGAACATCGACGACTACCTGTTCCGGGTCGACAACCCGCTGGTGGTGCCGGTCGGCCGCAAGGTCCGCGTCATCACCACGGCCAACGACGTGATCCACGCGTTCGGCGTGCCGTCGCTCGGCGTCAAGCAGGATGCGATCCCCGGCTTCGTGCGCGACACGTGGTTCCGCGCCGAGAAGGAAGGCGACTACTACGGCCAGTGCTACGAGCTCTGCGGCAAGGAGCACGCGTACATGCCGATCCACGTCAAGGTGCTGTCCCAGCAGGCGTACACCGCGTGGGTCGATACCAAGCGCAAGGAGGCCGCGGCCGCGGCCGACGACCCGTCGAAGGTGTGGGACCTCGCCGGGCTGCAGGCGCGCGGCGCGCAGGTCTACGCGGCCAACTGCCAGGTCTGCCACCAGGCCAACGGCAAGGGCGGCGGCGCGATCAAGGCGCTCGACGCGAGCCCGGTGGTCCTCGACGCCGACAAGTCCAAGCAGGTGCTCGTGGTGCTGCACGGCCAGAACAACGGCGCGATGCCGGCCTGGAAGCAGCTGAACGACACCGAGATCGCCGCCGTCGTCACGTACACCAAGAACCACTGGTCGAACGCGACCGGGCAGATCGTGCAGCCGGCGGAAGTCGCCGCGCTCCGCAAGTAAACGAGTACACAGCAAGGAACGCACGCCATGAGCGCAGTCATCGGTCATCCGGGCAGTCACCCTGCGCCGCACGATCACGCACACGACCACGACCACGACCACCACGCCCCGACCGGCTGGCGGCGCTGGGTCTATGCGACGAACCACAAGGACATCGGCACGATGTACCTGTTGTTCTCGTTCACCATGTTCATGCTGGGCGGCGTGCTCGCCCTGGCGATCCGCGCCGAGCTGTTCCAGCCCGGCCTGCAGCTCGTCAACCCGCACCTCTACAACCAGCTTGTCACCATGCACGGGCTCGTGATGGTGTTCGGCGCGATCATGCCGGCGTTCGTCGGCTTCGCGAACTGGATGATCCCGCTGCAGATCGGCGCCGGCGACATGGCGTTCGCGCGGATGAACAACCTGAGCTTCTGGCTGCTGATCCCGGCGGCGCTCATGCTCGCGACGTCGTTCTTCTTCCCGGGCGGTGCCCCGGCGGCAGGCTGGACGATCTATGCGCCGCTGACCCTGCAGATGGGGCCGTCGATGGACTCGGCGATCTTCGCGCTGCACATCATGGGCGCGAGCTCGATCATGGGCTCGATCAACATCATCGTCACGGTGCTGAACATGCGCGCGCCCGGCATGACGCTGATGAAGATGCCGCTCTTCTGCTGGACCTGGCTGATCACCGCCTACCTGCTGATCGCCGTGATGCCGGTGCTCGCGGGTGCGATCACGATGACCCTGACCGACCGCCACTTCGGGACCAGCTTCTTCAACCCGGCCGGCGGTGGCGACCCGATCATGTACCAGCACATCTTCTGGTTCTTCGGGCACCCCGAGGTCTACATCATGATCCTGCCGGCGTTCGGGATCATCAGCGCCGTCATTCCTGCGTTCTCGCGCAAGCGCCTGTTCGGCTACACCTCCATGGTCTACGCCACGGCGTCGATCGCCGTGCTGTCGTTCATCGTGTGGGCGCATCACATGTTCACCACCGGCATGCCGGTGACGGGCCAGCTCTTCTTCATGTACGCGACCATGCTGATCGCGGTGCCGACGGGCGTGAAGGTGTTCAACTGGATCGCCACCATGTGGCGCGGCTCGATGACGTTCGAGACGCCCATGCTGTGGGCCGTCGGCTTCATCTTCGTGTTCACCATGGGCGGCTTCACCGGCCTCATCCTCTCGGTCGCGCCGATCGACATCCAGCTGCAGGACACGTACTACGTCGTCGCCCACTTCCACTACGTGCTGGTCGCCGGCTCGCTGTTCGCGATGTTCTCCGGCTTCTACTACTGGGCACCCAAGTGGACCGGCGTCATGTACTCCGAGACGCGCGGCAAGATCCACTTCTGGACTTCGATCGTCTTCTTTAACGTCGCCTTCTTCCCGCAGCACTTCCTCGGTCTGGCCGGCATGCCGCGCCGCTATGCCGACTACCCGCTGCAGTTCACCGACTTCAACATGCTCTCGACGATCGGTGCCTTCGGCTTCGGTCTGTCGCAGGTGTACTTCCTGGTCGCCGTCATTCTGCCGGCGATGCGCGGCCGCGGCGCTCCGGCTCCGCAGCGCCCGTGGGACGGTGCCGAAGGCCTCGAGTGGGAAGTGCCGTCGCCGGCGCCGTTCCACACCTTCGAAACGCCGCCGCGCCTGAACGCGTCGGCGACCAAGGTCCTGCCGGGAGCCGCCGCGTGAAGACCGACGAGCAGCGCAAGAGCAATCTGCGGCTGGGCCTGATCCTGGCGTCGATCGCGCTCGTGCTGTTCCTCGGCTTCATCGCCAAAGGCGTCTGGCTCGCGTCGTGAGCCGGCCTGCCTCGAACCGCCATGACTCGCCCTGACCCGGCCGCCCGGGCTGACTCGATCCTCCGGTCCGACAACCGGCGCATCTTCACGAAGCTGGTCGTCATCACCGTCCTGATGTTCGGCTTCGGCTATGCGCTGGTGCCGATCTATCGGGCGGTCTGCAATGCGCTCGGGATCAACGTGCTGTCGGTCGCCGAGATCACCAAGTTCGGCAGCCGCCAGCCGGTGAACGGGCAGGTCGACGCCACCCGCACGGTGACGATCGAATTCGACGCGAATGCGCGCGGCCCATGGGAGTTCAAGCCCGCGCAACGCACGCTCGACGTGCATCCGGGCGAACTCGCCACCGTGATCTACGAGTTCCGCAACCCGCAGGACCGCACGATGGTCGCGCAGGCGATCCCGAGCTACGCGCCGCTGCAGGCTGGCTCGCACTTCAACAAGCTCGAGTGCTTCTGCTTTTCGGAGCACACGCTCAAGCCGGGCGAGTCGCGCCAGTGGCCGGTCACCTTCGTCGTCGACAACAAGCTGCCGCGCGACGTGCGCACGATCACGCTGTCGTACACGTTCTTCGAGGTCGGCGGCAAGGTGCCGCCGGCGCCCGACCAGGCGGCACGCACCAACGTCCCGGCGCCGGCGGGAGCACCGTCGTGACCGCCGATCACCCGCACGGGCAGCCGGCCGACACGTCGGCCGATTCGGGCGCCCGCACGCCCACGCCGCGCCGCAAGTCCTTCCTCGGCACCATGGCCACCGTTCCGTGGGCGTTCTTCGGCGTCGGCAAGTCGGCGACCCACAAGGACGAGTCGAACCCGATCAACCCCGTGCACGTCGTCGTGGCCGGGTTGATCGGTGCTGCGCTGTTCGTGCTAGTGCTGGTACTCCTCGTCAACTTCGTGCTGTCGAGCGGAGTCGCCCGCTGACCGCACCGTCCACGTTCCAGATCCTCAACCTTCCGTCGCGCCCGTCGCCGGTCCCCCTTCGAACCCCGTCCCAGGAGCAACCATGTCGGCCCTGACGCAGACCCAGCCCCACTATTTCATTCCATCGCCGTCGCGTCATCCGGCGATGCTGGCCTTCTCGATGCTGCTGGTGATCTTCGGCGCCAGCCGCTGGGTCAACGGCGCCGGCTGGGCCGGATGGCTCGTGCTCGCCGGTCTCCTGTTCTGGGCCTGGGTGCTGTTCCAGTGGTTCCGCGACTCGGTCGGCGAGAGCGAGGGCGGCCTCTACAGCAAGCGCATCGACGTCTCGTTCCGCTGGAGCATGAGCTGGTTCATCTTCTCGGAGGTGATGTTCTTCAGCGCGTTCTTCGGCGCGCTGTTCTACATGCGGGTGATCACGCTGCCGACGCTCGGCGGCCTCGACAGCGCGGTGCTCTGGCCCGACTTCAAGGCGGTCTGGCCGTCGGCCGCGCCGGGTTACACCGCTTCGCCGGGCAAGACCATCGAGGCGTTCGCGACCATGGGCCCGTGGCCGATCCCGACCATCAACACGCTGCTGCTGCTGTCGTCGGGCGTCACGCTCACCATCGCGCACCACGCGCTGATCGCCAACCGGCGCGCCCGCGCCGTCACCTGGATGTGGTTCACGGTGCTGCTCGGCATCCTGTTCCTGAGCCTGCAGGCCTACGAGTACTTCCACGCCTACAGCGAGCTCAACCTCAAGCTCAGCTCGGGTCCGTACGGTTCGACGTTCTACATGCTCACCGGCTTCCACGGCTTCCACGTGCTGGTCGGCATGCTGATGCTGCTGTTCATCACGATCCGGCTGATGCGGGGGCACTTCACCCCCGAGCGTCACTTCGGCTTCGAGGGCGCGGCCTGGTACTGGCACTTCGTCGACGTCGTCTGGCTCGGCCTGTACATCGTCGTCTACTGGCTTTGATCCGGCGCGGCGCTGCGCGCCGCGCCGTCTTCGCTGGCGGCGCCTGGGGCGCCGCCTGTTCGTTGGGTCAGCGGCCCAGCGGAATGCCGCTCGGCTGGATCCAGCCGAGTGCATACGCGGCGAGGATGCACAGCACCAGCAGGATCGACAGGCCGACGCGGACGGCGAGCGCGCGCATCATGTGGCCGCCCTTGGAGCCTTCGCCGCCGCCGCGCAGCATGAAGAAGCCGGCAGTTCCGAGCGCAGCGAGGATGGCGACGAACGCGAGGCCGACGATGATCTTCATGCGGCCGGATTATCGGCGCCGCCGCCTCGCGCGGTCGGAAGCGGCTTGAGCACCCCCGAGCCACGCTGGCGGCGTTGGACCGTGCTGGTCGCGACCGTGCTGGTGGTCGCGCTCACCGCGCGCCTGGGCATCTGGCAGCTCGATCGCGCGGCGCAGAAGACCGCGCTTCACGAGCTGCTGACCGCACGCGCCGCCCTGCCGCCGCTGCGCACCGCCGAGCTGGCCCACGATCCGCTCGGAGCGGCCGCGCAGCACTATCGGCCCGTGCAGCTCGAGGGCCGCTGGGTGCCCGAACACACGATCTACCTCGAGAACCGGCAGCTGAACGGTGTGCCCGGCTTCTTCGTCGTGACCCCGCTCCTGCTGGCGAGCGGCGACGCGGTGCTGGTGCAGCGCGGCTGGGTCGCGCGCAACTTCGCCGACCGGGCAGCCGTGCCGCCGGTGCCGACGCCCGCCGGTACGGTGACCCTCAGCGGGCGCGTTGCACCACCGCCGGCACGGCTTTACGACTTCGCTGGGGTCGCGAGCGGGGTGATCCGTCAAAATCTCGACCTCGCGCAGTTCGCCGGCGAAACCTCGCTGCGCCTGCTCCCGCTGTCGGTGTGGCAACTCGACAGCACCTCGACGCCGAGTGACGGTCTCAAGCGCCAGTGGTCGCTGCCCGTCACCGATGTCGACAAACACCATGGCTACGCCGCGCAGTGGTTCGCCCTCAGCGCGCTCGCCGCAGGACTCTATGTCTGGTTCCAACTCGTCAGGCCCCGGCGGCGCGCACGCGCCTGATCCGGGCCCGCTGCTGAGTTTCAGCGTGCATGCCGCTCCGTCGGTCGAGGCCGACGCAATGGCGCAGCGCACCGCCGGGGGCCGGCTGCAGATGGCGTTGGTGCTGCTGATCTGCGCGGCACCGGTGATCGCGTCGTACCTTGCGTACTTCGTGATCCGTCCCGACGCCCGCACCAACTACGGCGAGCTGATCGTGCCGCCGCGCGCCCTGCCGGCCGACCTGGTGCTGCGCGATCTCGACGGGCGCGCGGTTCCGGCGACCACGCTGAAGGACCAGTGGCTGCTCGTCGTGGTGTCCGACGCGGCGTGCGACGCGCGCTGCGAGCGCCACCTCTGGGTGCAGCGCCAGCTGCGAGAGATGGCCGGCCCCGATGCCGGCCGCATCGACAAGGTCTGGCTGATCGCCGACGCTGCGGCGCCGCGTCCCGAAACGCTCGCCGCGGTACGCGCCGGCGTGCCGGCGACGGTGCTGCGCGCGCCGCGGGAGGCGCTGGCGCGCTGGCTCGCGCCCGCGGCCGGTCATTCGCTCGACGAGCACCTCTACATCGTCGACCCGATGGGCAACTGGATGATGCGCGAGCCGATCGATGCCGACCCGAACAAGGTCAAGCGCGACCTGCAGCGCCTGCTCCGCGCGTCGTCGAGCTGGGACCGCGAGGGCCGCTGACGTGAACCTCGCGCCGCCGTCGTACGACTTCGGGCCCGCCGCCGCGATCCTCGCGCTCGGCCTCGCGCTCGCCTGCATCCCGATCGTCTCGGTCTGGCGGCGCCACCGCTCAGCCGAACGCCGCTCGGTGCTGCGCGCGCTGACGCTGGTCACGCTGTTCCTCACCTTCGACCTCGTCCTGCTCGGCGCCTACACGCGCCTCTCGGATTCCGGCCTCGGCTGCCCCGACTGGCCGGGCTGCTACGGCCACGCGAGCCCGCTCGGCGCCATCAACCACATCGACGCGGCGGCGACGCTGAGCCCCGACGGCCCGGTGACGCGCTCGAAAGCGTGGATCGAAATGGCGCACCGCTACATGGCGACTGCGGTTGGCGCGCTGATCGCGGCGATTGCCGGCTTCAGCTGGTTCTCGGCGCGCCGCCATCCGATCGGCGTCTCGCCGTGGTGGCCGACGCTGACGCTGTTCTGGGTCGCGCTGCAGGGCGCGTTCGGCGCCTGGACCGTGACGTGGAAGCTCTACCCGCTGGTCGTCACCGCGCACCTGCTCGGCGGCGTGCTGCTGGTGGCTCTGCTCGCCGCGCAGAGCGAGCAGTACCGGCTGGAGCCGCTCGCCGTGTCGCCGGCGCTGCGCGCCGGGCTGGTCGCGGTCGGCGTGCTGACGCTGGTCCAGGTCGCGCTCGGCGGCTGGGTCAGCACCAACTACGCGGTGCTCGCCTGCGGCAGCGACTTTCCCTCGTGCCTCGGCTCGTGGTCGCCGCCGATGAACATGCAGGAAGCGTTCACGCTGCGCCGTGAGCTCGGGCGCTCGGGCGATGGCGACTTCCTGCCCTTCGAGGCACTCACCGCCATCCACGTCACGCACCGCATCGGCGCGCTGATCGTGCTGCCGGCGCTGATGCTGCTGGCGTGGCGGCTGCGCGCGACCGGCGACCGCGCCGCGCGCCGCTTCGCCGGCGGGATCGTGGCCATTGCCGGCTGGCAGCTCGCGACCGGGGTCGGCAACTTCGTGCTGAGCTGGCCGCTGCTGGCGGCGGTGGGCCACACCGGAGGGGCGACGGCGCTTGTCGCACTGCTCGCGATCCTGCTGGTGCGCCAGTCGCGGGTGACGGCGAGCGTGGCGTCGCCGGCACCTGCTGCGCACAGGGTCTCCACCCAACCGGCGCGCTGACCGAATCGTGGAATCATCCGCCTCGACCATGACCGAGACCGTCGCCTCCCGCGCCGCGGCGCTGTCGATGCCCTCGCGCGCGCGTCAGTACGTCGTGCTGACCAAGCCGCGCGTGGTGCAACTGATCGTGTTCTGCGCGGCGATCGGCATGCTGCTCGCGAGCCCCGGGCTGCCCGACTGGCAGCCGGCGCTGGCCGGGGTCGCCGGCATCTGGCTGGTGGCGGCGGCTGCCGCCGCATTCAACTGCCTCGTCGAGCAGCGCATCGACGCGACGATGGCGCGCACCCGGCGCCGCGCCACCGCGACCGGCGAGCTCACCACCGGTCAGGCGCTCGCCTTCTCGGTGCTGCTGTGCGTCGTCGGCAGTGCGCTGCTGTGGGTGTTCGTCAACCCGCTGACCATGTGGCTCACGTTCGCCACCTTCGTCGGCTATGCAGTGATCTACACCGTGGTGCTGAAGCCGCGCACGCCGCAGAACATCGTGATCGGGGGCGCGTCGGGCGCGATGCCGCCGGTGCTCGGCTGGGCCGCGATCCGCGGCGAGGTCGGGCCCGAGGCGCTGATCCTGTGCCTGATCATCTTCCTTTGGACGCCGCCGCACTTCTGGGCACTCGCGCTCTACCGCGCCGAGGACTACCGGCGTTCGGGCCTGCCGATGCTGCCGATCACGCACGGCTCCGACTACACGCGGCTGCACGTGCTGCTCTACACGCTGATCCTGTTCGCGGCGAGCCTGCTGCCCTTCGTCTACGGCATGAGCGGCGCGATCTACCTGGCCGCGGCATGCGTGCTGGGCAGCATGTTCACCGCGTACGCGTGGCGGCTCTGGCGGGCCTACTCGGAACCGCTCGCGCGGCGCATGTTCCGCTTCTCGATCGTCTACCTCGCGCTGCTGTTCGCCGCGCTCCTGCTCGACCACTACGCGGCACCCGTCCTGTGCGAAGCCATCTACGACACCTCCTGCTGGGTCTGACCGTCGCGGCGGCAGCCGTCGCGAGCGGGTGCGACCGCCTCGGCGCCGCGCGCGCGCCGCAGTTCAACGGCACCGACATCACCGGCGCCGAGTTCGCGCGTCGGCTCGAGCTCCCCGATGCGTCCGGCAAGGTGCGCACGCTGGCCGACTGGAAGGGCAAGGTCGTGGTCGTGTTCTTCGGCTTCACCAACTGCCCCGACGTGTGCCCGACGACGATGGCCGAGCTGGCCCAGGTGCGCCAGGCGCTCGGCGCCGACGGCGGCCGGCTGCAGGTCGTCTTCGTCACACTCGATCCCGAGCGCGACACGCCCGAGGTGCTGCAGCGCTACGTGACCAACTTCGGGCCCGACTTCGTCGCCCTGCGCGGTACGCCCGAGCAGACCGCAGCGGTGGCCAAGGAGTTCAAGATCTTCTACGGCAAGGTTCCCGGCAAGACGCCGGGAAGCTACAGCGTCGACCACACCGCGGCATCGTTCGTGTTCGACCCACAGGGCCGCGCGCGCCTTTTCGAGAGCTACGGCCGCGGTGCCGAGGCCCTCACCGCCGATCTGAAGGCGCTGCTGGCGTCGAGCTGACCTCCGCTCGGTCGCCTCACGACCTTCCGGCACCATTGATAACGGCCCCCGCAGGGGCCGTTTGTCCACGCGCGCAGCCCCCCGATCAGGCGACCTCGGCGAGCGCCTTGCGCATCTTCTTCATGGCCGCGACCTCGATCTGGCGGATCCGTTCGGCGCTCACGCCGTACTCGCCCGCGAGTTCGTGCAGCGTCATGCCGCCCGAGTTGTCGTCGCGCACGTTGAGCCAGCGCTCCTCGACGATGCGGCGGCTGCGTGCGTCGAGCGAGTCGAGCGCGAGTGCGATGCCGTCGCCCGCCAGCCAGTCGCGGGCCTTCGACTCGATCACGCGGGTCGGCTCGGTCGCCTCGTCCGCCAGGTAGGCGATCGGGGCGTAGCTCTCCTCGCTGTCGTCGGTCTGCGGGTCGAGCGCGACGTCGCCTCCCGAGAGGCGCGTCTCCATCTCGAGGACTTCCTCGCGCTTGACGCTCAGCGTCTCCGCCAGCGAGTCGACCTCAGCCGGCGTGAGCGTCGAGCGGTGCGTGTCGGCCTCGGCGGCTTCGTCCTTCAGGCTCTGCTTGAGCGAGCGCAGGTTGAAGAACAGCTTGCGCTGGGCCTTGGTCGTCGCGACCTTGACCATGCGCCAGTTCTTCAGGATGTACTCGTGGATCTCGGCCTTGATCCAGTGGATCGCGTAGCTGACCAGGCGAACGCCCTGATCGGGGTCGAAGCGCTTGACGGCCTTCATCAGACCGACGTTGCCCTCCTGGATCAGGTCGCCGTGCGGCAAGCCGTAGCCCAGGTACTTGCGCGAGATCGACACCACCAGGCGCAGGTGCGACAGCACGAGACGGCTCGCCGCTTCGAGGTCGCCGTGGTCGCGCAGGCGCCGCGCCGCATCGACTTCCTCGGCGTGAGTCAGCAGCGGCACCCGGTTCGCGGCCGCGATGTATGCGTCCAGATTCCCCAGTGACGGGAGCATCGCCCACGGATCGCGGAGGGCGACAGCAGTGCTTGTGTTGTTCATGGCGGTTCTGACCTAGGGAAACCCCTTTAGTTCCGTCAGATATTAGCACTCGGGTCCCGAGAGTGCTTAACGAATGGCTGTCGCTTTGATTGTTTGGCCCAATCGTCCCGCTGAAGTGATTGCTGCCACGCGCAGGCCCGTCAGACTGACTGCACGGGAGTGAGTTCCCTAATGGAACGTCGTCTCCATGGCACCGAGCAGCTCATCGACCACGCCGAGCAGCTCGCCGACGTTGACGGGCTTGGTGAGGTAGTGCGCGGCGCCGGCCGCGAGCGCATCGGCGATCTGCTGCGTCAGCGCGTCGGCCGACACCACGACGACCGGCACCGTCGAGGTCGCCGGGTCGGCACGCAGCTCCCTCAGCAGGTCGAGGCCGTTGGCGTCCGGCAGATGCATGTCGAGGAGGATCAGGTCCGGACGCGTGGCGCGCACCACCGCGAGGCCCTCCCGCCCTGTCGTCGACACCGTCATGTCGATCTGCGGTCGCTGCGCGAGCACGCCGCGCATCACTTCGACGTTGGTTTCGTTGTCCTCGATGTAGTGGACGACGCGACGGTGGTACTCGGCGGATGCGCTCGCCAGCGCGTCCTCGAGCGAGTCGGCGAGCAGCGACTGCGCGGCCCCCGGCAGCGCGAGCACGAACGACGAGCCCTCGCCGGGCGCGCTCGCCGCGCGGATCGAGCCGCCCATCAGTTCGGCGAGGCGCTGGCTGATGACGAGCCCGATGCCGGTGCCCTGCAGCGCCGTCTTCTCGCGGCCGAGCCGGTTGAACGGCTGGAACAGCTCGCCGACCTGCGCCGGCGTCATGCCGAGCCCGCTGTCGCTGATCGCGACCTCGACCATGCCGCCGGCGCCACGGCCGGCCACGTGGATGCGGCCGCCGTCGACGTTGTACTTGACCGCATTGCTCAGCAGGTTGGTGAGGATCTGCTTGACCCGGGTGGCGTCGCCGAGCAGCCGGCTGCGGCCGGGGTCGAACTCGCGCGTGATGGCGATGCCGCGCTTCTCGGCGTCGCCCGACACCATGGCGACGCTCGATGCGACCAGGTCCTCGACCTCGAGCGCGACGATCTTCAGACGCAGGTTGCCCGACTCGATGCGCGAGAGGTCGAGCACGTCGTTGATCATCTCGAGCAGGTGCCAGCCGGCGCTCTGGATCTGCGCCACCCACGGGCGCTGGCCGGGCGCCAGCGGCGTGCGCTGGTCGAGCTCGAGCAACTGGGCGAAGCCGAGCATCGCGTTGAGCGGCGTGCGCAGCTCGTGGCTCATGCGCGAGAGGAAGTCGCTCTTGGCGCGGTTCGACGCCTCGGCCGCCTCGCGGGCGCGCTCGGCTTCCTGCAAGCGCAGGTGCTCGGTGATGTCCTCGACCACGCCGACGATGCGCCACGGCTGGCCGAGCGCGTCGCGCAGCAGCGTGACGGTGGTGCGGGCCCAGACCAGCGAGCCGTCCTTGGCGACGAAGCGCTTCTGGCGCCGGTACATCGGGATTTCGCCGAGCACCAGCCGGCTGGTCAGCTCGACGTCCTCGGCGATGTCCTCGGGGTGCGTGTAGTCGTGCGGCTCGAGACCGAGCAGCTCGGCCTCGCTGTAGCCGGTCATCTCGCAAAAGCGCGGGTTGGCCTGGATCACCCGGCCCGGCAGGTCGCTGTAGACGACGCCGATCGGCACGTTGTCCACGATGTTGCGAAAGCGCTGCTCGCTTTCGCGCAGCGCGGCCTCGGCGACCTTGCGCTCGGCGACCTCATTGACCAGCGCCGCGGTGCGCTCGCTCACCGCGCTTTCGATGCGGCGCGCGCGTCCGGTCACCGTGAGCAGCGAGGCGCCGAGCATGGTCGCCGACACCAGCCCGACCAGCGCCGCGGCCCAGGCGCTGCGATCGAAGCCGACCGGCAGGGCGCCCGGCCGCGCCGACACGTGCAGCTCCCAGTTGCGGTCGGCAAAGCGCAGCGGCTTGACCCGGCTGGTCGCGCTCGGCGTGGTCTCGCAGCCGGGCGGACCGGCCAGGCGCCGCGGCGTGCCCTCGGCATCGGCATCGACGACGCAGACGCGCAGGTACGGCGGCAGCTCGTTGGCGATGCTCGCCAGCTGGGTGTCGACCGGCACCGCGACGAAGGCGACGCCGCGAAATGCGTCCTCGCGCTCGGCTTCGTTGGTCGGGTTGCCGGCGTAGACCGCCTGCACGACCGCCACTCCGACGCGCTGCTCGCCCGGTCGACGGCTGCGCAGCTGGAAGCCTGCGCTCGCAATGGGCATGCCGCTGCGGATCGCCGCTTCCACGGCGTCGCCGGCGGGCTTCACCGACAGGACGTTCAAACCGAGCAGCTGCGGCCGCGTGCCGCGCGGCTCGGCGTAGCGCACGGGCAGCATGTCGCCGTTGGAGCGCTGCGCAACCGGGGGGATGCGCGCCGGCGCGTTGCCCGCGGACAGCAGCGACGCGTCGGCGAAGCGGTCGTAGACCCGCAGGCCCGCGTTGCCCTCGCCTCGCGCACGCGCCTCGAACGTTGCCACCTCGTCGCCGGGCACTCGCTCGGCCCAGCCCATCGCGCCGAGAACGCCGCCGCGCAGCCAGTTACGCGAGGCCAGCTCGACCGCGTGCTCCGAAAGCGCGGTCGAGACGTTGACGACGCTCTGCAGCGACTCGAGGGCGTGCAGCGGCTCCTGCAGGCGGGTGCGCAGGACGAGCGCGGCACTGTTGACGTCGTGCTCGAACCCGCGCTCGAAGCGCTCGGCGTTCCAGCGGCCCACTTGGATCACGGCAAGCGCGAGTGAGGCCGTCACCAGCGTCAGCGTCAGGCCGACCGACAGGCGCCGCGACGCCCACTCGCCGCGAGGCCGGCCGATCAGCGTGAGCGTGATCGGCGTCGCGATCAGCAGCCCCGCGAGGTCGCCGGCCCACCAGACCCCGCCGTTCAGCAGCAGTTCGCTGCCGCGGAGCGTGCCCGTCGCGGCGAGCGCGCTCGTCGCGAAGAGGGCGCTGATCCAACTTCCGACGGTGCACGCCAGGAAGAAGCGGCCGACGTCGCTCGGTGCCGTCAGCGTGAGCGGCTGGCTGACCCAGCGCCGGATCAGTGCGGCGACGCACGCGGTCTGAAGCGTCGCGCCGACCGCGGCCGCAAGCGGCAGCAGCGCGTGCACGCTGTCGACCGCGTCGTGGCGCGCCCCGTTGACGAGCGCCGCGGCGACGAACACGGCGACCAGCATGCGCGGGCCGTAGACCAGCACGCAGGCCAGACCGATGCCGGCGGCAGGAAAGAGAGGCGACGCGTGCCCTGGCGGCAAGGCGAGCTCGAGGGCGAGGACCCCGGCAACGAGGTAGGCGGCCGTTGCGACGACGGTCGCGAGACGCCAGCGGCGCCGTTCGTAAGGCATCAGCGCGCGCGCCACTCGGACTCGCTTCCCTGGGAGGGCGCGGCAGGAGGTGGCAGGGCGCTCGCGACGCGCCGCCCGGCTGCGGTGGCCGGCGCGGCCGGCCCTCGCACGAGGTCGATCTCGGGACGGATCACGCTCGTCGCGCCCGAAGGCAGGTGACCGCCGGCACCCGTGCGGCGGCTACACGTTGAACAGGAAGTTCAGGACGTCGCCGTCCTTGACGAGATAGTCCTTGCCTTCCGCGCGCATCTTGCCCGCTTCCTTGGCGCCCTGTTCGCCCTTGCAGGCGATGAAATCGTCGAAGGCGATGGTCTGCGCACGGATGAAACCGCGCTCGAAGTCGGTGTGGATCACGCCGGCAGCCTGCGGCGCGGTGTCGCCGACGTGGATGGTCCAGGCGCGGACCTCCTTCTCGCCGGCCGTGAAGTAGGTTTGCAGGCCCAGCAGCTTGAAGGCGGCGCGGATCAGGCGGTCGAGGCCGGGCTCGCTCTGCCCCATCTCCTCGAGGAACATGGCGCGGTCGGCCTCGTCCATGTCGGCGAGCTCGGCCTCCGTCTTGGCGCAGATCGCGACCACCGGGGCGTTCTGCGACTCCGCGTAGACGCGCAGGCGGTCGAGGTGAGGGTTGTCCTCGAAGCCGTTCTCGTCGACGTTGCCGACGAACATCGCGGGCTTGGCGGTGATCAGGCAGAGCGGCTTCAGCACCGCAAGCTCTTCCTTGCTGAACGCGATGGTGCGCACCGGCCTGGCGTCGTTGAGCGCAGGCAGGCACTTCTCGAGCACGTCGACGAGGCGCTTGGCCTCCTTGTCGTTGCCGGACTTGGCGACCTTGGTCTGGCGCGCCAGCGTCTTCTCGACGGTCGCGAGGTCCGCCAGGCACAGCTCGGTCTGAATCACCTCGATGTCGGAGATCGGGTCGACGCGGCCGGCGACGTGGACCACGTTCTCGTCGTCGAAGCAGCGCACCACGTTGACGATCGCGTCGGTCTCGCGGATGTGAGCCAGGAACTGGTTGCCGAGCCCTTCGCCCTTGGAGGCTCCCGCCACGAGACCCGCGATGTCGACGAACTCGACGATCGCCGGCACCACGCGCTCGGGCTTGACGATCGCCGCGAGCTGGGCGAGCCGCGGGTCGGGCACCTCGACCACGCCAACGTTCGGCTCGATCGTGCAGAACGGGTAGTTCTCGGCGGCGATCCCGGCCTTGGTAAGCGCGTTGAAAAGCGTCGACTTGCCGACATTGGGCAGGCCGACGATGCCGCATTTGAGACTCATGGGAAAGCGCGCCTTGGGGCAGGGTGGGTCGGCGATTTTACGACCCGCACCTACACTCGCCGGATGACAATCGACGCACCCACCCCCGGCGCCGAAGACGCCGCGTTCGCGCCCATCAAGCCGCACCAGAAGGACCTCGGCGGCGGATTTACGGTGCGGCGCCTGCTGCCGGCGGCATCCCGGCGCGCGGTCGGCCCGTTCGTGTTCTTCGACCACTTCGGGCCGATCAACGCGGCGCCGGGCGACAACCACGACGTGCGCCCGCACCCGCACATCGGCCTCTCGACGGTGACCTACCTGTTCGAGGGCGCGATGATGCATCGCGACTCGACCGGCGTGGTGCAGCGCATCGAGCCGGGCGCGCTCAACTGGATGACCGCCGGGCGCGGCATCGTGCACTCGGAGCGCACGCCGAAGGACCTGCTCGACCGGCATCGCCGCACCCATGGCCTGCAGCTCTGGACCGCGCTGCCGGCGGAGCACGAGCGTGTGGCCCCGTCGTTCCAGCATGCCGCGGTGGCCGACATTCCGGAGCGCCGCGACGACGGCGTGACGGTGCGGGTGCTGGTCGGGCGCGCGTTCGACCTGGAGTCGCCGATTCGCACCTGGTCGCCGACGCTGCTGGTCGACCTCGGCTTCGAGCGCGGCTCGGGTGCCGAGATCGTGGTCCCCGACGCCGCCGACGAGCGCGCGCTCTACGGCCCCGACGAAGGCTTCGAGCTCGACGGCAGCTACGTGCCGCCGCAGACGCTGGTGCCGCTCGCGCCCGGCCGCACGCCAGTACTCGCGTCGCCCCGCGGGGGCCACGTGGTGCTGCTCGGCGGCGCGTCGGTCGGGCCGCGCTTCATGGTGTGGAACTTCGTCGCCAGCGACCGCGAGCGCATTCGCGAGGCCGAGGCCGACTGGCTCGCGCAGCGCTTCGACCCGGTGCCGGGCGAGACCGAGTTCATCCCGCTGCCCGAGCGGCGCGTCTGACGCGCCACCTGCTCGGCAAGCGCCGCCCGCCCCGAGAGCGGGCCGGCGGCGCCCCGCGCGTCACTCGCCCTTGAACCCGGTCGCCTTGACCACCGCGGCCCAGCGCGTCGCTTCCGAGCGCACCATCTTCTCGGCATCGGCGCGGCTGGTGCCGAGCACCGAGAAGCCCGCCTCCTCGAGTTTCTGACGAACCTCGGGCGTGCGCGTCGCCGCGACGATCTGACGGTTGAGGGTGTCGAGCACCGGCGCCGGCGTTCCGGCGGGCACGAAGAACGCGAGCCACGCCGAGAAGTCGATCTTGGGCATGCCGAGCTCGGCAAAGGTCGGCACGTCGGGCAGCAGCGGCGAGCGCTGCTGCGCGGTGGTGGCGAGCGCGCGCACCTTGCCGCCCTTGACCTGTGCGCTGCCGAGCGCGGTGGTGACGAACGCGCCCTGCACGTCGCCGGCGACGATCGCGGTGACCGCATCGCCGGTCGAGCGATAGTGGATCGGCTCGATCTTGAAGCGGCCGGCCTCGGCGAACATCTCGGCGCCGAAGTGGCCCGGGGTGCCGGCACCGAAGGTCGCGAAGTTGGTGCGGTCCGAGCGGCTCTGCGCCGCCTTGATGAACTCGGCGACCGTCTTCACCGGCGAATTCACCGGCACCACCAGCAGGAAGTCGGCGCGCGCCACCTCGGAGACGATCGCGAGCTCCTTGGCCGGGTCGTACGGCAGCTTGCTGAAGGCCGGCGGCGCGATGCTGATCGAGCCGACTTCGCCGAGCAGCAGGTTGTAGCCGTCGGGCGGGCTCTTCGCGACCGCCTGCGCGGCGATCTGGCCGCCCGCGCCGGCACGGTTGTCGATGACTATTGGCTGCTTCAGGTTCTCGCCGAGCTTCTGCCCGACGAGGCGCGCCACGACGTCGGGCGCCGTGCCCGGCGGGAAGCCGACGATCAGCCGGACCGAACGATCCGGATAGGTCTGCGCCTGCGCGAGGCCGGTTGCGCCGACGGCGCCGATCAGGGCCGCGGCGACGAGGCTGCGGCGGCGGGCCGAGAACCGGCGGGGGCGGGTGGGGTGCTGGGTCATCGTCGTCTCCTGGGGTTGATCGTTGGCGTCGGCGCGGTGCTCGTGCTCGCCGCGACGTACTGGTCGATGGTCGGCCGGATCGGGTTCAGCGCCCGGTGTAGTTCGGCGCGCGCTTTTCCATGAACGCGCGCGGTCCCTCGCGCGCATCGTCGGACGCCATGACCATGCGCTTGCTCTCGTCCTCGAGGCGAAAGCCTTCGGCGAGCGGCAATCCGCTCGCGGCGACCGCGGTGTGCTTGACGCGCTGCACCGCCAGCGGCGCGTTGGCGGCGATCCGGCGCGCGAGCTCGAGCGCCTTCGGCATCACCTCGGCGGCGGGGACGATGTGGCCGACGAGGCCGATGCGGCGCGCCTCGGCCGCATCGATCGGCTCGCCGACCAGCAGCAGCTCCATCGCCGCAGTCCAGCCGATCTGCCGCGGCAGGCGGACCATCGACCCGGCGAACGGCAGCACGCCGCGCCGCACCTCGGGCAGCGCGAACGTCGCGTGCTCGGCGGCGACGCGGATGTCGGTGCCGAGCACCATCTCCATGCCGCCGGCCATGCAGGCGCCGTTGATGGCGGCGATCAGCGGCTTGTCGATCGGGAATTCGCGCAGCGACGCCGCCGCCATCACGAACGGCTCGTCGAGAACGCGGCGGTCCCACTCGTCGGCCGGCGCGCGGTCGCCGCTGATCAGCGGCAGCATCGATCCGAGGTCGCCGCCGGAGCAGAACGCCTTGTCGCCGGCCCCGGTGAGGATGCCGACGCGCAGGGCCGGGTCGGCGACGAAGTCGGCCACGGCGTCGGCGAGGCGGCACACGAGCTCGGGCGTCAGCGCGTTGCGCGCGGCGGGGCGATTGAGCGTGAACGTCGCGATCGCGCCGTCCTTCCGGTACAGCAGCGGCAGCATCTCGCTCACGGCGTCACCTTGCTGCCCGACGCGCCTTCGAGCTCGGCGACGAAACCGTCGCGCAGCTCGAACTTGCGGACCTTGCCGCTCGGCGTCAGCGGAAAGCTCTCGACGAAGCGGAAGTACTTGGGCAGCTTGTGCCGGCTCATGTTGGCCTTGCAGTGGTCGCGCAGCTCGTCTTCGGACAATTGCATGCCGGCGCGCAGCTGCACGAAGGCGGCGGCCTCCTCGCCCATGTACGGATCGGGCACGCCGACCACCTGCGCCTGCTGGATGGCCCGGTGGCGCATCAGGAAGTTCTCGACCTCGGCCGGGTACACGTTCTCGCCGCCGCGGATGATCATGTCCTTGATGCGGCCGACGATGCGCACGTAGCCGTGCGCGTCGATGGTGGCGAGGTCGCCGCTGTGCAGCCAGCCGTCTCCGTCGATCGCCTCCGCGGTCTTCTCGGGCATCCTGTAGTAGCCGCTCATCACGCTGAACGTGCGCACCAGCAGCTCGCCGGGCGTGCCGAGCGGCACCACCCGACCCTCGGCATCGACGATCTTCAGCGCGATGTGCGGCAGCGGGATGCCGACCGTCGCCGACTTGAGCCCGAAGCTGTCGCTCGCCAGCGTGCCGGTGACCATCGGCCCGGCCTCGGTCATGCCGAAGCCGATCACCGGGTCGGCGCCGAAGCGCGCCTTGACCTGCTCGAGCACCGGCACCGGGATCGGCGTGCCGCCCGAGATGACGATGCGCACGCTCGAGGCATCGAACTCGGCGACGCGCGGGTGCTGCAGCATCGCGATGAGCATCGTCGGCACGCCGTGCAGGATGGTCGCGCGCTCCGCGGCGACGAGCTCGAGCAGCTTGAGGGCGTCGAAGTGGATCGCCTTGATCAGCGTGGCGCCGTGCACCAACAGGCCGAGCACGTCGACCACGTTGCCGGCGGTGTGGAAGAACGGCATCGCGGTGACCATGCGGTCGCCCGGCTGCAGACCCGCGCGCATCCCGAACAGGCGCGCGTTGTTGATGGTGCCGCGATGCGTGATCATGGCGCCCTTGGGCGCGCCGGTGGTCCCGCTCGTGAACTGGATCTGCGACGTGTCGCGCGGTCGCACCGCAGCCTGGCGCTCGCGCAGCACGCCCGCGTCGACCGCGTTCCCGGCCTCGAGCATGGTCGCGAACGGCATGAATCCGGCGCGCTCGCGTTCGCCGAGCAGCACGGCGCAGCGCAGCTGCGGAAAGGCGTCGTTCGCGATCGGCTGCCGCAGCGGCTCGTCGATCGCCGCGAGCTCGGGCACCAACGCGGCCAGCGCGTCGGCATAGGCGTTGCCGCGGTACTCGGCCATCAGCACGATCGTGTGCACGTCGGCCTGGCGCAGCAGGTACTCGAGCTCGCTCGAGCGCACATTGGTGTTCACCGTCACCAGCACGGCGCCGATCTTCGGCACCGCGAGTTCGAGCAGCAGCCACTCGGGCACGTTGGTCGCGAGCACCGCGACCTTGTCACCGGCGCCGACGCCGAGCGCGATCAGGCCCCGCGCGACCGCATCGACGCGCTCGCGCAGTTCGCGAAAGCCGAGTCGCAGGTCGAGGCCGATCTCGGGGTAGCGATAGACCACCGCCTCGCGGTCGCCGAGCGCCTCGGCCTGGCGGTCGACGAGCTCGCCCACGGTGAGGTCGAGCAGCTCGACGCCGGCGCTTTCGGCGTCCCATTCGGAGCGGTTGTCGCGGATGGCCATGGTGCGGAAGTGTGGGTGCTCGAGGCGCCGTCGCGCCTCAGCGCTGCGGCATGTCCTTGACCGAATAGCCGAGGCTCACCGTCGCGTCGGCGGGGATCGGCGGCATCGAGTCGTTCCAGCGCTGCCAGTGGTCGCGCATGCGAGCGAGGCGCTCGGGCTCGAGCGGCGCGCGATTGGCGCGCTCGCGCTCGTCGGCGTCGATGTCGAACAGGTATTCGTGGCCGTCGACCTGCAGGTACTTCCAGCGCCCATGGCGCAGGGCGCGCTGGCCGCGGTGATTCATGCGCCAGTGCATCGGCCGCTCGAACTCGGGGCCGCCAGCGAGGACGTCGAGCAGCGAGACGCCGTCGAGCGGATGCTCGGGCGCCGCGGCGACACCGGCGGCGTCGAGGAGCGTCGCGCTCCAGTCCATCGTGAGGCAGTGCTGCGCGCTGACGCGGCCCGGTCCGATCAGCGCCGGCCACTGGGCGATCCACGGCACCCGGATCCCGCCTTCGGTGAGGTCCATCTTGCCGCCGACGAGCGGCCAGTTGTCCGAAAAGCGCTCGCCGCCGTTGTCGCTGGTGAAGACGACGAGCGTGTCGTCGAGCACGCCGGCGTCGGCGAGCGCGCCGAGCACGCGGCCGATGCCTTCGTCCATGTGGTGGATCATCCGGCGATAGGTGTGGATGTTGCCGCCGGCGAGGTCGAACAGGTTGTCGCGAACGACCAGCGCGCGGCCGGCGTCGTCGCGCGTTTCCCACGGCCAGTGCGGCGCGGTGTAGTGGAGGCTCAGCAGGAACGGCGCGTCACCCGACGCGAACTCGCGCACCGTCACGACCGCGCGGTCGGAGAGCAGGTCGGTGAGGTAGCCCTCGTGGTGGACTTCTTCGTCGCCGTCCCAGAGGTCGTGCACGCCGTTGCCCGAGCAGTGGCTGAAGTAGTCGACGCCGCCCGACATGGGTCCGTAGAAGTGCTCGTAGCCCGAGCGCAGCGGTCCGAAGTGCGGCGGCAGGCCCAGGTGCCACTTGCCGACCAGCGCGGTGCGGTAGCCGGCGTCGCGCAGCAGCGACGCGATCGTCGGCTGGTCGGCCGGCAGGCCCAGCGTGGTGCTGCCGCGCGAGTTGTTGCGGATCGGCTCCTCGGCGGCGCCGCGCAGCCGGTACTGGTAACGCGCGGTCATCAGCGCGAAGCGGGTCGGCGAGCACACCGGCGAGTTGGCGTAGCCCTGCGTGAAGCGGATGCCGTTCGCCGCCATGCGGTCGAGCGTGGGCGATACCGGTCCGAAGTCGGCCGGCCGGCCGCCGTAGCAGCCGAGGTCGGCGTGGCCGAGGTCGTCGGCGACGATGAACACGACGTTGGGGCGGCGAGCGCTGCGCGGGCGGACGGTCATGGCGATCGGTGTTCGGCGTGGCGGGCGAGCGGCCGGTCGCCGCTCGGCCCGCAAGGCTACCCCGAGGCGTCAGCTGACTTCGCAGCTGAAGCTCGCCGCCGACTCGATGCTGCCGCTGCCGCGGTACTTCGCGAAGGTCGGATACGGGCAGAGCGGCCGCGTGCGGTTCGGGAACCATGCGTGGTTCGCGGGCGCGCCGGCCAGCAGCGAGTCGGGCGCGTTGCCCTTCTCGACCCACTCGACCATCGGCGTCAGCAGGTCGACGAGGTCGGTCGAGCGGCCTCCGGGGCCGTGCACCGCGCCCGGCATCAGGAAGAGGCGCACGAACGCCTGCGCCGCCGTCATGCCGCCGTTGTTCGCGGCGAGCCGCTCGACGTAGTCGACGGTGTCCTTGGCCGAGAAGATCGGGTCGGCGAGGCCGTGCACGAACATCAGCTTGCCGCCGCGCGCCTTGTACGCCGTGAGGCGGTCGTCCCGATAGGTGTCGTAGATCGACGAGGTCCACGCCATGCGCGCCGGGTCGGTGTCGAAGTTGAAGGCGAGGCCGTTGAAGGTCGGGTCGGGCGGGGTGAAGAACTCCCAGCGCAGCGCGTCCTGCATCAGCGTGACGTAGCGCGAGTCGGGCGTCGCGGTGGTCGACGAGCCCAGCGCCCAGGCGCGCCAGCCCGCGGTCGAGATGCCGGGGTCGGTGACCTGCCCGACGTAGAGCGAGGTGCCGGCGGAGTTCACCGGTCCGCTGAAGAGGCGCCGCAGCGCGGTGACCTGCGGTGCGGTCAGGCAGGTCGCCGTCTTGGCGCCCGGGCACTGCAGCACCACGGGGTCGAAGTGGCAGGCCTTGAAGTTGTTGACCATGCCGTCGGCCGTGCCGTCGAGCGCATCGCACTGCTCGAGGATCTTGGCCGCCGTAAGGTTGAGGTCGGCGTCGCTGTACGCCTTGCTGAGGATCGGCGCGCCGTTCTCGACCGGCGCGATCGCGGTGAACTGGATGTGGTTCCACATCGCGCCGATGGTTCCGCCGCTGGCCACGCGCATTGCCGGGTACGACGCGATCACGCCGTCGAAGTAGCTCGGGAACCGCTGCGTGAACATCATCCCCTGGCGCCCGCCGCCGGAGCCGCCGATGAAGTACGACTTGTCGGGTCCGCGGCCGTAGCGCTTCGCGATCAGCGCCTTGGCGTTGACCGCGGTCACGTCGAACGCGTTGTAGGCGTGGTCGACGCGGGCGATCGAGTCCGAGCCGAAGTCGGCGCCGGCGCCGCCGGTGTGGCCGCCGTCGGTGCTGACGACCGCATAGCCCTGCTGGATCGCCGGCACCATCGCCGTGATCGGGCCGACGTTCGGGCCGACCGCGTTGCCGACGCTGCCGTCGTTGCCGCCGCCGCCGACGAAGACCAGGCGGCCGTTCCAGTTGTCGGGCATGCGCAGGCGAAAGCCGATCTGGAACGTCTTGCCGTTGATGCCGATGCGCTCGTTGGTCTTGCCGTCGACCACACAGTGCGCGTTGAGGGCGGTGCCGGCCACCGTGGCAGCGCCGTCGGCGTTGTGCTGGGCGGCAAGCGTGGTCGCCGCGAGACCGGCGCTCGCAACGTTGGCGCACGCCTCGGTCGCGTTCAGCGGCACTGCCGCGGCGTCGTCGTCGCCGTCGCCGCCGCCGCAGCCGGCGAGCGCGGCGAGGATCGAAAGGCCGAGCACGGCCGGGGAAAGGTGCAGGCGGGTCATGGTGTTGCCTCGTCGAACAGGTGGCCACGGATGCTAGGGAGGCATCGCGCGGCGCCTGTCATCCCGGAGAACGACAGGGAAACCCCGAGGCGCGGCGCCGCTCGGCGCGGCCTCCGCCCGCCACGGCTGGCAAGCGCGGTGGCGGATCCGCGCCCAGTTGCGGAGCCGCTGCCGCAACCAGGCTGTGTCGAGCGCGTCGGGCGCGGCGGCGTGCCGCCACGGTCAGTGCGTCGGCTCGCCCGTGTGCATCGCGAGGCTGAACAGCTCGCTGCGGAAGTGGATGCCCAGACGATCGAACGCGCGATTGCGGTAGGTCTTGACGGTCGCAACCGACAGGCCCAGGTCGCTCGCGATGCCGTCGTGACTCCAGCCGCGCAACAGGCGCTCGCAGATCTGGGTCTCGCGCGCGGTGAGGCCGGGGCAGCGCCGGCGCAGCCGCTCGAGCGCGTGGGCGAGCGGCGCGACCGCGGGCTCGTCGGCCTCCGGGCACGCCTCGACGCCGAGCCGCGCCGCCAGCTCGATGTGCCGCGTCACGCAGGCAAGCAGCCAGCGTGCGGCCGATTGCGCCCATTCGAACTCGGCGTCGTCGAAGCGGCGCTGGTGCTCGTGGCGATAGAGGTTGACGGACATCAGCCCGCCGTCCGGCTCGGCGAGGATCAGCGAAAGGCGCTCGCGCATGCCGTAGCGCAGGTAGATCTGCTCGCGGTGCGCCGCGCCGAGCTCGTCGGCCGACCAGTGCGTCATGATCGCCGGAGCGCCGGGCGCCGCCTCATGGACGGGGTCGAAGCTCGCGTCGGCCTGGTAGAGGCCGGCGCGATAGACGCGGAAGCACTCGCCGGTGGTGTCGGGGATGCCGAAGCTGCCCGACGCGTGCAGGCGCGGCGGCTGGTGCCGGTGCACCCGGTAGATCGACCACGAGTCGACCGGCAGCGCGGCATTGAGGCTGGCGAGCGCCTCGGTGCCGAAGTTCGCGGTGCCGATGCTGCCGATCACGCCGGCCAGCGCGTCACCGGGCGCGCGCGCGGCATGGGCGCGCGCGGGGGCGCCGTCGGCGTCGAGGATCCATCGGTGCATGCGTCGTCTCCGCGTCGTGCGGCCGGCCCACGACGGCCGCGATCGACGAGCTCTGCGAGCCGGGAGCCGGGCGCTCCGCTCGCGACCGGTCGTTCTACCACGGCCCGCCCCCCTCGCGGTGCGCTCGACGACGGCTTGGCGCAGGCGGGCGCGACGCTCCGCAGGTCGCAACGGCGCGCCGCGTCGCGGGGGCCGGCTCGGCCGCTTCCTACAATCGCCGGGTGACGACGGCCATCGATGTGCAGGTGCGGGGCAGCGGGATCGTCGGCAAGGCGCTCGCGCTCGCGCTCGGCCGAATCGGCGTGACGGTCGCGCTGCAGGCCGAGCCGCGCCGCGCCGACGCTCCCGAGGACGTGCGCGCCTATGCGCTCAACGCCGCGTCGGTGCGGCTTCTCGCCAGCCTCAAGGTCTGGGACGCGCTCGCCCCGGGCGACGCGACGCCGGTCTACGACATGCGGGTGCGCGGCGACGACGGCGCGAGCGCGCTCGAGTTCTCGGCCTGGCAGCAGCGCGTCGGCGAGCTCGCCTGGATCGTCGACGCCGCCGCGGTCGAGCGCGAGCTCGACAGCGCGCTCCGCTTCGCGCCGCACGTGAGCGTCGGCACGGCGCTGCAGCCCGCGGCGCTGACCGCGATCTGCGAGGGGCGGGCGTCGGCCGGGCGTGCCGAGCTCGGCGTCGCCTTCGACGAGCATCCCTACGGCCAGCGCGCGATCGCCGCGCGCCTGACGGCGAGCGCGCCGCACGCCGGCACCGCGCTGCAGTGGTTCCGCTCGCCGGACGTGCTGGCGCTGCTGCCGATCGACAAGCCGCGCGGCGGCGCCTCGTACGCGCTGGTCTGGTCGCTGCCGGACGCGCGCGCCCGGGCGCTGCTCGACGCCGACGATGCCGGCTTCGTCGCCGAGCTGATGGCGGCGACCGGCGGCGCAGCCGGCGAGCTCGCGCTCGCGTCGCGGCGCGCGGCCTGGCCGCTGAGCGTGGGGCAGGCGCGCAGCTGGTGCGGGCCGGGCTGGGTGCTGCTCGGCGACGCCGCGCACGTGATCCATCCGCTCGCCGGGCAGGGCCTCAACCTCGGCCTCGCCGACGTGGCGGCGCTCGTCGACGTGATCGCCGCGCGCGAGCCGTGGCGGCGCCTCGGCGACGAACGGTTGCTGCGCCGCTACGTGCGGCAACGCGCCGCGCCGACGTGGGCGATGCAGCGCACCACCGACGCCCTGTGGCGTCTCTTTTCACACGATGCCGACGCATTCAAGGGCCTTCGCAACCAGGGCATCGGCGCCGTCAATAGAATCACGCCGCTCAAGCGCTGGCTGACCGCCCAGGCGCTCAACTCCTGAAAGCGCCCCATGTCCAAGACCCTTCGCTGGCTCGCCGTCGCCGCTGCCGCGGCCCTGCTGGGGCAACCCGGCTTCGCGCAGGACGCGCAGATCCGCAAGGCCATCGCCGAGCGCCTGCCCGACTTCCCGCGCATCGACGAGATCACGAAGACGCCGATCCCCGGCATCTACGAACTGCGCGTCGGCACCGACGTGCTCTACACCGACGAGCAGGGCACGTACCTCATCGAAGGCCAGCTGATCGACACGCGCACGCGCGCGAACCTTACCGAGCAGCGCATCGCCAAGCTCACCGCGATCGACTTCTCGAAGCTGCCGCTGAAGGACGCGATGGTCTGGAAGCAGGGCAACGGCTCGCGCAAGATGGCCGTCTTCGCGGACCCGAACTGCGGCTACTGCAAACGTTTCGAGCGTGACCTGCAGCAGGTCAAGGACGTCACCGTCTACACCTTCCTCTATCCGATCCTCGGCCCCGACTCGTCGGAGAAGTCGCGCAACATCTGGTGCGCGAAGGACAGCACCAAGGCGTGGCGCGACTGGATGCTCGAGGGCACGCCGGCGCCGGCCGCCAACTGCGACACCTCCGCATTGCAGCGCAACACCGCGCTCGGTCAGCGCCATCGGGTGCGCGGCACGCCGGGCCTCGTGTTCGAGGACGGCACCCACCTGCCAGGCGCGGTCGGCGTCGAGCAGATCGAGCGCCAGCTGCTCGCGAGCCGCTCGAAGGGCGAGCTCGGCGCGAGCGCCGGCCGGCCGGTCATCCCGAACTGACGCCGGCGCCGCGTCAGCGCCAGGCAGCGCTGCAGCGACCGTTGGCGCCGCGCCGACGCCGTGGCGCCCCTGCCCGACGGGCAGTGCACGTCACCCTCGTCGGCTGCGGCCTTGCCGAGCGCCGAGGCTGCTGAGCCGGCGACCTGGGCGTTCAGCGCAAGCCGAGCAGATAGTCCGCCATGAGGCGCGCGTGCGCCTCGCCGACGCCGAGGTTGGGCATCGCGGTGCGCGGGTCGATGCCGCGCGGATCGCGGATCCAGCGCACCAGGTTCTCGGACGTGTTCGGAAGACCGCCCGCAAGCAGGCTGCGGCGGGCAAGGCCGGCGAGCGGCGGCCCGACCTGCAGATTCGACCCGGCGATGCCGGGCACCACGTGGCAGGCGGTACAGGCGTACTGCTGCAGCGCGATGCGCGCGGCGTCGTCGCGGCTGGTCGGCGTCGACGGCGTCGAGGCGGTCGCACTGCCTTCGCTTTCCTCGCAGCGCGCGGGCTCCGCGACCGCGGCGGCGTAGGCGCTCGGCGACAGCAGCGGCAGGCGCTCGACGAACGCCACGGTCGCCCAGATGTCGTCGTCGGCAAGGCGCAGCGCCCACGCCGGCATGCCGCTCATCTTGATGCCGTTGCGGGTGATCCAGTAGACCTCGGCCGGGCGCCAGTGGCGTGCGGCGTCGATCAGCGAACCCGGTAGCGGCTGCATGCTCTTGCCGACGGCGCCGGGCGCCACGCCGGGCGCGCCGTGGCACTGCACGCAGTGCTCGCGAAAGCATGCGGCGCCGCGCGCGACCACCGCCGGCGCGGTCAGGTCGGGCACCGCGATGTCGCGCGCGCGCAGCTGCACCGACCGGCGCATCGTGGTCTCGAGCAGCGAGTAGACGCTCTGCGTGTGCGCCGTCGTCGCGCTGATGTCATAGAGTCCGCCGTACACCACCGCCGCGGCGGTACCGAACCCGAGGGCGGCGCCCGCCGCCAGAACGATCAGAAGAGTCTTCATTGGCGGTCATTTCCAGGCGCGGAGCAGGTCGGTCGACGGACGGAGGGCGCGGCGCGTCATGGCCGTGCCGCCACGCCGCTCGCCGGTGCGCGGCCGCGTGACGCCGCATTCTTGCCGCTCGCGCGCGCTCGCGGCGCTGCTCGCGGCGGCGGCGCTTGCCGGCCTCGCCGGTTGCGAGCGCCGTCCGCTCGCCGACGCACGGTTCACGCAAGTCCCCGAAGCCGACCCGACGCGCGGCCAGGCGCTGCTCGCGCAGTACCAGTGCGGAAGCTGCCACGCGATCCCCGAAGTGCCGGCGTCCGAAGGCGCCGCCGGCCCGACGCTCGCCGCGTTCGGCCGGCGCAGCTACATCGCCGGCGAGGTGCCCAACCTGCCCGCCAACCTGATCGCCTGGATCGAGTCGCCGCAGGCCCTGGTGCCGGGCACGCCGATGCCGGACATGGGCGTCTCGCCGCGCGATGCGCGCGACATCGCGGCCTACCTGATGAGCCTGCGATGAACCCGGCGTCGGTCTTCGCGCCGGCGAGCCTGCAAGCTGCGCGGCTCACGGAGATGACCTGGCTGCTCATCGGCCTGACGACGCTCGTCGCGCTGGTCACGCTCGCCTGCGCCGCGCTCGCGCTGCGCCGGCGCCGCCGCGACGTGCCGGTCGCCGCCTGGATCGTCGGCGGCGGGCTCGTCATGCCGATCGGGGTGCTGAGCGCGCTGCTGCTCTACGGGACCTGGCGCACCGACGCCGCGAGCGCGGCGCTCGCGCCGAACGCGCTCGTCGTCTCGGTGACCGGCCGCCTCTGGTGGTGGGAGATCCGCTACGTCGACCCGGCGAGCGGCCGCAGCGTCGCCGTCGCCAACGAGCTGCGCCTGCCGGTCGGCCGGCCGGTGCGCCTTGCGCTCGCGAGCGCCGACGTGATCCACAGCTTCTGGGTGCCCGAGCTCGGCGGCAAGGTCGACCTGGTGCCCGGGCGCCTGCACCACGTCTCGATCGACGCCGTGCGGCCCGGCGTCTACCGCGGCCCGTGCGCCGAGTTCTGCGGCACCCAGCACGCGCGCATGACGTTGCACGTGGTCGCCGAGGAGCCGGCGGCGTTCGACCGCTGGCTCGCGGGCCAGGCCGTCGACGCGGGCGAGCCCGCCGGCGCCGCCGCGCGCGGCCGCGTCGCGTTCGCCGAGCGCGGCTGCGCCGCCTGCCACACGGTGCGCGGCGTCTCCGAGGCACGCACCGTCGGCCCCGATCTCACCCACGTCGCGAGCCGGCTCCACCTCGGCGCCGGCGTGCTGCGCAACGAGCCCGGCGCGTTCGGGCGCTGGATCACCGGCGTGCAGGCGCTCAAGCCGGGCGCCCACATGCCGGCGCTCGACGGCGCCGATGCGGCGACGGTCGACGCGCTCGCGGCCTATCTGGAGACGCTGCGGTGAGCGCCGACGACGCCGCACTGCCGAACCGCCTGCCGCGCCCGTCCGGCGAGCGCGAGGCGCTCGAGCGCGCCTGGTTGATGCCGACGGGCTGGCGCCGCCCGCGCGCGGTCAACAACACCTACATCGGCAAGCTGTACATCGGGACCGCGCTGCTGTTCCTGGTGCTCGCCGGCGTGCTGGGCCTCCTGATGCGCGCGCAGCTCGCGGTGCCGGGCAACACCCTGCTCGCGCCCGACACCTACAACCAGGTCTTCACCATGCACGGCACGGTGATGATGTTCCTGTTCGCGGTGCCGGTGGTCGAGGCGTTCGCGGTCTACCTGCTGCCCAACATGCTGGGCGCGCGCGACCTGCCGTTCCCGCGTCTTTCGGCGTACGCGTACTGGGCCTACGCGTTCGGCGGCCTCGCGTTCTTCTGCACGCTCTTCTTCGGCCTCGCGCCCGACGGCGGCTGGTTCATGTATCCGCCGCTCACCAGCCGGGTGCACTCGCCGGGGCTCAACGCCGACTTCTGGCTGCTCGGCATCGGCTTCATCGAGATCAGCGCGATCGCCGGCGCGATCGAGCTGATCGTCGGCATCCTGATGACGCGCGCGCCGGGCATGTCGCTGGCGAAGATGCCGGTCTACGCGTGGGCCATGCTGGTCGTCGGTCTGATGATCGTGTTCGCCTTCCCGGCGGTGATCGCGGGCACTGCGCTGCTCGAGATGGAGCGCGCGTTCGACTGGCCGTTCTTCGTCGCCGAGCGTGGCGGCGACCCGCTGCTCTGGCAGCACCTGTTCTGGTTCTTCGGCCACCCGGAGGTCTACATCATCTTCCTGCCGGCGGCGGGCATGGTCTCGGCGATGCTGCCGGCACTGGTCGGCAAGCCGCTCGCCGGCCACGGCGCCATCGTCGCCGCGCTGGTCGGCACCGGCGTCATCAGCTTCGCGCTGTGGGCGCACCACATGTTCACCGCCGGCATCGGTCCGCTCTCGGCGATGCTGATCTCGGCGGCGAGCCTGTCGGTTGCGGTGCCCGCCGGGCTGCAGGTGTTCGCGTGGATCGCGACGCTCTGGCGCGGCCGCGCACGCGTCAACACGCCGACGCTGTTCGTGCTCGGGTTCCTGTTCACCTTCGTGATCGGCGGTCTCACCGGCGTGATGGTCGCGATGGTGCCGTTCGACTGGCAGGCGCACGACACCTACTTCGTCGTCGCGCACCTGCACTACGTGCTGATCGGCGGCGTCGTCATGCCGCTGCTCGCCGCGCTCTACTACTGGCTGCCGCTGCTCGGCGGCCATCCGCTGTCGGAGCGGCTGGGTCGCTGGGTGTTCGGGCTCGTGTTCGGCGGTTTCCACGTCACCTTCTTCCCGCTGCACATCGCGGGCCTCCTGGGCATGCCGCGCCGCGTCTACACCTACGACGCCTGGGTCGGCCTGGAAGCGGTCAACCTCGTTTCGTCGCTCGGCGCGGTCGCGCTCGGCGCCGGCTTCGCGCTGCTCGCGTTCGATCTCGCGCGCACGCTGCGCCGGCCGGAGCGGCCGCACGGCAACCCGTGGAACGCCGGCACGCTCGAGTGGATTCCGTCCGAGGACTACGCGACGCGCAGCGTGCCGCAGGTGACGTCGCGCTACCCGCTCTGGGACCGGCCGACGCTCAGCGAGGAGGTGGTCGCCGGCGCGCACTGGCTGCCAGGCACGCCGACCGGCCTGCGCGAGACGCTGGTCACCAGCCCGGCGGCGGCGCGCCTCTCGCACCTCATCGTGCTGCCGCGCGACAGCTGGCTGCCGGTGCTGGCCGCGCTCGGCACGGCGGGCTTCTTCCTGCTGCTGACGGTGAAGTGGATGGTCACCGCGTTCGCGTTCGGGGTGCTCGCGATCGTCACCACGCTGATGTGGCTCTGGCACAGCGACCGCGACCCGGGCCTCGCCAGCGCCAGCGTCGGCGAAGGGGTCAGCGTTCCGGTCGGCGCGCACGGCCTGCGCTCGCACTCGTGGTGGGCGAGCGTGATCCTCGTCGTCGTCGACGCGACGGTGCTCGCCTCGATCGTGTTCGCGCACATCCACGTCGCGATGCGCGGGGCGGTGTGCCCGCCGCCGGGCGCCGCGCTGCCACCGCTCGGCACCACAGCGCTCGGCGCCGCCGCGTTCGTCGCGAGCTCGCTGTTCGTCGCGCTGGCCGGGCGCGGCGCGGCGCGCGCGACGCCGTCGCGCTGGCGCGGCGGCTGGCTCGTCGCGGCCGCGCTCGCCGCCGTGGCCGGCTTCGCCGCGCTGCTGCTCGCGCATCAGAGTGCCGGGCTCGCGCCGCGCGCCACCGCCTGGGGCGCCACCGTCGCCGCGCTGCTCAGCTACCTCGGCTTTCACGTCGTGCTGATGCTGTTCTTCGCCGCCTACCTGGGCGCGCGCATCGGGTGCGGCCTCGTCACGCCGCGCCAGCGTGCAACGCTCGAGAACGTCGCGCTGCTCTGGCACGCGAGCACTGCGCAGGCGCTCGCCGTCGCGTTCGTGCCGTACGCGGTCGCGGCCTGGCTCTGATGGATCGCGCCGGCGACCGCTTCTTCGCGCGCACCGCGGTGGTCGCCGCGCCGTTCGGCGTCTGGGCGCTGCATTTCTTCTACAGCTACGCCGCCGTCCCGGTCGGCTGTCGTGCCGGCTGGGCGACGCGCGACCTGTTCGGCGCATCGCTGCTGCGCTGGGCGCTCGCCGGAGGCAGTGTGCTCGCGCTGGTCGCGGTCGCCGCGCTGGCCTGGCAGGCCTGGCGCGCGCTGCGCGCCGAGCCGCTGGTGTTCTCGGTGCGGGTGCAGGCTCTCGCGGCGCTGCTCGGCGCGCTCGCGGTCGTGTGGACCAGCGTTCCGGCGTTCGTCGCGTCCGGGTGTCCGGCGGGCTGACGCGGCCCTCGCCGACGCGCCGTGCCGGCGTCGCACGCTAGCCTGCGTCGTCCTCCGGTCGAGCGGAGGGAGTCCCGCGTCTGGAGCCCGAGATGAACCGCCCCCTGATCCTGCTCGCTGCCCTGGCGCTCGCCGGCTGCGCCGAATCGTCGAAGCTGCCGTGGAGCAGCAGCATCGGCCCGGACCCCACCCTGCCGGCGCCGACCCGGCGGCTGATCCCGACCGTCGACATCGCCCCCGCCGTCGGCTGGCCCCAGGGCGGCAAGCCCGTCCCCGCGGCCGGGCTCCAGGTCAACGCGCTGGCGACCGGCCTCGTCCACCCGCGCTGGCTGCACGTGCTGCCGAACGGCGACGTGCTCGTGGCCGAGTCGAACGCGCCGCCGAAGGAGGGTGGCGGCTTCAAGGCGTGGATCATGAAGAAGGTGATGGAGCGCGCCGGCGCCGGCGTGCCGAGCCCGAACCGCATCACCCTGCTGCGCGACGCCGACGGCGACGGTGTCGCCGAGGTGAAGAGCGTGTTTCTCGAAAACCTGATGTCCCCGTTCGGGATGGCGCTGGTCGGCAACGACCTCTACGTGGCGAACGCCGACGCAATCGTCCGCTTTGCTTACGAGCCGGGCGCGCTGCGCCTCGCCGGCCCGGGCAGCAAGGTGGTCGACCTCCCGGGCGGGCCGATCAACCACCACTGGACCAAGAACGTCATCGCCAGCAGGGACGGCAGCAGGCTCTACGCGACGGTCGGGTCCAACAGCAACGTCGGCGAGAACGGCCTCGCCAACGAGGACGGTCGTGCCGCGATCTGGGAAGTCGACCCGAAGGCCGGCACCAAGCGCCTGTTCGCGAGCGGCCTGCGCAACCCGAACGGGCTGGCGTGGGAGCCGGAGAGCGGCGCGCTCTTCACGGTGGTCAACGAGCGCGACGAGATCGGCAGCGATCTGGTCCCCGACTACCTCACGTCGGTGAAGGACGGCGCGTTCTACGGCTGGCCGTACAGCTACTGGGGCCAGCACGTCGACGCCCGCGTCGAGCCGCCCCGGCCCGACCTCGTCGCGCGTGCCGTCAAGCCCGACTTCGCGCTCGGCACCCACGTCGCGCCGCTCGGCCTCGCGACCGCCGAAGGCGCGGCGCTGCCGGCGCCGTTGCAGCGCGGCATGTTCGTCGGCCTGCACGGCTCCTGGAACCGCAAGCCCCTGAGCGGCTACAAGGTCGTCTTCGTGCCGTTCGCGGCTGGCAAGCCGACCGGGCAGCCGATCGACGTGCTGACCGGCTTCGTCGACGCCGACGAGAAGGCCCAGGGGCGCCCGGTCGGCGTCGCGATCGACAGGCGCGGCGCGCTGCTGGTCGCCGACGACGTCGGCAACACGGTGTGGCGGGTGACCGCAGCGGCTGGGGCGGGGGCGAGTGCCGCCATCGCCGCGGACCCTGCAGCGAGCACGTCGGCGCCCGCGGTGGCATCGTCAGCGGCCCGACCGGCAAGCACCGCCTCGCATGGACGCTGACGCCGCGGACGGCGAAGCCGCGAAGCCGGCGACCGAGAGCCGGCCGCAGGTCCGCTCGGCGGGCTTCGCGGCGCTCGCGCTGCTCGGGGTGGGCCTCTGCGTCGCGGTGGTCTTCCCGCTGCTGGCGCCGATCCTCTGGGCGATGGTGCTGGCGATCGTGGTGCGGCCGCTCCATCGCCGCCTCGAAGCACGGATCGAGCGACCGTGGCTCGCGGCGGCGCTCGCGACCGTGCTGGTGGCGCTGCTGGTGGCGCTGCCGTTCGCCCTGGTCGCGTCCGAGCTGCTCATCGAGTCGGCCGACGCCCTCGAGCGCCTGCGCGGCGGCGAGGCCACGCGCATGTGGCAGGAGTCGCTCGCCAAGCACCCGCAGCTCGCGTCGCTGGTCGAGAACGTGAACCGCCGCTTCGACGTCAAGGCGATCCTCGGCGACCTCACCGGCGGCGCCGCGCGCGTGCTGCGCAGCGTGCTGACCGGCTCGGTCGCCGCGGTGACCGGCTGGCTGATCATGGTGTTCATCCTGTTCTACTTCCTGCGCGACCGGGTGCGCGTGCTCGCGACCGTCGAGCGCTTCCTGCCGCTCACCAAGCCCGAGTCGCGCGAGCTGTTCGACGTGACCGCCGACACCGTGCATGCCACCTTCTGGGGAACCATGGGCGTCGCCGTGCTGCAGGGCGTGCTCGGCGGGCTCGCGTTCTGGTGGCTCGACCTGCCGGCGCCGGTGCTGTGGGGCGCGGTGATGGGCGTGCTGTCGGTGCTCCCGGTGCTCGGCGCCGCGATCGTCTGGCTGCCGGTCGCGGGTTTCCTGGCCATGCAGGGCCGCTGGTGCGACGCGGCGATGCTGGCGGCGTTCGGCACCATCGTGATCGGCCTCGCCGACAACCTGGTCTACCCGCTCGTCGTGAAGGACCGCATCCGGCTGCACGCGGTGCCGGTGTTCGTCTCGGTGCTCGGCGGGCTGGTGCTGTTGGGCGCCTCCGGGATCATCCTCGGGCCGCTGCTGCTCGCGGTCACCGATGCGCTCGTCAAGATGTGGCGGCGCCGGATGACGAGCCCGGAACCGGTCGATGCGCCCAAGCCGGTGGAGGAGCGGCAGCGCTGATCGCGCGCGACGCGGGCGCGGCTTCGGTGGTGGCCCGCGCTTGAGCCGCTGGGGAACCGCCGCGTCGGGCCCGGCCGCGGGCAGGGCCGAACGACCGGCGGCCGGCCGCCGCGGCGACCGACTTCTAGAATGGCCCGGCCCTTTCCCTGCCGCCGACTGCGACCACGCGACCCCGTGCTGCCGTCATCGCCGCATCCCGCGCGGGCCACGCGCCGAACCGCTGCGAAGTCGCCGGTCCGGCACGATCACCGCGCCGCGGCGTATCGGCCACGATCGCACGCAACCACATCCCCCTCATGATCAGCTACCGCATCGACGTCGCCGACGTCCACGCGCACCAGTTCGGCGTCGCGCTGAGCGTCTCGACTCCGGCGCGCGAGCAGCGCGTCTCGATGCCGGCGTGGATCCCGGGCAGCTACCTGATCCGCGAGTTCGGCCGCCATGTCTCGGCGCTGATCGCCACCCAGCGCGGCGTCGCCGTGCCGCTGCGCCAGCTCGACAAGGCGACCTGGATCGCGACCTGCGACCCGGCGACGCCGCTGGTCCTGACGTATCGCGTCTACGCGTTCGACACCTCGGTGCGCGCGGCCTTTCTTGACGCCGATCGCGGCTTCTTCAACGGCACCAGCGTGTGTCTGCGGGTCGAAGGCCGCGAGAACGACGAGCATCGTCTCGAGATCGGCGCACTGCCTGCAGGCTGGCAGGTCGCGACCACGCTGCGCCCGGCGCCGATCCCCAAGGGCGGCAGCGCGTATCGCGCCGGCGACTACGACGAGCTGGTCGACCATCCGGTCGAGCTCGGCCGGTTCTGGCGCGGCAGCTTCGTCGCGCGCGGCATTCCTCACGAGATGGTGGTCGCCGGCGCCTGGCCCGACTTCGACGGCGAGAAGCTCCTCGAGGACACCCGGCGCATCTGCGAGACCGAGATCGCGTTCTGGCATGGCGAGGCCGCGGTGGCGCCGTTCGAGCGCTACCTCTTCCTCGTCAATGCGGTCGACGACGGCCATGGCGGGCTCGAGCACCGCGCCAGCACCGCGCTGCTGGTGCCGCGCCGCGACCTGCCGCGGCGCGGCGCCGACGCGGCGGCGAGCGCCGACGGCTACGTCGGGCTGCTCGGGCTCGTCAGCCACGAGTACTTCCACACCTGGAACGTCAAGCGGCTGCGGCCGCGCGACTTCACCCGGCTCGACTACACGCGCGAGAACTACACGGAGCTGCTCTGGTTCTTCGAGGGCTTCACGTCGTACTACGACGACCTGTTCGTGCTGAGGAGCGGCCTTGTCGACCCCACGCGCTACCTCGGAATCGTCGCCAAGAACGTTGCCGGCGTGCTCGGCACGCCGGGCCGCCTGCTGCAGCCGGTCGCGCAGGCGAGCTTCGACGCCTGGGTCAAGTACTACCGGGCCGACGAGAACACGCCCAACGCGACGATCAGCTACTACGCCAAGGGCGCGCTGGTCGCGCTCGCGCTCGACCTCACGCTGCGCACCGAAGGCCGCGGCAGCCTCGACGCGGTGATGACGCGGCTCTGGCAGACCAGTGCCGGCGGCCCGATCGACGAGGCCGACATCGCGGCGGCGCTCGAGCAGGTCGGCGGCCGCTCGTACGGCCACGAGCTCGCCGCCTGGGTGCACGGTACCGGCGAGCTACCGCTGCGCGCGCTGCTCGAGCGCATCGGCGTCGAGTGGCGCCTGCAGCCCGCGACGCTCGCGCAGCGCCTGGGTGTGCGGGTGGCCGAGAGCCCGCTCACCGGCGTGAAGATCAGCCACGTGCTGCGCGGCGGCGCCGGCGAGCGCGCCGGCCTCTCGGCGGGCGACGAGCTGCTGGCGGTCAGCGGCTGGCGCGTGCGCCGCCTCGACGACGCGCTGCGCGTCTGGCCGGCGAGCGGCGACGCGACGCTGCTGGTCGCGCGCGACCAGCGCGTGCTCGAGCTCGCGGCGACGCTTCCGGGCACCGATCACGCCTCGGTGGCGGCCGGCCTCGTGCTCAAGCCCGCAGCCGACCCGACGCCGGCGGCGCTCGCGCTGCGGCGGGCGTGGCTCGGCGGCTGAGCGCCGCTCGCGCCGGCGCGCCCACGGCGCGCCAGGCGCCCCGCGCGGGCCCGCGGCGCCGCGCCGCGTTTCTCGTCGTCGTCGCCGCGGTGGCGTTGCTGCACGCCGTCGTCACCCGGCACATCGGCGCCGAGATGGCGGCGTTCGCCAGCCCCGCGCCGGCGATCGCCCGCATCGAAGTCGCCTACGTCAAGACGCTCGAGCTCGAGACGCCGGCGCCGGTGGTCGTCGCGCCGCCCGCGCCGCCAGCGCCAGCCCCGCGTGCGCCGCGTGCTCCGCGGGCGCCGCGCGGCGCGTCGAGCCCGGCGCCGACCGAGGTGCCGGAGCCGCCGCTCCCCGAGCTTGCAGAGGCGGCGTCGGCGCCGCAGCCCGAACTCGCGGCCGCCTCGGCGCCGGCGTCCGGCGTCGACGCAGCGGTGGCCGCCGCCGCATCGGCTGCGGCGCCGGCCGTCGCCGCTGCGGGCCCTGCCGCCGATCCTGCCGCGTCGCCGGCCAGCGCCGCCCTCGCGAGCGAGGATGCGGCCTCCGGACCGCGCGTCGCCGGCGCGGCGTCGGCGCCGGCCGGCGCGGTCGCCTTCGAATGGCCGGCGTCGACGCGCGTCACCTACCTGCTCACCGGCAACTACCGCGGTGCCGTCAACGGCAGCGCGCAGGTCGAGTGGATCCGCGTCGGCATGCAATACCAGGTCCACATCGATCTCGTCGTCGGGCCGCGCGCGACACCGCTGATCGCGCGCCAGATGAGCAGCGCCGGCGCGCTCGGCGACGGCGGCCTCGTCCCGCAGCGCTACGACGAGACCACCGACGTGATGTTCCGGCCGACGCGGCGCAACGCCGTGCGCTTCGACGACGAGGCCGTCGTGCTCGGCAACGGCACGCGCGCCGAGCGCTGGCCCGGCATGCAGGACACGGCGAGCCAGTTCATCCAGCTGACGTGGCTGTTCACCACCCAGCCGCACCTGCTGACGCCCGGCAACCGCGTCGTCATGCCGCTCGCGCTGCCGCGCGGCGCCGATCGCTGGACCTACGACGTGCTCGGCGAGGAGACGCTCGCGACGCCGTTCGGCCCGGTGCCGGCGTTTCACCTCAAGCCGCTGCGCGGCATCGCCAGGCGCGGCGACCTCAGCGCCGAGATCTGGTTCGCCCCGGGCTTGCGCTACCTTCCGGTGCGCATCCGCATCGAGCAGGATGCCGAGACGTACATCGACATGACGATCTCGAAGAAGCCCGAGCTCGCCGGCGGCTGACCCGCGCGGCCAACCAACCGAACAGGAACCCCATGAGCGCGACGACCGAGTACGAGACGATCCGCACCGAACTGCACGGCGAGGGCGCGCGCCGCGTCGCCCTCGTCACGCTGAACCGGCCCAAGCAGCTCAATGCCCTCAACGACCGGCTCATGACCGAGCTCGGCGCGGCGCTGAAGGCGTTCGACGCCGACGACGGGGTCGGCTGCATCGTGATCACCGGCAGCGAGAAGGCGTTCGCCGCGGGGGCCGACATCTCCGAGATGAAGCCGCTGACCTTCATCGACGCCTATCGCACCGACTTCATCAGCCGCAACTGGGAAACGATCCGCTCGGTGAGGAAGCCGGTCATCGCGGCGGTCGCCGGCTACGCGCTCGGCGGCGGCTGCGAGCTCGCGATGATGTGCGACTTCATCATCGCCGCCGACACCGCGAAGTTCGGCCAGCCCGAGATCAAGATCGGCATCTTCCCCGGCGCCGGCGGCACCCAGCGCCTGCCGCGCGCGATCTCCAAGGCCAAGGCGATGGACATGATCCTGACCGGCCGCAACATGGACGCCGACGAGGCCGAGCGTGCCGGGCTGGTCTCGCGCGTGGTGCCCGCTGCCGCTCTCATCGCGACCGCGCTCGAGGCGGCCGAGACGATCTGCGGCTACGGCGCGCCGAGCGTGACGATGGCCAAGGAATGCGTGAACCGCGCCTACGAGGGTACGCTCGCGGACGGCGTGGCGTTCGAGCGGCGCCTGTTCCACGCGGTGTTCGCGACCGCCGACCAGAAGGAGGGCATGGACGCCTTCCTGACCAAGCGGCCGCCGCAGTTCCGTCACGAGTGAGGACGCCACCATGACCCCGGTCGAACGCGAGACCCTGCTGCAGACGCTGCAGCGCCGCTTCGAGAAGAACATGGTCCGCCACCGCAGCCTGGCATGGGCCGACGTGCGGGTGCGCGTCGAGGCGAGCCCGTCGGCCCTGCGCGCGCTGCACGCCATGGAGGCGAGCGGCGGCGAGCCCGACGTGATCGGCGGCGCCGTCGACGGCCGCTTCACGTTCTGCGACTGCTCGGCCGAGAGCCCGGTCGGCCGACGCAGCCTCTGCTACGACCGTGCCGCGCTCGACGCGCGCAAGGAAGCCAAGCCGCGCGGCAGCGCACTCGAGATGGCGGAAGCAATCGGCATCGAGCTGCTCGACGAGGAGCGCTACCGCGCGCTGCAGGCCGTGGGCGAGTTCGACCTCAAGACGTCGAGCTGGCTCGCCACGCCCGCCGACCTGCGCGTGCTCGGCGGCGCGCTGTTCGGCGACCGCCGCTACGGCCGCGTCTTCGTCTATCACAACGGCGTGCAGTCGTACTACGCGGCACGCGGCTTTCGGGGCTGGCTGCGGGTGTGAGGGCGACGGCATCGGCCCGGCCAGCGACCGGGCGCTCGACGTTCCGGCACGCGCTCGCGCTCGATGTCGCGAGTGCGCTGACACCGCCCTGGCTCAGCCTCGACTGACCATCCGCCCGCCCCCTCGCGCCGCCCACGTCCGCCCTGCCGCCGCTGCCGCATGTCCGCTCCATCGCTCCCGATCGCCCTCGTCGCGCGCGACGCCCCCGAGCGCGTCAAGCCGTCGAACTACCCCGAGCCGTTCGCCTCGCGCATGGCCGGGCGCCACAAGCATCCGCTCGGCGACCTGTTCGGGCTCGCCAACTTCGGCGTGAACCTGACCCGGCTCGCGCCGGGTGCGGTGTCGTCGCTGCGCCACTCGCACAGCCGGCAGGACGAGTTCGTCTACGTGCTCGAAGGCCACCCGACGCTGCACACCGACGAGGGGCTGACGCGCCTCGCGCCCGGCATGTGCGCGGGGTTCCGCGCGGGGACGGGCAACGGCCATCGCCTCGTCAACGAAACCGCCGAGGCGGTGGTCTACCTCGAGATCGGCGACCGTACGCCGGGCGACGAGGGCAGCTATCCCGACGACGACATCCAGGCCGTGCTGGTCGACGGCCGCTGGAGCTTCGAGCACAAGGATGGAACGCCGTACTGAATCGATGCCGCGCGTGCCACGAGTGCCGCGCGTGCTGCGTGCGCTCGGCGCCGGCATCGCCCTGAACCTGGTCGCGCTCGGCGCGCTCGCCAACCCGACGCAGCGCGACGGCACCTGGTGGCTGGGCCTCGAGCCGGCCCAGCAGGTCGCCTATGCGACCGGCTTCCTCGACGGCAACACCTACGCGGCGTTCGCGGTCGCCGGCACGCTGCGGCAGACGCGCGGCATGGCCGACCCGGCGCGCGGCGAGATCGCCGCGGAGGTGGTGCAGCGCAACGTCGAGGCGATCCAGGGCGAGGTCGACGGCGTCGCCCCGGAGCAGCTTGCCGCAGCGGCCAACCGCATCTACGCCGACGAGCGCAACCGCGGCGTCTCGGTCGCCGAAGTGTTCTACGCCGGCGTGCGCACGGTGCGCGGCTGGGGCGACGCCGAGATCGAGCGCTTCCTGCAGACGCGGCGCCGGAGCGTGCTCGCGCGCTGAGCGCCGCCGCGCAGCGTCGCCCGCGTCTGCGGCCTCAGGCCGCCAAACGCTCCAGCGGCGGCAGCTCCGCGGTGCTCGTGGCGTCGGCCGCGGCTTCCTGCATCACCGGCCCGCCGAGCGCGTCGATGAGGTCGGGCAGCATGTGCTGCAGCTCGCCGGTGGTGATCGCGACGTCGGCGTCGAAGCCGTCGTCGCCGCCGTCCTTGAGGCTGCTCTTCTCCACCACCACGTCGAGCAGGCTGATCTTCTTCAGCGTCAGGGCGTCGGTGAGCACGAACGAAACCCGGCTGTTCCACGTCATCGCCAGCTGCGTCGGCAGCTTGCCTTCGCGGATGTGCCCGCCGACCTCGTCGATGTCGAGCGTGTGACGGGCGTAGCGCACCACCGCCTTCTCGCTGTCGGGCTGCTTGAGCTCGCAGTCGCGGTCGACGCTGAAGCGGGGCGGTGCTTCCTTCTCGCTCAGCCACGCCGACATCGCGGTCGCCGGCGCGAGCGCGGTCTGCAGGGGGCTGAGGCGCAGGGTGTCGAACGCGTCCAGGAGCTGCGTGACCACGGCGTCGGCCTTCTTGAGGCTCGATGCACCGATCACCACCAGCGCGTTCTCGCGGTCGATCCAGACCAGCGTGGTCGAGCGCTTCGGGAACGCGCGCGGCAGCAGCTCGTGGACGATCTGCTCCTTGAGTTCGCGGATCGCGTTCTTGCCCTTGGGCCGGCGTCCGGTCTCGGACTCGATCTGCGCCAGGCGGGCGTCGAGCTGCTCCTTGATCACCGCGCCCGGCACCGCCTTGGTCTCGGTGCAGAGCTTGAGGATCAGCTGCCCGCCGACGCTCTCGAGCAGGGCGGCGTGCCTGTCGGCGCGCGGCGGCACCCAGCCCGTCGAGAGCGGCTGCGTCGGCGTGCATTCCAGGAAGCGCGCGCGGTCCATGCGTTCCTCGAGGTATTCGTGCGTGGGGGCGTCCCAGGCGTCGATGCGGTAGACGAGCGCGTTCTTGAACATGGCGGGGCGAGGTGAACGGGGAGCGGATTCTAGGAGCCGCCCGATGCCCCTCCGGCGGCTCTCCCGGCGCCTGCGGTGTACACGCGTGGCAGGTTGCGCGGCCGGGCCGACCCACAATGCACCCGTGACGACCCTGCTCGCAACCCTGATCGAGGCGTCGGCGCGGGCCGCCGCGACGCGCAGCCGCATCGCCAAGCGCGACGCCATCGCCGGGCTGCTGCGCGAGGCCGAGCCCGCCGAGGTCGGGATCGCGGTCGCCTGGCTGGCCGGCGAGACGCGGCAGGGCCGCATCGGCGTCGGCTATGCGACGCTCGCCGCCTTGCGGGCGGCCCATGCGGCCGAGCCGACGCTGACCCTGGTCGAGGTCGACGCCGCGTTCGAGCGCTACGCATCGACCGCCGGCAAAGGCTCGGCGGCCGAGCGCAGCTCGCTGCTGCGCGGCCTCTTCGAGCGCGCGACCGCGTCGGAGCAGGACTTCCTGGTGCGCCTGCTCGTGGGCGAGCTGCGCCAGGGCGCCCTCGAGGGCGTGATGCTCGACGCGATCGCCGCGGCCAGCGGGGTTCCGCTCGCCGACGTGCGGCGCGCCGCGATGGTGACCGGCAGCGTCGCCGAGGCCGGCCGCGTCGCCATCGCCGAAGGCGCGGCCGGGCTCGCGCGCTTCGCGGTCGCGCTGCATCGCCCGATCCAGCCGATGCTCGCGCAGCCGGCCGACGGCGTCGCCGACGCACTGGAGCGCCTGGGTACCGCCGCGGTCGAGTGGAAGGTCGACGGCGCCCGCGTCCAGGCCCACAAGACCGGCAGCGAGGTCCGCGTCTACACGCGCAACCTCAACGACGTCAGCGAGTCGGTGCCGGAGATCGTCGAGGCGCTGCAGGCGCTGCCCGCCGACGAGCTGATCCTCGACGGCGAGGCGGTCGCGCTCGCCGCCGGCGGCGCGCCGCAGCCCTTCCAGGTGACGATGCGCCGTTTCGGCCGCAAGCTCGACGTCGCCCGGATGCGCGCCGAGCTGCCGCTCGCGGTGTTCTTCTTCGACTGTCTGCACGCGGGCGACGTCTCGCTGATCGACCGGCCGGCGCGCGAGCGCTTCGACGCCCTCGCCGCCGCCGTGCCGCCGCCACTGGTGGTGCCGCGTCTCGTGACCGCCGACGTCGGCGCGGCGGAGGACTTCTACGCCGACGCGCTGGCGCGCGGTCACGAGGGCGTGATGGTGAAGGCGCTCGACGGCCGCTACGGGGCCGGCAGCCGCGGCGCCGGCTGGCTCAAGGTCAAGCGCGCGCACACGCTCGACCTGGTGGTGCTCGCGGCCGAATGGGGCAACGGCAGGCGCCGCGGTTGGCTCTCCAACCTGCACCTGGGCGCGCGCGACCCGGCCGGCGGCTGGGTCATGCTCGGCAAGACCTTCAAGGGCATGACCGACGCGCTGATCGAGTGGCAGACCCACGAGCTGCTGGCGCGCGAGAGCGGCCGCAGCGGGCACGTGGTCCATGTGCGGCCGGAGCTCGTCGTCGAGATCGCGTTCAACGACCTCCAGGAGAGCCCGCAGTACCCCGGCGGGCTCGCGCTGCGCTTCGCGCGGGTCAAGGGGTACCGGCCCGACAAGCGTGCCGACGAGGCCGACACCATCGACACCGTTCGCGCGCTGCACGCCGCGCAGCTGGCGCGCGGGTCCTGACGCCGATGCCGCGCGTCTGGCTCGGGTGGCTCGCGCTGGCGCTCGGCTGGGCGCTGCTGGCCGGCCCGGCGCGTGCCGCCGACCAGAAGCCGCTGGTCGTCGGCTCGAAGCGCTTCACCGAGTCGTACGTGCTCGGCGAGATCCTCACGCAGACGCTGATCGCCGCCGGCCGTCCGGCGGTCCACAAGGCCGGGCTCGGCAACACCGGCATCCTCGAGCAGGCGCTCGCCAGCGGCGCGGTCGACCTTTACCCCGAGTACACGGGGACCATCGTGCGCGAGCTGCTGAGGCGCGACGGCAACCCGACGCTCGACGAGCTGAACCGCTGGCTCGCGGCGCGCGGGCTCAGGGCGGGCGTGCCGCTCGGCTTCGGCAACACCTATGCGCTCGCGATGACCGCGGCGAAGGCGCGTGCGCTCGGCATCACCCGCATCTCGGACCTTTTCCGGGCCGGCGCTCCCAAGCTCGCGCTCGGCCTCTCGCACGAGTTCCTCGAGCGCGCCGACGGCTGGCCGGCGCTCGCCCGTGCGTACGGCGCGCGCGCCGCGCCGCTCGGGCTCGACCATGGCCTCGCCTACGACGCGCTGCTCGCCGGGCGCGTCGACGTGATCGACGTCTATTCGACGGACGCCAAGCTCGGGCGCCTCGGCCTCACCGTGCTCGCCGACGACCGCGGGTTCTTCCCGGCGTACGACGCGGTGGTGCTGATGCGTGCCGGTGTCGATGCGGCGCCGCTCGCGCGCCTCGCCGGCGCGATCGACACCCGCACCATGATCGCGATGAACGCGGCGGTCGAGCTCGACCGGCGCAGCTTCGCCGAGACGGCGGCGACGTTCCTCGCCGGCGGGTTCGCGGGGCGGGGCGCTGCGGGCGCCCCGACGGCGGGCGATTCCGCAGCGGGAACGCCGCCGGTGCGCGCCTCCGCGCGCAGCGACGCGCCGTCGCCCCGGGGCGCACCGGACCTCGTCGCGCGTGTTTTCGCGCCCGACTTCGCGCGGCTCGCCGGCGAGCACCTGCTGCTCGTGTTCGGCTCGCTCGCCCTCGGCGTCGCGGTCGGCGTGCCGCTCGGCGTCGCGGCGTGGCGCTGGCCGCGCGCCGAGCCGGCGCTGCTCGGCGCGGTCGCGGTGCTGCAGACGATCCCGTCGCTCGCGCTGCTCGCCTTCCTGATCGCCTGGCTGGACCGCATCGGCGTCGTTCCGGCGCTGGTCGCGCTGTTCCTCTACGCGCTGCTGCCGATCGTGCGCAACACGCACACGGGCCTGCAGGGCGTCTCCGCGGGCATGGCGCAGGCGGCGGCGTCGCTCGGCCTCACGCCGCGCCAGGCGCTGCTCCACGTGCAGCTGCCGCTTGCCGCGCCGACGCTGCTCGCCGGCGTGAAGACCGCGGCGGTGATCAACGTCGGCACCGCGACGATGGCGGCGTTCATCGGCGCCGGCGGCTTCGGCGAGCGCATCGTCGCGGGCCTCGCGGTCAACGACAGCCGCGTCATGCTCGCCGGCGCGCTGCCGGCGGCGGCGCTGGCGCTGCTGGTGCAGGCCGTCTTCGACCTCGCCGAGCGCCGTGTTCGTGGCGCCCGGCGGCGCTGACGAGGCCGCCCCGCGTCGCAGGAAGGCCTGGGCGACACTCGCGTGCGAACCGGGCCGGCGAGCAGGACCGGATCTCCACCACCTCGAACAGGGACGACGCATGACGAGCGTGCGCAAGGGGCAGGCACCCGGACAGCTGGCGCGTGACGAATTCGGGCGGCGCTTTCGCGCGTCGTTCGAGGACCCGGCGTTCGGCGGCGAAGCCGAGGCGATCGGCCGCCTCGAGCAGATCGCCTGGGAGGCCTACGCGGACGGCCGCAAGGCGCCGCTCACGCGCAAGGCCGGTCCGGGCTATGCCGACCCCGACTACGACCTGTCGGTCGAGTGGATCGAGGCCCGCGCGCGCATCGATCGGGCGCGCGAGGTCTGGGCCGATCCGCGCAGCGCGACGCGCGCGCTCGTGATCTGCGGCTCGCCGCGCAACGACGGCACCTGCCCGGGCGAGATGTCGAAGACGTTCCGCCTCGCCCGGCTGGCGAGGGATGTTCTCGCCGCCGAGGGCGTGGAGGTCGATTTCCTCGACCTCAGCCTGCTCACGTCGGAGTACCGGCGCCGGATCCATCCCTGCAAGGCGTGCGTCTCGACCGCGATGCCGCTGTGCCACTGGCCGTGCAGCTGCTATCCGAACCACTCGCTCGACCAGACCAACGACTGGATGAACGAGATCTACGAGCGCTGGACCGCCGCGCACGCGATCGTGATCGTCACGCCGACGCACTGGTACAGCACGTCGAGTGCACTCAAGCTGATGATCGACCGCCTGGTCTGCGCCGATGGCGGCAACCCCGACCCGACGTCGACGCACGGCAAGAAGCCCGACGAGGCCAAGGCACTCGAGCTTGCCGGCTGGGACTATCCCAAGCACCTCGCGCACCGGGTCTATGGGCTGGTGGTCCACGGCGACGTCGCCGGGATCGAGGGATCGCGGCGGGCGCTCTCCGACTGGCTCGACTGGATGGGCCTGATCTCGGCCGGCGATCAGGCGCGGCTCGACCGCTTCATCGGCTACTACGAGCCGTACGCGACCAGCCACGAGAGCCTCGACCAGGACGGCGCCGTTCAGGAGGAGTGCCGCAACGTGGCGCGGGCGGTGGCCCGCGTCACCGCCGCGCTGCGCCGCGGCGAGCTCGAGGTGCAGACGCACAGCCTGCCGCGACCGCGCCCCAAGTAACGCCGTCCGCGGGCGGGCGCGCCGGCCGCCGCCCGAGCTCGCATAGACTGCCGGCAGTGAATCTGCCTGCTTCTGCCGCGGTGCCGTGTGCTGCATCGACATCGGTCATTGCGGCGCTGCGTGCCGCCACCGCCGAGCGCCACGCAGCCATCGAGCGCCTGCTCCGGCTCGATGCCGATTTCGACCGCGACCACTACGCCCGCGTGGTCGCCGGTTTCGATCGCTTCGTGCGCGGCTGGGAACCGCTGATCGCCGCCGCGCTGCCGGGGCTCGCCGGCTGGCTCGCCGCTCGCTCGCGGCGGGCGTTCCTGCAACGCGACATGGCCGCCCTCGGCAACGCCGCGCCGCGCGAGCCCATGGCGCTGCCGAGGCTGCACATCGACAGCGCCGACGCCGCCTGGGGCTCGCTCTACGTGCTCGAAGGCTCGGCGCTCGGCGGGCAGGTGATCGCGCGGCGCGTCGGCCGCGAGCTCGGCATCACGCCGGCGACCGGCGCCGCCTACTTCGCCGGCTGGGGCATCGAAACCGGCGCGCGCTGGCGCGCCTTCTGCGAGCGCCTCGAAATCGAGGTCGGGCCTGCCGCGGAGGCGCGGCAACGCGCCGGCGCCGGTGCCCGCGACACCTTCGACGCGCTGCTCGGCATCTTTCGACTTACGCTGAATGAACCCACCCGTTGACCTCGACCACTGCGCGACCGAGCCGATCCACATCCCCGGCGCGGTCCAGCCGCACGGCTGCCTGATCGCATTCGATCCGGCCACGCTGCGCATCTCGAACCTGAGCGCCAATTGCGCCGAGTTCCTGCCGCTCGCCGGTGCCGGCGCACTCGGTCGTACGGTGCACGACTGCGTGCCGGCAGCGGTCGGCCAGTGGCTGGGCGACGCGTTGCCGCTGCCGGCCGCCGAACGCGAGGCGTTCCGCTGGCGCGGCGACGGGCGCAACCTCGTTGCCGTGCTGCACGTGACCGACGGACTCGGGCTTCTCGAGGTCGAGCCCGACGCCGAGGACGATTCGCCGGCGATCGCCCGCGCGGTCGAGCGGGGTTTGCGGCGCCTCGCCGGATCGGAGTCGCTCGGGCCGCTGGTCGCCGAAACCGTGCGCCTGGTGCGCGAGCTGACCGCGTTCGACCGCGTCATGGTCTACCGCTTCGACGCCGACGGCCACGGCTCGGTGATCGCCGAGGCCAAGGCCGACGAGCTCGAACCCTACCTCGGGCTGCACTATCCCGAGTCGGACATTCCACGCCAGGCGCGCGAGCTCTACCTGCGGCAGTGGTTTCGCGCAATCCCCGACGCGCGCTACACGCCAGTGCCGCTGGTGCCGCCGCTGCGCGCCGACACCGGCCGGCCGATCGATCTCACCGACTGCTCGCTGCGCAGCGTCTCGCCGGTGCACCTCGAGTACATGGCCAACATGGGCGTGCAGGCATCGATGAGCGTCTCGCTGATCGTCGACGGCCGGCTCTGGGGCCTGGTCAACGCGATCCACCGTACGCCGCTCGGTCTCACGCCGCGCCTTCGCCAGGCCTGCGAGTCGGTCGGCCGGCTCGTCTCGTTGCAGCTCGCCGCGCTGGAGGCGATCGAGATGCAGCGCGCCGAAGCTGGCCACGCCGGCACGATGAACCGCCTGGTGGCAGCGATGCGCAAGACCGACGCCGACGTCTTCGGGGGCCTGCTCGCCGAGCCGGACGCACTGCTCGACGTGATGCACGCCGAGGGCGCGGCCGTGGTGGTCGACCGCGAGGTCCGCGGGTGCGGCATGGTGCCGGCCGACGCCGAGGTGCGGCGGCTGGCGGAATGGGCGGCTTCGCAAGCCACTGACGGCGTGTTCCGGAGCCACGAGGTGCCGGGCGGCGGCGACGGCTACCCGAGCGGGCTGCTCGTCATCGCACTGCCGACGCCCGATCTGCGCTGTGCGATGTGGTTCCGTCCGGAAGTGGTGCAGACCGTCAGCTGGGGCGGCGACCCGACGAAGATCGTCGAGGCGGCGTCGCCGGATGGCGTGCCGCGCCTGCATCCGCGTCGCTCGTTCGCGCTCTGGCAGCAGACGCTGCGCGGCCACGCGCTGCGCTGGAGCGCCGCCGAGATGCGCGCCGCGGCCGACCTGCGCCGCTCGGCGATCGAGATCGACCTCGCCGCCAAGTTCCGCCGCGAGCAGGAGGCGGTGCGGGTACGCGACGAACTCGTCGCGGTGGTGTCGCACGACCTGCGCACGCCGCTTTCGGTGGTGACGATGCAGTCGTTCCTGATCCAGCGCCTGCTCGACGAGGACGGCACCGAGCGCTCGAAGCGGATGCGCGCCAGTTCCGACGTGATCCAGCGCGCCGCCGACCGCATGTCGAAGCTGCTCGTCGACCTGCTCGACCTCGCCAAGATCGAGGCGGGCCGCTACCAGGTGACGCCGACGCGCCAGCCGGTCACGACCATGCTGGAGGACGTGTGCTCGTTGCTGCAGCCGGTCGCGGGCGTGCGCCAGATCGCCCTGGTTTCGGCGTTGCTGCCCGAGGTCGAGGTGATGGCCGACCCGGAGCGGATGTTCCAGGTGCTCTCGAACCTGGTCGGCAACGCGATCAAGTTTTCGCCCGACGGGGGGCAGGTGACCATCGGCGCAACCGCGCGTCCCGGCGACTGCGAGATCTGGGTCGAGGACCAGGGCCCCGGCATCGACCCGGAACAGCTGCCGCACCTGTTCGATCGCTACTGGCAGGCGCCGGGCAATGGCGGCTCGCGGGGCTTCGGCCTCGGGCTCTACATCTCGCGCGGCATCGTGGTGGCTCACGGCGGGCAGATCCGTGTCGAGAGCACGCCGGGCAAGGGCAGCCGCTTCCTGTTCACGCTGCCGTACGCGTAAGCCGCGGCGACGGCCGGTCGCGGCGGGCGAGCTGCCGTGGCGCCGACGCACAATGCCGGCTCGCGTCGACCCCGGCGCCCCGAGCTCGCGAAAGGACATCCATGCAAGGCGATCCCCAGGTCATCCGTCTCCTCCAGGCCCAGCTGAAGAACGAGTTGACCGCGATCAACCAGTACTTCGTGCACTACCGGATGTTCAGGCACTGGGGCTTCGAGCGCGCCGCGAAGAAGGAGTACGAGGAGTCGATCGGCGAGATGAAGCACGCCGATGCGCTCATGGAGCGCCTGTTCACGATCGGCGCGCTGCCGAATCTGCAGGACCTCGGCAAGCTGCTGATCGGCGAGACCTTGCTCGAGGCGCTCGGCTGCGACCTGCAGTCGGAGCAGGGCGCCCAGGTCACGCTCAAGGAGGCCATCGCCGAAGCCGAGCGCGCGCGCGACTACGTCTCGCGCGACCTGCTCGAGAAGATCCTCGAGGACACCGAGGAGCACATCGACTATCTCGAGACCCAGCTCGAGGTCGCCGCCAAGGTGGGCGAGCAGAACTACCTGCAGTCGCAGCTGTACGAGGAATGAGCGTGGCCGGCGGCGGCGTGACGGACGTCACGCGGGCTGCCCGGGCGTGTCGGCCAACGCGCCGCAGGGACTTTGTCGAATGCGAACGATTCGCATTACACTGGCCCCATGATCGTATGTCTCTGCCACGACGTCTCGCATCACGACATCGCCCGCGCCGTCGATGAAGGCTGCGCCAGCTTCGACGAACTGCAGGACGAACTGCGCGTCGCGACCGCGTGTGGCGCCTGCCACGACTGCGCGCATCGTGTGTACCACGAGGCGGTCTGCGGCCCGAAGCAGGCCGCGCAACGCACCGGCCAGCCCGCGCCGGTCGCCCGTCACGAGCAGCGGCCGCGGCCGCCGATGCGTCAGCTGATCCGCATGCCGGTGTCGGGCGCATGGAACGGCGCCGAGTCGCGTGCCGGCACGCCGGCGCTCGACGCCGCCTGACGTCCGGCCGGTGCCTTGACGGCGCGCTGCAGCGCGCGGTTGTCCTCACGGCGGAAGTTCGTTCCGCCGACACCCCGGCCGGTGCTACCTAGGCTGAGGCCAGCAGCCGATCCGGCGGCTGCTTCGCACCCGCGGCGCGCGGCCCCTCTTTGCGCATCCGGGCCCAGCAGGCGTCGACGAACGCCGCCATGACCTTCGTGTAGTACGGGTGCTGCTCCGAGCGCCACTCGGGGTGGAACTGGAAGCCCCACGCGAACTGTCGACGGTCGTGCCAGCGGAACGCCTCGATCAGACCGTCGTCGGCGTTCGCCTCGACGACGAGCCCGCCGCCCAGCCGCTTGACGCCTTGCGAGTGCAGCGAGCTCACCGCGAAGCGCTGGCAGCCGGTCAGGCGCTCGAGCTCGCCGCCCGCGACCAGGTTGACGTGGTGGCGCTCGGCGTACTGCTCGTCGAGCGACTCCTCCGGGTTCTCCCAGTGCACCAGCGAACCGGCGAGGGCCTGCAGGCTCTGGTGCATGCTGCCACCCATCGCGACGTTGATCTCGTGCGAACCGCGGCAGACGCCGAGCAGCGGAATGCCGCGCTCGATGCACAGGCGCACCAGCGGCAGGGACACCGCCTCGCGGGTGTCGTCGTACGTCATCGACGGGTCGGCGGGCTCCTCGCCGAAGTGCCGCGGGTGGACGTTGGTCGCCGAGCCGCCGAGGAAGACCGCGTCGACGCCGTCGAGCATGAGTCCGAGCCGCCCCGGCGGCACGTGCGGGAAGCTGACCGGCTGCATGCCGAGGCTCAGCACCGCGCGAGTGCCGCCCTCGTCGACCAGCGTGTAGGGCTGGCAGTGGCCGTGTTCGTTGGTGAGCTGGCGATGGCTCGCGACGACCCACACGCACGGCACGCGCTCGGGCGCAGGCGGCTCGGCGCGGCTCATCGGCAGCCGCCGTTGCGCTCGCGGCAATGCTCGCGGCACGCGTCGGCGAACGCGCCCAGCGTGCGCTGGTAGAACGGAATGCGCTCGTGGTGCCATTCGGGGTGCCACTGCACGCCGTATCCGAACGCCTTCGCACTCGCCACGCGCACCCCCTCCACCAGCCCGTCGGGCGCGCGCGCCTCGGCGACCAGCCCGTCGCCGAGCCGCTTGATGCCCTGACCGTGCAGCGAGTTGACGAGCGCGCGGGTGCCGCCGGCCCATTCGGCGAACGCGCTGTCGGGTTCGAGGATCACCTCGTGGCGTTCGGCGAACTGCACGTCGAGGTCGACGTCTTCCGGCTCGCGGTGGTCCAGCAGCCCGGCCTCGGTGTGCAGCTGCTGGTAGAGGCTGCCGCCGAGCGCCACGTTCATCTCCTGCAGCCCCCGGCAGACGCCGAACAGCGGCGTGCCGGCGGCGATTGCCTCGCGCACCAGCGCCATCGTCAGGCGGTCACGGCGCGGGTCGAGCATGTCGGTCTCGAGCGCCGATGCGCCGAAATGGGTCGCCTCGACGTTGGACGGCGATCCGGTCAACAGCACGCCATCGACCAGCGGCAGCAGGTCGGGCACGTCGGCGGCCCCCGCCATCGGGTAGAGCACCGGCTGCAGGCCGAGCTGGCACACCGCGGCAGCGTATCGATCGGCGAGCACGGTGTAGCCGCCCGGATCCGAGAGATCGAGGTTGCGGTGGCAGGCCGGCAGCCAGACGAGCGGCTTGTGGTTGGGCATCCCGCGATGGTGCGGCAGCGCGCCCACGGGCGCGGCTGCCGGGTGCCGATTCCTGCTGTCGGACGACGCCGACAGTGCGCTGCCGCGCGCGAGCGCGGCAGGAGTGCGTCAGCCCTCGTGGCGCAGCGACGGAAACAGGATCACGTCGCGGATGCTCGGGGAGTCGGTGAGCAGCATCACCAGCCGGTCGATGCCGATGCCGCAGCCGCCGGTCGGCGGCATGCCGACCTCGAGCGCGCGCACGAAGTCGGCGTCGTAGTACATCGCCTCCTCGTCGCCGGCTTCCTTGTTGGCGGCCTGGGCGCGAAAGCGCGCCGCCTGGTCCTCGGCGTCGTTGAGCTCCGAGAAGCCGTTGGCCATCTCGCGGCCGGTGATGAAGAGCTCGAAGCGCTCGGTGATCGACGGATCGGCGTCCGACGCGCGGGCGAGCGGCGACACCTCGACCGGGTAGTCGACGATGAACGTCGGCTGCCAGAGCTCGCCCTCGACCACCGCCTCGAACAGGCCGAACTGCAGCTCGGCGAGGCTCCAGTGCGCCGGCGCCGGTTCGCCCGCGCCCTGCAGGCGCTCGCGCAGCACCGCCGCGTCGCCGGCTTCGGCGTCGGAGAGGCCGGCGTGCCTGACGAGCGCCTCGCGAACGGTCATGCGCGCGAATGCGGGCGCGAGGTCGACCTCGCGCCCGGCGTAGGTGAGGGTCGCCGACCCGACCGCCTCGACCGCGGCGTGGCGCAGCACCGCCTCGGTGAAGTCCATCAGGTCGTGGTGGTTCCAGTACGCCGCATAGAACTCCATCATCGTGAACTCGGGGTTGTGGCGGACCGACACCCCCTCGTTGCGGAAGCTGCGGTTGATCTCGAACACGCGCTCGAAGCCGCCGACGATCAGGCGCTTCAGGTAGAGCTCGGGCGCGATGCGCAGGAACATCTGCTGGTCGAGCGCGTTGTGATGCGTGACGAACGGCCTGGCGTTGGCGCCCCCGGGAATGGGGTGCAGCATCGGCGTCTCGACTTCCATGAAGCCGTTGTCGACCATGAAGCCCCTGATCGACGCCAGCAGGCGGCTGCGCGCCATGAAGCGCGCGCGAGCGTCGCCGTCGGTGATCAGGTCGACGTAGCGCTGGCGGTACTTCTGCTCGGCGTCGGCAAGGCCGTGGAACTTGTCCGGCAGCGGGCGCAGGCTCTTGGTGAGGAGCTTCAGCGACGACAGGCGCACCGAAAGCTCGCCGGTGCGCGTCTTGAAGAGGGTGCCTTCCGCGCCCACGATGTCGCCGAGGTCGAGATGCTTGAAGCGGTCGTACGCCTCCTCGCCGAGCGCGTCGCGCGCCGCGTAGAGCTGGATCCGGCCGGTCGCGTCCTGCAGGGTGCCGAAGCTCGCCTTGCCCATGATGCGCTTGAGCATCAGCCGGCCTGCGATCGACACGGCGACGCCGAGCGGCTCGAGCGTCTCGTTGTCCATGACGCCGTACCGGCTCGCCAGGGCGGCGGCGCGGTCGCGCGGCTTGAAGTCGTTGGGGAACGCCGGACCGGCGCTGCGCAGCGCCGCCAGCTTGGCGCGGCGCTCGGCGATCAGCGCGTTCTCGTCGACGAGGGGAGGGGCAGGGTTCTGGGACATGGGCACTCGCGGGCGGCCGGGCATTCTAGGGGCGGGGTCCGGCGCGGCCGGGCGGCCCGGTGCCGATGCCACAATCCGCGCCACCTTGGCCCCCATGTCGTCCGGCTCGTCACGTCTGCGCTCGCAGGCCTACTTCATCGGCCTCGCGGCGATCAACGCGCTGCACCGGGTGCTGCCGTTCGCGCTGCGGCCGCTGCTCTACCGGGCGTGCGGCTTCCGCATCGCGCGTTCGGCGACGCTGCAGGGCGGGGTGCGCTTCTTCCACGTCGGCCGCCTCGAAATCGGCGACGGCACGCTCGTCAATCGCGGGGTCTACCTCGACAACCGCGGCGGACTCACGATCGGGCGGCATGTCTCGATCGCGCACGACGCGCGCATCTACACGATGGGCCATGACATCCGCGACGCCGACTTCGCCGCCAAGGCGAGGCCGGTCCGCATCGATGACCATGCCGTGCTGTTCGCCGGCGCGATGCTGATGCCGGGGGTGCACGTCGGCGCCGGCGCGGTGGTGCTCGCCGGCGCGGTGGTGACCCGGAGCGTCGCGCCCGGGCGCATCGTCGGCGGCAACCCCGCCGTCGACATCGGCGCGCGCGGCATCGAGCCGACGTACCGGCTCGACCGGCGCTACTGGTTCGCGCATTGACTCGGCGCGACGCGACGACGCCGGCCGGAAGCGATGCGGCGACGCCACCCGCGGGTGCCGATCGCGAGCCCGCCGCGCCGCCAGCCGGGACGCAGCCGCGCGTCGCCCTGATCGACGGCGGCTCGTTCGTGCTGCCATACGACCACCGGGTCGCGACGGCGCTGGCGGGGCAGGGCGTCGGCGTCGACTTCCACGGCTCGCGCACCGCCTACAACGCCGAGTTCCTCGACGCGATCGCAGCACTGCCGGGTGCCCGGGTGACGAGCCGCAGGGTCTCGGGGACCACGGCGTCGCGCCTGCGCGGCGGCGTCGAGTACGCGCGCCTCTGGCTCGGCGTGTGGCGCGCGCGCCGTCGCTACGGCGCGGTCAATCTGCAGTTCAGCGTGCTCTGGCCGGTCGAACTGCCGTTCTGCGGAGCGCTCGGGCGACGCTTCGTCCTCACGGTGCACAACCCGGTGCCGCACGGCTTCGCCGGACAGCGCCATCGGCCGACCGCGTGGCTGGCGCGGCTCGCGGCTCGGCTGGTGTTCGTCAGCACGTTCTCGCGCAACGACTTCATTGCGCGCTACGGCGAGCGCTTCCGCGCCAAGTCGGTGGTGCTGCCGCACGACCTCCTGCCGCTCGCTCCCGGTCTGCCGCGCGTGCCGTACGTGCGCTGGCGCGCGCCCGAGGCGCTGGTGTTCTGGAGCACCGTCAAGCCGTACAAGGGCGTCGACCTGTTCGCCGACCTCGCGCGCTCGCGCACGTTGCGAGCCAGCAGCCTCGGCCTCGAGGTGGTCGGCGCGTGGGACGCGGCACTGGCACCGCTGCGCACCGAACTCGCCGGGCTCGGCGTCACCGTCGTCGATCGCTTTCTCGACGGCGCCGAGCTGCTTGCGCTGCTCGCCCGCCCGGTCGTTTTCGTGCTGCCCTACCGCGAAGCGTCGCAGTCCGGCGCGCTCTACACGCTGCTGCACCACGGCTGCCTGTTCATGTGCAGCGACGTCGGCGACCTCGGCGACTTCATGCGCCGGAACGGCCTCGAATCGATGCTGCTCGCCGATCGCAGCGCGGCGGCGGTCGAGGCGTGCCTGGCGCGACTTGCCGCCGACCCGGCGGCGGTGCTCGCGGCGTTCGCCGGCGCGCAGGCCGCGACTGCGGCGGCGGCGACCGCGGCGATGCCGCTGCGCGCCGCCTACGGGCTCGCGGCATGACGAGCCGCCGGCTCCCGCCGCGCGGAACGGCCCACGGCGACTGCGCCCGCAGCGCGCGCCGTCGCACCGGCGCGCGCTGCGACAATCGCGCCGCCCCTGCAGGGAGCCCGGTCCGGGCGCTCGCGGGCAGCGCAGCCTTCGCCCCGTCGCCCCGCTGCGCACCACTTCGGCGCTGCGCTCCGCGGCGTCGCCCGAGCCCCTCGAGCCGCGCATGACCTCGCACCCACCGTCGCGTCTGAGCCGCACCCTGCCGCCGATGTACGCGGCGGCGGCCACTCGCGCCGCGCTGCCGCTCCTGGTGCTGCCGTTGCTCGCGTCGCGTATCGGCGCCGAGGCGTTCGGGCGGCTCGGCTTCATCCTGGTCTGGTCAGGGCTGCTGTCGACGCTCGTCGAAGGCGGCTTCCTGGCCGCGGCGACGCGCGTCGCGGTGCACGCCGACGCCGCCGAGCGCTGGCGCCTCGCGCGCCAGGTGTTCAGCGCACGCTGCGTTCTGGCGCTGCCGGCGACGCTGCTCGCGTTCGCCGCGGTGCACTGGATCGCCCCGCAGGCGACGCACCCGTGGGCCGACGGTGCGGCGATCGCCGGGCTCGCCTGCGCCCTCGGCGCGCCGGCGACCTGGTACCTGCAGGCGACGCAGCAGCTCGGCCGCTGGGCGCGCGTCGAGCTCGTCGTCTACGGCCTGCTGCTCGGCGCGTGCTGGGCATTCGCGACCAGCGTGGCGGCGTTCGTGCTGCTGCAGCTCGCCGCCTCGGCATGCCTGGCGTGGGCCGGCTGGCGCTGGCTGCGCCGCGACCTCGCCGGCGCCGCCGAGGCGCACCGCCTGTGGTCCGCGCCGGCGGTGCTGCCGGGCCTGCGCCTCGGCGCGCGCATGCTGCCGGTGGCGATCGCCGGTGCCGCGTACTCGTTCGCGCTGCCTGCAGCCGCGTCGGCGCAGCTCGCGCGCGCCGAGCTCGGCGTCTACGTGATGGTCGACCGCATCGTGCGCGTCTTCCTCGCGGCCGCCGAGCCGATCTTCGGCGTCGTCTACCCGCACATCGTGGTGCTGTTCCAGACCGGCGCGCGCGCGGCGCTCCGCCTCGCGCTGCGCTGGGCCGTGCTCGGCGCCGCGACCGGGGTGGTGTTGATGCTGCTCGCGCACGCGCTCTGGCCGTGGCTCGAGCCGATCGCGTCGCGGCGCCTCGCGGGGTTCGACCCGGCGCTGCTCGCCGCGACCTTCACGGTCCTCGCGTGGCTCTGGCCGCTGCTGCTCGGCTGGAAGTTCATCGGCTACTGGATGCTGGGCAGCGGCCGCTTCGACGCCGCCTATCGCGTCGCGATGGTCGCCGGCGCGGTGGTCGGCGTCCTCGCCGCCGCGCGCTGGTCGGGCGCATCGCGCGCGCCCGGGCTGGCGAGCGTCGCGCTGGGCGCCGAGGTCCTGGTCGCGCTGCTCTCGGTCGCCGGCATCGCCGTCACGCTGCGCGTGCGCGGCGGCGATCCTCGCTGATGGGCGTCGACGTCCATTCGCTGGCCCTGCTCGCGCATGCGCGCGACCTCGGCGCGCGCTTCGACCGCACGCTCGGCATCGGCCGCCAGGCGGTGTTCGTCGATCCGCACGACGCGGCGCGGATCCGGGGCGCCGCCGGCCTGCCGACCCTCGGCGCGCCCGCCGGCGCCTTGCCTGCGTATTTCGAGCCGCTGCTGGCGGCGGCATTCGGTGCCTCGCAGGTCGACTCGATCGACGCCTCGCCGTACGAGAACGCGACCTTCGTGCACGACATGAACCGGCCGCTCGCGGCGGGCTCGGCGCCGCTCGGCGCGTACGACGCCGTGCTCGACTTCGGCTGCCTCGAGCACGTGTTCGACTTCCCGACCGCGTGGCGCAACTGCGTCGCGGCGTGCAAGGTCGGCGGTCACCTGCTGCACGCCTTGCCGGCGAACAACCTGCTCGGGCACGGCTTCTACCAGTTCTCGCCCGAGCTGTTCTTCAGCCTCTACCGGCCCGAGCGCGGCTTCGAACTCCGTGCGATGTTCGTCGCGACCAAGGCCGAGCCGCGGCACTGGTGGCGCGTCGCCGACCCGCGCGTGCTGAAGCGCCGCGTCACCCTGCGCAACGGCCACGAGCTCTATCTCCTGGTGGTCGCGCGCAAGCTCGCCGACGTCGCCGACCTTCCAGCCCCGCAGCAGTCCGACTACGCCGAGCAGGTGTGGACCGCTCCGGCGTCCGTCGATCCCGCAGAGGCTGCGGCAATCCGACCGTCGCTGCGTCGCCGCGTCGTCGCCGGCCTGGCCGCCGCCGGCCTGCTCGACCCGCTGCGCGCGGGGCGCGAGCACCTGCGTGCGCTGCGCTCGGCCGGCTTCGACCTGCCGGCGCCGGACTTCGAGCGGGTCGACGTGCTGGCGCTGCTGCGGGAGGGGCGCCGCGCATGAGTCGGGCGGCCGGCGCGGCGCCGCGCGTGCTGCTGATCGCCGATCGGCTGGACGTCGCCGGCGGCGTCGAGCGCTTCGTGTCGCGCCTGGCGGACGCGCTCCACGGCGAAGGCCTGGCGGTCGCGCTCGGCAGCGTCGACACGACGCGCGAGCGGCTCGCGTTCCCGGTGGGCGCCGGCGTGCCGGTGGTCGTGGCGCGCCGCCTGCCGCGCCTGCCCGCCGGCGTCGCCGAGCCGGCGCTCGGTGCCTGGGGCATCCTGCGCCGGCAATGGCGGATCGGCCGGGCGCTTGGCCGCCTGATCCGCCGCGAGCGGCCGGACGTGGTCGTCCTGAACGGCCTCGTGACCGCGCTGTCGGTGCTCGCGCTCAGCCCGCGCGTTGCGCCGCGCGCGATCTGCTGCGACCACAACCATTTCGACGCCCGCTCGCGGCCGTGGCGCGCGTTGCGGCGCCGGCTCTACCCGCGCGTCGGCGCGGTCGTGAGCCTGACCGAGGCCGATGCCGCGCGCTTTCGCACGCTCAACCGCCACGTGCGCGTGATCCCCAACGTGTCGACGCTGCGCGCCGACGCGCCGGCGCTGCCGACGGCGCCGCTCGTGCTGGCGATCGGACGTCACGTCGCGCAGAAGGGGCTCGACCTGCTGCTGCACGCGTGGGTCGACGTCGCTGCGGCTATCCAGGATGCGACGCTGCGCATCGTCGGTAGCGGCCCGCTCGAACGCGAGCTGCACGCGCTCGCCGATCGGCTCGGCATCGGCGCGAGCGTCGAGTGGGTCGCGCACAGCGACGACGTCGCTGCCGAGCTGCGTGCCGCCGCCGTGTTCGTGCTGCCCTCGCGCTACGAGGGGATGCCGCTCGCGCTGCTCGAGGCACAGGCGCTCGGCGTACCGGCGGTCGCGTTCGACTGCCCGACCGGCCCCCGTGAGATCGTCGCGCCGGAAACCGGGATCGTGGTCGCACCCGGCGACACGCGCGCGCTCGGCGCCGCGGTGATCCGGCTGCTGCGCGACCCGGCGCTGCGCGCCTCGATGGCGCACGCGGCCATCGCGCGCAGCCATGCGCATTTCGACGAGGCGGCGCAGGGGCGCCGCTGGGCCGAGCTGGTGCGCGAGGTGGCGGCCCGGGGAGCACGCGATGGCGGCTGAGGGCATCGATGCCGCGAGCGGACTCCGCACGGTGTCGGTGATCGCGCCGTGCCGCAACGAGCGCCGCCACATCGGCGCGTTCGTCGCGAGCGCGCTCGCCCAGCAGGTGCCGCCGGGCTGGCGTCTCGAACTCGTGGTCGCCGACGGGCAGAGCGACGACGGCACGCGCGACGAGCTCGCGCGGCTCGCCGCCGCCGACGCGCGCCTGCGCTGGATCGACAACCCGGGCCGCATCGTCTCGGCCGGGCTCAACCGCATGCTCGCCGCGGCGAGCGGCGACGTGATCGTGCGGATGGACATCCACAGCGAATACGCGCCCGACTACGTCGCGCAGTGCATCGCCGCGCTCGAGCGCAGCCGGGCCGACAACGTCGGCGGACCCTGGCGCGCCGAGCCCGACGCCGGCGCGGGGCCGTTGCAGCACGCGGTCGCGGCGGCGTTCCAATCGCCGGCAGTCGCGGGTGGCGCGCGTTCGCGCCGGCTCGACTACGAGGGGCCGGTCGACACGGTCTACCTCGGCGCGTGGCCGCGCAAGACGTTCGAGCGCTTCGGCGGCTTCGACGAGCAGCTGGTGCGCAACCAGGACGACGAGCACAACCTGCGAGTCGTCAAGGGCGGCGGCCGCGTCTGGCAGTCGAGAGCGATCCGCAGCGTGTACCGGCCGCGGGCGCGGCTCGGCCAGGTCGCGCGCCAGTACCTGCAGTACGGCTACTGGAAGCCGTTCGTGATGCGAAAGCACGGCCAGCCGGCGGCGCTGCGCCACCTGGTGCCGGCCCTGTTCGTCGCGGCACTCGGCGCCGGCGTGCTCGCGCTGCTGCTGGGGGCCGCGTGGCCGCTGCTGGCGCTGCTGCTCGCCTACGCCGCCGCGGTGCTCGCGATGACCGCCGGTGTCGCGCGCAGCCAGCGCGTCCATGCGCCCGTGCTGCTGCGGGTGCCGGCCGTGATCGTCGTCTATCACCTCGCCTACGGCGCCGGCTCGCTGGTCGGGTGGTGGGACGTGACGCGGCGCCGATCGCCGCGAGCGGGCTTCGGCAGCCTGACCCGATGAGCACGGCGCCCGAACCCGACGAGGCCGCCGAGGTCCGCGCGCGCTACGCGCGTCGTCATGCCGCCGACCGCCGCTACAGCCTGCTCGAGCCGGCCGCGCTGCTCGCCTCGCAGGAGCGCCAGCGCGCGCTGCAGCGCGCGTTCCGCACGGCCGGCATCGACGACGTCGCGCGGGTCACGCTGCTCGAGGTCGGCAGCGGCGGTGGTGGCAACCTGCTCGAGATGCTGTGGCTCGGCTTCGCGGCCGAGAACCTCGCCGGCGTCGAACTGCTTGCCGAGCGCCACGCGACGGCGCGCGCCCGCCTGCCCGAAGCGGTGCGGCTCACGCTCGGCGACGCCACGACCGCACCGCTCGGCGCGTCCGACGTCGTCTACGTCAGCACGGTGTTCTCGTCACTGCTCGACGACGCGTTCCAGCAGCGCCTCGCCGCCGCGATCTGGGCGGCGGTGAAGCCGGGCGGGGCGGTCCTCTGGTACGACTTCACCGTCGACAACCCGCGCAACCCTGACGTGCGTGGTGTTCCGCTCACGCGCGTGCGCGCGCTTTTTCCGCACGGCCGCGTCGGCGCGCGGCGGACGACCCTCGCGCCGCCGATCGCGCGCCGCGTCTGTCGCCTGCATCCGGCCCTCTACACTTGGCTGAACGCGCTGCCGTTCCTGCGCACCCACGTCGTCGCGTGGATTGCCAAGCCGCCGCTTCCCTCGCCATGAGCGCTGCCCGCCCCGACTTCCTGCCGTTTGCCCGCCCCGAGATCGGCGAGGACGAGATCGTCGAAGTGGTCGACACGCTGCGCTCGGGCTGGATCACCACCGGCGCCAAGGCGCAGCGCTTCGAAGCCGATTTCGCCGCATTCCTGGGTGACAAAGCGCTGCACGCGATCGCGGTCAATTCGGCGACCGCCGGCCTGCACCTCGCGCTCGAGGCGCTCGGCATCGGCCCGGGTGACGACGTGATCACGACGACGCACACCTTCACCGCGACCGCCGAGGTGGTGCGCTACCTCGGCGCCGACGTGAAGCTGGTCGACATCGATCCGGCGACGCTCTGCATCGACCCGGCGGCGGTCGAGCGTGCCGTCGGCCCCGCGACGCGCGCGATCCTGCCGGTGCACTACGGCGGGCGCGCCGCCGACATGGCGCCGCTGCAGGCGATCGCCGGGCGCCACGGCCTCGCGATCGTAGAGGACGCCGCCCACGCGCTGCCGACGACGTGCGGCGGGCGCCTCGTCGGCACGCTCGACAGCGCGGCGACGGTGTTCAGCTTCTACGCCAACAAGACCATCACCACCGGCGAGGGCGGCATGGTCGTGACGCGCGATGCCGCGCTCGCCAGGCGGATGAAGACGATGCGCCTGCACGGCATGAGCCGCGACGCGTTCGATCGCTTCACGGCGACGCGGCCGAGCTGGTACTACGAGATCGTCGCGCCGGGCTTCAAGTACAACCTCACCGACATCGCGGCGGCGCTCGGCATCCATCAGCTCAGGCGCGCGCACGCGTTCCAGCAGCGGCGCGCCGCGATCGCCGCTCGCTACACGGCGGCGCTCGCCGACCTGCCGCTCGTGGTGCCGCCAGGCCCGGCCGATGGCGACACCCATGCCTGGCACCTCTACCCGGTGCGGCTGACGGACGAGGCGCCGCTCGACCGCGATGGGCTCGTCGAACGCCTCTACGCCGCCGGCATCGGCTGCAGCGTGCACTACATCCCGCTGCACCAGCAGCCGTACTGGCGCGATCGCTACGGCCTCGACGCGCGCGACTTCCCGCATTCGCAGCACGCCTACGAGCGGATGCTGAGCCTGCCGATCTACACGGCGATGCGGGATGCCGACGTCGAGCGTGTGGTCGCGGCGCTGCGCGCCGCTCTCGCGTGACGCAGCCGCTCGGCGCGCGCGCCGCCAAGCGGGCGCTCGACGTCGTCGCGGCGGCCGTCGGCCTGCTGCTGCTGGCGCCGCTGCTCGTCGGCATCGCCCTGTGGGTGCGGCTCGATTCGCCCGGGCCGGCGCTGTTCCGGCAGGCGCGCGTCGGGCGCCACGGCCGCGTGTTCCGCATCCACAAGTTCCGCACCATGCGCGAGGCACCGCCGCCGCGGGGTGCGCCGGCCGGCATCACGGTGGGCGCCGACCCGCGCATCACGCGCGCCGGCGCGTTCCTGCGCCGCAGCAAGCTCGACGAGCTGCCGCAGCTGATCGACGTGCTGCTCGGTGACATGAGCCTCGTCGGCCCGCGCCCGGAGCTGCCGCGCTGGGTCGCGACCTACCCCGACGCCCTGCGCGCCAAGGTGCTGAGCGTGCGCCCCGGCATCACCGACCCGGCGTCGCTGCAGTTCAGCGACGAGAGCGAGCAGCTCGCGCGCGCGGCCGATCCCGAGCGCGAGTACGCCGACGTCGTGCTGCCGGCGAAGCTGCGCCTCGCGGTCGACTACGTCGACCATGCGACGCTGGTCACCGACCTGCACGTGCTCGGTCGCACGCTGCGTCTGCTGTTCCGCTGACCGACGATGAGCAGCACCGGGTTCTGGAGCCGCGTCGACGCCGGGCTGGCGCGCCTGCGCGTGCACCGCGTGCCGCTGATCGTCGCGGTCGACGCGCTCGTGGTCTGCTTCGCCTGGAATTTCACGTACCTGTTCCGGCTCGGCTTCGAGCGCTGGTGGTCGGCGCGGCCCGGCTACGACGCCTGGGTGATGCTCGGCGTCGCGCTCGTCTATTCGATCGCCTTCGTGGCGTCGCGCATCCCGCTCGGCATGTGGCGCTTCTCTGGCTTCGCCGAGGTCAAGCGGCTCAGCCTCGCGTGCCTGGTGGCGGGCGCACTGAGCGCGGCGGTGGTGATGGGGCTCGAGCTGCGCGCGGTGCCGCGCGCGGTGCTCGCGCTGCACCCCGTCGTCACGCTGATGAGCCTGTGCATCGTGCGCCTGGTCTATCGCGCGCTCTACGAGCACGCGCGCGCGCAGAGCCGCGGCAAGGCCGGCGATGCGAAGCGGGCGGTCGTGATGGGTGCCGGCGCGGCGGCGCGCCTGCTGCTCGCGGGCCTGCACGACGAGGGCTGGGACGTGCTCGCGCTGCTCGACGACGACCCGGCCAAGCGCGGCGCGCGCGTCGCCGGCGTGTCGGTGCGGGGCACGCTCGCCGACGTGGCCTCGGAGGCGATCCGCGGCCATGCCACGCACGTGATCGTCGCGATGCCGGGCGTCGCGCTGACCGCCCGCCGGCGCGCCATCGAGCTCGCGTCGGCGACCGGCCTCGCGGTGCTGACGGTGCCTTCCATGAGCGAGCTGCACGACGAGCGCGCGCCGATCGAGCGGGTGCGCCGCATCGAGCCCGAGGACGTGCTCGGCCGCGAGCCGGTCGAGCTCGACGAGCCGGGGATCGCCGGCATCATCGCCGGCAAGACGGTGCTGGTGACCGGCGCCGGCGGCTCGATCGGATCCGAGCTGTGCCGCCAGGTCGCGCGCTACGGCCCCGCGCAGCTGGTGCTCTTCGAGGCCAGCGAGTTCGCGCTCTACCAGATCGAGCAGTCGCTCGGCGCGCGTCACCCCGAGCTGCCGCTGGTGCGCCTGATCGGCGACGTGCGCAGCGGTGAGCAGCTGCGCAGCACCTTTCAGCGCCATCGACCCCAGCTGGTGCTGCACGCGGCGGCCTACAAGCACGTCCCGCTGATGGAGGACGACAACGCCTGGGCCGCGCTCACCAACAACACGCTGGGCACCGTGCGCGCGGCGCGCGCCGCCGCCGAGGCAGGCGTCGAGCGCTTCGTGCTGATCTCGACCGACAAGGCGGTCAATCCGACCAGCGTGATGGGCGCCAGCAAGCGGGCCGCCGAGATGGCGCTCTCGTACCTGGCGACGGAGGGCCACGCCACGCGCTTCTCGGCGGTGCGCTTCGGCAACGTGCTCGGATCGAGCGGCAGCGTGATCCCGAAGTTCAAGGAGCAGATCGCCGCCGGCGGCCCGGTCACGGTGACGCACCCGGCGATGACGCGCTACTTCATGACCATTCCCGAGGCCGCGCGGCTCGTCCTGCAGGCGGCGGCGCTCGCCGAGAGCGGACAGGTCTACGTGCTCGACATGGGCGAGCCGATCCGCATCGTCGACCTCGCGCGCCAGCTGATCCGCCTCGCGGGCTACGGCGAGCGCGAGATCGAGATCGTGTTCAGCGGCCCGCGGCCGGGCGAGAAGCTGTACGAGGAACTGCTCGGCGCGGCCGATCGCACCCTGCCGGCGGCGCATCCGAGCCTGCGCATCGCGCGCCTGCGCGACCATGCCGACGACCGCTGGATGAATGCGCTGCTGGACTGGCTGGAGGGCCTCGACGCGAGCGCGTCGCCCGAGTCGGTGCGCGCGAGGCTGCGCGAGCTGGTGCCGGAATACCAGGGTTGAGGCGCGGGCCGCGGCGTAGCGGGAAGCTTCGGCGCGACGCTAGCGCCGGATGACCAGCCACCTCGGCACCCGGAACCGCACGATGCTCCAGTACATCAGCAGGTAGCTGACGATGAACAGGGCGAGAAAGCAGGTCAGCACCGCCGTGTCGTTCCACCACAGGAGCGCCGGGATCACCGACGCCAGGCAGAGCAGCCACAGGTAGGGCGACGTCATCGAGTTGCGCGCCGTCTGGCGCTTTTCCTCGGTGCGGCCGAAGGCGGCGCGCACCACGCGACGGTGGATCAGCGTGTGCAGGTGGATGCCGTCGGGCAGCCCGGTCGGGACGCCTTTCAGCACGCGGCGCCGGTACATGGTGAACAGCGTCTCGAAGATCGGATAGGCGCACAGCAACAGCGCGAAGAGCGGGGAGACCGCCGGGTTGCGTGCGAGCAGCAGCACCACCAGCTCCGACACCATGAAGCCCAGCAGGTAGGCGCCGCCGTCACCGAGGAAGATCAGCCCGGCGGGGTAGTTCCAGATGAAGAAGCCCAGCACCGCGCCGGCCGCGAGCAGCGCCGCGCTGAACACGAAGCGGTCGTGCACCTGGAACGCCACGTAGGCGATGCCGAGCACCATCATCAGCACGCACATCGACGCGAGGCCGTTGAAGCCGTCGATGATGTTGATCGAGTTGGCGACGCCGGTGACGCACAGCATCGTGAGCGCGATCGCGAACGGCGTGTAGACCATCAGCGCGTCGACGCCGGGGATGGCGGTGCGGCGCAGCACGCCGTCGAGCAGCCAGACACCCAGCCCGGCGGACATCGCCGTGAAGAAGAGACGCCGGCGCGCCGACACGTTCTTGGTCAGGTCTTCCGCGAGGCCCGACCCGAACGCCGGCAGCGACGCCGCGAGCAGCAGCCAGAGCTGGTCGCGCGCGACGTGGCCGCTGACGTGCGCCAGGACGGTGCCGGCAAGCAGCGCGAGGAAGACGCCGACCCCGCCGATCCGCGGCACCGGCCGGGTGTGGAATTTCTGCGGGCCGGTGAGATCGCTGTCGGCCGAGACGCGGCCGTGCTTGTCGGCCGAGAACACGACGAACAGGGTGACGCACAGCGACACCAGGAAGCTGACGACGAGCTGCGTCATGTGCGGGCAGCGGCGCCGCGCCGCGCCGCGGGCGCACGCGCGCGGAGGCGTGGAAGGATCGACGTGTGCATGCGACGGAAAGGCCGGCCCGCGCGACGCGCGCGTGGCGACCGTCAGCAATGTAACCGCCCGGCCGCCGCCGATGCACCGTGTCGGGTCGGCACGGCACCGTTTGGGAACGCCGCGCCGGGTGCCAGCACGCCGCCACGTACCCGCTCCCCGGGGCTGCACCGAGACTCGGCGCCGTCGCGGTCCCGCGCGCTGCCGGCGGGAAGATCAGCGCTCGACGCGCCCGTACACGTCCTCGAAGCGAACGATGTCGTCCTCGCCGAGGTAGGCGCCCGACTGCACCTCGATGATCTCGAGCGGCACGTCGCCGCGGTTGGCGAGCCGGTGCGTGCGGCCGATCGGGATGTAGGTGCTCTCGTTCTCGTGCAGCGTGATCACCTGGTCGCCGTTGGTGACCTCGGCGATGCCCGAGACCACGATCCAGTGTTCGGCACGGTGGTGGTGCATCTGCAGGCTGATCGCGGCACCCGGCTTGACCATGATGCGCTTGACCTGGAAGCGCGGGCCGTGATCGATGCTGTCGTACCAGCCCCAGGGGCGGTGCACGCGCCGGTGCAGGTTGGCCTCGCCGCGCTCGCGCTGGCCGAGCGTCGCGACGATCTTCTTGACCTGCTGGCTGCGCGCGAGGTCGGTGACCAGTACCGCGTCCGGCGTCTCGACGATCACCAGGTTCTCGAGCCCGACCGCGCTGACGAGGCGGCTGCTGGCGTGCACGTAGACGTTGCGCGAATCCTCGATCAGCGCGTCGCCGTGCAGTGCGTTGCCGTCCGCGTCGCGCGGCGCGAGCGCCCACACGGCGTCCCACGACCCGAGGTCGCTCCAGGCGGCATCGAGCTCGACCATCTTCAGCGTGCGGTGCGACGCCGGCGCGGCGGCCGGCTCCATCACCGCGTAGTCGATGCTCTCGGACGGGATCGCCTCGAACATGGCGCGGTCGGGGCGGCAGAAGGGATGATCGCTCTTGCGTGCGGCCCAGGCGGCGCGCGTCGCCTGCTCGATGTCGGGGCGGAACTCGGCGAGCGCGGCGAGCCAGGTGCTCGCGCGCAGCACGAACATGCCGCTGTTCCAGAAGTAGTCGCCCTCGGCGACGTAGCGCTTCGCCGTCGCGAGGTCGGGCTTTTCGACGAACCCGGCGACATCGAGCGAGCCGTCTCTTGCGATCGCGCCGCCGGGCTGCGTGCGGATGTAGCCGTAGCCGATCTCCGGCCGCGTCGGGCGGATGCCCAGAACGACGATGCTGCCGTCGCTCGCGGCTGCGACGGCACGCTGCAGGGCGGCGTCGAATGCAGCCAGGTCGCCGACCGCGTGGTCGGCGGCGGCGACGACGAGGATCGGGTCTTCCTCGCCGGCGAACAGCGCGGCGAGTGTGAGCGCCGGCGCCGTGTTGCGACCGACCGGCTCGAGCAGCACGCCGCCCGGCTCGACGCCGATCTCGCGCAGCTGATCGAGCACCATGAAGCGGTGCTCCTCGTTGCCGATGATGCAGGGCGGCCGCAAGGCGACGCCGCTCGCGCCGAGCGCCTCGAGGCGCAGCACCGCCTGCTGGAACAGCGTTCGGTCGGAGCCGAACGCGAGAAATTGCTTGGGGTACAGCGCCCGGCTCAGCGGCCACAGGCGCGTGCCGCTGCCGCCGGCCATGATGACCGGCAGGACCTCGGACGTGCCGTGGGAAGGGTCGGGGGAACGGGTCAAGGTCGGCCTCTGTGCAACCGCAGCGGGCTGCGCGGCGGCGCGAGTCTAGCCGCCCCGACGTGCGCCGAGGGCCTCGTCCGCGCCCTCCCATATATCACGGGCTTTGCCCAGCGGCGATAATCCGCAGATGACAGACATGTTGAAGACCGAGGACGCCGAGCGTTCGGCGCCGCACGCCACCGAAACTCCCACCGATCCCACTCCCGCGTCGCTCGAGTTCTCGAGCGTCGGCCTCGACCCGGTCCTGCAGCGCGCCGTCGCGGACCAGGGTTACACGACGATGACGCCCATCCAGGCGAAGGCGATTCCGCACGTCCTGGCCGGCCGCGACATCATGGGCGCCGCGCAGACCGGCACCGGCAAGACCGCCGCGTTCTCGCTGCCGCTGCTGCACAAGATGCTGCGGCACGAGAACGCCAGCATGTCGCCGGCGCGCCATCCGGTGCGCGCGCTCGTCATCGCACCGACGCGCGAACTCGCCGACCAGGTCGCCGCCAACATCAAGGGCTACGCCGCCCATTCGAAGCTGCGCGTGGCGGTGGTCTACGGCGGCATCGACATGAAGCCGCAGACGCTCGAGCTGAAGCAGGGCGTCGAGGTGCTGGTCGCGACGCCGGGGCGCCTGCTCGATCACATCGAGGCGAAGAACTGCGTGCTGAATCAGGTCGAGTACGTGGTGCTCGACGAGGCGGACCGCATGCTCGACATCGGCTTCCTGCCCGACCTGCAGCGCATTCTTTCGTACCTGCCGAAGCAGCGGCAGACGCTGCTGTTCTCGGCGACGTTCTCGCCCGAGATCAAGCGTCTGGCCGAGAGTTACCTGCAGAACCCGCTGCTGGTCGAGGTGGCGCGGCCCAATGCCACTGCGACCAACGTCGAGCAGCGCTTCTACAGCGTCGCGACCGACGACAAGCGGCACGCGGTGCTCAAGCTCCTCAAGGACCGCGAGCTCTCGCAGGCGATCGTTTTCGTGAACTCGAAACTCGGCTGCGCGCGTCTCGCGCGCTCGTTCGAGCGCGACGGCCTCAGGACCAACGCGCTGCACGGCGACAAGTCGCAGGACGAGCGGCTGAAGGCCCTCGACGCGTTCAAGGCCGGCAGCGTCGACGTGCTGGTGGCGACCGACGTCGCCGCGCGCGGCCTCGACATCGCCGACCTGCCGGCGGTCTTCAACTTCGACGTGCCGTTCAATGCCGAGGACTACGTGCACCGCATCGGCCGCACCGGTCGTGCCGGCGCGTCGGGCCTGGCGGTGACGCTGGTCACGCGCGAGGATGCGCGCCTGATCGGCGACATCGAAAAGCTGATCAAGAAGAAGATCGAGCTCGAGCCGCTCGAACTCGACGACGCGCCGCCCCCGCGCGCCTATCGCGAACGCTCGCGCAGCGAGGCGCCGCGCAGCGAGGCTCCGGCCGCCCCGCGTGCGGCCGAGCGCAGCGCGCCGCGCCGGCCGCCGGGCGATCCGTTCTTCGACCGTCCGTACGAGCCCAACCCGAGCGCCGGCGAGCCGTCGTGGGAAAAGGCAGCGCCTCCGGTGCCGGTGCGCGGTCTCTCGCCGAACATCAAGCCCAAGAAGCGCGTCGCCGCGCTGTTCGGCGCCAAGCTGCCCGAGCCGCAGCAGGAAACCGAGACGAACTAGGGCCGCTGCCGGGGCGCCTGCTCAGGCTGCGAACGCAAACACCGCCGGCACATCAGCCGGCAGCGTCGTCGGCGAGCGGCGCCAGTCCGCAACGCGATCGCTGCGCGTGAACGCGCCGGGCAGCGTCAGGCCGCAGCTCACCGACAGGCGCGTCGCCGGCGCGAGGCGCTCGACCAGGGCGGCGAGCAGCGCCGGGTTGCGGTAAGGCGTCTCGATCATCAGCTGGGTCTGACCGAGGCGCCGCGACAGGTCCTCGAGCTCGCGGATGCGCGCGGCACGTTCCGGCGCGCCGACCGGCAGGTAGCCGACGAACGCGAAGCTCTGGCCATCGAGACCGCTCGCCGCCAGGGCGAGCAGCAGCGAACTCGGGCCGGCCAGCGGAACCACGGCGACGCCGAGGCGATGGGCGGCGTCGACCAGCAGCGCGCCGGGGTCGGCGACCGCCGGCAGGCCTGCTTCGGAGATCAGGCCGACGTCGTGCCCGGCGAGCGCCGGCGCCAGCAAGGCTCCGAGATCCACGGGTGCCGCCGTCGGCCGCCCCTTTGGCGGGCGCGGCAATTCCAACAGCGACAGGGACTGCAACGGTGCGGCAAGCGGCACCACCGCGTCGACGCGCTTGAGGAACGCCCGCGTCGTCTTGGCGTTCTCGCAGACCCAATGCGTGAGCGCGGCGGCGCGGCGCAGCGCGCCGAGCGGCAGCACGTCGTCGAGCGCCGATCCGGCGCCGGCGACGCCGAAGTCGAGCGTGTTCGGCACCAGGTAGAGCGTGCCCTTCGGAGCGCTCATGCGTCGCGGTCGACGCCGAGCGGGTCGATGCCGGCAGCGCGCAGCAAGGCGGTGGTTCGGATCAGCGGCAGCCCGACGAGTGCGCTCGGATCATCGGACTCGACCGCGTCGAGCAGCGCGATGCCGAGCGCCTCCGACTTCGCACTGCCGGCGCAGTCGTAGGGCTGCTCGAGGCGCAGGTAGCGCTCGATCTCCGCGTCGACCAGCTGCCGGAAGCGCACGCGCACCGGAACCACCGCGACGTCGCGAAAGCCAGTTTCGCGGCAGACCACCGCCACCGCCGTGTGGAACACGACCGTTTGCCCGCGCATCGTTCGCAGCTGCTCGACTGCGCGCGCGTGGTCGCCCGGCTTGCCGATCGCGACACCGTTCAGGTCGGCAACCTGGTCCGAGCCGATCACCACCGCCGCCGCGTGCCGGGCGGCGACTGCGTCGGCCTTGGCGAGCGCAAGCCGCGGCGCGAGCTCGGCCGGCTGCTCGCCGAAACGGGGCGCCTCGTCGACGTCCGGCGACTCGACGTCGAACGGCAGCCGCAGGCGCTCGAGCAGCTCGCGCCGGTAGCGCGAGGTGGAACCGAGTACGAGGCGACGCGGTGCGGGCATGCGGCGATTGTCCCATCGGGCGCGCGGGCGCCGATCGGGTGCCCGCCGGGTCAGACGCAGGCAATGACGGTCGATCGTCGTGGACGCCTCGAACGGAAGCCGGGCCGCTGCCAGCACCAGGGAGGGCGGCAACCCGCTGGCGATCGCGCCGCGGGCGCGCTCGTACACTCGCCCGGATGACGCGTGAATTCGATCCCCGCCGCCTCGATGTCGAGGCTTTCGCCGGCGAAGGCGCCACGCTCGGTGGCGACTGGCCGCTGCACGAGTTCGAGCGACTCGCCGAATCGACGCTGCCCGAGCCGGAGTCCGACCCGGGCGTCGCCTGGCGGGCCGTCGGCGAGCAGCGCGACACGCGCGGCAAGGATGCCGAGACGTGGCTGCGCCTCTACGCGCACACGCGTGTGCACCTGCAGTGCCAGCGCTGTCTCGAACCCATGGAGCTGCCGCTCGACGTCGAGCGCGAGTTCCGCTTCGTGCACGGCGAGGACAACGCCGCCGCGCTCGATGCCGAGGACGACGATCACGACGTGCTCGCGATGACGCGCACCCTCGACCTGCACGAGCTGGTCGAGGACGAGCTCATCCTGATGCTGCCGATCGTGCCGCGCCACGACGTCTGCCCGGCGCCGCTTTCGCTTCCGGACGACACCGCTGCCGATGCGCCCGAGGCGCCGAATCCGTTCGCCGCGCTCGCCGCGCTCAAGCGCGACCGCACCGACGATTGAGGCTTTCCGGCTCCCGGGCTGGCGGCCAGAGGGCGGCTCTTGCTATACTCTTGGGCTTTACGCAAATGCCCGGGTCTTGCCGCAAACCGCGCGTCGAGTCCGCGCCGCCGGCGCCGAGAACCGATCGGCTTGGCGTCAGCGACACCGCTCTCCGACCTTGGTGAGCCTCAGGAGTTAGCCCCCATGGCCGTCCAGCAGAACAAGAAATCGCCGTCCAAGCGCGGCATGCACCGTGCGCACTACGCGCTTGCCCAGCCGGGTACCGCGATCGAGCCGACCACCGGCGAGACGCACCTGCGCCACCACATCAGCCCGACCGGTTTCTACCGTGGGCGCAAGGTCCTGAAGACGAAGGCAGACGCCTGACGTCCGTTCCCCTTGCGGGGCGGGGCTCGACGTGTCCGACGTGATACGGCTGTCGGTCGACTGCATGGGCGGCGACCATGGCCCCTCGGTCACGCTTCCGGCGTGCCGGGCGTTCCTCGCCAGCCATCCTGAAGCCGAACTGATTCTGGTCGGCCGCTCCGACGCACTCGCGCCGGCTGCCGGCTGGCCGCGCACGACCCTGGTCGCCGCGAGCGAAGTCGTCGAGATGACCGACACGCTCGAGATCGCGCTGCGCCGCAAGAAGGATTCGTCGCTCCGCGTCGCGGTGAGCCAGGTCAAGAGCGACGGCGGCGAGCCCGCGGCCGCGCACGCCTGCGTCTCGGCCGGGAACACCGCCGCGCTGATGGCAGTGTCGCGCTACGTCCTCAAGACGCTCGACGGCATCGATCGCCCGGCGATCGCGACCGTCATCCCGAACGAACGCGACGCCTACACGACGGTGCTCGACCTCGGCGCGAACATCGACTGCTCGGCCGACCACCTGCTGCAATTCGCGGTGATGGGCAGCGCGCTCGTCGATGCCGTTGCCGGCAAGCGCGAGCCGACGGTCGGCCTGCTCAACATCGGCGAAGAGGCGATCAAGGGCGGCGAGACGATCAAGCGCGCCGGCGACCTGCTCCGCAAGGCCGCCGCGAGCGGCCTCATCAACTTCCACGGCAACGTCGAAGGCAACGACATCTTCAAGGGCACGACCGATATCGTCGTCTGCGACGGTTTCGTCGGCAACGTGCTGCTGAAGGCCTCGGAAGGCCTCGCGACCATGCTCGCCGGTTTCATCCGGCAGGAGTTCACGCGCAACCTCGGCACGCGCCTGGCAGCGCTCGTCGCGCTGCCGGTGCTCAACCACTTCAAGAAGCGGGTCGATCACCGGCGCTACAACGGCGCCGCGCTGCTCGGGCTGCGCGGCCTCGTCTTCAAGAGCCACGGTTCGGCCGATGCCTTCGCCTTCGAGCACGCGCTCAATCGGGCTTATGATGCCGCGCGAAACGGCCTGCTCGACCGTGTCCACGATCGGATTCTCGCCACGCTGGCTGCCATGCCGGCCGCTGCGGAGTTGGGTGACGCGCTGGCAGCCGACGACGCCCGCGTCTGAATGACACCCACTCCCCCCCGCTACTCGAGAATCGCCGGAACCGGCAGCTACCTGCCGCCGAACCGCGTGACCAACGCGGCGCTTGCCGAACGGCTCGCCGCCGACGGCATCGAGACCTCCAACGCCTGGATCGTCGAGCGCACCGGCATCGAGTCGCGCCACTTCGCCGAGCCGGACGTCGCCTGCAGCGACCTGGCGGTGCTCGCAGCGCAGCAGGCGCTCGCCGCCGCCGACTGCGACCCGGATTCGCTCGACCTGATCATCGTCGCGACCTCGACGCCCGACATGGTGTTCCCGTCGTCGGCGTGCATCGTGCAGCGCAAGCTGGGCATCCACGGCTGCGCGGCGTTCGACGTGCAGGCCGTGTGCGCCGGCTTCGTCTACGCGCTCTCGGTCGCCGACTCGATGATCAAGAGCGGTGTCGCCTCGAAGGCGCTGGTGATCGGCTCGGAGGTGTTCTCGCGCCTCTTGGACTTCTCGGACCGCACCACCTGCGTGCTGTTCGGCGACGGGGCCGGCGCGGTGGTGCTCGAGGCGAGCGACACGCCCGGCATCCTGGCGACCGAACTGCACGCCGATGGCCGCTACGTCGACATCCTCTGCGTACCGGGGCACGTGTCGGGCGGCAACGTGCTGGGCGATCCGCTCCTCAAGATGGACGGGCCGGCGGTGTTCAAGCTCGCGGTCGGCGTGCTCGAAGAGGTCGCGCGGGCGGTGCTCGAGAAGGCGGGGCGCGCTGCGAGCGATATCGACTGGCTGATCCCGCATCAGGCCAACATTCGCATCATGCAGAGCACGGCCAAGAAGCTGAAGCTCGCGCCCGAGCGCCTCGTCGTCACGGTCGACCACCACGGCAACACGTCGGCAGCGTCGATCCCGCTGGCGCTCGACGAGGCGGTGCGCGCTGGCAAGGTGCGGCGCGGCGACACCGTCATGCTCGAGGGCGTCGGCGGCGGCTTCACCTGGGGCGCCGCGCTGCTCGACTACTAGCGGGCGGCGCGGGCGCAGCGGCGCCGCGCGGAGCTCCTGCCGGTGCGCCGGCTCCCGTCATCCCGGACTCAACCGAATCTCCGATGCAGCCATTCGCGATCGTCTTTCCCGGCCAGGGCTCGCAAGCCGTCGGCATGCTCGACGCCTGGGCCGGGCATCCGGCCGTCACCGCCACGCTCGAGGAAGCCTCGGCGGCGCTGGACACCGACGTCGCGCGCCTCATCCGCGAGGGCCCGAAGGAGCAGCTCGACCTCACGACCAACACGCAGCCCTTGATGCTGACGGCGGGCGTCGCGTGCTACCGGGCCTGGCTTGCCGAGACCGGCGCGCGCCCGATGCTGCTCGCCGGTCACTCGCTCGGCGAGTACAGCGCGTGGGTGGCGGCGGGCTCGCTGACGCTGGGCGACGCGCTGCCGCTGGTGCGCTTTCGAGCGCAGGCGATGCAGGAGGCGGTGCCGGTCGGCGTCGGCGCGATGGCGGCCATTCTCGGCCTCGAGCCGCAGGTCGTTCGCGAGCGCTGCGTCGAGGTCGCCGGGCAGACCGGCGAAGTCGTCGAGGCGGTCAACTTCAACGACCGCAGCCAGACCGTGATCGCCGGCACCAAGTCCGGCGTCGAGCGCGCCTGCGAGGTGCTCAAGGCGGCAGGCGCCAAGCGCGCGATGCTGCTGCCGGTGTCGGCGCCGTTCCACTCGCAGCTGATGCGGCCGGCCGCCGAGCGACTGAAGGAGCGCCTGGCCGGCGTCGCGATCGCCGCACCGACGATCCCGGTCGTCAACAACGTCGACGTCGCGGTCGAGAGCGACCCCGCGACGATCCGCGACGCGCTCTACCGGCAGGCGTTCGCGCCGGTGCGCTGGGTCGAGACGATCGAGGCGATGCGCGACCGCGGTGCCCGTGCGATCGTCGAGTGCGGGCCGGGCCGCGTGCTCGCCGGGCTCGTCAAGCGCATCGATGCCGGCCTGGTCGCGGCGCCGGTGTTCGACCCGGCCTCGCTGGCCGCTGCGCGCGAGGTGCTGGCATGAGCGCGCCGGGCCGCTCCCGGGCGCTCATCCCGGAGCGCGCAGCGCGGAGGGTCGCCCCATGAGCATCGAAGCCCCCAAGGATCAGGTCGCGCTCGTCACCGGCGCGTCGCGCGGCATCGGCCGGGCGATCGCCCTCACGCTCGCGGAACGCGGCTTTCGCGTCGTCGGCACCGCCACCAGCGAAGCCGGCGCGGCGGGCATTTCGGCCGAGCTCGCGCGCTTCGAGCGCTGCAGCGGCGCCGTGCTCGACGTCAACGACGCCGCCGGCGTGCAGACCCTCGTCGACCGCGTGGTCGCCGAGCACGGGGGGCTGCACGTGCTCGTCAACAACGCCGGCATCACGCGCGACACGCTCGCCATGCGGATGAAGGACGACGACTGGGACGCCGTCGTGTCGACCAACCTCAGCGCCGTGTTCCGCGTCAGCCGGGCGGCGATCCGCCCGATGATGAAGCAGCGCTACGGCCGCATCGTGAACATCACGTCGGTGGTCGGCGCGAGCGGCAACGCCGGTCAGGCCAACTACGCCGCCGCCAAGGCGGGCGTCGCGGGCATGACGCGCGCGCTGGCGCGCGAGCTCGGCAGTCGCAACATCACCGTCAACTGCGTTGCGCCGGGCTTCATCGAGACCGACATGACCAAGGCGCTGTCGGAGGCGCAGACCGCCGGCCTGATGGCGCAGATCCCGCTCGGGCGGCTGGGTCAGCCCGGCGAAATCGCCGACGCCGTGGCGTTCCTCGCGTCGCCCCAGGCGTCGTATATCACGGGGTCGGAACTGCACGTCAACGGCGGCATGTTCATGTCCTGAACCGCCGGTCGAGGGGGCTTCCGGCACGCCGCGTGCTGGGGTTTGCCAGCAGTTTGCTGGCCGTAGAATGCGGCACAACTTTTTTCACCATTTCCCGGAGGAGTCATGAGCGACATCGAAGCCCGCGTCAAGAAGATCATCGCCGAGCAGCTCGGCGTTCCTGAGGCGGACGTCGCCAACGACAAGGCCTTCGTTGCCGACCTCGGCGCCGACTCGCTCGACACCGTCGAACTCGTGATGGCGCTCGAAGACGAGTTCGGCATCGAGATTCCCGACGAGGAAGCCGAGAAGATCACGACCGTGCAGCTCGCGATCGACTACGCGGTCAAGCATCAGAAGGCTGCCTGAGCGTTGGGCCTGGGCACGAACCGGTCATCGCGCGCATGAAGCGACGCGTCGTCGTCACCGGCCTGGGCATCATCAGCCCGGTCGGCAATTCGGTCGATGAGGCCTGGGGCAATCTGCTCGCGGGCCGCTCCGGCATTGCCGACATCACGAAGTTCGACGCCTCGGGCTTCGCCTGCAAGTTCGCCGGCGAGGTCAAAGGGTTCAAGGTCGAGGACTACTTCCCCGCGAAGGAAGCGCGTCACATGGACGCGTTCATCCATTACGGGCTCGCGGCCTCGATCCAGGCGGTGCGCGACGCCGGTCTGCCGACCGGCTCGGACCTCGGCGAGGAGGAGGCGCAGCGCATCGGCTGCCTCGTCGGCTCGGGCATCGGCGGCCTGCCGCTCATCGAGGAGACGCACGCCGAGCTCGCGTCGCGCGGGCCGCGCCGGATCACGCCGTTCTTTGTGCCGGCGTCGATCATCAACATGATCTCGGGCCACGTCTCGATTGCGTTCGGCTTCCAGGGCCCGAACCTCGCCATCGTCACGGCCTGCACCACCGGTCTGCACAGCATCGGCGCGGCAGCGCGCCTGATCGCGTGCGACGACGCCGACGTGATGATCGCCGGCGGCGCCGAGGCGACCGTGTCGCCGCTCGGCGTCGGCGGCTTCGCCGCCGCGCGTGCGCTCTCGACCCGCAACGACGACCCGCAGACGGCGTCGCGGCCGTGGGATCGCGATCGCGACGGCTTCGTGCTCGGCGAGGGTGCCGGCGTGCTGGTGCTCGAGGAGTACGAGCACGCCAGGCGACGCGGCGCGAAGATCTATGCCGAGCTCGTCGGCTTCGGCATGACCGCCGACGCGTTCCACATGACCGCTCCCAACGTCGATGGCCCGAAGCGCTCGATGCAGGCGGCGCTGCGGTCGGCCGGCGTCGGCGCCGACCAGATCCAGTACCTCAACGCGCACGGCACCTCGACCCCGCTCGGCGACATCAACGAGACCAACGCGATCAAGCTCGCGTTCGGCGACCATGCGAAGCAGCTGGTCGTCAACTCCACCAAGTCGATGACCGGCCACCTGCTCGGCGGCGCGGGCGGCATCGAGTCGGTGTTCACCGTGCTGGCGCTGCAGCGCCAGGTTTCGCCGCCGACCATCAACATCTTCAACCCCGATCCGGAGTGCGATCTCGACTACTGCGCGAACACCGCGCGTGACCTGAAGATCGACTTCGCGATGAAGAACAACTTCGGCTTCGGCGGCACCAACGGCACGCTGGTCTTCAAGCGCGTCTGACCCGCCCGCGCTCGCGGCGCCGATGCGCACCTCTTCGCCGCTCCAGGTCTCGATTCGCCGCTTCGCCGTCTGGCGCGGGCTGGTCGCGACCTTCGCGGGGCTCGCGAGCGTCAGCATCGCGGCCTGGGCGGTGCTCGGGCCCGAGCCGCTGGCGCTGCGCATCGCGCTCGGCGCGCTCTGCCTCGTCGCAACCGCGTATGCCGCGCGCTGGCTGCTGCTGATCCCCGCTCACCCGGTCGACCTGCGCTGGGACGGCGCGCGCTGGCTCGTCGCTGCAGCCGACGCGCCGGCGCGGGACGCCGTGCCGACCCGCCTCGAGGTGGCGATCGATGCCGGCGGCTGGATGCTGCTCCGGCTGCAGCCCGAGCAGCCGACCATGCGTGGCGACACCCGCTGGCTGCCCGTCGAGCGCGGCGCGCTCGGCGTCGACTGGCACCTGCTGCGGTCGACCATTTACACGGCGCGCCCGGCCGACGAGGGCGCCGACGCCGGCGTGCTCGCGCCATGAACGGTCCCGATGCCGACGCCCCGCTGATCGAGCGCGTCAAGCAGGGCGACGTCCGCGCGTTCGAGATGCTGGTGGTCAAGTACCAGCGCCGCATCGAGCGCCTGATCGGGCGCATGGTGCGCGACGTCGACCTGGTGCCCGATATCGCCCAGGAAACCTTCATCCGCGCCTACCGCGCGATTCCGCAGTTCCGCGGCGAGAGCGCGTTCTACACCTGGCTCTACCGCATCGCGGTCAACACGGCCAAGAAGGCGCTGCTCGAGCTCAAGCGCGATCCGCTCGTCACCGAGGCGCTGCGCACGCCGCGCGAGGAGGGCGATGAAACTTCCCGCACGGAAAACGAACTAACCACCGGCGAGACACCCGACGCGGTGCTCGCCAGCAAGCAGATCGCCGATGCGGTGAACTTTGCGATCGAAGCCTTGTCCGACGACTTGCGCCAGGCCATCACGTTGCGCGAGATCGAAGGCCTCAGCTATGAAGAGATCGCAGAATTGATGAATTGCCCGATCGGCACCGTGCGTTCGCGCATCTTCCGGGCGCGCGAAGCGATCGCGGCCCGTCTGCGTCCGCTGCTCGACACGCGCGAGGGCGACCGCTGGTGAGCACGGCCGGCACGCAGACACCCCAGACAGGATCGTTGGAGACAGACATGCAGACCCCCGCAGGGAGCGACGCCGCCATGGAGCGCCTTTCGGCGCTCGTCGACGGCGAGCTCGACCTCATCGGCGCCGACCAGGCGTGCAGCAGCTGGCGCGACGACGCGTCGGCACGCAGCACCTGGCACGCCTACCAGCTCATCGGCGACGTGCTGCGCTCCGACGACCTTGCGTCGGACGGCGACCACGACGCCTCGTTCCTCGCCGCATTCCGCGAGCGCCTCGCTGCGGAGCCGGTGGTGCTGGCACCGGCAGCCTTGCCGGACCGGGTGCAACATGCCGACGATGCCGAGCGGGTTGGTTCGCGCACGACGTGGAAGATGCCGGTCGCGCTCGCAGCCGGATTCGTGATGGTGATCGGGGTCACGGGGCTCGTGCGCACGAACGACGCTCCGTCGACGACCGCGGCGGGGCCGATGCCGGTGGTGGCGCCTTCGATGCCGGCTCCGGCCACCGTCGCCAGCAACGGCGTGATCCGCGACCCGACGCTCGACCGCTACCTCGCGGCGCACCGCCAATTCGGCGGCACCTCGATGCTGGGTGCGTCGTCGGTGTTCGTGCGCAGTGCTGCGGCCGACGGCCCGCGCCGCTGACCCGCGATGATGCGCCGAGCCTGCGCTGCCTCGGCGCTCGCACTTTCGCTGTTCGCGCCGGTCTGCGCGCAAGTCCCTGCCAGCCGGCCGGCGAGCGCCGTCCCGCCGCGCGAGGTGCGCGCGTGGCTCATGCGCATCCATGACGCCGCCAGCCACAACAACTATCACGGCACCTTCGTGGTGAGCGGCGGCGGCAACGTGGCCAGCGCGCGCATCGTCCATTACAGCGACCGTGCCAACCAGTTCGAGCGCATCGAACCGCTCGACGGCAAGGCGCGGCGCGTGTTTCGACACAACGACGTGGTGCAGACCGTGTGGCCCGGCAGCGGTGTCGCGATGATCGAGCAGCGCGGGCTCCTCAACTCGTTTCCGGCGCTGCTGCAGGGCGGCAACGACGCCATCACCGACCACTACGACGTGGGCGTGGTCGATGAAGACCGTGTCGCGGGCCACGTGGCCAAGGTGCTCGCGGTGCGCCCGCGTGATGACCTGCGTTACGGCTACCGACTGTGGGCCGAGAAGCAGACCGGGCTCCTGCTGCGCGTCGACGTGCTCGGTGAACGGGGCGATGTGCTCGAGACGTCGGCGTTCTCGGACGTCACGATCAACGTCAAGCCGCAGCCTGCCGCGATCGTGCAGGCGATGAAGCAGCTCGACGGCTACCGGATCACCAAGCCGGTGCTCACGCGCACCGCGCTCGAGGACGAGGGCTGGAGCCTGCGGCAGGTCGCGCCCGGCTTTCGCCGCGTCAGCTGCGTGATCCGCCAGATCGGCAGCCCGCCCGACGGTCTCGAGTCAGGTGCCGAGCCGGTGCTGCAGGCGATCTATTCGGATGGTCTGACCTACGTGTCGCTTTTCATCGAGCGCTTTCGTCCCCATCTGCACGTACGGCCGACGGTCACGTCGGTCGGTGCGACGCAGACCCTCACGAAGCGGCAGGGCGACTGGTGGCTGACGGTCGTCGGCGACACCCCGGTAGCCACGCTGCGGCTTTTCGCCGATGCCCTGGAGCGCCGCAAGTGACGTGGCGATGACGCGGCTTGGCACTGCCGGTCATCGCTGCCGGCGCGCTCGCCGTTCGATCGATACGACTCCAATGCATCAACCGTGGCTTTCATGAACCTCATCAGGAACGACATGCAACGTCTTCGCTCTTTCCGCCCCTGGAGCGCCGGCCTCGGCGCGCTGCTGCTCGCCTTCGGCCTGGCGACGGGCGTCGCGCCCGCGCCGGCACACGCCCAGGGTCTGCCCGACTTCACCGAGCTCGTCGAAAAGGTCGGGCCGGCGGTCGTCAACATCCGCACCACCGAACGCGCGCGACAGATGGCGCGGCCCGGTCAGAACCCGGAGATCGACGAGGACATGCTCGAGTTCTTCCGGCGTTTCGGCATTCCGATCCCGAATCGGCCCGGGCCGCGTGGCCAGCAGCCGGCGCCGGGTGGCGGCGAGGCCCAGCCGCGCGGCGTGGGCTCGGGCTTCATCCTCACCGCCGACGGCTTCGTGATGACCAACGCCCACGTCGTCGAGGGTGCCGAGGACGTGATCGTCACGCTTGCCGACAAGCGTGAGTTCAAGGCCAAGATCGTCGGCGCCGACAAGCGCTCGGACGTCGCGCTGGTGAAGATCGACGCCAGCGGTCTGCCGTTCGTGCGCACCGGCGACGTGTCGCGCCTCAAGGCGGGCGAGTGGGTCATCGCGATCGGCTCGCCGTTCGGCCTCGAGAGCACGGTCACCGCCGGCATCGTGAGCGCCAAGTCGCGCGACACCGGCGACCTGCTGCCGCTGATCCAGACCGACGTCGCGATCAACCCCGGCAACTCGGGCGGTCCGCTGATCAACATGCGCGGCGAAGTGGTCGGCATCAACTCGCAGATCTACAGCCGCTCGGGCGGCTACATGGGCATTTCGTTCGCCATCCCGATCGACGAGGCGATTCGCGTCTCCGAGCAGCTGCGGGTCGGCGGACGCGTCATCCGCGGCCGCATCGGCGTCGTCATCGACCAGGTCACGCGCGAGGTCGCCGAGGCGATCGGCCTCGGCAAGCCCACCGGTGCGCTGGTGCGCAGCGTCGAGGCGGGCGGCCCGGCCGACAAGGCCGGCGTGGAGGCCGGCGACATCATCACCCGGGTCGACGGCCGCACCGTCGAGAGCTCGCGCGATCTGCCGCGCGTGATCGGCGCGATCAAGCCGGGGACGCGTGCCACGCTGCAGGTGTTCCGCCGCGGAGCCACGCGTGATCTGGCGGTGACGGTGGCCGAGTTCGAAGCCGAGCAGAGCGCGCGGGCGACCCCGGATAAAGGCGAGGGTGCCAAGCCGGCGCCGGTCGGTGCGCTCGGCCTTGCAGTCGCCGATCTCACCGATGCGCAAAAGCGCGAGCTGAAGGTGAAGAACGGCGTGCGCGTCGAGAGCGCCGAGGGCGTCGCGGCGCGCGCGGGTCTGCGCGAGGGCGACGTGATCATGACGATCGACAACGTCGAGATCACGAGCGCCCGCCAGTTCGCGGCAGTCACGGCCAAGCTCGACAAGAGCAAGCCGGTGACGCTGCTGGTCAAGCGCGGCGACGCCGCGACCTTCCTGATCCTGCGGCCGGCGCGCTGAACGGCGCCGTGCGGTACGTGAGCAGATGCTTACGTACTGCGATGGCGTTCGAGCCTCGCGTAGCGGGAATCAGGAGGTTCCCGCCGCCGATTCCTGCGCATGGGTCAAGAGCAGGGCAGCTGCTGTTGATATCCTGTGTACAACGCCGTTCGGCACGGCACCGGCACTGCTGGAAATCGGGTCTTTGAGGGGCTTTCGGCCAGGTCTTTTGGCTACAATGAAGCCCCAACAAGCAGTTGCCAAACGTTTTTGTTGGAAGGCGCGTCGGTTCATCGACGTGCCTTTTTTTTAGCTTCCGCACGGCGCTTCGCGCGTCGCACATCGCTTGGCGATGCGAGCCTGAGCGCTCGGACGGCCGGTCCGTCGCGCGTGCCAGACGGCTCAACCCACCTCCTCGCGACGGCATGGACCACATCCGTAATTTCTCGATCATTGCGCACATCGACCATGGCAAGTCGACGCTCGCCGACCGCCTGATCCAGCGCTGCGGCGGCCTCAGCGATCGCGAGATGGAAGCGCAGGTGCTCGACTCGATGGAGATCGAGCGCGAGCGCGGCATCACGATCAAGGCGCAGACGGCGGCACTGCAGTACGTCGCGCGGAACGGTCGGACCTACAACCTCAACCTGATCGACACCCCCGGCCACGTCGACTTCTCGTACGAGGTGAGCCGCTCGCTGTCGGCCTGCGAAGGCGCGCTGCTAGTCGTCGACGCCAGCCAGGGCGTCGAGGCGCAGACCGTCGCCAACTGCTACACCGCGCTCGACCTCGGCGTCGAGGTGGTGCCGGTGCTCAACAAGATGGACCTCCCGCAGGCCGACCCGGCTCGTGCTCGCGAGGAGATCGAGGACGTGATCGGCATCGACGCGACGGACGCGATCCCGTGCAGCGCCAAGACCGGCGAGGGCATCGACGACATCCTCGAGGCGGTGGTGCATCGCATGCCGTCGCCGCGCGGGTCCGTGGAGGCGCCGCTGCGCGCGATGATCATCGACTCGTGGTTCGACAACTACGTCGGGGTCGTCATGCTGGTGCGCGTCGTCGACGGCTCGCTCAAACGCGGCGAGCGCATCCGCCTGATGGCGAGCAACGCCGTCTACAACGCCGAGCAGCTGGGCGTCTTCACGCCCAAGGCGGTCGCGCGCGACGACCTGCACGCCGGCGAGGTGGGCTTCGTGATCGCCGGCATCAAGGAGCTGCAGGCCGCCAAGGTGGGCGACACCATAACGGTCGAGAAGAAGCTGCCGAACAACCGCGGCGTCGCCGAACAACCGCTGCCCGGCTTCAAGGAGGTCCAGCCGCAGGTGTTCGCCGGCCTCTATCCGGTCGAGGCCAGCGAGTACGACCAGCTGCGCGACGCGCTCGAGAAGCTCAAGCTCAACGACGCCTCGCTGCACTACGAGCCCGAGGTGAGCCAGGCGCTCGGCCTCGGCTTCCGCTGCGGGTTCCTCGGCCTCCTGCACATGGAGATCGTGCAGGAGCGCCTCGAGCGCGAGTTCGACCAGGACCTCATCACGACCGCGCCGTCGGTGGTCTACGAGGTCGAGCTCAACAACGGCGAGCTGCTGCACGTCGAGAACCCCTCGAAGATGCCCGACCTCGGCCGCATCAAGGAGATCCGCGAGCCGATCGTCACGGTGCACCTCTACATGCCGCAGGACTACGTGGGGCCGGTGATGACGCTGGCCAACCAGAAGCGCGGCAACCAGCTCAACATGGCCTACCACGGCCGTCAGGTCATGCTGACCTACGAGATGCCGCTCGCGGAGATCGTTCTCGACTTCTTCGACAAGCTCAAGAGCGTCTCCCGCGGCTACGCGTCGATGGACTACGAGTTTAAGGAGTACCGCGGCGCCGACGTCGTGAAGGTCGACATCCTGCTCAACGGCGATCGCGTCGATGCGCTCTCGATCATCGTCCACCGCAGCCAGAGCCAGTTCCGCGGCCGCGCCGTGGTGGCCAAGATGCGCGAGCTGATCTCGCGGCAGATGTACGACGTGGCGGTGCAGGCCGCCATCGGGGCCAACATCATCGCGCGTGAGACAATCAAGGCCCTGCGCAAGAACGTCATCGCCAAGTGCTACGGCGGCGACATCACCCGCAAGCGCAAGTTGCTGGAAAAGCAGAAGGCCGGCAAGAAACGCATGAAGCAGATCGGCTCGGTCGAGGTGCCGCAGGAGGCGTTCCTCGCCATTCTCCAGGTGGACGATTGATGGGAGCGCTTACCGCCGTCCTCTACGGCCTGCTCGGCGTGTTCCTCGCGGGCTGGTACTTCAACCGGTGGAGCGGCAACTTCTCGCTGCTGCTGTTCGTGATGACACTGGTCACGTTCGCGTACTGGCTGGCCGAGCGCTTCCATTTCGCGCCGCGCCGGGCCGCGGCGGCGCGGGCGCTCGAGGCCGAGGAGGCGCGGCGCCGCGAGCAGCTGAAGGCACAGGGCATCGACAAGGTCGACGACAACCTCGCATCGGCGAAGCAGGCCGTGCTGCTGCAGCCGTGGTGGCTCGACTGGACCGCGGGCCTCTTCCCGGTGATCCTCGCGGTGTTCCTGCTGCGCTCGTTCCTGTTCGAGCCGTTCAAGATCCCCTCCGGTTCGATGATCCCGACCCTGATGGTGGGCGACCTGATCCTCGTCAACAAGTTCCACTACGGCGTGCGGCTGCCGATCATCAACAAGAAGATCGTCGCCAACCACGACCCGCAGCGCGGCGACGTGATGGTGTTCCGCTACCCCAAGGACACCAGCACCGACTTCATCAAGCGGGTGGTCGGCGTGCCGGGCGACGAGGTGTCGTTCCGCCAGCAGCGGCTCTACATCAACGGCGCGGAGGTGCCGCGCGAGCCGCTGCCGCCGCCGGGCTACTACGACGAAGAGTCGATGCGCTACCAGCCCGCGTTCAAGGAAAAGCTCGGCACGGTGGAGCACGGCATCCTCATTAATCCGCAATCGCAGCAGTTTCATTGGGCCGATGAATCGGTCACCTTCCCGTATCGGGAGAACTGCCGCTACAGTGCCGAGGGTGTGACCTGCAAGGTGCCGCCGGGGCACTACTTCATGATGGGCGACAACCGCGACAACTCGCAGGATTCCCGCTTCTGGGGCTTCGTTCCGGACGAGAACATCGTCGGCAAGGCGTTCTACATCTGGATGAATTTCGGGAACCTGAAACGCATCGGCGCGTTTCACTGACCCATGGCTGCGTTCGACCACCAGCGACCCGTGTCCCGGCCCGCAGGGGCCGCCGAGCGCGGCATCACCCTCATCGGCCTGCTGTTCTGGGCGGCCGTGATCGGCTTCGTCGCGCTGATCGCCATGCGCGTGCTGCCGACGCTGAACGAATACTTCACGATCAAGCAGGCGGTCAACAAGATCGCCGGCGAGGGCGCCGGCACGGTCGCCGAAGTCCGCAACGCCTTCGAGAAGCAGCGCACCATCGAATACTCGATCACGTCGATCTCGGCCAAGGACCTGGCGATCACCAAGGAAGACGAGAAGATCGTGATCAGCTTCGCCTACGACAAGGAGATCGAGCTGATCAAGCCGGTCTACCTGCTCATCAAGTACGAAGGACGATCGAACCGCCAGTGACGCGTCACTGATTGCAGCGCGGCCGCAGGCTTGCGCGACACCGATTGCTCATGGACTCTCGCCTCCTTGCCCTGCAACAGCGCACGGGCCACCGCTTCGCAGACCCCGCGCTCCTGCAGCGCGCCCTCACGCACCGCAGCTTCGGCACCGATCACAACGAGCGGCTCGAATTTCTCGGCGACGCGGTGCTGAGCCTGGTGGTGTCGAGCATGCTGTTCGAGCGCTTCGCCGGCTCGGACGAAGGCGACCTCAGCCGCATCCGCGCACACCTGGTGCGCGAGGACAGCCTGCACCGCGTCGCCCTGCAGCTCGGCCTTCCCGAGCTGCTCAAGCTCGGCGAAGGCGAGGCGCGCGGCGGTGGTGCGCAACGGGCATCGATCCTCGCCAACGCGGTCGAGGCGCTGATCGGCGCCACCTTCCAGGACGGCGGCTTCGACGCTGCCCGCGCGCTGGTCCAGAACCTGTTCGGCGAGATCATCGAGACCACCGACATCGGCAGCTGGAGCAAGGACGCCAAGACCGAACTGCAGGAGTGGCTGCAGGCGCGGCGCCTGCCGGTGCCGGTCTATCGCATCAGCGCGACTCGCGGCCAGGCCCACGCGCAGACCTTCGAGGTCGAGTGCGCGGTGCCGACGCTCGGCCTCTCCGAAGCGGGCGAGGGCAAGTCGCGCCGGGCCGCCGAGCAGGAAGCCGCGCGCCGCATGCTCGACACCCTGCGCAGCAGCGACCGCCCCGGCAGCGCGCTGCAGTCCTGATGGCCAGGAAGCCCCGCTCCGTGCCGCAGGGCGTCGAGCCTGCCGCGGACGCGGGCGGCGGCGAGGCGGCACCCGAAGGCGCCGCTCCGGCCGACGCGCCCGAGGTCGATGCCGGGTCGCCAGCGCACGCTGGAGGTGTCGCGCACACGGCCGTCGAGGCGGGCCTCGACGCCACGCCTCAGCGCTGCGGCCGCGTCGCCATCATCGGTCGGCCCAATGTCGGCAAGTCGACGCTGCTGAACGCGCTGGTCGGTCAGAAGATCAGCATCACCTCCGACAAGGCGCAGACCACGCGGCACCGCATCGACGGGGTGCAGACGCGCGGCGACACGCAGTACATCTTCGTGGACACGCCGGGTTTCCAGACGCGTCGTGTGGCGGCGCTCAACCGTACGCTCAACCGCACCGTGCACGGCGTGCTGACCGACGTCGATGCGGTGCTGCTCGTCGTCGAGGCCGGCCGCTTCGGGCCCGACGACGAGAAGGTGCTCGCGCTCGTGCCGCGCGACAAGCCGGTGCTGCTGGTCGCCAACAAGCTCGACACGGTGGTGCGGCGTGCCGACCTGATGCCGTGGCTGCAGTCGATGCAGCAGCGCTTCCCGTTCGCCGAGTTCGTGCCGATGAGCGCGAAGAAGAACGCGGACGTGGAGCGCCTGTTCGACATCGTCCGGCCCTACCTGCCCGAGCAGCCCTGGATCTACGACGCCGACGCGCTCACCGACCGGACCGACCGTTTCCTGGTCAGCGAGATCGTGCGCGAGAAGCTGTTCCGCCTGACCGGCGACGAGCTGCCCTACACCTCGACCGTCGTGATCGACTCGTTCGTCGAGGAGGGCGAGCTGCGTCGCATCGCCGCGACCGTCATCGTCGAGCGCGAGAGCCACAAGGGCATCGTGATCGGCACCGGCGGCGAGCGCCTCAAGCGCATCGGCTCGGAGGCGCGTCAGGAACTCGAGCGCCTGCTCGACGCCAAGGTCTTCCTCGAGCTCTGGGTCAAGGTGCGCGCCGGCTGGGCCGACGACGAGGCCCACCTGCGCTCGTACGGCTACTGAGACGGTGTGAACGGATCCGGCATGCCCGCTCATCACGCTCAGGCACGCCCGCTCCGGCGTTGCAGATGCTCGCCGTGACGCAACGCCACGGCTGCGCCTTGCGCCTGGGCCCGCCGCGTCCGGGCGCGCTGCTCGGGCCCGCCGGGCCCATTCATATCTTCTAGCCCGCGTGGCCAAGGCTCTGCGCAGCGGCCCGATGGCCGCGTACGTGCTGCATCGCTACGACTGGAGCGAATCGAGCCTGATCCTGGACGTGTTCACGCGCGAGCGCGGCCGCGTTGCGGTTGCCGCCAAGGGCGCCAAGAAACCGTACTCGCAGCTGCGCAGCGTGCTGCTGCCGTTCCAGCGCCTGCTGCTCTCGTTCGGGCGGGCACCCGACGACGACGACAGCCGCGAGGTGCATAACCTGCGCTCGGCCGAGTGGGCCGGCGGCGGCCCGATGCTGAGCGGGGCGGCGCTGTTCAGCGGCTTCTACCTCAACGAGCTGCTGATGAAGCTGCTCGCGCGGCAGGACCCGCACCCCGTGCTGTTCGACATCTATGCGGCAACGCTCGGCACCCTCGCGCTCGCCGACGACGGCGCGATGCAGGGCGCCTTGCGCGCCTTCGAACTGGTGCTGCTGCGCGAGATCGGCTGGCTGCCGGACCTCAGCGTCGAGACGCAGACCCAGCAGGCTGTCGAGCCCGGGCGCGGCTACGCGCTGCGACCCGACGCCGGCGTTGCGGCATCGACGTCAGCCGACGCGGCGATCGGCGGCGCCGCGCTGGTCGGCCTCGAGGCGGCGCTGCGGCACGGCGACGTGCGGGCGATCCAGGCCGCCTGCGCCGGGTCGCTGGCCGAGCTGAAGAGCGTGCTGCGCGCCCAGCTTCACTATCATCTCGGCGCGCCGCTGCTGCGAACGCGGCAGGTGATGATCGACGCCCAGAACCTGGTCTGACCCTTTGCGGCGTTCGCGCCGAACACAGCCCGATGAACCCCCTCGTCAGCAGCGGCCTCGCCGCGCATCCGGCCACCGCGCTGTCGGTCAACGTGAACAAGGTGGCGCTGCTGCGCAACCAGCGCGCGCTGACGATCCCGAGCGTGACCCGCATCGCCGAGCTCGCGCTCGACGTCGGCGCGCACGGCATCACCGTGCACCCGCGCCCCGACGAGCGCCACATCCGCGCCGCCGACCTGCCGGAGCTCGCCGCGCTGCTGGCGGAGCGGCCGGGTGCCGAGTTCAACATCGAGGGCAACCCGTTCCACAACCTGATGCCGCTGGTGCGCCGCTTCCGGCCCGACCAGTGCACCTTCGTTCCCGACGCCGTCGGTCAGTCGACGTCGGACCACGGCTGGGACTTCGCGGCCGACGGCGAGCGCCTCGCTCCGCTGATCGCCGAGGCGAGGGCGCTCGGCGTGCGGGTGAGCCTCTTCGTCGACGCCGACCCGGCCGCGATGGCGACCGCGCGCGCGCTCGGCACCGACCGCGTCGAGCTCTACACGGAGCCGTATGCCGCCGCCCACGGCGCGCCACATCAGCGCGAGGTGCTGGCGCGCTTCGCCGCGGCCGCGAACGCGGCGCTTGCCGAGGGCCTTGGCGTCAATGCCGGCCACGACCTCAACCACGAGAACCTCGCCGAGTTCCTGCGCGCGGTGCCAGGGGTGCTCGAGGTGTCGATCGGGCACGCGCTGATCGCGCGCGCACTCGAGCTCGGCATCGACGCCGCGGTGCGCGAGTTGCTGCGCGCGATCGCGAGCGGCGCCCGCGGATGATCTTCGGCATCGGCACCGACATCTGCGACGTGCGACGCATCGCCGCATCGCTCGAGCGGCGCGGCGATCGCTTCGCCGAGAAGGTGCTCGCGCCCGGCGAGCTCGCGACCTTTCACGCGCGCCGCGCCAGCCACCCCGAGCGCGGCATCCGCTTCCTGGCGACGCGCTTCTCCGCCAAGGAAGCCTTCTCGAAGGCGATCGGCATGGGCATGCGGATGCCGATGACCTGGCGTGGCTGCGAAGTCGTCAAGCTGCCGAGCGGCAAGCCGGCGATCCGCCTGCACGGCGAGCTCGCGGCCTGGTTCGATGCCCGCGGCCTGGTCGCGCACGTCAGCGTCACCGACGAGACCGATTACGCGGCGAGCTTCGTCGTCGTCGAGCAGCGCGAGCCCGCGCGCTGATACCTGCCGGTGCGAGCCGCGCACCGTTTTCGCTGATCCAACCGACCCTGCCCATGACCGACCACGCCCCGATCGTCCTCGACGTCGCCGGACTCGCCCTCACGCGCGACGACCGCCGGCGCCTGAAGCACCCGCTCTGCGGCGGCGTCATCCTGTTCGGCCGCAACTGGGAGAGCCGGCACCAGCTCGTCGAGCTCACCCGCGAGATCAAGTCGGTCCGCGCGGACCTGCTGATCGCGGTCGACCACGAGGGCGGTCGCGTGCAGCGCTTCCGCACCGACGGCTTCACCCACCTGCCACCGATGCGCGTGCTCGGCGAGCAGTGGATGAACGACGGCCGTGCCGGCGCCCGCAGCGGCGCCATGCGGGCGACCGAGGCGGCGACCGCCGCGGGCTACGTCCTCGGCGCCGAGCTGCGCTCGTGCGGCGTCGACCTCAGCTTCACGCCGGTGCTCGACCTCGACCACGGGCCGAGCGCGGTCATCGGTGATCGCGCGTTCCACCGCGACCCGCGCGTGGTCACGGTGCTCGCCAAGAGCCTGATGCACGGCCTGCTGCTCGCCGGCATGGCGAACTGCGGCAAGCACTTTCCGGGGCACGGCTTCGTCGCCGCCGACAGCCACGTCGACGTGCCGGTCGACCGGCGCCCGCTGCGCGCCATCCTCGCCGACGACGCGAAGCCGTACGAGTGGCTCGGCTCGAGCCTCTCGAGCGTGATGCCGGCACACGTGATCTACCGCCGTGTCGACTCGCGCCCGGCGGGCTTCTCGGCGCGCTGGCTCAAGGACATCCTGCGCCTGCAGCTCGGCTTCGACGGCGCGATCTTCAGCGACGACCTCAGCATGGCCGGGGCGCGCCAGATCGACGGCGCCGAGCTCTCGTACGCCGACGCCGCTGCGGTCGCGCTGAGCGCCGGCTGCGACCTGGTGCTGCTTTGCAACCAGTCGGTGGGCAACGGCGATGCGCTCGATGCGCTGCTCGACGAACTCGCCGCGGCGCAGTTGAACGGCCTCTGGCACGCCGATCCGGACAGCGAGCGGCGTCGCCGCGAGCTGCTGCCGAAGGTGGCGCCGCTGCCATGGGACGAGCTGATGCACGACCCGATGTACCAGCGCGCGCTCGAGCGGCTGCCCTGAGGGGAAGGTCGCTGCAGCCCTGATGGCTGCGGCGACGAGAGAGCGGCCGCTGCCGGCGCGGGGGCCGTGCCGTCAGGCGCCGAGACGTCGCCGCGCGCGGGGTGCCGTTCCGTCGTGGCTCGCCCGCGGAAGGGCCTGCGCCGCTCTCGGCTTCTACTCTCTCCGCACGTGAAAACGCCGCCGCGCCCACAGGCTGCGGCGGCGCCGCTCGGAAGCGGCGCGTCAGACCGCGCCGGTCGAGCCCTGCTGCGCGCGTTCGAACGGCAGCTGCACCTGCGCGAGGTCCTTCCGGGTCTCGACCAGGATCAGCGGGCCCTGGTCGAGCACCGGCACCGGCGGGCGCTCGCGCGGCACATGCACGGGCCTGGGCTGGCTCGCGAGCGCGTTCTGCGCGGCGCGGATCTTCTCGGCGTCCGAGTGGACCCACTGCAGCCCGGCGCTCTCGGCGAGCTCGCGCAACGAGTCGATCGGCAGCTCGAAGGGCTCGGCGCGCGAGGCCGCGGCCTGGGCCTCGCGCCGCGGAGCGGCTGCGCCGTTGCCGTCGCCGCCGGGCACCCGGGCCGGCGCAGCCGGTTCGACGCCGACCGACGATGCCGGCTCGGCAGAAGCGGCCTCGTCGGGCCGGACGTCGACGGCGGAGACGCGGGTCACCGTGTGCGGCGCCTCGGCCATCTCGGCACCCACCACCTCGGCCGGCTCGCTCGCCACGGCGTCGGCACGCACGACGTCGGCGTCGAACGCGGTCGCCTCCGCGGCCCGACTGCTCTCGCCCTCGCCGCGGTCGCGGCGCTGGCGGCCACGCCCACGCCGGCGACCTTCACCGGACGGTGCTGCCTCGTCGGCGGTCGGCGCACCGCCGATGCGCTCGGTCTCGCCGCCATCGGCTCCAGCGCCGCCTCCCGGCGCCGCAGGGCCCGACTCGAGGCTCGCGCCATCGCCGGCGGCGATCGCTACCGGATCGCTGCCGACGTTCAGGCCGTCGAGGCCCTCGGCGGCGTCGCCGGTGGCATCGGCAGCGCGGTTGTCGTCGCGCTCGCGGTTCCCGCGACCACCACGGCGGTTGCGGCGCCGTCCGGTGCGTTCGCCCGTGGCCTCGCTGCCGTTGCCAGACTCGGTGGCGGCAAGCTCGCCCGCGCCTTCGCCGGACTCAGCCGGTGCCAGCGTGCCGAGCGGCATCGGCTCGGCGGCGTCCTCGCGGACCCGAGGTTCGCGCTCGGCGCGTTCCCGGCGAGCTTCGTTGCCGGTTTCGCCGTCGGCGCGCGGCTCGACGCCGGCGTCAGCGGGACGCGCCTCGCCGCGACTTTCGCGTGCGTCGCGCGGCTCGCGGCCTTCGCGAGCCTCACGGCCTTCGCGCCGCGATTCGCGAGCCTCGCGATTTTCGCCTCGCTCGGCGCGCTCGCCACGCTCGCCACGTTCACCGCGCGGACCACGTTCCGCGCGCTCGCCGCGTGCTTCGCCACGACCTTCGCCGCGCGTCGCGCGCTCGTCCGTCCGTGCGCCTTCCGCGGCGCCGCCGCGTGCGGTCTGCTCCTCGGTGCCGCGCTCGTTGCGGCGCCCGCGGTTGTCACGGCCGCCTTCGGTGCGCTCGCCGCGCTCACCACGCTGGCCCTCGCGCTCGCCGCCGCGACCCCGACCACCGCGGCCGCCACGGCCGCTGCGCTCCGGACGCGCCTCTTCGGCGGACGGCGCCTGCGGAGCCGGTGCGGCGACCGGTGCCGCCGGCGTCGCGGCCGGCGCCGGCTCGCTGCCGAACAGGCTCTTGACCCACGAGAAGAAGCCGCCGCCCGCGGGCAGCGGTGCCGGGGCACGCGCGGGTGCGGGTGCCGGGGCGACCGGAGCTGGCGCGGCGACCGGTGCGGGAGCCGCTGGTTCGGGCTTGGCCACCGGCATCGGCGCCGGCGTCTCGGGCAGGATGCCCTTGATGACGGGTTCCTGCTTCGGCTTGGCCTTCTCACGCCGCGTGATGCCGACTTCCTCTTCGGGCTCGTCGATCATCGTGTAGCTGGCCTGCAGGTTCTCGAGGCGCGGGTCGTCGTGGCGCAGTCGCTCGAGGCGATAGTTCGGCGTCTCGAGCGCCTTGTTCGGCACCAGGAGCACGGTCACGCGCTGCTTCAGCTCGATCTTGGTGATCTCGGTGCGCTTCTCGTTGAGCAGGAACGACGTCACCTCGACCGGCACCTGCACGTGCACCGCCGCGGTGTTTTCCTTCATCGACTCTTCCTGCACCATGCGCAGGATCTGCAGCGCGCTCGACTCGGTGTCGCGGATGTGGCCGGTGCCGTTGCAGCGCGGGCAGGTGATGTGGCTGCCTTCGCTGAGCGCCGGGCGCAGGCGCTGGCGGCTCAGTTCGAGCAGGCCGAACTTCGAGATCGACGAGAACTGGACCCGGGCGCGGTCCTGACGCAGCGCGTCGCGCAGGCGCGTCTCGACCTCGCGGCGGTTCTTCGACTCCTCCATGTCGATGAAGTCGACGACGATCAGGCCGCCCAGGTCGCGCAGGCGCATCTGGCGCGCGATCTCGTCGGCGGCCTCGAGGTTGGTACGGGTCGCGGTCTCCTCGATGTCGCTGCCGCGCGTCGAGCGCGCCGAGTTGACGTCGACCGAGACCAGCGCCTCGGTGTGGTCGATCACGATCGCGCCGCCCGACGGCAGGTTGACGGTGCGCGCGAACGCGGTCTCGATCTGGTGCTCGATCTGGAACCGGCTGAACAGGGCCGCGTCGTCGCGGTAGCGCTTGACCTTGTGCGCCGTCTCCGGCATCACGTGGGTCATGAACTGCTGCGCCTGATCGAAGATGTCGTCGGTGTCGATCAGGATCTCGCCGATGTCGGCGGTGAAGTAGTCGCGGATCGCGCGGATCACCAGCGACGACTCCTGGTAGATCAGGAACGCGCCCTTGCCGACCTTGCCGGCGCCGTCGATCGCGGTCCAGAGCTTGAGCAGGTAATTGAGGTCCCACTGCAGCTCGGGCGCGCTGCGGCCGATGCCGGCGGTGCGTGCGATCAGGCTCATGCCCTTCGGGTACTCGAGCTGGTCGAGGTTCTCCTTGAGCTCCTCGCGGTCCTCGCCCTCGATGCGGCGCGAGACGCCGCCGCCGCGCGGGTTGTTGGGCATCAGCACCAGGTATCGGCCGGCGAGGCTGATGAACGTCGTGAGGGCGGCGCCCTTGTTGCCGCGCTCTTCCTTCTCGACCTGGACCAGCAGCGCGTCGCCTTCCTTGATGGCGTCCTGGATGCGCGCCGTGCGCGCGTCGGTGCCCTCGCGGAAGTAGTTCTTCGAGATCTCCTTGAACGGCAGGAAGCCGTGGCGGTCCTCGCCGTAGTCGACGAAGCAGGCTTCGAGCGACGGCTCGACCCGCGTCACGACCGCCTTGTAGATGTTCCCCTTGCGCTGTTCGCGGCCTTCGATCTCGGTCTCGAAGTCCATCAGCTTCTGGCCGTCGACGATCGCCAGGCGGCGCTCTTCCGGCTGAGTCGCGTTGATCAGCATGCGTTTCATCGGCAAATCCTCTCTCGCGCGCCGTTCGCGGCGCGCGTCTCAACAGCCACCGGGCGGCAAGCCCTCAGGTGGCGGATCGATGCACGAGAAACGCGATGGAACCGGAAGGAATCGCCCTGGACCGCGGGAGCCGGATGCCGAAGGTTCGGCGGCTCGCGCAGCGTTGGCGCTGGCGTCGCAGCGATCGGGCGGGGAGCAGGCCGGCAGCGCCGGGGAGGCGCTGCGTCGGACCGGTCGGTGGCGCGCCGCAGACACGAGGCCGCGCCGCGGCAGCCCGGCCTGCGAGCGGGTGGCTCGTGCCGGGCGCGTGGCGCGCCTGCGAAGGGGGCTTGCTCGACATCCGCGTGAGACTGGACGCGTGGGCCGGAGAGCGGGAATCGCGGTCAGGAACGAGGCCTGGATGCGAAGGGGTGCTCTACGGCCGGGAAAACCTTTTGCTGAGGGTTCGTTCTTGTTCGCTCATTCCGCTGCGACCCAGCGGCTGCGCCGTCACTCGGGGACGACGCCCGCCGCCACATCGAGGCGTTGCATCACCGTCTGAGCCGGGGCCGCTGCCTCGCATGGGACAGCAAGTCGGTACCCTGGCCAGCCACGTCTCCTGCAGTGCGACGCTAAACTCTGCTGGAATCAAACACTTACAGCGAGGTCGTGGTGCGGCGAATTATACGGGGCAATCCGGCCGGCGCGACCGCGCCCGCCGCCCCGGGTCGCGCCAGGGCACCGCAGCGGTCCGCGGGACCTCGCGCGGGTGCCGCGAAGGGCGCGCCGCCACCCACGCCCGAACCGGCGGCGCACGGGGCCCCGGCGATCGCCGACGGGCCGAGCGTGCGCCACGTCGTCGTCGACGAGAGCGGCGCCGGGCAGCGCCTCGACAACTTCCTGGTCAAGCTGCTCAAGGGCGTTCCCAAGACGCACGTCTACCGGGTGATCCGCTCGGGCGAGGTGCGCGTCAACAAGGCGCGCGCGAGCGCCGACACTCGCGTCGAGCTCGGCGACGACGTTCGTGTGCCGCCGATCCGCACCTCGAGCGCGGCCGACGATCGCGCCGCCGTGCCGGCGCGCGAGTTCGCGACGGTCTACGAGGACGACCACCTCATCGTGATCGACAAGCCGGCGGGCGTCGCCGTGCACGGCGGCAGCGGGGTGAGCTTCGGCGTCATCGAGCAGCTGCGGCGGGCGCGACCCGACGCCCGCCTGCTCGAGCTCGTGCACCGGCTCGACAAGGAAACCTCCGGGCTCCTGATGATCGCCAAGACGCGTGCCGCGCTGGTCCGCCTGCAGGACGACCTGCGCCAGCGCAGCGGCGAGCGCGCGGTCGGCAAGACCTACGCCGCGCTGGTCGCGGGCGCCTGGCCGGCCAACCTGAAGGTGATCGACGAGGCGCTGCACAAGTACCTCGGAGCCGACGGCGAACGGCGCGTTCGGGTCGTCGACGCCGACCACGACGACGGCCGACGCTCGATCACCCTGGTGCGCGTGGTGCAGGCGTTCGCCGCGTTCACCTGGCTCGACGTGACGATCAAGACCGGCCGCACGCACCAGATCCGCGTCCACCTCGCGCACCAGGGTCACCCGATCGCCGGCGATCCCAAGTACGGCGACTTCGAGCTCAACAAGGCGCTGGCGCGCGGCAGTGCGGTCGCCAGCTGCCGTTTCGAGCGCATGTTCCTGCACGCGCGCGCGCTGCGCTTCGTGCACCCGGTCACCGATGTCCCCGTCGCGCTCGAGGCGCCGCTGCCCGACGCATGCATGCGGCTGCTGCATGCGCTCGAATCGGCGTCTGCTTCCGCGCACGCCTGAGGCGGCGCGCGTTTTCCTGTCTCCCGACGCCTCGGCGTCGCCTCCCGCGACCCGGTCGCCCCCGAATGACTCCTGACGCCCCCTCTTCGCCGCCGCGCCCGCGCCGCTTCGACCTCGTCGTCTTCGACTGGGACGGCACCCTGTTCGACTCGACGGCTCTGATCGCCGACGCGATCCGCGCCGCCTGCGCCGATGTGGGCACGCGGGTGCCGAGCGAGGTCGATGCACGCTACGTGATCGGCCTCGGCCTTGCCGAAGCGCTGCAGCACGCCGCGCCCGAGCTGCCGGCCTCGCGCTATCGCGAGCTCGCCGACCGCTATCGCCATCACTACCTCGCGCGCGAGGACGATGTGGTGCTGTTCGAGGGCACCGTGCAGATGCTCGAGGCGCTGAAGTCGCGCGGCCACCGGCTCGGCGTCGCGACCGGCAAGTCGCGGCGCGGCCTCGACCGCGTGCTCGAGCGCTCGATGCTCGGCAGCCTGTTCGACGCGACGCGCACCGCCGACGAGACCTTCGGCAAGCCCCACCCGCAGATGCTGCTCGAGCTGATGGACGAGCTCGCCGTCGGGCCCGAGCGCACGCTGATGATCGGCGACACCACGCACGACCTGCAGCTCGCCGCGAACGCCGGCTGTGCCGCGATCGGCGTCGGGTACGGCGCCCATGCGCACGACGCGTTCGAGGCGCACGCGCCGCTCTTCGTCGCGCACTCGATGGCCGAGCTCGCGCAATGGCTCGAACGGCATGCCTGAGCCCGCGCCGCCGCAGCGGCTCTGGCTCTGCGCGTCGGACGCGCTGGTCGAGAAGGGCACCGCCGTCCTCTTCGACGTGCTCCAGTTCCGCGAGCCGCTGCGCGCATTCGCCTTGCGCTTCGAAGGTCGCGTCGTCGCCTATCTGAACCGCTGCGCGCACGTGCCGGCCGAGATGGACTGGCTGCCGGGCGAGTTCCTCGACTCGAGCCGCGAGTTCATCATCTGCTCGATCCATGGCGCCGAGTACGCGCCGGCGAGCGGCCGCTGCGTCGGCGGTCCGTGCGGGCGCGGCAAGCTGCAGCCGGTCGAGGTGTTCGAGCAGGACGGCGCGGTGTTCTGGGTGCCGACACGCGACATCACGCCGGCCTGAGGGGATCGAGCCGCCGGCCGCCCCGGCACCCCGGAGCCGGTCACTCGCCGCGGGCCCGCCAGGCGCTGCGCGTGCATGGCTCGCCGGCTCCAAGGTCCCGCCGGTCGCGAACCGTCCGGCGGCTTGCCGCGCGAGTCGTGACCGAAGTCACGCGTGGCAGCGTCGATCCGAGCCGCGCCCGCGGCAGAGCCCGGTAGCCTGCGGCGATCGCGGGCGCTCGGTCCGCACACGGGGCCGACCCCATGCGCAAGCTTCTCTTCGCCTTCGCCCTCCTGCTCGCCGCGCCCGCGTTCGCCATGCCGGTGAGCTACCGCTTCGTGCTCGACGGCTTCATGCTGCCGCTCGGCGTCGACACCGCCCGGTTCGCGGCCGCGCGCGACTATCTCTCGCAGGTCGGCTTCACGCTCGACGACCCCGGCAGCGTCGGCACGCTGTCGTGGCACGCCGACAACGCCGGCCACCAGACCAGCGCCGGAAGCGGCCTGCAAGCAGTCGGGCCCGGCTTCACCACGCCGTCGACATGCGCATGGGCATTCTGCGACGTCAGCGCGGCGTTCTCGTGGGTGCCGGGCGTCGGGCTGGTCGGCGGCTATGCCCTCAGCACGCCGTTCGACGCCTTCGCGATCGGCGGCGCGGGCGACCTGTTCTTCGGCAGCCTCTGGAGCGCGTCGCCGGCGATCGGCGCGGCGACGGTGTTCGGGCACTTCGCCGAGCTCGTCGCGGTGCAGCCGGCGGCGGTGATCCCCGAACCCGGGATGCTGGCGTTGCTCGCCGTGGCGCTCGGCGTCGCGGGCTGGTCCCGGCGCCGCCGCGCCAGCATCGCGACTGCCGCGTAGCGGGCCCTTCCGGCGGCGCCCCCGCCGGGCGAATGACGACGAGCCGCTGCGCGCGCGGTCAGCCGGCGGTCAGCAGGCCGCGCTTCTCGATGAAGTCGACCACCGCCGCGAGCCCCTCGCGGGTCTTCAGGTTGGTCATCACGAACGGCCGCGTGCCGCGCATGCGCTCGGTATCGGCGCGCATCACCTCGAGGTTCGCCCCGACGTGCGGGGCGAGGTCGGTCTTGTTGATCACGAAGAGATCGCTCTTGGTGATGCCGGGCCCGCCCTTGCGAGGAATCTTCTCGCCCGCGGCGACGTCGATCACGTAGATCGTCAGGTCCGACAGCTCGGGGCTGAAGGTCGCCGCGAGGTTGTCGCCACCGCTCTCGACGAACACGATGTCGGCGTCCGGGTAGCGCTCGAGCATGCGGTCGATCGCCTCGAGGTTGATCGAGGCGTCCTCGCGGATCGCGGTATGCGGGCAGCCGCCGGTCTCGACGCCCATGATGCGGTCGGCGTCGAGCGCGCCGGCGACCGTGAGCAGGCGCTGATCTTCCTTGGTGTAGATGTCGTTGGTGACGACCACGAGGTCCCAGCGGTCGCGCATGGTCTTGCAGAGCATCTCGACCAGCGTCGTCTTGCCCGATCCGACCGGGCCGCCGACACCGACGCGCAGCGGTGGCAGCCGGCGGGTGCGGCGCGGGATCGTGTGGAGCGCGGAAGGGGCGGCAGGCATCGGGCGATTATCGGCGGCGCCCTGCGCTCAGGAGCGGAACAGCCGCGAATACTGCGCCTCGTGCTGCGCCGACAGCACGCCGAGCATCGGGGCGAATGCCTGGCGCTCCGCGGCCGCAAGCGCGAGGGCGTGCTCGACCGCCGCCGGGATCTCGCGGGCGAGCGCCGCGAGCAGGCGCTGGCCGGCGGCCTGACCGAGCGGCATCGCCTTCACCGCCGCCTGCACCATGTTCTCGGCCCAGCCGAACGCGCAGGCGAGCAGGGCGTCGCGCGGGCCGACGCTCTCGATGCGCGCGGCGCACAACGCGAAGGCGACCGGCCACTGCGGCGCCGGCTCGAGGCTGCGCAGTGCGTCGAGCCCCGGGGCGCCGGCGTCGAGGCCGTGCAGCCACGCCGCCAGCGAGCGCCCCATCTGCGCCGCCTGCTGGGCCGACTCGGCGCTGTCGCGGGTCGATGCGAACCAGCCGTTGAGGGCGGCGATTTCGGCATGGTCGCCGCGGCGCCAGGCCGCGAAAGCCGCCGCGAGCAGCGGCAGGTCGCTGCGCGCGGCGACCAGGTGCAGCTGGTCGACGAGCCAGGCGGCCGCGCCGGCTTCGTCGCTCACGTGGCCGGCGTCGATCGCGCGCTCGAGCCCTTCCGAATAGCTGAAGCCGCCGACCGGCAGCGCCGGCGAGGCGAGCCAGATGAGTTGCAGAAGTGCGGACGAGGCCAGCGTCGGCGACGGTCCCGGCAACGACCCGGAGAGGCGCACCCCGTCGGGGTCGCAGGCCACCGCGGCGCCGGCGCCATCGGCCCGGGCGGCGTCGACAGCCTGCGCCGTGGCGTCGGCTGCCGACGCGGTCGAGGCTCGCGCGGCGTCAGCCTCCGCGCGGTGCATCGGCTCGCGACGCGGGCGGCATCGCCGCACCGACGGGCAGCGCATCGTGGGTGCCGTGCGCCTGCTCGTGGCGCTGGGCGGCCGGCGCGCCGGCCGCGGGTGCATGGCATGGCCCCTGGTCGGCAGTCGCATGGCCCTGCTCGGCATGGCCGTGCGACTGCGCGTGACCGGCCGCACCGTGGTGGTCGCCGCACGCCCCGCATTCGTCCGCGTGCGCGTGTTCGTCCGCGTGCGCGTGTTCGTGCGTGTGCGCGGGCGCGCCGGGCGTGTGGGAATGCGCGTGCTCGTGCTGACGGTGCGCGTCGGCCGCACGCTGTTCGCCATGCCGGTGACCGTGTGCCTCGTGGCCGCCGTGCGCGTGCTCGCGATGACGATGGCCGTGGTCGTCATGGCCGTGACCGTGACCGTGGCCATGCGCCGCGTGGCCGTGGTCGTGTCCGTGCCCCGCCGCACCTTCGGCGTAGGCGCCGGCCTCCGGCTCGAACGGCAGCATCGCTTCGGTCACGTCGAGGTGCATGCGGCGCAGCATTTCGGCGAGCACGTGATCGGGCTCGAGCAGCAGCCGGTCGGGCTGCAGCTCGAGGGCGACGTGGCGGTTGCCCAGGTGATAGGCGGCGCGCAGCAGGTCGTGTGCGCTGCCGTGCTCGGCGCACGCGCGGACGACCAGCACCGGCTGCGCGGCCGCGCGCGCGACACGCAGCGAGCCGTCGTCGGCGACCAGCACGTCGCCGCCGCGCACCACCGCGCCGCGCGGCAGGAACACCTGCAGCGCGGCGCCGTCGCTGGCGCTCGCCTCGAAGCGGCTGCGCTGGCGCACGTCCCACTCGAGGTCGACGTACGGCAGGCGCTTGAGCAGCACGGCGGCGAGCCCGCCACCGCGGGGAAGAATCTTGCTGACGGTCGGCATGGAAGAAGCAGTCGAGTGGGATCGCGGGAAGCTCAGCGCGGGTCGGTCGAAGCGGTCGTGCCGGGCAGACGGGCGCCGCAATCCTTGCAGAACGCGGCGGCCGGCTCGTGGCCGTCGCTGCCGCAGCGCGCACAACGCAGACCGCCGGCGCGCCGATCGCGCTGTCCGCCGAAGCGCTGCGCCGTGAATTCGGCGCTCACGATGCCGGTCGGCACGGCGAGGATGCCCCAGCCGAGCAGCATCTGGAACGATGCGACGAAGCGGCCGAGCTCGGTCTTGGGCGTGATGTCGCCGAAGCCGACGGTCGTCATCGTGACGATGGCCCAGTACATGCCCACCGGAATGCTCGTGAAGCCGTTCTGCGGCCCTTCGATCACGTACATCAGGGTGCCCATCACCAGCACGACCATCAGCACGAACGACAGGAAGATGAAGATCTTGCGCCGGCTCGCCGCGAGCGCGCGCCCGAGCGCACGGTACTCGGCGATGTACTCGCTCATCTTCAGGATCCTGAAGATGCGCAGCAGGCGCAGGATCCGCACGTCGATCAGCGCGTGCAGGTCGGGGAAGAAGAACGCCAGGTACGTCGGCAGCACCGCCACGAGGTCGATCACCCCGAACAGGCTGGTCGCGTAGCGCAGCGGGTGGCGCACGCACAGCAGGCGCGCCACGTACTCGAGCGTGAACAGCAGGGTGAACGCCCACTCCAGGCGCTCGAACATCACCCGCTGGGCGCCGTCGGCGGCCTGCATGCTGTCGAGCACGACGACGCCGACGCTGACCAGGATCGCGCCGATGAGCACCAGGTCGAATGCTCGGCCGCCTGGCGTGTCGCTCTCGAAGACGATGCGGTAGAGCTGCCGGCGCCAGCCGCTCTCGGGCCGGCCGAATGCGTGCTCGATCTCCGCGGCGGCTTCGACTTCGGCCGCCGACGCGCCGCCGCTCACGGCGGCGCCCACGCCACGCCCGCACGCGCGGCGAGACGAGCGGGGTTCGGGCTGCAGATGGGGTGCACGGATGCGTCCGGTCGAGCGGCGCATTGTGGCCCCGCGCGCGGCCATGCGCGCGAGCCGCTGGCGGGCACGACAGCGCCACAGCGCGCGAGCGCAGCGGCGATGCTTCGGCCGCCCGCGGCCCCCGCGATCGGCGAGCCTGCCGGGCTCGCCGAAGCAAGCCGAAGCGGACCGAACCGCGCCGGTCGCCTCAGAACAGGAAATAGCGCTGCGCCATCGGCAGCTCGGTCGCCGGCTCGCAGGTCAGCAACACGCCGTCGGCACGCACCTCGTAGGTCTGCGGGTCCACCTCGATGGCCGGCGTCCCGGCGTTGTGGACCATGTCGCGCTTGCCGATGCTGCGCGTCTGGCGAACGGTTTCGATGCGGCGGCGCAGGCCCAGCTTGTCGGCCACGCCCGCCTCGTGCGCCGCTCTCGACAAAAAGGTGACCGAGGTCGGGTTCAGCGCCGGCCCGAACGAGCCGAACATCGGACGGAAGTGCACCGGCTGCGGCGTCGGGATCGACGCGTTGGGGTCGCCCATCGCCGCCGCCGCGATCATCCCGCCCTTGAGGATCAGCGCCGGCTTGACGCCGAAGAACGCCGGCTTCCAGAGCACGAGGTCGGCGAGCTTGCCGGGCTCGATGGAGCCGACGACGTGCGCGATGCCCTGCGTGATCGCCGGGTTGATCGTGTACTTGGCGATGTAGCGCTTCACTCGGAAGTTGTCGTTGCGCTCCTGGCCCTCGCAGCCGTTCGGCGCGGGCGCGGCCAGCCAGCCGCGCTGCGCCTTCATCTTGTGCGCGGCCTGCCAGGTGCGCACGATCACCTCGCCCACCCGGCCCATCGCCTGGCTGTCGGACGACATCATCGAGAACACGCCGAGGTCGTGCAGGATGTCTTCGGCGGCGATGGTCTCGCGCCGGATCCGGCTCTCGGCGAACGCCAGGTCCTCGGCGACGCCGGCGTCGAGGTGGTGGCACACCATCAGCATGTCGAGGTGCTCGTCGACCGTGTTCACGGTGTACGGCATGGTCGGGTTGGTCGACGACGGCAGCACGTTGGCGAGGCTCGCGACCTTGATGATGTCGGGCGCATGGCCGCCGCCGGCGCCCTCGGTGTGGAAGGTCGAGATGGCGCGTCCGCCGATCGCCGCGACCGTGTCCTCGACGAAGCCCGATTCGTTGAGCGTGTCGGTGTGGATCGTCACCTGCACGTCGTGCGCGTCGGCGACGCCGAGGCAGCAGTCGATTGCCGCCGGCGTGGTGCCCCAGTCCTCGTGCAGCTTGAGGCCGATCGCGCCGGCCTCGATCTGCTCCTCGAGCGCGCGCGGCCGGCTGGCGTTGCCCTTGCCCATGAAGCCGAGGTTCATCGGGAACGCCTCGGCCGCGCGCAGCATCGAGTGGATGTGCCACGGCCCCGGCGTGCAGGTCGTCGCGAAGGTGCCGGTTGCCGGCCCGGTGCCGCCGCCGAGCATCGTGGTGACGCCGCTCATCAGCGCCTCCTCGATCTGCTGCGGGCAGATGAAGTGGATGTGCGAATCGATGCCGCCCGCGGTGAGGATCATCCCTTCGCCCGCGATGATTTCCGTGCCCGGGCCGATCACGATGTCGACGCCGGGCTGCACGTCGGGGTTGCCGGCCTTGCCGAGCCGCGCGACGAGGCCGTTCTTGATGCCGACGTCGGCCTTGACGATGCCCCAGTGGTCGATGACCAGCGCGTTGGTGATCACCGTGTCGGCGACTTCGTCGGCCAGGCGCTGGCTCTGCCCCATGCCGTCGCGAATCGTCTTGCCGCCGCCGAACTTCACCTCTTCGCCGTAGCTGCCGGCCTGCAGCGTGAAGTCGCGCTCGACCTCGACGACGAGTCCGGTGTCGGCGAGGCGCACCCGGTCGCCAATGGTCGGACCGAACATTTCCGCATAGGCGCGGCGGCCGATCGAAGTCATCAGAGCTGTCCCTGCACGAGGCCCCGAAAGCCGTACACGGTGCGCGCGCCGGCGTAGTCGACGAGCTCGACCGTGCGCTGCTGGCCGGGCTCGAAGCGGACCGCGGTGCCCGAGGCGATGTCGAGCCGCATGCCGCGCGCGGCGTCGCGGTCGAAGCGCAGCGCCGCGTTGGTCTCCGCGAAGTGATAGTGCGAGCCGACCTGGATCGGACGGTCGCCGCTGTTCTCGACCACCAGCGTCAGCGTGCGTCGGCCCGCGTTGAGCTCGAGCGCCCCGTCGGCGACGAGCAGTTCGCCCGGGATCACCGCGAGCGCCGGTCGATCCACACCGCGAGAGCGGCGAGGCCCGCCACCGCGGCGAGGCCGAGCAGGTCGCCGGGATGCCAGTGCGCATGCGCCGGATCGGACGCGACCACGTGGGCCAGGGCGGGTGACGCGGCGGCTGCGGCGGCGAGGGTCGCCATCGCAAGTCGCATGAGCGGACGGAACATCGGAGCCCTTTCGCGGTTCTGCCGATCATTCGATCGGCTGGTGCACGGTGACGAGCTTGGTGCCGTCGGGGAACGTCGCCTCGACCTGGATGTCGGGGATCATCTCGGCGACGCCTTCCATCACGTCGGCGCGCGTCAGCACCTGCTTGCCTTCGCTCATCAGCGCGGCAACGCTCTTGCCGTCGCGGGCGCCTTCGAGAATGGCCGCGCTGATCAGCGCGACGGCCTCGGGGTGATTGAGCTTGAGACCCCGCGCCCGGCGCCGCTCCGCGAGCAGGCCCGCCGTGAAGATCAGCAGCTTGTCCTTCTCGCGCGGGGTCAGGTCCATCGATCGTGTCGGTTGTCGAAGCAGTGCGGGCGCATCTTAGCGACGGCGTGGCGAGGCGGGCAAGGCGACGCGGCGACGCCACGCTTGCACGAACCGAGCCCGGCACGCGCCTTCGCGGCGCATCACGCGGCGGCGCCGACGCGTGTTGGTGCCTGCAGCGCAGCGATCAGCCATCTTGGTGCGCGCAAGCACGATTCGGTGCGAGGGATTTGGTCCATGGCGCTGTGATGAAGCATGCAGACGCGGCGTCGTCCTATTGCGGCACCAACTTGGCATGGGCCTTGCGATCTGGCCGCGACGTGGCGGGGAATCTCCCGCCCGGCTTTCGCACATACAGGAGGTACTTCCATGCAACGTCGCCATCTGATCAAGGCGCTCAGCGCCGCCCTCGCCACCACGGGGCTGCTGTCGTTCTCGCTCGGCGCGCAGGCCGCCGACACCATCAAGGTGGGCATCCTGCACTCGCTGTCGGGAACGATGGCGATCTCCGAGACCGTCCTCAAGGACGTCGCCCTGATGACGATCGACGAGATCAACGCCAAGGGCGGCGTGCTCGGCAAGAAGCTGGAGCCCGTGGTCGTCGACCCGGCGTCGAACTGGCCGCTGTTCGCCGAGAAGGCCAAGCAGCTGATCGGCCAGGACAAGGTCGCGGTGATGTTCGGCTGCTGGACCAGCGTGTCGCGCAAGTCGGTGCTGCCGGTCGTCGAGGAGCTCAACGGGCTGCTCTTCTATCCGGTGCAGTACGAGGGCGAGGAGCTCTCGAAGAATGTGTTCTACACGGGCGCCGCGCCGAACCAGCAGGCCATCCCTGCCGTCGAGTACCTGATGAGCAAGGACGGCGGCGGCGCCAAGCGCTTCGTGCTGCTCGGTACGGACTACGTGTACCCGCGCACCACCAACAAGATCCTGCGCGCGTTCCTCAAGTCGAAAGGCATCAAGGACTCGGACATCGACGAGAAGTACACGCCGTTCGGCCACAGCGACTACCAGACCATCGTCGCCGACATCAAGAAGTTCTCGGCCGGTGGCAAGACCGCGGTGATCTCGACCATCAACGGCGACTCGAACGTGCCGTTCTACAAGGAGCTCGGCAACCAGGGCCTGAAGGCGACCGACGTGCCGGTGGTCGCGTTCTCGGTCGGCGAGGAGGAGCTGCGCGGTGTCGACACCAAGCCGCTGGTCGGTCACCTGGCGGCATGGAACTACTTCATGAGCCTCAAGAACCCGACCAACGACGCGTTCAAGAAGCAGTGGGCCGACTATGCGAAGGCGAAGAAGCTCCCGGGCGCCGACAAGCCGCTCACCAACGACCCGATGGAGGCGACCTACATCGGCATCCACATGTGGAAGCAGGCGGTCGAGAAGGCCAAGAGCACCGACACCGACAAGGTGATCGCCGCGATGGCGGGGCAGACCTTCAAGGCACCGGGCGGCTTCACGTCGACCATGGACATGAAGAACCACCACCTGCACAAGCCGGTGTTCATCGGCGAGGTGAAGAGCGACGGCCAGTTCAACGTGGTCTGGAAGACGCCGGCGCCGATCCCGGCCAAGCCGTGGAGCCCGTACATCGAAGGCAACGACAAGAAGAAGAACGAGCCCGAGAAGAAGTGAGTCCTGCGGCGCTGCAAGGCGCCGCCGGCCCCCGCGTCGGCGGCGTTCCGCAGCGCTCGACGAGGCGCGGCGGCTGAACCCCGCCGCGGCCGCGTCGCGCCCGCTCGTGATCCCGCACTTTCGAAGGTTTGCGTTGAGTCCTCTTCGTCTTCTCGCCTGCCTGCTGCTCTGCCTGCCGTGGGCCGCGCATGCGCTCACCGCCGCGCAGGTGCAGGGCATGGCCACCGGTGACAGCGACAGCCGCGCCGCGGCGATCGCTGCCGCGGCGGCGAGCGGTGACCCTGCCGTGCCGGCGTTCCTGAAGGCGCTCGCCGACGGCGACGTCAAGGTGGCCGGCGAACGCGTCTTCGTGGTCAAGGACGACGCCGCTCGCGATGCCGCCACCGGCGCGCCGGTTGCGCTGCCCGGCGATGCCGAGGACGTCGTCAACAACAACCGCATGCGGCGCGAGATCGACGCCGCGATCGCGTCGCTGCACCTGCTCTCGAGCGACGTGGCCGAGCGCCGCACGGCGGTCGCCGAGCTGAAGAGCCAGGTCGACGAAGCCAAGCTGCCGCTGATCGAGAAGGCATACGCGGCGGAGACCGACGCGCGCCTCAAGGCCGAGCTCGGCCTGCTGCGCTCGGCGGCACTGGTCTCGTCGAGCGACCGCGGCAAGCGCCTCGAGGCGGCGCGCCTGCTCGGCGAGAGCCGCGAGCCCGCGACCAAGACGCTGCTGCTCGAACGCCTCGCGGCCGACGTCGAAACCGACCCCGAGGTGCGTGCGCAACTGCGCGCTTCGCTCGCCGGCATCGACTCGCGCCTCGCCTGGGGCGAGCGCGTCGGCGTCGTCTTCACCGGCGTCAGCCTGGGCTCGATCCTGCTGCTGGTCGCACTCGGCCTCGCGATCACCTACGGCCTGATGGGCGTCATCAACATGGCGCACGGCGAGCTGATGATGATCGGCGCCTACGCGACCTACGTGGTGCAGAACGCGTTCAAGGCCTGGTGGCCGGGTGCGTTCGACTGGTACGTGCTGGCCGCGATCCCGACCGCGTTCGCGAGCGCGGCGCTGGTCGGCGCGGTGCTCGAGCGCAGCGTGATCCGCTGGCTCTACGGCCGCCCGCTCGAGACGCTGCTCGCCACCTGGGGCATCAGCCTCGTGCTGCAGCAGGCGGTGCGCTCGTACTTCGGCGCGCAGAACGTGCCGGTCGAGAACCCGGCGTGGCTGTCGGGCGGCGTCGAGCTGATGAGCAACCTCACGCTGCCGTTCAACCGCATCGCGATCGTGATCTTCGCGGTGCTCGTGCTCGCCGGCGTGACGGTGCTGATCGCGCGCACGCGGCTCGGCCTCTTCGTGCGCGGCGTCACCCAGAACCGGCAGATGGCGTCGTGCATCGGCGTCGACACCGCCCGCGTCGACACCTATGCGTTCGCGCTCGGCTCGGGCATCGCGGGGCTCGCCGGCTGCGCGCTCTCCCAAGTCGGCAACGTCGGCCCCGACCTCGGCCAGGGCTACATCGTCGATTCGTTCATGGTCGTCGTGCTGGGCGGCGTCGGCCAGCTCGCCGGCACCGTGTACGCCGCGCTCGGCCTCGGCGTGCTGAACAAGCTGCTCGAAGGCTGGCAGGGTGCGGTGCTCGCCAAGATCACCGTGCTCGTCTTCATCGTGATCTTCATCCAGAAGCGGCCGCAGGGCATCTTCGCGATGAAGGGCCGGAGCGCCGAAGCATGAGCGCCGTCCTGCCACCGCTCGGCTCGACGCCGCTGCCCGCCACCGCGAAGGGCTCGCGCGGCATCGGCGGGAAGCGAACCGCGGCCGTCCTCGCTGCGCTTCTCGCCCTCGCCGTCGTCGTGCCGGTGCTCAACCTCGTGGTTCCGGCCGGCCACGCGCTGCACCTCTCCGACTTCGCGGTGCAGCTGATCGCCAAGATCATGTGCTACGCGATCTGCGCGCTCGCGATCGACCTGATCTGGGGCTACACCGGCATCCTCTCGCTCGGTCACGGCATCTTCTTCGCGCTCGGCGGCTACGTGATGGGCATGTACCTGATGCGCCAGATCGGCCGCGACGGCAACTACCAGTCGGACCTGCCCGACTTCATGGTGTTCCTCGACTGGAAGGAGTTGCCCTGGCACTGGGCCCTCAGCAATTCGTTCGTCGCGACGCTGCTGCTGGTGGTGCTGGTGCCGGGCCTGGTGGCCTTCGTGTTCGGCTACTTCGCCTTCCGCTCGCGCATCAAGGGCGTCTACTTCTCGATCATCACGCAGGCGCTCACGTTCGCGGCAATGCTGCTCTTCTATCGCAACGAGACCGGCTTCGGCGGCAACAACGGCTTCACCGACTTCAAGCGCATCCTCGGTTTCGCGGTCGCGACGCCGGGCATGCGGATGGTGCTGTTCGTGCTCACCGGGCTCACGCTGATCGGCTTCTACGTCGCCGCGCGCTGGCTCGTCGCCACCAAGTACGGGCGCGTCCTGCAGGCGATCCGCGATGCCGAGTCGCGCGTCATGTTCACCGGCTACGACCCGCTGCGCTACAAGCTCAGCATCTGGGTCATCTCGGCGGTGATGTGCGGCATCGCCGGCGCGCTCTACGTGCCGCAGGTCGGCATCATCAACCCCGGCGAGATGTCGCCCGCGGCGAGCATCGAGATGACGATCTGGGCCGCGGTCGGCGGGCGCGCGACCTTGGTCGGACCGATCGTCGGCGCGTTCTTCGTCAACGGCGCCAAGAGCTGGTTCACCCAGGTGCTGCCCGAGTACTGGCTCTACGTGCTGGGCGCGCTGTTCATCGCGGTGACGCTGTTCCTGCCCAACGGCCTCGTCGGCCTGGTGCGCGGCGACACCTCGATCGTGGCGCGCTGGCGCGCACGCGCGCGCCGCGAAGCCGGCCAGGAGGCGCCATGACGCCCGATCTGATGAACGCCGGCACGCGCGCGCTCGATGCCGCGCAGGCGCGCCGCGCCGCCCTGCAGGGCGCGTCCGGCGATCGCGGGGCGAGCTGGTCGCGCGTCCACGAGCCGGGCCGCGTCGACACCACGCATGGCGCGATCCTCTACCTCGACGACATCACCGTCAGCTTCGACGGCTTCAAGGCGCTGAACGCGCTGTCGATGAGCATCAGCGCCGGCGAGCTGCGCTGCATCATCGGCCCGAACGGCGCCGGCAAGACGACCATGATGGACGTGATCACCGGCAAGACGAAGCCCGACAGCGGGCGCGTTTACTTCGGTTCGACCATCGACCTGCTGCGCATGCGCGAGAACGACATCGCCTCGAGCGGCGTGGGTCGCAAGTTCCAGAAGCCGACCGTGTTCGAGCGCCTCACCGTGTTCGAGAACCTCGAGCTCGCACTCAAGGCCGAGCGCGGGGTCGGCGCGGCGATGCGTTTCCGGCTCTCGGGCGAGCAGCGCGACCGCATCGATTCGACGCTCGAGCTGATCCACCTGCAGGGCAGCGCCGACCGCGTCGCCGGGTTGCTGTCGCACGGCCAGAAGCAGTGGCTCGAGATCGGCATGCTGCTGATCCAGGACCCGCAGCTGCTGCTGCTCGACGAGCCCGTGGCCGGCATGACCGACGAGGAGACCGAGCGCACCGCCGAGCTGTTCCTCTCGCTCGAAGGCAGCCACTCGCTCGTCGTGGTCGAGCACGACATGACGTTCATCCACGCGCTCACGGCCGGTGATCCGGCCAAGAAGGTGACCGTGCTGCACGAGGGCAGCGTGCTCGCCGAAGGTTCGCTCGCCGACGTGCAGGCGAACGAACAAGTGGTGGAGGTCTACCTTGGACGCTAGCGGGGTTCCGTTGCCGGCCGTCCCGTTGCCGCTCGGCGCCGGCGGGCGCGCGACGGTCGCGACGCCGACCGGCGTTCGCGGCGGCGCGGCGAGCGCGCTCGCGCCCGATGCAGCGGCGCCGCTGCTCCAGGTCGACGGCGTCAACCAGTACTACGGCGGCTCGCACATCCTGCGCAACGTCGCGTTCGAGGCGCGCGTCGGCGAGATCACGGTCGTGCTCGGGCGCAACGGCGTCGGCAAGACCACGCTGCTGCGCAGCCTGATGGGCGTGGTGCCGGTGCGCACCGGTCGCATCGTGCTCGGCGGCGTGCCGATCACGCGCGAGACGCCGTACCAGCGCGCGCGTCGCGGCATCGGCTACGTGCCGCAGGGCCGCGAGATCTTCGGCCGCCTCACGGTGCGCGAGAACCTGCTGATGGGCCTGGCGACGCGGCCCGGATCGACACCGCTTCCGGATGCGCTGTTCGAGCTGTTCCCGGTGCTGCACACGATGCTGAACCGGCGCGGCGGCGACCTCTCGGGCGGCCAGCAGCAGCAGCTCGCGATCGGCCGGGCGCTCGCCGCGGGACCGCGCCTGCTCGTCCTCGACGAGCCGACCGAAGGCATCCAGCCGAGCATCATCAAGGACATCGGGCGCGTGCTGCGTCGCCTCGCGACGCAGGGGCTCGACGGCGCGCCGATGGCGATCGTGCTGGTCGAGCAGTACTACGACTTCGCCGCCGAGCTCGCCGACCAGTACCTGGTGATGGAGCGCGGCGCGATCGTGCAGCGCGGCGCCGGCCGCCAGATGGACGCCGACGGCGTGCGGGCGCGAATGTCGATCTGACGCGCCGGGCGTCGCGCCTGCTCGCCGTGACAATCGCCGCGCTGCCGGCTCGCAGCGCCGGAGGCTCCCATGATCGTCGTCCATCACCTCAACAACTCGCGTTCGCAGCGCGTGCTGTGGCTGCTCGAGGAGCTCGGCCTCGGCTACGAGATTCGCAAGTACCAGCGCGACCCCAAGACGATGCTCGCGCCGCCCGAGCTGCTCGAGGTGCACCCGCTCGGCAAGTCGCCGGTCATCAGCGACGGCGACGTCACGATCGCCGAGTCGGGCGCGATCGTCGAGTACCTGGTCGAGACCTACGGCGGCGGGCGCCTGGTGCCGCCGCGCGGCACGCCCGAGCACCGGCGCTACACCTACTGGCTGCACTTCGCCGAAGGTTCGGCGATGCCGCCGCTGTTGCTGAAACTGATCTTCGAGCGCATGAAGAGCGCGCCGATGCCGTTCTTCGTCAAGCCGATCGCGCGCGGCATCGCGAACAAGATGCTCGGACTCACGGTCGACCCGAACCTGAAGCGCCAGCTCGACTTCATGGAAAGCGAGCTCGCGGCGTACGCGTGGTTCGCCGGCGCGGAGTTCACGGCGGCCGACATCCAGATGAGCTTTCCGGTCGAGGCCGCGGCGCAGCGCGCCGGGCTCGACGCGAGCCGGCCGCACCTGATGGCGTTCCTGCAGCGCATCCACGAGCGCCCGGCGTACCGGCGCGCGCTCGAGCGCGGCGGCCCGTACGCCTTCGCCAGCGACTGAAGCGCGGCGGCGCGTCGGGCGCCGGGCGGTTCTACCCCGCTGCGCGGCACGCGGCCGGCGCCGGCAGCGCGACGCGATCGACCAGCCGACGCGCCGGCGTCTGCCACGGGCCTTCGATGCGGATCGAGCGGTCAAGCGCGAGCCACGACGCGCCCTTCGCTTCGGGCGTCAGCAGCACGTCGAGGCGGCGCCGGCGCAGGTCGATGCTGCCGCGCCCGACGACATGCTCGCCCTCGGTGTCGAGCACCCAGCCGCGCGAGCGCGCGATGCCGTTCTCGACGTCGAGCCCGGCGCGCGCGCAGCGGATCGGCGCCCGCCCGCCGGTCAGCATGGCGCCGAGCACGCGCGGGCCGTGCAGCGCGAGCTTGGCGTCGAGCGATGCCGGAAGGCTTCCGCCGGTCACCTGCAGGTCGACGCTGCCGGCGACGCTTGCCAGCCAGTCGTCCTGGGCACGGCCACGTGCCGCGAGCCGCGCGCTGCCGTTCAGCACCGCCTCGACACGCCGCTCGACATCGGTCTGACCGAGCAACTGCTCGAGGCGCACGCCGCGCCAGTCGAGCGTCGTGCGCCAGCCTCGCGAGTCGGCGTTGAAGTCGACCGACGCGCTGCCGGTGGCCCGCCCGCCGGCGACCGCGAACTCGAGCGGGCGCGCCTCGAGCACGCGGTCGGCGAGCGTCGCCTGCACGCGCACGCCGGTGAGCGGCGCGCGGCTCGCGGGCAGCTTCAGCGTCGCCGCTTGCCACCGGACCGTGGCACCGAACGGGCGCACGCCGCGTTCGGCCGACGCGGCGCCGGCGGGCGCTGCGGCCGTGGCCGCGGCTGGCGCGCTCGCCGCGGCCGAAGCCGCCGTCTCGCTCAGGGGCCGTGGCGCCGACGCACCCGGACCCGGCCGCGGCGCGGCCGCTTGGTCGCGTGGCCGGGCTCGCGGCGCGGCCGCTTCCTCGCGTGCGCCGGCCTGCGTCGTCTCCGCTGCGCCACGGCCGCTGCGCGGGCCGAAGTCGGCCAGCGCGACCGAGCGGCTCGTCAGCTCGGCGGTCAGGTCGGTGCGCTCGGCACCGGTGTTCAGCGCGACCGTGCCGCGAGCGTCGCTCGTGCCGACGCGGATCTCGACGTCACCGAGCTCGAGCCGCGCGGCATCGCGCCGCAGCGTCGCGCGTGCCTCGTAGGGCCGCGACGCCGGCACGGCAGCGCGCAGCCACGGCCCGAGGCCCGCAAGCGAGTCGCCGCGCAGCTCGGTGCGGGCCTCGATCAGCGGCTGGCGCAGGATGTCGGCCACCTGCCCATCGACGTCGAGCCGGCTGCCGTTCGAGAGCAGATGGCCGCGCAGCGGGAACGTGCGCGCGGTGTCGCGCAGCGTCAGCACCGCCGCGGTCGCCGCCGAGCCGCTGAAGGCGCTGCCGCGCCAGCGCCCGTCGAAGTCGACCTGCGTGACCCGCGCCGAGCCGGCGGGCACCCCGTCGAGCGCGCTCGCGCGCAGGTCGATGGCGAGATCGACGCCGTCGTGCAGCGCATGGAGGGTGGTGCGGTGCGGCTCGATCGCGAGCACGCGTACGTGCCCCGGCCCGCGGTCGTCGGGGTGCGTGAGGCGCCAGTTGCGCAGGCCGTCGACCCGGCGCTCGAGGCTGACGTCGGCGTCGATCAGCACCAGGTGGGTGAGCGTGATGAGGTCGCGCCCGAACAGGCCGCCCCACTCGACGGTGAAGCGCACCTCGCGTGCCTGGATGAGCGGGCGCGCGCTCGCCCACGGCGCATTGGCGACGAACACGTCGCTGAGCCGCACGGTGGGGCCCACGCGCGAGGCGAGTCCGACGTCGAGGCGGCCGATCCGCACGCTGCGCCCGGAGCGGCTCGCCAGGTGGTGCTCGAGCACCGGGCGCAGCCAGTTCCAGTCGAAGACGAGCCCGACGGTCAGGGCGAGCAGGGCGACGGCGGCAACGATGCCGCCGACGATGCGACGCGTGCGCCGCCGCGTCGGCTCGCTCGGGCGCCGCCCCTGCGGCTCGCCCGCGGGGGCGGCCTCAGGCGGACCCGCCCCTGCGCCGGCCGCGCGGTCGTCCGGCGCCGGCGGCGGCACGGTCGGCGTCAGACGTGTCCTTCACCGCGCGCGCGGCGTGGCGGCGGCGCGGCCGCGGCGCTCGACGGTGGCGGGCCTGGCCGGCGTGTTGTCGAGGTACTCGGACTCGTCGAGCGATGCGCTCGGGTCCATCGGCGAGCGCCCGTCGCGCAGCAGCGGCGAGGTCTCGAGGATCTGCTCGGTACCGCGCGAGCGCCCGGAGCCGCGCCGGTCGAGGCGTGCGCTCGCGCTGCCGGCGCCGACCTCGGTGCACGCCGACTCGTCGGGGTCCATGACCAGGTGGTGGTTCGGAAAGCGCGGCCGCAGCGCCTGCGAGATCGGCAGCGACAGGTCGATCGGGTTGACCGTCGACTGGTAGACGAGGACGTTGCGCGGCGAATAGATCGAGAAGCAGCTCGCCGACGCGGCGAGCGGAAGCGCGAGCAAGGCGAACGAGACAACGTGGGCCGGACGCATTCGAGAGCTCCTTGTCGAGAGGCGCCGTCGTCGCGGCGCGCCGCCGATTCTGCGCCGATGCCGCGGCGGCTGCGGCGACGCTCGACGAACGGACGGGTCGGCGCGGGAGCGCTGCCTCGCCGAATGTGCTCGCACGCGCGAGGGCGTGCCGAGCCGCCGCCGGCGTGTCGCCATCCGCCGGGTCGCGCCAGGGCCGCGCACCCGACGCCAATCGGGTCGGGCGCGCGCGGGTGGCGCACGCCCGACGCACACCGCTAGCTCGACGCCCGCTTGCTCGCGGCCTTCTTGGCCACAGGCCGGCTCGCGGTCTTCGTTGCGGCCTTCTTTGTCGCCGCCTTCTTGGCCGGCGCCTTCTTGGCCGCAGCCGTGCTGCCCGTCTTCTTCGCGGGCGCCTTCTTGGCGGCGGTCTTGCCGGCTGCCTTCTTGGCCGAAGCCTTCTTCGCTGGCGCCTTCTTGGCTGCCGTCTTCGACGCCGCCTTCTTGGCCGGTGCCTTCTTGGCCGGTGCCTTTTTCGCCGGCGTCTTGGCTGATGCCTTCTTCGCCGCGGTCTTCTTCGCTGCGCGCTTGGCACCCGCCTTCTTGGCCGGCGGCACCTTGCCGCCTTCGCGACGTGCTTCGGACAGACCAATCGCGATCGCCTGTTTCGGGTTCGTCACCTTCTGGCCCGAGCCGCTCTTCAAGGTGCCTTGCTTGAGCTCGTGCATGGTCTCTTCGACCTTCTCCGATGCCTTCTTTCCGTATCGCGCCATTCGACCTCCTCGGGTTGGTTCAAGTCGGACACGATGATGCGGCAAGTCATGTGCCGCATGCGTCGCGGCGCTGCCGTTCAGCGGTGCGTCTCGTCGGAGACCCACGCCGCATAGGCGGGGTCGACGTGAACGAAGGCGAACGCGTGGATCGCGGGCAGGTCGTAGGGATGCAACCCGCGGATCGCCTGTTCGAGCGCGGCGTAGCGGTCGTCGGTGGTCTTGATCAGGACACGGTATTCGCGGTCGTCCTGCAGCTCGCCGTTCCAGCGATAGAAGCTCCGGATCTCGCTGATCTGAGCGCACGCGCCCAGCGCCTGCTCGACCACGGCGCGGGCGATGCGCTCGGCATCGGACGCGCTGCCCACGGTGGTGACGACGGCGATCGCTTCGGACGGCATGTGCGCGCGAGTGTGCCTCAGCGCCCGCTCGGCGAGAATCGCGACGCAACCTTGCGAGGACCTTCCGTGAGCATCGATCCCGTCTCCACCCTTGCCCGCGGCGCGAGTGCCGCGCTGGTGTTCGGCCTTGCCGCCTGCGGCTCGATCCGCAGCAACGAGGACGCACAGGCGGTCGTCACGCGCGAACTGGTCGGCATGCCGATCGGCGAATTCATCGAGCGCTACGGTGCGCCGGCCGCCCGCAGCGAAGCGCCCGACGGCTCGCTCAGCTTCAACTGGGAGTCGCGAGTGGGCAGTGCGCCGGCCGGGCCGATGAACCTCGACGACCGGGTGTGCAAGCTCTTCATCACCGGCAACCGCGCCGGCCGCATCGTCACCGCGAAGATCCGCAACGACACCGTCGGCCGCACCAGCGCCTCGCGCTGCGGCGAGATGTTCGTCAGGTAGCCGTCGCGGCCGCGGCACGCGGCGGCGCCCCGTGGCTGGCCATCGGCTCGCCGAACTTGACGCGATGACCCGCGGTCCACGCCGGGTTGAACACCAGATCGCCGGCGGGGAACAGCATGACGATGGTCGAGCCGAGCAGGAAGCGGCCCATCTCCTCGCCCTGCTTCAGCAGCACCGGCTGCTTGTCGTAGTTCCACTCGGCGATGCGGCGCGGGCGCGGCGCGTTGACGATGCCATGCCACACCGTCGCCATGCTGCCGACGATCGTCGCACCGACCAGCGCCAGCACGAACTTGCCGGCGTCGGACTCGAACACGCAGACCACGCGCTCGTTGCGCGCGAACAGGTTGGGCACGCCGCGCGCGGTGGTCGGGTTCACCGAGAACAGCGCGCCGGGCACGTAGATCATGCGCAGCAGGCGGGCATCGCACGGCATGTGGATGCGGTGGTAGTCCTTCGGGCTGAGATAGATCGTCGCGAAGTGCCCATGGTCGAACTCGTCGGCGAGCGCCTCGTCGCCGCCGACCAGCGCGGCGGTCGAGTAGCGGTGGCCCTTGGCCTGCAGGATCTGGTCGTGCTCGATCACGCCGAACTGGCTGATCGCGCCGTCGACCGGACAGATCAGGTCGGCCTGGGCAAGCGGGCGGGCGCCGACCTTAAGCGCGCGCGTGAAGAAATCGTTGAAGGTCGCGTAGCCGTGCAGCTGCGACTCGGCGGCCTCGGCCATGTCGACGCCGTACTTGCCGACGAACCAGCGGATCAGGCGCTGCGTGGTCTTGCCGCGCGGCGCCGACGCGATGCGACCCGCGAAGTTCGTGAGGCGGCGCTTGGGCAGCGCGTACTGGTGCAGGACGGAGAGCTTGCGACGCATCGTGAGGGGCGCGGGATGGCGCGTGGATCGGGCGCGGCACCGACGGCAGCTGCCGCGGGCGCCGACCGCGGCAGGCGGGCCGCGGGCGTCGATCCTACCGTCGCCGGCCAAGGGCCGCCCAGCGTGGCAAAGGGGCGCCGCGGCTGACGTCCGGCGTCGCGCCGGGCGGCGAGCGCCGGCCGCATCGAACGCGCGCCGCGCGTGGTCAGGTGCGCCAGATCCGCGGCGCCTCGCCCTCGAGGCCCCACGCCACGTCGCGCCACGCCCGCCAGACGTCGACGAGCAGTCCCATCGCCGGCTCGACGCGCGCAGCGAGGGCGCGCAGCACGACCACCCCGGGCTGCGGCGCGGTCGCGCCGCTGGTGGGTGCCAACGAGCTGGCATTCGCGAGGTCGCGCGCCGCGTCGACGAGCCGCGTGCGGCGTTCGCTCGCGAGCGCCGAGCCCGCCGCGAACCAGAGCGTCGCCAGCACGCGCCGGCCGGCCCAGCCGAGCGGCGAGTCGAGCAGGCGCCGGTCGGCCGCATCCACCGTGCCCTGGTCGAGCCAGCGCCCCGGCAGCTCGATGCGCTGGGTGAAGCGACCGCGCGCAAACGGCTGGTCGGCGGCCGGCAGGCCGAGCGCGAGCACGTCCCAGCCGATCATCTCGGCGCCTGCATCGAGGTCGAAGCGCATGCGGTTGGTCGCCAGGCACCCGCTGTGCGCGATGGTCTCGAGCGGCAGCCATTCGAGGCGTGCGGCGCCGGCCACGCGCGCGTTCAGCGCCTGCAGCGCGGGGGCCCCGGCGCTGCGGTAGAAGCGGGTCGCGCCGGGCGTGGTGACGAGCGCCTGCGCGCCGCTCGCCAAGTCGAGGTCGATCTCGAGCACGTCGCCGCCGACCACGCCGCCCGGCGGATGCACCAGCACGCTGTGGCAGCGCGCGTCGCCTTCCGGGTAGAGGCTCTTGAGCACGCGCAAGGGGCCGCTGTGGGTGGCGTGAAGCACGCTGCGGCCCGTGTCGCTCACGCGGTAGTTCAATTGCAGATGACCGCGCCAGCCCATGTCGCCTTTCGTGAGTCGCGGCGAGTGTAGGGGCCAGAATCGGCGGCGCCGGCAGCCTTCGACCGATGGGCATCGACGTGCGCTGGTCGATGGCTTGCGCGGCGGCGCCGGCGGATGCCTGCTGATGCGGGCGCACGTCGCGCCCGCGTCGCCGCATGGCCGCCATGCCCAGCGTGCGCCCTGCTTCAGGCTGCCCTCGTGACGCGCCCCAGGAGACTGCGATGACGCCTCGCCAGACCTCGTCCGATTGCCTGATCGTCGGCGGCGGCCCCGCCGGCATGATGCTCGGCTACCTGATGGCCCGCGCCGGCGTGCAGACGATCGTGCTCGAGAAGCACGCCGACTTCCTGCGCGATTTCCGCGGTGACACGGTGCACCCGTCGACGCTGCGCATCGTCGACGAGCTCGGGCTGCTCGAACGCTTCCTCCAGCTGCCGCACCAGCGGCTCGAACACCTCACCGGCCTCTTCGGCGACCGCCGCATCGAGCTCGCCGACTTCCGCGGCCTGCCGCCGCGCTACGCCTTCATCGCGCTGATGCCGCAGTGGGACTTTCTCGACTTCCTCGCCTCCAGCGGTCGCAACCTGCCGGCCCTCGAGGTTCGCATGCGCGCGCAAGCCGAAAGCACGCTCGAGGATGCGCACGGCCGTGTCGTCGGCGCGCGCGGTCGCGACGCCGACGGCGAGTTCGAGGTGCGGGCGCGGCTCACGGTCGGCTGCGATGGCCGCCGCTCGACCCTGCGCGACGCGGCCGGGTTGCCGCTCGAGAACCTCGGCGCGCCGATCGACGTGCTGTGGTTCCGAGTGCCGCGCGACCCGGCCGAGGTCGACGACACGCTGGCCCGCGTCACGCGCGGCCGCTTCGTCGTCACCATCGACCGCGGCGACTACTGGCAGTGCGCCTACGTGATCCCGAAAGGCGGCGCCGACGACCTGCGGCGCGAGCCGATCGAAACCTTCCGCGCGCGCGTCGCCGAGGCCGCGCCGATCCTGGCGGGGCAGGTCGCCGCGATCGGCTCGTGGGACGACGTCAAGCTGCTCTCGGTGAGCGTCGACCGCCTGACGCGGTGGTCCAAGCCGGGCCTGCTCTGCATCGGCGACGCGGCGCACGCGATGTCGCCGATCGGCGGCGTCGGCATCAACCTCGCGATCCAGGACGCGGTCGCCACCGCCAACGCGCTCGCGGTCAAGCTGCGCGCCGGCACGCTCGCCGACGACGACCTCGACGCGGTCCGCGCGCGTCGCCTGTGGCCCACGCGCGTGACGCAGGCGGTGCAGGTGCAGATGCAGCGCAACGTGCTCGCTCCGGTGATCAGCGGCGCCAACGCCGAGCTCGCGGTACCGCTGCCGATGCGCCTGCTCACGCGCCTGCCGCCGCTGCAGCGCGTGCTCGCGCGCGTGCTCGGCATGGGCGTGCGGCCCGAGCACGTGCGCTCGCCGGTGGCCTGACCGACCTTCGGCGCCAGCGACGGCGCCCACCCGCCGCGGCGCTTCAGCCGAGGATCCCCTTGGCGATCGTGTTGCGCTGGATCTCGCTGGTGCCGGTGACGATCCGCCACATGCGCAGGCGGCGGAAGATGAACTCGACCGGGTGGTTGCGCGTGACGCCGACGTTGCCGTGGATCTGCACCGCTTTGTCGGCAATCTCGAAGCAGCGCTCGGAGACGAACACCTTGCACATCGACGCTTCGGTGCGGATGTCGGTGCCGCGCGCGGCGAGCTCGGCGGTCGCGAGCACCATCTTCTCGCACGCGTAGAGCGCGGTCGCCATGTCGGCGAGCATGTGCTGGATGGCCTGGAAGCGGCTGATCGGCCCGCCGAACTGCTGGCGGTGGTGCGCGTACTCGATCGACAGGCGCAGCGCCTGGCGCGCCAGGCCGATCATCGTCGGGCAGTGCAGCAGGCGGTTCACGCTGATGCGGTCCATCGCGATGCGAAAGCCGTCGCCTTCCTCGCCGATCAGGTTGGCGACCGGCACCCGCACGTCGTCGAACACGATGTCGGCGTCGACGTACTGCCCGGTCATCGGCACGCAGTCGAAGTCGAGGCTGACGCCGGGGCTGTCGAAGTCGATCAGCAGCGCCGAGATGCCCTTGGGCCCCGCGTCGGGATCGGTCACCACCATCGTGATCGCGCAGTCGGCGAAGGTCGATGCCGAGATGAAGTGCTTGCGGCCGCTCACCACGTAGTGGTCGCCGTCGCGCACCGCGCGCGTCTTGATGCTCGCCGCGTCCGACCCCGACTGCGGCTCGGTCATGGCGAAGCAGATGCCTTTCTCGCCGCGCACCACCGGGTCGACGTAGCGCCGCTTCTGGTCGGCGGTCGTGTACTTCACGAGCGAGCCGATGCGCGACGGCCCGCCCCAGTCGCCGAGCACGTGCGGGAACAGGATGGCGCCTGACGCGGCGACGTCGTCCTTCAGCAGGCACAGGTCGGCGAGGCCGATGCCCTGCCCGCCGAGCTCGCGCGGCAGGTGGATGCCGTAGAAGCCGAGCTCGCGGCAGCGCTGCCAGATCGAGCGCACCAGCTCCTTCGGGAAGCGGTCCTCGTAGCCGAGGCCGCGCTCGCGCTCGAAGGGGATCAGTTCGTTCTTGAGATACTGGTCGAGGCGGGCGCGCACTGCGGCGATCGGTTCGGGGGATGGCGATGTCGGCATGGGGATGCTCCGGTTCGAGGCTTCGCGGCTGCGGCCGCGAAGCCCGTTGATCGACGATGCGGCTCGACGACTTGCGTTACTTCGTCGCGGTGGCCGAGGAGGCTCACGTCGGGCGCGCCGCGCAGCGCCTCGGCGTCTCGCAGCCGGCGCTCACCAAGGGCGTGCAGCGGCTGGAGGCGAGCCTCGGCCTCGTGCTCTTCGAGCGCAGCGCGCGCGGCATGACGCTCACCTCGGTCGGCCAGGTGTTCTTCGACCGCGCGCGGCACCTCTGCCTCGGCCTCGACGAAGCGGTGCAGGAAGCGAGCGACCTGCACCTGGGTGCCATCGGCACGATCCGCATCGGGGTCTCGCCGCTGTTCGCCGACTCGCTCGTCGCCGAGACCTTCGCGCAGCTGCTGCGGCAGCGCCCGGGCGCCAAGGCGCGCCTCGCGATCAGCCTCAACGACACGCTGCTGGCGTCGCTGCGCCTGGGTGACCTCGACCTCTCGATCAATGCGCTCGACGACGCCCCGCCCGACGGGCTGGCGCAGGAGGCGCTGTTCGACGACGAGCTCTGCATCGCGCTGCGCGAGGGCCATCCGCTGCTCGCGCGGCCCCAGCTGCGAATGAGCGACCTTGCCGAGGCGCGCTGGGCGCTGCCCGGCGTCGACGTGCTGGCGCGGCGCCGCATCGAGGCGCGCCTCGCGGAAGAGGGCGCGCCGCCGCCGAACGTGGTGCTGCAGCTCGACTCGTCGGTCACCCTGGTACCGGCGGCGGTGCGCCAGAGCGACCTGCTGACGGTGATGAGCCGGTTCTCGTTGCGCTCGCCGGTCGGCCGCGGCCTCACGGAGCTGCCGCTCGCCCGCGCGGTGTGGCCGCGCCGCATCGGCATCGTCACCCGCAAGGGCGCGTACCTGTCGCCGCTGGCGAACCGCTTCATCGAGCTGCTGCGCGAACGCACGCGATCCGTCGTGTGACGCCGGGACGCGGGCGCGTCACGACCCCTGCAGGTTGAGCTTGCGGATGATCGGCTCGTAGCGCTGCGCGTCGCGCGCCGCGTAGGCGCGCATCTCGGCGGGCGTGCCGGGCGTCGCGATGAACGACTGCTCGTCGAACAGCTTGTGCAGCTCGGGCGTGCGCAGCGCCTTGGCGACCGATTCGTTGAGGCGCGAGACGATCGGCGCCGGCGTGCCCTTGGGCACCGCGAACCCGGCCCAGCTGCCGGCGTCGAGGTCGGGAACGCCGAGCTCGGCGAGCGCCGGCACCTTCGGCAGCGCCGGCGAGCGCGCCTTGCTGGTCACCGCGAGCGCGACCACCTTGCCGGTGCGGATGAACTCGAGGGCCGGGCCGACCGCGATGATGCCGAGATCGATCTGGCCTCCGATCAGGTCGGTCATCACCGGCGCGCCGCCCTTGTACGGGATGTGCACGATGTCGAGTCCGAACTGGTCCTTGACGATCTCGAATGTGAGGTGCATCGACGTGCCGACGCCGGGCGAGCCGTACGACAGCCCGCCTTGCCGGGCGCGCTGCTGGAGCTGCGCGAGGCTCGTGATGCCGGACTTTGTCGAGGCCATGATCACGTGCGGCGCCAGGCTGATGCGCGAGATCGGCACGAAGTCCTCGAGCGGGTCGTAGTCGAGCTTCTTGTAGAGGCTCTTGGCGACCGCGTAGTTGCCGCCGTACATGAGGACGGTCTGACCATCCGGCTTCGCGCGGGCGACCCGCGAGGCCGCGATGTTGCCGCCGGCCCCGCCGACGTTCTCGATGATGACCGGCTGGCCGAGGTCGGCCGCCATGGGCTTGCCGACCTGGCGCGCGATCGAGTCGAACTGGCCGCCGGCCGCGAACGGCACGACGATCGTGACCGGCCCGTTCGGGTAGGCCGCGGCGCGCGCGACCCGCGGCAGCGCCGCCGTTGCGAGCAGGGCGCCGAGCAGGCGGCGGCGGTTCAGCGCGTGGCTCATGGGGTCTCCTTCGGTCTGACCTCTGACGGGACGCCAGTGTCGGCGCCGCACACCACGCCGGCGATAGCGCAGCGTGCCAACCCGATAACGCGGCGGAATCGGCGCCGATAACGCTGCGGCATCGTGCGCCGCGACTGCCTTATCGGAGCGGCGCGAGGGCGCTCCTACGATCCTGGCCACTCCAACCGACCGGACGCCGTGCCATGAACATCGGACGCTTCATCACCCGCAACGCCAGGTACTACGCCGACCACCCGGCGGTCATCTTCGAGGACCGCGTGACGACGTTCCGCGAACTCGAGGCGCGCGCCAACCGCCTCGCCAACGCCCTGCGCGGGCTCGGCCTCGCCAAGGGCGACCGCGTCGCGTTCCAGATGTCGAACCGGCCGGCGATCGTCGAGATCGAGATCGCGCTCTACAAGGCAGGCCTCGTCAAGATGCCGCTCAACGCGCGCCTTGCGCCCGCCGAGGTGGTCGACGTCATCGCCAACGGCGAGCCGCGCGTGTTCCTGGTCGGCGACTCGCACACCGACTCGGTGCAGGAGATCGTCGGTCAGCTCGGCGGCGTCGAGCACTTCGTGTCGATCGGCGGTCCGGGCGTCGGGGGCTGGGCGAGCTACGAGGACCTGCTCGCGCGCGCCTCGGAAGCCGTCTGCGACGTCGAGATGGAGGCGCACGACCTCGCGGTGCTGCACTACACGTCGGGCTCGACCGGCAAGCTGAAGGCGGCGATGCAGACCGTCGGCAACCGCATGTCGCACCTGCGCAAGGTCGGCATGCACCGCATGCGCGTCGGCCCCGGCGACGTGCTCGCCCTGTCGGGCCCGCTCACCCACGCGAGCGGCATGTTCCTGCAGCCGTTCCTCTACCAGGGCGGCGCGATCCTGATCCAGGACCGCTTCGACCCCGACCTGCTGCTCGGTGCGGTCGAGCGCTGGCGCGCCAGCTACACCTTCATGGTGCCGACCATGCTGAACCGGCTGGCGACGCACCCGGGGCTGCAGCGCTACGACCGCAGCAGCCTCAAGCAGATCGCCTACGGCGGCGCGCCGATGGCGCCCGCGCGCATCGCCGAGGCGTGGGATGCGCTCGGCCCGGTGCTGTCGCAGGGCTACGGCGGCGGCGAGACCACCGGCGGGCTGATCCTCTTCTCGACGGCCGACCACGCGCGCGCGCTCGCCGAGGTGCCCGACCGCCTCGCGTCGTGCGGGCGACCGATCGGAGAGTCGCAGGTGATCGTCGCCAACGAGGCCGGCGAGCCGGTCTCCGGCGCCGATGTCGGCGAGATCATGATCAAGGGCCCCGACGTGTTCGCCGGCTACTGGAAGGAGCCCGAGCTCACCGCGCAGGCGTTCGCGCCCAACGGCTGGCTCAAGACCGGCGACCTCGCGCGCGTCGACGACGAAGGCTTCGTCTACATCGTCGACCGCAGCAAGGACATGATCATTTCGGGCGGCTTCAACATCTACCCGACCGAGGTCGAGCAGGCGCTCTACAGCCACCCTGCGGTCTACGAGGCGGTGGTCGTGGGCGTTCCCGACGAGACCTGGGGCGAGTCGGTCAAGGCAGTGGTGGTGCTGCGCGACGGCCACCGGACGACCGAAGCCGACGTCATCGCCCACTGCCGCCAGCGCCTCGCCGACTTCAAGAAGCCGCGCTCGGTCGACTTCGTCGCCGACCTGCCGCGCAACGCCAACGGCAAGCTCGCCCGCAAGCTGGTGCGCGAGCCGTTCTGGGCGGGGCAGGCGCGGCGGGTGGGGTGAGGCGGTACTGGCGAGCGGTGTCGAGCCACGCGGGTACGCGTGGCACGCCGGCGACCAGGGCTTGAGTACGCGGACGGCTTCGTGACAATCCGCACACGCTGAACTCCTGGCCATCGGGTGGCACCTGCCTCCGATGGAACAGTCCCCGAGAACCACGACGGGAGAGTTCGCGTGGGTGTGATGGATCGGGACTGGTATCACGAACGCGACGGCTGGCGGCGTCCGCGGCGCCGCCGCGCGAGCGTGCCGGAATGGATCAGGAACCTGTTCGCCGCGCTCGGGGTGCTCGCATTGGTGGGCTGGACCCTCAGCACGCAACTGGGGCGGGAGAAGCCGGCGCCTGCCGAGCGCGCGCGCCTGCAGATCGCTCCGGAGCCCGAACGTGCCGCGGCGCCCACGGCCGAGCCGGTAACCGCGCCCGAGCCGCGCGTCCTCACGCGGGAGACCTCGACGGTCTACCGCTGCATCGTCGATGGCCGCGTCGTCTATTCGGGGCCGAACGACTGCCGCGGCAGCATGCCGCAGCCGGTGCGGATCGAGCTGCCACCGGTGCCGGCCGAGCAGCCCGCAGGACTGACCGAGTATCAGCGCGACATGCTGCGCAGCGCCGACGCGCGCATCGCCGCGAGCGACGCGCGTTCGCCGAGAGCATGGCGGCGCGGTCGGCAGCGACCTCTTCAAGTGGCGAGTGCGCCGCGCTGGACGCCACCATTCGTGCGCTCGACGCCGAGGCTCGGGGCGCGCTTTCCGGCTATCGGCAGGACCAGATTCGCGCCGAGCGCCAGCAGCTGATGTCGAGGCGATTCGCGCTGCGCTGCTGATCAGCCACAGCGCGCCCATCGTAAGTTCGGCTGGACGTGCGAGTCCGGGCGCGCGCCCGAGCCATGGCGCCTCAGCGCGCCCGCCAGTACCGCCGATGCAGCGCGACGATCGGCGCTTCCATCGCCGCGACCGGGCCGATCACGCGCACGTCCTTCTGGCCGCGCGCGAAGACGTGGCGGCACGGCAGGTCGAGGGTCGGGTTCTCGGGGTTGGCGCCGGTTTCGGCAAGCAGCGCGCGTTCGCTGATGCCGTAGACGACGCGGCCGATGTTCGCCCAGTACTGGGTGCCGGCGCACATCGCGCACGGCTCGACGGTGGTGACCAGCGTGCACGGCCAGAGCTGGCTCGGCGCGTACTGGCGCGCCGCCTCGCGGGCGAGCACCGCTTCGGCGTGGTTGACGCTGTCGACGTTGCCCTGCTCCAGCAGCACCGTCATGTGGTCGGGTGCGATCAGCAGCGCGCCGAACGGGTGGTGGCCGGCGTCCATCGCGCGGCGCGCCTGCGCTTGCGCGAGCTCGAGCATCGCGAGCACCTGGCTCGTGGTCGGCTCGGTGCGCGGTTCGGGTTGCGGGTTCTCGACGTTCGGCAGGCTCGTGCTCATCAGGTGGCGCCCGCGCCGCGGTGCGCCCATGCGGTGGTTCGGCGCTCGATGATCGCAAAGAGCTCGTACATCGCCATCGCCATGGCGCCGATCACGACCAATCCGGCGAACGCGAGACCCATCTGCATCGACGAACCCGCGGAGATCAGCAGGTAGCCGATGCCCTCGTTCGCGGCGGTCATCTCCGAGACCGTGGTGCCGACGAACGCCAGCGTGATCGCCACTTTCAGCGACCCGTAGAAGTACGGCATCGAGCGCGGCAGGCCGATCTTCATCAGCACGTCCCAGCGCCTGGCACCGAGCACGCGCAGCACGTCCTCGAGCTCGGGCTCGATGGTCGCGAGGCCGGTCGCGATGTTGACGGTGATCGGGAAGAACGAGATCAGGAAGGCGGTGAGCACCGCCGGGCCGATGCCGATGCCGAACCACACGACGAGGATCGGCACGAAGGCCGCCTTCGGGATGGCGTTGAAGCCGGTCATCAGCGGGTAGACCGCCGCGTAGGCCAGGCGCGAGCTGCCGATCAGGAAGCCGAGCAGGGTGCCGACGACGATCGAGATGCCGAAGCCGACCATCGTCACCCAGAACGTGCGCCACGCGTGGGCGCCGATCACGCCGCGGAATTCCCACAGCTGGGTGGCGATGCGCGACGGGCTCGGGAAGATGAACTCCGATACGCCGAACGCGCGGCAGCCGAGCTCCCACAGCAGCAGCACCGCCACGAGCAGCAGCCACGGCGCCCAGCGTTGACGTTGCTTCGGGCTCATCGGGCGCCTCCCGGGCCGCGCAGCACGGCCGGCGGCGCGGCGGCCGCGCCGAGATCGATCGCGTCGCCGCGCAGCTGGGCGGCTTCGGCCGCGGCTGCATCGTCGCTGTCTGCAGGACCGAGCTTCTGCCGGATCGCGCCGATGTGCTCGCGCAGCTCGAGGACGACGTCGCCGAAGGCCGGCGTATAGGTGAGCTCGAGGTTGCGCGGGTGCGCGAACTCGACGCGGCGCTGCGCGACGATGCGGCCGGGGCTGCGGCTCATCACGTACACCGTGTCGGCGAGGAACACCGCCTCGCGCAGGTCGTGCGTGACGAGGATGACGTTGAAGCGCTGCACCGACCAGAGGTCGCGCAGGATGCACCACAGCTCCTCGCGCGTGAACGCGTCGAGCGCGCCGAACGGCTCGTCGAGCAGCAGCATCTTGGGCTCATGGATCAGCGCGCGGCAGATCGATGCGCGCTGCTGCATGCCGCCGGAGAGCTGCCACGGAAACTTGTCCTCGTAGCCGCCGAGCCCGACGCTCTGCAGGAGCTTTCTCGCGCGCGCCTCGTATTGCGCGCGCTGCGAACGCAGCTGGGAGCGGTGCGGCTCGACGATCTCGAGCGGCAGCATCACGTTGTCGAGCGTGGTGCGCCACGGCAGCAGCGACGGCGCCTGGAACGCCATGCCGGTGATCTTGAGCGGGCCGGTCACCGGCTGCCCGGCGACGCGCACCCGACCCTTCGACGGCATGCGCAAGCCGGTGGCAAGTTTCATGAAGGTCGATTTGCCGCAGCCCGACGGGCCGACGATGGCGACGAACTCGCCCGGCGCCGCGGAGAGCGTGATGCCCTCGACCGCGAACTGGCCCGCCGCGCGCAGCTCGTCGCTGTAGGCGAGCCAGACGTCCTCGAAATCGACGAACGGAGCGCTCATGGCACGTGGGGCCGCGTTCGGCTTCGGATGACCGGGCTCATCGAGGGGTCTCCGGCGCCCGGCACGGCGCGCGTGACCCTGCCGTGTCGTCAAGCCATGCCGCACCCAAGGCCGTGATCGAGCGGGCATGCGCGCACGCGTTCACCGCCGCCGTGCCGCGGCCCCCGCCGTGCCGCGGGCTCACTTGCGCGCGACCTTGAAGACGTCGCGCTCGGCCGCGCTCGGCAGGAAGCCGTCGCGCCACACGTTGGCGACGTTCACGCGCTCCTTGGTGCCGAACGCGTCAGAGACCTGGCTCGCCATCAGGCTGAGGCGCGGTCCGTTGACGGCGCCGAAGCCGTCGGCGCGGGCGTCGGGCGTCAGCACCGACGCGTCGAGCGCGAGCTTGAGGCGGCGCAGCTCGAGCTGCTCGTTGATGATGCCGTCGCGCGCCTTCACGGTGGCGATGCCGGCCTGCGGGTCGGCGATGACGTCGCGCGCGCCCTTGGTGAACGCGCGCAGGAACGCCTTCACGGCCTCGGGGTTCTTCTTCAGGAAGTCTTCCGACACGATGATCGCGTTGCCGTAGAGCTTGACGCCGTATTCGGGGTACGGCAGCACGACGATCTCGCCGGTCTTGACGCCGCGCGCCTCGATGTTGAGCAGCGAGGTGAACGAGAAGCCGGTGATCGCGTCGACGTCGCCGCGCACCAGCATGGTCTCGCGCAGCGTCGGGTCCATCGCGGTCCAGGCCACGCTGCCGATGTTGTTGGCCTTCGCGAAGATCGGCCACGCCTTGCGGCCGGCGTCGAACACGGGGGCGCCGAGCTTCTTGCCGTTGAGGTCGGCCGGCTTGGCGATCCCCGACTTCTTGAGCGCGAGGACCGCCGCCGGCGTGTTGTTGTAGACCATCATCACCGCGACCGGCTTGTTCGGCGCGGTCGGGTTGTTGGCCTGGAACTCCATCAGCGCCGCCATGTCCGCGAAGCCCATGTCGTACGAGCCCGAGGCGACGCGTGTGACGGTGCCGCCCGAGCCGTTGCCGGCGTCGACGGTGACGTTGAGCTTCTCGGCCTTGAAGTAGCCCTTGGTGATCGGCATCAGGAAGAGGGCCGCCGGGCCTTCGAAGCGCCAGTCGAGCTGGAAACGGATCGGCGTCTCCTGTGCTGTCGCCGGCAGGCTGGCGGCGGCGAGCGCGAGCCCGCTCAGCGTGGCGACGAACAGACGGCGGGACGGTTGCTTGCGGGTCATCGAGGCTCCAGGGTGAGGTGCGGCGAAACGCCAATGCTCCAACGGAATGCAACTTCTGTGCACACCTTCCGGATGCGGGTTTGCGAGGACTGACGAGCGTGCGACGGGCTGATCGCGAGCGGCCGTGCGGCCGCGTGCCGTCGACGCTGCCTCAGCCGCGCCCGCCGAGCAGCTCGTACAAGGTGCGCGCGATCACCTTGGTCGCGCCGCGCAGGTCGTCGAGCACGAGGTGCTCGTCGGCGCGCTTCGCGTTCGACTCGAGCACGGTGCGCGGGCCGGCGCCATAGATCGCGGCCGGGATCCCGGCCTCCCCGTAGAGCCGCACGTCGGTGTAGAGCGGCGTTCCCGAGACCTCGATCGGCTCGCCGAACACCGCCGCCGCGTGGCGCTGCAGCGCGCTCACCAGCGCGCTGTTCCCTTCGAGCGGGACGAGCGCGCGCGCGAGCAGCAGGCGGCGGATCTCGACACGGATCTCGGGCTGGCCTGCGACCGCACCGGCGATCACCTCGCGGATCGATGCCTCGACGGCCGCCGGGTCCTCCTCGGGGATCATGCGGCGGTCGAGCCTGAGCACGACCTTGCCCGGCACGACGTTGGTGTTGGTGCCGCCGTCGATGCGGCCGACGTTCAGGTACGGGTGCGTGATGCCGGGCACCTGCGAGGTGATCGCGCGATACGCCTCGTTCCGGGCGTAGAGCGCCTGCAGCACCTGCACCGCCGCCTGCAGCGCGTCGACGCCGGTCGAAGGGTACGCGGCGTGCGAGGCGCGGCCATGCAGCGTCACCTCGAGCTGCAGGCACCCGTTGTGCGCGGTCACCACCTGGTGGCTGAACCCGGCCGCGATCAGCAGGTCGGGGCGGACGATGCCGTGGCGCAGCAGCCAGCCGGGACCGAGCTCGCCGCCGAACTCCTCGTCGTACGTGAAGTGCAGCTCGACGCCGCCGGCGAGCGGCTCGTGCAGCGACTCGAGCGCACGCAGCGCGAAGGTGTAGGTCGCGAAGTCGCTCTTGCTGACCGCCGCGGCACGCCCGTAGAGCTTGCCGTCGACCACCTCGCCGCCGTACGGGTCGCGCGTCCAGCCGTCGCCGGGCGGCACCACGTCGCCGTGCGCGTTGAGCGCGATCACCGGGCCGTCGCCGTAGCGCCGCCGCACGACGAGGTTGGTGATCGACTGCAGGCCCGCGGCCTCGACCTCGCGCGTGTCGACCGGATGCGCCTCGACGTCGAGGCCGAAGCCGCGCAGCAGCTCGGCGGTGCGCTCCGCGTGCGGCGCGTTGTCGCCGGGCGGCGTGTCGGTCGGGATGCGCACCAGCGCCTGCAGGAACGCGACCTCGTCGTCGAACGCCGCGTCGACCCACGCGTCGAGCCGGTCGCAGGCGTTCATGCGGCGTTCCCGCTCGCCGCGCGTTCGCGGGCGAGATCGTCGAGCAGGTTCATGAAGGCGTCGAAGGCGAGCTGCATGTCGTGGGCGGTCGACGATTCGAGCGGGTTGTGGCTGATGCCGGCGTTCTCGCCGCGCACGAACAGCATCGCCTGCGGCATCAGCGCGTGCAGCTTCATCGCGTCGTGGCCGGCGCCGCTCGGCATGCGGTGCACCGGAACGCCGAGCGCCCCGACCGCGCGTTCCCAGCGCGCCTGCCAGCCAGGGTCGGACGGCGCGGCGGCGGCGCGCATCGTCTCCTCGACGTGGGCGGTGACGCCGCGGCGGGCGGCGATCGCCTGCAGCTCGGCCAGCACGTCGGCCACGCAGGCGTCGCGCACCGGGTCGGTCGTCGCGCGGATGTCGAGCGTGAAGCGGCAGCGCCCGGGCACGACATTGGTCGAACCGTTCGGCACCTCGAGGATGCCCATGGTGCCGACGAGCGCCGGGTCGGCATTCGCCCGGCGCTCGAGGAAGAGCGCGAGCTCGGCGACCGCGACCGCGGCGTCGCGGCGCGCGTTCATCGGCGTCGTGCCGGCGTGGCTGGCCTGGCCGATCACCTCGCCGGCGAATCGCACGCTGCCGTTGATCGAAGTCACGACGCCGAGCGGCAGGTCGAGGTCGGCGAGCACGGGGCCCTGCTCGATGTGCACCTCGACGAAGCCGAGGTACTTCGACGCGTCGCGGCGCAGCGCGGCGATCGCCTCCCGCGTGCCCGGGAGGCCGGCCGCGCGCATCGCCTCGCGCATCGTCACGCCGTCGGCGTCGCGCTGATCGAGCCAGGCCGGATCGAAGTGGCCGGTGAGCGCGCCGGAGCCGAGAAAGGTCGCCGCGTAGCGCTGGCCTTCCTCCTCGGCGAAGCCGACGAGCTCGATCCCGAACGGGAGGCGCCGGCTGCTCCGCGCGAGGGCGCGCACCGCCTCGAGCGGCAGCAGGATGCCGAGCCGGCCGTCGTACTTGCCGCCGTTGCGGACGGTGTCGTAGTGCGAGCCGGTCAGCAGCCGCGGCGCGCCCGCGTCGCTGCCGTGGTAGACGCCGACCACGTTGCCGACGGCGTCGACGCTCACCTCGTCGAAGCCGGCCTCGCGCATCCAGCGCTCGAGCTGCGCGGCAACCTTGCGGTGCGCGTCGGTGAGATAGGTGACCGTGAGCTGGCCGGCTTCGGCAAAGCCGGGGTCGCTGTGCGCGGCGAGCTGCTCGGCGTCGTCCCAGATGCGGTTGCCGGCCTCGGGCGTCGCGCCGAACGCGTCCGCCAGGCGCAGCTCGGCGACCCGGTGCACGTTGCGCAGCGCCTCGCGGAACTCGAAGTCCGGATGGTTGGCGAGGCGCCGCTCGAAGGTCGCGATGATCCGCGCCTTCGGGAGGCCGTCGCCGCGCGGCCCGCGCACCGCGAGCATGAACGGGAAGCCGAACTTCGCGCGGTACGCGGCGTTCAGTTCGCGGATCTTCGTCAGCTCGTCGGGCGTGCACGCCGTCAGGCCCGCCTTGCCCTGTTCGTTGGCCGATTCCGTGGTCAGCGTGCCGGCCGCCATCGCCTTGCCGGCGAGCTCGGGGTGGGCGCGCACGAGCGCGAGCTGCTGCTCGGCGCCGGCGTCGCGCACCACCTCGACGAGCGCGCGCTTGAGCGCGGCGAGGCTCGCGAAGGGCCGGCGGGCGGCGGCGCGCTCGACGATCCACGGCGAGTGCTCGTAGGTGCCGCGAAGCAGCTGGGCGAAAGTGTCGGCCGACGCGGCGTTGAGTTGCGCGAGCGAGAGTTGATCGGCCATCGGGTGCGAAGCGGGCGTCGTCGAAACCTCAGAGTGTGACCCGGATCGTCTTCACCAGCGGCCCGAGGGTGCCGACCTGAGCCCGCACGAAGCGATCGAAGCCCGCGGGCGAGTCGGGCGTGATCGTCACGCCGAGCTCGAGCAGACGGCGCCGGATGTCGGGCTGCGCGAGCACCTCGTTGGTCGCGACGTTGAGGCGCGCGACGACGTCGGACGGCAGGCGCGGCGGTGCGGAGAGGCCGAAGAAGTTGTCGAGCACGAGGCTCGACTTGCCGAACTCGGCGACCGTCGGCACCTCGGGCGCGAGCGGCGAACGCTCGCGCGAGGTCACGACGAGCGGCCTGATCTGGCCGTTCCTGAAGAACGGCACGAACGCGGTGATCACGTCGATGCCGACCGGCACCACGCCCGAGATCAGGTCGGTCGTCATCGGGGCGCCGCCGCGGTACGGCACGTGGGTGAGCTTGATGCCGAGCGCGCGGCTCATCAGCTCGCCGTAGATGTGGCCGATCGACGCCGGGCCGCCCGAGCCGAACTGCAGCGAGCCGGCGCGCCGCGCGGCATTCTCGAGGTCGACGATGGTGTTGATGCCGGCCTGCGGGTTGGCCATCACGACGCACGGCGCGGAGCCGATCAGCGCAACGTGGGTGAAGTCGGCGACCGGATCGTAGGGCTGCTTGTCGAGCGCGAACGGGCCGATCGAGATGGGCGTCGAGTTCGAGAGCATCAGGGTGTAGCCGTCGGGCGGCGACTGCACCACGTTGGTGCCGCCGATCGAGCCGCCTGCACCAGGCTTGTTGTCGACGATCACCGACTGGCCGAGCTTCTTGCCGAGCTGCTCGCCGACGACGCGGGCCACGATGTCGCTCGCGCCGCCGGCAGCGAAGGTGACGACGATGCGGATCGGCTTCTCGGGATACGCGGCGAACGCCGGCAGCCCCCACGCGGCCGCCACGCCGGCGCCGAGGGAGCGCAACAGGCGCCGTCGCGCGGCGCCGCGCGTCGGAAGAACGTCGGGAGCAGCGGCTCGATCGGTCATGGCAGCGTCCTCGTGCAGCGTGGAAGAGGCTCGAACACGGGGCGCCGATGCAAGGCTCAGGCCATGCCGGTCGGCGCCGGATGCAGCTCGGACCAGTGGCGTGCGATGTCGATGCGGCGGCAGATCCACACGCCGTCATGGCGCTGAACGTGGTCGAGAAAGCGCTGCAGCGCGCGAAAGCGACCGGGCCGTCCGAGGATGCGCGCGTGCATGCCGATCGACAGCATCTTGGGGCGGTCGATGCCGGCCGGGTCGCCCTCGGCGTAGAGCACGTCGAATGCGTCGACGAGGTAGCGCAGGAATTCGTCGCCGCTGCCGAAGCCGGCCGGCGACGCGAACCGCATGTCGTTGCTGTCGAGCGTGTACGGGATCACCAGGCGCTGCAGCGTGCGACCGTCGCTGGCCGTCACCGGCATCCAGAACGGCAGGTCGTCGCCGTAGTAGTCGCTGTCGTAGAGATAGCCGCCGTGGTCGGCGACCAGGCGCTTGGTGTTGGGGCTGTCGCGTCCCGTGTACCAGCCGAGCGGCCACGCGCCGCCGGTGAGCTCGCGGATGATGCGGGTCGCGGTCGCGATGTGGACGCGCTCTTCGGCCTCCGGCATGTGCTGGTGGTGGATCCAGCGCCAGCCGTGGCAGGCGATCTCGTGGCCCGCGCTGATGATCGCGCGCGTCAGCTCGGGGGTGCGCTCGAGCGCCATCGCGACGCCGAACACCGTGAGCGGCAGGCTCCGCCGCGCGAACTCGTCCAGGATGCGCCAGGCGCCGGCGCGCGAGCCGTATTCGTAGATCGACTCCATCGAGAGGTGCCGCGCGGCATAGGCCTCGGCGCCGCTGATCTCGGAGAGGAACGTCTCGGAGCGTTCGTCGCCGTGCAGCACGCAGTTCTCGCCGCCTTCCTCGACGTTCAGCACGAACTGCAGCGCGATGCGTGCGCCCCCCGGCCAGCGCGCGTGCGGGGGCTTGCCGGCGTAGCCGGTCAGGTCGCGGGGGTAGTCGGAGGTCATCATCGGTGGCTCGGAACGTGCAGGGCGAAAAGCGCAGGCGTGCATGCGATGCGCGCTGTATACACTTTGTCGCGCCGTCCCGGCGCATGAAACCACCAACCCGCCAGCACGCATGGGCCGACTCACGACGCACGTTCTCGATACCGCGCACGGCTCGCCGGCCGCCGGCATGCAGGTGGCGCTCTTCCGCATCGACGCCGAACCCGCGCTGCTGCGCGAGTTCACGCTCGACGCCGACGGCCGCGCCGACGCGCCGCTGCTCGACGGCGCCACCTTCCGCACCGGCCGCTACCGGCTCGTGTTCGACGTGGCGGGCTACTTCCGCGCACGGGGTGTCGCACTGCCCGACCCGCCGTTCCTCGATCGGGTACCGCTCGAGTTCGGCATCGCCGAGGCCGGCGGGCATTACCACGTGCCGCTTCTCGTGAGCCCGTGGGCGTACTCGACCTACCGCGGCAGCTGATGGCTGCCGGCCACTTTCCCGCGGCGCGCTGACCGATGGACGCGTACGTCCTCGACTGGGCCAACCTGCTGCTGCGCTGGACCCACGTGATCGTCGCGATCGCGTGGATCGGCTCCTCGTTCTACTTCGTCTTTCTCGACTTCAGCCTGAAGCCGCCGACCGACCCGGCGCTCAGGGCGAAGGGCGTCGACGGCGAGCTCTGGGCGGTGCACGGCGGCGGCTTCTACAACCCGCAGAAGTACGTCGTCGCGCCGCCGGCGCTGCCGGAGCACCTGCACTGGTTCTACTGGGAGAGCTACTGGACTTGGATGTCCGGGTTCGCGCTGTTCGTGGTGCTCTACCTCGTCAACGCCGACACCTTCCTGGTCGACCGCAACGTGCACGACTGGTCGGGTTTCGCCGCAGCCGCGACCTCGCTGGTGTTCCTGGTCGGTTTCTGGGTCGCCTACGACGCGATCTGCCGCGTGTTCGGGCCGCGCCGCCACGGCGACCTGATCGTCGGTGCGCTGGTGTTCGCGGTCGTCGTGCTCGCGGCATGGCTGGCCTGCCGCCTGTTCGCCGGCCGTGCCGCGTTCCTGCTGACCGGCGCCATGCTCGCGACCGCGATGACCGCCAACGTCGGGCACTGGATCATTCCCGGCCAGCGCAAGGTCGTCGCGCAGCTGCGCGCCGGCCAGCCGGTCGACCCGGTGCACGGCCAGCGCGCCAAGCAGCGCAGCGTCCACAACACCTACTTCACGCTGCCGGTGCTGGTGGCGATGCTGTCGAACCACTACGGCTGGCTCTACCAGGCGCGCCACAATTGGCTGGTGCTGGTCGCGCTGATGCTCGCCGGCGCGCTGATCCGCCATGCGTTCGTCGCGCGCCACAAGGCCAAGGTGGCGGGGCGCCGGGTGCCGTGGGAGTACGCGGGGGTGGGCGTCGCGATCATCGTCGCGGTGGGGCTCGCGATCGCGCCCCGCGAGTCGGCAGAGCCGGCAGCGCCGGCAGCGGGCGCCAGCGGCGCCGCCGCAGCGGTCGCACCAGCGCCTGGACTGGTCACGCTGGCCCAGGTGCAGCCGGTGATCGAGCAGCGCTGCGTGATCTGCCACAACGCGACGCTGCACCAGAAGAACGTCGAGCTGCACACGCCCGAGCGGATCCAGGCGAACGCCCAGCTGGTCTACCAGCAGGCCGTGGTGCTCAAGACCATGCCGCTCAACAACGCGACGCAGATGACGGACGCCGAGCGCGCGCTCGTCAAGCGCTGGTACGAAGGTTCGATGCGCACGCGCTGAGCGCGCCCGTTCGCTGGTCGCCGACGTCATCGGCCGGCCGCGCCGCGGTCTGACCGGCGCTCAGTCGAAATCGAACAGGTCGCCGAGGAAGCCATCGCGCTTCCTCTTCTTGTAGTAACCGCCCTGCGGGTGCTGGCCGGGCTGCGTCGGGTATGGCTGCGGCTGTCGGTACGGGTCGGACGCCGCGCTCGCCGCGCTCGCGACGCCCGGCGCGGCGAGCGCGGCGGACTTGTCGATGATCTTGTCGAGCTCCCCGCGGTCGAGCCAGACGCCGCGGCAGTTCGGGCAGTAATCGATCTCGATGCCTTGGCGTTCCGACATCACGAGCGTCACGTTCTGGCAGACGGGGCATTGCATCGCGTTCTCCTGGCATCGGCCGGGCGGCCGGTGCCGGGTTATATCGGCAGCGCAGCGTCTCGGTGCCGATGCCACGGGGCTCCAGCGTCGCCGGCAGGGCCTTGAAGCGCGCCGGCCGCAGCCCAACGGTGCGGTCGGGACCACCGCGCGCCGCCGCTAAACTCAGCGCTTTGCGCGCCGCGCCGCCTCGATGTCCGCCGTCTCCAGCCAATCCCGCAACAGCGTCTTCGAGCTCAGGAACGCGACGCTCACGCTGATCGCGCTGGTCCTCAAGACCACCGATCTCGGCCGGCTCGCCGCCGCGATCGAGGAGCGCTTCGGAGCGACGCCGGGGCTGTTCGACCACGATCCGGTGGTGATCGACCTCTCGCAGGTGCAGGGCGAGGCCGGCCCGATCGACTTCACCGCACTGGTCGAGCTGCTGCGCCGGCGCCGCCTGCTCGCGGTCGGCGTCGAGCGCGGCAATCCCGAGCAGATGAGCGCGGCCCTCGATGCGGGCCTCGGCGACTCGTCGACCTTCGCGGCACCGAACGGCAGCGTCACGGCGACGCCCGAGAGCGCGCCGGCTGCCGCGGCGGCTGCGCCGATCGAGGCACCTCCTGTCGCCGCGCCGGCCGCGCCGATCGCCGCGCCGGCCGCGCCGATCGCCGCGCCGGCGACCACGCTCGTGATCGACGGCCCGCTGCGCTCGGGCCAGCAGGTCTACGCGCGCGGCGGCGACCTCGTGGTGATGGGCGCGGTGAACTTCGGCGCCGAGGTAATCGCCGACGGCCACATCCACGTGTACGCGCCGCTGCGCGGCCGGGCGATCGCCGGGGCGCGCGGCAACAGCGCGGCCCGCATCTTCAGCACCTGCATGGAGCCGCAGCTGGTGTCGATCGCCGGCACCTACCGCACGCTCGAAGCGGCGCTGCCGGACGACGTGTTCGGCAAGCCGGCGCAGGTGCGCCTCGACGGCAACGCGATCCGCGTCGAGCGGCTCGCGAGTTGAACCCGCGCCCGGCGTCGCCCGCAGCACGCGCGGCCGCGCTCCCTTCAGCAAACCAGGACAGCAAGCGAATGACGAAGATCGTGGTGGTGACTTCCGGCAAGGGCGGCGTCGGCAAGACGACGACCAGCGCCAGCTTCTCGGCCGGCCTCGCGCTGGCCGGCCACAAGACCGCGGTGATCGACTTCGACGTGGGTCTGCGCAACCTCGACCTCATCATGGGTTGCGAGCGCCGCGTGGTCTACGACCTGATCAACGTGATCCAGGGCGAAGCCAACCTGAACCAGGCGCTGATCCGTGACAAGCAGTGCGACAACCTCTACGTGCTGGCCGCCTCGCAGACCCGCGACAAGGACGCGCTCACGCAGGACGGCGTCGAGCGCGTGCTCAAGGAGCTCACCGACATGGGCTTCGAGTACATCGTGTGCGACTCGCCCGCGGGCATCGAGACCGGCGCGCTGATGGCGATGCACTTCGCCGACGAGGCGCTGATCGTCACCAATCCCGAGGTCTCGTCGGTGCGCGACTCCGACCGCATCCTCGGCATGCTGAGCTCCAAGACCAAGCGCGCGATCGAGGGCTCGAGCCCGGTCAGGGAGCACCTGCTCATCACGCGCTACAACCCGAACCGCGTCGCCGGCGGGCAGATGCTCTCGCTCGACGACATCCAGGAGATCCTGCGCACCCCGCTGATCGGCGTGATCCCCGAGTCGGACAAGGTGCTCGACGCGTCGAACCAGGGCATTCCGGCGGTGCACCTCAAGGACACCGACGTCGCCGAGGCGTACAAGGACGTGGTCGCGCGCTTCCTTGGCGAGCAGCGCCCGATGCGCTTCGTCGACGCCGAAAAGCCGGGCTTCCTCAAGCGCCTGTTCGGCGGGAGGTAGGCGATGTCGATCCTTTCCTTCCTGCTCGGCGAGAAGAAGAAGACCGCCACGCTCGCCAAGGAGCGCCTGCAGATCATCCTCGCGCACGAGCGCAGCGGCCGCCCCGGCGCATCGGACTACCTGCCGCAGCTGCAGCGCGAACTCGTCGCGGTGATCTCGAAGTACGTCTCGATCCGGCCCGAGGACATCCGCGTCAACGTCGACCGGCAGGACAACTTCGAGGTCCTCGAAGTCAAGATCGAGCTGCCCGACGCGGCGCGCTGAGCGCGCGCGTTCGCGAGACCCCAGGCGGGCCGCGGCGGGCGCCGTGACGCGACGCCGCCGCAGCGTGTCGCTCGCCCCGAGCTAGGCCGTGCGGCCGCGCGGCGGCCGCTCCTGCAACGCCGCCGCGATCATCTGGGCGAAGCGCTGCGCCGCCGGTGTCGGCGTCTTGCCGCGCAGGGTGACGATGCAGATCTCGCGGGCGATGCCCGGCGGCGCGAGCGGCACGATGGCGCAGCGGCGCTGCCGCCCGGCCGGCACGCAGAGGCGCGGCAGCAGCGCGATGCCGAGCCCCGCTGCCACCAGGCTGAACAGGGTCTGGTGGTGCGACACCTCGATGGCGGCCTCGAAACGCTGGCGCGCGCGCCGAAACGCCTCTTCGACCGATTCGCGCAGCGCGGTGCCGGCAGCGGTGCAGAGCTGAGGCCCGCCGGCCACGTCGGCGAGCGACACCTCGGCCGCGCCCGCAAGCGCGTGCCCGGCCGGCACCACGGCGACGAAGCGATCGGTGACCAGCGGCTCGCAGCGGAACTCGCTCATGCCGTCGAGCAGGGGCCCGACCGCGAAGTCGGTCTTGCGCTCCTGCACGTCGCGGTAGATGTGGTCGGCGAAGCCCTCGTGCAGTTCGATCGTGACGCCCGGGTAGCGCCGCTTGAACGCCGCGATGGTGGCCGGGAGGCGTTGCGACGAGATCGACGGCACCGCGCCGATCGAGACCCGGCCACGTCGCAGGTCGGAGTGCTCGCGCAGCTCGGTCGGGATCGCGCGCAGCTCCTCGAGCACCGCGTTGAAACGGTTCAGCAGCACGCGCCCCTCGGCGGTGATGGCGACGCGCCGGGTCGTGCGCTCGAACAGCGCGACGCCGAGTTCCGCCTCGAGCTGCTGGACGTGCTTGCTGACCGCCGACTGCGAGCGGTGCAGCGTCTCGGCGGCCCGGCGGAAGCTGCCGGCGTGCGCCACCGCGACGAAGGTCTCGAGGCGCTGCAGGTTCATTGATTCCGCCGGCGGGACAATGCTTCAGATTTTATCGCTTCTCTTGGAGATCGAGGCGTGCTCGAATAGCGCCTTCGCCGCGCCACGGTGGCCGGCTCTCGGAGACGACGATGGGTGTGGAGATTCGACCGCTGTCCTATGCGATGGGCGCCGAGGTGCGTGGCCTCGACCTGACGCGCCCGGTCGGCGACGAGGACTGGGCGGTGGTGCACCAGGCCTTCCTCGACCGCGGGCTGCTGCTGGTGCGGGGGCAGCGCATCACGCGCGAGCAGCACATCGCGTTCAGCCGCCGCTTCGGCGAGCTCGACCGTCACGACAACCTGCCGAAGGACCGCGACCCTCGCCATCCCGAGCTTCTGATGGTGACCAACGACGCGCAGGCCGATGGCAGCCCCTCGAACTCGCGCTACACGGGGCAGCTGTGGCACTCGGACATGTCGTTCACGCTGCGGCCGGCGCTCGGCTCGCTGCTGCGCGCGGTCGACGTTCCGATGGTGGGCGGTGACACCATGTTCGCCAACATGGTGCTGGCGTACGACGCGCTGTCGTCGGGCATGAAGAAGCTGATCGCCGACCTGCACGGCATCCATCACTCGGAGCGCAAGAACTCGAACCTCTCGGCCGAGTGGGAAGCCGAGAACCGGCGCCTCAACCCGCCGATCGCCCAGCCGATCGTTCGCGTGCACCCCGAGACCGGCAGGAAGGCGCTTTACATCGGCGAGAAGGTCAAGTGCTTCGAAGGCATGACGCCCGAGGAGAGCCAGCCGCTCATCGACGTCCTGATCCGCCACGCGACGCGGCCGCAGTTCGCTTACCGCCATGTCTGGCAGCCGAACGACCTCCTGATCTGGGACAACCGCTCGACCATGCACCTGGCACTCGGCGATTACGATCCGGCGCTGCGCCGCCACCTGGAGCGGACGACGGTGCTCGGCACCCCGTCGGGCCATGTGGCGCAACTCGAGGTGACTGCATGACCTTTCTCCAGCGTCGACGCGTGCTGCGCGGTTTCGCCGCGGCCGCGCTCGCGAGCGCGCTGCCGTTCGCCACGGCCCAGGACTACCCGTCGCACTCGATGCGCATCATCGTGCCGTTCGCGCCGGGCGGCTCGACCGACGTGCTGGCGCGCCTGATGGGCAACGCGCTGTCCGAGCGGCTTGGCCAGCCGGTGGTCGTCGACAACCGCGCCGGCGCTGGCGGCAACATCGGTGCCGCAGCGGTGGCCAAGGCCGCGCCCGACGGCTACACGCTGGTGATGGGCTCGATCGGCACGCACGCGACCAACGGCCTCATCTACCCCCAGATGCCGTACGACGCGCTGAAGGACTTCGCGCCGGTCGCACTGATCGGTACCGTCACGCTGGTGCTCGTCGTGCACCCGTCGATCGAGGCGCGCAGCGCGGCCGAGCTGGTCGCGCTGCTGAAGAAAAAGCCGGGCGAGATCAGCTACGCGTCGGGCGGTGTGGGGGCGTCGCAGCACCTCGCGGGCGAGCTGTTCAAGTTCATGACCAAGACGTCGATGCAGCACGTGCCCTACAAGGGTAGTGCCGGCGCGCTGAGCGATCTGCTCGCCGGCCGCGTGCCGGTGATGTTCGCCGACCTGCCGCTGGTCGCCGCGCACATCGCGAGCGGCGGCCTCAAGGCGCTCGCGGTCGCCGACCCCGAGCGCAGCCCGGCGTTGCCCAACGTGCCGACGGTCGCCGAGTCGGGCGTGCCGGGCTACTTCGCGAACGCCTGGTACGGCCTGTTCGCGCCGGCGGGCACGCCGCAGCCGGTGCTCGCCAAGCTGCAGGGCGAGATCACCGCGATCCTCAAGCAGCCGGCGATCCGCAAGACCATGATCGAGCAGGGCGCCTCGCCGAGCGGCCTGGTCGGCGCCGACCTCAGGCGCTTCCAGGAGAACGAGGTCAAGCGCTGGGGCGAGGTGGTGCGCACCGCCGGCATCAAGATGGAGTGACGCGCGGCGGCAGTGCCGTGACGCCTCGCGGGTCGGCCTTTCCCGGGTTGGCGCGGCGCGCGCCTGCCGCATACTCGAAGGCTCGTCCGTAGCCAACAGGAGCCGCACCCATGTCCCTGCGCATCAACGACACCGCCCCCGATTTCGAAGCCGAGACGACCCAGGGCCGCATCCGCTTCCACGAGTGGATCGGCGACCAGTGGGCGATCCTGTTCTCGCATCCGAAGGACTTCACGCCGGTCTGCACCACCGAACTCGGCTACATGGCGCGCATCGAGCCCGAGTTCACCCGGCGCGGCGCCAAGCTGATCGGCCTGTCGGCCGACCCGGTCGACCGCCACGGCGCGTGGGCACAGGACATCGAGGAGACGCAAGGCGCGAAGGTCAACTACCCGATCATCGCGGACCCCGACCTCCACGTCGCCAAGCTCTACAACATGCTGCCGGCCGACGAGGTCGGCTCGGACGGCCGCACCGCCGCCAACAACGCGACGGTGCGCTCGGTGTTCATGATCGGGCCCGACAAGAAGATCAAGCTGATGCTGACGTACCCGATGACCACGGGACGCAACTTCGACGAGATCTTGCGCGTGCTCGACTCGATGCAGCTCACGTCGGCGCACAAGGTCGCGACGCCGGCGAATTGGCGCCCGGGCGACGACGTGATCATCGCCGGCTCGGTGTCGGACGACGAGGCGCGCGCGACCTATTCCGAAGGCTTCAAGACCATCAAGCCGTACCTGCGCACGGTCAAGCAGCCGGGCCGCTGAGGACCGCAGCGCCGCCCGACGCCCCCGGCGAGGGCCGCGGCGGGCGCCTCCGCTTCGGCGCCGGATGCGGCGCGCTCGTGCCCCACCCCGCCGGCGCGCTGGGGTGGGAGCGCGCCGCGCCTTCGCCTTCATCGAAGCCGCGCTTCGCCGCCGACCTGTCGCTGCTGTTCACCGAAGTGCCGTTCCTGGCGCGCTTCGTCGTGCGGCGGCGGCGGGCTTCGACGCGGTCGAGTTCCTGTTCCCTGCCGGACGCCGCCACTCGCTGAAGCGCCGCCGCGTCCCGGCCCGCTTCGTCAGGGCCGCGGCCCGGCCGGCGTGCTGCGCGCGCGCTCGCGCGCCGAGGCGAAGATGTCCCAGCAGGCGATGAACATGGCCGCGATCACCGGCCCGATCACGAAGCCGTTGAGGCCGAAGATCGCGATCCCGCCGAGGGTCGAGATCAGCACCAGGTAGTCGGGCATCTTGATGTCCTTGCCGACGAGCACCGGGCGCAGCACGTTGTCGACCAGCCCGATCACGAGAACCCCGAACGCGATGAGACCGAGCCCCTTGGCGATCGCGCCCGTGACGAGGAAGTAGATCGCCACCGGCAGCCAGACCAGCGCGGCGCCGACCGCGGGCAGCAGCGACAGGAACGCCATCAGCACCCCGAACAGCAGCGGGCCGTGCACGCCGAGATACCAGAACGCGAAACCGCCGAGCGCGCCCTGGACCGCGGCGACGACGATGTTGCCCTTGACGGTGGCGCGGATCACGGTGGCGAACTTGCCGAAGAGGCTCCGCTTGGTGCCCGGGTCGAGCGGGATCGCGTCGACGATCATGCGGGCGAGGCCGCCGCCGTCGCGCAGCAGGAAGAACGCCAGGTACAGCGTGATGAAGAACGCGACCACGAAGTCGAGCGTGTTCTGGCCAAAGGCGAGTGCGCGCGTCGCGAGCAGCTGGGTGCCCTGCGCCGCGCCTGCCGCGACCTTCTCGCGCAGTGCGGCAAGGTCGCCGATGCCGAACGTGTCGAGCACGCGCAGCACGCTCGGCGGCAGCGCGCCGGTGATCGTCTCGAGATAGCGCCCGATGCTGAATTCGCCGGTCTGCATGCGCTCGTAAAGCGTGGTGCCCTCGCGCACCAGCCCGGCGGTGACCACCGCGAGCGGCAGGATCACCATCAGCACGATGACGCCCAGGGTGGCCAGCGCGGCGAGTGTGCGGCGCTGCCTGAACGAGACGAGCAGGCGCCGGTTCAGTGGCGCGAACACGATCGCGAGCACCACGCCCCAGAACACCGCGCCGTAGAACGGCAGCAGGATCCAGCCGAACGCCAGGCTCACCAGGACGAGCAGCCAGAGGAATGCCTTGTCTTCGAGAGTCGACTGGCCGGGGGGCGACTGGAGCATGGCGAGGATTGTTGCAGCGCCGCGCGATGCGCCGGGGTCGGACGACGCCGCGCCCGTCTTTCGGAGCCGCGCCCGGCCGGGCGCTGCTCCTCGGCCGCCGCGCCTCGCGGTGCGTGGCGATGAAGGCGCTGAGCCGTCGTCGGCGCGCCGCCGGCGCGATGGCCGGGCGCCGACGGGACCGGAGCCGCTCTGCTACCGTCCGGGCAAAGAACACGGGAGGGCCGTCGGTGAGCGGTTTGTTGGAACGTCTGGGCGCCTTGTCGCCGTCACGCCTGGCGGGCATCCGGCGCGGCATCGAGAAGGAGAGCCTGCGCTCGACGCACGAGGGCAGCCTCGCGCTGACGCCGCATCCGGCCGGGCTCGGCTCGGCGCTCACCAACCCGCACGTCACCACCGATTTCAGCGAATCGCAGGTCGAGCTCGTGACAGGCGTGCACGCCGGCGTCGACGAGTGCCTCGGCGAGCTGACGCGCATCCACCAGTTCGTGCTCAGCGAGATGAGCCGCGACGAGGTGCTGTGGGCCGGCAGCATGCCGTGCGGGCTGCCGACCGACGAGACGATCCCGATCGGCCGCTACGGTTCGTCGAACGTCGGCCGCGCCAAGAGCGTCTATCGCATGGGCCTCGGGCATCGCTACGGCCGGCGCATGCAGACGATCTCGGGCATCCACTACAACTGGTCGCTGCCGGGCCTGTCGAACGCCGACTACTTCGCACTGATCCGCAACTTCCGGCGCCACTCGTTCGTGCTGCTGGTGCTGTTCGGCGCGTCCCCGGCGGTCTGCTCGAGCTTTGTCGCCGGGCGCCCGCACGAGCTGCAGCCGCTCGGCGCCAACACGCATCACCTGCCGTACGCGACCTCGCTGCGCATGGGCCGGCTCGGCTACCAGAGCGACGCGCAGGCGACCCTCGCGGTGAGCTACAACGACCTCGACGGCTATGCCTTGTCGCTGCAGGACGCCCTGACGCGGCCGTATCCGGCGTACGAGACGATCGGCATCCGCAATCCGGGCGGCGAATACAACCAGCTCGCGACGACGCTGCTGCAGATCGAGAACGAGTTCTACGGGACGATCCGTCCGAAGCGCGTCATCGATCCCGGCGAACGCCCGCTGCACGCGCTACGCCAGCGCGGCGTCGAGTACGTCGAGGTGCGCTGCATGGACCTCGACCCGTTCGAGCCGAACGGCATCGGCGCCGACACGGTGCGCTTCCTTGACGTGTTCCTGCTGCACTGCCTGCTCGGCGACAGCGCCCCCGACACGCCGACCGAGATCGCCGCGCTGGCACGCAACCAGCACCGGACTGCGGCGCGCGGTCGCGAGCCCGGCCTCGCGCTCGAGCGCGGCGGCAGCGAGGTCGCGCTGGCCGACTGGGGCGCCGCGATCATCGACGAGTGCGCACCGATCGCCGCTGCGCTCGACGCCGCGCACGGCGGCAGCGCCTACCGCGACGCCCAGCAGAAGGCGGCCGAGGGCTGGCGCCGGCCGGGCACGCTGCCGTCGGCCCGCGTGCTCGACGCCATGGTGAGCGAGCACGGCTCGGCGCACACGCCGTTCGTGCTCGCGCGCTCGGAGGCGATCGCCGCCGAGCTGCGCGCGCGACCGCTCGACCCCGAGACCCACCTCTACTTCGCGGCGCTTGCCGAAGGTTCGATCGCCGAGCAGCGCTATCTGGAAGCGAACGACACCCTGCCGTTCGAGGAATTCCGCCAGCAGTACCTCGACCCCGCGCGGCTCGGCTGAGCGCAATCCGGTCTTGACGCGGGGCTCTTGAGGGTCCTCCCTCGCATCGCGCGGCGGGTCTGCGCCGCCCTCAGTGCCCACTGCCGCCAGGCTCGTCGACGCGGAGCGCTGACGGATGCTCGCCGGCACCGAGTTCGCCGGCGGCATGCCGCGGCCGTCGGCGCCGAGTGCGCGGTGCGCCGCGGCTTCGCTCGGCGAGACCTCGCTCGAGGCGCCGGCGGGGGCGAGCCTCGCCTAGTAGGTGATCTCGTAGCGGTAGCCGCGGAACGCGAGCACGGCGCCGCGCGGCCGGATGCGCTCGAGCACGAGGTTGGGCGCGAGGGTGTCCCCCTCGTGGTAGATCTGCCCGTTGACCATCACCATCCGGCTGGCCGGGTCGTTGGAGTAGGCCGAGCCGCCGACGCTGATGCGGGGCAGCTCGCGGCGGATCTCGTCGGGCAGTTCGGCTTGCGTGTAGACGCGCGGGGCGGCCGCGTCCGTGGCGGCGCGGGGCGCCGCGGCGGGAGCCGGCGCCGCGGGCAGGGCGGCGGTCGCACCGGGCGTTGCGCGTGCGGTCCGGGCGGGCGGCCCAGCGGCCGGCACGCCTGCCTCGGCGCTCGGCGTGACTTCCGCCGGAGCGCCGCGCGACGACGGCGCGATCGGCGATGCGGTGCGAGACGGTACCGGCGTGGGTGCCGCGTTGCCCGTCGGCACCGGTTCGGCGCGCGGCGCGATCGCGAGCGCAGCCTCCGAGGCCGCGCGCTCGGCGGTCGAACGCGAAGCCGGCCGCCGCGCCGCAGGCGCCGTCGGCGGCGCGACCGCCGCGGTCTCGCCCGGCGACGGCCCGAGTCCGGTCGCCGGCGGCACCGTCGGGACGGCGACGCCGCCGACGCTGGCGGGGGCGGTCGCGCCGGCGAGCGCCGGATCGGGTGCCGGCGCCGGCCGATCGCGGATCAGCAGAGTCCACGCCAGCACGGCGATCGCGAACAGCGCCAGGGCCGCCGCCGCCCACAGGATGCGCATGCGCTGACGCGGCTCCTCGGCCGGCAGCTGGGTGTATTGCTGGGCGTGGATGCCCGGAACCGCGCCGCGTTCGCGCTCGGCTTCGGCGCGACGCAGCGCATCGAGGATGTACGACATGGGCGACTCTCAGCGCGGGAGCGCGCTCGTCGAGGAAGGCGCGGCGCTCGCCGGCAGTGCCGGAGCACTGCCGGCGCTCGTCGGAGCGGGCGCCGAAGCGCGGCGCGGGGCCGGCGCAGGACTGTTGCGAGGTGGCGCGCGCCGCGGCGTGTCGGCCGCCGACGCCGGACCCCGACGCGGCGTGGGGTTGGCCGCCGGGCGCGGCGCCGGGCGCTCGACGCCCGATGCAGCGGCGGCAGGCCGCGACGCGGCCGCCGATGCGGCGCTCGCGCCGGCCGCGGCCGTCGACGCGCTGCGGGCGCCGCTCGCCGCGCCGGACGCCGCGCTGGCGGCGACCGCCGACGCCGCCACGCCGCGCGTCGACGCCGCCCGGTCGCCGCCGAGCACGACCGCGGCGAGCGCGACGATGCCGGCACCGCCGAGAAGCATGCCGCCGGTGGCGAGCGCGACGGTGCGCTGCGTGAACGGCCGCGCCGCCCGGCTGGCGTCGGCGCCGCCGAACACCTCACGGGCCGCCTTGTCGACGATGCCGACGCTGATCCGCGACTGTCCGGTCGCGTAGGCGCCGAGCATCGCGCGGTCGCAGAGCAGGTTGATGCGGCGCGGCACCCCCCGCGTCAGCCGGTAGATGCGGCGCGCCGCCGCGCGATCGAACAGGTTGGCGTGGGTGCCGGCGACCGCGAGCCGGTGCCGGATGTACTGGTCGGTCTCGGCCTCCGTCAGTGCGTCGAGGTGGAAGCGCGCGATCACGCGCTGGGCCAGCTGCTCGAGGTCGGGCCGCGCCACCAGCGCGCGCAGCTCGGGCTGGCCGATCAGGATGATCTGCAGGAGCTTGCGCTCGCTGGTCTCGAGGTTGGTGAGCAGGCGCAGCTGCTCGAGCACGTCGGCCGAGAGGTTCTGCGCCTCGTCGATGATCAGCACGTTGTTGCGGCCGGCGCCGTGTGCCTGCAGCAGGAACGCGTTGAGCGCGTCGACGTAGGTCGTCGCGGTCGGCTCGCCGTGCGTCGGTGGCTCGGGCTTGACGCCGAACTCGTCGCATACTGCCTTCAGCAGCTCGATGACCGTCAGCTTCGGGTTGAAGATGTAGGCGACGTTGGTGTTCTCGGGGATCTGCTCGAGGAAGCACCGGCAGACGGTGGTCTTGCCGGCGCCGATCTCGCCCGAGAGCAGCACGAACCCGCCGCCGCCGCCGACGCCGTACAGCAGATGCGCGAGCGCCTCGCGATGGCGCTTGCTCATGAAGAGGTAGCGCGGGTCGGGCGCGATCGAGAACGGCTCGTGGGTCAGGCCGAAGAAGCGCGCGTACATGGCGGCGAAGAATAACCGCGGCGGAGAGCCGCCCGTTTAGGCCAGCCGGTCGGCGCCGCGCGGCGATCACCCCCCGCGCGCCGGGACGTCGGCGTCGTGAATGGCGGCATCACCAACGTGAGTTGGTGTTCGCCTAGGGTTTACCCGAACATGGCGGTTCCGCATCAGGAGCCCTCCATGACCACCCACGTTCAACCCCGTTCTGGCAGCCTGCTCGGGTCCGGCGCGACCGCCCCGCGACCGACCGCGTCCTCGCGCTCCACCGCCCAGCGCGTGTGGCGTGCGCTCGAGGCGCTGGGCGCAGAGCGCGCGGCGGGCGAGATGCGCCGCGCCGCCGCGCTGTATGGGCTCAACCGCCCCGCGCTCGCCGCGGTGCTGCGCGCCGCGGCCGCACGCCGTTCCTAGGCGGCGCGCCCGTCGGGCGCCAGCGCGTCGGGCCTCGCCCGGCGCCGCACCAGGTTGAGCCCGTTGGCGGCGAGGATCAGCACGCCGCCGGCGACGCTCACGGCGTCGAGGCGCTCGGCATAAATCAGCCAGCCGGCGGCGGCGCTGAGCGGCACCCGCAGGAAGTCCATCGGCACCACCACCGTCGCCTCGGCGTGGCGCAACGCCCGCGCCATGCAGTAGTGCGAAAAGGTGCCGCAGATCGCGATCACCACGAGCCACGGCCACACCGAGAGGCTCGGCGTGCGCCAGGTCAGGAGCGCCGGCACCGCGCCGAGCAGCGACTGCACCAGCAGCATCCAGAACAGGATGGTCACCGCGCCCTCGGTGCGGGTGAGCGACTTGACGAGGATCACCGAGACCGCGAAGCCGAGCGCGCATGCGAGCGCGATCGCCTGCCCGGGTTCGATGCTGCCGACGTGCGGGCGCACGATCACCGCGCAGCCGACCATCCCGAGCACCACCGCGGCGACTTTCCAGCCGGTGAGGCGCTCGCCCAGGAAGAGCGCGGCGAGCAACGCGGTCCAGATCGGCATCGTGAACTCGATTGCGACCACCTGCGCGATCGGAATCATCGTCAGGGCGACGAACCAGGCGAACTGCGCGCCGTAGTGGACGATGTTGCGGGCGACGTGCTGGCGCAGGCGCGCGGTGCGCAGCGTGCGCCAGCCGCCGGCGCCGACGATCAGCGGCACCAGCAGCACCAGCCCGAGCAGCGACCGGATCTCGAGGATCTGGAACACGTGCAGCTCGCGGGTCGCCTCGCGGCCGGCGACCAGCATCACCAGCATCGCGCCGAGCCAGCCCGACATCCATGCGGCGGCGAGGCCGACCGACGGCCTGCCGGCTGGCGGCGGGGCGGCGAGCAGCGCGTCGCCGGAGCCGTCGCCGCCATCGGGCGCGGCAGCGGCCGTGGCATCGGCAGCGCCGGGGACCTGCAGCGGCACGGTGCCCATCAGCGCAGCACCACCCAGGCCGGTGCGTGATCGCTCGACTTCTCGCGGCCGCGCACGTCGCGGTCGACGCCGGCGTCGGCCAGGCGGTCGGCGACGCTCGGCGAGAGCAGCAGATGGTCGATGCGCAGCCCGGCGTCGCGCGGCCACGCGTTGCGGAAGTAGTCCCAGAACGTGTACATCGGTTGGTCGGGAAAGCGGCTGCGGATCGCGTCGAGCCAGCCCTGCTCGAGCAGGCGCCGGAACGCCGCGCGCGGCTCCGGCTGCAGCAGCGCGTTGTCGCGGTACGAGCGCACCGCGTAGATGTCGGCGTCGGTCGGCACCACGTTGTAGTCGCCGGCCAGCACGACCGGAACGCCGGCCTCGAGCAGGCTCGCGGCGTGCGCGATCAGGCGCTCGAACCAGGCCAGCTTGTAGTCGAACTTGGGGCCCGGCTGCGGGTTGCCGTTCGGGAGGTAGAGGCACGCGACGAGCACGCCGTTGACGGCGGCTTCCAGGTAGCGGCTCTGCGTATCCGAGGGGTCGCCCGGCAGGCGCCGGCGCAGCTCGATCGGGTCGGCGCCCCGGGCGAGGATGGCGACGCCGTTCCAGGTGCGCTGGCCGGTCCAGATCGCACCGTAGCCCGCTGCGCGCAATGCGGCGATCGGGAACTTGTCGTCGGTGGTCTTGAGCTCCCGCAGGCAGACCACGTCGGGCGCCGCTTCGCCGAGCCAGTCGAGCAGGTTGGCGAGCCGACCGTTGATGCCGTTGATGTTGTAGGTGGCGATCTTCACGCCGCCGGCACGCGTTCGTCGTGACATGACGCCGCAGGTGCGCCGACGCGCAGCGGCCCGCTCGACACCTGCAGCAGCTGGGCGACGACCGACGCCGCGATCACCGCCGGATCCTTGCCGACGATGCCGTCGAGGCCGATCGGGCAGACCAGGCGCCGGATCGCGGCCGCGGCGAAGCCCATCGTCTCGAGGCGGTGCGCGAAGCGCGCGCGCTTGGTCGCCGACCCGATCACGCCGACGAAGCCGAAGTCGCCGCGCGCGAGGGCCGCGGCCGCGATCGAGAGGTCGAGGTCGTGGCGGTGCGTGGCGATGACCGCAAACGCGCCGGTCGGCGCCGTCGCGACCTCCGCCTCGACGGCGTCGACGCAGACGCGGGCGATGTGCGGCGGCCAGGCCTCGCCGCCGAGCGCGGGCGGGAACTCGGCCTCGCGCTCGTCGATCCAGTCGACACGCACGTCGAGCGGCGCGAGCGCGTTCGCGATCGCACGCCCGACGTGCCCCGCGCCGTAGAGCTGCAGGTGAAAGCGCGGCGCGGATTGGGGCCAGGCGGCGAGCAGCGCGGCGTCGAGCGGCGCGTAGGCCAGGCTGACGACGCCGCCGCAGCACTGGCCCAGTGCGGGCCCGAGCGGAATGGTCTGCGCGATCGGCATGCGCTCGCCGGCCGCGAGCATCGCGCGCGCCCGCTCGATCGCCTTCAGTTCGAGGTGACCGCCGCCGACGCTGCCGGCGATCGCGTGCGCCGTGACCAGCATCCGGCAGCCCGGTTCGCGTGGCACCGAGCCGCGCGCGGCGCTGACGCTGACGCAGACGGCGGGCTCGCCGGCGGCGAGCGCGCGTCCGGCGGCGGCGTGCACCGCGTCGATGCGCGAGCCGAGGGCCATCAACGCCCCGCCTGCACGGCGGTGATCGCGCGCAGGATCGCCTCGGGTGTCGCCGGCGCGGTGAGCGGCGGATCGACGCGGTGGTTGCCGGCCGCCGAAACGGCGTCGCGGATCGCGAAGAACACCGAGAACGCGAGCAGGAGCGGCGGCTCGCCGGTCGCCTTGCTGCGGTGGATGGTGTCGGCCGCGTTGCCGGCGTCGAACAGGCGCACGTCGAAGATCGGCGGGCAGTCGTTGGCGGTGGGAATCTTGTAGGTGCTCGGGGCGTGCGTCATCAGCCGGCCCGCCTTCGGCGAGCCGTCGGCCGCGTGCCAGACCAGCTCCTCGCTGGTGAGCCAGCCCATGCCCTGGATGAAGCCGCCCTCGACCTGACCGAGATCGACGGCGGGGTTGAGCGAGCGCCCGGCGTCGTGCAGCACGTCGGCACGCAGCACCTTCGACTCGCCGGTGAGGGTGTCGACGACGACTTCCGACACCGCCGCGCCGTACGCGAAATAGAAGAACGGCCGCCCCTGCATGGCCTGGGCGTCCCAGTGCAGCCCGGGCGTCGCGTAGAAGCCGTCGGACCAGAGCTGGACTCGCGCGAGGTAGGCGAACTCGACGAGCTCGCGGAACGTGAACCCGGGCGGCGCGTCGTCGGGCTCGGCGCCGGCCGGTCCGGCGGGTGCGGGGGCGCGCTCGCGGTCGGCCGTCGGCCCATTCGATGCAGCCGGCCGGACGGCGGCACCCGGCGCCGGCGTGACCCGCCCGTTCGCGAAGCGCAGCGCCTGCGGCTCGCAGCCGAGCCGCTCGGCGGCGACCGCGGCCAGCCGCGTGCGGATCTCGGCGGCGGCCGCCTGCGCGGCCTTGCCGTTGAGGTCGCTGCCGGTCGACGCCGCCGTGGCGGACGTGTTCGCGACCTTGTGGGTGTCGGTCGGCGTCACGCGCACGGCGTCGAAGTCGACGCCGAGTTCGTGGGCGACCACCTGCGCGACCTTGGTGTTGAGACCCTGGCCCATCTCGGTGCCGCCGTGGTTCACCAGCACCGAGCCATCGCGGTACACGTGGACCAGCGCGCCGGCCTGGTTGAGGTGGACCAGGTTGAACGAGATGCCGAACTTCACCGGCGTGAGCGCGAGCCCGCGCTTGAGCACCGGGCTCGCCGCGTTGAACGCGTCGACCTCGGTGCGTCGCGCGCGGTAGTCGCTCGATGCCTCGAGCTCGGCGACCAGTGCGTGGATCACGTTGTCGTCGACCACCTGGCCGTACGGCGTGACGTTGCGGGCGGCGAGCGGGTCGGCTCCGAAGCGATCGTGCGGCTCGGCGGGCGCTGCGTTCGTCGCGGCGTGCGGCGTCGCCTCCGCACGCTCGGCATAGAAGTTCACCCGCCGGACGTCGAGCGGGTCCTTGCCGAGCCGGCGCGCGATCGAGTCGAGGATGTTCTCGATCGCGATCGCCCCCTGCGGGCCGCCGAAGCCGCGGAACGCGGTGTTGCTCTGCGTGTGCGTCTTCGCCGAGTAGCCGTGGACCGCGACGGCAGGCAGGAAGTACGCGTTGTCGAAGTGGCAGATCGCGCGCGTCATCACCGGCCCGGACAGGTCGGCCGAGAAGCCGGCGCGCGAGACCATCGTCAGCTCGGCGCCGAGCACGCGGCCCTCGTCGTCGTAGCCGACCTCGTACTCGTAGCGGAAGCAGTGGCGCCGCCCGGTGATGAGGAAGTCGTCGTCGCGGTCGACGCGCAGCTTCACCGGTCGGCCGAGGCGCTGCGCGGCGACCGCCGCGACGCACGCGAACAGGGCCGACTGCGATTCCTTGCCGCCGAAGCCGCCGCCCATGCGCCGGCACTCGACCTGCACGCGGTGCGACGCGATGCCGAGCGCGTGCGCGACCACGTGCTGCATCTCGCTCGGGTGCTGGGTCGAGCAGTGCACGAAGATGCCGCCGTCTTCCTTCGGAATCGCGACCGAGATCTGCCCCTCGAGATAGAACTGCTCCTGGCCGCCGACCGCGAAGGTGTCCGCGAGACGATGCGGCGCGGCGTCGATCGCCCGGCGCGCGTCGCCGCGCCGCAGGTGCATCGGCGGCAGCACGTACGCCTCGTCGCGATGCGCATCGAGCGGTTCGATGGTCGGCGGCAGCGCGTCGATCGTCAGCACGCGCGGCGCCTCGGCGGCGGCGCGGCGGGCCGCGTCGCGCGTGTCGGCGATGACGACGAACACCGGCTGGCCGACGTGGCTGATCTCGCGCTCGACGAGGATCGGGTCGTCGTGGAGCACCGGGCCGCAGTCGTTGACGCCGGGGATGTCGCGAGCGGTCAGTACCGCGACCACGCCGGGCAGCGCGGCGATGCGCGCGGTGTCGAACGCGCGCAGCGTGCCGTGCGCGACCGGCGAGAGGCCGAGCGCCGCCTGCAGCGTGCCCGCGAGCTCCGGCAGGTCGTCGATGTAGGGTGCGGCGCCGGCGACGTGCAGGTGCGCCGACTCGTGCGGGCGGGCGACGCCCACGCGGGCGCCGCCGGCACGCCGGGCGGCGTCGGCGGCGGGGTCGCCGAAGGCGGGCACGCCGGGCATCGTCGACTCGAGCGCGCGGCGGAACGGGTCGGCGTAGGCGTGCGGGCCGTTGCCGTCCGGTCTGCCGGAGCGGGCCGAGGTGTCCGCGTCGGCCGCCGCCGCGTCGGCCAGCGCGTCGATGCGCCGGTTCATGCGGCCGCTCCGCGCGCCGGCGCGGCGTGCGGCAGCACCGGCCACACGCTCACCGCGTGAGCGGCGAGCGGCGCTTCGGGCCGCGTCTCGAGCCAGAAGCGACGCAGCAGGTTTTGCGCGACCTGCATCCGATAGTCCGCGCTCGCGCGCATGTCGGTCAGCGGCACGAAGTCGCATGCCAGCGCAGCCTGCGCCGCGAAGAGGGTGGCCTCGGTCCACGGCTGGCCGAGCACCGCGGCCTCGGCCTCGCTCGCGCGTCGCACCGTCGCCGCCATGCCGCCGAACGCGAAGCGGGCGCTCTTCACCGAGCCGGCGTCGAGCTCGATCGCGAGCCCCGCGCACACCGCCGAGATGTCGCAGTCGAAGCGCTTCGAGATCTTGTAGGCCCGCACCGCCGCCGCGCTTGCGAGCGGGACGTCGACGCGCTCGATGAACTCGCCCGGGTCGAGGCGGTTCTTCATGTAGTCGACGTAGAACGCGTCGAGCGCGATGCGGCGCTGGGCGTCGCCGCGCCGCAGCACCAGCTCGGCGCCGAGTGCCATCAGCACCGGCGCGCAGTCGCCGATCGGCGAGCCGTTGGCGAGGTTGCCGCCGATCGTTCCGGCGTGGCGGATCGGCGGCGCGGCAAAGCGCAGCCACAGGTCCTGCAACGTCGGCCAGCGCGCGACGAGCGCGCGGAACGCGTGCTCGAGCGAGGCTCCGGCGCCGATCCGCAGCATCTCGTCATCGCTCTCGATCGCCTGCAGCGCGGTGACGTCGGCGACGCCGACGAGGTCCGGCAGCGGCCGGAACAGCTTGTTGACCCACAGGGCCACGTCGGTGCTGCCGGCGACGATGCGCGCGGCGGGCCGCTCGACGCGCACGCCCGCCAGCTCGGCCAGCGTGCGCGGCACCGCGAAGCGCGCGCCCCGCGCCTCGTAGTCGAAGCCCTCGCCGCTCGCGAGCGAATCGAGCGCGGCGAGCACCGGGCCGACGTCGAGCACGGCCTCGGGAAGGTCGAACATCGCGAGGCCCGCGTCGAGGATCGGCCGGTAGCCGGTGCAGCGGCACAGGTTGCCGGCGAGCTCGTCGGCGAGCTGCTGGCGCGTCGGTCGGGTGCCGGCGGCGCGGTGGCGCTCGTAGGCGAGCCAGAGCGACACCACGAAGCCGGGCGTGCAGAAGCCGCACTGCGAGCCGTGGCAATCGACCATCGCGCGCTGCACCGGGTGCAGCGGGTCGGTGGCTCGATCGCCGACCTGCGCGACATCCTCGACGCTGAACAGCGCCTTGCCGTCGAGCGCCGGCACGAACTGCAGGCAGGCGTTGAGGCTGCGCAGGCGCAGCCGCGACCTGCCGTCCGGTGCGCCGACGACGACGTCGCCGGGGCGCTCGTCCGTCACGCGTTCGCCGATCAGCACCGTGCAGGCGCCGCAGTCGCCTTCGTTGCAGCCTTCCTTGGTGCCGCTGCAGCGTGCGTCCTCGCGCAGCCAGTCGAGCACGCTGCGCGTCGGCGGGGCGTCGGCGATCTCGACGATGCGGCCGCGGTGGAAGAAGCGGATCGGACGGTTCTGCATCAGGCTGGGTCGGAGCAAGCGGACGCGGCGCGCTTGCGGGCGCCGCTCGGCGCCGCGTGCGTGGCGTGCGGGGCATAGTACCTATCATCGGACCCGTATGCCGCCGAGCGACCGTCCTGCCGAGCCCGCGCTCACCCGCTTCGCGCTGCGCGGCGACCTGCTCGATTTCGGCGCGGCGCCACGCTGGGGCGAGGTCGATTCCCCCGCGGTCCGGCATCGGCCCGACCATTGGCTGCTCGTCGACGGCGGCCGCATCGTCGGCGTGCAGGCCGCCGACCCCGGCGCCGACTGGACTCGCGTCGACCGCAGCGGCCGGCTGGTGCTGCCCGGTTTCATCGACACCCACGTGCACAGCCCGCAGATCGACGTGATCGCGAGCTACGGCACCGAGCTGCTCGACTGGCTCGACCAGCACACCTTTCCCGCGGAGGCGCGCCATGCCGACGCGGCGCACGCCGGCATCGCCGCCGGGACCTTCGTCGACGCCCTGATCGCGCACGGCACGACCGCGGCGGTGGTCTTCCCGACCGTGCACGCCGCATCGGTCGACGCGCTGTTCGGTGCCGCCGAGTCGCGCGGCATGCGGCTCGTCGCCGGCAAGGTGCTGATGGACCGCCACGCGCCGGCGAACCTGCTCGACGCCAGCGTCGCCGCCGCCGAGCGCGAGTCGATCGACCTGATCGCGCGCTGGCACGGTCGCGGCCGGCTCGCCTACGCGGTGACGGTGCGCTTCGCGCCGACCAGCACGCCGGCGCAGCTCGAGATGGCGGGGCGCCTCTGCCGCGACGACGCGACGCTCTACATGCAGACCCATCTCGCCGAGAACCGCGCCGAGGTGCGCTGGGTCGGCGAGCTCTTCCCCGAGGCGCGCAGCTACCTCGACGTGTACGCGCGCGTCGGGCTGCTGCACCGGCGCAGCGTGTTCGCGCACGGCATCTGGCTCGACGACGCCGATCGCGCCGCGCTTCGGGATGCCGGTGCGCAGATCGCGCACAGCCCGTCGTCCAACCTCTTCCTGGGCAGTGGCCTGTTCGGCTGGCGCGCGGCCGAGGCGGCGGGCATCGCGGTAAGCCTCGCCAGCGACGTCGGCGGCGGCACCAGCCTCTCGCTGCAGCGCAACATGGCGGACGCCTACAAGGTGCAGGCGCTCGCCGGCGAGCGCCTCACCGCGTGGAGCGCGCTCCATGCCTCGACGCGCGGCGCCGCCCAGGCGCTCGAACTCGGCCACGAGATCGGCGCGTTCGAGCCCGGCGCGAGTGCCGACGTGTGCGTGTGGGACTGGGCCGTCGGCGCCGTCGCGATGCAGCGCGACCGCGTCGCCCGCAGCCTGCACGAGCGCGTGTTCGCGTGGCTGACGCTCGCCGACGACCGCAACCTGGTCGAGGCGTACGTCGCCGGGGTTCGCCAGTACGCGCGCGGGCGGGGCGCTGGCGGCGCGGCGGTTCGAGGCGCCGGGGTCGACTCGGACCCCGCCGCGGCGCCGCTCGCGGCCTGACCCTGGAGCCCGCATGCCGTCTGCCGCCACGCCGACTGCCGACCGCTCGCCTGCCTCGCCCGGCGCGCTGCGTCTCGAACTCGTCGGCATCAGCAAGCAGTACCCGGCGGTGAGGGCGAACGACGCGGTCGATCTGCGGGTGAAGCCGGGCGAGATCCACGCCGTGCTCGGCGAGAACGGCGCCGGCAAGTCGACGCTGATGAAGATCATCTACGGCGCGGTCAAGCCCGACGCTGGCGAGGTGCGCTGGAACGGCGCCCCGGTGAGCATCGCATCGCCGGCGGCGGCGCGCGCGCTCGGCATCAGCATGGTCTACCAGCATTTCAGCCTGTTCGACACGCTGAGTGCGGCCGAGAACGTGTGGCTCGGCCTCGACAAGTCGCTGCCGCTCGCCAGGGTGGTGGCGCGCGTCCGCGAGGTGGCCGGCGAGTACGGACTCGAGGTCGACCCGCTGCGCCCGGTGCACACGCTCTCCGTGGGCGAGCGCCAGCGCGTCGAGATCGTGCGCGCGCTGATGACCGCGCCGCAGCTGCTGATCCTCGACGAACCGACCTCGGTGCTCACGCCGCAGGCGGTGCAGCGCCTGTTCGTCACGCTGCGGCGGCTTGCCGAACAGGGCTGCAGCGTGCTGTACATCAGCCACAAGCTCGACGAGATCCGCGCGCTCTGCCATCACTGCACGGTGCTGCGCGCCGGCCGGGTCGCGGGCGAGGTCGACCCGGCTGTCGAGAGCAACGCGAGCCTGTCACGCCTGATGATCGGCGCCGAGCCGCCGCCGCTGCAGCACCGTCCGGCGAGCGCCCGTCAGGTGGTGCTCGGCGTCTCGGGGCTCACGCTCGCCAAGGAAGACCCGTTCGGCACCGACCTCGCCGACGTCGCCTTCGACGTGCGCGCCGGCGAGATCGTCGGCATCGCCGGCGTATCGGGCAACGGCCAGCGCGAGCTGATGGCGGCGCTTTCGGGCGAGGACGTGCGCGCGCCGCGCGGCTCGATCCGCCTGTTCGAGCGCGACATCGCCGGCGAGCCGCCGAAGAAGCGCCGGCGCGCGGGGCTCCACTTCGTGCCGGAAGAGCGCCTCGGGCGGGGCGCGGTGCCGAGCCTGTCGCTCGCGCAGAACACGCTGCTCACGCGCACCGGCGCGGTTTCGCGGTCGGGCTGGATCCGCCAGCGCGACGTCGCCGGCCTCGCCGCCGCGCTGATCCGCCGCTTCCACGTGAAGGCGGGTGGCCCCGGCGCGGCGGCGCGCAGCCTCTCGGGCGGCAACCTGCAGAAGTTCCTGGTCGGGCGCGAGATCGACGCCGACCCCAAGCTCCTGATCGTCTCGCAGCCGACCTGGGGCGTCGACGTCGGCGCGGCGGCACTGATCCGCGCCGAGCTGCTCGCGCTGCGCGACCGCGGCAGCGCCGTGCTCGTGGTGAGCGAGGAGCTCGACGAGCTGTTCGAGATCTGCGACCGCCTCGTCGTGATCGCGCGCGGGCGCGTGTCGCCGAGCGTCGCGACCGCCGAGGCCAGCGTGGCGATGATCGGCCAGTGGATGAGCGGCCTGTGGGACCGGCCCGGCGCGCGTTCGGAGGACGAGCTTGCGGTTCACTGACACCCGCGAGGCTGGCCGATGCTGAGGCTCGAGGCCCGCCCGCAGCCGTCGCGCGTCATGTCCATCGCGTCGCCGCTGCTCGCGCTCGCGCTCACGGTGCTGATCGGCACCGTGCTGTTCGCGGTGCTCGGCAAGGACCCGCTGCGCGGCCTCGCGATGTTCTTCGTCGAGCCGGTCAAGAGCGTCTACGCGCTCAGCGAGATCGCGGTGAAGGCGGTGCCGCTCGCGCTGATCGCGCTCGGCCTTGCGGTGTGTTTCCGCTCCAACGTCTGGAACATCGGCGCCGAAGGGCAGTTCATCGTCGGTGCGCTGGCCGCGGGCGGCGTCGCGATGCTGGCCGGTCCCGAGTCGCCGCGCGCCTTCTTCGTGCTCGTGCTCGCCGCCAGCGTGCTCGGCGGCATGGCCTGGGCGGCGATCGTCGCCCTGCTGCGCGACCGCTTCAACGCCAACGAGATCCTGGTCAGCCTGATGCTGGTCTACGTGGCCGACCTGCTGCTCAACTGGCTGGTCTACGGACCCTGGAAGGACCCGGCGGGCTACAACTTCCCGCAGACGATCACGTTCCTCAAGGCGACCAGCGTGCCGCGCCTCGTCGCCTCGCTGCGCGTCAACATCGGCCTCTTCATCGCGCTCGCGGCAGTCGCCGCGTTCTGGGTGCTGCTGTTTCGCACCTACGCCGGCTTTCAGCTGCAGGTCGGCGGGCTCGCGCCGGCGGCGGCACGCTACGCCGGCTTCTCGTCGCGCAAGGCGCTCTGGACCGCGCTGCTGCTGTCGGGCGGAATGGCGGGGCTCGCGGGCGGGCTCGAGCTCGCCGGGCCGCTCGGCCAGCTCACGCCGCACGTGCCGGCGGGCTACGGCTTCGCCGCGATCATCGTCGCCTTCGTCGGCCGCCTGCATCCGGTCGGCATCGTCTTCTCGGCGGTGCTGATGAGCATGTTCTACATCGGCGGCGAGCTCGCGCAGTCGCGCCTGGGCCTGCCGAAGTCGATCACCGGCGTGTTCCAGGGCCTGCTGCTGTTCACGCTGCTCGCCAGCGATACGTTGATTGCGTACCGCGTGCGCTGGGGCCGCGCCGCGCCGACGCGCGCGCTGCCGGGCCCGGGCACCGACGCCGGCGCGCCGCTGGTCTCGAGCGCGACGCTCGCGCCGAAGGAGGGCGCCTGATGGAGCCGCTGGCGCTGCTGATCGCGGCGACGCTGAGCGCGGGCACCGTCCTCGCGTTCGCCGCGCTCGGCCTCCTGATCAACGAGCGCGCCGGCGTCGTCAATCTCGGCGCCGAAGGGATGATGCTGGTCGCGGCGATCGCCGGCTTCGCGATCGCGGTGCAGACCGGCAGCGACGTGCTCGCGTTCGTCGCCGGCGCGGGTGCGGGGGCGCTGCTCGCCGCCGCGTTCGGCGTGCTCGTGATCTGGCTCGGCACCAACCAGTACGCGACCGGCCTCGCGCTCAGTCTGTTCGGCGCCGGCTTCTCGGCATTCGCCGGCATCCGCTACACGCAGGAGAAGCTCGGCGAGCGGCCGCGCTTCTCGATCCCCGGCCTCGCCGACCTGCCGTTCGTCGGGCCGGCGCTGTTCCGCCAGCACCCGCTGGTCTACCTGGCGATCGCGCTGACGATCGGCCTTGCCTGGTTCCTGTACCGCTCGCGCGCCGGGCTGGTGCTGCGCGCGGTCGGCGAGTCGCCCGAGTCGGCGCACGCGCTCGGCATCCCCGTGCGGCGCATCCGTTTCGCCGCGGTGCTGGTCGGCGGCGCGCTGTGCGGCCTCTCGGGCGCGTACATCTCGGTCGTCTACACGCCGCTCTGGGTCGAGGGCATGGTCGCCGGCAAGGGCTGGATCGCGCTGGCGCTCACCACCTTCGCGACCTGGCGGCCGGCGCGCGTGCTGCTCGGCGCCTATCTGTTCGGCGGCGTCACGATGCTGCAGTTCGCGCTGCAGGGCGCCGGCGTGCAGGTGCCGAGCCAGTTCCTGACCATGCTGCCCTACCTCGCGACCATCGTCGTGCTGGTGCTGATGTCGAGCAACGCGACCTTCATCCGCGTCAACATGCCAGCCTCGCTCGGCAAGCCCTTCGCGCCGGGCGACTAGCGCCTCGAGCCGGCCCGGCGCTACTCGTCGAGGCCGGCGAACTCGTGGTACGCGTGCAGCAGCTCGTGATCCTTCAGCGGCGCGAGCGAGCCGAAGCGTTCGATGGTGGTGCCGTGCCGGCCGCTCTTGAGTACCGCGAGCACTGCGCCGTCGCGGTCGAACGCGAAGAACGCGCCGCGATAGCCGAGCGTGTTCGGCACCACGCCTTCGCCGACGAGGGCCCGGCCTGCCTCGATCCGCAGCGGCGCCTCGTCGGCGAGCGATGCCTTGAACTCGGCGTAACGCCTGCCGAGCGCCTGCCTCAGCGCCGGGCCGAGCACGCGCTCGACCGCAGGGTCGGCGAGCCGCTTGCCGGCGAGCGCCTGCAGCCTGGGCCACTTCAGCGCGTGGGGTCGCACCGCCGGGGCGGGCGGTGGGTCGACGATCGCGGCCGCGGCCGGCAGCGCGGCGCTGCAGCCGAGCGCCAGGCCGACGAGCGCCGCGCCGAGCCGCTGGCGAAGCGTCCGCCGCTTTCCTCGCAGCGCCCTGTGCGGCGTGTCGCCGCTCGTGGCGCGCGCGCTGCCGCGCATCAGAAGCCGTAGGCCTGCTTCATCGCGCCGTTGTCGACCGCGCGCAGGCCGTTGGTGTCGAGCACCCAGGCGTCGAGGTACTGCGCCGGCGCGACGAGGCCGACGCCCTGCGTCACCAGGTAGTTGCCGAGCGTCGGATCGCGGAACGGGCCCGTGTTGCCTTGCGAGAACGGCGTGTAGAAGCTGCCGAGGTGGTTCGGCATGAACACCTTCGGGTGGATCACCGGCACGGTGAGCGAGGCCACCGGCTGGCCGCCGGCGCCGATCCAGAGGTCGAGGCTGTCGAGCTTGGCGTCCTGCATCGCCTTCGTGAGGCTCGCGATCGGCGAGCCGTAGTTGACGCCGTCGGTGATGCTGTCGGTGGTGAGGTCCTGCGGCGCGCCCGAGTTGGTCCAGAAGAAGTTGATGGTCTTGTTGTCGGCGGTGCGCACGGTGAACAGGTAGCCGCGGTTGCCGCCGCCGTTCGGGAAGTCTTCCCCGACGCCGCCGCGAAGGGCGCCGTTGGCATCGGGCTTCGGGACGGCCTGCAGTTCGACGGGGTCGTGCTGCTCGGGATTGTTCTCGTGGCTGCCGCTGTGGTTCCAGCGCACCACGCGCATGGTCACGCGCTCGTTCAGCTGGAACGTCTCGCCACCGTACACCGGGGTGCACTGGCTCTCCGGAACGCCGAGTGCGCGCACCTGGAAGCACGTGGTCCGCGAGCCGATCACATGGGCACCGGTGATCTTGGCCCAGTGCGGCGTGTCGAAGCTGTGGTCGAAGTGGCTGTGCCCGGTGAGGATCAGGTTGATCGGCGAGCCCGGCCCCTTGCTCAGCACGCCGTTGACCTTCTCGACCTCGGCCTTGTCGATCGGCCAGGGCGCCTTGGTGACCGCGAGCCCGCCGCCGCCGCCCGAGAAGTAGTTCTGCGGGATGCGCGTCATGTAGCCGTCGATCAGGATGTTGAGGTCTCCGATCTTCAGGGTCCAGTTCGAGACCCCGAACCAGGTCATGCGCACGTCGGCCGGCGCGGTGCGGCCGCTGGCGGGAACGACGAAGTCGTCATCGTCATTGCCACCGCCGCCGCCGCCGCACGACACCAGCGCCGCCGCCGCGAGCGCCAGCAGGGTCGCGCCGACCGTGCCGTGCAGGTGCCGGCGCGGCGCGGCGGCGGGATCGGTGCCGTGGGACTCGGTGCGAGGGGTCTGCGTCATGGGAGTCTCCCGAAGGTCGTGGGGCCGGCGCCGGCGCACTCGATCGGCGCGCCGGCATCGGGCCCATGTTCATCCTGGTGCATCCGACCCTCGTTCGTACTTACCCGCAGTCGGGGCGATCTTGTCAATCGCGCGCGACGCGGCGCGGCGGGTTTGCAGGGCTTTACAGCGCCGGGGCACCGGCGCACGGCCTGTCGGCGAATCGCCACGCACGCGCCCCTTCACTGCACCCGGACCGCGCCGTTCGTGCGTTTCTCCACACGGGTTGCAGTTGGTGACCTCCTGCCCGAGCCCTTGTTGCTAGCGTGACCGAATCGACACCGCCCGCGCTCTTCCAGGGCGGTGCGTCACTGCCGCTTCGCCGGCGCTCCAGGGGGTCCCTTCGATGCACACTCAATCCCGGCACGCGCCGTGGCTCACCGCGCTCGCGTTCGCCGCGCTCCTGACCGCCTGCGGCGGCGGCGGCGGCAGCGGCTCCTCCGGCGCCGGCGTCTCCACGCCGGCCGACGCCGAGGCCGACGCCGCGGCGATGCGACCGCCGCGCCCGACTGCCGTCACGCGCAGCAGCGCCGCACGCTTCCTGACGCAGGCGACCTTCGGTCCGACCGAAGCCGACATCCGGTCGGTGCTGGAGCTCGGCTACGCCGGCTGGATCGACCGCCAGTTCACGCTGCCGGCGACCTCGCACCGTGCGTACTGGGACGCCGCCGACGCGACGCTGAAGGCGGCGACGCCCCCCGGCGCGGCAAACCAGGACCAGGTCTGGGAGTCATTCTGGAACCAGGCCGTCAACGGCCCCGACCAGCTGCGGCTGCGGGTCGCCTTTGCGCTGTCGGAGATCTTCGTGATCTCGGCGGTCGACGGCAACGTCGGCAACCAGCCGCGCGCGATGGCCGAATGGCTCGACATGCTCGGCGAGAAGGGCTTCACCACCTACCGCGAGCTGCTCGAGACGGTGGCGCTGCGCCCGCTGATGGGCATCTACCTGTCGTGGCTGAAGAACCAGAAGGCCGACGCCGCCACCGGGCGCATTCCCGACCAGAACTTCGCGCGCGAGTCGATGCAGCTGTTCTCGATCGGCGTCGTCAAGCTCGATCTCGACGGCACGCCGGTGCTGGTCGACGGCAAGCCGGTCGAGACCTACGGCCCCGACGACGTCGCCGGTCTGTCGCGCGTCTACACGGGCTTCAGCTGGGCGTGCGGCGCGAGCAACGCCAACTGCTTCCTGAACGGCAGCACCGGCGGCGTATCGGATCCCGACCGTTACATCAAGCCGATGGTCGCGTACCCGCAGTACCACAGCCTCGAAGCCAAGAGCTTCCTCGGTACGACCATTCCGGCGTCGACCGTGCCCGACCCGGCCGGCGACCTGAAAACCGCGCTCGACGTGCTCGCGGCGCACCCGAACACGCCGCCGTTCATCAGCAAGCAGCTGATCCAGCGCCTGGTCACCAGCAACCCGAGTCCGGCCTACGTGCGCGACGTCGCCAAGGTGTTCGTCGACAACGGACGCGGGCAGCGCGGCGACCTGAAGGCGGTGATCAAGGCGATCCTCACCCACGCCGAGGCGCTGCAGACGTCCGACCGCGGCGGCAAGCTGCGCGAGCCGGTGCTGCGCCTGTCGGCGTATCTGCGCGCGTTCCCGCACGGCTCGGACACCGGGCGCTTCCGCGTCGGCAACACCGACGCGGTCGCGACCTCGCTCGGTCAGACGCCGCTGCGCTCGCCGTCGGTGTTCAACTTCTACCGCCCCGGCTACGTGCCGCCGGGCACCGCCACCGCGGCCGCCGGCCTGGTCGCGCCCGAGATGCAGCTCGTCAACGAGACCAGCGTCGCGGCCTGGGTCAACTACATGCGCGACAACGTCGCGAGCGGCGTGGGGGCGACCAACGGCACCGTCAACGGCGTTGCATTGAACCGGCGCGACCTGCAGCGCGACTGGTCGGCCGAGCTCGCGCTCGCCGGAGCGCACGAGCAGCTCGTTGCATCGGTGACCGACAAGCTGCTCTACGGCACCGCCAGCGCCGAGCTGCGCACGCTCATCACGGACGCCGTCGGGAAGATCGCCATCCCGGCGCTCAACGCGACCGGCAGCAACCAGACCGCGGTGAACAACGCCAAGCGCGCGCGCGTCAACGCGGCGCTGCTGCTGACGCTCGCCTCGCCCGAGTTCCTGACCCAGAAATAAGCGCGGAGCCCCCGATGAACATCCTCCACGACGCCTCGCGCCGCCTCTTCCTGCGCAAGAGCGCAGCCCTTTCGGCGCTGGTCGGCAGCGCCGCCCCGCTGGCCCTCAACCTGAGCGCGATGGGCTCGGCCGCGGCACAAGCCGCGCCCGACTACCGCGCCATCGTCTGCCTCTTCCTCTACGGCGGCAACGACGCCTTCAACATGGTGCTGCCGACCGATGCGGCATCGTGGAACGCGTACACCTCGACGCGCACCCAGGCGCCCGACCCGATCGCGCTGCTCGCGCCCGGCACGGCCGCGAACGCCGCGGCCGCGGCTGGCTCGCCGGCCCGCCTGGGCGGCGTGCTGCCGATCGCGCCGCGCAACCCGCAGGGCCGCAGCTTCGCGCTGCACCCGTCGCTGAGCGCGCTGCAGACGCTGTTCGACACCGACAAGCGCCTCGCGATCCTGCCCAACATCGGGCCGCTGATCATGCCGACGACGAAGGCGCAGTACGCCCAGTCGACCTACCCGAAGCCGGCGCGCCTGTTCTCGCACAACGACCAGCAGAACACCTGGCAGGCGCTCGGCCCGGAGGGCGCGACGCGCGGCTGGGGCGGTCGCCTCGGCGACCTGCTCGCGTCGAGCAACTCGCCGGCGCTCTTCACCGCGATCTCCGCGGCCGGCAATGCGGTGTTCCTGGACGGCGAGACGGTGCGCCAGTACGGCGTCTCGACCAACGGCCCGACCCGCGTCGGCCTCGACGCCAACGGCCGGGTCTACGGCTCGGCCGACGTCGGCGCCGCGCTGCAGCGCCTGGTCACGACGAGCCGCACCACGCATCCGTTCGACACCGACCTCGCCGCCGCCGGGCGCCGCACGTTCAGCGCCGAGGAGGCGCTGCGCACCGCGCTGCGTGCGCCGAGCGAGGCGCCGTTCGGCACCGCGCCGGCGAGCGGCGCCTACAACGTCGCCAACGACCCCAAGCTGCGCTTCCTCAACCCGGTGACCGGCGCCGAGGCCGCCAACGGGCTCGCGCAGCAGTTCCAGGTGGTGGCCCGGCTGATCGACGCGGGCCTGCGCGGCGCCAGCGGCGCGAAGCGCCAGGTCTTCTTCGTCAGCCTCGGCGGCTTCGACACCCACGACCTGCAGAACCGCAACCAGGCGGTGCTGTTCGCGCAGCTCGCGCAGGCGCTGCGCTATTTCGACCAGACGCTGGCGGCGCTCGGCGCGCTCGAGCAGGTGACCACGTTCACCGCCAGCGACTTCGGCCGAACCTTCACCAGCAACGGCGACGGCACCGACCATGGCTGGGGCAGCCATCATTTCGTGATGGGCGGCGCGGTGCGCGGCGGCGACCTGTACGGCGCGTTCCCGATGCTCGGCCTCAAGAACGCGTCGAACAGCAACTTCGACAGCAGCCCCGATCAGCTCGGCAACGGCAGCCTGCTGCCCAAGACCTCGGTCGACCAGCTCGGCGCGACGCTCGCCCAGTGGTTCGGCGTGTCGGCGAGCGATGCGCTGACGGTGTTCCCGAACCTCGCGAACTTCGGACAGCGCAACCTCGGCTTCTTCGGCTAGCCGCTCGTTCCTGCCGGAGCGGCACGCCCACGCTGGCGTGCCGCTTGCATTCGCCGCGTCGGCCAAGCCCTCGCGCGCGGCGGCGCGGCGCGCGCGAGCCTCTCGGGCTCGCAGATAATCCGCGCGACCGAAACGCTCGGCACGAGCGAGGGTCGCGCAGCGACCGGCCGTCGAGCCGTGGAAAGGGTGCAGATGCGTACGAGGAACTGCTGGCTCCGCGCGCTCGGAGCCTGCCTGCTGCTCGCGGGCGAAGCGGCGCACGCCGGCGCGGTGCTCGACCGCATCCGCGCGAGCGGCCAGATCACGTTCGCACATCGCGAGTCGTCGGTGCCGTTCTCCTACCTCGACGCGAACAAGCGGCCGGTCGGGTACGCGATCGACATCTGCCTCAGGCTTGCCGAGGCGGTGCGCCGCGAGATCGGCGCGAAGGCGCTGACGCCTCGCTTCCTGATGGTGACGCCCGCCAACCGCATCCAGAGCATCGCCGAGGGCAAGGCCGACCTCGAGTGCGGCTCGACGACCAACAACGCCGAGCGCCGCAAGTCGGTGGCGTTCACGGTGCCGCATTACATCGCGGGGGCGCGCCTGCTGGTGCGCGCCGACGCGAAGATCGACGACGTCGCCCAGCTCAACGGCAAGCGGGTGGTGTCGACGCAGGGCACGACGCCGCTCAAGGCCTTGCAGCAGCTCGGCCGCGATCGCCTGCTCGACTTCAAGATCGCCGAGGTGCCCGAGCACACGCGCGGCGTCGAGATGGTCGAGCGGGGCGAAGCCGAGGCCTTCGTGATGGACGACGTGCTGCTCTACGGCCTCGTCGCGTCGCGCCCGGAACCGGGCAAGCTCAAGGTGGTCGGCAAGTACGTCACGGTCGAGCCGCTCGCCATCATGCTGTCGAAGGACGACGCCGACTTCAAGCGGATCGTCGACGACGAGATGAAGCGCCTGATCCGCAGCCGCGAGATCAACCCGATCTACGATCGCTGGTTCTTGAGCCCGATCCCGCCGCGCAACACGGCGCTCAACCTCCCGATGAGCTATCTGCTGAAGGACTTCTGGAAGGTGCCGACCGACGTGGTCTGGTTCTGAACCGCGTCGCCGAGCGACCGGGCCGCCCGCTTTCTTCAACGCCCCCGCCTCACATCACCATGACCGAACTCGCAAGACCTCCCCTGGCCCGGATCGCCGGCTGGCTCGGCGTTGCCGCCGTGACCGCCCTCGCGGCGTGCAGCAAGACCGAGCAGACGACCACCGTCGCGACCGCCCCGGCGGCCTCGGCGGCGGCGCCCGCGTCGGCGGCCGCACCGGCGTCGGGCGAGCCGCTGAAGATCGCGTTCGCCTACGTCGGCCCGGTCGGCGACGGCGGCTGGACCTTCGCGCACGACAACGGCCGCAAGGCGCTCGAGAAGGAGTTCGGCTCGCGCATCGTCACCAGCTACGTCGAGAAGGTGCCCGAGGCGGCCGACGCCGAGCGCGTGTTCCGCGACATGGTCGGGCAGGGCAACAAGCTGATCTTCGGCACCACGTTCGGCTACATGGAGCCGATGCTGAAGGTCGCCGTCGACGCCAAGGACGTGAAGTTCGAGCACGCGACCGGCTACAAGCAGGCCGAGAACATGCGCACCTACGACACCCGCACGTACGAGGGCGCGTACATGGCCGGCGTGATCGCCGGCGGCATGACCAAGAGCAACGTGCTCGGCGTGGTCGGCTCGATCCCGATCCCCGAGGTGGTGCGCAACATCAACAGCTTCACGCTCGGCGCGCAGTCGGTGAACCCGAACGTGAAGACGCGCGTGGTCTGGGTCAACAGCTGGTACGACCCGCCGAAGGAAACCGAAGCCGCGCAGTCGCTGCTGAACGGCGGCGCCGACGTGCTGATGCAGAACACCGACTCGCCCGCGGTCCTGAAGGCGGCCGAAGGCGCCGGCAAGTACGCGTTCGGCTGGGACAGCGACATGACCGCGTACGGCCCGAAGGCGCACCTCGCCTCGAGCGTCATCGATTGGGGCAAGTACTACGTCAAGGCGACGCGCGAGGCGCTCGACGGCACCTGGAAGGGCGGCGGCCACACCTGGTGGGGCGTCAAGGAAGGTGCGATCGACCTGGTCGCGATCTCCGACAAGGTGCCGGCCGACCTGCGCGGCAAGCTCGACACCGTGCGCAACGGTCTCAAGGACGGCAGCTTCGTGATCTGGAAGGGCCCGATCGAGAGCAACGACGGCAAGTCGGTGCTGGCCGCCGGCTCGAACGCGGACGACAACTTCCTGCGCGGCATCAACTTCTACGTCAAGGGCGTCGAAGGCACCGTTCCGGGCGGCGAGAAGAAGTAAGCCGCGGGCGGCCACGCCGCGCTCGCAAGGTTGACCGAAGGCCGCTTTCGAGCGGCCTTTTTCGTGCCCGTCGCGGTCTTGCTCGCTGCGGCAGAATGCCTCGGCCGCCCTGTCGAATACCTGCCATGAGTCCCGACCCGACCGATCGCCAGCGCCTGGTGCGCCTGCTGCACGAGATGCCCAAGGCCGAGCTGCACATCCACATCGAAGGCTCGCTCGAGCCCGAGCTGATGTTCGAACTGGCGGCGAAGAACGGCGTCGCGCTGCCGTATCCGGACGTCGAGGCGCTGCGCGCGGCGTACGCGTTCCACGACCTGCAGAGCTTCCTCGACATCTACTACGCCGGCGCGAGCGTGCTGCTGACCGCCGACGATTTCGAGGCGATGACGTTCGCCTACTTCGAGCGCGCCGCCGCCGACCGCGTGATGCACGCCGAGATCTTCTTCGACCCGCAGACGCACACCGCGCGCGGCGTGCCGCTCGACACCGTGTTCGAAGGCCTCACCCGCGCCTGCGCGCGCGCCGAGCGCAGCTTCGGCATCACGAGCGGGCTGATCCTCTGCTTCCTGCGCCATCTCAGCGAGGAAGAGGCGTTCTCGACGCTCGAGCAGGCGCTGCCGTGGCGCCACCAGCTGCTCGGCGTCGGCCTCGACAGCGGTGAGCGCGGCAACCCGCCCGAGAAGTTCGCGCGCGTGTTCGCGAAGGCGCGCGCGCTCGGCCTCCATCTCGTCGCCCACGCCGGCGAAGAGGGGCCGGCCGAGTACGTGCGCAGCGCACTCGACGTGCTGCACGCCGAGCGCATCGACCACGGCGTGCGCTCGATCGACGACCCCGAGCTGGTGCAGCGCCTCGCCCGCGAGGGCATCGCGCTCACGGTGTGCCCGCTCTCGAACCTCAAGCTGCGCGTGTTCGATCGCCTGAGCGAGCACAACCTCGCCGTGCTGCTGCGGCAGGGTGTCAAGGTGACCGTCAACTCCGACGACCCCGCGTACTTCGGCGGCTACATCACGCAGAACTTCGTCGAGACCTTCGAGGCCCTGCCGCAGCTCGGCGTGGACGACGCCTACATGCTCGCCCGCAACAGCTTCGAGGCGAGCTTCGTCAGCCCCGAGCGGCGCCGGCAGATGATCGAGCGGCTCGACGCCGCGTTCGCCGAGGCCGCCTGAGCCGCGGCGTGGAAAAGGTCCGACCCTTCGTCGAGGAGCCCTGCCGATGACGACCCGCCGCATCACGCTCTACCACGCGCCGCACTCGCGCTCCGGCGGCGTGCTCGTGCTGCTCGACGAGCTCGGCGCCGAGCACGACCTCGTGGTGCTCGACCTCAAGCGCGGCGAGCAGCGTGAGCCGGCGTACCTGGCCGTCAACCCGATGGGCAAGGTGCCGGCGATAGTCCACGAGGGCGCGCTCGTCACCGAACAGGGCGCGGTCTACGCGTATCTGGCCGACCTCTATTCCGAGCGCGGCCTCGCGCCGCGAGTCGGCGACCCGCTGCGCGGGCCGTACCTGCGCTGGCTGTTCTTCTATGGCTCGTCGTTCGAGCCGGCGGTGACCGATCGTGCGATGAAGCGCGACCCCGCGCCCGAGTCGACGTCGCCGTACGGCACCTTCGACTCGGTCATCAAGACGCTCGACGACCAGCTCGGCAAGGGCCCGTGGCTGCTCGGCGAGCGCTTCAGCGCGGCCGACGTGCTGTGGGGCAGCGCGCTGCGCTGGACCACGATGTTCAAGCTGGTGCCGGTGACGCCGGCGATCGGCGCCTACATCGAGCGCTATGCGGCGCGGCCGGCGGTCGCGCGCGCGGCCGAGCGGGACGCCGCGCTCGCGAAGGCGCAAGAAGGCTGACCCGGCCGTCGCACGAGGTGCGACGCCGCTCCGGCGTCGCATTCGCGAGGCCATGACGGCGTAGCCGCGCAAGCCGGGCGTCGCGCAGTCCGTGCGCTTGCGAAAGCGGATGGCCCCCGGATGCCATCGTTCGGCAACGGCCGAGCCGGTGCCACCTCGCGGCTCGCCGACAATCCCGGACCGGCCGTCGCCCTGCGGCCGGAACTCGCCCCGGGGCCATGTCGAGGACAACCATGTCGAAAAACCTCATCCGCGTCGGCGCGCGTGCGCTGATCGTGTTCCTGGCGGGCGCGCTCGCCGCCACCACCCTGCCGCTGCAGGCCCAGCCCGGCAAAGCGTCGACGCCGCGGGCAGAGCCGCTCGTCGTCGGCTTCGTCTACGTGACGCCGGTCGGCGACGCCGGCTGGACCTACCAGCACGACCTCGGCCGGCGCGCGCTCGAGCGATCGCTGGGGGCGCGCGTGAAGACGCTCGCCGTCGAGTCGGTTCCCGAAGGCGCCGACGCCGAGCGCGTGATGCGCGACCTCGTCGGGCAGGGCGCCAAGCTCGTCGTCGCGACCAGCTTTGGCTATCTCGAGCCGGCGCTGCGCGTCGCCGCCGACCACCCCGAGGTGCGCTTCGAGCACGCCGGCGGCTACAAGACCGCGCCGAACCTCGGCACCTACGACGCGCGCTACTACGAGGCGCGCTGGCTGGGCGGCTACCTGGCCGGTCGGATCAGCCGCAGCGGCATCGCCGGCTACGTGGCGGCGTTCCCGGTGCCCGAGGTGGTGCAGGGCATCAACGCGTTCGCGCTCGGCATGCGTGCGGCCAACCCGCGCGCCCAGGTGCGCGTGATCTGGCTCGACACCTGGTTCGACCCGGCCAAGGAGCGCGCCGCCGCGCAGACGCTGGTCGACCGCGGTGCCGACGTGCTGACCAACCACAGCGCGTCGCCGGCTGTCGCGCAGGCGGCGCAGGCCAACTTCGCCGAGCGCAGGGTGCGCCTCGTCGGCTACACCAGCGACATGCGCGCGTTCGCGCCCGACGCGCAGGCCGCCGCCATCGTCCACCAGTGGGGCGGCTTCTACACGCAGGTCGCGACCGACGTGCTCGAGCGGCGCTGGAAGCCGGCGCCGGTGTGGGGCGGCATTGCGAGCGGCATGGTCGACCTGACGGCGGTCGACCCCAGGCTGCCCGCCGACGTGCGCAACGACGTCGCCGCGCGGCGCCGCGCCATCGCGGGCGGCGCCTTCAAGCCGTTTGCGGCGCCGCTGGTCGACAACACCGGTCAGCGCCGGCTGATGAGCGGCACCCTCGACGACGCCGCGATCCGCACCATGGACTGGCTCGTCGAGGGTGTGGTCGGGCAGGTGCCGCGCCGCTGAGCGCTTGCCGAGCCACCTGGGTGCGCCGCACGCCCGATGGCAGGCCGCGCGCTTCGGTGCGTCGTCAGCCCGCGGCGCTTGCCATCGGGTTGGTGGTCTCGCCGCGGCCGAGCTTGTCGGGCAGCGGCTGGTCGCTCGGGGTGAACTCGAGCGCCACCGAGTTGATGCAGTAGCGCAGGCGCCTCGGCGGCGGGCCGTCCGGGAAGACGTGGCCCTGGTGGCTGTCGCAGCGCCCGCAGCGCACCTCGGTGCGCACCATGCCGTGGCTGGTGTCGCGCACCTCGCGGATGTGGCCGTCGGCGATCGGCACGGTGAAGCTCGGCCAGCCGGTGCCGCTCTCGAACTTGGTCGGCGACGCGAACAGCGGCAGGCCGCACAGCTTGCAGGCGTAGACGCCGTATTGCTTCGTGTCGAGATAGCCGCCGCAGAACGGCGCCTCGGTACCGTGACGCAGCAGCACCTCGCGGTCGGCCGGCGTCAGCTTCGCCTCGAGCGTCTTGCGCTGTTCCACGCTGGGCGGCGTGAGGTCGAAGCGGCCCGGCGGGATCGAGGGCCTGGGTGCGGTGGAAGGGTTCATCGTGGCTCCTGGGTCGAATGGCGTGCAGCGTAGGCGCATTCGCGCGACCTGTCGCGGCGCGGGACTCCGGACGATGCGGATAGCGGCCGCGCACGTGGCGTCGGCGGGGCACGGCGCCGATTCGACGCCGGCGCCCTCAGGTTGCCATGGTGGATCGCGCGCTCGCGACCAGCGCGTCGTCAAGCCGCCCCGCTTCGGCGCCGAACGCGTAGGCATCCATGCCGAGGCTGCCGAACGTCACGCTCGTGTGCAGCCGATGCGGCGTCGCATCGCGTCCGCCGGCGCCGGCGGCGACGAACCACGGCAGCAGGTGCTCGTCGGTCGGGTGCATGTCGACCGCGTGCGGCGCACGCCGGCGGTAGTCGAAGAGGGCGTCCCAGTCGTGCGCACGGCTGTTGGCGACGAACCAGTCGCGGAACGCCGCGCTTTCCGGGATCTCCGGCTGCTCCATCGGCGCACGCAGGCCGCTCGCGAACACGCGGCGCAGGTTGTGCGTGATGCTGCCGGTGCCGAGCACCAGCACGCCGTCGTCGCGCAACGGCGCGAGCGCGGCGCCGAGCGCGAACTGCTCGGCCGGGCTGCGCGCCGGGTCGAACGCGAGTGGCAGCACCGGCACGTCGGCCTCGGGGTAGACATAGCGCAGGGCGGTCCAGATGCCGTGGTCGAGTCCGCCCCGGTCGACGCGGTGCACGTCGATGCCGGCAGCCTGGAGGCGCGTCGCCACGTCGGCGGCGAGCGCGGGGTGACCTGGCGCGTCGTAGCGCAGCGTCGAGAGCCGCGGGTCGAAGCCGCCGAAGTCGTAGATCGCCTGGTGGCGTGCGCCGGCGAGCAGCACGTGGCTGCGTGCCGCGGTGTGCGCCGAGATCGCGACGATCGCGCGCGGCCGGCCGAACGTGGCGTCGATCGCCGGACCGAGACGGCGCAGGAACGCGCCGGCAGCGCCGGGCTCGAGCGCGATCATCGGCGAGCCGTGCGAGACGAAGAGGGCGGGCAGGGTCGACGTCGTGTTCATGCCGCGATTGGACTCGCTGGCACGCGACTTCGGTTTGAGCGCGATCGAACGCCGCGTTCAAGATGGTGCACAGGGCGCTCAACCAGGGAAATCACCGAGCCGTCGCGGCGCACGGTTTGCCACTTGCGCAGCACGCTCGACCTGCCCGGCAGACGCTGGCGCTCCGGACCGGGCGCAACAACCCAGGGCCAGGAGGCAAGAACCCATGAAGACGATCTCGATGCGAGCGGGCCTCGCCGCCGCCTGCACGCTGATGCTGGGCGCACTGGCGTCGTGCGGCGGCGGCGGTGACTCGAACGAACCCACGGTGCAGGTGCTGTCGTCGCGCGCCGACCAGGTGACCGGCGGCAGCGCGCTGATCGCGGTCGAGCCCGATAGCGGCAGCAGCGGCACACTGCGCGTGCGCCTCAACAACACCGACGTGTCGGGCGCATTCGCGACCGACCCTGCCAACCCCAAACGCAAGATCGCGGTGGTGACCGGCCTCAACGTCGGCACCAACGCTGGTCGCCGACACGGGAGACGGCAGCCGATCGATCACGCTGACCAACTACCCGATCACGGGGCCGGTGATCTCCGGCCCCCTCCAGACGCCCTTCGTCTGCCAGACCACCGACTTCACGTTGCCGAACGGCAGCAAGCTGCCGGCCGCGCTGGACGCCAACTGCAGCATCAACCCGGTCGTGCAGTACCTTTACCTGCCCACGGGCGGCACGGCGCTCCGGCCGCTGCCGAGCACGAGCGCACTGCCCGGCGACGTCGCGAACACCACCACTTCGACGGGTCAGACCGTCCCGTTCGTGGTGCGCGTCGAGACCCGCACCGTCGACCGCGGCATCTACCAGAGCGCGGTGCTGCACAACCCGGTCAGCGAGCCGGCACCGACACCCGCCACGCCCCCGAAGGGCTGGAACCGGCGCCTGATCGCGGTGCAGGGCTTCGGCTGCACCGGCGGCTGGTACGTGCAGGGCGCCGCGCAGGGCAACCTCGCGATCGCCGACTTCGACTTCAGCCTGCTCAACGTCAAGCGCCTCGGCGAGGGCTACGCGACGCACGCCAACACGCTGCACCACGCCTCGAACAACTGCAACGCCGTGCTCGCGAGCGAGGCCGCGATGATGTCGAAGGAGCAGTTCATCAAGACCCATGGCGTGCCGGTCTATACCGTCAGCGCGGGTTGCTCCGGCGGCTCGTACGGCAGCGCGCAACCGGCCGATCGCATTCCCGGCCTCTATGACGGCGTGCTGATCGCGTGTACCTTCCCCGATCCGCTGTCGATCGCGTTCTCGGGCTCCGACGGGCACCTGCTGACGCACTACTTCGCGCTCAACCCGACGCTCTTCACTGACGCGCAGAAAGTCGCGGTGTCGGGCTACAAGGGTCTGCAGGCGTTCATCGATGCCGCCAACCAGGCTGCGCGCACCGATCCGATCACCGGCCGTGCCGACATCCCGGGCTACAACCCGGGCGTGTTCAACGCGGCGGTGCCCGCGTCCGCGCGCTACAACCCGACCAGCAATCCGCGTGGCGCGCGGCCGACCGTGTACGACGCCGCGAAGAACATCTACGGCGTCGACAAGGCCAGCGGCTTCGCCCTGCGCCCGTTCGACAACGTCGGGGTGCAGTACGGCTTGGCGGCGCTCAACTCGGGCGCAATCACGAAGACCCAGTTCCTCGATCTCAACGAGCGCGTCGGCGGCTACGACCAGGACGCCAACTACGTCGCCGGGCGCAGCGTCGGTGACCCTGGCGCGATGAAGCGCGCGCAGGAGAGCGGGCTGCAGATCGGCGGCAACGGCGGCCTCGCGTCGATCCCGGTGTTCGACGTCAGCGGCATCTACAACGACGACACCGCCTACCACTACCAGTGGTTCCACTTTGCGCTGCGAGACCGCATGGCGCAGTGGAACGGGAATGCCGACAACCACGTGATGTGGCGCGGCAACCCGGTGCCGGCCGAGACCGCGTGGTCCACGTTCATCGCCTGGGTCGAGGCCTACAAGGCGGACGCCGGCAATCGCAGCCAGCGCGAGAAGGTGATCGCCAGCAAGCCCCAGATGGCGACCGACGGCTGCTGGGCGAGCCTCACGCAGTTCATCAACGAGCGCCAGACGCTGAGCAGCCAGCCCAATTCGCAGTGCAATACGCGCTTCCCGAGCTGGACCTTCCCGCGTCAGGTGGCCGGCGGCCCGGTCGCGGCGAACATCATCAAGTGCAGCCTGAAGCCGGTGACGGCGTCCGACTACAACGTGACGTTCACGGCTGCAGAGCTGACGCGCCTCGACGCCATCTTCCCGACCGGCGTGTGCGACTGGTCGCAGCGCGGCAACCTCACGGGCGTGGTGCCGAACGCGTCGTTCGGGCCAGCGCCGGAGAACCTGGTATTCGACGTGACGAAGTCGTAAGACGCCGCAGTTGCGTCGATGAAGGGCGTCTGCCGAAAGGCAGGCGCCTTTTTTCTGGCGGTTGGCGGGAGCGCGTGGTCGGGTCAACTGCAGCGGGATCATGAAGGTGCGTCCGACGAAGGCAGCGCCGCCCGCTCGACGCGTACGCATCACCCGCACCGGCGCCGGCATCGCCAGTCGTGTACCTTCGCCCGATGACCGAAGCCTCACGACCGCCCGCGCCCCTCGTCCCTTCGGCCTGGCGCCTCGGCTGGCGCCAGCTCATGCGCGATTTCCGTGCCGGCGAGCTGCGCCTCCTCGTCGTGGCGGTGATGCTGGCCGTGGCGGCGTTGTCGGCGGTCGGCTTCTTCGCCGACCGCATCAACGGCGGGCTCGCGCGCGACGCACGCCAGCTACTCGGCGGCGACGCGATCGTCGCGAGCGACCAGCCGGCGCCGCCGGCATTCGCCGAACGCGCACGCGCGCTCGGCCTTGCGGTCGCGACGACGGCGAGCTTCCCGAGCATGGGCCGGGCGCCCGACGAGAAGGGCGGCGCGACGCGCCTCGTCAGCGTCAAGGCGGTGAGCGACGCCTATCCCTTGCGCGGCGAGTTGCGCCTCAACAGCGGCCCCGATACGCCCGAGACCGGCGCCCGCCGCGCGCCCGTGCGCGGCAAGGCCTGGGTCGACCCGGCACTGCTCGACGCGCTCGGCCTCAAGGTCGGCGACCCGCTGCTGCTCGGCGACGCGAGTCTCGCGATCGAAAAGGTGATCGCCATCGAGCCGGATCGCGGAACCGGCTTTTCGAGCTTCGCGCCGCGGGTGCTGATCAACGAGGCCGACCTGCCGGCGACCGGTCTGATCCAGCCGGCAAGCCGGGTCGGCTACCGGCTCGCCGTGGCGGCCCCCGACCCCAACCGCGATCGCGCGGTGCGCCAGTTCGTCGACTGGGCCGAGGCGCACGTCAAGGGCAACCAGCTGCGCGGGGTGCGCGTCGAGTCGCTCGAGACCGGCCGTCCCGAGATGCGCCAGACGCTCGACCGTGCCGAGAAGTTCCTCAACCTGGTCGCGCTGCTGGCCGCGCTGCTCGCGGCCGTGGCGGTCGGCATCGCCTCGCGCGACTTCGCGACGCGCCACCTCGACGATTGCGCGATGTTGCGCGTGCTCGGTCTGCCGCAGCGCACGATCGCGCTGCAGTACCTCACCGAGTTCGGGCTGATCGGCGTGCTGGCGAGTGTCGCGGGCCTGGTCGTCGGCTTCGCCGTGCACCACGTCTTCGTGCTGCTGCTCGCCGGGCTCGTGAAGGCGAGCCTGCCGCCACCGAGCCTCTGGCCGGCGCTGTTCGGCGTCGGCGTCGGCTTCACGCTGCTGCTCGGCTTCGGTCTGCCGCCGGTGCTGCAACTCGCGCGCGTGCCGCCGCTGCGCGTGATCCGCCGCGATGTCGGCGCGATGAAGCCGGCCTCGCTCGCGGTGCTGGCCGCCGGCGCGCTGGGTTTCGCCGCCCTGCTGCTGGGCGTCTCGAGCGACCTCAAGCTCGGTGCGATCGCGGTCGGCGGCTTCGCCGCGGCGGTCGCGGTGTTCGCGCTGCTGTCGTGGCTGGCGCTCGCGCTGCTGCGCCGGGCGGTACCCGAGGCACGCGCGCCGCGCTGGCTGGTGCTGGCAACGCGCCAGCTGGCCGCACGCCCGGCGTTCGCGGTGCTCCAGGTGTCGGCGCTCGCGGTCGGCCTGCTCGCGCTGGTGCTGCTGGCCCTGTTGCGCACCGACCTTATCGGCAGCTGGCGCAGCGCGACGCCGAAGGACGCGCCGAACCGCTTCGTCATCAACGTGCAGCCGGCGCAGGCCGACGCGTTCCAGCAGCGCCTGCGCGAGGCGGGCGTCACGCGCTACGACTGGTACCCGATGATCCGCGGGCGCCTCGTCGCCATCAACGGCCGCGCCGTCGACCCCGATGCCTACGCCGACACGCGCGCCCAGCGCCTGCTCGACCGCGAGTTCAACCTCAGCCACAGCCCTGCCCTGCCGGGCCACAACACGGTCGAAGGTGGGCGCTGGGTGCCCGACGAGCCGAACGCGCTCAGCGTCGAGTCGGGTCTTGCCGAGACGCTCGGCCTCAAGCTCGGCGACCGCCTGCGCTTCGACATGGCCGGCGAGACGGCCGAAGGCCGCATCACCAGCCTGCGCAAGGTCGACTGGTCGTCGATGCGGGTGAACTTCTTCGTGCTGTTCCCGACCACCGAGATGGCCGACGCACCGGTGACCTACATCGCCGCTTACCAGGCGCCGAAGGTCGCCGGCTTCGACAACGCACTGGCGCGGGATTTCCCGAACATCACCTCGATCGACGTCTCGGCCACCATCGCGCAGGTGCAGGGCGTCATCGACCAGGTCGTGCGGGCGGTCGAGTTCCTGTTCGGCTTCACCCTCGCTGCCGGCCTGGTGGTGCTGTTCGCCGCCATCACCGCCACCCGCGAGGCGCGCGCCCGCGAGTTCGCGGTCATGCGCGCGCTCGGTGCGAGCGCCAGGCTTCTGGCGCAGGTGCAGCGCGGCGAGCTGCTCGGCGTCGGCGCGCTCGCCGGCGTGCTGGCCTCGCTCGCCGCCATCGCCGTGAGCTGGGCGCTCGCGCGCTGGGTGTTCGAGTTCAGCTGGAACCCGGCGCCGTGGGTGCCGATCGCCGGCGGTGCGGCCGGTGCGCTGCTCGCGCTCTCGGCCGGCTGGTGGGGACTGCGCGAGGTGCTGCGCCGGCCGGTGGTGCAGACGCTGCGGCAGGCGGCGGACTGACGCCCTGCGCGGCACGACCGGGGCACCGCGCGACCCGCGGACGTCCTCCGGGCACGCGACGGGCCGCGATGGAGCGACACGCCAGGCTGGTCGGACCGTTCGAGCGCGCGCTGGGACACGAGCGGAGCCGAGTCGCCTGCCGCATCGGCCTCGCAGCGCCGGACAACGGCGACACAGCCCGCACCCATGAAGGCCGCAGTTGAAGGCATCGGCAACCGCGCCATGCGTCGACAGCTGTCAACGAGCCGGCCGCGCAGCAGTTCACGCTCGAAGCTCCCATCGCGCCCGAGCCCTCGACCGGTCATGACCTGACGGCATACTCGCCGCCATGTCGCCACCGCTGAAGGACCGCGTGCTGCGGGTCCTGCATCTCGAAGACTCGGAGCTCGACCACGAACTGCTGCTCGCGCATCTGGCGCGCGGCGGCCTGAAGGCGCACGTGGTGCGCGTCGACTCGGAGGTGCGGTTCCTGAGCGCGCTCGACCAGCCGTGGGACGTGGTCGTCTCCGACTACAACCTGCCGGGCTTCTCGGGCCTCGTCGCGCTCGACCTGCTCAAGGCCAACACGCGCGACGTCCCCTTCATCCTGGTGTCGGGCGAGATCGGCGAGGAGACCGCGGTCGAGGCCATGCGCAACGGCGCGAGCGACTACTTGCTGAAGAACAACCTCGCGCGACTGGTGCCGGCGATGCTGCATGCGGTCGACGCCAGCGAGACGCGGCGCGCGCGCCAGCGCGCCGATCGCGAGCTCATCGAATCGAAGGAGCGCCTGCGCGAGCTCGCGCAGCACCTGCAGACCAGCGTCGAGCAGGAGCGCGCGGCGATCGCGCGCGAGATCCACGACGACGTCGGCGGCTCACTGACGGCGCTCAAGTTCGACCTGGCCTGGATCGCGCGCCACGCGACCACGCCGGAGGTGATCGCGCGCGTCAGCTCGGCGCTCGAGACGGTGACGCATGCGGTCGAGGCGAGCCAGCGGATCATGCACAACCTCAGGCCGGCGATCCTCGAGCAGGGGCTGGTCGCGGCGCTGCACTGGATCGCCCTGCGCTTCGAGCGCCGCACCGGCATCCATTGCGAGATCCGCCTGCCGAGCCAGCAGCTCGACCTGCCCGCGGGTGTGCCGCTGGTCGCGTACCGCGCCGCCCAGGAGGCGCTCACCAACATCACCAAGCACGCACAGGCGACGCGCGTGCGGATCGACCTCGCCGTGGCCGGCGGTGTGCTCTCGCTCGAGATCAGCGACAACGGCCGGGGCCTGCGCCAGGAGGACCTGAGCAAGGCGCGCTCGTTCGGCATCCGCGGCCTGCACGAGCGCGCCGGCACCGTGGGCGGCTGGGTCGACCTGGCGAGCGGGTCGACCGGCACGACGCTCATCCTGTCGGTGCCGCTCAACACCCAGGATTCGAGCTTCACCGAGCCGATGCAGGACAGCCGGTCGTACGATCCGAGCCAGTGGGGCGAGATATGAGGCCTGCGGAGAGCGTTCGATGATCAAGGTCTTCCTGTGCGACGACCACGCGCTGATCCGGCGCGGCATTCGCGACACCTTGTCGGATGCGGCGGACATCGAGGTGGTCGGCGAGGCCGGCGACTACGGCGAGCTGCGCCAGCTGATGCGCGAGAAAACCGCCGACGTGCTGGTGCTCGACATCAACCTGCCCGGGCGCAGCGGCCTCGACGTGCTGCACGCGCTCAAGGACGAAGGCACCGCGATGCGCGTGCTCGTCGTCTCGATGTACCCCGAGGACCAGTACGCGATCCGCGCACTGCGCGCCGGCGCCTACGGCTACGTCAACAAGGGCGGCGATCCGGGGCTCATCGTGAGCGCGGTGCGCACGGTGGCGCAGGGCCGCAAGTACGTGACCCCCGAGATCGCGCAGATGCTGGTCGAGAGCCTCACCGCCCCGGCGGTCGAGAACGCGCACGAGAAGCTCTCCGACCGCGAAATGCAGACGCTGGTGATGATCGCGTCGGGCAAGCGCCTCTCCGACATCGCCGAGGAGCTGATGCTGAGCCCGAAGACGGTGAGCGTCTATCGGGCGCGCGTGCTCGAGAAGCTGGGCCTGACCAACAACTCGGAGATGACGGTGTACGCGATCCGGAGCGGGCTGGTCGGCAACTGAGCCGGCGCACGCGCCGCGCAGCCGCCCCGCGGCAGATGAAGCGTCAGCTCGTCGCGCGTCGCCGCACGCAGTCGATGTAGGCCTCGCCGTCGGGCGGACGGCCGCTGCGCTGCGACTCCCACAGCATCCGGCCGAGGCATTCCATCACCTCGTGCTGCGCGGCGTGTGCCGAGCCGCGCCGGTGGCTCAGCAGCTCGAACGCCTGCTTGATGCCGCGCGGCTGGTCGATCGCGATCTGCTCGCTGATCGACAGGTGCATCGAGAGGTGCAGGAACGGGTTCTCGCGGCCGCCTTCCGCGGTGTAGGTGGCGCTGCGCGCCCGCTCAGCGTCCGACAGGTCGTCGGCGTACTCCGGATGCTCGGCAATCCAGTCGGCGGCGATCGCCTCGAGCGGCGTCAGCGGCGCGCCGCTCGTGCGCTTGCTCGCCGCCTCGCAGAAGAAGGTGCGGACGTCGTTGCGGGAGGGGTCGAACATCGGCGCATTCTGCCCGCGAGGGTTCAGTCGAATCGAACCCCGGCGACAAACCCCTGCATCGGCCGGGCGGCACCGGCTCGGAAGAATCGGGGCATTCGAACCGACCTGGTCCACTGCCGATGAACGTCACCACCGAACAGCTGTTCACCGAGGCGCGCACCCACAACGGGTTCCGCGCCGAGCCGATCCCCGACGCCACCCTGCGCGAGCTCTACGACCTCATGAAGTGGGGCCCGACGTCGGCCAACTGCAGCCCGGCTCGCATCGTCTTCGTGCGCACGCGCGAGGCCAAGGAACGCCTGCTCGCCGGCATGTCGCCCGGCAACGTGCAGAAGACGCGCGAAGCGCCGGTGACCGCGGTCATCGGCATGGACCTCGCATTTCCCGACAAGCTCCCGTTCCTCTTTCCGCACGCCGACGCACGGGCCTGGTTCGCCGGCAACGAGCCGCTCGTCGAGGCGACGGCGTTCCGCAACTCGAGCCTGCAGGCGGGCTACTTCATCGTCGCGGCGCGCGCGCTCGGCCTCGACTGCGGCCCGATGAGCGGGTTCGACCCGGCGATCGTCGACGCTGCGTTCTGGGCCGGGACGCGCATCAGGACCAACCTCGTCTGCAACCTCGGTCACGGCGACCCGAGCAAGCTGTTCGGCCGCAGCCCGCGCCTGCCGTTCGACGAGGCGTGCCGCATCGAGTGAGCAGCCGCCGGCACCGACGTCAGTCGAGCTTGCGGTCCTCTTCCTTGGCCTGCTCCATCGCTTCGGGCTCGACGTCTTCCGCGGCGCGGTTGAACCAGACGAACGCGCCCCAGCCGGCGAGCAGCGCGGCAACGCCAACGACGCTCGCGGCGGCATAGGTCAGGTCGCTGGGGTTCTCGTGCAGGGCCTTCATGGTCGCGACCAGCGCCTCGATCCCGAGCGCGACGGCGATCACCACCACGAAGCGCGAAAGGAACCGGCGCACCCGCGTCGGCGCGCTGACGTGCGCCTCGCGCACCACCTCCTCTTCGACGATGGTCTGCGAGATCTGCAGCGCGACGACCGCGACCGCGGTGATGCCCATCGCCTCGATCAACGCGATCGCGCCCTGCAGGTCGAGCCCGCTCGCCAGCGCGTCCCAGCACGCGCGCACCGCGGTGACGAGCAGCAGCACGCAGATCACGGCAAAGAGCAGCGCGAGCGCCGCGTGCACCGTGGCGAAGACGCGGACCAGCGTTTTCATCGGATCGCCTTTCGGGCTCAGTTCGCGGGCGCCGCCGGTGCCGGACGGCCCGGCTCGACGTCGGGCGGCATGGCCGCTTCGGAGCGTGCGTCGTCGGACCTCGGCGCGGCTGGGGCGGGCGCCGCAGCCGTCATCGTCCCGTCCGCGGCACCGTCGACCGGTGCGGAAGCCGCCACGGAAGGCGGCGTGCCGTCGCCGTCACGATTGGCACGCTCCGGTCCCCAGCCGCTGCGCAGGCGTCGCTCGCGCGCCTGCGCGCGCTCGAGCGCGAACAGCTCCTCGAGCTGCTGACGGCCCTGCCGGGCCGCCGCGATCAGGCGCGCCTCGTCCCTGCGGTGCGGCGCGAGCGCCTGCAGCTGCTCGACGTTGTAGCGGCGAAAGCGCAGCGCGAGCGTGCGCGCCAGGTGCGGCTGCCAGCCGAGCGTCTCGAGCGCGCTGCGCGCGCTCATCAGCGCCGAATCGAAGGTCTCGCGCTCGATCAGCCGGACGCCGAGCTCGTAAAGCTCGTAGTAGTGCTGCACGTTGCGCGCACGCGCGACGATGGTGAGCTGCGGAAAGTTGTCGCGCACCATCCGCGCGATCGCGGTGCTCGTCTGCGCGTCGTCGATGGCAAGCACCAGCAGGCGCGCGGTGGCGGCGCCGGCGGTTCGCAGCAGGTCGAGCCGCGAGGCGTCGCCGTAGTAGACGCGCCAGCCGAAGCGGCGCAGCGCCTCGATCGCCTCGGCGTCGTGGTCGAGCACGGTGGCCTGCACGCCGTTGGCGTAGAGCATGCGGCCGACGATCTGCCCGTAGCGGCCGAAGCCGGCGATGATGACCGGCGTGTTCTGCGGCTCCTCGAGCTCGGGCACGTCGGGCCGGGGCCCCGTGCCGAGGCGCGGCGTCCACCAGCGATCGGCGGCGATCAGCAGCAGCGGCGTCAGCAGCATCGAGATCGCGACCGCCGCGGTCAGCAGCGACGCCGCGTCGGCGCCGATCACGCGCGCTCCGACGGCGGTCTGGAACACCACGAAGCCGAATTCGCCGCCCTGTGCGAGCAGCAGCACGAACACCGGCCGCTCGAGACGCGGGATCTGCATCGGCACGCTCATCACCCAGAGCACGAGCGCCTTGACGGCCAGGAACACCAGCACCAGCAGGGCCACCGCGCCGGGCTGCGCGACGACCAGGCGCATGTCGATGCTCATCCCGACCGCGATGAAGAAGAGGCCCAGCAGCAGGCCCTTGAACGGCTCGATGTCGGTCTCGAGCTCGCGCCGGTACTCGCTCTCGGCGAGCAGCACGCCGGCGAGGAAGGCGCCGAGCGCCATCGAAAGGCCCACCGCCTGCATCAGCGACGCCGTCGCCACCACCAGCAGCAGCGCGGCGGCGGTGAAGATCTCGGGCGTACGGCTGTTCGCGATCCAGCGCAGTGCCGGACGCAGCAGGAGGCGCCCGCCGAGCACGATGACCGCGATCACGGCCAGTGCGCGCAGCGCGCCGAGCCAGCCGCCGCCGTCGCTCGCGCTCGCCGCCGGCTGGGCGGCCAGGAACGGCAGCAGCGCCAGCAACGGGATCGCCGCGACGTCCTGCAGCAGGGCGACGCTGAGCACGCCCTGGCCGGCGGTGTTGCCCGACATGTTGCGCTCGGCGAGGAGGCCGAGGCCGATCGCCGTCGACGAAAGGGCGAGCCCGAAGCCGCCGACCACCGCGAGACGCCAGTCGAAGCCGAGGGCCATGCCGACCAGCGCGAGCAGCACGGTCGATCCGAACAGCTGCACGCTGCCCCAGCCGAAGATCGGCCTTCGCATCGCCCACAGCCGCCGCGGCTCGAGTTCGAGGCCGACCAGGAACAGCATCAGGACGACGCCGAACTCGGCCACGTGCAGGATCTCCTGCGGATCGCGCACGACCTGCAGGCCCCACGGGCCGATCACGATCCCGGCCACCAGGTAGCCGATGATCGAGCCGAGCCCGGCGTAGCGCGCGAGCGGCACCGCGAGCACCGCGGCGGCCAGATAGACGAGGCCGCTGCTCAGCCAGCCACCGTGCTCCATCAGGCGACGTCCCGCGCGCTCATGCGGCGTCGGCCAGGTTCACGTGCGGGCGCTCGCTCGGCGGCACCTCGCACGCGGGGCACGCCTCGAGTCCCTGCAGTTCGTCCCAGTCGGGGTAGCGCTCGAGGCGGTCGGCGAACGTCGCGGCGTGCGCCGCGATCGTCGCGTCGCTCGCCTGGTGCGCGCCGTGCAGCACCAGCGGCGGCAGGAAGCGCATGCCGCACAGAACCGCGCTCTGCTCGTAGGGCGGCAGGAAGGCGTCGAAGAAGTAGCGGTTGTAGCCGCGCGGGTGATACGACGATTCGGCGCCGCCGGTGCTGGCGACGAGCCAGACGTCCTTGCCCTGCAGCGCGTCGCCGCCCTGGCCGTAGGCCCAGCCGAGCGTCAGCACTTCGTCGAGCCACAGCTTCAACAGCGGCGGCATGCCGTACCACTGCATGGGGTGCAGCCAGACCACCAGTCGGGCCGATTCGAGCGCGGCCTGTTCGGCGTTCACGTCGATCAGGTAGTCCGGGTAGAGCGCGTACAGGTCGCGCACGGCGACCGAGCCGTCGGCGCCGGCCCCGCGCGCCGCCCGCATCAGCTGTCGGTTCACGCGGGACTGGTCGAGGCGTGGATGCGCCGCCAGCACGACGATGCGAGGCCCGCGGGTCGGCGCACCCTCGGGCGCGCTCGCAAGGCCGGTGGCGGCAGGCTTGGGGTCGGCAACGGGCATGTCGTGCGAGCGCCGCGGCGGCGGGGCCGGGGATCAGTCTGAAGGGGGAGGGCGGCGTTTTCCGGGGGGACACCGCGGGTGCAGCCCGCTAACATAACCTCAAAGCGCCATCGGGCGTGCGAAAAAGACGGAGGGCTTGCCCATGCCGGTGTTCGTCGTGGCCAACCCGAAAGGCGGCGTCGGCAAGTCGACGTTGGCGACCAACCTGGCAGGCTACCTGGCGGCGCGAGGCTACGCGGTCATGCTCGGCGACGCCGATCGCCAGCAGTCGTCGCGCACCTGGCTCGACCTCAGGCCCGTCGGCCTGCCGGAGATCAGCACCTGGGAAGTCAGCCACGACGACGTCGTGCGGCCGCCCAAGGGCACCACCCACGTCGTGCTCGACACGCCCGCCGGCCTCTCGGGCAAACGCCTCGACGAGGTGATGAAGATCGCCGACCGCGTGCTGGTGCCGCTGCAGCCCAGCATCTTCGACATCCACGCGACGCACGACTTCCTGCAGCAGCTCGCCGCCAACCGGCGCAGCAGCCGGGTCGGGATCGGCGTCGTCGGCATGCGCACGCGCGAGGGAACGATCGCGACCGACCAGCTGCGCACGTTCCTCGGCGGGCTCAACGTGCCGCTGCTCACGTTCCTGCGCGACACCCAGAACTACGTCCACCTGGCGGCGCACGGCCTGTCGCTGTGGGACGTGGCGTCGAGCCGCTTCGAGCGCGATGTCGAGCAGTGGCAGCCGATCATCACGTGGATCAACTGACGAGGCCACAGCCGACAAGGAGGACTGCCACGATGATCCGCTTCACGAACCTCGCCGAGCTCGAGCCGCACGTCGGCCGCGAGATCGGCGTCAGCGACTGGGTACACGTCACCCAGCAGCGCATCGACCTGTTCGCCGAGGCGACCAACGATCGCCAGTGGATCCACGTCGACCCGGCACGGGCCGCGGACGGGCCGTTCGGCACCACGGTCGCGCACGGCTTCTTCACCCTCTCGCTGCTGCCCGAGATGGCCGCCAGCGCGTTCGAGATCGACAACACTCGGCTCAGCGTGAACTACGGGCTCAACCGCGTGCGCTTCCCGGCGCCGGTGCCGAGCGGCAGCCGCCTGCGCGGGCGCTTCAAGCTGGTGTCGTACGAGCCCATCGAGGGCGGCGTGCAGCTGACCTTCGGCGTCACGATGGAGCGCGAGGGCAGCGACAAACCGGTCTGCGTCGCCGAAACAGTGGCGCGGCGCTATCCATGAGCGCCCCGCTCAAGGCCCTGCTGGTCGACGACCACCCGCTCATCCTGGCGGCGCTGAAGAGCGTCGTCGAAGGCATGGGCGCACCGTACCGCGTGGTCGGCGTCGGCAGCGCGAGCGCCGCGCGCGAGGCGCTCGCCGCCGACTCGTCGTTCGACCTGGTGCTGCTCGACCTCAACCTCGGTGACGCCAACGGCTTCGACCTGCTCGTGGAACTGCGGCGCGCGTACCCGGCGCTGCCGGTGGTGGTGCTGTCGGCGTCCGACCGCAGCAGCGACGTGATCCGTGCGATCGACCTCGGCGCGATGGGCTTCGTGCCCAAGCGGGCGAGCAACGAGGCCCTGTTCGAGGCGCTGCGCACGGTGATGATGGGGCGCATCTACGTGCCGCCGATGTCGCTGCGCAGCAACCCGAAGTTCGACGAGCAGGACGGCGCCGCCGCGCCGGCGGGTGACGTGAACGCGCCGCCGCCGCGTCTCGACGGCGTGCGCAGTCCGCTCGCGGGCCTCACGCCGGCCAAGCTCAAGATCACGCCGCGCCAGTTCGACGTGCTCGCGCTGCTGCTGCGCGGGCAGTCGAACAAGCTGATCGCGCGCGAGCTCAACGTCTCGCTCGAGACCGTGAAGGACCATGTCGCGGCGGTGCTGCGCGCGCTCAACGTGAACTCGCGCACACAGGCGGTGCTCGCGGTAAGCCAGATGCACGAGCCCGGCAGCGTGCCGCAATGGCGGCGCCCGGATTGAGCGCTGGCGGGGCGGCCGGCGCGCTGGCGGGCTCTGCCGGCGCCGGCTCGCTCGAAATCGTGCCGGCACGGCCGGCGGGTGCGACCGGCGCCGACCTGTCCGCTGCCGCCTCCGCGTTGCCGCCGGGGGCGGACGCTGCCGCCGCGCCGGCGCCCGCGCCGAGCGCCGAGGCGGCGCTGCGCGAGAAGGTGCGCAGCGCGTTCGACTACATGCCGGCCACGCTGGTCGGCATGATCGCCGGCGTCGGCATCGTGGCGCTGCTGTTCTGGCGCGTCACGCCGATGCCGGTCATGGGCGCCTGGCTCGGTGCCTTCGCCGTGCTCTGGCTCGGTCGGCTCTTCATGCTGCTGCGCTACCGGCGCGCGGTCGCCGGCGGCCGCCCCAATTGGCGCGGCTGGCTGCGCATCTGGAACGCCGCGACGCTGACCTCCGCGTTCCTCTGGGGCATGACCGCGATCGCGTTCTATTCGCGCGGCAGCGGCGTGCAGCAGACCGGGCTCATCATCGTCATCTACAGCTACTGCATCGCCGCGGTGCCGGTGCTGGCGAACCAGGCGCGCGTGTTCCTGGCCTTCGGCGTGCTCTGCTTCGGACCGATGATCGTCCGCATCGCGAGCGACGGCGACATCGGCAGCATGCAGCTCGCCGCGGAACTGCTGCTGATCGTGAGCCTGATCAGCGTGCTCGCCGGGAGCTACCGTCAGGCCTTCCAGCGCGTCACCGAGGAGAAGCTGCGGGCCGACGGCCTCCTGGACGCGCTGCGCGTCGAGAAGCAGGCGGCCGATGCGGCACGTCACGAGGCCGAGGTCGCCAACCGCGCCAAGACGCAGTTCTTCACGGCCGCCAGTCACGACCTGCGCCAGCCGCTGCATGCGATGGGCCTCTTCGCCGAGGCGTTGCGCCAGCGCACCCACGAGCCCGAAGTCGCCCAGCTCGTCAACAGCATCAACGAGTCGGTCGACGCGCTCGAGCAGCTGTTCTCGCAGCTCCTCGACATCACGCGCATCGACACCGGCGGCGTCGACGTCAAGCCGCAGCACTTCGTGGTCGGCGACATCTTCAGGAAGCTCCGCCTGCACTACGAGCCCGAGGCGTTCGACAAGGGGCTCGAGCTGCGGCTGCGCGGCGGCCGGCACGCCATTCACGCCGATCCGCTGCTGGTCGAGCGCGTGCTTCGCAACCTGGTGTCGAACGCGATCCGCTACACCACCGACGGCTCGGTGCTCGTCACCTGCCGGCGCCGCGGGGAACGCGTGCGCCTGCAGGTGTGGGACACCGGACCGGGCATCCGCGCCGAGGACCGAAAGCGCGTCTTCGAGGAGTTCTACCAGGTGCCGAACGCCACCGCGCCGGCGCCGGACGAGCGCAAGGGCCTCGGTCTCGGCCTGGCCATCGTCAAGCGTCTGGCGGGTCTGATGGGCGCCCCGCTCGACTTGCGCTCCGAGCCGGGGCGCGGCAGCGTGTTCACGCTCGAGCTGCCGGTCGGGGAGCCGCCGCGCGAGCGCGCCGACGCGGTCGCCAGCAAGGCGCCGGCCGGGGTGACGCTCGCCGGCACCACGATCATCATCGTCGAGGACGAGCCGGCCGTGCGCGAAGGCCTCGAGGTGCTGCTGCGCGGCTGGGGCGCCGACGTGCTGGCGTTTGACAGCGTCGCCGCGACGCGCGCGTGGGCCGGCGACGACGCCCCGAGCGCGGCAGCGGGCGCGATCAAGCCGGCGCTGCTGATCGTCGACTACCGGCTCGAGGCGGGGCAGACCGGCGTCGACGCGATCAACCTGCTGCGCCGGCGCTTCGGCGCCCAGGTACCGGCGATCGTCGTCACCGGCAGCAGCATGACGGGGCACGAGAAGGAGGCCGCCGAGCACGACTTCCACGTGCTGATCAAGCCGGTGCTGCCGAACAAGCTGCGCGCGATGATCGCGTTCAAGCTGGCGGGGCGCTGAGCGCCCGTCGACCCGGATCGGTCACGATGCGGATGCGGGCCAGGCCGGCGTCGGGAACACCCTGACTGGGGCGCGTCGGGCACTGCCGCGTAATACGGCTTGACGAACACCAACAAGGAGGCTCCGTGCACCGTCCCCCATCCCTTCTCCTGGCCGCGAGCGCCGCTGCCGGCTTGCTGCTCGCCGCCTGCGCGACCACGCCGTCGACCGGCCCGATGAGCTTTTTCGTCACCAGTGTGGGCTCCGGCAAGGGCGGCGACCTCGGCGGCCTCGCAGGTGCCGACGCGCACTGCCAGAAGCTCGCCATCGCGGCTGGCGCGGGCAATCGCACCTGGCGCGCCTACCTCAGCGTGCCGCCGACGCTCGGCTCGGGCTCTACGCCGGGCGTCGCCGCGATCAACGCGCGCGACCGCATCGGCAGCGGTCCCTGGTTCAACGTCAAGGGCGAGCTGATTGCCCGCGACGTCGCCCATCTGCACGACGGCAACCACATCAGCAAGGCGACCGCGCTCGACGAGCGCGGCAACACGGTACGAGGGCGCGGCGACAACCCGAACGAGCACGACATCCTGACCGGCTCGCGCGCCGACGGCACGGCGTTCGCGCCGCAGACCGACACCACCTGCGGTGGCTGGACCAAGAGCGGCGCCGAGGGCTCGGCGGTGGTCGGCCACCACGACCGCATGGGGCCGAACGACGAGATCTGGGCCAAGTCGTGGAACTTCTCGCACCAGTCGGCCGGCTGCAGCCCGGAGGCCCTGGTGCGCACCGGGGGGTCGGGGAAGCTTTACTGCTTCGCCGGCAACTGAGCGGGCGGCCGGCTCTCGCCGGCGGCTGAGCCGGCGCACGCCGCGGCCGCCTACGCCGGCTGGTAGGCGAGCCGCACGTAGATCGGGGCGAACGCCTCGGCCTGCGTCACCTCGAGCAGGTGCTCGCGCGACAGCTCGAGCATCGCGATGAAGGTGACGACGAGCACGGGCAGCCCGCGCGAGACGTCGAACAGCTCCTCGAAGCTCGCGAAGCGGCGCCCGCGCAGCGTCTTCAGCATCAGGCTCATGTGCTCGCGCACGCTCAGCTGCTCGCGCGTGATGAGGTGGTGCTGGTTGAGCTTGGCGCGCTTGATGATCTCGAGCCAGGCGTCGCGCAGGTCGAGCGGGTTGACGTCCGGGAGGCGCAGCGGCTCGGTCTCGTCGATCGCGACGTGGGCGCGCAGGAAGTCGCGCCCGAGCAGGGGCAGCTCGTCGAGGCGCTGCGCCGCCAGCTTCATCTGCTCGTACTCGACCAGGCGCCGCACCAGCTCGGCGCGCGGGTCCTCGACCTCCTTGCCGTCCGCCGTCTTCTTCGGCGGCAGCAGCATGCGCGACTTGATCTCGATCAGCATCGCCGCCATCAGCAGGTAGTCGCTGGCGAGCTCGAGGTTGCGGCTGCGGATCTGCTCGACGTACGCCAGGTACTGGCGCGTCACGCTGGCGAGCGGGATGTCGAGGATGTTGAAGTTCTGGCGCCGGATCAGGTAGAGCAGCAGGTCGAGCGGCCCCTCGAAGGCCTCGAGGAAGACCTCGAGCGCGTCCGGCGGGATGTAGAGGTCGGTCGGCAGCGCGAACAACGGCTCGCCGTAGAGGCGCGCGATCGCGATGCCGTCGACCGTCTCGTCGGCAGGCGGCGGCGCCGGGGCGGCCGCCTCGGGCGCGATGACGTCGTCGTACACGGCGGCGCCGCCGGCGCTACGACTTGGTCTGGTAGACGTAGGGCTGCTGGCGCAGGCGCGCCTGGTCGAACTCGGTCTGCGTCTGCTCGTCAACCTTGCGCTCCCACAGGCGCGCGCGGCCGAGGCGCTGGTTCTCCTCGACCTGCGGGTTCTTCTGCTTCATCTCCCAGAGGAAGTTGTCGACGTCGGACGTGTAGGGCTTCCAGAACAGCGGCATGGTGGAAATCGCGGCGGAAAACCCGGCAGTTTAGCGGCCGCGCGCCGGCCGGTCGGATGGCTGGGGCACTCACGGCGTGACCGGCGCTGCGCCGGCGCCGCCGCGTGCACGGTCGGTCGAGCTCGTCGTCCGGACGCGGTCAGTTGATCGCGAGCGGCATCTTGCGGCGCGGCGGCGCGAAGCGCGCGTCGATCGCGCGCCGCGCCGAGGCGTCGAGGCTCACCTCGGCGGCCGCCAGGTTGGCGCGCAGGTGCTCGACGCGCACCGCTTTCGGGATCGCGACCACGCCGGGCTGCGCGAGCACCCACGCCAGCGCGACCTGCGCAGCGCTGAGGCCCGAGCGTTCGCCGATGCCGGCCAGCACCGCGTCACCCGCGAGGCTGCCCTGGTCAATCGGGCTGTACGCCATCAGCGGCATGGCGCGCCGGCGCAGCCACGGCAGCAGCGCGAACTCGGCGCCGCGCTCGGCCGCCGAATGCCAGACCTGGTCGGTCGCACACGCCGCTCCGCCATCGACGCCGAGCAGCTCGGCCATGTCGTCGACGTCGAAGTTGCTGACGCCCCAGCGGCCGATCGCGCCGGCGGCGACCCGCGCGTTCATCGCGTCCACCGTCTCGGCCAGCGGGACGCTGCCGCGCCAGTGCAGCAGGTAGAGGTCGATCGAGTCGAGGCCGAGCCGGCGCCGGCTGCGATCGCAGGCGAGCGCGGTGCCGGTTGCCGTCGCGTGGGGCGGGTAGACCTTGCTGACGACGAACAGCTCGTCGCGGCGCACGTCGCCGGCGCGTACGGCGTCGGCGATGGCACGCCCGACCACTTCCTCGGCGCCGCCTTCGCCGTACATCTCGGCCGTGTCGATCAGGCGGTAGCCGAGCTCGATCGCGGTGCGCACCGCGGCGATCTCGGCCGCCCGGCTCGCGCGCGACTCGCCCATCCGCCAGGTGCCCAGGCCGAGCGCGGGAACTGCGGTGCCGTCGGGCAGGGCGATAAGGTTCATCCGGGTGCGGGTTAGGCGCCGAGGTGCGGCGCCTGCCGGTCGACTGCCTGCCAGCCGCCGCTCTGCGCGGAGGCGAAGATCGCCTCCGTGATCGTCGCGATCGCGAGCGACTGCTCGATCGGGTGGCTCGCCACCGGCTCGCCGAGCAGCAGCTGCGAGAAGCGCTCGATCTGCAGCACGTAGTGGTCGGCCGGCTCGAAGCGGAACGTCTCGGTCGGCAGGCTGCCGACACTGGAGGCGTCGCCGAGCTCGAGCGTGCAGGCGGTCGAGCGCGCGTGCGCGTAGGGGAAGTCCATGCGCAGCCAGCCCGTCTCCCCCATCACGCTGAACTGCTGGTGCGTGCCCCAGGCCGCGGTGCCGGCTTGCGTGCCGACGGTCAGCAACGCGTGGGCGTCGCCGTAGTCGAGCAGCACGCTGCTGAGCCGGTCGGTCCCGAACTGCGGGTCACGGTCGAGCGCCGCGACGACGCGCCGCGGCGCCCGCCGGAACACCCGCCCGATCGCGTCGAGCGCGTAGCTGCCGAGGTCGTAGAGCGCGCCGCCACCCTGCTCGAGCTGGTTGCGGATGTCGGCGGGATCCATGAAGCGCTTGGCGAGCGTCAGGTGCGCCGAGCGCGGCGCCCCGATCGCGCCGCGGGCGAGCAGCTCGTCGAGCTTTTCCCACTGCGGATGGTTGCGGTACGCGAACGCCTCCTCGATGTGCCGGCCGCAACGGTCGCGCACCTCGATCAGGCGCCGGACCTCGTCGGCGCGCATGCAGAGCGGCTTTTCGCACAGGACGTGCTTGCCCGCTTCGAGCGCGCGAACCGACCATTCGAAATGCAGCCGGTTCGGCAGCGGAACGTAGACGGCGTCGATGTGGGGATCGGCGAGCAGCGCCTCGTAGCTCGCGTGCACGCGCGCGATGCCGAGCGCGTCGGCGATCCGGCGACCCTTGGCAGGGTCGCGCGAGGCGAGGGCGGCGAGCTCGGCGCTCGGCGCCTTCTTCATCGCCGGCAGCGTGCGCTCGACCGCGATCGCCGCCGCACCGAGCACGCCCCATCGAATGGTCGTACCCATCACCACCCGCCGCATCCGCGCATGGCGCTCGCGCGGGCGGCCACCGTCATCTCAGCGGACCCTGAGGCCGGCGACGGCTCCCGGCACCGCCAGGGTGTCGGGCTCGAGGATCCACAAGCCCGGCTCGCCAGCGTCGGCGTGCGAGGCGGCGAGCACCATGCCTTCGCTGACGCCGAACTTCATCTTGCGCGGCGCGAGGTTGGCCACCACCACCGTCATGCGGCCGACCAGCTGCTCGGGCGTGTAGGCGGCCTTGATGCCGCTGAACACGTTGCGCAGGCGGCCGTCGCCGACGTCGAGCGTGAGCCGCAGCAGCTTGGTCGAGCCCTCGACACGCTCGCACGCGACGATTCGGGCGATGCGCAGGTCGATCTTCGAGAAGTCGTCGATGGTGATCGGCGCGGCGATCGACTCGCCGCCGGGCGGCCCGACCTCGATCGGCGCACCGTTGCCGGCGCCCGTCGACGTCGCGCTTTCGGCCGCGCCTGCAGCCGCCGCGGGCACGGCCGGCGCCTCCGCCGGCGGCTCGAACAGGGCGTCGAGGAGCTTGGCGTCGACGCGCTGCACGAGGTGCCGGTAGGTGCCGATCGCGTGCGCGCCGAGCAGCGCCGGCACGTCGGCGAAGCCGAGCGGCGCCACCTGCAGCCACGCCTCGACGTCGGCCGCGATGCCCGGCAGCACCGGCTTCAGGTAGACCGTGAGGATGCGGAAGGCCTCGATCGACACCGAGCAGGCGACGTGCAGCGCGTCGTCCATGCCCGCCTGCTTGGCCAGCTCCCACGGCTTGTTGCGGTCGACGTACTCGTTGACGCGGTCGGCGAGCAGCATGGTCTCGCGGATCGCCTTGCCGTACTCGCGCTCGTCGTAGAGCGCCTCGATGCGCGACGACGCCGAGACCAGCGCGTCGAGCAGCTCGCCGCCTTCTGCCCCCGCGCGCGGCGCGAGGCGCCCGCCGAAGCGCTTGCCGATGAAGCCGGCGGCGCGGCTCGCGATGTTGACGTACTTGCCGACGAGGTCGCTGTTGACGCGGGCGACGAAGTCGTCGGGGCTGAAGTCGATGTCCTCGACGCGGCCGTTCAGCTTGGCGGCGATGTAGTAGCGCAGCCACTCGGGATTCATGCCGAGCTCGAGATAACGCAGCGGCGAGATGCCGGTGCCGCGGCTCTTGCTCATCTTCTCGCCGCTCACGGTGATGAAGCCGTGCACGTAGATCGCGGTCGGCGTCTTGCGACCGCTGAAATGCAGCATCGCCGGCCAGAACAGCGTGTGGAAGTAGACGATGTCCTTGCCGATGAAGTGGACCTGCTCGGTCGTCGGGTCGGCGATGAAGGCGTCGAACGAGCGTGCGTCGCCGGCCGCCCGCGCGCCGCCGCGGTCGAAGTAGTTCTTCAGCGACGCCAGGTAGCCGATGGGCGCGTCGAGCCAGACGTAGAAGTACTTGCCGGGCGCATCGGGGATCTCGATGCCGAAGTAGGGCGCGTCGCGGCTGATGTCCCAGTCGCCGAGGCCGCTCGCCTCGCTGCCGGTCGCCTGCGCCGCGTCTTCGATCGGCGGCGCGAACCACTCCTTGATCTTGTTGAGCACCTCGGGCTGCAGACCGACCTCCTCGGTCCAGCGCTCGAGAAACTCGACGCAGCGCGGGTCCGAAAGGCGCACGAAGTAGTGCTCGCTGCTCTTTCGCACCGGCGCGGCGCCCGAAAGCGTCGAGTACGGGTTCTTCAGTTCGGTCGGCGCATAGACGGCGCCGCAGACCTCGCACGAGTCGCCGTACTGGTCCTTGGCGCCGCAGCGCGGGCACTCGCCCTTGATGTAGCGGTCGGGCAGGAACATGCCCTTCACGGGGTCGTAGAACTGCTCGATCGTCTTGGTCGAGATCAGCTCGTTCTTGCGCAGCGCGAGATAGATCTCGCGGGCGAGCTCGTGGTTTTCGGGACCGTCCGTCGAGTGCCAGTTGTCGAAGCCGATGCGAAAGCCGTCGAGGTACTGGCGCCGCCCGGCGGCGATGTCGGCGACGAACTGCTGCGGCGTTTTGCCGGCCTTCTCGGCGGCGATCATGATCGGCGCGCCGTGGGCGTCGTCGGCGCACACGAAGTGCACGCAGTGGCCGCGCATGCGCTGGAAGCGCACCCAGATGTCGGCCTGGATGTACTCCATCATGTGGCCGACATGGAACGGGGCGTTCGCGTACGGCAGCGCCGTCGTGACGAAGAACTGGCGTCGGGTCATGGGAAGGCAGCCTCGGGCAGGGCGGCAATTCTAGGCGGCGCACCTCTTCGCGACCGTGCGCGGTCTACACGTCGCCCGGGCGTGGCCGATAAGGCGTGGCTCCGGGGCGGCTGCCGCGCCCGGGCCTGCCGCCGCCGGCGGCAGGACCCTGCGACTCCCCGAAGGACGCCCATGGAACTCGCCGCCCTCCGATACCTGATCGTCGACGCCTCGGCCGACGCCCGCCGCGCCACGCGCGAGCGGCTCGCCGAGATCGGCTGCCGCGCGGTCGACGAGGCCGCGGGCAGCGTCGCCGCGCTGGCACTCCTGAAGGCGCGGCGCTTCGATCTCGTGATCGCGAGCGCCGCGATGCCGGGCGTGTCGGGCTTCGATCTGCTCAACGTGGTGCGCGCCGACCCGGCGCTGCGGCATCTGCCGGTGCTGATGCTGGTGGCGCCCGGTTGCAAGGACGACAGCGTGCGCGCCGTGCAGGGCGGCGCCGCGGGCTACCTCGTGACGCCGTTCGACGCCGCGGCGCTCGTCGGCACGCTGCGCGGCATCCTCGCGCGGCGCGGGCGGCCCGTGCCGGCCGCCTGAGCCGACGCCGCGGGCGGATGCCGAATGGCGCACGAACGGCTGGCGCCGGCGCACGCAGACCCTGTTCCGATCGCGCGTTCAACGGGGCTAGACTCGCCCGCACCGCAACCGTTCCGAGGCGCCATGCCCGTCGAAGAAGCCCCGCTGCTCGCTGCGCTGCAGACCGTCGTCGATCCGCAGACCGGCCGCGACTTCGTCTCGACGCGGCAGCTCAAGAACCTGCGCATCGACGGCGGCGACGTCGCGTTCGACGTCGAGCTCGGCTACCCGGCCAGGAGCCGCATCGAGGGCCTACGCCGGGCGCTGATCGCCGCCGCACGCGGGGTCGCCGGCGTCGAGAACGTGAGCGCGACGGTCACCACGAAGATCGTCGCCCATGCGGTGCAACGCGGCGTGCAGCTGCTGCCGAACGTCAAGAACATCGTCGCCGTCGCGTCCGGCAAGGGCGGCGTCGGCAAGAGCACGACCGCCGCCAACCTCGCGCTCGCGCTCGCCGCCGAGGGCGCCAACGTCGGCATCCTCGACGCCGACATCTACGGTCCGAGCCAGCCCACCATGATGGGCATCCAGGGCCGCCCGGAGTCCGAGGACGGCAAGACCATGGAGCCGCTCGAGAACTACGGCGTCGAGGTGATGTCGATCGGCTTCCTGGTCGACCCGGACAACGCGATGATCTGGCGCGGTCCGATGGCGACGCAGGCGCTCGAGCAGCTGCTGCGCCAGACGCGCTGGGGCGACCTCGACTACCTGATCGTCGACATGCCGCCGGGCACCGGCGACATCCAGCTCACGCTCTCGCAGCGTGTGCCGCTCACCGGCGCGGTGATCGTGACGACGCCGCAGGACATCGCGCTCATCGACGCGCGCCGAGGCATCGGCATGTTCGAGAAGGTGGGCGTGCCGATCCTCGGCGTCGTCGAGAACATGGCGGTGCACGTGTGCGAGAACTGCGGCCACGTCGAGCACGTGTTCGGCGCCGAGGGCGGCCAGCGCCTCGCCGAGGAGTTCAAGGTCGACCATCTCGGATCGCTGCCGCTCAACCTGTCGATCCGGGTCCAGGCCGACGCGGGCCGGCCGACGGTGGTGAGCGACCCCGACGGCGCCATCGCCGCGCTCTACAAGGACGTGGCGCGCGCGGTCGCGGTGAAGATCGCGCAGCGGGCGAAGGACTTCTCGGCGAAGTTCCCGTCGATCAGCATCTCGGCCGGAACGTGACAGCCCGGCGGGCCGCGGTCAGCCGCGCCGCGCGACTCGGCGCGGCGCTCGCATGACCACGGTCGCGAGCGTCGGCGCCGACGACCTGCGGCGCCAGCTGCGCAGCCGCAGCCGCCTGAAGGGCCGCCAGCCCGACGAGCGCTCGCTGGTCGACGTGCGCCAGCTGCTCGGCGAGCGTCCGCCCGAAGGCTGGCCGCGCGACCGCCTGATCGAGCACCTGCACCTGCTCAACGACTGCTACGGCGCGCTGCGCGAGCGCCACCTGGTCGCGCTCGCGGCCGAGATGAACCTGCCGATGGCGGCGGTCTACGAGGTCGCGACCTTCTATCACCACTTCGAGGTGCTGCCCGACGGCGAGAGCGCGGCGGCGATCACGGTGCGCATCTGCTCGGGCCTCAGCTGCCAGCTCGCCGGCGCGGCCGCCCTCGCGGAGCAGGCCGCGGCCGCGTTCGACGGCGTGATGATCCGCGTCGTCGAGGCGCCCTGCGTCGGCCGCTGCGAGCAGGCGCCGGTGGCGGTGGCGCACCAGTACCCGGTCGCGCACGCGACGCTCGATGCGGTGCTCGAGGCGGTGCAGACCGACCCCAACCAGCATCCGCGCCCGCCGTCGGGGGCCGACTTCGACCCGGCGCGCCTTGCCGGTCAGCCGATCCCGACCCGCGGCGGCGACGTCCTGACGCCGTTCGTCGACTACGCGACGTATTGCGAGCACGGCGGCTACACGCTGGCGCGCGAGGTGATGGCCGGCACGCGCGATCGCGAGGCGGTGCTCGCGGCCCTCGAATCGGCGGGCCTGCGCGGGCTCGGCGGTGCCGGCTTTCCGGCCGGTCGCAAGTGGCGCATCGTCGCGGCCCAGCCGGCGCCGCGCTACCTTGCCGTCAACATCGACGAGGGCGAGCCCGGCACCTTCAAGGACCGTACCTTCCTGGAGCGCGATCCGCACCGGTTCCTCGAGGGCGTGCTGGTCGCCGCCGCGGTGGTCGGCATCGAGCGCGTCGTCATCTACCTGCGCGACGAGTACCACGGCTGCCGCGCGCTGCTCGGCGCCGAACTCGGCAAGCTGCAGCGCTACGCCGGCTTTGCGCTGCCGGCGATCGAGCTGCGGCGCGGCGCCGGCGCCTACATCTGCGGCGAGGAGTCGGCGATGCTCGAGAGCATCGAGGGCAAGCGCGGCGAGCCGCGCCTGCGTCCGCCGTACATCGCCGAGGTGGGCCTGTTCGGCCGGCCCACGCTCGAGCACAACTTCGAGACCCTGTACTGGGTGCGCGACATCGTCGAGCGCGGACCCGACTGGTTCGCCGGCTTCGGTCGCCACGGCCGCAAGGGGCTGCGCAGCTTCAGCGTCAGCGGCCGGGTCGCCGAGCCGGGCGTCAAGCTCGCGCCGGCCGGCATCACTCTCAACGAGCTGATCGACGAATACTGCGGCGGCATGGCGGACGGCGGCACGCTCTACGCGTTCCTGCCCGGCGGCGCGTCGGGCGGCATCCTGCCGGCGAGCCTCGCGGACGTGCCGCTCGACTTCGACACCCTGCAGCCGTACGGCGCGTTCATCGGCTCGGCGGCGATCGTCGTGCTCGACGAGGGCGATCGCGCGCGCGACGCCGCGCTCAACGCCATGCGCTTCTTCGCCGCCGAGAGCTGCGGCCAGTGCACGCCGTGCCGCGTCGGGACTCAGAAGGCGGCGTGGCTGATGGAAGACGAGGTGTGGGATCGCGCGACGCTCGACGACCTCGCCGACGTGATGGTCGACGCCTCGATCTGCGGGCTGGGCCAGGCTGCGCCGAACCCGCTGCGCCACGTCTTGCGCTACTTCCCGCACGAAGTCGGCGCGGCCCAGGAGGGTGCGTCGTGACCGCGCGCGACACCATCGGGTTCACGCTCGACGGCGCATCGGCGAGCGCGGCGCCGGGCGAGTCGATCCTCGACGCCGCGCGGCGCCTGGGTGCGACCATTCCGACGCTGTGCCATCTCGACGGCTATCGGCCCGACGGCAACTGCCGCGCGTGTGTCGTCGAGATCGCCGGCGAGCGCACGCTCGCACCGAGCTGCTGCCGCGCCGTCGCGCCCGGCATGCACGTGCAGACCGCCAGCCCGCGCGCCCGCAAGAGCCAGCGCATGGTCGTCGAGATGCTGCTCGCCGACCTGCCGGAGCAGGGCTGGAAGTGGGTCGGGTCCGACGCCGGCCAGCCGCACGGCGAGCTCAGCGCGTGGGCGACGACGTTGGGCGTCACCGTGCGCCCGGAGCTGCGCGCACTCGAACGGCCGCAACCGGCACCGGATCTCTCGCACCCTGCGATGGCGGTGAACCTCGAAGCCTGCATCCAGTGCAAGCGCTGCGTGCGCGCCTGCGACGAGGAACAGGACAACGACGTGATCGGCTACGCCGGCCGCGGCGCCGGCAGCCTGATCGTGTTCGACCTCGCCGACCCGATGGTCGAGAGCACCTGCGTCGCCTGCGGCGAGTGCGTGCAGGCGTGCCCGACCGGCGCGCTGATGCCGAAGACGACGCTCGGCTCGCAGCAGTTCGACGCCAAGGTCGACTCGGTCTGTCCATTCTGCGGGGTCGGTTGCCTCGTCACCTACAACGTCCGCGACGGCGCGATCGCGAGCGTCGACGGGCGCGACGGGCCGGCCAACCACGGGCGCCTCTGCGTCAAGGGTCGCTTCGGCTTCGACTACGCGAGCCACCCGCAGCGCTTGACGAAGCCGCTGATCCGCCGGCAGGGCGTCGCCAAGGACCCGGCGTCGGTGCCGACCCCGGACGACGTCTCGGCGGTGTTCCGCGAGGCGACCTGGGACGAGGCGCTCGACGTCGCCGCGAACGGCTGGCGGCGCCTCGCGCAACGGCACGGGCCGATGGCGCTCGCCGGCTTCGGTTCGGCCAAGGGCAGCAACGAGGAGGCGTACCTGTTCCAGAAGCTGGTGCGCACCGGCTTTGGCAACAACAACGTCGACCACTGCACGCGCCTGTGCCACGCGTCGAGCGTGGCGGCGCTGCTCGAGGGCGTCGGCTCGGGCGCGGTCAGCAACCCGGTCGGCGACGTCGAGCACGCCGACCTGATCTTCGTGATCGGCGCCAACCCGACCCAGAACCACCCGGTCGCCGCGACCTGGATGAAGAACGCGGCCGAACGCGGCGCGCGGATCGTCGTCGCCGACCCGCGCCGCACCGGGCTTGCGCCGTACGCGTGGCGCGTGCTGCCCTTCAACGCCGATACCGACGTCGCGCTGCTCAACGCGCTGATCCACGTCGTCATCGACGAGGGCCTCGTCGACCGCGACTTCATCGAGCAGCGCGTCGACAACTTCGACGCGCTCGCCGCCGCGGTCGCCACGGCGAGCCCGGAGGCGATGGCGCCGATCTGCGGCATCGATGCCGAGACGCTGCGCGAGGTGGCGCGCGCGTTCGCGACCGCCAAGGGCGCGATGATCCTCTGGGGCATGGGGGTCAGCCAGCACGTGCACGGCACCGACAACGCGCGCTGCCTGATTGCGCTGTGCGCGGTCACGGGACAGATCGGCAAGCCGGGCTCGGGGCTGCACCCCCTGCGCGGCCAGAACAACGTGCAGGGTGCGAGCGACGCCGGGCTGATCCCGATGATGCTGCCCAACTACCAGCGCGTCGACGACGCCGCGGCGCGCGGCTGGTTCGAGCGGTTCTGGGGTGGCGGGGCGGGTACGGACGGCCGCGGCCCGGTCCATGCGGCGGTCGCGGCCGCCCCCGGCGTCGCGCTCGACCCGCGTCCCGGCTACACCGTCGTCGAGATCATGTGGAAGGCGCTCGCCGACGACGCCGACCCGCACAAGGTGCGCGGCATGTACATCATGGGCGAGAACCCCGCGATGAGCGACCCGGACCTGAACCACGCGCGCGGCGCGCTCGCCGCGCTCGAGCACCTGGTGGTCCAGGACATCTTCATGACCGAGACCGCGTGGCTCGCGGATGTGGTGCTGCCGGCGAGCGCGTGGCCCGAGAAGACCGGCACCGTCACCAACACCGACCGCATGGTCCAGCTCGGCCGGCGCGCACTGGCGATGCCGGGCGACGCGCGCCTCGACCTCTGGATCATCCAGCAGCTGGCCGCGCGGCTGGGCCTCGGCTGGCACTATCCCGGGCCGGACGCCGGTGTCGCCGCGGTCTACGACGAGATGCGTCAGGCGATGCACGGCGCGATCGGCGGCATCACGTGGAACCGCCTCGAGCGCGAGGGCAGCGTCACCTACCCTTGCCTCAGCGAGGCCGACCCCGGTCGGCCGATCGTCTTCGACGACCGTTTCGCGACGCCGAACGGCCGCATCCGGCTCGTGCCCGCGAGCTTCGTCCCCGGCGCCGAGCCGCCCGACGTCGACTACCCCTTCGTGCTGATCACGGGTCGCCAGCTCGAGCACTGGCACACCGGCAGCATGACCCGGCGGGCGAGCGTGCTCGACGCGCTCGAGCCGGCGCCGACCGCGTCGATGCATGGCGCCGACATGGCCGCGCTCGGCCTCGCGCCCGGCGACGCCGCGACGCTCGAGTCGCGCCGCGGCAGCGTTACGCTGCAACTGCGCCGCGACGACGGCACGCCGCGCGGCGCGGTGTTCGTGCCGTTCGCGTACTGGGAAGCCGCCGCCAACCTGCTGACCAACCCCGCGCTCGACCCGACCGCGAAGATCCCCGAGTTCAAGTACTGCGCGATCCGCGTCGGCGCGGCGGCGCAATGGCCCGCGGGCGGCGGCTACCGGCCCGGCACGAGCGTGCCGGCGGGTTGACCCGCCGCCCGAAGCCCATTTCCCGGGTCTTGCGCGGCGTGACATTCGTCACGCGATCCGGCATTGGGCCCGCCGACGAACGGCAGTCCATCCGCCGGGTGGCTTCCTATACTGCGCCAGCGAATGCGCGGGATGAGCTCGCGTCCGCCAGAACTAGAACCGGGAGATACGCATGAGGAAGTCGCTGGTCGCTGGCGCGCTGTTCGGGCTGGTTGCCCTGTCGCAGCCGGCGCTCGCCGCGTTCGTCGGTCCCACCGCCCCGAACAACTGGACGATCACCAACACCGGCACCCTGATCGGGCCGGCGCCGTCGCCCGGCTTCGCGCAGTTCACGACCGAGACCCTGACGCTGGTCGGGTCCAACGCGGTCACACCCGGTCCTACCTTCGACGTGCCGGCGTGCGTCGGCGGTGTCTACGGCGAACTCGGTCCGTGCCAGCTGCGGGTGACGATCCAGCTGAACGGCATGTACACGTTCAACTTCGACTACACGACGACCGACTTCGACGGCCCGCTCGGCGACATCTTCGGCGTACTGGTCGACGGCATGCCGATCATGCTGTCGGATCCGGGCGGCGGGAATTCGCAGTCCGGCCACGCCAGCTTCACCGCGATGTCGTCGTTCGGCTTCTTCATCGACTGCACCGACTGCGTCGAAGGCCGTGCCACCGTCGTGATCAGCGACTTCTGGTTCGTCCCCGAGCCGTCGTCGACGGCGCTGCTGCTCGCCGGGGCGCTCGGCTGGGGCGCGTTGCGCTTGCGCCGTCGCGAGACGCCGGTCGTCTGAGCGAGCCGGGCGGCTTGCTGCCGCCTGCGGAAAGCCCTCGGCGGGCGGCGTTGCGCCGCCGCTAGACTGGGGTGTGACCCCGGTCCCCTCGCAGCCCGAGCGCCCGCGCATCCGCGTCGCGGTGGTCATCGAACGCGTGCGCGAGCCCAACCGCTGGCAGGACTGGGCCTTCAGCATCGTCGACGTGGTGCCCGACGAGCCGGCGTTCGGCGCCGAGCCGCGCGTGCTGCGCGACGACGGCAGGCGGTGCCGCACCCTGTACCCCGGCTTCGAACTCGAGCTGTTCCGCGATCAGGCCGAGGGCTATCACCTCAACCTGTCGTCGGGCGCGCCGGTCTGGTTCGTGGTCTGGCGCATCGACGACGAGGATCCGTCGCTTGCCTGGCCGGAAACGGTGAGCCTGTCGTACGACGAGGCGGGGCGCTGGCTCGACGCCCAGGAGCGCGTCGACAACGTTCCGCTCACGCCCGACGTCGCGGCCTGGCTGCAGGCCTACACCGACGCCAACTACCGGCCGGAGCCGAAACAGCGCCGCCGGCCGCAGTCGTTCGTCGCGCCCGATCGGCGCGGCTGAACCCGATGCCCGCCGGCCGCGACGACGAAGGCTTCCTCGCGCGCTGGTCGCGGCGCAAGGCCGGGCGCGGCGACGCGCCGGCGGCGCCGAGCACCCCGCCGTCGGTCGCGCCGCGAGCGCGCGAGGCGCCTGCGGAGCCGACGGCGCCGGGCGCGAGAGACAGCGGCACGGAGAGTCCCGCGGGCGCTTCCGGCACGCCCGCCGTGACTTCCGACGCGCCGACGGCCGGCGCCGCCGGTCCTGCCGCGGCAGCGCCTCCGCTTCCGACCCTCGACGACGTCGCCGCGCTGACCCACGCGTCGGACTACTCGCGCTTCGTGGCGCCCGGCGTCGACAGCACGGTGCGCAACGCGGCCATGCGCAAGCTGTTCAGCGACCCGCACTTCAACGTGATGGACGGCCTCGATACCTACATCGAGGACTACGGCAAGCCCGACCCGATCGCGCCGGCACTCGTGCGCCGCATGAGCGCGGCGCGCGCGCTCGGATTGGTCGCGGACCACGACGAGGCGGCGCCGGCGCTGGAAGCGCCCGCCGGCGCCACGCACGCTGCGTCCCCGCGCGACGCAGCGCCGGGCGCCGAGGCGGCTTCGCCTACTGCGGAAGACGCCGGAGGCACGCCGCGGCCGAGTCCGGCGCAGTCCGCGCCCGCGCAGTCCGCAACCAGCCCCGGCGACGAGCGCGGCGACGGCGCGCCGAACCGCGCACCGGCGTCAGCTACACCTTCAGGCACGGCCGAATCGCGCTCGTGCTGACCGCGCCCCGAAGCTCGGGCTCGCGGCGACTACCGATGGTCAGACCGCCCTGCGAGTGGCAGAGTGGCTCGCACCGACGCACCGAGCCCGAGGCTATTCCCGACGCATGGCGACCCTGATCTGCGACTGCAACCGGTCGATGCCGCTCGACGGCGCCGAACTCGGTGCGGCACTGGGGCTTGCCGGCCCGCTGCCGGTCCACAGCACGCTGTGCCGCCGCGAAGCCGGCCACTTCCAGCGAGCGGTCAAGGAGACGGGTGACGTGCTCGTCGCCTGCACCCAGGAGAGCCGCCTCTTCACCGAACTCGCCGCCGAGACCGAAGGCGCGCTCTCGATCGCCGAGCGGCCGATCCGCTTCGTCAACATCCGCGAGAACGGCGGCTGGTCGAACGACGCGAGCCGTGCGATGCCGAAGCTCGCCGGGCTGATCGCCGCCGCGCAGTTGCCGGCGCCGGAGCCGGTGCAGACCGTGAGCTACCGCTCGCACGGCCGCGCGCTGGTGATCGGTGCCGACGCGCGCGCGCTGAGCGCCGCCACGATGCTCGCCGACAGCCTCGACGTGAGCGTGCTGATGACGCGTCCGGGCATCGTGCTGCCGCAGGAGCGCGCGTTCGCCGTGCACGCCGGCACGCTGACGCGGCTGGCGGGCTGGCTCGGCGCGTTCGAGGCCGAGTGGAGCCACGTCAACCCGATCGACCCTGACCTCTGCACGCGCTGCAACGCGTGCATCGACGTCTGCCCCGAGCAGGCGATCGACTTCAGCTACCAGATCGACCTCGCGCGCTGCACCGGGCACCGCAGCTGCGTGCGCGCCTGCGAGGCGGCCGGCGCGATCGACTTCGAACGCACGCCGAGCGTCACTCGCGAGGCGTTCGACCTCGTGCTCGATCTCGGCATCGAGCCTGCGTTCCGGCAGCACCAGCCGCCGCAGGGCTATCACCGTCCCGCGGGCGACGCCGAGCTGCTGCCTGCGCTGCTCGAGCTGAAGGCGAGTGTCGGAGAGTTCGAGAAGCCCAAGTTCTTCAACTACCGGCAGAAGCTCTGCGCGCACAGCCGCAACGAGCAGATCGGCTGCACGGCCTGCATCGACGTCTGCTCGGCGCGCGCGATCGGCAGCGACGCGTCGCTGAAGGGCCGCACCAGCGGCGCCGGCATCGTCGTCGACCCGCACCTGTGCGTCGGCTGCGGCGCCTGCACCACGGTCTGCCCGAGCGGCGCGCTCACTTATGCGGCGCCGCGGCCGCACGAGCTCGGCGCGCGCATCCGCACGCTGCTCGGCACCTATCGCAGCGCCGGCGGCACCGCGCGCAGCGGTGCGCCGGCGCTGCTGATCCACAGCCAGGGCGCCGGCGCGCGCTGCCTCGGCGCGCTCGGCCGCGCCGCCCGCACCGACCGCCACGTGCAAGGCGTCGGCGCGCGCGTGCTGCCGCTCCAGGTGTGGCACACCGCATCGATCGGCATCGATCTCTGGCTCGCCGCCATCGCGTACGGCGCAGGCGAGGTCTGGGTGCTGATGACCGACGAGGAGGCGCCCGAGTACCGCGCCGCGGTCGCCGAGCAGATGGCCGTGGCCGAGGCGATCGTGCAGGGACTCGGCTACGCGGGCGAGCACTTCCGGATCGTCGACGCCCGCGATGCCGTCGACGACGCGACGCTCAGCGCCGGCGAGGGCGGCCCGGTGCGCCGCATCGATGTCGGTCGCCCGGCGCCGCGCACGCCGGCGTGGGTCGCGCGCCTCGACCAGGCGCTCGCCGCGCCCCCGGCCACGACCGTGGCGCGGGCGGCAACGTTCGCGGTGCAGGCCGACAAGCGTGCGACGCTCGACCTCGCGATCGACCACCTGATGCAGGCCGCACCTGCCGTGCCGCAGGCGATCGCACTGCCGCCGGCCGGGCGCACCGCCAGCCCGTTCGGCAGCATCGTCGTGGACCGGGCCGCCTGCACGCTGTGCCTGGCATGCGTCGGGGCGTGCCCGGAGGCCGCGCTCGCCGACAACCCCGACCGGCCGCAGCTGCGCTTCATCGAGAAGAACTGCGTGCAGTGCGGCCTGTGCGCGAGCACCTGCCCGGAGGATGCGATCACGCTCGTGCCGCGCCTGCTGCTCGCCGACGGCGGCCGCGCGCGTCAGCTGCCGCGCGTGCTGAACGAGGTCGAGCCCTTCCACTGCATCCGCTGCGCCAAGCCGTTCGCGACCGCCAAGGTCATCGAGGTGATGCTCGGCAAGCTGGCGGGCCACGCGATGTTCCAGGGGCGCGCGGCCGAACGGCTGCAGATGTGCGGCGACTGCCGCGTGATCGACCTCCACAGCGATCCGCGCGAGGTGCGGATCACCGAGCTGTGACGCGGTCGCGCCGGACCGTGCAGGCGTTCGCCGGCGTGGCTCATCGTCAGGACGCCGCCCGCAGCCATGCGGGGCCATGCGGTCTGCGTCGCGTCCCATGACGGCGCCGGGTACGGCCGCCGCCGCACGGCACGAATTCGACGCCGACGCGGCCGACGAGCGCGCGCGCGCCGATCTCTACGGCCTGCTCGCCGCCCTGTTCCACGAGCCGCCGGCACCCGCGCTGCTCGCTTCGCTGCAGGCGGCGACCACGGACGCCGCACTCGACGGTGCCTTCCTCGCATCCGGCTGGCGCACGCTGGTCGAGGCAGCGCGCCGGGTCGACGGCGACGCGATCGCCGACGAGTACGCCGCGCTCTTTCTCGGCCTCGGCAAGCCCGAGGTCTTCCTCTACGGATCGTTCCACATCGCCGGCACGCTGAACCAGAAGCCGCTCGTCGACCTGCGCGACGACCTGCGCCGGCTCGGCCTCGAACGCCCGGAGCACGTCGAGGTCACCGAGGACCATGTCGCGAGCCTGTGCGAGGTCATGCGCGTGCTCATCGGCGACGGCACGGGCGCTGCCGACCTTGCGGCGCAGCAACGCTTCTTCGACGCGCACCTGCGCGGCTGGGTCGACCGTCTCTTCGAGGCGATCGTCGAACATCCGCGCGCCGATTTCTATCGCGCGGTCGCGGCGTTCGCGAAGGACTTCTTCGCGGTCGAGGCGCAGGCGTTCGACCTGCTCGCCGCCGGCTCGTGAGCCGTTCAGCCAGCGCACCAACTTGGTACGTGCTTGCCCCATTGACGGTCGATCGCGGACTGGTAGATTGGTCCGACAGCCTGGACGCTCCGGCTCGACGGCACCGCGGTGCCGCTCGGCTCGTTCGCGAACGGGAAGGTCACCGGCCGAGGCGGCCGCATGGAGCGCGTGATGAAGCTGTTCGGTTGGAAACGACGGGAACGGACCGACCCATCGGGTGAACCGGCCGGTGCCGGGCAGACGCTCGAGAGGCGCGAGGTGGTGGTCGGCGCCGGCGTGGCCGGTGCGGCCGCGCTGGCCGCGCAGGTGCTGCCGACCGGCGCCGCGGCACCTACCGCGACCGCCGCTGCCGAGCTGCCCTCGACCGCCGCCGGTTACCGGCTGTCGGCGCACGTCAAGCGCTACTACGAGACCACGAAGGCGTGACCGCCTTCGTCGTCACGAGCCACGAACGCGTGACGGCACGCACCGCGCGCCCAGGCGGGCCGGTCCGGCTCGACCGGGGCCCGGGCGCCTGCATCGCGCACGACCACGACCACGAAGGCGGGGCGCCTTCAAGGCGCGCACCCATCAGGGTCGCGCCGCCTTCACGAGCGAAGGATCGCTGATGTTGCTGACCCGCAAGTCTTCCCACGCCGCGCCGGCCGCGCCGTCCACCCTCGTGGCCGGCCTCGCGCGCGGTCTCGGCCGCGCCATGCCCACGATCGACCGGCGTGCCTTCCTGCGCCGCTCCGGTCTCGGCGTCGGTGCCGGCATCGCGACGGCCCAGCTCAGCCTGGTGCGCAAGGCCGAAGCGGCGGATGCGCCGGCGAACACGGCTTCGTCGCAGCCGGTGGTGCGCCGCACGGTCTGCTCGCACTGCTCGGTCGGCTGCGCGGTCGACGCCGTCGTGCAGAACGGCGTCTGGATCCGCCAGGAGCCGGTGTTCGACTCGCCGATCAACATGGGCGCGCACTGCGCCAAGGGCGCGGCGCTGCGCGAGCACGGCTCGGGCGAGCACCGCCTCAAGACACCGATGAAGCTGGTGAACGGCAAGTACCAGCGCATCTCGTGGGACCAGGCGCTGCAGGAGATCAGCGCCAGGATGCTCGAGCTGAAGAAGCAGAGCGGTCCCGACTCGGTGTTCTTCGTCGGCTCGTCCAAGCACAACAACGAGCAGGCCTACCTGATGCGCAAGTGGGTGAGCCTCTGGGGCACCAACAACTGCGACCACCAGGCGCGCATCTGCCATTCGACCACCGTCGCCGGCGTGGCCAACACGTGGGGCTACGGGGCGATGACGAACTCGTACAACGACATGCGCAATTCGAAGGCGGCGTTGTACATCGGCTCGAACGCCGCCGAGGCGCACCCGGTCTCGATGCTGCACATGCTGCACGCCAAGGAGACCGGCACCAAGATGATCGTGGTCGATCCGCGGTTCACGCGCACCGCCGCCAAGGCCGACCAGTACATCCGCATCCGCTCCGGCACCGACATCCCGTTCCTGTTCGGGATGCTGCACCACATCTTCAAGAACGGCTGGGAAGACAAGAAGTACATCGAGGATCGCGTCTACGGCATGGACAGGATCCGCGAGGAAGTGCTCGCCAAGTGGACGCCCGACAAAGTGCTCGAGGCGTGCGGCGTCGACGAGGCGACCTGCTACCAGGCCGCCAAGACGATGGCCGAGAACCGGCCGAGCACCCTGGTGTGGTGCATGGGGCAGACCCAGCACACGATCGGCAATGCGATCGTGCGCGCCTCGTGCATCGTGCAGCTCGCGCTCGGCAACGTCGGCGTGGCGGGCGGCGGCGCCAACATCTTCCGCGGCCACGACAACGTGCAGGGGGCGACCGACGTCGGCCCCAACCCCGACTCGCTCCCGGGCTACTACGGCCTCAGCGAAGGCTCGTGGAAGCACTTCGCGAAGGTCTGGAAGGTCGACTACGACTGGATCAAGCAGCAGTACGCGCCCGGCATGATGAGCAAGCCGGGGATGACGGTGTCGCGTTGGATCGACGGCGTGCTCGAGAAGAACGAGCTGATCGACCAGGACGCGAACCTGCGCGGGCTCTTCTTCTGGGGCCATGCGCCGAACTCGCAGACGCGTGGTCTCGAGATGAAGAAGGCGATGGACAAGCTCGACCTGCTCGTCGTCGTCGATCCGTACCCGTCGGCCACCGCGGCGATGGCGGCGATGCCCGGTAATTCCGCCGACCTCAACCTGAACCGCGCGGTCTACCTGCTGCCGGCAGCGACCCAGTTCGAGACCTCGGGGTCGGTGACCGCGTCGAACCGCTCGCTGCAGTGGCGCGAGAAGGTGATCGAGCCGCTCTTCGAGTCGCGCACCGATCACATGATCATGTACCAGCTCGCGCAGAAGCTCGGCTTCGACAAGCAGCTGATGGCCAACACCAAACTCGTCGCCGGCAAGGGCGGGATGATGGAGCCCGAGGTCGAGTCGCTGCTGCGCGAGATCAACCAGACCTGCTGGTCGATCGGCTATACGGGGCAGTCGCCCGAGCGCCTGAAAGCGCACATGCGCAACATGCACGTCTTCGACGTGAAGACGCTGCGCGCCAAGGGCGGGGTCGACAAGGAGAGCGGCTACGCGCTCGACGGCGACTACTTCGGGCTGCCGTGGCCGTGCTTCGGCAACGCCGCGCTCAAGCACCCGGGCTCGCCCAACCTCTACGACACCACGCGCCACGTGATGGACGGCGGCGGCAACTTCCGCGCGAACTTCGGCGTCGAGAAGGACGGCGTCAACCTGCTCGCCGCCGACGGCTCGCATTCGGTGGGCGCCGACATCACGACCGGCTACCCCGAGTTCGACCACGTGTTCCTCAAGAAGCTCGGGTGGTGGAATGAACTGACCGATGCCGAGAAGACCGCGGCCGAGGGCAAGAACTGGAAGACCGACGTGTCGGGCGGGATCATCCGCGTGGTGATGAAGAACCACGGCTGCCACCCGTTTGGCAACGCCAAGGCGCGCGCGGTGGTCTGGAACTTCCCGGACCCGGTGCCGCTGCACCGCGAGCCGCTCTACTCGACGCGCGCCGACCTGGTCGACAAGTACCCGACGCACGACGACAAGAAGGCGTTCTGGCGTCTGCCGACGCTCTACAAGTCGGTGCAGCAGGCCAATCGCGACGTCGGCAAGAAGTTCCCGCTGATCATGAGTTCCGGCCGGCTCGTCGAGTACGAGGGCGGCGGCGAGGAGACGCGGTCGAACCCGTGGCTCGCCGAACTGCAGCAGGAGATGTTCGTCGAAATCAACCCGGCGACCGCCAACGACCGCGGCATCCGCAACGGCGAGAACGTCTGGGTCAGCACGCCGACCGGCGCGCGCCTCATGGTGAAGGCGCTGGTCACCGAGCGCGTCGGCCGCGACACCGTCTGGCTGCCGTTCCACTTCTCGGGGCGCTGGCAGGGCAAGGACCTGCTCGCGTACTACCCGGACGGCGCCGCGCCGGTGGTGCGCGGCGAGGCGGTCAACACCGGCACCACGTACGGCTACGACAGCGTGACGATGATGCAAGAGACCAAGACGACCGTCTGCCAGGTCGAACGCGCGGCCTGACGCCAGGCCGCCCACCAGGAGCCCCACGATGGCCCGAATGAAGTTCATCTGCGACGCCGAGCGTTGCATCGAGTGCAACGGCTGCGTCACCGCCTGCAAGCAGGAGAACAACGTGCCGTGGGGCGTCAACCGGCGGCGCGTCGTCACGCTCAACGATGGCGTGCCGGGCGAGCGCAGCATTTCGGTCGCCTGCATGCACTGCTCCGACGCGCCGTGCATGGCGGTCTGCCCGGTCGACTGCTTCTACCGCACCGACGAAGGCGTGGTCCTGCACGACAAGGACATCTGCATCGGCTGCGGCTACTGCTCGTACGCGTGTCCCTTCGGAGCGCCGCAGTTCCCGGCCAACGGCACGTTCGGCATGCGCGGCAAGATGGACAAGTGCACGTTCTGCGCCGGCGGACCCGAGGCCAACGGCAGCGACGCCGAGAACGCCAAGTACGGCCGCAACCGCCTGTCGGAAGGCAAGCTGCCGGCGTGCGCCGAGATGTGCTCGACCAAGGCGCTGCTCGGCGGCGACGGCGACGTGGTCGCCGACATCTTCCGCACCCGCGTGCTGCATCGCGGCAAGGGCAGCGAGGTCTGGGGCTGGGGCACCGCTTACGGCAAGCCGACGCAGGGCAGCGCCGCGCCGCTCGGCAACGGCACCGGGAACGGCAACGGCAGCGGCACCACGGCGACGCCGGGGACCAAGTCGTGAGGCGGCTCGGCGCGCTGGGCATCGGGCTGGCAGTGGTGCTGGGGGGTTGCGGCGAGACCGTGCAGACCATCGACTCGGGCCGCGTCCGCAAGGCCGACACGCCGCCGTGGACCGCGCACGATTCGCCGTATCGGGCGCGCGGCTGGAACGCCGGCAACCAGGCCGCCTTCGATGCGCAGCTGCGGGCGCGCGCGCAGGGCCAGAACGACTACGCGGCGCGCTAGCGCGCTCGCCGGAGGCTCGTCATGCGGACTCTCGATCGCCGTCTCGCCGCGCTCGCCACGGCTTTCGTGCTGGCGGCGGTCGCAACGTCCGCAGCGCTCGCGCAGCCGACCGGCGCAGCCCCTTCGGGGACCACGGCGCCAACGGGCGTGACCCGGTCGATGGTCCCGGCGCCGGCCGGCACGGCCGCCACGCCGAACGCGCCCGGCACCTCGAGCCGCGCGATGCCGATCGCACCCGCACCCACCGGCGCGGCGGCCGCCGCGGTTCCGGCACCGGCGCCGCCCGCCGCCGCCACGCTCGCGCCGCCGGCAACGGGGATCACGCGCGACGCTCGCGGCGACATCGCTTCGGCGACCGCGAGCAGCCCTGGCATCGCCGGCAGCTACGTCATCCCCGCCGAGCCGCGCGCCGACGAGAGCAACGCGGTGCGCGCGCGCACCCAGCCGGGCAACAACGCGCCGTTCTGGCGCCAGGTGCGCAACTCCGGGAACGCCCAGGGCACGGTGAACCTGCCGGGCGCCGAACGCGGCGTGCTGGTGCAGGCGTTCACGCAGTACCCGGGATCGCGCTACACCACGGCCGGCGAGGCGTGGCGCCAGGTCCGCAACAACTGGATCATTCCTTACGGCGGCGCGCTCATCGTCATCACGGTGTTCGCGCTCGGCATCTTCTACTGGCGACGTGGGCCGATCGGTGGCCACGAGCCGCACACCGGGCGCGTGATCGAGCGCTTCACGCCGTTCGAACGCGCGGCGCACTGGGCCAACGCGCTGGCGTTCGTGGTGCTCGCGATCTCCGGCATGGTGATGGCGTTCGGCAAGTTCGTGCTGCTGCCGCTCACCGGCAGCGTGCTGTTCGGCTGGCTCACCTACGCCCTCAAGACGGTGCACAACTTCGTGGGCCCGCTGTTCGTGGTGTCGCTGCTGGTGATGATCGTGGGCTTCATCCGCAGCAACCTGCCCGCGCGTGGCGACCTGCACTGGATCCGCCGCGGCGGCGGCCTGTTCGGCGGCGCCGAGCCGCCGTCGCACCGCTTCAATGCCGGCGAGAAGCTGGTGTTCTGGTTCGGCGTGCTGTTGCTTGGCCTCGTCGTCGTCGCCTCGGGACTCGCGCTCGACATGCTGCTGCCCGGCCTGGCCTACACGCGCGGCGACATGCACGTCGCGCACATGATCCACGCGGTGGCGGCGGCGTTGATGATCGCGGTCTTCCTCGGGCACATCTATCTCGGCACGATCGGCATGCGCGGCGCCTACGCCGCCATGAAGACCGGCTACGTCGACGAGGGCTGGGCCGAGGCTCACCACCGCTACTGGTACGACGACATCCGTGCCGGCAAGATTCCGGCCGAGCGCAGCCGGCGCGGCCGCGGCGGCCGCGTCGAGCAGCCCGCGGCCTGACCGAAAGCGCTCCACCCGAGGATTGCCATGCGCGTGACACCGTTCGTCCTCCTCGTCGCCGCCACGTTCGGCGGCGCCGCGCTCGCCAAGCTGCCGCCGCCGACGCCCGAGGCGAAGGCCAAGACCGACGAGACCGCGGCACGCACCGCGTGGTCCGACAAGGTCGCGGCGTACCAGCTCTGTCAGTCCATGGACCGTACCGCCGAGGCCTACCGCGCGCGGGTCAGATCGATCGGCAAGGAGGCGCCGCCGGCCGAGGCGACGCCGCCGTGCACCGATCCGGGGCCGTTCAGCTACACGCCGCCGTCGGCCAAGCCGCTCGAGGCGTCGGAGGCGCACTCGCCGGCCGGCAACGCGACGTCGCCGCCGAGCACGCCGGCGCACGCGGTCGACGTCACCGGGCCGAAGCGCTCGCCGTAAGCCGCACGCGAGGCGCTCGGCTCGCCGATCGCCTCGACGTCGGCGCCTGTGCCGCGGCGCTGCGTCCGCCGCAAGCCGCCGCTCCCCTATCCTCGACGCATGTCCCACCGACCCCGCCTGACCGTCGCGGCGGCGACGCTCACCCATCCCGTCCGCGTGCGCGACGAGTTCGGCGCCGAGCGCGACATCGCGATCCCCGCCGAGCGCGCGCTCACCGTGTTCGTCGACAACCGCGAGCTCGTCACGTTGATGACGCTCGGCGCGGCTCCCGAACTGCTGGTGCTCGGCTATCTGCGCAACCAGCGCCTGGTCGACAGCGTCGCCGACATCGACTCGATCACCGTCGACTGGGATGTCGCCGCCGCCGCGGTGAAGACGCGTGCCGGCATCGAGCGCTTCGACGCCAAGACCGCGAGCCGCGTCGTCACCACCGGTTGCGGGCAGGGCACGATGTTCGGCTCGCTGATGACCGACCTCGACGCGGTCGAACTGCCGGCGTTCGACGACCCGGCGGGGCGCCTCGCCCAGCACGAGCTCTACGCCGTGCTGGCCGCGATGCGTGGCCAACAGAGCATCTACAAGGTGGCCGGCTCGGTGCACGGCTGCGCGCTGTTCCGGCGCGGCGAGCTCCTGACCTTCGTCGAGGACGTCGGCCGCCACAACGCGATCGACACCATCGCCGGCTGGATGTGGCTCAACGACGTCCGTGGCGCCGACAAGCTGTTCTACACGACGGGTCGCCTGACCAGCGAGATGGTGATCAAGTCGGCGCAGCTCGGCGTGCCGATCGTGGTCTCGCGCAGCGGCACCACGCAGATGGGTCAGGAGGTCGCCAGCCGCCTCGGCATCGCGCTGTTCGGCCGCGCCGCCAATCGCCACTTCATCTGCTACTGCGGCTGGGAGCGCTTCGACCCCGATGCGTCGATCGCGCGCGCGCCGTGGGTGCCGCCGGCGAGCGCTCAGCCGGGTGCGAGCGCGGTAACGGGCGACGGGGCCGCGCTGGCCACCACCGAGGTCGCCGGGCGCTAGCGGCGCGGCTGTCCGCAAGCTCGTGGGCGCGTTCAGGCGCTCGACGTACAGTCGCCAACCCCCGGTTCTTCCGATCCGTTGCCATCCCGATGAAACCGCGTTCCACCGGCGGCCTTGTCTATTCCACCGAGACCGGCCGCATGTGCCCCGGCTGCCGCCAGCCGATCGCCGCCTGCACCTGCCGCGCGGCGTCGCTGCCGGCCGCCCGCGCCGACGGCGTCGTGCACGTCGGGTTCGAGACCAAGGGCCGCGGCGGCAAGGCGGTCACGCTGGTGCGCGGGCTCGGCCTCGACGCGGCGGGCCTCGCCGATTGGGGCAAGCGCCTGCGCACCGCCTGCGGTACCGGAGGCAGCGTGAAGGAAGGCGCGATCGAGCTGCAGGGCGACCATCGCGACCGCGTCGTGGCCTGGCTCGAGCAGCAGGGGCGCAAGGCCAAGCGGGTCGGCGGGTAGCGACGCGTCAGCCCGATCGCGTGTCGTCAGGCCGCCGTGGGCCGTACCAGACGCCGAGCCGCGCGCGCTGGTCGACGCCGGAGCGGCCCGCCCACACGACGCGCAACCCGCTTCCGATCAGCTCGGCCATCGAGTGGGTGCGCAGCTTGCGTCCCGAGGTGAGGACCGCCTCGCGCAGGATCACGAACAGGCCCTGGCCGTGCAGCGCGCGGCAGAGCGCGATTTCCTCGGCAGCGTAGAGGCGCTCGTCGAACCCGCCGACCGCCTCGAACGCGGCGCGCGTGCAGAAGATGAAGCAGCCGCCCGTCAGGCGCAGGCGCCGCGCGAACCACATCGACGCCGGCAGCACCGCACGCACCCACAGCGGGATCGGCTCGTCGAATCGGATCGCGGCGCCGCCGCCGATCGCGCCCTCCTTGAGCGCGGCCCGCACGCCGGCGACCACGTCAGGGCCGATCAGCGTGTCGGCGTCGACGAACACGAAGACGTCGCCGCGGGCCGCGCGCGCACCCGCGTTGCGCGTTGCCGCGATGTGTCGCAGGTCGACGTGGACGACGCGCGCGCCGGCCGCGCTCGCAAGCGCGGCGGTGTCATCGGTCGAGGCGTCGTCGACCACCACGATCTCGTGCGGCTCGCCCGCCGCCTGCGCCGCACCGGCGATCGACGCGACCACCGCCGCGATCGAGCCGGCCTCGTCGTGCGCGGGGACAATGAAGGAGAGCATCGGCGCAGTGTCGCAGAGGGCTACGAGCTCGGCTCGGCCGGGCTCCGACGCGAGCTTGCGGCCGATTCGTCAGCGCTTGCGGATCACGCGCGGCGGATTGCCGGCAATCACCGAATACGGCGGCCATTCGCCGCGCAGCACGGTGCCCGCGGCGACCACGCAGCCGCGCCGCAGCAGCGTGCCGTCGAGCAGCACGCAATTGGCGCTGATCCAGCAGTCGTCCTCGACGACGATGCCGCCCTTGCTCGGCATGAAGCGCTGCTGCCAGATCGGCATCTCGCGCGAGCGGTACTCGTGGTTGGTCGCCGCGAAGGTGGTGTTGGCGGCGACCAGCACGCCTTTGCCGAGCGTGACGCCATGCCCCGAGTAGATGACGACGCCCGAGGTGAGATACGAGCGCTCGCCGATCGTCACGTCGCCGTCGCCACCGGCGAACTTGATCTTCACGAAGCTGTCGATCGTGACGTCGTCGGCGACGACGACCGTGCTGCCGCGCACCGAGGTCTCGATGTCGGCAAGCGCCGACACGCTGGCGCGCGGCGAGATGCGATTCATCGAGTCGGCCTCGCGACCGAGCCGCCAGCGCGGCTCGCGAGGCACGAGGTCGAGGCAGCCCAGTCAAGCCGGTGCGCCGTCGAGGACGCGTTCGCGACGCCCATCAGCCGGCGTCTCGTTCGCACCAGCGCTCCCACATCCCGCGCAGCGCCGCGTGCCAGTGCCTCGCAAACGCCCGGGCGTCGAGCAGCGCGCCGCCGGCGACGCGCTCGCGCAGGCCGTGGCGGATGCGGCGCAGGCGGTCCTCGTCGCGCGCGAGCGCGACGGCCAGATCGACGTAGCCGTCGATGCCGTCCGCGACCAGTTCGCCGAGTCCGGCATGGCCGAGGATGGTCGCGCCCATGCGCGACGGGAAATGCCGGCCGGCGACGCTGACGACTGGCACGCCCATCCAGAGGGCATCGAAGGTGGTGGTGCCGCCGTTGCAGGGAAACGGGTCGAGCGCGATGTCGATCCGGTTGTAGAGCACGAACTGGTTCTCGGGCCGGCGCGGCTCGAGGATCACGCGCCCGAGCGGCAGGCCGAGCCGCAGTAGCCGCGTCTCGACGCTGTCACGGTACGAGGCATTGCCGAGGCCGTTGATCTCGAGCAGCAGGCGTGCCTCAGGCAGCTGCGCGAGGATGCGCGCCCAGGCGGCGAGCACGTCGTCCGCGACCTTGGTGAAATTGTTGAAGCAGCCGAAGGTGAGCGCGCCGGCGGCGTCCTTCGGCAGGCCCTCGGGCGGCTGCACGTCGAGCGCGGGCGGCTGGTAGCAGCAGAACGGCCCCGGCAGGCGCCAGAGCGCTTCGGCGTTGAGGTGCTCGGTCATGCCCGGCGGTTCGGCGAGGGCGTCGCTGATGCGGTGGTCGATCGCCGTGAGGCCGCTCGTGAACGGGTAGCCGAGCCACGTCACCTGCACCGGCGCGGGCCGGCGCGCGAACACCGGCAGCCGGTTGCCCTGCGAATGGCCCGACACGTCGATGAGGATGTCGATGCCGTCGGCGCGGATGCGCGCGGCGAGCGCGTCGTCGTCGAGCGCCTGGCAATCGATCCAGTGGTCGAAGCGGCTTGCGAGGCGCTCGCTCGTCGCGTCCTTGACCGCGTGGTTGTAGTAGGCGAACAGCTCGAAGGCGCCGGCGTCGCGCCGCACGAGCACCGGCTCGATGAAGTGGGCGACCGGATGGCGGCGCAGGTCGGCGGAGACGTAGCCGACCTTGAGGCGCCGCGCCGGATCGGGCCGGTTCGGGTGCGCGGCCCAGGCGCCCCGCAGCGGGCCCTCGACGGCGTTGGCGTAGCGCGCGTGCTCGGCGAACAGCTCCTTAGGCGAGTGCGCCGGGTCGTAGAGCATCGCGAACAGCAGGCTGCTCCAGGTCGCGGCGTCGCCGGGCCGCAGCGCGAGGGCGCGCCGGTAGCTCTGCACGGCATCGGCGAAGCGGCCGAGTTCGGTGAGCGCGAGGCCGAGGTTGGCGTGGATCGAAGCGTCGCCGGGCGCCGCGTCGACCGCGCGCGCATAGCAGGCGAGTGCCTCGGCCGACTCGCCGCTGGCCTTCAGCACCGCGCCGAGGTTCGACCACGTCGACGCGTTGCCAGGGTCGAGCGCGAGCGCCGCGCGAAAGCGCTCGGCGGCGGCGTCGAGCCGGCCCTGCGCCTGCCGCACGCAACCCAGGTTGCCGTGCGCGGCCGCGTAAGCGGGACGCAGCGCGATCACGCGCTCGAGCGCGTCGCCGGCCTCGTCCCATGCGCCGGTCTCGAACAGGATGCGGCCGAGGTTGTAGCCCGCGTCGACGTGGTCGGGCTGCACCGCGATCGCCTGGCGCACGAGGCGCAGCGCGATCTCGGTCTGGCCGACCTGGAACGCGAGCGCGCCCATCAGGTTGAGCGCGTCGGGCTGCTGCGGCTCCAGGGCGAGCACCTGCTGGTAGCGCGCCTGCGCTTCGGCCAGGCGGCCGGCCTGGTGGTGCTCGACCCCCGCCTGCAGCAGGTCGAGCAGTCCGACCGGTCGCGGCGCCGGCGCGGGCGCGGCCGCGCCCATGCAGCACTGCTTGTACTTGCGGCCGGAGCCGCAGGGGCACCGATCGTTGCGTCCGGGTCGGGTCATGCGCGCGCGAGAAGAGGACAGGTGGCGTCAGGCTCGAGCCAGGTGCCCGGCACGGTGTGGAGCTTGGCAGAGGCCAAGCGCTGGCGGTGCGTGGAACAGCCGTGCAATGGCGGTGCGATTCTCGGCAGATGCGCGACGGGTGAGATGCGGATGCTGCTGCGTGGCCGCGGGCGCCGGTGCGCACGCTGCCCGGGCGAGGGGCGAGGTCCGACGCCACCTCAACCCTCCGCCGCCAGCCGCCGCAGCTCGTCGAGCGTGTTGGCGTTGGCGAACGCCGCCGGGTCGGCGAACTCGACCTCGACGAAGCGCTGCTGGCGCGCCCAGAACGCGATCTTGCGTTCGCCGGCGTGCAGAAAGCGCACCAGGCTCTCGAGCACGCTGGTGCGCATCAGGCAGAACACCGGCTGCAGTTGCAGGCGGCCGTCGTCGCGGGTGGCGGCCATCGCGATCTCGGCGTCGGCGTCGGCGAGGCTCGCCGCGAGGCGCGCCACCAGGTCGGTCGGGAACTGCGGCGAGTCGCACGGCACCGTGGCGAGGTACGGCGTCTCGCAGCGCTCGAGGCCGGCCATGAAGCCGCCGAGCGGCCCCGGATAGTCGGCGACGGCGTCGGGCCAGACCGGCACGCCCATGGACTCGTACGCGGCGAGGTTGCGGTTGGCGTTGATCATCACCTCGCCGACCTGCGGGGCAAGGCGCAGCACCGCGTGCAGCGCGAGCGGCATGCCGCGGTACGCCTGCAGCCCCTTGTCGACGCCCCCCATTCGCGTCGCGCGGCCGCCCGCGACGACGAGGCCGGTGATGTCGGCGCTCGGGATCACACGTCCCATGGCAACTCTCCCCTCGAAAGCAGATCGGCACGCGCGTCGGTGCGGGTCGCGAAGAAGTCGGCGCTCGGCAGGTCGACGCGGATCGTGCCACGGTCGAGATGAACGATCCGGCCCGCCAGCCGGCGGGCCTGGCCGAGGTCGTGCGTGCTCATGACGAGCGTCATGCCCGCCGCCGCGAACGTCGCGAGCAGGCTTTCGACCTCGTGGCGCGCGGTCGGGTCGAGGCTCGCGGTCGGCTCGTCGAGCAGCAGCAGATCGGGCCGCACCGCCCAGGCCCGAGCGAGCGCCAGCCGCTGCTGCTGGCCGACCGAGAGCGCGCGGGCGGGGCGCTCGCGCAGATCCGCGAGGCCCGCGCGGTCGAGCGCCTCGTGCGCGCGCGCGCTCCATTCGGCGCGCGGCAAGCCGGCCAGCCAGAGCGCGACGCTCAGGTTGTTCCACGCCGAGAGGCGCAGCATGAACGGGCGCTGGAACACCATCGCGACACGTGCCGCGGGGACGCTCATGCGGCGCGTGCCGTTGTGCGCGACGAGACCGTGCAGCGCGTGCAGCAGCGTCGTCTTGCCGGCACCGTTCGGCCCGACCAATGCAACGAAGTCGCCGCGGCGCACCGCAAGGTCGATCCCGTTCAGGGCGGCGACGTCTCCGAAGCGCACGCCGAGCGACTCGAGCGCGACGAGCGGCGCCTCCGCACGGAGCGGCAGCGCCGGAGCCGCTGCGCGGCGTGCACCGGCGACGCTCATCGCGCGGCCGCCACGCTCGCGCCGCCGGCACGCTGCGCCACGCCGATCGCCGCGTTGACGAGCCCGACCACGCCGAGCAGCACCAGCCCGAGCGCGAGGGCGAGCGCGAGGTCGCCCTTGCTCGTCTCGAGCGCGATCGCGGTCGTGATGACGCGCGTCACGCCGTCGATGTTGCCGCCCACGATCAGTACCGCGCCGACTTCGGAGATGGCGCGCCCGAACGCGGTGAGCAGCAGCGTGACCACCGACCAGCGCTCGTGGACCAGCACCAGCAGCGCGCGCGTCAGCGGCCCGGCGCCGAGCGAGCGCAGCGGGTCGTCGGCCTCGCGCAGGCTGTCGGCGACGAGCTGGCGCGCGAGCGCGGCGACCACCGGCAGCACCAGCAAGGTCTGCGCGACGATCATGGCCGCCGGTGTGAAGAGGAGGCCCCACGAGCCGAGCGGGCCGCTGCGCGAGAGCAGCAGGTAGACGACGAGTCCGACCACCACCGACGGCAGCGCGAGCAGCGTGTTGAGCACGCCGACCACGGCGCGCTTGCCGGGAAAGCGCGCGATCGCGAGCCAGGCGCCGCCGGTGAGCCCGAACGCGCCGGCGATGACGCAGGCGGCGCTGCTCACCGCGAGCGAGAGCGCGACGATGCGCAGCAGCCCGGGGTCGGCGCCGGCGACGAGGCCGAGTGCCATGCGCAGGCTCGCGCCGAAATCGGTCATGCGCTGCCTCGCGAACGCGGCGCGCACAGGCAGCGCTCGCGTCCGGACGACCCGGCGTCCGACGCCGGCAGCGCGTCGCCGGCTGCGGCGAGGGTGTCGATGGCGATCAGGCGATGCGTGCGGCGTCGCGCAGCACCGTCGGGCCGGCGCGGCGCTCGATCTCGCGCTGCAGCGGCGTGTTCCAGCCGAGCATGAACAGGATCTCGGCCACCACGAACATCGGACCGACCAGGAGGCCGACCAGGTCGTCGACGAACGCCGGCTTCTTGCCTTCGTACCAGTGGCCAACGAACTGGATCACCCAGCCGATCACGAAGAGGCCGATCGACCAGCCGAGCCAGGCGCCGGTGCCGCCGGCCGTGGCGGCGGCGTGCGCGAGCAGCGCCAGCACGCCGGTCGCGACGCTGACCGCGACGCCGAGCGCCGCGTGGCCGCGCGACAGGTACCAGGCCGCGGCCAGCGCGAACACCACCCATGCCGGCGTCACCAGCAGGTCGCCGGCCGGCACGCCCCAACGCGCGAGCAGCATCAGGATCGAGAACACGATCAGCGGCACGCCGACCAGATGGCTGGCGATGTTGCGGCGATCGCGGTGGTAGTGGGCGTACTGGACCAGCAGCTCGGTGGCATTGCGCATGATCGGCTCCGGATGGGTCGGCGCGGGGCGTGGCCGGATGTTAGCGACGGCTGCCGCCCGGCGGGTCGGGGTCGGCCCCGATGCCGGCCGGGCGCGCGAGGAGCGCTGCCTACAATCCGCGCCAGCTTTGGCGAGACGGGCAATGAGCATCAAGAGCGACAAGTGGATCCGGCGCATGGCCGAACAGACCGGGATGATCGAGCCGTTCGAGCCGCGCCAGATCCGCGAGTCGGCCGAGGGCCGCAAGATCGTCAGCTACGGCACCTCGAGCTACGGCTACGACATCCGTTGCGCGCCGGAGTTCAAGGTGTTCACCAACATCTACAGCACGGTCGTCGACCCGAAGAACTTCGACGAACGCAGCTTCGTCGACATCCACGCCGACGTCTGCACGATCCCGCCGAACAGCTTCGCGCTCGCCCGCACGCTCGAGTACTTCCGCATCCCGCGCAACGTGCTCACGATCTGCCTCGGCAAGAGCACCTACGCGCGCTGCGGGATCATCGTCAACGTGACGCCGTTCGAGCCCGAGTGGGAGGGCTACGTCACCCTCGAGTTCAGCAACACCACGCCGCTGCCGGCGCGCATCTACGCCGGCGAGGGCTGCGCGCAGGTGCTGTTTTTCGAGAGCGACGAGGTCTGCGAGACGAGCTACAAGGACCGCGGCGGCAAGTACCAGGGCCAGCAGGGCGTCACGCTGCCGGTGACCTGAGCCGGAAGCACCCGCGCGTTCACGCGACGTGATCGCGAGCGGCAGCGTCGCGCGGCCTTTTCCGACAGACCGCGAGCGCCGGCCGCTCCTACCATCCCCCGCACCCGGCCACGAGGAGCACGCGATGAGGATGGATGGCGAGCAGGAAAGCTCGAACGTCGAGGACGTTCGCGGCATGGGCAGTGGCGGCGGCTTCGGCTTCGGCGGCCGCAGCATCGGTCTCGGCTCGGTCGCCGTGGCGGTGATCGCCGGCTGGATCTTCGGCATCAATCCGCTGACGCTGCTCGGCCTGATGGGCGACGGCGGCGCGCCGGCCCAGCAGTCGGTGCCGCAGGGCAGCGCGCCGCCGCGCGACGACCCGCAGGCGCGCTTCGTCTCGCAGGTGCTGCACAGCACCGAGCAGGTCTGGAGTGATGTGTTCCGCTCGGCCGGACAGACCTACCCGGCGCCCAAGCTCGTGCTCTTTCGCGACAGCTGGCCGACCGCGTGCGGTCGCGGCCAGGCCGCCATGGGGCCGTTCTACTGCCCGGGCGACAGCAAGGTCTACATCGACCTCTCGTTCTACGACGTGCTGCAGCGCAAGCTCGGCGCCCCCGGCGAGTTCGCCCAGGCCTACGTCATCGCCCACGAGGTCGGCCATCACGTGCAGCACGTGCTCGGCGTGATGGAGAAGGTCGACGCGGCGCGCAGCCGCGCCTCGGAGCGCCAGGCGAACGCGCTCAGCGTGCGCGTCGAGCTGCAGGCCGACTGCTTCGCCGGCGTCTGGGCCGCGCGCTCGCAGCAGCGCCAGGGCTGGCGCCTCGAGCCCGGCGACATCGAGTCGGCGCTCAACGCCGCCGCGCAGATCGGCGACGACACGCTGCAGCGCAAGTCGCAGGGCACCGTGGTGCCGGAGTCGTTCACGCACGGCTCGAGCGAGCAGCGCGTCGAGTGGTTCAAGCGCGGCGTCGAGGGCGGCAGCATCGAACGCTGCAACACCTTCGAGCGCGGCGCGCTGTAGCGGCGGGCGGGCGATCTCGCCTGGCCGACGCACGGCAGCGTCGGCCCCCCGGCCGTCTTTCACAATGGCGGCCTGACGGCGCGCCGGTGTGCCGCATCCGATCGTCCGAGCCCGGTCGGAAGCGCCTCGACGCTGCCGCGGCTGGTGATCCGTCCGTCCCACCGGCGGCGCCGGCCTCCACAACGAGCAGAGTCGACCCGGCATGAACAAGCAGAAGCACAGGGATTCGAGGCACGCCGGCATGGCCGCGCACCCGACCGGCGCGGCGCGGGCCCTCCCCGCTGGCGCGCAGGTGTTCTCGATGAGGCCCGTCCCCACGGCGCCGCTCGCGATCATGGAACTCGGCGACGCCGACTTCGCCGCCGGCATCGACGGGCAGCCCTGCGTCGTCGTCGCGTTCCGCACCCCCGGCGTCGCCGAATGGACCGCGTTCGCGCCGACCTTCGCGGCGGCCGCGGCGCGCCACCCCGACGTCCGCTTCGCGACCGTCAACGTGGCGCGCAGCCCGGCGCTCGCGGCGCAGTTCGACGTCCGCGCCACCCCGACGCTGATGATCTTCTGCAGCAACATCGTCGTCTTCGCGAACCCGGGCGCGCTGCCCGCCGAAGGGCTCGAGCAGGTGCTCGCCGGCGTGCGCGCGCTCGACATGGACGAGGTGCGGCGGCAGGTCGCGAACGTCGATCCGCTCGTGGTGGGCGACGGCGCAGTGCCCGCGAGCGCGCCTCTCGCCGCGCCCGCGGACGACCTCGCGATCGAGGCGCACCTGCGCGCGCCGCTGCGCGCGCTGCTGCCCGAGCTTGCCGCGCGCCTGAGCGCCGGCGGGCTGGTCGCGATCCGCGACGCCTTCGAGCCCGAGTTCGCCGAGCGCATGTTCCGCAGCCTCGACGAGTGCACCGCGTGGCGCGTCCACGATGGCGGCGAGGGCGACTTCCACTACCACCACCACAACCTCTACGACAACGCCGCATTCCCGCAAGACCTCGCGTGGTGCTCGCGCATCTTCGACTCGGCCGCGACCAAGGACTGGGTGACGCGGATGTCGGGCCGGCCGTGCCCGGGCCCGACCGAGTTCTCGGCGAGCTGGTACCTGCCGGGCGACCATTCGCTGCCGCACAACGACGTCGCGCACAGCGAGGGCGCGTTCAGCCGGCAGGTCGCGTACGTCTGGCATCTCGCCAAAAACTGGCGACCCGAATGGGGCGGCGCACTCTACTGGTGTTCGAAGGGCTGCTACCTGCCCCCGACCTTCAACACGCTGTGGCTGTTCAACGTCGGTCCGGAGTCGAACCACTTCGTGACCCACGTGTCGCCGTACGCGCGCGGCAAGCGGCTCGCGATCAACGGCTGGTGGACCGGCGCCGGCGCCGTCGGCGAACGGGCCTGGAAAGGACCCGAGCACATCCGCGGCGACGGCGCCGAGATCGTCGTCTACTGAGTCGCGCGGGGGCCGGGCGTTTGCGAGCGGCACCCGCGCCGCACGCGCCGAGCGATCCGTTCCGCCGGGGCGGCGAGCGTACTCAGCGCAGCGCCGCCATCCAGTCGCAGCGCACGATGCCGGCGCGGTGCAGGCGGCGCCGCAGCCACACGTAGGCTCGCGGCAGGAACAGCAAGGCGAAGGTGAGCGCGGCGATGAAGCCGCGCCCGATCAGCAGGGCGACCGGGCCGCCGACGCAGCCGATCAGCCACAGCGTGACGACCGCTTCCCAGGCTTCCTTCTCGAGCGGCGCGAACTGGGCGTGCTGCTGATGCCAGAGCTTGAGGGCTTGGAACTGGTCCAGCGTCATCGCGATCTCCCGAAGGCGCGCCGACGGCCGCTCGCCGGTTCAACGCCTGTGTCGGCCCTTCATGCAATTCGGGTGCCTGTCGCACGCGTGCGTCAGCCGGCGACCGGATAGCTGCCCGGCAGCAGGATCGAGCGGTCGACGTCGCGGATGTTCGTGTGACCGCAGAACGCCATCGTGATGTCGAGCTCGCGGGCGATGATCTGCAGCACGCGGGTCACGCCAGCCTCGCCCATCGCGCCGAGCCCGTAGAGGAAGGCGCGGCCGATCAGGGTGCTGCGGGCGCCGAGCGCCCACGCCTTGAGCACGTCCTGCCCGGAGCGGATGCCGCCGTCGAGCCAGACTTCGGTTCGCCCGCCGACCGCATCGACGATCCCCGGCAGCGCCTCGATCGACGACGGTGCGCCGTCGAGCTGACGCCCGCCGTGGTTCGACACGACGATGGCGTCGGCGCCGCTCGCGACGGCAAGCCGCGCGTCCTCGGCGTCGAGGATGCCCTTGAGCACCAGCTTGCCGCCCCAGAGCTTCTTGACCCACTCGACGTCGGCCCAGCTCAGGCTGGGGTCGAACTGCTCGGCGGTCCACGAGAACAGCGACGACATGTCGGTCACGCCCTTGGCGTGGCCGACAATGTTGCCGAAGCTGCGTCGGCGGGTGCCGAGCATGCCGAGGCACCACGCCGGCTTGGTCGCGAGGTTGACGAGGTTCGGCAGCGTGATGCGCGGCGGCACCGTGAGGCCGTTCTTGATGTCCTTGTGCCGCTGGCCGAGGATCTGCAGGTCGAGCGTCAGCATCAGCGCACTGCAGTTCACCGCCCGCGCGCGCTCGATCAGGCGCTCCATGAACGGCCGGTCGCGCAGCATGTAGGGCTGGAACCAGAACGGCCGGGTGGTGTGGGCGGCGACGTCCTCGATCGAGCAGATGCTCATCATGCTGAGCGTGAACGGCACGCCGAAGCGCTCGGCAGCGCGCGCCGCGAGGATCTCGCCGTCGGCGTGCTGCATGCCCGTGAGGCCGGTCGGCGCGAGCGCCACCGGCATCGCGGTGTCGATGCCGAGCATGCGGGTCGCGATGGAGCGGTTCGCCATGTCGACCGCAACGCGCTGGCGCAGCTTGATGCGCCGGAAGTCAGCCTCGTTGGCGCGGTAGGTGCTCTCGGTCCACGACCCCGAGTCGGCGTAGTCGTAGAACATGCGGGGAACGCGCCGCTCGGCGAGCACGCGCAGGTCTTCGATGTTCGTGATGATGGTCATGAGAGGCGCGCCCGCGTTCGCGTTCGATGCTAAGCGACGTGCCACCGGCCGCCGCCGCCGCGTATTCTCGCGGCCCGCAGTTCCTGCCTGGGGCTGATAACACCCGCGCCTCGCGCCACCTCAGCGCCTGGCTTCCCGTGGCGTCGACACGCCCAACCATCCCGCAGCCGCATGAAGATGCCGAACCTGTCGAACAGTGTCGATAGCCCCGGAGGCGGAAGGCGCGGCGCCCCGGCCTGGCTGCGTCGCCTCATGGGCGCCGTCGTCGCGCTGGTCGTGCTGTGGCTGCTGGCTCCGATCGCGATCGTTCCGTCTGGCCACCGCGGCGTGATGACGACCTTCGGCAAGCCGTCGCCCGAGGTCTTCAGCGAAGGGTTGCACCTGCGCATTCCGATCGTGCAGGTCATGCACCTGATGGACGTTCGCATCGAGAAGGTCGAGGGCGAGGCCGATGCAGCGTCGAAGGATCTGCAGACCGTGCACACCAAGATCGCGATCAACTATCACCTCGACCCCGCGGCGGTGTCGCACGTGTTCCGCGAGATCGCGCAGTCGACCGACGAGGTCGCGCGCCGCATCATCGCGCCGGCAACGCAGGAAGCGGTCAAGGCGATCACTGCGCGCTTCACGGCCGAGGAGTTGGTGTCGCGGCGCACCGAGGTACGCGACGCGATCGGCGCGCTGCCCAAGGAGAAGATGACGCGCCACGGGCTGCTGCTCGACGAGTTCGCGATCGTCAACTTCGCGTTCTCGCCGTCGTTCACGCAGGCGATCGAGGCCAAGGTCAGCGCCGAGCAGCAGAAGCTCAAGGCCGAGCGCGACCTCTCGCGAATCCAGGTCGAGGCCGAGCAGAAGATCGCGAGCGCCAAGGCTGAGGCCGAGGCGCTGCGTCTGCAGAAGCAGGAAGTGACGACGATGCTGATCGAGCTGCGCCGCATCGAGAACGAGCGTCGAGCGATCGAGAAGTGGAACGGCATCCTGCCGACGACCTCAGGCGGCGCCGTCCCGTTCCTGAACCTCGCGCCGCAACGCGCCGTCGACACGCGCTGAACGCTGCGGCCGCGCCACCCCGGCCCGGAGCGGCCGCAGCACGCGGTGCCGTGGCGACGCCGCGCTCAGCGCGCGCCGTCGGCAGCTGCAGCTGCTCCATCGCCTTCCGAAGCGCTCGCGGGCGTGTCGAACAGCGGCAATCCGCGGTAGGGCTCGGCGACCCGCGCGCGCGCCGGCGCGCAGCCGACGGCAGCCGGATGCGCGCCGACCAAGTCGGCGATCCGCATCAGCGCGCCCGCACGCACGCCGAGCAGCCGCAGGCGCCGCGTGAGGTCGACGCGCTTGAGGCAGGTACCGGCGGCACGCCGGATCTCGCGCGCGTCGAAGGTGTGCGTCGGCAGGCTGAGGTCGCGCGTCACCGAGCGAAAGTCGTCGTAGCGCAGCTTGATGCCGATCGTCTTGCTCGCGTAGCCCTTGCGGCCGAGGTCGCCGGCGAGCTTCTCGCAGAGGTGGGTGAAGATCGCGCCGAGCTCGGCGCGGTCGCGCACCGCGTGGAGGTCGCGCTCGAACGTGGTCTCGCGGCTGATCGACTTGGGCTCGCTCGACGTGACCACCGGACGCTCGTCGCGGCCGTGCGCCATCTCGTGCAGCCAATGGCCGTAGCTCGCACCGAACTCGGCGCGCAGCCACGCCGGGTCGGCCTTCGCGAGGTCGCCGATCGTGTGCAGGCCGTGCCCCGCCAAGCGGGCCGCCGACTTGGGGCCCACGCCGTTGACCTTGCGCGCCGGCAGCGGCCAGATGCGCGCCGGGATGTCGGCGACGTCGAGCAGCGTCAGGCCGTCCGGCTTGTCGAACTCGGAGCAGATCTTCGATAGCAGCTTGTTCGGCGTGACGCCGATCGAGCAGGTGAGCCCGGTCGCGGCCTGCACGGCCGACTTGAGGGCGCGCGCGACCGCAAGTCCGCGGTCGTCCTGCGCGCCCGGCACGTCGGTGAGGTCGATGTAGATCTCGTCGATGCCGCGGTCCTCGACCACCGGCGCGATCTCGCGCACCGCGGCCTTGAAGCGGCGCGACATCGCGCGGTAGGCGTCGAAGTCGACCGGCAGCAGCACCGCGTCGGGCGCGAGCTGTGCCGACTTCATCATCCCCATCGCCGAGAACACGCCGAGCGCGCGCGCCTCGTAGGTACTCGTGGTGACGACGCCGCGCCCGACGTACGAGCGCAGCGTCGCGAACTCGCGCGTGCCGTCGGCACGCGTGCGCGGCCCGTGGTCGCGGCTGCCGCCGATCACCACCGGCCGGCCGCGCAGTTCGGGATAGCGCAGCAGCTCGACCGACGCGTAGAACGCGTCCATGTCGAGGTGGGCGATGAGGCGGGGCATGCGGGCTGCTTCGAGCGGGCTCGTGCGACTGGATGAAGATACAGGATGTTCGCGGCGTCGCCGGCGCCGGCCGTTCGTCGGCTTTACCTGCCCGACGCGGGCGGCGCCGAAGGCGGCCGCTATATTGGGCCGGCGCGACCGCCCGCGCGGCATGGCCTCGGTGGTGCGTCGCCGGAGAACCGCACGCATGAGCTTTCATCCCCAGGTTCGTCTCGCCACTCGCGCCGACGCGCGCTGGATCGCCGAGCTCTCGCGCGACCGCATCGAGCACGGGCTCGGCTGGAGCTGGACCGCGTCGCGCGTCGCCCGCAGCATCGCCGCTCCCGACACCAACGTGGTGCTCGCCTGCGACGGCGCCCAGCGCCTCGGCTTCGGCGCGATGCGCTACCACGACGACGAGGCGCACCTGCTGCTGCTGGCGGTGGAGAGCTGGCAGGCGCGGCGCGGGGTCGGCCGCCTCCTCGTCGGCTGGCTCGAGGAATCGGCGCGCTGTGCCGGCATCGGTCAGGTCTACCTCGAAGCGCGTGCCGTCAACGCGGCCGCGCGCGCGTTCTACCAGCGCCTCGGCTATCGCGAGTGCGAGCTCGTCGCCGGCTACTACCAGGGCCGCGAGGCGAGCGTGCGGATGGCGCACGACCTCTGGAGCGCGGCGCCGGCCGCCGCGGGGGGCTCGCCGGACCGGCAGCCGCGGCGCGGATCGTGAGGGGTCGCGGCGCGGCGGGTGCGGCATCGCCGCGAGTCGGTCCGCCCATGTCGACGGCGAATGCGATCGCGGTGGCACTGCTGATCGCGGCGGCGCTGCCTGCGGCGCACGCAGCCCGTGCCGGCGCTGCAGCCGGCACCGCCGGCGCACGCAGCGGCCCTGCGACCGCCGCGCCCGGTCAGCCGACCGGCGCGCACAGCGCCGCCGAGTGCGAGGTGTGGCGGCGCGAGACTCAGTTCGCGCGCAGCGTCGAGCATCGCCATCGGGCGGCCTTTGCCGAGCACGTCCATCCGGGCGCGGTGTTCGATGCCGGCGGTCCGCAGCCGCTCCGCGGCCGCGACGCGATCGTCACCGCCTGGACGCCGCTGATCGCCGGGCGCGGCGGCAGCGAGCTGCGCTGGCGTGCCGGCTTCGTCAGCATCGGCGACAACGCCGACGTCGCGGTCGTGCGCGGCCCCTACGAACTGCGCGAGCGCGGCGTCGACGGCCGGCCGCGCTACCGCGTCGGCCTCTACCAGAGCGTGTGGGTGCGCGATGGCGCCGGCGCGCCGTGGCTGGTGCTGTATCGCAGCCCGCACGATGCGTCCATGCAGGTCGCGAACGCGGCCGAGGCGCAGGCGTTCGCCGACGCGCACGCGGCGCTCGACTGCACGACGGAGTAGGGCGGTCGGATCACGGGCACACGGGCACACGGGCGCCGGCAGCGGTCGTCATGCTGCGAAACGGCGCGGCCGCTCGGGTTGGCCGCCAGGGTGACTTCGGCGCAGCGATCGCCCGGGCGCGGCCGGGCCGCCGCAGGCGCCGCGTCTCAGGCGCGCAGCACGCCGCTGGTGTTGCTGCGTTCGGCGCTGCCGCTCGCGGCGTAGACCGCCAGGTTCTCGCGCGGCAGCAGCACGTCGATCGCGCGGTCGAGCGCGGCGGTGGCGCGCGCGAGACTCTCGCGCTGCGCCGCGACCTGGCCGCTGGCGCGGGCGAGGCGATGGCGCAGCGCGGGCGGCACGGCGCCGCTGCGGGCGGCGCGCGAGAAGTGCTCCACCGCGCTCGCCATGGCGCGGTGCAGTTCGGCCGCGTGACGGTCGATCGCGTCGGCATCGCGGGCGCGCAACGCGCTGCCGAGCGCGCCGAGTTGCGACTCGACGGCGGCAAGGGTGTCTTCGAGAACGGGCTCGCCAGCGGCCAGCGGCTCGCGGGTCATGGCCGGATCGGGCATCGAGATCGACTCCAGGGGCAGGTCAGCAAAAGCGCGGCGACGGGCAGGGGCCCGTCACCCGAGAGGGCAACGCTTCAGCTCTTGACCTTGCTGAGGAGTTCCTGGGCGTTCGAAATCAGCTTGTCGGCGATCGTCTCGGCGTTGATCTTGAACGTGCCGTTCGCGATCGCGTCGCTGATGCGGCTCACCTTGCCGGCATCGAACTCGGCGTCGCCGCCCGGCGCGAGCAGGGTCGACGCGGTGCTCGACAGCGCGACGTGCGAACTCGCGGCGCTGCTCGCTGCGGCGGCCGGTGCGGCCTTGCCGTTCGACGCGGCCGCCTTGGTGGCGTCGGCTGCGGCAGGCTGGCTCGTGACCGTGGCCAGGGCAGGCGTCTTGTCAGCGGGGTTACCGATCTTCATCGTGCTCTCCAAACGGGCCCGGCGAACCCGGCCCAATCCAATATGGACGGTGTATCGGCGCAGCGCGCGGCGACTTTAGACATTTTTTCGGCTTCTCGCGAACCGGAGGTCAAAGCACCAGCTCGACCCGGCGCTCGCCGATCGGCCGGCCGCTCAGCACGTGTCCGCTCTCGGTGCGCACGCGCACGCTGCCGCCCTCGAGCCCGTGCGTCAGCGCCTGGCCTTCGCCCTCGAGCGTGAAGCCGGCGCCGGCGACCACCACCTTGACGGTGTCGCCGGCGGCGAACCACTGGCGCACCTTGAGGTGCGTCTGCCGCAGCGTCTGACCCGGCTGCAGCGACTGCGCGAGCACGCGGCCGACCGCCTGGCCGGCGTCGCTGACCGGCGGTGCGACCTCGGCGGCGAGGTCGACCTCGGCTTCCGCCAGGTCGGTCGGCGCGAGCACCGTACCCGCCGCAGCACCCTGCGGCGCGACGAGCGCGCGCCCGAACACCTTGACGGTTATCGGCAGGAACACGTTCCAGAGCGTCGTCCCCTGCATGCAACGCAGCCCGATGCGTGACTTTCCCCACAGACGCGCGTTCGCGGGCAGATAGGGCTCGATGCGCTGGCAAGGTGCGAGGCGCAGCCGCGGGTCGAGCTGGCCGATGCTCACCTCGACCCGCGACGCGCCGGCGGGCAGCGCACGCGAGCCGGTCTCGGCGAGCAGACGCACCTGCTGCTCGAGCGCGGCGTCGAGGCCCGTCGGCGCTTCCTGGGCGAGGGCCGGCGTCGCGAAGGCGATCGCGACCGCGGCCGCAGCCACGAGCACGAGGCGCACGCACGTATCGAGCAGGGTGTCTTCTTCCATGCCGTGCACTGTAGGAGCCGGCACACCCGCGCAAGGGCCGGAATTGGACGGCAATGCGCCTTCTCTTCGCGCTTATGTTCTGGCGGCGCGCTTCCCACAATCCGTCCACCTCGTCGAACCTGCCCTTCCGGCGGCCACGACACCCGGGACACCGACATGCTCAACGGACTGACTTCGACGCTCGATTTCCACGGCCAGGCGCTCACGCTGCGGTCGGAGCGCCAGCGTCTGATCGCCTCGAACATCGCGAACGCCGACACGCCGGGCTATGTCGCCCGCGACATCGACTTCGCCAAGGCACTGACCGCCGCGACCGGCAGCCAGGCGTCGCGCGGCCTCGCGGCGAGCCAGCCGGGTCATCGCGGCGCGCTCGGCGTCAGCGCCAATGGTCTGACCGACCGCGATCTCGTCTACGCGATGCCGGGCCAGACCAGCATCGACGGCAACAGCGTCGACATGGACCGCGAGCGCGCGAGCTTCGCCGACAACTCGGTCAAGTACGAGGCGACGCTGCGCTTCATCAACAGCAGCGTGCGCACCACGCTGAGCGCGATCACCGGCCAGTGAGCCGCCGGCCCTGAGGGAGCTCCGCGATGAGCATGATGAACATCTTCAACGTGTCGGGCAGCGCCGCGAGCGCGCAGAGCCAGCGCCTGAACGTGGTGGCGAGCAACCTCGCCAACGCCGACACCGTCGCCGGGCCCGACGGCACTGCCTACAAGGCGCGCCAGGTCACGTTCCAGACCCAGCTGCTCGGCGCGACCGCGAGCGACCCGACGGCGGCCGGCGTGCGCGTCAGCACGATCTCGGAAGACCAGAGCCCGGGCCGCCGCGTGCACGACCCCAAGCACCCGAGCGCCGACGCCGACGGCTACGTGACCTACAGCAACGTGAACGCGATCGACGAGATGGTCAACATGATCTCGGCCTCGCGCTCGTACCAGAACAACCTCGAGGTGATGAACACCGCGAAGAGCCTGATGCTGAAGACCCTTCAGCTCGGCCAAGGCTGAAGGAGCTCCCGATGGCCGTCACCGCCACCAGCAACACCCAGAGCGCGGCGCAGCTCGCCGCCACCGCCGCGAACGCCGACGAGGCGAAGGCGACCTCGGACCGCTTCCTCAAGCTGCTCGTCGCGCAGATGAAGAACCAGGATCCGCTCTCGCCGATGGACAACGCGCAGGTCACGAGCCAGATGGCGCAGATCAACACCGTGAGCGGGATCGAGAAGCTCAACACCACGGTCGCGAGCCTGTCGAGCCAGTTCATGCAGCTGCAGACGGTGCAGGGCGCCGCGCTGGTCGGGCGCGACGTCGTCGTGCCGGGCAACAGGATCTCGATCGTCGACGGCAAGGGCTTCGGTGCCTTCGAGCTCGAGGGCTCGGCCGACGACGTGAAGGTCGAGGTGATCGCACCCGGCGGCGGCGTCATCGACACCGTGAAGCTCGACGGCAGGCAGCCGAGCGGCAGCGGCACCTTCACCTGGGACGCGAGCAAGGGAACGCCCGGGACGCCCTACACCTTCCGCGTGGTCGCCAGCAACGCCGGCGTCGCGACCAAGGCGAACCCGCTGATGCGCTCCGAGGTGGCCGCGGTCAGCACCGCCGGCAACGTCTTCAACCTTGAACTCGCGAACGGCAGCACGGTGCCGTACAGCGCGGTCAAGGCTTTCAACTGATCCACGAACAACGAAGGGGCACGTCATGGGCTTCCAGCAAGGTCTTTCGGGTCTGAACGCCGCGGGCAAGAGTCTCGAGGCGATCGGCAACAACATCGCGAACGCCAACACCTACGGCGCGAAGTCGGCGCGTGCCGAGTTCGCCGACATGTACGCCGGCGCGCTCGCCGGCGGCAACACCATCGGCATCGGCGTCACCCTGGCCAAGGTGTCGCAGCAGTTCACGCAAGGCAGCATCTCGACCACCGGCAACCCGCTGGACCTCGCGATCAACGGCGCCGGCTTCTTCCAGGTGCTCGACAAGAACGGCGAGACCGCCTACACGCGCAACGGCGCGTTCAAGGTCGACCGCGACGGCTACGTCGAGAACAACCAGGGCCAGCGCCTGATCGGCTTCCCGGCCGACGCGACCGGCGCGATCATTCCCGGCTTCACGTCGCCGCTGCAGATGCCGACCGCGGGCATCACGCCGGCGGTCACGTCGACGATGAAGATGGAGCTCAACCTCGACGCGCGCGAGTCGGTGACCGCGGCGTCGGGCGGCGGCACGCCGATCAACTTCGCCGACCCCAAGACCTACAACCGCGCGACCTCGACGACGATCTACGACGCCAAGGGCCAGGACGTCGCGCTGACGTACTACTTCCAGAAGACCGCGACCGACACCTGGGACGTCTACGTCGCCGCCAACGGCGTGCCGGTCAGCACGTCGGGCGGCAACCCGACGCCGTCGACGACGATCACCTTCCCGAGCGACGGCCGCGCGCCGACCGCGCCGACCGCGCCGGTGACGCTGAACATCCCTTCGGTGACCAATGCCGCCGGCGCGGTGAGCGTTCCCATCACCGGAATCCAGCTCAACGTCGCCGGCACCACCCAGTACGGCTCGCAGTTCGGCGTGACCGCGCTGCAGCAGAACGGCTACGGCGCCGGCCAGCTCACGAGCGCGCAGTTCGAGGGCAACGGCATCTTCACCGCGTACTACTCGAATGGTCAGTCCAAGGCCGTCGGACAGGTGGCGATCGCCAACTTCCGCAATCCGCAGGGCCTGACGCCGAGCGGCGGCAACGCCTGGTCGCAAAGCTTCGTGTCGGGCGATCCGATCGTCGGCGTGCCGGGCGAGGGCAACCTCGGCAGCCCTCAGGCCGGCGCGCTGGAGGACTCAAACATCGACATGACGGCCCAGCTCGTCGAGATGATCACCGCGCAGCGCTTCTACCAGGCCAACTCGCAGACGATCAAGACGCAGGACCAGATCCTGCAGACGATCGTGAACCTGCGCTGAGGCCACGGCGCACGTCTGAGATTGCCGCTGAACCGGAGCCGCCATGGACCGCATGATCTACACGTCGATGTCGGGCGCGAAGGCGACGATGCAGCGTCAGGACACGCTCGCCAACAACCTGGCGAACGTCTCGACGGTCGGCTTTCGCGCCGAGCTCGCCGCGTTCCGTGCGGTGCCGGTCGAGGGCAGCGGCGCGAGCAGCCGCGTCTTCGCGCTCGAGTCGACGCTGGGCTACGACGCGACGCCGGGGCCGGTGTCGGCGACCGGGCGGGCGCTCGACGTCGCGATGAAGGACGGCGCCTGGCTGGCCGTGCAGGGGCTCGACGGCGCCGAGGCGTACACGCGCGGCGGCTCGCTCGACATCAACGCCGAAGGCATGCTGACCACGCGCGGCGGCCTCACGGTGCTCGGCGACGGCGGGCCGATCCAGGTGCCGCCGAACAGCACGGTCAGCATCGGCAGCGACGGCACCGTGAGCGCGATGACCAACGGCCGCAGCAACGCGCTCGGCCGCCTCAAGCTGGTCACGCCGGAGGCGCCGCTGACGCGCGGCACCGACGGCCTGTTCCGTGCCGCCGACGGCGAGCTCCCGGCCGACGCCAACGCCCGCGTGCAGGACGGCGCGCTCGAAGGCTCGAACGTGAGCCCGGTCGAGACCATGGTCGCGATGATCTCCGCGGCGCGCCAGTTCGAGGCGCAGATGAAGCTCATGCAGACCGCCGAAAGCAACGAAAAGGCGGCCTCGCAGCTGCTGTCGATGAACTGAGCCTGACAGGCACCCGAGGACTCCCGCCATGATGCGTTCGCTCTGGATTTCGAAGACCGGCATGGAAGCCCAGCAGACCCAGCTGGACACCATCTCGAACAACCTGGCCAATGCCTCGACCAACGGCTTCAAGCGCTCGCATGCCGTGTTCGAGGATCTGATGTACCAGAACATGCGGCAGGCCGGCTCGCAGAGCACCGAGCAGACCGCGCTGCCGACGGGACTGCAGCTCGGGCTCGGCACCCGCGCCGTCGCGACCGCGCGCAACTTCACGCAGGGGAGCCTGCAGCAGAGCGGCAACTCGCTCGACCTCGCCATCAGCGGCGGCGGCTTCTTCGAGCTGACCATGCCCGACGGCACCACGGGCTACACGCGCGACGGCTCGTTCCAGGTCAGCGCCAACGGTCAGCTGGTCACCAACAACGGCTACACCGTGCAGCCCGGCATCACGATCCCGCCGAACGCGCAGAAGGTGATGATCGGCAGCGACGGCACCGTGACCGCGCTGCTGCAGGGCCAGTCGGCGCCGCAGGCGATCGGCCAGCTCACCCTCGCCAGCTTCGTCAACCCGGCCGGTCTCGACCCCAAGGGCCAGAACGTGTTCGGCGAGACCGCCGCCTCGGGGGCGCCGAACTCGGGCGTTCCGGGTGCCAACGGCCTCGGCCAGATCCAGCAGGGCTTCGTCGAGACGTCGAACGTCAACGTCGTCGAGGAGCTGGTGCAGATGATCCAGACCCAGCGCGCCTACGAGCTCAACTCGAAGGCGATCCAGACCTCCGACCAGATGCTGCAGAAGCTCGCGCAGCTCTGACTCCGTTCGCCGCGCGCCGCCCGGCGCCGCGCGCTCGGCCCCAAAGGCTTGTGGCGCGGCGCGGCGCCCGGCCCGCATCGTCCACGGCCATGCGCCGCCCAAGGAACGCTCTCATGCACACGCTCGTCCGTCTCGTCCCCGCCGCCGTCCTGCTCGTGCTCGCCGGCTGCGAAGCCATCAACGCGCGGCCCCCGGTCGACGTCGCCAAGGTCACCTACGCGGCGCCCGAGCCGGTGCCGGTCGTGACCGCGCGCAACGGCTCGATCTACCAGGCCGCGCAGTACCGGCCGCTGTTCGAGGACCACCGCGCGCGTCACGTCGGCGACTCGCTCACGGTGCAGATCGTCGAGAAGATCTCCGCCACGCAAAAGAGCACGAGCTCGATCGACAAGAGCGGCAAGGTGTCGGGTGCCGCGACGGCGTTCCCGCTCATCTCGGCGACGACGCTCGGCAAGCTCAACGTCGGCGGCTCGAGCGGCAACAGCTTCAGCGGCGCCGGCACCACCGAGAGCAGCAACGACTTCTCGGGCACGATCACCGCGACCGTGACCGGCGTGCTGCCGAACGGCCACCTGCTGATCGCCGGCGAAAAGCAGATCGGCGTCAACCACAGCGTCGACGTGCTGCGCTTTTCGGGGCAGGTCGACCCGCGCGCCATCCAGGCCGGCAACACCGTCGCGTCGGCGCAGATCGCCAACGTGCGCATCGAGCAGAGCGGTCGCGGCGCGCAGGCCGAAGCGCAGGGAATTGGCTGGCTGGGGCGCTTCTTTTTGAACGTTCTGCCGGTCTAAGGTTCTCCAGAATCGGAAACCGAGACAGGGCTCTCTGCGGGCTCCTCGGATTTCCCACATGACCAACCACGACCGACTGCTGCGTTTTTCGCTGATCTTCGCCACCCTGCTCGCGAGCGCGGCGCTGTGGTGGCCGGCGCCGGCCCAGGCCGCGCGCATCAAGGAAGTCGCCCAGGTGCAGGGCGTGCGCGCCAACCAGCTGGTCGGCTACGGCCTCGTGGTCGGCCTCGACGGCACGGGCGACCAGACCACCGGCGCGCCGTTCGCGGCGCAGAGCCTGCTGGCGATGCTGCAGCAGATGGGCGTGACGGTGCCCCCGGGCACCAACATGCAGCTCAAGAACCTGGCCACCGTGATGGTGACCGCGCAGCTGCCGGCGTTCGCCCAGCCGGGTCAGACCATCGACGTCAACGTCTCGTCGCTGGCGAACGCCAAGAGCCTGCGCGGCGGCACGCTGATCGCCACGCCGCTGAAGGGCGTCGACGGTCAGGTCTACGCGATCGCCCAAGGCAACGTGGTGATCGCCGGCGCCGGTGCCGCGGCGGCGGGCTCCAAGGTCACCATCAACCACCTGAGCGCGGGCCGCATTCCCGACGGCGCGAGCGTCGAACGCGCGGTGGCGAGCGCCCTCAACGAAGGCGACTCGATCGAGCTCAACCTCAACTCGAACGACTTCGCGCTGGCGCGCGAGGTGGTGCGCGCGATCAACGGCAAGATGGGCCCGAACGTCGCGCAGGCGCTCGATGGCCGCGCGATCCGCGTGCGCATGCCGGCCGAGTCGAACGCCCGCGTCGCGTTCATGGCCGACATCGAGAACATCGACATCGCCAAGGCGGTGCCGTCGGCCAAGGTCGTGATCAACGCGCGGACCGGCTCGATCGTGATGAACCAGGCGGTCACGCTCGCCTCGTGCGCGGTCGCCCACGGCAACCTGTCGGTGACGATCAGCGCGACGCCCGCGGTGAGCCAGCCCGGCCCGCTGTCGAAGGGCGACACGGTGGTCACCGAGAAGGCGGACATCACGATCTCGCAGGCCGCCGGCTCGCTGATCCAGCTCGCCGCCGGCGTCAAGCTCGCCGACGTCGTGAAGGCGCTCAACTCGCTCGGCGCGACCCCGCAGGACCTGCTCGCGATCCTGCAGGCGATGAAGGCGGCCGGCGCGCTCAACGCCGAGCTCGAGGTGATCTGATGGCCGCGATGCCGCCCTCCACGGCAGGTGCCGCGCCGGGCGGCAGCAACCCGCTCGCGATCGGCACGCTGCGTTCGAGCGCGGCGCGCGACCCGCGCGCGGCGATCAAGGACGCCGCCAAGCAGTTCGAGGCGCTCTTCATGCAGCAGCTGATGAAGAGCATGCGCGACGCCACCGTCTCGTCGGGGATGCTCGAGAACTCGGGCACCAAGCTCGGCACCGAGATGCTCGACACCCAGTTCGCCGCACAGATGACCGGCATGCCGCGAGGCCTGTCGGACGTGATCGCGCGCCAGCTCGAGCGCCAGATGGGCGGCGCGGTCGCGAACGCCGCCACCAAGGAGGCGAGTGCGGTCCCGTCGCTGCCGCAGCGGCTCGCCCCGGCGAGCGCCGACTCCGCGAGCTCGGCACCCAGCGGCTCCAAGCAGAGCGAGTTCGTCCGCATGCACGAGAACGCGGCGCGTGCCGCCGAGCTGCAGACCGGCATCCCGGCGACCTTCATGGTCGCGCAGGCCGCGCACGAGTCGGGCTGGGGCCGCCGCGAGATCAAGAACGCCGACGGCAGCACGTCGCACAACCTGTTCGGCATCAAGGCCGGCGCGGGCTGGAACGGCAAGGTCGCGACGATCACGACCACCGAATACGTCAATGGCGCCCCGCAGAAGGTGACCGCGAAGTTCCGCGCCTACGGGTCGTACGAGGAGTCGTTCGCCGACTACGCGCGCATGCTCAAGGACAGCCCGCGCTACTCGGGCGTGGTCGCCCGGGTGGCCGGCGCGGGGGCCGACGCCGCGAGCGCGCAGACCTTCGCCAAGGGCCTGCAGCGCGCCGGCTACGCGACCGATCCGGCCTACGCCGACAAGCTCGCCCGCGTGATCAACACGACGCTGCGCATGCAGCGCGCGGCCGCCTGAGGCCCCACGAGGAACCGCCATGGCAGTCTCGGCACTTCTCGGTCTCGGCGCACGTGCGATGGCCGCCAACTACGCGGCGCTGCAGGTCACGGGCAACAACATCGCCAACGCCAACACCGACGGCTACTCGCGCCAGAGCGTGCAGCTCGAGACGGCGGGCGGGCAGCGCACCGGGGCCGGCTTCTTCGGCAACGGCGTCAACGTGGTCACCGTCACGCGCTCGCACAGCGAGTTCCTGACCCGCGAAGCGGCGCTGACGCGCGCCATCGCATCGTTCGACGAGACGCGCAGCGCCCAGCTGCAGATGCTCGAGCAGGTGTTCCCGATGGGCGAGTCGGGCATCGGCTACGCCGCGCAGCAGATGTTCGGCTCGTTCGTCGACGTCGCCAGCCGCCCGCAGGACGCGTCGGCGCGCCAGGTCGCGCTCGCCAGCGTCGGCGACGTCGCGGCACGCTTTCGCGGCGCCGCCGACCAGATCGACACGCTGCAGGGCGGCGTCGTCATCGAGGCCAAGGCGTCGGTCGCGTCGGTCAACACGCTCAGCAAGCAGATCGCCGAGCTGAACCGCCGCATCGCGCTCGACACCAACGCGGGCCACAAGCCGAACGACCTGCTCGACCAGCGCGACCGCGCGATCAACGATCTCAGCCAGTTCGTCCAGGTCTCGACCATCGCGCAGGGCGACGGCCAGGTCGGCGTCTTCATCGGCAGCGGCCAGCGCCTGGTGCAGGGCTCGAGCTGGGTCCCGATGCTCACGCTGCCCGACCCGTACGACCCGGCGAAGATCCAGGTCGGGCTCAGCGACGGCGCGACGCCGCGCGCGTTCCCGCCCGACTTCCTGGCCGCCGGCTCGATCGCGGGCCTGCTGAAGTTCCAGGACAAGGACCTCGGCGATGCGCGCAACCTGCTCGGCCAGATGGCCGCGGCGATCACCGACGGCCTCAACCGCCAGCAGGCGCTCGGCATCGACCTGCGCCAGCCGGCGGGCAGTGGCACGCCGCTGCTGAGCGTCGGCGGGCCGATGGTGCGCGCCTCGACCAACAACGCCCAGTCGGGCGGCGTGCCGGTCGCGTCGTACGTCAACGGCTCGGGCCAGCGCGTGCCGAGCGTGGGTCTGACCATCGTCGCCGCGAACGAGCTGCAGGCGAGCGACTACGAGCTCTACGCCGATCCGAACGGCGCGCCCGGCACCTACCAGCTGACCCGTCTCTCCGACGGCGTCGTCAGCACGGTCGGCAACGGCAGCATCGTCGACGGCATCCGGATCGACATCGCAGCGCCCGCACCGGCCGGTGGCGACCGCTTCCGCCTCGAGCCGGTGAGTGCCGCGGCGCGCAACATGACGCGCGTGCTCGACGATCCGCGCGGCATCGCGGCGGCGTCGCCGGTGACCGGCCGTACCGGCGCGGCGAACACCGGCACCGCGAGCATCGCGTCCGTGGTCGCGACCAGTCCGGCGCTCAACGCCAACCTGACGGCGACGCTGACCTTCACCGACAACGTCGGCGGCTTCAGCTACACGCTGGTCGACTCGACCGGCGTGCTGCCGACCACCACGGGCACCGGCAGCTGGACCGCGAACCAGCCGATCGCGCTGAACGGCTGGTCGATGCAGCTCGCCGGCGTGCCGCGCGCCGGTGACACCCTGACCGTGCAGAAGACGGCGTTCCCGGCCGGCGACAACGGCAATGCCAACGCCCTGCTCGCACTGCGCGACGCCGCGCTGGTCGGCCAGCAGACCGTCGGCGGCGTGGTGGTCAAGGGCGCGACCGTCACCGACGCCTACGCGGCGGCGCTCGCCGACGTCGGCGTGCGCGTGCAGAGCGCCAAGCTGTCGGCCGAGCAGTCGGCGAGCATCGCCACCGACGCCAAGACTGCCGAGACCTCGAAGTCGGGCGTCAACCTCGACGAGGAGGCGGCGCGCCTGCTCCAGTTCCAGCAGAGCTACCAGGCCGCCGCCAAGATGCTGCAGGTCGCGCAGACCCTGTTCGACTCGCTGCTGCAGGCCGCCGGCCGCTGACGCGCACCACGCCTTTCCGATACTCCACCATGCGAATCAGCACCGCGAACACCTTCGAGCTCGGCATGAACACGCTGGCCAAGCGCCAGGCCGACCTCGGCGACGCGCAGGCGCGCCTCGTCAGCGGCAAGCGGGTGGCCAAGGCCAGCGACGACCCGGCGGCCGCGGCGCGTGCCGAGTACGCCCTTGCCGGCATCCATCGCAGCACGACGAGCCAGCGTGCGGTCGACGCGAGCCGCGTCGCGATGAGCCTCACCGAGAACGCGCTCGCCGACGCCGGCAGCCTGCTGCAGCAGGCGCGCGAGAAGCTGGTCGCGGCCGGCAATGCCACCTACACCGACAAGGACCGGCAGAGCCTGGCCGCCGACCTGCGCTCGCTGCGCGACCAGCTGTTCGCGGTCGCGAACCGCGACGACGGCAGCGGCAACTATCTGTTCGCGGGGCAGGGCGCGACCCAGCAGCCGTTCGTCGATGCCCCCGGCGGCGTGCTGTTCGCGGCGAGTGCCGGGCAGCTCGTCACCGAGCGCCAGACCGCGCTGCCGCTGACCAGCGACGGCGCCTCGACATGGCTGTCGGCGCGGACCGGCAACGGCGTCTTTGAGACGCGTCCCGGCGCGGGCGTGACCACCGCCTTCATCGACGGCGGTCAGGTCACCGACCCGACGCTGCTGACCGGCGCCAACTACACGCTGCAGTTCAGCGTGACGGCGGGCGTGACGACCTACGCGGTGCTCAACAACGGCGTCCCGACCGCCGTCACCGCGGCACCCTACACGTCGGGCCAGGCGATCAACGTCGACGGCATGAGCTTCACCATCACCGGGGCGCCCGCCAACGGCGACCAGTTCCAGGTCGTGCCGTCGACGCCGACGCTCAGCGTCTTCGCGACGCTCGACAAGGCGATCGCCGATCTGGCGGCGCCGAACCGCACCGGCGCGCAGATGGCGCAGGGCAACGCGGACAACCTGCGCAACCTCGACTCGGTGATGTCGAAGGTGCAGGGCGCGCGCTCGACGGCTGGCCAGGTGCTGAACCGGATCGACAACGAAACCGACCGCCTCGCGAGCCAGAAACTCGCCAGCCAGACCGAGCGCACGAGTGCGGAGGATTTGGACATGATCGAGGCTTTGTCGAGCTTCCAGAACAAGCAAAGCGGCTACGATGCGGCACTCAAGTCGTACTCGATGGTTCAGCGACTTTCGCTGTTTCAATACTTGAGCGGCGGCTGACCGCACGAGCCCATCCTGGAGTTTCCTCACGTGCTGGACGCCGCGCTACTCGGCCAGGTCACCCTCGGCTATTCCCCTTTCATCGATCGCACCCGCGCGGTCACGGCGACCCGGCTGACGGTGTTCCCGGTCCGCCCCGACGTCACGCTCGACGTCGCCCAGCTGCTCGCGCTGGTCGGACAGGTGTTTCCCAAGGGCGGCAAGAGCGCATCGCTCAACGTCATTAGCGAGAGCCTGCTGAGCGACCTGCTGCGCGCTCCGCTCGCACCCAACCTGATGCTCGAGGTGCCGGCGTTCATGGCGTCCGATCCGGAGCTGCTGCCGGCGCTGCGCGCGCTGCACGCCAACGGCAACGAGCTGCTGCTGAAGGGCCGTGCGCGCCACGATCTGCCCAAGGAGGTGCTCGCCTGCTTCGCGTACGCGGCGGTCGACAGCCTCGACGAGCTGCATGGCGCGGCCGTCGCACCGGCACCGGCACCGGCACCGGCACCTGCAGCGGCGGCGGCTCGTCCGCCGGCCGTCGCGAGCGCGGCCGCTCGTCCGCAGGCGGTCGCGAGCGCGGCGCCGCGTGCGCAGGCCGCGAGCGCCGGCGCGCGCAGCGCCTTCTCGACCAGCGCGCCGCTGCGCAACCCGATCGTCGGCGGCCCGGCGCGTCCCGGCGTCGCGCCGGCGCGCCCGGGCAGCGCGGTGCCGGCGCGTCCGGGCACGGTGGTGCCCGCACGACCCGTCGCCGCGGCAGCACCAGCGCCGGTCGCCGCCCCCGCGCCGGCCACGGCAGCCGTCGCCCCGCCGAACGGCATGCCGCAGGTGCTGGCCGGCGTGCGCACCATCGTCGACATGGATGCCGCGTTCGCCAAGGGTGCGGCGGCGGTGCTCGGCTGGCCGATCCACGACGAGATCGCCGCGCTCGCGCCGAGCAACGCGGCCAAGACCGATCTCACGGTGATCGCCGAGCTGATCCGCCGGGTCGACCAGGAAGAGCCGATCGAGAAGCTCGACAACACCTTGAAGGGCGACCCCTCGCTTGCCTTCAAGCTGCTGCGCTACATCAACTCGCCGGCGTTCGGCCTGCACGTCGAGGTGAGCTCGTTCCGCCACGCGATCATGCTGCTCGGCTACGGGCGTCTCAAGCGCTGGCTGGCGTTGCTGCTCGCGACCGCCAGCAAGGACGCCAACCAGAAGCCGGCGATGTTCGCGGCGGTGCGGCGCGGCCTGCTCATGGAAGAGCTGGTGCGCGGCAGCGGCGACGAGGAGATGCGCAGCGAGGCGTTCATCTGCGGCGTGTTCTCGCTGCTCGACCGGATGTTCCAGGAGAGCTTCGAGAAGCTCCTGGCCAACATTCCGGTGCCCGACCGCGTGCACCAGGCGCTGGTCGGCGGCAGCGGTCCGTTCCAGCCGTACCTGGCGATGATCAAGGCGATCGAAGGCGAGTCGCCGAGCGATTTCCGCGAAGCCGCCGACACGCTGCTGATGGGCGTCGCCGAAGTCAACTCGGCGCAGCTGCGCGCGCTCGTCGCGGCCGGCGCGCTCGAGTGAGCGGGCGCGCCGTTCCGGCAACCCGCGCGCCGCGCCCGGCGCGCGCCAACCTGGCCTTGGCCACCGCGTCGTTCCGATGACGGCGTCGGAGTCGTGGGCGAGCGCCAAGCCCTGGCGCGAGTTCTTCGATCTCCTTTCCGACGCGGTGCTCGTGCTCGACACGCGATCGCGCGTCGCGTTCGCGAACACGGCGGCGCTGCGCCTGCTGCCGTGCGACGCCGGCACGCCGGTCGCGCAGCTCGCCCCCGAGCTCGGCGAGCCGGCGGTGCGCTGGCTCACCCGTGCCGCGCTCGGCCAGCCCGACGGCAAGCCGCCGCTCGCGCAGCTGCGTGACGGCCGCAGCGCCCGCTTCGCCTGGCAGCGTCTCGACGCGCGCTACTCGGCGCTGCGCTTCGACGCCGCGTTGACCGCGCCGCGGCCGGCGACGCCGTCGCCGCTCGCCGCGTCGGTCGCTGCGCGCGACAGCGTCGCGCTGTTCTGGGATGCACCGTTCCCGGCCGCGCTGCAGGATGCCGAGTTCCGCTTCGTCGACGTCAACGCCGCCTTCGCCGCATACAGCGGGTTCGCGCGCGAGCAGCTGATCGGGCGCGACGGCCTCGAGCTGCTCGCGCCCGAGGACCAGGCTGCCGAGCGCGAGGCGCGTGCGCGCCTGCGCCGCCATCCGAATCGCACCGAATCGAACGGTCTGACCGAGGGCCGGCTCATCGACGCGAGCAACCGGGAGCGCTGGTACCGCATCGCGCGCCGCCGCGTGCCCGGTGCCGACGGGGCGACGCTCTATCTCGCGGTGTTGCAGGACACCACCAGCGAGCACGTCGCGCGCGAGCGTGCCGACCGCTCGATTCGCGAGCTCGACGACTGGTTCGACCTCAGCCCGATCGGCATGGTGCTGTTCGACGAGACCGGCCTCCTGGTGCGCAGCAACCCGGCATTCGATGCGGTTGCCGGCAAGGTGCCGGTGACGCTCGCCGAAGCGGAGCCGAGCCTGCGCGAGCTCCTCGCCTGGGGCGACGACGGCCCGCTGCCGCAGCTGCAGCCGGGCTCGCGCCCGATCGAATCGCAGGGCTGGGTCGCGCAGCCGAACGGCGAGGTGCGGCGCCTGCGCGCGATCGTGCGCTGCTACCGCAGCGCCGGCGGACAGCGCCGCTACATGGGCGTGGTCGAGGACCGCAGCGTCGAGGAGGAACGCGACCTCGCGCGGCTGCAGATCGGCGCCCTGATGGACACCGCGGGCGTCGGCCTCGCGACCTTCCAGGAAACCTCGGGCTGGGTGCGTCCGCCGGCGAGCGGGGCGGCGGCGAACGATGCGCCGAGCGCACCGTCGGCGGCGCTGCAGAGCATCAGCCGCGACATCGTCGCGCCGGCGTCCCTGGCCGAGTACGAGCGCCTGCAGCAGGCCCTCAAGCGCAACCAGCGCGCCGAGGTGCGCTACGCCATCGAGCACCCGGTGCTCGGCACGCGCTGGCTGCTGACGCGCGTCGAGCCGGCCACGCTGGCGTCGGGCAAGCGCACCACCTCGGTGGTCACGCTCGACGTGACCGATCAGCACACCAGCCAGCAGCGCAGCGAGCAGCTGCTGAGCGAGATGACGACGATCCTCGAGAGCACCACCGCCGGCATCGCGTACCTGCGCGACAACGTGCTGGTGCGCTGCAACCGGCGCTTCGAGACCATGCTCGGCCTCGGTGCGACCGGAGTGGCCGGGAGCGGCTTCGCCGGGCTGTTCGCGGGGCATGTCGATCCGGCGGGACTCACCGCGGCGATCCTGCGCGCGCTCGACGCCGACGAGACCTACGAGACCGAATTCGAGCTGGCGCTGCCGCGCCGCGACGGCCCTGCCGATGGGTCGGCGCAGACGCGCTGGGTCTCGCTCTCGGTGCGGCGCGCCGGAGCGGTCGGCGGCGCGCTCGAGGCGATTGCGGTGCTGTCCGACGTGACGCGCATCAAGACGCAGCAGGTCGAGCTGCAGCAGCTCGCCCGCGAGGTGACGACGCAGGCCGAGCGCACGCGCTCGATCCTCGACTCGGTGCTGGTCGGCATCGTCACCGTCGGGCCTGAAGGCATCGAGTGGATGAACCGCTCGGCCCGTCGCATGTTCGGCGGCCACCTCGCGGAGTTCGTCGGGCAGCCGATCGCGAGCGTCGCGACGCCGGAGCCCGACCACCCGTTCCGGCAGACCCACTACCTCGACGACCTGGTCGAAGGCCAGGCCGAGACCTTCGAGTGCCGCGTGCGCGCGCGCGACGGCCGCGAGTTCTGGATCGTCGGCAACGCGGTCGCGACCGGCAGCGCACCGGGCGAGCGCCAGCTCACCTACGCGCTGCTCGACATCGAGCGGCGCCGTCAGGCCGAAGCGGCGATGGCCGAGGCCAAGGCGTCGCTGCAGCGCGTGATCGAGGCGGCCCCGCTCGCGATCGCGCTGCTCGACGCCCGCAGCCTGACGATCGTGCAGGTCAACGAGATCGCCGCGCGCCTGGCGGGCGCCCCGCCTGCTGCACTGATCGGCCATTCGCCCGAGCAGATGTTCGGCGCCGACGCCGGCGCGCTGCACCGCGCCGACATGCTGCGCGCGCTCGCGACGCGCGAAGTCACCGCGGTCGAGTACCGGCGCACCGACCGCGGCGAGCTGCAGGTGTGGGACGCGCGCTATGTCCCACTGGCCGCCGGCGCGGACGTGCCGGCCGACCAGCTGCTGCTCGTCGCGACCGACGTGACCGAGCAGCGCGCCGCCCAGGAGGCGCGCCTCGAGGCGGCGATCGCACAGCGCGAGATGCTGGTCAAGGAAGTGCACCACCGCATCAAGAACAACCTGCAGGGGGTGGCCGGGCTGCTGCAGCAGATCGCCAAGCGCAAGCCCGAGGTCGCCGGCGCGATCGACGAGGTGGTCGGCCAGGTGCAGGCGATCGCCCAGGTCTACGGGCTGCAGGTCGGCGAGGGCGGGCCGCTGCACGTCACGCGCGTGGTCGAGGCGATCACCGGCTCGGTGCAGCGCACCTTCGGCTCGCGCATCCGGGTGGTGGTGCTCGGCAGCGCCGCGCACACGTGGACGCTGCCGGAGGTCGAGGCGATCCCGATCGCGCTGACCATCAACGAACTGCTCACCAATGCCATCAAGCACAGTCGCCCGATCAGCCCCGAGGACGCGGTGGTCTGCACGCTCGACGCCAGCGACGCCTGGGTCGAGATCGCGATCGCGAGCCGCGGCCGCCTGCCGGAAGGCTTCGCGCTCGCCAAGATCACCGGCAGCGTGTCGGGGCTCGGGCTGGTGCGCGCGCTGCTGCCGCGACGCAGCGCGAATCTCGCGATCGAGCCGCACGGCGACCGGGTCGTCGCGACCGTGACATTGAAGCCGCCGAGCGTCGCGCGGGCGTCCGCGTGAGGCGCCGGCGGGCCCAAAATGGCGCCCGCCCGGTGCCGCCGGGTTGCCACGCTGCTGGAGACACGCGCTGAACAAGGGACGCATCCTCGTCGTCGACGACAACCGGCTGGTGCTGGCCACGCTGACCGACGGCCTCACCGAGGCCGGCTACGAGGTCATCGACGCCGACAACGGCGACGACGCGATCCTGCTCGCGCGCGAGCACCGGCCCGACCTCGCGCTGCTCGACATCCGCATGGAAGGCAAGAGCGGCTTCGACGTCGCCGAGTACCTGCGTTCCGCGTGCCGCATCCCGTTCATGTTCCTGTCGGCGTTCTCGGACGACGAGACGGTCGCGCAGGTGAGGGCGCTCGGCGCGGTCGACTACCTCGTCAAGCCGCTCGACATCCGCCAGATCGTGCCGGCGGTCGATGCGGCCTTCGCGAGCATCGATGCGCAGCGCGGGAGCGCGGCACCCCCCGCGCCGCCGGTCGCATCGGCGCCCCTGCCCGCTGCACTGCCGCAGCAGGCGACGCCGCCCGCACCCGACCCCTCGGTGTCGATGGCGGTCGGCGTGCTGATGCACCGCTACTCGCTGACGCGCGCCGACGCCCTGTCGCGCCTGCAGCGTCAGGCGGCGAGCGAGCAGCGCGCACTGCACGATCAGGCCGAGCGGCTGCTCGCCGCGGTCGAGTGCCTCGCCGGCTCGGCGAACGAGTAGGCGCTGCGGACGCGGCGCGCCTCAGCGCCCGCTGCCGGGCAGCGAGAAGGTGAAGGTCGCGCCCTTGTCGGGCTCGCTCTCGGCGCGGATGTCGCCGCCGTGGCGCCGCACGATGCGGCGCACCGATGCGAGGCCGACGCCGGTGCCGGGGAACTCGCTCGCGCTGTGCAGGCGCTGGAACGGGCTGAACAGCCGGTCGGCGAAGCGCATGTCGAAGCCGGCGCCGTTGTCGCGCACGTAGAAGGTCGACGCTTCCCCCGCCACGCGCGCGAAGCGCACCTGGGCCTGGCGCGTGTGGGCGGTGTACTTCCACGCGTTGCCGAGCAGGTTCTCGAGCACGCTGCGCAGCAGCGTCGGGTCGCCACGCGCGGCGAGCCCGGGCTCGATGTCGATCGCAACGTCGCGCGCGGGCGACTGGCGGCGCAGCTCCTCGGCGATGCTGCCGGCCATCTCGGACAGGTTCACCGGCTCGTCGGCGAGCGGCTGCGACGACAGCTTCGACAGCGCGAGCAGCGCATCGATCATGTTGTTCATGCGCGCGGCGGCGCCGAGCACGCGGTCGAGGTGGTCGAGGCCGATGCGGTCGAGGACGCGGCCGTAGTCCTCCTTGACGATCTTGGTGAAGCCTTCGACCACGCGGATCGGCGCCCGCAGATCGTGCGACACCGTGTAGCTGAACGCCTCGCGGTCGGCGTCGCCGGCGGTGCGGTCGTCCTTCGCCGGCGCGCCGGCGACTGCGCGTGCCGGGCCCGACGCAGCGGCGCCTGGCGCGGCACCCGGGCGATCGACCTCGCGCAGGGTGCCGATGTAGCCCGCGAAGCGGCCGGTCGCGTCGACCAGCGAGCGGCCGCGCAGCTGCACGCGGCGGCGCGCGCCGCCGGCGTCGTCGCGTTCCGCGCCGACGTCGTCGATCGGTGCGCCCGCGGCGAGGCGGGCGCGCAGCGCGCCGGCATCGTCGGCCTGCACCAGCTCCCAGAGCGGCTGGCCGGTGGCGAGCGCGCGCCACGCCTCGGTGCCGGCACCGCTCGGCGGGCGCAGGGCGACGACGCGGTGCTCGGCGTCGGTCCGCCACTGCCAGACGTCGAGCACGTCGACCAGGCTGCGCTGCTCCAGGCGCGCCTGGTGCAGGGCGCCGGCGTCCTGGCGCCAGCGCCAGACCGCCCAGGCGGCGACCGCGATCACGCCGAGGACGACCACGAAGACGAAGAGCGGCACCAGCGAGCCGGCGGGCGCCGCCTTGGCGGTCGCCGAATCGGACTCGGCCGCGAGCGTGGCGAGCGGCCACGCGGCGGCTGCGAAGGCACCCGGAACGAGGCTCGCGCGTCGCAGCGGTGTCGGTCGCAGGCGGTCCCGTGCGGCGGCGTCGCGGAGCATCGAAAGATTGTAGGGAGGCGTTGCGGTCGGCCAATCGAGCGTCGTCATCAAGTTGTCGGCCCGATCGCCGAAAATGCTTGCTCCGGCGCGGCGGCCCGGCCGATCGTTCGATCGGTCGCACCGCGCCGGCCGTTTTCTGGTTTCCTGATGTCGATGCCCCTCATACGAGCTTCGTTCTGTATCGCGGCCTTCGCCGGCGCGGCGTCGCTGCTCGTCGGCGACCCGTGGCGCGCCAAGCTCGGCGTGATCGCCGCGCTCGCCGGGCTGGTCGCGCTCGCCGGCTGGCGCTTCGGCCGCCGCTTGGTCGCCGAGCCGCTGCCCGAGCCTGCCGAGCCGCTGCCGCCGCTCGCGCTCGACGCCGCCGCGCTCGCCGATGCCGAGGCACGCGTGCGCGATGCGGCGCGTGGCGGCGAGGGTTTCGAAGGCGCGCTGCACGGGGTGGCTGCGGCGCTGAAGGGCGAGCTCGGCGCAGGCGCCTCGCGCGTCTTTGCGGTCGATCGCACGTCGGGCCGGCTGCTGCTGGCCGAGATGTTCGCCGAGCAGCCGGGCTTCCGGGCCCGCGCCCGTGCCTTGTCGCCCACCGACACGGCGCTGCAGGACGCGCTCGACGGCGTGCCCCCCGCCGAAGCTGCACCGGCGCTTGCGCTCGTCGTCACGCGCGAGGGCAGCGCGGTCGCGCTGCTCGAACTCGCCGACATCGGGCTCGACGTCGAACGCGCGCCGCGCGACCGCCTGCTCGCCACCGCGCGCGCGGCGCTCGAAGCCGCGTTGCCGCGCATGGCGCGTCCGCGGGCACTCGGCGTGGTGCCCGCATGAGCGCACCGCCAGCCTCGCCGCCGCTCGCCGTGCTCGACGTGGCCGCGCTCGCGCGCCTGCGCGAGCTCGACCCGGGCGATCGCAACCGCCTCGTCGAGCGCGTGCTGCGCGCCTTCGTCGGCTCGGCCGAGCGCCTGCTCGCCCAGCTGCGCGCACCCGGCGCCGCGCAGGATCCGAAAGTGGTGCGACACGTCGCCCACACCCTGAAATCGTCGTCTGCCAGCATCGGCGCGATGCGCCTCTCGCAGGTGTGCGCGGCGGTCGAACTGCTGATCCGGAACGACGTCACGGAGGGGCTCGGTTCGCAGATCGAAACCCTCGAAGCCGAAGTGCGCGCCGTGCTACAAGCGTTGCAGCCCATGCTGGATCCCACCTCATGAATGCGCGAGCCGAGATGCTCGACTTTCTCCCCGAGCAGCCGCGGGTGCTGCTCGTGGACGACGACGAGGTGAACCTGCTGCTCACGTCGGTCGCGCTGCGCGAGCGCGGCTTCGAGGTCCTCGAAGCGTCGAGCGGCGAGCGCGCGCTGCAGACCCTGGGCGAGTGGCTGCCCGACGTGGTGGTGCTCGACGCCCTGATGCCCGGGCTCGACGGATTCGAGACCTGCCGCGCGCTGCGCGTGCTGCCCGGGTTCGAGTCGCTGCCGGTGCTGATGCTGACCGGCCTCGACGACGAGGCGTCGATCACGCGCGCCTACGAGGTCGGCGCCACCGACTTCTTCGTCAAGACGACGCAGTGGAGCCTGCTCGCCGGGCGCCTGCGCTATCTGCTGCGCGCCTCGCGGACGCGCGTCGAGCTCGAGCGCAGCAAGTCGCGCCTGGCCCGCGCGCAGGACCTGGCCCGGATGGGCAGCTTCGACTGGCGGCGCGGCCAGGGCGGCCCGGTGCTCTCGATCGAGGGCTTGCGCGTGTTCGGGCTCGGCCCGGGCGACACCCTCAAGTTCCGCACCCTCCTGCGCATGATGCCGGAGGAGGAGCGCAGCACCTTCCTCGAGCTCGCGCACGAGGCGATCGCCCATAGCACGGTGCTCGCCACCGACATCCGCGCCAAGCTGCACGACGGCCGGCCGCGCATCGTCCACATCGAGGCGGAGCCGGAGTTCAACGAGCTCGGCAACCTGATCGGCTACACCGGCATCGTGCAGGACGTGACCGACCGCCGGATGGCGGAAGACCGCATCCGGCACCTGGCCAACTTCGACACGCTGACCGGCCTGCCGAACCGGCGCCAGCTGGTCTGGCGCGCGGAGCGCGCCCTCGAGCACGGTCGCCGGCTCGGGCATCAGGTCGCGCTGCTGCTGATCGACCTCGACCGCTTCAAGGTCATCAACGACACCCTCGGTCACGGCGCGGGCGACGAGCTGCTGATGGAGGTGTCGCGGCGCCTGCGCAGCTGCGTGCGCCACTCCGACCAGGTGCTCGAGAGCTCGCTCGAGACGGTCGGCCTGCGCTCGCACCGCACGCTCGAGGCGGTCGGCCGCTGGGGCGGCGACGAGTTCGTCGCGCTGCTGCCCGAAGTCGCGGACGAGCGCGACGCCGAGCGCGTCGCCGAGCGCATCCTCGACCTCATGCGCCAGCCGATCATGGTCGGCATGCAGGAATGCTTCGTGACCGCGAGCGTCGGCATCGCGCTCTTCCCGCGCGACGGCGACACCGTGGCCGACCTGCTGCGCAACTCCGACGTCGCGATGTATTCGGTCAAGTCGGCCGGCCGCAACTCGGCGTCGCTGTACCGGCCGAACCTGGCCGGCCAGGGCCGCGAGAAGCTCGAGCTCGAGAGCGCGCTGCACAAGGCGCTCGAGCGCAACGAGCTCGTGCTGCACTACCAGCCCAAGATCGACGTGCACTCCGCGCGCATGGTCGGCGCCGAGGCGCTGATGCGCTGGCGCCGTCACGGCGTGCTGGTGCCGCCGGGCGACTTCATTCCGCTCGCCGAGGAGACCGGTCTCATCACGCCGATCAGCGAGTGGGCGATCCGCGAGGCGGCGCGCCAGGCGCGAATCTGGCAGGACAGCTTCGGCTTTGCCGACTCGATCGCGGTCAACCTGCCGAACCGGCTGTTCGAGCGCACCGACCTCGTCGAGTACATCCACAACGCGGTCACCACCTACGGCGTGCCGCACCACGCGATCGAGCTCGAGATCACCGAGACGGGCCTGATGAAGGACCTGCAGAACGTGATCCCGTCGCTGCACCGGCTCAACGAGATCGGCGTCGAGATCTCGATCGACGACTTCGGCACCGGCTACTCGTCGCTGGCGTACCTGACCACGCTGCCGATCAGTGAACTCAAGATCGATCGCAGCTTCATCCGCGACTTGGGCATGACCCCGCAGAGCGCGGCGGTGGTCACCGCCATCATCGCGCTGGCGCGTTCGCTCAACCTTCGCGTGGTCGCCGAAGGCGTGGAAAACCTCCGCCAGATGGAGGCATTGCACCGGTTGGGCTGCGGCATCATGCAGGGCTATCTGTTCAGCAAGCCGCAACTTCCCGAGGAAATCGAGAAGTGGCTGCAGCAGACCGTGCTGCCGAAGAAGGCGCCGTGGATCCGCAATGCCAGCGACGCCGACGTCGAGCCGCTGCGCGTGACGCGGCCTCGGGAGTCGCGCAGCAAGCCGTTCGTCTGAGGGGCCCACGATGGAGATGACGCGTGCGCCGGCCCGTAGCCCGGCGCCGGAGGCTTCGGCTACCCAGCTGGCCAAGGCCGCGCTCCGGCGACTCGCCGTGCAGCGTCTGGAACCCACGCCCGAGAACTACGCCCGCGCGTATCGCCACGAAGCCGGGGGCAGTGCCAGCGCGACGGTGCTCGCACCGCGCGCCCAGAAGCTCGTCGAGCGCATGGCGGCACGCGTGTTCGATGGCGAAGCCGGCGCCGACGCCGAGTTCGCCGAGTCGGTCGCGCACGGGCGCTGGGAGCACGCCGAGCAGCTGTTCGACGGCAGCGCGCGCGCCGCCAGCGAAAGCTTCGCGACGCTGATCGAGCGGATCGTGAAGGGCATCGACCGGCCCGGCACGGTATGGACCTCGGCGCGCCGCAAGGAAGGCATCCAGCGCCTCGTCGCGGCGGGTCGGACCGATTCGCGGCGGCTGCAGCAGCGCCTCGCGCAGCTGCTCGGCAGCTGGGAGGAGGACTCGGCGCGCGCCGAAGCCGCGCTCGACGATCCGCGGTCCGCTTCGTCCACGGGCAGCGCGTTCGCATCGCTCACCAATCGCGCGCCGCTCGCCGCGAGCGGCTTCGTCGAACTGGCCGAGCACGACAAGGCGAGCGGCATCGACACCTTCGGGGAGCACGCGCCAGCCGGGGACGCCGCCGCAGCCGATGGCAGCAGCCCGGGGCCTGCGACGACCGGCGACGGGCACGTCGCTGCCGCGTCTCCTGGCGCCGCAAGCGCCCGCGCGTCCGACGACATCACGCTGCCGGCCGAGCGGGCAGCGCCCGAGGCCGAGGCGCCGACCCGCGGCGCCGCGCCGACGGTCACGCGCGAACCGAGCGTCATCAGCGATCTCGACGACGCAGCGGCGGCAACTGCCGCGCCACCGCCCGGCCCCGCGACGGAAGCCTGGTCGCAGGTCGTCGCCGTGCTGCAGCGGACGATCTCCGAGGCGCTGCCGACGCTCGGCGAAGGCGATCACGAGCTCACGCTCGAGGTCGCCGAGCTCGCGCGCCGGCTCGACGCCGACGGCGCGACGCACGCGCTCGCGGCCGAGCTCGAGGCGCTGACGCAGCGCGTCGCGCGCGTGCTGCAGCATCGCCATCACCTGTTCGAGCAGCTCGGCAAGCTGTGCCGCGAGCTGACCGCGAGCCTCTCGGAAGTGGCCGAGAACGACAGCTGGGTGCGCGGCCAGTGCGAGGCCATGCGCGCGGCGATCGCCGACGGGCTGACCGCGCGCGGCGTCAGCGCCGTCAGCGACATCCTGCAGCAGGCGCGCAAGCGCCACGCCGAGATGCGCGGCGAACGCGAAGGTGCACGCGACGCGCTCAAGGTGCTGATCACGAAGATGCTCGGCGAACTCGACGAGCTCGGCGCGCAGACCGGCAGCTTCAACGAGAGCGTCGGCCGCTATGCCAGCGTGATCGAGCAGTCCGACTCGCTCGAGAGCCTCACGGGCGTGGTCCGCGAGATGGTCGAGGAGAGCCGCGCCGTGCACTCGCTGGTGCAGCAGACACGCGACCGCCTGCAGGCCGAGCACCGCAAGGCGAGCGGCCTTTCGCAGCGCGTCAGCGAGCTCGAGGACGCGATGAAGCGCCTGTCCGACGAGGTCTCGACCGACCAGCTCACGCAGATCGCGAACCGGCGCGGCCTCATGCAGGCATTCGAGGTCGAGCGGGCGCGCATCGAGCGTGAAGGCGGCACGCTGTCGATCGGCCTGCTCGACATCGACAACTTCAAGCGCCTCAACGACGAGCTCGGCCACACCGCCGGCGACGACGCGCTGAAGGCGCTCGCTCGGCTCGTGGACGAGAGCCTGCGCCCGGTCGATCACGTCGCGCGCTATGGCGGCGAGGAGTTCGTCGTGCTGCTGCCGGCAACGCCCGTCGATGAAGGCGAGCGCGTGCTGACGCGCCTGCAGCGCTCGCTGACCGGCGGCCTCTTCATGCACAAGGAGCGCCAGGTCTTCGTCACCTTCTCGGCGGGCGTGACCGCGTACCGGCCCGACGAAGGCATCGAGAAGTCGCTCGAGCGCGCCGACCAGGCGCTCTACGAAGCCAAGCGCACCGGGAAGAACCGGACCTGCATCGGCTGACCGCGCCGGCTCGGCGCCGCGCTTTGCTCGGCGCCTGAGCGTGCCGATCGCTCGATCGATCACCTTCGAGCGGAGGTGCTGCGGGCTGGCCGGTGCGGCCCGGTGCCGCCGGAGTCGGTCTGCTGGCGGAGCACGGGGACCCTTGTCGTCACGGCGACGCCGGTCCTTGCCGATGTGCATGCTCTTCGCCTGTGGATCGGGTCGGCGAGCGCCGGTCCTCGGCGTGCCGAGTCGCACGGCGAGGCGGGGTTCGAGTTGCAGCCGGCAGCGCACGACTCGCGACTCATGACTCGCAAGTCGAGTCGGCGTTCCGCGCGCGCGTTCCGCGGTCGTGTCTCGCATCTCGATGCACGCTCGCATCTGCCAGCGCGATCGGCGATGCGTGACGTTCGACCGCGTGCGGCGTGCGAGCGCGCCGCCGGCATCCGGCAAGTCCGTTCGCAGCGTCACTGACACGCAGACCACATTCCGTCGTGTCGGGCCAGCAAGGCGGCGTACGGATTTCACGCCCACTCGGTTCTTCTGGAACTTGAGCCCTTTCGGCGTGACGGAAACGCAGCACTTGCCTGTACGCTGACGAGCGGTTCAGGTGAGGGCGTCCATGCATGCGCCGGCACCTGGGCACTTCCTGCAGCAGGGCGGCCTCGTGCGAGCGAGGTGCAGTCTCAGGTCCGTCCGTGGTTGCGGTGTACGGATCGAGCAGCCCGAATCCGCTCGACGGCGATCGCCCTTCCAATTGGGCGTGCCGCCACACGTCGCCTCGTCCCGTTCGCGGGACTCACCACCTCGACTCGATCCATCCATGAAACTTTCCGACCACGTGCTCGAATCGTCCGCCGAGGACTATCGCAAGGCGTTCGAAGCCCATCCGGTGTTCGTCGCCTTGCAGAACGGCACCTTCAGCCGGACTGCGTATCTCGCCTATCTGCGCGAGACCTTCCACCTGATTCGCCACACCACGTCGATCATGGCGCGCGCCGCCTCGCACGTGCCGGACAGCCAGCGCCAGCTGCGCGGCTGGTTCCTCGACCAGGCGATCGAAGAGCACAACCACGACCTGCTCTGCATCACCGACATCGAAGGCCTCGGCGAGAACCCCGACACGTTCCTGAAGGCGCACCCGCGTCGCGGCGCGTGGGGCCTCATCACCCAGTGCTATCACGTCGCCGAAACGAATCCGGTGGCGCTGCTCGGCTATCTGCTGACGACCGAAGGCGTGGGCGCGACCTACGCGTCGAAGTACGCCGACCTGCTGACCAGCCCGCTCTACGGCTATCGGTCCAACCAGGTGACCTTCCTGCGCGCGCACGGCGGCTTCGACGTCGAACACGTCGCCGAAGTCAAGCGCCTGATGGATCGCCTCGACGCCGACGAGAGCACGCGCGAGGCGATCCTTGCCGTGCGCCGCTTCTCGATCATGTACTACGCGCAGATGCTCGCCGACTCGCTCGACGGCGAGACCGTCGCGACGCCGGAACTGGCCAAGGCGGCCTGACGTTTGCGACGCTCCGCGGCCGCTGCACGGCGCGGGGCAGTCAGCCCGCTCGTCGACCGGCCGGCTGTCGCATCGATGCCAGCGGTTCGCGCGGCGCCTTCGGGCGCCGCGCTGCATTCAGGCGCGTCCAGCCCCGCCGGCAGTGCCGGGTTCCGCCGCCAGCTTCCTCAGAGCCCGAAGCGCTCGTGCCAGCGTCGCGGCACGAGCGCATCGACGAGCAGGGCGACGAGCATCGACGCGCCGAGCAGCGGGTAGACGAGTCCGAGCAGCACCGCGATCGCAACCGCGCCAGCGGCCGCGCGCTCGTTCGGCCGGCGCTGCGGTGCCGCGAGGCGTCCCTGCGGGCGACGCTTCCACCACATCACCGCGGCGGTGATCGCGAGCGTGACGACAGCGATGCAGCCGAACAGCATCACCAGCTGGTTGACCAGGCCGAACTGCTTGCCGGTGTGCACGCCGACGCCCCAGTCCGTGAGCTTGCCGACGACACCGTAATCGGCGTAGCCGATGTCGATCAGCGCCTTGCCGCTGTACTGGTCGAGGTGGACGACGCGCGCGTCCCGCACATCGTCGGTGAAGCGCATCGCGGTGTAGACGCCGCGCGCGTCGGCCGGCACCGTGACGCGAAAGCCTGCTTGCAGGCCGAGCCGCTCGAACGCGGCGAGGGCCGCGTCGAGGCCGATCGCCGCACCGGGCGCCGCCGGTGGCGGCGCAGCGCCGTGGTGTGCCGCATGTGCATCGTCGTGCGACGGCCCCGCGGCATGATGGCCGGCATGCGCGTCGGCGTGCGTCGGCAGCGGCGCCGATTGCGGGACGGCTGCCTGACGCATGCTCCACGGCACGTCGCCCTGGCTCGAGAGCGGCACCTGCGATTGCGGGCGCTTGACCCACACGTACTCGGGCAGGCCGACGCCGAGCGCGTTGGTGAGTTGTCCGAAGCGCTCGCCCCAGAACGCGGACCACGGCATTCCGGTGACGGCCAGGAACAGCACGACCACCGCTGCGACCGCGCCCGTCACCGCGTGCAGGTCACGCCACCAGAGCCGCTGTGCGGGTGCGGCACGCACCGCGACCACGCCGCCGGAGCGTCCGCGCGGCCACCAGAGGCAGGCTCCGCTGACCACGAGGACGATGGTCCAGCCGGCCACGATCTCGATCCAGTGGTTCGCCACCGGCCCCGCGATCGCGAGCGAGTGCACGCCCTTGACGACCTCCATCAGCCTGCGGTCGTCGCGGATGCTGCCGAGAACGCGTGCGGTGTGCGGGTCGACGTAGACCGCGAGCACGCTCGAGTCGGCGCGCCGCACGCCCACCTCGACACTGCGGCCCGCTGCCGGAGCCGGCACGTAGCGGGTCAGCCGGCCGGGCTCGGCAGCGAGTGCCGCTGCCACCAGTTGCTCCGCCGGGCGTGCTGGCGACGCGTCCTGGCCGACGACGAGGAGGTCGCGGTACACGATCGACTCGATCTCGTCGTGGAACAGGTAGAGCGCCCCGGTCACCGCCATCATGAACAGGAACGGCATGCAGACGAGCCCGGCATAGAAGTGCCAGCGCCAGACGGCTCGGTACAGGGCCGATGGCGGCGCGGCGCTGGCGCTCGCGTGCGGCACGCGCGGCGGGCTGGCGCGCACGAGAGCGCCGGCCGATGAAGGATGTGTCATGGCGAAGCTGTCCTGACTGAGGCGCCTCGGGCGCCACCGCGACGAGCCCGCACGCGGACCCGTCCGACGAATCGGTCAGGTCAGCAAGGGAGGACCGTGCTCGAGACGCGCCATCCACGCCGCACTCGCGTCCTCATTGACGATCGCGCGCGGCACGACGGCCGGGCCGGCGCCGCGCTGCGTGCCGGCGAACGGCTGACCGGTGGCGGCACCGGTGGCCAGCGCCGCGAGCGCGGTGAGCGCGCAGTGATCGCCGTCGTGCAGCGCGAGCGCGGGTGCATCCTCGTCCGGATCGCCGCTGGCGCCACCGTCGTGGGCCACGTGGTCGGCGTGAGCCGCATGCCCGTGCGTCGTGCGATCGTGCGAACCGTGGCGGTCGCCAGCCCCGGACAACGCCGCTGGCAAGGCCACGCCGTACACCGGGCACACGGCTGCAACCCCGACGCCGCGCAGATGGGCCGCACCGACCGCAACCATCGGTACGGCCGACTTGAGCAGCAGCACGCCGATGGCAAGCCACCATGCAAGACGTGCAGAGCGGGAACGCGCGGACATGGCGGCATTCTGCCTGCGTGCTCTGTAGCGCATGCGCAGTGCCTCGCGCCCGCACGGAGCGCGGGCGATCGGTACGACCATTTCCGCATGAGGTACGTCGTCTCGTCGCGCCGGGTGCTCCGTGTAGCGCACACCCTCACCACTTGGGGTTGTTGCGCGCTTGCCGGCCGGCGCGGCCGTCCCCCACAATCGTTCGATGCGCCTCTCGCGTCGCCAGAAGCATTGGACGGTCCGTCTGGCCGTTGCGTTGCTCCTGCTCGGCAGCGCGGTGCCGCTGCTGGCGAGCGCCGCCGCAGCCTTGCAGGGTCGCGGCGTCGGCGAGATCTGTTCGATCTACGGCGTCGTGCTGCCGGCGCCCGATGTGCCGGCAACCGGCGCCGATGCGCAACACCATGCGGCGCACACGCACCATCACCATGCGGATGCGCATGCCGCCGCGGGGGGCACGACCGACCCGAGCGGCGACGGTGAGGAGGGCTCGAAGCTCCATGCCGGCGGCGGCCAGCACTGCGTCCTCAGCGCGCTGGCGGTCCTGGCCGGTGGCGGCGTGCCCTGTGCCGACGCCCTGGCGCCGCAGCTCGCCGCCGCGCCATCGACGTGGACCGATGGCGAGCCAGGGCCCGATGCGGTCGACCGCTGGGCTGCCCGGCTCCGCCACGCGCCGCCCGCCCGGGGCTGACGCTCCTACTCGAGCAGCAACGGCGCTGGGCGCGGCGCGCCCACCGGCCTGCCATCCGCTCGCGCTCCGAATCTGCATTTGCTTGCGTCAGGCGCTCGCCGCCTGCGCCGGTCATGCTTGCCCGGAGCGCCGTGCACGTCGCCCATCCTGCCTCGCGCTCGAGGTGTGGGCGATGGCGTGCAACGGCCATGGGCGGGTGGGTGCGTAAGCGGCACGGCCTGAAGCCGGAACGACGAAGCCGGTTGTGCGGTCGCCGCCGGCTGCTCGCCTTGCCAGGCTCCGGCTGCGCGACTGCCGCACGGATGCTGCACGTCACGGACCATCGCACCGGCAACGCCGATTGCGTTCGGAGCTCGCTCATGAGTTCACGTTTCAAACCCACGGCCTTGCTGGCGGCAGTGGCGCTTCAGCTGTCCCTGGCGTCGACCACGCCGGCGGCAGAGTCCGCCGATCAGCTTGCCATCCGCCGAGTGATGGCGAGCACCTGGGACCGCCCCGAGCGTCGACTCGAAGCCGGTCCGATCGTGGTCGTCGGCGAGCGCGCGGTGGCGGCCTGGACACAGGGGGACCGGGGCGGTCGCGCGTTGCTCGCCCGCGATGCGGGCGGGCGGTGGAACGTGATCCTGTGCGGGGGTGACGGACTCAAGCAAGCGCGCGCGCTGCAATCGACCGGTATTCCGGCCGCCGTGGCGCGCCAGCTCGCCAGCGACCTGCGGGCCGCCGAGGCCACCACAGAGCCGCGCCGTCGGGCGCTGTTCTCGACCTTCGACGGCATGGTGCGCATGGACTCCCCCGGAACTCATCGGCCACACGGGTCGGCGCCCGCGTCCCCGCCTCGCCCCTGACGCGGCATGGCTGCGCCGGTGCGGTCGCTCGGCGACTGCACCGGTGCGCCGCGCGGCGTGAAGTCAACCCAACACACGATCTGGGCAGGGTTCGCGGTACGCAGCTCACGTTCGACGCTGCCACGTGCCCCGGACCATTCGCCTCTGACGCATCAACTTCATCAAGAACCAAGGAACCCATGAACATTCGATCCCACCGACCCGTACCAGGGCGCGCGCCACGCACGCGCAAGGCAGACCACGATCTGATCCGCATCGGCTGCGTCGCCACCGCCGCGGCGGTCCTGACACCCTGCGCATTCGCTCAGAGCGCAAGCGGGCAGGCGACGCAGCTGCAACCCGTCGTCGTCGTCGGCAAGACCGATCCGGCGCGGGGGGAAGCCGTTGCCGAGCAGTCGCTGACCCCTGGCGGGGTGACGCTGGTGGAGGGCGAGGAGCTGCGTCAGCGCAACGTCACGAGCCTCACCGACATGCTGCGTTACGTGCCGGGGGTGTGGGCGGCGAGCGGCACCACCGGCGACTCGTCGTTCCTGTCGAGTCGCGGCTCGAACCTCGACGCCACCAACTACGACAACAACGGCATCAAGCTGCTGCAGGACGGCCTGCCGGTGACCGCCGCCGACGGCAGCAACCACAACCGCGACGTCGATCCGCTCACCGCGCGGTACATCATCGTCGCGCGCGGCGCGAACGCGCTCACCTACGGCGCGAGCACGCTGGGCGGCGCCATCGACTTCATCTCGCCGACGGCGCGCGACGGCGCGCCCAACGAAGTGCTCGTCAACGCCGGCAGCCACCGACAGCGACAGGGCCGCGTCACCTTCGGCAATGTCAGCGGCAACTTCGACGGTCTCGTCACGCTCGAAGGCAAGCGGAGCGACGGCTACCGCGAGCACCAGCGTCAGGAGCGGGCGGGGCTCTACGCCAATGCCGGCTGGCAGCTGGGCGATGCGGTCACGACCCGCTTCTACGCGAACGCGATCGACAACGACCAGCAGCTGCCGGGGGTCCTGAGCCGCGATCAATGGCGCGCCGATCCTCGGCAGGCCGAGGCGGCGGCGGTCGCCGGCAACTACCGGCTCAACGTGAAGAGCTGGCGGCTGGCCAACAAGACCACCTGGAAGATCGGACCGGACAGCAGCCTCACGGCGGGGCTGTCGTACGAGGAGCAGCAGCTCTACCACCCGATCGTCTTCGCGCCGCCGTACTTCAGCCTGCTGATCGATACCAGGCTCCGCAACATCGGCACCACGCTGCGCTATCAGCACCGGGTCGGTTCGCACGATCTGCTGGCGGGCTTGAACTACGGCCGCACCAGCGTCAAGGGTGGCAACTTCGGCTACGTGCCGGACGACGACCGCACCTTGACGACACGCGTCGACAACCACGCCGACAGCCTCGAGCTGTTCGTGATGGACCGCTGGCGGGTCGCGCCGAGCTGGACCGTCGTCTTCGGCGCGCAGGCGGTGTCCGCGAACCGAGAGGTGCGCAACGTGACCGTTGCCGACGGCTCCGAGCGCAATCCGAAGGGCGACTACGACCGGATCAATCCGCGCGTCGGCGTGATCCATCAGCTGACTCCGAACGTGCAGCTGTTCGCCAACCTGAGCCGCCTGTACGAACCGCCGACGCTCTACGAGCTGGAGGACGACGTGCGCGGCGACGGGTCGACCCTGAACGCGATGCACGGAAGCGTGGTCGAGGTCGGCACGCGCGGCCGCCAGAACGTGGGCCGCAACCTCTGGCACTGGGACGTCGCGCTGTACTACGCGCGGCTGCGCGACGAGATCCTTTCGCGCGACGACCCGAACGCACCGGGCACGAGCCTCTCGACCAACGTCGGCCGCACGATCCACGCGGGCCTCGAGGCGCTGGTCGGCGCGAGCCTTGCGCTCGATTCGGCCGGCGCGCATCGCATCGAGCCGCTGGTCAGCCTCACGCTGAACCGTTTCCGCTTCAAGAACGACGCGGTCTACGGAGACAACCGGCTGCCTGCGGCACCGCGCTACGCGATCCGCGGAGAGGCGCTGTACCGGCATTCGAGCGGGTTCTTCGCCGGCCCGACGTTCGACTTCATCGGGCGCCGGATGGCGGACTTCAGCAACACCTACAAGGTCGATGCGTACCACCTGTGGGGCCTGCGCGCAGGCCTCGGCGCCGAGAAATGGGAGATCTATGCCGAGGCGCGCAACCTCGCGGACAAGCACTACGTCTCGTTCTTCAGCGTGCGCGACGTGGCCGCGGCCGATGCGGCGATCCTGAACCCCGGCGCGCCGCGCTCGGTGTACGTGGGCGCCCGGCTGAGGTACTGAACCGGGCATCGGGTCGCTCGCCGGCTTCGATCAGCCGCGTCGGGTGCGTGGCGCTGGGTCGAGCTCCGCAATGCCGGCGGCGCCGCTCTACAGCGTGAACTCGCCGGCGTACACGATCGGCCCGGTGGGCGCGCCGCTCGGCGAGCCGCCGGCCGGCTCGACGGTGATGGCGAGGGTGCGCGAGCCGGCGAGCGCATCGCCGCGCAGCGCCAGCACGCCGCTGCCGGGCGGCATGAGGCCGAGCGAGCGCGGCGCTCCGCTGGCGGGCACCGCCCACAGCTCGAGCGAGCGGTCGGGCGCCAGCGTCACCGGCAGCAGTGCGCGGGTGACCAGCGTCGCGCGATCGCCGCTGATGCTGGCGATCACCGCCGCCGGGGGAATGCCCGGCGCCGGCGCGTCGGTGCGCGCGAGCACCACGACCACCGGTGGGGGCAGGGCGCGCGGGTTCGCGAGCAGCGCGGCGAGCGCGACCGCGAGCACGCTCGCGAGCCCGGCGGCACCGCGCCAGAAGCCCAGGCGTGCAAAGACCCCGCGTGCGGGGGCGAGACCCGGCCTGCTCTCGCGATCGATGCGTTCCGAGATGCGTTGCCAGACCGCGGGCGAGGGCTCGACGGGCGGAAGTGCCGCGCTCAGCGGCAAGAGGCGCTCGCGCCAGCGCAGGGCCGCATCACGGAGCGCCGGATGACTCGGCAGCAGCGCCTCGAAGCGGCGCCGCGCGCCGCCGCGCAGCGTGCCCAGCACGTACTCGGCGGCGAGCGCATCCGCACGGGCGAAGCGGCTGTAGTCCATCGCGATCGCTAGGGTGCGACGCCGTCGCGCTGACGCGCGGCCTCGAGGCAGGTCTTGAGCGTCGCGAGCGCGCGCCGCACCCACGACTTCACGGTACCGAGCGGCTGGCTCAGGTGCGCGGCGACCTCGGCGTGGCTCAGGCCGTTGAAGAACGCGAGCGCGACGCTCTGCCGCTGCACGCCCGACAACTGGTCGATGCAGGTCGCGAGCGATCGGTCGTCCGCCGCGCGACTCAGCAGGTCGAGCGGGCTCGGCGACTCGTCGGCGATGCCGTCGTACGGTTCTCCATCCTCGTCACCGGCAGGCGCGCTGCCGGCGATCGTGCTCGCCGACGGCGGGCGGGCCTGGTGCTTGCGCAGGCTGTCGATCGCGCGGTTGCGCGCGATGCTGGTCAGCCACGTGAGCGGCTGGCTTTGCGTCGCGTCGAAGCTCGTCGCGGCGCGCCAGACGTTCACGTAGACGTCCTGCAGGATCTCCTCGGCCTGCGCCCGGTCGCGGTTGATGCGCAGAACCGATGCGAGCAGGTGGCCGCTGGTGCGCTGGTACAGCGACGCGAAAGCGGCTCGATCGCCGAGCCCGACCCGTGCCAGCAGCGCTTCGAGGTCGCGGCTGCGCTCAGGCCAGTCGGAAGGATGGGTTCGCATGGGTGAGGCGGCGCTGGACGTGAGCCCGTTGCAGGTTAACCCAGCCAGCGCTGCGATGGCACCGCCGGCGCAGCGCCGCGGCATCGCTGCGGGTCCGCGCGTTGATGGATGGGCGCATCAGAACGGGAGCACCGAGACGTCGGCGGTGCGCTCGACGAGCCAGAGCGTGGCGACGACGAGCGCGGCGCACGAACCGCCGCGGATGACGACGAGCCGGTACGCCGCACCTCGGCGCAGCAGGAAGAGGACCGCGACGACGACGGCGACGATCATCAGTTGCCCGCTCTCCAGCCCCAGGTTGAACAGCAGCAGTGCCTCCGCGAAGCGCAGCGTCGGCAGGTTGAGCTCGGCCAGCACGCTTGCGAAGCCGAAGCCGTGGATCAGACCGAACACCAGCGCGACGACGACGCGCCGGACCGGAAAGATCGGTACCAGGTTGTCGAGTGCCGCCAGCACGATGGTGAGCGCGATGGCGGGCTCGATGAACGACGCGGGCAGCGAGACGATCCGCAGTGCGGCCAGGCACAGCGTGATCGAGTGCGCCAGCGTGAACGCCGTGACGATGCCGACGATGGGTCCGATCGCTTGCGGCAGCCGCTCGATCGGCTGCCAGTCGGTGCCGCCGGCGCGTCGCATCACCGACGGCAGCAGCAGGCACAGCAGGAACAGCACGTGGTCGTAACCGGTCAGGATGTGACGGACGCCCTCCGCGAAGAAGCCCGACGGCGCGGCGCCGCGAGGTGCCGGGCCCGATGCGGCGCCCGACGCCGCGGTCACGCCCGTCGAGGCACTGCCGGCGGCGGGCGGTGGCCGGGCGCCGGGGTCGAGCACGGCCAACTCGAGGTCGCGTCCGCTGCGGGTGATCTTCGCGATGCCGCGGTGGGTCGGGTCGACGTCGGCGAACAGCCTGTAGTCGATCGGCGCACCCGGCATGAGCGCACACGATCCCGCGAGGTGCAGCACCGCGTAGGCGCCATCGTGGCGGCGCTCGAGCCCGCGCGCGGTGCTCGCGAGCGCGCAGCCTTGCAGCGGCAGCCGCAGACGGGGCAGGGCGTAGCTCTCGATGCGCGGCCAGGCCTCGCGCACCTCGCGCCAGGTGAGGGCGCCATCGCCATCGGTGTCGAGATCGAGCGCCACGTCGAGATCGCGCAACGCGATCTCCCAGCGCACGGCGGTGCGCGATGCGTCGACCTCGATCTGCAGGTATGCATCGCTCGCCTTGTGAGCGCTGGCGGACGTGCCCGCGACCAGCAGCAGCGCGCCGAGCGTTAGTCGCAAAAGGATCGACAGTCGGCCCAGCCCCCGGACCAGCGCCGCGCCAGGCCGGCGGCGACGATCGTCGCGAGGCGACGCGCTGCCCGCGCGTTCAGAGCAGCGCATCGATGCGCCGATCGTGCAGGCCGATCGACTGCTTGAGTCGCCGCACCTCGTCGAGCGCGGCGCCGTCACCGCTCGCCCTCGCGGCGCGAGCGAAGACGAGGACGTCGAGAGGTTCGCGCTGCTGCGCGACGTTGCCACGCGCCAGCTCCAGCGCGAGCGCGGCTCGGCGCTCCACGTGCAGGGCGAACATCGCCTGCTCGCGACCGTGCGCGATCCGCGCATCGGGTCGCTGGTTGGCCTGTTCAATGCGTGCGCGCATCTCGGCCTCCATGCCGTCGCCGTCGCGGCCGCCGCGGCCCTGATGCGCCATCGCGCGCCGCAGCACCACGGCGTCGGTGGCCGGCTCGCCGTTCAGCAGCGCGAGCGCAGCCGGCCCGCGGCGCTGTTCGATCAAAAAGTCGGCGTACGCGATCACGGTGTAGTCGTCGCGCGCGGCCTCGAGCGCGGCCCGGAATGCGGCCTCGGCCGGTGCCGCGCGGCCGTCGCGTTGCTCGAGCTCGGCGAGCGTCGTCAACAGCCAGCTCCGGGTCACGCCGTCGAGCCCGGGTGCGGCCAGCAGGCGCCGCAAGGCCTGGCGCGCGGAAGCGGTCGCGCCACGCAGCGCGTCGTTCTCGGCCCGGCACGCCGTCGCATGCAGCTCGACGCCGCTGCGCGCGACGCGCTCGCAAGCGGCGTCCGACTCGGCGTAGCGGCCACGCACGCGGTTCACCGTCGCCAAGGTCAGCCAAGCCTGGGCGTTGCGCTGCTCTGCCGGGCGCGCCAGCAGCGTGGCGAGCGTCGCGGCGGCGCCGTCGAACGCGTGCAGGTACTGCTGGATCCCGGCGCGCATCAGCAGGACCGGGCCGGGAGCGGTGGCTGCGTCGGGCCAGGGCTCCAGCGCGGCGAGCGCGAGCCCCGCCTGGCGCGGATCGCCGCGCGCGTGCGCCTCGGCGAGGTGCCGTCGAGCCGTCTCGACCGCAAGCACCGGGTCGCGCGGCCGTGCGGCCAGCGCGCGGCGCAGCCGGCGTTCCTCGGCCCGCGCCGCCGACGACGCCGGCAGCGTCTCGATCACCTCGTCGTCGCGCGATGGCTCGATCGGAACGGCTGCGGCCGGGCCGGGCCACACGCACGCGAGCACGGCAGCTGCGGCGCTGGCCAGAAAGACGCGATGCGGAATCGACGACATCGAGACATGCGAGGGGATGGCGGCGCACGCGCGCATGCGCCGCCGGGTCGTCACTCGACCTTCTGCGGCTCGCCGGTCTCGTCGAGCGGCGGGGTGAAGGCGCCGACATCGGCCGGCTCCGACCGGTCGGCATCCGATCCGAGCAGCGACTTCAGGTAGCTGATGAAGCCGTCGACGGATGCGCTCGCGCTCGCCGGAACCTGCTGCGGTGGCGTCGACGCGTCGTCGTTGCCGCCGCCGCCGCAGCCCGCCACGATCGCGACCGTGGCGCCCGCCAGCGCGAAGCGGGCCCGCTGAATGGTTCGATTCATGAGGCTCTCCTTCAGTTGGCGCCGGGCAGCGGCGTGCCGACGTACGGGAAGGCCGGCAGCAACGGGCCGTTCGCGCGCACCTTCGGGCCGGCCTGGTCGACGCCGTCGTGCAGGTTGAACACCGCGTTGCCGAGCGGCGCCGCCGCCGGCCGGCATGCTGCACCGAACTTGTAGGTGTCGGCGTTGCCGTTGGCGACGCAAAGGCCACCCATCATCGCGATCAGCGAGATGTCGACGACGTCGTCGTTGGGCCGGCGGCCGTTCGGGTAGCCGGCGAGGTCCTGAGGCGCCGGGCCGAGCAGCCCGCCGAGCAGGCCCAGGCGGTTCTGCTGGGCCGCCGGCGTCGGAGCGATGGCGGTGTTGAGCCGCAGCATCTCCGACGCGACGCCGCTCGCCGGCGAGGCGGCGAACGCCTTCGGCTGATTCACGCCGGCGATGCCGGTCAGGAACGTCGTGACGAGGTCGTTGCGCGGGAAGTTGGTGGGGGCGATGCCCGGCGTCGCGAGCGCGATCTCGAGCAGCGCCGGCAACGTCGGGTTCGTCACATAGGCGGCGAACTGGCTGTCGTCCCTGGGCTTGGACGCGTTGAAGCGATCCTTGTCCGGCAGGCCGATCACCACCTCGTTGACCAGCGGCATGCCGAGGCGCGACACCTGGGTCCAGGCGCCGCCGGCGAGGGTGGCGGTCTGGTAGCCCGCCTTCGGGTTCCCGCTCAGCAACTGGCCCTGGCGCAGGCTGGCGCTGGTCCAGCCGCCGATCACCGGGTCGCCGCCACCGGCTGCCAGCAGGCAGGCGGTCGGCACCTCGACCGCGAGGCTGGTGACGTTGGCGCTCGCCAGATCGTCGACGCCGGCATCCTTCTTCGACGCGTCGAGCACGAACGCCGCCTCGGCCGGCGTGAAGTCGGCCGCACCGGGCACGTTGAGGAGGTCGAAGATCACGCCCAGGTTGACGGCGAACGGATCCTTGCGCTGCCCCACGAACAGCTTGCCGGGCGCCGAGCAGCCGGGGATGTTGACGCTGTACACGTGCTGCCCGGCGTAGGCGGCGTAGTTCGGAATGGTCTTGGTGCCGATGTTGTCGGACGGCTTGTCGAAGGTGGCGCCGCCGCCCACCCGCGTCAGGCTGGCGCGGGTGCCGGTGCGCCGGTCGCCGCGCACGATGTCGACCGTGAACGTCTCGTTGACGTTCAGCGCTGCCGCACCGGGTGCCGAAACCTGGCCCGACTGCGTCAGCGGAATCGCGACCATGCGGCCGCCGATGTTCAGCTGGGTTCCCTTGAGCGTGTTCTTGAAGCGGAACTGGAACGTGATGTCTTCCTTCGCGTCGCCGTTGTTGTCGACGTGGATCTCGTACAGCGCATTGGGGTCGAGCTTGAAGTAGTTCGGCCCGCCATACGGCTGCTGCAGCGGCAGGTAGTTGGCGATCAGCGTCACGTGGCCGGCGCGCCCGGCCTCGTAACTGTTGAACATGTAGAAGTCGGTGGCGTCGAGCTTCGGGGTCGTGGTGATCGACGGCGCCTCGCGATGGCTGGAGGCGACGGCGGGCAGCGCGATGCTGCCCAGCAGCGCCGCGGCGATCGGCAGCAGGCGCGCGCGCGCGCGGGGGTTGGACGTGTTCATCGAGGGAACTCCGGTTGAGTGTTCGGGTGGGCCGAGGACGTCGTGCGCGCGGCAGCTCGCTCGTTCGGCTCGACAGGGGAAGTGGAATGCACCGGGACGTGCCGCGCGGCACTCAGGCAGGGCTGAACGACGCGCGACGGGCGCCGTCAGCGCCCGTAGAACACGTAGTCGGCCCGGTAGGCGACCTGCTGCCGGGCGCCGACGTTGTTGCTTGCGCACGCGCTCGCCGGCGCGACACCGCCTTCGGTGTTGAGACGCTGGATGTACGTGACGCCCTGCATGGCGCCCATGCCAGTGGCCGGGTCGGCCTTGACCAGCTGCAGCGGGATCGACCCGGGGCGCCCGGGCGCGACGGCGACCTGCTTGGCGGTCACTTTGGATCCGTCGGCCGCTTCCCAGGTGGGGCCGGCGTAGTAGCGGCCCACGGTCCGGCCCGCGGCGTCGTTGAGCGTTGCGACCGGTCCCACGAAGACCCACTCGTGCTGCCCGGCCATGTCCTTCTTCTCGCGGCACTCGTAGGTGATCTCGCCGCTGCCGACCGTCCAGAGCTTCTGCGTTTCGCCGGCCGGCACGCGGATGGCAGCCGGCAACGCAGCGCTGTCGACCATACTGGCCGGGCGCATCGGCGACATTCCCGAGCACGCGCTGAACAGCAGGGCCGACGACGCGGTCGCGACGCTGGCGATGACTCGTTCCATGACTCTCCTCCTGATGGATGGCACCGGCGGACAGCCGGAGATCCTCTCCATACGCATGTGCCCTGCGTCTGGATGCAGCGGCGTCGGGTCGCGTGACGCGTGACGCGGGCCGCGCGTCACCGCGTGCATCCAGTCGGCACGCGCAGACGTACCCGGCGATGAACCTTTGAAGGGACCAGCGATGCGACATGGCGTTCCGGCTGCGGCAGTGCTCGCGGCCGCGCTCCCGTGCCACCTGCCGGCGCAGGGGGCGGATGCGACGGCGGTGCTGGCGCCCGTCACCATCACCGGCCACTACGACAACGCCGTCGGCACGTCGGACGCCGCATCGGCGGGCGTCGTCCGTAGCGAGCTGCTGAGGAACCGCCCCGCGTTGCGACCGGGCGAGGTGCTCGAGTTCGTCCCGGGCATCATCGTCACCCAGCACAGCGGCGACGGCAAAGCCAACCAGTACTTCCTGCGCGGCTTCAACCTCGACCACGGCACCGACTTCGCGACCTTCGTCGACGGCCTGCCGGTCAACATGCCCACGCACGCGCACGGCCACGGCTACACCGACCTCAACTGGCTGATCCCCGAGCTCGTCGCGCGCATCCGCTACCGCAAGGGGCCCTACGCCGCCGAGGACGGCGACTTCTCGTCGGCGGGGTCCGCCCGGATCGACCTCTTCGATGCGCTGCCGCGCGGCATCGCCTCGGTCACGCTCGGCCAGGACCGCTTCGCGCGCTCGCTGGTCGCGAACTCGGCCCGCGTCGGCGCCGGCGAGCTGCTCTACGCGATCGAGGCCGCTCACAACGACGGCCCGTGGGAGCATCCGGAGAACCTGCGCCGCTTCAACGGCGTGCTGCGCTACAGCAGCGGCAGCGCCGACTCGCGCTGGTCGCTCACGGCGATGGGGTACTCGGCGCGCTGGAACTCGACCGACCAGATTCCGCAGCGCGCGGTCGACGCGGGCCTCGTGGGTCGCTACGGCGCGCTCGATCCGACCGACGGCGGGCGGACCGAGCGTGCGAGCCTGTCGTTCCAGACCCTGCAGCGCAGCGCCGGCGGCGAGTTCCGCCTGCAGGCCTATGCGATCCGTTCAAAGCTCGACCTGTTCTCGAACTTCACCTACTTCCTCGAGCGGCCCGAAGGCGACCAGTTCGAGCAGGCCGAGCGTCGCACCACGCTCGGCATCACGACGAGCCGGAGCTGGAACGCGCAGGTCGGCGGCCTCGACATGGTCAACACGCTCGGCCTGCAGGTGCGGCACGACCGCCTCGATCCGGTGGGCCTCTACACCTCGGTCGCGCGCCGGCGCACCGGCATCACGCAGGAGAGCGAGGTCGAGCAGACCAGCGTCGGCATCTACGGCGAATCGGCGCTGCAGTGGACGCCGTGGCTGCGCAGCGTGGCGGGCCTGCGCGCGGATCGCTATCACTTCGACGTCGCCAGCTCGATCGCCGAGAACAGCGGCGAGCGCAGCGCCGGCATCGGCTCGCCCAAGCTCTCGCTGATCTTCGGGCCGTGGGCGAAGACCGAGTACTTCGTCAACGTCGGGCAGGGCTTTCACAGCAACGATGCGCGCGGCAGCACCGCCCGGCGCATGGCCAAGTCCGACGAGTCTGTCGAGCCGGCGACGCCGCTGGTGCGCTCCAAGGGCGCCGAGCTCGGGGTGCGCAGCGAACTGGTGCCAGGGCTGCAGGCGTCGCTCGCCCTCTGGCAGCTGCGCCTCGGCTCGGAGCTGCTGTTCGTCGGCGACGCCGGCGAGACCGAGGCGAGCCGGCCGAGCCGGCGCCGCGGCGTCGAGCTGGGGCTGCACTACCGCGCCACCGAGTGGCTGCTGCTCGATGCGGACCTCGCCGCGTCACGGGCGCGCTTCACGGGTGATGAGCCCGAAGGCAACCGCATCCCCGGCTCGATCGACAAGATGGCCTCGCTCGGGGTGACGGTGCTCGACCGCGGGCCCTGGTCGGGGCAGTTCCAGCTGCGCTACTTGGGCCCGCGGCCGCTCGTCGAAGATGACTCGAAGCGCTCGAAGGCGACGACGCTCGCCTACCTGCGGGTGGGGTATCGCTTCAATCCGAAGGTCCGGCTCGCCGTCGACGTGTTTAACCTGTTCGACCGCAAGGCGAGCGACATCGACTACTACTACGAGTCGCGCCTCGCAGGCGAGAGTGCGGGAGTCCCGGATCGCCACTCGCATCCGGTCGAGCCGCGGCGGGTGCGGGTGACACTGACGGCGGCGTTCTGACGCGTGCACGGCTCTTGCTCCGGCCGGCCGAGCCGGCCGTCGCGTGCGTGGCGAGCGACCCGGCGCACGAGACGTGCGCTCGGCTTCGGCTCATCGGGAACGGCGCCGCCCGTCCCTCGCCGCGTCACCAGCGAAACAGACGCGGCCCCAGCGCCGCGCCGGCGGCAGCGACGATCACCACGCCGAGCACGTACCAGACCGCCACGAAGGCAAGCCCCGATTCGGGGCAGTGCAGCGCGTAAGCCATCGTGCCCATCCCGCCGGCCAGCAGACCCGCCGCGGCGCCGGCTCGCCGGGGGCGCGTGGGCGCGGCCGGCCCGCGCAGCATGGCCAGCACCGCCGCGAGCAGCGGCAGGCTGACGACGGCGATGTTGAACGGGCATTCGCGCCAGCTGCTGCCCCAGAGCGCGACGGCGCGCTCCGTTGGCGAAAGGCCCGCCCACTGAAGCGCGGCCACGACCCACAGCGCGAGCACGGCACCTGCACCGATCCACCAGGTGCGGCCCACCGGCACGCCGGGACTCGCCAGGCGGCGCAGCGATGCGCCGGCAGCCAGGGCGACGGCGAGCGGGACCGCGAACTTCACCCATAGCACGGGGTGGCGCAGGCCTTCCGCGAGGTCGTGCCGCAGGCCGAGCAAGAGCGCCACGAGCAGCACCGCGAGCGGCAGGCCGATCGCGACGGCGACGAGCAGCCGGTCACGCAGCGCGTGCCGCGGCACCGGTTCGGCGCGCCGCGCCAGCATGTCCACCAGGTCGTCGGTGTTCACGTGAGTCTCCTCGCGCCGCAGCGCGCCGCCAGTGCCTTCAGCCCCCGGTGCACGCCGACCTTCACGGCCGATTCGGACATGCCGGTGCGGCGCGCCGCCTCCGCAACCGAAAGGCCTTCGAGTTTCACGTGCTGGATCGGCAGGCGGTGCCGGTCGGGCAATTCGCCGAGCAACGCCAGCACGTCGTGCCGTGCGGCGGCTTCGTGGTCGTCCACCGCCAGCAGGATGTCTTCGGCGTCGTCGTCGAGCGGGTGGTGCAGCTGTTCGCGCGCGGCCTTCGCCCGCAGCAGGTCGATGAGCTTGTGGCGCGCGATCGCCTGCGCCCAGGCCACCACGGACTGGTCGCGCAGATACGAGCCGCGCTGGTTGTGCATCGCGAGCAGACACTCCTGCACCAGGTCTTCGACGTCGTCCGGCCAGCCGTAGAGGCGCCGGCGCAGGTAGGCGCGCAGACGGCGCGCGATCTGCTTCAGGAACGCCGCATACGCCAGGCCGTCACCGTCCAGCGCGCGAACGAACAAGGCTCGCAGGTGTTGCTCGTCGTTCGAATCCTGATCGGCCATCGGCGCTTGGTCGGAGGGTCGCCTCGGCCATTGCAACACCCACGGCGTATCGATGCAATGCGCGTCAGCGCTCATCGGTGAGCCACTCCACGCAGCGTTGCTCGCAGGCCTTCAGCACGACGTACGCGGCGATGCCGACGTAGCCGGTGGCAACCAGCTCGCCGAACTGCCGCAAGCCGCCTTCCACGACGGCCTGCCAGCCATGCTCGCCCAGAAGCTTCAGGTTGCCGACCAGCAGCATGCCGAGGTTGAGCGTGCAGGCGCCGAACACGAAGAACGCGAGCCCCAGCACCAGGAAGCTCAGCCACGCGCGCGACAGCACGTGATGCCGCAGCAGGCGCATTCAACGCGCCCGGGTCGCGGAGCGGGGCCAGCGACTCGCCAGCGCGTGGTCGAGCGACGCCGGCCCGGCACCGTGCGCCATCAGCGCGAGCGCCATGGCCGCCCACGTCAGATGGATCGGCCAGCCGTCGGGCACCGTCAGCTGGATGACGAGGGTCATGCCCAGCAGGGCCGCGGCCGCGAGGCGGGTGCCCAGGCCGATCACCAGCAGCACCGGCAGCAGCACCTCGAAGCTAGCCGCGATGAACGCCATGACGGCGGGTGCGGGGTACGCATACGGGCCGCCCGGCAGATGGAGCTCGAACGACTCGAACAGGGCCACGGCGTTGTCGTTCAGGCGCAGGACGCCGTTCCACTTCAGCAGGCCCGACTTGAAGAACGGCACCGCGAGCGCAAGGCGCAGCAGCAACTGGACGAGCGGCGGCCATGCGACGGCCCGCGTGGCGTCGCGCAGGCTGGCGATCGCCCGCACCGCGAGGTTCTTCGGTGCGGGTTGCGGATGGAGGATGCGGGTTGTCATGGCGTGGGCTCTCGCAGTTCGATGTGGGTGAAGACGCCGGCATCAACCATCGCCGCAAGGCTGGCCGAAAGGTCGAAGGCGTCGCTCTCGGCCGCCGCGGCGGCGACGGCCTCACCAAAGGTCCGACCATTCATCAGCGCGATGAGCAAGGTTGCGCCGGCGGGCGGGAGCGGACGGACCGTCACGTCGAACGCGGGGCGCGTGATCAGCACGTCTTCGGACGCGTCGGATTCGAGCCGCGCGTCGGGTGCGGCCGGTTCACGGTTCATCGCGAAGATCGAGAGCGCCGGGTAGCGCGAGCGAACGACGCGTGCCGCGGGGTGCGGCACGAGCACGGCATCGGGCAGGCGCGCTGCATCGACCGCCGCCAGGTCGGCAAGGCTCAGCGGTTCCGCATCGGCCGCGTGATAGGCATCGAGCCAGGCGCGTTCGACGCGTCCGACATCGCCGAGCCAGGGCAGCTCTCGCGCATGCGGGTAGCGGTCGATGAAGGCCGGGAACTCGCGGCCATAGTCGAACAGCAGCGGCGTCGCCGGTGGCGTGGCGCGCACGTGCGCCCGCGCCATCGCACGGAAGAAGTCGCTCCCGGTGAGGCGCTCAACGGCCGGGTAGATCGCCGCGAGCGCCTCGATCAGGCTGACGGTGACGTTGTTGCGATGGATGGCGTAGCGCTCCTCCCCGCCCAGTCCGGCGGGCACCGGCGCGCTCGCATCCAGCAGGGGCGGCGCGAAGCGCGCCGCGTGCGCGCCTGCTTCAGGCATGCGCCGCCTCCACAGAAACGCTGCCGTGCATGCGCTGGTGCGCGCTGTCGGCCTGCGCGCGCAGCTCGGCCCACGGCGGGAGCCTGCTGTCCCATTCGACGAGCGTCGGCGCATGCACGCCGAGCCGCAGCGCGTGCTCGAACAGCGACCACACGGGCTCGGCAACGATGCCGTCGTGGCTGTCGATCAGCAGCTGCCTGCCGTCGCCGTCGGCCTGCTCCGCATGGCCGGCAAGGTGGATCTGGCCGACGTGGCCGATCGGAAACGCGTCGAGAGCGGCCGTCGGCGAGCGGCCATGGTTGACGGCGCTGACGTACAGGTTGTTGAGATCGAGCAGCAGGCCGCATCCGGTTCGCTGCGCCACCTCGGCGAGGAAATCCGGCTCCGCCAGGGTCGACTCCTCGAAGACGAGGTAGGTTGCGGGGTTCTCCAGCAACAGCCGTCGTCCGATCGCCGCCTGCACCTCATCGACGTGGTTGCACACGCCGGCGAGCGTCGCCCGGGTGTAGGGCAGCGGCAGCAGGTCGTTGTAATAGCAGCCGGCGTGCGTCGACCAGGCGAGGTGCTCGGAGACGAGAAACGGCTCGTAGCGACGCACCAGGCTCGCGAAACGTGCAAGGTGGGCGCGGCACAGCGGCTCGCTTCCGCCGATCGACAGTGCGACGCCGTGCAGCGCGAGCGCATGGTCGCGCCGCACCGTCTCGAGCAGGCGGTGCGGCATGCCGCCGGCGCCCATGTAGTTCTCGGCATGCACTTCGAAGAAGCCGGCAAAGCCCCGGTCGGCCGCGATCGCGTCGGCATGCGAGGGCTTGAAGCCGACCCCGACCGGCGGGACGGGCGTGCCCGAACGAAGCGCCGGTTCGTCGAGCGCGGTCATCGCATCGCTCCCGCCCGCACCCGGCCGGCGTTCAGGCGTTCGTGGGCGTCAGCGAGCCCTTCTTGCCGCCGGGCACCACGATGTTGGTGCAGGTCCCGGCGGGCACGAACTTCCACGCATTGCCCTGGAAGTCCTTCGTGGAAGTGCCTTGACAACTGGTGCCCGGGCCGGCCGCGCAGTCGTTCATGCCCTTGAGCGAGACGCCGTAGCACTTCTCCTTCTTCGCCGCCATGGCGGCCGCCACTTCCTCCTTGGTCAGCGGGCTTGCCTGCGCGGCGCTGGCCAGGAGCCCGCCGATGGCACCGGCGAGCAGAGCGGACGTGACGTTGATCTTGCTGGACATGGGAACTCCTTGCGTTCGATGGGATGGCGTGTCGACGAGCGACACGCCATGTCCTTCGAAGCGGCACGCGATCCGGTTACAGCGGCGCAAGAAAAAACTGACAGGCGCGATGCGAGCGGTCGGCAGCGAGCACCGCGTGCGCTGCCGACGCGGTGGCTCGGGACCGTGGCTTGCCCGAAGGATCTCGTGCTCGACACCGCCGCGATCTGCCTGGTGGTCACCGCCCTGCTGGCGTACCTGAACCAGCGCTTCATCCGATTGCCCACCGCCATCGGGGTGATGGCTGCGGCGCTCGCCTTGTCGCTGGCATTGCTCGGGCTCGACGCGGTGGGCCTGCTCGAGAACGTGCGCAGCTACGAGGAGTCGCTGCTGCGCTCGATCGACTTCTCCGACGTGCTGCTGCAGGGCATGCTTTCGCTGCTGCTGTTCGCCGGCGCGCTGCACGTCGATCTCAGCCGCCTGCGCAGCTACCGTTGGCAGATCCTGGGGCTCGCGGTGGTGGGCACCGTGCTGTCGACGCTCGTCGTCGGTTTCGCACTCTGGTTGGCGCTGCCCTGGGTCGGCCTGTCGCTCGGCTTGCTGCCCTGCCTGCTGTTCGGCGCGCTCATCTCGCCGACCGACCCGATCGCCGTGCTCGGCATCCTCCGTTCGGCGGGTGCGCCGGAAGACGTCGAGATCGTGATCGCCGGCGAGTCGCTTTTCAACGATGGCGTCGGCGTCGTCCTCTTCGCGCTGCTGCTCGGCATGCTCGCCAGTGGCGACACGCCGAGCCTCGCGGGGGCCGCCACGCTGCTCCTGCGCGAGGCGGTCGGCGGCGTGCTGCTGGGGCTGGCGCTCGGCTATGCCACGTTCCGGCTGCTGCGCAGCATCGATCAATACCAGGTCGAGGTGCTGCTCACGCTCGCTGCCGTGGTCGGCGGCTACGCGCTCGCCGGGCACCTGCACGTCTCGGGTCCGCTTGCCATGGTGGTGGCGGGTCTCCTGATCGGCAACCACGGCCGGGCGCTCGCGATGTCCGACGTCACGCGCCATCACGTCGATCTGTTCTGGGAACTGGTCGACGAGATCCTCAATGCGGTGCTCTTCGTGCTCATCGGCCTCGAGGTCGTCGTGATCCGGTTCGCCGACGGGCTGGCCGGCGCCGTGGTGCTGGCTCTGGCGGTCGTGCTCGGCGCCCGCTGGCTGACGGTGGGGCTGCCGGTCACGCTCTGGCCGTCGGGCTTCCGCCTGCCGCGGGGAGCCGGCCACGTGCTCACGTGGGGCGGGCTGCGCGGCGGCATCTCGGTCGCGCTCGCGCTGTCACTGCCCGAAGGAACGGTGCGCGAGGTCCTGGTCCCGCTGACCTATTCGATCGTCGTGTTCTCCGTGCTCGTGCAGGGGCTGACGATCGGCCGTGTGGTGCGAGAGACGGTCTGCAAGCCCGCGCTTGCAGATTGATCGACACGTCTGGTGTCGTCGCTGCTGTAGTCCGGTCACCGCAACGTGCAGGCCCGAGTCCCAACGGCGGCGTGACGCTGCGGGGGCGGGCCCGCCTGGAGCCAGGCGCTCAGCGGCCCTCCGGCGTCGCTGGCGATCGCTGTGCAGCGTTGTCGTCGACGCGCGACGTGCGCAGCGCACGGCGTGCCTTCTCGCACGCCTCCGCGACGATGCACCGATCCATCGCCTGCAGCGTGGCGGGCACGCCATGCTCGATCATCGCGACCTGGCGCAACAACTCGGCGCGGCCTGTCACCGGGAAGCGCGGCGCAAGCCGCTCGATCGTCGAGAGCAGCCGCCGGGTGACGAGGGCATCGGCCCTCGCGTGCTGTCGGAGCGGCTCGAGCGCGGTGCCGACGAGGGCCGCGAGGCTCGGGCTCGGTGCGAGGACCCGCGGGACCCCTTGGTCGTCCGAGCGCAGCGGGGTGGGCATGTCGCGCTCGCCGAGGCGCGACAGGGCCGAACCGAGGCGATCCACGCACGTCAAGGCCGTGAACGGATCGTTGATCCCCGGCGAGAGGGCACGGACCGCCACCTCGACCAGCTGCAGCATGGCGAACTCGATGTCCTGGGCGGTGGTGCGCTGCTCGCCCAGCACGAACACGCGCCGGATCTCGCCGAGCAGCGCTCGCTTGCCGCGTTCGGCGGGATACACCGTCGCCAGCGTCTGCCTGCGGAACACGTAATGGCCCGGACGGACCGCGAGCCGGATCCGAACGTCGGCCTCGCTCGCGAGCCGCATCAGGCGCTCGGCGTCGACGAGCTGCAGATAGCCGTCGCCGTCGGCGATCACGTCCGCTCCGGCACCCTCGAAGGCGGCTGCTGCGCGTGCCTCATCCCGCGCCGTCTTCGCAGCGGTCTCGGACCGGTCTCCGACCTGCCTGGGAAAGAGCCGCTCGACGCCGGCGAACAACTCGTCGGCGACCCGGGCAACCACCACGTCGACCTGGATCGACATGGCCACGTGATGGACGAAATAGATCAGCACCCCGAGGCTCGCGAGGGCGAGCACGACCCCGAGGGTCACCGACAGATGCGGGACGAACGCCACTTCGTCGGCGCGGCGGATCGTGCGCAGCACGAGCAGGCAGTAGACGAAGGTCGCGACGAAGGTGCCGATGACCACCTGGTTCGCGGTGTCGCGCATGAAGTTGCGCAGCAGCCTCGGGCCCAGCTGCGACGACGCGAGCGACAGCGCGACCAGCGTCATCGAGAACACGACCCCGGCGATCGTGATCATCGATCCGGCCACGGTGCTCAGCACCAGGCTCGCGCCTTCGGCGCCACCGGTGTAGAGCCAGCCGAAGCCGCTCAGCAGCCGGTCGGTGAACGCCTCGTCGAGGGTCACGCCCGCGAACGCGAGCGCCGCTGCCGCCACCGCCATCAGCGAGGGCAGGAACCAGAAGCTCGCGCGCAGGCGTTCCCAGTACTTCTGCAGCCAGGTGCTCATGCGCGGGTCTCGTCGGTCAGTCGGCGCACGTCGGTCGGCATCGGCGTGCGGGGAGCCGGCGCCGGCTTCGGCCATCGCCTCCTCGCCCGCCCCACGCGCCGGCGGGCGTCGCAAGTCGCCGGTCCAGCGCAGCCGAGCCGCGCGTCATCGGCGTTCCCGTCGCCCGTGCATCAGCGGCTGGCGCAGGAACCGCTGCCGGCTCGCATCCGCCGGCGAGCTCAGACCTCGGGGCCCGCCGGCGGCGAGCCAACGTCGCCGGCCGGCGGCGGCTGCACGTCGGGCCCGGTCGGCACCGTGATCTCGGGACCGCTTGGCAGCGGATTCACGTCAGGGCCTTGCGGCGGGGTGACCTCCGGCCCCACGGGGTTGGGCACGATGTCGGGGTTCGGCGAAAGCGGGAAGTTCTCGGGTGCGGACATGCGTGGACTCCTCGGGAGGAGATCGGGCCCGGCAACCGCGGTGCCATGCCGGCGTCCCGTGCGGCGCGGGGCACGGTTTCGGCACGCGCTGCGTCCGTCTGTTGCGGCCCCGAGCCCCGGCGGGTGATCGGCGTGCGCGTACATTGCTCGACCTTCGATGCAAGCGAGAGGAACCGCCATGACCTCAGCATTGCCGCTGCACCCGTCTCGCGCTTCGGCGGCTCCGCGGGACGCGCGGGTGGCACGAGCCCGCGCACAACGACTGCTCGCCACGATGGCCGCGCTGCTGGCGATCGGGACCTGCACCGCCGCGGCCGCCGCCGGTGCCTTGGCGCCCGCGGCGAGCGCCCCGGCGTCTGCGCCGCGGGTCGATCCGGGGATCGTGACGCGGCCGCCGGCGAGGGTCGACCCGGCCATCGTCGAGCGTCCGGCGCGCCAGGTGGATCCGGGGTTGGTCAAGCCGCCGCCGGGCGCTCCTGCGCAAGGTCCGGGCGGTCGGGACGCGCCGCCCGCCCGTCCCGCGCAGCGCTAAGGGCGGCCGGGCGCCCGCTGCTGCTTCCGCGACCGGCTTGGCCCGGTTCGTGGACCTGGGAGACGCCCTCAGGGTTCGATGCGAGGCGAGCGCCGGCCCCGGCGATCATGGGCCGGACGGTCGGTCCTCGTCCTCCGGCGGCGGAGCGAGCGCAGGCGAGTCGAGCGCGGCAACGGCAGGGCATCTGCATATGCCTACTCGCCTTGCACGCGGCCGAGCGCCTGGCGGCCGGGTCGGCGGGCATCGCTCACGCTGCTCCAGGCCAGCGCGACCCGCTGCCCGAAGGACGGCGGCGGCGGCCAGCGCTCGCTGGTGGCGGGCACGGCACCTCGGGTCAGCCACGCGGCGGCCGACAACCAGCCTCCGTGCGTGACGACGACACAGGCGCCGGCCGGCTCGAATCGCTCCACCCGGCGCAGCAGCGCTGCCAGCGACTCTCCGCCGCCCGGCGCGTGATGCACGAAGTCGGCGCACCAGGCGTCGATCTCCTGGACGGGGACGCTCGCCCACCCGCGCCCTTCCCACGTCCCGAAGTCGAGCTCGGCGAGCGCCGGATCGACGCGGTGGGTCCAGCCCCAGCGTGCCAGCCAGCATCCGACCTCGCAGCTGCGGCGGAGCGGCGAGGTGACGACGATGTGCGGTAGCCGCGCGCGCCGTGCGAAGGCGCGGATGCGGTGCGCCAGGCGCTTGGCCTTGCGTGGGTCGACCGGCAGGTCGGTGCGCCCGATGCAGCAGCCGGCACCTCCTTCGGCGCGCGGGTGGCGCCAGGCGTGCACCAGCCTCGCCGTCATCCGGGCATCCGTGCCGCCACGCCGAGCAGCACGACCAGTTCGCCGAACTGGGCGGCCGCGCCCAGTGTGTCGCCGGTGTACCCACCCAGACGTCGACGCAGCCAGGCGCGCAGTCCGAGCACGAGGGCGGCGAGCGCGGCGGTCAGGCTCGCGACCCGGAGCAGCGCCGCGATCGGTCCCGACGTCGCTGCCGCGGCGGCGGGCCACAGCCACGCGACGCCGGCGACGGCGGCGGCGACGGCGTCGATCCGTCGCGCATGGCGGGCCAGCGGCTTGGCCTTGGCGTGCGCCTCCTCGCCGGCATACGGCACGCTCGCCATCAGCACGACGGCCGCGGCCCGCCCGCCGGCGTGGGATGCCACCACGGCCAGCGCGGCGACCAGCGGATCCCGCGCGACGAGTTCGGCGACCAGCAGCACCCGCAGCAACAGCGTCACGACCAGCGCGGAGGCGCCGTAGGTGCCGATGCGCGAGTCCTTCATGATCGCCAGCGCCTTCTCGCGCGAAGCCGCCCCCAGCAGCGCGTCGAAGGTATCCGCGAGGCCGTCCTCGTGAAAGGCAGCGGTGAGCCAGACCGTGGCGGTCACCGCCAGGACGGCGGCGACACCGGGCGTCCACAGCTGCTGGGCGACGAAAACCACGCTGCCGCCGACGAAGCCGACGAGTGCGCCGACCTGCGGGAACTGCCGAACGGCGCGGTTCAGCAGCGCGGGCTCGAAGCCGACCCATCCCGGAATCGGGATGCGCGTGAGGAACTGCAGCGCGATGAAGAAGAGCCGCCGCTCGTGCCGCGCAGCGGCCCCGACGCGCCGCAGGGGGCGCGTCATGACACGCGTCGGCTGATGCCGGCCGACTCGAAGCTCGCCATCTGCGCCAGGATGTTCACCGCCGAGACCAGCAACGGCCAGGCGAGCGCCGCGCCCGAGCCTTCGCCCAGGCGCAAGTCCAGGTCGAGCAGCGGCTGCACGCCCAGCGCCTCGAGCCAGCGCCCGTGTGCGGCCTCGCCCGAGCGATGCGAGAACACGCAGCACGCCAGCAGCGCGGGCTGCAGCGCGGCCGCCACCGCCACCGCGGCGGTGCTGATGAAGCCGTCGACGACGATCACGCGGCGCTCGGCGGCCGCCTGCTGCACGGCACCGACCATCGACGCGATCTCGAGCCCGCCGAGCGCCGCGAGTGCCTGCAACGGCGCCAAGGCGTCGGCGTGGCGCGCCAGCGCGTGCTCGAGGACCGACCGCTTGTGCGCGAGCCCGAGGTCGTCGAGGCCGGTGCCGCGGCCGACGCAGTCGGCCAGCCGCGCGCCGGTCAGCCGAGCCATGAGCAGGGCGGCCGCCGAGCTGTTGCCGATGCCCATCTCGCCCAGCAGGAGGGCGTTGCCGGGCAGGGCGGCGACGAGATCGCGTCCCTGCGCGATCGCCACCCGGCACTGCTCCGGACTCATCGCCGGTCCCGCGCTGGCGTCGGCCGAGCCGCGCTCCGCCCCCCGCACCTTGAGGCACGCCAGCCCGGCGGCCGCGGGGAAATCGGCATCGACGCCGCAATCGGCGACCGTGACCGCGATGCCGTGCTGGCGCGCCAGCACCGACACCGCCGCACCGCCAGCGAGGAAGTTGAGCACCATCTGGCGCGTCACCTCCGCGGGATAGGCCGATACGCGGCGGGCCGCGATCCCGTGGTCGGCCGCGAACACCACCAGCTGCGGGTTCACGAGGCGCGGCGATGCGTCGCCCTGAACCAGCGCGATCTGCAACGCCAGCGCTTCGAGGCGGCCGAGCGCGCCCTTGGGCTTGGTCTTGACGTCGAGCGCTGCCTGCACGCGCGAGCGCAGGCCGGCGTCGTCGAAGGCGGGCAGCGGCAGCGTCGGCGCGAACGGGCTCACGCGTCAGGCCTCGAGCAGCGTGCGCAGGGTCGCCGCGCCGAGGTGGTCCTCGACCAGATCGGCCAGTGCGTCGAAGCGGGCGTCGAGCGTGCGCACGTGTCGGCCGAACAGCGCGTGCAGCGTGGCCGCGTCCTCGAACAGGCCGTGCACGGCAAGGCCGAGCGTCGCGCCCGCCTGCCAGCCGATCGGCTGACCGTGGGCGTCGTGCACGACTGCCACGGCGCCGTCGACGTCGACGGTGGTGCGACCACAGCGGATCTCGTAAGCCGGCAGGGATCGGCCGGTCAGCGCCTGCCAGGGCGAGGTCAGGGTGTCGAAATGCACGGCCGCTGCGCGCAGCCGTTTGGGCGCCGCGTATCGCGTGGCGAGCGGCAGCAGCCCGAGCCCCGGCAGCGGTCCGTGCGGCTCGCCGTCGACGCCGCCGGGATCGTCGAGGGTGCGGCCGAGGATCTGCTGGCCTCCGCAGATGCCGAGCAGCGGCCGCCCGCGCCGCACGTGCTCGACGATGCAGCGGTCGAGGCCCTGCTCGCGCAGCCAGGCCAGATCGCCGCTGACCTGCTTGCTGCCCGGCAGGATGATCCAGTCGGCGTCGGCGAGCTCGGCCGCGTTGCGCGCCCAGCGCAGCGTCGCGACTTCGGCGAGCGACTGGAACTCGTCCAGGTTGCTGATGTGCGGCCAGGCGACGATCGCGATGCGCGGTCCGCCCGAGTCCGTGCGGGGCGCAGCGTGGACGCCATCTTCGTCCGGCAGTCCATGGTCGCGCCGCATCGGCAGCACCCCGAGCAGCGGAACGCCGGTCAGCGCCTGCAGCTGAGCGGGCCCGGGTGCCAGCAGCGCGGCGTCGCCGCGAAACTTGTTGAGCACGAAGCCGGCGAGTACCGGGCGCAGGTCGTCGGGCAGCAGGGCCCAGGTCCCGTGCAGATGCGCGAATGCGCCGCCGCGGTCGATGTCCGCCACCAGCATGGCATGCAGCGCGCCGTGCTCGCGCGCCCAGCGGGCGGCGTCGAGGTTGACGTAGTCGTGCGGCGCCAGGTTGATCTCGGCCGGCGAGCCCGCGCCCTCGATCACGATGCGCCCGTGCCGCCCGGTCAGCCGATCGAAGCTCTCCCGCGCGACCGCCGCGAGCACGCGGCTGCGCTCGCGCCACGGCAGGCGAGACAGCTCGGCGTCGACCTGCCCGTGCACCACGACCCGGCTCGCGGTGTCGCGTTCGGGCTTGAGCAGCACGGGGTTCATATCGACGCTCGGCGGCACCCGCGCGGCCAGCGCCTGGAAGTACTGCGCCGAGCCGATCTCGCCGAGCCGGCTGTCCGGATCGGCAGGGTCGACGGGAACCACGCGGGCGTTGTTGCTCATGTTCTGCGCCTTGAACGGCGCCACGTCGAGGCCCTGGCGCGCGGCCCAGCGACACAGCGCCGTCGTGAGCAGGCTCTTGCCGGCGCCGCTGCTCGCGCCCCACACCATCAGGGCAGCGCGCTTCATGGACGACCCCCGACCTCAAGGTCGATCGCCTGCAGCAGCGCACGGGCGGCGCGCGGCGGCTGCGCCGAGACGCGCCACCAGCCCGGCAGGCCGAACGACGCCGCGTCGCGCACCGCGACGCCGTGCCGGCGCAGCCGACGCGGTTCGATGGCCAGCGGCGGTCGCACGCACCGGTACGGCGTCGAGCTGGCGCGCTGGGTGAAGCCGCGGGCGCCGAGTTCCTGCTGCAGGAGCGCCTTCCAGTGCGCCAGCGTCGCGTGCGAATCGGCCACCCACTGCTGCACGTCGCGGCCGGCCCAGCCACGCAGCAGCGCGTCGGCCTGCGCCGACAGCGGCCACGACGGCGCCGCGGCCTCCAGGGCACGGCACCAGGCGGGCACGTCGTAGCCCGCCGTGCCGGGCGCCACGGCGTACGCGCCGCGGATGCCGGTCAGGCCCAGCGCCTTGTTGGGGCTGTGCAGCACGAACGCGCGATCGCAGTCCGCTGCGGTCCAGGTCGAGCGGCCGGCCAGACGCAGCGGCGGGTACACGGCATCGAGAACCGTCGGCCGCGTGCCCGCATCGGGCGGCGGGGCGCATCGATTCCGAGCGGACTCGACGGCTCCGCGACCCAGCGCAGGGTGACGTCGCCGGCAAAGCCGCCGGGACTTGCGCCGTCGGGCGCCAGCGCGCGCCCCCATGCGGCGGCGGCGATCGCGTAGTCGCCGTAGGCGTGCTTCGGCACCGCGACCGCACCCGGCCAGAGCCGTTCGCCGACGCCCGTGATGCGCTGGATGAACTCGCTGGCGCTCGCGGCCGGGAGAATGCGCCAGGGCTCCACCTCGTGCAGCGCGGCGAGCGCCTCGCGCACCGCGTGCGCGGCCGGGTCCGGGGTAGCGCTGCAGGTCGGCGTCGCGCGCCGCCGCCCACGCCGACTCGCACGGCCCCGCCGCGTTGGCGCAGGTGGAGAAGTCCCAGCGGGCAGCGCCGTCGGCGTCGGCCCCGCCGTGAACGCGCGGCGCGGCATTCATCGCGCGGCCCGCCACCACAGCGCGACGCCGGCGCCGACGAAGGCCGCCCGCGCCGCCCGCTCGGCGAGCTGCAAGGATCGCGCGACGACCTTGCCGTCGACGCTGCTGCCCGTCCGGTTGAGCACGTAGACGCCCGGCTTGCCGAGGCGGACGCCGAGCCGCAGCGCCATCGTCGCCATCGGCCAGCCGCCGTTCGGCGAGGGGGTTTGCCGGGCTTCGTCGCGCCATGGCTTGAGCGCGACCGACGGGCTCCACAACAGCGCCGCAGCGAGCCGCGCGGGGATCCAGCCGAGCACGTCGTCGGCGCGTGCGGCCCACTTGCCGGCCCACTCCCAGCGCCCCCGATAGCCCCACATCGCGTCCAGCGTGTTGGCGGTGCGCCAGATCCAGGCGCCCGGCAGACCGGCCACCACGAACCAGAACAGCGGCGCGACGAGCGAGTCGTTGAAGTTCTCGGCGAGCGCCTCGACCGCGGTTTCGCGCACCGCGGTGGCATCGAGCGTGGTCACGTCACGGCTGCACAGCCGCGCGAGGCGCGCCCGCCCCGCGTCCAGCCCGTGTCCGAGCGCGGCCTCGACGGCGCGGACTTCGTCCTTGAGCATCGACCATGCGAATGCCGGCTTCAAGGCCAGCGCCAGCGCAGGCAGCGCGAGCCAGCCCGGGAGGCCATCGATCCAGGCCTGCACGCCCCAGGCCAGCAGCCCCACCGCCACGACCGCGCCGCTCCAGGCGCAGGCGCCGAGGGCGAATGCGGGTCGCGGCGCGAGCGCCGGCAGCCGGGCGCCGAGCGGCCGCAGCGCGCGGCCGAGCCACGCCACGGGATGCCACGCGTTGCGGGGCTCGCCGAAGGCGGCATCGAGCGCCCACGCCAGCAGCAGTGCACCCGCGGCCACGGCGTCAGTCCTCGATGCCGCGCTGGGCCGGCACGCCGGCCTGGTGATGGTGCTTGACCGGCGCCATCTCGGTCACGGTGTCGGCCAGCGCCACCAGTTCGTCCGGTGCGTTGCGGCCGGTCAGCACCACATGCACTTGCGGGGGGCGCTCACGCAGCGCGTCGAGCACCGGCTGCAGCGGCAGCCACCCGTAGCGCAGCGGATACATGATCTCGTCGAGCACGACGAGGAAGTGCGTGCCGGCGCGGATCGTCGCTTCGGCCCGCAGCCAGCCGTCGCGCGCCAGCTGCGCGCTGTGCTCGAGGTCGCGGCTCTTCCAGCTGAAGCCGTCGCCGAGTCCCTCGATCGGCACGCCGAGCGTCTCGAACACGCGGTGCTCGCCGAAGCGTGCCGACGGTACCTTCATGAACTGGTAGATCCTGACCGGCTTGCCGCGTCCGTGGGCACGCAACGCGAGGCCGAACGCGGCGGTGCTCTTGCCCTTCCCGTGGCCGGTATGGACGATCACCAGCCCGCGGCGTTCGCCGGTGGCCTTGGCTCCGGGTGCGGCGGGCGGGGCGACGATGTCCATCAGGGGCTCCTCGGGTTCATTCGGCGTCGAGCGTGAGGCCGACGCGCGGCGCGCCCCGCGCATCGGCCTCGATGCGGATCGCGCCGTCGAAGACGTCGACGAGAGCGGCCTGCACGGCCGCATCGGTCGGCGCGCCACCGGCCCGCAGCCGCCCGCGCTCGAGCACGAGCAGCCGATCGGCCCGCAGCGCGATCGGCAGGTCGTGCAGCACGCTCAGCACGGCGCGGGGTCCGTCCTCGCCGCGGGCGATGCGCCGCAGCAGCCGCGTCAGCATCACCTGGTGCGGCGCGTCGAGGTGCGTGGTCGGCTCGTCGAGCAGCAGCAGTGGCGCCTCGGTCGCCAGCACCCGGGCCAGCAGCACCCGCTGGCGTTCGCCGCCCGAGAGATCGTGCAGGCGCCGACGCTCCCAGGCGCCGCACTCGGTGAGCGCGATGGCGCGATCGACGGCCTCGCGGTCGGCCGGTCCGGGCGTTCCCATGAGGCCCAGGTGGGCGATGCGGCCGAGCTCCACCGTCTCGCGCACGCTGAGCTCGCCGGTGACCTCGCCCTGCTGCGCGAGCCAGGCCAAGCGCGCGGCGCGCCGTGCCGGGCGGATGCGGTGCACGTCCTCGCCGTCCAGCAGAACCGCGCCGCGGGAGAGCGGCTGCAGCCCGGCGAGCGCGCGCAACAGCGTCGACTTGCCGGCGCCGTTCGGTCCGACCAAAGCGGTCCAGCCGGCGCCGATCTCCAGGTTGACGCCGTCGAGCACGAGGCGGCCGCCCAGACGCACGCCGACGTCGCCGGCCCTCAGCGACGCGGGCCGGCTCACGACGCCGCGCGCTGCCTCAGCAGCCCGAACAGGTAGCAACCGCCGAGGACCGCGGTGACGACACCGACCGGCAGCTCCTCTGGCGCGATCACGGCGCGAGAGATCACGTCGGCCACCAGCAGCAACGCCGCACCCATGCCGGCGCTCGCGATCAGCAGCCAGCCGTGCGACCCCGGCGCATGGCGCCGTACCAGGTGCGGCGCCACCAGCCCGACGAAGGCGACAAGACCCGCCTGGGCGACGGCCAGCGCCGTCCCGAGGCTCAGCATCAGCACGAGCGCGAGGCGCACCCGCCCGAGGTCGAGGCCGAGGCTGGTCGCACTGTCCTCGCCGAGCGTGAGCGCGTCGAGCGCGCGCGCGTGGCGCTGCGCCAGGGCGGCGAGCAGCGCCAGCCCGAGACCCATCGTCGCGATGGCGCTCCAGCCGAGAAAGCTGGTGCTGCCGAGCATGAACGCCTGCTTGCCGCGCAGGGCGTCCGGCGAGGCGACCGTGACCAGGTCGCTGATCGCCCCGAGCATCACGCCGACCACGACGCCGGCAAGCAGCAGGCGCAGCGTCTGCACCGCACCCCGGGCGAGCGTCAGCGTCAGGGTGACGCCGATGACGGAGCCCGCGAACGCCGCCGTGACCAGCCCGACACGCTCGATCCACACGACGGTCGCGAGGCTGATCGTCGCGCCGCCCAGCGAGGCGGCGGCGAGCACCAGCACCACGCCGAGTCCCGCGCCGCTGGCACTGCCGAGCAGGTAAGGGTCGGCCAGGGGATTGCGGAAGAGACCCTGCGCGATCGCGCCCGAGAGACCGAGCAGGGCGCCGACGAGCGCGGCGCCCAGCGTGCGCGGCGCGCGGATCTGGCCAAGGATCAGCACCGCGTCGCTGCCGTGCAGGTCGTTCCACAACGCGGCGAGGTCGAAGCCGGTCGAGCCGGTGGCCAGCCCGCCGGCCAGACCCAGCGCGAGAGCCGATGCCACGAAGGCCACCAGGCGCCGGCGGCGTGCCGGATCGAGGTCGGGGTCGCTCGCCGCGCGCTCGACTTCGCTCATCCCCGCGCTCGTCATCGGGCCGCGGGCGTGGCCACCCGCGAGAGGCAGTCCGCGAGCCGCGCGGCCGCCTCGCCGAGGCGCGGCCCGGGCCGGATCAGCATCTCGTAATCGGCCGCGTCGAAACCGCAAAGGCGGCGGTTGCGGACCGCCGCCAGCGCGCCCCAGCCGGGCCGCTGCACGAGCGCCGCCTGCTCGCGCTGCACGCCCATGATCAGATCGGGCCGGGCGCGGACCACGTACTCGGGGTTGAGCTTGGGAAATGGCCCGAGCTCGGGAGGCACGATGTTGTTCATCCCCAGGCGCTTCAAGGTCTCGCCGATGAACGAGCTCGTGCCTGCCGCGTAAGGGCCGCCGCCGATCTCGAAGTAGACCCGCTGACCGCGCACGCTCGCCGGCACGCGCGCGGCGGCCGTCGCGAGCTCCCGCTCGATGCGCGCCCAGACGCGCGCGCCCTCGTCGGGCGTGCCGAGCAGGCGCGCGATCAGGTCGAGCGTGCGCCGCACGTCGGCATGGGTCTCGGACTTCAGGCGCACGATCGTGAATCCGAGCACGTCGAGTCGCTCCATGGCGCGCGACGCGGTGGAAGCCAGGATCACGTCGGGCCTGAGCGCCGCGATCGCCTCGATCTGCGCGTCCTCGAGGCCACCCAGGTGCGGGAGCCGCGCGAGCTCCGCCGGCCAGTTCGAGAAGCGGTCGACGCCGACCAGCCGATGGCCGACCCCGAGCACCCAGGCGGTCTCGGTCAACGACGGCAGCATCGTCACGATGCGCTGCGGAGGCGCGCTGAAGCGATGCTCGGTGCCGCGGTCGTCGCGCACCACGATCGGCTCGGCCGCCGGCACGCGCGCCACGAGGCCGGTGCCGAGCAGGGCGGCCGCCCCGCGCAGCACGGCGCGGCGCGAGAACGGCGCCGTGTTCATGCGAGGTCCTTCACGCGCAGCTCGCAGCCGGCGACCATGAGCGTGACGCGGCCGCAGAGGGCCGCGACGGCCTGGTGGAGCTCGCCGAGCGCGTCGACGCATGCCCGGGCCTCGCGCGAGAGCGGCACGACCCCGAGGCCGATCTCGTTCGAGACCAGCACGACCGGCGACGCGCCGTGTCGCAGCGCCGCCAGCAGCTCCTCCTTCTCCTGCGCCCAGGGCCGGCCCGGGGGCGCGCCTGCAGGCGGAAGCAGGCACTGCGTGAGCCACAGCGTCAGGCAGTCGACCACCAGCAGGCGCCGGGGATGCGCGAGACGCCGGAGCGTGGCGCCGAGCGCCTGCGGCGCCTCGACGGTCTCGAGCGCGGGAACGCGCGCCCCGCGATCGGCGCGATGCCAGGCGATCCGCGCGGCCATCTCGGGGTCGCCGGCGAGCGCCGTCGCCACCAACGTCGCCCGATGGGTCGGATCGCTCGCCAGCCAGCCGCCGGCGCGTGACTCGGCCGTGCGCGACTTTCCGCTGCGCGCACCGCCGAGAAGGAGTTCGTGCGTGACGGCGCTCATGAGGTCGGCGGCGCAGCGTCGAACAGGCGCGCCGCGAGCCGCGGCGACGACGCGAGCCACGGATGGAACCAGCTCGCGCGCACGCTGCCGTGCTCGTAGAACGGCTCGCCGGCGGCGCGCTCGCCGTGCGCCGGGCGGGTGCGTGCGACGGGCACCAGCGGGCTCTCGAAGCGGGACCAGTGGAAGCTGTGACCGCGCAGCGCCGCCTCGCCGGTGCCGCCCAGCGTCAGCTCGTGCGGCCCGATCGCCGCCAGGTGACGGCCCACGGTCGCCACGCCGGGCAGCAGCCCCCACATGCGGTGTGCCGCTCCCGTGCCGTCGATCAGGTGGTCGGCCAGGACCATCATCCCGCCGCATTCGGCCCACACGGGCTTGCCGGCCCGCACGTGGGCGGCAACCTGCTCGCGCAGCCCGGTGCAGGCCGAGAGTTCGGCCGCATGCAGCTCAGGGTAGCCGCCGGGCAGCCACAGCGCATCGCACGGCGGCAGCGTCTCGCCGGCCAGCGGCGCGAAGAACGTCGGCTCGGCACCGAGCGTCTTCAGCAGCTCGATGTCGGCGGCGTGGAGAAACGCGAACGCGGCGTCGCGTGCGATGGCGATTCGGCGCCCCGCAGGCAGCGCGGTAGCGGCGCTGCCGGGGCGGCCACCGGTGCACGCCAGGGCGGCCAGTCGGCGAGGGCACGGCCGAGCGGCGTGCGTTCCAGCCAGTCGGCCGCCGCGTCCAGCGCCCGCGAGGCCTCGGGCGACTCGGACGGCATCGTCAAGCCGAGATGCCGCTCGGGCCATCGGAGCGCCTCGCTCTGCGGCAGGTGACCGTGCCAGTGCATCGGATCGCGCACGGCGCGCTGCAGCATCGCCGCATGCCCCTCGCCACCGACACGGTTGGCGAGAACGCCCGCCCATGGCAGCGACGCACGCCAGGTCTGCAGCCCGTGCGCGACGGCTCCGAACGTGGCCGCCATGGCGCTCGCGTCGATCACCGCGAGCACCGGGAGATCGAACGCGGCCGCGACGTCGGCGCCGCTCGAGTCGCCGTCGAACAGCCCCATCGCGCCTTCGACGACGACGAGGTCGACGTCGGCGGCGGCGTCGGCGAGCCGGCGCGCGCAGTCGGCCTCGCCCTGGATCCACAGGTCGAGCGGATCGGCGGCGTGCCCGCTCGCCGTCTCGAGCCAGAGCGGATCGAGGAAATCGGGCCCGCACTTGAAGCAGCGCACCCGCGCGCCGCGCCGCGCATGCAGACGCGCCAGGCCGGCCGCGACGGTGGTCTTTCCGTGGCCCGACGCGGGCGCGCCGATCAGGAGGGCAGCGGCCATGGGTCGGGCATTCTCCGGTCTCTGGCGACTCAGGGCGTGGTCCAGCGCAGCGTCACCTGCCCGTTGCGCCCGGCCGTCGCGTAGTTGCGCGCCAGCTCGTAGTCCTTGTTGCCGACGTTGTCGATGCGGCCCTCCAGCGTGAGCCCGGGCACCAGCACCTTGCTGACGAACACGTTGAGCAGCGCGTAGCCGCCCATGCGCTGGGTGTTCGCCGCGTCCTCGTAGCGCTTGCCGGCGGCCTGGATGTCGGCCCCGACGTTCCAGCCCGCCAGTTGCGTCTCGGCCCCGAAGGTGGCGAGACGGCGCGCCCGGCGCTGCAGCACCTTGTCGGTGTCCACGTTGCGGGGATCGTGCCAGTCGAGCGAGCCGCGCAGCGTCACCCCGCCCAGCCGCGTGTTGCCGGCAAGCGTGACGCCGCGCAGCCGCGCCCGACCGACGTTGACGTAGCAGCCGAACTCGTCGGGACAGGGGCCGGGGTCGCCGAACGCGATCAGGTTGGTCACCTTGTTGTGCCAGGCCACCAGGCTGACGGCGGTGTCGGTGCCCGCCGCCCAGCGCAGCCCCAGCTCGACGTTGCGGCCGCGTTCCGGAACGAGCGCGGCGTTGCCGTACTGGCTGAAGCGCTGATAAAGCGTCGGCACGCGGAACGAGTTCGCCGCAGCGACCGTCATGCGCCATTGCGGCAGGAACGCCCAGCCCCAAGCCAGGCTGCCGGTGCTCTTGGCGCCGAATTCGCTGTCGTCGTCGCGTCGCACATGCGCCTGGAAGCCGTGCGCGCCGAAGTCGCCGCGCCAGCCGAGTCCGACCGCGTTCTGGTGGCGCTTGCCTTCGAGCGTGACGCCTGGAGCGACAGCCGGGTTCCGGAGTTCGTCGTCGCGCCGCTCCAGCGTTCCGGTGAAGGTGTTGGGGCCGATGCGCTGCTCGTGCTGCAGCGTGTAGTCGCCCAGCGTCGTCTCGGTGCGATAAAAGCTCGGCTGGGTCTCGTAGGTGCTCCTGGTCCGGCCCAGCTGGAGGCGCGTCGTCGCGTCGTCCGTCCAGCGCCCGTGCCAGGCGACGTTGCCGGTGCGCAGCGCGTGGCGGTTCCAGTCGTCGGCCCCCGGCGTGAAGCCGTCGTAGTGAGAACGCAGGTTGCTCGCCAACACCGACGCTTCGATGCGATGCACGGCGTCGATCTCGTAGCCCACCCGCCCTCGCACGGAGTTGCGGCGCCAGCCGTCCTCGTCAGGGTTGTGGCCGGCGGCCCCGGGCGTGCGCGAATCGAACCCGTCGCTGCGACCGTGCGACGCGGACAGCGAGTAGTCGATGCCTTGGGCGGACCCGCTGACGCCCGCCTGGGCGAGGCCCGTGCGGTAGGTGCCGTAGGTCAGCGATGCGCTCGGTTGCGCCGGTCCGCGGCCGCGCCGGGTGAACAACTGGATCACGCCGCCGATGGCGTCGGACCCGTAGACGGCGGCAGCGGGGCCGCGCAGCACTTCGATGCGGTCGATCTGGTCGAGCGGGATCTGTTCCCAGACGGCCCCACCGGTCGACTGCGAATCGACACGCACGCCATCGATGTAGACGGCGGTGTGACGGTTCTCGGCACCGCGCACGAAGACGCTGGTGGCGCTGCCGGGGCCACCGCTGCGGGCGAACTCGATGCCGGGAAGGCGCGCGAGCAGATCCGCGACACCGACGGCACCGCTTCGCTCGATCGTCGTTCGGTCGACGACCGAGATGTCGGCCAGCACCGAAGACAAGGGCTGCGGCGTTCGGTTGGCGGTGACCACCACCGGGTCCAGGGTGGTGGAGGTGGCAGCCTGGGCAAATGCCGCCGAGACGACAACGAATGGCGTGAAACAGACGAACGCAGTGGTGCCGCGACGAGCGCAGCTGCGAAAAGACGAAGTCATGGCAATGGACCGACCAATCGCGCTCTGCCGCTTCCCCGCGGTCTGGCGCCTTCGGCGACCGCCTGCGCGGAACGCCACCTCGTTGGCCGGTATCCGGGCTGACAGAAACGACCCGTGACGCCTTCCCAGAGCGAGGTGCGCAGTGGCGAACCCGATCCAGTGGCTGATGTGTCACGAGATGGAAGCCGAGCCTCTGGCAGCTTCCGTCTGCTTACCGTTGCGGGGGCAGCTCAGGTTGAGGCAGGCCTTGCGACCGCGCCCTCCTGATTCCCGTTGAACTGTCTCGACTGAACGTCTCGACGAGCACCAACGGCGCGCATCATACCTGCGCGGATTCGGGTAGCGACGATGCACCGTCACCCTGACTGCGCTCGTTGCACAGCCGGCGCGTCGGCGTGGTCAGCTGGCCCGGGGAGCTCACCGTGGCCGAGCGACATGCCTCGTCGTGTCGCAACGCACGCAACCGGGCGGTCCGCATTCCGCGCGAGTTGGAGTTCGAGCTCGAGGGCACCGAGGTCGTGATGCGTGAGGAGGCGACCCACTGATCCTCGCTCCTGTTTGCAGGGATCGTCTGGTGCAACTGGTGGCGTCGTGGGAGCCGCTGCTGGGGAAAGCGGCCGCGCGATGGTCACTTCCATGGCTTGGGTGAACGCTGCACCGTCCGCGTGGCACCCCGTACAGTGGCGGCGGACGCCAGCGTCTGCACATCGGCAACTCCACTGGTATGGCACCCCTGAACGCCCCTCGACCTCTGCTCGGCATCGCCCTCGTGATCGCCGCCGCCAGCGCGTTCGCGGTCATGGACACCACGATCCGCTACGTCGGCAGCTACTTCTCGGTGGCCCTGGTCCTGTGGACTCGTTACGGCCTGCACGCGGCGATCATGACGCTGTGGATCGTCGTGTCGAGGCAGCGCTCGTTCCGCACCGCCAACCCGATGTTCCAGATCGCGCGCGGCGCGCTGCTCGCGTTTTCCTCGGCGATGGCCTTCGCCGCGCTGCGCCGCATGCCGGTGGCGGAGTTCACCGCCATCGTCATGTTGACGCCGGTCGTCGCGACGCTCGTGGCACGCGTCTGGCTCAAGGAACGCATCTCGCCGCTGCGCTGGGGCCTGGTGGTCGGCGGCTTCGTCGGTGCGCTGGTCGTGGTCCGTCCCGGCAGCGGCATCATCGGCTGGGCGGCGTTGCTGCCGCTGGCGGCGGCGTTCTCCAACGCGACCTTCCAGATCATGACCAGCCGCTTCGCGCCGCACGAGGACCCGTTCACGACCAACTTCTACACGGGCGCGACGGGCATGGCGATCGCCACGCCGATCCTGCTTGCCAGCGTGGCCGATCCGATCGATGCGCTGATGGCTGCTCCCGGGTCGCAGGTCGCCGCGTTGGCCGCGGTCGCGGTGCTCGGCACCAGCGGGCACCTGATGCTGATCATGGCGCTGAGCAAGGCGCCGCCGTCGACGCTGATGCCGTTCCAGTACGCGCAGCTCGCGGTCGCCGCACTGGCGGGCTACATCGCGTTCGGGGTCGTGCCCGACGGCTGGGGCTGGGTCGGCATGGCGATCATCGGCAGCTGCGGTGCGGCGAGCGCCTGGCTCAACGTGCGCGCCGCGGCCGAGAAGCAGCGCCCGGTCACGGCGGTGGCGGCCGACACGGTCTCGGACTGAGCCGCACGCCCTTCGGTGCCGGGTCCGCCGCAGGAGGCGCAACCACTCGCGCTGCACGCGTCGACTTGGCCGCGGTCCGCTTGCGAACGCGGCGACGATCTCGTCGCGCGTGTTCGTCACCGGCCCGTGCGGCGCCGCCGCCTCGCCGATGCGCCCGAACATCGCGGAGCACGATGGGCACTTCAGGCAGGCCGCGCAGATCGCAGCTCGTCAGCGACGGCGTCGTGCAGTTCGCTGCCCAGGCGCCTTCCAGCCGTCGTCGCACCGGCCGCGCCCATGCAGTGGTCGCCCCACGCTTGCATCGGCCGCGCTCGTGTCCCGAGCCGATCGCTGCGCTGACACGCGACCGATGAAGATGGGGGGAAGCGAGACTGTTCGGGCCAACAGAGAACGCTGCGGGGCGGGCACCTTGGCGGAGACGGTGAGATTCGAACTCACGGAGGGGTTGCCCCCTCGGCAGTTTTCAAGACTGCTGCCTTAAACCGCTCGGCCACGTCTCCGGGGTGCGGCGCGGGCTCTCACGAGCGCGCGGGCGCGGCGATTCTGACACGTGCCCGGCGCGCGGCAGCGCGGTCGGGCGCTTCAGACCGCGAAGATGAACACCGCGGCGGCGAGCATGCACACGCTCGCAGCCAGGTAGTTCCAGCGCAGCGGCTCGCCGAGGAAGGTCACCGAGAACACCGCGAACACCGCGAGGGTGATGATCTCCTGCGTGATCTTGAGCTGCGCGGTGGTGAAGGTCTGGCTGCCGATGCGGTTGGCCGGCACCTGCAGGCAGTACTCGAAGAACGCGATGCCCCACGAGACGACGATCGCGAGCAGGAGCGGCGAGCTTTTGTAGCGCAGGTGCCCGTACCAGGCGAACGTCATGAACACGTTCGAGGCCAGCAGCAGCACGATGGCCACCAGCGAGGGCGGCAGGTTCGAGAGGAAGGTGGGCACGGAAATCTCGTCAGTCGGGCGTGGCGGGATGGCTCGATCGCGTCGCGTCAACCCGGGCGCTGCGCCTCGGCGCATTCGACGCTGATGTGGTCGCGGCGGCCGCCGTCGATGCGCACGGCGGTGAGGCGTCCGCCCCAGACGCAGCCGGTGTCGAGGGCGAGCAGGTCGGGGCGGCTCATGAAGCCGAGCGTCGACCAGTGGCCGAACGCGATCGGCACGCCGGCGGTGCGCCGCCCGGGTGCGTCGAACCACGCGTAGTGGCCGGGCGGGGCGGCGGTGACGCTGTCCTTGAGCCTGAAGTCGAGGCGGCCGTCGGCGTCGACGAAGCGGATCCGGGTCAGCACGTTGAGCGCGAAGCGCAGGCGATCGCCGCCGGCCAGTTGGTCGGACCAGCGCGACGGCTCGTTGCCGTACATCACGTGCAGGAAGTCGGTGAGCGCGGGACTCTGCAGGTGATCCTCGAGCTCGCCCGCGAGCTGCAGCGTGAGCGCGAGGTCCCACTGCGGCACGACGCCGGCGTGCACCATCAGCCAGCCGTGCTCGTGCACCGCCATCGGCCGCTGGCGCAGCCAGTCGATCCACTCGGCGCGGTCGGGCGCGTCGAGGATGTCGTTGAGGGTGTCGCTCGCGTGCAGCGGACGCACGCCGTGCGCGGCGGCGAGCAGGTGCCAGTCGTGATTGCCGAGCAGGCACACCGCCGAGCTGCCGAAGCTCTTCAGGCGCCTCAAGGTGGCGAGCGATTCGGGCCCGCGGTTGACGAGATCGCCAAGCACGTGGATGCGGTCGCGCGACGCGCTGAAACCGATTTCGTCGAGCAGGCGGTCGAGGGCGGAGCAGCAGCCCTGCACGTCTCCGATGAGATAGATCATCGATCGATTCTGCTACGCTCCCCTGCCGTTATCGATGCGCGCCCCGCATGGACGTTGCCCTACTGCTCTTCCTGCTGCTGCTGAACGCGCTGTTTGCGATGTCCGAAATGGCTCTGACGGCGAGCCGCAAGGCCCGTTTGCAGGTGATGGTGGAATCGGGCGACAGCGCCGCCCGCCACGCGATGGACCTGCACGAGAACCCGACCAAGTTCCTTTCGGTGGTGCAGATCGGCATCACCTCGATCAGCATCCTCAACGGCATCGTCGGCGACGCCGCGTTCTCGGCACCGTTCGCACGCTGGATCAACGAAAGCTTCCCGCTCGGCGCGCGTGCCTCCGAGATCACCGCAACCGCGCTGGTCGTCGTGACGATCACCTTCTTCAGCATCGTGCTCGGCGAGCTGGTGCCCAAGCGGCTCGGGCTGCACTTTCCGGAGACGATCGCGCGCCTGGTGGCGCGGCCGATGGAATGGCTGTCGCTGATCGCGTCCCCGTTCGTGCGCCTGCTCTCGACGAGCACCGAAGGCACCTTGCGCCTTCTGGGCGTGCGCGGCGAGCCGGACCGCAGCGTGACCGAGGAGGAGATCGCCGCCAGTCTCGAGGAAGGCCTCGACGCCGGAGTCATCGAGCGGCAGGAGCACCAGATGGTGCGCAACGTGTTCCGCCTCGACGATCGCGAGGTCGGCTCGATGATGATTCCGCGCGCCGAGATCGTCTGGCTCGAATCGACCGGCTCGGCCGAGGACGTGTTGCGCATTCTCGAGAACGACGAGCACGCGCGCTATCCGGTGTGCCGCGGTGGCCTCGACGACGTGCTCGGCGTCATCTCGGCGCAAAGCCTCCTGCAGCAGACGCTGCAGGGCAAGCCGCTCGACCTGACCGAAGGGCTGCAGCCGCCGGTCTACGTTCCCGAGACCTTGTCGGGCATGGAATTGCTCGAGCACTTCCGCGCGTCGAGCGCGCAGATCGTGTTCGTGGTCGACGAGTACGGCGAGGTGCAGGGGATGATCACCGTGCGCGACGTGCTCGAGGCGATCACCGGCGAGTTCACGACCCATCTCGACGACGACTCGTGGGCGGTGCGGCGCGAGGACGGCAGCTGGCTGATCGACGGCCTCATCCCGACCCCGGAGCTGAAGGACCGCCTCGAGCTGCGCGAGCTGCCCGAGGAAGACCGCGGCCGCTACAACACGCTGGCCGGCATGATCATGCTGCTGCTCGGGCGCCTGCCCGAGACCGCCGACTCGGTCGAGTGGGAAGGCTGGCGCTTCGAGGTGGTCGACCTCGACGGCAAGCGCGTCGACAAGGTGCTCGCGACCGCGCTGCCGAAGGAAACCGCCGAGGCCGGCGCATGACGTACGGGCTCGCGCGGCGCGCGCATCCGGCCGCTGCCTCGTCGCCTCTGGGGTGCACGCGATGAGCGCGCCGCTCTTCGAAGGCTTTCTCGCCAGCGCCGAGATGGGCGACGTGTTCGCGGCGCCTGCGCTCGTGCAGGCGATGCTCGACTTCGAGGCGGCGCTCGCGCGCGCCGAGGCCGCAGAGGGCGTGATCCCGGCGGCCGCGGGCAATGCCATCGCCGCCGCGTGCCGCGCCGACCGCATCGATGTCGACGCGCTCGGCGGCGCCGCGCGCAGCGCCGGCAGCCTCGCGATCCCGCTCGTCAAGCAGCTCACCGCGCGCGTGGCGGAAGTCGATGCCGACGCCGCTTCGTACGTGCACTGGGGCAGCACCAGCCAGGACGTGATCGATACCGGCATGGTGCTGGCGACGCGGCGCGCCCTCGCGCTGATCGACGCCGACCTCGACGCCTTGTGCGCGCACCTGTTCGAGCTGGCCGATCGGCACCGCGACGCGCCGATCCTCGGCCGCACCCTGCTGCAGCCGGCACAGGTCGAAAGCTTCGGCTTCAAGCTCGTCGGCTGGCTCGCGCCGCTGGTGCGCACGCGGGCGCGCCTCCACGCGTCCGGTGCGGCGGCGCTGCAGCTGCAGCTCGGCGGTGCGATCGGCACTCTTTCGGCACTCGGCGCGCACGGCCCGGCGATCGCCGAACGCATGGCGCGCGAGCTCGGCCTCGGCGTCGCGCCCGGCGCGTGGCACACGCAGCGCGACACCTGGGTCGCGCTCGCCTGCGACGTGGGGGTGCTGTGCGGCGGGCTCGGCAAGATCGCGCGCGACCTGTCGCTGCTGGCGCAAGGCGAAGTCGGCGAACTTGCCGAGCCGAGCGGCGGCGGCCGCGGCGGGTCGTCGGCGATGCCGAACAAGCGCAACCCGGTGGCGTCGATGATCGCGCTGGCGGCGGCGACGCGCGCGCCGCAGCGCGTGGCGGCGCTGCTCGCGGCGATGCCGCAGGAGCACGAGCGCGGGCTCGGCAATTGGCAGGCCGAACTCGCCGAGTGGCCGTCGCTGTTTCTTTCGGCACACGGCGCGCTGGGCGCCCTCGCCGACGCGATCGGCGGCCTCGACGTCGCGACCGACCGCATGCGCGCCAACATCGACGCGCAGGGCGGGCAGGTGTTCGCCGAGGCGGTCGGGCTGCTCGCCGGGCGCGTGGTCGGCAAGTCGAAGGCGCACGCCTGGCTCGAGCAGCTCTCGCGGCGTGCCTTCGCGGAGCGCCGGCACCTGCGCGAGCTCGTGCGCGAAGCGCTTGCCGCCGACGCGCGTCTGGCCGGTGCGATCGGCGCCGAGGCGCTCGATGCCGCGTTCGACGTCGACGCGGCGGCGCGTGCCGCGGGCGAGCTCGCGGCGCGCCAGCTCGCGCCGTTGCGGGCGACGCATGCGGCCCTCGGCGCGAGCCGACCATTCGAGAGCAGAGGAACCGACTGATGGGACACGATGTGCGCGGGACCGGATCGGCAAGCGGTGCGGCCGGTGACCCGGGCCGGAGCGATGGCATCGCCGGCAGCGCTGCCGCCGGCGACGCCGCGGCGGGCACACTTGGTCAGACCAACCCGCCCGCATCGGCGCATGCGGAGGGCGCCGCATCGCCTGCCGACGACCGCCTCGACGACTTCGCTCGCGGCCTCAGGAACCGTCGCGCGGTGCTCGGCGATGCATGGGTCGAGCAGTCGACCGCCAGGGCGACCGCCTTCAACGCCGATTTCCAGAGCCTGATCACGCAGTACGCGTGGCACAGCATCTGGGGCCGCCCGGGGCTCGACCACACCACGCGGCGCCTGCTGGTGCTCGGCATGACCATGGCGCAGGCGCGCTGGGAGGAATTCGAGCTTCACTGCCGCGCCGCCATCCAGCACGGCGTCTCGCTCGAGCTGATCAAGGAGACGCTGATGCAGGGCGCGATCTACTGCGGCGTGCCGGCGGCCAACACGGCATTCAAGCTGACGCAGGACATCCTTCGTGCCGAGGGGCGGCTGCCCGAGCCGCAGCCGCTCACGCCCGGCCCGCGGGTCGCGCTGCACCACACCTTCAGCCAGCCGCAGCTGAAGGTCGCCGTGCAGGGCCGCAGCGACGCCTCGGCGCTGCCGATCGTGCTGAGCCATGCGCTCGGTCTCGACCTGCACATGTGGGACGCGCTCGCCGCGCGGCTCGGCGCCGACCACGCGGTGCTGCGCTACGACCACCGCGGCCACGGCGGGTCGACGGTGCCGCCGGGGCCGTACACCATGGACCAGCTGGTCGACGACGCCGCGAGGGTGATCCGCGAATGGGGCCGCGGGCCGGTGGTCTGGGTCGGCCTCTCGCTCGGCGGCATGGTCGGGCAGGGCCTGGCGATCCGCCACCCCGAGCTGGTGCGCGGCGCGGTGTTCGCCAACACCACCTCGCGCTATCCCGAAGCCGCGCGCGCGCTCTGGGGCGAACGCATCGCGCGCGTGCAAGAGGGGGGCATCGACGCCATCGCGACGATGGTGATGGAGCGCTACTTCCACCCCGGCTTCCGCGCCGCGCGACCCGACGTGGTCGCCGGCTTTCGTCGCACGCTGCTGGCGAGCGATCGCGCCGGCTACGTGGCGAGCGCGCAGGCGGTCGCCGGGGTCGACTGGACCGACCGGCTCGCTGCGGTGCGCTGCCCGACGCTCGTGATCGCCGGTGCCGACGACGCGGGTGCGCCGGTCGAGATGTCGGAGGCGATCGCGTCGCGGGTGCCGGGCGCCGAGCTCGAGGTGTTGCCGGAGGCGTCGCACCTCAGCGTGATCGAGCAGCCGGAGCGCTTCGCGGCCGCGGTGCAGGCTTTCCTGGCGCGGCTCGCGGCCTGAGCAGGGCGGCGCAGCAGGCGTCGCTCGCGCCCGGTGCGGCTTACGATCGCTCGATCGCCCGCGCGCGGGCATCAACCGACACCGCCATGAGCAAAGCGTTCGCATCGCAGGCCGACCTGCAGGACAAGCAGGTCACGTTCACCCGGCTTTCCGACAATGCCTACGCCTACACCGCCGAAGGCGACCCGAACACCGGCGTCATCGTCGGCGACGACGCGGTGATGGTGGTCGACACCCAGGCGACGCCGCGCATGGCCGAGGACGTGATCCGGCACATCCGCGGCGTCACTGACAAGCCGATCCGCTACGTGCTCATGAGCCACTACCACGCGGTGCGCGTGCTCGGCGCGAGCGCCTACCGCCCGCAGGAGATCATCGCCAGCGAGGACACGCGCGACCTCATCGTCGAGCGCGGCGCGGCCGACATGAAGAGCGAGATCGAGCGCTTTCCGCGCCTCTTTCGCGACGTCGAGTCGATCCCCGGCCTCACCTGGCCGACCATCACGTTCAAGGGCGAGATGACGCTCTGGCTCGGCTCGCTCGAGGTGCGGCTGATCCAGCTCGGGCGTGGTCATACCAAAGGCGACACGGTCGCGTGGCTGCCCGCGCAGCGCATCCTCTTTAGCGGCGATCTCGTCGAGTACGGCGCGACGCCGTACGCCGGCGATGCCTACTTCACCGACTGGCCGCAGACGCTCGACTCCGTCGAGGCGCTGCAGCCGGTGGCCCTGGTGCCGGGGCGCGGCGCGGCGCTCACGTCACCCGAGATGGTGGCGGCCGGCATCTCGGGCACGCGCGACTTCGTGCGTGACGTCTATGCCTCGGTGCAGGCCGGCGTGCGCGCGGGCGCCGACCTGCGCACCGTGTACCGCGACACGCACGCTGCGCTCGCGCCCAAATACGGCCACTGGGTCATCTTCGACCACTGCATGCCGTTCGACGTGACGCGGGCGTACGACGAGGCCACCGGCCATCGCGATCCGCGCATCTGGACCGCCGAGCGCGACAAGGCAATGTGGGAGTCGCTCGCCGCCTGACCGGGGTGACGATGCGGGCGCACCGTCTGCGCCCTCGGCAGCACCGCACGTCGGCGGCCGCGGGCAAGCCCCGGCGCCGCGCACGCCGAATGCCTAAGATCCCTGGCCTACTCATCTGACCTTCCATGGATTCGAACGCGTCGCCGACCTGCCCCGATTGCGGGTTCCGCATCTTCAACCGGCGGTATCCGAAGTGCGAATCGTGCGGCGCGCTGCTGCCCGACTCGATCGTCTACACGAGCGCCGAGCGTTCGGCGATCTTCGAGGCGGAGCGCCTCGGCCGCGAGGCGCGCGAGCGTGAAGCCCGCGCCCGCGAGAGCGACACCGTCAGCGGCGTGCCGGACGAGCTGGCCGCGACCGAGACGATCATCCGCTTGAGCTGAAGGGACGAGCGGCCGCACGAAGAACGAGCGCCCGCAGGCGCTCGCCCGAGCGTGGCGCGGCGCGCGCTGGCGCGCCCCACGCCGCGCGCCGATCTCAGCGCTGCGCGCGATCCCAGGCGGCGCGCGCCGCCGGCCGTGCCTCGTCCCAGCTGAGGCGCGAACTGCCGCGGGTGCGGTTCCACTCGGCGCCGAGGTCGCTGTCGGCGGCATCGAAGTCGCTACCCAAGCGCGAGCGGCTGTTGTAGCCGACGGCATAGGCGGGCCGGTAGTCGTCGTACGTGCGGTCGGCCGACGCGTACGGCGCACGCGCGTGCGCCTCGCTCCAGTAGCGGTCCTCCTCCTGCGGGTTCACGACCTCGGCAGCGCCGTGACCGACCGCGCTGCCGGCCGCGGCGCCGATCGCCGCGCCGGCCGCCATGCCGATCGGACCGCCCGCGGCGCCCACCGCCGCGCCGGCGAGCGCGCCGCCGCCGGTGCCGACGCCGCTCGCCAGGTGATGGTCGCCCAGGTCGTCGCTCGCCTTCGGGTTCACCACTTCGGCGGCGCCCTTGCCGGTCATGCCGCCGGCGATTGCGCCGATCGCGGCACCCGCCGCCATGCCGATCGGACCGCCGGCGGCGCCGATCGCCGCGCCGGTCGCGGCACCGCCGGTGGCGACGGCTCCGGTCGCGAGGTTGTGCTCGTGCAGTTCGTCTTCGGGCTTCGGGTTCACGACCTCGGCGGCGCCCTTGCCGGCCATCCCGCCGGTGGCGGCGCCGATCGCCGCACCGGCGATCGCGCCCACCGGTCCGGCGGCCGCGCCGATCGATGCGCCGGTCACCGCGCCCGCGCCGGCACCGAGTCCGGTGCCGACCTTGTGCTCGTCGGGCGCGCCGCCCTGCGTCGGGTTCGCCGATTCGGCGACGCCCTTGCCGGCAAGGCCGCCGGCGACCGCTCCCACCACCGCACCGGCGATCGTGCCGATCGGGCCGGCGATCGAGCCGGCCGCCGCGCCGGCAAGCGCGCCGCCGGTCGCGCCGACGCCCGTACCCACCGGATGGGAACCGGGCTCGTCGGTCAGCGGGTCACGATTCTGGGGATCTTTCTGGCTCATGTTTTTCTCCTGGGTTGAAGCCGGTTGCAGCGCCATGCCTCGGCCGGCTGCGGGAAGCGCCTCCGCGTCGCCGCGATCGCATGGTGTGGACCCCGCCGCGGCGTTCCGGTCGGACAACGACGAAGATGCTGTAGGCGCCTTCCTCACCCCGACGCGCGGTCGGCGTCGATGCAGGCGGCTCGGGTGACCGCGCCGACGCGCATCGGGCTGCAGCGGGGTCGGGCAACATCGGCTCTTCACGACAGCCGGAGCGATGCCACGTGGCAATGAGACAGGACGAGCGGGCGCGGCTTGCCGCAGGCGGCACGTCGGAGCGAAGGCCGCGCCTTCGATGCGCCGTGGCAGCGCTGCTCGCGGCGTGTCCCGCGCTCGCGTTCGCCCATGCGGCCGAGGCTGGGCGGCCGGCGCTCGCGTGGACCTTCGAGCCGTGGGTGATCGCGCTGCTCGCGCTCAGCGGCGGCGCCTACGCCGTCGGCGTCGCCCGTCTGTGGTCGCATGCGGGCGCTGGTCGGGGCCTCGGCGCGCGTGCGGCGGCGGCGTTCGCGTGCGGCTGGATCGTTCTCGTGATCGCGCTGGTCTCGCCCGTCGACGCGCTCGGCGGGCACCTCTTCGCCGCGCACATGGTGCAGCACGAGCTGTTGATGGTGGTCGCGGCGCCGCTGCTCGTGATGGGGCGCCCGCTCGCCGCGTGGAGCTGGGCGCTGCCGGCGGGCTGGCGCGCGCCGACCGGCCGCTTCTTCCACCGCCCGGCCTGGCGTGCGCCGTGGCTGGTGCTGACGGGTGCGCTCGCGGCCTGGCTGCTGCACGCGCTCGCGCTCTGGCTCTGGCACGTGCCGGCGTGGTTCGACGCGGCGCTCGCGCACCCTGGCATGCACACGCTGCAGCACCTCGCGTTCGTGGTCACCGCGCTGCTGTTCTGGTGGAGCGTGCTCGGCGTCGTCACGCGTCAGGACCGCGCGATCGCGCTGGCGTCGCTGTTCACCACCATGCTGCATACCGGCGCGCTCGGCGCGCTGCTCGCGCTCGCGCCGCTGCCGTGGTACTCGGCCTATGCCGAGACCACGCTCGCGTTCGGCATGACGCCGCTCGAGGACCAGCAGCTGGGCGGACTCGTCATGTGGGTGCCGGCCGGCGTGGTCTACGTCGGCTGCGCGCTGGTGCTCGCGGCGCAGCTGCTCGGCAGGCGCCCGCTCGCGCGGCGCGCGGGCACGGCCTGAAACGCGCGCCGCGGGTCAGTACGTCGCGACCCGCTGCACCGTGCGGATCAGTGGCACGGCGACAGCACCCAGACCGGGAACCACATCGCAGCGATCGCGAGCGACGCGAATGCGCCGACGAGCGTCGCCATCAAGGCGACGAAGCGCGGCCGCGACGCCACCTTGCCGGCATCGCTGTCGGTCACCGGCCGCACGGCGTCGGCGGACCGCGCGCTGCCGGCCCAGGCGCGCCATGCGAGCAACGTCATCGCGACCGACGCCGCGAGCGTCAGCGCCGACACGACGTGCAACGCGGTCGACGACTGGGCCTCGCAGGCCGGCCAGACCATCGCGTAGACGATCGACTGGTAGCCGAGCGCGAGCAGCGGAGCGAGCAGCAGCGCGGGCCACGCCAGCAGGTCGGAAGCGGGCAGGCCGGCGCGCATGGCTCAGCCCCGCGCGCCCCAGTAGACGACCGCGTAGATCGGCAGCCAGCTCAGCACGACGAAGTACCAGTAGAGGGCGTTCTCGCTGACGTCGACGAAGCGCCGGCCTTCGAGCGGCCCGGTGAAGAAGAGCACGTTCAGCACGGTCGTGTCCCAGGTGTCGGTGACGAGGTGGATCGTGTGCAGCATCATCAGCATCCACACGATCGAGCCGTAGGCGTCGCTGTCCCAGCGGCAGTTGAGCGCCTGGAACTCGAGCCAGCGGATGCCGAGGAAGACGAACGAGACCAGCACGCAGACCGTCAGCCAGCGCTTGACGCCTGCGCGGTCGAGGCGCCGGGCCGCCTTCTTGACGAGGTGGTTCGGCCACATGCTGAGCACGAGGATCGCCGTGTTGACGCTGCCCCACAGCAGATCGGGCGCCGGCGTGCTCATCGGCCAGAGGTCGGCATGCGCGCGCAGGTAGAAGTAGGCCATCACCGCGAGCGCGAACACCGTGCTCTCGATGGCCATCAGGCCCGCGGTGCCCCACCACATGAGGCTGCGGTGGCTGAAGCCGAAGGTCGGCAGCTCGCGCACGTCGAGCGCCGAACCGACCTCGCGGGCGAGCGCGAGCGCCTGCGCCTGGCCCTCGGCCGCGCTGTGGTCGACGGGGTGATACGCCTTCATGGCTGGCGTTCCAGCGCGAGGTGCTTGGCGGTGTCGACCCGGCGCGGCCAGAACCAGATGGTGGCGGCGATGCCGACCGGCAGCAGGCCCCAGATCAGCGCCCAGGGCGTGAAGATCGTGCCGACGAAGAGCACCGTGGTCGCGAGCGCGGTGACGAACGGCCAGATCGTCGGCTTCGGGAACGACTCGCGCGAGTCCGGCCGGCCGTCGAGCACGGTCGTCATCAGCACCTCGCGACTCTCGGTGGCGAGGCCCGCGACGTGGGTTGGCTCGGGCCAGGGCTCCCACATCGGGTCGCGTGCGTGCACCACCGGCAGCGCGGGCCAGTTGCAGGCGGGCGGCGGCGATGCGGTCGACCACTCGAGCGTGTTGCCGCCCCACGGGTCGTTGCCGGCGATCTGGCCGTGCCTGAGGCTGCGGAACACGTTCACGACGAAGAGCAGCACGCTGATCGCGATGACGAGCGCGCCCAGCGAGGCCAGTGCATTGAGCGGCCCCCAGCCCATCTCGGCCGAGTAGGTGTACACGCGCCGCGGCATGCCTTGCATGCCGAGCACGTGCATCGGAAAGAAGGCGACATTGAAGCCGATGAAAAAGAGCCAGAAGTTCCACTTGCCGAGGCGCTCGCTCATCAGACGGCCGGTGAACTTGGGGTACCAGTAGTAGATCGCGCCGAACAGCGGGAAGACCGCGCCGCCGATCAGCACGTAATGCAGGTGGGCGACCACGAAGTAGGTGTCGTGCACCTGCAGGTCGATCGGCACGGCAGCCAGCATGAGACCGGTCAACCCGCCCATGACGAGGATGAAGAAGAACGCCAGCACGAAGAGCAGCGGCGTCTTGAAGTTGAGCTTGCCGGTCCAGAGCGTCGCGATCCAGCAGAAGATCTGTACCGCCGACGGGATCGCGATCATCAGGCTCGCCGCCGTGAAGAAGCTCTTGCCGAGCTCGGGCAGGTTGGTCGCGAACATGTGGTGCACCCACAGTCCGAACGCGAGGAAGCCGGTCGCGATGAGCGACAGCACCATCGCCGTGTAGCCGTAGATCGGTCGCCGCGCGAAGGTCGCGATGATGGCCGACAGGAAGCCGAGACCGGGGATGAAGATGAAGTAGACCTCGGGGTGCCCGAAGAACCAGAACAGGTGCTGCCAGAGGATCGGGTCGCCGCCTTCGGCCGGGTTGAAGAAATGGGTGCCGACCAGACGGTCGGTGATCAGCGCGGTGCTGGCGAGCATGACGGCGGGCATCGCGAACATCACCATGAAGGCAGTGACCACCATGCCCCAGACGAAGAGCGGGATGCGGTTCAGGCTCATGCCCGGCGCCCGCAGCTTGAACACCGTGGTCACGAGGATGATGGCTTCGAGCAGCCCCGACAGCTCGGTGAACGTGATGAGCTGGGCCCAGAAATCGACCCGCTTGCCGGGCGAGTACTGGGGGCCGGAAAGCGGCACGTATGCGAACCAGCCCGCGTCGGGGCCGACGTTGAGCACGAACGCGACGTAGAGCATCACGCCGCCGAACAGGAAGATCCAGAACGCGAACGCGTTCATGCGCGGGAAGGCGACGCTGCGCGTGCCGATCATCAGCGGCACCAGGTAGACCGCGACGGCCTGCATCACCGGAACGGCGAACAGGAACATCATGGTCGAGCCATGCATCGTGAAGAGCTGGTTGTAGAGGTCGGGCCCGATCAGCTTGCTTTCGGGCCTCGCGAGCTGCAGCCGCATCAGCGCGGCGAGCAGGCCGCCGGCGACGAAGAAGCCGAATGCGGTGACGATGAAGCGGCGGCCGATCGCCTTGTGGTTGATGGCCGAAAGCCAGCCCACGAAGCCGGGCGGGTCGCTCCAGGCGCGCTCGAGGTTCTCGATGTCCTCGCGCGTCGGTGGCACCGAGTTCACGGCGGGGTGCGGACGAACCGCGGCATCGCTCACTTCAGGCTCTCCAGGTAGGCCGCGAGCGCGCGCAGGTCGGCGTCGGGCAGCGTCGACGCGGGCATGTTGGCGCCCGGCTTGATCTTCTGCGGGTCCTTGATCCAGCGGAACAGGTCCTCGGGCGTGTTGGCCAGCGTGCCCGAGGCGAGAGTGCGGCGCCCGCCGACGTGCGTGAGATCGGGGCCGCTGCGCGCGTGCGCGTTGGTGCCCTGGATCGCGTGGCACATGATGCAGGTGGTGCCGAGGAACACCTGCTGGCCGCGCACGAGCAGCGGGTCGGTCGGCGTACCCGCCTCCTGGCGCTGGCGTGCCGCCCACGCGGCGAACTGCTCGGGCGGATCGGCGACCACCTCGAACGCCATGAACGCGTGCTGGAAGCCGCAGAACTCGGCGCACTGGCCGCGGTAGACGCCGGGCGTGTCGGCGCGGAACTGCAGCACCGTCTCGCGCCCGGGAATCAGGTCCTTCTTGCCCGACAGGTTGGGAACCCAGAGCGTGTGGATGACGTCGTTCGAGGTGAGCTTCACGACGACCGGCCTGCCGACCGGCACGTGCAGCTCGTTGGCGGTGGTGAAGGTCTCGGACTCGGGCTTGCCGGCGTAGGTGACGGACCACCACCACTGATGACCGGTGACCTCGATGTGCACCGCGTCGTCGATCGGCAGATGGGCGAGCGCGCGGTCGGTCCACACGCTCGCGACCAGCAGGGCGAGCAGGCCCACCACCGACAGCAGCGTCGCGACGACGACGCTGCGATAGGGGCCCGGCTCGTGGCGATCGACGCTCGAGACGTCGGGCGGCGTGCCTTCGCCGGCGCGCGGGCTGCGCCAGAGCGCGACGCCGAGCGCGATCAGGATCGCCGCGAACACGATGCTGCAGGTGACGAGGAAGACGTCCCACAGGCGCCCGATGTGGGCCGCCTGCACGCCGGCCGGCGCGAGCATGTCGTGCGCGCCGGTCGGCAGCGGTGCGACGCCTTGCGCGAGCACCAGCGGCGCGGCCAGGCAGCCGGCGCCGAGCAGCGCCAAGGCGACGGGGCGACAGCGTTTCACCGCTTCATCTCCGGTGGCGCCTCGGGAACCACCTTGGGCTTTTCGGTGCGGCGCGTGTTCTCGGGCCCGGCGCCGCCGGACAACGCATCGGCGCGGCTCGGCGCGACATCCTTGCGCAGCTGTCCGCTCATCGAGCGCACGTAGGCCACGATCTGCCAGACCTGGTCGGACGAGATCCGGCCTCCGAACGACGGCATGCCGTTCGGCCGGCCCTGCACGATGGTCGTGTAGATGTCGCCGGGTGCGCTGCCGTAGAGCCACTCGTCGTCCATCAGCGGCGGGCCCATGTTGCCGCCGCCGTTGCCGTGGCAGCCGCTGCAGTTGTACCAGCGGAAGAGCCGCTGGCCCTGCGAGACGGCATAGGCGTTGTACTCGTAGGCCGACGCCTGCGGCACGGGCGTGGTGGCCGGCTGCAGCGGCTCACGAGCGCCGGGCTTGAGCGCCGACTGACGGCCCGCCGCCGGCGCCGAGCCCGCGGCTGGCGACTCGACGAGGCGCTGCTCGCGGTAGCACCCCGCCAGCGCCGCGGCCGCAAGCACCGCGAGCGCCCAGCGCATCATGGCCGGTGCTCCTCGCCGCCGGCGGCGGCGGCCGTGGTGCTCGCGCGGAACGGCCGGCGCGGTACGGCGAAGTCGTCGAGGATCGCGGCGATCTCGGCGGCGCGCCGCTCCAGCGCGTCGTCGAGGCGCTGGCGCAGCGCACGATCGCCCTTGCGCACGCCCATCGCGATCGAGAACTCGAACGGCAGCGCGACGTCGGCCGGCGCCTGGGCCGGTGCCAGGCGCATCGGCACGCTGCTTCGCGCCGCGAAGTAGCCGGCCTGCGGCCCCCACAGCAGGGCAGCGTCGAGACGCCCGGCGGCGAGGTCGTCGACCGCGCGCTGCGCGGCCGGGCCTTCGCCGAACACCGGGTAGCCGACGACGCGCTCGAGCGCGCCATGGCGCGCGAGCGCGTGGCCGGGTGGCGTCGCGGCGGCGTCGTCGCCGATCAGCTGCACGCCGATGCGCAGGCGCGCGAGGCGCGGGTCGTCGAACGACGCGAGCGCCTCGCGCGCGTCGGCACGGTTCACGAACACGTAGCCCGAGCGGTAGTACGGGCGCGTCGTCAGCACGCGATCGAAGCCGGCCGGCACGCCGATGAACACGTCGCACAGACCCGCGCCGATCGACTTGCGCACGAAGCCGCGCACCTGCGGCAGCCACGCGTACTCGAGGCGCCAGCCGAGGTCGTCGGCGATCATCTGCGCGATGCGGTTCTCGAAGCCCGAGCGGTCGGCGCGCGAGAAGGGCAGGTTGTCGGGGTCGGCGCAGACGCGCAGGCGCGCGGGCTGCGGAGCGCCGTCGCTCGCCGCTGCAGCAGGCGCGTCGGCCGCAGGGGCGTCGGCTGCCCGAGCCCCGGGTGCGCTCAGCGCGGCAGCGCAGGCCACCGCGAGCGCCAGCACGCGGCCGAGCGCGTCAGGGCAGCGCGAAGACATAGAGCGTCCCGCCCTTGGTGGTGTGCTGCGGCAGGTCCTTCATCGCGTTGGCGAAGCCCATCGCCGCGGAGCCGTCGCGCACGTCGAGCGCGCCGCTCACCACCGCGCCGGCCCAGCCGCCGACGCCCGACAGCACCGCGATGTACTGCTTGCCGTCGGGGCCGCGATAGCTGACCGGCTGGCCGATGATTCCGGACGCCGTCTTGAACTGCCAGAGCTGCTTGCCGGTCTTCGCGTCGACCGCCTTGAACCAGCCTTCCATCGTCCCGTAGAAGACCACGTCGCCGGCGGTCGCGAGCGCGCCGCTCCAGACCGGGAAGTTCTCCTTGATGCTCCAGGCCTTGCGCCGCGCGACCGGGTCCCATGCGCTGAACTCGCCGCGGTTGCCGCCCGGCCCCGGGTTCATCTTGTTGTCGACGCCGACGTACGGCGTGCCGGCGATGTAGCTGACCTCGAAGGTTTCGGTGTCCTGGCACAGGTTCTGGTGCGGGACGTAGAGCAGCCGGGTACGTGGCGACCACGCCGACGGCTGCCAGTCCTTGCCGCCCGGCGACGTGGGGCAGATGTTGCGAACCACGCGGCCGGCGCGCGGCTCCTTGTCGGGGTTGTAGATGAGGCGGCCCGTCCTGAGGTCGACGCCCTTGGTGGTGGTGATCGGCACGAAGGCGTCGGCCGACAGCACCTGGCCGGTCGCACGGTCGAGCACGTAGATGTAGCCGTTGCGGTCGGGGTGGACCAGCACCTGGCGCGTGCGCCCGCCGATCGGCAGGTCGACCAGCACGTTCTCGTTGACCCCGTCGTAGTCGTGCAGGTCGTGCGGGCTCCATTGGTAATACCAAACGGCCTCGCCGGTGTCGGGCCGGCGCGCGAAGACGCCGGCGGTCCAGTGGTTCGAGCCGGGGCGCTGCTCGGGATTCCACGGCCCGGGGTTGCCGGTGCCGTGGAAGACGAGGTCGAGCGCCGGGTCGTACGAGACGAAGCCCCAGACGTTGCCGCCGCCGAGCTTCCAGGCACCGCCGGGCCACGTGGCGACGCCGAGGTCCTTGCCCCGGTCCTGCGGGTAGAACGGCTTGAAATTCGGGCCGATCAGCACGTCCTTGTCGGGGCCGGTGCTGTAGGCCCGCCACAGCATGCGGCCGCTGGCGACGTCGAGCGCGCTGATCCAGCCGCGCACGCCCATCTCGCCGCCGCTGTTGCCGACCAGCACCTTGTCGCGCACCACCAGCGGCGCCATCGTGACGGTCTCGCCGATGTTGATGTCGCCGAGCCGCGTGCGCCACAGCTCGCGGCCGGTCTTCGCGTCGAGCGCAATGGTGTGGGCGTCGAGCGTGTTGATGATCACGCGCCCGTCCGCGTAGGCGGCGCCGCGGTTGACGAGATCGCAGCAGGCGACACCCCGCGCGTTGGGGTCGGGCTTGGGGTCGAACGACCAGCGCAAGCTCCCGTCGTTCTTCGTCAGGTCGAGCGCGTAGACGTAGTTCGGGAACGCGGTCACCACGTACATGGTGTCGCCGATCACCAGCGGCGCCGCTTCCTGGCCTCGCTCGACGCCGAGCGGGAACGTGAAGGCGAGCCTGAGGTTGGCGACGTTGCCGGTGCCGATCTCGGCGAGCGGGCTGAAGCGCGTGTTGGCGGGGTCGCGCGCCGCCGAGGGCCATTCGCCGTCCGCAGGGTCGGCCGCGCCGGCGAGCTGCGCGAGCGCCACGCCGACCGCAGCCAGCATCGCTTTCCAGGGCTTCACGAGGTCACGCCTCGGCATGCACTCATCGTCGCTCTCGCTTGTCTCACATCACTTGGCCAGCGGGTGGCGAACGTCACCGCCGGGCTAACGCCGGGCGCTGGTGCGTGGCTGACACGCTCACGCGCCCGCGGGCGGCGTCTTCTGCTTCTGGTACGTGGCGTCGGTCGCCTCACCGCGATCGGTCTGGCGCCTGCCTTCGTCGAGGTCGGTCTTGGCCTGCCGGATCACGTCGCGCGGTTCGCTGGTGCCGCTGTCGGACGACTCGTCGCGCTCGTGCGGCTGGCGCGGTGCTTCCTCGCCTTGCACCGCGCTGTTGGTCTTGCCGGGATGATCGCTGGGGTTGGAGGGCATGTCGGTTCCTGCCAGTTGCCTTGCAGCGAAGCGGCAAGCCGTGTGCCGAAACCGGGTGAGAACGCCCCGATGTGGTGCTTCATTGGGGTTTGTCAGAGTGCCACATGTCGCCGCGCGTCTCGCGCCTCGGCGTTTGCGCCGCGCAAGCGGCGTGGCAGGCATGGAGGAGGCTTCCAGGGCGCGGTCGCTGCGGGCGCTCCGGGGCATGGCGGCCGACCTGAGGCCCCAAAAAGAAAAAGCCCCTCGAAAGCGCTCTTCTCGATCGCGCCGTCGGGCGCTGGCTATGTCGCAACCCCGCTACCGGGGCGTCGAGCGTGTGATCTGGTGCCGGTGAGAAGAGTCGAACTCCCGACCTTCGCATTACGAATGCGCGGGATCGGAGGTTGATACGAGTTTTCCCGCGTTGATTTGGGACGGTTGTGGACACGCTCCCTCCTATGGGCGAGGCGTTCGTCTGATCCCGGATCGTTGATTGCCATTCCACGCGATTTCACCGAAACTCTTACACGAACTCTTACAGGGCGTGTTGGTGGCCAAGGTCAAGTTCACTGCAGGACGGCTGGCGGCGTTCGAGTGCCCGGCGGACAAGGCGCAGGCGTTCTTGTGGGATGTCGAGACGCCTGGCCTCGCTGTCAGGGCCACGTCCGCTGGCGTCAAGGCGTTCGTTTTCCAGCGGCCGTTCAACGGGCAGAGCCCTCGGATCACTATCGGCCGTCTGGACGCCTGGCGGATATCGGACGCCCAGTCCAGGGCTCGCGAGCTTCAGCGCCTCATCGACTCGGGGCGCGACCCGCGGCAGGTGAAGGCGGAGAGCCTCGCGGAGGATGCCGCCAAGCGTTCGCGTGACACGGTTGGGGCGCTCACGGTCGCTGAGGTTTGGCCGCGGTACATGGCCGAGGGCAAGCCGCGCCGAAAGGCGGCATGGAAGCCGCGCTACGTTGCTGATCTGCTCAAAGCAGCTGATCCTGGCGGTCGACCCAAGAAGCGAGGCAAGGGGCTGACCAAGCCCGGGCATCTGGCTGCCCTGATGCCGCTGCGACTAGCCGAGATCAACCAGGACGTGATCCGAGATTGGTATCGGTCCGAGGCACGCACGGCCCCCATCCAGGCGGCTCGGGCTGTAGCGATGTTCTCCGGCTTCTTGGGCTGGTGCTCGACCAAGAAGGACCTTCGTGATCTTGTGGATCGGAACGCAGCGCGGGCCAGCGACCTTGGCGACGTGTTGCCGGGGGTCAGCCGCCGACGCGATGCGCTGGAGGTGGATCAGCTTGAAGGGTGGTTTGCTGGCACCGAGAAGCTCCGGAACCGAGTCGCGGCAGCGTACCTGCAGGTGCTCGTGCTCACGGGCGCCCGCCGGGAGGAACTGGCTTCCCTCGCGTGGGCGAACGTGGATTTTCGCTGGAAGAAGCTGACGATTGCCGACAAGGTAGACGCGACAAGGGTGATCCCACTCACCCCATATGTGGCTGCGCTGCTGAGACGGCTCCAAGACCAGCGGTCAACCGATGAGCTTCGAAACCCCTTCGTTTTCGCGAGCAACGTTAGCGATTCTCGGCATATTGCCGAGCCTCGCGGTCCCCATGCGGAGGTCCTCGCAGATGCCGGGATTCCTCACGTGTCGATCCATGGCCTACGGCGTACGTTCTCGCTGTTGGGGGAGGCCGCTGGAGCGCCGGCTGGTGCGATCGCGCAAGTCATGGGGCACAAGCCGAGTGCGGTCGCCGAGGGCTACAGGCCTCGTTCCACGGATGCGCTGAGGCCGTTCCTGCTGCAGATCGAGCGCTTCATTCTGGAGAAGGCCAAGGTTGATGTCCCTGAGGAAGACTCCTCAGCTCTGGCGCTTCGCATCGTTGCAGGGGCCACAAAAAGTAGCACCTAAACAGCTTGACGGCCCGACCCTAAGGATTACGATATCAATCGATGAAGACGAACCCCGCTCAACGCGGAGGCTCCGGGCGAGGGCAGGGGCGTAAGCCTCTTGATCCAGACGATGCGACTGTAGGGGTGAGCCTGAAGATGACCGCTTCGCAGCGCGAAAAGCTCCGGCGCCTGGGCGGAGCTTCGTGGGTGAGGGAGCGCATCGACAAGGCCAAGGAGCCGGAATGATTTCCAAAGCGCCACCGCCCGCTAGGCGGTAAGTCGGGGACGGACGCTGGTGACACAGCAACCGCCCCCTAACCACAACGTGCAACCTGAAAGGACGCGCACATCATGGCTGAAACGAAGTCTATCGGAGCCTCGGAGCGTGGCTTGTATCTCACCGGTACGTCCGACCGCAAGGTTTCCGACCGCGAGGTACAGGAGCGCGCGTATTTGGCGCTACACGCTACGTGGGAGATTGACGGGTTGGCCGAGTCCGCTCTCCGCGAGCTTGGTGACGACATCGAGGCGCTAGCTGTCCGGGGCATGCTCGTGCGTATCCGCGGTCTCACCAGCATTCAGATGGACGCCGCTGACGCGGCCTCTTCTATCGAGGACGGCTACGAACGGCTACGCGGCTACCCCGTGGAACGGCTCCAGCGGGCCTGAGGGAGGCGCGCCCATGAGCAAAAAGACACCTGATCGAGCCTCAGCTAACCAGCCGCTCGAAATCGACTGCGCGGCTCTGGCTCTGCGCAAGCTCATGACTGAGCAGTGCCGCATGCCCGACGGCATCGCTACGTATTACAGCGGCACCCGCGCTCAGTTCATGGCGGCCGGGTTCCCGGAGCGGAGCTTGCCGACTCCGAAGGGAAGGCGCACGAAGCTCCGACTAGCACCCGGGGGAAGCGCCTACCAGCCCCAAGCAGACGCGTGGATCTCTCCCGACGAGGACGGCAACATTGAACTTGAGATTCACTGGAGTGGCAACCTAGGAAACTGTGGCCATCTAGCACTGACCGAGATCGCCCGCACGGCGTCGAGAGCTGTCGCCGGTTGGGCACTACCAAGAGGCTGGAATTCCAAGGAGGTTCCTACGGACCGGCTCTTTGACTATCCGGAGATCGTCAAGAACTACGGGCTCCCGCGCGACAGGCGCTTCAAGTACACGCCAGAGTTTTTGCGGCAGCTGCACAATCTCGCCCACACCGTATTCCTTACCATCTGTGCGGGGGAAGTGTTACCGATCGAGGCCGCGCCGGCCGTTCCGATGGAGGTTCCGGAAGCCGACACGCTCGGTGCAGAGAGATTGGCTCGAGCACTCATTGCAAGCGCCAAAGGCCAGCACGGGGCATAGGCGTGGAGGACATAAGCCTGCTATCTCGGCCTTTGATCGGCGGGCCCTTCGGAGCTGGTCGTTATGTGCTCGCCTCTCGGCCATGCGTGGTGAATGGCCTGCACGCCGTCCGATTCATGGTCCTAGACCCAGCCGCCGGGGCCGTGCTTAGCATCGCAGACGAGAAGACGGCGGCTCTGCGAGGCGCGCGTAACCTGCTCAGGGTTGAGGCCTGTCGGTCAGCGGACGCAGCGCGCGAGGCCGGCCAGTTCGAGCTGTGGCCTGCCGACTTGGTGGCGCCAATTCAGCCATCGCCGCGAGCTAAGCCGGTTTCACGGCGGCGCCGCGAAATCTTCCAGAAGTGCGCTGGCTGCTGCCACTACTGCGCGCGACCCCTTGAGCTTGCTGGCTCGTGGCACATCGAGCACATGCTGCCGCGAGCGCTTGGAGGAGCCGACGAGATCAGCAACCTTGTGGCGGCCTGCATTCCGTGCAACCTTTCGAAGAGCGACCGTACGGCGATCGAGTTCGTCTTGGAGGCAAAGGGTGGACGCTAAGAGCGCCGACAAAGCTAAAGGCTCTCCGGTGCTCTTAGAGAAACAGTCGATCTCGGCGGCGGGCGAGCGCGAGGCCGGAGGGCGCTTTACCTTCCATCGCTCGGCTCGGCCTCGGCACATACCGCAGCAGCTGCGGGCCCTGAGCCCCGAAACAGAAATCTTGTGTGAGTGGGAATTCAGCGGGTGGAGCGGTGCGGCCGCAGGTCGGGCGGACGAATATGTCGCGTACCTTGAAAGCATCATGGAACGCCAAGCTGAAGGCTTCTTTACGATACTGGAAGCCGCTCAGGTTCTTGCAGACGCCCGCTCGGGAAGCGACCCCACGACGATCATGAAGCAGATGCTTCGCGCCTTCCACAGAGGGGAGCTTGCGATTCGCGATCCCAACGACCGCATCAGGAAGGCGAACACGGATGTTGTTCGGGAATACTTAGATTTGGTGAGCGTCTCCGACATCAACGCGTGGCTCAAGCGAGACGGAGCTGGGTATTCCTTCCCAGCGCTGCTGGACGAAGTGGACGGTGACGACGCTTGGCGCTCCCGAGATGCGCTACTGGACGAACCGGCGCCGGTACTCCCAAGTGTTTCGATAGATGCTACGGCTGTGGGACAGGAGCAGGGTCTCACGAGACGGGAGAGGCAAATCAGGGCCATCCTCGACGAGATCGTGAGTAGCGGGCAAGATCCCATGGCTGTGCCCAGCAAGGGGGCAGTCCGCAACGCTTGCCTGGCGAATCGCAAGGATCTGTTCGGAAGTCCCTCGCAGTTTGATGAAGCGTGGAAGGACGCTGGCACTGGCAGTCGGCTGAAGCACAAGAACCACGCAGACTTCACAAGGGGCCGACCGCTCCGACGGAAGTAGGGGAAAGATGCCCGAGTACCGAGACTTGCGACCCCACTAGCACCCGAGTTGACGATCAGTCCATCGAAACACGCCGGAACCGGCGTAAGGATTGATCGATGCAACGCAGCATTCCCGAAAGCAAAGCCGGCGCACAGGAGCACCGCTCGCCGTATCCGTCGCTGGACGATGAGAAGCGGGCAGCCGTAGACACGCCGTGCGCCGCTTGGCACCTGAACCGTAGCGCCCAAACGCTCCGCATATGGGCTTGCCGAGATAGTGGCCCCGTTAGACCTATTCGCGTTAACGGCAGGCTTGCTTGGCCCGTTTCGCAGATCCGTAGCGTTCTGGGAGTGGGGCGATGACGGGCCGCTTAGTTCTAAGCTCGCAGCCCACAAGCGCGGCGGCTTCCAACCACAGCGAGGGCCAGTCGTCGTCTGAACCCTTGGTTGACGAAACCCGGGCCGTTGCGAGCGGCGCCGGGCTTCAAGAAAAAAAGCAAGCAACGTCGATTCTAGGTACCGCGAAGGAACTCGCAACCCTGCAAGCGCGCTTCGCCCTCTCGGGCTACCAACTCCATCGCCTGGCATCGGGGAGGCTTCTGATGACTCGTTGGGGACTCACACGCGAGTTCGAAGACGAGGCCGCGGCAGCGGCCTTCCTTCCGCAGATCGGCGGTGCCGTATGAGCGCCCTCGACCTGAAGCCAACCCTCGAGGAAGAAGGCCGGTACTACGCCGAGGCGATGCTGGAGCGATTCCTAGCCGGCAAGGCCGTGCCTGACGAGCTGGAAACGATCGTGAGCTTCATGCGCGGCGACATGCTGCGCGGGTTCTGCCACGTGCTGCAGCGTGCCCTGGGAGGCGCCCATGGATGACTTCCGCAACGCCATCCACGCGGCGCTTGGTGCTGCCCCCGATGACATCGAGCCAGGCCGTCTGCATCGCTTTGCCACGAGCGGCAAGCGCTCCGATCAGTCTGGCTGGTGCCGGCTGTTCGAGGACGAACGCGCAGGCGTCTTCGGGTGCTTTCGCCTTGGCGTGTCGGAGGTCTGGACTTCGACACCTCGCGAACGGATGACGCCCGCCGAGCGAGCCGCCCTGCAACGCCGAATTCCCGCAGACCGCGCAACGCGCGAACGTGAGCAGCAAGCTCAGTGGCGCCGTAACGCCGACCGCATCGCGTACCTGTGGCGCCAGAGCCGGCCCATCGTCGAAGGCGATGCAGCACATCGGTACCTATGTGCTCGGCTGGCTGCGTCAGCGTTTGATGCTCCGACGTGCCTCCGCCTGCACGTTGCCATGCCTTACGTGCACGATGGCGAGACGGTGGGCACCTGGCCTGCGCTCGTTGCGCCACTAGTGGGACGCGACGGCAGGACGTTGGCGCTGCACCGCACGTATATCGACCTCAACGGCAGGAAGGCCGACGTTCCAGGGCCCGTCAAAAAGCTAACGCCGGCCGCGGGCCTGCTCAAGGGAGCGTCGATCCCGCTCCACGCGCCGAAGAACGGCGCGATCGGGGCGGCCGAAGGCATCGAGACCGCGTTGGCGGCCGCGTGCGGGTCAGGCGTACCAACGGTCGCCGCATACAGCGCCGGCGCGTTGGCTAGCTACGTGTGGCCGTCTACGGTTCGCAAGCTGTATGTATTCGCTGATCACGACCCTGCTGGCGCGGCCGGCGCGCGTGAGTTGGAGCAGCGTGCCATAGGGTCGGGGATCTTCGTCAAGGTCCTGGCGCCAGACGAGCCAGGCACCGACTGGTGCGACGCCTGGGCCACGCGAGCGGCGGAGGTGTGCCAATGAGCGGCGTCGACAAGATCGCGCGGCTAACAGACGATGGCGTCGTCCTCGTGCGTGGCTCGGACATTAGCCCTCAGCCCATCTCCTGGCTATGGCGCGACTGGCTTGCCCGGGGCAAGGTGCACATCCTTGCCGGGGCCGCTGGTCAAGGCAAGACGACCATCGCCATGGCTCTCGTCGCGACCGTCACCAGCGGAGGCCGCTGGCCTGATGGGTCGCGCGCTGAGCAAGGAAACGTCCTGATCTGGAGCGGGGAGGACGATCCGGCCGACACCCTGCTTCCGCGCCTGATGGCGGCCGGCGCTGATCGGAGCCGCGTGTACTTCGTCAGGGGCGCCAGGATCGCCGGCGAAGAAGTGCCGTTCGACCCGGCCCGGGACCTTGTGCAGCTCACCTCTCAGGCGAAGGCCATTGGGGACGTACGGCTTGTGATCGTGGATCCCGTCGTTTCGGCGGTCGCTGGTGATACGCACAAGAACGGTGAGGTCCGCCGCGGGCTCCAACCGCTTGTTGATCTGGCGGCGAACGTCGGCGCGGCTCTCCTCGGGATCTCGCATTTCAGCAAGGGGAGCGCTGGTCGAGAGCCTACCGAACGCGTCACAGGCTCTCTGGCCTTCGGCGCTGTCGCCCGGGTAGTTATGTACGCCGCGAAGGCAAAGTCGGAGGAGGAAGGAACGGATCGCCGCGTATTCGGGCGCTCGAAGAGCAACATTGGCCCCGACTCGGGAGGCTTCGAGTACTCGCTAGAGCAGGTCGAGGCGTCGCCCGGCATTGAGGCGTCTCGCGTCCTCTGGGGGCGCTCGGTTGAGGGGTCAGCCCGGGAGTTGCTTGCGGAGGCGGAAGCCGAAGACGAGCCTCACGAGCGGAATGAGCGAGAGGAGGCATGCGACTTTCTTCGTGACCTGCTTGCGGCCGGGCCGGTGGCAGCGAAGCAGGTCCAAGCAGAGGCCAGGGACGCCGGCGTTTCGACCGCGACCCTGCGGAGGGCTCAGCTTGAACTCGAAATCAAGCCGTACAAGGACGGCGTTCCCGGTGGTCGCGGCGGCTGGTTTTGGTCGCTGCCCGACCCAAGGTGCTCACCAAGCGCCAAAGATGCTCACGCAAATGGGGTGAGCATCTTGGGAAAAGGTGAGCATCTTGAGGCTGGGGAGGACTTCTGATGGGAGCCTCCGACCTTCTCCAGGCGCTCCGTGGCGATGGGTTCCGGCTCTCAGTCGCTCTCGACGGCCGCCTCAACGTTGCTCCGGCCAAGAACCTCACTGAGCACCATCGCGGCGAGATCAGAGAACAGCGGAACGAGTTGCTCGCGCTCCTGCGGCAAGAGCAGCCGCTACCGACGCCCTGGTCAGCCGACGAGATCCAGACCTTCAGTGCCACGCACGCCAGGCTCCGGGGCTTGGGGATGAGCGAGGACCAAGCCGAGGAGCTTGCAGAGCGGCTGATCCAACGCGATTGCGAGCAGGACGATCGTCGGTCGTGCGCCGAGTGCCGGCACCTGCAGAGGGGGAACTGCTCGAACTGGCGAGCGGCAGGCTACCCGGAGCCGGCCAACGCGCTTGTTCGCATCCTCCAACGCTGCCCGGGCTTCGCATCGCGAGGGGCAGTCTGATGCGTAAGCCGGACGCCAAGCGAATTGACTACACGCCCGGCCCTGCCGCACTGGCCGCCCTGGAGGAGGCAGCCCGCCTCACTGGGCACGGGCTGAGCAAGCAGGCGCTGATCGACAAGTTAGTTTTGTGGGGTTTGTGGTGCGCCAAGAAAGAAGAGGACCGACCGCCTCCGCTGTTTGGCACGAACCGTGGACGCTGGCGCAGATAACTCGCACCCTCTTGAGCAAGCATCCGCGCCTGCGTTAGTTGAACTTCAACCGGAAACCTGCAGTTGTCTTGTTCGTCTTTTCCACTCCCGAAAGGAAGTCGGTCCCCACCTCGCGAGTGATAAACAGCGACGGCTGCAGGGCGGCACCCTTGTCTTCAGGGTTGAAGAAGTAGTAGTCAAGTGAAACGTCCACATACTTGTCTCGGCGCTTCGTGTTTTTTCCCGGCACGTCGATGTCGTAGAGTTTGCGAGCCAGCAACGAAGCCTTAAAACGTTGCTGGCCTATGCCAAAGGGCTTGCTCACCGCCACCCCAGCGTAGCCGCTGCTCCAGTTCCCATCTTCGGCTCCGCCACCGGTGCGCTTGTGCCACAGCGCTGCAACGTGGGGCACTACGCTGAAGCCCCCCAGCAGTGAGCCGCTAGCGAGAGGAACCCAAACGAGATCGAAGTGCGTGCGCAGCAGGTGGCCGTCGCCTTTCCCGTGAAGGTCTTCGCGATGTGTCAGCTGGAGTGTGCTGAGCAGCGAAAACAGCTCGTGCCCTGGGCCGGAGCTCTCCCACAGGGGACCAACGCTGCCGACGGTCAGATCCCGGATGTCGCTCTTGCCCGCATCTGTTCCGTCGCGCAACCAAGATGCCCCAATGAATGGCTGAACGCGCCCTCCAAAGTAAGCACCCCAGCGGCCAAAAACAGCCGCCTTAACCATGGACGCGTCCTCACCCTTCTCCCGCTGTACGCTAATGCTGGCGCCCTTTTCGCCAAGCTCTACCCCGGTGAAGTCGGCCACCGAAGTCGAGGTATCACGTACCGAGACGCGGAATCCAAGCGCTTTAGGCTGATTTGCCTCAGACGCACGTCGTTCCTCCTCCCGTTGCTTTGCAGCGTTTGCACGTACGCAGGCAGCTATAGCGGCATCGCTTGGCTCTTTCTCGCAGCTAGTTACCACACTTCGCCAGTCGACCTGCGCGACCGCAGTCACGCTGAATGTCAGCAGAACGAGCATGGACAAGCTCCGCTGAGTCATTTCGGTTCTCCTGCTGGCAGCTCGATGCCGCTGTGTGCACACGCCAACGCGATCACCTCTCCGATAGTCGCCAGCGCAACAAGGTCGAGCGACCCGACGTCTCGCCATTTGCTGCCTACCAATGTTCGCATGGCTTTGTTAAAACGAATGGGCATCACCGCCAGCACCGGCTCGTTGATGTACAGCTTGGCGAGCTTGACCTTCGCGTTGTACGAGCGCGACCCTTTGGGATCGTAGTTGAGTGCGACGTCATGCTTCGTGAAGTCGTCAATGACGTCGATCACCACCGCCTTCAATGCATCGAAAGAAGCCATCGCGCAAACTCCGTTGGTAGAGACGAGACTCTAGAGCGTTCGATTTCAACCGTCCTCATCAAGCTTGCGGAGCTGGTGGTCGCGCCGGTCTCGCTATCCCGGGTGTCTTTGACAGTACGGGCACACGCGAGTGTTGGTTCCGGACCTACGGGTGCCCCTCTAGAGGTGGAACGTCTGGTCGGTTCCAGACCGGCTAGTCTCTGACGCATCGCTTGCTCTAGCCTGCGCAACATTGACGCAGCTAGACGCAGACCATGCACCAAGCCGGCGAGGTTGAACCGCTCCTCACGTCCGAGGACGTGGCAGCGCGCCTGCGGGTCTCACCCGCGACGGTGACGACCTGGCGCAGCAGAGGCAGCCAGGCCATTCCCTTCATCAAGGTTGGCCGGCTGGTGCGATATCGGGCGAGCGACCTTGCGGCGTACCTCGAAGGCCGTTCGCGGGAAGCAAAGCCATGTTCGACCTGATCGGCCAGCAGGTTCTCCGCGAGCGTGAGGCCCAGCGCGTGGCCGCGGACTTCGCAACCATGGCCGGCATGCTGGCGGCGCTCTACGCCGATCCTGAGCAGCCGCAGCTAGAGCTGGCCACCTTCATCCCTGGCCTCCAGGATCTTGCCGAGGCTCTCGTCACAGCACATGAGGCCGGCCGCGTCGACAGCGCTCGGGCTATCGCTGCCGAGATCGAGCGCGTCACAGGGCGTTATCACGAAGCGCCGCCAGCCGTGATCTTCGGTAGCCGGGCCGGGCTCTGGCGCCTGCACTAGGACAGCCATGTTTGACACGTACACCATCGGAACAGGAGCCTCGCGGCCAGGCGAGTGGATCTTGAACGATTCGCTCGTGGGCATGGACCCTGACGGGACGCCCTACGCCAATCGGCAGTGGGTGCCGTGGAACTACGAGGACGAGGCGTGGCTTAAGAGCATCGGCTACGCGGGTGGCCCGATCTACGAAACCACGGGTGGTGATGTAGAGAACGGCTACACCCAAGGCGAATCGCAAGCCTGGAAGGACTTCAAAGCCAACAGCGGCCTTCGCTTCGCCACGATGGCCGATCACGGTCAGTACCGGCTCCAAGCCTTCGACAAGGACGGCAAGAAGGTCGGCATCGAGCAGTCGAAGTCGCAGGATGACGGCGGTGATGCGTTCGGCTTGGCGATCCTCGCTGCTGTTGGTGGTGTGGCCTTCATGGCGGCGAGTGCTGCCGGTGCCGGCGCGGCTGCTGGCGCTGGCAGCGCAGCCGGGGGTGGAACGGCCGGGGCGACGAGCGCGGGTCTAGGCGCGGCCGAACTGGGCGGGCTCTCCGGTATGGAGCTGGCAGCGGATGCCGGCTTCATGGGCGCCAACGGCATTGGTGGCGCAGCGGCGTCGTTCGGAGGCGCTGGAAGCGCTGGGCTGGGGGCGGGTCTGTCGGGGATGGATCTCGCGGCTGATGCGGGCTACATGGGCGCGAATGGCATCGGTGGGGCGGCAGGCTCGTTCGGTGGTGCGGCGGGCTCCGGACTGACGGCCGCGCAGCAGGCTTATGGGCAGCTTGAGGCCGCGAACGCTGCTGCTGGTGGCGGTGGCAATCTGCTCGCGGGCACGTCGGCTGCAGTTGGTGCGGGTAGTTCGCTCATCCCAGGCGTCAGCAACGGCGCGCTCCTGAGTGCTGGAACGCAGCTCGCTGGCGGACTCATCGGCCAGAACGCCATTAACAAGGGGCTCGATGCTCAGCTGGAGGGCATCGACAAGGCCAACGCGCTGCAGAAGTACATGTTTGACACCATCCGCGCCGACAACGCGCCATGGAGGACGGCAGGTACCAACGCGCTCGCAAGAATCGAAGGGCTGCAGAGCAACCCCGGCAGCATCGTGAACGATCCCGGGTATGCGTGGCAGCGGGACCAGGGACAGCAAGCCCTGGACAGGCGTGCAGCGGCTCATGGCGGCCTGTACTCGGGCGCGGCACTGAAGGACGCCAGCCGCTTCAACACCGACTACGCCACGACGAAGCTGGACCAAAGCTACAACCGGCTGCTTTCCATGGCGGGGCTCGGGCAGGTGGGGCTAAACAACACCTCGCAGGCCGGCCAGAACTACGCCAACAACGCCAGCCAGAACATGATCGGTGCGGGCAACGCCGCAGCCTCAGGCTACGTCGGCTCCGCCAACACCTGGCAGAACGCGCTTTCTGGCCTGTTCAACAACTACCAGATGAACGACTGGCTGGAGAAGTACGGGAGGAAGCCATGACGGTGGACGCACGCATTCTGCTGGGGCTCCAACCGATGAAGCTCGACAGCCCGGTGAACGCGCTGGCCCAGATCGCGCAGCTGCAGGCCGCGCGACAACAAGCAGAGGCCGGCGCGCTGGAGCTGCAGACCAAGCGCCAAGCCCTCACGGATGACGCGACGGCACGCAGGGTCTACAGCGAATCGACCGACGATGCGTCGCTCATCAGCGGGCTGAACAAGGCGGGCTTGGGCAAGCAAGCCATGACGGTTCGGGAGAAGCTGGCCGAGCTGGCGGAGAAGCAGACCCAAGCGCAGAGGCACCAGATGGAGGCCTCGAAGCTGGCGCTTGGGAGCAAGCGCGATCTGCTCACCATGGTGCAGAACCCGCAGCAGATGGCCCAATGGATGCAGGCGGGTTACGCGGACCCGCTCACGAAGCCGCTGTTCGAGCAGATGGGGCCGCTGGACCGCTCGCTAGAGAACATCCCGACCGAGCCTGCCGCCTTCCAGACGTTCCTGCAGAAGAACGCCATGGGCTTCGACGCGTTCATCAAGGACCAGACCTCGCGAGAGAACAACGCGGCCACGAACGCCTCCCGCGAGCGCGCTGCCGCCACCATGGCTGCCGGCGCCAACATGCGGGCCAACCAGCGGGCTCAGGTCGAGTACGGCATCAACGCGCTCGATCCGACCACGGCGCCGATGATTCCTGCCTCGCCTCTGATGGCGCAGCCGCGCGGGCTCCCCGCCGCACCTCGACAGGTTCCCGCCTCGGTAGCCACGCCCGCGGCCCCAGCGCTGCCTATCGGCGGCCGCTCCGTGCCTCCAAGCGTTCAAGCTGGCCGCGATAGCGAGCGCCTGCGCATCCTTCAAGAGGAACTCGCCAAGGAGCAGGACCCCGCCTCCCGACAGGCGATCCAGGCCGAGATCAGCCGGCTCTCTCCTGGCCCATCGGCTGCACTCACCGGAGCAAGCCCGCTGGCCGGCATCGTAGAGGCGATCGGCACTGGCAAGGTACCTGCTGAGACGGCACTGTCGGGGCTCAAGCCTGGCGCGAAGGCGCAGGTGCTCGCCGAGCTCCAGCAGCGGTTCCCCAACTACGATCCTGCCAAGGTCAAGGCTGCAGGCACCGCGGCTAAGCCACTCCCCACTGCGATTGCCAAGCAGCAGAACGAGGAGCTACAGGCGGTCGGCACGTTCGCTGGGCTCAACGCGGACCTCGCTGCGCTGGGCCAGCAGCTCGAGAGCGGCAAGCTCAAGCTTGGGCCTGTCAGCAATCTGGCGAACGAGGCACGAAACCTCGTCGGCATGAGCACTGAGGAAAGCCGGAACCTCGCATCCTTCAAGGCGAAGCTCGAAAACCTCCGCAACGGCGTCCTGCTGCTGAACAAGGGCGTTCAGACGGAGGGCGACGCCAAGCGCGCCATGAACGAGATCCTGGCGAACCCGAACGACACCAGGCTCGTGGCGCAGCGGCTGCGCGAGATCCAAGCACTGAACGAGCGGGCGGTCGAGCTGCGAAAGAACCAGGTCAACCAGCTTCGCGCGGAGTTCGGTCACCCGCCAATGGACTTCGGCAAGTTCCAGACGCAGCCGGCGTCGGTGGGGCTCGGCAAGCGTGACATTCACGCCGAGGCCGAAGCGATCCTTAGGGGCAAGTGATGGCTACCGCTGACGAATACGCCGCTTGGATCGTCGCCAACAAGGACAAGAAAGGCACGCCCGAGTTCGAGACGGTGGCGGCTGCCTATGCGGACGCACGGAGGGGCACTACCGCGCCGGCAGAGCCGTCGATGGGCCAGCGGATCGCAGACCAGACCCGAGCGATCGGGACGGAACTGAAGAACAACCTGGGCGGATTCGTATCGAGCGCGGCCAACGTCGGGGACACCCTATTGCGTCACTCGATCACGCCCGCAAAGGGCTTGTTTGTGACGCCGGACAGCCGCGCACAAACGGGCGAGTTTTTCAAGGAGAACTTCGACCCTCAGTCGATGGCATTCAAGGGTGGTCAGCTTGCTGGCGACATCGCTGCAACCGCCGGCGTTGGAGGCGCTCTGGGTGGCGCTGCGAAGGTCCTCGGCGCTCCTGCACCCTTTGTCAACGCGCTGTCCTCGGCCGGTATGCGCACAGGCGCGGTGCCCGCGAACGCCCTCGCCCGCATCGGCGACATGGGAACCCGCATGGCAGCCGGGGGCGCTGTGGGTGGCGTTGCCGCTGGTCTGGTCGACCCCAGCAACGTCGGTACAGGAGCGGCTATTGGAGCGGCGCTGCCAGCGGGTCTGCGCGCCGTCGGAGCGGTATCGGGCGCCGCAGGCCGTACCGCCGGGAAGGTTCTGGGCAACCCGGTGTCCACGGAGGTGAAGGATCTGGCGAAGGTCGCCAAAGACAAATGGGGCATCGACATTCCCGCCGATCGGATCGCCAACAGCAAGCCGCTGAATGCCGCTGCCGCCAGCCTGAGCTACGTCCCATTCAGTGGGCGCCAGGCTGTCGAGGCGCGGATGCAGGATCAGCTGAACGTGGCGCTCACCAAAACGTTCGGCCAGAACTCGCCCAACGTCACGATGGCGCTTCGGAAGGCCGAGGCCGACCTCGGGCAGAAGTTCGAGGCGACGCTAAGCGGCAACACGGTCAAGGTCGATCAGCAGTTCCTAGGTGACCTGGCTGATGCAGCCAACAAGGCATCCCGTGAGCTCGGCACAGAAGGCGCCCGCATCATCGGCAATCAGGTGGACGACATCATCGCGAAGGCTGGCACGGGCCAGATCAGCGGGCAGGCTGCGTACAACATCAAGAAGGCACTTGATCGCATCGGCGCGCGGAACAGCCCGGAAGCCCACTACGCAACCGAGCTGAAGCGATCCCTGATGGGTGCTTTGGACCGCAGCCTCGGGCCGCAGGAGGCTGCCAAGTTCAAGACTGTTCGTCAGCAGTACGGGAACATGCTCGACCTGCAGAAGCTCGCCGGCAACGGAGCCGAAGGCGATATCTCGATTGCTCGTCTGGCGAACATGAAGAACATCGGCAACGCCGATATGCAGGAACTCGCGGACATCGCGGCCCAGTTCCTGAAGCCTCGGGAGAGCAACCATGGGGCCATGCAGCGCGTCAGTGCTGGCGGCCTAGCAACGATGCTCGGTGGCTTCGGTGGAGGCCCGCTAGGTGCCGTAGCCGCCCTCGGGGGAACCGCCGCTGTCGGACGAGGAACGAACGCCCTGCTCGACAGTCAACTGCTGCGGAACGCGCTGTTCAGGGCTCCGGGCCAGACAAACGGGATTGAGGAGCTGAACCGTCTGGTTGGGCCGGGGCTGTATCGGACCCTTCCCGTGGCCGGCTCGCGGAACTGAAACCCTCCCGAAAGCCGTTCCAGAAGCCGTAGATCGCCGCCAGCACGAGTAACGCACCGGCCTTCCACCACAGGTAGTCAGTGAACTCCATCGCTCATCCTAGAGCAGCCGCCATGAAGAATCTAGACGCCCGCCTCGTCCTGCTTGAAGCACCGTTCGTGCAAACGGGGCCTGTCCTTTTGGCGATCGACGACCCGCAAACGCCGGAGCAGGACGCCCGGATCAAGGAGGCGGAAGCAGCCGGGCTGACGGTCATTTTGGTGACTGCGTTAGAGCTCTCCCTCTAGCCAACGGCGCCGACCGTCGCGTCATCAGATACAAGCCGCCTCGTCAGACTGACCACCCACAGCTGGAACCCAGCGGGTAGTGCGGCACGCCGGAGCAAGTCATGGACTCAACAGAATGGCGCTCATACGAAGAGGTTGCGGCGCACCTGCTGACCCAGTTCGCTGGACACTTTGGGTTGGGAGAAGTTCAGGGCAAGCAGATTCTTGCTGGCGCCAGTGGCACGTCTTGGGAGATCGATGCGAAGGGCGTTAACACCATAGACGGAACGTTTGTGGTTGTTGAGTGCAAGCGCTACCCGCACAGGAAAGTCGATCAGGGCAAGCTGGGCAACCTCGCTTACTGCATCCGCGACCTCGGTGCCACTGGCGGCATTGTCGTCACCCCTGTCGGGCTACAGAAAGGGGCAGAGAAAATCGCCGCACACGAACGCATTGTCACTGTGCGTCTCGCGCCTGAATCCACATCGACGGAGTACATGTTGCGCTTTCTCAACCAGATTTTTGTCGGCGTGGAGGATCGTCTGCAAATCACGGATACCGCTACTGCAGTACTGCGGGACAAGGACGGGCACATCATCGAGGTGTCGCCACACCGGAGCGGACGAGGGACGTGTTGTTAAATCAAGGCAGCATCAAGTGACGTGGCAAGCAGGTCAGAGCGGGAATGCAGCCGGACGCCCACGGGGTACGGGCCAGGTGGCGAAGCTGCGCGCGTCCATCGCCGAGCACATTCCGGGGATCGTCGCCAAGCTTGTCGAGCAGGCCAAGGCCGGCGACGTAGGGGCCGCTAGGCTGCTTCTGGAGCGCGTGCTGCCGCCGATCAAGGCATCGGAGCAGGAGACGCCGATCGCGCTCCCTGAGGGCTCCCTCACCGACCAGGGCCGCGCCGTGATGGCTGCAGCGGGCTCGGGCGAGATTCCGCCCAGCCAGGCCGCTCAGCTACTGACAGGCCTTGGCGCGCTCGCGAAGCTGCTGGAGACCGATGAGCTGGCGAGCCGTGTCAAGGCTCTGGAGGAACGCAGTGGGAACGCTGCAGCGAAGGCTCAATGATCTGGAGCGGAGCCGGCGCGACCTGCGCGATCCTCGGGAGATGACGTGGGCGGAGCTTGCAAGCCTCAGGAACACCATGCGCTATCGGCCACGCGCTGACGATGACGGGTGGGAGGTCCCTAGCGAGCAGGTGTACCGCATAGCCTGCTGCGATTGTGGGCTTGTGCATGACTTCGTATTTGTCAGCCACGACGGAAAACCCATCGGCATTGCGGCTCGGCGGAACAAACGGGCTACCTCACAGAGGCGCCGTGCGCGAGTGATGCAGCCCGGGTCGGGCTAGCTGCTCTTCTTGGCTGTGGCGCGTTTGGCTGACTTCCGAGGGGCGTCGGCCGCTTGGGTGAGCACCGATGCGGCAATGCTCCGCCCCTTCGCTCCAGTCGTGCTGCTGGCCAGCTTCTTGGAGGCCGTCTTGGCCACCGGCTTGCTGGTCTCCTTGCCGGGCTTGACCTGCGAGAGGGCGGAACCCGCCACCTTCTTGCTGGCAGCGTTGGTCGCGCCGCTTCGAAGATGTGAACTAGCCTTCTTGGCTACGGCTGAAGAGGTTTTCTCGCCTGCTGACTTCTTAGATGTGGCCATTGGTCGTCCTCGTAGGTCAGCAGCCGCTGTAGTTCTTGCGGCCGCTCGCGGTGATCGTGTAGGTCCCGCCACGAGGCCCAACATGACACGTCGGCGACAACAGGACGGGGGCCGGCGTCGTCCGTACTGAAGCTAGCGCATATTGGCGACTAGGTCGCGCGCCCAGGGCGGCGCTCGGCGTCGGCGCGACCACTGCCCGGTGGCAGTGATAGCCGCCGTTCTTGCGATCATGGTGACAGCCGTTGCTATCCAAGCCGCCCCCGTGAGCGTAGGCGCCGGTTGCCGCGAATAGCCAAAGGCAGATGGAAAGGTGGCGCATGGCACGTCCTGTGATAGCGACCGCTCAGTAGGTTCGGGAACACCGCATGAAGCAGGCGTGGATTACCCGCGCTCAACGTGAACATTTCACGGATGGACGGTGCAGCAGCATCCACGTGGCCGCTCGGCGACGGATATAGCCCCGCCTATTCTTCGGCGGGTTCCGCCGAAACCGCTTCCGCGGCATCCTCAAACTCCGATGAGCTTTCGGACAGATCTGGCGCGACGTGCCGCCAGTTCTCGATCTTCAGTCGGTCCATGTGACCGGCCATCGTGTCGAGGTGGTCGCGCGCTGCCATGACTGCAGGATCACCCGGCTTCAACCCCTCAAGGGCGGTTAACGAGTCATCGGCCTCTTGGAGGCGATGCCTGATCTCAGTCATCTGCTCGGCCCAGCGATTGTGATCAAGGTCCTGCACCGCCGCGCTTAGCTCTTCGGACTTCTCCTCGAACTCTGCCTTGGCGACTTCAATTTCTACTTTCAGTTCAGACCGTTGGTTGTCCTCTTCGGTCGCCATTGACACCACGATGTCGGGTGACGCGTGCCCGCTGGCCGCACCATCAGAACCCGTGCTGGCGTCGCAAGCCGTCAAAGCGATGGTCAGGAAAAGACTGGACCACTTCACGGCCCCGAACCATGCCGAGCAACCGCCGTGCGGCAGGCTCAAACGTGCACCACTCATGGCATGACTCTCAACAGCGAAGCCGATACTGCGCGTCAGTAATCTTGCGCTTCTCTCGTGTGATCCAGTCTTGCTGCTGGCCGGTCTGAGCCTGGCGCGCCATGGAATCGTAGTTCGCCGCTTGCGCTGACAGAGCGGCACATTCAGCCTGCTTCGCGGACGCAGCCGCAGCGCTCCCGTTGGTCTGCCCCGAGTACGTCGTAGAGCCATCTCGCGTGGCCCTGGCACGCTGGGCGGCGTCTTGCTCAGCAAGTTGGACCTGCTGCTCCCAGGGCAAGGAATCAGGCACGCTGACGATTCGCTCGACCAGTGCGTTGTGTTGGCCGCAGAAGGCTTTGGACCAGAAGGTGCCGCCGCTGTATGCCCGGCAGAGGTAGATCGAGCCGGCGTACGAGTGACATGGCAGCAGGCAGCAGGCTAAAGCCAAGATCCAGCGCATAGAGGGTCTCCGAAGGGGATGCCGCGCATGATATGCAAGCGTTGCGGTGCTCGCGTGCGGCGGCAAGGCGGCGCGCATAGTTGCTCGGCGGGAGCTAGGCATCCAGTCTTGACTGCCGTTGAGCGGGGATCGCCTCCACACTCCTTCAAGCAACCTTGGACCGCATGAGGCCGGTTGGGTACCAGTCTCCGCCGATAGACGGAGTACCGCTGGAGTGCCACCATCTTCCGACCGCTACCGGCCGTGGCGGTGCGCAGCCGTCGCCGCGGCCCAGTACCGCCGCCGGCGTGGCAGAGCCATGACAGCAACGTGGATAGGAGATCAGATGACGCAAGCCGACCCAGCCGCCTGGTACTTGAACCCGCAGGTCTATAGCACCGTCTTTGCCGCATTGGCCCTAGTCATCAGTGTTGTTAGCTTGCTTAACGTGCTGCGTCTCCACCGAGACAACGCACGTCAGAAGGTCTTTTCTGAACTTCAGTCCACAGCGAATCAGATCAACGAGTCCTTCTTGAAGTACAAGGTTGATACACCGTACCAAATAGCCCTAGGGTTCGCCGGAAATGAGGAGGCTCGCGGAAAAGTGATTCTCTTGATACTGCAGCTCAACCTGCTGCGATCTGTGCATACCAACATCGGTATTCTCAAGAACGGCGAGGTTGAGACTTACACGGCATGGGCAGAAACAGTTCTCCGACCGTGGATTCAGCGCGGCCCTCAGATACTGGCGGCCTACGACAGGTGGATCAAGACAGCCGATGCTGGCCCGGACTACACGGCATGGCTTCAACGCGTGATGAAAATCGTTCCTTGATCAAGCGTATTGTGCTACGGGCATCTATCAGATGGACGTTGGGCAGCCCAGCAGGTTGCCTCACCGCTTGCGGCCGGCCACGGCAGCGTGCTCGCCGGGCAGGCGACGCCACCCACCATGATGCCGAGACAGCATGTTGACCCTGGCACTGCGTCGGCGCCTAGTCGCGTCCTCGCCCACGGAGGCCGCATGAACGCATCGCCCACCGCCGCCGCTCAGTACATCAGGATGTCGACCGACAAGCAAGACCTCTCTCCTGTGACCCAGCGCGAGGCGATCGCCGCCTACGCCGAGGCGCGGGGCATCAAGATCGTCGCCACCTATGAAGATGAAGGCCGGAGCGGCGTCCACATCAAGAACCGCCCAGGGCTCCTGAAACTGCTGAAGGACGTCGTGGAGGACAAGCGATTCGGCGCGGTGCTTGTCTACGACGTGAGCCGGTGGGGTCGCTTTCAGGACACGGATGCTGCCGCGTACTACGAGTATCACTGCCGCCTGCATGGCGCGGAGGTGATCTACGTCGGCGAGATGTTCGGCGCAGAGGTGAACCCGATTACGGCGCTCCTCAAAAGCATGAAGCGCGCAATGGCTGCCGAGTACAGCCGCGAATTGTCGAAGAAGGCTCGCGCTGGCCAGGCGCAGGTTATTGCCCGGGGTCACCAGATGGGCGCGCTGCCCCCACTGGGATACCGACGCTGCTCAGTGTCTGCTGACGGTCAGCACCGCGTGGTGCTTGCCCACCGTCAACGCAAGCTGGCCGCGACCGATCGCATCGAGTGGGTGCTGGCGGAACCCGCCGAGGTCGAGCTGGTCAAGCGAATCTGCGACCTGTACACGCGCCAGGGCCTCACCTTCGCGGACATCGCCAGGCTTGGCACGGTCGAGGGTTGGCGCGACCACCGCGGGCGCGCGCTGAGCGGAAGAAGTCTCGCTACCCTGCTCCGGAATGAGGCGCTCGTCGGCAACTTCGTCTGGGGCCGGGGCACGCACCGAGGCCGGGTCGCTGACTTCGAGGCGACACGGCAGGACGGCGGGGTTCCGCGGCTGATCGACGACGAGAGCTGGCGGCAGATCCAGCGACGAGCGGAGTTCGAGCTGAGCAAGAAGCAGAGCAACGAACAGATGCTCGGCAAGCTGCGGACACGGCTGCAAGAGGGATCGACGCTCGCAAGCAGGGATCTCCGCGTTCTTGGTCTTGCCAGCAGGCAGACGCTGCGCAAGCGGCTCGGCCCCTGGGAAGAGTGCATCAAGCTCGCCGGAGGCGACCCAGTGCAACTGAGCCGCGCACTCTCAGCGCAGGCCGCAGCACGGATCGCCAACGCGCGCCAACTCGGGAGAGCGCTTGCCGACCGGCTTAGTGAAGCGGGCCACGTGGTTTCCTACGACGGGAAGTTGCACGCGGTTCTTTTCCCGTCCTTCACCATGGGTGTACTGCTCTTGTGGCCAGCTCTCGGCGAGCACGGTCAGACGTGGCAGCTCCAGATGCGCAGGGTGAGGCGTGACATCGACTTCGGCCTAGTCGTCAGGATGGAGGAGGCCTACCGCCCGAGGGACTTCTTCCTGGCGTCCTCGGCCGACCTTGCGGCGCGCTTCCCGAACTTCCTTACCGATCCGACACCGAAGCACCTGCATCGTTTCCGCTGCGAGGCCCCAGAGCAGCTTTTAGAGCGCATCGGTTCGATCGCCGCGCGGGCTTCCTGACCAATCCGAGGGCCAAGATGCTCACGTTCGACCAAAGATGCTCGCCCTGTCTAGGTGAGCATCTTGAGGTTCGGTGAGCACCTTGCGCGTAAATGGGCAGGCCGGAGCCGCGCGCTCTTACGTCGGGCCGGGGAATTGCCCTGACCCTCGCGCGGAGCGCCTTGCGTCAGGTTCCCGCGCGGACCGCTTCGTGGTCCCGGCTTGGCGAAAGCGACTTCTCTCACCAAGCCGTCCAAGCCGCCCGAGGCCGGCGAGCATTAGCAGGACGAGGGCCGTCGTCACTTTCAATTGCTTACTCAACGCTGCCCCTTCGCGCTCTCAATTTATTGTCGGCATCCCTCGCCCGACGACGCCCGAACGCGATAAGTCCGATGGAGGCGGCAATCAGCAGAGGCGGCGTGGAAGGTTCTGGGAGTCCAGGAACCGTACTCAAGTCAAGCGTCCAGATTCCTGTTCCGCCTGCGCAAAGATGGTAGTAACAGTCGTTTGGGGCGTCGGTGCTGTAAGCTGAAATGGTCCACAAAGGCCCGGTGCTGGCCATGGCAACATTAGAGTCGAAGTCGTAGGCAGAGATGAAGCCCGTCAGGAAGCTGCCAAGCGTTAGGTCGAATTGAAAACTCCCCTCCACGTATACCGTCTGTGTGGGTCCACAGAGCCCTGGAGAAGACGTTGCACAGGTGAGTACTACAAGGTCTATGGCCGGCGCATCGAACGTGACAACGGGTGTAAGCTGGAGAGCAGGGCCGTGGAAAGAGAACCGCTGAACCCCGGCAGGGGCGCGGCTTAGAGTACTGCTCGCAGTCAGATGTGCCCCGGGACTCCAGTAGGCTGGATCAATCTCGATTAAACCCGTGGACCTGCCCACGTTGGCGTCTGGTGCTATATCGGTCCATCGGTAAATTACCCCCGCGCTTGCATGCAGCGATACCAGGGTAAGCAATGCCATGGCAGCGCAGAGGCGCGCGTTCTTAAGGATCGACAGCACGGGTGTTCTCCCCACAGTTGTGGGTACACGCTAAGCTGTGGGAGGGCTGAATTCAGCTACGGGTGTGCCCTTGCTGCCGTGACATTTGTCACACGCGGGGTGCTCGCCCAAGAGGGCGCGATCGACGAGGTATGCTGAGGCGCATGCAGGATCGCATCACCCTCCCGACCGATAACAAGACCCGGCGAAGCTGGGGGGACAACGGATGAATGGGATTCAAGGATTGTCCGCGAGCCTTGCGCTGCTGCTGGTAGGTTGCGCTGCCCCGCAGATCGACGAGTTGCGCTCGCGACAGCCCAACACAGTGTTCCGTGTCGAGGCACAGTTGGGTTGCTTGTACGACAAGGGTGTCGAACACGCTAGCTCATACCTCGGAATGAACGAGCCACGATTCACGTGGTACATCGATTCGGAGCGCAAGTACGCCTGGTTTCGCCAGCCGCTGACGCTTGTAGAACTTCGCTCTACCGGTCCCACGTCCACGGAGGTGCGTCGCTTGCAAACGCCGTCGGCAAGCGCCTTAGGTCAGGGCAACGACTTGGTGGCTCTCCTTCGGTCCAGTCCCTGCCCGGCCAAGTAGCGCGCCGCCGGACGGATTCGGCTTGCTGCTCGCGGCCCGGGTTCAGGTCGGCTCCGACGTCATGGGCAACGCACCAGCGGGTCTGCCCAAGCGACCCAGTATTCCATGAGGAATGTCCAGCCTGCAGCTCCTGCACAACCTGCGCGAGCCGCGCCCACTCGTTCTCGGCTTTCCGAAGGTCCTCAAGTGGGTCCGGAGCGCAGCCGGCGTGATCTGCGAGATCCACGGTGGCTTGCGCTGAGCTATTTGCGCTGGGTCAGCTTCGCCTGGAGCTCCCTGGCCTGCGGCACGCTGGCTTACTTCGTCGTGCGCTGGTTGACGGAACCGTTGAACCCGATGCGCGACGAACTGCTTGAGGGCGCATCGATCGGTGGTCTTGTCGGCGCACCGGCTTGGCTAGCGCTATTCCTCTCCGTCGGAGCGGCCTGGCGGCAGTTCGGCCCAGCCAAGCGGACAGTCCTTCTCGCCCCTGTCATCGCCTCAGCAGCGCTCCTGCTCGCCGTTGCCGTCGGAGGCGGTCTGTGATTCTGCCCGCCGTCGCGACGGGTGCCGCATAGGGCGCGTGCGCATTTCAGCGATCGTGGACGTCCGTTTCGACGTGATCGCAGACGCTGTTTCAGCGCGATCGTGGACGATCACGGAAGCACGCGAGTGAATGAGTTCATCGTATCCCAGCCGTCCACGAT
>NZ_JABWMJ010000005.1 GCF_013366375.1 Rhizobacter koreensis | reverse complement strand
CCGCAATCGTCCACGATCAGGCTGAAACGTCGTCCACGATCAGCTTGAAATGGCGTCCACGTTCGGCTGAAACGCCGTCTACGATCGGCTGAAACGAGCGTCTACGATGGGCTGAAATACGCAAGCAGGCCGAGCGTCTCCACCCCGAGCACGCCCCGAAGACCCGTCGCGGCTGAGCTGCCCGAGACGCGACGCGTCCCGCTCACCATGTGCAGATCGGCAAGGTTGAGCGGCAAGGCGGTGTCGCCATCGACGGCCCGGCGGCCGGAAGGGCGCGCAAACTGCGCGAGCATCTTCGACCAGGCGATCGACGGCACGAACTCCGCGGCGAGCATGTCGATGCTGCTCTGGACGAACGCGAGTGCCTCCGCGCCGACGATGGGCATCCGCCACAGCTCCGCGTTTCGCGCGGTGAGGCGCTCCTTTTCGGCGGTGAGCTCGTCCCGCCTGCGCGTGAGCGCCGCGAGCGTTTCCTTCACCAAGTTCGCGGCCTGCACGGCCGCGCTCACGTTGATCGCCGCAGCTGCGGTCGGCGCGGTGCCATCGGCTCCGGTGCGTTGCTTGTTCGTTGCCATGTTCAATTCCTCGGGGTGATTGGCCGCGCGCCGCCGCTCGAGGCGGCCTCCGCGGCAAGGCGCTTGCGCTCGATCGAGAGCAGGCATTGCACGTAGTGCCGCGAGCAGCGCATGCGCAGCCGGATCTGGTCGACGGTGAGGCCCTGGTCCTTCAGCAACGTCGCCTCGAGCGCGCGCTCGGCCTTGGTGACCCGCTGGCGGCTGCTCGGGATGTAGAGGTGATGGCCGTTGAACTCCTGGCGGAACGCTTCGACCACCTTGTCGGCCAGCTGAGCGGCGCGGCCTTCGGCCATGCCGGCTTGTTGCAGCGCGCGCTGCGCAATCGCCACCAGGTGCGGAAGCGGTTGCAGCGTCGTCGTCATCCGAGCCTGGTTCACCCCGGAATAGTCGGCTCAGTGACCGACCCGGCACAGCTGAACCAGTTCAATGGAATCCGCGCGGGTCCGACTCGCGCAGCGGCCAGCAGTTGGCGCGGTTGATTGCCCGCCGCTCAAGCGAACAGCCCCGGCGCGCTGTGCAAAAACGTTCAATCGGGGGGTCTGGCGCTCCCGTAGGGCCAGGGTGGCCCGAAAGCGAGATCGGGCCTTGTAGGGCCTCTAATCGGCTCCCGCCGAAGCGGTCCCGCGCCGCTCGGCTCCTGGAGCGGGGTCCGCAGCGCGCCCATCGATCCTGGAAGCTCGAGGAGCTCCGCGGCCGGCAGCGCGGCGATCGAGCCCGCTAGCACGCCGGCCGGGCTGATCAACGCCGGCGCTCCGACGCTCTCGAGATCGGCGCGCCTGGCCACGCCGCAGGCGTCGAGCAGCTCGGGGCTGAGCCGCGCGAGCAGCGCCGGCCGGGCCGGCAGTGGCTGCGCGGCTTGCACCGCCTGCAGCTCCCTCACGCGCGCGCCGATCCGTTCGGCGCCCGGCGCCCGGCATGCCCAGCTTCTTGCCGGCGCGGCGCAGGAGCCGCGTGTTCTTCAGGGGGCTGGTCGAGAGCTTGGCAACAGCGGGCATACGCGGACGTGGGTTCCTGCGGTGGAAAAGCGTCGAGCAACGCGGCGGGGCGCGCCCTACGGGAATGTCCCGTGGATGCCTCCTCGAGTCAATGCAGCTCCGATGAGATGATCCGGCGGCCCTGCTCGCCGGGGAGGCAAGGGGCAGTTGCACCGGAGGGAATCCTTGAGAACGATCCAGCTGGCCGCCATCAACATCGCGATGCATCAGCCGCACTCGGCTGCGCAGTACGTTCGCGTGTTCGAAGCCGCCTACCGCATGAAGCGCACGCTGCGGCAAGGCTCGCTCCGAGCCATGCTGCTCGGTACCTTGTACACGTCGGAACTGCCTGACCGGCTCACCGGCGTGATCTACAGGTTCGTGAAGATCGATCCGAACGAGCCGTGGTTCAACAGCATGACGCAGGAGCAGGCTACTGACGAGGAACTTGAGAAGATTGAGATTCCGGCCCACCTGCTGCCGCACCTGCAGCAGTTCCCCTTCGACTTCAGGCCCGAGAGCCACATGCTCTACTACGTCGCCCATGATCGGGCCAATCACATGGCGCCCGCTGTGGCCGTCCGGTTCCTCGAGAACCTGCTCAACCAGGCCGCAGCTACGGCAGGTGCTCCACCGCTCGAGGTCACCGCGGTGCCCGAGGTGGGTGCGCTCGATCGCATGCTTTCCATTCCCGTGCTGAGTCGCCTCGAGATCGAGCTCAAGAGGCCCAATCCGGATGACGTGGGAGCGGTCGCGCGACGCTTCCTGGAGCGACTAGAAGCCCAGAATGCTCGAAAGATGACGCAGGAGCTCGTCGCAGAGGCGGGTCAGACCTTGACTCCGGATCGCGATACGGCCGAGCTAGCCGTGGTCGCTGCGACCAACGGCAAGGTGCGCGTTCAGGGGCGCGACGAGAACAACATGCGGTTCGACGACTCGACCGACAGCCGGCCGTTGCTGGAGCCGGTGCTGCTCGACGAGGAACTCGAGACCACGTTCCAGGTGTTGGGGCGGGCCGCCGACAACAAGCTCGGCCAGTGAGCCTGTGACTTCCGACGCCGACAGCAAGTCCATGTATCGGGACGTTCGTGAGAACTTCGCCGTCTACTGGCATGCCTATGGTGGCGTGCGGGCGCTGGTGCGCTCCCCTTACCTTCACCTGGCGCTCGTGCTGACGGCGTTTGCGTATCCCTACTGGTCGGCTCCGCTGTGGTGGGACACCGTGATCAGCGTCCTGCCGAACCTGCTCGGGTTTACCCTCGGCGGCTTCGCGATGTTCATGGGTTTCGGCGACGAGCAGTTCAAGCGCACGCTCGTCGCGACCGACCCGGACGCTCCTGACGAGCCGACCCTCTTCGTTGTGGTTTGCGGTGCCTTCGTCCACTTCATCGTCATGCAGTGCGCGGCCTTACTCGCAGCGCTCTTAGCCAAGGCATGGTGGGTCTATGTGCCTTGGCCGGAGCCGATCGCCCGCGCGCTCCCTTGGCTGAACCTCCTGGGTGGTTGCGTCGGGTTCGGGCTATTCCTGTACGCGCTGACCTCGACCCTCGCGGCGACGATGCACGTTTTTCGAATGGCAACCGTGTACGACAAGGTGCAGCGAATGCGGCAGCAGCTCGAGGAGGCCCAGGAGCGCAGCCGCACCGGCCACTGAGCTTCGCTCGTGAACGGAGCGCTTAGCTGAGCCTAGCTTGCGCTTTCGTCGGCGGCCGCACGCCGCAGCATCGCCTTGAGCGCTTCTATGCAGCGTTGTGCGGTTCCAACGTCGGCGAACCGCAGAGCACTGATGCCAAACCGGCCAGCGATCCAGCGATTCAGCGACGCGTCGTCTCCCACATTCGACCACTTCGACCACATCCGGCGGATGGTCACCAGCTGGGCCGGCGTCGCCATGCCGGCACGCGCGCCGAAGTGCTTCCGAGTGCGCTGGACGAAGCCAAGCTGCTCGAAGGCGAGCATCACCTGCCGAAAGCCTGTTTCGCTGAGCTCCTTTGCGCTACTGACCCCGCCGCTTCTTCGCAGCAGCTCCCGGTACTCCGCCTCGCTCAACCCAGTCTGCTTGAGCGCGACGTGAACGAGCGCGAGCTTCTGAGCCCGGAGAGCTGGTCGTGCCTGCTCGCCACTGGAGATGGTGCTCGGCTGGAGATGCTTCGTTCGGTGTCCGACGTGTGTCATCGCTGCTCCCCTGATTTCCAGCCTCATCGCTTGGGCTTCTTGCCACTGCGGAACGGGCGCGGGTCGTACGTCGCCTTTCGAACAGGATCGGGTCTTGATGCCTGAGTCCGAGGAGCAACCACCGAGCACGCCAAGTCGCGAGCCCGCCTGCACATTGCGGCCACTCGGCCGATGAAGCTCTGCCGTTGATGAACGAGGCGCAGGCGCGGCTTCATGACTTGCGCGCTGCGCTCGTGATCGGAGCTGCGCCGCGTTCGGTCTGCGCACGGCCCTTCCGCTGCCGCGCCTTCGCGCTTCCGGTGCCGCGCCGCGTGGCTGGACTACCAGACCGATGCCCGACCCTAGGCGCTCCGTCACCAGGCTTGGCGGCCGCTTCCCCTTCGATGCTTGACGCCGCCGCTTTGCTCTCGATCTCGAGTTGCGTCGCGAACGGTGCTCGCCGGAATGCATCGAGCAGCGCGCCCTCTCGTGCGCTGAGCAGCACCGGGGTTGCTGCAGGGAGCGCTCCGCTCTTCAGCGCCGAGCGCAGGCTGGGCGCATCCACCCGCGCAAACGACAGGGCCCACGCGCGCTGATCGGCCAGGAGGCGCCCCTTCAGGATCGCCTGGTCGACGAGCCGCTCGATCTTCAGAGGATCGGGGGGCATCTTGCGGTAGAGCGTTGCCCGACTGCAGCCGAGCGCTCTCGCCGCGCGCTCCGTGATCTGAGACTTCTTGCCATGCGGGGTATGCCGCAGCACGGCTCGCGTTGCTGCCGCCAACTCGCGCGCCTTCGAAGGATTCCGCCTGCTGCTCACGTCGCTCTCCTATCGGGCCTGGGGTCCTCCGGGATTGGACTCAGACCTCCTCGGCTCCGTCGCTCGGCGCACCGCACGTCGCGGGCGGAGCGAGACGCGCGCGGGTTGGTCCGCAGTCGCTTGATCCAGTGCCGCGCGCGTGCCACTGCCGGACGAGCCGAGCGCCTCGTGACGGTCGCGCAGGTATGCGCTGAAGCCCTCCGGGTCGGCCTCAGCAAGCGCGAGCGCCCAGTCACGATGTAAGGGCAGCAAGAGCTGGCCTCTGATGGCGCGATCGACGAGTTGCTCTCGTTCGCGACGGGATGACTCGAGCACCTGAGCTGTGCGTAGGTACGAGCTGAAGAGAACTGGATCGATGGCTGCGAGCGCCAGCGCCCAGTCGCGCTGCGAGGGCGGCAGGAGCTGTCCCCTGATGGCGCGATCAACGAGCTGCTCGGCGTCGAAGAGATGGGGAACCGGGTGCGAGCTCATGCGTCACCTCCGAGATCACGCCAAGCCATGCTCATCAGCTGCGCCGTAACCGGCGCACCGGCCGCAGCGATGCGTGCTTGCCTCAGCACCTGGAACAGGCCGCGCAGCCCGCCAGGCTTCGAGGCGATGCGGCGCGCGACGTCGTGCTCGGCGGCGCCGGGCACCTTCCACGCATCCAGGATCGCGTCCACGTCGGCGGCCGTGGGACCTCGCAGAGGAAGTCGCCAGCCGATGCGGCTGAAGAGCTGGGCAAAGACAGCCTTCCGCCCGCCACCGGTCATCTTCGAGTACACGGAGTCGTTTCCGCTCAGGCACAGGCCGATCTCGCACGAGTCGTGGATCGAGCGAAGCTCTTCAAGGGCGCCGACGCTCAGATGCTGCGCTTCGTCGACGATCAGCAGACCCTCCGTTCCTCGAAGTGCCTGCATGATGTCCCGTGAGACCTGGTCAGGGCGCTGGGGAAGCCCGCGCATGCCCAACGTGTCTGCAACGTCGCTCAGGGCAGCAGCCATCGAGCCACGCGCCGGGCTGCTGGTCGTCACCCAGACGTTATTGTTCTCTTCGGCATAGCGGCGGATAGCAGTGGTCTTGCCGACGCCGGCCCCTCCGAAGATCACCGAGATGCTCGGTTCACGCTGAGCAAACGCGAGTGCGGTCTCGATGTCGCGGCCGGTCTGTGTCGGGACCCAGGTAGGCATGCCTGGATAGCGCAATTCCCCAGGCGAAACGCTTCTGGTGTGCTCCCAGCGCCGTAGCTTTTCGAGTACGCCGGCGTTGTCGCCGGGATAGCTCCCGGTCAGCCACTTCGTCAGGACGCTGTGCGACACCTTCGTCTCCACAGCGAGCGTCCTGAGGGACTTGCCCGCGTCGCACATTTCCCGCAGCAACGTGCGCAGTTGCTCCGCCTTCAGCGCGTCGTCAGCGCCGGCGGCGAGCTCGTCTTCTCGCGAGAGCGGCGGCTGGAGGCGCTGTGCCCCAGGTGGGACGTTCCATAGCGCGTCCTCGATCTCCTGCCGCACCCTGCTGTCGATGTTTCGCCTGAGCTCCGTGTCCATATAATTTCCTCGCTGGATCAGCTGACCCCTGGCTCTCCTGATTTCGCCGTCAGACCAGGGGTCCGCTAGTCGATGCACGGCCCGGGGTGCACGCATCCCGGGCCACCCTTCACAGGCCGCCTGCGGCCTTCTTCCTTTCGTCGCCCTCACGTAGTAGTCGCAAGCCGCGGTCGCGCTTTGCGCGGAACTCCTGCAGCTCTCGCTCGCGATCGGCAGCGGTCTGCAACGGTGGTCGGTCGGTGCGATGCACTCGGCTCGTTCGCACGAGAAGAGGTATCGGCGGCGTCGGTTGACGGCCGGGCTCCTGAGCCTCTGCGAGCGGTTGCTCCCAGCTTCTCTTCGCCCGCTCCATGCCGGCGATCGCAGCGGCCTCTTCTTTCGCAGCTCGTTGCGCGCGGCGCCTCTCGCGCATGTGGTCCTTGGCTGCCTCCATGTCCCGGAAGCCGACGCGCAGCGTGATCGGGACTTCGCACAGGAACCGCTCGCCGTCATAGACCGCGACTGGAGTGTTCGCATCGCTCGGATCAAAGCGAGCGGTGTACGGTCCTCGGTGCTGGAGGTGAGCGAGAGCCTCGCACCAGTAGCGGTTGCCAAGAATGGTGAGGCCGTAGCCCTCGTCAAGTCGAACCTGCTCTGCGACCAAGAGGCACAGCCTCAGCTGCTGCTCGGTCGGATGCCGCACGGGCGTGACGCCCAAGAGCTCGCTGTACAGCTCGTCGGGGCTGCGCCCGTCCATGCTGTCGCCGCGGTGGGGCCGTGCGTTCTTCTCCTCGATCGTCTCTCTGACAAAGGCCGCGTAGTGTTCGATGGGAACGACCTTGCGCGGGTCGAAATCTTCGGGCTTGGCATCGGGCTTGTTCCCGCAGTAGCTGCCCACGAAGGCAGCGCACTTCTCCGCCTCGGCAATCGTGTTCCAGTAGCTCTCGATGGGCTTTGACTGGCCGCGATAAGGCGTCGTCCACACAGGCTTGATGCCTAGGAGCGTCAGCAGCCCGTGCGCCTCGCCCTCGTCGAACTTGAAGCGATTGCGAGTGGGCTGTCCGCCTGTGATTTGCTTCGACGCATAAGCCCGGCCGTTGTCAAGCAGCGCCTCGTGCGGGAGCGCTCCGGAGCGCTGCGCCGCGTCGCGAAACGAGAGCCGCGTCAGCTCGGCGTTCTCAACCTTGCCGAGCCTCCAACCCAAGACCTTGCGGGTTCGCAGCTCTTGCCACGCCATCAGGATCGGACGCCCGACGTAACCGTCGGGCCACTTGCAGAACACGTCAGCCTTGCGCCCGTCGCTGACCCACATATCGTGCAGGCCGAGCGTCGAGTAGTCGCGTTGAATAGCGGGGAACAGCTTTCCGAAGGGCTCGTTGCCCTCTCTCCTGAGTACCTTGACGGTGGCCGGCAGTGCGTCGATGCGACGCTTTACGGTCTTGTAGGAAGGAAGTTCCCACCCGTGTCGACTTGCCTCGACCGCCGCGCGTCGATAGATCGGCAGCAGCGCCGGCTTGGACTGGACGCTCCACTCGCTGAGGATGAACTGCCACGCGTCGTTGCTCAGCTCGGCCTTGGGGCGCCCGCCGCACCAGGCGGGCGCCAGCGCTGGAATCCAGTCGCTGTGGTGCGTCAGGTGACTTACCCGGGCGTACCAGCGGCGCAGGGTCGCGACCGACTCGCCGCATTCCTCCGCCACCGCGCGATATCGCTCGGTGCGTGTTCGGCCTTGTGCGTCGTGCAGCGCAAGCATGATGCGCATGCGCCGCTCGCCTTCGCGCTGGACGCCGGGCGGCAGCTGCTCGAAGGCAAGCCGCGCCTGCGTAGCCTCCTGCGTCGTCAGGGGCCTTGGCTGAGCTCGCTGCTTTCGAGTAACCCCGGCGAGCCCGGCGAGCTCGCGCTCAAGGCTCTCTGCCAACCCGAGGTCTCGCAGATATTCGCGACGCGACGCGGCCGGCTGGGCGCTCAGTCGCTGCAACCAGTAGCGGAGTTGCGCCTCTTGCGGCAGCGACTCGAGAAGAATTCGATACTCTGAGCCGCCGCGTCCTAGCGATAGCTTTGCATCCAAGCGGTTGTGCAGGCAAGCTTTGCGCACAGCGCGAGATGTCGTGCCCAGCAACACGGCCGCCTCGGCCGCGGAGATCGTAGTGCCTAGCTTCACGGGGAAGGCAGCCCTCGCGGAGCGGGCTTGATACCCAACGCAACAGCGATTTCGTGCGACACGCCTCGCTTGCCCTTCTTTCGTCCAGCGAGGACGGCATAAACCAGCGCCCGCGAGAAGCCACGCTCGTCGGCCCACGAAGAAATGGGGAGGCCGCGCTCTTCGAACTCGGCCTTCGCTTGCTTGGGTGTCTTCACGCTATGCCCGCCTTGTGAAGCGCTAAGCTCACTTTGGTAAACAACGGTTCAATGCTAGAGCTCTTTGATGCCCAAGGCAAGCGATGTAGTCGACTTTGATGCTCAGGCGTTCGGTGTGCGGCTGCGCGAGGAGCGTGAACGGCTTGGCTTGTCCCAGCAGATGGCCGCCGATGGTTGTGGCGTCCGAAGAGAGATGTGGGGCAAGTACGAGCGGGGTGCAGCCGAGCCTGGCGCCCGCGTGGTCGCCGCTATGGGCAGGATGGGCGCTGACGCGCTGTATCTACTGCTTGGACGACCAGAACCGAAGCTCAGAGCGGGCGAGGGCTTGGTGAGCCCCGTAAGGCTCGCCAGCTTGGCCCGAGACCTAAAGGCCGAGTTCGAGCGGTGGGGCCTGACCGAGGACATGTACCCGGAGCCCCAGATCTACTGGGCGAGGATCGTGCTGCTGGCCGGGGAGATCTACAACGCCCTCTGCAGCTCCGGGCGTGAGGCGGCCGATCTAGGCGCTGAGGGCAGGAACATGGCGCGAGGCGCAGCCATTTCCGAGCGGAGCCGTCTGGTCGAAGAGAACGGCAGCGCGACGCCCAAGACCGGCACCTGAGCGCACAGGCCCTGATAGGGCGCTGGCAATCAGTCGTGGTGGCCCAAAAGCCCGCCGCGGGGAAGCGCGAGTTGCGGCCGGAGGGTGTCTCCACGGCGGCGTCGTAGGAACCGATCCGAGGCACTGAGCGCACGGGTTCCTACGTTCCAACGTTTCCGCCAGACAGAACGTTTGCGAGCCTGACCAACAGGTGCTGCGGCTGCGCCCTGCTCGCCCGGATGGAAGGGTGGAACTCACCAACGCGTGATCGCCGGCTTGAGGTCCAGACGCGGCGCCAGCTCTTGGACAGTAGGTTTGCGCACCTGGGCGCACGTTTGTAGTAGTGCATCCAGGGGTAGAGCGTCTCGCTGACGCCCGTAGGCGGGCCCATTTTTTTCTTCGACTTGCCGGGCTCTTCCGGACCCTTCCGGGCTCTTCCGCAAACCATTTCCGGTTGCGCAGATGTTCTGTCCCCCGTCAGCGCGAAAGCGGCGCAGGCGTGACTTCCTCACGGCGCCGCGTTGCGGCCGACGAACGCGGGCATGGTGCGAGGGTTCGAGACGGATGCGTCGCGCCCCGGTGCGAGAGCACGGCTGCGCCGCGGCTGCCCGAGCGCGATGTGCCGGTCGGGCGGTGAAGCCGGGAGCGCGGGCGGCGGAACCCTTGCCGGCGCGTCGCCGGGGCGGCGCGATCCGGCTCGGCGCCGCCGACCGTGGCGCTCAGCCGAGCGGCGACACCCCGATCAGCCAGCGGTGCGCGAAGCCGGCGAACGCGGCGTACAGGGCGAGGCCGACGCCGATCGCGATGGCGTCGTTGCGGCCCCAGCGTGCCGACGCAGCGGCTGGCGCCGGGCGGCGCAACGCCGACATCAGGTCGGCGAACGCCCAGACGAAGAACGCGCCGAACAGCAGCAGATCGGCGAGCGTGCCGTTGGCGAGCAGGTGGGCGAGCGCCCACAGCAGCACCGCGGCGAGCATGGGGTGGCGCACCGTCGCCGCGATCGCGCCGCGCGCGTAGGTGGCAACGAGGAGCGGGAATACCGGCAGCGTCAGCAGCAGCGCCAGATGGCGCAGCCCCGGCGGCGGCAGGTAGAGAACCACCGGCGTGGCGCGCGCGCGGCCGTAGCCGACGATCAGGAGCACGAGACCGATCGCCGACACGACCGAGTAGAGCCCCTTCCAGCGCCCTTCCCCGCGTGCCGCGAGCTGGGCGTCGCGCCAACTCGGCGCGACGATGCGGACCGAATGGATGCCGAGGAACAGCAGCAAGCCGGCAACGAGCACGAACATCGTCGTCTCCCGATCGCCCGCCGCCGCGGCCGATCCGGCGCCGGCGGGGCGCCCGATTATCGGGGCCGCGCTGCGGTCAGTTCGACTCCTTGATCAGGCGCGACGACGCCTGCTGGAGCGGCCGGGCGTTCATCGGATAGAGCCGCGCGAAGATGCCGATCTGCTCGGCCGAGATCGCCTGCGGCGTCTTCAGCACCATCCACAGCACGCCCTCGCTGCACGGCGGCGTGGTGAGCGAGCCCATGTACGTGTAATAGCGCCGGTCGGCCGGCAGCAGCGCCGCGGGGTCGAGCAGGTCGCGCGCCGCGACGGCGTCGCCCTTTTCGAGCGGCAGGTTGTTCCAGACGTGCTGGATCGCGGTGTGCGGGCCGCCGCGCTCGAGCAGCACCGCGACCACGGCGAGGCGGCCGTCGAGGTCCTTGTGGACGAGGTGCACCACCATGTCGTACTGGCGCCCGTCGATGCGCTCTTCCGACGGCCGGTGGAAGTGGAACTGCAGCAGATCGAAGCGGCGCCCGAGCACCTCGATCGAGTTGCCCGGCGCGACGTCGACCTGCACCGTGTGGCCGTTGTCGACCACGCGGAACGCGCCGGGCCGGTAATCGAAGCGGACCGGCTCGAGGTCGACCTTGATGCCGTCGCGGATGTCGATCGGGCTCTGCCGGCTGCCCTGCGCGCAAGTCGCGAACTCGGGCCTGAGGGCGCCCCAGTGCGTCGGGCCGCCGGCGCCGTCGTAGCTCCAGTGCACGTCGGCACCCTGGCCGATCGATCCGGGCAGCGCGGCGCGAGTGGCGAGGGCAGCCGGCGCCGCCGCGTTGCCGTGAGCGGGCGAGCCGCCGGGCGCGTGCGCGAACGCCGGGGGTGCGCTCGAGAGCAGCAGGCTCGAGCTCGGCCGGGCGAGCGCCGAGGCGTGCCCGACTGCAGCAGGCGGGGCCTCCGGCGCGGCCGCGACGCGCGGGCGGTATGCGGGCACGCGCTCGGTCGCCCGCACGCTCCGCGACGGCGCCGTCTCGGCGTCGACCCCACGCTGGCGCGCGCGCTCCAGCAAGCGCTCGCGAAGCGCCTCGACCGTCAGCGCGCCGCCGCGCAGAGTGCCGGCGGCCTGCGCGCGCTCGCCGGTCGCGGCCTCTCGTTCGGCCGGAGCCTCGCGGCCGGCTGCGGCACGCGGCGCCGCCGTCTCGGCGCGCCCGCCGGGTCGAGCCGCGTCGACCGGCGACGCCGCATCATGGGATTGGGCGCGCTCGGCCGGCGCGGCGCGCTGGGCGGCGGCAGCGGCATGCGGCGCCGGCGCGGCATGCGGCTCGGCCGCGCCTGCCGAGGTCGCGAGTGCCGCGAGAAGAAGTACGACGAGCGCCCGGCGCGGGGTGTGCGCCGGCCCGTGCGGGCGAAGGAGTCGGGTGTTGTCCACGCCGCGATATCGGCGCGGCAGCGGTGAACTTGACGACGAACCGGCGCGCCGTCAGCGCGCGAGTTGCTCGGGCGCCAGACGCGGCTTGACCCAGATCCAGGCCACGACGCCGACCGCCATCATCGCGAGCGAGGTCGCCGCCAGCGCGACGGTCGAGTGCATGACGAGCGGCGCGATCACGCCGGCCACCAGCCCGTTCGCGGTGCTGCCGACACACGCCTGCAGCGACGACGCCATGCCGCGCCGCTCGGGCACCACGTCGAGCACCAGCAGCGTGACCACCGGAACCATCATCGCCCAGCCGAACGCGTAGATCGCGATCGGCAGCAGCGCCCACCACACCGTCGGCGCGAAGACGAGGTTGAGCACCAGGTTCAGCGCGCCGATCGTCGCCATGATGATGAAGCCGTAGCGGATCTGCCGCGTCACCTTGACGCGGCCGGCCATCCGGCCCGACAGCCAGGCGCCCGTCATGATCCCCCCGATGGTCAGCATGAAGAACCAGAAGAACTGCGACGGCACGAGGCCGAGGTGCTCGCCCAGGAACACGGGCGCCGACAGCACGTAGAGGAACATGCCGTTGAACGGGATGCCGCTCGCGAGCGCGAGCGTCACGAAGTTGGGGTTGCTGCCGAGCGACCAGTAGCCGCGCATCAGGTTGCGCACGTTGAACGGCTGGCGCTCCGACACGTGCAGGGTCTCCGGCAGGAGCCTGGCGTTGGCGACGAGCAGGACCACGCCGACCCCGGTGAGGAACCAGAAGATCGAGTGCCAGCCGGCGTGGTCGAGCAGGAAGCCGCCGACCATCGGGGCGATTGCCGGCGCCACGCCGAAGTAGATCGTCACCTGCGACATCACGCGCTGCGCGTCGGCGGGCGGGAACATGTCGCGGATCACGGCGCGCGAGACCACGATGCCGGCGCCGGCCGACATGCCCTGCAGCGCGCGGAAGACGACGAGCGCCCCGATGTGCTCGGACAGCGCACAGCCGGCCGAGGCGAGCGTGAAGACGACGAGCCCGATCAGCACCACCGGGCGCCGCCCGAACGAGTCGGAAAGCGCGCCGTGGAAGAGGTTCATCACCGCAAAGCCGAACAGGTATGCCGACAGCGTCTGCTGCATCTCGACCGGGGAGGCGCCGATCGCGCGCGCGATTCCGGTGAACGCCGGCAGGTAGGTGTCGATCGAGAACGGGCCCAGCATGCCGAGGCAGGCGAGCAGCACCGCAAGCGCCCATTGCGGGGCGCGCCAGAGGGTCGAGGCGTCGGGATTCATGTCGGGTCGGGATGCGGCGGGTCGCCGTTTGTCGAAGCGCCCCACGCCAGCGCCGGTGCCGACGGGGCACCGGCATGCAGCGGCCGATCGCGGGCCGCAGGAGCCGCGGTCGGCAAGGCGCATGCCGAGTTCGACGCGTCCGCAACGGATGCGCCCGGGCGCCACGGCGCGCTCGCGGATCCGCCGCGCGCCCGAAAACAGTCGTGAAGCGAGCCGATAGGCCGGATTCTGTGCGGCGGCTCCCGTCGCCGGTCGCCGCCGTGGCCGCCATTCCTCTGGGCCGCGCATCGCTACGCGGCTCGGTGCTACCTACCCGCCGGCTCGTGCGGAGCCACACTTCAGCGGCACGAAGCCGCAGCGCCGGCCTATTTGGTATTGCTGCGCGTAGAGATTGCCCGTTTCACCCGGCAGCGGCCTTGCGACCGGCGCCGACTCGTCTCTGTTGCTCTGATCCTCACCTCGCGGTGGACAGCCGTTAGCTGCTACGCCGCCCTGTGCAGTCCGGACCTTCCTCCAGCCCCTCGAGAGGTGCCAGCGGCGGCCTGGCTCGATTCACCGGCGCATTATCGTTGAGCCGGTCCGACAGCCGGACGACACACTCGCCTACACACAGCGCCGCTGCACCGCAGCACACTCTCGTCGGGCGCTGTGAGGGAGACACGTACGCCGGCCAGTCAACCGATTGCCGCGCCGTGCGTTTTGATCACCGGTCGGGCCGACGATTTGCCAACGGATCGACGTGGACCGACGACAGCCCGCCGAGTCGAAGGCGATGGCGTCTCGAACTGCCCATACCTCAACCAACAGGAGATCAGCGATGAATACCAAACACGTTGTGGGTGCGGTCGCCGCCGCAGCCTTTGCCATGATCAGCCACACCGCGATGGCGCAGCCGGCGGCTGGCAACCAGTCCGGCCAGCCGACCACCAGCGGCGCGCTGGCCCCGGCCGGCCAGGGCCCGGGCGCTCAGGTCAAGCCGAGCACCACCTCGGACAAGTCGCGCATGGAGCGCAAGGACACCACCAAGGCCGACCGTGCCGCCGGTGCGATCCCGCCCGCGGGCGAAGGTCCCGGCGCGGCGATCAAGCCGAGCACGACGTCGCAGACCTCGCGCCCCGAGCGCAAGGCCGACACGCGTGCCGCGGTGAAGTCGGGTGCCACCCAGCCGGCCGGCGAGGCCCCGCGCCCCGAGGCCGAGAGCCAGAAGCCGCGTCCGCTCGCCGACACGTCGGCACCGAAGAAGTAAGACCGCCGCAGCCCTCGCGGCTGCTCGCGGCACACGAAAGCGACCTCCGGGTCGCTTTTTTCTTTGCGCCTCAGGCGCGCGCGCTGCGGGCGAGCCGGCGGTCGCGCAGCACCACCTGGCTGCCGCGCCGGTCGAGCTCGAACAGCTGGCTCGCCTCGATCAGGTCGAGCAGCTTGCGATAGCCGTAGTTGCGCGGGTCGAACGAGGCTTGGTTGCCGATCTGCTGGCCGACGGCGCCGAGCGACGACCAGCCGTCCTCCCCCGCCGCCGCCTCGACCGCATTGCGCAGCAGCGACACCAGCTTGGCGTCGCGCCGCAGGTTGGCGCTGTCGACGCGCGTCGCCGCCGCTTCGACCAGCGCCGGCGCGACCGGCTCGGGTGCTTCGGGCTCGGGCGCGGTCTTCGTCGCGGCGCGGCGCGAGCGGCGCGCCGGCGGCACCGCCTTAACCGGCGGCACGGGCGGATCGTCGATCGCCTCGACCGCCTGGCCCAGGTTCTCGAGATAGAGGAATCGGGAGCACGCGTTGACGAACGGCATCGGCGTCTTCTTGGCGCCGAAGCCGAACACCTGCGCGCCCTTCGCCTTGAGGTGCATCACGAGCGGCGTGAAGTCGCTGTCGGACGAGACGATGCCGAAGGCGTCGGGCTGATCGGTGTACAGCAGGTCGAGCGCGTCGATCACCATGCCCATGTCGGTGGCGTTCTTGCCCTTGCTGTAGTCGAACTGCTGGATCGGCCGGATCGCGTACTCGTGGAGCACGCCCTCCCAGCCCTTGAGGCCGTCCTTCTTCCAATTGCCGTAGGCACGCCGCACGTTGGCCACGCCGATCTTGGCGAGCTCCGCGAGGATGACGTCGATCTTGCTCGACGGCGAGTTGTCGGCGTCGATCAGCAGCGCGATGCGCGCCTGGCGCTCGATCACGCCGCCACCGATTCGAGTTTCCACTCGAGCGCCTCGCCACCGTCGAGCGGCTTCAGGTCGGCGCCGCCGAACGGCACGCGCTCGGGGATGGTCCAGCGCTCGCGGCGCAGCGTCACCGTCTGCGTGTTGCGCGGCAGCCCATGGAATGCCGGGCCGTTGAAGCTCGCGAACGCCTCCAGGCGATCGAGCCTGCCTTGCGCATCGAACGCCTTGGCGTAGAGCTCGAGCGCGGTGAGCGCGGTATAGCAGCCGGCGCAGCCGCTCGCGTGCTCCTTGAGCGTGGCCGCGTGCGGGGCACTGTCGGTGCCGAGGAAGAAGCGGTCGCTGCCGGAGGTGGCGGCCTCGACCAGGGCACGCCGATGCACCTCGCGCTTGAGCACCGGCAGGCAGTAGTAGTGCGGTCTGAGGCCGCCCTTGAAGATCGCATTGCGGTTGTAGAGCAGGTGGTGCGCGGTGAGCGTGCCCGCAACGCGGGGGCCGGCGTCAGCGACGTACTGCACGCCCTCGCGCGTGGTCACGTGCTCGAGCACCACCTTGAGCTCGGGAAAGTCATGCCGCAGCGGCACGAGCTGCGTCTCGATGAAGCGCGCCTCGCGGTCGAACACGTCGACCTCGGGATCGGTCACCTCGCCGTGCACCAGCAGGGGAAGCCCGATGCGCTGCATCGCCTCGAGCACCGGGTAGATGCGACGCAGATCGGTGACGCCCGCATCGCTGTTGGTCGTCGCGCCAGCCGGATAGAGCTTGACGCCGACGAACCCGGCCTCGCGCGCGCGCTCGACCTCCGCCGGCGCCAGCGTGTCCGTCATGTAGAGCGTCATCAGCGGCTCGAAGGCGACGCCTTCCGGCACCGCGTCGAGGATGCGGGCCCGATACGCGAGCGCGGCCTCCACCGTGGTCACCGGCGGCCGCAGGTTCGGCATGATCAGCGCACGGCGGAACTGGCGCGCCGAATGCGGCACCACCGCCCGCAGCGCCGCGCCGTCGCGCACGTGGAGATGCCAGTCGTCCGGCGCGACGATCGTCAGGGTATCGGTCATAGGCCGCGGATTGTCCCACCCGCCGCGAACCCGACGCCAAGACACGCGGCCCGCAGCGTCGAGCGACTTCGGATCAGCCGCAGCGACAGGCGGGCCTCCGGCCCGCTCCGGGTCGCAGCGAAGCAACGCGCAGCGCGACCTCTCGTGCGTGCAGGGACCGGCTCCGCCGGCCCTGTGCGCACTGCCTTTCCAACCGCTCAGGGATCGCGCAGCGATCCCTGAGCGCCTAGTGCTGCAGGATCTTCGAGAGGAAGTCCTTGGCCCGCGGCGAGCGCGCTTCGGCGTTGCCGAAGAACTCCTCGCGCGAGCAGTCCTCGACGATCTTGCCGGCATCCATGAAGATGACGCGGTGGCTGACCTTGCGCGCGAAGCCCATCTCGTGCGTGACGACCATCATCGTCATGCCTTCCTTGGCGAGCAGCACCATCACGTCGAGCACCTCGCCGACCATCTCGGGGTCGAGCGCCGACGTCGGCTCGTCGAACAGCATGACGATCGGGTCCATGCTGAGCGCACGCGCGATCGCCACGCGCTGCTGCTGACCGCCCGACAGCTGCCCCGGGTACTTGTCCTTGTGCGCCGTCAGGCCCACGCGGTCGAGCATCTTGAGGCCGCGTGTGCGGGCGTCGTCCTGGCTGCGTCCGAGCACCTTGATCTGCGCCAGCGTCAGGTTCTGCGTGACCGTCAGGTGCGGGAACAGCTCGAAGTGCTGGAACACCATGCCGACGCGCGAACGCAGCTTCGGAAGGTTGGTCTTCGGATCGGACAGCGAGATGCCGTCGACCACGATGTCGCCCTTCTGGAACGGCTCGAGCGCGTTCACGGTCTTGATCAGCGTCGACTTGCCCGAGCCCGAAGGCCCGCAGACGACGACCACCTCGCCCTTCTGGATCGAGGTCGTGCAATCGGTCAGCACCTGGAAGGTGCCGTACCACTTGGAGACGTTCTTGATATCGATCATGGTGGCCAGGCTCAACGGATGATGGCGATCCGCTTCTGCAGCTGGCGGACCAGCATCGACAGCGAGAAGCAGATGATGAAGTACAGGATGGCGGCGGAGAGGTACGCCTCGACCGGACGATTGAAGTTCTTGCCCGCCACCTCGAAGCCCTTCAGCAGGTCATAGGCGCCGATCGCGTACACGAGCGACGTGTCCTGGAACAGGATGATGGTCTGCGTCAGCAGCACCGGCAGCATGTTGCGGAACGCCTGCGGCAGCACGACGAGGCGCATGCACTGCGCGTACGTCATGCCGACCGCGTAGCCGGCATGCACCTGGCCCTTGGCGACCGACTGGATGCCGGCCCGCATGATTTCCGAGTAGTACGCCGCCTCGAACACGGTGAAGGTGATGATCGCGGACACCTCGGCGCCAAGCGGACGGCCGAGCAGCAGCGGGATCAGGAGGAAGAACCAGAGGATCACCATCACCAGCGGGATCGACCGCAGGACGTTGACGTAGGCGGCAGCCGGCATGACCAGCCAGCGCTTGCCCGAGAGCCGCATCAGCGCGAGCAGGGTCCCGATGGCGATGCCGCCGATCATCGCGATCAGCGTGAGCTGGAACGAGAAGATCAGCCCCTTCAGGATGAAGTTGGTGAACAGGCTCCCGGTGAAGAAGCTGAAGTCGAGGTTCATGTTCATCGCATGCCCTCCGTCACTTCGCGCCGCCGAGCATGCCGGGCACCTGCACGCGCTGCTCGATGAAGTGAGCCAGGCGGTTCACGCCGAAGGCCGACACGAAGTACAGCGCAGTCACGGCGAGGTAGATCTCGATGCCGCGCGAGGTCTCCTCCTGCGCCTGCATCGCGAACATCGTGAGCTCCGCGATGCTGACCGCGAACGCCACCGACGTGTTCTTGATGATGTTCATCGACTCGCTGGTGAGCGGCGGGATCACGATGCGGTACGCCATCGGGAGCAGCACGTAGCGATAGGTCTGCGGCAGCGTCAGACCCATCGCGAGACCGGCGTAGCGCTGGCCGCGCGGCAGCGACTGGATGCCGGCCTTGACCTGCTCCGATACGCGGGCCGAGGTGAAGAAGCCGAGCGCGAACACCACGAGCACGAAGCTCGGCAGGCTGCGCAGCGACAGGAAGATCGACGGGATGACGTGGTACCAGAGGAAGATCTGCACCAGAAGCGGGATGTTGCGGAACAGCTCGGTCCAGGCATTGCCGATCGCGACGAACAAGCGGTTCGGGGTCGTGCGCAGGATTCCCATCAGCGAACCCACGACCAACGCCACGATCAGGGACAGCAGCGCCACCGAGGCGGTCCAGCCCCAGGCGGACATCATCCACTGGAGGTAGGTCTCGCCTCCTCCGGTGTCCTGAAGAAATACCTCCCAGTCCCACTTTCCCATGCGAACTCCATCAAGCCAGCGCCGGTGGGAGCCGGCGCGAAGGGGGTCGAGCCCCAAAAAAAAACGCGGCGCGAATGGCTTCGCGCCGCGCGGACCAACTGTAAGCAAGCTCTGCGCCGGCAGCCGGTGGGGCTTACCTAGGGGCGCCGAGCCCGCCGGCCGGTCTTACTTGCGCACGTAGGTTTCGGCCGGGCGGTCGTTCGGGTTCGCGATCGCGTTCTTCAGCGAAGCGCTCATGGCCATGTTGACCGTGGCGTTGCGCGGCGGGATCGGCGAGAGGAACCACTTGTTGTAGATCTTCTCGAGCTCGCCGGACTTCATCATGCCCATAACGGTGTCGTCGATCAGCTTCTTGTAGGCCGGGTCGTCCTTCGGGATCATGATCGCGATCGGCTCTTCCGAGAGGCTTTCGCCGACGATGCGATAGTCGTTGGGGCTCTTCGAGTTGACGATCAGGCCGGCCAGGATGTTGTCGTCCATGACGAACGCGTCGGCACGGCCCGACTCCATCAGCAGGAAGCTGTCCGCGTGGTCCTTGCCGAAGATTTCCTTGAAGTCGACGCCGTTGGCGCGCTCGTGCTTGCGCAGGAGCTGGACCGACGTGGTGCCGGTGGTGGTGGCGACGGTCTTGTTCTTGAGGTCGGCGATCGAGTTGATGCCCGAGTTCGCCTTGACCGCGATGCGCACGTTGGTGACGAAGGTGGTCGGCGCGAACGAGACGTCCTTCTGGCGCGTCGCGTTGTTCGTCGTCGAGCCGCACTCCATGTCGACGGTGCCGTTCTGCACCAGCGGCACGCGGTTCTGCGAAGTCACGAGCTGGTACTCGATCGGCAGGTTGGCGAGCTTGAGGTTGGTCTTGATCGCGTCGGCGATGCGCTGGCACACCTCGACGTGGTAGCCGACGTACTTGCCGTCACCGGTGGTGTAGGCGAGCGGAGCGGACGAGTCGCGCGTGCCGATCACGATCTTGTTGGCCGTGCGGATCTTGGCCAGCGTGTCGGCAGCATGCGCCGAACCGGCACCGGCAACCGCCGACGCCAGGATCACTGCAGCGGCCAGAAACGATTTCTTCATGCGAACTCCTGAAGGTAGGGAGCGCGGCCAGGCGCGCTCGTTGACGAGGAAATTGTAGGAGCTTGGCCGCCGCGGCAGACGCACCGGCCGAGCAGCAAGGGTTTCACCCGAGCCTGAACACCGAAGCTTGCAAGCATCGGGCCAACGGGCCCGCGCCGTCAGTTTTCGGCGCTTGCGCTCGCCGGTGGCGCCTTGCGCAGGAACTCCCACAACGCATCGGCCTGGGCCCGGGCCGGGCGCGCTGCCGCTGCGCGTTCGCGATAGATCCGGATCTCCATCGAGAGTTCATACGTTCCAGGCTCGCTCGCGCGAACGAGGCGCCGGCTGCGCAGTTCCTTGCGCACCGACCCGCTCGGAAGGAACGCGAGCCCATGGCCCTCGAGGGCCATCGCCTTGAGGCCCTCGGCCATGTCGGTCTCGTAGACCGCCTCGAAGAGCGGCGCGCCGGCCGCCTGGCGCGTGATCACCTCGACCAGCCGGTGCATGTACGCGCCCGGCGCGTAGCTGAGGAACGGCACCGCACCGCCCTCGGGCGCCGGCAAGGCGAACAGCGGCCGGCCTTCGGCGTCGGGCCGCGAGAACGGCGCGAGCGTCTCGCGGCCGAGGCTCAGCATGTCGTAGCGCTCGCCGCTCAACGCGAGCGGCTGCGACGGATGGTCGTAGGCGAGCAGCAGGTCGCAGCTGCCCTCGGTGAGCTGCATCACGGCGTCATGCACGTTGAGCGCGATCAGGCGGCACTTGAGCGCGCCGAAGCGTGTGCGCAGCTCGGCGAGCCAGTGCGGGAAGAACGTGAGCGCGAGCGAGTGCGGCACCGCGAAGTCGACCATGTCGCGGCGTCCGGCCTTGTGGCTGCGCATCATGTTGCGGCTCGCCTGCAGCGCTCCGATGATGTCGAGCGCCTGCGCGTGGAGCGTTTCGCCCGCCGGCGTGAGACGCGTCGGGTACGACGAGCGATCGACGAGGTCGGTGCCGGCCCACGCCTCGAGCGACTGGATGCGGCGCGAGAACGCCGGCTGCGTGACGTGGCGCAGCTGCGCCGAACGCGAGAAGCTGCGCGTCTCGGCGAGGCTGATGAAATCCTCGAGCCACTTGGTCTCCACGGGGCGCGAGTGTAGGCGCCGGGGCCGCCTCACCGGGCGCGCCGGCGCCCGGATGCGAGCGTCGGATTTCCGTCGCTCGCGCGAGGCCGCGCGTCCGGGAATCCGCCGTCAGGCCGCGATCTCGTCGCCGGCCTGCTGCAGGCTCCACATCTCGGCGTAGCGCCCGCCGAGCGCGAGCAGCTCGGTGTGCCTGCCGCGTTCGACGATGCGGCCGGCCTCCATGACGAGGATCTGGTGCGCGTCGACGACCGTCGAGAGCCGGTGCGCGATCACGAGCGCGGTCTTGTTGCGCGCGGCGCTCTGCAGCTCGGCCTGGATCGCGCGCTCGTTGGCCGAGTCGAGCGCCGACGTCGCCTCGTCGAAGATCAGGAGCGGGGGGTTCTTCAGCAGCGTGCGCGCGATCGCGACGCGCTGCTTCTCGCCCCCCGAGAGCTTGAGCCCGCGCTCGCCGACCATGGTGTCGTAGCCCTTCGGCGTCGACGCGATGAACGAATGGATGTGCGCCGCGCGCGCCGCGCCCTCGACCGCTGCACGGTCGGCGTCGGTGCGGCCGTAGGCGATGTTGTATTCGACGGTGTCGTTGAACAGCACCGTGTCCTGCGGAACGATGCCGATCGAGCGGCGCAGGCTCTCCTGCGTCACGTGGCGGATGTCCTGGCCGTCGATGCGGATGCTGCCGGCGTCGACGTCGTAGAAGCGGAACAGCAGACGCGCCAGCGTGCTCTTGCCCGAGCCCGACGGCCCGACGACCGCCACCGTGCGACCGGCAGGAATGTCGAAGCTGACGTCGTGCAGGATCTCGCGGTCGCGGTCGTAGCCGAAGCGCACGTTCTCGAAGCGCACCGCGCCGCCGCGGTTGACGAGCGGCTGCGCGTCGGGCGCGTCGGCGATCTCGCGATGCTGGCCGAGCAGCGCGAACATCTTCTCCATGTCGATCATCGACTGCTTGATCTCGCGATAGATCACGCCCAGGAAGTTGAGCGGGATGTAGAGCTGGATCATCAGCGCGTTGACGAGCACCAGATCGCCCAGCGAGAGCGTGCCGGCGACCACGCCGAGCGTCGCGCGCCAGACCAGCAGCGTCACCGCGGTCGCGATGATCAGGCTCTGCCCGAGGTTGAGCACCGAGAGCGACGCCTGCGACTTGATCGACGCCGCCTCGAGGCGGCGCAGGTTCTCGTCGTAGCGCTGCTGCTCGAACTTCTCGTTCGAGAAGTACTTGACGGTCTCGTAGTTGATCAGCGCGTCGACCGCCTTGGTATTGGCCTTCGAGTCCTGCTCGTTCATGGCGCGCCGGAACGCGCTGCGCCATTCGGTCACGCCGACGGTGAACGCGATGTAGAGGACGAGCGCGCCGAACGTGATCGCGCCGAACCAGACGTCGAACTTCGCCACCAGCAGCCCGATCACCAGCGTGATCTCGACCAGCGTCGGCAGGATGTTGTAGATCGTGTAGTTGAGCAGCGACTGGATCGAGCGCGAGCCGCGCTCGATGTCTCGCGACACGCCGCCGGTCTGGCGCTCCAGGTGAAAGCGCAGGCTCAGGCTCAGCAGATGGTCGAACGCCTGCAGCGAGACGCGCCGCGCGATCCGTGCCGCGACCGGATAGAACAGGTACTCGCGCAGCTCGGTGAAGAGCGTGATCGCGAGGCGCAGCGCGCCGTAGGCGAGCAACAGGCCGACCGGAACGACGAGCACGGCGCGCGGATCGCCGGGCTTGATCGCCAGCGCGTCGACGAGGTTCTTGAGGACCAGCGGGACACCAATGTTGGCGAGCTTGGCTGCCACCAGGAAGAGCAGCGCGACGAGCACGCGCCAGCGCCACTCCCAGACGTAAGGCAGCAGCTTCCTGAGCGTGCTCCAGTCGGAGCGCGGCTGGCCGCTGGCAGGCGCCGGAAGGGGAAGCGAGGTCGAGGCGTGGCGCATGAGGCGGCGAGATGGAGAAAGCGGGACGGTCCGGGCGGAAAGCGAACGCGAAGCTGGGGATGTGGGGGCCGAAGCGAGGAAAAGCAAAGCGGGCCCGGTGGCGGTCAGCGTCAGCGCCGGCGCGCCGCATCCATCCGGCGAGGCGATGGCCGACAATCCGGACGATCCCGGAGTCCGCGAATATGCCTGACCTGCCCTTGAACGTTCCCGCGCCGCAACCGCCGGTGAAACTGCCCGACGACCGTCAGCTCGTCATGCGGGTGATGCCGATGCCGGCGGACGCCAACGCCAACGGCGACATCTTCGGCGGCTGGATCATGGCGCAGGTCGACCTCGCCGGCGCGGTGCTGCCGGCGCGCATCGCCAAGGGCCGCATCGCGACGGTCGCGGTCAACCAGTTCGTGTTCAAGCAGCCGGTGACGATCGGCGACCTGCTGAGCTTCTACGCCAAGGTCGAGCGCGTCGGACGCACGTCGATCACGGTCAACGTCGAGGTGTTCGCCGAGCGCAACCCGGCCGACCTGCACGTCGTGAAAGTGACCGAGGCCAACCTCACCTACGTCGCGATCGACCGCAACGGCCGGCCGCGCGCGCTCGCGACGCCGGTCTGACTGCCAGGGTCAGTCGACGAAGAAGTCCGGGATCAGGTACGGCGCGCCCGGCGTGACGCTGTAGCGGCCGAGGTCGGTGACGCCGCGCTCGGCGAGCAGCGCGTCGTCGATGAAGAAGTTGCCGCTCGTCGTGCGCGCGTCGCTGGTCAGGATGAACCAGGCCGCGTCGGCGACGATCTCGGGCGTGCGGCACTGGCCCGGGTCGGCGCCGGGGATCATCTGCAGCGCCGCGGTCGCGATCGCGGTGCGCGGCCACAGGCTGTTGACCGCGATGCCGAGCGGCCTGAACTCGCCGGCGTGGCCGAGCGTGCACATGCTCATGCCGTACTTGGCCATCGTGTAGGCGGTGTGCGCCTGGAACCAGTGCTCGCGCATCGAGAGCGGCGGCGACAGGTTGAGCACGTGGGGGTTGCGCCCCGCCTTTGCCGAGGCGGCGAGATGCGGCAGGCAGGTCTGGGTGCTGAGATAGGTGCCGCGCACGTTGACGCCGAACATCAGGTCGAAGCGCTTCATCGGCGTCGCCGGCGTCGGCGTGAGGCTGATCGCGCTCGCGTTATTGACGAGGATGTCGATGCCGCCGAAGCGCTCGACCGTCGCGGCAACCGCAGCCGCCACCGCGTCGTCGTCGCGAATGTCGCAGGCGATCGCGAGCGCGTGGCCGCCGGCGCCTTCGATGTCGCGCGCCGCGGTGTAGATCGTGCCCGGCAGGCGCGGGTTGGGCTCCGCGGTCTTGGCCACGACCGCGACGTTGGCGCCGTCGCGTGCGGCACGCCGCGCGATCGCCAGGCCGATGCCGCGCGAGCCGCCGGTCACGAAGAGGGTCTTGCCGGCGAGGCTCATTGCAGCGCTCCCTGCATCAGAACTTCGAGAAATCCGGCTGGCGCTTCTGGAAGAACGCGCTGAACGCCTCCTTCGCTTCGGGGCTCTGCAGGCGGGCGGCGAACGCCTGTCCCTCGACGCCGATCGTCTCGGCGAGCGCCGCGGCCCGGCCGCGCCGCAGCAGGCGCTTGGTCTCGCGCACCGCGCCCGGCGGCAGCGTATTGAAGCGCTCGGCGATGCGGCGCGCGTGACGCACCACTTCGCCCGCCGGCAGCACCGCGTTGGCAAGGCCGAGCTCGACCGCGTCGGCGCCGGTGAACGGGTCGCCGAGCAGCAGCTTCTCGGCCGCCCGCACGTTGCCGAGCAGCTGCGGAACGATCAGGCTCGAGCCGAACTCGGGCACCAGCCCGAGGCTCACGAACGGCATCGCGAGGCGCGCCTCGTCCGACACATAGACGAAGTCGCAGTGCAGCAGCATGGTCGTACCGATGCCGATCGCGGGGCCGGTGACCGCCGCGATGACCGGCTTGTCGCAGCCGATGATCGCCTGCATGAACGCGAACGCCGGCGACTCGGTGCTCTGCGGCGGCCGCTGCATGAAGTCGTCGATGTCGTTGCCCGACGTGAAGATGCCGGGCTGCCCGGTGAGCAGCACCGAGCGCACCGCCGGGTCGGCGGTCGCGGCCTCGAACGCGTCGGCGAGCGCGCCGTACATCGCCATGGTGAGCGCGTTCTTCTTCTCGGGGCGCGCGATCTCGATGGTCGCGACGCCGTCGACGTTTGCGGTCCTGATGCTCATGAGCGTCCCCCGGTATGGCTGGTGAAGAAAGCCTGCGTCGCCGACCAAGCGCGGCAGGCGGTGCTCAGACGCGCTCGAAGATGCCGGCAGCGCCCTGCCCGGTGCCGACGCACATCGTCACCATGCCGTACTTCAGGTTGTGGCGGCGCAGGGCGTGAACGACGGTCGCCGAGCGAATCGCGCCGGTCGCGCCCAGGGGATGGCCGAGCGCGATCGCACCGCCCATCGGGTTGACCTTTGCGCGGTCGAGGCCGACCGAGTCGATGACAGCCAGCGCCTGCGCGGCGAACGCCTCGTTGAGCTCGATCCAGTCCATGTCGGCGATGTTCAGCCCCGCGTAGCGCAGCGCTGCCGGAATCGCCTCGATCGGGCCGATGCCCATGATCTCGGGCGGCACGCCGCGGCTCGCGAAGCTCACGAAGCGCGCCAGCGGCTTGAGGTCGAAGCGCTTGACCGCGGCCTCGCTCGCGAGGATCAGCGCGCCGGCGCCGTCGCTGGTCTGCGAGCTGTTGCCCGCGGTCACCGAGCCCTTCGCGGCGAACACCGGCTTCAGCTTGGCAAGCCCTTCGATCGACGTGTCCGGGCGCGGACCTTCGTCGAGCGACACGGTGCGCGTCCTGGTCGCCGGCGCGCCGGCGGCCAGGTCGGGGAAGCGCTCGACCACCTCGATCGGCGTGATCTCGTCGGCGAACTCGCCGTCCTGCTGCGCCTTGAGTGCCTTCTGGTGCGACGCGAGCGCGAACGCGTCCTGCGCCTCGCGGCTCACCTTCCATTGCGCCGCGACCTTTTCGGCGGTAAGGCCCATGCCGTAGGCGATGCCGATGTTCTCGTCGCGCTCGAACACGCGCGGGTTGAATGCCGGCTTGTTGCCGCCCATCGGCACCAGGCTCATCGACTCGGCGCCGCCGGCGATCATCACGTCGGCCTCACCGACGCGGATGCGGTCGGCCGCCATCTGCACCGCCGAGAGACCCGACGCGCAGAAGCGGTTCACGGTGATCCCGCCGACCGAGTTCGGCAGCCCGGCGAGCGCGACCGCGATGCGCGCCATGTTCATGCCCTGCTCGGCCTCGGGGAACGAGCAGCCGATCACGGCGTCCTCGATCGCCGCCGGGTCGAGCGTCGGCACCTGGCCGAGCGCGCTCTGGATCACCGCGACCAGCAGGTCGTCCGAGCGCGTGCTCCTGAAGAAGCCGCGGCCCGACTTGCCGATCGGCGTGCGCGTCGCCGCGACGATGTAGGCGTCCTGTACTTGCTTGCTCATGTGTGCGTCCTCAGTTGCGAACCGGTTTTCCGGTTTGCAGCATTCCCATGATCCGTTCCTGCGTCTTCGGATGCGTCAGCAGCTCGCAGAAGTGCTTGCGCTCGAGCGCCATGACGTATTCCTCGGTGACCAGCGAGCCGCCGTCGACGTCGCCGCCGCACAGGGTGTCGGCGATGCGCGACGACACCTCGTAATCGTGCTTGCTCGCGAAGCCGCCGTCGCGCAGGTTGGCGAGCTGCGCCTTGATGGTCGCGATCGCGGTGCGGCCCGCGACCGGGAAGCGCACACGCAGCGGCGGCCGGTAGCCGGCCGCCGCCATCGCCTTCGCCTCGCCGATCGCGACGTGCAGCAGCTCGTCCTTGTGCGCGACGATCACGTCGCTCGGCAGCAGGTAGCCGAGCTTCCTGTTCTCGAGCGCGCTGGTGCCGACCTTGGCCATCGCCGCGCTCGTGAACGGCTCCTTGAGGAACGGGAACAGGTCGGTGTTGGCACCGCCCGCGGCGGCCGACTCGGCGGCACGCCGCGCCACGTAGGCGAGACCGCCGCCGGCGGGGATCAGGCCGACGCCGACCTCGACGAAGCCCATGTAGCTCTCCATCGCGGCGACGCGGCGTGCCGCGTGAATCGCGACCTCGCAGCCGCCGCCGAGCGCAATGCCGCGCAGCGCCGCGACCACCGGCACCGACGCGTAGCGCATGCGCAGCATCGCGTCCTGCAGCTTCTTCACTTCGGGCGCGATGCCGGCGGCGCCGCTCTTCATGAACACCGGCATCAGCGCCTCGAGGTTGGCGCCGGCCGAGAACACGTCGTCGGGCGACCAGATCACGAGACCCTGGTAGTCGCTTTCGGCGAGCTCGATCGCCTTCGCGAGGCCTTCGGTCACCGCCGGGCTGATCAGGTGGAGCTTGCTGGTGATGCTCGCGATCAGCACCTCGCCGTCGAGCGTCCAGACGCGGATGTCGGCGTTGCGGTAGACCTCGGTGCCCGATTCGAGCGGATTCGGCGCGCCTGCGCCGGCGAGGCTCTCGCGGAACCGCTGACGCTCGTAGACGGGGAGCGGGCTCGGTGCGACCCAGCGGCTCTCGGCCGCGCTCCACGAGCCCTGCGCACTGTGCACGCCGCCGTTTTCGGCGACCGGGCCGTCGAACACCCAGCCCGGCAGCGGCGCGCTGCTCAGCGCCTTGCCCGCGTCGATGTCGGCTTTGACCCACTCGGCGACCTGCTTCCAGCCGGCCGACTGCCAGAGCTCGAACGGCCCCTGCTGCAGGCCGAAGCCCCAGCGCATCGCGAAGTCGACGTCGCGCGCGCTCTCGGCGATGTCGGCGAGGTGCACCGCCGCGTAGTGGAAGCCGTCGCGCAGGATCGCCCACAGGAACTGCGCCTGCGGGTTGGTCGAGTCGTGCAGGAGCTTGAGGCGCTCGGCGGAAGGCTTTTTGAGGATGCGCGCGACGATCTCGTCGGCCTTGCCGCCGCCGGGCACGTAGTCGCCCTTGGCTGCGTCGAAGCGCAGGATGTCCTTGCCGACCTTCTTGTAGAAACCGGCGCCGGTCTTCTGGCCGAGCGCGCCGGCGTTCATCAGGGTCGTGAGCGCCGCCGGCGTCGCGTAGCTCGCATAGAACGGATCGTTCGACTTGTCCGGCCCGAGGTTGTCCTGCAGCGTGCGGATCACGTGCGCCATCGTGTCGAGCCCGACCACGTCGGCGGTGCGGAAGGTGCCCGAGCTCGCACGCCCGAGCTTCTTGCCGGTGAGGTCGTCGACCACGTCGTAGGTGAGGCCGAAGTTCTCGGCCTCCTTCATCGTCGCCAGCATGCCGGCGATGCCGACCCGGTTCGCGATGAAGTTCGGGGTGTCCTTCGCGCGCACCACCGACTTGCCGAGCGAGGTGGTCACGAACGTCTCGAGCTGGTCGATGATCGTGGCGTCGGTCGTCGGTGCCGCGATCAGCTCCACGAGCGCCATGTAGCGCGGCGGATTGAAGAAGTGGATGCCGCAGAAGCGCGCGCGGATCTCCTCGGGCAGCGCTTGCGAGAGCGCGGTGATGCTGAGGCCCGAGGTGTTGCTCGCGAGGATTGCGTGCGGCGCCACCGCCCCCGCGATTCGCTTGTAGAGGTCGACCTTCCAGTCCATGCGCTCGGCGATCGCCTCGATCACGAGGTCGCACTCGGCGAGTTTGCCGAGGTCGTCGTCGTAGTTGGCGGGCTCGATGAACGCGGCGTCTTCCGGCACGCCGAGCGGCGCCGGCTTCATCTTCTTGAGGTTCTCGACCGCCTTCAGGACGATGCCGTTCTTCGGACCCGACTCGGGCTTGGCCGGCAGGTCGAACAGCACCACCGGCACGCGAACGTTGACGAGGTGGGCGGCGATCTGCGCGCCCATCACGCCGGCGCCGAGCACGGCGACCTTGCGAACAGTGAATCGTTTCATCGTTTCTCCATCAGGGATGCGAATGCGCGCACGGGCTTGAGCGTGTCCTTCATTCGACGCGGATCCAGGTCTGCGTGCGGCCGAACATCGGCGCCCCGATGTAGCCGCGGACCTCGAGCCGGGCGCCGTTGTCGATCGGCTTGAGGCGCACGCGGTACACCTTGCCGTTGCTCGGATCGAGAATGTCGCCGCCGCTCCAGAGCGCCTTGTCGCCGGCGTCCTGCTTGACGTTGCGCAGGATCGTCATGCCCTGGATCGGCTTGTCCTTGCGCTCGTCGGTGCAGTCCTTGCACACCGGATCGGGCGGCGCGGTCGGGTCGAGCAGCTTCTCGACACGGCCGCTCAGCACGCCGTTCGACTCGCTGATGCGGACCAGCGATTTCTCTTTCTTGGTCTCGTCGTCGATCGTCTTCCAGGTGCCGACCGGCGTCGCCTGCGCATGCGCCGCGAGCGCCGCGCCGGCAAGGCCGAGACCGATCACGAAAGCGCCGAGGCTCGTCTTCATCGATGTCGTCTCCAGGTGAAGGTCGAAGGCCGCCGCGCCGTCGGGCGCGACGAACGGCATCAGAACAGCGCGGCATCCATCGCCATCAGCGGCGCCGCACCGGCGCGCGCGCTGCGGATCAGCGCTGCCGTTTCGGGCAGCAGCTTGGCGAAGTAGAAGCGTGCCGTCGCGAGCTTGGCGGTGTAGAACGGGTCGCCCGAGCCTTCCTTCTCGAGCGCCACCTTGGCCATGCGCGCCCATAGGTACGCGAACACCAGGTGGCTCACCACGCGCAGGTAGTCGACCGCGGCGGCGCCGACTTCGTCCGGGTTCTGGAATGCCTTCATGCCGATCTCGGTGGAGAGCTTGGTAACCTTCTCGCCGAGGTCGGCGAGCGGGTTGACGAACTCCTGCATCGACTCGACGACGCCTTCGTCCTCGACGAAGCCCGCGATCAGCTTGCCGAGCTTCTTCAGCTTGGCACCGTTGTCCCCGAGCACCTTGCGGCCGAGCAGGTCGAGCGACTGGATCGTGTTGGTGCCCTCGTAGATCATGTTGATGCGGGCGTCGCGCACGAACTGCTCCATGCCCCATTCGCGCACGTAGCCGTGGCCGCCGAACACCTGCAGGCACGCCGAGGTCGCGATCCACGCGTTGTCGGTGAGGAAGGCCTTGACGATCGGCGTGAGCAGCGCGACCAGGTCGCCGGCGTCGGCGCGCACCGTCTCGTCGTCGCTCGCGAGTTCCTGGTCGAGCAGCAGCGTCGTGAAGACCGCGAGCGCGCGGCCGCCTTCGGCGTAGGCGCGCGCGGTGAGCAGCATCTTGCGAACGTCGGGGTGCACGATGATCGGGTCGGCCGGCTGCTCGGGCGACTTCGCACCCGAGAGCGACCGCATCTGCAGGCGCTCCTTCGCGTAGGCGGCGGCGTTCTGATAGGCCACTTCGGTGAGGCCGAGCGACTGCATGCCCACGCCCAGACGAGCCGCGTTCATCATGACGAACATCGCCGCCAGGCCCTTGTGCGGCTGGCCGACCAGGCTGCCGACGGCGCCGTCGAGCACGATCTGCGCCGTGGCGTTGCCGTGGATCCCCATCTTGTGCTCGAGACCGCCGCAGTAGATGCCGTTGCGCGCGCCCAAGCTGCCGTCCGGGTTGACGCTGAACTTGGGCGCCACGAACAGCGAGATCCCCTTCGACCCGCTCGGCGCGTCCGGCAGGCGTGCCAGCACCAGGTGGACGATGTTCTCGGCCATGTCGTGCTCGCCGGCCGAGATGAAGATCTTGTTGCCGGTGAGCCGGTAGGTGCCGTCGGCCTGCGGCTCGGCCTTGGTGCGCAAGAGACCCAGGTCGGTACCGCACTGCGGCTCGGTCAGACACATGGTGCCGGTCCACTCGCCGCTCGTCAGCTTGGGCAGGTAGAGGCGCTTCTGCTCGTCGCTGCCGTGCGCGTGCAGCGCCTCGTAGGCGCCGTGCGAGAGCCCCGGGTACATGGTCCACGCCTGATTGGCGCCGTTCAGCATCTCGTAGAAGCACTGGTTCACCACGTGCGGCAGGCCCTGCCCGCCGAAGTCGGGGTCGCAGCTGAGCGCCGGCCAGCCGCCTTCGACGTAGCGCGCGTAGGCGTCCTTGAAGCCGGTGGGCGTGGTCACCTCGTGGCTCGCGGCGTCGAGCGTGCAGCCTTCGGCGTCGCCGACCGGGTTGAGCGGCGCGACGACGTCGCGCGCGAACTTGCCGCCCTCCTCGAGCACGGCGTCGATCGTCTCGGCGTCGACGTCGGCGTGCGGCGGCAGCTGCTTCAGGGTGCCGACCGCATCGAGCACCTCGTGCAGGACGAACTGCAGGTCGCGCAGCGGCGGGTTGTACTGGGGCATCGGGAGAACTCCTGGGCGGGCGAACAAGAAAGGGAATCAGGCAGGGTCGCGGCGCGTCACGCGTGCCTTGGCGACGCTGCGCACGGCGCGCGGTCGCGCGGGCGCCGGCAGCTCGGCACCGGAGGCGGGCGTGCGCGCGGCGCGGCGCGGCTGGTGGTCGGCGACGAGGCGGCGGTACGCCGTGCGCGCACGCTCGTCGGCGCCGGGGTGGCGCAGCAGACGCGCGTCGTGATGCAGCGCGAGCACCATGCCGTGCATCTCGAACAGCAGCTGCTGCGGGTCGGTGTCGGCGCGCAGGTGGCCCTCGGCCACGGCAGCGAGGATCGCGCGCTCGAGTGCGCTCTGCCAGGTCTGCACCATGCCGACCAGGGCGTCGCGCACCGCGCCGGGACGGTCGTCGAGCTCGACCGCGCCGCTGATGTAGATGCAGCCGAAGTCGGCCTCGACCGAGACGCGGCGGACCCAGCGTTCGAACAGCTCGGTGAGGCGCGGCAGCCCGCGCGGCGCACGCAGCGCCGGCGTGAACACGTCTTCCTCGAAGCGCGCGTGATAGGCGCGCACCACCGAGATCTGCAGCTCCTCGCGCGATCCGAAGTGCGCGAACACGCCCGACTTGCTCATGCCGATCGCCTCGGCGACGACGCCGATCGACAGGCCCTCGATGCCGATCTGCGCCGCGAGCGCGAGCGCCGCATCGAGGATGGTCGCGCGCGTCTGCCGGCCCTTGGGCGCGCGCGGCGCTGCAGCAGGTCGATCGGGAGGGGTGGTGGAGTCGGGCATCGCGGGTCAGGCCAGCGCCGGACAGTCCGGCACGAAAAAGAACGGTCGTGCTATTTTGGCCGGCATTATGGGTGCAACGGAACCCGAACGGGCGCGTCGGAATTCGCAATCGGCAGCGCGGGTGTGCCATCGGCCGCCCTCACCTACGGGCACTCCAGCTTGAACAAAGCCGCGGCGATGCATTACGCTGGGAGCGCCATGGAAGTGCTTCAACTCGACATGTCGGGGCGCCCGCAATCGTGGATCTCGGCGCGCGACGCGGCCGTCATCTACGCGAGCGATGGCGTGGCGTGGACGCTCGGCGACGCCTTCTACGTGCTGCGCGGCGGCCTGCAGCGCCGCACCGGGCTGCAGTCGCGGATCGAGGTGCACCCCATCATCGCGGTGCGCGGCGCGGTGCCGAGCCGCGCCTGGCGCCGCACCCCGGCGCTCAGCAACCCCAAGCTGTTCGCGCGCGACCGGCAGGTCTGCGCGTACTGCGGCGGGCACTTCACCATCGACGACCTGACCCGCGAGCACATCGTTCCCACCTCGCGCGGCGGGCTCGACTCGTGGATGAACTGCATCACCGCGTGCCGGCCGTGCAACGGCCACAAGGGCAACCGGCTCCCGGAAGAGGCGCGCATGACGCTGCTCTACCTGCCGTACGTGCCCAGCCTGCACGAGGACATGATCCTGCGCGGGCGCCGCATCCTCGCCGACCAGATGGAATTCCTGCTCGCGAGCGTGCCGCGCAGCAGCCGCCTGCACGGCTGACGGCACGCGGGTCGCGGCGCGCCGCTGCCGCGCACGGACGTCCGGGCAACGCTTCTTTACGCCGTTGGCCGGAACCCCGGCGCCGTCACCGCGATCTCACGTCGACGCCGGCACGGCGCGTGCCGGCAAGGCCTCGAGGAAGCCTGCCATGAAGAAGTCCATCTCCGTCATCCTGCTCAGCGCGGCGCTGGCCGCCTGCTCGACCACCAGCCCGGACGTCATCCAGGCACACGACGCGCAACGCATGGCGCGCGTCGTCGACGCAACGGTGCTCTCGGTGCGGCAGGTCGTCGTCCAGGGCCGCGAAACCGGCGCCGGCACGATCGCCGGCGGCGTGGTCGGCGGCGTCGCCGGTTCGTCGATCGGCGGCCACCGCGACGGCATCGTGGGCGGCGTGCTCGGCGCGGTCGCCGGCGCCGTGCTCGGCAACACCATCGAACGCTCGGTGAACCGCGAAGACGCCGTCGAGATCCTGGTTCAGCTGCGCAACGGCGAACGACGCGCGGTGGTCCAGGCGCGCAACGGCGACAGCTGGATTCCCGGCGATCCGGTGGTGCTGGTCACCAGCAACGGCCGCACGCGGGTCAGCCACGCGCCCGGCTACGCGCCGGTGGCGCGGCCGGTGCCGCCGAGCTGAGGCCGGGGCGACCGGCGCCGGTGGCGTCGAGCGCCTCGCGCAGCGAGTCGACCAGGGCCGCGCGGATGTCGTGCCACGCGCGGCCGCCCTCGAGCATGAAGCGCTGGTTCACCTCGAGTTCGAGTCCGACGTAGCGATCGGGCGGGTGGCGCTTGCGCAGCGTCGACGTGAGGCCGTCGCCCTTGCCCTGGTACGGGTAGTTGCGGCGCAGCAGCAGGTCGCGCCGCCGCGTGCGCAGGGCGGCGCGCCAGGCCGCGGCGAACGCCACCTCGCCGGGCCGCGCAGGGTCGTAGAGGAAGCCCACGTCGGCGTGCCGGACCTCGCCGTCGAGCTCGGGCACGAAGCTGTGCGACGCGATGTGCAGCGCCGTGTCGCCGGTGGCCACGGCCGCGTCGATCGCCCCTTCGATCGCGTTCCGATGCGGCCGCCAGTGCTGCGCGATGATGCGCTGGCGCTCGGCTGCCGGCAGGTCGCGGATCATCTCGCCGTGCAACGCCGGGTTCCAGATCGAGCGATTGAGGTCGACCAGCAGCCGCGTCGTCGTCGACGCGACCAGCGGCGCGTCGAGAACTGTCGCCATCTCGCGCGCGAGCTGCAGCGATCCCGGGTCCCAGCCGCGATGGCCGTGCAGGATCGCTTCGTGGCCGGCAAAGCGCGGCTGCCACTCGCGCGGCACGTCGCAGCCGCCGTGTTCGGAGCTGACGAAGAGCCGGCGCCGGCTCACGACGCGCTCGCCCCGCGGGCGCTGCCCTCGTCGGCCGCCGTCATCGGGTAGAGCCCGTGCACGCGCGCGAACAGACGGGTGATTCCGTAAAGCGTATCGATCGAGGGCGTCGCGATGCCGACACGCGCTGCGATCTCGCGCACTGCGCCGACGATCGGGTCGAGCTCGATCGCGCGACCGGCATCGACGTCCTGCAGCATCGAGCTGCGGAAGGCACCGAGGCGGCGCGTGACCTGGTGGCGGTCTTCGGGCGTCTGGTCGATCGCGCAGCCGATCGCCGCGCCGACGCACGAGGCTTCACGCATGGCCTCGGAACAGAACCCGAGCACCAGCGGGTCGGCGAGGATGCGGTCGATCGTCGCGCCGGTGACCGCCGACAAGGGGTTCATCGTCAGGTTGCCCCAGAGCTTGTACCAGACGTCGTGACGGATCTGCGGCGATTCGGCGGCGTCGAACCCGGCCGCGCCAAGCCGCTCGACGAGCGCCGCGACACGCGGCGACGTGCCGCCCGCCGGCTCGCCGACGATGAGACGTGCTCCCATCTGGTGCTCCACCAGTCCGGGCTCCGATGTCGACGTGCTGGCGTGCACCACGCAGCCGACCACGTGGCGAAACGGGATCGCAGCGCCGATGCGGCCGCCCGGGTCGACGCTCTCGAGCGGCGCACCGCCGAGCACCGCCAGCCCGTGGCCGAACCACCACGGCACGCCATTCATCGCGGGCACGACGATGGTTTCGGGCCCGAGCAGGGGCGCGACCGAGGCGGCCGCCTCGCTCATCGCATGACCCTTCACGGCGACGATCACGATGTCCTGCGGGCCGAGTTCGCGCGCATCGGCGACGGCGCGCACCGGCGCCTGCAGCAGTTCGCCGCCCTGGCGCAGGCGCCAGCCGTGGCGCTCGAGCGCCGACAGCGTGGCGCCGCGCGCCACCGCGCTCACGTCGGCCTCGCCGCCGAGCGCCAGGCGAGTTCCGATGAAGCCGCCGATCGCGCCGGCGCCGACGATGCAGATCCGGGATCGCGTGCTCAACGTTCGTCTCTCATGGCCAGGGTGGAAAAGAGCTGCGGAGCCCGCTCGCGAGCAGCGCCGCCGCCGAGCGCAGCCCTCAGCGGTGCGGCTGCTTGTTGCTGCTCCAGTCGATGCGTCCGGCGTCGATCTCGGTGTGCGCGTAGTCGACGCCGAATCGCACCGCCGCGTCGACGCTGTCGTACTCGTGGAAGCCGACGTCGAAGCTCGTGTCCATGCGGTCGGGCCCGTCGCCCTTGGCGACCCCGAGATGCACCTGGTAGCGCTGGCGCGTCGGACTGAACGCGACCACGACGGTGATCTCGTGGCCGGCGTGGACGGCCCGCGCGACGTGCTTGCGGCCGTCGGACGTGACTTGCGGATCGGTCATGCGGCGAGCATACGCAAAAGGCCGAAGGGTCGGTCGGCCGGGTGCCCGATGCCGATCGGCGCGATGGCTATGCTCCGCCGCATGAGGACGTCTCCATGATCACGCCGCTCGAGGTCGTCGTGCGGCTCGGCGTCGCCGCCCTTCTGGGTGCGCTCGTCGGGCTCGAACGCGAGCGCCACGAGTGGGCCGCAGGCCTGCGCACGCACATGCTGGTCTGCGTCGGATCGGCGCTCGTGATGCTGGTGTCGATGTTCGGGTTTTCCGACGTGCAGGGCGCACCGCACGTCTCGTTCGACCCTTCGCGTGTCGCCGCACAGGTGGTCAGCGGCATCGGCTTTCTCGGCGCCGGCACCATCCTGTTCCTTCGCCAGGAGGTCATCCGTGGTCTGACCACGGCGGCGAGCCTGTGGACGATCGCGGCGGTGGGCCTTGCGGTCGGGAGCGGGCTCTACGTCGCCGCGGCGGCGACGACCACGATCGCGCTCGTCATCCTCGGCTTGGTGCGCCCGCTCGAGCGTCGCCTGTTTCGCCGGGGCGAGCTGCGCCGCCTGGCGCTGCAGGTCGAACCCGGTGCGGCCAGCCTCGCGCGGATCGAGGAAGTGCTGGAGGCAGCCGGCATCGGCATCGCCCGCATCGAGATCCAGCGCGACCAAGACGGCGGACGCGACTCGGTGTCGCTCTCGCTCTCGAGCAGCATCGCGCGCAGCGAACTACTCGCGCTCGCGGACCGTCTGCGCGCATTGCCCGGAGTTCGCGCGATCGATCTCTGAAGGGGCGGGCGGCCATCGCTCGCCAGCCTCTGCGGAGCACGATCGGCGGCTCCCATGGCCCGGAGATGCCCCGCGAGCAGGCGGCAAGCGGGCGAGAAGCCGACGCGCTGCGGGGCCTCGCTGCGTCGAACCGCTGACCGTCGCTTCCAACAGGGTCGAGCAGCGACAGCAGCGCCCGCCCACCGGACATCACGTCGGGCAGGCTGCTCCTGCCCTCCGTAGACGTCACCGCCACGCTCTCCTCGATAGTTCCAGGCGCGCCACTCGCGACACTGCAGCGCACGTTCTAACGATAATGCGATATCATCCGCTCAGCGCTTATCCGGTACGCTGCATGCATGGAACGCAACACCCGCCAGCGGGCGGCCATTCGCGAAGCAATCGCGCAGGCGGACCGACCGCTGCTGCCGCTCGAGGTGCTGGAGGCCGCGCAGCTTCAGGCGCCAGGTCTGGGCATCGCGACCGTCTATCGCAACCTGAAGGCGCTCGTGCAGGAAGGGGAGCTGCAACCCGTCAGCCTGCCAGGCGAGAACCTGCGCTACGAGCTCTTCGGCCGGCCGCACCACCATCACTTCCAGTGCGCGCAGTGCAATCGCGTGTTCGAGGTTCACGCGTGCCCGGGAGACCTCTCGAAGCTTGCTCCGGCAGGCTTCGTGGTCGACGATCACGAGCTGACGCTCTACGGTCGCTGCAAGGAATGCCTCGCGCGGAGTACCCCGCGCCGGAGAAGGTCCGCGCACGTTCATCGCGCGCGCTGACCGCCTCGCGCTCGCCCGCGTCATGCTGACGCGCGGTGCAGGCGCGAGGCTCCTGGGTGCCTCGGCGATCGTCTTCATGCTGTGGCTGATCGTGACCTGGGCCTACTGGTGATGCCCTCGAGCCATTGCCCGGGTGAGCCAGCGATCCGCACGCACGACCTGACGATCTCGTATCGCGGGCGCCCGGCGGTCTGGCGCGTGAGCGCCGAGATTCCCGCGGGCGCGCTGACGGCGCTGGTCGGACCCAACGGCGCCGGCAAGAGCACGTTGCTGGCGGCGCTCGCCGGAGCCGTACCCCGGTTCGAAGGCGCCGTGGACCGGGCGGCGGTTCGGCGCATTGCATACCTTCCCCAGGCCTCGACGCTTGACCTCGGCTTCCCGATTCGCGTGCAGGAGGTGGTGTCGAGCGGCCTCTGGTTCCGGATTGGCAGCTTCGGCGCGGTCGGCAGCGCCGAGCGCGCCCAGATCGCCGGTGCCCTCGACGCCGTCGGCCTCGGAGGTCTCGAGCGGCGCTGGATGCGCGAGTTGTCGGCGGGTCAGGTGCAGCGCGTCCTGTTCGCGCGGGCACTCGTGCAGGATGCAGGACTCGTTCTGCTCGACGAGCCCTTCGCCGCGATGGACGAACGGACCACCGCCGATCTGCTCGGCGTCCTGCGTGTGTGGACGCGTGAAGGCAAGGCCGTCGTCCTGGTGACGCATGACCTCGCGCAAGCGCGTACGAGATGCGACCACGCGCGCCTGCTGGCAACCGAGCTTGTCGCTTTCGGCCCCGTGAGCGAGGTTCTAACGTCCGAGCACCTGTCGGCGGCACGCCGCGTGGCGGAGCAGTGGCGGATCGCCGATGGGCCGTACAGGGCGGCCGCGTGAGCGAATTGCTTTCGCCCTTCGCCGAGTTCGCCTTCATGCGACGGGCCTTGGCCGCCGTCACCGCCTTGTCGGTGAGCAGCGCGCCGATCGGCTGCCTGATGGTGCTGCGACGGATGAGCCTGGCAGGCGACGCGATGGCCCACGCCGTCCTTCCCGGTGCGGCGATCGGGTTCATCGCGGCAGGGCTGTCGTTGCCCGCGATGAGCGTCGGCGGCTTCATCGCGGCCATGGCCGTCGCGCTGCTGGCCGGGTTCGTCAGCCATGCGACACCGCAGCGCGACGATGCGAGCTTCGCGGCGTTCTACCTGATCGCCCTGGCACTGGGCGTACTGCTCGTGTCGCTGCACGGGAGCCCCGTGGACCTCATGCACATGCTGTTTGGCAGCGTGCTCGCAGTCGACGACGCAGCGCTCGTCCAGATCGCCCTGGTGTCGAGCGGAACCCTCTGTGCTCTGGCGCTGATGTACAGGCCGCTCGTCCTGCACAGCCTCGATCCCGGGCACCTGCGAAGTGTCGGCGGCCCGGGCGCTGCGGCTCACGTTCTGCTGCTGGTGCTCGTCGTGGCCAACCTCGTCAGCTCGTTTCTCGCGCTCGGCACGCTGCTGGCGATCGGGCTGATGATGCTTCCGGCCGCGTCGGCACGGTTCTGGGTCGAGGGGCTGCCCGCAATGGCAGCGGCAGCCGCGGCCATCGGCGCCGTTTCGGGCGCGGCAGGCCTGCTCGTCAGCTTCCATGCGGAGCTTCCGTCCGGCCCCTGCATCGTGCTGATCTGCGGGGCCGTCTACATGGTCTCGCTTCTTTTCGGACGCCGGAACGGCTTGCTCGCAGGGCACCTGCCCAAGAGCCTCTACCGCGCTCGCGCAGGCTCATGATGCTTCGGCGGCAGATCCTCCTCGCGGGCTCGGCGCTGCTTGCGCGGCCGGTTCGAGGCGCCACGGGGCCCGCGGGCCGGGTCGTTGCCAGCTTCTCGATCCTTGCCGACATCGCGCATCAGCTGCTTCCTGCCGGGATCGAGGTTGCTTCGCTGGTCGGTCCGGACGCCGACGCTCACGTCTACGAGCCGAGCGCCGCCGACGCGAGGCGGCTCGCGACCGCCGATCTGGTGCTGGTCAACGGACTCGGGTTCGAAGGCTGGATGGAACGCCTCGTGCGCTTGTCGGCCGCTCCCGGCGCGGTAATTACCGCCAGCGCGGGCCTTGAGCCCCGAACCGTCGCCGGCGTGCCTGACCCGCATGTCTGGCAGAGCTTGACGTTGATGCGTCGCTACACGGCGAACCTGGCCGCGGCCTTCGCTCGACGCTGGCCGGCCGCTGCTTCCGAGATCCGGGCGCGCAGCACGGCCTACCTGGCGCAGCTCGAGCAGCTCGACGCCCGGATCCATGGCTGGATCGACGCAATCCCTCGTCAGCAGCGACGCGTCATCACGTCGCACGATGCGTTCGGCTACTTCGGCCACGCCTACGGAATCGACTTCCTCGCGCCGCAAGGCTGGAGCACGCTCAGCGAGCCCTCGGCCGCAGCCGTGGCGCGGCTGATCCGCCAGGTCCAGCGCGACGGCGTGCGCGCCCTCTTCGTCGAGAACATCAGCGACCCGCGACTCATCGAACGCATCGCACGCGAAGGCGGCGCGCGCGTGGGCGGCGTGCTCTATTCCGACGCACTGTCGCGACGCGGCGGGCCGGCCGAGACGTACGTCGACTTGATGGCCCACAACGCGCGCACCTTGGTCGACGCGCTCTCGCACTGAATTGCAGTCCGCCACCAGGAGTTACATGAAGCCGATTTCCGCTGCAGCTTTCCTGCTCGCGCTTGCCAGCGCTGCCTCCCTCGCTGGCGCAGCGTCGAAGCCCCACGAGCACGGCGTCGTCAAGCTCGACGTCGCGGTCGAGGGCGAGAACCTGAGCGTCGCCATGGAGGCCCCGCTCGACATCGTGCTCGGCTTCGAGCGCGCGCCTCGCACGGACTCCGAGCGTCGTGCTGCCGCGGACGTGCTGAGCCGCTTGCGTGAGGGTGCCGCGCTGTTCAGCCCCGACGCCGCGGCCCAGTGCCGCCGCGTCAGGTCCGACGTGCGCGCCGGCGTGCTCGAGGCGGGTGCCAGGCACCCCGCCAACACAGAGCACGCCGACCTGGATGCAACGTACGAGTACCGCTGCGCGCAACCCGGGTCGCTGCGTACACTCGACGTCGGCTTGTTCGATGCCTTCAAGCGAATCCAACGCGTCGACGTTCAGGTCGCCGGCCCGGGTGGGCAAGCCAAAGCGACGCTTCAACGTCCCGCCCGAGTGATCAACATCCGCCGCTGAGGCACGACGCGTGGACGTACCGGCATTGCTGCTATCGAATGTTCGCTTTCGCTGGCCGCGCGGCATGTCGGACGTGCTCGACATCGAGAGCCTCGAGGTGCAACGCGGGGAACGCGTGCTCCTGCGTGGCGACAGCGGATGCGGCAAGAGCACCTTGCTCTCGCTGGCAGCGGGCGTTCTCGTGCCACAGAGCGGCACGGTCAACCTGCTCGGCGAGGATTGGCGACGCTTGTCGGCCGGACGACGAGATCGCCGCCGCACCGACCACATCGGCTACATCTTTCAGCAGTTCAATCTCCTGCCCTACCTGAGCGTTCTGGACAACGTGCTGCTGCCGTGCCGGTTCTCGCCGGCGCGTGCGGCTCGCTGCGGTGGCTCGCTCGGGCACGCCCGCGAGCAGGCCGAGGCATTGCTGGCGGAACTTCAGCTGCAGGCAGCGGACTGGCGGCGGCCTGCCGGTGAGCTGTCGGTGGGCCAGCAGCAGCGCGTGGCGGCTGCGCGCGCGATGATCGGTCGCCCGGAGCTGGTGATCGCGGACGAGCCGACCTCGGCGCTGGACGAAGGTCGCCGCGACGTCTTCATGAGGCTGCTGACACGGGTCTGCGAGGACGTCGGCAGCGCCCTGCTGTTCGTCAGCCACGATGCACGACTGGCCGCACACTTCGAACGCGTGATCGATCTGCCGAGCATCAATCGAGCCGTGCAGAGGGAAGTCAATTGAGCGCGTTGTGGACGGTGGCCTGGCACAGCGCGTGGCACCGGCGCTTCGGCCTGTCCGTCGTCGTCGTCTCGGTCGCACTGTCGACCTTCCTGCTCCTCGCGGTGGAGCGCGTGAGGCACGACGTGCGCGAGAACTTCTCGCAAGCCGTCTCCGGCACCGATCTGATCGTCGGCGCCCGCACCGGTGCGGTGCAGCTGATGCTGTACACGGTGTTTCGGATCGGGAACGCGACCAACACCATCGAGTGGAGCAGCGTGAAGGACCTCGAGCGCGACCCTGCGGTCGCGTGGGTCGTTCCGCTCTCGCTGGGCGATTCGCACCGCGGCTTTCCTGTCGTCGGAACGACGCCGCTCTACTTCGAGCGCTTCCAGTACGGAGCGCGCCGCGCGCTGCGCTTCGCGCAGGGCAAGCCGTTCGTCGGTGTGTTCGACGCGGTCCTCGGCGCCGAAGTGGCCGCGCGCCTCGGCTACGGGCTCGGCGAGCGCCTCGTGCTCAGCCACGGCAAGGGTGAGATCGCCGGTACGGACCATGCGGACAAGCCGTTCAAGGTCGTGGGCATCCTGGCGCGAACAGGCACGCCGGTGGATCGATCGGTCCACATCTCGCTGGCGGGCATGCAGGCCATCCACCTGGACTGGATCGCCGGGATGCCGCTCCCGGGGCTGGCCGTTCCCGTCGACAGGGTTCAGGAGCACGACCTCACGCCCAAGGCGGTGACCGCTGCGCTGGTGGGTCTGAAGTCGCGCGTTCAGGTGTTCTCGCTGCAGCGGCGCATCGCCGAGTACGAGGCAGAGCCTCTTCCGGGGGTCGCACTCGACGAGCTGTGGAGCACGATCGCAGTGGGTGAGCGCGCCTTGCTGATCATGAGCGCCCTGGTGGCGATGGTCAGCTTCGCGGGACTCGTCGCCGTCATCGTCACCGGGCTGGAGCAGCGCCGACGCGAGCTGGCGGTCCTGCGCTCCATCGGCGCCGGCCCACGCGAGATACTGGTGTTGTTGATCACGGAATGCATACTCGTCACGGTGCTCGGCGCGCTGCTCGGCGCGCTCGCCTGCACTGCCGTCGTGCGCCTCCTGGGACCCTGGGCCGAGGCCGAGTTCGGCATCGGGGTTCGGCCTGCCTGGCCCGGCGCAACGGAGTGGGCACTCTTGTCGGCCGTCGTTGTCGCCGGCATCATCGCCAGCCTGGTTCCGGGCTGGCGCGCCTACCGAATGTCACTGGCGGACGGCTTGTCCCCGAAAGGTTAGGAATGAACGAGCTTCGTCTGTCGCGGCGCGACATGGCCTTGCTGATGCTGGCTGGCGGCCTTGGGTGTGTCGGCGACAAGGCACGAGCTGCCGAGAAGGCTGCATCGATTCGCAGGCTCTCGTGGGATGAGCTGATCCCGAAGGACTGGGACCCGCAGAAGTTCTTCCGTGACAAGCAGGTTGGCGCCGTCCGCGAGGGTGACGTGGGCGAGCGAGCGTTGATGCGGGAGATGAGGCAGATCTGGGACAACGCACCCACGCGGCTCGAGCTGAACGGACTCGTCGTGAAGCTCCCCGGCTACGTCGTACCGGTCGAGATGCTCGTGGGCGACATCAAGGAGTTCCTGCTGGTGCCGTACTTCGGCGCCTGCGTGCACACCCCGCCGCCACCTGCCAACCAGCTCGTGTACGTGACTCTCGAGGCACCCAAGCCCTTGAAGACGATGGACGTCGTGTGGGTGACGGGCACCATGAGGACCGAGCGCAACGGTTCTCCCTTCGGGAACAGCGGCTACAGGTTGGAGGCGTCGGCGGTGGAGCCATACCGGGCGCCTGCGCGCTAGGCAGACGCCGCGGCCGCGCGGCGAAGGTTGCCTGCGAACGGCACCTGGCCCGCCTGCGGGCACCGGGGTGTCCGGCGGAATGAGGGAAAGGTCGGACTCTTGCGCCGCCGCGACCTCTCTTTCGCGAGCGAGAACCGTACGCTAGAGTTTGTCACCCATCCCATGCGACCCCGCCTCTCAACCAGCAAGGCTCCGGCCCGTCGACGAGCCCTCGTGCTCGGGCTGCTCGTCGTGCTGGTCCTGGTGCAGACACTGGGTCTGCTGCATCGAGCAGCCCACGCGAGGCACATCCTGCTGGACCGGGTGGCAGCCTCTCAGGCCATGGGCGACGGCGTGATCGCGCCGTTCGTCGCGTCGAGCGAGTGCAGGGCCGGCGTCAAATGTGACAGGGGTTGGCTGCGAGCGCTGTTCGCCGGTCACGATCAGCTGCGCCAGTGCGAGCACTACGACGACCTGAGTGCCGACGTCCTGGCGTTCGGCAGTGCTCCCGTTCTTCTCCAAGCATCGCCGCAGAACGAGTTGCCGGCGGCCCACTCCGCCTGGCACGTCGCAGCGCAGGCGCAGGGCTTTCTTGCCCGAGGTCCCCCGATCGCTTGAACCCGCATAAGCCGTCCCTCGACGGCCGCCGCGGCACGCCCGCCACGCGAGCTCCTGTGGAGCTTCGCGCGGCTGCGGCACCGCACCTGTTCATGCCGGCCCGCACGGGCCCTTCGGGAACCTCTCATGCCATCCCAGACCATCTCCCGCCGACGCCGACGTCTCGGCACGTTGACGCTCGCGCTCGCTTCCGTCAGTCCGATCCACGCTCAGACGACCTCGCCAGCCACGCCCAACGCATCTTCCAACGACACGCCGACCACCACGCTCGCGCCCGTGATCGTGACCGGCAATCCCCTGGGCTCGACCGAGCTCGCCTCGCCTGTGACGGCGCTCGGCGGCACGGAGCTCCTGCTCCGGCGGGGCACAACCTTGGGCGAGACGCTCAACGGCCTGCCGGGGGTGTCGTCGACCTACTTCGGCCCGAACGCGAACCGGCCCGTGATCCGAGGGCTCGACGGCGACCGCATCCGGATCCTCAACAACGGCGGCGCCTCCATCGATGCGTCGAGCCTGAGCTTCGACCATGCCGTGCCGATCGACCCGCTGGTGGTCGAGCGCGTCGAGGTCCTGCGCGGCCCGGGCGCGCTGCTGTACGGCGGCAATGCCATCGGTGGCGTGGTGAACGCCATCGACAACCGTATCCCGAAGTACTCCCTCACGGGCCCCTCGGGAAGCGCCGAGGTGCGCCTCGGTGGCGCAGACCGCGAGCGCGGCGGCGGCGCCGCTGTCGAGACCGGCAACGGCACGTTCGCCCTGCATGCCGATGCGTTCAAGCGCGAAACCTCCGATCTGCGCGTTCCCCGTTACACGCCGATCGATGCCGAAGGTGATGCACTCGATCCGACGCGGCACGTCCGCAACTCCGCATCCCGCGCCTCGGGCGGCGCGGTCGGAGCCTCGTACACCTACGGATCCGGCTACCTGGGAATCTCGGGCGACACCTACGACAACCGCTACGGCATCGTCGCGGAAGAAGACGTGATCATTCGCATGAAGCGCGATCGCGTCGCCCTCGCGGGTGAGGCGCGCGACCTCAACGGGCCGCTCCGCTCGATCAGCTTCCACTTCAGCGACACCCGCTATCGACACGACGAGGTCGAGGGTTCCGGAGAGATCGGCACCACGTTCAAGACGTCGGGATCGGAACTGCGCGTGCAGGCGCAGCATGCGCAGATTGGCCCCCTGAGGGGAGTCATCGGCGCTCAGATCGAGGATTTCGATTTCTCGGCACTCGGGGAAGAGGCCTTCGTGCCATCCACGAAGACACGGCGTCGCGCCCTCTTCGTGCTCGAGGAACTGGCCTCGCCTGTCGGTACGCTGAGCGTGGGCTTTCGAGTCGAACGCGCCAGCGTCTCATCGAAGGGCGACGCCGACATGGACGAGGTTCGCTTCGGCGAGGCGACGCAGCGGCGATTCACGCTGCATAGCGCATCCATCGGCGACGTGGTCAAGCTCGGTGGAGACTGGACCCTGACCGGATCCCTCAGCAGTACGGCCCGGGCGCCGACCTCGTTCGAGCTCTTCGCAAACGGCGTTCACGCCGCCACGGGGACTTACGAGCGTGGCGACCCCAGCCTCAAGGTCGAGAGAGGCAACAACCTCGATGTGGCGGCCCAGTGGAAGTCCGGAGCCAACCGGTTCCGGGTCGGTGCCTACGTCGCTCGCTTCTCGCGCTTCATCTCGCTCCAGCCGAGCGGCCGAACCATCAGTCAGGAAGGCGAAGACGGGCCCGAAGACTTCCCGGAGTACGTGTTCAGGCCGGTGCGCGCGAAGCTCGCCGGAATCGAGCTCGAAGGCAGCCATCGCCTGCTCGAGCGACTCTGGACGCTCGACATCTCGGGCAAGCTGGACTACACGCGCGCCACTCAAGCCGGCGGGGAACCATTGCCCCGGATCGCGCCGCTTCGCGCCGCCCTCGCCCTGGACGCCGGTACCGGTCCCTGGCGCCTGCGGTTCGAGATGGAAAGCGCTGCGCGGCAGCGGCGCGTGCCCGACTACGACACCTCCACCGCCGGATACACGCTCTTCAATGCCTCGGTGAGCCATCGCTTCAGCATCGGCGGCTTCGAGGGCAACGCGTTCCTCAAGGCGATCAACCTCGGCGACAAGCTCGCGTACAGCGCCTCGACGATCGAGACGATCCGCGGCCTGGTGCCGCTTCCGGGACGGGCGGTGAAGGCCGGGCTTCAGGTGATGTTCTGAAGGCGACGCCCGGGTTGCGCGCTAGGCCCGACGCAGTCGGCGGCGTCATGGCCGACCTGGCGGCGCGGCGCAGCGCAGGGCGACGGTCCGCCGGGTGGTGCGGACCTGGCGCCCGGCGCGGCGGCGGCGCAGGCGCTTGAAACCCGGGCGCATCCCCTCGCCACGGCTCGCCACGAGCGCAATGTCGCTTCGCAGGCGCGACCTGACCAACGCGGTCGCAGTCGCTGGCGGCACTCGAAATCCGCTGTGGGCGTGACCTGCGCGTGTGTCGGCGGCGTCGAGCTGCACCGGGCCAGCGGTGTCGACGACTTTTACAGGGAAAACGTGGAGGATTGCACGCCATCCGGCAAGTGATTGATTTCGGCTCGTGGTACGCGTCTTGCGTACACGAGTGAGGTTGAACAACGCAACCGAACCGGAGGCTCTCTTGCTCAAGTCCATTCCGTTCAAGCCGCGCCTGCTGACGGCGCTGATGCTCGGCTGCTTCGCGGGCCAGGCCGCGACCGCAGCGATCGTGACCTACGCTGGCGACCCCGGTACCGCCGGCGATCCGGCGAGTTGGCGGACTCCCGAATTCATGCGCAGCTTCGGCCTGCGAGCCATGGGTGCCGAGTACGCCTATGCCGCTGGCTTCGCCGGTGCCGGCGTTCCCATCGGCCTCGTCGATTCCGGCTTCTACTTCGCACACCCCGACCTGCCCGCTTCGCGGTACACCCCGGTGACCGTCAACGGGGTGTCGGGTACCTGGAACGCGGCCTACAACGACAGCCACGGCACTGGCGTGTCCGGGCTGGCGGCGGGCTCGCGCGACGGCAACGCCACCACCAACTTCCACGGCGTCGCGTTCAACTCCCAGGTCTACATGGGCAACACCCTCAAGGGTGACGGGGCGCTGTTCGGCGTTCCGCAGGCGACCCAGACCGTTGGTCAGACCATCGATCAGGCTTACATCGCCAACGTCTACCGTGCCGTCGCCGCCACGCCGGGCGTTCGGATCGTCGGCACCAGCTGGGGCAGCCAGCCGAACACCGAGCAGTATCAGACGCTGCGTCCGACCACCGGCACCAACCTGACGGGCCGAGCCGGCGCATTGGGGAACTGGGCGTATCTGACCCGCGGCGACACCTGGTTCCAGGGTGCGCTCGACGCCTGGGCCACCGGCGACGCGATCAACTTCAGCAATGGCAACACGGGCTACTTGAACTCGAGCCCGCGTTCCGGCGCAGCGTACTTCCGTCCTGAGCTGGAAGGGCGCTGGACGGCGGTCACGGGCATCCAGCAGTCCGCCACCGTCAACGGCACCACCGTCGGGACGACGTACAACGCCGACGGCAGCGTGAACATCCCCGGCGTGCAGGTCTACAACCAGTGCGGCTACGCCAAGTGGTCGTGCGTGTCGGCGCCGTCAGCGGGCACGGTCACCAGCAACGTCGGCAACATCGCCACGTCGCCGACCGCCGGTGTCGGCACCTTCAGCGGCACGTCGGCCGCGCAGCCGCACGCCACGGCAGCGCTTGCGCTCATCATGGAGCGCTTCCCCTACATGACCAACGAACAGGCGGTCATGGTCATGCGCACCACGGCGGTCCAGAACGCCACCATCAACAACTCGGCCGGCGCGCAGATCATCAACCCGACGGCCGGTCAGATCGTGCAGGTGCCCGACGATCGCAACGGCTGGGGCACGGTCAGCCTGCGCAACGCCATGAACGGCCCCGGCCAGTTCATGGGCAACTTCGCGGTCAATACGCAGGGACAGAACGACACCTGGTCGAACAACATCTCCGATGTCGCGATCCGCGCGCGGCAGGCGGAAGATCAGACCGAGGCGACGGCCTGGGCTGCCCGCAAGGCCGAAAAGGGCTGGAACGTCACGCCGCCGCCGCCGCCTCCTGCGGTGCCCACCGCAGCTGCCGACCAGCAGGCGTACTACGCGAGCGACGCGGTCAACGACTACACCGAGTACCAGGTCGGCCTCGCCCGCGAAGCCGCGCGCAACTCGCGGGTCTACAACGGCAGCCTGACGAAGCTAGGTGCCGGCGCGCTGACGCTGACCGGAATGAACAGCTACACGGGCGGAACCCAGGTCATGGGTGGCACGCTGGTCGCGGGCTCGCGCACCGCGCTCGGCACCGGCAACGTCTCGGTGGGGAACGCGACGCTCGCCACCCGCGTCGCCGACAGTCCGCTGATGATCGCCGGCAACCTGACGCTCGGTCCCGACAGCGTGCTCGACCTTGGCTTCAGCCGCTGGGCCAGCCTGCTGCTCGATGTCGACGGCGTCGCCACGCTGAACGGGCTGCTGCAGATCACGTTCCCCGGCAACTACTCGAATGCGCCAGGGCTGTTCGATCTGATGGACTTCGCCAGCTCGACCGGCGCGTTCAGGAACGTGAGCTTCGTCGGCCTCAACCCATATCTGACGGCGAGCTTGGTCTACAGCGCCAACGGCATCGATGTGCTGATCGCGTCGGTGCCCGAACCGGCCACCTACGCGCTCGCGCTGCTCGGCCTCGGCTGCGTGGGCTGGGCCTCGCGCCGTCGGCGCAAGGCCTGAGTTCGGCGCGGCGCGCCGCTCTCGACCCAGGGCGCCGGCACGGCGCCCTTTTCTTTGCTCGTGCGGGTTGCAGGCGAGATCGCGCGATCGGGCGAAGGGCCAGCGACTCAACGCCTGCCGAAGCCGCCTCGGCCGTTCCAGACGAACGCCGGTGCGGCCGCGCGAGGCCGCTGGCGCTGCTCGCCCGACCAGCGGCTCATCCGAGGGCGCTTGCGATGGCCGCCATCCAGCCTGCCTGCTGCCTCGCCGACGCCACTTCGCGCAGGCTCGCGAACGGCTCGGCCGCGCGCGTCGCCGCACCGGCGGCGGTTGACATCCCGCGCATCGCGGCGAGCGCCTGCGGGTCGATCTTGGCCGACGCGAACACCGGGCTGCTGAGCAGGTCTTCCAGGAACGCAAAGCCGAACAGGCAGTGCGCGACGCGCGCGCGCGCATGCGTCGCCTCGCCGGCGGACGCCGGCTGACGCCCGAGCTCGGCCCAAAGCGCCAGCAATCCGAACCAGACGAAGCTTGCATGCACCAACGAGTGCAGCGGCAAGCGTGCGCCTGACCACGGAGAGCGATAGGTCGGCAGCGGCGCAAGGTCGCAGACGTGCCCGTGAGCCTCTTCCATGCGGTAAAGCAGCTGATGCGTCGCTTCGTGGGTGAGCGCCTCGATCGCGACCAGCGTTGCCTCGCTGGGCTGGTGCAGGTTGGTCAGCAGGCACGCGCCGACGTGCAGGCGGTGCGACGCCGAACCGCCCGGGACGCCTGCGTCGGAGCGCAGCAGCACGCGCTGCAGCTGCTCGTCTACCAGGCGCCAGGCCGCAGGAACGCGCCGCGCCATCGTTTCTGCGGCTTCGTCCAGTGCCGCGAGACTGCGAGCCCGCCCGGGCGCGTCGTGGCGCGCCGACGGCGCAGCGGTGTCGTACGCCACGTCCGGCCAGGTCTGCGGGGAATCGAAGTCGATGACGAAGCCGAACCGGTTGTCCTGGCTGCGTTCCGACCGATCTCGACCCGCGCCGCTCGAGGCCGCGGGTGCACCGAACCGCAGCTCACGCAGCACGTCGTCCAGCCCACTTCCTGATGTCATTGGTCAGACCTTGTTCGACGAGCTGCGCATAGAGCGGATGTCCGCCGCTCATGACCGGCACGGGGAAGCTGCTGTAGAGCACCGGCGGCCCATCCCCCAGGAACAACGCGTGCTCGAGAACGCGGATGGCCGACACCGCCGCGAATGCACGAGCGATATCGATCATCGCCTGCCGCTGCGACGCCGACATCGTCGGCGGCGCGTTCGGGAAGAACATGGCGTCGCCGACCTGCGCCAGGTGGACCATGCCGCCTTCCGGCATCACGTAGTCCACACGCTGCGTCGCAGGGACCTCACTCTGGCCGGTGGCGTCGAGCGGCTTTCCGAGGCTGTACGGCGTCCACCGGTTGACCGCGAACACGCGTCCCTGCAGCGCACGCGGCACCGAGGCCGCCGAATGCTCGGGCACCCGCAGGCCCGGTACGAGGCGAGGCAGGTCCTGCCACTGGTCGAGCAGCGAGCCGTAGCACCCCATGATCGAGGTCGCGGTCGGCAGCGACGACACGTAGCGAAACCGCCCCAGTTCGTCGCGCAGGCGGCACCACACCGCCTGTCGGACCACTGTGGCGTCGGGAGTCGCTGGACCGGGTTCGAGGCGGTCACCCAGCGGCAGCCGGTTGATCAGCGCCGTGCGATCGGGATCGACTCGGCGGCCGTCGACCACCCAGCGTGTGCCAAGCTCGATGCCGTCGATCAGCTGTTGCGCCGACAGCGCGATCAACGGCCAGCCGAGCGACGCCCGCTTTTGCATGAGGGCACGCGTCACCGCATCGGCCGGGTCACTGCAGAGCAGCAGAACGAGTTCCGGCTCGAAGTCGGCGGATGGCGTGGGCACGGTCATGCGTGTGGCGCGGCCGGGGTTCTGGATATCGCGCGCACGATCGTAGCCGCGTGCCGAGTGTCGGACATGCATGTCGCCGAAACACGCGTCGCAAAAGCACGGTCGCGTGAGCGCCGGACCCATATCGACAGAGGGCCGCGGTGCCTCGAGATCCGGGGTTCGGCCGTCTCGCGCTCGGCGCCTGCCTGCGGTGGCGGCTGCGCGAAGAGATCAAGCCCGAAACCTGTCCGACGGCTGCCGCGCGACAGGAACACCGACCATGTCGCTGGTAGGCCGTGTTGGACTTGAACCAACGACCAAAGGATTATGAGTCCTCTGCTCTGACCAACTGAGCTAACGGCCCCTCCGCGCGGATTCTATGAGGCGCCCGGACAAGGTAGGGGCAGTGCGCCCGCGTCTGCACGCCTGTGGAACCGTCGCGCCAATTGTGGTGCGATCCCGCGCCACCGCGCCCTACTTCTGCGACAGCGCGTTCGACACCAGCCGCGACGTGATGTCGACGATCTGGATCATGCGGTCGTACGCCATGCGGGTCGGACCGATCACGCCGAGCGTGCCGACCACGGTGCCGTTGACCTCGTACGGCGCCGACACCACCGAGAGCTCCTCGAATGGTACGACCTGACTCTCGCCGCCGATGTAGATGCGCACGCCGTCGGCACGGCTGCTCACGTCGAGCAGACGCATCAGCTGCGTCTTCTGCTCGAACAGGTCGAACAGCTTGCGCAGGCTCCCCATGTCGCTCGAGAAGTCGCGCACCGTCAGCAGGTTGCGCTCGCCGGCGACGACGACCTGCTCGTGGCTCTCGGCGATCGCGTCGCTGCCCGCCTGCACCGCCGCGTGCATCAACGCGGCGATCTCGCCGCGCAGCGCGTCGACCTCGGTCTTGAGGCGCTCGCGCACCTCCTCGAGCGTGAGTCCGGCGTAGTTCGTGGTGAGATAGTTGCTGGCCTCGATGAGCTGCGCCTGCGTGTAGTCCTGCGCCGTGAAGATGACGCGGTTCTGCACGTCGCCGTCCGGTGCCACCATGATCACCAGGATGCGCCGTTCCGAGAGGCGCATGAACTCGATGTGGTGGAACACGCCCGGCTTCTTCGGCGCGGTGATCACGCCGACGAAGTTCGACAGGCTCGACAGCAGGTTGGCCGCGTTGGCGATCACGCGCTGCGGTTGCTCGGGGTGCAGCTGCGGCTCCATGTCGGGCGGCACCGACGTCACCGGCTGCGCGGTGAGCATGGTGTCGACGAAGAGCCGGTAGCCGCGTGCCGTCGGAATGCGCCCGGCGCTGGTGTGCGGGCTCGCGATGAGGCCGAGCTCCTCGAGGTCGGCCATCACGTTGCGGATCGTCGCCGGCGACAGCTCGAGGCCGCTGGCTCGCGAGAGGGTCCGGGAGCCGACCGGTTGGCCGTCGGCGATGTAGCGCTCGACCAGCGTTTTCAGGAGGGTTTTGGCGCGCTCGTCCAGCATGGTTCAGGGTCGGATGATGGCGAATTCTGGGGCTCGTCGCCGAGGGGCCCTGTGGTGTAATCCCGCGAATGTCGACCCGCTTCCGTCATGCTGCGCTCGTCGGCAAATACCAGGCCGAAGGCGTGCGCGACGTGCTCGATCGCATTGCCCGTTTCCTGGTCGAGGAAGGCCTCGAGGTCTCGCTCGAGGAGCAGACCGCGCGCAACACCGGTCTGGCCGGCTACGCGGCTTGCTCGGTCGACGAACTGGGGCGTCGTTGCGACGTCGCGATCGTGCTCGGCGGAGACGGCACCATGCTCGGCATCGCGCGCCAGCTCGCGCGTCACCGCACCCCCCTCGTGGGCATCAACCAGGGCCGCCTCGGCTTCATCACCGACATCGCGATCGAGGGCCTCGAGGACACGCTGCGCCCGATGCTCGCCGGCGACTACGTCGACGAGACACGCGCCATGCTCGAAGGCGGCGTGCGGCGCGGCGCCGACACGATCTTCGAGAGCTTCGCGCTCAACGACGTTGTCGTGAGCCGCGGCAGCACCTCGGGCATGGTGCAGTTGCAGGTCGAGATCGACGGCGAGTTCGTCTCCAGCCTGCGCGCCGACGGCCTGATCGTCGCCTCGGCCACGGGCTCGACTGCGTACGCGCTCTCGGCCGGCGGGCCGATCCTGCACCCGTCGATCGGCGGCTGGGTGCTCGTGCCGATCGCGCCGCACGACCTCTCGAACCGACCGATCGTGGTGCCGAACTCGGGCGAGGTCTCGGTCGAGATCGTCGCCGGCCGCGACGCGAGCGTGAACTTCGACATGCAGGCGCTCACCAGCCTGCAGCACGGCGATCGCGTGCAGGTGCGGCGCTCCACCCACGAAGTGCACTTTCTCCACCCGCGCGGGTGGAACTACTACGCCACGCTGCGCGGCAAGCTGCACTGGAACTACGGCGTCCAGCTCACCTGACCTTTCCTAGCCCACGATGCTGCGCCGCCTCGCGATCCGCGACTTCGTCATCGTCAGCGAGCTCGAGCTCGAACTCGACGCCGGGTTCACCGTGCTCACCGGCGAGACCGGCGCCGGCAAGTCGATCCTCGTCGACGCGCTGCAGCTCGCGCTCGGCGGACGCGGCGACGCCGGCGTGGTGCGCGAAGGCGCCGGCCGAGCCGAGATCGGCGCCGAGTTCGACGCGCCGGCGGGTCTTGCGGGCTGGCTCGACGACGCCGGCTTCGACGCCGACGACGGGCGCCTGCTGCTGCGCCGGACCATCGACGCGCAGGGCAAGAGCCGGGCGTGGATCAACGGCAGCGCGGCAACTGTCGCGCAGCTGCGCGAGGCTGCCGAGCACCTCGTCGACATCCACGGCCAGCACGCGTGGCAGAGCCTCACCCGCGGCGCCTCGGTGCGCGGGCTGCTCGATGCCTACGCGCAGATCGACACCGCCGCGCTCGCCGCCGCCTGGGCTGCCTGGCGCGACGCCAACAGCGCGCTGGCCGACGCGCGGGCCCGCTACGGCGATCTCGAGCGCGAGCGCGAGCGGCTCGCCTGGCAGATCGGCGAGGTGGAGCGACTCGGCCCCGGCGCCGACGAGTGGACCGAGCTCGACGCCGAGCACACGCGCCTGGCCAACGCGCAGTCGCTGATCGACGCCGCCCGCAAGGCCTACCAGGCGATCGACGAGGCCGACGAGAGCGCCGAGGCGCTCACCGCGCGCGCGCTCGACGCGCTTTCCGACGTGGCCGCGTTCGACCCGCGCCTCGAATCGGCGATCGGCGCGCTGCAGGGCGCGCAGGCGCAGCTGCAGGACGCCGCCCACACGCTTGCCGGCTACCTGCACGCGATCGAGCTCGACCCCGACCGGCTGCAGGCGCTCGACGAGCGCCTCTCGGCCTGGCTCGCGCTCGCGCGCCGCTACCGCCGTCCACCGGCCGAGCTCGCCGGGCTGCTGGCCGAGTGGCAGGCCGAGCTGAGGAAGCTCGACGAGGCATCCGACCTCGATGGCCTGCAGCAGCGCCTCGACCGCGCCGCGGCGGCCTACGAAGCCGAGGCGGCGCGCGTCAGCCAGGCACGGCGCCGCGCCGCGCCGGCGCTCGCCCGCTCGGTCACGCAGTCGATGCAGCAGCTCGGCATGACCGGCGGGCGCTTCGAGGTCGAGCTCGTCGCCGGCGACTCGCCGCAGTCGTATGGCGCCGAATCGGCCGAGTTCCTGGTCGCCGGCCACGCCGGCAGCACGCCGCGCCCGCTCGCCAAGGTCGCGTCGGGCGGCGAGCTTTCCCGCATCGCGCTGGCGATCGCGGTGACGACGAGCCAGCTCGCCGATCGCCACGACGCCGCCGCAACGCTGATCTTCGACGAGGTCGACGCCGGCGTCGGCGGCGCAGTCGCCGAGACGGTCGGCCGAATGATGAAGCAGCTCGGGCGCGAGCGGCAGGTGCTGGCCGTGACCCATCTGCCGCAGGTCGCCGCCTGCGCCGACCACCACGCGGTCGTCGCCAAGCGCGTCGTCGACGGGCGTGCGCGCAGCGAGATCGGCTTCGTGACCGGCGAAACGCGCGTGGCCGAGATCGCCCGCATGCTCGGCGGGGAGCGTCTCTCCGGAACCAGCCTCGCCCACGCGCAGGAGATGCTCGCCGTCGGCAGCGGCGCGGCCGACCCGCCCGCCGCGCCGTCCAAGCCCGCGAGTCGGGCGACCAGGCGAACATGAGCGATACGCCGCCGGGCCCCGGGCCGGCGTCCCTGCAGGAGATCGTGCTCGTCACCGGCATTTCCGGGTCGGGCAAGTCGGTCGCGCTGCACGCGCTCGAGGATGCCGGCTTCTTCTGCGTCGACAACCTGCCCCCCGAGCTGCTGCGCGACTTCCTGCGCCTCGAGGCGCACCGGCCCGAGCGTCGGGTCGCGATCGCGGTCGACGTGCGCAGCGCGGGCTCGCTGCCGCACCTGCTCTCGCTGCTCACGCAGCTGCGCTCCGAAGGCGTGTCGATCCAGGCCGTGTTCCTCGACGCCAGCACCGACGCGCTGGTGCGGCGCTTCTCCGAAACACGGCGCCCGCACCCGCTCTCGGACGAGCTCTCGACGAGCGCGTTCGCGCGCCTCGCCAGCGACGAACTCGAGGGCCGCCGCGCGCTGATCGACGCGATCGAGCTCGAGCGCCAGCTGCTCGCCGAGCTGCGCGAGATGTCGATCGTGATGGACACCAGCCAGCTGCGCCCGACCCAGCTGCGCAGCTGGATCCGCGAGCTCGTGAGCGCGGTCGACAGCCGCCTCACGCTGGTCTTCGAGAGCTTCGCGTTCCGCCACGGCGTCCCCCTCGACGCCGACTTCGTGTTCGACGTTCGGGTGCTGCCGAACCCGCACTACGTGCGCGAGCTGCGCCCGCTCACCGGGCGCGACGCGCCCGTCGCCGAGTTCCTCGCGGCGCAGCCCGAGGTGGCCGACATGCTCGGCCAGATCGAGGACTTCCTCGCGCGCTGGCTGCCGGCGTTCGAGGCCGACCAGCGCAGCTACCTCACGGTCGCAATCGGCTGCACCGGCGGCCAGCACCGCTCGGTCTACTTCGCCGAGACGCTGGCGCAGCGCTTCCGCTCGCGCGTCGTCACGCTGATCCGCCATCGCGAACTCGAGGCCTGACATGGCCGACGCACCGACCGTCCATCCCGACCTCGCGCTCTTTCCGCTGCAGACCGTGCTGTTCCCCGGCGGGCTGCTCGTGCTGAAGGTGTTCGAGACGCGCTACGTCGACATGGTGGCGGCGTGCCTGCGCGAGCGCCGCCCGTTCGGCGTGGTCGCGCTGCGTGCCGGCTCCGAGGTGCGCCGCCCCGGCAGCGGGGAAGAGGTCGCGCTGCAGGGCACCGGTACGCTCGCCGAGCTGATCGACGTCGACAGCGCCCAGACCGGCATCCTGCAGATCCGCTGCCGCGGCACGCGCCGCTTCAGGCTCGGGCCCGCCCACCAGCAGCCGGACGGCCTCTGGCGCGCCGACGCGACCGAGTGGCCCGACGACCCGGTCGTCGCGCCGCTCGAGCCGCAGGCGTCGGCGGTCACCGGGCTGCGCCAGGTGATCGACGCGCTGCAGGAGCAGGGCGAGCTGCCGTTCCTGCAGCCGTTGCGCTTCGAGAGCGCCGGCTGGGTCGCCAACCGCTGGTGCGAAATCCTGCCGATCGCGGTCGAGGACCGCCAGCTCCTGCTCGAGATGGTCGACCCCGTCGGGCGGCTCGCGGTGGTCGACTCGGTGCTGCGTTCGCAGGCGGCGACGAACGCCTGAAGGCCCGCGGGCCGACGCGCCTTCCGCGCGTCAGGGGTGCGGCAACTCCACGATAAGAAGCAGCCGTCGTGGGAGTCGAAGGCGTGCGCCGAGGGCCTGGCGCCTATCGCGTGGCGTGGACCGCCCCGGTCTTCCCGCTGACTTAGCACCGAGCCTCGCCGCCGACTAGCCCTCTTCGAGCAGCCTGCGCAGCGGCGCCGGAATGCCGGCTGCCGGCGCCGCGTCGTTCGCGAACCAGCGGCCGCTCGGCCACGCGTCGACGATCCGGCTCACCGCCGCCTCGGCCGTCGCTTCCGGCAGCACCCAACGCACCGGGTGCAGGGTCCAGTCGAGGTGCGTCAGCACGTGCGTGAAGCTCGGTCGCACGGTGGCGCTGCCGGGCCAGCCGTGCGTCGCGGCATCGAACTCGGCGGCGCTCGCGAATTCGGGAAGGCTCCAGAGCCCGCCCCAGACGCCCTTGGCGTCGCGCCGCACCAGCCAGATCGATCCCCGCCACTCGAGCTGCAGCCAGACAGCCTCGCGCGTGCCGCGCCGCAGGCGCCGCGTCTTGAACGGATAGCGCTCCGGCTCCCCGCTGGCCGCGGCGGCGCAGCGCACCCGCAGCGGGCACGCCGTGCATGCCGGCGTGCGGACGTGGCAGACGCCGGCGCCGAGGTCCATCAGGCCCTGCGTGTAGCGCTCGATGCCGGCGGCCGGCAGGAGGTCGGTCGCGTGCTGCCAGAGCCGCTTCTGCTCGGCGCCCGAGGCGAGGTCGACGTCGAATGCGAGCACGCGCGCCAGCACGCGCTTGACGTTGCCGTCGAGGATCGCGACGCGCTCGCCGAAGCAGAACGCGGCAATCGCCGCCGCGGTCGAGCGCCCGATGCCAGGCAACTGCTCGAGCCCCGCGCTGGTCGCGGGGAACGCGCCGGCGTGCTCGGCGACGACCACCTGCGCGCATCGATGCAGCAGGCGCGCCCGGCTGTAGTAACCGAGGCCGCTCCACAGCGCGAGCACGTCGTCGAGCGGCGCCGCGGCAAGCGCGCGCACGTCGGGAAAGCGCGCGAGAAAGCGCTTGTAGTAGCCGAGCACGGTCGAGACCTGCGTCTGCTGCAGCATCACTTCGGACAGCCACACCCGGTACGGATCGCGCGTGTTCTGCCAGGGCAGGTGATGGCGCCCGTGCGTGCGCTGCCACGCGATCACGAGCTCGGCGATCGACGCCGGAGCGCCGTCCGCGGCAGCCGCTTCGGCATCGCTCGCGGCGAACAGGTCGGGCTGGCGGCGCGCGGACGATCCGCGGGCGGGTGCCTCGCGATCGGCTCGCGGCACGGGGTCCGTCCCGGCGATGCTCGGGTGCAACGCTCGACGCGGCCCGAACGCCGGCAAGTCCTCGCGCGCATCGATCGCCGTGGGCGACGCCGGCGTCTCGCGGGCGACGTCAGCCCCGGACGGCAACGCCGCTTCGGGCGCCAACTCCGCCGGCACGCGCCGGCGCGACGACGCGGTCGTGCTCAGGCGCGAACACGCTGCCGCACGGGCTCGATGTCGTCGAACAGCGGCAGATCGATCGTGACCGGTTCGGCGTCGCCGAACAGCGGCAGGTCCATCGGTTCGGCGGCCGCCGAGGCCGGGGCCGGCGCGCTCGCCAGCGGTTGAACGCTGCCGCCGGGGCCGGAGGACTCCCGTTCCGCCCCGTCGACCGTGGCGCGCCCGGCGGCCCTGCTCGCGCTGCCGTCGCCATCCGCACCGACTGTTTCGCCAGCCGCGCCCGCGCGCTCGGCGCGCGATCCGAGCCGCGACGACTCGACGTCGGCGAGGTCGACCACCCGCGCGGATCCGGCGCCATCGCTCGCTGTCGCGAAGCCTTCGGTCACGCGCGGCGCCGCGCCTTCGCCCGCCTGCTCGTCCGCCGGATCGGGCAGACCGATGCGGATCAGCGGCACGCTCTCGTCGCCTGCCGAAGCGGGTGCCTCGGGCGCCGCAACCGGCATCTCGGCGGCCTGCTCGCGCAGCGCGTGAGCGAGCTCGCGACTTTTCGAATGGAACACCAGGAGGCGATGGTCCTGGCCTTCGAGCTCGGTGATGCGCTTTTCGAGCTCGCTCGACGCGGTCTGGATGCGCTCGAGCGCCTCGCGGCGCCGGCCGAAGCCGCGCCGGCGCTCACGCAGCTGCGAATCGACCTGGCTGGTGAGCGCCTTGTTCCACAGCTCGACCTCGCCGCTCGCGTTCTCGAACACGATGCGCAGCTTGGAGAGCAGCATGCGCCGGAACTGCTCCATGAACTTCGGCTGCACCAGGCGCAGCGAGAGGGTGAGCCCGAGGTACTGCACGTAGCTCGTCTCGATCAGCTCGAGCTCGCTCGCGAAGCGGCCGAGTTCGAGCGGCTTGCCGAGCTGCAGGCTGAAGCCGAACTCCGCGTTGAGACGGTTGAACGACGCGCCGAGCATGTCGCGGATCTCGTTGCTGCGCCGCTCGGCCTCGGCGAGCAGCACGCGCAGGCGCTCCCCGAGCGCGATGAACGCCTTCTTCGCACCGAACTTCAGGAAGGTGCCGCCCATCTCCTTCTGCATGGTCGCGATCTCGTCGCGCAGGCGATCGGACGACAGATCGTTCAGCAGGTCGCGCAGCATCCGGCCGTGCACCGAGCGCATCGCCTGGACGACGGGCGTGCACGCCTCGAACTCGTCGGACTCGTTGTCGATGCGCGTGAGCATCAGGCTCACCTTGGCGGCGTTCTTCCCGCGCAAGCCCCGCAGCTCGAGCATCTGCTCGGCGAGCTGACGCCGGCTGTCGCCGATCTGGCGCGCAACGAGGTTCTCGATCTGCTGGACGCTGTCGGTGACCACCTGCTCGAGCACCTCGCGGCGCTGCGGCAGCAGCTGCGCGCCGAGCGCGGCCTCGAGCGCCGGCAGCCGGCTGCGGGCGAGCGCACGGGCGTCGCGGTTCACGCGCGCGGTGAGGCCCTGACGCGCCGACAGCGGGAACACGCGCTCGGCGGGCACCCCGAGCAGCCGCGCCGTGTCGTGCTGCTGCATCGTGATCTGCGCCTGCACCTGCTCCCAGGTCGCGAGCGGGTCCTCGAGCGCATCGATCTTGTTCAGGACGACGAAGCGTCCGGGCGCCTGCGGCCCCAGGTGGTCGCGCCAGATCGCCAGATCGGAGCGCGTGACGCCAGTGTCGGCGCCCAGGATGAAGACGGTGGCGTGCGCGGTCGGCAACAGGCTCAGCGTCAGCTCGGGCTCGGCGCCGATCGCGTTGAGGCCGGGCGTGTCGAGCACCACCAGCCCCTGCTTCAGCAGCGGGTGCGGGTAGTTGATGATCGCGTGGCGCCAGGCCGGCACCTCGACCTTGCCGAACGCGTCGCGCGGCGGGTTTTCCTCGGGGTTCTCGTCGTCCCAGAAGCCGAGGGCGCGCGCGCGCTCCTCGCTGACGCTTTCGGTGAGCGTCACCTCGAGCAGCGCGTCCGCCAGGCGCTGCGGATCGTCGATGTCGAGCTCGAGGCGGCGCCAGGCGCGCGGCTGGTTGCGCAGCTCGCCGAGCGCGACGCCCTCCAGACGCGTCTCGATCGGCAGCAGCATCAGCGACGCCGGCTCGTCGGCGCGCCAGCCGAGCTCGACCGGGCACATGGTGGTGCGGCCCGGCGTCGCCGGCAGGATCCGCCGGCCGGTGTCGGCGAAGAAGATCGCGTTGATCAGCTCCGACTTGCCGCGCGAGAACTCGGCGACGAACGCGACCACCAGCTTCTCGTTGCGCAGCCGCTCGCGCAGCGCGCCGAGCTGGTCGGCGGCGATGTTCTCGGTGAGCGCGTGGTCGGCCAGAAAGCGCGCCAGCTCGTCGACGCGGCGACCGACCTCGGAGCGCCAGGCGCCGAGGGCGTCGAGACTGGTGGCAAAGGACGTCGTCATCGGCGGTCGTTCACGGGCGGTGACGGCTCTCCGACCGACGTCGGGAAACCTGGCGGGATGAGCGTGGCATCTTCGCATCGGGCCTGCACGCGTGCTCCGCAAATTTCGTGAGGGGTTTGGCGACGCCGAGTCAGGCGCAGCGTGGCGGGCACTGTACGCGGGCCGGGCAATCGCTGCCGGCGCCGGGTGACTCGTTCCGACGGGGGTGTCGGCGCCCGGCGGCTATCGCTTCTGGCACCCCGCGCAGAAGAAGGTCGCGCGCTGCCCCTGGACGATGCGGCGCACCGTCCCGTCGCAGCGCACGCACGGCTCGCCGGCGCGCCCGTAGACGCTCGCCAGCGACTGGAAGCGGCCGGCGTCGCCGTCGGCGTTGCGATAGTTGCGCAGCGTCGAGCCGCCCGCCTCGACGGCGCGCAGCAGGGTGCCCCGCACCGCCGCCGCGAGCAGGTCGCAGCGCGGCTTGCTGAGGCGGTCGCTGCGCGTGCGCGGGTCGATGCGCGCGTCGAACAGTGCCTCGCAGGCGTAGATGTTGCCGGCGCCGACGACGATGTCGCCGCCGAGCAGCGCGACCTTCACCGCCACCTTGCGCCGCTGCAGCGCGGCATGCAGGTAGGCGCCGGTGAAGCCCTCGTCGAACGGCTCGATGCCGAGCGAGCCGAGCAGCTTGGCAGCCATGCCGCTCTCGAGGCCCGGCGACCAGACGACCGCGCCGAAGCGGCGGGGGTCCGTCAGGCGCAGGGTGCCGCGGTCGGTGACGAGGTCGAAATGGTCGTGCACGCCGGGCGCCCCACCGGCCGGCCCGAAGCCGAGCGAGCCCGACATGCCCAGATGCATCAGCAGGCCGCCGTCGTCGAGCGCGAGCCACAGGTACTTGCCGCGCCGGGTGACGCCGGTGACGGTCTGCCCCTTCAGGACCTCGGGCGCGCAGCCGAGCGGCCAGCGCAGCGCCTTGCCGAGCCGCACGTGCAGCACGCTCGCGCCGCGAATGCGCTCGGCGAAGCTCTGGCGCGTGACTTCGACCTCGGGTAGCTCGGGCATGGGCAGCGGGTGCAGGAAGGCGCCGGATTATCCCGACCTGCCGTCGATCGCCCTGCACGGCCGCCGGCGCGGGCCGCCTCATAAAATTGCGGTTTGGCTCAGGAGCACCCGATGTCGGCGTCCCGATTCACCTGGCGCACCCTGGTTGCGCTTGCCGGCCTGAGTGCGCTGGCCGTCGGCGCGCAGCCGCAGGGCGCCCCCGCCGGCACGAGTCCCTCGGACCCGGCCAGCCCCACTGCGCCGGCCACCACGCCGATCACGCCGGCGCCGACGCCGCCGGGGCAACCCGCGGCGCCGGCCGCGACGCCGCCCTCGGCCGCACCCGCCGCTCCGGCTGCGCCGGCCGCCGATCCGGCGAGCCCGCCTGCACCGCCCGCTGCTGCGGCGTCGGACCCCACCTCGCCGCGCAAACCTGCGGTCGAGAATTCGGCGCTCGACGCCACGCTGCTCTACCAGCTGCTGATCGCCGAGATGGAGCTGCGCCAGGGAGATGCCGGCACGGCTTATCAGGTGATGCTCGACGCCGCGCGCCGGACCCGGAGCGAGCAGCTGTTCCGCCGCACCACCGAGATCGCGCTGCGCGCGCGTGCCGGCGAGCAGGCGCTCGCCGCGGTGGTGGCGTGGCGCAATGCCATTCCGCAGTCGCAGGACGCGCTGCGCTTCCAGGTGCAGTTGCTGGTGGCGCTCAACCGTGTCGCCGAGGCCGAGGAGCCGCTGCGTGCGCTGCTGGCGGGCCTATCCGACGTGACCCGGCCGGCGGCGATCGACGGCCTTCCGGCGCTGGTGTCGCGCCGCACCGACACCGCGGCACAGCGCGCCGCCGCCGCTGCGCTGATCGAGCGCCTCGTCGCGCCGTACCTCGAGGCGCCGGTCGCGCGTACCTCGGCGCGCGTCGCCGCGGCGCGCGCCTGGCTCGCTGCCGGAGAGCCCGCGAAGGCGCTCGCGCTCGTCGAGCGCGCAAGCGTCGACGAGCCGGGCGCCGAAGCGCCGGCGCTGGTGGCGCTCGACCTGCTGCCGGGCCAGCCGGCCGCCGAGGCAATCGTCACGCGCCACCTCGCCGCGAACCCCGCCAACACGGGCATGCGCCTGCTCTACACGCGAACCCTCGCGGCGTCGCAGCGCATCGGCGACGCGCGCGCACAGGTCGAGCTGCTGACGCGCAGCGACCCCGACCTGCCGCAGCCGTGGCTCACGCTCGGCGCGCTCGAGATCGAGCTGCGTCACCCCGACGCGGCAATCAAGGCGCTGCAGACCTACGTGCGCCTCGTCGAGTCGGGGGCGGTGGTCGCGGCGCCGGCGCGTCAGAGCGACGACGATGACGACGAGCCGCCGTCGCGTGCCCGCACGCTCACGCCGGCGCTCCTGATGCTCGCGCAGGCCGCCGAGCTCAAGAGCGACTTCGCCGGCGCCGAGGCGTGGCTGGCGCGTGTCGACCCGGCGCAGGGCGGCATGGAGCTGCAGACGCGGCGCGCCTCGCTGCTCGCCAGGCAAGGCAAGGTCGGCGCCGCGCGCGAGCTGATCCGCAACATCCCCGAAACGCGCGCCGAGGACGCGCGCGCGAAGGTCATGGCCGAGGTGCAGCTGCTGCGAGACCAGAAGCTCTGGTCCGACGCCGAACAGGTGCTCGCGGCTGCGGGCCAGCGCTTCCCGAACGACATCGACATGCTCTACGAGCAGGCCATGATGGCCGAGAAGCTCGCGCGGGTCGACGAAATGGAGCGCCTGCTGCGCCGGGTGATCGAGCTCAAGCCCGACCACCACCACGCCTACAACGCGCTCGGCTACTCGCTCGCGGAGCGGCGCGTGCGGCTGCCCGAGGCGCGCGACCTGATCCGCAAGGCGCTCGAGCTGAGCCCCGGCGAGCCGTTCATCACCGACAGCCTCGGCTGGGTCGAGTTCCGCCTCGGCAACCGCGACGAGGCGCTGCGCCTGCTGCGCGGCGCCTACCAGTCGCGGCCCGATCCCGAAATCGGCGCGCACCTCGGCGAGGTGCTGTGGAGCGTCGGCCAGTCCGAAGAGGCCAAGCGAGTCTGGCGCGAGGCACGCGCGCGCGACGCCAGCAACGACGTCCTGCGCGAGACGCTGGCCCGCCTGGGCGTCGATCTGTGACCGGTGCGACGACGACGGCGCGCGCAGCTCGCGGCGCGCCGGAGCCGGACGTTCGTGGCGGCGGCGGGGCAGCAGATCGGCGTGCGGGTCGTGCGGGCCTCCGCGCCGCAGCGCTGCTCGGCGCCCTGCTGCTCGCCGGCTGCGCGCTCACGCCGCAGCCGTTCGCGCCGGGGGGCGACGCGCTCACCGGCCGCCTCGCGCTGCGGATCGAAGCTAGCGGCACCCAGCCGGCGCGCGCCTTCGCCGCGGCGTTCGACCTGCGCGGCAGCGCCGATGCCGGCGGGCTCGACCTGTCGACGCCGCTCGGCAGCCTTCTCGCGCAGGCGCGCTGGCAGCCCGGCGAGGTCGCGCTGCGCACGCCGCAGGGCTCGCGCCGATACGCCGACCTCGACGCGCTGTCGCGCGACGTGCTCGGCGAGCCGGTGCCGCTCGCCGCGCTGTTCGACTGGCTGCGCGGCCGGCCGTGGCCCGGCGCCCCGAGCGCGCCAGGGCCTGACGGCGGTTTCGAGCAGCTCGGCTGGCGTGTCGATCTCTCGCGCCTCGCCGACGCGGCAGTGTCGGCGGTGCACCCCGAGCCGCCGGTCATGAGCGTGCGCGTCCAGCTCGATCGGCCCTGACGTGGCGCTGCGTTCGATCATCGACGTCGCCGCGCCGGCGAAGCTCAACCTGTTCCTGCACGTGGTCGGGCGGCGGACCGACGGCTATCACCTGCTGCAGTCGGTGATGGTGCTGATCGACTGGGCCGACGTGCTGCACGTCGAGCGCCGTGACGACGGCAGGCTGGCTCGCCACGACCTGGGGCCTGCGCTCCCGGCCGACGACCTCTGCCTGCGCGCGGCCCGTGCGCTGCGCGCTGCGTCGGGCACCTCGCTGGGCGCCGACATCTCGATCGAGAAGCGCGTGCCCTGGGGCGCCGGCATGGGCGGCGGCAGCTCCGACGCCGCTTCCACGCTGCTCGCGCTGAACCGGCTCTGGGGACTTGGCTGGCCGCTCGAGAAGCTGCTGCCGCTCGGCCTCGCGCTCGGTGCCGACGTGCCGTTCTTCCTGCGCGGCCGCAACGCCGCGGTCGAGGGCATCGGCGAGCGGATCACGCCGATCGAAGCCGCGCCGCGCACCTTCGCAGTGGTCAAACCCGCCGACGGCATCGAGACGCGCGCCGTCTTCACGAGCCCTCTCGTGGGACGCAGCCAAGAGGCTGCTATAGTCGAGGGTTTCACCGCTAGGCAATTCGACGACAGCGGACGGGAATACGGCAGAAACGACCTGCAACGCGCCGCCGAGGCGCTCAGCAGCGATGTGGCAGCCGTCTCGTCGTGGCTCGAAGAGCGTTACGGCAACAGCCGCATGACGGGTTCGGGAAGCGCGGTCTTCGCGCGAACGAGCCTCGAGAGCACCGGGTTGCCCGACGAGCTTCCCGCCGGCTGGACCGGACGGATCTGCCGAAGCCTCGCCGCGCATCCGTTGCTCGGCTGGGCCGACGAGCCGGCGTGAATGCGCAGCTACACAGCGCAAGGTTGAAGGTTGGCGGCGCAAGCCGTCGACCTGTGTAGGGGAGTCGCCAAGTTGGTTAAGGCATCGGATTTTGATTCCGACATGCGAGGGTTCGAGTCCTTCCTCCCCTGCCAAAGCTAAGCGCCGCGGGCGCTGACAACGGAGCCGTCGTGCTTTTCAACACCGTCCTGTTCACCGGCAACGCGAACCCCGCGCTGGCCGGCGAAATCGCGTCGCACCTGGGCATCGAGCTCGGCAAGGCCAAGGTCGGCCGCTTCTCGGACGGCGAGGTGAATGTCGAGATCGAGCAGAACGTCCGCGCGCGCGACATTTTCGTGCTGCAGCCGACGTGCTCGCCGACGAACGAGTACCTGATGGAGCTCTGCATCATGGTCGACGCGCTCAAGCGGGCTTCTGCCCGCCGCGTCACGGCCGTGATTCCGTACTTCGGCTACGCCCGGCAGGATCGCCGGCCGCGCTCGACGCGCGTGCCGATCAGCGCCAAGGTCGTCGCCAACATGCTCGAGGCGGTCGGCGTCGAGCGGCTGCTCACCATGGACCTGCACGCCGACCAGATCCAGGGCTTCTTCAACATTCCGGTCGACAACATCTACGCCTCGCCGGTGCTGCTGTCCGACCTGCAGTCCCGGCGCTACGACGACTTGGTGGTGGTCTCGCCCGATGTCGGCGGCGTGGTGCGCGCGCGTGCGCTCGCCAAGCAGCTCGGCTGCGACCTCGCGATCATCGACAAGCGGCGTCCCAAGGCGAACGTGTCCGAGGTGATGCACGTCATCGGCGAGATCGAGGGCCGCAACTGCGTGATCATGGACGACATGATCGATACCGCCGGCACCCTGGTGAAGGCGGCCGACGTGCTGAAGGACCGCGGCGCCAGGAAGGTCTACGCGTACTGCACGCACGCCGTGTTCTCGGGCCCCGCGATCGAGCGCATCCGCGGCTCGCAGATCGACGAGGTGGTCGTCACCGACACCATCCCGCTCGCCGAGGACGCCAAGGTCTGCTCGAAGATCCGGCAGCTGTCGGTCGCGTTCCTGTTCGCGGAGACCATCCGCCGCATCTCCGACGGCGAGTCCGTCACGTCGCTGTTCGCCGAGCAGAACAGCAATTTCTGAAGCGGCTGCGCCCCCAGCGCAGCCCCTGCCTCATCGGCCCTCGCGAGAGGGCGGTAAGCCGGTCGCAAGACCATCCTGGACAGCCTGGTCGCGGGTGTCCGAACTTTTGGAGTCAACATGAAATTCGTCGCTTACGAGCGCACGCAGCAGGGGACCGGAGCGAGCCGCCGCCTGCGCAATGCGCAAAAGGTGCCTGGCATCGTCTACGGCGCAGGCAGCCCGACCACGATCGAGCTCGATCACAACGCGCTCTTCTTCGCGCTGAAGAAGGAAGCGTTCCACTCGTCGCTGCTCGACATGGAGCTCGGCGGCAAGACCGAGCAGGTCCTGCTGCGCGACTACCAGATGCACCCGTACAAGCCGCTCGTGCTGCACGTGGACTTCCAGCGCGTCGACGCGACGACCAAGATCACCAAGAAGGTGCCGCTGCACTTCGTCAACGAGGAGAACTCGCCGGCGGTCAAGCTCGACGCCTGCGTGGTCAACCACGTCGTCAACGAACTGCTCGTCCAGTGCCTCGCCTCGCAGCTGCCCGAGTACCTCACGATCGACCTCGGCAATCTGGTCAAGGGCCAGTCGCTGCACGTCAACGACGTGTCGCTCGGCGACGGCATCAAGGTCGTCACGCACGGCAAGCCGAACCCGGTGATCGTGTCCGCCAACCCGCCGGCCGCCGAAGAGGAAGAAGCCGCGCCGGTGGTCGCCGCACCGGCTGCCGCGCCGACCAAGGGCAAGAAGAGCGAGAAGCAGAACAAGAAGTGATGCGCTCCTAGCGCGCTCGAGCCCCGCCGCGTGCGGGGCTTTTTTGTGTCTGCGCCTCGTGGGCCCGCTGCACCGGCTGTCGGCCTGCGGGCCTGCCTTGCGCATGTCGGCGCCGCCGTGCTGCCCTGTGCTCGCTTGCGCTTCCAACCCGGTCGCGCCGGCCGCCTGAGCGAGGGCCCTCCACGTCACCACTCCGCCGGCGGGCTGCCTCGCTGCCGGCCGACTCGATAATCGGACGATGATTCGACTCCTCGTGGGGCTCGGCAACCCGGGCCCCGAGTACGCGGCGACGCGCCACAACGCGGGCTTCTGGTTCATCGACGAGGCCGCCCGCAAGCTCGGCGCCACGCTCGTTCCCGACCGCGCGTACTCCGGGCGCGTCGCCCGCGTGAACGTGCGCGGCCAGGCCGTCTGGCTGCTGCAGCCCACGACCTACATGAACCTCTCGGGCAAGTCGGTTGCGCCGCTCGCCCGCTTCTTCAAGATCGAGCCCGCCGAGATCCTCGTCGCGCACGACGAGCTCGACCTGCTGCCAGGGCTCGCCAAGCTCAAGCTCGGCGGCGGCAACGCGGGCCACAACGGCCTCAAGGACATCAACGCGCAGCTCGGCAGCGCCGACTTCTGGCGCCTGCGCCTCGGCATCGGCCACCCCGGCGTGAAGGCGGAGGTCGTCGACTACGTGCTGCGCAAGCCGCCCCTTTCGGAGCGCGAGCTGATCGACAAGAGCATCGAGCAATCGCTCGGCGGGCTCGACGCCATGCTGGCGGGTGACATGGCGCAGGCGGGCCTCGTGATCCACGCGCGGCCGCCACGTCCGAAGCCGCCGCGTCCGCCGCGCGAGGCGGCGGTACCCGCCGATGCTCGCCCGGGCTCGCCCGCGTTCCCGCGCGAAGGCGCGGGGCCCCTCTCCGGAGCAGCGCCCGAGGGGCGCGCCGGCGCCACCGCCGGGCCGGCCAGCGCGACGCTCGACCGCCGCCTCGACGAGGACGACGGCTCGCCATGAAGGCTGCGGCCTCCGTGCTCCTGGCACTGCTCGCGGGCGGCGCTGCCGCGCAGACCCTCTACCGCTGCGGCAACGCCTACAGCGAGGTCGCCTGCCCCGGCGCGCAGGTGGTCGGCAGGGCCGAACCGCAGGGCACCGCGCACGCTGCCGACGCGCGCCGCGAAATCGAGCGAACCAGACGGCTTGCCGACGACATGGAGCGCGACCGCCTGCGCCGCGAGGCGTCGATCAGGCCGGCGCTGGCCGGCAGCCTGAGCGGGCCGCCCAAGCGCGCCGTCGAGCCGGCACCGCCGAGCCAGCGTCCCGCGAAGAAGAGGCGGCCCAAGGCGGCGCCCGACGAGCAGCGCGACTTCATCGCCGCCGTGCCGGGGTCGGGCCGCAAGCGCTAGCGGCCGCTCACAAGCATCAGCTCACTTCGGCCCTTCGGCCGGCGAGCCGACGAGCGCCGGCTCGACACGGGCAGCCGCGGCAGCCTGCGCCTGGGCGTGCTGCGCCTGCGCCTGCTGCGCCTGCGCCTGCAATCGGTTGAACTTCGCCCACAGCGAGTCGCGCGATTCGATGTTGGCCGGGTCGACCGGAATGCACGACACCGGGCAGACCTGCACGCACTGCGGCTCGTCGAAGTGGCCGACGCACTCGGTGCAGCGGTCGGGCGCGATCACGTAGATCGTCTCGCCCATCGAGATCGCCTGGTTCGGGCACTCGGGCTCGCAGACGTCGCAGTTGATGCACTCGTCGGTGATGGTCAGCGACATGCGTCACCTCGCCTGGGGTAAGCCCCTCGGCACGCCGCGCTCACGCCTCGGCGCCCTTCACGCGCGCGTGCAGCCGCTCGAGCACCTTCCCGGAAACGAACTTCGAGACGTCGCCGCCGAGCTGCGCGATCTCGCGTACGAAGGTGCCCGAAATGAACTGGAACTGGTCGCTCGGGGTCAGGAAGAGCGTCTCGACGTCGGGCATCAGCTGGCGGTTCATGCCGGCCATCTGGAACTCGTAGTCGAAATCGCTCATGGCGCGCAGGCCCCGCACGACGACCTTGCCGCCCTGCTCGACGACGAAGTCGCGCAGCAAACCGCGGAACGGGATCACCTCGACGTTCGGGTAGCTCGCCGCGATCTCGCCGGCGATCTCGAGGCGCTCGTCGATCGTGAACATGGTGCGCTTGTGGTGCCCCACCGCGACCGCCACGATCAGGCGCTCGAACAGCCGGCTCGCCCGCCGCATCAGGTCTTCGTGACCGAGCGTCATCGGGTCGAACGTGCCGGGATAAACCGCCGTCAGCCGGGTCACCGAGGTCATGGCGCCTCCGCGGCGCTGCCGCCGTTGTCGAGCGGCGCAGTGTAGCTGTCGCTCTCGCGCGCTTCGACGACCCGGCGCAGCAGGTGGGCATGCACCGCGCCGGCCCGTGCGTGGCGGTAGAGCTCGTAGCGGCCCGCGCTGGCGAGCCGTTCGGCGTCGAGCGGGCTGGCGGCCTCGAGGTAGACGAAGCCGCCGGGCACGACGATGCGCGCGGCCGCGTCGAGCGCCGGCGCGGCAAGATCGGCGTCGAACGGCGGATCGATGAAGACGAGGTCGACGCTCGCGGCCGCACCGCGTGCCATCCAGGTGATGGCGTCGGCGTTGACGACCCGCACGCTCTCGGCCTTGAGCCGCGCCTTGGCTTCTTCAAGACGCGCGGCCAGGCGCCGCTCGCGCTCGATCAGCACCACCTCACCGGCGCCGCGCGAGGCGGCCTCGAACCCGAGCGCGCCCGAACCGGCGAACGCGTCGATGCAGCGCCAGCCGTCGAGCGACTGGCCGAGCCAGTTGAAGAGCGTCTCGCGCACGCGGTCGGGTGTCGGGCGCAAGCCCGCCGCGTCGGCCACCGGCAGCTTGCTGCGCTTCCACTGGCCGCCGATGATGCGCACCTCGTTCGGCAGTGGCCGGCGTGCGGGGCCGCTCATGGCAGCGGCCTGGTGGCGATCGACGCAGCCGAAGTCCGCCCGGTCGCCGCGAGCGGCACGCCGGCGCGGGTGATGAGCGCCACAAGGAAGAAAGGGCTCATGTGCGCACCGGCACGCCGTCGCGCGCGAGCAGCGCCTTCGCCTGGCCGACCGTGAACTCGCCGTAGTGGAAGATGCTCGCGGCGAGCACGGCGTCGGCGCCGCCGACCCGAATGCCTTCCGACAGGTGCTCGAGCGCCCCGACGCCGCCCGAGGCGATGACCGGCACCGGTACCGCGTCGCTCACCGCACGCGTCAGCGCGAGGTCGAAGCCGCTGCGCGTGCCGTCGCGGTCCATGCTGGTCAGCAGCAGCTCGCCGGCGCCGGCCGCGGCCATGCGGGTGGCCCACTCGACCGCGTCCAGCCCGGTGTTGGTGCGTCCGCCGCGCGTGTAGACGTCCCAGCCGTCGCCGTTCGCGCGCCGCTTGGCGTCGATCGCCACGACGATCGCCTGCGAGCCGTAGCGCGCCGCCGAATCGAAGATCACCTGCGGGTTGGCGACCGCGGCCGAGTTGAAGCTCACCTTGTCGGCGCCTGCGTTCAGCAGGCGTCGCACGTCGGCGACCGTGCGCACGCCGCCACCGACCGTGAGCGGAATGAAGACCTGCGACGCGACCGCTTCGATGATGTGCAGGATGACGTCGCGACCGTCGCTGGTGGCGGTGATGTCGAGGAACGTGAGCTCGTCGGCGCCCTGCTCGTTGTAGCGCGCCGCGATCTCGACCGGATCGCCGGCGTCGCGCAGTTCGACGAAGTTGACCCCCTTGACCACGCGACCGGCGGTCACGTCGAGGCACGGAATGATTCGTTTGGCCAGCATGGGTGGTGGCGAGCGGCCGGCGCGGCCGGCAGGCCCGGAAGGTGGTCGGCCGCCGCCGTCAGGCGTCGGCGGTGAGCTCGTCGGCGCGCGCCTGTGCGGCAGCGAAGTCGAGATCGCCGCTGTAGATGGCGCGACCGCAGATCACGCCCTCGATGCCCTGGTCGGCGACCGCGCAGAGGCGATCGATGTCGGCAAGGCTCGACAGGCCGCCCGACGCGAAGATGGGGATCTTCAGTGCCTGCGCAAGCTTGACGGTGGCGTCGATGTTGATGCCGCTCAGCATGCCGTCGCGGCCGATGTCGGTGTAGATGAGGCCGTCGACGCCGTAGTCCTCGAACTTCCTGGCGAGGTCGATCACCTCGTGGCCGGTGAGCTTGCTCCAGCCGTCGGTGGCGACCTTGCCGTCCTTGGCGTCGAGCCCCACGATGATGTGGCCGCCGAACGCGGTGCAGGCATCGCGCAGGAAGCCGGGGCTCTTGACCGCCGCGGTGCCGATGATGATGTACGACAGGCCGTCGTCGAGGTAGCGCTCGATGGTGTCGAGGTCGCGGATGCCGCCGCCGAGCTGCACCGGGATTTCGTCGCCGACCTCGGCAATGATCGCCTTGACCGCGCTCTCGTTGACCGGCTTGCCGGCGAACGCGCCGTTCAGGTCGACGAGGTGCAGGCGCCGCGCCCCGGCATCGACCCAGCGCCGCGCCATGGCTGCCGGGTCTTCGCTGAAGACCGTCGAGTCGTCCATGTTGCCTTGCTTGAGCCGAACACAGTGACCGTCTTTCAGGTCGATCGCGGGAATCAGCAACATGGCCGAAGGTCTGGGAGGTGGGGCGCCGCAGTTCGAACGTGCGGGACGGGCGGGAAGGGAGCCGACGCGCAGCCGCGCGGCTCAGGGGTTCCAGTGCAGGAAGTTTCGGTAGAGAGCCAGGCCGTTGGCGGCGCTCTTCTCGGGGTGGAACTGCGTGGCGAAAATGTTATCGCGCGCCAGCACGGAGGTAAAGCGGCCGCCGTAGTCGGTCTCGCCGGCGCTGTGCCGCGGGTCGAACGGCCGCGCGTAGTAGCTGTGCACGAAGTAGAAGTACGCGTCGTCGGGCACGCCGTTCCAGAGCGGGTGCACGCGGCCTTCGTGAACGACCTGGGTGACGCTGTTCCAGCCCATCTGCGGCACCTTGAAGCGGCTGCCGTCGGGCTGCAGGCGCCCCTCGAGCCGAAAGCGCAGCACCTCGCCGGTGATGAGGCCGAGGCCGGGTGTCGGCACGCCGTCGGCACCGGCGCCCTCCTCGCTGCAGTCGAGCAGCATCTGCATGCCCACGCAGACGCCGAGCAGCGGCTTCGTCGCCGCCGCCTCGCGAACCGCCGGTTCGAGCCCGAGCGACTGCAGCTCGTGCATGCAGTCGCGCATCGCCCCCTGCCCCGGCAGCACGATGCGTTCGGCCGCCCGCACCTGATCCGGATCGGCCGTGACGACGACGTCGAAGCTGGGTCCCCCGACCGCGGCGGCTTCGCGCGCGACGTGGCGCACCGCCTGCTCGACCGAGCGCAGGTTGCCCATTCCGTGATCGACGATCGCGACGACGCGCATGGCAGATGTGAGGAAAGCAGGTTGTCGTGAATCGCGGCGGCCGCTGGCGCCGCGCGCGCGACTAGAGCGTGCCCTTGGTCGAGGGCACCACCCCGGCGCTGCGCGGGTCGAGCTCGAGCGCGCTGCGCAGTGCGCGCGCGAACGCCTTGAACACCGTCTCGCACTGATGGTGCGCGTTCTCGCCGCGCAGGTTGTCGATGTGCAGCGTGACGAGTGCGTGGTTGGCGAAGCCCTGGAAGAACTCGTGCGCGAGCTGCACGTCGAAGCCGCCGATCATCCCGGCCTTCCACGGCACGTTCATGACGAGGCCCGGCCGGCCGGAAAAGTCGACGACGACGCGCGACAGCGCCTCGTCGAGCGGCACGTAGGCGTGCCCGTAGCGGGTGAGGCCCTTCTTGTCGCCGACTGCCTTGCCGACCGCCATGCCGAGCGTGATGCCGACGTCCTCGACCGTGTGATGGCCGTCGATGTGGAGGTCGCCGGTGGCGTCGATGTCGAGGTCGATCAGCCCGTGGCGGGCGATCTGGTCGAGCATGTGATCGAAGAAGCCGATGCCGGTGGCGAGCTTCGCGCGCCCGCTGCCGTCGAGGTTGACGGCGACGCGGATCTGCGTCTCCTTGGTGTCGCGCTGGATCGTGGCGGTGCGCGGCTCGGCGTTCATCGGGGTCTCGGCAGTCAAGGGCGGGAGCAGGAAGCGGGTCGGAGCCTACAGCGTCGCGACGAGCGCGTCGAACATGAGGCGATTCTCGTCGGGCGTGCCGACCGTCAGCCGCAGGCAGTTCGCGAGCAGCGGGTGCAGCGCCGACACGTTCTTCACGAGGACGCCGCGCGCCTTCATGCCGGCGAACGACGCCGCCGCGTCGGGCACGCGCACCAGGATCATGTTGGCTTCGCTCGGGAACGGCCTCGCGTTCGGCAGCTCGGCCAGCATGCGCAGCAGGCGCTCGCGCTCGGCGCGCAGCAGCGCCGCCTGCGCCGCGAAGGTGCCGGCGTGCTCGATCGCGAACAGCGTCGCCTCGGCGTTGAGCGCGCTGATGTTGTACGGCGGGCGCACCTTGTCGAACTCGTCGACGAGCGCTGCCCGTGCGGCGAGGTAGCCGAGGCGTACGCCCGCGAGGCCGAACTTGCTGAGCGTGCGCATCACGACCACGTGGTCGTGGTCGGCAAGGCGCGCCATCCAGGTGCGCGACGCGAACGGCTGGTAGGCCTCGTCGAATACCACGAAGCCGGCGTGGCGCGCGACCGCCTCGACCACCCGCTCGACCGCGCGCTCGTCGAACAGGTTCGCGGTCGGGTTGTTCGGATACGCGATGTAGGTGAGCGCCGGCCGGTGCCGCTCCATCGCCGCGACCATCGCGTCGGCGTCGAGCTCGAAGTCGGCGGTGAGCGGCACGCCGACGAAGCGAAGGCCCTGCAGGCGCGCCGACATCTCGTACATCACGAACCCGGGCACCGGCGCGACGATGGTCGCCGGGCCGCCGTCCGGGCCCGGTGCGTCGCAGGCGAGCGCGAGCAGCGAGATCAACTCGTCGGAGCCGTTGCCGAGCATCAGCTTGCAGCCGTCCGGCAGGTCGACGTAGATCGAGAGCGCCGCGATCACGTCGGCGACGCAGCCGGCCGGGTAGCGGTTGATGGCGACCCGGCCCAGCCGCTCGCCGAGTTCGCGCTGCAGCGGCTCGGGGAGGCGGAACGGGTTCTCCATCGCGTCGAGCTTGACGAGCCCGGCGCTCGGCTGCACGGCATAGGCGTGCATCGACTGCACGTCCTGGCGGACGACGCGGCGCATGCGCTCGGCGAGGCTCGCGCTCACTTGCCGCCTCCGCCGCCGTCGGCGCTATCGCCGGCGGCAGCGCCCCCGTCGGCTTCAGGCCCGGCACCGCCGGCCGACGCACCGGACGCCGCCGCGGCGCTCGTCGCGTTCGCCGCCGGGCGACCACTTTCACCCACGGTCGCCGCGCCTTCCGGTAACTCGGGCATGCGCAGCAACGCCGCCTGCGCGTGCGCATGCAACCCCTCGCCGAACGCGAGCTCGGCGGCGATGGGCCCGAGCACACGGGCGCCGCGCTCGCTCACTTCGATGATGCTGCTGCGCTTCTGGAAGTCGTAGACGCCGAGCGGCGACGAGAAGCGTGCGGTGCCCGCCGTCGGCAGCACGTGGTTCGGCCCGGCGCAATAGTCGCCGAGGCTCTCGCTCGTGTACGCGCCGAGGAAGATCGCACCGGCGTGGCGCAGCAGCGGCTCCCAGCGGCCCGGGTCGCGCGCGCTCACCTCGAGGTGCTCGGGCGCGATGCGGTTGCTGATCTCGCACGCCTCTTCCATCGAGCGCGTGTGGATCAGCGCGCCGCGGCCCTCGAGCGACGCGCGGATCACCGCGGACCGGGGCATCGTCGGCAGCAGGCGCTCGATCGCCTCGCGCACCCGGCTGAGGTAACCCGCGTCGGGACAGAGCAGGATGCTTTGCGCGAGCTCGTCGTGCTCGGCCTGGCTGAACAGGTCCATCGCCACCCAGTCGGCCGGCGTGCTGCCGTCGGCAAGGACCAGGATCTCGCTCGGGCCCGCGATCATGTCGATGCCGACCAGCCCGAAGACGCGCCGCTTGGCGGCCGCGACGTAGGCGTTGCCGGGGCCGGTGATCTTGTCGACGGCGCGGATGGTCGCGGTGCCGTAGGCGAGCGCGCCGACCGCCTGCGCGCCGCCGATCGTGACGACGCGATCGACGCCGGCGATCGCTGCTGCGGCGAGCACCAGCGGGTTGCGCTCGCCGCGCGCGGCAGTCGCGCCGGCCGGCACCGCCGCCGGCGTCGGCACCACCATCACGATCTCGCCGACGCCGGCGACCTTGGCCGGGATCGCGTTCATCAGCACGCTCGACGGGTATGCGGCCTTGCCGCCGGGCACGTAGATGCCGACGCGGTCGAGCGGCGTCACCTTCTGGCCGAGCAGGCTGTCGTCGGCGTCCCGATAGCTCCAGCTGCGCCCGCTCACCTCGAGCTGGCGCTCGTGGAAGATGCGCAGTCGTTCGGCGGCCGATTCGAGCGCGGCGCGCTGCGCCGGCGTGATCGCCGCGAGGGACTGCTGCAGCTCGCTGCGACCGATCTCGAGTGCGGCCACCGACGGTGCATCGAGGCGGTCGAAGCGGCGCGTGTACTCGAGCACCGCGGCGTCGCCGCGCGTGCGCACGTCGGCGAGGATCGCGGCGGCGGCCGCGTCGATCGCTGCGTCGGCCGCTTCGGACGGCCGCAGCACGCCGGCGAACGCCGCTTCGAAGTCGGCGTCGGTGGTCGCGAACTGGCGCAGCGCGATCGTCTCGGCGCTCATGCACGCGCCTCCAGAGGGGTGCCGCACGACGCTCCGGCATCGCGACCTTCCACCGCCGCCCCGAGCGCGTCGATCAGGCGCCGGATCGGCTCGCGCTGCAGCTTGAGCGCGGCCTTGTTGACCACCAGACGTGCCGAGATCTGCATGATCGATTCGACCTCGACGAGATGGTTGGCGCGCAGCGTGTTGCCCGATGCGACGAGATCGACGATGGCGTCCGCGAGTCCCGTCAGCGGCGCGAGCTCCATGGAGCCGTAGAGCTTGATCAGGTCGACGTGGACGCCCTTGTCGGCGAAGTGATCGCGCGCGATCTGCGTGAACTTGGTCGCGACGCGGATGCGCGAGCCCTGGCGCACCGCGTTCGCATAGTCGAAGTCGGCGCGCGCCGCGACGCTCATGCGGCACGCCGCGATGCGCAGGTCGAGCGGCTGGTAGAGGCCGTCGCCGCCGTGCTCGAGCAGCGTGTCCTTGCCGACCACGCCGAGGTCCGCGCCGCCGTGCTGCACGTAGGTCGGCACGTCGCTCGCGCGCACCAGCACGATGCGGACGTCGGCGCGGTCGGTGCCGATGATCAGCTTGCGACTCTTCTCGGGGTCCTCGGCGAGCTCGATGCCGGCGGCGGCGAGCAGCGGCAGTGCCTCGTCGAGGATGCGACCTTTGGACAGCGCGAGCGTGATCATCGCGGCCCCGCCGACAGGCTGAAAACGGCGCTCATCGCAGCCGCTCGATGTCGGCGCCGAGCTCGCGCAGCTTGACCTCCATGCGGTCGTAGCCGCGGTCGAGGTGGTAGATGCGGTCGACGATGGTCTCGCCATCGGCCACGAGGCCGGCGATCACGAGGCCCGCCGACGCGCGCAGGTCGGTGGCCATCACGGTCGCGCCCGACAGGCGGGGCGTGCCCTGCACCAGCGCGACGCGGCCATCGACCTCGATCCTGGCGCCCAGGCGCATCAATTCCGGGATGTGGTTGAAGCGGCTCTCGAAGATCGTCTCGGCGATCGACGCCGAGCCTTCGCCGATGCAGTCGACCGCCATCAGCTGCGCCTGCATGTCGGTCGGGAACGCCGGGTACTCGCTGGTGCGGAAGCTCACCGCACGCAGCTTGCCGTCGCTCGCGACGCGCACCCAGCCGTCGCCGGCCTCGATGCTCGCGCCGGCCTCGCGCAGCTTGTCGATCACCGCCTCGAGGTGGTCGGCGCGCGCGCCACGCAGCACCACGTCGCCGCCGGCCGCCGCCACCGCGCACAGGAACGTGCCCGCCTCGATGCGGTCGGGCACCACCCGGTGCGAGACGCCGTGCAGCTCGCGAACGCCCTCGATGCGGATGCGGCTGGTGCCGTGGCCCTCGATGCGCGCGCCCATCGCGATCAGCATCTCGGCGAGGTCAGGGACCTCGGGCTCCTGCGCCGCGTTCTCGAGCACCGTCTCGCCGTCGGCGAGCGTCGCCGCCATCAGCAGGTTCTCGGTGCCGGTGACCGTGACCATGTCGGTCGTGATGCGCGCGCCCTTGAGGCGTTCGGCGCGGGCGATGATGTAGCCGTGCTCGACCACGATGTCGGCGCCCATCGCCTGCAAGCCCTTGATGTGCTGGTCGACCGGCCGGGTGCCGATCGCGCAGCCGCCGGGCAGCGAGACGCGCGCCTCGCCGAAGCGTGCGAGCAGCGGGCCGAGCACGAGGATCGACGCCCGCATCGTCTTGACGAGGTCGTACGGCGCCTCGCGCGAGACGATGCGGCCGGCGTCGAGCACCAGCGCGTCCTCGCTGCTCTCGCTCGGGCGCGTCGCGACGCCCATCACGCGCAGGAGCTTGAGCATTGTCTGCACGTCGTGCAGCTTGGGCACGTTGGCCAGCGTCACCGGCTCGGCGGTGAGCAGCGCGGCGCACAGCTCGGGAAGCGCGGCGTTCTTCGCGCCCGCGATGGCGATCTCGCCGTTCAGCCGGCGGCCCCCACGGATGCGGAGTTTGTCCATCGATCGATCTTCGTCAGAAGCTGCCCGGTGCGGACCGGCGGGCGGCGCCGCACGGCGCACAACGACGGGCAGCGAGCCTGCCGCGAAGCCGCGGCCGAAGGATCAGCGGTGGTGGGAGGCCGACGCGCCCGACCCCGCCTGGCTGGCGTCCAGCGTCCACTCGGTGGGGGTCAGCGTTCTCATCGACAGCGCATGGATTTCGTCGCGCATTCTATCGCCGAGCGCCTGGTAAACCCTCTGGTGGCGGCGGATGCGGCTGGCGCCCTCGAACTCGCTCGACACGATGGTCGCGAAGAAGTGGCGCCCGTCGCCGGTCACCTCGACGTGCTCGCAGGCGAGCCCGTCCGCGATGAAACGCTCGAGGTCGGCAGGGGTCGGTTCGGCCATCGGGAAAGTCTAAGCGGTGCGCGCAGGCGGTCTGCCTAGTGGCGGATCTTGTAGCCGATGCGCAGCAGGTGCAGGCAGGTGCCGCAGACGACGACGAGGCTCGCCAGCACGACCGCCAGGCTGGTCCACGGCGAGACGTCGCTGGTGCCGAAGAAGCCGTGCCGGAAGCCGTCGACCATGTAGAAGAACGGGTTCAGGTGGCTCGCCTCGTACCAGAACGGCGGCAGCGACTTCACCGAGTAGAAGACGCCCGAGAGGAACGTCATCGGCATGATGATGAAGTTCTGGAACGCCGCGATCTGGTCGAACTTTTCGGCCCAGAGGCCCGCGAGCAGGCCGAGCGCGCCCATCAGCGTCGCGCCGCAGAGCGTGAACACGAGCACCCACAGCGCGTTGGCCACGTGCAGCGGCGCGAACCACACCGTCACCAGCAGCACGCCGGCGCCGACCGCCACCCCGCGCACCACCGACGCACCGACGTAGGCGACGAACCAGGCCCAGTGCGAGAGCGGCGCGACCAGCAAAAAGACCAGGTTGCCGGTGATCTTGCTTTGAATGAGCGACGAGCTGCTGTTGGCGAATGCGTTCTGCAGCACGCTCATCATCACGAGGCCCGGAATCAGGAAGCTCGTGTAGCCGACCGATTCGAACACCGTGACCCGGCCCTCGAGCACGTGGCCGAAGATCAGCAGGTACAGCATCGCGGTGAGCACCGGCGCCGCGACGGTCTGGAAGCTCACCTTCCAGAAGCGCAGCACCTCCTTGTAGAGCAGCGTGCGGGCGCCGGCGAGCAGGGTGGTGTCGATGCGCGGCCGTGGGCGCAAACGCGTCGCGGCCGGGCGCGCCGCGAGCGCGTCGCCAGCCGCTGCGCCACCTTCCGGCGGTCGTGCGGGCGCGTTCATGCGGCGACCCGTGCCGGCGTCTCGCCCTGCATGATCTCGATGAACACGTCCTCGAGGTCGGCGCGGCCGATTTCCAGGTCTTCCGGCTCGCAGCCGGCGCCGTGCAGCACCGCGAGGATCGACTCGACCTCGCGCGCGTCGTGCGCCTTCAGCTGCACGATGCGGCCGGTGACCCGGGCCCGATCGGCCAGTTGCGCCGGCAGCGGCTTGTCGAGCTTGAAGCGCAGCATCGTGCTCGCGGTGCCCGCGAGCAGCGCCGAGGTGCGGTCGAGTGCGACCACGCGGCCTTGCTTGAGCATCGCGATGCGATGGCACAGCGCCTCGGCTTCCTCGAGGTAGTGCGTGGTCAGCAGCACCGTATGGCCCTCCTTGTTGAGGCGGGCGACGAACTGCCAGAGCGTCTGGCGCAGCTCGACGTCGACCCCCGCGGTCGGCTCGTCGAGCACGATCACCGGCGGCCGGTGGACCAGCGCCTGGGCAACCAGCACGCGGCGCTTCATGCCGCCCGAGAGCTGGCGCATGTTGGCGTTCGCCTTGTCCGCCAGGCCCAGGTTGACGAGCAGCTCGTCGATCCACGCGTCGTTGCCGCGCACGCCGAAATAGCCGCTCTGGATGCGCAGCGCCTCGCGCACGCTGAAGAACGGGTCGAACACCAGCTCCTGCGGCACGATGCCGAGGCTGCGCCGCGCGTCGGCGTACGCGGTGACGACGTCGTGGCCGAGCACCGTGATGTGGCCGCTGGTCGCGCGCGCGAGGCCCGCAAGGATGCTGATCAGCGTGGTCTTGCCGGCACCATTCGGGCCGAGCAGCCCGAAGAACTCGCCGGCCTCGATGTCGAAGCTCACGTCGTCGAGGGCCCGCACGCTCCCGCGCGGCGACGCGAACGTCTTGCCGACGTTCTGGAACGAAATGGCTGGCATGGAGCGCGCGATTGTAGGGACCGGGTTGCGCCGGCGTGGAACGCGAGCCGCGGCGCGGTGCGCTGGGTCGACGCCGCGTTCGCGCCTGCCCGGGTTCGCACCACGACGCCGACAGGCATGTGGTGCGCCCGCGGCAGGGCGCTCACCGGTGGGCGCTCAGTGGCCCGAGTCCGCGGGTACGAGCGGGCTGATCCCCGCGCAGCGCGTCCAGGTACTCCGGGCTCTCCGAAATCGAGTTGTGACCGGTGCGAGGCAAGACACGCCAGCTGGCGACGCCCGGTGCGAAGCGCTCACGCAGGCGCTCCGAGTTGGCGCGCGGGATCACCTCGTCGTGCTCGGCGATCACCAGCGTCGTCGGCACGGCGATGCGCGGCGCCACCGACGCCGAATCGAAGCGGTCGCGCAGCAGCCAGCGCACCGGCACGAACGGGAACTGAGCGGCGGCGAGCGCCTCGACGCTGTCGTACGGTGTGACGAGCACGACCCGCGCGACCGGCCGGCGCGCCGCGAGCTGCGCGGCGACGCCGCTGCCGAGGCTGCGCCCGACCACCGTCACGTCCGGATGCTCGGCGAAAGCGTGATCGAACAGCCGCACGGCGTCGTCGACGAGCGCGCGCTCGCTCGGCGCGCCGCTGCTGCCGCCGTAGCCGCGGTAGTGCATCAGGAACAGCGCGCGATCGGGAAAGGCCGCCGCGAGCGTCGGCAGGCTCCCGCCGACGTCCTCGGCGTTGCCGCCGAAGTAGAGCACCGCTCGGTGTCCGGGATGCGGCCGCACGCCGACGTTGAGTGCGGCATCGGGAGCGGCAAGCGCGATGGTTTGGGCGCCGCCGGCGCGTCCGGGCTGCGGGTAGTAGATGAGCGAGCGCTGCACCAAGAACAGCAGCGCGCAGAGCGCCACGTAGAGCGCGAGCAGTCCGAGCAGCCCGACGACGAGCAGCGACACCACGCGCGACGCGACCCCAACGCGCGCGCCAGCCGGGCTCACGCCTTGCGGGAGCGTCGCTTCGCGGCCGCCCGATCGACGGCAGCGGCGCCGCCAGGTGCGGGCCGGGGCGCAGCGCTCGGATCGCTCGCTTTCCCGGCACGTTTCGCCGCCGTGCGCCCGGGCCCGGCGTCAGCGCGGGGCGGCGTTCGCGCACCCGGCGCTGCGGCGGCCCCGTCGAGGTGGTCGGCGCCCGCCTCGGCCGCAGGGCCCGCGCCGGGTGCGTCGCTGCCTGACGGTGCGCCCGCAGCGGTCGCTTCAGCAGAGGCGCGCCTCGCGTCGGCCATGAACGCGTCGAGGTTCTTCTCGATCTCGGCGCCGATGGTCTGACCGAACGCGGCGAACAGGAACCCGAACTGCGCGCTCACCTCGACGTGGTCGGCGCCGACGCTGACTTCGCCGTCGACACCGGCGCGCGAGAACTTGACCACGTCGGCGTTCCTGCCCTTCACCACGAAGGTCTGCAACGCGTAGCGCGCCGCGAGGTCGCGGATCCAGGGCCTGACCAGTCTGCGCATCTCGACGAGACCGAGCGCGTGCTGGCGACGGAAGCGGATGATCATCGGGGTTCGTCCTTGCCGCCAGGCGCGGCGGCGTCATCGATGCCGAGCGCGGCGCGGCGCTCGGCACGGCTGGCGGCCGCGAGGCGCCGCACCTCGGCGTAGAAGCGCGCAAAGTCGCGCCCTTCGCGCTCGAACAGGCGCTCGAAGGCCGGCGCGGCGTCGTTGTAGGCGGAAAGGACGCCGATCGACGCGTTGTTGGCGTGCTCGAACCAGCGGTCGTAGCCGGCGTAGCCGTCCCAACGCGTGCGCTTGAGCTCGGCGTAGTCGTCGCGCATCGCCTGCAGCACGCGTGCCTTGCCGGCGCGCTTGTCGGCCTCGCTCGCCGGGCTGGCGTAGAGCACCTCGAGCTCGCCGCGGTAGCGCATCACGAGCCGGCGGAAGTCGGCACGACGCTGATCGCGGCGGGCGTCGGCGGCGAGCGCTGCCGCGTCCGCGTGCGTCGCGAGCCAGCGCGTCGCGCCGATGCGCTCGACCGCGGTCGCGAACGACTCGTTGAACAGCGTGTCGCCCTTGGCGAACGCGACCTGGTGCGCGAGCTCGTGGAAGATCAGCCGCGCCAGCTCGCCGTCTGGCTGCCGGATGAAGGTGTTGAGCAGCGGGTCGGCGAACCACGAACCCGGCAGCGCGCCGAGCGTCGAGTAGGCCGGCACCGGGTAGACCGCGACGTCCCAGCCCTCCGCGCGCAGCTCGGCGCCGAGCGCCTCGGCGGCGGCCTCGTCGAAGTAGCCGCGGTAGCCGACGCAGCCGACCACGACGAAGCACCAGGTCTTGAGCCGAAGGCCGAGCTCGGGCGCGGCGACGACGTTCCACACCGCCGCCGGACGCCCGAGGTCGGCGTAGCGACGGTAGCTCGCGTTGTCGGGCAGCCCGACCTTCTGCACCGCGAAGTCGCGCATCTGCTGACTGAGTTCGAGGCGCTGCTTCAGCGCCGGCGGCGTTGCCGGGTCGGCGACCCAGTCGGCGACGGGCCGCGCCGCCCGCACGATCGCGAGGTGTCCCGAGACCGCCTGTGCGTAGTAGCCGAGCGTCGAGCAGCCGCTCGTCAGACACGCGGTCGCGGTGACGAGCAGCGCTGCCGCGAGTCCCGATCCGCCGAGCGCTGCCATCGCCCGCGCGCGCCTCACGCGGTCGCGGGCGCTGCGACTTCGACCTGCACCAGGCAGTCGTAGAAGCTGGGGCCGGCGCCGAGGTCGGTCACGCGCTGGTGCGTCAGTTCGTTGACGTTGGTGCCGTCCGGCCCGAGCTTGCGCCACCAGATGCCGAGCCCGTTGACGACCCCGGGCCGCGCGCGCGTCGCGACCTCGGCCTTGCAGAGGTAGCTGCCGCGGTCGTTGAACACGCGCACCAGCGCGCCCGACACGACGCCGCGCGGCACCGCGTCGTCGGGGTGGATCTCGACCAGCGGCTCGCCTTCGATCGCGCGCAGGCTCGTCACGTTGACGAAGGTCGAGTTGAGGTGATGGCGCGCCGGCGGCGAGATCATCGCGAGCGGATAGCGCGCGGCGAGCTCGGGCGTGGTCGCGGGTGTCTCGTGGTTCGGCACGTGGTCGGGGATGCCGAGCGTCGGCGAATCGATCATGCAGCGCCCCGAGCGCGTCGGGAAGTTGCCGTTCGCGAACGGCGCCTCGGCGAGCTGCAGCTTGGCCCAGCCGTGCTCGCGCAGCGTGTCGAACGCGATGCCCGAGCGCGCCGGGTCGAACGCCTGCCGCGCGATGGCCTCGTCCGACTCCTTGAAGCAGGCGTCGTCGAACCCCATGCGCGCGGCGAGCTCGCGGAAGATTTGCGTGTTGGGCCTGGCTTCCCCGAGCGGCGCGATCGCCGGCTCGTTGATCAGTGCATAGGTATGACCATAGCTCGTGTGCACGTCGAGATGCTCGAGCTGGGTGGTCGCCGGCAGCACGAAGTCGGCCTCGTCGGCGGTGTCGGTCATGAAGTGCTCGAGCACCACCGTGAACAGGTCGTCGCGCCGGAAGCCCGCGAGCACCTTGGGCGACTCCGGCGCGACCGCGACCGGGTTGCTGTTGTAGACGACGAGCGCCTCGATCCTCGGGCCGAAGCGGCTGCCGTCGGGCAGCCGTTCGTCGGCCTCGCGCAGCAGGTCGTCGCCGATCGTGCTCATGTTGATCGTGCGCGGCCGACGCCCGCCCAGCAGGTCGGGCCGCTTGAGCGCAGCGTCGCCGACGCGCGGCGCGAACCAGCCGGACGCGGACAGCAAGAGGCCACCGGCGCGATGGCGCCAGGCGCCGACGAGGCACGGCAGGATCGCGATCAGCCGTGTCGCGTTGCCGCCGCCCCTCACCCGCTGCATGCCGTAGTTGAGACGGATCGCGGCCGGCGCGGTGCTGCCGTAGTCGCGCGCGAGGCCGCGCACCTCGTCGGCCGTGATGCCGCACGTTGCCGCCACGCGCTCGGGCGGCCATTCGAGCGCACGCTCGCGCAGCTTGGGCCAGCCCTCGGTGTGACGCTCGATGTAGTCGTGGTCGAGCCAGTCGTTGCCGATCAGCTCGTGCATCACGCCGAGCGCGAGCGCGCCGTCGGTGCCCGGCAACAAGGCGATGTGCTGGTGGCACTTGTCGGCCGTGTCGGTGCGCCGCGGGTCGATGCAGATCAGCTTGGCGCCGTTTCGCTTGGCGGCCTGCGCGAAGGCCCAGAAGTGGAGGTTCGACGTGATCGAGTTGCTGCCCCAGATGACGATGAGGCGGCTCTCGGCGAAGTGCTCGACGTGCATGCCGACCTTGCCGCCGTATGTCGCAGCCAGGCCGGCGCCGCCCGCCGCCGAACAGATCGTGCGGTCGAGACGCGATGCGCCCAGGCGGTGGAAGAAGCGCGCCGCCATGCTCTCGCCCTGCACCAGCCCCATCGTGCCGGCATAGCTGTAGGGAACGATCGCCTCGGGGTCGCGCGCGGCGATGGATTGCAGACGCGCCGCGACGTCGCCGAGCGCCTCGTCCCAGCTGACGCGCACGAAGCGCTTGCTGCCCTTGGGGCCCACGCGCCTGAGCGGATGCAGGACGCGCTCGGGGTGATAGGTGCGCTCGGGATAGCGCGAGACCTTGGTGCAGAGCGCACCCATCGTCGTCGGGTGCGCCGGGTCGCCGTGGACCTTGATCGCGCGGCCATCCTCGACCGTCACCAGCATGGCGCAGGTGTCGGGGCAGTCGTGCGGACAGGCCGCGCGGACGACGCTCGTCACGGTCATTGCGCCACTATTGCACAGGCCTCGGTGCGAGCTCGCCGCGCGGGGAGCGTGCGTGCGGGGCTCCGGCGAGCCGGCGCAGGCGGCGACCGCGCGCCGCCTGTGCCCTGCGCCGGCCAGGCCACCCGCGCACCTCGGCTCGAGGGCGATGGCCGACGCGTACACTCGTCCGACGCCGGGCGAGCCACGGCCGCCCCGCGCAACGGAGCCAGCCGATGAAGATGATCGAATCGATCCTCGCCGACGCCGCGGACATCGCCGCCGTGCGTCGCGACCTCCACGCCCACCCCGAGCTCTGCTTCGAGGAGCAGCGGACCGCCGACGTGATCGCCGCGCAGCTCACCGCGTGGGGCATCCCGATCCACCGCGGGCTCGGCAGGACCGGCATCGTCGCCATCCTCAAGCAGGGCACCAGCGATCGCGCGGTGGGCCTTCGCGCCGACATGGACGCGCTGCCGATCACCGAGCACAACCGCTTCGAGCACGCGAGCCAGTACCCGGGAAAGATGCACGCCTGCGGTCACGACGGCCACGTGGCGATGCTGCTCGGCGCGGCCAAGCATCTGGCCAAGCACCGCAACTACGACGGCACCGTGTACCTGATCTTCCAGCCGGCCGAGGAAGGCGGCGGCGGCGCGCGCGAGATGATCAGGGATGGCCTCTTCGAGCAGTTCCCGATGGAGGCGATCTTCGGCGCGCACAACTGGCCCGGCATGGCGGCCGGCCAGTTCGCCCTCAAGACCGGGCCGGCGTTCGCGTCGAGCAACGAGTTCAGGATCACGATCCGCGGCAAGGGCGCGCACGCCGCGATGCCCCACAACGGCATCGACCCGGTGCCGGTGGCATGCCAGATGGTCCAGGCGTTCCAGACCATCGTCAGCCGCAACAAGCGGCCGATCGACCCCGGCGTGATCTCGGTGACGATGATCCACGCCGGCGAAGCCACCAACGTCGTGCCCGAGAGCTGCGAGCTGCAGGGCACGGTGCGCACCTTCACGCTCGAGGTGCTCGACATGATCGAGCAGCGCATGCGCACGGTCGCCGAGAACACCTGCGCCGCGTTCGACGCCACCTGCGAGTTCGAGTTCAAGCGCAACTACCCGCCGACGATCAACCATCCGGCCGAGACCGAGTTCGTGCAGCGCGTGATGACCGAGATGGTCGGCGCCGAGAACGTGCAGGTGTTCGAGCCGACCATGGGCGCCGAGGACTTCAGCTTCTTCCTGCTCGAGAAGCCCGGCTGCTACTTCCTCATCGGCAACGGCGACGGCAGCCATCGCGAAGGCGGCCACGGCATGGGCCCGTGCATGCTGCACAACCCCAGCTACGACTTCAACGACGACCTCATCCCGCTTGGCGCGACGCTGTGGGTGCGCTTGGCGGAGGCCTGGCTGGCGCCGCGGTGACGTCCGACGGGGCCGGCAGCCCGGCTGCCGAAGACTGCTTCGCCCAGAGCTACGCCGAGGCGCGGGCACGGTTCCTCGCTGCCGCGTCGGCCGCGGGGCTCGCGGTCGACTCGCACGTGCATCCGGAGCGCGGGCGCGACGGCGAGACGCTGGCGATGGACGTCGTCGTCGACGGTGACCCCGCTGCTTCCGCGCTGCTCGTCGTCAGCAGTGCGTGCCACGGCGTCGAAGGTTTCTGCGGGTCGGCTGCCCAGGTCGCGCTGCTGGGCGACGCTCGGCTGCGAGCGCTTGCGCGCGCCGCCGGAGTGGCGGTGCTGCACATCCACGCGCTGAACTCCTACGGCTTCTCGTGGTGGCGACGGACCACCCACGAGAACGTCGACCTCAACCGCAACTTCCACTCGTTCGGCGCCCAAGCGCCGGCGAACGCGGGCTACGACGCGCTCGCAGACGCGTTGGTGCCGGCGAGCTGGCCGCCACCGCCCGAGGCACAGGAAACGATCGAGCGCTTCATTGCCGAGCACGGCGAGCGAGGCTTCCAGCAGGCCGTGTCGGCCGGGCAGTATCGCCACCCGGACGGGATCTTCTTCGGCGGCACCGCGCCGACGTGGAGCCAGCAGACGCTGCGCGCGGTGCTGCGGCGTCACGCAAGCCGCTGCCGCGAACTCGGCTGGATCGACTGGCACACCGGCCTCGGGCCCAAGGGCAAGGGCGAGCGCATCTTCGCCGGTCGCAACGACCCGGAGACGCTCGCGCGCGTGCAGGCCTGGTGGGGCGACGTGACCTCGACCCACGACGGCTCCTCGACGTCGGCGATGCTGAACGGCGAGATGTGGAGCGTCGCGTACGAGGAGTGCCCGCAGGCGCGGTACACCGGCATCGCGCTCGAGTTCGGAACCCTGCCGATTCCGGAGGTGTTGTACGCCCTGCGCGCCGATCAGTGGCTGCTAAACCATCCGCAAACCGACGCCGGCAAGCGCCAGGCGATCAAGCGCCAGATCCGCGACGCGTTCTACGTCGACGAGCCGGAGTGGAAGGCGCAGGTGATCGAGCAGTCGCTGGATGCCACCCGCGCCGGGCTACGCGGGCTCGCGGAGGCCATCCGGGGTCGCTGAGGGCCGTCCTGCGGATGCGACCGCGACGAGCGTCGTCGCATCGTCGCAGAGCGCCGCCCACGTCATGGCCTGCGGGGCCGTCTCGCCGCGGACCACAAGAAAAAAGGGCCGGGAGAACCCCGGCCCTTCGGCTGTCAGCGAGCGGCGGCAGCGCCGCTGCCGACGGTCACGGACGCATCACGTCGCCGAGGGCGATGCCTTCGCGACGCGGGTCGGCGCCGCCGGTCAGCACCGAACCCGTGCCCGACGGCTTGCGGATGATCGTCGCGATGCCGCTCGACTGGGCACCCGTCGACACCGTGTGGCCCAGCGCGCGCAGGCCGGTGACCAGCGGATCGTTGTTGCCGCTGTTGGCGGTGTTGATGTTCGGGTGCTCGCCGCCCAGGCTCGTGGTGGCGCTGTTCGAGGCGCCGAAGTCGACCATCGAGGTCGCCTGCTGCGCATCGAGGCCCCAGTCGAGCGCACCGACCAGCGTCTTGGTGACGTACTGGATGATCGTGCTGCCGCCCGGCGAGCCCGTCCCCATGTAGAAGTCGCCGATCTTGCCGTCGGCCGCCTTCGTGAACACCAGCGTCGGCGCCATCGAGCTGCGCGGGCGCTTGCCCGGCTGCACGCGGTTCGCGATCGGCGTGCCCGTGCCGTCGGTCGGCGCGGCCGAGAAGTCGGTCAGCTGGTTGTTGAGGATGAAGCCGTTCGTCATGTGGAACGCGCCGAAGCCGCTCTCGACGGTGGTCGTCATCACGAGGGCGTTGCCGTCCTTGTCGACGATCGTCATGTGCGTCGTGCCGTTCTCGGTACCGGTGTAGCTGGCGAGCGGAACCGGACCGAGGTTGCCCGGCTGCGCGGTTCCCATGCTGCGGGTGAAGCTGATCAGGGCCGCGCGGCTGCGCAGGTAGTCCTTGTTCAGCATCGTGTCCCACGTTCCGCCGGGCAGCGGCACGAAGTCGGTGTCGGCCACGTACTTGTCGCGGTCGGCGTAGGCGAGGCGGTTCGCCTCGCTGACCAGGTGCACGCCGAACACCGACGGCTTGCCGCCTTCGAGGTCGAGCGCGGTTGGCGGGTAGAGCGACAGGTTGAAGTTCTCGAGGATCCCCAGCGACTGCGCGACCGCGATGCCGCCCGACGACGGCGGCCCCATGCCGCAGACCCACCAGCTGCGATAGGTGGTGCAGACCGAGGTGCGCTTCTTGGCCTGGTAGTTCGCGAGGTCGTTCAGCGTGGTCACGCCCGGGGTGATCGGGGCGCCGGTGAGCGCATTGGTCGTGACGCCGATCTTGTTGACGATCGCCTGCGCGATCGGGCCGGTGTAGAACGCGTTGGCGCCGCCGGCGGCGATCGTCTGCAGCGTCTGCGCGTACGCGGGAATCTTCAGGGTCGTGCCGAGCGCCCTCGGCGAGCCGTCGGCATTGAAGTAGGTCGCCGCGGCTTCGGCATCGGCCTTGAGCTGCGTCGCGCTGCCTTCGATCGCCTGTGCCATGCGGCCGGGGATCGGGAAGCCGTCCGACGCGAGGCGGATGCCTTCGCCGAACAGGTCCTTCCAGGCCTTCTTGCCGTGGTCCTTGTGGGCGAGTTCGAGCATGCGCAGCACGCCCGGGGTGCCGATCGAGCGACCGCTGGCGCGCGCGCTCGGGGTGGGCGTGGTGCGGTTGGTGTCGCTGACCCAGCGCAGGTAGTTCTCGGTCGCCGCCGCCGGCGCGGTCTCGCGGCCGTCGTAGGTCTCGACCGTCTTGGTCTTGGCGTCGTAGTGCACCATGAACGCGCCGCCGCCGAGACCGCTCGACTGCGGCTCGACGAGGCCCAGTACCGCCTGCACCGCGACCGCCGCGTCGACCGCCGAACCGCCGGCCTTCAGCACGTCGCAGCCGGCCTTGCTCGACAGCGGGTTGTTGGTGACGACCATGTACGACTTGGACGTGACGACCTTCTTGCCGGTGCGGTAGCCCGATGCGGGCTCCGGGGCCGCCGGGTCACCCGGAAGGCCCGAGCCGACGACGACCGAGCCACCCGCGTCGGTGAGCACCTGGCACTCGAGGGCCGACTGGTCGTCGTCGTCGTTGTCGTGCCCACCGCCGCAGCTGGCGATCAGCGCCAGCGACGACAAGGCGGGTATCAGGTAAGCAATGCGGCGCATCGAGACTCCTTCAGTGGCAATCCCGCAATCATGCGCGAAACCTGCGCACCGGTCGCCGCGCACGCCGCGAGGGGCACCGAGAAAAAACCCGCAGGCGACGGACGGGCGCGCCGGGCGCCGCGCGCCGGTCAACCGAGCAGGCGGCCGAGGAGCCCGCGCGTCGACGGGTCGAGGTGCGCCGGCAGTGGCCCACCCCGCTGCTCGAACGCCGGCAGCAGCGCGGCGCTCAGCGTCTTGCCGAGCTCGACGCCCCACTGGTCGAAGCTGTTGATGCGCCACACCGCGCCGCTCGTGAACACGCGATGCTCGTAGAGCGCGACCAGCGCGCCGAGTGCGCGCGGCGTCAGCGCGTCCAGCACGAACGTGCTGCTCGGCCGGTTGCCGGGGAAGGTGCGGTGCCGGGCGAGCACCTGCTCGGCCTCCGCTGCGCCGCCGGTGCCGGCGCGCTCCTCGAGCGCCTGCTCGGCGGTCTTGCCCAGCATCAGCGCCTGCGCCTGCGCAAGCCCGTTCGAGAGCAGCATGCGGTGCTGGCGCGCGAGCTGCGCACCGAGCGGCGTCGAGCCGTCGACGCCCGGTGCGGGCTGCTTCACGAGGATGAACTCGACCGGCACCACGTCGGTCCCCTGGTGCAGCATCTGGAAGTACGCGTGCTGCGCGTTGGTGCCGGGCTCGCCCCACACCACCGGGCTGGTCTCGTACGGCAGAGCGGCGCCGCTCGCGTCGACGCGCTTGCCGTTGCTCTCCATCTCGAGCTGCTGCAGGAACGCCGGCAAGCGCGCCAGACCCTGGTGGTACGGCGCGACGCTGCGGCTCGCGAAGCCGTGGAAGTTGCGGTACCAGACGTCCAGCAGGCCGAGCAGCAGCGGCACGTTGCGATCCGCGGGCGCCTCGGTGAAATGGCGGTCCATCGCGTGTGCGCCGGCGAGCAGCTCGCGAAAGCGTGCCGAACCGATCGCCAGCGCGATCGGCAGGCCGATCGCCGACCAGAGCGAATAGCGCCCGCCGACCCAGTCCCAGAAACCGAACGTGGTCGTGATGCCGAAACGCGCGGCGGCCTCGACGTTGCTGGTGGTCGCGACGAAGTGGCCGGCGACGTCGGTGCCGCCGCCGGCGTCGAACCAGGCCTTGGCCGCGACCGCATTGGCCATCGTCTCCTGCGTCGTGAAGGTCTTGCTCGCGATCACGAACAGCGTCTCGCGCGCATCCATCCCGCGCAGCGCGGCCTGCAGGTCGTGGCCGTCGACGTTCGACACGAAACGCACGTCGAGCCCGCGGTCGACGTAGGGCTCGAGCGCACCCACGACCATCTGCGGGCCGAGGTCGCTGCCGCCGATGCCGATATTGACCACGTGGCGGATCGGCGACGAACCGTCGGCGATGCGCGCGTGCAGGGCGTCGACCCAGCCGAGCATCGCGTCGAGAACGCCGTGCACGTCGGCGCTGAACGGCGCGCTGCCGGGCGGCGCGCGCAGCGCGGTGTGCAGCACGGCGCGCCCTTCGGTGGCGTTGATGGTGTCGCCGCGCAGCATCGCGTCGCGCCGCTCGGCAACGCCGCACTCGCGCGCGAGCTCGAGCAGGAACTGCAGCGTCGCGGTGTCGACGAGGTTCTTCGACAGGTCGACGAAGACCTCGGGCGCCTCGAAGCTCAGCGCCTCGAAGCGCTGCGGGTCGCGCGCGAACGCCTCGCGCAGGTCGAGGTCGCGGCCGTGCGCGGCGTAGTGGCCCTGCAGCGTCGCCCAGGCGAGCGTGCGGTCGCAGCGCAGGCCGCTCAAGCGGACACCTCGTCGACTCGGAAGGCGGCGAGCGCGGCGGCGTTCGGGGTCGGTCGATGCGTCATGCGGCGTCTCGCAGGCGCCGCCTCGGCAGCGCAGGTCGTGGCAACCGGCGCATCCTAGCCGCGCCGGTCGCGGCGTCGTGTCGGACAGCGCCGGCATACGCAGCCGCGCCGATCGTCAACACTCGGGGCTCGTCAAACCGGGAGCGACCCGGCGGAGCCCGCATGTCCTCAGTGCCCCAGCCCTCGACCGGCGCGCGCACGCGCCGTCACTTCTCGATGCTGCGCAGCTTCCAGCTCGCCGACTTCCTGACGCTCGGCAATGCCGCCTGCGGGATCGGCGCGGTGCTGCTCGCGCTGAACTCGATCGCGACCGCAAGCCCGCTGCAGCTGCTCTACGCGGCCGCGCTCGCGCCCGCGGCGCTCGTCTTCGACGTGCTCGACGGTCGCGTCGCGCGCTGGCGCCAGACCTCGTCGGCGCTCGGTCGCGAGCTCGACTCGCTGGCCGACGTGATCTCGTTCGGCGTCGCGCCGGCGGCGCTCGGCTTCGCGTGCGGCCTCCGCGGCGGCTGGGACGCCGTGATCCTCGTCTATTTCGTCTGCTGCGGCGTCTCGCGCCTTGCGCGCTACAACGTCACTGCCGAGACGCTCTCGGAGGGCAGCGACAAGGTCGCCTACTTCGAGGGGACGCCGATCCCGACCAGCGTGCTGCTCACCGCCGTGCTCGCGGCGGCAACCTGGCAAGGCCGCATCGGCGAGCAGATGCTCGGCGGCAGCTGGGCGCTCGGCCCCTGGCAGCTGCATCCGCTCACGCTGCTGTTCGCGCTTTCCGGGACGCTGATGATCAGCAAGACGCTGCGCATCCCCAAGTTCTAGCCGGCGGCACGCGCGACGGCCGGCCGACGGCGCCGCGCTGCTCAGGCGGCTTCGGCGCCGGGCTGGTTGGCCGGCGGGCTGCGCCGCAGGCGCTGCAGCAGCTCGCTCGCCGCCATCTCGGTCTTCACCGACACGTCGAGCGACGACAGCGCGAGACCGGCGGTCGCGTAGTGCATGTTCTCGTACAGCTCGGCGGCGGCCGGATACGCGTTGAACACCGCCTTCAGCGCCTCGGGCGGCAGCTCGGTCGAGAGCACCTGCTGGAGCTGGCGCACCAGCGAGCGGTACTGGTCGGCGCCGATCGGCGCGGCGTTGCGTTCGACGCGATCGAGCAGGCGCGACAGCGCGACCACCGTCTCGATGCGGGTGCGGAGAGACTCGACGTTGTGGGCTGGCATGGCGTGATCGTCCGTGTGTGGCTGCGGCCGAACCGCAGCCGCGATGACGCACAGGTTGGGCGGCGTGCCGAGCTTTCAAGACCTGCCGGGCGCGGCGCCGGGCAGCACCAGCGTCGAAGCCGGGCGCCGGTCCGACGCCTCAGCGCGACGCCGTCGCGACCGGCTGCTGCCAGTCGCCGCCGAGCGCCTTGACGAGGAACACCGAGGCGAGCAGCTGCTGGCCGCGCAGCTGCGCCGCCTGGCGGTCGGCGGCGAGCAGCGACTGCTGGGCGGTGATCACGTCGAGGTAGGTCGAGGCGCCGCCCTCGTAGCGCGCGGTGGCCATGTCGAGCACGCGCGCGGCCGAGGCGCGGGCGGTGCGCGCCTGCGCCTGGGCGCGGCCGAGCGCGGCGACGCCGACGATGCCGTCCTCGACCTCCTGCATCGCGACCAGCACGATGCGGCGGTAGTTGGCGACGCTCGCCTCGTAGGCCGCGCGCGTCGCGTCGGCGTTGGCGCGCAGCCGGCCGGCGTCGAACAGCGGCTGGGTCAGACCGACGCCGAGCGACCAGAGCAGGCTCGGCGCGTCGAGCAGGCTGCCGAGCGTGCGGCTGTCGACGCCGATGCTCGGCCCGAGCGTGACGGTCGGGAAGAACGCCGCACGCGCGACCCCGATCTGCGCGTTGGCGACCGCCATCGCCCGCTCCGCGGCGGCGACGTCGGGGCGGCGCTCGAGCACGTCCGAAGGCACCCCGAGCGGGATCGCCGGCGGCTCGATCTCGCGCACCTCGGGCGCGATCTCGAAGGCCGGCGCGGCGCTGCCGGTCAAGGTCGCGATCACGTGCTTGAACAGCGTGCGCTGCCGGTACAGCACGTCGACCTGGGTCAGCGTGCTGTCGAGCAGCGCCTGCTGCTGCGCGACCTCGAGTCCGCTCACCGCGCCGAGCTCGTGACGCGTCGAGATGAAGTCGAGCGCGCGCCGCTGCAGCGCGATCGAGCGTTGCAGCGCCGCCTGCTCGATGTCGAGCGCGCGCAGGTTGACATAGGCCGACGCGAGGTCGGTCGTCACCAGCAGGCGCACGTTGGCGAGGTCGGCCGCGCTCTGCTCGGCCGACGCGCGCGCGCCTTCGAGGTTGCTGGCGACGCGTCCGCCCAAGTCGACCTCGTAGCTGACGCCGAGCGACGCCAGATAGTCGTTCTGCACGGTCGAGAAGTTGGGCGACGCGTAGTTCGAGAGCGGCCGGTTCGCCGACGTGCGCTGGCGCGCGACGCGGGTGCTGAGGCTGAGCTGCGGCCAGAGCGCGGCGGCGTTGACGTCGACGAGGGCGCGCGCCTGTGCCAGGCGCGCGTTGGCCGCGGCGATGCTCTGGCTGTTGGCGAGCGCGCGCTCGATGAGCGCGTCGAGCGTCGGGTCGTTGAAGCGCTGCCACCAGCGACCCTTGTCGGCGGCGTCGGCCGGGGCGGCCTCGCGCCAGCCCGGCTCGACGCGCCAGGTCGGCGGCAGGTCGAGGCGCGGCGCCTCGCCGGGCGGAGGCAGGCTGCTGCACGCGCCGAGCACGGCGGCGGCGGCTCCAGCCCAAAGCCGCCACACAGCCGTGCGCGGCGCTGTACGAGCCGGCTCGGCCGACCCTCGCTTCGAGAGGTCGTCGCCGACGCGCCCAGCGCCGACCGCGCGCGCGCGGCGCGCCGCTTCGCGCACCGCCTTCACGGGGCGCGCGCCGGCGCGGCAGCCTCGGCGCGTGCGGCCGCGCCGGTTGCGCCCTCGCCGCGCGCCCCGGCGTCGCCGCGCGCACCGGCACTCGCCGCAGGGCCGGCGCGTCCTGCCGCCGGGTTGGCGTCGAACGCCACCTCGTCGCCGTCGGCGAGCGAATCGGTCGGATTCAGCACCATGCGGTCCTTGGGGCCGACGCCGCTCAGCACCTCGACGGTCTCGCCGAGGTTGCGGCCGAGCGTGACCGGCTGCAGGCGCACCTTGCCGGCGCCGTCGACGACCGCGATGCGCGCGCCCTCCGCGCGAAACAGCAGCGCGTTGTTCGGCACCACGATCGAGCGGCTCGCCTCCAGCGGCAGCTCGACCTGCACGTAGGCACCCGGCAGCAGCAGGCCTTCGCGGTTCGGCAGCGCGACCTCGACCTGCATGGTCCGCGTGGCGGCGTCGATCGCCGCGGCGGTGCGCGCGACCTTGCCCTCGAAGCGCTGGCCGCGCAGCTCGGCCTGGGTGACGACCACCGGCTGGCCGGCCTTGACCAGCTGGGCGTAGCTCTGCGGTACGTTGACGTAGACGCGCAGCGCGTCGGCCTGCGTCAGCACGAACAGGACGCGCTGGCCGCCCACGTCGATCAGGTCGCCGACGTCGACGTTGCGCTTCGTGATGACGCCGGAGAACGGCGCAACGACGCGCTTGAAGCCCTGCAGCTGGCGCAGGCGCTGCACGTTGGCGTCGGCCGCGGCGAGGTTGGCGCTCGCCTGCGCGGCGGCGCCGCGCTTCTCGTCGAGCTCCTGCTGCGAGACGACGTCCTTCTGGCGCAGTGCCTCCCAGCGCGCGACCGTGCTCTTGGCGAACTCGAGCGCGGCGGCGGCCTGCTGGCGCGCCGCGGCCGCCTGCAGCAGCTGCTGGTCGACCTCGGGTGACTCGATCTCGGCGAGCAGCTCGCCCTTCTCGACGCGGCTGCCGATGTCCTTGGTCCAGCGCTTGAGGTACCCGGTCGATCGCGCCGCGATCGGCGACTGCATCGCGCCCTGCAGCGTGCCGGGCAGCACCACCTTCTGGGCGGCGTCGCTCTGCTTGGGAAACGCGGTCTTGACGTACGGCTTGGCGAGCTCGCCGGCGGTCGACTCGAGCACCTTGGCGTTGGCCATGCGCGAGACGATGGTGCGGGCGGCGCCGAGCGCGAGCAGGGCGAGCACGATGACGGCGATCCAGCGCGTGCGGCGCGCGATCTGGCGCCGCCGGAGCATCTCGCCGTGGTCGTCGGCGCCCGGCTCGATCGCGTGGATGCCGATCGCCGCGTGGCGTTCCTGGGTCATGGAATCAGGTCTCCTGCGGGCTCGCGAGCGCGTGCGGGCGCGTCGCGCGCGCCTCCGCACGGTCGGCGAGCCAGCGGTGCACGCCGGCGAACACCACCGGCACGAAGAAGAGCGTCGAGACGGTCGCGAACAGCAGGCCGCCGATCACCGCACGGCCGAGCGGCGCGTTCTGCTCGGCGCCCTCGCCGATGCCGAGCGCCATCGGGATCATGCCGATGATCATCGCGAGCGCCGTCATCAGCACCGGGCGGATGCGGGTCGCGCCCGCCTCGAGCGCCGCCGACAGCGCCGGCACGCCGGCGTCCTTGCGCTGGCGTGCGAACGAGATGAGCAGGATGCTGTTCGCGGTGGCGACGCCCATCGTCATGATCGCGCCGGTGAGCGCCGGCACCGAGAGCGTGGTGCCGGTGATGAACAGCATCCAGGCGATGCCGGCGAGCGCGGCCGGCAGCGCCGCGATGATGATCGCGGCGTCGATCCACGACTGGAAGTTCACGACCACCAGCAGGTAGACCAGCACGATCGCGATCGCGAGGCCGACCCCGAGGCCGACGAACGACGACTGCATCGTCTCGACCTGACCGCGGATCGCGACCTGGCTGCCGCGCGGCAGCCGCGGCTTGAGCGCGTCGACCTTCTCCTGCACCTTGGCGGCGACGCTCGCGAGGTCGGTGCCCTGCACGCTGACGTAGACATCGACGATCGGCGTGATGTTGTAGCGCGAGACCACCGCGAGCTGGCGGCCCGGCTGCGCCTCGACGAGGTTGCCGAGCAGCTGCGGCTGCGTCCCGGGGTTGGCCGCCGTCGCCGGCGCGCCGACCGGCATGTTGAGCAGCGCGTCGAGCGAGCCGACGTTGTATTGCGGCGTCTGGACCTGGATGTTGTAGACGACGCCGTTCTGCGGGTTGAGCCAGAACGCGGGCGCGGTCTGCGAGCTGCCCGACAGCGACAGCAGCACGTTCTGGCCGACGTTGAAAGCCGACAGGCCCATCTGCTGCAGCCGGGTGCGGTCCATCTGCAGGTTGAGCGACGGCGCGTCGAGGCGCTGGTGCACGTGGGCATCGACCGCGCCCGGAATGGTGCGGATCTGCTTGACCAGCTCGCCGGCGAGCTCGATGTTGGCGGTCTGGTTGTTGCCGCTGAACTGGACGTCGATCGCTGCCGGCAGGCCGAAGTTGAGGATCTGCGTGACGATGTCGGCCGGCTGGAAGAAGAACTCGACGCCCGGGAAGCGCTGGGGAAGCTCCCGCCGCAGCTCGCGCACGAACTCCGCGGTCGGCCGGTGCCCTTCCTTGAGCGACAGGAGGATCTCGCCGTCGAGCGTGCCGATGGTCCCGGCGTTGGAATACGAGAGGTTGATGCCGCTGTTCGGAACGCCCAGGTTGTCGAGGATGGTCTCGAGCTCCTCGGGCGGCACGATCTTGCGGATCTCGGCCTGGACCGCGTCGGCCAGGCGCGCGGTCTCCTCGATGCGCGTGCCGGTCGGCGCGCGCATGTGCAGGCGGATCTGGCCGGCGTCGACGTCGGGGAAGAAGTCGCGCCCGAGCACCGGGTAGAGCCCGCACGAGAGCAGGCAGAACGCGGTGAAGCCGATCGCGAAGGGGCGCCGCCGCGCGAGCAGCGCCGACAGCGACAGCGTGTAGGCGCGCCGCACGCGCTCGAACTGGCGGTCGAAGCCGCGGTAGACACGCTGCAGCAGGCTCGGCTTGGCGTCCGCTTCGCTTTTGCCATGGCGCCGCATCAGCAGCATCACGAGCGTCGGCACCAGTGTCCGCGAGAGGATGTACGACGCCAGCATGGCGAACACCACCGCTTCGGCCAGCGGCACGAACAGGAACCGCGCGACCCCCGACAGGAAGAACATCGGCACGAACACGATGCAGATGCAGAGCGTCGAGACGAACGCGGCGACGCCGATCTCGTCGGCGCCGGTGCGGATCGCCTCCTTGAGCTCGGTGCCCATGTGCAGGTGTCGCTCGATGTTCTCGATCGTCACGATCGCCTGGTCGACCAGGATGCCGACCGCGAGCGCGAGGCCGCCGAGCGTCATCAGGTTGAGCGTCTCGCCGAGCGCGTAGAGCGCCAGGATCGATGCCAGGATCGAGAGCGGGATCGTCACCGCGATGATCAGCGTGCTCTTCCAGTTGCCGAGGAAGAGCAGCACCATCGCCGCGGTGAGCAGCGCCGCGATCAGCGCCTCGGCGACCACGCCCTTCACCGCTGCCTTCACGAACACCGACTGGTCGAACAGCGGCGTCACCTTCACGTCCGGCGGCAGCGTCGCCTGCGCGCGCGGCAGCAGCGCCTTCAGGTTGTCGACGATGTCGAGGGTCGAGGCGCCACCGTTCTTCAGCACCGAGAGCAGGACGCCGCGCACGCCGTCCTGGCGCACGATGTTGGTCTGCGGCTGGAAGCCGTCGCGCACGTAGGCGACGTCGCGCAGCAGCGTGGTCGCACCATTCGCGGTGCGGATCGGCAGCTCGTTGAGGCCCGCGATCGCGTCGGGCGACCCGTTCATCCGCACCGTGTACTCGGTCTCGCCGAGCTTGGCGGTGCCCGACGGCAGGATCAGGTTCTGCACGTTGATCGCGGCGACCACGTCGGCCGGCGCCATGCCGCGTGCCTGCAACGCCTGGGTGTCGAGATCGACCGAGATGAGCCGGCTCTTGCCGCCGTACGGCGCCGGGATGGCGACGCCGGGAATGGTGATCAGCTGCGGGCGCAGGCCGTTGATCGCGGTGTCGAACAGGGTCTGCTCGGGCAGCGTGGGGCTCGACAGGCCCAGCTGCACCACCGGGATGCTCGATGCCGAGTACTTGATGATCAGCGGCGGCGTGATCCCCGGCGGCAGCTGGCGCACCTGCGACTGGCCGATCGCCACCACCTGGGCCAGCGCGGTCTGGATGTTGGCGTGCGGCTGGAAGAACACCTTCACCACCGTGATGCCGGCGAGCGACGTCGACTCGATGTGCTCGATGTCGCTCACCGTGGTGGTGAGGCTGCGTTCGGTCTGACCCGCGATGCGCTGGCCCATCTCCTGCGCCGGCAGCCCGCCGTAGTTCCAGATGATCGAGATGACGGGAATGTCGATCTCGGGAAAGATGTCGGTGGCCATGTTGCGCAGCGCGAACGGCGTCGCGAGCACGATCAGCATCGCCATCACGATGAACGTGTACGGGCGCCGCAGGGCGAGCTGAACCATCGACATGGGCAGGGGGCTCGGTCAGGCACCGCGCGCGCGGGTGCGCAGCGGGGCGGCGCGCGCTCGCATCCGCGTCGGCGGACGGTCGCGGCCGGAAGGGTCGGCGCCGATCATAGGCAGAACGGAAATCCCGGCGAATCGGTGGGTTCCCATGGCCGCACCCGGCCCGGCGTGACGGAGTTGGCGTGCGTGGCCGCTACGAACGACAGGGGCGGCCGGCCCGTTCGGGGCGGGGCGCAACGGTGCCGAGCACGCGCGGCATGCGGCTTGCCGCAGCGGCTTGGACCGCCCGGTGCGCGCCCGCACCGCGCGCACCCCAGGAGACCACCGATGAGCCGACACGCAGACACCCCTTCCGGTCCGGGCAAGCCCCTGGCCGAACGCCGCGACGCCGTCGCCGAGCAGGAAGAGCTCGACGAGATGCAGCAGGACGAGTCCGCCGACAGCCAGGGCGACGCGATCGAGAACGCGCGCCACGCCGATCGCAACGCGCACAGCAACACCGACTCCGACAATCGGGGCGGCGGCCGCGGCGGCCAGAGCTGACGCCGGCGGGCGCCTCGCGCAGCCGGGGCCTGCTCCCGAGCCAGGGCGCCCGCGAGGCGCCCTTTCCTCGTCCGGCTCCCGGGACGCGGCCGGATCGGACGCGCGCCGCCGCGCGCCGCCCACGCGCCGGCCCGCAGGGCGGCGCGCTAGCATGGCCCGGCGCAGCCGCGACGGATTCGACGCGGCTGGCGCACCGCAGGAGGCTCCATGTACATCCGAAATGCCTGGTATGTCGCGTGCACGCCCGACGAGATCGCCGACGGGCGGCCGCTCGGCCGCACGGTGTGCGGCGAGCGGGTGGTGATCTTCCGGGCCGAGCAAGGCGTCGCCACCGCACTCGAGGACTTCTGCCCGCACCGCGGGGCGCCGCTCTCGCTCGGCAGCGTGCGCGACGACGGCCGGATCGTCTGCGGCTATCACGGCCTCGTGATGGGAGGCGACGGCCACTGCGTCGGCATGCCCGGGCAGCGCGTGCGGCCGCGCATCCGGAGCTATCCGACGATCGAGCGCTACGGCTTCGTGTGGGTCTGGCCGGGCGAGAAGGCGCTCGCCGATCCGGCCAAGCTGCACCACCTGCCGTGGGCGGAGAGCCCCGAGTGGGTGTATGCCGGTGGGCTGTTTCACATCGGCTGCGACTACCGGCTGATGATCGACAACCTGATGGACCTGACGCACGAGACCTACGTGCATGCGTCGAGCATCGGGCAGCGCGAGATCGAGGAGGCGGCGCCCGAGACCCGCGTCGAGGGCGACTCGGCGATCACCAGCCGCTTCATGAGCAACATCATGCCGCCGCCGTTCTGGCAGGCGGCGCTGCGCGGCAATGGCCTGGCCGACGACGTGCCGTGCGACCGCTGGCAGATCTGCCGCTTCACGCCGCCGAGCCACGTGATGATCGAGGTCGGCGTCGCGCACGCCGGCGAAGGCGGCTACGCCGCGCCGCCGGAAAAGAAGGCGTCGAGCATCGTGGTCGACTTCATCACGCCCGAGACCGACACGTCGATCTGGTACTTCTGGGGCATGGCGCGCAACTTCAACATCGGCGATGCGGCGCTCACCGAGACGATCCGCACCGGGCAGGCGAAGATCTTCGGCGAGGACCTGGCGATGCTCGAGTCGCAGCAGCGCAACCTCTCGGAGCAGCCGCGCCGCCACCTGATGCGCCTGAACATCGACATGGGCGGCTTCGAGTCGCGCCGCATCATCGAGCGCCTGGTCGCCGAGGAAAACAACGACCTGCTGCGGACCACGCCGACGGCGTAGGGCTCCGATTCGCAGGGTTCGCGAGCGGCGGCGATTGCGCCGCGAACGGCACGCGGATTGCCGAACTCCCGGGTTCAACCACAGGAGTTCCAGCCATGTCCCGTTCCTTTCCCACCCGCGCGTCGCTCGCTGCCGCGCTCCTGGCCGCTGGCCTCGTGACGGCGCAGGCCCAGCCCGCCCCCACCACCACCACGCCGAGCGCGACGACCCCGACGACCGCGGCCAACAGCGGCAGCAGCGGCACCGCCTCGGGCAGCAACGCGACGAGCGGGGCCGCGCGCGGCGCCGCGGTTCCGGCCGCCGACCGCCGCTTCGTCGAGAAGGCGGCGATGGGCGGCATGGCCGAGGTCGAGCTCGGCCGTCTCGCCCAGCAGAAGGCGCAGAACGATCAGGTCAAGCAGTTCGGCCAGCGCATGGTCGACGACCATTCACGCGCCAACAGCGAGCTGATGCAGATTGCCACCGGCAAGGGCATGCAGCCGCCGACCACCCTCGACAAGAAGGCGCAGAGCGATCGTGCCAAGCTCGAGAAGCTCTCGGGCGCCGACTTCGACCGCCAGTACATGGCGCACATGCTCGCCGACCACAAGAAGGACATCGCCGAGTTCCAGAAGGAGGCCAAGTCGGGCCGCGACGCCGACATCAAGGCGTTCGCCGCGAAGACGCTGCCGACGCTGCAGGACCACCTGAAGCTCGCGCAGACGACGCACGCGGCGGTGCGCGGCGGCGCCAAGGGCAACGCCAAGCACTGAGCCCGCCAGGCGCCTGGCCGACCCGCTCAGCCCTGGCTGAAATCCACGTGCAGCGCGTTCGACCAGGCGCCGAGCCCGAGCTGGCGCAGCAGCTTGAGCTGGTCGTCGTGATGCAGCGGAGCCGGCTTCGGCGCGAACAGGCGCCCGAGCAGGCCTTCGCGCCGCGGCGCCGGCGGGCGCCAGCGCAGGCGCTCGAGCACCGAGTCGATCTCGGGCTCGAGATGGCTCACCTCGATGAACAGCCGCGCGTTGAGTTCGGCCATCGGCTCCTCGCCCATGTCGAACAGCTCGCCGCCTTCGAGCACGATGAACTCGCGCCGGTTCTCGGGCCGGGTGAGGAAACGCAGCGTGTCGTCGATCAGCGGCTGGGCCGCCGGGAGGTCGATCTGGTGCAGGAACTTCTTCAGCCGCTCGAAGCCGAGCCGGTAGTTGCCGATGATCGCGATGTCGTCGCCCGGCACCTTCCAGATGATCGACTTGCAGGGCCTGGCCTGCTCCGACACCAGGATCTTGAAGGCGAGCGGGAAGTCGTAGGCCCATTCGGCCAGGCCGACCGGCAGGCGCCCGAAATCCGGGCCGTCGCCGGGGTTCGAGTCGGTCGCGTACAGATAGCTGCGGTTGGCCACGGGCGAATCGTCGTCGGGTCGGCAGGAGGTCGCGGGCGGCGGGCTGCCCTCGCCACGCGCGCGGCCGGCGTGCACCGGCGGGCCAAGGCTACAACGACGGCGCCGCTTCCATGCTGAGCGCCCACCGACGCGTGACCTTCCTCGCGTGCCGCCCCGACGCGCGCGAGCACGAGATCGTCACCCAGCGCTGCCTCGCCAGGCGCCTGGCGACGCTGATCGGCTGTGCGTTCGGCGAGACCGACGGCAACGGCGCAGCGCCCGACGGCGGCTTCGGCTACGTGGTGCCGAACGAGACGCTGACCTCGCTCGACAGGGCGCGTGCGTTCGGCATCGCCGGCGAGGACGACCTCTTCGGCGGCGTCGTCCCGCACCCGTTCGTCGCCACCAAGACGATCACCCATCCGCTGGTCGAGGCCGACGCAGCAGCGCCGCCGGGCTGGAGCCACGCCTTCGCGGACCGGGTGCGCGACGTCGTGCTGCCGGGCTTCGCGGCGTTCTCGCTGCACGACGCCGCCACCGCCGGGCGCCGCCTGCTCGCGGGCGGCGCGGTCCGCATCAAGCTCGCGTGCGGCATCGGCGGCTCGGGCCAGAGCGTCGCCCGCGACACCGCCGAGCTCGACGCGCAGCTCGGCGCGCTCGAGGCTGCCGAGATCGCGCGCCACGGCCTCGTGGTCGAGCGCAACCTCGACGAGATCCGCACCTACAGCGTCGGCCAGGTGCGCGTCGGCTCGATGCTCGCGAGCTACTACGGCACGCAATGCGCGACGCGCAACCGGCACGGCCACGAGGTCTACGGCGGCTCGACGCTCACCGTCGCGCCGGGCGGCCTCGAGACGCTCGGCCGGATCGCGCCGGACGAGGGTGTGCGCCGCGCGGTCGCGCAGGCGCGCACGTACCACGCTGCGGCGCTCGCCTGCTTCGACGGCATGTTCGCGTCGCGCGCCAACTACGACGTTGCCGCGGGGCACGACGCCGACGGGCGGCCGCACGCCGGCGTGCTCGAACAGTCGTGGCGGATCGGCGGCGCGAGCGGCGCCGAGATCGCGGCGCTCGAGGCGATCGCCGCCGACCCCGGCCTCGATACCGTGCAGGCGTCGACGGTCGAGATGCACGGCCCCGACCAGACCCCGCCCGACGGCGCCGTCGTCTACTTCGCCGGGGTCGACGACCACCTCGGACCGATCACCAAGTACGCCGTCCTGCAACGCCGATGACCACCCGCGACGAGAAGATCGAGATCCAGGGCGCCTGCGACAAGCTCGCCGGCACGCTCATCACCCCCGGCATGCTGGTGCCCGGCGTGCTCTTCGTGCACGGCTGGGGCGGCAGCCAGCAGCAGTACCTGGTGCGCGCGCGCAAGGTGGCCGGGCTGGGCTGCGTGTGCCTCACGTTCGATCTCGGCGGCCATGCCGCGACCAAGGAGCAGCGCGAGCAGGTTTCGCGCGAGACCAACCTGCGCGACCTCACCGCAGCGTACGACCGCCTCGTCGAGCACCCGTCGGTCGACCCGTCGGCGATCGCGGTGGTCGGCAGCAGCTACGGCGGCTACCTGGCGGCCTTTCTCACGACCATCCGCCCGGTGCGCTGGCTCGCGCTGCGCGTGCCGGCGCTCTACATCGACGACGGCTGGGAGGTGCCCAAGCTCCAGCTCCACAAGGACCAGGACCTGCGTGCCTACCGTCGCAACTTCGTCGCCGCGGGGCGCAACGGCGCGCTGCGTGCCTGCGCCGAGTTCAAGGGCGACGTGCTGCTGGTCGCGTCCGAGCACGACGACATCATTCCGCCGGCGGTGATCGAGAGCTATCGCGAGGCCTGCGTGCAGGCGAAGTCGCTGACCTACCGCAACATGACGGGCGCCGACCACGGCCTCACGCAGGAGGTCCATCAGCGCGCGTACAGCGCCCTGCTGCTGCAGTGGCTTGCCGAGATGTTCGCGAGCGCGCGGCGCGATCCCGACACGGGACCGGAACCCGCGATCGCGGCCGCCGAAGCCGCCACCGGCGCCGGGGAAGCGGTGCACGAGCCGGAGGCGCCGCCGATGGCGTCGTAGCACCGGCGGTCGCGGCGCGACGGCGCGCAACGGCTCCATCGGTGAAGCACGGGCGCGATCCGACCGCGACCACGGCGTCGCGCGCGCTCGCGACGCCAACCGCTGGTCGGCTGCGTCCCGCGGGCCAGGGTCTCGCGTCGCCATCGAGCCCGGCGAGCGGCTACGCTCGCGCCTTCGGCCTTCCTCGGCCGCGCGGCTCTCGTTCCTTCGCCGCTTTGACCCTGCCCTGCATGGACGATCCCGCCTCCCCGCCTGCGCAACCGCGCAACCCGCTGCACGGCCTCACGCTCGAGGCGATCGTGACCGCGCTCGTCGAGCAGTACGGCTGGGAGGGCCTCGCGGAGCGGGTGCCGGTGCGCTGCTTCAGCGTCGAGCCGAGCCTCGCGTCGAGCCTGAGATTCCTGCGCAAGACGCCGTGGGCGCGCGAGAAGGTCGAGGGGCTCTACCTCTTCATGCTGCGCGACCGTCGCCGCGGACAGCGCGCACCCGGCACCGGCGACCCACCCGCCTCGAGGTGATCAGTCGGGCTTGACCCCGGCGTCGCGCACGATCTTGCCCCACTTGGCCGACTCGGCGCGCATGAAGCTGCCGAACGCGTCGGGGCCGCTCGCGGCGATCTGCATGCCCAGGCCCTGCAGCTTGTCGTGCACGTCGGGCGCCTGCAGTGCCTTGACCACCTCGCCGTGCATCCGCGCCACCACGTCGCCCGGTGTTCCCGCGGGCGCGAGCAGGCCGAACCACTGCAACGCCTCGAAGCCGGGAAGGCCCGACGCGCCGACGGTCGGCACGTTCGGCGCGACCGGAGACGGCCTGGCGTCGGTGACGGCCAGCATGTTGAGCTTGCCCGCCTGCACGTGCGGCAGGAACGCGACCGCGGTGCCGAACGCGACCTGGACGCGCCCGGCGACCAGGTCGAGCGTCATCGGCGTATCGCCCTTGTACGGCACGTGCTGCATCTCGATGCCGGCGAGCGACTTGAAGTACTCGGCAGTGAGCTGCGAAACGCTTCCGTTCCCGGTCGAGCCGTACATCACCTGACCCGGCTTCGACTTCGCCCAGGCGATGAACTCGCCGACGCTGCGCGCCGGCACCGACGGATGCACCACCATCAGGATGGTCGCCGTGCCGAGCAGCGTCACGGGCGTGAAGTCGCGCACCGGGTCGTACGGCAGCTTGGTGTAGAGCGCGGGCGCGATCGCCTGGGTACTGCTGGTGCCCAGCAGGAAGGTGTAGCCGTCGGGCGGTGCCTTGGCCGCGGCATCCGAGCCGAGGGTGCCCCCGGCGCCGGCGCGGTTCTCGACCACCACCGGCTGGCCGAGCGCGCGCGAGACTTTCTCGCCGATCAGCCGGCCGACGACGTCGGTCGATCCGCCGGCGGGAAACGGAATCACGAGCCGGATCGGGCGCGACGGCCATGACTGCGCGTGTCCGGGCGTCGCCGCGATGCAAAGAGCGACGGCGAAACCGGCGACGACGGAACGACGGCTGAGGCGGGACATGGCGACTCCTGGAGATGAAACGATCAGCCGAGCGCAAGTTCCGCGCCGGCCGTGGCGGCGGTGCGCGCGTCCAGCAGGGCGTCGGCGATGCGGGCGGCGGTGTTGAGCGAATCGGTCAGACCCAAATGGCCGTGGCCGACGGCGAGCCAGAGGCCCCGATGGCGTGGCGCGGGTCCGATCACCGGCACCGAATCGGGCATGCACGGGCGATGGCCCATCCAGACGCGGCTCGGCAGAGGCTCGAGGCCGGGGAAGGTCTCGCGCGCGATGCGGCCGAGCACCGCAGCGCGACGCTCGTCGGGTGGCGCGTCGAGCCCGGCGATCTCGACCGTGCCGCCGACGCGCAGCCCGTCCTCCATCGGCGCCACGAAGATCTTGCGGTCGGCGAGGACGACGGTGCGCGAGACGATGTCGCGCCCGCCCTCGAACTGCACGTGATAGCCGCGCTGGCTCTCGAGCGCGAGGTCGACGCCGAGCGGGGCCAGCAGCGTGCGTGACCAGGCGCCGGCCGCCACGACGACATGGTCGAACCTTTCCTGCTCCGCGTCGCCGCCGGTGCGCAGGCGCCAGCCGCTGCCTTCGGGCACCACCGCGTGCACCGACGCGCGCAGCAGCCGTCCCCCGGTGCCGGTGAACGCGCGCGCCATCGCCTGCACGTAGCGGAACGGGTTGAGGATGGTCGCGTGATCGGCGAGGTACACGCCGACTCGGTAGCGTGCCGCGACGTTCGGCTCGAGCGCCTCGATGCCGGCGCGGTCGAGCCGCTCGACCCGGTAGCCGTAGGTCTCGCGCAGGCGCCAGCCGGTCGCGTCCTTCGCGAGCGCCTGTGCGTCGGGGTAGAGGTGCAGGTGGCCGCGCCGCAAAAACAGCTCCGGCACGCCGAGCTCGCGTGCCATCGCCTCGTGCGCGTCGAGCGCACCCGCGTGCAGCGCCGCGAGCCTGGCGGCCGAGCGCTCGACCGTCGCCGGACGCGCCGACGCGACGAAGCGCAGCAGCCACGGCAGCGCGCGCGGCAGGTAGCTCATGCGCAGATAGAGCGGGCTCTCGTCGTCGAACAGCATCGTCGGCACGGACGCCAGCACGCCGGGCAGCGCGAGCGGTGCGACCGAGCCGGGGCTCACCGCGCCCGAGTTGCCGAAGCTGCAGCCGCGGCCCGGTTCGTCGCGATCGACGAGCGTGACGTCGGCACCCCGCTTTCCGAGCGCGTACGCGATGCTGGTGCCGACGATGCCGGCGCCGACCACCGCGACGCGCGGCGTTGCGTTGGCCGGCATCTCAGCGCGCCTCGGCGCGCTTGTCGGCGACGACGCGGCCGTCCTTGAGCACGAGGCGCAGGCGCCGGACCTGGTTGATGTCGTCGAGCGGGTTGCCCGCGACGACGATGAGGTCGGCGATCTTGCCGACCTCGATGGTGCCGAGCTGGTCGCCGACGCCGCAGATCGCGGCGCCGTTGCGCGTCGCGGCGACCAGCGCCTGCCACGGCGTCGCGCCGTCGCGCACCCAGAGGCCGAGCTCGAGCAGCGCGGCGTCCTTGAGCGGCCGGATGTCGGAGCCGAGCGCCATCTTCACGCCCGCGTTCAGCGCCTTGATGAAGCCGGCCTGGTGCACGTCGGAGGCGGCGTCGGCCCGGCAGCACAGGCTGTGCGAGAGGTTGCGGTTCTTGACCCAGCGGTGCTCCCAGTCGTTGGTCGCCTGCCCCGGCGTGAGGTGGCTGATCGACAGGGTCGGCACGTACCAGACGTCGTGCTCGAGGAACAGCTCGATGCACTCGTCGTCGAGGATGTAGCCGTGCTCGATGCTGTGCGCGCCGAGCTGGATGGCGGCCTTGACCGCCGTCGGGTTGGTGGCGTGCGCCATCACCTTGAACTCGCGCAGCTTGCAGATGTCGAACGCCGCCTTCAGCTCGTCGTCGAGCAGGAACGAGTGGCGGTGCAGGTCCCAGGCCGGCCCCATGATGCCGCCCGAGAGGTTGAGCTTGATGTGGTCGACGCCGTTCTTGATCTGCTCGCGGATCGCCTTGACCCAGCCGTACGGCCCGTCGACCTCGAGCGCGTGCCCCGAGGTGAGGAAGTGGCCGCCGGTGGTGGTGAGGAAATGGCCCGACGCGAACAGGCGCGGGCCGAGGTGCTGGCCCGACTCGAACGCACGCTTCCACGCCACGTCCATGAAGTGGTGCGCGCCGGCGCAGCGGAAGCCGACGATGCCCGACTCGAGCAGCCCCGCCTGCAGCCGGTGCCCGAACAGCGTCACCTGGTCGGCGAGCGGCATCTCCGCGAGCGACAGGTAGTCGGGGTGGATGTGCACGTCCCAGAGGCCCGGCATCAGGTAGTTGCCCTCCAGGTCGATCGTCTCGGCGTCGCCGATCGCGGGCACCGCGCCGCCCGGGAAGATCTCCTTGATGCGGCCGTCCTCGAGAAGGACCGAGCAGTCGGGTTGGGCGCGCGGTTCGACGCAGTCGATCAGCGTCGCATGGGTCAGCAGGGTTCTCATCGGGATCGGCTTCGGAGGGTCATTCGGCGACGATGCCGATGCGCGCGGCGAGCGTCTTCCACTTGTTGACTTCGGCTTGAACGAACCGGGCGAACTCGTCGGCCGACTGCGGCGACGCGACGATGCCGCGGTCGCTGAACGCCTTCGAGAGCTCGGGAGCGTTGAGCAGCGCGACCGTCTCGCCGTTGACGCGCTCGAGGATCGCTCGCGGCGTGCGCGCCGGCGCGAACAGGCCGAACCAGGTGCCGCCCGAGAACTCGGGAAGGCCTGCCTCGGCGAACGTCGGCACCTGCGGCGCACCCGGCAGGCGCTGGCTCGTCGCCACGGCGAGTGCCCGCAGCTTGCCGGCGCGCACGTGCTCGAGCACCGCCGGCGGCGTGTCGAACGTGTACTGCACCTGCCCGCCGATCAGGTCGGTGATCGACGGACCGCTGCCCTTGTAAGGGACGTGGACACTGCTGACGCCGGTGAGCGACTTGAACAGCTCGCCCGCCAGGTGGTTCGACGTGTTGTTGCCGAACGAGGAGTAGTTGAGCTTGCCCGGGTTGCCCTTCGCGTAGGCAATGAACTCGGCCAGCGTATTCGCAGGCACCGACGGGTTGACCACCAGGAAGAACGGCACCTGGCCGACGCGTGTGATCGGCTGCAGGTCGCGCAGCGGGTCGTACGGCATCGCCTTCATCGTGATCGGGGCGATCGAGACCTCGGGCGACGCCGCGAGCAGGAGCGTGTAGCCGTCGGCCTCGGCGCGCGCCACCGACGCCGCGCCGACCGTGCCGCCGGCGCCGGCGCGGTTGTCGACGACGACCTGCTGGCCGAGCTTGCGCGACAGCGCATCGGCGAGCAGGCGGCCGGCGACGTCGGTGCTGCCGCCGGGCGGGTAGCCGATCACCAGGCGAACCGGGCGCGCCGGCCACGCAGCAGCGGGCGCCGGCTGCGCGAGGACGCCGCGACTCGCCAGGGTGGCCGCGGACGCGAGCAGGAAATGGCGACGCTCCATGCGAAATGCTCCATCGGGACGCGGCAGTGGCCGCGGGGCTGCCGCACTGTAGGCGACCCTGTTATCGCTCTGCAATGTGTCAATATCGCGTATCGATAAGGAGCGGCCCACATGGCGAGAACCCTCACGCTGGCGGCGGCGCAGACCGGCAGCGTCGTCGACGGCGACCTCGGCGCGATCACCGAGGCCGCGCATGCGCTGCTCGACGAAGCCGCGCGCCGCGACGTGCGGCTGCTGAGCTTCGCCGAGCTGTTCCTCACGCCTTTTTTCGCCAACCGGCTCGAGGAGAACTTCGACCGCTGGTTCATGCACGACACCCACGAGGTGCTGCTCGGCCTGCGCGAGAAGGCACGCCGGCACCGCATCGCGCTGGTGCTGCCGTTCGCCGAGCGCGCGAACGACGGCTGGTTCAACAGCGCGTTCGTCTACGACGAGGACGGCCGCGAGGCCGGGCGCTACCGCAAGACGCACATCCCCGCCTATTTCCCGAGCGACGGCCCGGGCGGCACCGGCAGCTTCGAGAAGTTCTACTTCGCGCCCGGCGGCTCGCTCGCGACGTATGCGGTCGCCGGCACCCGCATCGGCGTGCAGATCTGCAACGACCGGCTCTATCCGGAAGCCTCGCGCGCGCTCGCGCTCGCCGGCGCCGAGCTGATCGCGATGCCGATCGCGTTCTCCACCTACGCCGACCCGGCCCAGCGCAGCTCGATCTGGGAGGTGCCGCTGCGGGCGCGCGCCTACGAGAACGGCGTCTTCGTGCTCGCCTGCAACCGCGTGGGCACCGAGGGCCCGCGCCACCACCTGGGGCGCAGCATGATCGTCGACCCGCGCGGCATGATCGTCGCCGAAGCGGGCACGCAGGAGCCCGAGTTGCTCACGGCCGAGGTCGATCTCGACGCGGTCAGCGCGGCGCGCAAGCACTTTCCATGGTGGCGCGATCGGCGGCCCGACCTCTACGGCAGCCTCGTCGCGGCGGCCCACGCTGCACGATGACGCTGCCGCCGGCTCCCGCGCGCCCTCGCCCGGCGCTCGCGCCGGCCGAGGGCGCGAGCCCGCTGTTCGTCGGCTCGGTCGCCAAGTGCTTCCGGGTGCTGGAGGCGCTCAACACCGCCGGGCGCGCGGTCGGCCTGACCGAGCTTGCGCAGATGGCGCGCCTCGATCGCAGCGCGGTGCAGCGCATCACCCACACGCTGCGCGTGCTCGGCTATCTTCGGCAGGACGCCGCGAGCAAGGCGTTCCGGTTGTCCGGACGCATGCTCGAGTTCGGTCATACCGTTCTCGCGACCGACCAGTTGCGCGAGCGCGCGCAGCCGCATCTCGAGGCGCTGAACCGGCGCACCTCGGAAACGGTCAACCTGATGGAGCTCGAAGGCGACGAGATCGTCTACGTCGCGCGCTACCCGAGCGTGCACGCGGTGAGCGTCGACCTGCACGTCGGCTCGCGCCTGCCGGCGTTCTGCACCGCGGCGGGTCGCGCGATCCTCTCGCGCATGGAGCCCGCCGACGCGCTGGCCCGGCTCAAGGCCGCGCGCCGCACCGCGATGACGCCGCGCACCGTCACCGACCTCGCCGGCCTCAGGCACGCCCTCGAACGGGCCCGCGAGCAGGGCTACGCGCTCAACGACCAGGAGGCATTCATCGGCGACGTCTCGATCGCCGCGGCGCTGGTCGACCCGCACGGGCACCCGCTCGGCGCCGTCAACATCGCCGTGCCGACGCCGCGCTGGCAACTCGCCGACGTGCTGGCGCGCCTGGTGCCGCCGCTCCTGAAGACCGCCGCGGCGATCACCCGCGAGGTGAAGTACCTCTAACCCACTGACCGACTGGAGATCGACATGAGGTTCACACGACGGATCGCAGCGATGGCGTTCGGCGCGGGCGTGCTGCTCGCAGCGTCGGCCCACGCGCAGCCGCAGGCCGACAGCTACCCCGAGCGCGCGATCACGGTGGTGGTTCCGTGGCCGGCGGGCGGCTTCACCGACCGGCTCGGCCGGCTGATGGCCGAGAAGATGCAGGCGATCCTGGGCAAGCCCGTGCTGGTCGAGAACCGGCCCGGTGCGAGCGCCGGCATCGGCTCCGAGCAGGTCATGCGCGCCGCGCCCGACGGCTACACGCTGCTCGTGACGTCGACCGACGGCACCGTCAAGCTGCTGCAGGGCAAGGGCACCGACCCGGTCACGCAATTCACGCAGATCGCGATGCTCGCGGCGCAGCCGGTCACGCTGTCGGTCGGACCGAAGTTCAAGGGCAGCACGCTCGCCCAGTTCGTCGATGAGGCCAAACGCGCGCCGGGCAGCATCGCCTATGCGTCCAACGGCGAAGGCGGCGCCACCCACTACGGCATGGAGATCTTCGCCAGGCAGGCCGGCATCCAGCTCAGTCACATCCCGTACAAGGGCACCGCGCCGGCCCTGCAGGACCTGGTCGGCGGCCAGGTCGAGGCGACGCTGGTCAGCCTGCAGGGCGTCGGCGCGATGCTCCAGGGCGGCCGCGCCCGGGCGCTCGCGATCACCGCGCCGCAGCGCGTCGCCGCGGCGCCGAACATCCCGACCTTCGCCGAATCGGGCTACCCCGGCTTCGATCTCACGCTCTGGTACGGAATGGTCGGACCGAAAGGAATGCCGGAGCCGATCGTCCGCAAGCTCAACCAGCTGCTGCGCAGCGCGCTCGCCGCGCCCGACGTGCAGCAGGCGCTGCGCTCGGCGGCGGCCGAGCCGGTGACCGGATCGCCCGAGGAGATGCTGCAGTTCGTGCAGAACGAAGCGGCGCGCTGGCGCACGATGATCCGATGAGCGCGTCGGACGACGACTTCCGGACCCGCCTCGCGGTGCAGGAGCGCCTCGTCGACTACTGGTGGGACGTCGATGCCAACGACGCGAAGGGCGCGCTCGACTTCTACACCGCGGACTGCGTCTACTCGATGCTCGAGCACCGCATGGACGGACCGGCTGCGGTCGCCGACTACTACGCCTATCGCGCATCGCGCGGCGCGCGCCTGGTGCGCCACGTGCTGACCAACCTGCGCACGCGCGTCACCGGTGCCGACACCGCATCCGTCGCCGGGATCCTGACCGTCTACGCCGCCGACGGCGTGCCGGTGCTGCCGTCGAACCCGCCGATCCTGGTGGCCGACAACACGGCCGACTTCGTGCGCGGTGACGACGGCGCATGGCGCATGCGGCTGCACCGCATCACGGCGCTGTTCCGGGGCGGCGTGCCGGTGCTGGTGCCGCCGGGGGCAGCCTCGGGCGGCTGATCGCCGGCCTTGCGGCGGCGCCGCGCGCACGCCACTTGCCCGGGGTCATCTCTCGGCCGGCCGAGCCGCCGTCCACCGGAGCCCCCATGAGCGACACCCCCGAATCCCGCAACGGCGCCGACGTCCTCGTCGACGCCCTGATCGCCTGGGGCATCGATCGCGTGTTCGGGATGCCGGGTGACGGCATCAACGGCGTGATGGAGGCGATCCGCACGCGTTCCGATCGCATCCGCTTCGTGCAGGTGCGCCACGAGGAAGCGGCGGCGTTCATGGCCTGCGCGCATGCCAAGTGGACCGGACGGCTGGGCTGCTGCCTCGCGACCACCGGGCCCGGCGGCGTGCACCTGCTGAACGGGCTCTACGACGCCAAGTTCGACCACGCGCCGGTGCTCGCGATCACCGGCCTGCCGTATCACGACCTGGTGGGCACCTTCACGCAGCAGGACGTCGACCTGCCGCGCCTGTTCGCCGACGTCGCCGAATACAGCGCCCGCATCATGAGTCCGGCGCACGTCGAGAACGTCGTCGCGCTGGCCTGCCGCACGGCGCTCGCGCGGCGCGGCGTCGCGCACCTGTCGATCCCGGTCGACGTGCAGGAGGAGCCGGTCGAGGACGCCGAGCCGTCGTCGCGCAACGTCGCGCACCACGCCTCGTTCACGCCGACCGACGAGCGCCGGCTGCCGACCGAGGCGGACCTCGACGCGGCCGCCGAACGCCTGAACCGCGCCAGCCGGGTCGCGATCCTCGCCGGCCAGGGAGCGCTCGGCGCGCGCGACGAGCTGGTCGCGGTCGCCGAGGCGTTGGGCGCGCCGGTCGTCAAGGCGCTGCTCGGCAAGGCTCTCCTCCCTGACGACCACCCGCTCACCACCGGCGGCATCGGCCTCCTGGGCACGCGACCGTCGCAGGAGGCGTTCGAGCGCTGCGACGCGCTGCTGATCGTCGGCTCGACCTTTCCCTACATCGAGTACTACCCCAAGCCCGAGCAGGCGACCGGCGTGCAGATCGACCGCGACCCGACGCGCATCGGCCTGCGCTTTCCGGTCGAGGTGGGCCTGGTCGGCGACGCGCGCGGCACGCTGGCGGCGCTGCTGCCGCGGCTGGCCCGCAAAAACGACCGCTCGTTCCTCGAGGAAGCGCAGCGCGCCACCCAGGCCTGGCGCCAGCTCCTGCGCGACGCCGTCGAACGCCCCGGCGCGCCGATGAAGCCCGGCCGCATCGCGCGCGACCTCGGCGATCGGCTCGCGGCCGACGCGATGGTGGCGTGGGACTCCGGCCACAACACCGGCATCCTGGCGCGCTACTGCGACGCCAGGGCCGACCAGCAGTTCGCCGGATCGGGCCTGCTCGCCTCGATGGCGTGCGCGCTGCCGTACGCGATCGCTGCGCAGCTCGCGTTCCCGAGTCGGCAGGTCGTCGCCTGGGGCGGCGACGGCGGCATCGCGATGCTGATCGCCGAGCTCGCGACGGTCGTGCGCTACCGCCTGCCGATCAAGATCGTGGTCGTCCGCAACGACTCGCTCGGCCAGATCAAGTGGGAGCAGATGATGTTCCTCGGCAACGTCGAAACCGAGTGCGCGCTGCAGCCGATCGACTTCGTCAAGGTTGCCGAAGGCTTCGGCATCCGGGCCTGGCGCGTCGAGCGCCCCGAGGATTGCGGCCCGGTACTCGATGCCGCACTCGCCCACGACGGGCCGGCGCTGATCGAAGCCGTGATCGACCCCGACGAGCCGCTGCTGCCGCCCAAGCGCATGGAGAAGTACGCCAGGAACCTGCAGAAGGCGCTCGCCGCCGGCACCCCGAACCACGAGGCGATCGCGAAAGCACTCGCCGAGGAGCCGCTGCGGTCGATGCTCGAGGAGTAAGGCGCCGCGCGGCAGCTCGCCTCAGGCGCGACCCGAGCGGCGGCTGCGCGGCTGCAGCTTGTCGAGCTCGGCGAGCTGCTGCTTGAGCAGCAGCACCAGCGCGCGCGCGTTGTCGACCGTGAGGCGCAACGCGCTCGCGTCCGGCTGGCCGTCGCGCAGCTGGCGTGTCTGCACCAGCGCGTCGGCGCCGAGCTCGATCATTCCGTGGTCATGGCGCGCCGACTTCAGGCGCTGCACTTCGATGTCGTAGGTCTTCACACGCGCTCCGTCGTCCGCTCCAGGCGCGATTGTCGGACCGCCACCTTCAACGCTCCACGCCGGCACGTGCGCCGGGCGCCGGTCAGCGAACCGATCCGTTCGCCGGCGTCTCGACCGCCAGCAGGCCGAGCCGGGCGAACTTGTCGAGCGCGAAGTTCACGAAGTCGGCGCTGCGCGCGCCGAGCGCTGGCGCGATGTGCCCGGCGGCGACGCCGAGCGCCGCGCGGTCGCGGCTGCCGTCGACCAGCGGCAGCAGTTTCATCGCTTGCGCGTCGGCGATGCTGACGTGGGTGTGGGCGAGCGTCGTCACGCTGCTCGCCGTGCGCGCCTGCAGGCGCGCCAGCGGGCTTGCGAGCGGCCGCTCGCCCGGCTGCACGGTGAGCGGCGGCGGCTCGGCGTGCAGGGTGACGAGCCCGGCCGCGGCGGCGTCGACCAGCACCGTGTCGAGCGGGCGCGCGAGCGCGCCGCCGATGAGATCGGGCAGCGCGGCCACCGGCAGCGCCGCCGGCTGGTTCGCGACCAGCGTCTCGAGCAGCTTGCGGATCGCACCGCCGCCGCCGCTCGCGGGGTCGAGCCTCTTGGCGAGCTTGTGGATGCCGCCGGCGCCGGCGAGCCGCGCGAGTTCCCAGCTCGCCGACACGTGCAGCGCGGCGACGCGCTCGACGGGCGGACGAGCGTCCGTGGGCGCGTCGACGCGCACCAGCAGCGATTGGCGAAAGCGTCGCAGCCGCACGAAGTCGAGGTACTGCTCGCGCGCCAACGGCTCGAGTCGCGCCAGCGCGTCCTGCGTCTCGGCCGGCAGATCGCCGACGCTCGTGCTCTGCAGCTGCGCCTCGCCGAGCCAGCGCAGGCCGTGCTCGGCCGCATGGCGCGCGAAGGTGTCGAACAGCACCGGTTCGTTCGGCACCGCGAGGTCGTCGTGGAAGAGCTCGCTGTCGCTGCGTTCGGCCAGCGCCCGGAACTCGGCACGCAGCGCCTGGTCGGCCTCGACGCTCGGCGCGAGGACCGTCGCGAGCTGCTGAGCCAGCGCGCGCGCGGCGTCGACGCGCGCCCGTGCGCTATCGAGAAGGTCGACGTGCCGGTGCAGCACGTCCCACGCGGCCTGACGCACGCGGCAGCCGGGCAGCACGTTAAAGCTCACGTAGGCGATGCCGGCCGGCGTCAGCCGCTGCTGCGCAAGCGCGAACAGCGCGTCGCGCACCGGCGCCGGCACCCACGAGTAGACGCCGTGCGCGATCACGAAGTCGAACGCACCGAGTTCGGCGGGAAGCTCCGCGAGATCGCCCTCGACGAGCGTGACGTTGCCAAGGCCGAGCGTGTCGACCATCGCCCGGCCGGCGGCGATCGCCCGCGGCGAGAGGTCGCAGCCGACGAACTGCGCAGCGGGCATCGAGACCGCCATCGCGATCAGGTTGACGCCCTCGCTGCAGCCGACCTCGAGCACGCGTGCGGCGTGCTGCGCCGGGCCGGCGTGGCCGGCCAGCGTGGCGATCGCCGCCAGGCGCGCGGGGTGCGTCGCCTCGTGCGGCTTGGCGTCGTAGGGAATCTCGTCGTAGCGGCCGACGAGCGCCGCGTTCGAGGTGTCGGTGCTGAGCATGGCGCGGCCGCTGAAAGAAATGATCGGCGAGGGCCGTGTGGCGACGGGTCGTCGGACGCTCGCCCGGTGCTGCCCCGACCGCCTCGCCCGCGAGCGGCGTCGACGCCGCTCGCGTCGGCCCTCGCGGTCTAAGACGCGGCACGCCGCGCTTCGGTTGACCGCCCGTGGCATCGATCGGCCGGACGGGCGCTCGGCGAATCGCTCCACGCAAAAAAGGGCCGCGCATCGCGCGGCCCTGAAGTCGACCGAATCACCGGGTACCGCTCGCGGCACCCGGCTCCTCGTCGGGAGACTACTTGATCACGCGGACCGTCGCGGTCGACGTCAGCTGCTTCTCGGCGCCGGCATTCATGAAGTTGGCCATCAGCGTCAGCGGCACCGCGTCGCCGGCCGGCATGTTGTTGTCGATCAGCGCCTTGTCGAAGGTCGCGACGAGGGTGCGTCCGTCGCCGCTCAGCGTGGCGGTGACGGCCGGGAACAGCATCGTCGAGAGCGGCGTCTTCAGACGCACCTCGGTCGGCCGCGTGTAGCCGGCAGGCACCTTGAACGACGTCGTGACGAGGCCCTGCACGCTGGTGAAGACGCCGTTGGCGGCACGCATGTTGAGCGTCGACGGAACCAGCTGCAGCGCACCGGGCACGTCTTGCGGCACGTGGTACGCGACCACCTTGCCGGTCGGACGCGGGTCCGTGCAGTCGTTGAAGAAGTACTCGCCTTCCTTGGTGAAGGTGTACTGGAACGACTCTCCCGGAGCGAGCTTCGGGTTGAACAGGCCCTCGAAGAACTGCGTCGCGCAGTGCATCTTCTGGTTCGGGAAGTTCGGCATCTGCGCCGGCCCGGGGTTGGTGAACGTCACCGTCGTGCCAACCGGAACCCGCATGAACGTCGGGCTCATGCCGTTGGTCGCGATGCTGTCGACCGAGGCGGCGACGTCGGTGCGGTTCGGCCGCGCCAGGTAGACGGTGTTGTTCAGCGTGCTGCCCTCGACCGCGCTGCCGCCGACCGCGCGCCGAACGACGAACGGCGCGGGTGTCGGCATCTCGCTGCTGCCCGAGGCCGACTTGTAGCTGCCGCCGAGCTTGAACGCCCACAGCTTGTCGCCCTCGGCGATCGCGAGCACGTACTGCTCGCCGTTGATCGAGTAGGTCGTCACCGCACCTTCGATCTCGCCGTCGGTCTGGAACTTCCACAGCGTCTTGCCGTTGGTGGCGTCGAGCGCGTAGAGCATGCCGTCCGGCTGGCTCGCGAACAGCAGGTCGCCGGCCGTCGCGAGCACGCCTTGGCCGTGCGCCGCGTCGAGGCCGAGGTGGTTCTGCCACACCAGCTTGCCGGTCGACGCGTTGATCGCGAACACGCCGCCGGTCTGGTACTCGCCGAGCGCGCGCAGGCCGTTGCTGCCGGCCGAGCGGTAGTGCGCGACCGGCGCGACGCCGTACGGCACGTAATACAGGTTGGTGCGCGGGCTGTAGCCGTGGTTCGACAGGTCGGCGCCGCCGTTCTGGCTCGACATCGTCAGCACCGGGAAGTCGAAGTGCGGCTCCCACAGGCAGCCTTGGCGGTGCGGCTGCGACTGCGCCTCGCCACGGGGGTTGTAGCCGCCCGGGTACTGCACGAACGGCTTGTCGACGTCGAGGTAGTTCGGCTCGGTGTAGACCAGATTGCCCTGCGCGTCAGGCTGGTAGCCGTTGTAGTTGGGAACGCCGCGCCAGGGGTTGCCCGGGATGTTGTCGGTGCCGAGCTTCTCCCAGACGATGCATTCGTCGGGCCCCGGCCCGAGCGTGTCGACCCAGGTGCCGTGCGCCGGGAACGGCTGCGTCGGCGCGTTGTTCTGGCGCGTGTCGACCACCATCGGCTTCATGACGATCGCGCCCGTCAGCGGCTTGCCGTTGGTGCGATCTAGGATGAACGTCATGTGCGCCTTGCTGCCGTAGTAGATGGCCTTGCGCGTCTGCCCGCCGACGCTCACGTCGGCAAGCACCGGCGAGTGCACGTTGTCCATGTCGAAGATGTCGTGCCGCACCGACTGGTGGTGCCACTTGTAGGCACCGGTGCGCATGTCGAGCGCGACCAGCGAGTTGCCGAACAGGTTGTCGCCCGGCCGCTGCTGCCCGTCCTGCGACGACTGGCAGCTGCGCACGTTGCCGAAGGTCACGTAGAAGATGCCGAGCTCGGGATCGACCGCGCCATGCAGCCACGGCGAGGTGCCCGAGGTGAGCGCGCAGCTCTGGCCGTTGGGCTGCAGCGGGCCCCAGGTCGCGCCGGCGTCGACCCTGACGCCGTTGACGTCGGTGACGATGCGGCCCGGCTCGGCGCCGCCGTAGAACGACCACAACATGCCGCCGTCGCTGGCGCGCACCGCGAACGCGGCGTTGCGGCTGCCGTCGTTGGTGCCGACGAACACCATGCCGTCGTGATAGATCGTGCCGACCTTGGCGATGTTGCCGAGCGACGCGCCGTTGGGGCCGGTCGGCTGCACCGCCCAGACCAGCGCACCGGTGTCCTTGTCGAGGGCCACGACGCGGTTGCCGGCCGCGAGCGTGTAGACCTTGCCGGCGCCGACCGACACGCCGCGCCGGGTTCCGGTGGTCCCGAACGGCGCGCCGCTCGCGGTCGTCGGCTCCCACTTCCACTTCACCGCGCCATTGGCGCCGTTGACCGCGATCACGCCACCCGCCGGCGTGTCGGCGTAGATCACGCCATCGACCACGACCGGCGTGGTCTGCTGCCCGGTGTCGGCCGCGCCCGCTCGCGGGGTCGGCTGGGTCACCGCCGCCGCCGACGTGCTGGTCTTCCAAACCGGGCCGAGCTGGCTGATGTTCGAGCGGTTGACCTGGCTCAGCGACGAGTAGCTCTGGTTGCCCAGGTTGCCGCCGCTCTTGGGCATGTCCTGATCACCTGGCGTGCAGCAGGCATTGAGATCGGCCGCCGCGCCGAACATGACGGTCGGAGTCGAGAGAGCCGCGAGCGCGACGAGCGTCGTGGCGGTGGCACTGAGCTTCATGGGGTCTCCTCTTCATGTCAGGGCGCCGCGGCGGCCTGATCGTTGGCGCAGGTCGGGACGTCGCTCCCGCCGGCGCTCGGCCCGTCCCGAGTGGGGAGCGTCACGTGCGTTTCGTTGTACGGAACGCCGTTCCGAAGGGAGTTGGTGCGATTGAAAGCGTTGACCCCTTCCTTGTGAGTAGGAACAAACCCGACGCGGGCGGCGCAGACGGTCGAACGGCGACGCCACTCGCGCGGCGGCGTCGCATGGCCGGGCCTGCTCGGCCGCGCGGCGACGGTTCGTTGCCCTGCGTCGTGGCGGTCGGCCAAGGCAGCGGCGGCATCGCGATGGCGCGTGTCTGCGCCCTGCACGGGAAGCGAACCGTCGCACCCGGCCGCTCGCGTCGGCCCGACCGCGCCGGGTGTCACCCGGCGAGGCGCGCGATCGAGGTCCGCGTGCGAGCCGGCCCGCGCTACAGCCGCTCGGCGGCCAGCGCGCGCACCACCACCTCGTCCTGCGCGAAGCGCTGCTCGAGGCTCGCCCGGTAGCCCGCCCACCATGCGCGGTCGAGCGCGTCGGCCATCACCTCGTAGACGACGATGTCGTCGCGATCGACACCGCCCCCGTCGCGCCAGAGCCCCTTGGCCGGCGCGCGGCTGTAGGTGGTGATGCCGCCGAAGCGGTCGACGAGCTCGCGCCGCACGTCCTCGTAGAGCGCCTTCGGAAACGCGGCGCCGGCGTTGTCGTAGACGGGAAGCAGCAACTGGACGAGGTGCATCGGAGGTCCAGGAACGGCGGTGCCCCGCTCGTCAGCGAAACATCGGCATCGCCTCGATGCGGCGGTCGATGTCGGCGACGAGGCGCTGGTAGGCCTCGCCCTCGATGCCGCCGAAGCGTGCCTGGAAATCCGCTTCCGACATGCCTTCGGGCAGGTCGGCGGCGCCCGGCATCAGGTCGGCGTCGCGCGTGGTCGCCGCGATGCGCGACTGCAACTCGGCGGCCTCACGCACTGCGAGATGGCCGAAGCGGGTGCCGGCGCGATCGGCCGCGAGGTCGTTGAAGCTGAACCCGCTGCCGCCGCGCTTGGCGTCTTCGAGCTCCTTCCACACGCCCACCGCCTTCGAGAGCGGCGTGTCGGCCTCGGCGGCGAGCACCGCCGACACCAGGAAGTGCAGCGCCGAGTCGGGGCGGCCGCGCAGCGTCACGACCACCAGAGGCGCGACCGGCCAGCTCGATGCGGCAGGCACGAGCAGGCCGAGGGGGCGCTGGTTCGCATGGAGCGTCAGCGTCAGCAACGCCGCGCGGTTCTCCTCGACGACATCGTGCCCATCGGCGCTGCGTGCGGCAGCCAGTTCGAACAGCGCCCGCAGCATCGGCGCGAGATCGAGGTGCCCGCCGGTCGCGCGTCGGCTCACCTCGACGAAGCGGTCGTGGTACGCGCGCAGCCGGGCCTCCTTCAGCGTCGAAGGCGCCATCGCCGCGCGCAGGCGTTTCAGGGTGTCCGGCTCGACGTGGTAGGTGACCGCGAGCGCCTGCGGGCTGAACGTGACGTGCTCGATCCACTCGACGCCGAGCAACTGGTCCAGGTTCACGCCGCGGCGGGCGGCGTACCGCTGCGCCGCCGCCGTCACGAGCGTGGGAGGCAGCGGCAGCGAGCCGACCCGCACGCGCTCGATCTGGGGCAGTGCCGCGCCGCTCTGGCGCAGTCCCAGCTCCACGTTGAGCCAGCGCCCCAGAGGCGCCGGAACACTGGCGTCGACGACCATGCGGCCGCTCTCGAGACGTGCCCGGGCGTCGGCGCGCAGGACCCGCTGAACGGCGTGGCGGACCAGCAGGTCGACGTCGCGTGCGTCGAGACGGAGCGCGCGCGAGACTCCGATCGCGGTCAGCCTGGCCCCGTGCTCACGCGCGAGCGTCACCGCGCGATCGACATCGGCGGGCGATACGTCGGTGCGCGGCAGGACACGTGGCGCGCTGTCGACCGCGAGCGCAAGCGCGATCCCGGCGGCAAGCAGCAGCGCGAGCAGTGTGCCGAGCAGGGTCTTGATGAGGATCCGCATCCACGAAGTCTGCCAGCGACAGCGTCGCGGCAGGCGGGTGAGGCCGCCCTGCACGAGCGGCAGGCGTGTGCTCGAAGCGAATCGCGGCGGGTTCGGTCGCCCCGGCAGCGCGCTGGCCGCTAGGGCCGGGGCGCGCGGTCCTCGTCGATCGAAGGCCCGGTCTCGCCTACCGCCGGCTCGACCGCCTGGCCGTTGACGTAGGCGCGGCCATCGCGCACCTCGATCAGCATGGGGCCGAAGCGGCCCTCCCACACGTAGCGCAGCACGCCCTCGGCGGCGAGCGGCAGGTCGGCCTGGGGCTCGTCTTCGGCGCGCGCGAAGATCTCGGGCAGCAGCGGCGCGTTCATGGCCGCGACTCGCCGCTTCGCCCGTGCCTGCAAGCCGGCCCGGAAGCGGTCAGAACCAGAGGACGATGCGGCGAACCCATGGCGGCAGATTGTCGGCTTTCGGACGGTAGAGCTGGCGGTAGTGCGATGGCATGGTGTCACCCGTGGAGCTTGGCTGTACGTTTATACAGTACCACAGGTGGGTGACGGCGACCATCGGGTGACAGGCAAGCCGCACTGGCGACGCAGGCATTCGGCCGCGCGGGCGGCGGGCCATCGCCGCTGATCGCGCGCCGCGCCCGGCAGCACCCGTTTGCCGTCGCATCGGCTCCGCCGCCGCGTGCATCCCGCTCCAGCCGCTGCAGCGCACGCGTTCAATCAGCGTCCGTCGCAGTGCCCGGGTTCGGATCCGCTCGTGTGGCGCTTGCGTCGGCCAAGCTCGCGGCACCCAGCGCCGCCGCGGTCGCACGCCGCTGCCGGCGCCGCCACGTCGCCGGCGGCTCGCCGACCATGCGCTTGAAGGCGCGCGAGAACGCCGCCTCGGAGTCGTAGCCGACCTCCTGCGCGACCGCGAGCACGGAAGCATCGCTCTGGCGCAGCAGCGCGGCGGCGCACTGGATGCGCCAGTTGGCGAGGTAGTGCATCGGCGCCTGGCCGAGCAGCGCGAGGAAGCGCTCGTGCAGCGCCGAGCGCGAGAGACCGACCTCGCGGCCGAGCGCGTCGACGCTCCAGGCGTGCGCCGGGCGCTCGTGCAGCAGCGCGAGCGCGCGCCCGACGTGGCGGTCGCGCAGCGCCGCGAGCCAGCCCGAGGCGCCCTCGTCGAGCGAGGCGAGATAGCGCCGTGCGGCGTCGACGAACATCATCTCGCTGAGCCGCTCGAGCACCGCGCTGCCGCCGGAGCGCTGCTGGCGACACTCGGCGACCGCCTGCTGCAGCGCCGGCGCGACCCATGCGCCGACGCCATCGGCTCGCAGGTGCAGCAGGCGCGGCAGCGCGCCGAGCAGCGGGTTGAACGGCTTGACGTCGCAACCGATGAAGCCGCAGACCAGGACCGCCGCCGCCTCGTCGGCCGGCAGCTCGGCGCCAGGGTGCACCACGCCGTGGTGATAGGTCACCGGGATCGGTTTCGGATCGTTGCGCATGCGGTGGACCCAGGCACCGTCGTCGCACGCCGGCACGAGACCCGGCGCGCTCGAGATCGAGTGGCCGTCGCCGTGGGGCACGAGAACCACGTCGCCGGCGCCGAAGCGCACCGGCGGCGCGCCGTCGATGGCGGCCCAGCCGTCGCCACGCGCCATGAGGTGGTAGGCGATCACGTGTTCGGCACCCGGCATCACCACCGGCCCGAGCATGCTCGCCGGCGGCGCGACCGACGCCCACTCGTCGCCGCAGCTCACGTAGAAGAAGACCGCGCCGCGCAGCCGCACGCTGCGCAGCACGTCGGAGAGCGGATCGGAGGCGCTCATTCGGGGGAGGCGCGCCCGAGACGCGGACGCCCGATCAAATCTGCACGACTCGCGGGCAAGCGTCAACGCAGGGCGCTCGAAAGAATGCGTCGCACCCCCCACCCCAAGGAGCCCTGCGATGGAAAGCGTTCTCGAACCCGTCACCCGCCCCGACCTCGCCGCGATCAAGGCGCGCCAGCAAGCCACCTGGGCGAGCGGCGACTTCGCGGTGATCGGCACCACCCTGCAGATCGTCGGCGAGCTGCTCGCCGAGGCCGTCGACGTGCGCGCCGGCGAGCGCGTGCTCGACGTCGCCGCCGGCAACGGCAACGCCACGCTGGCGGCGGCGCGGCGCTTCGCCGACGTCACGTCGAGCGACTACGTGCCGGCGCTGCTCGAGAAAGGCCGCGCGCGCGCCGCCGCCGAAGGCCTCGCCGTGCAGTTCGAGGTTGCCGACGTCGAGCAGCTTCCGTTCGCGGACGGTCGCTTCGACGTCGTGCTCTCGACCTTCGGCTGCATGTTCGCGCCCGATCACCCGCAGGTCGCGCGCGAGATGCTGCGCGTGGTGCGCCCCGGCGGGCGCATCGGCATGGCGAACTGGACGCCGGCCGGCTTCATCGGGCGCCTCTTCAAGGTGATCGGCGCGCACGTGCCGCCGCCGGCGGGCGTGGCGTCGCCGGCGCTCTGGGGCAGCGAGCCGCACCTGGTGGAGCTGTTCGGGCCGCGCGCTGCCGGCATGCAGGTCGAGCGCCGGGTGTTCAACTTCCGCTACCGCGACGCCGCGCACTGGGTGCAGGTGTTCCGCGACTGGTACGGCCCGACCCACAAGGCGTTCGCGGCGCTCGATGCGGCGGGTCGGCAGCGCATGGAGGCCGACATCGTCGCGCTGCTCGACGAGTTCAACGTCGCCGGGAGCGAGTCGCTGGTGGTGCCCGGCGAATATCTCGAGGTCGTGATCACGACTGCGCGCTGAGGCGCCGCGCCCGCGCACGTTCCGAGCCGTCACGCGCACGGCGCGCCGTGATCGCGCACGGCGGCGTGGGCCCTTCCGGTGCCGGCGCGGCGCGCGGCGTCGCCGCCCGCGACAATCGGCGCCTTCTCGGCGCGCCCTGCGCTTGGGCCTCCGAGCCGCCATGTCGATCGAATCCTTCCGCGTGCTGTCGGTCATTCCGCCGATGACCCAGCTCAACACGCCCTACCCGTCCACCGCGTACCTCACCGGCTTCCTGCGCTCGCGCGGCATCGCGGCGAGCCAGGTCGACCTCGCGCTCGAGCTGGTGCTGGATCTGCTCTCGCCCGAAGGGCTGGACCGCATCCGCACATGCTGCGAGGCGTTGCCGGCGTCGGCCCGCAGCGCGGTCGTGACGCATTTCCTCGCCGCGTTCGAGCGCTACCGCGCGAGCATCGCGCCGACCCTCCGCTTTCTGCAGGGCGCCGACGCGACGCTCGCGCACCGGATCGCGACGCGGCGCTGGCTGCCCGAGGGCGCGCGCTTCCGCTCGCTCGACGTCTACGTCGACGCCGAGGGCGGCGACCCGCTCGCGTGGGCGTTCGGCGCGCTCGGCCTGCAGGACCGCGCGCGCCACCTTGCGACGCTCTACCTCGACGACCTCGCCGACGTGCTGCGCGACGCCGTCGACAGCCGCTTCGAGTTCGTGCGCTACGCCGAGAAGCTCGCGGCGAGCCAGGCGAGCTTCGACGCACTGGCCGAGGCGCTCGCGGCGCCGCCCAACCTCGTCGACGAGCGCCTTGCGGCACTCGCGCTGGCGGTCGTCGACTTGCAGCGCCCCGACCTGCTGCTGCTCTCGGTGCCGTTTCCGGGCTCGGTCTACGCGGCGCTGCGCATCGCGCAGGCGGTGAAGGCGCGCCACCCCGGGATCGCGGTCGCGCTCGGCGGCGGCTTCGTCAACACCGAGCTGCGCGAACTCGCCGAGCCGCGCCTCTTCGACTTCGTCGACGTGGTGACGCTCGACGCGGGCGAGCGCCCGCTGCTTGCATTGATCGAGCATCTGCAGGGCCGGCGCTCGCGCCAAAGGCTGGTGCGCAGCTTCGTGCGAGACGCCGACGCGGGCGCCGTGCGCTACGTCAACTTCCCCGAGCCGGACGTGCCGTTCGAGGAGGTCGGCACGCCGACCTGGGACGGGCTGCCGCTCGGCCGCTACCTGTCGCTGCTCGACATGCTCAACCCGATGAACCGGCTCTGGAGCGACGGGCGCTGGAACAAGCTGACCGTGGCCCACGGCTGCTACTGGAAGAAGTGCAGCTTCTGCGACGTGAGCCTCGACTACATCGCGCGCTTCGAGCAGGCGAGCGCCGAGACGCTGGTCGACCGCATCGAGGCCATCGTGCAGGAGACCGGCGAGACCGGTTTCCACTTCGTCGACGAAGCGGCGCCGCCGAGCGCCCTGCGCGCGCTCGCCGCCGAGCTGCGCCGGCGCAAGGTCGACATCTCGTGGTGGGGCAACGTGCGCTTCGAGAAGACCTTCACCCGCGAGCTCTGCGACGAACTCGCCGAAAGCGGCTGCATCGCGATCTCGGGCGGGCTCGAGGTCGCGTCCGATCGCCTGCTCAAGCTGATGAAGAAGGGCGTCTCGGTCGAGCAGGTCGCCCGCGTGACGCAGGCGTTCTCGGATGCCGGCATCCTGGTCCACGCGTACCTGATGTACGGCTTTCCCACCCAGGACGAGCAGGACACCGTCGACGCGCTCGAGTACGTGCGCCAGCTGTTCGACAACGGCTGCATCCAGAGCGGGTTCTTCCACCGCTTCGCGTGCACCGTGCACTCGCCGGTCGGCAGGCATCCCGAGGAGTACGGCATCGAACTGCTGCCGCTGCCCGCGGGCGGGTTCGCGAAGAACGACGTGGCCTTCGTCGACCCGACCGGCGCCGACCACGATGCGATGGGCCGCGCACTCAGGAAGGCGATCTACAACTACATGCACGGCCTCGGCCTCGACGCCGACGTGCGCAGCTGGTTCGACGTGCGGATGCCCAAGCCGACCGTCGGCCGCCATCGGATCGCGCGCGCGCTGGCGGCGGGCTGAGGCGGGTCGGCCCGACTGCCGCGCGCCGGGGCAAACCCGCGACGGCGCGGCACGAGGGCCCGCCTACGATTCCGCATCGACATCGCACGGGAGGCGCCGGGTGGATCTGTTCGGAATACGGGACGCATTGCTGTCGCCCAGCGTCGTCCGCGAAGACCGCGCCGACGGAACGGTGGTCCTGCGCAGCGCCGAGCGTCTCGAGCCGTACTCGCGCTGCATCGGCGATTGGCTCGACCATTGGGCGGCGACCACGCCGAGTGGCTTGTTCCTGGCCGAACGCGGGCCGGGCGGCGACTGGGTTCGCCTCACCTACGCCGAGGCGCGCGCGCGCGTCGGGCGGATTGCGCAAGGCCTGATCGACCTCGACCTGCCCGCCGGCAAGCCGGTCGTGATCGTCTCCGACAACGCCGTGGAGCATGCCCTCCTCGCCCTCGCCGCCATGCACGTCGGCCGGCCGTCGTGCACGGCCTCGAGCGCGTACACGCGCCTCTCGAAGGACGCGACGCGCATCCACGGAGTGCTCGACCTGCTCGACCCCGCGCTCGTCTATGCCTCCGACGCCGCTACCTACGGTGCCGCGCTCGCGTCGTGGTCGGGGCGTGCACCGCGCGTCTTCGGGCGCGGCGCCGAAAGCATCGCCGGCGCCCTGCCGTTCGACGCGCTGCTCGCTTCGGCAGAGACCGCCGCGGTGGCGAACCGCTTCGCCGCGATCCGCCCCGAGCACACCGCCAAGCTGCTGCTCACCAGCGGATCGACCGGGCTGCCGAAGGTGGTCGTCAACACGCACCGCATGCTGTGCGCGAACCAGCAGCAGATCGCGCAGGTGTGGCCGTTCCTGCGCCGGCGGCCGCTGGTGCTGCTCGACTGGCTGCCGTGGAGCCACACCTTCGGCGCCAACCACAACTTCAACATGGTGCTCGCGCATGGCGGCAGCCTCCACATCGACGAGGGTCGCCCGGCGCCCGGCCTCGTGGAGAAGACGCTCGCCAACCTGCGCGAGGTGCGGCCGAACTTCCACTTCAACGTGCCGCGCGGCTTCGACATGCTGCTGCCATTCCTGGAGCGCGACGATGAGGCCGCGCGCGACGTCTTCGCCAACCTCGAGGGCATCTTCTACGCGGGCGCCGCGCTGCCGCAGAGCACCTGGGAGCGACTCGAGCGCATCGCGCAGAGGGTGCGCGGGCGGCCGCTCTGGTTCACGTCGGCGTGGGGCTCGACCGAAACCGCACCCGCGGTCACCACGGTGCACTGGCCGATCGACCGCGCCGGCTGCATCGGGCTGCCGCTGCCGGGCAGCGAGGTCAAGCTGGTGCCGAGCGGCGAGAAGCTCGAGCTGCGCGTGCGCGGCCCGCAGGTGTTCGCCGGCTACCGCGACGCGCCCGAGCTCACCGCGGCGGCGTTCGACGACGAGGGCTTCTACTGCATCGGCGATGCGGGGCGGCTGGTCGACCCCGACGATGCGGCCAAGGGCATCGCGTTCGACGGCCGCGTCGCCGAGGACTTCAAGCTGACCACCGGCACGTGGGTTTCCGTCGGCGCGGTACGCCTGCGCGCGGTGGCGGCGATGTCGCCGTACGTCGCCGATGCGGTGGTCACCGGGCACGACAGCGACCACGTCGGCCTGCTGCTCTTCCTCTCGCCGCAGGCTCGGGAAGCCGGTCGTGACGCGGTGGTCGCGAAGGTGCGCCAGGGCCTTGCCGAAATGACCGCTACGGGCGGCTCGTCGCAGGCGCCGACGCGCGCGCTGCTGCTCGACGATGCGCCATCGATCGACGCCGGCGAGATCACCGACAAGGGCTACGTGAACCAGCGCGCGGTGCTCGCGCGGCGCAGCGCCGAGGTGTCGATCGTGCTGGCGGCAACGCCGGACCCGCGGCTCGTCGTGCTCTGAGGGCGCGAGCGTCGAAGGCGGGGCGCCTGCGTCGCTGCTCGGGATCGAACACCGCCGAGCCCCCCGGCAAGCCCGCCGACGCGGGTGCAGAAGCCGGGACGTCAGAGCCGCAGCTCGACCGCGAACCCTTGCGGCACCTCCGGCAACCGCAGCCCGCCGCCGTGTGCGCGCGCCACCAGGTCGGCAAGCATCAGGCCGAGACCGGTGCGGCCGGCGTAGTCCTGCACGTCGATGGCGGCCTGCAGTGCCTGGCGGCGCTCGGCGTCGACGCCGCTGCCGTCGTCGTGCAGCCGCAGCACGTTCGCCGCGGGCGTCGACAGGCTGACCGAGCGCGCGCCGTGGCGCTGCGCGTTCTCGAGCAGGTTGAGCAGCGCCGCGGTGACGAGGTCGGCGTCGGCGTGCAGCGGCGCGGCCCCGCGCGCGTCGATCGCCAGGCCCTCGACCGACAGGCGCGCGGCGAGCACGGCGACGTCGAGGGGGCCGCGCTGCACCTCCGCGCCGCTGCGGAACAGCGCGAGCAGGGCGACGACGACGCGCTGCAGGCGATCGGCGGCGGCACGCACGCGTTGCAGACGCGGCCGGCCGGCCGCATCGGCCTCGCGCAGCGCGACCGCGAGCTGGGCGTCGATGCCGGCGAGCGGCGTGCGCAGCGCGTGCGCGGCGTGCGCCGTGAACGCGCGCTCGTCGGCGACCCGGCGCGCCAGCCGGGCGGCGAGCGCGTCGATCGCGGCGTGCACCGGCTGCAGCTCGTCGCGGCTGGCAGCGCCGAGTCGCGCACCCGGCTGCAGCGGGTCGTAGCGAGCGAGCCGGCGCGACAGCTCGCGCAGCGGCTGCAGCTCGCGCGCGACGCGCCAGCGCAGCCCGAGCACCGCGAGCAGCGTGAGCGGCGCCCCGGCCAGCAGGACCGCGAGCGCGACCTCGGCGCCTGCCTCGGCGCGCTCGGCGCTCGTCTGCGCCACGTAGACCATCTGCCCGTCGCGCGCGGTGGCGAGGCCGAACACGCGCCAGCCGGCGACCTCGGAGAGGCCCGGCCGCGGGCTGGCGTGCAGCGGCACGGCCGGAGCGCCGTGCGCGGCCGACACGACCTGGGCCCGGCCGCCGGCGTAGCCGACCAGCTGCCACGTGAAGCGAGTGCTGGCGGCGCTCGACGCAGGCGGCGGCGCGGGCTCGATGCGGCCCTGCGCGAGCGGACCGATCAGGCCTTCGGCGGCGCTCTGCAGCGTGTCGTCGAGCAGCTCGCCGACCTCCTCCTGCACGATCACCCAGACCGCGCCGCCGAGCCCGACGCACCACAGCACCGACCACAGCACCAGCGAGCGCACGAGGCGCCCGCCGATCGAGGTCGCGTGCCAACCCCTCATCGTGCTGCGCCGCCGACTCGGTAGCCCATGCCGCGCACCGTCTCGACGACGTCGCGGCCGAGCTTGCGACGCAGGCTCGACACGTACACCTCGAGCGCGTTGCTCGCGAGCTCGCTCGCGAAGCCGAGGATGAGGCGCTCGAGCTCGGGCTTGGAGACGATGCGCCCTGGGCGCAGCAGCAACGCCTCGAGCACCGCCCACTCGCGCGACGTGAGATCGACGCGTTCGCTGCCGAGCCAGGCGCAACGCGCGGCGAGGTCGACCCCGACGTCGCCGAGCCGCACCCGCGCGCCGGCGCTGCCGGCGCTGCGCCGGCAGATCGCGCGCAGCCGGGCCACCATCTCCTCGGGAGCGAACGGCTTGACGAGGTAGTCGTCGGCACCGCCGTCGAGGCCACGCAGCCGGTCGTCGAGCAGGTCGCGCGCGGTCAGCATCAGCGCGGGCGTGAGGTCGCCGCGCGCACGCCGCGCACGCAGCCAGTCGAGCCCGGAGCCGTCGGGCAGTTGCCAGTCGATCAGCCAGGCGTCGAACGGCTCGTTGCGGTAACGCTCGACCTCGCCGAGGCGGCGCGCCCAGTCCACGCCGTGCCCTTCGAGGCGCAGGAAGTCGCCGAGGCCGCTGCCGAGCAGCTCGTCGTCTTCGATCAGGAGGAGGCGCATGGGCGGGACGAGGCAGTCGCGTCACCGTACCACCGCGGCGGCGCGCGAAGCTTCAGGCCGGCTTCAGTTGCGGCGTCTGCAATGCCGGCATGCCGACCCCTGCCCCTTCCCGTCGGCTCACGTTCAGCGCCGGCGTCGAGACGGTGGTGCTCGCCGCCTGCGTGTTCTGGGCGTTCAGCGCGAACCGGCTGTTCTTGAGCGCGGCATTGCCGCATCACGGCGACGTGCCGACCGCCGCGTTCGCCCTCGCGCTGGTGGTGATGCTGGTGGCCCTGAACTACCTGCTGGTCGCACCGTTCGCGTATCGCGTGACCGTGAAGCCGCTGCTCACGCTGCTGCTGTTCGGCACCGCACTGGCCACGTACTACATGCGCAACTTCGGCGTCGTGCTCGACACGTCGATGATGGGCAACGTCTGGCATACCGACGTCGCCGAGGCGCGCGAGCTGTGGTCGTGGGCGCTCGCGCTGCACCTGCTGGTCTACGCCGCGCTGCCGGCCGTGTTGCTGTGGCGCGTGCGCGTCGTGCGGCGGCCGTGGCTCACCAGCGCGATGTTCAAGCTCGCCGGTCTGCTGATCGCAGTGGTCGCGTTCGTGGTCGCGCTCCTGCCGGTCTTCAAGCCGTTCGCGTCGATGATGCGCAGCCATCGCGAGGTCCGTTACCTCGCGGCGCCGGTCAACTTCCTGTGGGCCGGCGGCTCGGCCGTGCTGAAGCAGGCGCGCGGCGCCAGCGCGGCACGGCGCCCGCTCGGCTCCGACGCGGCGCCCGGCCCGCGCTGGGCGGCGCGCACGCGGCCGCGCTTCGTCGTGCTGGTGGTCGGCGAGACCGCGCGCGCCGCCAACTGGCAGCTCGACGGCTACGAGCGACCGACCACGCCCGAGCTGGCGGCGCTGCCGGTGATCACGTTCGGCGACGTCACCAGCTGCGGCACCGACACCGAGACCTCGCTGCCCTGCATGTTCGCGCCCGGCGGCCGCCGGAACTACGACGAGAAGCGCATCCGCCACAGCGAGTCGCTGCTGCACGTGCTGGCGCGGGCCGGCGTGCGGGTGCACTGGCGCGACAACCAGTCGGGCTGCAAGGGCGTCTGCGACGGCTTGCCGCAGGACGAGGTCGCGTCGCTCAACCTGCCGGGCCTGTGCAGCGAGGGCCGCTGCCTCGACGAGGGCCTGCTCGCCGGCCTCGACCAGCGCATCGAGGCGGCGCGGGCCGCTCGCGGCCAGCCGGCTCCGACGACCCTGCTCGTGCTCCACCAGCTCGGCAGCCACGGCCCGTCGTACTTCCGGCGCTACCCGCCCGCCTTCGCGCACTTAGAGCCGGCGTGCATCGAGGACGACCTGCAGAAATGCACGCGCGAGCAGATCGTCAACGCCTACGACAACTCGCTGCGCTACACCGACCACGTGCTCGCGAGCATCGTCGCGACGCTGCAGGCCCACGCGCGCGACGTCGACTCGGCACTGGTCTACGTGTCGGACCACGGCGAGTCGCTCGGCGAGAACAACCTCTACCTGCACGGGCTGCCGCGCTTCATCGCGCCGCGCGAGCAGACCCACGTGCCGATGCTGATGTGGCTGTCGGCAGGACTCGTGCACGACGACGCGCTGGACCTCGCCTGTCTGCGTCGGCGCGCCGCCGAGCCGGCGTCGCACGACCACCTGTTCCACACGCTGCTCGGGCTCGTCGACGTGCAGACCGGGCTGTACGAGCCGGCGTGGGATCTCGCGGCGCCCTGCCGAAGGACGCCTTGACGCGGGCGCCGTCGCCGGCGCGCGACGCCGTCGTCGCCGGCGCCCTGCTCGCCCTGCTGCTCGCGTGGGATGCGAGCGCTGCCGACCTCGCGCTCGCGCGTGGGTTCGGCGACGCTCACGGCTTTGCCGCGCGCGACAGCTTCTGGGCCGGCACCCTGCTGCACAGCGGTGGTCGCGTGCTCGCCTGGCTGCTCGCGCTGGTGCTGATCGCGACCGCCCTCGTCACGCCGCGTCGCCCGGCGCGCGGTCCGGGTCGCGCCGAACGCGTGGCCTGGCTCGCGGTGATCCTGCTCTGCGGCGTCGCCGTGCCCTGGCTCAAGCGCTACAGCGCGACGAGCTGCCCGTGGGACCTCGCCGAGTTCGGCGGCGTCGCGCGCTACGTCTCGCACTGGCACCTCGGCCAGCCGGACGGCGGCGGCGGGCACTGCTTCCCGTCAGGGCACGCGGTGGCCGCGTTCGCGTTCCTCGGCATGCACTTCCAGTGGCGGCGTCACGACCCGGCGCGCGCCCGCGGGTGGCTGGCGGCGGTGCTCGGCGTCGGGGTGCTGTTCGGGATCGGGCAGCTCGCACGCGGGGCGCACTACCCGAGCCACACGATGTGGTCGGCGTGGCTGTGCTGGGCGATCTGCCTGGGAGCCGACGCGCTCGGCCACGTCGCGCGAAGGCGCCGCCCCGCGCGGCTGCCGGCCGGGTCGGCCTGATCGACGCGGCGTCAGCGTGACAGCGCGGCGGGCTCGGCCGCGCCCGGGGCCGGCTCCGTGTCGGTGGCCAGCGTGGCCGTCGCCGCCATGGCGGCGTCGTACGCGGGGGCGGCCGCATCGCTCTCGGCTTCGACGCCGCCGCCCGCGGCACGATCGCCGAGCAGCACGACGAGCACGACAAGCGCGGCGGTGATCGTCGCCCACGCGAGCTCGAACAGCGCCTCGCGTGGCTCGCGGGCCTTGCCGACGAGCTCGCGCCGCAGGCGCAGGTTCTGGTGCGCGATGGCGAACAGCACCGCAGCGAAGATCACCGTCCACGCGAGGACGATCAACGGCAGACTGACCCTTGCGGCTTCGGACATCCGGGACTGGTCTCCAGTGGCACGCCGGGCAGCCGGCGACCCGCGATTTTGACCCATTGCGCCCGACCGCCCCGGCGTACCCCGGCGAGCGGCTTCGCGGCCGAGGAGCCCGCGCGCTCGGTGACGCCGCGATGCCGGTCGGACCGCTGTATCCGGCACGCGCGCGCCGCCACGAAACCGGCGACGGGCTCCCGCGCGACCGCCTCGCGCGCCGCCGAGGACCGCGTCGACCGCGCGATCGACGCGCCGCGGCGGCGTCTGAACAGCCTGCCGGGCGGCGACGAGCGGCCGGTTCAGCCGCGCCGCGCCGCCTCGATCGCCGCGACGTCGATCTTCGTCATCTGCATCATCGCTTCGAACGCGCGCCGGGCGACCGCGCGGTCGGGGTCCATGATCGCCTCGGTCAGCACGCGCGGCGTGATCTGCCACGAGACGCCCCAGCGGTCCTTGCACCAGCCGCACGCGCTCTCCTGCCCGCCGTTGCCGACGATCGCGTTCCAGTAGCGATCGGTCTCGGCCTGGTCGTCGGTCGCCACCTGGAACGAGAACGCCTCGCTTTGCCTGAACGCCGGCCCGCCGTTGAGGCCGAGGCACGGGATGCCGAGCACCGTGAACTCGACGGTGAGCACGTCGCCCGCCTTGCCCGACGGGAAGTCGGCCGGCGCGTGGAAGACGCGCCCCACCGCGCTGTCGGGAAAGGTCGCGGCATAGAAGCGCGCCGCGTCGAGCGCCCCGCCGTCGTACCAGAGACAGATCGTGTTCTTGCTGACCATGCGTCCTCCTTGCTCGTCGGCCGTGACGGCACGCCGGCAGGGCAGCCCGGCGTTGCGACGGCGCGCCGATGTTAGGACGCGGCGTCAGTCCCCTTGCGAAACGCGAACTCCTGCAGATGCCCCGACGGGTTCACGTCGAGCCCGGGATCGCGCGGCAACTCCACGTCGAAGTGGCGCCTCAGCACGTCGGCGATCAGCTCGTAGCACGAGCCGATGCGCACGCAGTCGACCTCGCCGTTGCCGAAGCGCAGGATGGTCGCCGAGCGACGGTAGACGTGATGCTTGCGGAGGCCGTAGTCGACGATCACGTCGGCGACGGCCCGGATCTCGGGCTGTATGTCCTCGACGCGAAAGCGCGGGCCGGTGCCGCTCAGGTTCGCCGACGACCCGAACACCGGCAGCACCGCCTCGCGGCAGAGCCGGCACACCTCGTCGAACAGCGTGCCGGCGTTCAGCAGCATCGCGACGGTGCCGTTGGCGGTGCTGCCCTCGAGCAGGTCGCCGTCGAGGCGGGTCATCAGCGGGTGCTCGGCGCGGTACGGCGCGACGGCGCCGAGCGTGAGGTCGTAGTCCTGCGTGATCGCCTCGATCATCGATTGCGAGCGGCGGTCGAGGACGTGCAGCTCGCGCTGCGTCTCGATCGCGCACAGCATGGCATTGCGCTTGTGGCTGCCGCGCCGCTTGGCCACGAAGATGCGCCGCACGGCGTCGGCCGAGCCGCCCATCAGCGCATAGCCGGCGTCGTTCGGAATGATCGCGACGCCGCCCGCGGCCAGGACGTCGAAGATGCGGCGGGCGTCGCCGGGAATGTCGAGGATGCTCATGTCGGGCTTCCGGTGGTGATCAGGAGTGGCAGCCGCGACGCCGCTCACTCGAGCGGGAACTTCTTGGCCAGCGCGCCGAAGCGCGCCTCGTCGGCATGCACCATCGCCGCGAACTCGGCCGGCGTGTTGCCGAGCGGCTCGGCACCGATCGTCGCGAACGACTTGCGCAAGGCGTCGGCCTTGACCGCCTCCCGCACCGCGTCGGCGACCGCCTGCACCACCCCCGGCGGGGTGTCCTTGGGCGCGAACAGGCCATACCAGGTGAGCGAATCGAACGCGGGCAGGCCCGCCTCGACGGCCGAAGGCACCTCGGGCAGCACGCTCGAGCGCCTTGGGCCCTGCGTCAGCACCACGCGCAGGGTGCCCGCTTTGTGGTGCGGCAGCACCGCCGTCACGCCCATGATCCCGAGCTTGACGTTGTTGCCGACGAGATCGGTGATGAGCTGCCCGCCGCCCTTGTAGTTGGCGACGATGAGGTTCGGCAGCCCGCCCTCGGTGGCGAGCGTGCGCGCCTGCATGCGCGCGGTGTTTTCCGTCGTTCCCAGCGAGCACGGCGGCGCCGCGGTCTTGCAGTAGCGCATCACGTCGGCCATCGAGCGCACCGGCAGCGCGGCGTTGGCGACCACGACGCCGGGCAGCGTCGAGAACGCCGAGATCGGCACCAGGCGCGCCAGCGGGTCGACGCCGCGGAACGTCGGCGTGTGCTTGATCAGCGTCATCGACGGGAGCTGCACCAGCAGCGTCAGACCGTCCGGCTTCGCGTCGATCACCTTGTGGGTGCCGATCAGGCCGTCGGCGCCGGCGGTGTTGTCGACGATCACGGTCTGGCCCCAGATGCGCTGCAGCTCGACGGCGAGCGCACGCGCCTGCGCGTCGGTGCCGCCGCCTGGTGCATAGGGCACCACCAGCGTGACGGTGCGCTCGGGCTTCCACGCCGGCGCGGCGTGTGCCGCGGCCAGGGGCGCGGCAGCCAGGGTGACGAGGGCAGCGGCCGCGAACGCGCGGCGCAAGAGGAACGTGGACATGGGCGTCTCCTTCGGTTCGAGGGGTGTCGGGATCGGGTCGCGGGCGGTCCGCCCGCGCGGAGTCGGCGTCAGACTCAGGGCTCCCGCGGGTCGGGCACGGCGCGCCGCACCGGCTGCCACGCCCAGGGCCGGCGCAGCCGGTCCGCGGCCTGCCAGGCGGCGATCGCCGGCGCGTCCTTCTGGGTCAGGCCGATCGCGTCGAGTCCTTCGAGCAGCGAGAGGCGGCGCGACTCGTCGATCGCGAACGACACCGGCGCGAGGTCGCCGATCGAGACCCGGCGCTCGACGAGGTCGACCGTCATCGGCAAGCCGGTGCGCGCCACCTCGGCGAGGTCGGCGATCGCGGCCTCGGCAAGGACGACCGGCAGCATGCCGTTCTGGAAGCAGTTGGCGAAGAAGATGTCGCCGAAGCTCGGCGCGATCACGCAGCGCAGGCCCATTCCCATCAGCGCCCACACCGCGGCCTCGCGCGACGAGCCGCAGCCGAAGTTGGCGCCCGCCAGCAGGATCGGCGCGCCGCGAAAGCGCGCCTGGTTCAGCACGAACCCTGGCTCTTCGCTGCTGTCGGCGCGGTAGCGCAGCGGCGCGAACGCGAACGGCCCGAGCGCATGCGGCGGGTGCTGCGTCAGCGGCTCGATGCGGATGATCACGTCGGTGTCGACGTTGGCGAGCAGCAGCGGCGCCGCCGGGCCCGAGACGGTGGTGAACGGCCGCATCTCAGAACTCCCGCGGGTCGGCGATCGCACCGCGCAGCGCGGCCGCCGCGGCCACGACGGGGCTCGCCAGGTGGGTGCGCGCGCCTGGCCCCTGGCGGCCGACGAAGTTGCGGTTCGATGTCGACACCGCGCGCGCGCCAGCCGGCACGCGCTCGCCGTTGGCGGCGACGCAGAGGCTGCAGCCGGGCTCGCGCCAGTGAAAGCCGCTCGCCTCGAACACGCGGTCGAGGCCTTCGGCCTCGGCGGCGCGCTTGACCGCTTCCGAGCCCGGCACCACCCACGCCGTCACGCCGGCAGCGACCCGGTGCCCGCGCACCACCTCGGCGGCGTCGCGCAGGTCGGCGAGGCGCGAGTTGGCGCAGCTGCCGATGAAGACCCAGTCGACCGGCGTACCGACGATGCGGCGACCCGGCACCAGGCCCATGTAGTCGAGCGCGGCCTGCAGCTCGGCGCGCGTGGCGGCGTCGGCGGCGCCCGCGGGGTCGGGCACCACGCCGTCGATCGCGATCGCCTGCTCGGGGCTGGTGCCCCAGGTGATGGTCGGCGCGACGTCGGCGACGTCGACCAGCACCTCGCGATCGAACACCGCGTCGGCGTCGCCGACGAGCGCGCGCCAGTCGGCGACCGCCGCGTCGAAGTCGGCGCCCTGCGGTGCATAGGGCCGCCCGCGCAGGTATTCGAACGTGGTGTCGTCGGGCGCGACGATGCCGCATTTCGCACCGAGCTCGACCGTGAGGTTGCACAGTGTCAGGCGCGCCTCGACGCCCATCGCGCGCACCGCCGAGCCGGCGTACTCGATCGCGTAGCCCACGCCGGCGGCGGTGCCGAGCCGGCCGATCAGGTGCAGCGCCATGTCCTTGGCACTCACGCCCCGGGCCGGCGTGCCTTCGAAGCGCACCCGCATGCGGCGCAGCTTCTGCTGGCGCAGCGTCTGCGTCGCGAGGGCGTGCGTGCTCTCCGACGAGCCGATGCCGAACGCGAGCGCGCCGAGGCCGCCGTTGGTGCAGGTATGGCTGTCGCCGCAGACCACCGTGAGCCCCGGCAGCACGATGCCGAGCTCGGGGCCCATCACGTGGACGATGCCCTGCCCCGGCTCGCCGACGTCGAAGAAGCGCACGCCGGCAGCGCGCGCGTGGTCGCGCAGCTCGGCATAGAGCCGCGCACCCGTCGGCGAGGTGTAGCCGCTGCGCGCCGGCGCGCTCGACACCGCGTGGTCGGGCGTCGCGAACGCGAGCTCGGGGCGGCTCGGCGCACCGCCGCGCCGCGCGACCTCGGCGAGCGCCGGGGGCCCGGAGAGATCGTGCAGCAGGATGCGGTCGACGTGGAGCAGCGCCCACCCGTCGCCGAGGTCGCGCACCACGTGGCTGTCCCAGAGCTTGTCGAACAGGGTGCGGCCCATGGTCAGGTCGCCTCCGCCGCGGCGTTCTGCGCCTGCACGCGGGCCCGCAGGGCATCCCATTCGTCGGCGCCGAAGCGGCGGAACAGGGCGTGCACGCCGATCGGGCGGCCGGGGGGCGCGAGCTGCGTCGACCGCAGCGCGGCGAGCGCATCGTCGCAGGCCTCGACGATGGTCTTGAGCAGGATGCCCGGCACGATCACGAGCCGATAGCCCAGCGCCTCGGCGTCGCCGGTCTTGAGCGACGGGGTCTTGCCGCCCGGCACGATGTTGAACAGGCACGGGCCGTTCACCCGGCGCGGAATCGCCGCGACCTCGTCGAGCGTCTGCGGCGCCTCGACGAACGCCATGTCGGCCCCGGCGGCGAGCGCGGCGTTGGCGCGCGCGATCGCCTCGTCGAGCCCGCTGACGGCGCGCGCGTCGGTGCGCGCGATGACGAGGAAGTCGGGGTCGCGCCGCGCCGCCACGGCCGCGCGGATCTTGGAGACGAACTCGTCGCGCGAGACGAGCTCCTTGCCGGCGAGGTGGCCGCAGCGCTTGGGCGCGACCTGGTCCTCGACATGGATCGCGGCGACGCCGCGCGCCTCGTACTCGCGCACGGTGCGCGTGACGTTGAGCTCGTTGCCGTAGCCGGTGTCGGCGTCGGCGATCAGCGGAATGCGGATCGCGGCGGCGATGGTCGCGGCGTTGCCGACCATCTCCGACATCGTCAGCAGCCCGTAGTCGGGGTAGCCGCGCGCGGCCGAGGCGCCGGCACCGGTCATGTAGGCGGCGGGAAAGCCCGCCTGCTCGACGAGGCGCGCGGTGATCGCGTCGTAGACCCCGGGAGCGACGACCGTCTCGGGTGCCTGCAGCAGCGTTCTCAGTCGGCGGGCTTGGTTCATGGCGTCGGCTCCTCGTGATGTGTTGTCTACTATAATAGACAACTAGACGAGTCGTCAACGACCTGTTGTACGCTGTGGGGATGAATTCAGCCCCGCCCCTGGTCCGCGAACCCGGCACCGCGTTGCACCGGCAGATCTTCCTGGTCCTGCGCGACGGCATCGTGCAGGGCACCTACCCCGCGGGAAGCGCGCTGCCCACCGAGGAATCGCTGGTCGCGCTGTTCGGCGTGGCGCGTGCGACGGTGCGGCGCGCGCTGGCCGACCTCGAGAACGAAGGCCTCGTGCAACGCCGCCACGGCCGCGGCACCTTCGTGCGGGGCGACCCGCCGGTGCACGGCATGAACACGCCGAGCTACCTGGACCTGCTGCGCCAGACCGCGCAGACGAGCAGCGTGCGCGTGCTGGCGGTCGAGACCGTCGAGCCGCCCGGCTGGGTGCGCTCGGCGCTCGGACTCGCCCCCGATGCGCGGGCGGTGCGCGCGAACCGCATGCGCCTGGCCGGCGAGACCCCGCTGATGGTGACCGAGGCGTGGGTGCCGCTCGACATCGGCAGCCGCATCACGGCCAGCGCGCTCCGCAAACGTGCGATGTACGAGGTGCTGATGGATCAGGGCGTCGAGTTCGGCCGCGTCGTCCAGCAGATCAGCGCCGAGGCGGCGGACCCGCGCAAGGCGCAGCTGCTGGCGTGCGAGGTCGGCACCGCGCTGATCCGCCTGACGCGCCTGCTGCACGACCGCAGCGGGCGGCCGATCCAGCACCTGGCCGCGCACATGACGCCGCAGCACAGCCGCATCGTGATGGAGATTCCCGCCGACGCGATCGACACCATGAGCGCCGGGCAGATCGTGCACGACGTCGCCGCGCCGCGCACGGGCGGCGCGACGCCGAAGCTGAAGCGCTGATCGCCTCGCGCGGGCACCGCCGGCCGCTCAGCCCAGGCGCCCGGCCCAGCGCATCGACAGCAGCGCCGCCGCGATCACCAGCACCGCCGCAGCCAGGGCCAGCAGTGGCGCGAGCTCGGTCTCGCGCTTCTCGATCTGCACCCGCGAGCCGAGCTGGCGGTAGACGCCGCTCAGCGCCTCGGCGGTGCCGGCGTGGTGGTACTCGCCGCCGGTCATGCGAGCCACCTCGCGCAGCGTCGGCTCGTCGAGCTGCATGTAGATCGCCAGGCCCTCGCCGGCCGGAACCGAGCCCGCGACCGTGCCGAGGCCGACCACGTAGATGCGCACGCCGCGCTCGGCGGCCATCTTGGCGGCCTCGAGCGTGTCGACACCGGTCGTGCGGCGGCCGTCGCTGAGCAGGATGATCGCCGCAGCGTCGTACGAGCCGGGGGGCACCGGCGTGAACGGCTTGGCCGCCGGCTTGTCCTTGTCGGCACGGCCGCGCGGCTTCGGGCGCGCGCCGAACGTCATGTCGGCAAGGTCGATGCCGTGGTCGGGGAACAGCTCCGCCAGGCACAGCACGATCGCGTTGCCGACCGCGGTGCCGACCTGCATCTGGATCGAGTCGATCGCGCTCACGAGCGCGCCGCGATCGAGCGTCGCGTGCTGCGCGACCTGGGCGCTGCCGGCGAACGTGACGAGCCCGACCTCGATGCCTTTCGGGAGGTCGCGCAGGAAGGTCTTGGCCGCCTCCTGCGCGGCCACCATGCGAGTCGGCTTGACGTCGCTCACCCGCATGCTGAGCGACACGTCCATCGCCAGCAGGATCGACGTTCGCGTCCACGGCAGCGTGACCAGCGCGACCGGGCGCGCCACCGCGAGCAGCAGCAGCCCGCAGGCGACCCACAAGAGGAACGGCGCCACGTGGCGCCGCCACGACGACCCGGCCGCCTGGCGCACCACCGCGAGGCTGCTGTAGCGCAGCACGGTGCGGCGCCGGCGCAGGAGCCAGACGTAAAGCACCGGCAGCAGCGGCAGCGCCAGCAGCAGCCACAGGTAAGACGGCCAGAGGTAGTTCATCGACGCCGGCGCTCCTGACGGCACTCGCCACGAGCCGTGGCGCGGCGCCGCGACCGACGCGGGCCGTGCCGAGTCGACCGGCGGGCGTCCCATCGTAGCCAATCGCATGCCTGCCGGGCCCACCCGACGTGCGGCCGGCACGCGGCCTCGCTACAGTTCCCGGATGAACAAGCCCACCGCCGCGGCTCCCGCCGCCCCGCTTTCGATGTCGCGCGTGCTGCTGTGCGGCGCCGCGATCGTGACGCTGTCGATGGGCATCCGCCACGGCTTCGGCCTCTGGCTGCAGCCGATCACGCTCGACCGCGGCTGGACCCGCGAGACCTTCGCGCTCGCGCTCGCGGTGCAGAACCTCGCCTGGGGCGTCGCCGGGCCGTTCGCCGGCATGCTGGCCGATCGCTTCGGCGCGTTCCGGGTGCTGATCGTCGGCAGCGTGCTCTACGCCGGCGGCCTGGTGCTGATGGCGCTCGCCACCTCGGGGCTCGGCTTCACCGGCAGCGCCGGGCTGCTGCTCGGCATGGCGCAGGCGGGCACCACCTACGCGGTCGTTTACGGCGTGATCGCGCGCAACGTCGCGGCCGAGAAGCGGTCGTGGGCGATGGGCGTCGCGGCGGCCGCGGGCTCGTTCGGCCAGTTCCTGATGGTGCCGGTCGAGAGCTGGCTGATCGGCGGCTTCGGCTGGCAGAACGCCCTCTTCCTGCTCGGCTGCTGCGCGCTCGCGATCGTGCCGCTCGCGGCGGGCCTGCGCGAGCCGAAGGGGCTGGCGGCCGCCGGCGGCTCGCAGCAGAGCATCGGCGCCGCGCTGCGCGAAGCGTTCGCGTATCCGAGCTTTCGCCTGCTGATGGCGGGCTACTTCGTGTGCGGCTTCCAGGTCGTCTTCATCGGCGTGCACCTGCCGAGCTACCTGAAGGACCACGGCCTCACGCCGGGCGTGGCCACCACCGCGCTCGCGCTGATCGGGCTCTTCAACGTGTTCGGCACCTACGCCGCCGGCTCGCTCGGCCAGCGCCTCGCCAAGCGGCACATCCTGGCCGCGATCTACCTGCTGCGGTCGGTCGCGATCGTCGCTTTCATCAGCCTGCCGCTCACGCCGATGAGCGTCTACGTGTTCGCATCGGTGATGGGCGTGCTGTGGCTCTCGACGGTGCCGCCGACCAACGCGCTCGTCGCGCAGATCTTCGGCGTCAAGTACATGTCGATGCTGAGCGGCTTCGTGTTCCTGTCGCACCAGATCGGCTCGTTTCTCGGCGTCTGGCTCGGCGGGCGCCTCTACGACATGACCGGCAGCTACGACATCGTCTGGTGGATCGCCGTCGCGCTCGGCGTGTTCGCCGCGCTCGTCAACCTGCCGGTGCGCGAAACGGCGATCGTGCGACCGGCACCGGCGGCCGCATGAAGACCGCCACCCGGCGCTGGCTCGGCGGCGTCGCCGCGGTGGCTGTGCTCGCCGCGGTGTTCGCGAGCTACCTGCAGCCGGAGTTGGTGGTGGAGCTGGCGACGCAGGTGTGGAACTGCTTCTGAGCCGGCGCGGCCGAGGAGGGCGCCACCGCCGCGGCCTGAAGCGCGGCGTTCGTCCTCGCCGCCAGCGGCGAGGGTCGCGAACCGTGCCGGACCGTGCCCCTCCGCCTCCGCGGTGATGGCGCAGGCTGCGGCCCGAACCATGCCAACGACGCCTCTCGGACCGGCCCGCCTTTTGACTCCGGCTTCTTGGTACGCCAGCGCTCCGGGTAAACCCCAGGGATAATGCTTGGCATGCCAACTAAATCGTCGGCCGTCGAGCGGCCGGATCTCGCCCAGGCGCGCTCGCGCTTCGGGCTGCTGCTCGGCAGCGTCTACCGTCAATGGCGGCGCCAGGTCGACCTCGGCTTTCGCGAGATGGGCCTCACCGACGCGACGCGAGCGCCGCTGCTGCAGCTCTACGTGCACGAGCAGCCGCTGCGCCAGAAGGACCTCGCGAGCAACCTGTCGCTCGACACCTCGTCGCTGGTGCGCGTGCTCGCGCAGCTGCAGGAAGCCGGTCTCATCGACTGCGGCAGCGACCCGGCGGACCGCCGCAGCAAGTCGATCGCGCTCACCGACGCCGGCCGCGCGACCGCCGCGCGCATCGTCGCCAAGAGCATCGAGATCGAGAACGTGATCCTCGCGGACCTCGCGCCCGACGAGGTCGAGGTCACCCGGCGCACCCTGCAGAAGATCGCGCAGCGCTTCGATGCCCTCGCGGCGCAGGCGCGGGAGCCGGGGTGAGCGCGCCGGGGTCGAGCGCAGCGGCGCCGCCCGGCGTCGCCGTGTCGCGCGACCGCGTCGCGGCGGCGCGCCGCGCGCCACCGGCCGCGGACGGCGCGCCGGCGGTGACGCGCAGCGGGTCCTCGCCCGAACCGCTGGGGCCGACCCGCGTACCGCTCTGGCTGCTGGTGCTGGTCACGCTCAGCGGCACGATGGCGATGCACATCTTCGTGCCGGCGCTGCCGGTCGCCGGCCGCGCGCTCGGCGCCTCGGCCGCCAGCATGCAGCAGACGATCACGCTCTACGTGCTCGGCCTCGCCTGCGGGCAGCTGATCTACGGCCCGATCTCCGACGCGATCGGGCGCCGCCCGACGCTGCTGATCGGCCTGACGGTGTATTTCACGGCCAGCGTGCTGGCGCTCCTCGCGCCGACCGTCGAATGGCTGATCGGGGCGCGCCTGCTGCAGGCGCTCGGCGGCGCCGCCGGCATCAGCCTCGGCCGCGCCATCCTGCGCGACGTCGCCGACCCGGCGCGCGTCACGAAGGACGTCGCGCTGCTCAACCTGCTGACGCTGGTGGGCCCCGGCCTCGCCCCCATCGTCGGCGGCTACCTGTCGGACCATTTCGGCTGGCGCGCGGTGTACGTGTTCCTGGTCGCGATCGGCTCGGCAATGCTGGTTTCGACCTGGCGCGTGCTGCCCGAGACCAACCGGCAGCGCCGCCCGCTCGCCGCACGTGCGGTGGCACGCGACTACGTCCGGCTCGCGTCGGACGCGCGCTTCGCCGGCTACATGATCGGCGGTGCCTGCGTCTCGTCGGCGCTCTACCCGTACCTGGCGACGGTCTCGTACATCGTCCACGAGCAGCTCGCGCTGCCGATCGGCGTGATCGGCTGGTTCGCGGCGAGCACCATCGTCGGCGCCAGCCTCGGCACGTATCTCACCCGGCAGATCGCCGGGCGCTGGCCGGCCGGCCGCCTGCTTTTCGTCGGCGCCGGCCTCGCGTCGGCGATGGCGTGGACGCTGCTGCTGGTGCACGACCTCGGCGCACTGACGCCGGTGCTGCTGATCGCGATCACCGTCACGATGACGTTCGGCGCCGGCATCGCCAGCCCGGCCGCGCTGGCGAGCGCGCTTTCGGTCCGGCCGTCGCTCGCCGGCGCCGCCGCCGGCTTCTACGGCTTCGGCCAGATGGCGATGGGGGCGCTCGGCACCCTTCTCGTCGGCTTCGGCGAGCACCCGGTGCTCGCCTGCGCGGTTACCCAGATCGGCATCACCAGCCTCGCGATCGCGAGCTTCGCGATCGCGCAGCGGCAGGCGGCGCGCGCTCGGGCACGCGGCTGAGCGTCGCCGGCCCTGCGGCAGGCAGACGCCGCGCGGGCCGAGCGCCGCCCGCGGCCAAGCGCCGTCGGTGGCCCGGCCGGGCATCTCAAGCCCTTCGGTTGGCCACCGATAACGCCGCATGGCCCGAAACCCGCCTGTGGCGGGAGCGTGCCCGACCGCCATGCCGATCTCGATCAACCGCCACCCTGCCGCCGCGCCGGCGCTCGCCCTCGGGCGCGCGCAGGCCGCCGGTGCGCGCGCGACCGAGCAGCTGGCGAGCGGCCGCCGCATCAACCGCGCTGCCGACGACGCGGCCGGGCTCGCCGTGGCCAGCAGCATCACCGCGCGCGTACGCGGCCTCGCAGTCGGCTCGCGCAACACGCTCGACGCGATCTCGCTGACGCAGACCGCCGAGGGCGCGCTCGGCTCGGTCGCCGGCAACCTGCAGCGGCTGCGCGAGCTCGCCGTGCAGGCGGCGAACGCGACCAACAGCCGCGCCGACCGCGCCGCGCTGCATGCCGAGGCCGCCCAGCTGATCGACGAAATCGACCGCATAGGCTCGGCGACCCGCTTCAACGGCCTCGCGCTGCTCGACGGCAGCTTCGCCGCGGCCGATTTCCAGGTCGGCGCCGACGCCGGGCAGACGCTGCAGGTGGGCGCGCTCGCCAACGTGCGTGCGGCGGCGCTCGGCAACCCGCTCGCGCTGAGCTCGACGCTCGCCGGCAGCACCCTCACCGCAGCGAGCACGATCACCGGGCCGGGGCAGCTCGTCGTCAACGGCGTCGACGTCTGGCGCGGCGTGCCGGTCGCCGCCGACGCGAGGCTGCTCGCCGATGCGATCAACGCGGCCGGCATCGGCGGGCTCAGGGCGACGGCGGCGGCGACGGTCGCGGTCGGCACCTACAGCGCCGGCGCGAGCGGCGAGTTCAACCTGAACGGCCAGGGCGCGCAGCGCTTCGAGCATGGCGGCCTCGCGGCCGCGGCAGCGATCGCCGACACCGTGAACCTCGTCAACAACGGACCCATCAACCTGCTGACCGACGGTGGCTTCGAGGACGGGACCTTGCCGGCGGCACCGATGAACTACCTCTACGAGCCGACCGACCAGCGCCCGTGGTCGTTCTCGGACACCGGCGTCACCGGCAACCACAGCGCCTTCACGAGCGGCAATGCGCCGGTGCCGCAAGGCGCGATGGCGGCCTTCGTGCAGATGGGAGGCGTGCTGAGCCAGACCTTCAGCGTGACGCATGCCGGCAGCTACGACCTCGCCTTCCAGATGGTGCAGCGGCTCAACCACGGCTTTGCGCAGACCGTCGACGTCGTGATCGACGGCCAGCCGCGCCTGCAGGTCACCGCGCAGCCGACCTGGACCGCGATCAGCCTCGCGGGCATCCAGCTCGGCGCCGGCACGCACACGATCGCCTTCGTCGGCGGCAACATCGTGAGCGACGGCACGGCGTTCCTCGACGACATCCGCCTCGCGGCATCGGGCGTGCAGCCGCCGCGTTCGGTGGTCGCGAGCGACAACGGCAGCGACGTCACGCTCACCGCGGCCGACGGCAGCAACATCCGGCTCAACATGGCCAGCGGGTCGGCCGGCATGGCCGGCCTCGGCGGCGTCGCGCACGGCGTCGGCAGCGACGGCATCACCTACAGCCACGTCGACCTTGCCTACGAGGGCAACCGGCCGCTCACGATCACCGGCAGCAAGGCGGCCGCGCTCGGCCTCGGCGCAACGCCGGTGGTGGTTCGGCGCAACGACGTGGTCGCCGGCATCGACCTCACCAGCGCCGCCGGCGCGACCCGCGCGATCGACACGCTCGACGGTGCGCTCGCGACGATCGCCGCCGAGCGCGCGAGCCTCGGCGCGACGCAGAACCGCCTGCACGCCGCGGTGTCGGCAACGCAAGGCGCCATGCTCGACGCGCAGGCCGCGCTCGGCCGCATCGTCGACGCCGACGTCGGCGCCGCGACCTGCGAGCGCACGCGCGCCGGCATCGTGCAGCAGGCCGCGCTCGCGATGGTCGCGCAGGCGAACGCGCACGCGAGCGACGTGCTGCGCCTGCTGCGCGGCTGAGACGCGCGGCAGGCAGCGGGTTCGGACGGATCCCGCCGGGCGCAGCGCGTCGGCGCCGCCGTGCGACGCTGGTGCGTTACGCCACCACCTTGCGCGCGCGCAGCCCTGCGATCGCGTCCGCCGAGAAGCCGATCTCGCCGAGCACCGCATCGGTGTCGTCGCCGAGGCCGGGCGCCGACGTGCGCACGCTGCCCGGCGTGCCGAGCAGCTTCGGAACGATCCCCGGCACCTCGACGTCGTAGCCGTCGCGCGTGCGCTGCGTCAGCACCATGTCGCGCGCGCGGTAGTGCGGGTCCTCGACGATGTCCCTGGCGGTGTAGACGCGCCCGGCCGGCACCTTGGCGTCGGCGAGCACCGCGAGCACGTCGGGCGATGCGCGCTGCAGCGTCCAAGCCTCGATCGCGCCGTCGATCTCGGCGACGCGCCTCACGCGGCCGGCGTTGTCGGCGAGCGCGGGATCGCTGCCGAGATCGTCGCGGCCGATCGCGGTCATCAGACGCTTGAAGATGCTGTCGCCGTTGCCGGCGATCAGTACCACCGCGCCGTCGCCGCAGCGGTAGGCGTTGCTCGGCGCGATGCCCGGCAGCGCCGAGCCGGCCGGTTCGCGCACCACGCCGAATGCGCTGTACTCGGGGATCAGGCTTTCCATCACGTTGAACACCGCCTCGTGCAGGGCGACATCGATCACCTGGCCCCTGCCGCCGTTCACGTGCCGGTGGTAGAGCGCGGTCAGCACGCCGATCGTCCCGTGCAGCGCCGCCAGGGTGTCGCCGATCGAGACGCCGCAGCGCACCGGCACGCGGCCGGGCTCGCCGGTGAGGTGGCGCAGGCCGCCCATCGCCTCGCCGATCGCGCCGAAGCCCGGCAGGTCGCGGTACGGGCCGGTCTGGCCGTAGCCGCTGATGCGCAGCATGACGAGGCCGGGATTGTCCTTCGAGAGCTCCTCGTACGACATGCCCCAGCCCTCGAGCGTCCCGGGGCGGAAGTTCTCGACCAGCACGTCGGCTTCGGCGATCAGCTTCTTCGCGATGGCCTGGCCTTCGGCGCTGCGCAGGTCGAGCGCGATCGAGCGCTTGTTGCGGCTCTGCACCTGCCACCAGACGGAGGTGCCGTCCTTGACCAGGCGCCAGTTGCGGAGCGGGTCGCCCGAGCCGGGCGCCTCGATCTTGACGACGTCGGCACCGAAGTCGCCGAGCGTCTTGCCGGCGAACGGGCCGGCGATCAGCTGGCCCATCTCGACGACCTTGAGGCCGGCGAGCGCGCCGGCGGACAGCGTGGGGGGTTGCATGGGTGACTCCTTGCGGCGATGGCGCGAATCATCGCGCCCCGCGGCGCCGCGTCGGCACGGGTCGCCCGCGCTAGGCGGGTCGGTTCGTCGGCCGAGCCGCGTTGCCGCAGGTCGCGTGGGCGCGCAAGCGAGGGCCGTAGGGTCGAACGTGGCCTCAGTCGGGCAGCAGGAACGGCAGCGCCTTCGCGAGCAGCGCGTCGGGCGCCTCCTCGGCGATGTAGTGGCCGCACGGCAGCGCCTCGCCGGCGACATCGGTCGCGACGCGACGCCACAGCGCGAGCGGGTCGAAGCAGCGCTCGATCACGCCGTCGGCGCCCCACAGCACGCGCAGCGGCAGCTCGAGCGACCGGCCCGCTTCGCGGTCGGCGCGGTCGTGCGCGAGGTCGATGCCGGCGGCGGCCCGGTAGTCCTCGCAGATCGCGTGCGCGCTGCCGGGCAGTGCCAGGCAGCGTTCGTACTCGGCGAGCGCGCGCGCGTCGAACGGCGCAAGGCCCGCGCTGCGTCGGCCCATCACGTCGCGCAGGTACGCGGCCGGGTCGGCCTCGATCAGGCGCTCGGGCAGCGGCGCCGGCTGGATCAGGAAGAACCAGTGCCAGTAGGCCCGCGCGAACGCGTCGTTCGCGAGCGCGTACATGTCGAGCGTCGGTGCGATGTCGAGCAGCACCATGCGGGTCACCGCGTCGGGGCGGTCGAGCGCGAGGCGATGCGCGACGCGCGCGCCGCGGTCGTGCGCGAGCACCGCAAAGCGCGCGTGGCCGAGCGCCTGCATCAGCGCGACGCCGTCGGCCGCCATCGCGCGCTTGCTGTAGGCGGCGTGGTCCGCGCCGCCGGTGGGCCTGGACGAGTCGCCGTAGCCGCGCAGGTCGGCGGCGACCACCGTGAAGCGTGCGGCGAGCGCCGGCGCCACGCGGTGCCAGATCGCCAGCGTCTGCGGGTGGCCATGCAGCAGAAGCAGCGGCGGGCCCTCGCCGCCGACGAGCGCGTGGATCCCGACGCCGTCCGACGTGGAGACGCGGCAGCTCCGGAAGCCGGGAAAGAGGTGCGCGAGGGCGCTGGATGGCGATTCGAGGTGCATCGCGGTTCGGGCGGGCTCGCCCGGAGCGGGCGACGCGCGATGCTAGGGCGACGGTCGCCCGGCTGCCACGTCAGCGCCGCACCGCGGTCGCGACGCTCGACCGCGTCGCGCTGACCCAGCGCGAGAGCCGCGACAGCCGCTCGCGCGCACCGACGAACAGCTCGTAGCCCTTGCGGCGGCGCTCGGCGGCGGCATTGAGGAAGTCGAGCATGATCGGGCTGCTCGCCAGCAGCGTCGCCTTGTCGGCGTGGAACTCGGGGTGCCACTGCACGCCGCGCGCATAGCCCTTTCCGGTCCACGCCACCGCCTCGACGAGACCGTCGCTGCTCGAGCGCGCCTCGACCACGAGGCCGTCGCCGAGCCGGTCGATCGCCTGGTGGTGGATGCTGGTCACGCGCAGCGTGCGCTCGTTGGGGTAGAGCCGGTCGAGCGTCGAGCCCGGGACGATGGTGACCTCGTGATAGAGCTCGTCGTAGAGGCTCGAGTCGACGTGCGCCTGCGCGCCCGGCACCTGGGTGCCGATGTCCTGATGCAGCGTGCCGCCGAGCGCGACGTTCAGCAGCTGATGACCGCGGCAGATGCCGATGACGGGCTTGCGCTGGTCCAGGAAGCCGCGCAGCAGCGCGAGCTCGTAGCGGTCGCGCACCGCGTCGCCCGGCCAGCGCGGATCGATCGGCTCCTGCCCGTAGGTCGCCGGCGCGACGTCGGCGCCGCCCTGCATGACGAGGCCGTCGAGCGCGTCGACGTAGCTCTCGACCGGCAACACGCGCTCGACGCGCATCGACTCGGCATCGACCGCGGGCACCATGAAGGCGAGCGCCCCGTGGCGGATGATCCAGTGCGCGATCGACTGCTCGAGGTATTGCAGCCGCTTGTTGCGAAAGCCGAGCTCCGGCGGCGGCTCGTGCATCAGCCGCGCGGTGATGCCGATGCGCAGCGGGCGACGAGGCGAAGACGGGTCGGTGCGGACGTTCATCGAGGCTCCTTCGCCGGTGCGGGCGAGCAAGTGTCGGGCCCGGCACGCCGCTCAGCGAGCGCCGAGCGCGCGCCGCGCGAACCCGGCGACGATGCCGGCGAACGCGACCACTACCAGCAGTCCGGTAGTGAGCGACGACGCCTGCGCGATGAACCCGATCACCGGCGGGCCGACCATCATGCCGAAGTAGCCGACCGACGACACCGCGGCGATGCCGTGCGCCGGCGCGACGCCGGGCACCCGCGCCGCGGCGCTGAACAGCACCGGCACCACGTTGGAGAACCCGAGACCGACGAGGCCGAAGCTCGCGATCGCGGCCCACGGATGCGGCAGCGCGAGCGCGAGGCCCATGCCGATCGCCGCGAGCGCGCCGCTCGCGCGCACCAGCGCCGCCGGCGTCATGCGCGCACGAACCCAGTCGCCGCCGAAGCGGCCGGCCGCCATCGCGCCGCTGAAGCTCGCGTAGGCGAGGCTCGCGGTCGCCGACGGCGCCGCGAGCTCCTGCCGCACGTAGAGCACGCTCCAGTCGTACAGCGCGCCCTCGCCGATCAGCCCCATCGCGGCGAGCAGGCCGAGCAGCAGGAGAGGCCCGCGCGGCAGGCTGAGCGAGGCCGATCCCGCCGAGGCGCCGTGGCGTTGCTGGCGCAGCATGAACGTACTCGCGCCCATGGCGACCCCGGCGAGGAACACGGCCGCGCCGGCGAGGTGCTCGACCGGCGAGACGCCGGCGCTCGCGAGCACGCTCCAGGCGCCCGCTCCGGCCATGCCGCCGAGGCTGAACATCGCGTGGAAGCCGCTCATCAGCGGGCGCCCCGCGCGTTGCTCGATGGTGCTCGCCTCGTCGTTGACGGCAACGTCGAACAGCGCGCCGGCGACGCCATAGGCCAGCATCAGCACCAGCAGCCACGCGTAGCGGCCGGGCAGCAGCAGGCTGCCGATCGCGAGGGTGCAGACGATGCCGAGCAGCGGCACCACGCGTCGCGGTGGATGGCGCGCGAGCACCCGCCCGGCGTACAGCAGCGCGACCACCGAGCCGACACCGCTCGCCATCATCGCCAGGGCCAGCGCGTGCTCGCCGAGACCGTAGTGCGCCTTGACGTTCGGCACGTGCACGCCCCAGGTCGCGAACAGCCCGCCGGTGACGAAGAACTGCGCGCGCAGGGCCCAGGTGGCTGCGCGCAGGCCGCGCGAGGGCTCGTCGACGTCAGCCGTGACGGGGCGAGATTCGGGGCAGCGCGGCACGAGTGCACCGAGGGCAGCACGCATGCCCGCCAGCGGTCGACGCCACCGCCGCGCGGCTGCCACGAGGCCTGTCAAGAGGCGCGACCCCGAACGGCGTCGCACCCGAACCGCCCGACACTCCGGACTCGGCGCAGTCGCGTCGTTTCCGGAGACTGTTTCATGTTCTCGCACGTCATGGTCGGCACCAACGATCTCGAGCGCGCGCGGTCGTTCTACGACGCGCTGCTCGGCACGCTCGGCGCGCCGGCCGGCTGGCTCGACCGCCATCGCATCTTCTGGCGCACGCCGACCGGCGTGTTCGCGGTGTCCAACCCGATCAACGGCGAGCCGGCCACGGTGGGCAACGGCAGCACGGTGGGCTTCGCCTGCCAGTCGCCCGAGCAGGTCGACGCATGGCATGCCAGCGGCGTGGCGAACGGCGGGTCGAGCTGCGAAGAGCCGCCGGGCGTTCGCGAAGGCACTACCGGGCGCCTCTACCTGGCCTACCTGCGCGATCCCGACGGCAACAAGCTGTGCGCGATGCACCGCCTGCCGAAGGCCTGAGCCCGCAGCGACCGCGGGATCGAGCGACTGGCGAAGCGGCCGGTCGCCCGCGCAGAATCGACGCATGTCCGACACCACTCACGACGCCCCGCAAGCCCCGGTCCTGATCGCCGGCGGCGGCATCGGCGGCCTCACCCTTGCGCTCACGCTGCACCAGATCGGCGTGCCCTGCCTCGTGTTCGAGACCGTGGCCAACCCGCAGCCGCTGGGGGTCGGCATCAACCTGCAGCCGAACGCGGTGCGCGAGTTCTACGATCTCGGGCTCGGCCCCGAGGTGCTCGACCGCATCGGCATCCAGGCGCGCGAATGGGCGCTGGTCGGCCGCAACGGCCGCGACGTCTACGCCGAGCCGCGCGGCCTGCTCGCCGGCTATCGCTGGCCGCAGTACTCGGTGCATCGCGGCGAGCTGCAGATGCTGCTGGTCCGCACCGTGACCGATCGGCTCGGCGCCGACGCGCTGCGCCTGGGACACCGTGTCGTCGGCTATCGCAACGAGGCCGATGGCGTGGTCGCGCTCATCGAGACGCGCGACGGCCGACGGCTCGAGGAACGCGGCGCGCTGCTGATCGGCGCCGACGGCCTGCATTCGGCGATCCGCGCGCAGATGTACCCGGACCAGCCGCCGATCCACTGGGGCGGCGCGATCATGTGGCGCGGCACCACGCCCGGCGTGCCGATCCGCTCGGGTGCGTCGTTCGTCGGCGTCGGCAGCCTGCGCCACCGCGTGGTCTTCTATCCGATCTCGCAGCCCGACCCGGCGAGCGGCCTCGCCACCATCAACTGGATCGCCGAGATCACGGTCGACAACGCACAGGGCTGGGCCCACGGCGACTGGAACCGCCGCGTCGACGTCGCCGACTTCATCGATCACTTCGAGGGCTGGGATTTCGGCTGGCTCGACGTGCCCGCGATGCTGCGCGGCGCCAGCGTGGTCTACGAGTACCCGATGATCGACCGCGACCCGGTGCCGACCTGGGTCGACGGCCGCGTCGCCCTGCTCGGCGACGCCGCGCACGTGATGTATCCGGTGGGCTCGAGCGGCGCCAGCCAGGCCGTGGTCGATACGCGCGTGCTGGGCGCCGCGATGGTCGAGCACGGCGTCACGCCGGCGGCGCTGCGCGCCTACGACGCGAAGCTGTGCGCCGACGTGTCGGCGCTCGTGCTGCGCAACCGCGGATCGGGCCCGTTCGGCATCCTCGGCCTCGTCGACGAGCGCTGCGGCGGCGTCTTCGACGACATCGACGACGTGATCCCCGCCGCCGAGCGCGACGCCTACATGGCGCGCTACAAGGCGGCAGCCGGCTTCGCGATCGAGGCGCTGAACGCGGCGCCGCCGATCATCGCGCCGGGCGCGCGGGTGGCGCCCGGCGCCCGCTGATCCGCGGGCACGCGGCGGGCGAACGCTCGCTCACCCCAGCGGCCTGAATACCGTCGCCGGCTCCGCATCGCGCGGCAGCTGCTCGCGCCACGTGCACAGCAGCTCGCGCTGCCGCTGCAGGGCGCGCTGCAGAAACGCGAGGTCCTCCTCCGGCACCGCGATGCCGAGCCGGGCCAGCTCGGCACGTGCGTCGGGCTGCTGCGCGTCCATCACTCGAGCTGGAAGTTGCCCTTGTTCACGACTTCGCGAAAGCGCACGAGCTCGCCCGCGAGATGCCTCGCATGCGCCGCGGGCGTGCGCTGGTTGGCCGGGAACAGGTCGGTGCCCATGCCGGTGAAGCGCTTCTGCACTTCGGCGTCGGCGAGCGCGACCTGCAGCGCCGCATTGAGCTGCTCGACGATGGCCTGCGGCGTGCCTTTGGGCGCATAGAGACCGTGCCAGACGCTCACGTCGACCTGCGGGATGCCGACCTCGCGTGTGGTCGGAATGTCGGGGAACGCCGGGTTGCGCTGCGGCGACGTGATCGCGTACGCCTTGATTCGCTTGGCGGCGAGGTGCGGAAAGGCGTTGGTGGTCTGGTCGCACAGCACGTCGGAGTGACCGGCGATGACGTCCTGCAGGGCGAGGCTGGTGCTCTTGTAGGGGATCAGATTCGGCTCGACCCCGAGCGTCTGCGACAGCATGACCGCGCACAGGTGCGAGCCGGTCCCCACGCCCGCGTTGGCGAACTTCACGTTGGCGGCGTCGGCCTTCAGGCTGGCGAGCAGTTCCTTCGCATCACGCGCCTTGTAGGCCGGGTTCGCGGCCAGCACGTACGGGCCGACGTTGACCAGGCCGATCGGCTCGAACGCCGTCGCGGTGTCGTAGCTGAGGTTCTTGTAGAGCGCGGCCGAGAGCGCGATCGTGGTGTGGATCAGCAGCGTGTAACCATCGTTCGGCGCACGCGCGACCCGGGCGGCGGCGATGGTGCCGCTCGCGCCCGGCACGTTCTCCATCACCAGCGTCTGGCCGAGCCGCTCGGACATCTTGGTGCCGATGAGGCTCGCTACCGTGTCGGTCGCGCTGCCCGCCGGAAATGGTACGACCATGGTGATCGGGCGCGTCGGGTACGACTGCGCGTGCGCGGTGGGCAGCGCGAGCACGGCGGAGGCGACAACGGCAAGGTAAGTCAGGCAGGTGCGGAACGCTTTCACGGTGCGTGAGTCCTCGGACATGTGAGTGGAACCAGGAGCATGTGCGCCGGGCTTCAGGCGCGGGCCGCGCCGGGCAGCGGCTGCTGGCCGACGAACCAGTCGCAGATGCGGTCGCCGCTCCAGAACGCGACGCCTTCGCGGCCGGCGAACAGGTCGAGCATCTTCTCGAAGTAGCCGATGCGGTGGGCGACACCCGACACGTAGGGATGCACGCCGAACGCGAGGATGCGCACCGACTCCGCGCTTTCCTCGTAGAGCCGCTCGAACGCGTCGCTCGCGCGCCGCAGCAGCGCATCGGACTCGTGCTGACCGCTCACCATGACCGTGATGTCGTTGATCTCGACGGTGTACGGAATCGAGACCAGCGGCTTGGTCGCGGTCCTCACCCAGAGCGGCTGGTCGTCCAGGATCCAGTCGCCGAACCAGTCGCAGCCGGCGGCGGCGACGTGATCGAGCGTTTCCAGGGTCTGCGTGCGGCCCGGGCCGAGCCAGCCGCGCGGCCGGTGGCCGATGAAGCGCTCCAGCGTGTCGAGCGACTGCCCGATCATCGCGGGCTGATCCTCGACCTTGTGGATCGGCATCTGCACCCAGCAGTGCGCCATGAACTCCCAGCCGGCATCGCGCGCCGCCTCGGCGACCGGCGGGCAGGTCTCGCACACCTTGGCGTTGATCGAGATCGTCGGCCTGATCGAGCGCTTCTCGAACGCGTCGAGCAGGCGCCAGAAGCCGACGCGCATGCCGTACTCGTGCCAGGTCCAGTTCGGCATGTCGGGGATCGCGCCGGTCACGCCACCGGGCGGCGGCGAGGCGTGGCGCGGCATCGGCCGCTCGATCTCCCACTCCTCGATGTTGACGACGGGCCAGACGATGAGCCGGGTGCCGTCGTGGGTGGTGAGCGGCGGCCGGCTGAACGGCGACGAGTACGGGATGCGTTGTCGTGGGTGCATGGGGTGGCGCGGTCGATCAGGCAGACGCCGGGCTCGCGGCGAGCGCGGCATCGAGGTCGGGGCGGCGCCGATGCCAGTCGGTCGCCGCCTCGTAGGCGTGCGCGACACGATAGACCATGGACTCGTCGAACGCCTTGCCGACCACCTGCAGGCCCATCGGCAAGCCGCTCGACGCGAAGCCCATCGGGATCGCGAGCGCCGGCGTGCCGGTCAGGTTGAACGGCGTGCGCGCCTGGCGGTCGTAGGTGCGGTCCACCTCGGCTTCGTCGTCGATCGCGCACGGCAGCTCCAGGCTCGACACGCAGAGCGCGGCGTCGACACCCGCCAGCGCCGCCGCGAACTCGCGCGCGAGCGCGCCGCGCATCTGCTGCGCATGGAGGTAGTCGGCCGCGCTGATGAACGCACCGGGCAGCAGTCGCGTGCGGCCGCGCTGGCCGTAGTCGCCGATGCGCGTGCGCAGCCAGCGCTCGTGAACCGCGTAGCTCTCGGCCTGCAGGATGAGCCGCCCGCAACCCACGTAGGTGTCGAGCGGCGAAAGCCCGATCGGCACCAGTTCGGCGCCGAGCTGCTCGAAGACGCGGCACGCCTGCCGGAACGCCCGCGCGATCTCGGCGCTCGCGCCGGCGCCGAACTCCTCGAGTACGCCGATGCGCAGGCCGCGAACGCCGTCCTTGAGCCCCGCGCCGAACGCGGGCGCCGCGTGATCGACGCTCGCCGGATCGGCCGGGTCGCGACCGCTGATGGCCTCCAGAACCAGCGCGCCGTCGGCGACGTCACGCGTCAACGGCCCGACGTGATCGAGCGAGAACGCGAGCGGGAACGCGCCGCTGCGGCCGACGACACCGTACGTCGCCTTCATGCCGGTGATGCCGCAGACCGTGGCCGGATGGCGCACCGAGCCGCCGGTATCGGTGCCGATCGCGCACGGCACGAAGCCCGCCGCCACGGCGACGCCCGAGCCGCTCGACGACCCGCCCGGATGGTGCGTGCGCAGCCACGGGTTGCGCGCCGGCGGCCACGGCAGGTCGAACGAGGGCCCGCCGGTCGCGAACTCGTGCAGCGCGGTCTTGCCGATGACGATGGCGCCGGCGGCGCGCAGCTTCGCGACGACGTGCGCATCGGCCGTCGCGACGTGATCGATGCGCACGCGCGAGTGCGCCGTCGTCGCCTGGCCGGCGACGTCGACGATATCCTTGATGGCGACGGGCACCCCGTGCAGGGGGCCGCGCCAGCGGCCAGCCACGATCTCGCGCTCGGCGTCGCGCGCGGCGTTCAGCGCGCCCTCACGGTCGACGCGGATGAACGCGTCGAGCGCATGGTCGTACCGATCGATGCGTGCCAGGCATGCCGTGACGTAGTCCACCGGCGACAGCCTGCCGTCGCGCAACAGCACCGCGGCTTCGCGGATCGACAGGTCGGTTGGTTCGGCCATGCGGCACGATAGCCGACCGCATGACCGCACGCGCGCCGGCGGTTCGGCCGACGCGCGGTTCGCGCCGTCGTCAGCCGCGGTCGGCGCGTGCCGCGCGAACGCGCGTGCGGCGCGGTTCCGTCGTGGTGGTGCCCGCCGCGGTGGCCCGACTGCCGCTGCCGCTCGCCACGCCGTTCGGACCCTGGTTGCCGACACCGGTCGGGCCCGAGGGGCTCGGCGTGCTCGGGGTCTGCGGCGGGCTCACGGGCGCCTGCGGGGACGGCTGGGCGAGCGCAAAGGCTGCGGCGGTCGAGAGAACGGCAGCGGCCGTGACGCGTGCGATCTGGAAAGCCATGGGGCGTACTCCTGAGGTCGTTGGGACGCCGTCAGTGAAGCATCCCCTGACACCTGCTGGCACTCGGACAAGATCGCGCCGTCTTGTAGTCGCCTTCTGCACCGCCTTCCGCCTGATCGGCCCGATTCAAAGGCAGCGCTGCCGGCGCGCCGTGTCGTGACGAGGTGCGCCCGACGGCAATCGAGCGCCGATGCAGGCGCGGGCCGCTTCACCCCGCGCGCCGATCGCACCAGAACTGACGGGCCCCGCTATCGTGGAACGCGTGAGTGCACCCCCCGACCTCGCCCGCGACGCACCCCCTCGCCCGCTGATCGTCACGCTTCGACTCGGAGAGCCGGCCGCGGCGCAGTTCAGCGCGCTGCGGCGCGCGCACTTTCCGGCGCATCGCAACTGGCTCGACGCGCACGTGACGCTGTTCCACGCCCTGCCCGGTGCGGCGATCGATCGCGTGCTCGCCGACGCCGCCGAGGTTGCGCGGAGCCGCAGCGCCCTCACCCTGCGCGTCGAGCGCGTGCTGTTTCTCGGCGCCGGTGTGGCCTACGCGCCCGCGTCGCCCCAGGCCGACGGGTTGCGCGCCGAACTCGCTCGCCGCTGGACCGATCTCCTCGGCCGCCAGGACCGCGCCAAGCGCGGCCCGCTCCACATCACCGTGCAGAACAAGGTCGCGCCGAACGTCGCCCGTGCGCTGCACGCCGAGTTGGTCCGACATTTCGAACCCACCGACATTTCGGCGACCGGTCTCGAGGTGTGGCACTACGAAGACGGTCCGTGGCGCGCAGCCGCGGACTATCCGTTCAGCGGGCCGGGCACGGGCTGATGCGGAATGGCCATCGACCCCGATGCGATGTGTCGAGGGTCAGCGAGCGCACCTCCCACGAGGCTCGCATTCCGCACGTGGTCACGCGCGTTGGCACCTGCATCCGCACCGATCCACGTGGCTGCGCAGGCGCTCACCGCCCCGCTGCACCAGCGTCGCGGTCAGCCGGATGTCCGGCACCCCGGCGAGCGCCTTCGACACCGGGCAGCCCGCCTTCGCGCCCTGCGCGATCTCCTGGAACTTCGCCTCGTCGAGACCCGGCACCGAGGCTCGCATCTCGAGCGTGATGCGGTCGATCGCGAAGCCGCCGTCCCTGCTGACGAGCCGCACCGAGGCGGTGGTGTCGACCGACTCGGTCGCGAAGCCGGCCTTGTCGCAGGCGAACGAGAACGCCATGGTGAAGCACGACGCGTGCGCCGCCGCGATCAGCTCCTCCGGGTTGGTGCCGCGCTTGTCGTCCTCGAAGCGCGTCGCGAAGCCGTACGACACGTCGGCGAGCGCCCCGCTCTCGGTACCGATGCGGCCCTTGCCTTCCTTGCCGCGGCCTTCCCAGTGGACCGTGCCCTTGCGTTCGCTGCCCATGCGATCTCCTTGATGGTTGACGGGTGGCCGAAGCCGCGGTCGTTATACAGCGCTGCGAGGGGCTCGGCGGAGCAGGGGCGCGGCACGCGGTACCCGGCGGGGCTCATGTCGGTGCGGTCGGCTGGGCCGGCTCCCGTCCGCTGCTCGGCCTGCGCGCGCGTCGCAGAACTCGCTGCATGCGCGGCGCTCACGCCGCTGCGCGCGACGCGCTCCGGGCGCCGTCCTGCGCTGCTCCTCACCGGAGTCGCCGTCGCCGGGCACCGCTGCCGCAAAGCGCCCTCTCGAGGCCTCAAGCCAGCGACGACTCCTGCTCGACGTCGTCGCCGTCGAACGCGCCGAAGCCGCTTTCGAGCGCCTGCCGCGGGGTGTGGACGTCGTAGACGCAGACGCGGTTGCGGCCCTGGTCCTTGGCCAGATAGAGCGCCTGGTCGGCGCCCTCGAGCGCATCGCCGGGCGATTCGAAGCGCTGGGCGGGAACGACGAGCCCGAAGCTTGCGGTCACCGGCACCGCGCCCGACATCGCGGCAATGGTCGAACGCAGCTTCTCGCACGCGACGCGCGCGCCCGCGAGCGAGGTCTCGGGCATCACGACCAGGAACTCCTCGCCACCGTAGCGGCCCACGAAGTCGGTGGCGCGGCAGGCGCCGGCGAGCGCCGTCGCGACGTCGCGCAGCACCACGTCGCCGGCGGCGTGGCCATGGTTGTCGTTGATCGCCTTGAACCGGTCGACGTCGGCCAGCACCACCGCGAGCGGCTGGCCGGTGCGCGCGTGGCGCAGCATCTCGTCGCGCAGCACCTCGTCGCAGCGGCGCCGGTTCGGCAGGCCGGTCAGCGCGTCGCGCGTCGCGAGCTTCTCGAGCTCGCCATTGGCGCTGCGCAGCGCGTCGCTGGCGCGCGTGAGCTCGGCGGTGCGTTCGGCGACGCGGCGCTCCAGCGTCTGGTTGGCGTGCAGCAGCGCGCGCTCGCGTTCGACCAGCGTGGCGGTCATCTGGTGCAGCGCGGCGGACAGGTCGCGCACCTCCACCGAGCCCTCCAGCAGCGGGATGCGCGTGTCGAGCTGCCCCGCCTGCAGCTTGCGAGCGGCGGCCGCGATGTGGCGCAGCGGCTCGGCGATGCGCCCGGCGATCAGCCAGGCGAGCAGCGACGCCAGCAGCGCCGAGATGCCACCGACCAGCAAGGTGGCGTCGCGTGCGCGATGCGCCGGCTGCAGCGCGGTCTCGAGCGACTGTCTCGTGACCACGGTCCAGCCCATGTCGGTGAGCGGCCCGCGCGCCGGAAGACGCACCGCGGCCGTGAGGTAAGACTCGCCATCGTCCCAGACGAGCGTCGCCGCGCCCGGCTGCAGGGCCGCGAGCGGCACCGGATGCGACGACGTGGAAACGCCGACCGGGCGCAGGATGGCCTCGCCGCTGCGATCGAGGATGAACACCTCGATGCCGTTCACCGGCGTGTTGCTGCCGCGCGGGCCCGCGATGACGTCGCGCGCCCAGTCCCAGTTGAGGTGCACCCCGAGCACCCCCGACAGGGCACCGTCGGCACCCTGCAGCGGCGCCGCGAAGTCGACGAAGCGCGCCGGCTCGCCGTCGGCTGCGCGCGGCAGCATGCCGGCGAGCAGCTTGGCCGGATGGACGTCGCCCGCATAGGGGCCGGCGAGCGCGGCCTTGAACCAGGGGCGCTCGGCGACCGTGCGCCCGGTCAGCATGTCCTGGCTCGCGGCGACCACGCGCCCCTGCGCATCGGTCAGACCAATCCACGAGAAGTGGCGCCGCGTGCGCTGCAGATCCTCGAACAGCAGGCGCCATTGCGACGGTCGCAGCGACGCCTGGGCGCGCGCCATCAGCTCGACCTCGCGCATGCGCTCGGCCATGCCGTCGGCGAGCATGGTCGCGGTGCTGCGCCCCATGGTCTCGAGGATCTGCGTCTGGTTGCGCAACGCGTTGCGCGACGCGAGGAAGCTGAGCCCGACCGACAGGATCGCCACGATGCCCAGCACCCCGAGGGCATAGCCGACGGTGAGTTGGGATCGGAACGAGCGGAGCATGGCGGCGGAAGGTGGCGCAATACCGATCGTGCGTCGGATCGCGAGGCGCTGCTCGGCCAAACAGCGGCAGCAATGCGGCGCAATTGCTCGCGCACTCCGGCACGTCCGCATGTGGCGCCGTGCCGCGACGGGCGAGCGCCGGCACAGCGACGCGGCCCGTGTCGCCGGCGCCCGGCTCATGACCGGAACGGCCCGCCGCGGAGGCGACGCGATCGCGACCGCAGCGCGGACGAGCGTGCTCCCGCAGGCGGCTCACCGGCCGCGCGCCCGCATCGGGTGCCCTACCAGAGCGGGCTCGGCTTGGTGAAGTCGACCGTCCGGCCGACGAGCTCGCGCATGTGCGCGAGCAGGGGCCGGCTGTCGTCGCGGCGGCGCTGGAACGTGTATTCCAGCGCCGGCAGCGCAGGCCGGCCCCGCAGTTCGACGACCGCGTCGCGCGCGGTCATGTGGGGCAGCCATGCGTTCGGGAACAGCCCGAGGCCGACCCCGGCGGCGATCAGGCTGGCGACCGCGGCGAGGTTGTTGCAGGTGATGCGGCGGCTCACCGCGAGGTCGTTGCGGGCGAGCCAGTCCTCGAGCATGCGGGTCGGTCCGGCCGCCGCCGGCATCGTGACCAGCGCGACCTGCTGCAGGAGATCGGCGCTGATGAGGCGGTGCCGACCCACCAGCTGCGGAGCGGCCGTCCACGCGAAGCGCACCTGGGCGATCGCTTCGCTCGCGATGCCGCTGCGCGACGAATAGCCCGCCACCACGGCGAAGTCGAGCTCACCTGCCTGCAGGCGCTGCTCGAGCGTCGCGCCCAGGTCGACCTCGGCCTCCAGCACCAGCTCGGGATAGGTCGTCCGGGTCAGCGCCACCAGGTCGGGCAGCCAGGTCAGTGCCGCGAGCTCGCCGACGCCGAAACGGCAGTGCCCGCGCAGCCCGCTGCGGTCGCCGACCAGTGAACGCATCTCGTCGACGTAGGCCAGCATGCGGCGCGCGTGCGGAAGCAGCGACTTGCCGGCCTCGGTCAACACGGCGCGATGCCCGCTGCGGTCGAACAACGCCGTGCCGAGCTGCAGCTCCAGTTCGGCGATGCGCTTGGACAACGTCGACTGCGAGACGTGCAGCCGCTCCGCCGCCAGCAGGAAGTTCGCGGCGGTGGCAGCCCAGTGGAACGCCTCGAGCTGCTTGAGCGTCATGTTTCGGAAAAGCGAATCTGGTGCTTCGTTTTTTATCACTTTTCCGGCGCCGGCCGCGTCGCGAGAATGCGCCCCCAGGAGACACACCACCATGACGTCCAAGACCTTCCGACTGACTCGCCGCGTGTTCGGCATGCTGGGGGCGAGCCTGCTCGCGGTGCCTGCGTGGGCCCAGCCGTGGGCGCCGACGCAGCCCATCACCATCCTCGTCGGCTTCGCGCCCGGCGGCTCGGCGGACCTGATCGCGCGCAACCTGTCCAACGCCGCGAAGAACATCATCCCGGTGCCGGTGGTCGTGGTGAACCGCCCCGGCGCCGCCGGCGCGATCGCGGCGCAGGCCGCCGCCGAAGCCAAGCCCGACGGCTACACGCTGTTCGTCGGCGGCGGCAGCGAGACCACCGCGGTCGGCAACTTCAAGAACCTTCCATACGACCCGCGCAAGTCGTTCACGACGATCATCAAGGTCTCGCGGGCGCCGAGCATCCTGGCGGTGCGCTCCGATTCCAGGTTCGCCGACATGAAGTCGCTGCTCGCCGAGGCGCGGCAGGCACCCGAGAAGGTGTCGTACGCCTCCACCGGCGAAGGCGGCATCTTCCACGCTACCGGCGTCGTCTGGGAAAAGCTCGCCGGCATCAAGCTCCTGCACGTGCCGTACAAGGGCGCGGCCGACTCGATGAACGGGCTCCTGGGCGGCCAGGTCGACGGCGCGTTCGGCGCCTACGAGGAGATGAAGCCGATGGTCGATGCCGGGCGCATCCGGCCGCTGGCGCTGTTCTCGCGCAGCCGCCTGCCGGCGCTGCCGAACGTGCCGACCATGACCGAGATCGGCATCCCGGTCGCGCTCGACAACATGAAGGGCTTGATGGCGCCGGTGGGGCTGCCGCAGCCGGTGCGTCAATACCTGCACGACGCGTTCCGCAAGGCGATGCAGACGCCCGAGTGGAAGGAGTTCGTCGCCAAGTCCGGCCTCACCGAGGACTACGCCGACGGGCCGACGTTCCAGAAGGAGATCGTCGAGGCCTACGACCTGATCGGCCGAGCGATCGCGCGATGAGCCGGGGCGATCGAGCCGATCGTGCCGCGCGCCTCGGCTTCATCGGGCTCGGCTCGATGGGCGGCGGCATGGCGCGCTGCCTGCTGCGCGCCGGCTGGCCGGTGCGGCTGTTCGCGCGCCGGCCCGAGGCGGTGCAGGCGCTGGTCGAGGCGGGCGCCGAGGCCGCCCCGTCGATCGCGGCCCTCGGGCGCACCTGCGAGCGGGTCTTCCTCAGCCTGCCCGATGCCGCGGCGGTGGAAGAGGTGCTGTTCGGCGCCGATGGGCTTGCCGACGCGCTGGCGCCCGGCAGCTGCGTCGTCGACACCAGCACGATCGCCGCGACCTCGGCGCAGGCGTTCGGCGCGCGTCTACGCGAGCGCGGCGTGTCGCTGCTCGACGCGCCGGTCAGCGGCGGCCAGCAGGGGGCCGAGGCGGGCACGCTGGGCTGCATGGTCGGCGGCGACGTCGAGACGGTCGAGACGTGCCGGCCGGCGCTCGAAGCGTTCTGCAAGACGATCACCCACGTGGGGCCGCTGGGCGCCGGTCAGACCGTCAAGGCGTGCAACCAGGTCGCGGTGGCCGGAGCGCTGATGGGCGTGGCCGACGCGCTGGCGCTGGCGCGCATCCAGGGCGTCGACCCGAAGGTGATGCGCGACGTCCTGCTCGGCGGGTCGGCGCGCAGCTTCTCGCTCGACAAGCACGCGCCGCGCATCGTCGACGGCGACTTCGTGCCGGGCTTCCGGGCGCGCCTGATGCGCAAGGACCTGCGCCTGGCGCTCGACACCGCCCGCGCGCGCGCGGCGGTGCTGCCTGCCACTGCACTCGCCGAGCGGCTGCTCGACGAGCTCTGCGACGGCGGGCGTGGCGACTGGGACTGGTGCGCCCTCGCGCTGCGCGTGCAGGAGCTGTCCGGCCTCACGGTTCCCGCCGCGCCGGAGCCTGCCCGACCCGGCGCCGACGCGCCCTGAGTCGCTCGATGACGCTGTCGACTTCCCGCAGCACGACGGCCGACGCGGGCGCCGCCGTCGCGCCGCGCACGCCGCCGGCTGCCCGCGCGCGCCCCGTGCTGCCAAGGCGATTCGAGCGGATCCTCTGCCTCGACGACTTCGAGGTCGCCGCGCGCCGACACCTTCCGTGGTCGGTGTTCAGCTACCTCGCCGGTGCCGCCGAGACGAACCGGTCGCTGCGCGCCAACCGCGACGCCTACGCGGCGTACGACTTCGTGCCGCGGGTGCTGGTCGACGTCAGCAAGCGAGCGCTCGGCGTGTCGCTGTTCGGCCGCCGCTACAGCGTGCCGTTCGGCGTCGCCCCGATGGGCCTGGCCGCGCTGTCGGCCTATCGGGGCGACCTGGTGCTCGCCGAGGCGGCGGCCCGCGACAACCTGCCGTTCGTGATGAGCGGCTCGTCGCTGATCCGGCTCGAGGAGGTCGCCAAGGTCAACCCCGACGCCTGGTTCCAGGCCTATCTGCCGGGGGACGACGCCGCCATCGTCGCGCTGCTCGACCGCGTGCAGGCAGCCGGCTACCGCACGCTGGTGATCACGCTCGACACGCCGGTCGCGGCCAACCGCGAGAACAACGTGCGCGCCGGCTTCTCGATTCCGGTGCGTCCGGGGCCCCGCCTGGCCTGGCAAGGCCTGACGCACCCGCGCTGGCTGTTCGGCACCTTCCTGCGGACGATGGCGCTGCACGGCATGCCGCACTTCGAGAACAGCTACGCGACGCGGGGCGCCCCGATCCTGTCGCCGAACGTCGAGCGCAACCTCTCGGACCGCGGTCACCTCAACTGGCGCCACTTGCGGATGATCCGCCGGCGCTGGCCCGGCGAGCTCGTCGTCAAGGGCGTGCTCGACGCGCGCGATGCGCGCCAGGCGGTCGCCGAAGGTGCCGACGGCATCATCGCCTCGAACCACGGCGGGCGGCAGCTCGACGGCGCGGTCGCGCCGCTGCGCGTGCTGCCGCGCATCGTCGACGCGTGCCCGCAGGTGCCGGTGATGATCGACAGCGGCATCCGCCGCGGCGCCGACGTGCTGAAGGCGCTCGCGCTGGGCGCACGCTTCGTCTTCGTCGGCCGCCCGTTCGGGTTCGCCGCCTCGGTGGCCGGCGAGGCCGGCGTGCTGCGCGCGTTCGAGCTGCTGCGGTCCGAGGTCTCGCGCAACATGGGGCTGCTCGGCGTCACCGCGATCGAGCAGCTCGACACTTCGTTCCTGGTCGGCGGCGACCCGGCCCAACCTCTTACACAGGACTCCCGATGATCGGCCTGCAGATCCTCGCCCGCACCCGGTGCATCGACGCCGGCCGCGTCGACGCGTTCCGAAACTTGCCGGTCGCCAACGTCAGCGACTGCATGACGCGCATGAGCGCCGGCGGTGCGCGGCTGCGCCCGATGCACCAGGGCGGCCGGCTGGCGGGTGCGGCGCTGACCGTGAAGACCCGGCCGGGCGACAACCTCATGATCCACCAGGCGCTGCAGATGGCGGTGCCCGGCGACGTGATCGTGGTCGACGGCGGCGGCGACCTGACCAACGCGCTCATCGGCGAGCTGATGACCACGTACGCCCAGACGCGCGGCGTCGCCGGCTTCGTGATCAACGGCGCCATCCGCGATCTCGACGTGATCGGGAACGGCACCTTCCCGGTCTACGCCGCGGGCGTGACGCACCGCGGGCCCTACAAGGACGGCCCTGGCGAGATCAACGTGCCGATCGCCATCGACGGCATGGTCGTCGAGCCGGGCGACCTGATCCTGGGCGATGCCGACGGTGTGCTTTCGGTGCCGCTGCACGCGGCCGACGCGATCCTCGCGGCCGCGCGCGCCAAGGTCGAGGCCGAGCAGAAGACGCTGCAGGACATCGCCGCCGGGCAGCTCGACACGAGCTGGATCGAAGCCACGCTGCGGCGCATCGGCTGCGTCGTCGAGACGAAGTAGGCGCGGGCGCCGGCATGGCGCCCCCGTCTGCACGAGCCGCGCGTTCTACTCGCGCGCCGCGGCGCCGTGCTCCTGGCGGTCGCGCAGGTCGAAGCGGTCGAGCTCCATCACCTTGACCCATGCCCTCACGAAATCGGCGACGAAGCTCGCTTCGCCGCCGTTGGACGCGTAGACCTCCGACAGCGCACGCAGCTGCGCGTTCGATCCGAAGATCAGATCGGCGAGCGTCGCGGTCCAGCGCATCGCGCCGGTCTTGCGGTCGGTGCCTTCGAAGACGCCCGGCGCCGCGTCGGACTTCTTCCAGGCCGTGCGCATGTCGAGCAGGTTGACGAAGAAGTCGGACGTCAAGGTGCCGGGCCGATCGGTGAACACCCCGTGCGCCACGTTGCCGCTGGTCGCGCCGAGGGCGCGCATTCCGCCGACCAGCACCGTCATCTCGGGCGCGGTCAGCATCAGCAGGTTGGCCTTGTCGATGATCGCGTTGGCGACGTGGCCCTCGGCGCCTGGCCGGATGTAGTTGCGGAAGCCGTCGACCGCCGGCTCGAGCACCTCGAACGAGTTGACGTCGGTCTGCTCCAGCGACGCATCGGTGCGGCCGGGGCGGAACGGCACCGTGACGGCGTGGCCGGCCTTCTTCGCGGCGCTTTCGATCGCGGCGCTGCCGCCGAGCACGACGAGGTCGGCGAGCGACACCTTCCTGCCGTCGGCCGACGACGCATCGAACTCGCGCTTGATCGCCTCGAGCCGGTTCAGCACCTCGGCGAGCTCGCCCGGATCGTTGGCCTCCCAGTCCTTCTGCGGCGCGAGCCGGACGCGCGCGCCGTTGGCGCCGCCGCGCAGGTCGCTGCCGCGGAACGTCGACGCCGACGCCCACGCCGCCTTCACCAGCTGCGCGGTGGTGAGGCCCGAGTCGAGGATGCGCTGCTTCAGCGTCGCGATGTCGGAAGCATCGACCAGCGGGTGATCGACCGCCGGCAGCGGGTCCTGCCAGAGCAGGTCTTCCTGCGGCACCAGGGGGCCGAGGTAGCGCACCTTCGGACCCATGTCGCGGTGTGTGAGCTTGAACCAGGCGCGCGCGAATGCGTCGGCGAACGCCTGCGGGTCGGCCATGAAGCGGCGCGCGATCTTCTCGTACGCCGGATCGAAGCGCAGCGCCAGGTCGGCCGTCGTCATCATCGGCTGGTGCAGCCTGCCCGGCACGTGCGCGTCGGGCACGTTGCGGCCGGCGTCGCCGATCGGCTTCCACTGGTGCGCGCCGGCCGGGCTCTGCGTGAGCTCCCACTCGAACCCGAACAGCGTCTCGAGGTAGCTCATGTCCCAGGTGATGGGCGTCGCGGTCCACGCGCCTTCGATCCCGCTGGTGATGGTGTGCGCGCCGTGGCCGCTCTCGTAGGCGTTCTTCCAGCCGAAGCCGAGCTCCTCGATGTTGGCGCCCTCGGGCTCGTGGCTCACGTGGTGCGCGGGGCCCGCGCCGTGGGCCTTGCCGAAGGTGTGGCCGCCGGCGACCAGCGCGACGGTCTCCTCGTCGTCCATCGCCATGCGGCCGAAGGTGTCGCGGATGTCGCGCGCCGAGCCGACCGGATCGGGCTTGCCGTTCGGGCCTTCGGGGTTCACGTAGATCAGCCCCATCTGCACCGCCGCGAGCGGCCTCGCGAGCTCGCGTTCGCCGCTGTAGCGCTCGTCGCCGAGCCAGGTCGACTCGGGGCCCCAGTCGATCGGCAGCGGCTCCCAGATGTCTTCACGGCCGCCGCCGAAGCCGAACGTCCTGAAGCCCATCGACTCGAGCGCGACGTTGCCGGCCAGGATCATCAGGTCGGCCCACGACAGCTTGACGCCGTACTTCTGCTTGATCGGCCAGAGCAGCCGGCGCGCCTTGTCGAGGTTGCCGTTGTCGGGCCAGCTGTTGAGCGGCGCGAAACGCTGCTCGCCGGAGCGCGCGCCGCCGCGCCCGTCGAAGATGCGATAGGTGCCGGCCGAGTGCCACGCCATGCGGATGAAGAACGGCCCGTAGTGCCCGTAGTCGGCAGGCCACCAGTCCTGCGAGTCGGTCATCAGCGCGTGCAGGTCGGCGATGACCGCGTCGAGGTCGAGCGAACGCAACTCCTTGCGGTAGTCGAAGTCCTCGACCATCGGATCGCCGAGGCCCGCGTGCTGGTGCAGCAAGCCGAGGTTCAGCTGGTCGGGCCACCAGTGCGCGTTGGTGCGGGTCTGCTTGGGCTTGCGGTCATGCGCGACGGGGCACTTGAATTCGGTTTCGGCGGTCACGGCGGCTCCTGGATCGGTTGGGCTGGCAAGGCGGGCGAGGCGGATGGAGCGTCCCCGATGAGACGACGACCTGTTCGCACCGCGCGAGTCCGATAGCCTAAGGCTTTCGGATGCTGAGTGCCGATTGCTCTTTCCCATCGCCGAAATAGGTTGCATCGGCCGCGCCAGCCGTGCAGCCTTCGCGATTAGCCCGGCGCACTCTTCGCTTGGCGATAGACCACCCGCACGGCGGGCACGTGGCGAACACCCGGCTGCTTGGCGAGGAACGCGCGCAGGAACGCCGCCAGGTTCTTCTCGCAGAGGGCGACGATCGCCGCGTCGGACGCCATCGCGCGCCCTTGCTGCATCGCCCGTTCGCTGGCGCCCTCGTACATCCTGAGCGCGGCCTCCTGGCCGTCGACGAACCAGCCGTCGGCCAGCACCTCGTGCTGCAGATCGCTGACGGCCGGCGTGCCGACGAGCACCGGCGGCGTCACGCTCACGACGATCTCGTTGCCTTCGAGCGCGAGGTGGTAGTCGTTCGGCCCCATGTCGAAGCCGAAGTGATACTGGGCCGTGTAGCTCGTGACGACCGCGCCCTTGCCCTTGAGCCCGAGCCACGATCGTTCGACGGTCTGCAGGTGGCGCTCCTTGCGCGTGACGGTCGCCGCGAGGAACCGGCTCTGCGAGCTCAGCGCGTTCTTGCCGGCCGCCAGGTAGTCGGTGTAGCGGGTCTGACCGACGACGAAGTCGCGCGTCGACGTGACCACCTTCTGCAACTCGTCGATCCTCGTTTGCGCCTCGAGCCATTTGCCGCGCGCGTCGCGGTACGCGTTCAGGCCCAGCGCGGCGGCGGCGGCCAGGGCGACGACCACCACGGTTGCGAGCACGCGTTTTTTCATCGGTCCACCTCGCCGGGCGGCAGGCCGCTCGGCTTCCTGTTCCGGTCCGGCCATTGATGTCGCGCCTCAGTTGATGCGCAGATGCGGCGCCGCACCCGCGAGCCGATGCGGATCGGCCTCGCGGCAGTCGACGTACACCACGGTCTGCAGCCAGAGCGGCAACTCGGCCTCGTCGGCGAGCGAGCGCACGTACAAGGGGAAGAGGAAGCGCTGGCCCTCGCGCTTGTGGCGCAGGCGGGCCATGTTGAGCTCCTCCTGGCACTCGACGCTCGCGAAGTAGTCACGCGACAGGAACGCCACCATTCGCCGGCACGACTGCATCGCCTCGTCGATGGCCTGCTGCCACACCTGGCCCTTGTCGATCGAGTGCCGGTAGTCGAAGAGACGCGGGGTCGGGCTCGCCTGGGAGACGGCTTCCCGCCAGACGTCGACCGCGTCGGCATCGGCCTTCGAAAAGCTGAGGAAGACGTCGTAGCCGGCCGACGCGGGCGGAGGCGACGCGGCAGGAGGCGCGGTCGGCGTCGCAAGGCCGCGCTTCACATCGGCGAACACCGGCCGCAGCGCCTCGGCACGCTCGGCCCAGGGCTCCATGATCCGCAGCTCCCTGATCGGCAGACCGCGCCGCATCCAGCCGGCGGCCGCCGTGACCAGCGCGCGCAGCATGCGGTCCGGCGCTTCGCCGAGCGCACCGGTGGCGATGACGGCCATCGCGACGGTCGCCTCGGCGTCGTCGCGCAGGAACGGGAACAGCCCGCGGAACAGGTTGCCCACCACTTCGGCCGGCTGGGTGCCGAGGAAGTGCGGCTCGAAGCACAGGATGCGGCCCGCGCCCACGGGCGACGCGCCGGGCGGCAAGGGGCGCGACAGCCAGAAGCCGGTGGTCTCGCGCAGGTCGTATGCCTTGTCGCGCGCGAGCGCCGCAACCGAAAGCCCGCGCCGGTGCAGCGCGCCGATGATCGAGCGCTCCGTGGGGACGTAGTCGTCGCGGAACGCCGAGACGACGATCAGATCGACCGGATCGTCGTGACCGATCTCGGCAGGGTTGCCTTCCCAGAACGAGATCGTCCGCTGCCAGTCGCCGTCCGCGATGCGGAGTTCGTCGATGCGATGCATGCTGGCCTCCCGGCGCCGCGGCCCGACCTGCACATGCAGGTCGCCTTTCGCCGTGCCGGCGCGGAGCCGCGAATCGCAACCCTGCGCCATCGAGCTCGAGCAATCTACCGCACCCGCCCGGCGCGGCGCATGGAAAGCCCTGGCCGAAGAACAGCGGCGCCGCGGGCCTAGCGATCGCATCGCGGGCCGAGTGAAGGCGGCGCCTGGTTCAAAACAACGCAGAACAACCCGGCGGGGCCGATACGCTGACGGCGATGCGAAGCCGGCGCCCACCTGCCTCGGGCCCGCAGAATGCCGCGACAGCCGCATCGCCGCACAGGACCCTTCTCGTCAGGGCACCCGACCGTGTTCGAACCGAACGATCCCCTCGCTCTCGCCCGCCGCTGCCTTCTTCGGGCCGGCGCCGCCCTCGCCTTGGGCCTGCCGGGCCTCGCCTCTCGTGCCGCCGCTCCAGCACAGGCCCTCCACCCCGGCTGGGCCGGCGCGCGCATCGTCGAGGAGCGGCAGACGCAGTTCGGGCGACTCGCCGTGCTCGAGCAGGGACGCGTGCGCTACCTGGTGTTCGACCCGGCCAACCGTTACGTGTACCAGTCGATCGTCGATCTCGACCGGCCCAACGAGCTCGCCGGGCGCTACTCGCGGCTGATGATGCTGGGCATGGTCTACGCGGAGCCGTATGCCCGCCAGGTGCACATCGGCGTCGGCGGCGGCACCATGGCCGGCTACGTGATCCGCACGTTCCCCAGCGCGGTGGTGCATGCGATCGACATCGACCGCGACGTGCTCGAGCTGGGCGCGCGCTGGTTCGGCCTCGCGCCGAACCCGCGCCTGCACGTGCACCAGGCCGACGGCCGCCAATGGCTCGAAACGTCGCGCGACAGCTTCGACGTGATCATGCTCGACGCCTACGACGACGAGTCGATCCCCGCCGCGCTCAAGGGCGCGGACTTCTTCCGCATCGTCGCGGCGCGCCTGGCGCGCACCGGCGTGGTGATGCAGAACGTCTACACAGGCCAGGTCGATCGGGGCCAGCTGATCGCCGCGATGGGTGGGTCGTTCGACCACATCGACGTGTATCGCATCGGCCAGAGCGACGTGTTCGCGGCATACCGGGGCAAGCGCAAGGACCCGGAGGCGCTCAGGCGCCGCGCACGCCAGCTCGACGCGAGCCTGCGGCCGCCGCACCCGCTGGAGCAGTCGCTGGAGTTCCGCGCAAGAGGCTGACGCCCACCGCGCGCCGCGCCGCGCTCTCCGACTAGACCAGGCGCCCGCACCACCCCGGCAGGTAGCTTGCGGAGCGGCTGTAAGCGGCGCGGAGCGCTTCTTCGAGAGCCTTTTCGGGTTCGCTCTCGAGAAGCTCCCGATCGACGGCCCTGCGCAGGAAGTTCGCCCACAGGAACTCCTCGAAGGGCGTGCCGACCTTCGCGAACCCGCCGGCCGCCTGCAGGCGCGACGCCAGGGTTCGATACACATCGTCCTGCATGTCCTCGAATCGCTGCGGGATCGCATCGAACGGCCTGCGCCGCCCCTCGGCGTCGTAGCAGTGCAGCCAGCTCCGGTGATCGAGGAAGACCCAGAAGTCCTCCTCGCCGAGGCGGGACAGGTCCTCGGCGATGCCGACGCGCACCCGGTCGACCTTTTCCTGGATCAGCGCGAGCGCGGTGTGGTGCCCGTCGAGCAGGAAGTACTTGCCGGACGGCCCCCGCACGGCCGGCGGGAAGATGTCCTCGATGGCCGCCCGACGCTCGTCGCCGGCGAGCGCGCTCCATTTGCGCCGCTTCGTGGCCACCGCGTCGAGCCCGAGGCTGATCTGCGTGGGCCGGAGTTCATCGAGCGAAACGGTCTTCAGGTCCGATGCCGAGTACATGCCAGGTGTGTTCCGTGCTGAGGTGCGGACGGCGCCGATGGGGCGGGGCGACCTCGCATCGGCCGCCCGACCCGAAGCGTCCGCGGACACGGTCGGGCGGCCGATCAGGCGAAGGCCGCACCGACGCGTCCGGCCCGGCGTGGCAAGCCACTTGCCAGCTGCCGTCGTGACGAGCAAGAAACCCTGGCACCTTCCACCCCGTCGGGTCGTCCTCTGGCACGCCGTGGGAGCCGTCCCGATGGCGACGATCGTCGCCCTCGGCGGCTATCTCTCGTTCCACTACCACGCGCTGTCGCAGCAGAGCCGCGACGGCGTCGACAGCGCCTACGTCGTGCTGGACAACGTGAACCGGGTCCTGATCGCCGTCGAGGATGCCGAGGTGGCGGTGCGCGACTACGTCATCACCGGTGACGAGCGCGACCTGCTGCCGCTGCAGCGAGCCACCGCCCGGGCGGCGCCGAGCTACGAGCAACTGCGTCATGTCCTGCCGGCCGGCTCCGTCGACGAGTTGGAACGCTCGGTGTCGGCCGAGTTCGGCAAGCTCGCCGAGACGATCGAACTGCGTCGCAGTCTGGGCTTCGATGCGGCACGGAACGCCATCGCCCAGGGTGGCGCGCGCGAGGCCATGGAGCGGCTGCGCCAGCAGATGGCGGCGATCGCGAGCGCCGAGCGCGAGCTGATGGTGCGGCGCCAGCACGCCGCTCGTCTGCACGAGCGCACGATCCTTCGCGTCGGGATCATCATGGTCGCCCTGTCGATCGTGGCGCGCCTGCTGATCGCATGGTCGGTGGCTCGATTGCGTCGCCTGCACGCGAGCTCGCCAGCCATCGACGCCGCCGCGGGCTCCCCCGACCCGCGGTAGATCGGTCACGACATCTCACGAGCCGCCGATGCAAGACGTTCGAACCGAACCGAGTCGCGACTACGTCATTGCCGCCGGGCTGATCACGGCGTTCCTGCTGTGGTTCGTCCTCTACTTCCGGCTCCTGCCGGCGCTGCTGGCGGGGCTGCTGGTGTTCGAGTCGGTGCACGTGCTGACCCCGCGCCTGCGCTTCGTCAAGGAGCGCAAGGCGCGCTACCTGGCGGTCGGGCTGCTGGTGAGCGTCGTCGTCGCATTGCTCGGGCTCGCGATCGTGGGTGCCGTGCTCTTCTTCCGAAGCGAAAGCGGCGGCTACGTGGCGCTGCTCAGGAAGTCCGCCGAGGTCATCGCGAGCTGGCATGGCCGCCTTCCGGACTGGGTCGTACGCTCGCTCCCCGCCGACGCCGACGCGTTGCAGACCGCCATCGTCGGCTGGCTGCAGCAGCACGTGACCGACGTGCGGACGATCGGCGGAGAAGCCGTCCAGGTGCTGGTGCGCATCGTCATCGGCATGGTGCTCGGCGCGCTGGTCGCGCTGCTGCAGGCAGACCCGCCCACCGACTACCGGCCTTTGGCCCTGGCGCTCGTCAACCGCGCCGCGCGCTTCGGCGAGGCGTTCCGGCGCATCGTCTTCGCGCAGGTGCGGATCGCCGCGGTCAACGCCGTCCTGACCGCGCTGTACCTGCTGATCGTGCTGCCGCTGTTCGGCGTCCACCTTCCGTTGATCAAGACCATGATCGCGGTCACCTTCATCGCCGGCCTGATCCCGGTGTTCGGCAACCTGATCTCGAACGTCGTGATCGTGGTGGTGAGCCTGAGCGTGTCGCCCATCGTGGCCGTGTGGTCGCTGCTCTACCTGGTGGCCATCCACAAGCTCGAGTACTTCCTGAACGCGCGCATGGTGGGCACGCAGATCGAAGCCCTGGCCTGGGAACTGCTGCTCGCCATGCTGCTGATGGAGGCCGCGTTCGGCGTCGCCGGGCTGATCGCGGCGCCGATCTACTACGCGTACGTCAAGTCCGAGCTCGCCGCGAGGGGGTGGGTGTAGAGGTCTGTCGCTCGAGCGTCCAGCCGGCATCCGGATTGCCTGAACTGGACTCGAGTTCGTGCTGCCCGTCAGCATTTTTTTCAGGGCGCGCGATTCGTGCAGCAGCCTCCGATCGACACGATGCCTGGCCTGCCGAGTCGACCGACGTTCAACCCCTGAAGGCCACGTTCATGAACAGACTCCTTTTCATCGTCCCGGTGGTCGTGCTTGCCGGCTGTGCAGGCGGCGTGCTCGGCATCGGCGGCTTCGGCGGCGGTCACGGCGGCGGCATCGGCGTCGGCGTGAGCGCGCCCATCGGCGGCTCCGCGCCGTACGTGGTCAGCGAAGGCGAGCAACCCATCCAGCCCGGAATGACGAGCGCCGAGGTGATCAGCAAGCTGGGCTACCCCTACTACCAGTTCGGCGTGCGGAAGGACAACGCCACCGTCTGGAACTACCGCATGCGCTACGGCAGCTGCCTGATCTACCAGGTCACAGTGCTGCCCAACGGCATCGTGCAAGAGGCGGGGACCGGGCAGGATCCGGCGTGCAACGTGCCGGATCGGTTTCGTTGAGAGGTGAGGCGGAGGGCCTCAGAGGCCAGGAGTCCTGGGGGTCGCCGTTGAGAGAGCGCAAGGCCCGCAATGATTCTCCGCGAGTCTCGTCGGCCGACGTCGAGAGTCAGGCGGGCCGGGTTTCCCGGCAGCTCGGATAACCCGTGCATCCCCAGAACGCGTTGCCCGCGTTCGCGCCGCGCTTGGCCGTACGCAGCGTCATGGGGCGAGCGCACCGAGGGCACGCGGCGGCCGTCAACGGAGCGTCGGCCGGGGCTGGCGCAGGTGCGAGAGTGCTTGCTGCCGGCGCCGCAGCGGGGCGCGATGGGGCCGGTACCCGCGTTGCCGATCGGCGGGCTCGCGCCGCCTGTGCGTGCTCGAGCATCTGGAACAGCTGCTCGCCGTCACCAGCTGGATGTTGCGGCCACTCGCGAACACGGTGGCATCCCGGGTGAAGGTGCCCGAGGTGACCACGTAGCCACCTGCGGCGCCGCCCGCAGCCATCGCGCCGTAAAGCTCTCGCACGACTTGCACCGGGACCTTGAACGCTTTCCACTGCTTGCACTGCACGAGAAACTTTTCGCTGCCGCGGCGCAGTACCAGGTCGACGCCGCCGTCTGCCCCGCCGCCACCGGTTTCGCTGACGGTGAAGCCTTGCAGGCGATACGCCTCACCCACCAGCTGCTCGAACTCCTGCCAGGACATTCCTTGGAGTGCGTCCGCGCCTCGTGAGCCGGCGACATTCGCGGCCAACTGCGCCCGTTTGCGCCGCCCGAGTGCCGACATGATCGCCGCCAGCACGCCCGCGAACGGGAGGATGTATTCGCCGGCCATCGCGAGTGCACGCCCCATCGTGGCAGTCATGAGATCGGAAACTTGACCTGACTGGACCGTCGGAAGCGGCCGGATGGCCAGTCGATGAAGGATCGCGTAGCTGGCAAGCGCGAACAGCAGGCACGCCCACCAAGGCAGGCGTGCAAGCACCGCAACCAGGTCTTCGATAGGGCTTGTCTTCGAACGTCGAGCCATGGCGCCGGGTGTTCCTTGCGTGCCGGGATATCCGTCGCGGACCCAGGCGCTTCAGTCTAGCCAGCAGCACGCTGTGCGTGCGGTGCTCGTCGCATTGGAACGACGCAAGATGCGTGTCGTGCGACACATATCGACTGCGGCTCTCGCGGCTCACGCCGAGGTCACAACCCGGCGTCCGCCAGCTGCTTCCGCCCCCCTCCTCCTGCCGCGCGAACATCCACCCCAGATACTCGGCGGCGCGCGTCGAAGCGTTGCTCGAGCGCGGCGGCAGGACGATTGCTACCCAAAATGTCTCGCCTTGCGTTCCGGCGTGGAGTTCTTCGTCGCCTCACCATGAGGCGCCGGGTATAAGTCGCTCGCACCTCCGGCGCGCCGCAGCCGACGCTCGCTTGCGCCGAGAGGTTGGCTCGAGGATCGGGATTGATGATCACAAGAACATGGATTGCCATCGCCGCCGCGCTGACCGCTGCCGTCCCTGGCATCGCGGCAGCCCAGGCCAACGCGCAAGCTTCCGACCAGCGCTACACCTGCTGCAACCTGCGTTACGAGAAAGATTGGATCAGCGACCACTCGCTGACCACCCGATCGTTCGTTCCGATCGGAGCGCAGGTCGTCGTCACGGACTGGGGGCGCGGCACCGTGTATGCCTTGATCGATGGCGTCAAGATGCGCGCCGGGGTGGACTACGGCCACTTCAAAGGTACTCGCGAGCAGCTGGCTGAGACCTTGTTCGTCCGTGACGATCCGAAGGTCCGCCTTGCGGGCTTCGCGCCTGCGGTGCAGGCTGCCATCCGCGCGGGCCGCATCGTGCTCGGCATGACGAAGGAACAGGTGCTGATGTCGCTCGGACCGCCGCGCTACGAGATCACGCCCTTGCCGCAGTCGGCCGCGAACTGGGTGTACTACGCGTCGGACGACGGCGAGTTCGATATCGACTTCTCCGATTCGGGCACGGCGATCGCGATCAACGCGCCGAGCCGCGTTCGCGACCTCGTGGTGCACAGACCATGACGCGCGCCACCTTGGCGTTGCTGGCGTGGCTGGCCGCCCTTGCTCCAGGATCGGCGCATGCCCAGGCTGCCGCGCCGGCGCCAGCGCCGGCGATCGAAGCGGCCGCGTCGGCGTCATCAGCCGGCGCCGACCGATCGGGCCCACCGGCTTACATTCAAGACTCCGCTTCGGGTGGCGGTAACAGCCAGAGCGGGATCCTGTTCTACGTCGAGAAGATCGACGGCGCAGACACCCGCAACAACCTCGATGCCACGCGCCGGGCGTCCTCCAACAGGGGTTTCGATTTGCAGCTCGGCTCGGCCGGGAGGCCTCTGCCGGCCGGGCCGATGCGGCTCACGCTCACCGGGCGCATGGTGTATGGCGCGCCGATTCAGGAGATGTTCGCCGGCTCGCGTCTTTATCACGTGACCGGAGAGGTGGCGGTCGATCTCGTCGCTGGAAGAAGGTATCGCGTCACCGGCGTTCTCGACACGTTCCGTCGCGAGGTGTGGCTCGAAGACACCGTTACCGGCCAAGTCGTCGGCACGAAGGTGGTGGCGCCGCCCACGCGCGAGCTTGCGGCCGAGTTGCAAGCGGCAGACCGCTACACGTGTTGCAACCTGCACTATGGCGATCGCTGGATCAGTGACGCCAACTTCGCCGAGCTGCCGTTCATTCCGCCGGGAGCGCGGGTCAAGATCACCGGCTGGGGGCGCGAACGTGTGCACGTCAACGTCGAGGGGCGACCGACGAGCGCCGGCGTCGACTACTCGCGCACGGAGCAAACCCGCGAACAGTTCGCCGACCGCATCTTCGTACGCGACGATCCGCGGCCGCGGATCGCCTCATGGCCCGCCGACGTGCAGGCGGCGATCGCGGCAGGCAAGGTCCGCAAGGGCATGACCCGCGAACAGGTTGTCGTGTCGCTCGGCTTGCCCCGCCCCGATCGCAACCCGGACCCGAGCGCGCGCAAGCTGATCTACTTCGCGTCGGAACGTGCCGAGTTCGATGTCGACTTCGACGCCGACGACCGGGTGGAGGGCTCCAGGCTGCAAGCCGCGTGCGAAAGCTGATCTGGACGGCTCCGTGAGGCGCCTTGCGGCACTCGGTCGGGCCCGCAAGAAGCGAGTCGCGCACGTGCACGACGTCGCAGTCCGACCGGGTTCGTGTACCGGCCCGCGCGCTCAGCGCCCCGCGTCCGCCAGCTGCTTCCTCCGCCCCTCCCCCTGCCGCTCGAACATCCACCCCGGATACTCGGCGGGCAGCTTGCTCACCGCATCGAGTGTCGCCAGCTCGTCGGGCGTGAGGCGCACCTGCACCGACGCCACGTTGTCGGCCAGCTGCTCGTGGCGCTTGGCGCCGACGATCACGCTGGTGACCTGCGGCTGGTGCAGCAGCCAGGCCAGCGCGATCTGCGCGACCGAGACGCCGCGCGTGTCGGCGATGGCGCGCATGGCGTCGATGCAGTCGTAGGCGCGCTCCTTCTCGACCGGCGGGAAGTCGAAGCTCGCGCGGCGATCGCCGGCGGCGGCCTGCGTGTCGCGCGTGACCTTGCCGCTGAGCAGCCCGCCGGCGAGCGGGCTCCACACCATGAGGCCGAGGCCCTCACTCTGCAGCATCGGCACGATCTCGCGTTCGAGGTCGCGGCCAACATGTAGTAGGCCTGCGGGCTCTCTCATCCTTCTTGATGGTTGCAGGCAGCTGGTGCTCACCCACCATCTGCGCTGGAAGTCCTAACAAGGAGATTTATATGAAGCGCTTAATACTGTGGTGCGTAATCGCCTTTACTTCAATGGCGGCAATCGGCCAGCCACACCTGCAACCGAAGAACTACGAGGAGTTCGCCAAGCTCCTAAGCGTGCAGGACTCGCAGAAATCGCTGTCAAGCAGGACGCTGTCCATTCTTTCCGGGAGGATTCCCGAAACCACGCTCGAGCGGTACATCAACTGGCACAACATCGCCATGGAAACCACAGCGCTGGACCACACACCTGTGGAGGCGGGATCAGGGGACGACCCGCGCCGCTTCGCACAGCAACTGGGCCCACATCGCGCCAGCTACGCCATGGCGATCGTTCACGTCGCCATGTTCGAAGCAGTTAACGCAATCCATCAGACCCATCAGAGCTATGTCGGATTGCCCCCTGTCAACGGCCTCAACAACTCCGTCGTCGCGACCGATCGGGCTATCGCACAGGCTACCCGGGACACGCTGATCTCGCTTTATCGATACCAGGAACCGCGGATTAACGCGTTATTCACCCAAGACGTCGCACGCATGCCAAAGCCGCCAGCCGTGCCGCAGGCCGAACTCGACGCGGGAGCCAAGGTCGGTTCCGATGCTGCCAAAGCCATCTTAGTTAAGCGCGCGGGCGATGGGGCAGACCATATGGAGCCAATCTACGGCGTTGACTACACACCCAAGCCCTGCGGCGGCGCCCCCTGTCCGGAGGCTTGGTCGCCCGATCCGATCTCAAACTTGACCGTCGCTCTGGGGGCTAAATGGGCCACCGTTCGCCCCTTCGTGATGACGTCCGCTGAGCAGTTCCGCCCGGCACAGTACCCGAAGCTTGACTCGCCGCACTATCTTGCTGCCTTCAACGAGGTCAAGCAGTATGGCGCGGACGGAACGACGTCGGCCACCGATCGACGCGACTTTCAGACTTTCGAGGGGCTGTTCTGGGCCTACGACGGAACGCCGGCGCTCTGCGCACCGCCGCGGCTATACAACAAGATGGCGCTGGACTTCGCCCTTAGCCGGAAATCGTTTATGACGATCTCTGACTACGCTGCCTACATGGCCCGCATCAATGTCGCGATGGCCGATGCCGGCATTTCGGCTTGGGAAGCGAAATACTTTTATCAACTTTGGCGACCCGTAACTGGCATACGAAATGCACAGGGCGGCACGACAGCTGACCCGTCCTGGACGCCTCTAGGCGCGCCGGCGACTAACGGCCGCGGGCCCAACTTTACTCCGCCATTCCCATCGTACCCGTCGGGTCACGCAGTCTTCGGCGGCGCGGTGCTGCAGGTGATGCGCGAAGAGTTCAAGGGCGACTTCCCATTCACGCTCATTTCTGACGAGTACAACGGACAGAACTATGGCGTTGGCGACGCTCAGCCGCGGCCTAGCCTGCCGCAATCTTTCGTGTCTTTCTCCCACGCGGAGTACGCGAACGGCCGAAGTCGCATCTGGCTGGGCATTCATTGGCAATTTGACGCGGATGCCGGCATCGCGCAGGGCAACAGAGTCGGAAGCTTTGTAGTTGCCAATTCGTTCAAGAAGCTGCCTTGACACCAGCGTGCCGATACTCAACGCGCACCAGCAACGCGTGCTCGACGACGCCGATAGCGGGAGGCCGGCTATCGTCCAGGAATCGCTAAGTAATTAGACAGCCGAATGTAGTGCGCGGGCCGAACCCGGTAGCTGTCTGACGGCGCCTCAGCTCCCCTCTACAAGCTGCTTCCGCCGCCCCTCCCCCTGCCGCTCGAACATCCACCCCGGATACTCCGCCGGCAGCTTGCTCACCGCATCGAGCGCCGCCAGCTCGTCCCGCGTGAGGCGCACCTGCACCGACGCCACGTTGTCGGCCAGTTGCTCGGGGCGCTTGGCGCCAACGATCACGCTGGTGACCTGGGGCTGGTGCAGCAGCCAGGCCAGGGCAATCTGCGCGACCGAGACGCCGCGCGTGTCGGCGATGGCGCGCATGGCGTCGATGCAGTCGTAGGCGCGCTCCTTGTCGACCGGCGGGAAGTCGAAGCTCGCGCGGCGGTCGCCGGCGGCGGCCTGCGTGTCGCGACTGATCTTGCCGCTCAGCAGCCCGCCGGCGAGCGGGCTCCACACCATGAGGCCGAGGCCCTCGCTCTGGAGCATCGGCACGATCTCGCGTTCGAGGTCGCGGCCGGCCACCGTGTAGTAGGCCTGCAGGCTCTCGAAGCGCGCCAGGCCCAGCCGCTCGGCGATGCCGAGCGCCTTCATGATCTGCCACGCCGCCCAATTGGACACGCCCACGTAGCGCGCATGGCCGTGCTGCACCATGGTGTCAAGCGCGCGCACCGTCTCCTCGATCGGCGTGGCGGGGTCGAACCCGTGGATCTGGTACAGGTCGACGTGGTCGAGCTGCAGGCGCTGCAGGCTCGCCTTCAGGCCCGCGACGATGTGGCTGCGGCTGTTGCCGCGCGCGTTCGGGCCCGGGCCAGTCTCGCCGAACACCTTGGTCGCGATCACCACGTCGTCGCGCGCGATCTTGAGGTTGCGCAGCGCCTGCCCGGTGATCTGCTCCGACCGGCCGGCCGCATAGACGTCGGCCGTGTCGATGAAGTTGATGCCGGCGTCGATGGCCGCGCCCACCAGCGCGTCGGCCTCGGCCTGCTGCAGCTGGCCGATCCTTCCCCAGATGCCCTCGTCGCCGCCGCCGAAGGTCATGGTGCCGAGGCAGAGCTCGGAGACGAAGAGGCCGGTGCGGCCGAGGGGTTTGAGTCTCATGGGGGTTCTCCAGGCAAGGCGCGAGGATAGGCGGATGGCGGATCGCCTGCCGACGCCCGTCACCGCGCCACCGACGACGGTGCGTCACCGGGCCTCGTGCGACCGCTGCCCGGCGCGTCAGTGGCGATCTCGTCGCTGCGGCTCGTATGCAGCGGCTCTGAGACCTTGCAGACCGCGCCGAGCAGCGACCTCGGCTCGCGATCGCGCGCCAGGCCTCTTGCGCGCCAGCCTCCGCTCATGCCCGACAGCGCTGCAGTCTGCGTGCCCGCCGCGGCATCGGATGCCGGGAAAGCGTGCTCGACCGCCGCGTTTTGCGCTTACTGCTGCCGCACGCCCTCGACCTGCACGAGCAGCGGGATCTCGTCCGGCGTGACCTGCGCCAGGAAGCCGAGCCCGTACTGGCTGCGCAGCAGCGTGCCTTCGAAGTCGCCGCCGCAGACCTCGCGCTTGAGCTGCGCGTTCTCGTAGCAGTTGAAGCGCTTCGCCCTGAGCGTCATCGGCTGCGACTTGCCGTTGAGCGTCAGCGTGCCGGCGATCGACGCGACCTTGTCGCCGTCGAACGTCATGCTGTCGACGACGAGGCGCGCCGTCGGGTTGGCCGCGACGTTGAACGCGCGTTCGCCGCGCAGGAACCCCGTGAGGCCCGTCGATGCCGTGCTGATCGAGTTCATGTCGAGCGTGATGTCGGCCTTGCCGGTCTTCGCGGCGCGATCGAGGACCACGCTGCCTTCCTTCGCGACGAGCCGGCCGCGCTGCGTCGACGTGCCGAGATGCAGCGCCTCGAACGTCACGACGGTGTGGCCGGGATCGATCGCGAAAGTGACCGGCTCGGCCGACACGGCGCACGCCGCGACGCACAACGCGGACACATACAAGGCTTTCAACATCGAACGAGTCTCCTGGAGTGTGTGAACCGGCTACAACGGGCGAAGGCCCGTGAACACCAGCTTGAAGCGGACGCGAACATCGTTGGCCACCAGCGAGACGTCGGTCCATTCGTTCTCGCCGATCTTGAAATCGAGCCGCCTGACGACGAACTCGCCGGTCGCGGTCGACTGCGCTCCGTTCTGCGCAATGGCGACCGGCACGACCAGGTCGCGCACCGTGCCCTTCAGCTCGAGCTTGCCCTTCGCCTCGAAACGCCCGCCGCCGAGCGCGGTGATCGCCGTCGAGCGGAACACCGCGCGCGGAAACTTGGCGCTGTCGAACCAGGGGGCGCGTGGCAGCTCGGCGTCGGTGTCGGCAAAGCCCACGCTGGCGCTCGCGGTGTCGATCGACACCGTGACCGACCCGCCCTGCGGCGCCTTGGGGTCGAGCGCGAGTTGCGCGTCGAACCGGCGGAACTTGCCGTCGACAGGCACGCCGCTCTGCTTGAGCTGGAACGTGACTTCGCTCTGCGCGGGAACGAGCGTGGCGGCAGGCGCCTGCGCAAGCGCGCCGCCGGCGAGCGGCAGCCACGCCGCGGCGAGCAGCGCGCGGCACGCCACGGCACGGGCGAGCGTTCGAAACGTCATGGCCGGCTCCGGGTGGGGAACCACGGCCACATGCGTGCGAGCAGGCGGTCGCGGTCGATGAACTGATGCTTCAACGCGGCAGCGACGTGAAGGACGACGATGGCGGCGAGCAAGTATGCCGACACTTCGTGCAGCGGCTTGAAGACGGCATCGCCGAGTGCCTTGTCGCGCGGCACGAAATCCGGCAGCGGCACCAGGCCGAGCCAGACCACCGGCACGCCAACCGCCGACGTGTACGCCCAGCCGAGCAGCGGCACCACGAAGAACAGCGCGTAGAACACGAGATGCGTGCCGCGATAGGCCTGCCGCTGCCACGCCGGCGTGTGCGCCGGCAGCGGCGGCGGCGCATGCCCCGCGGCGCGCCAGAGCAGACGCAGCGCCGACAAGGCGAGCACGGCAACGCCGATCCACTTGTGCCAGTTGTAAAGCTTGAAGCGCTGGGGCGAGAACGGCAGGTCGACCATCGACAGCCCGATGAAGAACGCGCCGACGATGAGCGCCGCGATCGCCCAGTGCAGCACGATCGCGACGACGCCATAGGCGGCCGGCGCGTCGGCGGGGAGCACGGTCGGGTCGTCGTCCATCGTCGTGGGTGCGGCGCGGCGCAGGGCGGGCCGCCATCTTAGAGCGGCGTCGGCGATCGTGAGCGCCGCGCGCAGCTCGCGCAGGCTGCCGGCGCATCGATCGTTGCAGGGTGCGCGTGTCTCCCAGCTCGAGCGCTCAAGTCCGCACCGCCGGGGCCGATGAGGGAGATGAGCGGCCTTCCAGATCGCTGCCCCTAGCCCCGACACCCCCCCGAGACATCCATGGATCACGTCGTCGAAACGACGATCGCTTTCGACAGACCCGCCTGCCTGCCGCTGCGCCGCGAGATCCACGCGCTGCGCGCGAGGCTGGAACACGTCAGCGGCGATTCGTGGCACTGCGGCGACGTCGAGCGCGACCTGCGTGCTCAGCGGGCCTTGCTGCGCACAGTGGTCGACGAGAGCCCCGACCTCATCGTGATGAAGGACCACGAGGGCAACTTCCTGCTGTGCAACAAGCCGGTGGCCGACTTCTACGGCACGACGCCGGACGACATGGTGGGCAAGCACGACGGCGACTACAGCGCCACGCCCGAGCAGGCCGAGTTCTTCCGGCGCAACGTGATCGAGATCATGGCGCGCGGCGAAACCGTGGTCGTGTTCGAGGACTCCACGGACGACCGCACCGGCGAGACCCGCCACTTCAAGTCGATCAAGAAGCCCTTCATGGGCGACGACGGCCTGCCGCGCATCCTGGTCATCGCGCACGACATCACCGACATCACACGTGCCCAGCAGCAGGTGCAGGAGAGCGAGCGCCGCCTGAGCTACGTGCTCAACGTGACCGGCGAGGGCGTCTGGGACTGGGACCTCGCGACCGATCGGCTGCAGCACAACCAGCGCTGGTACGAACTGCTGGGCTACGAGAAGGCCGATCTGAGCTCGACCCTCGCCGACTTCGACCATTGCGTGTTCGACCAGGACCGCGACGCGGTCAAGCTGGCGATCAACCGCTGCCTGCAGGGCCACGGCGCGTACCGCCACGAGCACCGCATGCGGCGCAAGGACGGCAGCGTCATCTGGGTTCTGGAGCGCGGCGATGTGGTCGAGCGGGACGCCGAGGGCCGGCCCCTGCGCATGGTCGGCAGCTTCTCCGACGTCACCGAACGCAGGCTGGCCGAGGCCGAGACGCAGCGGCTGGCGTTTTTCGACCCGCTCACCGGACTGCCGAACCGGCGCCTGATGCTCGACCGGCTGGAGCACGCCATCGGCAACAGCGCGCGAACGTCGGGCTACGGCGCGCTGTTGTTCATCGACCTCGACAACTTCAAGGATCTCAACGACACCAAGGGGCACGCGGCCGGCGACACCTTGCTCAAGCAGGTCGGTCAGCGCCTCAGCGGCTGCCTGCGCCAGGCGGACACCGCGGCGCGCATGGGCGGCGACGAGTTCGTGGTGATCGTCGAGAACCTCGGTGCCGACGCGATGCAGGCCGCCACGCACGCCGAGTCGGTGGCCACCATGGTGCTGCGCGAGATCGGCATGCCCTACGACATCGACGGCGCCACCTGCTGCAGCACGCCGAGCATCGGCATCGTGCTGTTCGGCGCGCCGGACGACACCGCCGACGAGTTGCTGAAGCGGGCCGACTTCGCGATGTACCAGGCCAAGAGTGCCGGCCGCAACACGCTGCGCTTCTACGACCCCGCCATGCAGGAGGCCATGCTGGCCCGTGCCGCGCTCGAAACCAGCCTGCGCGCGGGACTGCAGCGCGGCGAGGTGGAGATCTACCTGCAGCCCGTGGTCGATGCCGAACGGCGCGTGGTGGGTGCCGAGGCGCTGGCGCGCTGGCAGCACCCCGAGCGGGGCAACGTGCCGCCGGCGGAGTTCATCCCGCTGGCCGAGCAATGCGGCTTGATCCACCAGCTCGGCGGACACGTGCTGCAGGCCGCGTGCGATCAGCTGGTGCGGTGGTCCCGAAGCCCCGCGTCGTCGACGCTGAAGATCTCGGTCAACGTGAGCGCGCGCCAGTTCCACCAAGCCGACTTCGTGCGCCAGGTGACCGACATCATCGACCGCAGCGGTGCGCGGGCCGACCTGCTCAAGCTCGAGCTGACCGAGAGCGTGCTCCTCGACGACGTGGAAGCGACCATCGTCAAGATGACCGAGCTGAAGGCACACGGCGTGTGCTTCTCGATCGACGACTTCGGCACCGGATACTCGTCGCTCGCGTACCTGAAGCGCCTTCCGCTCGACGAGCTGAAGATCGACCGCAGCTTCGTGGCTGACGTGCTGACCCATCCGAACGACGCGACCATCGTGCGCACGATCCTGGCATTGGCGCAGGCGTTTTCGCTGGATGTGGTGGCCGAGGGGGTCGAGACGGAGGAGCAGCGGCAGTTCCTGATGCAGCACGGATGTGCGCTGTTTCAGGGGTATTTGTTTGGGCGGCCGGTGGCGGTGGGGCAGTTTGAGCTGACGGGGGACTGAGACGCTGGTCGGCTTGGCGGGTGCTCGATACCGGAGCCGGCTGGCTGCAGCGCGGCATGGCGCATCACCGCGGGCCAGCGCTCAGCCGATCTCGATTTCCGCCACGCGCAGCTGAACTCGCGACTCGGCCACGTGCCCTGCTACACCGTGATGTCGAGCTCGCGGACGGTCTCCTAGATCGGCGTGGCGGGGTCGAACCCGTGGATCTGGTACAGGTCGACGCGAGCTAGCTGCAGGCGCTGCAAGTTCGCGCTCAGGCCCGCGAGGATCTGGCTATAGCTGTTGCCGCGCGCGTTGGGGCCGGCGCTCGATGTCGCCGAACACCTTGGTCGCGATCACCAGGTCGTCGCGTGCAATCTCGAGGTTGCGCAGCGCCTGCCCTGTGATCTGCTCGGGGCGGCCGGCGGCATAAACGTCGGCGGTGTCGATGAAAGTTAATGTTGGCTTCGATGGCCGCACCAACCAGCGCGTCAGCCTGGGCCTGCTGCAGCCGACCAATCCTTCCCCAAATGCCCTCGTTGCCGCCGCCGAAGGTCATGGTGCCGAGGCAGAGTTAGAAAACGAAGACGTCGGTGCGGACGAGGGGTTGAGCTTCACGCAGGTCTCGGGCGTGCATGGGAGCGCAATCGTACGGCTGCGGACCGCGTAAGCCGCTCCTCCATCGACGGGTGAATTGCAGTAGGCGGCCTGGGTCGCGAGTGCAGCGGTTCCGGCCCTTCGGCCACCGCGGACGAACGCACGCTGTCGCCCCGTTACCCGCCACTGATCCGCTCGGCTCGAGGCAGGGCGATCGTCCGGTACGAGTGGTCCGGGATTATTCCTTGATAATTAAGACAAAGCTCAGGGAGGCTGCGATGGAGCAAGAGTTTCTGATGAGGTTCCTCGAAATCGGGGCGATCAACCTCAACAGCGATGACACCAAGCTGGAGAAGTTGCGCACGACGGCCAAGGACTTGGCTACTGCACTACGAAAGGCTCCATCCAGGACGGTCAGCTTCACGATGGTGGCCGCTGATCCCTCGGTCCCGCCTTCGGATCCCGTCCTGGAGGAGGCAATGGCGGCGCTTCGCAAGCGTTGGGAGACTGTAGCCAATGCGTTCACGGGACGGCCCGTAAACGTCCTGCGAGCGGTGCTGCTGGATGCACTTGTCCAAGCAGCTCGCGAGGACGACGCCATTGCAGTTGCCTTCGTAAACACCGCGCGCAATGCGCTGGCTCACGCTGAGACAGCCGACGAAGCTCCGATATGGCGCGAGGCTATTAGCGATATCGAGACCAAGGTCGATGCGCGCGCAGAAGCCGAGTGGGCGACGCCGGAGATGATCACCATTGAGCAGCTGCAGTACGAGGCGCCCAACATCACGGCTGAAGAGTATGAACCGCATGTTGTGGACCGAGCCGTACTCAAGGCCAAGATTCACTCGGCAACAGGGCCTGTGGGCGGCGCCAACCCAAATCCCCACCATTTGCAGAATAATTTGCAGGCATGGGCCCAAGAGTTTTCAAGCCGGGTTAGCGATGCCATCGGCGAAGCGATTGACGAGGTCGCGCAGGGGACTGCTCCAGCACCTGTTGATATCTCCACGCCCTTAGCCGATCTTGCGAAGACTGTTAGTGCACATGTGGACAAGGCGCTAGCCAGCTTTAGCGGCGCCACGGCCGGCCTGCAGCGCCGCACCAACCTCCTCTGGTGGAAGGAAGCCTTGTACTCGCCAAGTGCCCACGAAAGCTATCTTGAGATGCCTGCTTTCCAGGCCTCGGCACTAATGGCTCTCGATCTTCATGAACAAGTGCCGACCTTTTCTCCTGCAAGTGTGCCGGCATTCCTGAAGGAGGCCATTCGCTGCTTGCCTGCTGAGCCCGAGAGCGGAGGCAACGGCCGGCGCGACGTCGCAAGTCTGGTTCGCGACGCCAAGACGGCCGCATTCATGCAGCCGTTTCGCACCCTGGCGGCGCAGTACGTGCCTGCGCCAGTTGGGCGTGGTCCGCTGCTCTCCCTAATTGGGCACGGTCAGGATCTCGCAACGATTGAAGTCGCATCCCTGCGCGCCCTAAGCGGGATGGACGCATCAGCGACGATGTCCCCCGCTGAATGGGGAGCATTCTTGTTCCGCGAACTACAGGCTGCACGCGCTACGAGCGTCAACGGCGGCAAGCGAGCCAAGAGGCGATAGGTTGCGCATGTCCAAGTGTCCTCACCAAGACTGTTTCGCTGACGACAACACTACCTGTACGCTTGGCCACCTCAAGCGGGATTTGTGTCCGGAGTGGAAGCGCGTCGAGAGCCCAACAGGTACAGCTCAATCTGTATCGGACGCGATGCTGCTTCCGTGGAGTGGATTGGCGATGGGGGAGTCTGACCTTAACTTCATCAGCGGACGAGTCAAACCCATAACAGTCGGTATCGTGGGGCCGGAGAGCGCCGGTAAGACGACCATCCTAGGCTCGTTCTATCTCCTTCTTGGACGGGGGGCACTGACGACCGAATACAACGTCTTCAGCAACTCCTACACGCTGACAGGTTGGGAAGCCGTCGCGTATTCCATGCGATGGCAGCCAGGTCCACTGCCGCCTCGCTTCCCGCCACACACGCCGAGCGGAAAGGCACGCGCGCCGGGCATGCTCCACCTCGCGTTTCGACGCAGGGATGGGACGCTCCGTGACCTGCTTTTTGCCGATGCGCCGGGAGAGTGGTTCAGGAAGTGGGCGATGAACCAAGAAGCTCCCGACGCAGAGGGAGCTCGCTGGATCGCCCGGCACGCGGACGTAACTCTCCTCATCGCTGACCGGCAAGCACTATCCGGTACGAAAATGGGAATGGCCCGAAATGACTTCCAGCTACTCGCACAGCGCGCTATCGCAGAAGCTCGTGGTCGCCCCTTGGCACTGGTCTGGACCAAGGGAGATGTCGAAGTCCCGCCGGCAATGGAGGCGCAGATCAGAAGAGCGGTCACCTTTGTGACGCCGGCCGTTCCAGAGTTCACAGTCAGCGTGGCTGCGCGTGAGGGCGTGGTTGCCGAGAACGGCTTTCGTGCACTGTTCGACTGGATCGTCACAACCAAGCGTGGCAGCGTAGTGTTGCCCACGACGCAACCATCCGCCCACGATCCCCTATTCCGGTTCAGTAGGAAATAGCCCGTGACCCAGCAACACACCATCCTGCTGGTCGGCGAGTCCAACGTTGGCAAAACACACTACGGTGCCCAGTTCTTGAAGCGGCTCATGGTAAAGGCATGCGCTTTGAAAATGCACGGGGCGCCGACCAACCTGGAAGCATTCACTACTGCACTCGGTTGCCTGACTGAAGGCAGGGCGACCGATCACACTCCAGCTAGCAGCTACGTGGAGAGCGTCTGGCCGATCCAGGACGACTCGGGGCGCCTTGCCGAACTAATCTGGCCGGATTACGGCGGCGAACAAGTCCGGAATCTGGTGACAGAGCGCCGCATTCCAGCGACTTGGCGCGAGCGGGTCCTGCAGGCCACGGATTGGGTTGTTCTCATCCGACTGCACTCGCTGCGGTCTGAAGAGGACCTGTTCTCACGCCCACTGCGGTCCTTCGCAACGGCCGAAAAGCAGGACGAGCCGGCGAAGTTCGAGCCATCGGACCAAGCGCGAACGATCGAGCTCCTTCAGATACTGCTCTATCTGGCGCAGTTCTCCCTGGACAGGCCGCTTCGCAAGCCACGTTTGACCCTCCTGCTCAGTTGCTGGGACGAGCTACAAACGACCGAACTCCCCCCAGACCTGTTGAGGGCTCGTTTGCCCATGTTGTGGTCTTTCGTGCGAAGCAACTGGATCGCGCCGAGCATCCTCGGTCTTTCTGCTCTGGAAAAGCCACTGAGCAAGACCGTGCCCGATGTGGACTACGCAACCCGAGGCCCTGAGGACTTTGGCTACGTGATCCTGCCTAACGGGGAGCGAAGCGCCGACATCACGCTACCAATCAAGCGACTCATGGCAGAAGCCGCCTAAGATGCACGTCGAACAAGCGGTATACGGCGAAATCGAGGGCGGCGGGCACGGCCTCAGAGGCTCGAGCGCAAACTCGGCCGTCGCCGCAAGCGTTGCTGCCCGGCTGGACCTTCCGGACGGAGTGCCTCCAGGGGTACAGGCATGGTCGCCTTTCGTTCGCGGCTTCCCTTGTGACCGCCACTACGTTTTAGCGCGGACATTCCTAGACTCGGGCTCGTCGCGTGGTGGCATGGTGTTGACCCACGCACTCATCGTCAACTTGGATGACATATGTCAAGTCGAAGACCTGACCGTGCTGTTTGAACGATTAGCAGTTTCGACAGATGCCATTCCGGACGAGCTCTCCGCCCTTGACATCGGGATGGCATCAAGTACAGCCGATTTCCCCGAGGACCTGATCGGTGCTGCCAACGCTCTGGCGGAACAGCAGGGACCCGCGATTCGGCTGGGCGTGGCTGGATTCGAAAGCCTTGTGACTGCGCTTTGGCGCAACCTCTGGCCGTCCATGAGGCGAGTCTTCGCCTTCCGACTTAGCTTCGGGCCCAAGGACCTTGATGTCCAGCAGGGGCCAACTATCGTGTGCACGCCTGAACAGCTTCGGGCGCGTTGGACCAAGCACGGCGTCATCAATCGAGATATTAAAACTCCCCAGTCTGTAAGTGCTGCCGTGCTATGCGGCCAGCGGGATGCAAGACCTTATTTGGTCTTGGCCGGGGAGCTTGGCTTCGAGGCCACAACCATTGAGGAGCTGAGCAAACTCGAGAGGCTGCATAGCCTTGTCACGGGCCTGGACGGCTTTGACGATCTACTTAAAGCCGTGCGCTTGATGGACGGCCTGTCCAATCGGACCGACCTTGGCACGGAGCCGAAAGCAAGACTCATCCAGCGTATTGCAGCTCAGGTTCCAATGACCAGCTGCAGGCAGCTGATGCTGATGAGGAACCTGGACCTGCCTAGCTTTCCAAGCGCGAAACCACTTTGGTCGGCTGTCGAGCTTGCGGTGAGCAAGCTCGACTTCGCTAAGGCAGAGGACGCCGACCTGGTCGCGCTGTTAGAGGCGTCTGCCAACAGCGACCTTGCTTGCCCTGCTTGGCGCGGCGCAGTGACAGGTGGCCTGTACGCCGCGGGGCTCCGAAGAGACTCAGGCCTTTGGAAGGCTATCTGGCGATGGGCCGAGTTGAGCCATTCTGCCTTTTCAGCCGCCGTGCGGGTTCTGCAATCTGACGCTGTCACTGAGCAGCTTCTGGCACAGGCGACTCCAAAGAAGCTCCAGGCTACGAATGTTGTTGCGGCTCTCTCACTGTTCCTCAAGAAGGGGTGGCTGGTGGCTCACGGTGCGGCGTTGGCTGCGATGATGTCTCCGCGGGAAGCTGCTGAGCAACAGCTCAAAGTCGACATGCAGCCAGATAGCACTACGGGGCTGAGGTTGGCTCTACAACACGCCACGCCCGATGAAACGCTGAAGGCCACGCTAGATTTGAAGGACCAGCGTTTGGTGGAGATATGCGGTGATCTATCGGTCATGCATCCGGAGATGCTTGCTGGCATCCGCTGCCAAGACCTGACTGAACAGAAGGTGTGGGCTAGCGCTATCGGGAAGAGCAATTCTTTGTGGAGCGCGCCAAGCAAAGCCGTGGAAGCGCGAGACCGCGTCCTGGCTTGCCTCGGAAAAGGAAATGCCGCATTTACCGGTCTAATCGAAGCACTGGCCCGCACGCCGCTCGCCGACTTGACCGCAGCGCCAGGCCGGGCGCGACTTTGGTCGCTTATCCCTGCTTCGCACCGCGACCTGTACTTGCGAGCGACTGCCAGTGGATGGCTGAATACCGTGGTCAACGGCGACGCTCTGAGCGCACCTGAGCCCGAGCTCGCACATGCAGTGTTAGCGAGCTCAGACCTTCAGTTGGTGCTTCAAAAAGCATCAGTGCCGCTAGGGACGCGCTTGGCAATCGTGAGCGCCCTACCCTCATTCGCGGAGGACGCATTCGTCGGCTTTCTGACCAACCTAATGAGGGACGGTCGATCGCTGCCTCATGCTGACGCCGTTCAACTGGGGACGCTCGTAGACAGCCGGCGCTGGGATCGCGCTGTCCAATACCTCTGCGACCGGCTAGCAGACCGGCGCTACGATCTGAAGCCCGCTCTGCAGCAATGCGCGAGCTCCCTGAGCTTCTACCAACAGTGGAGGCTTGGGATCTCGAAGCCGAGCATTGAGGACAAGTGGCGGGCCTTTGAAGAGGTCGCGTGTGAGTTGTATCCCTCTGGCCCTGACCACGAACAGCTCTGGTCCCGTGCAGGAGGCAAGAACTCAGACCTTCCCGGAAGGTTGCAGAACGGCACAGCGCGATGGCACTCCGCGCTCAGGTCTCTTCGTTATGGTGGCCACCCGGGTGCACGCGACCTACTGAGCGTGATGTGCAGCGACTTCGGCGCGAACGAAAGGCTGCGCCTCCTAGCGAGCGACGCCGACATCGTCGGATGGCGCTAACGATCAACGACAACCTCCTGCCCTATGAATCAAACTGGCTATCCAAAGGGCCACGCACTGCTCATTGGCGTGGCGAACTACCAGCGAGTCGCGGACTTGCCTACTGCGATCTTGAACGATGCGCAAGACGTTGCTGCGACGCTGACGTCTCCGAACTACTGTGGCTATGAACCCGCAAATGTAGTCACGTTGCTGGACGGCCAAGCGACGCGGGCAGCGGTCCTCAACGCGTTAGCTGAGCTATCTGCTCGCGCTGGCACAGATGATACGGCTTTCGTGTTCTTCTCTGGCCACGGGGCAGTCGTTGGCAGTCCTGGCGATGAAGACAGCGTCTTGGTGACCGTAGACACCGACCTAGCCGATATACAGGGAACGTCCATTAGCTCTGACGAATTCGCCCGAGCACTGTCTCAGATCAAGGCCGAGCGCGTTCTTGTCTTCATCGATGCCTGCCACGCCGGCGGCGCTTCCGTGTCGAAGACATTGACGGATGGCAAGGGCCACGAATTCAAGTCCGGCTACTCGTCCAACACGTTCGTCAAGCTGGCTTCTGGTAGAGGCCGCGCACTGATGGCGTCATGCCGCGCCGACGAGGTTTCTGCTGTGTTCTCGGGGGCTCGAAACAGCGTGTTTACCACCGCACTTCTGGCGGGTCTTAAGGGCGCCGCAGACATGTCGAGCAGTGGATTCATCAAGCTCTTCGACCTGTTTAACTACGTTGCTGAAGAAGTTCCGAAGCAGATTCCTGACAACCAGCACCCTATCTTCAAAGCTGAGAACCTTGAAGTGAATTTCGCGGTCGCCTTGAGCTGCGGGGGCAAGAAGTCAGCTTTGCCCGGAAGCTCGACCGGGGTGTTTGTGGCAACTCAAGACCCATGGGTAGCACTTGAGTTAGCACTCGTTGAGCTATACCCACTTGGTCCGCGGGACCAGGAGATTTGGAGCCGAGCCGGCGGCGACCTGTCTCGACTGGAGTTTCAGTCAACTGGTCAGGCCGCTTGGCATTCCGCACTTCGGAAACTCGCGCAAGGGGGCGGTGGACGCTTCGTTACTTTTGCAGCGCTTCTCAGAACCGCGCTTGAGGACTTTTCCAACCATCCAGCGCTGACCGCGATTCAGGCGCCCTAGAGGGCTTGGGCGCACACACGGTAACCGCCGCTACGACAGCCTTCCGGCTGGCCGGTGCTAATCAAAGCAGCCACATGGAGTAGCGGCCGCGAATGACTCCTCTCATTCTCTAGCAGACACTCACCAAGATAGTTCGTGGGATCGTTTGCCGCATGTGAGAAGGGTTTCGGCACACAGTAGTCCAGCGCAACGTCAGCGGATTCTTACGAAACTTGTTCCCTGTCGCGGTACAACGCGTACGCCGGATGTGCCTACGTCGTAGAACGCGATGTACTCCTGCGAGCCATCGATAAGCAGGCCACGAGCGACGAGTTCAGTTCCTCGCCTGAGCTCGAAGCAACCCGTCGGCGTGGCCGCCTGACATCCCTTCGCAAACTGCTCTCGCTGCTTGGCGGCTTGGGCTTTTCCGCTGTTTTCGGCGAGCACCACAGGCTGTGCCAGAAAGTAGCTGATTAACCACATGGCAAGCGGCACGGCAATCGTTATGCCCAGGACCACAACGAATCTCGCGCTAAGAAGCTGGGCCCAACGAGGCAGCCTCTCAAGCCATGCCGGCGCTGCTTCCATGGCATCGATCCGGCGTGAGGCCTCGCCGAAAGCAGTCCAGTACAAGGTCACAGCTGCTGCGAACGCTACGAGGATCAAAAGGTTCGGGAGGATCGATATCTTCAGACCCGACACAAGCAAGACCTCGTAACCATCAATAAGTACACGGTCAAGTGGTCTTGGAAAGAGTGCGGCCTCAACCCCCCATTCCCTGAGATAGGCGCTATGAGTTGCCACACCAACCAGATGCAGAAGGAGACCCAGTAGCACGACCATCCCGCCCACGATCTTCAACAGGTCGAGCGGCGAAAACTTGATTTGGAAGTGGCTTGGCTTGTCCGGACTCCGCGTGCGCCCCTCAGCAGCCGTTGGAGACGATTGGTTAAGCATCGGCTCGTGCTCCACGATCAACCGGCCTTCGCTCTGACGAGGTGATCCGATCCGCGCCCCAACACAGGCGCCAGGGCGGCCCCCGTGTGACTTTCGTCCCGCATTACTAAGGCCTCCGGCACCGCCTCCGCCACCACGCTGCCTCCATTCACGCCCCCCTCCGGCCCCAGATCGATCACCCAGTCCGCCTCGGCAATCACATCCAGGTCGTGCTCGATCACGACAACGCTGTGCCCGCCATCGACCAGCCGATGCAGCACCCGGATCAGCCGCTCCACGTCCGCCATATGCAAGCCCACGGTCGGCTCATCGAGCACATACAGCGTATGCGGCGCCTTCTGCCCGCGCCGGCCGATCTCGTCGCGCACCTTGGTCAGCTCGGTCACCAGCTTCATCCGCTGCGCCTCGCCGCCCGACAACGTGGGTGACGGCTGCCCGATCGTGAGATAGCCGAGCCCCACGTCCTTCAGCAGCTGCAGCGGATGCTGGATCTTCGGCATCGACGCGAAGAACTCGACCGCCTCGTCGACCTCCATCGTCAGCACGTCGCCGATGCTCTTGCCGCGCCAGCTCACCGCCAGCGTCTCGGCGTTGAAGCGGGCGCCGTGGCACACGTCGCAGGGCACCTTCACGTCGGGCAGGAAGCTCATCTCGATGGTGCGAACGCCCTGGCCTTCGCAGGCCGGGCAGCGGCCGTCGCCGGTGTTGAAGCTGAAGCGCGCGGGCGTGTAGCCGCGGGCGCGGGCTTCAAGCGTCTCTGCGAACAGCTTGCGGATGGTGTCCCAGAAGCCGATGTAGGTGGCGGGGCACGAGCGCGGCGTCTTGCCGATCGGCGTCTGGTCGACCTCGAGCACGCGGTCGATGTAGGCCCAGCCGTCGATCTTGTCGCAGCCGCTCCACTTGGGCGCGGCGCCGCGCGTGTTGATGAACTGCAGGTTGGCGAGCAGCACGTCGCGCGCGAGCGTGCTCTTGCCGGAGCCGCTGACGCCCGTGATTGCAACCAGGCGCTTGAGCGGGATGTCGACCGTCACCTGTTGCAGGTTGTGCAGCGTCGCGTCGCGCACGGTCAGCCACGCGTTGCTCGCGCTCTCGCGGCGGTCGGCGTCCGCCGGCGGCGTGCCGACCTCGCGGCGCGGCTGCAACGGGTGGACCAATGGCTGCGCGAGGAAGCGGCCGGTCACCGAATCAGGGTTCGACGCCAGCTCGGTCACGGTGCCCTCGGCGACCAGCCGGCCGCCGCGCTTGCCGGCGCCGGGGCCGATGTCGATCAGGTGGTCGGCGCGGCGGATGGTGTCCTCGTCGTGCTCCACCACCACCAGCGTGTTGCCCTTGTCGGCCAGCGTGTGCAGCGCGTTCAGCAGGATCTGGTTGTCGCGCGGGTGCAGGCCGATGGTCGGCTCGTCGAGCACGTAGCACACGCCCTGCAGGTTGCTGCCGAGCTGCGCCGCCAGGCGGATGCGCTGCGCCTCGCCGCCCGAGAGGGTTGGCGCCGCGCGGTCGAGCGTGAGGTAGCCGAGGCCGACCTGCTCCAGGAATTCGAGGCGGCTGCGGATCTCGCTGATCACGTCGCGCGCGATCTCGGCGTCGCGGGCGTTGAGGCGGTTGCCGGCCTGCAGGTCCTCGATCCACTCGCGCGCGTCGGTGATCGACCACTGCGCGATCCAGGCGATCGAGTGCTCGTCGAACGTGACGCGGCGCGACACTTCGTTGAGGCGGGTGCCGCTGCACTCGGGGCAGGGCTCGTCGACCACGCCCTCGACCTCGGGCTCCTCGCTCGGGAAGGTCTGCTCGCGGCCCTGCTCGTCGTCGTCGCGGATCGAGTCGTCGTAGGCCTTGCGCTGCTCGCGCGTGAGCGCGAGGCCGGTGCCCACGCAGGTGCTGCACCAGCCGTGCTTGCTGTTGTAGCTGAACATGCGCGGGTCGAGCTCGGGGTAGCTCATGCCGCAGGTCGGGCACGCGCGCTTGGTCGAGAACACCTTCACCTGGCCGACCTTGCGGGTCGGCGTGCCGGCGATCAGCGCGCCGTGCAGGCCGTTGAGCGGGCTGAGCAGGTGCAGCACGCCCTTGCCGAGGTCGAGCGCGGTGGCGAGCAGCTCGCGCAGCTCGGCCTCGTTGTCGCGGCCGACCACGAGGTCGCCGACCGGCAGCTCGAGCGTGTGCTCCTTGAAGCGGTCGAGGCGCGGCCACGGGTCGACCTTGGTGAACTCGCCGTCGACGCGCAGGTGCGTGTGGCCTCTTCCCTTGGCCCACTTGGCGAGGTCGGTGTAGACGCCCTTGCGCGCCACCACCAGCGGCGCGAGCAGGCCGACGTGCTCGCCGGCGTGGTCGCGCAGGATCTGCGCGGCGATGCTCTCGACGCTCTGCGGCCGCACCGGCGTGCCGTCGTTGATGCAGTGCTGCACGCCGAGCTTCACGTAAAGCAGGCGCAGGAAGTGCCACACCTCGGTCGTCGTCGCCACCGTGCTCTTGCGGCCGCCGCGCGACAGGCGCTGCTCGATCGCGACGGTCGGCGGGATGCCGTAGACCGCGTCGACCTCGGGCCGCCCGGCCGGCTGCACGATGCTGCGCGCGTACGCGTTCAGCGATTCGAGGTAGCGCCGCTGGCCCTCGTTGAACAGGATGTCGAACGCGAGCGTCGACTTGCCGGAGCCCGACACGCCGGTGATCACGCTGAACTTGTTGCGCGGTATCGAGACGGAAAGACCGGAGGTCTTGCGGTCGACAGAAGCCCGCTCGGCGTGGCTGACCGCACCGAAGACGGGACTGGATGCAGCCGCGGGGGCTGCGCTCGTCGACTCCAATGCCGCCGCATCGAGCGCGACAGTGGTCGTGCGCTCGTCATCAGATTGAGCGAAGGCAGTCACGCGCGCGGTCGCGCTCGCTCCAGCGACGAGCGCCGCAGCGCCCGCGTTCGCCGCAGCCGCCGCAAGGCCAGCCAAGCCCGCCCCGCCTCCATCGACCGCCGGCAACGGCCCCTTCAGGTTGTGCTCGCGCGCATTCACGATGCGGATGAACTCGCCCTGCTCGGCTCGCCGCTTGTCGCGCGCCGCCTTCAGCACCGTCTGCAGCAGCGCGCCCTCTTCCTCGACCGCATGGCCGTCGAGGCCGAGCGCGCGCTCGTACGCCGCGAGCGCCTTGCCGGTGTGCGACGTCGGGTGGCGGCGCAGCGACTCGGGCGTGCCGGTCGCAACCAGTTGCCCGCCGCCCTCGCCGCCCTCCGGGCCGAGGTCGATCACCCAGTCCGACGAGCGGATCACGTCGAGGTTGTGCTCGATCACGATCAGCGAGTGGCCGGCGTCGAGCAGCTTGCGGAACGACCGCATCAGCTTGGCGATGTCGTCGAAATGCAGGCCGGTGGTCGGCTCGTCGAACATGAACAGCGTGCCCTTGCGGGCGACCGGCTGGCGGCTCGCGGTCGCGCTCTGCGCCGACTCGGCCAGGAAGCCGGCGAGCTTGAGGCGCTGCGCCTCGCCGCCCGAGAGCGTCGGCACCGGCTGGCCGAGCTTCACGTACTCGAGGCCGACGTCGACGATCGGCTGCAGCAGGCGGACCACGTTGCGGTCGTCGCGGAAGCGCTGCACCGCCTCGGCGACGGTGAGGTCGAGCACGTCGGCGATGCTGAGCTGGTCGCGCGGCGCCGGCGGCGCGTCGACGACGTGCGGGGCGGCGTCGAGCGAGAGGTCGCCTTCGACGAGCGGGCGCTCGGTCGAGCCGTCCGACGGCTGCGCTGCAGCCGAGCCGAGTGCGCCACGCCGCGCCGCGCCGCCGGCGACGCCGCCGCGCTGCGCCGCGAGCGTCGCCGCGCCGACCTCCCCCGGCAGCCGCCGCTCGATCTTCACGTCCAGGATCTCGGCGCGGAAGCGTCGACCGTCGCAGTCGGGGCAGCGCAGGTACACGTCCGACAGGAACTGCATCTCGACGTGCTCGAAGCCCGAGCCGCCGCAGGTCGGGCAGCGCCCGTTGCCGGCGTTGAAGCTGAACATGCCGGCGCCGTAGCCGCGCTGCACCGCCAGCGGCTCGGCCGCGAACAGCTTCCGGATCTCGTCGAACGCGCCGACGTAGCTGCCGGGGTTCGAGCGCGCGGTCTTGCCGATCGGGCTCTGGTCGACGAACACCGCGTCGGCGATCCAGTCGGCGCCGTGCAGCGCGTCGTGCGCGCCCGGCGCGTCGGTGGGCTTCCCGAAGTGGCGCTGCAGCGCAGGGAACAGCACGTCCTGCATCAGCGTGCTCTTGCCCGAGCCCGAGACGCCGGTCACGCACACCAGGTGCAGCAGCGGGAACTCGACGGTCACGCCCTTGAGGTTGTGGTCGCGCGCGTTCTCGACGATGAGCTTGGGCGTCGAGTCGCCGACCAGCCGCTTGATGCCCATGCCGATCTGCTTGCGCGCGCCGAGGTAGGCGCCGGTCAGCGTGTCGGCCTTGCGGATCGCGTGCGGCGTGCCGTCGAACACGATCTGCCCGCCGCGCTCGCCGGGGCCCGGGCCCATGTCGATCAGCCGATCGGCGGCCAGCATCACCGCGGGGTCGTGCTCGACCACCACCAGCGTGTTGCCGGCGTCGCGCAGGCGCTGCATGGCCTCGACGATGCGGTTCATGTCGCGCGGGTGCAGCCCGATCGACGGCTCGTCGAGCACGAACAGCGTGTTGACCAGCGAGGTGCCGAGCGCGGTCGTGAGGTTGATGCGCTGCACCTCGCCGCCCGACAGGGTCCGGCTCTGCCGGTCGAGCGTGAGGTAGCCGATGCCCACGTCGCACAGGTACTTGAGCCGGTTGCGGATCTCGTCGAGCAGGAGCTTCAGCGCGTCGTCGAGCAGCGTGCTCGGCAGGCTGAGGCCGTCGAAGAAGCGCCGCACCCGGTCGATCGGCAACAGCATCAGGTCGTGCACGGTGAGACCCGGCAGCGCCTCGAGCTGCTCGCGGGTCCAGTCGACGCCGCGCGGCAGGAAGCGCTGCGACGGCTCGAGCACGCGGTCGGCGTCTTCGCTGCTGCCCAGGCGCCAGAGCAGCGCCTCGGTCTTCAGGCGCGCGCCCGCGCAGGCGGGGCACGGGGTGTAGCTGCGGTACTTCGACAGCAGCACGCGGATGTGCATCTTGTACGCCTTCGACTCGAGGTACTCGAAGAAGCGCGCGATGCCGTACCACTGCTTGTTCCAGTTGCCGTTCCAGTTCGGCGAGCCGTTGATCACCCAGTCGCGCTGCGCGTCGGTGAGCTGCGCCCACGCGGTGTCGCGCGGGATGCCGGCGTCGCCGGCGTACTTGAGCAGGTCGTCCTGGCACTCCTGCCAGGCGGGGGTCTGGATCGTCTTGATGACGCCGTTGCGCAGCGTCTTCCTCGGGTCGGGGATGACGAGCCCGTAGTCGACGCCGATCACGCGGCCGAAGCCGCGGCACACGTCGCACGCGCCGTACGCCGAGTTGAACGAGAACAGCGCCGGCTGCGGCTCGGCGTAGCGCAGGTCGCTGTCGGGGCAGTGCAGGCCGGTGGAGAAGCGCCAGAGGATGGGCTCGTTCGCCGCGGCTGCGGGTGCCGCGTTCGCGCTGGCCGACGGTTCGGAGCCGGGCGCGAGCAACGCCTCGGCGCTCGCCTGCTGCTGCAAGTGCGGCTCGCGGGCCACGTCGGGCGTCACGTAGACGTTGACGCGGCCGCTGCCGCGCTTGAGCGCGGTCTCGATCGCCTCGATCGCGCGCACCTTCTCGACGCGCTGGATGCGGAAGCGGTCGGCGACGACGTCGAGGATGCGGTTCGGCGTTGCCGGCGCGGCGTCGGCCTTCGCCTTCGCGGCCTTCCTGGCCGCCGCCTTCGCGTCGCCCGCCTTGGTGGCCTTCGGGTCGGCGGCGTCGCGCTGCGGCAGCGTGCCCATGCGCTCGGCGTGCACCCGCGTGAAGCCGCTCGCCGCCAGCCACTGCTCGACGTCGAGCGCGCTCGCGTCCGCCGGCAGCTCGACCGGGAACGTGACCGTCAGGCGCGGGTCGTCCTCGGCGGTGCGCGCCACCAGCTCGGCGTAGATCGTCTCCGGCGAGTCGTAGCGCACCCGCTTGGCGTTCTGCTTGTCGAACAGCTCGGCGGCGCGCGCGAACAGCAGCTTCAGGTGGTCGTTCAGCTCGGTCATCGTGCCGACGGTGCTGCGCGAGCTGCGCACCGGATTGGTCTGGTCGATCGCGATCGCCGGCGGCACGCCGTCGACCTTGTCGACCGCCGGGCGGTCCATGCGGTCGAGGAACTGACGCGCGTAGGCGCTGAACGTCTCGACGTAGCGCCGCTGGCCCTCGGCGTAGAGCGTGTCGAAAACCAGGCTCGACTTGCCCGAACCGCTCGGCCCGGTGACGACGGTCATCTCGCCGGTGCGGATGTCGACGTCCAGGTTCTTGAGGTTGTGCTGGCGCGCACCACGGATGCGGATCAGGCCGGAGGACATGAGAGATGCTCTCGTCGCGAAGAGGCGGAGCATTCTAGGGAGGGGGTCGGCGCCGGCGCCGGGCCTGCCCGCGGCGCGGGTTTGTCGCGCCGCAGCAATCGAAAACGGCGATCTGATGTAATCGCGCCCCATGCGCCTGACCCGATTCGCCCTGCCGGCCGCGGCCCTCGCGCTGCTCGCCGCCTGCCAGACGACGCCGGCGCCGCGCGCCGCGGAGCCGCCGCCGGCGCAGCCCGACACCTTGCTCGCGGTGCCGCCGCCGGCGGTGGAAGCGCCGCGCGCGCCGGTGGAGTCGGCGCTCGCGATCGAGCAGCGCCGGCTCGCCGACCTGTTCCGCGGCACGCCGGTGGTGTTCCAGATGCAGCCCGACGGCGCGCTGCGCATCGACGTGCCGCTGCGCCACTCGTTCGCGACCGGCAGCGCGGTGGTGCGGCCAGCCCTCGGCGCCGTGCTCGATCGCGTCGCGGCGAGCCAGCGCGACCGCGCGTCGACGCTCACCGTGACCGCGCCGCGCGACGAGGCCGACAAGACGCCACGCCTCGCCAGCTCGCGGACGGTCAGCATCCGCAGCTACCTGGTGGGACGCGGCCTGACGATCCCGCGCGTCATCGCCAAGCCGGACCCGCTGGTGAACACGGTGACGCTCGTGGTGCGCGACCCCGCGCCGCTCTAGGCCGACGGTCCGACCGACGAGGCTCGACCCGCATCCAATTCCGCGCCGACGCGTCGAACCCGGACGACCGCGCACGCCGCCTGCCTGCACGCCGTGGCAGCCGCCCTGCCTGCGCGTGGGGCGAAGCAATTCGAGCTCGCCACCTGCCTTCGACCTCTCCAGCCCTTCACCCGAAACCCACCGACCCCGCCGCTAGACTGCACCCCCGATGAACGCTGCCACCGACGCTCCCCTCTCCCCGCCCCGCCGCCCGTCGCCCGCTCGCCACGTGCTGCGCGTCTTCGCCGGCGTCGTGATCGCCTTCGTGCTGTATTGCGCGCAGCTGCTGCTGCAGGGCCAGGCCGGCCGCTTCGTCGAGGCCGAGTGGGCGCAGAAGCCCGACCTGCTGCCGCTCGCGCAGGTGGTCGCGCTGCTCGACCTCAAGTCGCTGGTGCTGGTCGCGCTGCCGGTCATGCTGCTCGGCTTCCTGGCCGGCTGGGCCGCCGCCAAGGCGTTCGGGGCGAGCAAGGCGCTCGGCCGCACGCTCGCGGTGAGCTGGCTGCTGGTGAGCCTGGTGTGCTGGGTCACGCTGTTCCTCACGCTGAGCGGCAACGACCCGACCAAGTGGTCGCCGGCGATCCTGTCGCAGCCGGCGTTCTGGTACCCGCTGATCGGCACCGCGGTCGCGCTGTACCTCGGCTCGGCGATGCGCAGCGCGGCCGACCGGCCGGCGGCGTAAGCAAGCGGCCGGGGCGGCGCGCATGATCGAGCCCGCCGCGGACCCCTCACGCGCGCCGCGCCCGGCGCACTTCGAGCCGGTCAGGATCGCGGTCGACGCCGAGCGCAGCGTCTCGGCGCTGCTGCAGGTGCCGCCCGAGGCGCGCAGCTGCTTCGTGTTCGCGCACGGCGCCGGCGCCGGCATGACGCACCCGTTCATTGCCGCCGTCGCCGACGGCCTCACCGACCGCGGCATCGCGACGCTGCGCTACCAGTTCCCCTACCTCGAACGCGGCTCGAAACGCGTCGACCCGCCGGCGGTCGCGCACGCGACGGTGCGCGCGGCGGTCGCCGAGGCGGCGCGCCGGCTGCCCGGCCTGGCGCTGGTCGCCGGCGGCAAGTCGTTCGGCGGCCGCATGACGTCGCAGGCGCAGGCGCTCGAGCCGCTGCCCGGCGTCTCGGGCATCGCGTTCCTCGGCTTTCCGCTGCACCCGGCCGGCAAGCCCGGCGACGAGCGCGCGGCGCACCTGGCGCAGGTCACCCTGCCGATGCTGTTCCTGCAGGGCACGCGCGACGAGCTCGCCGACGTCGAGCTCACCAGGCGCGTGATCGTCGCGCTCGGCTCGCGCGCCACGGTGGCGTGGTTCGACGACGCCGACCACTCGTTCCACGTGCCGGCGAAGAGCGGCCGTACGGACGCCGACGTGCGCGCGGCGCTGCTCGACACGCTGGCCGGCTGGATCGGGGACGTGACCGGCTGAGGTGCGAAGGGGCTCGCGCCTGGCGAGCCAGCGTACTGCGCCGCGTCACACCGAGGCCCGCGCGGCCGCCCGACATCTACATCGCTCGGCCCGCCCGCGCGAACAGCCGCTCGATGAGCGCGAACTCCTCGGGCGAGTTCAGCGTCGGCGCATGACCGCAGCCGGCGATCTCGACCGCCTCGGCGCGTGGCCCGCGCACCGTCATCTGCTCGACCGTCTCGGGCAGCAGCAGGTCCGACTCGGCGCCGCGCAGTACCAGCGTCGGCAGGTCGAGCGAGTCCCACGCGTCCCACAGCCGGTAGTCGTCGGGGTGGTGGGTGAACTGCATGACCATGTTCGGGTCGTAGTGGGGCGTCACCCGGCCGTCGGGCAGGCGCCGCGTCGAGGTTTCGGCGAGGCGCCGCCACTGCGCGTCGTTCATCGGCCCGTACGGCTTGTAGACGGTGCGGAAGTACGTCTCGAGCTCGCTCACGGTCGCGAACGCGGGCGGGTTGCCGGCGTAGCTGCGGATGCGCTCGACGGCAGCGTCGGCGATCTGCGGCCCGATGTCGTTCAGCAGCAGGCTGCGGATGCGGCCGCGCAGCGGCCCGGCCGCGGCGGCGATGCCGATCGCGCCGCCCATCGAGGTGCCGATCCAGTGCACGCGCCCGAAGCCGAGCTGGTCGACCAGCGATGCGGCGAGGCGCGCGTAGAACGCGAGGCAGTACTCGCTCTCGGGCTCGGGGCTCCACTGGCTGAGGCCGCGGCCGATGGTGTCGGGGCAGATCACGCGGAAGCGCGCCGACAGGTGCTCGGCGACGTCGTCCATGTCGCGCCCGGTGCGGGCCAGGCCGTGCCACGCGATCACCGGCTCGGCCGCGGGGTCGCCCCACGCCATGTAGTGGACTTCGCGGCCTTCGCAGGCGAGGTAGTGGGAGGTCGGTTGCATCGGGCGTTTGTACCCGAGCGGCCGGCGGCGTCCGCCCCGCGCGATCCCGCACGCCGGCGCCGCCTGGAGGGCGCGACATAGACTCGCCCGATGCGACCCGCGTACCAGAAGTTCGACGTCCGCGTCGATGCGAGCCCGATCGACGGCAACGGTGCGTTCGCCGCCGAGCCGATCCCGCGCCGGCGCAAGATCGGCGAGATTCGCGGCGAGTCGATCAGCGTCGAGGAGGCGCGCATCCGTGCGACGCGCCACGAGCGGATCATGATCGTCGAGCTCTCGGACAAGCGGGCGATCGACTTTCGCATGTCGAGCGACCCCATGCGCTTCGTCAACCACTCGTGCGCGCCGAACGCGCGCCTCTACATCGGCCAGGGCCGGGTCGAGTTCTACGCGCTGCGCGACATCGAGGTCGGCGAAGAGATCACCGTGAACTACGGCGAGACGCACCACGAGGGCAAGCTCGCCTGCCGCTGTGGCGCGCCCGGCTGCGTCGGGCGGCTGTAGGTCAGCCCCCCCACCCGCGCGAACGCAGCCGATGCGACCTGTTCGGCTGCAGCGCGCCCGGCGTTCAGCCCGGCTTGCCGGCACGGCGCCGCCGCGCGACCGCTGCCGCGGCGACGCCGACCGCCCCGAGCAGCGCGAGCGTCGAAGGCTCCGGGACCGCCGCCGGTGCCGACAACAGGCTGTAGCTCGCGCTGTACGAGCCGGCCGGGTTGAAGGTCGCGATGTTGATCGTGAGCACGTTGCCCGCGAAGCTCGCGGTCGCTCCGCCGTTCAGGAAGTTGTCCGAGAGCTCGAGGACGCCGGTGACCAGGCCGGGCGCGAACGTGAAGCGCAGGAGCGTCGACGCAGTTCCGCCCCCGGACACGTCGGTATAGGTCAACGTGTTGTCGGTGAAGTTCGCGGTATCCGTGTTGAGCCCGTCGGCGAAGCAGAACTCGGCGCCCGGATTGACCACCGTGACGGTCGTGGACCCGGTTCCCGAGTTCTGGCAACCCCCTGGCACGAAGCCGTTCGACGAGTTGAAGTAGTTGGTGCTTCCGCCGTTGAAGCTGATGAAGCCCTCAACCGGTGTACCGAGAATGCCGGCCGAAGCGAGCGGGCTTGCGGCCGCGAATGCGACGGCGGCGAGTGTCGAAAAGAGGCGGGTCATGATAATTCCCTTGTTATTGGACAACGAGGGAATTGCAAGCCCCGGACCAACCGCGCAAGCCGTTGATTCACAACACGTTTCCTTTCCATGAATACCCGCCTTGTAAACGTATTCGACAGGTTTCTCGACGCCTGCTCCGCGGTTCGTGAAATATCACCTGGCAGGTTTCGTGCGGTATTCACGCGCGGTATCGGGCGACGCGCCGGGCGCGCCGTGCACAGCGGTTGCGCACGCGCCCGCTCTGCCGCGGTCGCGCCGTGCGGCACGCCGATGGCGGCGTTCCAGGGCGTCGCGATCGCGCTGTGGGTCGCGGGAAGCGGCCTGGCTGCCGCCCAGGCACGCCCCGACCTCGGCGCGGCCGCGCGCCTGATGGTCGAACAAAGCAATGCGTTCCGGCGCGCCGAAGGACTCGAGCCGTTGCGGGCCGACGCCACGCTCGCCGCCGCCGCGCAGGGCTTCGCCGACTACATGGCGAAGACCGACCGCTACGCGCACGACGCCGACGGCCGTACGCCTGCCCAGCGCATCGGCTCGCGTGGTTACGCGTTCTGCGCGGTCGCCGAGAACATCGGCTTCGCGCTGAACACGGCCGGTTTCGCGACCGCCGAGCTCGCGACGACGTTCGTCGAGGGCTGGAAGAACTCGCCGCCGCACCGTCGCAACCTGCTGAGCACCGACGTCGCCGAGATCGGCGTCGGCGTGGCGCAGAGCGCGCGCTCGAAGCGCTTCTACGGCGTGCAGGTGTTCGCGCGGCCCGAGGCCGAGCAGATCCGCTTCACGGTGACCAACCAGAGCGGCCGCGAGGTCGGCTATCGACTCGGCGAGCAGACGTACCGCCTGGCGCCCCGCGTGACGCGCACCCACACGATCTGCACGCCCGAGCCGCTGGCGCTCGCCGGCTCGGCGCCGGTCACGCCGGCGGCCGGCGCGCGCTTCACGGTCGACGGCGCCGGCGGCGCGTTGCAGCTCCGGCGCGAATAAGGCGCGGCGGCCCGGCTGGCAAAGCTACGTCGACGCGCAGGTCGCGGTTAGCCCGCGTTGCGCACCATGGCGGGGCGTGCATCATCGACGGCCTGTTCCTGCACCGCGCGACACGATGTCCAGCTCCCTCTCCCCGGCCGCAAACCGCACGTGCCCGGTCACCGGCCCGACGGCGCCGAACGGCTGCCCGGTCAGCCCGCTTGCCGCCGAGTTCGACCCGTTCGGCGACGCGTACCAGCAGGACCCGCCCGACTACGTGCGCTGGGCGCGGGAGCAGGAGCCGACCTTCTGGAGCCCGCAGCTCGGCTACTGGGTGGTGACGCGCTACGAGACCATCAAGGCGATCTTCCGGGACAACCTCACGTTCAGCCCCTCGATCGCGCTCGAGAAGATCACCCCGACCGGCCCCGAGGCCAACGCGGTGCTGGCTTCGTACAACTACGGCATGAATCGCACGCTGGTCAACGAGGACGAGCCGGCGCACATGCCGCGCCGCCGCGTGCTGATGGAGCCGTTCACGCCCGAGGCGCTGAAGCACCACGAGCCGCTGGTGCGCGAGCTGACGCGCGAGTACATCGACCGCTTTATCGACGACGGCCGCGCCGACCTCGTCGACCAGATGCTGTGGGAGGTGCCGCTCACGGTGGCGCTGCACTTCCTCGGGGTGCCCGAGGAAGACATGGCGACGCTCCGCAAGTACTCGATCGCGCACACCGTCAACACCTGGGGCCGGCCGAGGCCGGAGGAACAGGTGGCGGTGGCTCACGCGGTCGGCAACTTCTGGCAGTTCGCCGGCCAGGTGCTCGACAAGATGCGCCAGGACCCGTCGGGCCCGGGCTGGATGCAGTACGGCCTTCGCAAGCAGAAGGACCATCCGGAGGTGGTGACCGACTCCTACCTGCACTCGATGATGATGGCCGGCATCGTCGCCGCCCACGAGACCACCGCCAACGCCGCCGCCAACGCGATGAAGCTGCTGCTGCAGCACCCCGAGGTGTGGCGCGAGATCTGCGACGACCCGAGCCTGATCCCGAACGCGGTCGAGGAGTGCCTGCGCCACAACGGCTCGGTCGCGGCGTGGCGGCGCCTCGCGACGAAGGACGTCGTGATCGACGGCATCGCGATCCCGGCGGGGTCGAAGCTGCTGATCGTGACCTCGTCGGCCAACCACGACGAGCACCACTTCGCCGATGCCGACGGCGTCGACATCCGGCGCGCCAACGCGAGCGACCACCTCACCTTCGGCTACGGCGCGCACCAGTGCATGGGCAAGAACCTGGCGCGCATGGAGCTGCAGATCTTCCTGGAGGCGTTCAGCCGGCGCCTGCCGCACATGCGGCTGGCGGAGCAGACCTTCAGCTACGTGCCGAACACGTCGTTCCGCGGGCCCGAGCACCTGTGGGTCGAGTGGGACCCGGCGCTGAATCCGGAACGGCGCGACCCCTCCCTCCGCGACGCGCAGGTGCCGGTGCGCATCGGCGAACCGTCGGCGCACGCGATCACGCGGCCGCTGCGCGTCGAGCAGATGACGCCGGTCGCCTATGGCATCGTGCGCCTGCGGCTGGTGGCGCCCGACGGCCGCGTGCTGCCGCGCTGGACGCCGGGCTCGCACATCGACGTCGAGTGCGGATCACCCGACACGACCCGCCAGTACTCGCTGTGCGGCGACCCGGCCGACGCGCATGCCTACGAGATCGCGGTGCTGCGCGAGGACGCCGGGCGCGGCGGCTCGGCATGGATCCACGCCAACGCCCGCGTCGGCGACGTGCTGAAGATCCGCGGCCCGCGCAACCACTTCCGCCTCGACGAGGGCGCGCGCCGCATCGTGTTCGTCGCCGGCGGCATTGGCATCACGCCGATCGCCGCGATGGCACGTCGAGCCAAGGCGCTCGGCATCGATTACGAGCTGCACTACAGCGGGCGCAGCCGACGGACGATGGCGTTCGTCGACGAGTTGCGCGCGCTGCACGGCGACCGCCTGCACCTCTACGCACAGGACGAGGGACGTCGCAACGACCTGGTGGCGCTGCTCGGCACGCCGCAGCCCGAGACCCGCGTCTATGCCTGCGGGCCGTTGCGCATGCTCGAGGCGCTCGAAGGCATCTGCGCGGTCTGGCCCGACGACGCGCTGCGCATCGAGCACTTCGAATCGACCCTGGGCACGCTCGACCCGGCGAAGGAGCACGCGTTCGACGTCGAGCTCAAGGACTCGGGCATCGTCGTCAACGTGCGCGCCGACCAGACCGTGCTCGCCGCGCTGCGCGCCGCCAACATCGACATCCAGAGCGACTGCGAAGAGGGCCTCTGCGGGTCGTGCGAGGTGCGCGTGCTCGCCGGCGAGGTGGACCACCGCGATGTCGTGCTGACGCGCGCCGAGCGCGAAGCCAACGCCAAGATGATGACCTGCTGCTCGCGCGCCTGCGGCGAGCGGCTCGTGATCGAACTCTGACCGACCCTTCACACCCACACCAACGGAGACCGTCCCATGCTCTCGTCAAGCCGCCGGCTGACCCTGCTCCTGCCCGCCGCCCTTGCGCTCGCCTCGACCCTCGGCACGACGCCCGCCGTAGCGCAGGGCTACCCGACCAAGCCCGTCCGCCTGATCGTCCCTTACGCGGCCGGCGGCGGCACCGACTTCTTCGCCCGCACCGTGGGCGGCAAGCTCGGCGAGCAGCTTGGTCAGACCATTGTCGTCGAGAACAAGCCGGGCGCCGCGACCATCATCGGCGCCGAAGCCGCGGCGCACTCGCCTGCCGACGGCTACACCGTGCTGCTCGCCGACAGCACCACGCTGGCGGTGAACCCGAGCCTCTACAAGAAGCTACCGTACGACCCGGTGAAGGACTTCGCTCCGGTGTCGCTGACCGCGCGGTTCGCGATGCTGCTGGTGGTCAACCCGAACCTGTCGAAGGCGACCACGGTGCGCGAGTTCATCGACGAAGCCAAGCGCGAAGCCGGCAAGATGAGCTTCGCCTCGGTCGGCGCCGGCACCACCCACCACCTGACGATGGAGCTGTTCCAGCAGCGTGCCGGGATCAAGCTCAGCCACGTCCCGTACAAGGGGGCCGGCCCGGCGATCCAGGACGTCGTCGCCGGGCAGGTGCCGGTGATGTTCGTCGACCTTGCCGCGGGCTCCCCGATGATCAAGGCGGGCCGGCTGCGCGTGCTGGCGGTCGCGAGCCCGCGCCGCATCACCGCCCTGCCGAACGTGCCGACCTTCGCCGAGCAGGGCATCCCCAACTTCGAGGCGTGGGCGTGGCAAGGCCTCGCGGTACCGACCGGCACGCCGCGCGATGCGATCGCCCGCCTCAACGCCGAGTTCGCGAAGGCCGTGCAGGACCCTGCAGTGCGCCAGAAGCTGGTCGACGCCGGCGTGGAACCGATCGCCAGCACGCCCGACGAGATGGCCGCCTACATCCGCAGCGAGACCGCGAAGTGGGCGCAGGTGATCAAGCAGGCAGACATCAGGATCGAGTGACGCATCGACGCGCGCGGCGGCCCTTCGCGCGCGCGTCATCCAGCGGGCGAGCTCCCGAGGTGCCGGGCACCGTTCACCGCTCTTCGCGCACCGGCGACGTGAGTCCGCAACGAGCAGCGTCGAGCGGCATCCGCGCCGTGACGTGCGGCCTCGCCTCGCCTGCGCGTTGGTCCGGCGCACGAACCGAGTCCTGCACGAGTGACGCGGCCGGCACGCAAGCTCGCGACGCGACCGACATGAACAGTCCCCTGACATAGCCGAGCGGTTCGACATCGTTGGTCCGACCTTTACGGTCGGCACTCGCGCGTTCGGCAACGGCAGAGGTCGCGGGGCGCCCAATTTCGATTGGGCACCAAAGAGCGCCGAAGTCCGCCCGCGTCGCGGCCCTGCCGTCGTCGACGCACGCATCGACCGGATCTCATAAGCAACGGCTCTCCGCCATGAGAGCCGCGGCCCGCCTTCGCCGGGCGCCGCCGCGGTTTATGAGTGCGAAAAAAGAATCTATTGGACCGCAGCAACTGCCCACCAACAGAATGCCCGCAGCGTTCTTCGGTCGCGGCCGGCGGAGGCTTCGTTCGGCGATGCGCCGCGGCCCCGCTCGGGGCTTCTCGACGGCACATCTGCTTCTTCTAATTATTCTTCGGAGACTGGGGTTATCCATGATGAGCAAGGCTGGCACGGAAGTCGGGAGTGGACACGTTGGCCATGAGTCACCGGGCGCGAGGCGCGGCTCGGAACGGTCGTCGATGTTCGTCATCGCATTGGCGATTGCCGGTCTGGCCTCCACGCTGAGTCCGGACGCACGTGCCCAGTCCTTCTCGGCCGAGACTCAACGGCATCTCAGGGCAGCGATGAAGAACGCGGGTGGAGACCTGGCGCTCGTCAACCACTACCGGACCTACTCCTGCGATGCGGTGGAGGATCCGACGATGTACGACCGTTCGAGTCGTGAGCGCCGTGCGACCCGGGTCCCGCTCACGCAGGTCTTCGACGACGTCTGGTACATCGGCGACATGTACGTGGGCCAGTACATCATGAAGACGCCGACCGGCGGCTTCATCCTGATCGATGCACTGAACAACAGCGCCGAGGTGGACCAGTACACGATGCCGGCGCTGCAGTCGTTGGGCCTCAGTGCCAGTCAGCCCCTGCAAGCGGTGATCCTCACCCACGGGCACTTCGACCACGACGGTGGAGCGAACCGGCTTCGTGCCATCTTCGGGCCAAACCTCGAGATCTATCTCGGTTCGGGCGATGCGGCCGGCAAGACCTACAACCCGGTGCAGATCCCCTCCAGCGTCGCGGAGCCCCAGGAACGGACCATCGCTGGAATCAAGTTCGTCTTTCAGTCCATCCCGGGCCACACCCCGGGCATGATGAACCTGGCGGTTCCGGTTCACCAGAGCGGCAAGGAGTACAAGCTGATGATGGGCGGGCGCCAGGGTCACCCGACCGCGGTGGCGTCGGCGCGGGGTTACCTGACCGGCACCGAGCGTTCGTACGCGCTGGTGTCGAAGTACGGACTCGAGGGCACCTTCCTCACGCACCCCACCTCGGACGGCTCGACCGTGCACATGCAGCAGATCGAGCACACGGGCAGCCGCAACCCGAATCCCTTCGTCATCGGCAACGACAGGACCCGTCGCGCGGCTGCCATCTGGCGCGAGTGCGCGGCCGCCTGGCTGGCGACCCGCGACGCGACCGCGAACGAGCCGGTCTGGCGCGTGACCACGCTCGCCGTGACGGAACCGAAGCAGCTCACGAACGCGTTGACGGCGCAGCTCACGACCGGGTGGGGCCGCACGGATCCCGATGCAGCGTCGGGGTGGGGTCCGGTGATCGGCCAGCCCGTGACTTTCAGCGTCGATCGCTCGCCGGTGTGCACGGCCGTGACGAACAGCGAGGGGGTCGCGACCTGCACGACCGCGCAGAAGCTGCTGCCGTTCCAGCGCGTGACGGCAACGTTCGCCGGCAACTCGACCGCCGAGTTCGTCAACCTGCCCAGCAGCACCGCTACCGCCGTGTTCCCGCCCGGGTTCCCCGACTGGTTGCAACGCGATTGGCTCCAGCGCTGAGTCGCCCCGTTCGACGGCCGCCCCGCGACCTGCAAGGGTCGCCGAGGCCGCCCGCCCAATGGGTTCTCTTCTGCGTCCACGATGGCTGACTGGTGGCGGGCGGGTCTGATCTGCTCGATCGGCCTGGCTCCCCATGCGCATGCGCAGCCGCTCGAGCCCCCGGCGTGCGTGGCGGCGAGCGCTGCCACGCATGACGGCTTCCTTGCACTGCGGACCGGCGCGGAGGATCTCGGTCTGCCGCTGTCTGCACAGGCCCTGCAGCGGTGGGACCGCCAGCCGTTCGCCGCGATCATCGTTCCGAGCGGCATGCGAGCTCCGGCGCCGGTCGGCCCGGCGTCGAAGGCGCCACCATTGCTGACGGCCACCCGCTCCACGTCGGGGTCCGCGCTCGTGCGCGCCGACGTCCCCCTGTCGGTCGACACGGTGGAGTGGAATCGACGCTCCGTTTCGATCGTGGCGTACATGCCGCCGGGCGGTGAGCCCCGTGCCGTGGCGGCGGTCATGGCCGATCGATCAAACGAGGGGCCGACACGTGTGACGCTCCATTCGCTCGCGCCGCCAGGACTCACGGAGCCGAACCCGAAGATGGAGCTGGCAGCGCAGGAGTATCTCTACACGCTGGCGTTTCGCGAAGATCCGGCCGCCCGCTATTGCGTGCCTTCCCCTGCCGCCGACTGCGAGGACAGCGCGCTTGTCTCGCAGCCCGAAGCGCTTCGAAGCATTGCGCGGCAACGCGCGTGTGCGCTGGCCGCACTACCCGAAGCCGCACGCCGCACCTTGCCGAGCTGGCGGCTCGTGATGCTGCAGCCGCGCGAAACAAATGCCGCAAGGAAGTCCCTCGTGTCCGCGCGGATCTTCGATGAGACCGGCCCGCTCGCCGGCGCCAGCGTCACGTTCTCGCAACTGCCGCACTCCGGCTGCACGGCGACCGCTCGGGCTGACGGCAGCGCCACCTGTGAGCTCGTGGACGATCACGGACACGACGGGGAAGATGCCGAGTCGCACGGGCAACCGGTGGTGGTCACGTTCCCGGGCGACCTGCGAGGCGATCCCATCCTGCTGCCGACCACGATCCTGATCCGGAACCCGCCCGCCGACGGCGACCACGCCGACAGGCGTTAGCCCTTGATCGGACGCGCGTCATGCGCCGCCGCGCCTGGGTCAACGCGACTCGTCTAACGATGAAGCCGCGAGCGACGGAGCCGGGAGCTGGTCAGACCGATCATGCCGAGGGCAAGCAGCGCCAGCGTTCCGGGCTCCGGAACCACATTGATCGCGACCCCGAACTGATCGGTCAGCTGGGCTCCCACGATCGAGAACGCTCCGCCGCCCGAACCGATGGCATCGAACGTCACGCTCGCAAGCGAGAAGGGCGAGCCGACGCCCGGCTGAATCGAGGTGAGCGGCAGCGGATCGAACGGCCCGAGCAGCGAAACCTCGAGCAGCTTCACGATGCCGGGTGTCGAGAAGTCGAAGGCCGTGAGCGCCTCGAACGCGGCCGCGTCGCCGAGGAACGGCCCGAACGACACGCTCGCGGGCGCCCAGACCGACGCGTTGTAGGCGAGCCCCAAATCGAAGCTGCCGATTGCACTGCCTGCCGCGCGGTTGACGGCCGATATGTTGACGACCGTCGTCGAGGGCGGGGTAACCGCGAACGCCGGCGAGACATAGAGCGTCGCATCGGCATGGGCAAAGGCAGCCATCGCGACGCCCGCTGCACCGATGAGCGAGCGGAGGAGATGTCGGTCAGCACGAAGTGACATGGTTCTTCCTGGCGTTGGTTGGATATCGACGGGCCGGCTCAGCATGTTCAGGGCGCGCACTGCTCCTTGGTGCATCGCAGCGTGCACATCCGCGCGTCGCTGATGGACGTCCTGCCGTCTCCATCCGCGTCACGCGCGTCTCCGGCGGCGACCGGCTTGCCGATCGCCGCGACGATCGCGCCGATGTCGTTGCGGTCGACCGACCCGTTTCCATCGATGTCGCATGCGAGGCTCGCGACCAGGGCCGTTCGGGAGCCGGGCAGGTTCACGAAGTCTGCCGACGAGCTTCCCGCATAGCTGGCAGTCACCTCGTCGCGCGCGCGCAGCGTCGGGAGAGAGGCGCACGTCGCAAGGCCGGTGGAGTCGGTCACGGCCACGCATGCCGCGCCGGATGTGCCCACGCTGAACTTCACCTCCTGCCCGACCACCGGACCCCAGTCGCTCTGGACCCGAGCCGCGAGCCGGCTCGGCGAAGGGCTCTGCGCATCGAACGCCACGCTCGTCACGCGCCAGACCGGAGTCTTGGCAGTGGCATCGACCTGCCCGACCTGCGCCGCGCCGCATTCGCGCATGATCGCCACCGTCCGAAGCAATTTCTCCTTGCCGAGGATGTACGGGTTCGGAGTGCGCGAGCCGCGCGCGGCGATGTCCGCCATGTGCTGATTGCCGCCGTCGATGATCGGGTGCGGATGGAGCGTGCCGACCGCGCCAAGATCCTTCGCCGCCGCGTACATGCGCTCGACGGACGCGACATAGCTCCTCGAAGCTGCCACGGTCGTCGGTATCGCCGTTCCGCCGACGATGAGGAGCAGATGCTCCTTGCCGTTCTCGCGCACGGGAATGAATGACGACGTCGTCCCCGGCGTGTGTCCGGGTGACGAGATCACCGTCATCGGACGGCCGCCGAGGCTGAGCTGCTGGTACCCGAGATTGGCCGAGTCGAGCAGAGTCGGCGAGTACGTCTTGCCGCCTGCATCGCCGGAGCCGAGATAGATCGGAAAGCCCGAGCCGTAGATGTCGCGCAGGCGCGGCGCGCCGCCGTCGTGGTCGAAGTGGCCGTGGGTCAGAAACACGCCGAGCAGGGAGGCCTGCGGATAGAGGCCCAGCGACTGCAGGGTGGGAATCGTGTAGTTGTCGATGTCGGTGGCGCGGTTCAGCGCGTCGATCAGGACGTAACCGCCGGCGTTCTTGACGACGAACTGCCCGACGTTCTCGAAGCCGACGTACCACACGTCGTCGAAGATCTGCATCGGCGCCACCGGCGCGGTGTGCGTCCGGATCTCCGCCAGCAGTGCCGGGTTGTCGACGTACATGCAATAGCGGTCGCGGGTCCAGTCCTTCAGGAACTTGTCGCCGCCCGTGTTCCGCGTCGCAGCGTCCAGATGGATGTCCTTTTCGCTTTGCGCTTGCGCGCCGCTGACGCCGGCCACGGCCGCCGCGATCGCCAGCGCCGTGGATTGCAGAAAGACTCTCAACTTCGGCCTCATGAGGTTCTCCTCGAGATGCATGGCAGCGGTGGTGCACCTATCCACGCGCAGGTCCGACTGGACGCTCACGGGAGTCTCGGCTTCACGTCGCACGGCGTCTAATCGATTCTTTCTTGCAACTCATAGCTGCGGTCGATGATTTCGAGAAGGCGTCTCGGGGTCGAGCCCCGGTCAGGCGCGGAAGGTTGCGTCAGCCTCCGCCAGATCCTTGCCGACCGAGCAGCTCGATGAGCGTCAACGCCGCGGCAGACAGATAACCTCCCTGTCGATGCGCAACGACGAGGCGCCGCAGCATGGTTGCGTCGCGGATCGGAACCTCCTTGAGCCTGGGGCCGCCCCGCGGCGCGCCGAGGTGGTGCCGCGAAATGAAGCTCAGCAGGCCGGTTTCCGCAATCAACGACGGCAGCATCAAGAGCATCGTGGTTTCCACTTGAACCTGCGGGCGTGGCAACCGCTTGCGGTCGAAGGCGTGGTCCAGCCAATCGCGCGTCGGCGCGCCCGGCGGCTGCAACGCCCAACGGTACGACCCCAGATCTTTCAATGTCGCGGTCTTCCTGAAGACCTCATGGTCCGCACTCGCGGCGACGACAATCGCGTCCTCCGAGATGATTCGGCTGGTGTAGCCAGGCTCGCGCGAGCTCTCGGTGCCGACCATCAGGTCGATCTCTCCATCCCGAAGCAGCGGCTTGAGCGTGTCGATGAGCCCGACGACGATTCGCAGCGTCACGTTGGGCGCCGATTGCAGGAGCTCTCGAGCCGCCGCCGGCAGGAGGAACTCGGCCGCCGTCGGGACGATCCCCACCCGCACGTCTCCGGCCAGTCCCTGGCCGATGGCAGCGAGTTCGCGCTGCGCATCCTCGGTATCCGTCCGCAGGCGCTGGGCCCACCTCAGCAGCACCTCGCCCGCCGGACTCAGTCGTATGCCTCGCCCCGAGCGTTCGAACAGGGGCGAGCCGCAGTCGGCTTCGAGACGGCGGACAGCACTCGTGAGCGCAGGCTGGGTCCGATGCAGCTCTGCGGCCGCCTTGCCCATGTGCTGGAGCTTCGCAATCGTCTCGAAATACCTGAGATCACGGAGATCCATTTGAACGGCCTTTTTCGAATGAGACTCGAACCGAGGTGCGATGAGCGTTGGGCAACGGCTTGCACGTCCGGGGTCCGGTCGGCAGAGCCGACCAGAACGCTGCCTGATGCGTGAAGGCCGGTGCGTGGAGAGCGTGACTCACGCGAACCGGATGGCTGTCGGGAGCCCGAGCGATCGCGCCTGACACCATTCAAGCGACGACGCGACCGTAGCAGGGCCTTGCCGCATCAGAGTCCGAGCCGCAACGCTTTGCTCGGACGTCGACGACGCCCGCCTATGGCGCCGAACGGCCCTGGTGCAGCGGCGGGCCGGCCGTGTCCAGGCGCGCGCAGAGCACGTTGCCATGGGTCGAGTCGGTCACGAACAGCGTGCGCCGTCCCTCGCCTCCAAAAGCGATGTTCGTCGTCGAGGCGCCCGCTGGCCCACGAAGGATCCATTCAGGTTCCGCGCGGGCGTTCAGAACCCAGACATAGCCGAGCCCCGGGTTGGCGACGATGAGCCGCCCTTGCTCGTCGATGGCGAGCCCATCCGGCCCGCTCGGGCCGTAGGAGGTAAAGAACTGGCCCACCTTGGCGACGCTGCCGTCCGGTAGCAGCGGAACGCGCCACACGCCATTCGCGCGGGTGACTGCCAGATAGAGGACGCGACCGTCCGGGGACAGGCACACGCCGTTCGGACTGGGTACGTTGGCGAGTAGCAGGTCGAGCTTGCCGTCGGGCCGAAGGCGGTACAGCCGCCCCGTGGGATCGTGCAGGCCCGTCTGCCCCTGATCGGTGAAGTACAGCGCGCCGGCGCCATCGAACACCAGGTCGTTCAGCCCGCGGAAGCGTTCCGTGTTGCGACGGTCCAGGTAGCCGCGCACGTTCCCGCTCGCGAGATCGAGCTGCATCAGGCCGTTCTTGTAGTCGGCGATGAGCAGCGTGGCGTCGTCGAGAAACTTCAGGCCATTGGGCTCGCCGTCGTACTCGGCCACCAGAGTCCAGTCACCGGCCGCGTCGATCCGGAACACCCGCCCGAAGGGAATATCGGCCACGTAGAGGTTTCCGTGACGATCGAACACCGGGCCCTCGAGAAACGAGTCGGTGGGCTGACCGCCACGATTGGCAGCGGCCCACACGCTGTCGACGCGCTTGCGAAAGCGCTGCGGCAACGAGGTGAAGAGCGCAAGCTCGCAGACTTTGGGCGGTTGCAGCAAGAACATGGTTCGGACGATCCGCTGTGGACCCCTCGACGCGAGAGGATTGTCGGTCAGTCGACAAGGCGCCGGGCATCGATCCGTGCGGCCGCACGCGCTGCAGTCGCGCGTTCCAGCGCCTCCTGTCTGCGTGCGCTTCCTCGCCCGCTGGCGTTACCAGCGTGTTCGACGTCAATCGATCGTGATGTTGCCCTTGCGCACGACCTCGCGCCACTTCGCATCTTCCTTCTTCAGGTAGTCGGCGAACTGAGCGGCCGTGGAGCCGATCGGTTGCGCCCCCAGATCGGTGAACCGCTTGCGGATCTCTTCGTCTTGCAAGGACTCGACGACCGCCTTCTGGAGACGGCCGACGACGTCCGGCGGCGTGCCGGCTGGGATGAACATTCCGTTCCACTCGTAGACCTCGTAGCCCGGAATCACCGTTTCCGCGATGGTGGGCACCCCCGGCAGGCGCGGCGAGCGCTGAGGAGCCGAGACCGCAAGACCGCGAAGCTTTCCCGCACCGATCAGCGGGGCCGACGCGGCGACCGTGCCGAACATGAAGTCGATCTGGCCTCCCATCACGTCGGTGATCGCAGGTCCACCGCTCTTGTACGGCACGTGCACCATGTCGAGGCCGAGCTGCTGCCGGAACAGCTCGGCCGCGAGGCGCTGCACGGTGCCGGCGCCGCCGGACGCGAAATTCACCATGCCGGGCTCCGCCTTCGCCTTGGCGATCAGGTCCTTGACGTCCTTGTACGGCGAATCCGCCTTGACGATGATGACGTTGGGCGCGAGCGATACCAGAGACAGCGGCTGCAGCGCGCCGGCCGCGTACGGCATCTTCGCGAACAGGTGCGGGTTGATCGAGTACGGCGTCGCGTCGTACAGCACCGTGTAGCCGTCGGCCGGGGCTTTCGCGACCGACGACGCGCCGATGGTGCCGCTGGCGCCGGCACGGTTGTCGACGATGACCGTGGCGCCCAGCTTCGGTCCGACCTTGGCGGCGAGCACGCGCGCCAGTGCGTCGGCAGCTCCACCGGGCGCATACGGCACGACGAAGGTAATGGGGCGCTCCGGCCACGCGGCCTGAGCGAGAGAGCTGGCAGCCAGAGCCAGTGCCGCGACGAACGCGCGACGCGAAGCGGACGAGGAGGAGAGGGTGCTCATCGAGGATCCTTCGAGCATGCAGGGTGTGGAAGCACGTGACCGCGGAAGCGGTTCGCAACCGGGGGTGCACGGAGCGGAGATCGGCGCGGAACGGCGCCAGGCGCCTTGCGAAGGCCCTGGATCAGGAGGGTGCCCCGGTCGCAGCCGCTGCCGCCGGCGCTCGCGACCCGGTCGCGCCCTTCGCCAGCACAGCGAGCGCGTTGCGCGCCGCCGCAACGCCCATCTTCACGTAGGCGTCGGCGGTGACGCCGCCGATGTGCGGGCTCAGCACGATGCGCGGCTCGTCGTGGAACGGGTGCGGCGCGGTCATCGGCTCGACCGCGAAGCTGTCGAGCCCGGCGCCGGCGACCTGACCCGACCGCACCGCGTCGAGCAGCGCGGCCTCGTCGATGAGACCGCCGCGCGCGGTGTTCACGACGATGACGCCGCGCTTGCAGGCGCTCAGGGTCGACGCATCGAGGAGCCTCGCGTTGTCGGGCGTCAACGGGCAATGCAACGAGATCGCGTCCGCGCTGCGCCAGATCGTGTCCAGATCGACCGCCTCGATGTGGGTCGGCAGGTCCTTCGCGAAGGGGTCGAAGCCGAGGACGCGCATGCCCATCGCGTCGGCGACCTTCGCGAAGCGCAGGCCGATCGCGCCGAGCCCGATCACGCCGACGGTTCGGCCTTCGAGCTCGACGCTCTTGTGGGTCGCCTTGTCCCAATGCCCGGTGCGCATGCGATGGTCGAGCGTGACCACCGACTTGGCGCAGGCGAGCAGCAAGGCGACGGCTTGCTCGGCGACCGCGGCGGCGTTCGCGCCGACCGCCGCGACGACCTCGATGCCGCGCGCCTTCGCGGCGACCTTGTCGATCGTGTCGGTGCCGCTGCCGTGCTTGGAGATCACCTTCAGGCTCGGCGCGGCGTCCATCGCGGCGGCCCCGACCTTGCTGTAGCGGACGATGATCGCGCTCGGGTCGTGGCGCTGGCAGAGCGCGACGATGTCGTCCTCGGTCGGCGTCTTGCCGGCGAAGACGACCTCGTAGTCGCCCAGCAGCGCGAGCGCCTCGGCGGCCAGGTCGGCGCCGGTGACCAGAACGACGGCGCGGCTCACAGCGTCTCCCCGGCCTTGAGCACGCCGGCGGCGCGCAGCGCACCGTCGAGCCATGGCGGGGTCAGCGCTTCCCGGCTCTTGATGCCCGCGATGCGCTTGGTCTCGGCGGCGAGCTTCTCGGCGGCCAGCGGCAGCAGCGATTCGGCGCGCGCGCGCTCGACCGCGAACACGCCGTCGGCGTCGCCCACGATCAGATCACCCGCACTGACCGCGACGCCGCCGATGGAGATCGGGTGGTTGAGGCGACCCGGGACGAACTTGGTCGGACCATTCGGGTTCAGTCCGGCCGCGTACATCGGGAAGCCCAGGCCGCGGATTGCCTCGCTGTCGCGCACCGCGCCGTCGATCACGACCGCGACGATGCCGAGGGCGATGCACTGCTGCGTCATGATCTCGCCCATCAGCGCGCTCGAGAGGTCGCCCTTGCCGTCGACGACGAGCACGTCGCCGGGCTTCGCGATTGCTATCGCCGCATGGATCATCAGGTTGTCGCCGGGGCGGACCTCGACCGTGATCGCCGTGCCGGCGAAGCGCATCGAGGGCGCCAGGGGCGCGATGCGGCCGCTCAGCGCGCCGCGCCGCCCGGCCACGTCGGCCAGGATCGACGACGGGAACTGTGCCGCCTGCTCGACGACGTGGGCGGGGGTGCGTTCGATGTCTCGGATGACGTCCGGCAATGCAGCGGCTTGACTCATGAAAGGTCTCCAGGATGTGTCGGGGAGCCGCGCATGCGCGGCAGGCGGGCACCCCGCGGGCGGGGTGCGGCGCGAGCGATCGATCAGTCGATGCGGACGCCGGATTCCTTGACGGTCCGGCCCCAGCGCGCCATGTCCTCCTTGATGAGGGCCGCGAACTGCTCGGGCGAACCGCCCGCGGGCTCGGCTCCTTCGTCGTCGAGGCGCTTGCGCAGGTCGGGCTGCTGGAGTGCCTTGTTGAATTCGGTGTTCAGCCGCGCGATCACGTCCTTCGGGGTTCCGGCCGGCGCGAGCAGGCCGAACCACGTCACCGCGTCGAAGCCCTTGTAGCCGGACTCGCCGACGGCAGGCGTCTGCGGCAGGTCGCCGACGCGCTTGGCCGACGTGACCGCGAGCGGGCGCAGCTTGCCCTGCTTGATCTGCCCGAGCACCGAAGGCACCGACGACATGTACAGCTGGACCTGGCCGCTGATCACGTCGGTAAGGGCCTGGTTCGCGCCCTTGTAGGGCACGTGCTGGAACTTGACGCCGGCGGTCCTCTGGAACTGCTCGCCGGTGAGGTGGGCGACGGTGCCGTTGCCGGGCGACGCGAAGTTGACGCCACCCGGGTTCGCCTTGGCAGCCGCGACGAGGTCCGCCAGGGTCTTGTACGGCGAGTTGACCGGAACCACGATGACCAGCGGCGCGGTGGCGACGAGGCCGATCGGCGCCAGGTCCTTCAGCGGGTCGTACGGCAGCTTGCTGTAGAGCGACGGATTGATCGCGAGGTTGCTGGTCTGACCAAGCACGAGCGTGTAGCCGTCGGGCGGTGCCTTGGCCGCCGAGTCGACGCCGAGGTTGCCGCCGGCGCCCGGCTTGTTCTCGATGACGAAGGTCCAGCCCGTGCTGGAGGCGACCTTCTGCGACACCTCGCGCGCGATGATGTCGGTGCCCCCGCCCGGCGGGAACGGCACCACGAGGCGGATCGGCTTGGCCGGGTACGCCTGCGCGAGGGCTCCCGAGCAGAGGGTGGCGGCGGTCAGCGCCAGCAGGGTGCGTCGAATCATGGTCTCGTCTCCGATCGTTGCGGCTCCTGCTGACTGCAGGTTCCGATGGGCGCGCAGTATTGGCATCGCAAGGGCCACGGTCCAATCGATAATTTCTTCTGATCCATCGATCCGGCTTTTGGTATGAATCGGCGCGACCTTTGCAGGTCGGCGACCCTCGCAAGGGCATCTGGGCGACACCCCGGTCGACGGTCCCGCACGCAGCCGGCGCTCGCGAGCTGTAGCCCGCGGCTCGAGAACCGATCGCAGCGCGCGGGCGGCCGTTCGAACCGAGCCGGCGAACGAGTGGGTCGTGCCGGTGGGGGCGCCACCGAAGGAGGCGACGCGCGCGTGCTGCGGCCGCAATCGTCGGCCAAGCCGCTGTCGGCAATCGCGGTGTCGTGCGACGCTCGTCCGATCGTGCCCCGCGCTCGAGACCCCACGCATCGACATCCAAACCCCGCGTCCGCCACGCGCAAACGGCCGACGCGCCGGTGACCCCTTTTCCTACGTAAGCGACGCGCCCCCGCGCCGAACATCGGCCCTCGTTCAGCTCAAGGGGGCACGCCATGAAGACCCGCAAGATCGTCAGCTCCATCGCGGCACTGGCCCTGATGCTCGGCAGTGCGGCGACGTTGGCCCAGCCCCGCGGCGACCACGATCGCGGCGGCCGCGACCGCGGCAGCGACATGCGTCGGGGCGGCGATCACGACCGCGGCGACCATGACCGTGGCGATCGCGGCCGCAGCTACACGCGCGACCGCGACGACCGAGGCGACCGCCGCGGCCGCGACGGTGATCGCTGGCGCGAAGCGCGCCGCGACAACTGGTCGGACCAGCGGAGATTCGAGCAGCGCCGCGAGTGGCACCGCGGCGGCCGGCTGCCGCCCGAGTACCGCACCCGCCACTACGTGGTCGACGACTGGCGCGGCCACCGCCTGCGCCAACCGCCGCGTGGCTACCACTGGGTGCAGCACGGGTCCGACTACCTGCTGGTCGCGATCGCGAGCGGCGTGATCGCCGACCTGATCATCAACCACTGACTCGTCGGGCCGGCGGGCACGCCCGGCCCCGAGCGGGCTTCAGCGGCGCCGCGCGCGCCACGCGCGCAGTCGCCCCACCACCCCGCTCGGGAAGTAGTAGACCGACAGCACGAACAGGATGCCGAGCCAGAGCAGCCAGCGGTCGGGCGAGATCAGCTGCGAGAGCACCGGCACGCCTTCCACCGCGCCGGCGCCCACCTTCATGAGGTCCTGCAGGTAGTTCTGCGCGAGCACCAGCAGCACGCTGCCGACCACGGCGCCGTAGATCGTGCCCATGCCGCCGATCACGACGATCAGCAGCACGTCGAGCATGATCTCGAACGACAGCGTGGTGTCCGGCCCGTTGTAGCGCAGCCAGAGCGCGAGCAGCACGCCGGCGAGCGCGGCGAACAGCGCGGCGAGCACGTTCGAGAGGGTGCGGTAGACGACGGTGCGGTAGCCGATCGCCTCGGCACGGAAGTCGTTCTCGCGGATCGCCTGCAGCACGCGCCCGAACGGCGAGTTGACGATGCGCAGCATCGCGAGCACGAGCCCGAGCGACACCACGAACAGCAGGTAGTAGGTGACGAAGCGGCCGTCGACCGACGCGCCGAGCACCGGGTCGTCGACATACTGCGTGCCGGGCTGCAGCGCCTCGGGCACCCTGAACGTGAGCCCGTCCTCGCCGCCGGTGAACGCCGAGAGCTGCGAGGCCAGCGTGAGGAACGCCGACGCCACCGCGAGCGTGATCATGGCGAAGAAGATCGCCCGCACGCGCAGGCTGAAGAGGCCGATCACGAACGACAGCAGTGCCGCGAGCAGCAGCGCCGCCAGCGCGCCGACCGCGACCGCGGCCCAGCCCGGCCCCCAGTGCGTCGACGCGATCGCGACGCCGTACGCACCGATGCCGAAGAACATGGTGTGTGCGAAGCTCACGATGCCGGTGTAGCCGAGCAGCAGGTCGAAGCTCGCCGCCAGCACGATGAAGACCATCACCTTGGCCGCGACGTTGAGCGCCCGGGTCGACGCGAACAGGAACGGCGCAGCGGCCAGCGCGACGAGGACGACGAGCAGCACCACCGAGAGCAGGCGGTTGCGCGGCAGGTCGTGCGAGAGAAGGCGCGTCAGCATGGGTCAGCGGCCTCGCGCATGCAGTGCGGCGGAGGCGGCGCGAACGAAGGCAGCGTCGAGCCTCATCAGCGGTTCGCCACCGGATACAGCCCCTGCGGCCGCCACACCAGCACGGCGACCATGAGGCCGATGCTCGAGAACATCGCGAGCTTGGGCGCCAGGAAGCCGACGTAGTTCGAGAGCAGGCCCACGAGCAGCGCGCCGACCAGGCAGCCGAGCGTCGAGCCGAGGCCGCCGATGATGATCACGATGAACAGCAGGACATTGACGGTGCCGCCGATCTGCGGCGTGACGATCTGCTGGTTCATGCCCCAGAGCGCGCCGCCGAGGCCCGCGAGCGCCGAGCCGGCGGCTAACACGCCGACGAAGAGGCGGCGGATGCGGTAGCCGAGGCTCTCGACCATCTCGCGGTCCTGCACGCCGGCGCGGATCAGGAGGCCGATCTTGGTGCGGTTGAGCGTGTAGAGCAGCCCCGCGAGCACGACAAGGCCGACCACCACGGCGACGAGGCGGAAGCGCTCGACCGCAGCCGGTCCGACCAGCACCGAGCCGCGCAGCGCCTCGGGCAGCGGCAGCGGGATCTGCTGCGGGCCCCAGACCACCTTGATCAGCTCCTCGCCGACGATCGCGCCGCCGATCGTCACCAGGATCTGCTTGAGGTGCTGCCCGTAGACCGGCCGCACGATCACGCGTTCGAAGCCGAGCCCGGCGACGCCGCAGAGCGCCATCGCGGCGAACACCGCGACCCCCACCGCTGCCACGTTGGGACCCATGCTCGGCACGCTGGTCCAGCCGAGCATCGCGCCGAACACGCTGCTCGCGACGTACGCGCCGAGCGCGATGAACAGGCTGTGGCCGAAGTTCAGCACGTCCATCAGGCCGAACACCAGCGTGAGTCCCGACGCGGCGATGAACACGATCATCCCCATCGCGAGGCCGGCGAACGTGAGCGTGAGCCAGGTCGAGGTCGAGCCGACCGCGGGCCACGCGACGAGCGCGATCGCGAGCGCGAGCGCGACCGGCAGCGCGTCGAAGCGGGTGCGCGGCAGCGCGTCGGGTGCGGTCGCGGCCGGCGGCGCGGTGGTGGCGGCAGTGGTCACGGCTGCGTGCTCCGGCAGGTTGCGGCGGATCGGCCAGACCGTTGATGCAGGACGGCGTTCGTCATTGATGCACCGCCAGCGAAAGGCCGAGCAGGCGCTGCTGCAGCGCCTCGTCGCCGGCGAGCTCGGCCATCGAGCCGCGGTGGACGACGCGCCCGTCGTCCATCACCGCGACGCTGTCGCCGAGCGCGCGCGCCATCGCGAAGTTCTGCTCGACGAGCAGGATCGTCGTCGCAGTCGACTTGAGCTCGCGCAGCGCCGCGATCAGGTTCTGCACGATCGCCGGCGCGAGGCCTTTGCTCGGCTCGTCGATCAGCAGCAGGCGGCGCGGCTCGACGATCGCGCGCGCGATCGCGAGCATCTGCTTCTGGCCGCCCGAGAGCTTGCCCGCCGGGTAGAGCCAGAACTTCTTCAGCGCCGGAAAGAGGCCGAAGATCCACTCGAGCCGCGCCGTGTCGAGCCCGGCGACGCTGCGCGCGCCCCGCGCGGCAAGCAGCATGTTCTCGCTGACGGTGAGGTCCGCGAAGATGCCCATGTTCTCGGGCACGTAGGCGATGCCGAGCTGCGCGATGTCCGGAGTGCCGCGACGCCCGCGCGCCGCCTCGCCGGCCGCCGGCCCGCCGATCGGCACGCCGTCGAACGTGATCGAGCCCTGCGACGCCGCCCACAGGCCCATGATCGTGCGCAGCGTCGTCGTCTTGCCGGCGCCGTTGCGCCCGAGCAGCATCGTCACCTGCCCCGCCGGCACCGCGAAGTCGACGCCATGCAGGATGTGATACGCGCCGATGTGCGTGTGCACGCCCTTCAGCTCGAGGAGGTCGCTCACCGCGCCGCTCCCGTGCCGCGCCCCGCGGCGGCGGAATGGTCGGACCAAAACGCAAAGGTGCTCACGCCACGGCCTCGGTCTCCGGCGCGACGCCGAGGTAGGCCTGCTGCACGATTGGCGAGGCGATCACCGCGGCCGGCTCGCCATCGGCGACGAGCTGGCCGTTGTGCAGCACGACGATGCGATCGGCGAGCTCGCGCACCACGTCCATCTTGTGCTCGACCAGCAGGATCGTCTTGTCGCGCTCGGTTTTCAGGCTGCGGATCAGGTCGAGGATGATCGGCACGTCGTCGACGCTCATGCCGGCGGTCGGCTCGTCGAACATGTAGACGCTGGGCTCGAGCGCGATCAGCATCGCGACCTCGAGCTTGCGCTGGTCGCCGTGCGGCAGGCTGCTCGCCGGCAGGTCGGCGCGGTCGTCGAGGCGCACCCGCGCGACCAGCGAACGCGCGTGCTCGAGCGTGCGGCGATGGTCGAGCCACACCGACCAGAGGTCGAGACCGACGCGGTGCCGCGACTGCACGGCCAGGCGCACGTTCTCGAGCACGCTGAGGTTGGGGAACAGCTGGGTCAGCTGGAACGCCCGGCCGAGCCCGCGTCGCGCGCGCACGGCCACCGGCTCGCGCGTGATGTCGGCGCCATCCAGATGCACCGACCCGGCGCTCGCGCGGAGCTGGCCCGAGACGAGGTTGAAGTAGGTCGTCTTGCCGGCGCCGTTCGGGCCGACGATCGCGGTCAGCGTGCCCGGCGCGAACGCGCAGGTCACGCGGTCGACCGCGACGTGGCCGCCGAAGCGGATCGTGAGCTCTCGGGTTTCGAGCATGAGGCGTGCGGCGGCGGGTCGGACGGCGCAAGCCGTTCGAACCCGCCGAGTCAGGACGGCCGAAGGTCCGGCCTAACGCTTGTTCTTGATCGGCACCTGCATCTCTTCCGGCTTGATCTCGCGGATCAGCTCCGGAACGCCCCAGGCGAACGCCGGGTCGTTCTTGATGCGGAAGTGGTACATCGACTGCATCGCCTGATGGTCTTCCTTGCGGAACGTCATCTTGCCCTTGGGCGAGTCGAAGCTCATGCCTTCCATGGTGCGGATGAGCTTCTCGGTGCTGGTGTCGCCCGCGGTCTTCTTGAGCGCCTCGACCAGCGCGATGCCGGCGGCCATGCCGCCGGCGGTGAAGAAGTCGGGCGGCGACTTGAACTTGCTGTAGTGGTTGGCGACCAGCCACTCGTTGACCGGGTTCTTCGGCATGCCGAAGTAGTAGTAGGCCGCGCCTTCCATGCCCGGCAGCTGCTTGTACGCGACCATCGCCGGGAGGATGTTGCCGCCGGTCGCGACCTCGATGTTGTTGCGCTTGAGGTCGTCGGCGATCTTGAAGGGGTTGCTCGCACCGGCCCAGATGATCCACACCACCTTGCGGCCCGGCTGGTTCTTGAGCGCGTCAATGAGGCGCTGCGTGCCGGCGGTGAAGTCGGTGGTGTTGGGCGGCAGGTATTCCTCGTGGACGACCTTGGCCTTCTTGATCGCGTCCTTGAATGCCTTCACGCCGTCACGCCCGAACGCGTAGTCCTGGCCGAGCGTCGCGATCGTGACGCCGGGCTTGTCGAGCGCGACCGCGTTCGAGATCGCGTCCTGCGAGCTGTTGCGGCCGGTGCGGAAGATGTAGCGGTTCCACTTCTCGCCGGTGATCGCGTCGGCGACCGCCGGCTCGACGAGCAGGATCTTCTTGTACTCCTCGGCCACCGGCAGCAGCGCGAGGGCGACCCCCGACGACGACGGGCCGACCGCGACGTCGGCCTTGTCGTCGGCGTAGGCGGTGGCGAGCAGGCTCTTGCCGACGTCGGGCTTGCCCTGGTCGTCCTTCTCGATCACCGTGAGCTTCTTCCCGCCGACGGTCATGGTGCCGCCGGTCGCGTATTCGAGGCCCATCATCAGGCCGGTCTGCGTCTGCTTGCCGTAGGCCTCGAGCGGGCCGGTCTTGCTGTAGACGTGGGCGATGCGGATCTCGCCCTTGTTCTGCGCGATCGCCGGCAGCGCGGCGCCGAACGCCACCACCGCGGCGAGTGCCCGCAGCACGGCGCGGCGCGGCGCCAGGCGTGCGGCGCGGGAGATCGAGGGCTCGGTCATGTCACGTGTCCTTCAGGGTGTTTGGGCCGCGGGCGCGCGGCTCGACGCGGCGCATGCGGCAAAGGCGTGATGAGACGTGAAATCGGGCTTCGCCGACAGTAGGTTTAACGCTGAGCTTGCGCGCGGGTTTTCACGCCTATCGGACGGCGTTCAGCATGCTGAACGCGCGAACACGCGCGGATCACCCTTTTGCAACGCGGCACGTGGCGCGCCGCACCTGCGTCACAGCTTGGCTTCGAGTCGCAGCTGCAGGTTGAGCGACGACGGTGTCGTGGTGGTCGACGTCTCGCGCACCGAGCGCGCGCGGCCGTCGATGCTGCGCACGTCGTCGAACACCGAGCCCGTGACCTCATCCAGCGGGTTCAGGTTGCTCGCGCTCATGCGCAGCTGCAGGCTCGGGCTGACGATCCACAGCGCGTAGGCGTCGAGCACGAGCTTGCGACCCTGCCGCACCGTCTGCAGCTCGCTGATCCGCGTGCGATAGCCCGGCGACCCGTTGATGTTGCCCCCGACCGCGAGCGGCACCGCGGTGAAGCGATGGTCCGCGCCCGCGTTGAGCACGTACGTCGGCTGGCGATCGAGCCGGTTGTCGGGACCGGGCACCGATCGGACGCGCGAACGGAACGCGCTCGCGTTGAGCCGCAGGTCGGTGCGCGGCGCGCCGTCGACGAGCTGGCTGAGGCGGAACTTGGCCTCCAGCTCGATGCCCTGCGTGACCGCGTCGCCGATGTTGCGCGGCCGGGCCACGTAGCGCGGCTGGCTCGACCACGGCACCGTCTCGAGCGTGGTCTGGCTGCGCATGAAGTCGCGGATCCAGCGCTGGAACACGCTCGCGCTCAGCACGCCGCCGCCGTCGAGATAGCGCTCGAGCGCGACGTCGACGCCGGTCGCGAGCTCGGGCCGCAGCTCGGGATTGCCAGCGCGGTCGGGCTGGGTCGCGGTGTTGCGGCCGTCGATCGGGTAGCGCGCGTTGGGCACCGGGCGCGCGATGAGGTCGGCGAGCCCCGGCGAGCGGTAGCTGCGCGTCAGGCTGATGCGCACCTGATCGCGACTCTTCGGGTCGGGCTTCCACAGCGCGTGCAACAGCGGCGACCAGACGCTGCTCCGGTTGGTCGCTCGCGGCGTTTCCGCGCTGGCGCTGCTGCGCGTCGCGATGCCTTCCCAGCGCAGCCCGACGTGCGCGGCCCAGTTCGGCGTCACGTTCCACTCGTCCTGCGCGTAGGCGGCCAGGCGCGTGGCCGACGCCTCGACGTCGTCGCCGAACTCGACCAGCAGCGGGCGTCCGTTCTGCAGCGTGGTGCGCCGATCGAGACGCCGGTTCGACTCGGCCTCGACGCCGGCGACCACGTTGTGATCGGCCGCGAGCAGCGCGATCACCTTGCCGCTCGCGGTGAGGTTGCGGTCGCGGGTCGTCGCGTCGTCGTCGACGCGGCGCGTCTGCAGCCCGTCGGTGCGCTCGGTCGCGACGCGCTCCAGCGTGTTGCGAAAGAGGCCGATGCCGCTGCGCAGCTCGATGCGCGCGTCGGGTGTCAGGCGGCGCAGCCACGCGCCGTTGAGACGGCCGAAGGCGTAGCGCCCGCTGCCGTCGCTGCGGCTCTCGTCGTAGGGGCAGAGCGGCGTCGGATCTTCGGGCGGCGACGGCCCCGCGCTGCAGTCGCGCGTCGGCACGGCCTGCGCGAGCGCTCCCGTGCGGCGCGTGTCGCCGCGCCCGACCACGAGGAACGGGGTCAGCACCACGCTGTGGCCGGGCTCGCTGCCGCGCCACTGCAGGCGGCCGGTCGCGTGCAGGCCGCTGCGATGCTCGCGCGCGGTCGCGTCGAGCCGCTGGTCGAGCAGCGTCGCGCCGCCGTCGAGGTCGACCGCGCGCGTGCGTGTCGTGCTGTCGGTCGCGAGGCTCTGCCGGAACGCCGACAGCGAGTGATTGAACGTGAGCGGACCCAGCCGGTCGTTGCGCGTCCAGGCGACCCGCGCCTGCGCGCGGCCGTCCTCGACGCTGGTCGCCACCTGCAGGTCGTTGATGCGCCGGCTCGCACCGTCGCGCGTGATGATGTTGATGGTGCCGGCGATCGCGCGCGCGCCAGTCTCGGCGGTCGGCGCGCGCAGGATCTCGATGCGCTCGACCTGCTGCGGCGACAGCGAGTCGATCGAGAAGCCCGGCGGCACGCGTTCGCCGTCGAGCAGGATCTGCGTGTAGCCGGCGCCCAGGCCGCGCATGCGGATCGCGCCGCCGCGGCCGGGGCGGCCGTCGACGGTGATGCCCGGCAGGCGCTTGAGCACGTCGCCGAGCGTGGTGTCGCCGTGGCGCTCGATCTCGTCGCGCCCGACCACGATCTTCGCCGCGGTCGACTCACGGCGTTCGGTGGTCTCGTCGATGCGCGAGCCGGTGATCACGATCTTCTCGAGCGTGGCCGGCGCGGCGGCCGGGGCCTCGGCGTTGGCCGGCGCGGACGGTGCCGGCGGGGCGGACCCCTCCCCCGACGCCGGCGCCGCAGCGCCTTGCGCGGATGCGGCGGCCGGCAGCGCCGCCAGCGCGATCGTCGCCGACACGATGCAGCCCGCACGTACGAGAGGCGGGGCGGCGCATAGCGGCATGCGACGAAATTATCCCGACCGGGTCGCTCCGCCGGGCGCTCGAAAACGTGCATTCGGCGCGCCTAGCGACGTGGCTGTCGTGGGGTACGCGCGGGTGACGCATCATCCGTGCGGGTTTTCGGCGTCTCCGCGGCGCGCCGATTGCCCGGATGATCGCCGCGCCCCTCGCAACCCCGACCCATGACGAGACCTTTCCCCGCGCCCCTCGGCCTGCTGCCGGGTGGCAGCCGCACCACCCTCGAGCGCGCCGCGAGCGCGCGGCACGCCGGCCGCGTGGCAGCGTCGCATGTCCTGAACCCGGAGGCGTGTGCATGGCTGCGGTGAGCGACGACGGCAACCTGTTCGCCGCCCTGCGCGCGGGCTTTCCGGGCGACCTCGACGCGATCGCGATCCAGACCATCGGCGGCACCGAATCGCATGCCTACACGTGGCGCGACCTCGATGCCGGCAGCGCGATGATGGCGAACCTGCTGCAGGCGCTCGACCTCGAGCCCGGCACCCGCGTGGCGGTGCAGGTCGAGAAATCGGTCGAGGCCCTGATGCTGTACCTCGCGGTGCTGCGCGCCGGCTTCGTCTACCTGCCGCTCAACACCGCCTACCGTGCCGCCGAGATCGAATACTTCGTCGGCAACGCCGAACCCGGCGTCATGGTCTGCTCGTCGACCTACTTCGCCGAGGTGTCGACGATCGCGTTCAAGGCCGGCTGCCAGAACGTGTTCACGCTGAACACCGACCGCACCGGAACGCTTCTGGACCGCGCCCAGCACCACCCGGCGGCGCAGGAGCCGGTCGAGGTCGACGCCGACACCCTGGCCGCGATTCTCTACACCAGCGGCACCACCGGGCGCAGCAAGGGCGCGATGCTGAGCCACGGCAACCTGCTCTCGAACGCGCGGGTGCTGAAGGACTACTGGGGCTGGGTGCCGGGCGACGTGCTGATCCACACGCTGCCGATCTTCCACGTGCACGGCCTGTTCGTCGCGACCCACGGCGCGCTGCTCAACGGCAGCAGGATGCTGTGGCTCGCCAAGTTCGACCCGAAGGTGGTGGTCGAGCACTTGCCCGAAGCCACCGTGTTCATGGGCGTGCCGACGCTCTACGTGCGGCTGCTCGCCGAACCCGGGCTCACGCGCGAGGCGTGCCGCACGATGCGGCTCTTCATCAGCGGGTCGGCGCCGCTCCTCATCGACACCTTCAACGCGTTCCGCGAGCGCACGGGTCATACCATTCTCGAGCGCTACGGCATGAGCGAGACGGCGATGCTGACGTCGAACCCGTATCGCGAAAGCGAAGGCGAACGGCGCGGCGGCACCGTCGGATTCGCACTGCCCGGCGTCGGCCTGCGCATCTGCGACGACAGCGGTGCCGCGGTGCCGCAGGGCGCGGTCGGCAACATCCAGGTCACCGGGCCGAACGTGTTCAAGGGCTACTGGCGGATGCCCGAGCGCACCCGCGAGGAGTTCACCGCCGACGGCTGGTTCAAGACCGGCGACGTCGGCCGCTTCGACGCCGACGGCTATCTCACCATCGTCGGCCGCAGCAAGGACCTCATCATCAGCGGCGGCTACAACGTCTACCCGGCCGAGGTCGAGGGCTACCTCAACGAGCTGCCCGGAGTGGCCGAGAGCGCCGTCGTCGGCGTGCCGCACCGCGACCTGGGCGAGGGCGTGATCGCCGTCGTCACCGCCCGCCCGGGCATGACGCTCGACCCGCAGCGCCTCGTCGCCGAGCTCAAGACGCGCATCGCCGGCTTCAAGGTGCCCAAGCACCTGTTCATCGTCGACGAGCTGCCGCGCAACACGATGGGCAAGGTGCAGAAGAACCTGCTGCGCGAGCAGCATCGGGACCTGTTCGGGGCGACCCGCTAGCGGTGCGTCGCAGGCGGCCTCGTCACGCGGCTGGACCGCGTCGACGGGAGGCGGCCTCGGCGAAGCCTCGACGAAAAAGCCGACGGGTCTCGCGACCACGCCGGCTTTCGTTCTGACGCCCGCCGACCCGTGGGTCGGCGGCATCACGAGCCTCAGTCGTTCGCGTAGATGTCGACGTCCTTGGTCTCGCGGATGAAGAGCGTGCCGATGATGAAGGTCATCACCGCGATCACGATCGGGTACCACAGGCCGTTGTACATGTTGCCCGTGGAGGCGACGATCGCGAACGTCGTCGTCGGCAGGAGCCCGCCGAACCAGCCGTTGCCCACGTGGTACGGCAGGCTCATCGACGTGTAGCGGATGCGCGTGGGGAAGAGCTCCACCAGCGCCGCGGCGATCGGGCCGTAGACCATCGTCACGTAGATGACGAGGATCCACAGGATCGCGACGATCTTCCACCACTGCCCGCCCATGAACTCGATCGGCTTGGCCTTGGCCGGGTAGCCCGCGGCGCTGAGCGCGCTGCCGATCTCCTTCTTGAACGCGGCAATCTTGGCGGTGCTGTCGGCGTCGAACTTCTGGTTGACGACGTTGGCCGCCGGCGGCGTGATGGTGGTGTTGCCGATCGTGACGGTCGCGGGCGTGCCGGCCGGCGCGTCGGCGTTGTCGTAGCTGACCGAGCTTTGCGCGAGGAAGCGCTTGGCGATGTCGCACGAGGTGCGGAAGTCGATCTCGCGCGCGATCGGGCTGCCCTGGAACGAGCACTGGCTCGGGTCGGCGTGGACGACGACCTTGTTGTTGGCCTGCGCGGCGGCAAGCTCGGGGTTGGCCGCCTGCGTGAGCGCGCCGAACAGCGGGAAGTAGGTCAGCGCCGCGATCAGGCAGCCGGCCATGATGATGGGCTTTCTGCCGATGCGGTCGGACAAGGCGCCGAACACGATGAAGAACGGCGTGCCGAGCAGGAGCGCCGCGCCGATCATGAGCTGCGCGGTGGTGGCCTCGACCTTGAGCTGCGCGGTGAGGAAAAAGAGCGCGTAGAACTGGCCCGTGTACCAGACGACGCCCTGGCCGGCGGTGAGGCCCAGCAGGGCCAGCAGCACGATCTTGCCGTTCTTCCAGTTGGCGAACGACTCCGACAGCGGCGCCTTGGAGGTCTTGCCCTCGGACTTCATCTTGGCGAACGCCGGCGACTCGTTGAGCTTGAGCCGGATCCACACCGAGATGCCCAGCAGCACGATGGAGATCAGGAACGGGATGCGCCAGCCCCAGGCGTTGAAGGCCTCGTCGCCGACCATGGCCTTGACGGCGATGATGACGATGAGCGAGAGGAACAGGCCCATCGTCGCGGTGGTCTGGATCCACGAGGTGTACGCGCCGCGCTTGCCGTGCGGGGCGTGCTCGGCCACGTAGGTCGCCGCACCGCCGTACTCACCGCCGAGCGCCAGGCCCTGCACCAGGCGCAGCGCCACGAGGATGATCGGCGCGGCTGCGCCGATGGCGGCGTAGTTGGGCAGGATGCCGACGATGAAGGTCGACAGGCCCATCAAGAGGATGGTGACGAGGAAGGTGTACTTGCGGCCGATCATGTCGCCCAGGCGCCCGAACACGATGGCCCCGAACGGTCGCACCAGAAAGCCCGCCGCGAACGCCATCAGCGAGGCGATGAACGCGGCCGTGGGATCGAGCGCGGCGAAGAACTGCCGGCCGATGATCGCCGCCAGCGACCCGTACAGGTAGAAGTCGTACCACTCGAACACGGTCCCCAGACTCGACGCGAAGATGACCTTCTTCTCTTCGCTGGTCATGGGTCGTGGGACCGCCGGGTTTGCGGGCACCGCAGATGCAACCATGTAGAAACCTCCTCGTATGGGTGTTGTCGCCGGGCGGCGAGGCCACCGCTATGTTGAGGGAATGCGCCGCGTGCTCTGCCCCGGGGATGCCCGAGCCGACGGCCGCGCTCACACTGGGTGAAACCCGGAGACACAGGCACTGCGATGTGCGTTACGGCCCGCGCGACGCTGCTGTTCGTGGCACGCCTGCGGCGCGTCGTCGCTCCCGGCGAGCCGGCGCTCCGCGCCGCGCGGATCAGCTGCCGGCGCGCCGCACGCCGGGTCGCGGTGCGCCCTCGCGCTCCCAGTCGCCGCCGGTGAACCAGGGGTCGCCACGCAGGCACCCCGCAACCATCTCCAGCGCGTCGAAGCCCCAGAACAGCTTGCCGGCGACGCCGAGCGTCGGCACGCCGAACACCCCGGCCGCGAGCGCCGCCTCGGTCGAGTCGCGCAGGCGCTGCTTTGCCGCCTCGCCGCCCGGATCGACGGGCGGCGCAAGGCGCTCGGTCAGCGCCTCGACGCGCTGCGGATCGGCCGCGTCGGAACCGCCGCCACGCCACGCGTGGCGCAGGATCATCTCGCAGACGTGGCGGTTCGGTGTCGCGCCCTCCTTCGCACAGGCCCAGGCCAGGCGCGACAGCGCGAGCGAATTGAACGGGTGCACCGCGGGCGTCTGCAGTTCGACCTCGTCGCGTGCTGCAAGCCAGTGCACGTGGCGGAAGGTCCACTGCCGCTTCGGCTCGATCTCGGCGGGCCCTTTCTGGCCGAAGTGCTTGAGCAGCGCCCCGAAGACCAGCGGCCGGTAGCGCACCTCGTACGAGAGCCCGACCAGCGCTTCGGGCAAGCGTTCGAACGCGAGGTACGCGTACGGCGAGACCGGGTCGAACCAGAAGTCGATGCGGTTCATCGCAGCGGCCGCAACGTGGTGGCGAGCGCGGCGCGACGCGCCGGCAACTGCTTGCAGACGGCCCGCCGCTCCATGGGGTCGAGGCTGCCCCACGCGGCGATCTCGTCGAGCGTGCGCGCGCAGCCCTCGCACCAGCCGCTCGCCGGGTCGATGCGGCAGACGCCGGTGCAGGGGCTGGCGATGGGCGCGGGCTTCAGGGATGGCGGGTTCTGCATCGGCTGCGATCGTCCCACAGCGGCCCGGGAGGCGTTCGCATGCAGCTCGGCCGCGGCCCCGAGCGCCGCGTCACCTGGCTGCTAGACCCCGAACAGGGCCTGCTGCGCAGCCGCGTCGGCGTCGAGCTCGGCCATCGACCCGCTGTAGCGCACCTGACCCTTCTCGAGCACCACCGCGCGGTCGGCGACACCGCGCGCGAAGGCGAAGTTCTGCTCCGAGAGCAGGATCGCCAGACCCTCGCGCTTGAGACTCGCGATCGTCTCGGCCATCTGCTCGACGACCAGCGGGGCGACGCCTTCGGACGGCTCGTCGAGCAGGATGAGCCGCGGCTGGCCCATCAGCGTGCGCGCGACGGTGAGCATCTGCTGCTCGCCGCCGCTCATCTGCGCCCCGAGGCGATCGCGCAGGCTCGCGAGGTGCGGGAACAGCTCGAAGACGCGCGCTTCGGTCCAGTGCGGCGCATCGGCGCGGCGCGGCTGTGCGCCGAGCGCCAGGTTCTCGGCCACGGTGAGGTCGCCGAAGATGCGCCGGTCCTCGGGAACCCAGCCGACGCCGAGCCGGCTGATGCGGTGCGGCGGCAGCCCGACGAGGTCGGCACCGGCGAAGCGGACCTGCCCGCGCCGCCTCGCGACCACCCCCATGATCGCCTTCATCGTGGTCGACTTGCCGGCACCGTTGCGGCCCATCAGCGCGACGCACTCGCCCGCCGCGACCTGCAGCGAGACGCCGAACAGGATCTGCGCCTGGCCGTACCAGGCGGCGAGGTCGGCGGCGTCGAGCAGCGGCGCGGCCGTGCCGGCCGCGTCGACGGCGGCGGCTCGAGCACCGGCCGGTGCTCGGTCGGCATGGATGCGCCCGATCGCCGCGGGTGCCGGCTCCGGATCAGGGCGCGCCGCCGCGGGCGCCGGCTGCGCGGCCGACGCGAGGTCGGCGCCGCCGAGATACGCCGCGCGCACCGCCGCATCCTCGCGGAGGACCGCGGGAGGCCCCGCTGCAATCAGCTCGCCGCGCACCAGCACGATCAGGCGGTCGGCATGCGCGAACACGACGTCCATGCTGTGCTCGGTGAACAGCACGCCGATCGACTGCTCGCGGGCGAGGCGCCGCGTCAGCGCCATCAGCGCGCCGCGCTCGGCGGGGCCCATGCCGGCGGTCGGCTCGTCCATCAGCAGGAGGCGCGGCTGCATCGCCAGCGCGAGCGCGAGCTCGACGCGCTTGACGTCGCCGTAGGCGAGCACGCGCATCGCGCGCCCCGCCTGCGCAGCCATGCCGACCTGCTCGAGCAGGGCGAGGGCCTCGTCGCGATGGCGGTGCTCGGCGCGGCCCCAGCCACGCCACGCCTCGCCGTACTGCGCAAGCAGCGCGAGCTGCACGTTTTCGAGCACCGTGAGCGAGCCGAAGGTCTCGGCGATCTGGAAGGTGCGCGCGACGCCGCGCCGGCCGATCGCCGTGGGGCCCAGCCCGACGAGCTCGCTGCCGTCGAGCTTCACCGACCCGGCGTCGGGGCGCAGCTGGCCGCCGACCATGTTGAAGCAGGTCGTCTTGCCGGCGCCGTTCGGGCCGATCAGCGCCAGCATCTCGCCGGCCGCGAGGTCGAAGCTCGCGTCCTTCACCGCGACGACGCCGCCGAACGACTTGGCCAGGCCGCGCACCTCGAGCAGCGGACGCGCAGGCGACGCGGTGGCCGAGGGCGCGCTCACGCCGGCTCCCTCATGAACAGGCGGCGCAGACCGCCGGCGATGCCGAGCGGGAACAGCATCACGAGCGCAAGCATCACCACGCCGAGCAGTGCGCGCCAATAGTCGGTCTGGCGCGCGACGCTGTCCTGCAGCCAGGTGAACACCGCCGCGCCGACCCACGGGCCCGAGATCGCCTGCACGCCGCCAAGCAGCACCATCACGAGCGCGTCGACCGAACGGCCGATGCCGAGCGTCTCCGGCGAGATGGTGCCCTTGGCGAACGCGAACAGCGCGCCGGCGACGCCGCCGAGCGTGCCGGCGACGACGAACGCGAGCCACTGCAGGCGCGGCACGTCGAGGCCGAGCGCCGCCGCGCGCAGCGGCGAGTCGCGGCTGCCGCGCAAGGCAAGCCCGAGCGGCGCGTGGACGATGCGCACGAGCAGGCCGCAGCCGGCGATCGTGAACACCAGCGTCAGCAGGTAGTACGCGGGCTTGGCCGCGAGCCAGTCGGCCGGCCAGATGCCCAGGAGGCCGTTGCTGCCGCCGGTGACCGGGTCCCACTGGTAAACCACCGACCAGACGATCTGCGCGAACGCGAGCGTCAGCATCGCGAGGTACACGCCCGACAGGCGCACGCAGAACCAGCCGAACAGCAGCGCACCCGCGAAGGCGAGCAGCGGCGCGAGCAGCAGCGCCGCTTCCATCGGCAGCGCCAGGCCCTGGAAGAACAGCGCGGCGCCGTACGCGCCGAGCCCGAAATAGGCCGCGTGGCCGAACGAGTGCAGGCCGGCCGGGCCCATCGAGAAGTGCAGGCTGGCAGCGAACAGCACCGCGATCAGCACGTCGATCATCAGCACCACCGCGTATGGCGCGACCGGCTGCAACAGCGGCACCAGGAACAGCAGCGCAAGGCCGACGAAGCCGACGCGGCGCCAGGGCGCCGGCACGCGGCGCAGTGGCGCCTCGGCCGCGCTCGCCAGACGCACCGCCGCCTGCGCGCGCCCGAACAGGCCCCAGGGGCGCCACACCAGCACCACCGCCATCACCAGGAACTCGGCCACCAGCGTGAGGCGGCTGAGCGGGAACGGGGCCCCGAACAGGTCGACCGTTCCGGCGGCGATGCAGAACGCCTTGACCATCGCGATCAGCAGCGCGGCGACGAAGGCGCCGACGATCGAGCCCATGCCGCCGACCACGACGATCACGAACGCCTCCCCGATCAGCGCGAGGTCGAGGTTGAGGTTGGCGGGCTCGTGCGGCATCTGCAGCGCGCCGCCGAGCGCGGCGAGGAAGGTGCCGAGCGCGAACACCGAGGTGAAGAGCCAGCGCTCGCTGACGCCGAGCGCGCCGACCATCTCGCGGTCCTGCGTCGCCGCGCGGATCAGGAGCCCCCAGCGCGTGCGCGTCAGCAGCAGCCAGAGCGCGCCCAGCACCAGCGGCCCGACGAAGATCAGGAACACGTCGTACGTCGGGAACGGCCGCTCGAAGAGCATCACGACGCCACCGAGCCCGGGCGCCTTCGGCCCGAGGATGTCCTCGGGGCCCCAGGCCCACAGCGCCGCGTCCTTGACGACGAGCACGAGCGCGAAGGTGGCGAGCAGCTGGTAGAGCTCGGGCGCGGCGTAGAGCCGGCGCAGGATCAGCGCCTCGAGCAGCGCGCCGAGCAGCGCGACGGCGAGCGCGGCGAGCAGCACGCCGCCCCAGAAGCCGAGCGGCCCGCCGCCGAGGCGCTCGGCAAGCCACACGGCCGCGTAGAGGCCGAGCATGTAGAACGAGCCGTGCGCGAAGTTGACGATGCGCGTCACGCCGAAGATCAGCGACAGCCCGCTCGCGACGAGGAACAGCGTCGATGCCGACGCGAGCCCGGTGAGGACCTGCAGGAGCAGCGCCGACGCGCTCATGCGGCGCGCGCCGGCATGCCGTGCGGAGCCGGCGTCACGCCGGGGCGCTCGCCCGCGCGGCTCACTCGGCCGGGCGGAGCTTTCGGACTTCGGCGTCGTCCGGCAGGACGCGCGCGCCGTCGATGTAGGTGAAGTCGGTCATCACGCCCTTGCTGTCGACGAGGCGGGTGCGCCCGACGTAGGCACCCATGGTCGACTGGTGGTCGATGGCGCGATACGAGATGCGGCCGAACGGCGTCGTCACCGCCAGGCCGCGGAACGCCGCGATCAGCTTCTCGGGGTCGGTCGAGTTCGCGGCGCGGATGCCTTCGGCGATCGAGCGGATCGTCGCGTAGCCGACCACCGAACCCAGGCGCGGCGGCTCCTTGTACTTGCGCACGTAGGCGTCGTGGAAGGCCTTGTGCTCGGGCGTCGTGATCGCGTAGTAGGGGTAGCCGGTGACGATCCAGCCGGTGGGCGCCTCGTCCTTCAGCGGCTCGAGGTACTCGGGCTCCCCGGTGAGCAGGCTCACCACCTCGCGGCCCTTGAACAGCTGGCGCGTGTTGCCCTCGCGCACGAACTTCGAGAGGTCGGCCGCGAACAGCACGTTGAAGATCGCATCGGGCTTCGCGTCGGCGAGCGCCTGCACCACCGCACCCGCCTCGATGCGGCCGAGCGGCGGCGCCTGTTCGGCGACGAACTCGACGTCGGGCTGCAGCTGCTTGAGCATCGCCTTGAAGGTCGCGACCGCCGACTGCCCGTACTCGTAGTTCGGATAGACCAGGGCCCAGCGCTTCTTCTTCAACTTCGCCGCCTCGGGAGCCAGCATCGCCGCCTGCATGTAGGTGTTGGGGCGCAGGCGGAACGTGTAGCGGTTGCCGTTCTGCCAGGTGATCTTGTCGGTCAGCGGCTCGGCGGCGAGGAAGAACACCTTGCGCTGCTTGGCGAAGTCGGTGACCGCGAGGCCCGTGTTCGAGAGGTAGGTGCCGGTGAGCAGCGCGACGCCCTCGCGCGACACCAACTCCTCGGCGACGCGGACCGCGTCGCCCGGGTTGCCGTTGTCGTCGCGCGAAACGACCTCGAGCTTGCGGCCGAGCACGCCGCCGGCGGCATTGACCTCGTCGAGCGCGAGCTCCCAGCCCTTGCGGTACGGCTCGAGAAATGCCGGCTGCGCCTTGTAGCTGTTCAGCTCGCCGATCCTGATCGTGCCCTGCGCCTGGCTCGGTGCCGCGACGGCGGCGAACAGCACGGCCGCGACGGCGGCAACGATTCCTCTGGTCATCTCACGAACTCCCTGGAATGCCTGTCGATCCGGGCGGCCGTCGAGCGATCGCCCGCGCGGGGCTTGCAAGCGCCCTGCCGCTCTGGCGCGCGATTGTCGCTGCTCGGCGCGCTCGCGCGCTGCGAGGGCGGGTGGGCTCGTCGTGGGGCTTGCCGGCGCTGCCGCGTGGCGTCGCGGCGGCCGCGTTGGCCCTCGCGCTGCCCCGGCGGCCGAGCCGCGCGACAATCGCGGGTTGGCCGACCGGCCGGCTTACACAGGAACATCGCTGCATGGCGGCATTCGATACCGAAAAAGTCCTTTCCGTTCACCACTGGAACGAATCGCTCTTCACGTTCACGTGCACCCGCGGCGCGAGCCTGCGCTTCGAAAGCGGCCACTTCGTGATGGTCGGCCTCGAGGTCGACGGCAAGCCCCTGATGCGCGCCTACTCGATCGCGAGCGCGCACTACGAGGAGCACCTCGAGTTCTTCAGCATCAAGGTGCAGAACGGCCCGCTCACCTCGCGCCTGCAGCACCTGCAGGTGGGCGACCCGGTGCTGATCGGCCGCAAGCCCACCGGCACGCTGGTGCTGAGCGACCTGCTGCCCGGCCGCAACCTCTACCTGTTCGCGACCGGCACGGGCCTCGCCCCATTCCTCAGCATCATCCGCGACCCCGACACCTACGACCGCTTCCAGAAGGTCGTGCTGGTGCACGGCGTGCGCAAGGTCGACGAGCTCGCCTACGCCGACCTGATCGCCCACGAACTGCCGCAGCACGACCACCTCGGCGAGCAGGTGCGCGACCAGCTGCTCTACTACCCGACGGTCACGCGCGAGCCGTTCCGCAACCAGGGGCGCCTGCCGGACCTCATCGGCAACGGCAAGCTGTGCAGCGACCTCGGCCTGCCGCAGCTCGACCCCGAGCACGACCGCGCCATGATCTGCGGCGGCCCGGCGATGCTGAAAGACACGCGCTCGGTGCTCGACTCGCTCGGCTTCGTCGTCTCGGCCGGCATCGGCCAGGCCGGCCACTACGTGATCGAGCGCGCCTTCGTCGAGAAGTAAGCCGTCGGATCGTCGCGAGGGCGCGACTCGAGCTCCGAGCGGCGCGCTCAGCCGACCACCTGGCTCGGCGGCGCCGCGTCGGTCGGCTGCGGCGCGCGGCCGCGGCGACGCCAGCGGCGCAGCCGCGCCCGCAGGAAACGGAACAGCACGACGATCGCGATCAGGCTCGCGAGCGTCACGAAGCCGAGCACCGTGAGCGCGATGAACGGGTGCGTGAACGCGAGGCCGAGCATCGCCGGGACCGCGGCGTCGCCCAGCAGCGACATGCCGATGTTCGAGAACGGCTCCGGCGAGGTGTTGACCGCCGCGCGCGTGGTCGCCTTGGCGACGTGGCTGCTGGCGGCGAGCGAGCCACCGAGCAGCGCGGCGGCCCCGGCCCACGTCGCCTGGTCGGCGCCGAACACCGATGCAGCAAGCGCGGCACCGGCCGGAATGCGCACGAAGGTGTGCACCGCGTCCCAGATCGTGTCGACCACCGGGATCTTGTCGGCGAAGAATTCGGCCGCGAACATGAACCCGCTCGCGCCGAGCATCCACGGGTTCTGCAGCAGGACGAGGCCGCGCGGCAGCTCGACCCAGCCGAGCATGCCCGCGAGGCCGGTGAGGAACAGCACCGCGTAGAGCCTGAGGCCGCTGGCCCAGCCCATGGCGGCGGCGATGGCGAGCAGCTGAGTGGTGTCGAGGTTCATGGGCGTCGAGCGGTCGCGCGCGGCGGCGCCGCGGATCGCGCGCACCGGCAGGCGGAGTGCCCGTGCGCGTTCAGAACGGGCCCGCCTCGAGCCAGCGCTCGATCTGCGCCCGCCGGTCGTTGCCCCAGAACGGCTCGCCGTCGACGACGAAGAACGGCGCGCCGAACACGCCCCGCGCGATCGCGGCGTCGTTGGCGCTCTTGAGCGCCACCTTCCAGGTCGGGTCGTTCCATGCCGCCGCGCAGGCTTCGGCATCGAGACCGAACTGGCCGGCCAGCTGCTCGAGTGCCGCAGGGTCGCTGAGGTCGACCGCGCGCGTGAAGTAGGCGCGCATGCACTCGCGCACCCACGCGTTGGCGCGCCCCGGGTCGCTCGACTTGAGCCACCAGAACACGCGCGCCGCGTTCTGCGTCGGGATCGGGAACCTGGCCGGGATCGTCATCGGCACGCCGGCGAAACGCGCCGAGCGCTCGAAGTCGCGCAGCGAGTACTCGCGCTTGAGCGGGTAGGAGACGGGGCTCTTCAGCTCGGCGGCCTGGAACGTCGCACCGAGCAGGATCGCGTGCCACTCGACGGTGCGACCGTGGCGCGCCGCGACCGCATCGATCCACTCGGACGCGATGTACGAGTACGGCGACGAGAGGTCGAAGTAGAAGTCGATCGCCTGCGCAGCATTCATCGAGGACACCTCGGTTCGAACGGCCGCACGAGCGGCGGCCGAGCGCGGGCAGTGCTGCCCGCCGCGGCGAGCCTAACGCGAACCGCAGCGCGGGCCGCGCGGGTTTTCAAGAAGGCGCCCGGCATGCCAGGCACCTTCCGAGGCGCGACGGACGGTTGCCGCCCGTCGTGCCGGTCAGCGCTTGCGACGCAGCGCCAGCGCGCCCGCGCCGGCGAGCAGCAGTGCGAGCGTGCCCGGCTCGGGCACCGTGCCGGCCGGCGGCGGGGTCACGACGATGTCTTCCGGCGCGCCGCTGCCGAAGATCGTGCGCGTGGTGTACGTCGCCGTGCCGCCGGCGGCCAGGTTGAACTGGTTGACCAACGCGAGCGTGATGTCGTAGCCGTCGCCCGCATCGACGAACTGGTCGGCATCCGCGCTGTCGCCCTGGATCAGGTTGTTGAGCGCCGTACCCGCGAGCACGCTGCCGCGCAGACCCGAGTACCCGCTGACCTGATAGCGGCCGGTTGCGTTGGTCCCGCCCTCGCCGGTGATGCCGACGAACGTGGTCTCCGTCGACGTTCCTGCTGCAGTGTCGGTCTCGAACAGCACCTCCAGCCCATCGAGGATGATGCGACCGCCGCCGTCGATCAGCGAACCGTCGAAGTCCAGGTCGCCGTCGAAGTAGCGCACCATCTCGAACACGCTGGCCGCGCTGCCCGTGTTGGTGATCGTGTACGTCTGGGTCAGCAGCGAGCCGGTCTGGGTCGAACCGCTGGTCAGGGTCGCGAGCGTCTGCTGGAGCGAGAAGCTCAGCCCGCCGAACGTGAAGCTGCTGCTGCCCGCAGTGCCCGATCCGGTGACCAGGGGGTTGGTCAGACCGCTGCTTCCGCCGATGTCGCCGGAAGTCAGGAATTGGCGCGAACCGGTGGTGCCGAAGCGAATGGCCACGGCCGACTCGTACGAGGTTCCGGCTGCGCCGAGGCTGCCGATCGGGTTGTAGACCGCATCCGTGGCGTCGGAACCCACGCTGCCGCCGAACGAGCCGTAGCCGTCGACGCCGAGCGTCACGCTGCCGTCGCCGCTGCCGGTGCTGAGGGTGTAGGGCGCCGCGTGAACGAGCGGAACCGCGAAGAAGAGTGCCGCAGCGAGGCACCCGAAACGAATGTTTTGTTGCATCAAGAACTCCGTAGTACAGGCCTTGGGGTTGGTTGGAATCGGCCTGCGGCCCGCGCTGGCGCGAGATCCGTGCCAGCGCGCCAAGTCGTTGATGCGTAACGCGATGTGTTGTTGTGAAACGAGTCCGTGTAAAAGTTGCCGACAGCAAGAGCGAGTGGCTTCCAGCGTCACTTCCTTCTCGGGCCGATGACTCCAGCACGTGCAGCAAAAAAGAAAGCGAGGGGGTCGCTGCGGACCGCCTCGCTCGACAGCTGAACGACGCCGGGCTGGCCGGCGCTTCGCGCGCTACTTCGTCACATCGAACATCAGGTTGACCGGCGACGGGCCGAACGAGACCCACGGCTTGGCGGGCCGCTGTTCGACGCCGGGCTTGCTCCAGTCGCACACACCGCCGGGGAACGCCGCGGCGATCTGCTGCAGCTGTGCCGCCGTGAGCGTCTGCTTGTAGTCGGACGCGGCGACCGGCTTGAGCTGGCACTTCACGATGTCGGCCGCGAGCGGTGAGCCGGCGACGAGGTTGGGCGCCGAGCTGGTCGGGTCGATCGTGTTGCACTGGCCGCTGCCGAAGGCCGTCATCGGCTCGACGATCTTCTGCCCTGCCGCGGTCCAGCACGCATCGACGGCGTCGGCCGGCTTGTTGGCGACGACCTTCTGGATCGCGGTGCGGTTGCTGGTGTCGGCCTTGACCGCGGTCAGCCACCGATCCATCTGCTCGATCAACAGCTCGACCGGCGCGCGCGATCCGACGATCACCTGGTTGTCGGCGTGACCGTTGGCCTTGATCAGACGCTCGCGGATCGAGAACGCCCAGTACTTGAGGTGGATGTCGCCGCCGGTCACGGCGTCGCCGAGGCCGTGCCGCGTGATGATGGGAATCGACGCCATGCCGTTGCCGGTGTAGAGCACGCGCCCCGACTCGTACGCCCGCCGTGTCGCCTCGGGATAGAACACCGTGCGGGCCGCGGTCGGCTTGAAGTCGATGTCGAAGCCGCCGATGTTCTGGTTGAGGTCGAGGAACTGCTGGAACGTGATGACGCCGTCGTTGAACGCCTTGAGGCCGTACTGCACGCCGACGTTGTCGAGCGGGCGCTGCGCGAAGCCGGGCGTGCCGGCGATCTTTCCGTAGACGTTGACGGTGTGGTCGTACACCGTCGCGCGCGCACCGGTGGGGTTGGTCGCCGGGTCGTAGCGGAAGTTGCGGCCGACGCCCGCATTGAGGGTGCCGTCCTGGTAGACCGCGGTCGGGTCCATGCGGCGCGCCGAGGTGCCGGAGGTGCCGGTGCGATCGCTCAGGAAGGCGATCTCGTTGAGCTGCCGGAAGCCCGACACGGCGCGCTGCTGGTCGGCGCTGAACTGCCCGGCGCGCTTGGTGTTGAAGTAGATGTCGAGCAGGCGGGCGTCGCCGAGCCCGATCATTCCCGTGAGCGCGTCGGGGAAGCTGTTGGTGGTGACGATGCCGTCGAAGGTGCCCGGGTAGTTGTCGGCGGTGTGGTTGCTCTGGTAGGCACCGCCCGAGCTGCCGGTGCCGATGGTGAAGGTCGGCACGCCGTAGCTCTCGACGAAGCGCTCCTTGACCATCAGGATGGTCTCGGACGAGAGCAGGTCGTTGCAGTTGTTCCCGAAGGTGTTGAGCGTCGCCGTCGCGACGCCGTAGCCGTTGCTGAGATAGCTGTCGTTGAGCGGCGTCACGAGGCTCGGCCCCTGCGTGTACCAGCCGCCTTGGCAGCCGCCGCCGAGCGGATAGATCAGCTTGCCGTTCCAGCCGGCAGGCCTGGCGAGCGGCCCCGGGGCCGGGTCGTTGACGGGGTCGTGCAGGATCGCCGTCTGGTAGATCGAGCGGTTGATCGTGCCGGTCTCGAGTCGCACGATGTACGGCACCCGCTTGCCGGTGTTGGTGGTGGCCATCGCCAGGTTCGCGGGCCGGGTGGTCGGCGTCGGCAGGGCGACGAACTGGTTGGTGTCGCTGGTGCGATAGAGGTACTGCACGCGCGTCGCGACGCTGCAGTTGGCATCGAGCGCGTTCCCGAGGGTGCCGCCGGTCGGCATCGCGAAGTCCTGCGTCTTGCAGACGAACGGCGTCTCGTGCGGGCCCGAGATCATCGGCCCGGTGATCGGGTAGTTGGTGAGCTGCAGGGTCGTCGAGTCGCCGCCGTTGCTCGCGACGAGTTCGTTGGTGCCGACCTTGAGCCCGGTCAGCAGCGCGACCAAACGGCCGGGCCGGCTCGGGTCGGCCTTGAACGACGCCGAGACGTCGCTGCCGTTCAGCGTTGCCTTGAGCGGCTGCGAGGGCTCGGTGAGCGCGGCCTCGACGAGCACGTCGCCGCCCGAGACGAGCTCGGGGCGTGACGACAGCGTCTGCAGGACCGGTCCGTCGTCGTCATCGCCGCCGCCGCCACCGCAGGCCGCGAGCGCAGCCGCGCCGATCGCGGCGAGGCAGAAGTGTCGGAACGATCGCTGTGTCATCGGTGTCTCCTCGCGGCGTCGGCGAGCCGCGTTGCGTGGGCTCGGCCCGCGCGGCGCGCGGGGTCACCGAGCGGTTGTAGCCACCTGGCGCACGCGCCGGAACCCCGCGTTATCACCGATTGGATTCGTTGTACACACGGCGTCAAGCCAGCGTACAACGCGCGCCTACCAGGGGATCGTCTCGCCGTCGTAGTTGCGGAAGCTGCAGCGCTCGCCCGGCACCAGCGCGGCGATCACGCGACGCATGCCGGAGACGCTGGTCTCGACGTCGATGTCGGCGCTGCTCCCGCCCATGTCGGTTCGCACCCAGCCCGGGTGCAGCGCGACGCAGGTCGCGCGCTCGCCGAGCACCAGCGCGGCGTCCATCAGCACCGAGTTGAGCGCCGCCTTGGAGGCACGGTAGAGCCAGTTCGCGGCGCTGGTGCGGCTGCCGATCGACGCCATGCGCGACGACAGCACGGCGAGCCGACCGCCCGGTGCGAGCATCGGCGCGACCAGCGAGATCATGCGCATCGGCCCGAGCACGTTGGTGCGCATCACGTGGTCGAAGTCGGCCTGCTCGGGCACCGCCGGCGGATCGACGCGGCCGCCGATGACGCCGGCGTTTACCACGATGACGTCGAAGCGGCGGCCCTGGAGCCCGGCTGCGAACGCGCTGCCGCTCGCCGGGTCGGTCACGTCGAGCGTCGAGGCGTCGGCGCCGAGCCCGCGGATGCGCTCGAGGCCGGCGTTGTTGCGTGCGCTGGCGGTGACTGTCGCACCCTCGGCGCGGTACTGCCGCACGAATTCGAAGCCGATGCCGCGCGATGCGCCGATGACGAGAACGTTCATGGTCTGACCTTTGAGGCTGGGATGCCGTCGGCCCTGGCAAGCGTCGCGCCGGTGGCCGGCGGCGATCGATTCAGAGGCGTTCGATCGCGAGCGCGGTCGCCTCGCCGCCGCCGATGCAGAGCGCGGCGACGCCCTTGCGGGCGCCGGCCTTGCGCAGCGCGCCAAGCAGCGTGACGACGATGCGCGCGCCGCTCGCGCCGATCGGGTGGCCGAGCGCGACCGCGCCGCCGTGCACGTTGACGACGTCGTGCGGCAGCCCGAACTCGCTCATCGCGGCCAGCGTGACCGCGGCGAATGCCTCGTTGACCTCCCAGAGGTCGACGTCGGAGGCACTCCAGCCCGCACGCGCGAGCACCTTGCGGATCGCACCCGCGGGCGCGGTGGCGAAGCGGTTCGGCGCCTGCGCGTGCACCGAATGCGCGTGGATGCGGGCGAGCGGCGTGCAGCCGAGCGCGGAGGCGTGGCTCTCGCGCATCAACACCAGCGCGGCCGCGCCATCGGAGATGCTCGACGCGGTGGCCGCGGTGATCGTGCCTTCCTTCAGAAACGCGGGCTTCAGGCCCGCGATCTTGTCGAGCTTGGCCTTGAACGGCTGCTCGTCGTGGCGCACCAGCGTCTCGCCGCCCTTGCCCCGCAGCGCGACCGGGGCGATCTCCCAGTCGAAGCTGCCGTCCTCGTTGGCTCTCTTCGCGCGCTCGGTCGACGTGATCGCGAAGCGATCCATGGCGTCGCGACCGAACCGGTACTCGGCAACGCATTCCTCGGCGAACACGCCCATGGCCTTGCCGACGCCGCCGGGCAGCTTCTCGTAGGCGTCTTCGAGGCCGTCGAGCGCCATGTGGTCGTAAGCGGCGGTCGCGCCGTACTTGACGCCCTTCCGCATGAAGGTGAGGTGCGGCGCGTTGGTCATGCTCTCCATGCCGCCGGCGACCACCACCTCGGCCGACTGCGCGAGCAGCATGTCGTGCGCGAACATCAGCGCGCGCATGCCGGAGCCGCACATCTTCGAGAGCGTGACCGCGCCGACCGAGTTTGGCAGCCCGGCGCCGAGCGTCGCCTGGCGCGCCGGCGCCTGGCCCTGTCCGGCCATCAGGCAGTTGCCCATCAGCACCTCGTCGACAGCGTCGACCGGGACGCCCGCACGCTCGACCGCGGCACGGATCGCGACGCTGCCGAGCTGATGCGCGGCGAGCGCGCTGAAGTCGCCGAGCAGCCCGCCGATCGGCGTGCGCGCGGCCGAGACGATGACGATGGAATCGCTCATGCGGATCTCCTCGCGGTTCGGTGAAGTCAGCCGGCGGCGAGCTGACGGCGCACCTCGAAGCGGCGCGCCTCGTCGTACGGGAAGACGTCGTGCACGTCGCCGGCAAGGATGCGTTCCTTGTGACCCTGCCAGAACGCGGCGTCGAGCAGGTCGGCGTGATGCGCCATGAAGACCTCGCGCACCGCCGCGTTGCCGAGCAGGAACGGGCCGAAGGTCTCGGGGAACACGTCCTTCGGACCGACCCGGTACCAGACCTCGCCCGACATCTCTTCCTCCTCGTTGCGCGGCTCGGGTACCTTGCGGAAGTTGCAGTCGGTGAGGTATTCGATCTCGTCGTAGTCGTAGAACACGACCTTGGCGTGGCGCGTCACGCCGAAGTTCTTCCACAGCATGTCGCCGGGAAAGATGTTGGCCGCGACCAGGTCCTTGATCGCGTTGCCGTACTCGACGACGGCGTGCTCGATCTGCTCGGGCCGCGCGTCCTGCAGGTAGATGTTGAGCGGCACCATGCGGCGCTCGATGTACACGTGCCGGATGACCAGCGCGTCGCCGTCGTCCTCGAGCAGGCTCGGGCAGAAGTGGCGCAGCTCGGCGACGAGCTCGGGCTCGAAGCGCGCGCGCGGGAACGCCACATTGCTGTACTCGAGCGTGTCGGCCATGCGGCCGACGCGATCGTGCTGCTTCACCAGCCGGTACTTCGACTTGATCTTCTCGCGCGTGGTGTCCTTCTGCTCGGGGTAGAAGTCCTTGATGACCTTGAACACGTACGGGAAGCTCGGCAGGTCGAACACCAGCATCACCATGCCCTTGATGCCGGGCGCGATGCGGAACTGGTCCGACGAATGCCGCATGTGGCTGAGCAGGTCGCGATAGAACGCGTTCTTGCCTTGCTTCTGCAGGCCGAGCGCGCTGTAGATCTCCGAGCGCGGCTTGTCCGGCATCATCGAGTGCAGGAACTGCACGTACGCCGACGGCACTTCCATCACGACCATGAAGTAGGCGTGCGCGAAGCTGAACAGCAGCAGCAGGTCGTCGGCGCCGAACAGCGCGGTGTCGATCACGAGCTTGGTCGGCGGCGCGTCGGCGGCCCGCGTGCCGGGCTGCCAGCGGCTGCGGCGCGTGCCGGGGGCGTCCGTCGCGGCCGTCTCCGCATCGGGCTGGCGCCGGTGCAGGATCGGCAATGCGAACGGCAGTTCGTTGAAGCCGTTGACGATCTTGCCGACCAGGTAGGCGCCCTTGTTCCGGTAGAACAGCGACGACAGCACCTGGATCTGGAAGTTGGTGCGCATGCGGAACTCGCCGATCTGGTCGGCGATCGCCGCGAGCACCGCGTCGATGTCGCGCTCGAGGTCCTCGAACTCGCACTCGAGCTGCAGGTTGTCGAAGATGCGCAGCCACGTCTCGCGCATCGTCTCCTGCGTCGGGTAATAGGCGCGGTAGGTCGGCAGCGCCGCCGGCTCGTCGGTCTCGATGTACTCGGTCGAGACCGCCGGCCGCACGAAGATGAAGTCGTTATGGAAGTAGCTGCGGTGCAGGATCTTCGTGGTCACCGAGTTGAAGAAGGTCTCGGCGAGCTCGGGTTGCCGATGGTCGATCAGGAGGCCGATGTAGTGCAGCTTGACCTGCTGCCACACGTCGCCGGTGAGCGACGCCGCCTGGTACTCGTTCTGCAGGCGCTCGGCGGCCTCGTCGACGCGGACGTCGTAGAACTCGATCCGCTCGCGCTGCGCGCGCTGCTGGCCATGCCAGTCGGCACGCTCGAAGCGCTGCTTGGCTTCCGCGCCGGTCTGCCGGAACAGGCGGTAGTGACGATCGAAGCCCTCGAGCAGCGCCTGCGCGATCTCGGACGCGCGGGTGTCGGTGAGCGCCGGCGGGAAGGCGCGTGCGTTCATCGTCAGCGCGGCGTCGCCGCGCGCACCGCCCCGATCGCCTTCAGCGCCGCGTTGCTCGCGGCGCGCCGCCGCGTCTCCTGCGGCGTGCGCTGCTCGTGCGCGTAGCGCTCCCTGAGTGCCTCGAGTGCCGACTGGTATGCCGTCTCGACGGCCTCGGCGTTGCCGGCGCTGATCGAGAGGTCGACCAGCAGGCCATCGTGCAGGCCGTACACCCAGCCGTGGACGATGAGCGCAGCGCCGCGCGACCACGCGTCCTGCACGACCGTGGTGCTGCACACGTGGTGCACCTGCTCGAGCACGTTCAGCTCGCAGAGCGCATCGACCTGCAGCGCCGGGTCGGTGATCTCGGCGAGGACGTCCCAGTGCTTGTTGCGCACGTCCTTGACGTGCCGGATCCAGTTGTCGGCGAGGCCGACGCGACGGTCGTGCAGCGCCGCGGTGACGCCGCCGCAGCCGTAGTGGCCGACCACGAAGATGTGCTTGACCGCCAGGATGTCGATCGCGAACTGCATGACGCTCAGCGCGTTGAGGTCCGAATGGACCACCACGTTCGCGACGTTGCGGTGCACGAAGACGTCGCCCGGCAAGAGGCCGAGGATCTCGTTGGCCGGCACGCGGCTGTCGGCGCAGCCGATCCACAGGTATTGCGGGGCCTGCTGCTGCAGCAGGCGCGAGAAGAAGCCGGGCTTGGTGGCCTCGGTCTCGCGCGCCCATTCGCGGTTCTTCTCGAACAGCTCTTCCAGGTCGTTCATCGGGCGATCGGTGGGGGTCGGGTTCTCGTTCATGGCGTCACATCGTTTCGGCGAACAGCTCGCGGCCGATCAGCATGCGGCGGATCTCGGAGGTGCCGGCGCCGATCTCGTAGAGCTTGGCATCGCGCCAGAGGCGCCCGAGCGGATAGTCGTTGATGTAGCCGTTGCCGCCGAAGATCTGGATGCCCTCGCCGGCCATCCAGGTCGCCTTCTCGGCACACCAGAGGATCACGCTTGCGCAATCCTTGCGCACCCGGCGCACGTGCTCGGCGCCGAGCGTGTCGAGGTTCTTGCCCACCGTGTAGCAGAACGCGCGCGCCGCCTGCAGCACGGTATACATGTCGGCGAGCTTGCCCTGGATCAGCTGGAACTCGCCGATCGACTGGCCAAACTGCCTGCGGTCGTGCGTGTACGGGACGACGCTGTCCATCACCGCCTGCATGATGCCGATCGGCCCGGCGGCGAGCACCGCGCGCTCGTAGTCGAGCCCGCTCATCAGCACCTTGGCGCCGCCGTTGAGCGCACCGAGCACGTTCTCGGCCGGCACCTCGACGTCGCGGAACACCAGCTCGCCGGTGTGACTGCCGCGCATGCCGAGCTTGTCGAGCTTCTGCGCGACCGAGAACCCGGGCATGCCCTTCTCGACAATGAACGCGGTGACGCCGCGCGCGCCGAGCTCGGGCTCGGTCTTTGCGTAGACGACCAGCGTGTCGGCGTCGGGGCCGTTGGTGATCCACATCTTGCTGCCGCTCAGCACGAACACGCCGCCGCGTTCGCAGGCCTTGAGCTTCATCGACAGCACGTCGGAGCCGGCGCCGGGCTCGCTCATCGCGAGCGCGCCGACGTGCTCCCCGGAGATCAGCCTGGGCAGGTACTTTGCGCGCTGCGCGGCGTTGCCGTTGCGGCGGATCTGGTTGACGCAGAGGTTCGAATGCGCGCCGTACGACAGGCCCACGGATGCGCTGGCGCGGCTGATCTCCTCCATCGCGACCATGTGCGCGAGGTAGCCGAGACCGGCACCGCCGTATTCCTCGCCGACCGTGACGCCGAGCACGCCGAGCGCGCCGAGCTTGGGCCAAAGGTCCATCGGGAACTGGTCGCTGCGATCGATCTCGGCGGCGCGCGGCGCGATCTCGGCGGCGGCGAACTCGCGGACCGCCTCGCGCAGGGCGTCGATGTCGTCGCCGAGCTGGAAATCGAGTCCGGGCAGGTTGCTCATGGGTTCTCCACCAAGCCCCCGCGCCGGCAGCGCACGGCACCGATGCCTACACTCGGACCGACCCGGGACCAGGGCCGAAAAGTGTAAGGGATGCCCCGCATGAACGAACTCGAACGCGAACTCGACTACGCGCACGGCGAGGCCGTGCCGGAGCTCGGTCGCTCGATCGAGCTGCTGCCCGGCATCCGCTGGGTCCGGATGACGCTCCCGTTCGCGCTCAACCATGTCAACCTCTGGCTGCTGCGCGACCGCATCGACGACGACGGCCGCGTCCGCGAGGGCTGGACCGTGGTCGACTGCGGGATCGCGAGCGCGACCACGCGCGCCGCCTGGGAGAAGGTGTTCGCGAACGAGTTGGGCGGCCTGCCGGTGCTGCGCGTGGTCGTGACCCACATGCACCCCGACCACATCGGCCTCGCCCACTGGCTCACCGAGCGCTGGAACGCGCGGTTGTGGATCAGCGCGACCGACTACAACACCGCGCTCCTCGCGTGCCGAGGCCTGGCCGGTTTCGGCGGCGCCGAGTCGGCCGCCTTCATGGCGAGCCACGGCCTCTCGGACCCGGCCGCGCTCGAACAGATCGCCGCGCGCAGCGACTATTACGTGAAGCTGGTGCCGCAGGTGCCGGCCACGTTCCGCCGCCTCGTCGACGGCGGCGTGGTCCGCATCGGCAACGGTCCCGAGGGCACCGAGTGGACGTGCTTCGCGGGCTATGGCCACGCCCCCGAGCACATGGCGCTCTTCAACCGCGCGCGCAACGTGCTGATCAGCGGCGACATGGTGCTGCCGCGCATCTCGACCAACGTCAGCGTGATCGACGTCGAGCCCGAAGGCAATCCGCTCGCGCTCTACCTCGGATCGATCGAGAAGATGCGCGCGTTGCCGGCCGACGCGCTGGTGCTGCCCTCGCACGGCCTGCCGTTCAAGGGCCTGCACACGCGCATCGACCAGCTGCAGCGCCACCATGCCGAGCGCTTCGCCGATGTGCTCGACGCCTGTGCGCGCGCACCGCAGAGTGCGGCCGACCTGCTGATGCTGCTGTTCAAGCGCCCGCTCGACCTGCACCAGACCACCTTCGCGATGGGCGAGTCGATCGCTCACCTGCACGCGCTCTGGCTCGACGGCCGGCTCGAGCGCCGCCTCGAAAGCGGCGTGTACCGCTTCGCCAGGCGCTGACGCGCGGCTCAGTCGAGCGCCGGCAGCGCGTCGGTCCTGAGGGTACGGCGCGCCGCGGCGACGTCGGGGATCACCGACGCCACGATGGCCCAGAAACGAGGCCCGTGGTTCATCTCGCGCAGGTGCGCGAGCTCGTGAACGACCACGTAGTCGATCGTTTCGATCTCGAAGTGGACCAGACGCCAGTTGAGGCGGATCGCGCCGCTGGCGCTCGCGCTGCCCCAGCGCGTGCGCGCCGACGACAGGGTGAGCCGCGTCGGTCGCACGCCCAGGCGCGGGGCGTAGTGCGCAAGACGGGCCTCGAACAGCTCGCGCGCGGCCTCGCGCAGCCACGTGCGCACCGCGGCGCCGATCTGCTCGGGTGCAGCGTCGGTGCACAGCGGCAGCCGCAGGGTCGAGCCCTGCGGCGCCGCTGCAGCCGATGTCGCGACGTTCGCGGCATCGGCATCGTTCGGTCCGACCATTGCCACGGCGCGTGATCGGGCCCGACGCACGGGCGCCGCTGCGCCGGCGAGCCGCACGGTCAGCACGCCGCCGAGATACGGGATCGCGACGCCGTCGTGCCAGTCGATGCGGGCCGCCGCACGTCCGGCGGCGCTCTGCTGCTGCTCGTCGAGCTTGCGAACGATCCAGCTCGCCTTGGCGTGCAGCACCGACTCGATGTCAGCGACCGCGACCCAGCGCGGCGCGCGCACGCTGAGGCCCTCGGCGCCAATCTGCAGGCCGACGCTGCGCCGCGATGCACGCGTCAGGGCATAACCGATCGCGTGGCCGCCGAGGCGGATCTCGCGATTGGCTGCGGGGTGGCGGAAGATCGCCGCCGCCGCGGGAACATCGGGGTCGTCGAGTTCGTCGGACTCGGCCGAATCGGCGTCGTCGTCGTCCGACTCCGTCGAAGGCGAGCCGAGCCCGCCGGGCTCGGGCGCCGGCGGCCAAGCGGTCGGCGCCAGTTCCTCCTCCGCGAAGCGGAGGAGGTCTTCCTCCGCGATCGACGCCGCCTCGGCGAGCCCCTCGAACAGCTCCCGCTGCAGCGCGCCGCCGCCCGCGGGGCGCGCGCTCATCGCACGCTGGGCGCCTCGCCGGCCAGCGAGCCGGCCGGCACCGCGGCCGGATACGCCTCGGGGTCGAGCCGGCGCATCTCGGCCTCGATCCAGACCTCGACTTCGCGCATCAGCTCGCCCGCCTCGCGGCCCACCGAGGGGATCGGCTTGCCGTACGAGACGTCGATCACGCCCGGCTGCAGCACGAACGACTTGCGCGGCCAGCAGCGCGCCGACGTCACGGCGATCGGCAGCACCGGGCGACCCGTCTCGACCGCGAGGCGCGTGCCGCCGGCCTTGTAGGTGCCTTTGCCGCCGCGCGGCGCGCGCGTGCCTTCGGGAAACATGATCACCCAATGACCCATCTGCATGAAGCGGCGGCCCTGCTCGGCGATGCGGTTCCACGCGTCGGCGCGCCGGCTGCGGTCGATGTGGATCATGTCCATGCGCGCCATCGCCCAGCCGAAGAACGGGATGTAGAGCAGCTCGCGCTTGAACACGTAGCAGAGCGGATGCTTCATCAACGTGGGGAACGCGAAGGTCTCCCACGTCGACTGGTGCTTGGGCAGCAGGATCACCGGCTCGTCGGGCAGGTTCTCGACGCCGTGCAGGCGCGCCCGCACGCCGCAGATCACGCGCGCGCCCCAGATCGCGAGGCGCAGCCACCCCACGCACAGCCAGTAGATGCGATCGCCGCGCGCGACCACCGAGTACAGCACCACGGTCGTGCCCCACGGCACCACGGTCACCGCCATGAAGAGCACGAACAGGGCCGAGCGCAGCGTGTTGAGGGCGTGGCGCATCAGGTGAGTCCGCCGAACGACGAGTCGGTTGCCTCGGCGAGGCTGCCTCGCGCCGCGCGCTCGCTCTGGATCAGGTGCGCGGCAAAGGCGGCGAGGTCGGCGTGCACGCGCGTGCCCGGAACCTGCGAGACGATCTCGGCGATCTCGGCATCGCTGAGGCGGCCTGCCTTGCCGGTGCGCACCAGGTGCGGCGCGCAGCCGACCGCAGCGCCTGCCTGCAGGTCGCGCAGCGAGTCGCCGACCACCGGCACGTCCTTCATCTGCACGCCGTAGCGCTCGCTGATCAGCTGGAACAGGCCCGGCAGGGGCTTCCTGCACTGGCAGCCCTGGCTCGCGTTGTGCGGGCAGAAGAACACGGCGTCGATGCGCCCGCCGACCTGCGCGAGTGCCTGGTTCATCGCGAGGTGGATCGCGTTGAGCGCGGCCATGTCGAAGAAGCCCCGCGCGAGGCCCGACTGATTGGTCGCGATCACGGTGTGCCATCCGGCGTGGTTGAGGCGCGAGATCGCCTCGAGCGCGCCAGGCAGCGGCACCCACTCGTCGGCCGACTTGATGAAGTCCTCGCGGTCCTCGTTGATCGTGCCGTCGCGGTCGAGGATGACGAGCTTCATGCGGTCGCCGCGATACGCGGGATCGCCGTGCTCGTCGTCCAGATGCCGCATCGTCGGAACGCTCAGCCCGCGAGCTTCGAGAGGTCGGCGACGCGGTTCATCGCCGCGGCGAGGCGGCCGAGCAGCGCGATGCGGTTGGCGCGCAGGCGCGCGTCGTCGGCGTTGACCATCACGGCGTCGAAGAAGGCGTCCACCGGCACCTTCAGCGCGGCGAGCGCCGACAGCGACCCGGTGTAGTCGCCGCTGGCGAACAGGCGCTCGGCCACCGGGCCGACCTCGGCGACCGCGTCGGCCAGGGCGCGCTCGGCCGGCTCGACCAGGAGGCTCGCGTCCACCTCGGCGGCGGGCTCGCTGCCTGCGGCCCGGCTCTGCCGGAGGATGTTGGTGACGCGCTTGTTGGCGGCGGCGAGCGCCGGCGCCTCCAGCAGCTTCTGGAACGCCTGCACCGCCGCGAGCCGGCGCGGCACCTCGGCGAGCTGGTCGGGCGCCGCGCTCAGCACCGCGTCGCATTCGGCGCGGCTGTAGCCGGCGTCGGCCATCAGACCGGCGAGCCGCTCGCCGATGAACGCGCGCAGCTCGGCAGCGCGACCGGCGACGCTGCCGCCGAACGCGGACAGGCCGGCTTCGAGCACCGCGTCAAGGCCGAGATCGGCGCGCGCGATCAGGATGCGGATGACGCCGATCGCCTGGCGGCGCAGCGCAAACGGGTCCTTGTCGCCGGTCGGGATCTGGCCGATGCCGAACAGGCCCGTCAGCGTCTCGACCTTGTCGGCGAGCGCCACGATCTCGGCCACGCCCGATGCCGGCAGCTCGCCGCCGGCCTGACGCGGCTTGTAGTGGTCCTCGATCGCCTGCGCGACGTCGGGGTGCTCGCCATCGTGCAGCGCGTAGTAGCGCCCCATGATGCCCTGCAGCTCGGGGAACTCGCCGACCATGTCGCTCAGCAGGTCGGCCTTGGCGAGCTGGGCGGCGCGGTCGACGCGGCCGACGAAGCTGGCGCCGTCGGCCGCGCGCGCGTCGGCGACCTGCCCGGCGAGCCGGCGCGCGATCGCGCGAACCCGCTCGGTGCGCTCGAGCTGGGTGCCGAGCTTGTTGTGATAGACGATGCGGCCGAGCCCTTCGACGCGCGACGCCAGCGTCTTCTTGCGGTCGGTGTCGAAGAAGAACTTGGCATCGGCCAGGCGCGGCCGCACCACGCGCTCGTTGCCCTCGATCACCCGGCTCGGGTCGGCCGGGTCGATGTTGCTGACGACGAGAAAGCGGTTGGTGAGGCGCCCGTCCGCGTCGAGCAGCGGAAAGTACTTCTGGTTCGCCTTCATGGTCAGCACCAGGCACTCGGGCGGCACCGCGAGGAAGTCGTCCTCGAAGCGGCAGACCAGCACGTGCGGGCGTTCGACGAGGCCGGTGACCTCGTCGAGCAGCGCGGCGTCGTCGACCGGCGCGAGGCCCTCGACCTCGGCGGCTGCGGTGAGCTGGCGCACGATCTCGGCGCGTCGCTCGGCGAAGCTCGCGATCACCGCGCCCTCGTCGCGCAGCTGCCCGGCGTAGCTGTCGGCGCTGCGGATCTCGATCGTCGGGCGCGCGGCCTCGAAGCGATGGCCGCGCGTCGTGCGACCCGCTTCGTGACCGAGCGCGCGCACCGGCACCACGACGCTGTCGTGCAGCGCGATCACGCCGTGCACCGGGCGCACGAAGTCGATGCTGGTCCAGCCGTCGGCGAGCTGGTAGCGCATCTGCTTCGGCACCGGCAGGCGCGCGATCGCGGCGTCGAGCGCGGCCTGCAGCGCGTCGGCGAGCGGCTCGCCCGGCGTCGTGACGTGCAGGAAGCAGACCTCGGTCTTGCCGTCGCTCTCGACCGTCAAATGGTCGGTGCCCGCCCAGGGACCGGGCCATTGGTCGGCGAGCTCGGCGCGGCCGGCTTTCTCGAGCCGCTTGCGCAGCGCAGGGGTGGGCTGGCCGTCGGCGCCGAACGCGACGCTCGCCGGCATCAGCTTGTCGACGCGGTCGCGCGGCGCCGACATCGCGAGTACCTGCGTGACGTGCACCGCCAGCCGGCGCGGCGACGCGTACGGCGTCGCGACCCAGCCGGCGGCGAGCAGGCGTCGTTCGTCGAGACCTCGCGCCAGCTCGGTCGCGAACGCCTCGCCGAGCGCCTTCAGCGCCTTGGGCGGCAGTTCCTCGACCTGCAGTTCGACCAGCAAGCTCTGGGTGGCGCTCATTCGAAGCCCTCCGGTCGCTGCGCAACCACCTCCCCGCGGGAGGGCGCGCTTCCTTCGGGCGGCCGTGCGGAAGCGCTCATGCCGTGGCCACCTTGCGCTGTTCGATCTGCGCCAGCGCGGCGTCGCGCCATGCGGGCGGCGCCATCGGAAAGCCCAGGCGTGCCCGGCTGTCGACGTAGCTCTGCGCCACCGCCCGGGCGAGTGCGCGGATGCGGCCGATGTAGGCGGCGCGCTCGGTCACGCTGATCGCACCGCGCGCATCGAGCAGGTTGAAGCCGTGCGCCGCCTTGAGCACCTGCTCGTACGCGGGCAGCGCGAGCTCGGACTCGATCAGCGCCTTGGCCTGGCGCTCGTGCGCCGCGAAGGCGGTGAGCAGGAACTCGACGTCGCTGTGCTCGAAGTTGTAGGCGCTCTGCTCGACCTCGTTCTGGTGGTAGACGTCGCCATAGCTGAGACCTTCGGTCCAGGTCAGCTTGTAGACGTTGTCGACGCCCTGCAGGTACATCGCGAGGCGCTCGAGGCCGTAGGTGATCTCGCCGCTCGCGGGCCGGCAGTCGATGCCGCCGACCTGCTGGAAGTAGGTGAACTGGGTCACTTCCATGCCGTTCAGCCAGACCTCCCAGCCGAGGCCCCAGGCGCCGAGCGTCGGGTTCTCCCAGTCGTCCTCGACGAAGCGGATGTCGTTGGCCTTGAGGTCGAAGCCGAGCGCCTCGAGCGAGCCGAGATAGAGGTCGAGGATGTCGGCTGGTGCCGGCTTGAGCAGCACCTGGTACTGGTAGTAGTGCTGCAGCCGGTTCGGGTTGTCGCCGTAGCGGCCGTCCTTGGGGCGCCGGCTCGGCTGCACGTAGGCGGCCTTCCACGGCTCGGGCCCGAGCGCGCGCAGGAAGGTCGCGGTGTGGCTGGTACCGGCGCCGACTTCCATGTCGTACGGCTGCAGCAAGGCACAGCCTTGGCGCGCCCAGTACTCTTGCAGGCGCAGGATGATTTGCTGGAAGGTCAGCATCGGCTCGCGTGTCCCATCGGCCCCGGCGAACCCGAAGCAGCGGCGCGATTTTAGGGTGCAGTCAGCGTGAGCTCCGCCCTCTGAGCAGCAGGGCGAGCGCGGCCCCGACGAGCCACAGCGGCCAGAGGTCAAGACGCCCCGCCCACCACGCGAACGGCGTCGTTCCGGTACGTCCTTCGACGCTGGCATCGAGCACGCCCTGGGTGAACGGCTCGAGGCGTGCGGTGACGACGCCGCGGTGGTCGATGACGGCCGTGGTGCCGGTGTTGGTCGCGCGCAGCATCGGCCGCTCGAGCTCGAGCGTGCGCATGCGCGAGATCTGCAGGTGCTGCTCGACCGCCACGGTGCGGCCGAACCAGCCGATGTTGCTGAGGTTGGCGAGGATCGTCGGCGCCTCGCGGCCTTCGACGAAATGCACCGCGAGTTCTTCGCCGAACAGGTCCTCGTAACAGATGTTCGGGGCGACGCGCTCGGCGCCGACCGCGAACGCCGGCGCGCCGAGCGGGCCGCGGTTGAAGTCGCCGAGCGGAATGTTCATGAGCCGGGTGAACCACTTGAAGCCGGTCGGGATGAACTCGCCGAACGGCACCAGGTGGTGCTTGTCGTAGCGGTACACGCCGCCCGGCTGGCGCGCGCTCGCCATCGACACGCCGAGCGCCGAGTTGGTGTAGCCCTCGGCCTCGCTGCCCATCGGCGCGCCGAGCAACGCAGCGCGCGTGCCGCTCCGGAACGGCGCGAACAGCTCGTCCCAGAACGCCGGCTCGAGCTGCTGCGGCAGCAGCGGGATCACCGTTTCCGGGCCGACGACGAGCTCGCCGCGCGCCGCGTGCAGCGCTCGCGCGGTCCACGCCAGCGCATTGCCGACGTGCTCCTGCGCGAACTTCTCCTCCTGCGGCACGTTGCCCTGCAGCAGGCTCACCGACAGGCGACCGCTCGGCGCGCTGAAGGTCGGAAGGCCGGCGACGACACCGAGCGCGAGCACGCCGACGCCAGCGACGACCGGCGGCAGCACGCGCGCGCGCAGCGGAGCCGGCCGGCTCGCGGCCGCCGCGCGCGCTCGAGGATCGGCGACCGCTGCCGGCGGCGCCGCGGCGCCCGCGGCACCGCCGGCGCCGAGGTCTCGCGGCGCCACGCCTGCGCGCCCGACCTGACCCGGCGCCACCAGGTGCTCGGCGATGAACGCCGCCAGCGCTGCCGCCGCGAAGCCGATGCCGTACACGCCGAGCCAGGGCGCTAGTCCCGCGAGCGGCGCGTCGACATACGCGTAGCCGCTCGCCACCCATGGAAAGCCGGTGAAGACGACGCCACGGGCGAGCTCGGCGAGCAGCCAGAGCGCGGCGAACAGCAGGCTGCGCCGCCACGCCGGCCCGGCGCGCCAGCGCGCGTGGAGCCCCATCGCGGCCGCCAGGTACAGCGACAGCGCCGCACTCAGCGCCGCGACGGCCGCGATTGCGAGCGGCGCCGGGAGCCCGCCATAGCGGTGCATGCTGACGAAGAGCCACCAGGTTCCGGCGGCGAGCCAGGCGACGCCGAACGCGAACCCGAGCAGCGCGGCACGGCGTGGCGTCGCGACCGCGACGCGCCAGGCGAGGAGCGCGATCGCGGCCAGGTGCAGCGGCCAGGCCCCGGTGTGGACGTGGCAGAGCGTCTGCAGCGCCCCGACGAGAGCGACGCCGAGCGCGTCGGCCCAGGCCGGGATCGAACGCTGCAGCGGGGCGGCGAGCGCGCGGGCGCCGGGCGCGTTCAAGCGCCGTCGGCGCCGAGTGCCGCTTCGGGTGCGCGGGTGACCTTGAACCAGCGCACGGCGCCGCCGCGCGTCAGCATCACCGTAAAGACGAGGCCGCCGACCGTGACGGCCTCGCCGCGCCGCGGCACGCGTCCGAACTCCTGGGCCACGAGGCCGCCGATGGTGTCGAACTCGTCGGTCGGCAGCCTGGCGTCGAACGCCTCGTTGACCGCGTCGATCTCGACGTCGCCGGCGACGCGCTGGCTGCCATCGGCGAGCGTGTAGATGCCCGACTCGCCGTCCTTCTCGTCGAACTCGTCCTCGATCTCGCCGACGATCTCTTCCAGCACGTCCTCGATGGTGATCAGCCCGGCGGTGCTGCCGAACTCGTCGATCACGATCGCGAGGTGGTTGCGGTTCGAGCGGAACTCGCGCAGCAGCTCGTTCAGCTTCTTCGACTCGGGGATGAAGGCCGCCGGCCGCAGCAGGGTGCGCAGGTTGAGCCCGGGCGAGCGCTGCAGCTTGAGCAGGTCCTTGGTGAGCAGGATGCCGATCACGTTGTCGCGGCGGTCCTCGAACACCGGAAAGCGCGAGTGGCCGGTCGCGATCACCGTGCGCAGGAGCTCCTCGTACGGCGCGTCGATGTCGAGCTGGTCCATGTGCGGCGCGGCGACCATGACGTCGCCCGCCGTCATGTCGGCCATCCGGATCACGCCCTCGAGCATCATCCGCGACTCGGGCTCGATCAGCTCCTTGTGCTCGGCGTCCGCGAGCGCCTCGATCAGCTGGTCGCGCGAATCGGGCCCCGGCAGGACGAACTCGATCAGCTTCTGCAGCAGGGTGCGGCGCTCGGGCGCCGGCATCGGGGCACGGTCGCCGCCGCGGGCGACGCGGGCGTGGTGCGGGTCAGCCATGACCTGGCAAGCGGGTGTTCGATGAGCGGTACGGCACGCGCCGCAAGCTTACTCGAAGCGCCCTCACCCCTGCTTGACACCGCCCGCCGCTTGAAAGACAGTCCTCGGCCCCCATTTGCGGCGTCTTCCCGCCCGGCAGCGCCGCGCCTTGCATGCGCCAGTCGGCGGTGGGATCCCCATTCACGCATCTCGCGATCGCTCGATCGCTTTCCCCGAGGTCCCTTCGCATGAGTCTGATTCCCGCCACCATCCTGACCGGCTTCCTCGGCTCGGGCAAGACGACCCTGCTCAAGCGCGTGCTGAGCGAGGCGCACGGCCAGAAGATCGCCGTCGTCGAGAACGAGTTCGGCGAGGAGAACATCGACAACGAGATCCTGGTGCAGGACGCCCAGGAGCAGATCATCCAGCTCAACAACGGCTGCGTCTGCTGCACGATCCGCGAGGACCTGCGCACCACCCTTTCGGACCTTGCCGAGAAGCGCCGCAAGGGCGAGCTCTCGTTCGACCGCGTCGTCATCGAGACCACCGGGCTGGCGGACCCCGGCCCGGTCGCCCAGACCTTCTTCATGGACGACGAGGTCGCCGAAAGCTACTCACTGGACTCGATCCTGACCCTCGTCGACGCCAAGCACGGCGACCAGCAGCTCGACGAGCGCCAGGAGGCGCGGCGCCAGGTCGGCTTCGCCGACCAGATCTTCATCAGCAAGGCCGATCTGGTCGACGCCGAGTCGGTCGAGGCGCTCAGCCACCGCGTCAAGCACATGAACCCGCGCGCGCCGCAGCGCCGCGTCAACTTCGGCGAGGTGCCGATCGCCGAGGTGTTCGACCTCAAGGGCTTCAACCTCAACGCCAAGCTCGACATCGACCCCGAGTTCCTGAACGCCGACGCCGATCACGACCACCATCACCACGATCACGACCACGAGCACGGCGAGCACTGCGACCACCCGCACCATCACGCGCACGACGACGACGTGAAATCGTTCGTGTTCCGCGCCGACAAAGCGTTCGATCCGGCCAAGCTGGAAGACTTCCTGGCTGCCATCCTTCAGGTCTACGGCCCCAAGCTGCTGCGCTACAAGGGCGTGCTCTGGATGAAGGGGGCCGACCGCAAGGTGATCTTCCAGGGCGTGCACCAGTTGATGGGCAGCGACATGGGTCCGAAGTGGGCAGCGGGCGAGAAGAAGAACAGCAAGATGGTCTTCATCGGCATCGACCTGCCGCGCGAGATCCTCGAGCAGGGCCTGCGCCAGTGCCTCGTCTGACCGCCGGACGCGGCCCCGACGCGCCGTTTTCCGGCGCGGCGCGGCGGGTTTCCGCGGCGCGCGCCACGTGACTACAATCCGCCGCTTCCCGAAATCCCGGCCGGTCTCCCGCGCCACCCCGAACGGCGCCCGGCCGCGGGCGCGGAACCGCTCCAGCAAGCCTTGAACGAGAAAGCCGACGTCGCCACCATGCCCAAGAGCACGCCTGCAGCCAAGAAGGTTGCCTCGCCCCAGGCCGCGGCCGACGAGCACGTGAGCGCACCGACGGCGGTCGCGGCCGCGCCCGCGCCGGAGCCGGTCTCCCCCGAGACGCTGAAGGCGCCGCTCACCGGTGTCACGCCGCCCACGCCGCGCAAGCCGTCGCGCGCGGCCGCCAAGTATTTCGTGCCGCAGGCGGAAACGCCCGTGCCGGCGCCGACCTCGCGCTTCGCCGACCGCTTCGCGCCGCCGCGTCCGCCGACCCGCCAGATGAACAACCTGGAAGTCGACACGCCGCGCCAGGCGCACAAGGCCGATCCGAAACTCGCCAACGCGTGGAAGAGCAAGGCCGGCCGTGAGCTCACCGAGGCCGAAGTGCTGGCGATGCCCGAAGCCGAGTACATGAACGACAAGCAGCTCGAGTTCTTCCGCGCGAAGCTGCAGGCGCTCAAGGACGACCTGCTCAGCAACGCCGGCGAGACCACCGAGCACCTGCGCGAGGACACCTCGATCGTTCCCGACCCGGCCGACCGCGCGACCATCGAGGAAGAGCACGCACTCGAGCTGCGCACGCGCGACCGCGAGCGCAAGCTCCTGAAGAAGATTTCACAGTCGCTCGCGCGCATCGACTCGGGCGAGTACGGTTTCTGTGACGAAACCGGCGAACCTATCGGCTTGGGCCGGTTGATCGCCCGACCCACCGCTACACTGTCCCTCGAAGCCCAGCAGCGCCGCGAACTCAAGCAGAAGATGTTCGGCGACTGAGGCGGCGACGATCCTCACGCTCCTCGTCCCCTCGCGCTGCCGGCCGCCGCCCCCGCGGGCGGCCAACCGCTCGCGAGCCTCGTAGATGGCGGACTCCAAAGACACGACGAGCTTCTTCCGCAAGGTGGTCAGGTTCGTCGCCAACCCAGCGACGGAGTGGTCCGAACTCGACGCCCCGGTCGAGGACACGCGCGAGAACGACTACGCCAAGGGTGAGCTCAAGGCGATGATCGAGCGCAAGCGCCGCAACGATTTCGTGCGCAGGCGCGAATTCGACATGCCGCGCAAGGTGCGCCGCGAAGGCCTTTCGAGCGAGCAGCTCGCCGCGCTCGGCGGCTCCTCGCGTCTCGACGACTCGGTGCCGCGCGGCGTCGAGCCGTCGGCGCGCCAGGAAGCCGGCGTCAAGGCGAAGATCGACGAGATCGAGCAGCAGATGGTCGGCGACGGCTTCGTCAGCACGCAGCGCCGCAGCCCCGAGTTCTACAACGCGCCGACCCAGCCTGCCCCGCTCGGCGCGACCCCGGCGCCGGCGGGCACGGCGCCCGCGCGCACCGACGGCTACGTGAAGCCGCCCGGCGCGCTGGCCGAGCCGCCGGTCGAGTCGAACCATTTCGAGACCACCGAGCCGATCCGGCGTGCGCCCTCGGCGGTGCTGGACGCCGCAAGCGGCGCGTTCGTCGACGCCTTCGCGACCGCGAACAACGAGGTCACCCACGACCCCGAGCTCGACGAGGCGGTGATTGCGTTCGCCAACGCCGACTTCGAGCAGTGCGAGCAGTCGCTCTCGGCGCTATGCGGCATCGGCGGCGTGCGCGCCCAGCACGCCGAGACCTGGCTCGTGCTGTTCGACCTGTACCGGGCGACCGGCCAGCAGCACAAGTTCGAGAGCCTCGCGCTCGACTATGCGCAGCAGTTCGGCTGGTCGGCGCCGCAGTGGTTCTCGATGCCCAAGCTGGTCGCCGAGTCGGCCAGCGAGGAACGCCCGAGCAGCGCGCGCATCGAGGGCCAGGTCGGCTGGGTCTGCCCGCAGTACCTCGACGCCGACGGGGTCGCCAAGCTCGCCTCGCTCACCTTGCAGATGCCGTTGCCGTGGGTGTTCGACTGGGGCGCGCTGCAGACGGTCGACGCCGAGGCCGCCGGGCGCCTGTCGGAGTTGTTCCGCAGCTGGATCCCGCAGAAGAACCTCGACATGCGCTGGCTTTCCGGCGAGCGCCTGTTCACGGTGCTCCAGGAAGCGGCGCCGATCGGCGTTCGCGACGCCGACCCGGCGTTCTGGCAGCTGCGCCTCGACGCGCTGCGCATGACCAACCGCCCCGATCAATTCGACGAGGCGGCCATCGACTATTGCGTGACCTACGAGGTCTCGCCGCCGTCGTGGGAACCGGCGCGCTGCGAAGTGCGCATCAGCGGCTCGAACCAGGCGACCACGCTGCCGCCGGTCACGCTGACCAGCGACGTCACGACGAGCTTCGAGGAGTCGCCGGCGATCGAGGAAGTCGGCCTGGTGCAGGTCGGCACCGTCGAGCTGTCGGGCCAGCTGGTTGGCGACATCGGCCCCACGCTCAAGAAGATGGATGCCGAGCTCGGCCCGGCGACCATCGTCAACGTATCGTGCGCGCGCCTGATCCGCGTCGACTTCATCGCTGCCGGCGACCTGCTCAACTGGGTGCTGGCGCGGCGCGCCGAGAACCGCACCGTCAGCTTCACCGAGGCGCACCGCATGGTCGCGCTGTTCTTCGGCGCGATGGGGATCAACGAGCACGCCACCGTGAAGGTCCGCACCGTCTGATCGACGCGGCGGCCGCGGCGGGCGCCGCCTCGCCGCTCGCGCGGCGAGACAACATTCCGGTGACGAGCGGTCCGCGCGTGCCCCTTGGGCCCGGCGCCTGCGCCCCCATGTGGGGCCGATGGAAAACTATCACGGCACCACCATCGTCAGCGTGCGGCGCGGCAACGTCGTCGCGCTCGGCGGCGACGGCCAGGTCACCCTCGGCAACATCGTCGTCAAGGCGAGCGCGCGCAAGGTGCGCCGCCTGCACCACGACAAGGTGCTCGCCGGCTTCGCCGGAGCGACCGCCGACGCGTTCACCCTGTTCGAGCGCTTCGAGGCCAAGCTCGACAAGCACCAGGGCCACCTGGTGCGTGCCGCCATCGAGCTGACCAAGGACTGGCGCACCGACCGCGTGCTGCGCCGCCTCGAGGCGATGCTCGCGGTCGCCGACCGCGACGCCTCGCTCATCATCACCGGCAACGGCGACGTGCTCGAGCCCGAGCTCGGCATCATCGCGATCGGCTCGGGCGGCTCGTATGCCAGCGCGGCGGCGCGCGCGCTGCTGCAGCACACCGAGATGGCGCCCAAGGAGATCGTCAAGCGCTCGCTCGAGATCGCCGGCGACCTCTGCATCTACACGAACCAGAACCACACGATCGAGACGCTCGACTGAAGCGCCGCGCGCCGCGCGCCGCGCACCGCGCGGCGGCCCTCGCACCGACCATCGCGCGCCCCTCGCCGGCGCGCCAGAGCCCCACCCATGAAGCTGAGCATGACCCCGCAGGAGATCGTCTCCGAGCTCGACCGGCACATCGTCGGTCAGGCCAAGGCCAAGCGCGCCGTCGCCATCGCGCTGCGCAACCGCTGGCGCCGCCAGCAGGTCGCCGAGCCGATGCGCGCCGAGATCACGCCGAAGAACATCCTGATGATCGGCCCGACCGGCGTCGGCAAGACCGAGATCGCGCGGCGCCTCGCCCGGCTTGCCGACGCGCCGTTCATCAAGGTCGAGGCGACCAAGTTCACCGAGGTCGGCTACGTCGGCAAGGACGTCGACTCGATCGTGCGCGACCTCGTCGACATCGCCGTCAAGCAGGAGCGCGAGAGCGCAATGCGCCAGCAGCGCGCGAAGGCGGAAGACGCCGCCGAGGACCGCGTCCTCGAGATCCTGGTGCCGGCGCCGCGCGAGGCCGGCTTCGCGCCGGCGCAGCCGGCCGACAACACGGCGCGCCAGGTGATGAGGAAGCGCCTGCGCGAGGGCCTGCTCGACGACCGCGAGATCGAGATCGAGGTCGCCGACGCCAAGCCGACCATGGAGATCATGGGCCCCGCTGGCATGGAGGAGATGGCCGAGCAGCTCAAGGGCATGTTCGCCAACCTTGGCGGCACCCGGAAGAAGATGCGCAAGATGCGCATCGCCGAGGCCCGCAAGCTGCTGATCGACGAGGAAGCCGTCAAGCTCGTCAACGACGACGACGTCAAGACCCACGCGCTCGCCAACGCCGAGCAGAACGGCATCGTCTTCATCGACGAGATCGACAAGGTCACCTCGCGCAGCGAGACGAGCGGCAGCGCCGACGTCTCACGTCAGGGCGTGCAGCGCGACCTGCTTCCGCTGGTCGAGGGCACCACCGTGAACACGAAGTACGGCATGGTCAGGACCGACCACATCCTGTTCATCGCGTCGGGCGCGTTCCACCTCAGCAAGCCGAGCGACCTGATCCCCGAGCTGCAGGGGCGCTTCCCGATCCGGGTCGAACTGGGGTCGCTCTCGGTCGACGATTTCGAGGCGATCCTCACGCAGACGCACGCCAGCCTGATCAAGCAGTACACGCTGCTGCTCGAGACCGAAGGCGTGAAGCTCGAGCTCGAGCCGAGCGCGATCCGCCGCATCGCGCAGATCGCGCACGACGTCAACGAGCGCACCGAGAACATCGGCGCACGGCGCCTCTCGACGGTGATGGAGCGCCTGCTCGACGACATCAGCTTCGATGCGCCCAATCGCGGCGGCACGACGATGACGATCGACGCCGCGGCGGTCGACGCCAAGCTCGGCGAGCTCGCGCAGAACGAGGATCTCTCGCGCTACATCCTCTGACGCGGCCGCCGCGGCCGGCTCAGTCGTCGTGCTCGCAAGGCCAGCGCGGCGGCACGCCGGGGCGCGGCACGCGCTGCTCGTAGGCGATCAGTCCGCGCGCTTCGAGCCGCGCGAGCGCGGCCGCGTCGAGGCCGATCGCCTTGGCGACGCTCTCGAGCTGCACGACGTTGCGGCGCCCGTCGATGGTGCCGTAGAGGGTCCAGTCGAGCGGATGCAGACCGGCGTCGTCGTGGAACGGCCGCGCGCTCGCGCGCCCGGTTCGCACCGGAACCGAGAGGCCGCTCATGCCCGGTCCTCGTTTGGCCGAGGCAGCCGGCGCGCGAGAAGACCGAGCCACGGCGCCGTCGCGCGATCGGCCGCGGCCTCGGCAGGCCGTGCCGAGGCCGCGCCGGTCGGCGCCGGCGCCCAGGTGCCGTCGGCGAGCGCGCTGGCGCTGGCTTCGGCCCGCACCGCGTCGCTCCAGGTCATCGTGTACTCGTCCATCGTCGTCTCCTTCGTCACCGGCGAGCCCGGCGGGCGTGATGCGCCCGCGGGGGCCATGGCTCCGCCGTCGCGTCACGCCTTTGTTGTGGTCAGCCGCGCCGCCGCCGCGCCCACGCGAGCAGGCCGAGCCCGCCGGCGACGAGCGCGATCAGCGGCGGCTCGGCCACCGCCGCCGGCACCACCTGCATCGTGATCACGTCGCCCACGCTGCGCCCGGCGAGCGACAGCGTCCAGTCCGTCGCGCCGGGGCGGCCGAGCGCGTTGCCGATCTCGACGTCGAGGTACTCCGGCACAGCGAAGCGGAGTGCTGCGTAGGTGGCGGCGACGTCGAGCTGCGTGCTGCCGAAGCTGCGCGTCACGCTGCCGGCGCTCGCGAACGTCGCGCCGTCGAGCAAGAAGCTCAGGCCGTCGAGGCCGCTCCCCGTGAAGTTGCGGATCACCGCGTTGAAGCTCACCGGCGCCAGCAGATCGGCCGATTCGATGCGGAACTGAAGCGGCACCAGCGTCGGGCTCGTGAAGTCCGCATCGAACGACACGACGCCGATGCCGCTGTAGTCGGCGATCGCGGCGCCGCCGGCGGGGGTGCCGAGCAGCACCAGCGCGGAGGCAGGCGCCGCAAGCGTGCCGAGGCACGCGGCGGCGCACGCGGCGAGTAGATGGAAGCGCTTGGTCATGGTGTTCGTCGGTCGTTGCATCAGAGGGTTCCCCGCGCCCAGGGGCCGGTGATCGCGAGGGTGAGGCCGGGCGCCTGCAGGTTGACGAACAGCACGCGTCCGTCGGAGCTGAAGCACGAGCCGCACCATTCGGTGCCGCGCTGGTCGCCGGTCACGCCGTTCGGCTTGCCCACGGCGGTGAGCTGGGCACGGCTGAAGTTGTAGTTGTTGCGCGCGAAGACGTAGCTGCTGCCGTTCGGGTGCAGCGCCATCAGGCGCATCTGCGTCATCGCGGGGCCGCTGTTGGGCCCCGTGTTGCCGCCGTCTTCGCAGAACAGCAGGCCGCCGCGCGGGCTGACGCAGATGTTGTCGGGCGAGTTGCCGACCTGGATGTCGCTGCTGACGAAGATCGCCTGCAGCACGCCGGTCGCGGTGTCGAGCGCCCAGATGCGACCGCCGCGCGGCGGGTTGGTCGTGACCTGCTTGTCGGTGAAGTAGACGATGCCGTCGGCGACCCAGCAGCCCTCGTTGGCGCCGAAGATCGCGGCCCCGTTCGCGTAGGCCTGGCGATAGGGGCCGCTTGCGTTGACGTTGCCGACCCGTGACGCGAGCGTGCCGCCGTCGAGGTCCGGATCGGGAATGTCGGCCCACACGGTGTCGAAGGTCTGGCAGAGCGTCGGCGAACGCAGGTCCGCGTTCGGCTGGTTCCTGATGCACAGGCCCTGCAGCCGGCCGTCGGCGTGCAGCGAGTCGAGACCGCCGTTCGCGTTCGCGGGCAGGAACCGGTAGAGCGTGTTCGCGTTGCCCTGGTCTTCGGTGAGGTACCAGATGCCGGTTGCGGGATCGATCGCACAGGCTTCGTGCGCCATCCGGCCCATGCCGACGATCGGCATGCGGTTGGCGGCCCTCACGCTGATGTCGGCCGGGACCTCGAACACGTAGCCGTGGCGGCAGCCGGTGCTGCTGACCGCGTTGCTGAGCAGTTCCTCGTTGGTGAGCCACGAGCCCCAGGTGCTGACGCCACCCGCGCAGTTGCGGTAGGTGCCGCCGAAGGAGGCGTAGCTCGCGACCCAGTCGCCATCGCGCCAGACCAAATTGGTCGTGCCGCCGATCTGGTAGTTGCTGCCGGTGACGCCGGTGTCCCACTTGGCCACGCCCGCGCGGCCGGCGCCGATGATGTCGGCGCCGTTGGTGCTGGTGGTCTGCTCGTGGTTGCGCACCAGGACGATCTCGGTGCTGCGGCCGACTCGGCGCTGCACGACGACGCCCATGCCGTCGTGGGTCGCCGGCGTGACGAGGCCGTCCGACATCGGATCGCCGCGCCAGCCGTAGCTCTTGTAGGTGAAGCCGGGCGGCAGCTCGATCAGCGCGAGGCCCGTGGTCTGATCGGGGGTCGGCACCGGGGCGCCGTACGGGCTGTCGAGCAGGGCCGACGCGGTCGCGGCCTGGCACGCGTCGCCGGGGGCGGCTTCGGCGACGCGCGCGGCGAGCGCCGCGATCGGGCCGCCGAACGCAGCGGCGAGCGCGGCGCCGCCGCCCTTGAGCAGGTCGCGGCGCATCGGCTTGAGGATGGTTTCGTTCACGTCGTGGACTGGGTAGTGGAGGCCCGGTCACGATGCACGGCGCGTGTGACACGGCCGTGAAAGCGCATCCGCCCGCGCGCGCCGGCACGTCACACGGCGGTCATGAACGACGCCTACGCTGGCGCCATGAAAGTTCTGCTCCGTCAGATCACCGCGACCGGCACGCTCGCGATCGCCACCGGCAGCGATGGTGCGTTCCACGTGGTGTGGAAAGGCGCCGCGGTCGGATCGGCGTCGACCCTGCGCTCGGCGCTCGAGCTCGCGTGCGGACGCTCGTGGGCCGCGGGCACGCGGGTCGAGGTCAGCACGTTGCCGGAGGACTGGATGATCGGCGCCTGAACGCGCCCGTCACCGCGAGCCCGCGCGAGCGTCGCTGCGCGCGGCGTCCCGCGCCCGCCGTGCTCAGCGCCGGGGCTCGTGGGCCGGGCCGGATGCGAGCACCGGCTCGCACGCCACGACCGCCTTCACCGAGTTGGCGATGAAGCAGGCCTCGTGGGCGCGATGGTGCAGCGCGTCGATCGCGCCGGCGTCCGGCATGCGATCGCCACCGAACGTCACCTCGGGCCGCAGCGTGACGCGCGTCATCGCCTGGCGGCCGTCGGCCCCCGCGCCCATCACGCCGACCGCGCGATCGAGGTAGCGGTCGACGCGCCAGCCGGCCTCGGCGGCGAACGACAGGAAGAACAGCATGTGGCAGCTCGCGAGCGAGGCGACGAACAGCTCCTCGGGGTCGACCGCCGCAGGGTCCGAGAGCGGCACCGGCACGACGTGCGGCGACGACGAGCCGGCGACCTCGGCGCCGCCGTCGAAGCGCATCACGTGACGCCGGCTGTAGCGACGCAGATCGAACACCTGCTCATCGCGCTGCCATTCGATTTCGGCGCCGTAGCTCGCCATCGCCTTGCCTGGTCAGACCGCGGTCCGGCGCGACTGCAGCTGCAGCAGCCCCTCGAAGATCAGCGTGTCGACGGTCTCGTGCGGCAGGTCGGTCACCGCCGCGAGCTTGACGGCCGCGCCGCCTCCGAGCAGCAGCAGCGGCGCCTGCCCGGTGCGCTTCGCGAGGCGCCGGTGCATGCGCTCGATCGCCCCGGCGATCGCGTCGGTGCCGCCGCTCATCAGCGCATCGCTGGTGTTGGTGGGGAAGTCGACCGCGTCGCCGGTCGGCGTCTTGAGCCCGGCGGTGCCCATCTCGAGCGCGCGCAGCATGAGGCCGAACCCGGGCAGGATGAGACCGCCGAGGAAGCGCCCCTCGGTGTCGAGGGCGTCGACGGTGACGGCGGTGCCGACCATCACCACCAGCGCGGGCCGCGCCGCGCCGCGCGCGAGCACGCGCTGGCGGGCGCCGATCAGCGCGACCCAGCGGTCGACGCCCAGCCGGCTCGGGTGGTCGTAGCCGTTGACGACGCCGCAGGCCTCGGCGCTCGATACCACCCAGCGCGGCACGACGTCCCAGAGCTCGAGCTGCTCCTCGGTGCGGCGGCGTACCGCCTCGCCAGCGACGATGCAGCCGAGCACCTGGCTCGGCGGCTCGAGCGCCTTCCAGGTGGTTTCGGCGAGATCGTCGATCGCCTCGAGGAAGGCCGCGCCGTGCGCCAGCATCGGCGCGCCGGGCGCTCCCGACGCGTACTGCGCCCACTTGAGGCGCGTGTTGCCGACGTCGATGGCGAGAAAGCTCATGCCGAGCCGCCCCAACCGCCCGCCATCGACCATCGGCGCGTCGCCGAGCCGGAACACCGCTGCACCATCACTCCTCGTTGCATCCCGGCGCGATCATGCAGCAAGGTGAACCCGGGGGCGCGCCGCGCGCCATGGGGAAAGCACCCGGACGGTTCAACCGCGCGCCAGCGGCTTCTGCGCCGCCGCGAGCAGCGCGCCGCCGGCCAGGACCAGCGCCGACACGACGAAGCCGCGGGCAAGGCCGCCCGACGCGTCGGCGACCCAGCCGATCAGGGTCGGGCCGACGATCTGCCCGGCGGCGAACACGATCGTGAAGGCGCCGATGCCGCCCGCCCACCCGGCGGGCGGCAGGTTGTGGCGCACCAGCGCCGTGGTCGACGCGACCACCGACAGGAACACGCCGCCGAACAGCAGCGCCGACGCGAACACGGCGAGCGGCGCCGCACTGAGCACCGGCAGCGCCGTCGCGACGGCGAGCAGCGCATTGAGGATGGCGAGCGACTCGCCGCCGCGAAAGCGCTGCAGCAGCCCCGCCCACAGCCACGACGACGCGATCACCGCCACACCGAGCAGCACGTAGAACGCCGTGATCGCGGCGCTGCCGAGGCGCTGCTCGCGCAGCAGCGTGATCACGAAGGTCATGTAGCCGATGTAGCCGAGCCCGAACATGAAGTAACCCGCGAGGCCGAACCGGAACGGCCGCCAGTGGAAGGCCGTGCGGGCGCCCGCCGCGGGCGCCGCCGCGAGGTGACGGGTCGCGAGCGCGGTGATCGCGGTGGCGACGCCGGCCACCACGCCGAGCGCGATCCACGCGCCCTGCCACGCGTGCGGCGCGGCGCGCCCGGCGAGCGGCGGCACGAGCAGCGCCGACGCGACGATGCCGACGCCGGTTCCGCCGTAGTAGATCCCCAGGACGAGCCCGGAACGCCCCGATCCCCCCGACACGCCGGGCTCGGTCGCGAGGCGCGCGGCGAGCACGCCTCCGCCGACGAAGGTCGCGGCGCTGGCGACGCCGGTCGCCAGGCGCAGCGCGAACAGCCAGGCGTCCGCGACGACGAGGCCGTGCGCCGCGAGCAGCAGCGCCGCCAGCGCACTGCCCCCCAGCATCGCGAGGCGCGCGTCGGCGCGCGCGAGCAGGCGCGGCACGAGCAGCGCGCCGACCAGGTAGCCGGCGGCGTTGACGGTGTTCATCGCGCCGGCGACCAGGTAGCTCCAGTCGAGGTCGGCCCGCATCGGCGGCAGCAGCAGCGCATACGAGAAGCGCGCGAGGCCGAGGGAGACCGCGGCGCCCAGCGCGAGCGCCATCGCCACCGCGATCACCGGCGGGCGCCCGCCGACGCTCGGCACGGCGGTCATGCGTGCACCGCCGTCATCCGACTGCGGCCTCGGTCACGCGCGCCATTGCACCTCGTGCGCCGGGCGGGTCTCACGAGCCGCGCCGCGCGGCGATCAGCCGGTCGGCGACCTCGGCAAAGCCGCGGCCGCGCGCGCCCTCGGTGATGTATGTCGGCCAGACCGTCAGCTGGCCGGCGAAGTCGAGCAGGTTGGCGACGCCGACGCTGAGGTCGAAGCGGCCGAACATCAGCTGGTCGTTGGTCGAGTCGCCGACGTAGACCCAGTCGGCGTGCTCGGCGTCGAGGTCGCGACCGAGGCGGCGCCGGGCGATCCAGCGCGCCCCGCTCAGCTTGTCGTGGTCGCCGAACCAGCCGTTGACGTGGATCGAGCTCACCGTCGCGTGCATGCCTTCGCTGCGCATCACCTCGGCCACGCGCGCAATCTGCGCGTCATCGAGGTGGGCGAACTCGGCGTGATCGACCGCGATGTCGGTGACGCGCCCCGAGCTGTCGCGCGCCAGCGTGGCGCCGGGCACCTCGGCGAGCACGCGACGCGCCGCGGCCTCCAGGCGCAGCGCGTTGGCTCGCCGCGTGGCGGCGTCCTGCGCATACTCGATCGAGAGCCGGTCGTTCTCGCGCCAGAGCGCCACCGCGCCGTTCTCGGCCACGATGGCGTCGATCGGCCAGCTCGTCGCGAACGGCTCGCTCCAGCCCTGCGGCCGGCCGGTGATCGCGAGCACCGGCACGCCGGCGTCGCGCAGGCGTTGCAGCGCGTGGCGCGCCGCGGGTTCGAGCACGCCGTGCGAGGTGAGCGTGTCGTCAATGTCGGTCAGCACGCCGGCGACGCGCGCGAGGCGCGCCGGGTCGGCTTCGGCCCACGGCCGCGAGGGATGAGGGTGCATGGCGGTTGGCGGTGCGCGCGGCGTGCGCGCCGCCGGCGGGAGATGGCGGCGATTGTCCGGTGTTCGGCAGCCGATGGCCCGCCCCGCGCCCGGGAATATCGCGCCTCCTGCGAGTCCTGCTGGCCTACAATCCGCGCACTTTCCGAGGAGCGTTGCGAGGCTCGGCGCGGGTGCACACCCGGCACGACCCCAGGCTCGGAATGCACGGCGCCCACCGGCTCGACCGGCCCGCGGCACCGCTTGCAACTGCGCTCGCCCGCACGCTGGACCTGGTGGGTGAGTGCAGACAACCTCCCTTCACGCCGCGCGCGGGTTTCCTAGACGAATGGAGCCCGAATGAACGCCAACCTGAAGCCCGAAGCCGCCGCCGTCACGGCCGGCGCCGCCTCGAACGACCACGCCATCGCCGACATCTCGCTTGCCGCCTGGGGCCGCAAGGAGATCCGTATCGCCGAGACCGAGATGCCCGGCCTGATGGCGATCCGCGACGAGTTCGCGGCGAGCCAGCCGCTCAAGGGCGCGCGCATCACCGGCTCGCTGCACATGACGATCCAGACCGCGGTGCTGATCGAGACCCTCGAAGCGCTCGGCGCGACCGTGCGCTGGGCGTCGTGCAACATCTTCTCGACCCAGGACCACGCCGCGGCGGCGATCGCGGCCAACGGCACGCCGGTGTTCGCGGTCAAGGGCGAGACGCTCGAGGACTACTGGGACTACACCCACCGCATCTTCGAGTTCGGCGCGGCCGGCAGCGAGGGCGAAGGCCCGAACATGATCCTCGACGATGGCGGCGACGCCACGCTGCTGATGCACCTCGGCAAGCGCTGCGAGACCGACCTCTCGCTGATCGACACCCACTCGAGCGAGGAAGAGCGCGTGCTCTACGCGGCGATCCGCAGGAAGCTTGCCGAGGACCCGACCTGGTACAGCCGCAAGTCGGCCCAGATCATCGGCGTCACGGAAGAGACGACGACCGGCGTGCACCGCCTGCAGGACATGTCGAGGAAGGGCCTGCTCAAGTTCCGCGCGATCAACGTCAACGACTCGGTGACCAAGAGCAAGTTCGACAACCTCTATGGCTGCCGCGAGTCGCTGGTCGACGGCATCAAGCGCGCGACCGACGTGATGATTGCCGGCAAGGTGGCGCTGGTCGCCGGCTACGGCGACGTCGGCAAGGGCTCGGCGCAGGCGCTGCGCGCCCTCTCGGCGCAGGTCTGGGTGACCGAAATCGACCCGATCAACGCGCTGCAGGCCGCGATGGAGGGCTACCGCGTCGTCACGATGGAATACGCCGCCGACAAGGCGGACATCTTCGTCACGACGACCGGCAACAAGGACGTCATCCGACACGAGCACATGGCCGTGATGAAGGACCAGGCGATCGTCTGCAACATCGGCCACTTCGACAACGAGATCGACGTCGCCTCGCTCGAGAAGTACGAGTGGGACGAGATCAAGCCGCAGGTCGACCACGTGATCTTCCCGGACGGCAAGCGCATCATCCTGCTCGCCAAGGGCCGCCTCGTGAACCTGGGCTGCGGCACCGGCCACCCGAGCTACGTGATGAGCTCGTCGTTCGCGAACCAGACCCTCGCGCAGATCGAGCTCTTCACCAAGCCCGACGCGTACGAGGTCGGTCAGGTCTACGTGCTGCCCAAGCACCTCGACGAGAAGGTCGCGCGCCTGCAGCTGTCGAAGCTCGGTGCCCAGCTCACGGAACTCACCGACGAGCAGGCCGCGTACATCGGGGTGCCGAAGGAAGGCCCGTACAAGGCCGACACGTACCGGTACTGAGCCCCGGCTTCTCCAGCCCTGCTCCAGGGCGCTCGTGGCGGCCGACCGACTCGGCCGCTCACGAGCAGACTGATTCCCTTCCGATGCGTCTCGATCAACTGCTGGTAAGCCGCGGCCTCGCGCCGACCCGATCGGCCGCGCAGCGGCTGATCGCGGCCCGCGCGGTGCGCTGGAACGGCCCCAAGGGCTGGGCGGTGCCGAAAAAGGCGGGCGAGGACGTGACCGAGGACTGCGAGCTCGAGGTCACCGACGACGCCGAGCTGCGCTTCGTCTCGCGCGGCGGGCTCAAGCTCGCCGGCGCGCTCGAGCGCTGCGGCATCCACCCATCGGGCCTCGACTGCCTCGACATCGGCCAGGGCACCGGCGGCTTCACCGACGTGCTGCTGCAGCGCGGCGCGCGCCACGTGGTCGGCATCGACGTCGGGCGCGGCCAGATCAACAGCACCCTCGCCGCCGACCCGCGCGTCACCACCTACGAGGGCATCAACGCGCGCGACATCGCCGGCAGCGCGTTCGAGGCGGCACTGCCACCGGACGGTTTCGCGATCGTGGTCGCCGACGTCTCGTTCATCACCCTCACCCACGTGCTGCCGACCGTCGCGCGCTGCCTGGCGAGCGGCGGCAACGCGCTGCTGCTCGTGAAGCCGCAGTTCGAGCTGCAGCCGGTCGACATCGGCAAGGGCGGCATCGTCAAGGGACCGAACGCCTACATCCGCGTGCAACAGCGCATTCGCGACGCCTGCGCGGCGCTGGCGCTCGACGTGCGCGACTACTTCCAGAGCCCGATCGACGGCGGCGACGGCAACCACGAGTTCTTCGTGTGGGCGACGCCGGCGGCGGGCGCAACCGAGGCCAAGCCGTGAAGCTTCCCGTTCCCGTCAGTTTCGAGTTCTTCCCCCCGAACACGCCGGTCGGCGCCGAGAAGCTGAGCGGCGTCGTCGCCGAGCTCGCGACCGTCGATCCGGAGTTCTTCAGCGTGACCTACGGTGCCGGCGGCTCGACGCGCGACAAGACGCTCGCCACCGTCGCCGCGATCGCCGCGATGGGGCAGGAGGCGGCGCCGCACCTGTCGTGCATCGGGTCGACGCGCGAGAGCATCTCCGAGATCCTCGGCACCTACCGCGCCCAGGACATCCATCGCCTGGTCGCGCTGCGCGGCGACCTGCCGAGCGGCACCGCGACCGCCGGCGAGTTCCGCTACGCGAGCGAGCTGATCCGCTTCATCCGCGAGACCCAGGGAAGCGACTGGTTCATCGAGGTCGCCGCCTACCCCGAGTACCACCCGCAGGAGCGCTACGCGCGGCGCGACCTGCAGCATTTCGCCGACAAGGTGAAGGCCGGCGCCGACTCGGCGATCACGCAGTTCTTCTTCAACGCCGACGCCTACTTCCACTTCGTCGACGAGGTGCGCGCGCTCGGCGTGACCATTCCCATCGTGCCCGGCATCATGCCGATCCACAGCTACGCCAAGATCGCGCAGTTCGCGCAGCGCGACGGCATCGAGATCCCGCGCTGGGTCGCGCTCAAGATGGAAGGCTTCCTCGACGACGCGGCCGCGGTGCGCGCGTTCGGCCTCGACGTCGTCGAGAAGCTCTGCCGGCGCCTGATCGACGGGGGCGCGCCGGGGCTGCACTTCTACACGCTGAACCAGTCGGCGCTGTCGCTCGAGCTCTGCCGGCGCCTGGCGGGCTGACCCGACCGGGCGCGAATGGTCTGACCGATCGCGCCGGACGCCTTCATCGAACATGCCGACGCACTCGGCGGCGTCGAGCCGGCTCCTCCGCGCCACTCGACGCCGCCGCCTGCCGCTCGTCGGCACGTCGGCGCAGCGGTGACGTAGCTCACGCCTGGCGCGTGCCGGCGGTCGCGCCGCGCTTCGGGTTCTACGGGCCCCCGTGCGAGACTTTTCCGCAGAGGAAAAGACGAGATGGCCTGGTTCGAGTGGTTGCGGAGACGAAGAGACACACGCCCGACGATCGAACGCGTCGGGCCCACGCTGCCGCCCGCGCACGCGACGACCGACGGCGGCGGCCCCGACTTCGAGCCGCGCAAGCCGGTGGCGATCGACCTGCGACCGCAGGAGCGGCTCACGAGCACGGCGAGCGCATGGGCCGAGAGCCTTCCCGGCCGCCTGCAGCCGGTCGCCCTTTGCCGCGACTACCCGCGCGTGGCCAACCGCATCGCCCTGTGCTGGAACGACCCGGTGCTCGCCGAGAGCGTGTTCTCCGACCTCCTGGTCGATCGCCGCGGCAACCGCCGCGGATTTCCTGGAGCCGTCATGGCCGACCTGCTGCGCCTGCACGGACTGCACGAGCGTCGGCTCGCGGTCGCGAGCATGCCGCCGGTCTGGTCGTGGGCGCAGCGGCCTCTGCGCTGAGCCGCGTCAGGGCGCGCTGCAGACGTAGCTCGCTGCCGCGTTGACGTCGCCGCCGGTATAGCGCGGATACATCGGGTACTGGCAGACCGGCATCGCCTTGGTCCCGCCGGCGATCGTGCGCGTGTAGACGAGCTGCGTCGGGGCGACGCCGTCCTCGACCCACTTGATGATCGCGTCCGACCAGTCGACGGCGGTGAGTGCGCTGCCGCCCGAATGGCCGGTGCCGGGCACGATGAAGAAGCGGCTGTTGTCCGACGGGTTCGCAAGGCCCGAGTTGCGCGCCATCGTGTGCATGGTGGCGAGGTTGCGCGCATGGTCGTTCAGCGAAAGGAGGCCGTCGGCGCCGTCGTGCCAGTTGATCAGCTTCTTGCCCGATGCAATGAACGCGGCGATCGCGATCTTGTCGTGGTCGGCACCCGCGTTCTGCAGGCCAGCCAGCGTCGGACCGTACCAGGTGTCGACCGTGAACGAGGCGCGCCTGGCGGCCGAGGTGAGCCAGCTCGCGTCACCGGTCGCGAGCGCCATGAAGCCGCTGCCGAGACCGCCAAAACCCGGGGCGGTCCAGTTGGCCCAGCCGTAGCCCGAGTAAATGGTCTGACCGGCTGCCGACGTGATGTTGCCGAGCAGGCTGCGCACGGTGGCGAGCTGCGCCGGGCTCAGGCAGATCGCCGGATCGCTGCTCGCACCGGGCTGGCCGCATTGCTGCGTGCCGACGTCGAAGTTGCAGCCGTTGTAGTTGGCGATCACGCCGTCGACGATGCCGTCGCGCGAATCGCAGGCCGCGACCGCGGCGTTGTAGACCGCCGTCCACTGCGCTTGCGCCGGCATCGCCGGCGTGCCGACGAGGCGCGCCATGTTCATCCAGGCGACCGTCTGGCCGGCCATGTCGAGGCCTTCGCAACCCGACACGACGCCGTCGTACTCGTCGGGCCAGCGCTGGATCGCGATGTAGGCGTTGCGCCCGCCGTTGGAGCAGCCGTTGAAGTAGGTGTGGCTCGCGCCGCGCTGGAAGAACGCCTGCGTCACCGCCTTGGCGAACGAGCGCGTCGTCTCGAGCGCGGCGTAGGCGTAGTCGGTGCCCGACTGGGCGCCCTGGGTCGTGCCGTTGACCCATACCGCCGGCCCCGCCTCGGCCGCGACCGTCGCGCGATTGCCGCCGTTCGACGCCGCGTAGACGGCGCCGCGGCGCCCCACGGCAATGCTGAGTGCGGTCAGGGACCCGGCGTTGTCGAGCGTCAGCGCCGACGGAATGCGACCGTCGAAGCCGCCGCCACCCTGCTGCCAGAGGCGCCCGCTCCAGTTGTCGGGCACCACCACCTCGATGTCGAGGTAGGGCGAGCGCGTTGCCAGAACCTGGCAGAACGCCGGCGTCGCGAGCGTCGCGTTGGACTCGTAGCGCTTGCTGGACGTCACCGTCGCGCCGGCGTAGGTCTTCCCCACGAGGCCGCTGCAAGTCGACGCCATCTGTGCCGCGCTCGGCAGCGACGGCGTGTCGTCAGCGCTGTCGCCGCCGCCACCGCAGGCTGCGAGCAACAGCGCCGCCGCGCAGGCGGCGAGCGATGGGAGGCGTTTGAAGTGGAATGCGAAGGATTGCCGGTGGGCCACGTGATGTCTCCTCAGGTCTCCCGCCGCGTGGGCGCGACGAACAAAGCCGACCGCCCGGTCGGTCTGTCTCAATGTAGGAGGCTGAGCGGTTGCCGGTGACCGGACAAACCCGCTGGCGGCAACGCCTCGGCGCGACTAGTGGCCGTCGGCGGGAGCAGCGATCGAGCAGCGCCGCGATGACGCCCCGCATCAACGCTCGGCCGCCGCCCACGCCGACAGCGCGCCGGGAGTGGCGCCGCGCGCCGACTCGACGTCGGTGCGCGCGCGCGGCAGCGCCGCCGGGTGTTCGCGCTGGATGAAGTCGATCAGGCCCTCGCGCACCTTGCAGCGCAGGTCGAAAGCGAGGCTCGACGATGCGGCGCTGACGAGGATGCGCAGCTGCATGCTCTTTTCGCTGGTGTCGGTGACCTGCACCACGCAGACGCGGCCGTCCCACTCGGACGCGCCTTCGCACAGGCGCCGCGCCTCGGTACGGATCGGCTCGACCGGCAGCGTGTAGTCGACCCACAGGAACACGGTGCCGAGCAACTCGGCGCCGCGCCGCGTCCAGTTCTGGAACGGGTGCTCGATGAACCACTGCAGCGGGATGATGAGGCGGCGCTCGTCCCAGATCTTGAGCACCACGTAGGTCGCGGTGATCTCCTCGACGCGGCCCCACTCGCCCTCGATGATCAGCACGTCGTCGATGCGGATCGGCTGCGCCAGCGCGATCTGCAGGCCGGCGACCAGGTTGCCGAACACCGGCCGCGCGGCGATGCCGAGCACCAGCCCGGCGACGCCCGCCGACGCGAGCAGGCTGGTGCCGACCTGGCGCGCCTTCGGAAACGTCATCAGCACGAACGCGAGGCCGGCGACGATCACCGTCGTGTGCGCGATGCGCGCCAGCACACGGGTCTGCGTCTGGATGCGGCGCGCCTCGAGGTTGTCGGCGAGGTCGAGCGGGTGCGAGGTGATCACCGCCTCGGCGACGCCATGAACCGATGCCGACGCCAGCCAGGTGACCGCAAGGATCGTCAGCACCGCGGTCGTGTGCTCGACCGCGCTGATGCCGGCGACGTCGCCCGGCACGCCCTGCCACAGCACCAGCAGTGCGAGCAGCGGCAGGATGAACTGCACCGGTTGGTCGATGCGGCGGAACACCGCCGCCAGCACGGTCGAGTAGCGCCCGACCCGCATCGCGATCGGCCGCAGCACGCGATGCGCGACGGTCGCGCCGACGATCGCGACGACGGCCAGCAGTGCGAGGCGGCCCCACGGAGCCAGCACCCAGTTGTCGGTCCATTCCATGCGGAGGAATGTAGCCGCGGGGTGCGGCGCACATCGTCGACCTCACGCGGTGACGACGTTCTTCGAGCGCGCTCCTGCCCCGACGAGCTGCGCGGAAGTCAGCTGTCCGATGCGTCCGTACGTGGCCTCAGGGCAACCCAGTAACCCGAACCGTTCTCTTGGGTGAGGACCAGATCAGGGTATGTGCGCACCATCTCGGCGAGGGCGGCGTGACCAAAGAGCTTCGGCGAAAAGCCTGGATCGGTCCGCTTGAGGTACTGACCCAACGCTCCGAGTCCGACCTTTCCGTCGGGGGCACCGGCGGCGAGCAGGCTGACCGCATGGATCAGCGCCTTGGGCCTGCGCTTGGGTAGCGCGGGTGCCGGCGCGGCCGGCTTGCTCTTGTCTGCCTCGGTCACGCCAGCTGTTGCGTCGGCCGCTGTCCATTCGAAGAACTGGTCACTCGCATTGCGCAATGCATCGGGCGTCTTCGCTTCCCCCACGATGTGGACCGTCGCTCCGCGTTCGCGAAGCTTGCGGCAGAGATAGGCGAAGTCGGAATCGCTCGTGACGAGGCAGAACGTATCCGCTCGACCGTCGAACAGTGCCTCGAGCGCATCGAGTGCAAGGGCGATGTCGGATGTGTTCTTGCCGGCCGCATAGGCGTACTGCAAGCACGGCGTGAAGGCAAAGCGGACCAGCGCTTCCTGCCAGCGCGAAGCCAGTGTCGTATGGCTGCCGTAGCCTCGACGCAGCACGATCCGGCCGAACTGCGTGACCACGCGCAGGGCGTGCGCGAGCACTTCCGGCGAGATGTTGTCGCAGTCGACCAGCACGGCCACACGCGCGTCCGCGGCTGCAAGCTGGGTCATGTCCAGGCCCCGAGTGGGGTCGCCGGATCATAGGAACGCGGGAGAGCCGCTGGTCATGTCGGGCCGCCGAATGCGTGAGCCAAGCCGCGGCAACGGCCGGCTTCAGCAGTCCGCTCCCTCGACTCCCGGCGATCACGACGACGAAGCCTTCGTCGGTCGCGTCATAGGGGCCGGCGCCGTGGAGCCGTGCGCTTCGGGCGGCGCGCGACCGCAGCCGACGATCCGGCGATCGAGGTGCCGGCCGCGCGGTCTGCCACGCTGCCCTGCACAGGCCCGACGAGTGGACCGTGTCGGAGTCTCAAAGGATCGGCGTCAATCGGACCGACGGCGCCTTTGCGCGCAAACTACGGGGCCAGGGGCAAGCATCGCCCCGTCGCCGACACCGCCCCGCTCCGAGCGGCGGCCAGAGTCCAAAGGTCCGACCATGCTCAGCCTCCCCGAACTCGCCTGGTTCGCGCTTGCCGCGCTGCTGCTCGTGCTGACGCCCGGTCCGAACATGATCTATTGCGTCTCGCGCACGCTGTGCCAGGGCCGCGCCGCCGGCGTGCTGTCGCTCGCCGGCGTGCTGGTCGGCTTCGTGTTCCACGTGCTCGCCGCCGCGCTCGGCCTCACCGCGCTCCTCGCCGCCGTGCCGTACGCGTTCGACGCGGTGCGGCTCGTCGGCGCCGCCTACCTGCTGTGGCTGGCGTGGCAGGCGGTCAAGCCCGACGGCCAGGCGCCGTTCGCGGCGCGCAGCCTGCCACACGACCCGCCCGCGCGGCTGTTTCGCATGGGGTTCCTCACCAACGTGCTGAACCCCAAGGTCGCGATGTTCTACCTCTCGTTCTTTCCGCAGTTCCTGCACCCGGACCGCGGCTCGGTGTTCCTGCAGAGCGCCGCGCTCGGCGCGGTGCAGATCACGATCAGCGGCCTCGTCAACCTGATGCTGGTGCTCGGCGCCGCATCGGTCACCGCCGTGCTGTCGCGCAGCGAAGGCTGGCTGCGCGCGCAGCGCTACGTGATGGGCAGCGTGCTCGCGCTGATCGCGGTCAAGATCGCGACCGACACGCGCAAGACCGCAGGCTGATCGGCGGGCTGCCGCCGGGCAAGGCGCCGACCGGCTGCGGCGGCTTTTCTGCAGCCACCAACTCGTGCGCCCTTGCGACCCGTGCGTGACCAAGCACGGGCGGGCGGCGCTCCCGCCCGTAGCCTGCGGGGCACACGAGCCGCGCCGGGTCAGCGCGCGGCGTTGACCGGCCGCTCGGCACCGCGCTTCGGCGCCATCGCGTGCGCGAGCGCGGCGAGGATCGCGAGGCACCAGACGATCAGCGCACCCGAAGGCAGATCGACCGCGGCCGAAAGGACGAGACCGCTGCCGTAGCCGGCTGCGCCGATCGCGTAGGCGAGCGGCAGGCGGCGTTCGGCGCGGTAGCCGCGCACGCCGAGCGCCGGCACGATCAGCGTCGCGAACACCAGGTACACGCCGACGAGCTGCACCGACACCGTCACGGCGATCGCGAACAGCAGGTAGAAGGCGCTGCGCGGCAGCGCGGCGATGCGCCAGAGGAACGCGCCGACCAGGAGCGTGGCGATCGCCGGCACGACGAGCTGCGGGTAGCCGACCCACAGGATCTGTCCCGTCAGCAGGTCGCGCAGGTGCTCGCCGCCGTGCGGGTTCTTGGCCAGCAGCAGGATCCCCGCGGTCGCCGCGAGCACGAAGACGACCCCGATCTGCGCCTCCTGCACCTCGGGCCAGCGGCGCTCGGTCCAGACCAGGAGCGCCGCGCCGGCGAGCGCCGCCACGGCCGCCGCCGCCTGCACCTGCCAGCCGTGCGGATCGACCTCCATCAGGCCCGCGAGGATCACCCCGAGCGCCGCGATCTGAGCGATCGCGAGGTCGATGAAGACGATGCCCTTCCTCAGCACCTCGGCGCCGAGCGGCACGTGCGTCGCGAGCACGAGCAGCCCGGCGGCGAACGCCGGCAGCAGGATCGCCGGATCGATCGCCGAGCCATTCATCGCGGCACGGCCAGCAGGCGGTCGAGCAGCTGGTCGTACAGCCCGGCCAGGGTCGCCGTCGGACCGTCGTCGGTGACCGAGCTCGGCAGCTGCAGCACCGGCACGCCGGAGCCGACCCGCTCGGCCAGCCACTGCGCGCCGCGCGCGTCCTGGTAGGTCGCGACGACGACGGCACGCGGCGGCACCGCACGGGTCTGCTCGAGCAGGCGCTGCAGGTGCGCCGCGCTCGGCGGCGTGCCGGGGCGCGGCTCGAGGTCGGCGACCTGCTCGATGCCGAGCCAGCCCCACAGGTACGCGAAGGTGGTGTGCTGGGCCGCGACGCGCATCCCGCGCAGCGGCGCCGCCTTGCGTTCCCATTGCGCGATGCGCCCGCGCCAGTCGGCCGACCACGCCTCCCAGCGACGCTGGATGTCGTCCCTGCGCGCCGGGTCGAGCTGCTGCAGGCGCTTGGCGACGCCCTCGGCGACGCTCAGCATCCGCTTCGGGTCGAGCTGGAAGTGCGGGTTGCCTTCGGGGTGCACGTCGCCTTCGAACGGCGAGCCTCCGGCGCCCGGACGCGGGTCGATCAGCGAGACGAACTCGGCGGCCATCAGCATGCCGGGCGCGCCGGCCTGCACCCGCCCGTTGCCGCTGCGCGACTGCAGCATCGGCAGCCAGCCCACTTCGAGCGAGGCGCCGGTGCAGAGCGCGACGTCGGCCTGCCGCATCGCGGCCAGCAGGCTCGGCCGCGCCTCGATGTGGTGCGGGTCCTGGCCGGCGTGAGTGGCGCTGCGGACCTGCGCATGCGGCGCGAGCTCGCGCACCAGCGCGGCCCAGTGCGGCTCGCAGGCGAACACCGTCAGCGCGTGGGCGGCGTTCGCGGCGAACGCGAGCGTGAGCGCGGCGACGCCGCGCGCGAAGAAGCGGTCAGAAGGTATGCGCAGCATGGGCACCGAAATTCAGGATGTATTGCAGATGAACGCCGCGCGTGCGTTCGTCGAGCTCGCCGCGGCCGCGTTGCTGGGTCACCTGCAGGCGAAGCGTCTGCATGTGGGTCGGCTTCCACGCGAGCATCAGCGCCGACTCGCGCAGCCGGCCCGTGTGGGCGTGGTCGTCGTGCGGCACGCTGACGCGCAGCAGGTCGTGCCGGACGCCGGCCTCCCAGCTGGGGTCGAAGCGCCACACCGCGCTGAGGTACTGCCCGCTGTGACGCGCCCGTGGCCCGACCTCGTTGTCGGCGCCGCGCACCTGCGCGTACTCGTAGAGCACCCGCACCTGCTGCTGGCTGTTGTTGCCGCCAGGGGCCCATTTCCAGGCGAGATCGGCGATCCACATGCGACGGCCGGCATAGGCGGCGCCGTGCGAGTGGCCGTGCCCTTCGTGCGCGTCGTGTTCCTCTTCCTCGAGCTCGCCTTCCTCGTGCTCGTGCTCGTCGGCCGCCTGCCGGCGGTTGTGCACCATCGCGAGCCCGGCCTGCCAGCTGTGACTCGCGCCGATGTCGCCGCCGGTCTTGGCCGACAGCACCGCCGCACCCGGCCGGCCCGACGACTGTCCGTCGACCAGCCCACGGCCGCGGAACACCTCGACGCCGAGCCGGAGGTAGAGGTCGGTCGGCGCGGTCCAGTTGACGCGCAGGCCGTCGTCGATCCAGTGATCGCCGAGAAAGCCGCGATACAGCAGCGGGCGCTCGACGAAGTCGTCGGTGTGCGGATGGAGCTCGTTCAGGTAGCCGAGCTGCGAGGCGAAGCGCCCGGCGCGAACCTGCAGGCCGGCCGGCAGCGTGCGCGACTGCACCCACGCGTCCTCGAGCTCGGTCTCGACCTTGCGCTCGTGGCTGTGCACGACCGCGGTCAGCTGGGCCTGCAGGTGCGCGCCGAGCGGGCCATATGCGGTCAGGTCGCTGTGCCCGAGCGCGAGACCCTTGTCGCGCAGACCGAGGCCGAGCTTGCGCGAGCCGACCGAGACGTCGAGCACGGCGCCGGCCTGCCAGCCCCCGATCGGCGTCGGCGCCTGCGCCGGAGCGGCGGTCTGGGCGGCAGCGCCGACCGGTCCGAGCACGGCGGCAGCCCAGAGCCCGGCGAGGCCGCCGCGACGAACCCCGCGGCGTGGATCACGCGATGTGCGACGCGTGCTGCGGATGGAGGACGGCAACGCGCCGCCCGCACTGGAGACGAATTTCATGTGGAACTTTCGCTGAACGGATGGACTCGGTCGCGCCGCGCCTGCAGCAGGACCGCAAACCTGGAAGGGATCAGCGAAAGTCCGGCGGCCCCCGAGCGTCGAAGAGCGCGGCCCAGCGCGCGACGAAGTCGGCTGCAAATGGCCGCAGCCGCTCGCGGGGCACCACGAGCAGCGGCAGCGGCAGCAGCGCCGCCACCGCGAGGGCGGTGCCGGTCATGCCGTCGAACAACGAGCACGCGCTCTTGCCGTCGTGCCTCAGGAAGAGAGCGGGGAAGCCCGGTTCGCGCACCTCGGCGGCCGGCGATCGGACGTGCTCCACCGCGGCGGATGTGCCGAGACGGACCAGGCTGCCCGCGTGGACGACGCGGTGCAGGAGGCCGAGCGACTGCGCAGCCACCAGCGCGAACACCAGCCACGCCACCGCGACCATGCGCCGGCGATGCCGAGGGCCGGGAGTCGCGGTCAGGGTCCGGAAACGCACGGGCGCCTTTATACAGGGCGCGCGGCGCGCAACCGAGCCGACGCGCGGCACGTCGAGCCGGCAGCGCCGCGCCGGCGCGGCCTGCCCGGCCGGTTCGCCGCTGCACGGGCGCGCCCGATCACGGGTCCGCCGCGCTGGCGCGTTCCGGCAGGCCGGAGGGCTGCAGGGCGCTCGTGGCGGTGCTCGCCGAGGCTGCTCAAGCGGCCTGCCACATCACGCCGTCCTCGGTGAGCACGACGTCGAGCGGTCGCTCGTCGCGGCCCGCCCGCAGCATGGGCAGGAAGCCGTTCGTGTAGGCGAGGCCGATTCGCAGCGGCGCCGGCGAGATCGCCGCCAGCGCACGGTCGAAGAAGCCGCCGCCGTAGCCGAGCCGCACGCCGCCCGGGCCGTAGCCGAGGCACGGCACGACCAGCATCTGCGGCGTGAACTCGGGCGTGTCCTTCGGCTTGGGGATGTCGAAGGCGTCGAGCTCGGTCTCGCAGCCCGGGTACCAGAGGTGAAAGCGCAGCGACGCCGACGCGCGGTCGACCACCGGCAGGCCGATGCGCCGCATCTCGCCATCGGGACGGCCCTCGCTCCAGCGATAGAGCGCCGGCAGCGGATCGAACTCGCCCTTGATCGGCCAGTAGGCACCGATCGCGGTCTCACCGCGCCCGGCAAGCCAGGCGCGCAGCACGCTCTGCAGGCGGACGGCGCGCTCGAGGCGATCGGGCAATGCCTGCCGGGCGGCGATCAGGCGTTTCCTGATCGCGGCGCGCGGGTCGGTGGGGTCGGCGGGGTTCATCAGCGGGCGGCAGTGCCCGCGATTGTGCGTGACCCGCGGCGCGCGTCGACCCGACGGACCGCGCGCGTGGCGTCAGCGGATGGTGGCGGTCGGCGCGGCGACCGTCCCGGCGCAACCGGCGGCCGCGCCGCCACGCAGCCGTTCGAGCCGCGCCCGCAACCGCTCGAGGCGCTCGATGCCCCGCGTCACCATCGCCAGCGACGACGCGACCAGGCGCGCGCTCGCGCCTGCCGCGACGCCCTCGACCGACGCGAGCCACGCCGCGACGCGCGCTTGCGGCTGCCAGGTGACGAGCGCGGCCGCGGCGGCGTCCCAGGGTTCGACGACGACCACGCGCGGATCGTCGATCGCGATCGACTCGCCGGGGCCGAGCACGTGGTCGTCGAGGTCGTTCGACCGCGTGACCCAGACCCGCCCACGCCGCACGTGCAGGCGGCCGGGACGGCGGCCCAGGCGCTGCGGCAGCACCCGGCGCAGCGGCACCGGGGTGCCGTCGACTGCCCATTCGAAGCCTCTCGCGCCGTGCTGTTCCATCATCAATCTCCCGGTTTTCCGAGTCGCTATGATCGACAACCACGCCCCAGGAATCCAATGAAAGCTGTGCGCACCATCGATGCGCGGCCGGAATGAATGGCCGGAACCGCCGCCCGCTTTCGCTGACCAACCTGCGGGCGTTCGAGGCGGTCGCGCGCTGCCTCAACTTCGGCGCCGCGGCCGACGAGCTGCACGTCACCCAGTCGGCGGTCAGCCGCCAGATCAAGAGCCTCGAGGACGAGCTCGGCGCGCCGCTGTTCGTGCGCGGCACCCGGCACGTGCAGGTCGCGCCGGCCGGGCTCGCGCTGCTGCGCACCGTCGAGCCGATGCTGCAGAAGCTCGACGCCTGCGTGCGGCAGATCCGCGACACGAGGAGCCGTCGCCGCGTCAATCTCACCACCTTCGCATCGTTCGGCTCGCTCTGGCTGCTGCCGCGCATCGAGGCGTTCCAGCGCGAGCAGCCCGGCATCGACATCCGCGTGTCGGCCAACGACGAGCTCGCCGATCTCGACGACCCCGACATCGACCTCGCGCTGCGCTACTGCATGCGCTCGCGCGCGCCCGAGGGTGCCGTGCACCTGTTCAGCGACACGCTCACGCCGGTGGTGAGCCGCGGCCTCCACGACCGCATCCGCAGCGGTGACGCCCCGCCGCTCGCGACGCCGGCCGACCTCGCGCGTCACACGCTCGCCGAGGAGGACGACAACCGTGCGAGCACCGAATACCTGAGCTGGCGCCACTGGCTCGAGCGCCACGGCCAGCCGGGCCTGCAGCCGCACCGCTGGCTTTACCTCAACTTCACCTACCAGCAGGTGCAGGCCGCGCTCGCCGGCCACGGCGTCGCGCTCGCGCGTGTGCCGCTCGTGGTCGAGGCGCTCGAGCGCGGCGAGCTGGTCGAGCCGTTCGGCCCGGCCTCGCGCGTCCGCAGCCCGTACTCGTACTGCATGATCGTCACGCCGGCCGGGCGCCTGCGCGCCGAGGTCGCGGGCTTCGCCGACTGGGTCGCCGAGCAGGCCGCGGCGACGCGGGCGGCGATCGGCGAGACGGCCGCCGCACCCGCCGTGGCCTGAACACGCCAGGCCTGCGACCTATCATCGGCGCGCCCTGCTCGACCCCGGCCGCCGGCGCGTCGAGCACCAGGCTCCCGTTCATCACCCGTCAGGATCGCCCATGAGCCCTTCGAACGAGACCGTGTCGCTGCAGGCGAGCGACGGCCACCGCTTCTCCGCCTACGTCGCGCGACCGGCGTCCGCGCCGCGCGGCGCCATCGTCGTGCTGCAGGAGATCTTCGGCGTCAACAGCCACATCCGCAGCGTCACCGACGGCTTCGCTGCCGATGGCTGGCTGGCGATCGCGCCGGCGCTCTTCGACCGCACCGAGCGCGACGTGCAGCTCGGCTACACGGCCGACGACGTCGCGCGCGGCCGCACGCTCAAGGGCGCGGTCGACGACGAGCAGGTGCTGCTCGACATCGCCGCGGCGCAGGCGCACGTGGCCGACGCCGGGCCGGTCGCGACGATCGGCTACTGCTGGGGCGGCACGATGTCATGGCTCGCCGCGGCGCGTCTGCCTGGCCTGGCCGCCGCGGTGGCGTACTACGGCAGCGGCATCGCCGGGCTGCTCGACGAGGCGCCGCGCTGCCCGGTGCTCGCGCACTTCGGCGACAAAGACTCGAGCATCCCGCCGAGCGCGATCGACGCCCTGCGCAAGGCGCATCCGCAGGTCGAGGTGCACGTCTATCCAGCCGACCACGGCTTCAACTGCGACCAGCGCGCGTCGTTCGACGCCGCGAGTGCCCGCACCGCGCGCGAGCGCACGCTGGCCTTCCTCGGCGCGCACGCCAGCAAGCGCTGACGCGCCCGGCGCGGGTTCAGGCGCCGACCACGCCGCGTTCGGTGACGACCAGCGTGAGCAGCTGGTCGTGCGGCGCGGCGGCCGCGGCCTGTGCGTCGATCTCGGCGAACGACCAGGCGACGCCGACCGAGGTGACGTGCGGATGCGCGGCGAGCCAGCGGTCGAAGTAGCCGCCGCCGTAGCCGAGGCGCCAGCCGTCGGCGCTGAACCCGACGCACGGCACCAGCACGACGTCGGGAACCACGCGCGGGCCGGCGCCGGTCGGCAGGCCCAGTTCGTCGCTGAGGCTCGCCACGCGGCGGTCCCAGCGCCGGTATTCCATCGCGACCGGGTCACGGCGCGCAAAAGGCAACGCGAGGTCGAGCGCCGCGAGGCGGGAGTCGGCCTCCAGCGCATCGGCTACGTTAAATTCGTGCCGCATCGGCGAGTAGACGCCGAGGCAGTCGGGCTCGAGCTCGACGATCACCGCGGCGAGTGCTGCGGCAAGCGCGCGAGACGCGTCTGCAGCAGCATCGCCGGCGGCAAACGCGGCGCGCTCGGCGATCAATCGGCGCCGCAACGCCGCGCGAGACGCGCTACCCGCCGGGTCCGACGACGAATCTTTCAATCCAGACGTGATGCCGTTCCAACGAATGACGACGACGATGCGGTGTGCCTGGCGCGCGACCGCCGGGGCAGTATATGAGCGGCCATGGCTGCGCCCCGCGGCCGCCGTGGCGCTCGTCGGCGGCATGCTGCTGCTCGCCGGCACGCCACCGCTGGTCGCTGCCGAGCGCTCGATGGCGGCCGCGGTTCCCGCGGTCGCGCCCAACCACGCGACGACCGTGCTCGATGCCCGCGAGGCGTTCCGCGCGCGCGACCGCCTGCGGCTGGCGTCGCTGCGTGCCGTCGCGAGTGCCGACCGCAACCCGCTGGCGCCCTGGATCGACTACTGGGAGCTCACCAACCGGATCCGCGACGCCCAGCCCGACGAGGTGAACGCGTTCGCCGCGCGCTGGTCCGGGAGCTACGTCGAGGACCGCCTGCGCAACGACTGGCTGCTCGAGCTCGGCAAGCGCCGCGACTGGACCAACTTCGCGCTCGAGTTTCCGCGCTTTCGCATGAACGACGACGGCGAGGTCACCTGCTACGCCCTGCTCGTCGACCACCTGGCCGGCAAGCCCGTGCGCGAGGCCGCCCTCGACGCGTGGCTCGCCGACCGCGATGCGAGCGACGGCTGCACGCAGATGTCGACCACGCTCTACGAGGCGCGGCTGCTCACCACCGCCGACGCCTGGCGCAAGGCGCGCCTGGCAGTCGAGGCGAACCGCCCCAAGGCGGCACGGCAGGCGGTCGGGCTGGTGGGCCCGGGCGCGTACGCGGCGCTCGGCGACGTGCTCGACAGCCCCGCGCGCTACCTGGCGCGCAACGCGTCCGCGAAGCGTCGCGAGGACGCCGAGCTCGCCACGCTCGCGCTGCTGCGCATCGCCGCCAGCGACGGCGACCAGGCCGCGGGGCTCCTGATGGACCATTGGGACCGCGAGCTGCCGAACGAGCTCGCCGGGTACGCCTGGGCCGCCGCCGCCAAGCAGAGTGCGATCGCGCTGCGCCCGACCGCCGCCGACCTCTACCAGCGGGCTGCGCGGGCGCGCCGCGGCGACGACCCGGAGCTGGCGCTGCCCGACGAGACGCTGGCGTGGAAGGTGCGCGCCGCGCTGCGGGCCGACAAGGGCCGGCCACGCTGGCAGCAGGTGATGCAGGCGATCGACGCGATGAGCGCAGGCGAGCGCAAGGACGCCGCCTGGGTCTACTGGAAGGCGCGCGCGATGATCGCGCTCTCGGGCGACAACGAGCAAGGCGAGGCGCAGCGCCGGCTCGCTCGCGCGCTGTTCCTGAGCATCGCCGATCAGTTCAACTTCTACGGCCAGCTCGCCGCCGAGGAGGCCGGCTCGCCGCAGCCGCTGCCGGCAAGGCCGGAGCCGCCGACGCCCGATGAACGCAGTGCCACGGTCGGCAACCCCGGCCTCGTGCGTGCGCTGCAGCTGATCGCGATCGGCCTGCGCAGCGAGGGCGTGCGCGAATGGAACTTCACGCTGCGCGGCATGGGCGACCGCGAGCTGCTCGCCGCCGCACAGCTCGCCTGCGACCGCGAGGTGTGGGACCGCTGCATCAACACCAGCGACCGCACCAAGCGCGAGATCAACATGGAGCAGCGCTTCCCGACGCCGTTCCGGCGCGACGTGCAGGCGCACTCGCGCGAGATCGGGCTCGATCCGGCGTACGTCTACGGGCTCATCCGCCAGGAGTCGCGCTTCATCATGGACGCGCGCTCGGGCGTCGGCGCCTCGGGCCTCATGCAGCTGATGCCGGCGACCGCGCGCTGGACCGCCAAGCGCATCGGGGTCGCGTTCTCGCCGCAGCAGATCACCGATCGCGACGTCAACCTGCGCCTCGGCCACGCGTACCTCAAGCTGGTGCTCGACGACCTCGGCGGCTCGCAGGCACTCGGCGCGGCCGCCTACAACGCCGGCCCCGGCCGGCCGCGACGCTGGCGCGAGGGCGCGACGCTCGAACCCGCGGCGTGGGCCGAAAACATCCCGTTCAACGAGACGCGCGACTACGTGAAGAAGGTGCTCAGCAATGCGACGTATTACGCCGCGCTGCTCGGCGACCCCAAGCCGTCGCTGCGCGAGCGCCTCGGCAAGCCGATCGGCCCGGCGATGCCGGGTGCGCGCAGCGATCCCGACCTGCCATAGCCCCGACTGCGCCGCGAGCGATGCGGGCAGCGCATCGACGCGATGCCCGATCGTCACCCATGGCGACACCGAGGGTCGCTAGGATGCGCCGACCACAGCGGGAGGCGGCATGCGGCTCTACATCGCAAACAAGAACTACTCGTCCTGGTCGCTGCGGCCCTGGCTGCTGCTGCGCACCATCGGCATTCCGTTCGACGAGGTCGCGCTGCGCCTCGCGACCCACGACGACTCCGACTTCAAGCGCACCCTGCTCGCGCTCGCGCCGACCGGCCGCGTGCCCCTGCTGATCGACGATGACGGCTTCGCGGTGTGGGACTCGCTCGCGATCTGCGAGTACCTGGCGGACCGCTTCCCGACCCGCGGCATGTGGCCGGGCGACCGCCAGCAGCGCGCACGAGCGCGCAGCCTCTGCGCCGAGATGCACAGCGGCTTTGCGACGCTGCGCAGCGTCTTCCCGATGAACATCGAGGCGTCGCTTCCCGAAGTCGGACCTCGGGTCGTCGCCGAGAACGACGCCGCGCGGCGCGACGTCGCGCGAGTCGACAGCCTCTGGTGCGAGCAGCTCGACGCGTCGGGCGGGCCGTTCCTGTTCGGCAGCAGCTTCGGCATCGCCGACGCGTTCTACGCACCGGTGGCGTCGCGCTTCGCGACCTACGCGGTGCCGATCTCGGGCCCGGCGCAGGCCTACGCCGACCGCATCCTGGCGCTGCCGGCGATGCGCGAGTGGGCCGAGGCGGCCCGCGCCGAGCACGACTTCATCCCCGACGACGAGCCGTACCGGACGCGCCCCGAACTGGTCTGATGCGGCGCGCCGCGGCGCGCGTGGTCCTCGCCAGCGGCCGCAGAGCCCTACGCAGCCGGTGCACGCCGGTTGCCAGTCCCGCGCGGACAATCAGCCGCGCCATGGCTCTCGAAACCTACATCGTCGGCGGCGCCGTCCGTGACCGCCTGCTCGGCCTGCCGGTGAACGACCGCGACTGGGTCGTCGTCGGCTCGTCGCCCGACGAGATGCGTCGCCTCGGGTTCGTGCCGGTGGGCGCCGACTTCCCGGTCTTCCTGCACCCGGAGACGAAGGAGGAGTACGCGCTCGCGCGCACCGAGCGCAAGACCGCCGCCGGCTATCACGGCTTCCAGACCGACGCGAGCCCCGCGGTCACGCTCGAGGAAGACCTGCAGCGCCGCGATCTCACCGTCAACGCGATGGCCGAGACCCCGGATGGGCAACTCGTCGACCCGTGGGGCGGCGCGGCGGACCTCGCGGCCCGCGTGTTCCGCCACGTCTCGCCGGCGTTCGCCGAGGACCCGGTGCGCATCCTCCGACTCGCCCGCCTCGCTGCGCGCTTCACCGACTTCGCCGTCGCACCCGAGACGACCGAGCTGATGCGGCAGATGGTCGAGGCGGGCGAGGCCGACGCGCTGGTGCCCGAACGCGTCTGGCGCGAGCTGTCGCGCGGGCTCATGGAGGCGAAGCCCTCGCGCATGTTCGAGGTGCTGCGCAGCTGCGGCGCGCTCGCTCGCGTGCTGCCCGAGGTCGACCGGCTGTGGGGCGTGCCGCAGCGCGCCGAGTACCACCCCGAAGTCGACACCGGCGTGCACCTGATGATGGTGCTCGACATGGCGGCGCGCCTCGAGGCGCCGCTCGAGGTGCGCTTCGCATGCCTCGGCCACGACCTCGGCAAGGGCACGACGCCGGGCGACGTGCTGCCGCGCCACATCGGCCACGAGCAGCGCAGCGTCGAGCTGGTGCGCGAGCTGTCGGACCGCCTGCGCGTGCCGACGCCGTGCCGCCAGCTCGCGGTGCTGGTCGCGCGCGAGCACGGCAACGTCCACCGGAGCGCCGACTTCGACGCCGCCGCGCTGGTGCGCCTGCTCGAGCGTCTCGACGCCTGGCGCCGGCCCGAGCGCGTGCCGGACGTGCTGCTCGCCTGCGAGTGCGACGCGCGCGGACGCCTCGGGCTCGAGGACCGGCCGTACCCGGCGCGCGAGCGGGTGCTCGCCGCGCTCGCGGCGGCGCGCGGCATCGACACCGCGGCGATCGCGGCGGCCGCGCTCGAGAAAGGTCAGACCGGCAAGAAGATCGCCAATGCGATCCACGCGGCGCGCATCGCAGCGGTGGCGGCGGCGTTGGACCTCACAACAACTTGATCAGCAGCCAGCCGAACCCGCTCAGCAGGACCGTGCTCGCGAACGGGATGAACCAGTCGCGGCCGAACAGACGAAAGCGGAAGTCGCCCGGCAGGCGGCCGAGCCCGAGCTTCTCGAGCCACTTGCCGATCGAGCTGAACACGACGAGCGCGACGAAGACGACGATCAGCCAGCGGATCACGTCGGCGCCTCGGCAGCGGTGAGCGGGGCGCGCGTCACAGCGTGTGGGTGCGGTCGCCGGCGACGAAGCCGATCGGATCGAAGTCGACGCCGCGTGCGAAGCCGATCACCTTGAAGAGCTCGCCCATCTCGTGCTCCGTGACGAGCTTCTGCGCGTCGATGCGGCTGCGCAGGTCGGCCGCATCGAGCAGCCCGGCGATGCCGCAGTTCATCAGGAAGCGTGCCTGCGAGGTGTAGCCGATCACGTCGAGCCCGGCGTCCTGCCCGGCGAGCGCGATGCCGCTGAAGTTGACGTGCGCGGTGATGTCCTTCTGGCCGACGTCGACGAGCGGGTCGGTGTCGGCCACGTGGGCGCGGTGGCACATGAGCGTGCCGCCGCTGCGCTGCGGGTGATAGTACTCGGCCTGCGGAAAGCCGTAGTCGACGAAGAACGCGGCGCCCCGACGCATCTGCCCGGCGAGCGTGGCGACGAAGGCTTCGGCCTGGGGGTGGATCTCGATCACGGTGCCGGGAACGAACGGGCCGTCCCACGGCGGCCGCAGCTCGGTCGATCGGTCGGACCAGGCGAAGCCGTCGCCGGCGACCACGACGCCGCGCTCGAGCCAGCGCGTGCCGTCGAAGTGCAGCAGTTGCACCGGCATCGCGTCGAGCACCTCGTTGCCGATGACGACGCCCTCGATCGCTTCCGGCCACGCGTCGGCCCAGGTCACGCGAGCCGCGTGGGCGGCGAGCCGCTCGCGCTGGCGCTCGCGCAGCGCGCCCGAGACGTCGACGATGGTGTAGCGCTCGATGCGCGTTCCAGGCGCGTCGAGCAGGCCGGCAGCGAGCGCGCCGCTGCCGGCGCCGAACTCGACCACGTGCGACGCGCCGGCGGCGTCGAGCGCCTGCGCGACCTGGACCCCGAGCGCGCGCGCGAAGAGGGGCGACAGCTCCGGAGCGGTCACGAAGTCGCTGCCGCTCGACGGCAGCGAACCGAACTTGCAGCTGTCGTTCGCGTAGTAGCCGAGCCCCGGCGCGTAGAGCGCGAGCGCCATGAAGCGGTCGAAGCCGATCCAGCCACCGGCCGCGTCGATGGCCTCGCCGATCAGCCGCGGGAGCGCGCTCGATACACTGGCCGGTTCGTCTTGCCCCATCGCCGGATTGTAGGAACCATGCCGCCGCCCACACCCGCCTTCGCCCTGCCGGACAGCGCCGCAGCGGCCGCCCCGGACGCCGATGCGCCCGCCCGCGGCACGCGCCGCCCGAGCGTCGAGCAGGCCAAGCTGAACAAGCGCCTGCACCGGCTGGTCGGCCAGGCCATCGCCGACTTCAACATGATCGAGGCCGGCGACAAGGTGATGGCCTGCATTTCGGGCGGCAAGGACAGCTACGCGCTGCTCGACATCCTGATCGAGCTGCGCGAGCGCGCGCCGACGCCGTTCGAGCTGGTCGCGGTCAACCTCGACCAGAAGCAGCCGGGCTTCCCGGCGCACGTGCTGCCCGAGTACCTGGCGAGCCGGGGTGTCGCGTTCCACATCGCCAACCAGGACACTTACAGCGTCGTCAAGCGCCTGATCCCCGAAGGCAAGACGATGTGCAGCCTGTGCTCGCGGCTCAGACGCGGCGCGCTCTATCGCGTCGCGAGCGAGCTCGGCGCGACCAAGATCGCGCTCGGCCACCACCGTGACGACATCCTGCAGACGTTCTTCATGAACCTGTTCTTCGGCGCCAAGCTGAAGGCGATGCCGCCCAAGCTCGGCAGCGACGACGGTCGCCACGTGGTGATCCGGCCGCTCGCCTACGTGCCCGAGGCCGACCTCGAACGCTGGGCCGCGCTGCGCGCGTTCCCGATCATCCCGTGCACGCTGTGCGGCAGCCAGCCGAACCTCCAGCGGGTGCGCACGCGCGCGATGCTCAACGCCTGGGAGCGCGAGTCGCCGGGGCGCCTGGACAACATCTTCCGCGCGCTCGGCGACGTGGTGCCGTCGCACCTGGCCGACCGGCGCCTGTACGGCTTCGAGGCGCTGGCGCCGACCGGCATGCCCGACGCGGAGGGCGACGTCGCGTTCGACGACCCGCTCGAGGCCGCCGACGACGGCGCCTGTGGCGCCGCGGCCGCGCCGATCAGCGTGGTCTCGCTGCATCGCGAACGGCCGGCGGAACCGCTCTGAGTGCGTCGGGTCCATCGGTTGCCCCGACCACCCTGGCAACTTCGGACCACGACATGACGTCACTCTCAGGCACGCGCGCGCGCAGCGTGCGCTTCGTCGCTGCCGGCGCCGCGCTCGCGCTGCTCGCCGGCTGCGCCTCGCTCGCCACCCTGAACGCCGAGGTCAGCAGCTACGGCGAATGGCCGGTCGGCCGCGCGACGCCGACCTACGCGTTCGAGCGCCTGCCGTCGCAGCAGTCAGACCCCACCGCGCAGGAGCGCCTCGAAGCTGCCGCACGCCCTGCGCTCGAGCGCGCCGGCTTCACGAGCGCTGCCGACCCGGCGCGCGCCGACGTACGGGTGCAGATCGGCGCCCGCATCACAGCCGTCGAGCGCTCGCCGTTCGACGATCCGTTCTGGGTCGGCCGCTTCGGCCGGCCTTGGGCGTTCCGGCATCGCCCGCTCGGCTGGGGCCCGGGCTGGTACGGCAGCTCGCCGCCACGCTACGAGCGCGAGGTGGCGCTGCTGATGCGCGACGGCACGAGCAGCACGCCGCTCTACGAGGCGCGTGCGACCAACGACGGCTTCGGCGGCGCGCTCGAGCGCATCCTGCCGGCGCTGTTCGCGGCGGCGCTCGCCGACTTTCCAAAGGCGGTTCCCGACCCGCACGTCGTCAGCGTCCCGCTCGCGCCCTGAAGGGGCCGAGCCACCCGCGGAGGTTGCCGTTTCCGTCTGCGGCGTCATGCCGCCGCAGGCGCGGTATCAGGCGGGCTCGCCGGCGAGCGCGCGCAGGTCGTCTTCCGAGCGCTTGAGCTTGCGCGCGGCGGTTTCACGCTGCGCCGGTGTGGTTCGGTTGTGCAGCGTCGCCGCGAACGCGCAGTTGTAGTCGGCCACGCGTTCGGCCTGGCGTCGGTACGCCTCGCGCGGCGAGCGCTCGGCGCGCTGGGCGTACGCCTTGACCGCCGCCGCGGCATCGGCCGGCGTCGCGCGCGTGGCGACGAGGGTGCGGATCGTCTGCAGCGCGTCCTGCTGGCGCCGCTCGCGCTCGGCGTAGAACTGCTCGACGTCGTACGGCGAGTCGGCAAGCAGCTTCGCCACGAGCTCGCGCTGGCCGGCGTCGAGGTCGCCGTACAGCATCTCGGCGCGCTTGACCGCGCGCTTGGCGGCGGCGCGCCGGCGCTTGACCGGGTCGGCCTGCATGTGCTCGTCCCGGTACTCGGCGTTGCGCTCGACGTTGCGACGCTCGATCTGCGCGATCTGCGCCGGGCTCAGCGTCACGAGGATCTCGCCGACCGCGGGCGCGGCGCGCTCGACCGCCGGGCCGATCAGGCCCTTGACGTCGCGCCAGAGCGCGCAGACGCGCTCCGGCGTGGTGTCGCCGGCAACGTCGCGGCGCGCCCGCGCCAGCAGCTCGGCGTAGTCGGGCAGCTGCTCGCGCCGGTGCCAGGCGAACCAGTCGCGCAGCGCCTCGCGGGTGCGCAGCTCCTGTGCGTCGTTGACCGCGATGTAGCCGTCGATCCAGCGGAACATGAAGCCCGGCGCCTGGCCGTAGCCGAGCTTGAGCGCGCTGCAGCCGGCCAGCAGCAGGACGAGGGCGCCGAGCAGCACGCCGATAATCGGCGCTCTTCGAACAGGCTGAGCCGAGGCGGACTTCATCGTGGCGCGTGCTGACATGGTTCTCGACATCGTGGTGATGGCCGCCGGCAAGGGCACCCGGATGCGCTCGGCGCGCCCCAAGGTGCTGCACCGCCTCGCCGGGGAAAGTCTATTGCAGCACGTGCTGCGCACCGCCCGCGCGCTGGCCCCGAGCCGGATCGTCGCCGTCACCGGGCACGGCGCCGAGGCGGTCGAGGCCGCATGCGCGGCGCCCGACCTTGCGTTCGCGCGCCAGTCGCCGCAGCTCGGCACCGGCCACGCGGTGCAGCAGGCCGCGCCGCTGCTCGACGATGCCGGCGTCACCCTGATCCTGAACGGCGACGTGCCGCTCATCGAGGTGGCGACGCTCGAGGCGTTGATCGACGCGTGCGGCGGCAGCCGCCTCGCCCTGCTCGGCGTGAAGCTCGCCGACCCGAGCGGCTACGGCCGCATCGTGCGCGACGGCGATCGCGTGCGCGCCATCGTCGAGCACAAGGACGCGACGCCCGCGCAGCGTGCGATCGACGAGGTCTACACCGGGGTGATGGCGGCGCCGACCGCCGCGCTCAAGCGCTGGCTCGGCCAGCTCACCAACGACAACGCAGCGGGCGAGTACTACCTCACCGACGTGGTGTCGCTCGCGGTGCGCGACGGCGTCGAGGTGGTCGCGAGCGACGCGCCGACCGAGGTCGAGGTGCTCGGGGTCAACAGCCCGCTGCAGCTCGCCGAGCTCGAGCGGCGCCACCAGGCGCGCCAGGCCGAGCGCCTGATGGACGCCGGGGTGCGCCTTGCGGACCCGGCGCGCCTCGACGTGCGCGGCGAGCTCGTCTGCGGCAGCGACGTCGAGATCGACGTCGGCTGCGTGTTCGAGGGCCGGGTCGAGATCGGCGACGACGTGACGATCGGCCCCTATTGCGTGATCCGCAACGCGAGCATCGCGAGCGGCGCCCGCCTGCGCGCCTACACCCACATCGACGGCGAGGCGCTCGGCGTCGAGGTCGGCGCCGGCGCGATGGTCGGACCGTTCGCACGCCTGCGTGCCGGCGCGCAGCTCGGCGCCGACGTCCACATCGGCAACTTCGTCGAGGTGAAGAACTCGACGCTCGCGCGCGGCGCCAAGGCGAACCACCTCGCGTACCTCGGCGATGCGACGGTCGGCGAGCGGGTCAACTTCGGGGCCGGCAGCATCACCGCCAACTACGACGGCGTGAACAAGCACCGCACGACGATCGGCGACGACGCCCACGTCGGCAGCAACTGCGTGCTGGTCGCGCCGGTCACGATCGGCGCCGGCGCCACGATCGGCGGCGGCTCGACGATCGGCAAGGACGCCCCGCCCGGCCAGCTCACGGTCGCACGGGCGCGCCAGACGACGCTCGCGGGCTGGCGGCGGCCGACCAAGTCGCGCTGAACGTCCGCGGCGCCGACCGCAGGTCGAGGCGCCCGGCGCGGCGCAGGCCTGTTCGCGCGACCGGCGGCGCCGCGATCCGGGCGAGTTGAAAGGCGCGAGAGCCTGGCCGCGGCGGCCGTGCATCGCCGGCGCGGCCGCAGGGAGCCGCGGGGCCGGACTCAGGTTGCGTCGCCCGACGTCACCGACGCCCGCATGGCCGCGGCCGCGCTCGCCCGGCACAGGTCGTCCCATGCCTTCGCCTTGTCGTCGCCGTGGCGCAGCAGGTGTGCCGGGTGAAAGGTCGCGACGACCGGCACCGCGGCGTCGTGGACCCGGCCGCGCAGCGCGCCGAGCGGCTCGTTGCGACGCAGCAGGCCGGGCGCGGCGAAGCGCCCCATCGCCACGATGACGTTCGGGCGGACCAGCTCGATCTGGCGCTCGAGATAGGGGCGGCACGCCTCGATCTCGACGGCGCTCGGGCTGCGGTCGCCCGGCGGGCGGCACTTGACGATCGGCACCACGCTCGCGCGCTGCGCGGGCAGCGCGGTGTCGGCGCGCGAGTGGCGCACCGCGCGCAGCATGTTGTCGAGCAGGCGGCCGGGCGCGCCGCTCATCGGAGCGCCGGTCGCGTCGTCGTCGGGCCCTGGCGGGTCGGTCACGACCAGCCAGTCGGCGCTGCCGGCGGCGCTGGCGAAGACGCTGTGGGTGCGCCCCTCGCAGAGCGGACACGCGGTGCACGCCGCCGCGCTGGCGCGCAGGCCCCCCCAGTCGAGGGTGGCGATCGCGGCGGCGCGCTCGGCGGCGTCGGCGGCCGGCATGAACGGCGTCGCGGGCGGAACGCCGGCAACGGCGGCCGGCGCTGCAACGGTGCGACCGGTGCCCGGCAGCGCGGGCGACGGCCCGGGCCGTGGCTCCGAAGCGGCCCCCGAAGCGCCGGGCAGCAAGCGCGCCTCCGCGCCCTCACGCGTGCGGGCGGGCGAACCGCCCGACGTGGATTCGGCGCCGCGCGCGCGTGCGTCGGGCACGCCGCCCAGCGCGCCGGCGGCGCCGTCGAGCGCATCGACCCCCGCCTCCCCGCCCACGGTCGCCTCGGGCAGCCACAGCCGCACGCCCATCTCGGCGAGCATCGCGCGCTGCCGCTCGGTCCAGCGCATCAGCTGCCCCCAACGGCCGGCGCGACGTCGAGGCTCATGACGAGCGCGTCCTCGCGGCTGCCGCGCGGAGCCGGGTAGTAGTCGCGGCGGACGCCGCGGCGCACGAAGCCGAGCTCGCGATAGACGATCTGCGCGACCGCGTTGCTGGTGCGCACCTCGAGCCACACCTGTCGCGCGCCGCAGCCGGCGGCGTGCTCGATGAGGTCGCCGACCAGCCGCCGCGCGAGGCCCTGCCGCTGCGCCGCCGGGGCGACCGTGATGTTGAGCAGGTGCAGCTCGTCGACGCCGGCCATCGCGACGTAATACCCGACGAGGCGGTCAGGCGCCCCGGCGACGCGAGCGAGGTGGCCGGCCGCCAGCGAATCGATGAAGTTGCCGCGCGTCCACGGGAACGGATAGACCGCGTTCTCGATCGCCATCACGGCGTCGAGGTCGCCGACCGTCATGGCGCGCAGCGGCGCCGCGGCCGCCGCCGCGCGGCCGGCTTCAGGCCCGCTCACGGCCGCGACGCCTTGGCGGCGCGCGCGGCAGCGCGCTCGTCGACGGTCTGGGCGACCTTGTCGCGCAGGTAGACCGGCAGCGCGAGCGCCGCGTCGAGCGCGCCGCCGCTTTCCAGGCGTCGCCGCGCGAGCGCGAGCATGCCCGCGGCGCGCGGCTGTGCGCCCGGAACGCGCCGCGCCGCGCCGGTGTCGAGCGCGGCGCCGAACGCGGCCAGTGCGCTGCCGGCCACCACCTCGGGCGGCTCGGCGCGCCAGCGGGCGCTCAGCGCCGCAGCGTTGGTCAGCAGCGGCGCGCGGGCGACCGCCCAGACGCCGTCGCCGTACACGTACTCGCCGGCGTAGATCTCCTCGATGCGGGCGTCCATCGCGACGGCGACGCGCAGCCGCGTTGCGCCCTCGCGCGCGTCCTCGGCGACCGCGAGCAGGCTGTCGATCGGCACGACCGGTTTGCCGGCGCCAAGCGCGAGCCCCTGCGCGACCGCGCACGCGGTGCGCAGGCCCGTGAACGCGCCCGGCCCCTGGCCGAACGCGATCGCGGCGAGGTCGCCGAGCTCGATGCGTGCCTCGCGCAGCAGGTCGACGATGGCGGGGACGATGAGCGCCGAGGCTCGCGGGCCGCCCGGCTCGTCGCGGGCGAGGATCCGGCCGTCGGCCTCGACCGCGATGCTCAGCAGTTCGGTCGAGGTGTCGAAGGCGAGCAGCGGGGTCATCGGGGGGACGCGGGGTTCCGGCGGCGGAACGGCGGCGCGGGCGCGCAGTTTAGCGGCCGCGCCACCGCGCCGATCGACGCGGCACGCCATGCCATGATCGGCCGATGGATGCCCGAACGATCCCCGTCGTCGCCGGTGGCGCGCTGCGGCGGCTGGCGGTCGCGGCGCTGGTCGCGCTCGCCGGCGCGAGCGCCGCGGCGGCGCCGCGCACGCTGCCCGCCGAGGTGGACGCGGCCCTCGCCCGCGCCGACGTGCCGCGCGACGCCTTCGTCGCCGTCGTCCAGGAGGTCGGCGCGCGAACCCCGCGCCTCGCCTGGCGCACCGACGTCGGCGTCAACCCGGCGTCGCTGATGAAGCTGCTGACGACCTTCGCGGCGCTCGACATGCTGGGGCCGGCCTACACGTGGTCGACCCCGGTGTGGCTGAACGGCCGCGTCGACGCCGGCGTGCTGAACGGCGACCTCGTGATCAAGGGCAGCGGCGATCCCAAGCTCGTGCTCGAGCGCGTCTGGCTGCTGCTGCGCCGCGTGCAGCAGCTCGGCGTGCGCGAGATCCGCGGCGACATCGTGCTCGACCGCAGCGCGTTCTGGGGCGTCGAGCAGAACCCGGGCGATTTCGACGGCGAGGCGCTGCGCCCGTACAACGTCGCCGCCGACGCCCTGCTGATCAACTACAAGTCGCTCGTCCTCACGTTCCAGGCCGACCCTTCGAGGAAGACGGCGCTCGTCAGCGCGGACCCGCCGCTCGCCGGGGTGGAGATCGACGCCACGGTGCCGCTCTCGAGCCTGCCGTGCGACGACTGGCGCGCGGCGCTGAAGGCCGACTTCAGCGACCCCAAGCGGGTGCGCTTCGACGGCGCCTACCCCGCGGCGTGCGCCGAGAAGAGCTGGCCGATCGCGTATGCCGACCCGCGCGCCTACAACGAGCGCGTGCTCGCGGCCGTCTGGCGCGACCTCGGCGGCACGCTTACCGGCCGGGTGCGCGACGGCAGCGCGCCGGCGACTGCGCCGACGTTCGAGTCGCGCTCGCCGACGTTGGCCGAGCTGGTGCGCGACATCAACAAGTTCAGCAACAACGTGATGGCGCAGCAGGTCTTCCTGACGCTCGCCGCCACCCAACGCGGCGCCGGCTCGCCCGAGGCCGCGCGCGACCTGCTGCGCCAGTGGCTCGACCAGCGCCTCGGCGCGAGTGCCGCCGGCGCGGTGATCGTCAACGGCTCGGGTCTCGCGCGCGAGACGCGCATCAGCGCGGGCCTGCTCGCGCGCCTGCTGCAGGTCGCATGGGCCAGCCCGCTGATGTCCGAGCTGATGAGTTCGCTGCCGGTCTCGGGTGTCGACGGCACGCTGCGCCGCTCGCGCGCGCCGCTCGGCCGCGCCCATCTCAAGACCGGCTCGCTGCGCGACGTGACCGGCATCGCCGGCTACGTGCTGGCAGCGTCGGGGCGACGCTACGTGGTGGTCGGCATCGTCAACCACCCGAACGCCGGCGCGGCACGACCGGCGCTCGACGCGCTGGGCCGCTGGGCCGCCAGCGACGGCACCGCGGCGGCCGAGACCTTCGAGTGAACCCCCGGACCGCGGCCTAGAACGGGTTGTTCTGCGCGCGGTCGCGCGCCAGGTCGCCGAACAGCGCCTGTCCGCCGGGGCTGAGGTGCAGGTTGTCGGCCCACAGATAGGTGCGCACGGTGGCGCCCGGCACCAGGGTGGCGACGGTGCAGTCGAGCACCGAGGGCGGGTTGAGCTTCGACTTGGCGAGGTCGCACGCCGGGTCCTCGGCGTTGTCGAAATCCTCGATGTCCGGGTCGTCGACGATGCGCGAGATGATGCCGTCGGTCAGCACCAGGCCGATGCGGCGGCCGTCGTTGATCAGCGTCGCCCGCATGCCTTCGTTGAGCCGTTCGGTCAGGCGCGACAGCAGGCCCGCACGTTCCTCGGTCGGGTGCGCGGCGTCCTCGGCGCGCCCGAACGGCGTCTCGCCGACGTCGATGACGGTCGACACCAGCACGCGCGGGCCCATGTCGGTGATCGCGTTGATCTGCCGCCCGAGCTCGACGCCGAGCGCCTCGGCGCGCGTGAGAAGCTGTGCCTCGGTCGCGGTCGGGTACTCGGCATAGAGCGCCAGCACGTCGTTCTGCCCGACCAGGACGGTGACCATGTCGTTCGCATTGAGCGGGCTCTCGGCCTGCTGCGCGGCGATCTGCGCCGCCAGGTCGGCGATGCGCGCGCCCGGCTTGGCACGGATCCGGCTCGCCGGGTTGGCGACGGCGTTCGGCGCCGGGTTGCACTCCGGGAACACGGTGCCGTAGTTGGCCGCGATGACCTGGATCCACAGCGGGTTGCTGAGGCAGTCGAGCGTGAGGTCGGTCTCGGAGACCGTCGCGTTGACCGTGTACTTGCGGCCGTTGCCGTTGTTCTGCACGTCCTCGATCACGCTCGACTCGTCGCCGAGGGCGATCACGCGGTCGGCCTCGAACGACGACACCTGCTCGCCGCCGCCGCAGGCCGCGACCACGGCCGCCACCAGCACGCCGCCACACCACGCGGCCACGCGCTTCGAGCTCATCGGAAACTTCATCGGGAACGCTCCAGGAGATGCGGGGGGTGGATCAGGCCGCAGCGGCGCGCCGCAGGCGGTCGCGGACCCCGTCCCATTCGGGACCGGGCGGCGGCTCTTCGACCCAGATGAGTGGGATGCCGGCGCGATCGAACTCGCGCAGCACGCCGAACAGCTCGTGCGCCGCCTGTTCCGGCCGAGCCGGCATGCGCCGGTGCACCAGGCCGGGAGCGACGCCCGACGGAATCGAGCGCGAATATACCGCCAGCTTCAGCGCCTCCGGGCCGATCACCTGCAAAGCCGTCTTCAACATCGCGGTGGGCATGAGCCGGACCTTGGCGTCCGGCGCGTAGTGCGCCTCGAGCGTTCCGGACGCGCGCGGCGACGCGGCGGTCGGCTCGCCGAGCGCGACGCCGGCAGCGGCCTCGATGCGCTCGCGCGCCAGCATGCCCGGCCGCAGCAGCACCGGCTCGGCCCCCGAGCAGTCGACGATGCTCGACTCGATGCCGATCCGGCAGGCGCCGCCGTCGAGCACGAGCAGGTCGTCGCCGAACTCGTCGAGCACGTGCGCGGCGGTCGTCGGGCTGACGCGGCCGAAGCGGTTCGCGCTCGGCGCCGCGACGCCGAGCACGCCGCGCCGCCGCGCCGCGTCGAGCAGCGCGTGGGCGACCGGGTGCGCCGGGCAGCGCAGGCCGATCGTCGACTGTCCGCCGGCGGCGGCAGCGCCGCGATCCGGCGCGCGCGCGACGATCACGGTGAGCGGCCCGGGCCAGAACGCGTCGATCAGGCGCTCGGCGACCGGGGAGAGGTGCGCGGCGAACGCGCCGGCGCCGGCGGCGTCGGGAACGTGGACGATCAGCGGATGGCCGGTCGGCCGGCCCTTGCGGGCGAAGATCTTCGCCGTCGCGGCGTCGTCGTCGGCACGCGCGCCGAGGCCATAGACGGTCTCGGTGGGGAACGCGACGAGCTCGCCGGCCGCGAGCTGCTCGGCCGCCTGCTCGACCGCCGCCGGATCGCGCCCGTCGAGCCGCATGGGGCTACCAGCCCGCCAGGCCCAGCAACGCAGCGGCGCGCCGCGCGGTGGCGTCGGCGCCGCCGGCGTCGGCTGCGGTAACGGTGAGGTGGCCCATCTTGCGGCCGGCGCGCGCCTCGGCCTTGCCGTAGAGGTGCAGGTGCACGCCCGGCAACGCGAGCACGCCCGCCCAGTCGGGCTCGGCGGCGACGCCGCCCTGCAGCCAGAGGTCGCCGAGCAGGTTGAGCATCACGCACGGCGAGTGCAGTCGCGGCTCCACCAGCGGCGCGCCGGCGAGCGCGCGCACCTGCAGGTCGAACTGCGAGACGTCGCAGGCGTCGATGCTGTAGTGGCCCGAGTTGTGCGGGCGCGGCGCCATCTCGTTGGCCACCAGCGAGCCGTCGGCGAGCACGAAGAACTCGACGCAGAGCACGCCGACGTAGTCGAGCGCGGCGGCAAGCCGGGTGGCGGCGGCGATGGCGTCCGCCTGCAGCGCGGTATCGACGCCGTCGGCCGGCACGCGGGTGACGGCGAGGATGCCGTCGCGGTGGACGTTGCGCTGCACCGGAAAGTGCACCACCGCGCCGTCGGCACCGCGCGTGACGAGCACGCTGATCTCGGCAGCGAGGTCGAGCCGGCGCTCGAGCACGCAAGCGCTGCGGCCGAGCGACTCCCAGGCCGCGGCGAGCTGCGCGGCGCTCTCGACCCGGACCTGGCCCTTGCCGTCGTAGCCGAGGCGCGCGGTCTTGAGGATGCCCGGCAGCAGCGCCGGGTCGACCCGCGCGAGCTGCTCGGCCGACGCAATCGCGGCGTGCGGCGCGCAAGCCACGCCGGCGCGCTGCAGGGCCGCCTTCTCGGCCAAGCGGTCCTGGCACACCGCGACCGCGGCGGCGCCCGGCGCGACCGGGCGCGCGCGGGCGAGGCGCTCGAGCGCCGCGGCCGGAACGTTCTCGAACTCGGTCGTGACCGCCGCGGCCATGCCGGCGAGCTCGTCGAGCCCCGCCGGGTCGAGGTAGTCGGCACGGATGTGGCGGTGCGCGACCGCGCCGGCGGGGCTCGCCGCATCCGGGTCGAGCACCACCGTGGCGTAGCCCATCTGCTGCGCGGCGTGCACGAACATGCGGCCGAGCTGGCCGCCGCCGAGCACGCCGAGCGCGGCGCCCGGCGCGATGAAGCCGGCCGCGCGGCCGCCCGAAGGTGCGCGACCGGTCACGTCAGGGCAGCGGTCATCGCGCGCGCCGCGTCGGTCTGCGCCGCGCGATAGGCGCCCAGCCGCTCGCGCAGCGCGGCGTCGCCGGTCGCGAGCATCGCGACGGCGAACAGCGCCGCGTTGGCGGCGCCCGCCGGGCCGATCGCGAAGGTCGCGACCGGGATGCCCTTGGGCATCTGCACGATCGACAGCAGCGAGTCCATGCCCTTGAGGTGCTTCGACGCGACGGGAACGCCAAGCACCGGAACCGTGGTCTTCGCGGCAAGCATGCCGGGCAGGTGGGCGGCCCCGCCGGCGCCGGCGATGATCGCCGCGAGGCCGCGCTCGGCGGCGCCTTCGGCATACGCGAACATCTCGTCGGGCATGCGGTGCGCCGAGACGACGCGGGCTTCGTGGCCGACCCCGAACTCGGTAAGAATCTCGGTCGCGACCCGCAGGGTTTCCCAGTCGCTGCTGGAGCCCATCACGATGCCGATCCGCACGGCGGCGCTGCTCACGGCTCGCTCTCCAGGTTGCTCGACGAGCCTTGAATTGTAGGCGGGGCATCATCACCTGCCCTGACCCACCCCCGCACCCCAACGCCATGATCGACATCACCGACCGGAACTTCGAGACCGAGCTGATCAACGCTTCGATGCGACAGCCGGTGCTGCTCGACATCTGGGCCGAGTGGTGCGGCCCGTGCAAGGCGCTCGGCCCGGTGCTCGAGCGGCTCGAGACCGCCTACGAAGGCCGCTTCACGCTCGCCAAGCTCGACGCCGACGCGCAGCCCGAGATCGCCTCGCAGCTCTCGCAGATGTTCGGCGTGCGCAGCATCCCGTTCTGCGTGCTGTTCAAGGGCGGCCAGCCGGTCGACGGCTTCGTCGGTGCCCTGCCCGAGGCGCAGGTGCGCCAATTCCTCGACCGCCATGTCCCGAGTCCCGAGGAAGTCGCGGCCGACGAGGACCTCGACGAAGCACACGAGCTGCTGGCCGAGGGCGACACCGACAGCGCGCTGGCCAAGCTGAAGGCGGCGCTCGCCGCGAACCCCTCGAACGACGCCGCACGCGCCGACTACCTGCTCGCCCTGCTCGACGCCGGCCAGGTCGACGAGGCACGCCGCGTCCACGGCGAGGTCGCGTCGAACGTGTTGCTGAACCCGCGGGTGGCGGCGTTCGGGCACTGGATCGCCGCGATCGACGCCAGCAAGGAGGCACCTCCGGTCGACACGCTGCAGGCGGCGATCGGCGCCAACAAGCGCGACTTCGACGCGCGCTTCGCGCTCGCCCAGCACCACTTCGCGCGGCGCGACTTCACCGCCGCGATGGACGAGCTGCTCGAGATCCTGATGCGCGACAAGGGCTGGCGCGACGAGCTCGCGCGCAAGACCTACGTCGCCATTCTCGAGGTGATGACCAAGCCGCCGGTCGCGCCCAAGCCCGAGGCAGCGCCCAAGGGCACCCTCGAGGTTGCCGGCAAGGTCGCGCAGACGCCGAGCGACCCGGTGGTCGACGCCTACCGCCGCAAGCTCAGCATGGCGCTGTTCTGACGCCGACGTCCGCGGTGTAGCGGCGCGCTGCGTGCGGGCCGCGGCGCTCAAGAGGCGGCTCGCAGGACCGATATCGCCGGACCGACCGTCTGCGCATTGACGCGCCCGGCCGGTTCCATGCCGTTCAGCATCAACACGAACGCGACCGCGCGGGTCGCCGAGCGCTCCGTCGAGCGCAGCCAGGCCGACCTCGCGACCACGGTGCAGCGACTGGCGGGCGGGCTGCGCGTCAACGGTGCGCGCGACGACGCAGCCGGACTCGCGGTCGCCGACCGCCTCGATGCGCGGGTGCGGGGCATCGGCGCCGCCCAGCGCAACCTGAACGACGGTGTCTCGCTCGCCCAGGTCGCCGAGGACGCGCTCGGCGCGATCGCCGGCAACCTGCAGCGCGTGCGCGAGCTCGCGGTGCAGGCCGCGAACGGTGCCAATTCCGCGCCCGACCGGGCGGCACTGCAGCGCGAGGTCGCGCAACTGCTCGCCGAGATCGACCGCGTCGCGACGCAGACGACCTACAACGGCAGCAGCCTGCTCGACGGCAGCTTTGCCGTGAAGACGTTCCAGGTCGGCGCCGACCTTGGTCAGCGCATCACGATGCCGACCATCCAGGACGTGCACACGAGCACGCTCGGCACGTGGGCGGGCTTCCAGTACGAGCAGCTCAACCTGGCGTACCCGGTGAGCACGCCGGGCGAGCTGGTCTTCGTCGCGGGCGGCAAGACGGTCGACTTCGGGATCGTCCAGCCCGACACGCGCAACGTGCTGGCGGCGTTCAACAGCGGCCAGGTCCAGGGGCTGAGCGCGTCCATCAACCCGACCCTGTACGCCGCCGGCATCTCGGCCGCGCACGCGACCACGTCCGGTAGCGCGACCTTCACCGTCAACGGCGTCGCGATCCGGGTCGGCGGCATCGCCGGCGGCGCTGCGCTCGCGGCCAACCGCGCGGCGGCGGTGAGCGCGATCAACGCGCAGTCGGCGGCGACCGGGGTCAGCGCGCTCGATACCGGCAGCGGCGTCAGCCTGAGCGCGGGCGACGGCCGCAGCATCCAGGTGGACTACGCGGCCGGTACCTTCGCCGGCTCGACGCAGGCCGACTTCGGGCTCGCCGACGGGCCGTGGGCGAACCAGCCGGTCGCGGCGACGATCGGCCTGCGCTACGTCGCGCCGGCCGGCGTGAGCGGCTTCGTCGGCTTCTATCACGACCCCTACTGGTATTCGGGCGGCTGGGTCGCCTCGCAGGGCACGCCGATCGCGCAGATCGACGTCTCGACCGCAGCCGGCGCGAGCGCCGCGCTCGACTCGATCGACATCGCACTCGGCACGGTCGACGCGAGCCGGGCGGCGCTCGGTGCCGTGCAGAACCGGTTCACTGCGGCCGCGCAGAACCTCGACGCCAGCGGCGAGAACCTGGCCGCGAGCCGGTCGCGCATCGTCGACGCCGACTTCGCCACCGAGACGGCGAACCTCGCGCGCTCCACGATGCTGCACCAGGCGAGCACCGCCATGCTGGCGCAGGCCAACCAGCTGCCGCAGCAGCTGATCGGCCTCCTGCTCTGACGCGACCGGCTAGGGCGCGGTCAGGCGGTCGAGCGCCTCGCGGTACTTCGCCGCGGTGCGCTCGATCACGGCCGGCGGCAGCGCCGGCGCGGGTGCCGTCTTGGTCCACGGGGCGCCGCCGACCTGCGCCTGCTCGAGCCAGTCGCGCACGAACTGCTTGTCGAAGCTCGGCGGGTTGGCGCCCGGTGCGTAGCCCTCGACCGGCCAGAACCGCGACGAGTCGGGGGTGAGCACCTCGTCCATCAGGGTCAGCGTGCCGTCGGCATCGAGCCCGAACTCGAACTTGGTGTCGGCGATGATGATGCCCTTGGTCAGCGCGAACTCGGCCGCGGTCGTGTAGAGCTTGACCGAGACCGCGCGGATGCGCGCCGCGAGGTCGTGGCCGACCAGCTCGCACATGCGCTCGAAGTCGATGTTCTCGTCGTGCGCGCCGAGCTCGGCCTTCGTCGCGGGCGTGAAGATCGGCGCGGCGAGCTTGCTCGCGTTGACGAGCCCGGGGGGCAGCGCGATCCCGCAGACGGTGCCGCGCTGCTGGTACTCGGCCCAGCCGCTGCCGGCGAGATAGCCCCGCACCACCGCCTCGACCGGCACGGGCTTGAGGCGCTTGACCAGCATCGAGCGGCCGCGCACCTGCTCGCGCTCCTCTGGCGCGACCACGCTCTCCGGGTCGTCGCCGGTCAGATGGTTCGGGACGATGCCCTCGAGGCGCTCGAACCAGAAGAGCGCCAGCTGCGTGAGCACCGCGCCCTTGCCGGGAATCGGCTCGCCCATCACGACGTCGAAGGCGCTGAGGCGGTCGGTCGCGACCATCAGCAGGCGATCGTCGCCCACCGCATAGTTCTCGCGCACCTTGCCGCGCCCGACCAGCGGCAGCGAACGGATGTCGCTGGTCAGCAGCGGCCGCGGGCCGCGTGCACCGGGCAGCTCGTCGTCGTCGAGAGCCATGAACGCGCGCTCAGACGACGGTCTGTGCGAGCTCGCCCTGCGCGTAGCGGCGCGCCACGTCGGCGAGCGGCGCGGCCTTGATCTTGGCGGCCTGGCCTTCGCAGCCGAACTGCAGGTAGCGCTCGCGACAGATCTTCTTTGCGGCCTCGCGCGCCGGCTTCAAGTAGTCGCGCGGATCGAACTTCTCGGGGTTCTCGGCCATGAACTTGCGGATCGCGGCGGTCATGGCCAGGCGGATGTCGGTGTCGATGTTGATCTTGCGGACGCCATGCTTGATGGCTTCCTGGATTTCCTCGACCGGCACGCCGTAGGTCTCCTTGAGCGCGCCGCCGTACTTGCGGATCTCGGCGAGCAGGTCCTGCGGCACGCTCGACGAGCCGTGCATCACGAGGTGCGTGTTCGGGATGCGGCGGTGGATTTCCTTGATGCGGTCGATCGCGAGGATGTCGCCGGTCGGCTTCCTGGTGAACTTGTAGGCGCCGTGGCTGGTGCCGATCGCGATCGCGAGCGCATCGAGCTGCGTGCGCTTGACGAAGTCGGCGGCCTGCTCGGGGTCGGTGAGCAGCTGCTCGCGCGTCATCGTCGACTCCGTGCCGTGGCCGTCCTCCTTGTCGCCGCGCATGGTCTCGAGCGAGCCCAGGCAGCCGAGCTCGCCCTCGACCGTGACGCCGCGCGCGTGCGCGAGATCGACCACCTGCTTGGTCACGTCGACGTTGTAGTCATAGCTCGCGATCGTCTTGCCGTCGGCCTCGAGCGAGCCGTCCATCATCACCGAGCTAAAGCCGAGGTCGATCGCGCTCCGGCAGACCGTCGGGCTCTGGCCGTGGTCCTGGTGCATGACGAGCGGCACGTTGGGCCACGACTCGATCGCGGCCTCGATGAGGTGCTTGATGAACGGCTCGCCGGCGTACTTGCGCGCACCCGCGCTCGCCTGCAGGATGACCGGCGCGCCGACCTCGTCGGCGGCGGTCATCACGGCCTGGACCTGCTCCAGGTTGTTGACGTTGAAGGCCGGGATGCCATAGCCGTTTTCGGCGGCATGATCCAGCAGCTGGCGCATCGAGACGAGAGGCATGGCGCGGTCCTGAAGAGCGAAGAAAAAGGGCTGCGGGGCGCCGCAGCGGGCGGTCGATTCTAGGCGAGCAGGGTGTGCGGAAAACCGGCCACGGACAGGTGCGCGCCGCGGCTGGCAGCGGCGGAAATCAGCCAGGCGCCGGCGCTCGCCGGCAATGGCGTGCGGCGGGCAAGCAGACGGCCGACGGATCAGAGTCACGCGGCGCCGTGGAAAAGCCCCGGTTCGCGCTGCGACATCGGGCACCCGCGCACGGCGCGCTCGCGAAAATCGGCGTCACGATGAGCACCCCTTCCCTTCGCACGATCTTCGCCGCCCCGCGCCGCGGTTCACGCCGCGCGGCGGGTGCGGCTGCGCTCGCCGCCGTGCTGCTGCTCGCCGGCTGCGCCGGCGCGCTGACGCCGATCGAGACGCAGGACGCGTTCGAGGCCGACAGCACCTACTCGCGCACCTTCGCCGCGGTCGACGCCGACACCTGCGAGGCGGCCCGCCGCGCGCTGCTGAGCCAGGGCTACATCGTCAACAGCGCGACCGCGCAGCAGGTGCGCGGCAAGAAGAGCTTCCAGCCGGCGGGCGACGTGCACGCGGACATCGAGTTCACGGTGGTGTGCGCGCGCGAGGGCTACAAGGGGGTGCGGACGATCGCGTTCGTCAACGCGGTTCAGGACAACTACCGCGTCCGCAAGAGCAACAACTCGGCGAGCCTCGGCGTCTCGCCGTTCGGCTCGGTGTCGCTGCCGTTCGCCGGCAGCGACGAGGCGCTGGTCAAGGTCGGGTCGGCGACGATCCGCAACCCGACGTTCTACGAGCGCTTCTTCCAGCTGATCGAGAACTACCTCGCCGGCGACACCGGCCAGCGCATGCCCGACGCTTCGGCAAGCGCGCCGGCCGCCGCCGCGTCGGCGGCACGCTAGCGTCGCCCGGTCCGCGTCTCTTTCCCCGGGCGCGTCCACACGGGGAAGCGAGGCCCTGCCGCCGCGGCCCGCATGATTACGATCGCGCCGGCGCCGCGGGGAGCGCAGCCTGCGGGAGGATGGGGTGGACGATCGGGTGGATCCGCGCGAGCGCGTGCTCGGCCGGGTGACGCTGGTGCTGGGCATCGTGCTGTGGCTGCTGCTGATCGCCGGCACGGTGGGGCTCGCGCTCGTCTACCTGCTGTTCGCGTTCCTGTTCTACCTGTTCGCACAGTCGGCGCTGATCGCCTACATCCGCGGCAATGGCGTCCTCCTCTCGCCGCAGCAGTTCCCGGCGCTGCACGCGCAGTTCGACGCCTGCTGTCGCAGCCTGGGCATCTCCGAGCAGCCCGCGCCCTACCTGCTGCAGGGCAACGGCATCCTGAACGCGTTCGCGACGCGCTTCCTCGGCCGCGACTACATCGTGCTGCTCTCCGACATCGTCGACGCGATGGAGGCGCACCCCGACGGCGTGCGCTTCTACGTGGGTCACGAGCTCGGCCACGTGCGCATGCGTCATCTCACCGGCTGGTTCCTGCGCGCCCCGGCGCTCTGGCTGCCGCTGCTCGGGGCGGCCTACGCGCGCGCCAAGGAGTCGACCTGCGACCGCCACGGCGCCGCCTGCTGCGAGACGCGCGGCAACGCGGCGCGCGCGATGGCCGCGCTGGCCGCCGGGCCGCGTCTCTGGGCCGACCTCGACCTCGCGGCGTTCCGGGCGCAGACCGCCGCGACGAGCGGCTTCTGGATGTCGTACCACGAGCTGGTCGGCGGCTATCCGTGGCTCTGCAAGCGCGTCGTCCGCGTGCTCGACCCCGAAGCGCCGCTTCCGCGTCGGCACGGGCTCGCGTACCTGTTCGCGCTCTTCGTGCCGTACCTCGGTCGCGCGGGCGGCGCCGGCGGCGTGATCGTGGTCGCGCTCGTGATCGGCATCGTCGCCGCGGTCGGCATCCCCGCGTACCTGGACCACACGACACGCACCGAGCTGACCCGCGCCTACGAGAGCAGCGCGAGCGCACGCGTCGCGCTCGGCGACTACTTCGTGCGCAACGGCGCGCCCCCGGAGTCGCTCGACGATGCCGGCGTCGCCGGCCGCCTGCCGGACGGCTCGCGGCTCACGCTCGATCCCAGCGACATGATCGTCACCGTGACGACGCCGCGCGGCGCGACGCTGCTGCTGGTGCCCAAGGACGAGGACGGCGCGGTGACCTGGACCTGCGAGGTCGGCGACGACGTCCGCGCCGGGGCGACGCCCGCCGCGTGCCGGCCAAAGGAGTAGTCAGCCGCCCTGCGCGGCCATTGCCGGGTTGAGCGGAACGCCAGCACCGACCGCGCCGCCCTTTCTCGGCAGCCTGAGAGAGATCGCCGCGGCGAGCAGCAGCAGCACGCCCGACGAGCCGAACGCGACCCAGTGCGTGCCGAAGGTCTCGTAGCCCCAGCCGCCGAGCCACGAGCTGAGCGTCGCGCCGAGCTGGTGGCCGAGGTAGGCGAGGCCGTACAGCACGCCGACGCGGCGCACGCCGTAGACGTCGGCGAGGATCGCCGACGAGAGCGCGATGCTGCCGGCCCACACGATGCCGCCGATCGCCGCCGTCGCGTACAGCTCGACGTGCGTGCCCACGACGGTGAGCGCGAAGAAGCCGAGCCCGCGCACGCAGTAGATCGTCGCCAGGATGTACTTGCGCGGCAGGCGGTCCGAAAGGCGCCCGAGCACCAGCGTGCTGAAGATGGCGACGAGGCCGATCAGGCCGATGCCGAACGAGCTCGTCGCCGCGTCGAAGCCGTGGTCCATCAGCATCGGCATGCCGTGCGTGCCGAGCAGGTTCATGCTGAAGCCGCAGGCGAAGAGGCCCAGCGTGACGATCATGAACGGCGCGGTGCGCACCGCGGCCATGATGCCGGCGGTGTCGGGCGCCGGCGCGGGCGCGGCGCGCGCCGCGGCGATCTGCTCGGGGCGCAGGTCGGTGTGCAGCGGCGCGCTGTCGCGGATCACCCAAAGCGCGACCGGCACCGTGAGCGCGCAGAAGATCGCCGCGAAGCCGAGCAGCGTGGCCTGCCAGCTGAAGTGCTCGAGCGCCAGCGCGAGCGCCGGCGTCATGACCGCGATGCCGGCCATCGAGCCGGTCGACAGGAAGAACAGCGCCATGCCGCGCTGGCGCGTGAACCAGCGGCTGATCACCGGCGTGAGCGCGATCGGGCTCGTGAACGCGAGGCCGATCGACATCAGCACGCCGAAGCTGAGCAGCACGCCGCTCGGTGTGCGCGCGCTGACGGTCCAGAGCGTCGCGATCACGACGAGCGCGGCACCGCTCAGCAGCACCGGCCGCGTGCCGATGCGGCCGACCAGGTAGCCGGCGACCGGCATCGCGATGCCGTAGCTGAACATGCCGACTGCGACGATGCCGGCGAGCAGGGTGCGGCTGAAGCCCAGATCCTGCGTCATCGGCAGGAACAGCGGTCCGATGCCCAGGCGCATGCCGACCGTGAGCAGCGTGAGCACGGTCGCCGCGGCGACGATGTTCCAGCCGAAGTACCAGCGCCCGGTGGGACGCTCCTGAAGATCGTTCGCGGGCTCGGGCGTCATCGGCGGATCGTAGCGGGACGCCGGCCCTCGTGCCGTGAGCCTGGACCACGCCCGCAGCGGGAGGCTAGATCACGCGCTCGGCCGCGTAGCCGTGCTCGTGCAGGGCCGCGACGATCTGCTCGATGTGGGCGGTGCCGCGCGTCTGCACGACGACCTCGATCTGCACGCGCTCGACCGACAGTGTGGTGAACACGCGCTGGTGCTGGATGCGGTCGATGTTGGCGCCGAGTTCGCCGAGCAGCGTCGCCACGTCGGCGAGCGCGCCGGGCACGTCGCGCACGTCGCAGCGCAGGCGCGCGAGGCGCCCCGACTTGACCATGCCGCGTTCGATGATCTCGGCGAGCACCAGCGGCTCGATGTTGCCGCCCGAGAGCACGACGCCGACGCGCCGGCCCGCAAAGCGCGCCGGGTCGGCGGCGAGCGCGGCAAGGCCGGCGGCGCCGGCGCCCTCGACCACCGTCTTCTCGATCTCGAGCAGCAGCAGGATGGCGTGCTCGATCTCGTCCTCGCCGACCAGCACGACGTCGTCCACCAGGTCGCGGATCAGCGGCAGCGTGAGCTCGCCGGGCGCCTTGACGCCGATGCCGTCGGCAATCGTCGCGAGCGCCGCCTCGCGCGTGGCACCGTGCTTGGCACACCAGGCGGCGGGAAAGCGCTCGGTCTGCACGCCGACAATGCGGATGTCGGGCCGGAGCGCGCGCGCCGCGGTGGCGATGCCGCCGATGAGGCCGCCGCCGCCGATCGGCACCACCAGCGTGTCGAGCGTCGGCTGCTGGGCCAGCATCTCGAGCACGACCGTGCCCTGCCCGGCGACCACCGCCTCGTCGTCGTACGGATGGACGACGACGAGGCCGCGCTCGGCCGCGAGCGCAAGGCCGTGCTCACGCGCGGCGTCGAAGGTGTCGCCCTCGAGCACGATGTCGGCGCCGAAGCCGCGCGTGCGCTCGATCTTCACCGACGGCGCGAAGCGCGGCATCACGATGGTCGCGCGGATGCCGAGTCGCTCGGCGTGATACGCGACCGCCTGCGCGTGGTTGCCGGCGGATACCGAGAGCACGCCGCGCGCGCGTTCGTCGGGCGTGAGCTGCAGCAGCTTGTTGAGCGCGCCGCGCTCCTTAAACGACGCCGTGAACTGCAGGTTCTCGAACTTGAGGAAGACGTCGCAGCCGACCAGCGCCCCGAGCGTGCGCGATTCGAGGCACGGCGTGCAGAGGATCTGGTCGCCGAGGCGCGCGGCGGCGGCGCGCACGTCGTCGACGCCGGGCCGGGGCGGCGCCGCGTCGACCGAATGGTCGGACCGTACGTCGGCCGGTGCCGTCACCAGCTCGTTGCCGTCCACGCCCGCGCCGCCGCGGAAGCCCGCGCTTCCTTCCGGCGGCCGGGCGGCATCGTTCATGCGACCCGCACCACCTTGAGCATGTTGGTGCCGCCCGGGTAGCCCATCGGCTCGCCGCAGGTGATCGCGTAGGTGTCGCCGGGCTTGAGGGCGCCGAGCTCGACCAGCAGGCGCTCGGCGTGGCGCAGCGCCGTGTCGCGGTCCTCGAAGTTCGGCATCAGGAGCGGCATGACGTTGCGGTACATCGCCATCCGGCGCTGCGTGCGCACCTGCGAGGTGAGGCCGAAGATCGGCACGTGGATCTTGATGCGGCTCATCCAGAGCGCGGTCGAGCCCGACTCGGTGAGCGCGAGGATCGCCTTGCAGCCCTGGTGGTAGGCGGTGAAGAGTGCTGCCATCGCGATCGACTGATCGATGCGGCCGAAGGTCTTGTTGGTGAAGCCGGCGTCGAGCGAGATCTCCTCCGCACGCTCGGCCTCGACGCAGATCGAGGCCATCATCTCGACGGTTTCGACCGGGTAGCGGCCGGCCGCCGTCTCGGCCGACAGCATCACGGCGTCGGTGCCGTCGAGCACCGCGTTGGCGACGTCGCTGACCTCGGCACGCGTCGGCACCGGGTTGACGATCATCGACTCCATCATCTGCGTGGCGGTGATCACGAAGCGGTCGAGCTCGCGCGCCATCTTGATCATGCGTTTCTGCAGTGCCGGTACCGCAGCGGTTCCGACCTCGACCGCGAGGTCGCCGCGCGCGACCATGATCCCGTCCGACGCCCTGAGGATCTGCTCGAGCAGGGGGATCGCCTCGCTGCGCTCGATCTTCGCGATCAGCTGCGGCTTGTGATGCCAGGCCTCGCCGGCGACATTGGCGAGCTGACGCGCCATTTCCATGTCGGTCGCGCTCTTCGGAAAGCTCACCGCGAGGTACTCGCACTGGAACGACATCGCGGTCTTGATGTCCTCCATGTCCTTGCCGGTGAGCGCCGGCGCCGTGAGACCGCCGCCGGCCTTGTTGATGCCCTTGTTGTTCGAGAGCTCGCCGCCCGACACCACGGTGGTGTGGACTTCCTCGCCCTTGACGGCATCGACGGTCAGCTTGAGAAGGCCGTCGTTGAGCAGCAGGGTGTCGCCGGGCTTCACGTCGCGCGGCAGCGCCTTGTAGTCGAGGCCGACGCGTTCGTTCGAGCCCGGCGCGCTGAGGCCGGCGTCGAGGATGAACCGCTGCCCCGGCTCGAGCATCGTCCTGCCGCCCTCGAACTTGCCGACCCGGATCTTCGGACCCTGCAGGTCGGCCATGATGGCGACCTCGCGCCCGGCCGCCTTCGCGACCTCGCGGACCAGGTTCGCACGGTCGATGTGATCCTGCGCGGTGCCGTGCGAGAAGTTGAGGCGCACGACGTCGACCCCGGCGCGGATCATGCGCTCGAGAACCTCGCGCGACGACGAGGCCGGGCCGAGGGTCGCGACGATCTTCGTCGCACGAGCCATCTGGATGTCCATGGTGTTTCCTGTGCTCGTTGTGCGGCGGCTGTGGCCGACCGCAAGGCTAGCGCCTGCGGACGCTATTCGAAGTCACGCGCCGCGTCGGCTTGCAGGGTGATCACGGCAAGGCCGTGGCTGGCCACCCCATCGCATCGGCCTAGCGCATCGCCTCGTCGGCCCGACGCTGCAGCACCTCGAACGCCGGCAGCTCGCGCCCTTCGAGCACCTCGAGGAAGGCGCCGCCGCCCGTCGAGATGTAGTCGACGTCGTCGCCGATGCCGAACGCGGCGATCGCCGCCAGCGTGTCGCCGCCACCGGCGATGCTGAATGCCGGCGACGCCGCGATCGCGCGCGCGATCGCCTCGGTCCCCTTGGCGAAGGCGGGGAATTCGAACACGCCGACCGGGCCGTTCCAGACGATGGTGCCGGCGGCCTTCAGCTGCTCGGCGAGCTGTTCGGCGGTGCGCGGGCCGATGTCGAGGATCAGGTCGGCCTCCTGCACGTCGGCGGCCGCCTTCACGTGCGGCTCGGCGTCGGCGCTGAACGCGGTCGCGGTAACGACGTCGACCGGGATCGGCACCGCCGCGCCGCGCGCGCGCATCTGCTCGATGACCGCACGTGCTTCGTCGACCAGCGCGTGCTCGGCGAGGCTCTTGCCGATCGGCAGGCCGCTCGCGAGCATGAACGTGTTGGCGATGCCGCCGCCGACGATCAGCTGGTCGACGTTCTTCGCGAGGCTCTGCAGGATCGCCAGCTTGGTCGACACCTTGCTGCCCGCGACGATCGCGACCAGCGGCCGCTTCGGGGCGGCGAGCGCACGCGTGATCGCGTCCATCTCGGCCGCGAGCAGCGGGCCGGCGCAGGCGAGCGGCGCGTACTCGGCGATGCCGTAGGTCGACGCCTCGGCACGATGCGCGGTCCCGAACGCGTCGTGCACGAAGACGTCGCAGAGCGCCCCGAGCTTGCGTGCGAGGGCATCGTCGTTCTTCTTCTCGCCGACGTTGAGCCGGCAGTTCTCGAGCAGCACGAGCTCGCCGGGTGCGACCGCGACGCCGTCGACCCAATCGGCCTTCAGCGGCACGTCGCGCCCGAGCAGTTCCGCCAGGCGGGCGGCGACCGGCGCCAGCGTGTCGCCCGGCTGCGGCGCGCCTTCCTTCGGGCGCCCGAGATGCGACGTCACCATCACCGCCGCACCCGCGGCGAGCGCCTGCTCGATGCACGGCAGCGAGGCGCGAATGCGGGTGTCCTCGGTGATCCGGCCCGCGTCGTCGAGCGGCACGTTGAGGTCGGCGCGGATGAAGACACGCTTGCCGGCGACACGGCCGGAGTCGATCAGGTCGGTGAAACGGAGAACGTGCATGGCAACGCCGGGCAAAGCGCGCAGTTTACGGTCGCATGCCGGCGCGCTCGATGACGCCGCTCGCTGCGTGGGCGCCCTCGCGACGGCCCCGGGCCGGGCACGCGCGCCGCATGCCGTTCTGGCGGCGCTTGCCGCCCGACGGCTCAGGAGCCCTCGTGCTTGCCGTCGCGCGGCGGCTTGGCACCTGCGACCTTGGCCTTCGGCGCGGGCTCGGACTCGGCCTCGTCCTCGGCGACGCGGGGCGCGGTCGGTGCGGGCTTGCCGGCGATCTGCGGCGGCACCGGCTCGATCTTGTTCTCGCGCATGTAGTCGTTCATGTCGCGCCAGCCGGCGAAGATCGCCGCGCGATCGGCCTTCTTGTTGAGCGCGTAGCAGTCCTCGATCGCGCGCGCGGCATGCCGGCACGCGCCGCCGATCGCCTTGCCGTCGGCCTCGCGCGCGGCGGCGACCTTCTCGGGCGACTCGATGCCCAGCATCTCGCAGCCGGCAAGCAGCAGCAGCGAGGCGAGGACGAGGGATGAGGCGAAGCGGGACATGGCGGGACGGCGATATGCGTCCTTATCGACCGCCACCGCGGCGACTTGAGCGGCGCGACGCAGGAGGCGACGCGAGCGGGCACTCGTCACGCTCGGAGCGTGTCGCCGGCTCGCCGAGCGCCCGACGCCCGGGGCGGCGGACGCCGGGCGTTCTGGTCAGCGCACGCTGCCCCGGCTCATCGCGAGCAGGCGCTCGACGCGTTCCTCGGTCGACGGGTGCGTCGAGAAGAGGCCGCGCAGACCGCCGCCCGAGAGCGGGTTGACGATCATCATCTGCGCGGTCGCCGGGTTGCGTTCGGCCGCCTCGAGCGCGTAGCCGCGCGCATAGCGCTCGATCTTCTGCAGCGCCGACGCGAGCGCCTGCGGATCGCCGGACAGCTCGGCGCCGCCGCGGTCGGCCTCGAACTCGCGCGCCCGGCTGATCGCCATCTGGATCAGGCCGGCGGCGAGCGGCGCCAGCATCATGACGAGGATGCCGACCAGCGGGTTCGCGGGGCGCCCCTCGGAGTCGCGGCCGCCGAACAGCATCGCGAAGTTGGCGAGCATCGAGATCGCACCGGCCATGGTCGCGCTGATCGTCGAGATCAGGATGTCGCGGTGCTTCACGTGGGCGAGCTCGTGCGCCATCACCCCGCGCAGCTCGCGCGCGCTCAGCACCTGCATGATCCCGGTCGTCGCGGCGACCGCGGCGTTCTGCGGGTTGCGGCCGGTCGCGAACGCGTTCGGCGCCGACTCCTCGATGATGTAGACGCGCGGCATCGGGAGCCCGGCGCGCTCGGCGAGCTCGCGCACCATGCCGACGAACTGCGGCGCCGACGACTCGTCGACCTCCTGCGCGTTGTACATCTTCAGCACCAGCTTGTCGGAGTACCAGTAGCTGAAGAAGTTGAGCGCCAGCGCGAACAGCAGCGCCAGCGTCATTCCCTGCGTGCCGCCGAGTGCCGCGCCGATCGCGAGGAAGAGGCCGGTGATGGCGGCCATCAGCACGGCGGTCTTGAGTAGATTGAACATCGCTGGGTGAGCCTCGTTGGTGGACTGCGAACGCCGCTTAGATGCAGTCCGCGGCGCCCGGTTCAAACCCGATGGTGCGCGAGCGCGACGGCAGGCGCCGCGCAGGGGCTTTGGCCCGGGCGTGCCGGGTGCCCGACCCAGGCCCGGCGGCGACGGCTGCGCCGCCCCGAGCGGTCAGCCGGGGAAAGGCTCGTCGGCCGCGACCGCATCGGGCAACGCGAAGCGATCGCCGATCCGCACCGAACCGCGCTGCAGGAACGCTGCCGCGGGCAGGCGTCGCCCGGCCGGCCGCTGCAGTTCGGTCAGGCGCAAGGCGCCCTCGCCGCAGGCGACGACCAGCCCATCGGCCTGCACGCCGATCACCTCGCCCGGCGCGCCGCTGCCGGCGACGCACTCCGCACGCCAGCACTTGACCGTCTCGCCGCCGAGCACGCCGCTCGCGCCGGGGAACGGGTCGAACGCGCGGATGCGACGCTCGATCCGCACCGCAGGCTGGCGCCAGTCGATCGGCGCCTCGCTCTTGAGGACCTTGCTGGCGTAGGTGACGCCGGCCTGGGGCTGCGGCGTGCGCATGACATCACCGGCGTCGAGCCGCGCCAGCGCATCGACGACGAGCCGGCCACCGCGATCGGCGAGACGCTCGGTCAGCGTGCCGGCGGTGTCGCCGGCGCCGATCGGCAGGGCCTCGACCAGCAGCACGTCGCCGGTGTCGAGTCCACGGTCCATCTGCATGATCGAGATGCCGGTCTCGGCGTCGCCCGCCTCGATCGCGCGCTGCACCGGCGCGGCGCCGCGCCATCGCGGCAGCAGCGAGGCGTGGATGTTGATGCAGCCATGGCGCGGCTGCGCGAGCACCCACTCCGGCAGGATGAGCCCGTAGGCGGCGACCACCATCACGTCGGCGGCCGCAGCCTCGAGAGCCTCGCGTGCCGCCTCGGCGTCGTCGGTGAACCTGCCGTCGAGGCGGAGGCTGCGCGGCTGCGCAACCGCGATGTCGTGCGCCAGCGCGAAGGCCTTCACCGGCGACGGCTGCAGCTTGAGGCCGCGTCCCGCGGGCCGGTCAGGCTGCGTCAGCACCAGCGGCACCTTGTGGCCCGCCGCATGGATCGCGGCCAGCGCACGCTCGGCGAACTCGGGCGTGCCGGCGAAGGCGACCCGCATCAGGCGACCTCTTCGCGCGCCTTCTTCAGCATCCGGGTCTTGATGCGCTGCCGCTTGAGCGGGCTCAGGTATTCGACGAACACCTTGCCGAGCAGGTGGTCCATCTCGTGCTGCACGCACACCGAGAGCAAGCCCTCCGCGTCGAACTCCTGCACGGCGCCGTCGCGACCGAGCGCACGAACGGTCACGCGGGCATGGCGCGGCACCTTGTCGAAGATCTCGGGCACGGAGAGGCACCCTTCGTCGCCGACCACCATCTCGTCGCTCCGGGCGACGAGCTCGGGGTTGATCAACACCAGCGGCTGGTCGCGCGACTCGGAGACGTCGATCACGATCACGCGCTCGTGTACGTCGACCTGGGTCGCCGCGAGGCCGACGCCCTCGGCCGCGTACATGGTCTCGAGCATGTCGTCGACGAGCGTGCGGATGCGCTCGTCGACCTCCTTCACCGGCGCGGCGACACGGTGCAGGCGCGGATCGGGAAAGCGAAGGATCGAGAGCTTGGCCATGGTCGGGATGGTGCACGCGCGCCGCACACGCGGCGTGACGGGCTGTGGAAACTGCGCAACGCGCGAGCCCGTGACGGGTCTCACAGGTATGCCCTTCAGCAGGGCACTTTCATTGCGATATCAAGGCTTTACCGGCAGAATTTGCCAAACCGAGTGAGCATTTTCGCCGATCCGGCTCGATGCTGCGGAGCCGCCATCGAGAATCCCTCCGCGCTTTCACTCGCGCCATCCGGCGTGCCGCCACCCATCGAGACCTGCTTCCTATGAGTCGTCGTATCCGCTTCGCCCTCACGACCGGGGGCGCCGTCGCCGCGGCTCAGCTCGCGCTGGCGCTCGCCGCGCCGGCGGCGCACGCAGCGAACTATCCGGTCACCCCCGAGCAGCGCAGCATCGCCGCGCGCACGGCGGAAACCGGCATTCCGGTGTCCGAGCTGGTTCCCAACGCGCCCGACACGTACACGGTCCGCCCGCGCGACACGCTGTGGGACATCTCGGCGATGTTCATCAAGAGCCCGTGGCGCTGGCCCGAGCTCTGGGGCATGAACCTCGAGCAGGTTCGCAACCCGCACCTCATCTACCCCGGCCAGGTGCTCGTGCTCGACACCTCCGACGGCCGCGCGCGCCTGCGCCTCGGCCGCCGCGTCGACGGCGGCGGCCCGCTCGGCGACGCCAGGCTGAGCCCGCGCGTGCGCTCGGAAGCGGTCGCGCTCGACGGCATCTCATCGATTCCGTTCAACCTGATCGAGCCGTTCCTCAACGAGGCGGTGATCTTCGAGACCAACGAGCTCAGCGCGGCGCCGCGCATCGTCGCCGCCCAGGAGGGCCGGGTGATGCTGTCGCGTGGCGACATTGCGTACGTTCGCGGCGAACTCGGCGGCCAGCGCGAGTACCGCATCTTCCGCACGCCGCGCGCGCTGAAGGACCCGACCACCAACGAGGTGCTCGGCTACGAGGCCACCTACGTCGGCTCGTCCGAGTACGTGCGCCAGGGCGAGACCCGCACCGGTGCCGACGGCAAGCCCGAGATCGTGCCGGCGACGTTCACCGTCACCAGCATTCGCCAGGAAGCCGGCATCGGCGACCGCCTCGCGCCGGTGCCGCCGCGCGACTACTCGAACTACGCGCCGCACGCGCCGGCCGCTCCGATGGACGGCCGCATCGTCTCGATCTACGGCGACGCCCTGACCGCCGGCCAGAACCAGATCGTCGCCCTCAACAAGGGTGCGCGCGACGGCATCGAGCGCGGCCACGTGCTCGCGCTGTGGCGCAGCGGCAGCTCGGTGCTCGACCGCACCGACGGCGGCCGCGAGCGCATCAGGCTGCCCGACGAGCGCCATGGCGTGCTGTTCGTGTTCCGCGTGTTCGACCGCATGTCGTACGCGCTGATCATGCAGGTGCAGGAACCGGTCAAGCCCGGCGACCGCTTCACGCAACCCTGATGCGCCCTTGATGGAGCCTGACGAGCTCGCGGCCTGGCTGCGCCTCGTCGAGGCGCCGGGCGTCGGCCGCGAAGGCGCCCGGCAGCTGCTGGCCGCGTTCGGCAGCGCACCGGCGGTGCTCGCCGCCGGCGTCGCCGAGCGTCGTGCCGTCGTCGGTGAGCGCACGGCTGCGGCACTCGCCGGTCCTGCTCCCGAGATCGAGGACCTGCTGGTGCGCACCCTCGAGTGGCTGCAGGCCGGCGCGGAACGGCGCGACATCATCGTGCTCGGCGACTCGCGCTACCCGCGCCTGCTGCTCGAAAGCGCCGATCCCCCACTGCTCCTCTACGCCGAAGGGCACGTCGATCTGCTGCAGGCCGACGCGGTCGCGGTGGTCGGCAGCCGCAACCCGACGCCGCAGGGACTTGCGGACGCGCGCGCGTTCGCAGCCGCGCTGAGCCGCTCCGGGCTGACGGTGGTGTCGGGCCTCGCGCTCGGCATCGACGGTGCGGCGCACGACGGCGCGCTCGACGGCAGCGGGTCGACGGTCGCGGTGGTGGGCACCGGCCTCGACCGCGTCTACCCGAAGAGCCACCTCAAGCTCGCCCACCGCATCGCTGCCGCCGGACTCATCGTCAGCGAGTTGCCGATCGGCACGCCGCCGCTGCCGCCGCACTTCCCGAGCCGCAACCGCATCATCGCGGGCCTCACGCGCGGCACGCTGGTCGTCGAGGCCGCGCTCGAATCCGGTTCGCTGATCACCGCGCGGCTCGCCGCCGAGGCCGGTCGCGACGTCTTCGCGATCCCGGGCTCGATCCACTCGCCGCTCGCGCGCGGCTGCCACGCGCTCATCAAGCAGGGCGCCAAGCTGGTCGACAGCGCCGCCGACGTCCTCGACGAACTCGGCGTCACGAGCGCGCCGGCCCTGCCGCGCGCGGTGGCGACCGCCGCCCCGCCAGCGAAGGAAGACGCGCTGCTCGCCGCGCTCGGCTTCGATCCGATCTCGATCGACAGCCTGGTGGAGCGCACGGGCCTGAGCGCCGGCGAGCTGAGCGTGCGCCTGCTCGACCATGAGCTCGAAGGCCGCGTGAAGCGGCTTCCCGGACAGCGCTTCCAGCGCGTCGCACATGGCTGACGTCGGCTCCGGCGGGCGCCCTCCAGCGGCCCCCGGCGGCCGATAACAATGCCCGCAGCCGGCTGAATTCACTGCGTTATAGTGGCCCGCATGTTCGACGTGCTCGTTTACCTGTACGAGAACTACTGGCGGCCAGACGCGTGCCCCGAGCACGACCAGCTGACCCGCAAGCTCTCGTCCGTCGGCTTCGAGTCCGACGAAATCGAAGAGGCGCTGACGTGGCTCGACGGCGTCGCCGCCGTCGCGCAGTCGCACGTCGGCGAGCAGGGCGCGCAGAGCGTGCGCGTCTACGCCCCGGTCGAGCAGGAGCACCTCGGCGACGCCTCGATCGGCTTCATCAGCTTCCTCGAATCGGCCGGCGTCCTGCCGCCGCCGATGCGCGAGATGGTGATCGACCGCGCGAGCGCGATCCCGGGCGGTCCGCTCAACCTCGAAGACCTCAAGATCATCGTCCTGATGGTCTTTTGGAGCCTCGGCGAGGAACCCGACGCGCTGATCCTCGACGAGCTTTTCGTCGACGAAGAGGATCGGCTGATCCACTGAACGGCCGTGTGCGGCGCCGCCCTGATCGGGCTGCGCGCGACGACGAGCGATGCCTCGTTGCCACGTGCGGATCGAGTCGGTGCGCACCCTTCCGGAAGTCGCCTCGTTTGGCCTCGCCTGGCGAGCCGGGGCCCGCGCCGCGCCGAGACGGCGCTCTTCGATTCGCGTTAGCTGACCAGCCGACTCGGGTCCGAGTCGAGCTTGGCCATCGCGCTGCGCGTCGCCTTGACGGTCAGCGACTCGTCCTGCGCCGGCACCAGAAGGCCGGCCTGCAGGAACGCGGCGAGGCGGTGCTGCTGGAACAGCACGCCACGGCCTTGCGGCGACACGAACAGCGTGAGCTGGCGCCGGAGGCCCTGCCAGGCGAGCTGCACCGCCTCGTTGCGGTTGCGGTAGTCGAGCATGTACCAGCTGCCGACCTGCAGCTCGCGGGCCCACGCGAGCATTGCCGGCGTCGGCATCGATCCGCCTTCGGCGACGACTTCGAGCTCCGAACTCTCGTGGCCCGACAGGTCGAGCACGAGCGACTCGTCGATCTCGACGTCCTCGGCCTCGGGCAGCAGTTCCTCGAGCGTCTCCAGGCGATTCATCAGCTCGTCCAGGCGCTCGTGCGAGATCGCCGCGGTCTTGGCCGTGAACGCCGCGGCCAGCGAGCTGTTGAGACGCTGGATGTGCTCGTCCTGTTTCGGGATCGGGATGCCGGCCTCGTCCATGCCGTCGCGCAGCGTCTTGAGGAGCGGCGGCAGGCGCCGGATCACCTCGGCGCGCTCGGCGCGCGACACCTTGGCGCTCGCGGACCAGATGAGGTCGGCGGCAGCGCGCTTCATGTCCTTGGTGGCGTCGCTCTGCAACCCCGACTTGACGGCGGTGGTCGCGAGCACGTCGGCCCAGACGTGGAACAGGAAGTCACGGATGCCTTCCTGGACCGGCACCTCGTTGAGCATCTTGCGCAGCTCGATGGTGAACTGGATCGCCATCGTCTCGCGTTGCTCGACCTGCTGGGCCAGCGAGACGCCCTTCCTGCTCGCCTCGTTCTCGTTGCGGAAATAGTGCTCGAGGAACTTCTCGAACTCGCCGAGCACGGTCTGGAACACGCGCCGGCCGGTGTCGGGGTAGGCCTCGACGACCTGCACGACGCGCTTGATCTCCTTCTCGAGCAGGTCGCCGACGACGCGCGTTCCGGAGTCGAAGCCCATCACGCACGAGCCCATGCGGTCGATGAGGCGGCGTGCCGGGTGGTCGACCGTGGCGAAGAAGTCGGGCTCCGAGACGGCGACGCGCAGCACCGGCATCTGCAGGCGCGCGAACCACACCCGCACCGTGGCGGGGATCGCGTCTTCCGTGAGGATGCTCTGGAACAGCAGCGCGACGATCTCGATGGTCGCGCGCTCGACCGGCGTGGCGGCGGCCTGCTTGAGCGCGTTCTTGCGCTGCTGCAGCTCGTCCAGCAGCTGCGGCGTACCGACCATGCCCTGCTCGGCCGCGCCGACACGGCGCGCGAGCCCTTCCTGAGCTTCGGCGATCGCGGCGTTCAGCCGCGGCGACGGCGGCGGCCGTGCTCGCGAGGTGTCGACGAACTCGGGCAGCTGGCGCGCGATCAGGCGATTCAGCCGGCCGACGATCGCCTCCGGCTGGTCGGGACCGTGCGCGAGCCCGGCCGCGCGCGTCATCATCCGCGTCTCCTCGCCGACCTCGCTGCGGATCGGGCCGCCGCGCGCGCCCGGCCGCGAGTCGGCGATCCCCGAGCCGAGCACGGTCGACGCACCGCCATCGGTCCGACCATGGCTGGTGCGCCGGATGAACGGTCTGAGGTCGACCTCGGGGAGCACCTTGCGCTCGATCAGGAAGCGGTTGGTCTCGTGGTATGCCTCTTCGGCGAAGTGCGAGAACTCGTCGTGCAGCACCGACTGCAGCGTGCGCCAGGCGTCGAGCGTCAGCGGCGCCGAAAGCCACGCCGAGGTGACGATGCGCGCGAACACGTGCGGGCGCAGGATGTCGTTCGGGTCGAGCTCGTCGCGCCCCTCGAGCACGTTCATGCGCGAACGCAGGTCGGTGAACTCCCACGAGGCCCGGTCCATCATCGCCAGCGCCAGGCGCGAGCTCAGGATCTCGTGCTCGATGGTGTCGTCGTCGACGAGGCTGAGCTTGTTCGGCGCCGCCGGCAGCGGGAGGTCGCCGAGCCGGGTGGCCGACACCAGGCCGTTCGAGACCGCGCCGCGCAGCACCTGCGCCATGCCCTGCAGCCACATCGGCAGCGCCACCTGCAGGACCGGCAGCAACTCGCGCCGCTTCATCGCGAGCGCCGGCTCGGCGACGCTCGCGGCCAGCAGTTTGGCGCCCTGGTCGACCGCCTGCACGATGGCAGGCATCCCGCCTAGCAACCGCTCCGCGTAAGACCGCCTCGCCTGCTGGGCCAATGCCGTCGGGTTGGCGGGGGTCGGCATGAGGAAGGGGCGCGCTCGTCCTGCAGAGTCGAGGGGACTCTACACCACCGCTCCCGCGTTCGGGTCGTCCGGATCGGTCTCCTTGCGGCCCGGCTTGATGAGGTCCTCGCGCTTGACGCCCAGCCACATCGCGATGGCCGCGGCAACGAACACCGACGAGTAGATGCCGAAGCAGATGCCGATGGTCAGGGCGACCGCGAAGTACTTGAGCGTCTCGCCGCCGAACACCAGCATCGACAGCACCATCATCTGCGTGCTGCCGTGGGTGATGACGGTGCGACTGATCGTGCTGGTGATCGCGTGGTCGATCACCTCGCGCGTGTTCATCTTGCGAAAGCGCCGGAACGCTTCGCGGATCCGGTCGAAGATGACGACCGACTCGTTCACCGAGTAGCCCAGCACCGCCAGCACGCCTGCGAGCACCGAGAGCGAGAACTCCCACTGGAAGAAGGCGAAGAACCCCAGGATGATGATGACGTCGTGCAGGTTCGCGACGATCGCGGCGACCGCGAACTTCCACTCGAAGCGGAACGCGAGGTAGATCATGATGCCGATGACCACGAAGGCGAGCGCCTTCGCGCCGTCCTCGGCGAGCTCGCGGCCCACCTGCGGGCCGACCACCTCGTTGCGCTGCAGGCGCACCGGCTCGGCGCCACCCGCGGCGGTGCACGCCTGACGCGTGCTCGCCTCGCCCGTGCTCGAGGTGCTGGCGCGCGTCTCGACGCTGCCGCCTTCGGCCCGGCACAGCTCGCCGAACACGCGCGTGACGACATCGGCCTGCGCCCCCGCGCCGCTCGCCGGCAGGCGGATCAGCACGTCGCGCGAGCTGCCGAACGGTTGGACCGTCGCGCCGCTGATGCCCATGCGCTCGACGGTCGAGCGGATCTTCGGCACGTCGGCGGCGTTCGCATAGCTCGTCTCGAGCAGCGTGCCGCCGGTGAACTCGATCGAGAAGTGCAGGCCGCGCGTGGCAAGGAAGAAGACCGCAGCCAGGAACGTCACCGCCGAGATGACGTTGAGCACCAGCGCGTGCCGCATGAACGGGATGTCACGCCGGATCCGGAAGAATTCCATCGCTTGCTCTCAGAAGTGAGCCGGCCCGCCACGAAGGCAGCGGGCCGGCCGGATGCCGCAGGGGTTGGAGGTCAGGCCTTGGCCGGGGCGCCCGGCGTCGGCTTCCAGACCTGGCCGATCGAGACGCTCTGCAGGCGCTTCTTGCGGCCGTACCAGAGGTTGACGAGGCCGCGCGAGAACACGACCGCCGAGAACATCGACGTGAGGATGCCCAGGCAGTGGACGATCGCGAAGCCGCGCACCGGCCCGGAGCCGAACGCGAGCAGCGCGATGCCGGCGATGAGGGTCGTGATGTTCGAGTCGAGGATGGTCGCCCACGCGCGTTCGTAGCCGGTGTGGATCGCGACCTGCGGTGCCGCGCCGGAGCGCAGTTCCTCGCGCACCCGTTCGTTGATCAGCACGTTGGCGTCGATCGCCATGCCCAGCGTGAGCGCGATCGCCGCGATGCCCGGCAGCGTCAGCGTCGCCTGCAGCATCGACAGCAGGGCCACCAGCAGCAGCAGGTTGAAGCCGAGCGCGAGCGTCGAAAACACGCCGAACAGCAGGTAGTAGACGCACATGAACACCGCGATCGCGATGAAGCCGTACAGCACGCTGTTGAAGCCCTTGCCGATGTTCTCGGCGCCCAGGCTCGGGCCGATCGTGCTCTCCTGGATGATCTCCATCGGCGCCGCGAGCGAACCGGCGCGCAGCAGCAGCGCGGTGTCGTTGGCTTCCTGCGTGGTCATCGCGCCGGAGATCTGGAAGCGCGAGCCCAGCTCGCCGCGGATCACCGGCGCCGTCACGACTTCGCCCTTGCCCTTCTCGAAGAGCAGGATCGCCATGCGCTTGCCGATGTTCTCGCGCGAGATGTCGCGCATGATGCGCGCGCCGTTGCTGTCGACGGTGAGGTGCACCGCCGGCTGCTGCTTGTCGTCGAAGCCGGGCTGCGCGTCGGTCAGGCTCTCGCCGGTCAGCACCACCTGGCGCTTCACGATCAGCGGCAGGCCGCCGCGTTCGGTGTAGCGCTCGGTGCCGAACGGAACCGGGCCGTTGCCGCGCGCGGCGCTCTGCGCCTCGACGCTGTCGTCGACCATGCGCAGCTCGAGCGTCGCGGTGCGACCGATGATCTGCTTGGCGCGCGCGGTGTCCTGGATGCCCGGGAGCTCGATCAGCACGCGGTCGGGGCCCTGCTGCTGGATCACCGGCTCGGCGACGCCGAGCTCGTTGACGCGGTTGTGCAGCGTCGTGATGTTCTGGGTGATCGCCGCACCCTGCACGCGACGCGCCGCCTCGGGCTTGAGGCGGCCCGTGAGCTTCATGCCGGCCGGGTCGGCGCCCTCGATCCAGTCGAGATCGGGCAGCTGGTCCTGCAGCACGCGAAGCGCCGCGACCAGCGTCTCGCGGTCGCGGAACTTGACGTCGACGTCGTTGCCGTCGCGCGTGATGCCGGCATGACGGACGTTCTTGTCGCGCAGCATCAGGCGTACGTCGCCGGTCAGCGCCTCGGCGCGCTTGGTCAGCGCGGCCTGCATGTCGACCTGCATCAGGAAGTGCACCCCGCCGCGCAGGTCGAGGCCGAGGAACATCGGCGCCGCGCCGAGCTTGCTCAGCCAGGCCGGCGTGCGCGAGAGCAGGTTGAGCGCGACGACGTAGTTGGGGTCCTGCGGGTCGCGGTTGAGCGCGGCCGAGAGTGCGTCCTTGGCCTTGGCCTGGGTGTCCAGGTCGGCGAAGCGCGCCTTGACCGAGTTGCCCTCGAAGCGCACGAAGTCGGCCGCGAGGCCGGCGTCCTTGAGGATCTGCGCGACCCGCTTCTCGAGCGCGGCGTCGACCTTGAGCGTCGCCTTGGCGCTGCTGACCTGCACCGCAGGCGCTTCGGGGAAGAAGTTGGGCAGCGTGTAGATCACGCCGACGAGCAGCGCGACCACGAGGATCGCGTACTTCCAGATCGGATAGCGGTTCACGACGCGACTCCCGGGGCAGGTCCCGCCGTGTTCACTTGAGGGTGCCCTTGGGCATCACCTGGACCACCGCGGCGCGCTGGATCTGGATCTCGACCCCGCTGGCGACCTCGATCGAGACGAAGGTCTCGCCGAGCTTGGAGATGCGGCCGAGCAGCCCGCCCGACGTGACGACCTCGTCGCCCTTGGCGAGGGCCTCGATCATCGCCTTGTGCTCCTTCTGCCGGCGCATCTGCGGCCGGATCATGATGAAGTACAGCACCGCGAACATCAGCAGCAGCGGCAGCATGCCCGAGAGACCGCCGAGCGCGCCCATCCCCGAGTCGGTCCCCGCGGCGGGAGGCGCGGCTTGTGCGTAGGCTTCGGAAATGAACACGGCTGGGCCCTCTGAACGCCGGTCTGAAGCGCCGGCAAAGCCGCCGATTGTAAGTCGGCGTCCCTAGCGGCCCGGCGCGCCGGAGTGGGCCGCGGGGACATCCGAGCTCGACGCCCGCACCAGCCGCAGCAGCGTGATCTCGGACGGCGCGCCGAAGCGCTTGGGCGGGCCCCAGTAGCCGGTGCCGCGACTGGTGTAGACCCACATGCGCCCCCACCGATGCAGGCCGGCGGTGAACGGCTGCTGCAGCGGCACGAACAAGTTCCAGGGCAGGAACTGACCACCGTGGGTGTGGCCCGAGAGCTGCAGGTCGAAGCCCGCGCGCTCGGCGGCATCGGCGCTGCGCGGCTGGTGTGCCAGCAGCACCTTCGGCGCATGCGCAGGCGCCCCGGCGAGCGCCGCGGCCGGGTCGCTGCGCTGCCCGGGCGCGAAGTGGTGCGCGCCGAAGTCGGTGACGCCACCGAGCACGAGCTCGGCGCCGCCCTGGCGGATCAGGACGTGCTCGTTCATCAGCACCTTGACGCCGAGCCGGCCGAGCTCGCGCACCCAGGGCTCCGCGCCCGAGTAGTACTCGTGGTTGCCGGTGACGAAATAGCTGCCGTGACGCGCTTCGAGGGCGGCGAGCGGCGCCACGTGCCCGGCGAGCTCGCGCACCGAGCCGTCGACCAGATCTCCGGTGATCGCCACGACGTCGGGCCGCTCGCGGTTCACCGCCTCGACGATCGCTTGCACGAAGCCACCCTTGATGGTCGGGCCGACGTGGACGTCGCTGATCTGCGCGATGGTGAAGCCTTCTAGCGCCGGCGGCAGGTCGGCGAGCGCCACGTCGACCCGCGCGATGCGCGGCGTGCGACGGGCGTTCGCGAAGCCCCAGAGCGAGGCCAGCGCGCCGAGCAGCGGCACCGCATAAGCCGAGTCGCGCACGAACGCCGTGCGCACGTCGAAGCCCGGCAGCACGCCTTCGGCGATCGCAAACGCACCGATCGCGAGGTCGCGCAGCAGCGTCAGCACGAACAGCGACGAGAAGAGGCCCATCAGCACGAGCCCGGCCCAGGTCAGCACCTCGTCGCGGCGCGAACCGGCACGCCGCCGGCGTCCGAGTCCGAACGGCAGCAGCGCCGCCGAGGCCGCCATCAGCACGCCGAACACGAAGCCTGCGACGGGAGGAAGGTCGAAGCCGATGCGCAGCGCCACGTACGCGTGGAGCAGCCACGACAGCAGGTGAAGGGACAAGCGGGATCCTCGAAGTGGGCGTCGCGACGCGGCGCGGCCGCGGCGAGCAGGTGGCCGTAGGTGGGTATGCACGGCGCGGCTTCAATGGAGAGGGACGAGGACGCGAGGCGGGCGAGGTCGTCGATGCGGCCTTCGGACGCAGCGACACGTGCATCGACGACGCGGACCTCGACCTGGCTCCCCGACCCGTCGTTCGGCGCTCGATCGAGCCGGCCGGGCCGCCCCGCGTGCCGCGCCGCGGCGTCTGCCGGCCGCGCGCGACGGCGTTCCCGCTGTGGCTATAGTGCCCCGTGCCCTCCGCCCCCCTGCTTCGAATTGCCGGCGCGGCCGGCCGCGTCCACCGGCTGGCTCGTGCGCTTGCCGCATCCGTGTGGCTGCCGCTCCTCCTGTTCGCCGGCTTCCCCGAGGCGGCACGTGCCGCCGACCTCACGGTCTCGGTGGCGAGCAGCCTGACCCAGGCATTCCGCGAGCTCGCGCAGGCGTTCGAGGCGAGCGAGCGCGGCACCACCGTGCGCGTCAACGTCGGGTCGTCGGGTGCCCTCCTGCAGCAGATGGTTCACGGCGCGCCGGTCGACGTGTTCGCGAGCGCCGACGAGCGCACCATGGACGAGGCCGAGCGGCGCGGCCTGCTGGTGCCGGGCACGCGCATTCCGCTCGCGACCAACCAGCTCACGCTAGTCGTGCCGCGCGCCGCGCTCGAACCGCCGGCAGCGCTCGCCGACCTGCAGCGGGCGCCGTTCCGCCGCATCGCGATCGGCCAGCCCACCAGCGTGCCGGCGGGGCTCTATGCCAAGGGCGCGCTCGAGCGCGCGGGGCTCTGGGGCGCGCTGGAGCCCAGGCTCGTGATGGTGCATTCGGTACGCCAGGCCCTCGACTACGTGGCACGCGGCGAAGTCGACGCCGGCTTCGTCTACGCGACCGACGCGGCGCTGCTGCCCGATGCGGTACGGGTCGCGTTCACGGTGCCGACCGACCCGCCGGTGCGCTACCCGCTCGCGCTGGTCGCCGGCGGGCCGAGCCCCGTCACGGCGCGCCGGTTCTTCGCGTTCGTCACGACGCCGGCGGCGCAGGCGGTGCTCGCGCGCCACGGCTTCGGCAAGCCGTGAGCGCGCTCGAGCCGGCCTGGATCGCGCTCGGACTGTCGCTGAAGGTCGCCGCCTGGGCGACCGCGCTCAACCTGGTGCTCGGCGTCGGCGCGGGCTGGGCGCTGGCGCGCGGGCGCTTTCCCGGCCGTGAGCTGCTCGACTCGCTCCTCCTGCTGCCGATGGTGCTGCCGCCCACGGTGCTCGGCTATTACCTGCTGGTCGTCGTCGGGCGCAACGGCTGGGTGGGTCGCTGGCTCGACGCCGGGTTCGGCATTCGCCTCGTTTTCACCTGGCAGGGCGCGGTGCTGGCCGCGGCGGTGGTCGGCTTCCCGTTCGTCTGCAAGGCGGCGCGCGCCGCCTTCGAGGCGGTCGATTCGGTCTATCTCGACGCATCGCGCGTGCTCGGTGTCGGCGGCACGGCGCTGTTCTTCCGCGTGGCCCTGCCGCTCGCATGGCGCGGCATCCTCGCTGGCGTGCTGCTCGCATTCGCGCGCGCGCTCGGCGAGTTCGGCGCGACGCTGATGGTCGCCGGCAGCATCCCCGGCCAGACCCAGACCGTCTCGATCGCGGTCTACGAGGCGGTGCAGGCCGGCCAGGATGCGATCGCCAACACGATGGTGCTGATGACGTCCGTCGCGTGCGTCGCCATACTCCTGCTCGCGGGCCGTCTGGCGCCGCCGCGCGCCGGGCTGCGCGGCTGACGTGGCGGTCTGGGACGTCGCCATCCGCAAGACGCTGGGCGCCGGCGCCGGGCGCTTCGAGCTCGACGTCGCCTTCGCGAGCGCGGCGCCGCGCCTCGTGCTGTTCGGCCCGTCGGGCGCCGGCAAGAGCGTCACGCTGCGAGCGATCGCCGGCCTGATGCGGCCCGACGCCGGCCGCGTGCGGGTCGGCGCGGCGACCCTGTTCGACGCCGCCGCGGGCATCGACGTGGCGGTCGAGCGGCGCGGCTTCGGTTACGTGTTCCAGGAGTACGGGCTGTTTCCGCACCTGACGGTGCGGCAGAACGTCGCGTTCGGCCTGCGGCGCGGCTGGCGCAACCCGCCGCGACACCTCAAAGAGCCGTCGGTCGAGCGCGCGCTCGCCGCGCTCGAGCTCGACGGCCTCGGCGACCGCCTGCCCGACGAGCTGTCGGGTGGACAGCGCCAGCGCACCGCGGTCGCGCGCGCGCTCGCGCCCGAGCCGCGCGCGCTGCTGCTCGACGAGCCGTTCGCCGCGCTCGACAGCGGTCTGCGGGCGCGCCTGCGCGCCGAGCTCGTCGGCCTGCTTGGCCGGCTCGACCTGCCGATGCTGCTGATTACTCACGACGAGGGTGACGTCGCCGCTTTCGCCGACAGCGTGATCCCGATCGAGGCCGGGCGGGTGGTCGAGCGGCATGCCGCGGGCAACGCTTGAGCCGTCGGGCGCAGGGCCAGCGGCTGCCCTGCGCTTGCTCGGATGCCCAACCAGACATCGGGACGGCGACGTTCAGACGCGCGCCGACGGCTACCCAACAACCTTGGGCGCTACGATCCCTACCGCATCGCTGCCGGACCATGCACAGCCTCTTCCACCTCGCCTATCACGTGCGCGACCTCGACGCGGCGCGCCGCTTCTACGGCGGCGTGCTCGGCTGCCGCGAGGGCCGCTCGACCGCCACCTGGGTCGACTTCGACTTCTTCGGCCACCAGATCTCGCTGCACCTCGGCGAGCCGTTCCCGACCACGCGCACCGGGCGGGTCGGCGACCACCTGGTGCCGATGCCGCACCTCGGCGTCGTGCTCGAGCTCGCCGACTGGCGCGCGCTGGCCGAGCGCCTGCAGGACGCCGGCACCGAGTTCGTGATGGCGCCGCAGGTGCGCTTCGAAGGCGAGCCGGGCGAGCAATGGACGATGTTCTTCACCGACCCCTCGGGCAACCCGATCGAGGTGAAGGGCTTCCGCTCGCTGGCGACGGTCTACGCCAGCTGAGGCGGCGGCAGGCTCAGTCGAAGCCCGCGAGCACGACGTAGCGGCCGGTGCCGGGCAGCGACTGCACCAGCACGTAGCGGTCGACGCGCCAGCCGATCCGCGCCGGCGCCGCAGGCGGCGTCGAGCCGTGCGCACGCCGCGCCAGCGTCACGTGCGGGCGAAACGCGCGCGCCTCCACCGCGATGCTGCAGCTCGCCAGCGCTCCGCCGATCCGCTCGTGCAGGCTCGAGAGCGCGGGCACGGCGTCGCCGGGCTCGAGCGCCGCAACGCCGTTCGACCACACCGCGGCGCGCCCGAAAGCGAGCTCGAAGCCGGCGCCGAACCGCGGCAGCGCGGCGCCGAGACCGGCCATCGCCTCCACTGCGACGTCGCCGAGGAAGTGCAGCGTGAGGTGCAGCTTGGGGTCGGGCTGCGGACGCGCGTTCGGGCCCCAGGTCCACGCGTCGCGGCAGCGCGCCAGCGCCGCCCGCGTGGCGTCGTCGGGCCAGAGCGCGAGAAAAAGGCGCGCCGTCGCGGGATCCGGCGGGCGGCTCACGCGGCGGTGCCGCAAAGGCGCGGCAGCACGTCGCCGATCGAGCCGCGGATCACGGCGTCGGCGAGCTCGTCCATCGCCGTCGGCTGATCGTTGACGATCACGACGCGCGCGCCGGCGTTCCTTGCCACCGGCACCACGCCCGCGACCGGGAACACCTGCAGCGTGCTGCCGACGGCGAGCAGCAGGTCGGCCTCGGCGGCGACCCGCATCGCGCGGTCGATCACTTCGGGCACCAGCGCCTGCCCGAACGAGATGGTGTCGCTCTTGAGGATGCCGCCGCAGCGCCGGCACGCCGGGTCGCGTTCGCCGCCGCGCACGCGCTCGAGCACCTCGAGCATCGGCGTGCGCTCGCCGCAGCCCCAGCACACCACGCGGCGGATCGTGCCGTGGACCTCGATCACGCGCTCGGGCGCATGGCCGGCGCGCTGGTGCAGCTCGTCGATGTTCTGGGTGATCAGGGCATGCAGGCGCCCCTGACGCTCGAGCCCGACCAGCGCGCGGTGCCCGCGATTCGGCTCGGCGCTCCACGCCGGGTGGACGAGGCGCGCCTGCCAGGCCGACTCGCGAACCGCGGGGTCGGCCAGATAGTTCTGCAGCGTCGACTGCTTCTCGGCGGCGGGGTTGCGGGTCCAGACGCCCTGCGGTCCGCGGAAGTCCGGAATGCCGGAATCGGTCGAGATGCCGGCGCCGGTCAGCGCGACGATGCGGCGCGCGGAGCCGACCCAGCCCCGAACGGTGGCCAGCGGGTCGGCGTGGGCGTGACGATCGGCGTCGGCGCTCATGCGGGCAGCGCCAGCGCGGGGTCAGCCTTCGGTCGGCTCGACCGGCGCCGGCCGTGCGCGCGGACGCGCCGCCGGCTTGGTGCGCGGAGGGCGCGGCAACGCCGTCGCACCGTCGGCGCCGGCGCGCCCGGCCCTGACCGGCGCGACCGGCAGCGTCTTCAGTGCCGTGGCCGGCTCGGGCTGCCAGGCGCCTTCGGTCATGCGCGACAGGCTCGCCAGCAGGTCGGCGAACCGCTCGCCCTGCACCACCACGTGGCTGCGCACGCTGAGCGCCGCCTGGGCGGTGTCGCCGACGCGCAGCGCGTCGACGATCGCCTGGTGCTCCTCGAACGAGCGCTGCATCCGATGCCGCACCCGCAGCTGCAGGCGCCGATACGGGCGCAACTTGCGCTGCAGCGCCGCGGCCTCCTCGAACAGGAACGAGTTGTGCGACGCCGCGTAGAGCGCGTAGTGGAAGCGCTCGTTGGCATAGAAGTACGCGTCGGGGTCGCCGGCGGAGGCGGCGCCGCGCCCCGCCTCGTGCGCGGCCTCGATCGCGGCGAGCTCCTCGTCCGTCATGCGCCGCGACGCGAGCTGGGCGCACATCGCCTCGAGCTCGGCCATTACCTCGAACATCTCCACGAGCCGCTGCGGCGAGATGTGGGCGACCACCGATCCGCGCCGGGGGCGGTTCTCGATCAGCCCCTCGCCGAGCAGCAGATTGAGCGCCTCCCGGATCGGGGTGCGCGAGACGCCGAAACGCGTCGCCAGCTCGACTTCGTCGAGGTGGTGCCCTGGCAGCAGCTTGCCGGTGGCGATCTCCTCCTCGATGGCTTCTCGCAGGCGCTCGGACAGACGGCTCATGGCGGAACGATTCTAGGCACCGCACGCACGCGCTCCGGATCAAAGCCCTGTGTGACGATGCAGATCGCACGGTCGGCGCGTACTCACGCCGGTCGCCGGCACGCACCGAGGGTTGTCCATGCCTCTCGACAGACGAACGGGGCGGTTCACCCGCACTTTCCTTGTATACACTGAACGCGCAAACGAATACTGCAACTCGCGGGCGCCGCGCCGACCCGCGTCACCGGAGACAAAGCGAATGACTCGACATCCCACCGACCGCCCGCCCGTCTCGTTCGAGCGCCGCGACGTCCTGCGCGCCGGCGGTGCCGGCGTGCTCGGCGCCGCCCTCGCCGGCACCGGCCTGGGTGCGCATGCGCAAGCCTGGCCGTCCCGGCCGGTGACGGTGGTCGTGCCGTTCCCGCCGGGTGGCGGCACCGACGCCTTCGCGCGGCCGCTGTTCGCGTGGATGTCCAAGCAGATGGGCCAGCAGGTCGTCATCGACAACCGCGGCGGCGCCGGCGGCAACCTCGGTGCCGCGGTTTCCGCGAAGGCCGCTCCGGACGGCTACAACTGGTTCATGGGCGCGGTGCACCACACCATCGCGCCGTCGATCTATCCGAAGCTCGACTACAGCCTCACCAACGACTTCATCCCGGTCGCGCTGATCTCCAACGTGCCGCAGGTGATCGTCGTCAATCCGCAGAAAGTGCCGGTCAAGGACCTGAAGGAGTTCCTCGCCTACCTGCGCGCCAACCCGGCCAAGCTGACCTACGGGTCGGCGGGCAACGGCTCGTCGCACCACCTCGCCGGTGAGCTGTTCAAGAGCCAGACCAAGACCTTCATCACCCACATCCCGTATCGCGGCGCCGGCCCGGCGCTGCAGGACCTGATCGGCGGCCAGGTCGACATCATGTTCGACGGTCTCGGCTCGTCGGCGACCCACATCAAGAGCGGCCGGCTCCGCCCCCTCGCGGTGGCGGCGCAAAAACGCGCGCCGGGCTTCCCGGACATCCCGACCAGCGTCGAGGCGGGCGTGCCGACCTACCAGGTCGCGACCTGGTACGGCCTCTGGGCACCCAAGGGCACCCCGAAGGAGGCCATCGACCGGATGAACGCCGAGCTGAAGGCGGCGTTCGCCAGCAAGGAGATCCGCGACGCCTGGACCGGTCTGGGCTCGGAGATCCCGACCCTCACCGGCAGCGCGTTCGGCGACTTCGTCAACGCGGAGACGGCGCGCTGGGCCGCGGTCGTCAAGGCCGGCAACATCAAGATGGACTGACGGGCGCCCGTTCGTTCCGTCGTTCTGCCCGCCCGAGCCGTGGACCGCGCCGTCAACCCCGCCTGGGACCAGCGCGCACGACGCCGCCGCGTCCGCATCGAGCGCGCGGCGGCGGCGCAGCCCGGCGGCCGCAGGGTCGCGCACGCCGATGCGGTGGCGCTGCTCGAGGCGGTGCTCGAGCCCGGCGACCGCGTCTGCCTCGAAGGCAACAACCAGAAGCAGGCCGACTTCCTGGCGGCGGCCCTCACCCGCGTCGACCCGGAGCGCGTGCACGACTTGCACCTGGTGCAGTCGGTGCTCGCGCTGCCCGAGCACCTCGACGTGTTCGAGAGCGGCGTTGCGAGCCGGCTCGACTTCTCGTTCTCGGGGCCGCAGGGCAGCCGGCTCGCGCAGCTGGTCGCCGAGCGCCGGATCCAGATCGGCGCGATCCACACCTACCTCGAGCTGTTCGCGCGCTACTTCGTCGACCTGACGCCGCAAGTCGCCCTCATCGCCGCGCAGTCGGCCGATGCCGCGGGCAACCTCTACACCGGTCCCAACACCGAGGACACGCCGGCGATCGTCGAGGCGACCGCGTTCAGCGGCGGCATCGTGATCGCGCAGGTCAACGAGATCGTCGACGCCGTGCCGCGCGTCGACGTCCCGGCCGACTGGGTCGACTTCGTCGTCGCCGCACCGACGTCGAACGTGATCGAGCCGCTGTTCACGCGCGACCCGGCGCAGATCTCCGAGATCCAGGTGCTGATGGCGATGATGGCCATCAAGGGCATCTACGCCGAGTACGGCGTGCAGCGCCTCAACCATGGCATCGGCTTCGACACCGCGGCAATCGAGCTGCTGCTGCCGACGTATGCCGAGTCGCTCGGCCTGCGCGGGAAGATCTGCAAGCATTGGGCGCTCAACCCGCACCCGGCGCTGATCCCCGCCATCGAGGCCGGCTGGGTCGAGTCGATCCACTCGTTCGGCTCCGAGCTCGGGATGGAGGACTACATCCGCGCGCGCTCGGACGTCTTCTTCACCGGCGCCGACGGTTCGCTGCGCAGCAACCGCGCGTTCTGCCAGGCCGCCGGTCACTACGCGTGCGACCTCTTCATCGGCTCGACGCTGCAGATCGACCTCGCCGGCAACAGCTCGACGGCGACGCTCGGCCGCATCACCGGCTTCGGCGGCGCCCCCAACATGGGCGCCGACGCGCGCGGGCGCCGTCACCCGAGCCCGGCATGGCTCAAGGCCGGCGCCGAAGCGCGCCAGGGCCTCGCCGGCGCGCGCGGCACGCCGCGCGGCCAGAAGCTGGTGGTGCAGATGGTCGAGACCTTCCGCGAGCACATGCAGCCGGCGTTCGTCGAGACGCTCGACGCGTGGACGCTGGCCGAGCAGGCCGGGATGGCACTGCCGCCGATCATGATCTACGGCGACGACGTGACGCACGTGCTCACCGAGGAAGGCATCGCCAACCTGCTGCTCTGCCGCGACGACGAGGAGCGCGCCCAGGCAATCCGCGGCGTTGCCGGGTATACGGCGGTGGGTCTTGCGCGCGACCGCCGCGCGGTCGAGAACCTGCGCGACCGCGGCGTGATCCGGCGCCCGCAGGATCTCGGCATCGACGTGCGCGACGCCACCCGCAACCTGCTCGCTGCACGCTCGGTGCGCGACCTGGTGCGCGCGTCGGGCGGGCTTTACAAGCCGCCCAAGCGCTTTCGCAACTGGTGACGGCCGAGGTGCCCTCGTGAACACCCCTCTCGGCCTCGAGCAGCTGCGCTTCGATTTCGCCGGCGAGCGCGCGTTGCCGCCGTTCAGCCCGGTGCTGGTCGGCGTGGTCGGCTCCGGCAACCTCGAAGTGCTCGTCGAGCCGGACGCCGACGCGGCGCGCTGCCGCGTCGAGGTCGAGACCTCGGCGCGCGGCTTCGCGCCGATCTGGGGCGCCGTGCTGCGCGACTTCCAGGCGCGGCACCGGCTCGCCGGCGTCCGCATCTCGATCAACGACATGGGCGCGACGCCCGCGGTGGTGGGCCTGCGCCTCGACCAGGCCGTCGCCGAGCTCGAGGAGGCGGCGCGATGACGACGAGCTACGCCGAGTGCTCGGCGCGCGAGCGCCTGCACCGCCTGCTCGACGCCGGGAGCTTTCACGAATGGCTGGCGCCGGCGGAGCGCATCACGAGCCCGCACCTGACGCAGCTCGGCGTGCCGTCGGCGTTCGACGACGGGGTCGCGATCGGCCACGGCACGTTCGACGGCCACCGCGTGTTCGTCGCGGCGCAGGAAGGTGCGTTCATGGGCGGCGGCGTCGGCGAGGTGCACGGCGCCAAGCTGGTCGGGCTGCTCAGGCGGGCCCTGCGCGACCGGCCCGACGCGGTGCTGCTGCTCGCCGAGTCGGGCGGCGTGCGCCTGCACGAGGCCAATGCCGGCCTGATCGCGGTGTCGGAGGTGATGCGCGCGGTGCTCGACGTGCGCGCCGCCGGCATTCCGCTGGTCGTGCTGATCGGCGGCGCCAACGGCTGCTTCGGCGGCATGGGCATCGTCGCGCGCTGCTGCGACTGGGTGGTGATGAGCGACATCGGGCGCCTGGGCATGTCGGGACCCGAGGTGATCGAGGCGTCGCACGGCGTCGAGGAGTTCGACTCGCGCGATCGCGCGCTGGTCTGGCGCACCACCGGCGGCAAGCACCGCTGGCTGAGCGGCGACTGCGACCTGCTGGTCGCCGACTCGATCGACGCCTTTCGTGACGCCGCACGGGTCGCGCTGGCGCGGCCGCGCGCGCTCACGCTCGAGGCGCTCGAAGCCGAGCACACCCTGCTCGCCACTCGCCTGAGCGACGCGCCCGACGGTGCCGACGCGGTTGCGCTGTGGCGACGCTGGGGCATCGCCGACGCCGAGCTCGTGCCCGACCTCGAACCGGCCGACGTGCGCCAGCTGCGCGCCGACGTCGTCACGTTGTGAGACACGCGATGGACTGGTCCGAGCTCGCCGATGGCCTCTTTCCCGAAGGGCACACGATCATTCGCGATGGCGACTTCCTGTCGGGCGTCGGCACGCTCGACGGGCAGGCCGTCACGGTGGTCGGCAGCACCGCGCACGCGCCGGTCGGCGTCGCGCTGGCGCTGGCGCAGGCGCGGGTGGTGCTCGACACGATCGCGCAGCACCCCGGGCGACCGATCCTGCTGCTGGTCGACACGCAAGGCCAGCAGCTGCGCCGGCGCGACGAGCTGCTCGGCATCAACCGCGCGATGGCGCACCTCGGCGCCGCGGTCGACCTCGCGCGGCGCAGCGGTCACCGCGTGATCGGCCTCGTCTACGACCAGGCGCTGTCGGGCGGCTTCATCACCTCGGGGCTGATCGCCGACGCCTGCTATGCGCTCCCCGAGGCCGAGATCCGGGTGATGCGCATCCCTGCGATGGCGCGCGTCACCAAGCTCTCGGAGGAGCGCCTCACCGCGCTGTCGCACGACAACCCGGTGTTCGCGCCGGGCGTGCAGAACTACGTCGCGATGGGCGGGGTGCGCGCGCTGTGGAGCGGCGACCTCGCGGCGGCACTGCGCCAGGCGCTGATCGACACGCCGCGCGATGACGAACGCGCCGCCGACGGCGCCGCGCGCGGCGGACGGCGCCTGGCTGCCCGCGTGGTGCAGCGCGTCCTCGACGCGGCGTGAGCGCGGCGGTGGGCGCGCTGCAGCGTCAGCGGCTGATCCGCCTGACGTCCGCCGGGTGGCGCCGCCTCGTCGCGCAGGCGCCGTCCGACGACGTCGCCCGGTGCATCGCCGACTGGGCCGCGCACGACCGGCCGCTCGTCGTCGCGCGTCAGCGCACGCCGGCAAGCGCCCGCGTGCTCGTCGGACTGCCGGCGCCGGCGGAATGGGGCAGGCGACGGATCGCGCTCGAGATCGAGCCGCGTGATGTGGCGAGCGTCGGCGCCTTTCCACCGCTCGTCGACGTCGCCGACCTGCTGCCGGCGGCGCTGCACGCCCCCGTGTTCGCGCTCGAGCAGGCACTGCGAACGAACGCCGCATCGGCGCGCGTCTACGGCAGCTTCGGCTGGCAGCGACTCACCGGCCTCGCCTACCTGCACGCGGATTCGGATCTGGACCTGCTCGTGCATGTGCATGACGTGCAGAGCGCCGACGCTGCCGTCGCCGCGCTGCGCCGCGCCGAGGACGCGTTCGCTGCCGCGGCGGCTGCGCCCGCGCGCAAGCCGGCGGCGAGTGCGTCCTCCGGCGGCGCGCCGGCGCCAGTCGCGCGCACGCCGGCACCGGCTGCGCCGGCCCCTCTGCCCGCGCTCCCGCGGCTCGACGGGGAACTCGTGTTCGACGACGGCCATGCCGTGGCATGGCGCGAGTGGGCCGCGTGGCGCGCCGGGCAGAGCCGGCAGATGCTCGTGAAGACTACCGTCGGCGCGAGCCTCGTCTCTGGTCCCGGCTGGATGCCGCACCTCGTGGGACCGCCTGCCGCAGCGCTGGCGCGGACCGGGCGATGAACCTCTTCGCCGGCCCGGCGGCGGTGGGTTCACGCCTCGAGCGGATCCCGGCGGAGATCCACCGGGCGCGGGCGTTCGACGCTCGCACGCTCGTCGACGACGGGGGCGCGATGCGTCTGCGCGTCGTATCCACCGTCGACGGCGCACCGGTTCGTGCGCATTGCGAGGGTTCCGGGCGTGCCGCCGCGGGTGCCGCACCGCCCTGCGCATCGCTCGACGCCACGTTGCGCCGCATCGCGCGCGCGGCAACCGCAGCGCTCTACGACGAACTGGCGCTCCACCCCAAACCCGGCCTCGTGTCGTTCGTCGACCGCGGCAGCCACGCCGACATGGACGCGACGACGTTCATGCGGAGCCTCTTCGCGCTGCGCCATTACTTCGCGCAGGTGACGGCGCTCGGCGCGTGCGGCGCCGCGTTCGAGGCGCTCGAAGGCGCCGGCATTGCCGCCGAGCGCCGCATGCTGCGTGCGACGGGCGGCATCAACACGCACCGCGGCGCGGTGTTCACGCTCGGGCTGCTGTGCGCGGCGGCGGGTCGCTGCGCCGCCGCGGGCGAGCTGCCGACGGCCGAGGTGCTCAGGCGCCATCTGCAACAGGGCTGGGGCGCCGCGCTCCACGCGCGCGCCGGCGCACCGCCGCGCTCGCCGGCGGCGGCGGCGGCGCGCGCCGCCGGGCTCGCCAGCGCCAACGACGAGGCCGCGCGCGGCTTCCCGGTGCTGTTCGACGCCGTCTGGCCGGCGCTCTGCCGTGCCCGCGGCGACGGCGTCGACCCGCAAGGAGCACGCCTCGACGCCCTGCTCGCCGCGATCGCCAGCCTCGACGACACCAACCTGCTGCGGCGCGGCGGGCGTGCCGGCCTCGACTTCGCGCGCGATGCGGCAGCGCGCTGGCTGGCGCAAGGCGGCGCGCGCCGCGTCGGAGCCGTCGGGCACCTCGAGGCGCTGCACCGCGACTTCGTGCGGCGTCGGCTGTCGCCAGGCGGTGCCGCCGACATGCTCGCCGCCGCCTGCTGGCTCGAACGGGTCTCCCGGTGAGCCTCGGGCTGCTGTTCCCCGGCCAGGGATCGCAGCACGCCGACATGCTGCGCTGGCTCCGGCACAGCCCGGGTGCCGCCGAATCGCTCGTTCGTCTCGAGCACGCGCTCGGCAGCGGGTGGGTCGACCGGCTCGCGGATGCCGGCTGGATGACGCGCAACATCGTCGCGCAGCCGCTGGTCACCGGGCTCGCGCTCGCCGCGTGGAGCGCGCTGCGCCCGCTGGTGCCTGCGCCGGCGGCGATCGCCGGCTACAGCGTCGGCGAGCTCGCCGCGTTCGCCGCCGCCGGCGTGTTCGACGACGCCGCTGCGCTGCACCTCGCCGCCACGCGCGCGGCGCTGATGGACGCCTGCCTCGGCGTGCACGCGACCGGGCTGCTCTCGATCGCAGCGGCGCCGGCCGGGCTGATCGAGGCGCTCTGCGCGCGCCACCAGCTCGCCGTCGCAATCCGCATCGACATCGACCGGGCGGTGCTGGGCGGTGGCGTGGCCGCACTGGACGCCGCCGAGGCGGACGCCGACGCGCACGGCGCATCGCCCGTTCGCCTGCCGATCGGGGTCGCCTCGCACACGCCGTGGCTGGCCGGCGCGGTCAGTCCGTGGTCGGACGCGCTCGCGGCAGTGCCGTTCGATCGCCCGCGCGCTGCGCTGATCTGCAATGCGAGCGGCGGCGCGCTGCACCGCGTCGACGCGCTCCGCCGCGCGCTCGCCGAGCAGATCGCCACCGCCGTCGAGTGGGGTCGCTGCATGGAGAGCATGGCCGAACGGCGCGTGCGTTGCGTGCTCGAGGTGGGGCCCGGAAGCGCGTTGGCCCGGATCTGGAACGCGCGCCACCCGCAGATTCCCGCACGGTCGGTCGACGAGTTCCAGAGCGCCGAAGCCGCAGCGGGCTGGGTGCGGTCGACACTCGCGGCGGCGGGCTGAGGGAAAGGCGCGTGCGGCGGCCTTGCGCCGCACCTGCCGAGATAGCCTCGGCGTCACCTCGGGCGCCTGTCACCTCGAGCCACGCGCCTGCGGTGCGGTGCAAGTCGCAGCGGCTCCGGCTCGTCCGCGTTCGGCAGCAGCCGACACCCGCAGGCAGCGGGCCTGCTGTTTACCCTAGTCGGCCTGATGTATACAAGGCATAGACTGAATCGAACAAGAATCCACATCTTCGCGCACGCGACCACCCGCCGCGTGCGTGCATGCCGGCGCCGCTGTCCATGAGGCACTCGGCGCCGGCGCCCGTGCACCTGCAGTGGCCGACGTCGACCGACGGCCGTGGCGCCAAGCTGCGGCGGCGGCCCGTGAGCGCCTCGACCGTCCAATAACGGAGACAACATCCCCATGAAGCTTCACAGGCATAAATGGAGCGGCCAGCGCACCGTCGCCGCGCTGGCCCTCGCGGCCGGACTGGCGACCACGCTGACCGCCGAGGCCCGCGTCACGCGCATCGTCATCGACTCGACGACGCCGGTCACCGGCGGCGCGATACCCCACGAGACCCTGCGCGGGCGCGCGTTCGGCGAGCTCGACCCGAACGACCCCAAGAACGCGGTCATCACCGACGTCCAGCTCGGCCGCGACACCGACGGCAAGGTCCGCTACGAAACGAGCTTCACGGTCACCAAGCCGGTGAACCTGGGACAGGCGAGCGGCTTCATGTGGCACGACGTGCCGAACCGCGGCGGCAACATCATCATCAACCAGACCGAGCGCGACCTCGGCGACATCGGCCTCGCGAGCGGCTGGCAGGCCGACAACGCGGGCGGTACCGCGGTGCCGACCAATCACGCGACCGGCACCAACCACTGGGTGGTGGTGCCGATGGCGCGCGAGAACGGCCAGCTCGTCACCGGCAAGGTGCTGGCGCGCGTCGTCAACCGCAGCGGCCCCGCGTCGCAGCCGCTCAACGTGATGGGCAACCCGGTGCCGTATCTGCCCGCGACGCTCGACACCACGCAGGCGGTGCTGACCACGCACACCAAGGAGACGGTCAACGGGCAGGTCACGGTCGGCAGCGTCATCCCGTCCGATCAGTGGGCGTTCGCGCGCTGCGACGCGACCACCGGCTTCGCCGGCCGCACCCCGATCGACAACAACGAGGCCAACCTGCCCGGCAACCTGCCGGTGCACGTGTGCGTGAACGGCGGCTTCAACCCGAACCTGCTCTACGAGCTGGTGTACGTGGCCAAGGGGGCCTACGTGCTCGGCGTCGGCGCGGCCGCCTTCCGCGACGTCGGCTCGTTCTTCAAGTACCAGAGCGCCGACGACTTCGGCAACCCGAATCCGATCGCCGGGCGCGTCACGCACTCGTCGATGCGCGGCAGCTCGCAGTCGGGCAACTTCACGCGCCAGTGGATCTACATGGGCATGAACCAGGACGAGGCGAACCGGATGGTTCACCAGGGTGCCTGGCCGCAGATCGCCGGTCGTCGCGTCGCCGCCAACGTGCGCTGGGGCCAGCCCGATGGCGTGCTCGAGCTGTACCAGATGGGCAGCGAAGGCCCGCAGTGGTGGACCGACTACCCCGACGCCGTGCGCGGCGTCGCGGCGCGCAGCATCTTCTCGCGCTGCAACCTGACCGGCACCTGCCCGAAGGTGATCGAGCACTTCGGCGGCTCGGAAGTGTTCGCGCTCAAGATGACCACCGAGTGGGTCGGCACCAGTGCCAACTACGACATCCCGCTGACCCGCAGCGTGCGCCGCTACTACATCGGCAGCACCACGCACGGCGGCGGCGGCGGCGGCTTCGTGCACCAGCCGGCGGCGACGCCGGTCAACTGCCCGGGCAACAACTGGGGCACCGGCACCTTCCGCGCCAATCCGATGCCGTCGACGCAGATGGTCAACGTGATCCGCGTGGCGATGCGCGACTGGCTCATGAAGGGCATCAACCCGCCGCCGAGCCGCTACCCGACGCTGATCGGCGGCACCCTGGTTGACCCGACGCCCCAGGCGATGGGGTTCCCGATGGGCATTCCGGGCATCCCGGCGTCGATCTTCAACCCGGAGAACTTCGTGTTCCCGGTGTTCGACTACGACTGGGGCCCGCAATACAACAAGACGGACGCGACCGGCGTCGCGACCAACCTGCCGCCGCCGATCCGCGCCGTCATCCCGATGAAGGTGCCCAAGGTCGACGCCGACGGCAACGAGCTCGGCGGCGTTCCGACCGTGCTGCGCGATGCGCCGCTCGGCACCTACCTCGGGTGGAACATTACGGCCACCGGCTTCCACGCCGGGCAGGTCTGCAACTACGTCGGCGGGTACATCCCGTTCGCGACCACCCAGGCCGAGCGCCTGGCGAGCGGCGACCCGCGCCTGTCGCTGGTCGAGCGCTACGGCAGCCACGACGGCTACGTCGCCGCCGTACGCGCAGCGGCCAACAACGCGTTCGCCCAGGGCTATCTGCTCGCCGCCGACCGCGATGCGCTGATCCAGGCCGCCGAAGCCAGCAGCGTGCTGCGCTAACCCTCGCGAGGAACACAAGATGAAGAAACTCGCCCTCCTGGCCGCGGCGGCCGCGACGTTCGCGGCCGTGCCGGCGCACGCCGACTTCACCGGCGTGACCGCGCCGGCGAACTGGACCACGACGATCACCGGTACGCTGGGCACGCCCGGCGCCAGCGCCGGCGGCGCCGTGTTCACGTCGTCGACGCTGACGCTCACCGGCGGCAACACCAGCAGCGCGCTCGGCTGCGCCGGCGGCACCTACGCGGTGCTCGGACCGTGCCAGGTACAGAGCGTGATCAACCGCGCCGGCACCTACACGTTCAACTGGTCGTACCTCACCAGCGACCCCGCCGGCCCCGCCGGCGACATCTTCGGTGTGCTGCTCGACTCGATCCCGATCACGTTGAGCGATCCGGGCGGTGCGCTGGCGCAGAGCGGCCAACGGATGTACTCGGTGACCTCGTCGTTCGGCTTCTTCGTCAACTGCACCGACTGCACGGAGGGCGGTGCGACGGCGACGATCGGCGGCCTCGCCTTCGTTCCGGAGCCGGCGACACCGCTGCTGCTGGTGAGCGGCATGGTCGCGCTCGGCCTCCTCGGCCGGCGCGGCCGGCGCTCCTGAGGCGGCCCGGCGGGGCTGGCAAGCGGCCGCTGCGGCGACGTCGCCTCACGCGTCGCGCAGCAGCGCGGAACGCCCCTTCGGGGGCGTTTGTCCTTGGCGCTGCCGGGTTCGGGCGCAACCACGGCTTCGTTCGCTGCCCGGCGCGCGTGCCCGTCGCATGGATCGGCCGCTGACGCCCCGCTTCGCGGGACGGCTACCCGATGTCGCGACACCGAGCGCGCCACGCGGCCCTCTCAGCGAATCACCACCCCCCACGGCAGCTTGCCCACCGCGATGTCGGTCAGCTTCACCGCGCGCTCGGTGTCGATCACCGAGACGCTGCCCGAGCGCCCGCAGGCGACGTAGAGCTTGCGCCCGTCCGGCGTCAGGGCCATGTTCCAGGGCCGCTGCCCGACCGGGATGGTCGCCTCGACGGTGAGCCTGGCGGCATCCATCACCGACACCGTCGCGTCGCCGCCGTTCGAGACGTAGACGCGCCGGCCGTCCGGGTGCACCGCGATGCCGTTGGCGCGCAGGCCCGCCTTCACGCGGCCGACGATCTGGAACGTCGCGGTGTCGATCACGAACACCTCACTGGCGTTCTCGGCGGCGACATAGGCACGCGAGCCGTCGGGCGCGAAGCCGATGCCGCGCGGGCGCGCGCCGACCGGCACCTGCGCGACCTGGGCGCGCTTGTCGGTGTCGATGATGTCGACGGCGTCGCCGTCCTCCGCGCTCACGAAGACGAGCCGGCCATCCGGGCTGAATGCAGCGTGCTCGGGGTTCTTGCCCCGCACCTTGACCGTGAACGCGCGCGCGTCGGTGCGGGTGTCGACGAAGACCACCTCGTTCGATTCCTCGATCGCCGCGGCGACCCAGCGCCCGTCCGCGGACATGCCGACGCCCTCGGGCGACTCGCCGAGTTCGACGCGGCCGACGGCCTGCCGCTTGGCGAGGTCGACGATGACGAGCCGGTTGCCGGTCTGGTCGCTCACGTACGCCCGCGTGCCGTCCCGGCTGACCGCCGCGCCGCGCGGCTTCGACCCGGCCGCGATTTCCGCGATCACCCGGTCGGTCCGGGTGTCGATGACGCTGAGCGTGCCCGAGCCCTCGTTGGGGACGTACGCGAACGGTGCCGCCACGGCGCCGGCCACCGCGCCCAGCCACACCGCCGCAAGCAGGGTGCGCATCGCATCAATCATGAGAACTCCCGGCGGCGCCCGCGGCCCACGGCGTGATGCGCCCGAAGATGCCGTCGCGGTCGATCAGCGCGTGCTTGAGCGCGGCGGCCACGTGGCCCGCAACCAGTGCACAGAACAACCACGCCGTGGCGGCATGCAGTGCCTGGAGCGCGCTGTAGAGCGCCGGCAGCTCCGGCCCCCAGGGCGCAAGCGGCCAGCCGAACAGCACCACGCCGCGCTTGCCGACGTTGGATGCCAGGTAACCCGACAGCGGCATCACCAGCATGCAGGCGTAGAGCACGCGGTGGCCGAGCCTCGCGGCACGCTGCTGCCACGGGGGCATCGTGCGCGGCCAGCCGGGCGGCGCGTGACGCAGGCGCCACACGAGGCGCAGCACGACCAGCAGGCCGAGCACGATGCCCATTGACTTGTGCAGGTTGATCACGCCGCTGCGCGCCGGCGTGCCGCGCGGCGCGATGTCGTCGAGCAGGAACCCGAACGCGATCTGCGCCAGCAGCCCGACGCCGATCAGCCAGTGCAGGCTGCTGGCGACGCGGTCGTACGAGGCGGGAGGCATGCGAGCCAGCCGGCAAAGTTCGGGCCCGCCAGAAAGCAAGCGCAAGCCGGCGACGACAGCGTGCGCTACAAGCTCGCGACAGCTGCGGGCGCCCGACGACGAGACGCCGACGCTTCCGGACGGGAACCCTGGACGGCAAGCCGCTGGGTCCCAGGGCCGAGGCGCCAGCTCGAGCTGCGGCAAGCGGAAAGCAAAACGCCGACCCTGGGGCCGGCGTTCGAACCGTATTCGGTGGTTGCGAGGGCAGGATTTGAACCTGCGACCTTTGGGTTATGAGCCCAACGAGCTACCAGACTGCTCCACCTCGCGACTGAGCCTGCAACTATAGCACAGCAACTGGCGGGATGCGTGCGGGCCGTCTCGTCAGAGCCCTGCCGCTTGCAGCGTATCGAGGAAGCGGCGCGCGTTCTGGTAGCCGATGACGCGGGTGCCGCCGACCTCGTTGCCGCGCGTGTCGAAGAAGATCGTTCCCGGCGGGCCGAACAGCTGGAAGCGGCGCAGCAGCGCCTTGTCGTCGACCGTGTTGGCGGTCACGTCGGCCTTGAGCAGCAGCGCCCCGCCGAGCCTGCGGCGCACCTGCGCGTCGGTGAACGTGAAGCGCTCCATCTCCTTGCACGAGACGCACCAGTCCGCATAGAAGTCGAGCATCACCGGCCGCCCGGCGGTGCGCAGCGCCTCGTCGAGCTCGGCGACGCTGCGAACCGGCGTGAAGCGCACGGCCTCGGCGGCTTCGCCTCTGCCGGCGAGTGCGGCGATCGGCCGCAACGGGTCGGTGCCCCCCGACGCCGCGCCGACCCACTCGAGCACGCCGACCACGGCCAGCAACGCGCAGGCGGCAAGACGGACGGTCGCCCCCGGGCCGGGGCCGAACACCGGACGCCGCGGCGCGGGCGCGACCGCTTCGGCGCCCTGAGCGGGGGTCGACAGGCCGGCACATTCGGTGGCCGTCGCCGTGCCGCCGTGGGCCGCAGCCACGGCCCCCGTCGGCACTGCAGCGTATGGCGCGTTCACGGCCGCGTGCCCCGCCGCACGCCCGCCACGCGTCGCCAGGAACGCCGCCGCCGCGAGCGCGAGCGTGCCCCACAGCGCGAGCACCATCGAGGCCGGCAGCAGCGTCTGCACGGTCCAGAGCGCCACGCCCAGCAGCAGGAAGCCGAAGCCGCGCTTGACGTCGGCCATCCATGCGCCGGCGCGCGGCAGCAGCATGCCGGCCGACGCGCCGATCAGCAGCAGCGGCACGCTCATGCCTGCAGCCAGCGAGAACAGCGCCGACCCGCCGAGCCAGACGTCGCGCGTCTGGCTCAGGTAGAGCAGCGCACCGGCGAGCGGCGCGGCGATGCAGGGGCTGACGATGAGCGCCGACACGCCGCCCATCGCACCGACGGTCGCGAGGCGACCCCCGGGCAGGCGGTTCGACGCGGCGGCGGCACGCTGGGTGATCAGCGCGGGCATGCGGAACTCGAAGAGGCCGAACATCGCGAGCGCGAGGGCGACCAGCGCGACCGCGAACGCGCCGAGCGTCCACGCGTTCTGCAGTGCCGCCGCGAGCCCTTCGCCGACCAGCCCGGCAGCGACCCCGAGTGCGGTGTAGACAAGCGCCATGCCGAGCGAATACGCCGCGGCCAGAGCGAACGAGCGCCTTCGCGAGACGGTGCAACCCTGCCCGACGATGATCGACGAGACGATCGGCAGCATCGGCAGCACGCACGGTGTCAGAGACAACAGCAACCCGGCCCCGAAGAACACCGCGATGACGAGCCAGAAATTGCCGCCGGCCAGCGTCGAGGCGATGCCGTCGCGGGCGCCCGCAGCCGCCGCCGGGGCGACGCCGGCGTCGCTGCTCGCCGTCGGTGCGGCGCCACCATGGCCGCGCAGCGCCGCCGCGAGGCCGCCGCCGGCGCTCCCGACAGGTGCCGCGAACGGATCGGGCATCGCCACCACGCGCGCGGACCCGCTGCCGCCGAATCCCGAGAGGCTGACCAGCGCCGCGCTCTGCATCGGCGGGTAGCACAGCCCCTTGTCGGCGCAACCCTGGCTCGTCGCGACGAGGCGGAACTCGGCCGGCGCCGCGTCCACCGGCACGCTGATGCGGACGGTGCCGCGCAGCGTCTCGACGTTCTTCTGGAAGGTCTCGTCGAACTTGACGACCCCTGCCGGGTAGACGGGCGTACCGAGCGCCGCATCGGGCGCCTCGAGCTTGAACTGCTCGCGGTACATGTAGTAGCCAGGCGCCACGTCGAACACGACCTCCACCGTGCGCTCGCCGGTGGCGTGCGCCTCGAAGCGGAATGCGCGATCCGGCGGCAGGAAGTCGTCGGCGGCGTGGCTCGCGGCGCTGCCGACCAGCAGCACGAGCAGGGCGACGGCGTGCCAGCCGAGCGCGAGCCGGCGGAGACGGCCGGGAGAGAGGCGGAAAAGCAGCAGCAAGGCAGGCGACACGTCGGAGGCCTCGGCGCGGAGAGGCGCGCGAGGGCCGGTCAGCGGAAGAAGCGGCGCCGCGTCAGCACCAGCGCGAGATAGTAGCCCGCGGCCGCATACCCCACGAGCAGCAGGAGCGGCCGCAGCGGATCGGCGGGCCATTCGCCGAGGACCAGCGGTCGGACCAGCTCGACCCCTGCGGTGAGCGGCAGCCAGGCGGCGAGCGTCTGCAGCCAGCCGGGCATCTGCGCGAGCGGGAAATAGACGCCCGACAGGAACGTCATCGGCGTGATGACGAGCGTGAAGTAGTAGGTGAAGAAGTCGTAGCCGTTGGCCAGCGCGTTGAAGACGAGCGCGATCGACGCGAACGTGATGCCGACCAGCCCGAGCACCGGCAGCGCGAGCAGCATCGAGGGCGCGCGGCTGATCCCGAGCACGAAGATCACGACCAGGATCGCGGCCACCGAGAACAGCGCCTTCATCGCCGCCCAGAGCATCTCGGCGAACAGGATGTCGTCGAGGCCGACCGGCGCGTTGAGGATGCCGTCCCAGGTGCGCTGCACCTGCATGCGCGAATATGCCGAGTAGAGGCCTTCGAAGGTCGCCGCGAGCGTCGCGCTCGCGACCACGCTGCCCGACGCGAGGAACTGCACGTACGGCCGGCCGTCGATCTGGCCGACCAGGGAGCCGAGGCCGTAGCCGAAGGCGACCAGCGTGATCAGCGGCTCGGCGATGTTGCCGAGCACGCTTGGAACGGCGAGCTTGCGCCAGACCAGCAGGTTGCGCATGACCACCGGCCAGAACGTGCGCGTGACCTGCGGGGCGGCGTAGAACGAGGTCAGCATGTCAGGCGTCGTCCCGGATCTGGCGGCCGGTGAGCTTGAGGAACAGGTCCTCGAGGTTGGCCGGCCGGTGCAGGTAGCGGATCGCGTGGTCGGTGCTCAGCGCGTCGAGCACCGGCTTCGCATCGCGGACGTAGAAGAAGACGGTCTCGCCGCTCGTCTCGACGCGGTCGGCGAGGGTCTGATGCGCCTGCATCGCCGCGAACGCACCGTCGCCGTAGACCTCGATCACGTCGCTCTCGAGGTGCTCGCCGATCAGGCCGCGCGGCGTGCCTTCGGCGATCTTGCGACCGTGATCGAGCACCAGCAGGCGGTCGCACAGGCGCTCGGCCTCGTCCATGAAGTGCGTGGTCAGCAGGATGGCCTTGCCCTGCCCGAGCAGGTTGTTGAGGCGCTCCCACATCAGGTGGCGCGCCTGCGGGTCGAGGCCGGTGGTCGGCTCGTCGAGGATCAGGAGGTCGGGGTCGTTGATCAGCGCGCGCGCGAGGCTGAGGCGCCGCTTCATGCCGCCCGAGAGCTCGCCCGGCTTGGCGTCGGCCTTGCTCTGCAGCGCGGCGAACTCCAGGAGCTTCGGCACGCGCGCGGCGATGGTGTCGCGCCCGAGCCCGAAGTAGGCGCCGTAGACGCGCAGGTTCTCGGCGCAGGTGAAATCGGGGTCGAGGCTGTCGAACTGCGAGACCACGCCGATGCGCTTCTTGGCGTCGCGGACGCGCGCAGGCAGCGGCAGGCCGAAAGCCTCGACGCCGCCGCCGCTCGGCCCGGTGAGGCCGAGGCAGATGCGGATGGTGGTGGTCTTGCCGGCCCCGTTGGGACCGATCACGCCGAGGCATTCGCCCGGCGCGATCTCGAACGACAGGTCGTCGACGACGGTGGCGTCGCCGAAGCGTTTCGAGAGGTGCGAAACGCGCAGCAGCGGGTCGGCCATCGGTTCGGCGCGCCCGCTGCTGGTCGGAGTCAAGCCCTCGGCGACGAGCGCCGGGCGATCACGCCTCTTCGGCGGTCGCTTCGACCTCGACCGGCTCCGGCCGGTCGACCAGCTCGACGTAGGCCATCGGCGCGTTGTCGCCGACGCGGAACCCCATCTTGAGGATGCGGGTGTAGCCGCCCGGGCGCGCCTGGTAGCGCGGGCCGAGTTCGCCGAACAGCTTGGCGACGATGTCGCGGTCGCGCGTGCGGTTGAAGGCGAGGCGCCGGTTCGCCAGCGTCGGCTCCTTGGCGAGCGTGATCAGCGGCTCGACGACGCGGCGCAGTTCCTTCGCCTTCGGCAGCGTGGTCTTGATGCCCTCGTGCTGGAGCAGCGAATTGCACATGTTGCGCAGCATCGCGAGGCGGTGCTCCGAGGTGCGGTTGAGTTTGCGAAGTCCGTTGCGGTGACGCATGGTGCAGTTTCCTTTCAGTTAGAGCCGCCAGCCGGATCAGGTACTGGCGGGTTGCACTCGTGGCGGGCAGGAGCCCGGATTAGCGCTTGTCGAGGCCCTGCGGGGGCCAGTTCTCGAGCCGCGCGCCAAGGGTGAGACCGCGCGAAGCCAGCACTTCCTTGATCTCGTTGAGCGACTTGCGGCCGAGGTTCGGCGTCTTCAGCAGCTCGGTTTCGGTGCGCTGAATGAGGTCGCCGATGTAGTAGATGTTCTCGGCCTTGAGGCAGTTCGCCGAACGGACCGTGAGCTCGAGCTCGTCCACCGGGCGCAGCAGGATCGGATCGAAGTTGGTCGGCGTCTTCGCGGCGGTGTCGAACGCGGCCATGTCGCTCGGCTCGAGCTGCGCGAAAACCGCGAGCTGCTCGACCAGGATCTTGGCCGACGAGCGGATCGCCTCTTCTGGCGTGATCGCGCCGTTGGTGACGATCTCCATCACCAGCTTGTCGAGGTCGGTGCGCTGCTCGACGCGGGCGCTCTCGACCGTGTAGCTGACGCGCGCGACCGGCGAGAACGACGCGTCGAGGACGATGCGGCCCATCGCCTTGGTGGACTCGTCGCCGTAGCGGCGCAGGTTGCCGGGCACGTAGCTGCGGCCCTTCTCCACCTTGATCTGCATGTCGAGCTTGCCGCCCGACGACAGGTGCGCGATCACGTGATCGGGGTTGATGATCTCGACGTCGTGCGGGGTCTGGATGTCCTTGGCGGTGACCGGGCCCTCGCCTTCCTTGCGCAGCACCAGCGTGACCTCGTCACGGTTGTGCAGGCGGAACACCACGCCCTTGAGGTTCAGCATGATATGGACGACGTCTTCCTGCACGCCGTCGATGGCCGAGTACTCGTGCAGCACGCCGGCGATCGTCACTTCGGTGGGCGCGTAGCCGACCATCGACGACAGCAGCACGCGGCGCAGCGCGTTGCCGAGGGTGTGGCCGTAGCCGCGCTCGAACGGCTCGAGCGTCACCTTGGCGCGGTTGCCGCCGAGCGACTCGACGTTGATGCCCTTGGGTTTCAGCAGATTGGTTTGCATTGAATGCTTGTTCCTCTCAATACCCTCGGCTCGTTACACCGATAAGGCTGATGGGCCGGACTTACGTGAACAGCTCCGCTGCCGGCGAACGGAGACAGAAAAACCGAGAAGGGGTGCCGGCGCAGCCGACACCCCTTGTTCTGGCGGGCGGTGCGTCAGCGCGAATACAGCTCGACGATCAGCGCTTCCTTGATGTCGGCGCCGAATTCGTCACGGTCCGGCGCCTTCTTGAAGACGCCTTCGAGCTTGTTGGTGTCGACCGTCACCCAGCCCGGCATGCCCTGGCCTTCGGCGAGCTTGACCGAGTCGGTAATGCGCAACTGCTTCTTCGACTTCTCGCGCACCGCCACCGTGTCGCCCGGCTTGACCAGGTACGACGCGATGTTGACGACCTCGCCGTTGACGGTGATCGACTTGTGCGAGACGAGCTGGCGCGCCTCGGCACGGGTCGAGCCGAAGCCCATGCGGTAGACGACGTTGTCGAGACGCGACTCGAGGAGCAGCAGCAGGTTCGCGCCGGTGTTGCCCTTGCGGCGCTCGGCCTCGGCGAAGTAACGCCGGAACTGGCGCTCGAGAACGCCGTACATGCGCTTGACCTTCTGCTTCTCGCGCAGCTGCAGGCCGAAGTCGGAGGTGCGCGAGCCCGAGGTGCGGCCGTGCTGGCCCGGCTTGCTGTCGAACTTCGCCTTGTCGCCGATCGGGCGGCGCGCGCTCTTCAGGAAGAGGTCGGTGCCTTCACGGCGGGAGAGCTTGGCCTTGGGGCCGAGATAACGTGCCACGTTCAGTCCTTCTGATCAATCTGGCGCGGCCGGAGCGGTTTGCAAGCCCATCGGGGACTGCAGTGCTGCCGCGCGAGTCTGGCGAGTGTTGTTGTCGACGCTCAGACGGTGGGCTTCATACAAGCGAAAAAGCCGGCGGGCCGCGGGCGGCCACGCCGACGCCGGGGGGAAAGGCTCAGATGCGGCGACGCTTCTGCGGACGGCACCCGTTGTGCGGCACCGGCGTCACGTCGGAGATCGAGTTGATGCGGATGCCGAGCGAGGCCAGCGCACGAACCGACGACTCGCGACCCGGGCCCGGGCCCTTGATGCGCACGTCGAGGTTCTTGATGCCCTGATCCTGGGCGGCGCGGCCGGCGTTCTCGGCCGCGACCTGCGCAGCGAACGGAGTCGACTTGCGCGAGCCCTTGAAGCCCTGGCCGCCGCTCGACGCCCAGGCGAGCGCGCTACCCTGGCGATCGGTGATCGTGATGATCGTGTTGTTGAACGACGCGTGCACGTGCGCAATGCCGTCCGCGACGTTCTTGCGGACTTTCTTGCGGACGCGTTGCGCGGCGGTGTTGACGGGGGACTTAGCCATGCTGATCTTCTCTCAAAGCTTGCGGAGCGCGCGGAGGGCCACAGGGCCCGATCCGATCACTTCTTGACGAGCGCGCCCGACTTGCGCGGACCCTTGCGGGTGCGGGCGTTGGTCTTGGTGCGCTGGCCGCGGACCGGCAGACCCCGGCGATGCCGGAAGCCGCGGTAGGAACCCAGGTCCATCAGACGCTTGATGTTGATCGACGTCTCGCGACGCAGGTCGCCTTCGATCGGCAGACGGCCGATCTCCTCGCGGATGCGCTCGAGGTCGACGTCGGTCAGGTCGCGGATCTTGCGGTCATACGGCACGCCGCTCGCCTCGCAGATCTTGCGCGCGGTCGAGCGCCCGACACCGTAGATCGACGTCAGACCGATCTCGGCGTGCTTGTGCGGCGGAATGTTGATGCCGGCGATACGTGCCATGTTCTTTCCTCTTGCTCTCTTCGTCTCTGTTGGCGGTGGAGCCTAGGGGCTCTCGCACCAGGCCTGCGCTTGCAAGCGCAGGCCATTCGGCAGGCGGGCGAGGGTCCGCAGGGACCCTCGCTCGTCCGGCCTCACCCTTGGCGTTGCTTGTGACGCGGGTCGGTGCAGATCACGCGAACGACGCCCTTGCGCCGGATGATCTTGCAGTTGCGACACATTTGCTTGACCGAAGCTGCGACTTTCATTGCCTTGTCCTCACACTCTCGAACTGTTCTGGGGTGGGTGCCTCAGCGGCGTCAGAGGGGTCCGACCACCGCCGCGGGCACGCGTTCCGCAACTCGCGTCATTTGGCGCGGAACACGATCCGTGCCCGGCTCAGGTCGTACGGTGTCAGTTCGACCGTGACCTTGTCGCCCGGCAGGATCCGGATGTAGTGCATGCGCATCTTCCCGGAGATGTGCCCGAGCACGACATGGCCGTTCTCGAGCTTCACGCGGAAGGTGGCGTTGGGCAGATTCTCCAGAATCTCGCCCTGCATCTGGATGACGTCGTCTTTCGCCATCAGGCGACCCGGGATCTCATGTTCAGCTCGCCTTGAAATTCGCCTTCTTCAGCAGCGACTCGTACTGCTGGCTCATCACGTAGCTCTGCACCTGGGCCCAGAAGTCCATCGTCACGACCACGATGATCAGCAGCGAGGTGCCGCCGAAGTAGAACGGCACGTTGTACTTGATGACCAGGAACTCGGGCAGCAGGCAGACCAGCGTGATGTAGATCGCACCGGCCAGCGTCAGACGCGACAGGATGCGGTCGATGTGACGCGCGGTCTGGTCACCCGGGCGGATGCCCGGAATGAACGCGCCGCTCTTCTTGAGGTTGTCGGCCGTCTCGCGGCTGTTAAACACCAGCGCCGTGTAGAAGAAGCAGAAGAACACGATCGCCGCGGCGTACAGCATCACGTAGATCGGCTGCCCCGGCGACAGCAGCGCCGCGAGGTCCTTCAGCCAGCGGAAGCCTTCACCGGTGGCGAACCAGCCGACTGCCGTGGCGGGCAGCAGGATGATCGACGAGGCGAAGATCGGCGGGATCACGCCCGACATGTTCAGCTTGAGCGGCAGGTGCGACGACTGGCCACCGTAGACCTTGTTGCCGACCTGGCGCTTGGCGTAGTTGACGAGGATCTTGCGCTGACCCCGCTCGACGAACACCACCGCGTAGGTCACCGCGACGACCAGCACGCTGATGAAGAGCGCCGCCGGAATGCTCATCGCGCCCTGGCTCACCAGCGAGCCGAACTGCCCGAGGGCTGCCGGCAGACCCGCGGCGATGCCGCCGAAGATCAGGATCGAGATGCCGTTGCCGAGACCGCGCTCGGTGATCTGCTCGCCGAGCCACATCAGGAACATGGTGCCCGCGACCAGGCTCACCACCGCGGTGAGGCGGAAGCCGAAGCCCGGCGACAGCACCAGCCCGGGCGAGCCCTCGAGGGCCATCGCGATGCCGAGCGACTGGAACAGCGCCAGACCGAGCGTGCCATAACGCGTGTACTGGGTGATCTTGCGCCGCCCCGCCTCGCCTTCCTTCTTCAGCGCCTCGAGTGAGGGCACGACGTAGGTCATCAACTGCATGATGATCGACGCCGAGATGTACGGCATGATCCCCAACGCGAACACGGTGAAGCGCGACAGCGCGCCGCCCGAGAACATGTTGAAGAGGCTCAGGATTCCGCCCTGCTGGCCCTGGAACAGCGCCTGCAGCTGGGCCGGATCGATGCCCGGCACCGGGATGTGGGCGCCGAGCCGATAGACGACGAGCGCGAGCAGCAAGAAGACGAGCCGGCGACGCAGGTCGCCGAACTTGCCGCTCTTGGCCAGCTGATTCGCGTTGGTTGCCACTCGCTCCGTTCCTGGCAGGTCAGGCGATCGAGCCGCCGGCAGCCTCGATCGCGGCGCGGGCACCCGCGGTCGCGCCGATGCCTTGCAGAGCGACCTTGACGGTGAGCTCGCCGCGCTTGATGACCTTGACGTTCTTGGCGAGCTCGCCCACCAGCCCGGCTTGCTTGAGCGCGAGCAGGTCGACCTCGGCCGCGCCGAGGCGCTCGAGCGCGGTCAGCGTGATCTCGGCGTTGAACTTCTGCTGGTGCGACTTGAAGCCGCGCTTGGGCAGACGGCGCTGCAGCGGCATCTGGCCGCCTTCGAAGCCGACCTTGTGATAGCCGCCGGCACGCGACTTCTGGCCCTTGTGGCCACGACCCGCGGTCTTGCCGAGGCCCGAACCGATGCCGCGGCCGACGCGGCGGCGCGGCTTCTTCGAGCCTTCGGCCGGCTTGATGCTGTTGAGTTCCATGTCTTTCGTCCTTCCCGTCCGGCTCAGAGAACGCGGAGCAGGTACGAGACCTTGTTGATCATGCCGCGCACCGCGGGCGTGTCCTCGAGCGTCGACTCGCTGTTCAGCTTGCGCAAGCCGAGGCCGCGGACGGTCGCGCGATGCGACTCGCGGGTGCCGGCGATGCTCTTGACGAGCTTGATGCGGACGGTCGCCTTGCCGGCGCCGCTGTCGGCCATGTTGTCAGCCATTGGTTCTCTCCGTTGCTCGGCAGATGCCCGGCGTTCAGCCGAGGATCTGCTCGACCGTCAGGCCGCGCTTGGCCGCGATCTCGGCCGGCGTGCTCGAACGGCGCAGGCCGTTCAGCGTCGCGCGGACGATGTTGTAGGGGTTCGACGAGCCGAGGCTCTTGCACACGATGTCGGTCACGCCCATCACCTCGAAGACGGCGCGCATCGGGCCGCCGGCGATGATGCCGTCGCCAGGCTTCGCGGGCGCCATCAGCACGCGCGAGGCGCCGTGTTCGCCGATCACCTTGTGGTGGATCGTGCCGTTCTTGAGCTGAACCTTGATCATGTTGCGGCGCGCCGAGTCCATGGCCTTGGTCACCGACACCGGTACTTCCTTGGCCTTGCCCTTGCCCATGCCGACGCGACCGTCGCCGTCGCCGACGACGGTCAGCGCCGCGAAGCTCAGCGTGCGGCCGCCCTTGACGACCTTGGTCACGCGGTTCACCGCGATCATCTTTTCCTTCAGACCGTCGTCGTTGCCTTCGGTCTGGGCGCGCGGTTGGAACTTTGCCATTTGCGAAATCCTCGTTGATGCCGGCTCGCGAGCCGACTCAGAACTGCAGGCCGGCTTCGCGCGCCGCCTCGGCGAGCGCCTTGACGCGGCCGTGGTACGCGAAACCCGCGCGGTCGAACGCGACCTTCTCGACGCCGGCCGCCTTCGCCTTCTCGGCGATGCGCCTGCCGATCACTGCAGCGGCGGCGACGTTGCCGCCCTTGCCGGCGATCTTCGAGTCGCCGGCGAGCTCCTTGCGGACGTCGGCCTCGGCGGTCGACGCCGTCGCGAGCACGCGCGCGCCGTCTTCCGAGATCACCCGCGCGTAGATGTGCAGGTTCGTGCGATGCACGGTCAGGCGCGCGACGCGCTGCACCGCGATGCGGGCGCGGGTCTGGCGCGAGCGCCGGATGCGTTGTTCCTTCTTGCTCAGCATGCGCCGCTCCTTACTTCTTCTTGGTTTCCTTGAGCGTGATCTTCTCGTCGGCGTAGCGGATGCCCTTGCCCTTGTAGGGCTCCGGCGGACGCAGCGCGCGAACCTCGGCGGCCACCTGGCCGACCGCCTGGGCGTCGTAGCCCTTGATCACGATCTCGGTCTGCGTCGGGCACTCGACCTTCACGCCGGTGGGCATGTCGACCGACACCGGATGCGAGAACCCGATCTGCAGATTCAGCTTCGAGCCCTGCGCGGCAGCGCGGTAGCCGACGCCGACCAGCGTCAGGCGCTTCTCGAAGCCCTTGGTCACGCCTTCGACCATGTTGCCGACCAGCGCGCGCATCGTTCCCGACATCGCGTTCGCGGCGACGGAGTCGTTGGCCGGCGCGAACAGCAGCGTGTCGTTCTCGCTCCTGACCGTCACGAGATCGTTCATCGGCCACGCCATCGTGCCGAGCGATCCCTTCACGCTGATCCGGTCGCCGCCGAGCGTCACGTCGACGCCCTTCGGAACCGCCAGCGGCATCTTTCCAACTCGAGACATGTCGGTCTCTCCTTACGACACGTAGCAGAGGACTTCGCCGCCGATGCCGGCCTGGCGCGCCTTGCGGTCGGTCATCACGCCCTTGGGCGTGGTCACGATGGCGACGCCCAGGCCGTTCATCACCTGGGGCAGGTCGTGACGACCCTTGTAGACGCGAAGGCCGGGGCGGCTCACACGCTCGATCTTCTCGATGACGGGCGCGCCGGCGTAGTACTTCAGCGCGATCTCGAGCTGCGGCTTGGCCGCTTCGCCGCGCACGGCGAAATCGTCGATGTAGCCCTCGTCCTTCAACACCTGCGCGATCGCGACCTTGAGCTTCGACGACGGCATCGCCACGCTCGGCTTCTCGACCATCTGCGCATTGCGGATGCGGGTCAGCATATCGGCGATCGGATCACTCATGCTCATGGATATCTCTCCTGCTCGGCTCGCTGGCAGCGATGCCGCTTACCAGCTGGCCTTGACGATGCCGGGGATGTCGCCCTTGAACGCCAGGTCGCGGATCATGTTGCGGCCGAGACCGAACTTGCGGAACGTGCCGCGCGGGCGCCCGGTGATGCCGCAGCGGTTGCGCTGGCGCGTCGGGTAGGCGTTGCGCGGCAGCTGCTGCAGCGCAAGGCGTGCGGCATAGCGCTCTTCGTCGGACTTCTTCGCGTCGTTCGCGGCGGCCTTCAGCTCGGCGTACTTCGCGGCGTACTTCTCGACGAGTTGCGCGCGCTTGAGTTCACGCTGGATCAGTGAGGTCTTGGCCATGGGTATTCAGTTCTTGAACGGGAACTTGAAGGCGGTCAGAAGCGCCTTGGCTTCGTCATCGGTCTTCGCCGTCGTCGTGATGCTGATGTTGAGACCGCGCAGCGCGTCGATCTTGTCGTACTCGACCTCAGGAAAGATGATCTGTTCCTTGACGCCGATGTTGTAGTTGCCGCGGCCGTCGAACGCGCGCGCCGAAATACCGCGGAAGTCGCGCACGCGCGGCAGGGCGATCGTCACGAAGCGGTCCAGGAACTCGTACATGCGAGCGCCGCGCAGCGTGACCATGCAGCCGATGGGAACGTTCTCCCGGATCTTGAAGCCGGCGATTGCCTTCTTCGACTTGGTGACGACGGGCTTCTGGCCCGCGATCTTGGTCAGGTCGCCGACCGCGTGGTCCATGACCTTCTTGTCCGACACCGCTTCCGACACGCCCATGTTGAGCGTGATCTTGGTGATGCGCGGCACCTCCATCGACGACTTGTAGCCGAAGCGGGTCATCAGGTCGGGAGCGACCTTCTCGCGATAGAACTCTTGCAGACGAGCCATGACGTCCTCTTAGGCCTTGATTTCCGCGCCGCTCGACTTGAAGACACGGACACCGTTCTCCTGGGTCTTGCGGCTCTGCTTCTCGTCGGCCGAGAGCAGCTTGATGCCGACGCGATCGGCCTTGCCCGTCGCCGGGTTGAAGATCGCGACGTTCGACTGGTGGATCGGCATGGTCTTGTCGACCACGCCGCCGGTCGTACCCTTCATCGGGTTCGGCTTGGTGTGCTTCTTGACGACATTGATGCCCTCGACGAGAAGCTTCTCGTCGTCGACACGGCGCAGCACGGTGCCGCGCTTGCCCTTGTCGCGGCCGGTCAGCACGATGACCGAGTCGCCTTTGCGAATCTTGTTCATGACGGGTTCCTTCGCGCCGCTCGTCAGAGGACTTCGGGCGCCAGCGAGACGATCTTCATGAATCGCTCGGTGCGCAGCTCGCGCGTGACCGGCCCGAAGATGCGGGTGCCGATCGGCTCGAGCTTGGCGTTCAGCAGCACGGCGGCGTTGCCGTCGAACTTGACGAGCGAGCCGTCCTGGCGACGCACGCCCTTGGCGGTGCGGACGACGACGGCGCTGTAGACCTCGCCCTTCTTGACGCGACCACGCGGCGCAGCTTCCTTGATGCTGACCTTGATCACGTCGCCGATGCCGGCATAGCGACGCTTCGAGCCACCGAGCACCTTGATGCACATGACCGATTTGGCGCCGGTGTTGTCCGCGACGTCGAGCCGCGACTGCATTTGAATCACTTGTTTTTCCCCCAACTTTTCCCGGCAAGGCGCCAGCGTTCTTCACGCACTGCGTCGATCGCTCGACGCTCTTGCACCCGGACGGTCAGTCTTGGGCCCATGGAGCTGGGCAGAGCCGAAAGGGCCTCACCGACTGGGTGCGGTCTTTTTCAGCGAAGCCTGCGATTATGTGCCCGCGAAGGCACTCTGTCAAACAGGGATTCGCCATCCAGTGCGACGCGACCGCGGCGCACCTTCTTTTCACGCCGGTGCGGCACCCGCCACACCTTCGAAACGAGCGCGGCGACCGGCACCGCGCGCGGTCACTGCCCGGCAGCCCGGACCTGCTCGAGGATCGATGCGGCGTCGCTCACCTCGAACTTGCCCGGCGCCTCGATGTTGAGCGCCTTCACCACGCCGTCGACGACGAGCATCGAGTAGCGCTGCGAACGCACGCCCATGCCGCGACCGGTGAGGTCGAGCGTGAGGCCGGTCGCCTTGGCGAACTCGCCGCTGCCGTCGGCCATCATGCGCACCTTGCCGGCGGTCTTCTGCTCGCGGCCCCAGGCGCCCATCACGAAGGCGTCGTTGACCGACACGCACCAGATCTCGTCGACGCCGGCCGCCTTGAGCGCGTCGGCCTTCTCGACGTAACCCGGCACGTGCTTGGCCGAGCAGGTCGGCGTGAACGCGCCCGGCAGGCCGAAGATCACGATCGTCTTGTTCGCGGTCGCCTTGCCGATGTCGAAGCTGTTGGGGCCGAGCGCGCAGCCCTCGGTCTCGACCTCGATGAACTCCTGCAGGCTGCCCGCAGGCAACTTGTCGCCGACTTTCAGCATCTGGCTTTCCCCTCGAACAGGACGAAGCGCGCCGGAGCGCGCTTCGCAGGACCGCGGGCCGGCGTCAGCGCCGGCTCACGCACCGGCTCAGACCGTCACGCCCTTCTGGACCAGGCGGGTCACGACCCAGGCCTTGGTCTTCGAGATCGGGCGCGTCTCGGCGATCTCGACGAGGTCGCCTTCCTTGTATTGGCCCGACTCGTCGTGCGCGTGGTACTTGCTCGTCTTGGCGACGATCTTGCCGTAGAGCTCGTGCTTGGTGCGACGCTCGATCAGCACCGTCACGGTCTTGGCGCGCTTGTCGCTGACGACCTTGCCGATCAGCGTGCGGGTGTTCTTCTTCGGCGCCTCGGCGGCGGCAGCGCCGCTCGAGGTGTCGACTGCGGTGGTCGCGTCAGCGTTCATTTCGACGCTCCTTGTTCGCGCTTCTTCTCGGCCAGGATCGTCTTCGCGCGAGCGATGTCACGACGCGTGTTGCCGAGTTGCGAATGGTTGGTCAGTTGCTGGGTCGCCTTCTGCATGCGCAGGCCGAAGTGAGCCTTCAGGAGCTCGCTCACTTCCTGTTGGAGGCCGGCCACGTCCTTGGCGCGAAGGTCAGATGTCTTCATGGTGTCTCTCCGGTCAGGCGCCGACCTGGCGCGCGACGAACGTCGTCTTCAGCGGCAGCTTGGCCGAAGCGAGCAGGAACGCCTCGCGCGCCAGCTCCTCGGGGACGCCGTTGATCTCGTAGAGCACCTTGCCGGGCTGGATCTCGGCGACGTAGTACTCGGGATTGCCCTTGCCGTTGCCCATGCGGACCTCGGCCGGCTTCTGCGAGATCGGCTTGTCCGGGAAGATGCGGATCCAGATCCGGCCACCGCGCTTGACGTGACGCGAGATCGCGCGGCGAGCCGCCTCGATCTGCCGCGCCGTGATGCGGCCGCGCTCGGTGGCCTTGAGGCCGAAGTCGCCGAACGACACGTTGGCGCCGCGCGTCGCGACGCCGGTGTTGCGGCCCTTTTGTTCCTTGCGGAACTTTCTGCGTGCTGGTTGCAGCATGTTGTTTTCTCCTTAGGCCTCGCTCTTGCCGTCGCCGGCCGGCGCAGCTGCCTTGCGAACGCGCTTGACGGCCGGCACGCGCGGAGCGTCGCCGGCGCCACCCGGCGCCGCGCCCGCAGCAGGCGCGGCCGCAGCCGCGTCGGCGGGGCGATCCGAACCGCCGCCGGTACGGGCACCGCCGAAACCGCCACCCGGCGCACCGCCGCCGCCACCCGGACGGCCGCCGCGGCCACCCGGCGCACCCGGGCCGCCCGGACGCGGGCCGCGACGGTTGCGGCGATCGTCCTCGGCGCCCGGAGGCGTCACGATGCCCGGCGCTTCGCCGTTGGCGAGCCGGTCACCCCGGTAGACCCAGCACTTGACGCCGATGATCCCGTAGGTGGTCTTGGCTTCCGAGAAGCCATAGTCGATGTCGGCCTTGAGCGTGTGGAGCGGCACGCGACCTTCGCGGTACCACTCGGTACGCGCGATCTCGATGCCGTTGAGTCGGCCCGCCGACATCAGCTTGATGCCCTGCGCACCCAGACGCATCGCGTTCTGCATCGCGCGCTTCATGGCGCGGCGGAACATGATGCGCTTCTCGAGCTGCTGGGTGATCGAGTCGGCGATCAGCTGCGCATCGACTTCGGGCTTGCGCACCTCCTCGATGTTGACGGCCACCGGAACGCGCAGGCGCCGCGTGAGCTCCGCCTTCAGGTTCTCGATGTCCTCGCCCTTCTTGCCGATCACGACGCCCGGGCGTGCCGAGAAGATCGTGATGCGCGCGTTCTTGGCCGGGCGCTCGATCAGGATGCGCGACACCGCGGCATTCTTCAGGCGCGCCTTCAGGAACTCGCGAACCTTCAGGTCTTCCGACAGCATCGTCGCGAAGTTCTTGTTCGAGGCGTACCAGCGCGAGGCCCAGTTGCGCGTGACCTGCAGCCGGTAGCCCGTCGGGTGAATCTTCTGTCCCATGGTCTTCTTTCCGGTGCGTCAGTTGCCGACGGTGATGTAGATGTGCGCGGTCGGCTTGCTGATGCGGTTGCCGCGGCCCTTGGCGCGCGCGGAAAAGCGCTTGAGCGTGGCGCCCTGCTCGACGTAGATCGAGGTGACCTTCAGCTCGTCGATGTCGGCGCCATCGTTGTGCTCGGCATTGGCGATCGCCGACTCGAGGCACTTCTTGATGATGCCGGCGGCGCGCTTTTGCGTGAACGTGAGGATGTTGAGCGCCTGGTCGACCTTCTTGCCGCGGACCAGGTCGGCGACCAGCCGGCCCTTGTCGGCCGAAAGGCGGACGCCGCGAACGATTGAACGGGTTTCCATCGTGGCGTCCTTACTTCTTGTTGGCCTTCTTGTCGGCCGGGTGACCCTTGAACGTGCGCGTGAGCGCAAATTCGCCGAGCTTGTGGCCGACCATCTGGTCGGTGACGTAGACGGGGACGTGCTGCTTGCCGTTGTGCACGGCGATCGTGACACCGATGAAATCCGGGAGGATCGTCGAGCGGCGCGACCACGTCTTGATCGGCTTCTTGTCCTTCGTCGCAACCGCCTTCTCGACCTTGGCCGCGAGGTGGTGGTCGATGAACGGGCCCTTCTTGAGTGAACGAGTCATAGCCGTTCCCCTTACTTCTTGCGACGCGAGACGATCATCGTCTGCGTGCGCTTGTTGTTGCGAGTGCGATAGCCCTTGGTGAGCGTGTTCCACGGCGACACCGGCGCCTGGCCCTCGCCGGTACGGCCTTCGCCGCCGCCGTGCGGGTGGTCCACCGGGTTCATCGCAACGCCGCGCACCGTCGGGCGGATGCCGCGCCAACGCTTGGCACCGGCCTTGCCGAAGTGGCGCAGGCTGTGTTCCTCGTTCGACACCTCGCCGATCGTGGCGCGGCAGTCGATGTGGATGCGACGCACTTCGCCCGAACGCAGACGCATCTGCGCGTAGGTGCCTTCGCGCGCCAGCAGCGTGACCGCCGCGCCGGCCGAACGCGCGATCTGCGCGCCCTTGCCGGGCAGCATCTCGATGCAGTGCACGATCGAGCCCACCGGGATGTTCTTGATCGGCAGCGTGTTGCCCGCCTTGATCGGCGCCTCGGCGCCGGACACCACCGTCGCACCGACCTCGAGGCCGCGCGGAGCGATGATGTAGCGGCGCTCGCCGTCGGCGTAGACCACCAGCGCGATGTGCGCGCTGCGGTTCGGGTCGTACTCGATGCGCTCGACCTTCGCCGGGATCCCGTCCTTGTTGCGGACGAAGTCGACGACGCGGTAGTGGTGCTTGTGACCACCGCCCTTGTGGCGCGTCGTGATGTGGCCGTTGTTGTTGCGGCCGGCGTTCTGCATCTGCGGCTCGAGCAGCGACGCCTCCGGGCGGCCCTTGTAGAGATGCGGATGCACGACCTTGACGACCGCGCGGCGGCCCGGCGACGTCGGCTTGACTTTGACGATGGGCATTACGCGCCCTCCCCGGAGAAGTTCAGCTCCTCGCCGGCCGCGAGGCAGACGTAAGCCTTCTTGACGTGGTCGCGACGACCGTTCGATTTCGCGGTGCGCTTGACCTTGCCCTTGTGCTGGACGGTCTGCACCGAGTCGACGCTGACCTTGAACATCAGCTCGACCGCAGCCTTGATCTCGGGCTTGGTCGCGTCACGCATCACCTGGAACAGCACCTGGTTGTGCTTCTCCGCGGCCATCGTGGCCTTCTCGCTGATGATCGGCGCGACGAGGACTTGCGCGAGGCGGCTCTCCGAGTGCGCCGGGCGGCGCGCGGCGACGGCGGCGGCCTTGTTGGCCTTCTTCGACGCCTTGCGGGCGGCGCGCTCTTCCGGCGTCAGCGCGGCGAGCGGGGCGCTCTTGGCGGCCGTGTTGTTGGTTGCTGCCGTGCTCATGCCAGCATCTCCTTCAGTTGCTCCATCGCGGCGCGCGTGACGAGCACCTTCTTGTAGTGAACCAGCGCCAGCGGATCGGCGTAGCGCGGCTCGACGACGAGAACGTTCGCCAGGTTGCGCGAGGCGAGCAGCAGGTTGTCGCCCATCTCGTGGGTGATCACGAGCACCGACTCGAGGCCCATGCCCTTGAGCTTCTGCGCGAGCTGCTTGGTCTTGGGCGAGTCGACGGTCAGGTCGTCGACGATCGCGAGGCGTCCTTCGCGGGCCAGCTGCGAGAAGATCGACGCCATGCCGGCGCGATACATCTTCTTGTTGACCTTCTGCGTGAAGTTCTCGTTCGGGCTGTTCGGGAAGATCCGACCGCCGCCGCGCCACAGCGGCGACGAGCTCATGCCCGCACGTGCGCGGCCGGTGCCCTTCTGGCGCCACGGCTTCTTGGTCGTGTGCTTGACCTCGGCACGGTCGAGCTGGGCGCGCGTACCCTGGCGCGCATTGGCCTGGAACGCGACGACGATCTGGTGAACCAGCGCTTCGTTGTAGTCGCGGCCGAACAGCGTGTCCGGCGCATCGACCATCGACGTCGCCTGGCCTTGTTCGTTGAGGAGTTCGAGCTGCATCAGACGGCTCCCTTGGCTGGCGCGCCCTGGGGCGGCGCCTTGACTGCCGGGCGAACGACCACGTGGCCGTTCTTCGCACCCGGGACGGCACCGCGCACGAGCAGCAGCGAGCGCGCTTCGTCGATGCGGACGATGTCGAGGTTCTGGACCGTCTTGGTGACGTTGCCGAGCTGACCCGACATCTTCTTGCCCGGGAACACGCGGCCCGGGTCCTGCGCCATCGAGATCGAGCCCGGCACGTTGTGCGAGCGGCTGTTGCCGTGCGAGGCGCGCTGCGAGCCGAAGTTGTGGCGCTTGATGGTGCCGGTGAAGCCCTTGCCGATCGAGGTGCCTTGCACGTCGACGAGCTGGCCCACGGCGAACACGCCCGTCACCGGCACGGCGGCGCCCGGCTGATAACCAGCCGCGACGTCGGCGGGGACGCGGAATTCCTTGAGCACCTCACCGGCTTCGACGCCGGCCTTGGCCAGGTGACCGGCTTCGGGCTTGGTCACGCGCGAGGCCTTGCGCTGGCCGAACGCGACCTGGAGGGCGGTGTAGCCGTCGGTCTCGGCGGTCTTGACCTGGGTGACGCGGTTGTTCGACACGTCGAGGACGGTGACGGGGATCGCGTCGCCGTCGTCCGTGAAGATGCGCATCATGCCCACCTTCCGGCCGAGTAGCCCCAGGCGCTCGCCTGGATTGGGAGTCGTCATCATTGTTCTCCAGCCATGGCGAGCCACGGCCTTTGTTTCACGAGCCCGACAACGATTGGCCGGGCTGACTGAGCGCGGCGCCCGCGAAAGGCGCCGCATCGCTGCGTGTGCCGCGCTGGCCGAAAGCCGGCCGCGCGATCTCGTGGGTAGCAGCTGATTTGGGAAAAGCCCGCGACTATAGCAGACCGCGGGCTGGGTTCCAGTGGCGCCGCCCCGAGGGCGGCTCGCCAAAGGGTTACTGCAGCTTGATCTCGACGTCGACGCCAGCCGGCAGGTCGAGCTTCATCAGCGCGTCGACGGTCTTGTCGGTCGGATCGACGATGTCCATCAGCCGCTGGTGGGTGCGGATCTCGAACTGGTCGCGCGACGTCTTGTTGACGTGCGGCGAACGCAGGATGTCGAAGCGCTGCATGCGCGTCGGCAGCGGCACCGGCCCCTTGACGATCGCGCCGGTGCGCTTGGCGGTGTCGACGATCTCGAGCGCGGACTGGTCGATCAGCTTGTAGTCGAACGCCTTGAGGCGGATCCGGATTTTCTGTTGCGTGGCCATGGTGTTCTTTCAAAGAGCGATGCGGCGTCGGCCGCGGGGATTCGGCAACGCGGCGCCACCCGGGCGCCGCGCCACGCGGAATTACTCGAGGATCTTCGCCACCACGCCGGCGCCGACGGTGCGGCCGCCTTCGCGGATCGCGAAGCGCAGGCCCTCTTCCATCGCGATCGGGTTGATCAGCTTGACGGTGATCGAGACGTTGTC
>NZ_JABWMJ010000041.1 GCF_013366375.1 Rhizobacter koreensis | reverse complement strand
TAGGGAAGCTCTGCAAAACCGGCCCGCAGCTTGCATGATTGAGGCCCATGATCGCCAAGCGCGCTGAAGCCATGAAGCAGTTGGGCCTGGGTTTGAATCTGTCGACCAAGAAGACGCGCAAGCGCGAGTTCCTGGAGGAGATGGAACGGGTGGTGCCGTGGGCGGTGTTGGTCCAGATCGTCGAGCCGTACTATCCGAAGGCAAAGACGGGGCGGCCGCCGTTCGGCATTGCCACCATGCTGAGGATTCACTACCTCCAGCAATGGTTCGGCCTGAGCGACCCGGCGATGGAAGAGGCGCTGCACGATGTGCCGCTGTACCGAGAGTTCGCCAAGCTCGATGGCGTGGCCGCTCGGCTGCCTGACGAGACCACCATCCTTCGCTTCAGGCACCTGCTCGAGCGCCACAACCTTGCAGTCGACATGCTGCGGGTTGTCAACGACATCCTGCAAGCCAAGGGTCTGATGATGCGCACCGGCACTGCGGTAGACGCGACGCTCATCTCGGCGCCGAGTTCGACGAAGAACGCCGACGGTGAGCGCGACCCGGAGATGAAGCAGACCAGGAAGGGCAACAACTGGTACTTCGGGATGAAGGCACACATCGGCGTCGACGCGCACTCCGGCCTGGTGCACACGGTTGCGGGCACGGCGGCGAACATGAACGACCTGAACATGGCTGGGGCGCTGCTGCACGGGGATGAGGAAGCGGCCTTCGGCGACGCCGGCTACCAGGGCGTGCACAAGCGGACCGAGGCGGCGGGGCCCACGTGGCACGTGGCAATGCGGCCGGGCTTGCGCAGGCGCTTGAACCCGTTCATCCATCCCGACATGGTGGCCGAGCGCGTCGAACGGATGAAGGCCAGCATCCGCGCCAAAGTCGAGCACCCGTTCCGGGTGATCAAGCGCCAGTTCGGGTTCACGAAGGTGCGCTACCGAGGATTGGCCAAGAACACGGCGCAGATCGTCACGCTCTTCGCGCTGTCCAATCTGTGGATGGCGCGAAGGCAGTTGATCAGGCTGCAGGGATGAGTGCGTCTGATGGCCACCGAGGCGCCTCGAACAACGAGCGCGGCGCCGCGAATCCCCTGTCGCACCTCCGAAATTGCCTCGTTGGACTGCCATCGTCAGTTCGAGCGTCAAGGTGTCGCCGTGACTCACGTTGCGCAGACCTTCC
>NZ_JABWMJ010000040.1 GCF_013366375.1 Rhizobacter koreensis | reverse complement strand
GGAAGGTCTGCAGAACACGTTCCGCAGCAAGGAGTGAGTGGAACTAGTGCCATCGAACGGTTTGGGGTCCGCGAGAGCCGGCTTCGGACTGCGCAAGGGCCTTCGGCAGGCCGACTCGCGCGCCGCGTGCACCGTTTTCGGCCGCTGCGGACGCACTCATCCCTCGGCACCCAGCAACTGCCGTCGAGCCATCCACAGATTGCTCAGCGCGAACAGCGTGACGATCTGCCCGGTGTTCTTTCTCAGCCCTCGGTAGCGAACCTTGGTGAACCCGAACTGGCGCTTGATCACTCGGAACGGGTGCTCAACCTTGGCCCGGATGCTGGCCTTCATCTTCTCCACGCGCTCGGCGCTGATGTCCGGCGCGATGAACGGGTTGAGCTTCCTGCGCAGCCCCGGTCGCATCGCTACGTGCCACGTGGGCCCCGACGCCTCCGGCCGCTTGTGAACGCCCTGGTAGCCGGCGTCGCCGAACGCCGCCTCTTCGTCGCCGTGCAGCAGCGCTCCGGCCATGTTCAGGTCGTTGACGTTGGCCGGCGTGGTCGCCACCGTGTGCACCAGCCCCGACGCAGCATCCACACCGATGTGCGCCTTCATGCCGAAGTACCAGTTGTTGCCCTTCTTGGTCTGGCGCATCTCAGGGTCGCGCTCGCCGTCGGCGTTCTTGGTCGAACTGGGCGCCGAAATGAGCGTGGCGTCCACAGCCGTGCCGGTGCGCAGCATCAGCCCTTTGTGCTGCAGCAGGTCGTTGACCACGCGCAGCATGTCCACCGCGAGGTCGTGTCGCTCCAGCAGGTGGCGAAAGCGAAGGATGGTCGTCTCGTCGGGCATTCGAGCGGTGGCGCCGTCGAGCTTGGCAAACTCGCGGTACAGGGGCACGTCGTGGAGCGCCTCTTCCATCGCCGGATCCGACAGACCGAACCATTGTTGCAAGTAGTGGATGCGCAGCATCGTCTCGATCCCGAACGGCGGTCGTCCGGTCTTGGCTTTCGGGTAGTGCGGCTGGACGATCTGCACCAGCACCGCCCAGGGCACCACACGTTCCATCTCCTCCAGGAACTCGCGCTTGCGCGTCTTCTTGGTCGAGAGATTCAGGCCGAGTCCGAGCTGCTTCATGCTCGCCATCGTCGCGCCGGCGCCGACCTCATGCAAGACGGGTCAGCACGGGGTTATGCAGACCTTCCCTA
>NZ_JABWMJ010000004.1 GCF_013366375.1 Rhizobacter koreensis | reverse complement strand
GATCCAGGCGCCGGATGGTCAGGCCGTGACGCTGCACCGGACCTACCTGCGCGATGGCCGAAAGCTCGACGCCGCCGACGCGAAGAAGGTGCTCTCCGCGGGCATCCACGGCGCCGCCGTGCGGCTGTTCGACGCCGGCGCGCAGCTCGCGCTGTGCGAAGGCATCGAGACCGCCCTGGCGGTGCACCTGGCCACCGGCAAGCCCGTGTGGGCCGGCATCAGCGCCGGCAACCTGGAGAAGCTCTGGGTGCCGGACACCGTGCGCGAGGTCTGCATCTATGCGGACAACGACGCCGGCGGCGACTTCGCCGGCCAGTGCTTCGCCTACGCGCTCGCGCGGCGGCTGAAGCGGGAGGAGAGGACCACCGGCCCGCGCCAGGTGCGGGTGTTCGTGCCGCGCCATGCGGGCACGGACTGGGCCGATGTGTGGTGCCAGCGTGCCACCGGCCCCGACCAGGGCCGGGGGCCAGCGACCGCATCGTCGTCGGCCGACCGGGCCTCGGGCAACCGGGTGGCCCTCGGTGGCTGAGGCAGAGGTCATGGAGCTTGGGGTGCGGCGAGCCACGGCGGGCCGCACCCGCTTTTTCAGCGGCTCTGGACGGGTCGGCGAATGCCCTGCGCCAAGACCTGCCGGTGCCGGCGAAAAGGTCAGGCGCCGTCGGCCATGCGGCCGACGCGCTCCCCTCGTCGTTTCCCGACTGGTAGCTGCCAGACCAGGTGACGCCTCCCGGCGCCACGAAGGCAGCCCTGGAGATCCATCGCGACCGATGGCGACACCCATGTCACCGACGTCGCGCCCCTGCCTCGCCGATGCATCGCCGATCCACCCAGGACGCGCTGCATGCGGCGAGTTGTCGTCGTCAACCCACTGCGGGGACCCGTGCCCCGACGTGGGCCGTGCCGTCCCCGCTTTTCACACACCCCGATTGGAGAAAGTCATGAAGAGCGGACGTACCCTCGTGAGCCTGGCCCAGGAACTGGAGCGCCAGATGCACTCGAAGAAGGACCTGATCGTGCCGTCGCAGCTGGTGCATCACAGCACCGGCGACGACGGCCAGACGCACATCATCGTCAACGAAGCCGGCAACCCGGTGCGCTACGGCGTCACGCCGCTGGCGCGCCGCCAGCTGGCCGACAAGCTGAAGATCCCGCACGCTTACTTCGAGCGCATGCGCGAGGAGCAACCGGTGCTGCTGGACCGCAACGTCAACACCTGGCTGCAGAGCGAGGACGACCGGCGCATGCTGCGCACCCTGGACGGCCAGGTGCGCGCGGTGCTGTCGGACCGCTACCGCCGGCTCGACAACTTCGACCTCGCCGAGAGCGTGCTGCCCATCCTGCAGCAGCTTCCCGAAGTGCGTTTCGAGTCGGTCGAGCTGACCGAGACGCGCATGTACCTGAAGTGCATCACCTCGCGCCTGACCTACGAGATGGCGCCGGGCGACGTGGTGCAGGCCGGCGTGGTGATCTCGAACTCGGAGGTCGGCCAGGGCACGCTGTCGGTGCAGCCGCTGCTGTACCGGCTGATCTGCCGCAACGGCCTGATCGCGGCGGACCGGTCGCTGCGCAAGACGCACGTGGGCCGCTCGCTCGGCACCGAGGACGAGGGCCTGCAGGTCTACCAGGACGACACCCTGCGTGCCGACGACAAGGCCTTCTTCCTGAAGGTGCGCGACGTGGTGCAGGCGGCGGTGTCGGAGGCGAGCTTCCGGCAGACGGCGCAGAAGCTGCAGAAGACGCTGAAGATCCCCCTCGTCGGCGACCCGGTGAAGACGGTCGAGGTGCTGGCCCAGCGCTACACGCTCAACGATGTCGAGCGCTCGGGCGTGTTGCGGCATCTGATCACCGAGGGCGAGCTCTCGGGCTACGGGCTGGTCAATGCGGTGACGCACTACAGCCAGGAGATCGACGACTACGACCGCGCCACGGAGTTCGAGGCGCTGGGCGGCAAGCTGATCGAGCTCGGCACCGCCGAGTGGAAGGGCCTGGCCGAAGCGATCTGAGCACGGCCTGAGCAGGCAGTCCGGCACGGCGGCGAGCGGGGGTCAAGCCCCGTTCGCCGACCGGGCCGGCGCCGACGTTGCACGACGCCCCGACAAGGGCGTCGTTCACGCCGCCGAACTTGCGAACTGAGCGCTTCATGCGGTGGCGCTCACGCATTCGCCGGAATTCGCCAGGGCTTGCGAGTGGCAATTCGGTAAGCAGATGCACAGGCCCGCGCCGCCCATTGAAGTCGACCTGTCGCCCACCCTATGCTGGCCGCACAGCGCCGGAACCATTCCTTCAGCCACCGCAACACGACCCGCATCCACCGACCAACCCCTCCACCCTGCCCTGCACGGGCTCGTGGTCCCCACGCGAGGACGCACCATGAACCAGGTCCAGCTCTCCGATGTGCAGATCGCCAACCTGACCCTGCTGCTCACCATCCGCGACGGCATCCTCCACGACCGCACGGCGGCGTGCTGCCGCTTCGCGCTCGACGCGATCCAGGCCGAGCGGCTCGTCACGATGAGCGTCCAGCAGCTGATGGCCATCGTGGCCAACCTGGGCGACGCGACGCTCTTCCCGCCGCGCCGCGACCTGGTCAGCCTGCTCGACACGCCGCTGCCGCTGGTGCGACCGCTGGCTGCGGTCCACGCCCCCCGCCATGTCACGGCCAGTTCGGCAGCCTGACGCCCAGATGCCGGGTCATACGCCATGCAGTCGCGGGTCGATCGCCAACTGCGCGCCCTGGCACTGGCCAAAGCCTGCGCGGCCTGCGGCGCACGTGTGCGCACCATCGGTCATCTGACGGGCCTGCCACCCCGCGAGGCGCTGCGCCTGCTCTTCCCGGACCGCATGGCCGTGCCTCGAGGGCGTTCGCCGGACTCCCCCGAGTGGTACCACGGCGCCAACCTGCTCCACCGCGCCGAGGCGTCGATCGTCGTGGCCCTGTACCGCCGTCTGCGAGACGCCGACTTCCCAGCGGGTGAAGCTCTCGTCGGCGCCTACCGCCACTACGTCGGCATCTGCCAGCCGCCGCACCGCATCAGCTTCGACCGCGCCTTCGATCTGGCCGCGCACACGGACGGCCTGTGGCTCACCGACACGAGGAGCTTCTCGCTCGTCACCTGCCCGACCTGCCACAGCGAGTTCCTGGCGGCCTTCGGCTCCGTGGCGCGGTCGAACGACCACTGCCCGTTCTGCAAGCTGGTGCAGCGGTATGGGACGGACCCGCGGGTGCAGGGGGCGTTTCCGGTGCAGCCGCTGGCTGCGCCGAGGGCGGAGCAACTGGGGATGCTCGTCCTGCTGCAGTGTTCCTTTGGCTCGTCGACGGGGCAGGTTGGAACCTCCTCCGCGAGCGAATGCCAGCCGTGAGCCAATCGGTTCGCAGCAGGACCTTCACTGTCGGATGGCGATGCGAGATACAGAAGAAGCAACTCGGATCTGGTGTGGACGGCACAGCGTCCCACTTGCATCAGAAGCGAATGCCGCCGGACTTCGGTGTCGCAAACTGGTCCGGCTCCTTGCCCAGCGGGAAAGCGACAACGTACAGAACGCTCACCGGCATCGGCTTGGCATCGGGGTCGGCTCCCCACTTCACCTGCATTTTGCGTTCGGCATAGCGCAATGACACGCCGAGCGCCTTCAGGCCATCGATGCGGGACTGCAGTTCGTCGTACACCTCGAACTTCGGCGACTCGGTGTAGAGGTCCGCGCAGTCACGGTACTCCCTGAAGTAGTCCACCAGTCCGGCGAACGCCTCGTCTGCCTCCCGCTCGAGTTCGAACCCAGGCTCCGACAGATCCATCATGTGAGCTTCGGCGAGCTTGGCCAACTGCTTCCCCGTCGTCAGCGGGAGTGCAGTCAAGGTGACGTGTTCGCCCCTCGCCGCGCTAAGATGCGATCATGGCCAACACTCAAACTGCTGCAGGAGGCAAGCCGCCCGCCCACTTCTCAGGCCATGAGACCTTCCCGCTGCGGCAGATGTGGCTCAAGAAGGCCTTCGAGCAGACTGTTGACGGCGGCTACATCAAGAAGTCAACCTTCGTCGACGAGTCGGCGATCGCGGCCTTTGGGGTTGGCAAGAACATGGTTGCCTCCATCCGCCATTGGGCGCTCGCCTGCGGAATCATGTTCGAGGAGGGCGAGGGCTTCCGCATCGGCAGCCTCGCCATGGAGATCCTGCAAGACGGCGGCCTCGACCCCTACGCCGAGAACCCCACCACCGCTTGGCTCGCCCATTGGCAGCTCGCCGGCCGCTGCTACCGCTCCACCACATGGCATTGGCTGTTCAACCATGTGACAGCGCCGACCTTTACCCGCCAAGAGCTAGAAGAGCCCTTGGCCCGATACGCCCGGGATCTAGACCCGAGGCACCGCCTCTCCGCCTCGACGCTTTCACGCGACTTGGAGACTTGCCTGCGCAGCTACGCTCCCCGAGCGGCAGGAGGCTCGCCCGAAGACTTCGCCGAGCCGCTGCTCGGCGAGCTCAGCCTGCTTCAAGAGGTCCACAAAGGCCAATACGCATTCCGCCGGGGCCCCAAGGCCTCGTTGCATGACGGCGCCTTCGCTTACGCCCTGATTGATTTCTGGGACCGGACGGCAGAAGGCCAAAGCTCGCTGGCATTCGAGACCGTCGCTTACGCGGAAGGCTCACCGGGGCGAGTCTTCAAGCTCGATGAGGAGTCGATTGCCCAGCGGCTGATCGCCTTGGCCGACTTCACGGGTGGGAAGCTCGCGTGGACCGACTCCGCGGGCTTGCGCCAAGTCCATCGCAAGAACCTCTCCAAAGAGGACAGGAAAGAAATGGTCAGGCGCGCCTATGGCTGATTCCAAGGAGCAGGCGCTCTCGGACATTGTCCAGATTTCGCGCCAATATCAACGCTCGATCCGAATCGATGCGGACATCGGCCGCGCCGATGCGCTGGACGGCTACATCTTCCATTCGACAGCCTCGTCGGTAGTCGAAGGCATGTGCCGTCAAATCGACGGAACCAATCAACGCAGCTTCACCTGGACGGGACCCTTTGGCGGAGGAAAGTCCTCGCTCGCCGTCGCGCTTGCCAGCGCGCTGCATCCCGACAGGGGCCTGAGAGCGAAAGCCCGCGCGGCGCTCAGGCTTGACTCGAAGCCTGCGTTCGACAAGGCCTTTCCGGTCCGCAAAGGATGGCTTGTCCTCCCGGTTGTTGGCCGCCGTGGAAGCGTGGTCGCAGAGTTGGGGGCCGCCATTCGGCGGGCCCAAGGCAAGAGCTTCGACGGACGCAACAAGCCCAACGCACCATCGGTCATCGCCGAGCTGCTCGCGGAAGCCAAGGATCGCCCGGGCGATGGCGTCTTGGTCTTCATCGATGAGATGGGCAAGTTCCTCGAAGCCTCAGCCCTCGGCTCAGGCGACGACGTCTACTTCTTCCAAGAGTTGGCCGAGGCCTCCGCGCGCTCGGAGGGCCGCTTGGTCGTCGTGGGCGTGCTGCACCAATCCTTCGCGCAGTATTCGGCCCGTTTGGGCATCGACACCCGGGATGATTGGGCAAAGGTTCAAGGCCGCTACCTGGACCTTCCCTTCGTAGCCGCAAGCGATGAAGTCGTCGAGCTGATCGGCAGGGCGATCGAGGCCAAGCGCCGCCCCGATTGGATGCACCATGCCTCCAGCATCGTTGCCGAGGCCATCCGCTCCAGGAGGCCCGCCGTTGGCAAGGACTTTGCCGACGCGCTTGCGCGCTGCTGGCCCCTACATCCGGCCATGGCCGCATTGCTTGGCCCGATCTCAAAGCGGCAGTTCGGACAAAACGAGCGCAGTACCTTCGGCTTCCTGTCTTCGGTGGAAGCCCATGGCTTCCGCTCCTACCTGCAATCGACCTCGCTAAGCCAAGCCACCTGGTATCGCCCCGGCGACTACTGGGACTACCTGCGGGCGAACCTGGAGCCGGCGATCCTGGCCTCACCCGACGGCCACCGTTGGTCCCAAGCGGTCGAGGCGGTGGAGCGGGCCGAGGCGAAGTCGGGCGATCCGCTCTTGGTGGCGATGATCAAGAACATCGCCATCATCGACATGTTCCGCAATGGCTCGGGCCTAGCCGCCGATTTGCCGGTGCTCTCCGCCTTGTTCTACAAGGTTCCGCAGGAGCAGATTGACGAGGCTCTGCGCAAGCTGGCCGCCTTAAAGGTCGCTCTCTTCAAGAGCTACACCGGGGCTTGGTCGGTCTTCGAGGGCAGCGACTTCGACATCGATGCGGCCATGGCTCAAGCCCTGGCCGCCTCCCCCGGCATCGACTACGCGAAGCTCTCACAGCTCATGGGCATGCATCCGGTGGTCGCCAAGCGGCACTACCACGAGACAGGCTCCATGCGCTGGATGGAGCTTTCGCTGCGCAGCGTCGAGCAGGCCGAAAAGATCGCCGATGGCTACTCGCCCCAGCGGGGCGAGTTCGGACAGTTCATCCTCGCCATCCCTAGCAGGGGTATGTCCGCCCGCGAAGCCCGCAAGCGGGCACAAGCCTGCGCGAGGCTTGATCCCTGGCCCGTGCTCATCGGGATCCCGTCGAACCATGCCCGAATCGCCGAGCTCTCGGCGGAGCTGGTGGCCCTTGAGCAGGTCAAGGAGCGCCATGAGCTGGGCGGGGATCCCGTTGCGCGGCGGGAAGTCTTCGCCCGGCTGGCTGCGACCCGCTCCGACCTTGAAGACCACCTCCAAGCCGCAGTCTCGCTGTCGAAGTGGCACGACGGAAGCGATCAAGTCATCGAGCCGGGGGCCAAGCTCTCTCCTGTCGCCTCGGACCTCGCAGACAAGCTCTACCACCACTGTCCGGCGGTGTGGAGCGAGCTGGTCAACCGCGACAGCGTTTCGAGCAACAGCGTCAAGGCGCGCCGCGACCTGCTGCACTCCATGATCAATGCCGAAGGTCAAGAGAGGCTCGGCATCGAGGGCTTCCCGGCGGAGCGCGGGCTGCTCGACACCCTGCTGACCGCGTCCGACCTCTACCGCAAGGAGAGCGGCGCCTGGCGCTTCTGCCCGCCCTCTATCGAGTCGGGCGAGGGCTTCATCGAGCTCTGGCGCGCGACCAGGGACCTGTTCACGGATGCCAACGCCCGCGTGGGCGTCGATGCGGTCTACGAGCTCTGGAGCCAGCCGCCCTTCGGCATGAAGCAAGGCGTGCTGCCTGTGTTCTTGACAGCCTTCCTTCTTGCGCACAAGGCCAACGTGGCCGTCTACAAAGATGGCATGTTCACGCCTAGGCTGAGCGACGCCGACATCGACGAGTGCCTGCAGGATCCCTCGCGCTTCACACTGCGGTGGATCGCCATTGACGAGGACAAGAACCGCATCCTCGAAGGCATCGCCCGTCTGCTGGCTGAAATCGGTGAGAAAGCTGGCGCGGCCGATCCGCTCGAAGCCGCCCGCGGCCTTGTGGCCATGGTCTTCAACCTTCCCGAGTGGTCGCGCCGCACGCAGCGGTTGGGGGCGACGGCCAAGGCCATGCGGGATATGCTGCTCAAAGCCAGCGACCCGCACAAGGTTCTCTTCGTTGACCTGGCATCCCTGCTTGGCGCAGCCGATGGCAAGTCCTATGTCAAAGAGCTTCGGGCCCCTTTGAAGGAGCTGGCGACGGCGTACGCCAAGATGCTCGGCGAAGTCGAGGCCAAGATGCTTGCCGCCCTCGATGCGACCCGAGATGACCTGGACTCCCTGCGGGAGAGGGCCACGGCCTTGGCGGGCGTGGCGGGTAACTTCCGGTTGGATGCATTCGCCACCCGCCTGGCCTCCTACGATGGCTCTCGCGAGTCCCTGGAGGGTCTGCTGAGCCTGGCTGCGGACAAGCCACCCCGTGACTGGGTTGATCGGCACATCGACGCAGCGTTGCTGGAGCTGGCGCAGTTCGCGCGCCGCTTCCGCGAGGCGGAGGCCTTCGTGGCGGTCCAAGGCCGCAAGGCGCGCAGCGAAGCCATCGCCGTCGTCATCGGCGCGGGCGCGGAGACCCGGACGATCTCGCGCTCGTTCGCCATCTCGGAGAGGCACCGCAAGATGGTCGATGACAAGGCGGCTGAGTTGGCAAGCATGCTGCAGGGCCAAGGCCTGGGCACTGATGTCTTGCTGGCGATCCTGGCGAAGGCCGGCATGAAGCTGGCTACGGAGAGGGAGGAATCCAATGGCTGAGCGGCATGTCTTGGGCATCTCAGGAGGCAAAGACAGCGCCGCCTTGGCCGTCTGGATGCGCGACAAGCATCCAGAACTCGACATCGACTACTTCTTCACCGACACCGGGGAAGAGCTTCCCGAGGTCTACGAGTTCCTGGGCAGACTTGAAGGCTACCTGGGCAAGCCCATCGCCCGGCTCAATCCCCGGCGGGACTTCCGCTTTTGGCTGCGCGAATACAACCACTTTCTCCCCAACCCGCAGACACGCTGGTGCACCCGAAAGCTCAAGTTGGCTCCCTTCGAACAGTGGGTCAGGCCCTGGCTTGCGGCTGGCGACCAAGTTTTCTCCTATGTGGCAATCCGCGCTGACGAGGACTACCGCGAGGGCTACTCATCAAAGGCGGACAACCTGGTCGTCCGCCTGCCCTTCAGGGAGGCTGGCATTGATAAGGCTGGCGTCGTGGACATCCTTGAGTCCTCGGGAGTCGGCTACCCACAGTATTACGAGTGGCGTTCGCGAAGCGGCTGCACCTTCTGCTTCTTCCAGCAGAAGATCGAATGGGTTCGGCTGCGCGAGCAGCACCCCGAGGACTACGAAAAAGCCAAAGAGCTTGAGAAGGACGCCTTGGAGCATGGCTCGCCCTTCACCTGGTCGAAGGGCGAATCCCTGTGGGACATGGAGAAGCCCGAGCGCGTCGCCGAGATCAAGGCTGAATACGAGATCCGCCGCGCACGCTTGCGCAGGAGCATTCCCATCAACCCACTGCGCCCAGTGAGGGAATGCCCCGAAGACATCGACGACGTCTATGGCGAGGATGAAGGCGGCGGAGCCTGCTTGGTTTGCCACAAGTGAGGCAGGCGGTCCATTGGAGCGGCTTCGCGAACTCCCTCTGTTCCGTGCCACGGCAGGTCACCTAGACCCCAATATTGATCGCAGAGAACCCCACGATCTCTGCCGCGAACATCCGCTAAGAGCTGAGCGATATCGTCCGAGATGCGGCGCAGAAGCCGACAACCCTACAAAGGGAACAGGGCGCGTTCAGCTTTGACCCAATCCGCATCCACCTTCTCGGCCTCTGGTCCAGCTACCTGAGGATCGCCGCCTCCAGCGCGGCACTGAACTCCGCGCTTGTTTGGTAACGGTTCTGGGGGTCTCCTCGTTTTCAGTGCAATAAGTGACGGTACGCAAAGCTAGCACTGGCGCGGGGGTGGTCTGGGTAGACCGTTGATTTCATTGACTTTCCTGTTCGCTTTGTAAACGGGTATGGTGGCCTCCCACTTTTGAGGTTCACGATGCAGGGTTGGCACACAACGTTTTTGGGGATGCGTGGGCTCCCCCGCGATATCAGCGACTTCGAGATGAAGGCATTTTTCACCTTCGATGGTGCCGAGCGCGACGCAATCAATGCACGCCGAGGTGATTCCCACAAGCTTGGTCTGGCGCTCCATATTGGTTTCCTGCGCATGAGTGGGCGTTTGCTCGGTGCCTTTCGGGTAATTCCAGTAGCCTTGTGGCGCCACCTTGGCAACGAGCTTGGCATTGCAGCACCAGAAGTCGCCTCGCTGAGAGCCATGTATGAACGCGGGCGCACGCTATTCGATCACCAACAAGTAGCCTGCACGGTCCTTGGATTCCAGTGGATGAGCGAGCACCAGCGCCGCTCACTGGTACGTGAACTGCGCGACGAAGTGGCGCGCTGCGCCGACCGCGATCAGCTACTCGTGCGGGCGCGTCAATGGCTGTACAAGAACAAGCTGGTGATCGTGCACGAGCGGGCAATTCGGACACTGATTGCGGCGGCACTTGCCCAGCTTGAAGTTGAAACAGGCACCGCCATCGCCGCCAGCGTTGATCCAGCAACACTTGATCGCTGGCGAGCCTCAGTTTCAGAGCTGCGCCCAGATGGACAAACCCAGCAGAGTTGGCTATGGGCTGCACCGGCGAAACACTCAACCCGCCAAATCAGCGAGGTACTGGAGCGCATCGACCTGCTTTACACGCTGGACGTTCATAAGCACCTGGCAGACATCCCCGATCTCATCTTGCGCCGCTACGCGCGCCGACTTGTCTCCAGGCCGCCCTCAGCCGGAGCCAAGATCAAAGAGCCAGCGCGCACCGTGGAGGTCGCATGCTTTCTTCGGTATTGCCTGTTCACCACCACAGACCAGTTGATCCTTATGGTGCAGCGCCGGATCGCCGATCTGTGGCGTCAGGCTGCCGCCGATGTCCCCGCTACCGTCAATTGGGCCGCAATGTACAAAACGCTGCTCGGCGAACTTGTTGCCTTGAGCGCGCAAGGTGCGGTGCCAGATGCTGAGTTGCGTGCCCGTCTTGAAGCCTTGATCACCGAAACCCAGAAACGCAAACCACCGAGCAGGGCCTCCCTGGTCCGCGAGGGATTGATTGATGGAATTCGCCCCGTGCGGTCGTTGCTCGTCGCCATTGCAAAGCTGCCCTGGCAGGCCACCGGCGAGCATCCTGCCATCGAGTACCTTGCCAAGCTGCAAGCTTTATATCTCAAAGGATCCAGAAAGCTGCCAGTTGAAGTGGTGGCACCAAGTCTGGGAATGATCTGGCAGGTTTCGATCTCCAGCCCAGACCGGGAACGGGCGTTTCAGGCGTTGGAGGTGGCCACCCTGTTTGCCCTGCGCCGCGCGGTGCGCAATGGCTCGGTCTGGATTGAGCACAGCCTGAGCTTTCGGGGTCGTGCGCGCTTGTTCTTCACGGACGAGCGTTGGCAGGCAGAGTCCAAGAAACACTATGCCCGTCTATCGTTACCCAGCAAGGCTGCCACTTTCTTGAAGCCTTTGCTGGCCAGAGTAACTGCCGGTGTCGATGCGGTGGCCGCTGCAGCCCGCAGTGGCGTACTGCGCGTGGATGATGAACTCCATTTGTCGCCATTGCCCGCAGAGGACGAAGACCCAGAAGTGACCAAGCTGCGCGCGGCTTTGGATCACCGCATCGGTGAGGTTCAATTGCCGGAAGTGATTCTGGCCGTTGACGCCCAGGTGCGCTTTAGCTGGATCATGCTCGGACGTGAGCCGCGCTCTACCGACGAGCTGCTGATGGTCTATGCCGGCATCATGGCCCACGGCACCAGTCTGACTGCGGTCGAATGCGCGCGCATGATTCCGCAATTGTCTGCCACCAGCATTCGCCAGGCCATGCGCTGGGCGCGGGACGAACGGCGTCTGAGCCAGGCCTGCCAGGCTGTGCTGGAATTCATGCAGCGACACCCGATTGCCGCCACCTGGGGGCGGTCCGATTTGGCATCTTCTGACATGATGAGCATGGAGACCACCAAACGGGTGTGGCAAGCCCGGCTTGATCCTCGGCGCAACACACCTTCCATTGGAATCTACTCCCATGTAAAAGACCGGTGGGGCATCTTCCATGCGCAGCCCTTTGTGCTCAATGAGCGCCAGGCGGGCGTGGCCATTGAAGGTGTCATCCGCCAAGAAAAGCTGGAGACCAGCCAGCTTGCTGTGGATACCCATGGCTACACCGACTTTGCCATGTCACATGCCCGTTTGCTTGGTTTTGATCTTTGCCCGCGGTTGAAGGAACTCAAACAGCGCCACCTCTTTGTGCCACGCGGCACCAAAGTGCCCGCAGAAATCGCTGCGGTGTGCGAAGCCAATGTCGACGTCGCTTTGATCGAAAAGCATTGGGATAGTCTGGTGCACCTGGCAGCCTCGGTCATGAGCGGACATGCCAGTGCGGTGGCAGCTCTTGCGCGGTTCGGTTCTGCCGCCCAGGGCGATCCAATCTATGAGGCTGGCGTGCAATTGGGGCGGTTGCTGCGTACGGCGTTTTTGGCTGACTACTTTGTCAAGGACGCTTTCAGGAACGAGTTGCGCCGGGTGCTCAATCGGGGCGAGGCTGTTAACGCCCTCAAGCGCGCCATTTATACCGGCCGGATCAGCCCGGCGCAGGCCAAACGTGTCGATGAAATGCAGGCTGTGGCCGATGCGTTGAGCCTGATGGCCAACATCGTGATGGCGTGGAATACCTCACAGATGCAGGCGGTCCTGGATCGCTGGTCGAACCGCCGCCAGGTCATTCCACCGGAACTGATCGGGAAGATTGCGCCCACCAGGCTGGAGAGCATCAACTTGCGGGGTGTGTTTCGCTTCCCGGTTGACCGCTATGCTGACCAAATCCTGCCTTCGCGGCCAAATGCATCGATAACTGGCACCAATGGATGAAACCGACCACGGTTTGACGCCACGAATCGCAGATTTGAAAGTGAACAGGAAAGTCAATGAAATCAACGATCTACCAACACCACCTCCGCGCCAGTGCTAGCTTTTCGTACCGTCACTTATTGCACTGAAAACGAGGAGACCCCGTGCAGCGCGAAGAAGTCGATCGCGGCGTGGAGAATCATCGACTTTCGCAGGTCAGGCGGCAGCCTGACACGGCGCGACTGGTCTGCTCGTTGTCTCCCTCGCTCGACGGACTCGCTGCTCAATGACGGCTCCGGGAAAAGGCGCGAAGCTTAGCATCACGGGTGCGGCGATGCGGCCTTGGAGCGCTCACCGGAAGGTCGCGGATTCGAGCCCGGCGTCTACGGGCAGTGAGACACCGGTGACCCGCCGGCCTTCGTCGCTGGCGAGGTAGAGAGCCGCACTTGCGATGTCCTCCGGCTCGACGAGTTCGCCGAGGGCGCCGGCGGAGACCTCGACGGCAACCTGCTCCTCGAACGTGCGCCCGGAGCTTGCCGCTCGGGCCTCGATCACCCGCTCCAGCCGCGGCCCCCGCGTGAGGCCCGGCAGGATGGCGTTCACCCTGATCTTGTGCTCGCCCAGTTCAACAGCGAGGCTCTTGGTGAGCCCGATGAGCGCCCATTTCGCCGACGCGTAGGGCGTTCGAAAGGGAACGCCCACACGGCCGGCCAGCGATGACATCATGATGATGGATCCGCCTGCGCTCTTGAGCAGGCCCACTGCTGCGCGGGTGCAAAGATATGCGCCGCGCACGTTGCACGCGTAGACCGCCTCCCAGTCGGCGAGCGCGATCGATTCGATGCCTGCCGTCGGCCCCGAGATCCCCGCGTTGTTGACGAGGCAGTCCAAAGCTCCGAAGCGGGCCCGGCACGCTTCGAAGAACTCGGCGACCTGCGACTCGATGGAGACGTCCGCGGCAACGTACAGCCAATCGGGGCGCTCCTGCTGGAGGGCGGCAAGCCTCGCCCGGTCTGGATCGCACACGGCGATCGAAGCGCCTTCCCCGGCGAATCGCTGCGCGATCGCTAGCCCGATGCCGGCCGCGCCCCCGGTGATTGCGGCCCGCTTACCGGTGAGTCGCCCCGGCACCCCGGATTCCTTATCGAACATGTGCTCATTATAGAGCGTGCGTTCACTCGAACGGCCCCGGGGGGACGCTACAGCTTCACCATGTTGATCAGGCCTCCGTCTACGGGCAAGACGGTGCCGTTCACGTACCGCGATTCATCCGATGCGAAGAAAAGACTCGCGTTCGCGACGTCCCAGACTTCACCTTGCTTGCCCGTCGGGGACATGGCATCACGCTTGCGCCACATCTCGTCCGGGTCGCCGCCATACAGCCTAGTGTTGTTCTGCTCGACGATCGGCGACCTGATCAGGCCAACCAGCACCACATTGCTGCGTATGCCTTTCGGTGCGTACTGGATCGCGATCTCGCGTGACATGGCGATCATTGCCGCCTTGGACGCCGCGTAAGCGAACTTCGGGAATGGGATCGCCCGTTCACCGTTGATGGAGCCGATGTTGACAATGGATCCGCTGCCCTGCAGCTCCATGTGCGGCAGCGCGTGCTTCGCTGTGAGGAACATGCTCTTCGCATTGACATTCATCATGCGATCCCACTGCTCCTCGGCATACTCGACGGGCCCGCCTGAATTGGTGATTCCGACATTGTTGTGCAGCACGTCGATTCGGCCGAAACTCTTGATGCACGCTTCGGTCAGGGCGCGGCAATCCTCGGACCTGGAGACATCAGCGCGAAATGGAATGCACGTGCCACCTTCTGCACGGATCATTTCGGCCGTCGCTTCTGCAAGTCCCATGTCGACGTCCGCAGCCAGCACGCGTGCGCCTTCTCGCGCGTAAACGAAGGCGCATGCCTTTCCGTTGCCGATGCCGTCACCGCGCGTCCCGGCGCCAGTCACGATGGCCACCTTGCCTTCGAGGCGACTTCCCATGCCGCTTACCCGACGCGGCGCTCCACGCCTTCCCAGAACTTGTCACGAATCTCGCGCTTGAGCACCTTGCCATTGGGGCTGCGGGGTAAGCTGGCGACGAAATCCACCGATTTGGGTGCATGGACGGAGCCAAGCGTCGACTTCACCAACTGGATGATTTCCTCTTCGGTGGCCTGCATCGAGGGCTTCAGTTGGATCACCGCCTTGACTGCCTCGCCCCACTTCTGGTCCGGCACGCCGACGACCGCACAGTCCTCCACGCACGGGTGGCCGGCGATCACATGCTCGACCTCGGCACTGAAGACGTTGAAGCCTCCGGTAACGATCATGTCCTTCTTGCGATCGACGATGTACGTGAAGCCGCGGTCGTCCTTGTAGCCGATATCGCCCGTGTGATGCCAGCCGAACCTCGACACTTCAGCGGTCGCTTCCGGATTCTCGTAGTAGCCGCGGAACACCAAGTCCCCCCGCGCGACGATCTCGCCGCGGCCACCAGGCGCAAGCAGATTGCCATCGTCATCCATGATTTCGACGCGCTGTCCGAGCGTCGGACGCCCGCAGCTTGACCAGCGATCGCTCCCTTCCGGCGCATTCAACAGGTCTCGCGTCGACAGGAATGTCAGGAACATCGGCGCCTCCGCCTGGCCGAACGACTGGCACATCACCGGCCCGAACACGTCCATCGCTTCCTTGAACTTGGCAGGTGCAACCGGAGATGCAGCGAGCACGATCGCACGCAGCGATGAGTAGTCGAACTCCCGGACGCGCGGGTGCGCCAGCATGCTGTAGAGAACAGTGGGCGGAATGTAGAAGTGCGTCGCCTTGTGGCGCTGAATCGCCTCCAGGATGCCAAGCGCGTTGGCAGAGGGCAGCACCACGTTCGTTGCGCCCTCGGCCATCATCATGAGGCCGACGACACCGGCGCCATGCGTCATGGGAGCGGCAACCAAGTGCACCGCCGGGCGGTCGGTCGGAAGGCAGGTCCAGAATGCCTTGATCGCGGAGCCCCATGTCCGCTGCGTCCACATCGCGGCCTTCGAAAGCCCGGTTGTGCCTCCGGTCGGGAAGATCGTCTCCACGCGATTCGGGTCATCCTCCGGCTCGGGTGCCGGGTCCGCGGCACGCTCCATGAATTCGTCTAACCCGATTCCGACACCCTGCTCCATCGGCTCCCCGATGCAAACGAGGTGCTGAAGTGTCGGCACCGCCTCGCGCAGCTCCTTCACCTGCTCATTCAGTGACGGATGGAAGAAGAGCAGGGAGCACTTCGTCGTACGCAGGAAGGCCGCATTGACGTGCACGGGGTTGCGCATGTTGATCGGCACCCACCGGCCTCCAGCGCGGAAGATGCCGATCATGGCGCAGAACGCCTTCGGATCGTTGGGGCTGTACACGGCGACGTTTGCGGCCGCGTTCCCGGCAGCGTGCAATCCAGCCGCTACGCGCTCGGCAAGCTCGTTCACCTGCGCGTACGTGTACGCGCCTTGGCCATCGGCGTCAACAAACGCCGTGCGCTCCGGAGCGCTCAGCATGCCGCGCCTGAAATAGTCGATCAGCCTCATGAGGGTTCCCGCGAGATGTTACAGGTAGGTTGTAGTTTATCGGCCCGGAGGTCCGATCCGACTACGGGTTAATACTCGCACAAGCGGCTTGTTATATGTGCTCGAATTCCGCAAGGAGCTCTCACGATGAAGCGACGCAGCATACTCGCGCTGCCCCTGCTGGCCACCGGCATCCCGATGTTGGCACTGGCGGAAGGCGCTTACCCCGACAAACCCATCAAGCTCATCGTCCCGTTCGCGCCCGGCACGGCGCTCGATATCGTGGGTCGGCTGGCCGCGGCCGGGGCTTCGGAAGAGCTCAAGGTGCCGATCGTCGTCGACAACAAGCTTGGAGCGTCGGGCGTCATCGGCACCGAAGTGGTGGCGAAGGCCGCGCCCGACGGCTACACACTGCTCTTCACGGCGCCGGCACACTACATCAACCAATTCGTTTTCGCTTCGCTGCCATTCGATGCGGTGAAGGATTTCCGTCCCGTCACCAAGGTTAGCAATGCGCAGCTCGTCATGGTGGCCGGAAAGTCCTCGCCGTTCACCACCGCGAAGCAGGTCATCGAGTTCGCGAAGGCAAACCCGGGCAAGCTGAGGTACTCGTCCAGCGGGCTGGGCGGGACGATTCACCTCGCCTTCTCCCTGTTCAACCAGATGGCAGGAACGACGATCGAACACGTCCCCTACACCAGCGGCAGCCAGGCGCTCACCGACGTTATCGCCGGCCACCTGGACATCACCTTCACCGCCATCGCGACTGCACTGCCTCAAGCGAAGGCAGGCAACTTGAAGCTGCTCGGCGTGAGCGGCCTCAAGCGGTCCAGCGCCATGCCGGAAGTCCCGACGATTTCGGAGGCCGCGTTGCCGGGCTTCGAGCTCACGTCCTGGGGCGGCGCGCTGGCACGCAACAACGTGCCCGACGCCCTCATCGAGAAACTGAATGCGGCGTTCCTGAAGGTAGCTCAGCGGTCGGAGTTTCAGGCCAAGCTGGTTGCGGCCGGCATCGAGCCCGACCCGCTGGGCACGGGCGCTTTCGCCAAGCAGATCGAAGCAGAAGTGCCGAAGTGGAAGCGCCTCGTCGAATCGACCGGTGCCGCTCACTCCCAGAAGCAGTAGACGCAACTCGGCATGTCCAACACTGCAGGCGATGAGGATCCATCTTTCCTTGCTGCCGGCCCCGGCGGCGAGCTGGCCGTCGTCCACTTTCCTCACGACGCAGCCCATCACTACGTGCCACCGAAGTTCCGGCTGGCGCCGTCCTCGCGCGGCACGGTCATTGCCGCGCACCCTCCAGACCTTTTGCCCACCCCAGGAGACCTGCAATGAAGAAATTGCTTCCCGCCCTGATCGCGATCACGTGCCTTGCCTTCGGCTCCATCGCGACGGCACAGGACGCCTTCCCTTCCCGCCCCGTGAAGATGATCGTTCCCTATCCGGCCGGCGGCGGAGGGGATATCCTGGCGCGCGCCATCGCGGACGTCTTCCAGAAGCAGACGGGCCAGCCGATGGTCATCGACAACCGCGCGGGCGCGAACGGCATGATCGGCGCCGCGGCGTGCAAGGGCGCCGCCGCCGACGGGTACACGTACTGCCTGCCCGTGTCCGACGTCATGGCCATCAACACGCACATTTACAAGAAGGTGCCCTATGACGTCGAACACGACTTCACCGTCGTCGCCCCGATCGCGACGGTCGTGCTCGCGATCGTCGCCAACAGCAGCGTTCCTGCCAAGGACCTGAAGGAACTCGCCGCCTGGTCACAGGCGAATAAGCAGAAGGCGAACTTCGCCACGTGGGGTGTCGGCAGTGCGGCCCACCTGATGATGGCGCAGTTCAACAAGTCGATGGGCGGCAGCTTCACGAATGTCCCCTACCCCGGCGTGCCACAGATGCTGCAGGCAACGCTCGGCGGCGATGCCTCGGCGACGCTGCTGTTCTATGGTCCCATCGCGCAGTTCATCAACGAAGGCAAGATGCGCCCGCTCGCAGTGCTGGCAGGCGAGCGGTATCCCGCCCTGCCCAACGTCCCCACCGTAAGTGAAGCTGGCTTCAACTTCACGCCCACCGTCTACTACGGCGTGTATGCGCCCGCCGGCACGCCGCCGGCCATAGTCAGCCGCATGGGCCAGTTGCTGACGACCGCGGCGGCCGACCCCGCGGTCCTGAAGACGATGAGCGCTGCCGGGTTCGCGCCATTGAACGAGACGCCCAAGGCGTTTTCCGAGCGGGTGGCGCGCGACCGTGCCGCATGGGGTCCGATCGCGAAATCGCTCGGGCTCTCACTGGAGTGAGCACGCCTTAGACTCAAGGCATGCCAAGTGCTTCAACGTCCGCCGCGAAGCCGCACGCCGCGCGGCTGTCCGCATCCGAACTCAAGCGGCTCGTCCACAAGGGGCTCGTGCTGCATTTCATGCTGCAGCTGAGCCTCGGCGATGATGCCGATGCAAGGTTGCTCACGAAGACGCTCGGGCGCGTCCATCACCGCATCCTCTACTTCGCGCACTTTACCCCCGGCATCACCGTCAGCGAACTGCTCGCCGTGCTCGGTGTGAAACACCAAAACATCCAAGCACCACTGCGGCAACTGATCGCGGACGGGTTCATCCTGAGCCGGGCGTCCGAGCAGGACGGACGAGTCAAGCAGCTGTATTGCTCCCGCAAGGGGGACAAGCTCCTGGAGTTCGTCTCGGCGGGCCAGCGCGAGCGTATCCAGCGCGGTTACGACAGCGTGAGCGAGGCGGATGTGGAAAGTTATTTCAAGGTGGTGACGGCCATGCTGGGTCCCGAGCGTCGTGAATGGGTGCGGCGACTCACCGAGCTGGATGACCCGACCGAGTCCGTATGAGCCGCCTCCCCTTCGTCCCCGAGCAGCCGGAGGACCCGCAAGTCGCCGATGTGTTCCAGCGGTTGCGAAAACGTTGGCAGGGTGCACCGGTGTTGCACCTTTATCGGCTGCTCGGATGGGCGCCCGGCCTGCTGCCGGCTTGGATGGAGTTCGGGCATGCTTTGCGGTTCAAGACCAGCTCGCCAGCGGCGCTGCGGGAACTGATGATCGTTCGCTCCGGACAGCTGCAGCAGGCCGAATACGAGTGGAAGCATCACTGGGTGGCCGCGCTCGATGAAGGCGTTCCAGAACAAAAGTTGCATGCTCTGGAGCATTGGCAGACCAGCGACATCTACTCCGAAGCCGAGCGCGCTGTGCTGGCACTGGCTGAAGACACCGCCATCAAATGCGGTGCAACCGAGGCCACGATCAATGCCCTCAAGGCCGTGTTACCGAATGAGCAGCTTGTCGAGCTCGTTGTGATTGCGGGCTTCTATGCTTGCGTCGGCCGCGTCGTCAATTCGCTGGACGTTCCGATCGAGCCCGGCTTTGAGACGATGCTCCCTCTCGACGAGAAGTTTTCTGCTCCTTGAAACGTGCCGCCCGCAGGGTGCGTCGAACATCTCCACGATGTGAAGCCGACCAGCGTTGGCCTCAGCAATCGTGAGTCCTCAACTGTCTGCTGAGCCAAAGCTATGAAACTCTGCACCTTTGCCGTCTCCGGACCTTTGGGGGAAATCCGCCGTGTCGGTATCGTTCGCGATCGAACGATCATCGATGCGACTGCGGCGCGAGTCGCGTACCTGGAGCAACATCTGAGCGCTTCTGCTGCCGCGCGTGTTGGCGACGCTCAGGTGCCGAGCGACATGCTCGCGCTGATTGGTTCCGGGCCTCTCGGACTGCAGTGGGCAGAGGAAGCGCTGGACTACGCGGTGACTTCCGGGCGTGAAGCCACGCGGGCAGGTGCGCGCGTCGCGTACGAGATCGGGGCCGTGCGGTTGCTATCGCCGATTCCGCGTCCCCCCGGCATCGCTTGCTTCATCACCTGGTCCGCTCACGTCGATGACAGCAGGGACAAGGGCTTCGCGATGCTCAATTTCCCCGATCGCAACAGCGACATGCGGGCCTACTACAAGGCCAATCCCGACGCAGTCGAAGGCCCCGGCACGGTGATCCCAAGGCCTGCTTATGCGAGCGAAACCGACGTGGAGTGCGAGATGGCGGCGGTCATCGGCACGGGCGGGCGCGACCTGTCGATCGACGACGCACGGCGCGCGATTGTTGGCTACACCATCTTCAACGACGTGAGCTTTCGCGAAATCCAGCGCAAGGAGATGGCGTTTGGCCTTGGCCCAACGAAGGGCAAGGACGCCGACCACAGCAACGTCCTCGGACCTTGGCTGGTGACGGCCGACGAGGTTGGTGACCCGCAGGATCTCGAGATGTCCTTCGTCGTGAATGGCAAGACCGTGAACAGCTATCGGACGTCTGAAATGGCATGGAGCTTCGCCGATCTGGTGTCTTACCTCTCACGAGCGCAGACGCTCATGCCAGGACATGTCGTGACCAGCGGCGCCTTTCCGGGGGGCTGCGGACTGGACGCCAACTTGAAGATCCAGACTGGGGACGTTGTCGAGATGCGGATCGACAAGTTGGGGGCGCTGGTCAGCAAGATAGGCTAGTGCTGCGGTTCACAGCTTCCCGCCTTCATCCCACTCCCATGACTCCGGCGCGCTACCCAGTCGAGCCGATGACCTGACAACTCAACCCACCGTCCACCGGCAGGAGGACGCCGTTGATATAGCGGCTTTCGTCCGACGCGAGAAAGCCCACGGCGTAGGCAATGTCCCATCCGGTTCCCATTTTTCCAGTCGGTGAAACGGCGTCCCGCTTGCGGATCAGCGCGTCGACGTCGTTCCCATAGTGTCGCGAAAGGGTCCCGAGCATCATCGGTGTCATCAGCAGTCCAGGGAGTACGGCATTGCAGCGGATTCCCTTGGCGGCGTACTGCATCGCGATGTTCTGGGTCAATTGGTTCATCGCCGCTTTGGAAGCGGAATAGGCCGACAGAGGCACCCCGGTCCATCGATTGCTGGCGATCGAAGAGACATTGACGATGGATCCGCCGCCCACCGAGATCATCGGCTGGATCGCGTGCTTGGCCATCAGGAACGCGGAAGTGACGTTGAAGCGGAACACTCGCTCCCAATCCTCGAGGGAGGTCTCGACGACGCCCTCAACCGGTCCGGCACCAATGTTGTTCACCAGGATATCCACGCGGCCGAAGCGGTCGATGCAGGCGTTCACTGCAGCGGCAGCACCCTCGGGTGTGGTGGCATCTCCAACGAACGCTTCGTACTTGCCGCCCTCTTGGCGCACCCAGTCACCTGTCGCTGCCGTCGCGTCGGCGTTGACATCGATACCCAGGACTCCTGCGCCCAACCTCGCAAGGTGGACCGCTGTTGCCTTGCCCGTTCCCCAGCCGGGACCCGATGATCCGGCGCCGACGACGATAGCCACCTTGCCGTCCAGATTGCGCGGTACATGTCCCACGCTGAAAGTTGCTTGCATGTGTCAGTCCCTCACTAAGATGTCAATTGACTCTGAAGAAGTCGATCGCCCGATCATCTTCAGCGGTGCTTGGCGCCTACAGTCCCAATAGGCTTCGGGACAGTGATTCGTCTTCGATCAGTGTCTCCGCCGGCCCGCTCCACGCGACACGCCCGGTTTCAAGCACGTGGGCGGTCTGCAGGATCGGAGCGACCGCCTTCAGGTTCTGCTCGACGATGAGCACGGACACGCCTTCTTCGCGGCGCACCTCCGCGACGGCTGCGATGACCTCCTGCACAATGATCGGCGCGAGCCCCTCAGTGGGCTCGTCGAGCAGGAGGACCGAAGGCTGGATCAGCAGTGAACGCGCGATCGCGAGCATCTGCTTTTCGCCACCGGAAAGGTTTTCGCCCAGCCCTTCAGAGCGTTCGAGCAGCCGCGGGAACAAGCGGAAGATCCGGTCCGGTGTCCAAGGTCCGGACCGGCGGCTGTGCGCTGCCAGCGCCAGGTTCTCACGTACGGTGAGCTCACCGTAAATTTGCCGATCTGCCGGTACGAGAGCGAGGCCACTTCGGGCGAGTAGATGTGTGGGTACGCCGCGGGCCGTTTGGCCGTTCAGCCGGTAGTCACCGCCTGAAATGGAAAGCAAACCCATCAGGGCATTCAACAAGGTTGTCTTGCCTGCGCCATTGCGTCCGAGAAGTCCGCAAATCTCGCCGCGCGGGATCGACAACGAAACTCCCTCGAGTGCACAGGCCTTGCCATAGAAAACGTTCAGGTTCCTGACGTCAAGCACAGTGTCCATCAGTCCCCCAGATAAGCGCGGCGCACTTTCGAATCGGATCGGATCTGATCCGGGGTGCCCCGCGCCAACAGGGCGCCGGCCTCCAGCACCAGAATCTCTTCGGCGAAATTCATCACCGCCTCGATGTTGTGCTCCACCATCAACACGGTGCGCCCGTGCGAGGCTCCCTCGATGAGGCGCAGAGTCTCCGCGATGCGTCCGTGTCCGACGCCGGCCAGGGGCTCGTCCAGCAGGAGCACGCGCGGATTGGAAGCCAATGCGAGCGCCAGCTCGAGTGCGCGCTGATCGCCGTGCGACAGCGTGGAAGCAAGCGCGTTGCACATCGATTGAAGCCCGACCTGCTCCGCCAGCTCTTGGGCCGCTTGCTGGACCTCCCGGTCGCCCGCTGCGAGACGTGTCCAGGGTTGCCGCCCACCATAGCGCGCTCCCTGCACCGCAAGACACAGGTTCTCGAATACCGTCAAGCCGAAGAATATGTTCACGATCTGGAAACTGCGGCCTATTCCAGCGGTCAAGCGACGGTGAGCAGGCAAGTGCGTGATGTCCTCGCCGGACAACTGCACGCAGCCTGATGTTACCCGCTGGCGTCCCGAGAGCGCGTTGAGCAGCGTTGTCTTCCCGGCCCCGTTCGGTCCGATGAGGGCGTAGCGCCGGCCGTGTTCAAAGTCGGCACTGAAATCGTTCACCGCAAGGAAAGTTCCGAATGCAACGCGGAGACGGCTGGCGCTCAGGATGGGGAGTGATGCGCTCATCATCCGTTACGCAGCTTGCGCACCAGACCCTGGACCGCAGGCGCGAGTCCATTCGGCACCCACAAAGTAAAGACGATGAGGACCACGCCGAGCAATCCGTGCCAGTGTGTTGTCATCCCACCCAGCACTTCGCGCAAGCACGACATCAGCAAGGCTCCCAAGGCGGGGCCAAGGAGCGTTCCCGCGCCACCGATCAGAGTGGCGATCAGGACATCGCCCGAGATCGTCCAGCTGAGGATCTCGGGATTGACGAATCTCATCAGTGACGCCAGCAGCGCGCCGGCTACGCCACTGATCGCCCCAGACGCCGCGAAGGCACTGATCTTCAATCGCAGGGTGTTGAAGCCCAGTTGCTGCGCTCGAACTTCGTTGATTCGCATCGCGACCAGCCCGCGCCCCCAGTGTGACTGGCGCAGCAAGGCGCTGGCGCCCAGCACCATCATGAAGATGGCGAAGACAAACAGAAAATAGGACCGGTCGTCGTCGAGTACGTGCCCGAAGATCGCCGGCCGTGCGACGCCGACCAGCCCCTCCATTCCACCGGTGTACGCGCGGAGTCGCACGGCGACCAGCGTCTCGAAAAGTTGCGAGACCGCCAACGTAGTCAGGCCCAGATAGACGCCCGACATCCGCAGGGCGAGCATGCCGACAAGCGCAGCCAATATTCCGGCGGACAGGCCGGCCAAAGGGATGGCCCCCGACATCGGAATCCCGGCAAGCATCGTCAGCAGCGCAGCCAGATAGCCGCCCGCAGCGAAGAAGACCGAATGCCCGAAGGACAACAGTCCGGCCACTCCGAAAGCAAGGTCGAACCCGAGCGCAAAAATCGCCCAGATCGCCGCGGAGGTAAGGAAGTAGTGGACTGCCGGCGGCGCGATGGCCGCGGAAAGAGCTGCCATCGCGAGGAGAGCGGCCGCGGTGAGCGTGGCCCTTTTTCCGAACGAATGCCCGAGAGAACTCGGGGCTTGAGGTTCGGCTGAGCAGTTGCCGACAGACGGACTGGCCGGCTTCATGCTGTTCGCGTCCTTTGGTTGAAAAGCCCCGCCGGCCGGATAAGCAGCGTGAATATCAGCAGCCCATAGGTGGCCACATCAACCCACTCCGCCGCGAACTGCTGGCCGAAAGCGCGAAGCAAGCCGACGAGCAGCGACGCCGCGATAGCTCCCCGCGCATTTCCCAAACCTCCGACAACGATCACGACGAAGCAGTCCGTGATCACGGTAATTGCCATCCCGGAATCAATGGGAACCAGGGGCGATACAAGTACGCCGGCGAACGCCGCCAGAGCGGTTCCACCGCCGAACGTCCACATGCGGAGACGGTTCACGTCGGCCCCCAGGCAAGAAAGCATGCGCGGGTTCGCCGCCGCGGCGCGGATGGTCGCGCCCAGCGACGTACGCTCGAGGCCCAGCAATAGCCCGGCTGCGACGACGGCCGCCACGACACACGCGAAGATCCGGTAGTCGCCGATGTAGCTGCCGAAGATTTCCGTCGTACCTGCCAGAGCAGCCGGGGGCGAAACGCGAAGGTAGCCAAGCCCCCAAACCATGCGCGCGGCCTCTTCCATGACAAGAATGAGCCCGAACGTCATCACCAATTGCTGGGCATGCGGCTTGGCATAGAGCGGGCGGAGCAGCACCCGCTCCAGCAGAGCGCCTGCCGGCAGGACGATGAGCGGGGTCAAAGCCAACGCCAGCCAGAAGCTGCCGGTGCTCGCCACGGCTTGGTACCCGATGTACGCACCAAGCATGTAGAAAGCACCGTGGGCGAAGTTGATGACCCCGAGCAGACCGAATATCAGTGTCAGTCCAGCAGCCACCAGGAACAGCAGCAGTCCAATGCTCAGACCGATGAGCGTAAGAGCCATGGGTGCTCGTCAGACCGGAAGCCGGCCGGCTTCCGTTACTTGCATGCGGTGAAGACAGTGCTGCTGGGAACCTGGCGAACAACCCGCACGGGGTAATCGCTGCCCGGCTTGGTACCCTCGCCCCAGATACCGCCCTGCGCCGCTTGGTGGTCGCACACTCGCATGGCCTTACCGCCTTCAATGGAGCTCGGCCAGCTCGACTGCGCGAAAGCATCGACCCACTTCTCCCGGTCATTGCTTCTGGTTTGCTCGACGACGCTCAGGAACCACGACAGGCCGTCGTAGGCCTCTCCAGCCACCCAATCCGGCGGCTCGCCGTACTTCTTCCTGTAAGCCTCGACAAACTTCTGGTTTGAGGGGTTCTGCAGACTTGCGTGGTAGCGCTGGGCCGACATGACACCCTCGGCGCCAGGGCCCACGGCTCGAGCAAGCGTGTCGTCGAGAAGCACCGGCCCCATGATCTTGACCTTCTTGCCAAGCCCGACTTCGTGACTCTGCTTGACGAAGCCGATCGCATCGTTTCCTGCGGCGACGACCACGACCGTGTCGGCACCCGACTTCAGTACCTTGTCGATGATTACCGAGTAGTCCTTGCTGCCCAGTGGGGGGAAATCCTCTCCGGCGATCTGCACCCCTTCCTTGGTGAGCAGCGCCCGAATGTCATTCCATCCTTCGCGCGTGGTGCCGACGTCGGCAGCAACGCCATAAACCTTCTTCAGCCCCAAGGCCTTGACCTGCTCGGCGACCATGACGTTCTCCATCGCCAAGTTGTTCGACGTGCGGAACGTGTAGCGCGTCTTGTTCGTCCCCGTGATGCGATCGTCGGCCGACATCGTCACCAGGTGCGGGACCTTAGCCTGGGCAGCCAAGGGCATCATGGCGATTGTTTCGCCCGAGCTGGCGGCTCCGAAGAGCACGTCAACTCCGGACGCGATAAGCCGCGATGTCTTCTGCACGGCCACCTGCGGCTTGGTCTCCGAGTCCTCCCAGACCACCTCGATGGGCCGGCCCAGGACTTTGCCGCCGCGCTCCTGGATGGCGAACTCGACCCCGCGCTTCATGTTCTGGCCGAACACACCGAAGGCGCCACTGAGCGGGAGGACTGCCCCGATCCTGAAAGGCTGCTGCTGCTGCGCCGTCGCGGCGAGCGAGCACGCGAACGCGGCCGCTGCAAGTGCCAAGCGAAATGCGTGTCTCATGTTGTCTCCTGTGTTGTGTCGCCCAGACCGGACCTGGGCAAAGGCGAATCGAGGTTAGTGACCCGAATTATTTCTGTCAATAAGGTTGTACCATCAAAGATGGTTGCAGTAAACGCGCGTGCCGGCTGCTAGGGGTAAGTCCCAAGGCAAGAGCATGCGCGCAGCCGCTTTTAGCAAGCGCTGAGAGGGTGGTCTAGACTCAACGCCATGGATCGCAGTCAAGGCGCATGCATCGGCAGGGGACACACTGGCGGGGATGCGGCCGGAGTCGCCGCGGAAAAGAAGCGCCTGGTTCATACGGGGTTGGTGCTGCATTTCATGGTGCAGCTGAGCATTAGCGAAGACGCAGATGCGCGCCTTGCCCAGAAGTCGATGGGTCGCGTGCACCACCGAATCCTCTACTTCGCACACTTCGCTCCTGGCCTCACGGTCAGCGAATTGCTCGCCGTTCTGGGCGTGAGGCACCAGAACATCCAGGCACCAATGCGGCAGCTGGCAAAAGCGGGCTACCTCCTCACGCGCGCATCCCCGACGGACGGCCGCGTGAAGCAGCTCTACTGCTCACGCAAAGGAGACAAGCTGCTGGAGTTCGTCTCGGGCGGGCAGAGGAATCGTTTCCAAGCCGCTTATGACAGCGTGACGCAGCAGGACATCGACAGCTACTTCAAGGTTATGACGTCCATGCTGGACCGACACCGCCGCGACTGGGTGCGGCGCCTCACCGAACTCGACGATCCTACGGAGTCCGTCTAGCGCTCGTAGATCGCGACCGCGCACACCGCCTCTTCCAGGCCGATGATGCCGCCGCCATTCTGCTGCAGGCCGATCCGCGCATCGCGTACTTGCCGCTCGCCGCTTTCACCACGTAGTTGGCTGATCACTTCGTGGCACATCGACAGCCCCGTCGCGCCAATGGGATGCCCCTTCGACACAAGACCACCTGACGGATTGATCGCGATCTTCCCGTCGATCGCGCTCGCGCCCGAAGCGGCGAAAGGACCACCCTGTCCTTCGGGGCAGAAGCGCAACATCTCAGTTTGATAGACCTCGCAAAACGAGGTCGCATCGTGAACCTCTGCGAGATCGATATCCTCGGGTCGCAAGCCTGCAAGTTCGTACGCGCGATCGGCAGCGGCCCGGGACAGGCCCGGCTCACGCTCTCCGCGGTACTTGCCGCCGGACAACGTCAGCGCCCGGATTTTCACAGCCCGCTCGCGCACGCGCGCGGGCTGTTGCTTCAGGAACCGCTCGGAACAGAGGATGACGGCCGCGGCACCGTCGCCGACTGGTGCGCACATCGCGCGCGTCAGCGGATCGGACACCATCCGATCGGCGAGGACCTGTTCGGGCGTCATCGCGAAGCGGTATTGCGCCAACGGGTTGAGACTGCCGTTGGTGTGGCTCTTTGCGCAGGCGGCTGCAATCTGTTCGCGCGTGGTTCCGTAGAGATTCATGTGGAGGCGCGCCTGCATGGAGTACGTGTCCATGGCCGCGGATCGATCGGCACCCATCTCAAAAGGTTGGCCCAGTTGCTCGCCGATGCGCGTGTAGTGCGCGATCCACTCCTCCGGGTTCAGCTGGTCGGCGCCCTTGCCGAACTCCTGCAGGATCGCAGCGGGATTCTTCGCGTCGTAGAGCTTCTCCACGCCGACCGCGATGGTCACGTCGGCGTCACCGGCACGGATCTCCTTGTACGCGCCGTTCAGCGCAAGGCTGCCAGTCGCGCATGCACCCTCGACGTTCACCACCGGAGCACGGTCCCGGAACACACCATCGCGCACCAGCGGGATGAACGCGACGTTGCCGCGCACCAGAGGCTGGCCCCAGTAGTGCATCACGCAATTGCCGAACCACGCGGCCTCGATCACCTGCGGATCGGCCAGCCCAGCATCCTGCACCGCGCAGAGGTAGGCGTCGCGCGTGAGCTCCTTGAAACCCTTGTCGGGCCAACGCCGGAAAGGCGTGGAGAAGGTTCCGAGGATGTAGACCGCTTCGGACATGCGTTGCTCCAGTATCAGATTCGCAATGGTACGACAATCTTCTTGTAATATCAATCAAACTGATCCCATGCGTCCGCCAAGCTTGTAGTCGCCCGCGTCGGTGTCAGTCGTTCAGAACTGATCATCCGTATAGGCGAGCACCGCTGCTGCGCCGTTTACCACCGTCTCCGCCAGGCCAGGCGCCTGCGCGAGGACGTGATCGGCGTAAAAGCGCGCGGTCAACAGTTTGGCGCGAAGGAAGCCCGGGTCGCCACTGCCTTGCAGCAACCCCTTGCGCGCCGCGAGTGCCGCACGCGCCAGTTGCCATCCGCCAGCGACGATGCCGAACAGTTCCAGTAGCGGGACCGCACCGGCTGCCACGCTTTTGGCATCGCTGCGGTAGTGTTCCACCACGTAGGCAACGCAGCGGCGCAACGCGACGATCCCGGCCGACAGTCGCGCGGCGACGGCGGCGAGCTCCGGATCCGCTGCAAGCAGCAGCTGTTCCTGAATCGCACCCATGTCGCGCAGGACGCGCTGCGCGGCGGCGCCACCATCACGGGCGATCTTGCGGGCCATCAGGTCTATCGCCTGGATGCCAGTGGTGCCTTCGTAGATCGGCGTGATGCGCGAATCGCGCCAGTGCTGCGCCGCGCCGGCCTCCTCGATGAAGCCCATACCGCCGTGCACCTGCACGCCGAGCGAGGTTACGAGCACCGAGCTTTCGGTGCTCCAGCCCTTGACCACGGGAATCATCAGGTCGACGAAGCTCTGATTCTCGTGCCGTATTGCTTCGTCGGGGTGAGCGGCCGCAACATCCATCGCGGCGGCGACCACGCAAGCCACGGCGCGCAGCGCCTCGGTGCGCGACTTCATCTGCAGCAACATGCGGCGCACGTCGGGATGCCGCACGATTGCGACCTTGTCGCGCGACGCGCCGCCGAGCTCGACGCCCTGCTTGCGATCGTGCGCATAGTCGCGGGCTCGCTGGTACGCGCGCTCGCACAGACCCACACCTTCAATACCGACCGAATAGCGCGCCGCGTTCATCATGATGAACATGTATTCGAGACCACGGTTCTCCTCGCCCACGAGCCAGCCTTTCGCGCCTTCGTTGTCACCGAAGGCAAGCACCGCCGTCGGGCTGCCGTGAATGCCCAGCTTGTGTTCGATGGAAACGCAGCGCACGTCGTTGCGCCCCCTAGCCTTGCCGTCGGAGTCGGACAGGAACTTCGGGACAACGAACAGCGAGATACCCTTCACGCCCTCCGGCGCATCGGGCGTCCGGGCCAGCACGAGGTGCACGATGTTCGCGGTGAGATCGTGCTCGCCGTAGGTGATGAAGATCTTCTGCCCATGCACGCGGTAGCTGCCATCGCCTTGCGGCACGGCGCGGGCGCGCACCGCCGACAGGTCTGAGCCAGCCTGCGGCTCGGTCAGGTTCATGGTCCCCGTCCACTCACCGCTGATCAGGCGCGGCAAGTAAAGATTTTTCTGTTCGTCAGTGCCGCACAGCTCCAGAGCCTCGATCGCGCCGCGCGTGAGCATGGGGCAGAGGGCGAACGCCACGTTCGCGCCGTTCCACATCTCCTCGACAAGTGCCGACACCACGCGCGGAAGCCCTTGGCCACCGAACTCCGTGCGGCAGGACAGCGCGTTCCACCCCCCTTCGGCGAATTGGCGGTAGGCTTCCCGCCAGCCGGCGGCGGTCTGCACCGCGCTATCGTTCCAGCGGGCGCCCTCGCGGTCGCCGACAACGTTCAGTGGCGACAGCACGCCGCTCGCGAACTTGCCTGCTTCCTCCAGGATCGCCGAGGCAAGTTCTTCGTTCACCTCCTCGTATCCGGGCAGCCCCCCCACTGCATCGAGGCCCGCCAGTTCCCGCAGTACGAACTGCATGTCTCGCAACGGCGCGACATATTCGCTCATCATCTTCTCCGTTCAGCGGCCGCCGTAGCTGTAGAAGCCTTGTCCGGTCTTCCGCCCGAGGCGCCCGGCGTCGACCATCTCTTTCAACAGGAGTGCTGGGCGGTACTTGGGATCGGCGAAGCCTTCATGGAAGACGCGCATCACCGCGAGCATGGTGTCGAGCCCGATCATGTCCGCCAAGGCCAGCGGGCCGATGGGATGGTTGCAGCCCAGCTTCATGCCGGCATCGATCTCTTCAGCCGTGGCGAGGCCTTCCTGCAGCACGAAGATCGCCTCGTTGATCATGGGGCACAGGATGCGGTTGACCACGAAGCCGGGGCTATTGCGCACCGTGATGGGCGTCTTACCGACCACCCGGGCGAATTCGAGCGCCAGGGCGTGGGTGGTATCAGAAGTCTGCAGGCCGCGGATCACTTCCAGCAGGGACATGACAGGCACCGGGTTGAAGAAGTGCATGCCAATGCACCGTCCGGGCCGCGTCAGCACGGCGGCAAGCTGGGTAATCGAGATCGACGAGGTATTGGAAGCGATCACGGCTTCTTCGCTTACCACGGTCTCAATCTCTCGAAGGATGCGCAGCTTCAGCTCCAGGTTTTCGGTGGCCGCCTCCACGACGAGCCCCGCACTCTTCAACTCTTGATAGGCAGTTGACGTGTGGATGCGCTGTAGCGTCTCGTTTCTCCGGGCGGGCTGCAGCTTTTCCTTCTGCACCAGCCGATCCAGGCTGGACGCGATGGTCGAGCGCCCACGCTCCAGGGCGGCGGTCGACACATCGACCATGGTGACATCGAGGCCGGCGAGTGCGCAGACCTGCGCGATGCCATTGCCCATGGTCCCGGCGCCGATGACGGCGACATGTTGAATGCTCATGATGCTGTAGAGAGTGTGAGTAAGCCGCCGCCTTGAGGCGTGCGTTCGCGGTTCCACATGGATTCGGCCTGTCCCGCATGCTGATTCAGCACACGCGCGAGGACGAACATCAGGTCAGAGAGGCGGTTCAGGTATTGCCTGCCCGTGTGGCTGACGGCCTGCACTTCGGCCAAGGCGATCACCGAGCGCTCGGCGCGCCGGCAGATCGTGCGGCACATGTGCGCCTGCCCCGCCGGGATCGTTCCGCCCGGACGCACGAACTCCTGCAGCCGCGGCAGCGACACGTTCAGCGTCGCCAGCCAAGCGTCAAGAGCGGCAACGCGCTCGGGCTTCAGCAGCGTGTAGCCAGGAATGCTCAGCTCGCCGCCGAGATCGAGCAGGTCCTGCTGCACGTCGATCAGCTGCGCGTCCACACCGAGCTCCGGCGGCAGGCCGAAGGCGATCAGCATGCCGACCGCACTGTTCAATTCATCCACGTCCCCCATCGCATTCACGCGCGGATCGGTTTTGCTCACCCGGCTGCCGTCACCGAGCCCCGTCGTTCCCGCGTCGCCGGTGCGCGTCGCGATCGCGCTCAATCGATGCCCCATGGCGCGTTCCTCACATGTTCCGCCGATATTGGCCGCCGACTTCGAACAAGGCGCCGGTGATCTGGCCCAGCGAGCACACGCGCACGGCGTCCATCAGGACCTCGAACACGTTCCTGTTGTCGATCACCGCCTGCTGGAGTCGTTTGAGCATGGCCGGCGATTCCTTCGCGTTGCGCATGTGGAACTCCTGCAGGCGCTTCAATTGGCTCTGCTTCTCGTCCTCGGTCGAGCGCGCCAGTTCCAGCTTCTCAGGAATGGTGTCGCCGTGCGGATTGCGGAAGGTATTGACCCCGATGATGGGGTACTCACCCGTGTGCTTCAGCATCTCGTAGTGCATCGATTCGTCCTGGATGCGCCCTCGCTGGTAGCCGGTCTCCATCGCGCCGAGCACGCCGCCGCGCTCGGAGATGCGCTCGAACTCCGCAAGCACCGCTTCTTCCACGAGCTCGGTCAGTTCATCGACGATGAATGCGCCCTGGTTGGGGTTCTCATTCTTCGCCAAGCCCCATTCACGGTTGATGATCAACTGGATCGCCATCGCGCGTCGCACCGATTCCTCGGTGGGTGTGGTGATCGCCTCGTCGTACGCGTTGGTGTGCAGCGAATTGCAGTTGTCGTAGATCGCGATCAATGCCTGCAGCGTGGTGCGGATGTCGTTGAAGGCGATTTCCTGTGCGTGTAGGCTTCGGCCCGACGTCTGCACGTGGTACTTGAGTTTTTGCGAGCGCTCGTTCGCACCATACTTCTCCTTCATCGCCACTGCCCAGATGCGGCGTGCAACGCGACCGAGCACCGTGTACTCCGGGTCCATGCCGTTGGAGAAGAAGAAGGACAGGTTGGGCGCGAAGTCGTCGATGTGCATCCCGCGCGCCAGATAAGCCTCGACGAAGGTGAAGCCGTTCGACAGAGTGAAGGCCAGCTGGGAGATCGGGTTCGCGCCGGCTTCGGCAATGTGATAGCCGGAGATGGACACGGAGTAGAAGTTGCGCACGTCGTGGTGCACGAAATACTCGGCGATGTCACCCATCACCTTGAGCGAGAACTCCGTCGAGAAGATGCAGGTGTTCTGCCCCTGGTCTTCCTTGAGGATGTCGGCTTGCACCGTGCCGCGGACGTTGGCGAGCGCCCATTCGCGGATTTTGGCCGCTTCCGTATCCGTGGGCTCGCGGCCGTTTTCGGATTTGAACTTCTCGAGTTGCTGGTCAACCGCCGTGTTCATGAACATGGCCAAGATCGTTGGCGCAGGACCGTTGATGGTCATCGAGACTGACGTACTCGGGTTGCACAGATCGAAGCCCGAATACAGGACCTTCATGTCATCCAGCGTGGCGATCGAAACGCCGGAGTTGCCCACCTTGCCATAGATGTCCGGACGCAGGTCAGGGTCGTTGCCGTACAGCGTCACCGAGTCGAAGGCGGTGGACAGGCGTTTGGCCGGCATGCCTTCCGATACGAGTTTGAAACGGCGGTTCGTGCGGAATGCATCGCCCTCGCCCGCAAACATGCGCGTCGGATCCTCGTTCTCACGCTTGAAGGCGAAAACCCCAGCGGTATAGGGAAAGGATCCGGGGACGTTCTCCAGCATCAGCCATTTCACGATTTCGCCGTGATCCTCGTACTGCGGCAGGGAAACCTTGCGCACCGTCGTTCCCGAGAGCGACTTGTACGTGAGCTTCGTGCGGATCTCCTTGTCGCGGATCCTGACGACGTACTCGTCTCCGGCATACGCCTTCTGCAGCTCCGGCCACTGGGCCAGCAGCTTGCGCGCATCGCCGTCGAGCCGCCCCTCGCGCGCAGCCGCCAGCGTTTCGAGCAGGTCAGCAGCCGGACCGGCGGCGTCCTCAACTTCCGAAGTCAGCATCCGCTGCGACGAACGGAGCTGTTGCAGCTCGCGAGCGATCACTGCCTGCCTGCGTGCGCGCTGCTTGTAGGCCCTGACGGTATCCGAAATTTCGGAGAGGTAGCGCGTGCGCGCCGGCGGCACCACCGGAGTCTGATTGCTGCTGTGGCGCACATTCACGAGGGGCAGCTTGCCTTCGTGCAACCTCAGCCCAATCTCAGCGAGTCGCAGCTTCAAAGCCTGAAACAGCGCCGTGACCCCATCGTCGTTGAAACGCGCAGCCATCGTGCCGAACACGGGCATCTCCTCCGGCCGCCTGCCAAACGCTTCCTTGTTTCGCTGCACCTGCTTGGCAACATCGCGCAGCGCATCCGCTGCGCCTTTGCGGTCGAATTTGTTGATCGCGACGAACTGTGCGAAGTCCAGCATGTCGATCTTTTCCAGCTGGCTCGCAGCGCCGAATTCGGGCGTCATCACGTACAGCGGAACATCCACGTGCGGCACGATCGCCGCATCGCCCTGGCCGATGCCGGAGGTCTCGACGATCACCAGGTCGAAGCCGGCCGCCTTGCAGGCGCCGATCACATCCGGCAGCGCCGCAGAAATCTCGCTGCCGAAGTCGCGGGTGGCGAGCGACCGCATGTAGACACGCGGGCCTTGCTGCCACGGCGAGATCGCGTTCATGCGGATGCGATCCCCCAGCAGCGCGCCACCGCTCTTTCGGCGCGATGGATCGATCGAGATGATCGCCACACGCAGGTTGTCGTCCTGGTCGAGGCGCAGGCGGCGTACCAGTTCGTCGGTGAGCGACGACTTGCCAGCCCCCCCGGTACCGGTGATGCCGAGGACCGGCACGGAACGCGTATCCGCCTGCGCGCGCACGGCCTTCATCAGATCGGCGTCCGCAGAACCGTTCTCGATCGCGGTGATCAGTTGCGCGAGGGCGCGCCAGTTCTGCTCGCCATGGCCCTGGATCGCGTCCAGCGCGCGGGGCGCGTACTGGGCCACGTCCTTGTCGCAGCGCATCACCATCTCGCCGATCATGCCCGGCAGGCCCATGCGCTGACCGTCTTCCGGGCTATAGATTCGAGCGACGCCGTAGTCCTGCAACTCGCGGATTTCCGCCGGCACGATTACGCCACCACCACCGCCGAAAACCTGGATGTGCGATCCGCCGCGCTGTTTCAGCAGGTCCACCATGTACTTGAAGTATTCGACGTGGCCGCCCTGATAGGAGCTGATGGCGATGCCCTGCACGTCTTCCTGCAGGGCCGCCGTCACCACTTCGTCCACGCTGCGGTTGTGGCCCAGGTGGATCACTTCCGTGCCCATGGACTGCAGGATGCGCCGCATGATGTTGATGGCGGCGTCGTGCCCGTCGAAGAGCGAGGCGGCCGTGACGAATCGGACCTTGTGGGTCGGGCGGTAGTTGGCAAGGGCGCGGTATTCGGCGGACAGGTCGGTCATGGTCGGTCTCCAGGAGCGTCACCACTTTAGGAGCGGTGCCCACGGGGCACCATGTCCTGCGGGTGCAGCGAGGTGGCATTTTTTGCCACCCCGATAATCGGGCTGCCCATGACCGACGCCATCGAGAGACACACCGTCGCCATGCATTTCGTGAGTGCGGCGGTAGCTCATCTGCAGCCCGCCGCGAAGGAGCGCGCGCTAGCCGTCGCAGGCATCCCGGCGCACTTGCTGGACCAACCGAACGCGCGCGTGCCCGCTAACGCGTACTCCGCGCTTTGGCTGGCCGTAGCCCGTGAACTCGATGACGAATTCTTCGGGCTCGACCGGCGCGGGATGAAGGTCGGCAGTTTCGCCCTCATCTGCCAGGCGGTGCTCTCCTGTGCCGACCTGGATCGGGCTCTCAAACGCATGCTCCGCGGCTTTGCCTTGTTCCTGGACGAGGTGCACGGAGAGCTGCACCTGGAGGGCGGCGACGCGGTCGTGCGGCTCACGAACACGATTTCGCAAGAGGACGATCGCCGGTTCGCCGATGAAACACTCCTCATCCTCGTGCATGGTCTGATGTGCTGGCTTGCAGGCCGGCGCATTCCGCTGAGGCATGTGTCTTTTCGACACGCGCGTCCCCCGTACGCGCGCGAATACACCTTGATGTATTGCGACGACCTCACCTTTGATGCGCCGCAGACCGCCATGCACTTCGAAGGGCGGGCGCTGTCGCTGCCGGTGTCTCAGGACACATCGACGTTGCAACACTTCCTGCGTACTGCGCCGCAGTCAGTGTTCCTCAAATACCGGAACGAGGATAGCTGGTCGGCCCAGTTGCGGCGACGGCTGCGAGATAGCGTGGGCGACGCGGAGAGCTGGCCGGTGTTCGAGGACCTCGCCGGCGAACTGCGCACTACACCCACTACGCTGCGCCGGCGGCTGGATCGCGAAGGCACGAGCTACCAGACCATCAAGGACGAATTGCGCAGCGACGTCGCCATCGACTATCTATGCAACAGCAGCATGAGCGTGGACGAGATCGCCGCTCGCATCGGGTTCCGCGATGCGAGCGCATTTCATCGCGCATTCAAGCGCTGGACAGGTGTGCAGCCTGGTGAATACCGCAGGCGGCGGTCAATGGACGACAGCGACCGCTGAAGGTCTGTGCCCAGTGGACACGCTGTCAATCAACGGCGACCGAAATCTTCCCGAAGTGGCTGCCGGACATCTGATGCCGAAATGCCTGCCCCATGTCTTCAAGCGCAAAGCTGGCGTCGACAATCGGCTTGATGCGGCAAGCCTCAAAGGCACGCACCATAGCCAACTGGTCAGCGCGGCTGCCAACCATCACCCCCTGCAGCCGAATCTGGTTGGCCAGCAGGCGTACTGTTGAGACCTCGCCCTCGCGACCGGTCAGCACGCCGATCATGGCAATGTGGCCGCCAACCCTGCACGCAGTGATTGACTGGTTCAGCGTACCGGCGCCGCCGATTTCCACGACGTGGTCGACGCCACGGCCGTCGGTCAGCGAACGAGCGGCAGCGCCCCACTTTGGCGTCGCCTTGTAGTTGATGCCGTGGTCCGCGCCCAATGCGAGAAGACGCTGGAGCTTCTCGTCCGAGGATGACGTGGCGATCACCGTGGCGCCCACAGCCTTGGCGATTTGCAGTGCAAACACCGACACGCCCCCGCTGCCTTGCACGAGCACGGTGTCGCCAGCCTTCACCCCGCCCTGGACGACGAGGGCGCGCCACGCGGTCAGCGCGGCGCACGGCAATGTCGCCGCCTCAAGGGCGGTAAGCCCCGCCGGCGCCTTCGTCAGCGAGGTTGCAGGCACGGTAGCGATCTCGCACGCATAGCCGTCGATCGACTCCCCGTACACCGCACCGCACTTGACCGCCGTCGGCTCGCCATCGTGCCAGTGGCGGAAGAAGGTGCTCATCACGAGGTCCCCCGGCTTGAAGATGCACGATGGGTCACGCGGTGCGTCAGGCAGCGGCGGCCCGACCTCCAGCACCTCGCCCGCGCCGTCGGACATCGGGATGCGGCCGGGCGGAGTTGGGATGCCGCCATTGACGACAAGCAGGTCATGATAGTTCAGCGATGTGGCCCGGACGCGCACCATCACCTCGCCTGGCTGCGGCGGGCGCGGGTCGGCTGCGCTGATGCGCAACTGGTCGATGGCAGCGGGCTGAGCTACTCGGACAATCTTCATTCGTGAATCCTTTTCGTCGCCTGCAGCGACTTGGTTGAACGCAGCGACGGTCCCTGCAGCGGGTCTCGATCGCGCGCAAGCGAGCTTACAGGCCTCCGCATTCGCGATCTCAACGTTGCGGACTGCGGGCGAGAGGCGATCCTGTTCGTCCTTATGCACACAGTACGTGAATTTCCTGGCTTCCCGTCCAAGCCGGGCGTCAAACGACGGACGGCGAGGCGAGTGGCCGCACGCGCCGTCCATCGGTTTGGCCAATAGCGGCATCTGCATTGCGTAGTGCCCTCATTGGCCCTCCGTCGGTACCATTCCCCGGATGAATTCAGCCAAGGCGCAGGATGATCTGAAATTGCCAGTGTCAGAGTCGGGCGGCCAGGTCCACGAAACGCGCGATGGCGACATCGCCACGGTGACGATTTCCAACCCGGGCAAACGGAACTGCTTGACCGTGGCCATGTGGGGATCACTGCGCCAACTCTTCGGTCGGTTGTCGGCCGATGCCGATCTGCGCTGCGTCGTCATTCGCGGGGCCGCTGGTGAGGGCTTTGCCGCGGGCGCCGACATCGACGAGTTCTCGACCGTGCGTCATACCCGCGAGCAGGTGGAGCATTTTCACGAGGAAATTGTCTATGCCGCATTGAGCGCGATCGACCGATGCCCTGTTCCCGTAGTCGCGCTCATCGAAGGCGCCTGTGTGGGCGGCGGACTTGAGATCGCGTCGGTGTGCGACCTGCGTATCGCCGGTCGCAGTGCGCAGTTCGGCGTGCCGGTGCATCTCCTCGGCTTTCCGCTTGCGCCGGCCGAGATGCAGTGGCTGTTCCGGCTGGTGGGTCCCGCGGTGACGGCGGAGCTTGTCTTCGAGGGCGCGATCCTGGGTGCGGATGAAGCCCTCGCGAAGGGCCTTGTCACGCGCGTCGTCGATGACGCCGCCGTAGTCGAGGCCACCATGGCATGCGCCCGTCGCATCGCCAGGGGAGCGCCGCTTGCCGCGCGAGCGAACAAGCGGCAGATCCGGCACCTGATGACCGGCGCCTCGTTTACCCGGGAAGAGCGCCTGGCGAGCTACGCCTTCGCGGACACGGAAGACTACCGGGTCGGCGTCCAGGCATTCCGCGACAAGACAACCCCCGTCTTCAAAGGCCGATAGCCCCCGACACGATGAGTCATACCCTTCCACTGGCCGGCATCAAGGTGCTTGACCTGTCACGCGCCCTTTCCGGCCCGTTCTGCGCGATGATCCTCGGCGACCTCGGCGCCGAAGTGTTCAAGATCGAGCCGCTGCCCGGCGGCGACATGGTGCGAGAGTGGGGTCCGTTCGCGGGTGACACCAGCGTCTACTATCTGAGCGGCAATCGCAACAAAAAAAGTGTTGCGCTGAACTTCCGCAGTTCCGAAGGCGCGCGCATCCTGCGCGAGATGGCAGCCAAGGTCGATGTCGTCGTGGAGAACTTCAGGCCGGGTGTCATGGAGCAGATGGGCATGTCGCTCGCCGAGCTGCATGCGCTGAACCCAGCGCTAATCCTGGCGAGCATCACCGGGTTCGGCAGCCATGGACCCAAGAGCAGCTGGCCGGGGTTCGATCAGGTCGCACAGGGTTTCGCCGGATTCATGAGTTTCACCGGCAGTCCGGAGTCGGGGCCGCAACGCGTGGGCGTTGCGATCGGCGACCTCACGTCCGGGATGTGGGCCGCAGTGGGAGTCCTTGGCGCGGTCATCCAGCGGCACAGCAGCGGCCATGGCCAGAAGGTCGAGACTTCGCTCCTCGCCAGCCTGATGGGCCTGCTCAGCGTACAGGGTCAGCGCTACCTCTCGCTGGGCGAAGTGGCCCGGCCCGCTGGCAACGTCCATCCCGTGATAGCGCCGTATGGCGTGTTCGAGGCTCAGGACGGCCCCCTCACCGTGGGTGCAGCGACGCAGGACCAATGGGTCAAGCTGGCCCGGCTCGTCGGGCTTGAAAACCTGGTGTCGGATCCGCGGTTCCTGACGAACGCGGACCGGGTGCAGCACCGCACGGAGCTGAAGGCGCTGCTGGAAGCTCCTCTCGGACGGCAGGACCGTGCCACATGGACGGCGCGGATGGTCGAACAAGGTATCCCTGCCGGACCGATCAACGACATCGCCGACGCATTCGCGGAGCCGCAGGTGCAAGCGCTGGGGCTGGTCGAGACCTTCGAGCACCCTACCCTTGGGACGATGCGCCAGGTGGGCAATCCGGTGACCATGGACGGACTGCGCGATGGCACGGTGCGGCTGCCCCCGCCGCTGCTGGGGCAGCATACGTCCGAAGTCCTCGCCGAGTTCGGCTACCCGGCGTCGCAAGTCGAGGAGTGGATCCGGAACCGCGTGGTAATGCAGGGCGGTCCGCTGTGAGAGCAGCGTGGGGCGCACGCCTGCGCTCCACGCCCGGGCAGAATGAGCGCCCATGGAACTGCGCCAACTGCGTTACTTCGTCGCGGTCGTCGAATGCGGATCGCTCTCGCGCGCCGCGTCGATGGTGCACATCGTGCAGCCGGCGCTCAGCCAGCAAATGGGCCAGCTCGAGCAGGAACTCGGCGTTCAATTGCTCCATCGCAGCGTGCGCGGTGTGACGCCCACCCCCGCTGGACACGCGCTATACCGGCATGCGCAGCAGATGCTGAAGATGGCCGACCAGACGCAGGACGCGGTTCGCAACTCCGTGGGCGAGATCGGAGGCCCGGTCAAGCTCGGCCTGCCGAGCAGCCTCGCCCTCGTGCTGGTTGGCCCCCTCGTTGGTGCGTTGGAGATGCGCTTCCCGGGGATTTCCCTGGAGGTCTACGAAAGCCCCAGTTCGTATCTGCCGGCGCACCTGATCAACCAGCAAGTGGATCTCAGCGTGCTCGTTGACGACCTCACGCTTCCCGGCATCCATGCAGAGCCCTTGCTTGAAGAGAGCCTGTACTTCGCCCAACCGAGACATGCTCCTGTCCTCGAGGGTGCCGATTTCACGTTGGCGTCAATCGCGCGCGTTCCGCTGATGCTGACGACGCATGCCACGACGCTGCGGCACCTTGTCGACCGCGCGTTCACGGAGGCTGGCGTCCTCCCGATCGTCAAGGCGCAGGCCAGCTCGATCCAGACACTGCTCCTGATGGTCGCGAAAGGCGGTGCCGGAACGATCGTGCCGCGTTCGGCTCTTGCGTTGCATGTGGCCGCGGATCTGCTGAGGGCGAACATCATCGAACCCAGGATCATTCGCCGCGCGACCCTGGCGTACTCGCGCCTCGGCTACCTGTCACCGGCAGCGGGCTGCGTCCGCGACGTGCTGCGTGAAATCGCTGACCAGGTGATCGGCGCCGAGAAGTGGTTCATCGACGCGATCCCGGACACGCAGCCATAGCTGCCGGCGATACCCCTAGCGCGAATCCGTAGTGGTGCGCGGCAGGGCCCATTCCTATAGTGGGTGAGGAAGGGCATTGCCGCCCTCCGACAAGAATGGAGACAACCATGCATTCGCGCCAACTTTTCGCCGTGCTCCCAGCTGCCGCGCTGCTCATCGCAGCACCTCTCGCGCAAGCCCAGACGGCGGACAACTACCCTGCTCGCCAGCCGGTTCGCCTGATCGTCACTTTCTCTCCAGGCGGGGGCGCTGACGCGGCGGCGCGAGCGATCAGCGACAAGCTCGCTGCGAAGCTCGGCCAGACGGTCATCGTCGAGAACCGGCCGGGTGCCGGAGGCTCCATTGCGACGAACTACGTTGCAAAGAGCGCGGCGGACGGCTATACGGTCCTGTTCACTGTGTCATCCCACAGCATCAACCAGGCAATGATGGCCTCACTGCCGTTCGACACCGAGAAGGACCTTCGAGGCGTGACCCTCGTCGGGCTCCTGCCGCAGGTACTCGCAGTCCACCCGTCCGTCCCCGCGAGCAACTTGACCGAGTGGCTCGCACTGGGCCAGAAGGATCCGCGATTCCGCCAGTACGCCACCGGTGGGGTCGGATCGCCTGGGCATTTTGCCGGCGCCGTGCTCCAGGCCATGTCCCACCAGCCGCTCGTGCATGTGGGCTACAAAGGCGCAGGCCCTGCGATGGCGGACGTCATGGGCAACCAAGTTCCCGCGGTCCTCAGCACCATGGGCGGCATGATGCCTCACATCCAGAGCGGCAAGCTCAAGGCCATCGCCATTACATCCAAGGACCGCTCCCCCCTTCTGCCCAACTTCCAGACGATCGGCGAAACTCTCCAGGGTTACGAGTCGGACACCTGGATCGGCACATTCGTGCCCACAGGCACGCCGCAGCCGATCATCGCCAAGCTGCATGCGGCCACCGCGGCTGCATTGACCGACCCGGACGTCAAGGCCCGCCTGGACACCCAGGGCGTGAGCATCGTGGCAGGTTCGCCCGCGGAGCTCGATCGCCGCGTCTCACGTGAGATCAAGCTCTTCACGCAGGTGGTCAAGGAACAGGGCATCAAGGCTGAATAGCGACGACGAACTGGTGATCGGCGGCAAGGTTCAACGCGGATCACCCGACGGGCACGTGCCCGTCCTTGAGCACACGCAGCACGAAGCTGGATTTGCTGTGCCGAATGCCTGGGATCTTGTAGAGCTTCTCCCGTAGCAGCCGTTCGTAGTCTCGGGTGTCCTTCACCGCGATGCGGATGTAGTAGTCGTAATCGCCGGAAACCAGGTACGCATCCATCACCTCCGGAATCTGCGAGAGGATGCGGCCGAATTCATACAGCGTCTGGTCGGTGTGGCTCGCAAGTGTGAGCTGCACGATGACAGTGTCCTGGTAACCCAGGCGCGTGCGCTCGACATCGACCGTATACCTCTTGATCACGCCGTCCGCCTCGAGGCGCTTGATGCGGCTCCAGCAGGTCGTCGGCGAGAGCTTCACAGTGGCGCCGATCTCCTGCAGTGTCCGGCGCGAGTCGGTGAGCAGCTCGCGCAGGATCGCGAGGTCGAATTTGTCGTAAGTAGCCGGGGTTTGTTCCGCGGATATCGACTTCTGTCGAACGTTTTTCGGTGCTTTCATTGATAAGGGGCAGAAGATCGAAGCAAATTCTGACTCAAACGCTGAAGAATCTCCATCATGGATGCGCAACTTTCCGAACAGCTTACGGGTGCAGCCGGCGTGCCTGCCACACGCACTGGCGCGCAGATCCTGCTGGATGCGCTGGTGGCCTGCGGCGTCGACACGATCTTCGGCTACCCGGGCGGTGCTGCGCTGCCCTTGTACGACGCACTGTTCACCGAGCCGCGATTGCGCCATGTGCTCGTCCGACACGAGCAGGCGGCGGTCCATGCCGCCGAAGGTTATGCGCGCAGCACGGGCCGGCTCGGGGTTGTGCTGGTGACCTCCGGACCGGGTGTCGGTAACACGATGACCGGCTTGCTCGACGCGATCAGTGATTCCGTTCCGGTGTTGTGCATCAGCGGGCAGGTCGCGACAGACGTGATCGGCACGCAGGCCTTCCAGGGGTCTCCTCGTTTTCAGTGCAATAAGTGACGGTACGCAAAGCTAGCACTGGCGCGGGGGTGGTCTGGGTAGACCGTTGATTTCATTGACTTTCCTGTTCGCTTTGTAAACGGGTATGGTGGCCTCCCACTTTTGAGGTTCACGATGCAGGGTTGGCACACAACGTTTTTGGGGATGCGTGGGCTCCCCCGCGATATCAGCGACTTCGAGATGAAGGCATTTTTCACCTTCGATGGTGCCGAGCGCGACGCAATCAATGCACGCCGAGGTGATTCCCACAAGCTTGGTCTGGCGCTCCATATTGGTTTCCTGCGCATGAGTGGGCGTTTGCTCGGTGCCTTTCGGGTAATTCCAGTAGCCTTGTGGCGCCACCTTGGCAACGAGCTTGGCATTGCAGCACCAGAAGTCGCCTCGCTGAGAGCCATGTATGAACGCGGGCGCACGCTATTCGATCACCAACAAGTAGCCTGCACGGTCCTTGGATTCCAGTGGATGAGCGAGCACCAGCGCCGCTCACTGGTACGTGAACTGCGCGACGAAGTGGCGCGCTGCGCCGACCGCGATCAGCTACTCGTGCGGGCGCGTCAATGGCTGTACAAGAACAAGCTGGTGATCGTGCACGAGCGGGCAATTCGGACACTGATTGCGGCGGCACTTGCCCAGCTTGAAGTTGAAACAGGCACCGCCATCGCCGCCAGCGTTGATCCAGCAACACTTGATCGCTGGCGAGCCTCAGTTTCAGAGCTGCGCCCAGATGGACAAACCCAGCAGAGTTGGCTATGGGCTGCACCGGCGAAACACTCAACCCGCCAAATCAGCGAGGTACTGGAGCGCATCGACCTGCTTTACACGCTGGACGTTCATAAGCACCTGGCAGACATCCCCGATCTCATCTTGCGCCGCTACGCGCGCCGACTTGTCTCCAGGCCGCCCTCAGCCGGAGCCAAGATCAAAGAGCCAGCGCGCACCGTGGAGGTCGCATGCTTTCTTCGGTATTGCCTGTTCACCACCACAGACCAGTTGATCCTTATGGTGCAGCGCCGGATCGCCGATCTGTGGCGTCAGGCTGCCGCCGATGTCCCCGCTACCGTCAATTGGGCCGCAATGTACAAAACGCTGCTCGGCGAACTTGTTGCCTTGAGCGCGCAAGGTGCGGTGCCAGATGCTGAGTTGCGTGCCCGTCTTGAAGCCTTGATCACCGAAACCCAGAAACGCAAACCACCGAGCAGGGCCTCCCTGGTCCGCGAGGGATTGATTGATGGAATTCGCCCCGTGCGGTCGTTGCTCGTCGCCATTGCAAAGCTGCCCTGGCAGGCCACCGGCGAGCATCCTGCCATCGAGTACCTTGCCAAGCTGCAAGCTTTATATCTCAAAGGATCCAGAAAGCTGCCAGTTGAAGTGGTGGCACCAAGTCTGGGAATGATCTGGCAGGTTTCGATCTCCAGCCCAGACCGGGAACGGGCGTTTCAGGCGTTGGAGGTGGCCACCCTGTTTGCCCTGCGCCGCGCGGTGCGCAATGGCTCGGTCTGGATTGAGCACAGCCTGAGCTTTCGGGGTCGTGCGCGCTTGTTCTTCACGGACGAGCGTTGGCAGGCAGAGTCCAAGAAACACTATGCCCGTCTATCGTTACCCAGCAAGGCTGCCACTTTCTTGAAGCCTTTGCTGGCCAGAGTAACTGCCGGTGTCGATGCGGTGGCCGCTGCAGCCCGCAGTGGCGTACTGCGCGTGGATGATGAACTCCATTTGTCGCCATTGCCCGCAGAGGACGAAGACCCAGAAGTGACCAAGCTGCGCGCGGCTTTGGATCACCGCATCGGTGAGGTTCAATTGCCGGAAGTGATTCTGGCCGTTGACGCCCAGGTGCGCTTTAGCTGGATCATGCTCGGACGTGAGCCGCGCTCTACCGACGAGCTGCTGATGGTCTATGCCGGCATCATGGCCCACGGCACCAGTCTGACTGCGGTCGAATGCGCGCGCATGATTCCGCAATTGTCTGCCACCAGCATTCGCCAGGCCATGCGCTGGGCGCGGGACGAACGGCGTCTGAGCCAGGCCTGCCAGGCTGTGCTGGAATTCATGCAGCGACACCCGATTGCCGCCACCTGGGGGCGGTCCGATTTGGCATCTTCTGACATGATGAGCATGGAGACCACCAAACGGGTGTGGCAAGCCCGGCTTGATCCTCGGCGCAACACACCTTCCATTGGAATCTACTCCCATGTAAAAGACCGGTGGGGCATCTTCCATGCGCAGCCCTTTGTGCTCAATGAGCGCCAGGCGGGCGTGGCCATTGAAGGTGTCATCCGCCAAGAAAAGCTGGAGACCAGCCAGCTTGCTGTGGATACCCATGGCTACACCGACTTTGCCATGTCACATGCCCGTTTGCTTGGTTTTGATCTTTGCCCGCGGTTGAAGGAACTCAAACAGCGCCACCTCTTTGTGCCACGCGGCACCAAAGTGCCCGCAGAAATCGCTGCGGTGTGCGAAGCCAATGTCGACGTCGCTTTGATCGAAAAGCATTGGGATAGTCTGGTGCACCTGGCAGCCTCGGTCATGAGCGGACATGCCAGTGCGGTGGCAGCTCTTGCGCGGTTCGGTTCTGCCGCCCAGGGCGATCCAATCTATGAGGCTGGCGTGCAATTGGGGCGGTTGCTGCGTACGGCGTTTTTGGCTGACTACTTTGTCAAGGACGCTTTCAGGAACGAGTTGCGCCGGGTGCTCAATCGGGGCGAGGCTGTTAACGCCCTCAAGCGCGCCATTTATACCGGCCGGATCAGCCCGGCGCAGGCCAAACGTGTCGATGAAATGCAGGCTGTGGCCGATGCGTTGAGCCTGATGGCCAACATCGTGATGGCGTGGAATACCTCACAGATGCAGGCGGTCCTGGATCGCTGGTCGAACCGCCGCCAGGTCATTCCACCGGAACTGATCGGGAAGATTGCGCCCACCAGGCTGGAGAGCATCAACTTGCGGGGTGTGTTTCGCTTCCCGGTTGACCGCTATGCTGACCAAATCCTGCCTTCGCGGCCAAATGCATCGATAACTGGCACCAATGGATGAAACCGACCACGGTTTGACGCCACGAATCGCAGATTTGAAAGTGAACAGGAAAGTCAATGAAATCAACGATCTACCAACACCACCTCCGCGCCAGTGCTAGCTTTTCGTACCGTCACTTATTGCACTGAAAACGAGGAGACCCCTTCTGGCAGTTGTGGAGCAAAGCTCGCTCCATGATCGGATAGAGCTCCGGAGGACCACGCCAGTCGGCGTCTCGCACGATGCCCGTCGGATGCCTCCCGCAGGTCGCATACCAAAAGACGGATGCCAACTGAAAGACGTCCGATGTCTGCCCGATCACGTCAAGGCAGCCCAAGTTTTTGTTGAAGGCCTCGGGCGACATCCATTGCGCAGGTCCGATCCTCTCGTCCACTCGCGAGAGGTCGGGCCCGCCCTCATGCAGATCGCACAAGCCGAAGTCGCTGATAGCCCAGGCATCCCCGACCACAAGGATGTTCTCTGGCTTGATGTCGCGATGCAGGGCTCTCTCGTTGATCTTCACCAGGGCTCTGGAAAGCCCCAAGAATTGCGCAAGGTAGGTCGCAGGAGGAATCTTCTGGGGCGACTTTGCGTGTTTTCCCAGGTCCTCGGAGGCCTTCATGAGGATCACGAAAGGCAACTCCTCATCCCTGCCTCGATGCTGCGCCACGAACCGGCCGCTTCTCATGATTCGATCAGTTCGCGCCCCTTGCGCCACACCAGTCGCGACAAAGCGAATGATGTGCGGGTCGTCAAATCCGCGAAGTAGCTCCACTTCGCGATGGAATCGCTCGCGGCGGCGCTGTCGCAGCTCCAGCTGAAACTTGACGGCAAAGCTGTCGCCTGAGACCTTCTCGTTGCACTCGTGGACAACGGCGTTGCCGCCCGCTGCGATGCGCTCGCCAACGATGTAGACCTTTCCATCATCGCCAGCGATCTGGTCGTCGATGGTGTAGCCGCTGTTGAGGTTGCGAAACAGCGCGATTTGGCTCATGCCCAGGCCCGCATCGACTTATTGGCCGGCATCGGCTGCATCATCGTCGCGCTCGTCATCAACCGCGCCCGGGATCTCCGCCCCGTCAATCATGGCCGCCGCATCCACGTCGTCCTTGCACTTGGAATGGGCCCACTTGGCGTTCGACAACTGGAACACCGAGCTTCCTGCCGGCCAGTAGAGGATCGAGTTACCCAGGCTCGTCACGCCCTCGTCGAAGCCGCCGCAACCGCCGCAGACAAAGCCTTCCGCGGGCGGGCAGCCATCGCCATTGAAATTGGGATCAATGGCGAATCTGATGTCGCTTGCTGTTTCCGACACGATATCTCGTTGCTCCTTGTCTTGGATGGAGCCCGCGTAAGTACCTCGCAAGATGGCCCTAATGAACGCCATTCGCCAATTTCGGCTTGAAGCTGAGTTCGCCTGGGATACGCAGTAGACGGCGTATCTGCTCAGGATTCGCACCTCCGAGGTGGGAGCGATGCGTTTGTCCAGCACCATCAGGTCTTGCCGCAGGAAGCTCAAATCCGCCGGCAAGGCCAGGCCCGCGCGCTTGAGAGAGAGGACCGCGAAAAAGAGCGAATAAAAGTCGGCCTTCTGCTTCCAGCGAGTCTTCTTCATCGGGAAGGTCGCATCGAAGATCATCGCCACATCCGATACAGCGCCTTCGAACTCCGCTCGCGCGGCGGCTGATTCAGCCTGCGGCCAGGCCGCGTAGTCGCGACAGCATTCGTCGATGGCATCCTTCTTGTCGCTGATGCCTCGCAGCTGCGCCGCCAGCAGTTCGCTTACGTATTCGACATCAAGCGAACGCCGGCGCGCGGTCGCGTTGAAAAGCCCCATGTCGTCGAGCGCATCGAGGTTGGCCAATTCCTCAGAGACCTTCAAGAACTCACCCGGGAAGTCGGCCTTTCTGAGTTCTTGCCGGTTGAGCGGCACCAAGTATTTGTTGACTCGGGAATAGACCTCTCGAAGCTCGTCCTGCGGCAAGCCAGAGGCTTCGTTGAAATCAATCGAGTAGAGCAAGAAGTCGTCCCGAACCTCCTGCGGCAACTCCGAAAATTTCTTCCCGACATAGGGGCCGCTGTAGGGGTCTTCCAACCGGAAGTCGTCGTTCAGATAGGCCAAGATCGTCGTGATCCGCTGCTGGCCGTCGATCACGCTGCGATAGGTCCTCATGTCCTTGATAGCCTTGGACACGAAGATCTTCGGCATCGGGATGTCATTGAGGATGCTGTCGATCAGCATGACGCGCGCTGCATCGCCCCACACCTCTCGCCGTTGGTAGTCAGGCTGCAGCAGCAGCGTGCCGTTGCCATTCCAGTCCCGAATGTCGGCGATCGCGTGAGGGCTAGATTGCCACTTCTTAGCCATGGCCGCTCTCCTTGGTTCTCGTCATTGGTTGTCCGCGGCAACTGCGGCCACCGCGGCCTCGATGTCCTGGTCCGAAAGGAACGGAGCCTGCGCGAAGACCAAACCCTGCTCGCCGTTGAGCTTTGCGGCCAAGTGTCCTCGGCCCAGCAGCAGCTCCGCGCCGGGGCGATCGAGGGCGATCTTCGAGGTGGCTTCGCTGGAGACCTTCAAAATCAAGCGGTTGCCCAAGTTCTCCCGAAGCTGCATCGGCATCACATCCTTGTCCGGGCGCTGGGCCGCGAAGATCAAGTGGATCCCGGCCGCGCGGGCCTTGACGCCCAGGCGCTGCACAGCCGCGCCAACGGCTCCCTTGTAGGCGTCGTCAAGCATCCAGTCAGCGAACTCGTCATGGACCAAGAAAACCATGGGAAGCCGCTCGGCAACCGAAACCTTTGAGTTGTAGGTCGGCAGGTCGCGCGCGCGGGCCTTGGCAAACGCTCGGTAGCGGTCCTCCATTTCCTGCACGAGCGCCTCCAGGACCTCGCCAGCCTTCTCCTTGGTGGTCACGATCTCGTCGCGCATGTGAGGCAAGTCGGCCAAGGGGGCGTAATCGACGCCCATTTTCGGGTCGATCAGGATGAGCTGGGCCTGCTCCTTGGAGTTGGTGGCGGCGATGTCCAGCAGCAACGCTTGGATCAAGACCGACTTGCCGCTGCCCGTGGCGCCGGCCACCAGCGAATGCGGTTCGTGGGAGGAGAGGCCTCCGAACTCGGCGCCGAGGTTCAGATACAGCAGCGCGCCGTTGATCTCCTGGAGCCCAAGCAGGAATGAGGTGTTGATGCCGGCGACATTGCGATTGAGCTCCCTGCGCGCCCACAGCTCCCAAAGCGAAACGGCTTGCCGCTTGGCGCCGGCGACTGTCACCACAATCTCGCCCGGCTTGGGCTGGACCGTGACAAGGCTGATAGCGTGCGTGGTCAGAAGCTGGGTGCGCTTGTTCTCAATGTCCTCCACGCGCAGGCGATCCGACCCCGCCAGCCGAACTAGGCAGCCGTTGGGGGTCAGCCGCGTTCCGAGGATGGCGGCTTGGAATCCATAGCTGTTGAGGGCGGCCTTGAGCTTCTTGGTGACTTCCTCGGCCCAGGCCTCGCGCTCGGCGTCAGACTGGGCGCCGCCTGCGAACTTGGAAGCCACGAGCGCGGCCAGGGACGATGCCGCGCTGGGATTGGAAGGCAAGGAGGGCATCGAGGCCCGCTGGGTCGAAGTCTGAGCCTCGGCGCTGCCTTGGACCGTGTTTTGGGCAGGAGCCGTCGGCTCTTGCGCTGGGGGCTTGGTCAGAGCAGCAGTTTTGGCGTCCTCCACTGAGCCTTCGACGGAAGCCTCGGCGGCCCCACTCGCGAGCTGCCCCATGGCGGCAAGCCAGGGCACGCGCGGGGCGGGCGTCTTGAAGCTGTGGCCGGACCAGGGCTCGTGCGGGCCGAGGCCGGCGCGGGCTTGGAGGGCTGATCCGTTCTGGGCGTAGGCGGCCACGAGCTTTCGCAGGTCCTCCCGATCGAAGACTTCCTGCCAGGCCTTCACGCCGATCTCATCCAGCAGCAGCTCTTGATGCGAGGCAGAGCCGGATCCAGCCTCCGGGGTGTGGACATACACCTGCGAATAGCCCCTCAGCGAAATCTCGACGGAGCCTTCGCGAAGCTTCGCGCGCGCGCGCTCCATGAGGCCCGTCATGCCAGGCGGAATATCCGCATCGATCAGCATGTCGGCCAGCCGCGCGAGCCAGACATCCCGGTCGAGGCGCCCCGGATCCCCGAAGAGCGCCTCGCGGAACTTGCCCAGGGTTTGAAGCAGTTGGTCCTTGGAGCTGCGCTTCGCCTGCGCCAAGCCATCGGCGGCGACGTACTTCGACTCGACCACGGAGATCGTGACGCGGATTTCGCCATCCTTTTCCTCGGCGTTGATCGCGAGGATGTCGGCGATCCGGCTTTCAGGCTGCGAGAGCCAGCTCGCGTAGTCGTCGAGCAAGAAGTAGGCGGTCAAGACTTGACCGCCGTTGGCCTGAGCTTTGAACTCCTCGGAGAGCAGATGGCGGCTGAGGACTAGGCCGATCATCTCGCCAGCGGAGACCCCTCGCTTGGCCGCACGCAGGACGATGTCTCCGGAGACCGACAGGGCGTCGCGCTTAGCCTTCTCCGCCGCGCCAGCGATCTCCTCATCGGTCAGTGGCAGGTTCAGTTCGTCGAGCCGGCGCCGTACCAGGACACCAAGCAGCCGCAGCTCGGAGGTCGAGCTGACGATCATGTTGCGGCCATTGGTGGAGCCGCGGCGGTATCGGACGACGGTGATGTTGTTGTGCTGCAGTTGCCTCTTGTCGAGCAGCTCGTCGTAGGTGGCCACCCACTCGGCCAGGTCGTGGGCGTCCTTGATGAGCGCGGCGAGGTCCTGGCTTTGAAGCGAGATGCGCCGCGCGGGTAGTACCCGCTTGTCGGGCACCGCGTCCGTTTGGTTGCAGACGGCGGCCACGGCGGCCACATAGGCCCAGCCCGAGGCGGTCTGCCAAGGGCAAGTCAGGAAGGTCGTCGATTTAAGCTCGTCCTCGCCGGACACGCTTCGGTAGGACCAGCGCGAGGGCGCATGCTCCAGGTTCGGGCGCTCATTGGTCCATGCGACGGGCAGCCACTCTTCCTTGGCTGAGCGCGCGACCACATCGTGCAGGAAGGCGACATCGAAGGCCTTGAAGCCTTGAGCGCTTTCGCTGGGCGTCGATGAGATCGGTGAGACGGCTATGCGCAGCTTCGAGATGAAGTTGTCGCTGGTCTCGCTGACCACCGGCAAGTCCGGATCGTCGCCGGCTTTGTTGACCAGCTCGCCGTAGACGCTGCGCAGCTTCGCTTGGTCGGCGTGCCGGACCGAGACGCTGCATTGGAACCGGCCCTCCTCCTGGATCGACGAGAGCTCGCGCACGGTGGAGAGGGGAAGCTCGGCGGCATCGGCGTTGTAGAGCACCACGCTGAGGTTCGAAGCCTCGTGGGGCTGGAGGTCCACATAGCGCTCCAAAAGCTCCCTGGCCTGCTTGGCTGCCGCCGCAGGGTCCACGTCGGTCATGGCGTCCTCGTCGCCTCGGACGGGCGCCTCTAGGAGGCTGTATCCATTGACCGTGCTGCTTTCGCTCACCAGCTTGGGCGAGCCGCCCTTGCCCAAGACGGCGATCTCCGGATAGAAGGGATGAGCGAGCTCGTCGGCAAGCTCCCGCATGAAGATGTCGCGGTCGCCATAGAGGATGTTGCCGCTCGATAGCAGATGGGTAGCGAAGCCGGCCACGCGGTGGGACTTGACCGCCAGGGCCTTCATCCGCTCCGGGTGCCAAGGGGGGATGATCAAGGCGGGGTTGTCGCCGGCCACGCGGACCGTGCCCACAGAGAGGACCTCGGAGACCAGCCGAGAGCGGCAGACATCGCCGCGGGCATGGGCCATCAGGGTGTTCAGCAGCGCGCCGAAGGACTCGGCTTGGCGCATGACCGCCTCGCCATGCAGGCCAATCGAAGCAAAGTCCTCCACGGCCTTGATGTAGTCGGCCTCGAAGGCGTCCCATGCGCCGCGGACTTCATCGCGTTGGCTCTGCGTCAGCCGCCCCTCCTCGAAGAGCGCCTTAATCTGGCTCTTGATTTCGGCCCGAAGGCTGCGGAGTTTGTTCGCCGCCGGCACCAGCGAGCCGGCGTCGGTGGAGTAAGTGGCTTCAAGCGTACCCGTGTCGAGCAGCGAGACGTGCTGAACTCCGCCCTTCTTGCTGACCAAGCGGCGCGGGACTTCGGTGCAGCCCACCGCCCCCTTCTCCAGGAGGCGGCGCATGTCGGCGACCATCGATAGGCCGATCGAGGTGGGCTTGTAACTCCACAGCAACTGGGTCTTGCTGATCTTCGACTCGGCCCCGCCAGAGAACTTGAGCAGCTCGACATCGAACTTGATTTGCAAGGCCTGCCGCGAAAGCGAGGTGACGGCCTTGAACTTCTTGTTGCGGCTCTCGGCGATCTGGCGCTCCTTGGCGATGAAGCGCTCGAACTCGAACAGGGGATCGGGCAGGTCAGCCGCGGTCATGCGCGTCACCTTCCAATCGACCTTGGCCCCCATCAGCTCCCGGAGCCCTCGATACATGGCGGAGAAGAAGCAGCCGGCGTCATGGTTGAAGCGCTCGCGCCACTCGGTCCTGCCCTTGTTGACGGTGAATCGCAAGATGCGCTCTCCGCTGGCGTCCTCCAGGCCGGCGTGAAGGTTGTTGACCACTCGCGCGAAGCCATCGAAGAAGTCGGAGCACTCGATGGGCTTACCGAACAAGGCCTTCTCCCAACGGGAGAGCAGTTTCGAGTCGCGCTCCAGGAAGCGGCGGTGGGAGGCGAAGAATTCCTCGTCTTCCGGCGTGAACTCGGCCCGGCGCTCGCGCGACTTCAATTCTTCCAGCAGCCTGCGCGCCTCCGGCTCCAAGGCGTTCTCTTCGTCGCAGTCGTGGTCGAAGAAGCGCAGCGTTGTGTCGGCAAGGCCTTGCTGCTTTTCCTTGGGCTTGTCGAAGGCCAGGAAAACACCATCGGCTTCCCACTCGAACTCAGCGAGGTCGGCGGCGGCCTCCAAGTCCCCCATGGGTGCGGCAGCGAAGGCCGCCAGTGCTAGGCGCGCGCCCTCGGCGATCTCGTCGGCGTTGGCCTCGATCCGCTCAAGGAGCTCGTCGGCATCAAGCGGCTGGCCGTTCTGGCGGATCTTCCTGAGAAGCGGCGCCCGTTGGGTCAACAGCTTGATGAAGGCCTTCTGCCACGGGCCGCGGGCGGTCCCGAAGGTCTTTGCATTGGAGAAGTAGCCGCTGTCCCTCGGAAGAGCGGCCCGCGGCAAGGCATAGCCCACCGCGTCCCGGATCGGCAGTCCCCGCGTGGAGATCGCCTCGACGATCTCGGCGCAGAACTCGCCAAGCTGGACAAGTGAGGGCTCGGTCGCGGCAAGCAGGCCACCGATCGCCGCATGAAAGACCGCGCGGTCGTCGGGGACGGGGGAAAGGCCACCCGTTTGGAGAGCCGCATCCACCCAGGGCTGGGCCTCGGAGCGCATCTCCTTGGCCCCGATGGGCGTGACGTGCGCCAGCGTGTCGGCGAGGTTGTGCTCGCTGCCGCTGGCCGTGAGGATTGCCTCCTTCTGGGTCTCAGCATTGTTGCGCACATAGCCAGCGTTCTGCTGGATCAGGATCTCCTGCGGCATGCCCTGCCCCGAGACCAGTCCCTCGGGAATCATCAGATCAACGCGCGCGACCAAGTCGGGCCTGCCTAGAACAGCCCGGGCCACGGCGGCGACTTGGCTCGGCGAGAGCTTGTCGAGCCGGAAGAGTGCGACGGAGTCACCCGCCTGCCCGGGGTTGGCGAGGCGCTTGGAGAGGATCTCCGCACCGACGCGCCCGATGATGCGATCGGTCAGCATGCGGCCTCCAGCTCGGACACAAACGGGTTTTCAACAAACGAGCAGGAGTCCGAGAGCCTGCGCACCAAGCCGAGGCCCACAAGCCGGGACTCCAGGTTGTCGCGGTTCTCGCTGAGCTCGGCCTGGTCGATGGACTTTGCTTCGACCAAGCGAGCGCCTTCGGCATCGCCAACGATCAAGCCATAGCGGCGCTTGGCCTCGACCAGGAACTCGTCGAACTGCATGCGGTCGCCGACGATGGCGATGACAATCGACTTGAGGAGCCGGTCGTTGGGGGCGTAGCGGTATCGGCGCGAAAGGCGCCGCGAGCTCAGCCCAATCGCCCGCGACCATGCCGCATGGATCTTGCCCACATGCTGGCCATGCCGTTGGAGCGCTAGCTCAACAAGCTTGGAGACCAGCTCATCGGGCTTGCGACTTGCGTAGCCCTCGTCGTCCCTGTCGTCCCCTTGTGGCCATTGGAAGGCCTCGCGCAGCAGCTTCACGCGCTCGGCGTCGGGAAACTCCGCCGAACCCGCGTCGATCCAGGCCTGCTGGCTCCGTATGGACTCGACATGGGCGCGGACCGCCTTCTCCGGGCAGCCCTGGTTCGCCTGGTAGCTGTCGCCGGAGAGCGCCCGGACCTTGCGGCCATCCTTGGAAACGATCTCGCAGACAAACTCGACCGGCTCATCGTCCCCTGCGACCCGCTTGGCGCGCTCAAGGAAGTAGAGCAGCATGTTCAGCCCCGTGATTGCGATCAGGTGCTCCAAGGCGTCATAGACCGGCATGTCCCGCGAGAGGATTGCGAGCCAGTCTTCGCACATTTGATCGAAGCGCGGGTTGGAGACCTCAGGCAGGTAACCGGACTGGCGCGATTCCTCGGGAAGCTGCGGGGCGCCTTGCAGAGCCCTGGCCAAGCGGTTCATGGGCGCGGAGCGCTCGAATAGCCGCTTGGCTAACAGGTCGCCAAGCTCGGCACCCCTGCTGGCCCGGGCGAGCATCAAATAGAGCAGCTCTCCGGTCCTCGCAAAGAAGCGCCGGTCGTTGCTCATATTGCCCTTGGCGTCGATCTGCAAGTCCTCGTAAAGCGCATCGGGGCCGAAAGGGAAGACGAACTTGGAGCTCCAGCGCTTGTTGCTTCGGGACTCAAAGGATGAAGAACGCAGCAGCTCGATGGCCTTGGCGAAGTCGTCGAAGCTGTTGAACGACCGGCGCAGGTAGGCCAAGTCGGCGGCGCCGTCTCCGTTGCCTGTGCTGCCTTGCTCGAATTTCAAAAGCCACTGGCGCCACTTCTCGTCGTCGGCCAGCTTGCTCTCGGCGATGGGCTCGACATATGGGTTGTTGAAGAGCAGCCCGCGCAGGCGCATCTGGCGCTGCGGCTTGAACTGGACGGCACCCCCGAGGCCATCATGGGGCCGCAGGGGCTTATCGAGGTTTGACCCCAAGACGCCCAGGAACTCCAGCACGGTTAAGTGTGGGAGCTGCTCGTCGTAGAGGCGATGGCCCCAGATGTTCTCGTCAACACAGAAATCGACGCTCTTGATCAAGGGCCGCTTGATGGTCCTACTCATACCGGCGCCCTCACGGTCACGGGTCGGGTCAAGCCACGCCCGCCAGGCTCGATCTCGATGAAGTCCAGCGTCATGGCAGCTTCGTCGCCCCCCACCTCGTCATCTTCGGCCACGCCGTTCTTGCGCACCGTCTCGGCCTTGCGCAGCAGCTTGGACTTGAACGCGAGCAGGTCTTCGAGGCACTCGTTGGAGAAGCTCGCAGGCAGCGACCCCTCCGCCACCCGAGAGAGGAATTCGTGCCGGATGGGCGTGAGATCGAAGGCAACTCGATTGGCCGCCCCTGGCGCGAGCTGAACCTCTAGATAGGGCCGGCCAGTTAGCGAATTGAGGCGGAAGGCCATGCCGACGCCTTGCTGGCGCCTGGCAGAGGTTTCGTGGTCGCAGAGCACGCTTACGCGGCTTTGCGTGAATCCGCCGGAGCTGGCGATGAACACGCGGTCGGTGTTCTCAAGCAGCAAGCCGGTCAGGACGCGGTTCAGACCCTTGGCGATCCGAGAGCGGACCGCCTCGCTGACCTGCTTCTTGCCCTCGGCCAGCGTTTCGATGACTTCCAGGTATTCGCCCGCGTAGCGGAAGACAGTCATGGCCCAGCGCGAGTAGCCGAGCTCGTCGCTGGGCAGCGTGAAGTAGAGCCTGCGCCGTTGGTCTTCAAGCATATCCATGAACTCGTCGGCGCCTCCGTCAAGCCGCGCGCCCTCATGGCCTTCCAGATAGTTCTCCTGGGCTTGAAGGTAGTTCGCGGTCGCGCCGTAGATGGGGTCGCTGGCGACCAAGCGGGCGAAGTCGGCCTGCAGCCGGGAATCGTCCTTGCCATACACCAGCAGGCCATCGGCGGCATTGGTGGTCTCCTCGCCAACGCCAAACCCCGCCATCGCCTTGAAGACGGGGCGGTCCGCAGCCCTGCGCCTAGGCAGGTTGGCCCCGAACGCATTGGCGTAGACGCTGGCTTTGCTGACGTTGCCGGCCTCTTGGATCTTCGCCACATCAGCGCAGGTCATGAGGTTCTCTTTGGCCTCCTTGGCATCGGAGTGGCCCAGGACCATGTTCGCGCAAAGCGCGAGCAGGTCGCGGACAGGCAAGTGCAGCCCGTTCAGGCGGGCGATCTCGATGAGGTCGCCCAGTCGGCCAGCGAGCTGGCCGCCATCGGCATCTCCAAGCAGCCGGCGGCGGTTCTCGTCTATCGGACAGACCTTGCCGTCTGCCCTTAACGCGCAGCGGGAGCAGTTCTCCCACTCCTGATGCCCGGCAACGGCCTTGGCAACCTCTTCGAATGTCTTGCGGGTCGTTGTGCGGCTGAGATCGAACACGGCCAGACGCTCAGGCGCAGGCCCAGCTTGCAGGAAGCACTCTTGGAGCGGCGTTCGCAGCGGATGCCTGCGGCCTTGGCGCTTGCCCATGTCACGCAAGCGGTCGAGCACCTGGCCGTGGTTGGCCGCGACGACCAGAACCTCGGAGTCGTCCCCGCCGAGCACCGATCGCTCCAGGCGTTGAAGCGGCAGGTCGCTCTCCTGGCCGTTGAACTCGGATAGATCCTTGATGAAGACCGCCAATCGGCCATCGGCCAAGCGGAGCTCCTTGACATTGCCTTTGGCCGACCAAGCCTTTGGATCGCCGCCGAGGCGAGCCCACAACGCGCGGCAGTGGTAGGTCTTCCCATCGCCGGCAGTCCCGGCGATCAACATGGAGCCTGGCGCCTTGGACTCGATGCGCTTGACCATGTCTTCAAGCAAAGGGGTGGCCAGCTGGATCGGCTGCACCTTCGCTCGGCCAACGGCACCCGACACATATTCGTCGAACATGGTCAGGTTCTGCGGTGTCGGACCATAGCTGCGCAGGAAGCGCACCCAGATGGCGGCCGGCGGTGCGCCGAGTTCCCCCGTGCCAAGCGGGCTGGCAGTTGTCATTTCGTCCTCCCTTACGAACTCATTCTGCCTTGCGAGTAGAGTCGCCCGGGTTTCCTAGACGACCGTGAGCCCCGCGGATCAACGGTGCAGGCACTCTACCGACGATTGGATGGCGACGGTCGTGGTGCGCCCTTGGGGGCTTTGAGCAGCTCAGAATTCGCTGATCAAGTGGCTGCCGTCGGGCACTTGCCACGGCAACGGTCACGGTGCAGTGGGCTATGGCGGCATCCGCAACCGGCTGCCACATCGTTCGGGCTTTGAGTCCCGCCTCCAGCATGCTCCGGGTGCACCGACAACAGCGTGCGCCGGGCCGGTAGGTAGATCTTCACCATCGCTAGCACCGTGACCGCCCGACTTGCCTTTATGGCCAGGCACCGATGGCCCGCGTTGGCGCCTCCCACAGTCGCCTGTACAAGGCATCCCGTCAGATCGACCCGACGATGGACACGGGCGTGGACTTCACTGCGGAGTACAAGGCGGCGATGGAGATGCAGGCGAAGTAGCCCTGCGCCCGGCTCGGCGTCGAAACCCCCCTCGCAAACGCGCCATTCCGTGGCGCCGCGGCGGCGGCCGGCTCCTACCCTTTCGGTCACGCGCTCGACAGAGCACGGCCTTCAGATCCTGAAGCCACCGAACGAGGACCGCGCCATGTACTCTGCATTGCCCGCTGCCCGCTGCGACGTCGCCACCCAGGCTGGCAACTCCGGCTCCGGCGCCCAAGACAGCGAACACCCGGAGACCATCGAGACCCGGCTCTGGCTCGAGGAGCACGACTGGCTGTTCACGGTGCTGCGCAGCGAGGGCAACGTGTCGCCGACCTTCCGCTTCCCGGACCTCATCAGCGCCTGCGTGTCGCTGGTCTTCCTGCACGATGACGCGCCAGCGCGGATCTTCGACTTCCTGGGAACGCAGCTGGTGCTGCGCCCGCCGCTGACGCCCAGACGCCGCGAGTCGATGTGGCGCCCGCAGTACGAGCTTCTGCTGGCCGTGCAGCGCTCGCCTGCCAACCGCCACCCCAACCCCAAGTTCCAGCTCGACCAGCTGACCACCGCCTGCGTGGCCCTGTGCCGCCAGCACGAGGGCGCCGACACGCTGGTGCTGCGCCAGGCCCGGCTGAACATGGCCGACCGAGCCGCGCGCGGGCGCCCGTCCCGCCCCGGATGAGGCGAGAGGTGACGGCGCGGTGGTGCTGGGGCTTCGTCCCTCACACGCCGCAGGTCACCTGTCCGTAGGCCCGCTCTCGATACCCGCTCAATACCCGCTCCACACCCGCTTCCGACCCTGACCGCTCCGCCGGTCCTCACCCGTCGCTCGACGCCCCGCACTCGGCCACGCCTGGCCGACAGCAACGGCGTCGCCCTGTCCACCAAGACGTCACGGGTCGATCCATGCAGGTGCCGCTATTGTTCCCCGCGCCAAGGTCCTTGACCAGGCCGATGCCAGGACCCTGGCTGCTGGCAGCGCTCGCCACCGGCTGGGCGCCGTTGCAGGCCCAGGCCTGCTGGGAGCAGGCTGCGCAGCGCTACGGGCTGTCGCCCCACCTGCTGGTCGCGGTGGCGCGTGTCGAGTCCAACCTCGACCCTCGCGCCGTGAACCGATCGCATCTGCAGCGCACGGGCTCCTACGACATCGGGCTCATGCAGATCAACAGCTCCCACCTTCCGACGCTCGCGCGGCATGGCATCGGCGAGGCGCAGCTCTACGACCCATGCACGAACATCCACGTCGGCGCGTGGCTGCTGGCCGACGCATTCGCTCGGCACGGTGCCTCCTGGAACGCGGTCGGCGCCTACAACGCCGCCTGCAGCCAGCTCAAGGGCGAGGCCTGCACGGCGGCGCGTGCCAGCTACGCCTGGAAGGTCTACCGCCGGCTGCCTTCCGCCAGCGGCGCGGCCAAACGTCCCGTTGCGGCGACATCGCAGCGGCCTGTGCAGGCGGCGCAAGCGGCGCCCGTCCTGCTGGCTGCGAGGGTGGCGCCATGACGCGACGTGCGCTTCGGCTTCTGGCCGTGCCTGTGCTCGCGGTGACGGCCGTTGGCGCCGCGTCGTCGTGCAGCACACCCCCAACAGGCGCCCTCCCGTCACGGCCAGAGGCCGCTCAGCCGCCCGCCACTTCGGCGCGCGCCGCGGCAGGGCTGTCGATCGCCCAGCTGGACCACGGCCGCCAGGCTCGGTTCGCCACGTGCGCACCGCCCGCCTGCCCCGTCGTCACGCCGAAGACGCTGGCCGTCGATCCGCCGCGTGCAGGATCGGCTGATGCGCGAGCTGACTCCACCCCGAGGTCGGATGCGGTCATCGCCCAGTCGCTGAGCCCCGGCGAGACCTTGGTGATCGCCGGACCCCAGGCACCGCTGCCCCCTGCGCAGCGAACCGCGATCGTGCCCGAGGACGCGGGCGAACCGCTGGTGTCCGAGCTCGTTGTGAGCTTTCCGTTCGGGAGCGCGGTGCTCACGGCCGCTGCCCGTGCCGTGATCGATGCCGCGGCCAAGGGCGACGGCATCCGGCGAATCGACATCCGGGGCCGCACCGACAACGTCGGACCTGCGGCTGCCAATGAACTGTTGGCCCGCCAGCGCGCTGCTGCGGTCGCGCAGTACCTGCGGGCACGCCACCCGCATCTGGCTGACGCAGAGCTCAACGTCGATGGACGCGGCGTCTGCTGCTACGCGACGGAGAACGACACCCCGGCAGGCCGTGCGCGCAACCGGCGGGTCGAGATCGCCTTCTGGCGTGTTCTCTCCGACCTGTAGTGCGCCTGCAGTCGCCCAACCCTCATCTGCACACCCGCCCTTACCCGCACTGGCCCGCACCCTGGCCCCAACCCGCTGATCACCCGCACCCGACCCGACCGCCACCGCCATCCACCCTCGTCTCCCAGCCCTGATCCCTCGGAGGAATCCCATGAACACCGCTCTCGCCTCTGTGCATCCCGCCCGTGCCACGGGCTCCCTCGCACCCGACGTCATCGACGGCCCCGGTACGGCCCACTTCGCCGGTAGCCGCCGCTCGAAGCGCCTGCTGTCGCCGGTCTCGCTCTTCGTGCTGATGGCACTCGGCCTGTGCGTCGCCTTTCCCGGCTACGCCCTCGACCTGGTCGCCTTCACCGGCATCACCGGCCCGCTCACCTCGGCGCTGACGCAGATCGCGAGCCTGGGGCCGGGCATCAAGGCCCTGGTCGGCTTCGTCGGCTTCGTGGTCGCACTCATCTCGCTGGCCGCGCTGCGCAATTTCGGCCCGGTGCTGTTCTATGTCGGGCTGGCCATCTTCGCCGCGGTCGGCCTCGTGATCGCGGGCGCGATCATGGGTGCGGTGATTTGACGCGCGCGCAGCCGACGAGCAGGAGGCCCGCATGCACGCCGACACCTACATCCCGCGCCGCCTGGACGACCAGTGGAAGATCGGCTTCTGGGACGTCGACGTCGCCGCGCCCCTGCTCTTCGGGCTGTTCATGGGCTACATGTCCGGCTCGAAGTTCTCCTTCGCGCTGTGCCTGGCTGCCGGCTTCCTCACCTCGCGCGCCATCGCCCGCATCAAGGCCGACAAGCACCCGGCCTTCGCGGTGCACTGGCTGTACTGGCACCTGCCCACCAGCCCGTTGACGGCGATGCGCGCCACGCCGCCGTCGCACATCCGGCGCATGGTCGGTTGACCCCAAGGCCGCCACCATGGACTTCGAACGCCTGAACGGGGACATCAAGGAGATGCGCCGCCGCAACCGCGGCCTGGCGCTCACCGTGGGCCTGCTGGCCGCCGCGCATGTGCTGGCCCTGGTGGTGATCCTCAACCTGCTGGGAACCGTGCGCACCGTCGTCGTGCCGCCGTCCATCAACAAGTCCTTCTGGGTCTCGCGCGACAAGGCCAGCGGCGAGTACCTCGAGCAGATGGGCGCCTTCATCGCCTGGCTGGTGCTGGACGTAACGCCGGCCTCCATCGACTGGAAGAAGGACATCCTGCTCGGCTATGTCGAGCCCGACCAGCATGGCGAGCTCAAGACCCGCCAGGAGCTGGAGGCGGCGCGGCTGAAGCGCATCAACGCCAGCACCTTCTTCATGCCGCAGCAGCTGGTGCCCAACGAGGACACACAGACCGTCGTCGTCCGCGGCCGGCTGCGCACGCTGGTCAACGGCCTGGAAACGGCCAACGACGCCAAGGCCTACGAGGTGGGCTTCGCGTACAGCGGCGGCCGGATGCACCTGAAGACCTTCAAGGAGGTGACCCATGCCGCGCCGTGACTCCGGGCCGCTACGCCGTCGCCACGCTGCCCCGGCAGCGGTGGTGTTCACGGCGCGCGGTTGCCTGACACCCCGCTGTTTCCGTTCGGTCGCCGCATGGGCGGCCCTGACAGGCCTGCTCGCAGCTGCAGCGCCGGCAACCGCGCTGCAGGTGCTGGATGCCCGCGACGGCGTGGCCGTCGAGGCCGTGCTGTCGATCAAGGAGCCCACGCGCATCCGCATCGACGGCGCCGCGATCACGGACGTGTTCGGCAACATCCATTCCAGCAACTGCGGCCCCGCCGCGCCGTCTTCCAGCAGCAGCAACGGTGGGCCACCCGCTGCCGCGTTGCCGCCCGTGAACCCCGCGGGGGAGATCGTGCTGGAGTGCGACCGCGACAAGGGTGAGATCTACATCCGCCCGGTCGGCGACTCGCCCAAGCCGGTCAACCTGTTCATCTCGTCGGCGCACGCCACCTACACGCTGGTGCTGCGCAAGGCAGACACCCCGGCCGACACCATCGTCATCCGCGACCCCGGCCAACGGGCGCTGCAAGCGACGCAGTCACCGACCGGTGCCGCGGGCTCGCAGACACCGCTGGTCGCCGCCCCCAACCACATCCGGGGGCTGAAGACGCTGCTCCTGGCGATGGCGTCGGACCGCGTGCCGCCCGACATCCGCGTGGACGAGCTCAACCAGCCGATCCAGCTCTGGGCGGAAGCCAGGTTCTCGCTGATGCGGCGCTACGAGGGCCGGGGTCTGGTGGGCGAGAAGTACCTGCTGCAGAACGTGAGCCAGGCCCTGATGGTGCTGGCGGAGCAGGAGTTCGACCGACCCGACAGCCCCTCGGGTGGACAGGTGCTGGCCGTGGCTGTGGAGCACCACAACCTGCGTCCGGGCGAAACGAGCAACGTCTTCGTCATCCGCCGCGGAGGCCAGTGATGGTGACGCCCCTGCCTCCCTCCGCAGCCGCCCTTCGCCAGTCGGCCACCCGCCTCGGCGCGCAACTGGCCGAGCGGATGACGCCGCGCCAGCGCCAGTTCGCATTGCTGGGTGTGATCGTCGCCGCCGGCGTGGGCCTGCTGTGGCTGATCTTCGCGTCCACGGACCCCGGCTCGTCATCCGGTGCGCGCAAGCCCGCCGCCGGCGCGCCGGGGCCAGTCACCAACATCGGCGTCATGCCGCCCGGCCAGCAGGTCAACCCGGTGGACCAGTGGGTCGGCACCGCAGGCAGCAAGCTCGCCCAGTACGAGAGCGAGCGCGAGGAGCAGACCCGGCTCAACCGCGACCGCCAGGCCTTCGAGGCCCGCACGATGCAGCGATTCGCGGAACTGGAACAGCGCCTGACCTCGGCGACGCAGGCGGCCCAGGGTGCCACCCCTCCGGCTCCCGCTGCGGTCCTGGTACCGCCCGTGCCTGCACCACTCCCACCCGCCTTGCCGTCGGTCTCGGCCGGCACGACGCCGACCGGGCTGCCGCCGGCGGCCAGCCTGCCGCTCCCTGCGACCTACGGCCCGGGCACAGCCGGCCGACAGTTGCCGGCGGGCATGCCGGGGCTGCCGACGACCGACCCCGCACCGGCGGCGCCGGCGGCACCTGCGATCAGCCGCGTCACGCTGGTGGATCGCAGCATGCAAGGCGTCGCCGGCGCGAGCGGCAGCGCTTCGGAGCGCGCCGGCACACCGGCGGCCGAGCCTCGGACGGTGTCGACCTGGCTGCCCGTGAGCTTCACACGCGGCACGCTGCTTGGCGGACTGGACGCACCCACCGGCGGGCAGGCGCAGTCCAACCCCCACCCGGTGCTGATCCGCCTGTCGGACAACGCGGTGCTGCCCAACCGCTTCCGTGGCGAGTACCGCGAGTGCTTCGTCATCGCGGCTGGCTACGGCGACATCAGCTCCGAACGGGCCTACCTCCGCACCGAGAACCTCTCGTGTGTCCGCGCCGACGGCGCGACCCTGGAAGTGAAGATCCAGGGCAGCGTCTACGGCGAGGACGGCAAGGTCGGCATGCGCGGACGGCTGGTGACCAAGCAGGGCCAGATGCTCGCCAACGCCCTGCTGGCCGGCGTGGTCAGCGGCATCGGCCAGGGCCTGGCCACCTCGTCCACCAACGTCAGCACCTCGCCGCTGGGAACGATCACCAGCGCCTCGGGTGCCGACGCCTACCGCGCCGGGCTCGGCACCGGCGTCGGCCGCGCCCTCGACCGGCTCGCCCAGTACTACATCAAGCTGGCCGAGAACACCTTCCCCGTGATCGAGGTCGACGCCGGCCGCGAGATCGATGTCGTCATCACCAAGGGCGTCCGCATCGATGTGCCGATGAGCGCCGCTGCCGCCGCGCCCCTTGCAGTCCGCCCGAGCAACCCGGAGGTCTCCGACGATGCCAACGACTGACAAGCCCTCGCCAGGCTTTGCCTTTACCTCCCCCGCCCTGCGTGCTCCCGGCCGGCACCACCAGCCGGCGGCTTGGCTCGTGGCCAGTCTGACGGCCCTTGCCGCAGGCCACGCCGGCGCCGCAGCCGCAGATGAGGCGCGGCTGCTGGCCGCTCTGCGCAAGGCGCACCCCGGCACCCAGTTCACGCAGGTGCAGCGCTCGCCAGTGGCCGGTCTTTACGAGGTCTGGATGAACAGCAACGTGGCCTACGTGTCGCCGCGGAATCCGCGCTACTTCATCTTCGGCCGGGTCTTCGACACCCAGACGATGCAGGACCTCACCGGCCCCAGACTGGCACGCGCGGCCGCCAGCGCTGCGCAGGCCGGGCAGGCGCCCGGCGCGGGCGTTCCCTCGGCGCAGTCCGACCGCGTGCCGGCTCCCGACGCACCCATCGCCTTCGACCAACTGCCGCTGGCGGACGCGATCAAGACCGTGCGAGGCAGCGGCGGCAACGAGCACCGTCGCATCGCTGTCTTCAGCGACCCGGGTTGCTCGTTCTGCCGCCGGCTCGAGCCCGAGCTCGCCGGCCTGGACGACGTGACGATCTACACCTTCCTCGTGCCCTTCCAGGGCCGCGCGCGTCCGGTCTCGATCTGGTGCGCAGCGGACCGCGAGAAGGCCTGGCACCGGTTCATGCTGCAGGGCGACACCTCGCTGCTCAGGCCGGCGGGCGACCCGGCAGCCCTGCGGGCCCCGGAGTGCGACAACCCGCTCGACCGCAACCTCGCGCTCGCGCAACGCCTCGCCGTCCAGGGCACACCCACCCTGGTCTGGGCGGATGGCACTCGCACCGACGGCTACGTCGACCGGGCCGTGCTGCTCGCGCGCCTCAAGCAGGTGTCGCAGGTGGCGGGGGGCAAGCCATGAAGCAGCCCGCCGTCGTGTTCCCCGCAGCTCCGACATCGCGTGCTGCCCCAGCCACCGGACTGGCCGCGGCGTCGGTGCTGCTGGTCTGGATGCTGAGCGGCTGCATGAGCATGAGCGGTCTCAGCGGCAGCTCCAGCTATGCCTGCAAGGCCCCGGACGGTGTGACCTGCGACTCCGTCTCCGGCACCTACGCCAATGCCGTGCAGAACAACCTGCCGAGTCAGCGGCGAACGGCTGGTGCCAGCCCAGGCACGCCGCAAGCTCCGCGCGCGACGGAGGGCATCACCGGCGCGGCCGCGGCGGGCGCTGCAGGCGCGGCGGCCTCCCGCATCGCCGTCTCACCAACGGCGCCGCCCTCGCCCACGGCCATGCCGCTCCGGTCCTCGGCCCGCATCCTGCGGCTCTGGTTCAAGCCCTGGGAAGACGCCGATCGCGACCTCCACGACCAGGGCTACGTCTACGTCCGGGTCGACGATGGCCAGTGGCTCGTCGAGCACGCGCAGCGGCAGATCCGCGATGCCTACGCGCCGCTGCGGCCTCCGCCGCCCACATCCGGACGTCCTGCCGGCGGCGCCACCGAATCGCGCGACCCCAGGACATCGAACCAGTCCGGTCGGACAGATCAACCGGGTGGTTCGCTGTCCCTGCCCGGCCTGACACCTCCGGCGGGCCGGCCGCAGATGCCCGTCGATCCGCGTGGCAACGAACCCAACGACTGACCTGACACCTCTTCCGGCCATCCCTGCGAGGCACGCTCCATGCCCACTCCGTTCGCCCCGACCGCTTCGACCCGATCCGCCGCCTCTTCTGGCGGCAGCCGCCCCGGCCACGGGAGCCTGGGCTGGCTGGGCCTGGGCTCTCCTCCGGACACGCCCGCCGAGCAGTTCGCGTCCTGGCTGCCCTACTCGGCCTACCTCACCGACGAGGAGCTCTTCGTCAACCGCGACAGCCTGGGCTTCATGCTCGAGCTGATGCCGCAGTCGGGTGCCGACGACCGCATGGCCGAGGTGCTGATCTCGCTGTACTCGACCTGCCCGCCGGCCACCGGGATCCAGTTCCACCTCTTTGCCTCGCCGCACATCCGCGAGCAGCTGCGCCGGTATGCCAACCTGCGCGTCGAGGATGCAGACCAGGCCGACAAGGCCAAGCACTGGGGTCGCCCGGCGCGCAACGACAACCTGTTCCACCGCCTTGCTCGGCAGCGTGTGGGGCACCTGCTGCACGGTGCGCAGCAGTCGCTGACCAACGGCTTCCACTACACGATCCGCGACTTCCGGCTGATGATGAGCGTGTCGGTGCCCGGCGGCGTGGAACAGGCAGGCGACCTGACCCGGCGCGACGAACTGGTCGCGCTGCGCGAGTCCATGGCGTCCACGTTGCGCTCGGCGTCGCTGCCCAGCCGTGTATGCGACGCCGCGGACCTGATCAACTGGTGTGCGCTGTTCACCAACCCGGACCGGGTTTCCCAGACCGACGCCCCCAACCTTCACTACGACGACGGCCGCGAGATCCGCGATCAGATCGTCGACTTCGACACCATCCAGGACCCGCATCCTGCCGGTCTGACCCTCTGGAAAGAAGGTCACGAGGGATCGCTGGAAGCACGCTTCTACTCGATCAAGTCCTTCCCCGAGCGCTTCGCGCTGTGGCAGATGGGCTCTCTGATCGGCGACCTGATGCAGCCGGCGCTGCAGTACAGCGCGCCCTTCCTGCTGACCATGGGCGTGCACGTGCTCGACCCCAACGTCATGAAGTCCGTGGTCACGGCCAACCACGTGCGCGCGACCCAGAACGCGCGCAGCAAGATGGCCGAGGTGATGCCCGACGTGGGCAAGAAGCTGCAGGACTGGACGGCGGCGGCCAACGCCATCGACGTGGGCAGCAGCCTGGTGAGCCTGTACCACCAGCTCGCGATCTTCTCGCCGCCCGAGAAGGCCGTGTCCGCCCAGGAGACCGCCAACGCGATCTGGCGCGGCCGGGGCTTCCAGCTCAACGCCGATGTCTACATGCACCGGCAGGCGCTGCTGGCCAGCCTGCCGATGACGCTGTCGGAGGCCTTCCACAAGGACCTGGCCAAGATGCGCCGCGTCTCGCGCAAGACGATGGCCAATGCCATCCACCTGGCGCCGCTGATCGCCGAGTGGCGCGGCACGCGCACGCCGGCCCTGGTCTTCGGTGGCCGGCGCGGGCAGCTGATGACGCTGGACATCTTCGACAACGACCTGGGCAACTACAACTTCGCGATCATCGGTGCGCCCGGGTCCGGCAAGTCGGTGCTGATGAACGAGATGGCATGGTCCTACCGGGCCATCGACGCCAAGGTGTGGATGCTCGACCTCGGCCGGTCCTTCGAGAAGCTGTGCCGCAAGGCCAAGGGCACGTACATCGAGTTCCGGCCCGACGTCGACATCTGCCTCAACCCCTTCACGCACATCGTCGACATCAACGAGGACATCGACATGCTGGTGCCGGCCATCTCCAAGATGGCCTCGATGTCCCGGCCGCTGGACGAGGTCCAGTACAAGGCCATCTCGGCGATGGTGATCAAGCTGTTCCGCGAGCACGGCAACGCGCTCACGGTGACAGCGTTGCGCGACGCCTTCAAGGCCGGCACCATCGAGGAGCTGGGCGTGCGCGAGGACCCGCGCATCCGCGACCTGGCCGTGATGCTGAACCCCTACGCGCGCGGCGGCCAGTACGAGCGCTTCTTCGAGGGGCGCAACAACATCGACTTCGGCAACGACTTCGTCGTCATCGAGAACGAGGAGCTGAAGCGCCGGCCCGATCTGCACGCGGTCGTCAACATCCTGCTGCTGCACCAGATCACCGGCGAGATGTACCTGACGCGCAACCGGCGCAAGGTGCTCTTCATCGACGAGCTCAAGCAGCAGCTGGGCGACATCGGCGCCGACGACCCCGTGAAGGCGGCCGTGGTCGAGGAGGCCGCCCGTCGCGCCCGCAAGTACGGCGGATCGCTCGGCACGGCCACGCAGAGCGCCGACGACTACTACGGATCGGCCCAGATGGAGGCGGCCTTCAACTGCTCGGACTGGGTGTTCCTGCTGCGGCAGAAGCCCGAGTCGATCGAGATGCTCGACCGCAAGGGGCGGCTGTCGATGGACGAGCCCAAGAAGCGGCTGCTCAACTCGCTGCGCACGGAGCCGGGCGTCTTCTCGGAGGTCTACATCTCATCGCCGGTGGGCGAAGGCGTGGCGCGCAACATCCTCGACCCGGCGACCCACCTGCTGTTCTCCAACAAGCTGGAGGACAACGCCCCGATCGACGAGCTGCGGGCGCAAGGTCTGAGCATCGACGACGCGATCACCGAGCTGCTGCGGCGGCGCGGACACGCTGTGTGACCCTGGCGAGGCTCCCATGGACGTCGACGCCAGCGCCAGTGCGGGCCCGAACCCCCAGCAGCCCCTTGCCGGGCCCGTGGGCGTGGCGCCCATCCTCCTGCACGCGTCATTCGCGCTGCTGATCGTGCTGGGCACGCTGGCCGCCTACGACCGCGTGGTGGTGCGCCCGGCCCAGCGGGTCGGCGTGGTCGATGTCGGCGAGGTGTACCGGCAGAAGGAGGCCGAGTTCACCCAGCTCCTGACCCGCGCCACCACCGACGCTGACCGCGAGAGGGCGTTTGCGCTGGCCCGGAGCTTCTCGCAGCGGCTGCCGGCGGCGCTGGAGGAACTGCCGCGCGACTGCGCCTGCCTGGTGGTGCTGAAGAGCGCCGTGGCCGGCCGGACACCGCGGACCGTCGATCTGACGGCACTGCTGCAGCAGAAGCTGGGCCATCCCCAGACACCTCACAGGAACGACCCCGAGGAGGCCCGATGAAGCGCAGCCTTCGCACCCAGGCCATCGAGTTTGCGGCGCACATGCGGCGACGCTGGTACCTCTACCTGCCCGTCTTCGCGATCTGGGCCTTCGCCTACACGCGGCTCTTCATCGACCCGACGCCGCGCGTGCCGGTCCTCTTCAACTGGACGGGCAGCCTGCCGTACCGGGTGGCCTGGCTGCAGCACGGCGAGCATCCGCTGCAGCGCGGCGAGTTCGTCATCTTCTCGTTTGCAGGCCAGGCGCGAGCCACGTACCCCGGACTGGACGGTCAGCCGTTCTTCAAGGTCGTGCGCGGCCTGCCGGGCGACGTGGTGACGGTGTCCGGCCGCACGGTGTCGGTCAACGGTGTCGTCGTCGGCACGGCCAAGGTCCAGGCCTTCGACCGGCGCCCGCTGGAGCCGATTGCGCCGACGGTGATCCCGCCGGGCCACTACTACGTGCAGGGCACCGGCCCGGATTCGTTCGACTCGCGCTACCGCAGCAGCGGGCTCGTGCGGGCCGAGCAGGTGCTGGGCACCGTGGTGCCGCTGTTCTGAGGGGCTGCCGTGGATCCGCACCTGATGCTGCGTCGGCCGGGGTTCCGTCACGTGGCCCAACTGACCTCCCGGGCCTCTTTGGCGTCCCTTGTCGCCGTGACCGCGTTCGCTGTGGCGTTGCCGGCGCTGGCGCAGACACCGGCCGAGCCGGCTGTCACGGGCGACGTGCCGATGGCCGACTACCTTGCGCTGCTCCAGCAGATCTCCCCGGCGGCGCACCAAGGGGCGCAGGCCTATCTCCAGGCCCATGAGCGCCGGTGCCGCCGGAGTCTTTCGAGCCGCGAGTTGCGACAGGCGATGGCGGAAGGCGACGGCGATCCGCTGCTGATGGCGATGATCCGGGCCAGCCACCTCCAGGACGGACCAGGTCTGACGCGGCTTGGCGAGCAGGTCTCATGCACCCGGAAGGCGGCAAGGTGAAGTTCCAGCTGCCACTGCCTCAGGCAAATTGCACCAGCCCGGCGGCGCGCGTCATACGTTCGCTGTTGGTGGCCGTCGCAACGATCCCGAGCACGGCCGCCCACGCCGTGGACCTGGGGACCATCGGCCCTACCTACAGCATCGCCGAGCCCCATCTGCTGGAGTTCGTCCAGCAGCGCCTGCGCGACAAGGAACGCACGGGTGAACTGCAGCGTCTGATCGACGAGGCGCGCAACCGTGGTGTGGCCGCCGTGCGCCAGCCCGCTCCGGTCGAGGGCATCCGAAGCACCGAGACTGCACGGTCCTGGACCATCGATCCCACCTTCACGCTCGACCGCAACATCGTCGATGCGCAGGGCCGGCTGCTGTTCCCGGCCGGAACGCGCAAGAACCCGCTGGAGGTGGTGTCGCTGTCCAAGCGGCTGCTGTTCTTCGATGCCCGTGACGGACGACAGGTCGCTCGGGCCCGCGAACTGATCGCGCGCTACGACGGCAAGGTCAAACCCATCCTGACCGGTGGCTCGTACCTGGACCTGATGAAGTCCTGGCGCGTGCCGGTGTACTACGACCAGCAGGGGACGCTGACCCGCCGTTTCGGCATCAGGCAGGTGCCCGCCCTGGTCTCGCAGGAAGGCATGCGCCTGCGCGTCGACGAGGTGCTCGTGCAATGACCAGCCTGCCACTCCTGATCCGCTGGCTTGCCGCACAGAGGATGCCCGCGCTTGGCCGATGGGCCGGCCAGGTCCTTGCCCGCGCGTTGCTGGCTACCGCCCTGCCCTGGGTGGCGCCCGCGCAGGCCGCCGACAGCCTGACCTGCACCGGCCGCTTCCCCAACCCGATCACCGAGATCTGCTGGAGCTGCATCCTGCCGATCAGCATCGGCAGCGCCACCATCGCCAACTTCGATGGGCAGGAGGACATCCCCAACCCGTCGAACCCGGTCTGCAGCTGCGGCGTGAACCCCACCATCGGCCTATCGATCGGGTTCTGGGAGCCGGCCCGGCACGTGGAGGCCGTGCGCAAGCCGTTCTGCCTGGCCTCACTGGGCGGCATCGACCTCGACCCCGGCATCCCGGCGCCGGCGGCGGCACGGTTTACGCGCCCCGAAGGCGATGGCGACGGCGGCAGCTTCTACCAGGCGCACTTCTACGTGAACCCGGTGCTGTACTGGCTGGAGGTGGTGACCGACTTCCCGTGCCTGGAGCGGGGCTCGTTCGACCTGGCCTACCTGACCGAGGTGGACCCGCTATGGAACGACGACGAGCTGACCCTGATCCTCAACCCCGAGGCCGTACTGTTCGCCAACCCGGTGGCGGTCGCGGCCTGCGCGGCCGATTGCGTGGCCGCGACCGCGGGCTTCGGCATCGCCGAGATGTTCTGGTGCGCCGGCTGCCAGGGCGGCATCTACCCCTTCGATGGCCACGTGCCATACCACATGGGCGGCGTGCGAACGGCGGCCCTCATCGCGCAGCGGCTGACCGCCAAGATGCACCGCGAGTTGCTGGCCTGGGGCTGGCATGGCCGGCCGGGCCTGTGCGGGCCCTACTTCCTGCCGGCCATGGACAAGACCGCCTACAAGACCCAGCTGACCTATCCGGTGGCCAACACCGCCAAGGACGGCGGCCGCTGCTGCCAGCCTTTCGGCCGCAGCACCATCGTCTGGGGCGCCGGCAAGGAGTACCCGGTGCGCGGCGAAGACTTCGCGTTCATGCTGTTTCGGAAGAGGAACTGCTGTGTGGGCTACTGACAGGGCCACGCTCATCGGCCGGGCGCTCGGCGCCGGGGTCGCCGCGCTCCTTCTTGCCGGCAGCGTGCTGGGTGCCACGGCGACGCCACCCGCCGTCACCGACGCCGACATCGAGCGCGCGCGCCAGCAGCATCGGATGCCGACCGAGGCTGAGCTGGCACGGGTGCCGGTTCCAGCCGCACTGCGCATCGAGAACCTTCCGCAGCCGGTGACCCGCATGCCCATCGACCTCGAGGCCATCTCCAAGGGCTTCGACGTGCAGAACGGAGCTCAGGCTGCGGCGATGACTCCGGGCAAGGCAGGGCCGAAGGTGCTGATCTTCGTGAGCTTCGCGATGCCGGAGGCGACGCTCCAGCGCTTGGTCGACCAGGCAGCGCGGGCCGGCGCGACGCTCGTACTGCGGGGGTTGGTCAACGGATCGATCCGAGACACGGTGACCCGCATGCAGGCGCTGATCGGTAGCCGCCGCGTTGCCGTCCAGATCGATCCGGAAGCGTTCGATCGCCATGGGATCACGAGAACTCCGACATTCGTCCTGGTCATGGACGGTGCCGGGGCCGAAGCATGCGCATCCCGCGTGTGTGGCTCTTCGCAGCAGTTCGCGAAAGTTGCTGGAGATGTGACTCTGGACTATGCGATGCAGTACCTGAGTCGGAACTCGCAGGGTTCAGTTCGGCCGAAGCGATAGTCGCTGCTCGTCCATGGGCTCGCGTCAAAAGTCGGCAACGCCCCTGTTGGCGGACGTTCGGGCCGCGTTGCGCCCGACCTCCAAACGATTCGCCCCGCAGGCATACGTCGCCCTGATCTCGCCTACCCTAAAGCTGCCGGTCGAGCACCTCCATAGTCACGCACAGAAGGCCCGGCTGCGCAGGACCCACTTCGGCGGGCAGCGCTGCCGGCTATTGAGGCGCGAACCACGACTTGAGCCCATGCGGGCGCACCCCAACCGGGGCCGGCGTGCACGCTACCGGCCGAAGGTCCCACTTGCGGCGGATGACGTCGGACGGGGCCTCGCTACTCGATGGGAAGCAGAGAGGAAGGCGCGGGAGCAGCGGCTCGAGCAACAGCGCCACGGTGCGCACGCCTTCGGAGTTTCAGCGGCGGTAGCCCCTACTCAGGGTCGTAAGTCAGCAGCGTCACCTTGTGACCGTTCTCCTGCACAAGCGTCTGCTCGTACACAGACTCCGGAGTGTCTTCCCCGCGCCTTTCGACCAGCCACCAATGGGCATCAAGCTCGTGCCACTCGTCGGGGTCGCTCGCTGCTTCTCTGCTCGGGCTCTTCGCCGGGAGCCGCTCTCCCTTCTTGACGCATAGTCGATGCGTGAAGTACGGGCTCCACACTGGGTAGCGAACTACGTTGTCCTTGGAGAAGATAACGGCGCAGGCGTACTCGCTGAGTTCGACGACCCTGCGCGCGGTCATTTCCATGCTCGTCTCGAACTCATCCCTCAGCGCCATGATGTGCGCAAGTTCTGGGTCTTTGAGCTTCTGCAGTCGCGTCTTGACCAGGGGAGCCGGAATCAGCAGTTCCGCCGCAAACTGGTTGGCTTGAATCTCCCAGTCCTTGTTGCCTCCAGACGTAATGTCCTCAGCCGTGCACTGAAACTTCGCCTGCCGGTGCCAAGGCAGCAAGAAGTGACCCAGCTCGTGGCCAATGGTGAAGCGCTGGCGCGGTCGAGGACCACGATTGCTGTAGAAGATTGCACCCTGAGACTTCGTCGCGTTGGCAATCAACGCGCCCTCGAAGCCCTCGCTGGTAAACGCCTCAATCTTGCTGATGCCGGCGAGCCGCGCCAGGTCCTCAAGCGGAACCGGGACTGGCATCTGCGGGTTCTGTCGAAGAATTTCGGCGACGAGCTGCTCCGGCCGAACAAGGTCCGCGAGTTCTATCAGGTCAAGCTGAACCATCTCCCCCAGCCTTCTTGTTCTTGAAGACCTGGAGAGTGTGCTTCAGAAGTTCGCGCTCGGCATCCGACAACGACTTGAAGTCCCGAAAGAACTGCTGCGCCTCGACATCGTCCAGCGACGCCTCCGACTCGGAGTCGGCCAAGTAGGTGAGCGGTACTTCGAAGTGTTCGGCAAGCTTCTTGAGAAGCTCCATAGAGGGGTTGTCGCTGTTCCCCTTCTCCAACTGCCAGACGTGAGTCTTGGAGATGCCGATGGCCGTGGCCACGGTCTGGAGTGACTCGCCCTTGCGCAGCCGTAGTTCAGCAAGCCTGGCGCCGAGTGACATCTATGGATTCCTCGCTACACGCCGACGCGGCGAACAACTCGGCATTCTACAGGGCGAACGAGTCGTCCACAAGAGTTGACGGCGTCCGGTTCGTTCACTTAATATGACGCGGCGTTCAGCAAGGAGGCTCTATGGCTGGCAAGAATCAACACGTCGTTCCTCACCAGGGTGGCTGGGCCGTCAAGGGCGCTGGCAACACCCGCGCAACCTCGGTCCACGACACGCAGGCCGCGGCGACGGACGCGGCGCGCCGCATCGCCCAGCACCAGGGCTCGGAACTCATCATCCATCGCCCCGACGGCCGCATCCGCGACAAGGACAGCCACGGCGGCGACCCGTTCCCGCCGAAAGGCTGATGTGACCGAGGTGCCCGATTTTCACGTCCTTGCCCTCTCGGGTGGCGGCTACCGCGCGCTCTACTCGGCGACGGTGCTCACCGAACTGGAAGCGGCGATGGGCAGGCCCATTGCCTCTCACTTCGACCTGGTCTGCGGCACCTCGGCGGGTGGATTGCTCGCGCTCGGTCTCGCGGCTGACATCCCGGCCGTCGAACTGAAGACGCTTTTCGAGAAGCAGGGTAGCCGCATCTTCGGCAGCCGCACCTGGCTGCGGCGCGCCTTGGGGTTCTGGTTGCAGGCAAAGCACAGCTCGGCGGGCTTGCGAGAAGTGCTTTCCGAGCGCTTCCGCGACAAGACGGTGGGCGACCTAAAGCACCGAGTTCTAGTGCCCGCGGTGAACTACACCACCGGCAGAGGCCAGTTCTTCAAGACGCCGCATCACCAGACCTTCGAGTTCGACCATCGGATGTCTCTCGTGGATGTGGCGATGGCCACTGCCGCCGCGCCCGTGTACTTCCCGCTGGCCCGAAACAACCGCGGCGTCTTCGCAGATGGCGGCCTTGTCGGCAACGCGCCCGGGCTCTTCGGCCTTCACGAGGTTCGCACGTTCCTGGCGCCTAAACAGGATGTTCGCGTTCGGGTCCTGTCGATTGGCACCATGACCATCGGCGCGACCCTCCGCGGTTCTGCGAGCCTGGACCGTGGCTTCGGCCGCTGGCGCGGCGGTCTGTTTGACTTGGTCATCTCTGCCCAAGAGTCATCGGTCGACTACATGCTGCGGCAGTCGCTCGGCGACGACTACTTCCAGATTGACGACAAGGCGACGCCGGACCAGAGCCGCGATGTGAAGGAACTGGACCGGGTGACCCCGGGTTCAACCAACACGTTGCGTGACCGCGGCATGCACGCAGCTCAGCGGACTCTCGGAGACCCCAAGTTCCAACCTTTCCGCGCCCACCAAGCTGGCGCCCCGACCTTCTTCCACGGCCCCAACAAGAACGCCTGAAAGCAAGACTGCAATGTTGAACCTCAGCTCCCTGTTCTTCACCGGCGACGACGCCGAACAGTGCCTTCAGGCTAGCCTGGACCTGCACAGCCATGAGCGCGACTACATTGCCGCGGCAAAGACTGCGGTACGAGCAGCACTACGCGATGGGATTCCTCGAGAGCTGCGCCAGCTGGGCTACACGCAGGACATCCCGACGCCGCGGTTCTTCACGCAGGGCTCCTGGGCATACAAGACCCTGAACTGTCCCGCCAAGAAGCCCCAGCAGGCGGACGTCGATGACGGCTGCTACCTTCCGCTGAGCTTCCTTACCCAGACGCGGCGGCCGAGCATCGCGGCGACCGTGTTCTTCACGGTTGCGCAGAAGGCGTTGGAGCCGCTCATCAAGGAGCGGGGCTGGCAGCTGGTCACCGACAAACCGACCTGCATCCGCATCGTCATCAGCGCGACGGCCCACATCGACGTCCCTCTATATGCGATTCCCGACACCGAATTCGCCACGCTGAGCGCGCGGGCGCTCGCTCTCGACAACGTGTATGCCAACTTCAGTGAAGCCATCGCCAAGGCTGAGCGCGACGCATGGACCGCTCTGCCCAGTGACGGTGTGCTGTTGGCTCATCGCGAGGACGACTGGATGGAGTCGGACCCTCGCCCGGTCAAGCAGTGGTTCCTCAGCAAGGTCGACGAACACGGCGAGCAGCTTCGTCGAGTGGTCCGGTATCTCAAGGCTCACCGAGACTGGAGGTGGACCTCCGGCGGCCCCGCTTCCATCCTGCTGATGGCGGCGGCCGTGCCGCTCTTCGCGAAGCATGACCGGCGCGATGACCTGGCTCTGCTCAAGGTGGTGAAAGGCCTGCCCGCAGTGCTCCGCAATGGCGTGAACAACCCGGTTGACACGAGTGAGTCTCTGACGGACCGTCTGCGCAAGGCGAGCAAGGAGCGCGACCTTGTCGAGGAAGCAGCGCTGGCGTTCGAGAGACTCGGCTCGCTGTTGGAAGGAGCCCTCGCCGCCAGCAATGCAGCGCAGGCCTGCGAGTGGATGCGGCAGGCCTTCGGCCCCCGCTTCCCGGATTGCCCAGAGCGGGTCAAGGTGGTGTCGGAGCCACCTGCAGCGGCGAAGTCGACCGTGCTCGGCGGATTGATGGCGGCCGGCGCCGCGCTGGCGGCAGCCAACCCCACGCGGCCGGTGCCGACTGGCTCCGAGAAGAGCAACACGCTGGGCTGAGCTTGTCGAATCGGCAGGTATTCGAGACCGCGGCATCTGCCGTCGAGCAGTGGCTCGAGGGCAAGAAACACCTACGCCGAGTATCCGTAAGTGCCGCAGAGGGCGGTCTTGCCTGGGACATCGACCTTCAAGGCGAATTTGCGCCAGTGTCATCGGTCCGGCTGGTGCTTCCTGCCGAGTTTCCGCTCGAGCCATGCCGGTTTGAGGTCGACGCGCAGCTTGAGCTGAAGCTGCCCCATGTTGAACGAGGCGGCAAGCTCTGTCTTGGCCTTTGGGCATCGCCCTCAGACCTTGAAGCCCCCGTCGCTGCAGTGATGCGAGCGATGGAAACGCTGCAAGACAACTTTCTGGCGAAGCTGCTGCAGCCAGACTGGGCCGAGTCCGAGTTCCACGAGGAGCGCCTGACCTACTGGTCGCTGCACTGTACTGACCCGAGGCGTGCCACACAGTTGGACGGGCGAGTTGGACGCGTTCATGCCGACACCAGTGGCTTGGCCTGCTGGGCATACGGAACAGTCGCGGGATACCTTCACCCGGGCACAAAGCACGGCCGGTTCTACAGGCAGGTAATTGCGTGCAACGGCGTGGACCCCGATGCAGTTGCCCGGCGCCACGGGTGGGCACAGGGCACTGTGGTGAAGGGACATGCACTCATCGTGAGGCTAGCAGACGACCGCCCCTGGACGCCGACGACATGGCCAAAGGACGCGCAAACGCTCAACCAGTTGGTGGCTTCGGCCACCGATGGGCAGGCTTCGCTGGAAGGACTACTCGCAAGAGCCCAGCGCAACTTCAAGAAGCATCAGGCCAAGCACAAGTTCCGCACGACCCACACGGGCCGACAGGTTCCGCAGCCGAGCGCGGCTCCGCAACTGGTTGTGCTCTTCGTTCAGGGTAGTGCAACGTACGGATTCCAGGTCATGCCTACGTTCGGGTTCACTGCGCGGGGCGTATCGATAGAGCCGTTCGAAGTCTGTCGCATGGACCCCGATTGGTCCCTGGCCCGAGACAACGGACTTCCACAACTTCACGCGAGGCGGAGCAAGCGAGTTCTGTTGCTTGGCACGGGCTCGTTGGGCAGCTTCGTGGCACTGCTTCTCGCGCGTGCCGGCATTGGACACATGACGCTTGTTGACAGCCAGCTCATGGAGGCAGAGAACACGGCTCGCCATGTGCTGGGACTACAGCACGTGGGCCATGCGAAGGCGCCCGAGTTGGCCAATGAACTCAAGCGCGCCGTTCCTGGCATCGACGTGGTCGGTGTTAGGTCGGACGCCGGCGCCTGGATGGCGAAGTACGCTGCGCCAGGGCAGTTTGACTTGGTTCTTGATTGCACCGCTGAACGCGGCGTGCGCAACGCTGTGACCTTGTTGCGCGACATTCACTTCGGCAAGACTCCAGTCACGCACGCTTGGTTGGAGCCGCTGTGCAGCGCGGGCCACGTTGTGCTCAGCCAACCTGACGTACCTTGGCCTATCGAAGACCCGGCGAACGACCTCGTGAACGCCAGTGACCTCTCCATCGACGAGACGCGGGTGGAAAACCCTGCATGTTCGGCAGGGTTTCACCCCTACGGAGCCGCTGACGTCACTCAGGTGGCGGCGTTCGTCGTCGAACGTGTGCTTTCGGCGCTTGACGCACCTGGTGCGCCTTCCACTGTCTGGTCGTGGGTGCGGGCTCAAGCGTTCTTTGACGCTCTGCCCATGGCCGTGAAGACGCGTCCAATCGTTCCACAAATTGGGGGGGAGCTCGACACTGCGACCACTACCCGGTCACTCTCGGACCTTCTGGGGCAGCGGTGAGCGACGCCGCAGTGTTTCAGATGCCGGGGGCGGCCTGGCGGCTGCGGTTCGGAGCTGAGGTTCTGCGAGAGCTCGGGCGGCACGCGCAACGAGGTCTACTGAGTCGTGAGTCTGTCGGTCAGCTATACGCAAAAGACCTCACAGGCAAGACGGTCGTGGTGGCCAAGGCAACGCGATTGAAGCCATCGTGGGCAAGTTGGTCCCGAGTGCGCTTCGACGTTCAGCAAGCTATGCGCGAGCGAGAGCAGTTGTTTCGGGATGGTTGGCACTGCCTAGGCTTCTGGCACACCCACCCTGAACTCGACCCGATGCCCTCGCCCGAAGACCGGGCTTTAGCGGCAGAGCACGCTCGGGCCGCGTTGACGCTGACGAATGGCATGGTCTTCGTCATCGTAGGAACGCGCCCCTTGCCGAGTGGCCTGCGCGTGTGGTGCCATACCGGCTCCGACCTTATAACCATGACGGTCGAGACGCCCAACGTCGCTTACGTGAGTACTCCACTTGCAGCCCAAAGTCCGCGTCATGAGTAATCGGAAAGCACCGCCAGGCGGGATCCGGTGCGTCGCGATGGCCTGTGGATCGAAGGTCCACGAGCCGCCACTCGTGAACTGCCAGATATGGCCGTCGGAGTGAGTTGCCCGTCTGTCTGCCAACGGCCGGTACCAGCGAGGCGCGGCCATTCGTCAAGGCTTGGCCAGTCTCGAAACCCCACCCTCGCGCACGCCGTTTTCCCGAGACGCCGACAAGACCACGCCTGACGATGGGGCGTGCCGCTTTCTAACCCGCCCGGCCCCGCTAGCCACCGCCTTGCCCCGCCGCCATCGACGGCGCGCCACGCTTCGCCTTGGCGCCGCCTTGTCGCCTGCATCACCGCCGCCTGCTTCCTGACAACGCAGATCGCCGCCGTGGCCGGCCCGCACGAGGAAGGTGTCGCCGCCGGACAGGCCGCGAACCCGGTGGCCCGCGGCAACGTCACCACCCCGGGTGCCACCGCCGTGGTCCCGGGCTACACGACCACCCCTCCTGAGCGCAGCTACTACCGCCAGCCCAATCTGTCGTCGCAGGGCAGCGCGAGGCTGTCTGCCTGTGCACTGACCCCCACCGACCCGCTCTGTCAGGCGCAGCGTGGCGCCTTCTCCTCGGCCAACACCCCGCGCCCGACGATCGGTGCCGATGACCCCGCTGTGGCTGCCGCGCGTGCAATCGGCCGGACGCCGTCGGCCGAGCTGGGCAGCCTGGCCGCCTACTACAGCGGTTGCACCACCACGGTCACGCCGGTGCCCGCCGGCATGCAGCCACGCAGTTGCCTGCGCTACGTCGGCGTCGGCAACTTCAGCTGCAGCCGAAGCCTGACCGTCAGCACGACGCGGACCACCAGCTGCACCCCGGGCGACTGGTTCGCCCACGCCGCCTCCGGCCGCACGGGTCTGGATGTGCAGTGCCTGCCCGACCGCGCCGTCACCGCGCAGCACTTCCGCGTCACCCAGGACGGCAATCCGCTCAGATTCTTCGACGTGGACATGACGACGCCGGTCGTCTTTCCGCAGATCGTGTCGGTCCTCGACACCACCTACTCGATGATCGACGGCCAGCCCATCCGCACGGCCGTGTGGGTGGCCGACAAGAGCTGCAGCGGATCGACCTGCAGCCTGACGGCGATGTTGGCCCCGGAGCGCGCCGAGGTCTGTACCGGTGGCGGCGACTCCGGCTACAGCTGCACCAGCGTCGAGCCTTTCCTCAAGGTCTACGCCGCCTGCCGCGCCGGCACGCAGAGCGGGGACAACATCCAGGACACCGTCTGCCAGGGCGACAGCGGCTGCACCACCACCGCCCTGGACGGCACGAAGTGCTACGCACCCGCTCCCGGATGGACGCCCTACGCCGGCGTCGACATCACCGGCGCCATAGGCGGCTACTACTGGAACATCGACGCCGACCGGGCCGTGATCGGCTGGGCGCCCAACCCCGCCTTCGGCCCGATTCCCACGATGCGGCTGTCCTACACGCGGCCAGCCACCACCGTCACCGAGACCGACCGCTGGGACGACCAATGCCCGACCCTGGACGCCGGTGGCCGCTGCACCACGACCACGCCCGCCGTCTGCACCGATGGCCCGGCGACCAAGGTCGTCGACGGCGTGGCCGTCACCCGCGACTGCTGGGAGTACCGGAGCGCCATGTCGTGCAACGGCGGTGCGTCGGCCGACCAGTGCGCACCGCTGGTGGCAGCAGGCTGCACGCCGCAGTCGTCGACCTGTCGGCAGACCAACGCCGTCACCGGCGTGTGCGAGGTGTACGAGGACGGCTACAGCTGCCCGTTGCCGGCCGAGACCGTCACCACCACCAGCAACTGCCCGACCAACGTCTTCTGCCTGAGCGGCAACTGCTTCGACATCGGCGCGCCGAACGACCCCGACTTTGCGCGCAGCATGTCGATGCTCGAGGCCGGGCGCGAGGCGGGCATCTACCTGGACGCCGACCGCATGCAGGTCTTCAAGGGCGAGGAGAACCGCTGCCGCGACCGCCTGCTGAAGAACTGCTGCTACGCCGACGGCGCCGGCGCCGGCATGACGAACCAGAGCATCTTCGGTGGTGGCTCGCGTCTGGTCTTCGACGTGCTGATGAACTCGCAGAACCAGCAGTTCATCTACCAGGGTATCTCGGCGCTGCTGGTGGGTGGCGGCTTCAGCGGCACGTTCACGACCTATGGCGTGACCGTGGCAGTCAACGGCGCCGCCCTGCCCGCCGGATCGGTGGCCGTGTATGCCGGCGACAGCCTGGTCGTGGCCTTCGACCCGTGGACGCTGGCCATCGCGGTGATCATCTACATCGTCCTCTCGATGATGTCCTGCAACGAGGACGAGGGGAAGCTGGCGATGAAGGAAGGCGCCAGGCTGTGCCACACGATCGGCACCTGGTGCTCATCGTGCTTCCGGGTCCTGGGCGTGTGCGTGTCCTGCGTCGAGCACACCACCTCGAAGTGCTGCTTCAACTCGATGCTGGCGCGCATCGTCAATGAACAGGGCCGCGCGCAGATCGGCAAGGGCTGGGGCGGCGCGCAGAACGCCGACTGCTCCGGCTTCACCGTCGCGCAGTTGCAGACGCTCAACTTCGCGGCGATGGACCTGTCGGAGTTCTATGCGTCGCTGGTACCGACCCTGCCGAACGTCAACGCGCTGCAGGCCGGCAGCGCCAGCCGCGTGCCCACCTGCTACTACGGCCAGGGGAAGTGCCAATGAAGGCCATCACCGTTCTGGTCGGCGCCGCATGCGCCTTGATCGCCAGCGCTGCCATGGCTCAGGAACGACTGCCGGTCCGCGATGCCAAGCAGCTGATGCTGTCGGCCCTGGACGCACCCGACGGCAAGGCCCACGGGATCCTGGTCGGTGAGGTCGCCGACGCGATCTCGAAGCGCTTCAACGCCACGACGCCGATCTACATCGACGTGAGCACCGAGAAGCGCTACGCCCAGCCCGGCTGCAGTCGCCTGAACGTGCGCTTCTGGCAAGACGGCGTGCAGCTGCCGAACTACGGCGCCGGCGGCTTGCAGGCACCGCGGCGGCAGACCATCGACTTCGGCATCAACTACTGCCGCGACGGCCAGCCGCCGCGGTCGCCCGTTTTGATGGACATGAGGCGGCGCCCATGATGCTGCGCCGCCCTGCCTCGCGCCAGGTTCGACTCGCACTCTGCCTCGTTGTCATGCTTGGCAGCGGGACGGTCGCCCTTGCGCAGCCGCAGGACCCCGGACGGCCCTACTGGTCCGACAACTGGCGCGGCTGGCACTTCTACGAGGAGCCGGAGATCCCTCCGCCCGAACCACCGGCTTCCACACCGCGGCAGGCCGCGACGGCATCGAGTGCCGCCACTGCACCCCGGAGGTCGCCCGCGAAGCCCCCGGAGATCGTCGAGTTCGAGCGCCTGCAGAGGGCCCTCGAGGAGCGCCGGCACATCGCCATCATGCGGCCGACCGAAGCCAACGTACGCCGCTACATGGAGCTGGAGGCCCAGGTGTTGTCGCGCGCATCCACCTTCGCCGACGTGGCGCAGCGCATCGCATGGGCCAGCCCCGAGCTCGACCCCACGCTCCAGGGACGCCCGGTGAACGCGAAGGCCCTGGAGGTGTTCGACCAGCTTCAGACGGCCCAACGCAGCCAGTCCATCAGCGCCCTGGGCCGCGACCACGTCCTGTTCTTCTTCTTCCGCAGCGACTGCCCCTACTGCCATGCCTTCGCGCCGACGCTCGAGGCCTTCCAGGCCCGGCACGGCATCAAGGTGGTCGCGATCAGCGTCGACGGTGGCCCGATTCCCGGCTTCGCGGACGCCCGGCGGGACAACGGGATCGCCACCACGCTGCGGGTGAGCCAGGTTCCCGCCGTCTATCTCGCCCAGCCCTTCACCGGAAAGATCACCCCGATCGGCTTCGGCGTGCTGTCCGAGGCGCAATTGGTGGAACGCATCTCGATGGTCGCGGCCTCACCCGACAGCGCAGCCACACCGTTCCTGAGCGCGACTGGCGGCCTGCAGGCCCAGGCCCGCTTGACCCATCAGCGCTGAGGCGGTGAGCCCGCACCGGCGCAGACAGAAATCCAAAGGAGCCTCCGATGAAGCGTACCGACGTCGACCGGTCCCTGCACCGCGCTGTGGTGGTCGCCCTGTGCTGCTCCGCCCTCGCGCTGGGCCCAGCGCCACTGCGGGCCGGTGACCTGAACGCCGAGGTGAACAACATGTTCAACAGCCTGGGCGCCATCGGCAACTACACCGCACCCGGCGCGTTCCGCGGGCAGACCTTCAACACCTACACCGGGGGCAGCCTGTTCATGCGGGCACCGAACAAGGTCTACCAGCTCGCGGCGATCCAGTTTCCGAGCGCCCGCGCCGGCTGCGGCGGCATCGACGTGTTTGGCGGCTCCTTCTCGCACATCTCGGCGGCCGAGTTCAAGAACATGCTGCGCAACATCACGGCCGCGCTGCCGGGCATCGCCTTCCAGCTGGCGCTGGAGTCGGTCTCGCCGCTGCTGGGCGGGTTGACCAAGTGGGCCAAGGGCCTGGAGACTTGGATCAACAACGCGCGCATCAACTCCTGCGAGACCGCAAAGGCCATCGTCAGCACGGCCGCCGAGGCGGCGGGCTTCAGCTCGCAGGAGGCCTGTTCCGACCTGGCGATCGAGATGGGCCTGGAGACCGATCGGGATGCCGCGCGCCGCCGCTGCGCGACCGACCGCCCCGGCATCCTGGCCTCGGCCAGATCCTCAGGGGACGCCAACATCCGCAACAAGGCGCCCTTCGTCGGCAACCTGACCTGGAAGGCGCTGCAGCGCACCGGCACCTACCTCGACGACCAGGAGCGCGAGCTCATCATGAGCATCGTCGGCACGGTGATCTTCTATCCCGAGGATGCGGCGAGAGACCCCGAACCCGTGGCGCCGACGATCACCTCGATCAGCCAGCTGCTGTACGGCCAGGCAGCGGGCACCGGCACCAACGTCACGCAGCACCTGCTCCGGTGCAACAACTACACCGACTGCGACGTGGTGACGCTGAACACCAGCTACACCCACACGCCCTTCACCGCACGTGTCGAGACCATGATGCGCTCGATCGCCGACAAGATCGCCACGCGCACGGCGATCCCTAACAACTCGGCCGAGGTCGGCTTCGTCAACCAGACCACCGAACCGGTCTACAAGATGCTCTCGATCGGCGCGACGATCCCCGGTTCCGGGCTGTCCGACAGCCTGATCGCGCAGTACCGCGACGTGATCGCGGCCGACTACGCCTACGTCTTCCTGGAGCGCAACCTGCGCGTGGGCATGGCAGCCCTCGACAAGGACTACACCCTGCAGCAGACCCAGCGGGATCGCGCCAACCTGGTGAGGCAGCGGGCCCAGGCCATGCTGCTGCAGTTGTCGCAGGAGAAGAACCTGCTGTACCAGAAGGTCGGCTCGTTCCGGGCCGTGTCCAGCCACCTGGAGCAGCTCGAGCGGCAGCTGCGGTCGAGCATGCCCCAGCACGTGATGGACATGCTGGGGCAGCAGGCGGCCTTCCAGGCCCGCTGACATATCGGGCGGCAAGACCGATTCCGCGGGCACCACGCCAGCAACCCGGAGGCGGGCCAATCCCCTGGAGCGACGCATGTGGGAGATCTACGCCTACCAGAACGCCGACAGCCTGTTCGGCATCTTCAACGCTGCAGCAGCCATCCACGGCTCTGGCGACTACATGGCGGCGGTCGCCGCCGTGGCCTTCTGCGGTTTCATCGCGTCGCTGGTGGCCTACTCCTTCGCGCCCGAGAAGCTGCAGGGTTGGAAGTGGCTGGCCACGGTGCTGCTGGTGTTCTCCGTCCTCATCGTTCCGCGGGTGACCGTGGGCGTCGTCGACAAGACCGGCGGATCCGCCGTGAAGGTGGTGGCTAACGTCCCGTTCGGCGTGGCCTTCCTCGGCAGCGTCACCAGCACGGTCGGGCACACGCTCACGGGCCTGTTCGAGACGGCCTTCCAGGTCATTCCGGGCGTCGGCGCCCTGCCGAGCGAACTGAGCTACGAGAAGAACGGCCTGATGTTCGGCAACCGCCTCATCCGGGAGACAGGCGGCGTCGCCTTCCAGGATCCGAACTTCCGCACGGACCTGGTCAACTTCATCCACAACTGCACGATGTACGACCTGATCGACGGCACGGTCGATCCGGGCACGTTCTCGAGCTCGGACGACGTGTGGGCGCTGATGGCATCGCCCAACCCGGCCCGCTTCACCACCCTGACCAGCGCCGGCGGCTCGATCACCATCGACACCTGCCCGAATGCCTACACGAACCTCAACGGCCGATTGCCGGCGCAGCTGACCCGCATCCAGGGCAAGCTCGCTTTCCAGCTGAATCCGACGCTACCGGCGGCGGCCGCCAATGCCGCCATCGCCGGGCAGATCCAGCAGGCCTACCTGAAGAACAGCATCGCGACCGCGGCCGCGACGGCTGCCGACCTGATCCGCCAGAACGCGGTGCTGAATGCGATCAACGACACGAGCAACATCATCGGTCAGAAGGTGAACGACCCGGCGGCCATGGTGCTGGCCGTCGGACGGGCGCAGTCCGTGGCGCAGCAGAACGCGGCCTGGCTGAACGCCGGCAAGGTCGCCGAGCAGGCGCTGCCCGTGTTCCGTAACGTGATCGAGGCCATCACCTACGCGCTGTTCCCCCTGCTCGTCCTGCTGATGCTGCTGACCAGCGGGCGCGAGACCATGCTGGCCTTCAAGGGCTATGCCGCGGTGCTGATCTGGATCCAGCTCTGGCCGCCGCTGTATGCCGTGCTCAACTACATGGCATCCATATACGCCGCCTACGACCTCTCGGCAGCAGCCGACCTTGGCAGCGGCGCCAAGGCTCTGTCGCTGCAGACGGCATCGACGATCTACTCCCGGGCGATCTCCGGCGAAGCCGTGGTCGGCTACCTCGCCATCAGCATCCCGTTCATCGCCTGGGCCGCGCTCAAGCGGATGGAGACCTTTGGCACCGCGCTGGTGGGCGGTCTCTCAGGCCTGCAGTCGATGGTGGCCGGCGCCACGGCAGGTGCCGCCGCTGGCAATCTGAGCATGGGCAATGTCTCCATGGACCAGATCCGGCTCGCGCCGAACCGGACGTCCGCGTTCATGAGCAACTGGCAGAACGACATCAGCGGCAACACCTTCTCGTCGAACATGCTGACCGGCCGGACCGCCGTCAGCCTGCTGCGCAACCAGGGCTACGCGTCCCGGGTCGTCTCGATGCGCGTGAGCGAGCAGGACGTGCAGGACGCCAGCCGCCAGGTCGACGCAGCCCGAAGCGAGGCGGTCGCTGCCAGCACCGAACGCTCGGCGGTGCTGTCCGAGGCTTTCACCAAGGGCTTGGCAAAGCTGAAGTCATCGCGGAGCAGCACGGGGTCGACATCCAGCAGCTTCGAGCAGTTGGGGCAGACGCTGAACCGGTTGGACCAGATCACGAGAAGCGTCGCCGACAGCACGGGGATGAGCCAGTCGCAAGTCGCACGAATCGCTTTCGGCGCCTCTGGCCATCTCGGTGTCTCCACACCAGTTGCCGGCGCTCGAGCAACTGCCAACGCGGAGAAGGGATACCTGGCGGGGCTTTCGGCAGACCAGCAGAGGGTACTGGGCGCCTTGACCTCGGAGCAGTTGGCCGAGTTCAAGCAGTTCGGCGACCGAGTGTCCCGCGACGCGAGCTTCGCGTCGGTTGTCGCATCTGACGCCCGCGAGGCACGTGAACTGTCTTCACGCTTGAACTCGAGCTCTACCCGAAGTTCGCGCGCCGAGGCCGGTCTCTCAGATCGGAGCGCCTATGCGGAGCGCGTGAGCGCAGCCTATGAACGGGGCGAGGTGATCGCGCTCGACATTGCCCAGGACCCGCACAACCTCGCCATGTTCACACGGTACGCCGAGCAGTACGGTGGCACGAGTGCCGCCGCCCGTGCCCTGATGGAGGCCGAGCTTGCCAGGCAGTCACTCGGACCGAACCGGACCCTCTCTGACGGTACTGCCGTGCCGCTGTCATTTGAGTCCCTCAGGACGCAACATGCGCGGCAGGTCAATCAGCTGGCCGAGGGCCCAGATATCGAGAGCGTGAGACGCACTGGCGATGCTGCAGTCGCTCGCCAGCCCGGTCTGCCATCTGGCGCAGTACCTCCACCGAGCGTGCCCGGCACAGTCCGTGACGCAGTTTCACAGCGCGGCCAGGCGATCCGCGAAGGTGTTCAGCAACAGAGCGGCGCATTGAACTCGGCTGCCGACGCGGGGCGAAGCGAGGATGGAACCTTGGTCGTAGGGCAATCACTGCTCAAGCACGCCGCCAAGCAAGTAGCTGCGGATGCCAAGGAGTCCGCCGAGGGCGCTGCCGACGCAGTGAAGGACCTGCTGAAGCGAAGGTAGTCAGGCCAGCCGGTCCGGATCGTGGATGTGCTGATCCGGCGGCGGCGATGGTGGCTTCATGAGCGGCGGGTGGCCCCTGTCCCGCCAGTAGTTGGCTGCGATGTCTGCCGTAGACGTTCCCATCCCAGGAATGTCGTGACCAGTATCGACATCGTTTCGGGTCGCTCGCGCCTTGCGCCGGAACAGCGCACCACCTATTGCGATCCCAAACAGCGCAGCAATGCCTGCCAGCACGACCTGCGTTCCCACTCCGCTGTCAGCCCCAGACGTCCAGCCGACTGCTGCAAACGCAGCAACGACCAACAAGAGAAGGAGGCGTCTCATGGTCTCCTCACAAACGTCAATTGCAGGACGCACAGTGTGAACTACGTGATCGCAAAAAGCGGCTACAGGCTGTTCCGGGACCGAGGCCGCTACGCAGCCGACGCAGGCGCCTTCACACAGGTGGCGCGCAACCTTCTGTTCGATGCGTCCCGTCTGCAGTCCGATCCTTCTCGCGAGGTCTGCCCAGCGGCTTGGTCTTGAGTTCGTCCAAATAGTCCGCCCAAGCCTTCATCATCTCGCGCCGCTGTTCGATGAACTCCGCCCTGTCGTAGGCAGCACCCAGCGGGCCGGACTTCCCATGTGCCAGCTGCGCCTCGATCACGTCCGGCGCCACGTTGAGCCGCTCCACCATCACGGTATGGGCCATCGCCCGGAATCCATGGGGAGTCATCGTCTCGTTGTCGAAGCCTAGCCGGCGCAGGGCAACGCGGACCGTGTTCTCGCTCATCGGCCGCTTGGCACTGATCAGGGACGGAAACACGTACCGCCCTCGGCCGGTCAGCGGCATCAGATCCTTCAGAGCGTCTACAGCCTGGGTGGCGAGCGGAACCAGATGCGGCCTTCCGTTGATCTTCTCCCGCTTTGTCCTCTTCATCTTGGCGGAGGGTATCGCCCACATCCTTGCCTCGAGATCCAGCTCGGTCCACTCCATCTGCCGGATGTTCCCTGGCCGCTGGAAGAGCAGTGCCGACAGAAGCAGTGCCGCCCGGGTGACGGGGTGACCGTGGTAGCCGTCGATCGCGCGCATCAAGTCGCCGACCTGATCCGGTTCGACGATCGCCGAGACGTGTCTGGTCAGCACCGGCTTCAGTGCGCCGCGCAGATCCGAAGCGGGGCTGCGCTCACAACGTCCGGTGGCAACGCCGTATCGAAACACCTGCCCGCAGGCTTCCAGCAGCGAGTGAGGCAGTTCGCGCGTGCCACGTGCCTCGACGCGCCGCAGCGTCTGCAGCAGCATCGGTGCGCCGATCTGGGAGAGCGGAAGCTTGCCCAGCCAGGGGAGGATGTCCTTCTCGAGGCGCTCCATCCAGCGCTTGGCGTAGTGATCGCTCCAGCCGACCTTCTTGGTCGCGTGGAACTCACGCGCGGTCACCTCGAAGCTGGCGTTGGCGTCGAACCGGGAGCTGAGACGGTCGACCTGCCTCGCGAGCACCGGGTCGATGCCTGATTGGTGTTGCTTCCGCGCATCGTCTCGAGCGGCCCGAGCATCCTTGAGGCTGACCTCAGGGTAGCAACCCAAGGAGAGGCGCTTCTCTTTGCCGTCGAAGTAGTACTTCCAGAACCAGCGCTTGGACCCGGCGCCGGCAACTTCGAGGTAGAGACCACCTGAATCGGTCGCCCGTGCGCGGGCTTTGCCCTCTGGGCAGAACGCGTTCTTGCACTGCTTGTCGGTGAGCATAGGGGAACAAGGCTCCAAATGGCATGACGAACGCCATTTGTTCCCCTACATGTTCCCCTACTTGCGCTGCGCTGCCGTGGGACGGCAGGAACCTTCCTGACTCAAGCGACCGGCTAAGTCGTTGATTTGGCGGGAAGTTCGGTCCGGCATGGGACCTGATGAAACGCTGGGATGGGGTGGCTGATGGGACTCGAACCCACGACAACAGGAATCACAATCCTGGACTCTACCAACTGAGCTACAGCCACCGCTGAGCCGATGATTATAACGTGGGCGACCGTGCAGATCGCCGCTGCCGGGGCAGCGGCATCGACGTTTCGGTCAGCGCGCGGCGCTCGCCGGCAGCGCCGGCGCCGCGTCGGCACCGTCGCGCGCAGCCGGCGCCGATGCCGCCGATTCGACGGGGGCCGTGATCTCGGCCTTGAGGCGCGTCCTCAGCGCCCCGTAATAGGCCTGCGCCTCGGCGTCGGCCCAGGCTTGCGCGTATTGCGCCCGGGCTTGTGCCGGGTCGCCGACGGTCGGGTCGCGGCCATCGACCTTGGTGATCTTGGCGATCGCGTAGCCCTGGTTCGGAATGTCGACGCCCACGTAGACCGGCAGCTTGTCGACCGGCGCCTTGAGGATGCCCTCGAGCACCTCGCGCGGCAGGTCGCGCGGCTGGGCACGCGAGACCACCAGGGTCGGCTGGCTCCACGCCGTGGGCGCGGTCTTGCCGAGCTCGGCCAGACGCTCGGCCCCGGCCTTGCGGGCGAGCTCGGCCGAGCGCTGGGCAACCAGTCGTTCGCGTATGCGCGGCTTCACTTCCGCGAGCGGCAGCTGACGCGCCGGCGAGTACTCGATGACCCGGCCGGCGGCGAGCTGGTTCGAGCCGACCTCGATCGCGCCCGTGTTGCGCTTCTTGGTGATCGAGTCGCGGCTGAACAGCGCCTCCATGAACTTGGCGTTGGCAAAGGGACCCGCGGCGCCGGGCGCCGGCGTACGCGCGACGTCGCGCGCCACCTTCAGCTCGAGCTTCCACTTGTCGGCGGTGGGCTTGAGGCTCTCGGGCTGCTCGTCGAGCGTGTTGGTGAACTCGTTGGCGATCTGGCCGTAGCGCTGCTGCGCCACCTGCTGACGCACCTCGTTCTCGAGCTCGGCGCGAACTGCTTCGAACGGACGCGCGCTACCGCCACGCACCTCCGTGACCTTCACGATGTGAAAGCCGTCGTCGCTCTCGACGATGCCGCTCACCTCGCCGGGCTTGAGCGCGAACACCGCATCCTCGAACGGCTTCACGGTCATGTTGCGACCGATGAAGTCGAGGTCACCGCCCTTCTCGGCCGCGACCGGGTCTTCGGAGTTCTTGCGCGCGATCTCGGCGAACGACCCGGGGGATTTCTTCACTTCGGCGAGCACCGCTTCGGCCTTGGCGCGCGCCTTGTCCCGATCGGCCTTCGACGCGCCCTTGTCGGCGCGGATCATGATGTCGCTGACGCGGCGTTCCTCGGGCGCGGTGTAGCGCGCGACGTTCTCGCTGTAGTACTTGCGCAGCTCTTCCTCGGTCGGCGTGATGGTCTTCTTCAGCGCGTCGAAGTCGAGCACGACGTACTCGACCGTCGCCTGCTCGGGCGCCGCGAACTGCCCCGCATTGGCCGGGTTCTTGTAGTACGCCTCGATCTCGGCGTCGGTCGGCGCGACCTTGGCGGCGAAGTCCTTGGCGTCGTAGCGCTGCACCTGCACCTCGCGCTGCTGGAACATCGCATCGAGCGCGGCGGTCGCGGCGCTCAGCGGCGCGATCGCGCTCGACGCGATGCCCGCGACCACCTGGCGCCGCGACAGGTCCTGGCGCAGGCGCTCGGCGAACATCTCGGGCGTCATCCCGGCCGCGCTGATCGCCTCGACGTTGAGGCTGCCGTCGGGGTTGCGGATCTGCTGGAACTGTGGGTCGGACGCGAACGCGCGCTGCAGGCGCTCGTCCGTCATCGTGAGATGGAGCTTCTCGGACGCGCTCTGCATCACGCGCTCGCGCACCAGCGTCTCGAGCGCCATGCGACGCATCTCGGGCGTGTCGAACAGCTTGGCGTCGAGGGTGGGCATCTGCTGGCGCGCGCGCTCGAGTTGCTCGCGCAGCGCCGCGTCCCATTCGAGGCGCGTGATCTTGTGGCCGTCGACCTTGGCGACGGTCTGCTGCTCGTCGCTGTTCATCCGCGTGTAGCTCTGGATCCCGAAGATCCCGAACGACACCAGGATCAGCGGGAACAGGACGAACTGGAAGATCTTCGTGTTGCGGCGGAAGAATTCAAGCATTGCGCGTTCGTGTGAGGTGCCGTGACGAAGATGGGACGGCTGCCAGCGGAGCGGACGAGAAGCGGCGACCGCGTCGCGGTTGCCCCCGTGCGGGGCGGCCGGATTCTAGCCGGTGGGTGGTCGCGATCCGGCCGGATAAGCCGTTCTGCGGTGGTGGGTGCTGACGGGCTCGAACCGCCGACCTACGCCTTGTAAGGGCGCCGCTCTACCAACTGAGCTAAGCACCCCCGGTGCTCGTTGCGGACCGCTCGCTCGCGGTCGGTATGACCGATTGCCGGGCGGTCAGTTCAATGCGTCCTTCAGCGCCTTGCCGGCGCGAAAGCGCGGGATGCGCGCGGCCTTGATGCTGATCGGCGCGCCGGTCTGCGGGTTGCGGCCGCTGCGCGCCTCGCGCTTGCCGACGCTGAAGGTGCCGAGGCCGACCAGCGACACCGCGGTGTTCTTCTTGAGCGACGTCTTCACGCCGTTGATGACCGCGTCGAGCGCACGCTCGGCCGCCGCCTTCGAGATGTCCGCGTGACGCGCGATGTGATCGACCATCTCCGCCTTGTTCACGAACGCCCTCCCGGTTCGAACCACGCCCCGCGACCAGCCGCGACCGGCGATTAGAGCCGCGCGCCATGGCGGGTGTCAATCGGGGCGACTTCGGCGCTGACCGGGTGTCACGCCGGTGATGCACATGAGGGCCAAGCGTCGTTATGGACGCGGGCGCATCGATAGAGGCGTCCGTGCGACCGAGCCTCATGTGGCCGCCGCGCGCGGCGGCGCCGTGCCGCGCGCGGTGACGAGCGCGACCCCTGCAACGGTGAGCAGCATTCCCGCGAGCATGGCACGCGTGAACGACTCGCCGAACAGCAGCCATGCCATCGCCGCGGTGCACGGCGGCACCAGGTAGAGCAGGCTCGTCACCGACGTCGCGGCGCCGCGCTGGATCAGCAGATAGAGCAGCGAGCTGCCGCCGAGCGTGAGCACGAGCACCGACCAGGCGAGCGCGCCAACGAGCTGCGGGTGGAACACGATCGGCTCGTGCTCGAGCAGCGCGAGCGGCAGGCTGACCGCGAGCGCCGCGAGCATCTGGATCGCGCTCGCCGAGCGCACGTCGCACGGCGCGACGTAGCGCTTCTGGTAGAGGGTGCCGATGGTGATGCTGAAGAGCCCGATCGTGCCGAAGGCGAGGTTGAGCGCCGTCACTTCGCCTGCACCCAGCTTGCCGCCGACGACCAGGGCAAGACCCGCCAGGCCGAGCAGCAGGCCGAGCCACTGGCGCGCCGTCACCTTGTGCTCGGCGGCGTTGCCGACGCCGCTGATCCACAGCGCAGTGAGCACCGGTTGCAGGCCGACGATCAGCGCGACCGTGCCGGCGCCCATGCCCGCCTTCACCGCCGCCCACACGCCACCAAGGTAGCCCGACTGCATGAAGAGACCGGTCACCGCGAGGTGCAGCCACTGCGCACGCTCGCGCGGCCAGGCGACGCGGGCGAGCTGGATCCATACGCCGAAGCAGAGCGCCGACAGCGCGAAGCGCAGCGAGAGGAAGCCGAACGGCGGCGCGTACGGCATGCCGTAGCGCGCGACGATGAAGCCGGTGCTCCAGATCAGCACGAACACCCAGGGCATCGCGCGCTGCAGCGCGCCGGCGTCGTCGCTCACGTCGGCTGCCGGTCAGCGCACCCGCGCGCGGATCTCGGGCAGCGCCTTCTGCAGGTAATACACCATCGACCAGATCGTCAGCACCGCCGACACGTAGATCAGCAGCGTGCCCCACAGAGCGGTGTCGATGACGCCGAACAGGCGGCCATGGAACAGCAGGAACGGGATCGCGACCATCTGGACCATGGTCTTGACCTTGCCGAGCATGTGCACGGCGACGCTGCGCGAGGCACCGATCTGCGCCATCCATTCGCGCAGCGCCGAAATCGCGATCTCGCGGCCGATGATCACCAGCGCGATCAGCGCGTGCAGGCGGTGCAGGTGCACCAGGACGAGAAGCGCGGCGGTGACCAGGAACTTGTCGGCGACCGGGTCGAGGAACGCGCCGAACGACGACGTCATGTTCATGCGCCGCGCGAGGTAGCCGTCGGCCCAGTCGGTGAGCGCGACCACGATGAAGAGCGCGGTGGCGGCGATGTTCTGCGTCGCCGGTGCGAGGTCGAGATAGAAGACGCCGACGACGAGCGGGATGAAGACGATGCGCGACCAGGTCAGCAGCGTCGGCAGGTTGAAGAACATCGACCGATTGTGCCGAATCGCCGCCGCAGGCCCGTCAAGGCTCGAGGGTGCGCGGCTTGAAGCGCCGCTCGTCGTCGAAGAGGAAGGTCTCGACGAACTTCCACGGGCGCGGCAGGCGCGACACGTTGCCGAACGGCGCCGCCCGGTGCACGGCATCGACCGCGAGCTGCACGGTCTCCTTGGCTTGTCGCGGCGTGCGCAGCACGTCGATGCGGCGCACGCTGCCGTCGGCGTTGAGCTCGATTTCGAGCACCGGAATCGCGAGCAGCGGGTCGGGCGCGCGGCCGGTGTAGACGCGGCCGGGGTTGGCGGCCACCAGGCGCTCGGCGGCCTGCCGACGCAGCTCGGCCCAGCTGCGCATCGTCTCGGGCGGCGGCAGCCCGCGCGCCTCGGGCGGCTTCTCGGCCGCGGCTGCGGCCGCGGGCGTCGGCGGCGGCGCCGGCTCGCGCTGCGGCGAGACGACGTCGCCGCGGCCGCCGAGGCCCGGCAGCGAGCAGCCGGCGACGAGTGCCGCGGCCGCGAGGCACGCGGCGAGCGGGCGAGTGGCGCGAACGATTTCAATGCAGCGCACGGTAGATCTCCTCGGCCAAATCGCGCGAGATGCCCTCGACGCTTTGCAGGTCCTCGACGCTGGCACGGCCGACGCCGCGCGCGCCGCCGAAGCGCTGCAGCAGCTTGGCCCGCTTCTTCGGCCCGACGCCGGCGATCTCCTCGAGCTTGCTGGCACCGGTGCGCACGCTCGCGCGGCGCGCGCGCATGCCGGTGATCGCGAAGCGGTGGGCTTCGTCCCGGATCTGCGCGACCAGCATCAGCGCGGCCGACTCGCGGCCGAGCGCAATCTTGGGCCGGCCGTCGGCGAACACCAGCTCCTCGAGCCCGACCTTGCGGTTCTCGCCCTTCTCGACACCGACGATGCGCGCGAGGTCGATGCCGAGCTCCTCGAACACCTCGCGCGCGACGCCGACCTGACCGCGGCCGCCGTCGATCAGCACGATGTCGGGCAGGCGCGCCTCGTTGCGGGTCTGCGCCTCGACGAGCTTGGCGTAGCGCCGCGTCAGCACCTGGCGCATGGCCGCGTAGTCGTCGCCCGGCGTGATGCCTTCGATGTTGTAGCGGCGGTACTGCGAGCTCTGCATCTTGTGCGCCTCGAATACCACGCACGAGGCCTGCGTCGACTCGCCGGCGGTGTGGCTGACGTCGAAGCACTCGATGCGGAACGCGTGGGGGTCCTCCACCGTGAGGCCGAGCGCGTCGATCAACGCATGGGTGCGCGCCTGCTGCGAGCCCTCCTCCGCCAGCAACTGCGCAAGGCGCAGCTCGGCGCCCTTCATGCACATGTCGAGCCATGCGCGGCGCTGGCCGCGCGGCTGGTGCTGCACCGCGACCCTGACCTGGTTCTGCTGCGCGAGCGCGTCGACCAGCGTGCGATCGACCGGGTGGCTCAGCACCAGCAACGGCGGCATGCCGCCTCCGATGTAGTGCTGCGCGATGAAGGCTTCGAGGACGCGGACCTCGGTGGGGCGCTGGGCGGAGCTCGCGGCGGTGCCTTCGGCAGCGGCGACAGTCTCCGCTGCGTCAGCCGTCGCTGCATCGGCTGCCGCGAACCCCGATGCCGGGTCCGCCGACGAAGCGGCCGGCGACGCATCCAACGCTGCCGCGTCGGATGCTGCTTCGCTCAGCGCTGCATGGGCTTCGGCGTCGACGCCGATCGCGACCTCGCTCTCGGCCATCTCGTCGGCCTCCATCCCCAGCGCATCGTCGACGTGCGTCGGGAAGTACGGGCGGTCGCCCAGGTGCCGACCGCCGCGCACCATCGCGAGGTTGACGCAGGCACGCCCGCCGTCGACCTTCACCGCCAGGATGTCGGCGTCTCGGGTGCGAACGCCGGTGTTGTCCTCCACCGCCTGCTGATGCAGCACGCGCGACAGCGCCTCGATCTGGTTGCGCAGGTCCGCCGCCTGCTCGAACTGCAGCGCCTCGGCGTGCTTCATCATCTGCGCCTGCAGCGCGTCGATCAGCTGCTGCTGCTCGCCGTTCAGGAAGCGCTCGGCGTTCGCGACGTTGCGCGCGTAGTCGCCGGGGCTGATGTAGTCGACGCAAGGCCCCGAGCAGCGCTTGATCTGGTACAGCAGGCACGGCCGCGTGCGGTTCGCGAACACCGTGTCCTCGCAGGTGCGCAGGTGGAACACCTTCTGCAGCAGGTGGATCGACTCCTTGACCGCCCATGCGCTCGGGAACGGGCCGAAGTAACGGTGGCGCTGGTCGACCGCGCCGCGGTAGTAGGCGACACGCGGGAACTGGTGCGACTCGATCTTGAGGTACGGGTAGCTCTTGTCGTCGCGGAACAGGATGTTGAACCGCGGGTTCAACGCCTTGATCAGGTTGTTCTCGAGCAGCAGCGCCTCGGCTTCCGAGCGCGTGACCGTGGTCTCCATGCGCGCGATGCGCGAGACCATGTTGCCGAAGCGCCCGAGCCCGTGGCCGGTGTGGCTCTTCTGGAAGTAGTGGCTGACGCGGCTCTTGAGGTTGCGCGCCTTGCCGACGTAGAGCACGTTGCCCTGCGCGTCGAAGTAGCGGTAGACGCCGGGCAGGTTGGGCAGTGCCGCGACGTCGGCGCGCAGCTGCTCGCGCGTCGACTCGAGGGCTTCGGCGGGGCTGTCTGAGGCCTCGTTCATCGGCGCGGATTGTGCCGCGAGGGTCGATCACGGCGCTCGGGCCGGGGCTCCGGGCGTCCGCGCGCGCGGCGCTGCCGGGCCCCCGTTCGGCGCCGGGTCTCGGCGGCCCCGCGAAGGCGCGGTCTCGATAATCCGCCGATGCGCTGGGACCTCTTCTGCCGCGTCATCGACAACCACGGCGACGCCGGCGTGTGCTGGCGCCTCGCCGCCGACCTGGCTCAGCGCGGCGAGTTCGTCCGCCTCTGGGTCGACGACGCGTCGGCACTCAGTTGGATGGCGCCGGAGGGCTGCGCCGGCGTCGAGGTGCGGGGCTGGCCCGACGGGCGCGTCGATCGTGGCGAGGCTCGGCTCGGCGACGTCGTGATCGAGGCGTTCGGCTGCGAGTTGCCGGCGCACGTGCGCGAGCGCCTGTTCGAGCGCGACCCGGCGCCGGTGTGGATCAACCTCGAGTACCTCACGGCCGAGCCGTACGCCGCGCGCGCGCACGGCTTGGCGTCGCCGCAGTTCGACCCCGCCGGGCGGCGCGTCGACAAGTGGTTCTTCTATCCCGGCTTCGACGCCGCCAGCGGCGGGCTGATCCGCGAGCCGTGGCTCCTGGAGCGGCTGGCGGCAGTGGAACCCCGTTCATGGCTCGCCGCCAATGGCATCGACGCTCGCCCCGAAGAGCGCGTCGTCAGCATCTTCTGCTACCGCGACGCCCCGCTCGACGCGCTGGTCGGCGCCTGCACCGACCGGCCGACGCTGCTGCTCGCGACGCCCGGGCATGCGACGAGCGGCCTCGCCGCCACACTCGGCGCCGAGATGCGGTGCGGCGCGGTCCGCGCCCTCTCCCTCCCCTACAGGCCGCAGCCCGACTTCGACGCGCTGCTCGCCGCATCGGCGGTCTGCCTGGTACGCGGCGAGGACTCGTTCGTGCGCGCGCAGTGGGCCGGCCGGCCGTTCGTCTGGCAGATCTACCCGCAGGACGACGCGGCGCACCACGTCAAGCTCGCCGCGTTCCTGAACGTCTATCTGCAAGGCGCGGAACCGTCGCTCGCCGGCGCGATCCGCGCCTGGTTCGAGGGATGGAACGGCCTCGGCGCCCTGCCCCGCGCGTGGCCCGACCTTGCCGCGTGGCAGGCGCATGCCCGCGGGTGGCGCGACCGCCTGGCCGCGCAGACCGATCTCACGGCAAGGTTGCTCGACTTCGTGGCCGCCAAAAGCTAGAATGCGCGGTTTTTTCGCCGCTCGGTTTTCTTGCAGGCGAACTTTTCACGGAGCCTACTTCGGGCGCTCCGACACGACGAAGCTCAGCCACGGGCTTCTTAACTCAGAAGCTCGGCCCCCGAGCTTGCAAAGCCTCCACAGGCCTCGAGACACGCTATGAAAATCGCTCAGGAGATCCGCGCCGGCAACGTCATCATGCAGGGCAAGGACCCGATGGTCGTGCTGCGCACCGAATACAGCCGCGGTGGCCGCAACTCGGCGACCGTGCGCATGAAGCTCAAGAGCCTGCTCAACAACTCGGGTACCGAGGTGGTGTTCAAGGCCGACGACAAGATGGACCAGATCGTCCTCGACAAGAAGGAGTGCACCTACTCCTACTTCGCCGACCCGATGTACGTGTTCATGGACGAGGAATACAACCAGTTCGAGGTCGAGGCCGAGAACATGGGCGACGCGATCCAGTACCTCGAAGACGGCATGCCGGTCGAAGTGGTGTTCTACGACGGCAAGGCGATCTCGGTCGAACTGCCGACCACGCTGGTCCGCGAGATCGCCGAGACCGAGCCTGCCGTCAAGGGCGACACCTCGGGCAAGGTTCTCAAGAACGCCAAGCTCGCGACCGGCGTCGAGATCCAGGTTCCGCTGTTCGTGCAGACCGGCGACAAGATCGAGATCGACACCCGCACGCACGAGTACCGCAAGCGCGTCTGACGCGCCGCGGCGCCACGGGACGCGGCGCTTGCGCGCGGGATGCGACGCAGGCGAAGTCCCCGATTCCTTCATGCACGCCGGCCGGCAGCGACCCTCTCGCTGCCGGCCGGCTGCGCGATGATCGTTCGATGCCGTTCGACTTCGAACTCGTCGACGCGCCGTTCCGGATGCAGCCGGGGTTGCGCAAGCTCGCACCCGGCACGCCCCAGCTCACGCCGAGTCGCCGAGGCGACGCCGTGGTGGCCGCCAAGCTCGCGGTGCTGTCGGCGCATGCCGACGCCGCGCTGATCGCCGAGCCCGGCTTCGACGCGCGGCCGGTGGTCGAGGCGCTCGTCGCGCACGCGAGCGCCGAGCATCCCGATGCGCTCGTCCGCCGCGGCGACGCGCTCGAGGCGCCGTTCATCGGGTGCGCCGTCGGCGACCAGGGGCGCGTGCATGCGACCGATCCCGCGCTCGCCGCCTGCCTGACGGTGCTCGCGCCGGAGCAGCGGATCGCGGGCCTGCTCAGCCTCGCCTTGGCCGAGGACTTCGCGCTGCTCGATGCCGCGACCACGCGCGTGCCGTGGCTTGCGGTCTGCCTGCCATCGAGCTGGGCGCCCGAGCACAAGGTCGGCCGCCCGTTCGCCGAGATCCATTCACCGGTCGCGGACGCGACAGCGATCGTGCGCGCGGCACCGGCGCTCGCCCGCGTCGTCGCCCAGCCGCAGCGGCTCGAGCGCTTCGTGTGGACGCTGACGCCCGAACCCAGCCTCGACCGCCATCCCGCGCGCGTCGCGGCGGCCGAGTGGTCGCCGGCCGCATCGCCCGAGGAACTCGCGCGCCGCACCTTCCTGCGCCACGAGCGCCAGACGTTCATCCCGCTGACGGAGCGCGCACAGGCGATCTTCACCATACGCGTCGAGGTCGAGCCGCTGACGCACGCGGTCCGCAGTGCCGACGCGGCGGCGCGCCTGCACGCGGCGCTGTCGACGATGAGCGACGCGGTGCTCGCGTACCGCGGGCTCGCGCCGGCGCGCGAGCGGCTGCTCGCGTGGCTGGCGGCGCGCGCGGGCGGAGCGTCGCCGGCAGCCCCGGACGCGGCCTCGAAGGCCTCGCCGGCGGTGCCCGGTGGCTCGTGCGGACGGGCGCGGTCGACGCGCGGATGAACGCCGGCTCCGCCGCGTCGCTCGCGCCGCTCTGGCGCGGTCGCGAGCGCTTCGTCATGCTCGCCACGCGCTGGGATCGCGACGGCTTCCTCGCGCTGTGGCAGGCCTGGCGAACCGACCGGCGGCGGAGCGGCAACCTGCACGTGATCGTGGTCGATGCCGCGCTGCCGGCGCGGCTGGCCACGCCGTCGCCGCAGACGGATGCGGGCAGCGCTCCCGAAGAACTCGCCGAGGCGCTCGCCGCGGCCTGGCCACCGCCGACTCCGAACCTGCACCGGCTCGGCTTCGACGCCGGTGCGGTCGAGTTGCTGCTGCGGCGCGGAACGCTCGCCGAGCGGGCACGCGACCTCGAGGCCGCGGTCGACCTGTTCGACGTCGGCGACGGCAGCGGCCTCGGCGCCGGCGACGTCGATGCGCGCACCCGCACGATCCGCGTCCTCGCGCGGCTCGCTGCGCCGGGCGCATGGTGGCTCGCCGACCGCATCGACCCCGCCGACGCCGCCGCGCTGCGGAGTGCCGGGTTCCGACTCGACAGCGATGCGGGCGGCATTGGCGGCCGCGCGACTGCTTGCTACGAACCTCGATTCCGGCCGAGCCCGGTGCCCGGGCGACTGCGCGTCCCGCTCGGCGGCGCGGGCCGCCGCGTCGCGATCGTCGGCGCGGGGCTCGCCGGCTGCGCGACGGCGTGGGCGCTGGCCGAGCGCGGCTGGCAGAGCACCCTGCTCGAGCGCGGCGCCGCGCCGGCGGGAGCCGCGTCGGGCAACCCGGCGGGGCTCTTCCACGGCACCGTGAACCGGGTCGACGCGTGCACGCGCGCTTCAATCGCGCGGCGGCGCTGCAGGCGGCCGCAGCGGTCGCGGTCGCGATCGAGCATCACGACGCTGCCGGCGCCTTGTCGGGACTGCTGCGCATCGACGCGGCACCGGGTGCGTTCGAGCGCATGCAGGAGGCGCTCGACGCCCTGCGCGCCGCCTCCGCCGGCGACGTGTCCGACTACCTGCGCGTCGTCGATGCAGGCGAGGCGAGCCGGATCAGCGGCATCGCCCTCGCGCATCCCGCCTGGTTCTACCCGCGCGGCGGCTGGGTCGACCCCGGCGCGCTCGCGCAGAGCTTCCTCGCGCGCGCCGGTTCGCGGGCGACGCTGCGCACCGGTCGTACGGTCGACGCGCTGCGCCGCAGCGGCGATCGCTGGGATCTGATCGACGCCGCCGGCGCGCTGCTCGAGACCGCCGACGCGGTCGTGCTCGCCGGCGCGGGCGACGCCCTGCGCCTCGTCGGCAGCCCGGACTGGCCGGTCGAGGCGGTGCGCGGCCAGCTCAGCTGGCTGGCGCTCGACGCCTGGCCGGGCGCGCAGCCACAGGTGCCGGTCGCCGGCTCCGGCTACGTGCTGCCGCCCGTCGACGGGCGGCTCATCTTCGGCGCGACGACCACGGTGGGCGACTCCGATGCCCGCGTGCGCGCGTCCGACCACGCGAGCAACCTGCGGCGCCTGGCGGTGCTGACCGGCGTCGAGCCGACCCGCGTCGACGGAATCGGCGGCCGCACCGCATGGCGCAGCAGTGCCGAGGACCGCCTGCCGCTGGTCGGCGCGCTGCCCGCGCTGGACCTGCTGGGACGCGGCAAGGCGCCGGAAGCGGGGCCGCCGCCGCGCGGGCACCGCCTCGATCAGCCGCGCTTCGTGCCGCGCGAGCCCGGTCTCTTCATCTGCAGCGCGCTCGGCTCGCGCGGGATCACGTGGTCGGCGCTCGCAGCCCAGGTGCTCGCGGCGACCATCACCGGCGGTCCGCTGCCGCTCGAAGCCGACCTGATCGACGCGATCGACCCGGCGCGCTTCGTCAGCCGGGCGGTGCGGCGCGCGCGAGCCGGCTGAGCGGAACGGGTGGCTCGCTCAGCCGACCGACGACCCGACGGTCGGCGCGACGTCGACCGCGGCGTCCGACTGGTCCAGCGAAGGCTCGCTCTCGGTCACGCCGGCGGCCTTGCGATCGGCCTTCTCCTTTTCCTTCTCTTCCTTCTTCTTCTTCTTGGCGAGTTCTCGCTGGCGCTTCTCGAACGAGTAGTTGGGTTTGGCCACGGGCCATCCTTTGATTCGGCTGCACGGTGCGTGCGAGGGGCGGAGGTTACTACGCGACCTCGACGCCGGCTTGTGCCGCGTCCGGTGTGAAGGTGAGCGTGCGCACACCGGCCGCGGTGCCGAGCAGGCAGACGTTGGCGCGGTTGCGCGCGAAGATGCCGACGCTCACGACGCCCGGCCACTGGTTGATCTCGGCCTCGAGCGCGGCCGGGTCGGTGATCGCGAGGCCGTGCACGTCGAGGATCTGGCCGCCGTTGTCGGTGACGACGCCGGCGCGCAGCGCGGGCCGGCCGCCGAGCGCGACGAAGCGGCGCGCGACCTGCGCCGCCGCCATCGGAATCACCTCGACCGGCAGCGGGAAGCGGCCGAGCACGTCGACCAGCTTCGAGCCGTCGGCGATGCAGACGAAGCGCTGTGCGAGGTCGGCGACGATCTTCTCGCGCGTGAGCGCCGCGCCGCCGCCCTTGATCATGCAGCCGCTGGCGTCGATCTCGTCGGCGCCGTCGATGTAGACCTGCAGCGTCTCGACGTCGTTGGCGTCGATCACCGGAATGCCGTGGCCGCGCAGGCGCTCGCTGCTCGCCTGGCTGCTCGACACGGCGCCGGCGATCACGTGCTTCGCCCGCGCGAGCGCGTCGATGAACGCGTTGACGGTCGAACCGGTTCCGACGCCGACCACCGAGCCGGGCGGCACGTAGGCGAGCGCCGCCTCGCCGACCAGCGCCTTCAGCCTGGCGACGTCGGGGGCCGCCGCGCTCATCGGCTGCCCACCATGCTGCGCGCGTCGACCCATTGGTCGAACTGCTCGGCTGTCAGCCAGCCCGACTCGAGCGCGGCCTCGCGCAGCGTGCGGCCGCTCCGGTGCGCGCTCTTGGCGATCTTGGCGGCCTTGTCGTAACCGATGTGCGGGTTGAGCGCGGTCACCAGCATCAGCGAGCGCTGCACCAGCTCGTCAATGCGCTCGCGGTTGGGCGCGATGCCGCGCGCGCAGTGCTCGTCGAAGCTGCGCATGCCGTCGCCGAGCAGGCGCACGCTCTGCAGCAGGTTGTGGATGATCATCGGCTTGAAAACGTTGAGCTCGAAGTTGCCCATCGCGCCGCCCACATTCACGGCGACGTCGTTGCCGAACACCTGGCACACCGCCATCGTGAGCGCCTCGCACTGCGTCGGGTTCACCTTGCCCGGCATGATCGAGCTGCCCGGCTCGTTCTCGGGGATCGTGATCTCGCCGAGCCCGGAGCGCGGGCCCGATGCGAGCCAGCGCACGTCGTTGGCCATCTTCATCAGCGACGCGCCGAGGCCCTTCAGCGCGCCGTGCATGTGCACCATCGCGTCGTGCGCGGCGAGCGCCTCGAACTTGTTGGGCGCCGAGACGAACGGCAGGCCGGTCGCTTCGGACAGGTCGGCCGCGACGCGCGCGCCGAACTCCGGATGCGCGTTGAGGCCGGTGCCGACCGCGGTGCCGCCGAGCGCGAGTTCGCAGAGGTGCGGCAGCGCCGCCTCGACGTGCCTGCGGGCGTGCTCGAGCTGGGCGACCCAGCCGGAGATCTCCTGACCGAGGGTCAGCGGCGTCGCGTCCTGCAGGTGCGTGCGGCCGATCTTGACGACGTCGTCGAACGCCGCCGCCTTCTCGGCGAGGGTGTCGCGCAGCGCCAGCAGCGGCGGCAGCAGACGCGCATGCACCGCCTGCACGGCGGCGACGCTCATGCCGGTCGGGAACACGTCGTTCGACGACTGGCCGCGGTTCACGTCGTCGTTCGGGTGGACCAGCCGGCCCTCGCCGACCGGACCGCCGAGCAGCTGCGACGCGCGGTTGGCGAGCACCTCGTTCATGTTCATGTTGCTCTGCGTGCCCGAGCCGGTCTGCCAGATCGCGAGCGGGAACTGCGTCGCGTGCCGGCCGGCGAGCACTTCGTCGGCGGCGGCGACGATCGCGTCGGCCTTCCTCGCGTCGAGCGCGCCGAGCTCGCGGTTGACGCGCGCGGCGCTGCGCTTGACCAGCGCGAGCGCATGGATCAGCTCGGGCGGCATCTTCTCGGTCGAGATGTCGAAGTGGTGCAGCGAGCGCTGCGTCTGCGCACCCCACAGCCGGTCGGCAGCGACCTCGATGTCGCCGAAGGTGTCGCGTTCGATGCGGTGCTCGCCCGCTGCCTGCTCGTTCATGTGACTCTCGTCTCGGTTGCTGGTGCGGCGGAGTATGCCCACCGACAGGGGGTTTGCCACAATCGCGCCGCCGACGACCACACCGCACGCTCGGCCTGCCGATGGCGCTCATTCCGTATTTCCTGGCCCGACCCCTGCTGTTCGGCATCGATGCCGAACAGGCCCACGACCTCACGCTCGGCAGCCTGCAACGCATCCAGCGCACGCCGCTCGTCGCCGCACTGGCGCAGCCGCGCATCAGCGACCCGGTCAGCATCGCCGGTCTGCGATTCCCGAACCGCATCGGCCTCGCGGCCGGCCTCGACAAGAACGCGGGTTGCATCGATGGCCTCGGCGCCCTGGGCTTCGGCAGCATCGAGGTCGGCACCGTGACGCCGCTGCCGCAGCCCGGCAACCCGAAGCCGCGCATGTTCCGGCTGCCCGAGGCCGAGGCACTGATCAACCGCTTCGGCTTCAACAGCCAGGGCCTGCGCGCCTTCGTCGCCAACGTGCAGCGCGCGCGCTTTCGCAGCACCGGCGGCATCCTCGGCATCAACATCGGCAAGAACGCGGCGACGCCGATCGAGCGCGCCGCCGACGACTACGTCGCCGGCCTCGTGGGCGTCTATCCGCACGCCGACTACGTGACGGTCAACATCTCGAGCCCGAACACGCGCGACCTGCGCTCGCTGCAAGGCGACGAGGCGCTCGACGCGCTGCTCGGCGCCCTGCGCGCAAGCGCCGACGAGCTCGCGCACCGGCACGCGCGCCACGTGCCGTTGTTCGTGAAGATCGCGCCCGACCTCGACGCCGCGCAAGTGGACGCGGTCGCGGCGGCGCTGCAGCGGCATCGGATCGACGGCGTGATCGCGACCAACACCACGCTCGATCGCAGCCGGGTCCAGCACCTGCCGCACGGCAACGAGGCCGGAGGCCTGTCGGGACGGCCGGTGTTCGAGGCGTCGAACCGGGTGATCGGCCAGCTGCGCGCGGCGCTCGGCGCGAGCTACCCGATCATCGGCGTCGGCGGCGTGATGTCGGGCGCCGACGCCGCGGCCAAGATCGATGCCGGCGCCGATCTCGTGCAGATCTACACGGGATTCATCTACCGCGGGCCGGCGCTGGTGCCCGAAGCGGCACGCGCGTTGCTCCAGCGGCGCCGAGCCGCCTCACGATAAACCTGCCGATGCACACCGCTCCGCGCCGCCGTTTCCTCGACCCCACCGTGCGCGGCCTGTTCGCGCTGTGCATCGCCTTCGTTGCCGGCTGCAGTTCGCTGCCGACGATCAACCCGGACATGGCGCCGCCAAAGGCGCCGCTGCAGTTCAGCGCGTCCAACGGGCGCATGCTGAGCCAGCGCCAGAGCGAGGCGATCGTCGAGCGCCTCAAGCGGGACGGCAAGGGCACCGACATCCTGGAGCGCCACCTCGCGCTCGAGGAGGCGATCACCGACACGCCGCTCAGCGTCGGCAACCGTGTGGTGCTGCTCGAGGACGGCCCGGCCACCTACGACGCCATGTTCGCGGCGATCCGCAACGCGCGCGACCACATCAACATGGAGACCTACATCCTCGAGGAGGACGAGATCGGCCTCAAGTTCGCCGATGCGCTGATCGAGAAGCAGCGCGCCGGGGTACAGGTGAATTTGATCGTCGACAGCGTCGGCACGCTGGGCACGCCGCGCGCGTTCTTCACGCGCCTGCGCGAAGCCGGCATCAAGGTGCTCGAGTTCAACCCGGTCAACCCGCTCTACGCGAAGGCGGGCTGGAACGTCAACCAGCGCGACCACCGCAAGCTCCTGGTGGTCGACGGCCAGGTCGCGTTCCTCGGCGGCATCAACATCAGCAGCGTCTATTCGGGCAGCTCGTCGGGGCGCGGCTCGGGCTCGAGCGGCGGCTCGCGCGGCGGCTCGCGCGGCAGCGGCGCCAAGCTGCCCTGGCGCGACACCGACCTGCAGATCGACGGACCGGTGGTCGCCGACTTCCAGCGCCTCTTCATCCAGACCTGGGAGCGCCAGAAGGGCGAGCCGCTCGCCGAGCGCAACTACTACCCGCCGCTCGCACGCAAGGGCAACGCCATCGTGCGCGCGATCGGCAGCTCGCCGAGCGACCCGTTCAGCCTGATCTACGCAACCTTCATCTCGGCGATCGACGCGGCCGAGCGCGAGGTGCTGCTCACCAACGCCTACTTCGTTCCCGATCCGCAGCTGCGCGCCAGCCTCATCGCCGCGGTCGCGCGCGGTGTCGACGTGAAGCTCATCCTGCCGAGCCGCACCGACTCGTGGCTCGTGTTCCACGCCGGGCGCTGGCACTACGAGGAGCTGCTGCAGGGCGGCGTGAAGATCTACGAGCGGCGCGACGCCCTGCTCCACGCCAAGACCGCCGTCATCGACGGCGTCTGGTCGACGGTCGGTTCGACCAATCTCGACTGGCGCAGCTTCCTGCACAACCAGGAGCTCAACGCGGTGATCCTCGGCGCCGACTTCGGCGAGCGCATGCGCGCGGCCTTCGCGCGCGACCTCGCCGACTCGCACGAGATCACGCTCGACGCCTGGCGCAAGCGTTCGCCGAGCGTGCGCATGAAGGAGTTCATCGGCCACATGTGGGGGTACTGGCTATGACCTTGGCACGGCTCGCGCGCTTCTTCGGCGCCACCCGGCGCGCGGCGGCGCGCTGCATGGTTCAGGTACGTGGCACGCGGCGGCTGGTGCCGGCGCTGCTCGCCGCGTGGCTCGTGATGCTGCCCGCGCTCGCGCCGGCGCAGGACGCGGCGAGCCTGCGCGCGCGCCACGCGGCGCTGCGCGACAAGCTCGCCAACAACCCGTTCCAGCGCCCGCTCGTGCTCGAGGCGACGCAGCCGAGCGGGGGCCTCAAGGGCGACGTCTACTCGATCGTCGAGCACCCCTACCCGATGGTGCTGCAGGCGCTGCAGCCGCTCGACAACTGGTGCGACATCCTCATCCTTCACCTCAACGTCAAGCAGTGCCAGGCCGAACCCGGCGAGCTGGTGCTGAGCGTCGGCCGCAAGTTCGACCAGCCGGTGGCCGACGCGCACCGCCTCGAGTTCAAGCACAGGGTCGCGGCCGCGACGCCCGAGTACCTGCAGGTGCAGCTGAGCGCCGACAAGGGGCCTTTCAGCACGCGCGACTACCGGATCGTCGTCGAGGCGATCCCGCTCGACGCGAAGCGCACCTTCATCCACATGTCGTACGCGTATGCCTACGGTCTCGCCGCCAAGATGGCGACGCAGACCTATCTGGCGACGCTCGGCCGCGACAAGGTGGGCTTCACGGTCGAGGAGCGCAAGCCCGACGGCACCCCGGTGCACGTGGGCGGCGTGGTCGGCCTGCTCGAGCGCAACACGATGCGCTACTACCTCGCGATCGACGCCTATCTCGCCGCGTTCAGCCTGCCGCCAGCCGAGCAGGTCGAGCGCCGCATCCAGGACTGGTATGCCGGCACGGAGCGCTACGCGCGCCAGCTCCACGAGATGGAGCGCAGCGAGTACCTCGAGATGAAGCGCAAAGAGATTCGCCGCATGGACGCGGCGCAAGCCAAGCGCTGACGACCTCGCCCGGGCGCGGGCGCGCGCGCGCGTCGCAGGTCGCGGCGCATCAGCCCTCGCGGCTGGCGAGCGCCGCGGCCGCCGCCCGCGTTTCGACGCCGAGCTTCTCGAACACCCGCTCGAGGTGCTTGTTCACGGTGCGCGGGCTCATGCCCAGGATCTCGGCGACGTCGCGGTTGGTCTTGCCCTTGGCGATCCACGACAGCACCTCGGTCTCGCGCGGTGTCAGCGACGCCTCGAGCACGCGCGACGAGAGCTGCACGTCGGCGCGCTGCACGCCGAGCAGCCACATGTCCTCGCCGAGCCCGACGCTGCCGAGACGGCGCGCGACGAGCGTGCGCGCACCGCGCGTGCGGCCCGGCGGCGCCGCGCCGGACGAATACAGCCATTCGACGCCGGCGCCGTCCGGCTCGTCCTCGAAGAACTCGACCAGCCAGCGCTGCGCCTGCGGCGAATGCCAGGCCACGCGGCGCTGGCCGTCGACCATGACGACGCCGTGGCCGCCGACCTCGATCGCCTCGCGCGCCATGCGGGCGGTGCGCGCGTTGCGGACGTGGGTCGCGAGCCGCGCCACCACCTCCGGCGCCCGCACCGGCTTGACCACGTAGTCGACGCCGCCGGCCGCGAAACCCCTCAGCACGTCGTCGGTGTCGGAGAGGCCCGTCATGAAGATCACTGGAATGTGGGCCCAGGCCGCGTGGCGCTTGATGCGGGCGCAGGTCGCGAAGCCGTCGAGCCCCGGCATCATGGCGTCGAGCAGGATCGCGTCGGGCGTGACCAGGTCGAGCCGCTCGAGCGCGGCCTCGCCGCTCGCCGCGACCAGCACCGTGTAGCCCTCGTTCTCGAGCTCGATGCACAGCGAACCGAGCGAGCGTGGCGCATCGTCGACGACCAGCACCACGTGACCGCTGCCGCTCACCGCACCACCCTCGGCGCCGGCGCGCTCGGGCGAGAGCGCGCGGGAGCTGCCCGACGCGCTCATGGCGAGCCCTCCTCCGCCGCTTCGAGCGCACCCGCGCAGCGCTCGATCAGCTCGTGCCAGGCGAAGCGGTCGACCAGCTCCCGAAGCATCCCGACCTCGGACGCGCACGCGGGGTGCTCGAGCAGCAGCACGTCGAGCGCGCGCTGCAGTCCCTGCTGGTGGCCGAGGCGCGCCAGGCGCAGCAGCGCGCGCGCGTGGTCCTCGGGGATCGCGGTCGGCGTCGGGGCCGGGAGCGCCGGCTGCCAGCCCGGCATCGCGAGCTCGGCGACCCACTCGAGCTCGAGCTCGCGCTGCAGCACCGCGAGCAGCTCCGACTCGATCACCGGCTTGTCGACGAAGCCTTGGCAGCCGGCGTCGGCAAGCTTGTCGGCCTGGTTCTCGAACGCGTCGGCCGACACCATGATGATCGGCATCGCCGCGTGGCCGGCGCGGCGCAGCCGGCGCGCGGTTTCCCAGCCGTCCATGTCGTCCATCGAGATGTCGAGCAGCACCGCGTCGGGCGGGTTTTCCGCCACGCTGTCGATGCACTCGCGGCCGCTCGCCGCCTCGCGCACCCGGAACCCCAGCGGCAGCAGCATGCCGGCCAGCATCTGGCGCTGCGTCGGGTGGTCGTCGACCACAAGCAGGCTGCGCCGCGCGCCGATGTAGCCGCTGATCGGCCGATGCCGCGGTGTGCGCGTCGCGCCGGGCTCGGTCGTCTCGCTGAGGTAGAGCCTCGCACTGAACGTGCTGCCGGCGCCCGGCGTGCTCGACACCGTCAGCTCGCCGCCCATCAGCTGCGTCAGCAGGTGAGTAATGGTCAGACCGAGCCCGGTTCCGGGCTCGCCGGTGCGCCGACCGGCGCTGCCGCGCTCGAACGGCAGGAAGATGCGCTCGAGGTCCTGCGCATCGATGCCGATCCCGGTGTCGATGACGCTGAAGCGCGCCACCTGTCCGGAGTGGTCGAGCAGCAGCGTCACGCTGCCGCGATCGGTGAAGCGCACCGCGTTGCCGAGCAGGTTGATCAGGATCTGGCGCAGGCGCCGGCCGTCGGCGCGCACGTAGCGTGGCACCCGTCCGAGCGTGCGCAGCTCGAACGCCAGCCCCTTGGCGGCGGCCTGCGGCGCCACCATACGCACCACGTCGTCGAGGAACTCGCCCATCGGCAGCGGAGCGATGTCGAGGCGCAGCTTGCCGGCCTCGATGCGGGCGAGGTCGAGCAGGCCGTCGATCAGCCCGTGCATGTGCTCGCCACTGTGGTGAATGGTGTCGACCGCCGCCCGGCGCTCGCCCTGCAGGTGCTCGTCCTTCAGCAGGATCTGCGCGTAGCCGAGGATGCTGTTGAGCGGCGTGCGCAGCTCGTGCGTCATGCCGGCGACATAGCGCGTCTTGGCCTGGTTGGCGGCCTCGGCCAGATCCTTGGCAGCCTGCAGCGCGGTGTCGGTGCGCCGGTGCGCCTCGATCTCGCGCACCAGCAGCTCGTTTTGCCGGTTGGACTCGTCCTCGGCCATGTGCCGGCTCTCGCTGCCGAGCACGATCCACCAGGCGCCCACCGCCGCCACCAGCGACAGCAGCGCGAACGCGGTGACCAGCGGGCCGCGCAGCAGCGCCTGGCCCGCCTGGTGGGCTGCAGCCTGCTGCTCGTAGACGATGCCGAGGATCACCGCCACCAGCGCGACCAGGGCCAGCGCGACGACCAGGTAGTGAGCGGCGCGGAAGTTGATGCGGCGGCTCAGCGCGGCCGGCAGCACCGCGACCAGCGCAGCCCGCACCTGCTCGGCGCTGCGCGAGCCCGACTTGCAGCGGTCGTGACAGCGCGATTCCAGGGTGCAGCACAGCGAGCAGATCGGCGCGTCGTAGGCCGGGCAATGCGCCATGTCCTCGGACTCGAACGCGTTGTCGCAGACGGTGCAGGTGACCGCCTCGCCGGGCCGCCAGGCCGTCAGGTCGGCGCGCGCCTGGTAGTAGCGGCCGCGCGTGAGCCACGCGATCGCGGGCGCGAGCGCGAGCGAGGTGAAGAGCGCGATGAATGGCGCGAAGGCTTCCGCGGTCCGACCCATCACGCCAGCGTAGGCGAGCATCGCGAGCGCGGCCGCGATCAGCATCGCGCCCAGCCCCACCGGGTTGATGTCGTAGAGGTGGGCGCGCTTGAACTCGACGTGCCGCGGGCTCCAGCCGAGCGGCTTGTTGATCACGAGGTCGGCGACCAGCGCGCCGACCCAGGCGATCGCGACGTTGCCGTAGAGCCCGAGCACGCGCTCGAGCGCCTCGAACACGCCGAGGGTCATCAGCAGCACGGCGATCAGCACGTTGAAGACGAGCCAGACCACGCGCCCGGGATGCGAGTGGGTCAGGCGGGCGAAGAAGTTGGACCAGGCGAGCGAGCCGGCGTACGCGTTGGTCACGTTGATCTTGATCTGCGAGACGACGACGAAGACGGCGGTCGCGCCGAGCACCCACTCCGGCGAGCTGAAGACGTAGCCGAAGCCGGCGAGATACATCTGCGTCGGCTCGACCGCGTTCTCCGGCGAGATCTCGTGTTGCAGCGCGACGAAGGCGAGGAACGCGCCGCCCATCATCTTCAGCATGCCGGGCACGATCCAGCCCGGCCCGGCCACCAGCACCGCGCTCCACCAGCGCACCCGGTTGGCCGGCGTCTTCTCGGGCAGGAAGCGCAGGTAGTCGACCTGCTCGCCGACCTGCACCACCAGCGAGAACGCGATCGCGGTCGCCGCAGCGCACATCACCGGGTCGAATGCGCTGGTGCCCGAGACGCTGCCGACGAGCGACGTGAATTCGCCGAAGAGCGTCGGCTTCTTGGCGAGCACGGCGACGTACGGCAGCACGAAGAGCACGATCCAGATCGGCTGGGTCCACAGCTGGAGCCGCGAGATGAGCGTGATGCCGTGCATGACGAGCGGCACGACGACGAGCGACGACACGAGATAGCACACGCCGAGCGGCCAGCCGAAGTAGAGCTGCAGCGCAAGCGCGAGGATGGCGGCCTCGAGCGCGAAGAAGATGAACGTGAAGCTCGCGTAGATCAGCGAGGTGACCGTCGAGCCCACGTAACCGAAGCCCGCGCCGCGCGTCAGCAGGTCCATGTCGACCCCGTAGCGTGCGGCGTAATAGCTGATCGGCAGCGCGGTCAGGAACGTGACGAGCCCGACCACCAGGATCGCCCACAGCGCGTTCGAGTAGCCGTAGCTCAGGGCGATGGCACCGCCGATCGCCTCGAGCGCCAGGAACGAGGTCGCGCCGAACGCGGTGTTGGCGACGCGGAACTCGCTCCACTTGCGGAAAGCGCGCGGCGTGTAGCGCAGCGCGTAGTCCTCCATGGACTGGTCGGCGACCCACGAGTTGTACTCGCGGCGGATGCGGAAGATCTTCTGGGTCTGGGGAACGGCAGCCACGGCGCCGAAAAAGCAAGAACTGCTCCAGCTGCGCCGTGCCGTCCCGGGGCCGGGTGCCCCACCGCCGCCCGTGTCGTGCACCGGGATCGGGAGCGTGCCTGCGCAGCGATGTGCACGCGATACGTCAATTGACGTATTCGCCGTTCGAGGCGCGGCTTGGAACATGACGCCATCCGACGGTCACCCGCTCCCTCGAGTGGCACCGCCCGGACCCGCCGATTCCACACAGCCATCCGACCGGAGGACCGATCCATGTCCCGCGACCACGACCCGAACACACCCGATTCCGGCCGCCGCCGCCTGCTGCAGGGGGCCGCCGCCCTGCCGATGCTCGGAGCCGGCGGGCTCAGCTTCGCCCAGGCCAGCGCCGCCGTGAACACGACCAAGCTCGCCGTGACCGACACCGAAGTGACCGTCGGCCAGCTGCATTCGTCGACCGGGACGATGGCGATCTCCGAGACCGGATCGATCCAGGCCGAGCAGCTCGCGATCGACCAGATCAACGCGATGGGCGGCATCCTCGGCCGCAAGATAAAGGTCATCAAGGAGGACGGCGCGTCCGACTGGCCGACGTTCGCCGAGAAGTCGAAGAAGCTGCTGATCAACGACCGCTGCGCCGCGGTGTTCGGCTGCTGGACCTCGGCCTCGCGCAAGGCGGTGCTGCCGGTGTTCGAGAAGGAAAACGGGCTGCTCTACTACCCGACCTTCTACGAAGGGCTCGAGCAGTCGAAGAACGTCATCTACACCGGCCAGGAAGCGACCCAGCAGATCCTCTACAGCCTCGACTGGGCCAAGAACGAGAAGAAGGCCAAGACCTTCTTCCTGATCGGCTCGGACTACATCTGGCCGCGCACCTCGATGAAGATCGCGCGCAAGCACATCGAGAACTTCCAGAAGGGCAAGGTCGTCGGCGAGGAGTACTACCCGCTCGGCAGCACCAACTTCGGCTCCCTGATGAACAAGATCAAGGTGCAAAAGCCCGACGTGATCTACGCCGCGGTGGTCGGCGGCTCCAACGTCGCGTTCTACAAGGCGATGAAGGCGGCCGGCATCACGGGCGACAAGCAGGTGCTGGTGACCCTCTCGGTCACCGAGGACGAGATGACCGGCATCGGCGGCGAGAACTTCGCCGGCTTCTTCTCGTCGATGAAGTACTTTCAGACCCTCGACAACGAGAACAACAAGAAGTTCGTCAGTGCCTTCAAGACCAAGTACGGGCCCAAGTCGGTGATCGGCGACGTGACGCAGGCCGGCTACCTCGGTCCGTGGCTGTGGAAGGCCGCGGTCGAGCGCGCGAAGAGCTTCGACGTCGACAAGGTGGTCGCCGCCTCGCCCAACATCGAGCTCACCACCGCGCCCGAGGGCTACGTGAAGCTCGACGCCAACCACCACCTGTGGAGCAAGTCGCGCATTGCGATGGGCATGCCCGACGGCACGTTCAAGGTGGTGTCCGAGTCGCCGCAGCTGATCAAGCCGGACCCGTTCCCCAAGGGCTACCAGTGAGTTATTGGACCCCCCCTACGGCCTGACGGCCGCCCCCGGGGGCAACACCGGCGGACCGGCAAAGCCGGATCCGCGGTGTTTGCTTGAAGGTGCCGGCGCTTCGCGCGGCATCACCGGCCCCGATCGATCGTGGCGTGCGAACTAGTGATGGTGGTGCGATGACCGTTTCCGAAATGCTGAACATCGGCCTGATGCAGGGCTTCGCGGGCCTCAGCCTGTTCGCGGTGCTGCTGCTGATGGGGCTCGGCCTCGCGATCATCTTCGGGCAGATGGGCGTCATCAACATGGCGCACGGCGAGTTCATGACGCTCGGCGCCTACACCATCTATCTGGGCTCGCAGCTGACGCAGACGTACGCGCCGAACCTGATGCCGTACTACTTTCCGCTGGCCATCGTGCTGGCGTTCGGCTTCGCGTTCGCTGCCGGCTGGCTGGTCGAGTGGGGCCTGATCCGGCACCTGTACAAGCGTCCGCTCGACACGCTGCTCGCGACATGGGGCATCAGCCTGGCGCTGCAGCAGACGTTCCGCACCTTCATCGGCCCCAAGGAGGTCAGCCCGACGCTGCCCGACTGGCTGCTCGGCTCGTGGGCACCGGCGCCCGGCCTCGACATCCCGATTAACGGCCTCTTCGTGCTTGCGCTGACGACCTTCGTCACGCTGGGCGTGCTGCTCGCGCTCGGCAAGAGCCGCTGGGGCCTGCGGGTGCGCGCCACCGTCAGCAACCGCACGATGGCCAACGCGACCGGCATCGACACCAAGAAGACCGATCGCATCACCTTCGCCATCGGCTGCGGCATCGCCGGCGTCGCCGGCGCCGCGTTCACGACGATCGGCTCGACCGGGCCGACCTCGGGCTCGCTCTACATCGTCGACTCGTTCCTGGTGGTCACGTTCGGGGGCGCCGCGAGCCTGCTCGGCACCGTGGTGTCGGCGTTCGGCATCGCCCAGACGCAGTCGGTGTCCGAGTTCTTCATGACAGGCTCGATGGCCAAGGTGCTGACGCTGTCGCTGATTGTGCTGATCCTGATGTTGCGGCCGCAGGGCCTGTTCGCCAGCAAGGTGCGGCGCTGAACGCGCGGTGCCGCTTCCGGAGCCTTCCCCGATGAACTCGCTGCAATCCTTCGTCAGGCGCTACCAGCTTGCCAGCGTCGTGCTGCTGACGCTGCTGCTCGCCGTCGTGCTGCCGCTCGCGCTCGACATCTTCCGGCTCAACCTGGTCGGCAAGTACCTCTGCTACGCCTTCGTCGCGATCGGCCTCGTCATGGTCTGGGGCTACGGCGGCGTGCTGAGCCTTGGCCAGGGCGTCTTCTTCGGGCTCGGCGGCTACGCGATGGCGATGTTCCTGAAGCTCGAGGCCTCGGACCCGGTCACGACGAAGATCCAGTCGACGCCGGGCATCCCCGACTTCATGGACTGGAACCAGCTCACCGAGCTGCCGGCGTTCTGGGTGCCGTTCAAGAGCCTGCCGTTCACGCTGATCGCGGTGATCGCGGTGCCGACGCTGCTGGCCTGGATCATCAGCTTCGCGATGTTCAAGCGGCGCGTCGGCGGCGTCTACTTCGCGATCATCACCCAGGCGGTGGCGCTGATCCTCACGGTGCTGATCATCGGCCAGCAGGGCTACACCGGCGGCGTCAACGGCATGACCGACCTGAAGACGCTGCTCGGCTGGGACACCCGCACCGACTCGGCCAAGTACGTCCTCTACTACGTCTGCGTCGCGCTGCTGATCGGCAGCATCCTGCTGTGCCGCTGGATCCAGACCGGCAAGGCGGGCACCCTGCTGCTGGCGATGCGCGACAAGGAGGACCGGGTCCGCTTCTCCGGCTACGACGTCGCCGACTTCCGCATCTTCACGTTCTGCCTGGCGGCGGCGCTCTCGGGCATCGGCGGCGCGCTCTTCGCGCTGCAGGTCGGCTTCATGTCGCCGAGCTTCGTCGGCATCGTGCCGTCGATCGAGATGGTGATCTTCGCCGCCGTCGGCGGGCGCATGAGCCTGGTCGGCGCCGTCTACGGCACCCTGCTCGTCAACGCCGGCAAGACCTACTTCTCGGAGAGTTTCCCCGACCTCTGGCTATTCCTCGTCGCCGCGCTGTTCATCGGCGTGACCATGGCCTTCCCGATGGGCCTGGCCGGGCTGTGGGAGAGCCACGTCGTGCCGTGGTGGAAGCGGCGCCGCGCCGCCCGCCCTCCGGTGGTCACGGCGACCCCGACCGGCGTCGCGCGGACCACGCTGCCCAAGGGCGACACCGCGCGCGGCGGCCCGCGCGGCGAGGCGGTGCCGCCCGACGCCCCCGACCTGACGGCCGGCATCCACGGCCAGCGCGCCTGAACGGAGGCTTCGATGAGCAACACCGACTACACGCTCGCCGTCGAGGACCTGACGGTCTCGTTCGACGGCTTCAAGGCCATCGACGCGCTGACGCTCTACGTCGACAAGAACGAGCTGCGCGTGATCATCGGCCCCAACGGCGCCGGCAAGACGACGCTGCTCGACCTAATCTGCGGCCGCACCAAGGCCGCCGCGGGCAGCATCAAGTTCAGGAACCAGGAGCTGACCCGCATGGCCGAGTTCAGGCGCGTGCGGCTCGGCATCGGCCGCAAGTTCCAGACCCCGTCGATCTACGAGAACCTCTCGGTGTTCCAGAACCTCGAGGTCTCGTTTCCCAAGGGACGCTCGGTGCTGGGCGCCCTCGCCTTCACCTGCACGAACGAGGTGCGCGCCCGCGTCGAGGTCGTGGCCGAAGAGATCCACCTCGAAGGCAAGCTCGACACCGAGGCCGGGCTGCTGAGCCACGGCCAGAAGCAGTGGCTCGAGATCGGGATGCTGCTGATGCAGGAGCCTGAGCTGCTGCTGCTCGACGAGCCGATCGCCGGGATGAGCGCGCGCGAGCGCGAGCTCACCGCCGAGCTGCTGACACGGATCTGCCGCAACCGCGCGGTGATCGTGATCGAGCACGACATGGACTTCGTCAAGCGCATTGCCCACAAGGTGACCGTGATGCATCAGGGCCGGATCCTCGCCGAAGGCCCGATGGAGCAGGTGCAGGCCGACGAACGCGTGATCGACGTGTATCTGGGTCATTGAGACGGAGCCGGACATGCTGAAAGTCACCGACCTCTTCGTCGCCTACGGCCAGAGCCAGGCGCTGCACGGCATCTCGTTCGAGAGCAGCAGGAACGAGACCGTCGCGATCATGGGCCGCAACGGCATGGGCAAGACCACGCTGTTCAAGAGCCTGATGGGCATCCTGCCGGCACGCGCCGGCAGCATCGAGGTCGCCGGGCACGACGTCTCGAAGGACGAGAGCTTCCGCCGCGTCGCCAAGGGGATCGCGTACGTGCCGCAGGGCCGCATGATCTTTCCGACGCTGACGGTCGAGGAGAACATCCAGACCGGTCTCGAGAACTCGAAGAGCCGGCGCATCCCCGACGAGATCTATGCCCTCTTCCCGGTGCTGTGGGACATGAAGTCGAGAAAGGGCGGCAACCTCTCCGGCGGCCAGCAGCAGCAGCTCGCGATCGCGCGCGCGCTCGTCACCGAGCCCAAGGTGCTGCTCCTCGACGAGCCCACCGAAGGCATCCAGCCGTCGATCATCAAGGAGATCGGGAAGGCGCTCAACGAGATCCGACGCCTGCGCGAGATCACGATCGTCGTTTCGGAACAGGTGCTGAGTTTCGCGATGGACGTCGCGGACCGCCTGTTCGTCATCGAGGGCGGCCGCTTCGTGCACGAGACCACGCGCGCCGACACCGACGCCGACCACATCCGGCAGTACCTGTCGGTCTGACCATTTTGCCCAGCCCACCGCCAACCAGGAGCCACCCCATGCCCGACACGCTGATCAAGGTCGACCTGACGCAGTCGCCGACCGAGAACGAGAACATCCACAACCGCTGGCACCCCGACATCCCGATGGCGTGCTGGGTGAATCCGGGCGACGACTTCGTCCTCGAGACCTTCGACTGGACCGGCGGCTTCATCAAGAACGACGACAGTGCCGACGACGTGCGCGACATCGACCTGTCGACGGTGCACTATCTCTCGGGACCGGTCGGCGTCAAGGGCGCCGAGCCGGGCGACCTGCTCGTTGTCGACCTCCTCGACATCGGCGCCAAGCCCGACAGCCTGTGGGGCTTCAACGGCTTCTTCAGCAAGCAGAACGGAGGCGGCTTCCTGACCGACCACTTCCCGCAGGCGCAGAAGTCGATCTGGGACTTCCACGGCCTCTTCACGAGCTCGCGCCACGTGCCGGGCGTGCAGTTCGCCGGCCTCATCCACCCCGGGCTGATCGGCTGCCTGCCCGACAAGCCGATGCTCGACATGTGGAACGAGCGCGAGATGGCGCTGATCGAGACCAACCCCTCGCGCGTGCCCGGCCTCGCGAACCCGCCCTTCGCCGCGACGGCTCACCTGGGCAAGCTCACGGGCGACGCGAAGGCCCGCGTCGCGGCCGAGGCTGCGCGCACGGTGCCGCCGCGCGAGCACGGCGGCAACTGCGACATCAAGGACCTGTCGCGCGGCTCCAAGATCTTCTTCCCGGTCTATGTCGACGGCGCGGGGCTCTCGGTAGGCGACCTCCACTTCAGCCAGGGCGACGGCGAGATCACCTTCTGCGGCGCGATCGAGATGGCCGGCTGGGTGCACATGAAGGTCGGGCTGATCAAGGGCGGGATGGCCAAGTACGGCATCAAGAACCCGATCTTCAAGCCGAGCCCGATCACGCCGACCTACAACGACTACCTGATCTTCGAAGGCATCTCGGTCGACGAGTCGGGCAAGCAGCACTACCTCGACGTGCACATCGCCTATCGGCAGGCCTGCCTCAACGCGATCGAGTACCTGAAGAAGTTCGGCTACTCGGGCGCGCAGGCCTATTCGATCCTCGGCACCGCGCCGGTGCAGGGCCACATCAGCGGGGTCGTCGACGTTCCGAACGCGTGCGCGACGCTGTGGCTGCCGACGCAGATCTTCGACTTCGACATCAATCCGGGCGCCAGCGGTCCGGTGAAGGCGATCGACGGCAGCGTCGACATGCCGCTGTCGCCCGACCTCGCGTGACCGCGGAGAGCCGGGAATGCCCACCTACGACTACGCATGCCCCGACTGCGGCGGCTTCGACGCGCTGCGCAGCGTCGCCGCGCGCGACCAGCCGGCGCCTTGCCCGGCGTGCGGCAACGCCGCGCCGCGCGTGCTCGCCGCCGCGCCGCGCCTGGCCTTGCTCGACGGCCCCTTGCGCAGCGCGCTCGCGGTGAACGAGCGCGCCCGGCACGAGCCGCGACGCTCGGGCGAGTCGGCGCGCTACCGCCACCCGTCGGGCTGCGGCTGCTGCTCGACCAACGCCCGGCGCGGCGCGACGGTCACCGGCGCGAGCGGCAACAAGGCGTTCCCGTCGAAGCGGCCTTGGATGATCAGCCACTAGGGCCGACGCTCAGGCGTTCGCGTCGCGCATCGCCTTCAGGCCCGCCGCCCAGCGATGCAGTTCGTCGAGCATCGCCTGGGCCGACGCGTCGATCAGCTCGTTCGAGGTGAACGTGCCCGCGGCGTCGATGCTCTTGGCGACCATCGGCACCGCGACGCCCTCGACCATCGGCATCATCTTGAGCGTCGTGACGAGCTGCTTCTCGAGCTGCACCGCGCGCATGCCCCCGGAGACGCCGCCGTAGCTGACGAACCCGCAGGCCTTGTAGTTCCACTCGTTGTAGACGTAGTTCAGCGCGTTGACGAACGAAGGCGGCGGGCCGTAGTTGTATTCCGGGGTGACGAACACGTAGGCATCGGCCGCGGCGACGCTGGCGCTCCACGCCTTCGTGTGCTCGTGCTCGTAGCGCTGCAGGCGCGGGTGCAGCGGCTCGTCGTAGACCGGCAGCGCGAAGTCGGCGACGTCGACGAGCCGCGCGTCGAAGCGGCCGTGCCGCATCGCGTAGTCGTGGAACCAGCGTGCGACGGCGGGCCCGACGCGGCCCGGCCGCGTGCTGCAGATGACGATGTGGAGGCGGAGTGACATGGTGTGAGTCGCGCCGTGGCGCAGTCGTGAGTTGAATGAAGCCGGGCAAGGCCGGCCCGTGTTCCGTCGCCGGTCGCACTACGCCGCGACACGGTTCACCGGAGCGAACGCGATCGGCACCGCACGCGCCGCGCCGGCCCGCGCGCGCAGCTGCCCGCAGCCGGCGTCCACGTCCTGGCCCGCCGACTGGCGCAATCGCGTGAGCACGCCGCGCGCCTGCAACGCGCGTGCCATCGCCACCGCGCGCTCGACCGGCGGCCGCCGGTATGGCAGGCCGTCGACGCGGTTGTACGGGATGAGGTTCATCAGCGCGTACTTGCCGGCGAGCAGGCGGGCGATGCCGTCGATCTCGGTCGCGTCGTCGTTGATGCCGTCGAGCAGCGCCCACTGGTACTGGATCGGATAGCCAGTCGCGCGCGCGTAGCGCTCGCCGATCTCGACCAGCTCGGCGGGCTCGATCGCCGGAGCGCGCGGCAGCAGACGCCTACGCAGCTCGGGCCGGGTCGAATGCAGCGAGATCGCGAGCGCCGGCTTCACGCGCCCCTGCGCCAGGCGCTCGAACACGCGCCGGTCGCCGACCGTCGAGAAGACCAGCTCCTTGTGACCGATGCCGCCGGCGGTTCCGAGCAGGTCGATCGCCTCGAGCACGTTCTCGAGGTTGTGCGCGGGCTCGCCCATGCCCATGAAGACCACCTTGCGCACCGGGCGCAGGCCGCGCGCCAGCACGACCTGCGCCACGATCTCCGCGCTGCCGAGCTGGCGCAGCAGGCCGTCGCGACCGGTCATGCAGAACACGCAGCCGACGGCGCAGCCGACCTGGCTCGACACGCACAGACCCCCGCGCGGCAGCAGCACCGCCTCGACCGACTGGCCGTCGGCCAGGCCGACCAGGAGACGTGCCGAGCCGTCGTCCGACGGGTGCGTCGAGCGCAGCCAGGCAAGGCCGGCGAGTTCGGCCTCGAGCGCCGGCAGATCGTCGCGCACGCCCCGCGGCAGGAAGTCGTCGCGACGGCGCCGCCCGCCGGCCTGCGCCCGCGCCGTGGCCCAGAAGCGCAGCACGCGCTCCTCGTGAAGGGCGAGCGCGCCGCGGGCGCGCAGGCGTTGCCGGATGTCGTGAATTCGCATGTGGGCGCCGAGTGTAGGCAGGTTGTGGCGCAGGCTGCGGAACGCGTTCGGGATCGCGTTGCGGCGGTTCCGCTCGGCGCGTACGTCAAACGACGTATGGCCGCCGCGCGCCCGCTTCGCAGAATGGGCCGACCAAAGCCAGGGGAACGCCCATGCACCACGGAGACATCTCGAGCAGCAAGGACACGGTCGGCGTCGCCGTCGTCAACTACAAGATGCCGCGCCTGCACAGCCGTGCCGAGGTGCTGGAGAACGCGCGTCAGATCGCGCGCATGGTCGAGGGCATGAAGGTCGGCCTGCCCGGCATGGACCTGGTGATCTTCCCCGAGTACAGCACGCACGGGATCATGTACGACTCGCGCGAGATGTACGACACCGCCGCGACCGTGCCGGGCGAGGAGACCGAGATCTTCGCCGCGGCCTGCCGCAAGGCGAAGGTCTGGGGCGTCTTTTCGCTGACCGGCGAGCGCCACGAAGAGCACCCGGAAAAGGCGCCGTACAACACGCTGATCCTGATGAACGATCAGGGCGAGGTGGTCCAGAAGTACCGCAAGATCATGCCGTGGGTGCCGATCGAGGGCTGGTATCCGGGCAACTGCACCTACGTCAGCGAGGGGCCCAAGGGCCTCAAGATCAGCCTGATCATCTGCGACGACGGCAACTACCCCGAGATCTGGCGCGACTGCGCGATGAAGGGCGCCGAGCTCATCATCCGCTGCCAAGGCTACATGTACCCCGCCAAGGAGCAGCAGGTCCTGATCTCGAAGGCGATGGCATTCGCGAACAACGTCTACGTCGCGGTCGCCAACGCCGCCGGCTTCGACGGCGTGTACTCGTACTTCGGCCACTCGGCGATCATCGGCTTCGACGGTCGCACGCTCGGCGAGTGCGGCGAGGAGGAGATGGGCATCCAGTACGCGGCGCTCTCCAAGAGCCTGATCCGCGACTTCCGTCGCAATGGCCAGAGCGAGAACCACCTCTTCAAGCTGCTGCACCGCGGCTACACCGGGCTCATCAACTCGCGCGAGGGCGACCGCGGCGTCGCCGCCTGCCCCTACGACTTCTACAGCGACTGGATTGCCGACCCCGACGCGATGCGGCGCAAGGTCGAGGCGATGACGCGCCAGACGGTCGGCACCGACGAGGCGCCGATCGACGGCATCCCGAACCAGAGCAGCGCGCTGCATCGCTGACGTGCATCCGCTCGACGCCTGGCGCGTCGGCGCCGAGCCGTTCTACCAGGAGGTCGGCGCCGAGGTCGCGCTGTTCGAAGCGGCCTACGCGCGTCGCCTGCCGCTGCTGCTGAAGGGCCCCACCGGCTGCGGCAAGACGCGCTTCGTCGAGTACATGGCCTGGCGGCTCGGCCGCCCGCTCGTCACCGTCGCCTGCAACGACGACCTGAGCGCCAACGACCTCGTCGGGCGCTGGCTGCTCGACGCCGACGGCACGCGCTGGCAGGACGGCCCGCTGACGCTCGCGGCGCGCTACGGCGCGATCTGCTACCTCGACGAGATCGTCGAGGCGCGCGCCGACACCGCCGTCGTGATCCACCCGCTGACCGACACGCGCCGAATGCTGCCGGTCGGCGCGCGCAACGAGATCGTGCGGGCGCACCCGGACTTCGCCCTCGCCGTCTCGTACAACCCGGGCGCCGACGCGCGCGAGATGAAGACGTCGACGCGGCAGCGCTTCTGCGCCCTCGCGTTCGACTACCCGGCACGCGAAGCCGAGGCCGCCATCGTCGCGCGCGAGTCCGGCATCGCGCCGGAGCGCGCCGCGCAGATCGTCGGGCTCGGTATCCGTACCCGGCGACTGCAGGGACAGGGGCTCGACGAGGGCGCGTCGACCCGCATGCTGGTACAGGCCGCTACGCTGGTCGCTCAGGGCGTGGCGCTGGGCGACGCCTGCCGCATGGCGCTGCTCGATCCGCTGACCGACGATCCGGCCACGCGCCAGGCGCTCGAAGGCGCGCTCGACGCCGCGCTCTGACGATGGGCGCCGGCGCGGCGGGGGAGCCGGTGCGCCTCGCGCTCGAGCGCTACCTCCCGCTGCTCTGGTCGCCGGCGCCACGCCTGCGCTTCGATGCCGCGCCGACGCCGTTCATGGTCGGCGCCACGCTGCACCTGCCGCCGGCGCCGCCCTGCGATGGCGCCCAGGCGTGGGCCTGGTATCGCGCCGCGGCCGCACACGGCGCCGCGCACCGCACGTACTCGCCCCCCCACTTCGACGCCCAAGGCTTGCGCCCGATCGCCCGAGCCGTCCTCGGCCTGCTCGAGGATGCCCGCGTGGAAGCGCTCGCCTGCCACGAGCTGCCGGGCCTGCGCGCGTTGTGGGCGCGCTGGCACGTGGCGACACCGGACGACGGCGACGGGTTCGAGACCTTGCTGCTGCGGCTCGCGCGGCGGCTGATCGGCGGGCCGCCCGACCCGCATCCCTGGGTCGAGAAGGGCCGGCGCCTGCTGTTCGGCGACGCCGGCGGGGCATCGCTGCCGGTGCTGCGCGTCGAAGACCTGCGTGCGGCAGCGACGCGGCTCGGGAACGACATCGGGCAGATGCGTCTCGGCTTCAATCCGCGGCTCTACGTGCCGGGGCCAAGCTACCGCGACGACCACCGCTGGATGTGGCCTAGCGGCGCCGATCCGGCGCCGACGGCGGTCGCTGAAGATACCGAGCCCGCCGCGACCCGCAAGCCGAGCCAGCCGGCCGGCGAGGCGACCGTGGAGGCGTCGTCAGCCGAACACCGCTACCCCGAATGGGACCGCGCGATCGGCCGGCATCGCGCCGCGTGGTGCTCGGTGCGCGAGGTCGACGCCGACCATGCTGGCTCTCCCACCGCTGACGCCGCCGCCGAGTCTGGCGAGCCCGACACGAGCGCGCTCGAGGCGGCGCTCCGACGCGCACTCCGCCACGGCTGGGCCGCTCCCGCGCGCAATCGGCAGTCGGCGGCCGACGGCGACCACCTCGACCTCGATGCGCTGATCCGGACGGCGATCGCGCGCCGCACCGGCGGCGCGCTCGACGCGCGCATCTACCGGCAGCCCCAGCGTCGGCCGCGTCACGGCAGGGCCGTGATGCTGATCGATCGATCCCGATCGAGCGCCGAGCCGTGGGCGGCGACCACCCTCACCCGGCTGGCGGCTGCGGGCACGATCGCGGCGCTCCTCGCCCGCCAGCTGCCGAGCGTCGGCATCGACTGCGCGATCGTCGGGTTCAGCTCGAACGGCCGCCACGACGTGCGCTTGCAGTTCGTGAAGGACTTCGGTGCGCCGGTCGATGCGGACGCGATCGCCGCGCTCCGCCGGCTGCGCAGCAGTGGATCGACCCGCGTGGGCGCCGTAATCCGCCACGCTGCCGCGCGCCTCGCCGGCTGCGGTGCGGCGCAGCGCGGCGACATCGTGCTCATCACCGACGGCGAGCCGCACGACATCGACGTGCACGACTCGCGCTACCTGCCCGAGGACGCCCGGCAGGCGGTCCTGCAGGCGCGCCGCCGCGGCATTCGCGTCAGCTGCCTCGTGCTCGATCGCTCGACCGCCGCGCTGGTTCGGGGCATGGTCGGCGCGCCCCGGACCGCGGTGCTGGGCGCGCTCGAGGACCTGCCCTCCGGCGTGCGCCGGCTTGCAGCCGCCTGAGGCTGCACCTGCCGGCGTTCCGCGCCTCGGCGAGCTGCCAAGAGGTTCCGGCGCGCGTGCGTCGTCGGGCGAGGCAGTGCGCTCGCCCACAATGCGCGCGACATGAACGCGCCTTCGCCGTCGACCTGGGGCACCCTGCGGCACCGCCCGTTCCTCGGCCTCTGGCTCGGCGGTGGCGTCTACTTCATCGGCAACGCGATGCAGGTGCTCGCGGCGGCCTGGATGATGATCCAGCTGACCGGCTCCGACTTCCTGGCGGCCGCCGTGCAGACCGCGGTGTTCCTGCCGATGTTCCTGCTCGCGCTGCCCGGCGGCGTGCTCGCCGACACGACCGACCGGCGCCGCCTCATGTTGGCCGCCCTGCTCACCCACGCCGCGGCCGGCGCGCTGCTCGCGACGCTGCTGTTCACCGGCTGGGCCGGGCCGGGGACGGTGATGTTCCTCATCTTCATCGGCGGCTGCTGCACCGCCCTGATGTCGCCGGCCTACAACTCGGCGGTCGCCGAGACCGTGCCGCGCGGCGAGCTGCCGGCGGCGGTGACGCTGATCGGAATCGCCTACAACGCGGCCCGCGCGGTCGGGCCGGTGCTTGCCGGGCTCGTGTTCCTGGTCGGCGGCAGCTGGAACTTCGTGTTCGCGGTCGCCGGCACCCTGCTGCTGGCCTACACCATTCGCCGCTGGCCGCCGGCGCCGCATCCGCCCTCGCGCCTGCCGGCCGAGCGCCTGTGGGGCGGCATCCTGAGCGGACTGCGCTTCGCGCGCCACTCCGCGGCGGTGCTGGCCCAGCTCGTCCGCACCGCGGCATTCGCCGCGACCGGGTCGGCGCTCTGGGCCCTGCTGCCGGTGATCGGCCAGCGCAAGCTCGGCCTCGACGCCGCCGGCGTCGGCGTGCTGATGGGCTGCCTCGGCGCGGGTGCGGTGACCGCCGGCCTCGTGCTCGGTCGCGTGCGCGCCCGCGTCGGCCTCGAGCGCCTGGTGCAGGGCGCCTGCGTCGCGTTCGCGGCCGCCACCCTGGTCGCCGCGTACGTGCCGTGGCTGGTGCCGGTGTACGCCGGCATGTTCCTCGCCGGCGCGGCGTGGATGTCGGCGATGTCGACCTTCAACACCGCCACCCAGACCAGCGCGCCGCCGTGGGTGCGCGCGCGGGCGGTCGCGCTGCACGTGCTGAGCTCGCTCGGCTCGTTCGCGATCGGCTCGGCGGTATGGGGCGCGCTCTCGGGGCTGATCGGCCTCACCGTCGCCCTGACGATCGCGGCCACGCTGATGACGCTGACGGTGCTGCTCGCGCGCCTCTACCCGCTGCGCATGGGCGAGGCACCCGACGTCACGCAGGTCGTCACGCTGTGGGACGACATCGGCATCGCCGACGAGCCCGCGCCCGAAGCCGGGCCGGTCGCGGTCGAGATCGGCTACCGCGTGCGGCCGGACGACGTCGCCGCATTCCTCGACGCCGCGACCCAGCTGCGCGGGCCGCGGCGCCGCGACGGCGCGACCTTCTGGCGCCTCTACCGCGACCTCGCCGAGCCGACCCGCTACGTCGAGCGCTTCATCGTCACGTCGTGGGCCGACTACCTGCACCAGCGCGCCCGGGCGACGCTCGCCGACCAGGAGCTCGAGGCGCTGGTGCGCTCGTATCTCGAGCCCGGGGCGACGGTGACCATGCAGCACTACCTCGCCGAGCGCTGACTCGCCGCGGCACGGCGCGGCCCTCGCGTCGGCTCGCCATGAAAACGAGCCGCTCGAAGGCGGCTCGGGTGGCCGGGCAGGCGCTCGGTCCGTGCTCAGTCGAGCAACGGCACGCCCGTCTTCTGCTGCAGCTCCTCGCGCGTCACGCCGTCGGCCACCTCGACCACCTTCAGCCCGTCGGGCGTCACGTCGAACACGCCGAGGTCGGTGATGACGCGGTTGACGACGCCGACGCCGGTGAGCGGCAGCGTGCACTCCGGGAGGATCTTGAGGTCGATGGAGCCGTCCTTCTTCTTCGCGACGTGCTCCATCAGCACCAGCACGCGCGGGACGCCGGCGACGAGGTCCATCGCGCCGCCCATGCCCTTGACCATCTTGCCGGGGATCATCCAGTTGGCGAGGTCGCCTTTCGCGCTCACCTGCATCGCGCCGAGGATCGACAGGTTGATCTTGCCGCCGCGGATCATCGCGAAGCTGTCGTGCGAGCCGAAGATCGACGATCCCGGAATCGTCGTCACGGTCTGCTTGCCGGCGTTGATGAGGTCGGCGTCCACCTCGTCCTCGGTCGGGAACGGCCCGATGCCGAGCATGCCGTTCTCGCTCTGCAGCCAGACCTCGATGTCGGGCTTGACGTGGTTGGCCACCAGCGTCGGCAGGCCGATGCCGAGGTTGACGTAGAAGCCGTCCTGCAGCTCCTCGGCGGCGCGTGCCGCCATCTGATCGTGGGTCCAGGCCATCTCAGCTCCCTGCCTTGTCGAGGTCGGCGTTGCGGGTCTCGGCGGTCGTGACCGGCGCCGGCACGCCTTCGCTGCCCGCCGCCGGCGAGGCGGTCGAGACCTCGCCGTGCGCGGCCTTCTCGATCGCGCGCTCGGCCTCCTCGGCCGCCGCCTCGACGGGGCGCTTGGCCGACACGGTGCGCTTCTCGATGCGCTTTTCGGGGTTGGGGTTCAGCACCAGCCGGTGCACGTAGATGCCCGGCAGGTGGATCGCGTCCGGATCGATGGCGCCGGTCTCGACGATCTCCTCGACCTCGACGATGGTGACCTTGCCGGCCATTGCGCACGCCGGGTTGAAGTTGCGCGCGGTGCGGCGGAACACGAGGTTGCCGGACTTGTCGGCCTTCCACGCCTTGACCAGCGCGACGTCGGGCAACAGCGCGCGCTCCATCACGTAGGTGTGGCCGTCGAAGTCGCGCGTTTCCTTGCCCTCCGCGACCAGCGTGCCGACGCCGGTGCGCGTGAAGAATGCCGGAATGCCGGCCCCCCCGGCGCGCAGCTTCTCGGCCAGCGTGCCCTGCGGCGTGAACTCGAGCTCGAGCTCGCCGGCGAGGTACTGGCGCTCGAACTCCTTGTTCTCGCCGACGTAGCTCGAGATCATCTTCCGGATCTGGCGCGTCTCGAGCAACAGGCCGAGGCCGAAGCCGTCGACGCCGGCGTTGTTCGAGATCACGGTGAGGTCCTTGACGCCCGAATCGCGCAGCGCCTCGATAAGCGCTTCGGGAATGCCGCACAGGCCGAACCCGCCGACCGCGAGCAGCTGGCCGTCGCGAACGACGCCCTCGAGCGCGGCCGCGGCGCTGGGGTATGTCTTTCTCATCGGGAAACTCCGTTCATCGCGTGCGCCACGGCGGCGCATGCAGCCCGCTACGTTACCAGCGTTGCGGCTGCCTAGAATCGCGCGTCCCTACCGCCAAGGAAGCCCCGTGTTCGACGCCGCCACGCTGCAGGCCCGCTTCGACGACGTCGCCGCCGAGTACGTGCGGCGCCTCCGGCTTCGGGTCGAGGCGGTCGAGCCGGGACGCGTCACGCTCGCCCTGCCCGTCGCGCCGGATCTGGTGCACGTCGGCGGCGTGCTCTGCGGGCAGGCGATCATGGCGGCGGCCGATACCGCGATGCTGCTGGCCCTGATGGCGCAGCTCGGCGAGTTCCGCCCGATGACGACGGTGCAGCTCAACACCAGCTTCGTGCGCCCGGTACCGAAGGACGCCGGCCACGTGACCATCGTCGGCCGTGTGCTGCGGCCCGGCCGGACGCTGAGCTACGGCGACGTCGAGTTCACGACGCCGGACGGCAAGCTGGTCGCGCACGCGACCACCACCTACGCGATGCTCTGACGCGAGCGAGCCGCGCTGCGTCACGCGGCAGCGAACAGCCGGCGCACCTGCTCCGGCAACGGCGCCGAGCGCTCCTGGCGGTAGTTGATCCAGACGATGGTCGCGCCGCCGTTGGCGTAGACCACGCCCGGCTCGTCGACGCGCTCGGCAGTGAAGTAGCTGTCAATGCTGCTGCGGCCCGGGTTTGCGATGTAGTGGCGGCAGCGCACGTCGCCCGGGTACTTGAGCTGGCGCAGGAAGTTGCAGAACGCGTTGACGATCACCGGCCCTTCGCCGTCGATGTCGGGCGCGCCCGCCAGGCCATGCAGCCACTCGATGCGGATCGACTCGAAGTAGCGGAAGTACACGGTGTTGTTGACATGGCCCATGGCATCCATGTCGCCCCAGCGGATCGGTATGACCATCTCCAACGTGAGCGTCTTCTCGTCAGGAATGTCGAAGCGCATGCTCAGTCCTTCGCGATGCCGAGCTCGGCGTAGAGGCGCTCGACCAGGCGGCGCAGCTCGGCCACCTCGCCGGCGAGCGCGCCGTTCTGCGCCTTCAGCGCGGCGAGCTCGGTGGTGGCGATGAAGTCGTCGCCTGCGCCCGAACCATTGGCACCGGTCGGCATGGCCGACGTGTCGATCGGCCCGCCGAGCAGGTGCATCCAGCGCGACTCGCGCGAGCCCGGCGCACGCGGCAGCTTGACGACCAGCGCGCCGCCCTTGTCGTCGCTGCGCGCGGCGAGCTCGTCGAGAAAGCCCTCGACCGCCGACACGTCGGCGAAGCGGTGGATGCGCTCGCTGTTCGCGCGCAGCTCCGAGGCGGTCTGCGGGCCGCGCAGCAGCAGCACCGCGAGCAACGCGACCGACTGCGACGGCAGCGCGAGCGCCCGTCCGACGTTGTGCTCGTAGCGCGTGACGCGCGAGCCGCTCGCCTCGAACACCAGGTGCAGGCTCTTGAGACCGTCGACGGCGATCTGCACCTCGCCGTCGGTCGCGTTCAGCACCGGGTCGCGCGCGGTCTTCTGGTTGCAGCCGAGGGTGAGCGCGTTGAGGGAAAGCGGATAGCTGTCCGGGACGGTGTGCGCCTTCTCGACCAGCACGCCGAGCACGCGACCTTCGAGCAGCGAAAGCGGACGCAGCGGCATCGGCGAGCCGCCTCCTCAGAGCGCGAAGCCGTCGTCGGCCTGCACCACCGCCCCGTTGATGAAGTGGCTCTCGTTCGAGCACAGCATCATCAGCACGACGTCGAGGTCCTCGGGGCGGCCGACGCGCTTTCTCGGCAGCATGTCGATCAGCTTCCTGCCCTGTTCGGTCTGCCACTGGTGGTGGTTGATCTCGGTGTCGATGTAGCCCGGGCAGATCGCGTTGACGTTGATGCCGTAGCGGCCCCACTCGAGCGCCATCGCCCGCGTCATGTGAACCACCGCGGCCTTGCTCATGCAGTAGACGCCGATCTGGCCGAACACCTTGAGACCGGCCATCGACGCGATGTTGACGATGCGGCCGCCCGTGAACGTGCCGGGCGCCGAGCCCTGGGCGCGCGCCAGCATGCGCTTGCCGACTTCCTGCGCGACGAAGAAGGCGCCGCGCGTGTTGGTGTCGAAGATGAAGTCGTAGTCGTCGGGCTCGACGTCGATCAGCTTCTGGGTGCGCGCGACGCCCGAGTTGTTGACCAGGATGTCGATGGTGCCCATCTCGGTCTCGGTGTGGGCGACGGCGGCACGGATGCTCGCCGGGTCGGTGACGTCGAGCTCGACCACGTGCGCGTCGCCGCCGTCGGCCTCGATCTCGGCGCGCAGGGTCTTCAGGCGCTCGATGCGGCGGCCGGCGATCGCGACGCCCGCGCCGGCCTTGGCGAGCGTGCGCGCGAACTGCTCGCCGAGACCGCTCGACGCACCGGTGACGAGCGCGACGCGGCCTGACAGATCGATGGTGTAGCTCATGGCGTCTCCTCGTTTGCGGCGCGGCACGATAGCACGCAGACCCTGCCGAAAACGCCCGTGCGCAGGCTCGTTCCGAGCCCCGGCGCCCGAGGGGGCCGGCTAAGAAGCGCAAAAAGCCTGCGCTTCACCCTGCCGCCGACTAACCCGCATAGCCGGAGACCGCTTCCTACGTGCCGAAGCACATAGCTCGCGATCGCCTGGTTACCCGAGGCGTAGAATCGGCCGCTTCGCACGCCCTTCCGACGCCATGAACACCGAAGAACTGCTTGCCCAGTACGGCCCCCGCGAAGCGATGGAGTACGACGTGGTGATCGTCGGCGCGGGCCCGGCCGGGCTCGCCACCGCGATCCGCCTCAAGCAGCGCGCCGCCGAGGCCGGCAGCGAGATCTCGGTGGTCGTGCTCGAGAAGGGCTCGGAGCCGGGCGCGCACATCCTCTCGGGCGCGATCATGGATCCGAAGGCACTCACCGAGCTGCTGCCCGACTGGAAGGAGAACGGCGCACCGCTCAACCAGCCGGTCACCTCCGACGACTTCCTCTTCCTCAGCGAGACCGGCGCCAAGTCGACGCCGCACGCACTGCTGCCCGACTGCTTCAAGAACGACGGCAACTACGTCATCAGCCTCGGCAACGTCGTGCGCTGGCTGGCCACGCAGGCCGAGGCGCTCGGCGTCGAGATCTTCCCGGGCTTTGCCGCCGCCGAGGTGCTGTATGCCGACGACGGCTCGGTGCGCGGCGTCGCCACCGGCAACCTCGGCATCGGCAAGGACGGCGAGCCGACCGATTCGTTCCAGCTCGGCATGGAGCTCGTCGGCAAGTACACGATCTTCGCCGAGGGCTCGCGCGGTCATCTCGGCCGCACGCTGATCGCGAAGTACAAGCTCGATGCCGGCAAGGACCCGCAGAGCTACGGCATCGGCCTCAAGGAGCTGTGGGAAGTGACGCCCGAGCAGGCGCGCCCCGGCCACGTGCTGCACACGGCGGGCTGGCCGCTCGAGTCCGACACCTACGGCGGCGCCTTCCTCTACCACCTCGACAACAACCTCGTGGAGCTCGGCTTCGTGGTCGGCCTCGACTATGCGAACCCCTGGCTCAGCCCGTTCGAGGAGTTCCAGCGCTGGAAGCTGCACCCCTCGATCCGCCAGACGCTCGAGAGTGGCAAGCGGCTCGGCTACGGCGCGCGCGCGATCACCGCGGGCGGCATCCTCAGCCTGCCGAAGACGGTGTTCCCGGGCGGCGCGTTCGTCGGCTGCGAGGCCGGCTACCTGAACGCGAGCCGCATCAAGGGCAGCCACGCTGCGATCAAGACCGGCATGCTCGCCGCCGACGCGGCGTTCGACGCCATCACCGCGGGCCATCAGCACGACGAGCTCGTGGCCTACCCGGCGGCGTTCGAGTCGAGCTGGCTCCACACCGAGCTGCAGCAGGCCAAGAACTTCAAGCAGTGGTTCAAGAAGGGCCGCAGCGTCGCGACGCTGATGACCGGCATCGAGCAGTGGCTGCTGCCGCGCCTGGGCATCAAGGTGCCGCCCTGGACGATCCACCGCAAGCAGGCCGATCACCTGTACCTGAAGCCCGCGTCGGAGTGCGCGCAGATCGTCTACCCCAAGCCCGACGGCAAGCTGACGTTCGACCGCCTCTCGAGCGTGTTCGTCAGCAACACCAACCACTCGGAAGACCAGCCGGCGCACCTGACGCTGAAGGACCCGACCGTTCCGGTGCGCATCAACCTGCCGAAGTACGCAGGGCCGGAGAGCCGCTACTGCCCGGCCGCGGTGTACGAGTTCGTCGGCGAGCCCGGTGCCGAGCGGCTGCAGATCAACGCGCAGAACTGCGTGCACTGCAAGACCTGCGACATCAAGGACCCGACGCAGAACATCGTCTGGGTCACGCCCGAAGGCGGCGGCGGGCCGAACTACAGCGGGATGTAGCGGGCTTGCCCGCGGCTGCGACGCGGGGGCAGGCTACGAGGACCGCTGAGCCAGCGCGGGAGCGCCGATCGACGCGGGTTCCGCCGCTTCGGCATCGCTCGACGCCGCGGCCGCGTCGTCCGCGGGCCTGCGCGCAGGCAGCGCCGGCGGCCCGGAACGGGGTGCGACGTCGAGCAGGCGCCGCATCGACGCCGCATCGGACAGCAGGCGCAGGCGATCGTCGTCGCCGAGCGCGTCGACGCCTTCGTGCGTGGCGCGTTCCACGCGCTCGGCCAGGGCGCGGCCCTTGAGGCCCGCCGCCGCGGGGCGGTCCGGCAACGCATCGAGCACGCGCGCCAGCACGCCGGCGTCGTGGACGGCGTCGACGAACGTCGGCTGCGGCTTCGCGTCGAGTTCCGCGTGGTAGCGCGCCGCGGCCTGCAGCACCGGCGGCGGATCGGCCTCTTCGGGCGTCAGCAGCAGGCGGTGCCGGCGCAGCCATTCGCCCGGCCGGGTGCGGCTGGTCCACACCGACACCGGGATCGCCGCAATGAGGCCGACGATCACGGGCGTGAGCCACCACTGAAAGGTGCCGCTGGTCCACACGATGGCAGCGACCCACGCTACCGCCACCAGCGCGTGCACGCCGTGGCGCCGGAACGCCTCGCCCCACCCGGTCGCGGTGGCGTTGCGCGGCGGCGACTTCCACTCGAAGCGCCAGCCGGTCAGCGTCGCCACCACGAACACGCTGTGGAAGAACATGCGCACCGGGGCCAGCAGCAGCGAGTGCAGGAATTCGAGCAGCGCGCTCAGCACGAGCCGGACGCCGCCACCGTAGCGCACCGCGCGCCCGCGCAGGATGATGAGCAGCAGCGACACCAGCTTGGGCGCGAGCAGCAGGAACGCCGTGAGGCCGAACAGCGTCAGCATCAGCTTGAGGTTCGCGGTCGGCCAGAGCGGGAACAGCTGGTATGGCTCGACGAAGTAGGTCGGCACGCGCGCGACCTCGCGCGTGAAGAGCAGCGTCGAGATCAGGAGGAACGCGAGCCAGAGCGGCGCCGACACGTACGCCAGCACGCCCGTCACGAACGTCGCGCGATGCACCGCGTGAAGGCCCGGTTCGAACGTGAGGCGCGAGTTCTGCAGGTTGCCCTGGCACCAGCGGCGGTCGCGCTGCAGCTCGGCAAGCAGGTTCGGCGGCACCTGCTCGTAGCTGCCCGCGAGGTCGTGCGCGACCCAGACGCGATAGCCGGCGCGCCGCATCAGCGCGGCCTCGACGAAGTCGTGCGAGATGATCTCGCCGCCGAGCGCGCCGCGGCCGGGCAACGGCGCGAGCGCGCAGTGCTCGACGAACGGCTTCATGCGCAGGATCGCGTTGTGGCCCCAGTAGTGCGACTCGCCGAGCTGCCAGAAGTGCATGCCGGCGGTGAACAGGGGACCGTAGACGCGCGCCGAGAACTGCTGGATGCGCGCGTGCAGCGTGGTGTGGCCCCACGGCCGCGGTGGCGTCTGGATGAGGCCGCTCGAGGGGTCGTCCTCCATCGCGTCGACCAGCGCCGTGATGCACGCGCCGCTCATCACGCTGTCGGCGTCGAGCACGATGAGGTAGCGGTACGCCCCGCCCCAGCGCCGGCAGAAGTCGGCGACGTTGCCGGCCTTGCGCTTGGTGCGGCGCGTGCGCCAGCGGTAGTGCACCTGCAGCGTCGGCACCCCGAGCGTCGCGACGTGGGCGGCGAGCGCGCTCCAGGCGGCCTGCTCGGCGACCCGCACGTCGGCTTCGTTGGTGTCGCTCAGGACGAAGAAGTCGTAGCCGTCGGTGCTGCCGGCCGCCGCCAGCGACTCGATCGTGGCCTGCAGCCCGCCGAACACCGTCGGCACGTCCTCGTTGCAGATCGGCATGACGATCGCCGTGCGCACCGGCTCGCGGTGCCCGGCCGGAGAGGTGCCCTTGCGGCGCCACGGCTGGCGGCGCAGCAGCACGCCGGCACCCATCACCGCGGTCCAGAAGCCGGCCGAGATCCACGCGAACAGGACGCCGTAGAGCACCAGCAGCGCCTTCTCGGCGCCGGTCGCCCCGCGCTCGGGCAGCACATCGAGCATGGCGTGGGTGCCGAGCGCGGCGCCGGCCAGCACCAGCAGCATGAGCAGCGCGCGGCGCCAGAGGCGTGGCGCATCGCGCGGCGCGGGTGCCGGGCCGATCGGCGGGTAGTCGTGGCGGCGCCGCCCGACCCGCGTGAGCGCCCACGGGCGCGGCGTCATCGAGCGGCGGGCGAGCGGAGGATGCGGCAGCGAACCGACGACGCCGCCGCCTCCCGTGGGCGCCGGCGTCGCGCCGTCGAACGGAGCGCCGGCGCCGGCCTCACGCGACGCGTGCGGTGCGGGGTCGGCCTCGGGTTGCGTCGTCCTCATGGACGATCGCGCTCCGGCGGCACGATGTAGCTCCAGGTCTCGCTGAGGGGCGCCTCGCCGTTCTTCAGCTGCGCGCGCATCTCGAGCGGCTTGGCGGCGTCGCGCCGGAACACGCGCACCGTCATGCGCCAGAGCCCGCTCACCGGGTTCTTGAACAGGTTCTTCTCGCGCAGCTCGCCGTTGCTGTCGACGATGACGGCCGCCTCGGGCGGCGTGTCGTTCGAGCGCAGCACGCGCAAGGGGCCGCCGTCGAAGTCGACGACGAAGTGCAGCTCGCCGGGCGCGAGCTTGAAGCCGGCATGGCCGCGCCGCGTCTGCACGACCCACGCCTTGCCGCCGGCCGGTTCGGCGGGCGAGAACCAGTGCAGGCGGTACGCGAAGTCGATCGGCTTGCCGACCGGCGGGTTCTCGGCGCCGACCCAGTAGGCGACGATGTTGTCGTTGGTCTCGTCCGGGGTCGGGATCTGCACCAGCTCGACGCGGCCCTGTCCCCACTTGCCGACCGGCTCGATCCACACGCTCGGCCGCCGCTCGTAGAGCGCCTCCGGGTCCTCGTAGTGGGTCGGCGCGCGGTCGCGCTGCAGCAGGCCGAAGCCCTGCGGGTCGCGGCTCTCGAACGACGTGACCAGGAGGCGCCGCGGGTTGACCAGCGGACGCCACAGCCACTCGCCGGGGCTGGTCTGCACCGCCAGGCCGTCGGAGTCGTGCACCTCGGGGCGGAAGTCCTCGGCGTTCGGCTGGTTCTCGCCGAAGGTGTACATGCTGGTCAGCGGCGCGATGCCGAGCTTGGCGATCGGGGCGCGCAGGAAAAGGCGCGCCGTCACCTGCATCACGGTGTCGGCACCCGGCGTCACGACAAAGCGGTAGGCGCCCGCCACCCGGCGCGAGTCGAGCAGCGCGTGGATCACGATGGAGCTGGCGCGCCGCGTCGGCTTCTCGATCCAGAACTCGGTGAAGCGCGGGAACTCCTCGCCGCTCGGCGCCGCGGTGTCGACCGCGAGGCCGCGCGCCGACGCGCCGTACGCATGACCCTTGCCGAGGGCACGGAAGTAGCTCGCACCCAGGAAGACGAGCAGCTCGTCCTTGTACTTGGGGTTGTTGAGCGCGGTGTGGACGCGAAAGCCGGCGTAGTCGAGCCCCTTGACCTGGTGGACCTCGACCCGGTTGCGCCCGTAGTCGAACGCGGTCGGGTCGAACGGCACGTGGCGGACCCCCGCGGACTCGACGATGTTGATGCGGACCGGCTCCTGGACCGCGCGTCCGAGGTGGAAGAACATCAGCTCGAACGGCAGTTTCTCGTCGCGCCAGAGTGCGCGCTCGGGCTTGAAGCGGATGTCGCGATAGGCGTCGTAGTCGAGCTCGCGAAGGTTCGCCGGCAGCACCCGTGGCGCCGGCTTGTACGGCTGAGCGGCGAGCTTCTGGGCGTGCGCGGCGACGTCGGCAAAGCCGAAGGCATGCACGGCGCTGGCCAGCAGGCCGGCCAGCAGCACGGCGGTGCTGCGCAGGAGCCAGGAATGCAGGCGTGCAGGGGGCGTGATCAGCGTCGTCAAAACGTGCGGTGGAAATGAAAAAAGCCCGACGATTGTCGGGCTTGCCAAGCGGAACTGGCGGCCCGAACCCGGGGCGACGACGCCCGCGGGTTCGGAGCCGGCGTCACGCGTGCTTCTGATCGAAAAACTGGTCGTCCTCGGTCGAGCCCTTGAGCGCACCCGTGGATGCCTCGCGCTCGATCGTCGTGGTCACGGCGTCGAAGTATCCCGTACCGACCTCGCGCTGGTGTTTCACCGCGGTAAAGCCTTTGTCGGCGGCCGCGAACTCGGCCTGCTGCAGCTCGACGAAGGCCGTCATGTTGTTGCGGGCGTAGCCGTGCGCCAGGTTGAACATCGAGTAGTTGAGGCTGTGGAAGCCCGCCAGCGTGATGAACTGGAACTTGTAGCCCATCGCGCCGAGCTCGCGCTGGAACTTGGCGATGGTCGCATCGTCGAGGTTCTTTTTCCAGTTGAAGCTGGGTGAGCAGTTGTAAGCCAGGAGCTTGCCCGGGAACTTGCGGTGGATCGCCTCGGCGAACGCCTTCGCGTACGCGAGGTCGGGCTTGCCGGTCTCGCACCACACCATGTCGGCGACCTCGGAGTACGCAAGGCCGCGCGAGATGGCCTGCTCGAGCCCCGGCCGGGTGCGATAGAAGCCCTCGACGGTGCGCTCGCCGGTCAGGAACGCCTTGTCGTTGTCGTCGATGTCGCTGGTCAGCAGGTCGGCCGCTTCGGCGTCGGTGCGCGCGATCACCAGCGTCGGCACCCCCATCACGTCGGCCGCGAGACGCGCCGCCACCAGCTTGGCAACCGCCTCGCGCGTCGGCACCAGCACCTTGCCGCCCATGTGGCCGCACTTCTTGACCGAGGCGAGCTGGTCCTCGAAGTGCACCCCCGCGGCGCCGGCGTCGATCATCGACTTCATCAGCTCGAACGCGTTGAGCACGCCGCCGAAGCCGGCTTCGGCGTCGGCGACGATCGGCGCGAAGTAGTCGACGTCGTCCTTGCCTTCGGACCACTGGATCTGGTCGGCGCGGATGAAGGTGTTGTTGATGCGCTTGACGACGAGCGGGACCGAGTTCGCCGGGTACAGCGACTGGTCGGGATACATCTCGCCGGCGACGTTGGCGTCGCCCGCCACCTGCCAGCCCGAGAGGTAGATCGCCTTGAGGCCGGCCTTGACCTGCTGCATCGCCTGGTTGCCGGTCAGCGCGCCGAGCGTGTTGACGAACGGCTCGGTGTTGACCAGGTTCCAGAGCTTCTCGGCGCCGCGGCGTGCGAGCGTGTGCTCGATCTGCACCGAGCCGCGCAGCTTCACGACGTCGGCGGCGGCGTAGCCGCGCCTGATGCCTTTCCAGCGCGGGTTCTCCGCCCAATCCTTCTCGAGCGCTGCAATCTGTTGGTCGCGGGTCTGCGTGGTCATGGGAAAGCTCCTTGGTGAGGGACGTTGCGGAATGTCGTCAGGCTACCGGTGATCCCCGGCGGCCGAATAGCGCGTCATGTTCAAGGACTCGTGCCGAAACGGTGTCGAATCGGCAGACCGTCGGCCGTGGGCCATCCGGCGAAGGCCGAGCGGCAGTTTTGCGGCGGTGCAGCATTCTAGGCGTCGTGACGAACGGCCGAAACCCGCACCCTGGTCGCACTCGAGCGATCTTCTAGACTCGGCGTTTCGCGCGAACGCGCGTCCACCGGAGTCCTGGCGATGCACAAAGACCTCGATCCCGCCCTGCTCGCACAAGCGGCCGGTGCCGCCGCGCCCGCCGACCTCGACGCGTACTGGATGCCGTTCACCGCGAACCGCCAGTTCAAGCAGGCGCCGCGCCTGCTCGCGCGCGCCGACGGCATGCACTACTGGACGCCGGAAGGCCGCCAGGTCCTCGACGGCGTGGCTGGCCTCTGGTGTGTCAACGCCGGTCACGCGCGGCCGAAGATCGTGCGCGCGATCGCCGAACAGGCCGCCGAGATGGACTTCGCGCCGCCCTTCAACATGGGGCATCCGAAGGCGTTCGAGCTGGCCGAGAAGCTGGTGCAGATCACGCCGGCCGGGCTCGACAAGGTGTTCTATACGAACTCGGGCTCCGAGGCCGTCGAGACCGCGCTCAAGATGGCCATCGGCTACCACCGCGCGCGTGGCGAAGGCACCCGCACCCGCCTCATCGGCCGCGAGCGCGGCTACCACGGCGTGAACTTCGGCGGCGTGTCGGTCGGCGGCATCGCCGGCAACCGCAAGACCTTCGGACCGCTGCTCGGCGGCGTCGACCACCTGCGCCACACCCACGATCTCGCCCGCAACCGCCACGTTCGCGGGGTGCCCGAGCACGGCGCCGAGCTCGCCGACGACCTCGAGCGCATCGTCGCGCTGCACGATGCGTCGACCATCGCCGCGGTGATCGTCGAGCCGGTCGCCGGCTCGACCGGCGTGCTGCTGCCGCCGAAGGGCTACCTCGAGCGCCTGCGCGCGATCTGCGACAAGCACGGCATCCTCTTGATCTTCGACGAGGTGATCACCGGCTTCGGCCGTCTCGGAGCCCCGTTCGCGGCCGACTACTTCGGCGTCACGCCCGACCTGATGACGGTCGCCAAGGGCATCACCAACGGCTCCGTGCCGATGGGCGCGGTGTTCGCGAAGTCGTTCATTCACGATGCGTTCATGAACGGCCCCGAGCACCTGATCGAATTCCCGCACGGCTACACCTACTCGGCGCACCCGCTCGCCTGCGCGGCCGCGCTCGGGACGCTCGAGACCTACGCCGACGACGGCCTGCTCACGCGCGGCGCCGACATGGCCAGACCCTTCGAGGACGCACTGCACGCGCTCGAGGGGCTGCCGCACGTGCTCGACGTGCGCAACATCGGCCTCGTCGGCGCGATCGAGCTCGAACCGATCCCGGGTCAGCCCGCCAAGCGCGCGTTCGACGTCTTCCTCGAGTGCTGGCGGCGCGGCGTGCTGGTCCGCGTGACGGGCGACATCATCGCCCTCTCGCCGCCGCTGATCGTCGAGACCTCGCACATCGAGCAGATCGCCGGCACGATCGGCGAGGTGCTGAAGGCCCAGGCGTAGCCGCCTCACGCCCGCCACGGCGCCGAGCGCGCCGGCGGGCGGCCCTGCTGCCCGGGGCGCGCCCGCGCCGGCGCCGCCGGTTCCCGCTAACGCGTCGAGAGGCCGCCGAAGTGCGCGGTCTGCAGCTTGATGCGCCCGCGCTCGATCACGAAGGTGTCGACGCCATCCGGGATCAGCATGTGCTCGCTGTCGACCGTGTACGTCAGCAGCACGTAGCCGCCGTGCACGGTGAGCGACGTGATGGCCAGGCTCGCGATCGCTCCGGCCGACTGCAGGAGTCCGCTGAACGCCGACCCGATCTGCTCGCGGCCCGCGGCGACGCTGCCGGCGAGCATCAGCACCGCGTCGGGTGCGTAGTCGGCGGTGATCCGCGCGAGCTCGCCGCTTCGCACCGCCGCGAAGTGCGCGTCCATCACCTGCTGCGGCGTGCGGTGCTGCGAGGCGTCGTCGGCAGTCCAACCGACCGTCGCACCCGGAACGTTGACGTGGTCCGCCATGGCGAACTCCTTGCGTTGCGGAGATCGGGCCTCGCGCCGGCCCGTGGCGTGCCGCGCAGCGGACGCGAGACCAGCCGAACGGGCCGGTTCGTCGCGCGCCACGCGGGCCGGATGAACCTACGCCGCGCGATGCCCGGCGTCAACGTGGCGGGCGAGCACACCGCCGGCCCTGCGTGCATGGACAATCGAGGGTTTTGCGCCCGGGCGCACGCGCCCGGCTCCGGCTCGTCCACCCTGCCCCGCCTTCCATGACCGCCGCGACGTTTCTGCAGATCCGCAACCTCGTCAAGGACTTCAGCGGCCATCGCGCCGTCGACAACGTCTCGATCGACATCGCCAAGGGCGAGATCTTCGCGCTGCTCGGCTCGTCGGGCTGCGGCAAGACGACGCTGCTGCGCATGCTCGCCGGTTTCGAGACGCCGACCTCGGGGAGCATCACGCTCGACGGCCAGGACCTGGTTCCGCTCGCGCCGTACGCGCGGCCGCTGAACATGATGTTCCAGAGCTACGCGCTGTTTCCGCACCTGACCGTGGCGGACAACATCGCGTTCGGCCTGCGCCGCGACCGCCTGCCGTCCGCCGAGGTGAACGCGCGCGTCGACGCGATGCTCAAGCTGGTGCAACTGGAGAAGTTCGCCGGGAGAAAGCCCCACCAGCTCTCGGGCGGCCAGCAGCAGCGCGTCGCGCTGGCACGCAGCCTGGCCAAGAAGCCGCAGCTGCTGCTGCTCGACGAGCCGCTCGGCGCGCTCGACAAGAAGCTGCGCGAGGAAACGCAGATCGAGCTCGCCAACATCATCGACGACATCGGCGTGACCTGCGTGATGGTCACGCACGACCAGGAAGAGGCGATGACGATGGCCTCGCGCATCGCGGTGATGAGCGAAGGCCGCTTCCTGCAGGTCGGCACGCCCGCCGAGATCTACGAGACGCCGGCGACGCGGTTCGTCGCCGACTTCATCGGCAACGTCAACCTGATGGACGGCACGCTCGTCGAGGACGAGGCCGACCACGTGGTGGTCGACTGCGGCGATTGCCGGCACTACGTCGGCCACGGCATCACCGGCACCAAGGGGATGGCCGTGACGGTCGCGCTGCGCCCCGAGAAGATCCGCATCTCGCGCAGCGCCGCGGCCGAAGCAGCAGGCGACCCGGCGACGCGCTTCAACCGCGCGCAGGGCCGCATCAAGGACATGGCGTACTTCGGCAGCTACACGGTCTACCACCTGGCGCTCGCGAGCGGCCGCGTGATCAAGATCAGCCAGAGCAACACCGAGCGCCACGACGACGCGCCGCTCACCTGGGGCGACGAGGCGTGGGCCACGTGGTCGCCGCTCGCGCAGGTGGTGCTCACGCGATGACGCCGCGCCGCCAACCGCGCCGCGGCAGCGGCCGCTTCGCCGTCATCGGCGTGCCGTACCTGTGGCTGCTGGTCTTCTTCCTGCTGCCGTTCCTGGTGGTGCTGAAGATCAGCGTCTCCGAGATGGAGGGCGCGACCTTCAGCGATCTCGTCAGCTGGCGCGACGGCGCGCTCGCCTTCAGCGTCAAGCTCGGCACCTACGCGCTGCTGCTTCAGGACGACCTCTACCTCGCCACCTACCTCTCGAGCCTGAAGTACGCCGCGGCGACGACGCTGCTCTGCCTCGCGATCGGCTACCCGTTCGCGTACTTCATGGCGCGCGCGCGGCGCAGCGTGCAACCGGCGCTGCTGATGCTCGTCATGCTGCCGTTCTGGACCTCGTTCCTGCTGCGTGTCTACGCGTGGAAGGGCCTGCTCAGCGAGAACGGCTGGGCCGCCGAGGCGATCGCGGCGCTCGGCCTCGACCGCCTGCTCGCCGCCGCCGGTCTCATCGCCGGGCCGGGCCAGCTGATGAACTCGCCGTTCTCGCTGGTGCTCGGCATGACCTACACCTACCTGCCGTTCATGATCCTGCCGCTCTACTCGACGCTCGAGAAGATGGACCTGCGGCTGCTCGAGGCCGCCTACGACCTCGGCGCGACGGCGTGGGTCGGCTTCTGGAAGATCACCGTCCCGCTGTCGCGCGCCGGCATCGTCGCCGGCTCGATGCTGGTGTTCATCCCGTGCGTCGGCGAATACGTGATCCCTGAGCTGCTCGGCGGCCCGCAGACGCAGATGATCGGTCGGACCCTCTGGGACGAGTTCTTCAGCAACAACGACTGGCCGATGGCGTGCGCGGTCGCGGTCGCGATGATCCTGCTCGTGATCGTGCCGGTCGCGATCTTCAGCAAGGTTCGCGCCGAAGCGGTGGAGCAAGGCCGATGAGCCACGCAGCGCAAGGGGGCGGCGAGCCGATGGCGACGGTGACGGCAACGTCACCCCGGCGTCGCCACGCCCCCGCACGAGCAGGTGCCGCGTGGCTCGGTGGCGCCTGGCTGGTGCTCGGCTACGCGTTCCTCTACGTGCCGATCGTCGCCCTGGTGCTCTACTCGTTCAACGACTCGCCGGTCGCGAACGTGTGGCAGGGCTTCACGCTTAAGTGGTACGCCGCCCTCGCCGACGACCGCGAGATCCTCGCGGGCTTGTGGCTGTCGCTGAAGATCGCGTTCGCCACCGCGTGTGCGTCGGTCGTGCTGGGCACGCTCGCCGCCTTTGCACTCGACCGCTACCGGCGCTTCAAGGGGCGCACGCTGTTCGCCGGCATGGTCGCGGCGCCGTTGGTCATGCCCGAGGTCATCGTCGGTCTCTCCCTGCTGCTCATGCTGGTGGCGGTGCAGCGCGCCACCGAATCGGCGTTCGGCGTCGGCTTTCCCGAGCGCGGCATGCTGACCATCTGGCTCGGTCACCTGCTGCTCGGCATGGCCTACGCGACCGTCATCGTGCAGGCGCGCCTGCAGACGCTCAATGCGCAGCTGGAAGAGGCGGCGATGGACCTCGGCGCACGCCCGTGGCAGGTGTTCCACCTGGTCACGCTGCCGATGATCGCGCAGGCGCTGGTCTCGGCATGGCTGCTCACCTTCACGCTGTCGCTCGACGACGTCGTGCTGTCGGCGTTCCTCTCGGGGCCCGGCGCGACCACCTTGCCGCTGGTCATCTTCTCGCGCGCTCGCCTCGGGCTGAACCCGAGCGTCAACGCGGTGGCGACGATCATCATCACCGCGGTCGCGATCGGCGTCGTCATCGCGAGCCTCGTGATCGCGCGTCGCGAGCGCCAGCGTGCCGCCGACATCGCCGCCGCCGCACGCGGGGGCTGACCCGCGGAATTTCGTCATGAGCCGCGTCGCCGCGACCGCACCCATCCCCTGGCATGCCTACGCGGCACTCGCCGCGAGCATGTCGATCGTCGGCGCCTACGTCGGCCTCGCGAAGGCGCTGGTCGCGGTGTTCCCGGTGTTCCTGCTCGCGTGGATCCGCTTCGCGATCGCGGGCGTCGCGATGCTCGGCTGGCTGCGCGGCGGCGCGGGCGCACCGCCCCTCGAACGCCGCGACCGCTGGCTGCTGTTCGCCGAATCGTTCTTCGGGAACTGCCTGTTCTCGATCTGCATGCTCTACGGCGTCGCGATGACGTCGGCGCTCGCCGCGGGCGTGACGCTCGCGGCCTTGCCGGCGAGCGTGGCCCTCATGTCGTGGCTCCTGCTGCGCGAGCGCATCGACGCCCGCGTGCTGGCGGCGGTCGCCTGCGCCGTGATCGGCATCGCCCTGGTCGCCCTCGGCACCCCGCCGAGCGAGGTCGCGCCGGCACGGCCGCTCGGCTACGTGCTGCTGGTGGGCGCCCTCGTCTGCGAGGCGCTCTACGTGGTGATCGGCAAGCAGCTGAGCGGCCGCGTCAAGCCGACCCGCATCAGTGCGCTGATCAACGCCTGGGGCTTCGCCCTGGTCACGCCGCTCGGCGTCTGGCAGGCGACGCGCTTCGACTTCGGCGCCGTCGGCGTGGGCTCGTGGGCGCTGCTCGCCGCCTATGCGATCGCCGCCAGCATCCTGACGGTGTGGCTCTGGATGACCGGTCTCAAGCACGTCCCGGCGAGCTCGGCCGGCGTGTTCACGGTGCTGCTGCCGCTCAGTGCCGGAGCGATCGGTGCGCTGGTGTTCGGCGAGCCGTTCGGCACGACGCACGCCGCGGCGCTGGCGTTCGCCCTCGTCGGCATCGTGCTCGCGACGCGGCCCGTGCCGCCGCCGCGCCGCTGACCTGAAGCGATCAGCCGGGCGCCGGTGCGTCGATCGGCAGCCTGACGACGAAGCGGCTGCCGAGGCCCACGCCGGGACTGGTGGCGACGACGCTGCCTCCGTGCGCCTCGACCAGCGCGCGCACGACCATGAGCCCGATGCCCAGGCCGGCACCATCGACGCCGACCGCATGGCGCTCCTGCACGAACAGCTGGAACACCGAGCCGAGCGCGTCGGGCGACATGCCGATGCCGTTGTCGGCCACCGAGACGACCACGCAGCTGCTCTCGACGGTCGCCGACAGCGCGATTGTGCCGCCTTCGCGCGTGTACTTGGACGCGTTGTCGAGCAGGTTGCCGATCACCTGCGTGAGCCGCAGCACGTCGCCGTCGATCGCCGGCAGCGCCGCGGGCAGCTGCACGCTGAAGTGCTGCAGGCGCAGATCCATCGCCGCGCGCGACGCGAGCGCGGCGTCGTCGATGACGCCGCGCAGGTCGACGGGCGCGCGCATCAGGCGCAGCGTGCCGGTGCCGACGCGCGAGACGTCGAGCAGGTCGTCGATGAGGCGGGACAGGTGCTCGACCTGGCGTTCGATGATCGCCTGCGCGCGCTGCAGCTTCGGCTCTTCGGCATCGATGAGCCCGAGCTGCGCGGCGGCGAACCGCACCGGACCGATCGGGTTGCGCAGCTCGTGCGCGACGATCGCGAGGAACTCGGACTGCTGGCGCTGCGCGCGCTCGGCGGCGGCCTGCAGCTCGAGCGCACCGAGCGTCATCAGCACCAGCTGCTCGTTCGCCTCGCGCAGCTCGGCATTGCGCCGCTCCTGGTTGGCGAGCACCGTCTCGACGTGCATCACCGGGCGCGTGAGCGCGGCGAGTGCGAGCGGCTCCGGGCTGGTCGCCGGCAAGGGGCTCCCGCCATGGAACACCAGGCTGCCGAGGCCCTGGCGCTTGGCCTGGTACATGGCGGCGTCGGCACGGTCGATCAGCACGTCGGCGTCGACGCCGTCGTCCGGGTAGAGGCTGATGCCGATGCTGGCGGTCAGGCGCAGCACGTGCCCCGCGAGCACCAGCGGCACGCCGAGCGCGGCGATGATCTTCTTGGCGATCAGCACCGCGTCGGCGGCCTGCGACACGCCCACGAGCACGATCACGAACTCGTCGCCGCCGAGACGGCTCACGGTGTCGACCTCGCGCACCGCCCCGGTCAGCCGCTCGGCGGCGAGCTTGAGCACCTGGTCGCCGACCCCATGGCCGAGGGTGTCGTTGATCTCCTTGAAGTGGTTGAGATCGAGGAAGAGCAGCGCCAGACGCCCCTGGTTCCGCTTGGCATGCGCCAGGGCGGTGGCCAGGCGGTCGTGCAGCAGCAGGCGGTTCGGGAGCTCGGTGAGCGCGTCGAACTCGGCGCTGCGCGAGGCCACCTCGAGCGCGCTCGCGGCCTTCTCGGCATCGCTCTGCGCGCGCAGCGCGGCGACGACGAGGTGCTCGTTGATCTCGACGAGGCGGCTTGCCGGCGTGGCGGCGAGCTGCGCCCGCGCGACCGCGATCTCGCGGCGCAGCCCGGCGAGCTCGGCACGCGCAGCCTCGATCTGCGCATGCAGCGCCGCGAGTTCGGCGCCCGGCGCAGGCTCGGTCGTACCCGGCAGCACCGCGCTCACGTCGGCGCCACCGCTTCGCTGTCGGCGCGCTGCATGAACTCGGCGAGCGTCGGGTCCAGCAGCCGGTCTGCGAGGCGCGCGCCGATCAGGTCGGCGAGCAGCTCGCAGAAGGTCTGGATCAGCGCGGCGCCGCCCGCGCTTGCTTCGGCGCTGCTGCAGCGCGCGAGCGTCGCCCGCAGGCGGTCGAGGTCGACCGCCGCGTGCAGGCTCGCCTGCAGCGGCGCGAACGACGGTGCCCGACGCGTCGCGAGCTGCACGCTGCGCTGGTAGAGGGCGCGGACGCCACCGTCGCCGATCAGCGGATTCAGCGTCGCGTCGATCGACCTCCAGAGCTCGCCGACGGCATCGGCGACGCGAGACGGATCGGCGGGATCGCCCGCGCGCTGCAGGAGCGCCGACGCGAGTCGCTGGCTGGTTTCGCCGTCCATCGGAGCACGTTGCTGGGGCCGGATCGGCATCCTACGCCCCGGGCAGCGTGGCGGCGGGCAACGCCGACGAAAAAGCTCAGGCGGCGCGCCCGGTGCGCCCGGCTAGGCTCGCGACCGTTGCGATCAGCTCCTGCAGGTCGAGCGGCTTGGCGACGTGCACCTGGTAGCCGGCGACCATCGCACGCGTGCGGTCCTCCGAGCGGGCGAACGCCGTGAGCGCGATCGCCGGCGTGCGGCCGCCCTCGGCGTCGGGCAGCGCGCGCACGGCGCGCACGAACTGATAGCCGTCGCGCCCGGGCATGCCGATGTCGCTGATGACGAGGTCGGGCCGCTCGCGGCGCAGCGTGTCGAGCGCTTCGTCGGCGTTCGCGGCGGTCAGCACCTCGGCGGCGCAGCGCTCGAGCACCTCGCGCACCAGTTCGCGGGCGTCGCGTTCGTCGTCGACCACCAGCACGCGCAACCCCTCGAGCAGCGTGTCGTGCTCGGCGAACAGCACGGGGCGGGGCTCGGCGGCGTCGCGGGCTGTCTCGCGCAGCGCCGGCAACGGCAGGCTCACGACAAAGGTCGCGCCCTGCCCCGGCCCGCGGCTGCGCGCCGCGACGCGTCCGCCGTGCAGCTCGACGAGCTGCTTGACGATCGAGAGGCCGAGGCCAAGGCCGCCGTGGCTGCGCGCGGTCGACGCATCGCCCTGCCGGAAACGATCGAACACGTACGGCAGGAACTCGGGCTCGATGCCCGTGCCGGTGTCGCTGACGGTGATCTCGACCGACGACTCGACGCGCTCGAGCAGCACGTCGACCTTGCCGCCCTTGGGCGTGAACTTGATCGCGTTGCTGAGCAGGTTCCACACCACCTGCTGCAGGCGCTGCGGGTCGCCCGACACGGCGCCGATCAGCGAGTCGAGGATCGTCGTGAGCCGGATCTCCTTGGCCTCGGCCGAGAGCCGGACCGACTCGACCGCCGCGTTGATCACCGACGCGAGGTCGACCGGCTGCACCTCGAGGCGGATCTTGCCGGCGACGATGCGGTTCATGTCGAGCAGGTCGTCGATCAGCTGGGTCTGCGCATTCGCGTTGCGCACGATCGTCTCGAGCGCGCGCCGCGTGTCCTCCGGGCTGCTGTGGCCCATCAGCAGCACGTGCGACCAGCCGAGGATCGCGCCGAGCGGCGTGCGCAGCTCGTGCGACAGCGTCGCCAGGAACTCGTCCTTCATGCGGCCGACCCGGTCGGCTTCCGCACGCGCCGCGCGCTCGGCCTCGAACAGGCGCTCGCGCTCGCTGGCGGTGCGCCGCACCTGGTCGTAGAGGCGCGCGTTGTCGATCGCGACCGCCGCCTGCGCGGCGACGCCGACGATCAGGCGCTCGGTGCGCTCGCTGAACACGCCGGGCTCGGGATGGCCGAAGAAGAGGCCGCCGAGCACCTCGCCGCCGCGTGCGACCACCGGCACCGCGAGGTAGCTGCGCACCGGCAGGTGGCCCGGCGGCAGGCCGCGATGGGGGTCCCACTGGCCATAACGCGGGTCGACGCGGACGTCGTCCGAGCGGATCGGCGCCTCGCCGCGGAAGGTCGGCCCGAACAGCGGCGTCGCACGCGGGTGGCCGAAGCCGCCGAACGCCTCCTTCGGCGCGCCGGCGAGCGTGTAGAGCTGGAACGCCTCGCCGCGCTCGTCGACGGTGTTGTAGAAGAAAGCGCCGAAGCTCGCGCCGCTGAGCTGGGTCGCCGCGTCGGTGATCGACTGCAGCAGAGGCTGCAGGTCGAGCGTCGAGCCGATCGCCTTGCCGGTCTGGTTCAGCAGCTCGAGCATGCGCGTCTCGTCGCGCAAGGCTCGCTCGGCGCGCTCACGCTCGGTGACGTCGCGATAGATCCACACCCGCCCCGACGCCTGGCCGCCGATCCTCTGCACCTGCGAAAACCGCTCGACGGCACGCCCGTCGCGCAGCCTCAGGAGGTCGTACATGTCCTGCTCGGGCTGACGATAGATGGCGTCGATGCGCGCGACGAATGCCGCGGCGTCGGGCGCCAGGGCCGACTTGAACTCGACGATGCGGCGATGCTCGCGTGGCGCCATCACCTCGTCGGGCAACTGCCAGAGGTTGACGTAGTTCGCATTGAACGCGCGCACCTTGCCCGCGCGGTCGGTGACCAGGATCGCGTCGGTCGACGCCTCGAGCGTCGCGTGCATGATCGACAGCGACTCGACGAGCTCGCGCGACTGCTGCTCGAGCGCGTCACGGGCGCGCCGCAGCTCGCTCTCGACGCTTTCGCGCGGCGCTACCGCGACGGTAGCGCCGCCCCCGGCGGCACCGGGAGGCCCCCCTTGCTCGCCGGCAGAATCGTGGGTCATCGGCTTCGGGGTGCGCTGTCGACGCCGCGCAGCGACCTGCGCACGGCCGGCGCGCGGCATGCGCGCGACTGGGAGAGGGGCTCGGCCAGGACGATCGGCGGGTTCATCATGGCTGCAGGAGCGCCGGCAGCGTACGCCGGCGGGCGCGGGGTGGTTCCAGCGAGCGGAAGCGGCTGCACTCTAACGCAGTCGCTGGCGTCGAGGTGGCGTGCGCGCCGACGGACGGTGCACCGGTCATCGCGCGACATCGGCCGGCGCGTCCTCGCGCGCGTGCTGCGCGTCGCGGAGCGCCGCGCGGGCGAGCGTCGACACCTCGCGCGGCGAGCGCGAGGCGAGCCGATGGTCGGACCAGACGCGGCGCCAGTGGCGTGCGCCCGGCATGCCGTTACGCAGCCCCAGCATGTGGCGCGACGCATGCGTCCACGGCTCGCCGGTCGCGGCCAGGCGCTCGAGGTAGTCGACCATCGCATCCTCGATGGCGTCGCGGTCGGCAGGCAGCGCCCCGGCATCGCCATGGAAGCGCGCGTCCCAGGCGGCCATGTCGTACGGCTGGTGGTACGCCGCACGCCCGATCATCACGCCGTCGACGTGCTCGAGGTGCTCGGCGATCGCGGCATCGCCGGCGATGCCGCCGTTGACGACGAAGGTCAGGTGCGGGAACTCGCGCTTGAGGCGCTGCACCGTCGCATAGCGCAGCGGCGGGATCTCGCGGTTCTCCTTGGGGCTGAGGCCCTTCAGCCAGGCGCTGCGCGCATGCACGATGAAGACGCTGCAGCCGCCCTCATCGGCGACGGTACCGACGAAGTCGCGCACGAAGTCGTCGCCCTCGATGCGATCGATGCCGATGCGGTGCTTCACGGTCACCGGCACCGACACGGCGTCGCGCATCGCGCGCACGCAGTCGGCGACCAGCCGCGGCTCGGCCATCAGGCAGGCGCCGAACGCGCCGCGCTGCACGCGCTCGCTCGGACAGCCGCAGTTGAGGTTGATCTCGTCGTAGCCCCAGGCCTCGCCCAGACGCGCGCAGTGCGCAAGGTCCGCCGGCTCGCTGCCGCCGAGTTGCAAGGCCAGCGGGTGCTCGAGGGCATCGAACACGAGGTGGCGCCGCACGTCGCCATGCAGCAGCGCGCCCGTGGTCACCATCTCGGTGTAGAGCAGCGTGCGGCGCGTCAGCAGGCGATGGAAGAACCGGCAGTGGCGATCGGTCCAGTCCATCATCGGCGCGACCGACACGCGGCGGCCCACATCGGCGGCGTTGCGCGGCTCAAGCACGGCCGGCTGCCTTGGCGATGCCGTCGACGAAGCGCGGCCACAGCGCTTCGGGGAGGTCGTGCGCCATGCCGTCGATCACGTCGAGCTCGGCGCCACCGATGCGGCGCGCGAGCTCGCGGCCGGCGGGCAGCGGCACCAGCGGATCGGCGGCACCGTGGATCACCTGGGTCGGCGCGCGGATCGCGCCGAGCAGCGACGTGCGGTCGCCGTCGGCGACGATCGCCATCAGCTGCCGCGCGCTGCCCTGCGGGTGGTACGAGCGGTCGACCGCGAGGCCGAGCTGCTCGCGCAGTTCGGCATCGGCGGTCGGAAAGCCGGGGCTGCCGATCAGCGCATAGAGCTGCACGTAGTGCTCGATGATCTCGGCACGCCGATACGGCTTGCGCGGCCGCGCGATCAGCGCGCGGCTGACGGCGAGCGACGGCCCCGGCAGATGCCGCGCGCCGCTCGTCGTCATCACGAGGGTCGCGCTCTTCACGCGATCGGCGTGGCTCGCGGCGAGGTGCTGCGCGATCATGCCGCCCATCGAGGCGCCGCAGACGTGCGCACGCGCGATGCCCATCCCGTCGAGCACGCCGACCGCGTCACCCGCCATGTCGGCGAGCGAATAGGCGCTGCGCATCGGCAGGCCGAGCGTCATGCGGAACCACTCGCGCATCAGGTTGGGCGTGCCGAGATGGTCGAACGACTGGCTGAGACCGATGTCGCGGTTGTCGAAGCGGATCACGCGAAAGCCGCGCGCGACGAGGGCATCGACGAAGCCGTCGGGCCAGGCGATGAGCTGCATGCCGAGGCCCATCACCAGCAGCAGCGGCTCGCCGTTCCGCGAGCCATGGTCCTCGACCTCGAGGCGGATCCCGTTGGCGGTGAGCTGCATCGGAAAGAAGTAATGGCGGCAGTGGGGTGGTCGGCGGCCGGCGATCCGTGGCCCGCGTCGGCCTCGACAGACACGCCGCCGAAGGCAGCGCCGGCCGCGCCGCAGCGCCGCAATGCCGGAGCGGGTTGCCGCTCGGCGCTCGGGCCGTCAGTAGTCGCCGCCGAAGCTGCCCGGTGCCAGGTTCTCGAACTTGGTCAGCGGCTTCAGGAACGCGAGCTTGAAGGTTTCGGTCGGACCATTGCGCTGCTTGCCGATGATGATCTCCGCGATGCCCGGCTCCTTGCTCGGCGTCGGACCGTCGATCTTGTTGTAGTAGTCGTCGCGGTAGATGAACATGATCACGTCGGCGTCCTGTTCGATGGCACCCGATTCACGCAGGTCGCTCATCAGCGGGCGCTTGTCGGTGCGCGTCTCCACGCTGCGGTTGAGCTGCGACAGCGCGATCACCGGGCACTTGAGCTCCTTGGCCAGCGACTTGAGGCCGCGCGACACCTCGCCGATGACGGTGGCGCGGTTCTCCTCGCTGGTGCCGGCGCTGCCGCTCATCAGCTGCAGGTAGTCGACCACGATGAGGCCGAGCTGGCCGCACATGCGGGCCTGGCGCCGCGCGCGAGCGCGCACCTCGCTCGGCGTCAGCGCGCCGCTCTCGTCGATGAAGAGGCTCACCTTGCCGAGCTTCTCGACCGCTTCGGTGAGGCGCCCCCATTCGTCGTCGCGGAGCGCGCCGGTACGCAGGTGCGACTGGTCGATGCGGCCGAGCGAGCCGACCATCCGCAGCGCGAGCTGGGCCGCACCCATTTCCATCGAGAACACCACCACCGGCAGGCCTTCGCGCACCGCGACGTGCTCGGCGATGTTGAGCGCGAACGCGGTCTTGCCCATCGACGGCCGGGCCGCGAGGATGATGAGGTCGCCGGCCTGCAGGCCCGAGGTGAGCCGGTCGAGGTCGTAAAAGCCCGTGCGCACGCCGGTCACCTCTTCGGCGCCGTTCTCGTGCAGTTCGTTGACGCGTTCGATCAGCGCGGCGACCAGCTGGTCCATGCGCTGGAAGCCCTGCTGCGACCGCGAGCCCTCCTCGCCGATGCGGAAGATGCGGCCCTCGGCCTCATCCAGGATCTGCGAGACCGGGCGGCCCTGCGGGTTGAACGCCGCGGTCGCGATCTCGTCGCTCGCGGCGACCAGCTTTCGCAGCACCGCGCGCTCGCGCACGATCTCGGCATAACGTCGGATGTTGGCCGCGCTCGGCACGCTCTGCGCGAGGGCGTTCAGGTAGGCGAGACCGCCGCATTCGTCGGCCTTGCCGAGGCTTTGCAGCTGCTCGAAGACGGTGATCACGTCGGCCGGCTTGCCGCCGTTCACCAGCCCCGCGATCGCCGTGTAGATGAGGCGGTGCTCGAAGCGGTAGAAGTCGGTTTCGTCGATCAGGTCGGCGCTGCGATCCCAGGCGCTGTTGTCGAGCAGCAGGCCTCCGAGCACGCTCTGCTCGGCCTCCACGGAATGCGGCGGGATCCTGAGGCGCGCGACCTCGTCGTCGAGGCGCGCGCTGGGGGACGATTCGGAAGGCGAAAAGACGGCAGACACGAGACGGATGATAGGTGGCGGCCTGGCGGACGCCGGTGCGCAACCCTGTGGAAATCCAGGGGATGCGAGGTGCACAGGCGTGGAAAACCGACGCCGCAAACGCTCAGGGCCGGCAAAGCCGGCCCTGAGCGGACGCCGCGAGGCCGAGGGCCCCGGGACGCGAGACCTGTCGAGACTCAGGCGGTTTCGCCGAGCACGACCACCTTGACTTCGGCGACCACGTCGCTGTGCGGCGCGACCGTCACGGTGTGCTCGCCGACGGTCTTGAGCGGACCGTTGGGCATGCGCACCTGCGCCTTGGTGACCTTGAAGTCGATGCGGGTGAGCGCATCGGCGACGTCGGCGTTGGTGACCGAGCCGAACAGGCGACCGTCGACGCCGGCCTTCTGCGTGATGTGAACGGTCCGACCGTTCATCTTCTCGCCCAGGGCCTGCGCGGCGGCGAGGCGCTCGGCGGCGGCCTTCTCGAGCTCGGCGCGCTTGGCTTCGAACTCCTTGATGGCGCTTTCGGTCGCCCGGCGCGCGGCGCGCGTCGGGATCAGGAAGTTGCGCGCGTAGCCGTCCTTGACCTTGACGACGTCGCCCAGGTTGCCGAGGTTGCCGACCTTTTCCAGAAGAATGACTTGCATGGCTCGGCTCCTCAGAACTTGTGCTGGTCGCTGTACGGCAGCATCGCGAGGAAACGTGCCCGCTTGATGCAGGTCGTCAGCTGGCGCTGGAAGAACGCACGGGTGCCCGTCAGGCGGGCCGGCGTGATCTTGCCGTTCTCGCCGATGAAGTCGCGCAGGGTGTCGATGTCCTTGTAGTCGATCTGCTTGACACCGGTGACGGTGAAGCGGCAGAAGCGCTTGCGACGGAACAGCAGCGACTGGGTATTGCGCTTGGGCTTGCGGTCCTTCGAGAACCGGCCTTTACCACGTGGCGGGGGCATATTGACCTCTTTCTATCTAATCGGTCCGCTTGCGCGGGAACAAACAGGGTTGACCGCTGGCTCAATCCAGCTCGGTCACGTGAAAAACGATGCCGCGTCCATTGCGCTGCGCGCCGAGAAAGCCGCCGAAGCCGTGCTCGCTGCCGAGCTCGAGAGCGGCGAGCCGCTCGGTGATCCGTCCGATGCCGCGGGCGCGGATCTCGAAGCGGATCTTGCGAGGCTGACCTTCCTGCGTCACCTCGGACTCGTGTTCGAGGCCGACGTCGAGGGCCGGGAGCCCGGCCGGCGTGTAGCGCAGTGCCGCCCTTTCGACCAGCTTGGCGCGCAGAACCAGGCGGTTCATCGCGCCGGCAGGCCCGACGGGCGCGCGGTCGGCTCGATCAGCTCGCGGCTTCCGGCTGCGGCGCGCGGCGCGACTCGTCGCGGTCGGCGTTCTTCATCATCACGGACGGCGTGGTCTCGGCGTGATCCTTCACCACCGTCAGGTGGCGCAGCACGGCGTCGTTGAAGCGAAAGCCGGTCTCGAGTTCGGCCAGCACCGCCTTGTCGCACTCGATGTTGATGCACAGGTAGTGCGCCTTCGCGAGTTTCTGGATCATGTAGGCCAGCTGACGGCGGCCCCAGTCCTCGACGCGGTGCACCTTGCCGCCGCCGGCGGTCACGATGCCCTTGTAGCGTTCCAGCATCGCCGGAACCTGTTCGCTCTGATCCGGGTGGATCAGGAGCACGATTTCGTAGTGACGCATGTGATCTCCTTGTGGATTCCGAAATGGAAGCCGGCACGTAAGCGTCGATACCCGTGCCAGCAAGGGAAAAGCCGACGATTATAGCCCGAGAGCGAGACCTCTGGAAAGCCCGCAATCGGCTGACGCTTCGGGGCGTCAGGCCGGGCATGATGCGGCGCGCAGCTCGCACGTGTGTGCAGTTGTTGCGTCGCGAGCGCTCCGCGCCGCCCCCTTTGCACCGCATCGTCTCTACACTCGCGGGCTCCAGCCCTGTTGTCCCGCAATGGATGGCCCTGCCCGCGTCTCGACACCGGCAGGCCCGGAGCTGAAGCATGTTCGCCAACGTGGACGCTGAATGAACAACTCGGGCGACTCCGGAAGAACGCGTCCCGACGCGAGCGACAGCGAGGCCGGCTCCGAATGGGCGCCCACGCGGGCGTTCCCGCGCGGCCCTGCCCTCGACGAGTGGCAGCCGACGCGGGCCCAGGCGCCGCTTCCGCCGCCCGCCGCCAAGCCCGCCGACGCGCCGCCGATGCGGCCGCCGACCGGCGCCCAGCTCCCCGACGCGTGGCAGGAGACGCGCGCGCAGACCGCCCTCGCGACCCAGCTGCTCGGCGACGAAAGCGAATATCTCTCGGGCGAGAAGGACGAGATCGGGCGCCAGATCGGCAACAACGAGCGCGAGCTGTTCGTCTCGTCCGACCCCGCCTTCGCGCTGCAGCAGCAGTTCGAGCATCTGCGACCCGAGTTCATCGCGGTGCACGACGTCTCGACCACCTCGTCGCGCAAGCTCCTGATCGGCATTGCCGCAGCGAGTGGTCGCGCGGTGCAGAAGCTCGTGATCCGGCGCCAGGGCTACGGCACGCCGCTCGCGACGATCGAGTTCGTCGACCTGGCGGTGGTCGGCACCCGCCCGGTGCGTCTCTACTCGACCGAGGTCGACGCCGACACCGCGGCGCGTCACGCGATCGCCCGGACCCTGCTCGCGCACAGCCGTCTGGGCGTCCTCATGATCGGCGACCTGCCGGCGCACGCGCTCGCCGCCGCTCTCAAGCCGCTGCACGACGAAATCCTCACCGGCCCGTGGCCGAACCGGCAGGTCCTGCTGCTGCCGCTGTCGTCGTCGAGCACGATCGCGACCCAGGGCGCCGAGCTCGGGCGCGGCACCGGCATCGCGGTGCGCACCACCCCGCAGGTCACCCGGCCGGCGGACGCGTGGGGCTTCATCACCGGCTCCTGGAGCCGCTTGCGCGACCCGAGCAGCGCCGACACTGCGCATGTTCCCGAGCTCGCCGGCTTCGCGCCGCAGCCGTACAGCGCGCGCCGCAGCCCGATCATCAGCGCCGCGCCGGTCAGCGCGCCGGCCGCGCTCGACGCGCATCCCGCGCCGCTGCCGGTGCGCTCGGACGCGATCGTCGCCGATGCGCCGGCGGATGCGGGCCATCCGTCGCAGCTCGACCGGTACGTGCGGCAGATCGGCGAGCTGAGCGGCGTCGTCGGCTGCTGCGTGTTTGAGACCGGTAGCGGCCGGGCGATCGCCTACGTGGGCACCGGGCCGACGTCGGGCGACCTCGCGACGCACGGCAACGAGCTGCTCGCGGCGATGACGACGACGAGTCGCACGCTCGGCTTCGGGCACCTGCTGCCGGAGGCCGCGATCACGCTCGGCTCGCATCACCTGCTGCTGCGTGCGGTGCCCAAGCACCCCGGTACCGCGCTGCACGTCGTGCTCGACCGCGCGACCTCGAACCTCACGCTCGCACGACTGCAGGTGCAGCGCCTCGACGCGCTGTTCGACGAGGCGCATCCGGCGTAGACGCGCCGCGCTCGCGCGCGCCCTCCCGCCGATCCGTCGCGCGCGCGTCGACCGCAAGGAAAAGGCCCGCACACGCGCGAGCGTGGCGGGCCTTGCCGCGCGAGCGGCGCCCGGTCAGTGGACGACGCGCTCGAAGACGAACTGGCCGTCCTCGAAGTCGACCGGGATCACGTCCTTGGGGCCGAATCGGCCCTCCAGGATCAGCTTCGAGACCGGGTTCTCGATCTCGCGCTGGATCGCGCGCTTGAGCGGCCGTGCGCCGAACACCGGATCGAAGCCGGCCTTGGCCAGCTGCGCCAGCGCCGCCGGCGAGACCTCGAGCTTCATCTCCATCTTCTCGAGTCGCGACTCGAGCGCCTTCAGCTGGATCTTCGCGATGGCCTGGATGTTCTTCGCGTCCAGGGCATGGAACACGACGGCCTCGTCGATCCGGTTCAGGAACTCGGGCCGGAAATGCGCCTTCACCTCGCCCCAGACCGCATCGAAGATCGCCTCGTGGCTCTCGCCGGCCATCTGCATGATCATCTGCGAGCCGAGGTTGGACGTCATCACGATCACCGTGTTCTTGAAGTCGACCGTGCGGCCCTGCCCGTCGGTGAGACGCCCGTCGTCGAGCACCTGCAGCAGCACGTTGAAGACGTCCGGGTGCGCCTTCTCGACCTCGTCGAGGAGCACCACGCTGTAGGGCTTCCTGCGCACCGCCTCGGTGAGGTGGCCGCCTTCGTCGTAACCGACGTAGCCCGGCGGCGCGCCGATCAGCCGGCTCACCGAGTGCTTCTCCATGAACTCGCTCATGTCGATGCGGATCAGGTGGTCGGTCGAGTCGAACAGGAACCCGGCGAGCGCCTTGCAGAGCTCGGTCTTGCCGACGCCCGTGGGCCCGAGGAACAGGAACGAGCCGGTCGGCCGGTTCGGGTCGGAAAGCCCCGAGCGCGAGCGGCGGATCGCGTTGGCGACCGCGCTGATCGCCTCGTCCTGGCCGACGACGCGCTCGTGGAGCTTGGCTTCCATCTGCAGCAGCTTGTCGCGCTCGCCCTGCATCAGCTTCGAGACGGGAATGCCCGTCGCACGCGCGACCACGTCGGCGATCTCCTCGGCGCCGACCTCGTTCTTCACGAGCTTGGGGGCGCTGCCCGCGCCGCCCTTCTGCTCCTTGGCCTGCGCCTCCTTGAGCTTGCGCTCGAGCTCCGGCAACGTCTCGTAGCGCAGCCGCGCAACCTTCTCGTAGTCGCCCTTGCGCGTGAGCTCGTCGATCTGGAAGCGGGTGCGGTCGATCTCCTCGAGCAGCTGCGCCGATCCCTGCGCCGCGGCCTTCTCGGCCTTCCAGATCTCCTCGAGGTCGGAGTACTCGCGCTGCAGGCGGTCGAGCTCCTCCTCGATCAGCGCCAAGCGCCGGCGTGACGCCTCGTCCTTCTCCTTCTTGACAGCCTCGCGCTCGATCTTGAGCTGGATCAGCCGGCGGTCGAGCCGGTCCATCGCCTCGGGCTTCGAGTCGAGCTCGATCTTCACCTTCGACGCGGCCTCGTCGATCAGGTCGATCGCCTTGTCGGGCAGGAAGCGGTCGGTGATGTAGCGGTGGCTCAGCTCGGCGGCGGCGACGATCGCCGGGTCGGTGATCTCGACCCCGTGATGGACCTCGTACTTCTCCTGCAGGCCGCGCAGGATCGCGATGGTCGCCTCGACGCTCGGCTCGCCGACCAGGATCTTCTGGAAGCGGCGCTCGAGCGCGGCGTCCTTCTCGATGTACTTGCGGTACTCGTCGAGCGTGGTCGCGCCGATGCAGTGCAGCTCGCCACGGGCGAGCGCGGGCTTCAACATGTTGCCGGCGTCGATCGCGCCTTCGGCCTTGCCGGCGCCGACCATGGTGTGGATCTCGTCGATGAAGACGATGGTCTTCCCCTCGTCCTGCGCGACTTCCTTCAGCACCGACTTCAGACGCTCCTCGAACTCGCCGCGGTACTTCGCGCCGGCGAGCAGCAGCGCCATGTCGAGGACCAGCACGCGCTTGTCCTTGAGCGTGTCGGGCACCTCGCCGGCGACGATGCGCTGGGCCAGGCCCTCGACGATCGCGGTCTTGCCGACGCCCGGCTCGCCGATCAGCACCGGGTTGTTCTTGGTGCGGCGCTGCAGCACCTGGATCGCGCGCCGGATCTCGTCGTCGCGGCCGATCACCGGGTCGAGCTTGCCGCTGCGCGCCCGCTCGGTGAGGTCGAGCGTGTACTTCTTGAGCGCCTCGCGCTGCCCTTCGGCGTCGGCGCTGTCGACGTTCTGGCCGCCGCGGACGGCGTCGATCGCTGCCTCGAGCGCCTTGCGGCTGAGGCTGGCGTCGCGTGCGGCCTGGCCGATCGGCGTCTTCGATTCGGCGAGCGCAAGCAGGAACATTTCGCTCGCGATGAACTGGTCGCCCCGCTTGGTGGCTTCCTTCTCGGCGGCCTGTAGCAACCCGAGGAGTTCGCGGCTCGGCTGCACCTGCTCGCCGCCCTGCACCTGCGGGAGCTTGCCGATCTCGGCGTCAGCCGCGGCCTGCAGCGCGCCGACGTTGACGCCCGCGCGCTGCAGCAGCGCCTTGGCGCCATCGGCCTGCGTCAGCATGGCCGAGAGCAGGTGAGCCGGTTCGATGTACGGGTTGTCTCGCCCGTTGGCAAGGCTCTGCGCGTCGGCGAGCGCTTGCTGGAAAGTGGTTGTGAGTTTGTCGAATCGCATGGTGGTGTCCCCCGAATGCGCTCGAAGTGAGGCAGCCGCGAGCCTTTTTCAAGGCCATGGTGGCAGCGGGGCGAATCGGCGCTGCGTCGAGTCGCGCACCCGACGAACGTTCGGTCGCCGGGACGTCACGGCGCCGCGGCCACTCGCAACGCAGCGACGGGTCAGCCGACGATCGTCCGGATCAGTCGGTAGCCGATCGCCGCGCAGGCGAGCGAGCCCGCCACGTGAGCCACCGTATGCAGCAGCGCCAGCACCCACTCCTGGCGCTGCAGCATCAGCAGCGACTCGACCGAGAACGCCGAGAAGGTGGTGAAGCCGCCGAGGAAGCCCGTCACCACCAGGAGGCGCAGCAGGTCGTTCGGCTGTCGCTCGAACACGGCGAGCGCGGCGCCGATCAGCAGCCCGCCGATCACGTTCACCGTCAGCGTGCCGAGCGGAAAGCCCGTCCAGCGCCCGTTCAGGGCCAGCGCCGCACCCCAGCGCAGCAGTGCGCCGACTGCGGCCCCGCCGGCGACGGCCGCGACCTGGGGCGCGAGCGGCGCGCCGTTCAGCATCGGCGCGTCGGCGCCGGTTCGGACAACGGCGCTGCGCGGTCGCCGCTCATGCGGCAGGCGGCTCGACCGAAGCGTTGCCGGCCTGGATGCCCCAGCGGCGCAGCGCCGCGTCGTCGCTGACGCGGGCGTCGACCCAGCGCGCGCCGGCGGGCGTCGTCTCCTTCTTCCAGAACGGCGCCTGCGTCTTCAGGTAATCCATCAGGAACTCGCAGGCCTCGAACGCGGCGCCGCGGTGCGCCGACGTGACCACCACCAGCACGATCTGCTCGAGCGGCTGCAGCAGGCCGACACGATGAATCACCCTGGCGGCGCGGATGTCGAAGCGTTCGAAGGCGGCGTCGATCATGCGTTCGATGCTCGCCTCGGTCATGCCCGGGTAGTGCTCGAGCTCCATCGAGGCCACGTCGGCGCCGTCGCTGCGGTCGCGCACCGTCCCGACGAAGGCGACGACCGCGCCCACGCCGAGATCGCCGCGACGGAGCCGCGCGACCTCGGCGCCGAGGTCGAAATCGGCGGTCTGCACCGCGACGCGCGGGGCGGCCACCCTAGCCCCCGGTCACCGGCGGGAAGAAGCCGACCTCGGCGCCGTCGCCGACCGCCGCCGACTCGGCGCACAGCACCTGGTCGAGCGCGCTGCGCAGCAGGCGGTCGCGCGCGAGGACGCGCGCGTGTTCGGGGCTCCTCGCGATCAGTGCATCGCGGACGTCGCCCACCGTCGCCGGTGCGTCGATCTGCAGCGTTTCGCCGGCGCCGAGCGCCTCGCGCACCGACGCGAAGTAGCGCACCCGAATGTTCATGCTTGCCATTCGCCGAACGACAGATACCGCACCGTATCGCCGGGACGGATCGCCTGGCCGGGCGGGTTGTCGACGACGCCGTCGCCCCACACCACCGACGTGAGCACGCCCGAGCCCTGATTCGGGAACAGGTCGAGCCCACCGGCGGCGTTGCGCCGCACACGCAGGAACTCGCGGCGCCGGTCCGGACGCGGCCAGTCGAAGTCGGCACGCTGCAGCAGCGGCTTGGGCTCGACATCGACGGCGCCCTGCAGGCGCAGCAACAGCGGCCGCACGGCGAGTTGGAAGGTCACGAAGCTCGACACCGGGTTGCCCGGCAGGCCGACGAACCATGCCGCCGTATCGTCGCCGCGGAACACCTTGCCGAACGCGAGCGGCTTGCCGGGCTTGACGGCGAGCTCCCAGAGATCGAGCCGGCCCTCGGCTTCGAGCGCCGGCTTGAGGTGATCCTCTTCGCCGACCGAGACGCCCCCGCTCGTCACGATGAGGTCGCTGTGCGCGGCGGCGCGGCGCAGCGCATCGCGGGTGGCGTCGAGCCGATCGGGGACGATGCCGAGGTCGTCGCAGTCGCAGCCGAGCGCGCGGATCGCCGCGTGCAGCATGAAGCGGTTCGAGTTGTAGATCGCGCCGGGCGCGAGCGGCTCGCCCGGCATCGCGAGCTCGTCGCCGGTCGAGAACAGCGCGACGCGCGGCCGGCGCGCAACGCGCAGGGTGGCGGCGCCCGCCGATGCCGCGAGGCCGAGCGCCTGCGGCGTGAGGCGGGTGCCGGCGCCGAGCACCACGCTCCCGGCCGCGATGTCTTCGCCGCGGCGCCGGATCGATTGGCCCGGCTGCGGGTCGACGTCGATGCGGACCCGGTCGCCCTCGGCCACGCAGCGCTCCTGCATCACCACCGCGTCGGCGCCGGGCGGTACCTGTCCTCCGGTGAAGATGCGCGCCGCGGTGCCGGGCGCGAGCGGCCGCGGCACGCTGCCGGCGGGTACGCGCTGCGAGACCGGCAGCCAGGCGCCCGCCCGCGGCACGTCGGCGACACGCACCGCATAGCCGTCCATGCCGCTGTTGTCGGCCGGCGGTACGTCGCAGATCGACGTCACGTCGGCGGCGAGCACGCGGCCGAGCGCGTCGAGCGTCGGCACCTCGACAGCGTCGCTCGCCGGCAGCGGCGCGACCGCCCCGAGCAGCCGCGCGAGCGCCTCCTCGAGCGTCAGCAGCGGGGCCGGCGTGCTCATCGGCGGCTGGCGGGAGGCAGCGTCAGCGCGTGCCGACGTCGGCAGTCGCCGGCTCGTCGCGCGCGGCGATCAGGCGCTTGAGCGCTTCGACGTCGCGCGGCAGCGCTTCGAAGCGGCGCGGCAACGCCTCGAGCCCGGCAAGGCGCGGCGGCCGCGGCGGCTCGATGCCGATCGCCTCGACGACGGTGGCGCTGAACTTCGCGGCGAGGGCGGTCTCGAGCACGATCATCGGAACGCCCGGCTCGACGTGGCGCCGCGCCACGTAGAGGCCGTCGGCGGTGTGCGTGTCGATCACGCGGCCGAAGCGTTCCCAGGTGTCGCGGATCGTCGCCAGACGGTCGGCATGGGTGCTGGTACCGGCGACGATGCCGAAGCGTTCGACCTCGGCACGGTCGGCCTCGTCGAAGCTGAAGCGGCGCTCGCGCTCGACGCCGGCGACGAACAGCTCGCGCGTGCGCGCCGGGTCGCGCCCGACCACGTCGTACACGAACCGCTCGAAATTCGAAGCCTTCGAGATGTCCATCGAGGGGCTCGACGTCTCGTGCGTCTCGGCGCCCGAGCGCACCCGGTAGGTGCCGGTGCGGAAGAACTCCTCGAGCACGTTGTTCTCGTTGGTCGCGAGCACCAGGCGACGGATCGGCAGCCCCATCATCCGCGCGACATGGCCGGCGCAGATGTTGCCGAAATTGCCCGACGGCACCGCGAAGCTGACCGGATCGCCTACGCGCCTGGCCGCCTGCAGGTAGCCGACCACGTAGTAGACGACCTGCGCCAGGAGGCGCGCCCAGTTGATCGAGTTGACGGTGCCGATGCGGTGGCGGCGCTTGAACGCGAGGTCGTTCGAGACCGCCTTGACGAGGTCCTGGCAGTCGTCGAACACGCCGTCGACGACGAGGTTGTGGATGTTCGGGTCGAGCAGGCTGAACATCTGCGCCTGCTGGAACGGGCTCATCCGGCCCGCCGGCGAGAGCATGAAGACGTTGATGCCGCGCTTGCCGCGCAGCGCGTACTCGGCCGCGCTGCCGGTGTCGCCCGAGGTCGCGCCGAGCACGTTGAGCGTCTCGCCGCGCCGCCCGAGTTCGTACTCGAACAGGTTGCCGAGCAGCTGCATCGCCATGTCCTTGAACGCGAGCGTCGGACCATTCGAGAGCTGCTCGAGGTACACGCCTTCGTCGAGCGGCTGCAGCGGCGTGATGCGCTCGTCGCCGAACGCCTCCACGGTGTAGGTGCGCTCGACGAGGTCGCGCAGGTCGGCCGGCGGGATGTCGTCGATGTACATCGACAGCAGCTCGCACGCCACCTCGGCGTAGCGCATGCCGCGCCAGCGCTCGAGCGTCGCGGCGTCGAGCTGCGGATACGACACCGGCAGGTAGAGCCCGCCATCGGGCGCCAGACCGGCGAGCAGGATCTCGGAAAAGCTGCGCGGCTGGGCGTCGCCGCGCGTGCTGATGTACTTCAACCGAGCTCTTCCTTGCGAATGCGGACGATCGGCGCGAGCACGGTCGGCAGCGCCTGCATCTCGGCAATGGCGCGCGTCATGCGGCCCTCGACGGTGTCGTGGGTGAGGATGATCACGTCGGTGCGGCTCGCGCCGGGCGCGTCGCTCTCGGCCGGGCGCTGCAGCAGCGCGTCGATGGAGATGTCGTTGTCGGCGAGGATGCGCGTGATGCGGGCCAGCACGCCGGTGCGGTCTTCGACCTGCAGGCGCAGGTAGAACGACGTGATCACGGCCTCGATCGGCAGCACCGGCGTGTCGTGCATCTCGGCCGGCTGGAACGCGAGGTGCGGCACGTGGTGGTCGGGATCGGCCGTGATGAGCCGTGCGATGTCGACGAGGTCGGCGATCACGGCCGAGGCGGTCGGCTCGGCGCCGGCGCCCTTGCCGTAGTACATGGTCGTGCCGACCGCGTCGCCGTGCACCAGCACCGCGTTCATCGCGCCCTCGACGTTGGCGATCAGCCGCTTGGCGGGCACCAGCGTCGGGTGCACGCGCAGCTCGATGCCGGTCGCGCCGCCCTGCTGCTGCAGGTCGTCGCGGCGCTTGGTGATCGCGAGCAGCTTGAGCCGATAGCCGAGCTGCTCGGCATAGGCGATGTCGGCGGCCTGCAGCGCGCCGATGCCCTCGACGTAGGCGCTCGCGAACTGCACCGGAATGCCGAACGCGATCGCGCCGACGAGCGTCGCCTTGTGCGCGGCGTCGACGCCCTCGACGTCGAAGGTCGGGTCGGCCTCGGCGTAGCCGAGCGCCTGTGCGTCCTTCAGCGCGGCGGCGAAGTCGACGCCCTTCGAGCGCATCTCCGACAGGATGTAGTTGGTGGTGCCGTTGACGATGCCGGCGACCCATTCGAGGCGGTTCGCGCTCAGGCCCTCGCGCAGCGCCTTGATGATGGGAATGCCGCCGGCGACCGCCGCCTCGAACGCGACCACCACGCCCTTGGCGCGCGCCGCCGCGAAGATCTCGGTGCCGTGGATCGCGAGCAGCGCCTTGTTGGCGGTGACGACGTGCTTGCCGGCAGCGATCGCCTCGAGCACGAGCGCCTTGGCGAGGCCGGTGCCGCCGATCAGCTCGACGACGACGTCGATGTCGGGGTTCGCGATCACCGCGCGCGCGTCGCCGACCACTTTCGCCGCGCCGCCCACGACCTGCTCGGCGCGCGCGGTGTCGAGGTCGGCGACCATCGAGATGCGGATGGCGCGACCGGCGCGCCGGCGGATCTCTTCCTCGTTGCGCTGCAGCACGCGGAACGTTCCGCCGCCGACGGTGCCGATCCCGAGCAGGCCGACTTCGATCGCCTTCATGGCAGTGCTTTCAGGACGCATGGCGCGCCCGGTAGTTGTCGAGAAAGCGCGCGATGCGCCCGATCGCCTCGGTCAGGTCGTCGGAGTTCGGCAGGAAGACGACGCGGAAATGGTCGGGGTTGGGCCAGTTGAAACCAGTGCCCTGGACGATCAGCACCTTCTGCTCGGCAAGCAGCTCGTAGGCGAACTGCTGGTCGTCCGCGATCGGATAGAGCTTCGGGTCGAGGCGCGGGAACATGTAGAGCGCCGCCTTAGGCTTGACCACCGACACGCCGGGGATCTCGGACAGCAGCTTGTGCGCGAGGTCGCGCTGGCGGCACAGGCGCCCGCCCGGCGCGACGAGGTCGTCGATGCTCTGGTAGCCGCCGAGCGCCGTCTGGATGGCGAGCTGCCCCGGCGTGTTGGCGCACAGGCGCATCGACGCCAGCATGTTGAGGCCCTCGATGTAGTCGCGGGCGTGGGCGCGCGCGCCCGACACGATCATCCAGCCGGCGCGGTAGCCGCAGCTGCGGTAGTTCTTCGACAGGCCGTTGAGCGTCAGGAACAGCACGTCGTCGGCGAGCGACGCGATGCTGGTGTGCACGTTGCCGTCGTAGACGGTCTTGTCGTAGATCTCGTCGGCCACCACGATCAGCTGATGGCGCCGAGCCAGCTCGACGATGCCCTGCAGGATCTCGACCGGATAGAGCGCGCCCGTCGGGTTGTTCGGGTTGATGACGACGATCGCGCGCGTGCGCTCGGTGATCTTGGCCGCCATGTCGGCGAGATCGGGCATCCAGTCGGACTGCTCGTCGCAGATGTAGTGCACCGGCGTGCCGCCCGAGAGCGCCACCGAGGCGGTCCAGAGCGGGTAGTCGGGCGCCGGGATCAGCACCTCGTCGCCGTTGTTGAGCAGCGCGTTCATGCTGAGCGTGATGAGCTCCGACGCGCCGTTGCCGAGATAAACGTCGTCGACGGTGACGCCGGCGATCCGCTTCTGCTGCGAGTAGTGGACCACCGCCTTGCGCGGCGCGAACAGGCCCTTGCTGTCGGTGTAGCCGGCGGCATCGGGCAGGTTGCGGATCATGTCCTGCACGATCTCGTCGGGCGGCTCGAGCCCGAACGCCGCGATGTTGCCGATGTTCAGCTTGATGATGTGCTGACCATCCTCTTCCATCCGGCGCGCCTTCTCCAGCACCGGGCCGCGGATGTCGTAACACACGCCGGCCAGCTTGCTCGACTTCGGTACGGGATGCAAAGCGGCCTCCAGACTGCAAACCTAGAATTTAACCACAAGGGTTTGCCCCCGCATTCCCACGTCACGAGGGGAAGACCATGAAGATGCGCGCCGACCGACAGGAGGGCCAGAACGCGATTTCACGCCACGGCCCGGACGGCATCATCGTCAACGGCGTCGAGTACACGCACAGCACGCTGGTCGCGTGGCGCGGCGACGTCGAGCGCTGGGAGGTCGACGCCTTCGAGCAGCTCGCCGTCGAGCACTTCGAGAAGGTCGCGGCGCTCGCCCCGGAGCTGGTGCTGTTCGGCAGCGGCGCCCGCCTGCGCTTCGTACGCCCGGCCTTGCTGCGGCCGCTGCTCGGAAGCGGGATCGGCGTCGAGACGATGGACACCGCGGCAGCCTGTCGCACCTACAACGTGCTGATCGCCGAGGGGCGTTCGGTGGTGGCCGCGCTGCTCTTCGAAACCCGGGGGAATACCGCCTCGTGAGGAGGCGGAACGTGAAGGAAGGCCGGGCCCAAGCCCTATAATCCCCGGTTACGCCTCGCGCGGACGCAAACACCCGCTATTACATGACGCCTGCCCTCAACAAAGCCATTCCGGACTTCGAAGCGCTTGCAACAGGGGGCGTGAAATTCACGCCGCAGGCGTACGCGGGCAAGATCGTCGTGCTGTATTTCTACCCCAAGGACAACACTCCGGGGTGCACCACCGAGGCCATGCAGTTCCGCGACAACTACGACGAGTTCGTGCAGGCCGGTGCGGTCCTGTTCGGCGTGTCGCGCGACAACATGGCGTCGCACGAGCGCTTCAAGCAGGCGCTCGAGCTGCCGTTCGAACTGATCGCCGACACCGAAGAAAAGCTCTGCCACATGTTCGGGGTCGTCAAGAACAAGATCATGTACGGCAAGAAGGTCAAGGGCATCGAGCGCAGCACCTTCCTGATCGACGCGAGCGGCATCCTGCGCGCCGAGTGGCGCGGCCTTACCGTCGCGGGTCACGTGGAAGACGTGCTGAAGGCGGTGAAGGCGCTGAAGAAGGCGGCCTGAGCACCCCAGACTCCGCTCCCGCGACGCACCCGGTCGCATCCCGACCCCGGAACCGTCATGCCGTTGCCCCGACCTCCCGCCAAGCGTGCCGACGTGCTCGCGACGGCCGACTACGAAGCGGCCGCGCCGGGCCCGCGCAAGAAGAGCGCGACCTCGCGCGGCGCCGCGCTGCTCAAGCGCTCGGCCGCTGCGGCGATTCCCGCCGAGCCGCTCGACGCGCCGCTGCAGGAGGCGCCGCCCGCCACTGCGGTCGCCACGCCGGCGGCAGCCACCACGCCGCGGCGTCCGGCAGCGGCCCCGACGGTCCAGCCGGTGCGCCCGCGCAAGCCGCGCGGCAGCGGCCCGACCACGCTGTTCGTCCTCGACACCAACGTGCTGATGCACGACCCGACGTCGCTGTTCCGCTTCGAGGAACACGACATCTACCTGCCGATGATCACCCTCGAGGAGCTCGACGGGCACAAGCGGGGGATGACCGAGGTCGCGCGCAACGCGCGCCAGGTGAGCCGCGACCTCGACGCGCTCGCGGCCAACATGCCGACCCGCGACGTCTCGGGGCGCAGCGAGGGTCTGCCGCTCAATGGCACCGGTCATCGTGAAGCGAGCGGCAAGCTCTACTTCCAGACCGATCTGATCGACGTCACGCTGCCTGCCGGCCTGCCGCAGGGCAAGGCCGACAACCAGATCCTCGGGGTGGTGCAGGCACTGCGCGAGCAGCGGCCGGGCCGCGAAGTCGTGCTGGTGTCGAAAGACATCAACATGCGGATCAAGGCGCGCGCCCTCGGGCTGCCCGCCGAGGACTACTTCAACGACAAGACGCTCGACGACGGAGACTTGCTGTACACGGGCGTGCTGCCGCTGCCGGTCGACTTCTGGGAACGCAACGGCCAGGTCGAGAGCTGGCAACAGGGCGGCTACACCTACTACCGGGTCGGCGGCCCGATGGTGCCGGCGATGCTGATCAACCAGTTCGTCTACCTCGAGGCACCCGGCACGCCTGCGCTCTACGCCAAGGTGGTCGAGATCACCGGCAAGACCGCGGTCCTGCGCACGCTCAAGGACTACACCTCGCAGCGCAACTCGGTGTGGGGCGTGCTCGCGCGCAACCGCGAGCAGAACTTCGCGCTCAACCTGCTGATGGACCCCGACTGCGACTTCATCACGCTGTCGGGCACCGCCGGCTCGGGCAAGACGCTGATGTCGCTCGCCGCGGGCCTCTCGCAGGTGATGGACGACCGGCGCTACACCGAGATCATCGTCACCCGCGTGACGGTGCCGGTCGGCGAGGACATCGGCTTCCTGCCGGGCACCGAGGAAGAGAAGATGAGCCCGTGGATGGGCGCGCTCGACGACAACCTCGAGGTGCTCGCCAAGACCGACAACGGCGCCGGCGAATGGGGCCGCGCGGCCACGCAGGATCTGGTGCGCTCGCGCATCAAGATCAAGAGCCTCAACTTCATGCGCGGCCGCACCTTTCTCAACAAGTACGTGATCATCGACGAGGCGCAGAACCTGACGCCCAAGCAGATGAAGACGCTGATCACGCGCGCCGGGCCGGGCACCAAGATCGTCTGCCTCGGCAACCTCGCGCAGATCGACACGCCCTATCTGACCGAGGGCAGCTCGGGGCTCACCTACGCCGTCGACCGCTTCAAGGGGTGGCCGCACTCGGGCCACGTGACGCTGGCGCGCGGAGAGCGCTCGCGGCTTGCCGACTTCGCGAGCGAAGCGCTCTAAGCCACCGGCGCGGCAGGCACGCCGCGGGATCTCGAGCGAGGCGCTGCGGCGCCTCGCCGCCGGCTTGGTACCCCGGACGCGCGAAACCACAGTGGCGGGCTTGCGCGGCTCCAGCGCTTCCGCCGCGGGACAGAGCCTCCGGAACTCGCCCTGCGCGAGCGCCGCCGACCAGGTCAGCCGCCGATCAGCGCGCGGATCGCCTGCAGCGCGCCCGGATCCTCGATCGTCGTGAGGTCGCCCGGGTCGCGCCCCTCGCAGACCGCCTGCAGCGCGCGGCGCAGCAGCTTGCCCGACCGCGTCTTCGGCAGCGCCGCGACCAGGTGGACGCGTGCCGGCCGCGCCAACGCGCCGAGGCGGGTGTCGACCGTCTTCATCACGTCGCCCTCGAAGCGCATCCGTGCGCCGGCGTCCCCCAGGCCCGCGGCGTCGCGGGCGACCACGAACGCGATCGCGACCTGCCCCTTCACCGGATCGGCGACACCGACCACCGCGACCTCGGCGACGTTCGGGTGGCTCGAGATGCTCTCCTCGATCTCTCGCGTGCCGAGCCGGTGTCCGGCGACGTTGATCACGTCGTCGGTACGGCCGAGGATGAAGTAGTAGCCGTCGGCGTCGCGGATGCCCCAGTCGAAGGTGTTGTAGAGCAGCCGCCCTGGGATGCTCTTCCAGTAGGTCTCGACGAAGCGCGCGTCGTCGCGCCAGACCGTCTGCATGAAGCCGGGCGGCGTGGGCCCGGCGATCGCGACGATGCCCTTGCGGTTCGGCTCGACGATGTCCTCGCCGGTCGCCTCGTCGACCAGCCTCACGTCGTAGCCGGCCATCGGAACGCCGGGGCTGCCGAACCGGGTCGGCAGCGCCTCGACCCCGCCCGCGATGGTGAGGATCGGCCAGCCGCTTTCGGTTTGCCAGTAGTTGTCGATCACGGGCTTGCCGAGCGCGCCGGCGATCCAGCTTGCGGTCGGCTCGTCGAGCGGCTCGCCGGCGAGGAACAGCGCGCGCAGCGACGAGAGGTCGTGCGCGCGCAGGTGCGCCGGGTCGTGCTTCTTCAGCACCCGCACCGCGGTCGGCGCGCTGAACATCACGCTGACCCGGTACTTCTCGACCAGGCTCCACCAGACGCCGGCGTCGGGCCGGATCGGCAGGCCCTCGTAGAGGATGGTCGCCATCCCGGCGATCAGCGGGCCGTAGACGATGTAGCTGTGACCCACGACCCAGCCGATGTCGCTGGTCGAGAAGTACGTTTCGCCGGCGTTGCCGCAGAACACGTGCTTCATGCTGGCCGCGAGGGCCACCGCGTAGCCGCCGGTGTCGCGCTGCACGCCCTTCGGCCGCCCCGTCGTGCCGCTGGTGTAGAGCGTGTAGCTCGGGTGCGTGGCATCGACGAAGGTGCACGGCACCTGCGCATCGAGGTTCGCCTCGCGCAGCGCCGCGTAGTCGTGGTCGCGCTCCGCGACGCGACTCATCGCGGCGAGACCGCGGTCGACCAGCAGCACGCTCGCAGGCTTGTGGCGCGCCGTCGCGATCGCCTCGTCGAGCAGCGGCTTGTACGCGATGACCTTGCCCGAGCGGCTGCCCGCGTCGGCGCTGATCACCACCGTGGGCTCGGCGTCGTCGATGCGGCTTGCGAGGCTCGCGCTCGCGAAGCCGCCGAACACCACCGAGTGGATTGCGCCGACCCGCACGCAGGCGAGCATGGCGAACACGGCCTCCGGCACCATCGGCATGTAGATGAGCACGCGGTCGCCCTTGCCGACGCCGAAGCCCACGAGGATGGCTGCCATGCGCTGCACCTCGACGTGCAGCTCGGCGAAGCTGTAGACACGCTCGGTGCCGGTCTCGGTCGAGACGTGGATCAGCGCCGCCTGCTCGCCACGCGCCGCGACGTGGCGGTCGACCGCGTTGTGGCAGAGGTTGGTCGTGCCGCCGGGGAACCAGCGCGTGAACGGTGGATTCGAATCGTCGCAGACGGTCTCGAACGGCTGCTGCCAGTCGATGAGCGCGGCCTGCTCGCGCCAGAACGCGTCGCGGTCGGTGAGCGAGCGGCGGTGGAACTCGGCGTAGGTCGTCATTCGCGGGTCCTTCCCGAAACGGGCTTGGGCATCTCGAGCATCATCGGCTGGCCCGCCGGCGTGCAGCCCGTGTCGCAGCAGCGGCCGGGCTGGCGGTTCCGGGTGATCGCGCGCTTGGGGTCGTTCAGCAAGCCGCGGTTGAGCAGCCGCTCGACGAGCTCGACCTTGTTGCCGACCGGGTAGTTGCGCCAGATCTCCTGCTTCATCGCCGCGGGCGAGCCGCCGCCGTGCAGGCTGATCACCGAATACCAGCCGCCCTGGTACGACGCCGTCAGGTCCTCGATGAAGCGCGCCGCCTCGATGCGCTTGTCGTACGGCACCGCGGGGTTGGCACGCAGCACGTCGGCGAGGTTGGCCATGGTCTCGGGGTTGTGGTCCTCGTCCGGGCCGGGCAACGCCACCACGAGACCGCCCGACACGTAGTGCGCAATGCGGTGCATCTCGTAGATCTGGTTGCCGAGCAGGAGCTTGCCGATGTTCGCGAACACGGTGTCGGGCATGAAGGTGCCCGAATGCTTGTCGGCGGTCGCGTAGACGCTCGCGGCGACGCCGCACGCGTAGAAGCCCTCGGTGATCCGGATCAGCTCGACCATCTGCTCGCGCAGGTGCGTCTCGCGGCCCGGATCGAAGCCGTTGGCCTCGCACATCAGCGCGCCGGCGCCGATCAGCAGGTCGCCGAACCCCGCGCGCGCCCCGATGCAGCTGTGCCGGTGGTGCGTCGCGTAGCTGTAGGTGAGGTGCTGCGAGTGCTGCCACTCGCCGGCGATGAAGACCCGCTCCCACGGCACGAACACGCGGTCGAACACCACGACGCCGGTCGACTGGCCGTAGCGGTTCGAGAACAGCGCCGCCTTCTCGCCGGGCCGCCCTGCCGGCCGCGCCACGATGGTCACGCCGTCGGCATCGCACGGCACGGCGCAGCAGACGGCGAAGTCGGCGTCGGCCTCGACCATGTTGCGGCACGGCATGACGAGGAATTCGTGCATGTAGGGCGCGCCGGTGACGATCGCCTTGGTGCCCGAGATCACGATGCCCGCCGGGCTTCGCTCGACGATGTGCACGTAGCTGTCGACGTTGGCCTGCTGGTGCGGCCGCCTGCTGCGGTCGCCCTTGGCGTCGGTCATCGCGATGCCGATCGAGAGATCGCGCGCCTGCGCGTCGTGCAGGTAGGCGAGGAAGCGCTCGCCGTAGCGCGTGCCCTCCTCCGCGTCGATCAGCGCCGTGGCCTGATGGAGCGCGTTGAAGGCGTCGTGCGCGAGATAGCGCTGCGCACAGCCGGTCTCCTGACAAAGGATGCGGATGGCCTCGAGCTTGTTGAGCAGGTCGGCGTTGCTGGCGTCGAGGTGCAGCATGCGGTTGACGGTCTGACCGTTCGTCGCCTGCACCGCCTGCATGAGCGGCTCGAGCTCCTCGCGCAGCGCGAAGTCGTAGGTGACGCCGAGCGCGTTGATACCCGGATTCAGCGCCGCGCAGTCGGCCACGCTCTCGACGCGCTCGCCGTCGACGAAGACGCGCGGCTTGTAGCGCCGCAGCGACTCGCGATAGGCCTCGGAGGACATCAGCATGGTGGAGGTCCGGGGGTGGGATCAGGCGCATTCTAGGAAGCCGCCGATCCCGCAGAATCGGCGCTTCCACGAGGAGGGATTCCGATGAGCGCGCTTTGTCAGGCCGATCGCTGCACGCTGCTGATCGTCGATCCGCAGGCCCGCCTGATGCCGGCGATCCACGAGGGCGCGGCGGTGCTGCATCGCTGCCGCCAGCTCGCGCTCGCCGCGCGCGAGCTCGGCATCCACGTGATCGGCACCGAGCAGAACCCCGACGGGCTCGGGCCGATGGTCGACGAGTTGCGCAAGCTCTGCGACACCGTGCTCTGGAAGATGCACTTCGCGGCGACCGCCGAGCCCGGTTTCCTGCAACGCCTGCCGCACGGCCGCGACACGCTGGTGGTGGCGGGCTGCGAGGCGCACGTGTGCGTGATGCAGACGGTGGCCGGCCTGCTCGACGCCGGTTACCGGGTCAAGTGGGTGATCGACGCCGTGGGCTCACGTCACGCGTACAACCGCGACGCCGCGGCCGCGCGCGTACGCGAACTCGGCGCCGACCTCGTGACGACCGAGATGGTGATCTTCGAATGGCTCGCGACCAGCGAGCACCCGAAGTTCAGGACCCTGTCGGCGCTGATCCGCTGATCCGCTGCGCCGCCGATCAGGGCTGCAGCGCGACGACGACACGGCCGGTCACGCGGCCGGCGAGCAGCTCGGCTGCCTTGTCGACGGCCTGGTCGAGCGTGATCTCCTCGAGCATCGACTCGAGCTTGCCGAGGTCCAGGTCCCTGGCAAGGCGCTGCCAGGCGCGCTCGCGCCGCTGAAGCGGCGCCATCACGCTGTCGACGCCCGCGAGCGTCACCCCGCGCAGGATGAACGGCATCACGGTGCCGGGAAGATCCCCGCCCTGTGCAAGCCCGCAGGCGGCGACCACGCCGCCGTAGCGCGTCTGCGCGAGCGCGTTGACCAGAGTCTGGCTGCCGACCGCGTCGACGACGGCGCGCCAGCGCTCCTTCTGCAACGGCTTGCCAGGCTTGGCGAGCTCGGCCCGATCGATCACTTCACTCGCGCCGAGCTGCTGCAAGTAGTCGGCCGCATCGGGCTTGCCGCTCGAGGCGGTGACGCGGTAGCCGAGCGCGCCGAGCAGTGCGACCGCGACGCTGCCGACGCCGCCGCTCGCACCGGTGACGAGCACCTCGCCGTCGCCCGGCTCGACGCCGTGCTCCTCGAGCGCGAGCACGCACAGCATCGCCGTGTAGCCCGCGGTGCCGATGCCCATGGCTTGGCGCGCCGTGAGCGGCTCGGGCAAGGCGACGAGCTCGTCGCCGCGCAGACGCGCCAGGCCGGCGAGGCAGCCCCAGCGCGTCTCGCCGACACCCCAGCCGTTGTGAATGACCCGATCGCCCGCCTTCCAGCGCGGGTGACGGCTCTCGAGCACGCGGCCGGCACCGTCGATGCCCGCGATCATCGGAAAGCTGCGCACCACGGGTCCACGATTGGTGATCGCGAGCGCGTCCTTGTAGTTGAGCGTCGAGTACTCGAGCTCGACCAGCACGTCGGCATCGGGCAGCTCGCCAGCATCGAGCGAGCGCACGCTCGCGCTGAAACCCGCATCGCCCTTGTCGAGCCACAGAGCCCGGAACGTCGTCGCCGCCATCGCCAATCCTCCTGCTGAACCGCCCAACTCCTCACACCTTAGCGCACGCGCGGAGCATTTCGGGTTGACGCGCCGCCGTGCGCTCCCTATGCTGCGCGCCGATGCATGGACCCCTGACCTCGGCGCGCCGCCTTGCGGGCATCGCCTGCTTCACGAGCGCGCTGATCGGAGCCACGCCGGCCTGGTCGGCGCCCGATGCACCCATCGACGCCATGATGCAGCTGCTTGCCGAGCGCTCGCTCGTGCAGGCGCCGAGCGATTCCGCACCTGCCTCCCCGGGCCTCTTCAGCCGGGTGCGCGAACGCGCGTCCGACATGATCGTCGTCGCGATGAACTTCATCGGCGTGCCGTACAAGCGGGGCGGCGTCTCGGCCGAAGGCGGGTTCGACTGCAGCGGCTTCACGCGCCACGTGTTCGACATCAGCCTCGGCCTGGTTCTGCCGCGCCGTGCCGAGGAGCAGGCCAACGCCCCTGGCCTCTCGTCGATCACGCGCAGCGAGCTGCAGCCGGGCGACCTCGTGTTCTTCAACACCATGCGACGGGCGTTCTCGCACGTCGGCATCTACATCGGCGGCGGGCGCTTCATTCACGCGCCGCGCAGCGGCGCCGAAGTGCGCACCGAGAGCATGAGCCTCGCGTACTGGGCCGAGCGCTTCAACGGCGCACGGCGCGCCCAGGTCGCCGACGTCAGCCGCGTGAACGCGGCCGAGCCCGCCGACGGCACGCCGGCTGCGCGCTGAAACGCACGCCCCCGCCCGTGGCGCAATGCCGCGGCGGCATGTCGGCCAGGGCCTCGCGGGCACAATTCGCGCGATGAGCCAGAAGGTGATTCCGCTCGCCGACCAGCGCTACCTGGCGACGCGTCCGGTGCTGCCCGATAGCCTTCGGCAGCCCACCGGCGAGCTTCGCGACGCCCTCGATCGGCCGCTGCGCGACCTGCGCATCTCGGTCACCGATCGCTGCAACTTCCGCTGCGGCTACTGCATGCCGAAGGAGATCTTCGACAAGGACTACACGTTCCTGCCGCAGTCGTCGCTGCTGAGCTTCGAGGAGATCCGCCGCGTCGCGTCGATCTTCGTGGCGCACGGCGTGCGCAAGATCCGCCTCACTGGCGGAGAGCCGCTGCTGCGGCGCCATCTCGAGCACCTGGTCGAGATGCTGGCGGCGCTGCGCACCGATAACGGCGAAGCGCTCGACCTCACGCTCACGACCAACGGCTCGCTGCTCGCGCGCAAGGCCCAGGCGCTCAGGGACGCCGGGCTGCAACGCATCACCGTGAGCCTCGATGCGCTCGACGACGCGACCTTCCGCCGCATGAACGACGCCGACTTCCCGGTCGCCGACGTGTTGCGCGGCATCGAGGCCGCCGAGCGCGTGGGCCTTGCGCCGATCAAGGTCAACATGGTCGTCAAGCGCGGCACCAACGACGATCAGATCGTTCCGATGGCGCGCCACTTCAAAGGCACGGGCGTCGTCCTGCGCTTCATCGAATACATGGACGTCGGCGCAACCAACGGCTGGCGCATGGACGAGGTGCTGGCGTCGGCGCGCGTCGTCGAGCGGCTCGACGCCGAGTTCGGCCTCGAGCCGCTCGACGCAGCCGCTTCTGGCGAAACCGCCGAGCGCTGGCGCTACCGCGACGGCGGCGGCGAGGTCGGCGTGATCTCGAGCGTGACCCAGGCGTTCTGCCACAGCTGCAATCGGGCGCGCCTCTCGACCGAAGGGAAGCTGTTCCTGTGCCTCTTCGCGAGCCGCGGTCACGACCTGCGTGCGCTGCTGCGCGGCGGCGCGAGCGACGCCGAGATCGCCGGCGCCGTCGGTCTCATCTGGGCCGGGCGCAACGACCGCTACTCGGCACTGCGCGGCGAGCGGCCGGCCGTCGCCGACCGCGGCGAGCGCCGCGTCGAGATGCACTACATCGGCGGCTGACCCGTTCCATGGCGGCCGTCATTCGCCGGCTCGGTGCGGCGGACCTGCCGGCCTACAAGGCGCTGCGCGACGAGATGCTCGAGCGCTATCCGCAGGCGTTCACGTCCGACGCCGCGACCGAGCGCGTGAAGAGCCCCGATGCGTACCTGCAGCGGCTCGGCCTCGACCGCAGCGACGGCGGCCACTCCGTGATCGGCGCCTGGGCCGGCGAGCGCCTGCTCGGCGCGATCGGCTGCGAGCGCGACCCGCGCGCCAGCGTTCGGCACATCGGCCACGTGATCGGGATGATGGTGCGCGCCGACGTGCAGCGGCGGGGCGTCGGTCGCGCGCTGCTCGATGCGCTGATCGGCGGTGCGCGCCAGAGCCCGGGCATCGAGATGCTGACGCTCACGGTGACGGCGGGCAATCAGGCCGCAATCGGTCTCTACGAGCGCGTCGGCTTCCGCCGGGTCGGTACGCTCCCGCGCGCGATCAGGGTTGGCGGCCGCTACCACGACAAGCACCAGTACGTGCTGATGCTGTAGCGGCAGCCGGGGTGCGGCGGCGCGAATGCCGCCGCATCGAGGTCAACGCTCGGCGAGCCGCTTCCAGGTCTCGACCACCGAGTCGGGGTTGAGGGAAATCGAGACGATGCCCTCGCACGCCAGCCAGTCGGCGAAGTCGGGGTGGTCGCTGGGGCCCTGGCCGCAGATGCCGATGTACTTCCCGACGCCGCGGCATGCCGCGATCGCGCGCGAGATCAGCGCCTTGACGGCGGGATCGCGCTCGTCGAAATCGCGCGCGAGCAGCTCGAGACCGGAGTCGCGATCGAGGCCGAGCGTGAGCTGGGTCAGGTCGTTCGAGCCGATCGACATGCCGTCGAAGTGCTCGAGGAACTGCTCGGCGAGGATGGCGTTGCTCGGCACCTCGCACATCATGATCACGCGCAGCCCGTCGCGACCGCCGGCGGCGCCGCGCTTCAAGCCACGCTCGGCGAGCATGCCCACGACCGCCTTGGCCTGACCGATGGTGCGCACGAACGGCACCATCACCTCGACATTGGTCAGACCCATGTCCGTGCGCACGCGACGCAGCGCGTCGCACTCCATCGCGAACGCCTCGCCGAAGGGCTCGCTCACGTAGCGCGACGCCCCGCGGAAGCCCAGCATGGGGTTCTCTTCCTCGGGCTCGTAGCGCGAGCCGCCGATGAGCTTGCGGTACTCGTTGCTCTTGAAGTCCGACAGGCGAACGATCACCGGCTTGGGCCAGAACGCCGCCGCGATGGTGGCGATGCCTTCGGCGAGCTTGTCGACGTAGAACGCGCGCGGCGCCGCGTGGCCGCGGGCCACCGACTCGACCGCCTTCTTGAGGTCGCCGTCGACGTTCGGGTAGTCGAGGATCGCGCGCGGGTGCACGCCGATGTTGTTGTTGATGATGAACTCGAGCCGCGCCAGGCCGACGCCGCTGTTGGGCATCTGCGCGAAGTCGAACGCGAGCTGCGGGTTGCCCACGTTCATCATGATCTTCACCGGGCAGTACGGCAGCTCGCCGCGCTGCACCTCGCTGACCTCCGTCTCGAGCAGGCCGTCGTAGACGCGGCCGGTGTCGCCTTCCGAGCACGCGACCGTGACGAGCGCACCGTCCTTGAGCGTGTCGGTCGCGTCGCCGCAGCCGACCACCGCCGGGATGCCGAGCTCGCGCGCGATGATCGCGGCGTGGCAGGTCCGCCCGCCGCGGTTGGTGACGATCGCGCTCGCCCGCTTCATGACCGGTTCCCAGTTCGGGTCGGTCATGTCGGTGACGAGCACGTCGCCCGCCTGCACGCTGTCCATGTCGGCGATGCTGTGGACGATGCGGACCGGCCCGGTGCCGACCTTCTGGCCGATCGCGCGACCTTCGGTGAGCACGGTGCCGCTCTGCTTGAGCTTGTAGCGCTGCTCCGACTTCGCGCTCTCGCGGCTCTTCACCGTCTCGGGCCGCGCCTGCAGGATGTAGAGCCTGCCGTCGACGCCGTCCTTGCCCCACTCGATGTCCATCGGGCGGCCGTAGTGCGCCTCGATGGTGAGCGCATAGCCGGCAAGCTCGCTGACCTCGGCGTCGGTCAGCGAGTAGCGGTTGCGCTGCTCCTGCGCGGTGTCGACGGTGCGCACGAGGCGCCCGCTGGTGCGCCGCTCCTCGGCGCTCGCGAACTCCATGCGGATCAGCTTCGAGCCCAGGCTGCGCCGGATGATCGGGAACTTGCCGTTGCGGAGCGCCGGCTTGTGCACGTAGAACTCGTCGGGGTTCACGGCGCCCTGCACCACCGTCTCGCCGAGGCCGTAGCTCGACGTGATGAACACCACGTCCGGAAAGCCGCTCTCGGTGTCGATGGTGAACATCACGCCGGCCGAGCCGACGTCCGAGCGCACCATGCGCTGCACGCCGGCCGAGAGCGCGACGTCGCTGTTGGCGTAACCCTTGTGGACGCGGTAGCTGATCGCGCGGTCGTTGTAGAGGCTCGCGAACACCTCGCGCATCTTCGCGAGCACGTCCTCGATGCCGACGACGTTGAGGAAGGTCTCCTGCTGTCCGGCGAACGAGGCGTCGGGCATGTCCTCGGCAGTCGCCGACGAACGCACCGCGAACGAGGCCTCGGCGTCGTCGGCGGCGAGCTTGCCGAACTCGGCGCGGATCGCGGCCTCGAGCTCGGGCGGGAACGGCGTCGACTCGATCCAGCCACGGATCTCGGCGCCGGCTTCGGCGAGCGCGCGAACGTCGTCGGTGTCGAGCGTCTTCAGGCGCTCGGCGATGCGGCCGGCGAGGCCCTGGTGCGCGAGGAAGGTGCGGAACGCGTGGGCCGTGGTCGCGAAGCCGCCGGGGACCCGGACCCCGGACGCCGCGAGCTGGCTGATCATTTCGCCGAGGGAGGCATTCTTGCCGCCGACCGACTCGACGTCGGTCATCCTCAGCTGGTCGAGCGGTACGACCAGGGCGGTCGCCAGGTGGGTCGATGACATGGGAAAGCTCCGTGATGACAAGAATCGGTGCTTCCCGGGCGGCGCGCGGCTCGTGCGGCCGGGGCGCGCGGCGGCGCGACGGCTGCGACCCGGGCCGACTCCTCGCGCTCACGGCCGACGCCCGGCGGCACGAGGGCGGCCGAGGCAGTGGCGGGCAGCTGAGGAGCGGGGTTCACGGGGAGCGGTCGCGCGGCGGAAGTCTTTGCGAGGCGGTCGATTCTAGAGGCGCCCGCTGCGCCGCACCGGCCGCGAGGTCGCCGCGGTGCCGCTCCGGTAGAGTGCGGCGCATCGCCGCCGCGCGCGCGTCGGCGCCTCGATCGCCACCCCGGTACCGTCGCCATGCCCAACCGCACCGTCTTCTTCGTCTCGGACGGCACCGGGATCACGGCCGAGACCTTCGGCAACTCGATCCTGTCGCAGTTCGCCGCCAAGCCACGCCACGTGCGCCGGCCATTCATCGACACCGTCGACAAGGCGCACCAGGTGGTGCGCGAGATCGACCACGCAGCGGCGATCGAGGGCAAGAAGCCGATCGTCTTCGCGACCCTCGTCGACGCCGAGATCCTGGGGATCGTGAAGGAGCAGTCGAAGGGCCTCGTGCTCGACATGTTCAACACCTTCATCGAGCCGCTCGAGGCCGAGTTCGGCATGACGTCGAACCACCGCATCGGGCGCTTCTCGGACATCTCGAAGAGCCAGGAATACAACGACCGCATCGAGGCAATCAACTTCTCGCTCGAGCACGACGACGGGCAGTCGGCCAAGAACCTGGCGCAGGCCGACGTGATCCTCGTCGGCGTGAGCCGCAGCGGCAAGACGCCGACCTCGCTCTACCTGGCCATGCAGCACGGCATCAAGGCGGCCAACTACCCGCTGGTGCCCGAGGACTTCGAGCGCGGCCAGCTGCCGTCGACGCTCGCGCCGTTCAAGACCAAGTGCTTCGGCCTGACGATCGACCCCGAGCGCCTCGCGCAGATCCGCAACGAGCGGCGCCCGAACAGCGTCTACGCCTCGCTCGACAATTGCCGCCACGAAGTGCGCGAAGGCGAGTCGATGATGAGGCGACACGGCATCGCCTGGCTGTCGTCGACGCACAAGTCGATCGAGGAGATCGCGACCACGATCCTGCGCGACCTGCGGCCGGACCGGCTGATGTACTGACCACGTCGTGCTGCCGGTCGCCGCGTGGGTGGGGCGGTCCGCCGGCTCCCGCGCGTGCCGCTACGACGCCGAGCGCCGCCGCGTCGACTCGTACATGCAGAGCGCCGCCGCGACCGCCACGTTCAGCGACTCCTGACCGCCCGGCTGCGGGATGCGCACCGCGCGCGAGCGCGCCAGCAGTTCGGGCGCGACGCCCTGCCCTTCGTGGCCGACGATCCAGGCGCACGGCGACGGCAGCTCGGCGGTGTCGATCGCGGCGTCGGCGTGCGAGCTGGTCGCGATCGCCGGCACCTCGAGAGCGTCGAGCGCCGCGAGCGACTCGCCCGCCGCCACCTCGACCAATGCGAGGCCGACGTGCGCACCCATCGCCGCGCGCACCACCTTCGGCGACCAGAGCGCCGCGCTACCGGCGAGCGCGACCACCTGGTGGAAGCCGAATGCGGCGGCGCTGCGCAGGATGCTGCCGACATTGCCTGGGTCCTGCACGCGATCGAGCACGATCGATGCGCGGCCGGGCTGCAGGCTGCCGCGTCCCGGCCAGTCGATCACGAATGCGAGCGGCGGCGCCGACTCGAGCGCGCTCACCTCCGCCAGCAGCGCCGCGGGAACGACAGCCACCGCCGCGGCGCGCGACGCCAGCTCGCGCAGCACCGGCTCGTCCCACGCCTCGCTGCTGACCAGCGCGTGGCGTGGCGTGCCGGCGGCGGCGAACGCCTGGCACAGGTGCTCGCCCTCGATCAGCACCTCGCCGTGCTTGCGGTAGCCGTTGGGGTCGCGGTTGAGCTTGCGCAGCCGCACCAGCAGCGGGTTGTCGCGCGACGTGATCGCGCCGACCTTCACAGGACGCCGCGAACCGGAGCGAAGCTGCGCCGATGGTGCCGGCAGGCGCCGTGCTGGCGCAGCGCGGCCAAGTGCTCCGGTGTGGAGTAGCCCTTGTGGCCGTCGAAGCCGTACATCGGGTGCTCGTCGTGCAGCTGCATGCACAGCCGATCGCGATATACCTTGGCGATGATCGACGCCGCGGCAATCGCACGCACGCGGGCGTCGCCGCCGACCACCGCCCGCACCGGCATCGGCACCGTCGGCAGCTGGTTGCCGTCGACCAGCACCACCTGCGGCCGCTGGGCGAGCCCGGCGACCGCGCGCGTCATCGCGAGCAGCGCCGCACGCAGGATGTTGATCGTGTCGATCTCGTCGACGCTCGCCTCGGCGACGAAGCAGCAGAGCGCCTTGCGGCGGATTTCCTCGTCGAGGCGCTCGCGCTCGAGCGCCGTGAGCTGCTTGGAATCGTTGAGACCGCGGATCGGCCGGGCCTCGTCGAGGATGACGGCCGCGGCGACCACCGGACCGGCGAGCGGCCCGCGACCGACCTCGTCGACCCCGGCCATCAGGCCGTCGATGCCGACGAGCTGACTAAGCTTGGCGGCGCGAAAGAACTTCTTCGATTGCATCGGTCGCCATTCTGGCCGTGTCGCGCCTGAGCTCGGCGTGCAGCGTCGCGAAACGTGCCGCGAGCTGCTCGCACGAAGAGGGGTCGTCGAGCCACTTGAACGCCGCCGCAGCGATCTTGGCGCCGCTGGCCTCGCCCTGCAGCAGCTCCGGCACCGCGAAGTCGCGCAGCAGGATGTTCGGCAGCGCGACCCAGGGCTGGTACTTCATGCGCTTGCTCATCTGGTAGGTGAGCGCGTGCATCGCGTAGACCACGACCATCGGGCGCTTGAAGAGCGCGGCCTCGAGCGTCGCCGTGCCGCTCGCGACCAGCGTCACGTCGCAGGCGGCGAGCGCGTCATAGGCGCGGCCGTCGAGCAGCTCGATCGTGGCGTTCGGCGCGTGCTGGCGACGCAGCGGCTCCACCAGGTGGCGCAGCCCCGGAACCACCGGCACGACGAAGCGCAACGCGGGGCGCTCGCGCTGCATCAGCGCAGCCGCGGCGAAGAGGCGCGGCGCGATGTACTGGATCTCGGCTCGCCGGCTGCCCGGCAGCAGCGCGACCAGCGTCTCGTCGGGAGCGACGCCCAGCGACTCGCGCGCGGCGGTACGCGGCACGTCGACCGGGATCACGCTCGCAAGCGGATGGCCGACATAGGCCGCGGCGATGCCCTGCTTCGCGTAGATCGCCGGCTCGAACGGGAATATGCACAGCACGAGGTCGGTCGCGCGCCGCACCTTGTCGATGCGGCCACCGCGCCAGGCCCAGATCGAGGGGCTCACGAACTGCACCGTCGGGACGCCGTTGGCCTTCAGGCGCGTCTCGAGGTCGAGGTTGAAGTCCGGGGCATCGACGCCGATGAAGGCGTCGGGCTTTTCGGCGAGCAGGCGCTCGGCGAGCTGGTGGCGGATCGACGCGATCTCGCGGTAGTGGCTCAGCACCTCGACGTAGCCCCGCACCGCGAGCTTGTCGTGCGGCCACCAGGCCTCGAAGCCCTGCGCCGCCATCGTCGGGCCGCCGATGCCGACGCTGCGCAGCAGCGGCCAGCGCGCGCGCAGGCCCTCGAGCAGGAGGCCGGCGAGCAGGTCGCCCGACGTCTCGCCGGCGACCATGGCAAGGCGCGGCGCATGAGCCGCGGAAGAACGTGGTTCGAGCGTCATCGACGGGAAGCCCGAGGACAGGCTCGCGACGGCAGCCACCGGCTGCCTTGCAGAAAAAGGGGAATCGTGGCGCCTGCTGGAGGCGCGCTGCCGAAGCCCACCATCGCGCGGCCTAGCGAACGATGCCGCGCGTCACGCCGGCCAGAAATGCCGTCATGACGGCGACGTCGGCGGCGGCCTCGGGCACCGAGTCGGCGAGTTCGGTGATCTCGCGCCGCGCCTCCTCGAAGGTCTTGCCCGAACGATAGAGCAGGCGGTGCATCTGCTTCACCGCCGCGATGCGCCTCGGCCCGAAGCCGCGCCGCCGCAGCCCCTCGACGTTGAAGCCGCGCACCGCGAGCGGGTTGCCGTCGACCGTCATGAACGGTGGCACGTCCTGCGAGACCGCGCTCGCGAAGCCGGCCATCGCGTGGGCGCCGATCTTCACGAACTGGTGGATGCCGGTAAGGCCGCCGATGAACACCCAGTCGCCCAGATGCACGTGGCCGGCGAGCGTCGCGTTGTTGGCGAGGATGGTGTGGTCGCCGACCTGGCAGTCATGCGCGACGTGGACGTACGCCATGATCCAGTTGTCGCTGCCGATCCGCGTGACGCCCGCGTCCTGCGCCGTCCCGACGTTGAACGTGCAGAACTCGCGGATCGTGTTGGCATCGCCGATCACGAGCTCGGTCGGCTCGCCGGCGTACTTCTTGTCCTGCGGCACCGCGCCGAGCGCGCAGAACGGAAAGATGCGGTTGTCGCGACCGATCGTCGTGCGGCCCTCGATCACCGCGTGCGCGCCGATCGTCGTGCCGGCGCCGACCCGCACGTGCGGGCCGATCACCGCGTACGGACCGACGCTCACGCTCTCGTCGAGCGCAGCCGCCGGGTCGACGATGGCGGTCGGGTGGATGCTGGTCATCGGCCCGTCAGAGGCGCCGCGGAGCCGTTTGGTTCAATCGAAGCGGCGGACCGTGCACATCAGCTGCGCTTCGACGGCGAGCTCGGTTCCGACCAGCGCGCGCGCGCTGAACTTGAAGATGCCCGATTTCATGCGGTCGAGCACGACCTCGAGCGTGAGCTGGTCGCCGGGCTCGACCGGCCGCTTGAAGCGCGCGCCGTCGATGCCGGCGAAGTAGTAGACCGCCTTGTCGTCGGGCTCGGCGTCCATCGCGTCGAACGACAGCAGCGCGGCGGCCTGCGCCAGCGCCTCCAGCATCATCACGCCGGGCATCACCGGACGCTGCGGGAAATGACCCTGGAAGTACGGCTCGTTGGCCGTGACGTTCTTGATCGCCTTGATGCGCTTGCCGTGCTCGAGCTCGAGCACGCGATCGACCATCAGGATCGGGTAGCGGTGGGGGAGCCTCTTGAGGATCCCGTGGATGTCCATCGTCATTGTTGGTTCGTCTCCGCGCCGCGCTCGAGGGCCCTCACCCGGTTGCGCAGCGCGTACAGCTGCCGCAACGTCACGGCGTTCTTTTCCCAGCTCGCATTGTCATCGAACGGAAAGACGCCGCTGTAGTGGCCCGGCTTGGTGATCGAATGCGTGATCGACGTGGCGCCCGACACCGTCACGTGATCCGCGAGCGTCACGTGGCCCGCGATGGCGGCGCCGCCGCCGATCATGCAGTGCGCGCCGATGACGGCGCTGCCGGCGATGGCCGCGCAGCCCGCGATGGCGGTGTGCTCGCCGATCCGCACGTTGTGGCCGATCTGGATCAGGTTGTCGAGCTTGACGCCGTCGGCGATGACGGTGTCGTCGAGCGCGCCGCGGTCGATGCAGGTGTTGGCACCGATCTCCACGTCGTTGCCGATGCGCACGGCGCCGAGCTGCTCGATCTTCTGCCAGGCGCCGCGGTCGGGCGCGAAGCCGAAGCCGTCGGCGCCGATCACGACGCCGCTGTGCACGATGCCGCGCTCCCCGATCGAGCAGCCGTCGCCCAGCGTCACGCGCGGCGCGAGGCGCGTGCCGGCGCCGACGCTCGCATCGGTGCCGATGACGCCGTGCGCGCCGATTGCCGCGCCGGCACCGATGCGGGCGCCGGCGCCGACGACGACGAACGGGCCGACCGAGGCGTCGGGAGCGACCTCGGCGGTGACGTCGACCACCGCGCTGGCGTGGATGCCGACGGGCGGGGCCTGCCGCGTGCGCTCGGCCCACCACTGCGTGAGGCGCGCGAACGCGAGATAGGGGTCGTCGATCACGATGGCGGCGCCGCGCACCGCCGCCGCCTCGCGGAACGCCGGCGCCACGATCACGCAAGCCGCACGCGTGGTCGCGAGCTGCGCCTGGTAGCGCGGGTTCGCGAGGAACGCGATTGACGTGGGGCTGGCAGCTTCGAGCGTCGCGATGCGATCGATCGATTGCGCCGGGTCGCCGATGAGTTCGCCGCCTAGTCGCGCCGCGAGCTCGCCGAGCGCGACTTCAGTCACCGGCTACTTGCCGCCCTGCGCGTTGAGCGACTTGATCACCTTGTCGGTGATGTCGACCTTCGGGCTCGCGAAGACCACTTCCTGCACGATGAGGTCGTACTTCTCGGAGTCGAAGATCTGCTTGATGACGCGGTTCGCACGCTCGACGACGGCGGCGAGTTCCTCGTTCTTGCGCATGTTCAGGTCTTCCTGGAACTCGCGGCGCTTGCGCTGGAACTCGCGGTCCTGTTCGACCAGGTCGCGCTGGCGCTTGGTGCGCTCGGCATCGCCGAGCGTCGGCGCATCCTTGTCGAGCCGATCGCTCGCCGCCTTGAGGCGGTTGCCGATGTCGGTCAGCTCCTTCTCGCGCCGCGAGAACTCGGCTTCGAGCTTGGCCTGCGCCGCCTTGGCCGGCAACGCGTCGCGCAGCACGCGATCGCTGTTGACGTAGCCGATCTTGAGTTCCTGGGCGGGAACGGCGGTCGTTGCCACGAGCACGGCCAACGCCGCCACGGACTTCAGTACGACACTTTTCATCAGAACGCGGTCCCGAGCTGGAATTGAAGCCGTTGGATTCTATCTTCCGGCCGTTTGCGCACCGGCGTGCCGTAGCTGATCTTCAATGGTCCGATCGGGGAGATCCAGCTGAGACCGAGGCCGGCCGAAGCGCGCAGGCTCGACACCGTGACCTTCTGCCCCTCGCCCCATACGTTGCCGGCGTCGACGTAGCCGAACATGCGCAGGGTCCGGTCGGCGCCCGCGCCGGGCAACGGCACGTAGAGCTCGTTGTTGATGTTGAAGCGCCGGTTGCCGCCGATGTAGGCGCCGGTCACGTCGACCGGACCGAGCGAGCCCTGGTCGAAGCCACGCACCGTGCCGAGGCCGCCGCCGTAGAAGTTCTTGAAGATCGGATAGCCGCGCCCGCTGAGGCCCTTGCCCCAGCCGACCTCGGCGTTGACGCCGAACGTGAAGCGACGCGACAGCGGGATGTACTGCTGCACCTGCGCGTTCAGGCGCAGGTAGCGCGCGTCGCCGGCGAACGCGTAGTCGACGTTGATGCGCTGGTAGCGGCCCGCCGTCGGCACCAGCGCGCTGTCGCGCTGGTCGCGCGTCCAGCCGAGCGTCAGCGGCACCGAGGTGCTCGACTCCCCGAACGACTTCTTGTAAAGGAAGTAATTGTTCGGCAGCGCGCGCGCGCCCTTGATCTGGGTGCGCTCGGCGCCGACGCCGAAGAACACGGTGTCGTACTCGCTGAACGGCACGCCGAAGCGGATGGCAACGCCCGGCGTCACCAGCTGGTAATCCTCGCCCTGGCTGTTGAGCGGGCGCGTCGTCCGGTAGTAGACATCGATCGCACGCGAGATGCCGTCGATCGTGAAGTACGGGTCGACCGTACTGAGAACCAGCGTACGGTTGTACTTGCTGGTGTTGACCTCGACGCCCAGGTAGTTGCCGGAGCCGAAGATGTTCTCCTGGCGGATCGAGCCGGTGAACGACAGCTTGTCCGACGACGAGAAGCCGGCCCCGAGCGACAGGTTGCCGGTCGGCCGCTCCTTGATGGTGATCGTGAGGTCGACCTGGTCGGCGGTGCCCGGCACCTCGACGCTGTCGACGCTCACCTCGCTGAAGTAGCCGAGGCGGTCGACGCGGTCGCGCGAGAGCTTGATCTTCTGCGCGTCGTACCAGGACGACTCGAACTGGCGGAACTCGCGGCGGATCACCTCGTCGCGCGTGCGCGTGTTGCCGGCGATGTTGATGCGGCGCACGTAGACGCGGCGCTGGGGGTCGGACGCGAGGGTCAGCACCACCTGCCCCTTCTCGCGGTCGATGTCGGTCTGCGCGTCGACCTTCGCAAACGCATAGCCGAACTGGCCGAAGCGCTCGACAAAACGACGCGTCGTCTCGGCGACTTCCTCCGCGCGGTACGGCTCGCCGGGGCGGATCGTCACCAGCGTCTTGAAGTCCTCTTCCTTGCCGAGGTACTCGCCTTCGAGGCGCACGCCCGTCACGGTGTAGAGCTGACCCTCGCTCACGTTCACGGTGATCGTGATGTCGCGCTTGTCGGGCGAGATCGCGACCTGTGTCGACTCGACGTTGAACTCGAGATAGCCGCGGTTCAGGTAGAACGCGCGGAGCTTCTCGATATCGGCGTTCAGCTTGGCGCGCGAATAGCGGTCGTTCTTGAGATACCAGTTGAGCCAGCCGCCCTCGTTGAGGTCGAACAGCCCCTTGAGCGTGCCTTCGGAGAACACGCGATTGCCGGTGATGCGGATCTCGCGGATGCGTGCCGGCGCGCCTTCGGTGACGGTGAACGTCACGTTGACGCGGTTGCGTTCCTGCGGCGTCACGGTGGTGACGATCTCCGCGCCGTAGAGGCTGCGCGTCAGGTACTGGCGCTTCAACTCCTGCTCGGCACGATCAGCGAGCGCACGGTCGAACGGCAGGCCTTCGCCGATGCCGAAGTCCTTGAGCGCGCGGACCATCGCGTCCTTCTCGAACTCGCGCATGCCGACGAAGTCGATGCTCGCGATCACCGCGCGTTCATCGACGATCACTACCGCGACGCCGTTTTCGACCTCGATGCGAACGTCCGAGAAAAGGCCCGTGGCGAACAGCGCGCGCAGCGCGGCCGCGCCCTTGTCGTCGGTGTAGGTGTCGCCGATGCGGAACGGCAGCGCGGCGAACACGGTGCCTGCCTCGGTGCGCTGCAGACCCTCGACGCGGATGTCCTTGAGCACGAACGGCTCGACGGCCCACGCGGCGGCCGCCCCGAACTGCAGGGCGGTGGCGAGGGCGACGGGAAGAAGGGACGAGCGGAAGGTGGGACGGCGCGAAGGAACTTGCATGCAGTCGGTCATTGCAGACCCAGCAGGCGGGCCATGTCGTTGTAGAGAGCCAGGGACATCATCATCAGCATGATGGCGACCCCGCCACGCTGCAAGCCGTCGAGCCAACGCTCAGAGACAGGCCGCCCCGTCACAGCCTCGAAAAGATAATACATCAGGTGCCCCCCGTCCAAGACCGGCAGCGGGAGCAGGTTCAGCACCCCCAGGCTCACGCTGACGATCGCGAGAAACCCGAGGTAGTACGCGAGTCCGAGACGCACCGACTGCCCCGCGTAGTCGGCGATCGTGACCGGGCCGCTCAGGTTCTTCAGCGACGCCTCGCCGATCAGCATCTTGCCAAGCATCTTCAGCGTCAGCGTGGACATCTGCCAGGTCTGCGTCGCTCCGCTCGCGAGGCCTTCCAGCAGCCCGTAGCGCACCGACGTCATCGCCGGACGCGCGCCCATCTGCACCTCGACGCGACCGATGCGCTGGCCGTTGTCGCCGACGACCGCCGGGGTCACCACGAGCTCGAGCATGCTGCCGGCACGCTCGACACGCCAGCGCATCGGCGCCGCGCCGGCAGCGCCTGCATTGGTGCGAATGCGCGCGCGCACGTCGTTGGCGTCGGCGATCCTCGCGCCGTCGATCTCGACCACCCGGTCACCGCTCTTCAAGCCGGCGCGATCGGCCGGGCCGCCCCGCGTGACCGCGCCGACCGTCGGCGCGCTGAACGGCTCGCCGACGCCGACCCGCCGCATCGCCTGCGGATCGAGCTCGCGCGCATCGAGCGACGCCAGCGGCAGCGTCACGTTGCGCTCGGGGCCGCCGGCGCGCGGCGCGACGCGCAGCTCGAGCGTCTCCTTCTGCAGCAGCGCCTGCGCGACCTCCCAGCGCAGATCCGTCATCGAGCGCACCTCGCGCCAGTCGACGCCGTCGCGCGAGGTGGCACGGATCTGGTCGCCGGCCTGGATGCCCGCGGCTTCGGCCAGGCTGCCGGCGGCAGGCCTCGCGACGATCGACTTCGGCTCGTCGACGCCGATCCAGTTCGCGGCGGCGTAGAGCAGCACGGCCAGCAGCAGGTTGGCGATCGGTCCGGCGGCGACGATCGCGGCGCGTTGCGCGAGCGGCTTGCGGTTGAAGGCGAGGTGCTTCTGGTCCGAGGGGACCGGCGCCTCGCGCTCGTCGAGCATGCGCACGTAGCCGCCGAACGGCAGCGCGCAGATCACGAACTCGGTGCCGCCGGGCTTCGGCTGACGGCGCCAGATCACGCGGCCGAAGCCGACCGAGAAACGCAGCACCCGCACGCCGCACGCCACCGCCACCCGGTAGTGGCCGTACTCGTGGATGACGATCAGCACGCCGATCGTCAGCAGGAATGCCAGGATGGTGACGATCATCGGGCGAGCGCGTCGACGAACGCTGCGGCGCGACGCCGCGCCTGCGCGTCGAGGCCAAGGATGCCCTCGAGCGACGCGGTGGCGCCGCTGGCGGGAAGGACGGCCTCGATGGTCCGCATGTTGACCGTGTGAATCTCGTCGAAGCGAATGGTTCCGGCCAGGAACGCCGCGACCGCGACCTCGTTGGCGGCATTCAGCACCGCCGACGATCCGTCGGGGCCGCGCAGCGCCTGCCACGCGAGCGCGAGCCCGGGGAAGATGCGCTCGTCGGCCGCTTCGAACGTGAGCGGCGCGAGGTTCATGAAATCGAGCGCCGCAGCGCCCGACTCGACGCGCTCCGGAAACGCCAGACCGTACGCGATCGGCACGCTCATGTCGGGCGTGCCGAGCTGAGCCAGCACCGAGCAGTCGCGGCAGACGACCATCGAGTGGACGATGCTCTGCGGATGGATCACGACCTTGATCTGCTCGGGTGCGAGGTCGAACAGCCAGCGCGCCTCGATCACCTCGAGCGCCTTGTTCATCATGGTCGCCGAGTCGACCGAGATCTTGCGCCCCATCACCCAGTTCGGGTGCGCGCACGCCTGGTCGGGCGTCACGTCCGCCAGCGTCTCCGGGTCGCGCGTGCGGAACGGCCCGCCCGATGCGGTGAGCACGATGTGGTCGATGCGCTCGCGCCAGACCCGCGGGTCCTCCGGCAGGCACTGGAAGATCGCCGAGTGCTCGCTGTCGATCGGCAGCAGCTGGGCGCCGCCGGCGCGCACCGCCTCGACGAAGAAGGCGCCGCCGAGCACCAGGGCCTCCTTGTTGGCGAGCAGCAGACGCTTGCCGGCGCGCGCGGCGGCCAGGCAGGGTGCCAGGCCCGCGGCACCGACGATCGCCGCCATCACCGTGTCGACCTCGGGATGGGCGGCGAGCTCGCAAAGCGCGCCGGCGCCGCTCAGCACCTCGGTCGCCACGCCGGCGTCGCGCAGCCGGCCGCGCAGCCCGGCAGCCGCCGCGTCGGTCGGCAGCACCGCAAAGCGCGGACGCCAGGCGAGGCATTGCTCGAACAGGAGGTCGACGCGCTGCTGGGCAGTCAGGGCGAACACCTCGAAGCGCTCCGGATGGCGAGCGATGACGCCCAGCGTGCTGGTGCCGATCGACCCCGTCGCGCCGAGGATGCAGACGCGGCGGCGCACTAGGAGACCGCCTTCAAAGCGAGACCAGCGCAAGGCCGATCGGGAACACCGGCAGCAGCGCGTCGACACGGTCGAGCACGCCGCCGTGCCCCGGCAGCAGCGAGCTGCTGTCCTTGGCACCGGCGCTGCGCTTGACGAGCGACTCGACCAGGTCGCCGACCACGCTCATCGCCACCAGCAGGACGACGACGACCGCCATCACGACGATGCCGAAGCGGTTGGCGAGCATGCCGTAGACGCTCGGCGCGATCGCGCCGACGCTGCGCTCGACGAGCAGCCAGACGAAGGCGACGACGAGCGCGCCGACCATGCCGCTCCAGACGCCCTCCCAGCTCTTGCCCGGGCTGATCGAGAGCGCGAGCTTGCGCTTGCCGAACGCCCGTCCCCCGAAGTAGGCGGCGATGTCGGCGGCCCAGACCAGCGCCAGCAGCGACAGCAGGAAGTTGAGGCCGACCGCCTTGGCGTGGGCAAGCGCCAGCCACGCGGTCCAGAGCGCGACCAGGCCGACGACGATGCGCACCGCCTGCGGAATGCGCGGCCACGCCGCCGGCCCGCCGCGCACCGCGGACGCACCGGCGGCGACCCAGAGCACGGTCGCAACCCACCATACGACGGCCGGTGGACGATCGATCCAGCCGGCGGCAAGCGCCGCCGCGCAGGCGAGCGCGAGCAGCACGCCGAGCGGCACCGCGAGCGCCGGCGCGCCGTTGAGACGCCCCCATTCCCACGCGCCGATCGCAAGGCCCACCAGCGCGAACACCGCGAACGGCCAGGCCGACGAGACGATCAGCGCCGGCAGCAGCAGTGCCAGCAGCACGATCGCGGTGATGACGCGCTCTCTCAGCACGTCGCCGCCTCGTCGGCCGATGCGCTCGGCACCGCGCCGAAACGGCGCTCGCGCTGCGCATATTGGGCGAGCGCCGCATCGAGCTCGGCCGTACCGAACTCCGGCCACAGGCACTCGGTGAACACGAGCTCCGAATACGCTGCCTGCCAAAGCAGGAAGTTGCTGATGCGCAGCTCGCCGCCGGTGCGGATGAAGAGATCGGGGTCGGGCGCGTAGCTCAGCGCCATGTAGCTGTTGAGGCGCGCCTCGTCGAGCTCGTCCGGCTGCAGACCGTCGGCGATCGCGCGCCGGCACGCCTGCACGATGTCCCAGCGACCGCCGTAATTGAACGCGACCGAGAGCGTGATGCGCGTGTTGTGGCGGGTGCTCGACTCGGCCTGCTCCCAGGCTTGCCGCAGCTTGTCGGAGACCTGGCCGCGGTCGCCCACGATGCGGATGCGCACGCCGTCGGCCGCGAGCTTGCCCAGATACTTCGAGACCGCGACGAGCACCAGGCCCATCAGCCCCGAAACTTCCTCGGTCGGCCGCTTCCAGTTCTCGGAGGAGAACGCGAACACCGTGAGGTACTCGATGCCGCGGTCGGCGCAGGCGAGCACGGTGCGCACCAGCGCATCGACGCCCTGCTTGTGGCCGAACACGCGCGGCATGAAACGGCGCTTGGCCCAGCGCCCGTTGCCGTCCATCACGATCGCGACGTGGCGCGGGATCGCCGGCGTTGCCGGGGTCGGGTCAGCCACGCCGGGGCGCCTGCTGCAAGATCGAACGGATTCGGCTCATCGAGCTCAGACCGCCATGATCTCGGCTTCCTTGGCCGCGGTCAGCCGGTCGATCTCGGCGATCGTGCGATCGGTAAGGCGCTGCAGCTCGTCGAGCGAGCGACGCTCCTCGTCTTCCGAGATCTGCTTGTCCTTGAGCAGGCGCTTGGCGTGCTCGTTGGCGTCGCGGCGCACCCCGCGCACCGCGATGCGCGCGTCCTCGCTGGCGTTGCGCGCCACCTTGGTCAGGTCGCGGCGACGCTCTTCGGTGAGCGGCGGCATCGGCACGCGCAGCAGGTCGCCCTGAGCCGACGGGTTGAGGCCGAGATCGGATTCGCGGATCGCCTTCTCGATCTTCGGCCCCATGCCCTTCTCCCACGGCTGCACGCTCAGCGTGCGCGCGTCCAGCAGGGTCACGTTGGCGACCTGCCCCACGGGGACCATCGACCCGTAGTACTCGACCTGGACCTGGTCGAGGATGCCTGGGTGGGGCCGCCCCGTGCGGATCTTCTGCAACTCGTTGCGGAACACCTCGAGGGAGCGCGCCATCTTCTGCTCGGCGGTCTTCTTGATGTCTTCGATGCTCATCGATTGCCTCCAATCGCGGCTCGGCGCCGCGGCGGCTGCGGCCGCACACGCGGGCGCCGCGCCGATGCAGGGTTATAGGTCACACGTGAACCAGCGTACCCTCGTCTTCGCCCATCACCACGCGCTCGAGCGCGCCGGCCTTGAAGATGCTGAACACGCGGATCGGCAGGTTCTGGTCCCGACACAGCGCGAACGCGGTAGCGTCGAGCACCTGCAGGTTGCGCGCGATCGCCTCGTCGAAGCTGATCGTGGAGTAGCGTGTCGCACTGCGGTCGGTGCGCGGGTCGGCGGTGTAGACGCCGTCGACCTTGGTCGCCTTCAGCACGATCTCGGCACCGATCTCGGCGCCGCGCAGCGCCGCCGCGGTGTCGGTGGTGAAGAACGGGTTGCCGGTGCCGGCCGCGAAGATCACCGCCTTGCCCTCTTCGAGGTACTGCAGCGCCTTCGGGCGGACGTACGGCTCGACGACCTGCTCGATGGCGATGGCCGACATGACGCGCGCCGTCATGCCTTCCTGGCGCATCGTGTCGGCAAGCGCCAGCGCGTTCATCACCGTCGCCAGCATGCCCATGTAGTCGGCAGTCGCGCGGTCCATGCCGACCGCACCGCCGGCGACGCCGCGGAAGATGTTGCCACCGCCGATGACGACCGCGACCTCACAGCCGAGCCGGGTGACGTCCTGGATCTCGCGCACCATCCGCACGATGGTCGCGCGGTTGATGCCATAGGCGTCGTCGCCCATCAGCGCCTCGCCGGACAGCTTCAGCAGGATGCGCTTGTAGGCGGGCATTGAGGGCTCCTCGATGTCGTGGTCAGGTCCGGCAGTGTGCAAAGCGCGTGCGTCGGCTGGCTCAGCCCTTCGCGGCGGCGACCTGCGCGGCCACCTCGGCGGCAAAGTCGTCGACCTTCTTCTCGATGCCTTCGCCGACGACGTACAGCGTGAACGCCGTGATGCGGGTCGAGCGTTCCTTGAGCATCTGCTCGACGCTCTGCTTGTCGTTCTTGACGAAGGCCTGGTTGAAGAGGCTGACTTCCTTCAGGTACTTGGCCACCGAGCCCTCGATGCGCTTCTGCACGATTTCGGGCGACTGCGGCGTCTTGCCTTCGGCGGTCGCCTTCTCGGCATCCTCGGTGGCCTTCTGCATGGCCACGCGGCGCTCGGTCTCGATGAGCTCGTTCGGCACGTTGGCGGACGTCAGCGCGACCGGCTTCATCGCCGCGATGTGCATCGCGACGTCCTTGGCAGCGACCTCGTCGCCGTCGTAGGCGACCAGCACGCCGATGCGGGTGCCGTGCAGGTAGCTCGCGAGCTTGGTGTCGCCGCCGTACCGGACGAAGCGACGGAACGACATGTTCTCGCCGATCTTGCCGATGAGGCCCTTGCGCACGTCATCGAGCGTCGGGCCGAAGCCGTCCTGGCTGTACGGCAGAGCGGCCAGCGCGTCGACGTCGGTCGGGTCGTTGGCCGCGACCAGGTCGGCGGCGGCCTGCGCGAGCGCGAGAAACGAGTCGTTCTTGGTGACGAAGTCGGTCTCGCAGTTCACCTCGACCATCGCTCCACCGGCCGCGCCGGTCGACACCGCGATCACGCCTTCGGCGGTGATCCGCGACGCAGCCTTGCCGGCCTTGCTGCCGAGCTTGACGCGCAGCAGCTCTTCGGCGCGCGCCATGTCGCCATCGGCTTCGGTCAACGCCTTCTTGCACTCCATCATTGGGGCGTCGGTCTTCGCGCGCAGGGCGCCCACCATGCCGGCTGTGATCGTGGCCATGTGTCTATCTCCGTTCGTTGCTCCGGCCGCCGCGAGGGCTGCAAGCCGCGCGGCCGGGTTGAAAAAAAGGGGCTGTACTCAGCCCCTGGTTCCGCTCGCCGCTGGCGAGCCGGGGCCCCGATCAGGCCGCTTCGTTGACTTCCACGAACTCGTCGCTCTGCGAGCCGGCCTGCACGACCTCGTTGGTCGCGTTCGACTTGCCCTCGAGGACCGCGTCGGCCACCGCGCGCGCGTACAGCGCGACCGCCTTGGCCGAGTCGTCGTTGCCCGGGATCACGTAGTCGATGCCGATCGGCGAGTGGTTCGAGTCGACGACGCCGATGATCGGAATGTTGAGCTTCTGCGCTTCGGCGACGGCGATCTTGTGGTAGCCGACGTCGATGACGAAGATCGCGTCCGGCAGCGCATTCATGTCCTGGATGCCGCCGATGTCCTTCTCGAGCTTGGCGAGCTCGCGCTGGAACATCAGCGCTTCCTTCTTGATGCGGAGTTCGGCGCCCGACTCGACCTGCGCCTTCATCTCCTTCAGGCGCTTGAGCGAGCCCTTGACGGTCTTGAAGTTGGTGAGCATGCCGCCGAGCCAGCGCTGGTCGACGTAGGGCATGCCGGCGCGCTGCGCTTCCTGCGCGATCACCTCGCGCGCCTGGCGCTTGGTGCCGATCATCAAGATGGTGCCGCGGCGGCTCGCCAGCTGGCGGATGAAGCCCATCGCGTCCTGGAAGAGCGGCTGCGTCTTTTCCAGGTTGATGATGTGGATCTTGTTCCGATGGCCGTAGATGTACGGGGCCATCTTGGGGTTCCAGAAGCGCGTCTGGTGTCCGAAGTGGACACCGGCTTCCAGCATTTCACGCATCGTGATCGTCATGGAGGTTCCAAAAAGGTTGGTTCTAGAATCCGGCGTGAATCGCGGTGTGGTAATAACCGCGACACCTTCTGGCAGCCGGTTCGCTGCATCGCTTGCCGAGCGGCACATGAGTGAACCCATGCGCCTGACCCACAGGACCGAGCGGCACGCTCGATAACTCTGAGCCACGGGTACCCAGGCAAACCAGTCGATTGTAGCATGCGCCCGCCTCTTCCCCTGACCTCCGGCGTCCGGCCATGTCGTGCCACGCAACGACCGACGCGCCGCTCGGCGGCGCCGTCCACCCGGGGCGCTCCGAGTGCAGCGCAGACGAGCGGCGACCCGCCGCGGTGACCGACGTCTCGTGATCGAGCGTATCGACCGGGTCGACGGAACGCCCGGCGCGCCGCGGCCGCTGCACGGCGCCGCAGCGACGCGCCGCCTCGAAGCCTCGGCCGCGGCTGCGCTGCCGCCCTTCGAGCTGATGGCGCGTGCCGGGCTCGCCGTCGCGCGCCTCGCGCTCGCGCTCGCGCCGCATGCGCGCTCGATCGACGTGCGCGTCGGTCACGGCAACAACGGCGGCGATGGCCTCGAGGCGGCGGCGTGGCTCCGGCGCTGGGGCAAGGACGTGCGGGTTCGCGCCGTCCCCGGCTTCGATGCCCGGCTCCCGACCGACGCGGCGCGCGCCCTCGCCCGGGCGCGGGACGCCGGGGTGCCGATCGTCGACGCGGCCGATGCCGCCGGTGCGCCAGCGGCGCTCGTCGTCGACGCCCTCCTCGGCATCGGCGCGAACCGCGCGCCCGACGGCGCGCTCGCCGGCGCGATCGAGGCGATCGGGCGTGACGGCGCCGCCGGCGCGATCGTCCTGGCAGTCGACGCGCCGTCAGGGCTCGACGTCACGCGCGGGCATCCACTCGGCGACGGTGCCGTGGTCGCGCAGCACACGCTCTCCCTGCTGACGCTGAAACCCGGGCTCTTCACCGCCGCCGGGCGCGATCACGCCGGCACGGTGTGGCTCGACACCCTGAACTGCGACTGCGGCGCCGAGCCGCCCGACGCGCTGCTCGTCGGCGCGCCGGCGACGCGCCGGGTGCCGCGGCGCCATGCCGGCCACAAGGGCAGCTTCGGCGACGTCGTCGTCGTCGGCGGCGATACCTCGATGAGCGGTGCGGCGCTGCTCGCCGCGCGCGCCGCCCAGGCGGCCGGCGCCGGGCGGGTCTACCTCGATCTGCTCGACCCGGGGGCAGCCGAGGCCGGCCACGACCCGCTCCGGCCGGAACTGATGTGGCGCAGCCGCTGGTGGCACGACGCCACGCCAGGCCAGCTTGCGGCGGCGACGCTCGTCTGCGGTTGCGGCGGCGGCGCGCGCATCACCGAGACGCTGCCACGCCTGCTCGAAGCCGCATGCCGCCTCGTGCTCGACGCCGATGCGCTCAACGCGATCGCGTCCGACCCCGCCCTGCAGCAGGCCCTGGCCGCTCGTGGCGCGCGCGGCTGCCGGACCGTGCTGACGCCGCACCCGCTCGAGGCCGCGCGCCTGCTCGGCCGCACCACGGCCGAGGTGCAGGCCGACCGCGTCGCGGCCGCCACGGAGCTGGTGCGGCGCTTCGATTGCGTCGCGCTGCTGAAGGGGTCGGGAAGCGTCCTCGCCGCCCCCGGTGTCGTGCCGCGCATCAACGCCACCGGCAACGCATCGCTCGCGAGCGCCGGGACCGGCGACGTGCTCGCGGGCTGGATCGGCGGCTGGTGGGCGCAGGACGCGACCGCAGGCGGCGAAGCGCTCCTCGAGATCGTCGCGACAGCGGTCGCGACGCATGGGGCGGCCGCCGGGCCGCGCGCTGCCGGTGCGTGGCGCGCCGCCGACCTGGTCGACCGGCTTGCGCTCGGCGCGCGCTGACCGGCGAGCCGGCTTGCCGTTCGCCAGCTGACGACGACTCAGCGCCGGCTTGCCGCCGTCGCCTTCTCGACCTCGAGGGCGCCCTGCGCCGCGCCGCTCGCCGGCACGGTCTCGCGATCACGGCTCGAAAGCTCGTCGAAGCCGGCGGCGACCCGTTCGGGCGCGTCGTCGGACATGCCGACGAAGATGCCGTGGGTCAGCGTGATGTGTGCGCGCTCGAAGCCGCCGGCACCGGCGCAGAGGATCGCGCGCGTCGGCGCATCTTCGGCGACCAGTGCCAGCAGGCCCGGCGCCACCGTCTCCGGCTTCAGCAGCGACAGCACCGCGTCGGGCAGGATGTTCTCCGTCATCCGCGTCGCCGCGGTCGGCGCCAGGCAGTTGACGCGGATGTCGTACTTCTCGCCCTCGAGCGCAAGCGTCTGCATGAGCCCGACGAGCGCCATCTTGGCAGCGCCATAATTGGACTGACCGAAGTTGCCGTAGAGGCCGCTCGACGACGTCGTCATCACGATGCGGCCGTACTTCTGCTCGCGCATGATCTCCCAGACGGCCTTGCAGCAGTTCACCGCGCCCATCAGGTGAACCTCGACCACCAGGCGGAAATCCTCGAGCGTCATCTTCGCGAAGCTCTTGTCGCGCAGGATCCCGGCGTTGTTGACGAGGATGTCGATGCGGCCCCACTCGTTCATCACCTGTTCGACCATCGCATTGACCGCCGCCGGGTCGGTGACCGACGCGCCGTTGGCGATGGCACGACCGCCGGCGGCACGGATCTCGTCGGCGACGCGCTGAGCGGCGAGCGGCTCGCCGCCGCTGCCGTCGAGCATGCCGCCCAGATCGTTGACGACGACGCTGGCGCCGCGCGCCGCGAGTGCGAGCGCGTGCTCGCGGCCGAGGCCGCCGCCCGCACCCGTGACGATGGCCACGCGGCCGTCAAAGCGAATCGACATAGGAGTCTCCGTGCGTGTACCGGCGCATCGCGCCGTGAAGCGCGAGTGCCGACGGCACCCGCGGATGATTTGGGGCAGGTTCCATGAGTTGTCGAGAACGACCGGTTGCGCCCGCGCCGACTCGGCGGCGTGCCGAGCGACGTGCGATCCCTTCCTGTCCGCCGCTCCTTCGGTTCAGCCGCGACTCTTGCGCGTCGCACTGCCGCGCGCGCTCGCCGACTTGCGTGTCGCGTTCTTGGCGGCGCGCGCGCTGCCCGCCGCGCTGCTGCGGCTCTTCGTCTTGGCGCGCGTGGCCGCCTTGGCGCTGCGGTCGGCACCCTTGATCGCGCTCAGCTCGTCGGCCGCGCTCTGCGACCTCTCGGCATTGCGCTCGCGCCGCGCACGCATCAGCGCGGCTTCCTCCGCGTCATCGTGGACCATGCGGAAGTCGATCTTGCGGCCGTCGAGGTCGACCCGGCTGACCTGCACGCGCACCCGGGTGCCGATCACGTAGCGCAGGCCGCTGCGTTCGCCGCGCAGCTCCTGGCGCACCTCGTCGAAGCGGAAGTACTCGCCGCCGAGTTCGGTGATGTGCACCAGGCCCTCGACGTAGAGCGCATCGAGGGTGACGAAGAGCCCGAAGCTCGTCACCGCGCTCACAGTGCCGCCGTACTCCTCGCCCAGGTGCTCGCGCATGTAGCGGCACTTGAGCCACGCCTCGACGTCGCGCGAGGCCTCGTCGGCGCGCCGCTCGTTCGCGCTGCAGTGCGCGCCCGCGATCTGCCACGGCTCGAGCTCAGGGCTGACCGCCGGCTTCGCCTCGCCCGTGTTGCGGGGTGGCTTGGTGCCTTTGGTGCGCTCGGCCAGCGCGTCGGCGCTCGTCGAGGCACCGAGCACGTAGCGCTTGCCGAGCAGCAGCGCCTTGATCACGCGATGCACCAGCAGGTCGGGGTAGCGCCGGATCGGGCTCGTGAAGTGCGTGTAGGCCTCGTACGCAAGGCCGAAGTGGCCGCTGTTGATGCCGGTGTAGATCGCCTGCTGCATCGAGCGCAGCAGCATCGAGTGGATCTGCGCGGCATCGGGCCGGTCCTTGGTGGCCTCGGCGATGGCCTGGAACTCGGCCGGCTTGGGATCGTCGCCAATGGACAGACCGATGCCGAGCGCGCGCAGGTAGTTCTGCAGCAGCGTCCGCTTCTCGGGCGTCGGGCCCTCGTGGACCCGGTACAGCGCGGGGTGCTTGGCACGCGCGACGAAGTCGGCCGAGCACACGTTGGCGGCAAGCATCGATTCCTCGATCAGCCGGTGCGCCTCGTTGCGCACGCGCGGCACGATCTTCTCGATGCGTCCGTTCTCGTCGGAGACGATCTGTGTCTCGGTGGTCTCGAAGTCGACCGCGCCCCGCACCGCCCGCGACTTCAGCAGCGCGCGGTAGACCTCGTGCAGATCGAGCAGGTGCGGCACCAGGTCGGCGCGCTTGGCGGCTTCGGGCCCGCGCGTGTTGGTGAGGATCGCGGCGACCTCGCCGTAAGTGAGGCGCGCGTGCGACTCGATCAGCGCCGGGTAGAACTGGTAGGCCTCGACCTCGCCCTCCGCGGTGACGAGCATGTCGCAGGCCATCGCGAGGCGCTCGACGTGCGGGTTCAGCGAGCACAGCCCGTTCGAGAGCTTCTCGGGCAGCATCGGGATCACGCGGCGCGGGAAGTAGACCGACGTGGCGCGTTCGTAGGCGTCGGCGTCGAGCGGCTCGCCCGGCCTGACGTAGTGGCTCACGTCGGCGATCGCGACGATCAGGCGCCAGCCCTTGGAGCGCCCCACCTTCGCCGGCTCGCAGTAGACCGCGTCATCGAAGTCGCGCGCGTCCTCGCCGTCGATGGTGACCAGCGGCACGTCGGTGAGGTCGATGCGGCCCTTGCGGTCGGCAGTACGGATCTGGTCCGGCAGCGCCGCAGCCTGGGCAAGCGCCTCGTCCGAGAACTTGTGCGGCACCTCGTACTTGCGCACCGCGATCTCGATCTCCATGCCGGGATCGTCGATCTCGCCGAGCACCTCGGTGACGCGCCCGACCGGCTGCGAGTGCATCGACGGCGGCTCGGTGAGCTCGACCGCGACCACCTGGCCGGGCTCGGCGCTGGCGATCGCGTTGCGCGGAATCAAAATATCGTGGCCGTAGCGCTTGTCCTCGGGAGCGACGAGCCAGACGCCGTTCTCGCTGAGCAGGCGGCCGATGATCGGCGTCTTGCGGCGCTCGAGGATCTCGACGACGCGCCCTTCCGGACGGCCCTTCTTGTCGTAGCGGACGATGCGCGCCTTCACGCGGTCGCGGTGCAGCACACCGCGCATTTCCTGGGGCGACAGGTAGAGGTCGGCGGCCGCGCCCTCGCGGACAACGAAGCCGTGGCCGTCGCGGTGACCTTGCACCGTGCCTTCGACCTCGCTCATGAGCTCGGTCGAAACGTCAGGATTGTTCTTCAATGGCGTCGCTTTGATGGTAAAGTCTTGGTTGTCCTGAATGCCCAGGTGGCGGAATTGGTAGACGCATACGGTTCAGGTCCGTACGCCGCAAGGTGTGAAGGTTCGAGTCCTTTCCTGGGCACCAGCAATGGTTCGAGAAGCGCGCTCCGGCGCGCTTTTTCAATGGTGCGGCTATTTCTCGTCGACCACACGCCCACGCCCACGCCCACGGCAGCCGGCGCGCCCGCGCACGCAGCGTTAGCCGCCGCACGCCGGCGCCCCGGCACCGGCGCCATGAAGAGGCTTCGAACTCGGCGCGGCGCTGCCATGCTCGGTGCGCCGGCACTCGTCAGATGACGAACTTCTTGGCCAGCCCGTCCGGCCGCAAGTGGTCGTATTCCTCGAACGGCTGGTGGATCCACGGGCTCGTGGGCAGCAGCTCGACGTGATAGTCGGGCGTGTACGACGACACGCCCTTGGTCCAGATGACCGCCGAGCGCAGTTCGGTGATCGCCGCCATGCCGCGCAGGCGGTCGACCACCGCGCGCAGCGTGATCCCCGAGTCCGAGAGGTCGTCGACCAGCAGCACGCGGCCGGCGAGCTCGCCCTTGGGCATGGTGATGTACTTGGCCATGTCGAGCCGACCCTGGATCGTGCCCTCCTCGGCCCGGTACGAGCTCGTCGACATGATCGCGAGCGGCTTGTCGAACACGCGCGAGATCACGTCGCCGGGGCGCAGCCCACCGCGCGCGAGGCACAGGATCTGGTCGAACTCCCAGCCCGACGCGTGAATCTTGAGCGCCAGCCGCTCGATGAGCATGTGGTACTCGTCCCACGACACGTACAGGTGTTTGCCGTCCTCGGTCAGCATCGCGGTCTCGTCACTCTTTGAAGGTGGATGCGCTCGCGCTCAGCGCGCGAACGGGTGGCGCAGGACAATCGTGTGATCGCGGTCGGGCCCGGTCGACACCATGTCGATCGGCGCTCCGATGAAGCCTTCGACGCGCTCGAGATAGCGCCGCGCATTGAGCGGCAGGCGATCCCATTCGGTGACGCCGAAGGTGCTCTCGGTCCAGCCCGGGAACGTGTCGTAGATCGGCCGGCAGGCGGCGATGTCGTCCGGGTCGAGCGGCAGGATGTCGATCTGCTCGCCATGGAGGTCGTAGCCGACGCAGACCTGGATCTCGGGCAGTCCGTCGAGCACGTCCAGCTTGGTGATGCACAGGCCCGAGATGCCGTTGATGATGATCGACCGCTTCAGAGCGGCGGCGTCGAGCCAGCCGCAGCGGCGGGCCCGACCGGTGACCGTGCCGCGTTCCTGGCCGACCGTCGAGAGATGATGGCCGACGCTGCCGGCCTCGTCGATGCCGAGCTCGGTCGGGAACGGGCCGCTGCCGACGCGCGTGGTGTACGCCTTCGTGATGCCCAACATGTAGTGCAGCGCCTGCGGTCCGACGCCCGACCCGGCGGCCGCGTTGCCGGCCACGCAGTTGCTCGATGTCACGTACGGATAGGTGCCGTGGTCGATGTCGAGCAGGGTTCCCTGCGCGCCTTCGAACAGGATGTTGGCACCCGCGCCGTTGGCCTTGTGAAGGGCGTAGCCGACGTCGCCGATCATCGGGCGGATCGCCTCCGCGACCGTCATCGCGTGGTCGAAGATCGGCGCGAATTCGAGCGCGCGCGCGTGCAGGTAGCCGGTGAGCGCGAAGTTGTGCAGGTCAAGCAGCTCGCGCAGCTTGGCCGCGAAGCGCTCGGGGTGCTTGAGGTCCTGCACCCGCAGCGCGCGCCGCGCGACCTTGTCTTCGTACGCCGGGCCGATGCCCTTGCCGGTGGTGCCGATCTTGCCGACGCCGCTCGACTCGCGCAGACGCTCGCGCGCGGTGTCGACCTCGACGTGGAACGGCAGGATCAACGGGCACGCCTCGCTGATGAAGAGGCGCGAGCGCACCTCGAGACCGATCGCCTCGAGTCGCCCGATCTCGCTCATCAGGTGCACCGGGTCGACGACCACGCCGTTGCCGATGTAGCACGCCACGCCCTCGCGCATGATTCCCGAGGGAATCAGCTGCAGCGCGGTCTTGACGCCCTTGATGACCAGCGTGTGACCGGCGTTGTGGCCGCCCTGGAAGCGCACCACCGCCTGCGCGTGATCGGTCAGCCAGTCGACGACCTTGCCCTTGCCCTCGTCGCCCCACTGGGTGCCGACGACGACGACGTTGCGAGCGGTCGACGCGGCACCGCGCGCAGGCGGCTCGCTGCTCGGAATCGCGCTCATGCGGGGCGCGCGCAGGCGGCGCAGGTGCCCTCGGGGGCAATCGGTCGGATCAACATTCGCGAAGGCTCCAGCGTCCGGCGTCCGCGACCAGCTCGCGGCGCCAGGCGCCGCGGCCGCTTGCCGCGCCGTTCTCGAAATCGGTGACGATGACCGCGCCGCCGGCACGCAATTCGCGCACCGTGCGGCGCAGCGCGGGGTCGTCGGACCGCGGCGCCCGGATCACGTCGGGTGAGGAAGGCGGCGGGCTCAGCGCCGCCAGTTGCTTGACGTCGAGGCTGAACCCGACCGCTGGGCGGTTGCGGCCGAAGATGGCGCCGACCTCGTCGTAACGCCCACCACGCGCGACGGCGTCGCTCGCACCGGTGGCATAGACCGCGAAGCGCGGGCCGCTGTAGTAGGCGTAGCCGCTCAGGTCGGCGAGGTCGAAGCCAACCGCCACTTCGGGGTGCGTCGCCGCGGCGTGATCGGCGAGCCGGCGCAGGTCGTCGAGGGCGGCACCGATCAGCGGCCGGTCGGGCAGCTCGCGCTGCGCCGCGTCGATGACGTCGACACCCCCGTAGAGGCCGACGAGCGCAAGCAGCGCCCGCCGTGAGTCGGCCGGGAACCCGGCGGTGAGCTCGCGCAGCAGGGCGACGTCCTTGGCCGCGAGCGCCGCATAGACCGCGTCGAGCGCCTTCACATCGACCGGCACGCCGGCGACGATGCCGCGCACGATGCGTGCATCGGCGAGATCGAGCGCGACGTCGTCGAGCTGCGCGATGCGAAGCGACTCGAGGGCGAGATCCTGGATCTCGAGATCGGCTTCCAGACCGGCGTGGCCGTAGATCTCGGCCCCGAACTGCAGCGGCTCGCGGCTCGCGTTGCTGCCCGACGCTCGCGTGTGCAGCACCGGCCCGCAATAGCAGAGCCGGACCACGCCCTCGCGGTTGAGGATGTGGGCATCGATGCGCGCCACCTGGGGCGTGCTGTCGGCGCGCAGGCCCAGCGTGCGGCCGCTCGACTGGTCGACCAGCTTGAAGGTCTTGAGATCGAGCTCGTGGCCGGTCCCCGAGAGCAGCGACTCGATGTGCTCGAGCAGCGGCGGGATCACCAGCTCGAAGCCATAGCGCTCGGCGCCGTCGAGCAGACCGCGGCGCAGCGCCTCGATGTGCCGTGCGCCCGAGGGCAGCACGTCTGCGATGTGCTCCGGCAGCAGCCAGGCAGAGGACATACGGGAGCGGGTGAGTAAAAGGCGGATTGTACGAGTGCCGACTCGGCCGGCTGCGACGCCGCCGTGGGCACGCGCGCATGCCCGCGCCGGGACGGCCGACGCACGGGGCGCCCTACGTCGGCGGCGCAAGCGCCTCCCGCGTGGTGTTCGCGCGGCGCTCTACGCGGCCGACGGCCTGCGCTTCAGCGCGCCGCGCCCGTCGCGGCCGCGCCGCGCATCGCGCGGAAGAACTCCGAAGCCGGGTCGACGACGATCAGGTCCGACTTGTTGCGGAAGCTCGCCCGATATGCCTCGAGGCTGCGATAGAACACCGCGAACTGCGGGTCGCGCCCGAACGCGCCGGCGAACAGCGCCGACGCCTTGGCGTCGCCGTCGCCCTTGACCTTCTGCGCCTCGCGATACGCCTCGGCCAGGATCACCTCGCGCTGGCGGTCGGCATCGGCGCGGATCTTCTCGCCCTCCGCCGCACCGGTCGAACGCAGCTGGTTGGCGACCTGCTTGCGCTCGGCCGCCATGCGGCTGTAGATCGAGTCGGTGATGTTGGCGACGAAGTCGACGCGCTTGATGCGCACGTCGAGGATGCTCACACCGAACGACTTGGCATCGTCCTCGAGGCGGGCGAGCACCGCCTGCACGACCTTGTCGCGCTCGCGCGAGAGCACGCCCCCGACGGTGCGCTTGGTCACCTCGTCATTGAACGCCGCGTGCACCACCGGCGCGAGGCGCGCCTCGAGGTTGCGGATGTCGGTGCCGTTGTTGCGGATGAACTGGCGCGGGTCGCTGACGCGCCACTTGACCAGCCAGTCGATCACCAGACTTTTCTTCTCGGCCGTGAAGATCGGCCGGTTCTCCGGGCTGTCGAGCGTCTGGATGCGGCGGTCGAGGAACACCACGTTCTGCAGCGGCGGCGGCAGCTTGAACTTCAGGCCCGGCTGCTGGATGACTTCCTTGATCTCGCCGAGCGCGTAGATCACGGCAACCTGGCGCTGGTCGACGATGAAGAGCATCGACGACAGCAGCATGAGGGCGAGCAGGACGCCGCCGACGATCAGACCGAGACGATTCATGTTCGTGTTCCCCCCGGCTCAGCGGGTCTCGCGCTCGCGGCCACGCTGGGCGTCGCGCGAGCGGATGTCGACGCCGCCGGCGCTGACCGGCGTCTCCATCGGTGGTGCGGTGGCGGCGGGCGGGGCGACGTTGGGGGCCGCCGCAGCGTTCTGCTGCAGCAGCTTGTCGAGCGGCAGATAGAGCAGGTTCGAGTTGTTGCGGGTCTCCACCATCACCTTGGCGACATTCGAGTAGATCTGCTGCATGGTCTCGATGTAGAGCCGGTCGCGCGTGACGCCGGGCGCCTTCTGGTACTCGGCGAGCACCTGGTTGAAGCGCTGCGCATCACCCTCGGCCTGCGCGATCACGCGGGCCCGATACGCCTCGGCTTCCTCGCGCAGCCGCGCCGCCGAGCCCTGCGCCTTCGGGATCACGTCGCTCGCATAGGCGAGGCCTTCCTTCTTGGCGCGGTCGGCGTCCTGGCCCGCCTTGAGCGTGTCCTCGAACGCGGCCTGCACCTGCTCGGGCGGCTGCACGCTCTGCAGATTCACGTTGACGATCAGGATGCCGGCGCGCAGCCGGTCGAGCTGGCCCTGGATCGACTTCACGAGGTCCGCGGCGATCGCGTCGCGCTGCTCGTAGAGCACGGAGTCGATGTTGGCCTTGGCGACGATCTCGCGCACCGCCGACTCGGCAGCGAGCGTGACCGCCTCCTCCGGGTCGCGGTTCTCGAACAGGAACGCACGTGCGTCGTTCAGCCGGTATTGCACCGTGAAGCGGATGTCGACGATGTTCTCGTCCTGGGTCAGCATCGACGAGTCGCGCAGACCCGTCGCCTGTACCACCACGTTGCGGCCGACCTCCTTCGAGCGCAGCTGCGTCACGTTGACGGTCTCGTGGGCCTGGAACGGATACGGCAGGCGCCACTGGAAACCGGCGTCGACCGTGTGCTTGTATTGGCCGAACGAGGTGACGACCGCCTGCTGGCCTTCCTGCACGATGAAGAAGCCGCTGCCGAGCCAGATCAGGATCAGGATGCCGGCGATGAGCCCGGCACCGACGCCGGCATTGCGCATGTTCGGCTGGAAGCTCGGGCGCTGGTTGCCGGGCTCGGGCGTGTTGTTGCGGTTGCCGCCGCCGCCCTTGTTGCCGAACAGGCCGCTCAGCTTGCGGTTGAAGTCGCGCCACAGCTCGTCGAGGTCGGGCGGGCCGTCGCCGCGGCCACCCGTCGCGAGCAAACGATCGGCACCGGCCGGGCTCGTCGTCGGCGCTGCCGTCACGCGCTGCCATGCCGCGCGGCCGATCCCGCCGAGCAACGCGAGGCCCGCGATGACGAGCGCGAGCACGCGCGCGGCAAGACCATCGGGGCCGGGTTCTGGAAGGCGGATGCTCATGGCTTGGGATCGAAGGTGCCGGTGTTCGGCAGAGCGCCCGCGTCGGCCGCGGGCAGGTCCGGTACGCGCCCGGGCTCGCCCGAAGATGCGCTCTCGGGCAGCGGGTTCAAGGAGGATTCGAGGCGGCCCGCGACCGCGTCGGCGATGAGGCCGCGCAGCACGTCGAGTCCCTCGCCGGTGCGCGCGCTCACGAACACGCGCGGAACCCGGCGGCCGTTCTCGAGCTGGGTGTCGACGCGCAGGCCCCGCGGCCGCTCGGTCTCCGGCAGTGCGTCGAGCTTGTTGTAAACGAGGATCTGCGGGATCTCGGACGCCCCGATCTCGGCCAGCACGCGCTCGACCTCGGCGATCTGGCCGGCGAGCTCGGGGTTGGCGCAGTCGACCACGTGCAACAGCAGATCGGCGTCGCTCGATTCCTGCAGCGTGGCCTCGAACGCCTCGATCAGCTTGTGCGGCAGGTCGCGGATGAAGCCGACGGTGTCGGAGAGCGAGACGCTGCGCGTGACGCCCTCGAGACGCAGCTGGCGCGTCGTGGTGTCGAGCGTCGCGAACAGCTGATTCGCCGCGTAGGCCTCGGCGTCGACGAGTGCATTGAACAGCGTCGACTTGCCGGCGTTGGTGTAGCCGACCAGCGAGACGCCGAAGTTCTGGTTGCGCTCGCGCGAGCGGCGCTGCGTCTGACGCTGCTTCTTCACGCGCTCGAGCTGCTTCTTCACGCTCTTGATGCGCTCGCCGATCATCCGGCGGTCGAGCTCGATCTGCGCTTCGCCCGGGCCGCCGCGCGCGCCGATGCCGCCGCGCTGGCGCTCGAGGTGGCTCCAGCGCCGCACCAGCCGGGTCGACAGGTACTGCAGGCGCGCCAGTTCGACCTGGAGTTTGCCCTCGTGGCTCTGCGCACGGTCGGCGAAGATCTCGAGGATCAGCATGGTGCGGTCAGCGACCGCGACCCCGAGGTGGCGCTCGAGGTTGCGCTGCTGCGCCGGCGAGAGCGGCTGGTCGAACAGCACGACCTCGGCCTCGTTGTCCTTGGCCAGGTCGCGGATCTCGTCGGCCTTGCCGGAACCGACGAACAGCTTGGCGTCGGGCGCCTTGCGACGCGCGACGATGCGGGCGACCGCGACGTCGCCCGCCGATTCGGCGAGCAGCGCGAGCTCGTCGAGGCTCTCGTCGAAGCGCGGATTGTTGCCGAAGTCGACGCCGACGAGGATGGCGCGCGCGGGCTCGCCGGAGCGCTCGGGCGCTGCGTCAGGGGCGCTCAATGCGGGAAAGCCGGTCGAGCGGCAGTCGAGGAGCTCGGGAACGCTGCAGGACGTCGCGCGATCAAGGCTGCTCGGCCGCGTCGGAAGTCTGGAAATTCACCGCGCGACCGGGCACCACGGTCGAGATCGCATGCTTGTAGACCATCTGCGTCACGGTATTGCGAAGCAGGACCACATACTGGTCGAAAGATTCGATATGGCCTTGCAGCTTGATACCGTTGACCAGATAAATCGAAACCGGAACGTGCTCCTTGCGCAGCAGGTTCAGGAAGGGGTCTTGTAGAAGTTGCCCTTTATTGCTCACGTTGACTCCGTGATGTTAGTAGGAAGCGGGAAACGTTAACACAGGCCCCTTAGGGCAATCCCGCGTGAGGACTTAGCCGTCGCGCTCGGTGAACGGGTTCTTCGACGAGCGCATTTCGATGCGCAGCGGCGTTCCGGTGAGCTTGAAATGGGCGCGAAAGCGTCCCTCGAGATATCGCTTGTACGAGTCCGTGACGTGCTCGAGCGAGTTGCCGTGGATCACCACGATCGGCGGGTTGCGTCCGCCCTGGTGCGCGTAGCGCAGCTTCGGGCGGAACGTGCCGACGCGCTTGGGCGCCTGGTGCTCGACCGCCTCGAGCAGCAGCCGGGTCAGCACCGGCGTCGGCATCTTGCAGTGCGCCGATGCGTGGGCGTCGGCGATCGCCTTCCAGAGCGGCCCGAGGCCCTGGCGCTTGAGCGCCGAGACGTTCTTGATCTCGGCATAGCGAAGGAACGGCAGGCGCTGCTCGATCGAGCGCTCGAGCGTCTCTTTCTGGTAGGCGTCGACCGCATCCCACTTGTTGACTGCGAGCACCACCGCGCGCCCGCTCTCGAGGATGTAGCCGGCGATGTGCGCGTCCTGCTCGCTCACGCCCTGGGTGGCATCGAGCAGCAGGAGGACGACGTTCGAGTCGGCGATCGCCTGCAGCGTCTTGACCACCGAGAACTTCTCGACCGCCTCGAACACCTTGCCGCGCCGGCGCAGCCCGGCGGTGTCGATCAGCTCGAACTTCTGCCCGGCGCGCTCGAACGGCACGCTGATCGCGTCGCGCGTGGTGCCCGGCTGGTCGTAGGCGACGAGGCGCTCCTCGCCGAGCCATGTATTGATCAGCGTCGACTTGCCGACGTTCGGGCGACCGGCGACCGCCAAGCGGATCGGCGTATCGTCGCGGTCGCTCTCGGCATCGCCCTCGTCGTTGTCGGGTTCGTCGAAGCTGACGAGGCCCTCGAGCGCGGCCTCGGTGAGGCTGCGAACGCCCTGCCCGTGCGCCGCCGATACCGGGTGCGGCTCGCCCAGGCCGAGCTCGAAGAACTCCGCGAGCAACGGCGACTCGCTCATGCCCTCGGCCTTGTTGACGGCCAGGATCACCTTCTTGCCCGCGACGCGCAGGTACTGCGCGATCTCGTGGTCGTGCCCCGACACGCCGCTGCGGATGTCGGTGACGAAGATGACGGCATCGGCCTCGGCCACGGCCTGGCGCGTCTGCTTGGCCATCTCCTTGACGATGCCGCCGGTGCTGGTGGGTTCGAAGCCGCCGGTGTCGACGACGATGAACTCGTGCTCGCCGAGCCGCCCGTCGCCGTAGTGGCGATCGCGCGTCAGCCCGGCGAAATCGGCCACGATCGCGTCGCGGCTCTTCGTCATGCGATTGAACAGCGTCGACTTGCCGACGTTCGGACGCCCGACCAGGGCGATGACCGGCTTCATCGCTCGCGCGCTCGCGTCAGGGCGAGCGGAACGCGTACACGCCGCCGTTGCGCGTGACGACGATCAGCGTCGACCCGACGACCGCCGGCCGCACCTGGATCGGGCTGCCGTCGGTGGCGAGGCGTTGCTGTGCCTCGCCGTTGTCACGCGCCAGCCAGTGCAGCGTGCCCTGCTCGTCTCCGTAGACCACGGAGCCGCCGATCGCGGCCGGCGCGCCCACGCCGCGGTAGAGCAGCGACTCGCTGGTCCACGCCACGTCGCCCGTCGGCAGGCGCCACGCCGTCATGCGGTCGGACGCGTCGGCGCCGAACAGCAGCGTGGCGTCACCGCCGACCGCGTCGGTGCCGCCGACGTTCCTGGCCCATGCGGTGACGCCTCGATCGGCGTCGACGCAGCCGACAGCGGCCTGGAACGAGCGCGCGCAGACGACGTCGCCGGCGCGCACCACCGGGCCGACCAGATCGGCCAGGCGCTCGACTTCGTTGGCGCCGCGCGGCGAGCCGATCGGCGCCTCCCAGCGCACGCCCCCGTTGCTGGGATCGAGGCCGGCGAGGCGCGGGCCCTGACCGACGACGAGGGTGTCCTTGACCGCGAGCAGCACACCGGCCTGCAGCAGGTTGAGCGGATCGCCGGGGCGCTGCACCGACCAGAGCTTGTGGCCGTCGGAGCCGTCGAACGCGTGCACCGATCGGTCGACGGCGAGCACGAAGACGCGCTCGCCGGCGACCAGCGGCGGCGTCGCGACGCGCGCGCCGACCGCACGCCGCCACTTGACGGAGCCGTTCTCGAGCACGACGAGCTCGCCGGTCTGGGTGACGACGGCGGCGCTGCGGCCGTCGCTGCCGACCCCGGCGCCGAGCTTGGCGCCGACGTTGGCGCGCCAGAGCGCGCGGCCGCTGTCGGCGTCGATCGCATGCACGCTGCCGTCGCTCGCGGCAACGGTCGCGACGTTGCCGTTGACGGCGACGACGAGCGGGAACTGCACCGGACCGATCTGCTGGTTCCACGCCGGCCGCACGTCGACCTTGGCCGCGCCGAGCGGCGCCAGGGGTCGCGGCGCCGGGCGCTGCGGCGACGACCCGCAGCCGGCCACCAGGCCGGCGGCCATGACCAGCGCGGCGGCGAGCGCCGCACCGGCGCTGCCGCGTCGCGCCCCGGGCGCGGCGCTGCTGCGTGCGCGGGTCACTTCGAGGCCCCCGAGGCGGCGGCCGCCGGCGGGGTCACGCCGAGCGCGCCGAGCTTGGCTTCGACGAGGCGGCGGTAGGCGACGCGCTCGTCGATCGCCTGCCAGGCTGCCAGGTACGACGAGCGCGCGCTGTTGTCCTTGCCCTGTGCCCGGAAGACATCACCGCGGCGGTCGGCGACCAGCCCGGCGAAGTTCGGGGCCTTGGCCTCGTCGAGGACGCGCAGCGCCTCGTCGTACTTCTTCTCGTCGAGCAACAGGCCCGCGAGGCGCAGGCGCGCGATCGTGCGGTACTCGGGCTCGGCGGCATTGTCGGCGACCCAGGTCAGCGTGGCACGCGCGGCATCGGGCTGGCCCTTGTCGGCCTGCGCCTGCGCCGCCATCAGCGCCGCCTGCTGCGTGAATACCGTGCCCGGGTAGCGCGACTTCAGGTCCTCGAACACGCGGCTGGCGCGCTCGGCGTCACCGGCCTGTGCGGCACGCGACAGCTCGTCGTACATCGCGCCGGCCTTCACGGCCTGGTCGCGCTGCCAGTAGTTCCAGCCCGACCACGCGGCATAGGCTGCCACGGCGGCGATGACGATCCAGCTGATCAGGTTCCCGTATTGCTTCCAGAACGCCTTCAGCTGGTCGAGTTGCTCTTGTTCTTCGAGGTCGAGATGGGTAGCCATGCGAGAGTCGGTTCCGGTGAACGCGCGATTATGCGGTGCCGAGTTCGGCGCCCCAGCGGGCGATATCGGCAAGCGGCAAGGTGCGCTGCTCGGCATCGGGCTCGCGCAAAGCCTTGAGCGCGACCTCGCCGCGCGCGAGCTCGTCGTCGCCGAAGATCAGCGCGTAGCGCGCGCCGCTCGCGTCGGCGCGACGCAGCTGGCTCTTCATGCTGCCCCAGCCGTCGGCACCGGCTGCGTGCATCACGACCGACACGCCCGCGGCGCGCAGGGTGTCGCAGGCCCGGGTCGCCGCCGCGCTCGCCTCGGCCCGTGGCACCACCGCGTAGACCGTCGGCGCCCGAGCCGGCGCCTCGATCGCGAGCTCCTTCAGCAGCAGCAAGACGCGTTCGATGCCCATGCCCCAGCCCACCGCCGGCGCGGGCTTGCCGCCCAGACGCTCGATCAGCGGGTCGTAGCGGCCGCCCCCGCACACCGTGTTCTGCGAGCCGAGCCGATCGGTGACCCACTCGAACACCGTGAGGTTGTAGTAGTCGAGCCCGCGCACCAGGCGCGGGTTGATGCGGTACTCGAGCCCCGCCGCGTCGAGGATCGCGCGCACGCCCGCCAGGTGGGCGAGCGACTCGTCGCCCAGGTGGTCAATAAGACGCGGCGCGCTCTCGATCACCGCCTGCATCGGCGGGTGCTTGCTGTCCAGCAGGCGCAGCGGGTTGCGGTGCAGACGAGCACGCGCCTCGTCGTCGAGCGCATCGAGGTGGGCCTCGAAGTGGGCGATCAGCGCGCGCCGGTGCGCGCTCCGCTCGTCGGCTTGGCCGAGGCTGTTGATCTCGAGCCGCACGTGGTCGCCGACCACGAGGCCGAGCTCGCGCCATAGCGCCCGCACCATCAGGATCAGCTCGGCATCGACGTCCGGACCCGGATAGCCCATGGCCTCGGCGCCGACCTGGTGGAACTGGCGATAGCGCCCCTTCTGCGGCCGCTCGTGGCGAAACATCGGCCCGATGTAGAAGAGACGCTTGCCGCCGTCGCGCAGGAACGAGTGCTCGGTGACGGCGCGCACAACGCCCGCGGTGTTCTCGGGGCGCAGCGTCAGGCGGTCGCCGTTCATCGCGTCCTCGAACGAGTACATCTCCTTCTCGACGATGTCGGTCACCTCGCCGATGCCGCGCACGAAGAGCGCCGTCGGCTCGACGATCGGTGTGCGCACGTTGGCATAGCCGTGGCGCCGCATCAGCTCGCGCACCACGCCCTCGAACCATTCCCAGCGCTCCGACTCGGGCGGCAGGATGTCGTTCATCCCCTTGATGCCCTGCAGCGGGGCGAGCTTGCGGACGGGTTCGGTCATGGCGAAGCAGGTCGGCGCGAGCGCCTGCTCGCGTGAAGTCGGGGAGTCGGCGCCTAGGCGCCGACGGTCAGCGGCTCGCGCGCGGCGCCGAAGCGCTGTTCGATGTAGCGCTCGACGAGCACCTGGAAGTCGCTGGCGATGGTCTCGCCGCGCAGCGTGAGCGCCTTCTCGCCATCGATGAACACCGGCGCCGCGGGGGCCTCGCCGGTGCCGGGCAGGCTGATGCCGATGTCGGCGTGCTTGCTCTCGCCGGGGCCGTTTACGATGCAGCCCATCACCGCGACCTTGAGGCCCTCGACGCCCGGGTAGCGCGCGGTCCAGATCGGCATCTGCGCCCGCAGGTAGTCGTCGATCTGCTTGGCGAGCTCCTGGAACGTGGTGCTCGTGGTGCGGCCGCAGCCCGGGCACGCGGTCACGCTCGGGTTGAAGGTGCGCAAGCCGAGCGATTGAAGGATCTCGCGCGCGACGACCACCTCCTGCGTGCGCGCCTCGCCCGGCTGCGGCGTCAGCGAGACGCGGATCGTGTCGCCGATGCCCTCCTGCAGCAGGATGGCGAGCGCCGTCGTCGATGCGACCGTGCCCTTGGTGCCCATGCCCGCCTCGGTGAGGCCCAGGTGCAGCGGGTAGTCGCACGACCGCGCCAGCGCGCGGTACACGCTGATCAGGTCCTGCACGCCGGACATCTTGCACGACAGGATGATCTGCTCGGGCGCGAGGCCGAGCGCCTCGGCGCGCCGGGCGGACTGCAGCGCCGACGCGATGATCGCCCGGTACATGATCTGCTGCGGCGGCTGCGGCTCGGCGAGCTGCGCGTTCTCGTCCATCATGGCCGCGAGCAGTTCCTGGTCGAGGCTGCCCCAGTTGACGCCGATTCGCACGACCTTGTTCAGGCGCGCGGCGATCTCGACCATCTGCCCGAACTGACGGTCGTGCTTGTCGCCCTTGCCGACGTTGCCGGGGTTGATGCGGTACTTGCTGAGCGCCTCGGCGCATGCCGGGTAGTCGGCCAGCAGGCGGTGACCGTTGTAATGGAAGTCGCCGACCAGGGGCACGTCGACGCCCATGCGGTCGAGCTGCTCACGCAGGTACGGCACCGCCGCTGCGGCCCCGGGCGTGTTGACGGTGATGCGGACCAGCTCCGAGCCGGCCTGCGCGAGTTCCTTCACCTGGATGGCGGTGCCGATCGCGTCGACGGTGTCGGTGTTGGTCATCGACTGCACGCGCACCGGCGCGTCGCCGCCGATCGTCACGACCCGGCTGCCCCAGCGCACCGTCGCCTGCCGGCTGCGCCGCGGCGCCGGACGCGCCGGCTCGACGAAGCTGCCGATGTCCATCGAGAGGTCGTTCATCTGGCTCACTTCAGTTCGAGCCGCGCCACGTTGTCGCGGGTGTAGGCGGCAAGCGCGAGCGGCTCGCCGCGAAAGCTGAGCTGGGTCGCCGCGGCGTTGCCGATGCGCACGCGCAGCGGCGGCGAGCCGTCGACGCCGAGCGCCTCCCCGGCCTTGAGCGAGCGGCCGAGCAGCACCTGACCCTGTGCGTCGGTGATCTCGACCCACGACGGCGCACTCGCCTGCACGTGCACGATGGGTGTGCCGCCGGCGCCCGACGCGGCGTCGGCCGGCGCATCCGATGCCGCCGCCTCGGGCGCCACCGTCCCCGAGGCGACCGCGTCGGTCCCGGCCGCGGGAATGACCTCGGTCACCGTCGTCGGCGTACTGCTCGCCGCCGGCGACGCGGCAACCGGACGCGGCGTGGTCGACACGCTGAACAGCTTGGACGGCAGCAGCAACACCGCGATCAGCGCGGCCAGGACGAAGACCAGCCCGACCCACAGCTTGGCGCTCGCGAGCACCGCCCACGGCTGCGGAACGAAGTGGCCCGGGCGCTCGCGAAACGGCGTGTTGAGCCCTTCGTCGACCTGCTCGATGCGGTAGCCGCCGGCGGGCGGCAGCAGCCGCAGCACCGGCGACGGGTCGATCCTGAGCGCGCGGCAGACGGTCTGCGCGAGCGCACGCGCGAAGGTGGCGTCGGGCAGCTCGGCGTGGCGATCCTGCTCGAGCAGCTCGAGCTTGTGCGGCGTCACCTTGATCGCCGCGGCGAGCGCCTCGATCTCGATGCCCTGCGCCATGCGCGCCGCGCGCAGCAGTGCGCCCGCGCTCTGCGCTCCGCCGGCGGCGGTCGAAGCGGTCGCCTCATTCATCGAACGAACCTCGGGCATACGCCGCCGCCTCACGCGAGTCGGGGAAACGGTTCTGGAGCTGCGTGCCGAACTGCGTGACGCCCTGCTGGTTGCCGAGCTTCTGCTCGATGCGGGCGGCGAGCCACAGCGTCTGCGCGTTCGAGATGTCGGTCATGCCGTTGACGCGGCGCACGTAGAAGCGCGCGCGCTCGTACTCGCCGCGTTGATAGAGCACCTGCGACAGATTGACCGCGACGAACGGATTGCCGGGGTCGAGTTCGTAGGCGCGACTCAGCGTGTTGTCGGCCTCGGCGAGCTGCCCGGCGTAGGCGTGGCAGATGCCCTGGGTGAGCAGCGTGCGCGCCGTCCCGCGGTACTGCGGAATCGCCATCGCCTGGGTGAAGAACGACTGCGCCTCCGGATAGCGCTTCTGCTGGCACAGGTACCAGCCGTAGTTGTGCATCGTGTCCGGGTCGCGAGGCTTGAGCTGCAGCGAGCGCCGGAAGCTCTCCTCGGCGAGCGCGGTGTCGCCGAGATTCGAGTAGATGAGGCCGCGCAGGTTGTACGCCTCGGCGTAGTTCGGGTCGGCATCGAGCGCGAGCTTGACCTGATCGAGCGCCGTCATCATCTGGTTGCGGCTGAAGTACGCCGACGCCAGGTCGAAGCGCGCCCGCGCGCGCCGCATCGCATCGGGCTCGTCCGACGCCGTGATGCGGTCGCGCGTGTTGGCCGCGGGCAGGTCGGCCTTGGTCGACGTCGTCGACACGCAACCGGCGAGCGCGAACGCGCCGAGCCCCGCCGCGATGCCGGCGGCGAGCGGGCGGGCAAGCCGTGCCGACCGCATGCTCACGCGGGCCTCTCGGCCGCGGCAGCGAGCGCGGCGTCGGTGCGGCGATGGATGCGGATCGAGGCCTCGGCGACGCGCGTCTTCGCGTTGGTGCGGTCCTGCACTTCACCGGCGAGCTGCCCGCACGCTGCCGCGATGTCGTCGCCGCGCGTCTTGCGCACGGTGGTCACGAGGCCGGCGTCCTGCAGCACGCGTGCGAACGCCGCCACGCGCGCATCGGGCGAGCGCTTGAGGCCCGATTCGGAGAACGGGTTGAACGGGATCAGGTTGATCTTGCAGGCGAGGCCCTGGCGGCGTTCGCCGAGCGGACCCGGTGCGCCCAGCACCAGCGCGGCCAGCTCGCGAGCGTCGGCGTCGCGGTCGTTGACGCCGTCGAGCATGCAGTACTCGAGCGTGATGAAGTCGCGCGGCGCACGCGCGAGGTAGCGGTTGCACGCCGCGATCAGCTCGGCGATCGGGTACTTGCGGTTGAGCGGAACCAGGCTGTCGCGCAGCGCATCGTTCGGCGCGTGCAGCGACACCGCGAGGGCCACCGGGCAGTCGTCGCCGAGCCGGTCGATCATCGGCACGACGCCCGAGGTCGAGACTGTCACGCGGCGACGCGACAGGCCATAGCCGTGGTCGTCGAGCATCATGCGCAGCGCGGGCACCAGTGCGGCGTAGTTCTGCAGCGGCTCGCCCATCCCCATCATCACGACGTTGGTGATCGCGCGTTCACCGTCGGCAAGACCGAGGCGCTTGCGCAGAGCGAACTCCGCGTACCAGAGCTGCGCGACGATCTCGGCGGTCGTGAGGTTGCGGCTGAAGCCCTGGTGGCCGGTCGAGCAGAAGCGGCAGCCGACCGCACACCCGGCCTGCGACGAGATGCAGAGCGTGCCGCGGCCGGTCTCGGGGATGAACACGGTCTCGACCGCGTTGCCGGCGCCGACGTCGAACAGCCACTTCACCGTGCCGTCGGCGGCGACCTGCTCGCTCGCGACCGGCAGCGCGCGGATCTCGGCCCGGGCGGCGAGCTTCTCGCGAAACGACTTCGCGAGATCGGTCATCGTCGCGAAGTCGGCGGCGCCTTTCTGATGGATCCAGCGGAACAGCTGGGTGGCGCGAAAGCGCTGCTCGCCGATCTGCGCGCACCACTCGGCGAGCGCGTCACGGTCGGGCTGCAGCAGGTTCATCGCGGCGTCGTCAGCGGCTGTAGAGGTTCATGCCGGCGAAGAAGAACGCGATCTCGACGGCAGCCGTCTCGGCCGCGTCGGAACCGTGCACCGCGTTCGCGTCGATGCTGTCCGCGAAGTCGGCGCGGATCGTGCCGGCGTCCGCCTTCTTCGGGTCGGTCGCGCCCATCAGGCGACGGTTCATCGCGATCGCGTCCTCGCCCTCGAGGACCTGGATCATCACCGGACCCGAGATCATGAACGACACCAGGTCCTTGAAGAACGGACGTTCCTTGTGGACCGCGTAGAACGCCTCCGCTTCGCTCTTCGAGAGATGCGCCATCCGCGACGCGATGATGCGCAGCCCCGCGCCCTCGAAACGCGAGTAGATCTGCCCGATCACGTTCTTGGCGACGGCGTCGGGCTTGATGATCGAAAGGGTGCGCTCGAGCGCCATAGAGTTCTCCGGGTCAGCGTTTGGCAAAGCCTCGGATTGTAGCGTCGCGGCCTCGCCATACCGGGGACTACCCTACGTGCGGGCGTGGACTCGGGGCGAGATGCGGCATGGCCGTCAGCTTACCCATGCGGTGCGCGGCGTGTCGCCACGTGCGCGAGTTGCGGGTCGACGCGGTGCCGGCGCAGCGGATGAGCCCTCTTTGCTGACGACGGCGCCTCGGCGCTCCGAACGGCGGTCGCTGGTCCGACCTGAGCCGGGCCCACCGACCGCTCACGTGCGAAAGGGTGCGAATTGCGTCCCTGCCCGTCGGCCAGGCCCAGATCAGCGACCGCGCCTGCCTCCGAAGCCGCCGCCACCGCCGCCGAATCCGCCCTGCCCGCCGCCGAAGTTGCCGCCGCCGCCGCCGCGCGGACCGCGGTTCTTGTTCTTGCGGTGGAAAGCGTCGGCGCCGATGTAGCCGACGGACGTCTGCAGCGGGTCGGGCTGCTTGGGCCCCGGGCCACCCTTCGGGCCGGGCGCCGGACCGCTGCCGCCGGCACCGAAGCCGCCGCCGCCGCGCGCGAAGCCGCGCCCGCCCGCCGGGCTGCGCGGGTTTTGCACGAATCGCTTGTCGAAGGTCTGCTCGAGCGGGTTCGGGATCGGCCCGTGGTCGAGCTCGAAATCCTCGTCGTGGTCGTCGCCCGGCGGACGATCGTCGACCGGCGGACGCGCCGCGCGTGGCTCGTCGTTGCGCGCGCGCGGGACCTGACCGGCGCCGGGCCCGCCCTGACGCGGACGGTCGTTGCTGCGCGGCGGGCGCTCGTTGCGGTCGCCACGCGGGCGCTCGCCGCGATCGTTGCGCTTGGCACCGGCGCGCTCCTCGCGCGGACCTTGCGGCGGGCGCTCGGCGGCATCGCCGCCGGCCATCCGGCGGATTGCACGCACGTCGGCATCGTCGAGGTCGATCCACTGGCCGCGCTTCAAACCGTGCGGCAGCACCACCGTGCCGTACCGGATGCGGATCAGCCGGCTCACGGTGAGCTCGACCGCCTCGAAGAGCTTGCGCACCTCGCGGTTGCGGCCCTCGGTGATGACGACGCGATACCAGTGGTTGGCGCCTTCGCCGCCGCCGTCGGTGATCGACTTGAACTGCGCGGTTTGGCCGTCGACCTCGACGCCCTCGAGCAGCGCGGCGCGATCGTCCGGCTGCAAGGTGCCGAGCACGCGTGCGGCGTACTCGCGCTCGACGCCGAAGCGCGGGTGCATCAGCTGGTTGGCGAGCGAACCCGAGTTGGTGAACAGCAGCAGGCCTTCGGTGTTGATGTCGAGGCGCCCGACCGACTGCCACTTGCCGTGCGCGAGGCGCGGCAGGCGCCGGAACACGGTCGGCCGCCCCTGCGGATCGTCGTGCGAGACGATCTCGCCCACCGGCTTGTGGTACGCGATGATGCGCGGCGGCGGCGGCACGATGCGCAGCCGCACCAGCTTGCCGTTGACGTGCACCTGGTCGCCGAACGAGACGCGCTGCCCGGTGTGCGCGGGCTCGCCGTTCACGGTGATCAGGCCGTCGGCGATCATCTGCTCCATGTCGCGGCGCGAGCCGACGCCCGACTGCGCGAGCACCTTGTGGAGCTTCGGCGCGTCGGGGTCGGGCGCGAGCACGCGCCGTGCGGGTGCGGGTTCCTCGCCCTCGGGAACGTCGACCGCCGCGTCGAACTCGCCCGACAGCACCTGCGCGAACACCTCGCCCACTTCGGGCTGCGGCGGCTTGACGGTGGGCGGGATGTCGCGCAGCACGCCCGGCGTCGCGTCGGCGGCTCCGTCTGCACCGGCAAGCGGCGCGAGCGGCGCGCCGCCGTCCTCGCGCGCGCCGCGCTTGCGATCGCGGCGGTTGCGGCGGCGCCGCTCGCCACGGGAGGCGTCGGGATCGGAGCCGGCTTCGGTCTGACCCGATGCGTCGGCGTCGGAGGAAGAACCGTCGTCGGCGTCGCTGCGCGCGTCGGCCCTTTGCGGCGCGGCGCTTGCCTCGTCGCCGCTGCGCGGGGCAGCCGGGTCCGCGACGGCCCGCGGCGAGGTGCCGGCTTCCGCGCCGGCCTGGGACGGCGATGCAGCAGCAGCGGAAGGGGCCGACTCGGCAGAGCCGCCGTCGGCATGACTGCCGGCACCTTCAGCGTCGTGGCGTTCCGACGCGCTCGCGGTGCCGACGCTGTGCCGAGGGGCGTCCCGGCCGGTGCGCTCGGCTGCGCCCGCGTCCTGCGCGTCGCCGCTTGCCGCGCTCGTCGCGGCGGCGGTGCCGGCGCTCTCGTCTTGCCCCGCGGCGTCGGCGGCGCCTGCGGCTGCCGCCGAGCGCGTGCGCCGGCGGCGCGGCGCGGGCGCGTCCTCGTCAGCCGCCGCTGGCTCGGCAGCGCCGCCGCTGTCCTCGCCGGCATCGCCGGATGCGCCAACGCCCGGGTCGGCATCCACCGTCGCGGCGCGACGCCGGCGCGGCCTGGCCGCGGGCGCAGTGTCCGATGCCTCGCCGGGCGCACCAACGGCGGCGCTTGCGTCCGCGCTCGCGCCAGCCGACGTCGGGTCGGCTTCGGGGGCAGCCGCTGCCGCACGCTTTCGCCGCGCCGGCTTGGGCGCGTCGGCCGTCGGCGTGTCGTTCGAGGACTCGGGCACCGGCGCTGCCGGATCGATGCTGTCGTTCATTCGCGGGATTCCATGGCGTCGGGCGGGATCGGAAGGACGTCGGTACGTTCTGTCGGCAAGGGGAGTTCGGGCGCGTCGGCTGAGGCGGGGGATTCGGCAGGCGCGCTCGAAGCAGCGGCTTTCACCGGCGCCGGCTGATCGCCGGATGCCGGCTGCTCGAGGGGCGTCGCATGGTCGACCGGCGCAGCCGGCTCGGCCGCTGCGGGTGAGTCGAGCGGAGCGGCCTCGTCGTTCGATGCGGCCCACTCGCCCGGGGCGGCATCGTCCGCGGGCGCTGCATGCTCGACCGCCGCCCCAAGGCCGACTCGGGTCGCGCGGTCGGAGAGCGCCACGTCGCTCGGAACCGTGTCGCCAGCAGCCGATGCGACCGCCGGCGGCTGGGTTCCATCGGCGTCGGACGCGTCGACGGCGGCCGACGCCGGCTGCTCTGGCGGCCCGGCGACCGCGTCACCTCCCGTCGGATCGGCGGCTTCGGGCGGGCCCACGAAGGCCAGGTCGGCCTGCCGTTCGAGCCGCGCGGCGGCTTCGGCGGCAGCGGCGCCGAGGCTCGCCGTGGGATCGAGGCCGTCCGGACCGGCGAGCGCGGGCAGGTCCTCGAGGCTCGCGAGACCCAGATCGTCGAGGAACTGGCGGGTCGTGCCGAGCAGCGCCGGGCGTCCGAGCGCCTCGCGGTAGCCGATCGTCTCGATCCAGCCGCGGTCCTCGAGCTGCTTGACGATCTGGCTCGACACCGCGACGCCGCGAATGTCCTCGATGTCGCCGCGCGTGACCGGCTGGCGGTACGCGATGATCGCGAGCGTCTCCATCAGCGCGCGCGAGTAGCGCGGCGGGCGCTCGGGACGCAGGCGCCCGAGGTACTCGCGCATCTCCGGCCGACTCTGGAAGCGCCAGCCGCTGGCCACCGGAACCAGCTCGATGCCGCGCCCCTCGCAGTCGCGGCCGAGCTCGTCGAGCAGGCTGCGCAGGGTGTCGGGGCCGACCTCGTCGGCGAACAGCACGCGCATGTCGCGCAGCGTCAGCGGGTCGGCCGCGCAGATGAGCGCGGTCTCAAGGACGCGCTTGGCATCCAGCGTGTTCATGATCTTCGTTCACATCCTCGACCGGTCGGACCGGCGGTCTGGGCGCAAGGGTTCGGCAGCCCGGGCGCCTTGGGCGCTCGCGTCACGCACACGTGACTCGGACCGACGGGGTGGCTGCGTTTCGCGAGCCAGGGGATCGCACCCTCAGGTGCGGCGAGATCGGGCTGGGAGCCGGCAACGGGCAAGTGAGGTGCCCAGCGGGTGGTCCGCACGCCAGATTGCGCCGATTGTAGCCGCGCGTTTCGAGGCTTTTACTCAGCCAGGGGCTGGTCGGTCAGTTGCCGCCACGCGGCGGCGAAATCGGCCGGCGCGGGAGCCCGGAAGACGAGCCGCCGGCGGTCGATCGGATGCGCGAAGCCGAGCTCGGCGGCGTGCAGCGCCTGCCGGTCGATGCCGAGCGCCGGCGTGCCACCGTAGAGGCGATCGGCGACGAGCGGATGACCGCGCCACGCCAGGTGGACGCGGATCTGATGCGTGCGGCCGGTGTGCAGCGCGCAGCGGACGGCGCTGAAGCCGTCGTACGTCGCGAGCGGCGTCACGTCGGTGCGCGCCGGCTTGCCCCCCGCGGCGACGGCCATGCGCACGCGCACCTGCGGGTCGCGGCCGACCGGCGCCTCGATGCTGAACGGCGCTGCGGCGAGTGCGCCGTGCGCGATCGCGGCGTAGCGGCGACGCACCTCGCGCGCGGCGATGGCGCGCACGAGCGCGGTCACCGCAGGCAGGCTCCGGCCGACGACCATCAGGCCCGAGGTGTCCTTGTCGAGCCGGTGCACGATGCCCGCGCGCGGCAGCGCCGCCGCCGCGGGGTCGCGCCCGAGCAGCGCGTTGAGCAGCGTGCCCGACCAGTTGCCGGCGGCCGGATGGACGACCATTCCTGCGGGCTTGTCGAGCACCAGCACGTGCTCGTCCTCGTAGACCACCGCGAGCGGCAGCGCCTCGCCGCGATACGCGCGGCTTTCCGCGGTCGGCACCAGCGTGACGTCGATGCGCTGCCCGGCGCGGACCTTGCGCGACGCGCTGGTCGCCGGCGCGCCGTCGACGACGACGTGGCCGGCCTCGATCAGCGACTGCAGGTGGTTGCGCGAGAACTCGGGCGCGATCGCGACCACCGCCTTGTCGAGTCGTTGACCGTGGCTGTCGGCACCGACCGTGGCACTGCGTGTCTCGACGCCGGCCGCGTCGGCCGCGTCGGCCGCGCCGGCCTCCGCCAGCTCGTCGTCGTCGGACGCCGGTCGGGGCCCAAAGGGGTCAACCATATAATTTCGCTTCGTGATCGCGCATCGATCGGCCCCGGCGTTTCCCCGTCCATGACCCTGAAAACCCCCGCTCGCCGCGTCGGCGCGACAGTGTCGGCGATGTTGGCCGCGGCCCTCATCGCCGGCTGCAGCACCGCCACCATCGACGAGACCGCCCGCTGGTCCGCCGAGCGGCTGTACGCCGAGGCACGCGAGGAATCCGCCGCCGGCAACTACGAGCGTGCCGGGCGCCTTTACGAGCGCCTCGAAGGTCGCGCCGCCGGCACGGTGCTCGCCCAGCAGGCCCAGCTCGAGCGCGCCTACATGCTCTACAAGACGGGCGAGAAGGCGCAGGCGCTCGCGGTGCTGGAGCGCTTCATCAAGTTGCATCCGACGAGTCCGGCGCTCGACTACGCGCTTTACCTGCAGGGTCTCGTCAACTTCAACGACAACCTCGGACTGCTCGGCAGCCTGGCGCGCCAGGACCTGTCCGAGCGCGACCAGCAGGCCTCGCGCGATTCGTACCAGGCGTTCAAGCAGCTCGCCGAGCGCTTCCCCGATTCGACGTACGCCGAGGACGCGCGGGTGCGGATGACCTACATCGTGAACTCGCTCGCGGCGTACGAGGTTCACGTCGCGCGCTACTACTACCGGCGCGGCGCCTATGTGGCCGCGGCGAACCGTGCGCAGCAGGCGGTGCAGGAGTTCCAGCACTCGCCGGCCACCGAGGAAGCGCTCTTCATCATGGTGCAGAGCTACGAGAAGCTCGGCCTCAACGAGCTGCGCGACGACGCCGACCGGGTGCTGCATCGCAACTTCCCGAACACCACGCTGTATCGCGACGGCATCGAGGGCCGCCAGCGCTCGTGGTGGCAGGTCTGGTAGTCCGCCGAGCGGCTTGCCGCCAAACGGTTCGGCCGTCCTGACCGGCGGCCGCCGCGCCGGGGCCGCGCGCGACTCAGTCGATGGTCGACCAGGCGCTCTGCGGCTTGGTCAGGGTTTCGAGCCAGGCGAGCGCCTCGCGCTCCTCGGTCAGTACCGTCATCGGCGGCAACGCGCGCTGCAGGCGCCGTCCGTAGCTCATCGTCGCGACCCGCGGATCGCAGACCACCAGCAGCCCGCGGTCGGTCTCGCTGCGGATCAGGCGACCGGCGCCCTGCTTCAGCGACACCGCCGCCTCGGCAACGAAGTAGTCGGCGAACGGGTTGCGGCCCTCGTTCTCGAGCCGCTCGACGCGCGCCTCGACCAGCGGGTCGTTCGGCGGCGGGAACGGCAGCTTGTCGATCAGCACGCACTGCAGCGCGTCGCCGGGGACGTCGACGCCTTCCCAGAAGCTCTGCGAGCCGACCAGGACCGAGCACGGATCGGACAGGAACTGCTGCATCAGCTGCCGCTTGGGCGTCTGGCCCTGCACCAGCACGCGGATGGCGTCGCCCTCTTCCTCGAACAGGTCGCGCAGCTGATCGCCGATCACGGCGAGCGATCGGAGCGTCGTGGTCAGCACGAAGGTGCGGCCGCCGAGCGCGCGCGCGCAACGGGCGGCCAGGCGGGCGACCGCCCCGGGGTGGGCCGGCTCGCTCGGCTTCGGGAAGGCGCGCGGCACGTAGAGGCGTGCATGCCCCGCGTAGTCGAACGGGCTGCCGAGGCGCAGCGTCGGCGCGTCATCGAGGCCGGCCGGCTCGCAGAACCAGCGCAGACGCTCGTCGTCGCCGAGCGTGGCCGACGTAAAGACCCAGGCCTTGGGCGAGCCTGCCATCTGCTCGCGCAGGGCGTCGCGGATGTCCAGCGGCGATTCGACCAGACGCACGTTCTGCGGCGTCACGTCGATCCAGCGCACGTGACCGGCCCGCGCCGGTGTCGCGAAGCGCGCCGCCAGCTCCGCGAGGCGCCGTGCGCGTTCGACGAGGCGGGCGAAATCGGGCGAGGCGTCGGCGACGAGGTCGAGCGCCTCGGCCGCAGCCTTTGCCGCCGCCGCGACCTCGCCGAGCGCCGCGACGAAGTCGGCGCGCTCGCCGCGATCGCTCCAGCGCAGCTTGGTCGCCGCGCGGATCTCGCGCTGCGTGCCGACGCCGCCGATGCGCAGCTCGCGCGCCGCCTGCTCCAGGCGCCCGGCCACGCCCTGCCAGTCGGCGAGCCCGCGCGCCTGCTGCAGCCCGATGCCGAGCAGGTCGCGCGAGAAGTCGAGCAGTTGCGAGCTGCCGAGCGTCGTGCCGAGGAACTGCACGCCGGCCTCGGCGAGCTGGTGTGCCTCGTCGAACACCGCGACGTCGACGCTCGGCAGCAGTTCGGCCACGCCGCTGTCGCGCAGCTGCATGTCGGCGAAGAACAGGTGATGGTTGACGACCACGATGTCGGAGGCCATCGCCTCGCGGCGCGCCTTCATCACGTGGCAGTCGCGAAAGCTCGGGCAGTCGCTGCCGAGGCAGTTCTCGCGCGTCGACGTGACGAGCGGAATCACGCTGCTGCGCTCGTCGAGGCCTTCGAGCTCGGCAAGATCGCCGCTCGCGGTGCGCGTCGACCAGGTCTCGATCTTGGCCAGCGTGCGCGCGGTCCAGCGGTCGGCGCCGGCGTCGTCGTGACGCGCGATCGAGAGGCGGTGCAAACAGAGATAGCTCGCCCGCCCCTTCAACAGCGCGACCGTCACCGGCACCTGCAGCGCACTGCGCAGCCGCGGCAGATCGCGCAGGAACAGCTGGTCCTGCAGGTTCTTGGTCGCGGTGCTGAGCAGCGCACGGGCGCCGCTCAGCAGCATCGGGACCAAGTAGGCGAAAGTCTTGCCGACGCCGGTGGCGGCCTCGACGACCAGCGCCGAGCGATCGTCGATGGCGCCGGCGACCGCCAGCGCCATCTCGACCTGCACCGCGCGCGGCGTGTAGGCGGGATCGGCGATCGCGAGGGCGCCGCTCGGCTCGAACGCGGCGGCGACTTCCTGCTGCAGGGGGCTGATCGAGGGCTCCGTCAGTGCCGCGCGGGCGACATCGCCGGGCGACGCATCGCCGAACGCGTCATGCCGACTCGAGCGGGCCGAGCTCGGCTTCGAGGCGCTGGATCTGGTCGCGCAGCAGCAGGCGCCGCTTCTTCAGGCGCCGCAGCGCGAGATCGTCGTCGGCGACGTGCGTGGCGGCGCGGTCGATGAGTGCGTCGAGGTCCGCGTGTTCGATGCGCATCTCGATCAGCTGGCGCTCCCGCGAATGCAGATCGTTGTCCATCGGAGGCGGGACTTAGTCGCGGTTTCCGCCCCGGTCGTCAGGGGCAAAGCGATTATAGTTTTCGCACATGAGCAACCTGGGCTACCGGCTGTCGGCGACGACTGGCATCCACCGTGGCGACCGGGCCTATCAGCAGGATCAGGTCCAGATCATCCCGCACCAGCGCGTCGCCGGTTGCATGCTCGGCGTCCTGGCCGACGGCATGGGCGGCAAGAGCGGCGGGCGCAAGGCCGCCGACCAGGTGATCCTCACCGCGCAGCAGCTGTTCGAGCGCTACGCGCCCAGCCGGGACTCGCCCTCGGAGACGCTCAAGCAGCTGGTCATCGAGGCGCACCTCATGATCAAGCTGACGGCGATCACCGCCGAGGAGGAGCCGCACAGCACCGTGGCGGCGTTCCTGATCGGCCCGACGCTCGAGTGCGACCACGTGCACGCCGGCGACTCGCGCATCTATCACTTCCGCGGTGCCGAGATGCTGAGCCGCAGCGTCGATCACTCGTACGTGCAGCGCCTCGTCGACGAGCGCCAGATCACCGAGGAAGAGGCCAACAACCACCCGCAGTCGAACCTGCTGACGGGCTGCCTCGGCACGGTGCAGGATCCGCCGATCACCTTGAAGCGCCTCGAGAAGCTGGCGATCGGCGACACGATCCTCAGTTGCAGCGACGGACTCTGGCACTACTTCACGCCGCGCGAGCTGGGTGCGATCGTGCACGCGCTGCCGCCGCGCGAGGCGACCGAAATGCTGGTCGGCAAGGCGCGCCAACGCGCCCGCGGATCGGGCGACAACCTGTCGCTCGCGATGGTGCGCGTCGAGCCGCTCGGCTGATCGGCCGCGCGCTAAGGCGCCGACGCGGCGCCCGGCACCGGCAACGGTGCCGACGGCTTCTTGGTCCGCGCGGCGTTGCGGGCCTCGACCTCGGCACGGTGCTTCGCCGCCTCGGCCTGACGCGCCTCGAAGCGCGCGCGGTTGGCGGCTTCGTCGACCGCCTTCGGCGCCTTTGGCTCGCGCTGGGCGGCGCTCCTGCGGGCGGCGCGCGGCTCGTTGCGATCGAGGCGCGGCAGCGCTCGCGCTCGCGGGTTGCGCGGCTCGCCAACCTCGCGCGGGGCACGCGGCTGGCGCGGCTCGCGGTCGGCGCGCTCGGCGTCGCGTCGCTCGCGCTCGGCATTGCTCGTCGCCTTTTCTGCGATCGCGGCCTCGCGCTCGGCCGCCGCACGCGCCCGCTGCGCATCGTTCAGCTCGATCTCGCGATCGCGCAGCGGCACCAGGGCACCGCGGCGCTCGCGCTTGGCTTCGTCGATGCACGAGGTGACGACGAAGCGGGTGCGGCACTCGCGCTGGCGCTCGAGGAAGCGCTGCTCGATCTCTTGGCGCTGCGTGGCGATGCGTCGGCGCTCGGCCGCTTCCTCGGCCGGCGCGGCAGCCAGCGCGAAGCCGTGCAGCAACGCGACAAGCGCAGGCGCCAGCCCGCGGGCGAGCGTTGCCCAGCCATGTCGATACGCAGCGCGACGGCTCACGTGAGGCCCGTGTCGACGTCGCGGCGCGCCTGCGCCAGGAACTCGGGCGAACGCATTTCGCTGAGGCGAGACACGGTGCGCGGGAACTCGTGGACCATCGGCCCTTCGGTATAGAGCTGCTCGGGCGCGACCTCGGCCGACATGATGAACTTGACGCGGCGGTCGTACAGCACGTCCACCAGCCACGTGAAGCGCCGCGCCTCGGATGCGAGGCGCGGCGACATCTGCGGCACGCCCGACAACATGAGCGTGTGGAACTGGGTCGCGAGCTCGAGGTAGTCGTTCTGCGAGCGCGGCCCGCCGCACAGGACCTTGAAGTCGAACCAGACCACGCCGCCGGCGCGCCGTCGCGCGCGCAGCTCGCGCTGCTCGATGTGCAGCACCGGGTCCTCGTCGCGCGCTTCGGCGAGCCGTTCGAAGGTCGCGTTCATCGCCGCGTCGGCGGCCTCGCCGAGCGGCGTGTAGTAGGTCTCGACGTGCTCCCACGTCGACTGCCGATAGTCGGTGCCGTTGTCGACGCTGACCACCTCGAGGCGATCCTTCAGCAGGTCGATCGCCGGCAGCATGCGCTCGCGGTGCAGCCCGTTCGGGTAGAGCCCGTCAGGCTCGAAGTTGGACGTGGTGACGATGCTGACCCGGTTGTCGAACAGCGACTCGAGCAGCCGGTGCAGGATCATCGCGTCGGTGATGTCGGCGACGTGGAATTCGTCGAGGCAGATCAGGCGGTGCCGGCGTGCGATCTGCTGCCCGAGCTTGTCGAGCGGGTTGACCGTGCCTTGCAGGTCGGCGAGCTCGCGATGCACCTCGCGCATGAACTCGTGGAAGTGCAGGCGCGTCTTGCGGCGCAGCGGGACTGCGTTGAAGAAGCAGTCCATCAGGAAGCTCTTGCCGCGACCGACCCCGCCCCACATGTAGACCCCGCGCGGGATCGGCGGGTGCGTGATCAGCTTGGTGAGCGCGTTACCGCGCCGGGCCTTGTAGGCGATCCACTCGCGCTCGCAGCGCTCGAGCGAGTCGATCGCGCGCAGCTGCGCCGGGTCGGCGGCGTAGCCGCGCTCGGCCAGGGTCTGCTGATAGAGCTCGCGAACGGGCACGGGTGAAGCCTTGCAAGCGCCGGCACGCGTGCCGCGCCGGAGCCGCTGGCACGCGCGCTCGGCGACCCGGCGCTAGAAGTTGAGGGCCCGCTTGTCGACCGCGAGCGCCGCTTCGCGGGTCGCTTCCGACAGGCTCGGGTGGGCGTGGCAGATGCGCGCGAGGTCTTCCGACGAGGCGCGGAACTCCATCGCGACCACGGCCTCCGAGATCAGCTCGGACGCCATCGGCCCGACGATGTGAACGCCGAGAATCTCGTCGGTCTTCTCGTCGGCCAGCATCTTCACCATGCCGGTCGTGTCGCCAAGCGCGCGCGCGCGGCCGTTCGCCATGAACGGGAAGGTGCCAGCACGGTACGCGCGGCCCTCGGCCTTGAGCTGCTGTTCGGTCTGACCAACCCAGGCGATCTCCGGGCTGGTGTAGATCACCCACGGAATGGTGTTGAAGTTGACGTGCCCGTGCTGGCCCGCGATGCGCTCGGCGACCGCGACGGCCTCTTCCTCGGCCTTGTGCGCGAGCATCGGCCCGCGCACCACGTCGCCGACTGCCCAGACGTTCGGCAGGTTGGTCTTGCACTCGCCGTCGACCGCGATGAAGCCACGCTCGTCGAGCTTGAGCCCGACCGCGTCGGCACCGAGCCCGTCGGTGTTCGGAACGCGGCCGATCGAGACGATCAGCTTCTCGCAGGCGAGCGTCTGCGCCGCACCCTTGGCATCGGTGTAACGAATGACCACACCGGCCTCGCCGGTGTCGACGCCTTCGATCCTGACGCCCAGGTTGATCCTGAGCCCCTGCTTCGTGAACGCCTTCAGCGCCTCGCCCGCGATCTGCTTGTCGACCGCGCCGAGGAAGTCGGGCAAGGCCTCGAGGATCGTCACGTCGGCACCGAGGCGGCGCCACACAGAGCCCATCTCGAGCCCGATCACGCCAGAGCCGATGATGCCCAGCGTCTTCGGAACCCCGCCGATGCGCAGGGCGCCGTCGTTCGAGAGGATCAGAGATTCGTCGAACGCGGCACCCGGCAGCGCACGGGCGTTCGAGCCGGTCGCGACGATCACGTGCTTGCCGCTGATGGTCTCGCTCTTGGCGCCGCCGACGGCGATCTCGTAACCGCCGTCGGCGGCCTTGGCGAACGAGCCGCGGCCGTGGAAGAACGCGACCTTGTTCTTGCGGAACAGGTAGAGGATGCCGTCGTTGTTCTGCTTGACCACCGCATCCTTGCGCGACAGCATTTTCGCGACGTCGAGGGTGAGGCCTTCGACGCCGATGCCATGCGTTGCGAAATGATGCGCGGCGTGATCGAAGTTCTCCGACGACTGCAGGAGCGCCTTCGACGGAATGCAGCCGACGTTGGTGCAGGTGCCGCCGGGTGCCGGACCGCCTTGCCGGCCCTTCCACTCGTCGATGCAGGCCACGCTGAAGCCGAGCTGGGCGGCACGGATCGCGGCGGTGTATCCGCCGGGCCCGCCACCGATGACGATGACGTCGAAAGACTGAGCCACGGCGCCGCCTTTCAGATGTCGAACAGCAGGCGCGCCGGATCCTCGAGCGCGTCCTTCATCGCGACGAGGCCGAGCACCGCTTCACGACCGTCGATGATGCGGTGGTCGTACGAGAGCGCGAGGTAGTTCATCGGGCGGATCACGATCTGCCCGTTCTCGACCACCGCGCGTTCCTTGGTCGCGTGCACGCCGAGAATCGCCGATTGCGGCGGGTTGATGATCGGCGTGGACAGCATCGAGCCGAACACGCCGCCGTTCGAGATGGAGAAGGTGCCGCCCGTCAGGTCGTCGAGACCGATCTTGCCGTCCTTGGCCTTCTGGCCGAACTCGGCGATCTTCTTCTCGATGTCCGCAAAGCTCATCTGGTCGGCGTTGCGCAGGATCGGCACCACCAGGCCGCGCGGCGAGCCGACCGCGATGCCGATGTCGAAGTAGCCGTGGTAGACGATGTCGTTGCCGTCGACCGACGCGTTGATGACCGGGTACTTCTTGAGCGCCGCGACCGCGGCCTTCACGAAGAAGCTCATGAAGCCGATCTTGACGCCGTGCTCCTTTTCGAACTTCTCCTGGAAGCGCTTCCTCATCTCCATGACCGGCGCCATGTTGACCTCGTTGAAGGTCGTCAGGATCGCGTTGGTCTGCTGCGACTGCAGCAGGCGCTCGGCCACGCGGGCGCGCAGGCGGCTCATCGGCACGCGCTGCTCCGGGCGCTCGCCCAGGTTCGCGGGCGCCGGGGCGGCAACCGGCGGCAGCGGCTTGGGCGCCGGCGCGGGTGCGGCCTGCGGCGCCGGCGCGGCCTTGCCGGTTTCCTGCGCCGCGATCACGTCGCCCTTGAGCACGCGGCCGTCGCGGCCGGTGCCGGCGACCGAGCCCGGTGCCATGCCGGCATCGGCCATCATCTTCTGGGCCGCCGGCATGGCGACGCCGGCGCTCACGCCGCTCGGAGCCGGTGCCAGCGCAGCGGGTGCCGGAGCCGGCTGAGCCGCAGGTGCCGGTGCGGGCGCCGACTCGGGCGCCGGCTTGATCGGCAGCGGGCTCACCGCCGCGGCGGCGTCGGTATCGATCTTGGCGATCACCTCGTCGGCGACGCACGTCTCGCCGTCGTTCTTGACGAGCTGCGCGAGCACGCCCGCCGACGGCGCCGGCACCTCGAGGACGACCTTGTCGGTCTCGATCTCGACGAGGATCTCGTCGGCCTCGACCGCCTCACCCGTCTTCTTGCGCCAGTGCAGCAGGGTGGCTTCGGCGACCGACTCCGACAGCTGCGGAACCTTGACTTCAACGATTGACATTGCTTGTTCTTTCTGTGGCCGTGCGGGTCACTTGGTCAGCACGAAGCCCTTGAGCTTGGAGAACGCCTGTTCGAGCAGCGCCTTCTGCTGCTCCTGGTGCAGGTGCACGTAGCCGACCGCAGGCGACGCCGACGCGGGGCGGCCGGCGTAGCCGAGACGCTGACCATCGGCCATGTTCTCGTGCAGATAGTGCTGCACGAAGAACCAGGCACCCTGGTTCTGCGGCTCGTCCTGGCACCACACGATCTCCGTGGCGTTCGGGTACTTGCGCAGCTCGGCGGCGAACGCCTTGTGCGGGAACGGATAGAGCTGCTCAACGCGCAGGATCACGGCGTCGACGTTCTTGCGCTCGGTACGCGCCTTGACGAGGTCGTAGTAGACCTTGCCGGAGCAGACGATCACGCGACGCACCTTCTCGGCGTTCACCTCGGTGCTTTGCTCTCCGATGACGGTCTTGAACTCGCCCTTGGTGAACTCGCTGAGCGGCGACGACGCGTCCTTGTGACGCAGCAGCGACTTCGGCGACATGATGATCAGGGGCTTCCTGAACATGCGCACCATCTGGCGCCGCAGCACGTGGAAGATCTGGCTCGCCGAGGTCGGCTGCACGATCTGCATGTTGTTGTCGGCCGCGAGCTGCATGAAGCGTTCGAGGCGTGCCGACGAGTGCTCCGGTCCCTGCCCTTCGTAGCCGTGCGGCAGCATCAGCACGATGCCGTTGGCGCGGCCCCACTTCACCTCGCCCGATGCGATGAACTGGTCGATCACGACCTGCGCGCCGTTGACGAAGTCGCCGAACTGCGCTTCCCAGATGACGAGGGTGTTCGGCTCGGCCGACGCGTAGCCGTACTCGAAGCCGAGCACCGCCTCCTCGGAGAGGAGCGAGTCGATGACGACGAACGGCGCCTGCCCTTCGGTCACGTGCTGCAGCGGCGTGTAGGTGCCTTCGTCCCACTTCTCGCGGTTCTGGTCGTGCAGCACCGCGTGCCGGTGCGTGAACGTGCCGCGGCCGGAGTCCTCGCCCGACAGGCGCACCGCGTAGCCGCTCGCCACCAGCGAGGCGTAGGCGAGGTGCTCGCCCATGCCCCAATCGACCCGCGCCTCGCCGCGGCCCATCGCCGCGCGATCGGCGAGTACCTTCTCGACCAGCGGATGGACCTTGAAGTTGTCGGGGACCGTGGTGATGCGCTCGGCCAGACGCTTGATCTCGGCCATCGGAAGCGCCGTGTCCGCCGCATCGGTCCACTTCTTGCCGAGAAACGGCGCCCAGTCGACCGCGAACTTGCTCTTGTAGTTCGTGAGCACCGGGTCGTAGCTGCTCTTGCCGGCGTCCATGGCCGCGCGGAACGCCTTGACCATCTCGTCGGGGCCTTCCGGCGGCAGCACGCCCTGCGCGACCAGCTTGTCGCCGTAGAGCTTGCGCGTGCCGGGGTGCTGGGCGATCTTCTTGTACATCAGCGGCTGCGTCAGCGCCGGCGTGTCCTGCTCGTTGTGGCCGAGCTTGCGGAAGCACACGATGTCGACCACCACGTCCTTGTTGAACTGCTGGCGGTAGTCGAGCGCCATCTGCGACGCCAGCACCACGGCCTCGGCGTCGTCGCCGTTCACGTGCAGCACCGGCGCCTCGATCATCTTGACGACGTCGGTGCAGTACAGCGTCGAGCGCGTGTCGCGCGGGTCCGAGGTCGTGAAGCCGATCTGGTTGTTGATGACCACGTGCACCGTGCCGCCGGTGTAGTAGCCGCGCGTCTGCGCCAGCGCCAGCGTCTCCATCACGACGCCCTGCCCCGCGAACGCGGCATCGCCGTGCACCAGGATCGGCAGCACGGTGTCGCCTTCCTTGTCGCCGCGCCGGTCGAGACGAGCCTTGACCGAGCCCTCGACGACCGGGTTCACGATCTCGAGGTGCGACGGGTTGAAGGCGAGGCTCAGGTGGACGGGCCCGCCTTCGGTGGTGATGTCGCTCGAGAAGCCCTGGTGGTATTTGACGTCGCCGGACGGCAGCTCTTCGGGCGCGGTGTGGTCGAACTCGGCGAACAGCTGCTTGGGCACCTTGCCCAGTGTATTGACGAGCACGTTGAGGCGCCCGCGGTGCGCCATGCCGATCACGATCTCCTGCACGCCGGCCTTGCCGGCGCGCTGGATCAGCTCGTCCATGCAGGCGATGAAGCTCTCGCCGCCTTCGAGCGAGAAGCGCTTCTGGCCGACATACTTGGTATGCAGGTAGCGCTCGAGGCCTTCCGCGGCAGTGAGGCGCTCGAGGATGTGCACCTTCTTCTGCGCCTCGAAGTTCGGCTTGGCGCGCACGCTCTCGAGACGTTCCTGCCACCAGCGCTTCTCGGCCGGGTCGGTGATGTGCATGTACTCGGAACCGATGGTTCCGCAGTAGGTCTCGCGCAGCGCCTGCACGATCTCGCGCAGCGTCGACTGCTCGGCCTTCGAGAAGTACGTGTTGGTCGCACTGAACGACATGTCCATGTCGGCTTCAGTGAGGTCGTAGAAGCCCGGCTCGAGCTCGGGCAGCCTGGGGCGCTCCTGGCGCTTGAGCGGGTCGAGATCGGCCCAGCGCGAGCCGAGCACGCGGTACGCCGCGATGAGCGACTGCACGTGCACCTGGCGACGCGCGACGGCCAGTTCAGAGCCCGAGACCTTGTTGTTGAACGCGTTCGCCTTGGCGCGCTGCGCGAACGACTCGACCACCGGCGCGTGCGCGATGTCGGGGTTCGTGGAGCCGTCGGCCGCCGGCACGTTCTGCAGCGCGTCGAAGTAGGCGCGCCAGTTGTCCGGCACCGAGCCGGGGTTGTCGAGGTAGGCTTCGTAGAGCTCCTCGACGTAAGGCGCATTGCCGCCGAACAGGTACGAGTTCGACCTGTATTCCTGCATCATCTCGCTCACCTTTCGCGCCGGTTTCCGGGCTGGTAGGGGGTTGGAAAAACCTTCCGCGAGCGGCTACGCCACTGCTGCGGGACAAGCGACCCGGTCGTGCTCAGGAGACAAGCCGGGTAGGACCTGATTCGGCCGGCACTGTAACACCGAGGGGTATCCCCCGTTGCCGAATCGGAAGGGGTCTGCGGCAAGGCGGATGCCCGCAGTGCAGAAGCCGAGGCGCACGGCACGCATGCGATCACTTCAGCGCGGCAACAGCGCGCACGGCGCGGCAGCGCCGCGCCGCGGGGCGTCGCCGGCAGCGTGGCGGCCGCGCCGGCTGGCTGCCGGCAGACGACTCAGGTGGCGGTCTCGGTCGACGCGAGGCGGCGCCGCGCCGCCTGATATTCGCCGCGCAGGCGCTCGATCAGTTCGCGCGCCGGCACGACTCCCTTGATGCGGCCGATGCCCTGACCGCTGCCCCAGATGTCCTTCCAGGCCTTCTTGGCCTCGCCGCCGAAGTTCATCTTGCTGGGGTCGCTCTCGGGCAGGTTGTCGGGGTCGAGGCCGGCCGCCCGGATCGACGCCTTCAGGTAGTTGCCGTGCACACCGGTGAAGAGGCTCGAGTAGACGACGTCGTCGCTGCTGCCCTCGACGATCGCCGCCTTGTAGGCGTCTGGCGCACGCGCTTCGTCGGTGGCGATGAACGCCGAGCCGATGTACGCGAAGTCGGCACCCATGGCCTGCGCGGCGAGCACGCCACCCCCGGTGGCCATGGCGCCGCTCAGCGCGAGCGGGCCGTCGAACCATTCGCGGATCTCGGCGATCAGCGCGAACGGGCTCTTCACGCCGGCATGGCCGCCGGCGCCGGCCGCGACCGCGATCAGCCCGTCGGCGCCCTTGTCGATGGCCTTGCGCGCGAACGTGTTGTTGATGACGTCGTGCATCACCACGCCACCCCAGCCGTGCACCGCCTCGTTGAGGTCGCTTCGGGCGCCGAGCGAGGTGATGATGACCGGCACCTTGAAGCGTGCGCAGACCTCGAGGTCGTGCTCGAGCCGGTCGTTGCTTTTGTGGACGATCTGGTTCACCGCGAACGGCGCTGCGCGCCGGTCGGGGTTGGCGCGATCGTGCGCGGCGAGCGTCTCGGTGATCTCGGCAAGCCAGTCCTCGAGCTGCGACGCCGGGCGCGCGTTGAGCGCCGGCATCGAGCCGACGATGCCGGCCTTGCACTGCTCGATCACGAGCCGGGGGTTGCTGATGATGAAGAGGGGCGCGCCGATCACCGGCAGCGTCAGCGAACGAAACACGGCAGGCAGCGTCATGGGGCGGTCCGCTTCAGAACGAGTCGTTGTCGAGGGCCATCACGCTGGCGCCGCCATCGACGATGGCGGCGCGCAGTGCGGGGGTGCGGGTCAGCAGATGCTCGGCGTAGAACCACGCCGTTGCGACCTTCGCGCGCAGGAACGCCGCGTCGCCCCTGCCGGCGGCGAGCGTGTCCTCGGCGGCGATCAGCGCGCGCGCCATCTGCCATCCGGCCACGGTATAGCCGGCGAGCATGAGGTAAGGCACCGAGCCCGCGAACACCGCGTTGGGGTCGCTGCGTACGCGCTCGACGACGAAGTTCGCGACGGCCTCGAAGTCGGCCCGCGAGGCCGCCAGGCGGGTCGCCATCGCGCGAGCCGCAGCGCTGTCGCGCGGGGCCAGCGCGGCCTCGGTGCGCGCGATCTCGGTCGCGATCGAGCGCGCGGTCTGACCGCCGTCGCGGCCGGTCTTGCGGCCGACCAGGTCATTCGCCTGGATCGCGGTCGTGCCCTCGTAGATCGGCAGGATGCGGCTGTCGCGGAAGTACTGAGCGGCGCCGGTCTCCTCGATGAAACCCATGCCGCCGTGCACCTGGATGCCGAGGCTCGCCACCTCGACGCTCATCTCGGTGCTGAAGCCCTTCACCAGCGGCACCATGAATTCGTAGAACGCCTGCGAACGCTTGCGGGTCTCGGGGTCGGAGTCGTGGTGCGCGACATCGAACGCGGCCGCCGCGACGATCGCCATCGCGCGCGCGCCTTCCGTGTAGGCACGCATCGTCATCAGCATGCGCCGCACGTCGGGATGGTGGACGATGGTCGCGGAGCCCGGCACCGAGCCGTCCACCGGCCGCGACTGCACGCGCTCGCGGGCGTACGCTGCCGCCTTCTGGTATGACCTTTCGGCGACCGCGATCCCCTGCACGCCGACCGCGTAGCGCGCCGCGTTCATCATGATGAACATGTACTCGAGGCCGCGGTTCTCGGCGCCGACCAGGTGCCCGATCGCGCCGCCGTGATCGCCGAACTGCAGGACCGCAGTCGGGCTCGCCTTGATGCCCAGCTTGTGCTCGATGCTGACGCAGTGCACGTCGTTGCGCTCGCCGAGCGCGCCGTCGGCACCGACCAGGAACTTCGGCACCACGAACAGGCTGATGCCCTTGACCCCTTCGGGCGCACCGGCGATCCGTGCGAGTACGAAGTGCACGATGTTGGCGGCCATGTCGTGCTCGCCGTAGGTGATGAAGATCTTGGTGCCGAACAGCTTGTACGAGCCGTCGCCCTGCGGCTCGGCGCGCGTGCGCACCAGCGCGAGGTCCGAGCCGGCCTGCGGCTCGGTGAGGTTCATGGTGCCGGTCCACTCGCCCGAGATCATCTTCGGCAGGTAGAGCGCACGCTGCTCGTCGGTACCCGCGGTGAGCAGCGCCTCGATCGCGCCATCGGTCAGCAGCGGGCAGAGAGCGAAGCTCAGGTTGGCGCTGTTGAGCATCTCGGTGCACGCCGCGCCGATCGTCTTCGGCAGGTTCTGTCCGCCGAACTCGGTGGGGTGCTGCAAGCCCTGCCAGCCGCCTTCGGCGAACTGGCGGAACGCCTGCCTGAAACCGGGCGTCGTGCGCACCGTGCCGGCGTCCCACGACGATGGCTCGAGGTCACCGGTGCGGTTGAGCGGCGCGACCACGCTCTCGTTGAAGCGGGCACATTCGTCGAGCACCGCCTCGGCGGTGTCGACGCTGGCGTCCTCGAATCCGGGCAGCTGTCCGATCTGCTCGAGTCCGGCGAGTTCGGTCATGCAGAACAGCATGTCCTTGACGGGCGCGCGATAGCTCATGGTGTCTCCGTGGGGATCGAAAGGAAAAAGGGCGCCCCGTGGCGCCCTTCGTCCTGCAAACGTGCGTGGCGGGTGCCCTCAGAGCTTGCTGATCAGCTCCGGGACCGCGGTGAACAAGTCGGCCTCGAGGCCGTAGTCGGCGACGCTGAAGATCGGCGCCTCCGCGTCCTTGTTGATCGCGACGATGACCTTCGAATCCTTCATGCCCGCGAGGTGCTGGATCGCGCCGCTGATGCCGGCCGCAATGTAGAGCTGCGGTGCGACGATCTTGCCGGTCTGACCAACCTGCCAGTCGTTCGGCGCGTAGCCCGCGTCGACCGCGGCACGGCTCGCGCCGAGCGCGGCACCGAGCTTGTCGGCGAGCGGCGTCAGCACCTCGTTGAACTTGTCGCTCGAGCCGAGCGCGCGGCCGCCGGAGACGATGATCTTGGCCGAGGTGAGCTCGGGCCGATCGTTCTTCGCGATCTCGCTGCCGACGAAGCTCGAGAGGCCCGAGTCGCCGACCGCCGAGACGGTCTCGACCGCTGCGCTGCCGCCTTCGGCGGCCGCGGCATCGAAGCCGGTCGTGCGCACCGTGATCACCTTCACTGGGTCAATGCTCTGCACCGTCGCGATCGCGTTGCCGGCGTAGATGGGGCGCTCGAAGGTGTCGGCCGAGTCGACCTTGGTGATGTCCGAGATCTGACCGACGTCGAGCTTGGCCGCGACCCGCGGCGCGACGTTCTTGCCGCCCGCAGTGGCGGGAAAGAGGATGTGCGAGTAGCCCGAGGCGAGCGCGAGCACCTGCGCCGCGAGGTTCTCGGCGAGGCCGTGCGCGAACGCTTCGCTGTCGGCGAGCAGCACCTTCTTGACGCCCGCGATGCGCGCTGCAGCGGCGCCCGCATCGGCGGCGCCCTGCCCCGCGACGAGCACGTGCACGTCCGGGTCGCACTGAATCGCGGCCGTCACGGTGTTCAGCGTCGACGTGCGGATGCTCTGGTTGTCGTGCTCGGCGATGACGAGAGATGGCATGAGGCGGTCTCGGTAGGTTCGGTACGGCAGGGATCGTCGCTGCGCGGCTCGCGGTCAGATGACCTTGGCCTCGTTGCGCAGCTTCTCGACCAGCGTGGCGACGTCGGGCACCTTGACGCCCGCACCGCGCTTGGGCGGCTCGCTGACCTTGAGCGTCTTGAGGTGCGACGTGGCATCGACGCCCAGGTCTGATGGCTTGACCACGTCAAGCGTCTTCTTCTTGGCCTTCATGATGTTCGGCAGCGTCACGTAGCGCGGCTCGTTGAGGCGCAGGTCGGTGGTGACGATCGCAGGCAGCCTGATCTTGAGCGTCTCGGCGCCGCCGTCGACTTCGCGCGTGACGGTGGCGTAGCCGTCGGCGACCTCGACCTTCGAGGCGAAGGTCGCCTGCGGCAGGTCGGCGAGCGCGGCCAGCATCTGGCCGGTCTGGTTGCAGTCGTCGTCGATCGCCTGCTTGCCGAGGATCACGAGGTCCGGCTTTTCCTTGTCGAGGAGCGCCTTCAGCAGCTTGGCCACGGCGAGCGGCTGCAGTTCGCCGTCGTGCTGCACGAGGATCGCGCGGTCCGCGCCGATCGCCATGGCGGTGCGCAGCGTCTCCTGGCACTGCTGCACGCCGCACGAGACCGCCACGACCTCGGTGACGACGCCCTTCTCCTTGAGCCGGACCGCTTCCTCGACCGCGATCTCGTCGAACGGGTTCATGCTCATCTTGACGTTGGCGATGTCGACTCCGCTGCCGTCCGACTTGACGCGAACCTTGACGTTGTAATCGACCACCCGCTTGACGGGAACCAGAACCTTCATCGAGGAGCTCCTGAGTGGCAGGCGACCGGGTGGCCGCCGCATGGACGCGCGCCGCGGCGCACCGAAAAAGAACGAGCGTGCGATTTTGCCATCGGCGTCGAGCACGATGGGTGCAGCTGGTGCCCGGGACGGGCATCGAACCCGTACGCCCTCTCTCGAGCAGCGGCGGATTTTAAGTCCGCTGTGTCTACCAGTTTCACCACCCGGGCCGAGCGGCGAATTATCCGGCGAGGCGCGGCTCCGCCCGCGTCAGTCGATCGGGTTGTTGCCGTCGATGCCGTGCGCGGCCTTGTACCGGCGGTGGGTGAGGTCGAGCTGGTCCATCACGCGCGCGACGGCGGCCATGTCCTTGTCGGGTTCGGCAAGCAGACGGCGCAGTTCGTTGCGCAGGCGGTCGTATTCCGCGGCGAGCTCTTCAGCGTTCATGGATCTTGTCGCCGCACGAGGTGCGGTGCGGCTCGTCAAGCCAGGGTGGAGGCGCGGCCCGGAGTCGAACCGGGCTGAACGGATTTGCAATCCGGTGCATAACCGCTTTGCTACCGCGCCATGTGCGAATCATCGCAGACGATGCCCGACGTCGACGCCGGACCGAAAAAAGGGAAGCACGAGGCTTCCCTTTTTTCTTTATCTGGAGCGGGAGAAGAGTCTCGAACTCTCGACCTCAACCTTGGCAAGGTTGCGCTCTACCAACTGAGCTACTCCCGCATTGCTGTCGGTCTTCAGCAGCACCGTCAACGTCGAACAGTATATGCCAGAACCACGGGCCTTGTACAGGCCCTCGCGAATCAGTGCGTCAACAACTCCGCACCAGCAGGCGGAACCGCGGCCTTCGCCTCTTCCGCAGGCTTGGCCGGCTCCTCGTCAGGCAGCGCTTCGGGAACCGACTCGAGCGCGAGCTCGAGCACGCGGTCGATCCAGCGCACCGGCACGATCTCGAGCTGGTTCTTCACGTTCTCGGGGATCTCCTGGAGGTCCTTGACGTTCTCCTCGGGAATGAGAACCGTCGTGATGCCGCCGCGGCGCGCCGCGAGCAGCTTCTCCTTGAGCCCGCCGATGGCCGTGACCTCGCCGCGCAGCGTGATCTCGCCCGTCATCGCGACATTCGCCTTCACCGGGATGCCGGTGAGCGCCGACACGAAGGCCGTCGTCATCGCGGCACCCGCGCTCGGGCCGTCCTTCGGCGTCGCGCCATCGGGCACGTGGATGTGCACGTCGCGCTTCTCGAACATCTCGTCCTTGATGCCGAGCCGCTTGGCGCGGCTGCGCACCACCGAGCGAGCCGCCTCGACCGACTCCTTCATCACGTCGCCGAGCTGACCGGTGCGGATGATGTTGCCCTTGCCGGGCATCACCGCCGCCTCGATGGTCAGCAGGTCGCCGCCGACCTCGGTCCACGCGAGGCCGACCACCTGGCCGACCTGGTTCTGCTTCTCGGCACGGCCGTAGTCGTGCTTGCGAACGCCCAGGAACTCGTGCAGGTTCTCCTCGGTCACGACGACCTTGCCGCTGGTCTGCTGCAGCTGGATCGCCTTGACGACCTTGCGGCACACCTTCGAGATCTCGCGTTCGAGCGACCGCACGCCGGCCTCGCGGGTGTAGTAGCGAACGATGCCGCGAACCGCCGATTCGGTGATCTCGAGCTCGTCTTCCTTGACGCCGTTGTTCTTCGACTGCTTCGGGATCAGATAACGCAGCGCAATGTTGACCTTCTCGTCCTCGGTGTAGCCCGAGAGGCGGATGACCTCCATCCGGTCCAGCAGCGCCGGCGGAATGTTCATCGAGTTCGAGGTCGCGATGAACATGGTGTCCGACAGGTCGAAGTCGACCTCGACGTAGTGGTCGCTGAAGGTGTGGTTCTGCTCGGGGTCGAGCACCTCCAGCAGCGCCGACGACGGGTCGCCGCGGAAGTCCATGCCGAGCTTGTCGATCTCGTCGAGCAGGAACAAGGGGTTGCGCGTGCCGACCTTGGTCAGCGACTGCAGCACCTTGCCCGGCATGGAGCCGATGTAGGTGCGGCGGTGACCCCGGATCTCGGCCTCGTCGCGCACGCCGCCGAGCGCCATGCGGACGAACTTGCGCCCGGTCGCGCGCGCCACGCTCTGGCCGAGCGAGGTCTTGCCGACGCCCGGAGGCCCGACCAGGCAGAGGATCGGCGACTTCACCTTGTCGACGCGCTGCTGGACCGCGAGGTACTCGAGGATGCGGTCCTTGACCTTGTCGAGGCCGTAGTGGTCCTCGTCGAGCACCTGCTTGGCGAACGCGAGGTCCTGGCGCACCTTGGTGCGCTTGGACCACGGCAGGTTGACGAGCGTGTCGATGTAGTTGCGCACGACGGTCGCCTCGGCCGACATCGGCGACATGAGCTTGAGCTTCTTGAACTCGGCGTCGACCTTCTTGCGCGCCTCCTTCGGCATCTTGGCCGCGATGATCTTCTTCTCGAGCTCCTCCATGTCGGCGCCCTCTTCGCCGTCACCGAGCTCCTTCTGGATCGCCTTGACCTGCTCGTTGAGGTAGTACTCGCGCTGGCTCTTCTCCATCTGCCGCTTGACGCGGCCACGGATGCGCTTTTCCACCTGGAGGATGTCGACCTCGTGCTCGAGCTGCTCGAGCAGCTTCTCAAGGCGCTTGTCGACCTCGTAGAGGTCGAGCACGGATTGCTTGCTCTCGAGCTTGAGCGGCAGGTGCGCGGCGATCGTGTCGGCGAGGCGCCCGGCGTCGTCGATACCCGCGATCGACGTCAGGATCTCGGGCGGGATCTTCTTGTTGAGCTTGACGTACTGGTCGAACTGCTGCGTCACGGCGCGGCGCAGCGCCTCGACCTCGGGCTTCTGGTCGGTCTCGGGCGGCACCGGCGTGACCTCGGCGACGAAGTGCTCGCCGTTGTCGACGATCGAGTGGGTGTCGGCGCGCTGCACGCCTTCGACCAGCACCTTCACGGTGCCGTCGGGGAGCTTGAGCATCTGCAGAATCGACGACACGCAGCCGACGGCGAACATGTCGTCGGGGCGCGGCTCGTCCTTGCCGGCGGCCTTCTGCGCCACCAGCATGATCTGGCGGCCCGCTTCCATCGCGACCTCGAGCGCCTTGATCGACTTCGGGCGACCCACGAACAGCGGGATCACCATGTGCGGGAACACGACGACGTCGCGCAGCGGCAGCAGCGGCAACGTGATGCGTGCAGCGGGGAGAACAGGATGTCCGGACATTGTTGAACCTTTCTTTCTCCAGCCGATGTAGGGCTGGAGCGTTCGATTGCAAGGAGCCGGCCGCTGGGTGGGGCGGCTCCGGGATGACGGACTTGGGCGGGCGGGGAGCCCGTCAGGCGCTGAACTTCGCCTGCTCGCGGTAGACCAGCAGCGGCTTGGCCTCGTCCTGGATCGTGTGCTCGTCCAGGACCACCTTCGCGACGCCGTCCAGCGTCGGCAGCTCGAACATGGTGTCGATCAGCGACTGCTCCATGATCGAGCGCAGGCCACGCGCACCGATCTTGCGTTCGAGCGCCTTGCGGGCGATCGCCGACAAGGCCGATGGCCGGATCTCGAGCTCGACGCCGTCCATCGCGAAGAGCTTCTGGTACTGCTTGACCAGCGCGTTCTTCGGCTCCGTGAGGATGCGCACCAGCGCCTCGTCGGTCAGCTCGCCGAGCGTCGCGACCACCGGCAAGCGGCCGACAAGTTCAGGAATGAGGCCGAACTTGATCAGGTCTTCGGGCTCGACATCGCGGAAGATCTCGGAGACGCGCTTTTCGGACTTGCCGTGGACCGCCGCGCCGAAGCCGATGCCCGACTTCTCTGAGCGGTTCTGGATCACCTTCTCGAGGCCGTCGAAGGCGCCGCCGCAGATGAACAGGATGTTCGTGGTGTCGATCTGCAGGAAGTCCTGATTCGGGTGCTTCCTGCCGCCCTGGGGTGGCACCGACGCCATCGTGCCCTCGACAAGTTTGAGCAGCGCCTGCTGCACGCCCTCGCCCGAGACGTCACGCGTGATCGACGGGTTGTCAGCCTTGCGCGAGATCTTGTCGATCTCGTCGATGTAAACGATGCCGCGCTGGGCCTTCTCGACGTCGTAGCCGCAGTTCTGCAGCAGCTTCTGGATGATGTTCTCGACGTCCTCGCCGACGTAGCCGGCTTCGGTGAGCGTGGTCGCGTCGGCGATCACGAACGGCACGTTGAGCAAGCGCGCGAGCGTCTGCGCGAGCAGCGTCTTGCCCGAGCCGGTCGGGCCGATCAGCAGGATGTTGCTCTTGGCGAGCTCGATGTCGTCCTTGGAGCGGCTCATGTGCTTGAGCCGCTTGTAGTGGTTGTAGACCGCGACCGAGAGCGTGCGCTTGGCCACTTCCTGGCCGATCACGTACTGGTCGAGGCTCGCCTTGATTTCGCTGGGGATCGGCAGGTCGGTCTTGGCGGCCTTCGGGTCGGCGGCGTCCGCCGGAACCTCATCGCGGATGATGTCGTTGCAGAGCTCGATGCACTCGTCGCAGATGAAGACGCTCGGCCCGGCAATGAGCTTCTTCACCTCGTGCTGGCTCTTCCCGCAGAACGAGCAATACAGAACCTTCTCGCCGGAAGAACCTTTTTTTTCTGCCATGGGAGGGAAATCGCGTCTCGGAAGGGGGGCGCGAACAATGATAGTTGAAAAGAAAATGGGGCCTTACCGTCAAGAAAGGCCCCAATCCCGGCATTGTTGCCGCCCGCCGAAGCGGGCCGGCGTCAGCTCGATTCCGGCATGGTCCGGTGCGTCAGCACCTGGTCGATCAGCCCGTAGGCCTTCGACTCCTCGGGGTCCATGAAGAAGTCGCGCTCCATGTCGGTGCGGATCTTCTCGATGGGTTGACCGGTGCGCTCCGCGTAGATCTTGTTGAGCTGCTCGCGGGTCTTGAGGATCTCGCGGGCGTGGATCTCGATATCGGTGGCCTGCCCCTGCGCGCCGCCAGAGGGCTGGTGGATCATCACGCGCGAGTTCGGCAGCGCGAAGCGCTTGCCCTTGGCGCCGGCCATCAGCAGGAACGAGCCCATGCTCGCGGCGATGCCCATGCAGAGCGTCGACACGTCCGGCTTGATGAATTGCATCGTGTCGAACACCGACAGGCCCGCGCTCACCGAGCCGCCCGGCGAGTTGATGTAGAGGTGGATGTCCTTGTCCGGGTTCTCGCTTTCGAGGAAGAGCATCTGCGCCACGACCAGATTGGCGGTCTGATCGGTCACGGGCCCGACCAGGAAGATTACCCGCTCGCGCAGCAGGCGGCTGTAGATGTCGTAGGCGCGTTCGCCGCGGCCCGACGTCTCGATCACGATCGGGACCATGCCCAGACCTTGCGTTTCCAACGCGCTCATCGTTCGTCCTTGTTAGTGATCCGCAGCATGTGGGGGCCTCGAGTCGCGGCTCAAGAGGCGCCCCGGGGAGCTGGCGACGCCATGAGCCGAGGCGCCGTCCGGACTGGCCCGGCAGCGCCAGCCGCCATCAGCTGGCCATCAGCTCGTCGAACGGCAACGTGCGCTCGTTGACCTTCGCGCGGCCGAGCACGAACTCGGCGACGTTGTTCTCGACGACCACGGCCTCGACCTCGGCCATGCGCTCGCGGTCGCTGAGATACCAGCGCATCACCTCGGCCGGCTTCTCGTAGCTCTGCGCCAGCTCCTCGATGTGCGCCTGCAGCTGCTCGGGGCGCGCCTGCAGGTTGTTGCTGCGCACCAGCTCGCCGACCACCAGGCCGAGGCGGACGCGGCGCTCGGCCTGCGCCTGGAACATTTCGGCCGGGATCGGCGCGTTGTCGGCGTCCTTGATGCCGCGCTTCTTGAGGTCGGAGCGTGCCTCGGCGATGAGCCGATCGACCTCGCCGGAGACGAGCGCACGCGGCACGTCGAGCTCGGCGGCCGTGAGCAGCGTGTCCATCACGTTCGCCTTGTTGCGGGCGAGGACGCGGAACTTGACCTCGCGCTCGAGGTTCTTGCGCACGTCGGCGCGCAGCGCCTCGACCGTGCCGCCCGCGATGCCGAGCGCCTTGGCGAACGCCTCGTCGACCTCGGGCAGGCGCGCGGCCTCGACCTTCTTCAGCGTAACGAGGAAGTCGGCTTCCTTGCCGGCGACCTCGCGGCCCTGGTAGTTCTCGGGAAACTGCAGCGGGAAGGTCTTGGATTCGCCGACCTTCATGCCGCGCACGGCCGCGTCGAACTGCTCGAGCATCTGGCCTTCGCCGATGATGAACTGGAAGTCGCTGGCACGGCCACCGTCGAACGGCACGCCGTCGACCTTGCCCTCGAAGTCGATGGTGACGCGATCGCCCACGCTCGCCGGCTCGGCGGCCGGGCGCTGCGCGAAGGTGCGACGCTGCTTGCGCAGGATGTCGATGGTCTTGTCGACCGCCTCTTCGGTCACCTCGGCGGAGACGCGCTCGACCTCGGCCTGCCCGATGTCGCCCAGCTTCACCTCGGGGTAGACCTCGAACGTGGCGTCGAAGGCGACCTGGCCTTCTGGCGCGTCGGCCTTCTCGGTGATGCGCGGCGTGCCGGCAACCCGCAGCTTGGCCTCGTTGACCGCCTCGGAGAAGACCTGCCCGACCTTGTCGTTCATGACCTCGTTCTGCACCGAAAAGCCGTAGCGCTGCGCGACCACGCTCATCGGAACCTTGCCGGGGCGGAAGCCGTCGGCCTTCACGGTGCGGGCAATGCGGCGCAGGCGCGACTCGACTTCGGAGGCGATGCTCGACGACGGCAGCGTGAGCGTGATGCGACGCTCGAGCTTGTCGAGGTTTTCAACGTGGACGGGCATGGTTGGAACTTTCGAATTTCAGAGCTGGTGCGCGGGGCCGGACTCGAACCGGCACGCCGGTGAAGGCGTCAGGACCTAAACCTGGTGCGTCTACCAATTTCGCCACCCGCGCGTGGGTTCGGACGGCTGCGATGGCCGTCGCCGGGCCACTTGGCAGTGCGAGCCGGAACCCGGTAGTTTAGCGGCTCGCCCCGGCGCGCCCGGCGTGAATCCCGCCCGAGCATGGACAATCGCGCGGTGAGCGTAGAGCATTACGAGAACTTTCCCGTCGCATCGCTGCTGTGCCCGCCGCGGCTGCGTCCGGCCGTCGCGGCGATCTACCACTACGCGCGCACCGCGGACGACCTTGCCGACGAGGGCGACGCGGCACCGGCCGAGCGCCTCGAGGCGCTCGCGGCCTACCGGGCCGACCTGCTGGCCGTCGTCGCCGGTCAGGCGCCGTCGCCGCGCTGGCGAGCGGTGTTCGAGCCGCTCGCTCGTGCCATCGGCACTTATGGGCTGCCGACGCCGCTGCTGCTCGACCTGCTGAGCGCGTTCGAGCAGGACGTGGTGAAGCAGCGCTACCGCGACCGCGCCGAGCTGCTCGACTACTGCCGGCGCTCCGCCAACCCGGTGGGCCGCCTGCTGCTGCACCTCCACGGCGTGGACGATGCCGAGTCGCTGGCGCATTCGGATGCGATCTGCAGTGCGCTTCAGCTCGTCAACTTCTGGCAGGACCTCGGCATCGACGCGTCGCGCGGACGCATCTACGCGCCGGAGGGCGACCTCGCCCGATACGGCGTCAACCCCGACGACCTGCTGGCGCGCCGCGACGGACCGGCGGTGCACCGGCTGGTCGCCGAAGAGGTCGCGTGGGCGCGCGGGCTCATGCTGGCGGGCGCGCCGCTGGTGCACCGCCTCGGGGGCCGCGCCGGCTGGGAGCTGCGGCTCGTCGTGCAGGGGGGCCTCAGGATCGCCGAGCGCATCGAACGGATCGGCTGCACGACGCTCGTCGCACGCCCCGTGCTGCGCTGGCACGACGCTCTTGCGCTCGGCTGGCGCGCCCTCGCAATGCGCCGCCGCGACACGCACGTCGCCGCCGAGGCCGCATGACGCCCGAAGCCTATGTCCAGCAGAAGGCGGCAGCGAGCGGGTCGAGCTTCTACTACGCGTTCCTGTTCTTGCCGCCGCCGCGGCGCGCTGCGATCACGGCGTTCTATGCGTTCTGCCGCGAGGTCGATGACGTCGTCGACGAGGTGAGCGACCCGGGCGTCGCGGCGACGACGCTGGCGTGGTGGCGCAGCGAAGCCGCCGCCGCATTCGCCGGGCAGCCGACGCACCCGGTGACGAAGGCGCTGATGCCGCACACCGGGACGTACGACATCGAGCTCGGCCACCTCACGGCGGTGATCGACGGCTGCCAGATGGACCTCGAGCAGTCGCGCTACCTCGACTACCCGGGGCTCGAGCGCTACTGCCACCTGGTTGCCGGCGTGGTCGGCGAGGTCGCCGCCAACATCTTCGGCCGGACCGAGTCGGCCACGCTCGCCTACGCACACCGGCTGGGCCTGGCGATGCAGCTCACCAACATCATCCGCGACGTCGGCGACGACGCCCGGCGCGGCCGCATCTACATCCCGATGTCGGAGCTGAAGCAGTTCGACGTGAAGGCGCGCGAGATCCTCGACCGCCAGTACAGCGACCGCTTCACCGCGCTGATGCGCTTCCAGGCCGAACGCGCCGAGCGCACCTACGACGAGGCGTTCGCCCACCTGCCGGACGCCGACCGACGCGCCCAGAAGCCGGGGATCATGATGGCCAACATCTACCGCAGTCTCTTGCGCGAGATCGAGGCCGACGGGTTCCAGGTGCTGCACCAGCGCACCTCGCTGACCCCGCTGCGCAAGCTCTGGATCGCGATGCGCACGAACTGGCGCGGGCGGTGACGCAGCTCGGCCGCGGCGCCGGGCCACAGGGTCGACGCGGCCGTGCGCGCCCCAGCTTGACGCACGAGCGGAACCAGTGAACGAGCGGGCCTCGACGGGTGCCGGCGCGCCACACGTTGCCGTCGTCGGCGCTGGCTGGGCGGGGCTCGCCGCAGCCGTCGAGGCGACGCAGCTCGGCGCGCGGGTGCACGTCTTCGAGATGGCTCCCGGCGTGGGGGGTCGGGCGCGCGACGTCGCCGCCGGCCCGGTCGCGCTCGACAACGGCCAGCACATCGCGATCGGCGCGTACACCGAGACGCTGCGTCTGATGCGCACCGTTGGCGTGGCCGAGGCCGAGGCCTTCGTGCGTCAGCCGCTGGCGCTGGTCGGCGCCGACGGCAAGGGCCTGCGGCTGCCGCCCGGGCACCCGTTGCCCGCATTCGTGCGCGGCGTGCTCGCACAGCGGGGCTGGTCGCTGCGCGAGCGCCTGGCGCTGCTCGCCGCCGCGGCGCGCTGGGCGGCGAACCGCTTCGCCTGCGCACCGTCGCTCAGCGTCAGCTCGCTCACGGCTGGGCTGCCGGTTCGCGTGCAGGCCGAGCTGATCGAGCCGCTCTGCGTCGCTGCGCTCAACACGCCGGCCCACCAGGCGAGCGCCGCGGTGTTCCTGCGCGTGATCCGCGACGCGCTGTTTGCCGGCGCCGGGTCGTCCGACCTGCTGCTGCCGAAGGTGGGGCTCGGCGCGGCCTTTCCCGAGCCGGCGGCCCGCTGGCTGCGGAGCGCCGGCGCGACGCTGTCGACGCACCAGCGGGTGACGGCGCTGCGGCAGGTGGCCGACGGATGGCAGGTGGACGCCGCGACCTTCGACGGCGTGATCGTTGCCGCGAGTGCCTCCGAAGCCGCGCGCCTGCTGGTCGGCATCGACTCGGCCTGGTCGCGACAGGCGGGCTCCCTCGCCTACGAGCCGATCGTCACTGTCTACGCGACGAGCGCCGGAACGCGCCTGCCGGCGCCGATGCTCGCGCTCGCGGCCGGCGCGGAGCGCCCGGCGCAGTTCGTGTTCGACCGTGGCCAGCTCGGCGGACCCGCCGGAATGCTCGCGTTCGTCGTCAGCGGAGCGGGCGAGTGGCTGGCGCGCGGCATCGACGAGTGCGTGGCCGCGACGCTGGAACAGGCCGCCGCCGAACTCGGCGCCCACATGCGGACGCCGCTCGAGGTGGTGCGCGTCATCACCGAGAAACGGGCGACCTTCCGCTGCACGCCGGGCCTGCAGCGCCCGGCCGGACGCGTCGCGGACCGCCTGCAGGTGTCAGGCGACTACGTGGCCGGGCCGTATCCGGCGACGCTCGAAGGCGCGGTGCGGAGCGGTGTCGAGGCTGCACGGCAGCTCGCGCGCGAGCTCGGGCTTCCCGGCTGCAAGAGTCGCTGATCGCCCGCCAATGCGACAGGCACCGCCCGTACGTTGCGGGTGGTCGGTCGGACCCGAGAAACGAACCGGCGCAACGACAGCGTCGGCGGCTCAGACCCCCGGACGCGACCACCCTGACGGCGGAGGCCGGACGTTCGCCGGCCGCAGCCGGCTGCGACGGTCAGCCGGCCGGCTTGTGCGAGGCGACCGTGGTCGGCAGCGACTCGGTGACCCAGCGGCGCACCCGCTCGGCGTCACCGATGCGCGAGTAGCGGCCGGCCGAGTCGAGGAACACCATGATCAGCTGGCGCCCCGCGAGCTTGGCCTGCATGACGAGACAACGGCCCGCCTCCGAGATGTAGCCGGTCTTCTGCAGCCCGATATTCCACTCGGGGCTGCGCACGAGCCCGTTGGTGTTGCGGAACTGGACCGGGTGGTTGGCAACCTCCACGGCGTACTCGGGCGACGTCGAGAGCTGGCGGATGATCGGGTGCTGGTGTGCTGCCTTGACGAGCAGCGCCAGGTCGCGCGCGCTCGACTGGTTCCGGCTCGAGAGGCCCGTCGGCTCGACGAAGAAGGTGTCGCGCATGCCGAGCTCACGCGCCTTGCGGTTCATGGCGGCGACGAACGCCGGCAGCCCGCCCGGATAGTTGCGGCCGAGCAGATTGGCGGCGCGGTTCTCGGACGACATCAGCGCCAGGTGAAGCATTTCCTCGCGCGAGAGCTGGGTGCCGACGGCGAGCCGCGAGCGGCTGTTCTTGAGGGTATCCACGTCGTCCTCGGTGACGACGAGCATCTCGGTCAGCGGCTGATGCGCTTCGGTGACGATGAGCGCCGTCATCAGCTTGGTGAGCGACGCGATCGGCAGCACGGCCTCCGAATTCTTGCTGAACAGCACCTCGTTGGTGTCCTGGTCGAGCACCAGGGCGACGCTCGACTTGAGGTCGAGCGAGTCGGTCCGGTCGTGCAGGCCGTAAATCTGGCCGAACGACTGCCGCGCGGGCTCGCTCTGAACGGCCGCGACGAGCTTGCGGCTGACGCCGCGCTGCTGCGAATGCACGACGACCACCTGCCGTGATTTCGCGCTGCCGGCAACCCTGGCGGTGACGCCGCGGTCCGTGTTGCGCAGCACGACCAGCGGTCGCGCGGTGGTGCTCCTGGCCGTCACGCCCGCGGGCTTGCGCTTGGCTTGCGAACGCTGCCCGGCATCCGCCTCAGGGTGCACCAGGGCGAGCACCGCTCCGCACACCACCAAACCGGTTGCAAGCCAATTACGCGTTCTCACGGGCGATCCTTCAGGAAGTTTGGTGCAAATCCTATTTTGATCGAGAAAAACGCGCAAGATCAAAAACTTGCAAGGCGTTTCTAAAGTGCCGGCGGGCCGGCACTTGTTGGCACCGGCCGGCTTGCTAGCCCTGCGCCGCGACGCGCTCGGTCTTGCTGTGCAGCTTGTTCAACGCCGAGAGGTACGCCTTGGCCGACGCGACCACGATGTCCGGGTCGGCGCCCACGCCGTTGACGACGCGCCCGCCGCGTTGCAGCCGCACCGTCACCTCGCCTTGCGATTCTGTGCTGCCCGACGTGATGGCATTGACCGAATAGAGCAGCATTTCGGCGCCGCTTTGCACCTTCGACTCGATCGCGCGCAGGCTCGCGTCGACCGGGCCGTTGCCGGCGCTCTCGACCTCGAACGTGGTGTCGCCGGCGCTGAAGGCGACCTGGGCGTGCGGACGCTGGCCGGTCTTCGAATGCTGCGAGAGAGCGAGCAGGCGGTAGTGCTCGTCCTCGGTCTCGGCCGCGCCCTCCATCACCAGCGCGAGGATGTCCTCGTCGAAGATGTCGCTCTTGCGGTCGGCGAGCTCCTTGAAGCGGGCGAATGCCTGGTTCACCTCGGCTTCGGACTCGAGCTCGATGCCGAGTTCGTTCAGGCGCTGCTTGAACGCGTTACGCCCCGACAGCTTGCCGAGCACGATCTTGTTGGCGCTCCAGCCCACGTCCTCGGCGCGCATGATCTCGTAGGTGTCGCGCGCCTTCAGCACGCCGTCCTGGTGGATGCCCGAGGCGTGCGCGAACGCGTTGGCGCCGACCACCGCCTTGTTCGGCTGCACCACGAAGCCGGTGGTCTGCGACACCAGGCGCGACGCCGGGACGATCTGCGCGGTGTCGACGCCGACGTCGAGCCCGAAATAATCCTTGCGGGTCTTGACCGCCATCACGATCTCCTCCAGCGAGGTGTTGCCCGCGCGCTCGCCGAGCCCGTTGATCGTGCACTCGACCTGGCGCGCGCCGCCGATCTTGACGCCGGCGAGCGAATTCGCGACCGCCATGCCGAGGTCGTTGTGGCAGTGCACCGACCAGACCGCCTTGTCGGAGTTCGGGATGCGGCGCCGCAGGTTGGCGATGAACTCGCCGTACAGCTCCGGGATCGCGTAGCCGACCGTGTCGGGTACGTTGATCGTGGTCGCGCCTTCGGTGATCACGGCCTCGAGCACGCGGCACAGGAAGTCGGGGTCGGATCGATAGCCGTCTTCCGGCGAGAACTCGATGTCGCCCGCCAGGTTGCGAGCGAACCGCACCGACAGGCGCGCCTGCTCGTACACCTGCTCGGGCGTCATGCGCAGTTTCTTCTCCATGTGGAGCGCACTCGTCGCCAGGAAGATGTGGATGCGGGTGCGCGCGCCGCCCTGGAGCGCCTCGGCGGCCCGCGAGATGTCGCGGTCGTTGGCGCGTGCCAGCGAACACACGGTGCTGTTCTTCACCGCCTGGGCAATCGCTCGCACCGCCTCGAAGTCGCCGTTCGACGACGCCGCGAAGCCGGCTTCGATGACGTCGACCTTGAGCCGCTCGAGCTGGCGCGCGATGCGAAGCTTCTCGTCGCGCGTCATCGAGGCGCCAGGCGATTGCTCGCCGTCGCGCAGGGTGGTGTCGAAGATGATCAGCTGGTCGGCCATGGCGGAACCCCGGGTTGAAAAACAAAACGGCCCGCTGCGGTTTGCAAGCGGGCCGGTGTACGAGACGGTTGGACGCGGTCGTTCAGCGAACCCTGATGCTCGGAAGAAGAAGGAGAATCGCGGAAAGCCGCAGGCGCGTCATCGGGCCAATATAGCACGAGTCTTCGTCGAACTGCCAAGTCGTTCGAGGGCTGCGCGGGCCCGACGCGACGGGCCCCGCAGACGATCGTGGGCGCTCCCAGCGTTCGCCGCCGCGCACGCTCGCGGCTGCAATCGGCCCCCTTCCACCCGCCCGAGGGCGCTGTCGACCCGAGGGATCGGCACGTCCCTGATTATGGGAACCGCCGACGTCCCTGGGCTCGAGCGCCCGGCCCGCGCGCCGCAGGTTGCCGGCGGAGTGCCGCCTCCGAACCGCGAGTCGCCGACGCGCGGCACGCCCTTGAAGTCATGACCGGTGTAGCCGCGAGGACCGCGCCCGAGCCCTCGTCGCCCGCGGGGAGCTCTAGCGGTGCAGCCCCTGCTCGTCGGGCTCGTCGGTCGAGATCGCGATCACGCTGACCGGCTTGCCCTTGACGCGGCGCCGCACGTACATCGCGTAGCCCGAGAGGCCGTAGAGCATGAAGAGGCCGAACAGCGCGCCCGGCACGTGGAGGTTGATCACCGCGATGCCGAGCGCGATGAGGACGATCACGACGAACGGCACCGAGCGCTTCAGGCTGAGGTCCTTGAAGCTGTAGAACGGCACGTTGGTCACCATCGTCAGGCCCGCGTACAGCGTGAATGCGAACGTCAGCCAGCCGAGCCACGGGCCCTCGGCACGCGGTGCGAAGCCCTCGTTGTCCATCAACCAGATGAAGCCCATGACCAGTGCCGCCGCGGCCGGGCTCGGCAGACCTTGGAAGAAGCGCTTGTCGACGACGTTGACGTTGGTGTTGAAGCGCGCGAGGCGCAGCGCGGCGCACGCGCAGTAGACGAACGCGGCGATCCAGCCGGCCTTGCCGAGGCCCTTGAGCGACCACTCGTAGGCGATCAGCGCCGGCGCAGCCCCGAACGAAACCATGTCGGAAAGGCTGTCCATCTGCTCGCCGAACGTGCTCTGCGTGTTGGTCAGGCGCGCGACGCGCCCGTCCAGGCTGTCGAGCACCATCGCGCCGAACACGCCCCACGCGGCCTGCTCGAAGCGCCCGTTCATCGCCATCACGACGGCGTAGAAGCCGCCGAACAACGCGGCGACCGTGAACAGGTTCGGCAGGATGTAGATGCCCTTGCGACGACGCCGCGGCGGCGGCTCGAGCGCATCGGCGGCGACCGCCGGGTCGTCGTCGAGCGTCGAGTCGCCGTCGTGGGTCATCGCGTCAGGGCTGCCGGAGACGTCAGTTCTTCGACTGATCGACCAGACGGTTCTTGCGGATCCACGGCATCATCGCGCGCAGCTGCTCGCCGACCACCTCGATCGGGTGCTCGGCCGTGATGCGGCGGCGCGACATCAGCGTCGGCGCGCCGGCGCGGTTCTCGATGATGAAGCTCTTGGCGTACTCGCCGGTCTGGATGTCGGTCAGCGCCTTCTTCATCGCCGCACGGGTGTCGTCGGTGACGATCTTGGGGCCGGTCACGTACTCGCCGTACTCGGCGTTGTTCGAGATCGAGTAGTTCATGTTGGCGATGCCGCCCTCGTAGATGAGGTCGACGATCAGCTTGAGCTCGTGCAGGCACTCGAAGTACGCCATCTCGGGCGCGTAGCCCGCCTCGACCAGCGTATCGAAGCCCGCCTTGATCAGCTCGACCGTGCCGCCGCACAGCACCGCCTGCTCGCCGAACAGGTCGGTTTCGGTCTCTTCGCGGAAGTTGGTCTCGATGACGCCGGCCTTGCCGCCGCCGTTGGCGGCCGCGTAGCTGAGCGCGAGGTCGCGCGCCTTGCCGGATCGGTCGGCGTGCACCGCGATCAGGTGCGGCACGCCGCCGCCTTGCGTGTAGGTCGAACGCACGGTGTGACCCGGCGCCTTGGGCGCGACCATCCAGACGTCGAGGTCCTTGCGCGGCACGACCTGACCGTAGTGCACGTTGAAGCCGTGCGCGAAGGCGAGCGAGGCGCCCTGCTTGATGTTCGGCTCGACTTCGGTGCGATACACCTCGGCGATCTGCTCGTCAGGCAGCAGCATCATCACGATGTCGGCCTGGCGCACCGCGTCGGCGACTTCGGCGACCTTGAGCTTGGCCTGCTCGGCCTTGCCCCACGACGCGCCGCTGCGGCGCAGACCGACGGTCACGTTGACGCCGCTGTCCGACAGGTTCTGGGCGTGCGCGTGGCCCTGCGAGCCGTAGCCGATGATGGTGACGTTCTTGCCCTTGACGAGGCTGAGGTCGGCGTCTTTGTCGTAGTAAACCTTCATGCAGTTCTCCTTCGTGTCGTTGGGATGGGGTGCCGCTCTCGTCAGAGGCGCAGGATGCGTTCGCCGCGGCCGATGCCGCTGGTGCCGGTGCGCACCGTCTCGAGGATGACGCTGCGGTCGATCGCCTCGAGGAAGGCGTCGAGCTTGCCGGTGTCACCGGTCAGCTCGATGGTGTAGCTCTTGTCGGTGACGTCGATGATGCGGCCGCGGAAGATCTCCGCCATCCGCTTCATCTCCTCGCGCTCCTTGCCGACGGCGCGCACCTTGATCAGCATGAGCTCGCGCTCGGTGTAGGCGCCTTCGGTCAGGTCGACGACCTTGACGACCTCGATCAGGCGGTTGAGATGCTTGGTGATCTGCTCGATCACCTCGTCGGACCCGGTGGTCACGATCGTCATGCGCGACAGCGACGCGTCCTCGGTCGGCGCGACCGTCAGCGTCTCGATGTTGTAGCCGCGCGCCGAGAACAGCGCGACCACGCGCGACAGCGCGCCCGGCTCGTTCTCCAGCAGCAACGCGATGATGTGTTTCATGTTCGAACCTCTGGCTGGCACGCCGCCTGGCGACGTGCTCGATGGATGGGGCGGCGCGCGGGGCACGCCCGCAGGCGCGCCCGGCGGCGCTCAGGTCCGGGTCGACACGCGACCCGGTGCCGGGGTCAGAGGTCTTCCGACCCCAGCAGCATCTCGGTGATGCCCTTGCCGGCCTGCACCATCGGCCAGACGTTCTCGGCGGGATCGGTGCGCACGTCGAGGAACACGGTGCGATCCTTGAGCCGGATCGCCTCGCGCAGCGCCGGCTCGACGTCGGACGGCCGCGCGACCACCAGCCCGACATGCCCGTAAGCCTCGGCGAGCTTCACGAAGTCGGGCAGCGCGTCCATGTAGCTGTGCGAGTAGCGGCTGCCGTAGTCGATCTGCTGCCACTGGCGCACCATGCCCAGGTAGCCGTTGTTGAGCGAGATCACCTTGACCGCCGTGTTGTACTGGCGGCAGGTCGAGAGCTCCTGGATGCACATCTGGATCGAGCCTTCGCCGGTGATGCAGAAGACGTCCGAATCCGGCTTGGCGAGCTTGATCCCCATGGCGTACGGCAGGCCGACGCCCATGGTGCCGAGGCCGCCCGAGTTGATCCAGCGCCGCGGCTCCTCGAACGGGTAGTACTGGGCCGCCCACATCTGGTGCTGCCCGACGTCCGAGGTGACGTAGGTGTCGCGGTCGCGCGTGAGGTTGCGCAGCGTCTCGATCACGTACTGCGGCTTGATGACCTCGTTGCTGCCGGCGTACTTCAGGCACTCGCGGCCGCGCCACGTGTCGATCTGGTTCCACCACTGGCGCAGCACGGCGGCGTCGGGCCGCGACGAGGCCTCGCGCAGCTGCGCGGCGAGCTCGACCAGCACCTCCTTCACGTCGCCGACGATCGGCACGTCGACGCGCACCCGCTTCGAGATCGACGACGGGTCGATGTCGATGTGGATGATCTTGCGGTCGACCGATGCGAAGTGCTTGGGGTTGCCGATCACGCGATCGTCGAAGCGCGCACCGACGGCGAGCAGGACGTCGCAGTTCTGCATCGTCATGTTCGCTTCGTAGGTGCCGTGCATGCCGAGCATGCCCAGGAACTTGGGGTCGCTCGCCGGGAAGGCGCCCAGACCCATCAGCGTGTTGGTGCACGGCGCGCCGAGCAGGTCGACGAGCGCGCGCAGCTCGGCCGACGCGTTGCCCAGGATCACGCCGCCGCCGGTGTAGATGTACGGGCGCTTGGCGCCGAGCAGCAGCTGCACGGCCTTCCTGATCTGCCCGCCGTGGCCCTTGCGCACCGGGTTGTACGAGCGCATGTCGATCGACGCCGGGTAGTGGAACGGCGCGGTCGCCATGGACACGTCCTTCGGCACGTCGACCACCACCGGACCCGGGCGGCCAGTACGCGCGATGTGGAACGCCTTCTTGATCGTCGAGGCGAGCTCGCGCACGTCCTTGACGAGGAAGTTGTGCTTGACGATCGGGCGCGTGATGCCGACGGTGTCGCACTCCTGAAACGCATCGAGCCCGATCGCCGGCGTCGGCACCTGCCCGGTCACGATCACCATCGGGATCGAGTCCATGTACGCGGTCGCGATGCCCGTGACCGCGTTGGTGACGCCCGGTCCGGAGGTGACGAGCGCGACGCCGACCTCGCCGGTCGCTCGTGCGTAGCCGTCGGCCGCATGGACCGCCGCTTGCTCGTGGCGGACCAGCACGTGCTGGATCGACTGCTGCTTGTAAAGCGCGTCGTAGATGTAGAGGACGGCGCCGCCGGGGTAGCCCCAGAGGTACTTGACGCCTTCGGCCTGCAGGCTGCGGACCAGGATCTCGGATCCGTTCGGATCGGCGGGAGGGGTGGGGGGAATGGCGGCGAGCGCCACCTTGGCTTCGGGAGCGAAAGTTTCCATGTCGGACCTCTGTGAATTTCTCTGACGAAAAACCATCGGTGCACCTTGCCCGCCCTCGTGAGGCGGGTACGGTAGCTGCGGGGCCGGACATCGGCGCCTCGGATCGGGCGCGGCGGTCTCGGCAGTTCTGTTGTGCAACCGCACATTATCGCACCCGCGCCAGGTCGGATCCGTTGCTGGCGGGCCGCATTCGGCCGGCGTGGATAATCGCGCCGACTCCGCCCGGCCGACCTTGGCATCCGACAAAGAACTTTCCGACTTCCTGAAGAGCGTCGAGAAGCGTGCCTTCAAGCGCGCCTCGTACGCGGTCCGTGACGACGATGCCGCCCTCGACATCGTCCAGGAGTCGATGATCCGGCTGGCGAGCAGCTATCACGATCGTCCGCCCGCCGAGCTGCCGCTGCTGTTCCAGCGCATCCTCTCGAACGCGACGATGGATTACTTCCGTCGTCAGAAGGTGCGGAACTCCACGCTCACGAACTTCTCCGAGTTCGAGCGCGCCGGCGACGATGGCGAGTTCGACATACTGGAGACGCTCGAGGCGCTCGGCAGCTCGCCGGCGACCGAAAGCGCGGCCGATTCGGTGTCGCGGGCACAGATCCTGCAAACCATCGAGACCGAGGTCGCACAGCTCCCGGGCCGTCAACGCGAGGCTTTCCTGCTGCGTTACTGGGAGGAACTCGACGTCGCTGAAACCGCTGCCGCCATGGGCTGCTCGGAAGGGAGTGTCAAGACGCACTGCTCGCGGGCGGTCCATGCGCTGGCCAGAGCCCTCAAGGCGAAGGGAATCTCTCGATGAACCCCCAACACCCCCTGACCCGCCCCGCCGTCCGCGACGCCCTCGAACTGCGCCTGGCCAAGCGGATCACCGCCCACCTGACCGAGCGCAGCGACGAGATCGACGGCGACATTGCCGAGCGGCTGCGTTTCGCGCGAGAACAGGCGCTCGAGCGCGCGCGCACCGCTCGCCAGACTCAGGAGCAAGCCGCTGGCGTCCTGGTCGGCGTCAGCGCGGCCGGCGCCGGCATCCGCGCCGGCGGTCCGAGCTGGTGGTTGCGCCTCGCGTCGGTGGCGCCGCTGGTCGCGCTCGTCGGCGGCCTGGTGCTCATCCAGCACGGCCAGTCGCGCGCGCAGATCAAGGTGGCCGCCGAGCTCGACGCCGCCCTCCTCGGCGACGACCTGCCGATCAACGCCTACCGCGACGCGGGTTTCGTCGAATACCTCAAGAGCGCGCCCGGTCCATGAACACGCGAGCCGGACTGCCCGGCCGCGCGCTGCTCGGGGTGGCGCGCGAAATCCTCGGCGGCGGTGGTGCCCTGCTCGTGCTTGCCCTCATCGCATCGCCGTTCGCGACGGCAGCGGCGCCGGGCGCACCTGCCAACGCGGCGAGCGTCGCGTCCGCCGCCGCGGCGACGAGCGCGACCCCGCGCGGCAACGACGGGGCCGGCCGACGCGCGGCGAGCGCCGAGCGCGGCGTGCGCTGGTCGGCGCTGACGCCGACGCAGCGTCAGGTGCTGGCTCCGCTCGAGCGCGACTGGCCGTCGATCGAGCCCGAGCGCAAGCAGAAATGGCTCGTCATGGCCGAGCGTTTCCATACCCTGCCCCTTGCCGAGCAGACGCGCATCCAGGAACGCATGGCCGAGTGGGCCAAGCTCACGCCAGCCGAACGCGGACACGCCCGCATGCGCTTCCAGGAAGCCAACCGTGTCGCCGCCGACGAGCGGCGCCAGCGCTGGCTCGACTACCAGGCGCTGCCGCCCGAGCAGAAGCGGCGCCTCGCCGCGCGCGCGGCATCGGCGCCGGCTGCAGAGGCAGCCGCGCCGAACGCACTGCACCCGGTGCTCGAAAGCTCGCAGGCGAAGTCGAACGTCGTACCGAACCCGTCGCTGTCGGCACAGCCGAAGACGATCGCGCCGACCGTCGTGCGCGCGGGACCGGGTGCCACCACGACCCTGATCTCCCGGCGGCCGTCGCCGCCGCCGCATCAACAGACCGGCATGCCCAAGATCGCCGCCACCCCCGAGTTCGTCGACCGCTCGACGCTGCTGCCCAAGCGCGGCCCTCAGGCCGCTGCGATCGGCAGCCCGGCAGCGCCCGCCGCGCCGCCGGAACCGGCTCGATGAGCGCCGACAGCGTGGTGGCCGGCGCGCCGCCGGCGTTCGGGCCGACCCCGGGGCTGGCACGCCGCATGGCGTGCTTCGTCTACGAAGCGATGCTGCTGTTCGGCATCGGCCTCATCCCGGGCGCGGTCGGAGCATGGTTCGTCGCGCAGACCGAGCACCAGCACCCGTTGCAGAGCGACGCGGCGCTGCGCGTCTACGCCTTCGTCTTCTACGGTGTCTACTTCACCTGGTTCTGGTCGCGCCGGGGCCAGACGCTCGCGATGCAGACCTGGCGCATCGAGGTCGTCACCGCCGACGGCAAGCGCCTCAGTCAGGCCCGGGCGCTGATGCGCTACCTCGCGGCCTGCATGTGGTTCCTGCCGGGAACGCTTTACGCGCAGGTGAACCGCCTGCCGCCATGGCAGAGCCTGGCCGCCGTCGGCGCCGGCATCGTCCTGTACGCCCTTCTCACGCTGCTGCAGCGCGAGCACCAGTTCTGGCACGACGTGGTGTGCGGGACGCGCCTCGTCGAGCTGCCGCCGCCGCCGAAGCGGCGCCTCTTCGACTAGGGCCCACCACCACGGTGCCTGTCGCATTTGCGAGCCGACGACGTCGGCCTGCGGGGCGGGCCAGCCTGCGCCGTCGCGATCAGACCGCGTCTTCGTCGGTCTCGCCGGTGCGGATCCGCACCACCGTCTCGACCGGCGTGACGAAGATCTTGCCGTCGCCGATCTTGCCGGTCTTGGCCGCCTTGACGATCGCGTCGATGCAGCGGTCGGCGTCGTCGTCCTTCACGACGAGGTCGATCTTGACCTTGGGCAGGAAGTCCACCACGTATTCCGCGCCTCGGTAGAGCTCGGTATGCCCCTTCTGGCGCCCGAAGCCCTTCACCTCGGTGACCGTGAGGCCGGTGACGCCGTTGGCGGCCAGCGCTTCACGCACTTCTTCGAGCTTGAACGGCTTGACGATGGCGGTGATCTGTTTCATGCCGAGGGCTCGGAAGTCGCGGGGCGGGCTAGTTTAGGGCAAGGGTGCGCGCCTCGGCCGCGAGCGGTGAAGGGACTGCCTGGCCGTCGCATGCACGCCGACCACGCGCTCCCTAAGATCGGCGCTTTTCGCCTGCCATCTCCATGAAGAACGCCAGCCAGCGGCGCCCGGCAGCGGCGAGCGCCGACGAAGGCGTCACGGTCGAGGTCGAGGACGATCTGACCGCCATCGATGCCGCCGAATGGGACGCGCTCGTCGAGCGCCAGCCGTCGGCCAACCCGTTCGTGCGCCACGCCTACCTGCTCGCGCTCGACCGCTCGCGCAGCGCGATCGAGGACACCGGCTGGGCGCCGCACTACCTGCTGGTGCGGCGCGCCGGCCGGCTGGTCGGCGCCTGCCCGGTCTACCTGAAGGGCCACTCGTACGGCGAATACGTGTTCGATTGGGCCTGGGCCGACGCGTACCGGCGCCATGGGCTGACGTACTACCCCAAGCTGCTGGGCGCGGTGCCGTTCACGCCGGTGCCGGGGCCGCGCCTGCTGGCTGCGGACGACGCCGTGCGGCGCGCGCTCGTGCTTGCGCTCGAGCAGCTGGCCGCCGGCAACGAGCTCTCGTCGGCGCACCTGCTGTTCGTCGACGCTGCCGACCAGGCGGTGCTGCGCGAACGGGGCTGGCTGATGCGGCGCACGGTGCAGTTCCACTGGCACAACCGTTCGCCCGAGCCGTACGCCGACTTCGCCGAATTCCTTGCGCACCTGCAGCGCGACAAGCGCAAGAAGATCCAGCAGGAGCGGCGCCGCGTCGCCGACGCGGGCATCGAGTTCGAGCAGCGGCAGGGCAGCGCGATCACGCCGGCCGACTGGGACTTCTTCTATCGCTGCTACACCCTCACCTACCGCGCGCACCACTCGGCCCCGTACCTGACGCGCGACTTCTTCGCGCGCGCCGCGGCGGCGCTGCCCGAGAACTGGCTGATGTTCATCGCGCGCCGCGACGGCGAGGCGATCGCTGCCTCGCTGGTCGTCATCGACCCGGTGCGCAAGACCGCGTTCGGACGCTACTGGGGCACCCTCGCGCCGGTGAACTGCCTGCACTTCGAGGCGTGCTACTACCGTCCGCTCGCCTGGTGCATCGCCAACGGCTTCGAGCGCTTCGAAGGCGGCGCGCAGGGCGAACACAAGATGGCGCGCGGCCTGCTGCCGGTCGAGACCTGGTCGGCGCACTGGCTGGCGCACCCGCAGTTCGCCGACGCGATCGGCAACTACCTGGCGCGCGAGGGCGCCGGCATCGACGACTATCTGGACGAGCTGAACGAGCGCCGACCGTTCAGGGCCGAGACGAGCAGCTGAGAAGCGAGCGCCGGGGCGCGCCGATCACGCCTCCAGCCAGCTCTCCGCACCAACGCTTCAGAGGCGCCGATCGACCGGCGGACTGGCCCTTTCGTGCCGCGCCCGTTCATAGGCGGCGATCGAGTTGCGGACTTCCTCGCGTGCCGCGTCGGGGCCTTCCCAGCCCACCACCTTGACCCACTTGTTGGGCTCGAGGTCCTTGTAGTGCTCGAAGAAGTGCTGGATCTGCTGCAGGCGCAGCTCGTTCATGTCTTCAGGCTTCTGCCAGTGCTTGTAGATCGGCAGGATCTTGTCGATCGGCACCGCGAGCAGCTTGGCGTCGCCGCCGGCCTCGTCGGTCATCTTCAGCACGCCGATCGGGCGGCACGTCACGACGACGCCGGCGCCGAGCGGGAACGGCGTGATCACGAGCACGTCGACCGGGTCGCCGTCGTCCGACAGCGTCCGCGGCACGTAGCCGTAGTTGCAGGGGTAGTGCATTGCCGTGCTCATGAAGCGGTCGACGAACATCACCCCGCTCTCCTTGTCGACCTCGTACTTGATCGGGTCGGCGTTCATCGGGATCTCGATGATGACGTTAAATTCGTCGGGCGCGCGCGCGCCGGGGGTCACGTGGTGGAAGCTCATCGGTATCGCCGTTGAAGAAGGTCGCGCATTTTATGCGGGGGCCTGTGGCCGGTCCGTGCCGCCAAGCTGCGGCGGGCGCCATCGGCACGAATCCCAGGGTGTGGCGCCGACGCCGCGTCGCGCGAGACCCGGTCCGACCCTCGGGGTTCAAAGCGATGTTGGCAGCAGGGTTGTTCCTTTACATTCAGGCGGTTCGGTACGTCGCCGGCAAGACCTCACGGTCGCGCGGCGCCGTTCCTCGGACGTTCCCAGCAGAACACGACACACGAGGAAGGAACCAACTTGATCTCTCCCACGACGGCGCTCTATGTCTCGCTGGCCTGCGGACTCGCCGCAGTCCTCTACGGCTTCTTTCAGCGCAACTGGATCCTCAGCCAGAACGCCGGCAACCCGCGCATGCAGGAAATCGCCTCGGCGATCCAGCAAGGCGCCGCGGCCTATCTGGCCCGGCAGTACAAGACGATCGCGCTGGTCGGCGTGGTGCTCGCGGTCCTCATCTTCGTGTTCCTCGACAAGCTGAGCGCGGTCGGCTTCGTGCTCGGCGCGATCCTCTCCGGTGCCTGCGGCTTCATCGGCATGAACGTCTCGGTGCGCGCGAACGTGCGCACGGCGCAGGCGGCCACCAACGGCATCGGGCCGGCGCTCGCGGTCGCCTTCAAGGGCGGCGCGATCACCGGCATGCTGGTGGTGGGCCTCGGCCTGCTCGGGGTCGCCGGCTTCTACATGTATCTGACCGCCGGTGACGCGGGCCGCTCCACCGACCTCGCCGCGACCCTCAAGCCGCTGCTCGGCTTCGCGTTCGGCGCCTCGCTGATCTCCATCTTCGCGCGGCTCGGCGGCGGCATCTTCACCAAGGGCGCCGACGTCGGCGCCGACCTCGTCGGCAAGGTCGAGGCGGGCATTCCCGAAGACGACCCGCGCAACCCGGCGGTGATCGCCGACAACGTCGGCGACAACGTCGGCGACTGCGCCGGCATGGCCGCCGACCTGTTCGAGACCTACGCCGTCACCATCATCGCGACCATGTCGCTCGGCGCACTGATGGTCACCGGCGCCGGCGCCAATGCCGTGATCTACCCGTTGCTGCTCGGCGCGGTGTCGATCATCGCCTCGATCATCGGCTGCGCGTTCGTGAAGGCCGCACCCGGCATGAAGAACGTGATGCCGGCGCTCTACAAGGGTCTGGCGGTCGCGGGCATCCTGTCGCTGATCGCGTTCTACTTCGTCACCCGCGCGATGTTCCCGCAGGCGACCACGCTAGCCGACGGCGGCACGGTCTCGGCGATGTCGCTGTTCGGCGCCTGCGTCGTCGGGCTCGCGCTCACCGCGCTGCTGGTCTGGATCACCGAGTACTACACCGGCACGCAGTACAAGCCGGTGCAGCACATCGCGCAGGCGTCGACCACCGGCCACGGCACCAACATCATCGCCGGCCTCGGCGTCTCGATGCGCTCGACGGCGTGGCCGGTGCTCTTCGTCTGCGCCGCGATCATGATCTCGTACTGGCTCGCCGGCCTCTACGGCATCGCCGTCGCGGCGACCGCCATGCTGAGCATGGCCGGGATCGTGGTCGCGCTCGACGCCTACGGCCCGATCACCGACAACGCCGGCGGCATCGCCGAGATGGCGGAACTGCCGTCGGCGGTGCGCGACATCACCGACCCGCTCGACGCGGTCGGCAACACCACCAAGGCGGTGACCAAGGGCTACGCGATCGGCTCGGCGGGCCTCGCCGCGCTCGTACTGTTCGCCGACTACACGCACTCGCTGGCCGGTCGCGGCATGAACATCTCGTTCGACCTCAGCGACCCGCGCGTGATCATCGGCCTCTTCATCGGTGGCCTGATCCCCTACCTGTTTGGCGCGATGGCGATGGAAGCGGTCGGCCGCGCGGCGGGCGCCGTGGTGGTCGAGGTGCGGCGCCAGTTCCGCGACATCAAGGGCATCATGGAAGGCACCGGCAAGCCCGAATACGGCCGTGCGGTCGACATGCTGACCACCGCGGCGATCAAGGAAATGGTCGTACCGTCCCTGCTGCCGGTGATCGCGCCGATCCTCGTCGGCCTGCTGCTCGGCCCGGCCGCTCTCGGCGGCCTGCTGATGGGCACCATCGTGACCGGCCTCTTCGTCGCGATCTCGATGTGCACCGGCGGGGGCGCCTGGGACAACGCCAAGAAGTACATCGAGGACGGCCACCACGGCGGCAAGGGCAGCGAGGCCCACAAGGCGGCCGTCACCGGCGACACCGTCGGCGATCCTTACAAGGACACCGCCGGCCCCGCCGTCAACCCGCTGATCAAGATCATCAACATCGTCGCGCTGCTGATCGTTCCGCTGCTGCCGATGGCGGGCAGCGGCAGTGCGGCAGCCCCGCACGGCGCCCCGGCGTCGGCGGTGCAGAGCGCACCGGCGACGGCTCCGGTGCCCGCGACGGCGCCGGTCGCGTCGATGGCACCGGCCATCACCTCGGCCACGCCGGCGAGCGACGCGGCGAGCGGCGCGGGCGTGTCGAGCGGCGCGGCGGTGAGCACCGGCAACGCTGCGAGCACCGCCGGCGCGATGAGCGGCACCGTGGGCGCTGCCAGCGACGCCGGCGCGGCAGCTGCCCCGGCCTCGGCGGCGTCACGCTGAGCGTCGGCTCTTCCGACGAGAACGCCGTGCTCAGCACGGCGTTTTTGGTTCTGGCGCCGCCTCTAGCGGAGGTTCAACGCCTGAGCGAGTCGCGGATCTCGCGCAGCAGCTTGACCTCCTCGGCGACCTCGGGCGTGGGAGCCGGCGCCTTTCGCTTGAGCCGGTTGATCTGCTGGACCATCATGAAGATGATGAACGCGAGGATCAGGAAGCTCACGCCGGCCGTGATGAAGCTGCCGTAGGCCAGCACCGCCCCGCCCTTCTTGGCCTCCGCGAGCGGTAATCCGAACGGCTGTCCGGCCAGCGGCAGGTAGTAGTTGGAGAAGTCCAGCCCGCCGATGATGCGGCCGATCACCGGCATGATCACGTCGCCGACCAGCGAGTCGACGATGCGTCCGAACGCGGCGCCGATGATCACGCCCACCGCGAGGTCGATCACGTTGCCCTTGATCGCAAAGTCCCTGAATTCGGACACGAAGCTCATCGGCTGACTCCTTGTGGCACGCCGGACCGGCGCGGTGCCGAAAGCATACGGTCACCCGGGCGCGTCGCCACCCACGGCCTCGTTCAGACACGAAGGGCCGGCACCTCGCGGTACCGGCCCTTGCGGCGTTCGAACGGTCAGCGGCGGTCTGCGCGCGCCGCAACGCCCAGCGTCATTCGGTGGTCGCGCCCGACGCCTCGACCACGGCCTTCCAGCGCACGCGCTCGGTGGCCGCGAGCTTGCTCATCTGCTCGGGCGTTCCGGGCGTCGCCTCGAGGCTGTTCTCGCGCAGCAGTGCATTGAACTGCGGCTGGGCGAGGATCTCGTTGACCGCCTTGTTCATGCGCAGCAGCGTCTCGCGCGGCATCGACTTCTGCGCGACGAGGCCGAACCACACCACCGTGACCAGCTTCGGATAGCCGAGCTCGACCACGGTCGGCACGTCGGGCAGCTGGAACCAGCGCTTGTCGGTCGTCACTGCAAGCGGCTTGACCTTGCCGCCCTTGATCTGCTGCAGCAGCTGCGGCATGTTGTCGGTGTTGAACTGCACCTCGCCCGCCACCACCGCCTGCATCGCCGGGCCGTTGCCCTTGTACGGGACGTGCACGATGTCGATGCCGAGCGTCGTCTTCATCAGCTCGTTGAGCAGGTGGCCGGTGCTGCCGACGCCCGCGCTCGAGTACGCCACCTTCCCGGGGTTCGCCTTGGCATAGTCGATGAGACCCTTGAAGGTGGTCACCGGCAGGCTCGACGACGCGACGATGGCGTTGGTGGTCTGCGCGACCAGCCCGACCGGCTGCAAATCGGCGACCGGGTCGTAGCCCAGCTTGTCCTTGAACAGGAACTGATTGATCGAGATCTGCGACTGCGTGACCATCATGAACGAATGGTCGTCGGCGGCGCTCTTCACGAACGCGGTGGCGCCGACGCTGCCGCCGGCACCGCCGCGGTTCTCGACCAGCACCTGCTGACCCAGCTTCTCGGTCAGCCGCTCGGCGAGCAGGCGCGACAGGATGTCGGTCGAGCCGCCGGCCGCGTACGGCACCATCAGCTTGATCGGGCGGCTCGGCCAGTTGGCCTGCGCGGCGGCGGGTACGGCGAGACCGGCACCCAGCGTGGCGACCAGCGCACCGACCAGCGAACGACGATGACGGGCGAAGAGGTTCGACTTCATGGCGTCTCCAGGGTTGAGCCGTACGGCTGCATCGCGACCGGCCGAGGTGGCTTCGGGATTCGTGCCGGGAAATTCTAGAAGTCGCCTCTGTGAGGAAAGCTCATGCGCGAGGCGCTGCGCGAGAGCCGGGCTCACGCCGCACGCGCACGCGGTCGACGAGCCTGTGCGGCGGGGGCGTTCAGCCGCGGTGCGCGCTTGGTCGAACGCTCACGGCACGAGCCGCTGGTCGTAGAACCACGGCCGCTCCTTGCGCGCGACAAGCCGCGCGGCGTCGCGATGCGCCGGGTTGACGAGCGCGTTGAACTCCTCCGGCACGATCACCGACGGCACCAGGAGCAGGGCGCTGGCTCCCGACTGCAGCCAGGCGTCGCCGGTGTCGAGCGAAACCTTGCCCTCGGGAATCGCGCTCCAGCCGACCGGCAGGTCGGCGGCGGTGCGGACCTCGCGCCGCGCCCAGACCTCGTCGGGCACCTCGATGCGCACCAGGAAGCGGTTGAGCGGCAGTCCGTCGGCATTGAGGTGGACGATGGTCTCGAGGCACGCCAGCGCGATGCTCGAGGCGCTGTAGACGACCGGCCGGCCCTTGCGGTTCCAGCGCCCGCCGGTCTTCTCGGCGCCGCGGCCGCCAAGATCGTGGGCTTCGTAGTCGGGCGCGTCGGTCGCGATGCGCCAGAGTGCAACCGTCAAGCGTAGGCCGCGCTCTGCATGCGCGCGACGAGGTCGGCCACCAGCGCCTGACCCTCGGGCGTGTCCATCAGCTCGGCGGGGCGCTGGCCCCCGAGCGCCGGCAGCGGCCGCTCGAGCCAGCGCGCCACCCACGTCGCGGCGTCGAAGCCTTCGGGCCGGCCCGACTCCTGCACCATCGCCTGCACCTGGCCGACGAGGCGCGACATTCCGAGCACGCGCGAGCCTTCGTCGGGGGAGAGCGCCTTGTTCTCGCGCGACTTGCGGTCGACCGTCGCGCGCGGCAAGCCGAGCGTGCCGACCAGCTTTTCCTTGGATACCGCCATGCTGCGCGCCATCGCGTCGAGCGCGCTCGCGGGCACGCCGCTCTTGACGAGGCGGATGCGCTCCATGGGCCCGGCCTGGTAGACGCCGAGGTAATCGGTGGCAGCCACCGGCGCCGCCGCCTTGGCAGCGGGTGCCTCGCGCGGCACGCGCGGCGCCCCCGACCCGCCATAACCGGTGATCGACATCGTGCTCTTGGCCATTCGCGCTCCAATCAGATGAGCGTTCATTGTCGATCATTTGACGAGAAACAGCAAGCGTGGCGACCGTGCGTACCGACGCCTCGCGCGCGGCGCCGGGATGCCGACCCCGCAGCACTCGAGCGCTCCCGCCGCCGCGCTACCCCGCCGCCGCGCTACCCCGCCGTCGCCCGGAGCGCGCGCTTGGCCGGTGCGCCCCGCGTGGCGCGCTCGCGACTCTGCTCCTCGAGGTAGGTGTCGAGGTTCCTCAGGTGCTGCGTCATCGCCGCGCACGCCGCCTCGGCGTCGCGCTCGCGCAGGTGCTGCAGCACCTTGCGGCGCACCGCGATCATGTCCTCGCGCGGCGTGGGATCGACCCGCGCCAGCAGGGTGCGCACGATCTCCGAGAGCGCGTCGACGAGCATGACGATCACCTCGTTGTGGGTCGCGCGCGCGAGCAGCCGATAGAACTCGCCCACCGAACGCACGTTGCGCGAGCCCTGGCCGTGGCGAAAGCGTTCGGCGTGGAACGCGATGTCGGCCTCGATTGCGTCGAGCTCGGCGGCGGTTGCGCGCTCGCACGCCAGCCGCAGCGCGACGCAGGTCAGCTCGATGCGCGCCTCGGTGACGCTGGCGGTCGGCATCTGCCCGAGCGCGACCATGTCGCGCACCGCCTGCGTGACGCCGTCGGGCTGGCCGGTCCGGATGAAGAAGCCGCCGTTGACGCCGGTGCGGGCCTCCACGAGACCGGCGAGCTCGAGGCTGCGCAGCGCCTCGCGCACGCCGCTGCGGCTGATGTCGAACTGCTCGGCGAGCTCGCGCTCGCCCGGCAGACGATGCCCGGCCTGCAGCGAACCGTCGGCGATCTGACGCCGTATCTGGTCGCAGACCGCCTCGAACGCGCGGCGCTTGCGCACCGGAACGAAAGACGGCGCGCCGGCGCTCGCGTCGCGCGCCAGCGTTGGCGACGCCGATGTCGGCGTGGCCGCGGCGGGCGCCGTCGGCGCGCTCGCAGTCCTGGTGTTCGGCATCGATGCTCCCTCGTTCGGTCCGACCGTTCGGCGCGGTGCCACGGCGTGCCGTCGCACCGAGCTGCAGGAGACGTTATACGCGTCTTTTCATCATTGGTTGAACCTATGCGCACCGAACGCTACACTCGCTGCCGATGCCCGTCAGGAGACCCGCTTGGATCTAGCCCTCACCACCGCGCAGCAGGCCTTCCGCGACGAGGTGCGGGCGTTCATCCGCGAGCGGCTGCCGGCCGACATCCGCCAGCGCCTGCGCCTGGGGCATCCGCCGCGCAAGCAGGACACCGTCACCTGGCAGCGCATCCTCAACGAGCGCGGCTGGGCGGCGCCGCACTGGCCGCGCCGCTACGGCGGCTCCGAACTCGGCCAGATGGAGCGGCTGATCCTCCTCGACGAGATGTACCGCGCGCCCGCGCCGCTGCCGCAGGTGTTCAACCTCACGATGCTCGGCCCGGTGCTGATGAAGTTCGGAACGCCCGCGCAATGCGACTGGTTCCTGCCGCGCCTCGCGAACCTCGACCTCTGGTTCTGCCAGGGCTTCTCGGAACCGGGCTCGGGCTCCGACCTCGCGTCGCTGCGCACCCACGCGCGCCGCGACGGCGACCACTACGTCGTCAACGGCCAGAAGATCTGGACCACCACCGCGCACTTCGCGGACTGGGTGTTCGCCCTCGTCCGCACCGACGCCGCGGCGCACAAGCAGCACGGCATCTCGTTCCTGCTGATCGATCTGCGCACGCCGGGCATCACGATCCGCCCGATCACCTCGCTCGACGGCGACCACCACCTCAACGAGGTGTTCTTCGACGACGTGCGCGTGCCGGTCGCCAACCTCGTCGGCGAGGAGAACAGGGGCTGGAGCTGCGCCAAGTTCCTGCTCGCGAACGAGCGCACCGGCATCGCGAACGTGGGCCTGTGCCGCGAGCGCCTCGAATTCGCGCGCGAGCTCGCCGGCTCGACGCGCGAGGGCGAGCGCACGCTGCTCGACGATGCGCAGCTCGCATCCGAGTTCGCGACGCTCGACGCCGAGATCCGCGCGCTCGAGATCACCAACTGGCGCTTCCTGCTGAGCGAGCGTGCACGCGACGCGTTGCCGGCCTTCGCGTCGGTTCTCAAGCTGAAGGGCGTCGAGCTGCAGCAGGACATCGCCGCCCTGCTCGCGCGCCTGCACGGCCCCGCCGGCCTGGAACGGCGCCCGCTCGACGACCGCGAGCACCCGCCGCTCGCGCCGCGCTACTTCTATTCGCGCGCGGCGAGCATCTACGGCGGGACCAGCGAGGTGCAGAAGGACATCCTCGCCAAGGCGATCGTCGGGTGAGCACACGGAGCGCGCGATGAACTTCGAACTCGACGACGACCAGATCCAGCTCCACGACAGCGTGCGCCGCCTGCTCGCCGACCGCGGCCGCTTCGAGCAGCGCCGCACCGCGGCCGCCTCGGACGCCGGCTTCAGCAGCGAGCTCTGGAGCGGGCTCGCCGAGCTCGGCGTCACCGGTCTTGCCGTCGACGAGGCGTACGGCGGCTTCGCCCGCAGCGCGGTCGACCGCATGGTGGTGATGCAGGCCTGCGGGCGCGCGCTGCTGCTCGAGCCGCTGCTCGCGTCGGCGGTGCTCGGCGCGACCGCGCTGCAGCACGCCGGCGACGAGGCGCAGCGGCGTACCCTGCTGCCGGGCGTCGCCGCCGGCACGCGGCTGCTCGCCTGGGCGCACGACGAGGCGGGCGCGCATCACGCCGAGCGCCGGATCGCGACCCGCGCGCGGGCCGAGGGCGGCGCCTGGCGCCTCGATGGCCGCAAGATCAACGTGCTGCACGGCGCGGCGGCATCGAGCCTCGTCGTCAGCGCGCGCATCGACGGCGCCCCGGGCGACACCGGCGGCATCGCCCTCTTCATCGTCGACGCCGACGCGGCCGGCATGCAGCGACGCGCGCACCGTCTCGTCGACGACACGCCGGCCGCCGAGATCGCCTTCGACGGCGCCGCCGCCGAACCGCTCGGCGACCCGCGCGACGCCGGCGCCGCCGACGCCGCGCTGCGCGCGACGCTCGCCGCCGGCATCGGCGCGGCGTGCGCCGACATGGTCGGCGCGATGGAGCTCGCGTACGAGCTCGCCGTCGACTACCTCAACACGCGACGCCAGTTCGGCCGGCCCATCGGCGAGAACCAGGCGCTCCGCCACAAGGCAGCCGAGATGCTGGTCGGCCTCGAGATGGCGCGCAGCATGGCGATCGCCGCGGCGGTCGCGCTCGACGACCCGGCCGGCGACGAATCGGCGCGCGACCTCTCGCGCGCCAAGCTCGTCGTCGGCCGTCATGCCCGCCTCGTCTGCCAGCACGCGGTGCAGATCCACGGCGGCATCGGCATGACCGAGGAATACGCGGTCGGCCACGCGCTGCGCCGCGTCCACGTCCTCGACCAGCTGTTCGGCGACGTCGCCGCGCAGGCGCGCCGCCTCGCCGCGGCGGCCTGAGGCCGCTCGGCACGCTGCCAAGACGGACCCGGTCGCCCCGCGAATGGTCCGACCCTTCAACCCCGCGCCCGAGACCTCATGGCTGATCCGCTGATCTATCTGGACGAGCGCGCGGTGACGCGCGACGAGCTGCTGCTGCAGGCGCGGCGCGCGGCGACCGGGCTTGCGTCGCTCGGCGTCGGCGAAGGCGATTTCGTCGCCATGCTGTTGCGCAACGACTTCGCCTTCCTCGAGGCGCAGCAGGCCGCCGCGGCGGTCGGCGCCTATTCGGTGCCGATCAACTGGCACGGCAAGGCCGAGGAAGTGCGCTACGTGCTCGACGACGCGAAGCCGAAGGTGCTGATCGCGCATGCAGACCTCGTCGAGCCGCTGCGCGACGAGCTGCCGAGCGCGTTGCAACTGATCGTGGTGCCGACGCCGCCCGAGGTGCAGCAGCGCTATTCGATCGACCCGGCGCTCGCGCGTCCGCGCGCCGGCGACCTCGCCTGGCCCGACTGGTGCGCCGGGTTCGAGCCGTGGAGCGCGCCCGCGAGGCGCAGCCGCGCGACCATGATCTACACCTCCGGCACCACCGGCCACCCGAAGGGCGTCCGGCGCGAGCCGGCGACGCCCGAACAGGCTCAGGCCTACGTGGAGCTGATCGGGCGCGTCTACGGGGTGCGGCCCGGCATCCGCGCGCTGATCGCCGGACCTCTCTATCACGCGTCACCCAACGCCTATGGACGGCAGGCGCTGCCGAACGCCGACGTGCTGGTGATGCAGTCGAAGTTCGAGCCCGAGGAAACGCTCGCGCTGATCGCGACGCATCGGCTCACGCACGCGGTCATGGTGCCGACGATGTTCGTGCGCCTGCTGCGCCTGCCGGCGGAGGTGCGCGCGCGCTACGACGTGAGCTCGCTCGAGTGGGTCACCCACACCGGCGCGCCCTGCCCGGTCGAGGTGAAGAAGGCGCTGATGGACTGGTGGGGCCCCGTGGTCTACGAGACCTACGGCGGCACCGAGGTCGGCACCGCGACGCTCTCGACGCCGACCGACTGGCTCGCCCACCCCGGCAGCGTCGGCGTGCCGACCCCCGGAACGCGCATCGCGTTCTACGGCGAGGACGGCCGCCACGTGCCGGACGGGGAAGTCGGGGAGATCTTCATGCGGGTGCCGGCGTATGCCGACTTCACCTACCTCAACCACGAAGCCAAGCGCGCGAGCGTCGAGCGCGACGGTCTGATCAGCTGCGGCGACGTCGGTTACCTGAAGGACGGCCATCTCTACCTCTGCGACCGGCGCTCCGACATGGTGATCTCGGCCGGCACCAACATCTACCCGGCCGAGATCGAGATGACGCTGCTGCAGTGCCCGGGCGTGCAGGACTGCGCGGTGTTCGGCATTCCCGACGAGGAGTTCGGCGAATCGCTCGCGGCCGCCGTCCAGCCGCTGCCCGGCGCCACGCTGAGCGTCGAGGACGTACGCAGCTACCTGAAGGCGCACCTCGCCAACTACAAGGTGCCGCGCCGCATCGACTTCCACGCGCAGCTGCCGCGCGAGGACAGCGGCAAGATCTTCAAGCGTCACCTGCGCGACCCGTTCTGGAAGGCGGCCGGGCGCCGCATCTGAGCACGGCACCGGTGATGGACGCCGCCGACGTCGAGCGCGCCCTGACCCGCGTGATGCGGCGCATCGACAGCCCGCTCGGCGAAGTGCGCTCGCTGCAGCGCGTCACCGGCGGCGCGACCAAGCGCACCTGGTCGTTCGACTGGCACGCCGCCGGACACGTCGACCGGCTCATCCTGCAGACCGTCGATGCACTGCCGGCGCGCCGCCACGGCCCGCCGAAGCTCGCCGCCGCCGAAGACGCCGCGCTGATGGTCGCGGCGCGCCGCGCCGGCGTTGCCGCGCCGGTCGTGCGCCACGTGCTGCAGCCCGACGATGCGCTCGGCGACGGCACCATCACCGAGCGCGTCGACGGCGAGACGCTCGGCCGCAAGGTGGTGCACGACCCGGCGCTCGCGCCGGCGCGGCGGCGGCTCGCGGCGCAGTGTGGCGCGGCACTCGCCCGCATCCACCGCATGCCGCCGGGCGGCCTCGGCTTCCTGCAGCGCCTCTCGCCCGCCGACGAGCTTGCGACGTACGGCGCGCTGCTCGCCGAGCACGACCTGGGCGACCCCGCGCTCGCCTATGCGTTGCGCTGGGTCGGCGCGAACCTGCCGCGGCGCTGGGACGTGGGCGTGGTGCACGCGGACTTCCGTACGGGCAACCTGATCGTCGGGCCGGAGGGCCTCGCCTGCATCCTCGACTGGGAGATCGCGCGCATCGGCGACCCGATGCAGGACCTCGCGGTGCTGTGCCTGCGCACCTGGCGCTTCGGCGGGGCCGGCGAGGTCGGCGGCTTCGGCAGCCGCGCCGAGCTGTATGCCGCGTACGAGGCGGCCGGCGGCCGCGTCGACGTCGAGCGGGTGCGCTTCTGGGAGGCGTTCTCGAACCTCAAGTGGGCGATCTCGTGCGTGCGGCGCGGCCTCGCCACGCGCGCCGATGGTCGTCCGGCGAGCCTCGAGCTCGCCGCCGTCGGGCGTCGTCTCGAGGAGCCGCTGTGGGACTTCCTCGCCCTCGCGCGGAGCGTCGCATGACCCGCTCGATCCCCGACGCCGCGGTGCTGCTCGGTGCGGTCGCCGACTACCTCGAATCGGAGCTGCTGCCGACGCTCGCCGGCTACCACCGCTTCCAGACCCGCGTCGCGGCGAACGTGCTGCGCACGCTCGGGCGCGAGGCGCAGCTGGGCGCAACGCACGACGCGGCCGAGGGGGAACGGCTCCGCGCGCTGCTCGGCCACGCCGGCGAGGTCCCGGCGCTGCGCCGCGAGCTCGCCGTGCGGATCGCCGACGGGACCCGTGCGATCGACGATCCGCGCCTGCTCGAGCACCTCGAGCGCACCCTCGCCGACGCGCTGCGCGTCAACAACCCCGACTGGATCGGCGATGCGGAGGCCGGCGCACCGCACCCGTCCGCACGATGAAGGAGACGCCGTGGACCTCGGCCTCGAAGGACGCAGCGCACTGATCACCGGCGCGTCGAAGGGCATCGGTGCCGCGGTCGCCGCGGCGCTGGCTGCCGAAGGCGTGGCGACGCTGCACCTCGCGGCGCGCGACGGCGCCGCGCTCGAGCGCGTCGCCGCCGAGCTGCACGCGCGCCACGGCTGCCGCGCCGTCGCACACCCGACCGACCTGCGCGACCCGAGCCAGCTCGAACGCCTCGCCACGGATGCCGGCGACGTCGACCTGCTGATCAACAACGCGGGCGACATTCCCTCGGGCACGCTCGAGCAGGTCGACGCGGCGGCCTGGCGGCACGGCTGGTCGCTGAAGGTGTTCGGCACGATCGACCTCACGCGGCAGGTCTACGCGCGCATGAAGGCACGCCGCAGCGGCGTGATCGTCAACGTGATCGGCGCCGCCGGCGAGCGCCTGCCGGCCGCCTACATCGCTGGCAGCACCGGCAACGCCGCCCTGATGGCGTTCACGCGATCGCTCGGCGGGCAGAGCCTGAACGACGGCGTGCGCGTGCTCGGCATCAACCCCGGGCCGGTCGCGACCGACCGCATCGTCGCGTTGATGCGGCACCGCGCGCAGACGCAGTGGGGCGACGCCGAGCGCTACGTCGAGCTGATGCAGGCGTTCCCGCTCGGCCGCCCCGCCGAGCCGCGCGAGATCGCCGACGTCGTCGCCTTCATGGCGTCGGCACGCGCGAGCTACATGAGCGGCTGCATCGTCACCGTCGACGGCGGCGCGGCCGCATCGGGCGCGTCGCGCTGAAGCAGGTCCTCAGCCATCCATGGCGGGAAGGCACGAGCTTCACCCGAACAGCGCGTGGAGGACGGCGACGGTGCGGTCGCCCTGCACCGCGTCGACGTCGACGAACGCCGCACGCGGGCCGCTCTTGACGACGCGGGCGCGGCAGCTCGTCGCGACGCCGCGCGCCGCGTGCAGGTAACGCACCGTGAGCGACGCCAGCTCGAGCGGCGTCGCTGCCGGGACGGCCGCGCGTGCCGCAGTCATCAGCGCCGCGGCGATCGCCCCGCCGTGGAACGCCGGCAGGGTGACCGAACCGACCAGCCGGTCGGCGAACGGCAGGCACCAGTCGCCCTCGACCTCGCGGGCGCCGAGCGTCTCGTCGAAGCTCGACGCGTCGCCCGCGCCGGCCGACGCGAAGCGTGCGACGGCTGCGTCGCGTGCCGCCGCATACGCAGCGTCGGCAGGCGCCTGCCCCGGGCCGCTGCCGAGGATGTAGCGGCCCACGAGGCGCGCGAACGGCGCGCCGCGCGGGCTCGACGCGGCCGCGCCGTGCACCAGCGCGCTGCCGCAGCCCTGCGCGATGACGGCGGCGTCGACCCAGGCGTCGGCTCCGGCCGCCGGCGCGTCGAGCACGTCGATGCGCAGCTCGATCGTCGCCGTCGCAGCCGACGCGGTCGCCGCGTAGACCGCCGCGCCGCCGGCGTAGTCGAGCAGCGCGATCGCGGCGCGCAGGTCGATGTGGTCGGGCGCTTGCGCGTCACGCACCGCCGGCGCCAGAGGCAATTGCATGTTGATGCCGCTGGCGTCGTCGCCGAGCCAGCGCGCGTCGAGCGTCCGCACGAACGGGATGCTGGCCGAGTGGCGCGCGAGATCCATGGCGGCTCGGTCGATCAGCGCCGCAGCGGCGCGGCGCGGGTTCGCATGCTCAGCACACGCATGGCCGCCCAAGCGGCAGCTGGAGCGGATGGCAAGCCTTTGCGGAGAAGGAGCATGCGGTCCTTTGGTTGAACCAATCAACATTCTGGCGTCGGCCATCGCACCCGTCAACCGCAAGAAAAATGCTCAAACACGCCCACAAGGCACTTGCATGGTCCAACCAATGATCTATGATTGGTAGGACCACACCGGTTCTACCGGCTCTCGCCCCCACCCCCCCGGCCGGCGAACCTCTCCCTCGACGCTGAGGAAGCTCCGATGCTGAGTCCCGAAGACAACGAACGCCTCACCCGGGTCGGCCCGGGGACCCCGATGGGGCAGCTGATGCGGCTCTACTGGCTGCCGTTCCTGCCGGCGGCCGACCTCACGCCCGACGGCCAGCCTCAGCGCGTGCGCCTGCTCGGCGAGGAACTGCTCGCGTTTCGCGACAGCAGCGGCGCGATCGGCCTCGTCGACCACGCCTGCCCGCACCGCGGTGCGCCGCTCGTCTTCGCTCGCAACGAGGACTGCGGTCTGCGCTGCGTCTATCACGGCTGGAAGTTCGGTACCGACGGCCGCGTGCTCGACATGCCGGCCGAGCCGGCCGACACGCGCCTGAAGGACAAGATCCGCCTCAAACACTACGCGTGCGTCGAGCGCAACGGCATGGTCTGGGCCTACATGGGCGAGGACCAGGACACGCCGCCGCCGCTGCCGAACATGGAATGGAACCTGGTGCCCGAGGCCAACGTGCACGTGAGCCTGCGCATCCAGGAGTGCAACTGGCTGCAGGCGGTCGAGGGCGAGATCGACTCGGCGCACGCCGCCATCCTGCACGGCCGCATCGACGCGGGCGGCGCGATCAGCGACTGGGTGCAGAAGCGCGACCTGCGGCCGGTGTTCGAGTGCCAGCGCCGCGACTTCGGCATGAGCATCGCGTCGCGCCGCGTGCTCGACCCGGAGACCCACTACTGGCGCGTCAACCAGTTCCTGCTGCCGTTCTACACGCTGGTGCCGCCGCAGTCGCGCTACCCGGAGCTGAGCGGCCACGCCTGGGTGCCGATCGACGACTGCAACACGCTCTGCATCATGTTCTCGTACACGCCGGCGGCGCCGTTCTACGAGAAGTCGCGCCAGGTGTTCGTCGACGGCCATCTCGGCCGCGAGACCGGCCACCCGAGCCGCCATGCCTACGCGCCGCGACCGCCGACCGAACCGTTCGCCAAGTACTGGACCAAGTTCAACACGCAGAGCGGCTTCCTCTTCAACTACGACGCCCAGACCAAGACCTGGTTCTCGGGGCTGCCGGGCCTGTGGGTGCAGGACGCCGCGTGCCAGTCGGGCGTCGCGCCGATCTACGACCGCTCGAAGGAGAACCTGGGCATCAGCGACACCGGCATCGCGATGACGCGGCGCCTGCTTCTCGACAGCGTGAAGAAGCTGGCGAGCGATGGCATCAAGCCGGTGCGCCACGACGACCCGGATCTCTGGATGGTAAGAGCGGTGTCGCTGACCCTGCCGGCCGGAACGCCGTGGCAGGAAGCCGGCAAGCTGCCGATGACCGCGCGGGTCGGCGAGGACTTCGGCTACACGCCCTGAGCCCCGATGCCTGACCTCCTCGCGCTGCGCCTGCGCCAAATACGTCTCGAGGCCGACGGCGTCGCGTCGTACGAGCTCGTCGCCGCCGACGGCCGCGTGCTGCCGCCGTTCACGGCGGGCGCGCACGTCGACCTGCACCTGCCGGAGCAGCGCGTGCGCAGCTACTCGCTGGTCAACGACCCCGCCGAGCGCCATCGCTACGTGATCGCGGTGCAGCTCGACCGCGACGGCCGCGGCGGCTCGCGCTGGCTGCACGGCGTGCCGCGCGTCGGCGACGTGCTGCAGGCCAGCAGCCCGATCAACGACTTCGCGCTCGACGCATCCGATGCGCCGGCGGTGCTGGTCGCCGGCGGGATCGGCATCACCCCGATCGTCTCGATGCTGCACCGCCTCGTGAAGCTCGGCCGCCCGTGGCGGCTGCATTACGCCGCGCGCTCGCGCGAGCAGGCGGCGTTCCTCGATGCGGTCGAGCGGCTCGCCGGCGACGCGCCGTCGCGCGTCAGCCTTCATCTCGGCGCCGGCGACCCGCGGCTGGACCTGCGCGCGGTGATCGCGCAGGCACCGCCCGACGCGCACCTCTACTGCTGCGGTCCGGCACGCATGATCGACGAGTTCGTCGCGCTCGCCGCCGGCCGCGCGCCGACGCAGGTGCACGTCGAGCGCTTCGCGGCCGCCAGCGAGGCCGCGACCGGCGGCGGCTTCGAAGTGGTGCTGAAGAAGAGCGGCCAACGCTTTCTCGTCGAGCCCGGCAAGACCATCCTCGACACGCTGCTCGACCACGAGGTCGAGGTGCAGTACTCGTGCTCGTCGGGCGTCTGCGGGACCTGCCGCACCCCGGTGCTCGAAGGCACGCCGGACCATCGCGACGACTACCTGTCGGACGACGAGAAGCGCGCCAACGACTCGATCATGGTTTGCTGCTCGGGCTCGCGCTCGAAGACTTTGGTGCTCGACCTGTGACGACGCGGCCGCAATCCTCGTCGGGCACCGGTCGCGCCACGCCGCCCCCGGCGATCGCCGGCATCGTCAACTACCTGCGCGAGCGCCGCCTGCAGCCGGGCGACCGGCTGCCGTCGGAGCGCGACTTCGCCGAGCGCCTCGGCGTCGGCCGCAACGCGGTGCGCGAGGCACTCGCCACGCTGGTCACGCTGCGCGTCGTCGACTCGCGGCCCAACTCGGGCATCTTCCTGCGCCACGTCGCGCAGGAGAGCAGCTTCGAGACGCTGGTGATGCTCGCCGGCCTCGGGGAGGCGCCGAGCGCCGAAGAGGTCGACGAGACGATGGAGGTGCGGCGCCCGCTCGAAGTGCTCGCTGCGAGCCTGGCGTGCGAGCGGCGCACCGAGGACGACCTGCGGCGGCTCGACGCGGTCCAGCAGCGCACCGAGGCCGTGCTCGCGCGCGGCGGCAACATCGTCGGCGAGGACACCGAGTTCCACCTCGCGCTCGCCGCCGCCTCGCACAACTCGGTGCTGGTGCGCGTGCTGAACGCGTTCTACGAGTTCACCGCCGGCCGCCGCGCGGTGTGGTTCGAGAGCCAGGCCGAAGGTGCCGCGTCGGCGACCGACCACCGCCGGCTCATCGCGCACGTCGCCGCGCGCGATGCGACGGCAGCGCAGCAGCTCGTGCTCGGCCACATGACGCGCGCCAGCCGCTACTGGAACGAGCTGCTCGAAGGCGGTCTCGCCACTTCCGCAACGTCTGCTTCCGGCGCGGCCGCCCCTTCGACCGTTAGCCACCGTCAACCCGGACCCACGCCATGACACGCACATCCCTCGCCCGCCGCCTCGTGCTCGCCTGCATCGTCGCCGCGGCCTTGCCTGCGGCGGCGCAGACGTACCCCACCAAGCCGATCCGCGTGATCGTCCCGTATGCGGCGGGCGGCAGCACCGACCAGCTTGCGCGGGCGATCCAGCAGCCGATGAGCGACCTGCTCGGTCAGCCGGTGATCATCGACAACCGGCCGGGCGCCGGCGGCACCATCGGCACCGACATGGTCGCCAAGGCGGCGCCCGACGGCTACACGCTGGTGTTCGGCAACACCGGGCCGAGCGCGGTGGTCTCGATGATGCGCAAGACGCCGTACGACGAGCTCAAGGACTTCCGCCCGATCTCGACCGTCGCGATCACGCCGATGATCCTGGCGGTGCCGGCCGACATTCCGGTCACGACCGCCAAGGAGTTCGTCGCCTGGGTCGGCAAGCACCCGAACCTCAACTACGGCTCGGTCGGCAACGGCTCGCTGTCGCACATGACCGGCGAGTACTTCAACAGCCTCGCCGGCACCCGGCTCACCCACATCCCCTACAACGGCGGCGCGCCGCTCACCACCGCGTTCGTCGGCGGCCAGGTACAGGCGTCGTTCGTCACCGGCCTCGACGGGGCGACCATGCTCGCGACCGGCAAGGTCAAGTACCTGGCGGTCGGCACGCCGCAACGCACGCCGGTGGTGCCGGGACTGCCGGCGATCGCCGAGGAGATCCCGGGCTTTCGCAGCTCGGCGTGGTTCGGGCTGCTGGCGCCGAAGGGCACGCCGGACGAGATCGTCGCGAAGCTCAACGCGGCGGTCGTCGCGGCGGTCAGGCGCCCCGAGATCCAGAAGCTCTTCGCCAGCCGCAACGTCGAGGCGCGCAGCAGCACGCCAGCCGAGATGGAGGCGCTGATCCGCGACGAGATCGCGCAGTGGAAGCCGGTGATCCGCGACTCGAAGATCGAGATGTGAGCACGATGACGCGCGACGACATCCAGCGGCGCCTCGCCGACTTTCCCGAGCCGCGGCCGCGCCCGGCCGGAGCGCGCCTCGCGCTCGAGGGCATCCGGGTGGTGGACTTCACCCACTTCATCGCCGGCCCGCTCGCGACCATGATCCTGGCGGACATGGGTGCCGAGGTGGTGAAGATCGAGGCCATCGGCCGCGGCGACGAGTACCGCTACTACCCGCCCGCGCACCCGGACGACGCGACGCTCGGCGGGCCCTACCTCTGGTGCAACCGCAACAAGCAGAGCGTCGCGCTCGATCTCAAGAGCCCCGAAGGCCTGCAGATCGCCCGCGAGCTGATCGCCAGAGCCGACGTCGTGGTCGAGAACTTCTCGACCGGCGTGATGGAGCGCCTCGGCCTCGGCTACGACGCGTGCAAGGCGACGAACGAGCGACTGATCTACGCGTCGGTGTCGGCATACGGGCGCGAGGGCGCGTTCGCCGACCGGCTCGGCTTCGATCCGATCGCGCAGGCCGAGAGCGGCTTCGTGTCGATGAACGGCTACCCCGATCGCCAGGGCGTGCGCGCGCTGTCGCCGGTGATGGACATCAGCACCGCGATGATGGCCGCCAACGCGATCCTCGGTGCGATCGTCGCGCGCGAGCGCCACGGCATCGGCCAGCAGGTCGAGGTCGCCCTCTTCGACAACGCGGTGCTGATGACCGGCTACGCGACGGTGCAGCACCTGTTCAGCGGCGACGAGCCGCAGCGCCACGGCAACACCAGCCCGGACACCTGCCCGTCGGGCGTGTTCCAGGCCAGCGACGCGGCGTTCTACATCAACTGCGGCAACAGCAAGATCTTCCAGCGACTGATGGCGCAGGTGCTCGAGCGCCCGGACCTCGCCGCCGCACCCGAGTACGCGACGCCGAAGGACCGCATCGCGCGCCGCGCCGAGCTGTTCGAGATCCTGGGTGACGCCTTCTCGCGCGAGCCGTGGTCGCACTGGCAGCCGCGCATGCGCGCTGCCGCAGTGCCGTGCGGCCAGGTGCGCACGGTCGGCGAGACGCTGCGCTCGCCCGAGGCGCGCGAGCGCGGCATCGTGAGCCGGCTCGCCCACCCGGAGCACGGCTGGGTCCCGAACATCGCGTCGCCGATCCGCTATTCGGCGACGCCGCTGGCCGATCCGCAGCCGGCACCGTCGATCGGCGAGCACACCGCCCGCGTGCTGCGCGAAACCCTCGGCTACGCCGACGCGCGCATCGGCGAGCTCGCGGCGGCCGGCGCGATCGGCACCGCGGCGCGCGAATGACCGAGCGGACGCTGCGCGGCCGCGTTGCCGTGGCCGGCATCGGCGAGACGCCGTACTACCGGCACGGCGCGTCGCCCGACCCCGAGTTCAAGCTGGTGCTCAAGGCGATCCTCGCGGCGTGCCGCGACGCCGGGATCGACCCGCGCGACATCGACGGCTTCGCGTCGTACAGCAACGATCGCAGCGAGCCCGTACGCCTTGCCGCCGCGCTCGGTACGCATCGGCTCCGCTCGGCGACCATGCAGTGGGGCGGCGGCGGCGGTGGCTGTTGCGCCGCGGTCGCGAACGGCGCCGCGGCGATCCACGCCGGCCTGGCCGACTGCGTCGTGGTCTATCGAGGGCTCGCGCAGGGCCAGTACGGCCGCTTCGGCCAGAGCGCGGGCGACGTCACGGTGTCGGGCGAGATGGCGTTCCAGGCACCCTACGGCGTGCTCGCGCCGCCGCAGAAGTTCGCGCTGCGCGTGCAGCGCTACCTGCACGAGCACGGCATCGAGCGGGCGGCGCTGCGCGCCGTCGCTATGGCGTCGTACCACCACGCACAGGCGAATCCGCGCGCCGTGATGCACGGCAAGCCGCTCACCGAGGAACGGTACGACCAATCGCGCTGGATCGTCGAGCCGCTGCGCCTGTTCGACTGCTGCATGGAGAACGACGGCGCCGCCGCGATCGTGCTGCTGCCCGCCGAGCGCGCGCGCGACATGGCTGCCGGGCCCGCCTTCGTGCTCGGGGCGGCGACGGGCGCCGATCACCGCTTCGGCGCGCCCGCGCACAACTCCCCCGACTACGCCCGTGCGAACTACCACGGCGTCGCGGCCGACCTCTACGCGATGGCTCGAGTCGGCCCCGCGGACGTCGGTGTCGTGCAGAGCTACGAGAACTTCACCGGCGGCGTGGTGATGGCGCTCGCCGAGCACGGCTTCTTCGCGCCGCACCAGGCCAACGAGTTCCTGCGGCTCGAGAACCTGCTCGCGCCCGACGGCAAGCTGCCGCTCAACACCAGCGGCGGCAACCTCGCCGAGTGCTACATGCACGGCTTCGAGCTGGTGCTCGAGGCGGTGCGCCAGGTGCGCGGCACGTCGACCAGCCCGGCGCGCCGGCGCGACGTCGCGCTGGTGATCGGCGGGCCGATGGTCGCGCCGGCGAGCAGCCTGCTGCTCGGCTCCGAGGCTGCCCTGTGAGCGGGGCTGGCAGCTACCTGCCGCCGGGCCTGCCGGCGCCGGTGCCCGAGCCCGACGAGCTGTCGCGGCCGTTCTGGGATGGTCTCGTCGCCGAGCGCCTGCGCATCCAGCGCTGCCGTGCGTGCGCCACCTGGCAGTTCGGGCCCGAGTGGATCTGCCACCGATGCCACGCGTTCGACCCCGACTGGGTCGACGTGGCACCGCGCGGCCTGATCCACAGCTGGGAGCGCGTCTGGCATCCGTCGCACCGTGCCCTGCAGGGCCGCGTGCCTTACCTCGTGGTGCTGGTCGAACTGCCCGACGCCGGCGGCGTGCGCCTCGTCGGCAACCTGCTCGGCGACCCGTTGCAGGAGGTGCGGATCGGTGCTCCCGTCAGCGGGGTGTTCGAGCACCACGACGAGCCGTTCCGCCACGCCCTGCTGCAGTGGCGCGTCGCCGACGAGCGGTGAAGGAGAGCATGTCCGCCGGCAGCGTGCCGGCGTAGGCGACGCTCGCCGGCGGTGCGGTGTCGATGAGCCCGGAAGCGACGCTGGCCTGACCCTGCTGGGGCTGCCGTTCATCGGCGGCCGCGTGCTGCCAACGCCTTCGTCAGCAGCGCGCCCGCCCGTGGCTCAGCACGACGACGTCGCGCTCGACGACCCGACAACGGAACGCGACCTCGCCGCCCTCGCGCCAGGCCTCGAGGCGCAGCGTCTCGCCGGGGTACACCGGCGCCGAAAGGCGCGCCGCGATCGAGGTCAGCCGCGCCGGGTCGCCGTCGCAGAACGCGCGAACGAGGCCCCAGCCGGCGATGCCATAGGTGGCCAGGCCATGCAGGATCGGGCGCGCGAAGCCGGCGCGCGCCGCGAACGCCGGGTCGACGTGCAGCGGGTTGACGTCGCCCGACAGCCGATAGAGCAGCGCCGCGTCGGGCCGCGTCGGCAGGTCGAGCTCGACGTCGGGCGCGCGCTCCGGCGTTGCCGGCAGCGCCGGCGCCGGCGCGTCGCCACCGCCAACGTTCGCGAAGCCGCCGTCGCCGCGCAGGAAGAGCACCTGCTCGCTGGTCGCGACGAGCGCGCCGCTCGCCTCGTCGCTGAGCGTCTTCTCGACGTGCATCAAGGCGCCCTTGCCCGCGCCCTTGTCGGCGATTCCGACGACGCGGCTGCGCCCGATCAGCGTGCCCTCGGGGGCGAGCGGCCGGTGCAGCGTGACGCGCTGCTCGCCGTGCACGAGCTTGGTGTAGTCGATGCCGAGCTCGGGCCGGTCGCGCATCCAGAAGCCCGGGGACGCGAGCACCGCCGCCATGGTCGGCATCGCGACCAGGTTCCTTTCGTACGTGAAGCGCAGCTGCACCGGGTCGAGCGGGTCGGCGCCGATGCCGAGGCCGAGCGCATAGAGGATCGTGTCCTTGGCGGTGTACGCGTGACGAACGTCGGGTGAGGTCCAGGCGCGGGTCTTCTCGTATTCCATCGTCAGTCCTTGGCAGGCCAGCGGAACTGCGGCGCCTCCTTCGCGGCGAAGCGGCGCAGCGCTTCGGCCGTGTAGTCGCTCGTCGCGGCGATCGCCTGGCCGGCGGCTTCGAGGTCGAGCATCGCTTCGAGCTCGCTCTGCAGCGACACCTGGAGGGCGCGCTTGGAAAGGCTCATCGCGGTCGGCGGCGCGCCGCAGAAGCTGGCGGCGATGGCGTTCGCACGCGTCAGCAACGCATCGGGTGCGTGCACCTCGAGCGCGACGCCGAACTGCAGGGCCTCGGCGGCGCCGATCTCGCGCGCCGAGAAGATCAGCTCCTTGGCCCGCTGCAGGCCGACAACGCGCGGCAGCAGGTACCACGCGCCGACATCGGGAACGAGGCCGATGCGGTGGAACACCATCGCCAGACGCACCCGGTCGCTCACCAGCACGAGGTCGGCGGCGAGCGCGATGCTGAAGCCCGCGCCGTAGGCGACGCCATCGAGCGCGGCGATGACCGGCTTGTCGATCGCGAGCAGCGCGGTCGCGAGCTCGCGATAACGCTGCATGCCGGCGCGCCGCTGCTCGGGGCTGCGCGCGCCGCCCTGCTGCATGCCCTTGACGTCGCCGCCCGAGCAGAAGTTGCCGCCGGCGCCGGCGAGCAGCACCACGCGCACCGCCTCGTCTTTGGCCAGGGCGCGGAACGTGGCCGCGAGCTCGTCGGCCATCGCCGGCGACAGCGCGTTCTTCACTTCGGGTCGGTTGAGCGTGACGCGCGCGACGCCGCCGTCGCGCTCGACCTGCAGCGTGGCCGTGCTCATGCCGCCGCCCTTGCGGTGGCGACCGACACCGGTACGCCATCGGTCATGAGGTCGCAGTACTCGGTCATGCCGAGAACGCGGTGCTCGCCGCAGCGGTATTCGGTCATGGCTTCGACGATCCGCGTGTAGCTGCGGCCGTCGCCGCTGCTGCGCTTGTGGCGCAGCGGCACCGTGGTCAGCACGCGGCCGGTCATCGTGTACGTGCCGCTCGCGGTGGTCACGTGCGCGGCGAGCGAGCGCGGCACCCAGTCGGGGTCGTAGTCGGTGTCGATGCGGCCGTCGAGCACCGGCTCGTAGATGCCGCTCCGCAGCACGTTGCCGCTCACGCGAGCGGGTCCGCCTTCGGGCCGGCCCTTGAGCGACAGCAGGATCCCGAAGTCGCGGCCGAACGTGACCGGCAGCCACTTGTACCAGTAGAAGCTGTGCCAATGGCGCGGTCCCCAGCTCTTGTCGCGGTAGCCGGTGCCGTCGCGAAGGTCGTGGCGGACGCCGTCGATGGTGACGTGCCCGGCGACCGCCATGTTCTGCTCCGTGTGGCCGCGATAGACCGCGTGCTCGGGGTCGAGCGTGGCGCGCTCGCCCTGGAGCGTGACGATCTCGCCGCCGTGCATCGGCGAGACCCCCTCGAAGTCGAGCTCGATGTGCGCCGGCCGCTGCGGGAAGCGCTTGAACGCGCGACCCGGGTCTGCCATCGCCATCGGCTCGTCCATCAGCAGCAGGTCGCCCTCGTAGCGCACGCGATGGCGCCGGAACGGCTCGACCACGTCGAAGCGCATGCCCGCGGCGTCCATTGCCGCATTGCCGGCGAGCGCCGGGCGCCGGTACATGAAGCCGACGCGGCCGTCCGGCAGATATACGCAGCACGTCATCTCGGCGTGGCCTTCGTTCGGCCGGTTGCCGATGCGGACCCAGAGGCCGAGCCCCGCGTCCGAGTCGAACGCGTTGAAGTACATGCTCTCGTTGTAGTTCGAGACGGGCTCGGGTTCGTGCGTGTACTCGTCTCGTGGGTCGAGCTTCAGGCGCGTGTTCGGGGGCATGTACATCGGAGTCTCCTTGCCTCGGCTCGCCGTCGATGCGCGTGCGGCACGACGCGCGGCAGCGCCGCGCTCACAGGCTGATGTGGAAGCCCCCGTTCACCGCCAGATGCTGCCCCGTGATGTAGCTCGCCCCGTCCGAGAGCAGGAAGCACACGGTCTTGACCACTTCCTCGGGCTGCGCCCAGCGCCCCATCGGGATCTGCGCCAGCATGCCGTCGCGGAACTTGTCGCCACGCACGACTTCCGTCATCGGCGTCTCGACGACGCCGAAGCAGATCGAGTTGCTGCGGATGTTGTGCTTGCTCCACTCGCGCGCCGCGGTCATCGTCATGCCGAGCATGCCGGCCTTGGCCGCCGCATAGTTGATCTGCCCGATCGCGCCCTTTCGGCCGGCATCCGACGAGATGTTGACGATCGAGCCGCCGGTGGCGTCGCCGCTGCGCGCCCGCTCGAGCATGTGGCGGCCGACCGCCTGGGTCCAGAAGAAGGTGCCGGTGAGGTGCACGTCGATGACGTCCTGCCACTGCTGGCGCGTCATCTTCTCGATCATCGCGGGCCGCGTGATGCCGGCGTTGTTGACGAGGCCGTGCACGGCGCCGAAGCGCCCGATCGCGTCGCTCACCGCGCGCGTGGCGAGCTCGGGGTCGACGACGCTGCCGACCACTTCGAGCACGCGCCCGGCCGGCAGCGAGGCGAGCGCGGCGTGCAGGGTCTCGGCGTTGAGATCGACCGCGACGACGTTGGCACCGAGATCGACCGCGAGTTCGGTCAGCGCCTTTCCGATGCCCTGCCCGGCGCCGGTGACGACGACGGTGCGGCCTTCGAGCGAGACGATCGGCGCAGCCTGGGGCATCGGAGTTCCTGTCGTTGTTCGATGGTAGAACCAATGATATGCTGGACCTCTCCAGAGCGTCAACCGAGAGCCGCCCATGACGATCCGCCGCCGCGCCTGCATCGCCGGCGCCTTCGAGCACCCCACGCGCAAGGCGCCCGACAAGACGGTGGCGCAGCTGCACGCCGAGTGCGCGCGCGGCGCGCTGCTCGACGCCGGCCTCACGCTGCAGGACGTCGACGGCTACTTCTGCGCCGGCGACGCACCCGGGCTCGGCCCGAACAGCATGGCCGACTACCTCGCTCTCACCAGGCTGCGCCACGTCGACAGCACCGACACCGGCGGCTCCGCGTACCTGGTGCACGTGGCGCATGCCGCCGAGGCGATCGCGCTCGGCAAGTGCGACGTCGCGCTCGTCACGCTCGCCGGCCGCCCGCGCAGCGAAGGCTCGAGCGGCGTCGCGCCGCGCTTTGCCACGCCGACCACGCCCGACGTGCCGTGGGAGATGCCGTACGGCCCGGTCACGGTCAACATGTACGCGCTCGCGGCGGCGCGTCACATGCACGAGTTCGGCACCACCGCCGAGCAGCTCGCGTGGATCAAGGTCGCCGCGTCGACCCACGCCCAGCACAACCCGCACGCGATGCTGCGCGAGGTGGTGAGCGTCGACGAGGTGCTGGGCTCGCCGATGATCAGCGACCCGCTGCACAAGCTCGACTGCTGCGTGGTCAGCGACGGCGGCGGCGCCCTGGTCGTCACCCGGCCCGAGGTCGCGCGCTCGCTCGCGCGCCCGGTGGTCAACGTGCTCGGCGCCGGCGAGACGGTCAAGGGCCAGCTCGGCGGCCACGTCGATCTCACGTGGTCGGGCGCGGCCCTGAGCGGCCCGCGCGCATTCGAGGAGGCCGGCGTCAGCCCGGCCGACATCCAGTACGCGTCGATCTACGACAGCTTCACGATCACCGTGCTGATCCAGCTCGAGGACCTGGGCTTCTGCGCCAAGGGCGAAGGCGGCCGCTTCGTCGCCGACGGCAACCTGATCGCGGGCGTCGGCAGGCTCCCCTTCAACACCGACGGCGGGGGCCTGTGCAACAACCACCCGGCCAACCGCGGCGGCATGACCAAGGTGATCGAGGCGGTGCGCCAGTTGCGCGGCGAGGCCCACCCGGCGGTGCAGGTGCGCGACTGCCGCCTGGCGCTCGCGCAGGGCACCGGCGGCCTGCTCGGATCGCGCCATGGCAGCGCGACGCTCATCATGGAACGGGAGTGAGCCGATGACGACGCTGCACCAGGACCGCCCGCTCGCCGCCAATGCGGTCGACCCCGTGACCGAGCCGTTCTTCGCCGGCGCGAAGGATGGCGTGCTGCGCATCCGCCGCTGCACGGCGTGCGCGAAGCCGCATTGGTACCCCCGGCCGATCTGCCCGTTCTGCATGGGCGACACCGAATGGGTCGACGCGTCGGGCCAGGGCACCGTCTACAGCGTGAGCGTGACGCGGCGCGCCGGCCCGATTCCGTATGCGATCGCCTACGTGACGCTCGACGAGGGCGTGACGATGCTCACCAACATCGTCGACTGCGACCTCGACGCAATCCGCATCGGCGACCGGGTGACGGTGTGCTTCAAGCCCACCGAAGGCGGCGGCGCGCTGCCGATGTTCCGGCCGGCCTGACCGGGCCGCGCTCGGCGCGATCGCGCGTCGCGCCGGACGTCAGGCCGCGTGACGCTCGATCGCCGCGGCCCAGCGGCCCTCGCCGTCGCGCCGCACGGCGCCTTCGGCTTCGAGCTTGTAGAGGTGCGCGCGCAGCGAGCGCAGCGCGACGCCGTGCAGGCGCGGGTGCGTGCTGGCGTAGACGCGCGTGACCATCGACGCCTCGTCGGAAGGGCCGTTGCGCTGCACGTCCTCGAGCACCCGCGCCTCGCGCGCGAGGCGGTGGGCGATGGTTGCGCGGATCACGTCGTGCGGCGCGTCCATCAGGAAGCCGTGTCCCGGGGCGAGCCATTCGAGCTCTTCGCCGAGCAGCCGTTCGAGCGAGCGGAGGTAGACCGCCATGTCGCCATCGGGCGGGTTGATGACGACGGTCGTGCCCTGCATCAGGTGGTCGCCGGTGAAGAGGAGCTTCTCCTCTTCGAGCAGATAGCAAATGTGGTTGCTGGCGTGGCCCGGCGTGTGCACGCAGCGCAGGGTCGCGTCGGGCCCGAGCCGGATGCGCTCGCCGTCGGCGGGCACGTGCTCGGGAACGAAGCTCGCGTCCTGTCCTTCGGAATGGTCGGCGACGCGCCCGACGACGCGCGCATGCCACGCCTCGCGCAGCGCCGCCACCCCGGGCGAATGGTCGCGGTGCGTATGGGTGACGACGAGGCGCGTCACCCGGCCGGGCGCCGCATCACGCAAGGCCTGCAGATGCGCGGCGTCGGCCGGCCCCGGGTCGAGCAGGGCCCACTCGTCGCCGCCCGGGGTGCCGACGAAGTAGCTGTTGGTGCCCGGCCCGGTCATGAGGTTGCCGTTGTCGGCCGTGACGCGCAGCACGCGGGGCGACAGCCACACGGCGCGGCCCGGCGTGAGCTCCGCATCGGTCCGACCGAGACCATCGGGGTCGAGCCGGCCGATTTCGGCGTACGCCGCGTCGCCCGGGTTGAGCACGTGCCGCTCGCCCCCGACGCGCGCAACGCGCGGCCGCATCAGCGGAACGACCGCTGTCGCGCGCGCCGCCGCCACCGCCGCATCGGCGCTCGGGAACTGGGCAAGCCGGCGCAGCGTGTGCTCGGTGACGTTGAGCAGGCGCAGCCCGCGTGCCGGGTCGAGCGCCTCGGCAGGCGTCAGCCAGAGCAGTTCGACGTTTTCGGTGGCGTCGTGGATCGCGACCTGCCGCTCGGGCGCGCGCGCGACGAAGAAGCGCGTGTCGAAGATCTTCGGCATGCCCTTGGGCGTGATCCAGTGGCTGTGGTACGCGAGCTCGCCGAGCGCCAGCGAGACGCCGAGCCGATCGCACACCGCCGCGAGGTCGATGCGCCCGGCGTGCAGGTCGCGCCGCATCGCGACGAGCGCGTCGAAGTCGACCTGACCGAGGTCGACCGGGCGACCGTCGCGCGTGGTCGCGAAGAGCAGCCCGGACTCCTCGAAGCACTCGCGCACGGCCGCCACCCAGTACTGCAGGCCGTGCTCGGCGACGCCGAGGCGCGCGCTCGCGGCCCGGTCGTCGAGGCCGTGGCAGCGCGGGTAGTGCTCGCGGTCGGGCGGGTCGAGCAGGCCCCCGGGGAACACGGCAGCGCCGCTGTTCTGATCGCCGGGCCGGTCCGCGCGCCGCAGCAGCAGCACCTGCATGCCGCCAGGCGCGTCGCGCAGGACGATCAGCGAAGCCGCAGCGCGGGGGTGCGGTGCGGCGGGTGGCGCGTCGGAACGGTTCATTCGGGCTTGATGTTGGCGTCCTTCACGATGGTCGCCCAGCTGTTGTATTCGGTCGCGACTCGGCCGGCGAGCTGCTCGGGGCTGCTGCCGGCCGCCAGGCCGCCCGCGGCCTCGAACCTGGCGCGAACGTCGGGCATCGCGAGCACCTTGCCGACGGCCTCGTTCAGGCGCCCGACCGTATCACGCGGCGTTCCGGCCGGTGCGAACAGGGCGAACCAGACCTCGGCGTTGAAGCCCGGAACGGTCTGGTTGATCGGCGGCGTTCCCGGCACCAGCGGCGACGGCTGCTCCGAGCTGACGCCGATCAGGCGGAGCTTGCCTTCCTTGATGAAGCCCGCCATCTGCGACGACGTCGTCGTGAGCAGCATCTGCACCTCGCCGGTCAGCACCGCCTGCGTGGTCGGGGCCTGGCCCTTGTACGGGATGTGCGTCATGTTGGCGTTGGCACTGCGTGCCAGCAGCAGGGTCGACAGGTGCCCGAACGACGCCGGCCCGGCACTCGCGTAGTTGACCTTGCCCGGGTTCGCCTTCGCGTAATCGAGGAGCTCGCGCACGTTCCTGGCCGGCATCGCCGGGTTGACGACCAGCACCATCGGCTGCAGCGAGACCAGCGAAACGGGCGCGAAGTCGGTCAGCGGCGCGTAGCCGGCCTCCTTGGTGACGTGCGGCGCGATCACGAGGCCGTTGTTGGGGAACAGCAGCGTGTGACCGTCGGCGGGCGCCCGCGCGACCATGCGCGCCCCCAGCGTGCCCGACGCGCCCGGCCGGTTGTCGATCAGCACCGGCTGCCCGAGCAGTTTCTGCAGCGGCTCCTGCATCACCCGCGCGAGCACGTCGGTGGTGCCGCCGGGTGGATACGGCACGACAATCGTGACCGGCTTGGTCGGAAAGGTCTGACCGATGGCCGCCAGGGGCAGGGCCAGCGCCGCCGCGGCAACGGCCCCGAGCAGCGTGCGGCGCCGCGTGGGGCGCCCGTGAACGAAACGGCTCATGCTTGTCTCCTCTGGTGTGCTGGCGAGCGTGCCAGGATGCGGCACGACACGACGCGGCCGACCGAAACGACGACGTGACGCGACGCCTGCGCGGCCATCACGTCGAAGAACGGCAACGCGAGGTGCTGCACGTGCCGTACTCGTCGGCCTGCTGCGCGCGGATCAGGCGGACGTCGGGCCGGAGCGCCGGCACCGCGAAGAACGTGCGCTCGCCCGGCCCGGTGGGCAGCGGCTGATCGTGCGCGGGGGCGTGGCGCGCCAGCTCGGTGCCGAGGGCAGGGATCGGGCCATGTGGCGCGTCGGCAGCACCGAGAGCAGCTCGCCGAGCGCCGACGGCTCGCCAGTCGCGGCCGCTCGACGAAAGGCGGACGGTGCCCGGGCAGCGCTTGGTTCAACCATTGCCGAATGCTAGGCAGCGCCCCGCACGGTGTCAATGCAGCGCGCCCCGGGAGTTGCCCGGAGCCGGAGCCCGGGCGTAGGGACGCGCCGGCGGTCGCGCGACGGCGGCGCGTCCCGCGGCGCTGCCGTGCAGCGCGCGACCGACGCTCAGGCCGCGCCCGTGGTCCGCGTCCTGCGCGGCGCCCTCGCCGCCGCCTTCCCGCCCGCCTCCTGCGGCGCCTTCTCGGCGGTCTTCTCCGCGGGGGTGGACGCCTTGGGTGCTGCGGCGCCGCGCGCCGCGCGCGGTGCAGCGTCTGCTCCCTCGCCGCCCACGCGCGAGAGGTAGGTGCGCTGCAGGCGCTTGAGGCTGGTCTCCATCTCCTCGACCGCGGCGTTGACGTCGCCGTCCTCGAGGTGCTTCATGAAGCGGCGCCGCGACGGCAGCACGAAGGTGTTGGGATACTCGCCGATGGTCTGCACGAAATGGTGCAGCACGTCGAGCACGCCGTTCATCACGATCACCATGATCGGGTTGCCGGCGATGCGCGCGAGGATGCGGTGGAACTCGAGGTGCTTCTCGGCGCGCAGCGGGAAGTCGCCGCGCGAATGCGCCTCGGCGGCCTCGTCGATGTTGCGATGCAGGTCGGCGATGTCGTCGGCGCTCGCGCGCACGCACGCCTCGCGCACGATGATCGACTCGAGCCAGATGCGCGCCTGCGTCAGCTCGGCGGGCTGGATCGAGCCCACGTGGTAGAGGTCGAGCAGCCCGGTGACGATGGCGTCGCCGCTGCGCTCGCTGATGAACGCGCCGCCGCTGGCGCCCTTCTGCAGCCGGATCAGCCCGGCGTGCTCGAGCGAGCGGAGCGCCTCGCGCAGCGTGTTGCGCGACACCCCGAACTGCTCGGAAAGGGCGCGCTCCGACGGCAGGCGGCTGCCGATCTTCAGTCGCCCGGCGATCAGCTCGCTGCGGATCTGCGCCGCGATCTCCTCGAAGGCACGGGCCGAGCGGATCGCCTTGAAGGTCGCGGGCGGCTGCGGCAGGTCGGCGTCGGCGGGGTCGGTCTTGGAGCTGGGCAAAGGGAAACCTCGGTCATGGGTCGCGTCGCACACGGCAGGCACGCGCACGCGGCGGGATCATACGGCGCGAGGTCGGCGCGGCGCCCCCGTCGGCGGCTGGAGCTGGCTCACCGGTACTACCATTGCCTCGTCTCTTCTTTGCATTGCAAGGCCAAGACACCGATGCTCGCTCCCCACGCCCACCAGCACGCCACGCCATGAGCGCCAGCACCGTCCCGCCGCCGGTGACGCCGCGTGCCGCGTCGACCACCCTCGTCGTGCGTGATGGCGACGGCGGGCTCGAGGTGCTGATGCTGCGCCGCTCGCTGCAGGCGAGCTTCATGCCCGGCGCCTACGTGTTCCCGGGTGGCGCGGTCGACGCGAGCGATGCCGACACGGCGTGCGCGACGCTCTGCGACGAGCCTGCGGCGAGCATCGCCGACCGCATCGGCGCCGTCACCGAGGTCGGCGAACACGCGCTCGGGCATGCCGTGGCCGCGCTGCGCGAATGCTTCGAGGAGTGCGGGCTGTGGCTGGGTGCAGCCCAGGCACCGGACGCCGCCGTGCTCGCGAGGATGCGGCGCCGCCTTCACGCGGGCGAGGCGTTCGCAGTGCTGGCGGCCGAGATCGGCCTGCCGCTCGCGACCCGCGCGCTGCAGCCTTGGAGCCACTGGGTCACGCCGGTCGGCATGCCCAAGCGCTTCGACACCCTGTTCTTCGTTGCCGCTGCGCCCCACGGCCAGGTGCCGGAGGTCGACGCCGGCGAAACCACCACGCTGGCCTGGGTGCGCCCGGGCCCGGCCCTCGCGGCACATGCGGCCGGCGCGTTCCCGATGGAGTTCGCGACGCGCACCACCGTCCGCTCGCTGTTGCGGTTCGAAGCGCGTGGGGCGGCCGCGCTGCTCGCGCACGCGGCGGCGCAGCGCCATCTGCCGCCGCTGCATCCGCGTCTCGCGCGCGATGCCGAGGGGCGCATCGCCGGCGTGCTGCTGCCGGGCGAGGCGGGCTACGACCAGGCTGCCTAGCGGTCGGCTCGGCTGACGACCCAGAGCACTGGCCCGGGCCCGCTCCTTCGGGTAATCGTGGGCTCGAGCTTCCGGGCCCCGGACACGTCCGGACCGAGAGCGCGAGGTGTCACGCCTCGCCTGCTCGTACCCCGAGATCCGATCGGTTTGCAGCTGATGGTGCGAATGGTATAACCTTTCGAGCTCCGACCCCCGCCTGCCGCCTCGCGTTCACCTCCCGATGTCCTCTTCGAGCCACCGCACCCTCGCCGACCTGCTGTCGCCGGGCGCGGGCTTGGTCATCCCGGGCGCGGCCAACGCGCTCGCCGCACGCATGGTCGAGGACGCGGGCTTTCCGGTCGTCTATCTCACCGGCGCCGGCATCGCCAATTCGTGGCTCGGCGCGCCCGACATGGGTCTGACCACCGCAACGGAGGTCGCAGCCCACATCGCCGCGTGCCGCGAGGCGGTCACGATCCCGATCGTCGCCGACGGCGACACCGGCTTCGGCAATGCGATGAACCTCGTCCGCACGGTGCGCCTCTTCGAGCGCGCCGGCGCCGACGCGATCCAGCTCGAGGACCAGGTGTTCCCCAAGCGCTGCGGGCACTTCGACGGCAAGGCGGTGATCCCCGCCGCCGCGATGGTGCAGAAGATCAAGGCGGCTGTCGACGCGCGCGCCGATGCGCGCCTGCTCGTGATCGCGCGCACCGACGCGCGTGCGGTCGAGGGCTTCGATGCGGCGATCGACCGCGCCGCTGCCTACCGCGAAGCCGGCGCCGACGTGCTCTTCGTCGAGGCCCCGGCCTCTGAAGCCGAGCTGCGCGCGATCCCCGAGCGCCTGCCCGGCCCGCACCTCTGCAACGTGGTGCACGGCGGCAAGACGCCGATGCTGCCGCGCGCGGTGCTCGCCGGCATCGGCTACGCCGGCATCCTGTACGCCAACGCGGCGCTGCAGGCCGCGATGCTCGCGATGCAGAAGACGCTCGCCCACCTCGCACGCGAAGGCTCGCTCGCCGGCATCGAGGACACGCTGATCGGCTTTCCCGAGCGCCAGGCCGCCGTCGACATGGCGCGTTGGTCCGGTATCGAACGGCGCTACGCCGAGCCCTGACGCCGATCGTCGAAACCGCGATGCCCCGGATGCCTGTTGACGCCGCCGACGATGCCGTGCTCTCGCTCGGCGCCGAGCGCGACTGCGCGATGCGCGGCCACGACCATCGGGCCTTCGGCAAGCCGACCGGCGAAGCCCTCCATACCCACGCCGCGCCGTGGGCGTCGTGCGGCCGGGCCCGGACACCATGACTGCACCGCAAGGGCCGCTCGCCGGCATCCGCGTGATCGAGATGGCCGGGCTCGGCCCGGCGCCGTTCTGCGGCATGCTGCTCGCCGACATGGGCGCCGAGGTGATCCGCGTCGATCGCATCGGCGACGCCGACCTCGGCCTCAAGCGCGACCCGCGCTTCGACATCGTGAGCCGCGGCAAGCGCTCGGCCGCGATCGACGTGAAATCGGCCGCCGGACGCGACGCGGTGCTGCGCCTCGTCGCGCGCGCCGACGTGCTGATCGAGGGCTTTCGCCCCGGCGTGATGGAGCGCCTCGGCCTCGGCCCCGACACCTGCCTCGCCGTCAACCCGCGGCTCGTCTTCGGGCGCATCACGGGCTGGGGCCAGGACGGCCCGCTCGCGCACGCCGCCGGGCACGACCTCAACTACATCGCGCTCGTCGGCGCACTCGATGCGATCGGCGATGCCGCCGACCGGCCGCCGGTGGCGCCGCTCAACCTCGTCGGCGACTTCGGCGGCGGCTCGATGTACCTTGCGTTCGGCATCGCGAGCGCACTCGTCGAGCGCGCGAGCTCGGGGCGCGGGCAGGTCATCGACGCTGCCATCGTCGATGGCGTCACCCACCTGCTGGCCGGCGTGCACGGGCAGGTCGCCGGCGGCAGCTGGCAAGCCGAGCGCGGCGAGCACGTGCTCGGCGGCGCGGCACCGTGGAACACGGTCTACGCGACGGCGGACGGCCGCTACGTGAGCATCTGCGCGATCGAGCAGCGCTTCTACGCCGAGCTGCTGCGCCGGCTCGGCCTCGACCCGACGACCTTGCCGGACCGCATGGACCGCGCGCAATGGCCGGCCCTGCGCGAGCGCTTCGCGGCGATCTTCGCGAGCCGCACCCAGGCCGAATGGCGCGAGCGACTCGAGGGCAGCGACGCCTGCTTCGCGCCGGTGCTCGGCGTGCGTGAGGTCGCCGGGCACCCGCACGTGCAGGCGCGCGGTCTGCTGCAGGCGGTCGGCGGCATCCCGCAGCCGGCGGTCGCGCCGCGTCTCGATCGCACCCCCGGCGCCATCCACGGCGAGTGCATCGCTCGGCCGGGCCAGCACACCGACGCGGTGCTGGCCGACTGGGGCTTCGACGCCGAGGAAATCGCTGCCCTGCGCGCCGGCGGCGTCGCGGCCTGATCCCGCGACGCCGAGGTCGATCGCCCGATCGTCCGGCGCGTGTCGGCTCAAGCGGGCAGCGCCAGCACCGCCTTGCCGACCTGGCGCCGCTCCTCGAGCGCGGCGTGCGCGGCCTCGACGTCGTCGAGCCCGTAGCGGCCGTTGACGTCGACCGCGAGACGACCGTCGAGCAGGCCCTCGAACACCGCGGCCGCGCGGCGCCGCGTCGCTGCCGCATCAGGCAGATGGTCGGCGAGGCGCGGCCGCGTGAGGAACAGCGAGCCGGCCTCGCCGAGCTCGAGCGGATCGAGGTCGCGAACCGCGCCCGACACGGCGCCGTAGTTGACCACCAGCCCGCGCAGCCGCGTCGCGGCGAAGCTCTGGCGCAGCGTGTCGCGCCCGATCGCGTCGAACACGACGTCGACGCCGGTGCCGCCCGTGAGCGCGCGCGCGGCGTCGGCGAAACCCTGGTACGCCAGCACCGCGTCGGCGCCGCGGCCGCGAGCGACTGCGGCCTTCTCGGGCGTGCTGGTGGTCGCGAGCACCGTCGCGCCGAGCGCCTTCGCGAACTGCACCAGCAACTGTCCGATCACGCCCGACGCGGCATGGACGAGACAGGTGTGGCCCGGCCGCAGCGCGGCGACGTCGTGCGCAAGGTAGTGCGCGGTGCAGCCGGGAAACATCGCCGCCGCGGCCCGCTCGAGCGGCAGCGCGTCGGGAACCCGGGCGAGGCGCGCCGCCGGCACCGCCGCGTACTCGGCATAGCTGCCCCACGACAGGCACCACGCGACGCGGTCGCCGGGCTGCACGTCGGCGACGCCCGCGCCGAGCGCGACGACCTCGCCGGCGCCTTCCATGCCGAGCGTGCACGGCAGGCGAACCGGGTACGTGCGCGAACGCTCGTACTTGCCCTGGCGCGTGTGCACGTCCATGAAGTTGATGCCGGCGTAGCGCACCCGCACCAGCACCTCGCCGACGCCGGGGCGCGGCACGTCGACCTCGCGCCGCAGCAGCACCTCGGGGCCGCCATGGCGTTCGATGCGAATGCTTTTCACGACGGGCGCGGTTCGATGGAGTCGGCGATGTTAGCCGACAATGGTCTTACCAATGCATGGTCCACAGGCGCGTCGACGCGTCCTTCGCGACGCGATGTCACCCGGATCGCTGGGGCGCGCCGCGGGAACGGCGGCGTCACCGGAGGGCAGCGAATCACAGCGCGCGCCCGAGGTTGGCGAACCCCAACATCACGAACATGGCGAACAGGCCCCGCTGGAACGTCGCTGCGCCGATGCGGTTGCGCACGCGGGTGCCGAGCGCCATGCCGACGAACGCAGAAAGCAGCGCGACGATCGCCTCGCCCGTGAGCTGGATCGGGTGCGCGCCGCCCTGCAGGCGCAGCGCGAGCGCGAGCGTCGCGACCGTGAACGAGAGCCCGAGCGCCTGCACCAGCTCGTCCCGGCCGAGTCGCAGCGACTGCAGGTACGGCACGAACGGGATCACGAACACCGCAGTGGTGCCGGTCACCACGCCCGTGACGAGGCCGACCGCGATGCCGAGCCAGCGCGAGCGTCGCGACAGATCCGGCAAGCCGGGCCGCCACAAGCCCCACGCGCCGTAGGCGACGAGCACCGCGCCGAGCGCCGCGTGCGCGGGGCTCGCACCCGAGCCTGACGCCGGCAGTTCGGGCACCCACAGTGTGGCGAGTACCAGAGCTCCCCATGCCGGCCAGAGCCGGCGCACCAGAGGCCGCAGCGCCGGGCCGAGGCTCTGCCCGACGTTCGTCGCGAGCGACGGCAGCACCAGCAGCGCGGCTGCCGCTGCGGGCGGCATCCAGAGACCGAGCAGGCTCACCGCAACGGTCGGCAGGCCCATGCCGGTAATCCCCTTCACGGTTCCGGCGAGCACGAACACGGCAGCGATGGCAAGCAGCGACGACGACATCATTCGGCGATGCTGAAGACGAACCGTCGCCGCGTCCGTTTGGATCTGCAGCGCCTATCCTTCGGCAAACACGAAGATTCGGCATGAGCCAGACCCTGCGCGACGCGGCCTACCGGGTCGCACCGTTCGACCTGCGGCTGTTCGCCGCGGTCATCGCGCGCGGCAGCATCACCGCGGCGGCGGCCGCGATGCACCTGTCGCTCGCTGCCGCGAGCGCTCGCCTCAAGGGCCTGGAAGCAAGCGTCGGCACGCAGCTTCTCGAGCGCTCGAAGGCGGGCGCGACGCCCACACCCGCGGGCCGCGCTCTGGCCCGGCACGCCGAGCGCGTGCTGGTCGAACTCGAGGCGCTGCACGTCGAGATGGCGCGCTTCGCCAAGGGCCTGCGCGGCACCCTCCGCGTGCTCGGCAACACCGCTGCGATGACCGGCGAGCTGCCGCCCCGCCTGGGCCGCTTCCTGGTCGCCCACCCCGACATCGACGTCGCGCTGCACGAGGCGTCGAGCGACGCCATCGTCGACGCGCTGCGCGGCGGGCGCGCCGAGCTCGGCATCGTTGCGGACTACGTCGACACCGCAGGGCTCGCGACCCTGCCGTGGATGCGCGACCGCCTGGTCGCGCTCGTGCCGGCCCGCCACCCGGCGGCGCGCCGCCGCACGATCACGCATGCCGGACTGCTGGCGCACTCGCTGGTCGGGCTGACGCCGGAGAGCGGCCTCAGCCGCTTTCTGTCGCGCGAGGCCGAGCGCGTCGGGCGCGCGCCGCAGCATCGCGTGCGGGTCGGCGGCCTCGACGCCGCGGCGCAGCTCGTCGCCGCCGGCGTCGGCGTCGCGGTGATGCCGCAGCGTTGCGCCGAGCGCTGGGCCGACGAGAGGGTGCGCATCGTCGCCCTCGCCGACGCCTGGGCCGACCGGCAGCTGCTGCTCTGCCTCGGCGACGAGGCTGCCCGCGCACCGGGGGTCGAGGCACTGGTCGAGGCGCTCTGCGCAGGGTGACGAGAAACGACGCCGCGGCGCGAGCGCCCGAGCGCGGCAGGTACGGCGGTTGCCCCGGCAACCGCATGAACACACCCCTCCCTTCGCACCGCGCCGTCGCGCTCAGCGCCGCGGCCCTCGTGGCCGCGCTCTGCGGCTCGCCCGCCCAGGCCCAGCGCGACAGCGCATCGGCACCCGCGCTCACGCTGGTCGCGTCGTTCGACCACCAGGTCACCGGCGTCACCGTCGCCGAGGACGGCCGCGTCTTCGTCAACTTTCCGCGCTGGACCGAGGACGCGCCGGTCTCGGTCGCCGAGCTGAAGAACGGCCGCCTCGTGCCCTACCCCGATGGCAACTGGAACGCCTGGCGCAACGCTCGCAAGGACGAGCTCTCGGCGGCCGACCACTGGGTCTGCGTGCAGAGCGTCGTCGCCGACGGCCGCGGCAGCCTGTGGGTGCTCGACCCCGCGGCGCCGGCGATGGACAAGGTCGTGCCGGGCGGCCCCAAGCTCGTGCAGATCGACCTCGCGACCAATCGCGTGCGCCGCACCATCGCGTTCGACGACCGCGTCGCGCCGCAGGGCTCGTATTTGAACGACGTGCGCTTCTCGCCGGACGGCGCCGCTGCGTACATCACCGACTCGGGCGCTCGCGGCGCGATCGTCGTCGTCGACCTTGCGAGCGGCAACGCGCGTCGCGTGCTCGACGGTCACCCGTCGACGCAGCCCGAGAAGGACGTCGTCGTCACCTATGGCGGCAAGCCCCTGCGCCGGCCGGACGGCCGCGGCGTCGAATTCGCGGCGGACGGCATCGCGCTGTCGCCCGACGGCCGCACGCTGTACTGGCAGGCGATCAAGGGCAAGACGCTCTACAGCGTTCCGACCGAGGCCCTCGCCGCCGGCGACCCGGCCGACAAGGTGGTTCGCGTCGGCGACAACGGCCCGGCCGACGGCCTGTGGATCGGCCGCAAGGACGGCCGCATGTTCATCACCGCGCCCGAAGACGACGCCGTGAAGGTGCGCGACCTCGCGGCGCCGGGCTCGACGCCGCAGGTGCTGCTGCGCGACAAGCGCCTGCGCTGGCCCGACACCTTTGCCGAAGGGCCGGACGGGCGCATCTACGTGACGACCTCGCGAATCCAGGACTCGGCGTACTACAAGCCCTCGGCGCCGGCGGCATTGCCGACGCAGCTTTGGAGCTTCGCGCCGCGCCGTCCGTAGCAGCGCCGCGCGTCGACGCGCGCGCGTCGAGACGGCCTTTACTTGAGCGCGTTGACGACGGCGTCGAAGAACGCCGCATTCGAGATCACCGCCGCGCCCGACGGCTTCGACTGCGCGCCCCAGGTCACGATCACGACCTTCTGCGGCCGGTCGATGTAGATGTTCTGGCCGAAGATGCCGGTCGCGTAGAACGCCTTGTCGGCCATCGACTGCGGCGTCGTCGACACCCACCACATGTAGCCGTAGTTCTGGAAGTTGCCGGTGGTCAGCTGCTTGGGCGTGGTCGCCTCGTCGACCCAGCCGGCCGGCAGGATCGACTGGCCGTTGATCACGCCGTCGTTGGCGATGAAGAGACCGAAGCGGCCATAGTCGCGCAGCGTGGCGCTGATGCCGCTGCCGCCGATCTCGTTGCCGTCGGGCGAGTCGAGCCACCAGTTGGCGTCGGCCTCCATGCCGAACTTCGACCAGATCTTCTCCGAGAGATAGTCCGCCAGGTGCTTCTTGGTCGCACCGATCACGACCTCGCCCATCACCTGCGTCTCGCCGGTGCTGTAGTTGTTCACCGAACCCGGCGGCGCGATGCGCGGCAGCTTGGCCATCAGCGCCATCGCCGAGCCGGGCTTCTGCGCGATCTGCGCCTCGAGGAGCTGGCGCCGGTCGGACGTGGGGTCGGTGTAGGTCTCGTTCCACTTGACGCCCGACGCCATCATCATGATGTTGCGGACCGTGGTGTCCTCGTACGCGCTGCCGATCAGCGCCGGCACGTACTTCGTCGTCTTGTCCGCCAGGTTGAGCTGACCGTCCTTGATGGCGGCGGCGGCCAGCGTGGTGGTGATCGACTTGGCGACCGACATCGACATCCAGCGCGTCTTCTCGGTGTTGCCGTACTGGTAGGTCTCGTTGACGATTTGCCCGTTCTTCAAAATCAGCAGAGCCGAGATGCGGTTCTGCGACAGGTAGTCGTACATGTCGTAGTTGCGCCCGCCCGCCGTGAACTTGACGTCGGTCAGCTGAGTCGCCGCGCGCGGCAGCGGATACGGGCTCGAGCTCGCCTTGATGGTGCGTGTCGGGAACAGGCGGTCGATGTTGCGGAACGTGTTGACCGAGAGGTCGGGCGTCAGCGCGCCGTCGTACACCTGTCGCACGTTGCCGATCGGCTCGTCCGCATGCGGGTAGCGGTCGGAGTCGTCATCGCCGCCACCGCCACAACCGGCGAGCAAGAGGGTGCTGCAGGCGAGTGCGCCGACGACCGGGGCGATGCGCGTGGGGAAGCGGGAACGGGAAATCGACGCAAGCTTCAATTCTGTCTCCGATGTTGTTTCGTTCATGCTGCGCGGACGGGCGCGCCGGCCGAGTCTACGCGTGGTCCGACCTTTGCGCGCGAGGGCGCCGCGGCCGGGCGGTAGGCGCTGCGGCCGCCGGTTCGACCATTGCGCGAGCGCGCCGGCGGGCCGCGAGACTGTTGGCCATGACTCCCGGTTCAGCGCGGCGAACGGCACGTCCTGACATGCGGTTGCCGATCCCGCAGCGCCGATACAAGCCAACCTTAGCGCCAAGGGTTGTCTCGGTGTGCCCGGCGCGTAGCGAGGCGAAAGCTTGCGCTTGCGGCCCTGCCGCACGGCCGACAACAAGCACCCGAGGAGACTCCATGACGACTCCGTTCCGCCCCTCGACGGCAACGTCCCCGCGCGCGCTGCGCTGGCTGCGCGGTGCCTGCATCGCACTGGGCAGCGCGGTCGCGCTTGCCGCCACGTCGTCCGCGTTCGTCGAGACGTTGAACGTGGCCGAACTCATCCAGCAGGCCCTCAACGCCAAGCTGAACCGCACCCGCTCCAACCTGCCCGACTACAAGGTCGACGCCGACTGGCCCAGGCAGCTGCCCAACAACTGGATCATGGGTCAGGTGGGCGGCATCGCGGTCGATCGCTACGACCGCATCTGGGTGCTGCAGCGCCCGCGCAGCCTGACGGTCGACGAGGCCGGCGCCGCGCAGGTGCCGCCGCGCTCGGAGTGCTGCTTCCCGGCGCCGCCGGTGCTGGTGTTCGACAGCGACGGGAACCTCATCAACGCGTGGGGCGGCGCCGCACCCGGCTACGACTGGCCGCAGACCGAGCACGGCATCTGGGTCGACAACGAGAACAACGTCTGGATCGGCGGCAACGCCGCGACCGACCGCCAGGTGCTCAAGTTCACGTCGAGCGGCCGCTTCCTGATGCAGATCGGCCACCCGTCGACCGACCCGATCGACAGCACGCGCACCGACATCCTGGGACAGGTGGCGCAGATCCACGTCGACGACCGCGCCAACGAGGTCTACCTGGCCGACGGCTACGGCAACCACCGCGTGATCGTCTACGACTCGCGCACCGGGGCCTTCAAGCGCATGTGGGGCGCTTACGGCCGGCCGCCGACCGACTTGGCACTCGGCGCCTACGACCCGTCGCAGCCGGTGGCGACTCAGTTCAGGAACCCGGTGCACTGCGTGAAGATCGCCGACGACGGGCTCGTCTACGTCTGCGACCGCGTCAACAACCGCATCCAGGTGTTCACCAAGGCGGGCCAGTTCGTGCGCGAGTTCTTCGTCGCGCCACAGACGCGCGGCAACGGGGCGGTATGGGACGTCGAGTTTTCCAACGACCGCAACCAGCGCTACCTGCTCGTGATCGACGGCGAGAACAACGTGGTGTGGACGCTCGACCGCAGCAACGGAGCGGTGCTCGACAAGCAGTTCCATGCCGGTCGCAACGCCGGCCAGTTCCACTGGGTGCACCAGGCGGCGACCGACTCCAAGGGCGCGCTCTATACGGGCGAGGTCGACACCGCCAAGCGCGTGCAGCGCTTCGTGCTCGACAGGCGCTGAGCGCAACGGGAGCGCCGGCCGTGTGCCGGCGAAGCCTTTCGGGCACGTGGCCGGCGAGCCGGTTGCGAGCGATGCGACCGACCTGCCGTACCGGCGCTCACGAAGGCGCCGCTTGCGGCGTGCCCTGCGGTTGACGTCTTCGGCGCCACCCTCAGGCCGCGAGCCGCTCGCACGCCATCGCGAGGTTGGCGCGCGCCTGCCGCTCGAGCAGGCTCCAGGCGACGTCGGTGCGGAAGATCCGCGGCTCGGCCAGCAGATGCTGCAGGACGGCGACGCGCTGCAGCCGGTACGCCGCCCTGCCGAGCCACGGCCGCTCGCGCCGCAACTCGAGTTCGCGCGCGGCGAAACGCTGCGCAGGGCTGCCGAGGTGCGCAAGCGCGATGTCGGCAATGAGGTCGGCGTCCGGATGGAGCACCTGCCGCGAACCGCCGGCTGCCAGCACGAGGTCGTGGATGCGCTGGGTTCGCTCGAAGCTCGTCGGGGTGGCGGCGAGTGCACGCGCGGCCCAGGTCGCGTTGCGCGACGCGTTGTCGCCGCTCCGCGGGCTGCAGACGGCGCCGCTGAACCACAGCGCGAGCCCTACCTCGTCCGCGCGCTGGCAGTGCTCGACCCACGCGCTCCACAGGCTCAGGCACTCGCGCAGGTGCCGCATGCCGTGGCAGTGGCGATGCGGCTGCGCCCACGCGTCGAGCAGATCCGCCTTGATCGCGACCGGGGGCTGCTGACCGCTCATGCCCCAGATCGTCTCCCAGCTCGCCTCGGCCTCGGCGTCGGAGAGCAGCGGCATCACCCAGGCCTGCGCGCCCGGACGCTCGTCGAGCCCTCGCGTCGCGAGGGAGGGCCTGGCCGTTCTCCTCAGCGGCACCGGAGCGTGATGTGTCATGGTCGTCTCCTCCCGGCTGCCGCAGGAGCGGCATCGGGTGCGGAGTGTTCGCGATCGCGGCGAATCGCGAATCCCCTGTCGGCGGGATGCGCCGCCTCAGGCCGGCGCGGCAGGCGGACCGGCCCAGCGCTCCAGCGCCGCCCGCAGCACCTCCAACGACAGCGGCTTGGTCAGGAAATCGTCCATGCCGCTCGCGATGCAGCGCTCGCGGCTCGCGACGAGCGCATCGGCCGTGAGGGCGACGATCACGGTGCGTGGCTTGCCGGCGGCTTCCGCGCGGCGGATGCGCTCGGTCGCGTCGTAGCCGTCGGTCACGGGCATGTGGCAGTCCATCAGCACGAGGTCGTAGCGCTGCGACGCCACGGCATCGCATGCCGCATCGCCATCGGACACGACGTCGACACGGCAGCCGAGCTTGCGCAGCATTCCGGTCACGACGAGCTGGTTCACGGGCTCGTCTTCGGCCAGCAGCACGAGCGCGCCGACCAGCGACACGGGCGGGGTGGACACGGCGACGTGCGCGTCGGCCGGCGCGACGGTCTTGGCGAGTCCCAGCTCGAACGCGAGAACCGAGCCGTGGCCCGGCTCGCTCGTGGCATCGATGCGCCCGCCCATCATCTCGACGAGCTGGCGCACGATCGCGAGGCCCAGGCCGCTGCCGCCATACTGGCGCGACGTCGACGCGTCGGCCTGCGTGAAGGCATCGAACACCGAGTCGAGGTGCTCGCGCGTCATGCCGATGCCGGTGTCGCGAACCTCGAAGCGCAGCCGGGCCGCCGCCGGCGCATCGTCGACCACCGTCACGCGCAGCTCGACCTCACCCCGTTCGGTGAACTTCACCGCGTTGTGCAGCAGGTTGACCAGCACCTGGCGCAACCGCACCGGATCGGCCGCGAGCGTCGCCGGCAGCGCCGCGTCGAGATCGCAGCGCAACTGCACCGGCTTGCCGTCGGCGGTCGCGGCGATCACCTCCACGGCCTCGCGGGCGAGCTCGCGCACGTCGACGGCCGTGACGTTCAGCACCAGCTTGCCCGCCTCGATGCGCGACAGGTCGAGCACGTCGTCGATGAGGCCCAGCAGCAAGGTCGCCGACCGATGCCCGGCATCGGCATAGCGGCGCTGCAGCGGCGACAGCGGCGTCTCGAGCAGCAGCCGGGTGGTGCCGAGCACGCCGTTGAGCGGCGTCCGGATCTCGTGGCTCATGGTCGCGAGGAACTGCGACTTGGCGATGCTCGCCTGCTCGGCGGCCCGTCGCGCGTGCTCGAGCTCGACCGCCTGCGCCTCCAGCGCCCGCGTCTCCTGCTCGAGCCGGTTGACGAGTTCGCGCGCCGTGCGCACCGCCTGCCGGGTACGGTCGCGCAGGCGCTCGCTGACCGACGCCGTCGCGGCGAGGTAGAGGCCGAGCACGTACATGGTGGCCGCTGCCGCAGCGTGGCCGAGCATCGCCGCGGGGCCGCGTTCGTCGGTCGTGTAGCCGGCGTAGCCCAGGTACACGAGCGGCAGCAGGTGCGCGAAATGCAGCGCGCGCCGGAACCCGAAGCCGGCCTGGTCGGCGACTCGGATGAGGATGAAGAAGGCCACGTAGGGGTTGCCGTGCCCGAGGTGGTGCAGCGTCGGCAGCCAGACCAGCACGTCCAGGTGCAGGAACAGCAGGCCGACGTCGAAGCGGCCGGTGCGGCCGTAGGCCAGCAGCACGAGCCACCAGCTGATCGACGCGTACGCCACGTTCAGCAGGACGAGCCTGCGCAGTTCGTCCGACGCGAACGCGTCCGGCCCGCGCAGGTCGTGCACGACGAGCAGCACGCACAGCACGGCGAAGCCGATCGCGCGAAACGCGGGGATCTGCACGGCGTGGACGCGCCACGCGCTGACGATGCGCCGCTCGCTCAGCACCGTCTCGTCGAGGGTGAAGCCAGCGTCGCGGCCCTGTGCGGTCGGGGAGATCGCCACGTGCGTGCAGCCCGCGGTCGGGCGTTGCCCGGGACGCCAATCTACCGCAGCGCGGCGCGACCGATGACCCGGCGTTCTCCCGAAGCCGCGCGTCGCGCCGCGCGCGAGCACTGCGCAGGGCTCGGGTGGCCCGGCCCGTCAGGTCGCGGGTCACCGCAAGGGGAGCGCGCTTGCCGAGCTCGGCATCGCTCCTCTCGATGGCGGACGACGCAGGGCCACGCCCGCGGCGCGACCGACGAGAATCGACAGCTCACCCGATTTCACCGACCGACGCAGGTTCGGGCTGTCGTCATGCGCATGCTCTCCTTCTTCGCCGCGCCGGGGTTCTGGTCGCGCGTATCGGGCCGCGCGGCTCCGGTCGCGTTCGCCAGCGATCCGGATCGCATCAAGGATCTGCTCGCCGGGCTCCGCCTGGTGCGCGAGCTCGACCCCTAGGAGTCGGGAACCCGATGGTTCCTGTACGAAGACCCTCAGGACGGCTCCACGTGGGAGTACCGCGTCGAGGCGTTCGGCGTGATGCCCGACAAGGAAACGCTGATTCGCGGGACGCCGACCTTCGCGTCGGTACTCGACTGCATCTGCGCGTCCCGCCACGACGACGAGGTCGTGGTTGCAGTCAGCTACCTGAACGATCCGCGCGGCTTCGAAGTCTTCCTGGCGCGGCTCGAGAGCCTGGCAGACTCGGCGACCGACCGACGTAGCATGCGCAACATCGCACTGGCGCTCGCATGCTCCCCGGTTTCGGTGCCTTACAACTACCGCGGTTACGAAGGCAAGTCCATGGCGCAGATCGAAGCCGACTACGCCTACTTCGTCGCGCTGGCAAGGCGTGCCGCCACGCTGAAGGCGCGGGCCGAAGCATCGATCGGCGAGACGATCGACGCGCCGGCCGACCCCCGCTGGTAACGGCACGTCGGCGCAGCCGCGAAACCATTGCGCCCCGCGCCGTGGCAGCGAACGCACGAGCGGTCTCATGGTCCGACCATTGATATGATGCCGCGATGCAGCAAGCGCCCTCGGCCGGCTGGGCGGGCCGATGGTTTCCCGCTCTCACGGAAGCCGCCGTCGGCCGCTACCTGATCGGCCAGCTGGTGTCGGTCAACGGGACCTGGGTGATCGACATCACGATCAACCTGCTGGTGTGGCGCCTCACCGCCTCGCCCGCTCTGCTCGGCGCGGTGAACTTCCTGCTGTTCGGGCCGATGGTCGTGGTGGCGCCGCTCGCCGGATTGCGGCTGCGCTCGGACAACGCGCGGCGCGCGACGCTGTCCATCCTGGCGGTCTCCCTCGCGATCGCCCTGGCGCTCGCCGCCCTCGCGGCGACCCACGCACTCGGCACTGCGGCGATCGCCGTGCTCGCCCTGCTGCGTGGCATCTGCAGCGGGCTCGAGCTGCCGGCGCGCCAGGTGCTGCTCGCCGCCTCGGTGGTGAACCCGGCGCTCATCGGCAACGCGGTCGCGATGAACACGGTCGTGTTCAATGTCGGTCGCATGCTCGGGCCGGCGATCGCCGCCGCGCTGTTCGCGGCGCTCGACGCGACCTGGGGCTTCGCCATCGGCGCCGCGACGCTGGTGGTGATGATCCTGTGCGTCGCGAGCATGCCGCTGCCGCCGATCGGCACGTCGAGCGGCGCCGGCGCGGCACGCGGACCCGGCCTGCGCCACGCGGTCCGGTACGTGCGCGCCGACCGGATCGCATCGCTCTTCATGCCGACCTGCGCGCTGGTGGGCCTGTTCGCCGGCAGCCTGCAGACGATCGTCCCGGCGCTTGCCGACCGCTTCGGGGGCGCCGCGGCGTGGGCGGGCTGGCTGTTCGGCGCCTCCGGCTTCGGTTCGCTCTGCGCGGGCATCCTGCTCTCGACGAGCTTGATGCCCGTTGCGCTGTCGCGCCTTCAGATCAGCATGCCGTGGGTCGTCGCTGCCGCGCTGATCGGCGTCGGCTTCGCGCCGCTGCCGGTGGTCGCGATGCTCTGGTTCTTCGCGATGGGCTTCGCGTTCACGTTCTGCGCCGCCGGCTTCAACAGCGGCCTGCAGCAGCGCGCGCCGGCCGAGCTGCGGGGGCCGCTGATCGGCCTCTACAGCATGTGCTTCATGGGCTCGCTGCCGCTCGGCCACCTGCTCGCCGGCATCCTGGCGCAGCGCCTCGGCGTACGCGTCACCCTGCTGATCCTGGGGGCGCTGATGGCCGCCGGCGCGGCGGCGGTGTTCGTGCCGCGCTGGGTTTCGCTGCGCCGGGTCGAACTGAACAGCGAGCGAATCTGACGCGTCGACCGCGCCGGCGCCCAGGTATAATGGTTGGACCTTTCGATCGCGAGGCGCCCATGTCCGACACCTCCACCGCCCGGCCGCGTCCGCTCGCCGGAGTCCGCGTGCTCGACTTCACGATCATGATGGCCGGCCCCTACGCGACGCGCTACCTCGCCGACCTGGGCGCGGAGGTGATCAAGGTCGAGGCGAGCGAAGGCGACTACATCCGCAGCCGGGCGCCGCTGCGCGACGGCCACAGCGCCTACTTCAGCCACCTCAACGCCGGCAAGCAGAGCATCGTGCTCGACCTCAAGAACCCCGTGGCGCTGCAGGCGGTCAAGGCACTCGTGGCCGAATGCGACGTGGTGGTCGAGAACTTCCGTCCCGGCGTGATGAAGCGCCTGGGGCTCGACTACGAGACGCTGGCCGCGATCAACCCGCGCCTCGTGATGTGCTCGATCTCCGGATTCGGTCAGACCGGACCGGCCGCGCTGCGCCCGGCGTACGCGCAGATCGTGCAGGCCGGCTCGGGCTACGAGCTCGCGTTCGCGCGCTACCAGGGCGAGACGGCGCAGCCCGCCAACACCGCCATCTTCATCGCCGACGTGCTCGGCGGCACCTACGCGTTCGCCGGCATCCTGGCGGCGCTGAACCAGCGCCACCTCACCGGGCGCGGCCAGCACGTCGACACGACACTGATCGAGGGCATGCTGAACCTGATGCCGTACGAGGTGCAGGAGGCGCAGTTCCCCGAGCCCAAGCGACGCCCGGTCTACCCGCCCTTCCCCACGCGCGACGGCTGGCTGATGGTCGCCGCGGTGTCGCCGCGCAACTTCGAGGGCCTCCTCGACGCGATCGGCGTCGATGGTTGGCGGGCCGATCCGACCATGATGAACGACGCCGCGCGACAGAAGAACTGGAGTGCGGTCATGGACCGCGTGCGTGCCTGGACCGCCGAGCGTGACACCGCCGAGTGCGAGCGCATCATCGGCGGCGCCGGCGTTCCGGTCACGCCGTACCTCACGGTGCGCGAGGCGCTCGACGAGGCGCAGCTGGTGCATCGCGAAAGCCTGGCACGCACACGCGACGGTGCCGGCGAGCTCCTGGTCCCCAATCTGCCCTTCAAGCTCTCGGACGGCGAGGTTCGCGTCGGCGCACGCACGCCCGAACTCGGCGCCGACACCGACGCGGTGCTCGCGCGCGTGCTCGGCTGGAGCGAAGCGCAGATCGCCGCGGTCAAGGCGCCGGCCGCCGACGCCTGAGGCGATGGTCACGCCCGCGCGGCTCGAAGGTCGCGTCGCCGCGGTGACCGGCGCGGCGCGCGGCATCGGGCGTGCGATCGCGGAGCGACTCGCCGCCGACGGCGCGCGCGTCGCCTGCATCGATATCAGCGCGGCGCGCATCGAGCAGGCAGTCGCCGAGATGCAGGCCCGCGGCGCCGACGTGCGCGCGTACGCGCTCGATGTCGCGGAGCGCAACGCCGTGCATGCCGCGTTCGCGCGCATCGAAGCCGACTTCGCGAGCCCGCTCGCCATCCTCGTCAACAACGCGGCGTGGATCCGCTACCAGGCACCGTCCGCGATCGACGCCGAGACGCTCGACCGCATGCTCGGCGTCGGGGTGAAAGGGCTGATCTGGACGCTGCAGGCCGCGCAAGACCCGCTGCAACGCAGCGGCCACGGCTCGGTGATCAACATCTGCTCGACCGCTGCCCTGCGCGCGACGCCCGACTCGCTCGCCTACTGCGCGGTCAAAGGTGCGGTGGCCGGACTCACGCGTGCGGCGGCGGTCGATTTCGGCCGGCTCGGCATTCGCGTCAACGCCATCGCGCCGGCGTTCGTCGCCACCGCGGCGGCGCTCGCCAACTTTGACGAGGCCGGCATCGCTCAGCGCCGGCGCAGCACGCCGCTCGGGCGCTTGGCGGACGCGAGCGAGATCGCGTCGGTCGCCGCTTTCCTGGCGTCGGACGACAGCAGCTTCATCAACGGCGAGCTGGTCGTCGTCGACGGAGGACGCACTCACGCGGCGCTCTGAGCGCCGCTGCGCGATCGAGGCTCAGCGGCGCCGGGCGGTGCCGCGCGTGCTCTTCGCGCCGGCGGCGGCCTTCTTCGCGCTGGACCGACCTTTGGCGGCCACCTTGGCGCCCGCACCTGGAGCTGCCCTGCGCGCCGGGGCGGCCGCGCCCTTGCGCGCAGCGGTCGAACCGTTCGCCGCGCCCTTGCGGACGGCGCCCGTCGCACCGGTTGCCGACTTGCGCGACGCGGTTTCCGAGGCGCCGGCGGTCTTGCGGCTGGCGACCGAGGACCCGTTACCGGACGTCTTGCGGGACGCGCCCGTCCCGTTGCCGGCGCCCTTGCGGGCAGCGCTCGCAGGCGAAGCCGCCGGTCGGCGCGGCGCCGGACCCGAACCGGCAGCCGCGTTGCGTGGCGCAGCCGACGCCCCGCGGCCGGCACCCGCCGCGCGCGCCGACGTCTTGCCCACGGGGGCCTGCGCGTTGGCCGAGCGCCGTGCGCGCAGCGCACGGCTGCGCTGAGAGGCTGCATCGAACAGATGACCATGCAGCGCCTTCAGGTGGCGCGACATCAGTGCGGCGGCGGCGTCGGCATCGCGTCGGCGCAGGCATTCGACGATCTGACGCTGCACCTTGACCGTGTCTTCCTTCGGCACCGCGCTGTCGCGCGCGATCACCTGCAGCACGATGTCGGTGAGGGCGTCGACCATGATCACCATCACCTCGTTCTGCGTCGCCTGCGCGAGCACACGGTAGAAGCTGACCAGCTGCACGCGCCGCTCGTCCCAACGCTTCTCGCGGGTGAGCCGCTCGGTGCGGGCGATGCTCTCCTCCAGCGCGTCGAAGTCGGCGTCGCTGCCGCGCTCGCACGCCAGCCGGATCACGGCATCCTGGATGATCACGCGGCTCTCGGTGAGGTTCTCGAGCGAGATGCGGCCCAGGTGGACCATGTCGCCGAACGAGCGCGTGACGACCGCCGGGTCGCCTTCGCGGATGAACGCCCCGCCCTTGACGCCCTTGCGCAGCTCGATCACGCCGGCGATCTCGAGGCTGCGCAGCGCTTCGCGCACCGCGGTGCGCGAGCTGCCGAACTGCACCGCGAGCTCGCGCTCGGCCGGCAGCTTGTCGCCCGGTTTCAGGCGGCCCATCGAGAGCTGGCTCCGCACCTGCTCGCAGATCGCCTCGAAGATGCGCGGCGTGCGCACCGATGCCTCGTCGGAGAGCGACCGGGCGTCGGTGCGCGCGGGTGCCGTGCTGTCGTTCATGCTGTGCTTCCGGAACCGTCGTGGGGCCGATTATCTTCGGCGGCTGCCCGCCCGGGCTTCTCGTTGCCCCCTGTGTCGCGCGGCCGACACGAGGGCCGTCGATCACGCGTAGACGAAGCCGTCGAACAGGCGCCGCGTGGTGCGAAAGAACGATCCGCTCTCGGCGAACCAGCCGCTGCCGTCGCGGCGCACGCGGGCATCGACCGTCAGCACGCCCGACGGCATCGCGAGGCGCAGCGGCCCCTCGCGCCCGGGACGGGCGAGACGGGCCGGGATGCTGCCGTCGATCAGCGTCGCGACCGCCGTGCAGAGCGCGCCGGTGAGCGGCACCGCGCGGTGCGGCTGCCCGTTCGAAAGCATGCGGATCACGAGGTCGGCGGCGTCCGCCGGGATGCCTTCGCCAGCGAGCGTGATCGTCGCGCGCGGCGCGGCGACGAACGCGATCAGCGGCAGCATGCGCACGCCCGCAGCGGCATCGAGCGACGGCGCGATGCCCATGGCGACCGACGCGTGGCGGCGGATCTGCTCGAGGCGCTGCATCAGGCCGGCGTCGGCGTCGATCTCGTCGGGCAGCTCGCCGCCGCCGAGGCCGAGCGCTGCGGCGTCGACGAACACGCAGGCGTTGGCGGCGTCGACCATCGACGCATCGATCGCGCCGATGCCTGCGACGTCGAGCCGGTCGCACGCGCGGCCGGTCGGCAGCAGGCGCCCGGTCGACGCGCCGCCCGGCTCGAGGAAGTCGAGGCGCACCGGCGCAGCGCGGCCGTGCACGCCGGGAATCTCGAGCTCGCCCGTTTCCACGCTGCGGCCGCCCGCGACCGCAAAGCGCGACTCGATGATCTTGCCGGTGTTGGTGTTGTGGATGCGGACCAGCGCCTCGTCGCCGCGCGGTGCCGAGACCAGGCCTTCGTCGACCGCGAACGGCCCCATGGCCGACGACATGTTCCCGCAGTTGCCGCGGTACTCGCACCGCGCTTCCTTCACCTGCACCTGCACGAACGTGTAGTCGATGTCCGCGCCGGGCCTGGTCGGCGCGTCGACGATGCAGACCTTCGAGAGCGACGACACGCCGCCGCCCATGCCGTTCAGTTGCCGGCCGTAGCGGTCGGGCGACCCCATCGCGGCAAGGAAGATCGCGTCCCACTCGCCGCGATCGGCCGGCAGATCGCGCCGATGGAAGACGAGGCCCTTGCTGGTGCCGCCGCGGATGAACGCGGCCGGAATGCGTCGCGCCATCGGATCGGGCGCCTCAGTACGCGCGCGGGGAGACGGCGGCGTTCTCGCGCACGTCGACGCTCATCTCGCCGACGCCGTCGATCGCGATGCGCAGCGTGTCGCCCGGCGCGAACGGACCGACGCCTTCGGGCGTGCCGGTCGCGATCACGTCGCCCGGCCGGATCGGCAGTACCGAGGAGATCAGTTCGATCAGCTCGGCGATCCCGACGATCATCTCGCTGGTGTCGGCCTGCTGGCGCAGCTCGCCGTTGACCCAGAGGCGATTGGAGAGCGCCTGCGGCTCGGGGACCTCGTCGGCGGTGACGAGCCACGGCCCGAGCGGCGTGAAGCCGGCGAACGACTTGCGCATCGAGCGCTCCTCCTCGGCGACGCCGGGCTCGATGCGCATGGTCGCGTCGATGAGGCACGCGTAGCCGAACACGTGCGCCATCGCGTCGGCCCGCGGGATGTCGCGGCCGCCCTTGCCGACGACCACCGCGAGCTCGGATTCGTGGTCGAAGCGGCGGGTCGAGCCTTTGGGCAGACCGATCGTGCCGCGGTGGCCGACCAGCGACCCCGGCGCCTTCAGGAAGAAGCCCTGCTCGCGCGCGCTGCGGCCCTGCTTGGTGACGACACGGCTGCCGAGCTCGCCGATGTGCTTGCGGTAATTGGCGGGCGCCGCGAACACGTGCGGCGGCGCCGGGTTCGCGGGCAGCAGGCGCACGCGATCGAGCGGCCGCGCGGCTGCGCGGGAAGCTTCCTCCTGCAGGCGCGGCGCGACCTCGTCCCAGTTCTCGATCAGCCAGTTCACGCGCTGCTGCGGCATCAGATCGAGAGCGGCGGGCAGCGCCGCAGTCGTGTCGCGCACCACGTCGCCGTCGACGAGGCCGATGCGGTGGTCGTCGAAGCTCGCGATCTTCATGCGGCAGCCGTTTCTTCGCGGTAGTACCCGAGCGCCTTCAGCACCGGTGTGTCGTTGACCTGGAACAGAGTCGCCTCCCCGCTGCCGGCATTGCGGTGCGCGTGCCAGGCCCACGGCGCGACGGTGAAGAAGTCGCCCGTGCTCCAGTCGAAGCGCTGCTCGCCGACCGTGGTGTTGCCTTCGCCGCGCACCACGTAATAGAGCTTGCTGCCGGTGTGACGGCGCGCCCGGCCCTCGAAGCCCGGGCGCAGGCGCTGCAGCAGCATCGACAGCGTGCGCATCGCGGGCCCGCCGTCGGCCGGGTTGCGGTATTCCAGGACGACGTCGTCGAACGGGTCGGGGACGAGCCCGGCCGCCGCGTTCAGCGCCGCCTCCGCCATCTGCCGCGTGTACGCGAGCAGCGGGTTGCTGCCGGGCGGCACGTCGACGTTCGGGGGGCGCATCAGCCCGCTGCCGAACTGGCGCAGCGTGCGGTCGGGGATGGCGTCGACCGGCTGGACACTGCCGGCGTAGCCCTCGAAAAAGGTCGCCTGCAGCATGCGCATCAGCGAGATGTCGAGCACGTCGAGCCAGATCATCGGCTCGCTGCCCTTGTGGACGTGGTCGTGCCAGGTGCCGGCCGGCGTGAGCACGAGGTCGCCCTCGTGCATGGGGTAGCACTCGCCGTCGACGGTGGTCCAGGCGCCGTCGCCCTGCATCACGAAGCGGAACGCGTTGGCCGAGTGGCGGTGCGCGGTCGCGACCTCGCCGGGCAAGATGACCTGGATCGACGCCCAGAACGTGTTCGTGGTGCCGTACGGGAGCCCGGGGTTGTGCAGGCGCAGCGTGCGGCGCGGCCCGCCGGCGCCGAGGTCGACCTCGCGGCCGAGGCGCTCGAGCAGCGGCATCAGGTCGCGGCCGCGCCAGTGCAGCGACTGCACGTCGGGCTTGGGCTCGCGGGTGAAGAGCGGGGGGTCGTCCGGCTGCGCGACCCGGCAGTTGAAGCGCGCGAGGTCGGCCTTGAGCGCGCGGCGCGCGTCGGCGTCGGTCAGCGACGAGGTGTCGGCCATGTTCCTATCCTTCGACAAGCGCAGCGGCGGGCTGCGGCGTGGCCCGAGAGCCTACCGCGCCGCGCACCGTGTCGACGAGGCCCGCCGCGTCTTCAGGCTCGACGTCGGCACGCCACGCGACCTGGCCATCGGGGCGCACCAGCACCAGGCGGCGCTCGTACACGCGCTCGGCCTCCTCGTGCTCGATGTCGACCACGCGCAGCGGCACGCCGGCCGCTGCGGCCGCGGCAACGATCGCGTCGACCGGCGGCGGCTCGGCGCCGAATCGCAGCAGCACGAACTCGCGCCCGAACAGGTCGAGCGTCGAACGCCCCGGCTCGAGCCAGACGTGCGGCGCACGCGAGCCGGGCCGCGCGGTCTGCACGTACCTCGACACCTCGTCGGGCGGGCGCGGCGTGCCGTCGGGCACGAGGATCGGGGAGCCCTCGTAGACGTAGCCGAGATGGATGCCGATCGAGAACCACTCGCGCTTCATCATTTCGGTGTAACGCGCGCCGTACTCGCGGCGCGCCGCGTCGATGTCGGGCCCGTCCCGATCGAACACCGCCGGGTCGGGCTTGAGGATGCGCGGCGACAGCATGCGCTTGAGGTTGTCGCCCGCCTCGCTGACGTTGCGCACCGCAACCGGCTGCTGCTCGCTCTCGTAGGTGTCGAGCAGCGCATCGCCGCCCCAGCCCTGCAGCACCGCAGCGAGCTTCCAGCTCAGGTTGACGGCGTCCTGGATGCCGGTGTTCATGCCGAAGCCGCCGGTCGGCGAGGTGAGATGGGCGGCGTCGCCGGCGATGAAGACCCGTCCCTTGCGGTAGTGGTCGGCGACGAGCTGGCGGCGCACCCAGGGCAGCATCGAGAGGATCTCGAACTCGAACTCGCGGCCGACCGCGCGCACGATCGCGCGCCGCACTTCGTCTTCGCCGACCGCGCGACGCTGGTCGTCGCCGACCAGCGAGAAGCGCCACTGGTCGCGCCCGTTGATGGCGACCAGCGTCGCCCAGGTGCCTTCCGGTCCGATGAAGATGTAGCGGTACGCGGGCGCCTTGGTGTGCAGGCGCTCGAGGCCCTCGCAGCGGAAGATCACGTTGGTGGTGTACGTGAGCACCGCGTCGCCGGTCATGCCGATGCCGAGCCACTGGCGCACCCGGCTCGCGCCACCGTCGCAGCCGACGACGTACTCGGCCTCGACTGTCTCGGTGCGGCCCGATTTCGCCTCGGCGAGCGTCGCGACGACGTGGCTGCCGCGGTCGTCGAGGCCGGTGAGCTCGGTCTCGTGGCGCAGTGTCACGCGCCCGCTCTGTCGGGCGAAGCGCAGCAGCACCGGGTCGAAGAAGTTCTGCGGGCAGCGCTCGCGCTTCTGCGGGCTCTGCGGCGGGCACTTCTCCTGGCTCGGCGCGGGAAACGGCTCGCGCCCGAACTCGTAGCCGTTGAGGTCGGTGACCCACGCGCAGTCCTGCGGGTAGTCGCGGTTGTAGCCGGCGCTCTCGACCCAGGGCACGATGCCCCAGCGCCGGCAGAACTCCATGGTGCGGATGCCCACCATGTCCATGCGCGGTTGCGTGATCACGCCGTCGCTCTTCTCGACGAGCAGGCATTCGACGCCGCGCCAGGCGAGGTCGCCTGCGAGCGCGAGCCCGACCGGACCGGCGCCGACGACGAGAACCGGGGTTCGTTGGCCCATGGTGTGCTGCATCAACGCACCAGCGCGCGGCCGATGACCATGCGGTGGATCTCGTTGGTGCCTTCGATGATCTGGTTCAGCTTGGCGTCGCGCATCATCCGCTCGAGCGGGTATTCCTTCGAGTAGCCGTTGGCGCCGAACACCGACACCGCCTCGGTGGTGACCTCCATCGCGATATCGGTGACGTAGCACTTGCACATCGACGCGATCACCTGGAGCCGGCTCAGGTCGCCCGAATCGATCTCGTCGCAGATGCCGTAGAGCATGTGGCGCGCGGCCTCGATCTTCATCGCCATGTCGGCGAGCTTGAACTGCATGCCCTGGAACTGGCCGATGGGCTTGCCGAAGGCGCGGCGCTCCTTGCAGTAGGCGACCGACAGGTCGAGCGCCGCCTGCGCGAGACCCAGCGACGACGCCGCGATGGTCGGCCGGTTGAGGTCGAGGATGCGCATGCACGCGCTGAAGCCTTTGCCCTCCTCGCCGACCAGCGCGTCGCCGGGCACCACCATCTCGTCGAAGAAGATCTCGTGGTTGGGCGCGCCGTTGCGGCCCATCTTCTTCTCCTTGCGACCAAGGCGAAAGCCCGGCGTCTTCACGTCGACGAGGAAGCAGCTGATGTTCTCGTGCGGCGGACCGTCGCCGGTCTTGGCGAACACGAGCACGACATCGGCGACCTCGGCCCAGGTGATCCAGCACTTCTGGCCGTTGATGACCCAGTCGCCGTTCGGTTGGCGCACGGCGCGGGTCTTCATGCCGGAGACGTCGGAGCCGGCGTGCGGCTCGGTCATCGCGACCGCCGCCATCAGCTCGCCGCGCGCGGAGCGCGGCAGATAGGTGCGCTTCTGCTCGTCGGTGCCGAAGTGGACCAGCGGCAGGATGAGGCCGATCGAGTTGTTGCAGCAGAGCGTCGACGCCGTCAGCGAGCCGCGTGCGGTCTCCTCCTTGGCGATGCACACGCTCGTGAGGTCGCCCCCCGGGCCGCCGTATTCCTCGGGCACCCACATCTGCAGCAGCCCCATTTCGCCCATCGCCCGACGCCAGCCGTCGGGAAAGCGATCGGACTCGTCGATCTCGGCGGCGTGCGGCGTGATCTCCTTCTCGGTGAAGCGGCGGACCGCGTCGCGCAGCGCGAGCTGCTCCTCGGTGAATCTCATTCGGTGCTCCTGCGTTGCAGCGACTCTAATGGTCTGTCCATTTGGCGTCAATCGCGGGGCTTCAGCCGAGCGGGATCACGTGCTCCTCGGCCCAGATGCCGCGAAAGCGCTGGTAGTCGATCACCGTCGAGCTGCTCGTCTTGCGCTCGGCACTGGCCCAGCCGGGGCTCGCGAGCGCCGCCTGCAGCGCCGCGACGTCGTCGAAGTGCAGCTCGACCACGCCGTCGCACGCGGGGTCGGGGGCGCCCGGAACGCGCAGCGGAAGATTGATCACGTACTTGCGCAGACCGGGCAGGTTGGCCTTCACGAACGGCGCGTGCACGTTGAACCAGAAGTCGCGCACCTCCTCGAGCGAGGCGCCGGCCGGGTGGCTGAAGATGGAGATGAACTTGATCACGAGGAGCCTTTCGGGATGGCGCGGGAGGCGGGACGGGTGCCCGGGGTGACGCCGGTGCGGCCGCCGTCGACAGGCAGCACGACACCGGTGATGTACGAAGCGTCGGGTGACGCCAGGAAGCGCACCGCGGCGGTCACCTCGTCGGGGTACGACGGGCGGCCGAGCGGCGTGTGCGGGATCAGCGGCTGCGCGCTGCCCCGATCGGTCGAGATCGACGCGACGACGACCGTGCGGCCGGTGAAGGCATCGCTCATGCGGCGGGGTCGCGGCGCGCGCGCTCGGCGGCGTCGGCGGCGGCGATGCGGCCGAACACGCAGCCCTTGCCGAGCGACGAGCCGCTCATGTACGACGCGCCGTGAAAGCCGCCGGCGACCTCGCCGACCGCGTAGAGGCCGTCGATCGGCGCACCGAACACGTCGAGCACGCGCGCGCCGGTATCGGTGCGCAGGCCGCAGTACGTCGACGTGAGCCCGGTCGTGCATGCGATGCCGTAGAACGGCGCGCGCTCGACCAGGGTCGGCGTGCCGTAGCCGGTGCTCAGCGAGGTGCGGCCGAACTCGTCGCTCGAGCGGCCGTCGCGCGCGTCGTTGTAGCGGCGCACCGTCTCGGCGAGACCGTCGGCGTCGATGCCGAGCGCGGCGGCGAGGCCGGCGAGCGTCGGCGCCTCGCGGATCAGCCCGGCCGCATGCGCGGCGCGGTAGTCCGCGACGCTCGGCAGCGGCGACGACTGGTCCATCACCTGCTGGTCGAACACCTGGAACGCGACCGCGCCCGGCTGTTCGAGGCAGCGGTCGCCGATCACCTTGTACGACAGCGACTCGTCGACGAAGCGCCGGCCGGCGCGGTTGACGACGATCGCGCCGCGGTACATCGCCGACAGGATGCGCGGCGCGCGGTCTTCGTGGCCGGGCGCCGGCGCGTCGACCGGGGCGCCGAAGGTGCCCTTGGTGAAGCCCATGTCGACAAGGTCGGCGCCGAGCGCCCACGCCATCCGGAGGCCGTCGCCGGTGTTGCCTTCGCCGCCCATCGGCCGAGCCGCACGCAGGTGCGGCGCGAAGCGGTCGACGAGCTCGCGCGAGCGCGAGAAGCCGCCGGTCGCGAGCACCACGCCGCCGCGCGCGACGAGGCGCTCGCCGCCGGCGAGCTCGACGCCGATCACGCGCCGCTCGGCACCCTCGCCGCGCGTGAGAAGACGTGCCGCCGCGGCGTCGCTGCGGAAGCTGACGAGCCCGCTCGCGAGCGCGCGCTCGTGCAGCAGCCGAAGCGCCTCGCGCGGGTTGGTGCCGTGGTTGCGCGGCACCGACTGCATGCCGCTCAGCGACACCTGGTCGAAGGGAATGCCGAGACCCTGCAGCCAGCGGTACGCGTCGTACTGCCGCTCGGCGTAGGTATGGACCAGGCCCCGGTCGTTGAACCAGCCGCCCGCCTTCATCAGGTCTTCCTCCAGCAGCTCGGGCGAGTCGGGGACGCCCTTGCTCTTCTGCACGTCCGTCCCGGCGAACGCGAACGCGCCGCCGCACATCGCGGTGCTGCCACCGTACCTCGGCGTCTTCTCGAGCCAGGCGACGCGCGCACCTGCCTCGGCCCCGGCAAGCGCGGTGCAGTGGCCTGCCATGCCGGCACCGACGACGACGAGGTCGAAGACGTCCGCCTGTCGGCCCGCTGAGCGGCGGGTGGTCACGTCGTCGTCTCGCCCTGCGGGCATGGCCGTGGACGCGTTCGCGTGGGTGCCAGGGGTCGGCGCAGCGGCCATTCGATCGGTGTTCATGTGGGAGCCTTCAATCGCAGTGCGCAGACCGCGTCAGTTCGCCTTGATGTCGAGCACCTTGACGATGCGCTGCAGCTCGGCCGATTCCTTCTGCAGGCCGGCGGTGATCGCCGCCGGCGTGTTGGCGTCGGTCGGCGTCTCGCCGCCAAGCTCGCGCATGCGGGCGGCGAACTCTGGCTCGCCGAGGATCTTCTTCACCGTGCGGTGCAGGAGGTCGAGCGTCGGCTGCGGCGTCCGGGCCGGTGCGAAAAGGCCGAACCAGGTGTCGAGGTCGAGGCCCTCGAGGCCGAGCTCGGCCATCGACGGAACGCTCGGAAACAGCGCGCTGCGCTTCTCGCTCATCACCGCCAGCGGGCGCAGCTTGCCGGCCTCGAGGTTGCCTTTGGAGTCGTTGCCGGTCGCGAGGGCCCACTGGATGTCGCCCGCGAGCAGCGCCTGCAGGGTGCCCGGCGTGCCCTTGTACGGCACGTGAACGAACGAGGTGCCGGCGGCGACGTTGAGCATCTCGGACCCGAGATGCGAGAGCGCGCCCACGCCCGACGAGCCGTACGCCGCCGGCTGGCCGTTGGCCGGCTTGCCGCGCACCAGCAGGTCCGGCAGCGTCCTGATCGGCGACGTCGACGGCACGACCAGCAGCAGCGGCGAGCGGAACACGATCGCGATCGGCGCGAGGTCGCTCATCCGGTAGCCGACGTCCTTGTTGACGTGCGGCACCGCGGTGATCGGACCCGCGACCGTGAAGACGAGGGTGTGGCCGTCGGGCTCGGACCTGGCGACGGACTGGGTGCCGAGGCCGCCCCCGGCACCCGCACGGTTGTCCACGATCACCTGCTGCCCGAACTCGTCGGACAGGCGCCTGGCCAGGATGCGGCCGACGACGTCGGTCGCGCCGCCCGGGGGGAACGCGATGACGAGCCGCACCTGCTTGGTCGGGAAGGACTGCGCGCCGGCGCCGCCGGCGAGCAGAAGCAGGCCCGAGAAGGCAGCGGCCAGGACGATCTTCGGCATGACGTCTCCCCTTCCCGGTGCCGCCGCGCCGGCGCGCCGCCGCTGGCGGGCGCGTCGGTGAACTATGGTCTGACCATTATCACGGCATCCGGACCGGCCGATCAAGCGCCGCGCGCGCATCGGGCGCGGCCGCGTTGACGCACCCGGAGCTTGGTCATACCATTTGCAACGCGGCTGCCGGGGAGGCATCGCGCCTGCATACAGCCGAGGAGACATGATGGCCCTCTCGCGTCGAAGCCTGCTGACCGCCGCCGCGCTGCTGGCGCTCGCCGCCGGCCCGGCAGCCGCCCAGCGCTACCCGACCAAGCCGATCCGCCTGGTCGTCAACTTCGCCGCCGGCGGCACCAGTGACGTGATGGCGCGTGCGCTCGCCAAGCCGCTCTCGACCGCGCTCGGCCAGCAGATCATCATCGAGAACAAGACCGGTGCGCTCGGCGCGATCGGCGCCGCCGAGGTCGCGCGCGCGGCACCCGACGGCTACACGCTGCTCCTCACCACCCAAGGCTCGCTCACCGAGATCCCGGTGCTCTCGCCGCAGACCCCGTACGACCCGCGCACCGCGTTCGCGCCGGTCACGATGATCGGCGAGTCGCCGCTGGTCCTGTTCGCGCACCCGAGCTTCCCGGCCAGCGACATGAAGAGCTTCGTCGCCTACGCGAAGTCGCAGCCCCAGGGCGTCGACCTCTCGGTGACCGGATCGAGCGTCAAGCTCGGGGCCTACGCGCTCGCCGGCGCCGCCGGCATCAGGATCAGCCAGATCCCGTACGCCGGCCAGGGCCCCGCCCTCACCGCGGCGCTCGGCGGCCACACGCCGCTCGCCCTCAACACGTCGTCGACCACGCTGATGCAGCACGTGCAGGCGGGGCGCCTGAAGCTGCTCGGCGTCGGCACGCCGGGCCCCTACAAGCTGCTGCCGGGGGTCGCGCCGATCGCGGAGACCCTGCCTGGCTACACCGCCAGCGCCTGGTGGGGGGTCTTCGCCCCCGCGGGAACCCCGCCCGACGTGGTCGACCGGCTCTACCAGGCGTTCAAGCGCGCGCTCGCCGAGCCGGGCATCGACGAGCTGTTCGTCGCGAACGGGGTGTCGCAGGTCACGACGACGCCGGCCGAGCTCGGCGCCATCGTCGCCAAGGGCATCGAGCAAACCCGCGCACTCGTCAAGCAGCACCACATTCCGCAGGAGTAAGGCGCGGGCGCCGCGGCAACGCGTTCCATGCGGCCGCCGCGCGGCCACGAGGGCACCGTCCGCGTCCGGTCCAGGCGGTGCGATCGCGACCGGCGCGCAGGCGTCAGTTGATCCGGATCCCCTTCTCGCCGATGAAGCGGCGCCACTTGGCGAGGTCGCTGCGCAGCACGCTCTCGAGGTACTTCGGGCTGGTGTCCTCCGCGGGATCGACCGCGATGTCGCGCATGCGCGCCCGCGCTGCCGGCAGCGCGAGGAAGCGCGCGACCTCGCGCCCGATGCGCTCGACCGCGTCGGCGGGCGTGCCGGCCGGCGCCATCAGGCTGTACCAGGTGGTGACGACGAAGCCCGGCAGGCCCTCCTCTTCCATGGTCGGCAGGTCGGGCGCCGCGCCGAGCCGCCGAGCGCCGGTTACCGCGAGCCCGCGCAGTTTGCCGGCGGCGATGTGCGGCAGCGACGACGTGTCGCCGAAGATCATGTCGATCTGGCCGCCCATCACGTCGATCATCGCCGGGCCGGCGCCCTTGTACGGCACGTGCGTGGTCTCGACCTTGGCGAGCAGGTTGAACATCTCGCCGGAAAGGTGCGGCGTTCCCCCGTGCCCGGACGACCCGTAGGTGAGCTTGCCGGGCTGGGCACGCGCCGCGGCGATGACGTCCTTGACCGAATGGAACGGGCTCTTCGGGTTCACCACCAGGATGTTCGACGACGTGTAGACCATCGCGACCGGCGTGAAGTCGCGAATCGGGTCGTAGCCCGGCTTCTCGTAGAGGTTGGGGTTGATGGCCATCGTGCTGTTGACCGCCATCAACAGCGTGTAGCCGTCGGGCGGCGCCTTCGCCACCATCGCGGCACCGAGGCCGCCGTTCGCGCCCGGCTTGTAGTCCACGATCACGCGCTGACCGAGCCCCTGGCTGAGGTGTTCGCTCACGAAGTTCCCGAACGTGGTGCCGAGCCCGCCGGGCGCGTAGGGCACGATCAGCGTGATCAGGCGGTCAGGGTATGCCGCACGCGCCGGTCCGGCGAAGAAGCCGCTACCGGCGGCCAGCCCGAGCGCCAGCGCGCCGCGTCGATCGATGCCGTTCATGGTCGGTTTCCTCCTGTCGCTGCGGTGTGTGCAGCAGCCAGCTCGACGAGCGGCTCGTCGGTGTAGAGCCGCAAGGGGCCGGCCATGCCGAGCGCGTGGTGGCCGCGCGCGACCACGAGGCGGTGCAGCGAGGCCAGCACGCCCGTCATCGGCATCGCCGCGGTCGCGCTGCGGCCGAGCTCGAGTGCGATCTCGAGGTCCTTGAGCGCGTTGAAGCTCGACCCGATCAGCTCGCCGCCGAGCATCTGCGGCGCGTAGCGGCGCAGCACCGCGGAGTCGGCGAGCCCGCCTTCGATCGCCTGGGGCAGCCGTGCGACGTCGAGACCGAGCCGCGCCGCGAGGTGCAGCGCCTCGGCGAGCACTGCGCAGGTGCCGAAGCTGATCATCTGGTTGCAGGCCTTGCCGACCTGGCCGCTGCCGGTGGCTCCCAGGTGCGTGACCCGGCTCGCGAAGCTCATCAGCACGGGCCGCGCGCGCTCGACCGCGGCGGCGTCGCCGCCGGCGAACACCGCGAGCGAGCCTTCGCGCGCGCCGACCGGCCCGCCCGAGACCGGCGCGTCGACCCACTCGATGCCGGCCTCGCGGCGCGCGCGCTCGGCGATGCGGCGGGTCGCCAACGGGTGGATCGTCGAGTGGTCGGCGACCAGCAGACCGGCATGCGGCGCGGCCGCGACGCCGCCCGGCCCGAACATCAGCGTCTCGATCGCCGCGTCGTCCGTCACGCACAGGCACAGCAGCTGGACGCGCTCGGCAAGCGCCGCCGGGCTCGGCGCCAGATGCGCACCCGCGGCAACGAGCCCCATCGCCTTGGCGGGGCTGCGATTCCACACGTGCAGCTCGAATCCCGCAGCGAGCACGCGCTCGGCCATCGGCGCTCCGATCGCGCCGAGGCCCGCCCAGCCGACACGCCGCACGGGGGCTTCGCCGGATGCCGCCACGCCTATTCGACCTTCATGTTGGCGGCCGCCGCGACCGCCTTGTAGCGCTCGTACTCGCGACCGACGAAGGTGCGCGTCTCGGCGGGGTTGCGGGGCGCGACGTCCTGCCCGAGCGCGGCGAACTTCTTGCGCAGCTCGGGGTCGGCGAGCACCTCGGCGAGCGCCGCTGAAATGCGCGCTGCGGTGTCCGGCGGGATGCCCGCAGGGCCGATGACCGCGGTCCACGGCGCCTGCTCGACCGCCGGGTAGCCGGCCTCGGCGACGGTCGGCACGTCGGGCAGGTCCGGGAGGCGCGACGCCCCGGTGACCGCCAGGGCGACCAGCTTGCCGCTCTTGATGTGCTGCAGCGCGACCTGGATGTTGATGACGTGCATCTGCACGCGCCCTTCCATCAGGTCGGGCAGCGCGGCGCCGTCGCTCTTGTACGGCACGTGCGCGATGTCGATGCCGGTCTCCTTCTTCAGCACCTCGGCCGCGAAATGGTTGCCGGTGCCGATGCCGGCCGACGAGTACGCGAGCTTGCCGGGGTTGCGCTTGCTGTAGGCGACGAAGTCGCGCAGCGTGCGCACCCCGAGCTGCGGCGGCACCACGATCACCAGCGGGTACTGCACCACGGTGCCGAGGTAGGTGATGTCCTTCTGGATGTCGAACGGCACCTTCTGCAGGTGCGGCAGCATGACGAGGGTGCCGGTCGAGCTCATCAGCAGCGTGCGGCCGTCGGGCGCGCTCTTCTTCAGCTCGGTCATCGCGAGCACGCCGCCACCGCCCGGCTTGTTGTCGACGACGATCGTGGTGCCGAGCTTCTTCGCGAGCGGCTCCGCCACCAATCGCGCGGCGACGTCGGTGCCGCCTCCGGCCGCGAAACCGACGATGAGGCGCGTCGGTTCGCCGGCCGCGCTGTTCTGCGCGTGGGCGTTGGGGGCGGCGAGCACGCCGAAGGCGAGCGCGAGCGGTGCCGCCCACCGCGCCAGCACGCGGGCTCCCGGCATTCGTGTGCGAGCGTACATCGGCAGCCTCCTGGCGTTGGTCGGACCATTCGCGACTCTATCGATCGACTGCAATCCGGTTCTCGTGGAAAACGCGAATCCTCGCTTGTGGACGAATGTCGAACTGCGGGCGATCCCCACCTCGCGCCTGGCCGCGCGCACCTACGATCGCGCAGCCGTATCGACGACGCCCGAGCCATGCCACCCTCGTTCGAAACCCTGCGCTGGGAACTGGACGGTCCCGTCCTGACGATCACGCTCGACCGCGCCGACCACATGAACGCGATGACGCGGACCATGCGGCGCGAGCTCTGCCGCGTGCTCGACCTCGCCGACGGCGACGACGCGGTGCGGGCGGTCGTCTTCACCGGCGCCGGCACGCGCGCGTTCTGCGCCGGCTTCGACCTCGCCGGCGGCCCGGCATCGTTCGACCCCGCGAACCGCGCCGACGATGCCGTCGACGAGCCCGACCGCGACGGCGGCGGCGTGCTCGCGCTGCGCCTCTTCGCGAGCACCAAGCCGCTGATCGCCGCGGTGAACGGCGCCGCGGTCGGCATCGGCGCCGCGATGACGCTGCCGATGGATCTGCGCATCGCCGCCGACGGCGCGCGATTCGGCTTCGTCTATGCGCGCCGCGGCATCGTGCCCGACGCCTGCGCGAGCTGGTTCCTGCCACGCGTCGTCGGCATCGGTCGGGCGCTCGAGTGGTCGCTGAGCGGGCGCCTCGTCACGGGGGCCGAGGCGCTCGCCGGCGGTCTGGTGCAGCGCCTCGTCCCGGCGGACGAGCTGCGCGGCGCCGCGCGCGCCGCCGCGCTCGAGATTGCCGAAAACACCGCCCCCGTGTCCGTCGCGCTGACGCGCCAGCTGATGTGGCGGATGCTGGGCGCCAACCACCCGATGGCCGCGCACCGCCTCGAGAGCCGCTTGATCGCCGAGCGCGGCGCGTCCGCCGACGCACGCGAGGGCGTCGCCGCATTCGCCGCCAAGCGCAAGCCCGCCTTCGAAGGGCGGGTGAGCGAGGCGTTCGCGGCGCCCGAACCGTGGCGCACGGACCCGCCGTTCGGCGCTTGCGACGAGCGCTGAGTCTCGCGACCACCGCGTTCGCGCCGGCCGCGCCCGTGACGCGCTGCCGCGGCTCGGGCGTCACCCCATTGACGGCGCGGCATCGGAACAATATGGTTCAACCAATGAGATCCACTCGGCAGGAGATCCAGCCATGAACCCGTCGCGTCGCGCCACTCTCAAGTCAGCCGCCGGCCTGCTGACGGTGTTCACGCTGCCGGCGAGCCTGGCGCAGCCCGGTTACCCCAACGCGTTGATCAAGGTGGTGATCCCGACGCCGGCCGGTGGCGGTCACGACGCCATGATGCGGGTGATCGGCGAGAAGCTGACCGCGAGCTGGGGCCAGCCGGTGATCGTCGAATCCAAGCCCGGTGCCTCGGGCGCGATCGCCGCCACCACCGTCGCCAAGGCGCCTCCCGACGGACACACGCTGGTGCTGGGCTACAGCGCGCTCATCAGCAACGTCGTGCTGATGCCGAACCCGGGCTACAAGCTCGAGGAGCTGGCGCCCGTGTGCATGCTGGCGCTGACGCCGATCGCGATCGGCGTGCGCTCGTCGCTCGGCGTCAAGACGCTGGCCGAGTACGTGACGCTCGCCAAGTCGCGGCCGGGCAAGCTCACCTACGGCTCGTACGGGCAGGGCTCGGGCGGTCATTTCGTCGGCGAGCTGCTGAACGGCGCGGCGGGCATCGACGTGACCCACGTGCCGTACAAGGGCGAGGCACCCGCGATCCAGGACCTGCTCGGCGGCCAGATCGACGCCGCGATCACCTCGGTCGGCGCGGTGTCCCGTTACCCCGACAAGATCGTTCCGCTCGCCGTGTCGAGCCCGCAGCGCTTCGTGCGCTACAAGGACGTGCCGACCTTCGCCGAGACCGGCTATCCCAGCGTCAACATGCCGGGCTGGGGCGCCCTCTTCGCCCCTGCCGCCACCCCGCAGCCGATCGTCGACAAGGTGGCTGCGGAAATGGCGCGAATCCTCGCCCTTCCCGACGTTCCGCCGCGCCTCCACGAGCTCGGCTTCGACCCGCTGCCGTGGGGCCCAGCGCGTCTGCGTACCTTCATGACCGAGCAGATGGCGCAGACCCGCAAGCTCGTCGAAAGCGGGCGCGTCAAGCTGTGAGCCCACCGCGCCACGCGCTGGTCACCGGGGCGGCGGGCGGCATCGGTCTGGCCATTGCCGGCGCCCTGGCGCGCGACGGCCTCCACGTCGTCCTGGCCGACCGCAGCGAGGCGGTGCTCGAAGCCACCGCCCGCCTGGTCGCCGAAGGCCTGCGCGCCAGCGGCCACGTGGTCGACGTGGCCGACGAGACGCAGCTGCTCGCGCTTGCCGCGGCGCTCGACGCCGACGGCGGCTGCGACGTTCTCGTCAACAACGCCGGCGTGCACCCCAAGCGCGGCGGCGGCCACTACGCGCTGCCCGACATCGACACGGCGCAATGGGAGCAGGTGCTGCGCGTCAACCTCACCGCGCCGTTCATCCTCTGCCGCGAGCTGGTGCCAGGCATGCAGCGGCGCGGCTGGGGTCGCATCATCAACATCGCCTCGCGCGCCGGCCGCACGTTCATTGCGCCGGCCGGCATGCACTACTCGGCCTCGAAGGCCGGCCTGATCGGCCTGACGCGGCAGATCGCCGGCAGCTACGCGGCGCACGGCATCACCGCCAACTGCATCGCACCCGGGCGCATCGAGACGCCGCTCTCGAACCAGTCGTCGCCCGACGTGATCCGGGCGTCGGTCGCCGCGATCCCCGCGCAGCGCCTCGGCAGCGTCGACGAGATTGCCGCCACTGCACGCTTTCTGGCGTCCGACGGCGCCGGCTACATCACCGGCGTCTGCGTCGACGTGAACGGGGGCGCGTTCATCGGGTGAGCACGCGTCGGGGCCCGGTCAGCCCATGAAGCTGCCGCCGTTGGCGTCGACCACCGCGCCGGTGATGTAGCCGCCGTCGTCGGAGCACAGGAAGGCGACGATCGCGGCGATCTCGTCGGGCTGTGCGGCGCGCCCGAGCGGAATCGACTTCAGTGCCGCCGCGGCAGCGGCCGGCGGCACCCGGCTCGTCATCGGCGTCTCGACCCAGCCGGGCGCCACGCAGTTGGCGGTGATCGCGTGCGGCGCGCACTGCAGCGCGAGCGCGCGCGTCATGCCGATCAGCCCGGCCTTCGACGCCGCGTACTGCAGGCCGCCGGTGATCGCGCCGGTGCGGCCGGCGCGCGACGCGATGTTGACGATGCGGCCCCAGCCGCGGCCGCGCATCGCCGGCACCACCGCCTTGCAGAGCAGGAACGGCGCCGTCAGGTTGACGCCGATCACCGTGTTCCAGTCGTCGAGCGTGGTCGCGTCGAGATCGAAGCCGGCACGTCCGCGCGAGGTGCCCGCGTTGTTGACGAGCATGTCGACGCCGCCGTGCTCGGCGTCGACGCGCGCAACCAGTTCCGCAATGCCTTCGGCGCTCGCGAGGTCGGCGCCGACGGCGTGCGCGCGCAGCGTGTCGAGCTCCGCGTTCAGCGCGTCGGCGGCCGGGGCGAGCGTCGACGCGCGATCGACCATCAGCACGCGGTGCCCCTGCCTCAGCAGACGGCGCGCGATGGCGAGACCGATTCCGGACGCCGCGCCGGTGACGAGTGCGGTACGCGACGGCGGCGGGCTCACGTCGACGCCTCGCGCCGCACGACCAGCGTCAGCATGTCGGCGACCATCGCCGGCTTGGCGGCGCCCTCGAGCTCCATGGTGTAGCGCCGCCGCAGCAGCGTTCCCTTGGGCGCCGGCTCGGCGGCGGCCAGATGCATGTGCAGGCGAACGCGCGCGCCGACCTGCACCGGCGTCGGGTAGCGCACCTTGTCGAAGCCGTAGTTGAAGGCATGGCCGTGGCGGCGCACCCTGACGATCTGCGATGCGAGCCCCGGCACCAGCGACAGCGTGAGGAGGCCGTGCGCGATGGTGCGGCCCTCGGGGAGCTCGCGGCGCGCCCGCTCGACGTCGACGTGGTACCAGTTGCGGTCGCCCGTGAGCTCGGCGAACGCGTCGATCATCGGCTGATCGACCGTCAGCCACGCGCTGCATCCGAGATCACTGCCGACGTGGTCGGCAAGCTGGCTGAGGTCGTCCACTTCAAGCATCGTCATCTCCGTTCGGGGGCGCGCTTCGAGCCGATCGCTGCGCCGACCTGCCGATATGCGGTCACGGTGCGATGCTTGGCGCGCCGGCGGCTCGCGCTACATTATCAATGGTCCGACCAAGCGAGTCGATGGCGGGACCGATCACGCAACCTCACTCGAAAATCGATATGTCCACCAGGCCCGGCATGCCCCGGGAACACGCCGAAGCGATCGCGCTCGAGGCGCTCGACCAATGGGCACGTGCGTTCGCCGAACGCGACCCGGACGCCATGGCGCGGCTGCACAGCGAGCGCGCCCTCTTCTTCGGCTCGCGGCCGCAGCTCTATGCCGGACGCAGTGGCGTGCGCAGCTACTTCGCATCGCTGCGGCCGCGCAGCAGCAACAGCGTGCGCTTCAGCGACGTCGCCGCCGAGGCGCTCGCCGACACGGTCATTCAACTCGCGGCGACCGCCTGGTTCACGGTCGACCACCGGGTGCCGATCCCGATGCGCGTCTCGCAGACGCTGGTCTGCGAAGACGGCCAGTGGGTCGTTGCCCAGCACCACGCCTCGCCGCCGCCGGCCGCCACCTGAACGAGGAGCATCCATGAGCAACGACATCCTGATCGCGCGCCCGGCGCCGCACGTGGGCCTGGTACGGATCGACCGCCCCGAAAAGCGAAACGCGCTGAGCGTGCCCTTGCGCAAGGAGCTCGTCGCCGCCTTGCAGTCGCTCGACGACGACGCCGACGTGCGCGCGATCGTGCTCGCCGGCAGCGACCGCATCTTCGCGGCCGGCGCCGACCTTTCGGAAATCGTCGATGCGAGCGCCATCGACATGATGCTGCGCGCGACGAACCGGATGTGGGCCGCGATCGCCCGGCTCACCAAGCCGATGGTCGCTGCGGTGCGCGGCATCGCGTTCGGCGGCGGGCTCGAGCTGGCTCTGCACGCCGACCTCATCGTCGCCGGCGAGAGCGCACGCCTCGGCCTGCCCGAGATCAAGGTCGGCCTCATGCCCGGCGCCGGCGGCACCCAGCGCCTGCTGCGCCTGCTCGGCAGACAGCGCACGCTGATGCTGTTGCTGACCGGTGACGCGCTCACGGCGCCCGAAGCGCTGGCGCTCGGCATCGTCAACCGCGTGGTGCCTGACGATCAGGTCGACGCCGAGGCGCTCGCGCTGGCGGGCCGAATCGCCGCGATGCCGCCGCTCGCGGTGCGGCAGATCCGCGAGGTGGTGAACGCCGGCGCCGACTGCCCGCTGGACGCTGCGCTGATGCTCGAGCACAAGGCCCTGCAACTGCTCTGCGCGAGCGAGGACAAGCGTGAAGGCATTCGTGCGTTCCTGGAGAAGCGAACTCCGGTGTTCACCGGGCGCTGAACTCGGCCGGTCGCTGCCTGGGCCGCGCCGTGGCGAGCGCGGCGCGTTGCGGCGGCGAATGCTCCGTCGCGGACGAGCGGGTCAACCATCCGCACGCCGGGTCTCGGACCGCCACGCGCGAGCCTCACGGCCGACCGAGCGCGGCGCCCCTGCCGCGCCCCTATTCGCTGCAGCCCCCTACTCGGGCGTGACCTTCGCCGCCTTCACCTGCTCGGCCACCGACGCGCTCTCCTCGCGGATCGTGCGCACGAGCTGATCGCGGTCGCCGGCCACGACCGTGAGGCCCTTCGACACGGCGTTGGCCTCGGCGAACGCCGGGTCGGTGAGGATCGCGCGCACGTCGTTGCGGATCCGGTTGGTCACTTCGGCCGGCGTGCCCGCCGGCGCGAAAAGGGCATACCAGATCGACGTCCGCACATACGGGTAGCCTTCTTCCGCGGTGGTCGGCACCTTCGGAAACTGCGCGACCCGGCGGGAGCCGGCGACGGAGATCGGCTTGATGCGCCCGGCGGCGATCAGCGGCGCGGCGACCGCAGCCGACCCGGTGCCCAGCATCACCTCGCCGCTGGCGAGCGCCTGCAGGTTCGGCGTGATGCCCTTGTACGGCACGTGCAGCAGGTCGGTGCCTTCGCGCACGTTGATCGTCTCGTACAGCAGGTGCGGCTGGCTGCCGATGCCAAACGAGCCGTAGTTCAGCTTGCCTGGGTCGCGCTTGGCAAGCGCGATCACTTCCTTGAGGTTGTTCGCCGGCAGGTTGGCGTTGGCGATCAGCAGCTGGTCGCTGATCACCATCATCATGATCGGCTCGAAGTTCTTGTCGGGGTCGTACGGCAGCGACTTGTAGAGGAAGCGGTTCGCGACCATCGACTGGTTCACCGTCGCGAGCAGCGTGTATCCGTCGGGCGGCGCCTTCGCGACCGCCTCGGTGCCGATCAGCGACCCGGCACCGCCGCGGTTGTCGATGACGATCGGCTGCTTCCAGCGCGTGGTCAGCTCGTTGGCGATCGCCCGGGTCAGGATGTCGATGCCGCCACCGGGCGCGAACGGGACGATGACGCGGACCGGGCGGCTCGGCCAGGACTGGGCCTCGGCCTGCGAAGCAGCGGTGCCGAGGAACGTCGCCGCGGCGCCGGCGAGGAGAAGAGAAAGAACACGTCGCAAGATCGAATCTCCAGGAATTGCGCCATCCGATGCGTGCGTCACGCGCGGCGGCGCGGCGGCCCAGCCGGCAACGTCAGCGTCAAGCGCGGGGGCACAGCGGGGCGGTGGGCTCGCGCGTGCTGCCGTGATCGGCTGCCTCGCCGGCCGGTCCGCGGCGCGATCGTACCCATAGGTCGGACCAGGCTGTTGCGCGGAAACCCTGTTCCCGACACACGGCGGGAGATGCATGTGGCGTTCATTCGCGTGGCGCCAAATTGGCATGTCCATCAGCGAGACCGGGCACTCGAGTCAAGCCTTGCTTGCCCGACAGCGCTGGGTCTGCGCCTGCCCTGCGCCTACAGCGAGGGTCGCGCCTGCGGCTGAGCTGAGAGGTGCCCGGGCTGCGACGTCGACGGTCACCGCGCTCGGGTCGACGTCGGTTTGCTACCGGTCACGACACGACGCGGAACCATTCGCCGTCGCATCGCGCAGGGCGGGCACACCGTAACGGGAGACGGGCGAACGACGGGCAAGATTCGGCTCATCGGTGGTAGGGGCGAGGCGGCTCGCGCTGGAGCCTGCAATCAGCGCGTCGTAGCCCTCAAGTCCGCGTCGTTGGCTGTACTGCGCCGCCGTTCGACGTGCCTCACGGCGTCGCGCCAGTGTCGCGGGGCCACCCTCGAGCGCCTCGATGATCGCTCGGTGCCAGCCCGGCACATCGAAGAAGTTCACCAGCGTGCCGTTGACGTCGGGCACGATGACGTCGTGCAAGGGTGCCGTATCCGAGGCGACGACGAGGGCCCCGCAGGCCATCGCCTCGAGCAGTGACCAGCTCAGCACGAACGGATAGGTGAGATAGCAATGCACCGCGGAGACTTGCATGAGCCTGACGAACTGCTGTCTTGGGACACGGCCGACGAAATGCGTGCGAGCCGGGTCGACCCGGACTTCGGCCAGCATGTGCTCGACCCAGTTCGCCGCGTTTTTCGGCCGGGCGCCGTAGCTGACGTCCGTGCCGCCGACGATGACGGCGCGGCAGGTGGGATGCCGGCGCTGCACCTGCTCGAGCGCACGCATGAAGATGTGAAAGCCGCGATAGGGCTCCAGGTTGCGCGCGACGAACGTGATCACCGGGTCGCCACACTTCAGCACGGTTCCATCCGCGAGCTTCAGCGCGGCGTTGGCGTCGGGGCCGAGTTCATGCGTCGGGATGCCCTCGTGCTGCAGCGCGATCGACGGGTGAAAGATCGCCGGGTGCTGAGCCTTCTGCCAGGGCGTCGGCGTGACGGCGGCGTCGCAATGCGTGAGGTTCAACGCGTGCAATCCGTTCCACGTCCGGATGCGCGCACGGTCGTCGAAGGTAGCGGGGAACTCGGGGTCGAAGCCGACATCCGCACCCGTGCCGCGGTAGTACCACTCGCAGTAGTGCACCAGGCGGGCATCGGTGAAAACGTCCTTGGCGTACAGGCTCTCGCCCCAGCCGGGATGTGCCACGATCACGTCGGGGGTGAAGCCGCGCGCCCTGAGGTGCAGCATGGCGCGCGCCGCCGCCTGCCCGTGAAGGGTGGCAGCTTCCATCAACCGAAGGTATGGGTGCGCCGCACGGCCGGCGGTTCGACTCGCGAGTCGATACCGCGTCAAGGCGCCGAAACTGGCCACGCCGGGGGCCGTGTCGCGAGCGAGCGCACGTACCTGCCAGCCGGGACGTGCCGCCCATGCAGCCGCAAGTGCGCCGAACTGGCCGGGGAAGTTCTGGTGAATGACAAGCAAGCGCATGCTGCGCCCTCGAAGCGATCTGTCGCCCGCTCGTGCAATACCGCGGTGAGAACCGAAAGCCGGCGCTTGATCGAACGATCGCCGAGCCCGCGACCGCTCACCTGCTAGCCAGCAGCCACGCGCGGCGCCGCCGGGCCCCTCCGGCATCGGGCCAAACGCCGCTCATGGCCCCCAACTTGCCGCCAGCGTCGGCGCGAGCACTTGTTGCATGTTTGGCGGCAGCACCGTCGCGCCGGCGGCCGGTGGCGCGAACGCAGCCATGGCATCGACCAACCCCTGCACCCTCGACTCGAGCAGGGTGCTACCGTCGGCGAGCCGGAACTCTTCGACGCGGTCGGCACGGGCGACATACCAGTCACGCACGACGATCTGATCGGCAGTACCGACGATGCTGACCTCCAGCGCATGGCCCGTCTGGCGGAACCACAACTGGTCCCGTTCGACGCCCTGCAGGAACTGCAGTACGTCGGTGTTGCCGAACGCGGTGTCGTGGTCCTCGATCACGTCGGAGCCATAGTCACGGGCGAAGAGATAGCTCCTCAGCACCGTCAGCAGGCTTTCGAAGAGCACGACGACGACGAGGCCGACGACCAGCACGTCCAGCGTGGCCAGGCCTCGATGGACGAGCACCTTGTCCATCACGACCTGGAAGAACAGCGGGCTGACGAGCGCGAACAGTTGCAGGAAGAGCGAGACCAGCAGCACCTCTCCGAACAGGCGCCGGTACTTCACGAGGCTCGGAATGAACCAGCTGAAGTCGAAGCGCGCCAGATCGCCGGCGATGCTCGCCCGGCTCGCCACGAGGATGAGTTGACCGGTCCACTGCCCGTCGAACGCATCGACGGACTCGATCGCCGGCCGGCCGCCCGCCGACGGGCGCGAGGGATCCATGAACAGGACGCGCCGGCCGTCGCATTGCGCGAGCAACAGCACACGACCGTCGCTCATGAGCGCCAGGGCCGGCAGCGGAACCAGCGTCAGCCGCTCGGTCGAGCTGCGAACGAGCTTCGCCTTCAGCCCGAGCTCACGCGCGCCGAGCAGCAGATCACTGGGCGTCAGCGGCTCGGACGCGGCTTTCCCCAGTCGATGCAGCAGTGCCGCCGGATCGGCGCCCACCTGGTGGAAGCGTGCGATCAGTGCCAGCGCCTCCAGTGCCGCAGAGAAGGCGGTGGGGCTCGACGACCGCGAGGCGCCGGCACTCTCAGGCACGGCGCCGCCCGACGAGCTGCCGCGCGAGGCGGAGGTAAAGGGGGCCGCTGAGGCGGCGGCGGCAACGGTCACGAAGGTCTTTCGGCGCCGTGAAACCAAGGGCGCTGAACGACTGTAGGCGCAGCCATCGGCCGTCGATCCCACCCGTCCGAGGGCCGTTGGAGGTGACGCATCGGAGCGGTCCGGGACGCGTCGGCAGACGCCTCGAGGCCCGGCTCATCGCCGCATCGGCCGGCCGCGTGCGGTCGGCGCGCACCTAAGTGGCATGGACGACGGCTTCGCGCGGAACGATGTCCGCAACGATCACGAAGACGCGGACCCTCGCGCCCCGCGCGGGAGCCACCGAGCGGGAGGGGATGCTCCTCAGGACCGCGCTAGCGCGACGGCACCGGCACCATCGGCGCATCCTCCGACGGCAGCCACAGCACGGTCGCGGACGTGCAGAGCGCAATGCCCGCGAGCACCAGCAGCAGGGTGTCGAATCCGACGCCCTTGACCAGCGGCCCCAGCAGCCAGAGCGCGAGCGAGCTGAGGCCGAGCGACACCGCGAGGCGCATGCCGGCCACGCGCGAGCGCATGTGGTCGTCGACGTAGCGCGCGATCACGGTTTCCGTGAACGGAATGGCGCCGAACACGAAGACCATGGTGCCCAGCAGCGCCGCATACAGCCACCAGCCTTGTGCGTGCGAGGCGAGCAGCAGCATCGGCACCTGCGCGAGCGTGATCCCCAGGTAGAGCGGTTTCAGCGCGACGCGATCGATCAGGCCGCCGACGACGATCTGCGCCAGCGATGCGATCGCATAGACGGCGCCGAGCAGCAGGCCGAGCGTCGCCGGGTCTTCCATCACGCCGTGGAAACGCTCGTTCAGCAGCTGCGCGTTGCCGTTGGTCGTCAGGTTGAACAGCATGCTGCCGGTCGCGGCCGCGACGGTCATCACGCCGAGCACGCGCGCGAGCTGTGCGCGCGTGAGCGGCACCACCTGGCCGCGCTTGCGCTTGGCCGGCGCTTCGCTCTCGTGCGGCACCACGCGCATGAAGACGAAGCCGAGCACGATGGCCACGGCACCCGGCAGCGCGAACGCAGCGCGCCAGCCGAGCCACTGCACCAGGAAGCCCGTGAGCACCGCGCTCACCGCAATGCCGAGGTTGCCCACCAGCCCGTTGAGGCCGATCGTCGCGCCCGGTCGCGCCGCCTGCTGCAGCAGCATGGGAATGCCGACCGGGTGGTAGATCGACGCGAACGCGCCGATCAGCGTGAGCGCGCCCGCCAGCTGCCACGGCCCGGTGCTCAGCGCCGCGAGGATGGCCGCGGCGCCGATGCCGAAGAAGAACACGACCATCATCGAGCGCCGACCCCAGAGGTCGCCCAGGCGCCCGGCCGGCATCGAGCCCACGCCGAACAGGATGAACGCGCCGACGCCGTACGGCATCAAGTCTTCCCAGCGGCTGAAGCCGAAGTCCCGTGCGATGGTGCCGACCGCCGCCGCGAAGATCAGCAGGAACATGTGGTCGACCGCGTGCGCGACGTTGAGCAGCGTGACGACGGACTTCGAATGCATGGCGCGCCCCCGGTGAGCGCGGCAGTTTGCCCGATCGCGCGGCGGCGTCGGACGTGCATGGCTCGGGACTTTCACCCGGCTCCGACTGGACGGTCGGGCGGGCCGAGGCCCGCCGCGCCCGACGGCGTGAAGACGCCTTGGCGATCAGTTCTTGCCGGCCGCCACGCGCGCTTCCCACTGGCGCTTGGCTTCGGCCTTCTGCGCCTCCGCGCGCGCCGCTTCCTCGGCCATGCGGCGCTCGAACTCGACGCGATAGTCGGCGATCTGCTCCGCGAACTTCTCGGGGTTGCGCGACGTGACGTCGGCTTCGCGCTCGGCGCGGCTGCGCGCAGCAGCCTCGACCGCGGCGTGCGCACGCGCGGCCTTGCGCACCGCGGCCGGATCACCCGGCGCCGGTCGCGCGAGGGCCCGCCGTGCGGCCTCCTGCGACGCCAGATGCTCGGCCTCGAGACGGGCCGCCCTCGCCTTCGCGGCGGCTTCGAGAACCGCGGCCGCGTTGTCGGCGCGCGTGGGCGGCGGGGGTGGTTTCGGCGGGCTGGCCGTCGGCGCAACGACCGGTCGGCGTCGCTCGATGCGCGGCGGCAGATCGCCGTCGTCCTCCGGCGCGACCTCGCGCGGCTGGCGCTTCGTACGCTCGACGTCATAGAGCGTGTGCGGATCGCGGTCGAAGCCACGGCCGCCCGGCGAATCGAGCAGGAGCCCCGGCGTGCGCGACGCGCGCCGCACCTCGGACGGTTCGCGATCCGACCGCGCGGTGCCGACCGGCGGGGTCTTGTCGGCAGCGCTGCCGGCCTCGGGCGTCGCGCCCGGCGTCGGCTTGGCGCCTGCATCGGCAGACAGCGGCGCCGGGCTGGACACGGGTGCGGAAGCAGCATCGGCATCGGCTCCGGCCTCGCTGCCGGCTGCCGCGTGAACATCGGCATCGGCACCGGGCGGGAGGCCGTCGACGGCTGCAGCGACCGCGCGGTCCGCAGCATCGGCATCGACATCGGCCGGAGGCGCTGCGCGCTCGTCCGCCCACTCGAAGCCGGTGCCGGTGTCGGCCTCGAGGTCCAGGTCGACGTCGGGCGGCGTCGCCGCCGCCTCGGGTGCGGCGGTTTCGGCCGCGTCGATTCGTTCCTCGTGGACCGCATCGACCAGGCTGGCCGGCGCGGAGACCGCCGGGTCTTCGTCCTCGAGCTCGGAGTCGGCGTAAACGGTCGGGCGCGCCAGCGGCGCCGGCGCGGCCGCGGCCCGGCGCGACCAGCGCAGGTAGACGAGCCAGGCCACGCCGAACAGGGCCGCAGCAACCGCCGCGCTGACGAGGCCGGCCAAGATCCAGGTATAGGACGAGTCCACGATGATCCGCTTGTAGGGGTACCGGAGCTTAGAGCGGACCATCGGCCGGCGAACGCCCGAGATGACGGGCTTTCCGGCGTCTGTTCGAGCCGACGCCGGTCAGCCGGGCTCGACCTGCAGCTCGCGGACCGGACGCACTTCGATGCTGCCGTACTGCGCCGGCGGGATGCCGGCGGCGATCTGGATCGCCTCGTTGAGGTCCTTGGCGTCGACCAGGTAGAAGCCGGCGAGCATTTCCTTGGTCTCGGCGAACGGCCCGTCGAACAGCGTCGTCTCGCCGTTGCGCACCCGCACCGTCGTCGCGGTGTGGGTGCCGTGCAGCGCGTCGGCGGCCAGCAGCCGGCGACTGCCGGCGAGCTGCTGCGCGTACTCGGCGCAGACCGCGTCGCTGCAGGCGCTCCAGTGCGCGGCGTCGAGGTAGACCAGGCAGAGGTACTTCACAGCGTTGCCGCCATTTCGGCGAGCTGCGCGGCGCAGGTGCCCCAGCCCTCGTGAAAGCCCATCTTCTCGTGCGCCTCGCGGTCCTCGACGTTCCAGTGGCGCGCGCGAGCGGTGTAGCGCGTGGTGCCGTCGCGCAGGTCGTCGAAGGTCACGATCAGCGTCATGAACGGCTTCTCGGACGGCTCCCAGGCGCTCACGTAGGCGTCGGTGACGACGAGGCGCCGGTTCGGCACGATCTCGAGGTAGACGCCACGGTTCGGGAACTCGGTTCCGTCGGGGCCGCGCATCACGACGAGGTTCGAGCCGCCGACGCGCAGGTCGACTTCCGCGTGCGTGGTGGTCCACGGCCTGGGCGTGAACCATCGCTTCATCAGCTCGGGCTCGGTCCAGCAGCGGAACAGCTTGTCGGGCGACGCCGCGATGTCGCGGGTGATGACGAGATCGCGATCGGTCGTGTTCATCGGCAGGCTCCTCGGACGGTCACGACGCGAAGGGGATCGGCTCGCCGCCGACCGCCCAGCTGATGCCGTGGCGATCGGTGAGCATGCCGAAGGTGCGCGCCCAGAAGGTCGGGCCCATCGGCATGGTCACCTGCCCGCCTTCGGCGAGCGCCTGGAACGCGCGCTCGGCCTCGCCGACGGTGTCGAACTGCAGCGCGAGCATCGCGCCCTTGACGCCCTCGTACGGCATGCCGTGCGGCGGGTCGCCGGCGAACAGCATCGCGCCGCCGGGCAGCACCAGCGCGGCATGCATGATGGCGTCGCCGCTCTGCGCGGCGACATTGCCGCAGCCGTCGCTCGGCGCGCTCGCCGGCATGTCGGCGTAGCGCAGCATTGCCTGAATGGTGGCGCCGAGCGCCTTCTCGTAGAACGTGAACGCCTCGCGCGTGGTGCCCGGGAAGCTCAGATAGGGGGTCAGCGTGGTGGCCATGGGACTCCTGCAAAGGTCGGTTGAGTGTTGCGGGCAGGACGCCTGCACGATGTAGTCGAACCGCGACGGCGGCTTTCGACACCCCCGCGCAGATTCTTTTCTCAGCCCTCGAGCTCGGCCAGGCGCTGCAGCAGGAAACGGCGCTCGGGCTCGTGGCGCGCGAGCTCGGCGGCCGCACGGTAATGCTCGCGTGCCTCGGCGTGGCGGCCGGCACGACGGTTCAGGTCGGCGGCAGCCGCGTGCGCCGGCGGGTAGTCGGGCAGCTGTGCGAGCAGCGGTGCGATGAGCGCCAGTCCGGCTTCGGCCCCGTCGCGCATCGCGAGCGCCACCGCGCGGTTGAGCGCGACCACCGGGCTCGGCTCGACGCGCAACAAGGCGCCGTAGAGGCCGACGATCTGCGGCCAGTCGGTTGCCGCCGCGCTCGGCGCCTCGGCGTGCAGGGCCGCGATCGCGGCCTGCAGCGCGTATGCGCCGAAGCCGCGCGTGGAGAGCGCCGCCTCGGCGAGCGCGCAACCCTCCTCGATCGCCGCGCGATTCCAGAGGGAGCGATCCTGCTCGTCGAGCGGCACCAGCTCGTCGTCATCGGTGCGCCGCGCCGGGCGCCGCGCGTCATGGAGCAGCAGCAGCGCCAGCAGACCGGTCACCTCAGGCTCGGGCAGCAGCGCGTGCAGCAGCCGCGCGAGGCGGATCGCCTCGGCCGCAAGCGCCTCGGCGCGCGTCGCGTGCGCCTCGTTGAAGAGGAGGTAGACGACGCGCAGCACGTCGGCCAGGCGCGCCGGGCGCTCGGCCGGCCCGGGCACCTCGTACGGAATGCGCGCGGCCGCGATCTTGGCCTTGGCGCGCACGATGCGCTGCGCGAGAGTCGGCGTCGGCACCAGGAACGCCGCGGCGATCGCTTCGGTGGTGAGACCGCAGACCTCTCGCAGCGTGAGCGCGAGGCGCGCCTCCATCGAGAGGCTCGGGTGACAGCAGGTGAACACGAGGCGCAGGCGGTCGTCCTCGATGGCGTGGACGGCGTCGACCTGCTCTTCCCAGCTGGGCGCGCTGTCGGCGAGCGCCTCGGCGTGCTCGGCGGCGTCATCCCAGTCGACGAAGCGGCGCGAGCGACGCATCCGATCGATCGCCTTGAAGCGCCCGGTCGACACCAGCCAGGCCACCGGGTTGTCGGGAACGCCGCGCGCGGGCCACTGTTCGGCGGCGGCAACGAAGGCGTCGTGCAGGGCCTCCTCGGCGGCGTCGAAACTGCCGAGCAGGCGCACCAGCGTCGAGAACACCGTGCGGCTCTCGTCGCGGTAGAGCGCGGCGATGGTGTCGTTCATGCGCCGGAGGTCGGCTCGATCGCCGCTGCGGCGTCGGCGGGGTACGTCACCCGGTCGCCGTCGATGCGGGCAAAGCGCGTCAGCCGGTGTCGCTGCAGACGCGTCGCGCTCGCGATTTCGGCGCTCGCCACGCCACGCGCAAGCAGCGCGTCGGCGATCAGCGAGCGATGACAGCGCCAGGGCACCGCCTCCGCACACATCAGCGCGAGGCGAGCGTGCGCGGCGAGCTCGATCAGGTGGTCGAGTTCGGCGCGGAACGCCGGCGTCTGCATGTAGTCCGCGTAGCCGCGAAAGGACAGGTTGCGCCAGCCGGCGTTCGGCGAGTCGGCGAGCGGCCGGCGGAAGCCTCCGAGCCCGGCCACGTGCGCGTAGCCGATGCCTGCCGACTGCATGGACGCGGCAAGCGCGTCGGTCGCGAACTGCGGGTTGTGGCGCGAGCGCGGCACGGTGCGCACGTCGATCAGCCGGGTGACGTCGTGCCCGCGCAGCAAGTCGACGAACGCCTCGATGGGCCGTGTCGAATGGCCGACCGTGAGCACGGCATAGCGCGTGTCGTCGTCGCCCGCGTCGCCTTGCGTCCCCGCAGCCGCTCGACGCGTGCGCTGCGGCGCGCTCGTTGCGACAGCGATTGCGAGTGCGCCGGCGCTCGCGGCGATCGGTGACGCGGCCGGCGCCGGGCCGCAGCACGCACGGAACTTCATGGGAACGCTTCGATAGATTGCTGGGTCGAAGGTTCGATTCTGCGTTGGTGCCGGCGAAGCCCCAATCGCTGCCCCAGCCCGCGTGCAAGCCGATCGCAGCGACAGCGGATACCTCGCAAACCCACCCCTGCCCAAAGCGGTTCGAGCGCGGCGCTTTGGGACGGCGGCAAAGGTCCGACCTATCCTCGGACCGCGTCGCCGGCGCGAGTGCGGAACGCCGGCGCGGCCGACGTCGAAACGCCTACACACCGACCGCGGCACGCGAGCGCCGCTCGACGTGAGCGAGAGCCGCCGGTCGCGCAGGCGCAGGCGGGCGTCGAGACCTCTCGCCCCTCGCGCGCGACCTGGAACGCAGCGCACGAGGGCCAGCTACAAAACACCTCGTCGCGCCGATTTTGTGGGAACAGCGGTGCCGGCGAATACAGTTTCGAAACTTGCGCCCGAATATCTCAGGTGCCTTAATACCCGCCAATCCCTGTCGAACAAATTTACATCGAACGGTCGCCGGCGCGCCGAGCCATATCGTGACAACACGTTATGTGTTTGGCATAGAAACTGCAGACCGAATCTGCGGCGTCCGGAACCGGTGAGCGACAAGGGTTTCCTCGGGGCCTGCCGGACGCGGCGTTGACGCGGCTCGATCGCGACGCGTCGGCCACAACGAAATCAAGGAGAGGTTCGTGAACAAGAAGGTTCTGGGATTCAAAGCGGCCGCGCTCGCGCTGGCCAGTGCGGCCTGCCTGTCGTCCGCGCACGCGGCCCCGGTCGTCACCGTGCTGCCCGACGCGTCGGCGGCTTCGGCGGCCGCGCTCGTCAACGCCCTGCTCGGCTCCAACAGCGGGATCGCGGTCGTCGCCGGCTCGGCGCAATACACCGGGGCGGCTACCGCATCGGGCACCTTCGCGAACGGCGGCACCGGGTCGAGCGGCCTCGGCATCGACCGGGGTGTCGTGCTGTCGAGCGGCGATGCGCGCTTCGTGGGCAGCAGCGCCGCCTTCCCGGGCGACGTGGCCAACAGCACCGGTACCTTCACCGCAGGGTTCGGCAACTCGCTCACCCCGAACATGTCGCCCGGCACGAGCCTCCTGAGTTCGCTGTCGCCGTTCGGCACCCAGAACGCCTCGGTGCTGAGCTTCAATTTCATTCCGAACAACCAGCGAATCACGATGAGTATCGTGTTCGGCTCGGAAGACTATAACGACGCGCTCAATTCGGGTTTCCCGACCGATGTCTTCGGTATTTTCGTCAACGGCGTCAACTACGCGCTGGTTCCGGGCTCCAATACCCCCATCTCGGCGTCATCGATCAATTGCGGCGGCCCCACCTCCGGTGCAGCGCCCAATATCGGTGGTCAGAACTGCAACCTGTACCGCGACAACCCGCCGTTCTTCGATTCCATCATCACCGAGCTCGACGGGCTCACCACGCGCATCGACCTCACGATCCCGGTCAATTTCGGCGCCGTCAACTCGATCTCGTTCGCGATCGCCGACGCGATGGACTCGTTCGGCGACTCGGCGCTCCTCATCTCCGCCGGCATCCAGGCCATCCCGGAACCTTCGACGCTGGCGCTCGGCAGCGCCGCCGGGCTGTTGCTGTGGCTCTCGCGCCGTCGCCAGGCGCGCGGGCAGTCCTCGCGCGGCGCAGCCCTTTCCTGATCACGACCTCTACCACAGGAGACACCATGGAACGACGTAGTTTTCTCTCGGGCGCTGCCGCTGCAGCCGCCACCGCCGCCACCGCGCTGGTCGGCAAGGAAGCGGCCTTCCCGAGCACCGCGGCGGCGCAGACCGCCCAGCCGCAGCGTCTGGTGACGCAGGTCTGGTCGCGTCACGCCCAGTGGGTGCGCACCGAAGCCGAGACGCGCCAGGACCCGTACGGCACCGGCGTCGCGATCGGCGAGGCGATGCGCGCGGGCGGCTACGCCGCGGTCGACCTGACCGTGCGCGACGGCGGCCACGTGCTTCCTTCGCAGGTCGCCACGCATCTGCCGCAGATGCTGGCAGGCATTCGCAGCACCGGGACCATCTGCGACCACATCGGCACCAACTTCGCGCCGCCGACCAACGCTGCGGACACGTCCTGGATCCAGACCCAGTTCGTGCACGAGATCCTGTCGGTGGCGGGCGCCAACGGCATCCGCAAGTACCGCTTCAACAACAGCGGTGGCCAGTCCTTCGCGAACAACACGTTCGGTCAGACCATGACCTCGCTGCTCGACGCGGTGCGTCTGCAGTATCGCCGCCTGGCCCAGATCAACGCGATGTACGGCGGGATCCAGGGCGTGGCGCATACCCACGGCAGCAACATCGGCAACACGGTCGAGCCGTATGCCTATGCGATGCAGGGTATCGACCCGCGCCTCATCGGTATCAACCTCGCGATCGGCCACGTCGTGTCGAACGCGCCCGGCAACGCGTGGCAGATCATGATGCGCCGCTGGATGCCGAACATCGGTTGCGTCGCGCCCGAGGACGTCGCCGGCACGATCAATCCCACCACGGGCGCGCTCAGCGTCGGCCGGGTCTCGCCGGGCATGCCGGGGCTGATCAACTGGACCACCTTCTACCAGCTGCTGCGCCTCGGTGGCTACAGCGGGGCGGCGGAGAACCAGCTCGAGTACAGCATCACCGGTGGCACCGGCACGTCGGTGAGTCTCAACAACGCCGACTTCGCCGACAGCCCCAACTACACGAGCGGCCGACTGACGCCGGCGATCATGATCGCCGAGTTCCGCAAGAACTCCGACTCGATCCGTACCCGCGCGATCGCGGCCGGCTGGGATCCGTCGCAGATCCTCTGACGTGGCTTGCGGGTGGTTCGTCGTCCCGATGAATCGCCTCACCGCAAGAACGCCCACCTTCGCGGTGGGCGTTTGCTTTCGGGCCGCGCGGGATCAGGAAGGCCGGCGCGCGATCCGGCGTGTTGCGCCCCGCACCGTCACCCGAACTTGACCGAATAGCCCCACGAGTCGAGGCCGCTCGGAATGGCGTTGAACGCCATCGTGATGCGGCGCTCACCCTGGTTCGGAGGCACGGCGTGCAGCAGGTAGCTGGGGAACAGGACGACGTCGCCCGGAGCCGGCTTGGGGCTGATCCAGCGATCGCCGTTGAACGGCGTCGACGTGACGTTGGCGTGCTCGTTCTTGAACACGAAGTCGCTGCCGCCTGCGGAGCGCAGGAACACGGTCTGCGACGCCTCGTGCGTGTCGGTGAGGTAGACCACGCCCGAGATGAAGCTGTTGGCGTGGTTGTGCATGGCCTGCTGACCGCCCGGCTCGAGCACGTTGACCCACATTTCCTTGATCGACCACTCGAGACGCTCGCCGAACATCAGCGCGCCCATGTCGACGATCTTCGGGGTGATCACGGTCGCGGCCTCGACCAGCAGCGGGCTGTCGTCGGGGCCGAGCAGCGCCGTGTGCGAAAGCTGGTCGGACGCCTTGTTGAGGTCGCGCGGCATCACGGTGAAGTGCCGCACCAGACCCTGAACCAGGCTCGCGCTCAGGGTGCCGGGGGCGCGCAGGAAAGGGGTCGGGAAGAGGCCGAAGACTTCATCCATCGCGTGCACCTGGCGGAGATTCGGAGGTCGGACGAAAAAGGGCCCCGGGGGTTGCCCGGGGCCACGAAGCACCGTTCTGGACGATGAGAGACAAGCGTTAGCGGCGCCGCGCGCTCAAGCCCTCCGGCGCACGAGCAGCATCGTACCGGCGCCCAGCATGAACAGCAGCCAGGTGCCGGGTTCCGGGACGGTGCCCACGAGCGTGACCAGGCCGGAGGCGAACGCGGAACCCGCGTTCGCTCCGCCGAGACCCACCGAGGCCTCACTCGTGAGCAGCAGCTCGAGCGTGCCGACGGTTCCCGGCGTCAGGTAGTAGTCGAGCGTGCGGCTGGCGGTGATGATGTCCTCGAACAGCGTGACGCCGCCGCTCGTCAGACGCGCGAACAGCGAAACACCCGACAGGCCCGAGCCGGTCACGGCTTCGAACGGGTCGAGGCCCAGGTTCAGGATGAGCCAGCCGCCGTTGACGAACGAACCGAAGAAACGCGCGGCGCCGACCGCGCTGGAAACACCGGCACCGGTGCCGGTGACATCCGCCGACGCGTTGAGCAGGCCGGTGTCGGCGATCGCGCCGGCCGTCGCGATGTCGGCGGTCCCGATCGATGCCGCGGTCGCGATGACCGGCGCCGCGCCCGGCGGGCTCGATTGCGAGCCGATACCAGGCGCACCGTCGCTCAGGGCGATCGCGTCGGCGTTGAGTTCCACGTTGAAGAACGAGATCGGCGCCGCTTGCGTCGAGAACGCAAGAGCCGCCAGACACCCCACCAAGATTCGCTTGATCACTTCGACCCTCCCTTTGTGCCGATGAAGAAGGACGCGCACCATGCGCGCCCTTCGAACGTCCATCTCGTCGAACGCTCGAAATGGGCCCGAGCGCCCCTCGCGGGTGCCCGGGCCCAGCCGATCATGCTCCGATTACTTCACGGTGCGCACGTTGGCGGTGCCCTGAAGCTTGCGTTGCACGCCGGCAGCGTCGACGAAGTTGGCCGAGACCACCAGCGGGACGGCGTTGCCCTCCGGAACGTTGTGATCGATGTCGCCCTTGTTGAAGGTCGCCACCAGCGACGTGCCGTTCGCCGAGAGGCTGGCGGTGACCGCGGTGAACACCTTGTTCGAGAGCGGCGCCTTCAGTTGAACGTTGCCGATCGTCGGGTCGCCCAGGCCGACCGGGCCGATGTCGAGCTTCCAGCCAGCCGGGACCGTCATCATCGCGGTGACGAGGCCCTGAACGCCGGTGTGCACGCCGTTCGCCGAGCGCAGGTTCAGCACGTTCGGCACGATCTGCAGAGCGGCCGGCTCCGGCGCGAGCGTGACGATCACCCGGCCCGCCGGACGCGGGTCCGTGCAGTCGTTGTAGAAGTACTCGCCCTCCTTGTCGAACTTGTACTGGGCGGTCTGACCCGGCTGCAGCCTGAAGTTGAACTTGCCCTCGAAGAACTGGGTGGCGCAGTGCTCCTTCAGGTTCGGCGCGTTCGGGAACGTCTCGACACCCGGGTTCCGGAACGTCACCGTCGTGCCGACCGGGACCGAACGGTTCGACGGGATCATCGAGTTGGTGTTCACGCTATCGCCGGTCGAGGTCGCGGTGTTGTTCGAGCGCGCCATCCAGATCTCGTTGGCCGGCACGATGCCCGCTGCGGTGTTGTCCGTCGGGCGACGGATGTTCGGGATCTGCAGGGCGTCCGGAGCCTCGCCGCTGCCCGACACGATGGTCGGGTTGGCACGCGTGCCGGTGTAGTACTTGGCGGTGCCGCCGAGCTTCCACGCAAACACCGCGTCACCGTTGCCGCCTTGCGAGTACGGCTGGCTGCCCGCCATGTTGGTGGTCGCAACGTACTGCTCGCCGTTGACCATGTACGAGATCGTGCCGGCCTGGCTGGGCGCACCCATCGAGTAGCGCCACAGCTCGTCACCCGTGGCCGCGTCACGCCCGATCACGTAGCCGTCCATCTGGGTGTGGAACAGCAGGTCGGACGCCGTGACCAGCGGGTTGTGCTGGCGCGAGAGGTCGAGCACGAGCCGCTTGTACCAGACGACCTGACCGGTCGAGCTGTTGACGCCGAGGATGGCACCCGACTGATAGCCGCCGATCATGCGCAGGCCGTTGCCGCCCTGCTGCAGCGGGTGGCCGCCGGGCATGTACGAGAGCCCGACGTAGTGCATGTTGAGCTTCGGGCTGTACGACACGTTGGTCATGTCGTTGCCGCCGTTCTGGCTCGGCGGGAACACGTACACGAAGCCTTCGTACGAGCCGTCGTAGAGGCAGCCGTTGCGCGGCGGCCCGACCATGAAGGGCTCTTCCGCCGTCAGGTAGTTCGGCGTCTTGTAGACCAGCCGGTACTGACCCGGGTTCGCGGGATCGGGCTCGGCCTGAAAGCCGTTCCAGTTCGGGGCGATGCGGTTCTGGTCGCCGGGAACCGCGGAGCCCAGATTCTGCTTGTTGACGCAGAGGTCGCTGTAAATGTTCTGCAGCGGGAAAGGCTGCGTCAGCGCCGGGTTGTTGCGGCTGTCGCCGGGAACCGCGCGGTACTCGATCGGCAGCACCGGCTTGCCCGTGGCGCGATCCAGCGTGAACTGGAACGCCGACTTGCTGCCATAGAGCAGGACCTTCTTGACCTGCCCGCCGATGGTCACGTCCGCCAGCGTCGCCGGCAGCGCGTTGTCCATGTCCCAGATGTCGTGCTTGACGGCCTGGAAGTGCCACTTGTAGGCACCGGTGTTGAGGTCGAGCGCGACGATCGAGCTGCCGAACAGGTTGTCGCCAGGACGGCCTTCACCGTTCTGCGAGCCATTGCAGCTGCGCACGTTGCCGAACGGCACGTAGATCATGCCCAGTTCGGGATCGATGGTGCCGCCCTGCCACGGGGTTGCGCCGGCGGTGCGGTAGCACTCGTTGGGCGTGTCGTTCGGCGTGACCTTGGTGGTGAAGGAGTCGCCGGGATCGAAGGTCGTTCCGTTCACATCGGTGAACGTGGACCCGTGCGGGTAGGTGCTGAAGAACGTCCAGACCACCGCGCCGGTGTCGGCGCGCAGCGCGACGAATGCGCCACGGTTGTTGTCGTTGTTGCCCATGAACACCAGGCCGTAGGGCGCACCCGCAGCCTTGTAGTACATCGGGCGGACCTTGGCGATGCCGCTGATGGCCTCGCCGTTTGACGCGACCGGCTGGACGGCCCAGAGGACGGCGCCGGTGTCCTTGTTCAGGGCGACGACGCGGTTGCCGGCAGCGGTCGTGAAGATCTTGTCTTCACCGTACGCGACGCCGCGCTGCTGCGTGGCCGGACCGTAGTTGTTGGGCGCCGGGTCGCTGGCGTTCGGCACCCACTTCCACTTGACCTCACCGGTGGCTGCATTGAGCGCCATCGCGCCGCCGCCGGGCGGGTTCAGGTACATGGTGCCGTCGACGACGATCGGCGTGGTCTGCTGGGCCGTCGCGTTGTTGCCGGGGCGCGAGACCGGCGAGGTCACCGGCTCGGCGCCGGTGTGGGTCACCCACGCCAGACCCAGGTTCTTGACGTTCGCCTTGTTGATCTGCGTCAGCGAGCTGTAGCCATGGCTGCCGAGGTTGCCGGTGGTATAGGGCCAGTTGGCGCCTGCGGGCGTGAGCGCCGACTGGGCGATCGACACGCCGGGCGCTGACGTGGCCGCGATGACGGCGGTCAACGCCGTCAGGGCGGATAAGCGTAGTTTCATTGGTTATCTCCTCGTTGTGCTCTCTGAAACGGAAAGCGGCTGAGCGACGGCGGGACTTCACCCGGTTCCCCGTCAGCCGTGTCTCACTCAGCCGCGTCGCACGCGTGCAGCCTCCTGGCAGACCCGGGGACGATGCCATGCGACCAACAAAGAAACACCGGACGCTTGTTTGGCCCGACCGTTCGAGCGCCCTGCGATATCGCGGGCCGAGGCAGCGGCCGCGCACCGGCGGGCGCGACCCCGCCGTGGCGGCTACGTGCGGGGCTGAACGGGACAAGGGAAGTGCACGGAGCCGCGCAGTGCCGCGGCGTTTCGCTGCGGCGGCGTCCCTCGGTGCGAATCCGGCGGGGCGGCGCGATCAGCGTCGGCGCATGCGCCGCGTCAGCAGGCGCCGTCCGGCTGGGACAGCTCTTCTTCCGTGGGGGCCTTGGCCGGCTCGGCGTGGCGGCCCGCGCCGCCCGCGCCGGTGGCGCGCGTCGCCTGAGACGGAAGGGAGCGTTCACCAGCGATCACGACCTGGCATCCGGTGACCGGGCAGGCGATGTCGAACGCGGCGCGTCCTTGCAGGAGCTGCTTCCACGCGTCGCCGACACTGCGCGCGCGCAGGTGCAGCGTGACGAGCACCGACGGCAACAGCGACTCCGCGTCGTGCACGGCGGTTCCCGTGGCGCGCGCGAGCAAGGCGACGGCCTCGGGCAGCGGCACGCCGTCGAAGTCGAGCAGCAGGTCGTTGCCCTGCCGGCGCACGGGGCCGCCCGCGGCGGGCTCGGGCGATGGCGGCAACACGGCCGCTGGTGATGGTCTGGCCGATGCGACCGACGCTGCGAGGATCGCTTCCGGCGTCTCGGCCCGGCCGAACAGCTGCGGGCCGACGAAGGCGAGCGCGAGCAGGCTCGAGCCGCCAAGCACGCCGGACGCCAGCAGGTGCTTGGCGCGCGCCGCGGCCGGGGCCTGCGACGTGGCGCCGAACCTGCCCGGCCAGCCCGCCGCCTGCTGATTGGCCGCCCGGCAGAGCGCGCGCAGCGATCGCGAGCCAGCGTCGTCCGTCATGCGGGTCCTTAGGCGCGCGCAGCGCGTGCCGCGATCGCCGTGTGGCGGGCGATCAGGCGGCGCGCGTTCTCGGCGATCGGCGCGTCGATCATGCGGCCGTCGAGTGCCGCGGCGCCGCGCCCTTCACGCGTGGCGGCTTCGAGCGCGTCGATCACGCGGCGGGCGCGCTCGACCTCTTCGCTGCTCGGCGCGAACAGCGCATTGAGGATCGGCACCTGCGCGGGGTGGATGCACGACGCGCCCACGAAGCCGAACCGGCGCGAGCGCCGCACGATGTCGGCGAACTTCGCCTCGTCGGCGAAGTTCGTCATGCTGTCGACCAGGCCGAGCGGCAGCACGCCGGCCGCGCGCGCGGCGTAGACGAGCTGCTGCTTGGGCATCAAGAGCGTCTCGAAGCTGGGCTCGATGCCGCAGTCGAGCGCGAAGTCTTCCGAGGCGAGGTTGAGCGCGACGATGCGCGGGCTCGCCCGCGCGATGGCCGCGGCGTGCAGCCACGCATCGGCGCTCTCGATCAGCACGATGAGGCGCGAGTGACCGACCGTCATTCCGCGCTGCTGCTCGACTTCGCCGATCAGCTCGTCGAGCAGGCGCACGTGATCGGCGCTCGCCACCTTGGTGAGCGTGAAGCCGTCGACGTGCGGCCCGACCGCCGCCTCGATGTCGCGCACCGCCAGGCCGAGCGGCCGGTTGATGCGCACCAGCACGTCGGCGCCGCCGGCGCGCACCCGCTCGGCGGCAGCCGCCACGCAACGGCGCGCGAGCTCCTTTTCGGACGGCGGAACGCTGTCCTCGAGGTCGATCTGGATGCAATCGGCACCGCGCTCGTGCGCGCGTGCGACGAAGCGCTCGACGTGCGCCGGGACGTAGAGCAGCGAGCGCCAAACCGGCAGCTCGGGGCTCATCACTCGTCGCCGCCGGCGCTGGCGCCGCGTCGCTCGACCACCACCTCGGACTCGACCAGCGCCCGGTAGCCGCCCGCGTCGATGCCGAGCTCGCTGAGGAGGTCGCGGTTATGCTGGCCGAGCCACGGCGCCGGCTTGCGGATGGTGCCCGGCGTGCCCTGCAGGCGCGGCACCACGTGGTGCATCGGCAGCGTGCCCATCTCGGGATCGGGGTAGTCGGCGAGCAACTCGCGCTCGACCACGTGCGGGTCGGTGAGGATCTGCGAGACGTCGTAGATCGGACCGCACGTGACCTCGGCCTTCTCAAACACCGACACCACCTCGGCCTGGGTGTGACGGGCGACGAACTCGCCGATGATCGCGTCGAGCTCGGCGGCATGCCGCACCCGGTCGGCATTGGTGCGAAAGCGCGGATCGTCGATGAGCTCGGGCCGGCCGATCGCGCGCAACGTGCGCTCGGCCATCTTCTGCGTCGAGCCCGAGAGGCTCACGTAGCGGCCGTCCTTGGCCCGGTAGGCGTTGCGCGGCGCCGCGTTGGTCGAGCGGCTGCCGGTGCGCTCGCGCAGGCGCCCGGTGAGCCGGTAGTTCGCCGCCTGCGGGCCGAGCATGGCGAGCAGCGGGTCGAGCAGCGGCAGGTCGACGACTTGCCCCCTGCCGCCGTTCATCTCGATCTCGCGCAGCGCGATCATGACCGCCGACGCGCCGTAGAGCCCGGCGATCCCGTCGGCGAGGTACATCGGCGGCAGCACCGGCTCGCGGTCGGCGAAACCGTTGATCGCCGCGAACCCGGACATCCCTTCGATCAGCGTGCCGAAGCCGGGCCGCTCGTGATACGGGCCGTCCTGCCCCCAGCCCGAGATGCGCACGATCACGAGGCTCGGGTTGCGCTCGAGCAGCACCTCCGGCGCCATGCCCATCTTCTCGAGCACGCCGGGGCGGAAGCTCTCGATGAACATGTCGGCCGACGGCACGAGGTCGAGCAGCAGGTCGCGCGCACGCTGCTTGTGCAGGTCGAGGCACAGGCTCTTCTTGTTGCGCGCGTAGATCTTCCAGTGCGTCGACACGCCCTCGGTCTGCCAGGCGCGCAGGGTGTCGCCGGCGGGCGGTTCGACCTTGATCACCTCGGCACCGAAGTCGCCGAGGATCTGCGTGAGCACGTTGCCGGCGAACAGGCGCGACAGGTCGAGGATGCGCAGGGTCTTGAGCGGACCCGACGCCTGCGGCTCGTAGTCGCGCCGATGCAGCTTCGAGGTCGGCCCGGCGGCGGTTGCGCCAGACGACGAGGCGCCGGCTGCGGATGGCGCGAGTGCCTGCAAGGTGTTCACGTTCATGGTGGCGGCATCAGTCGACGGCGTTGCCGCCTTCGAGGAACTCGGCGATGTCCCAGAACCCGGTGCGCGGCATCGGCAGGTCGCCGCGCGTGCGCACCTCGAGCAGGAAGGGCTGGTCCTGCTCCATCGCGTGCCTGAGGCCGTCGGCGAGCTCGTTCGGGTTCGTCACGAGCATCGAGTCGATCCCGAACGACTTGGCCATCAGCATGAAGTCGGGGTTGTAGAGCTCGCCGTTCGGGCGCCGGAACTGGGTGCCGTACGCGTTCTGGAAGTAGGTGTTGCCGACGGTCTGGATCGTCGAGAAGCAGAAGTTGTTGAACAGCACCCAGAGCACCGGGATGTCGAGCTCGACCGAGGTCGCGAGCGCGCCCATCACCGACGTGAGGCCGCCGTCGCCCACCAGGCCGATGACCTTGCGCTCGGGCGCGCCGAGCTTGGCGCCGATCGCCGCGGCGGGCGAGAAGCCCATCGTGGCCATGCCGCCGCTGGTGAGGAACGAGGCCGGCCGCTCGATCTGCAGCTGCTGGCCGGCGCCGTTCTTGTTCCAGCCGACGTCGGTGACGAACACCGCGTCGGCGGGCGCCAGCTCCGAGAGCTCGCGCAGCAGGCGCGCCGGGTGGATCGGCGTGCCGGCGTCGTGCTGCGACTCGCGCAACGCCGCCTGCCAGTCGCGCTTGCGCTCGGCGACCGCCGCGGCCTGGGTCCGCGCGACCTCGGCCGGACGCGGCGACGCGCCGAGCACGTCGATCAGCGCGCGCATCGTCGCCTTGGCGTCGCCGACGATGCCGACATCGACCGGATAGCTCTTGCCGATCTCGCCCGGGTCGATGTCGATCTGGATCAGCTTCGAGCCCGGAATGTTGAAGGTGTACTCGGGGCGCCACGAGCTGCAGTCGGCCTCGCCGAATGCGGTGCCGATCGCCAGGATCACGTCGGCGCTCTGCGTCGTCTCGTTGGCGGCGCGGCTGCCCCAGATGCCGGTGGTGCCGAGCGCGAGCGGGTCGCTCTCGGGGAACATGCCCTTGCCCATCAGCGTGGTCGCGACCGGCGCCTGCAGGCAGCGCGCGAGCTCCGCGAGTTCGGCGGTGGCTTCGGAGAGTGCGACGCCGTTGCCGGCGAAGATCACCGGGCGCTCGGCGGCCTTGAGCATCGCCGCGGCTTCGGCGAGCCCCTGCGCGTCGCCGACCGGGCGGCGGTACGCCGGCCGGCGCGACAGCGTCTCGGCGGGCACGTCGACGACGCCGGCGAACACGTCCATCGGCACGTCGACCAGGACCGCACCCGAGCGGCCGGTCTGCGCGAGGTTGAGCGCGCGCGGCATCACGTCGGCGAGGAACTTCGCCTCGTCGACGCGCCAGACACGTTTGCAGACCGGCTTGAAGATGTCGGCCTGCGACGCGTCGGCGTGCAGTCGGATCTGCTGGTGCGCCTCGCGGGCGTGGTGGTACGAGGGCGTGTTGCCCGAGATCACCAGCATCGGCGTGCCGTCGGCGCCGGCCGTCGCGACGCCGGTCAGCGCATTGGTCAGACCAGGCGACAGGTGGACGTTGACGACGGCGAGCTTGTGCGAGACGCGAAAGTACGCGTCGGCGGCGTGCACCGCCTGCTGCTCGTGGCGGAACGAGACGTACTCGATGCCGAGCTTGTGGCAGGCGTCGATCAGGCCGTAGTTGGTGTGGCCGCACTGGCCGAACACCTTGGTCACGCCTTCCTGCTGCAGGCAGTGGGCGATGTACATCGCACCGGTCATGCGGGTCGTGGTCATGGAATCCTCGTCAAGAAAGGCTGGCCGTGATGAGCCGCTCCTCGGTCATCTCGCGCATGGCGTAGCGCGGACCTTCGGTGCCGACGCCGCTGTCCTTGACGCCCGAGAAGGGCATCAGGTCGACCCGGCTGCTGGAGGGCTCGTTGATGTGGACGACGCCGACGTGCAGGCGGCGCGCCGCGTTGAGGGCCGTCATGACGTCGCGCGTGAAGACGCCGACCGCCAGCCCGAACGGCGTCGCGTTGATCTGCCGCACCGCGTCGTCGAGGCCGTCGACCGGGATGACCGAGACGACGGGTCCGAAGATCTCGTCGCAGATGACGCGCATCTCGGGGCGCACGTCGGTCAGGATGGTCGGCTGCATCAGCGCGCCCTCGCGGGTGCCGCCGTGCAGCAGGCGCGCGCCCTGCGCGATGGCCTCGTCGACCCAGGCGAGCGCGCGCGCGGCGTCGCGTTCGCTGATCAGGGGGCCGATCACGTTCTGGCGGTCGTGCGGATCGCCGACCTTGAGCGCGCGCGCGGCCGCGACGAAGCGCGGCACGAACGCGTCGATCACCGCGCGGTCGACGAACAGGCGCTGCACCGAGGTGCAGGCCTGGCCAGCGCGCCGGAACGCCGACTGCACCGAGCGCGTCGCCGCACGGTCGAGGTCGGCGTCGGCACAGACCAGCGTCGCCGCGATGCTGCCGAGTTCGAGCGCCACCGGGCGCAAGCCCACGGCGTCGCGGATGCTCTTGCCCACCGGCGTGCTGCCGGTGAAGCTGTAGAACGCGATGTCCTTGTTCTCGACAAGCCAGCCGCCGACCTCGGAGCCGGGGCCCTGCACCAGGTTGAGGTGCCCGGGCGGCAGGCCGGCGTCGAGCAGCACCTGCGCGAGCAGCGCGCCGCTGAGCGGCGCCACCTGCGGCGGCTTGACCACCATCGTGTTGCCCGACGCCAGTGCCGGCGCCACCTTGTGGGCGACCATGTTGAGCGGCGAGTTGAACGACGTGATGCCGCACACCACGCCGCGCGGCACGCGGATCGTGAACGCCATCCGGTGCGCGTGGCCGGGCGCCGCCTCGATCGGCACCATCTCGCCGACGAGGCGCTTGCCCTCTTCGGCCGAGATGATGAAGGTCTGGGCGGCGCGCGTGACCTCGTTCTCGGCGTCGACGTACGGAAAGCCGGCCTCGGCGACGATGGTGCGGGCGAACTCGTCGCGCCGCGCCTCGATCAGCTCGGCCGCCTTCATGAGGATGCGGTAGCGGTCGTACGGCGCGAGCTTGTTCGACTCGAACGAACGACTTGCCGCGGCGACCGCCGCGTCGACCTGCTCCTTCGAGGCGCGCTCGCAGCGACCCACCAGCGAGCCGTTGAACTTGTCGAAGACCGGGAAGTCTTCGCAGCCCTCGACCCAACGGCCGTCGATCAGCAACTGAGCGTGCTGAGCACTCGGCGCTTCCTTGTCCAACACGCACCCCCTCGCGGATTCCGGACAGCTGCGGGCTGCCCCGACCGGGGTGCCTGCAGCCGATGTTAGTTTTCTCGCGCCAACGTGCCGCAGAGAACGAGGCGCGGACGATGCCCGAGCGCGCCCAAAATTCCCAGGTATCGCGGATTTGGCCGGTCTTCAGGCGCTGCGGCGCTGCCCTGCGATGTTGTGCAGCTGCATGGCCGTGCTCGGCACGCGCTCGTGCGAGCGGAACGCCTCGAAGAGCGCGCTGTCGAGCGCGCTGGCTCCCGCCGGCGCCTGCTCGAAGTTGGCCCAGCGCAACCACTTGCCGATCTGGAAGCGGTGCACCTCGACCGCGAGCATCTCCGAGCGGCGCCACGACGACACCGTGGCGTCGATCTCCTGCCACGCCAGGCGCAGCCAGTGGTCGCGCCGTGCGCGCCGCAGGGCGCGCTCGTTGGTCGGCAGCCGCAGGCACCGCTCGAGCGGCAGCTTGCCGCCGCTCGCGAGAAAGGCGCTGAACCCGCGGCACAGCCAATCCAGGTCGGCGCGCTCGATGTTGTCATTGGCCACGCGCTGCGCGCGCACCAGTTCCTCGTCGAGGACCGACCAGGCGCTGTCGGGCGGGGCCGCCGGCCGCAAGGGTTGCAGCGGGACCCGCGAGCTGTCGGAGCCGGTATCAAGCACGCTCACCAACTCCCTCGTGGCCACGCATCTCGTGACTGCCTGAGCGCTTCACCGGACACATGAGATTTCCTCAAAGGTTAGGGTTTCTTCCTAGCCGTACAGCGCTCGCGAGCTTGTCGGCACCGGGGAAAGTCTATAGTTCGACGGAGCCCCGGCCTAACGACGATTTGTTCAACCAAACATAAGCAAAACTCAATGAAGCTGGTGTTCCTGGCGACCCTCGACGCGATCCTTCGCAGGGGCAGCTTCGCGGCCGCCGCCGAGGAGATCGGGCTCACCCCGAGCGCGGTGAGCCTGCAGGTGAAGCGGCTCGAGGAACACCTCGGCCAGCCGCTCTTCGTGCGTACCGGCCGGGTCGCGCAGCCGACCGCAGTGGCACGCGAGCTCGCGCAGTCGCTGCGCGACGCGCTCGCCGCGATGGAATCGCTGCGCGTGCGCTCGACCCCGGTGGTCGAGGGCCGTATTGCGGTCGGCACCATCCGCACCGTGCAGAGCAGCACGCTTCCGGGCGCGCTGATGGAGGTGCACCGGCGCTACCCCAAGCTCTCGGTGCGCGCGGTCCTCGGCGAGTCGGGCGCGCTCATGGAGCAGCTGAAGATGGGCGGGCTCGACGCGGCGGTGGTCATTCGCCCGTCGACCGGCGGCGCGAGCCGCTTCCGCTGGCATCCGCTCGCGCACGAGCCGTTCGTCCTGATCGCACCGCTCGACAGCGAGGAGACGAACCTTGCCGAGCTGGCGCGCCGCTACGACTGGATCCAGTTCGACACCGCGCTGGTCAGCGGTCGGCTCGCCGCCAACCACCTGCGCCGCGTGCTCCCGCGCGTGCGCGGCAGCGTCGAGGTCGACTCGATCGATGCGATCGTCGCGCTGGTCTCGGCCGGCATGGGCATCTCGGTGGTGCCCAAGCCGCGTCATCCCATCAGCAGCGTGCACCCGGTGCGCGAAATCACCTTGAAGGACGGGCCCGTCCGCGAGATCGCGTTCGTGTGTCGCGAGCTCGACGCCGACAACCGCCGGGTGATCGCCCTGCGCGAGTCGTTCGAGCACGCCTACGCGGCGTCCGGGCACTGAGCCGGCGCGACCCGATCGACGCTCGGCCCAACAGCAGGCGCTCGGCACGTCCTCGACGCGCCGAACGAAAAAGGCCCCGGGACCGAAGTCCGGAGCCTTGCAGGCATCGTCCGTGGACGATGCAGCGAGCAGGCGGGCGGCCGGGCCGCCCGCGCGGCTTACTTGATGACCTGCACGTTGGCGGTCGACACCAGCTGCTTCTGCTGGCCGTTGTTCATGAAGTTCGCCGACACCGTCAGCGGCACCGAGGTGCCCGCCGGGATGTTGTTGTCGATCAGCGACTTGTCGAACGTCACGAGCAGCGTCGAACCACTCACCGTCGCGTTCACCGCCGGGAACAGCGTGGTCGACAGCGGCGTCTTCAGCTGCACGTTGCCGTTGCCGTCGAGCGTGTAGCCCGCCGGGACCTTGAACGTCGCGGTGACCAGACCCTGCACGCTGGTGAACACGCCGTTCGCGGGGCGCATGTTCAGCGTCGACGGGATGAACGACAGCGCGCCCGGCACGTTCTGCGGAACCGCGTAGACGATCACGCGGCCGGTCGGACGCGGGTCCGTGCAGTCGTTGAACCAGTACTCGCCTTCCTTGGTGAAGGTGTACTGAAACGACTGGCCGGGGTTCAGCTTGGGGTTGAAGAGCCCCTCGAAGAACTGCGTCGCGCAGTGCGCCTTGGTGTTCGGGAAGTTGGGGAACGTGGCCGAGCCCGGATTCAGGAACGTCACCGTGGTACCGACCGGCACGCGCATGTTGGTCGGGTTCATCGACGCCGTCGTCACCGTGTCGGCGCTGCCGGCCGTGTCGGCGGTCCGGTTTGCGCGCGCCAGGTAGACCGTGTTGTTCACGGTCGCGCCCTCGGTCATCGTGGTGTTGACCGTGCGACGGACCTGGAACGGAGCCGGCGTCGGCGCCTCGCTGCTGCCCGTCACCGGGTGCTTGAAGGTGCCGCCGAGCTTGAACGCCCACAGTTTGTCGCCTTCCGAGAGGATCGCGACGTACTGGTCCGAGCCCACGGTGTAGGTCACCGGTGCGGCGCCGATGCTTGCACCCGTCTGGAACTTCCAGAGCGACTTGCCGGTGACCGCGTCGAGCGCGTAGAAAAGCCCGTCAGGCTGACCCACGAACACGATGTCGCCGGCCGTGATCAGGGGACCCTGGCCGTGAGCGGCGTCGAGCCCAAGGTGGTTGCGCCATGCGACCTCGCCGGTCGACGCGTTCAGGGCGATGATGCCCCCGCTCTGGTACTCGCCCGGCGCCCGCAGGCCGTTGCTGCTCTCGCCACGATCGTGCGCGACGAGCGCCACGCCGTACGGGATGTAGACCATGTTGGTCCGCGGGCTGTAGCCGTGCGTCGACCAGTCCGCGCCGCCGTTCTGGCTGGTCATCGACAGCACCGGCATGTCCCAGTGGTCGTCATACATGCAGCCCAGGCGGTGAGGCGGCGTGCCCGGTTCGCGCGGATAGTCCGCGGGATAGGTGACGAAGGGCTTGTCGACGTCGAGGTAGTTCGGCTCGGTGTAGACGAGTTCACCCCGTGCGTTCGGCTGGTAGCCGTTGTAGTTCGGCACACCGCGCCACGGGCTGCCCGGAATGTTGTTGGGGCTCAGCGGCTCCCAGACCACGCATTCCGGGAACCACATGCCTTGCGCCGTGAACGGCTGAGTCGGCGTGCTGAGCTGGCGTGAATCCACCGGCCGGCCCTTCTCGACCACGCCGGTCAGGGGCTTGCCGTTCGTCCGGTCCAGAATGAACGTCATCGCCGGCTTGCTGCCGTAATAGATCGCCTGCTTGGTCTGACCAGCGATCTGCACATCGGCCAGCACCGGCGCATGGACGTTGTCCATGTCCCAGTGGTCGTGGCGGATGGACTGGAAGTGCCACTTGTACGCACCGGTCTTGAGGTCGAGCGCGACGAGCGAGTCGCCGAACAGGTTGTCGCCCGGGCGGCCGGATGCGTCCTGCGACGACGCGCAGCTGCGCACGTTGCCGAACGTGAAGAAGACCTGCTGCGTGCCGGGATCGACCGCTCCGTGGACCCACGCGGCCGCTCCGGCGGTGAGCGCGCACTGCGGATTGGTCCCCCAGCTGGCGCCCGCGTCGACGGTCTTGCCGTTGACGTCGGTCACGACGCGGCTCGGCTCGGCGCTGTAGAACGTCCAGACCATCGCGCCGTCGCTGCTCCGCATGGCGAAGGCCGAGTTGCGGTTGCCGTCGTTGGTCGACATGAAGACCATGCCGTCGTGATAGATGGTGGCCACCTTGGCGACGTTGCCGAGGCTGGCACCGCCGGGGCCGGTCGGCTGCACGACCCACACCTGGGCGCCGGTGTTCTTGTCGAGTGCGACCATGCGGTTGCCGCTGGCCGTGGTGTAGACCTTGCCGTCGCCGACGGACACGCCGCGCCGGGTGCCGGTGGGGCCGAAGCCGGTGTTCGCGACCGTGGGCTCCCACTTCCACTTCGTCACGCCCGTTGCACCATCGATGGCGCTGACGCCGCCGCTCGGCGTGTCGAGGTAGATGACGCCGTCGACCACGATCGGGGTGGTTTGCTGCCCCGTGCGCGGCACGCCCGGCGCCGGCGTCGGCGTCGTCGCAGCCGCGGCCGAGACGCTCGTCATCCATGCCGGACCGAGGTTGTTGAGGTTCGACTTGTTGATCTGGCTCAGCGACGAGTAGCTCTGGTTGCCGAGGTTGCCGCCGACCTTGGGCTGGTCCTTGTCGCCGGGCGTGCAGCACGCATTGAGATCGGCCGCGGCACCGAACATGACCGCGGGCGTCGTCAGCGCCGCGATGGCAATCAGCGACGAGACGATGGGATTGAACTTCATTGAGCCTCCTAGTGGCATGTACGAACTTGTCCCCGATGCGGTGGTTCCGGCGAACACCTTCATCCGGGGACTCTCACCGGTACTGGGCGACGGGCTTGGCACCTGCCGCCAGGTATTCTGTAGAGTAGAACGGCGTTCTAGAACAGACCCGCCATTGAACGCGCGCCGGCCTCGCTTGTGAGTAGGCAAAAACCCGAACGGCTGGCCGAGCGGCCGAGCGCCGGGGATGGCCGGCGCGAGCGACCGAAGGTCGCCGGCGAGAGGCTCAGAGGCGCTCGAGCGCCTTCGACAGCCACTCCACGCACACCCGCACCTTGGCCGATGTCTCGAGCCGCGCCGGGTAGACGGCCCAGATGTTCGCTTCCTGCTCGAACTCGGGAAGGATGCGCACCAGCCTGCCGGCGGCGATGTGCGGACCGACGTCCCACATCGAGCGCAACAGGATGCCGCGGCCGTCGACCGCCCACTGCACGACGATCTCGCCGTTGTTCGACGACAAGGGGCCGGTCACCTTGACGGTGCGCTCGCGCTTGCCGGAGCGCAGCCGCCACACGCCGAACGGATGGTCGCGCTCCTTGATGATGAGGCAGTCGTGGCTGGCGAGGTCCGCCAGCGACTTGGGCATGCCCTTCTCCGCGAGGTAGCTCGGTGCCGCGCACAGCACGCGATGGTTCGACGCGAGGCGGGTCGCGATCAGGTGCGGCGCGATCTCGTCGCCGACCCGCACATCGAGGTCGAAGCCTTCGGTCGCCACGTCGACCAAGCGGTCGAACACCTCGAAGCGCACCTGCAGCGCCGGATGCTTCTCGACCATTCGCGAAATGGCCGGGCCCACGATGTTGCGCCCGAAGCCGAAGCTGCTGCAGATGCGCAGCAACCCGCGCGGCGCGCGGCGCTTGAGGTTGAGGTCTTCGTAGAGCTGCTCGACCTCGTCGAGGATGCGCTGGGCGCGGTTGTAGATGCGCTCGCCCTCCTCGGTGACGACGACGCGGCGCGTGGTGCGGTGGATGAGGCGCGCGCCGAGGTCCTCCTCGAGGATCCGGATGCGCTTGCTCACGTACGCGGTCGAGACGCCGAGCTCCTCGGCCGTGGCCGCGAAGCTCGCCTTGCGCACTACCGACAGGTAGACGCGCAGGTCTTCGGTGAGCGGAGCTTTGTTCACGCTTCGTGCACGGTCGGTTTACGGACGATGGATTGTATTTGCCGGAAGCGGCCCCTAGGATGCGCCCTCACTCGAGTGGAGAAGCCATGACGCAGGTCGTTCGATTCGCGTCGATTCCGGGCGACGGGATCGGCAGGGAAGTGATGCCCGAGGCGCTGCGCGTGCTCGAAAGAGCCGCCGGCGCGTTCGATTTCGAGCTGCAGGCCGAGCCGATGGAATGGGCCAGCTGCGACTACTACCTCGCCCACGGCCAGATGATGCCGAGCGACTGGAAGGCGCAGCTCGAAGGCTTCGACGCCCTCCTCTTCGGCGCCGTCGGCTGGCCGGCGACGGTGCCGGATCACGTCTCGCTGTGGGGCTCGCTGCTCAAGTTCCGGCGCGAGTTCGACCAGTACGTGAACCTGCGGCCGGTGCGCCTGTTCGAGGGCGTGCCCTGCCCGCTCGCCAACAGGAAGCCCGGCGACATCGACTACTTCGTGGTGCGCGAGAACACCGAGGGCGAGTACACCAACCTCGGCGGCGTGATGTATCCGGGCACCGAGCGCGAGATCGTGATCCAGGAGTCGGTCTATTCGCGCCACGGCACCGACCGCGTGATGCGCTATGCGTTCGAGCTCGCCAACTCGCGGCCGCGCAGGCACCTCACGGTCGCGACCAAGAGCAACGGCATCGCGATCAGCATGCCGTGGTGGGACGGCCGCGCCGACGCGATCGGCGCCGAGTACCCGCAGGTTGCGGTCGACAAGCAGCACATCGACATCCTCACCGCGCGCTTCGTGCTGCAGCCGGGCCGCTTCGACGTGGTGGTGGCGAGCAACCTCTTCGGCGACATCCTCAGCGACCTCGGCCCGGCGACCACCGGAACGATCGGCCTGGCGCCCTCGGCCAACCTGAACCCCGAGCGGCGCTTCCCGTCGCTGTTCGAGCCGGTGCACGGGTCGGCGCCCGACATCTACGGCAAGGGCATCGCCAACCCGATCGCGATGATCTGGTCGGCCGCGCTGATGCTCGACTTCCTAGGGCAGCGCGCGGCGCACGACGCGATCCTGCGTGCCATCGAGGACGTGCTGCGAGCCGGTCCGCACACGCCCGATCTCGGCGGCAACGCGAGCACGGCCGACATCGGTCGGGCCATTGCCGAGCGGATCGCGTCCGTGCCGTGAAAGCACAGGCACGGCGCCGCAGAAGCGCCGGTCCACCCTATCGAACCCAAACGAAGGAGACGACATGACACCACGTTCCAGCACCCGACGCGCTGGCAAGACCCGCCTCGCGCTGGCCGCCGCCGCGGCAACCGCGCTGGGCGGTGTGCTTGCGGGTCCGGCCGCGGCGCAGCCCGCGGCGGGCATTCCGACCGGTGGCCCGACTTCGCTCGCTGCGACGGTGAAGGCACGCCAGCACATGTTCGGCTTCGAGAACGTCAATGCGACGACCGGTGACGTACGCCGCGACCGCGTGATCGCCTCGTGGCTCACGACCACCACGTTCGCGGTCGCCGCCAACGGCAAGGTCTTCATGATGGACGGCTTCATCAACGACGACGACGTCGTGACGCCGCCGGCGCGCAAGCGCACGCCGACCGGACTGCAGGAGCTCGTCGACCTCAAGCCCGAGTGGATCTTCGTCGGCCACGGTCACGCCGACCACACCGACTACGTCGCCAACGTCGCGTATCGGACCGGGGCGACGATCTTCGGCGCCGCCGAGCACTGCGCGCAGATGCAGCGCGACGCGGTCGCGCAGTTCGGCGTCGGCCAGTCGGTCAAGTGCACGTCGGTGCTCGCGGCGGGCGTGCCGATTGGCACCAAGGCGATGAACCTGCCGCACCTCAAGCCGGCGCTCTGCCTCAACGTGATCCGCCACCTGCACGGTGCGGCGACGCCCGCCGACACGACCATCCCGCCGAACGGCATCGAGTTCCGCGCCGGCGAGGACCCGCGCGAGTTCGACCTCTGGGGCAGCGGCCCGGCAGCGTACCCGAACGTGCGCACCACCGGCGGCCCGGGCGGCGACCTCAACATCCTCTATCAGTTCATCGTGCCGGGGCCGCGCAACTTCTCGCTGTCGATCTACGACAGCGTCGGGCCCTACAAGGAGCTGGCGCCGAACCTGATCACCGAGTTCCAGGCCTGGCCCGCGACCGACGTGCTGATCGGTGCGGTGAGCGGCGCCAACAACCCGACCAACGGGATGCGCGACGCCGCCATCTACGTGCGCGACATGCAGCCGAAGGTGTTCGTGCCGAGCCACCACGACGAGTCGCAGCGCCGTCGCGGCGCCGCCGGCGGCTCGGGTGAGACCTGGAAGCGCAACATGCTGACGTCGATGACGAACATCGGCATTCCGGCGGCGCAGCAGCCCGAGGTGCGCTGGCTCAACGATCCGTACGACTACGTCCGGCCTTCGCTGCTGACGTTCGACCCGAGCTCGCCGCGCTGGACCAAGACCGCGGCGCGGCCGAGCGCGACCTGCAACTGACGCACAACGAGACCGGAGACAACGCCATGAGACAGCATTCCTCCAAGCTGCACGCCGTGCACGTCGCGCTTGTTTCGATGCTCGCGAGCGCACTCGTCGCCGCCTGCGGCGGCAGCGACGACGATGACGACGCGCCGGCCAACCCCGGGCCGAGCGCGCCTGCCACGCCCGCAGCGCCGGCACAAAGCGCGCAGATCGCCGCCCGCACCCACTACTTCGGCGCCGAGAACGTCGACCAGGCCACCGGTGCGGTGCGCAGCGAACTCGTCGTCATGTCCTGGATGAGCAACACGACGTATGCGGCGGCGATCAACGGCAAGGTGGTGCTGCTCGACGCCGCGCTGATGCGGCGCGAGACCACGCCCGGCCGCACACCGACCACGCTCGACGAGGTGGTCGCGCTGATGCCGTCGTACATCTTCGTTGGCAAGGCCGCACCGGGCTACGCCGACCTCGCGGCCAACGTCGCGTTTCGCACCGGCGCCACCGTGGTCGGGACGCAGGAGCACTGCGACGCACTCGAGGCCGACGCGCGCCGCCAGCAGAACTGGAGCGGCACCGCGAAGCTGCTCAAGTGCACGGCGGTCGTGCCGGTCAACCAGCCGATCGGTCAGACCGTCACCGCCACCCAGATCGCCGACCTCGCGACCTGCGTGCGTGCGGTCAAGCACAGCGATCAGAACGTTGCGACGGCCGATCCGCGCCTGCCGGCAGCGAGCTTCGACTGGAGCCAAAACGGCGACGCCCGCGACGCCACGCTCTTCCCGCGCGGCACGGCGGCCAGGGACAACGTGACGACCACCGGCGCCGCCGGCGGCCCGGCGCTGCTGTACCACTTCACGATCGGCGCCGAGCGCAACTTCACGCTGGTGTGGAACGATCGCGTCGGCTCGCTGCCGGAGAACGCGCCGGTCGCGCTCGGCCTGCTTCGCAGCCTGCCGAAGACCGACGTCCAGGTCGGCTCGGTCGACGTGTCGAACGCGTCGAGCAACGGCCTGCGCGACGCCGCGTACTACATCCAGGCGCTGCAGCCGAAGATCTTCTTCCCGGCCGGTCACGATGCCGCGGCACAGCGCGCCGGCGCGTTCAACACCGCCGAGCTGATGAAGCGTGCGCTCGAGGCGTCGATCGACAACGTCGGCGTGCCGAACGAGCCCGAGCTGCGGATCAACTTCGACCCGTACGACTACGTCAAGCCGCACGACATGACGTTCGACCCGTCGGCTCCGGCATGGCAGCGCGCGGGCGATCGCCCGATGCCGCTGAACTGCCAGTAGCGCTTCGACACACGGGCGACGCTCCCGCCGAGGCCGACACGCGGGGGCACCAGCCCCCGCGCCTGTTCGTGGCTCGCGTGAATCGCGCAGCCCCTGCCGATTCGCCAGAATGGCGGCCCTCGAATTGGGCGAGGGAGCGAAGCGATGGCAATGGACGTGGTCGACTACGAGATCCGCGGTTCGGAGATGCAGTTCGTCGAGGTCGAGCTCGACCCGGGCGAGGCGGCGATCGGCGAAGCGGGCAGCATGATGTTCATGGACGCGGGTGTTCGCATGAACACCGTGTTCGGCGACGCGTCCGGCGGCGCACAGGGCGGTGGCCTCTTCGGCAAGCTGCTCGGCGCCGGCAAGCGCCTCGTTACGGGCGAGTCGCTGTTCACGACGGTCTACACGAACGAAAGCGCCGCCAAGCGGCGGGTCGCCTTCGCCGCGCCCTACCCCGGCAAGATCATTCCGATCGACCTGCGCCAGCTCGGCGGCACGCTGATCTGCCAGAAGGATGCGTTCCTGTGTGCGGCGCGCGGCGTCTCGCTCGGCATCTGGTTCCAGCGCCGCCTGTCGACGGGCTTCTTCGGCGGCGAGGGCTTCATCATGCAGAAGCTCGACGGCGACGGGCTTGCCTTCGTGCACGCCGGCGGAACGGTCGTGCGGCGGGAGCTGCAGCCGGGCCAGATCCTGATGGTCGACACCGGCTGCCTGGTCGCGCTCACGCCGAACGTCAGCTTCGAAGTCGAGTACGTCGGCCAGATCAAGACCGCGTTGTTCGGCGGCGAGGGCCTCTTCCTCGCCAAGGTGACCGGCCCGGGCACTGTGTGGCTGCAAAGCCTGCCGTTCTCGCGCCTCGCGTCGCGCGTGTTCGCGGCGGCGCCGCAGCGCGGGGGCTCGCGCGAGGAAGGCTCCCTGCTCGGCGCCGGCGCGATCGGCGGCGTGCTCGGCGGCATCTTCGGCGGCGACGACGAGTAGCCTGCGCCGCGCCCCGCGGCCGGTCGCGTCCACCGACGTCAGCGACGTTCGGACCGACCAAAGCAGAAGGGCCCGGTTCTCACCGGGCCCTTCGTGCGATCGACACGAGCGGCGGGCGCCGCTCGGTGCGACGACGCGATGCGTCAGGCGCCGCGGCGCGCCTTGGTCGCGGCCTGCGTGGCGCCGGTGACCGTGGCGGTCATCGCCTGCACGTTGGCATCGGCCGTCTCGGCCATCTGCGCGACCGCCTTCTGCGCGTTCTCGATCGCGTTGTTTGCCGCGGCAGCGCCCGAGCGGACGAACGAGAGCACGTTCTCGGTGCCGGCCGGCGCGTTGCGGGCGGCACTGTCGACGGCGCTCATGAAGCGCGTCTGCGCGTCGGCCGCCACGGCCTGCGCGACACGGCCGACTTCGGCGCCGGTCGTCGCGGCGACCTGGTACACGCTGCGGGCGTAGGCGGTCGCGCGTTCGGCGGCCGGCTGGGCCAGGCTGGCTTGCAGCGCCCAGACGTCCTGCGGCTGCTTCACGGAAAGCAGCGCCTGGCTGGCCGAGCTGGCCTCGCCGAGCGCGTCACGCGCGGTGCGGACGTTCAGCTCGACGAGCTGCTCGACGCCTTCGAAGCCCTTTGACGAGAGTTGGAACAGCGCATCGAAGGTGGCCTTCTGCGCGTCGAGGAATTGTTCGGTGGTCAACATGGCGATCTCCTGGTTGGTGGTGCCTGACGGTGCACTTTTGCTGCACCGCAACATAACCGCAGTATACCCGTGCGTGAGCGGTTTGCAAGTGACTTGTGCTGCGGCGCAGCATGAATCAACCAGGGCCGCCTAGCCGGGGGCTCGGCGCCCGACGGGGCGGCCTACGCAGGAACGCCGTCCAGCGGCCGAAAGGGCGCCGCACGCGGAGCGCCCGGCGCCTCGGCTTCTGCGCCGTCGCGGCCTCAGGTGCCGGCCAGCCGAGTCGCTGAGCCCTGGCCGCGGTTGCCACCTCCAACGCTAGCCGCCGTTTCGCTGCGTCGGGGCCGGCGTGGCGGCGGCGGCGCCCCGCGCTCAGTCCGGCTTGATCTTGCGGTCGCGGATCAGCTGGCCCCAGACCTTCGACTCGGACTCGATCACGCGCGCGAGCTCCTCGCGCGTGCCGGGCGCCGGCGTGAGGCCGTGCTTGTCGAGCTCGGCCTTGACGTCGGGCGCCGACAGCACCTTGACGAGCTCGCGGTTCCAGCGCTCGAGGATCGGCGTCGGCGTCTTGCCGGGCGCCACGAACGCGTACCAGTTGGTGGCGTTGAAGCCGGGAAAGCCCGACTCGGCGACGGTCGGCACGTTCGGCACGAAGGCCGAACGCGCGAGGCCCGTGGTGGCGAGCGGGATCAGCCTGCCGGTCGCGATGTGCGGCCCTGCCGTCGCGGGAGTCGAGTAATACGCGCCGACGCGGCCGCCGAGCAGGTCCTGCATCGCCGGCGCGCCGCCCTTGTACGGGATGTGCACGGTGTCGATGCCGGCGCGCTGGTTGAGCAGTTCGCCCGCGAGGTGTGACGCCGACCCGTTGCCGGTCGATGCGTAGTCGAGCGAGCCGGGCTTCGCTTTCGCCTTCGCGATGAACTCGCCCAGCGTCTTCACGCCGACGTCGGCATGCACGACGAGGACGTTGGGAAAGCTCACGCCCATGGTGAGCGGGGCGAGGTCCTTCTGCGGGTCGTAGCCGACCTTCATCATGTGCGGAGCGACGCAGAGCGGTCCGACCGAGCCGAGCAGGATCACCGACCCGTCGGCCGGCGCACCGGCGACGTACTGGTGGGCGAGGTTGCCGCCCGCGCCGGCTCGGTTGTCGACCACCACCGTCTGGCCCAGGTTCTCCTGCAGCTTCTTGGCGATGAGGCGGGCGGCGCCGTCGGCCGCGCCGCCGGCGGCGAAGCCGACCACCAGCGTGATCGGCTTGGCGGCGAACTCCTGCGCCGACACCGGCAGCGCTGCGGCGGCGAGCACGGCGCCAGCCGCAACGGCGATGAAGCGTCTCCTGTCCATGTGGTCTCCAGATCGAGGTGAAGCGGGCGGTCCGGACGGCTCGAAGCACCGGCTCGGTCCCTGCACCGCGTTCGCCCGTGGCCGTCGTGCGGAGTCTTGCGCGCGACGCCCTGCCCCACCACTGGTGCTGACCCGGCCGTTGCGGTCGGTCGGACCCGCGCGAGCCCGTGCGTGTCGCCCCCTTCGCTGCGCTCAGCGTGCTCGCCCCGACTGGTGCCAGCGGCTAACCTTGGCCGCTCCTCGCGACGACGGAAAGATTGCACATGGACGGGTGGCCGAGCTGGCGCGGCGTGATCGAGTTCGGCGCGACGCTGGCGTTCGCGCTTTCGGGCCTCATCGAGGCATCGCGCAAGAAGCTCGACGTCGTGGGCGTGTGCGTGGTCGCCTTTCTCACCGCGTTCGGCGGCGGCACGCTGCGCGACGTGCTGCTCGACCGACGACCCTTCTTCTGGGTCGAGCACGCCCACTGGATCAGCGCGCTGCTGGTGCTGTGCGTCGCCTCGATGCTGCTGCTGCGCACGCGCCACATCCACTTCACCGCGCGTGCGATGCAATGGCCCGACGCGGTCGGGCTCGGCCTCTTCGCCGCCTCGGGCACCCAGATCGCGCTCGACGTGCAGATGCCGGCGATCGTCGCCGCGCTGATGGGCACCGTGACCGCGGTGTTCGGCGGCGTGCTGCGCGACGTCGTCTGCAACGACATCCCTCGCACGTTCATCGACCATCGGCCGTATGCGGTGTGCGCGTTCGCCGGCGCCTGGGTGGTGATCGGCGCCGATGCGCTCGGGCTCGCAGCCGGGGTGGGCCTGGTGCTCGGCGGCGCCGTGGCGATGACCTTGCGGGCGCTGGCGCTCTGGCTCGGCTGGCGCGTGCCGGCCTGGCGTCAGCAGGATTGAGCCAGGCTCGCCGGTCCGCGTGGGCGGCCGTCACGGCAGCGCCAGCGTCTCGGCCAGGTGCGCGTACACGGCAGCGACGCGCCGGAGGTGGCGCGCTTCGGGGTGCGTCAGCAGCCAGAGGTCGGTCTCCGCATCGTCGAGCGGTTCGCTGATCGCGACGACGTCGCTGCGCCCCGCGGCCAGGAACAGCGGCACGATGCCGACGCCCATGCCGAGCGCGACCAGCTCGAGCACCGAGAGGATGCTGTTGACGCGATAGCGCGGCTCGACCTTGGGCAGGTGGCGCTTGCGCCAGAGCACCGACGGATGCTCCGGCAACGCGTCGTCGGGCGCGACCCAGTCGGCGCTGCCTGACGCGACGTCGGCCCTGGCGCGCGCGGCACGCCGCCGCGCCGCGTGGATCGCGACCCGGATCGTGCCGATGCGCCTGCCCACCAGGTGCTGCGGCGGCCGCTTGGTCGCACGCACCGCGATGTCGGCGTCGCGCCGGGTCAGGCTCGCGACCTCGTTGCCCGCGTGCAGCTCGTATTTCAGCAGCGGGTGAAGGTCGCGCAGGCCCGCCAGGGCCGGTGCGACGAGCCCATGCAGCAGCGTGTCGGTGGTCGTGATCCGCACCGTTCCCGACACCCGCGACGGCTCGGCCTCGGCCGCCGAGCGCGCCGCCTCGACGGCTGCCTCCATCGCTTCGGCGTGCTCGGCGATCTGCAGCGCGAGCTCGGCGGGCACGTAGCCGCTGCGCGTGCGCTCGAAGAGCGGCCGGCCGAGGCCTCGTTCGATGCGCTGCAGGGAGCGGAACACCGTCGACGCGTCGACGCCGAGCCGCTCGGCTGCGGCCGCCAGCGTTCGCCCGCGGGCGAGTGCGAGCACCGTCTCGAGGTCGGCGGCGTCCAGCCGGTATTGCGTCGTTGCAATCAATGTGTGCCCTCGTGCGCATTCTCACGGTGCCGATGCAATCCTACAGTGGCTGCTCGCTCACCCACCTCAGGAGACTCCCCATGACCTCACCTTCGCAGACCCACCAGCTCGGCATCGCCGTCCTGCGCGTGAGCCTCGGCACGATGTGGATCGCCCACGCGCTGCTCAAGCTTCTGGTCTTCACGCTGCCCGGTACCGCGCAGTACTTCGCGAGCATCGGATTTCCGGGCTGGCTCGCCTATCCGGTGTTCGCGGCCGAGCTCGCCGGGGGCATCGCCCTCGTGCTCGGCCTCTACGCGCGCCAGGCGGCGCTCGCCCTGCTGCCGGTGATGGCGGTCGCCGCGTGGGTGCACGCGCCGAACGGCTGGGTGCACACCAGCACGGGCGGCGGCTGGGAATACCCGGTGTTCCTGATCGCCGCCTCGGTGGCGCTCTGGCTGCTCGGTGACGGTGCGGGGGCGCTGCGGCGCAGCAGCGCGCTCGTGCCGCGTCTCGGCACCGCCTGAGAAAAGCCCGGTCGCCGTTCGTCCTTGCCGCGGCTGGGGCCGGACGACGCGATCACCGCCGCGATGGCCCCAGCCCCGTTCTCGTCGTTCCAACCTTTCCAACAGGAGACCCTTCATGAAGCTCTACTACGCCCCCGGTGCCTGCTCGCTCGCCGTCCACATCGCGCTGCGCGAGATCGGCGCCCCGTTCGACGCCGTCGCGGTCGACCTCGCCACCCACAAGCTCGCCGACGGGTCGAGCTACCTCGACGTCGCACCGCGCGGCTACGTGCCGGTGCTCGAATTCGACGACGGCACGCGCCACAGCGAAGCGGCTGCGCTGCTGCAGTTCGTCGCCGATTCGGACCCGGCCAGGACGCTGATCGGCGAGCCCGGCACCACGCGCCGGCTGGCGGCGACCGAGTGGCTCGCGTTCGTCGCGACCGAGTTGCACAAGACCTTCAGCCCGTGGCTCTGGCACAAGGAGACGGCCGATTCGACCCGCCAGGCCGCCAAGGAGAAGCTCGCGGCCCGCTTTGCCGAACTCGACACGCTGCTCGCAGGGCAGGACTTCCTCGCCGGCGACTACAGCGTCGCCGACGCGTACGCGTTCACCATCGTCAACTGGGCCAACTTCCTCGCCTTGCCGCTCACCCGCTACCCACGCCTGACGGCCTACCTCGCACGCGTCGCGTCGCGACCGGCGGTGCAGGCCGCGCTGCGCGCCGAAGGCCTGGTGCGCTGAAGGAGGCCACCATGCCCATCATCACGGTGAAGGTGAGCGTGCCGCCGGCACGCGAGACGAGCCAGCGCATCGCGGCGACGCTCGGCGAGCTGACGACGACGATCCTCGGCAAGGATCCGAACCTGATCGCGATCGCGATCGACCACGTGGCCCCTGCCGACTGGTACGTCGGCGGGCGCTCGCTCGCCGAGCAGGGCCGGCACAGCGTCTACGTCGACATCAAGGTGACCGACGAGACCAACACCAAGGCCGAGAAGGCCCGCTTCATCGAGGCGGTGTTCGCGGCGTTCGAACAGCTGCTCGGCACGCTGCACGAGGAGAGCTACGTGCACGTTCACGACGTGCGCGCAGCGGCGTACGGCTACGGCGGCCGAACGCAGGAGTACCGCTGGCAGCACGCCCGCGACGCGGCACGCTAGCCCGAAGCAGAGCGCCTGCCGTCCGCAGCGCGGCGCGGCGGGCGCTCAGCTCACGACCTGGTAGTAGAGGTTCTGCGGGTGCTTCGCCTCGGCGAAGAAGAGCCAGCGATCGGCCACGAGACCCGGCACCTGCAGCACCAGCGCGATCACGAACGCGCTCGGCCACGCGCCGACCAGACCGGCCGCGAGCAGCGCGGCCGGCGCGGCGAAGCCGAGCACGTGGGTCGCGAGGCGCACCTGGCGCACCGCCGCGACGGAGGCACGATGGAAGAACTCGCGCGTGTTGAACGAGCCGCCGGTCATGCCCATCGACGTCTGCACCAGGCGGCTGGCGCGGATGCCGGTCGCCGATTGCAGCGTCGAGCGATGACGCAGCGCGGTGTTGCGGCGCAGCGCCAGGCTTCGGGCTCCCCAGGCCAGCAGCGTGACGACGAGCGCGACCGATGCCGCGGTCCGGGCAAGCGCCTCGTGTCCCGCCAGCACGCCCAGCGCCGCCGCCAGCATTAACCCCGACGAGAGGCCGCTGAGCGCGAAGCTTGCGAGCGTGAGCGGGTGCGCCCACTCCTCGATGAACCGCAGGCACGCGTAGATCATTCCGGTGCAGGTCCAGAGCAGCCCGGCCCCGGCGATGGCGAGCAGCGGCAGCAGCGTCGCCGTGAGCGCTGGCGGCGATCCCGCGCGCAGCGCGAGCCACCACAGCGCGACCAGCCCGATGAACGCCGGCAGCACGATCACCTCGCGCGACAGCCACGACGTGCGCCACATCATCGCGGCGCGCCACGCCCGCTCCGGCCGGCCGAGGTGGAGGAACGACGCCGCGAGTCCGGCCACGAGCAGCAGCAGCGCGACGACCAGCGCCGGGCCCGCGGCCGCCGGCGCCACGTCGACGCCGAGCAGCAGCGCGACCGCGAGCGCGACGACGAGCCCCTGCGCCGCGCCGGCGAGCGTCGTGAACGAGACCACCGACCAGGCCGGGTTCATGCGAACGGCGCCCCGGCGCTCGTGGTGCCCGAGCCGGCGCGATCCATCTCGCGGTCGCGCACCGACGGCATCGGCGACGTCGCGCCGACCGCGGGGGTCGGCCGGCGCGGCAGGTACTGGTTGGCCGGCTGCGTGTTCCATTCGGGCATGAGCGGGTAGCCGCCGCGCTCGCGAATCGCGACGGATACCTCCGACGTTGGATCCTTGACGTCGCCGAACAGGCGCGCGCCGGTCGGGCACGCCTTCACGCACGCGGGCTTCCGGTCCTCCGGCGCCAGGTCGTCGTTGTAGATCCGGTCGACGCAGAGCGTGCACTTGGTCATCACCTGGCGCTCTTCGTCGAGCTCGCGCGCGCCGTACGGGCACGCCCACGCGCAGTACTTGCAGCCGATGCACTTGTCGTAGTCGACCAGCACGATGCCGTCTTCCTTGCGCTTGTAGCTCGCCCCGGTCGGGCACACCGGCACGCACGGCGGGTCCTCGCAGTGCAGGCAGCTCTTCGGAAAGTGGATCGTGTCGGTGAGCGGAAACACGCCCGCCTCGAAGGTCTGCACCCGGTTGAAGAAGGTGCCGGTCGGGCTCGCGCCGTACGGCCGCTCGTCGGCGAGCGGGCCGGCGCTGCCCGAGGTGTTCCACTCCTTGCACGAGGTCACGCAGGCGTGGCAGCCGACGCAGACGTTGAGGTCGATGACGAGGGCGAGCTGCTTCGCGAGCGTCTCGGCCTCGCCGGCGCTGGTGGTTGCAGTCGGCGTGCCGCGGCCGATGCCGGCGGCGCCGGCGCCGCCTTCGTCAACGGTCGGACCAAACGGCCCTGGTGCCAGCGGCGGCGCGTCGCTGCGGCCGACGCTGCCGCCGAGCAGATCCTTGAGCCAGCCGATCATGACGCGCGCCGTCCCGCGAAGTAGGTCAGCACCTTCTCGACCCGTGACGGCTGCGGGCTCGCGCCGGCCACCTGCGGCAGCGTGTGGGCGTCCTCGTCGGGCTCGGCCGGCCGGATGCGCACCCGAACGTCGTACCAGCCGGCCTGCCCGGTGATCGGGTCGGAGTTGCTGATGCGCCGGCCGGCCCCGGGGTCGCCGATCGGCAACTCTTCGCTGATCAGGTGGTTGAGGAGGAAGCCCTTCCTCGCCTCGTCGGCGCCGGGCGCGAGTTGCCACGCGCCGTCGGCCTTGCCGATCGCGTTCCAGGTCCATACCGTGCCCGGCTCGACCGCTTCGCTGTACCGAAGCATGCAGCGCACCTGGCCCCACTGGCTCTCGACCCAGCACCAGCCGCCGTCGGCGATGCCGGCAGCCGCGGCGGTCGCCGGGTTCACATGCAGGTAGTTGTGGCTGTGGATCTGGCGCAGCCACGCGTTCTGCGCATCCCACGAGTGGTAGTGCGCCATCGGGCGTTGCGTGATCGCGTTGAGCGGGTACGCCTCGACGTCGGTCGCAGCGTCCTCGAGCGGCGGGTACCAGAACGGCAGCGGGTCGAAGTAGGTCTCGATGCGCTCGCGCAACTCGTCGGGCGGCTGGCGGCCGGGGCTCTTGCCCTGCGCAGCGAGCCGGAAGCTCTGCAGCGTGTCGCTGTAGAGCGCAAGCTGCACCGGGTCGTTCTTCTGGCGCCAGCCCTTCTCCTTGGCGAAGTCGAGGTACTCGCGGTTCCAGTTGCGCATGTGGCGCATCGACTCGGGCAGGTGGTACTGGAACACGCAGTTGTTGGCCGCGTACATCTCCCACTGCTTCGGGTTCGGCGCGCCCCGCAGGTGCTGGCTGCCGTCGACGCCGCGCCAGCCCATCAGAAAGCCCACGCCCGGCGCCGGCTCGAAGTTGACGACGAAGTCGGGGTAGCCGCTGAAACGCCGCGTGCCGTCGTGGTGGGTGAATGCCGGGAACTTGAGGCGCGACGCCAGCTCGATCAGCACCTCCTGGAACGGCTTGCAGTCGCCGGTCGGCGGCACCACCGGGACCCGCACCGAGTCGACCGGGCCGTCGAACTCGGAGATCGGCCGGTCGAGCATGCTCATCACGTCGTGGCGCTCGAGATAGGTGGTGTCGGGCAGCACGAGGTCGGCAAACGCGACGGTCTCGCTCTGGAATGCGTCGCACACCACCAGGAACGGGATCATGTAGTCGCCCGCCTCGTCCCTGCGATTGAGCATCTCGCGCGCGACCATGGTGTTCATGCTCGAGTTCCAGGCCATGTTGGCCATGAAGATGAGCAGCGTGTCGATGCGGTACGGATTGCCGTTGACCGCGTTGCCGATCACGTTGTGCATCAGCCCGTGGGCCGATAGCGGGTGCTCCCACGAGAACGCGTGGTCGATGCGGATCGGCGAGCCGTCGGGGTTGATCGCCAGCTCGTCGGGGCTGGCCGGAAAGCCGAGCGGCGCCGCGTTGAGCGGCGTGTTCGGCTTGATCATGTCGGGCGAATTGAACGCGCGGTAGTTCGGCACGATGTGGCGCGGGTACGGCGCCTTGTGGCGAAAGCCGCCGGGGGCATCGATGGTGCCGAGCACGCTCATCAACACCGCGAGCGCGCGCACCGTCTGGAAGCCGTTCGAGTGCGCCGCGAGGCCGCGCATCGCGTGGAACGCGACCGGCCGCGCCTGGGTCGTCGGGTGGCGCTTGCCCCAGGCATCGGTCCAACCGATCGGCAGTTCGTACGCCTGTTGCAGCGCGGTGGTGCCCATCTCCTCGGCGAGCCTGACGATGCGCTCGGCGGCGATGCCGGTGATCGCCGCCGCCCACTCGGGCGTGCAGCTCGCGACGCGCTCGCGCAGCAGCTGGAACGACGGCGCGACCGGCGTGCCGTCCGGCAGGCGGTAGTGCCCTTCGAGCGCCGGGTCGCAGCCGTTGGCGATGCCTTCCGGATACGCGGGCTTGACGGTGCCCGAGGGCAGATCCCACACCAGCTTGTTGTGCGGCTCGCGGCCGTCGCCGGGCGGCCCGCGCGTCGGGTCGAACGCGAACAGCCCGTCGCGCGCGCCACCGTCGAGCACGACCAGCTGCGGCGCATTGGTGAAGCGCTTGAGGAACGCATGGTCGATGCGGTCGGTGCGGATCAGCTCGTGCAGCAGCGCCATGAAGAGCGCGCCGTCGGTGCCGGGCCTGATCGGGATCCACTCGTCCGCGATCGCCGAGTAGCCGGTGCGCACCGGGTTGATCGAGATGAAGCGCCCGCCGCTGCGCTTGAACTTGGCGATCGCGATCTTGAGCGGGTTCGAGTGATGGTCCTCGGCGGTGCCGATCATCACGAAGAGCTTGGCCTTGTCGAGGTCGGGCCCGCCGAACTCCCAGAAGCTGCCGCCGATCGTGTAGATCATCCCCGCGGCCATGTTCACCGAGCAGAAGCCGCCGTGCGCCGCGTAGTTGGGCGTTCCGAACTGGCGCGCGAACAGGCCCGTGAGCGCCTGCATCTGGTCGCGCCCGGTGAAGAGCGCGAACTTCTTCGGGTCGGTGGCGCGGATGTGTGCCAGGCGTTCGGTGAGGATCTCGAACGCGCGGTCCCACGAGATCGGCTCGAACTCGCCGGCGCCGCGCTCGGCGCGTTGCTTCCTGAGCATCGGCTGCGTCAGCCGGGCGGGCGAGACCTGCTTCATGATCCCCGACGCGCCCTTGGCGCAGATCACGCCCTTGTTGAGCGGGTGCGCCGGGTTGCCGTCGATGTAGCGGACTTCACCATTGCGCAGGTGCACGCGCACCCCGCAGCGGCACGCGCACATGTAGCAGGTGGTGGTCTTGACCTCGGTGGCGGCGAGCGGCGCCGGCGACGCGAGCGGATCGTGCAGCGGGTCGCGGGAGAGGAACTTGAACATCGGCGATCGGCCCCGACGGGACGGCGTGCCCCGAACGCCATCCTAGGACGCGGCAGCGAACCGCGAAACGCATAATTCCCATCGCATCGATCGGCTCGATCGATCACCTGGCGACTCACCACATGTCCCGCATCGATATCGACGACGCCGGCGGGCTGCCCGACGTACGGCTCACCGTGCAGCAGCTGCGCGTCTTCGTCGCCACCGCGCAGGCCGGGTCGACGCACGCGGCGGCCGACCGCGTCGCGCGCTCGCAGTCGGCGGCGAGCACCACGCTCGCGGCGCTCGAGTCGACGCTCGGCACGAAGCTGTTCGACCGGATCGGCCGCCGGCTCGTGCTGAACGAAAGCGGGCGTGCCTTGCTGCCGCGCGCGGTGTCGCTGCTCGAGCAGGCCGGAGCGATCGAGGGCCTGTTCGCCGGCGCGCCGGTCGCCCCGCTGCGCATGGCGGCGAGCCTGACGATCGGCGAGTACGTGCTGCCGCAACTGGTCGCCGACTGGCGCGCCGCTCATCCAGGCAGCGCGGTGAGCCTCGCCATCGCCAACACGCGTGCCGTCATTGACGCGGTGGTCGCGTTCGAGGCCGACGTCGGCTTCATCGAAGGCCCGCAGACGCATCGCGACCTGATCGCGCAACCCTGGTTGCCGGACGAGCTCGTGATCGTCGCCGCTGCCGGTCACCCGCTCGCCGGTACCAGCGCCAGCACGCAGGCGCTGCAGGGCGCCGAATGGGCGCTGCGCGAGCCCGGCTCCGGCACGCGCGAGGTGGCCGACCGCTGGCTCGTCGAGCATCTCGGGCGCGTCAAGCTCGCGTTCGAGCTCGGCAGCCCCGAGACCATCAAGCGCCTGGTGGCGTGCACGTCGGTGCTCGGCATGCTGTCGCGGTACGTGGTGCTGCGCGAACTCGCCGACGGCACCCTCGCCGAGGTGCGCACGCGGCACGCGCCGCCGGCGCGTCGCTTCGCGATGATCGTGCATCGCGACAAGCAGCTCGGCGCGGGCACGCGCGAGTTCGTCGCGCGATGCGCGCAGGGCGTGGGCGCCTCGGCGCCGCGTTCCGCCCGCGGCGCGGCGAAGCGAAGACGCTAGCGCGTTGCCCGCCTTGACGAGCGCCGTGCCGGGCGCATGGATGGCTCAGCCGCCCTTGCGCCCCTGCCGCACCAGCCGCCAGAGATACGCGAGCACGATCGCGCCGAACACGATCCACGAGCCCGGCTCGAGCACCGCAGCGATCGTCCCGTAGCGGCTCTCCATCAGGTAGCCCGCGCCGGTGAGCAGACTCACCCACAGCAGCGATCCGACCGCCGACCAGACGACGAACGGTGCGAGCGCCATGCCGCTGAAGCCGGCCGGCAGCGCGATCAGCGTGCGCACGCCGGGCAGCAGGCGACCGAACACGAGGACCGGCGCGTGGTAGCGGTCGAACCATTTCTCGGCGGACTCGATCTCCGCACGCGAGACCGCAAGCCAGCGGCCGTGCCGATCGGCGGCGCGCTTGACGCGCTCGGCGCCCCACCAGCGCCCGGCGAAGAACCACGGCAAGCCGCCGAGCAGCGACCCCGCGGTGCCGGCGAGGACCACGAGCACCGGATGCAGTTCGCCGCGCGCCGCGCTGAAGCCCGCGAACGGCATGATCAGCTCGGACGGGATCGGCGGAAACACGTTCTCGGCGAACATCAGGAGGACGATCGCGACATAGCCGCGGTCGGCGATGAACTCGGTGATGGTGTCGACCATTCGGCTTCGATGCGGGGGGCTGACCTGAAGGCATCAGGCGAGCGCACCGGCGCAGCGGCCCATGGATCGACCGGGGTCGAAGACCTGCGCGCAGCTGCTCGCCAGGCGCCGCGACGCTCGTGCGCGCGACGCTGCCAGATCGTATATTGGCCGCCCTCCTCCACTCGCACCGGGGTCGCGCCATGCCGTCTTTCGTCCTGCACCTGCGAACGGTCGTCGTCGCGACCGCGGTGACTTTCTCGCTCGGCGCGGCGCATGCCGCCTCGCAGGCGCCGATCGCCGCCGAGAACGGGATGGTCGTGACCGCGCAGCACCTTGCCACCCGGGTCGGCGTCGACGTGCTGAAGGACGGCGGCAATGCGGTCGATGCGGCAGTCGCGGTCGGCTACGCACTCGCGGTGGTCTATCCCGCGGCCGGCAACCTAGGCGGCGGCGGCTTCATGACGATCCAGCTCGCCGACGGCCGCAAGACCTTCCTCGACTTCCGCGAGAAGGCGCCGCTCGCCGCGACGGCCAACATGTATCTCGACAAGGACGGCAACGTCATCAAGGGAGCGAGCACGACCGGGCACCTTGCGGTCGGCGTGCCGGGCACCGTATCGGGACTCGAGCTGGCGCTCTCGAAGTACGGGACGATGAAGCGGGCGCAGCTGCTCGCGCCGGCGATCAGGTACGCCGAAGATGGCTTCGTGCTCGACCAGGGCGACGTCGACATGCTGCTGACGTCGACCGACGACTTCGGCAAGGACGCCGCCACCGGGGCGATCTTCCTGAACCGCGGCGAGCCGTTCCAGGTCGGCCAGCGCCTGGTCCAGAAGGATCTCGCACGGACCCTGAAGCGGATCGCCGAGCAGGGCGAGGCGGGCTTCTACAAGGGGCCGGTCGGCGCCGCCATCGTCGCCAGCAGCCAGGCCGGCAAGGGGATCATCACGCAGGCCGACCTCGACCAGTACAAGACGCGCGAGCTCAAGCCGGTCGAGTGCAGCTACCGCGGCTACGGCATCGTCTCGGCGCCGCCGCCGAGTTCGGGCGGCGTGATCATCTGCGAGATCCTCAACATCCTCGAGGGCTATCCGCTGAAGGACTGGGGCTTCCGCTCGGCGCAGGCGGTGCACGTGCAGATCGAGGCGATGCGGCACAGCTACGTCGACCGCAACAGCTACCTCGGCGACCCCGACTTCGTGCAGAACCCGCTCGAGCGTCTGCTCTCGAAGGACTACGCGGCGAAAATCCGCGCGGCCATAGACCCGGGCAAGGCCGGCGTGTCGCGCGACATCAAGCCAGGCGTCGCGCCGCACGAGGGTTCGAACACCACGCATTACTCGATCGTCGACAGGCAGGGCAACGCGGTCTCGGTGACGTACACGCTGAACGACTGGTTCGGCGCCAAGGTCATGGCGAACGGCACCGGCGTGCTGCTCAACGACGAGATGGACGACTTCACCGCCAAGATCGGCGTGCCCAACCTCTATGGCCTGGTGCAGGGCGAAGCCAACAAGATCGAGCCCGGCAAGCGACCGCTCAGCTCCATGAGCCCGACCATCGTCACGCAGGACGGCAAGCCCGTCATGGTGGTCGGCACGCCCGGCGGCAGCCGCATCATCACGGCGGTGCTGCACACCATCGTCAACGCGATCGACTACGGCATGAACGTGCAGGAAGCGGTCGACGCACCCAAGTTCCACCAGCAGTGGCTGCCGGAGACGACCAACGTCGAGAACTTCGCCCTCAGCCCCGACACCCGCAGGATCCTCGAAGGCATGGGCCACAAGTTCGCCGGCCCGCAGCCGGCGAATCACCTCGCCGCGATCCTGGTCGGCGCGCCCAGCCTCGGCGGCAAGCCGGTCGGCAAGAACCGCTACTACGGCGCCAACGACCCGCGCCGCAACAGCGGACTCGCGCTGGGGTACTGAACCGGCGATGCGCCGCACGCTCCCCGTGGGGCGTGCTGCACGCAACAGCATCGATCGAGCGGGCCCGGGAAGCGGCACCGTGCAGCACGCGCGCTTCGCTCCGCTGCCGGCGCATGGCCTCGTCGACGAGACGCTTCACTTACGCGTCGAGGGACTCGAGCCCGGCGCGCGCGTGCGCCTGCGTCTCGCGAGCGCGGGCGCGCCCGGCACGATGTGGATGGCCGAAGCGACGTTCGTCGCCGACGCGGGCGACGTCGACCTGACGCGCGATGCGCCGCTCGAAGGCTCGTACGCGGGTGTCGACCCGATGGGCCTGTTCTGGTCGCGCGCGGCGGTACCCGGCGTTCCCGGCGAGACCGCGGCCGACCCGGCGGTCGTGACCCTCACTGCACGCGACGCCAGCGGCCAGGCGTTCCTCAGGCACGAGCTCCGCCGCTCGTTCCTTGCCGCGGGCGTTCGGCAGGCAAGCGTCGATGCAGCGGGACTCGTCGCGCGGCTCTTCACGCCGCCAGCGCGCGGTCCGCACCCGACGATGATCGTGCTCGGCGGCTCGGACGGCGGCTTTCGCTGGTGCAGCGAAGTCGCGAGCCTGCTCGCATCGCGCGGGTTCGCGACGCTCGCGCTCGCCTACTTCGGCATCGAACCGCTGCCTCCGACGCTGGACCGCATTCCACTCGAGTACTTCGAACGCGCGATCGACTGGCTGTCGGCGCACCCGGCCGTCGACCCGCGGCGCATCGGCGTGATCGGTGCCTCGAGAGGCGGCGAACTGGCGTTGCTGCTGGGCGCGACCTTTCCTGCGCTGCGTGCCGTCGTCGCCTACGTGCCGAGCGGCATTCTCTGGCCCGGCGTGCCGCAGATGGACCATGCCGCGTGGACCTGGCAAGGGCGCGAGCTGCCGACCGCGGGGCAGATGCCGCTGGCGGACTGGCAGCGCATGCTCGCGGACGCCGGGCTGCAGGACGACACGCCCGAGGCATACCAGCTCGTGTTGCATGACCTCGGCATGATCGAGGCCGCGACGATCCCGGTCGAGCGCATCCACGGCCCGATCCTCTTCATCACCGGCCGGGACGACCGGCTCTGGCCTTGCGAACAGCTCACGGGCTTCGCCTTGCGCCGACTGCAGGAGCGCGGCTTTGCGCACCGAGTCGAGCACCTCTCGTACGGCGGCGCCGGGCACGCCATCGGGTGGCCGCACGTGATCGCACCCGCCACACGAACCACGCACCCGGTCACCCGCGCCGTCATGGACCTGGGCGGCACGCCGGCGGCGAACGCGCGCGCGGCTGCCGATTCGTGGCCACGCATGCTGGACTTCCTGCAGCGAAGCCTCTGATGCGAATGGCCCGACCAAACGGCCCACGCGGCGGCCGCACGGACGACCGGAGCCGGCGTCGGGCGACATGGCTATCAGGCCACGACGAAAAGCTGTTGACAGCGCCGACGTTCTGATCGGAACATTGCCGCCCGGCAACGCGGTGGACGGTCTGACCACTGCCCCAGGCTCGGTTCGAGTCGCGCGGTGTGCCGTCCAGGACAGGAGAGCACGATGAGACTCCGTTCTCTTGGCACGGCTTGCGGGCTGTTGCTGGCGGCGAGCGCCGCGCCCACGTGGGCGTTGTCGCCCGGCCCGAACAACGCGATCACCGACGTTCCCGGCATCAGCGTCGGTCACGTCACCGGCCCCGACTCGGGCGTGACCGTGGTCCGTGCTGCAGGCCCCAACGGCCAGGGCGTGGGCGGCGGCTTCACCCAGCGCGGCGGCTCACCGGTGACGCGCGAGACCGACCTCATGCGGCCCGACAACATGGTCGAGACGATGAACGCGGTCGTGCTGAGTGGCGGCAGCTCGTATGGCCTCGCGGCTGCGCCGGGTGTGATGCAGTGTCTCGAGAACGCCGGCATCGGATTCAGCGTCGGCGGCGGCAACGTCGTTCCCATCGTGCAGGCCGCATCGACTTTCGACCGTGCGACGTGCTCGGCGCCGCCGGCCTCGCGGCCCGACTACACCTCGGGGCTGCAGGCGTGCCTGGCCGCGAACAGCGGGCCTGTGGCACAGGGCAACGTCGGTGCGGGAACCGGCGCGGTCGCGGGCGGTGTGAAGGGCGGCATCGGCAGCGCGAGCATCGTGCTGCCCAACGGCATCATCGTCGGTGCGATCGTCGCGGTGAACTCCGAAGGCGTGCCGTACGACGACACCGGCACGCTGTTCGGAACCACGCTCGAGGTCGGCAACGAGTTCCGCGACCTCACCAAGATCGGCGAGCTCATCAAGTACCGGGTTCCGGCGAGCCTGCCCGGCGGCGCGCTGCGCAGCGGCACCAACGCGGTCGTCGCGACCAACGTGCAGCTCACGAAGTCGCAGGCCACCAAGATCGCCGAGATCGCCGACGACGGCGTCGCGCGTGCGGTGAATCCGGCGCATACCGCGGGCGACAGCGACACGCTGTTCGTGCTCGGCACCGCGCGGCTCGCGATGGCGTCGCTCGGCGACCCGAATGCCGTGGTCACCCAGATCGGCACGGCGGCCGCGAACGCGGTCTCGCGCGCCATCGTCCACGCCGTGCTCTCGGCGCGCTCCACGACGTGCCACAAGAGCTACTGCGACACCTTCCCGCTCGCCTGCCGTTTCCGGCGCTAGGAGGCCACGATGCGACTCGACTCTGCCTTCGGCGCCCTGCTCGCCGTTGCGCTCGCCGCTCCGGCGGTGGCTCAAACGCTGCCGCAGAACCCCGGCCCCAAGAACGCCATCACCGACGTGCCCGGCATCGAGGTCGGCCAGTACACGGCGACCAACGGCACCGGCGGCATGACCGGCACCACGGCCATCATCGCGCGCGGTGGAGCGATCGGCGGCGTCACCCAACGCGGCGGTGCACCCGGCACCCGCGAGACCGACATCCTCAAGTCCGAGAAGGCGGTCGGCGTCACCCACGCCGTCGTGCTGACCGGCGGCAGCGCGTACGGCCTCGCGGCGGCCGACGGCGTGATGAGCTGCCTCGAGAGCCAGGGCATCGGCACGCCGGTGTTGAACAGGATGATCGTCCCGCTCGTGCCAGCCGCGGTGATCTTCGACCCGGGTCGCTGTGCGCCGTTCAACTTCCGACCCGACGCGTCGTTCGGCGTCAATGCCTGCCGCGCCGCGAACAACGGGGCGGTCGCGATGGGCAACGTCGGTGCGGGCGCCGGCGCACGCTCGGGCGGCGTCAAGGGCGGGCTCGGCACCGCGAGCGCGGTGCTGCCGGGCGGCATCGTGGTGGGCGCCATCGTCGCGGTCAATTCGAGCGGTCGCACGTTCGACGCGGCCACGGGGCAGTTCTTCGCCGGCTACATCGCGGGCACGTCCGACCTCACGCCGACCGCGGCCGCGAGCGCCGCCGCCGAGATCCCGAGCGAGGAGTTCCTGCGTGCGACGACGATCGCCGTGGTGGCGACCAACGCGACCCTGACCAAGGCGCAAGCCAACAAGGTCGCGCAGATGGCGGACGACGGCATGGCGCGCGCGCTTCGCATCGCGCACGGCACGGGCGACGGCGACACCGTGTTCGCTCTGGCCACGGGCACCGTCGGCGGCACCCCCAACCTCAACCAGATCGGCGGCGCCGCTGCCGACGCCCTGTCGCGTGCGATCGTGCGCGCGATCATCGCGGCGCAGGGCATCCATACCGGCAGCGGGGCGGGCGCCTGCAACGTGAGCAGCTACTGCGAGCAGTTCCCCCAGAACTGCCGTCGATAGGCCGCGGCTGCAGGCGAACGCCGGCGGCGGGCCTGCTGGCTCCCCGCCTGCAAACGAACGCTCGCGCGAGATGCGCGCGGACGCAGCGACTGTCATGGGCATGGATGTCTTGCGACTCGAGGGTCTGCACGGCCCGCTGCGACCTGCTGCTGCCTGACAAGCGCCCTCATCGGGCAGGCGATATTCGCGCCGCGCGATGCCACACCGCCGGCGTCACTGCAATCAGGCTCGTCGCCACGTGAGCGGCACGTCTATCGTTCAAAGCCATCGCTGTCGCAGAGCTGCCGTAGACCGCGTTGTTTGGAGGGCTGCGCCTGGTGGTGGCATGCGGATTGCCAGACGCTATGGTCCCAATTAGCAGGAGAGATCCATGCACATCATTCGAACCACGATCGTCACCATCGCCGTCGCCGCCTCGGCGGGCATCGTCGCGGCGCAGCCCTCGGGTAATGCTGTGAGCCGCGCGGCAAGCGCCGCGGTCACGCCGGGCGACCAGAACATGGGTCGCACGCCCGACAACCGCAGCGGCGGTCTGATGGGCAACGACAGCGCCGCGCGTTCGGCCGCGGGCAGCGTCGGCCGTGCGGCGAGTGCGGCAGTCACGCCGGGTGACCAGAACATGGGTCGCACGCCGAACAACCGCAGCGGCGGCATGATGGGCAGTGGTGGCGCGGCCGCCACGGCTGGCAGTGCTGCCAGCGCAGCGGTCACGCCAGGCGACCAGAACATGGGTCGCACGCCGGGCAACCGCAGCGGCGGCATGATGGGTGACGACCGCACCGGCAGCGGCGCGACCACCATGCGCCGTGGCGCGCGCGCCGACCGCAACTGACGCCACGCACAGCTGATCGGCGGCGCCGGAGGCGTTGCCGATCCGTTTTCGAAGGCCGCAGTGCGGCCTTCTTCTCGGCTTTCGGGCTACCGGTACCCATGCGAATCGACGTGCGCATCGTCGCGACCATCGGCACGTGCCCACCGCCTGCTCGAACCCACACTGGCTCCTGCCGAAGCGCCGTGATCTCACACGCGCGAACATCGCTCGCACACGACCCGCGTCGCGCGAAAGGGCTCACGTGATCTGATCGCCGCGTCGTCGGCACGTCGGGTTACTCGTCTGCGCATATTGGCACGGTCGGTCTCACCACCATCGGTCCTCAGCCGTGAGCAACGGCCGACCGCCATCGGCCCTGTCGCCGTGCCGATGAGGACCTGCCCACGGCGACACGGCTGCCGATTCACGGCCACTGCGCGGTCCGAACGCCGCCCCTGCATTGACGGCACGCCCGCAACCTGTTCACCTCCCTCCCCTTCGAGCCGACCTGACGGCTCCATACAAGGGAGAAGGCATTGACGAGCGTACGAGTAGCGGGTTTCGGCGTCTCTCTGGACGGCTTTGCCGCCGGGCCCGAGCAGAGCCTGACGCAACCGCTGGGCCGGAATGGCCCCGAGTTGTTCCAGTGGTTCTTTCCGACGCGGACCTTCCGCGCGATGGTCGGGCAGGACGGTGGAAGCACCGGCGTCGACGACCAGTACGCCCAGCAGGCGATGGCCGGCTTCGGTGCGTTCATCCTCGGCCGCAACATGTTCGGCCCGGTGCGCGGCCCATGGCCGGATGAAACGTGGAAGGGTTGGTGGGGCGACAACCCGCCCTACCACGCGCCGACCTTCATCCTCACGCATCACCCCCGACCGTCGATCGAGATGGAAGGCGGAACCACCTTCTACTTCGTCAGTGACGGCATCGAGTCGGCGCTGCGGCAGGCGCGCGCCGCCGCCGGCGACAAGGACGTCAAGATCGGCGGTGGTGTCGAGACGGTGCGGCAATACCTGCGCGCCGGCCTCGTCGACACCATGCACCTGGCGCTCGCGCCAGTCGCGCTCGGCGAGGGCGAGGCGCTGTTCGCCGGCATCGACCTTCGTGCGCTCGGCTTTCGCGTCGTGGAACGTGCCGCGTCCGACGCGGCGACGCATGTGGTGCTGGCGCGTTCGTAGCCGGAACGCATCGAGCACGAATAACCTCCTCGCTTCCTTCACGCAACGTCGCTATCCGGACGACGCGGTCGGACCTGCAACACCGTCGCTGCCCGCTGCAAGAGCGGCGCAGCGCCGAACGGCACCCGCCCTGCGCGGCCGCGAAAGCTCGATGCGAAACTGACGCGCTCGATCCAGGCGCATCATCACGCCCATCGCCCTGCGGTCACCTTTCAAAGCCTGGTCGCTCCAACGCGCGCACTCCGCCTTCATGCCATCGCCTCACACCACGCCCGCTCACGTCGTCAGCACGGCGCCGCGCACATCGGCATGGATCGATGTCAAAGATCCGCTGAGGACCGCGACATGACCCGCCTCATCGTCGCCATCACCGGAGCGAGCGGTGCCGTCTACGGCGTGCGCCTGCTCCAGGCCATGCGCGAGGTGCCCGGTTGGGAAACCGACCTCGTGATGACGCCGTCGGCGGCGCTCACGCTCGCGCAGGAGCTGGACCTGCAGCGCTCGCACGTCGAGGCGCTCGCGACCCGCGCGCACAACGTCCGCGACATCGGCGCGAGCATCGCGAGCGGCTCGTGGCCGACCGCCGGCATGGTGATCGCGCCCTGCTCGATGCGCACCCTGGCCGCGATCGCGACCGGCGTCACCGACAACCTGGTGACGCGTGCCGCCGACGTCGTGCTCAAGGAACGTCGCCGCCTGGTGCTGCTCGCGCGCGAAAGCCCGCTCCACCTCGGGCACCTGCGCAACATGGTCGCCGTCACCGAGATGGGCGCCATCGTCTGCCCGCCGGTCCCCGCGTTCTACAACCGCCCGCAGACGATCGACGAGCAGGTCGATCACACCGTCGGCCGCACGCTCGACCTGTTCGACATTCCGCACCAGGGGCTGCTCAAGCGCTGGAGTGGACTGCAGCAGCGCGGCGACGACAGCACCTGACCCGCAACATCCGGGCGACCCGCCGTGCAGGGTCGAACTTTCTTTGAAGGTCAGACCGATCGCGAACGGACGCGACGGTCGGCCCCGCGCTTCACTGGGTGGGCAGCGTTGCCCGCAGCCACGGGTCGCCTTCCGACTGGAACGTCTCGATCAGGAAGTCGACGAGCGCGCGGGTCCGCGCGGGCACGTACTTGCGGGTCGGCATCGCGGCGTAGAGCGTGAGGCCGGTGTAGTGCCAGCCGGGCAGCACGCGCACCAGGGTGCCGGCGGCGAGCGCATCTTCGAGCATGAACGACGGCAATCCCGCGATGCCGACGCCGGCGATCGCCGCGGCCATCAGGGTGTCGGCGTGCTCGGCGGCCAACACGCTGCGCGGCAGGTACTCGCTCGTGCGGGCTTCGGCACCGTCGCAGGTGCCGCCGGGGTCGTCGCAGTGCAGCGTCACGGTGCGGGGCACGCTCACCGAATTGATCACCAGCGAGGCATGGTTCGCGAGATCGGGGGGCGACCGCGGCGTGCCGTGGCGCGCCAGGTACGCCGGCGCGGCGGCGAGCACGACGAGCGAGGTGGCCAGCCGATGGGCGACGAACTCGCCGTGCTCGAGCTCGCCCTGCGTCATCAGCAGCGACACGTCGAAGGCCTCGTGGGCCATGTCGAGCAGCCCACTGCTGGCGAGGTCGAGCGCCACGTCGGGATACCGCGCGAAGAAGCGCGGCAGGTGCTTGGCGAGCTGGTGGTACGAGAACGCCGGCGACACCAGCACGCGCACGCGCCCGCACGGCTGCACCGTCGAGCGCGTCGCCAGCGCCTCGGCCTCCTCGATGTCGGCAAGGATCTGGCGCGCCCGCGCGAGGTATTCCTCGCCGGCCTCGGTGAGGGCCAGGCGCCGGGTCGTGCGATGCAGCAGCCGCACGCCGAGGTGGGCTTCGAGGTCCGCGACAAGACGCGTGACCGCCGCCGGTGCCGCGTCGAGCGCGCGCGCGGCCGCGGCGAAGCTTCGTTCGTCGACCACACGCACGAACGCGCGCATCGACAGCAATCGATCCATGTCCTTCTCAGCCCGCTGCCATGGTTTCCAGTGCGCCCGAGTCTAGGCCGGCGGGCGTCGACGGTCGGCGCGCCGGGGATCGATCCTTGCGAATCGCGCAATGACGCCTTGGCGGCGGACGCCTTGGTCCGGGGAGCTCCAAGGCCTACATTGACTGCATCGGCGCTCGACCCACCAGGACAGGCGACCGAAGCGGACAGGACGGCGTGGCAACCCATGCCGCCGTGCCCATCCACTCCAACGTTCAAGGAACTGCATCATGAAGAGCAACAAGACCCTCCTCGCCGCCACCGCCATTGCCCTGCTGAACGGCGCCTCCCTCGCCAATGCAGGCACGTATTCGCTGGCTCCGGCCGGGCAAGGCCCGATCGACAACCCGGTCGCGCAGACCTCCAGCGTCAGCCGCGAGCAGGTTCGCTCGCAGATCGCGCAAGCCCGTGTGCGTGGCGAGCTGATCCCCGCGGGTCAGGGCCCGGTCGGCAACCTGCGCTCGTCCGCGTCGGTGCTCGCCCGTGCCGACGTCAAGACCCAGACGCTCCAGGCCCGCAACGCCGGCGCGCTGGTCCCCGCCGGTGAAGGCCCGGTCGACGCGATCACCGCGACGTACCACCGCGCGAACGCTCCGGTCGCCGACTGAGCAGCCCTGCGATTGCCCGTCCGGGTCGATGCGGCCGGTGCTCGCGTCGCCCGCATGGATCGGTCCGACCGATCGCAGCCGCGCGAGTCGCCGCGGCGAGCCCGGCATTCCAGCAACGCGCTTTCACGTCCCGAGACAAGGCCCCCAACCGGGGCCTTTTTCACGTCCGCTCGGCAGGCCGACCGCCGCTTCAGGCGTTCGCCCGCAAGGCGATGCCGACGAGAACGAGCACCAGCACCGCCGCCAGCAGCAAGGCGAGTCCACGCCAGAACGCAGCAGGGTTGCGCTCGAGCAGCGGACGTCGGTGCGCGACCGTGAACTCCGGGCCGGGGTGGCACAGGTCGTGGATGAATTCCGAGAGCGCCTGCTGGCGCCGCGAGGGGTTCGGTTGCAGGGCCTTGCGCAGCACGCGGTCGAGCCACGGCGGCAGGTCGGACCGATGCGCGCCCACCGGCACGTAGCGCAGCCGGCTCAGGTCCGCTTCCGAGCCGGTGCGCGCGAGATCGAGCCCATACGGCAACGCACCGGTCAGCAGCTGGTAGGTGACGACGGCGAGCGAGAACAGGTCGGCCCGAGCGTCGACCGCACGGCCGAGCAGCGCCTCGGGCGCCGCGTACTGCAGCTCGCCCGCCGGCCCTTGCGGGGCGGGCTCGGCGTCGCGTTCGGCGAGCCCCGCCACCCACGTCGCGCCGAAGTCGATGAGGCGGACCGTGCCGCTGGCGTCGAGCATCAGGTTGGCGGGCCGCACGTCGAGATGGACCATCTCCTGGCGATGCAGCGCCTGCAACCCGCGCGCGGCTTGCGCGACGAGGCCGCGCACCGCGTCGAGGCCCGGCGCGGGGTGGTCGATCATCCATTGCGCGAGCGTCTGGCCATCGACGTATTCCATCGCGACGAACAGATGCCGACGCGGCGCGTCGTCGCGCGCGGCCTTCAGCACGTGCGGGTTGTCGACGCGCCGCGCGACCCACTCCTCGAGCATGAAGCGGTCGAGCATCGACGGGTCGTCGGCGGCTTCGATCGACGGCGTCTTGATCGCCACGTGCCGCCCGCTCGCGTCTTCGAGTGCGAGGTGCACATGGCTGCGCGGACTCACGTGAAGCTCGCGCACGATCGTGTAGCCCTCGAAGCGCTCGCCTGGGCGTAGCGGCGGGGACACGACGAGACCTTCGCGTGCGTGCTGCAGGGCATGCGACGCCGGCGGCGGCAAGGCGTCGACGCGCACGATCTGCACGGTCGCGTCGTCGTCGCTGCCGCTCGCCCGTGCCGCTCGGGCGAGCGCCGCCGCGACGGCGTCGAGGTCGTCGGCGTTTGCCGCGAGCGCCGCCTGCACCGCCCCGGCATCGAGGTACTCGTACGCACCGTCGGTCGCGAGAAGGTAGGTCTCGCCTGCCTCGAGCGGCCACGCGAGGTAGTCGATGTCGACGCTGCGGTCGACGCCGAGGGCGCGGCCGAGGTAGGTGCCGCCGTGGTCGGCACGGACGCGATGGTCTTCGCTCAGCTGCTCGAGAGACTGCGGATGCAGCCGGTACACGCGCGCGTCGCCGACGTGCAGCAGGTGCGCCTCGCGACCCTTCAGCACCAGCGCGCTGAACGTGCAGATGCAGCCGAGGTCGCGATCGCGGCGCCCGGCGCCGCGCTGCGTCTGCGCGTGCAGCCACGCATTGGTCGCCTGCAGCACGCACTGCGCGGCACGGCGCACCGGCCAGGCGTCGGACGTGGCGTAGTAGTCGTCGAGAAAGCCGCGGACCGCGGTGGCGCTCGCGACGTGGCTGACGCGGCTGCTGCCGATGCCGTCGGCGAGCGCGACCACGATGCCCTTGCTCGCGAGCTGGGCGCCGCGCGCCAGCACCGCGCCGTGGAAGTCCTGGTTGGTCTTGCCCGGACCTGCGAGCGAGTGCTGGCCGATACGGACTTCGAGCGTCAAGCGGCGGCGCGCTTGGCCCGCGTGTCGGCGCGCGTCGTGAGGTCGCGCTTGGGCGCCGTCTTGTAGTGCGTCGCGTAAAGCGTCGCCCCGACGAAGGTCAGACCGCCGACCAGGTTGCCGACCACGGTGGGGATCTCGTTCCAGAGCAGGTAGTCCATGAACGTGAAGTGGCCGCCGAGCATCAGGCCGGCCGGGAACAGGAACATGTTGACGATCGAGTGCTCGAAGCCCATGTAGAAGAACACCAGGATCGGCATCCACATGCCGATCACCTTGCCCGACACCGAGGTCGACATCATCGCCGCGACGACGCCGGTCGAGACCATCCAGTTGCACATCACGCCGCGGATGAAGAGGGTCAGCATGCCGGCTCCGCCGTGCGCGGCGTAGCCGAGCGTGCGCCCTTCGCCGATGCTGCCGAGCTTCTGCCCGACCGCGTTGGGTGCCTCGGAGAAGCCGAAGGTCAGCACGATCGCCATGAACACCGCGACCGTGATCGCGCCGGCGAAGTTGCCGACGAAGACCAGGCCCCAGTTGCGCAGCACGCCGGTCCAGGTGGCGCCCGGACGCCGATCGAGCACCGCCAGCGGCGCCAGCGTGAACACGCCGGTGAGCAGGTCGAAGCCCATCAGGTAGAGCAGGCAGAAGCCCACCGGGAAGAGCAGCGCACCGATGAGCGCGTTGCCGGTATTCACCGTCACCGTGACCGCGAACGCGGCGGCGAGTGCGAGGATGGCGCCGGCCATGTAGGCGCGGATCAGGGTGTCGCGCGTCGACATGACGAGCTTGGACTCGCCGGCGTCGACCATCTTGGAGACGAATTCGGCAGGGACTACGTAGGCCATGGTGCTTCCAGGAGGTAGAAAAGGGATGAGTTCAGGTGAGCGCGACCTGCACGCAGCGGCCCGCGAGGCGCACGTGGTGCACGGCGACCTTCAGCTCCGGGTGCTCGAGGCACTCGCCGGTGGCCAGGTCGAAGTGGTGCTTGTAGAGCGGCGACGCGACGACGAGCCGCTCGCCGAGGTTGCCCACCAGGCCGCGTGCGAGAACGCTCGCGCCGGTCTTCGGGTCGACGTTGTCGATGGCGTGCAGGCGGTCCGCGCCGATCCGGAACACGGCCACGTGACGGCCGCCGATGCGCGCGGCGACGCCGGTGTCTGGAACGATGTCGTCGAGCTCGCAGATCTGCGTGGCTTCGGTTGCTCCGCTTGTCATCACTCGTGCCCTCCGCGTTTCAGGCCGGTACCCGCTCGTCCTCGCGTGCCGGCCGCGGCTGACCGCGCTCGCGCACGAAGACGATGCGCTCGTCGGGCCGATCGCTGTTGACGAACGAGCGGAAGCGCTTGCGCACCGCGGGGTCCGTGATCGCGGTCTTCCACTCGCACTGGTAGGTGTCGACGACGTGCTGCATCGAGGTCTCGAGCTCGCCGTTGATGCCGAGGCTGTCGCGCAGCAGCACGTCCTTGAGGTAGTCGAGGCCGCCTTCGAGGCCTTCGCGCCAGGTGCTGGTGCGCTGCAGCCGATCGGCGGTGCGCACGTAGAACATGAGGAAGCGGTCGATCAGGCGGACCAGCTCGTCCTTCGAGAGGTCGCTCGCCAGCAGCTCCGCGTGGCGCGGCTTCATGCCGCCGTTGCCGCAGACGTAGAGGTTCCAGCCCTTGTCGGTCGCGATCGCGCCGACGTCCTTGCCTTGCGCCTCGGCGCATTCGCGCGTGCAGCCCGAGACGCCGAACTTGATCTTGTGCGGCGCGCGCAGGCCCTTGTAGCGGTTCTCGAGTTCGACTGCGAGACCCACGCTGTCGCCGACGCCGTAGCGGCACCAGGTCGACCCGACGCAGCTCTTCACGGTGCGCAGCGCCTTGCCGTAGGCGTGGCCCGACTCGAAGCCGGCGGCGATCAGCTCCTCCCAGATCAGCGGCAGCTGCTCGACGCGAGCGCCGAACAGGTCGACGCGTTGCCCGCCCGTGACCTTGGTGTAGAGCCCGTACTTCTTGGCGACCTGCCCGACCGCGATCAGGCCGTCGGGCGTGACCTCGCCGCCGGGCATGCGCGGCACCACCGAGTAGGTGCCGTCCTTCTGGATGTTGCCGAGGTAGTAGTCGTTGCTGTCCTGCAGGCCGGCGAGTTCGGGCTTGAGGACGAACTCGTTCCAGCACGACGCGAAGATGCTCGCGGCGACTGGCTTGCAGACATCGCATCCGAGGCCCTTGCCGTGCCTCGCGACGAGCTCGCTGAAGCTGCGGATGTTGCCCACCCGAACCAGGTGATAGAGCTCCTGGCGCGAGTACGCGAAGTGCTCGCAGACATGGTTGGTCACCGCCATGCCGAGCCGCGCCATTTCGGCCTTCATCACCTGCGTGACGAGCGGCACGCAACCTCCGCAGGTGCTGCCGGCCTTGGTGCAGGACTTGATCGCGCCGATCGTGCACGCGCTGGCACCGACCGCCTCGCAGACACGGGCCTTGCTGACGTCGTTGCACGAGCAGAGCTGCGCGCTCGCCGGCAGCGCATCGGCACCGAGCGCCGCCCTGGCCTTGCCGTCGCTGCCGGGGAGGATCAGGAACTCGGGGTCGGCCGGCAATGCGATGCCGTTCAGCGCCATCTGCAGCAGCGTGCCGTATTCGGCGGCATCACCGACGAGCACCGCGCCGAGCAGCTGCCTGCCGTCGGCGCTGACGACGATCTTCTTGTAGATCTGCCGCAGCTCGTCGGTGTAGCTGAAGCTGCGGCTGCGCGGCGTGCGGCCCTGCGCGTCGCCGATGCTCGCGACGTCGACGCCCATGAGCTTGAGCTTGGTGCTGAGGTCGGCGCCGACGAACGCCGCGTCCGGCTCACCGGCGATGTGGCGCGCCGCCACGCGCGCCATGTCGTAGCCGGGCGCGACGAGCCCGAAGGTCTGCTCGTTCCACGACGCGCATTCGCCGATCGCGTAGACGTCGCGGTCGCTGCTGCGACAGTGGCTGTCGATCACGACGCCGCCGCGCGGCCCGATCGCGAGCGCGCACTGGCGCGCCAGCTCGTCACGCGGACGAATGCCGGCCGAGAACACGATCATGTCGGTCTCGAGCCAGCTGCCGTCGGCGAACACCATGCGATGGCGCGCACCCGCACCGTCGGTGATCTCGACGGTGTGGCGCCCGGTGTGCACGTGCACGCCGAGCGTCTCGATCTTCTCGCGCAGCACCCGGCCGCCGGCGTCGTCGACCTGCACCGTCATGAGACGCGGCGCGAATTCGACGACGTGGGTGTCGAGGCCCATGTCGACGAGCGCCTTCGCGCACTCGAGCCCGAGCAGGCCGCCGCCGACCACCACCCCGCTCTTCGACCGGGCGCCCGACGCCTTCATGGCTTCGAGGTCCTCGATCGTGCGGTAGACGTGGCAGTGCGCACGCTCGCGGCCGGGCACCGGCGGCACGAAGGGGTACGAGCCGGTCGCGAGCACCAGCTTGTCGTACGTGAGCACCTCTCCCGTGGCGCTGGTGACGGTGTTCTGGCGTCGCTCGACCGCGACCGCGCGCGCGCCGAGGCGCAGTTCGAAGCCCGTGCGCTCGAAGAAGCCCGGCTCGACCAGCGAGAGGTCCGCGGCCGATTGGCCGGCGAAGAACGACGACAGATGGACGCGGTCGTACGCGGGCCGCGGCTCCTCGCAGAGCACCGTGACGCGCGCATCCCGAACGCCGGCTTCGGCCAACGTCTCCAGGAACTTGTGGCCCACCATGCCGTGGCCGACGAGAACGATCTGCATACGCTTTTTCTACCCAATCGAGCACTGCGCGGACCCTCGCGCGCGCCGGACCGTGCAGCGAAGCGGTCGCCGCAGCCTGCCGATGCCGCGCGAGCGTTCCGCCGTGGCGCACGCGATCGAACAGCGATCACGCAGCGCCCGGGTCCGAGCTTCCGAGCGAAGATTCCGCAAGCCCCATGCCAGACAGCCGAGCCGCGGGCTCTCTGCCCGCTCGCGGCGGCTCCCGCACGGCGCATGCCCCATGTTGCAGCGCGACATGGCCAAGCCGGTGCCCGCCACGCCGCTTCGGTGCGTGCGAGTGAGCGACCGCAGGCGGAAAGGCTCGCGCACAGGGCATGACCCACCGTCGAGACGCCGGATCGGTGCGCCGGGCGAGCAACGCCTCGGCTCTGGGCCGTGGCGATCTCGGGCCATCGCCGGCTGAGTCGCCGCTTGCCGGATCGATTGCCCGGCCGACGGACCGAACCCGCACGACCAGAGCTCGACCGCGCGCCGCGTTCGGCATCGCCGCATGGAGCCTGCCTGCAGCCTCGCCCCATCGGGCTTGGCCCATCACACCTCCAGAGGCGCGAGGTGTATTCTTCGCGCCCGCTGCAGCGCCGCCACGGTCCAGCGCCCGTCACAGGAGAGCTGCGGCCGGCACCCAGCCGGCAGCGACGAGAACCGGGAGACACGATGCGGCAAGCACGAGGCAGGAGCACCTGATGCCGGCGGCAGCCGAGCGCCTCTGCGCCGGCGCTCGTGCACGACCCGCGGCGGCAAGCGCCTCCGGCCCGTCGCACGCAGGCCGGTGCGGGACACCCTCGCGATCGATTCCGCGCTCGCGCCCGCATCCCTGCTTGCCGGCGCGCGCCACGTGCCGGGAGCCGCGCGTGTGGACGAACGGTAGGTCCGTTCCAAGCGCCCCGCATCTACCATCGTCGCCGCGTTGCAGACCGCTGCCGATGGCCCGGCACGGCCGTCGGCAACGCTTCGTTCACCACGAGGAGAGCACCTGTCTCGATTGGTCTGACCAACCACTGCAAACGAATGCCTTTCGCCGCAGCCTCGACCTCGTCGCTTCGCGGTCGCCCGGAAGGGTCCGATCCACGCAGCGCGCACCAGGGTTGCGTCGCCGGCGTCGGCTCTCCCACTGGCACGCGCTTTGCGTTTCGATTCGAAACATTCGTCCGGATGCTTCCGAACGGTGCGCCCGCGCACTGCCGCCGCTCCTGCTTGCCTCATCTGTCGGCGCGCCGCTCCCGTGGTGCTGGGTGGCCTGAACCAGGTTGCGCGGGCGCACGAGAAAACACCGGACCCTTTCGCACCGCAGCAATCACTACGCGATGCCGCGAGGCCTCGTTCAAGAAGTTATGCAACTGGCGCAGCTCGTATCAGACGCCGGAACGTTCTGGGCGCCATGACGGCGCGGTATCTCATCATCCCGACCGGAGGACAAATTGACTCATACGATTTCTTTAGAACGCAACACGACGAAGTTGCACCGAAGCAGGAAGGCGAACGCTCTGCGCGCTCCGGCTTTCGCGTTGTCGCTGCTGAGCCTTGCCATCGCTTCTGCTCACGCGAACCAGTGGTCGTACCCGGGCGACCCGGGCTTCGTCGCCACCAATCCGCAGCAGATGCCTGCGGCCAAGGCGAGCTGGGAAACGCCGGAATACGGCAACTTCACCGGCACCACCGGTGGCACCGCGGTGACCGTGCCGTGGCAGCTGTTCGCGGTCAACGCGTCGACCGCCTACGCCCTCGGCTACTACGGCCAGGGTGTCACGATCGGCATGCTGGACTCGGGCTATCGGCCCACGCACGAGGCATTCCAGACCCCGCTGATCGTCTCGGCGCGCGGGTCGGGTGTCTACGCCACGTCGGGCTTCGGCTATCGCACGGCGAACCCGGGCAACCCGTTCACCGCAGGCGACCCGTTCGTCATCGACGGTGACCAGGCGCGCACCAGCGACTACTCGCACGGCACCGGCATGCTCGGCGTCACCTCCGGCAAGCGGGACAACGTCGGCCAGCAACAAGGCATCGCCTTCGCCTCGACGATGGTGGTCGCCAAGACCGGTGGTTCGGACACCCAGTCGCATGGCCCGTTCCACGACTACGTCTACTTCTATACCGCCACCAAGGCGCTGGTGGACGCAGGCGCGAAGGCGATCAACGAAAGCTGGGGCTCGTTCGTCCAGACGATCGACAGAACCCGCTTCGACGGTCTGGGGCGCGACCTGGGCGCCAACGGCAATCGCACGAACGCCTATCAGATCGCGGGCAAGGACAGCACCAGCCCCACGGCGATGGCGACGACCATTCCGAACGAGTTCCTGCGAGACCTCGAATACCAGTTCTTCTTCTTCAAGAAGACCTATTCCGCGGGCGGCATCCAGTACAACCCCAACTTCCCGGGGCTGTCGTTCATGGACGCCATCTGGAACGCGATCAAGGTCACCGGCACCGTCGACGTCCGCTCGGCCGGCAACAACGACTGGAGCAACCCGTACTTCCGCCCGTCGTACCCGTTCTTCAATCCGCAGGCCGAGAACCAGTTCGTGAGCGTCGGCGGTGTGCAGCCGCCGACCGCCGCCAACCCCGAGTACACCAAGCAGTTCGGGTTCAACGAGGCGGGCCTTGCCAAGTGGTGGGTCGTGTCGACCCCGTCGAACAACGTTCGCACCACGAGCAGCGGTGGCGACACGGCCTACTCGAACTCGAGCGGCACCTCGCCGGCCACGCCGGTCGCGACCGGCGTGATGGGAGTGCTGCTGTCGCGCTTCCCGAACATGGACGCCAAGCAGGCGCGTGAGGTGATGCTCACCACCGCCAACAACAAGATGACCGACGGCGTGCGGTTCCTCGGCACCGGGCAAACCTCGCCTACCGGGGTGTCCATCGCGTGGACTGCTCCCGACGGTCTTCCCGACGACCGCTGGGGCTGGGGGATTCCCGATCTGGCCAAGGGCATGCATGGCCCCGGCCAGTTCCTGACCCCGATGCTCTACAACATGAGCAAGGCGGCGGTCGACGTCTGGTCGAACGACATCGGCCAGATCGCGATCAAGCAACGCGAATCGGAAGACCGTCAGTGGCTGGCGAACTACCGCCAGCAAGGCATCGCCATGGCGGGCGACTTCAGCCCCAACGTGCTGAACCCCGACGGCTCGGTGAGCCCGCAGGCCTTCGTTCTCCAGGGCATCCTGAACGATCCGCAGATCCAGGCGATCACCAACGGCCACCCGGAGATGTACGACAAGATCCCGTACAGCGACGCTCTGAAGTGGCGCAAGGAATGGATGGACGCCCGCGCGGCCTACATCCAGGACAAGATCGACCGCGGCCAGTACAACGCCTCGCTCACGAAGTCGGGCACCGGCACGCTGTTCCTGACCGGCAACAACACCTACGCGGGCGGCTCGAACGTCACCGGCGGGAAGCTTTCGGTCGTCGGCAGCAACAGCTCGGGCGTGACGGTCAGCAACGGCGGCACGCTGGGTGGCACCGGCAGCGTCGGCGGCTCGCTGGTCGTCCTGCCGGGTGGCACGCTGGCGCCGGGTGTCAGCGCCACCGAAGCGGCGAGCGTCGCCGGCGTCGTCGTCGACGTGACGGTGCAGCCGGGCGACGTGCTGCGCGCCAACATGGCCAAGATCGCCCTCGGTTCGCGCTTCGTCGCCACGCTCGGCGCCGGCGGCACGTCGTCGCGCCTCGTGGCGACGGGCACCGTCGCGCTCGGCGGCAACCTGGTCGTCGACTTGGCCACGGCGCCGACCCCGGGGCAGCAGTTCACACTGGTCCAGGCTGGTACGCTGGTCGGCACGTTCTCGGGCTTGCCCGAAGGCGCGTCGGTCACGTCGGGTGGACGGCAGCTCCGGATCTCGTATACCGGCAACCGGGTGACCCTCACGGCGATCTGAATGCACGGCAGCCTGCCGTCGGGAACGGCCATGGGCGCAGCGTCCGTCAGGAGCGGCAGTCATGGCCCTCTCAGGATCGACCGGTCTCCGGCCCCACTTTCAACCTCAGGAAAACAATCATGCAAAAGCGTGCCCCATGCATCCTCGCGACTCTCGTCGCCGGATTGACGGCGTTCGCCGGCCCCGCCAGCGCCTCGCCCGAACTCGTCGTCAACGGCGGGTTCGAAAGCGCCACTTTCGACGGCTGGACCCCGACTGGCGAGTCCGACTTCAACGGCGTTGAATGCCCGGGCCCCGGCGCCTCCGTGTACAGCGGGAACTGCAGCGCGTTCTTCGGACCGGTCTTTGCGACCGGCGGTATCCAGCAGACCATCGACGTCGGCAGAGCCGGCGTGCCTTGGATGTTGTCGTTCGCGTTCAAGCCGGATGGCGGCATTCCGAGCAGCTTCACCGCGAGCTTCGGCGGGCAGACGCTGCTGTCGCTGTTGAACGCGGCGCCCGACGGCTACACGCTCTATCGGTTCGGCGGCCTTACCAATGCGGCCAGCATGACGCTGTCGTTCGATTTTCTCGACCAAGCCGGCGTCCTGTTGCTGGACAACGTCTCGCTGCAGGTGCCCGAACCCGCGACGATCGGGCTGCTGGGCGCCGGCCTCGCCGGGTTGCTGATTGCTCGCCGTCGCAAGTCGGCCTGACGACAAGCCGCTTGCCGGCGGACCCGTTCGTCCGCCGGCGCGTCTCTCGAAGGCGCCTGCCGCACACCGGCAGGCGCCTTTTTCATGGCCGGCACTCAGGTAACGATCGCGCAGCGCCGCATCGACACCCGCCTGCCACGCAGCAGGTGCGGCTCGAAAGCGCGCGGAAGCGACGCAGCCGCGGGGGGCGCCGAACGACGGGCGTTCGCTCGCCTGATGCGCCGCAGCCGGACGGCAATGGTCCGACTTCTGCCCGAGTCGCGACGACGGACCCGACGCCTCCCGCACGGCACTGGCGACGGTCGAGCGCTCAACAGCCGCGCCGACGCGACGCCCGATCAATAGCCCGCCGCGCGATCCACGGCCGCCGGGATGATCCCCGATTCGCGATAGCGCCTGATGTTCGCCGCGACGATCGCAGAAGCCGTGGTCCGGTCGGTGGCTGCCGAGATGTGCGGCAGCACCGTCACGCCCGAATGCGCCCACTGCCAGGCATCGGCCGGCAGCGGTTCGCGATCGAAGACGTCGAGCACAGCGTGCGTCAACCGCCCCGCATCGAGCGCCGCCCGCAGCGCGCCATCGTCGACGATCGGTCCGCGGGCGAAATTGATCAGCGACGCGCCGCGGCGCAGCGCCTCGAAAGCGCCCGCGTTGACCACGCCGCGGGTCTGTGGCGTGAGGGGCAGCAGGCACACGAGGATGTCGGTCCGTCCGAGCATCGCGACGAGTTCGTGGTCGCCGGCATGGCATTCGACGCCGGGCAGCGCCTTGGGACTGCGGCTCCAGCCGCACACCCTGAAGCCGGCGTCGAGCAGCTTCGCCGCGCTCGCGGCACCCAGCGCTCCGAGCCCCAACAGCGAGACCGTCCGCCGGCCCGGCGGCGCGTAATCGTGCGGCAGCCACTGACGCGCGGCCTGCTGGCGCGCATAGCGCGGCATGTCGCGGTGCAGGTACAGGGTCCAGGCGAGCACCGCCTCGGCCATCGTCGCGGCGAGTTGCGGGTCGACCAGGCGCACGATCTTCAGCCCGGTGTCCGGCAGATCGGCGACGAGTCGCTCGACGCCCGCCCACACGCTGTGCACCAAGCGCAGGTTGGGCATCGCGCGAAGATCCTGCGGCCGCGGGTTCGCGACGATCGCGATCTCGCACGCGGCCCGCGCCGCTGCATCGAGCTCCTCGAAGGCAACCACGGTCTCGGCCGGCATCGCCGCCTGCAGCGCGTCGACCCAGCGTCGAGCAGAGCTTCCGGTCTCGGCCGAGACGAAGGGCAAGGGTTCGGTCACTGGGGTCGTCGGGCGTTCAGCGAGTGACCATCATAGGGAGCGGTGCCGCAGCACGAGTGGGCGGTCGCCCCCGCAGGCTCTGCAAGCCGCGGACATCGACGCCGCTGTGTGGACGATCGCTACGGAGCCGGCACCATGGCGCGTGATCCGTGGCGCCGTCATGGCCTCAGGAGGAGCGCGACCGATTGGTCTTGCGACCGGAGCCGCCCAGCGGGCCTGACGGGACCTTGCGTCGCGCATCGATCTTCTTGCCCGCGCCGGGAAGCTTGTTGACGTTGCTCCAGGCGCGCGCGTTCGCTGCGGGACGAGCGACATCTTTCGGCGCATCGCTCGCTTCGATGGTCGGGCGTTTCTGCGTGGGGGCGTCCGCGACCGTGTCTTGCTTCGACATATGAGGCTCCCGAAGATGCTGCATCATCGGCCGCCGGTCGGGCTTCGGGCGTCAGACGAGAGGCTCTGTGGGCGAAGGAATCTCGCACGCCGCATACCTCGTCCGACCGCGGTCATGGGTCGGCCGCGCCGCCGATGACGCGTCGTGACCGCGCCGTCGCCGAGCGGCGTCACCCGGACCTCTCGAGGCTTCACGGCGGCGCATCAGGGGATGCAGCGGTTCGCGCGCGGCAGCGACCCCGACTGCGGCCACTCGGCGTCTTGCAGGAACCGGCCGCCGAGCTCGACGCCTGCGGTGATCAGCCGGTCGATGTGCACCGGGTCGCGGTCGAGCTTCGACGCCAGGTCCAGGTCGCCGAACGGCATCTCGATCACGCGGATGCCGATGTGGCTGTAGCTCGACGGCACGGCTGCGGCGCTCATGCGGGCGGCGATCTGATTCACCTTTTCGATGAAGTACAGCTCCTGCGCGAGCGCGAGGTTGCCGCCGAGCTCGTTGCGCCGATCGGCGATGTCTCCGATCGCCTGCGGTACGCTCGCCTGCCGCTGGGGGTTGATCTGGATCACCCAGATCTCGTCGGGCTTGTGCGCGCACATCGAGGGGTCGGTGAACTCGCGAACCGGCGGGTTGCTGGTGAAGAGCCCGTCCCAGTAGTGACGCCCGTCGATCTCGATCGAGCGGTAGAGCGGCGGGATCGCGGCAGAGGCGACCAGGTGGGCGGTGGTCAGCGCCTGGCCGCCGAACACGCAGCGCTCGCCGCTCAGCACGTCGGTCGCGCCGACCATCAGTGCGACGGGGCTGCGCGAACGCTGCTCCGGCGTCAGCCGCGCCAGGCCGACGTGCTCGTCGACCAGTTCGCGCAATCGTTGCTCGACGAGCGGCCGATACAGGTAAGGGCTGATCTCGGCCGCCAACGGTGCACGCGCTGCGACGACGCCCCACAGGTTGAGCAGCGCATCCGAGGGCTCGGACGCCTTGACCGCGTTCCAGAACGCGGTGAGTCGCGCGACCGCCTCGTCCGGGCCACCCCCGATGAGGCCCGCCCACGCGAGGGCGGCGCACATCGCCCCGCCTGACGTTCCGCTGAGGCCGACGAGCTCGAAGCGAGGCCAGAGGTCGGGCGCGAGCAGTCGCCTCAGCACGCCGGCGCCGAACGCCGCATGGCTGCCGCCACCCTGGCACGCGATCGCGACCTTCCTGCGTTCCGGCACTGCCGCTCCCCGTGCAAGGCTTCTCGAGGGCGGATTGTGACGCTGGCTCCGCGCCGGTTGCCCGAGGGCTCCGGGACCGGCGGTGCGCAGAGCCCATAAGGGCCGACGAGCCAGAGCTCGGGCACATGGCAGCGGTGCAGGACGCTTTCGAGCTCTGCGCCTGCCGGCGCGGCTCGATCCGATCACCGCGGCAGAGGCCTACGTCACGCGTGACCTGGTCGTACTGACCCAGTAGGCGCTCAGCGGTTGCTGCCGGACGAGGGCCGGGGCGCGAGTTCACGGCGGAGGCGCCTTCTGCTGGCCCGCCGACGCGCTCGTCTCAGCTGGCGAGGTCGGGCTCCGCTCCGGGGTGGCGCGCCAGCACATCAGCCTCCGTCATGCGGTATCGCGTCAGCCGGCGCTTGGGGTGATCTCGTCAATGATCCACCAGCGGTACAGATGAGGGGTTCGGGCATAGTGCCGTCCATGCTATCCCCGCACCTCCCGCGCAAGCCGCGCCTGCTCACCGAGATTCACGCATGAAGCTCGGACCCGGCGGATTCTGAACTCGCGACCGGGCACAGCATCCGATCGCAGATCAATGCGGCGAGCTCATAGCACACGCGCGTGAATGCAACGATCTCGCGATGCTGATGGTCTCTTGGATCAAAGTTAGCTAGACCGTCGAAGCGGGATGATCGATGCGTGCTTCGCGCGCTGCATTGCACAGGCGTAGGCTGCCTTCATCCTTGCCGAGCGGGGGCTAGTAGTCGAGAGCCTCACCACGACTCGCGGCATGGCCGAAACGCTGTTCGGGCTGCAAGCACTGATCAAGGGTGTGGTCACGTCCAACATGCTGGACGAGCATGACCGCGCACTCAGGCGAGCCAGCGCCCAAGAGCGCCTTAAAGCCTCGGATCTGAGAGACCGCTTGTCCAGGGGCGATGCTCGCGTCCACGTGTGCACAACCGCACCTGAGCCGAACAGCGTTACGGATGGTGGGAGGGGGAACAGCCGGCGGACTGAGCCGCCGCGTGCTCGGAACCATTTTTGGCGCAGGTCACCTGGGCGGAGGGCAGCTCCGCGAAATCCGAATCAGGGTCTGCTGCGCCAGCAGCGCAACGAGGCTTGTCACTCCGAGTAGGCTAGTACCGTCAGTGCGTCAGGGAGGGATGCCTGGCGTAAGTGAAAGGCGCACTGCTACAGGCTGGGTGGCGTACTCATCGCTATTGCACACATAAGGGTCGTCATACAGCAGCCAGATCGTGCCGAAGCCGCTCCGCAAGCCGAATTCCATTGTTTCGAGGAACCGCTTCGTGTTCGGCGAGGACCACGAGCCGAGCGACTTCCAAATTGGTATTGGTCCAGAATTGGGAGCCACATAGGCTCGCGTGTAGAGCCCCACAAGCACACGGTCGGTTTGACTCTGAATGCTGTAGATCGAATACGGTCCACAAGCTATTGCGTGCGCCGCGGTGGAGGAAGCGAGCAAAGCAATCGATAACACCAGCGTCTTCATCCCGTCAGTCCTTGCGAGTGGCCAGCGCGCAACCTCTGCGTAGCTATGCTGCAAGTTAGCTTAGGTGCAAGCGCAAGGCTCTCGTCTAAGGGAAACCCCACCAAGGACTACGGCGCCGCCGGCTGACTCGCGCGCGAGCTGGGCTCTAGTTCAGCTGCACGAAATACGCAGTAGGCTGCATGCTCCAGGACTGAATGGCAGAGCAATTGCTGACGGTCGAATCGCCGTAGTACCAGATCGTCACCGGCTTACCTTCACTCTTCTGCTGAAGCAAGGTGTCGTAAGCCGCTTTGCAGGCTGTCGGCTTGATGGAGAAAACCAGCGGATAGAGGGACTCCAGTGCACATATGCGGTGGACCTCGTAGGAACCCAGCGAGAGCGTCACCGCCCCGGATCCATCCAAGCCGAAGAATGTGATCTGCCCAGTGCAGGAAAACGCGCCCCATGCAGGCGCCGCCGCCAAACTGCTGCAGACGGCCAAAGTACTCAGAATCTTCTTCAAGGCTTCTCCTCTTGAGGGCCGCCGTCGCGGCGTAGGTCAGTGTGTCCTGCCAGCGCGAGGCCGAGCCGCCTCAGTCTGGCGGACGTGCCACTCACAGGGCCCCGGTCTAACCCTGAATGTGCTGCTGCGCGACGTGCAGACCGCGAGGAGCGCCTCGAGAGCACGCGTCCCCAAAACGACGCGCTCGCGGCGCGGGCAACCGTCAGGTGCTGCCATGCCGCTCAGCTGTTGTCTGGTCTCGCCGCCCTCGCCAAGCTGGTGTAGACCGATGAACTAGCGAGCCGCGTCAAGGCGTTGGCGGAACGCAACGGAATTGCTGCGTAGAGCCCTTCGCGTGACGGCGAGTGCACCCAAAGCCAGCACTGCCAGCGGCAGCGTCGCGGGCACCGGAACGACCATAGGTTGAGCTTGAACCAGCCAGCTACCCGCTGCCCGCAGGCCCCTGCTATCCGGCGGGGGCGACCCCAGGCTCGGAACCTGTTCGTCACCCAGAAAGCCCGCAGGGCCTGTGAAGATCGCACTCGGATCTGGCGGCCGGTCGATTACCAACTCTGCGAGCTGGCGCGATTGCGGTGCGAAGCCCGGATCGCCTGTCATGGCGCGATAGGCCAGCCGCTCGCCGGTGCCACTAACGTCGACAGGGCCGATTCCCAGCAATGAGCCGAAGTTGAAGAAGGCCGCCTCGTTCGCGGGGGTGATGGGCCCGGGGCTCAAGAGGCCCGAGTTGGTGAACAGGCTTGTGACCTCGGCGCTTGTCGCGTATCGAAAGCCTGCAAATGTCTGCCCCGGCGCCAACATCCCCGGCGTCGCGGCAGAGCCGGGAAAAAAGTAGTTTGCCGGCACGCCCTGTATGGCTGCATAGGAAAGCCCCGCCGTGCGGTCGACGTCAAGAAATAGCAGGCCCGTTGCGGTATCTAGCGTCCCAGTGCCTGCTCCTACCGCGGTACCGACGCTCACCAGCGCAGCATGCGCGGGTAGAGCCCAGAGCGCCGCTGCAACACAGACAAGGCTTGACCTCACCTTCCATTTACGAGCGATCATGTTGATCTCCAAACGCGCTGCATGCGCCGACGCAGCGGAAACTCCCGACGACGTGGCTGGACGGCACCGGCCCGGTGGAGCCTCACTGATTAGTGGAAGGGGTGCGAACGGGACGTGGTATCCCCCGTTTGGGGGCCCACACGGTGACGCGCCCGATCCTCTTCCTAGCGGATGGTAAGCACGCCCCGCACGGTGCCGGCGTGTCGGACGTGCTGCGGCATCAGGTGAGGTACTCCACTGGACGTTATACAGCCCTGGCGGATGTCCCACCGCCTTCAGCAGCACACTGGTGTAGAAGCCATAGTCACTTGCACGGTGCTCAGCAGGTTTGAGGACGCCGGCGCCAGCGGACCAGGTAGGCTTGCTTTCGTCCGCGCACAGGGAATGTCATGCAAGCCAATCCGTTTTCGCCCCCGAGGTCGGCCGTCGATGATGTCGTCTCAGAGGAGGTGGCTCCCGCCCTGTGGAACCCGGGTGTCGCAGCGAGCTGGAGCCTGTTGCTCAGCCCCGCCTTCGGCGCGTTCCTGCACATGAAGAACTGGCAAGCCATGGGGGAGCATGAGAAGGCTGCCACCGCTAAAGGCTGGATGATCGGGACACTCATACTCTTGTTCTGCCTGATCCTTGCTTCGTCCTTCTGGGCAGATAGCAAGCCGCTCGAACGTCTCTTGAGCTTCGCTGGCATGGGGCTGCTCTTCAGTTGGTACTTTTCAAGCGGAAAAGCACAGATGGCCTTCGTCAAGGCGCGATACGGAAAGGCGTACCCGAGAAAGGGCTGGCTCAAGCCAATGTTGCTAGCACTTGCGGTCTTCGTCGGCTTCGTCGCCGCTGGTACTGCGATGATGCTGCTGGCGGCCGCTCTCAACGTGACGCCCGCGTGAGATTCAGCACCCAAACGGAGCGGCCTAGCCATCTTCAGTGAGGACCCTTCAGGGGCACGTCTCTAGGCGGAAGCCAGGTTTTGCCCCTCACCTGCAACATGGCGGCTATGGACATCCGCTGCCTCAGCTCGCCCATATGTGGTGGGTCGAGCGGTGCGCCGAGCGGATTAGAGCGGCCGAGCCCGACATCGAACATATGGCCTCCGTTCAGCACGCGTTCGAGCTCTGCGACGGCTGCCGGGTCTGGATCTAGTCGATGCGGCTGACGCGTTCGCAGCTCGCGAGCCGGTGGTCTTGCCGGCTTAACGCTCGGGCCGGCGGCGGCCGCCATGCGCTGGGAGGTGCTGCCCGGCAGTTGCGCGGCTTCTGCCACCGCCAACTGCTCACTCGGGTACGTTATGAACAGCGAGATGGCGCGACTCCCAGCCCTTTCGGGCAGCGCGCGACGCTAGCGCCTAGCAGCGAGCCGTCGGCTTTGCTGCTTACGCGCTCGAAGACGGCCCTGCAATGCACCCGCCCGGCGGCGCACGCTGACCGCTCACAGTTGTGGGAGCCTAGTTGTGGCCTCGTCATAAGGAGATCGCATGAACGCATTGTTCACCTCGGCTGCCTAGTACCGCCCCGAATGTGACGCCGGCGAACCGTTGCATCGAGCGGGCCGGAACGGTGGAAGGACACCGGAGCCTTCGTCGCACCATCTTGCCTTATGGAACATGGTCCGCTGGCTGGCTGTGAACGCGCCCCGCCTCGCGTTGTCTCTCGACCGCGCCCATGCTGACGAGGTTGCCCAAACCCGGCCGTTGCGCGAGCATCGTGCGCGCGCCGCATCCTGGCGCGTGCGCCGTCCGCGCCCGACGCGCCGTCGAAGCGAGCCGCCAATCGCCTCGGCCACCGTCGGCGAGACCCCACCGACGCCCCGCGTCTCAGCAGAGTTGCAGACCCATGAGCCTTCATGCACGACTTCGTTCGCGCGCGACCGAGAACAAGCCGATTCGGGTCGGCCTCATCGGCGCCGGCAAGTTCGGTTCGATGTACCTGGCGCAGGTTCCGCGCACGCCCGGAGTGCACCTGGCCGCCGTCGCTGATCTCTCTCCCGAGGCGGCGCGCCGGAACCTGGCCCGCGTCGGCTGGAGCGTTGAACGGAGCGGCGCGACCAGCATCGCCGAAGCGCTCGAGACGGGCGCTACACACGTGGGCGACGACTGGCGCGCGCTCGTTGCCCATCCGGCGATCAACGTGGTCGTGGAGTGCACCGGCTCGCCGGTGCACGCGGTCGAGCACTGCCTGGCGGCGTTCGCGCATGCCAAGCACGTCGTCAACGTCACGGTCGAGGCCGACGCGTTCTGCGGCCCTCTGCTCGCCAGGCGCGCCGCCGAAGCCGGCGTCGTCTACTCGCTCGCGTTTGGTGACCAGCCGGCGCTGATCTGCGACCTTGTCGACTGGGCGCGCACCTGCGGATTCCCGGTCACCGCCGCTGGCCGAGGCCACAAGTGGCTGCCGCACTTCGCGCAGTCGACGCCAGAGACGGTCTGGGGCTACTACGGGTTGAGTCCCGAGCAGGCGCGGCGGGGCGGCCTCAATCCGAAGATGTTCAACAGCTTCCTCGACGGTTCCAAGCCCGCCATCGAGTCAACGGCCGTAGCCAACGCCACCGGGCTGGCCGTGCCGAGCGACGGACTGTCTTACCCGCCCGGCAGCATCGACGAGATCCCCTCATTGATGCGCCCTCGCGCCGAGGGCGGGGTGCTGGAGAAAAAAGGCATGGTCGAAGTGGTGTCGTCGCTGCGCCGTGACGGAACGCCGATCGCGTACGACATCCGGATGGGCGTCTGGGTCACCGTCGAGGCGGAGACCGATTACATCAGGAACTGCTTCGAGGAATACAACACGCAGACCGACGCGAGCGGCCGCTACTTCACGCTCTACAAGCGCTGGCACCTGATCGGCCTCGAGGTGGGCTTCTCGGTCGCGAGTGTCGCGCTGCGGGGCGAGGCCACGGGTGTCGCGACCTGCTGGAACGCTGACGTCATCGCGACTGCGAAGCGCGACCTGCGACCAAACGACGTGCTCGACGGCGAAGGGGGTTACACGGTCTGGGGCAAGCTCGTCCCGGCCGAGGCATCGGCTCGGATCGGCGCATTGCCTCTCGGCCTCGCCCATGACGTCAAGGTGATCCGGCCGGTGGCGCTGGGGCAGAGCCTCACGTGGAACGACGTGGCGATCGACACGACCACCCCCGCGTACCGGCTGCGACGCGAGATGGAAGCGCTATTTGGGCCCGGGGTCTAGGGACGGCGGATTGCGACGTTCGTGGGCGGCAGCGTGCCCGTGGTGACGAGGTGATCTCGCCTCGACGGGGTCGTGCTCGACGCGTCAGCGCCGCCCGCGCATCCACAGCTCGGACGAACTCGTCATCCGGCGTTCCTCGAGCAAATCATGGAACCCTGCGCCCTCACCTCCGCGATTTCCCTCCAGCACTCGACTTGCTACGTTGGCAAGCACGACCGTGCGCTGCGAGAGCCATCGCTCATGGCGAGGTCGCTACTCAGTTTCGAGAGGCGCTGCTCAAATCGGTACAACTACGCGGGACTGGAGCCGACCCGCCGTTGCGTGTGACCTCGGAAGCCGCCTCCATTCGGAGCCTTTCAAGGTAGTCGCCCCACACCTGCATCATGCTTCGGCGTTGCAGCATGAACTCGGCGCGATCGTAGGCCGTTCAAAGTGGGCCCAACTTGCCGTGCGCGAGCTGGGCCTCGATGACGTCCGGGTGCACGTTCAACTGCTCTACCAGCAGGGTTCGAGCCATAGCGCGAAAGCCATGGGCAGTGGCTGTCTCCTTGTCATACCCAAGCCGACGCAGAGCGGTGTTCACCGTGTTGTCGCTCATTGGTCGAGCATTGCCGAGAGCAGAGGGAAACACATATTTGACGTGCCCCGTCAACCGCTGCAGTTCGCGCAAGATTGCGACAGCTTGGTGCGGCAGCGGCACGGCGTGCGGACGCCCGTTTTGCTTCTCGTAGCGGCTTCGCTTCATCTCCACGGCAGGGATGGTCCATGTGGGCTCGGGGCCATCGAGCTCTAGAGCAGGGGCGCTGGAAAAGCAACGCGGAGAGCTGGAGCGCAGCGCGCGTCAGGGGGCTGCCCCGATAGTCAGCAATGGCCTCGATAAGAGCGCCAACGGCTCGCGGCTCGGTGACGGCCGCCATGTTCTTGACGAGAACCGGCTTGAGTGCGCCGCGCAGGTCCGCGGCCGGGTTTCGCTCAGCTCGACCAGTCGCGATGCCGTACCGAAAACCTGGCCGCACGCCTGCTGCAAGGAATGCACCGTCTCCCGAACACCACGAGCTTCTACACGCTGGAGAGCCTGCAAGAGCAAGGGTGCGCTGATAGCAGGCAGCGCGGATGCCCCGAGATAGGGAAAGATGTCCTTCTCCAAGCGCTCAATCCAGCGCCGGGAATGGGCTTCGCTCCACTCCGATTGGCGCGTCTCGTGGAACTCACGAGCAACGGCCTCGAAATTGTCTAGCGCGACCCCGGCGCGGCTGGCCTTGGCCGCCTTGCGCGCCACGCCCGGGTCCACCTCAGATGCCAGCAAGGTGCGTGCGGCGTCGCGCTTCTCCCGAGCCATCTTGAGGCTGGTGTCCGGGTACACGCCCATCGACAGCAGCTTTTCCTTGCCGCCGAAGCGGTACTTGAAGCGCCACCAACGTCCGCCAGATGGCGTCATCTCCAGGTAGAGCCCGCGCCCGTCGTAGAGTCGCTGACGCTGCGGACCCGACGCGGTTCTGCGGATCTGGACGTCTGAAAGAAGGTCGGGTTTCACGGCGTTTGGGGGTAACTGTTGGCCGTCGATGCTGTTACCCCGAATTGTTACCCCCAAAAGCGACGGGATTGCATGGGCGGGCGCGGCACGCTCCGACACCTCCAATCACGCTCTACGCCCGGTGCGGACGAAAAAAAGGGTCCTCTCGGGACCCTTCGAACTGATCGACTGGAGCGGGTGAAGGGAATCGAACCCTCGTATGAAGCTTGGGAAGCTGCCGTTCTGCCATTGAACTACACCCGCAGCGATCGCGATTATAGGGAGCCGTGCGGCGGCTGGGCCATCATCGGCTGATGTCGACATCCCCCGAAAACGCTCGTTCCGCCGCGACGCCCGACGCTCCCGAGGCGGCCGCCTCGCCTTTCTCCGATTCGCACGAGGCCTCCGCGCTCGCCTCTTCCACCGGCGCGCCTCGGCGACCGATCCGCAGCTTCGTCGTGCGCGCAGGGCGCATCGGTCCTGGCCAGGCGCGTGCGCTTGCCGAGCTGGCGCCGCGTTACGTCATCCCCTACCAGGCCGCGCCGTTCGACTTCGCCGCAGCGTTCGGACGCCAGGCCCCGCTCGTCGTCGAGATCGGCTTCGGCATGGGAGACGCCACGGCCAGGATCGCGGCGCAGCGGCCGGACGACGACTTCCTGGGCATCGAGGTGCATCCGCCGGGCGTCGGCGCGCTGCTGCAGCGCATCGAGGCCGCCGCGCTCAGCAACCTGCGCATCGTGCAGCACGATGCCGTCGAGGTGATCGAGCACATGGTCGCGCCCGATTCGCTCGCCGGCGTGCACGTGTTCTTCCCGGACCCCTGGCACAAGGCCCGCCACAACAAGCGGCGCCTGATCCAGCCGGCGTTCGTCGCGTTGCTGTCGAGCCGGCTCGCGCCGGGCGCCTATCTGCACTGCGCGACCGACTGGGAGCCGTACGCCGAGCAGATGCTGGAGGTGCTCGCGGCCGAGCCGCTGCTCGCGAACCGTCACGACGGCTTCGCGCCGCGCCCCGACTACCGCCCGCTCACCAAGTTCGAGGCGCGCGGCGTGGCGCGCGGCCACGGCGTGTGGGATCTGATCTTCGAGCGGCGTTGACGCCGACTACCCGCGCCAGTCGACCAGCCCCGTGTACGCGGTCGCGATCACGATCACGCCGAACGCGATGCGGTACCACGCGAACGGCGTGAAGGTGTGGGTCGAGATGTAGCGCAGCAGCCAGCGCACGCACAGCCACGCCGAGACGAACGAGAACAGCAGGCCCACCAGGAACACCGGCAGGTCGGCCGTCGAGAGCAGCGCGCGCTCCTTCCACAGACTGTAGAGGCCGGCGCCGATCAAGGTCGGAATCGACAGGAAGAAGCTGAACTCGGTGGCGGCGCGGCGCGAGAGGCCGAGCAGCATGCCGCCGATGATGGTGGCGCCCGACCGGCTGGTTCCCGGCACCAGCGCGAAGCACTGCACCAGGCCGACCTTGAGCGCGTCGAGCGGGCGCATGTCGTCGACGGTGTCGATGCGGGCGACGACGCTGCGCCGCTCGGCCCACAGGATGACGAGGCCGCCGATGATGAAGGTGGTCGCGACGACCACCGGCGTGAAGAGATGTTCCTTGACCGCCTTGCCGAACAGCAGCCCGAGCACCACGGCCGGGACGAATGCGATCGCGACGTTGAGCGCGAAGCGGCGCGCTCGCGCGTCGCTGCCGAGGCCGCCGAGCGTGTGCACCAGGCGCTGCCAGTAGACGACGATCACGGCGACGATCGCGCCGCTCTGGATCGCGATGTCGAACACCTTGGCCTTGGCGTCGTCGAAGCCGAGCAGCGAGCCGGCGAGGATCAGGTGCCCGGTGCTCGAGATCGGCAGGAACTCGGTGAGTCCCTCGACGATGCCCATCACGGCGGCCTTGACGAGCAGCATCGAATCCAACGCGGTCTCCGGGCAAAAGAGCGCGATGTTAGCGAGGCGGTGGCGACTGCCCGCCGCTTTGTCGCGTCAGGGCGGACTGGTCGCGAGGTCGATGCGCAGCCCTCTCGGCGTCACGTGCACGCCGGCGACGGTGAGACCGAGGTCCGCGAGTCGCCCGGCGGTCGACTCGGGCAGCCGGTAGACCACCGCGCCTTCGAGCAGCGCGGCCACCGCCGGGCGGCCGATCTGGTCGATGCGGCGCTGCCAGGCGGCGGGCACCCGCTCGAGGTCGAAGCGCTCGACCCGCACGTCGGCAAGGCGCAGCGTCGCGTCGCCCGCATCGAAGCGCAGCGCGGCGCTGCTCGCGAGCACGCCGTCGTAGGTCGCGCCAGCAATGCGTTCGGCGATGCGAACGTCGAGGTCGATGCCCACCCGGTCGGCCGCGGCGTCGAGCCGGAGGCGCGGCCGCGCCACGCGCAAGTCGACGATGTCGAGGAGGCGCCGCTCGATCGGGAAGCGTTCGCCGACCACTTCGCGCAGACGCGCCTCGGGCACCTCGATCGAGCGCGGCGGGGCGAGCGCGGCGCAGCCGGTGAACGGGATCGCGAGCAGCGCGCCGAGCAGCGACCGCCGCGCCGCGACGACGGCGCCGACGAGGCCGGCCTGTCGCTCCTCGCGAGCGCGGGCGTCGGCTTCCGGTGATCGGCCATCGAAGGCTCGCCACGCGCCCGCGGCTTCGGCAGATGGCCCGCGCTGCGCCATCACCGGCCCTGACCGACGCGTCCGCACGACGGCGCGCTCACGCGGCGCGCGGCGGTGCCGCCGCACGCCTGGCGAGCTTCAGCGCAGCGAGCGCGTCGCGCACCGCCCACACCACGACCGCGGCCGCGCACGCCGTCAGCAGCCACGACAGCACCGGGTACCGAACCGGCACCAGCGCGCTCGGCTCGTGGCGCCAGCGCGTGACCACCTGCCACGCGACGAACGCGATGTAGAGCCCGCTGTTGACCGCGAGCAGCATGTGGTTGGTGCGCTCCACGGGCGCCAGGATGCGGATGCGGTCCTCGACCACCGAATCGGCGATCGTCACGACGTACTCGAGCACGAGGATGCCGAGGATCACCCAGCCCCAGGCGCCGTGCCACTCGAGCCAGGCGAGGCCCGCGAACGAGATGCCGAACAGCCACGAGCGCGCGCTGTGCAGCGCGAGTTCGAGCGCGGCCTCGGTGCGCTGCGGCAGGTGCTCGCGCCACTCGTGGTTGACGAACGTGTCGAACGCGCCGAGGCCGCCGTGCACGACCAGCAGCACGAGGGCGATCTCGATCGGCGTCATGCGGACGGCAGTGCGATCGGCTGCAGCGGGTCGTCGGGCACCCGGTCGACGTCGGCGGTCCAGACCACCGCCTCCGAGTCGCTCGGCGCGCGCCAGTCGCCGCGCGGCGAGAGCGACCCGCCGGAGCCGACCTTCGGCGAGTTGGGCACCGCGCTGCGCTTGAACTGGCTGGTCTTGAAGAAGCGCCAGAGGAAGTTGCGCAGGTGCTTTTTGATCGCCGGCAGCGCGTACTCGTTGCGCGCGACCTCGGCACCGTCGATCCAGCGTCCCTGCTCCCGGTCGTGCCAGGCCGTGTACGCGAGGTACGCCACCTTGGTCGGTGCGAAGCCGTAGCGCAGCGTGTAGTAGAGGTGGAAGTCCTGCAGCTCGTAGGGGCCGACGCTCGCCTCGCTGCTCTGGTCGGGCTTTTCCTGCTCGGTGCCCGGGACGAGCTCGGGACTCACCTCGGTCGCGAGGATCTCGTCGAGGACCGAGTCGTCGCCGGCCTCGACCGAGCCGCTCGCCGCGACCCAGCGCACCAGGTGCTTGATCAGCGTCTTGGGGACGCTGGCGTTCACGTTGTAGTGCGACATGTGGTCGCCCACGCCGTAGGTGCACCAGCCGAGCGCGAGCTCGCTGAGGTCGCCGGTGCCGACCACGATGCCGTCGTGATAGTTCGCGAGACGGAACAGGTGACTGGTGCGCTCGCCCGCCTGCACGTTCTCGAACGCGATGTCGTAGACCGGCTCGCCTTTGGCGTACGGGTGGCCGATGTCGGCCAGCATCTGCAGGCAGCTCGGCCGGATGTCGATCTCCTCGGCGGTGCAGCCGACCGCCGCCATCAGCCGCTTGGCCTGCTCGAGCGTGCGCGTGCTGGTCGCGAAGCCCGGCATCGTGTACGCGAGGATGTTGCTGCGCGGCAGGCCGAGGCGGTCCATCGCCTTCGCGCACACCAGCAAGGCGTGCGTCGAGTCGAGCCCGCCCGAGACGCCGATCACCAGCTTCTTGATACCGGTCGCCGCGAGCCGCTGCAGCAGCGCGAGCACCTGGATGTTGTAGACCTCCATGCAGCGCTCGTCGCGGCGCTCGACGTCGGCCGGCACGTACGGGAAGCGCTCGACCGCACGCTGCAGCGGGAGCGGGAACGTGGTCGGCACGGGCAGCTCGAAGCGCACCGTGCGGAACGACGCGAGGCGCGCCTGGTGCGCCTCGGCCGACGCGCCGAACGACGTCATCCGCATGCGCTCGCGCGACACCCGCTCGAGGTCGACGTCGGCGGTGATGAAGTGCGAGCCGTCGACGAAGCGGTCCGACTCCGCGAGCATCTCGCCGTGCTCGTAGATCAGGGCCTGGCCGTCCCAGCCGAGGTCGGTGGTCGATTCGCCGAGGCCCGCCGACGAGTACAGGTACGCCGCCAGGCAGCGCGCCGACTGCAGGCTCACCAGGCGGTGCCGGTAGTCCGACTTGCCGATCGTGATGTTCGACGCCGAGAGGTTGACCAGCACCGTCGCGCCGGCGAGCGCCGCGTAGCTCGACGGCGGGATCGGCACCCACACGTCCTCGCAGATCTCGACGTGGATCTTCAGCAGCGGGATCGACGCCGCCTCGAAGATCAGGTCGGCGCCGAACGGCACCTCGGTGCCGAACAGGCGAACGCTCGTCGACGTCGCGGTCGAGCCGGGGTTGAACTGGCGCGCCTCGTAGAACTCGCCGTAGTTCGGCAGGTAGGTCTTCGGCACGATACCGAGCACGCGCCCGCCCGCGACCACCGCGGCGCAGTTGTAGAGCTTGTGGTCGACCCGAAACGGCAGGCCGACGATCGCGACCACCGGCACCCGCTCCGTGGCCTCGACGACCGTGCCGAGCGCCCGCTCGCAGGCTTCGAGCAGCGCCGCCTGGTGAAAGAGGTCGTCGCAGGTATAGGCCGACAGGCCCAGCTCGGGGAACGCCACCAGCACGGCGCCCTGGTCGTGTGCCTGCTCGAGCAGCGTGACCGTTTCGGCGGCGTTGAACACCGGGTCGGCGACGCGGATGCGCGGCACCGCGACCGAGACGCGCGCGAAGCCGTGCGCGTAGGGATTCAGGAACGCGAGCGTGGGGTCCAACGGTTCCTCCGGAATGATCGGTCGAACATCATGGCACGCGGGATGTCGCCGCACCCGCACGCAAGGAATGGCGACGCCGCGGGCGTCACTCGGGCCGCGGCAGCTCGAGGTCGGCCGATGCGGTCGTCGCGACGCAGAGTGCGCCCTCGAAGTGACGCAGCGCCTGCTCGTGGCGCTCGGCGCTCTGCGTGGCCGAGCAGTCGCGCGGCACCGTCACCTCATAGTCGCGCATGCGCGCATCGGCCGCGGTGTAGAGCACGCACTGGTCGCTGGCGACGCCGGTCACGACGAGCTTGCAGGCACGCAGATGGCGCAGCAGCAGGTCGAGCGGCGTGGCGTAGAAGCCCGAGTGCTTGGGCTTGAGCACGAAGTAGTCGTCGGCATCGGGCGCGAGCAGGTCGCCGATCCGGCCGCCACCGTTCGCCTCGGCGCGCGCCTGCGCGACCACCTCGCGGAAGTCGGAGCGCCAGCGCCCGTGGTTGTCGTTGGCGTAGATCACCGGAATCCTGTTGGCGCGGCAGCGCGCCTTCAGCGCCGCGATGCGTTCGGCCGCGGGCAGCGCGGATTCGAGCAGGCGATCGGCGTCCGGAAATTTCCAGTTGCTGAGCATGTCGATGATCAGCAGCGCGGTCGCGCCGGGCGCCTCGTCCTCGGCGAGCGGGGTTCGTTCGACTTCTTCAGGCATGGGTGTCGGGTTGTCGCAGGCCGCCGCGCGCGCTCACATGGGCTTGGCGACCATCAGGTAGAAAACGATCACGAGCGACACGAACGCCGGCACGCCGAGCGCCGTCCACCAGCGCCAGAGGCGCAGGTATTCGGCCGGCAATCCCTGGTTCGCGGCGGCGGCGGTCTCGGCGAGCTTGCGCATGCGGATCTGGATCGCGACCACCGGCAGCCAGCACGCGCCGGCAACGAAGTAGAGGACGATCGACCAGAGGATCCACGCGCTCGTGAGCGGGAATTGCGCCAGGTGCGCGAGCCACAAGCCGGTGACCGGCTGGATGACGATCGTCGACGTCGTGAACACCCAGTCGGCGATCACGACGAGCTTGACGACATTGGCTACCGTGCGCGCGTCGCCGGTTCGGCTCGCGAAGAACATGTAGTAGGCCGAGCCGATGCCGGTGCCGAACAGCACCGTCGAGGAGAGCACGTGCAGCCACTTGACGACGACGTATTCCATGCGCGAATGGACGCTGGTGATGCCCGGGCGTAGCAGCCGCCGTGCCGGCTGTCCTCAGCGGCGCGAGTCGCCGCCGCGGTCCAGCACCAGCAGCAGCACCAGGATGGCGACGATCGGCAGGTTCTTCAGCACCGGGCCGTACGGATGCAGCCAGAACTCCGGCAGGCGCACGGTGATGATCGCGGTGTAGCCGGCGATCAGCGCGAGCTGCGCGAGCCAGAGCCAGCGCCGGCCCTTGAGCAGCAGCGTCGCCACGCCGAACGCGAGGTCGAGCCCGGCCGCGCCATAGAGTGCGAGCGGCGCCAGGGCCGGCGGCACGCCGGCGCGCGCGAGCAGTGCGTAGCTCTCGTCGACCGGATAGATGCCGAGCGACACGATGCCGGTGACGATCCACACCGCGACCAGCGCGAGGCGCAGCAGGGGCACCAGCCAGGCGAGCGCGGCCGAGCGAAGCACGTCGAACGCGAACGCGCGTGGCACGAAGGCGGCGACGTCGCGCGGCGATCGGCCGAGCAGCGCCGTCGTCGCGTCGGCCGGCGCCACGTTGCCGCGCTGCAGCATCGCCCAGGTTTCGGGGTCGAGCGGGCTCGCCGGCACGTGTTGCAGCACGCGCGCGCCGAGCCCCACGAGCGCCGCCGGAACCGCGAACGTCAGCGCCGGCGGAAGGCCGAGCGAGCGGCGCAGCGCCGCCACGTAGCCGGCGAGCGTGGTCGCGCGCGGGCCGACCAGCGGAATGCGGCCGCGTGCGTGCAGTGGCCGCTCGACCAGCGCCTGCAGCGCCGGGATGAGATCGTCGACGTGGATCGGTTGCAGCGGCTGCTTGCCGCCTGCCGGCAACGGCAGCACCGGCGCGGTCGCGAGCGCGGTGAAAAGGCGCGCGCTCGCGCCGCCGGAGCCGAACACCAACGAGGGCTGCGCCACCGCCGCCTCGATCGGCAGGCCGAGCAAAACCTCGTCGGCGGCTCGCTTGCTGTGGTGATACGCGCTGGTCGCCGCGTCGTCGGCACCGAGCGCCGACACCTGCACGACCCGGCGCACGCCGGCCGCCGCACAGGCACGGAACAGCGCCGCCGGTGCGCGCGTGTGCAGCACGTCGAAGGTCTGCGAGCCGTGCTCGCGCAGGATGCCGACGCAGTTGACCGCGACGTCGACGCCCTGCACCGCCTGGCTCCAGGCGGCGGGCTCGACCGCTTCGGTGAGGTCGATGCGGACCCAGCGCTCGTCGGGCTGCAGGTCGCCGGGCGCGCTGCGACCGGCGAGGCGCAGCTGGTGCCCGGACTCGGCGAGCGCCGCGCGCAGGCGGCTGCCTATGAAGCCGCTGGCACCGACCAGCAGGACGTTCATGCGAGCGACGGCAGGTGGCGAGGAACGTGGAACGGCATTTGCCCCGACCTTGCAATCGACATTCCTGCCTTCCACGCCCATGCCGACCATTCCCCGCGCCCTCACCAACACCCTGACCACCGGCAGCGCCGCCAGCCTGCTCTCGCTGCTGATGCTCGCGCTCGGCGCGCGCCGCGAGGCGCAGGCGATCGCCGCGCCGATGAACGCGATCAGCCATTGGTTCTACGGCAAGCGCGCCTACACGATCGACGACGCGTCGCTCAAGCACACCGGCGTCGGCGTGGTTGTCCATCACCTGTCGGCGCTGGTCTGGGGCGCGCTGTTCGAGGCGGTGCTGAAAGGCCTGGCGAAGCGGCGCCGTCCGGTCGCGACGCACATCGGGAAAGCCACGAAGGATCGCGCGCCGGTCGGCGGCGTCGGGGCCGGTCCGCTGCTTGTGGGCGCCGCGGCGGTCACGGCGGTGGCCGCCCTCACCGACCTCAAGCTCGTTCCCGAGCGTCTGACCCCCGGCTTCGAGAACCGCCTGCGCCCGGGCAGCGTCGCCCTGGTCTACGTCGCGTTCGCGGCGGGCCTCGCGATCGCCGCCGCCGCGGCACGACGCGACTGAGCCATCCGTCACGCCGGGGCGACCGGCGCGCCTGATCGCGCCGGCACCGGTATCCGGGCACGACGCTGGGGCGTCGGCGCGCGACTACAGTTGCGCCCGAACGCCGCGTCACCTCCCGTGCCCTCTTCCCTTCCGCCCGCCCGTTCGCTGCCGCACGCCGCCCGCGCGCCCGGCCGCGAATGAAGCGCTGGGCCAAGGTCGCGCTGCCGATCGTCGCGGCAGCCGTCGTCGGCGGGTTCGTCGCGCGCGCCGTCGTCATCCGCAAGGCCGAGCAGGCCGCGGCGGCCGCACCGCTCCGGCCCGCCGGGCTCGAGCTCGCGGCCACCGACGTCGCCGCGGCGGAGGTCGTCGAGCTCGGCCAGGTGCTCGAGGTCTCGGGAGGCCTCAAGGCGTTCAACAGCGCGGTGATCCGCGCCAAGGTCGCTGCCGAAGTGCGCAGCCTCGACGTGCGCGAAGGCGATCGCGTGCGCGCCGGTCAGGTGCTCGGCCAGCTCGACCCGCTCGAGCTCGACCTGCGCGTGCGCCAGGCCGAGCAGACCGCCGCGTCGACGCGCTCGCAGTACGAGATCGCGCGCCGCACGCTCGAGAACAACCGCGCCCTGGTCGCGCAAGGCTTCATCTCGCCGACCGGCCTCGAGACGTCGGTCTCGAACGAGGCCGGTGCGCGCGCGACGCTGGAAGCCGCGAATGCCGCGGTCGACCTGGCGCGCAAGGCTCGCGCCGACGCCCGCCTCGTCGCCCCGATCGCCGGCATCGTGTCGCAACGCCTGGTGCAGCCGGGCGAGCGGGTCGCGATCGACGCGCGCCTCGTCGAGATCGTCGACCTGTCGCGCCTCGAGCTCGAGGCGGCGCTCGCCCCCGAGGACGTCGCCCGGCTCGAGCTCGGGCAGGTCGCGCAGCTGCAGGTCGACGGCATCGGCGCGCCCGTGGCGGCCCGCGTCGCCCGCATCAGCCCGACCGCGCAGCCCGGCACCCGGTCGGTGCTCGCATACCTGAGCGTCGAGCCGAACCCGGCGCTGCGCCAGGGGCTCTTCGCGCGCGGCCGCATCGAGCTGGCGCGCCGCCGGGTGCTCGCGGTGCCCGAGGCGGCGCTGCGCAGCGACCAGGCGGCGCCTTACGTGCTGCAGGTGGTCGAAGGCGTCGCGCGCCGCACGCCGGTGCGCGTCGGCAGCGCCGGACGCGTCGGCAACGAGGCGTGGGTCGAGATCGTTGACGGCCTTGCGGCCGGCGCCACCGTGCTGACGGCGAGCGCCGGCGTCGTGCGCGACGGCACCCGGGTGCGGCTCGCCGCGCCGGCCGCGGATGCGTCTGCAGCGGGCACCCGCAACGCCGGCAACGGCACCGCGTCGCCCCGCGCCTCCGCCACATCCGCCGCGCCTCTGCCGCCGTCTTCGCCCACGCCGGCGGCACGCTGAGCCATGTGGTTCACGCGCGTCTCGATCGCCAACCCGGTGCTGGCCACGATGGTCATGCTGGCGTTCGTCGTGCTGGGCCTCTTCAGCTACCAGCGCCTCGCGGTCGACCAGTTGCCGAACGTCGACTTCCCGACCGTCGTCGTCGCGATGGACTACCCCGGCGCGTCCCCCGAGATCGTCGAGAGCGAGGTGACGCGGCCGGTCGAGGAGGCGGTCAACACGGTCGCCGGCATCAACTCGCTCTACTCGCGCTCGTACGAAGGCACCTCGGTCGTCATCGTCGAGTTCAACCTCGACGTCGACGGCCGCAAGGCGGCCGAGGACGTTCGCGAGAAGGTCGCGGCGATCCGCCCTAACCTGCGCGACGAGGTCGAGCAGCCGCGCGTCTCGCGCTTCGACCCGCAGAGCGTGCCGATCTACAACGTCGCGGTGCTCTCGCCCGACGGGGCGACGTCGCCGCAGGCGCTCACGACGTGGGCGACGCAGGTGCTGCAGAAGCGCCTGCAGAACGTGCGCGGCGTCGGCTCGGTGAGCGTAGTCGGCGGTGTCGAGCGCCAGATCAACGTCTACCTGAAGCCTGCGGCGCTCGAGGCGCTCGGCATCGGTGTCGACCAGGTCGTCGCCGCGGTGCGCGGCGAGAACCAGGAGCTGCCGCTCGGCGCGATCCGCTCGCTGACCCAGGAGCGGGTAGTGCAGATCAACGCGCGCCTGAATCGCCCCGAGGACTTCCGCGAGATCGTCGTCGCACGCAAGACGGTGGGTGGGGCGACGCTCGCCGCCGGCGGCAACGCGTCGACCACGCCGGTCAAGCTGTGGCAGGTCGCCGACGTCGTCGACGGCCCGCAGGAGATCGAGAGCCTCGCGCTCTACAACGGCCGGCGCACCGTGCTGCTCTCGGTGCAGAAGTCGCAGGGCGAGAACACGATCGCGGTGGTCGACGGGCTCAACCGCGCACTCGCCGAGACGACGCCGCTGCTGCCCCCGGGCGTCAAGGTCGAGGTCAACCGCGACAACTCGCGCGCCATCCGCGTCGCCGTCGCGAACGTCAAGCAGACGCTGTTCGAAGGCGCCGCGCTGACCATCCTCATCGTCTTCCTGTTTCTCAACTCGTGGCGCTCGACGGTCATCACCGGGCTCACGCTGCCGATCGCGCTGATCGGCACCTTCGGATTCATGTACGCGTTCGGCTTCACGATCAACACCGTGACGATGATGGCGCTCTCGCTCTGCGTGGGCCTGCTCATCGACGACGCGATCGTGGTGCGCGAGAACATCGTGCGCCACGTGCAGATGGGCAAGAGCGCGCACGACGCGGCGCTCGCCGGCACCCAGGAGATCGGCCTCGCGGTGCTGGCGACCACGCTCTCGATCGTCGCCGTGTTCCTGCCGATCGGCTTCATGGGCGGCATCGTCGGCAAGTTCTTCCACGAGTTCGGTCTGACCATCGTCGCCGCGGTGCTGATCTCGATGTTCGTGAGCTTCACGCTCGACCCGATGCTCTCGAGCATCTGGCACGACCCGCAGGCCGGCCGCCACGGCGTGGTTGAAGCAAACGGGCGGCGTTCGTTCTACGACCGCACGGTCGGCCGCGTCACCGCCTGGTTCGACCGCTTCACCGAGCGCCTCGGCGACGCCTACCAGTCGATCCTCGCGTGGTCGCTCGGCCACAAGCGTGCGACGCTCGGCCTCGCGCTCCTCACCTTCGTGGCGAGCTTCTTCGTGGTGCCGATCCTCGGCGCCGAGTTCGTGCCGAAGGCGGACTTCTCGGAGACGCAGGTCAACTACTACACGCCGGTGGGCTCGTCGCTGGAGGCGACCGAGACGCGCGCGCGCCAGGTCGACGCCGCGCTGCGCGAGCTGCCGGAGGTCCGCTACACGGTCACCACGATCAACAGCGGGCAGGCCGCCGGCAAGATCTACGCGACCACCTACGTGCGCCTCGTCGATCGCGACCGGCGCGCGCGCAGCGTCAACCAGCTCGCGATCCCGATCCGCGAGCGCCTCGCGGCGATCCCCGGCATCACCGTCACCAACATCGGTCAGACCGACATGGGCGGCGGCAAGAGCCTGCAGTTCTCGGTGCAGGGCGACGACCTCGGCGAGCTCGAGCGGCTGTCGCGGATCATCATGCCGCGCCTCGCGGCGATCCCCGGCCTGGTGGACCTCGACAGCACCTTGAAGCCCGACAAGCCGACGATCGCGATCGATGTCCGGCGCGACGCCGCATCCGACGCGGGCCTCGGCGTCAACGCGCTCGCCGGACCCTTGCGCACGCTGGTCGCCGGCACGCTGGTCGGCAACTGGCGCGCGGAGGACGGCGAGAACTACGACGTCAACGTGCGCCTCGCCCCGCAGAGCCGCAGTGCGATCGAGGACCTGCAGCGCCTGCCGATCGTCGTCGCGGCGGCCGCCGACGGCTCGCCACGGGTGGTGCGCCTCTCGCAGATCGCCGACGTGCGCGCCTCGACCGGCCCCAACCAGATCAACCGGCGCGACCTCGCGCGCGAGATCAACATCGACGCCAACGCGCTCGGCCGCAGCTCGGGCGACGTGTCGGCGGACATCCGCCGGGTGCTCGACGGCATCGACTGGCCGCCCGGCTACCGCTATCGCTTCGGCGGCTCGACCAAGAACATGACCGAGTCGTTCGACTACGCGCTAGGCGCCCTCGGCCTCGCGATCGTCTTCATCTACATGATCCTGGCGAGCCAGTTCAGGAGCTTTCTGCAGCCGCTCGCCCTGATGAGCTCGCTGCCGCTGACGCTGATCGGCGTCGTGCTCGCCCTGCTGGTGTTCCGCTCGACGCTCAACATGTTCTCGATCATCGGCATCGTGATGCTGATGGGCCTGGTCACCAAGAACGCGATCCTGCTGATCGACTTCGCGATCCGCGCCCAGCGCGGCGAGCACGAGGCGGGCGGCGCCGCGCCGCTCGAGCGCGAGGCGGCGCTGCTGCACGCGGCGCGGGTGCGGCTGCGTCCGATCCTCATGACGACGCTCGCCATGATCTTCGGCATGGTGCCGCTCGCGTTCGCGCTCTCGGAAGGCTCGGAGCAGCGCGCACCGATGGGCCAGGCGGTGATCGGGGGCGTGATCACGTCGTCGCTGCTGACGCTGGTGGTGGTGCCGGTCGTCTACTGCTACCTCGACGACGCGTCGCGCTGGCTCAAGCGCAGGCTCGGCCTCGCGGCGCGCCCCGTGCAGCCTGCCACGGTGACGAACGGCTGATGGGGGCACCCTTCGGCGCCGGCCGGTTCGCCGAGCCCGAAACCCTAAACTACGGGGCTGCCCGCGCGCCCACTTTCCGCCTGCCATGAACGTCGAACTCGCCCGCTTCAACATGATCGAGCAGCAGATCCGGCCCTGGGACGTGCACGACCCCGAGGTGCTGCAGCTGCTCGCCGTGGTCAGGCGCGAGGACTTCGTTCCTGCCGAGCACCGCCAGCTCGCGTTCGTCGACACCGAAGTGCCGCTGCCGAACGGTCAGTGCATGCTGCAGCCGAAGATCGAGGCGCGTCTGCTCGCGGAACTGCAGGTGCAGCGTCACGAGCGCGTGCTCGAGATCGGCGCCGGCTCGGGCTACATGGCCGCCCTGCTCGCGCACCGCGCCCAGCACGTCACCACGCTCGAGATCGACCCCCAGCTCGCGCAGCTCGCCGCCGACAACCTGCGCCGCGCCGGCGTCAAGAACGTCGACGTGCTGAACGTCGACGGCGCTGCCAGCGTCCCGGTCGAAGGGCCGTTCGACGTGATCGTGCTCTCGGGCTCGGTCGCCGAGGTGCCGTCCAACCTGCTCGCGCAGCTCAAGGTCGGCGGGCGGCTGACCGCCATCGTCGGCCAGCGTCCGGTCATGCGCTCGGTGCTGATGACGCGCGACGCCGACGGCAGCTTCAGGACGCGGGTGCTGTTCGACACCGTCGCGCAGCGCCTCAGGAATTTCGGCGAGCCGAGCCGCTTCCACTTCTGATGGCGCGCCGCGAGGTCAGCCTGCCGCGCGCCGGCGGCGCCGGCCCGCGGGACGCCGGGCGCGGCCGCGCGCGCGGCGCGGCGCTTCGCGCGGCGCCCCTCGCGCTGGCACTCGTCCTCGGCGCCGGTCTCGCCCGAGCGCAATCGCTCGGCGAGCTCTACGGCGCGGCGCACGCCTACGACGCCACCTATCTGTCGGCGCGCGCCCAGGCCGAGTCGGCGCCGTACCGCGTCGAGCAGGCGCGCGCGCTGCTGCGCCCGAACCTGGCGCTCGCCGGCAGTGCGGTGCGCAGCTACTCGAACCCCGCGCTCGGCGAGAGCTACGGCAGCCATTCGTTCAACTTGCAGATCAGCGGGCGCCAGCCGCTCTTCAATCGCGCCAACGTCGCCAACCTCGGCCAGGCCGAGCGTTCGCTCGAAGCGTCGAACGCCGAGCTCGCGGCGGCCGAGCAGGACCTCATCCTGCGCCTCAGCCAGGCCTACTTCGACGTGCTCGCCGCGCAGGACACGCTCGCCACCACGCGCACCAGCATGGCCGCGATCAGCGAGCAGCTCGCGTCGGCGCGCCGCAATTTCGAGGTCGGCACCGCGACGATCACCGACACGCGCGAGGCGCAGGCCCGCTACGACCTCGCGCGCGCGCAGGAGATCGCGGCGCAGAACGACCTCAACAACCGGCAGATCGTGCTCGACCAGCTGGTCGGGCGCAGCAACGTCGCGCCGCGCCCGCTCGCCGCGCCGGTGACGCTGCCCGACGTGCCGGCCGGCAACATCGACGTGCTGGCTGCCGACGCCGCCAACGGCCATCCGCAGGTGCGCCGCGCGCAAGCCGCCTACGAGATCGCCCAGCTCGAGACCGAGAAGGCGCGCGCCGGCCGCCTGCCGACGATCGACGCCATCGCCTCCCTCGGCGCCGGCCGCAGCACCGTCGCGGCGGGCCAGACCGGCAACAACGCCGGCTCGAGCATCGGCGTGCAGCTCAACCTGCCTCTCTACACCGGCGGCCAGGTGCAGGCACGGATCGCCGAGACGCTGGCGCTCGAGGAGCGCTACCGCAACGACCTCGAAGCGGTGCGCCGCCTCGTGACCCAGCAGACGCGCCAGGCGTACTACACGCTCGGCTCGAGCGCGGCGCAGGTGCGCGCGCTCGAGGCCGCCGAGTCGTCGAGCCAGCTGGCGCTCGAAGCGACGCAGCTCGGCTACCGGGTCGGCGTGCGCGTCAACCTCGACGTGCTGAACGCGCAGACCCAGCTCTTCCAGACCCGGCGCGACCTCGCCCGCGCGCGCTACGACGTGCTGCTCGGGACGCTGCGCCTGCGCCAGGCGGCCGGGCAGCTCGCGCCGGCGGACCTGGTCGCCGTCGACGCCGTGCTGACGCGCTGAGCGCGGCGTCCTGCTCGGCGCGTGGTGCGTCACTCTCGCCGCGCGTGCCGAGGGGTCGCACCGCGGCCCGGTCGCCGTCATTCGCCGCCGCGCCTCGTCGCTCCCTACCCGATCGACCCGGGCGTTCCGCCGGCGCGACGCCGGCGTCCGGTACCGCCTGACGCGTTCGGCGCCCGTCCTGCAGCCGGCATGCGCCGGTCCTATGATCCGCCCCCGCAACGATCATCCGGAGCCCTATCTTGGCCACCTCCCTCGCCCGCATGGCTCCCCTCGCCGCCGCGCTGCTGCTGGCGGCGTGCGCGAGCACCGACGCGCCGCGCGCCCTCGACCCTGCCGGCGCTCCGAGCGCGAGTGCAGCCCCGCGCGCACCCGACGCCGCCCTGCTCGCCGCGGCGACCGCCGAGCAGCCGGCGGTCGTGAAGACGCTCGAGCGGCTCGTCAACATCGAGACCGGCACCGGCGACGCCGACGGGATGGCGGCGATGGGCCGCCTGCTCGAGGGCGAGCTGACCGCGCTCGGCGCGACGGTGACGCGGCATCCCGCGGTGGCCGGCGTCGTCGGCGAGAACATCGTCGGCCGCATCCGCGGCAACGGCACGCGCCGCATCCTGATGATCGGCCACATGGACACCGTGTACGTGAAAGGCACGCTGGCCGAGGCGCCGTTCCGCGTCGAGGGCACCCGCGCCTACGGCCCCGGCATCGCCGACGACAAGGGCGGTGTCGCAGTGATCCTGCACACGCTGCGCCTGCTGCGCGCGCGGGGCTTCGACCGCTTCGGCGAGATCACGGTGATGTTCAACACCGACGAGGAACGCGGCTCGTTCGGCTCGCGCGACCTGATCCGGAAGCTCGCCTCGGAGAACGACGTCGTGCTGTCGTTCGAGCCGAGCGGCACGACCGAGTCGCTGACGCTCGGCACCGCCGGCATCGTTTACTACAGGGTGCGCGTGAAGGGTCTGGCGGCGCATGCGGGCGCCAACCCCGAGCTCGGTGTCAACGCGCTGGTCGAGGCCTCGGACATCGTGCAGCGCACCGCCGACCTGGACGACAAGTCGCGCGACCTGCGCTTCAACTGGACCATCGGCAAGAGCGGCGGCGTCGCCAACATCATCCCGGACGCCGCCGAGCTCGAGGCGAACATCCGCTACGCGCGCAGGGAGGACCTCGACCGCCTGCTCGCCACGCTCGAGCAGCGCATCCAGGGCCGCAAGAAGCTCGACAAGAGCGAGATCACGATCGCGCCCGAGTACGGCCGCCCGGCCTTCAACGCGACGCCCGAAGGCCGAGCGCTGGTGCAGCGCGCGGTCTCGATCTATTCCGAGGTCGGGGGCAAGCTCGCGGTGGTCGATCGCACCGGCGGCGGCACCGACGCCGCCTACGCGGCGCTGTCCGGCAAGCCGGTCATCGAGAGCCTGGGCCTGCCGGGCTTCGGCTATCACAGCAACCAGGCCGAGTACGTGCAGATCGACGCGATCCCGCGCCGGCTCTACCTCGCGAGCCGGCTCGTGATGGAGCTGTCGGGGCGCTGACGGGCTGGCGCGTCAACGGAGGCGCGACGGCTGCGCAAATCGCTGCGCGTGGATGCGCCGGCGCGTCGGATAACAGCGCGCCCGCAGCCTACAGCGGTCTCCGAGCGTCGGTCCGGCGTGTCTCGTTCAGTCAATGCGCGCCGCGGCGCGGGCGAGCCGGGCGGCGCGGCGTTCAGCCGCCGTGCTCGTCGGCACGTCCGGCGAGTACCTGCGCGATGCGCTCGGCAGTGCTCGCCGCGGCTCCCCGGTGCGCCGACGCAAACGCGAAGGCCCGCGCCGCGCGATCGCGACGCGCGTCGGCAGCGCCCGGCTCGAGCCACGCCAGCGCCCGCTCGACCGCCGCGTCGATGTCCGGCACGCGCGCGGCCGCTCCCGCCTCGATCGCGCGCTCGGCGGCGTCTTCGAAGTTGAACGTGTGCGGGCCCACGACCAGCGGGCAGCCGCACGCCGCCGCCTCGATCAGGTTCTGACCGCCGAGCGGCGCGAAGCTGCCGCCGAGCAGCGCGACGTCGGCGAGCACGTACCACGCCGGCATCTCCATCATCGAGTCGCCGAGCCAGACGTCGGCCGCACCGTCGGCGGCCGAAGGGGCGTCGTCCCACCGGCTGCGCCGCGCGAGCGTGAAGCCGGCTTCCACGACGAGGTCGGCGACCGCGTCGAAGCGCTGCGGATGGCGCGGCACGATCACCAGCAGCGGCGGTGCGGCGACGCGCTGCCAGCTCGCCAGCAGCCGCGCCTCCTCGCCCTCGCGCGTGACGGCGGCGAGCACGACACGGCGCTCGCCGACCGCGCCGCGCCAGGCACGCCCGCGTGCCATCGTCGCGGCGTCGGGCGTCAGGTCGAACTTCAGGTTGCCGAGCACCTCGACGCATCGGGCGCCGACTTCGAGGAGCCGTTCGGCGTCGGTCCCGGTCTGCGCTGCGACATGCGCCAGGCGTGCGAACGCGGGCCGCAGCAGCGCATCGACACGCCGGCCCCGGCGCCGGCTGCGCTCGCTGAGCCGCGCATTGACGAGCAGCATCGGCACGCCGAGCCGGGTCGCCTCGGCGATCAGGTTGGGCCAGACCTCGGTCTCGAGCAGCACCCCGGCGGCGGGTCGGAACCGTCGGACGAAGCGGCGCACCGCGCCCGGCGTGTCGAACGGCAACCACGCCTGCGCGTCGCCGTCGCGCAGCAGCGATGCCCCGGCGGCGCGGCCGGTGGCGGTGCCGTGCGTCAGCAGCAGGCGCACGCCTGGAAGCCGCTCGCGGAGGGCGTCGATCAGCGGCGCCGCGGCGCGCGTCTCGCCGAGCGAGACGGCGTGGATCCAGAGGGCGCCCGGGGCGAGCGGCGGCGCACCGCGGTAGAAGCCGACGCGTTCGCCGAGCGCGGCGCGGTAGAGCGGCTCGGCGCGGCCGCGCCACAGCACGCGCAGCAGGTACGCGGGCAGCCCCAGCCGCAGCAGCGAGGAATAGGCGGCGCGCGCGAAGCGCTGCGGCAGGCTCTCGCGCAACGATGGCGGCGTCGCGCGGCCGCCGGTCGATGCCGCCCGACGCGGCGTCGCTCGCGTCATGCCGATGGCGACGCACCCGGCGCGGGCTGTCCGACGCGCTGCCACGCCTCCCACACCGCGTAGACCGACGGCGCCGGGCGGCCCTCGACCGCCACCTGATGCCGCGCACCATGGCGCGCTTGCGGGCCGGTGCGCCAGGCCGTCGGGTGGTTGTAGACCTGGACGTGCGGCAGGCCGAGCGCGACGGCGATGTGGCTCGGCCCGCTGTCGACGCCGATCGCACCGGCGCTCGCCGCGAGGCGGTCGACGAAGCTGCCGAGATCGAGCGTCGGCCAGACCTGGGCGGCGGCTCCGATGCCGGCCGCGATGTGCTCGGCGCGCGCGCGCTCGGCCGCGTCGGCGGTCGGCAGCGCGATGCGCGCGCCGGAATTCGCGAGGCGTCGTCCGAGCTCGATCCAGTTCGCCTCGGGCCAGAGCTTGTCGGCGCGCGAGGTGCCGTGGATGAAGACGACCGGTGCGTCGGGCCGAGTCCCTGCACCATCGATCGCTGCGGCGGCCGACTCGTCCGCGTCGCCCACCGCCGCGACGTCGGCGCCGCCGGCGCCGCGCAACGCGGCGCCGGCGACTCGTGCAAGCCCGTCGGAGCCGCCTGCCGGCGGGGGCTCCGCGCGTTCGCCGGTCGCGCTCCCACTGCCGATCCTGCGCGCCCCCCGCAGCCCGAACCTCGGCGGCCCCGACACCGCGGTGCCGAGCGCCTTCGCCGCCAGCTCGCGCGAGCGGTCGACGGCGTGGCTGCGCGGCTCGACGCGGATCGCGCGGCCGACCAGCCAGCGCGCGGGCGCCTCGTGACTCGAACCTTCGGTACGGTTGGCGAGCCCCACGCTCGGGCCGCGCGCCAGCGCGGCGACGAGCGCCGACTTGGTGAGCCCCTGCAGGTCGAGCACCAGGTCGTAGCGCTCGCGCCGCAAGCGGTGAACGAACGCGCGCACCTGCGAACGGACCGCCGCGCGGAGCAGCCCCTCGCGGCGCCAGCGCCGCAACGGCATCTCGATGACCGCGTCGACGCCCTCGGTGCGCTGCAGCAACGGTGCGAAGCCCGGCTCGACGACCCAGTCGATGCGCACACCTGGTCGGGCAACGCGGATGTCGGCGACCACCGGCAGCGCGTGCACCACGTCGCCGAGCGACGACAACTTGACGATCAGGACCCGCACGTCGGGGCTCGGTGCCGCGGCGGCAGCCGAACCACGCGCGTCAATGCGCGGCGGCGGCGATCCGCGCGTCGGGCTTGGCGGCGAGCAGCGCGTCCATGCAGGCGCGCTCGATGCGCTCGAGCGCCTCAGGCGTCGACCCCTCGAAGCGCAGCACCAGCACCGGCGTCGTGTTCGACGCGCGGATCAGGCCGAAGCCGTCGTCGTACTCGACGCGCACCCCGTCGATGGTGACGACCTCGCGGGCGCCCTCGAAGCGCGCCTCCTTCTGAAGCCGCGCGACGACCTGCGGCGGCTCGCCTTCGGCGCACGCGACGTTCAGTTCAGGCGTGCTGAAGCCGGCCGGCAGCGCGTTCAGCACCGCGCTCGGGTCGGCGCTCCGGCTCAGGATCTCGAGCAGGCGCCCTGCCGTGTAGGTCGCGTCGTCGAAGCCGTACCAGCGCTCGCCGAAGAAGACATGACCGCTCATCTCGCCCGCGAGCGGCGAGCGCATCTCCTTCATCTTCGCCTTGACCAGCGAGTGCCCGGTCTTCCACATCAGCGGCTCGCCCCCGGCTTGCCGGATCAGCGGCCCGAGGCGCTGCGAGCACTTGACGTCGAAGATGATCGGCGCGCCCGGGTTGCGCGACAGGACATCCCGGGCGAACAGCATCAGCTGGCGGTCGGGGTAGATGATCTGGCCGTCCTTGGTGACGACGCCGAGGCGGTCGCCATCGCCGTCGAATGCCAGGCCGAGCTCGGCGTCGGTGTTCGCGACGCGCTCGATCAGCTCGGCCAGGTTCTCGGGCTTGCTCGGGTCCGGGTGATGGTTCGGGAAGTCGCCGTCGACTTCTGAGTAGAGCTCGTCGACCGTGCAGCCGAGCGCGCGCAGGATCGCCGGGCCGGACGCGCCGGCGATGCCGTTGCCCGAGTCGACGACGATGCGCATCGGCCGCGCCAGCTTGCAGTCGCCGACGATGCGCTGCGTGTACTCGGCGAGCACGTCGAGCGTGCGCGCGGTGCCGGTGCCGGTCGCGTAGTCCTCGGCCTCGATGCGGCGGCGCAGGCCCTGGATCTCGTCGCCGTAGATCGCGCGGCCGGCGAGCACCATCTTGAAGCCGTTGTAGTCCTTCGGGTTATGGCTGCCGGTGACCTGGATGCCGCTGTGGCAGCCTTCCGAGCCGCGCGTCGCCGCCACGTAGTAGAGCATCGGCGTCGTCACGGCGCCGATGTCGAGCACGTCGATGCCGGTCGAGACCAGGCCGCGGACCAGCGCGGCAGCGAGCGAGGGTCCGGACAGGCGGCCGTCGCGGCCGACCGCGACCATGCGCTCGCCGGCGGCGAGCGCCTCGCTGCCGAACGCGCGCCCGAGGTGCTCGGCGAACGTCTCGTCGATCGTCTTGCCGACGATCCCGCGGATGTCGTAGGCCTTGAAATTGGATGCGGTGACGTTCATGGATCCTCGTCGGAGTGGCCGGGGCATTGTAGGAAGCGCTGGGAGCCACCCGGCGCGCGGCCCGCGTGGGCAAGCCGTACGCCTGCCATCGCCCGGCAGCCGCGTCACCCCGCCTGCCAGCGTCATCGGAAGCTCGAGCTAGCCGCCCTGCCCCGACTTCTGCGCCGCCCGCCGCGCGATCTCGTCGGGCGAGACGTCCTCGACGTGAGTGCCGATGTGCCAGACGTGGCCGAACGGGTCGGTGATGCCGCCCATGCGATCGCCGTAGAACTGCGTCTCGACCGGGCGGGTGACGGTCGCGCCCGCGTCGGCGGCGCGCGCGACCGTGGCATCGACGTCGTCGACGTACAGCATGATGCCGACCGGCGAGCCGCCGATCGAGCGCGGCCCGCGCGCGCCGATCTCGGGGTGCTCGTCCGCCAGCATGATCACCGCGCCGCCGATCCGGATCTCGGCGTGGCCGACCCGCCCGTCGGGCGCGTTCATGCGGAACGACTCCTCGGCGCCGAACGCACGCTTGTAGAAGTCGATCGCGTCGGCGGCACCGGCGCAGATGAGGTACGGGGTCACGGCGCTATAGCCGTCGGGGATGGGCTTGACGGGAGGGGCCACGAAAGCTCCTTTCGCTGCGGTTGCGGATGCCGTCCAACGCCGCTCGGGCCGCGGAAAGCGCTGCCCGGCGCCATCGCGACGGTGAGAAGCGCGCACCGTAGATCAACGGTCCTGCGTTGGCAACCGACGCGGCGCGCCTCGCTTGCGACGTTTCACCCCGTCGGCGCGGCCCGCGCGTTCAACCCTCGAGCGCCGATTCCGCGCCGCCACCAGGAGAAGCCATGCCCCGCCTCGCCAAGTCCCCGCTCGCGCTCGCCGCGCTCGCCGTCGTGTTGCCGCTGATCGCGGTCGCGCAGCCGCCGTCGGCCGCGCCCGGCAGCGCCGCACCGATCGCCGCGCAGCCGCCCGAGCGCCGCAGCACCCTCGCCGACCAGCAGGCGGTCGCGGTGACGATCTACAACGAGGACCTCGCGCTGGTGAAGGACGCACGGCGCGTCGGCCTCGACGCCGGCGCCAATCGCATCGCGCTGCGCGACGTCAGCGCGCGCCTCAGGCCCGAGACCGCGCTGCTGCGCAGCGTCTCGAGCCCCGGCTCGCTGGAGGTGCTCGAGCAGAACTTCGACTTCGACGTGCTGACCCCCGCCAAGCTGCTCGAGAAGTCGGTCGGCAGCACGGTCCGGGTGGTGAAGACGCACCCGACGACCGGCGCCGAGACGGTCGAGACCGCGCAGGTGCTCGGCGTCAGCGACGGCGTGGTGCTGCGCATCGGCGACCGCATCGAGACCGGCGTGCCGGGCCGTATCGTGTTCGACGCCGTACCGGCGAGCCTGCGCGATCGCCCGACGCTGGTGACCGACCTGCGCAGCCGCCAGGCCGGCAGCCAGGACGTCGAGCTCTCGTATCTCACGGGCGGCCTGTCGTGGCAGGCCGACTACGTGGCGGAATTGAGCGCCGACGAGCGCACGGTCCAGCTCAACGGCTGGGTGACGCTCACGAACCGCAGCGGCACCACCTACCGCAACGCCAAGCTGCAGCTGGTGGCCGGCGACGTGAACCGCGTTCGCGACGTCATGCGCAAGGCGAGCATGGAGCGGATGGTGATGAGCGCACCGGCCGCCGCGCCCGCGCCGATGGCGCAGGAGGCGCTGTTCGAGTACCACCTCTACACCCTCGGCCGGCCGACCACGCTCGCCGAGAACCAGACCAAGCAGGTCGCGCTGCTCGGTGCCTCCGGCGTGCCGGTGAAGAAGGAGCTGGTGCTGCGCGGCGGCGACCACTACTATCGCAGCGCCCTCCCGGAGATCGGCCAGAAGCTCAAGGCCGGCGTCTACGTCGAGTTCGCCAACCGCGAGAACGCCGGGCTCGGCGTGCCGCTGCCGAAGGGCGTGGTGCGCGTCTACAAGCGCGACAGCGCCGGCAACGCCCAGTTCGTCGGCGAGGACCGCATCGACCACACCGCGAAGAACGAGACGGTGCGGCTGCACCTCGGCGACGCGTTCGACGTGACCGCCGACAAGAAGCAGACCGACTTCAAGCGCCGCGAACCGACCAACCGCGCGAGCTACGTCTACGAGAGCGCCTACGAGATCGTCGTCCGCAACGCCAAGGCCGAAGCCGTGCAGGTGACCGTGCGCGAGCCGGTGCCCGGCGACTGGACCATGCTCGAGCAGTCGGCGCCGCACACCAAGGTCGCCGCGGGCGCCGCCGAATGGCGCCTCGAGGTGCCGGCCGGCGGCTCGACGAAGCTGACGTACCGGGTGATGGTGCGCTACTGAGGCGGCTGCGCGCAGGGCGGACTGCGGCGGGCGGCCGATGCGATCGACCGCCGACTCAGGCGTCGTGGACCACGCCGCCCCACGCGGCGGCGACCTCGGCGCGCAGTTCCGCCTCGCGTCCGCGGTAGCGCGGCGAGAAGTGGAACGGCACCACCTTGCGCGCGCCGATGCGGCGCGCGATCGTGCCGGCCTGCGGCGCCGTGAGGTGGTTCTTGCGCGCTGCGTGGTCGCGGTCGGCGTCGAGGAACACCGACTCGATGAACAGCAGGTCGGCACCTTCCAGCAGCGCGACCAGGCGCTCGACGTTGTCGGGCGTGAAGCGCAGGTCGGTCACGTAGCCGATGCGCCGCCCGGGCACGGTGTCGAGCACCAGCGGACGCAGTTCGCCCACGTTGAAGCGCTCGGCGTGTCGGCCGCCGCGGTCCGACCATTCGACGTCGATCGGCGTGTCGTCGGACGCGCCCGCGAGCACCGCGTCCTTCAGCGTGCGCAGCCAGGCGCCGGTCGCGAGCCCGCGCGCGGCGATGCGGTCGGCGGCGACGCGCACCTGCGCCTTCTCGTCGATCGCGAACGCGAGCACCGGCATCTCGTGGTCGACGAGGCTCGCGCGCACGTCGAACAGCGGCTCGCCGAGCAGCACGCGGTCGTCGCTCGACGGCGCCTCGACCTCGAAGTCGCCGCGCGCGAATCGATCGACGCTGGTGAAGCGCGCGTGGCGCCGCGTGCCGTCGGCCTCGAACGAATGCGCCTCGATCGTCATCGCCACCTCGTAGCGATGCACCACGTTCCAGGTGTAGGCGCGCAGCTTGTGCTCGAGCTGGTCGACGAAGCCCGGCCCGCCCCACAGCACGAAGTGCGGCACGCGGCCGAGCGCGAGTGCGAGCCAGTGGTCGAAGCCCGCGAAGTGATCCATGTGGGTGTGCGTGACGAACGCGTGGCTCGCGCGCAGCAGCACGCGCGGGGCGAGGCGCTCGATCTCTCCGAGGTCGAACAGGAGCGCGCGCCGCTCGTCTCGCAGGTCGACCACCAGCCCGGGCTCGTTGCCGGTGGGGTCGAGCAGGCGGACGTCGAGCGTGGTGCGCATGCCGGCGTGCGGCAAGCGGCGTGCGGACCCGAGGACACGCGACGAGCCGCTATCCTCGCGGCCGTTTCGACAGCACCGCGCTCTGCCTTCCATGTCCCTCGACACGCTCCCGCCGCGACTGCAGGCCTGCATCGCCGCCCATGGCGTCGCGGTCGAGGTCGTCGCCAGCGCCGAGGCCGCGGCGAGCGCCGAAACCGCCGCGCGCATCCTCGGCGTCGAAGTCGGCGACATCGTCAAGACGCTGGTGCTGACCGACGGCGTGCGCAGCTTCGCCGCCGTGATCCCCGGTCACCGGCGGCTCGACCGGCGCAAGCTCGCGGCGGTCGTCGGCGCCGTGCGCACGCCGCGCTTCGCGAGCGCCGACGAGGTGCTGGCGCTGAGCGGCTATCCGGCCGGCGGCGTCGCGCCGCTCGCGTTCGCGACCGCGCTCACGATGGTGGTCGACGCCGCGGTCGCCGCACCCCCGGGCCGCATGGTGGTCGCCGGCGGCGGCCGCCCCGAGCTGCTGATCCGACTCGGTGCCGACGACATCGTGCGGCTCAACGCTGCCGTGGTGGCGCCGGTGAGCGCGGACGCGGCCTAGCCACGCACGAGCGCGCGCCCGGGGCGGCGCCGCGGTGCCCCGCCGCGCCGCGCCTCAGTTGTTCTCGGCCAGCTGCTCGAGGATCGCCGGGTTCTCGAGCGTCGACGTGTCCTGCGTGATCGCTGCACCGGTCGCGACCGAACGCAGCAGACGGCGCATGATCTTGCCGCTGCGCGTTTTGGGCAGGTTGTCGCCGAAGCGAATGTCCTTCGGCTTGGCGATCGGGCCGATCTGCTTGCCGACCCAGTCACGCAGCTCCTTGGCGATCTTCTTGGCCTCCTCGCCGGTCGGGCGCGGGCGCTTGAGGACGACGAACGCGCAGATCGCCTCGCCGGTGGTGTCGTCGGGACGGCCGACGACCGCGGCCTCGGCGACGAGCTCGGTGTGCGAGACCAGCGCCGACTCGATCTCCATCGTGCCCATGCGATGGCCGCTGACGTTCAGCACGTCGTCGATCCGCCCGGTGATCGTGAAGTAGCCGGTCTTCTCGTCGCGGCTCGCGCCGTCGCCGGCCAGGTAGTACCGGCCCTGGAACTCGTCGGGGAAGTAGCTCTTCTGGTAGCGCTCGGGGTCGCCGTAGATCGTGCGGATCATGCTCGGCCACGGCTTCTTGATGACGAGGATGCCGCCCTGCCCGTTCGGCACGTCGTGGCCGGCCTCGTCGACCACCGCCGCCATCACGCCCGGGAACGGCAGCGTGCACGAGCCGGGCACCAGCGGCGTCGCGCCGGGCAGCGGCGTGATCATGTGACCGCCGGTCTCGGTCTGCCACCACGTGTCGACGATCGGGCAGCGTCCGCCGCCGACGTGCTTGTGATACCACTCCCAGGCCGCCGGGTTGATCGGCTCGCCGACCGATCCGAGGATGCGCAGGCTCGAGAGGTCGACGTTCTTCGGGTGCACCGCCTCGTTGCCTTCGGCGGCCTTGATCAGCGAGCGGATCGCCGTCGGCGCGGTGTAGAAGATCGTCACCTTGTGGCGCTCGATCACGCGCCAGAAGCGGCTCGCGTCGGGGTACGTCGGCACGCCTTCGAACACCACCTCGGTGCCGCCGAGGGCGAGCGGGCCGTACGCGATGTAGGTGTGGCCGGTGACCCAGCCGATGTCGGCGGTGCACCAGAACACGTCGTCGGGCTTGAGGTCGAACGTCCACTTGGTCGTGAGCGCCGCGTGCAGCAGGTAGCCGCCGGTCGAGTGCTGCACGCCCTTGGGCTTGCCGGTCGAGCCCGAGGTGTAGAGCAGGAACAGCGGGTGCTCGGCGCCGACCCACTCGGGGTCGCAGGTCGTCGGCTCGGCATCCATCACGTCGTGCAGCCACTTGTCGCGCGGCGCGACGAACGTCACGTCGCCGCCGCTGCGCCGGTAGACCAGCACGTCGCGCACCGTCTCGCAGCCCTGCATCGCGAGCGCCTCGTCGACGATCGCCTTCAGCGGCAGCGCCTTGCCGCCGCGCATCTGCTCGTCGGCGGTGATGACCAGCGCCGCGCCGGTGTCGGCGATCCGATCGCGCAGCGACTGCGCCGAGAAGCCGCCGAACACCACGGAGTGGGTGGCGCCGATGCGCGCGCAGGCGAGCATCGCGACCACGCCCTCGACCGACATCGGCATGTAGACGATGACGCGGTCGCCCTTGACGAGGCCGCGCGCCTTGAGCGCGTTGGCGAGGCGGCAGGTGCGCTCCAGCATCTCGCGATAGGTGACCTGGGCCACCGCGCCGTCGTCGGCCTCGAAGATGATCGCGACCTTGTCGCCGAGCCCGTTCTCGACGTGACGGTCGAGGCAGTTGTACGACGCGTTCAGGGTGCCGTCGGCAAACCACTTGAAGAACGGCGGCGTGCTCGCGTCGAGCACCTGGCTGAACGGCGTGCGCCAGCTCACGAGTTCGCGCGCATGGCGCGCCCAGAAGCCTTCGTAGTCGGCCTCGGCTTCGGCGACCAGCACGTGGTAGGCGTCCATGCCCGACACGTGGGCGTTGCGGACCAGCTCTTCGGGCGGGAAATAGGTCGGCGTCTCGGTCGTCATGCGAAGGTCTCCTGAGGTGCGCGGAAATCGTTCGAGGGCTGCTCGTGTTTGTACCTCATGGCGAGCAGGCGACCGACCGCGAATGACCCGATCCCGCACGTGCGGCCACCAGCCCGGCGGGCGGGGCCCGCCACCGCGTGCAGCCTAGAATTCGAGGGTTTGCCCGCCCTCCTCGCCTTTTCGAAGGACCCGATGACCCCGCCTCGCGACCACGGCCCGCGCCTGCTCCGGCCGCTGCCCAACTTCATCTTCATGAGCCGGTGGCTGCAGCTGCCGCTCTACGTGGGGCTGATCTTGGCGCAGTGCGTCTACGTGTTCCACTTCTGGGTCGAGCTCGTCCACCTCATCGAGGCGGCGTTCGGCAGCCAGAGCGCGCTCGACGCGCTGGTGCGCAGCCTCGGCTACACGCTGCCGGCCGACCCGGTGACCGGCGTCGCGACCGCGCCGACACAACTCACCGAGACGGTGATCATGCTGGCGGTGCTCGCGCTGATCGACGTCGTGATGATCTCGAACCTGCTGATCATGGTGATCGTCGGCGGCTACGAGACATTCGTGAGCCGCATGCACCTCGAAGGCCACCCCGACGAACCGGAGTGGCTGAGCCACGTCAACGCATCGGTGCTGAAGGTCAAGCTCGGCACCGCGATCATCGGCATCAGCTCGATCCACCTCCTCAAGACCTTCATCAACGCCGGCAACTACAGCGAGAAGGTGCTGATGTGGCAGACCATCATCCACATCGCCTTCCTGCTGTCGGCGATCGCGATCGCGTTCACCGACCGCCTGCTGCCGTCGCCGCATCACGACAGCGGCGTCTGAAGCGCCGCGGTCGCGGCGCCGCGCGCGGCGACTCGTGCAGGCGCCCGAGCCTCTTACCGTCAAGCGCCCGAGCGCGCCTCGAACCATGACCATCCTTCGCTACACCGACCTCGTCGATTCCGTCGCCGCCGCGCTGCAGTACATCAGCTACTACCACCCGGCCGACTTCATCCGGAGCCTGGCGCGCGCGCACGAGCTCGAACAGAGTCCGGCGGCCAAGGACGCGATCGCGCAGATCCTCACCAACTCGAAAATGAGCGCCGAGGGCCGGCGGCCGATCTGCCAGGACACGGGCATCGTCAACGTGTTCCTTAAGATCGGCATGGACGTGCGCTTCGAGGGCTTCCCGGCCGGCATCGAGGACGCCGTCAACGACGGCGTGCGCAAGGGCTACCAGAACCCCGACAACATGCTGCGCGCGTCGGTCGTCGCCGACCCGCAGTTCGCGCGCAGGAACACCGGCGACAACACGCCCGCGGTGATCCACACCACGCTGGTGCCGGGCGCTACGGTAGAGGTGACGGTCGCGGCCAAGGGCGGCGGCAGCGAGAACAAATCCAAGCTCGTGATGATGAATCCGAGCGACAGCATCGTCGACTGGGTGCTGAAGACGGTGCCGACGATGGGCGCCGGCTGGTGCCCGCCCGGCATGCTGGGCATCGGCATCGGCGGCACCGCCGAGCGCGCGATGCTGCTCGCCAAGCAGAGCCTGATGGACGACATCGACATGGCCGAGCTCAAGGCGCGCGGGCCGCAGAACGCGGTCGAGGAGCTGCGCATCGAGCTGTTCGACAAGGTCAACGCGCTCGGCATCGGCGCGCAGGGTCTGGGCGGCCTGACCACCGTGCTCGACGTCAAGATCGCGATGTACCCGACGCACGCGGCCGGCAAGCCCGTCGCGATGATCCCGAACTGCGCGGCGACGCGCCACGCGCATTTCGTGCTCGACGGCTCCGGCCCCGCGTACCTCGAGCCGCCGAGCCTCGACCTCTGGCCCGACGTGAGCTGGGCGCCCGACTACAACAAGTCGGTGCGGGTCGACCTCGACGCGCTGACGCCGGAGACGGTCGCGAGCTGGAAGCCGGGCCAGACACTGCTGCTCTCGGGCAGGATGCTCACCGGCCGCGACGCCGCCCACAAGCGCATCGCCGACATGCTGGCGCGCGGCGAGCCGCTGCCGGTCGACTTCAGGAACCGCGTCATCTACTACGTCGGCCCGGTCGACCCGGTGCGCGACGAGGCGGTCGGCCCGGCGGGCCCGACCACCGCGACGCGGATGGACAAGTTCACCGAGACGATGCTCGCCGAGACCGGGCTCATCGCAATGATCGGCAAGGCCGAGCGCGGCCCGGTCGCGATCGACGCCATCCGCAAGCACCGGAGCGCCTACCTCATGGCGGTCGGCGGCGCGGCCTACCTGGTGTCGAAGGCGATCCGCCACGCGCGGGTGGTCGGCTTCGCCGACCTCGGCATGGAGGCGATCTACGAGTTCGATGTCAAGGACATGCCGGTGACGGTCGCGGTCGACTCGAACGGCGTGTCGGTGCACCAGACCGGCCCGCAGGAATGGCAGGCGCGCATCGCGGCGTCGTCGATCGCGCGCAAGCCGGTGGCGGTGGTCTGACGCCTCGGCCTTCGAGGCCGGCGCCATGCGGCACGTGCGGAGCGACGCGCTCGGCACGGCAGCAGCAACGCAAAAGGGGCGAGGCCGCCCCCCGTGCGTCGACCCGCGCGGCCCGCGCGGGTCAAACGATCAGCGCGCGGCGGGGCGGGCGGGGTCGACGAACGCGGTGTGCGACGCGCGCGCCGACTTCGCGCCGAGCTTGCCGGCCAGCCACACGGCGGCGCTGGCGGCCCAGGCGGCGCCACGCGGCGCGCGGACCGCGGGAGGGACCATGACGTTGATGGACGGGGTGTTCATCGATGTGCTCCTTGGGTGATGCGGGTTGGAAAACCAGCACATGGCGCCATACTAGGGTTTCCACTAGGGTTCGGCCCATTGACTTGGCGAATCCGGCCATCACCGGCGCGAATGCCGGCAACCCTTCACGCCTCGATGACGACCCGTCCGATCAACTTCCGCACGCTCGACCTCAACCTGTTGCGCGTCTTCGACATCGTCATGCTCGAGCGCAACGTCACGCGGGCGGCGGCGCGCCTCGCGATGACGCAGCCGGCGGTCAGCAACGCGCTACGGCGCCTGCGCGAGTCGACCCACGAGGAGCTGTTCGTCCCCACCTCCACCGGCGTCAGGCCGACCGCGCACGCGGAGGCGCTGTGGCCGACCGTGCGCACCGCGCTCGACAGCCTGCGCGCCGCGCTCGAGCCGCAGGCGTTCGACCCGCGCACCGACGCGCGCAACTTCACGCTCGCGATGGCCGACGCGACCGCGGCGCTGTTCGTGCCGGTGCTGGTCGACCTGCTGCAGCGCGAGAGCGCGCTCGTCGACCTGCGCATCCTGCCGCTGACGACGCGCGACCCGCGTCCGATGCTCGAGACCGGCCAGGCCGACGCGGCGATCGGCTTCTTTCCCGACGTCGCGAGCGCGCTCGATGCCGACGGCAGCTCGAGCGTGCTGCGCCGGCGCGCCCTCTATCGCTGCGGCTACGTCTGCGCGATGCGCCACGACCATCCGCTCGCGGCGAAGGAGACGCTGACGCTCGACGACTATTGCGCGGCCCAGCACGTGCGCGTCAGCTTCGCCGGACGCCAGCGCGGCTACGTCGACGCCGCCTTGCTCGCGCTGCAGCGCGAGCGCCGCGTGATGGTCACGGTCAACCAGTTCTTCAGCGCCGCGGCGGCGGTGCACCAGTCGCAGCTGCTCACGGTGCTGCCGCGCACCTTCATCGAGGCGACCGGCTTCGCGCCCGAGCTCGCGGTGCGCGCGCTGCCTTTCGAGCTGCCGCCGATCGACGTGATGCTGCTCTGGCACGGCCGCCACGACGCCGACCCGAGCCGGCGCTGGCTGAGCGACCTGCTGGTGCGCGCCGCGACCGAGATCGAGGCGCGCCACAACCCGGCGAGCCCGTCCGCCGCCTGCGCTGCGACCCTGCCGGCCGTTCCCCGGGCCGCGTCGCCGGACGCCGCGCCCGCGCTCGCCGCCGCGTCCTGATCGTCGGCCGCGGGTGACAGGCGGCTCGCACGGCGGCGCGTCACCCCGCCGCGCCGTGCAGGGTGGACGGGTCAGCCGCGTGGATGGTGCGCCGCGTGCAGCGCCTTCAGGCGCTCGCGCGCGACGTGCGTGTAGATCGTGGTCGTCGAGATGTCGGCGTGGCCGAGCAGCATCTGCACCGCGCGCAGATCGGCGCCATGGTTCAGCAGGTGCGTCGCGAACGCGTGGCGCAGCGTGTGGGGCGACAGCGGCACGTCGATGCCGGCGCGCCGCGCGTGCGCCTTGATCAGCTTCCAGAACATCTGGCGGGTCATCGCGCCGCCGCGCGCGGTGACGAACAGGGCATCGCTCGACTGACCCGCGAGGATCTGCGCGCGCCCGTCGGCCAGGTAACGCACCAGCCACGCATGCGCCTCCTCGCCGAACGGCACCAGCCGCTCGCGCGAGCCCTTGCCGGTCACGCGCAGCGCGCCTTCGGCCAGGCCGAGGTGCACCGTCTTGATCGACACGAGCTCGCTGACACGGAGACCGCTCGCGTAGGTGAGCTCGAGCATGGTGCGGTCGCGCAGGCCGAGCGGCGTCTCGACGTCGGGGGCGGCGAGCAGCGCCTCGACCTGCGCCTCGCTCAGCGTGCCCGGCACGCGCAGCGGCTGGCGCGCGCTCGCGAGGCGCAGGGTCGGGTCGGCGTCGACGCGGTGCTCGCGCAAGGCCCAGCGGAAGTAGCGCCGGAACACCGCGAGGCGCCGGTTGCTGCTGGTGGCGGTGCTGCGCGCATGGCGCGCCGCCGCGTACTCGCGCAGGTCCGACTCGCGCGTCCCATCGAGGCCCCGCTCGTGGGTCGCCGCCAGCCACTCGGCGTAGAGCGTGAGGTCGCGCCGGTACGCGGCGAGCGTGTTCGCCGCCAGGCCGTCCTCGATCCAGATCGAATCGACGAAGCCGTCGATCGCCGAGCGGCTCGCGGCAGCGGCCGCGGACGCCGCCGGCGTGAACGATGCCGGGCGGAACGTTTCGACGGCCGCCGCGGCGCGCGGCCGCGCCGGCGTCATTCGAGCGTCAGCTTCTGCGCGGCGACGACCTTCTTGTAGACCTCGAACTCGGCCGCGATCTGCGCCGCGAACTCCTCGGGCCGGTTGGCGACGATCAGCGAGCCGGTGTCCTCGATGCGCTTCTTCACCGACGGATCGTCGATCGTCTTCTTGACCGCGGCGTGCACCTTGTCGACGACGTCGCGCGGCATGCCCTTGGGCCCGTAGATGCCGTAGTACGCCATGCGGTTCACCGGCTCGAGGCCGACTTCCTTGAACGTCGGCACGTTCGGCAGCTGGGCGAGGCGCTGCGGTGCCGCGATGACGATCGCGATCAGGCGCCCCTGCTGAATGAACGGCAGGGCCGACGGCAGGTTGTCGAAGATGATCGGCACCTGGCCGGCCACGGTGTCGTTGAGGGCGGGGCCCGCGCCGCGATACGGGATGTGGGTGACGAAGGTGCCCGAGAGGTTCTTGAACAGCTCCATCTGCAGGTGGCCGATGCCGCCGGTGCCCGAGCTCGAGTACGAGTACTTGCCGGGGCTCTTCTTCAGTTCGGCAAGGAAGCCCTTGTAGTCGCGTGCCGGGAAGCTCGGGTGCACCGCGATCACGTTCGGCGTCGCCGCGACGTTGATGATCGGCGTGAAGTCGGTGATCGGGTTGTAGGCGAGCTTGGGGTTGATCGCCGGGTTCGCGGCGGTCGTCGACACCGTCGCCATGCCGAGGGAGTAGCCATCGGGCGCGGCGCGCGCGATCTCGGTCGCGCCGACGGAGCCGCCGCCGCCGGCCTTGTTCTCGACGATCATGGTCTGACCGAGGGGGCCGTTGATCTTCTCCGCGACGACGCGGGCGATGATGTCGGTCGTGCCTCCCGGCGCGAACGGTACGACCAGCCGCACCGGCTTGGTCGGATAGCTCTGGGCCAGGGCGGCACCCGAAGCGGCGCCGAGAACGGCGGTGGCGCCGGCGGCGAGCAGAAGTCGACGATGCATTCGAAAGGTCTCCGAGGGATGCCGGTCGGCGGCGCCGACCGAAGCGGATCAGTTTAGTGGCGAGGCGGCGGCCGCAACACCGCTGGCACACTCGGTTCGATGACCAATCCGCTCCTTCTCCTGCCGGATTTCATGCTCATCGCGATCGGTGCGTTGATCAGCCGCTTCACGGCGCTCGACCGGCCGATCTGGGAGGCCGCCGAGAAGCTCGTCTACTACGCGCTGTTCCCGGTGCTGCTGTTCAACTCGGTGGTCAAGAGCCCGCTGCGCCTCGGCGACACCGTCGTGCTGGCGGCGGCCGGCGTCGGCACCGTGCTGGTCGGCATCGCGCTCGCCTATGCGTTGCGGCGCTGGCCAGGAGTCGACCTGCGCCGCCACGCGTCGGGCGCGCAGACCGCGTTCCGGTTCAACTCGTTCATCGCGCTCGCCATGGTCGAGCGCCTGCTCGGCCCGCAGGGCGTCACCTGGATGGCGCTCCTGATCGCGCTCTGCGTGCCGATCTGCAACGTCGCCGCGGTGTGGCCGCTGGCGCGCCATGGCGGCCAGCCGCTCTTTCGCGAGCTGCTGCGCAACCCGCTCATCATCAGCACCCTTGCCGGGCTTGCCGCCAACCTGCTCGGCGTGACCTTCCCCGAGCCGATCGCGACGACGCTGCAGCGGATCGGCCTGGCCGCGCTGCCGATCGGCCTGATGGCGGTCGGCGCCGGACTCACGATCGGTGCGCTGAAGGCGGCGCCGCGGCTCGCCGCGGCCTTTCTCGCGCTGCGCCACGCGGTGCTGCCGCTGGTCGGGATCGGCCTGGCCGCGCTGCTGAAGCTGCCGGCGGCCGAATCGGCGACCGTGGTGCTGTTCGCGTCGCTGCCGACCGCGTCGAGCGCCTACGTACTGGCCGCGCGAATGGGCGGCGACGGCGCCTTCGTCGCCGGGCTGGTGACGGTGTCGACCGGCCTCGGCATGGTCAGCATCCCGCTCGCGCTCGCGACGCTCGCCTGGCTGTCGTAGGTCCCGCGCTGCGCGAGCGCCCAGTCGATGTGCTCGCGGACCAGCTCGCCGGCCGTTTCACGGCGTGCGAGCAGTGCCGCGGTGATGGCGTCGACCGCCGGCTCACCGGCAGGCAGCGCGCGCAGCGCGTTGCCCAGCGCCACCGCGAGGTTGCGCTGCCAGCGCTGGTGGCCGATGCGACGGATCGCGCTGCCTTCGGTGCGGCGCAGGAACTCGTCCTCGCTCCACGCCCAGAGTTCGAGCAGCGTCGCGTCGGCGACATCGTCGCGCGGGTCGAAGTCGGGAAGAACGCTCCGACTCGCGAACTTGTTCCACGGACAGACCAATTGGCAGTCGTCGCAGCCGTAGATACGGTTGCCGAGCGCGACCCGGAACTCCTCGGGAATCGCCCCGTCGTGCTCGATCGTCAGGTACGACAGGCACTGCCGCGCGTCGAGCCGGTACGGCGCGACGATCGCGCCGGTCGGGCAGACGTCGATGCAGGCGCGGCAGCTGCCGCAGCGCGGCTCGACCGGTTCGCTCGGCGGCAGCGCCAGGTCGACGCAGATCTCGCCCAGGAAGAACATCGAGCCGCCCTCGCGGTCGAGCACCAGCGTGTGCTTGCCGCGCCAGCCGATGCCGCTGCGCGACGCGAGCTCGACCTCGAGCAGCGGCGCCGAGTCGGTGAACACGCGGTGCCCGAATGGTCCGACCGACGCGGCAAGGCGGTCGGCGAGCTTCTGCAGGCGCCCCCGCATCACCTTGTGGTAGTCGCGGCCGCGGGCATAGAGCGAGACGTTGGCGCGCTCCGGCTCGCCCAGGCGGCGCCATTCGACGGCCTGCCAGCCATCGGGCGCGCGGCGCGGCAGGTAGTCCATGCGCGCGGTGATCACCGAGACGGTGCCCGGCACCAGTTCGGCAGGCCGCGCCCGCTTCAGGCCGTGCGCCGCCATGTAGTCCATGCTGCCGTGCCAGCCGTTATCGAGCCAGGCCAGAAGCCCCGGCTCGGCCGTGGCCAGGTCGACGCCGGCCACCCCGATCTGGGAAAATCCGAGCTCGCGGGCCCAGGCCTGCAGGTTCGCGAGCACGCTCGCGCTGTCCAGTTCCGCGAGTTCGCTCGCGCCGTTCAACTGCCCGGCATCGATCATTTGACGATTCTAGAAAGCCGACACTGGCACTGGCCCGACGAGGTTGCTTGCGCCGCCACGGCCGCGCGCCTGGCCGCGCTGCCGCTCGCGACCGAGTTCATCGAGCTGAACGGGCCGCTCGGCGCCGGCAAGACGACCTTCGTGCGCCATCTGCTGCACGCGCTCGGGGTGCACGGTCACGTGAAAAGTCCGACCTATGCACTGATGGAGCCGTACGACGTCGAGCGCGACGGGGCACCGCTCGCGCTCTGGCACTTCGACTTCTACCGCTTCGACGATCCCAACGAATGGGAGGACGCCGGCTTTCGCGACATCTTCGCGAGCCCCGGCGTCAAGCTGGTCGAATGGCCCGACAAGGCGGGCGACCTGCTGCCGGTGCCCGACCTGCGGATCACCATCGAGCCCGGCGACGGCGAGCGTCGGACGGTGCGCGCCGACGCGCTCAGCGCCGCGGGCGTGGGCCTGCTGAAGGGCGTCGATGCGTCGCCGGTCGGCGCCGCGCCGGAGGTCGCGGGCGCGCACACGGGGGTGGCCGATGCAGACGCCGTCGTACCGCCACGCACCGGAGTCGAAACCGCATGAGCAGCGCCAGCCGCCGTGCCGCCCTGCGCTCGATGGGCGCGCTCGCCCTGCTGCTCGGCGCCCGCCAGATCGCATTCGGCGCCGGCATCGTCGGCGTGCGGGTCTGGCCGGCGAGCGAGTACACGCGCATCACGATCGAGTCCGATGCCGCGCTCACCGCACGCCATTTCGTCGTCGACTCGCCGAACCGCCTCGTCATCGACATCGACGGCCTCGAGCTCAGCCCCACGCTGCGCGAGCTGGTCGGCAAGGTGCAGGCCGACGACCCGTTCATCGCGGGTCTGCGCATCGGCCAGAACCAGCCGCGCGTGGTGCGCCTCGTCATCGACCTCAAGCAGGCGATCCGGCCGCAGCTGTTCGCACTGACGCCGGTCGCGGCGTACCGGCACCGGCTCGTGTTCGACCTCTTCCCCGTCGTCGAGGCCGACCCGCTGCTCGCGCTGATCCGCGACCGGGAAGCTGCCGAGCGACAGGCGGCGAGCGACGTGCGCGATGCGCTCGGCGAGTTCATCGGCGGGATCTCCGGGCGGCGCCCGGCACCGGGTGCGTCCGCACCGGCGCTCGCCCGTGCCGATCCAACGCCGCCGACGGCCGCTCCACCGGGCGCGCCCGCGAGCCGTGCGCCCGCCGCACGCGGCACCGCCGACGCCGCGGTCGCCGCCGGCGCGACGTCGCCGCACCCCGGCGAGGTCGACGTGCTCGCCGGCACCAGCCGCGAGGCCACCGGCAGCGTCACCAAGCCGCCGGCGGGTGCCGACGACGCGAGCGTCGCCGCGGCGACTCCGGAGCCACGCGGTGGCGGCACGCGCAGCGCTCGTGGCGGACGCAACACGCCGGCCGACGCGCAGGCGCGCATCGACCGCCTCGTCGTCGTCGCGCTCGACCCCGGGCACGGCGGCGAGGACCCGGGCGCGATCGGCCCGTCGGGCCTGCGCGAGAAGGACGTCGTGCTGCAGATCGCGCTGCAGCTGCGCGACCGCATCAACGCGATGCCGAACATGCGCGCCATGATGACCCGCGACGCCGACTACTTCGTGCCGCTGCACGAACGCGTGAAGAAGGCGCGCCGGGTCCAGGCCGACCTCTTCGTCTCGATCCATGCCGACGCGTTCATGCGGCCCGAGGCGCGCGGCGCGTCGGTGTTCGCGCTCAGCGAGCGCGGCGCCAGCAGCTCGGCGGCGCGCTGGATGGCGAGCCGCGAGAACGCCGCCGACCTGGTCGGCGGGGTCAACGTCGAGACCAAGGACGCCACGGTGATGCGTGCCCTGGTCGAGATGAGCACCGCCGCGCAGATCCGCGACAGCATGAAGCTTGGCGGCGAGGTGCTCACGCAGATCGGCAAGGTCGGCAAGCTGCACAAGGCGAGCGTCGAGCAGGCGGGCTTCGCGGTGCTCAAGGCACCCGACATCCCGTCGATCCTGGTCGAGTCGGCGTTCATCTCGAACCCCGAGGAGGAGTCGCAGCTGCGCGACCCGAGCTACCAGGGCAAGCTCGTCGACGCGCTCGCGGTCGGCATCGGGCGCTACTTCGCGCGCAACCCGCCGCTGGCGCGCAGTCGGCAGCTGTAGGAGGCAGGCGCCGGCGGCGTGGCGGCGCCGAGCTGGCGACAATGCGCGCGCGTCCACTCCGCACCCATCGCCGATGCTGCACCCCCAGGCCCGCGCCCTCCTCGACCTGATCGAACAACGCGGCGTTCCGCCGACCCACACGCTGACGCCGGTCGAGGCACGGCGCTGGTACCGCGAGCGGCGTGCCCTGACGCAGCCGGCGCCGCCGCCGATCGGCGAGAGCGTCGACCTCGCGGCCGAGGGGCCGCACGGCGCGATCCCGCTGCGCCTCTATCGCCCCCTCCACGCCGACTCGCAGGCCGCGCTGCCGGTGCTGGTGTACTTCCACGGCGGCGGCTGGGTCATCGGCGACCTCGAGACGCACGACACCCTGTGCCGCGAGCTCGCCAACGGCGCCGCCTGCGCGGTCGTCGCGGTCGACTACCGCATGGGCCCCGAGCACCGCTTTCCGGCCGCGGTCGACGACTGCATCGCGGCGACGCGCTGGGTCGCCAGCCATGCGGCCGCACTCGGCGTCGACGCGGCGCGGCTCGCGGTGGGCGGCGACAGCGCGGGCGGCAATCTCGCCGCGGTGGTCGCGATCGCGGCACGCGACGGTGGCGGGCCCGCCATCGCGTATCAGCTGCTGATCTACCCGGCGACCGACGCGCGGCGCGGCCACCCCTCGCACACGACCAACGGCGAGGGTTACCTGCTGACGCGCGACACGATGCAGTACTTCCACGACCACTACATCGACGACGCCGCGCACGACCTCGACTGGCGCGCCTCGCCGCTGCTGCACCCCGACCTCGCGCGCCTGCCGCCCGCGCTGCTGCTGACCGCCGGGTTCGATCCGTTGCGCGACGAGGGACTGGACTACGCCGACGCGCTCACCGCCGCCGGGAACCGCGTCAGCTACGTCTGCTACGAGCGCCAGATCCACGGCTTCATCACCATGGGCCGGGTGCTCGACGAGGCCAACAGCGCGGTCGCGCTGTGCGCGGCCGAGCTGCGTCGGGCGCTCGGCACGCGCGCGGGCTGACCGCGGACCCGGGCGCCGGGGGCCGACCGGCCGAGCGTCGCCGGAAGCGACCGGCTGCGGGTGGCGCCAGGACGATGCGGCGATGCGGACGCACGTCGCGTCGACTCGACCAAGCTCGAGAACGAGCCACGCGCACCCGCGCAGCGCCTCCGCCACGTAACCACGTGCAAACCCGCGCAGCGCGTGAACGAGTGCGCGGGCCCGCATCGCGCGCCGGCCGGACCCCGCCCCACAATGCGTGGCGCGCCGTGTCCTGCCCTCGATGCCGCGCCTCCGTTCTCGCCGCCAGCCCTGCCCGCCATGCCCCATCCCGACACGCCCGCCGACGACTTCGAGAAGACCTTCGTGCTGCGCCGCCGCCCGGACGAGTCCGGTGCCGACTACGTCAGGGACACCGGCGAGTGGATCGCGCGCTGCGTGCAGCGCGCGCTGCACCTCAACCCGACGCTGTGGGCCTCGGAGGTCACGCCGATGGTGCTCGACATGAGCACCGTGCAGCGCTTTCGGCTGATGAGCCCGGAAGACGTCGCCGCGCAGCTCCCGCTGCCGACCCGGCACCCGGGCTGAGCTCGCGGCCCGCTGCCGCGCCTCAGAGCGCCGGCTGCCGGCCCTTCAGGCGCGCGCTCACCGCGCCGACGATGACCGCGATGCCGGGCAGCAGGATCGCCGCCCAGATGATCTTGTCGAGGTTCTGCTTGACCCACGGGATGTTGCCGAACAGGTAGCCGGCCACCGTGAGGCTGCCGACCCAGAGCACCCCGCCGCCGACGTCGTAGGCGGTGAACTTGCGGCGCGTCATCTGTGCCACGCCGGCGACGAACGGCGCGAACGTGCGCAGGAACGGCATGAAGCGCGCCAGCACGATGGTGATGCCGCCATAGCGCTCGTAGAACGCGTGCGCCTCGTTGAACGCCTTGCGGTTGAACCAGCGCGAGTCCTCCCAGCCGAACACGCGCGGGCCGAGGTGGCGGCCGATCGTGTAGTTGGTCTGGTTACCGAGGATCGCCGCCGCGACCAGGATCGCGAACGAGAGCGGCAGGCTCATCAGCCCTTGCGCGCACAGCGCCCCCACCACGAACAGCAGCGAGTCGCCGGGCAGGAACGGCATCACGACGACGCCGGTCTCGACGAACACGATCGCGAACAGCAGCGCGTAAACCCAGGTGCCGTAGGTCTGCACGAAGGTCGCCAGGTGCACGTCGACGTGCAGCACGAAGTCGAGCAGAACGCCGATGATGTCCATCGGCGGATTATCGACGAGGGTTTCGGGGCTTCTTTTCGGGGTTGGCGAGCGGTTTGACGGGGCGCGACTCGAAGCCGGTACGGCGGGCCTCCCGCCGCAGCGTCGACGGCGTGGGCGTCGGGCCGACGACGGTCGAGGCGCCCCTGCAAGCCTCCCTCCGGATGCCCCCGGAGGCACGCTTCCTACAATGCCGCATGAACGCCGTGCCACCCTCCTCGCTGCGCCGGCCGATCCGCGAGCTGCCGGCCGAGCTGATCAGCCAGATCGCCGCCGGCGAGGTGGTCGAGCGACCCGCGTCGGTGGTGCGCGAGCTCGTCGACAACGCCGTCGACGCCGGCGCGACCCAGGTCACGGTGCGCCTCGTTTCGGGCGGCGTGCGCTCGATCGTGGTCGAGGACGACGGTCACGGCATCGACGAGAGCGAGCTCGCGCTCGCGCTGCGCCGCCACGCGACCAGCAAGATCGCGTCGCTCGACGACCTCGAAGGCGTCGCGACCATGGGCTTTCGCGGCGAGGCGCTGGCCGCGATCGCGTCGGTCGCCGAGCTCGCCATCGCGAGCCGCCCCGCGCAGGCCGCGCACGCGGTGCGGCTCGACGCGCGCTCGGGCGAGCTGACGCCGGTGGCGCGCGGCACCGGCACCAGCATCGAGGTGCGCGAGCTCTTCTTCAGCACGCCCGCGAGGCGCAAGTTCCTCAAGAGCGACGCCACCGAGCTCGCGCACTGCGTCGACGCGGTGCGGCGCCACGCCCTCGTGCGCCCCGACGTCGGCTTCGCGGTGTGGAGCGACGGCCGCCTGGTGCAGCGCTGGCCGCGCGGCGACGCCGCCGCGCGCGTGCGCGACGTGCTCGGCGACGCCTTCATCGCGACGAGCCGCGAGCTCGCCGCGCTGCCGGCCGGCGCCGGCACGGGTCACCTGCAGCTGCGCGTCAGCGGCCGCGCCGGCGAGCCGGCCGCGGCCAAGGCGCACGGCGACCACCAGTACGTCTACGTCAACGGCCGCTTCGTGCGCGACAAGCTGATCGCCCATGCGGTGCGCTCGGCGTACGACGACGTGCTGCACGGCGCGCGCCAGCCGGCGTACCTGCTGTTCATCGAGATCGCGCCGGAACGCGTCGACGTCAACGTGCACCCGACCAAGGTCGAGGTGCGCTTTCGCGACTCGCGCGAGGTGCACCAGGCGGTGCGCCGCGCCGTCGAGCAGGCGCTCGGCAACGCGCGCTTCGCCGACGCGGCGGAGCGCGGGCTCGGCGACGTGGCGGGCGGCAGGCAGGGCGCCTGGAGCCCGGGCCTCGGCGTGGCGGGTCCGGAAGGCGACGGCGGCCGCGCGGGCTCGGGATCGTTCGCCGGCGCGGCGGGCGGATCGCCTGCCGACACAGCGGCGGGATCGTCCGCACGCGGCAACGCCGGCTGGCCGCCGGCGCGCTTTGGCGCTGCGCCAGGCCCGGCTGCCGTCGAGCAGAGCCTGCTCGCGTTCCGCTCGGCCGCCGCCCCGTACGCGCGTGAAGACGTCGCGGCGGCATGGCGCTTCGATGGCGCAGGTGGCGGCAGCGTCGACGCTACGCGCGTCGAAGCTGCCGGTGCGCGCGACGTCGAACCTGGCGGCGCCGAGGCCGGAGCTGCCGACCCGCCGGGCGCGGCGCCGCTCGGTCGCCTCGGCTCCGGCACGGTCGCAGGCGCCGAGGCGGGTTCCGGTGCGTCGCCCAACGCCGGTGACGCCGCCGGCCCGCGCGCGCCCTCGGCCCACCCGGCCGACGCCGATCGGCCGCTCGGCAACGCGCTCGCGCAGGTCGCCGGCGCGTTCATCCTCGCTGAAAACGCGCAGGGGCTGGTCGTCGTCGACATGCACGCGGCGCACGAGCGGGTGGTCTACGAGCGGCTCAAGGCGAGCTCGATCGGCCACACCGTCAACGCCCAGCCGCTGCTGATCCCGGTCACGTTCGCGGCCACCGCGCACGAGATCGCAACCGCCGAGGCGCACGTCGACACGCTGCTCGCGCTCGGCCTCGACGTCGCGCCGCTCTCCGCCGGGGTGCTCGCGGTGCGCTCGCAGCCGGCGGCGCTCGCCGGCGCCGACGCGGTCGAGCTCGCGCGCAGCGTGCTCGCCGACCTGGCGCAGGTCGGCGCGAGCGGCGTCGTCGAGCGCGCGCGCGACCGCATCCTCTCGACCATGGCCTGCCATGGCGCGGTACGTGCCAATCGATCGCTGACCGTCGACGAGATGAACGCGCTGCTGCGCGACATGGAACGAACCGAGCGGTCGGAGGTCTGCAACCACGGGCGCCCGACCTGGCGCCAGATCACGATCCGCGAGCTCGACGCGCTGTTCTGGCGCGGTCGCTGAACCGCGGCTCTGCCGCACCCGTCGCGACCGCCCGTGTCGCGACCACCACCCGATCCCATGGCGACCCTCAAGCTCAAGAAAGGCCGGCCGGCGCCGGCGACCCCGGGCCGCGCGCCGGTGCGCGGCCACGGCAGCGGTGTCGCGAAGCGGCCCACGCTGGCCGAGGCGCAGCAACAGCGCGCGCGGCGCGAGGAGGCGTTCGCGAGCCGCAGCGAGGCCGGGCGGCGCGGGGAGCACGCGCAGCCGCCGCGCGCATCCGGCGATCGGGCGCGCGGCCCCGGCGACGGGCCGCCGTTCACCGACCGCGCGCGCGAGGCTGCCCAGCGGGAGCCGAGGGGGTCAGAGGAGCGTGGCCGCGGACGCGGCGACGCGGGACAGCGACCGGTGGGCGAGCGTGCGAGCGGCCCCGGCAATCGGCCGCCGCGGCCCTTCGAGCCGCGCGGCGGCGCCGGCGATCGGCGGCCGTTCGACGACCGTCCGCGTGGCGCGGGTGATCGTTCGCCGCGGCCGTTCGAGGACCGTGGGCGCGGAGCCGGCGGCGATCGTCCCGCCCCGAACGATGGACCCCGACGCGAGTTCGAGGGCCACCGGCACGATCCGCGCAACGAGTTACGCCGGCCGAACGAGGATCGTTCGCGAGGTGGCGATCGTGACCCGCGCGAAGGCGGCGACCGCCGGCCGGCGCCTCCGCACGCGCGCACCGAACCGCGCGGACGCGGCGCCCCGCCTGAACGCCGGCCGTTCGGCGATCGCGAGCGCCCGCCGCCGCGAGAAGCACCGCGGAGCGGGCCTCCGTCGCGGCACCACGAGCGCGGCCGAGACGACCCTGCCGGCCGATCGGCCGGGCCGCGCGGGCACAAGGACCCGTTCGCCGCCGACGCCCCGGCACGGCGCAAGGACCCGTTCGCGGCCGGTGAGCCGGCTCGCCGCCGCGACCCGTCCGCAGACCGTGGGCCGCGCCGCGAGCACGAGCACGAGCACGAGCCGCAAGCGGGCGACCGACCGATGCGTCGCAAGGATCCGTTCGCAGCGGGCGGACCGGCGCGACGCGACGACCCGCCGACGGGGGCCACCGCTCGCGGAGACCGCCCCGGCGCCGACGCCCCCGCGCACCGCGATGCGCCGGCGACCCGGCGCGCGCAGCCCGAAAAACTCGAGCGCGAGGCCGACGCGCCCCATGACCGGCGCCCCGCGCCGGCGCGAACCGCACCCGCTGCCGCAGGCAGCGAGGCGCCCGACAGCCGGAACGCCGACGCGCGTCCCGGCGGGAGCGCCGAAGCCCTGCGCCTGTCCAAGCGCATGAGCCAGCTCGGCATCGCGTCGCGGCGCGAGGCCGACGAGTGGATCGCGCGCGGCTGGGTCCGGGTCGATGGTCAGGTGGTCAGCGAGCTCGGCGCGCGCGTGCTGCCGACGCAGCACATCACCGTCGACGCCAAGGCGCGCAACCAGCAGGCCGAGCGCGTGACCGTGCTGATCAACAAGCCGGTCGGCTACGTCAGCGGCCAGGCCGAGGACGGCTACCAGCCGGCGTTCGTGCTCGTCACGCCCGAGAACCAGTGGCGCGAGGACCGCTCGGGCAAGCGGTTCCTGCGCGAGCACCTGCGCAGCCTCGTGCCGGCCGGCCGGCTCGACATCGATTCGACCGGACTCCTGGTGCTGACGCAGGACGGCCGCGTCGCCAAGCAGCTGATCGGCGAAGACTCCGACATCGAGAAGGAATACCTCGTGCGCGTCGAGCCGACGCCGGGCCGCAGCCGCAGCGACGCCGACATCGAGCGCCTGCGCTTCGGGCTCGAGCTCGACGGCGAGCCGCTTCGGCGCGCCGAGGTCGAGTGGCTCAACGAGGACCAGCTGCGCTTCGTGCTGCGCCAGGGCAAGAAGCGGCAGATCCGCCGCATGTGCGAGGCGGTCGGTCTGCACGTGACCGGCCTCAAGCGCGTGCGCATCGGCAGCGTGATGCTGGGCGACCTGCCGACCGGGCAGTGGCGCTACCTGCGGGCGGACGAGGCGTTCGGGCCGGCACGTTCGGCGTCGGCTCGTGATGCCGTGGCGAGCGACATCGAACCCCGCTCGGACGCGACCGAAGCCGCCTTTGCGCAGGCCGCCGACCTCGTGCCGACAGCCGACCCCAGCGACGCGACGACGCCGGCGGAAGCGAACCGCGACGCGAGCGACGCGACTCGCGCCGCCCCGCCCTCAGCGCAGATGGAAGCTGCCGCCGAACAGGCCCAGCAGGCCGATCACGATCAGGTAGATCGCGATGATGAAGTTCAGCAGCCTCGGCATGATCAGGATCAGGATGCCGGCGATCAGCGAGACGAGCGGGCCGATGCTGAGCGTTAGGTTCATGGGAGCTCCGAAGGGTCGTTGAAGGTCGGTCAGCGCAGCCGGCGCACCGACGACAGCTGGTTCTGCAGGCGCCCGAGGCTGGGATAGCGGCCGCGCTCGTAGATCGTGCAGGTGCCGCGGAACTCCGCATCGCTGCAGACCTCCCAGCGCCCGCCGGTCACGACCAGGCTCGACGCGCGGTCGTTGAAGTCGCGCGAGCCGAGGTCGGCGACGTCGCGCTCGAGCTCGATGTCGCGCCCCTGGAAGTCGGACCGCGAATAGAGGCGGATCGTGCCGCGGTCGCCACGGTCGAAGCCGCCGCGGCGGTCGTCGTCAGCGCGGCCGCCGCGGTCACGCCAGCGGCCGTCGTCGTCACGTCCGCCGCGCTGGTCGAAGTCGCGCCCGCCGCGCCGGTCGGCGTCGCGCCCGCGCTCGTCGAACACCTCGCGGGCGGAGCTCACGCGATCGTTCAGGCGGCCGTCGATCGAGCGGTACTCGCCGCGGTCGAACAGCTGGCAGTAGCCCTTGAAGCCGGAGTCGCTGCACAGCTCCCAGCGCCCCGACCGCACGATCACGCTCGACGCGCGGTCGTTCATGCCCGAGCCCTGCAGGTCGCGCATGCCGTCGCGCAGCGTGATCTGGCGCCCGCGGAAGTCGTCGTGCTCGTAGAGCGTGATCTCGGCGGCCTGGGCGACGCCGGCGAGCAGCAGCGCGGCGCCGAGAGCAAATGAGCGAGGCAGGTTCGATCCCATCGCAGCTTCCTCGTGGCCGGCGCACGGCATGCGCGCCGCTGCCTAAAGTGTCCGCCGCGCACCCGGCGAGGCCATCGGAGGAGCCGGGCGCGGTCTGTCGGCCGGAAGCGGGCGATGGCGTGCGGCGGCTCCTACGGTCGCACGGGCGAGCGCCGAGGCTTTCGGCATGGGTCGACGGGCGCGCAGGCCATGCTGCGCGGCAATGGCGTGGCGCGATCCAGCGGCGACATCGCGGCCGCTCCGACGAGCTGGAGCGAGGACGCGGTTCGTGACGGGTTGGCCATCGCCAACGGACCTGCTGCACCGGGCGCCGCGGCGCACGCGCCGGCCCGCCGTCGCAGGATCGCGACCGGCGCTCACCGCCGCAAGCGAGCTATGCGGACGTGCCCGAAGGCGCCGCCGGCGCCGCCCCGTCGCCCCGGCCCCGGCGCCCCGCCTGCTACCCTCCCCCGGTGCCGCCGAACCCCGCCCCTTCCCGCATGACGCCGTCGATGGTCGTCGTGATGCTGACGCTCTTCATGGGCATCCAGCCGGTCACCACCGACCTCTACCTGCCCGGCCTGCCGACCCTGCAGCGCGAGCTCGGGGGCGGCGTCGCGGGCGCGCAGCTGACGCTCTCGGTGCTGATCATCTGCTTCGGCGTCGGCCAGCTCGTCTGCGGGCCGCTCGCCGACCGCTTCGGCCGCCGACCGGTGCTGCTCGCCGGCGTGGGGCTCTACACGCTCGCGGCGCTCGGCGGCGCCACCGCGCCGAGCATCGGTATGTTGGTCGCCTGGCGCGCGCTGCAGGGCGCGGCGATGGCCGCGGCGGTGACCTGCGGGCGCAGCGTGATTCGCGACCTGTTCGTGCCCGCCGAGGGTGCCCGCGTGCTGTCGCGCGCGCTGAGCGGGCTTGGCGTGATCGCGATGCTGTCGCCGGTGTTCGGGGGGCTCGCGGTCGAGACGCTCGGCTGGCGCGCCGCGCTCGTGATGCCGGCGCTGTTCGGCGCCGCGACGCTGGCGCTCGTCGCCACGCGCTTCGAGGAGACGACGCCGCTCAAGAACCCGTTGGCCACGCGGCCCGGAACGCTGCTCGCCAACTGGCGCGCGGTGCTCGCGAACCCCACGTTCCGCGCCTGGGCGACGCTTTCGGCGTTCACCTACGGCGGCCTCTTCTTCATGCTCGCCGGCTCGTCGTTCATCTTCATCGAGCGCCTCGGCACGCCGCGCGCCGCGTACGGCGTGATGCTCGGGACGATGTCGGTCGCCTACGTGGCAGGCACCGTGCTGTGCCGGCGCCTGCTGCCGCGTTTCGGCCTGCGCGGCACCGTCGCGCGGGGCGCCTGGTTCTCGCTCGCCGGCGGCGTGTCGATGGCCGCGCTCGACCTCGCCGGCGTCGCCAGCGTCTGGGCGATCCTGCTGCCGCAGTACGTGTTCGCGATCGGCCACGGCATCCACCAGCCGTGCGGCCAGGCCGGTGCGGTCGGACCATTCCCCGAACGCGCCGGCACCGCGGCGTCGCTGTCGGGCTTCGTGATGACCGCCGCGGCCCTCGGCGTCGGCCTCTGGGTCGGCCACGCCCTCACGGCGGCGAGCTCGCTGCCGGTGACGCTCGGCATCGGCGCGTTCAGCATCGGGCTCGCGGCGGTCGCCTGGACCTGGGTGCAGCGCGACGGCGAACCGGCGGCGAGCCCGCAGCCCGCGCCGCGCGCTGCGTGAGCGACCCCGGCTATTTGGTGCTCGCCGGCCCCACCGCGGCCGGCAAGACCGCCGCCGCGCTCGCGATCGCCGACGCGCTGGCGCCGCGCGCGCCGGCCGAGATCGTCAGCGTCGACTCCGCGCTCGTCTACCGCGGCATGGACATCGGCACCGCCAAGCCGAGCCGCGAGGAACGCACGCGCGTGCCGCACCACCTGATCGACATCGTCGAACCGACCGAGCACTACTCGGCGGCGCGATTCGTCGCCGACGCGACCCGCCTGGTCGCCGAGATCCGCGCTCGCGGCGCGCTGCCGCTGCTGGTCGGCGGCACCATGCTCTACGTGAAGGCGCTGTTCGACGGCCTCGACCAGATGCCCGCCGCCGACCCGGCGCTTCGCGCCGAGCTCACCCGCCGCGGCCAGGCCGAAGGCTGGCCCGCGCTGCACGCCGAGCTGGCGCGCGTCGACCCCGCGACCGCCGCGCGCCTCGCCCCCGGCGACAGCCAGCGCGTGCAGCGCGCGCTCGAGGTCTGGCTGCAGAGCGGGCGACCGATCTCGGCGTGGCAGACCGCATCGCGCGAGCCTCGAACCCGCGCCACGCCGGCGCCGCTGATCAGCCTGGAGCCGCTCGATCGCGCCTGGCTCCACGCGCGCATCGGCGAGCGCTTCGCCGCGATGCTCGCCGCCGGCTTCGTCGACGAGGTGCGCGCGCTGCGCGCGCGCGGCGACCTCGGGCCCGACCTGCCCTCGATGCGCTGCGTCGGCTATCGCCAGGCGTGGGCTGCGCTCGACGCCGGCCACCTGAGCGATCTGCACGCCACCGGCAGCGCCGCGACGCGCCAGCTCGCGAAGCGGCAGATGACGTGGCTGCGGTCGATGCCGGAGCGGCACGTCGTCGCGGCCGACGCGTCGGATGCGCTCGAACGCACGGTGGCGTTGGCGCTGGAGCTGGTCGAGGCGCACCGCTTGCCGCCCGAGCCTTCGGCCCCCAACGAGGAACGCATCTGAACGAACTCACTGCCCTCGTCGAAGTCCGCAACCTCGCCAAGCGCTTCGCCGACGCTGCCGTGTTCGAGCACGTCGACTTCGACGTCGCGCCGGGCGAGTTCGTCGCGGTGGTCGGCGAGTCGGGCGTCGGCAAGTCGACGCTGCTCAACTGCATTGCCGGGCTCGACCGGCCCGACGCCGGCACGGTGCGCATCGAGAACACCGACATCGGCGCGCTCGACGAGGCGGCGCAGGCATTGTTCCGGCGCGCCCACCTCGGCTTCGTGTTCCAGGCGTTCCACGTGCTGCCGCACCTCGACGTGGCGCAGAACGTCGCGCTGCCGTTGCTGCTGCTGCGCAGGCCCGACCCGGCGCGCGTGGCCGAGGTGCTGAAGGCGGTCGGCCTCGACGGCTTCGGCGACCGCCTGCCGGCGACGCTCTCGGGCGGCCAGCTGCAGCGCGTCGCGATCGCGCGCGCGCTGGTGCACCGGCCGCGCCTCATCCTCGCCGACGAGCCGACCGGCAACCTCGACCCGGCGAGCGCCGCGCGGATCATCGACCTGCTGCACACGCAGGTGCACGAGCAGCAGGCGGCGTGTCTGCTGGTCACCCACTCGCGCGCCGCGGCGAGCCGCGCCGACCGCGTGCTCACGCTCACCGCCGGCGGCATCGCCGCGTGAGCGTGCCGACCTTCACTGCCGCCGAGTCGGCCGCCTGACGTGTTCGCGCTGCTCGCCAAGCTGTCGTGGCCCGAGGTGCGCCACCACCCGTGGCAGAGCGCGCTCGCGCTGCTGGCGGTGCTGCTCGGCGTCGCACTCGCGTTCGCGGTTCACCTGGTCAACCGCTCGGCGCTCGCCGAGTTCAGCGGCGCCGTGCGCTCGGTGAATGCGCAACCAGACTTCGAGCTGCGCGGCCCGCCGGTGGGCTTCGACGAGGCGCTCTACGAGGGCGTGGCGACGCACCCGCAGGTGGCGGCGGCGAGCCCGGTCATCGAGGTGGAGACGCTGGCGACGGCGGTGGCGGGACAGGCGCCGAGCGACGCGACCCAGCCGCTACGCCTCCGCCTGATCGGCATCGACGCCCTCGTCGTCGCCCGCCTCGCGCCGACCCTGCTGCCGCAGCCCGCAAAAGGGATCGACCGTTTCGCGCTGGTCGACCCGGCGACGATCTTCCTCAACGACCAGGCACGGCGCCGGCTCGGCGACGCTGAGCCGGGCTCGCTGCTGCGCCTGCAGTCGGCCTCCGGACCCGTCGATGTGAAGGTCGGCGGCAGCGTCGGCCTCGCCGGCCCGCCCGCGGCGGTGCTCGACATCGCCGGCGTGCAGGCGGGCTTCGGCTGGGTCGGGCGGCTCAGCCGCATCGATGTGCGGCTCGCCGCCGGGGCCGACCGCGACCGCGTGCTGCACGACTTGGCGCTACCGGCCGGCGTGCGCGCCGCCGACCCCGGCGAGGCCGGCGCGCGCGTCTCGAACGTGTCGCGCGCCTACCGCGTCAACCTCACGGTGCTCGCGCTGGTCGCGATGTTCACCGGCACCTTCCTCGTGTTCTCGGTCTTCGCCCTCTCCGTCGCCAAGCGTGAGCCGCAACTCGCGTTGCTTGGCGTACTCGGCCTCACGGCGCGCGAGCGCCGGCAGCTGGTGTTGGCCGAGTCGGTGCTGCTCGGGCTCGTGGGCAGCGCGCTCGGGCTGCTGGCCGGCAGCGCGCTCGCCGCGGTCGTGCTGCGCGTGTTCGGCGGCGACCTCGGCGGCGGCTATTTCGCCGGCGTCGCACCGTCGCTGCAGTTCGACATCGCCGGCGCGCTGGTCTACGGCTCGCTCGGCGTCGTCGCCGCTGCGGTCGGCGGCTGGCTGCCGGCGCGCGCCGCCGAGTCGATCGCCCCGGCGCAGGCGCTCAAGGGGCTCGGCTCCACGCGGCCGCCGTCGCGCACGCCGCCGCGCGTCGCGCTGCTGCTGCTCGGCATCGCCGCGCCGCTGGCGCTGCTGCCGCCGGTTGGCGGCATTCCCCTGGCGGCGTACCTCGCGGTCGCGTGCCTGCTGCTGGGCGGCATTGCCGCCGTGCCGGCGCTGATCGGCGCGCTGCTGCGCGTCGTGCCGGCGCCGCGGGGCGCGCTCGCGCTGCTCGCGGTGCAGCGGGCGCGCCATCGGCGCGGCGACGCCACGATCGCGGTCGCCGGCGTGGTCGCGAGCCTGGCGCTGTCGGTCGCGATGACGGTGATGGTGACGAGCTTTCGCGACTCGGTCGCGCGCTGGCTCGACACCGTGCTGCCGGCCGACCTGTATGCGCGCGTCAGCGGCGGCGGGGACATCGGCCTACCGCCGGGCTTCGTCGAGCGCGCGGCGGCGGTGCCCGGCGTCGCGCGCGCCGAGCCGCAGCGCGTGACCTCGGCGCCGCTCGACCCGACCCGGCCCGCGGTCGCGCTGATCGCGCGCCCGCTCGGCGCCGACCCCGCGCGCAGCCTCCCGCTGGTCGGCGACCTCGTCGCCGCGCCGCCTGGCGCGGTCGCCGCCTACGTGAGCGAGGCGATGGTCGACCTCTACGGCGCTCGGCCGGGCACGAGCCTCGCGCTGCCGCTGCCGAACGGCACGCGCGTCGACGTGTTCGTGCGTGGCGTCTGGCGCGACTACGCGCGCCAGCACGGCGCGGTGCTGCTCGACGCTGGCGACTACCGGCGCCTCGCCGTCGACACGCGCGTCGACGATCTCGCGCTCTGGCTCGCGCCGGGCACGTCGACCGCTGACGTGCAGCGCGCGCTGCGAGCCGAAGCCGAGGCGCTGCGCCCCGGCGGCGCGCCGCTCGACTTCGCCGCCCCGCGCGAGATCCGCGCGGTGTCGCTGCGCATCTTCGACCGGAGCTTCGCCGTGACGTACGGCCTGCAGGCGATCGCCATCGCGATCGGCCTGTTCGGCGTGGCCGCCAGCTTCTCTGCCCAGGTGCTCGCGCGCCGCAAGGAGTTCGGCCTGCTGAGCCACCTGGGGCTGACGCGACGCCAGATCACTGCCGTCGTCGCCGCCGAAGCCGCGGTTTGGACGACCTGCGGCGCCCTGCTCGGCCTCGCGCTCGGCCTCGCGGTGAGCGTCGTCCTCGTCGACGTCGTTAACCCGCAGAGCTTCCACTGGACCATGGACCTCGCGGTGCCGTGGCTGCGGGTCGGCGCGCTGTGCGCAACCGTGGTCGCGGCGGCGACGCTGACGGCGTGGCTCGCCGCACGATCGAGTGCGAGTGGGCGGGCGGCGTTGGCGGTGAAGGAGGACTGGTAAGCCATGGCCGCCAAGCGAACCGCCGCCACCCAATGGGCGCGCACGCTGCAGCGCAGCTTCAACGCGCTGTCGCGCGCGTCGATGAAGGCCGGCACACAGGCGCTGGCGAGCGGGACAAAGGCGCTGAAGGCGAACTCGAAGGCGATGGCGTCGGGCTCGAAGGCGCTGAAGGGGAACGCGAACACGTTGTCGGCGAGCGCGAAGGCGGTGTCAGCCGGCGCGAAGGCCGTGTCCGCCGGCTTGGAAGCCGCAGGCCTCGCACCCGCACCCACGCGCGCCCGCCGCGCGCCACTCGAACCCGGCTTCACCAAGGGCGTCGTGATCTCGCCGCTCGGCACCCGCAGCTACCGCCTCTACAAGCCGCCCGGCCTTGCGCCCGGCGAGCGCGTGCCGCTGCTGGTTATGCTGCACGGCTGCCTGCAGACGGCTGAGTCGTTCGCCCGCTCGACCCGCATGAACCGCGTCGCAGCGCGCGAGGGCTTCATCGTGCTCTACCCCGAGCAGGCCCGCGTCGCGCACCAGCAGCGCTGCTGGAACTGGTACGACACGCGCTCCGGCGCGGCGCAGCGCGAAGCCGACGTGCTGCTCGCCGCGATCGACCAGGTCTGCCTGCTGGAGCCAGTCGACCCGACCCGCGTCGCGATCGCCGGCTTCTCGGCCGGCGCCGGCATGGCCGCGCTGTTCGCGTGCCGTCACCCGAACCGCGTCGCCGCCGTCGCGATGCACGCCGGCGTCGCGCCGGGGCTCGCCGACAGCACCGCAAGCGCTCTCGCCGCCATGCGCGGCCGCTACACGCTGGCGCCGCAGTTCGGCGGGCGTGCCGGTGCGGCGCTGCCGCCGCTGCTGGTGATCCAGGGCACGGCCGACCACGTCGTCGCCCCTGCCAACGCGCGCCTGGCCGCCGACGCCTGGGCCGCGGCGACTGGCGCGACCGCGGCTGCCTCAAGAGAAGTGCGCCGCGGCCAGCGCTACCCGACGACCGTCACCGACTATCGAAAACGCGGCCGAGTGGCGGTGACGCTGTGCGAGGTGGAAGGGCTGGGCCACGACTGGAGCGGCGGGGCCAGCGGAACTCGATTTGGCGACCCGGCGGGGCCGGACGGGGCGCGGATGATTTGGGCGTTTGCCGCGCGCGCGTTTGCGCGGCAGGCAGCTTCAAGCGTGCGCTAGCTCACCGAAGATCGCCGCTAATCCCTCGTCGAAGATCGGCACTCAGTATTAGCGCTCGCGTCGGGGGCGACGCGTGCACCAATCTAACGTTCGACATGAGCGGCGGCCGTAGGCAGGCTAGCCTGGCGGAGGGCGTCCGCTCGATGAAGTGGTTAGATGTTTCGCTAGGTGCCGGCATTAGTTTGCACTCGACCGTCGGCTTGGAACAGCGCTTTCACCGTGGCAAGAGCGGCTTCCGATGCCGTGGCAAGTTCAACGGTCTGCTCAGAGGCGGCAGCGAGAGCGCGGCTCCGCTCTTGTAGCTCTTTCGCTGCTCCGGCCGGGTCGTGATAGCAGTGAAGGAGATTAAGGAACCGCTGTGCTTCGCTGAAGTGCTGCCGAACCTCCTTGCTACCGAGAGCATTTGTCGGCGCACTCAGGCTAAGCTTTACAAGATAGTAGATGGCATCGCTGTAAATCGAAAAGAGCGTAGTACGAATCCATTCCACATCGCGCGCCCGTCGCTCCCGACGGTGAGCCAGAAAGCTAAGGAAGGTCTGCAGAACACGTTCCGCAGCAAGGAGTGAGTGGAACTAGTGCCATCGAACGGTTTGGGGTCCGCGAGAGCCGGCTTCGGACTGCGCAAGGGCCTTCGGCAGGCCGACTCGCGCGC
>NZ_JABWMJ010000039.1 GCF_013366375.1 Rhizobacter koreensis | reverse complement strand
GTCGGCAACACCTCGGCGGATTCAACCGGTCGATGCAACGATCTGGCTGAACCGCTCAGCCGGCGTCTGGAAGCCAAGCGTCTTCCTTGGTCTCTCGTTTAATTGTCTTGCTACGGCGTTGAGCTTGGCCTGGGAGTAGCTCGAGATATCGATGCCTTTGGGCAAGTACTGCCTGAGCAAGCCGTTCGTATTCTCGTTGGTACCGCGCTGCCAAGGGCTGCGCGGATCGCAGAAGTACACCTGGATGTCGGTGGCTAGCGTGAACCGCTTGTGACCAGCCATCTCCTTGCCTCGATCCCACGTGAGCGACTTGTAGAGCTCCTGCGGCAGCTTGCGCGTGGTCTTGATCAACGCGTTGACGACCGTCTGCGTGTCTGTGGCCGGGATCTTGACGAGCATTAGGTAGCGCGTTTGTCGCTCCACCAGCGTGGCAATCTGGCTCGCGCTCGTGCCGAACAGCAGATCGCCTTCCCAGTGGCCTGGCACGGCTCGATCCTCGACCGATGCAGGGCGTTCGCTGATCGATACGGTATCCAGGATTCGTCCATGAGTCTCGTTCTTCTGCGTGTAGTGCCGAGACCGGCGCATGCCGCGCGTACGTCTCAAGTGCTGGAGCAACTCCTTCTTCAGGGCTCCACGCGCCTGAATGAACAGACTGCGGTAGATGGTCTCGTGTGACACGCGACAGCTCTCGTCGTGCGGATGAGCATTCTTAAGCCATCCGGCGATTTGCTCGGGCGACCACAGTAGCCGAAGCTTGTCGCTCACGATCCTCGCCAAGGCTCTGTTCGCCGCCAGTTTGCAGCACTTGGGACGAAGCGCTCGGTCCCAGGCCGCGCAGTCTGCTTCGCTGGCCCGGTAGGCCGCTCGACCGCCATTGCGCTTGAGCTCGCGGCTGACCGTCGATGATGCTCGACCGAGCAGCGCAGCGATCGAGCGGATGGACCGGCCTTCCGCCATCGCGCGTGAGATCGCCTCCCTTTCGGCCAGAGTCAGCGCCGTTGCACAGCGGGTCCGCGCCGGCGGCCGAATGCCTCCCGCCCGGGACAGGATTCCCTGGACAGACGTATGGGCTCGATTGAACAGATGGGCGATCTGATGCAGCGTCCAGCCTTGCCTCCAACGCTCCCACATCAGAGCCTTCTGGGCGACCGTGTAGTAGATGCGTGTGCGGTACTTCATCTGCAACACTCCTGCTGCCTTACGCAGCGATCAGTGTGTTGCACGGACCGGTTGAATCCGCCCTC
>NZ_JABWMJ010000038.1 GCF_013366375.1 Rhizobacter koreensis | reverse complement strand
TGACCTGCCCCCTTCCGGCGTACCAGTGTTTCGGAAGGAGTCCGGGTTGAAGGTTACGTGATCTCGTTGGTTGCCGTGGACTGGTGAGCAGCACCGCCGGCATGCCGGCGGTGCTGCTCGGCGAAGAGCGCTGGAGGTATTCGTCCAATGCTGCTGTGCGGTCGCACCTCGTTGTAGTCGCGCCTCCAGTGCGCGATTGCGTCGCGGGCCTGGTGCAGCGTCTGGAACCAGTGCTCGTTGAGGCACTCGTCTCGGAACTTGCCGTTGAAGCTCTCGATGTAGCCGTTCTGCATGGGTTTGCCGGGCTGGATGAGCAAGTGGCGCACGCCGTGCGCGTTCGTCCAGGCGAGGAACGCGCGGCTGGTGAACTCGGGGCCGTTGTCGGTCCTGACCGCCGCCGGGTAGCCACGGAACACGGCAGCGCGATCGAGCAGCCGCGTGACGTACTCGCCCGAGATGCCGTAGTCCACGGTGATGTCGACGCACTCGTGGCTGAAGTCGTCAGCCACGGTCAGGCACTTCAGGCGCCGCCCGTTGGCCAGGCTGTCGCTGACGAAATCCATGCTCCAGACCTCGTTGACGTTGCTCGCCGCCTGCAGCGGCACGCGCTCGGCCGGGGGCCGGCGCACCTTCTTGCGCTTGCGCACGGCCAAGTTCGCAGCCGCGTACAGGCGCCACACGCGCTTGTGGTTGATGCTCGGGAACTCCGGACGCAGCAGGTCGTGGATGCGCCGGTAGCCGAAGCGCTGACGCACCTGGGCGATCTCGACGATGCGCCCGGCCAGCTCTCGCGTGGCGGCGTCGGGCTCGGGCGGGTGGCGGTAGCTGTCGCGGGAGAGCCCCACAAGACGACACGCTCGGCGCTCCGACAGATGGTGTTCGCTGACCATCCTGGTGATCGCCTCGCGCTTGGCCTGTGGGGCTAGCGCTTTACCCCGAGAACGCTCTTGAGCGCGTGCATGTCCAGATGCGCCTCGGCTAGCAGCTTCTTGAGCTTGGCGTTCTCCCCCTCGAGCTCGCGCAGCCGCTGCGCGTCAGGCACTTCCATGCCCCCGAACTTCGAGCGCCACTTGTAGAACGTTGCGTCGCTGAAGCCGCCCTTGCGGCAGATCTCCGCCACCGGCATCCCGGCCTCAGCCTGCTTGAGGAACCCGATGATCTGTTCCTCGCTGTACTTGCTCTTCCTCATGCCCGCCATTCTCCTGATGAGCGGACTTCCCTTCTATTACCTTGGTACGGCTGGAGGGGGGCAGGTCAG
>NZ_JABWMJ010000037.1 GCF_013366375.1 Rhizobacter koreensis | reverse complement strand
AGAGCCGGCCGCGCAAATCTGAACACGGCGTAAAGTGGACTGGCTGCTCCGATGGGCGAGGATAGAGCCCGAGATTCAGGAGCAGAGAACATGAGCAGAAGACCACGGCGCAACCACTCGGCGGCGTTCAAGGCCAAGGTGGCGATCGAGGCCTTGGCCGACGGCAAGACGATTGCCGAGATCGCGCAGAAGCACGATGTGCACCCCAACCAGGTCACCGAGTGGCGTAGGCAGCTGATGGAGCGCGCCGCCGGGGTGTTCGGCGGCGCGGTAGCGCCCGAGGCACCGCCGGTGGACCTCAAGGCCTTGCACGCCAAGATCGGGCAGCTGACGCTGGAGAACGATTTTTTAGAAGGCGCGCTCACCAAGGCGGGATTGCTGAGCGCAAAGCGATGATCGACCGTCAAGCGGAACTGCCGATCAAGCGGCAGGCTGAAGTGCTGGGCATCAGCCGCGGCACGGCGTACTACCACCCCCAGCCGGTGAGCGAGGCCGAGCTGGCGTTGATGCGACGTATCGACGAGTTGCACCTGGAGCACCCGTTCGCGGGCAGCCGGATGCTGCGCGACCTGCTGCGTCTGCAGGGCATCGAGGTGGGCCGCCGGCACGTGGGCACGTTGATGCGGCGCATGGGCATCCAGGCGCTGTACCGCAAGCCCAACACGAGCAAGAAGCACCCGGCACACCCGGTGTTCCCGTATGCGCTGCGAGGCCTGGCCATCGAGCGTGCGAACCAGGTCTGGGCGCTGGACATAACCTACATCCCGATGGCGCGCGGCTGGGTGTACCTGGTGGCGGTGCTGGACTGGGCGAGTCGCCGCGTGCTGGCGCACCGGGTGTCGATCACGATGGAGGCGGACTTCTGCGTAGAGGCCTTGCGCGAGGCGGCGGCCCGCTGGGGAGCGCCGCAGATCGTCAACACCGACCAGGGAAGCCAGTTCAGCAGCGCCGACTTCGTGGCCGAGGTGAAGAACATCGGCGCGCGCCAGAGCATGGACGGCCGTGGCTGCTGGCGCGACAACGTGTTCGTCGAGCGGCTGTGGCGCAGCGTGAAGTACGAGGACGTGTACCTGAAGGCCTACGACGGCGTCAGCGCAGCACGGCACAGTCTTGCCGCGTACTTCGACTTCTACAACGCGCGCCGGCCGCACCAGAGCCATGACGGGCGCACACCGGACATGGTCTACTTCGACTCGCTGCCGCCGATGAAGGCTGCGGCGTGATGGGTTGAACCATGAGTACAGGGGCTCAACCGGGGCGCCTCCGGCGGCCTGGCAGGGGCCCGGGATTGAAGAACTTCAAACCGCAGCCAATCCACTTAACTCAGGCCGCTGCGTGTTCAAACCAGCGGAGCCGGCTCT
>NZ_JABWMJ010000036.1 GCF_013366375.1 Rhizobacter koreensis | reverse complement strand
TGCGCATTTCAGCGATCGTGGACGTCCGTTTCGACGTGATCGCAGACGCTGTTTCAGCGCGATCGTGGACGATCACGGAAGCACGCGAGTGAATGAGTTCATCGTATCCCAGCCGTCCACGATGACGCTGAACCGGTGAGCGTTGTCCATGCCGGCGAGCATCGCCGGGGTGAGCAACGCGGCGCCGAAGGCGGTAATGGCTGGCGGGTTGGATTGGCAGGCTTGTCCACGGCGGCGGGCGTCGCTTGCGACGAACGACCGCCGCGGTGGGCAAGCCGTGTTTATGGCTGCAGCGGTTGTGTCGCTCAGGTTGCGCGAAGCGGTCATGCCTTCACCTGCTTCTTGCGCATCGACTCACCCTTGAGCGCGATCTTATGCGCCGTGTGCACGATGCGATCGAGGATGGCGTCGGCCAAGGTGGGATCGTTCAGCCACTCATGCCACGCTGTGACCGGCAACTGACTCGTGATCAACGTGGCGCGTGTGCCGACGCGGTCGTCCAGCAGTTCGAGCAGGTCGTTGCGCTCGGCCGCGGTGATCGGCGCGATCGCGAAGTCGTCGATCGCCAGCAGGTCGATGCGTGCGAGCTGCGCCAGGCGACGCCCGAAGCTGCCGTCGCCATGGGCAACGCGCAGTTCCTCGAGCAGCCGCGGCGCACGCATGTACAGCACCGTGAAGCCCGATCGCGCCGCCTGCTGCGCGAGGGCACAAGCCAACCACGTCTTGCCGACCCCGGTGGCTCCGGTGATCAAGACGTTGTGACCGTGGCGCAGCCAGTCGCAGCCGGCGAGCGCAGTGACGAGGTTGCGATCGATCCCGCGCGAGCCGCGCCAGTCGATGTCCTCGATGCAGGCGCTGCCGACCTTCAGCTTGGCCGCCTTGAGCAGCCGGGTGAGGCGCTTGGCGTCACGCCAGTCGATCTCGCGCTGCACCAGCATCGCCAGGCGCTCGTCGAAGGCCAGCTCGGCCGCAGCGGCACTCGTGCCCTGGTCCGACAGCGCATGGACCATGCCGTCCAGGCGCAGGCCGCGCAGCTGATCCAGGGTGTGTTCGTTGAGCAAGGGCGTCTCCTTCGTCAGTGGTAGTAGTCGGGGCCACGCACGTTCTCGTGCGATGGCAGTGCCGCCTGGGCTGGCGTAGCCGGCACCTGCTGTCGATCCAGTCCGGCGGCCAGGATCGAGTTCACGCTGCGGTAGGTCGGCGAGCGGATCGACATCGCGCGGGCGCAAGCGGCTTCGAGGCGCTCGTCGCCGAACTGGCGCGCCAGGCGCTGCAGCCCGAGGCAGGCGCGGTAGCCCTGCTCGGGGTGCGGGCGGTGCTCCATCTGCCAGCGCACGAGCGCCGCGGTGGCAGCCCCGATGCGCTCGCCCCAGGCGATCAGTCGCTGCGGCGTCCATTCCCGGTGCGCGCGGTGCGACGCCGGCATGTGCTCGGCCGTGGTCGTATGCGCGCCGCGCCGGCTGCTGTACGCGTGCACGGCCACGCGCTGGTTGCCCGCCAGGATCTCGACCGTCGTGCCGGTGACGCGCAGTTCGACCTTGCTGCGCACGAGCCGGTGCGGCACGCTGTAGTAGTGGCCGTCAAGCTCGACGTGGTAGTCGATGTTGACGCGGGCGCGCTTGAAGCGCGCGATCGACATGCGGGTGGCCGGCAGCGCCCGCAGCTCGCCACGGTCCAGGGCGTCGAAGGCGCTGGCGCGGCAGCCGGGCAGCTTCTTGAAGGCGCGCTGGTTCAGATCGAGCAGCAGCTCGCGGATCGCGGCGTTCAGCTCGGCCAGGCTGAAGAAGCGCCGGTTGCGCAGGCGCGCGAGGATCCAGCGCTCGACGACTTGAACGCCGACCTCGACCTTCGGCTTGTCGCGCGGGTGCGCCGGGCGTGCCGGCAGTACCGCGACGTCGTAGTGGTCGCACAACTCGTCGACCAGGCGGTTCACCACCGCCTCGTAGCGGTCGGGTCGGGCGATCAACGCGCGCGTCTGGTCGGGAACGATCAGGCGCGGGACGCCGCCGATGAATTCCAGCGCGTCGATGATCGAGCCGACCCAGTCGACCGCGCTCTGCGTCGCGGTGGCGCACGCGTAGGTGTAGTTCGATGCGCCGAGCACGGCCACGAAGATCTGGGCGCGGCGGATCTCGCCGCAGGCCGCATCGACGATCGGTACGGTCTGACCGGCGTAATCGACGAACAGCCGCTCGCCGGCGACGTGGGTCTGGCGCATCGAGCGCTTGAGCGCCGCCGCCCAGGTGCGGTACTTGACGCAGAAGCTGGTGTACTTGTACGCCTGCTCGCAGCCCCGCTGGTACTCCTCCCAGAGCAATTGCAGCGTGACGCCCGGGCGCTTGAGTTCCTGGTGAATCCAGGCGTAGTCGGGCTCGAGCTGATGGCTCGCGCGCGGCACGGCAGGCCGGTAGAGCCGTGCTTCGAGCTGCTCGTCGCTGAGCGTCTGCGCGATGCCCCAGTCGACGCCGGCGGCGCGGGCGAGCAGCACGAACTTGCCGACCGTCGCCTTGCCGATGCCGACGGCGCGGGCGATCTGGCCGTAGCTCAGACCGGCTTCAAGGTGCAGGCGCAGTGCCTGTCGAATCTGACGCATCGTGATCCTGTTGGTGGGCATGGCAGGCCGAAAAATCGGCCAGCATGCCCGCGGTCAAGTTCACTCGCGCGCTCCGCAATCGTCCACGATCAGGCTGAAACGTCGTCCACGATCAGCTTGAAATGGCGTCCACGTTCGGCTGAAACGCCGTCTACGATCGGCTGAAACGAGCGTCTACGATGGGCTGAAATACGCA
>NZ_JABWMJ010000035.1 GCF_013366375.1 Rhizobacter koreensis | reverse complement strand
GTACAGGGGCTCAACCGGGGCGCCTCCGGCGGCCTGGCAGGGGCCCGGGATTGAAGAACTTCAAACCGCAGCCAATCCACTTAACTCAGGCCGCTGCGTGTTCAAACCAGCGGAGCCGGCTCTATTGCCCACCAAATGCAGAGCGTCTGTGCGCGGTGCGTTCACGGCGCGCTCCTCACGAAGCTCAGCGCCTGGATCACCTCGGCGAACTGCGCCAGGTGCGCGGCTTCGGCCTGCCTCATCGGCTGCGTCTCGTTCTCATCTCACGCCCGGCGGGCTCATGAGCCGGTAAATGGCGCCGCGACGCGTATCAACGACCTCGCTTGGCCACGACATCCTCGGCGCTGGTGCTCGACGCACACACTCGGCGCTCGCCGCTAAGCGGGAGTCTCAAACTCCGCCGCTCGTGGCGCTGCGCGACGTTCCTGCCAGCTATGATGCGGCAAGGAGGTCCAGGGGCTGCCCTGGGGAGCTACGGTGACGTTGCCATCTTGGTCGATGAGCGAGCCGTTTCGATAGATTGCGCAGACGACGCGCCCCAGCGGATGCTGGTTCCACGTTGTGGGCAGATAGGTTTGCAGAACCCAAACTATTGACTCACCCTCACGCGGCGGTGCACCGGCTCCGAAGGTGCTCCAAGCTCCAAGCATCTTTGTCCCTCGTCTGAAGAACCCGCCCTCGCGTTCGCCCCGCTAAAGACCGGCGCGCAGGTTTTCGCCAATGAATTTTCCGCCTTGACAGTGGCTGCGAGGGGAGCTTCGAGGCACTAAGAACGGCAAGGCTCGTGCATCGTGCGCAGCAGCATAGCCGGCTCTACGCGCGTGGCCGCTCCTACGCGTCCCTGTCGCTTGGTGGCGGGCGCGGATGCATGTGCGCTGGCCACCTACGCTGCGACTGGAGCTCAGCGCTGCACTGCGCTGAACCGCGTATGCGCCTGCGAAGATCTAGGCGCTGGTTCTTGGACTGGCCCCCGCACGGATGATAACTAGCACTCACCGCCGCCACGGCATGCGCAGCCTCGCTTGCCGATCAGCCTCGCTACGAGGCTCCGCGTCGTCCACGGTGCGCGCCGGAGTGACGGAAACCCGTTCCATCGGTGCATTGAATCGACGGTTTTCCGTCGCGTTGCATTGGGCGTCGTAGCTGTGCAGTCCGCGCGTTAATCCCTACTGGCATACATCATGCGAAAGGGTGATGGTCGGACCAATTCGCAAGTAAATCACGAGGAAGGCGGGTATGCGCACGCTGCGAAGGCACTCCGACGGCGGAGCCGAGCCCACGGCCCCTTCTTCGTCAGATATCCAAGATATCAACGCATTGAATGCAAACCGGAGGATATAAATTGAAGGTTCCTTTGATAGTGGCTGCCGCGGCGGCCCTGACGTTCGCCGCCCTGCCCTCGCAAGCCGCAGTGATCAGCGGCACGTACACCTCGATCGGCATCAATACATGGCGCGCCGACCTGACGGTCACCAACGACGCCAACATCGCCCGCTTCGCCGGGTTCAGCGTCGACTTTCCGAGCGCGACCAACCTGCAGCTGGTGTCTTCGCCGGCCGCATGGGACAGCATGGTGTTCCAGCCCGACGCCAACCTTTCGGACCCCGGCTACCTCGACAGCTTCCTGCGCAACGTGACCGCGACGCTGGCCCCGGGCCAGTCGGTCGGCGGGTTCGGCGTCTCGTTCAACTACGCGGGCGGCATGCCGGGCGCGCTGCCGTTCCTGGTGTACGACACCAGCTTCAATGTGCTGGCCGCCGGCAACGCAACCATCGCCGCGATCCCCGAGCCCGCCACCGCCCTGCTCGCCGCGCTCGGCCTCGCCTTCATCGGCCTGCGCTCGGGCCGCGCCTACGTTCGCAAGACCCACGCCACCAACAAGGAGGTGACGGCATGAAGACTTCTACCCTGTTCAAGCCGAGTCTCATCGCGGCTGCGTGCATCGCCGTGACCGCGTGCGGTGGCGGCGGCTCGTCGAACGACACCGTTACGGGTTCGGCTGCTGACGACACGAAGACCGCGCTCGCCATCGGCGGCGGCGCCACCACGGTGCTGGCCGACGGCCGCGAGATCACCCTGCGCATGGTGAGCGAGACACGCGTCAGCCGTACGGTCTACGACTACGTCTACACCATCGTCCTCAAGAACAACGCCACGGCGTTGACCAACGGCATGGCCGCGCTGACCGGCGCCGGCGCCGGCACCACGGTCGTCAGCGGCTTGGTGCCGATCGGCGAGCTGGCAGCCAACGACACGGTCGAGCCGCACGGCACCATCAAGCTCCGCCACGATCGCGCACAGCCGTTCAACGCGGCCGCGCTGGTCTGGTCGATCACCAACTCCACCGCCGCGCTGAACCGCACCACGGTGCCGGCCGACGTCGCGACCGCCGCCTCCAAGATCGCCAACGATCCGCAGATCGCTGCGCTGCTCACCGAGCAGCGCACGCCGGAGATGGCGAAGAAGCGCTGGAACAACTTCCTCGAGCTGGTGCGGATCCCCTCGCCGTCGCGCGAGGAGTACCGCTCAGTAGCTGAAATCCACCGTCGCCTCGTCACCGACTTCGGCTTCGACCCGTCGGACATCACGACGCGCAACGACGGCTTCCTGCCTGGTACCGACGTCAACATCGTTGACGGCCTGCCGGTCTACAACGCGTGCGTCCGCATCAAGGGCTCGTACTCGAGCCGCCCCGATGCGCAAAGCTACAAGGGCGAGTTCCCGAAGGTCATCCTGGAAGGCCACATCGACGTGGTGAACCCGGAGACCCAGCCCCCCGCGAGCGACCCGTGGAACCACATCAAGCTGCAGCCCTACGCGCAGCCGATCGTGGAAACACCCGTACAGCTCGCCGCCATTCCCGAGGAGCTGTCGTTCGACTCAAACGGCCGTGTCATCGAGAACACCAACTACAACATCGCCAGCCAGTGGTTCACCAATGCAACGACGGCCGCCAACGGTGGCGGCGTGCGCATCTACGTGCCGGGCTACGGCGACATGATGAGCAGCACGACGAACGCGTTCATCCTCGCCGCGGGGATGAAGAAGCACAACATCCGCCCGGTGTACGACGTCTGGATCTGCGGCACGGCAGGTGAAGAGGGCAAGGGCAACCTGGCTGGCATGAAGCAGCTGTACGGCTTCGAGCAGGACCTGGGCACCGGCTCCAACCCGCTCAACGTGGTGGCGAACTTCGGCCTCGAAGGCGGCGGCATCCTCAACTTCCTCGGCAGCTACCGCTTCGAAATGAAATTCTCGGCTCCGACGAACCCCGGCCCGACCCAGCCGAGCGCCGTCGAAGCCATGGCGGCCGCGATCGCCAGGATCTCGGACGTCAAGACGCCTAGCGAGCTGCGTCCGGGCGCGCCGCGCACCACCTACACGGTGGGCCGCGCCAGCTGCGAGCCGATCCCGGCCGGCAGCAGCGTGGTGCCGAGCTGCTCGCTGGAAGTCGACATGCGCTCGCCCGTCACCGAGACGCTCAACGAGATCCGCGACGTGATCCAGCCGATGTTCAAGGCCGGTCAGGACGCCGAGAACGCACGCTACGGCCTCGTCTCGGGCGCCGCGAACGCGGTGAGCATGGCGCAGGTTTGGTACGGCCTCCGCCCGGCCTACGTCGCAGAAAGCTACGACAGCCCGGCTACGCATGCCGGCATCCAGTCGGGCATCGCGACCGGTCAGTCGACGTCGTTGAACGTGGGCACCGGTTCGGGCAGCCTGAACGACAACGTGCCGGCCAACACCGGGATCCCGACGTACCAGTTCAGCCTGAGCTCGAACGCCAGCGGTGGCGGCGGCCATGCCTTCTGGGAGTGGGGCACGCGCGGCGACCCCGCGAACGAGGTGTCGCGGATGCACCGGGTGCTGACCGCTGTCCTCACCGTCTCGGGCTTCCATGCGGCCGACGGCACCATCGTCCAACCGTCCACCGGCCCGATCGGTCGGCGCACGCGCGAAGCCGCGCGCTGAGAGACAAGGAGTCACTGATATGAGAAAAGCACTTCGATCGCTCGTCTTTGCCGGCCTCGCCGCGGCAAGCCTTTCCGCCTTCGCGCAGCAGACCGGCGCGGTACGGATCGATTTCCTCGGCCCGGGCGGTCACAGCAGCGGCGCCTACGGGCGCACCAGCGCCCTGCACGCAGCCAGCCGCACGGTCATGCGCATCCAGCAGACCCTGCCGGCCGGCAGCTACATGATGACCAACCTCACCGGCGGGAACTCGGTGAACAGCATCGCGTCGGACGGCCTGGTCGAGCTCCGGCTCACGGCCGCCACCGCGCCGGCGTACCAGCAACTGTTGACGGCGGTCACCGCCGCCGCCAACTACGGCGCCGACACCGAAAACGCGTTCCGCAACGTGAAGGTCGGCGACCTCACCAGCGGCGCCCCGGCGTGGATCCGCACGGTGGTGACGCCGCAGTAAGCTAAAAGTAGCTCGGAAGAAACAGGCGTGGTGACCCCACGCCTGTTTCGCTTCCCTACCTGGTGTGGGTAGCTCGTCCGCTGACGACGGCTTTGCAGGACTCCCATGCGGGCCCACTCGACACGGCACCTGATCACCTGAGCCTTCCTTGCTTCCTTGCCGCCGGTTGCACAAAGTGACGCTTACGTCGGCGAGACCTGCATGGATGGCGCCCTGGAGGAGTACGCTGATGCGTCGCTGCGAGTCGCAGCGCACTTCCATGAAGCAAGTTGAAAGACGTGTTCTCTGCATCGGCGCTCCGGGTTCTGGTACTCGACGATGAGGTGGATGCCGCGAAATCCTTGTGCCATCAGCTTGATGCCAGCGGATGTCACGCCGTTGATTGCCAGAATGGCCCGGCTGGCTTGGCTTTGGCGGCGCAGTTGGAGCCGCACTTGGTCATCATCGCTCTTGACATGCTCGGCATGTACAGCTGCGATGTTGTGCGCCACATGCGGCTGCAGGATTCAAGTTCGCTGGCAATGGTCATCGGCCTGGCTGGCCATGACAGCCGCAACGGGCTCAGCACCTCGCCAGGATGCCTATTCGACGCTTTGATTGCAAAGCCCATTCATGGCGACACCATGACGGCGCTGGTAAGAGAGGCTGAGGGTAAGACGCTTCATCTGCGGATGCCGATACAGAGGCCCACCGCGCCCACCGCTCTTCGCGCGGCTTTCATGCGGCAGACCACGCGCGCGGGACCGGCGCAGTCCACCTGGACGGCTGACTCGTGACGATGGGGTGAGAGCCGGCTCCGCTGGTTTGAACACGCAGCGGCCTGAGTTAAGTGGATTGGCTGCGGTTTGAAGTTCTTCAATCCCGGGCCCCTGCCAGGCCGCCGGAGGCGCCCCGGTTGAGCCCCTG
>NZ_JABWMJ010000034.1 GCF_013366375.1 Rhizobacter koreensis | reverse complement strand
CGCAATCGTCCACGATCAGGCTGAAACGTCGTCCACGATCAGCTTGAAATGGCGTCCACGTTCGGCTGAAACGCCGTCTACGATCGGCTGAAACGAGCGTCTACGATGGGCTGAAATACGCAGGCGCGTATGAATCCTCAGCTGAGGGCCGTGCAGGCTCTCCGCAACTGGATTGCCGGGCTCGCAGTTCCGACCACTACGTGCCGTCGCTTGGCTTGCCGGCGCTCCACTCCGAAGCTATGTGCTTGTTCCACACGGTCAACAACCCGATGACGGTTCCGCCGAGTCTTTCCCGCAGCTCAGCGGGCGAGCAGGCCTTCAGCTCATCGGTAGTCACGTCAATGACTAGCTTGGGACTCTCGCCAGCTCTCGTCACCTTGGCAAAGCACAGGTTATTTTCCTCGTCCAGATATATACATAGGCACGGGTACTTCATTGCTTTGCTGCGAGCGACAGGCGAGATGGAGGCGCTGACGGCTACTTCTTCGGCGATGGCGCTGTCACCGCGTAGGGGTCTTTCGTGCCCACCCTGCCGGAGTATGGGTTGACGTTCCCCTTGCTGCTGTAGTTGTCGACCATCGTGCTGTTCGGGTTTGTCGCCATGCTTGGCGGTACGTATGTGCCGCTCTTGGTCACATGCCCGCTGATGTAGTGGCTTCCCCCCTTCGCAACGCTGCCGCTCGCCACGGCCGCGCCCACGATGAACAGCGCTATAGCTGATGCTTTCATACTTGTCCCCTAAAGTCGCCCACAAGTGTGGGTGGCTAATGCTGCGGCTGATCTGACGCGACGAGACCCCCTCGCTGGGGTGATGGAGCGAGAAAACAAAGGCGCCAGCAAGCGGCGTGAGAAAGGTCACAGTCACAAGAATGTGACAGCGGCACTGTCCTACAAAGGTACGGGAGCGAGCCGGCCGACATTCGGTCCATGAATTTGAGCAATCGCTTTCCGTCGCGCGCGGTCATCCGGCAGATGCACCTGATTTATCTGCATGCCCGTAAACGCAGCCTTGTGGCAGCCATCGAACGGGAGCGCAGGCGCGGCCGGAGCACAGCGCGTCTACAAGCTGCCCTTGATGCGGTGCTCGCCCGGTCAGCCTCGCTGGTGGCGCTGATCAGCGCCGAGAAGGCGGCCGCAAGGTCGGCCGAGGCGTCTGCGCGGGTTCCTCGGTTAGTGGAGTACCCGGCGCCGGAAGCGAAGGTGGGTTCAGCGTCCCGGCCGGCCTTCTCGTCAAAGCGCAGGGCCGATGAGACGCCTTAGAAGAGCGATGCGAAGTCAGTGCCTGGTGTGCGTCGCGTACGCCGAGCCTCGTCGTCGATCCACGCTTCGGCGGCCCCGATCGCTGCACTGAATGCTGACTCAGCGTCTTGGAACTGGCCCAGATCGATGAACCGCTGCGAGCGCAGGCCTCCACGCTCAGGGCCGACGACGGCTACTGACGCGCAGACGCCGCCGTCGGCCGGAACGATCATGGGAGTGATCCTGTGGCCTTTGTACTCGACAGCTTTCATACCGGCGCCGGGCTTCTCTTAGTGGCGTTGGGCTCATTGTGGGGACGTAGACCCCGCGGGTTGACTGCCACGCTTGCCGTTCGTCGGCAAGACGTGCAATGCGGCCGGAGCGTGTGGCTCCCAGGCGTCTAGGTAAGGGCGCCCCGCTGCCTGCCAGCTCTGGCTCGCACCTGACATCCGGGTCCTCCATCGCCGTAGTTCATTCCGTCATTCGGCCAGGTAGAGCCTCCTCAAGCATGCAGCCCGCTCCTCTTATCTCCGCCGCTTCCGCCCGAGAGCTAGTCGTTCACTTGCGCCAGCTCCACGCCCCGGTTCGCGAGCCAGCTGACGCGCTTACGGAATCACAATGCGCGCGGTATGCGGTCGCGCGCTTGCTCGCCGCGCTCGTGCCAGGCTCGGAGCTGCGCTATCCCCTGCGCGTCGAATGCACGGGCGGGTCCTACTTCAGCCTGTTCCTGCCGACCGTGGCCGTGGGTATCGATTGCGCGCGAGCCGCACCGGAAGAGTGGGCCCGGATCCTGGCCGCGCGCGACCAGCACGACGCCGCTGTTCCGCTGCGGGCGTTTGCTCCAGGGCACCAAAACCTCGCCAGCTTTGAGCCACAAGGCTTGTCGCAAGAAGCCTCCAGGTGCCCTCGGCGCTGGAAAGCCGGCGACGTCCTGACCCAGTGGGCGGCGGCAATGGCGTACTGGATCGAGGACAACACCGTGAAGCTGAGAGCGGGCAGCTACGCCCGACACGCCACAAATTGGCTGCTTATCGACGACGGGTGGCCCGTATCAGCCCTACGCCGCCCGGGGGACGTGGCCGAGGCCGCGCAGCTGTGCTTGTCGCAGGTGCGACCCTACCTCGAGGAGCCATGCTTTGCGCGGATCTTCATCGCCTCGGGACGGTGCCTGCTGAGCGTACACCCGAACCCGTTGACTTCCGTGCTCATCCCCGACCTCTGGAGCCGTTAGCTGCGGGCGAGACGAAGGTGCTCATGTAAGGCCGAAGATGGTCACCTCAAATATGTGAGCATCTTCGCGTGTTGGTGAGCACCTTCGACCTGTGGGCTCCTCAGAAGAACGACCAACTAAGGGCGCCAGCTTGGAGCAGCCCCGCCGTCACCAACGGCGCTCCTCCTCGAGAAGCGGCATGATGTGACACGTCCAGAGAGACAGCCATGGCTCGCGATCCCCCCATTTACCGCAGCGATCTTCGAGGCCGCTTGGGGCTGTTCTTTAGCCGGCTGATCAGCCGGATCCCGTATAGCTACAGCGTTGTCGCAGTTCTCTTGTGCTTAGGGTCCAGCCCTGCTCTGTCGCAGGTGTTCTGGAGCGGTACCGAGTTCGGCGATTCGATCAGCGACGTTCAACGCAAGGTGCCCGCAGCCGGCGCTCCTGTGCCACTGGCCGAGCTCCGTCGCGGAACGAGCAGCTTCAAGGAGCTGGACGCTTTAGAGGCACGCGGAGTCACGAAGGTAATGGCTGCCTCTAGCAGCTTGTCAAGCACGCGTTTTGCCGTGCTGTTCCACTTTTCTCAGGATCGGCTCGTCAAGGTAGTTCTAACCAAAGACGAGGCTTCTACTAATTCCGAAGCGAAAAGGCTAGCGCTGCAGTTAACTCAAACTCTGCGGAAGAAGTATGGTTCGCCCAGAATCTTGCCCGACAAGGAAGACGGAAGCCTGAGTTTTTTCTACAAATCCGGTCGTACGCTGATTCTGTTCTATACGGGTCCCGTTGATCGAGAGAATGCAATGCTGATCTCGTACACACTGGAAGACGACAGTTCACCGGCCCCGGCCGGTCCCCGAGCAAAGTCACCGAGGCCGCGTGACGAACTTGGACGGCTATAGCTCGCTCGTCGTCGCTAGCAACGCAGGCGCGCGGCGAGGGCGCGTACATGCCAGCGCTTTGAACAGCTACGGCAGATCGTTGCAGGCCCGGATGGGCCGCGCCCTCAGTACACGCTTCGCCCCTGGAGATAGCTGTGGACTGCGGCATCGACGCGCTGCCGACGATCTCGTGCCTGTGCTTAGGTAGCCAGGACATGATCTGCCACGTGCCCCGAACTCTCGAACTCCCGCAGAACTACGCTGAAGGAGGCCGCGCAATCACGTCCCGCCTGCTCAAACTTGCGTCGCAGAGCGGCCCAGTCTGTCCAGAGCAGGTCGTCGTCAGATTCGCGCATGGCGGCTCCTAGGGCCTGTCGACAGACTACTCCAGGCAGGGCACCCCAAAACCTCCCCAGCGTTCCCGCGAGGCTGTAGGTTTAGGAGCCGCAACACCCGTACCTTTAGGTGCCTTCCTCGAGTCGGCGGACGAGATAGGCGTTGATTTCTTCTTCCACTGCCTGCCGGCGCTCGCGCGCCTCCCTCCAACGATTTAGATCATGCACATCAACCAGGCTGCTCCGAGTCTCGACTTTGCGCAAGATCGCGGTGAAGGCTGAGGAGGCCTCTCGACGTGACAGTTCGAGCTGGCGCCTCATCGTTGGCCATTCCGCTTCACTGCTAGCGGCTTTGTTCGATGAGGGCATAGTTCGTCTCCCAGCCAGCACCTGTAGCTTGTGCCGGCAGCCTTGGGACGAAAGCGCCCGCTACATAGGCATTCCGCGATGCGTGCGGAGCTTACGCCCCGCGATCCATAGGCACGGCGCACCGCGCACGTCACACGCTTGGCAACTCGCGGAGCCACCACTTCTAAATACCGAAGGTATTCAGCGAGCTGGGCCAAGCGTGTTTACGGCGCCAGATTCGGAGATCGTCAGTCGGATGTACCTGGCCTCGCCGGGGGTGAGGCGGGCCTCGAGCGGAATGTGGTCAGTGCTCGGGCGAGCGCACCCCGACGCCCCTTCCGGGTAGGACCAGGTGGTCAAGAGGTGCACGCCCGGTTCGACAGGTACCTGGACACGCTCGCCCGGCGCAAGCCTTGCAACCAGCCTACGTCCGACGAACAGCGCCAAGTAGCAGGTACCGCTCCCGCGTTGGTAGACCGCGACGATGGTTGCGTTCTGCCCCGGCACTTGCGGCTCCACGAAGACGCGCTGCGGGGGCGCATCCGTCAACTCTGGCGCCTCCGTCGCCGCCGTCGAGCAAGCCGCAAGCGTCAGAAGCACGAGCAAGGCAGGCCACGTTCGCATCTTGGTCCTCCCGACCTATAAGGGCTGATCGCCACGCGGCCTGCAGCTCTAAGTCTTAGGTGCAGGCATCGTAGCCAAGCACTAAGACACGCTGATTACCTACGCCGAGGGATTGACCGCCTGCAGCTCAGGCAAGATCACCCCGCACGTCGGCCCAGCCGTGCAGCCGCTACCTCGCACCGAGGTCGCCCCGCAGCCTGCTGTGCCAGAGGGCTGAGCAGCCTTCGCAGCCGCTGGCGCTCTCTTCTGCTGGCGTTCAGCGGCTCCGTGGAGGGCGGGCCCTGCTACGCCCCGCGCGCTCGGGCCGTGCGCTGGCTTGTCAGACATTTGGCGCCACGTCGCCTATCCTGCACTCGCATTCCGTCTTGGCCCTGGCGTCAAACCGGACCAAATCCGGACCGCAAGCGGACCGAAAGCGGACCACAACCGGACCGTAGGCGGACAGAGGTGACCAAGAGCGGCTACCAAGCGAACCGTAGCCGCACAGAGACCGAACCGAGAGCGACAGTGCCCAAGTTCACGATCACGATCCAAGACACGCCCGAGGGCGTCTACATCGCCAGCGATCCGCCTGCGGAGGAGCTGCAGCGGCTGGCGGCGATGGGGCAGCTGGAAGGTGCCGCGGGGTACGTTGTGGCGGTCTGGGCGGCGCTGCTTCAGCTGAGCCAAGCTGCTGGGACGCCGCACGAGCCGTTCCACGGCGAGCATTGAGGCGCTGGCGCTGATCCCGGCGCGTGCCGGTGGTCGCTTGGAGCCTTCGCTCAAACAGCGCGGACTGTGGTCCGATCTGCGGACTTCGACGGGCTGATGGTGGTGGGGTGACCACGCAACGATTGCCCGTGGCTTCAGCAGCTACAGCAGGCAGTTTTGGTGCTTGGCCTCTAGGGAAGGTCTGCAGAACACGTTCCGCAGCAAGGAGTGAGTGGAACTAGTGCCATCGAACGGTTTGGGGTCCGCGAGAGCCGGCTTCGGACTGCGCAAGGGCCTTCGGCAGGCCGACTCGCGCGC
>NZ_JABWMJ010000033.1 GCF_013366375.1 Rhizobacter koreensis | reverse complement strand
GGGGGTAATGTAGCCTGACGATGTCCTACTTTCACACGGGAACCCGCACTATCATCGGCGCTGAGGCGTTTCACTGTCCTGTTCGGGATGGGAAGGAGTGGGACCACCTCGCTATGGTCATCAGGCTTGACTTGTTGCTGTCGTCGCTCTTGGGGGCGCGACAGCCAATTCGCAGAGTCGTCCGAGAGCGGAAAAGGCTCTCGGGGTATCAGATTCTTGATTGCGTGCAGCATGGGTTGAAGAGCGGCACAACGCTTTGTACCCGAAGTCTTTTGACGCGTGGTCAAAGTTATAGGGTCAAGCCGCACGAGCAATTAGTATCGGTTAGCTTAACGCATTACTGCGCTTCCACACCCGACCTATCAACGTCCTGGTCTAGAACGACTCTTCAGGGGGCTCGAGGCCCCGGCAAGACTCATCTTGAGACGAGTTTCCCGCTTAGATGCTTTCAGCGGTTATCTCTTCCGCACTTAGCTACTCGGCAATGCCACTGGCGTGACAACCGATACACCAGAGGTGCGTCCACTCCGGTCCTCTCGTACTAGGAGCAGGCTCTCTCAATCTTGCAGCGCCCACGGAAGATAGGGACCAAACTGTCTCACGACGTTTTAAACCCAGCTCACGTACCTCTTTAAATGGCGAACAGCCATACCCTTGGGACCGGCTACAGCCCCAGGATGAGATGAGCCGACATCGAGGTGCCAAACACCGCCGTCGATATGAACTCTTGGGCGGTATCAGCCTGTTATCCCCAGAGTACCTTTTATCCGTTGAGCGATGGCCCTTCCATACAGAACCACCGGATCACTTTGTCCTACTTTCGTACCTGCTCGACTTGTCAGTCTCGCAGTCAAGCACGCTTATGCCAATGCACTATCAGCACGATTTCCGACCGTGCCTAGCGTACCTTCGAACTCCTCCGTTACGCTTTGGGAGGAGACCGCCCCAGTCAAACTGCCCACCATACACTGTCCCCAACCCGGATAACGGGCCAAGGTTAGAACCTCAAACACACCAGGGTGGTATTTCAACGTTGGCTCCACGGCACCTAGCGGCACCGCTTCAAAGCCTCCCACCTATCCTACACAGATCTGTTCAAAGTCCAATGTAAAGCTACAGTAAAGGTTCATGGGGTCTTTCCGTCTTTCCGCGGGGAGATTGCATCATCACAAACATTTCAACTTCGCTGAGTCTCTGGAGGAGACAGTGTGGCCATCGTTACGCCATTCGTGCAGGTCGGAACTTACCCGACAAGGAATTTCGCTACCTTAGGACCGTTATAGTTACGGCCGCCGTTTACTGGGACTTCAGTCAAGAGCTTGCACCCCATCATTTAATCTTCCAGCACCGGGCAGGCGTCACACCCTATACGTCGACTTTCGTCTTTGCAGAGTGCTGTGTTTTTAATAAACAGTCGCAGCCACCGATTCTCTGCGGCCTCATTGGGCTTCCCAAGCAAATGGTTCACCTACTAAAGGCACACCTTCTTCCGAAGTTACGGTGTCAATTTGCCGAGTTCCTTCTCCAGAGTTCTCTCAAGCGCCTTAGAATACTCATCTCGCGCACCAGTGTCGGTTTGCGGTACGGTCGTGTGTAGCTAGAGCTTAGTGGCTTTTCCTGGAAGCAGGGTATTACTCACTTCAGCGGCAAGCCGCCTCGTTATCACGCCTCATCTAAGCCGCCCGGATTTGCCTAGGCGGCACGACTACACGCTTGAACCGGGACATCCAACACCCGGCCGAGCTAACCTTCTCCGTCCCCACATCGCACTACACATCGGTACAGGAATATTGACCTGTTTTCCATCAGCTACGCATCTCTGCCTCGCCTTAGGGGCCGACTCACCCTACGCCGATGAACGTTGCGTAGGAAACCTTGCGCTTTCGGCGAGGGGGCTTTTCACCCCCTTTAACGCTACTCATGTCAGCATTCGCACTTCCGATACCTCCAGCAGCCTTCACAAGCCACCTTCACAGGCCTACGGAACGCTCTCCTACCACGCACAGCAAAACTGTGCATCCGCAGCTTCGGTAACTGGCTTAGCCCCGTTACATCTTCCGCGCAGGACGACTCGATCAGTGAGCTATTACGCTTTCTTTAAATGATGGCTGCTTCTAAGCCAACATCCTGACTGTTTTAGCCTTCCCACTTCGTTTCCCACTTAGCCAATTTTAGGGACCTTAGCTGGCGGTCTGGGTTGTTTCCCTCTTGTGTCCGGACGTTAGCACCCGGTGCACTGTCTCCCAAGCTGTACTCATCGGTATTCGGAGTTTGCAATGGTTTGGTAAGTCGCCATGACCCCCTAGCCATAACAGTGCTCTACCCCCGACGGTAATACTTGAGGCACTACCTAAATAGTTTTCGGAGAGAACCAGCTATTTCCAAGTTTGTTTAGCCTTTCACCCCTATCCACAGCTCATCCGCTAGTTTTGCAACACTAGTCGGTTCGGACCTCCAGTACCTGTTACGGCACCTTCATCCTGGCCATGGATAGATCACTTGGTTTCGGGTCTACACCCAGCGACTGAACGCCCTATTCGGACTCGATTTCTCTACGGCTTCCCTATTCGGTTAACCTTGCCACTGAATGTAAGTCGCTGACCCATTATACAAAAGGTACGCCGTCACCCGTTTCCAGGCTCCGACTGTTTGTATGCATGCGGTTTCAGGATCTATTTCACTCCCCTCCCGGGGTTCTTTTCGCCTTTCCCTCACGGTACTAGTTCGCTATCGGTCGATTACGAGTATTTAGCCTTGGAGGATGGTCCCCCCATCTTCAGACAGGATGTCACGTGTCCCGCCCTACTTGTCGTACACCTAGTTCCACCAGCGACTTTTTTCATACGGGGCTATCACCCGCTATGGCCGGACTTTCCATTCCGTTCTGATAAATCACTGGCTAAAGAGTACAAGGCTCCTCCGATTTCGCTCGCCACTACTTTCGGAATCTCGGTTGATGTCTTTTCCTCGAGCTACTGAGATGTTTCAGTTCACCCGGTTCGCCTCGCATGACTATGTATTCATCATGCGATACCCCTAAGGGTGGGTTTCCCCATTCGGAAATCTCCGGATCAAAGCTAATTTGCCAGCTCCCCGAAGCTTATCGCAGGCTATCACGTCCTTCATCGCCTGTAATCGCCAAGGCATCCACCACATGCACTTAGTCACTTGACCCTATAACTTTGACGCCTTGCGGGCACTGCGGCCCCAAGGCATCGTCAAGGACTTGCTGAGTATTTGCGTTACGCCGTTCTTCAATCAATCAAACTCTCGCGAGTTGATGCTGTTGACGCAATCAAGCGTCGCCGGCAGCACATGAAACCGCAGCACCTTCTCGCGAAAGCGGCGATTCCTTTTGCCGGCAACTCTGATATTTCGACTCTACGAATTGTTAAAGAACACCAGCCGTCGCTCTCGCAAAGCGCTGACGCAAGCAACCGCAGGAGGTCGCTTGCGTCAACCGATCGATGACGACGATGTGCAGTGACGTGGTGGAGGATGACGGGATCGAACCGACGACCCCCTGCTTGCAAAGCAGGTGCTCTCCCAGCTGAGCTAATCCCCCATGAAGATGGTGGGTCTGGTTGGGTTCGAACCAACGACCCCCGCCTTATCAAGACGGTGCTCTAACCAACTGAGCTACAGACCCTTCACCGGTTGTGAAGCTCGTCTGCGTTCGCACGTTGGCAGCCAGGCACACGAGCCAGGAGCTGCGCGGCTAAGCCGGCTCACGTTCACATGCTGTGTTCAACTTACAGCCGATAAGAGTGGGCGTTCAAATTTGGATGCTGATGTGGGCTCGGCTGCATCGGCTGCACTGGTCTTGCGACCGCAGCTGATGTGCGTTGCCATTTTCCAGAAAGGAGGTGATCCAGCCGCACCTTCCGATACGGCTACCTTGTTACGACTTCACCCCAGTCACGAACCCTGCCGTGGTAATCGCCCTCCTTGCGGTTAGGCTAACTACTTCTGGCAGAACCCGCTCCCATGGTGTGACGGGCGGTGTGTACAAGACCCGGGAACGTATTCACCGCGACATGCTGATCCGCGATTACTAGCGATTCCGACTTCACGCAGTCGAGTTGCAGACTGCGATCCGGACTACGACCGGTTTTCTGAGATTAGCTCCCCCTCGCGGGTTGGCAGCCCTCTGTACCGGCCATTGTATGACGTGTGTAGCCCTACCCATAAGGGCCATGATGACCTGACGTCATCCCCACCTTCCTCCGGTTTGTCACCGGCAGTCTCATTAGAGTGCCCTTGCGTAGCAACTAATGATAAGGGTTGCGCTCGTTGCGGGACTTAACCCAACATCTCACGACACGAGCTGACGACGGCCATGCAGCACCTGTGTCCAGGTTCTCTTTCGAGCACTCCCACATCTCTGCAGGATTCCTGGCATGTCAAGGGTAGGTAAGGTTTTTCGCGTTGCATCGAATTAAACCACATCATCCACCGCTTGTGCGGGTCCCCGTCAATTCCTTTGAGTTTCAACCTTGCGGCCGTACTCCCCAGGCGGTCAACTTCACGCGTTAGCTTCGTTACTGAACAGCAAGCCGTCCAACAACCAGTTGACATCGTTTAGGGCGTGGACTACCAGGGTATCTAATCCTGTTTGCTCCCCACGCTTTCGTGCATGAGCGTCAGTGCAGGCCCAGGGGATTGCCTTCGCCATCGGTGTTCCTCCGCATATCTACGCATTTCACTGCTACACGCGGAATTCCATCCCCCTCTGCCGCACTCCAGCTATGCAGTCACAAATGCAGTTCCCAGGTTGAGCCCGGGGATTTCACATCTGTCTTGCAAAGCCGCCTGCGCACGCTTTACGCCCAGTAATTCCGATTAACGCTTGCACCCTACGTATTACCGCGGCTGCTGGCACGTAGTTAGCCGGTGCTTATTCTTCAGGTACCGTCATTACTCCGAGGTATTAACCCAGAGCGTTTCTTCCCTGACAAAAGCGGTTTACAACCCGAAGGCCTTCTTCCCGCACGCGGCATGGCTGGATCAGGCTTGCGCCCATTGTCCAAAATTCCCCACTGCTGCCTCCCGTAGGAGTCTGGGCCGTGTCTCAGTCCCAGTGTGGCTGGTCGTCCTCTCAGACCAGCTACAGATCGTCGCCTTGGTAGGCCTTTACCCCACCAACTAGCTAATCTGCCATCGGCCGCTCCAATAACGCGAGGTCTTGCGATCCCCCGCTTTCACCCTTAGGTCGTATGCGGTATTAGTCCGGCTTTCGCCGGGTTATCCCCCATTACTGGGCACGTTCCGATGTATTACTCACCCGTTCGCCACTCGCCACCAGGATTGCTCCCGTGCTGCCGTTCGACTTGCATGTGTAAAGCATGCCGCCAGCGTTCAATCTGAGCCAGGATCAAACTCTTCAGTTCGATCTTGAATGTTGCTCAAAGAATTGAAGTGAACTCCGCCGGCTATAAAAGCCAGCATGAATTCCATTCAGTGAGCGTTTAAGGTCCAAGAGACCTGAGGCCTTGCGACCCCGGCATCCGCCTTCAAACGCCCACACTTATCGGCTGTTAGTTTTTAAAGAACCGTAATCTTCCGATTACCGCTGACAACGCGCTCGTTATCAGCCGAGCCCACGATTATGACACCACCTGAAAGACCGTGTCAACTATCTGGTCTCGTTATCTCGAACTCGCCGCTTTCGCAGCCCGCTTCGTCGAAGCGACCGGCCGATCAAGCTTTCACCCCATCAGCCAAGCCCACGATTATGACAGCCTCCGAAGAAACCCGTCAAGCCCGAGAGCCGC
>NZ_JABWMJ010000032.1 GCF_013366375.1 Rhizobacter koreensis | reverse complement strand
GCTCCCACATCAGAGCCTTCTGGGCGACCGTGTAGTAGATGCGTGTGCGGTACTTCATCTGCAACACTCCTGCTGCCTTACGCAGCGATCAGTGTGTTGCACGGACCGGTTGAATCCGCCCTCGGAGAGCGGCCGCCGGCGCCCAACCGCGCGCTGCGCCGGGATGACAGCTTTCGTGCCGAAACCGCGCTTGGGAGGATGGAGGTCGACAGACCGCAGTCGCTGCAAACCTGTCTCCGCAGGCAAGTACAACACGGTTGCGGCATATGGCGCACCGGCAACGCTGCACACGCTGGGAGCCACAAGCCTGAGGCCGGACGGCTGGCGATAAAAGGCGCTAGAGTCGACAGCACCGCACAAGCACGATGCGGCCACTAGTGCCCCTTGTACTTGGCCCGATTTGGCGGGCCGCATCCTCGATCTTCGACGCACTACATGCAGTATCGCGACAGCCAGACTCAACTCCTAGAACGAGACGACAGCAGCACCGTCCTACAGAGCGCGATTCCGGAGGATCTGGCGCTAGCAAAAAGTGCTTCAAGACTTGCCGCCGAAGCAGCGTTCTCCAGCACGCCCGTTGTGCCAGCAGCGACGCAGCAACCGCTGATTGTTTATCGAAGGAAGCGCTTCGCCGATCTTCGGCCTTCTGAGTCGCTCCAAGGCAGCGAGGATCTGAACGTCAGCGAGACCCGCGGTCCTCGCGTCTTTCGCGCGGTAGCGCCTGTAGTCGTCGCTCCGCCTGCGTTGCCAGGGAGCCCGCCCGATGCGCCAGTGCAGCCTTCGGAGATCGATCGAACGTTGACTCCACGCCGCCTCCTTCGGCTCGAGGTGAGCGCATGGCTTACAAGAGGCCGTCCAAGGTCGTGCGCCTCGTCTTTCCAAGTGAGGCCGAACGGAGCGCCGAACGAGTAGCGGATGACGTCGAGCGCTTCGACCCATTACGCGAGGAGCGCGGTGTGCCTGCACCCGATCAGTGGCGCGCCCTTGCAGCGGCTTTGGAATCGCTGAACCTCAGCGTCGCAGAGCTCAAGCACCTCCATTGACTTCGCTTCGAGAGCACTCGCTATAGCAGCGGGTGGATGAAGATGGAGCGCGACATGGCGTCCATCCGCAAACAGCTGCAGGCCAGCCTGTCTGCTCCGCTCGCCGCCGACACAGACGCCCACCTCAGTTGAAAGCGGGTTCTGCACCGACGCACCCCAGCGCTCGGTAGATCGTTCAACTAGCCGCGCCGCGGTTGAGCGGTAAGCGTCTCCTCAAGGCCGCATTGACCGACCCGCCTGAGCGTCGCAGCATGTGTGCACATGCAAGACAGTGGACACACGTCAGCCTGGACCGGTCAGGCGGTCGAGCGCACGAAGAGCAACGGCAAGCGCGTCTTTGCGACGGCATTCAAGCGCTGGATCGTCGAAGAAGCTCGTCGACCCGGCGCGTCGGTGGCAGGGTTGGCGATGCAGCACGGCGTCAACGCGAACCAGCTGCACCGCTGGATGCGGTTGCCGCAATGGCGCAGCGAAGCCCCAGTAAGTCCGGCTCTGCCGGTGCTGCTGCCGGTGGAGATCCAAGCCGAGCCGGCGCACGTCACGGCTGCGCCGATCACGGCGAGGCGCGTGCCGATCGAGGTCGAACTCGGTGGCGCTGTTGTACGGGTGATGCCGGGCGTCGACGGCGCGACGCTGCGCATGGTTCTGGCGGCGCTGCGCGGATGATCGGGCCGCCGGCCAACACCCGCGTGTGGCTGGTCGCCGGCTGTACCGACATGCGCAAGGGGTTCGACGGCCTGGCCGCGGCAGTGCAGACCACGCTCGCCGCGAACCCGTTCAGCGGCCACGTCTTCTGCTTCCGCGGACGTCGCGGCGACATCGTCAAGGTGCTGTGGTTCGATGGTCAAGGTCTCGTGCTCCTCGCCAAGCGGCTCGAGCGCGGGCGCTTCGTCTGGCCGCAGGCGTCATCAGGCGGCGTTACGCTGACGTCCGCGCAGCTGGCGATGCTCCTGGAAGGAATCGACTGGCGCATGCCGGTGCGTCCGCATCGTCCCGACCTCGCGGCATAAGGTCGATCTCTGCAAGTCCTCGGGTGCGACACCGATGGCTTTCCAAGGTCACGGTCGGCATCATCCTGTTCCGTGCAGCACGAAGCCGACCCGCAGTCTGACGACGAGATCACCGCGCTGCGGGCGCGACTCGAGGCGAGCGCCGCCGAGAACGAGCTGCTCAAGCTGACGGTCGCCAAGCTGAAGCTGCAGCTCGCGCGCAGGAACCGCGCGCTGTACGGCGTCTCGAGCGAGCAGTTCGACGTTCAGGGAACGCTGCTTGACGCTCCTGCGCCCGAGCCGATGCCCGAGTCTCGGGCGCGCAAGTCCGAAGCCGCCAACGCCCGCTCGATCGACCGGAGCCTTCCTGCGCGCATCTGCCGCGCGAGACCCAGACGCACCGGCCGCTCGTCACCCCTGCGCACCACGATGCCGATGGCGGGCCGTGTGGCTGCAGCGTCTGCGGCGGCCGGCTGCGCCTCGTCGGCACGGACGTGAGCGAGCAGCTCGAGTACGTGCCGGCGCAGTTCAAGGTGATCCGCCACGTTCGTCCGAAGCTCGCCTGCACGACGTGCGAGACGATTCAGCAGGCGCCGGCGCCGAGCCGGCCAATTGCCCGCGGCATCGCCGGTCCCGCGCTCCTTGCGCATGTGATGACTGCCAAGTTCTGCGACCACCTGCCACTCGATCGGCAAAGCCGCATCTACGCCCGCGCGGGCATCGAGCTCGACCGTGCCAAGCTCGCCAAGTGGGTTGCCCGATCAAGCGAGCTGCTCGACCCGCTGGTCGAGGCGCTCGGCCGCTATGTGCGAGCGGCCGCCAAGCTGCACGGCGACGACACGCCGGTCAAGGTGCTCGCACCCGGCGAGGGCAAGACTCGCACAGGTCGGCTCTGGGCCTACGTGCGCGATGATCGACCGATGGGAAGCCACGAGCCGCCGGCAGCTTGGTTCCGCTACTCCGCCGACCGCCGGGGCGAGCACCCTCAGGCGCATCTGGCCCGCTTCCAAGGCGCGCTTCAAGCCGATGCATACGGCGGCTGGGGCGGGCTGTACGAAGACGGAGTCACCGAGGTCGCGTGCTGGGCGCATGCGCGTCGGCCGTGGTGGGACTTGTACCTGGCCACGGGCCGCTCGGCGGACGGCGTCGCTGCCGAGGCGCTCGGCAGGATCCGCGAGCTCTACCGCATCGAAGCGGAGGTGCGTGGACAGCCGCCAGAGATCAGGCGCGCGCATCGCCAAGCGCGCGCTGGGCCGCTGCTCACGGCGCTGCGCGAGTGGTTCACGCATCTGCTGACGCGCACGTCGACGAAGTCCGAGATCGCGAAGGCGGCACGCTACAGCCTTGCACGCTGGACAGCGCTCACGCGTTACGTCGACGACGGCACGCTCGAGATCGACAACAACGCCGCCGAGCGGGTGCTGCGCGGCGTAGCCCTCGGACGCCACAACTTCCTCTTCATGGGATCGGACGCCGGCGGCCATCGCGCCGCGGCGTTCTACAGCCTGGTCGAGACCGCCAAGCTCAACGGGCTCGACCCCGAGGCCTACTTGCGCGAGGTCTTCGCCCGCATTGCCGAGCATCGCATCGATCGCATTGACGAGCTGCTGCCGTGGAAGATCGCGTCGGAACTGGTGCCGGAACCGACACAGCGGGCGGCTTGATCAAGCAGTCGCCTGGGCAGTCCGATGACCGACGACGATGCGATTGCGCGTGTGAGCGAGGCGCTGCAAGGCGCCACGAACGTCCAGCTCTACCAGCTGCGGGCGCTCATCGACACGATGTTGGCCGACCCGAAGCGCACTGCTGCTGCGGTCGCCGAACTGCACCTGGGGCAGGCGGTGCAGTTCGTCGACTTCCGCAGCGGGCAGATCAGGCGCGGCAAGCTCATCGCGCGGCGCGGCGAACAAGCGACCGTGCTCGAGGACCAGGTTCGCAGGACGTGGAAGATCCCCGCCGTCGCCGTGGAGCCAGCGCTGAGTCCGCGGGATGAGACGAACGACTCGTACCAGCCGCCACCGGAGCCAGCGGCGCGCCATGACCTGCGTGGCTTCAGCGTCGGCGACAAGGTGACGTTCGACGACGGCAACGGCAAGGCGCTCGTCGGCATCGTCACACGCATCAACCGGCGCACCGCCGGCATCGGGACAACCGATGGGCGTCAGTGGAGGGTCGACTTCCAACTGATCCGGCACGTCCTTGACGTGTAGAACGGCCGAATGCGACCGCCCACGCTCGGTCAAGAGGTCTCGAGGCAACGCTTACGTTGAGCGGGTGAGGTGGCGCGCCTGTGATCGGCCCCGCACGCGGGGCAGCATCGACCAAGGCGGCCCTTCCCGTGACCGGATCGCGGGCACTGATGTCCGTCGCGGGTACGCGACCGACGGCCCGCTTGACGAACTGACCCGTGCTCGCGTACTGCGCTGCGCTCCACTGCGTTGCGCTTCGCTGCGTGTGCTGCGCGCGCTCCAGATCGTCACCGGTCACCCGCCACGCCCGGAGCCGGGCCGCCTTGAAGTTTGCTCGGGCCGGCTCGATCGTCGCGCCAGTCGCGCACCTTCGGTGCGCTTGGTGTCACGCCGCTCGCAGAGCCGCCGGCCCTCATGGACGTGGGCGGGCCGCTCGCGGCAGCCGCCGCGCCAGCGGAGCTGTCACGTCGGCCGCGTTGCTCGGGCCCTCTGAGGGCCGCCGCTGCCCGTCGCGCCCGTCGAGCCCACCGCGATCCCCCCACGGCGCCCCCATCCGCGGGTGAGGGGGACTTGTGGGGGGATCTTCAAAGCGGTGGGCTGGGTGACCGGCTCGCCGTTTCCTGTGTTCGCTGGGGGCTGAAGAGCGCACCCCACCCCCCGCCCGCCCCTCCCGAGGGGCGGGAGCGAGGGAGTCCGAGCGAAGGGATCAGTTTTCAGGTGACCGAACCCGGCACCGGCTGGTTTCCTTCGTGAGGAGTCGATCATGGCTTACGTTCGAGTCGAACAGCGCAACGCGCACCTGGCAGGGGCTGTGCGCCTGGTCTCTGTCCAGGGCCGCGAGGGTCCCGTCAGCAGGGCGACGCTGACCGCGATCAGCAACACCCGCAGGGGCACCGGAGACAACCGGGACGAGGAGGCGACCGCCATCGCTTGGACGGTCTGGGGCAAGCAGGCCGAACGCGCCGCCGAGTACCTCACCCGAGGCAGCCACGTCAACGTGGTCGGGCGCGTGCAGAACGACAGCTACGACAAGGACGGCCAGACGGTCTATGCGATGACCTTCACCGCCGAGGAGATCGACTACCTCGACACGCGGCGCGAAGGCCATGCCCTGCGGGTCAGGGAGGCGAGGGCGGGTCAGGAGAGCTCGGCCATGCCGCAGGGCACGTCCACTGCGGCCCATTCCGAGGAGGAAGAGCCGATCCCGTTCTGAACCCAGGCGGAGCCGGCAAACGGGATCTGCTTGGCTCCGTCGCTCAACACCTCAGGTAGAAGTCAACATGTACACAACGCAATACCAAGCGCCGGCAAGGCTGGCAACGTCCTTCTCGCGCAATGCCCGCGTGCTCCGGAGCGAGTCACCGCTCTGCGAAGACCAGATGCGAGCCGCCGCGCCGTCCATCTTCGCCCCCGGCAAGCACGCCAGCCGCTCCGAGCGGTACGCTTACATCCCGACCATCGAGGTCCTGCGGGGCCTCCGCAAGGAGGGCTTCGAGCCGTTCATGGTCGCGCAGGGCCAGAGCCGGACGCCAGGCAAGGCCGAGTTCACCAAGCACCTGATCCGCATGCGCCACGCTGGGCAGGTGCAGGGTCGGCCCGAGGCGAACGAGATCATCCTCATCAACAGCCACGACGGGGCGAGCAGCTACCAGATGCTTGCCGGGATGTTCCGGTTCGTCTGCTGCAACGGCCTCGTGGTCGGAGACGTCGTCCAGGACATCCGGATCCCGCACAAGGGCAACGTTCAGGGCGAGGTGATCGAGGGCGCGTTCAGGGTGCTCGACGGGTTCGAGGCGGTCGAGGAGCACGCGGAAGCTATGAAGGCGCTGCCGCTAGAGCCGCGCGAGGAGATCGCCTTCGCGACGGCGGCCCTGCTGCTGCGGTTCGGCGAGCAGCGAATCGCAGAAACCGGGGGGCACACGCCCGCACCCGTGACCGCCGAGCGGCTCAACGAGGCCAGGCGGATCGAGGACGTCGGTCATAGCCTCTGGACCACGTTCCAGCGCGTGCAGGAGAACGTAATGCGGGGTGGCCAAGCCGGCCGCGCCTCTAGCGGCCGCCGGCTCCACACCCGGCCCGTCGGCAGCATCGACCGAGGGGTCAGCCTCAACCGTGCCCTCTGGATGCTGGCCGAGGAGATGCGGCGGATCAAGGCTGCCGCGTGAGATAGCTCCAGGCGGGCGACGGTTCATGGGGGGAACTCGTCGCCCGCCCGCGACAGCCCACACCTTTGGCGCCAAGCACCCAACGGCCGCGCTAGCAAATGCGACACCGGCTGCGAGCCGTGGGAGACGCAACCTGCGTGCGCCTGCGATTACTGCCGCCGCGCCAAGCTCCGTCTGAGCGCGCGTCCCGTCGAGCTTGAGTCAATGAGTGCGCATTTCAGCGATCGTGGACGTCCGTTTCGACGTGATCGCAGACGCTGTTTCAGCGCGATCGTGGACGATCACGGAAGCACGCGAGTGAATGAGTTCATCGTATCCCAGCCGTCCACGA
>NZ_JABWMJ010000031.1 GCF_013366375.1 Rhizobacter koreensis | reverse complement strand
TCGAACAACGAGCGCGGCGCCGCGAATCCCCTGTCGCACCTCCGAAATTGCCTCGTTGGACTGCCATCGTCAGTTCGAGCGTCAAGGTGTCGCCGTGACTCACGTTGCGCAGACCTTCCCTAGCGCTGTCGCGTCCCTCGGATAACTTGAAGTGGCCCACGAGGAGCAGGATGTGATCAGGTTTTGAACCAGCGGCTCCGAGCATGACGGCCAACCGTAAGCGAGTGCCGCCCCGGACGGCCATCATCTGTACAGGCCCACGCAGCTGATACTTCTGCTCCCGGGCAACGGTGACGAGGGATGAGACCTCCAATAGTTCAGGGCAGGTGTCATCACCCTCCGCCAAAGCGACGGAACGAACGACACGAACATCAGCACAACGTATCCCATAGGTAGCCGGGGCGAGTCCGAAGCTAAGTTGATTCGGTAGTACGGTAGAGGCCCTTGCTGGTGATGCGTGTAGTGCAGGCTAAGCCCCATCGTGACCCAGGCCTCGAAGCGGCAATCGCTTTCCCAGCCATACCCCCGCGCCTTGGCATCGGTGCAGCTGTCATCGCCGAGTGCCCAGTGCTGCACGTAGGTGACCACTTGAACAGAGAAGACTACGAGGACGCATGACGCGGCGTAGATGATCACACCACGCCAGCCAGCGGCCAATCCGAAGGTGCCCAGCGCCGTAGAGGTCGTGAGCGTTGAAAGTCGCATCCCCCGAACAGCGGCTGATCTTGAGTCGCCGGACAGTAGTATCCCCCTGCGGCCCAACGTCTCGTCTGCAATGACAAGCATTCGCCTCAGGCCGAACCGCCACACCGATTCATCTTGGAGGGGCCACTCCGCGGCAGCGGTGTTGCCTGGGAGATTGTGATGCCGGTTGTGCTCATAGCCAAGGAGCGGGTAACCCGAAAAGCCAGCCAGTACGTGGCCGAGCATGCGAGCGGCCTTGCTGCGCCGGTGCAGCAGGTCGTGCGCGACGCAGGTGGCAAAGAGCATCGTTGCCCACAGGCTGAAGATCCAGCCGACAGTGTCTACCGAGTTGGACGCGCGGCCGTTCAGCTGAACCAGCAGGCTCGCCACGGCGGTGGCCAGCACCGCTGCGTATCCGAAGCTGAGCTTGTCGAGGGCCGCAGTGACCCGTTCATCCCATGCTGGCGCCTGTCCCGGCGGCACGGCCCCGAATACCATCCGAAGCAGCGGGAACACGAGAAATACCGTCCCGAGCACGAGGTAAGGTAGGTTCAGCCAGCACGATACTCCGAACAGAAGCGGCGCAACCAGCACCGACAGATAGCCGGACGCGGCCACGCTTTGTGCCCAGAGGCTCCCTTGTCGAAGACCCACTTCAAATCACGCCGTATTCGGCGGCCATGTTGGCGGCAGAGATGCGCGAGTTCACACCGAGGCGAGCGTTGAGCCGCTGCCAGTGTGAGTCGATGGAAACTGGATTGACTTTCAAGACAGCGGCGCTTTGCTTGGACCGCTGGCCGGCTCGGGCATGGCGAAGCAGGAGTATGTCGGTTTCCGAGAGTTGCGCACGGTCGAGCAATTCCCGACGCAGTTGCGCGACCTGCCACTCGTGCAAGCGCATCGCGAGTGGTGTGGCGGCGAACGCCACGGCGGCCAGTCCGTCGCCGTCGAAGTAGGCCGGCTGCGACGATCCGATGCACAGTCCCCCGAGGCGTGTCAGCCCTTGTGGCGAATGGGCCGGAACGATCAGGGTGGACTGGAAGCCGTAGCGTCGCGCCATCGCGACAACCTGCCGCTCCCGTTCGGTTCTTGCGACGATTCGGCTGGCGAGCGTGGGCTCGGAATAGTGCCTCGCGTACGAAATCCAAGGGTCGTGCATGAAGCACGCGCCGTTCTCGTATTCGAGGCACCAGGCAGGGTCACAAGCGAGGATGAAGCGGTACGACGAGTCATGCTCATCATCCTTCATGAAGCTCGCAAACGCTCCAGCATCCGCGCCGAGCAGGACGACAGCTTCCGCCAGCAGCTCGCCCACCTCCGCGCCATCAGCCGCCGCCGGAATTCGCGATGCAATGTTCGCGAACCTCGGCAGCAGGTCAGGGTTGTTAACGGCTTCGCTGAGCGCCTGTCGTTCGCTCATGATCGTCGAGAAGGGCGCCGCCTTCGCGCTTCACTGCCGAAGAGACAACTGGATACTCAAACCGTATCGAGTCGCTATCACACCAGCGCTCGAACCCTTCCGGGTCTCGAAAGACGACCGACTGAACTAAGCGCGCATGTGCGTCGGCTCGACGACGCTCGCGCCTTACCCAGAGTCCGAATTGCGTCATGCGCAGCCAAATGCGGATCGAGCCATCGTCGCTTTGCACGACGACCGGCATGTCAGGCACATCCTCAGAAGCTGTCGGCAACTTCTTCATGATCGAGGACGCCTCGATGACAACTGGGGCAAAGCAGATCTACTGGCGGCGGCTGTTCGGCGGCAATCATTGCCACAAAGACCGTCTCAGTTGCGCAAGTTGCGCATTCGAAAAGCAGCACGTTGAACATCCGGGCGCAGCGGTCGCAACGCCAGTTCGTCGGCGACATTGGGTCGAGCGTCTCGTACTCGTCCCGCGCTGCGTGTCCGCAACGAGGGCAGCCGAAGTCGAGGTAGCTTCCAGCGTCCGAAGTCGTGTCCGTCATGCTCACCTCGCTACGTCCCGGCCGACCCGACTCCTTGCGTCGGTCTCGGACGCTATTCACGGTTGGATGCGCGCATATACGGTATTTGACAGCGACGCTTATCCCGTGATGGCATGATGGCTTTTAAACGTTCGGCCCGACGTGCGAACGTTGATTGAACGCCTGCGCGACTTGGATTGTGCGTCGAGGGCGGCGGCCGATCGTACCGCCGCGGCAATACCAGTCTAAGGCTCAGGCGGCGCTTGCCCCCGATGGCTTTCAACAGGAATCCATCGGTCATCCCGGCTGGCGGGGCTTACGCTTATCTCTTGCGCTTGGAATCCAAGTCAGATATTGCTACAGTAATCACCTAGTTCTGCTCACCGAGCCTTGTGTGTCATGTGGCTGATAGTTGCCAGAGAACCGCTGCCCGACAAGGCATATTGGCCTGGTCGCGTCTGGCTCGCCGCCGCCGATGCCGTGGCTTGGCCGACACTATGGTCACTGCTTGCCTTGCAGGCGGAGTCGGCAGGTTTGATTGGATCTGTGGTGGTGGCGCTTTCGGTAATGTTTGGCCTGAAGCGACTTCATCAGGCCCTCTGGCTCAACCACCGATACCGGTTCACGGCTTGGCGCTGGGGCAAGGTGGTTGCCGGATTGATGCTGATTGGGATCGTGCTGAAGCTTTCTATCGGCAACTGAGCTCGGCTACGGGGACGCTTGTCCGGATGCGGCTACGGGGCAGCCGTTGGCCACATGCAGTACGTTGTGCGTTTGCCGTTACACGACTAGATTGGCCGACCTGACGAGCCACCCAATGTCGGCACTCGCGCGCACCCAACGCGGTAGGCCGCGACACCTCTTCCGCGACGTGGTGCGCATGCACCTCTATCGCGGCGGGTAGGCGTCGCCGGCAAATTCTTTCAACTCGCGTATCCACGCAGCAAGTGCGTCGGGCCAGCCCTCCCCAATGGCGTCGGCACCGGTGAATCCGCCGTCGTCGAGGACGGCTTGGCCAGGTACCTCTTCGAGAAACGCAGCCATGAGAGCTGCGATTTGCTGGTCGGTCGCGCTCGGGTATTTGCTCCTGAACGCCTCTTCCAGATCTTCTGTCGTAAGCAGATCGGACTGATCGGTCTTGCCCATGCGTGCTCCAGTGGTTGCAAGATCCAACTACATCAGATGAGCGCGCCGCTAGTCAACGACAAGTCGTCGGCATCCGTCAGCCAACGCAGCCGCCACGAGACTCCTTGAGCGTTACGGAGACCCGCTGGGACGCCGTGGGACACATTGAGGTTTGTGCATCTTTTTGCAACCGCCTCAACGTGCCGAACCGTTTCTGTGCCACGCCAACACAGATCCATCAATCGCGCCGCCGCGCCTGCGCTTAGCTGATGCATGGCTTTGGTACACGGCTCCGCGGCATGCGAGCGACAACAACCCTCCCCATGTACTAGCTATGGCGGTTAGCTGGGGTGATCGTTGCGAAAACGGAGGGCGGCGATTCCGACACCCGAGTCGTGACCGAAGCGCGGCGCGCTGCCGCCGAGGGACTTCGCGCCGGGACCGCGCAGGGCCGTGAACGGCCCCTTCATCCCTCTGTTGCGCGGCCGCGAGCCGATGATCGGCTCGAGAAGGCCGGCGTGTTCGTCTTCCACGCGCCGAGCACGCGTCTGCTGGCGCGTGATAGCGTGCACCCATGGCGCTCGATCGCTCGCGCATCCGCGCCCTCTGCTTCGACGTGGACGGCACCCTCTCGGACACCGACGACCATCTTGTCGCTCGTCTCGCGGCGATGCTCGACGCCATCCCCCTGGTGAGCGGACGGCGCGCGGAACGGCTCGCCCGTCAGGCCGTCATGGCGGCCGAGACGCCCGTGCACGGGGCCTATGCCAAGCTCGACGAGCTCGGCCTTGACGTTCTGGTATTCGCGCTGCGCGACCGCCTCGCCGCGATTCGCCGTCGGGGCGCCGACCTCGAACGAACACGCAACCTCGCGGCGGCTGACGAGCTGCCGCACGAGATGGTGGCCGGCGTTAAGGAGATGATCGTTGCCTTGGCCGCGCACTTTCCGATGTGCGCCATCTCGACCGGCTCGGCGCAGCGGGTCGAACGCTTCCTGCGCCACTACGGCGTGCGCGAGCACTTCGTGGCGGTCATCGGCGCGCAGACGACCCTTAGGATGAAGCCGCACCCCGAACCGCTGCGCTTCGGCGCTGCCGCGATGAAGGTCGAGCCGCACCAGTGCCTGATGATCGGCGACACGACCATCGATATGCGGACTGGAGTCGCCGCAGGCGCGCAGACTGTAGGCGTGCTTTGCGGATTTGGCGCTGAGTCCGAGCTTGTGGCCACCGGAGCCCAGCTGATCTTGCGCACCACGTCCGACCTGCTCGGCGTACTCTGCCCTGCAGACGATCCTCTCGGGAAAACGGCGAGCCCGGATCCCAATGGCTAGCTGCCCCGGCGCGAGCGCGGCGTCTTTCTAAAGCTCGACGCCTCCGAGATCAGCGGCGTGAGACTGGCAGAAGCAATGCCCGCTCTGTTCGGGACTTTGTCCCTGCTCGGCAGCAGGAGGCCTACTAGTCGGCCCGATACGCACCAATCGAATTTGAAACTGCACCCGAGGAGGTTGAGAGCTTGGGTGAGAGACCGTTCGTGGCCGGCCGCGTACTTTCCCCACCCCCGCCGGAAGCTGACGGCGCGTGAGCGGCTGGCGTTCCCGAGAGTCTGCTTGGCGGCGCTGCGGCCGACTTCCCGTTTCGGCCATTACGTGCAGTTCGTGAACGGCAGGTCTGAGGCATTTCGGGGCCTTGGTCGCCCTGCCAGTCGGGGGCGCCGCGCGGCTCGCTACGCTGCCGTAAACGCGCCGGTCCCGAACCGGTCGGTGCTGGCCGGTTCGCAAGGGAGACTGTCGATGCTTTGCCCACGCATCGATCACACCGATCCCGCGGCGCTTGGGTCCGGACATAATTGGTTGGAAAGTGAACCGCCCCGTCAATTCTTGAAGATGACGCGGATGAGGCTTCACAAAGTACAACATCTAGGGAGAAGCCGACATATGGCAAAGACGACGTTCGACACCAATCCGGTGTTGCTCCAGACCCTGCTCAATACCTGCGAAGAAGGCAAGCTGCAGCTTCCGGATTTCCAACGCAGCTGGGTCTGGGAAGAAGAACGAATCATGAGCTTGATAGCGTCTGTTTCCCGCGGCTTCCCGATGGGCGCGCTGATGTCGCTTAAATCGAAGATCGACACGGGCGTGGTTTTCGCCTATCGCCCCATTGAGGGCGCTCCGGTTTCGGCTCAGACCAAGCCCGAACAACTGCTGCTCGATGGACAGCAGCGCATGACGTCGCTGTATCAAAGCTGCATGCGCCGCCAAGTTGTAGCGACCATCACAGCCAAGAAAAGGCTGGTCAAGCGGTGGTTTTACATCGACATGACAAAGGCACTGAACAACGAGGCGGACCGCGAGTCTGCGATATTCGCAGTACCGGAAGATCGAAAGCTGAAAGAGAATTTCGACAAGGATGTCGTGCTCGACCTCTCCACACCGGCCTTGGAGTTTGAACACCTGATGTTTCCGCTGAACCGGGTGTTCAGTACGGACGAGTGGATGCAAGGGTTCTGGAAATTCTGGAACGCGAAGGGCGAGGACAAGATTGGCCTCTTTTTCCGATTCCAGAACGAGGTACTCAAGAACTTCACTGAATACCAAGTCCCCGTCATTGCCCTCGGCGCAGACACCTCCCACGAAGCCGTTTGCCTCGTATTCGAGAAGGTCAACACCGGCGGCAAAGCACTTGACGCTTTCGAACTGCTGACTGCCATGTACGCAGCCCAAGGCCACAAGCTTCGCGACGACTGGCTGGGTGATGAGAAGTCCGATGATCCTGACTGCAAGCTCGGCACACAGAAGCGGCTCGCCGCCTACGGTCGAGCTGCCGGCCAAGTGCACGGCGTGCTGGCCAATGTCGCCGCCACCGACTTCCTGCAAGCTATTGCGTTGCTTCATACCAAGGAAGTACGCCTAGCGGCCATCGCGGACCCCAGCAAGAAGGAGAACGACTGGCCAGCGGTTCGTGCCACCCGGCAGTCGTTGCTGGACCTGCCGCTGGCAGCCTACAAAAAGCATCGGAAAGCAGTGCACCTTGGGTTTGAGCGCGCCGCCAGGTTTTTGCGTCAGCAGCAGATTCACCGCATCAAAGACATTCCCTACCAAACGCAGCTTGTGCCGCTTGCAGCCATCTTTGCTGAGATTGCAGATAAGGCTGATCACACCGCCAACAACGAAAAAATCGCTCGCTGGTACTGGTGCGGTGTGTTTGGCGAGCTATACGGCTCAGCCGTCGAAAGTCGCTTCGCCAAAGACATTGTTGAGGTCCCGGCTTGGCTGGATGGGGCCTTAACTCCATCAACTGTGCTCGACGGGGTCTTGCGCTCCGACCGCCTGCTCACCATGCGCTCCCGCCTTTCCGCCGCCTACAAAGGCTTGCAAGCACTGTTGCTGCGGCAAGGGGCCATTGATTTCAGAAGTGGCCAAGCCTTTGACCAAGCGGTGTTCTTCGACGACGACGTCGATATCCACCACATCTTTCCCCAAGATTGGTGCGGCAAGCAAAGCCCAAAAATTCCTCCAAGCATTTACGACTCCGTTATCAACAAGACGCCGCTCGGCTACCGCACCAACCGCATCATTGGCGGCGTGGCTCCTTCGATCTATCTGAGCAAGCTGGAAGCGGGTAGGCTTGGCCCCAAGGGGCAGATTGTGGAGCCGCCCATCGCCAAGGGAACCCTTGCCACGTATCTTCAAACGCACTGCATCCCAGTGAATGAGCTTTATGCCGATGACTTCATTGGGTTCATGAACGCACGCCAACAGCTGCTTCTTGACTTGGTCGTCAGCGTCACTGAGAACGCCACACCGGCGAGCACCATTGCCGCCGACGAAGGCGAAGAACTCCCCCTGGCCATTGCCCACGACAGTGGTCTAGAACTTAGTGAATCCGAATAAACAGCCATGCAATGGATCGTCCCCCACGAGAAAGAGGCAGCTTCACCGACTGCTAAGGAAGGTCTGCGCAACGTGAGTCACGGCGACACCTTGACGCTCGAACTGACGATGGCAGTCCAACGAGGCAATTTCGGAGGTGCGACAGGGGATTCGCGGCGCCGCGCTCGTTGTTCGA
>NZ_JABWMJ010000030.1 GCF_013366375.1 Rhizobacter koreensis | reverse complement strand
GCTCCCACATCAGAGCCTTCTGGGCGACCGTGTAGTAGATGCGTGTGCGGTACTTCATCTGCAACACTCCTGCTGCCTTACGCAGCGATCAGTGTGTTGCACGGACCGGTTGAATCCGCCCTCCGAGAGCGGCCGTGCGACGGACTGCACTCGCTGCGAAGCTGACGTCTGCTCGAGGGTGGCCGAGGCGCCCAACAGGGCTGTCGCTGGCACTGCAAGAAGGAGACCCCCACGCGGTTCGCCGGTCATAGGAACCAAGCAACAGCCCTGGTCCGAACTCCCCGTGGCCTGAGCTGTACCGCAATTGCGCTACAATGTTCGAATGAAAACCGCCACCATCCCTTCGGTCCGTGTCGAGCCGGAGTTGCGCGCCGAGATCGAAGCCTTGCTGGATGAGGGCGAAACGCTGTCGGAATTTGTCGAAGCCTCGGTGCGAGCGAGTGTCGAACGGCGCCGCGTTCAAACCGAGTTCGTGGCCCGTGGCCTTTGCTCGCGGGATGAGGCGCGCCGGACGGGCAATTACGTAGACGCCGACCTTGTCGTTGATGCCTTGCAGCGCAAGCTCGATGCGGCGCGCGCACGAGTTGCGAAGACACGCGGGTGAGTTTTCGGGTTCGTCTAACGCGAGAAGCCGAGGCTGATCTAGAACGCTTGTTCGACTTCCTACTCGAGCGCGAGTTGGCACGTGATGGCGGGGATCTAACCTTAGCTGAACAAGCCGTAGCGGCCGTGCGATCCGGCATGATGACTCTGCGGAGTTCACCGTTCACCTGCCGGAAGGTCGGCTCTAGCGCGTTCCTGAGGGAACTGATCGTTTCCTTCGGGCATTCCGGCTACGTCGCACTTTTTGAGATTCAAAATGCGGACGAGATAGCGATCCTCGCTGTGCGTCATCAGCTCGAGGACGACTACCACTAGACCTCGGGCTGAACTTGCGCCGACGCGCGGCGCAGCGCTCTGCGTGGCGCGGGTTGACGTAATGATTCTTGGCGCGACAGCCCGTGTAGCAGCAAAGTTGCAATGTCGCTTTTGGGCAAAGTTCAGATGTCGCCCAAGCTCGTCGCCAGAGCTTCTGGAGACGAGCATGTCGAGGATTGCAGCGAGCATCACGAGAGCATGCGCGAGGTCGACCGGCTTAAGACCGTGCAGCGCGTGGTGGACCGGATGCTCTCTGTCGGCCGAGCCGCCCAGGGCCTGGGAATGAGCTGCCGCCAGCTCGAGCGCCTCATCAGCCGATACAGGGTCGCCGGCGCGGCGGGACTCGTGTCCGGCAAGTGCGGGAAGCCGAGCAACAACCATCTCGCTGACGGCGTGGCCAACCGAGCGATCGCGCTCATCCGGAAGCGTTATGCCGACTTCGGCCCGACACTCGCGTGCGAGAAGCTGCGTGAACAGCACGGTCTGTCGATCAGCAAGGAGACGGTTCGCAAGCTCATGATCGAGGACGGCCTGTGGAAGCCGCGCCGTCAGCGAGCCGCCAAGATCCATCAGCCGCGCAACCGTCGAGCCTGCCTAGGCGAGCTCGTCCAGATCGACGCCAGCTCGCTGAAGGCCCCTCACAACCCAGCGCCTCAACTACGATGAAACATCGCGGGCTCTCGAGTGAACTGCTCTGAACCGCGGCGGCAGCGCAGCAGGCACATCCCGTCACCGTTGCCTGCTGCAGCGCCTTGTTAAACCAGACCTTTCACTGCCGGTTCTGAGTAGCTACATCAGACGTGCCTTCTTGCTTGACGCTTTTGTGCGGCGTGAGAGGGAGTGTTCCGCCAAGGCCGCTGTCACTAATGTCCTCGTTCTCACCGCCCACTTGGGGCCTTGTCTAACCGCCTCCAGCATAGCTGAACTAGCCTCAGCGAAGAACATCTTCTCGTCTAAGCCGATTCTTCTAAAGGCACCGCGCTGCACCTGCGCTCGGTATCTTAAGTCTCCTTCTATGGCGTTGCCTTCGCGGATGACCTTCGTGAAGAATTCAGCAGCGGCTCGGAGAGCGGTCAAGGCATCATTCGACAAGGCCGGAATCGCCCTAGGTGCCGACATCCGACGTTGTGAGATAAACGTGTTCTGCCCCACGACAAGTCCCCACTCACGAGCACCATCGACGGGATTGACGGTCAAAGCCTCTAGTTTGGTCAGTCCGAATGCCCTCGAAAGTCGCAATCTCACGGCCAACCAGGGCGCGAATCGCGCCACTTCTTCCATGGCGGTATCGGCTTCAACGTCAAGCCCCGTGATCGGAAAAACCAATGAACGCATCAGTTTCCACGCCAGTTCGTCGCCCGCATGGAAAGCTTCGAACAGCCACTCGATACCGTGCTCCCACTCCCGCAAGGAACTCGACTCACGCAAGATCGAAGTTCCTAGCTTGCGTTGGGCAACGGCATGGCCCGCGCGCGCCGCCTTTTCTAAGCAGAAACGAGCCATCTGCGGATTCGCCACGGACAGCTCATGGTTGCTGTGCAAGTGATAAAGATGCAGCCACGCCTCTGCCGACCCCGCGTCCGCCGCCCGCAATAACAAGGCAGCACCTTTTCGATAGTTAGTGCCCTCCACTAGATCGCTAAAGGAGACGCTTCCGCAATCTATACCGCAAAGAGCGCGACCCAGGGTATAAGCGGCGCTGTAATCCAAGCGGGCACTCTTCTTCTCTAAGCAAGCCTGAACGATCTTAACGGGCAACCCAGAAAAAGTTGCGGCACTCTCCTCTGCAAGTCTTACGCAGGAATAGAGAACCTCCGCCATCTCAATGGTTACTTGAAACGGCAGTGTGAGACTTGCCAATTTAAGGCAGCGAAGAGCAGCTTTGACGTCTGCACGCCGCAGCGAGTGGCGAGCCGCCAACATAACGGTCTTGTTTAAGTCTAACTCTCCGCCGTGACCCGCGCTTCGCAAATACGTCGGCAGCTCCATATCCCCGAACGGGTCGGGGATTGTCATGGCAAAGCCACCTACGGCCGCTGCTTTTAGTAAGCGGAGTCCTTCAACATAGCTTGGTTCTTGAAGGATTTTCCAAACACCCAGTTTGAACTGGGCGGTTGAACTCCCGGCGCTCGCCGCTGCTTCAAGGGTGTTCATCTCTCCGAGTTCAATGAGCTCTTCAAGTGGAAGGCTATCCGCAATAATACGAGCGACCTCGGATAGGCCGCTGACGCTCTGGTGTTTGAGATACTCAAGCCCGGTGGGCACGTGGCGGTGGAAACCCTCTACCCCCAATAGATATCTCCTCCCTACTTCGCACCGGGCTGCTATGTCTCCGCCGCGTACCGCCGATAAAAGTTGTAGGTCTTTACGCCTCATGTCGGTACAGATCGGGGGCTGAGGGGCCATGCGCGTCCAACAAGTTCGTGCATGGCACCGAATATAAAACTGCCGGTGTAGGCAGGCCCTTGGCTTGCGGACGCATCTCGATCTCTTGCTTGCGCACCCTCCCGGTGCGCAAGCTTCTTACTGCTGCTTCTATTGTGGCTCCAACGGACCATGCTGTCGGAATGCGCGTGTCCATAGGCTTCAAGTGCTTTGCCGGTGCGCAATGCGCAATTTACCTCCTTAGCAGGCAGCGCGCGGAAGTGGTGCCTGAGTGCAAAGTGTCAACGCCAAACCAAAACTGACCCTGGCGTCCATCCCGATTGAACCCTCCGGCGGGACAGCGAGGGCGGGGACGTAAGCTCCCGCCCACAGGACGGGCAAAAAATTTGGAGGCGTTCCCATCTTCAAGGCAGAGTGATGGGGACGCCCCACATCTTGGCGGCCTTAGGTAATGCTAGGCCGGGTTACCGGTGACGGGAGTCTGCCGCAAGCACGGCATCAGCACGGCGAGCTACTACCCGGGGAAGAGCAAAGGAGTCCGAGGGGAAGAACTCCTCGCTCAAACGCACGTAGGCGAGTTGGCGTTGTGCGATCAGGGACGTGCTGCCCCGAAAATTGGCAAGCCGAAATGAAGCTCTTCATGTCGGCAGCGCCACGCCTGTACAGAAGGCTGCCAGGCGCTGGCCGACCGAGTCCAGTCGTGCCCGTCCCATGGCACGGTGTTGGTATGACCTTAAGCATCAGGCCGGCGGGCTTGCCTCGCCCAGCACGGCAACGTTAGCCGCGGCCTTCTCGGCATTGAACGTTAAACGCGCACGCACGACGGCCCGTCGCGCACAAAAAAGGGCCGCCCGAGGGCGGCCCTTTCTTCATGCTAATCGACGCTCGCGCGAGGCAAGCGTCCGATCAGAAGAAGTGACGAACACCAAACTCGACACCACGCGAGTCACCGCCAGCGCGCGGCAGAGCCGTGGCCGACTGGCTGCCCGTCGAGGCGTTCGTGCCGCTCGCCGGGGCGATCGACATGGCCGCGTTGCTGTTGTTGTCGAGGTACGAAACCGTGCCGTACACCGCCGTGCGCTTCGACAGGTTGTAGACGTAGCTCGCCTTCAGCTGCTGAGCCGTGCTGTTGCTGGCGCCGTCACGACGCAGGCGGCTACGGTCATAGCCGACGTGCACTTCGTTCTGGCCGAACGGAATGACGGCGCTGATCGAGCCGCGCAGTTCGCGGTCGTCGGTCGCATTGTCGAGCCGCTCGTAGTCGACATAGCCCATCAGCTTGGCAAAGCCGAAGTTCCACGAAGCGCCGACGTTGACCGACTTCTGATCGTCGTTGGCGATTGCGCCGCCGGGCGCGCCAGCAGTCCAGCCGTTGAAGGCTGCGCCGCGATAGCGGATCTGCGCGGCGGCGACGGCGACGTCGAACGGGCCCGCGGCGAAGCCGACGCGGCCACCCAGATAACGGGCAGCGCGGTCACCCGACGTGCCGCCTTCGCTCGACCCGGCCATGAACTGACCGTACAAGCCCCCGAGGTTAGTCGGGAGGAAGTAGCCGATCGTGTTGTCCTGGCGGGTGCCAGGGTGGCGCTGCGCGGTGTTCAGCGAGCTGCCCAGCCCGACGGTGCCGAAGGCATCGAACAGGGTCATGTTCCAGAACGTCGGCGTGTAGTCGCGGCCGAGGCGGATTTCACCGGCATTGCTCGACAGGCTGACGGTCGAACGGCGGTTGAAGAACTTGCCGTTGGTCGTGCCGCTGTCGGCGTTCACGCCGGCGAGCAGGACGAAGCTGGCCTTGAGGCCGCCGCCGAGGTCTTCGACGCCACGGAAGCCGAGCTGGCTGCTGTTGAGGCCGTCGGAACCGAGGCTGAAGCGACGGGCGGAGCCTTCGTTCTTGACGTAGCGGCCCGACAGGTCGACGGTGCCATAGAGCGTGACGGACGATTGCGCCGAGGCGACACCGGTGAAAGCGCCCAGAACAGCAAGAGCGAGCACAGATTTTTTCATTGCAGCTATCTCCTAGGTTGAACAAGAGGTCCCGATCACGAAATCACCTTCGGTGTCCAGATCAGGCGCAACCCCCTCAGCGGAAGTTGAATAGATTCTCCCAAAGAGCAGAAAGGCGGCATAGCGCCGCCGCGCAAAAAGCCCTTTGTGTTGTCAGCGCGCAACGCCAACTAGATGGCAGCTTGCAAGGAGTGCTTGGCGGGTAGGGGGTCCAGACGTCGAGCAGCACCCCGGGCCGGGTCGCTCTGCGGGAGGAGGCGGGGAAACTTGAGGAGCGTTGATAGCGGGGCAGCGACCAGCGCGACCGGTCAATGCCCGCGAAGCCGCAGCGCGTGGCTGTCGTAGAGGGCGTCCTCGCGCGCCGGTCGGAAAGGCCGTACCCCTTGCTGAAGGCAGAACATGCTCAGCATGCGCTGGGCGCCGCTTGGGGCTCAGCGCGAGCGTTGCGCTGGCGGCGGCCTGCGCTGAAGCGCCCGCATGTGCGGAAGCGTTGAGGCGACTGATCTGTCCATCCGAAGCCGCCTGCGTGGACGACACGTACGAGCCGTAGGCGCTGCCGCCCGTCCGTCGCGTGTGATCCGCTCCGCGATGTCGCGGGCGCACTTCACCCGCCCTGTGGAGGCATCTACGGCTTGGGCGTCGACGCCTGCTTCGGCATGGTCAGGGACAGGCGCCACCTCGCCGTCCGCATGGCAGCAGCAGGATCCAAGAGCACCGAGAAACGACGCGTGGGCTGAGATCGGGCGAGGTGCTGGTACACCCGTGGCGGAGCGGAACGGACGCGAGCAGTCACTATGGTGCCGCCTCGTCGTGCGTCGGAAGGGCATGCAACAGAGGTACGTGTTGCTTCCAGGCATGTCGACGCCGGCGAGCAGACGCCGATTCGGGCTGCTCCGCCGCGGGGTTCAGATGAAGAGTGGCTGGATGAGTCGTTGCGGAAGATGGAAGAGCTGAGCCGCAACGAGGCGCTACGCTTCGAGATCGCGCGCGAGCTTTCCTGAGCCTGACGCGCGACCGCCGCGCCAATCGGCTACGAACTCCAGGCTAAATCCCTCAGGGCTACCGCCCGGGCTTGCCGAAACCCCTCATCGCAGCCAAGCGCGCGTCCCGTTCGGTCGTCAGATAGCCCGATGTCGTAGCAATTGACGCGTGCCCCAGGTTGTTCTGCACGACCTGGATGGGCACCGGGCTCTGCCCGGTTCGTCCGTTGAGGGCGTGCGAACCATGGGTATGGCGCAGCCAATGCGTCGTCGCCTTGCGCAACTGCACCGCGTCCTCGGGCGAGGCCACCGACGCGCTCTCGTTCATGAACGCCTTGATCGACTTCGCCAGAGCGGAAGCGGACCAAGCGGTCGGCGCCCTGCCCGCATCAAACCTCGCCAGCACCGGAACCTCGCCGTTTCCCTCCGCCGCAACGTCCGGGTCGAACCCATGCCTTTCGAGCTCGCCCGAGAGCTCCTCGACCAGGTAGTCCTGCACTGGCACATCACGCGGCTTCTCGCCCTTGCCGACCACCGCGAGCTGCCAGCCGGTCTGGTCGTTGCCTTTGGCGTCGCGGTAGCTGACGCGCTGCAGATCCCCGAGCTTGGCACCGGCGATCTCCGACAACCGGAGCCCCGTCGCGTAGAGCCATCGGATCGCCCGCGCCCGGCGCCTGGCGAACTCGTCCTGCGGCGCCTCGTCCATGCGCGCCTGCAGGAAATCCCACTGCGCAAACGTCAGCGTCCGTCGCGAGCCGATCGCCCTGCCCTCCTGGCGCGGCAGCGACAGGCCTTCGAAGGCGTTGCCGATCAGGTAGTTCTGGCTGACCAGGAAGCCGCAGAGGCTGCGCAGGATGATCAGCGACTGGCGCAACGCCCCCGCGCTGAGCGGCCCTTCGAGCGGCCGCCAGAGCGGCGACCAGCGCTGCCGATGACGTGGCCCGCACCAGCGAACCGGCGGTGCCGCGAGGAACGCCTTGAACGCGTTCGCGTCCTCGACGCTCAGCGACGACAGTGGCTTGCCGTGCTCGACGATCGCCCAGAGCAGCAGGCGCTCGGCTTCCTTGCGGTAGGCGCGGTAGGTGGCGCTCGCCTTGTCCTTCGGCACGTGCAGGGTGGCGAGCCAGGCGCCGATCGCCTCGTAGTCGTTCTGCGCCGCCAGCATGCACTGGTGCTGCGGCGCCCGATAGAGACCGTGCCGGCCGTCGACCTCCGCCGGGAGCACGAACTTCTCGAAGGGAACGATGGCCGTCGCGCGCGGCACGACCGCCTCCAGCTGTACCGGCTGCAGCTTCGTACGGCGGGTTGCCACATGATCGCCGAGCCGGAGACCGGTCGAGCCTTCGTGCAGGCGCAGCCACTCGACGATGCGGCTTGCCTTCAGGTCACCGACGCCAGGCACCGCCGTCCACCAGCGGGCGCCCACGCCGTTGATCCGCGCCACGACATCGGCGAGCGTCCGCATGCCGCCCTTCTCGAGCCTGGCGGCGAGCGTCGGCGCGAACCAGGCGCCGACCTCGTCCTGGGCGCCGGGCTCCTGAGCCACGAGCTGCTCGAGCCAGCGCAGCGCCTCGAGCTGCCGCGCGATGAGGCGAGCGCGTCTGGAGGCCTTGGGCGTGCCGGTGCCGTATGCCTCGACGTAGGCCTCCTGCTGCTCGGCCTGCGAGAAGTCCTCCAACCCGCGCGCGATCGCGAACTCCTCCAGGCTCGGCAGCGCGACGGTCTCCTTGAGCTCCGTGGCGTCGAAGAGCACCAGGCGCGCGGTGCCCGGCTTCATCTCGCGGCGTGCCGCCGCGGCGAACTCGGAGCGGATCCAGGCGATCGTGCTGCGCACCCGGCGCAGATCGGTGTGCTCGCCCTCGACCCGCAGATACCGGTCCCAGCTCTTGCGGGCGTCGATGCCCTGCACCACCGAGCGCATGAAGGCGAAGTGGCCGCTGCTGAGCTTGCGGCGGGTGCTCATCGGCGAGGACTCTCGGCCCGCCGGCCGGGTGCGGCCGCCGAGTCGTGCCATGCGACACTGGTTCGGCCATGAATGGGGACGAACTGGACGCGCTCGAGCGCCGCCTGCTTGCTGCGCTGACCCCAGCACTGCACCGGGAAGCCGCTCGCAACCCAGCCTGGGGATCTTTCCGAGGAGCGGTCGCTGACCGCTACGTCTCCGATCTGCATCTTCAGAACGGCACGTCGTCGTCGGCATCCGCCGAGGAAGACGATCCGGCCGCGGGTCGTCGCTGAGCCTCCTGCGGCGGCGGCTCGAGCTGCGCGTTGCCAAGCGACTGCTCGAGTGCCTTCTCGACGGCATCGATCCGCTCCCGGCAGATCTTGTGCGCCGCGAGCGACTCGCTGACGATCGTGGTCAGGTTGTCGATGTCGGGCTCCTGCTGGTTGCGCAGCGTCTGCGCGTGTTTCTGAAGGACCGCGTAGGCCTCCTTGAAGGTCTTCATCTCGCTCATGCGTGTTCCTTGCCACGGCGAACCGTGGCCTCGATCGATCCATCCTGAAACTGCACCCGCAGATCCTTCGCCTCGCCGGCCGCGCCAGCGCTGGTGACGATCTGCCCGCCCCTGCTGTGCACGACCGCGAAGCCGCGGCCAAGCGTCTTCTCGGGTCCCTGCGCGACCACCTCCCGAAAAGCGCCCTCCGCAGCGTCCGCACCCCAACGCAGGGTGTTTCGCGCCAGGCGCTCGACCTCGTCCACGAGGTCGCGGATGCGCTCGCGCTGCAGAGCCAGCCCCGTGGTGGTGTCGGCATCGATCTGCGCCATCAGCGCTGCCGCCCTGGCCCGCGCAGCAGCAAGGCGGCCGCCGGCGCCTGCCCGGACGTCGCCGAGCGCCTGAAGCGTTCCTTGTGCGGCCTGGTAGAGAGCGCGCTGGGCAAGCCGCTGCACGTTCCCGAGGCGCTCCTGTGCGCCGGCACGCGCCCCGGCGATGCACTCGAGCACACGTTCGCGGATCGTGACGTCGAAGCCGTCGACGTTGGCTCGCGCTGCGCGCAACTGCCGCAACGCCAGGCTTGCGACGTCGTCGAACGCCGCCTGCGAGTCGCGGGCTCGCTTGACGATCAGCGCCTGGACGCCCGCGATGACCTTGCTGGGGGTGTCGAAGCGCTGGTGCGCGACCTCGTCGAGGACGGTGTTGTCGCGCTCGTGGCCGATGCCGGTCAGGACCGGTACCGGGCTCAGGCAGATCGAGCGGGCGAGCTCGTAGTCGTTGAGCCAGGCGAGGTCATTGACGGCGCCGCCGCCGCGGATGATGACGATGGCGTCCGGCAGCTCGGGTCCGGACCAGGCCGCCAGAGCTGCCTCGATCGCCTCCCGGATCGATGCGGCCGCGCCCTCGCCCTCGAAGCGGCTATGGACGTAGACGGCTGCGCAGACGCCGTGCTGCTGCAGGCGGTCGGCGTCCCGGGCGAAGTCGCCGAGGCCGGCGGCACGCGGAGGGGAGACGACGAGCAGCGTCCGGTAATCCCATGGCGCCTGCAGTTGCCGGTTCCGGTCGAAGATGCCCTCGCCCTTGAGGCGCTCGCGGATCTGCCGCTTCTTCGCCTCGAGATCACCGAGCGTGTAGCTCGGGTCGATGGCGTCGATGTGGAGCGTCAAGCCGTACTGAGCGCTGAATTCAGGGCGCGCGCGCACCAGGACCTTGATGCCGGCCGCGAGGCGAACGCCGGTGGCCGCCTGGAACGTGCCGAGCACTCCGGCGACGTCACGCTGCCAGACGATCGCCCGTGCCTTGGCGATGAGCGAGCCCGTAGCGTCGCGCTCGGCAAGCTCGAGGTACACGTGAGGATCGCCGTCGACGCGGACGATCTCGGCGGTCGTCCAGATGCCTTGGCGGAAGGCTCGCTCGACGGCTGAGGCAACGCCGGCTAGCAGCTGCGAGAGCGGCACGCCCTTGCCCGCTTCGACCACGTCCTGGCTGGCGAGTTTGGCCGGATTCACGGGAAGCCAGCTCGCGAAGGGCTCGAGCTCGCGGCCGACCGGCACGAACCACTTGCGCAGTTCGGCGTCCCAGCGAGCGCCCTTTGCCTTGGCTTCAGCCTTGTCGCGGAAGGGAACGTTGAGGTACGTGGTCACTGGCGCTCAGATGCCCGTCACCCAGCGCTCTAAACGATTGACCTGGTGAAGGGTTTCACGGGGCGTAGGCGGAAACGTCGGTCAGGGCTCTCGACACACGGCAAGGAATGACGTTGATCTGGATCTCAGTTTTGAGTTCGACCTGGGGCTGCTGTCAGAACTCGGACTGCATCCTCGGTCAGGCCTTGTAGCGCATGCGGCGGCGACCTTGATGCTCTAGGGGCCCTACTCCGCGCCGACTACGGCGTCGAGGCCTGCGGGGGCCACCGCTGCCTCCTGCTTTTCAGCGAAGGTGCGCGCGGCGATGTAGATGGTGTCCGCCCTCGACACAAGGTCCGAGAGCGATGCAGCCACGACCTCTCCTCCAAGGACCTGCGCGCGATAAGTTACCGGAGGGTCGCTCTGTACCGAGGCGGCGATCTGCTCGTCCAGAACCCCGCGTTCCTGCGCAAGGATTTGCAGGGCGCCTCGGGCTATGACCTCTTTCTGCTGATCTGTCATCGGGTCCTCGAGCGAATTGCATGGATGATAACCAGCCGCGCCAGTGGCTCAGTCGCTGAGCCAGACGATCTGAGGGAACGCCGGATCAGCGAGACACCAAGTCACCGCGCCGAGTGCCACGCGCATGGCAAAGCGCAGCCACCAAGGCTTTCATCAGGACCGGCCGCAGGCGGGTGAGCGCGCCCCTCCCGCCTACGGCGCGGCACTCAAGTGCTCTGCCAGGATGGCGATGCCGATGCCGATCAGGAGGGCTCCGCCCACGATCTCGGCACGCCGGCCGACCACGGCTCCCAAGACTCGACCGAGCATGACCCCCGCGGTGACCATCCCGAAGGTGGCGCAGCCGATCGCCGCCGCGACCCATGCAATGTTGACGTTGATAAAGGCGAGCCCGACACCAACCGCCATGGCGTCGATGCTTGTTGCAAAGCCGGTCACGGCCAGAATCCAGAACGAGTGACGCTGCGGCTTCGTCTCATCGTCATGATTTGAAGCCGTGAAGCCGGCCCAGATCATTTTTGCGCCGAGGGCGCCGAGCAGCGCGAAAGCGATCCAGTGGTCCCAGGCGGTCACGTATTTCGCAGCCACCGACTCGAGCAGCCAGCCCACGAGGGGCGTCAACGCTTCGATGACGCGAAGATTGCGCCCGTGCGTAGCGCCTCGAGCCACCTCGGCCTCTGGAGCGCAGCGCCTTGGCGACGGCCGCGGCAAAGGCATCGGTAGACATCGCCAGCGCAAGCGCTGCGATTGAGAGCGGGTTCATGGGAAGCTGTCCGCCGGGCGAGTCGCAACCACACACCGAGCTGCCGGAATGATCGCGTCCGCGTGCCGATGGTCTCGCCAACCGTACGGTTGCCAGCGCCACGGCTGCGGGCCGAGTATGTTGACGCAGGCGCCTCCTACGAGCAGAGGCCGGCTACTCCCCAAGGGAGCGTTAAGTTTACCGGACCTCCTTCTCGCCTGACGATGCCGGGCGAACAGCTCTTGATAGCGATCCACCATCGCGCCTCGGGCAAGCACATGCGATCGTTTCTCGAACGTGGGCGCCCCCGCGGACGATCGACATTAGAGCCGGCCGCGCAAATCTGAACACGGCGTAAAGTGGACTGGCTGCTCCGATGGGCGAGGATAGAGCCCGAGATTCAGGAGCAGAGAACATGAGCAGAAGACCACGGCGCAACCACTCGG
>NZ_JABWMJ010000003.1 GCF_013366375.1 Rhizobacter koreensis | reverse complement strand
CTCAACGCCGTAGCAAGACAATTAAACGAGAGACCAAGGAAGACGCTTGGCTTCCAGACGCCGGCTGAGCGGTTCAGCCAGATCGTTGCATCGACCGGTTGAATCCGCCGAGGTGTTGCCGACGTTCGGAGCAAAGTAACGGGCCAGGCTTACTAGCCCGCCCGCGAACGTCCGCTCCTGCAGCGAGTGGACTCACGCACCCGGCCCAAAGCGGTAGTTCAGGTCTGTGGCTCGCGGGGCCCCTTGGGCCGGTCGGAGCCGCGTTCCGACCGGCCTTGCTAAAGTGCTAGAGAAGTCTCCACTCCATACGATATGGCAGATAAAGCACCCCGGACCGTTCCCTTCCCTGGGGGCTCCAAGAGCGCGGTCAACCGTGCCGGAGAAGCAGTTCGAGCTGAGCGAGCCAATCAGGCGGACTATGACCGCATCAACGAGTGGCGAGCGGCTCACTCGGTCGTTCTGAACACATTTCAGGTGACTCTGCGGAGGCGGACTCGCGGTTCCCAGATCTTCGTCGCGCAACGACACAAGCGCCGAAAGACGATCTTCGACAAGCTTCAGCGTGAGCCTGACATGGCGTTGGCCAGGATGGATGACATTGCTGGCTGTCGTCTGATATTCCCCACCGTCCTTGAGCTCTATGGATTCCGCTCGAGTTTTCATTCGGCACGCTTTAAGCACCGACTTCGTAACGGTATCGACAAGTACGACTACATCAAGAATCCCAAAGCAAGCGGCTATCGAGGGATTCACGATGTTTACGAGTACGACGTGGACGCTCCCCCGGAGAGCGCCAGCGCACGCTGTGCCGGCCTCTACGTCGAGATCCAATACAGGACGCTGGTTCAGCATGCTTGGGCCACAGCTAATGAAGTTGTTGGCCAAGTAACATCGAGCCAGCCAAAGTTTCAGCTTGGTGATGCCAGATATCTACGCTTCATGTCGCTAGCGAGCGAAGTCCTCGCTCGAACCATGGAAGGGTTGAAGGGCCCGTGCGCCGACCTTACCAATGACCGTGTCGTTGCGGAGTTCAAGAGCTTGGACAAGGAGCTTGGCCTCCTTGACCGGCTTAAGCTACTCGACGAACTTACCGAAGAGGTGTCGCAGAACAAGAACATGATCCTCATGTTTCTTTCCTCCTATGAGGTCCAGATTTTCAATCTCTCGTCGGAGCAGGACGCGATGGATTCGCTGTTTGAGCTTGAGACGCGGTATCCGGATCGGGACATCGTCCTCGTTCGGGCGGATTCGACGGATTCTGTACGGCTAGCCTTCCAAAACTACTTCTCTGATGCGACGGAATTCATCCAGTTTGTTGAAACCGGCGTCGCTCAACTCTCTGCCGCGTGAACGAGGGGGATTGCCGCCAGTTCGTGGGAACTGTCCGCTTCTGGCCGACAGTGATCGCCTGCGGTTGTACCGGAGAGCTGACCATCGCCGCTCGCTGCCGTTCCGAGGGGTGGTAGCACCCCCGCCGCGGCCCCTTCCCCAGCCCGGAAGCGCAACCTAAGCGGCCCTTAACTTTGTGGAGACCCCCATGGGAACCACTCATCAGGAGCCGTGGAACAAGGGCAAGATCGTCGGACAGAAGGCGCCCTTCAAGGTCAAGGACATATGGGCGCTTCGCGTCAGGCTTCAGATGCAGGGCCGTGCGCGGGAGCTGGCGCTCTTGAACCTAGGCATCGACAGCAAGCTTCGGGGCTGCGACCTTGTCGGCTTGAGGGTCCGCGACGTCTGCCACGGCGATCAGGTGGCGGCGCGTGCCATCGTCATGCAGCACAAGACCCGGCGTCCTGTGCAGTTCGAGATCACGCCGGCTACCAGGCAGGCCGTCCAGGCTTGGATCAAGCATGCAGGGCTGAAGCCGGAAGACTACCTGTTCCCTAGCCGCATCCACGGTTCGCCGCATCTGGGCACCCGTCAGTACGCGCGCATACTTGAGCGTCGGGTGGAGGAGCTCGGGCTGGATCCAGCCGAGTACGGCACCCACTCGATGCGGCGGACGAAGGCGACGCTGATCTATCGGCGCACCAAGAACCTTCGAGCCGTGCAGCTGGTGCTCGGGCACTCCAAGCTCGAGTCGACCATCAGGTACCTGGGCATAGAAGTGGATGACGCCCTCGAAATCTCGGAGCAGACGGAGATCTGAGCTGACCCAGGACCGGAGCGGCCGCACCTGTCGCCGTGACGAGGCGACCGCCTCTGAATGCCAGCTTTGTGGCCGGCGCCCCATGGAGGGGTCTCGGCCACTTCCGGACGTTCGCGGACGTCGGCTCTGCAGACGCTTGCTTGTGCGCTCGTCGAGGTTCCCGCTTCAGGGTTCCCACTACTTCAGCTGGTACACGCTCCGTTAGACGAAGTACGGCGATATCGGCTGCCGGAGGTCGCTTCAGCCGCAGCAGCTGCCGCTGCGGTTCGGCGTTGCCGCGGGGGCCGCGTTGGCAGCCATGGGCACTGGCGTGTAGCCCGCTTCCTGAATCGCGTTGCGCAACTCCTGCGCGTCGCTCTCGGTTAGCTCGATCTCGACGCGATGGCTCGCCAGATCGGCCTTGACGGAGGCGCCCTGGTCGACAGCCTTCACTGCCTTGGTGATCGTGCTCACGCAGTGGCCGCAGGCCATGTCGTCAACTTGAAAGGCAATCATGGGGTGCTCCCTTGCGGGAAAGCTTTGATGGGACGAACTGTCAACCCTGCCACAGGGACAAGGTCAAGCAGGGCGCGCTGAATATCCATATCGTCAGGTGTACTACTTCAACACGGCTCTTGACCTTCCCAGTGTTGGAATCCTGATCATGCAGGCAGCTTGGAAGCGCACCTCGCGTCAGGAGTCCACGTGAAGACCACAGCCCGTAGCAACCCGAATTCCCTCCAGCTACAGGTCACCGGGATGACCTGCGCCTCGTGCGTGCGCCGGGTGGAGAAGACGCTGCAAGCCGTGCCTGGTGTGCAGGAGGCCAGCGTCAACCTCGCCACCGAACAGGCGTCGGTACGAGCCGACGCCAGCGTGAGCGCGGATGCACTGGCTGCGGCTGTGCGAAAGGCCGGGTACGACGTCGCGACGCAGCGCGTCGAGCTGAAGGTCGAAGGCATGACCTGCGCCTCGTGCGTCGGACGCGTCGAAAAAGCCCTGCTCAAAGTGCCCGGCGTGTCGAGCGCTTCGGTAAACCTGGCCACCGAGAAGGCGTCCATCGAAGCTCCCTCGACGGTAGCCCTGGCCGCGCTGCAAGCCGCCGTCGAGAAGGCCGGCTATGTGGCCAAGGCTGAAGAGGAAGAACGCCCCGTCGTGGCCCGGAGGCTGCCGGAGTGGTGGCCCTTTGCGCTCAGCGCCGCTCTGACCCTTCCGGTGGTGGCTCCGATGCTGCTGCAGCTGTTCGGGACCGACTGGATGCTCGACGGTTGGCTGCAGCTTGCGCTCGCAACTCCTGTGCAGTTTTGGCTCGGTTGGCGCTTCTACCGCGCCGGCTACAAGGCGTTGCGCGCCGGCACCGGCAACATGGATCTGCTGGTGGCGCTCGGCACGTCCGCCGCCTACGGCCTCTCGCTCTACCTCCTGTGGCGGCATGCCGGGCACGGCATGCCACACCTGTACTTCGAGGCCTCGTCCGCCGTGATCACGTTGGTGCTGCTTGGCAAGTGGCTCGAAGGCCGGGCCAAGCGGCAGACGACCGACGCGATCCGCGTGCTCAATGCGCTGCGCCCGGCGACAGCTCGGGTGCGTCGCGACGGTATCGAGGCCGATGTGCCGGTCGAACAGGTCGCGCTCGGTGATCTGGTGGTGGTACGCCCCGGCGAGCGCGTCGCCGTCGACGGCGAAGTGATCGAAGGTCGCAGTCACGTCGACGAATCCCTGATCACCGGCGAGAGCCTGCCCATCGCCAAAGGCGCCGGCGACAAGGTCACCGGGGGCGCCATCAACGCCGAAGGGGTGCTGACGGTGGAGACGTTCGCGGTCGGCGCCGAAACGACGCTCGCGCGTGTCATCCGCATGGTGGAGTCGGCGCAGACAGCAAAGGCACCGATCCAGCGCGTGGTCGACCGGGTGAGCGCCGTCTTCGTGCCGGTGGTGCTCGCGATCGCGTTGTTGACGTTCCTCGGCTGGGCCTTCGCGACCGGCAACTGGGAAGCCGCGCTGATCAACGCCGTCGCGGTGCTGGTCATCGCCTGCCCGTGTGCGCTCGGCCTGGCCACGCCTACCGCGATCATGGCCGGCACCGGGGTGGCGGCTCGCCAAGGCATCCTCATCAAGGATGCCCAGGCGCTCGAAGTGGCGCACGCCGTCACAACCGTGGCATTCGACAAGACCGGCACCTTGACGGAAGGTCGTCCTTCGCTTGTCGCCGTGATTCCTGCGATCGGGGTTGGCCGTGACGACGTGCTGCGCCTGGCCAGTGCGCTGCAACGAACGAGCGAGCATCCGTTGGCGCTCGCCGTCCTGGACAAGGCTCGCGACGAGCGCCTGCAGCTGCCGGAGGCGAGCGACGCTCGCGCCCTCCCGGGCCGTGGTTTGGAGGGCATGGTCGCGGGTGACCTGCTGGTCCTGGGCAGCAGCCGCCTGCTGCGTGAACTCGGCGTCGCGGCCGGGTCGCTGGACGCAGAGGCCGCTCTTCTGGAGCGCCAAGGCCGCACGATCTCCTGGCTCATGCGCAGGCATGGCGAGAACGCCGAACTTCTGGGCGTGCTCGCCTTTGGCGACACGGTCAAGGCGGCAGCGCATCTAGCGGTCACGAGGCTGCAGCAGCTAGGCATCCAGACGGTGATGCTGACCGGCGACAACCAGGGCAGCGCCAAGGCCGTTGCCGCCGAGCTCGGCATCGACGAGGTTCGCGCCGAGGTGCTGCCGGGCGACAAGGCCGCGATCGTGCAGGAGCTGCGCTCGCGTGGCCGCGTGGTCGCGATGGTCGGCGACGGCATCAACGACGCGCCGGCGCTCGCCGCTGCCGACGTCGGCATCGCGATGTCGACCGGCACCGACGTCGCGATGGAGACCGCCGGCATCACGCTGATGCGCGGCGACCCGCGCCTGGTGGCCGACGCGATCGATGTGTCGCGCCGCACCTACGCGAAGATCAAGCAGAACCTGTGGTGGGCGTTCGGCTACAACGTGCTCGGCATCCCGCTTGCAGCCCTGGGTCTGCTCAGCCCCGTGATCGCGGGCGCCGCGATGGCGTTCAGCAGCGTGAGCGTCGTCAGCAACGCGCTGCTGCTGCGGCGCTGGCGGTCGCTCCAGCAGCGCGAGAGGCTGCCGCAGCAGGTAGAACAAGCCAGCCAATTGGTGACGCCCTAAGGAGACGCAGCATGGACTTGATGAACATCGGCCAGGCGGCCAAGGCCTCGGGCGTTTCGGCCAAGATGATCCGGCACTACGAGAGCGTCGGTCTGTTCCCGAACGCGCAGCGCACGGATGCCGGGTACCGCCAATACAGCGACAAGGATGTGAGCACGTTGCGCTTCGTGCGGCAGTCGCGCGACCTCGGGTTTTCGATCGAGCAGATCCGCGAACTGCTGGCGCTCTGGCAGGATCGTCGGCGCCCGAGCCGGCAGGTCAAGGCGCTCGCGCAGGCGCACATCGCGGAGCTCGACGCCAAGCTGCAGGAACTTCGGGCGATGAAGGCGACGTTGGAACACCTGGCGCAGCGCTGCCATGGGGACGATCGCCCCGATTGCCCAATCATCGAGAACTTGGCCACCAAGGCTGCGGCGGCACCCGTGGCCTCAGGTAGCCGGCCTCGGGGCTTGCGGCCGGGGCCGCATGCAGGCGGCTGACTAGTGCTGTCTTTCCATCGAACTCACGCGACACAGCGCTTGACCTTACCACGGTTGGAACGTTCACCATTCGATATCCAGAAGCACCGAGGATTCGACATGGCGAACCCAGCCCTCTCAAACGAGATGCCCAAGCGCGCGCTCGGCTTAGCGCTGCTCGTGATTGCCACGGCCCAGCTGATGCTGGTGCTCGACGATTCGATCGTGAACATCGCGCTGCCGAGCATTCAGCGCCAGTTCGACGTTTCTGCCTCTGCGCTGCCCTGGATCGTTAACGCCTACCTGCTGGCCTTCGGCGGGCTGCTGCTCTTTGGCGGCAGGGTAGGCGACCTGTTCGGGCGCCTCCGGTTGTTCCGGGTTGGCATCGTCATCTTCACGCTTGCGTCGCTTGTAGGCGGATTTGGTGTCAACGTCGAGATGCTGATCAGTTCGCGCGCGCTGCAAGGTGTCGGGGCGGCCCTCGCCGCCCCGAATGCTCTGGCGCTGATCGCGACGAACTTCCCGGTCGGCAAGCCCCGAAACCAGGCCATGGCAATCTACGGAGCAATGTCCGCCCTTGGCATCACGGCAGGGGTGCTGCTTGGGGGCGTGCTGACCGGCATGCTGAGTTGGCGCTGGGTGTTCTTCATCAACGCGCCGATCGGGCTCGTGGTACTCCTCGGCAGTCGCGCCCTGATCGAGGGCGAGCGCGGAACCGGCGAGTTGGGCACGTTCGACGCCTTTGCAGCCACTGCAGCGGTCATGGCGCTCGCGCTCGGCATCAGCCGCGGCGGTGAACACAGCTGGACTGACCCCACTACCCTTGTTGCGTTCGCGGGCGCGGCGGTCCTGCTGGTGGTGTTCCTCGGGATGCAATCGCGTAGCGCGCAGCCGATGCTGCCGCTGTCCTTGTTGGCCGAGCGAAACCGGGCGGGATCCTACACAGCCATGCTGCTGTTCGGCGCCGGGATGATGGGCACCTACTACTTGTTGACGCTCTACATGCAGCAGGTGCTGTTGTTCAGCCCCACGCTAGGCGGCTTGGCGTCGCTACCTTTCGCAGCAGGCATCGTGCTGGGCGCCGGCGTCAGTTCCAAGCTCGTCGAAAAGCTGCCGCCGAGACTGATCGCCGCGCCTGGCCTGCTGCTGGGCGCTGTCGGAATGCTGTGGCTGTCGCAGCTCTCCGTCGATTCTTCGTACTTCGCGCACGTGATGCCGGGCGTCCTCGCGGTTTCGTTCGGCCTGGGGGCGAGCGCAATCGTTATGACACTAACCGCCGTGTACGGCGTGTCCGAGGATCGCACTGGCGTGGCTTCCGCATTGGTGAACATGGCCCAGCAGATCGGGGCCGCCTTGGGAATCGCCGCAATGACGACGGTCTCGACCTTGGTGACGAATGCGCGATTGCCCGAGGCTGCTTCGCTCCTGCGAGAAGCTGCGGGCAACTCATCCGCGACGATGCATGCGCGCCAGGCGCTCACCGAGGGCTACTCCGCCGCCTTATTGGCCGGCGCAGTCATCTTGCTTGCTGCGGCGGTGGTGGTCGGCGTGGCTGTGAACACTCGCCGCACGCAGGCAGCCGCTGGTGCGCTCGCCGGCTAGGCGAAGGGCAGAGCCCTGGGACCCGGGGCTGACCCTCCATCGCCGGCGAGCAACAACGGAGCTTGCATCGTCGCGCGGAACGCGAAGTCCGTCTTCTAGCTGAGCGTCTGCTTTATGGCGCTTGGTTCGAGGGTCGCTGGGACCGCTCTGGGTCGGCGGCGGCCCTCCCCGCTTGGTCAAAGCTGCCGCTCAAGATCAAGACTAGCTTCGGCCGGCCGCCTTGATGGGCTCGGTTGCCCTTGAACGCCGGCTACTGGACGTGCAGCGGTCGATCGAGGCCGAGGTAGTCGAGCGACCGGTTACGAGGGCAGCGGCCGTTCGCGCCGCGAATGCGAGTGACCGGGTCCAGTCTGGACTTGCCCTTCACCCGGCGCCGTCTCCAGATACTCCCGCCCCTGCAGCTCGTGCAGCACCTGCGCCAGCCGCGCCAACTCGTTCTCGGCCTTGCGCAGGTCCTCAAGAGGAGCCGGTGTCACGACCCAGCTCTGCCCCACCGTGCGTCGTGCTGCAGGGCGCCGGAAGCAACCCGTTCGAAGCCAGTTAGCGTCCAAACTTCGCCGGTCGACGAGATAAGCGTCACGTCGTACAGGGGTGGCACCGCTGGCGGGTCCGCGCCGGCCGGTGCGAGCCGGGCAACCAGAGTGGTGCGGTTGCGTGCCCGATCTTCCTCCTGCCGAACGGTGAGCACACCTCGGGTGGTGCCCGCGTGGCGGACATGGTTTGGCGTGAGGCGGCCGCCTTCGAACATCCTGGTCACGAGGTATTTTACTGTACGTTTATACAGCTTTCGTGGGTACCCTGCTGGTGGCGCCGACCCCACCAAGCTGCTAGTGACGACCGAATTCACGCTCAGACGCGCGCGCTGTTCACCTGGCGGCGTCGCTCGCTCCAGGAACTAGGCGCTGGGGGCAGAGGGAGAACAACGCTGACCGCCTTTGACTCTCCCCTTGACCTGAACGGCACCGAGTGCGCCCTCGTACGCCCACCGCACCCATCGTCCCGTCCGTGCTGCGCCGCTCGCCTCCTCGAGGCGTGTGTCGCAAAGCGCCCGTCGCGGTTGGCCCTGCTACTACAACGGCGGTCCCGAAGGTCTGGCTCATTCGAGCGTTCCGACGGGCATGTCGGACCTCAGAGGAGCCACCGGCACCTGCTTGATGGTTGGAACAGGCATCCGCATGGATCGCCCGAAGGCGTCGAGTACGACAACGCGAGCAACGGCGTGAGCACGGCAAGCGTGCTGACCGCGCCGCCCTTCGGGGGGCACGTCTCTCCGGGGGATGTGAGGCGAAGCGACTGCTTGCATGATGTCGGCGTGGACATCCAGTGCCTCACCTTCGTCCACATCCGTTGGATCGGGAGATGCGCCGAGCGCATCCTCGCAACAGATCCGGAGGTGGGTCACATGGCTGCGGTTCAGCAAGCATTTGACCTTCTCGGGGTCTGGCCGCTGACCGACCCCTTGGTTGTCGCGGATGCGTTCCTTGGGCGCGAGTTCGTCGTACTGCCGGGATAGTCACAGCTCGTGAGGGTGGCGCGGAGCCCGGCACACGTTTCCATACGCCTTGCAGATGGGGAGTCCGGGCCAACTGTCAGCTTCTGACGTGAGACGCAACGTCTCTCAGCCGACCCATGGCGGAAGAACAGCCATTGCCCAGGTTCCGCTTGCCCAAACCCGCTTCGCATGCCGCGCCGCGATGGAATTCAGCAGAAATCCACTGCGGGCGGCAGAGCAGCTCGGCGTAGGCTGTTGCCGAGGCAGCAAGTGGGCCTGCCCGGGAGACTGGACCATGAAGCGAGGCTTGACCTACGCCGAAACGCTCGCGTATGTCGGCGTCAAGCGCCGCACGTTCGACGCTGCGTGGCGGCCACGCCTGCGAGCCATTCACCAAGGCACTTGCCTGATCTTCGATCGTCAGGAGATCGACGCGCTGTTCGAGGCGATCAAGGCGCCCCATGCGGAACAACCGACCCCGACCCTCAGCGTGGCGCAGGCACTCCCGCGAGCGCAGAATACTCGCAGGAATGAACGGCCCGGAACCATGAAAGGAGTGTCTGAATGGGCCGAAAAGTACCCGGGGTCTACCCCGGAGGTGATGGAACGTGGCAGGTCGACAAGTGGTGGCGCAACACCCGGCTTCGCCAGCGTGGCTTCACAAGTATTGAGGAAGCAGAGCGGTGGTTGATCAAGCAGCTGGGCGAGTTGCGCAGCGTCATCGTTCACGGCGAGCGGCATGCGCGTCTTTTTGATGAAGCGGCGGCGCACTACCTGCTGACCAACCAGTCGAAGGCGAGCATCGTCACCGAAACCTACCTACTGCAAAGCGTGATGCCGGCAATCGGAGCACTCGAACTGCATCAAGTTCATGACGGCACCTTGGCACGCTATGTCGCCCAGCGCTTGGGCGACGGACGGTCACACAAGACAGTCAATCTCGCCCTCGGCGTTGTGCGTCGGATCCTGAATCTGGCGGCGACGACCTGGCGGGATGACAGCGGCCGCACGTGGCTTGAGCAAGCGCCACGGATCACGATGTTGCCGCTCGTCGGCTATCAGCGAGAGCCACAGCCCATTTCATGGGCGGACCAGCGCGCGCTCTTGCCGATACTGCCTGATCATCTTTCGCGAATGGCGTTGTTCACCCTGAACACCGGCGTGCGCGACGACGTGGTCTGCAGTCTTCGGTGGGAATGGGAAATCCAGGTTCCTGAGATCGGCGTCTCGGTCTTCGAAGTTCCCAGGCAGCACGTGAAGGGCAAGCGTCGGTCACGTGTGCTGGTCTGCAACAGCGTTGCGCAGTCGGTCGTCGATTCCGTACGGGGCCAGCACAAGGACTTCGTCTTTGTGTACCGCCGCGAACGGGTGAAGAACGTCGATGTCGCTCCTCTGATGCAGTTCCGACGGATCGAGACGATGAACAACACCGCGTGGCAACGAGCGCGTCGGGAAGCCGGCCTCGGTGACCTGCACGTTCACGATCTGCGCCACACCGTTGGCATGCGCCTACGGGAAGCGGGGGTGCCCGAAGGAACCATCGCAGACGTCCTGTGGCACAGCACGCCGTCGATGACCCACCACTACAGCGTGGCGCAGATCGTCGAGCTTCATGCCGCTCTAGAGAAGGTGAAGGGCGACAACGGCCGCTGGAACAAGAGCCTGGCTACGTTGCGCAAGGAACAAGAGGGGCGAAAGGGACATGCCAGTCCCCCAAGAATCCCCCAGCAAAGAAAAACGGCCTAGCGATCGAAATCGCTAAGCCGTTGATCCACTAGCAGAAGTTGGTGCGGCTGGCAGGAATCGAACCCACGACCCCTTGGTTCGTAGCCAAGTACTCTATCCAGCTGAGCTACAGCCGCAACGCTGCGCATTGTAGCAGGCTGCGCGGTCACCCCACCCGCGCGGCCGCCTCGTAGCGCTGTGCGGCGCGCGGCGCGTCGCCGTCGCGGGCCGCCATCTCGGCCAGCGTGAGCAGCGCGTGGCGCCGGAACGCGTTCGGCAGGCGCGCGTCCGCAGCCGCCCGCTCGAGCAGCACGCCCGCCTTGCCCCACAGCTGGCGCTCGGCGAACGCGCAGCCGGTCGCGAAGGCCACGGCGCCGTCGTTCGGGAACTGCTGCGCAGCCGTCTCGAGGCGCGGCAGCCAGTCGAGCGGCAAGCCCGCCACGCACGCGACCACCGCACCGGCGATCACGCAGCGCTCGTCCCAGCCGAGCTCGTCGAGCTGATCCCAGAGCGGGCGCACCCAGGCGCGACCGTCCTCGCAGGCGCCGAGGTCGGCGGCACGCGTGGCCCCACGCGCAGCGATGAACGGATCGCGCCGATCGGCGGCGTCGAACAGGCCCCAGATGCGGCGCAGCTGGTCGGCGTCGTGCGCGACGTCGAGCGACTCGGACGCCAGCGAGCGCAGCAGCCCGACCGCCGCGCCGTGCGAGAACGCGCCGTGCTTGACCAGGAGACGTGCGGTGCGCAGCGCATCCTGCGGACGCCGGCCGAGGCGTGCCGCCTGCAGCTTCAGACGCAGCGCGTGGGTGCGCCGGGCGACGCCCTGCGGCAGCTCGTCGAGCAGCTCCATCGCGCGGTTCGCGTCGCGATCGTCGAGCGCCCATTCAGCCGCGAGCAGGCGCGCGCCCTCCTCGGCCGAGCGCGCGGACGCGGTGCGGCGCGCGAGCTCGAGCGCCTGGCGCAGCGCGGCGTCGCGGAACTCGCGGTTCTGCAGGCGGTGCGCGCTGCCCGCGGCGAGCAGGTGGGCCAGCACGGTGAACTCGTTGTCCTGCGCGATCTCGGGCGTGTCGGCCTGGATCGCGAGCGCGCGCTGCGCCGCCTTCTGGGCTCGCGTGTAGCGCCCGCCGAAGTATTGGGCGAGGGCGTCGCGCAGCGCCGCCTGCGCGGTGCGATCGCGGCGCGCGACGCGCCACTCGCGTGCCCGCCGCGGCAGGCCGACGAGGCTGTCGATGCCCTGGATCACGGTGACCAGCACGAAGCAGGTGCCGACCAGCAGGAACAGGAACAGGTTGAGCGAGACGTCGAGGCGCCAGCCGTTCCAGTAGAAGGTGACGAGGCCGTCGTTCGCGCCGAGCGTGGTCGCGGCGACCACCGCGACGACGAACAGCAGCACGAACCAGATGATCGGTCGCATGCGGCGCGCGCTCGGCGGTCAGCGCACGCCGGCGGTGGCCAGCGCGGCGAGGGTCTCGTCAGGGCGCGGCAGGTTGACCTGGCGCGCGTGCTGCGCCACCTGCTGCAGCAGGTCGGCCGCATGCTGGGTGCGCCGCGCGCTGCGGTCGAAGTAGCGGTCCAGCGCGCCCCGTACCGTCTGCAGGTCGCCCTGCGCGGTGTCGAACTGTCGGCTCAGCAACGCGAGCCGCGCGTTGAGCAGGCGCAGCTTCAGGTTCTCGCGCAGGAAGAACGACTGGTCGGGCGCCACCAGCATGCCTTCGGGGCGCTCGATGCGCGTCACGCGCACCAGCGACTTCGCCTCGTTCCAGATGTGGTCGACGACGAAGCTCCACACCGCGTCGACCTGGCGCGCGCCGAACCAGGCCGGCGCCGACGCCGCGCTCGCGGGCGCCGCGACGGCCGTGGCGCGCCGCGCCGGCTCGGCGCGTGCGCTGGCCGAGAGCAGCGGCAAATCGTCGACGAGCCGCGTCACCTCGTCGAGCTTGGCGACCAGCGACGGCACGTCCGCGAGGCTCACGCCGCGCACGCGTTCGAGGTCGCGCGCGATCGCCCGCCGTACCGGGTCGAGGCGCGGCTGGTTGATGCGCGCGAGGCGCTCGTCGCTCTGGCGCAGCGTGGCGACCAGCGGCTCGAGGCTGCCGGTGAGCGCGCTCTGCTGCAGGGCGACGCGGACCGCGGCATCGATGTCGACCGCGACGTTCTCGTCACGCGAGCGCGCGAGCGACTGGATCAGCTCCTCGAACTGACCGCGCTGCACCGCGACCTCGTCGACGCGCGCCTGCAGCAGCGCGACCTTGGCAGCGGCGTCGCGCACGCTGTCCTGCGCCTGCCGGGCGAGCACGGCCGCCTCGGCAATCCGGGTGTCGGCGTCGTGCTGGCGCTTGACGAGCTCGCGCTCGACGTTGCGCATGCGCTGGTCGGCGCGCCAGGCCAGGAAGACGCTGCCGAGCAACGCCACCGCGATCACCGCGACCCCGATGCGGCGCCAGTTCGCCGAGGCCGGGCCGGCGGCGACGCCGGGCTCGCGCGCGACGACGACCTGGGGGGTGTCGACGATGGGCGCTGGGTCAGTCACGGCTCAGGGATTGTATGCAGGCGACCACGTCGGCCAGGGTGGGCCGCGTCTCGACCACCCGGCCGAAGTTGGCGGCGCGCGCGCGGGCGGCGATGCGCGGGTGCGTCGCGATCGCGGTCGCGGCCGCACCGGCGGCCTCGGGCGCGCATCCGACGAGGTTGTCGATGCTCTCCGAGCTCGAGAACAGCCAGGCGTGGTGCGCCGGCGCGGCGACCGCAGCGGCAAGCGTGTGCTGCTGTGCCGGGTCGAACGTTGGCGCGAGGCGCCGGTACGCGACGATCCCGTCCACGCGGGCACCGGCGTCGCCGAGGCGCGAGGCGAGCCAGTCGCGGCCGCGCTCGCCGCGCACGATCAGCACGCCGGCGTCGCGCCAGTCGAGGCTCGCGAGCAGCGGCCAGAGCGCTTCCGAGTCGAACTGCGCGGCATCCGCCGGCGGCTCGACGATCGCTTCGGCCGGCACGCCGCACGCGAGCAGCACGCGCGACGTGCCGGGGCCGGGCGACGCCGCGCTCGTGACTGCCGGCCAAGTCACGTCGGTCGGCCGCGCCGCGAAGAAGCGGTCGACCGCGGTCGGGCTCACGAACATCACGAGGCGGCGACCGGGGAGCGAACGCCACGCGCTCTCGATCGCGGCAGCGTCGGGCGCGTCGCCGATCGCGATCAGCGGCAGCCCGACCGCGTCGACGCCGTGCCGGGCGAGGCTTTCGACCCAGCGCGTCGCCTGCGGCTCGGGCCGGGTGACGATCACGCGCGGCGGCGCGCTCACGGCCGCGCGCGAGGCGTCAAGCCGCCGCCGCCGAGCTCAGGTAGCTCGCCGCACCCTGGGCCACCAGCGCCTCGGCGACGCTCGCGCCGAAGCGCTCGGCGTCGGCGGCGCTCTCGACGCGCGTGCGCGAGGCGACGCGCAACAGCGGTCGCTGCTGCCGCACCGGATCGCCGAGCGCGGCGGCCAGCTCGAGCTCGTCGCCGCGCCAGAGCGCGTACGCCGCAAGCGGCGTGCTGCAGCTGCCGCCGAGCACGCGGGCGACCGCGCGTTCCGCGAGCGTGGCCAGTTGTGTCGGCCGATGCGTCAGCGCCTCGACGCGATCGCGCAAGCTGGCCGCGTCGCGCCGGATCTCGATGCCGAGCGCGCCCTGGCCGACCGCCGGCAGCATTTCGGCGGGCTCGAAGCGGGCGCGGATGCGCGACTCGAGGCCGAGCCGCTGCAGGCCCGCGGCGGCGAGCACGATGGCGTCGTAGCCGCCGTCGTCGAGCTTGCGCAGGCGCGTGTCGAGATTGCCGCGCAGCGGCTCGATGTGCAGGTCCGGGCGCAGCGCGAGCAGCTGCACCACGCGGCGCAGGCTCGACGTGCCGACCACCGCGCCGTCGGGAAGACGATTGAGCGACGCGTGCTCGTTGGAGACGAAAGCGTCGCGCGGGTCCTCGCGCTCGAGAATGGCGGCGAGCTCGAAGCCGGCCGGCAGCGTCATCGGCACGTCCTTGAGCGAATGCACCGCCAGGTGCGCACGGCCGTCCTCGATCGCGGTCTCGAGCTCCTTCACGAAGAGCCCCTTGCCGCCGACCTTGGCGAGCGAACGATCGAGGATCTGGTCGCCGCGCGTCGTCATCGGCAGCAGCTCGACCTGCTCGCCCATGGCCTCGAGACGCCCACGCACGTGCTCGGCCTGCCAGAGGGCCAGGCGGCTCTCGCGGGTGGCGATGACGATCGATGCGGGCATCGGTCGATGCTAGCAGTGCACGCTGGCAGCCAGACCGCGCGCCGCTCGCGCCACGCTGCTACCGTGCCGTACCGCGAACAACCCCGCGTCGACCCGTCCTCGCCCATGAATGCAGCCTCCTCCCGGCGATCGCTCCGAAGCGACGCCGCCGCGCGTGCCGCGCTCGACAAGAACCAGCCGCTGATCGACGACACCCGGCTGCTCGGCCGCATCCTCGGCGACGTGATCCGCGAGCAGGAAGGCGACGCCGCCTACGAGCTCGTCGAGCGCATCCGCCAGCTCGCGGTGCGCGACCGCGGGCGTGCCGACGCCGCCGCCGGCCGCGAGCTCGACCGCCTGCTCAAGCGCCTGAGCGGCGACGAGACGGTGCGCGTCATCCGCGCGTTCAGCTACTTCTCGCATCTCGCCAACATCGCGGAAGACCGGCACCGGCTGCGGCGCCGCGCGTTCCACGAGCAGCACGGGCGGCTGCAGGACGGCTCGCTCGCCAAGGCGTTCGCGCGCCTGGCGAGCGCGGGCGTCGAGCCGGCGACGATCGCCGACATGCTGCAGCGCGCCTGGATCTCGCCGGTGCTCACCGCCCACCCGACCGAGGTGCAGAGAAAAAGCATCCTCGACGCCGAGTGGTCGATCGCGCGCCTGCTCGGTGCGCGCCACGAGCGCATGACGCCCAAGGAGATCGCCGACAGCGACGCCCTGCTGCGTGCGCGCGTCACGCAGCTCTGGCAGACCCGGATGCTGCGCACCGCCAAGCTGACGGTCGACGACGAGATCGAGAACGCGCTCGGCTACTACCGCTCGACCTTCCTGACCCAGATTCCGCTGCTCTATCGCGACGTCGAGGCGGCGCTGCCGGGCCACGCGGTGGGCGACTTCCTGCGCATGGGCAACTGGATCGGTGGCGACCGCGACGGCAACCCGTTCGTCGGCGCCGCGACGCTGGAGCGCGCGCTCGAGCGGCAGAGCGAGACCGCGCTGCGCCACTACCTCACGCAGGTGCACGAGCTCGGCGCGGAGCTCTCGATGTCGGCGGCGCTGGTGGGCGTGACGCCGGAGCTCGCCGCGCTGGCCGAACGCTCGCGCGATCCGAGCACGCACCGCGCCGACGAGCCGTACCGGCGCGCGCTGATCGGCGTCTACGCGCGCCTGGCGGCCACGCTGCAGGCACTCACCGGCGCCGAGGCGCTGCGCCACGCCGTCGCGCCGGACGATCCGTATCGCAGCGCCGCCGAGTTCCTGGGCGATCTGCGCACGGTCGAGGCGTCGCTGCTCGCGCACCATGGCGCGGCGCTGCTCGAGCTGCGTCTGAAGCCACTGATCCGTGCGGTGCAGGTGTTCGGATTCCACCTCGCGACGGTCGATCTGCGCCAGAGCTCCGACAAGCACGAGGCTGCCGTCGCCGAGCTCCTGAAGGTCGCGCGCATCGAGGCCGACTACGCAGGGCTCGACGAAGCCGCGCGCTGCCGGGTACTGATGCAGGTGCTGAACGACGCCCGCCCGCTGCGCGTCGTGCCGAGCGCGCGCGCCGACGCGTACAGCGAGGCCTGCCGCGACGAGATCGCCGTGTTCGAGATGGCCGCCGCGATGCGCGAGCGCTTCGGGCCCGAGGCACTGCGCCACGCGATCATTTCGCACACCGAAGCCGCGAGCGACCTGCTCGAGGTGCTGGTGCTGCTGAAGGAGGCCGGCCTGGTGCACCGCACGCTCGACGCCGACGCGCGCACCGAGCTCGTGGTGTCGCCGCTGTTCGAGACGATCGGCGACTTGCGCGAAGCGCCGGTCATCATGCGCGCGTTCTACGCGCTGCCCGGCATCACCGAGATGATGGCGCGCTCGGGCGCCGGCGGCGGGCCAGCGGTGCAGGACGTGATGCTCGGCTACAGCGACTCCAACAAGGACGGCGGGGCATTCACGAGCACCTGGGAGCTCTATCGCGCCGAGATCGCGCTGGTCGACCTGTTCGACGCCTTGCGCGCGAGTCACGGCATCGGCCTGCGCCTCTTCCACGGCCGCGGCGGCACCGTCGGGCGCGGGGGCGGCCCGAGCTACCAGGCGATCCGCGCGCAGCCGCCCGGAACGGTCAACGGGCAGATCCGCCTCACCGAGCAGGGCGAGGTGATCGCGTCGAAGTACGCGCACCCGCAGATCGGCCGGCGCAACCTCGAGACGCTGGTTTCGGCGACGCTCGAGGCGACCTTGCTCGAACGCGCGCACGCGGCGCCGCGCCGCTTCGTCGACGCCGCCTCGGCGCTCAGCGAGGCGAGCATGGCGGCCTATCGCGGCCTGGTCTACGAGACGCCGGGCTTCGAGGACTTCTTCTTCAGCGCGACGCCGATCCGCGAGATCGCCGAGCTCAACATCGGCTCACGCCCGGCGGCGCGACCGAAGCCGGGTCGCCCGCAGCGTTCGATCGAGGACCTGCGCGCGATTCCGTGGTCGTTCAGCTGGGGCCAGTGCCGGATCGGGCTGCCGGGCTGGTACGGCTTCGGTTCGGCGGTCGAAGCCTTCGTGGCGGCGGGCGACCGAACCGAGCGGATGACGCTCTTGTCGCGCATGAACGAGCGCTGGCCGTTCTTCGCGGCGTTCCTGTCGAACCTCGACATGGTGCTCGCCAAGAGCGACCTCGGCATCGCGGCGCGCTACGCCGCGCTGGTGGAGGACCGCGCGCTCGGCCGGCGCATCTTCGGCCGCATCGAGGCCGAGTGGCAGCGCACGCGGGACGCGCTCGCCGCGATCACCGGCGCGGACGAGCGCCTGGCGGCGAATCCGGCGCTGGCGCGCTCGATCGAGCACCGCTTTCCGTACCTCGACCCGCTCAACCACCTGCAGGTCGAGCTGATGCGGCGCTACCGCAAGGCAGGGCCGGCGGACGCCGCGGACGAGCGCGTGCGCCAGGGCATCCACCAGTCGATCAACGGCCTCGCGGCGGGCCTGCGCAACACCGGCTGAGCGACGCTCAGCTGATCACGCTGACGAGCGCCTCGCGCACCGCCGCGACCTGGCGGCGCGACACCGCGAGCCATTCGCCGACCGGCTCGACCGCGACCGCCCAGGCTTCGCTGCCTTCGTCGAGCTCGCCCGGCAGCACGCGGCGTTCGAGCGTGCGCACCGCGCGGCGCGCGACCAGCGCGTTGCGATGGATGCGGATGAAGCGGTCGCCGAGGCGCTCTTCGAGTTCGGCCAGCGACTCGTCGAGCACGTGGGTGTGCTCGGCGGTGCGCAGCGTCACGTACTTGAGCTCGGCCTTGAGGTAGAGCACCTCGCTCACCGGCACCCGCACGATGCGGCCGCGGTCGGTGACGATGATGACCGGCTCGTCCTCCGCCGGCGCGGCGGGCGCCGCCGCGGCGTTCGAGCCCATCGCGATCGCGCGCGCGGCACGGCGCAGCGCCGCGTTGAGGCGCTCGCGCTTGACCGGCTTGGTGAGGTAGTCGACCGCCTCGAGATCGAATGCCTTGAGCGCGTGCTGCGGGTGCGCGGTGACGAAGATCACCGCCGGCGCATCGTCGCGCATGCGCAGCTCGGCGGCGAGCTGGGTGCCGTCGCGGCCCGGCATCTGGATGTCGAGCAGCATCACGTCGCAGCGCTGGGTGGCGAGCCAGACCAGCGCCTGTGCGGCATTGGCGGCCTCGCCGACGACCGCGGCACGCGGGTCGTCGCACTCGTCGATGAGGCTGCGCAGGCGCAGTCGGGCGAGTTCCTCGTCGTCGACGACGAGCACGCGGAGCGTGCCGGGAGCGATCAGGTTCGATGAGTTCATAACGGCATCAGGAGGTCGGCGCTGAGATGGCGCTGGATGGAGGGACGTGGAGCGCGCTTCACAGCGGAACCACGATCTGGACCCGGAACACGTCGAAGTCGCGACGGGTCTCGAACTGGGCGGCGACGTCGTGCAGGAGGCGCAGTCGCTCCTTCACGTTCTTGAGCGCCATCCCGCTGCCCGGACGCGACGCCTCGTCCGGCACGCTGTTGGCGATCGAGACGACCGCCCGGCCGAGCTTGACGCGCGTGCGGATGCGGATCACGCCGCCATCGGGCGAAGGCTCGATGCCATGGCGGACCGCGTTCTCGACGAGCGGTTGCAGGAGGAGCGGAGGCACCCGCGCCCGCCCCGCCTCGGGGTCGAGTTCCCAGTTCACGTGCAGGCGACTGCCGAAGCGGACCTGCTCGATGTCGAGGTAGCGCTGCGCGAGCGCGACCTCTTCGTCGAGCGTGACCGACTCGGCGTTGTCGCTGATCGCGACCCGGAACAGCTCGGCGAGATCTTCCAGAACACCCTCGGCGCGCGCCGGGTCGAGGCGCACCAGCGTGAGCGCGGTGTTCAGCGTGTTGAACAGGAAATGCGGGCGGATGCGCGACTGCAGCTCCGCGAGGCGCGCGGTGGTGTCGGCCGGGAACTGGGCCTTCGCGCGCAGGTCGAGCCACGCGAAGATCGCCGCCGCGACCGCGCCGCCGGCGAGCGCAGGGCCGGTCCACTCGAACGCCGCCTCGCCGTGCAGCGACAGCGCGAGCAGTGCGGCCGCGCCCGCGCTCGCCGCCCCGAGCACGATCACCGCGCTCCATTGCAGCGCCATCGTAAGGCGCGCGAGCAGGTTCCTGCACGCACAGACGACGAGCAGCCACAAGACCAGTGCGGGCAGCGCCACGCTCGCGCCGATCGCGACGCGGCCGAGCCAGGCGTCGACGCTGGGCGCACCGAACACGGTGCCGATCGCGACCACGCCGTGCACGAACAGCACCGCGCGCAGGACGACGCCGACGTGGCACACGTCGAACGCCGCCGCCGGCGTGCGCGACGGCGCGCGGCGCGGCGTCGCCGGCGCGCTCGGGCCGGCGCCGAATTCACTCGGCAGGGTGACGCCGGCATGGCGCGCGCGCAAGGCCGCAGCGTCGTTGTCGTCGCGCATCGGCACGCTCATCGGCGACCTCTCGAGCGAGTGGTCAGACCAAGCGTCTCCCGCCGCCAGGCAGCGTCGGGGTGGCAGGCTCTGCGGCTCATGTCGCCGCGTCGAGCGCCTCTAGAATCAGGGCGTCGCGCATGTTGCAGATTGTGGCGAACCGACTCTCGGCGCGCAGCCATTCCCGGGGTCGGCAGCGTGCGCATCGCACGGTCAGGGCCATCACGCACGCACACGCTTGCACGGTCCCATCTTCCGGAACCCCATCGATGCAAGCGAACCAGTTCGACAAGAAGTCAGAGGCGTGGTCGGCGCTTTTTTCCGAGCCCATGAGCGCGCTCGTCAAGCGCTACACCGCGAGCGTGAACTTCGACCGCCGGCTCTGGCGCGCCGACATCACCGGCAGTCTCGCGCATGCGCGCATGCTCGCGGCGCAAGGCGTGCTGACGCGCGAGGACCGCGAGGCGATCGAGCGCGGCCTCGCGCAGATCACGCAGGAGATCGAGAGCGGCGCCTTCGAGTGGAAGCTCGATCTCGAGGACGTGCACCTCAACATCGAGGCACGTCTGGTGCAGCTGGTGGGCGACGCCGGCAAGCGCCTGCACACCGGCCGCTCGCGCAACGACCAGGTCGCGACCGACGTGCGGCTCTGGCTGCGCGACGAGATCACGACCATCGGCAGCCTGCTCGCCGAGTTGCAGCGCGCCTTGGTCGAGCTCGCCGCCGAGCACACCGAGACCATCCTGCCGGGCTTCACGCACCTGCAGGTTGCGCAGCCGGTGTCGTTCGGGCACCACCTGCTCGCCTACGTCGAGATGTTCGCGCGCGACGCCGAGCGCATGGCCGAAGTGCGCAGGCGCACCAACCGCCTGCCGCTCGGCGCCGCCGCACTCGCCGGCACCAGCTATCCGCTCGACCGCGAGGCGGTGGCGCGTGCGCTCGGCATGGAGGGCATCTGCCGCAACAGCATCGACGCGGTGAGCGATCGCGACTTCGCGATCGAGTTCACGTCCGCCGCCGCGCTCTGCATGGTGCACGTCTCGCGCTTGAGCGAAGAACTCGTGCTGTGGATGAGCCAGAGCTTCGGCTTCATCGACCTGGCGGACCGCTTCTGCACGGGCTCGTCGATCATGCCGCAGAAGAAGAACCCCGACGTGCCCGAGCTCGCGCGCGGCAAGACGGGCCGCGTGGTCGGCCACCTGATGGGGCTGCTCACGCTCATGAAGGGCCAGCCGCTGGCCTACAACAAGGACAACCAGGAAGACAAGGAGCCGCTGTTCGACACCGTCGACACGCTCACCGACACCCTGCGCATCTTCGTCGAGCTGGTGCCCGGCATCCGCGTCAAGCCCGAGGCGATGGAGCGCGCCGCCGCCAAGGGCTATGCCACCGCGACCGACCTCGCCGACTACCTGGTCAAGAAGGGGTTGCCGTTCCGCGACGCGCACGAGGCGGTCGCGCATGCGGTCAAGCACGCGATCGACCAGGGCGTCGAGCTCGGCGCGCTGCCGCTCGAGACGCTGCAGGGCTTTCACCGATCGATCGAAGCCGACGTGTTCGACGTGCTCACCCTGCGCGGCTCGCTCGACGCGCGCGCGGTCGCGGGCGGCACCGCGCCAGCGCAGGTGTTCGCGGCGATCGCCGCGCACCGCGAGCGGCTCGGCTGACGCCGCTAGCGCTCGGCGCGCGAACGCCGAGCGGCCTTGCGCGCGGCACGCGGCGCCGGCTGCGCGGCGACCTCGGCCACACGCGGCGCGGCGCCCACCCGTGGCGCCGGGCGCCTTCGCACGGCGTCGCTCGCGACCTCGTCGGCTCGTGAGCGCCGCGGCGCCTTCACCGGCTTCGCGGGCGTCGAGGCGTCTGCCGCCTGCATCGCCTTGGGCGCCTTCACTGGCTTGGGCGCCTTCCTTGGCTTGACCTCCGCGAGCACCCTCGCAGCGCTCGCCGGCCGCGCGCCCTCGGCCTTCTTCACCGGCACGAGCTCGGCACCGACCGCGCCATAGCGCCGTTGGCAGCGTTCGCAGAAGAAGCTGCGCCGGTTGGTCGTGCCGAGATACGCCTTGACGAACGGGATGTCGCAGCGCGGGCAGATCCGCCTGGTGTGCGCGAGCCAGTGCTGCCTGAGCACATACGCGCGCTTCCACTCGAGGAACTCGAAGCTGTAGATGCGTGCCTGCTCGACGAGCTCGGCAAGCTTCCTCGCCGGCAGCGCGCCGACAGCCGAGAGCGGGTGCACGCGAATCCGGAACAGCACCTCGTTCTTGATGATGTTGCCGACACCCGCGAACACGGTCTGGTCGAGCAGCGCGTCGCAGACCAGGGCGTCGGGCATCGCGCGCAGCTTGCGGCGCGCGATGGCCGGGTTCCACGCGGGCGACATGACGTCGCCGCTCCACTCGTACGTCTCGTCGAGCGGCCCTTCCACGAAGCGTACCGAGCAGGTGTAGAAGTTGAGCTCGCTGCCGTCGTCGAACCGGAGGCCCAGGCGCACCGGCTTGTCCTCCCTGCGCTCGTCGATGCGGTAGGTGCCGAACATCAGGAGGTGGATGCGCAGTGCGAAGCCGTCGAACTCGACGAGGAAGTGCTTGCCCCAGCTGCGCAGCGCGACGATGCGCTGGCCGACCAGACGCGAGGTGTCGATGGTCGTGTTGCCGTCGACGCTCGCGATGCGCCTGCCGGCGAACGCGGCGACCTCGTCCTTGAGGATGACGATCGACGGGCCTTCGGGCATGGGCGGGCGGCGGCATGGTGGTGGCGACGCGCCGAGCCGGCAGGGCGCGTGCCCGCCTGCGACACAATCGGCCGCGCCCTTGCCGCGACCCCGCCATGCCCCGAAGCCTCGCCTTCCGCCTTCCCGCGCGCCCGGCCGCGCGCGCCGTCGCCAGCCTGCTGCTCGCCGCCGCAGCCACGGCCCATGCAGCAGACGGCGATGAAGGCGGCGCGATCGTCGCGCCGGCGGCGCACGCGCGCATCACCTTCGAGCGCGTCAAGTTTCCGGGCAACGAGAAGGTCGGCCTCGTCGGCACCAGCTACCTGATCGACGTGCCGGCGGTCGAGGGCCTCTCGATCGGCCCCGGGGTCTACGGCGCGATCACCGGCCGGCGCGGCGGCTTCTTCACGGTGGGCGGCGAGGTGGCGTGGCGCAAGCGCCTGGTCGGACCGCTCGGCGTCGAGATCGGCTACTTCGTCGGCGGCGGGGGCGGCGGCAGCGCACCGCAGGGCGGCGGGCTCATGCTGCGTCCGCACGCCGATCTGGTGTGGGCGCTCGGCTCGCACGCGGTCGGGCTCTCGGTCTCGCAAGTGAGCTTCCCGAACGGCGACATCAAGAGCACCCAGCTCGGTCTCGTGCTCAACATCAGCGACGAGTTCCGCTTCGTGCGGCCCGACCGGCTCGACCAGCCGATCGGCAGCGGCGGTCGCGCCGGCATCGGCTTCGACCGCATCCAGCTCGTGACCGGCTTCTACCGCACGCGCCGCGCGACCGCCCTCGACGGCAGCGCACTGCCGCGCACCATCGGCATGGTGGGCATCCGCGCCGAGCAGGCCTGGGGCCCCCACGCGTACTGGGGCGTCGAGGCGATGGGTGCCGGGCAGCGCGACGTCGCCGGCTATGCCGAGTACCTGGGTACGGTCGGCTACGAATCGGAGGTGGTCCCCCACAGCGTCACGCTCGGCGGCCGCATCGCGCTCGGCATGGGCGGTGGCGGCCGCATACCGGTGGGCGGGGGCTTGCTCGCCAAGGCGTCGCTCTACGGCGTGCTGCGCCTCGGCGACGACTTCGGCCTGGCGCTCGAGGGTGGCATCGTGAGCGCCCCCAAGGGCGACCTGCGCGCGGCGAGTGCCACGGCCTCGCTGGTCTGGGCGCTCGACGGCCCGCGCAGCGCCGGCACCCCGGCGCGCCCCACACGCACCGAGTTCAGCCTCGGGGTCGAGCGCTACGACGCCGCGCGCAAGGACGGCAGCACGCGGCCGATCGACGCGGCGGTGCTCAAGGGCGATCGCTATCTCACGCCCAACCTCTACCTGACCGGCCAGGTGCACGCCGCCGTCACCGGCGGCGCCGGCGGCTACGCGTCGGCCTACATCGGCGGTGGCTGGCGCCAGCCGATCGGCTCGCGCGCCCACGTCGCCGCCGAGATGCTGGCCGGCGTCGCCGGTGGCGGCGGCATCGACAGCCGCGGTGCGGTGATCCAGCCGATGGTCTACGCGGGCTACCAGTTCACGCCGGCGTTCGGGCTGCGGGTGGGAGCCGGTCGCATCCGCGCGCTCGACGGCCCGCTCAACGCGACCGTGCTGAGCGCGCTGCTCACCGTCACTTACGGCGTCTCGAGCGGCGTCTGAGCGCCGGCGCCAGCGGAGCGACGCTCAGCGCGCGCGCAACGCGATCACCTCGCCGCTGTCGCGCTTGAGATAGAGCCGGTCTCCCGCGAGCCGCACGTCATTGCACGACGCATTGCGCGGCGTCTCGCTGCAGAGCCGGCTGCCGTCGACCTTCCAGCGACCCGACCCGTTGAAGCCGCCGCTCGCGTTGACGAAGTAGTAGCCGTTGCGACGGTACTCGAGCCGCCACGTGTCGCCGTTCGCGAGGGTGACGTCGAACGTGTTGCCGGCCAGGCGCTCGGTGAGCGCGTCGCCGGCGAGCTCGGTCGCGCCGTCCGGAAAGGCGGTCGGCGCCGCCTGGCCGAACGCCGACAGCGCCGCCAGCAGCATCGTGGACAGGACACGCAACGTCTTCATCTCGCTCTCCTCGGTGGCAGCGGCCACCCGGCGACCGCTGCGAATCAGTCTGGAGCGCGCTCCAGCGGACTTCATCCCCTCGATCGATGAGCACGACGCGCTACTCGTGCGGCCCGCTCGGCGCGCCGCAGCTCCCGCGCAGCACGCAGCGCAGCGGCGGCAGGCATGCCACGCGGGTGAGCAGCGCGCCGATGCTGGCGGCGCCGGTCTTGGCGCGCAGGCTGATGATGTGAGTGCGGATCGTCGAGAGCGCGACGCCGAGCTGACGCGCGATCTGCTTGGGCGCGACGCCGCCGGCGAGCGCCATCAGCACGCGCGTCTCGGCTCCGGTGATGCCGTGGCTGCGGCAGAAGCCGTTGATCGAGAGCGGCTCGCAGACGGCGCGCTTGCCGAGCACGACCAGGACCGCGGGAGCCTCGGCGTCGCCGAGCGCGACCGGCACCACCGCCATCGAGCTGCGGTGGGCGCCGCTGCCCAGCGTCAGCAGGCGGCGGCGGTTCTGGCGCGCCGCTTCGTCGACGGCCTGGCGCAGCAGCGCGAGGTCGGCGGGGCTGCGCGCCTCGAGCGCGCCGCGCGCGATCAGCAGCGGGTGATGATCGTCGAGCGCGCTGCGCGCCGCGTGGTTGATCGTCGCGATGCGCGCGCCGCCGTCGACCAGCAGCACGATGCCGTAGTCGATCTCGTCGAGCACCGCGACGAGGGCGTGCGCGAGCAGCGCGGCGTCGAGGCTGCCGCGGTGCGGCGGCAGCCTGCGTTCGGCTTCGCCGCGGCGCGTGGCCAGCTCGGGAAGCGCGTCGGTGAGTTCCGTGTCCAGCATGATCGTCATCCCGTCGGTTGCGGCGTGCAGACCACCTGCACGACGCTCCGACGGTAGGAATCGCGACCCACGCTGCCACGTGAACTTGCGTGATCCGGAATTGGCAATATTCACGGCCGCGCACCAGAATCGGCCGGTGCGCGCGCCTCCCGTGACACCCGCCGTACTTGGCGACGAGCTGCTCCGCGAGATCGCGGGCCAGGGCGGCGTGCGGCACTTTCCCGCGAACGCCGTCCTCATCAACGAGGGCGACGCCAGCGACTCGCTCTACATCCTGCTGAGCGGCCGGGTGAAGGTGTACTCGACGAGTGCCGAGGGCAAGGAGATCGTCATCACGGCGCACGGTGCCGGCGAGTACGTGGGCGAGCTCGCGCTCGACGGCGGCCTGCGGAGCGCGTCGGTGATGACGCTCGAGCCGACCACCTGCTCGGTGGTCACCGCCGGCAACCTGCGCCGCTTCATCGACGCCCATCCCGACTTCGCGCACCACCTCATCCTCAAGCTGATCCGGCGCGTGCGCCAGGCCACCGACAGCGTGAAGAGCCTCGCCCTGCAGGACGTCTACGGGCGTGTGGTCCAGTTCCTCTACCAGGAGTCGACCGAGGTCGACGGCGTGCGCACGCTGAACGAGCCGCTCACCCAGCAGCAGATCGCCGAGCGCGTCGGCTCGTCGCGCGAGATGGTGAGCCGCATCCTCAAGGACCTGCGCGCCGGCGGCTACGTGTCGCAGACCCGGGGGCGCCTCACGATCGAGCGCAAGCTGCCGGCGGCCTGGTAGGCCGACCCGCGCGAAGGCGCCCGGCCCGCCGCGAGGCGGGCCGGGCGCCGTTCGCCGTTGGCGCGCTGGACGCGACGTCGCGGCGACGCTCAGCGCGACACGCCGGCGAACAGGGTGCCGGCGGGACGCATCGCGTACGGCACGTCGACCGGACCGGCGCCGTCGCCTTCGCCGGCAGCGATCAGGCTGCCGTTGGCGCGCGCTTCCAGGACCTCCTGCTTCACCGCGTCGCGGCTGCGCGAGATGCCGGCCGGTGCGGTCACGACCGGCCAGTCGAAGTCGCCGGCCGGCTGCAGGGTGCCGTCGGCACGCGCGGCGATGACTTCGGCGTTGACCTGGTCGCGGGTCGGACCTTCGGGTGCCGCGGCCTCGTCGGCGGCGCGACTGGGTGCGGCGACGGCGATGCCGATCGCCGCGGCGAGAACGGACTTGATGGCGATGCGAACGGTGCTCATGACTTGCTCCTCGAGTGGATCGGCCCGGGCGTTGCAACCTCGGGTCGCCGGCCGATCGGTCGGCATCGCCAATCTAGAGAGCAGGGGCGCGTCACGCCCGTGCGCAATCCGCAGCCCAAAAGTGACGGATTCACATCGGGTGGCGCACCGCCCTCGCCTGAGAGCCATGCGCGAACCGCGGCGCTCGGCGCCCCCAGGCGCCGCTGCCGGTCGGACGCTCAGCCGCGCGGCGTCGTTACTTCGAAGGGCGCGCGGTAGAGCCAGAGCGGCCGGCCGTCGGCGCAGGTCATCGCGTGCGCGGGCGTGAAGGCCGGCAGCTCGAACTCGAGGCTCACCAGCCACGCGCCCGGGCGCAGCTCGGCGCTCGCCTTGGCGACGAGGCGCGCGGCGCTTTCCGGGCGCTGGAACGCGTAGACGAGGTCGAACCCCGACCAGTCGCCCTCCCACATGTCGCCGCGCCGCACGTGCGCGAAGCGGCAGCGCAGGCGCGTGATCAGCGCGAGCAAGGGGCTCCACTCGACCCCGGTCAGGCGCGCGTGCGGGTACTCGCGCGCGAGCTCCACGAGGCCGTGGCCGAGGCCGCAGCCGACGTCGAGCACCGCGGCACCGGGGCGCAGACGGGCACGCCGGCCGAGGCCGCGCAGCGCGCCGCCCGGCGTCGGAAAGAGCGGCGCGTCGCGCCATGCCGTGACCGGATAGACGAGGGCCAGCGCGACGAGCGGCAGCAGCCACGCCCACGCCGCAAGCGTGCCGGCCAGGCCCGATGCGGCGAGCGACACCGGAAAGCCGCCGGCGAGCAGCGCCCGCCGCGCGGTCGACCTGGCCTGCGCGGCCGCCGCGACGCCGACCAGCGCCGCCGCAGCGAACGCGAGCACGGCCGGCGCGCCGCAGGCCGCGAGCGCGGCGAACGCGGCCCAGCACGCGCTCCACGCCAGCAGCGCGGGCAGCGGCCACGGCAGCCTGCGAGCGACGCCGTGCAGCGCGGCTCCGGCACCCATCGCGTGATCCTCGTCGGTCAGTAGTCGCGCAGCTTGACGCGCAGGCGCGCGATCGACTGGCTGTGCAACTGGCAGACGCGCGACTCGGTGACCTTGAGCACCGCCGCGATCTCCTTGAGGTTCATGTCGTGCTCGTAGTACATGCTCATCACGTACTGCTCGCGCTCCGGAAGGTGCTTGATCGCCTCGATCAGCGCCTCGCGCATGCGGTGGTCCTGCAGCTGCGCGAGCGGGTTGGCGCCCTCGTCCGCGACGTGGCGGTCGAGGAAGTCGTTGTCGCCGTCGGCACCGGCCATGTCCTCGAGGTAGACGAGCTGGGTGCCGCGCACCTTGCCGAGCAGCTCCTGGTAGTCGGCGACCGAGAGGCCCATCTCCTTGGCGATCTCGCTCTCGATCGGCGCACGGCCGAGCTTCTGCTCGAGCTTCTGCACCGCGACCTCGATCGAGCGCTGCTGCTTGCGCGTTCCGCGCGACAGGTAGTCGTTGCCGCGCAGCTCGTCGAGCATGGCGCCGCGGATGCGCTGCGTCGCGAAGGTCTCGAACTGCACGCCCTGCGCCGCGTCGAATCGCGACAGCGCGTCGGCGAGGCCGATCATGCCGACCTGGATGAGATCGTCGATCTCCACGTTGGCGGGCAGCTTCGCGATCATCTGGTGAGCGAGGCGCCTCACGAGCGAGCTGTACTCCTTCAACGTCGAGTTGAGGTCCAGCCGGCCTTTGGCGGTGTACATAGAAGCGCTCCGGGGTATCACGTTGAAGCCCAATTCGAAGTGCGGGCTGGCGCCACGTCGAGCGGGCCGTGCAGGCTCGTCTCGAACGCGGCGGGCCGCGGGGTGGAGAGATCGAAGGCAGGTTCGATGCGCGTGCGGACGAGGCGTCGCAGCGCGTCGGGCGGTGCCGCGGTCGCCGGCAGCGCCGGATCGACGCGCGCGGAGGAACGCAGCACCGCGCCGAGGAAGTCGTCGGCGCACGTCGCGAGCTGCGCCGCGATGCGGTCGGCACGCGGCGAGCTCGTCGCCGCGCCGAGCAGCAGGTCGAACACGACCCAGCTCGCGCGCTGCGTCAGCAGCTTCATCGCGGCGAAGGCGTGCGTCACGCTCGACGGATGGTCGTCGGCGAGCAGCAGCGGGCACACCGGCTCGGGGTCGGGGCGACGCTGCAGCATGCGGCAGAGGTCCGACGCGCCGGCGTGCAGCAGGATCACGTTGCAGCGCGGTGCCGCCTCGATGACCTGCGACACGAACGCCTGCGTCGAGCCGGCGGCGTCGACGTAGCGCAGCGGCAGGCCCCGGGCAGCGAGATACGACACGTGCTTCGAGAGCCGCTCGACGCACGCCGCGAGGTCGATCAGTGCGAGCTCGTTCGGCGTGCCGGCGCGCTCGCCGGCGTCGACCACCAGCGTGTGCAGGCCGTGCTCGCCGAACGCCGTGCAGAGGCGCTCGAGCAGTGCGCCGCCCGACCCGACGTGCGGGTTGGCGACCACCGGCACGATGCGCGCCTGCGCCTGCGAGTTCGCGAACAGGCGGCGCAACCCGGCGGCCTGGTCGAGCGGAACGGGGCGGGAGAAGCTCATGCGAAGCGGGAAACGAAGCTCGTGATGACGGCGATCGCTCAGCCGCCGAACGCGCCGGCCGGCTCGGTCGGGCGCGGCGCCGCGAAGATCAGGTTGACGTCGCTGGCGTCGAGGCGATAGGCGCTGCCGCCGCCGCCGCGCAGCGCGCGCTGCACCAGCGCGTTGGCGGACAGGCGGTGCCAGTCTTCCGGCACGCGCTGACCGTTGGCGACGCCGACGACACGCGCCTTGTGGCGGATCAGGGCGTCGAGTGCCGGGCCGAGCTTGACCGCCTCGTCGAGCTTGGACAGCACGACCGCGCGGCACGCCGCGGCGCGATACGCGACCAGCACGTCCTCGATCGTCTCGCCCTGCGACGCGGCGTTCAGCACCAGCAGCTTCTGGATCGAGCGGTGCGTGAGCATGTCGAGCAGCTCGCGGGTCCGGCTGTCGCGCTGCGCCATGCCGGCGGTGTCGATCAGCACCATCTTCTTGCCGGCGAGCAGCTCGAGCAGGTCCTCGAGCGAGGCGCGGTCGTGCGCGGTGTGCACCGGCACGCCGAGGATGCGGCCGTAGGCGCGCAGCTGCTCGTGGGCACCGACGCGATAGGCGTCGAGCGTGATGAGGCCGAGGTTGGCGGCGCCGTACTTGGTGGCGAACGCGGCCGCGATCTTGGCGGTGCTGGTGGTCTTGCCGACACCGGTCGGTCCGACCAATGCGTAGACGCCGCCCTGGTCCTCGAGCGCGCTCTCGTGCTCGCCGGTCAGCAGGTTGCGCTCGAGGATGCCGGCGACCCAGCTCGACTCGTCGCTGATCTCGGCCGGCATGCCTTCGGCGATCTTGCGGATCAGCGCGGGCGAGAAGCCGCAGTCGAGGAGCTTCTGCGTGAGGCGCGCCTGCGCCGGCTGGCGCTGGAGCTTCTCCATGAACGCGAGGGCGCCGAAGCGCTCCTCGATGAGGCCGCGCATCGAACGCAGCTCGTTGATCATCTCCGACTGGTCCAGGCGCGACGGCGCGGGCGCGGCGAACGGCGCGCCGGCAGGCTGCGGCGCCAGCGGCGGCAGCTCGTCGGCGAGCTTGGGGCCGAGCTGGATCTGGTCGGCCGACGGCACGATGTCGCGCAGCATCACGTGCGCGGCCGGCGTGTGGGGCGCGCTGCGCTCGCTCATGCGCTGCTCGAGTGCGCTGCCGGTCTCGGCCGCGGCGTCGACGCTGCGGAGCGCCGACTGCAGCAGGGCCTGCGGCGATGCCTCGGCCGCCGGCTCGACCGCGTCGGCGACCACCGCGCGCAGCGGCTTGGCGGCCGGCGCGGCCGGCGCTGCCGGTGCGGGCTCGGCGCTGCGGGCATTCGGGTTCAGCGCAGCCTGGCGCCGCTTCAGCATGCGGGTCCGCACGTAATCCTGGAACGACAGCGTGCTCATCTCGAGTTTGGAGACGTCCTCGTCGACGCTCGGCGCCGCCGCTTCGGGCGCGCCCATCGACGGCGGCTCCGTGCGCGCGACGCGGGCGGCGAACGCCTCGCTGCGCGACGGGTTCGCCTTCAGGGCTTCGGCAGCGAGCGCCGCCGGCGTGCGCGGCTGTGGGCTCGGCGCCGCAACGGGTGCGGCAGCCGGTGCCGCCGGCTCGGCGCTGGTCGGGGTCAGCGTGCCGGCCATGCGCTCGATGTCGCGCAGGCCTTCCGGCGCCATCGCGACGATCTCGACGCCGCCGCCGGCCAGCGGCTTGTTCGACAGCACGACGGCGTCGTCGCCGAACTCCTGGCGCACCAGCGCCATCGCGTCGCGCGTCGACTTGGCGCTGAATCGCTTGAGGTTCATGCCGACGCTCCTTCAGCCATGGCGGCCCCGCCGAGGGGGTGCGGACGTTGTTGCGAAACGTGGGTCATGGATTCGCTCCGATGATCGAGCCGATGCGGATCGAGTGGGTCTCGGGGATCTCGCTGTGCGAGAGGACCTTCAGGCGCGGTGCGGCGCGCTTGAGGAGGCGCGCCATCGGCGCGCGGATCGCGTCCGGGACCAGCAGGCACGCGGGGTGGCCGAGGTCTTCCTGACGCTTGGAGGAGTCGGCGGCGCTGCGCGCCAGCACGTCGGCGACGCCCGGGTCGAGCGCCGCGCCGTGCGGCGAGTTGAAGGCCTGCGTGACCAGCCGCTCGAGCTCGGGCTCGAGGGCGATCACGTCGAGCTCCTTCACCGGCCCGTAGATCTCCTGGACGATCGAGGGCGCCAGGTGCACGCGGATGCGGCGCGCCAGCTCGGACGGGTCGGTGACCGTCGCCGCATGCTCGGCCAGGCACTCGACGATCGAGCGCATGTCGCGGATGTGGACACCTTCCTCGAGCAGCAACTGCAGCACCTTTTGCAACGCGGCGATACCGACCATCTTGGGAACCACGTCCTCGATCAGCTTGGGGGCCAGCTTCGTCACGTGTTCGACGAGCTGCTGGGTCTCGACGCGGCCGAGCAAACGGGCCGCATGGAGCTGCATCAAGTGTGAGAGATGGGTCGCCACGACGGTCGAGCAATCAACGACCGTAAATCCGGCCATCTGTGCGCTCTCGCGCTGCCCTTCCTCGATCCACACCGCCGGCAGGCCGAACGCCGGATCGGTGGTCGAGGTGCCGATCAGCTGCATCGACGCCCCTCCGGGGTTGATCGCGAGCAGCATGCCCGGATAGGCGTCGCCTTCGCCGACCACCGCGCCGCGCAGCGTGATGCGGTAGCCGCTCGGCTTGAGCTCGAGGTTGTCGCGAATGTGCACCGGCGGCGGCAGGAAGCCGACGTCCTGCGCGAACTTGCGGCGCACGCCCTTGATGCGCGCCAGCAGGTCGCCTTCGCGCGCCTTGTCGACCAGCGCGATCAGGCGGTAGCCGACCTCGAGGCCGAGCGTGTCGACCGGCTGCAGGTCGTCCCAGCTCGCCTCGGCATTCGGCTCGACGACCGGCGCGGGCGGCGGCGGCGCAACCTTGGCGGCCTCGGCGCGCTTCTTCGCGCTCCAGGCGGCGTAGCCCATCGCGCCGCCCACCGCCAGGAACACGAGGTGCGGCATGCCGGGGATCAGGCCGAGCGCGATCAGCACGCCGGCGGTGATCGCCAGCGAGCGCGGCGACGAGAACACCTGCTTGCCGATCTGGCTGCCGACGTCGGTGTCCTTGCCGACGCGCGAGACCACCATCGCCGCCGCCACCGAGATCAGCAGCGCCGGCACCTGGGCGACCAGCGCGTCGCCGACCGCGAGCAGGATGTAGCTGTTGGCGGCCTGCGAGGCGCTGAGGTCGTGCTGCAGCACGCCGATCACGAAGCCGCCGATGATGTTGATGAAGAGGATCAGCAGGCCCGCCATGGCGTCGCCGCGCACGTACTTGCTGGCACCGTCCATCGACCCGAAGAACTCGGCCTCGTCGCCGACCTCGGCGCGCCGGCGCTTGGCTTCCTTCTCGTCGATGAGGCCGGCGTTCATGTCGGCGTCGATCGCCATCTGCTTGCCGGGCATCGCGTCGAGCGTGAAGCGCGCGCCCACCTCGGCGATGCGCTCGGCGCCCTTGGTCACCACGACGAAGTTGATGACGACGAGGATCGCGAACACGATCAGGCCGACCGCGAAGTTGCCGCCGATCAGGAAGTGGCCGAACGACTCGATCACCGCGCCGGCGGCACCGGCGCCGGTGTGGCCCTCGAGCAGCACGACGCGCGTCGAGGCCACGTTGAGCGACAGGCGCAGCAGCGTGGTCAGCAGGATCACCGCGGGGAACGCGGCGAAGTCGAGCGGCCGCACCATGTACGCCGCGACCATCATTACCATCAGCGCCATCGCGATGTTGAAGGTGAACAGCAGGTCGAGCGCGAACGGCGGCAGCGGCAGCACCATCATCGCGAGGATCATCACGACGACGAGCGGCGCCATCAGCGCGCGGATCGACTTCGCGTTCGGGCCCAGCAGGCCCTGGATGCGCTGCAGCATCGGGTTCATCGGTCAGCCTCGTGGAACGGGTCGTCGACCGGCGGGCCCTTCTTGGGGCTGGCGTGCGGGTCGAGCTCGCGCGGCACCTCGAGCTCGGGCAGCTCGCCCGGCATCGGCACGCGGCCGGCAAGCGCGGCGCGCAGCTGGTAGACGTAGGCGAGCACCTGGGCGACCGCCGCGAACAGCGCCGCCGGGATCTCCTTGTCGAGCTCGGCGTGGGCGTAGAGCGCCCGCGCGAGCGCCGGCGCCTGCAGCACCGGAACCTCGGACGCCTTGGCGAGGTCGCGAATCTTCATCGCCAGCAGGTCGGCGCCCTTGGCGACCACCTTCGGCGCGGCCATCGAGCCGTCCTCGTACTTCAGCGCGACCGCGTAGTGGGTCGGGTTCATGACGACCAGGTCGGCCTGCGGAACCGCGGCCATCATGCGTTTCTTGCTCATCTCGCGCATGCGCGCGCGCACCTTCGACTTGACCTCGGCGTTGCCCTCGAGCTCCTTGTGCTCCTGCTTGACTTCCTGGTGGCTCATCTTGAGCTTGTTCGCGTGCAGCCACTTCTGCAGCGGCGCGTCGGCGAGCGCGAAGAGGCCGAGCGCGATGAGAGGCAGCGCCATGCCGCCGAGCAGCGTGTCGGCGGCACTGCCGATCGCCGCCGGCAGCGGCATCGCGAGCACGCCCGCGAACGCGTCGATGTGGCTCTTGAGATAGAAGCCGCCGATCGAGCCGACGATCAGCGTGAGCACCGTCGCCTTGAGCGCGTCGACCATCTGCTTCGTCGAGACCAGGCGGCCGATGCCGGCGAGCGGGTTGAGGGTGCCGAGGTTCGGCATCATCGGCTTGAAGGTCCAGGTCCAGCCGCCGATCGCGAGGCCCGCGGCGATCGCCGCGATCGCCATCGCGACGCCGAACGGCAGCACCACCGCGAGCAGCGCGAGCGTGCTGTCGAGCAGGCGGTCGGCCATGAAGCCCGGGTCGTGGACCGCGGCACGGTCGAAGTGCAGCGCCTGCATCAGAAACCGCTTGAGCGCCGCCGCGATCGTCGGCAGCACCGCGACCAGCACCACGCCGCCGACAGCGACCGCAACGAAGTGCCCGAGGTCGCGCGAGCGCGCGACCTGGCCGTCCTCGCGCGCCTTGTCGAGCTTGCGTTGTGACGCCGGTAACTGGCGGTCTTGGGAGGAAGATTCGGACATGGCGACGCGCAGCGGGGCGCATCGCCATTGTTCGAGTTCGGGCCGGAAACTTGAGCCGGATAAGCGCCGGGAAGACCGGCCTGTTCGGCGCCGGACCGCCGATGCGGCCGCACGAGGCGGCCTGGGCGACGGCGGCGCTCCCGCGCCGCTCCGGGATCAGCGCGTCGAGGTGCGGATCAGCGCCGCCGGCTCGGTGGTTGCGCCGTCGGGCGTCACCGAGAGCGGCCGCAGCAGCCGGTCCTCGGCCTCGCGGTTCATCACGATGATGCTGATGCGCCGGTTGATCGGGCTCGTGGGATCGTTCGGTTCGAACAGCAGGCTCGACGCGAGCCCCTGCACCAGCAGCATGCGCTCGGCGGGCAGCCCGCCGGCGATCAGCTCGCGGCGCGAGGCGTTGGCGCGATCGCTCGAGAGCTCCCAGTTGCTGTAGCCGAGCGGCCCGTTGCCGAACGGTTGCGCGTCGGTGTGGCCCTCGAGCGTGATGCGGTTGGGCACCTCGATCAGCACCTCGCCGATGTCGCGCAGGAGCTCGCGCATGTAGGGCTTTACGATCGCGCTGCCGCTGTCGAACATCGGCCGGTTCTGGTCGTCGACGATCTGGATGCGCAGCCCGTCGGGCGTCATGTCGAGCCGGATCTGCGATTCGAGCGTCGCGAGCTTGGGCGACTTGCCGATCGCGTCGCGCACGCGCTCCTTGAGCGCCTCGAGCCGCTCCATCTCGGCGCGCCGCTGCTCTTCCTTCAGCGACTTGAGGTTGATGATCTTGCGGGTCGACGGCACCTCGCCGTTCTTCACCTGGCCGGTGCTGCGCGAGAGATCGGTGCCGCCGCCGCGGATGACGTGCGACGAGTCGCCCGAGCCGCTGCCGCCGAGCAGCGACACCTTGAGCGGCGCATTGAAGAAGTCGGCGATGCCCTTCTTGTCGCCCTCGGTCGTCGAGCCGAGCAGCCACATCAGCAGGAAGAACGCCATCATCGCCGTCACGAAGTCGGCATACGCGATCTTCCAGGCGCCGCCATGGTGACCATGGCCGCCCTTCTTGACGCGCTTGATGATGATCGGCTGGAGCTTCTTGGAATCGCCGGCCATGACCTATCGGCTCCTCGCTTGCGCGCTGGTGGCAGAGGCGGAGGCGGGCGGCGGGTAGCCGATTTCCTCCATGTCCTCCGGCGAGCCCCACAAGTGGGCCTCGCCTCCCCCTTTACTTCCGGAAATCGGCCACCCACCGCCCGCCTCCGAGGCGTGCGGTGACGCCTCTGAGGGATCGACGTGGTAGGGCGTTGGGCGCAGCGAAGTTAAGGAGGAGGGCCGAGGCGCAGCCTCGGCCCGGGGGACATGAGCGGAGCCCAATGCCCTGCCGCGGCGATCCCGGTGCGATGAATGCACGCCGAACCTCACTTCTTGCCCTTCACGTGCCCTTCGAGCTCGGTGAACGTCGGGCGGTCCTTCGAGTACAGGACCTTGCGGCCGAACTCGACCGCGACCTGCGGGGCGTAGCCCTGCATGCTGGCGAGCAGCGTGGTCTTGATGCACTGCAGCTCCTTCGAGCCTTCGTCCACCTTCTGCTCCAGAAGGCCCCCGAGCGGCTCGACGACGCCGTAGGCCATCAGGATGCCGAGGAAAGTTCCGACCAGCGCCGAGCCGATCATGCCGCCGAGGATGGCCGGCGGCTGACCCACCGAGCCCATGGTGTTGACCACGCCGAGCACCGCCGCGACGATGCCGAACGCCGGCAGCGCACCCGCCAGTCGCGCGATCGCCGACACCGGCGCGTGCGCCTCGTGGTGGTGGGTCTCGATCTCGCTGTCCATCAGGCTCTCGATCTCGTGCGCGTTGAGGTTGCCCGAGACCATCATCCGCAGGTAGTCGGTGATGAACTCGACCACGTGGTGGTCCGAGCCCACGGTCGTGTACTTCTGGAACGTCGGCGACGACTGCGGGTCCTCGACGTCCTTCTCGATCGACATCAGGCCTTCCTTGCGCGCCTTCTGCAGCAGGTCGTAGAGCAGCGCCATCAGCTCCATGTAGCGCGCCTTCGAGTACTTCGAGCCTTTCAGGAGGCCCGGCAGCGCGCCGAGCGTCGCCTTCAGCACCTTCGGCTGGTTGTTGACCACGAAGGCGCCGAGCGCGCCACCGAGGATCGCCATCAGCTCGGTCGGGAGCGCGTGGATGATCACGCCCATGTTGCCGCCGTGCAGGATGTAGGCGCCGAAGATGCAGCCGAGGGCGACTGCGTAGCCGATGAGAACGAACATGGTGAGGAGGTTCCGTCTGCAGCCGGTTGCTCGAGCGCGACCGACCTGATGGGCGATTTATCGGTCGCCGTGGCCGGCCACTTGAGCGGGCGTCGAGGTCCGCAGCCGCCGAACAGCGGCCGGAAAGACGGGCAAAAAAAAGCGGGTCCCGAGGGACCCGCGTCAAGACACATCGAATGTGCCGGAGGAGACAAGCAAGAAAACAATCGAACGGGAGAAAACCGGTTGTCGGCCGCGTGTCGTGAAAAGTTGAGGGGGCGCCCGCCGCCCGCGCCTTCCCGCGGCCTGAAACGTGAACTAGTGCAGCTGGATCGCGCCTTGCGCCTTGCCCTTGCCGGCACGCGCCGGCGGGTTGCACAGGCCGCACTGGTAGTGCTTGGCGATCTCGTGCGGGTGGGTGACGAAGTGACCGCCGCAGGTCGAGCACTTGGTCATCGTGAGCATGCCGTTGTCGACGAACTTCACGAGGCGCCAGGCACGCGTCACCGAGAGCAGCGACTCCAGGCCCTGCGCGGTGGTCTGCTCCTGGTAGAGCTGGTAGGCCTTGATGACGGTGTCGATCTCGTCCATCTCGGCGACCTTGTTCAGGTACTCGTGGATGTTGAGGAACAGCGACGCGTGGATGTTCGGCTGCCAGGTCATGAACCAGTCGGTCGAGAACGGGAGCTGGCCCTTGCTCGGCGACTTGCCGGCCACTTCCTTGTAGAGGCGCAGCAGGCGCTCGTACGACAGGTCGGTTTCCGACTCGAGGACCTGCAGACGGGCGCCGAGCTGGATCAGCGCGACGGCGCGGGCGATCTGCTTCTGTTCGGTGAGGATGCTCTTGGTGCGCATGACGGAAGGTCTTTCAGATTCGGGTCAGGGTGTCGAAAACGGACCGCGGCGGTCGAAGGCTCAGGCGGCTTCCTGGTGGCGGCCGGCCATCAGGATCGACGCGTGCAGACGGGCGGTCGAGTCGTTGGCGCTCTTGCCGTGGTTCGTGAGCAGGCCCCAGACCATGTCGTCGTCCATGCGGAAGCGGCACAGCAGCGTGTTGCTGGCGGCGATCTTCATCATCTGCGCCGGCGTCAGCAGCGCGATGAGCGCGGCGCTGTCCTCGCTGATGCCGAGGCGGTAGAGCGCCTGTTCGCGATCGGCGCGGATCAGGCTCTGCGCGAGCATCAGGTACGAGAGGTTGGCTTCACGGATTTCGCTGAGGATCTGGTCGGCGTTCATGGCGTTGTTCCTGGTTCCGGTTTTTCGTTTGTCGCTGTGGCGGGCGCCGCAACATGGAAAGAATTGTGAAGACCGGAGAAGGACCGGAACATCAGGCCTGCTCTGTGGCTTGAGTCCAGCTTCTTCCATGGAGCTTGTCAGGCAACTTCCTACGTGGTTGCAGCAGTCCACCGGCACCGCGCGTCGCCCCTCGCGCGCGGGCGTGCACTGCGTCACGGGGGCCGCGACGAGCGGGCTTGCGACCCGTTCCCGGGGCGCTTAGGCGAAGCGCGAAATATCACGCTCGGCAGCCCTCAAGTTGCCGGACCGGGGCTCCGATAACCGGCCAACGGGAAGGAGCGATCCGACCCGGGGTCCGGAGAAAGCGGCCCATGTCGAGCGGGGGAGCAATCCCGCGCCAGACCTGAGGAAGACGCACGCCGGGCGCAGTGGGCCGACGGATTCGTCCGCGGGCCACTCGGACGGGACCGCCGCCAACCTTCATGCGGCGCCCCCGGCGAGCCAACAACGGCGCTCAAGCCGACAGTTCTTCAACGGTTCAGGAGTTCCTCATGTCATCGACCATCAACACCAACCTGGCGTCGCTGAACGCGCAGCGCAACAGCGGCCGCACGCAGAACGAGCTGTCGACGGCGATCGCACGGCTGTCGTCGGGCCTGCGCATCAACAGCGCCAAGGACGACGCGGCGGGCTTGGCGATCTCGGATCGCTTCACCTCGCAGATCCGCGGCATCAACCAGGCCGCCCGCAACGCCAACGACGGCATCTCGCTCGCGCAGACCGCCGAAGGCTCGCTCGCCTCGGTCGGTGAGAACCTCCAGCGCATCCGCGAACTCTCGGTGCAGTCGGCCAACGCCACCAACTCGGCCTCGGACCGCGCCTCGCTGCAGCTCGAAGTCGCCCAGCTCGTCTCCGAGATCGACCGCGTGGCCACGCAGACCCAGTTCAACGGCATCAACCTCCTGGACGGCAGCTTCACCGCCAAGGCGTTCCAGGTCGGCGCCAACGCCGGTCAGACCATCTCGATCGCCTCGATCGCCAACGCCCGCACCAGCGCGCTCGGCGTCTATCAGGGCTTCTCGCTGCAGAACCAGTCGATCGGCACCGCCAGCAACACCGCCGCGGCCCTGACGGTCACGGTCGGCTCGGGCTCGGCGATCGCGCTCGGCAGCGTCGCCGTCGACGCCAAGGCGATCGCCGCAGCGATCAACGGCGGCAACGTCGCGGGCCTGACCGCCACCGCCAACGCGACGACGGTCGCGGCCGGCACCTCGGCGTCGAACGGCACCACCTCGGGCACCTCGACCTTCACCGTCAACGGCGTGGCGATCTCGATCGCCGGCGTCGCCGGTGCGGGCGGTCTGAGCGGCAACCGCGCCAACGCGGTCGCTGCGATCAACGCGCAAAGCGCTGCCACGGGCGTGACCGCCTCCGACACCGGCTCGGGCGTGAGCCTGACGGCCGCCGACGGTCGCAACATCGTGACCTCGTTCGCCGCCGGTGGCTTCACCTCGGCAACCGTCGCCGACTTCGGCCTCGGCGCGGCAGCGACCACCGGCTCGACCGTCAACGTCACCTACGTGGCGCCCACGGGCACCACCGGCAACGTGGTGTTCGCGCAGACCGCAGGCTTTGCGAACTCGACCGCGATCGGCTCGACCGGCACCGCGCTCTCGGCGCTCGACATCTCGACGGTGGCCGGCGCGAACGCCGCGCTCGCCTCGGTCGACGCCGCGCTCAGCACCGTCAACGCGGGCCGCGCCTCGCTTGGCGCGGTGCAGAACCGGTTCTCCTCGACCATCGAGAACCTGCAGGTCACCGGCGAGAACCTCTCGGCCTCGCGCAGCCGCATCCTCGATGCCGACTTCGCGCAGGAAACCGCCAACCTCTCGCGCGCCCAAGTCCTGCAGCAGGCCGGCACCGCCATGATCGCCCAGGCCAACCAGCTGCCCCAGCAGGTCCTGCAACTGCTGCGCTGACGCGGGACTGCAACGCGCGAAGCCCCGCGGCTTCGACGAACTGAAGGCGGGCCGCGGCCCGCCTTTTCTTTGAGCACGCCGTGCCGCCGGCAGCCGCTTGCGGGCACGGCCCGCCGCCAGTCGCGTTCTCTTCTCGTGCGCCCTTCCCGCCCGGGAGTGCGACGACGATCAGCACCAACGCCGCGTCGCCGAACGCCCAACGCAACAGCGGCCGCACGCGGATGGGGCTGTCGACGGCCGATCGCACGGCTGTCGTCGGACCGCGCCTCGCGGCAGCTCGAAGTCGCCCGACTCGTCTCGGAGATCGACGTGGCGAGCGCGATGCCCGGCACGTCTAGCCTGGCGGCGCTGGCGGGCGACCGCGCCGCCGCGCCGGCTGCGATCAGCGCCCGGAATGCAGCGACCGCTGTGACCGCCACCGACACCGGCAGCGCCCTCGGCCTCGGCGCAAGGGACCGAGGCAGCATCGCCACCGGGTAAGACGCCGACACGCTGCCGGGCAGCACCGGTGCAAGCTTTGGTCTGACCATTTTGGTGCCGGCTCAGGCGTCGACGATCGACGCCGACGACGTCGCACCGCCGGCGTGGCCGGCAGCGTCGCGTTCACGCGCAGCAACACCACGATCAGCGCGCCGGTCGCGGCGCTCGGCGCCGCCGGGAGCGCGCTCGACATCTCGAGCGTGAGCGGGGCCAGCGCGGCTCTGACGTCGATCGACGCCGCGCTCGCGACCGTCAACGGCGCGTCGCTCGGGCCGGTGCGGAACCGCTTCGCGGCGACGCTCGACAGGCTGCGGGCCAACGGCGAGAACATCGGCCGCCAACCCGCAGCGGCGACCCGGGCCAGCCCGGCGAGCTCGGAGATGCGCAGCCCCGACGCCAGACGCGTCGTCGACGTCAGCCGCTCGCTCTGCGCGCGACCGAGGCCGCGCAGCGCGGCGAGGAACGCCGGGTTGGTGTGGATCCGAAAGGCATGCGGCTCCGGTGGGCGGGTCGGGCTCGGCCCGGCGGCCGGCGACGCCCGCGCTCGCCGGCGAGCCTTCCGACGCCGGCGTTATCGGCGCGCCAGCGGTCGACTTGACCCGACGCGCCCCCGTCGGGCGAGGCAGCCGGCGGGCGCCCGGACCACGATCGACCCGGCGGCCGCTGCCGCAATGGCGCATCGGCACGCCTTCGAATTGGCCGGCATTCCCCGCTTTTATCGGCGGCTCGTCGGCCGGGTGCCTGCCGAGAATTGCCATACCAGGTCTTCGCGGGAAGCCGGGGGTCCGGATCGGCCAAGGGTGCCGGCGTCGCCAGTCAATCGAGGCGCGCCGTACCGGCGGAGCGACGGTCGGGCAAATGCCTTGGCGAGGGGGTCATGTCGGCCCCGTCGTGAGGGCATCAGGCCGGCGCTGAGCCGGGATGCAAAGCTTCAACGGAGTGACTTCATGGCACAGACGATTAACACGAACATTTCGTCGCTGACTGCGCAACGCAACTCGGCGCGGACCCAGAACGACCTTTCGACCTCGATCGCCCGGCTGTCGTCGGGCCTGCGCATCAACAGCGCCAAGGACGACGCGGCAGGCCTCGCGATCTCGGAGCGCTTCACGGCGCAGATCCGCGGCGTGAACCAGGCCGCTCGCAACGCGAACGACGGCATCTCGCTGGCCCAGGTGGCCGAGGGCGGCCTCGGCTCGGTCGGCAACAACCTGCAGCGCATGCGTGAGCTCGCGGTGCAGTCGGCCAACTCGACCAACTCGGCCTCGGACCGCGCCGCCCTGCAGCTCGAGGTCTCGCAGCTCGCCGCCGAAATCGACCGCGTCGCGACGCAGACCCAGTTCAACGGCCTGAACCTGCTCGACGGCAGCTTCCAGACCCAGCAGTTCCAGGTCGGCGCGAACGCCGGCCAGACCGTCTCGCTCGCCTCGATCGCCAGCGCCCGCACCAGCGCGCTCGGCGTCTACCAGGGCTTCTCGCTGCAGAACCAGTCGATCGGCACCGCCAGCAACACCGCCGCGGCCCTGACGGTCACGGTCGGCTCGGGCTCGGCGATCGCGCTCGGCAGCGTCGCCGTCGACGCCAAGGCGATCGCCGCGGCGATCAACGGCGGCAACGTCGCGGGCCTGACCGCCACCGCCAACGCGACTACGGTCGCGGCCGGCACCTCGGCCTCGAACGGCACCACCTCGGGCACCTCGACCTTCACCGTCAACGGCGTGGCGATCTCGATCGCCGGCGTCGCCGGTGCGGGCGGTCTGAGCGGCAACCGCGCCAACGCGGTCGCTGCGATCAACGCGCAAAGCGCTGCCACGGGCGTGACCGCCTCCGACACCGGCTCGGGCGTGCAGCTCAGCGCCGCCGACGGCCGCAACATCGTGACCTCGTTCGCCGCCGGGGGCTTCACCTCGGCAACGGTCGCCGACTTCGGCCTCGGCGCCACGGCGACCACCGGATCGACGGTCAACGTCAACTACGTCGCCCCGACGGGAACGACCGGCAACGTGGTGTTCGCGCAGACCGCGGGCTTCGCGAACTCGACGGCGATCGCCGGAACCGGCACCGCGATCGCGGCGGTCGACATCTCGACCGTCGGCGGCGCCAACGCCGCGCTCGCCGCGATCGACGCCGCGCTGACCACCATCAACTCGAGCCGCGCCTCGCTCGGCGCGATCCAGAACCGCTTCTCGTCGACGATCGAGAACCTCGCCACCTCGGCCGAGAACCTCACCGCGTCGCGCAGCCGGATCCAGGACGCCGACTTCGCGCAGGAAACCGCGAACCTGGCACGCGCCCAGGTGCTGCAGCAGGCCGGCACCGCGATGATCGCGCAGGCCAACCAGCTGCCGCAGCAGGTGCTCTCGCTGCTCAAGGGCTGACGCCTGCGCGGCTGGCGCGCCGCCGCGCGCCGCTGCCCCCTCGCACCGCCACCTCGGCGCGGCGACGCGATGCGTCGTGCCCCGAGGTGTTCGTCCGACCCCTGCGGCATCGACGCCGCGCAGAAACCGCTCAGGTTTCCGGCGCCGCGGCCGATCAGCACGACGAGCACCGACAGGTCGCTCGCCCCACCCAGCGAGACAGAACATGGCGTCGATCTCATCGGCCGGCATCGGCAGCGGCCTCGAAGTCAACAACATCATCCAGTCCTTGATGGACGTGGAGACGCAGCCGCTGCTGAAGATGCAGAAGGCCTACACGGCGCTGCAGACGCAGCTGTCGACGGTGGGCCAGCTGCAGTCGGCGATCTCGCAGCTGCGCGACGCCGCCGCGCCGCTCTACAGCGCCGACTCGTTCAGCCTGACCACCGCCACCTCGTCCGACCCCTCGAGCGTGAGCGCCGGCACCACCAGCAAGGCGGCGCCCGGCAACTACTCGATCTCGGTCGCCAAGCTCGCCGCGGCGCAGTCGATCGTGACGCCGGGCGGCCAGTTCAGCGGCCCCGCGGCGAGCGTCGGCACCGGCAGCATCACGATCCGCATGGGCACCTGGGCACCCGGCCAGGCGTCGTTCACGCCCAAGGCCGGCTCGGCCGACCTCACCATCCCGATCGGCGCCGGCGACGACTCGCTCACCGCGATCCGCGACAAGATCAACGCCGCGAACGCCGGCGTGACCGCGTCGGTGGTCACCGACGCGAACGGCTCGAGGCTCGCGCTGCAGTCGACCGCGACCGGCGTCGAGAACGGCTTTCGGGTGACGGTCGACGACGACGACCTCGACGACACCGACAACGCGGGGCTCTCGCGCCTCGCGTTCGACCTGCCCGGCGGCGCCGCCCGCATGTCCCTCGCGACCGCCGCCTCGAACACCGAGGCCACCATCAACGGCATCCCGGTGAGCACCGCGACGACCACGCTCACCGACGTCGTCGAAGGCATCACGTTCAGCCTCAACAAGGTCACCACGTCGCCGGTGTCGCTGAGCATCACGCGCAACACCGAGGCGATCAAGACCAAGGTCAACGCGTTCGCGACCGCCTACAACCAGCTCAACAAGTTCCTCACCGACTCGACCAAGTACGACCCCGCGACCAAGACCGCGGCGGTGCTGCAGGGCGACGGCGCGGTGATCGGCATCCAGAACCAGCTGCGCGCGCTGGTCTCGCAGGCGAGCGGCGCGTCGAGCGTGTTCGGGCGCCTCAGCGACATCGGCCTGCAGATGCAGAAGGACGGCTCGCTGCAGCTGAACGAAACCAAGTTCAGTGCCGCGATCGCCAACCTGCCCGAGCTCACGAAGGCGCTCTCGAACGTCGACGCGTCGACGCCGGCGAACAACGGCTTCGCCAAGAAGTTCACGCTGTGGGCCGACTCGATGCTGTCGACCGCCGGTGCGGTGCCCGGCAAGACCAACTCGATCAAGGCGCGCATGACCGCCAACGAGAAGAACCAGAGCGCCCTCACCGACCGCCTGGCGCAGACCGAGAAGCGCCTGAAGGCGCAGTACACCGCGCTCGACGCGACGATGTCGAGCGCCAATGCGCTCTCGAAATACGTCGCCCAGCAGATCACGACCTGGAACAAGAGCACGGCCTGACAGGACCGTGCCGGACCGCGGCCCCACCGCGTGCCTCGGCCTCGACTTCGCTGCGCCCGCCAGCCTCGCCGCGGCACGACGCATCGGCGGCACGCGGGGACCCGGCGCCGATCGGCGGGCGCCCGCCGCCCGGGCTGAAGGACCCGGATGCGGCGAGAAGCCGGGTCCCGACGCCCCAGATCTCTGCGTGCCAAAGCGGCCTCAAACCGGCCTTCCACCGAGGTAAAGAAAGCCCGCCGGGGGTCGATAAACAAGGCACAGACGCAGGAGTAGCCCCCCATGTTCAGCAGCGCCAATCACCTCGGATCCCGCCGCCCCTTCGCGAGCAGCTATCGCGACGTCAACGCCAGCACGGCGATCGAGGGCGCGTCGCCCCACAAGCTGGTCAACCTGCTGTTCCAGTCGGCATCCAGCGAGATCGCCGCGGCACGCGGCGCGATCGCCCGCTCGCACGTCGCCGAGAAGGGGCGTGCCATTTCGCACGCGGTGCGCATCATCGAGGAAGGCCTGATGGCCCCGCTCGACATGAAGGCCGGCGGCGCGCTCGCGATCAACCTGCGCGACCTCTACCAATACCTCGTCCATCGCCTCACGATGGCCAACCTCAACAGCGATGACGCCGCGCTCGTCGAATGCGCCCGCCTGCTGGACGTGCTGCGCGATGGCTGGGATGCCATCGGCTCGCAGGTCGAGGCACCGGCGGTGGCTGCATGAACCGCATCGCAGGACCCACAGGAACGACGACCATGAATTCGGTGCTGCTGAACTACTACGAGGCCATCGAGCGCGCGAGCCAGGACATGCTCCAGGCTGCCCGCGACGGCAACTGGGACCACGTGGTCAAGCTCGAGGGCGCGTGCGCGGTGCTGATCGCGCAGCTCAAACACAGCGCGAACGAGCAGCCGCTCGGCGCCGAGGAGGCACAGCTGAAGTCGCGGATCATGCAGCGCATCCTCGTCAACGACGCCGAGATCCGCCAGCTCGCCGAGCCCTGGCTCAACGACCTCGACGAGATCCTCGCCGGCCGCCCGAAGACCCTGCATTGATGCGCGCGGCGTCGCCTCTTTTCCCGAACCCTTCCCGCGCGCGCTGATCGCCATGGAAACCAAACCGATTCCGCTCGACGCCCTCGCTCCGCCGGACGACGGGCTCGACGACTTCCGCGTGTCGTCGCGGCGCGAGATCGCGCTGATGCTGAACCAGCTCTGCGACGGCTCGGTGCGCCTGCAACTGCACGGCAAGGACGGCCGCCCGTACACCAGCGTGCTGTGGACCGTCGACGGCGAGCGCGGCACGCTTGGCTTCAACGCCGACCCCGAGGACCCGGCGCTCGCCTCGCTGCTGCGCCACCCGCAGGTGATCGTCGTCGGCTATCTCGACAACGTGAAGCTGCAGTTCGACCTGTACCACCTGGTGCTGGTGCGCGGCAACCGCGCGAGCGTGCTGAGCGGCGCGTTCCCGCGCGAGATCTTCCGCTTCCAGCGCCGGAACGCGTTCCGCGTGCGTCCGCTGCCGCGCGGCTCGCGCCTGGCCCGGCTGCGCCACCCGGCGCTCGGGCCCGTCGAACTCGCACTTCGTGTCCTCGACGTGAGCATCGGCGGCTGCGCCGTGCTGCTTCCCGACGACGTGCCGCCGCCGTCGCTCGGCCTGCTCGTCGGCAGCGTCCAGATCGACCTCGACGCCGACACGCGCTTCGAGGTCAACATGCGGCTGCAGCACGTCACGCTGCCGGGCAGCGAGGCTGGCGGCGCCCGCCTCGGCTTCGAGTTCGTGCGTGCCGGCGGCGAGGCCCTGCGCGCGCTGCAGCGCTTCATCGACCTCACGCAAAAGCGCGGGCGCATGCTGACGCTCTGAGCCGACCCACGGCGCGCCCCGCGAGGCGCGCGGCGCGGCGTCAGACCTGCATGTTCATGACGTCGGAATAGGCCTGCACCAGGCGGTTGCGGACCTGCAGCGTGGCCTGGAAGCCGATCTGCGCCTTCTGCATCGCGATCATGGTCTGCTCGAGCGACACCGTGGGGTTGTCGAGCTGGACCTCGCGCTGCAGCGCGGAGGCCTCGTTCTGGGCCTGGCTCACGGCGCCGAGCGCCTTGCCGAGCGCCTGCTGGAAGCCTGCCGGCTCGGCCGCCTTGGTCGTGCGCGGCAGCGGCTGACCGGTCGGCGTCATGCCCGCGCGGGCGGCGGCCTGCGCGAAATCGAAGGGCTTGAGGCTGACGTTCATCGGGGCTCCGGCGGTCGCATGTGCGGACCGTGGAACGAATGGTGCCAGCGCCAGGCGCCCCGCAAGGCTGCGAATTGACGCGCCAAGGCGGGGCTCTTTCCGGCATGGCCGCGCGTCGCGCCGTCCAACAATGCCTGTCATTCCGGGGCATCGTGCGTCCGGATCGACCGGATCTCCATGGACAACGCGCTCGCAGTCAAACAACCCGTTCCGATGGCCGTGCCCGCCACCCTCGGCGGGCGCCTGATGGCGTTGCCCAGCCGCGTGAAGATCGGCGTGATCGTCGGCATCGCGGCATTGATCACGATCGCGGCGACCCTCGCGCTGAACGCCCGCGACAGCGACTACAAGGTCCTCTACTCGAACCTGTCCGACAAGGACGGCGGCGCGGTGGTCGCGCAGCTGACCCAGCTCAACGTGCCATACAAGGTCGCCCCGGGTGGCGCGATCCTGGTGCCGGCGCTGCAGGTGCCCGACCTGCGCCTCAAGATGGCGACCGCCGGCCTGCCCAAGGGCACGGTCTCCGGCTTCGAGCTGATGGACACCGCCCGCTTCGGGCAGACCCAGTTCCAGGAGCGGCTGACGTTCCAGCGCGGCCTCGAGGGCGAGCTGACGCGCTCGATCACCTCGCTCGCCGCGGTGCAGAACGCGCGCGTCCACCTCGCGCTGCCGAACCAGAACGGGTTCTTCCGCGAACAGCAGAAGCCGAGCGCGTCGGTGCTGCTGAGCCTGCACCCGGGCCGCACGCTCGACCGTGCGCAGATCGCCGGCATCGTGCACCTGGTCTCGTCGAGCGTCCCCGAGCTCGACGCCAAGGCGGTGAGCGTGCTCGACCACACCGGCGCGCTGCTCACCAGCGGCAGCGACGGCCACGCCGCGGGCCTGGACGCGCAGCAGCTGCAGTACGTCAACCAGATCGAGACCGGCTACACGAAGCGCATCCTCGAGCTGCTCGAGCCGATCGTCGGCCCGAACAACCTGCGCGCGAGCGTCACCGCCGACATCGACTTCTCGCAAAGCGAAGCGACTTCCGAGGAGTTCCGGCCGAACCAGGGCGCCGACGCCAGCGTCGCGATCCGCAGCCAGCAGACGACCGAGCAGAACGGCGCCGGCACCGGCCTGCCGAGCGGCGTGCCCGGCGCTGCGAGCAACCAGCCGCCGGCGGCCGCCGCCGCGCCGCTCACCGCCGCCTCGCAACCGCTGCAGGGCGGCCCGACCACCGCGGGCAACGCCAGCGGCCGCCGCGAGGCGGTGACCAACTACGAGGTCGACAAGACGGTGCGCGTGACGCGCGGCGCGAGCGGCAACGTGCGCCGCGTCAACGCTGCGGTGGTGGTGAACAACCGCAGCGTCACCGACGCCAAGGGCAAGACCACGCAGGTCGCGCTGACCAACGACGAGATCGACAAGCTCACCGCGCTGGTGCGCGAGAGCGTCGGCTTCAAGCAGGACCGCGGCGACTCCGTCAAGGTGATCAACGCGCCGTTCCGCGTCGACACCACGACGCCGGTCGAGACGCCGTGGTGGAAGCACCCCGACACGATCGACACGCTGCGCGCGTTCGCGATGCCGGTCGCGCTGTCGCTGGTGGCGCTGCTGATCTTCTTCGGCCTGCTGCGCCCCGGCGCGAAGGCGGTGCTGCTCGCGATGACGCCGCCGCCGCCGGTTCCCGGCAGCACGATCGAGGCCGTCGAGGATGCGCCGACCCCGCTGCCGGCGCTCTCGCCGCCGCCGCCGAAGGTGAACGACCAGCTCGAGAGCGCGCGCGCCCTGGCGCGCCAGAACCCGGCCGCGGTGGCCGGCATCCTGCGCACCTGGGTTTCGCGCACCGAACTTCCGACTCCGGAGGCCCGCTGACATGGACCGCTCGATGGATCCGGACGGGCTGCAGAACGCAGCCATCCTCTTGATGTCGCTCGGCGAGGAAGAAGCCGCCGAAGTGCTCAAGCACCTGACGCCCAAGGAAGTGCAAGGCGTCGGCGAGACCATCGCCCGCATGAAGGCGATCCCGGTCGAGAAGATGCAGGAGGTGCTCGGCGACTTCACCGCGATCGCCGGCGAGCAGATCAACATGGTCGGCGACACCGACGAATACGTGCGCAACCTGCTCAAGAAGGCGCTCGGCGACGACAAGGCCAACCTGCTGATCGATCGCATCCTGCAGGGCGCCGACGTCACCGGCATCGAGGGCCTGAAGTGGATGGACGCGCAGGCGGTCGCCGAACTGCTGCGCAACGAGCACCCGCAGATCGTCGCGGCGATCCTGGTCCACCTCGACTTCGACCAGGCCTCCTCGGTGCTCAAGGTGCTGCCCGAGCGCAACCGCAACGAGGTGATCGTGCGCATCGCGACGCTCGACGGTATCCAGCCGTCGGCGCTGAAGGACCTCAACGAGGTGATGTCGTCGCTGCTGACCGGCGGCGACCGCATGAGGAAGTCGGTGCTCGGCGGTGTCAAGGCCGCGGCCGAGATGCTCAACCTGATGGGCTCGAGCGTCGAGACCTCGGTGCTCGACCACATCCGCGAGGCCGACGGCGATCTGGCGCGCCAGATCATGGACAACATGTTCACCTTCGACGACCTCGCCAAGATCGACGACAAGTCGGTGCAGGCGCTGCTCAAGGAAATCCAGACCGAATCGCTGGTCATCGCGCTCAAGGGCGCGCCGCCCGAGATCAAGGACAAGATCTTCCGCAACATGTCGTCGCGCGCCAGCGAGACGCTGCGCGAAGAGCTCGAGTCGCGCGGCCCGGTGCGCCTGTCGGAGGTCGAGGCCGAGCAGAAGGAAATGCTCAAGGTGGTGCGCCGTCTCGTCGACGAAGGCGTGATCGTCCTCGGTGGCAACAGCGATGACCAATACATCTAAGGTCTGGCGCAACGTGCCGCCGCCGATGGGCGGCGAGCCGAAGTCCAACGTCTACGCGCGCTTCATCCCGCGCGAGGAACTGAGCTCGTTCGAGGCCTGGAAGCTCGGTGAATTCGACGCCGGGGCGACGCAGCAGCCGGCCGCCGTCGCCGAGCCGCCGGCACCGCCCAAGCGCGATGCGGCCGAGCTGCTCGCCGAGCAGCTGCAGCAGGCGCGCCAGTCGGGCTACCAGGACGGCTACCGCGACGGCCTGGTGGCGCTCGACGGCTTCAAGCAGAGCTTCGTGCAGCAGGCCTCGCTGCAGGTCGGCGCGCTCGTGCAGTCGATCGGAAGCCAGCTCGACGGCCTGCAGCAGGACATGGCGCAGTCGCTCGCGGTGACCGCGATCCACCTCGCCCGCCAGATCGTGCGCAGCGAGCTCACAGGCCGTCCCGAGGCGGTGGTGCGCGTCGCCCAGGAGGCGGTCGACGCGCTGATCCTCAGCGCGCGTCACGTCACGCTGCGCGTCCACCCCGACGACCACGCGCTGATCGCCGAAGGCGCCGCCGAGGTGATCGAGGCACGCGGCGCCCGTGTCGTCGACGACGCCAGCGTGACGCGTGGCGGCTGCATCGTCGAGTCGAACATCGGCCTCATCGACGCGACGCTCGAGTCGCGCTGGCGCCGCGTCGTCGCGAGCCTCGGCAGCGACGAGGACTGGCACGCCGACGCCCCCGGGAGCGCGCCATGAGCGCGGTCCACGACGAGCTCGGCGTCGTGCTCGGCGGGGCGGAGACGACGTCCGCGAGCGCGGGCAGCGTCGGCGCCAGGTGGCAGCGCTACCTCTCGGACATGCAGAGCTTCGCCGCCGCGCCGATCCCGCTCGAGACGCAAGGCCTGCTGGTGCGCGTCACCGGCCTCGTCCTCGAGGCCGCCGGCATCCGCGTCCCGGTCGGCTCGGTCTGCGAGGTGCGGATGGACGGCCAGGCGCCGGTCACCGCCGAGGTGGTGGGCTTTTCGGCCGACTGCGCGTATCTCATGCCGACCGGCGACATCACGGGCCTCGCGAGCGGGGCGCGCGTCGTGCCGCGCCCGTCGCCGGTGGTGCCGATGCAGCTCGGCAGCACGCGCCACCCGTGGCGCCGCAACGAAGACCGCACGCTGCACCTGCCGGTCGGCAACGGCCTGCTCGGCCGCGTCGTCGACTCGCACGGCGTGCCGATGGACCGCAAGGGCCCGCTCGCGAGCGTGCACAACGAGCCGCTGACGCGGCGCCCGATCAACGCGATGGACCGCGACCCGGTGCGCACGCCGCTCGACACCGGCGTGCGCGCGATCAACGCGCTGCTGACGGTCGGCCGCGGCCAGCGCGTCGGCCTCTTCGCCGGCACCGGCGTCGGCAAGTCGGTGCTGCTCGGCATGATGGCGCGCTACACCGCCGCCGACGTGATCGTCGTCGGCCTGATCGGCGAGCGCGGCCGCGAGGTCAAGGAGTTCATCGAGGACATCCTCGGCGAGGAAGGCCTCTCGCGTGCGGTGGTCGTCGCCGCACCGGCCGACGCGCCGCCGCTGGTCCGCATGCAGGGGGCCAACTACGCGACCGTGATCGCCGAGCACTTCCGCGACCAGGGCCTCGACGTGCTGCTGCTGATGGACTCGCTCAGCCGCTACGCGATGGCGCAGCGCGAGATCGCGCTCGCGATCGGCGAGCCGCCGGCCACCAAGGGCTACCCGCCGAGCTGCTTCGCCAAGCTGCCGCAGCTGGTCGAGCGCAGCGGCAACGGCCAGCCGGGTGGCGGCTCGATCACCGCGTTCTACACGGTGCTGACCGAGGGCGACGACCAGCAGGATCCGATCGCCGACGCCGCCCGCGGCATCCTCGACGGCCACATCGTGCTGTCGCGCGAGCTTGCCGAGGAAGGCCATTTCCCGGCGATCGACGTCGAACGGTCGATCTCGCGGGTAATGACGAGCGTCGCCGAGAAAGACCACGTCGACGCCGCGCGGCGCTTCCGCCAGCTGCTGGCGCGCCGCAACAAGGCGCGCGACCTCATCCAGCTCGGCGCCTACACGCCGGGTCACGACGCCGATCTCGACACCGCGGTGCGCCTGCAGGGCGCGATGACCGAGCTGCTGCGCCAGGACAAGAACCAGTGCGCCGACCTCGAGGCGAGCCAGCGCCTGCTGCAGGCCGTGCTCTCCTGAACCTCTCCCGAAGGATCCCATGAACAACCTCGACTCGCTGCTCACCTTGCTGCATCAGGCCGAGCGCGAACGCGACTTCGCGCTCGCCGAGCAGCAGAAGGTCCAGGCCGCGCACGACGCCGCGAAGGCGCAGGCGCAGCAGCTCGTGACCTATCGGCGCGAGTACGAGCAGCGCTGGAGCGAGCAGTTCTGCCGCGAGGGCAAGATCGAGCTGGTCCGCTGCTACCAGGGCTTCGTGCAGCGCCTCACGCAGGCGGTCGACCAGCAGGCGCGCGTCGCCGACCACGCCGCCAACCAGCTCGCTCGCGCCAGCGCCAACGTGCGCGAGTGCGAGGTTCGCGCCGCCGCGGTGAGAAAGCTGATCGAGCGGCGCACCCACGAAGGCCAGCTCGCCGCCGAGCGACGCGAGCAGAAGCAGAGCGACGAGCTTGCGGCGCGCGCCACGTGGGGCCGTGGCGCGACGCTGCGCGCTTCGAGCGCGTTCTGATCGGGGAGCCTGCCATGCTGAGCGCTGCCAATCCCCTGCTGTCGATGCTGCCCGCTGCGGCGACGACGCCGCCGTCGAGCCCGGGCAATCCGCCCGCCGCGAGCAACAACCCGGCCGACAACCCGTTCGCCCGCCTGCTGCGCCAGACCCGGCGTGCCGACGAGGCGCCGAAGCCGACCCGGCCGGCCGCCGGCGCGAACGCCGCTGGACCGGGCAACGCCACCGGCGCGGCGGCACGTGCGCTGCCGCAGGACGCGCGTGCCGGCGCCACGCCGAGCGCCGACGTCGGCGATCCCGCGCTCGTCGACGGCGCGGCCGATGCGATGCTGCCGGCCGACGTCGCCGCCGCCCTCGCCGACCTGCGCGCGGCGCGCGATGCGGCGATCGCCGCCGACGCGGCGGTTGCCGAGCTTGCGGGCAGCGCTGCCGCGCTGCCGGGATCGCCGGCCGCCGACGCCGAGCTGCGCGCGGCGGCCGACCAGGCCGACCTCGAAGCCGACGCCGCCGCCGAACCACGCACCGAGCTGCCGCCGGAACTCGCCGCGCTGCACGCGTTCCTCGCGCCGCCTCCCGTGCCGGCCGAACCGCGCACCGTCCGCGCCGACACCGGCCCGCGCGCGCGCGGCGAGGTCGACGCGGCGACCGGTGCCGCACCCGGCCTGCCCGCGGACGCGAACGCCGCGCCGACCGCCCAGCGCGGCCAGGGCAACGATGCCCGCCAGGGCGGTCGCGAGCGGCCCGATCCGAGCGCGCGCCTGAGCGCCGACGGCGCAGCGCCCGGCGTCACCGCGCCCGCTGCAGGCGACGGCGAGCGCGTGCCGAGCAGCGGCTTCGAGGCGAGCTTCGATCGCGCGCTCGCCAAGGCGACGAACGCGGTCGCGACGCCGGCCGCCACCTTCCAGCCGACGTTCGAGCGCCTGCACGAGGCGCCGCCGGTCGCGATCGCGCTGCCGACGCCGGTCGAGAGCCCCGACTTCGCACCGGCGCTCGCGGTGCAGGTCAGCGTGCTGGCGAGCGACGGCGTCACGCGCGCCGAACTGCATCTCAACCCCGCCGAGATGGGCCCGGTGTCGATCGAGATCGCGATCGACGGCACGCGCGCCCACGTCGAGTTCGGTGCCGACCTCGCCGCCACCCGCAGCGCGATCGAGGCCGGCCTGCCGGAGCTCGCCGGCGCGCTGCGCGAGGCCGGCTTCACGCTCGCCGGCGGCGGGGTCTCGCAGCACTCGCGCGAGCGCCAGCCCGACGCGCAGGCGGCGGCGGCGAACGGCCGCAGCGGCGCCAAGGCCAACGGTGGCAGCGGCGACGCCGTACCCGCTGCCGCGCCGGTGCGCCGCCAGGCGCGGCTCGGCGGCGTCGACACCTACGCCTGACGCCGCCCGGTCCCGGCACGCGGGCCTCAACCGCCGGCGCGGACCGACGGTCGCGGGCTCGGCCGTCCGCTTCGACGCGTGACGTTTCGCACGAGGGCAGCGGCGGCCGCTCGGGCAGGTGCCTGGAACGCCCGTCGCCACCGGCTTTCGCAGCGCCCGATCGATCCGCCTGCACGGTGGCGCGCCGCCGCATGGCCCCCGCTTCTGACGGTCAAACACCGCCCTTATCGGCACATCGGCGAAGCCGCCGCGTTTCGATAATTTCCTCAGCCCGAACGTTTGCGCTTCGCATCCGAGGGCGTCGCCGGCCTGGACCGGCCGAGGAGATCCGATGTCCGCCGCTGCGATCGCAGACGCTGCCCAAGCCGCCCCTTCCCCGAAGGGCGGCAAGAAGAAGCTGATCATCATCATCGCCGCCCTGCTGATCGTGCTGCTTGCCGGCGGCGCGGGCGCGGTGGTCTACATGAAGAAGAAGGCGGCCGACGCCGCCGCCGCCGAGGAAGCCGGCGACGACGCGCCGGCCGAGCACAAGTCGGGCAAGGCCGATCCGGCGCACCCGCCCACCTTCCTGCCGCTCGACCCGTTCGTGGTCAACCTCGCCGACAAGGACGCCGACCGCTTCGCGCAGGTCGGCATCACGCTCGAGGTCGCGGACGCCGCGTTCGCCGAGCAGGTGCGCGCCTACATGCCGGCGATCCGCAACGCGATCCTGCTGATCCTGGCCCACAAGACCTCGCAGGAACTGCTCGACCGCGCCGGCAAGGAACAGCTCGCCGCCGAGATCCAGCGTGAAACGGTCCGACCGATGGGGATCGACGTCTCCGACAAGCCGAAGAAGGCGCATGCCGATGCCGAGGCCGATGGCGACGACGAGGACAAGCCGAAGAAGAAAAAGAAGAAAGGCGCGCTGAACCCCATTCGCCACGTGCATTTCTCGAGCTTCATCATCCAGTGAACAGCGTGCTGACGTTCCCCGCCGCCGAGAAACTCAAATGAGCGAACAGATCCTTTCCCAGGGCGAAGTCGACGCGCTGCTGCACGGCATCGCCGGCGAGGGCGAGCCCGGCGACGAAGGCGACGATTCGAGCGCGATCCGCGGCTACGACATCCAGAACCAGGAGAAGATCGTCCGCGGTCGGATGCCGACCCTGGAGATCATCAACGAGCGCTTCGCCCGCAACGTGCGGATCGGCCTCTTCAACCTGATCCACAAGACGCCCGAGATCTCGATCGGCGTGATCAAGGTGCAGAAGTACGGCGCGTTCCTGCACGAGATCGTCGTGCCGACCAACTTCAACATCATGACGGTGCGCCCGCTGCGCGGGAACTGCCTGATCGTGTGCGACCCGTCGATGGTGTTCGCGGTGGTCGACGCACTGTTCGGCGGCAGCGGCAAGTTCCGCACGCGCATCGAAGGCCGCGACTTCTCGCCGACCGAGCAGCGCATCATCCAGCGCCTGGTCGAGGTGGTGACGACCGAGTACGAGCGCGCCTGGAACGGCATCTACCCGCTCAAGTTCGAGTACCAGCGGCAGGAGATGCTGCCGCAGTTCGCGTCGATCGCGACGCCGTCCGAAGTGGTGGTGTCGACGTCGTTCTCGATGGAGATCGGCGACACCAGCGGCAGCATCCACTTCTGCATCCCGTACGCGACGCTCGAGCCGATCCGCGACGTGCTCTCGTCGACGGTGCAGGGCGAAGGCGGCGAGCCCGACCGGCGCTGGGTCAACCTGATGAGCACGCAGATCCAGGAGGCCGAGGTCGAGCTCGTGGTCGAGCTCGCCCGCGCACCGGCGACCGTCGAGCAGCTGCTGTCGTTCAAGCCCGGCGACTTCATCGAACTCGACCTGCAGCGCGGCGTGCAGGCCAAGGTGCAGGGCGTGCCGGTGCTCGAGTGCCACTACGGCGTCTCCAACGGCCACTACGCCCTCAAAGTGAACAACCTGTTGACCGCCTCGCAGGCAGGCTGGTCGGGAGAGAACCATGAGCATTGACAACCCCGCAGCCGAAGACCCGAACGACCAGCTCGCGGCCGACTGGGCTGCGGCGACCGGCGGTGCGCGCGAAGCCGCGACCGAGCTGCAGCACCCCGCCGACCAGGTGTCGCCGGCGCCGTTCACCAACTTCGCGCCGACGCCGCCGGCCCAGGCGCCGAACGACCTCAACATGGTGCTGGACATCCCGGTCCAGCTGACCGTCGAGCTCGGCCGCACCCGCATCCCGATCAAGAACATCCTGCAGCTCGCGCAGGGCTCGGTGGTCGAACTCGAGACCATGGCCGGCGAGCCGATGGACGTGCTCGTCAACGGCTACCTGATCGCGCAGGGCGAGGTCGTGGTTGTGAACGAGAAGTTCGGCGTGCGCCTGACCGACATCGTGACCCCCAGCGAGCGCATGCGCCGCCTCAGCCGCGCCTGACATGACGCCTCGTTGCCTGCCGCGCCGGACCGATCGATGAGCAACGGCCTCGCTTCGCTGTTCTGGTTCGTCGCGATCCTCGCGCTGATTCCGCTATCGCTTTGGCTGCTCAAGCGCACGCCGATCGGCGGCGCGGGTGGCGCCGGCGTGATCCGCAGCATCGGCACGCTGCCGATCTCGACCAACCAGCGCATCGTCACGGTCGAGGTCGGTGCCGGCGATGAACGTCGCTGGCTCGTGCTCGGCGTGACCCCCAGCTCGATCACCACGCTGCACACGATGGACCCGCAGGACGACGCCGTCGCCGCGCCGCCGATGGGGCCGCCCGGCCTGCAGACCGTCGGCCCCGCGTTCGCCCAGGTGCTGGCCAAGCTGCGCCGCGGCAAGGACGGCTCGCCATGAGCGCGCCGCGTGGCCGAGCCCTGCGCCGCATCGCCGGGCTCGGGCTGATCGTCGGCTTGTCGGCTTTATCGGCAGTTCCCGGAGTCGCTGAAGCCCAGCAGGCGACCGGCAACGCCGGGCTGCCGCTGCTCGTGGGGCAATCGGCGGGCGGCACCAGCTACTCGGTGCCGATCCAGACCCTTCTGTTCTTCACGGCGCTCAGCTTCCTGCCGGCGGTGCTGCTGCTGATGACGAGCTTCACCCGCATCGTCATCGTGCTCAGCCTGCTGCGCCAGGCGATGGGCACGCAGGCGGCGCCGCCGAATCAGGTGGTGATCGGGCTCTCGCTCTTCCTCACGTTCTTCGTGATGGGTCCGACCATCGACAAGGTTTACAGCGAGGCCTACCAGCCGTACGCCGAAAACCGCATCGGCTTCGAGGAGGCGATCAAGCGCGGCGAGAGCCCGGTGCGCACCTTCATGCTGAAGCAGACGCGGCAGGCCGACGTGATGCTGTTCGCCAAGCTGGCGCGCATCGACGCCAACGTGAAGGCCGCGGACGTGCCGTTCAAGGTGCTGCTGCCGGCGTTCGTGACCAGCGAGCTCAAGAGCGCGTTCCAAATCGGCTTCCTGGTGTTCCTGCCGTTCCTCATCATCGACCTCATCGTTGCCAGCGTGCTGATGTCGCTCGGCATGATGATGCTGTCGCCGGTGCTGATCGCCCTGCCCTTCAAGCTGATGCTGTTCGTGCTCGCCGACGGCTGGAACCTGCTGCTCGGCTCGCTCGCGGCCAGCTTCTCGACCTGACCCTTCTTTCCCGGATCGCATCTTCGATGGACGCACAACAGGTCTTCACGCTAGGCCAGCAGGGCCTCTACATGATGCTGATGGTGTCGGCACCGATCCTCCTGGTGGTGCTCGGCGTCGGCCTTCTGGTCAGCATCTTCCAGGCGGCGACGCAGATCCACGAGGCGACGCTGTCGTTCGTGCCCAAGATCGTCGCCGCGGTCGCGGTGCTCGCGATCGCCGGGCCGTGGATGCTGACCACGCTGGTGGAGTTCCTGCAGCGCTCGCTGCAGTCGATCCCGACGGTGGTCGGCTGAACGGTCCGACCATCCCGTTCCGCGGCGCGCGGCCGACCGGCTGCGTCGCGCCGTCGGCTCCCGCGGCCGTGCCTGCGTCAGACGCCCTGCCCTTTCGATGCTGACCTTCACCGAAGCCCAGGTGCTGGCGTGGATCACGCCCATCGTCTGGCCGTTCATCCGCGTGCTCGCGCTGTTCGGCTCGCTGCCGGTCCTGTCGCAGCGCAACGTGCCGATGCGCGTCAAGATCGCGCTCGCGTTCCTCGTCGCCTTCTGCGCGCAGGCGACGTTGCCGACCATGCCGACGATCGCGCTCGACTCGGCGGCCGGCTTCATGACGGTGGTTCAGCAGCTCATCATCGGCATCGCGCTCGGCTTCGCGGTACGCATCGTCTTCAGCGCGATCGAGCTCGCCGGCGAGCTCGTCGGACTGCAGATGGGCCTCAACTTCTCGGGCTTCTTCAACCCCGGCAGCGGCAGCGAGGCGACGCCGATGAGCCGCTTCTTCGGCATCTCGGTGAGCTGGCTCTTCATCGTGACCGGCGGCCATCTGATGCTGATCGCCGCGGTGGTGCAGAGCTTCCACGCGTTTCCGGTAAGCCCCGAGCCGTTCGCGTTCCTGCGCAGCGTTCAGCCGCAGACCTGGGGCCGCGAGATCTTCGGGCTGGGCCTGTGGATCGCGCTGCCGATGATCGCGATGCTGCTGTTCACCAACATCGTGCTCGGCGTCATCTCGCGCGTCGCCCAGCAGATGAACATCTTCTCGATCGGCTTTCCGATCACCTTGGGCGTCGGTCTGATCGGCGTGCTGCTCACGCTGCCGCTGATGCAGGCGCCGTTCACGATGGCGCTCGAGCGGATGCTGGCGTACTTCCAGTAGCCGCGACGGCAGCTGCGGCTGCCCGCGCCGGCCCTCAGCGCCCGCCTACTTCCCGACCGTCACCCACTGCACCTCGAGCCAGTTGTCGGCCCGGTGCACGACGTTGACGTTCGAGCGCGCGGCCCACGGAATTACCTGACGGTGCAGCGGGATCGTGTGGACCTGCTCCTTCCACTCGCGCAGCGCCGACTTCACCAGCAGCTCTCGCTTCTTCGGATCCGCCTCGACGCTCGACTGCGCGGCGAGCGCGTCGAACTTGTCATTGCGCGAGCGGCCCCAGTTCCACGAGCCGATGCCGTTCTCGCCGGGGTTGCGCATCACCGGCGTGAGCGTGGTCTCGGCGTCGGTGACGTCGCCGCCCCAACCCAGCATGTACATGCTGAGGTCGTACTTCTGCATCTTCGGGAAGTAGGTGACGCGCGGCTGCGCGAGCACCTTCACCTTCACCTTGAGCTGCGCCCACATGCTGGCGAGCGCGACGCAGATCGCGTCGTCGTTGATGTAGCGGTTGTTGGGGCAGTCGAGCTGCACCTCGAAGCCGTCGGGGTAGCCGGCCTCCTGCATCAGCTTGCGCGCTTCCGCCAGGTCGTACGGCAGCCGTCGCTCGAGCTCCGGGTCGTTGTAGGCGCCCTTGGGCGACGGGGTCATGCCGCCGGTGGGAAAGCTCTGACCATTCATCAGCCGGCTGCGGATGGTCTCGATGTCGATCGCCTGATACAGGGCGCGCCGCACCCGCACGTCCTTGAAGGGGTTCTTGCCCTTGACGTTGCTGTAGAGCAGCTCGTCGCGGCCCTGGTCCATGCCGATGAAGACAATGCGGTTCTCGGGCCCCTCGATCACCTTCACGCCCGGCGTGTTCTTGAGGCGCGGCACGTCGCGCGGCGATGGATCGAGCACGAAGTCGACCTCGCCCGAGACCAGTGCCGCCAGACGCGTCGCATCGTTGGCGATCGGCGTGAACACGATCTCCTGCACGTTGCCTTCGATGCGGCCCCAGTACGCCGGGTTGCGCCTGTAGGTGGTGCGGATGCCGGGCGCACGGCTCGCCAGCATGTAGGGACCGGTGCCGTTCGCGTGCAGCGACGCGAAGCTCTCTTCCTTGGCGGCGAAGTCGAGCGGGCGCGTGACCTTGTTCTTCTCGCTCCAGCTCCTGCTCATCATCCACAGCCCGTTGAGATGCTGCAGGAAGATCGGGTTCGGCGCCGCGAGCTGGAACTCGACGGTGAGGTCGTCGACCTTCCTCGGGGTGCCGACCGCGACCGCGTAGTTGTTGACCTGCGAGGTCTTCTGCTGCGCGCGCTGGATCGAGTAGACGACGTCGTCGGCCGTGAACGGCGAGCCGTCATGGAACTTGACGTTCGGGCGCAGCTTGAAGCGCCACACGAGCGGCGAGACCTGCTGCCACTCGCTCGCGAGGCCGGGCACGATGTTGAGCTGACGGTCGAGCGAGGTCAGGCGCTCGTAGACCTGCCCGTTCATCTGGTTGGTCAGCGACTCGTTCTGCGAGTGCGGATCCATGGTCTGCGGGTCGCCCTGCGACGCCCAGCGCAGGGTCTGCGCGTGCACGACGGTCGAGCCCAGAGTGCCGATCACGGCGGCGACGACGAGACGTTTCATCCGGACCTCCGATGGCAGGGCGAGCCGGCCAAGTGCGGCCGGCAGCGGCCGCACGGCCGCGTGAGGTTCAGCGGAAACGCGACTGCTCGATCAGGCGCAGCTCGCCCGGCAACGAGGCCAGGTAGTTGGCCAGCACGCGCAGCTCGGCACGCGTGTAGGGGCGCGCCATGCCCTGCATGATCGCGTTGCCGCGGCCGATGTGCGGGTTGTTGTCGATCTGGTACGACTTGAGCGCAACGTACAGGTAGTCGGCGTACTGGCCGGCGAGCTTGGGGTAGCTCGGGTCGATCGGCTTGGAGAAGTTCTCGCCGTGGCACGACGCGCAGTTGGCCTTCTGCAGCAGGGCTGCCACGTTGGCAGGCGGCGTGTGCTCGGGCTTGGCCGGCGCCGGCTCGGCCTGGCCGAGCTTGGAGTAATAGTCGGCGACCGCGTTGATGTCGGCGTCGCTCATGGTCACCGCGACCGAGCGCATCGTCGGGTGCTTGCGCTCGCCCTTGCGATACGCCATCAGCGAGTTGGCGATGTACTTGGCGCTCTGGCCGGCGATCATCGGAACCTTGTGGACCTCGGGAAAGCTCGCCTGGTAGCCGGGGATGTTGTGGCAGCCGGTGCACATCGCGATCTGAGTGCTGACCGGAACCGTCGTCGGCGAGACGTTCGGCTGCTGAACCGGAGGCTGCTGCGCGGTTGCAGTCGACGCGATGCCGGTGGCGACCAGCGCGGCGAGCGAGAAGGAGACCAGCGTTTTCATGGTGACGCGAATGAGCGGATGCAACCGGCGATTATAGGGGCGGGCCCTATACTGGCCGCCCTCTTCCCGCAGGGCGCCCATGAAGTTCCAAGGCTCCGAAAACTACGTCGCGACGCCCGACCTGATGCTCGCGGTGAACGCCGCCGCCACGCTCAAGCGGCCGCTTCTGATCAAGGGCGAGCCCGGCACCGGCAAGACGATGCTGGCCGAGGAAGTCGCCGGCGCGCTCGGCATGCCGCTCCTGCAGTGGCACATCAAGTCGACGACCAAGGCACAGCAGGGCCTGTACGAGTACGACGCCGTCAGCCGGCTGCGCGACAGCCAGCTCGGCGACGAGCGCGTCAAGGACATCCACAACTACATCGTCAAGGGTGTGCTGTGGCAAGCCTTCAGCGCCGACCAGCCCGTCGTGCTGCTGATCGACGAGATCGACAAGGCGGACATCGAGTTCCCGAACGACCTCCTGCGCGAGATCGACCGCATGGAGTTCTACGTCTACGAGACGCGCGAGCTCGTCAAGGCCAGGCACCGGCCGCTGGTCTTCATCACCTCGAACAACGAGAAGGAGCTCCCGGACGCGTTCCTGCGCCGCTGCTTCTTCCACTACATCAAGTTCCCCGATGCCGAGACGATGCAGCGCATCGTCGACGTGCACTTTCCCGATCTCAAGAAGGGCCTGCTCGCGGCGGCGCTGAAGAACTTCTACGACGTGCGCAACCTGCCGGGCCTCAAGAAGAAGCCGAGCACGTCGGAATTGCTCGACTGGCTGAAGCTCCTGGTCGCCGAGGACATTCCGCTCGAGGCGCTGCAGAGCAAGGACGAGAAGGTGGCGGTGCCCCCGCTGGTCGGGGCGCTGCTGAAGAACGAGCAGGACGTGTCGCTGTTCGAGAAGCTCGTCTTCATGCAGCGTCACAACCGATGAACGCGACAGCGTTCATCGGTTGCGGTGGAGGCTCGCATGGCAACGCCATGTGAAGGCGCGCAGCGCCGGCCGGAACCACAACTCGTCAGAGAAGTGGATCTGCCTGCTGCGCGGGTCGATCTCGCGCCTGCGATGCTCGCCGTACGCCTGTCCGGCTGCGCTTTTCGCCGCGACCTCGGCCCGCTCGCGACGGCATCTCCACGCTTCGAGGCATGTTGCCTGTAGAACCCGTCACGCTGGGATGCGAGCGCGTTCGACTCGAGCCGCTGACCCTCCAACACGTCGACGGTCTCAAGCGTGCCGCGGCCGACGGCGAGCTGTGGACGATCCGCGTCACCAGCGTTCCGGAGCCCGACGACACGCGGGGCTACGTCGAGCGCGCACTGCAGGGCTTCGCCGAGGGCCATCGGCTCGCGTTCGCGGTGATCGACGCCGCGACCGGCGAGGTGATCGGTTCGACCAGCTTCCACGACATCGTGCCCGCCGTCGAGCGCCTCGAGATCGGCTACACGTGGTACGCGAAGAGTCGCCAGCGCACCCACGTGAACACCAGCGCCAAGCTGCTGCTGATGACGCACGCGTTCGAGACGCTCGGCGCCCGGCTGGTCGGCTGGCGCACCGACAACTTCAACTTCGCGAGCCAGCGCGCGATCGAGCGGCTGGGTGCGCGCCGCGACGGCGTGCTGCGCCACCACGCGCTGCGCCGCGACGGCACGGTGCGCGACACCGTCATGTACAGCCTCGCCGCCGGCGAGTGGCCGGAGGTCAAGGCGCAACTGCGCTGGCAGCTCGACAGGCCGCGCTGATCGCGCGCGGCGCGGCGTCGCGACCTCAGGCGGCCTTCGGCACGTAGGCGCTGCACCAGCCGGGACCGGCGACGCGCTTGCCGGCGAAGAGCGTGCACGGCGCCGTCGGCAGCGTCGCCGCGCCTTGGTAGAACTGGCAGATCGCGCAGCGCTGCGGCGGCGCGTACTTCGGGAACTTGGCCTTGTCGACGCGCTTGGCGTCGTGCACGTAGCCGAGCGCGACGGCCTGCGGCTCCTTCTCGTCGACCATCGGCGCAGGGGTCTGGGCTGTCGCGTTGGCGGCAGCGAGCGCCGCACCGGCAGCGGGCAGCCACGTGAGGAAGATGCGTCGGTTCGTCATCGGAGTCTCGGGGTGGAAGTGAGGCAGCGCGAGCGGCATCCGGCATGCCCGCCGTGCGCGTTTCGGCCCTCGCCACCGCTCCCGAGGCGGACGCTCGCGCAACCCGCGTGACCGCCACCCCGCATCGACGGACAGCCGCATCCCTGCCGCCGCTGCTTTTGGCACGCGGCTTGCCGCGCTTCCCGCATGAAACCGGCCGACCTCAGCGCCGCGATCGGGCGCCACGCCGTGCCGCTCGACGACCTCGGCGACGTCGACGCCATCGTCGAGGCGATCGGCGACTCGCGCATCGTCCTGCTCGGCGAGTCGACCCACGGCACGCGCGAGTTCTACCGGGTGCGCGCCGAGGTGACGCGCCGCCTGATCGAACGGAAGGGCTTCGACGCCGTCGCGGCCGAGGCCGACTGGCCGGCGGCGCTGCGCGCGAGCCGCTATGCGCAGGGCGCCGGCTCCGACGGCACGGCCGAACAAGCGCTCGGCGACTTCGAGCGCTTTCCGCGCTGGATGTGGCGCAACACCGAGGTCGTGCGCTGGCTCGAAGGGCTGCGCGCGCACAACGCGAGCCGGCAGGCCGACGAGCGCGTCGGCTTTTTCGGGCTCGATCTCTACAGCCTGCGCGAGTCGATGGACGCCGTGGTGCGCTACCTCGATCGGGAGGACCCGGAAGCGGCGCGCCGCGCGCGCGCCCGCTACGCCTGCTTCGACGACCTGGCCGACGACCCGCAGGCCTACGGGCACGCGGTGAGCTTCGGCATGCGCCCGGGCTGCGAGCGCGGCGTGCTGCTGCAGCTCGCCGAGCTCTGCCGAGCCGGCGCCGGAAAGCTCCGTCGCGACGGCGGCGCGGCGAGCGACGAGCTGTTCTACGCCCAGCAGAACGCGCGCGTGGTCCACAACGCCGAGGTCTACTACCGCACCATGTTCGGTGGCCGCACCGACTCGTGGAACGTGCGCGACCGCCACATGGGCGAGACGCTTCAACTGCTCGCCGACCACATCGAGCGGCGCCGCGGCCGGCCGGCGCGCATCGTCGTGTGGGCGCACAACTCGCACGTCGGCGACGCGCGCGCCACCGACTCGGCACGCCACGGCCAGCTCAACCTCGGGCAGCTCGCACGCGAGGGCTTCACCGCGCCCGGCGAAACCTTCCTGCTCGGCTTCACGACCCACACCGGCACGGTGACCGCGGCGCACGACTGGGACGAGCCGAGCCAAACCAAGCGCGTGCTGCCGTCGCGCCCCGACAGCATCGAGCGCGTGCTGCACGACAGCGGCGGCGAGCGCTTCCTGCTCGGGCTGCGCAACGCGGCGCCCGAGCTGCGCCGCGCGCTTGCCGAAGAACGCCTCGAACGCGCGATCGGCGTGATCTACCGTCCTGACACCGAACGCTGGAGCCACTACTTCGACGCCTCGCTGGCGCGCCAGTTCGACGCCGTGGTGCACATCGACACCACCGAGGCGCTGCGTCCGCTCGGCGTCGTCGCCGCGCCCGCACCGCCGGAGGCGCCCGAGACCTTCCCGTCCGGCCTTTGAGCGTCGGCTGCGGTGCGCCGCTCGCGGCGCGATCCCCCCAGGCTGCCGTGCGGCTTGGCATGCGGGCTATCCTCGACCACCCGCCGGCCGGACCCGCCCCATGCTGATCAACTTCTTCTTCACGCTGCGCGCCGCCAAGCTCAAGGTTTCGGTCAAGGAGTACCTGACGCTGCTGGAGGCCATCAAGGCCGGCGTGATCGACGACGAGGCGAGCGGCGCGCCGACGGTCGACAGCTTCTACTACCTGGCGCGCACGGCGTTGGTCAAGGACGAGACCCAGTTCGACAAGTTCGACCGCGCGTTCGCGGCGTACTTCAAGGGCGTCGAGCTGCTGACCGACTTCACCCAGGACGTGCCGCTCGAGTGGCTGCAGAAGAAGTTCGAGCTCGAGCTCTCGCCCGAGGAGAAGGCGGCGATCGAGAAGATGGGCTGGGACGAGCTGATGGAGACGCTCAAGAAGCGTTTCGAGGAGCAGAAGGAGCGCCACGAAGGCGGCAACAAGATGATCGGCACCGGCGGCACCAGCCCGTTCGGTGCCTACGGCTACAACCCGCAGGGCATCCGCATCGGCCAGGACAAGGGCCGCAACCGGAGCGCGGTGAAGGTCTGGGACCAGCGCCAGTTCAAGGACTACGACGACAACGTCGAGCTCGGCACCCGCAACATCAAGGTGGCGCTGCGGCGCCTGCGTCGCTTCGCGCGCGAAGGCGCCGAGGAAGAGCTCGACCTCGACGACACCATCCGCTCGACCTCGAAGAACGCCGGCTGGCTCGACATCAAGATGGTGCCGGAGCGTCACAACCGCGTGAAGGTGCTGCTGCTGATGGATGTCGGCGGCACGATGGACGAGCACATCCACCGCGTCGAGGAGATGTTCAGCGCCGCCAAGAGCGAGTTCAAGCACCTCGAGTTCTTCTACTTCCACAACTGCGTCTACGACTTCATGTGGAAGAACAACCGGCGCCGCTACGCCGAGAAGTTCCCGACGATGGACGTGATCCGCACGTACAACAAGGACTACAAGCTGATCTTCGTCGGCGACGCGACGATGAGCCCCTACGAGATCCTGCAGCCGGGCGGCAGCGTCGAATACAACAACGAGGAACCCGGCGCCGAATGGCTGGCACGCCTGACCCACGCGTTCCCGAAGTTCGCCTGGATCAATCCGGAGCCGCAGGGCGTCTGGGGCTATCGCCAGAGCATCGCGGTGATCCAGCAGCTCATGAACCACCGCATGTTCCCGCTCACGCTGCCGGGTCTCGAAGGGGCGATGCGCCTGCTCAGCAAATGAGGGGGCCGCTCGGCGCGGCGGCACTGCTGCTCGCCACCGGGCTGCTCGGCGGTTGCGCGAGCCTGCCGTTCTTCGGCAAGGACGACGATGCAAAGTCGGCAGCCGAGGCGAGCGAGGAGCCGCAGGTGGTGCTGTACGAGCTCGACGTCGAGGCGCCCGGGGCGCTGAAGACGCTGCTCACCGAATATCTCGACCTCGCGCGTTTTCAGAAGGCACCCCAGAGCGACGCGATCAGCGGCCCCGAGCTCGAGCGGCTGGTCGCCGCCGCGCCGGCGCAGGCCAAGTCGCTGCTCGAAACCGAGGGCTACTTCGACGCGATCGTCAGCGCGACGCAGAGCGCCGACGCCGACGGCAAGGCGCGCGTCACGGTGAAGGTCGAGCCCGGCCGGCGCACCACGATCAAGAGCGTGACCATCCAGTCCGCCACGCCGATCGCCCCGCGCACCCCGACCCGCGAAGACCGCTCGAAGGACCGCATCGAGCGGATGCGCCGCAACTGGACGCTCGACCCGGGCCAGCCGTTTCGCCAGGCCGCCTGGTCGAGCGCGAAGACCGCTGCGCTCGGCGAGCTGCGCGGCGACGGCTACCCGCTCGCGACCTGGCGCGAGACCATGGCGCGCATCGACGCCGAGGCGGCGAGCGCCACGCTCGACCTCACCGTCGACGGCGGCCCGCTGTTTCACTTCGGCGCGGTGCGCGTCGAAGGCACCGAGCGCTACGACCCGGCGGTGGTGCGCCGCCTCGCGCCGTTCGCGCTCGGCGACGTCTACAGCGAGAAGGCGGTGCTCGACTACCAGGAGCGCCTCGTCAAGGTCGGGCTGTTCCAGGGCGCTGCGGTGACGGTCGACGTCGAGAACGGGCCGCCCGAGGGCGCGCCGGTGACGGTGCGCGTGCGCGAGCTGCCGCAGCACCAGGCGACGTTCGGCGTCGGCTACAGCGCCAACACCGGTGCGCGCTTCTCGGTCGACCACTACGACCGCAAGGTGTTCGGCTGGCCGTGGATCGCGCACAGCACGCTGGTGCTCGGCTCGGAGCTGCGCTCGATCGGTACCGACTTCACTTCCTACCCGCGCAACGACCTCTCGAGCACGCTGGTCGGCATCAACCTCGAGCAGCTCAAGAACGACGACGAGACGCGCAACTCGGCCGCGCTGCGGGTCGGTCGGACCAAGGACACCGGCCGCTACGAGCGCGTCTACTTCGCCGAGCTTTCGCACAGCCGTGTCGGCAGCGACGAGGTGGCGACGACGAGCGACGCCGCCGCGGTGCACTACCAGTGGCTGCGTCGCGACGTCGACAGCGTGCTGCTGCCGACGCGCGGCTCGGTGATCTCGCTGCAGGGCGCGCTCGGCTACGGCATCGGCAGCGAGACGCGCGCCAGCCGCCCGGGCAAGGAAGACGCGCGCGGCCCATTCCTGCGCACCTACGGCCGCATCAACGCCTACAAGCCGTTCGGCTCGTGGTACCTGAACGGGCGCCTCGAGGCCGGCCAGGTGTTCGTCAACAACCGCATCGCGGTGCCCGACACCCTGCTCTTTCGCGCCGGCGGCGACAACTCGGTGCGCGGCTACGGCTATCGCGACCTCGGCCACGAGATCGACGGCACGGTGGTCGGCGGCCGAGTGCTGCTGACCGGCAGCGTCGAGGCCGAGCACCCGATCTTGGCGAGCCTGCCGCAACTGCTCGGCGCCGTCTTCATCGACGCCGGCAACGCCGCTGACCGCTGGGGCGACTGGAGCCCGGTGTTCGGCACCGGCGTCGGCGTGCACTTCCGCAGCCCGGTCGGCGTGCTGCGCCTCGACCTGGCATACGGCGAAGCGGTGCGGCGCGCGCGCCTGCATCTCAGCGTCGGCGTGGCGTTCTGAAGGGCCCGGCACGGTGAGCGAGCGGCCGGTGGGTCAAGGGACGGGAGCGCTCGGCGGTGCCGGCGCTTCCGACGGCTCAGGCGACGCGGGCGGCGGAACGCCGACCCGCTCGCTGCCGCCCGCTGCGGCGACGGCCTCGGCTCCGGCCGCGTTGCCGGGTGAAAGCCTCCCACCGCCCGGCGCCGTGCCGCCCGCTGCCCCCGTGCCACCCGGCGGCACCGACCGGCCCGGCGGCGGTCCCGACGGCGCCCCGCCCCCGCGCGGGCACCACCCGTGGCGCTGGGTCTCCGGAATCGTCGGCGCCCTCGTCCTGCTGCTCGTCGTCGGCGTCGGTGCCCTGCTCTGGGCCGCGCGCACGCCCTCCGGCACGGCCTGGTTGCTCTCGATGGCGCCCGGCGTCACGGCGGTCGCGCCGACCGGCTCGCTGATCGGAGACTTCGGCGCCGAGCGGATCGACGTGCGGATCGGCGCGTCGGGGCGGCTCCTCCTCGAGCGGCCGCGCTGGACCGGGCTGCAGGTGGCGCGCGGCAGCGATGGGCGCTGGCTGCGCGTCGAGATCGCAACCCTGCACGCCGATCGCGTGCTCTTCGTCCCGGACGCCGACACCGGACCGGCCGAGCCGCGGCGCGCACCCGACAGCCTGCGCCTGCCGCTCGAGCTGCTGGTCGGCGCCGCGAGCGTCGGCGAGCTGCGCGTCGGCAGCGCCGAGGCGACGCCGATCCGCGATTTGCGTGCGCGCCTTCACGTCGGCGCCGAAGGCGGCGCGCGCCATCGCGTCGACGACTTGGCCGTCGCGTACGGACCGGCCGCGGCGAGCGGGTCGGCGTCGATCGCCGCCGACCCGCCGTTCGCCGTCGCGGCGACGGTCGACGCGCGCAGCGTCGGCGGCGAGCCGGCGTGGCAGGCGCGCGTCGCCGCCGACGGGCCGCTCGGCACCCTGCCGCTGTCTGCGACCGCACGCGTCACGCCGACCGCCACGCACGGCCCGCAGGCGCTCGACGCCCGCGCCACGCTGCAGCCGTTCGCCGCCTGGCCGCTCGGCGAACTCGACGCGCGCACCCGCGACCTCGACCTTTCGGCGTTCGCGCCGGGCCTGCCGGCGACCTCGCTGAGCGGCGGTGCGCTGGTCACGACGCGTGCCATCGACCAACCGGTCGTGGTCTCGCTCGACCTCGCGAACGCGCGCGCCGGCCGCGTCGACGCCGGCCTGTTGCCGGTGCGGCGCATACGCGCCGAGCTGCGGGCGCGCGCCGACGACCCGAGCATCGTCGAAGTCCGCACGCTGAGCGCCGACCTCGGCGGCACTGACGGCGACGCCGGCCGCCTGGCCGGCAGCGGACGCTGGGCGCCGACGCTCGCAAACCTGGCGCTCGAGCTGCAGGGCGTGCGCCCGGCGCTGCTCGATGCGCGCGCGCCGCAGGCGGCGTTGAGCGGGCAGGTGGCGCTGACCAGCGAGGCCGTAGGTACCGCAACGGCGACGGCCGCGCCGCCCGCCGCACGCACGGCACCCCGCGCAAGGGGGTCGACGCCGAGCGCCTCGGGCACGCGCGCGTCGGCACCTTCCGCAGCGACAGCGCCCGCAGCCGCAGCCTCTGCCGCTGCACCCGCGCGCAGCTTCGCGGTGCGCGCCGACATCGCGGGCGAGCTGCTCGACCCCGCGCTGCCTCGCAACGCGCCGCGCGACGCCCGCATCAGGCTCGACGTGCGCGCCGCCGGCAACACCGTCGACCTGGAGACCGTCGAAGCGACGCTTGGCGCGGCGCGCGCCGCGCTCACCGGCCGTCTCAGCCGCAGCACGGACGCCGCCCCGTGGCGCGCCGCCGGGCGCCTGAACGTCGCGGAGTTCGACCCGAACCCGTGGTGGCCGGGCGCCGCGGCGCCGACGCCGCGCGGGCGCGCCGCGACCGCCGCCCGAAGCGCACAGACGAGCGCCGGAACGGGCGCACGCAGCGCGACTGCGTCGGCTGCCGCGCCGACCCGGTCAGCGCGTGCGGCCGTGCGCACGGCGGCCGCTCGCACGGTTCAGACCCCCGCCGCGCAACGCAGCGCCGCGGCGGCGCCCAGCCGCATCAACGCCCAGGGAACCTTCGATCTCCTGCTGGGCGACGCCGGCGCCAACGCGTCGATCTTCGACACGCTCGCCGTGACGCGCGGCAGCGCGGAGCTCGCGGTGCGTGACAGCCTGCTGATCGGCTTGCCGCTGGAGGCGAGCGCGAGCTTCGCCAACTCCGACGGGCGCGCGCGCGTCGCCTTCGACGTGGCTGCCGCGGCCAACCGCGCGAGCGGCCGCGGCCAGCTCGCGCCGCGCGGCGCAAACGGGCGTGCCGACGAGTGGCAGGTCACGCTCGCCGCACCGGAACTCGGTGCACTGGCACCGCTGCTGGCGCGCGCCGGGGTTGCCGGGGCAGTCGGCGGTCGCGTCGACGCCAACGCCCGCGTCGCCGGGCGCTGGCCGACGGTGACCACCCAAGGCGAGCTGCACGCCGCCGACCTGCGTTACGGCACCCTGGCGCTGCAGCGCGCGGACGGCCGCTGGAGCGCCGGCAGCGCCGCCGACGCACGGGTCGAGGCGACGCTCGACGTCGACGGTCTCGTCAGCGAAGGCCGCACGATCGGCCAGGCCGCGCTCCGCGTCGACGGCACCGCGGCCGAGCATCGCGCCGACCTGCGCCTCGAGTCGGCCGCCCTGCCGCCGGCGTGGGCCGATGCGCTGGTCGCCACCGCCTCTGCAACGAGCCCGGCACCGTCGTCCGCCGCTCCGCGCGCCGCCTCGGCAGCACCGAGCGGCCGCAGCGAAGTCGTGCTCGGCGTCGAAGGCGGCCTCTTCGACGCCAACGGCCAGCGCGCCGCCGGCTGGCGCGGCCGCATCGTCGAGGCCGCCGCGCGCAGCGTCGCCGCGCCGCGCCGCAGCTGGGTCGAGATGCGCGACGTGCGCGGCAGCGTGGCCTGGGGCGGCGCGCCGCTCCGCGTTGACGTCGAGCCCGGCAGCGCGAGCGTGCTCGGCGCGCTGCTGCGCTGGAGCCGCATCGCCTACCAGGGCGCCCCTGCCGGCACGTCGGCGGCGCGCCTCGACGTGCAGGCCACGGTCGACCCGATCGAGGTGGCGCCGCTGCTGCGCCAGTTCCAGCCTGACTTCGGCTGGGAGGGCGACCTTGCGGTCGGCGCCCGCATCGACATCCGCAGCGCGCCCGTCATCAGGGCCGACATCGTGGTGGAGCGCGCACGCGGCGACCTGATCGTCAACCAGGACTTCGGCAAGCAGAGCATGGGCCTGACCGCACTGCGCGTCGCAGTCGGCGCCGAGCGCGGCGTGTGGACGCTGCGCACCGACGTCGCCGGCAGCACCATCGGCGTGCTCGCCGGCAACGTGACCGCGCGCACCGCGAGCGAGACCGACTGGCCAACCGCCGCGACGCCGATCAGCGGCAATGTGACGCTGCGCGCGCCCGACCTCGCGACGTACGCGAGCTGGCTGCCGGCCGGCTGGCGCCTCGGCGGCAGCCTCAACGCGAGCGCCGCGATCGGCGGCCGCATCGGCGCGCCCTCGTATACCGGTCGTGTGGAAGGCACGCGCATCTCGGTCCGCCACTTCCTGCAGGGCGTGAACATCACCGACGGCGAGCTCGTGATCGCGCTGCAGGGCGAGACCGCGCGCATCGAGCGCTTCAGCGCGCGCGGCGGCAGCGGCACGCTGCAGATCAGCGGCGGGGCGAGCTTCGGCGAGTCGCCCGAGGCGAACCTGCGCATGGTCGCCGAGAGCTTTCAGTTGCTCGGCCGCGTCGACCGCCGCATCGTCGCCAGCGGCAGCGGCGCGCTGCGCCTCGACGCCAAGACCATCGCCGTGAGCGGCAACTTCAAGGTCGACGAGGGCCTGGTGGACTTCACGCGCTCCGACGCGCCGACGCTCGGCGATGACGTCGTGGTGGTGCGGCGCCCGCAGGGCACCGCGTCGCCGGCCGCGCAGAGCCGCGCGAATGCGGCGGTGCCGGCCGAACCCCCGGTCGGCCGCAAGGTCGACCTGGACCTGCGCGTCGACGTCGGCAACCGCCTGCAGATCCGCGGCCGCGGGATCGACGCGCGCCTGCGCGGCGAGGTGCACCTCACGTCGCCGCAGGGGCGCCTTTCGGCCAACGGCGCGATCCGCGCCGTCGACGGCACCTACCAGGCGTACGGCCAGAAGCTGGCGATCAACCGGGCCATCATCTCGTTCGTCGGCCCCCTCGACAACCCGCGCCTCGACGTGCAGGCGACCCGGCCCGACCTCGACGTCAGGGTCGGCGTCGTCGTCACCGGCACCGTGCTCGCGCCTCGCGTGCGCCTGTTCTCCGAGCCCGAGATGTCCGACATGGACAAGCTGAGCTGGCTCGTGCTCGGCAAGGCCAGCACCACCACCGGCGGAACCGAAACCGCGCTGCTGCAGCGCGCCGCGCTCGCCCTGCTCGCCGGCGAGGGACCCGGTGCGATGGACCGCATCACCAAGAGCCTCGGCCTCGACACCCTGTCGGTGAGCGCTGGCGAAGGCGGCGTCAGCGACGCGATCGTCACCATCGGCAAGCAGATCTCGAAGAACTGGTACCTCGGCTACGAGCGCGGCCTCAACGCCGCGACCGGCAGCTGGCAGCTGATCTACAGGCTGGGTCGCCGGCTCACCGTCAAGGCGCAGGCGGGCGGGGACAACGCGGTGGACGTGAACTGGACGCTGCGATGGAAGTGAGGGGCAGCGGGGCACTCGAGCCCTGAACCGGCGCCAGACGCCTCACCAGGAGCTCACGGCCGGTCCGGCGCGTCGCCCAAATTCACCTGGTCGACCTGCCCCTGCACGAAGCTGACCACCGCGTCGCGCGGATCGAGCCGGGAGGCGTCGAAGTCGAACTGCCCCGACGGGCTCGCCACGCTCGCGCCCTGCGCCGAGATGTCGGCCTTGTAGTTGATCGTCCTGCCGACGACCTCGTACTCGATCCGGAACCCGAATGGCCGCCCGGTCCCCTTCTGCTCGAACGTTCCGCTGATGCTCGGCATGTGCGCTCTCCCTGTTGCGGGCCGAGTATCGCTGGCGCTCGAAGGCCTACTCGTGGCCAGCCGTGGCTGAAGGCAGCGGGGCCTCTCTTACACTGCCGGTCTTTCGAGCTTCGAGCGCCCCGCCGCGCCCGAGGTCTCGGATTTCTCGCCGTAGTTCAATGGATAGAACGGCCGCCTCCTAAGCGGCAAATACAGGTTCGATTCCTGTCGGCGAGACCAACTAACGGGTTTTTGGGACGTTCAGCAGCGTCTCAAACGAGCTCCTCGCAAGCCTGTTATCCGGGCGTAGATGCTCCAAGAAGCATCCCACGGCGTTCAAGGGCAGCCCGTGACAGCGCACGCGTCTGGGGATAGATTTCAGACCAGTTGCCCCCAGCGTCTGAAAAGTTGCCCCCATGCTGCTGACCGACACCAAGCTGCGCAGCCTCAAGCCGGCAGAGAAGCCGCAGCGGTTCTTCGACGGCGACGGCCCGTACCTCGAGGTGCGGCCGAACGGGGGCAAGTGGTGGCGCTTCAAGTACAGCTACGAGGGCAAGGAGAAGCGGATCTCGTTCGGCACCTACCCCGAGGTGCCGCTGTCGCTTGCCAGAACACGCCGGGCTGAGGCCCGCCAGCTGGTGGCCGCCGGAACCGACCCGAGCGCCGCCCGCAAGGAGGCGAAGGAGACCAAGCGCCGCGATGCGCTAAGCACGGTTGAAGCGGTGTCGCGCGCCTGGCTGGCACACCGCGCGACCGCGTGGACGCCGGGCACGCGCGACGCCATCACGGCTTCGCTCGAGAACCACGTGTTCCCCTCGCTTGGAAAGCGGCCGATCCGGGAGATCGTTCCTCGCGACATCAAGCAGGTCATCCAAGCGGTCGATCGGCAAGGCGCAGGAGAAACCGCTGGACGGGTCTTCCAACGACTTCGCTCGATCACCGCTACGCGCTATCCGAGGATCTCGTCGAGGTCGATCCTACCTACCCCCTCAAGCCCTCAGAGATCCTCAAGCCACGAAACATCAGTCACCGGCGTGCGCTGGCCGAGGCAGACATGCCGGCGTTCCTACACGAGCTCGACCGGTACCAGGGCGACCCATCAACCAAAGCCGCGCTGGAACTCCTGATCCTCACGGCGGTGCGGCCGGGCGAGTTGAGAGGAGCCCGCTGGCGGGAGGTCGATCTGGCGCGTGCGCTGTGGCGCATCCCAGCGGAACGAATGAAGATGGCGGCCGAGCACCTCGTGCCGTTATCCATGCAAGCACTGGCGGTTCTCGCTCGGGTGAAGCGAGTCGAGGGAGCCGATGACTTGGTGTTCCCCTCCCCGTTCTATCCCGGCAAGCCGCTCAGCGACGGCACGCTGAACAGCGCACTGGTGCGGCTCGGCTACAAGGGACGCATGACCGCTCACGGGTTTCGCACGTTGTTCTCCACCTGTGCCAACGAAGCCGGATGGAACTCCGACGTCATTGAAAAGCAGCTCTCGCACGAGGAACGTGATGACGTGAGAGGCGCCTACAACCGGGCGCAGTGGGTCGCGGAACGAGTGAAGTTAATGCAGTGGTGGGCCAACCGGCTGGACGAGTTCCGGGCAGCCGAACACGGCGTCACGCAGCAATAGTTGCCTGCGTCCGCAGCCTCGCCAGCCCTTTGGCAGCTTGCAGCCTCGCGAGGCCACAAACGGATTCCGCAAGCGACCGGTGCACCAACGACAGCTGCGCAGCGGATGCGGTCCGTCGCCTTCGAACCTCGTACGCGCGGTCTACGTCACTGAGCGGCCCTTCGGGCACAGCGCGCGCTTAAACGCCGACGGCCGCTTCCAGAGGCGTTGCTGCCGTTGAGAACATGCCGAGGCGCTGGCCTGTATGAGCCCTACCCCGAACGTCTGCTCCTGCACGCGGTGCATTCACGCACCCGACCCTAACGAGACGTCCGCGCGCCTGATCACACCTTCCCGAAGCTGTCACTCGCATTCCAAAAGGCTTGCCTGCCTCCGCAGCTGGGTTCGGCTCGGCCGGCTCATTAAGCTGCTCTGATATTGAGCGCGGGTACATTCTGGCGGCCCACCCTTGGACGGTGCCGAGGGAGTCTGTATATTTGTACAGCCCCATCCCAAATGAGCACGATGAGCGAACACGCTACTACCGAGCCGACGAGCGCTCGATTTATTCACGTCGAGGCGCAAGCCGACCATCTCGAATCGTTGGCGCGAGGGAGGCCTGTGACCGCCCTGGCCGAGTTGGTGTGGAACGCTCTGGATGCCGATGCCGACCGGATCCGCATCGGCATCACCGACAACGATCTCGGGAACCCGGTGGTCATCGAGATCACCGACAACGGTAGCGGCATCAGCTTAAGCGAGGCAGAGCGAGCGTTCGGCAACCTTGGCGGTTCGTGGAAGCGCGAGCAACGCGTCACCCAACGGGCTCACAAGAAAATGCATGGGCGCGACGGCAAAGGGCGATTCAAGGCGTTCGCCCTCGGCCATCGCGTCGAGTGGGACACCGTCTTCCTTGGAGACGATGACCAGGCCCAGCACTACGCAATTAAGGGAAGCAGCGACCGGCTGCAGGATTTCGAGATCGGCGCGCCATCGCCGGCGCCGAACGGCCGCGGTCGGGGAACACGGGTTCGCATCACCGGCATCCAAGACTCGCTTGGCGTGCTCTCGCGCGATGGCTCAGCGCCGCGCCAGCTGGCCGAGGTGTTCGCGCTGTACTTGCGCAACTATACGGCCACAGACATCATCTATCGGGGTGAGCGCATCGATCCCAAGGCGGTGCAGAAGGCTCACGAGACGCACGTTTTGCCCGCTTTCGTGACCGAGGACGGCGTGAGCGTCTCGGGTGAACTGGACATTGTCGAGTGGACCTTCGCGAAGAAGGAGCGCCGAATCTGCCTGTGCGACTCGGATGGCTTCGTCCTTGACGAGATCGAGGCCGGCATCCGCCCAGGGAGCGAGTTCAATTTTACGGCATACCTTCGCTCGGACTACGTTTCGAAACTGCAGCAGGAGAACGTTCTCTCGCTGGAAGAGCTTGAGCCAGGGCTGCGCCGATTGGTGGAGGATGCCCGAGCGTCGCTGCGTTCCCACTTCCGTCGCCGAAAGGCCGAATCGGCTTCAGAGCTCGTGAAGCAGTGGAAGGAGGAAGGTGTGTACCCGTTCGCCGGTGATGCGACGGGCCCACTTGAAGCTGCCAGGCGAGAGGTCTTCGACATCTGCGCATTGAGCGTTCACCAGTACCTCGACTCCTTTCGGGAGGGTCCGATCAAGGACCGGCAGTTCACTTTGCGCATGCTCAAGACGGCGCTCGATGAGAACCCCGAGTCCCTGAAGCGCATTCTCTCGGAGGTGCTCGAATTGCCGAAAGAGCGGCAGAACGAATTGACAGACTTGCTGCAGTACACGACCTGTCGTCAATCATTGAGGCCAGCAAGCTCGTCGCGGACCGACTGCAGTTTCTTACTGGCCTGCAGGAATTGCTGTTCCGCTCAGAGACCAAACGCGACCTTCGCGAGCGATCACAATTGCATCGCATGCTCGAGAACGAGACCTGGATCTTCGGGGAGGAATACCTCCTGACTAGCAGCGACGAAAACCTGAACACGGCGGCGAGCCCCTGCACGGGCAGGCGTTCCGGATCCGCAAGTTCTCGGTCGGCTACATCCATGACTTCGTCCACACCGGACCGGTGAAGTGGGGCGTCGGCGGACTCGTCGGCTTCGCAAGCGCGCCGTCGCAGCTCGATTCGACCTACGGCCGCCACCCGCGGTCGTACATGGTCTTCTTGCAGGGGCGCCTCTGAGACACGGCTCGTTCGAACGCGTATTCACGCCACCGGTGAACCTTCGACCGCTTCCGCGTGCGTCAGGGTTCCGTCGATCGTGCGCTTCCCTGGCGCCGCCGATGCGCGTCGAAGCAGGCGCGCCGAAACTCGCCCGCCCGCCCGGGGAGAAACGCAGCGTGTGGGCCGTTCGCGCCGCAGCTCGCAAGCAGGTCTTACACTGCCGGTCGCTTCATAACCCGAGTGGCCGAGGCTACCTTGCCGCAGTTCGAGGGATCGAGCGCTTGCCGGCTGGGCGCATCCAGCTTCGAGTTCCGCCCGCGGGATTGGCGAATACGCCGTCGGCGCCCGCGATAGACGAGGCCCACGAAATGAACTCCGGTTTGATTTTTCGGCGACCCACCGCTTGAGACCAGGTGCGGCGGCATGAACGAAGATCGGATTCCTGAAGACCTGCTCGAGTCGCTGGGTGCACACGGCCACTCGCGTTCATACCGTGCCGGCGCGATCCTGATCAATGAGGGCGACCCCGGCGACGCCATCTACATCGTGCTGTCGGGGCGGCTTCAGACCTACCTGAGCTCGGAAGATGGACGCGACGTGGTCCTCGCAGACCACGATCCTGGCGAGTACGTCGGGGAACTCGCGCTCGACGGCAGCCCTCGCTCAGCGTCCGTGCGAGCAGTTTCACCGTCGACTTGCCTGATCGTTCGCGGCGCGGAACTGCGGGCTTTCCTGGTCGATCACCCCGAGTTCGGATTTCATCTTTCGCAGAAGCTGACCCGGATGGTTCGACGCCTGACCAAGCAGGTCGCGAACCTGGCTCTCAAAGACGTCTATGGCCGGGTCGTATACCTCTTCATGGAAACGTCCGAAGCGATCGGTTCGGAACGAATCATTCGGGAGAAATTAACCCAGCAGAACATCGCGGAACGCATCGGCTCGTCGAGGGAAATGGTGAGCAGAGTCCTCAAGGATCTGACCGCGGGTGGCTACGTCTCCCTTCGCGACGGTTGCTACGTCATTCACCGCAGGTTACCGTCAGCCCGATAGCGCCGCCGATCCGGACACAAGCACTATTCCATAGGCTCGCGCGGATCTTCCTTCTCGCCGAGCCGAGCCAGGCCATAGAGCCGATAGCTACCGGAGATGTTCCTGAGTTCACGAACCCCGGCGTCGACGAACCGGTAGCCCTCCGGCAGACGCGCTGCCAGGTCGTGCGCTACCTGGCTGACCAGAATGTGCCCGGGCTCCGCGAGGCTCTGGATGCGGGCCGCGACGTTGACGGCAATGCCGTAGACCGTACCGTCGCGCCGCGTAACGATCTCACCTGCGTTGACGCCGATTCTGAATGGCAGATCGAGTTCGCGGTCGGCAGCGCCGGACGATCGTCTTGTGCTCTCCTGAAAGGCAATCGTTGCCGCCAGCGCGTCCGAGACGCTGGGGAACTCGAGCAAGATGGAGTCACCCACCGCGTCAACGACGCGGCCGCCATGCTCGGAGCTCAGCTCGTTGAACCGGGCTCGACTGGTCGTGATGGCGTGCATCGTCGTGACGTCGTCTCTCTCCATCATTTCGCTGTAGGCCTTCACGTCTGCCGAGACGATCGCTGCCACGCGTCGGTTCATCTCGGTCCTGCGCTGCGTCGACGCTGATGTCGACGTGGGATTGATATAGACCTTGACCCCGAACCGGGCGTCGGAGAACTCGACCGTGTCGTCGAGCCTGAGCTGGGTGGGCAGATCGATGACGCGGCCGTTGACCAAGGTGGCGTTGGTTTCGCTCAACGGCGTCAGGATCAGGCTCTCGCCTTCCCATGTGAACTCCGCGTGGCGACGCGAGATCGCGCGATCCGGGATCACGATGTCGCAATCGAACTCACGCCCCACGCGGGTCATGTCGTCGCGCAGCAAATATCGGCTCTGGGTCGCCCATTGCTGCCCCAGGACGGGGATCAGCGCACCGCCAGGGGGTGCGGGGCTTGTCGGGCGGGCAGCACCCACGAGAACTCCTGCTGAAGAATGGACGTCGGCCCCCAGGCTTTGGTCGCGGGGTCTCGCCGCGACAGGTGCCTGGTGGGTAACCAGGAGCATGCCAGAGGTTTCGCAGCCGACGACAACAATGCGTTGTGGAGGGGGTGTGCCACCTCGGCGCCGGAAATCGGCCGTAGACTTCACGACGCCTTCAGCCCGTCCCGGCGACGACGCGCGCGCGGCATGCCATCGAGAAGGGTTCGTGATGGAACTGGCCCCCGAGCTGCGGATTGCACCGGTATCCGAGCGGTACGCCGTTGAAGCGTACCTCGGTCGGGGCGCGACGAGCCTTGTCTTTAAAGCGTTCGACCGGCGCAATCGCATCACGGTCGCGCTCAAGTCGCTGGCATTTCCGCAGGGCGAAGACATCCTGCGCTTCAAGCGCGAGTTCCGGGATTTGAGCGCCCTCTCCCATCGCAACATCGTTTCCCTTTACGACCTCTACGTCGATCCTCCGCAGTGCTACTTCACGATGGAGTACGTGGAGGGCAAGGACTTCGTGACCGCAGTGCGCCGAGGCGGCGGCGCGAACCGGACCGTCGATTTCACCGCACTGAACGCGAATACCAGCGCCCTCGTCGAGGCGCTGCTGGCCGTCCATGCGATCGGACGAGTGCACCTCGACATCAAGCCTTCGAACGTCCTCGTCTCCCACGCGAATCGGGTCGTCGTGCTCGACTTCGGACTGTCGGCGTTGGCCGGCTCGCGCGCATCGAGTCGGGCCATGGCCGGTACGCTCGCCTACATGTGCCCTGAGCATGCCGCGGGCGCGCCGCCGTCGCCCCGCTTCGACTGGTACGCGCTCGGGGTCATGCTCTTCGAGTCGATTACCGGTGCCGTACCCATTGCCGCTCCGAGCGCTGCGATGGTCATGGCGGTGGCCCCGGAGTGTCCTGGGTACCTGGCTGATCTGATCGGAGCGCTGACCGCACCCAGAGCTGAACAGCAGCCGGACGGCAGCATGATCCTGCGGACGCTGAACGCCCATCGAGGGCGCGCGGCGCGCCGTGCCGCCGGCCGCGCGCCGGCGACCGAGTTCTCGACGATCGGCCGCGAGGGCAGCCTGGAGGTACTGAATGCCGCGCTGCGGCGGACCCTCCAGGGCGCACCGCACCTCATCACCGTGGCAGGCGAGTCCGGGGTCGGCAAGTCGTCGCTGGTCGAGCACTTCACCAGCACGTCGGTGCGCGACTCGGGTGCGCTGATGTTGTGCTCGCGCTGTCATTACCAGGAAACGATCAGGTCCCCGGCGCTCGACGGCATCATCGACGGACTTGCGGAATTCCTCGCGGACGACGTCCTGCTTGCGCCGCGCGTCTCGGCATTCGAGTATTTCAGTCTTCGCCGCTTGTTCCCGGTCCTCGAAGCCGTGCGTTTCGACGTGCAGGGTCGCCTGGAAGGCGAGCCTCTCGACCCTTTCGTGCTCATCGAGCATGCGCTTGCAGCGCTGTGTCGGATCCTGGTTGAGCTGAGCGCGTCGCGTTCGCTGGTCCTCTGGATCGACGACTATCAATGGGCGGACGCCAACAGTGGACCGTTCGTGCGGCGCATCCTGGAAACCACCGCGTCGCGCATCCTCGTCGTCATCAGCTACCACCCCGAGAGCCGCTCGGCTTCGCTTGAACAGCTCGACGCGCTGCGTGCTTCAGGTGAGGCGCTCGCGGGCCGCGTCTCGCACGTGTTCCTGAAGCCCCTCAGCGTCGAGGAAAGCGCGGCGTTCTTCGCGGATCTCAGCGGCGCCCCGTTGTCGACCGAAGAAGAGCGCGCGTCGCTCGCCCAGGGCACGGGCGGCCTGCCGATCTTCATCCGGGAAATTGCCAGACATGGTTGGGGCGACGATCAGGAGCTCCGGCGATTCGATCCTGCGATTGCCTTGTCGCAACGCCTCCATTCCTTGTCGCCCGCAGCGCACGAGGTGCTCGCGCTCACCGCGTTGTGCGACCTGCCGATGGACGAGGCCGCCCTGCTGAGCGTCGATGGCATCAGCTCTGACGCGAAGGCGGCGGTCACGAGCCTGTGCCAAGGGCACTTCCTGAAGAAGATCGCCGACAAGGAGGGCAGCCGGATTGCCGTGTTCCACGACCGCATCCGGCGCGCCGTCGTCGGCTTGCTGCAGCCCGAACGCAAGCGTCTGCTGCACAAGCGCATCGCCGACGTCCTGATGCAGTCGCCGAATCCGGATCTGCGCGCCGTCGTCGCCCAGTTGCTGGGCGCCGAGCTGACGACCCAGGCTTCGGGCGTCGCGGTGCTTGCTGCTCGCCAGGAGGCCAACCGCCTGAACTTCGCCACGGCGGCCGATTTCCTGGCCTTGGCGATCCAGCACGAGGACGCGAGCGGCCAACTCAGCGACATGCATGCCGAGTTGGGGATGCTGCTGGCGAACGCAGGAGCGTCCCGCAAGGCTGCGCAGGCGTACCTCCGCAGCCTCGAAACGCTCGATCATTCGTGTTCGCCGCGCCTGCATGTGGCGCAATTGAAGGTCCACGCGGCGGAGCAATTCCTCTGCGCCGGGCTACTGGCAAGTGGCATCGATCTGCTTCGCAACGTCTTCGCCGATCTGTCGCTTCCCTACCCACACGACCAACGCTCTGCCACGCGCACCGCCACGCTGAACCGGCTGCTGTTCGCCCTGCGGGTTGGTCGCGCCGCCGCGAGCCCGGCCGGGAACGTGCCCGCGGAAACCCTGCTTCGGCTCGACACCCTGTGGGTCGCTGCCAAAGGCACCTGCATGCTCGATTACGTGGTGGGCGACGCCATGGCGAGTTGGTATCTGCGCGAGTCTGTCGAGGCACGCGAGCCGACTCGGCTGCTCCGCGCGGTCGGCCTGGAAGCGTCGATCTATGCGAACGTCGGCGGTCGTGGAATGCTGAAGCGCTCTGCCGCGATGATGACGCGCGCTCGGCAACTGCTTTCTCATGCGAACGAGCCAGCCAACCAAGCCTTCGTGTATCACGCCGAAGCGACCGTGGCGTGGTTCAAAGGCGAATGGCGCCAGAGTGCCTCCGTCGCCGAGCAGGCGATCGCCATCTACCGAAGCAGTTGCCAGGGCGTGCAGTTCGAAGTCGCGATCCTGCTCGGCTGGGCCCTGACCGCACGCGCCTTCGTCGGCGAGATCGACCATGTGCGGGGCATGATGCCCGGCCTGCTCGCAGACGCGCGCAAGCGCGGTGACGAATACTTCTTCGACGTCTTTCGATCCAGCTTTCTGGGGTATCTCGTGGCGGCTGCAGACGACAACTGCGAGGCCGCCATGAAGGTCGTCAACGGCAGCTTGCACAAGGTACCCAAAGACCGCTTCACCTCGCTCCACTTTCATCACCTGATCGCCGCGACGAACCTCCTCCTGTACCTGGGCGAAGCACAGCGTGCGTGGGACCTGATCGAAAGCAAGTGGCCCGAAGTCGCCGGAACTGGATTCCTCCGGCTCGCCGCGTTGAGCACGTTCCTGCGCGAGCTCCGTTCGCGCGCCGCGATTGCCGCATGCAGTTGCAGCCACGACACAAGCCAGCGTCAGAGGCTGCTTTCGATCGCTCGCAAGGACGCGCGCTGCATCCAGGCCACCGATCTGCCGTTCGCAGGCGCGATGGCAGCCGCGATCGATAGCATGGTGGCGGGCGTGGAAGGCAAGGAAGATGCCCAGACGAGATTGGTCGGGCTGGCGACGGCGGGCTACCGAAGCGCAGACATGGAGCTCTACGCCGAAGCGTTGACGCACCGGTTTGCGAAAAACAAGCGCATGCCCCCGGCCGAGGCCTTCATGGCGAGAGAGCAGATCAGGAACCCATCAGCCTTCGCAACCATGTTCTACCCCGCACCGGTGCTCGGCGCCGCCTGAACCTCTGCCCATCAGGCCATGAGCGCGCGCCCGCTGCAGGATTACCTGAGCTCCTGTCGGGAGATGATTGCGGCTGAAATCCGGCGTGTCATCCCGCGCGACGACCGCCACACGGGGGGCTTGTATCGGCTCATGCTCGACTACCCCTTGCGCCCGGGCAAGGCGTTGCGTCCGGCACTGTGCCTGGCGGTCTGCCGAGCGCTGGGCGGCGCCCAAAGCGCGGTGCTGCCGACGGCGGCGGTGCTGGAGCTCTACCACAACGCATTCCTGATCCACGATGACGTCGAGGATGCCTCGTCGAAGCGCCGCCACGAGCTCACCCTGAACGCGTTGCATGGCGTCCCTTCCGCCGTCAATGTCGGTGACGGTATGCTGGCGCTGGCGATCGGGCCGCTGCTCGACAACATGGCGGTGATCGGCGTGGGACGTGCCTTGCGTATCCTGCGTCTCATCGCACGCATGGCATGCGAGACCGCCGAGGGACAGATGATCGAACTCAACTGGATCAAGTCCGGCGCTGTGCCTCGGAGACTGGGGGAGTACTCCAGGCTGGTCCACAAGAAGACCGCTTGGTATTCCTTCATCGCCCCGATGTCCGCTGGGGCGATCATCGGTGGCGCCCAGCACGAGACGGTTGCCCGCATCGCGCGACTCGCCATCCCGCTGGGCATTGCGTTCCAGATCCAGGACGACGTGCTGAACCTCGCGACTTGCGGCGATGCGTACGGGAAGGACTCCCTGGCTGACCTGTGGGAGGGCAAGCGCACGCTGATCCTCATTCACGCGATCAATGCCGCGCCCCATGAAGATCGCGCGACGGCGCTGGAGATCCTCGCCAAGCGGCAGCCGCGGCTCGGTACCGAGTTGGACACCAGCGCACGCGCGCACGAGCGCAGCGCCAGCGACGTCGAGTTTCTGCGGCGTCTGGTCGAGCTGCACGGCAGCCTCGACTTCGCGCGTCAGCGGGCGCGCCGGTTCGCACGCCGGTTTCGGGCCGGTCTCGCGCACGAGGCAGACGGCTGGGCGCGTTCGAGGCACCGGGATTTCTTGTTCGAGTTGGCCGACTATGCGATCGACCGCGCGACCTAGGCGAGAACCACGATGAGCCCGCTTCTGAATTTCGCCCAGAGCCTCATCTCGGCTTCTCCTGACGAACTCGCGCGCTTGTTCGGCGGGATCGATGAGCAGCGTACGCGCGAACGCCTTTCGCACGACGCGCCCGCCGCGGATGTCGCCCGGCCGATCACACGCTTGTTGCAGCTGCCCGCGGGTCGGGGTCCTGGCGCTGCGGTCGATGTTGCGCGGCTGGCCGAGGTCCTCAGCAGCATCCACGACAAGCAATCGCGCGAGCGCGAGGCCGACGGCGCGGCGTACGAGCAGCTCTGGCGCAAGCTCCGGGGCGTCGAATCGAAGCTGGCCGAACACGCTTCCCTGGTCGATGCAGTGATGACGAAGGTCGCGCCGCTTCATCCTGCGCCCGCCGCATTGCCTGCGAGCACGCTGCAGCAGACCATCCTCGTTCAATGCCCGAGAGCCGGTCGTTCGGCCGGGCGCTTCCGATGCCTGAATCGGTTTTCGGAACAGGTCGAGGTCTCCATCGCCAGCAGCGCAGTGCACCGACCTGACGGCGACGGGAGCCCTGTCCAAGGGGCGATTGCCGGCGTCGAGCCTGCGCGCTTCATCCTCGCCGCGCGTGCGCACCGGGTGGTCGAGCTCCAGCTCGACCTCCGCAACGCGGACACGAGCGGCGTGGATGCCGTCAGCGCGTCGTTCGCCGTGCACATGGGCAACAAGCCGCATGCGCGGGTGTGGCTCGAGGCGACCCTCTATGACGAGCAGTGATCCGCATCCCGCGGCCTTGAGCGACGACGAAGGTTTCGGCGTGCCGACGCTCGTGCTCGCGGATCGTGAAGACGAGATGCTCGGGGCGTTGCGCCACCTCCAGAAGAGCGTGCTGAAGCACCCTGCGGCTGCGCAGGCCGCGTTTCAGTACCTGAGCGCCGAAGGGAGGCGCTACCGATACACCGCCGAAGGTCGAGAGTGGGACGAGCGCCTGCGTCATTCGCGCCTCGTCCGTCACCTGGGCCTGCTCTTCGATTTTTCGACCCTCTCCCTGCTCGACCACGATCCGCCGGGCGTGCTGCCGACGCAGCTGCTCGACGTCCTGTTCACCTTGAGCTCGCTCGAGAACAGCGACGAGCTGCTCGACAAGCTGTTCCGATGGGAACAGGACGGCCATGCGTGATGACCCCCTGGGCTTGGTCGACCGCAGTGCCGAGCACAACGACATCGTCGATGTGCTGCTGGGCGCTCGCGAATCGATGCAGCGATTCTGTGCGCTGGCGTTGGAGCCGGACGCGACCAGGGCGGGCTCTGCACCGGATGAGCGACTGCTCGACGCGTGCCTGGGCGTGTGCGCGGTGCGATCGCGGCTGCTGCGCTGGCTGGCGGTGATCGAACAATCACAACCACGCGCTCCCGTGCCGGAAGACCGGCAACCCGGGGCCGCAGGCACCCTGTTGCGGTGATCGACGTGTCGAAAACCGGCGGACTTTCCCGCGATCAGACCGGTGCGGGCGCGCTGCCGAGCGTCTTGACTCTTTCCGACCACTGGCGTCGCCCCGGCACCCTGAGCAGCGATGCCAGCGGCGCGAAGGAGTGGTCGTACTTTTGCGTGCTGACCGACGCGTTCGAGCTTCTCGTGAACTTCAGTGTGACGAGCGAGCTGCGCGATGGTGCCTTCGTCGACGTGCCGCGATTGGTGCTCATGCTGCGCGACGCGACGGGCTGGTCCGGCTCGGTTCAGACCTACGACATGACGGACTGCCGAGCGCGCGCCGGCGAGGTGGAAACGCGTTTCGGCCCCCATTCGCTCACCTATGGCGACGGCGGCTATCACCTCGTCATCGACCGCGCGGGACGGGTCGACGCGCGTCTTACCTTGCGCCCCGAGTCCCGGCCGGCACTCGCGCGAAGCGTGCGGCTCTCGCATCGCGGGCCGATGCGGTGGATGGTCGTGCCCCGCCTCGGCGCGAGCGGCACCCTCGAGGTCGACGGCGTTCAGCATGCCGTGCGATCCGCGCCGGCGTACCACGACCGCAATTGGGGCCACTTCGCCTGGGGTGGCGACTTCAGCTGGGAATGGATCGTCTTCCTGCCCATCGCTCCCAGTGTCGACTGGACGCTCGTGTACATGCAGATCGCCGATCGCGGCCGCAATCAGCTGTTCTCGCGCAGCCTCATGGTCTGGCACCGACACGCGCCGACACGCGTGTTCCATGCTGCCGATATCCATGTCAGCCGTTCCGGTCTTCTTCGCCCGGAGCGGATCGCCAGGATTCCGGCCGTCGCCGCTCTGGCGCTACAGGGACTTGCGGCTGACATCCCCGAGAGAGTCGTCCTCGTCGCGGCGCGTGGAAGCGATCGGTGGAGTCTCGAACTCGACCACGACGACTACGCTCAGCTCTGCCTTCCGGACGACGACGGCTGCGGTTTGACCCAGCTGTCCGAAGTGCGCGGCCGAGCCCGGGTGACCGGCTCGATCGATGGTGAGGCGATCAGCTTCGAGAGCTTCACCCTCGCCGAGTACAACCATGCCGCAGCCTGATTTCTTCGGGTTCCTGGCGCAAGCGGTCGAGGCGCTGAAGGAGCAGGCGCCATTCGCCTACCGCCGGTTTCATGCACAGTTCGCGCCGCTGCGTGCCTGTCTCAGTCCCGGTGACGACACGCGAACCGTCTGGCTCGACGGCGATCGACTTGCGATCAGGGATGGCGTGCACGACGCCGCGGTCCGAGCCCGCTTCGAACTCGCAACGATCGATGACCTCGTCGACGGACGGCTGACGCTGCTCGACGCGCTGATCGGCGAGCGCCTGTGGCTGAGCGGCCGCCCCGAACACGTCGAACGATTCTTCGACGCCTTTACGACGTTCATCATCGGAAGCATGCGCAGCCACAAGATGCAGGCGTTGATGGCAGCGTTCCGCGGGCACCGGCAGCCCGACTAGACACGAGGAGATGTCGCATGGCCGTTTTCCTGGACCTCCAATGGCGCATCGCGGGGCTCACGGCTTTGCGGCGTCGCACGGATGAGAAAAGTCGCCTCGTTCTCAACAAGCGCGACAAGGAAAAGCCGCCGCTGGTCACGGTCTTCGGCGCGGGCATCACCGGCTTGTCGGTTGCCCAGGAACTGATCGAGCGCGGATTCGGCGTCCAGGTCGTCGAAGCGGCCGAGAGCAGCCTCGTCGAACACGCCAGCGACGTCGGCGGGATGGCAGCGAACCAGTACTCACGCGTACCGGCGGACATGGCAGAGATCCTCAGCCTGCCGCCCGAGTGGCCCGGCGGCAAGTCCGTCCCCAAACTTGCAGAAGTCGTCGACTGGCCCATGAGGCTACGCGGCCTGCGGATGCGTCCGGTGCAGCGCCGCTTCCCCCTCACCGAGAGCATCGTGTTCGAGCGCCGCGACAGCCCGGATTGGCGTTACGAGCAGGATGCGCACGGGGTGACGAACGAGTCGAAACTTCATCGTGTTCTCGACAAGCTATATCAAGCGTTTACCGAGTATTACAACGAATACCGCGCGCGAATCGCGTTTCTCGACATCAAGAAAGAGACCATAGCGCCCGGTGGCAAATATCCCATCGAGTACTGGCGAGAGATATTAGCCGTGCGTGTCGTCGGCTTTACAAACCGAAAAGACATAAAAGGCGGCGGCAGGGGTTGGGCCCGCGACGTCATCACGGAACTGCGCAATCTCAGCAAACAGCGCGTCGATAAGCCACTCGATTTTGAGCTGAACAACCACCTGATCCCCGTCGGCCGGGACGAAGCGACATCAACAAGCGAAGCTGCAACGCGCGAGCGGCTCAGCCGTCGGCGATCGAACCGCGTCGAATTCGAAGTGATCGAGCAGGTCATCCCTGGCGAACACGGCTTTCGGTTCTTTCCCGCCTTCTACCGCAATCTCTTTGACACGATGAAGCGGGTGCCGACGTTCGACCGGTTCGGCGTGGAAAGTCACGAAACCGCTCGCAACCACCTGGTCCCGGCAGCAGACCCGTCGGTCGCCGTCAACGGCGAGCCCGCATTGCAGATCAACTACAGGGTCTTGAAGTCGCTAAGCGATCTCGAGCAACTGTCTCACTTCGTGTTCGAAACCGCCGGCTTCACCGAACGCGACGTGCTCCGCCTGCAACTCCGCCTGCTGCGTTACCTGACATCATGCAAGCAACGACGCATCGAGCAATGTGAAGACCAGACGTTCTGGAAGTACGTCGGCGGCGACGAGGGCGAACGGGGCTACTCGGAAAAGGCCAAGCACTTCATCGAGCACGCGCCACGAGCGCTCGCCGCGATGGCGGCGGCTGAAGTCGACGCGAGGACGCAGGCGAACATCCTGCTGCAGATGATGATCCGCCAGCCGTTCGAGGAGCTTCCACAGGACTTCACGCTCAACGGCACCACCTCGCAGGCCTTTCTCGACGTGTGGAAGGCCTACCTCGGCGCGCAGGGGGTGAAGTTCTTTACGGGGCGCCTCGAGCGGATCGAGCTCGGCAGGGGGTACGTAGAAGTCAAGCAGGGCGAATGGGACCCCATCGACGAGTTCGTCCCTGTCGTTTCCGGGCCTGACGGCTGGCGCCTGCCGCGGCCCGAAGTTCCGGGGCATCGCTTCCTGAACGTGGAGAAGCATAAAGCAGACGAAAAGATCATCGAGAAAGATGGGCAGGGGGTGAAGGACTTTGATGTCCCGGAATTCGTGGCCGAAGCGAAGCCGACCAACTTCTATCACGACTTTTTCGTACTCGCGCTACCCCTGGACGAATCATCGCGGCTGGTCCAGGATGCGTGGAAGCAGTTGCGAGAGGCGAAGCCGCTCGAGGCCGAGCGTCTGTTCGCTGGACCGTTCTCGAAGCTCATCGCCTTCGATAGCGCGGTGGGTCGCAAGCTCAAGAACGATGCCGTGCCGCTCGAGGGAATCGCCGACCCCCCGAGGGCTGCGTGGAGCGGCGCCGTGCCGGGCGCCGACAGGAGCATCGGCCAGTGGCCCTACCGTGACATTTCGGGAATTCAGTACTTCTTCCCGAATCGCTATCGATTCGGCAGCGGCCATGTCTATCTCGCAGACTCGCCGTGGGGACTGACCGCCATCTCGCAACTTGCGTACTCCCGCGACCGCACCCATCCCATCGGACGCTTCCTGGGACAGGTGTCGGTCGACATCGGCGACTGGTACGCGCCATGGACGAAGGACCCGCCACCCGGCGAGAAGAACCCGCGCGAGGCGCCTTCGGCATGGCGGTCGCGCAAGCACGACATTGCCGAAGCCACATGGCAGCAGATGCTGCGGGGAATCAACGCGGCGCACGCGAGCAAGCTGCTCGAACCGCAGTACTACCACCTCGACTGGGGCATCCGCTTCGAGGAACGCGAAAGCGGCGGCTTCCGCGGGAACATCCTCGCTGCGATCGCACCAACGTCGCACGACTCGTTGAGTATCGACTGGGGTGACGGAGAACCCCCCCACGCCTACAGCGGGGCAGCTTACGACGACGGGTTGGGACTCGATGCCATCGCGGCGCGAATCAACGACGATCCTGATCGAGCGGCCGGTGTTCTTGCGCATGTCGGTCTCCGGCCTGGAGGACAGCAGGTGCTGATCCTCGCGCCGTACGTCAAGGCCAACGCTCTGACGGTCAGCGTGCCCGAGACGGTGCATGGTTCGTACAGGATCCTTATACGAACCGCTGATGGGGTGGTCGAAGACAACGGCAGCCCGGGCCAACGAGCCAGACGGGAGCAAATCGTTGAGCGCCTGAGGTCCCGTATTGGACGCGACGGATTGCTCGTCGAAATAGAGACGAGCACGGAGAGCACGCAGAGCACGCAGAGCACGGAGAGCACGGAGAGCACGCAGAGCAAAGAGAGCACGCAGAGCAAAGAGAGCACGCAGAGCAAAGAGAGCAAGGATGACTTGACCATTCGCAGCAGAACGGGAGAGGACCTCATTGAGGTCGCCATTGCCAGCGTTGATGAGGATTTCTGCGTTCGTTCAGCCACCCAACCTTTGGGCAGCAAGACGACCAGTGCCGACCTCACCTCAGCAACAGCGAAAGGCATGGGGCCACCGTGGAAGGCGACGGTCGAGCTCAAGAGTGGCGGGAACTACAAAGTGGCCGAACTCGTCTTGGAGGGCCACGACTTTTTTCTTACGTTCGGGGACCGCAACAGGCCCGCCGAAGCCGCTGTAGAGCGGCCGTACAGAATCCCCGAGCCCCCGATGGCGAAGGTGCTGGCAGAAGCGATCACGAACAACGACTACTCCGAAGGACACACAGGTGAAGCGAACGTGTTCGCCTGGAATGATTCGTCAAGCGCGTCCGGGGATGCAGCGGCGGCAGGGGATAGCCGGCACATCGTCCTATCGCCGATGGTTGAAGCCAGCAAATTCATTGTTCACGTCGCCAAGGGCTCGAGCCGAAGGTACGCCGTCATGCTGGCGCCGACCGGTGAGGGTCTTAAACCCCGGGTGCTCGACGGAGCCAGTTGCGAAGAACTCATCGGAAAGATCAACGCCGATGGAGTGGCAGAGGCCGGACCCTACGGGGAGCACGGTATTTGGGTCTCCACCAGAGACGGGAACGACGCACTGTTCTCCGTTGCCAACGCCGATGACTGCATCCGCATCGAGAGTGCCACTACAAGCAAGGGGACGCCTGGCGTGTTGTGCGCGTTGACGCTGCGAGCCCGCGGCCGGTACAGCGCGCTCCCCCTGCAGATCCTGAGGCAGCCTGAGGTCGGCACCGCGGACGTGACACACGTCAATGTTGCCGGCTCGGCAGAGCTGGAGGTTCCTGACGTCATCATCCCCGGCCGAACTTACGCCGTCGCGCTGAAGTACGACAGGAGGCAGGCGGCGTCGGCCACGGTCATCGCGAAAAGCGACAGCAAAACTGAGGGCATCGCTGATGAGCTCGTGAGCGAGCTGAAAGCGAAAACCGGCTTCCAAGCGATCGACCGAGCAGGAAATCGGATCAAGATTTCTCCACCCTATGCGTCACCGGTCCCCCTGGAACTGGCCCTGACAAATCTCTTGCTGAGCACCCCCGACAACCGAACCCCGCTGCGCAACGCGAGCCCGTTCCTCATCAACCTGCCGGGCCAATGGAGCCTGCGCCCTGGTCTCATGCCGCGCGAGCCGGGACGGCCCGATCATGGGCATCAGCTCGAGATGGCCTATACGCACTCCTATCCGCTGCTGCGGCGCTGGGTGCCGGCCGGCACCTGGATGGCGACCCATACGCGAATGACGACGATGGAGGCGGCGAACGAATCTGCCAAGCACGCGGTGCGCGCGATGCTGCACATGATCATGACGCCGGAAATGGGCGGCACGACCGACGAGACGGCGTTCGGCGCACAGGGTAAGTTGCTGGGGGATTTCCCCGAGATCCACCGCCCCGAGGACTTCGAGTTTCGAGACCTCGACAACTTGCGCAAGGTCGACGAAAAGCTGGCGGCCGAGCACAAGCCGCACTTCATCGACATCCTGCGACTCGGCGAGCTGGTCGACAAGCTTCCGGCGAAGGGCTTGGCCGCCAACAGCATGACGGACGACTACCGAGCCCTCTTGAGAGGGATCAACGACGTCCTGCTCGACAACAGTCAAATCCTCGGCAAGCAGTTCGTCGGACTGCTGACGCAGACCTTCATGGCAAAGATCGAAAGCTACATGAGGCGAACCTTCGGCGACGCTCCATGACGAGCGCGGCCGAAAGGCAGCGCGTGCCACGACTGCCGAAACGGCGAGGCGATCTCGGTGGCGCTTCTCGCTGCCTAGAACGCGTATCGCAGGGCGAACGACAGGGTGTTGACCGACGAACGGGTCGAGCCTGAGACCCGGGCCGAACTCGCCAGCGGCGTTCCGTCGAAGAACGTGCGCTCGACGTTGATATCGGCCCGCTTGATGCGCGCATGGGCGAACGCAAAATCGAGCGCCCACTGTTCGGCCACCTTCCAGGACGCACCGAGTCCGAGCCAGAGACGCTTCTGATCGGGAAGCGTGGTGTCGCGATACGCGTCGACAGTCGGCGTCTCATCGAAGCGGACGCCGCCGCGCAGCGTCAGCGCACTCGAATACGCGTACTCGAGGCCGAGCGCAGCCGCCCAGGCGTTGCGGAAGCCGGTCCGCCGAACAGCGTCGGCTCCGCCGTTGTCGAAGCGCACCCGAACCTCATCGGACCGTTTCCAGCCATACCGTTCCACCTGGCCCAGCAGCAGCAGACGATCGGTCAGGTTGTGAGCCACCCCCAAGCTGACGATGGAAGGCAGTTTCAGCTTGGCCTTCGCGTCGGAGCGGCCATTGGCCGCCGAGAGGGCGCCCGTGAATCCACTCACCCTCGACGACCCGGAAAGCCGGTGGTCGATCGGGGAGCGAAAGTGCAGGCCGACCCGCGTTCGGTCAGTCGGGCGTAGCAAGAGCCCCAGGTTGTAGCCCGCCGCCCACGAATCGCCGCGGATCCGGATCTTGCCGTCCGTAGCGGGAGTCGGGCCGCCCGGAACAGCCGGGTTGGGAATGGCGCTCGTCAGCGTGCTGCGCGCGTACTGCACATCCAGCCCGCCACCCAGCGTGACCTCCCGGCTCAGCTCCCAGGCCGCCACCGGGCCGAGATTGATCGTCATCAACGATGATTCGATGGCGTCGTAGCGACCGAACCAGTCTTCGCGGAACTTGACCTTCAGGCCGAATGGTTCGGTGATGCCGAATCCCACGTACGCCGGCACATCGGTCAGCCGACGAACAAAGAAAAGGTTTCCGATCGGAGTCGGATCCCCCGGGTTGCGCATGTCTCGACCGCCGGAAGGAACATCGCCACCCAAGCTGCCGGGCGTTGCTGCAGTCGAACCATCATCCCGCAGCGATGAACGCGGGGCAATCACCTGGAGGCCAAAAGAGGTCCAAGTCTTCTTTTCCGGTTCGAGCCGTCCGAGTTCGGACAAACCGGCCGGGTTGAAGAACACCCCGCTTGGCCCGTCGGCGCCGGCAGCGCTGCCGGCACCGACGCGTCCGAGGCCGATCACGCTTTGCTGGTTGATGAAAAAGCCCGTCGCGAAGGCTGAATCCAGCGGCAGCGCAAAAGCCGCCAAGGCCAACGCCAGGGAACCGGGACCGCTCCGGGCCCCACTCGCGCGGACCTCCATCGGAACGGCACCGAGGAAACGAAGGTGACGCGCACCCCGCCGGTCAATCCACATAGCACGCTCCTGCAAGCGATGGACACTAAATTCTAGGACCACGGCACATCGACACAGCCCGCGCAAGCTTGAACTTGCTCCCGAGCGCTCGCTGTGAGGCGCGGTGCTCCGCGTCGATGAGACCCGGGGCCGACTGGCGTCAGGATCATCGTCTTCTCAGCGAGTCCCAAGAACAGAAACCGGAAGGCGGCGGGGCGGTGTGCTGCTGTGCCGCCCCGCGCAGCCTGCCTTGATCAGTTGAACCGGTAGATCGCCAACTTCAGACTGTTGTCGAACGTCCGGTACAGCAACTGGAAGCTTCGCGAGCTCGAGCCGCTGCTGTCGAGTGGCGGGAATTGCAGGCCCCCCGGCGCCGGAACGATCACGGAGGTCGCGCCTCTCGGCACGCTGACACCGTCGCCCTAGTTGACCGTGCCGGTCGAGCTGCGGGCGAAGATCTGGGCGAGCCGGATCTGCTCGGCGGCCGGGTGCTGGATCCAGCTGACGGTCAATGCCGACGCCGCCGCAGCAAGCGCGTTGGTCGGGTCCAGCAGATCGAGTGCAGCTTGCGCCGGCGCGTTCCACGCCAACTTCGCGCCTTGGGTCGCCGGGATGATCGGCGAGAGCAGCGTCTTGTTGAAGGTGTGCGTCGGCGTCGAGCTGCCGCCGTAGAAGAGCTCGACCTTGTAGGTCGCGCCGGCGACGATCTTGTCGAACGGAACGAACTCGTTGCTCGGCGTTCCTGTCGCAGCGCCGTAGTCGAGCGGATGCGCCCAATCGACGAACTGACCGCTGTTGCTGTTGGCGTTGTTCGGGTTGCTTCGGACCGTGCTCGCACCGGCGCCAGCGACGTCCTGGGTACGCTGCAGGAAGAAGATGTCGCAGTTGCAGTTGGTGCGTTGGCCAGCAACGACGCCGGGATCACCTCCCGACTTGTCGGCGATGTTGAGCCAGGACTGCTGCGGCTCGGCAGAAGCGATCGGGCGGTTCAGGATCAGGCCCTTCGGCGGCAGGCCAGGGCCGGTGACGCGGGCGGCCGTCAGGTTCGTGCTCCCGGGGCCGTCCTTGTTGATGAACACTTCGATGCCCGTCTGGTAGGTGCTCAACGAAGCCGCTGCGAACGCGGGCTGGGTCACCGGTGCCATTTGTTGCTGGCGCCGAATCGAGCTGCGCACCTGAACGTTCACGGGGTGCTGGTTGCCGTAGACCACCCAGTTGGGCGTCGACGTGCCCGTCGCCTTGTTGACGGCGACGGTGATGTAGTTGCCCGCCAAGCCGTTCGCGTCGAGGAAGCGAGCGTTGATGATCGCAGCGTCTCGTCCACCGATTCCTCCCGGGATCAGCTGCATCACCTGGGGAACGCTGAACTGCGCACCGGTCATCGAGTTGCTGGTGAACGACGAGTAGAAGTACTGGCCGGCGTTGAAGCCGTTGTGGAGGAACCCTGGATCCGTCAACGCTTCGCACGGCGCCGCGGCGCGGGTGACGCTGCTGCCGCCAAGGGCCTCGGGAATGCTGGTGTCTCTCTCGAGGGCGCGCTGCGCGACCGGCAGCGCGAAGCATTGGCTGAGCGTCTTCGCCAGCCCCTGCATCGCGATCGCCAGGGAGGAAACGCCCATGCTGGGAGCCGGCAACGGAGCGCCCGCGACCGTGGCGCTGGCCATCGGTACGCCGCCCGGGTTGTCGGGCGTCGTGAGTGTCAGGATGCCACTCGTGTCCGTACCGATCTTGACGACATCGAGCACGAGATCAGCGGTATTGCCAGGGCCGGCCGTGCTCGCGGCGGTGATGCTGGTCGTGAACGGGTCGTACTGGTGCAGCAGCACGCGGCCAGCTTCATCGCCCACGCCGAGGCCAGCACCGGTTCCGAGTTGCCGCGCTTCATCAAGGACGAGTTCGACGCCTTCCTCGAGTGCGGCATCTTGGCGCACGGATTCCTGCGGCTGCGCTGTGGCGAGTGCGGCCACGACAGGCTGCTGGCCTTCAGCTGCAAGCGGCGGGGGTTCTGCCCGTCATGCGGTGCGCGGCGGATGTCGCAGACCGCGGCGCACCTGGTGGACCGCGTCATCCCCCATGTGCCGGTGCGGCAATGGGTGCTGTCGCTGCCGATCCCGCTGCGCGTGCTGCTGGCCGCACAGCCCGAGTTGGTCACGCCGGTGCTGCAGGTGGTGCAGCGCGTGGTCACGCGGCACTTGCTGGCCGCTGCCGGGCTCGTCGCTGACGAAGGCCACGGCGGCGCCGTCACGCTGATCCAGCGCTTTGGGTCCGCCGCCAACCTCAACATCCACCTGCACTGCCTGGTGCTGGACGGCGTGTACCGCTGCGGTGCCGACGGCGCGCCCACCTTCGTCGAGGCGGCTGCGCCCACGGACGACGAGCTTCACGCGCTGCTTCAAACGGCCATCGCCCGGTTGATGAAGATGCTCACGCGCCGGGGCGTGCTGGTCGAGGACATGGGCCAGACCTACCTGGCCGAGCCAGATGCCGGCGGCGAGGAGGCGCGCACGCTGCGACCGCTGCAGGCGGCGGCCATCACGTACCGCATCGCCTTCGGGCCGCGCGCCGGGCAGAAGGTGCTGACGCTGCGAGGCGCAATGCCGCGCGAGGCCCCGGCACGGCCGCTGTGTGCCGACATCGACGGGTTCAGCCTGCATGCCGCGGTGCGGGTGGAAGCGCACAACCGCAAGCGGCTGGAGCAACTGTGCCGCTACATCACCCGCCCCGCGCTGTCGGACGAGCGGGTGCAGCTCAACGCTGAGGGGCAGGTGGAGCTGAAGCTGAAGACGCCGTGGCGCGACGGGACCACGCACCTGGTGATGAGCCCGCTGGAGTTCATGCAGCGGCTGGCGGCACTGGTGCCGCGGCCAAGGTTCGAAACATGCAATTTCAGCCTCCCCCATTGCAGAAGAGCAAGGAGTTGGCCGCCATCGCGAGATTCCCGTGCGGCAGGGGAGACGTGGTCAACGTGGCTTCAAAGCTGGAGGGAGTGGCCTCCGGGGCAGATGCGGCAGGTATCGGCCGTTTCATTTGGCTGTTGAACGGCCAATACACCACTGATGGAGAGAGGTGGCAGTTCGTCGGTAAGGCAAGAGCCCACGATGACCTCTACGACTTCAACAAAGGCAAGGATGGCGAGCGTCCGTTCTGGCAGGAGGTCGCAACTAGGCTCGGTGCTCAGTTTCCCGGCAAGTCGTTCAAGGTGAAGATCACGGGGTCCGTCGATGTCGGCATCAGTGGGGACTGTGGTCTGAACAGCGCCGGGCAGGCGCTCGTCTAGGGTTGGCTGGATTACTTCAGGCGCCGCTGGTCTCCGTATGACGCCTTTACTCCGGCGCGGCCAAGATGAGAGGGCGCATCTGCGACATCGACTTCGAGCGCTGTAGGCCCGCAAGAGCCACGACAGGGAGCGTGGGGGCAACTTTGAGGGTAATCTGCGGTCCGCACCTCGTCCTCAGGGTCACCATCCCAGGCAACAACGCCTACTTCGATTCCTGTCGGCGCCATCCTGCCCTGCGCCAAGACCTCTCGTGTTGCCAACGCAGCCTCGACGACATAAACATCACGTGCCGCGCACCGTCAATCCACGCGCTCGCTCAAGGCGACAGCCGCGCCCGGCTCATCAGCAGTGTCTTTCCAGAGCGCTCCAAGGATCGCCTGATCGATCAACCACGCCGTACCGGTCTGCCCCACGTCGAAGTATCGGGTATGCGCGCCGTAGCCGAGACAACACTCCATCCGTCGCGCGCTACGGACGAGCTTCATAGGGTCGATCGCGGCGAACGGGTAGCTGGCGTAGGGCGCCAGCGCTTCGAAGCCGTCGACGAGCTTCGGTGGCTGATCGCTCCAGGGCTTGCCGATGATGCCCTTCATGTCGAGCGACTTCCCTCGGCCATCCTTCACCAGCGGCTCGTGGCTCCACAGCCAACGCCCGACGTAGTCGCCGCTGCAGTACCCGTTGATCCACCGGACGAAGCCCGTCTTTTCAAGGCGCGGCCCACCCACCTCGTGCGCACGTGTCGCCGCGTCGAACGCGGGTCGGTGCAGCACCCACTCGTACCAACGCGGAATCGCGCCGCGTACAGCTGGCGGAGCGGTGTTCCGAAGGTCACGAAGTGATAGCTGGCCGGTGACCCCTGGCGCGGTCTCGTCGCCGCGCGCAGGCGAACGAGATCTGCGGCGAGGACACTGCCCTGACTGTGCGCGACGATGACGATGCTGCGAAACCCCTCCTGCTCCAGGCGGTCCAGCAGGGCCGAAAACCGCGCCATCATGTTCGCCCGCGGCACGTTGCTTGTGGGAAAGACCCGGAAGTAGTTGTCGACGTCGAGTACGACGTCGAGCGGCGCCCGCACCGACGGCAGATGCTTCGAGAGAACGCCGCCGAATGCGACCAGCAGCGCACCCAGGCTCGCCGCGGTGATCACGAAAGGCTTCAGCAAGAGCTGCGACCATTCCCGCACGCTGTCTCCCACGTCGGTCAGGCTCATGAACAACGCCGCAACGACCACCGCCACCGCCACCGATGCCGCGATCACGGTGCCGACGACGGCATCGAACGCAGCGAGGCAGCGCGTCAGCCACCGACCCAGCTGGTAAGCGCCTCCGGGCGTGCCGTGCTCATTCCGGCCCAGCTTGACGCCGAACTCGGACAGGATGCTCGGAACGAACATGACCAGCAGGTAGACCAGCAGGAGTCGCAGCAGCAACGCCGCGGGCGCGAAAGCCTCGGTGCTGGCGTCGAAGCGAACCTTGAGAAAGCACGAGGCATCCATCGACTCCGGTCGGACTGGCGCTCGCGGCGGCTCGACTGCGTCGGCCGATCGGGGCGCCAGCGAGCTCGAAGATGGCGTCGCGGCACAGCGGCTCTCGGCGTGCCCGTTGGCGGCGGGATCGGTCGCTGTTCGAACGGCCCGGAGATCCTGGACGAACACCCGGGGCTGGTATTCGATCCCCTCGGCGGCCTTCGCCAGTGCCTGGCTGATACCCGCCCAGATGATCATCGAGACGATCAGGAAGCCCAGCACCGACATGCCGAGCCCGAGCCGCCCCGTAGCGATCGCGCCGCGCTGACGGTAGTCGGTCGCGACGCAACACGCCAGCACGCTGGATCCGAACCACACGCCGAGAAGCCCGCCAAGAACGATCCACACCCACTTGGTGGCCAGCAGCACCAGTTCGATGCCCAGCAGGGTACTGCGCATCCACAACGAGAAGTCTCCGGGAGCCATCGACGCCAGCCCGGCTGCATCGAGTTCCCGGTAGGCGAGGATCGCATCGACGCTCACCACGATCGCGGCACCCAGGCCCCAGACGGAGGCCCAAGCGGTCCTGAACGGAAAACGCCGCCGAGCCGCCGCCACGACGGCCCAATGGATGAGCGCGGCCATCAGCATTAGGAAGCCGAAGATCGCCCACCGAGCAGCCCAGGGCTGGCCCGAGGGATCGGAACTCACCCTCCAAGCGCCCACCATGAGCAGCACGGCGGCGACTGCGAGAGGCGTCACCTTGCGCGCACCCGACGCCCGCAGGCTGACGAAGGCCGCGGCGAGTATCAGCGCCAGCGCGGATCCGGCCAACGAGTACGCGGGCAAGCGCACGATGTTGGCGCCGTCCAGGGTCCGCGACAGTCCGAGTCCGACGACGACGAAGCCGAGCAGCGCCAGCGTGAGAAACAGCATCGCAACGACGTGGACCAGCACACCGTCCAGCACGGGTTGAAGCCTCCACAGCGGGCGCCAGTGCCAGGGAAGACGCTTCGGCGCAGCGTCGCGCCCTCTCAACCCGCCGGTAACACGGGGCTGCGCTTCAACCTCCTCGCCGCGGCGGCGACGGCCGCCGGCACTCGGAGCGGCGTTGTCGATGGTCTCGCGCGCGAGGCGAGACAGTCGGAAGATCAGGGTGAACACCTCGGACACGATGCGCGGGACCGATCCCGACAGCCGCGAAAGGTCGGCCCAATACATCTCGTGCAGGTGCACGGTCGTTGCCGGAACGGACGTGCCGTCGGCGAGAACCTGGGCATCGCGCCGGACGTGGATCGCCGTGGTGACATAGACACCCGTTCGCGCCTCGGCGGGGCCGAGGATCGCCAGCGTCTTGTCGACATTCGGATCGCCCCTGGGCTTCGTCGAAACACACAGTGGCGGCACCTTCAGCGTCAGCGGCACCGTCTTCACCCGCGAGTACGTGGATCCCGCGGACGAAGCGACCAGGAGCGACACCACTGACTCCAGAGTGGTTCCGGGCTCCTGGTCGGCGACGCCGTGAACGACCACTTCGGCGGTGCGCTCGTGCCACTCGCCGTGGTCGGCCGGCGTCTGCCGTGCACGGTCAGCGGGTGCACCGGCCACGACGGCCTCGCCCGTGTCGCAGCATCCCCGCACGTGGGGGTCGCCCGATGCGGGTTCCGACTGCACGGTCGTGGTCATCATGTACTCCGACGCAGATGCCGCATGCGCCAACTGAGCTGGTTCGACGCTGCGCACTCGGGAACGTCGCAGGTGAGCCGAGGCGGTTCAGCCCAGCTCGATACCCTGCTCTTCGAGCACAGCGCAGAACTTGCCGAAGATCGCCGTGAAACCGATCGGAATGGTGGGGTGCAGCTCGTTCTGCCAGAACAACGCGTGGTTCGTTCCGTTGGACAGCGTTCCTCGAAGATCGACGTAGGTCACGCTGCCGAGCTTTGTGTCAGCGGCAAGTTCGGCCAGCAGCGCGTTGAGGCGCTCGATCAAGCACCGCATGATCTGCTTGCGCTGATCGAGGTCGGTGTAGCCGCGGTCCACGAGCGCCTGTCGCAGCCAGCTTCGTCCGAGCACCCCTCGGCCGTCGGGCACGGGATAGTCGTAGCCGTGAACGAAGGTTCGCGGCGACAGCTTGAAGGCCGCCGAGACCTGCCTCAGACACGCGAACAGCGTCACGTAGCGCGCGCGCAGGTTCACGTCGATGAGCTGCCGGACGGTCTCTTCCTCGAGCTGGGGCGCACCTCCATCGAATGGCTTGACCATCCGGGCGAGCAGCTGGTTCGTGCCGTCGGGTCCGCGCTGGCCAGCCACGTCGTTCCCGCCGGCAGAGACGAGGATGCACAGCGGCCTGAGCCTTTCGTCATCGGTCAGGGCGCCGAGTCGTCGGATGAGCCACGCGAGTTCTTGGCCAGGCTCGCTCTCTTGGGGAAGATCGTCGTCGAGCGCCGGCGGCTTCGCGTAAAGCATCTCTGCCAGCGTGCGGCCTGCAGAAGCGCAGCGCTCGATGGCGCACCCGCCGGCGTCCTCCAGTAGGTCGAGGAGGTCGCCACGGGGCCAGTAGTTGAACCAGGAGTCGCCGATCGCCAGGATCAGCGGCTTGCGTGTGCCACGCACGCCGTCCCGCAGCGTCGCCGGTTTCCTGGGAGCCAGCAGCTTCTTGGCCATCGCTTCCCCGCGCGCGATGGACGCCTCGTCGAGCTGGGCGCTCATGGAAGTGCCCCTTCCAGCGTAAATGCCAGCGATGCAGGCGACGGCCGCATCACCTCCTTGACGTCCATCAAGGCAGCGAACACGCCGAGCAGCACGCCCATCGCGGCCTTGTACCCTGGGCAGGCGTGGGTCGGGTGAGGGTCCTGCGCGCGATCTCCCCCGAACATGGCATGCACGTCGTCGTCACCACCCGCCAATCTTTCGTGCATCGCCGAGACGAGGCCGAGGACCACGATGTCGCCGCGCCTGACCGCGACGTCGCCGATCCGATCATCGTCACGCCGCACGGTGCGCCAGATGATCTCCGGGGCGGGGCGGAACTGCAGGGCCCGACACAGGGCAGGCCCGAGGATGCGCCTGGCCTTGTCGATGCTCGACGGCGCCGCGTCGGCGGCCCACTGGGTGCGCAGCGACCAGAAGGTCTGCAGACGCAGCCACTCGTGGAGCACGCTGCGCAGACTGCCGTCGAGCGTCGGCAGGAACCCCATCAGCACGCCGGCGAGGGTTCGAGCCAGGGTGGCATCGTCGGCCTGGCTGGCCGGCATCGCCGCGAAGATCTGCTCCGCGAGCGGCGCCGCTTGCGCCTGGTCCGGAACATGCGGCACCGTTCCACGGCGCCGGTGGAACGCCACGAACTCCTCGAGCGCTGCCGTTATCGAGCGGCCGTGCCGCTCGCCGAAATCGCGCACGTCGTCACCCGGTCGCGGCTGGAAGAAATAGCGCGAAGGCGGCGTGAAGTGACTCGGATAGATCGGCGGCTCGCCTTCGTGCCAGTCCCAGCGCCAGCTGCCCGGCTGCAACGGGCCGCCCGTCGCCGGGAGCCCGATCCAGAGCTGGCACAGGCGCTGCAGCACGAGGTCGAACACTTCCCGCGCTTCGAGGTTGAGTTCCCAGCGCTTTCCGGAGGTCGCCAGCCCCACCGCCCGCTCCCCGTCGATGAACGTGCGAAGTGCCGAACTGCATGCCGCGGCTGCCTGCTCGAACGCGTCCTCCTCGGAGATCGAGCCGATCGCCCGATTGATCGGCTCCGACAGCCGCTGGTAGCGCTCGCCGCTGTCGAGGCCGAGATAGATCTCGAAGCGGCTGCGTTCCATGCGCTCGCGTTGACCGCAGACGCTGAACCGAACATCGTCGCCCAGCACCTCTCGCACCAGGCGGCGGGACCCGACCAGCACGCCGTACGGCGTCTGCAGCGCGCCGCCATGGCGCTCGCGAACCGCCGCCCACAGCGAAGCGTTCAGCATCTGTTCGCGTGATCCGGTGTCCTCGACCGCCGCCTTCCAGGCCGCGACCGCCTCTGGCGCGGGGTCCTGGCCCCAGCGCGCGAGCAGGCTCTGGACCGCGCGCTCGCCGTCCGCCACGTTCCATGGCGCAACGAACGCAGGGGGCGCCAACGCACGTCGGCTCAACCAGTCGAGCGTGTGAAGCGATGGCACGAAGAGATACGAGCCCCACTGCAGCCGCACCAACGGAGCGGGCTCTTCGAACTGCCCCGGACCGGAATCGAGCTTGATGTGGAAGACGCGCTTGCCGTCGGCGCAGTCCGCCGTCTCACGTTGACCAGCGCCATCGGACTTGGCTGGTGCGTCGGCCTCGAAGCTGAACCAGCGTTGCTGGCCCGGCTCGGGGACACCTAGAAACGGGTCGCTGCAGCCCGAATACCCACCGCTGCTGTTGCCGCCGGCGATCCAGCTCTGCACCACCTCAAACTGCTCGGCGATGCTGGCGTTGTAGGCGATGAACACCAGCCCGCGGTCCGCGTCGTCGCCTGCGGCCTGGCTGCCGGCGCCGGGGTACGCGGCGGGCCGGGGGCCGTACGCCATGCCACGCCGCAGGATGCGGGGCAGCCGGGCGCCGGGCTGGTCGCCCTTGCGGGGGCGGCTGCGCGGGTTCACGCGTCGCACGTGGGCATGGAACGGACACCCGCTGCCGTGCGGGTCCCCGTCGAACGTGAAGTCGGTATCCGGCTCCGGTCGCGAGGCGTTCTGGAAGTCGGCGGGGCTGACCAGCGAAGGCCCGCTCTGCCACCGACCCATCATCTTGGCCAGGATCAGGCGCGGGTCGAGCCCGGTATCCGCTGCCGCCTGTCTGATCACCGCATCCAGCCGCCCCACGTCCTGCCGAAGCTTGCGCACCACCATGAACGTACCGTTGCGCAGGAAGTCCAGGCGCGCCTCGTCGTCCTGATTGCGCGGGCGCGGGGCGAAGTCGGCCTGATTGGGGTAGCCGAGCAGCACCTCGCCCACCGGGACCTGGTTGGGGTACGCCTTGCTTCCGGTCGGCACGAATTGGGGCTGTCCGTCGCCGTCGACGAAGCCGAAGTGCTCGGTGACTCGGGCGTCGTCGTTTCGGCGTCGCCGCATGGTCTGGACGTGCAGCACGCGCACAGCGGCGCGCGGTTCGGACGCGGCGTTGCTGCCCTTGCTTGCGTCGCCTGTCGCTTCAGATACGCCGATGGCGCGCTCGATCAACGGCCGCAACAGCTCGAGTTCCTGCTGCTCGCCCGATTCATCCTTTCCGGCAGGGGGCAGCGCGCCCTCGGCGACCCGGATCTGAACGATCGCATGCACCGCCGACATCTGCGTCTCGATCGCCGACGACACTCCATCAGGGAACCAATTCATGCGGGGCAGCGACCAGCGCCGCGGATGATTGGCCCGGAAGTCGCCCAGCATGCTCGACCGCGCCTCCATGCCCTCCCGAAACTCGTGCGGCAACCAGCTCTCGAGTTCGGTCTCGGTCATGCCCAGCACCCGCAGACCCTCGTGCGTGAAGGCGACGTTGCAGAACGGGCCGTCGCCCGACTCCTTCAACAGGCCGCCCGCCTGGGCGTGAACCCCCGCCTCGGGTACCACTCGGGCCGTCGTGATCTGCGGTCGCAGGTGCTCGAGGAAGCGTCCGGCTGCCTCGCGCGAGTCAAAGGCGAGCAGGATGAGGCAGGCGCGGTCGGCGTTCTCATAGCCGGCCAGAATGCCGCCCTGCACGTCGTCCTTCGGGATCGCAGGAATTTAGAGCTGCGGCGTGGCACGGGGCGTCGTCACTGCCGCACGACCACGGGCGCGGAGCCATGCGAGCTGGCGCCCGAACCGCAGCGTGATCGGGCGGATGACATCGGGGAACACGTCCGGATCGTCGACCAGCGCCCGGAACTCGCAGAGCAGGTCGCGCGAGGCACGCAGCAGCACGTCGCCGTCGGGAGTGTCGGGCAGGTAGAGATCGGACAGCCGGAACAGCTGAGTCAATGCCTGAAGCCCCTGCCGCACGGTGTCGACGGCATTCAGTGTGGTGGTCTGTCCGACCGAGTACGCAACCTCCTCGGCGGGCACGACGCGCGAACGCACGGCCGCCAGCGCAGCGGCTGCCGGACTTCCGGCCTCGCAATGAGCGACGACCTGACGGCGCAGGTAGTCCACGTCCGCGACGGTCAGTCCATGCGTGTTGTAGAAAAAGCCGGTTTCGACCTGCACGCGATCGATCCAGGCACACCATCGATCGAATCCCTCGGTCGAGAGGACATAGCCTTCCGTATTGCAGAAGATGACGTCGAGCAGCGTGCCCACCTTCTGCCACAGGATGCGGATGTACGACTCCCAGGTGCCGTCGAACGTGACGGCCAGCATTACCTTGCTCTCGGCCTCCAGGACCGCGACACGGACCGAGTGGATCCGCCCGACTCGCTCGACGGAGTCGGAGATCGGCCGGTGCAGCGAGAACTCGTGCGACGAGGCACGGCCACCGTTCAGAACCCTCAGCAGCCGCTCGGTACGCGTCTTGTAGCTGACCGCCTCAAGCGAAGGCACCAGTCCTTTTTTCAATGGCGCGAAGATGGTGAGGTCGCTCGACCCCGTGAGGCTCTTGCCCTTGACGAGAAGGTCAGTCCGCATGCTCTCCCCTGTCGATGGCGCTCTTCGCGATTCGGGCCAGTGCCCTTGCGAATGCCGAGTCCACCGGAATGAGTCCTTGCGATTGTTCGACTTTCGCAGCGCTCCTCATCATCAATTCTGGGAATGCGCAGGACAGCCGTGTTTGACCGAACTCGACAACTCGGCAGGTTGGGTCCACCATTGCCGCGCTAATGGGCGGCGACGGCTGGAGTGCGGTCGCGGTTGCATCGACACTGCAACGCTCGAGCCCCCAGGTCGATGCAACCCAAGTCATGGCCGACGGCACCGAGGCAATGCAAACCGCCAGCGAGACGCGGCGCTGCCACGTCACGCTGCTGTTCACCGATCTGTCCGGCTCCAGCAGCCTTGGCACGACCATGGAGGCCGAGCTCTACGCCGACCTGCTCGAGTCGATGCGCGCGCGCTGCCGCGACATCGTGCGCCGGCACGGCGGCAGCGTCGCACGCGTGCAGGGTGACGGCGTGCTGGTCATCTTCGGACTTCCGCTTCCTCGCGAGGATGACGGCCGGCGCGCCGTCGAGACGGCGCTCGAGCTTCATCACTCGGTCGAGGCGATCACCCTTCCTGGCCTCGCTTACGCCGGCCGCACCCTGCGGCTGCACTCGGGCATCCACTCGGGGCTCGCGCTGGTGCGGCAGGGAAACGCCCAGAGCGGCGCGGTCGAGGTGCTGGGAGACGCACCGAACACCGCCGCGAACCTGTGCAACACCGCGGCCGTCGGCGAAATCCTGGTCACGGCCGAGACGCTGGGGCCGCACGCCCACTTCTTCGTCACCGAACCGTGCCGCGCGATCGTCAAAGGCCGCAGCACGCCGCTCGCCGCGTACCGGGTGCTCGAACGCCGGACGCTGCATCGCCGCTTCGATGCCCATGCGGCTCGCGGCCTGGCCCCGTTCGTCGGTCGCGAAAGCGAGCAGCGCCAGCTGGTGGCCGAGGTGCTCGCCAAGCACGAGGTCCCGCGCTGCATCGCCGTCGTGGGCGAGCCGGGCCTTGGCAAGACCCGCCTGATGGAGGAGGTGCTGCGCAGCGTGCGCGGCCCGAACTGCCTCGTGCTCAACGGCTATTGCGAGAGTTATCTCAGCGCCGAGCCGCTGCAGCCCTTCATGCAGATCCTTCGTGCGGTCGTCGGCATGAAGCCGGACCTCCCCGCGAGCGAGGCGACCTCGGCCGTCGAGAACGCGTTCGCCGATCAGGTGTCGATCGATGCGCCGACGCGCGAGGCGCTGCTCGGCTTGCTGGCCCTCGGCGGAGGCGAGGCAGGCCGCACGCTTCGCGCCGGCTCGGCTGTCGCGGCGTTCGCCGCGCTGATACAAGCGCTGGCGGCGGGTCGCAGGCTGGTCCTGGCACTCGACGACTGGCAATGGGCCGACGAACTGAGCCAGCGGGTGCTCGACGCCGTCCTCGACATGAGCAGGCCGGTGCTCGTGCTTCTGTCGAGTCGGTCGGACGGCGAGGGCGTGCTTCCCCGCGGTGCCTCGCCGATGGTCCTGGCGCCGCTGAGCCTCGAGCAGACCTGTCGCACCGTGGCTCACCTGTTGCCGCAGAGCGACCCGTTCCTGGCGGCCGACATCCATCGCTATGCCGGCGGCGTTCCGCTCTTCATCGAGGAACTGTGCCATTCGGCCGCAGCGCAGCCGCTTGTACTGCCCGCGCCCAACCGACTCGGATCGGCCTGGATGGCCGCCTTGGTCGAGTCGCGGATCGAACGCCTGCCGCCCGACCAACGCCGTATCGTGTCGGCGGCGGCCGTCATCGGCAACGTCTTTCCGGGCTGGCTGCTCGAGAAGCTCACCGGCCATGGCGAGGCCTCGCCGCTCGTCGGCGCACTTGCCGGCAACGACTTCATCTTTCACGCCGGACAGGCCGGAATGCTGCGCTTCAAGCATGGGCTGACCCGCGACGTCGTGTATCAACTGGTCGGGTTGCGCGAGCGCAAGGCGCTGCATCTGGCCGCCGCCGAAGCCATCGCAAGTCGTGGCATCGACAACCCGCACGACGAGGCACTGGAGGCGCTCGCCTACCACTACGCCGCAGCCGACCTGCCGGCGGAGGCCGCGCGCTTTGCGGAGCTCGCGGGCGACAAGGCAATGGCGACGTCGGCGCTCGACCGCGCCCGCGCCCAGTACGCCGCTGCGCTCGATGCCAGGGACGCGCGGGGGCTGACGTCGCGCGAGGACCGACTTGCGTGGTGCCACGCGGCCGAGAAGCTGGGGATGGCGTGCGTATGGGATCCGCTCGCGCTCGCCGAAGGCGTGGCGATCTTCGAACGCAGCGTGGCGCTGGCGCGCGAGGCGCTCGAGCCGCGGGCGCTTGCGCGCGCCGAGTACTGGCTCAGCTACATCCACTACGCCAAGGGCAACGCGCCCGAGGCGCTTGAGCACGGCAACGCGTCGCTGCGGCTCGCTCGCGAGGTCGACGACGCGCCGCTTGCCGACCAGGTGCAGGCGACGCTCGGCCAGACGCTGGCCACCGCGGGTCGATATGACGAGGCGCTGACGCTGCTGGGCAGCGCGCTTGACAGCAAGCGGTCGCGCGGGCGGCCGGGCAGCAATCTGGCGGTCGGATCCGCGTATGCGCTCGCCTGCAAAGGCAGCATTCTGGGCGACCGCGGCGACTTCGACGCCGCGCAGGAGGCGTTCGATGAAGCGCTCTCGCTCGTCGGCAACGCCGAGCATCAGGTCGGCAGCTCGGTGCGCAATTGGATCAGCGCGGTCTACCAGTGGCAGGGGCGCTGGGACGACGCCGAGAGGGTCGCCGCCGCCTCCATGCACATCGCCGAGCTCTGCCGTAGCCGCCAGCTCCTCGCGATGAGTCGCGCGCTGTGGGGGTTCGCGCAATGGCGCCTGCACGGCGACCCGGTCGCCGTGCAGACGATCGCCGAAGCCACCGCCTGGATCGAGGCGCGCAAGGGCGCGCTGGTCACCTCGCTCAACTACGGCTGGTTGGTTGCAGTGCACGCGCGGTGCGGGCATGAAGACGAGATGCGCCGCCACGCAGCCCGACTGCTGCTGCGGGTCCGCCGGCACGACCGGCTGGGAGAGGCAATGGGCTGGCGCGCGCTCGCTCGCGCGGCCATTCGCGCTGGCGCCTTCCCGCGTGCGCGCCAGTGCATGGCCCGCGCCGAGACGTGCGCGGCGCTGCGCGGCTCGGCCCACGAGGCCGCCCGCAACCAGCTCGCTCGCGCCGAACTCGCCGCAGCGGGTGGCGACCTCGCCGCGGTGCGGCAGCACCTCGACGTTGCGCAGGAGGCATTCGAGCGCATGCGGATGCGCTGGCACGCGGCGCGCGCCGAGGCGCTTCGCGCCCGCACTTCTGCATAGACGTTCGAGTCGCAGCATCGTGCAGCTGGTAGCGAGGTCAGGCCGCGGGCGTCTTCTTCCTCGCCCGCCTGACCTCGCCTCACAGCCGGAAGCGCACCCGCCCCTCCCATACCGCTATTAGCGCTCCCTGTACGCGAGCACCAGCCGCCGCCCCTCGCGCCGCGAGCCGACGACAAGATATGCCGTGGCGAGCGTCGTCGCCACCAGCCGGTTCCGCGTCATCACCGGCTGCAACCAGAGGATCGGTATCGGCGCGGCGTTGAGCGCGTGACGCGATCGGCGAACGGGCCGCGGCCGTCCATGTAGCCCGCCAGCGGTGCCGCCCCTGCGCCTCGGCCGGCGCGGGCACGGGCTTGCCACGCTACCACGCGCGCGCGCCGGGTACGCCGAGCAAACGGCCGATGCCGACCGTCGTCGCAGCGCGCGTAATCCAGACGAGGGCGGCGACCTGTCCCGCGACCATCACGGCGCCCAGCGGAGCCGGGCACGCGCCAGAGCTCGCGGTCCGGGCCTCGCAGCACCGCACGCGTCCACCAGGCCGCCCCGACGACCGCCTGCAAGTTGAACAGCGGCCCGTACCAGGCGTCGCGAGCGCGACTCCCGACCGCGCGCGCCGCGAGTTCCTTGGCAGGGCGACTGGCGAGCAGGCTGTGGACGGCGGAGAAGGCGACCGTGGCGAGGACGGCGCGCAACAGCGGGCGCATGCGGACGAGGATAACGGCGCATGGTCACATGAGTCGGATGAGCCGAGCACGCCTCTTTCCCGTCGCCGCTGCGTCGTTTCGGGCCCACCAGCACCAGTTCCTGCGCTCCGCGCTCGAGAATCCCGCGATGCGCTACGTCCGCCTGCTCGCCCTCACCCGCCGCCACCCCTCGGCAGTCCTGCTCCTGGTTCAGCTCGCCGGCCTCTTGCTCTACCCGTTCGCCGAGGCGAGCGAGCGGGGGCCCGCGGCACTCGGCACGCTGGGGATCGTGGTGCTGATCTTCACGACCGGCATGGTCCGCCGGACGCCGGGCCACGCCTGGGTGAGCGCGTGCATCGCGCTGCCGGCGATCGCGCTGCTGCTGCTGCAAGGCCTCTACGACATGCACCACCTGCTGCCCTGGTCGGCCGGCCTGGAGGCGCTCTTCTATTTCTACGCCGCGGCGAGCCTCATCGCCTACATGCTGGAAGACCAGCGCGCGACGACCGACGAGCTGTTCGCCGCAGGGGCGACGTTCACCCTGCTGGCCTGGGCGTTCACCTACGTGTTCGTCGTGCTGCAGGCGCTGCAACCCGGCAGTTTCGCGGCCGCGGCCGACCCGCAGGGGCCGCGCAGCTGGACCGAGCTGATGTTCCTCAGCTTCGCGCTGCTCTCGAGCACCGGGATCGGCGACGTCATTCCGGTGCGGCCACCGGCACGAGCGGTGGCAAGCGTCGAGATGTTCGTCGGCGTGCTCTACCTCGCGGGCGTGGTGTCGCGGCTGATCGGGCTCACGCTGCAGCGGCGCTGAGAGCCGCGGCTGGCGCTCGAAAACGGGGTCTTGAATCGCCGCGCCCTGCCACTAATTCGGGAGCAACACGGCGCCGCCCGGCTGTTCGCACACCGACGCGGCGCCGGCTGCCGGGCTCGCAGCGGTCCGGCGGCGGCTGGGCGACATGGGGTCGCGGCCGCTCTCTGATTTCGGCTGCCAACGCAGGAGAGGAACCATGATCGGATCGTTCAGATTTGGTGGAGATCTGTTTTCCGAGCTGAACCGTCTGCAGCAGAGCCTGGACCAGCTGTTCCAGACCGACGGGATGAGCATTCGCGGCTCCGCGCGCGGCACATTCCCGGCGGTGAACGTCGGCAGCTCGGCCGACAGCGTCGAGGTGATCGCGTTCGCGCCGGGGGTCGACGCGAGCAAGCTGCAGGTCACCGTCGACAAGGGCCTGCTGGTGATCGCCGGCGAGCGCACCTCCGAGGCGCCGAAGGCCGACGAGAAATCGAACGTGCACGCGCAGGAGCGTTTCCAGGGCTCGTTCCGCCGGGTGATCAGCCTGCCGGAAGACGCCGACCCGGCGAAGGTCGACGCGAGCTTCCGCGACGGCGTTCTGCACGTCACCGTCGCCAAGCGCGAGTCGTCGAAGCCGCGCCAGATCACCGTCAGCTGACACGCACACGTCTCGGACGAAGGAGATTTGCCATGAGCGACAACACCAACACCCAAGTGACGCAGGCCGGCCGTGCCGGCGAGCCGCAAACGCAAGCCCAGGGCCAGCGCCAGCAACCGCAGGCCACCGTCGCGCCGCCGGTGGACATCATCGAGAACGAGGTCGGCATCTCGCTGCTGGCCGACATGCCCGGCGTCTCGAAGGAGCGCCTCGGCGTGCGCGTCGACGGCGACACCCTCGTGATCGAGGGTGCGGCGTCGGTCGACGTCCCCGAGAAGCTCGAGCTGCTCTACGGCGAGGTGCGCAACCCGTACTTCCGGCGCAGCTTCACGCTGAGCCGCGAACTAGACGCGTCGAAGATCGAGGCGAGCCTGCGCGACGGCGTGCTGCGCCTGCACATTCCGAAAGCCGAGGAAGCCCGCCCGCGCCGGATCGACGTCCGCGTCGGCTGAGTTCCCGCAGCCATCGCGGCGCGCCCGTCGGCGCGCCGTCGGAATCGCCCCGCCCGGTAGTTGCCCGGCGGGGCTTTTTGTTGAGTTCGATCGCCACCCGGGGCCGGCAAGCCCGGCATGTCGCGGGCGGCGAGCCAGCCGCGCCGTCATCGGCCGGCAAAGACCGTAAACAATGATGCAGCTTCGGGGCCGAACGGGCCCCGGAGAAAAGGCCGGCGAATATACTGGCCCGTCGCACGCGCGTTGTTGGCGCGCTGCACTCGGGCCGAAGGGGTTGCACGGATGGGAGTCAAGTTGAAGGTCGCTGGCTGGCTGGCAATCGGGGCCGTCGCGGGCGCTCTCACCACGCTGCAGCTCGAGGCCACGGCGCGCAACTCGGTGGCGCAGCTGCCGCTCGAGGAGCTGCAGCAGCTCGCCGCGGTGTTCGGCATGGTCAAGACCGACTATGTCGAGCCGGTCGACGAGAAGAAGCTGATCAGCGACGCGATCGGCGGCATGGTCGCGGGGCTCGACCCGCATTCGCAGTACTTCGACAAGAAGTCGTTCAAGGAATTCCGCGAGGCGACCACCGGCCGCTTCGTCGGCATCGGCATCGAGATGGGCATGGAGGATGGCCTCGTGAAGGTCACCAGCCCGATCGAAGGCTCGCCCGCGTTCCGTGCGGGCCTGAAGAGCGGCGACCTGATCACCAAGATCGACGACACCCTGGTCAAGGGCCTCACGGTCGACCAGGCGGTCAAGCGCATGCGCGGCGAGCCGAACACGAAGGTCATGCTGACCGTCTTCAGGAAGACCGAGAGTCGGAGCTTCCCGGTCACGATCATCCGCGAGGAAATCCGCATCCAGAGCGTGCGCTCGAAGATCGTCGAGCCCGGCTACGCCTGGCTGCGCGTGAGCCAGTTCCAGGACCGCACGGTCGACGACTTCGTGCGCAAGCTCGACGAGATCTACAAGCAGGAGCCCAACCTGAAGGGGCTGGTGCTCGACCTGCGCAACGACCCGGGCGGCCTGCTCGAGGCGTCGGTGGCCATTTCGGCGGCGTTCCTGCCGGCCGACTCGGTGGTCGTCACCACCAACGGGCAGATTCCCGACTCCAAGCAGACCTTCAAGGCGTCGCCCGAGTCGTATCTGCGCCGCGGCGGCCTGGACCCGCTGAAGAAATTGCCCGACGGGGTGAAGACGGTTCCGCTGGTGGTGCTGGTCAACGAAGGCTCGGCGTCGGCCAGCGAGATCGTCGCGGGCGCGCTGCAGGACTACAAGCGCGCCACGATCATGGGCGCGCAGACCTTCGGCAAGGGCTCGGTGCAGACCGTGCGCCAGCTGTCGCCGGAAACCGCCCTCAAGATCACCACCGCGCGCTACTACACGCCGAAGGGCACGTCGATCCAGGCGCGCGGCATCGTGCCGGACGTCATGCTCGACGAGACCGCCGAGGGGAACCTGTTCGCTGCGCTGCGCACCCGCGAGGCCGACCTCGAGAAGCACCTGCAGAGCGGCCAGGGCGCGGAGGTGAAGGACCCGGCGCGCGAGAAGGCGCGCGAGGAAGCGCGCAAGAAGTTCGAGGAAGAGGCGCGCTTGGCGAGCCAGCCGAAGCCGCCGCCGGAGTTCGGCTCCGCCGAGGACTTCCAGCTCGCGCAGGCGCTGAACCGCCTCAAGGGCAAGAGCGTTCTCGTCAGCAAGACCGCGGTCGAGCGCAAGGCCGAGGTCGACACGAACTGAGTGCGGCGGCCGCCGGCGCCGCCCTCCGGCACCGCCTCGCCGCAGGCGCCCTTCTCCCGAACGCCCGTGCCTCACGGGCGTTTTCATTTCCAGGTGCAGCCGGTTCCCGCCGGCGCGCCGTCGCACGATGACCGATGACGACCTGCTGCGCTACTCGCGGCACATCCTGCTCGACGAGCTCGGCATAGAAGGCCAGCAGGCGCTGCTCGGCGCGCACGCCCTGATCGTCGGTGCCGGCGGGCTCGGCTCGCCGGTCGCGCTCTACCTTGCGACCGCCGGCGTCGGCACGCTGACGATCGTCGACGACGACGACGTGGACCTCACCAACCTGCAGCGCCAGATCGTCCACGACATGGCCCGCATCGGTCGCCCGAAGGCCGAATCGGCGGCCCGGACGCTGGCAGCGATCAACCCGACCGTGCGGGTGGTGCCGCTGGTCGAGCGGGCCGACGGCGCGCGGCTCGCCGAGCTCGTGGCCGCGGCCGACGTGGTGCTCGACTGCAGCGACAACTTCGCGACCCGGCACGCGGTCAACGCCGCCTGCGTGGCGGCGGGCAAGCCCTTGGTCGCCGGCGCCGCGATCCGCTTCGAGGGCCAGCTCAGCGTCTACGACACGCGCGATGCCGAGGCCCCCTGCTACGCCTGCATCTTCCCCGCGGGCGCCGGCTTCGAGGACGCGCGCTGCGCGACCATGGGCGTGTTCGCGCCGCTGGTCGGCATCGTCGGCAGCGTGCAGGCCGCCGAGGCGCTCAAACTGCTCGCCGGCGTCGGCCGCTCGCTCGCCGGCCGCCTGCAGATGCTCGACGCGCGCACGATGGAGTGGACCGAGATCCGGGCGGCGCGCGACCCGGCGTGCCCGGTCTGCCGGGTGCGTGGCGGCTGACACTGCCGGCGCGCGCGGTGCTCACCGCTGCGTCGACGAGCGAGCCGCCGCGCTCACGGTGAGCGCCGGTGTCGTTCCCAAAGCGGAGCTCGGGCCGGACCCACGGCAGGCGCCTGGCGGGGCCGCACCAGATCGTCGCTCCCTCGCGCGGCACACCGACTCTGCGCCACCCGGCGCGCCGCCCGCTCGACGTCACGCGCACGCAATGGCTGCCGCCGCACGCAGGTCGGGCGCGCCCGGGTAAGCTGCCCCCGATGAACATGCGACCCGAGCTGACTGCTCCCATCTTTCCCACCGCGAAGGAAGACGCCGACACCGTCGCGCCGACGCCCCGCTACGAAGGCCCTGAAAGCGCCTATCGCCTCGCCTTTACCGACACCGACTTCCTGCTGCGCAAGGAGCTGCGCTCGGTGCGCGTGCAGCTCGAGCTGCTCAAGCCGCAGATGGTGCAGGACGAGCTCGGCGTCGAAGCGACCGTCGTGCTGTTCGGCAGCGCGCGCATCCTGCCGCCCGACGTCGCGGAGGCCCTCGTCACGGCCGCGCGCGCGACCGGCGACCCGGCGGCGCTCCGGCGCGCGGAGACGGGCCTTGCCATGTCGCGCTTCTACGGCGAGGCGCGCCGCTTCGCCGCGCTGGTGACGACCGCGTCACCGCGCCTCGAGCGGCCGATCGTCGTCGTGACCGGCGGCGGCCCCGGCATCATGGAAGCGGGCAATCGTGGGGCGCACGAGAGCGGCGGGCGCAGCGTCGGCCTCAACATCGTGCTCGCGCACGAGCAGGTTCCCAACCCCTACATCACGCCGGAGCTGTGCTTCCAGTTCCACTACTTCGCGATCCGCAAGATGCACTTCCTGATGCGCGCGATCGCGCTGGTGTGCTTCCCCGGCGGCTTCGGCACGCTCGACGAGCTGTTCGAGGTGCTCACGCTCACGCAGACCGGCAAGGCGAGGAAGCGCCCGATCCTGCTGTTCGGGCGCGACTTCTGGACCCGCCTCATCGACTTCGACTACCTCATCGAGACCGGCATGATCTCGCCCGAGGACATGAACCTGTTCCATTTCGTCGAGACCGCCGACGAGGCGTGGGACAAGCTCGCCACGGCGTACGGCTTCGACCTGCCGGACCTCGCCGTCGCGGAGTGACGCCATGAGCATGCGACTCGTCAGCCTGATCGGCGCGCCGACCGACGTCGGCGCCGGCGCACGCGGCTCGAGCATGGGCCCGGAGGCGCTGCGCGTCGCCGGCATCGACACCGTGCTGCGCGCTCACGACATCGACGTCATCGACCGCGGCAATCTCGCCGGCCCCGCCAACCCGTGGCAGGCGCCGGTCGACGGCTACCGGCATCTCTCGGAAGTGGCGCAGTGGAACCGGCTGGTGCACGACGCGGTGCATGCCGAGCTGGTGCTGCAGCGTCTGCCGATCCTGCTCGGCGGCGACCACAGCCTGGGCATCGGGACCATCAGCGCGGTCGCTCGCCACTGCCGCGAGACGGGCCGCAAGCTGCGCGTGCTCTGGCTCGACGCCCATGCCGACTTCAACACCAACGGCCACACGCCGAGCGGCAACCTGCACGGCATGCCGGTGTCGTGCCTGTGCGGCTACGGCCCGCAGGAGCTGATCGAGATCGGCGGCAAGGTGCCGGCGATCAGCCCGCGCTGGATCCGTGAGATCGGCATCCGCAGCGTGGATCCGGGCGAGAAGCGCCTGGTGCAGGAGGCCGGGCTCGAGATCTACGACATGCGCTACATCGACGAGATGGGCATGCGCCACGCGATGGAGCTCGCGCTCGCGACGATCGACGCCAACACGCACCTGCACGTCAGCTTCGACGTCGACTTCCTCGACTGCGAGGTCGCTCCGGGCGTCGGCACCACCGTGCGCGGTGGTCCGACCTATCGCGAGGCGCAGCTCTGCATGGAGATGATCGCCGACACCGGCGCGCTCGCGTCGCTCGACGTGATGGAGCTCAACCCGGCGCTCGACGTGCGCAACCGCACCGCCGAAGTCGCGGTCGATCTCGTCGAAAGCCTGTTCGGCAAGAGCACGCTGATGCGCAAGTAGGCGCCCGCTCGCGCGCCTGTCCAGGCAGCGCGCGGGCGCCTCACCGCTCGACCGGGCCTCGAGGAGCTCCGGCACGGTTGCCCGCCTCGCTGCCGGATCTCGCGGGCTCGTGACCCGTCAGCCCGTCAGCCTCTCAGAGCAGCTTGTCGATCGTGATCGGCAGCGAGCGCACGCGCTTGCCGGTGGCGTGCCAGATCGCGTTGGCGACCGCCGCGGCCGTGCCGACGATGCCGATCTCGCCGAGCCCTTTGACGCCGAGCGGCGTGACCTCCGGGTCGGGCTCGTCGACGAAGATCACCTCGATGTCGTGAATGTCGGCGTGCGTGGGCACGTGGTACTCGGACAGGTTGTGGTTCATGAAGCGGCCGAAGCGATGGTCGGTGTAGCTCTCCTCGTGGAGCGCCATGCTGATGCCCATCACCACGCCGCCGAGGATCTGGCTGCGCGCCGTCTTCGGGTTGACGATGCGCCCCGCCGCCACCGCGATCACGATGCGCGTGACCCGGACGACGCCGAGCTCCTCGTCGACCTTGACCTCCGCGAAGATCGCGCTGTGCGTGTTGCGCGCCTTGAGCCACATGTCGATCATGTTGCCGAGCCCGGGCTTGGCGGTCTCCTCCGCGACCAGCTCGGTCGCGCCGGCACCCTGCATCGCCTCGGTGAAGGTCACGCGCCGCGCCGGATCGGCGCGCACCACCAGGTGGTCGCCGTGGAAGTCGATCTCGTCGCGACCGGCGTCGCCGAGCGGCCCGGTCGGCAGCTTGCGCGCGCCGCGGATCAGTTGATCGCCGAGCGACTTGCACGCGAGCTGCACCGCCGCGCCGACCGATGCCGCCATCCACGATCCCCCCTCGACCGGCGCCTTCGGCAGGTCGCTGTCGCCGAGCCTGACGTCGATGCGGTCGAGCGCAACGCCGAGCGTGTCGGCGGCGACCTGCGCCATCACCGTGTAGGTGCCGGTGCCGATGTCCGACGCGGCGGACGCCACCTCGAGCCGACCGTCCGCCGTGAGCCGCGCGCGCGCGCTCGCCTCGTCGAACATCGCGTCCCACATGCCGGTCGCGACGCCCCAGCCGACGAGCTCGCCGCCTTCGCGCATCGAGCGCGGCTCGAGCGGCCGGCCGTCCCAGCCGAAGCGCAGCGCGGCCTGCCGGTACGCCTCGGGCAGCGCCTTCGAGGTGAAGGGCTTGCCGGTCATCGCGTCGACCGGCGAGTCGTTGAGGAGGCGGAACGCCATCGGGTCGACGCCGGCGACCGCCGCCATCTCGTCGATCGCCATCTCGAAGAGGGTCATGCCGGTCGCCGCGCCGGGCGCGCGCATGTCGCCGGGGGTGTGGGTGTCGACCGGCGCGATGGCGTACTCGGCCGACGCGTTCGGGCACGCGTACGCCATGAGGCCCCAGTTGCAGATGACCTCCATGTAGTTCTCGTAGCGCGAGGTGGTGCCGGTCGCATCGTTGACGATCGCCTGCAGGCGCGCGCCCGCGTCGGTCGCGAGCGAGACGGTCTGGATCGCCGCCGGACGGTGCACGTGCGTGAACATCTGCTGGCGCGTGAGGACGACGCGTACCGAGCGCTCGAGCATCTTGGCGGCGAGCGTCGCCAGGAACACGTGGTATTGCGGGCGCAGGCCCGAGCCGAACGCGCCGCCCACGTACGGGTTCAGCACCCGCACGTCGTCCTTGGCGAAGCCGAACACCTCGGCAAGGTAGGCCTGCACGTTCTGCGGCCCCTGCGTCTTGTCCCAGACGGTGACCTTGCCGGGGCCGTCCCAGCGCACGGTCGCGGCATGCATCTCCATCGGGTTGTGGTGATGCACCGGCATCTCGTAGCTCGCCGAATGGCGCAGCGGCGCGGTGTCGAATGCCGCCTTCGCGTCGCCCCGCGGCTTGGGCAGCTCGAAGTTGCTGCGCGTCTTCTTCGGCGTGAAGCGGTCGCCGAGCGCGACGTGCAGGTCGGTGTTGTGCGGCGCGGCCGCGTACTCGACGCGGATCAGCGACGCGGCGTCGCGTGCCGCCTCGAAGGACTCGGCGACGACCAGCGCGACCGGCTGGCCGCTGAACCGGATCTCGTCGTCGTAGAGCGGCCGGAACGGCGAACCCGGCACGGCGACCTCGTCGCGATAGCTGCGGTCGAACCAGGCCACATGCGGTCGGTTGCGGTGCGTGATCACCTCGACCACGCCAGGCACCTGTCGCGCCGCCGCGTCGTCGATCGAGACCACGCGCCCCTTGGCGATCGCGGACGAGATCGCAACCCCGTACAGCAGGCCAGGAAGGTCGTGCTCGGCGGCGTAGTGCGCCGCGCCCGTCACCTTCGCCGGCCCATCGATGCGGTTCGGCTGGTCGCCGATGCGCGTGCTGGCTTTCATGCTGCGCTCCTTGCCGGTGCGGCCACTCGCTTGTCCACCTGCGACTGCGGCGTGCCGTCGGCGGCCTGGCGCAGCGCACGGCGCACCGCGCGGCGCGCCAGCTCGATCTTGAAGTCGTTGCCGCCCTGCCCGCGCGCGCCGGCGAGCAGCGCGGTCGCGAAGGCGGCGAATGCATCGTCGCCCGGCAACGTGCCCTGCAGCGACGCCTCGGCGCGGGTGTCGCGCCACGGCCTGTGGGCGATACCGCCGAGCGCGACGCGCGCCTCGGCGATGCGCCCGGCGTCGTCGAGGCGCAGCGCGGCGGCGACCGAGACCAGCGCGAACGCGTACGACAGGCGATCGCGCAGCTTGAGGTAGGTGCTGTGCGGCGCGAAGCCCTCGGCGGGCAGGTCGATCGCGGTCACCAGCTCGCCGGTCTCGAGCGTGTTGTCGCGCCACGGCTCGTCGCCCGGCAGCCGGTGGTAGTCGGCGAACGCGATCGAGCGCTCGCCGGCGGGCCCGGTGACCTGCACCGTCGCACCGAGCGCCGCGAGCGCGACCGCCATGTCGGACGGGTGCGTCGCGATGCAGTGCTCGCTCGCGCCGAGGATCGCGTGCTGCCGCGTCACACCGCCGATCGCGCTGCAGCCGGTTCCCGGCTCGCGCTTGTTGCACGGCGTCGCGACGTCGTAGAAGTAGTAGCAGCGCGTGCGCTGGTTGATGTTGCCGCCGTTGGTCGCCGCGTTGCGCAGCTGCGGGCTGGCGCCCGCGAGGATCGCCGAGGCGAGCATCGGATAGCGCGTCGCGACGCGCTCGTCGCAGGCGGTGGCGGCGTTGCTCGCGAGCGCCCCGAGCCGGAGCCCGCCATCGGGCAGATCGTCGATGCCGCGCAGCGGCAGCCGCGTGATGTCGACCACGGTGCGCGGCCGCTCGACGTCCTCCTTCATCAGGTCGACGAGGTTGGTGCCGCCGGCGAGAAAACGGGCGCCGCCGGCGCCCAGCCGCGTCGCGCCGGCGACGTCGCTCGCGCGGTGGAACTCGAAGCGGTTCATGGCGCGCCCTCCGCGGAAACGGTGCTGCGCTCGCGCTGCAGCACTTCCATGACCGCGTCGACGATGTTGGTGTAGGCGCCGCAGCGGCACAGATTGCCGCTCATCAGCTCGCGGACCTCGTCGCGGGTGGTCGCACGGCCCTCGTCGATCAGCGCGCGCGCCGAGCAGATCTGTCCGGGCGTGCAGTAGCCGCACTGGAACGCGTCGTGGTCCATGAACGCCTGCTGCAGCGGGTCGAGTGCGCCGTCCCTGGCGAGCCCCTCGATCGTCGTCACCTGGCAACCGTCGACGCTTGGGGCGAGCTTGAGGCAGCTGTTGACCCGCTCGCCGTCGACCATCACCGTGCAGGCGCCGCACTGCCCGTGGTCGCAGCCCTTCTTGGTGCCGGTGAGGTGCAGGCGCTCGCGCAGCAGGTCGAGCAGCGTCACCCAGGGCTCGACGTCGATCCGATGCGAGGTGCCGTTCACGTGCAAGTCGATCGGGATGGCGGGGGCGGCGACGGGGTTGGGCGGGTGAGCTGGCATGGTGGGTCTCGCGGGCCCGGCAGCGGGCGGACCCGCGCACCGGCAATTCGGGTTCCCGACTCGACGCGCGGCGCTGCAGCCGGGTGCCTGCCGGGCGGGGCCCCCGTCCCACATCCGGTGGATTCGCGAGGGGCCCGGCCGTGCCTACAGTGCGTCACCATGTTGCAGCTCTCGTTCTTCCGTCCGGTCCGCCCGACCCTGCGTGCCTGGCGCCCACGCATCGCCTTCCCGCTCGTCCTCGTGCTCTCGACGCTGAGCGCGATCCTGCTCGCGACGGCGTGAACGATCGAGCTTGCTAGGATCGCCGCTCCCCAAGGCAACGCAGGAGCAACGATGGCAGCAAGCTGGATCAGGACGGGCGTGGCGCTCACCGCCGCCGGAACGTTGGCGACCCTCGCCGGCTGCATGACGGCGCCGGCCTCGTCGGCCGAGGCCACGGCACGGCTGCAGCCGACCGCGGGCAACAGCACGAGTGGCACGGTTCGCTTCTCGCAGGTGGGCTCGAAGGTGCAGGTCGACGCGCGCGTCAGCGGGCTGAAGCCGAACTCGGAGCACGGCTTCCACGTCCACGAGAAAGGCGACTGCTCGTCGCCCGACGCGATGAGCGCCGGCGGTCACTTCAACCCGACGGCCGAGCCGCACGGCCCGCAGAGCGGCCCCCATCACCGCGGCGACATGCCGTCGTTGAAGTCCGACGCGAGCGGCAACGCGAGCGCGACGTTCCAGATCGACGGCACCCTGAAGACGGGCGCTGCCACCGACATCGTCGGCAAGGGCGTCATCGTGCACGCCATGCCCGACGACTACGCGACGCAGCCGACCGGCAACGCCGGCGGCCGCCTCGCCTGCGGCGTGATCAGCGCGAGCTGAGCGGCGCCACAGCCGGCGCAGCACGCGCCGGCCGAGCCTCCGGCCGTCGCGCTGCAGCTCGCGGCGAGTGGCGTGAGCCGCACCGGCGGCTCCTCGTTTTCCACCTCAAGCATCGACCACGCCGCCTCGAGCGACGGCCTGCCGATTGCCCCTGGCGATGTGCCCGTTCCGCGGCGCACCACCCGCATGCCTTCGGCCCCGACGTCAACGACCCCTCCGCCGGCTTTCGAGCTTCCCGACCCGCGCCACCTGGCGCGGCTGCCGGCCCACGTCGGACCCGAGCAGCTCAACCGCATCCGGCGTGCCGCGTACAACCTCCCCCAGGTCGTCACGCCCGGCGACTGCGGCATCGCCAGCGAGGCCGACCCGAGCGCGCACGCGGTGTTCGAGCGCCTCGGCTACATCCAGCTGCAGAAGGCGGTCTCGGGCGCGCGGCCGAGCCGCTGGATCGCGCCCGGCCTGATCGATATCGCGCTGGCCCACCTCGCGGCGGTCGGCAACGGGCCGACCGTGCGGGCGCTGATGCTCGAACGCACGGCGACCCTCGACACCCTCGGCGTGTTCCGCGACGGCGCGGAGTGGCGGCGCACGCACAGCCGCGCCCTCGCGATGCAGAACGTCGACTGGCAGATCACGGTCCGCTTCCAGACGCCGGTCGACGCGGGTCCGATCTGGGACTTCTACCGCAGCGGCGACCTGCCGGCGCTCGAAGCCTCGCTCGGGCCGGCGCCGGCCTACCCGCACGCCGAGACGCTGCGGGCGCACCTCGACGCCCTCGTCGCGCGCAGCCTGACCTTTCCGGCGCGCTATCTCGACTCGCTGCAGCCGCGCCTGCAGGCCGAGTGCGACCGGCCGCAGCCGATCCAGGCGCTGCTCGCCGCGTGCAGCCGCGCGCAGGAGCGCTGGGAACAGCGCGCGGTCGAGCTCGACACGCTCGAAGGCCTCAACAGCGAGCTCGCGTTTCAGGGCTACCCCGACACCTTCGTCCTCGCGCGCCGGCTGCAGCGCACGATCACGCTCTACGTCGGCGCACCGAACAGCGGCAAGACGCATGCGGCGTTCGAGCGGCTCGCCAAGGCGCACACCGGCGCCTACCTCGCGCCGCTGCGCCTGCTGGCCCTCGAGGGCCGCGATCGCCTGGTCGCGCGCGGTGTCGCCTGCTCGCTGCTGACCGGCGAGGAGAACGTGCCGGCGCCCGGCGCCGGCCTGGTGTCGAGCACGATCGAGATGGTCGCGACGAACCGGCCGATCGACGTCGCCGTGATCGACGAGGCGCAGATGATCTTCGACGCCAGCCGGGGCTGGGCCTGGACCCAGGCCATCGTCGGCGTGCCGGCCGACGAGGTCATCATCATCTGCTCGAGCTACGCGGTGCCGGCGATCCAGAACCTGCTCGGCCTCTGCGGCGAGCGCTCGACGGTGCGCCGCTTCGAGCGCATGCAGCACGTCGAACTGCTGCCGCACGCCGTGCCGCTGCCTGCGCTGCAGAAGGGCGACGCCGTCGTCGCGTTCAGCCGGCGCGACGTGCTGATGCTGCGCGACCAGATCGCGTCGTCGGGGCACCCGGTGTCGGTGATCTACGGCGCGCTGCCGCCAGAGGTGCGGCGCCGCGAGGCGGAGCGCTTCGCCGAGGGTGAGTCGGACATCCTGGTGGCGACCGACGCGATCGGCATGGGCCTCAACCTGCCGATCCGGCGCGTGCTGTTCAGCACCGTCACCAAGTTCGACGGCGTCGGCGACCGCCCGCTCAGCGAGTCCGAGGCGCACCAGATCGCCGGCCGCGCCGGGCGTTACGGCATCCACGAGGAAGGCTTCGCCGGCGTGCTCGCCGATTCCGAGCCGGGCTCGCTGCGCAAGCTGCGCGAGCTGCTCGCCACGCCGCCTCGTGCGCCGGCCGACTTCAAGGCGCCCGTCGCGCCGAACGCGTGGCACGTCGACACCATCGCGACGCGCCTCGGCAAGACCCGCCTGCGCGACGTGCTCGGCGTCTTCGTCGAGCAGCTCAAGCTCGACAACGCGCACTTCCAGGTCGCCGAGCTCGACCAGATGCTGGAACTCGCCGAGCAGCTCGATCGCAGGGCGTCGCGCCTCAGCCTGCAGCAGCGCTTCGTCTACGCGCAGGCGCCGGTCGACACCCGAACCGATGCACAGGTGCAGGAGTTCCTCGACTGGAGCAGCAGCCACGCCAGCACCGGGCGCGCCGGCAGCCCCTGGTTCCTGCGCGACGTCGACGGCCACAGCCGGCTCGACCGCATGGAGCAGGCGCTGCGCTCGTGCACGCTGTGGCTCTGGCTCGACCTGCGCTTCGAAGGCGTGTACGGGGACGTCGACGAGGTGCTCGCCCTGCGCGAAGAGCTCAACAACGGCATCGAGCGCCAGCTCAAGGGCAAGCGGCCGCTGGCGCAGATGCGACGCGGCATGCGGCGCCGCTGAGAGCACGGCGTGCGTGCGGACGCTGCTGTCCGACACGCGCTGCCATGCGAGCCGGGTCGACCAAGCGCCGGCATGCAACGCCGCGGTCATCGCATCGACCGCGACCGCGCGGTGTCCACCGCGCTGTCAACCTAGGAGCGTTCTACTTCGCCTTGTCCTGCGACACGTCCATGATCACGCGCGTCGCCAGGTAGAGGCGCGGCACGATCGTCTCGATCTGCACGTACTCGGCGTCGTTCGAATGCGCGCCGAAGCCGCTGAGGCCGAAGCCCTCGACCACCGCGCCGCGCGTCTGCAGCGCCGCGAACGCTGCGTCGGTGCCGCCGCCGGTCGCGACGTCGATCACCTTCATCGGCACTCCGAGCTCGCCGTAGATCGCCTGGCCGAGCGCACCGAGGCGACGCGACGCCGCGCTCGCCTCGAGCGGCGGACGGCGAACCTCGAACTTGAGCTGCACCTTGGCCTCGGGGATCAGCTGCTTCTTCACGCGCTCCTGCAGCGTCGCCTGCAGCTGGTCGAAGTCCGCCACCCGCAGCGCGCGTGCGTCCGCCTGCGCGGTGGCCTGCGCCGGAATCACGTTGCGGTTGGTCCCGGCCTGGGCGACCGTCCAGTTGAGCTTGAGACCCTTGTCGTTCTGCGACAGGTCGCGCAGCTGCAGCAGCTGGTGCGAGAGCTCGTACAGCGCGTTGACGCCGCCTTCGGGACGAGCACCGGCGTGCGACGACTTGCCCTCGACGCTGAGGTAGGCCGCGCCGATGCCGCTGGTCGCGAGACGCAAGCTGCCGTCGGTGCCGCCGCCCTCGAACGACAGCACGGCGTCCTGCGTCGATGCGACCCGGGTGATGGTGCTGCGCGCGCCCGGCGAGCTGATCTCCTCGTCGCCGTTGATCAGCACCGTGAGCGTGCCGTAGTCCTTGAAGCCGAGCTTGTTGAGCATGGCCACGGTGTGCACGATCAGCGCGACGCCCTGCTTGTCGTCGGCGATGCCGAGGCCGTACGCCCGGTCGCCCTGGACGCGGAACGGCTGGTCCTTGAGCATGCCGCGCAGGTAGACCGTGTCCATGTGCGCGATCAGCATGATCTTCTTGGTGCCGGTGCCGCGCCATTCGGCCTGCACCATCGGTCCGACCTTTGGCGGCGTGTCGTCCATGCGGTAGACCTCCGCCGGCTGGATCACCTCGACCTTGCCGCCGAGCTGGCGCAGGCGCTCGGCGACCAGCGCAGCGATGCGCTCGACGCCTTCAATGTCCTTGCTGCCCGATTCGATCGAGACGAGGTCGCGCAGCGTGTCCAGGAGCGGCTGCTGCTCCTGCTTGGCAAGGTCGTGCACCGGCGCCACGGGCGCCGCCGTCGCGGTTCCGGCAGCGAACAGCGCGGCGAAGGTGAGCGCGAGCGCCGTGCGGCGATACAAGGGGAGATTCGGGTTCATGGGGCAGTCTGGCGGGGGAGTTTCATGAGCGGGATCGGCATGGCGCGAGGAGCGCGGCGTCGGAGGCCGCCGGCGCCGCGCCGCGACGACCGGGGCGGCCGATTATGTCGAGCGGATGAAAACGCGTCGTCCACGGCCGCCGGCTCGACGCATGTGTCACGCGTTCACGTATCCGTATCCAGGCGTACGAAGCCTCCGCCGGCGCGGCTTCCGATGTAACAATGCATGCGTTGTCTGTCGAAAGAAGCCCTTCAAGGGCCGACGGCACCGGCCACGCCGGCGACCCTGTCGCGACAGGCTCCAACGAGCGGTCCGATCGATCGAGGCGAACGAGGGGGAGCTTTCATGCACGTGTGGCAGGAAGACATGTTGCTGGCCATCGAGGACTCCCAGATCTCGGAGGACGAGATCTTCGGGCACCTGCGGGTCGCGTCCGAGGCGCTCGGTTTTCCGTACTGCGCGTATGGCCTGCGGGTGCCGATTCCGGTGACCCGCCCGCAGACGGTGATGCTCAACAACTACCCCGCGGCCTGGCAGGAGCGCTATGCCGCCGCCGACTACCTGTCGCGCGACCCGACGGTGCTGCACGGCCGGCGCAGTCAGGCGCCGGTGCTCTGGAGCGACGACCTGTTCGCGACCGCGCGCGACCTCTGGGACGAGGCGCGCGACCACGGCCTGCGCGTCGGCTGGGTGCAGTCCAGCCTCGACGGCCACGGCGTCGGCGGCATGGTCACTCTGGCGCGGTCGGACGAGGAGCTCACGCCGGTCGAGCTCGAGGCCAAGGAGCTGCGCATGCGCTGGCTGGTCAACATCGCGCACGTCGCGCTGTCGCGCCGCATCTCGCCGCAGCTCAACCGCATCGAGTCGGCGCTCACGCCACGCGAGATCGAAGTCCTGCAATGGACCGCCGACGGCAAGACCGCGCCCGAGATCTCCGACATCCTCGACGTCTCGAGCAGCACCGTGGTCTTTCACGTGAGCAATGCCATGCGCAAGCTCAACGCGACGAGCCGCACCGCAGCCGCGGTCAAGGCGGCAATGCTCGGCCTGCTCAATTAGCCTGACACGACCGCTAACAGCCGGCGGTCGGAACCTGCAAAGCTTGGGAGTGCCCAGGCGGCATCGCCTGTGGCCCAATGCCGCGAACCGGCGCCGCATCTCGCCGCGTCGCGCTCCCGAGAGGTTCCCATGCATCCGACTGAAGACGGCTTCCTGCGAATGACGATCGACGACGTACTGGCGTTGCCGTTCACCCACCTCATCTCCGGACTCGACGACGAGGCACCGGCGCTCGACGAACGCTGCGGCGCCCGCACCACGATCTCGGGCTACACCGAATGGATCGCGAGCACCGAGCCGCCGGTGACGGTGGGCTGGGACTGGCTGGTCGCCGACGAGCGCTGGCTGCGGATCGGGCCGCCGCGCAGCAACCTGCTGCTGCTCGACGCGGCGCAGCATCCGTATGCATGGGCGCGCAATGAAGCGGTGCTCGGCACGGTCGTCGATGCCCTGCCGTGGCAGGAAGAGACGAAGATCGCCGTAAACAATCGATACTGCTAGAAGATAGTGGGCGTGCCAACCTATAAAGGTTGCTAGTTACCGGCCCAGAGCCGATTCGGTTCAATCCACCGACGCTCATAAGGAGAGAAGGTGGACTTCATCGCAGGCACTTCAGGTGGTCTTTCGTCCGAGATCATGATTGGGCTGGCACGGTTCCGCCATCAGGTCTTCGTCGAGACGCTCGGCTGGAATCTCGAGAACGCCCACGAGGGACTCGAGCTCGACCAGTTCGATCGACCCGATACCGTGTACGTCGTCGCGCGCGACGACTCCGGCGAAGTTGCCGGCACGGCGCGGCTGCTGCCAACGACGCGGCCCTATCTGCTCGGCGAGGTGTTCCCCCAGCTGCTGCATCAGCAGCCGCTGCCGCACTCGCCGACGGTCTGGGAGTTGTCGCGCTTCGCAGCGGTCGACTTCACGGCGCGCTCGAGCAGCGCCATGTCGCAGTTCTCGTCGCCGATCGCCGTGGCGCTGCTGCGTGCGACGCTGCGCGCGGCGGCCGCGCGCGGTGCCGAGCGCCTGATCACGGTCTCGCCCCTCGGCGTCGAGCGCTTGCTGCGACGCGCCGGGTTCATCGCCCACCGCGCCGCCCCGCCCTGCATCGTCGACGGCCACCCGCTCTTTGCGGCGCTGATCGAGATCGACGAGCCCACCGCGTCGTCGCACTGACGCACCGTAACGTCACAGGACTCGCCGTTGCCCGGCAAGGGAGGCCCCCGCAACCCCGGAGCACCGACCTTGGAAACGATCGGGGTCGACGCGCTGCGGGTCGGCATGTTCGTGCATCTCGACGGCGGCTGGATGAGCCACCCATTCCCACGCAGCAGTTTCAAGATCACGTCGGAGGCGCAACTCGCCCGCATCCGCGGCCTGGGCGTCGCGCAGGTGCGCTGGGACCCGGCCCGCAGCGACCTGCCTCCGGCCGCAGAGCCGGCGTCGGCGGCGCCAGTCGAGGCGAGCGCGCCGGAGGCGATGGCGCCTGACGCCCCTGCACCCGATGCCGCGCCACTCACGGCCGAGGAGCCCGTGCCGCTCCTCGACGCCAAGCTCGGCGCCGCGGCGCGCGCCGAGCGCCAGTTCGACGAGGCCTCGCGCGCCTGCAAGCAAGCCACCGACCTTGCGACGCGCTTCCCGGAAGACTCGCGCGACCTCGCCGAGGCGATCACGCGCACCCTACTCGACCAGGTGCTGATCGAGGGCGAGCTCAACATCCGCGTGCTCACCGAGCGCGCCGGCGAGCCCGGTTCGATGCACAGCGTCAACGTGGCGGTGCTTGCGCTGCTGCTCGGGCGCTATCTGAGCCTGACCGAAGCCGACATGCTCGACCTCGGCGTCGCGGCGATCCTGCACGACGTCGGCAAGGCGCTGGGCCAGCCTCGCGTGCGCGGGCCCGAGGCCGACATCGGCCCGGTCGAAGGGCGCGTGCACGACGAGCACGTCGCCGAGGGCGTGGCGCTCGCCAAGCGCATGGGGCTGAGCGCAGGCGCGACGCGGATGATCGCGCAGCACCACGAGAACGTCGACGGCAGCGGCTTTCCCGAAGGACTGAGCGGCGAGCAGATGAGCGTGCCGGCGCGCGTGCTCGCGCTCGTCAACCGCTACGACAACCTCTGCAATCCGCCGTTCGCCGACCAGGCGCTGACGCCGCACGAAGCCCTCTCGCTCCTGTTCACCCAGCGCAGCGCGAAGCTCGACATCTCGATCCTGAGCGCATTCATCCGCATGATGGGCGTCTATCCGCCGGGCTCGACGGTGCAGCTCACCGACGACCGTCTCGGCTTGGTCGTCTCGGTCAACTCGATGCGGCCGCTCCGCCCGGCGGTGCTGATCCACGAGGCGGGCGTCGCGCGCGCCGACGCCGAGCTGGTCGACCTGGCCGCGAAGCCGGGCCTGGGCATCCGGCGCAGCCTCAAGCCCAGCCAGCTCCCCGCGGCCGCGCTCGAGTTCCTGGCCCCGCCGCGTCGAGTGGCCTACTTCTTCGAGCCGGCACCGCCGCCGCCCGACCTCGCGCAGGCGGCCGGTCGTCCGCTCGCCTGACGGGCGCTTTCAGCGCCGCTGCCGCAGCGCCGATGGCGCCAGCCATGGGCTGCAAGATCGCAGCCGGCTCGCTGACGCACGCACCGGCGGAAGGTCGGAGGCGACCGCGTCATCGGCGTGGTCGATGCAGCCGCAGGCGCTCGACGCCGCGGCGCCGACTTCTCTCGACACTCATGGGCTCCGGCAGTCCGAAGGCGCGCCGCTTGCTTCTCGGGCGCGCGGCCCGGTGACAGCCTCGCGTCGATCCGGGTAGCCTTTCAGGTTCGTTCTTTTCCGAGGACCCTTTCCATGCCCAAGCCAGCCCCGCGCATCAACATCGGCATCGACGACAAGGACCGTGCGGCCATCGCCGAAGGTCTGTCGAAGCTGCTTGCCGACACCTACACGCTGTACCTGACGACCCACAACTTTCACTGGAACGTGACGGGCCCCATGTTCAACACGCTGCACGTGATGTTCATGGAGCAGTACACCGAACTCTGGAACGCGGTCGACCCCATCGCCGAGCGCATTCGCTCGCTCGGCCACCCCGCCCCGGGCTCGTACGCTCAGTTCGCCCAGCTGACGTCGCTGAAGGACGTGCCGCAGTCACCGCCGGAAGCGCTCGAGATGGTGCGCATCCTGGTCGAGGGCCACGAGGGCGTGGCGCGTACCGCGCGCGGCATCTTTCCGACCGCCGACGACGCGCACGACGAGCCGACCGCCGACCTGCTGACGCAGCGCCTCGCGGTGCACGAGCAGACGGCGTGGATGCTGCGCAGCCTGCTCGAATAGCCCTCGAGCATCGACGACGCGGACCGGGCGATCGCGCTCGCGTCGTCGTGCCTGCGCCAGCCGGCGCGGGCTTGCGCCGTCGGCCAGCCCGCGCCGCCGCGCGCGGCGTCACTCCGCGGGCACGCGCGGCAACTCGACGCTGAAGCGGGTCCCTTCTTCCTCCGAAGAGGTCACGGAGACGCTGCCCCCGTGGCCGCGCACGATCTCGCGCACGATGTAGAGGCCGAGCCCGAGATGGCTGCTGCCGCGCCGTGTCGGCGCCCCCTCGACGGGCGCGAGCTGCACCATGGGATCGAAGATCACCTGCAGCTGGTCTTCGAGAATGGGCGCGCCGAAATTGGTGATGCGCACCCGCACGGCGTCGGGCCCTCCGGTGGCTTCGAGGACGATCGGGCGTTCGCTGGCGCCGTGCTGCACGGCATTGTTGAACAGGTTGCCGAGCACCTGCGCCATCCGGCGCGCGTCGCACTGCAGCTGCAGGTCGCCCTCGCAATGCGATTCGAAGTGGCGGTCGGGATGGCTGCCGCGTGCCGCGTCGAGCGCCTCCTCGCAGATCTGGCGCAGGTTGCACGGCGAGCGCTCGACCGGAATACCAGCGCCGAGCCGGCTGCGCGTGTACTCGAGCAGGTCGGACGCTAGGTGGCCGATCGCGCCGACTGCGCGCCGGATCCGCATCGCGGTCTTCAGCCGCAGCGGCTCGGCCAGGCCCGGCACCATCAGCAGTTCGGCGGCCATGCTGATGCCCGAGAGCGGCCCGCGCATGTCATGGCCGAGGATCGCGAGGAACATGTCGCGCGAGCGCGCCACCTCGGCCGAATAGCGTTCGACCGACTCGGCCAGCGCCTGGTCGACCGCCGCGTTGAAGCGGGCGATCTCTGCCACGCTGGTCTGCGGGTCGCCTTTCCTCGGCGCCGCGCTCCAGAGACGCAGCACGCTGGCGCGCAGGGCGCGGAACTCGGCGACCATCTGCACCGGGTCGAAGCCGACGAGCTGGCGGATCGTGCCGTGCACGGCCGCCGCGCTTTCGGGCTCTGCGGGGCTGGTGCGGCGCGACTGCTCGGTCAGCTCGGCAGCGCTGCGCTCGACCGCCATCTCGGCGATCACTCCGCGCAGCACGGCACGCCCGTGTTCCTGCAGCACGCCTTCCGACAGGGTCGACGCTGCCGGCAGGAGCGTGCGCGTATAGGCGACCCACTCGGCCAGGATCTCGTTCTCGTGGGCGACGATGAACGCGCTCAAGCTCATGGTTGGCAGACACTCATGCGATGACAGGCGCGGGCAAGCCGGCGCGCCTGACGGAGCTCGGCAGGCCGCGATTCGCGAGTGCGACCGTGAAGGCTAGCACCCGACCTCGATTCGCCGTCGCACCCATCGGCATCGGCACCGACAGCCCGCTCACGGCGCACGGCGCGCGAGCGGCGGCTCGAGCGCGGCCAGGTTGTCGAGGAACACACGCCGCACCTCGGACGCGCCGACGAGGCTGGGCTCGATGGTTCGCGTGAACCAGCCTTCATCGCCGCGCAGGAAGTGGGCGTGCACGTCGGCGAGCCGGCCGTGGCGCTGCGCCAGCTCGGCGATGATCGCGTTGACGCGCCGGTGGTTGGCACGCGCGACCGGTGCCGGCACGCCGAGGAAGTTGCGGCTGTCGTCGCCGAACGTCGGGTCGTAGACGCTCGCCAGGATCACGGGCCGAATCGGCAGCGCGCCGAGGAAGCGTTCGTAAGTCGCCTCGAAGCGCTGCATGCCCGCCCCGCCGTCCGCTGCCAGGCCGCGCAGCAGGTCGTTGCCGCCAACGCTGACGATCGCGACCTCGCCCGCGCCCTTCTTCACGCCGGCGAGCTGGCGCTCGAGCCCGTCGACGGTGGCGCCGTCGACCGCACGGTGCGCGAGGCGCGCCGGGCCCCGCGACGAAAGGTCGCGCCCGCGGAATTCGGGGAACAGCGCATCGTCGTTGCGCACCAGCAGCTGGCCGGGGTGCACACCGTGCACGTTGTAGTGGCCGCAATCGAGCACCGAGTCGCCGAAGGTGTAGAGGGTGGTCACGTGCATGGAGCGGCGGTCCCGCGCAAGCAGCGGTCGCGCGAGCAGCGCCGCCGACGCCGCGGCGATCCATTGCCGTCGGTTGATCATGTGGTTCACGAAGGACGTCGTGGCGCGGCGACGGCAATCGATGTGCCGCCGTACGGCGGCGCGGTCGCATGCAGGCTCCATACGGGCTTGCGGCGGGGCCTGGCCGATCAGGCCTCGCATCGCGACGCTGCAGGGGTCTCGCTCCGGCGAACGAACCGATCGGCGGACGCGTCAGGTCGCCGGCGCTGGGTACGCGCCTTGCCGTTGCAGCGCCACGCCGATTGCATGAACCTGCACCCGCCGCGTGCGCCACCCAGAAAGCACACCGTGATCCCTGGCTCCGACGATTCCTCACCCGGCGTGCGCACGCGCGGCGCCGCGCACGGGCTGACGCTCGTGCCGCAGACCGGCCGGCGCCAGCGCAGCGGTTATCGCCGCCCGCGCCTGGCATTCCTGGCGGCCCCGCGGCGCGCACGCCACCAGGGTCGCCCGGCACCGTTGATGGTCGCCCGTTCGAGCTACCCGCGCCTCGCCGGGTGGTGCGATGGCTGACTCGGCGAGAGGCGAAGCAAGCGGCGCGATCGTCGTCGAAGGCGGAGCCGACAACTCGAAGAGCCACGAGGGCGGCTGCCGGGCGGCAGCCGCGGCTGCTCGCGGCGTGCTCGCCGGCGACGGCGACGCACTCGCCGCGGCGCTCGCCACGGTCTGCGTGCTCGAGGACGCCGGCGGTCGCAACGCCGGGAGCGGCCCGGTGCCCGGCCGCGCCGGCGCCGCGCATCGCGAGACGCAGCGCCGCTTGCAAGGCGCCGAGCCGACGCTGCCCGGCGTCGCCGACCACGTGTTCGCGAGCCGGTGGAACGACCTGCTCTCGTCGGAGGAGGCGACGCGCCGCCACGGTGGCCTCATCGGGGTCACGCCGACCTCCCACGCGGCCGCGAGCAAGCGCGCGACGCCCACCTGCCTGCCTCCCGCATGACCACCGATGACCCGTCCGGCCACCGCGGACACCTCTTCATCGTCGGCGGCGGGGAGGACCGCAAGAACGACAAGCTCGTGCTGTCGCGCTTCGTCGAACTCTGCGGCGGCCCCGACGCGCGGATCTTCGTGCTGACTGCCGCGAGCACGCTGCACGACGAGATGTGGGCGCTCTATGACGAGGCGTTCGAGGCGCTCGGCGTGCGCCAGCGCAGCACCGCCCTCATCGCCAGCCGAGAGGACGCCGGCGACGAGCGCATCGCGCGCGAGCTGTACGAGGCCGACGGCATCTTCATGACCGGCGGCGACCAGAAGCGGCTACTGGCGCTGATCGGCGGCACCCGCATCGACGAGGCGATGCACCGGGCGCTGCGCGAGCGCGGCGCCTGCATCGGCGGCACCAGCGCCGGGGCGTCGGCGATGTCGGCGCACATGCTGACCGAAGGCAAGGCGAACCCGCTGCCGACCAAGGGCACCGTGCACCTCGGCGCCGGGCTCGGCCTGGTGAGCCGGGTCATCATCGACCAGCATTTCTCCGAGCGGCAGCGCCTCGGGCGCCTGCTCTCGGTGATCGCGCAGAACCCGTACCTGCTCGGCGCCGGCATCGACGAGGACACCGCGCTGATCGTGCGGCCCGGGCGCGGCATCGAGGTGATCGGCCAGGGCGCGGTGACCGTCGTCGACGGCCGCGAGATGCTCACCAACTACATCGACGCCGCGCGCCACGAGAGCCTCGAGCTCGTCAACGTGCGGCTGCACCTGCTGCCTGCCGGCGCGCGCTACGACGTCGATGCCGGCGCCGGCGAGCCGGCGTCGCGACCGGTGCCGCGCGGCCTCAGGCAAGCGATCGGGGCGATCGCGTCTATCCGCGACGCCGCCGAACGCGCGGGAGGCCACGATGCGGGTGACTGAACGCCGCGCGCTGCGCGGCCCGAACGTCCACTCGCGCCGCCCGTGCTTTCTGGCGATCGTCGACCTCGAGGAGCTCGACGGCGTCGCCTCGACCGCGATCCCCGGCTTCGTGGATCGCCTGCTCGCGCTGCTGCCGAGCCTTGCCGAGCACCGCTGTTCGCGGCGCCGCCGAGGCGGCTTCGTCGAGCGGCTGCACGAAGGCACGTACATGGCGCACATCGTCGAGCACGTCGCGATCGACCTGCAGGTGCTCGCCGGGCATGCGGTCGGCTTCGGCAAGACGCGTCACCTGCGCGGCATGCCGCGGCACTACCGCATCGTCGTCAGCTACCGCGCCGAGGCGGTCGCGTCGGCGGCGATCGACGCGGCCGTGGACCTGGTTCAGCGCACCGCGCGCGCCGAGCCGTTCGATTCGGCCGCGGCACTCGCCGAGCTGCGCCGGCTCGTCGCGCGCAGCGCGATCGGCCCGAGCACGCGCGCGATCGTCGAGGCCGCCGAGCGACGCCGCATCCCGGTGCTGCGCCTCACCGACGAGGCCAACCTGTTCCAGCTCGGCTGGGGCCATCGCCAGCAGCGCATCCAGGCGACCCTGACGAGCCGGACCAACCACGTGGCGGTCGGCATCGCGAGCGACAAGGAGCTCACCAAGCGCCTGCTCGCCGAGGCCGGCATTCCGGTGCCGCGCGGTCGCGTCGTGAAGACGCTCGACGCGGCGCGGGCGGCCGCCCACGCGGCATGCGGCGCGGTGGTCGTCAAGCCGCTGAACGGCAACCAGGGCAAGGGCGTGACGACCGGCGTCGCCGACGATGGCGCGCTCGCCACCGCGTTCGAACGCGCACAGGCGCACGGCCGCAGCGTCATTGTCGAGGAGCACATCGCCGGCGACGACTACCGCGTGCTGGTGGTCGGTGCGCGCATGGTCGCGGCGGCGCGCCGCGTCCCGCCCGAGGTCGTCGGCGACGGTGCCTCGAGCGTGCGTGCGCTGGTCGACGCCGCCAACCGCGACCCGCGCCGCGGCGAGGGTCACGGCAACGTGCTGACGACGATCCGGCTCGATGCTGCCGCGCTCGAGGAGCTGGCGCGCCACGGGCTCGACGCCGACGCGGTGCCGGCCGCCGGGCGCGTGGTGCGCCTGCGCGGCAACGCGAACCTGTCGACCGGCGGCACCGCGGCCGACGTGACCGCGCTCGTGCACTCCGAGACCGAGCGCGCCTGCGTGCGCGCAGCCCGCACGATCGGCCTCGACGTCGCCGGCATCGACCTCGTCTGCAGCGACATCGGCGAGCCGCTCGGCGCGCAGCGCGGCGCCATCGTCGAGGTCAACGCCGCCCCCGGCATCCGCATGCACGAGCACCCGAGCCAGGGCGAGCCGCGCGCGGTCGGTCGCGCGATCGTCGAGTCGCTGTTCCCCGAGGGCAACGGCCGCATTCCCGTGCTCGCGATCACCGGCGGCGGCAGCACGACCGTCGCGCTGGCCGTCGCCGACGTGCTGCAGCGCATGGGCCGCGTCACCGGCGTCGCGTGCAGCGACGGCGTGCGGATCGGCGGCGAGCGGGTGCTCGACGGCGACGCCGATGAACATCACATGGCGCGCAGCGTGCTCGCCGCGCCCGAGGTCGAGGTCGCGCTGCTCGAGACCACCTGCGCCGGCATCCTCAAGCGCGGGCTCGCGATCGACCGCTGCGACGTCGGCGTCGTGCTCGGCGTCGAGCGCGAGCGCGTCGGCGAGCACGGCGTGGCGACGCTGGCGCGCGTCCAGGGCGTGCTGGTCGAGGCGACGCGCCGCGTCGTGGTGCTGAACGCCGACGATGTGCGTTGCGCGGCCCTGGCGGGCCGGGCACGTCGTGGCGCCGAGATCGTCTGGTTCTCGCTGCGACCGGAGGACGGCGTGTTCGCACGCCACGTCGGCGGCGGCGGACGCGGCGTGTACGAGCGCGACGGCATGCTCACCTGGGCCGAGGGCGCCCGGCAGGTACCGCTGGTCGCCGTGAGCGCGCTGCCGCCGACGCGCGGCGGCAGCGCGCGCCGGCACGTTGCCGAGGCGATGGCAGCATGCGCGGCGCTGCTCGCGCTCGGCGCACCGGCCGAGCACGTGGCGCGCGAGCTCGCCGCGTTCACGTCGAGCGGCCGCGACGCAGCAGGCGAACCCGACTGCGACGCGGCGCCCACGCACGCCGAGCGCGAAGCACTGGCGGTGTAGCCTACGTGCGATGCAAGACCCCGGCGCCCGCAACGACCACCCCGCTTTCGACATTCACGCGCTGGTCTTCGACGTCTTCGGCACGCTGGTCGACTGGCGCACATCGGTCGCGCGCGAGGTCACGCGGCTGCTCGGCCCCGGTGTCGACGCGCTCGCGTTCGCCGACGCCTGGCGCGCCGAGTACCAGCCGTCGATGGAAGCGGTGCGCTCGGGTGCGCTGCCGTTCAGCAAGCTCGACGTGCTGCACCGGCTCAACCTCGATCGGGTGCTCGATCGTCTCGGCCTCGGCTCGAGCGTCGACGAGACGACGCGCGTCGAGCTCAACCTGGCATGGCACCGCCTCGATGCATGGCCCGACGTCGCCGAAGGGCTGGCGCGGCTGCGCACGAGGTACCGCGTGGCGCCGTGCTCGAACGGCAACGTCGCGCTGATGGTCGACCTTGCGCGCCGCAACGGCCTCGTCTGGGACGCCATCCTCGGTGCCGAGTTCGCGCGCGACTACAAGCCCAAGCCTGTCGTCTACCTCAGCGCGGCCGACGCGTTCGCCTGCGCGCCGGGCGCCGTGATGATGGTCGCCGCGCACTCGTCCGACCTCGCGGCGGCGGCCCGGGCGGGCCTGCGCACCGCGTTCGTCGGCCGTCCCGACGAGCACGGGCCCGGGTGCGGCGAAGCGGCGGCGAGCGTGCCGGTCGACGTCAGCGTCGGCTCGCTCATGGAGCTCGCGGAAGTGCTCGGCTGCGGCGAGACGGCCGGGGGCGCGTAGCGCCTGCGCCGCGACGTCGCGCCCACGCAGTCTGCCGAGCGTCGGTGCCAAGCGCCTCCTCCGCGCTTGCGCTGGAGGCTCTCCCCACTGCCTTTGCCTTGCCCGCTCCGCAAAGCTTCGATTCGGAACTCCTGCACCCGGCGCCGCGCGAGCCGCAAGCACGCGAGGCCCGCGACCGTCACCAGTCGCAGGCCTCGCCCTTCGGCGTGGTGCCGGCCGAGCCGGCAGTGCGATCAGCGACCGATCGCGCGCGGCTCGTGCACGCTGGGGGTCGGGCCAGGGTTGCCGCGGCGGTCCTGACGCGCCTTGAAGGCGCGCGACTTCTGCAGCTGGCGGTGCGTGAAGTTGCGCGTCGACTGCGCCGCCTTGTGAGTGGTGTTGCGCACCGACTGCATCGCGCTCGGCTTGCCGCGACGATCGTTGTCGTAGCGGCGGTCCGAGCGGCTGTCCTGGGTCGTGCCCTGTTGCGCACGCCAGCGCTCGAGCGCCTGTTCGCGGTTGGCGGCGCGCCGGTCGGCGTCCGACGAATAGGTCTGCGCGGCGGCGACGCTGCACGCGGCGGCAGCGACGAGGGCGAGGACGATCTTGCTGGCGACGTTCATGACTTCTCCCGTTCTGGTGGCAGCGGGTGCTGCCGCTCACGCAGTCTCGACGCCGAACGGCGCAGCAGCGAGCGGAGGACAGCCCTGCCGACGGGGCGACAACGCCGGCTCCGTGCGTCGGAAGTCCCCTACCCGCCCGGGTCGACGAGCCGCTGCAGCGTCGCCGGCAGCGGGACGCGTCCGCTCAGCAGCGCGGCGAGGCTCTTGCCGACGCGCTGCGGCACCGCATCGAACGGCACCCACGCGAAGGCGTCGAACTCGGGTCGCATGCGGCCCCGCGAATCGCGGAAGGCGGTCGAGCAGACGCAGCGCTCGATGACGACGTCGTCGCCCCGCGTCGCGAACAGGTGCAGGTCCTTGTCGCGCAGATAGGCGAAACGCCCGAGGTCGAGCAGCAGCGCGTCGGCGAGATCGAGGCCGGTCTCCTCGCGCGTCTCGCGCAGCGCGGTCTCGAGAGCCGACTCCCCCGGTTCGGCGATGCCCTTGGGGATGTCCCAGCGCGGCGTTCCCGACGCGTGGCCGAGCAGCAGCGCACCGGCCGAGTGGAAGACGAGGACGCCGCAGCTGGTCCGGCGCGTGGCAGAAGGCGACATCGTTCGCGCATCGTAGGCGGCCGACGCGTCGAGCTTGTGCGGAACCGAACGCCGCCGCCCCACCCGCGCCGGGGCACGGGCGCACGGATTGCCGAACGACCGGCACGAGCCTTCTGGAGATCGACACATGACGACGACGAACGACGAAGCCATTCCGATGGGCGAAGCGGGCAAGCACCCGGCCGGCCCGGGCACCGGCGGCATGGCGCAGAACATGGTCGGCGGCGCAGCCGACGCGCTGCAGCGCTCGAGCGAGCGCGGCGACACCGACGCGGTCGCGGTGGCATCGACCGGCAACGCGGTCGGCGCGGAGACGCCGCGCGTCGATCGTGGTGGCCAGGACGCGCCCGGCAGCGGCCCCGGCGCGATCGGCGCGCCGACACCGGGCGACCCGAACGGGCAACGCCGCGGCGGCGGATCCGTCGGTGCGATGGGCGACGGCACGAGCAGCGGCGGCTCGGCGATCGGCGCGACCTCGGCCGAGTCGGCCGGGAGCGCGGCGCTGACCGCGGGCTCGACCGGGGCGGGTGGCGGATCGAGCGGCACCGGGGGCGCCACCGGGTCGCTCGACGCACATGCAGCGAGCGGCGCGTCGGTGACCGGCGCGTCCGCAGGCTCGACGACCGGCGGGTCGGGCGGCAACGCCGCCGGTCCGGGCGGCGGTCAGGGCAGCGCGCAGGCACGCGCCGCCGCGTCGGCCGACCGCTCGGCCGGGGCGGGTAGCCGCGACGGCGGCATCGACGACGCGCACGGCTTCGGCGGTGGTCCGGCCGGCTCGGCGCACCCGCCGCACGTGGGCGACGTGACCGGCTCCGGAACCGGGGCCGAGACGCTGGGCCCCGCGGACGCCAAGCGCGACGAGGGCCCGCTCGAGTCGCTCGGCCGCGCCGTGTCGGAGGTGGTCACCGGCCCAGTCGACGATGCGCCGCGCGACCGCCTGAAGGACGGCAGCAGCGGCCGCGACTGAACGCCGAGAGGAGCACGCGATGGGCATGACGACGGCCTTCACCATTCCCGAGCCGGCGCGCAGCGCCGTCGACGCCATGGCCGAACCGACGGTGATCGAGTTCGGCACCGCCTGGTGCGGCTTCTGCCGCGCCGCGCAGCCGCTGATCGAGCAGGCGTTCGCCGGCCACCCCGACGTGCGCCACATCAAGGTCGAGGACGGCAGCGGGCGGCCGCTCGGCCGGAGCTTTCGCGTGAAGCTGTGGCCGACGCTGGTGTTCCTGAAGGACGGCCAGGAAGTCGCGCGCGTGGTGCGGCCGAACACGGCTGCCGCGCTCGACCAAGCCTTCGAGCAGATCGATCCGAAGGGCTGAAACGGCGACCGCGCGCGTGCGGCTCGGCCGCGCGCGCGGCCGCCTTCCTCGACACCCGCCGCATGCGGTCTGCGCGGCCGTACGTGCGCGAAGGGCGTCGCGGCCGACCGGCCTGCGGCATGCGCACAATCCAGCCCTCATGAAGATCGCGACCTTCAACGTCAACGGAATCAACAGCCGCCTGCCTCGGGTGCTCGAGTGGCTCGAGGAGGCGCGGCCCGACGTCGCCTGCCTGCAGGAGCTCAAGACGTCGGACGAGACCTTCCCGGCGCTCGCCATCCAGGCCGCCGGCTACCACGCGGTCTGGCACGGCCAGAAGGGCTTCAACGGCGTTGCCGTGCTCGCGCGCACGCCGGTGGTCGAGCGGCGGCGCGGCCTGCCCGGCGACCCGGACGACACCCACAGCCGCTACCTCGAGGCCGAGGTCGCCGGGATGATCGTCGCGTCGATCTACCTGCCGAACGGCAACCCGCAGCCCGGTCCGAAGTTCGCCTACAAGCTCGCCTGGTTCGGGCGCCTGATCGAGCACGCCGCCAGCCTGATCCGCGAGGCACGCCCGGTGCTGCTGGTCGGCGACTACAACGTGGTCGCCACCGACGGCATCGAGGACATCTACTCACCCAATTCGTGGCGCAACGACGCCCTGCTGCAACCCGAATCGCGCGAGGCGTACCGGCGCCTGCTCGCGCAGGGCTGGCTCGACGCGATCAACGCGCGCCATCCCGGGAAGGCGGTCTACACGTTCTGGGACTACTTCCGCGACCGCTTCGCGCGCGATGCCGGGCTGCGCATCGACCACCTGCTGCTCAACCCGCCGGCGGCGGCGCGCCTCGTCGACGCCGGCGTCGACCGCGCGGTGCGCGGCCGCGAGAAGCCGAGCGACCACGCGCCGACCTGGGTCGTGCTCGACGGTGCCGGTGCGACGAGCGATGCCGGTTCGGCCGGCACTGCGGAGGCGGCCAACCCTGGCGCTGCGGCGGGCGCGCCCGGCACGCCCGCGGCGTTCAGCCTCACCTGAGCGGTCCGCGCGGCGCGGACGCCGCCGGCGTCGGTCAGGCCTGCCAGACGCCGTAGCCCGCTTCGCGCAGGCCGATCGCGAGCTCGACCTCCATCTCGCGCGCACCGTCGTAAGGCAGCGGGTTGTAGACCTCGTACAGCGCGGGCACCAGGCGCAGGCCGTAGTCGCGCACGTAGCGGTTGGCCTTGATCCCGGCCTTGTGGCGGTCGAAGCGCAGGTCCGGGTCGAGCCCGGTCATGCCGACGTAGACGAACGGCTTGCCGAGCTGGTAGTCGGGGTTGGCGGCGCGAAAGCGCGCCTCGTTCCACACCCGGTCGGAGAGCTCGACGACGTAGACGTGGTAGCGGAGGCGCGGCGCACGCGGCATGGCCGATGATTCTGGCGCGCCGCGTTGCGCGCCTGCAAAGGCGCCGACGCCGCGGGTCGGCGCGAACGGCCAGAATCGCCGCTCCCGCTCATGCGCAAGCCCACATGACTCCCGACGACCCGCACGACCTGCAGCGCTTCGTCGTCGCACAGGCGCCGGTGCACGCACGTGCGCTCGCCGAGCTGCGTGCCGGGCGCAAGACCACCCATTGGATGTGGTTCGTGTTTCCGCAGCTGACGTCGCTCGGGCGCAGCGCGACGGCGCGCCACTACGGCATCGCCTCGGCAGCCGAGGCGCGCGCCTACCTCGACCACGCCCTGCTCGGCCGGCGCCTGCGGGAATGCGTGGACGCGCTGCTCGCGCTGCCGGGCGGCAGCGCGCACGAGATCTTCGGCTCGCCCGACGACCTGAAGCTGCGCTCGTCGCTGACGCTGTTCGCGTTCGTGGCGCCCGACGAGCAGCGCTTTGCCGCCGCGCTCGACCGTTTCTTCGACGGCGCGCCCGATGCGGCGACGCTCGCGCTGCTGCGCGAGCAGCGAGGACGCCCGCGGACCTGAGCGTCAGGCCGGCTGGCGAGCTCGCGTGAGGACGCGCAGCAGCGCGTCGATGTCCACCGGCTTGACGAAATGATGGTCGAAACCGGCCGCCGCCGAGCGGCGTCGATCGTCGGCCTGGCCCCAGCCGCTGATGGCGACCAGCGTCACCGCCGGGTCGGCCTCGCGCAGCCGCGTCGCGACCTCGAAGCCGCTCAGCACCGGCAGGCCGAGGTCGAGCAGCGCGACCTTGGGCTCGAACTCGGCCGCGATGCGCACGGCTTCACCGCCGTCGAACGCGGTCCGGGTCTGGAACCCCAGCAGCTCGAGCACCTTGGCCAGGCTCTCGGCGCTGTCGACGTTGTCGTCGACCACCAGCACCCGGCACTCGCCCTCGGACTCGCAGGCCGCGACGCCGAGCGGTGCGCCGGGGTCGCCTTCGCGCGGTGCATCGAGGGCGGGGATGCGCACCGTGAACGTCGAGCCGCGGCCGTCGCCGGCGCTCGACGCGACGACGCTGCCGCCGTGCAGCTCGACCAGCTGCTTGACGAGCGCGAGGCCGATGCCGAGGCCGCCCTGCGCGCGATCGAGCGTGCGGTTGACCTGCGCGAACATGTCGAACACCTGCGGCAGCATGTCGGGCGGGATGCCGACCCCGCTGTCGCTGACGCTGATCAGCGCATCGGGGCCATCGCGCGTCGCCGCGACCTCGATGCGGCCACCCTCGGGCGTGTACTTGGCGGCGTTGTTGAGAAGGTTCGCGACGATCTGCGTCAGCCGCGTGGCGTCGGCGTCGACGCGCAGCGCGCCCGGCGGCGGCAGATGCATCGTGAGCTGGTGCCGGCCGGCATCGATCAGCGGCCGGCTCGTCTCGACCGCCGCCTGCACCGCTGCCGCGACGTCGACCGAGTCGCGGCGCAGCTCGAGCTTGCCCTGGCTGATGCGGCCGACGTCGAGCAGGTCGTCGACGAGGTGCACCATCTGCAGCAGCTGGCGCTCGATCACCGCGCGCGCGTTCGCGTGCGTCGCTCCGTCGGTGCTGAGGCGCATCAGACCGAGCGCGTTGCGGATCGGCGCGAGCGGGTTGCGCAGCTCGTGCGCGAGCGTCGCCAGGAACTCGTCCTTGCGGCGATCCGACTCGCGCAGCGACGCCTCGGCGGCGCGCCGGGCGGCGTCGACGGCTTCCTGCTCGGTCACGTCGGCGGCGATCGACAGCACCGACTCGATGCCGCCGTCGTCGGCGAACTCGGGGACGATGCGCGCCTCGAACACCGCGTCGGTGCCGTCGACGGCACGCACGCGGAACTTGGTGCGCCCGACCTGCCCGGTCTGGAACACGCGCTCGGCCGCTTCGGACAACTGGGCGCCGAGCGCCGCGTCCATGCCGAGCTCGAGGTTGGTCTTGCCGATGAACTGATCGGGCCGCAGCCCGGTGTAGCGCTCGACCACCGGGCTCACGTAGCGGTGGCGCAGTTCGCGATCGAAGCGCGCCAGCACGTCGGGCGAGTTCTCGACCAGCGTCGCGAACTGGCGCTCGCGCCGCGCGAGCGCCTCGGTCGCCGCGCGCAGGCTCTCCTCGTTCTGCACGCGCTCGCTGATGTCGCGGATCACCGCGAGATGGCCGATCGACGCCCCGTCGGCGCCTTCGAGGCGTGACACCGTGGCCTCGACGTGCAGCCGGCTGCCGTCCCTGCGCGTGTGGATCGAGTGCGCGCGGTAGGTGCCGTGGCGCTGGAGGCTGTCGAGCGAGCGGGCCTCGCTGGCGGCGTCGGTCCAGGTCTCGGTGAACAGCTCGCGGCGCGGGTGGCCGAGCGCCTCGGACATGCTGCGGCGGTATTGGCGCTCCGCCGCCGGGTTCATGTAGATCACGCGCCCGTCGTCGTCGCAGGCGACGACCGCGTCCTGCATCTGCGCAAGCACGTCCTTGCGCAGCGAGTTGCTCGCCGCGTTGGCGCTGTCGAGCGTGTACACGTGATCGCCGATGACGAGGGCGTCGACGTCGCCGCCGCGGATCGCGGCGAGCGTCGCTTCGGCCTCGTCGAGGCGAGCGCGCAGCTCGGCGCACTCGAGCTGCATCGCCTGCACGTCGTCGGGATCCATGGGGCGGGAGTCCGCCGGCTGGGTTGCGGGCGCGGCCATCAGCCCGCCGTCGCGGCGGGCAGGCAGCGCAGCAATCCCTCGTTCTCGGAAAGATCTCCGATGAAGCGCCGCAGCGGCGGTGGCGAGAGCTTGATCAGCGTCGGCGCCGCGACGATCTGATCGCGCGTCGCGAGCTCGACGTGCTCGGCGAGCTCGAGGATGTCGAGACGGTAGCGCCCCGCCAGATGCGTTTCGCAGATGCGCCGCGTGTTGACGAGCGCCCGCGCCGAGGCCGGGGTGGCGCCGCTCACGTAGAGGCGGAAGGCGAAATCGGGTGGCGCGGCGGGTTCCATCCGGGCTCAAGGGCAAGCGTTGTGCCGCCGTTGCGCCTAACGCACGGCCTGGACGTCGAGGCCGACCAGCACGCGATCCTCGTTCGAGAGGTCGCCGATGATCTTGCGGATGGGCTCCGGGACCTTGCGCACCAGCGTCGGCACCGCGAGGATCTGGTCGCCGGCCGCGAGCTTGGGATTGACGAGGAGGTCGATCACCTCGATCTCGTAGCGCCCCGCGAGGTGGGTCTCGCAGAGCTTCTTGAGGTTGACCAGCGCCGTGAGCGACTTGCTGGTCTGCCCCGCCACGTAGAGGCGCAGCTGCCACTCGGCCTTCGGCATGCCGTCGGAACCGTGCGCGGAAGCGCGTGCCTTGGTGACCATCAGGCGCCCTCCGCCGTCGCGGCGCGCCGGCGCGCGCGCGGCGGCTGCGACGGCGCCGCCTTCTCGCCCGGGCCGCGCAGCGGCGGCGCCGCAGTGCCGTCGGCGCCGATCACGTGGATGCCGCGCTCGCTGAACACGAACTCGCACACGTGGTTCGAGTGCGGCATGCCGCGCGATTTCAGCCACTGCAGGGTGCGCCGCCGCTCGCCGTTCGACGCGGCGTTGGCCAGCATCAGCCAGCTGTCCATCAGCGACGAGACGCCGACCTCGGAGTCGGCGAACGTCCCCGCCGCATCGGACGTCAGGCTCGACAGCACCGCGGTCGCACCCTCTTCCTTGAGGAAGTCGATGAGACGCAGCAAGGCAGTCTTGAGCCCCGGATCGGACGGGTTGCTGCCGAGATTGCTGATCGGATCGACGACGACCACGCCGGGTCGGAAGCTGCGCACCATCTCGTACATGAGGACCAGGTGCTCCTCGAGCCCGTACAGCGTCGGCCGCGACGCGTGCACGCGCAGCAGGCCCTTGCGCTCCCACTTGGCGAGGTCGAGCCCGATCGAGCGCATGTTGCGGAACAGCTGGCTCGCCGACTCCTCGTACACGAAGATCAGCGCGCGTTCGCCCCGCATGCACGCCGCCGCCGCGAAGCTCGCGGCGACGCTGCTCTTGCCGGTGCCCGGCGAGCCCGACACGAGCACGCTGCTGCCGCGAAACACGCCCCGTCCGCCGAGCATCGCGTCGAGACCCGGAACGCCCGTCAGGACGCGCTCGTCGGAGGCTGCGTGCTCGAGCCGCAGAGAGGTGATCGGCAGCACCGCGATGCCGTGCGAGCTCAACAGGAACGGGTACTCGTTGGTGCCGTGGGCCGAGCCCCGGTACTTGACCACGCGCAGCCGCCGCGTCGAGATCTGCTGGTCGATGCGGTGGTCGAGCAGGATCACGCAATCGGCGACGTACTCCTCGAGCCCGTAGCGCGTCAGCGTGTTCTCGCCGCGCTCGGCGGTGACGACCGCGGTCACGCCCTTGTCCTTGAGCCAGCGGAACAGGCGCCGCAGCTCGGCACGCAGCACGGCGTGGTTGGCGAGCCCGGCGAACAGCGCCTCGATCGTGTCGAGCACCACCCGTCGGGCACCGATCGAGTCGATCGCGTGCGCGAGGCGGATGAAGAGCCCGTCGAGGTCGTACTCGCCGGTCTCCTCGATCTCGCTGCGCTCGACCTGCACGTGATCGATGACGACCCGCCGCTGACGCTCGAGCTTGCCGAGGTCGAAGCCGATCGAGCGCACGTTGGCGGCGATCTCCTGGGCGTTCTCCTCGAACGCCATGAACACCCCCGGCTCGTCGAACTCGCTCGCACCGCGCGCCAGGAACTCGGCCGCCAGCATCGTCTTGCCGCAACCGGCGGCGCCGCACACCAGCGTGGGCCGGCCGCGCGGCAGCCCGCCGCCGGTGATCTGGTCGAGCCCGTGAATGCCGGAGGGCGTCTTCGGCAGCGCAGCGCCGCCGCTCGCGCCTGCCGCGGTGCGTGGGCTGGGTCTGGCCGCGCGCAGCGGCTGAACTCGATCCGGTGCGGGGCTCTTGCGCGCCATGCCGTCGACTGCGGCGCTGACGCCGAGCTTTGTTCCTCGAAGCGCGCGATTGTAGGAGGCGCTGGCGCGCCCGACAGCCCGGCAAGCGCGTAGCCATCGCGCGGGAGCCGATGGACGCGCGCGGGAAGCGTCGACAACGTCACGGTGCGCGCGGGCACCGGTCTCAGCAACGCCGCGGCGAGTCCGAAACAACCGGCAACACACGACCCTCAAGCCCATGACCGACGAAGGCCTGCCCGTCCCGACGCTCTCGCTCAGCCAGCGCATCGCGCTCGTGGGTGTCTTCGGCGCTGCGCTCGCGATGCCGCTCTGGGTGCTCGAGCGCTTCGCGCTTGCACTGCAGTTCGCGCCGACGACGCCGCTGACGGTGCTCGCGACCGGCGTCGGCCTCGTGCAGGCGACGCTGCTCTGCCGCGCCCTCGCACGCCGCATGCGCGCGCGCAAGCTGCCGCTGCTGGCAACGTACGCGTGGTACGTGAAGAGCTTCCCCGGCCACGTCAACAACGGCCAGGTCTCGTGCCGCTTCTGCGGCTCGCACAAGAAGGCGGTTCGCAGCCTGCCCGAGGACGTGCGCATGCGCGGCCACTCGTGCGGCAGCTGCGGCGCGCTGCTCTACGTGGCGAGCCCGGGCAGCGACTGAGACGGGCCGGCGCGCGTCAGGCGGCGCCCGGCAGCGGCCTCGGCGCGTCGCCCCGGCGGCGCCAGCCGATCCACCCGAGGCCGAGCGCAACCAGCGCCCAGCTCGCCGGCTCCGGCACCGCGAGGAAGCCGAGTTCGCCGCTCGCGATGCGCTGCAGGGCGAGCGCCTGCGCGGCGGTGAGGCCGAGGTCGCGTGCGGCCCGCTCGGCGGCGCCGAGCAGCATGGGATCGAGCCCGGTGAGCTGGCCGAACAGCACCAGCGCGCTGAGGTAGGAACCGGCGACGCTGGCGTGCGTGCCGTCGTCGAACCACAGGTCGATGAGGCCGTCGGTCCGCGCGTTGGGCGCGTACATGTCGCGCGTCGCGATGCCCTCCTGCACCGCACGCAGGAACGCGTCGCCGACCGGCGCGACCCCGGCGAAGCCGGCGTTCGCGGCAGCGACGCCGAAATACGCCTGGTGCAGGTCGGCCGTCATCTCCTCGAGCGAGTCGTAGAACGAGCCCGCCGGGGTCGTGGTGAACGAGATCGCGCCGGTCACCGGGTCGGTGACGGTGGTGAACGGCGCGTTGATCAGGTTCGGCCGCGCCCAGGTCTCGTACAGGAACACCTCGGTGCTGCCGCGCGCGTTCGGGTTGGCCGGCACGTCGCGCACCGTGTTGCAGGTGGTCGCGCTCGCCCCGGTCGCGGCCTGGCAGGCCGCGGCGTTGCCGCCGATGATCTCGCGCTCGCGGTACGAATGCGCGTTGCCCTGGTGGACGAACTGCTCGATCTTGTTCGCGTAGGCGCGGAAGTAGTCGGGATTCGACGCGAGGCCCGGCTGCTTCGTGAGCGGCTCGTCGCTCTGCTCCTGCAGCACCACCTTGTCCCAGGCGCGCGAGGCGATGTTGCCGCGCAGGTCCCAGCCGGCCGGGTTGGAATTGAGGAAGTGCCCGCGCAGCGAGGCCGCGTTGCGGGTCGAGAGCGACACGTCGTAGTCGAGCCCCGCCTGCACCGTGAACTGCTTGAAGATGCCGGGCACGCCGCCCCACGGGTGCGGCTCGAACGCGTTGGTGCCGCTCGGGTTGGCCTGCCACATCGCGTACGTGAGGTCGTGCACGTTGGCGGCGTTGTAGCTCATCACCGGGTCGATGCGACCGAACGTGTAGCTGTTGCCGACGAACAGCACGCTGACAGGTGCCGCCGATGCGGTGCCGACGGCGCCGGCTGCGAGCAGCAGCGCAAAGAGCTTCTTCTTCATGGAGCCTCCCTGTGTGCGGCGCGAGGTTAGGAGCCGCACTGCCCCCTGTCAAAGGGTGACCCGCCGTTTCTCGGGCGGGTTTTCCCGCCACGCGACGAGCGGTCGCGGCCGACGCGCTGGCGCCCGCCGGCGGAGCGCGTCAGCGCCGCGACGGCGCCGTCGAGACGACCGGCAGGCTCGCGATGTCGATCGGTCCGTGCTGGCTGGACATCGTCATCGTGCGCGTTGCCGACTGCTGCTGCGAGAAGCCGCCGATGCGATGGTCGAGCGTGTCGTAGACGGTGACCGTGCGGCCGTCGTCGATCGCGAGGCGCCGCTGGTCGCCGAAGTACGCGTAGCGCATCTCGTTCTGCGCGCCGGTGCTGCTCGGGCCGCTCAGCTCGTCGGGCCACCAGTTGCCGAACTCCCGGAACGCCGGGAAGCCGCCGCCGGGGGACGACGAGACGGAGGCGGCGCTGCGCGCGTCGCCCTGGCGCTGGAACTGGGACGGCCCGCCGGCGGGTCGCGTCGCGCCTGCCTCGGGCGCTGGCTCGACCGGCGCGGGGGCGGCGGCGGGCGACGGCCAAGTCGGGTCGGCGGCCGGGATCGCTCGCGAGGCGTTCGCTGCCGTCGACGCGGCGGACGCAGCCGGCAGCGTCGCCGACGAAGCCGCAGACGCGGCCGCCCCGGCAGGCGCCACCAGCTGCCCGCCACCACCGGCCAGGTACGCCGCCAGATCGGTGGCCAGCGCATCGACGCGGTTGCGCAGCGACGCGTTGAACATGTCGCCGATCATCGTCATGCCGCCGCGCAGCCACTGGCCGTAGCCGCCGAACTCGGGGTGGTCGAACTGCGCCATCGAGCCCCAGCCGCGCTGCAGCGCCGCGACCATCTCGCGCGCCGCGTCGACGCTGAAGCCGTGCCGCACGGCGATGTCGGCGAGCGCCCGTTCGTCGTCCGCGGAAGTGGCTGGCATCGAAGGCTCCGGCTCGTGGTGGCGGGGGGCGGATTCTAGGAGCGCCGGCGCAGCCCTGCCGCAGCTGCCGTTCGTCGGTCCGCGCGGCGCGGCGGCCCGACCCGCTTCACGCGCGGCGACGCTTCAAGTAACCTCGCGCTCCCGCGAAAAGCCCCGCCGATGCCGAGCCCCGAGTCACCCCCGCCCCTGCCGCATGCGCCGTCGTGCCGGCGCCGCCTGCGCGACGTGCTCGTGCTGGCGGCGGTGTTCGCCGCCTGCGCGCCGGCGCTGGCGAGCGGGACCGATGCCGACGCCGCGCCGGCGGACGACGCGGTCGCCGGCGTCGCGCTGCCGGCGGCGACTGCCGCCTTCACGCCGATGGCGTCCGAGCTGCATGCGGCCGTCAACGTGAGCGCCGAGACGATCGCGGCACCGCGCCGTGGCGACGCGCCGCTTCGCATCGCGGCAGCGACCGAGCCGGCGCGCAGCGGCGCCGACGCCGAACGGATCGCCACCCTGCGCCGCATGGCGGTCGATTACGAGCACGGCAACGGCGTCGCGCGCGACGGCGCGCGTGCCGCCGAGCTGTATTGCGAAGCCGCGCGCCTGGGCGACGCGTCGTCGCAGTTCGACCTCGGCTGGATGTACGCCAACGGTCGCGGCGTGCGCCGCGACGACGCGCTGGCGGCGTTCTTCTTCCGCGCCGCCGCCGCGCAGGGCATCGAGCAGGCCAGGACCATGCTGCGGGTCACCGGCGATCCGCAGGTCGAGCCGCCGCCGTGCATGCGCGAGCCGACGCCGCCGGCACCGCCGCCGGCCGCGTCGGCCCCCGTGCCGGCGGCCAGCATCATGGCGCCGCGCATCATCGCCAACCTGGTCGGCAAGATCGCGACCGAGCACAACGTCGCGCAGTCGCTGGTGCTCGCGATCATGCGGGCCGAGTCGAACTTCAACGCCGGGGCGGTGTCGCCGAAGAACGCGCAAGGGCTGATGCAGCTCATTCCCGAGACGGCGTCGCGCTTTCGCGTGAAGAACGCGTTCGACCCGGCGCAGAACATCCGCGGCGGCGTCGCCTACCTGCGCTGGCTGCTCGCCTACTTCGAGGGCGACGTGCGGCTCGTGGCGGCGGCCTACAACGCCGGCGAGGGCGCCGTCGAGCGCTACCTCGGCGTGCCCCCGTTCCAGGAGACGCGCAACTACGTGCGCCGCATCCTCGACGTGGTCGGACCGATCGTGCTGCCGTTCGACCGCAGCGTCACCGGGCCGTCCCCGCTGATGGCACGCATCCGCGAGCGCCAGCAGGTGCGCTGAGGCGCACTGGCGGCGGCCGATCGCCGGTGTAGATGCCGACGACCGGCATCGCACGCACGCGGCGCCGCTCGACCCGCGACCCGGCGTGCGGGAATGGTCTGACCGACGCGCGGGTTCAGGCGCTCGACTCGACCCGCGCCGTGACGTCGCCGAAAAGCAGGTACGAGTAGAACGTCGGCGAGACGTCGCCGTGCGCGGCCCGCAGGTCGCGAAGCGCGGCGCCGACCGGCACGCGCTCGCGGATGATGCGCGCGAGCAGTTCGTCGGTGACCTGTGCCGCGTCTTCTTCGTCGATGGCCCAGAGCGGCGCGATGAAGGCACGAAAGCGGCGCGACAGGAACGCGTCGGCCCAGCCGCCGACGCTGCCGAGCAGGCGCCCGGTCGCGCCGACCTCGCAGGCGTTGAAGAACACCAGCGTGCCGTCGCGCTCGCCGAGCGAGACCTCGCGCCGGCCGACCTCGGTGACCTTCATCGCGCGGTCCGTCAGCTTGATGGCCGACGCTGCCGCGTCGCCGCTGAAGACGCCGTGGCCGGTGAAGTACAGCAGGCCGATCGGCGCGCCGGACGGTCGCACCAGCAACTCGTTGAGGCTCGGCCAGGTGCCGTCGACCGCTTCGGCGCCGAACGAAGCAACGAGCCGCGCCGCGGCGGCCTCGGCGAGCGTGAGGCGCGCACTCACGGTCTTGTACTTCGGCGCGATCGCGATCAGGCGTCCGGCGCGCAGGCGATTTCTCATGTAGCCGTGCCAGCGTCCGATCCAGCGCGCGACGGCGTGACGTACCGCCAGCGGCGGGTGCGTCTCGCCGTCCCGGTACGGCCGCATCAATTCCCACGGCAGGTACGGATCGTCGCTCACGAACTGGATCGAGAGCGGGCGCCGGTAGTGGTCGTGCAGCGCCCAGTAGACCGCCTGGAACTCGGGCGGCGCGCTGTCCCAGAGCTTCTCGCCGAAGCCCTCGATGCTCTCGCGGTGCTGCCCGCGCTCGAGGTTGGCGAACTCCTTGAAGCGGGCGGCCGCCTCGCTGGCCGGGTCCTGGCCGACGTCGATGATCGCGTCGAGCTTGGGCGGCAGGGCGTCGAACGGCTCGGTCGTCATGCGCCAGTGCATGCGGCCGGGCCGCTCCTTGTCGAATAGCGTAATGAAGACGGTGAGGTCGGGCGGCTCGGCGTCGGGCTCGACACGGATCGCGCCGGTCGCGCCGGCGGATGTGCGGGCGGGCGTGCCGACGGCGGCGCCCGGCGCGGCGGCAGTGGCCGCGAAAGCCGCCAGCGCCGCAGGAGCGTCGCCGCCCGACGCACCCGCCCGAGCGTCGCCGGCCGGTGGCGCCGCGCGATCCGGCAGTGCGGACGGCGCGCCCGTACCGTGGGCGGCCGGCGCAGCCGCGACCCGCAAGACCCGCACCGCGCCGCCCGAGTAGCGCGTCCCCGACCAGAACTGCGCGTGCACCTCGACGTCGGTGCCCGGCGCGACGTCGTCGAGCACGCGGCCATGGATCTCGGCTGGCACCGACGCGGCGTTGCGGTGGATCGTGACGCGGCCGCGGCCGCTGCGCTCGAAGTCGATCGCCGGCGACACCAGCGTCACGCCGATGTCGAGCGTCTGCCAGTCGGCGGCCTGCGTGCCGAGGCTGAGCGGGCCGCCCGAAGTGCTGCTCGACGCCTCGCGCAGCAGGTCGACGACGAGCGTCACCGGCGCAGCCGGCACGAGCTCGCCGCGCGGCTCGATCGAGGGGTGGCGGATCGGCGCGGTGCCCTCGTCGTCGTCGCGTGGCGAGCGGCGCGCGCCGTCGCCGGCGCCCGCGGCGATGCCGCCCGGGTCGACCGCTTCGGCCGAGCTCGCCGGCGCCGGCTCGGCTCCAGCGGCCGCTGCGGGCTCGGCGATGGCGCCGAACGGATCGCCCCGAACCGCGTCGGCGCCTGCCGACGGAGCGCCGCCGCGCGTCGCGCCGAATGCCTCGAACGGGTCTGCCGATGCGGAGGCGGGCGCCGCGGCCCAGACCGGCTCGGGCGCAGCGTCGACGTCCTCGCCACCGATCGCGCTCACCCGCCCGGCATCGTCGAGCACCACCAGACGCAGCCCGCTCGGACCGGCCGCGCCGGCCCGGCTGGCGTCGATCACCGCCGCGGCCAGGTCGGCGAGACGCACCTCGCCGCTCGCCTGCCACTCGTGCAGCCCGAGCACGTCGGCCAGGCTGCTCGGCGAATCGGGGTCGAACGCGACATGGGTGCGGCGCAGCAGGTCGAGCAGCTCCTCGTAGCTGAACACGTAGCGCAGCGCGCCGCCGAGCCGCTCGATCACCAGCCAGGGTGCGTCGACTCCCTGCAGCGCGCCGAGCTGATCGACGGCCGGCGCGTCGCCGTCGACGATGAAGAGCCGGTCGCTCCAGCCGATCGTCATGGCGCCGCGACGACGACGAGGTCGCTCACCGGGGTGGCGCCCTCGGCGTGCGCGGTCACGCGCCAGATGCCGGGTTCGAGGTCGAAGATGCCCTGCTGCCAGCCCGGCTCCGGATCGCGCGCGAGCGGCTCGTCGAACGCCTCGCCGGTGGCGACCAGCGTGAGCGTGACGCTGATGCGCGGGTTGCCTTCCGACGCCCGCACGCGCACCGCGACCGGGTCGCCCGGCAGCACCACGTCGTCGACGTCGAGCGTCAGCATCGCGGCGTCCTCCGCGCGCTGGAACTTGCGGAAATCGATCCTGTCGCGCGTCAGCACGCCGCGCAGGTTGGCGAGCGTGCCGTCGGCGTTCTGCAGGGCGCCGTGCATCTCGGCCGCGTAGACCTCTCGCTTGGCGTCGCCCATCTCGATCGGCGTTCCCGACACCCGCGGCACGGTCCCGTCGCCGCCGAAGTCGCTGCCGTCGTGGCTGTTGAGCAGCTCGATGCGGCCGTCCTTCACCTGCACCGACTGCACCGTCGGCTGCTCGATGCCGACGACCGGGACCAGGGTCGGACCATTCCGTGCATACGCCTCGTCGCGCGCGTTGCGCGCCTGGGCGTCCTGGATCTCCTGGTGGAAGGCACGCGCGGCGTGGGCGCGCGCGGCATCGACGTGCGTGAGCAGCCCCGCCTCGGCAGCGGCCGCGATGCGCTGCAGCTCGCCGGCGCCGGTGCCGATGCACGGATAGATCGGCAGCAGCTGATACACCGAGGTCAGCGAGCGCAGCAGCGGCGAGAGGTCGAGCCCGAACGGGCCGATGCCCTTCTTCATGCCGTTCTCGAGGAAGCCGACCGCGTTGAGCGAGCCGCGATGCGGCGTGCCGAGCGTGAGGAGCGCGCGCGTCGCCTGCCAGCCGCCGAGGCATTCGATGAAGTAGCGCGCGACGAGCCCGCCCATCGAGTGGCCGATCAGCACCAGCCGCGCCTCGGCGTTGCCGGAGCGCTCGCGCCAGGTCTTGAGCCACGCCATCGCCTGCGACTCGAGGCGCCTGGCGCTCACGCGGTTGTCGCGCCGCCAGTCGTAAGGGAACGGAAAGTAGTTGGCACCGCGCTCGAGGCCGAGGTGCTCGACCAGGTAGTTCTCGATGCGCGAATAGCCGTCGATCTTCACGAGGCCCGGCACCAGCGTCACGTCGGCGACGAGGCGCGGCGCCGACACGCCGTCGTCGGCATCGTCGCCGGCGAGCTCGAGCCCGGTGATCGAGCTGCCGAAGCTCGTGATCGCGCGCCAGGCCGCTCCCGCGGACGGCGCCCACACCTCCTTGCCGGCGGCATTCGCGAGCACGCTGCCGGTGATGCCCGGCAACAGGATCACCACGTCGCGAAAGTCGGACATCACGTTCTCCCGGTTGCCGCGGGCGGGTTATAGCGCCGCGCTCGGGCGCTGCGCAAGGGCATGCGCCCGCCGTGCTCGCGCGACGCGGCGCGCGCAAGCGCCGCGTCCGACGCGACGGCCGCCGTGCGTCAGGACTGCAGGTACTCGGGATCGCTCAGGCGATGGTTCATGGCGTCGATCCACGCGATCGCGCAGGCCCAGCCGTGGTCGAGCGCCTCGGTCGGGTTCGCGTAGTGGCGCTTCGGGATCGGCACCCTCACCTCGTCCTCGCTCTCGGAGCCCCGCACCCAGGCGTTGACCGGGTACGCGCACGCGGTCGGCGCCCCGACCGTCGACAGCCGGATCCGGTAGCCGCTGTGCGCGCCGATCGCCTCGAGGCGCGCGCCGCGGCTGATCACGTCGTACTTCATCGGCAGGTCTCTCCTCGAAGCGTCGCTGCGGCGCCGCTCGACGCCGGGCATCCGTCGCACGATAGTCGAACCGGGCGCCGCCTGCGCCTCGGGGCGGGGCCGCGCGGGCAGCCGAGCGCCGACGCGTGCATGCTTGCGGCCGAGGCGACGCTCGGGAGGCGTCGTCCCGGCCCGCAGCTCGCCCGCATCCGATGTCCGTCGTCGACCCACACCAAGCCTGCGCCATCGCGGCCGCCGGCGCCGCGAACCCGCCGTTCACGCTCTGGCACGAGCGAACGCCGTCGCGCCAGGCGATCGCGGCGCTCGCCGACGCGTCGGAGCCCGCCTGCGTCGCCGCACTGCTCGACGCCGCTCGCCTGACCGCTGCCGAAGCCACCGCGACGCGTGCGCTCGCGATGCGGCTGGTGCAGGGCCTGCGCGAACGTGCCGACGACGGCGGGCCGCCCGGGCTCGTGCAGGGCCTGCTGCAGGAATTCGCCCTCTCGTCGCACGAAGGCGTCGCGCTGATGTGCCTGGCGGAAGCGCTGCTGCGCATCCCCGACGCGGCGACGCGCGACGCACTGATCCGCGACAAGGTGGGCAGCGGCGACTGGCTCGCCCACGTCGGGCGCAGCGATTCGCTGTTCGTCAACGCCGCGAGCTGGGGCCTGCTGCTCACCGGCAAGCTCGTCTCGACCCACAGCACGAGCGGTTTCGGCGCCGCGCTCGGCCGCATCGCCGGCATCGGCGGCGAGCCGCTGATCCGGCGCGGGGTCGATCTCGCGATGCGGATGCTGGGCGAGCAGTTCGTCACCGGCGAGACGATCGAGTCCGCGCTCGCGCAGGCGCGGACGCGCGAGGCGCGCGGCTTTCGCTTCTCGTACGACATGCTCGGCGAAGGCGCGATGACCGCTGTCGATGCGGAGCGCTACGCCGCCGCCTACGCGCACGCGATCGACGCGATCGGCCGCGCCGCCGGCGGGCGCGGCGTCGACGCGAGCCCGGGCCTCTCGATCAAGCTGTCGGCGCTGCACCCGCGCTATTCGCGGGCGCAGGTCGAGCGGGTTCACGCCGAGCTCTATCCGCGCCTGCTGGCACTCGTCGAACGCGCCCGGCGCCTCGACATCGGCATCAACCTCGACGCCGAAGAGGCCGACCGCCTCGAACTGTCGCTCGACCTGCTGGAGCGTCTCGTCGCCGAGCCTTCGCTCGCCGGCTGGGCCGGGCTCGGCTTCGTCGTGCAGGCCTACCAGAAGCGCGCGCCGGCGGTGATCGACCACCTGGTCGATCTCGCGCGCGCGAGCAGCCGGCGCCTGATGGTGCGGCTCGTCAAGGGCGCCTACTGGGACAGCGAGATCAAGCGCGCGCAGGTGGACGGCGTTGCCGAGTACCCCGTCTACACGCGGCGCGCGCATACCGACGTCGCCTACCTCGCGTGCGCGCGCCGCCTGCTCGACGCCGGTGCCGCGGTCTACCCGCAGTTCGCGACGCACAACGCGCAGACGCTGGCCAGCGTCCATACCTTGGCGAGCGCACGCGGCGCGACGGCGTACGAGTTCCAGTGCCTGCACGGCATGGGCGAGCCGCTCTACGAGCAGGTGGTGGCGGGCGTCGCGCGCGGCGGGCTCGGCGTGCCGTGCCGCATCTATGCGCCCGTCGGCCGCCACGACACGCTGCTGGCCTACCTGGTGCGGCGCCTGCTCGAGAACGGCGCCAACACCTCGTTCGTCAACCGCGTCGGCAATCGCGAGGTCGGCATCGACGAGCTGATCGCCGACCCGGTGCGGACGGTCGAGGGCGCTGGGGCCGCCGAGGGCGCGGTCGGCCGACCGCACCCGGCGATCCCGCTGCCGCGCGACCTCTACGGCACCGACCGCCGCAACGCGCGCGGCGTCGACCTGGCGAGCGAGCCCGCGCTGGCGTCGATCGCAACCGCGATCGAAGCGTCGTCGCACGAACGCCGGGTCGCCGGGACCGATGCGGATGCCGACCGCGACGGGGCGACGGGCCCCGCGGTCGATGCGACGCCCCGACGGGCGCCGCAGCCGGGCGACTGGCAGCCGATCCGCAACCCGGCCGATCCGAGCGACGTGGTCGGCCACGTCCGCGACGCGACCCCGGAGGAGATCGAGCAGGCGCTCACCCGCGCGGTCGCGATCGCGCCGGACTGGGCCGCCACCGCCCCCGCCGAACGGGCCGCCGCGCTCGAACGCGCCGCCGACGCGATCGAGCGCGACCTCGAGCCGCTGGCCGCGCTCGTGCTGCGCGAGGCCGGCCGCACCCTCGCCGCGGCGGTCGCCGAGGTGCGCGAGGCCGTCGATTCGTTGCGCCACCACGCCGGCCAGGTGCGGCGCGACCTCGACCACGCGACGCACCGGCCGCTCGGCCCGGTCGCCTGCATCAGCCCGTGGAACTTCCCGCTCGCGATCTTCGTCGGCCAGGTCGGCGCGGCGCTCGCCGCCGGCAATCCGGTGCTCGCCAAACCCGCCGAGCAGACGCCGCTGGTGGCGGCGCAAGCGGTGCACCGGCTGCACGCGGCCGGCGTGCCGCACGGCGCGCTGCAGCTCCTGCCCGGACCGGGCGAAACGGTCGGCGCGGCGCTCGCCGCCGACACGCGCATCGAGGCGGTGCTGTTCACCGGCTCGACCGCGGTCGCGAAAGGACTGCAGCGCACGCTCGCGCAGCGCCTCGGCGCCGGCGGCGGGCCGGTGCCGCTGATCGCCGAGACCGGCGGCCAGAACGCGCTGGTGGTCGATTCGTCGGCGCTTGCGGAGCAGGTCGTCGCCGACGCGCTGACCTCGGCGTTCGACAGCGCGGGCCAGCGCTGCTCGGCCCTGCGCATCCTCGCGGTGCAGCGCGACGTCGCCGAGCGCGTGCTGACGATGCTCGAAGGCGCGCTCGGCGAACTGCGCGTCGGCGATCCGCGGCGCCTCGCGACCGATGTCGGCCCGGTGATCGACGCGGCCGCTGCTGCGGCGATCGAGGCGCACGTCGAGGCGATGCGCGCGCGCGGCTGCCGCGTCGTGCGCGCCGCGCTGCCGGCCGACCTGCCAGCGGGCGCCAGCTTCGTCGCGCCGACGCTGATCGAGTTCGACCGGCTCGACGCGTTGACGCACGAGGTGTTCGGCCCGGTGCTGCACGTGCTGCGCTACCGCCGAGACGAGCTGCCGGCGCTGCTCGCGGCGATCGCCGCGACCGGCTACGCACTGACCGGCGGCGTCCACACGCGCATCGACGAACGCGTCGCCGAAGTCGCCGCGGGCCTCCCCGCCGGCAACCTCTACGTCAATCGCAACCTGATCGGCGCGGTGGTCGGCGTGCAGCCGTTCGGCGGTCACGCGCTCTCGGGCACCGGCCCGAAGGCCGGCGGTCCGCTCTACCTGCTGCGGCTGCTCGCCGAGCGGCCGCTAGACGCGGCGCGGGCGAGCGTCGAAGCCGCCGGCGCGGCGCTCGCGGAGCCGCCGACGCACGGCCTTCCTCTGCCGAGCGTCGACCGCGGCGCCCGGGCGGCTCTGCAGGCGCTCGCCCGCTGGGCCGGCGCGCACGGTCACGCGCGCGTCGCCGCGGCATGCGATCGCTTCGCGGCAGCCTCGCCCGCGGGCCTCGCACGCACGCTGCGCGGTCCCACCGGCGAGGCGAACCTCTACGCGATCGCGCCGCGGCATGCGGTGGCCTGCATCGCGACCGATGCGGACGACCAACTGATCGAATTCGCCGCGGTGCTGGCGGTCGGCAGTCGCGCGGTCTGGCCGGCCGCACAGCGAGCGCTCGCGACGACCTTGCCGGCGCCGGTGCGCGAGCGCATCGCGCCCGTCGACGACCCGGCGGGCGACGCGCGCGTCGACGTCGTGCTCGCCCACGGCGACGGCGCCGCACTGCGCGCGGTGCTGGAGACCGCGGCGGCCCGCGACGGCGCCATCGTGCCGGTGCTCGGCCTCGCGCCCGGCGACGACCGCATCGCCCTCGAGGGGCTGTGCGTCGAGCGCAGCATCAGCATCAACACCGCCGCCGCGGGTGGCAATGCGAGCCTGATGACGGTCGGCTGAGCGGCCCGGAATGCGGCTCGCGCGCCGGAGGCGTCGACGGCTACGCCGTGCCGGTTGCGCTGCTCTCGGCGACCAGCACCGCCGCAGCCAGGTCCTCGAGCGCGCTGCCGACCGACTTGAATACCGTGCGCTCGCCCGCCGAGGCCCGGGTGTCGGCGGCGCCGCGACAGAGACCCGCCAGCGTCCCCACGACGTCGCCGGGCGCCAGCACGCCGCGCGCGAGCGGGTCCAGCAGGTCGCCGCTCTTGGCGAGCGCCTCCTCGGTGTCGATCCAGACGCGCGCACCGGCGAAACAGGCGTCGTCGGCTTCGCGCATCGCCGGCGTGAAGCTGCCGATGAGGTCGAGATGGCTGCCGGCGCCGAGCCACGCGCCGGCGATCAGCGGCGCGGTCGCGAGCGTCGCGCAGCTCACCACGTCCGCCTCGACCACCGCGCGTTCGAGCGACGTCACCGCGCGCGCGTCGACGCCCTGCTGCCGCCACTGTGCAGCGAGCGCCTCCGCCGCGCCGGGTCGGCGCGCCCACACGTCGACCCGCTCGATCGGACGCACCGCGCGGTAGGCCTCCGGCAGCAGCGCGGCGACGCGGCCGGCACCGACGACGAGCAGCCGGCGCGCGTCCGGTCGCGCGAGGTACGACGCCGCGAGCGCCGACGCCGCCGCGGTGCGGCGCGCCGTCAGCTCGCTGCCGTCGATGCACGCGAGCGGCACGCCGGTGGTCGCGTCGTGCAGCAGCACCGTCGCGTGGACGCCCGCGAGGCCGCGCGCGGCGTTGCCGGGCGCGATGTTGACCACCTTCACGGCGTAGTAGCGGCCGTCCTGCCACGCCGGCATCAGCAGCGAGGTGACCGCACCGCCGCCGACCGCGTGCACGTGGCGGGTCGGCACCGCGGCGTCGTCGGCGAACGCGGCGCGCAGCGCGTCGATCAAGCGGTTGAAGGGCAAGGCGGCGCGCACGGCCGCGGCGTCATGGACTCTCATCAGGCGTCACGGCGTGCCGGGCCGGAGCCGGGCCGGCTCCGTTGACGAGGCGGATGGACAAGGTGCGGGCGCGCGGCTGGGCATCGTCGATCAGCGCTGCCGCCGAGCCGGCGCCTCGAGCGGCAACGGCTCCGATGGCGCGCGCCAGGGCTCGGCGACCGAGTCGTCGCGCTCGCCGCTCCGGTTGCACAGGCTCACGTGGAACACGCGGCCGGGTTCGACCACGTCGAGGCGTCTCGCCTGGCGCGCGAGCGCCTGCACGAAGGCGGCAAGCGCCTGTTGGCTGGGGTTCGCGAGCGGCAGCCAGACCGACGTGGTGCCTTCCGCGCCGGTCAGCCGCGGCGCCGTGTCGAGCAACTCGACGCAAGCCGGCGGCGCCGGCAGACCGGCCGCGTCGAGCGCGCTCATGCAGAGCGTGACGTGCAGCGCCACGACGGCATGCTGCCCCGGCACCGCGGCAGCGATCGCGGCCTGCAACGAGGCAAGTGCCGGGCTCGGCAGCACCCGCAGCAGCAGCGGGCCGGCCGGCGCCTCCAGGCCATCGGTGTCGACGAACATCGGGCGAGCGTAGCGCGGTGCGACGCTCCGCGAGCGGCAACGCGCCGGGTCTGCGGGCGCTCGACGCCGCCGCCAAGCTGCCATCGCAGCGCACCTCGCCGCCCCCGCGATACTGCGCGCTGCCTCGCCAGGCGGCGGCAGGCGGTGCGCGGTCGATGGCGGCGTGCCCCGGCGCAGCCTTGCCACTCACCCTGCGACCCGACGCTTCATGGATCCGCTGATTGCCCTAACCCGCGGGGCGCCGATGTCGGCGCTGCTGCTCGCGCTGATCCTCGCCGGCAGCCTGTACGCGCTCGCGCGGCCGGCGCTGCTCGAGCGCCACCTGTTCCGTCCGTACTGGCTGGTGCGGCGGCGCGAGTACCACACCGCGATCACCAGCGGCTTCCTGCACGCCGACCTCGCGCACCTGCTGTTCAACAGCTTCACGTTCTGGGCGTTCGGCTTCGGTCTCGAGCGGCGCATCGGCAGCGCGCCGTTCCTGGCGCTCTATGCGCTCGGGCTCCTGGTCAGCGATCTCGGCACCTGGGTCGCGCACCGTCACGAGCCGGAGTACCGCAGCCTCGGCGCCTCGGGCGCAATCCTGGCGGTGCTGTTCGCATCGATCCTGTACTTCCCGGCGAGCTCGCTCTACATCGTGCCGATCCCGGTGCCGATCCCGGCGCCGCTGTTCGCGGTGGGCTATCTCGCATACACGATCTGGGCATCGCGCCAGGCACGCGGGCGCATTAATCACGACGCCCACCTCGCCGGCGCGCTGACCGGCATCGCGTTCGTCGCTCTCGCCGACCCCGCGATTCTCGCGGCGGCGTTCCGGCACTTCCTGGGCTGAGCGACGCGCGGCCGACGGGCGACGCTCGAACCGGCAAAAGCCGCCGCGGCTCAGAACACGCCGAGCGCCAGGCCGGCGGCGAGCGATGCGCCGAGTTCGCGACAGCGGATCGCATCCTCGTCGGCGATGACCTTGGGCCGGGCGATCGCCTCCGGCGTCTGCGCATGGGTGCAGACGATCAGCGGGTCGGCGACGCGGCGCAGGCGCCACCCGGTCGCGATCCGCTCGATCTGGCGCGCCGCGCCGCTGCCGTCGCTGCCGGCGCACACCATCACCGCATAGGGGCGCGCGGCGACATGGTCGAGCACGGGGTAGTAGGTGCGGTCGAAGAAGTCCTTCATCAGGCCGGCCATGGTCGCGAGGTTCTCGGGCGCCGCGAACAGGTAACCGTCGGCGGCGAGCACGTCATCGGCCCGTGCCTCGGATGCGGTCAGCACGCGCGTCGTCACGCCGCCGGCGGCTTCGGCGGCGGCGCCGGCCGCCGCGGCCTCGACCATCTGCCGCGTGCCGCCGGTGGTCGACTGGTAGACGATCAGCAGCGTCTTCATCGGCGCCGAGCATAGCGAGGGCACTGCCCGTGACGGCCCCAGCGGGCGCGACCGCAGCGTGAGCGGCAGGCGCAGCCGCCAGCGGTGCCGAGCCGGCTATGCTGCCGCGCCCGTCCCGCGCCCCGTCGATGCCCCACGTCTCTCCCCGCCTCAAGCCCTGGCTTCGACTGCCGGCGTTCGCGATCAACGGCATCGAGGTCGCGCTCGGCATCGCGCTGATCCAGCTCGCGGCAGCGACGCTCGCGGGGCCGCAGGCCGCCGCGCTGGTCGTCTCGGGCGCGGTCTGCGCCAGCATCGCCCACCTCGCCAACACGCCGGTGCGCACCTGGCACCGCGTCGGCGCGGCGGCGCTGCTGAGCGTCCTCGCCGCGCTGGTGGTCGAGCTGCTGAGGGCGCAGCCGCTCGCCCTGGGGCTCGCGATCGGGGCGATCGCCTTCGTCGCGATGATGACGCTGGCCTGGGGCGCGCGTGCCGGCGCGGTGTCGTTCGCGCCCCTGCTCGCGACCGTGTTCGCGATGGCGGTGCCGCCGAGCGCGCACGGCGCGCAGGGCGCGGCGTGGATCGCGGGCGGCGCGGCGGCCTACCTCGGATGGGCGCTCGTCTCGGGTGCGGCGTGCCAACCGCGCTACCGCACGCTCGCGCTCGTCGAGGCGCTCGGCGCCACTGCCGAGCTGTTCCGCTCGCGCGCCGACGTGCTCGGCAGCGCCGGCAGCGAAGGCACGCCGGCGACCCCCCTGCGCGCCTGGATCCGCGACGAGGCACGTCTCGCCGAGCGGCTGCAGATCGCGCGCGACTTCCTGTTCGCGGCGCCGCCCGGCGCTCGGGGCGAGCGCGACATCGGCGTGCTGCTGCGCGCGATCGACCTGCGCGACGTGCTGCTGGCGAGCCGGCTCGACGCCGACCTGCTCGGCAGCGACGCCACCGGGCAGGCGATCCGGCAGACCGTCGCCGGCGCGCTGCGCACCATCGCCGAGCGGCTCGACGCGGCCGCCGAGCACGTGCGCGACGGCACCCGGCCCGCCGATCGCGCCGGCGAGCCCGCCCACGCCGCGCTCGAGCGCCTCGGCGTGCCGGCCGACGAGCCGCGCGCACGCCTGCTGCCGTCGCTGCGCGACCGCGTGCGCAGGCTCGACGAAGACGCCCGCGCGCTCGACCGCCTGCTGCAGGGCGAGCCGGCGCGCCTGCCGCTGACGCGCGAACAGCTGCAGGCCTTCGTCGCGCCCGAGGGCTGGCCGCTCGCCGCGCTGCCGCCGCACCTCACCGGCACCTCGCCGGTGCTGCGTCACGCCGTGCGCATGGCGCTCGCCCTCGCGACCGCCTACTACCTCGCGCTGCTGCTGCCGTGGGGCGCGCATCCGTACTGGCTGGTGCTCGGCGTCGCGGTCGTGCTGCGCGGCAAGCTTGGCGAGACGCTGGCGCGCCGCAACGCGCGGGTCGCCGGCACCATCCTCGGCTGCCTGGTGGTCGTCGTGCTGTCGCACGTCGCCACGCCCGCCGCGCTCAACGGCGTCTTCATCGTCGCGCTCGGCACCGCCCATGCGTTCGTGATGCGCCTCTACTGGCTGACGGCGACCGCGGCGAGCGTGATGGCGCTGCTGCAGGCGCACGCGGTCGATCCGGGCTCCGGGTTCGCGATCGGCGAGCGCGTCGCCGACACGCTGCTGGGCGCGCTGCTCGCGTGGAGCTTCAGCTACGTGCTGCCGTCGTGGGAGCGGCGCAGCGTGCGCGAGTCGGTCGGCCGCGTCCTGCGCGACCTGCTGAGCTACGCGACGCATTCGCTGCAACCGGGCCGCGGCGACCCGGTCGAGGAGCGGCTCGCCCGGCGCCGCGCCTACGACTCGCTGTCGGCGCTCGCGGCGGCGCTGCAGCGCAGTCGCGTCGAGCCGCGCGGCGTGCGCCTGCCCTCGCGCGAGATCGCGACCGTGCTCGACCACGGCGAGCGGCTGATGGCGCACCTGTCGATGGTCCGCATGACGCTGGCGCGCCTGAAGGACGAGCGCGACAGCGCCGGCCGCGTCGATCCACTGCTCGCCGGCGCGTCAGGCGAGCTCGCGCGGAGGCTCGACCTGCGCGCGCCGCCGGTCGAGCCGCAGCCGGCGCGCTCCGCCGACCTGGCACTGCTGCCGGAGCGCCCCGCCGCGGACGATCCCACCCCGTGGCTCGAGCGTCGGCTCGGGCTCCTCATCGACGAGGCGGCGCAGATCCAGCGGGCGGCGCGCTCGGCGCTCGGTCGTTGACGCGATCGGGTCGACCGCATCCGGGTCGTCTCCGGCCGGTCGCGGCCGGGCACCGGCAGCGCGTCGTCCGCGGCGCGACCCCGCAGCCGCTCAGGCGTCGGACTGATCCCCCGCCATGCCGCCCTGGCCGAGGTAGTCCTTGATCTTGTCGACGCGCGGGCCGACCGCCTGGACCGCGTTCAGCAACGCCGAGTCGGTGACGCCGAGCGCACGGGTCCAGCGCTCGATGGCGGCGCGGTCGCCGACGTCGACCTCCTCGCTCGAGCGCGGGTCGTCGGCTGCGTTCTGTTCGCTCGTCATGTTCGCTCCTGATCGTCATCGGCTCTGCCGGCCGCCTGGCGCGTGGACCGGTGTCGGCGCCGTCTCGCCCGGTTCCTCCGTCGAAGCAAGCGCGGTGCCCGAACCGCGGCGCCGGGCTTCGCTAGCATCGCCGCGCCCGGGCCGGCATCGAGCTTGCCGCAACCCATCCGTCCACCCGCCGCGCACGTGAATCCCGCACCCGACCTCGCCCTTCTCGACCGCGAACCCGCGCCAACGAGCGCGCCACCGGCCGCCCCGCCACCCGCCACCCGCAGCGCTCCCCTGCCCTGGATCGAGTCACGGCCCGGTCTGCCGTACTTCGTCACCGAGCGCGCCGAGGCGTGGACGCCGATCGGCCACAACGACGCGGTCGGCTGGCCCGAGCTCGCGGGCCTGTTCCAGCGCCGCAACGTGCCGGCGGTGCGCGCGCATCTGCGCTGGCTCAAGGAGCACGGCGTCAACTGCCTGCGCCTGATGCTCGAGTACGCGCAGAGCCGGCATCGCTTCCTCGAGCGCCCGGCCGGCCGCTTCGCGCCAAACATGGTGCGGCTCTGGGACGACCTGTTCGCGCTCTGCGAGGAAGTCGGCATCTACCTGCTGCTGACGCCGTTCGACACCTTCTTCACCTGGCGCCACTGGCACCACCACCCGTACAACGCGGCCAACGGCGGTCCGTGCAGCGACCGCCGCCGGCTCATCACCTGCCCGGCGACGCGTGCGGCGATCAAGGCGCGCCTCGAGTTCGCGACGCGGCGTTGGGGCGCGAGCCCGGCGCTCTTCGCGTGGGACCTCTGGAACGAGATGCACCCGGCGCACGGCGAGGACGATCCGGCGGCTTGCGAGCCGTTCATCGACGATGTCGGCAGCTTCCTGCGCGACCTCGAGCTGCGGCTGCACGGCCGCGCGCACCTGCAGACGGTGTCGATCTTCGGCCCCGAGCTGCTGCGCTGGCCGGCCCTCTGCGATCCGGTGTTCCGCCATCCGCGGCTCGACTTCGCGAACACGCACCTCTACGAGCGCGACACCATCGACGACCCGCGCGACACCGTCGCGCCGGCGCTCGCGACCGGTCGCCTGATGCGTGCCGCCGTGCGCGAGGCGAGCGACGGGCGGCCGGTATTCGATTCCGAGCACGGGCCCATCCACGCCTTTCTCGACCATCACCGAATCCTGCCGGAGGCGTTCGACGACGAGTACTTCCGCCACATCCAGTGGGCTCACCTCGCGAGCGGCGGCGCCGGCGGCGGCATGCGCTGGCCGAACCGCCACCCGCACGTGCTGACGCACGGCATGCGGGTCGCCCAGCACGGTCTCGCGCGCTTCCTGCCGCTGATCGACTGGACGCGCTTCCGTCGTCGCAACCTCAACGACGAGGCGCGCGCGACGCCGGGCCTGGCGGTGTTCGCGTGCGGCGACGAGCATCAGGCGCTCGGCTGGCTGCTGCGCACCGACCACCTGGCGCCGAACGGCACGCTGCGCACCGACGGCCCCACGCTGCCGGCGGGCCTGACCGTGCCGGGCCTCGCGCCCGGGCACTACCGCTGCACGCTGTTCGACACGCGCAGCGGCAAGGTCGTCGGCACGCGGGTGCTCGCGCATGGCGGCGGCGAGCTCACGGTGCCGTGCGGCGAGGTCCTGTGCGACGTCGCGGTCGCGATCACGCCAGCCGGTTGACTGGCGTGTGTGGAGGCACGCCGTGAAGCTGCTGCAGATCAAGGTGCAGCCGAACGCGCGCCTCAGCGTGCTCGTCGAGCCGGGCGAGGACGGCACCTGGGCGGCCGAGCTGAAGGCGCCGCCGGTCGACGGCAAGGCGAACGACGAGCTGCTCAGGCTCGTCGCCGAACGCTTCGGCGTCGCGCGCAGCCGCGTCACCCTGCGCACCGGCGCGTCGGCGCGGCTGAAGCGCATCCGGGTCGACGACGACTGAGCCGGGCCGAGCGACGACCGTCTCGCAACGCGAGATCGCGCGCGCCGCCCACGACCGAACAGGTCCGCCACTTGCAAGGAGCCCGCCATGACGCGCGAACCCCGACGACCTCACCGCACCTCTCGCCGGCCGCAGCGCCGCAGCCTGCCGGTGCTGCTGGGCACGCTCGCGACGCTTGCCGCGTGCAGCGCACCGGGGGTTGCGCAGCCGGGCCGAGCGGCTCCGGGCGCGAGCGCCGCCAGCGCCGCCAGCGGCGCCGTCGCCGTCTACAAGCCGCTCGGCTCGCGCCAGTGCGAAGTGCCGCCGCCGCGCGCCACCCTCGAGCGCGAGCTCGCGGCGGCCGGCGTTCCGGTTCTCGGCACCGCCTGCGGCAGGGACGGCCGCATGCGGGCGGCGCTGTGCGGCGCGCCCGACGGCCGGATCGTGATCTTCGAGGTGCCGACCGAGCGGGTGGCGGCCGCGGCGGCCGCCGGCTTCGAGCCGCTGGCCAACCTGCCGGACGCGACCCGCGAGCCTTGTCCCGGCTCCTGACGCGCTCGGGCACGGCGGTTGCCGCCCGGGGCAGGTCGGCGCACGGCGCCCGACGCGCCGCGAGCGGCATGCCGCCGCGACGCCTTCCGTCCCGAACCGATGCCGACGCCTTCTGTTCCCGACGCCCAGCCGATCGTCATCGTCCCGGACTGCAACCGGGTGCTCGGACAGCAGCGGTGCCACGTCGTCGCCAAGCCTTGCGTCGACGCGGTGTGGCGCCGCCCGCGACGCCCCGATCGAACCCGACGGCGTGCTCGATGCGCTGCTCGGCGAGCCGGTGATCGACGTCGACTCGCTGCACGGGCAGGTCGTCGATCGGCTCGCGTCGGGGCTGCGCGTCGAGGCGCGCGGGTTCCGGGCCTCGCGGCTCACCTGATCTCCCATGAATCGAATGCCTTCCCCCGCCCCTGAAACCTTCGCCCAGCTCGAGCGCTGGCTCGACGACCGCGGCGTCACCGAAGTCGAGTGCCTGGTGCCCGACCTCACCGGCGTCGCGCGCGGCAAGATCCTGCCGCGCGAACGCTTCACCGAGGAGCGCGGCATGCGCCTGCCCGAAGGCGTGGTCGCGATGAGCGTGACCGGCGAGACGCCGCTCAAGGGCCCGTACTTCGACGTGATCAGCTCGACCGACGTCGACATGCACCTCGAGCCCGACCCGTCGACGGTGCGCATCGTGCCGTGGGCGACCGACCCGACCGCGCAGGTGATCCACGACTGCTACGACCGCGACCGCAAGCTGATCCCGTTCGCGCCGCGCTCGATGCTGCGCCGCGTGTGCAAGCTGTTCGAGGACGCCGGCTGGAACCCCATCGTCGCGCCGGAGGTCGAGTTCTACCTGGTGTCGCGCAACAACGACGCCGACATGCCCCTCAAGCCGCCGATCGGGCGCAGCGGGCGCCGCGAGTCGTCGCGGCAGTCGTACTCGATCGACGCGGTCAACGAGTTCGACCCGCTGTTCGAGGACGTCTACGCGTACTGCGAGCAGATGAAGCTCAACGTCGACACGCTGATCCATGAGACCGGCGCCGGGCAGATGGAGATCAACTTCTTCCATTCGCACCCCATGGAGCTCGCCGACGAGGTATTCCTGTTCAAGCGCACGGTGCGCGAGGCGGCCCTGCGCCACGACATGTTCGCGACCTTCATGGCCAAGCCGATCGCCGGCGAGCCGGGCAGCGCGATGCACGTGCACCAGAGCCTCGTGGACCGCGAGAGCGGCCGCAACCTGTTCAGCAACGAGGACGGCTCGCCGAGCCAGGCGTTCTACTGGTACATCGGCGGCCTGCAGAAGTACATCCCGAGCGCGATGGCGCTGTTCGCGCCGTACGTCAACAGCTACCGGCGCCTCGCGCGCTTCACCGCCGCGCCGATCAACATCCAGTGGGGCACCGACAACCGCACGGTCGGCATCCGCGCGCCGATCGCCGGGCCGGCGGCGCGCCGGGTCGAAAACCGCGTGATCGGCGCCGACGCGAACCCCTACGTCGCGCTTGCCGCGACGCTCGCCTGCGGCTGGCTCGGCATCCGCAACCGCATCGAGCCCGAGGACGAGTGCACCACCGACGCCTACCTGCGCGACTACAGCCTGCCGCGCAGCCTGGGCGAGGCGGTGCAGCTGCTGCGCGAGAACGACGACCTGCGCGAGGTGCTCGGCTCGGAGTTCGTCACCGTCTATACCGAGGTCAAGGACGTCGAGCACGACGAGTTCATGAAGGTGATCTCGCCGTGGGAGCGCGAGCACCTGCTGCTGCACGTGTAGCGGCAGCCTCCTCGGCGCCAGTCTTCGGCGCCTGACGCGTGACGGTCAGGGGCTGCCCACCACCATCGACGCGATCGCCCCCGCGCAGCCGAGCAGCGTCGCCAGCGCGACCGCGCCGAGCATCAGCGGCGACGCCGCATCGACGACGTCTCCGCGCATCAGCTGGTCGCGCCGCCAGATGCCGCAGGCGGTCGCCCCGAGTGCGGCCACGAACAGCACCACCCCGACCGCCGAGATCGCGACGACGTCGGTCGAGACGCCGGCCCGCAGGATCAGCACCGCGTTGACGAACATCGCCAGCGCGGTGCGGCTCCAGGCGAGACCGGTGCGCTCGGCCTGCAGGCCGGCGTCGCGCGGCTCGGTGAGGCGCGGCGGCCGGGCCATCGCTACTGGCGCAGCAGGAGCATCGCGATCGCCCCCGCCACGACGAACACCGCCAGCGCCAGCAGCGGCAGCGCGACGCTGCTCGGCAGCGGCCGCTTGTGACGCATCGCGATTTCGTTGGCGCGCCAGCGCACGTAGGCGATCAGGCTGAGCAGCGCCGCCAGCACCGCGAGCGACGTCGCGAGGGTGACGAGGGCCGCGCGCGGGCTGAGGCGGGTCGCGAACTGCTCGAGCAGCACGCCGCCGGCGAGCAGCGACAGCGCGGTCCGGATCCAGGCCAGGAACGTGCGCTCGTTGGCGAGCGAGAACCGGTAGTCCGGCTCCTCGCCTTCACGCCGCCAGCGTGGCTCACGCATGGCGGCGGCTCCCGGGTGGACGCGCGATCATCGGCAGCCCGCGGCCGGCGCCCGCGTGAACACCGCACCGCCCAGGCGCCGGGTGGCGTCGGCCGCGGAGCGCAGCGTACGACCGTCGGCGTCGGCGACCAGCACGACCGCGTCGGTGGCGTTCTCGCGCAGCGACGCCGCATCGACACGGCCGTCGAACACCTGCGGCGGCAGGTTCGGTGCGCTGGTGCCCGGCGCCGCCCGCGGGGTTGCCGTCAAGGTGGCCGAGAAGCGCTGGAAACGCTGGGTGATGTCGAGGCTGGCGTCGGCGCCGCACCAGAGGCCGTGCACGCGCGCCGGCACGGTCCAGAGATGCACGCGCGAGACGCGCTCGCGACCGATCGGCTTGTCGGGCACGTCGATCGTCAGCGTGCGGTCGGGCGTCCAGTCGCCCATGTCCCAGTCGTGCGAGACCACGCGCGTGCCGGGCGCGAGCGCCAGCAGACGCGGCCGCAGCGCGAGGTTGACGTCTGGCAGCAGGTACATCGTGACTACCGACGCCGGCGCGAGGTCGGTCGCGAACAGGTCCTGCTCGCGGAACTCGACGCGTGCCTCGACGCCCGCGGCGCGCGCGTTGGCGCGGCTCCTCGACACGAGGTCCGGGACGATCTCGACCCCGAAACCGCTCGCGCCGAAGCGGCGCGCGGCGGTGACGACGATGCGGCCGTCACCCGAGCCGAGATCGACGACGTGGTCGCGGGCGCCGACGTTTGCGATCTCGAGCATCGCGAGCGTCACGCGGTCGGGGGAGGTGACGAACGGCACCTCCTCCTGCGCCGCGGCGCCCGCGGCGGCGACGGCGAGCGCCACCGCCCAGGCAGGTCGGAAGAAAGTCATCCGCCGAGCTTACCCGGCGCGACGGCAGGCCTCAGGCCGCAGGCGCTGCGCCGGCCTGTGCCGCGTTGACGTCGTGCCCGCCGAGCCCCTGCAGCAGCGTCGTGGCGCGGCTGCGCTGCGCGTCGTCGGCCGGCATCACCATCAGGACGTGGCTGCCGCGCCAGACCGGTTCCTCGAAGTTCGCGCCGTACGGCGTCTCCGGGCCGAGGCGCTGCCCACCGACCGTCATCTGCTCGCCGGTGCCCATGCGGCCATTGCCGACGAGGAAGTTGCCTTCGACAGGACCGGATTCGTCCTCCTGCACGCGCAGCTGCACCGCGTCGGGGTCGAAGCCCGCGTCGAGCAGGGCGCGGTGCGCTTCGGTCGCCTGCTCGAAGCTGCTGAAGCTGATGACCAAGGGATCGTTCATGGCGCCTCCTGTTGCCGCGTCGTCGGCAAGGCGCGCGCCCGCGGTCGGGTCAGGCTTGCGGGCACATCGGATGCTGCGATGCGGTCGAAGCAAACCGCCCTGGAGAGTGGCCATGAACGATCCGACCCTCAAGCCCGATACCACCACCGCTGCCGAGCCGCCCCGCACCTACCAGGAGCTGCTCGACGAGGCGATCGAGGAGACCTTCCCGGCAAGCGACCCGATCTCGCCGAGCGCCGCGATGCACGCCGAGCGGCGCACGTCCACGCGAAAGGACGAGGTCGACTGGAAGCTCGAGCACCACTCGAGTCAGGATGCCCCGGCGCGTGCGCCGGAAGACACTGCCGGCGGCAGCGCGGCCGCCGGCCAGACCGCGCCGGACCCGGACCCGAACGCGAACTGAAGCCGCGCCGCGCACCCGGCCGCGCGCGACGGCCGGTTCGCGTTAGCGCGCCTGCGCGCGCGTGGGCTTGGTCGCGGCGTCGGCCGGACCGTCGAGTGAGCTGCGCGCGTCGAGATGCGCGTTCGGCGACACGCCGACGCCGAGCCGGTCGACGAGCTCGCCGCCCAGCCACGCGGTGAGCAGCGAGACGCCGGCACCCGCGAACGACAGCACCCAGGCCAGCGTCGACGGGTCTGCGACGTTGTCGCGGCGCAGGAACCAGCTCGCCAGGAACAGCAACAGCACCACGAGGTTGCCGCCGCCGTGCAGCGCTCCGATCTTCTTGGCGCGCGTGTTGGCCGGCACCGCCAGCCAGTCGATGGTCCCGAACGGCGCCGCGATCACGCCGGCGATCAGCCCGGCCGAGATCAGCGCGTAGGCGACCGTCGCCGCGGTGGTGGAGTCGCTGAACAGGTGGATCAGGTCGAACACGACCGACGTGCCGAGCAGCCCGAGCGGAAACACCACCAGCATCTGGTGGATCGGGTGACCGAACAGTCTTGCCTTCGCTTCCATGGCACTCCTCGTGGATTGGTGAGGCGCAGCGGCAAGCGGAGTGCCAGCGGTGCGGATCGCGCGCAAAACCCCGGGCCGGGGGCACGCGCCCGGTCCCGCGCCTGCGATCGGCTCGATGTGCGTCGCCGTTGCTTGTCGATCGCCGCGTTCGCGGCCGCCCGGGGGCGCGCGATGCTCACGCCGGCAGGTCCGGGCGAACGGCGTGCGCCTGCGGCGAGAGCCGCCCGAGCGGCCCGAGCGACGGTCGGCTGCGCACCGCCCACTCCTGCACCACGCCCGCCACCACGCCGCTCGCGTCCTCGACGCGCTCGATGCCGCGCAGCACCAGCGTTTCGCCGTCGACCCGCACCACGGCGGGCGCGAACAGCAGCGCCATCGGAGCCGCGTCGGGGTGCGCCGACAGCGCCTTGATGCCGAGGCAGCGCGCGCCGTGCTGGCGCGAGGTGCAGAGCGTCCCCTCGGTCCACAGCGTCGCCTCGAGCACGGGCGGGGCGATCGGAACGCCGCGCCGGCGCAAGAGACGGATCAGGACCTGCATCGGCCGATACTGTACAGACATACAGCCATCGCTCCGGGCGGCAAACGTGGAGCGGTGCCGGCCTGGGTACAGCGCTTGCCTTCGTGTCCGCGACCCTGCCGTCCGCCGGATGGCCTTGCGCCATGCGGCGGCTTTCCCCGACCCACCGGAACCCACCATGACCACACAACGATTCGCACTCATCTTCGGCATCATCTTTCTCGTCGTCGGCGCCGCCGGCTTCATCCCGGGCATGACCGTCGAGCACACCCACCCCGACGTGCGCGTCACCTCCGGGCTCGGCCTCGAACTGGGCCTCTTCCCGGTGAACGTGCTGCACAACATCGTCCACCTGCTGTTCGGCGTCTGGGGTCTCGTCGCGGCACGCTCGGCGACAGGGGCGGTCGCCTATGCCAAGGCGGTGGCGATCATCTACGCGCTGCTGATGGTGATGGGCTTCATCCCGGCGCTGAACCTGCACACCACGTTCGGCCTGATCCCGCTGTACGGCAACGACATCTGGCTGCACGCCCTGCTCGCCGCGATCGCCGCGTACTTCGGCTTCGTGCGCCGCGCCGACGCGACCGTCTCGACCGCCGGCACCACCCGCACCACGACGACCCGCTGAGCGATCGCGCGCCGGCTTCGGTCGGCGCGTCGCCAGCCGTCGAAGCTTGCCTTCGACCCGAGCAGCCCCTGCGGGGGCTGCTGTCGTTTCCGGAGCCCGTATCCTCCCGGCCGTGCCCGGCGAGGTCCGACCGGCAGCAGGTGGTGCGATTCCCTGCTGCCCGGCCCGCCGCCGTCCGATCGTCTCACCCGGCGCCCTGTCCGCCGCGAAGGTCCCGATGTCGCCTCGCCTGCTTGCTCCGTCCGCCGTCCTCGCGCTCGCCTGCAGCGCTCCGCTCGCGTCGGCGAGCCCGCCGGCGCAGCAGAAGTCGATCTACGCGGGCACGTGGAACGTCGCGCTGCGCGAGGCCGGGCGCCCCGAGCGCGCGGCACGCCTGACGCTGGGCGCCAAGGCGGCGACGTGGGTCGAGAGCGGCCGTGCCTCCGGCGCGTGCGCCGGGCATCGCTTTCCGGTGACGGTGTTGCGCAGCAGTCCGATGCAGCTCGACATCCTCGTCGCGCGCGACAAGCTCGCTCGCCAGTGCCCGCCGCTCGCGATCCGCGTCGCGCCCGTCGACGCGAAGACGCTGGTCGGGGGCATCGTCGACCCTGACGCCGCGCACGGCCACGATCACGCGCATGCGCATGGTCCGGACATCCACGCGGGCGCGATGCCGGTGGTCGAACTGAGGATGACGCGCGTCGGTGGGGGGCCGGGAGCACGCCGCTAGCGAGCCGTCACGGCGCAGCGCGAGACACGGGGCGCGCCCCCGAGGCCGAGCGTGACGCACGGCACGGCCCGGCGCGCTCGCGGGCCTTCCAGAGGGGCGCCGATCGCTGGCGGTCGGCCGCCCGGCTCCCGCCGGTCCGTCGCGGGCTAGCGCCGGCGCCGCGGCCGCTCGAGGCGCGCCGCCGGTCGTTCGCGCTGGCGCTCGCGCCGGCTGTCGCGGGTCAGCATCAGGTAGCCGGCGCCGAGCAGCGCGCCGAACACCAGCGCCTTGCGCGCCGTGCCGACCGGGTTGTGCTTGATCGCGGCGGGTCCGCCGACTTCCTTGAAGACGTTCGGCGGCGTACCGCGCGAGAAGTCGTCGATCAGGCCCTCGACCATGTTCACGCGGTCGGCGGCGAGCAGGATCAGCCAATGGCGCATGTCGCCTTCGCTGAAGCGGAACGCGAAGCGCCGCATCTGCCCGCTGAGGCCCTTGGGCGGAACGGTCGTACCGAACACCGGCGTCATGACCGGATGCTCGACCGACTTCAGCACCTCGACCGTGCGCGGCTGCGGCGACGGCTGGTCCCAGTGCACGCCTTCGAGCCGCGGCGGCGTGCGCTCCTTGGGGTACGCCGGCCGGTTCGCGTGGTCGAGGTCGGCGCCCCAGCCCTGGATGTGCTCGTGCGACGGCGGCGGGGTGCGCATCGGGGTCGGCCCGACAGGCGCGAGATTGCCGATCGGACTGTTGCCGGACTGCTTGACGTCGCCGACGTCGAGCAGCGACCCCTTCGCGCCGTTGCGGCCGAGCGGATGGGTGGTCGTCTGGTTCGATGTGTCCATGCTGGGGTTGCTCCTGTCGGCTGCGGCGCTCACTGCGTGACGCCGGGCGGGATCAGCACCGTCTTGATGCAGTTGTCGAGCTTGCTCGAGAACACGTGGTACGCGTCGGCGACCTCCTCGAGCGGCACCCGGTGCGTGATGATCTTGTGCGGCTCGACGCGGCCGGCCTCGATGTGCTCGATGAGGCGCGGCAGGTGGCGCTTCACCGACGCCTGGTTGGCGCGCAGCGTGAGACCCTTGTTGACCACGTTGCCCATCGGCACCGCGTTGAAGGTCGGCCCGTAGACGCCGACCACCGACACGGTGCCGCCCTTGCGGACCGAGTTGATGCACCAGTGCAGCACGGTCGCCGAGCCGGCCTGCAGCAGCAGCTTGACGCCGGTCAGGTGCTGCAGGAAGTCGCCGACCGCCTCGGCGCCGACCGCGTCGACACAGACGTCGGGGCCGAGCCAGTCGGTCATCTTCTTGAGGTGGACGACCATGTCGTCGACCTCCTTGAGGTTGACCGTCTCGCACTGGGCGAAGTTGCGCACGAACTCGAGCCGGTACTCGACGTGGTCGACCACGATCACGCGCCCGGCCCCGAGCAGCCAGGCCGACTTGGCCGCGAAGATGCCGACCGGACCGGCGCCGAACACGACCACCGTGTCGCCTTCCTTGATGCTCCCCATCTCGGCCGCCTGGTAGCCGGTCGGGAACGCGTCGGTCAGCAGCACCGCGTCGTCGAGCTTCATCCACGGCGGGATCTTGGTGGGGCCGACGTCGGCCAGCGGCACTCGCACGTACTCGGCTTGTCCCCCGTCGTAGCCGCCGGTGGTGTGCGAGTAGCCGTAGATGCCACCCGCCGCGGTGGCTTCCGGGTTGACGTTGTGGCAGTTGCCGAACAGCTCCTTGCGGCAGAAGAAGCAGGTCCCGCAGAAGATGTTGAACGGCACCAGCACCGTGTCGCCGATCGCGAGGTTCCGCACCGACGAGCCGACCTCGATGACGCGGCCGACGAACTCGTGGCCGAAGGTCGAGCCGACGCGCGTGTCGGGCACCAGCCCGTGATAGAGGTGCAGGTCGGACCCGCAGATGCACGAGCGCAGCACCTGCACGATGGCGTCGTTCGGGTGCTCGATTCGCGGCTCGGGTTTCTGGACGGTACGGATGCGGTACGGACCGCGGTACTCCATGGCAAGCATGTGGTTGTCCTTTGGCTCGGGTGGGGGCGCGGCGAAGCTGGCAAGAAGCGCTCCCATGGCGGCGCGCGGCCGGCGGTCCCTGCGCCGGCTCGCGCCGGCATGCGCCTCCGGGCGAGCAACCCCGGACCGGCATCCCTCTTGCCGTGGCCCCGCGTGGCGCGGGCCCGCACGGCCCGGCGCCGCGTGCACCAGGAGCCTGCCCGTGTCGACCTACATCGCCCCCGCCGAGGATCTCGCGCCCACCGCCGCGCCGTCCGACCCCTACACCGCGCACGAGAAGCGTCACCGCATCTTCTCGATCGTCGCCGCCTCCTCGGGCAACCTGGTCGAATGGTTCGACTTCTACATCTACGCGTTCTGCGCGCTCTACTTCGCGCCGGCGTTCTTCCCGAAATCTGACTCGACCGCGCAGCTGCTCAACACCGCGGGCGTGTTCGCGGCGGGCTTTCTGATGCGGCCGATCGGCGGCTGGCTGTTGGGGCGTCTCGCGGACCGCAAGGGCCGCAAGGTGTCGATGCTGGTGTCGGTGACCATGATGTGCGGCGGCTCGCTGCTGATCGCCTGCCTGCCGACCTACGCGCAGATCGGCGCCTGGGCCCCGTTCCTGCTGCTGATGGCGCGCCTGTTCCAGGGCCTCTCGGTCGGCGGCGAGTACGGCACCACCGCCACCTACATGAGCGAGGTCGCGCTGCGCGGCCAGCGCGGCTTCTTCTCGTCGTTCCAGTACGTCACGCTGATCGGCGGCCAGCTGCTCGCGGTGCTGGTGGTCGTCGTCCTGCAGGCGCTGCTGAGCGAGGACGAGCTGCGCGCATGGGGCTGGCGCATCCCGTTCGTGATCGGCGCGGCGACCGCGGTGGTCGCGCTCTACCTGCGGCGCTCGCTCAGCGAGACGGCGAGCGAGGCGAGCCGCTCGCACCAGGAGGCGGGCACGGTGGGCGGCCTGTTCCGGCACCACAAGGCCGCGTTCTTCACCGTGCTCGGCTACACCGCCGGGGGCTCGCTCATCTTTTACACGTTCACCACCTACATGCAGAAGTACCTCGTCAACTCGGCGGGCATGTCGATCAAGACCGCCAGCAACGTGATGACGTTCGCCCTCTTCGTCTACATGTGCATGCAGCCGCTGTTCGGCGCGCTCTCGGACCGCATCGGGCGACGCAACAACATGCTGCTGTTCGGCGCGCTCGGCGCACTCGCGACGGTGCCGATCATGAGCGCGCTCAACGACGCCACGAACCCGTACGTCGCGTTCGCGCTGATCATCCTGGCGCTGGCGATCGTCAGCTTCTACACGTCGATCAGCGGCATCGTGAAGGCCGAGATGTTCCCGCCCGAGGTGCGCGCGCTCGGCGTCGGCCTCGCCTATGCGGTCGCCAACGCGATGTTCGGCGGCTCGGCCGAATACGTCGCGCTCGGACTCAAGTCGATCGGTCACGAGTCGGCGTTCTACTGGTACGTGACCGCGATGATGGTGATCGCCTTTCTGGTCGCGCTGCGCCTGCCGAAGAAGCCGAGCTACCTGCACGAGGATCGCTGACGACGCCGGTTCTTGTGCAGTGCACAATCGACGCTTCAGCAGCTAGCAGGCCGGGGCACGATGCGGTACGTGGTGTTCAACCAGAAGGGCGGCGTCGGCAAGTCGACGATCACCTGCAACCTCGCCGCGATCAGCGCCCAGCAGGGCCTGCGCACGCTGGTCGTCGACCTCGACGTGCAGGGCAACTCGACGCGCTACCTGCTCGGCGAGCGCGAGGACGCGAACGAAGGCGTGGCCGGCTTCTTCGACCAGTCGCTCAAGTTCACGATGCGTCCGAAGGGGGCGGCCGAGTTCGTCGTCGAGTCGCCCTGGGACGACCTGCACGTGATGCCGTCGAGCCCGCTACTCGACGAGCTGCACGGCAAGCTCGAGTCGCGCCACAAGATCTACAAGCTGCGCGAGGCGTTCGACGAGCTCGACGGCTCGTACGACCGCATCTACGTCGACACGCCGCCGGCGCTCAACTTCTACACGCGCTCGGCGCTGATCGCCTGCGAGCGGTGCCTCATTCCGTTCGACTGCGACGACTTCTCGCGGCGCGCGCTCTACACGCTGCTCGAGAACGTGCAGGAGATCCAGGCCGACCACAACAAGGCGCTGAAGGTGGGCGGGATCGTCGTCAACCAGTTCCAGCCGCGCGCCAACCTGCCGCAGCGCCTGGTGCAGGAGCTCGTCGACGAGGGCCTGCCGGTGCTGCAGCCCTACCTCGGGTCGTCGGTGCGCATCAAGGAGTCGCACGAGCAGTCGTGGCCGATGATCTTCATGGACCCGCGTCACAAGCTGACGCAGGAGTTCGTCGCGCTGCACGACGCGCTCGCGTGAAGCGCGCCGCTGGACGGCGCGGCTGACGCGCTGCTCCGGCGCTTCGCGCCGCAGGGCGGCTTCGCCGGCGGCGTGATGCCACGCTGGCTTCCGCAGCCGGATAGACGCGGGGCCGCGCAGCGCGCCGGGCACGACTTGCCCGCACTTCACTTAGGTGCTGGGTGCCCGCGAGAGATGGGGACGCTGCCGGCACCTCACCGAAGCAGCGCCGGGCGGCGCGTGCCGCCGCCGCGCCGCCCGGATCAGCGATCGGCCTCCGCGAGCGCGGCGAGCGCGCGCTGCAAACGCTCACGCTGCGCCGCGTCGAGACCGGGGCGCCCGAGCAGCGCGGCGACCAGCTCGTCGCGCGTCGCCGGCGCCGCGCCGCGCCCTTCGAGCGCCGCCTTCATCGCCTGCAGCTTGAGTGCGCGGCGGGCTTCCTGGAGCGCCGGCGGCGACGCGAGGCCGAGTGCCGCCTCGAGCTGCAGCAGCAGGTCGTCGGTCGCGACGGTGGTACCCGACGTTGCCCTGGTCGCCGGCGCTGTCAGCCCCGCCCGGTGCGCGAGTGCACGCTCCCACGCCGGCGCGAGCGCCGGCAGCGTGGCCCAGCGCGCCTCCATGCTCGTGCGGTCGACACCGGCATCACCGCGCTCGAGCGCTTCACAGAGCGCGAGCTTGGCTTCGAGCGCCTCGGCAGCAGCGCGCCGCGCGGCAGCGTCCGCGTCGGCAAGGCGGCGGGCGATCGCCTCGCGCGTCGCACGGAACGCCTGGTCAAGCGCCGCGACGGCGTCGCGCGGCGCGGGGCCGCAGCGGTTCCACGCGGCGTCCGCGCTCGCCAGCGCATGACGCAGCTCGGCGACGCCGGCGTCCGGCGCGAGCGCGCCGAGACGCTCGATCAGCGCGCGCCGCTCGGCGGCGTTCGCCTGCAGGGCGGCGTCGCGCGCGTCGTGCACGGCGTCGCGCGCCTGGAACACCGCGTCGAGCGCCGCCCTGAACTCGGCCCAGGCGGCGTTCTCGACCGTGCGCGGCAGCGGAACCGCGCGCGCCTGCTGCTGCCACGCGCTCTGCAGCTCGCGAACGCGCGGTCCGAGGTCGCGCATGCCGCGCGCACCGGCCGCTTCCTCGGCGAGCGCGCGGGCCCGGCCGACGAGCGCGTCGCGCTCGCGACGCGCCGCTTCGCGGACCGCCGCGAGCGGCTCCTCGAGCCGCGCCAGCGACCGGCGCATGCGCTCGAGCAGGCGCTCGCGCTCGCCGCGCGGCACGGTGTGCTCGACCGGCCCGAGCGCGCGCCAGCCGGCGCGGAAGCGATCGAGCGCCTGGACGACGCCGCGCCAATCGACGGGCGCGACATCGTTCGCCAGGACTGGCGCGTTCGCTCGCGCGGGCGCGGCAGCCGCCGGCGCCGGCGCGCGCCGGGCGCTCGCTGCCCCGGCGCGATCGTCGGAGGCATGCGCTGACGCCTCGGGCGACAATCCAGCCGGTCGGGTCGAGTCGTCGCCGAGCCCCGCTCCGTGGGCCGCGGCCGCCACGGCGGCCGCTGCAGGGGTGCCGGCGGGGTCGGCCGAGGCGGTGCGGTCGGAGGGCGCCACCTGGCCGGCGAAAACGACCTGGTCAGAGAGCGCAGCGTGGTCCGCGGACGCTGACTCGGCCGCGTGCCGTGCCACGGGTTCTCCGGAGTCCTCCTCGCCGACGTCCGAAGCGGCGCCTGGCGCCTCGTCGCCCAGCGCCTCCGGCCGTGTGCCGGCGCCCAGCGATCCCACCGGCTGCTGCGCGTCGACCGTCGTCGCGTTCGCTGGCCGCTCCTGGCCGGGAACGGCGACGGCATCAAACGCGTCGAGCAGCTCGAGCCGCTGCTGCAGGTTCTGCTCGCGCGCCGCGCGCTGCGCTGCGGTGTGGGCCGCCACGGGCTGGTACGCACTGGTGAGCGCCTCGTCGAAGCGCCGCCAGGCGGCGGCACTGCCGGCGCTGCCGAGGCGGTCGAGCTCCTTCCAGCGCGCGCGCAGGGCGGCGATGCGCTCGGCGCGCTCCTTGACCGGCAGCGGCTGCCCGTCGGCGTCGAGCTTCGCCAGCGCCTCGGCCTCGGCCACCAGCTCGTCGCGCGCGACCGCGCCGCCCCACTGCTGCCAGCCCTTGAGGCGCGCCAGCTCGGCGTGCAGCGCGCCGATGCGCGCGCGCTGCTTCTCGCTGACCCCGCCCTGCGCCGCCCGGGCATCGACGCCGGCGAGCAGCCCGCGCGCGGCGTCGACATGGCCCTCGGCGAGCGCCTCGGCGGCCTGGTCGAGCGCGCCGTCGAGGCCGTCGACCTGACCCGCGCGGGCGGCGCGCTGCTGCATCTTCTTCTGCTCGACGCGCTGGGTGCGGCGCGCCTGCCGCGCGTCGGCCTCGGCCTGCTGCCAGGCCGCGAAGCGGCGCTCGAGCAGCTCGTGCAGTTGCGCATCCGCGAGAGGAGCGAAGGCACGCCAGGCAGACTCGGGGCTCGGCGCGCCGGAGGACGCCGCCTCCACGGGCGGTGCCTGCGGAGGCGCTTCAGGCAGCGCGGGCTCCGCAGCCGCCTCGGACGACGAGGCCCCCGCTTCGGATGACCGGGGCGCCGGTGCAACGCCGCCGTCGGCCGGAGACGTCGTCGTGCTGCCGTCGACCTCGGGCGCGGCGCCTGCGGCGACGTCGGCGGCTTCCCCGAGCACGTCGCGCGGGAGGCGCTCCAGACGCTCCTCGGCCGCCGGAGAAGCGGTCGCCTCGACCGGCGAGGATTCGTCGCCGACTTCGGCCGGCGCTGCGTCGGCCGCTGCACCGCCTGCCGGCACTGGAGCACCGGACCCGGCCGACGCTGCATCAGGCGCTGCGCCTGGCGGCACCGAGGTATCGACTCCGGCCGGCACGGCGTCGAGCGTCGCCGCGGCAGCGCTCTCGTGCGGGGCGGCGTCGGCCGTCGCTGCACCTGAAGGCACCTCCGCGAGGGTCTCCGCAGCGCCGTTTGCGCGCGCGGACCCCGGCTCGGCGAGCCGTCGAGACGCCGCGCCGCTGCCGGAGCTTCCAGGCGGAATGGCCGCAGGACGCTCGCGAAGCCGCTCGAGAAAACCGGCCCGTTCCTCGACGCGCTCGGCGTCCGCGAGCGCCGCGGCAAGCGCGTCGTGGAGCGCCCCGCCGCTCTGCGCGTCCGGCTCGCGGAGCACAGCCTCGGCGGCGCTGCGCGCGGCGGTCAGCGCATCGCGCTCGTCGGCTCCGCCGGCCCGCGCGGCGCTCGCCGCCTGCAGCGCCTGCCGTGCGGCTTCGGCGCGCGCGCTCCAGCGTTCCGCCTTCCAGGCGGCATCGCCGCGTTCGCGGATCAGCGACGTCAGCCGGCTCATCGCGGCGGTGTAGCGCTCGCGCTGCGCGGGCTCGAGCCGCTGCGCGTCGAGCGCCTGCCAGGCCCGGTCGAGTTCCGCGAGCCGGTTGACCGGGATCAGCTCGGCGCCGGCGAGTGCCTCGGCGACCGCCGCCAGGCGATCGGCCTCGGCGCGCGACTGACGTTCGGCCACGCGGTCGGCGTGACGCTGCTTGGCCAGACGCGCGACGCGGCGGTCGCGCTCGCGCAGGCTGCGTTCGGCCGACTTCAGCACCGCCTCGCTCGCGATCGCCTCGATCGCCGCCTCGCGCACCGCGAGCGGTGCGCCCGAGGCGGCGATCTCGAGCAGCGCCGCCTCGTCGCCGCTCGCCTGCTGCAGCCGCAGCGCCCAGTCGATCGGCGGCGGCGACGGCGCGAGGACCGGCGCCGCCGGCGGCGTCGGAGCGGAACCACGCGGACGCGCTGCAGGCGCCGGCGCGGGCGGCGCCGACGCGGCTGCGCCGGGGGGCGGCTTCTTCTTGAACAACCAACCGAGCATCGGGCGACAGCCTCCACAGGTCCGGGGCCGGCATTGTGCGCGGCGGCCGGATCGCCGCGTCGCGCGAGGTCGCGGCTGGGTCCGCGCGGCCAACGGCTTGTGCTCGGTTCGGATGTCTTGATCGCTCCAGCCGCACGAAAGCCGAACGAGACGGCGACGGCCACACAGGGCGCGGGACGATCGTCCGGCCGCCTCGGCAGGACCGGGCGCGCAGCCACGGGAACCGCACTTGCCTCGGCGCCGCGATGAACCTCGTCGACATCCTGCTCGTCGTCCTGGTCGTGTTCGGCGTCTGGGGCGGCTGGCGACGCGGCTTCCTCCTCGGCGCGGCCGACCTGATCGCGCTGCTCGGCAGCGCCGCGTTCGCGTTCTGGGCCTACCCACCGCTCGCCGGCTTCATCGAAGCCCAGGGCGCGCGCTGGGGCGTGTGGCTGGCACCCGCGGCGTTCCTGATCGCCTTCCTGGTCGCGCGCCTCGCGCTCGGGCTGCTGCTCGGCGCGCTGATCCGCCGGGTGCCGGCGAAGGCGCACCCCCACGTGCTGAATCGCGCGCTCGGCGTGCTGCCGGGCGCCGCGCAAGGCCTCATCAACGCGGCGATCGTCGCGCTCCTGCTGCTCGCGCTGCCGTTCAGCGACGAGATCACCGAGCACGTGGCCCAGAGCCGCCTGGCCCAGCAGCTCGTCGAGCCGGCCGGCTGGGTCGAGGAGCAGCTGACGCCCATCTTCGAGCCGGCGTTCAGCCGCACCCTGACGCGACTGACGGTCCAGCCGGGCTCGCGCGAGTCGCTGCAGCTGCCGTTCAGCGTGAAGAACGCGAAGCCGCGCCCCGATCTCGAGGCGGCGATGCTCGTGCTGGTGAACCAGGAGCGACGCCAGAACGGGCTGCCGGAGCTGCAGGCCGACCCCGAAGCGACGCCGGTGGCGCGCGCGCACTCGGCCGACATGTTCGCGCGCAGCTATTTCTCGCACCTCACGCCCGACGGCAAGGATCCGTTCGACCGCATGCGTGCGGCGGGGCTGCGCTTCCGTGCAGCGGGCGAGAACCTCGCCCTCGCGCGCAGCCTGCCGATGGCGCACCAGGGCCTGATGAACTCGCCGGGGCATCGCGCCAACATCCTGCAGCGCCGCTTCGGCCGCGTCGGCATCGGCATCCTCGACGGCGGCCGCCACGGGCTCATGGTCACCCAGACCTTCCGCAACTGACCGTGCATCGGCGAGGATCGGGCGCCGGCTCGCGCGCGCTCCGGAACGCCACGGCGAACGCGCGCGGCCCCGAAGTCGATGTCCAAGCTCTCGTGGATCGTGCTCCCGCTGCTGCTCGCGGCAGCCGCGTTCGCCGTGCAGGCACTGCGCGGGCGCGCGCCGCGCCGCCATGCGGTCAACGTGTGGTCGAGCGTGCTGCTGCTCGCCTACCTGCTGGCGACCGCCGGGCTCGGCATCTTCTGGGTCGCCAACCAGCAGCTGCCGGTGTTCGACTGGCACTACCTGTTCGGCTACGCGACGCTGGCGCTGGTCGCGCTGCACCTGGTGTTCAACTTCGGCGTGGTGTGGCGCCACGTCGTGCGGCGGCGCCTGCGGCCGCGGCGCGACGCGACGCGGCGGCGGCGCATGTTGGGCTGGTCGGCGAGCGCCGCCGTGACGACACCCTCCTCGCCAGCCGGCAGCTCGGAGGCGCCACCTGCGGCCCGCCGGCTCGGCGCAGCGGCAAACACGACGCACGGGGCTCCCGCAGCCTCGCCTGAGGACGCGCCGGCCAGCGCGCCGGCCCCGTCTCGCGCAAACGAGATCGGCAGCGCACCGGTCGCCGCGCCGGCGGGCACCGAAGTCCGGTCCGGTCGACGGCGCTGGCTGGTCGCCGGCACCGCGCTCGCGACCGGCGCGGTGGGCTTCGGGCTCGGCATGCGGATCGGCCGCTCGGGCCGTTCCGACGCGCTGCCGGCGCCGGGCAGGTCGGTGCTGCTTGGGTCGCCGGGCCGCGAAGCCGCCGCCGCCACGCTGGCGGCGGTCGAGCGCTTCCACGCCGCGTCGTCGCACGCGCGCGCCGGCGTGCTGCTGCGGGTTCCGAACGTCGCCTGGGGCGACCCGCCGCCGCCGTTCAAGCGCGACCCGGCGCGGCCGACGCTGGCCCTGCCGTCGCCGCGCGCGGTGCGCGCACGCGGCCTCGAGATCGGCGCGGTCGGCAGCGTGCTGTGGCACACCACCGGCGTCACCAAACGGCGCGGCGGCCTGCTGCTGCGCGCCTCGCCCTCGTCCGGAGCGCTGCACGCGACCGAGCTGTACGTGGTCGCGCGCGGAGTCGCCGGGCTCGCCGACGGGCTCTGGCATTACGACCCGGAGCGTCACGCGCTGGCACGGCTGCGCGACGCGGCCCCGAGCGACGAGGAGCTGGGCCTCCCCGCCGAGCCCTCGCTGCCGACGGCGAGCAGGAACGCGTCGACGGCCGCGGCGGCGTCACCACCCGCGGGCACGCCCCGCCTGCGCGTCGTCGCCACGGCGATGTTCCGGCGCACCGGACACAAGTACCGCGACCGCACCTATCGCTATGTGCTCGCCGACCTCGGGCATGCGCTCGAGAACCTGGTCGTGGCCGCCGGCGCGCTCGGGCTGGTCGCGCGCCCGCTCGCCGCCTTCGACGAATCGCGTGCCGCCGGCGCACTGGGCATCGACGAGGCCGAGGAAGGCGTGCTCGCGGTCCTGACGCTCGAAGCGCCGGCGACCGGCGTCGGCGGCAGCGATCCCGCCGGTGCGGCGCCGACGGCCTGGCGCGCGCCGGCGCTCGATCTCGCGTCAGCCGCGCCGCTCGGCGTCACCGCGGCGATCCATGCGGCGACGTCGCTGCGCGCAGCACGCGCGCCGGAACCCCGCGCGAGCGGGCTGCGTGCCGGCGCGGCGGCGCCGGCACCGACCCTCGTGCTGCCCGGCGGCGCGCAGCGCGCGGGCGAGGTGCTGGCGCGCATCGCGGCGCGCCGTTCGGTGCGGCGCTTCGCAGCCGCGCCGCTGCCGCTGCCGGCGCTGGCCGGTGTGCTGGCGGCGCTGCCCGGCCACGGAGCGACGCTGTCGCACGCGGTTCGCATCGACGTCGTCGTCCACGCGGTCGACGGACTGGTGCCCGGCGCCTACCGTTACGACCCGGCGGCCGACGCGCTGCGGCCGCGCCGGGTTCCCGCCACCTTGCGCGACGCCGCGCGGGGCGCCGCGCTCCACCAGGACGTGATCGGCGAGGCGGCGGCCGTGTTCGTGCTGTCGATCGATCGCGCCGCCTTCGCCGCCGACCCGCTCGGCCCCGGACGCGGCTATCGACACGCGTTCATCGAAGCCGGCAGGGTCGGGGAGCGGATCTACCTCGAGGCCGCCGCGCGCGGCCTCGGCGCGTGCGCGGTCGGCGCGTTCTACGACGCCGAGGCGTCGGCGCTCGTCGGCGGCTCGCCCGAGCACGAGTGGGTCGTGCACTTCGCGGCGCTCGGCGTGCCCGACTGACCAGGCAGCGCCGTCGAACCGATGGCGCGCGGCGCGTCGCCGTCCCTCAGGTACGCCGGGGCGGCGGCGCTTCCTTGAAGAAGGTGTCGAACACGTCGCCGCCGTTGTTGTCGGCGTTCTCGGTGATCTCGACCCCGTTCAGGAGGTCGAACGACGAGCCGAGCCACCCGGCCTCGGAGATTTCGCGGCGCGGCCGGGCGGCCTCGGGTTCCGGTGCCGCTGCCGGTGGCGAGACCGACCTCGCGGCCTCTTCGCTGATCACCACCAGCTCTCCCGTGGGTGCATCCGACGTCATGCGCCAGATCCGGCGCTCCTTGATCGCTACTCGCCTGCGGTGATACACGACAGCCCGCTCCATCTCCCGTCGCCCTGCGCCGAGCCGGCCCGGTTCTAGCACCGGCACCCCGCCCTTGCCAAGGCGTCGGGTTTCAGGGAGTTACCCGATCGGCGCGAGTGTCAAGCCGCGCCGGACCGGCGGGCGCGGCCGGCGGTAGGGCCTCGTTCCGGTGTGCGACGAGCGCTCGGGCGCCACAGAATCGACCCGTGCGGCGCCACGTCGGCGCCTGCAGGCGTTACAGCGCGAAGCGCACGGGAGACGTTCGGATGCAGTCGGCGCGGGTGGGGAAAGCGGTCGTTTCCAGGGTGCGGGGGTGGCTGGGCGGACGCAGCAGCGCGCTGCGAGGGCCGGCGCGGTTCCAGGCGAGCGGGAACGCATCCGGCGATGCGCACCGCTGGCCGCCGAGTCGCAAAGGCGCGACCGCGGTCGCGGCGCAGCTTGCCGGCCTCGCCCTGGCCGCGCTGGTGGCCGCCTCCGCCGCGCGCGCCGAGCCGACGCCGTATGGTGGCCCCCTGTTCGACGCCCACCTGCACTACAACGTCGAGGCCACCGAGCGCTACCCGCTCGCCGACGTGCTCGGCCGCATGCAGCGCAGCGGCGTGCGCGCGGTGATCGCCAACAGTCGGCCGAACGACGGCAGCAAGGCGCTCGCGGCGGCCGACGCGACGCGGCGCGCCGGCGTCGTGGTCGTGCCGTTCGTGCGGCTCTACCGCAATCGCGCCGACTACACGGGCTGGCACGCCGATCCCACGATCGTCGACATGGTGCTGAGCGAACTCGCCGCAGGAACTGCCGCCGGGCCGTACCGCGGGCTCGGCGAGTTCCACCTCTACGACAGCGCCAACGCCGACGGACCGACCGCGCGCCGCCTGATGCAGCTCGCCGCCCAGCGCGACCTCGCGGTGCTGGCGCACGTCGACGACGTCGCCGTCGAGAAGCTGCTCGCGCATGCGCCGAACGCGCGCCTGATCTGGGCTCACACCGGCATCGGCGGCGTGCCGGTCGAGCGCGTGCGCACGCTGCTGGAGCGCCATCCACGGCTGATGGGCGAGCTCTCGTACCGGCCCGGGCTCGTCGACGCCGACGGCAGCGCGAGCGCCGCGTGGCGCGCGCTGCTGGTCGCGATGCCCGACCGCTTCCTGGTCGGCTCCGACACCTGGATCAACGCCCGCTGGGACGACTACGAGGGCCTGATGCGGCAGGCGCGCGGCTGGCTCGGCAGCCTGCCGCCGGCGGTGGCGCGGCGCATCGCGTGGGACAACGGCGCCGCGCTGTTCGGCCTCGCGGCGCCGTAGCCGGCAGGCTGCCGGCGCTCAGCCCGCAGCCGCCGGCTGGTACGGATCGACCTTGTCCTGCTCGGCCGGATCGTTGCGCGCGACCACCGCGCGTGCCGGTTCGGTGGCGCTGAGGTTGATGGCCTCGTGCGGCACGCCCGGCGGAATGAACAGGAAGTCGCCCGCCTGGCTGATCACCGACTGCTCGAGGCGCGGGCCATAACGCGTCTCGACGCGGCCTTCGAGCACGTAGATGCCCGTTTCGTAGCCACGGTGCGAGTGCGGGTCGGCACGCGCTCCGGGCGGGATCACGACCAGATGCATCGACAGCCCGCGCGCGCCGACCGTCGATCCCGAAATGCCGACGAAATACGGCAGGCGCTGGCGCGTCAGCACCTCCTCGAGCGGTCGGATCGGCTTCACGTCGGGGGGGTCGGCAGCGTCCATCGCGATCTCCTTCAGTGTCGGCGCGGCGAGACTGCGGCGCGCCGCAGGCCCCTGTCAAGGGCGCCGGCAACCGCCCCACCATTCGTCCGCACGACACGATCGCACACACCCGCGGTCGACCGTTCGGCGTGAGGACGGCCGATCTGCCGACAATTCACTTGACACCGGCCAGGTGACTCGACTTGCAAGCGAGGCAATCTCGACTTGGCAAGCCGACACGACATCCAGTTCGGCGACTTGCGCATCGCCGGTCACGAATTGCAGTCGTGACTTATTTACATGTCGCCCGAGTTGACAACTCCGACGCGACGAGCCGCCAAGTCGTTGATAACTCTGAAGGGCATGCTTCCTGCATTCGAGGCTGGCGCATCCAACCCGGAGTCGACCATGCTCAAGCAAGTTCTCATCGGTGCCGCCATCGCGGCCATCACCCATTCCTCGTTCGCTGCGCCCGTCGGGCTCGACGGCGCCATCGGTGCCGAATGGGCCGGCGTGACGCCTGTCCAGGTGCTGTACAACCCGGCGGCGCCGACCAGCAACTTCGGCGCGCCGACCAACATGAGCAACTCGACGGCCTACCAGATCTTCACGCGCCGCGACTCCAACTATCTCTACGCTGCGGTACAGACGACCGGCGGCGGCGATGCAGCAGGACTGTTGTTCAGCAATCTTTATTACTCGCTGCGCTACGGCCCGGGCACGTACGGCAACAACGGGTCGTCGATCGCCTTCGAGATCACCAACGACCGAGCGTTCAATCCCAACACGGGCATCTACTACAACGACACGGCGGCCGACCTCATTCGCTTCGTCGCACTCGACAACGTCGGAAGTCCCGACGTGATCGAGGCGGCGATCGACCTGTCGGTCTTCACGGCGAACGCGCTCGGCGTCGGCGGCTTCGGTCTGCCGGCCGGCGAGACCGCCGCCGGCATCCGCCTCAACCTGTCGCAGTCGTTCGGCTACAGCGTGGCGGGCGGAGCCACCTACGGCGACGCGCGACTCGGATTCGTGCCGCTCGCCGGCACGGTACCGGAACCCGGCGCACTCGCGCTCAGCAGCCTCGCGCTGCTCGCGCTCGCGGGTACGCGCCGCCGGCGGACCTGACGCGCCGGCGCCGAGCAGCGGTGCCGCGCTGGCTCCGCTGCTCGGCCGGTCGACGCACCCGGAGTTCGCCTCGACCACGGTGATAGATTGCGCGCCCATGAACGAGACGACCCCGACGCCCGAGACACCGGCCACCGACGCCGCCCTGCCGCCGCTGCCGGACCGGCTCGCGGTCGACCCGCGCAGCCCGCATCACGTCGCCGAGGTGTTCGAGCGGCCGATCGGCATCCGCTTCAACGGCAACGAGCGCTCCGACGTCGAGGAGTACTGCATCAGCGAAGGCTGGGTCAAGGTCGCGGCCGGGCGCACGCTCGACCGCAAGGGCCGGCCGATGCTGATCAAGCTCAAGGGCACCGTCGAGGCGTTCTACCGCTGAGCCGGCTGGCGGCAGCGCGTCGCCTCGCGCGCCGTCGTCTTCGAAGCCCATGGTGACGGTCGCGAGCCTGCGCGACGGCCGGGGAACGCCGCTGCTTGGCGCGGCATCGCCCTTTGCCTCTTCGGCCGCCAGGCACGCCGCACCTCCCGGGCCGACCCGCCCTGGGCACGACGCTTGCAGCGCGGCGGTCTCGACAACCAACCGGCGATGGCGATGAGTCAAGATTCGAAGGCAAGCACGGGCGGCCTCGACCGCTCCGAAGGGCAGGATCGCAACGACAGCGGCCTTCCGGCGCGCCCCGGCCAGCAGGCCGGCCAGAGCGGTGCCGAGCGCACCGGCGACGTCCGCGAGAGCAGCGACGCACCCGACGGCGGCGCGTCCGACGTGAGCGGCCGCAGCCATGCCGGCGACTGGGCCAACCGAGGCGTCGTGCCGCGCGCCGACGCCAGGACGATCTGGGTGGTGGTCGCCGACGAGGGCCTCGCACGCTTCCTTCGATGGCCGGAGACCGGCAACGAGCTCGAGGAGATCGACGCGCTCAGCGATTCGGCCGCCCACGCGCGGGAGGGCGACCTCCACCGCGATGCGGCCGGCCGCCGCGCCGGCGCCGCCCCGCAGGGCTCGAGCCAGGGAACGCCGCAGCACAGGCTGCGCGGCACTTCGAGCGTCACCGCGTCGGCCGGCGAGGACCAGCAGCACCAGGAAGCGCAGGGCTTCGCCAGGCGCGTCGCGCAGCACCTGGCAGAAGCCCTGCAGCGCAAGCGCTTCGACGAACTGCGTCTGGTCGCCGCGCCGCGCTTCCTCGGCCTCCTGCGCAAGGAGCTCTCGCCGCAGGTCGGCGCGCTCGTGACCCAGGAGGTGAACAAGGACCTCATTCACGAGGACAACCGCGCGATCAGCCAGCGCCTGTTCGCCGATCAGGCCGGCGCCTGATCGGCCGCGACGCCGCCCGAGCCCTAGGCGCAAGGCGGCCGTCGTTCTTCTGACTCACCTTCCAGCGGCGCTGCCTCGCGGCGTCTGCCTGTCCTGGCGCGGAACCCGCGCCACGCCTTCCGCATCCAAGGCCGCGTTCGTCCGGCGCCTTCCGCTCGAGGAACCTTCGGCATGGCGCCGGGCATCGTGTCCGACTCATGCAAAGGGAGGCGATCGATGACCACGTTGACGAGGCAACTGAAGGAAGGCGCCGAGCAGGCGTTCGAGACGCTGGCCGAGGGCTGGCGCGAGCTGCGTGCCAGGGCCGGCGGCGCGCTGACGCGCTTCCGCTCGAACGATGACGACGCGCTCCGAGGCGGCGGGGTCGAGGGCATCCCGCGCCTCGGCCGCTGGGCGTTCATGGCCGCCGACGTGATCGAGCGCGACGACCGCATCGTCGTCCGACTCGAAGCGCCGGGCATGCGCCGCGAGGACTTCCAGGTCGAGGTGCGCGGGCAGACACTGCGCATCCACGGCGAGAAGCGCGTCGACCACGAGTCGACGAGCGGTGGCTACCGCCTGGTGCAGTGCGCCTACGGCGCGTTCGACCGCGAGATCCGGCTGCCGGGCGACGTCGAGGTCGAGCGCGCCGCCGCAACCTATCGAGACGGCGTGCTGCGCGTCGAGCTGCCGAAGGCGCCCGGCGGCGCGGCGAGCCGGTTCAGCGTGCCGGTGAGCTGATCCCGCGGCGGCAGCGGCGGGAGGGCGCCGCGACGGCATCGCTTCGGCTCGAGGGCTCGCGGGGCGTGCGAGCCGACCGGCCCTCTCGCAGCGCGCGGCCGCCGCCGCGGCGCCGCAGCAGGGAAGGCATCACGCGCCGGATCACGCGCGCCACGACAATCGCGCGATGACCTTCCGCACCCTGCGCGCCGCGGCCACACGCCTCGTGCCGGCGCTCGTCGCCGCGTTGCTCGCGAGTTCTGCGGCCCACGCGCAGGGCTACTCGATGGCCGACCTCGACGCCCTGGTCACGCGCCGGGAGTACGCCGAGGCGGTCGCGCGCTTGAAGGACGTCGCGCCGACCCAGCGCAGCGCCGCCTGGGACGCGCTTGCGGTGAAGGCGATCGTCGGCGTCAGCGAAGCGATGCGCAGCGACTGCGAACGCGCCTACGAACTGGTGAAGGAGTTGCGCGCGCAGTTCGGCAGCGTCGCGACGAACCCGGTGCTGCTCGCTCGGCAGGTCGAGTTCGGCGTCTGCCATCTCAAGGAGATGCGCTCGTTCGCCGACCGGCGCGGGCGCGAGCAGATGATCGGCGAGGTGCTGGCGCTCAGCCCGGCCGCGATCGTTCCGCTCTACGGCGAGGCGCGGCACGTGGCCGGCGAGGAGCGCGCGCTGCAGTGGATCGCCGCCGACCCGGATGCCGTACGTGCCAACGCACGCCTGAAGACGACGCTGCTCGAGCGCGCCGGTGCCGCTGGCGTCGCGCCGGCGCGGCGCGCCGACATCGTTGCCACGCTGAAGCGCCTCGGCTGGTACGACGACTGGGTGCGCGGCGCGACCGCACGCCTCGACGAGCTCGGCGCCGCCTTCATGCGCGGCAACTTCGGCGCGTCGACCGGCGAATCGGTCGCCGAGGCGCTGCGCGAGGCGGGCCACCCAAACGATCTGCCCGTCGCGCGCGTGTACGTGCCGCTCGGCCTGCGTCTCGCACCGGTGCGCGCCCGTGCGCGGCTCGACCGCGTCGCAGCGCTCTCCCCTGCCGCGCTGCGACAAGCCGAGCGGGAGATGATCGACGCGCGTCCCGAGCACGCGTTCTGGTTCGAGGGCGACGAGTGGGAAGGCGCACCCTGGGCCGAGGTGCGCCGCCTGTTTCCGGTGCTCGCGAGCACCGCCATCGCCGAGTGCGAGGCGTTCCGGCGCGACCCGGCGCGGCAACCGGTGCACGTGTGGCGCAGCAGCTGCCGCTGGATCGTGCCGGGCGGCTGACGCCCGCCGCCCTGGCAGCGGCGCTCTGGCTCGCTGCCGCTGCGGTCTACCTCGGCGGCGAAGCGCTCGCTGCCGTCGCGTTCGTGCCGCCGTACCGCTACGCGATCGACTACATCAGCGACCTCGGGGTGCCGGACTGCGGCATCGTGATCGACGGCCGCGCGATCTGCTCGCCGCGCCACGCGCTGATGAACGCCGCCTTCGTGCTGCACGGGCTGCTGTTCGCCGCGGCGGCGCTCGCCGCGGGCCGCGCCGCCAGGACCGGCCGCACGGCGTTCGCGGCGCTCGCGCTCACGCACGGCGCTGGGCTCGCGCTCGTTGCGGCTTTCCCGACGGATGCGGCGGCGGGAGTCGACGCCAGCCTGTGGATCCACCGGGCCGGCGCGCTCGCGGCGATCGCCGGCGGCAATGCCGCGGTGATGGCGGGAGCGCGGGTCGGCGCGGCGCTCGGCCTTTCGCCGCTGCACCGTCGTGCAAGCCTCGTGCTCGGCGGCGCCGGCATCGCGGCGCTGCTGATGCTCGGCGTCGACGTCGCCAGCACGCGCATCGACGTGCTTGCGGGCGGCGCCTGGGAGCGCATCAGCGTCTACACCATCGTCGCGTGGGAGGCGCTGACGGGAGCGTGGCTGCTCACGACCCTGCCTCGGCAGGCGCGCCGGGCACGCTGACACTCGGTCGTCGTTCGCGGGAATGTCTCGCCGCTACGCGAGAGCCCCCGCATCCAACCACGAAGAAAAAGGCCGGCGGCTCCGCGAAGCTGCTGCCCCGCGACACCACCGACCCGTTGCCGAAAACCCGCGCCGGTTCGACGACCGGCTGCGGGCTGGTTCGGACGCTTACTGCTCGCGCGACTCCGGCGCGGCGCCGAGCGGCTGACCGCCCGGGCCGGCCTTGAACGTCAGCGGGCTGACCGCGACCTGCTGGCCGACCCCCGGCTTGCTCCAGTCGCACACGCCGCTCGGGAACACCGCCTGCAGGCGCGTGAACTGCGCCGTCGTGAAGGTGATGCCGGCGTAGTCGGACTGCACCAGCGGCTTGAGCTGGCACTTGAGCACGTCCTCGGCGCGCGGGCCACCGGCCACCTGGCGCGGCGACAGCGACGGCTTGAGGAAGCGGTTGGCGTCACAGGCGGCCATGTCGTAGACCTTGTTCGACTGCGTCGCGTCCTCGGGCAGCAGGCAGAAGTCACGCGTGTCGCGGGCACCCGAGAGCGGGCGCGCGGCGCGCACCTTCTGCTCGAGCGTCGCGTTGCTCGTGTTCGCCTTCAGCGCCGTCAGCCACGCATCCATCGACAGGAACGCGTCGGTGCCCAGCGTGCCCGGTGCGGCCAGACCCGTGCGCGCGAAGCGCCAGAGCGCCTGGTTCTGCGCGTCGCCCGCGTCGCGGGTGATGCGGTCGCGGATCGCCCAGCTGTACCACTGGTGGTGGATCGGGATCGTTCCCGGCGTCTGGCCCGGCGGCAGGTTGGCGGCGATGTTCGAATCGTCCCAGCCGCGCAGGTCGATGATCGCCGTCTTGGCGAGCTGCTTGCCGCTGGCGACGATGCCCGAGCGGTACGCGACGTCGAGCGCCTCGGGGTCGGCCGCGGTGCGCGCGTTGCGCGGCGTCGAGTCGCGGTCGATGCCGCCGGCGATCTCGTTCAGCGTCACGAACTCCTCGGGCGTGATCGCGCCGTCGCGCAGCGCCTTCAGGCCGTACTGCACGCCGACGTTGTCGCGCGTGTCGCGTGCGGCCGGGCTGCCGGCGACTCGCCCCCAGATCGACTCGGCCCACGACCACGCGTTGCAGCGCGGCAGGTTGGCCGTGGCGACCGGGTTCGCCGGGTCGTAGACCGCGCTGTTCGGCAGCTCGCAGTTGTTCGAGAACGTCGTCGCCTGCGTGATCGCGCCGGTGACGTTGTTCGACACCAGACGCTGCTGGAACAGGCCGGCGCGTCCGTTGCTGCCGAAGGCGTTGTACCAGCCGTGGCACGCGGTCTGGTCGGGGTGGCCGTTGATGGCTCCCTTGCGCGTGTTGATCTGGTCCTGCGTGAGGCCGAGGCCCGTCCAGAGGTTCAGCATCTGCGACTTCTGGTACGCCTCGACCAGCACCACGCAGTCGCCGACCTCGAGCGTGGTCGTCTCCGAGTCGGGGTAGGTGCAGCTGGTCACGATGCCGTCGAGCAGGCCCGGGTTGATCGACGCGTTCATGTTCGAGTTGATCGAACCGCCCGAGCAGCCGGTGCCGAGGGTGTACTTGATCGGCCCGTAGGTGTCGGTGATGTGCTCCTTCATCATCATCACCGTCTCGCTCATCATCACGCGGTTCGAGTTGCGCGACGAGTCGGTCATGCTGTTGGTCGCGACCAGGTAGCCGCGCTTGAGCTGGTCCTCGGCCGAGGTCCAGTTGGTCGCCGGGCGGACCTGGCGGCGCGGCTGGCCGGTGCTGGCGCCGAACGTGTAGTAGACCTTGCCGTTCCAGGTGTTCTGCGGGCTGACCGCGGTCCACGGCTGGGTCGGATTCGTCAGCACCGCGATGTCGTAGATGCCCCGGTTGATGCTGCCGCGTTCGACACGCACGATGAACGGCACCGTGACGCCGGCGTCGGTGGTCGTCGTCGCGATGTCGGCGGGCGTGCCGCCGGTGTACGGCTTGAAGCAGCCGTTGGCCGGCGCGGTCGGCGCCGCCGGCACCGTGGTCGCGGTCGCGCCGATGTTCCACACGGGGTCGGGCAACCCGAACGAGCAGCCGGTTGGGTTCGCCGTGCTCTGCGCGGCGGCGGTGGTGCGGTAGTAGAGCTTGGCTTCGGCCGGCACGTTGCAGTTGGCGTCCGGCGTTCCGCTGAGGCCGCTGCCCGGCGTGGCCGGCGTGTTGCCGTTGGCGACGGTCGGCGTCGGCGTCGCGCAGTAGAACGGCTTGGTCTGCGCGCCCGAGAGCACCGGGCCGCTGCGCGGCGCATTGGTAATGGTGAGCTGCGCCGCCTTGGCGCCGTCCATGGAGGCAACGAGGACGTTGTCACCGACCGCGAGGCCGCTGACGAGGCCCGTGATGCGGCCGTCGGCGCGCTTGGCGAACGCACTCGTCACGTCGCGGGTACCGACGCGGACCGAGAGGCCGCTGCCGCTCGCGCCGTCGGGGGCGACGATCTCGACCAGCGCGTCGCCGTCGCTGATCAGGTCGGCGCGGTTCGAAAGGGTGCGGATCTCGACCGCGTCGTCATCGTCGCCGCCGCCGCAGCCCGCGAGGGACGCGATGGCGAGGGACGTGCCGACGAGCACGGCAAGACGGAGCCGCCGCGGACGGCGGCTCGGAATGGGGCGGGTCATGGAGTCTCCTGTTTCGGCTCTGGGCCGGGGGCATGCGGCGCCGCGACGGGCACCGTCGGGCCAGCTTACGAAGGCGGCATCGTCGTCGACACCCGGTAAACCCGCCCCTGCGACGCGGATGCGACGGGTGGAAACCCGGGCTCCGCGGGCAGGCGGCGGCGCGACGCGCCGCGACCGCCGCTCAGATGTCGAAGTGCGTGCCGGGTGCGGCGGCGAGCGAACGGTCGACCAGCTCGCGCGTCAGCGGCGATGCGAACGCGCCGATGAAGTCGTAGACGTAGCTGCGCAGGAAGGTGCCGCGGCGCAGCGCCAGGCGCGTCATGTTCGACGCGAAGAGGTGACGCGCGTCGACCGCGCACAGCCCCTGGTCGCGCGACTCGTCGTACGCCATGCCGGCGATGATGCCGACGCCCATGCCGAGTTCGACGTAGGTCTTGATCACGTCGGCGTCCATCGCGGACAGCACCAGGTTGAGCGCGAGCCCCTTGCGCGCGAACGCGTCGTCGATGTGGCTGCGGCCGGTGAAGCCGGTCTCGTAGGTGATGATCGGCAGCTCGGCCAGGCGCTCGAGCGTCAGCGGCACGCCGCGCCGGTTCTCGTCCGCCAGGGCGTGGCCGACCGGCACGATGACGCTGTGCGTCCACTGGTAGCTCGGCAGCGCGACGAGCGCCGGGTAGTCGGCGAGCGCTTCGGTGGCGACACCGATGTCGGCCTCGCCGGCCATCAGCATTTCGGCGACCTGCTTGGGCGAGCCCTGGTGCATGCGCAGCAGCACGTCGGGGTGCATCGCGCTGAAGTCGCGCACGGCGGGCGGCAGCGTGTAGCGCGCCTGCGAGTGCGTCGCCGCGATCGTCAGCACGCCGCGCCCGGCCGACGCGAAGTCGTCGCCGGCGCGCCGGAGGTTGTCGGCCTCCTGCAGCAGGCGCTCGATGATCGGCAGCACGGTCGCACCCGGCGGCGTGAGGCCCGTGAGGCGCTTGCCGGCGCGCCCGAAGATCTCGATGCCGAGCTCGTCCTCGAGTTCGCGGATCTGCCGGCTCACGCCCGGCTGCGAGGTGTGCAGGGTCTGCGCGACGGTGGTCAGGTTGAAGCCCTGGCGCACCGCCTCGCGGACCGAACGGAGTTGCTGGAAGTTCAAGGCAGGGGGTCGATATTTGCTTTCCGCATTTTGAGCAGCCTAGAAGCGTCCGCTTCGAACATATACGCGTTTGCTATCGCGCTGCCGGCATAAGCACCCCGGCGGTGCGTGCAGACGTGCGGACTACAGCAGGTCCTCGCGCGCGAGCGGCGACAGCAGCCAGGTCTTGAAGCGCAGCCACCAGCTGCCCTCGGGCTCGTCGACGGTGGCGATGTCCTCGCCGTCGGGGCCGACCGAGACCCACTCGATGCGATCGTCCGGCTCGCGCAGGCGCAGTCGATACATGCTCGCGTAGCCGTCGCGCTCGAGCAGGTGCATCGCCTCCTCGCCGAGGCGCGGGCTGTCGATCACGAGGGCGAGTTCGGTGTTGACGCGCGACGAGCGCAGGTCGAGGTTCATCGAGCCCACGTAGAGCCAGCGCCGGTCGATCAGCGCGGCCTTGGCATGCAGGCGCCCGAGCGAGCGGCGGAACTCGCCGAAGCGACCCGACTGGCGCGAGAGCGTCGCGCCTACCTCGTAGATGTGCACGCCAAGCTTGAGCATCGCCTTGCGATAGCGTTTGTAGCCCCAGTGCACCAGCGGCTCGTCGGTCGAGCCGAGCGAGTTCGTGAAGAGCTTGACGCTGACGTGGCGGGCGGCGGCGTGCTCGAGCATCGCAAGGCCCCGCTTGCCGGGGATCAGGTACGGCGAAACGATCACCGCCTCCGATTGCGCGGCGTCGAACACCGCGAGCGCGCGCTCGGTCACGGTGTCGGCGCCGGGCCCGACCGCCGTGCGGCCGCCGGCCTTCTCGGGCGAGTCGGCGAACAGCTGCACCGGCGCACGCACCAGGCCGACGTGGCCGCGTGCCAGCTCGAACTCCACCGGCGGGCGGTCGAACGGATCGAGCGGGCTCGACGGCGAATCGGGCGCGGCGGCGCGCACCAGCGCGTCGAAGCGGCGCCGCGCCTCGGCCCGATCGACCGGCACCAGCCCCAGCACCTGCGCCGGATACGTGTAAGGGCTGTTCCAGTAGTCGTCGAACACGCTCGAGAGCTTGTGCACCACCGGGCCGGCCGACAGCAGGTCGAGGTCGATGAAGTTGGCGCTGCTGTGGCGCATGAAGTACTCGGCCGCCATGTTGCGGCCGCCGGTGATCGCGAACGCGTTGTCGGCGATGAACAGCTTGTTGTGCATGCGGCGGTTGATGCGCCCGAACTCGTGCAGCGACAGCAGCAGGCGCGGCACCATGTCGAAACCGCGCACCGGAAGCGGGTTGAAGATGCGCACCTCAACGTTGTCGTGCGCGGCCAGCGTGCCGAGCAACTCGTCGCTGCCGCCGGCGTAGAGGTCGTCGACCAGCAGCCGCACGCGCACTCCGCGCGCCGCCGCGTCGCGCAACTCGGTGACGAAGCGGAGGCCGACGTCGTCGGGGCTCAGCAGGTAGTACTGGGCATCGACGTACTTGGTCGCGCGGCGCGTCAGCGCGAGGCGCGCGTTGAACGCCTGATCGCCGATCGGCAGCAGGCGGAACGCCGAGATTTCGGGGCTTGCCGGCTCGCCGACGCTCGCCGCGGCGATGCGCCCGAGCGGCGTCTCGGCGGTGTCGGTGCCGGCGAACTCGGGCGTACGCGGCGGGTTCGGCGGCAGGCTCGCACAGCCGCCGATGGCGGCCAGCACGACGACGAGAAGGACGTGCCGGAACAGCGACCGCATGCGCGCCTTCTCGCGTCAGGCGAGGTCGATGCGACGGAACGAATGGGCCACGCCGACGCGCCGCGCACTCGACGCGAGCATCGCTGCGCCGGCGTGATCGATGCCGACGCGGATCAGGCGCTTTGCGACGGCCAACGACATCCCTGCCTCCTGAATCGGCGCAGCTTACCCGCGAACACCCCCGATCGGGTGCACCCGTCGCTGTCCACGGACGCCGTCGCGCCGCAGGATCGACTCAAGCGCCATCGCCGGCGGCCGATAACGATCGACCCGCAGTCCTCCCCTGTCGTTTCGAATCGAGCCGTGCCGCTCTCCCTCAACCCGAACCGCCTCCATGCGGGCGGCGCGCTCGACCGTGCGCAGACCGACCTCGCGAAGATCACGCGACGGCTGGCGTCGGGTCTTCGCGTCGCCGAGGCCGCCGACGACGCCGCGGGGCTCGCCGCCGCGTCGCGCCTCGACGCGCGCGTGCGCGGCCTCAGGGTGGCCGGGCGCAACGCCGTCGACGCCGTCTCGATGGCGCAGACGGCCGAAGCGGCGCTCGGCAGCATCGCCGGCAACCTGCAGCGCGTGCGCGAGCTCGCGGTGCAGGCGGCGAACGCCAGCAACGGCAGCTCCGAACGCGCCGCACTGCAGATGGAAGCCGCCGGGCTCGTCGACGAGATCGACCGCGTCGCCCGCACCACGCGGTTCAACGGCCAGGCGCTGCTCGACGGCAGCTTCTCGACCGCCGCGCTGCAGGTCGGCAGCGACCCCGGGCAGACCGCCGACGTGGGCACGCTCGCCAGCGTCCGCGCCGGTGCCCTGGGTGTCGCCCCGACCCCGCCGCCGCCCACCACCACCAGCGTCGCCGGCGCCGACCTGACCGCCGCCAGCACCATCACCGGCCCTGGGCAGCTCGTGATCAACGGCGTCGACGTGTGGCAAGGCAGCACGGTGACGGCGGACGCGAAGAACCTGGCGGCCGCGATCAACGCCGCCGGCATTGCCGGCCTCGTCGCCACGGCCGCGCCGCTGACGGCGGTCGGCTCGCTCAACCCGGCTGCGTCGCCGGCCGGCACCATCTTCATCAACGGGTCGGGGCTGTACTACGACTTCACCAACGCGCCGCCCGGTACCGTGACTTCGACGATGCTGTGGCTCTTCAACCAGGCCAATGTCTGGCAGGGGACGACCGCGGTCGACAATGGCAACGGCCTGACGCTGACGCGCGCCGACGGCTCGAACGTCGTGCTCAACGTCGGCACGGGCGATCCGTCCGCGCTCGGCCTCGGCGGCATCACCTACGGCGTCGGTACCGACGGCGTCACCTACAGCCACGTCGACCTCAGCTACACCGGCAGCGGGGGGCTCACCATCGCCGGCAGCAAGGCAAGCGCCCTGGGGCTGCCGCCAATGACCGCGCCGCCACCGCCGCCGACGAGCGGCGGCTGGGTCAGCCAGATCGATCTCGCGAGCGCGGGCGGCGCCGCGTCGGCGCTCCTCACCGCCGACGCGGCACTCGCGACCGTCGCCGCGATGCGCGCGCGGCTCGGCGCCACGCAGAACCGCTTTGCCGCGGCACTCGAGGCCATCCACACCGAGTCGACGAGCGCCAGCGCCGCGCGGAGCCGCATCGTCGACGCCGACTACGCGGTCGAGATCGCCGCCCTCACGCGCGCTCAGGTGCTGCAGCAGTCCGGCCTCGCGATGCTGGCGCAGGCCAACTCGAGGCGTGCCGACGTGCTGAAGCTGCTGCGCAGCTGAACCACGGCCGACGTCGCGCGAGCGAGACGCTGCACGGGCGTGGCTGCGCCACCCGTGCACGTTCAGCCTCCAAGCGATCGCGCAGTTCCTGTCGGCCTCCGGCTGACACGCGCGGCCGGCACCAGCCTACGGGCCGACGCGGCACAGCCCGAGCGGCACGGCTCGGCGGGTGACCTACGCTGAGGCTCCTGCTTGGATTCAAGGAGTTCGTGATGGACAACACCACCAGTGGCAACAACTACAGCTCGGGGACGACGGGCACGGGCTCGGGGACGAGCGGCACGAGCGGCAACTACGGCGGCAGCCCGGGCACGACCGGCACCAACGTGGGCAGCACCGGCACCGGTTCGACCAGCAACCTGAGCGACACCACCCGCACCACGACGGACGACTCGCATCCGGCAGCGACCGGCATCGGCGCGGTGATTGGCGGGGTCGGCGGCGGGGTGGCGGGAGGCGCGGCTGCCGGCGCAGCGGTCGGCGGCATGACCGGCCCGGTGGGCGCCGCGGTCGGCGCGGTGGTCGGCGCGGTTGCCGGCGCGCTCGCCGGCAAGGGCATCGCCAAGGCGGTCGACCCGGTCGCCGAGGACAACTACTGGCGCGACAACTACTCGTCGCGTCCGTACGTCGAAAGCGGCTCGAGCTACGACGACTACGCTCCTGCGTACCGCCACGGCGTGAACGCCTACCAGAAGTATCCGGACCGCTCGTTCGACGATGTCGAGTCGGACCTCGGACGCGACTGGGACAGCAACCGCGGCAGCTCGTCGCTCGGCTGGGAGCGCGCCAAGCATGCCTCGCGTGACGCCTGGACGCGCGTGAGCAACACCGTCGAGCGCGCGATCCCGGGCGACTCGGACGGCGACGGGCGCTAAGCTCTCGCCGAGCGCCGGGAGCTCCAGGCTCCCTCCGTCCGCATGGCCGCTGGCGTTCGACGTCCGCGGCCATTCCTTTTTCCCGAGCCGCCGCATGCCCGTTCACGCCCTCAACCACGTCAACATCCGCGCGCCGCGGGCGCTCGTCGCCGAGTTGAAGGACTTCTACGAGAGCGTGGTGGGGCTGCGAGCCGGCTGGCGCCCGCCGTTCCAGTCGACGGGCTACTGGCTCTACCTGGGCGACGTGCCGGCGGTGCATCTGGTCGACGACGACGGCGTCGCCGCCGCGACCGGCGCGCGCGGGCCGATCATCGACCACGTCTCGTTCACCTGCAGCGGCCTCGCCGACGCCGAGGCGCTGCTGCAAAGCCGAGGCATCGCGTTCCGGCGCACCACCGTACCTGGCACCGCGCTGGTCCAGCTCATCATGCGCGACCCGGCCGGCAACGGTGTCGAGCTGCAGTTCCAGAGCGTCGACGCCTGATCGCGCGGTCCGACGCAGCACCCCGCACGGCAGCCATGCCGGCAAAGAAAAAGGGCACGCCGGGCGATGCCTCGCGTGCCCTCAGCCGGCCGCTCCCGGCCGGGGCGGCGTTCAGAGCTTCGAGACGCGCTCGAGCTCGGTCTTGAACAGGGTCATGACCGCCGGGTCGTACGAGGAGCCGAACTTCTCGTAGATCGGCTGGACTTCCTTGCGCATGCGCGCCACTTCGGCCGGCGCGAGCTCGTTGAACACCATGCCCTTGGCGCGCAGCTCGGTGAGCGCCTTGCCGGCGAGCTCGCGGCTCACGGTGCGCTGGTAGTTCTGCGCTTCGATCGCGGCGTCCTGCAGGATCTTCTGCTCGGCCGGCGAGAGGCGGTCCCAGAAGCGCTTGCTGACCTGCACCGGGTTCAGCGCGTACACGTGGTTGGTCCCGCTGACGAACTTGTTCACCTCGTAGAACTTGCTCGACAGGATCACCGTGTACGGGTTCTCCTGGCCGTCGACGGCCTTGCTCTCGAGCGCGTTGTAGAGCTCGGCGAACGGCATCGGAATCGGGTTGGCCTTGAACGTCTTGAACGTGTCGAGGAACACCGGGTTCGGGATCACGCGCAGCTTGAGACCTTCGAGGTCCTCGCCCTTGGTGATCGGGCGCTTGCTGTTGGTGACGTTGCGGAAGCCCAGGTCGAACGCGCCGAGAACCACGATGCCTTTCTCGGGCAGCTTCGCCGTGATCATCTTGCCGAGCGGGCCGTCGACCATCGCGTCGGCCTGCCTGGCGTTGCTGAACAGGAAGGGGAAGTCGAACAGGCCGAACTCCTTGACGATGCCGGTGAGCGACGTCGTCGAGGCGACGAACATCTCCTGCACGCCGCCCTGCAGCGCCGACTGCTGCTGCAGTTCGTTGCCCAGCTGGCTCGACGGGAACTCCTTCACCGTCAGCTTGCCGCCGCTCTTGGCCGCAACGATCTCGGCGAACTTCTTGACCCCCATGCTGGTCGGGTGGTCGGGGTTGTTCAGGTGGCCGAAACGAATCGTCCGTTCCTGGATGTTCTGGGCCATTGCCACACTACCGGCGGCCAGCAGCGACAGCATCGCCGTCAGGCGGATCAGCTTCAGTTTCATGGTTTCTCCTGTGTACGAAGCAAGGTGAAGGATCGATCTGGCCCGGTGTGTGCGCGGCACCCAAGCGCAAGGGAGACAACGTGACGACGTCGATTGCGCTGACAGCGTCAGCCCGATACATCGCGCGCCAAGGGTTCGCCCTGATCCCACGACGCTCGAGGCGGGTTCCGTCGCGTGCATCGCCGCGGGCGCGGAGGCGCTCGCGGCGGCACGCGGCGACGACGATCGTCCCGTCCGGTCGGTCGCGATTCTGTGGGCCAAGCGCCCAAAAAAAACGGCTGGAGATTTTGTGAAGCCTGGGGTGTTCACTTGCGCATCAACCCGGGTTGAACTTCATCGTGGCTGCGGGTAAAACGCGCCGCCGCGCAGCCGTGCACACTCGGATGCTGCGCCAGCGACCGGAAAGGTTTCGATGATTCGCGGAACGACAGCCCTGGTCGCCCACATCGGTTGGCCGACTCACGCCTTCAAGGCGCCGATGATCTACAACCCGTGGTTCGAGCACGCGGGCATCGACGCCGTGGTCGTGCCGATGGGCTGTCGCGAGGCGCACTACCCCGCGTTCCTGCGCGCCGTCTTCACGCTCGAGAACATTCGCGGTGCGCTCGTCACCATGCCGCACAAGGTCGGCACCGCCGCGCTGCTCGACGTCGCATCGCCGGCGGTGCAGATCGCGGGCGCGTGCAACGCGGTGCGGCGCGACGCCGAGGGCCGTCTCGTCGGCGACCTGTTCGACGGCGAAGGCTTCGTGCGCGGGCTCGCGCGCAAGGGCTGCCAGGTCGCCGGCGCGAGCGCGCTGGTGGTCGGCGCCGGCGGCGTCGGCTCGGCGATCGCGGCGTCGCTCGCGGGTGCCGGCGTGGCAGCGATCGGCCTTTTCGACGCACGTGCCGAGGTCGCGGAGGGGCTCGCGGGGCGGCTGCGCACGCATCACCCCACGCTCGAAGTACGCACCGGCTCCAGCGATCCGGCGGGTTTCGACATCGTCGTCAACGCGACCCCGCTCGGCATGAACGAGGGCGATCCGATGCCGATGGACGTCGCCCGCATCGCGCCGACCAGCTTCGTCGGCGAGGTCGTGATGAAGAGCGAGATGACCGCGTTCCTGCAAGCGGCGGCAGCGCGCGGCTGCCGGTTCCAGATCGGAACCGACATGCTGTTCGAGCAGATCCCGGCCTACCTCGAGTTCTTCGGCCTTCCCTCGACCACGCCCGAGGTGCTGCGCTCGCTCGCGCGCCTCAGCTACTGACCCCGCACCATGCGCCGATCGACCGCCACCGTCTCGCTGAGCGGGACGCTGCGCCAGAAGCTGCAGGCGATCGCCGCCGCCCGCTTCGACGGCATCGAGCTGTTCGAGCCCGACTTCGTCAGCTTCGACGGCAGTGCCGCCGAACTCGCGGCGATGGCCGGCGACCTTGGTCTGACCATTGACCTCTACCAGCCGCTGCGCGACTTCGAGGGCATGCCCGACGCCGACCACGCGCGCAACCTCAAGCGCGCCGAGCGCAAGTTCGACCTCATGCAGGCGCTCGGGGCGCCGACCCTGCTGGTGTGCTCGAACACGTCGCCGCGCAGCCTCGGCGACGCCGAGCGCAGCGCGGCGCAGCTGCACGAGCTCGCCGAGCGCGCGGCGCGCCGCAACCTGCGCATCGGCTACGAGGCGCTCGCCTGGGGGCGCCACGTCAAGCGCTATCGCGAGGCGTGGGCGATCGTCGAGCGTGCCGACCACCCGCACCTCGGCCTCATCCTCGACAGCTTTCACACGCTCTCGCTCGGCGACGACCCGTCGGCCATCGCGACCATCCCCGGCGAGAAGATCTTCTTCCTGCAGATGGCCGACGCACCCATCCTCGCGATGGACGTGCTGCAGTGGGCGCGCCACCACCGCTGCTTTCCGGGGCAGGGCCAGTTCGACCTCGAGACCTTTCTCGCGCGCGTGCTGCGCGCCGGCTACGCGGGCCCGCTCTCGCTCGAGATCTTCAACGACGTGTTCCGCGAGACGCCGAACCGGCGCACCGCGACCGACGCGATGCGCTCGCTGCTGCTGCTCGAGAGTCAGGTGCGGCAGCGCCTCGCGCGCGAGGCCGCCGAAAGCGACGACGGCACGGCACGCGCGGCGAGCGAGCGCGTCGCCCTGTTCGACCCGCCGGCGGTGCCGCGTCTCGGCGGCTACGCGTTCCTCGAATTCGCGGTCGACGATACCGCGGCCGAGGCGCTCGCCGCCCTGCTCCACGCGATGGGCTTCGTGCGCGCCGGGCGGCATCGCTCCAAGGCGGTGACGCTGTACCGGCAGGGCGCGATCAACCTCGTCATCAACGCCGAGCCCGACTCGTTCGCGCGCCGCCGCTTCGTCGAGCACGGGCCTTCGGTGTGCGCCATCGGCATCGCCGCCGCCGACGCGGAACGCGCGGTGAACCGCGCGGTCGCGTTGCAGTCGGCGCGCTTCGACGGGCCGCGCGGCGCGCGCGAGCTCGCGATGCCGGCGATCGTCTCGCCGGGCGGCAACCTGGTGCACTTCGTCGCCGGGGTAGGACCCGGCGTCGACCCGATCGGCGCCGACTTCGTGGCCGCGGACAACACGACGCCGGACGACGGCAGCGGCCTCTGCCACGTGGACCATGTCGCGCTCGGCCTCTCGCCCGACCAGCTCGACACCTGGGTGCTGTTCAGCCGCGCCGTGCTCGGACTCGAGCCGGGCGACAGCCTCGAGCTCGCCGACCCGTTCGGCCTGGTGCGCAGCCTCGGCGTCGCCGATCGCGGGCGCAGCTTGCGCATCGTCTTCAACACCTCGAGCAGCCGGGCGACGCGGACCGCGCTCAGCGCGAGCGCGAGCGGCGGCGTCGCCGTGCAGCACATCGCGTTCGCGTGCGACGACATCGTCGCCACGGTGCGGCAGATGCGCGCCGCCGGCGTGCCGTTCGTGCCGATCTCGGCCAACTACTACGACGACCTCGCCGCGCGCATCGACCTCGGCGCCGAGCGGCTCGCGACGCTGCGCGAGCTCGGCATCCTGTTCGACCGCTCCGCCGACGGCGACTACCTGCACATCTACACCGCCTCGTTCGCGGGCCGCTTCTTCTTCGAGATCGTGCAACGCGTCGGTGGCTACGACGCGTACGGCGCGCTCAACGCGCCGGCGCGACTGGCATCCGAGGCGCAGGCCGCGGAGCGCGGCGGCTGAACGCCGCCCGCAGCCGTCTCCTCCGGCGGCGATCGCACGGCACGCCGCGCTGCGATCGACGCGCGCGAGCACGCGCCGCCAGCCCTCGCTTCGCCGCGCATCGAAACATCGCCCGTCGCCACCGCCACACAGTCGGCGTCCTGCCACCACACGAGCGCACGCGATGACCATCACCTGCTTCATCCGCTACCGGATCGACCCGTTCCAGCGCAACGCCTTCGCGCGCTATGCGAACGCCTGGGGCCGCATCATTCCGCGTTGCGGCGGCACCCTGATCGGCTACTTCCTGCCGCACGAGGGCCACAACGACGTCGCTTGGGGGCTGATCGGCTTCGCCGACATGGCCGCGTACGAGCGCTATCGCGCGCGGCTGAAGGCCGACCCCGAAGGGCGCGCCAATTTCGAGTTCGCGCAACGCGAGCGCTTCATCCTGCGCGAGGAACGCGACTGGCTCGAGGACGTGCCGGCAACGCGCGACCGGCCCGCCGAGGTGACGCCATGATCGAGCAGGCCCCCAGCGACTCGCGCGCGTCGCTCTTCTGAGACGACCCCGATGAGCACGCCGCACGAGCCGCGCGTCGCCCGGGTCGCCGCCGCCATGGCCGACCCGGCGCGCTCGCGCATGCTGGCGTATCTGCTGTCGGGCGAGTACGCGAGCGCCGGCGAGCTGGCGCGGGTCGCGTCGGTGACGCCGGCGACCGCAAGCACGCACCTGGCGAGGCTGCTCGACGCGCGCCTCGTCGCCTGCGAACCGCGCGGCCGGCACCGCTACTACCGGCTGGCCGACGCCGACGTCGCCCACGCCCTCGAGGCAATGGCGCTGGTCGCGGAACGCGACACGCACGACCGCGCGTGGGCACACCCCGAGCGCCGGCGCCTGCGCGAGGCGCGCTGCTGCTACGGGCATCTCGCCGGCCGCCTGGGCGTGCTGGTGTTCGACGCCTTGCAGCGCGACGACTGTCTCGCCGAGAGCGCCGACGGCTACGTCCTCACCGACACGGGCACGCGCTGGCTCGGGAACCTCGGCATGCATCCGCCGGCGCGGAGCGGCCGGCGCCGCTTCGCGTACCGCTGCCTCGACTGGTCGGAGCGCCGCGACCACCTCGCGGGCTCGCTCGCCGACGCGATCTACGGGCACTGCGTTGCCGCGGGCTGGCTGCGCCGCGGCTCCGGGCGCGCGGTCGAGATCACGCCGGCGGGCGAGCGGGAACTCATGCCGCGCTTGCGCGAGGGCGCGCGCTGACCCAACCGCCCGGCCCCCCGCGAGCCGACGCGCGATCGCCCGCGCGCGGAACGGCTGCCGCGCCTCGGGAGCTGTCGGCCGGGAGGTGCTCGCCAGGCTTCTTCACGCGGCGTTCCGACGGCGCCTGCATGCGGCGTATCGCACGCTCGGCGCGGCGCACCGCCGGTGACCGCTCCGGCGCGACCCTTATCCTCGGGCATCGACGTTGCCGACGGAGCGGCATGAACAAGGTTTGGCCGCACGCGAGCGGCGAGATGGCCAGGCGCATCGCCGGTTTCGACTGGACGACGACCCCACTCGGGCCGATCGAAGAATGGCCGCAGAGCCTGCGCAGCGCGGTCGACCTGATGCTCGAGTCCGCCCACCCGGTGTTCCTGGTCTGGAGCGACCACCTCACGTCGCTCTACAACGATGGCCACGCCGTGATCCTGGGCGCCAAGCACCCGTCGGCGCTCGGCCAGCCGTTCTCGCAGGTCTTCGCCGAGGTCTGGGACGAGTTCCGCCCGCTCGTCGAGGCGACCATGGCCGGTCGCCCGCACGGCTTCGTCGACCGCCCCGTCGCGCTGCGCGGTCGCCCCGGCAAACCGATGAGCTGGTTCACGTTTTCGTGGTCGCCGCTGCGCGACGAAGAAGGCGAGGTGCGCGGCTTCTTGTCGGCGGCGTTCGAGACCACCGACAAGGTCATGGCCGAGCAGGCGCTGCTCGCCGCACAGCAGCAGGCGCTGGTCGCGAGCGAACAGCGCTACCGCATGCTGTTCGATGCCATCGACGAGGGCTTCTGCATCATCGAGATGCTGTTCGACGAGTCGGGGCAGCCGTTCGACTACCGCTTTCTGGAGCTGAACCCGGCGTTCGAGCGCCACACCGGACTCGCCGGCGCGCTGGGCCGCACGATCCGCGAGTTCGCGCCCAAGCACGAGGCGCACTGGTTCGAGATGTACGGTCGGGTCGCGCGGACCGGCGAGCCGATGCGTTTTCAGAATCACGCCGAGCACGTCGACGACCGCTGGTTCGACGTGTTCGCATTCCGTGTCGGCGCGCCCGAGCAGCATCGGGTGGCGGTGCTGTTCAACGACATCAGCGCGCGCAAGCGCGCCGAAGCAGCGCTGCGCGACGCCGACCGCCGCAAGGACGAATTCCTCGCCACGCTCGCGCACGAGCTGCGCAACCCGCTCGCGCCGCTGCGCAACGGGCTGCACATCGCGCGACTCAACAGTCGCACCGACGACCGCCTGCGCAACACGCTGGGCATGATGGACCGCCAGCTGTCGCATCTGGTCCGGCTGGTCGACGACCTGCTCGACGTCGGGCGCATCAGCTCCGGCAAGCTCGAGCTCAAGCAGCAGCCGATCGAGATCGGCCGGGCGCTGGCGAGCGCGATGGAATCGACCCGCATCACGGTCGAGTCGCGCGAGCACCGCCTCGTCGTCGACGCTCCGGACGAGCCGCTGTGGGTGCTGGGCGACCACGATCGGCTGTCGCAGGTGTTCGTCAACCTGCTCGGCAACGCGGCCAAGTACACCGAATCGGGCGGCAGCATCCGGGTCGTGCTCGACCGCGACGGCAACGATGCCCGGGTGCGCGTCAGCGACTCGGGCATCGGCATACCGCCCGCCGCCGTCGGCCACGTGTTCGACCTCTTCTCGCAGGTGCGCGAGCACCAGGGCCGCTACGGCGGCGGACTCGGCATCGGCCTCGCGCTCGTCAAGCGCCTGGTCGCGCTGCACGGCGGCAGCGTCGAGGCGACGAGCGCCGGCGAGGGCCAGGGCAGCACCTTCACCGTGCGCCTGCCCGCGATCGAGGCGCCGCACGCGGGCGCCGGCGACACCCGGGCCGGCGCCGAGGCGCGCGGCCAGCGCCAGCGCATCCTCGTCGCCGACGACAACGGCGACGCGGCCGAATCGCTCGCCGAGATGCTGCGCCTGTTCGGCCACGACGTCTGGACCGTCGGCGACGGCCAGCAGGCGCTCGACCGACTCGACGCGGTCGGGCCGGACGTCGTGATCCTCGACCTCGGCATGCCGGTGATGGACGGCATCGAGGCGGCGCGCCGCATCCGCACGCTGCCCCAGCATCGATCGGTGCTGCTGGTCGCGCTCACCGGCTGGGGCCAGGACCGCGACCGCGCGCGAACGGCCGAGGCGGGCTTCGATCGACATCTCGTCAAGCCGGTCGACCCGGCCGAGGTCGAGCGGCTGCTGACGGCGCTGGAGCCCGGCTGAGCGCTGCGGATGCGGGCGTTGCGGTCGCGAACTGCCGTCGGGGCTTACCCGCGAGCGTCAACCCCCCTGCAGGGCGAAACGTTGGGGCCCCGTCCCCACTCGCGAAGGAAGATCATGAAGCAAGCCCTCCATCTTTGCGCCCTGGCCGCCGGCCTTGTCGCCTTCTCCGCGCACGCGGCCGATGCCACCTGCGAGGCGCAGGCCGCCGACAAGAAGCTGGCCGGCGCGGCCCGGACCAGCTTCCTGAAGAAGTGCGAGGCCGATTCGGCCAAGTCGTGCGACGCGCAGGCGGCCGACAAGAAGCTGGCGGGCGCCGCCAAGACCAGCTTTCTCAAGAAATGCAACGCCGACGCGCAGCCCGCCGCCAAGAGCGCGCAGGACAAGTGCGACGCGCAGGCTGCCGACAAGAAGCTCGCCGGCGCAGCCAGGAACAGCTTCGTCAAGAAGTGCGTCGCCGACGCGGGCTGATCGCCCTCTGACGCGGCGCCGGCGACGAACTCCGCGGACGGCGCTGCGCCGACCCGACGGGCGTCGGGCTGCCCGGCACGCTTGGCAGACAGGTACGCCGATTGCTGCCAGGTGCGCCGAGGGCGGGCCGCGGATCACGCGTCGCCGCTCCCATCGAAGCAACCACGGGAGGCACATTCATGAAAAGCAATCTCTTCGCACTTGCACTCGTCGCGGCGCTGACGGCCGGCTGCGCCAGCGACCCGAACTCGCGCACCGTGGGCGAAGTCGTCGACGACGTGAGCATCGGCACGCAGCTCAAGGCCAAGTACGCGGCCGACCCCGACATCAGCGCGCTCAAGGTCAACATCGATACGCGCGAAGGCGCCGTGTCGCTGCGCGGCGAGGTCAAGAGTCTCGCCATCCGCCGCAAGGCCGAAGCGATGGCCCGCGAGATCAAAGGCGTCAAGAGCGTCGACAACCAGCTGGTCATCGCACCCTGACGACTCGCACGCTGCATGGCGCCCGCGGGCGCCGGCAGCGTGAGCCGTTCGCATCGTCGGGCCACGAGCGCGGGGGCGGTGCCGTCACCGGACCAGGCGCCGGCTGAAGCCTGCATGCCGCCGCACGGGTGGCCACCGCGCCGCGTGATGCGGGGCTGCCCGAGACGAACCGGTGGCGGGTCCGGCGGCGGCAAGAGCGCCGCCGGACACCTCGCCCCGCGACGCGACGCCGGCGCAGCGCCATGGCGGACGTCGCCCACACGAACGTCCGGCCACCGGGTCGACGCAGCGGGCGCGACGCGCGTCGCACCGGCGGACCCCATCAACGCGTGAGGCCCGGTTAGATTCGCGGCCATGACCGACGACGCCACCGACGCGAAGCGGCCCGACGGCATCGGGCGAGAGATCGAGGAGCGCAGCTCCCAGCACCATCACGCGAGCACCCTGTCGTTGATCGTGCTCGGCGCGCTCGTCGCCTGGGGCGCGAGCGGCTTCGCCGGCAGCCGCAACGAAGATTTCGCGGTCGATGCGGCGGCGCTCGCGCTGCACGTGTCGACGCCGACCCGCGCCAGGAACGGCGAGATCTACGAGACCCGCGTCAGCGTCGCCGCGCGTGAACGCATCGGCAAGCTCGTCGTCGGCATCAGCCCCGCGCTCTGGCGCGACAGCACCGTCAACTCGCTGGTGCCCGCGCCGGCCGAGGAGAGCCACGAGGACGACCTGTTCCGCTTCACGTACGGCCCGGTGGAGGCGGGCCAGACGTTCGAGGCCAAGTTCGACCTGCAGATCAACCCCACGCGGATCGGGTCGGAGCGCGGCGTCGTGGCCGTGTTCGACGGCAACCGCAAGCTCGCGGACCTGCCGCTGCAACTGAGAGTGCTGCCCTGATGGACATCGTGCTGCGCGCCTCGGTGATGTTCGCCGTGGTCTACCTGCTGATCCGCCTGATGGGCAAGCGCCAGCTCGGCCAGATGACGCCGTTCGAACTGGTCGCGCTGGTCGTCATCGGTGACCTCATCCAGCAGGGCGTGACGCACACCGACACCAGCCTCGTCGGTGCGCTGCTCGCGATCGGCACCTTCATGTTCTGGGCGCTGGTGATGAACTGGCTCTCGTACCTCTCGCCGCGCGTCGAGCGCCTGCTCGAAGGCGAGCCCCGCGTGATCGTCCGCAACGGCGAGCTGCTGCGCGACAACCTGCGCCGCGACCGCATGACCCCGGCCGAGGTCGAGTCCGAGATGCGCCTGGCGGGCATCGCCAAGCTGCAGGACGTCGCCTGGGCCGTGCTCGAGCCGGGCGGGAAGATCAGCTTCATCCGCAAGGACGGGAAGGCAGCGAATCCGGGAGCGGGCGATCATGGAGTCGACTGATCGAGGCCCGCGAGCGGTCCTCCCGTCTTTTCTCTCTTGACGTGCTCAGCTGACGCGAACGGGCGTCGACGTGCTGGACATGAACGGACGGCCGAAACGGATCGCGAGTATCCGAGCAATTCGTTCGGCCGAAGGTGGATCGAGCGTCCGGCTGCGGCCCGCTTTCACGGAGTCGCCGCCGCCAGATTGCACTGACCGGGCGTGGTCGCCGGCACGTGACTGTTTTCACGCTCGGCTGCCACCCGGACGATCTTGAACTCGGCCTCGAGGCGGCTTGCGCGTCAAGCTGCGCTAGCCTCGCCGGGATGAGGTCAACGTGCACGCGCCGCTCGGCGGCCCTCTCGATTCTCGGTGCCCTGCTGGGGGGCTGCGGCGGCGGTGGCAGCGGTTCATCTTCCGGAGAGGACGCGCCGGCGATGGAGGGCGCGACCGAATCGAGGTCGCTCACGTCCCGGATCACCGGAACGGCTTACCCCCTCAGCATCTACGTGCCGCCCGCGAGCGCGGGGCCGCGCGCCAGCCTGCCGGTGCTCTACGTGCTCGACGGCGAGAGCTGGTTCCAGACGCTCGTGGAGATCGTCGAGTCGGCACGAGCCCGCATCATCGTCGTCGCCGTCGAAAGTGCACGGCAGCGCGAGCGCGACTACGTGCCTGCGAACCTCTGCACCGGCAATGGCGGCGGCCAGGCGGCGTACTTCGACTTCGTGCGCCAGGAGCTCGTTCCCCACATCGAGACCAGCATCGGCGGCAGCCCGAGCCAGCGCGGGCTGTTCGGCCACTCGCACGGCGGCGCGTTCGTTCTCTATGCGATGTTCTCGGAGGCTCCGGGACGCCACACGTTCAAGGCCTATCTCTCGAGCGACGCGTCGATCAGTTGCCTGTCCAGCCAGGCCGAAGGCTGGGAGCAGGGCTATGCGTCGGCCTATCGCGAGCTGCCGGTGCGACTGCATCTTTCCCATGCCTCGCTCGGCAACGCCGCTGCCAACATCGAGTACGCCAACCGAATCACCCAGCGTCGCTACGAGCGCCTCGCATTCACCGCGCAGGGATACAGCGGCACGCATGGCGGCATCGTCCCGCAGGTGCTGCGCGACGCCATCGGATTCGCGTTCCCGCCAGGCGCGTGACGCGCTCGTCGAGCGCGTCCGAAGCAGGCCCCGCGCCATCGCATCGAACGCGAACGTAAGCACCTCTCGCGACCAGCGTCTCGCGCAAGGCGCGCTCGTCGACGCCGGCCGGCGTCTTGCCGGCCGTGCCGGTCACGAACCCAGGCGGCGGCACGCCTTCGGAAGCCAGCGCGCCCGTTGAGGCGCCGCAACAGGCGCCCAATCGGCAACGCGTTGTAAGCGGTCCTGCCAAACAGGTGCGCTGCAGTTGGTGACAGTCGCGACATCCGCATGCAGGTCACGGCGCGGACCGCTGCGCAACATGGACCGCCGCCGTCCGCGTGGTTGGACCTCGGCCACACCATCCACAAGAACCACGGAGGAGTCATGATGAGGCGTTCCCTCGTTTCCACCTGTTCCCTGCTGGCCGCCGGCGTGCTGTGCGGCGCCGTGACGGTCACGTCGCTTGACGCACGCGCCCAGAGCGGCGTTACCGTCAACGTCGGCATCGACTTCGGTCCGGGCTTTCCGTTCAACCAGGGCAACGGCATCGACCCGAAGACCTGGGTCTACGGGCCACGCAACGACGACACGTCGGGCGGGCTGATCTGGAACCCCGTGAAGCAGAAGATGCTGGCGGGCCAGCACGTGATCGGTCGGACCGTTCAGGGCACCTTCCCGGCCACCTCCGACACCACCTACTGCAACCAGGCCAGCCAGGCGAATGCCGACTTCACGTGGACCGAGATGCAGCACTCGGGCCTCACGTGGGGCGATGCGTGGCGCATGTGGGCGTACGGCTCGTCGACCGCATGCCCCACGCGGCGCGCCATTCCGGGGGTGCGCGTTGCCTACACCGACGAGCGCGAGATCCAGCACGCGCTCGACGGCGGTGCCATGGTGCTGGTGGTGCCGACCGTCGACACCGTCGAGGAAGCCCGGGAGGTGGTGCAGTGGGCCTACTACCCGCCGTTCGGCCGGCGCAGCCAGGGCGGCTCGCAGACCGCGCAGGTGCTGGGGCCGTGGCTGCAGGGCGCCAACTACCGGCAGACCTTCAACAACAACCTCGTGCTGATCGTGATGATCGAGACCATCGAGGGCGTGAAGAACGCGGCTCAGATCGCCAAGGTGGCGGGCATCCACGGCGTGTTCGCCGCGTCGAGCGACCTCGGAAACTTCTCGGGCTGGACCCAGGGCGACCCGCAGTACGAGCGGCTCGTCAAGGCGGTGCACGACGCTGCCATCGGCGCCGGCAAGCGACTCTGCGGCCCGATCGCGTGGCAGAACCCGGCACCCGGCGCGCCGGCGCGGCCGGACTTCACCTGCTTCCAGAACTGAGGCGTTCAAGCGCCTTGCCGCGTGGTGCAGCGCGGCAGGCGCGAAGGCTTCGATCGAGAGTCCGCGCAAGCGAGGCGGTACCGCGGCGCTGCAGATCGGGGTTCACCACTCGCTGCAGCGGCGGCAAGCCGGCGCCCCACGCGCCCCCGAAGCTACCCGCATCCGGGGCCTGAGCTGCCTTCGTCGGCCAGCAGGGCTCGCGCCGCCGCGGCCCGGTGCGCTCGACCGATGCCGTAAGCTGGCCGCATGGACTACCTCCTGATGCTGGCATGCGGCCTCTTCGCGGGCACGCTGGGCGGCATCGTCGGCACCGGCTCGTCCCTCGTCCTGATGCCGATCCTGGTGGTGATGTTCGGGCCGCGCCAGGCGGTTCCGATCATGGCGGTCGCTGCGTTCGCGGGGAATCTCGGGCGGGTCCTGGCGTGGCGCCGCGAGATCGACTGGCAGGCGTGCGGCGCGTACTGCGTCACTGCGGTACCCGGCGCGATGCTCGGCGCGCGCCTGTTGCTCGCGCTCCCGGCCGGCGCGGCGGAGAGCGCGCTCGGCGTCTTCTTTCTCGCGCTGATCCCGGCGCGGCGCTGGCTGGCCCGCCGCCGGTTCCGCCTTTCACGCACGCACCTGATGCTGCTCGGCGCGCCGCTCGGGCTGCTCACGGGCATCGTGGTCTCGACCGGGCCGCTGACGGTGCCGCTCTTCACGTTCTACGGGCTCGAGCGCGGCGCGTTCCTCGGCACCGAGGCGGCGAGTTCGCTCGCGGTGTACGGCGCCAAGGCGACGACGTTCCGCGCGCTCGGCGCGCTGCCGCTCGATCTGCTGCTCCACGGCCTCGTGGTCGGCGCGACGCTGATGGCGGGCTCGTTCGTCGGTCGCTCCGTCGTGCTGCGCCTGAGCTCGGCGAGCTACCGTTCGCTGATCGACGCCCTCATGGCGGTCTCCGGCACATCGTTGCTGTGGGTCGCGTTCCGCTGAGCGCCGATCGGGCGCGTGCACGGGCGGCACGCACGCGGTCGTTCGCGAGCGGCTGCTTCGGCTCGACCCACAGGGGTCCCAGCCGTGCCGCACGACGAAGAACGTGAGCACGGTGGTGACCAGCATCGTTCCGATCACCGCGATGCCAGACGCGGCGGCGAGGTCGGCCCAGCCGCCGAAGGCGACGGTCGCGATCAGCACCGCGACCAGGCGACGGTTCCTCTTGCGACTCGAGCCGCTTCGCGGTATCACGCGCGTCCACTCCCTGGGCTGTTCGGCATGCGATTCGATACTCTGCGCCACGTGTGCTGGACGCCGATCTGGAACGCGGACCATTCCGGAATCGGCCTCGAGCACGTGGTGCTCACGACCGGGTCGGCCGACAGCACCTTGCTCGCGATCGACGAGGACGGCGAGCCGTTTCGCCTGACCTATCGACTCGCCTGGGACCATCACGGCCTGCTGCGCCGCGCCGAGCTGCGCACGCACAAGGGTGCCGAGCAGCGACGCCTGCTGCTGCGCGTCGACGCCGGCCGATGGACCGACCATCGCGGCGAGCCCCTCCACGGGCTCGACGGCTGCACCGACATCGACATCTGGCCGACGCCGCTGACCAACAGCTTTCCGATCTGGCGCAGCGCGCTGCAGATCGGTGAACGGCGCGAGTTCCGGATGGCGTGGGTCGCGGCACCCGGCCTCACGGTCGAAGCCAGGGCGCAGGCCTACACGCGACAGGAGGAGCACCTGTTCGTCTTCGAAAGCCTCGACGAGACCGGGTTCAAGGCGAGCCTGGCGGTCGACAACGACGGACTGGTCGTCGACTACCCGGGCCTGTTTCGGCGCGTCGCGCTGCGGCGCTGAAGGTCCCGCCGACGGGCTCGGCGGCGAGCCGGCACCGACCTATCGCCTCGGCTGCTGGACCGTGTGAATCGCGGCAAGCAGGCGCTCGAGTTCACGATGGCGCAGCAGGTACATCGTGTCGCCCATCGTCACCGCGAACGCGGCCGGGATGGGCCTCACGAGCGCCAGCGTCTCGCCCAGCAAACCCGGCAGCGCCTCGGCCGCGACCTCGTACGCGCGATCGTGGCGGCGGCCGGCGTGTGCCGTGTGGAACCGGCGTTCGTACGCGAAGCCGTCGAGCGGTTGGCCGAGCAGCACCGCGGCCCAGAGGTCGTAGACGTCGAACCCGCACGCGATGCTCATCATGTCGGTCGTGAACCCGCCCGGCGGCCGCACGTTCATCTCGAGCGCGACGTACGAGCCGTCGGGGCGCTCGAAGAACTCGAGGTGGAAGAAGCGCCGGCGCAGCTCGAAGGCGGCGAGCGCCTGGCGGCCGAGACGCTCGAGCGCCGCGGGGATGTCGCGGCGCGAGTAGTAGTAGCCGTCGAGCGTGCCGGTTCGCACCTCCATGATCCCGCGGTCGTAGGTGTGCGAGGTGCAAAACACGACGCGGCCGGCCTGGTCCACGAGGCCGTCGAAGGTGGTGATGACGCCCTCGACGAACGGTTGGACCACGTGGCCGTCGAGCGGCTGGCGGAGCGCGGCATCGAGCTCGGCGGCGCTCGACACGCGAAAGGTGTGGCTGGCGCCCGATCCGCTGTCGGGCTTGAACACGAGCGGAAAGCCGTGCTCGGCGGCGAACGCCCGCACGGCGTCGGGCGACCCGCACCGGATGCCGGGCGGGTGCGGGACGCCGGCTCGCTGGAACGCCTCGGCCATCGCGAGCTTGCTGCGCAGGCGCCGCACGTCGCTCGCGCCGAGCCCGGCGATGCCGAGGTCGTCGCGCAGGCGCCCCTCGACCTCGAGCCAGTGCTCGCCGTTCGATTCGACGAAGTCGATCGGGCCGTGCTCGGCGACCAGCGTTCGGACGATGCCGAGCAGCACGTCGTACTCGCCCATGCGCGGCTCGAACACGTAGCGGTCGAGCGCGTCGCGCGCGCCGGGCGGCATGTCGCTCTCGGGCATGTCGCCGACGCCGACGACGCTGGCGCCGCGCGCGCGCGCCGCCGCGCAGAACAGGTGCGACCCCGGCGGGAAGCCGGGCGACAGGTAGAGGATGCGCATCGACTAGCCTCGCCGCAGCAGCCAGCCGATGCCGTTCCAGATGCGGAACGGCGACTCGTCGGCACGCACGATCTCGAGATCCGCGCCCTGGGCGAGCGCGCGCACCTCGCGATCGGCCTCGTCCCGCGGCAGCCCGTAGGCGTAGTTGAAGAGCACGAAGTCGCCGCCGGGGCGAAGCACGCGCCGCACCTCACGGAAATGGCGCTCGACCAGCGCAGGGCCGCCGAGCACCAGGTAGGGGAACGTGTCGACGCTGTAGACGAGGTCCATCGATGCCGAGCCGAAAGCGGAGAGGTCCTGACCGCTCGTCAGCACGACCCTGGCGTTCGAGAAGCCCGCGAGCCGGCGCGTGGCGGCCGCGATCATCCCGGGCGAGACGTCGGTGCCGACCACCGAGCGTACGCGCGCGCAGAGCGGCGCCATCAGGCGCCCGATGCCGCAGCCGATCTCGAGCGCGTCGCGTTCGACGCCGAGCACGCCCCAGTCGTCGAGCACGCCGATCACTTCGTCGGTCGCGGCCGCGAGGAGTTCGGGGCTGCCGAGCGAATAGAGCGCGACGCTCGACTCCTCGCTTTGCGCGACCGATGCATCGAACAGCTTGCGAGCCCGCTCGATGCCCTCCTCGGCGTCGCGTGCGAGCTCGGGCGAGTCGAGCCGCTGCCGGATCATGCGCACGATGGTGTCGCAGCCCTCACGATGGGCGGCGAGGTGCCGCGCGAGTTCGGCGAGCTTCGCGGCATCGCCGTGCAGCCCGGGAAGCGCCTGCGCGACCGCTTCCGGATCTTCGGTGCGCTGGATCAGCTCCATCAACACCATCGCCGCCGAGGCCTCCTGGCGCAGGTAGCCGTCGACGATGCGCTGGATGTCCTCGATCGGTACGACCATGCTCAGTCCGCGCGGCATTGCTCGCGGGCGAGCTTCATCGCGCTGCGCGCGTGCTCGAGCGTGGTGTCGATGTCGGCGGGCTGATGCGCATGGCTGATGAACCACATGTGGCGCGGGTGCAGCAGCACGCCACGGGCCAGCATCGCGTCGTAGAAGGCGCCCCGCACGGCGTCGTTGGTCGCCGGGTTCGGGTGCTCGAAGCGCAGGAACGGCATCGGCGCAAAGGGCTCGCCGTAGCTCGTGGCGGGCACGTCGAACTCGCGCGCGATCGCGTTCAGGCCGTCGATGAGGCGCTGCCCGAGCGCCCACACGTGCTCGGCGACGCCGCGCTCGTCGACGATGCGCAGCGTCGCGAGCGCGGCGGCCATCGCGGCGGTGTCGCCGTGATACGTCGCCGAGAGGTGCATGCCGGCCGCGCTGCTCATCACCTCGCGTCGGCCGAGCACGGCGGCGACCGGCCAGCCGTTGCCCATCGCCTTGCTCACGGTCGTGAGGTCGGGTGTGAGCCCGAAGCGCGCCTGCACCGAACCGGGCGCGGTGCGGAACGCGGTCTTCACCTCGTCGAGGATGAAGACCGCGCCATGTCGACGGACCATGGCCTGGACCGCCTCGAACACCTCGCGCCTGGGCGGCAGCACCATCTCGGGCGCGAGGATCACCGCGGCGATCTCGCCGGGGTAGGCCGCGAAGTGCGCCTCGAGCGTGCCCGGGGCGTTGCTGTCGAACTCGAGCACCTGCGTGTCGAGGCCGGCCGGCACCGAAGGGTCGAGCGGCAGACACCAATCGTGCCAGCCGTGATAGCCCGCCCGCACGACGCGGCGCCGTCCGGTCGCCCGGCGCGCGATGCGCAGCGCGGCGGTGGTCGCCTCGCTCCCCGTTTTCAGAAACACGGCCATGTCGGCGCTGTCGAACCGCTCGACCAGCGCCTCGGCGAAGAGCACGTGCTGCGGCCGGTTCATCGAGAGCAGCGGCCCGCGCTCGAGCTCGGCCCGCGCCGCGGCATCCACCTCGGGGTGCGCGTAGCCGAGCAGGAACGCACCGAACGCCATCAGGTAGTCGATGTACTCGTTGCCGTCGACGTCCCTGATCCGGCAGCCCCGGCCGCTCTGGATGTACATGGGCGATCGTTCCGGGGTCGTCAGCACCCTCCCCGACAAGTGATGCGCGCCCGGGATGACGCGCTCGGCGCGTGCGAGCCACTCGCGGGAAGACTTGTAGCGGTCAGTCATTCGTTCGCCCTTGCCTCCGGATGCCGTTCAGCGTTCGCGCTGCAGGCTCGACCGGCCTTGCGGCCCATGGGTTGACACGCCGACGCGCGGGCGCCGGACGATTCGATCGATCTTAGTGGCGCCGCGAGCGGTTCGACGTCCGGCGTCGCGGCCGGCGGTCTGCACCCGGCCGCAGCCGGGTTAGGGCTCGCGCGTAGCCGCCCCGGCCGGGAAGCGCGGTCAGCCGGCGCTCTCGGCCTCCTTCTCCATCTCCTTCAGCATCCGCTCGAGCCGCACGTTCAGCTTCTCGGTGGTCAGCTTCTCGCGGAAGCGCTCGACCATCAGCGGCAGCGCGAACGGGCTCGGCACCGCGAGGTCGACGTAGGCGACCTTCTGCTGGCGCATGCGGGCCAGCACTTCGGCGAGGCGCCTGATGTCGAGCTCCTGGCTCAGCACCTCGCTCTGCGCCTGCGTGAGCAGCATGTTGTCGGCGTCGTACTTCCGGAACACCTCGTAGAACAGCGTGCTCGACGCCTGCAGCTGGCGCGTGCTCTTGGGCTGGCCGGGATAGCCCTGCGAGATGAGGCCGCTCACCCGCGCGATCTCGCGAAAGCGCCGGCGCGCGAGCTCGCTCGAGTTCAGGCTCGCGAACACGTCGTGCAGCAGGTCGCCTTCCTCGAAGAGGCTTTGGTCGACGAGCGGCGCCGGGTCGACCGGCAGCGCGCTCAGCAGCTCGAGGCCGTAGTCGTTGATCGAGATGCTGAACGTGTTCGGCGCGTCCCTCGCGAGGCGCCACGCGAGCAGGCTGCCGAGGCCGATGTGCGCATTGCGCCCCGCGAACGGGTAGATGAAGAGGTGCTGGCCCTCGCGCGAGAGCAGGCGCTCGATCAGCAGCAGCTTCGGCGTCGGCAGCCGCGAGAGGCGCGCCTGCGTCTCGAGCATCGGCCTTGCCGCCTCGAGCTCGGGCTCCGAGGAGTCGCCCTGCGCGGCACCCGCCAGCACATCGAGCACCGCGTCGGCCAGCTCGCTCGAGAGCGGCATCTTGGCGCCGGCCCAGCTGATCATCGCGGCCTTCCTGTTCTCGGCGCGCTTGACGTAGGCCGTCATCTCCTCGGCACGGATGAACTCGAGGTTGCGGCCGGCGAAGATGAAGCAGTCGCCCTTCCTCAGCCGTGCGACGAAGCCCTCTTCCACCGTGCCGATGCGGCCGCCGCTCAGGTACTTCACCTGCATCGACGAGTCGCTGACGATGGTTCCGACGCCGAGCTTGTGGCGTCGCGCCACGCCGCGGTCGGGCACGCGATAGATGCCGTCGACCTCGCGCACGCGGTGGTATTCGGGATACGCAGTGAGGCTGGTCCCGCCTTTCACCACGAAGTCGAGCGCCCAGTCGAACTCGGCGCGCGTGAGCGTGCGGTACGCCCAGGCCTGACGCACCTCGTCGAACATCGCGTCGGGCGTGAAGCCGCCGCCGAGTGCCACCGTCACCAGGTGCTGCACCAGCACGTCGAACGGCTTGTCGTGGGTCGCGCGCTTCTCGATGTTGCCGGCCTGCGCGGCGCGTCTGGCGGCCGCGGCTTCGACCAGCTCGAGCGTGTTGGTCGGCACCAGCGTGATGCGGCTGGCGCGCCCGGGCGCGTGACCGCTGCGCCCCGCGCGCTGCAGGAGGCGCGCGACGCCCTTGGCCGAGCCGATCTGCAGCACGCGCTCGACCGGCAGGAAGTCGACCCCGAGGTCGAGCGACGACGTCGCGACGACCGCCTTCAGGCGCCCTTCCTTGAGCCCCATCTCGACCCAGTCGCGCACGTCCTTGTCGAGCGAGCCGTGATGCAGCGCGACGAGCCCGGCCCACTCGGGCCGTTGCTCGAGCAGCAGCTGGTACCAGGCCTCGGCCTGCGAGCGCATGTTGACGAACACCAGCGTGGTCGACGACCTGGCGATCTCCTCGACCACCGGCTGCTGCATCTGCTTGCCCAGATGCCCGCCCCACGAAAAGCGGCCCGGGTTCGCCGGCAGCAGGGTGTCGATGACCAGCGCCTTGTCGAGGCGGCCGCGCACCATCGCGCCGTCGGAATGGCCGAGCAGCACCTGCATCGCCTCCTCGAGGTTGCCGAGCGTCGCGCTGAGGCCCCACACCACCAGCGCCGGGTTCCAGCGCTTGAGGCGCGCCAGCGCGAGCTGCACCTGCACGCCGCGCTTGCTGCCCATCAGCTCGTGCCACTCGTCGACGATCACGGTGTGGATGCCGCCGAGCTCGTCGTGCGCGCTCTCGCGCGTGAGCATCAGCGACAGCGACTCGGGTGTCGTCACCAGCGCGGTCGGAAAGCGCCGATCCTGTCTTGCGCGTTCGGCAGGCGGCGTGTCGCCGGTGCGGATGCCGATCGACCAGCCGATGCCGAGCCCGGCCACCGGCTCGCGCAGCGCGCGCGCGGAGTCGGCGGCGAGCGCGCGCATCGGCGTGAGCCAGAGGATGCCGAGGCGCGGCGGCGTCGCCGCGCGCATCGGCATGCCGATCGCGCGGGCGCGCGCGATCGCGCCGAACCACACCGCGTAGGTCTTGCCCGAACCGGTGGTGGCGTGCAGCAGGCCGCTCGTTCCGGCCGCCATCGCGTCCCACACCTCGCGCTGGAACGCGAACGGCTGCCAGCCGCGCGCGGCGAACCAGGCTGCCGCGAGCTCGACGCCGGTCAGCTTCGTGGCGTCGATGCCGGGGATCGGCTGCGGCGGCGGTGCGTTTTCGCGCGGTGCGGCCCCGACCTCGGCACTCGACGACGGTGCCTCGGCAGGCGCGGGCTCGTCGCCGCTGGAGCCGATCGCAGCGGCGTCGTTCGCCGCATTCGCGTCGGGGCCGAGATCGCGCGCGGCCCGGCTGCCGTCGTCACGCACCCCCGGCGCGTCGGGCGACGCGATCCGGCGCGGCAGCGGCGGACGCCCGGCTCTAGCCACCACGCGAGCCCGTCGAAGCGGCCCGCGCGGCGTCGGCGCTGCGGCGCTGCTCCTTGCGCCGCTCGTAAAGGTTCATCAGCGGCGTCACCGAGATGCCGTGGACGACGATCGACACCACCATCACCGAGAACGTCAGCGTCGCCAGCTGCGACGCCAGGTCGGTGTCGAGGCCGTGGTTCATTGCATACGCCAGGTAGAACAGCGAGCCGATGCCGCGGATGCCGAACCAGCCGATCAGCGCGCGCTGAGTCCGCGACGAGTCGGAGCGCAGCAAGCCGGCCACGACCGACACCGGTCGGATGACGAGCAGCACCACGGCGACGAAGGCCCAGGACGCATGGCCCCAGTCGAGCGCCCACAGCAGCATGCCGACCGCCGCCACCGCGGCGAACTCGCCGATGCGCTCGACCTGCTCGTTGAAGCTGAGCACCGCGTGCGCCATGAAGGCGGGCGCCTTGGCCGGGTCGCTGGCCGCCTTCTCTGCGCTGGCGCGGTCGGGGCTGGCCAACGCCTCGGCGATCGCCGCGGCCGGCGGCGCCTGGTCGGGCCGCGCGCCCTGCTGCAGGGCCTGATCGGCGGCGCCGCCGACCGGCTTCTCCTCGAGCCGGCGCAGCGCGAGCCCGGCCGCGAACACCGCCAAAAAGCCGTAGCCATGCGCCAGGTTGGCGAGTCCGTAAGAAAGACCGATCAGGCCGAGAGCGAGGAAGTTGTCGAGGCCGATCGCTTCCTGTCGGGTGCTTCGCAGGTGCAGCACCACGCGCCCGACCAGCGTGCCGAGGAGGCCGCCGATGCCGAGCCCTGCGCCGACCGCCCACAGCACGTCGACCGCGACCCAGCGCGAGTGGTAGGGGCCGAGCTCGTGCAGGCCGAGCAGGCCGAGGCCGAGCATGACGATCGGGAACGCGGTGCCGTCGTTGAGGCCGGCTTCCCCGGTAAGCGAGAGGCGCAGGCGGTCGCGATCCCCGGCCTGGCTGACCTGCACGTCGGCGGCGAGCACCGGGTCGGTGGGCGCCAGGATGCCGCCGAGCAGCACCGCGGCACCGAGCGGCAGCCCGAGCATGAAGACGCCGAGCGCGGCGATGAGGCCGGCGGTGACCAGCATCGACAGCGTCGCCAGGCGCAGCGGCAAGGCCCAGCGGCCGTCACTGACGGTCAGGCTCATCTTCAGCCCCGACGTGAACAGCGACAGCAGCACCACCACCTCGGCCAGGCGCTCGAGACCCTCGGAATGCGCCATCGGGTCGAGCGCGACCAGGTCGAGCCAGAGCGGGCTCAACGCCGCGCCGACCAGCAGGTAGAGCAGCGAGGTGCTGAGCGGCAGGCGCGCCAGCCGCGTGTAGCCGAGCGCCATCGAGACCAGCAGCAGGCCCACGATGGCCGACCACAACGAGAAGTTCATGCGTGCGCTGCACCGGTGCGCCGCGCCGGGGGGCGTGGCCGCCGCGGGGGAGCCCGCGGCCTGCGGCACGTTAGCAGAGGCTCGCTCGCCCTGATGGCGTGGGTCGATCCGCGCCCCGCGGCCAGGATCAGGGAGCCCGGACCGGTTCCTGCCGTCGCTCAGCCGAGCGCGAGGCCGGCCACGCCGCCGGCGATGCACGCCGCGCCGATGAGGCGCATGCGCGTGTCGCCCTCGCCGAGCAGGCGCCCGCCGAGCAGCGCCGCGAACAGCATCGACACCTCGCGCGCCGGCGCGACGTGGCTGAGCGGCGCGAGCTGCACGGCGTAGAGCACCAGCACGTAGGCGAGCGGGCCGATCAGCGCAATCACGAAGGCGGCGCGCCACTGCAGGCGCCAGAGCGCCGCGAAGGCGGTGCGGTCGTGCAGCGCGGTCGGCAGCAGGAACGGCACGCGCAGCACGTTGCCGACGTAGTCGACCACGATCGGCGAGATCAGCAGCACCTTGACAGCGTAGCCATCGACCAGCGTGTAGGCCGCGATCAGCCCGCCCGTCAGGCCGCCCCAGCCGAGCCCCGCGACGACTCGCGCGCGCTGCGCGGGATCGCGCGCACGCGTCAGCAGTGCCGGACCGCCGGCGATGCAGAACACGCCGAACACGACGCCGGCGACGCCCGCGGCGGCGGCGAGCGACAGGCTTTCCCCGAGCCATAGCACGGCGCCGATCGACGACAGCAGCGGCCCCGTGCCGCGTGCGACGGGGTACACCACGGTGAGGTCGGCGGCGCGATAGCCGCGCAGCAGGGCGATGAAGTAGGCCACATGGATCACCGCGCTCGCGAGCAGCACGCCCCACTCGAGCACGCCCCAGCGCGTCATCGCGTCGACGAGGCCGACGGCAAGGCACACCGGCGCCCACAGCACGACGACGATCAGCGCGGTCATCAACGCGAAGCGGGCGTCGCCGCCGACCTTCTTGGCGAGGACGTTCCACGCCGCGTGCAGCAGCGCGGCGACGAGGACGAGCGCGAGCGCGGCAGTCGACACGGGCGCGATTGTCGCGGCGCCGCCGGTCAGGACTGCAGCACCGGCGAGCGCGGCAGGCGTGCCGTCCGGAGCGCGACGCCGGGCGTCGCGGATTCGGCTCCAGGGCGCCCGGTCAGCGCCGCTCGCCTGCAGGCTGTGCGCCGCCGGGCCGCCGTCGGTTCGACGCCTCGGCGGCAGCGTCGCGCGCGGCTCGATGGTGCCGCCGACGCGCGCACCGCGTCGGCGCTCCGTAAGATCGGCGCCTCCCACCACACGAGCCTCGTTCCCGTCCATGACACGCGCTTCGCTGACCGGCCACCTTCCCCTGCTCGCGACCGGAGGAAGCGCTCGATGAACCCGATCCTGGTGGAGGCGCTGCGCGGCGGCACGGTCGAGTCGTCGCATCGCGGAGCGCTCGCGGTGATCGACGCCGCCGGCGAGGTGGTGGTCGCGATCGGCGACGTCGACCGGCCGATCTTTCCGCGCTCGGCGGTCAAGGTGCTGCAGGCGATCCCGCTGGTCGAGAGCGGCGCGGCCGACCGGCTCGCCCTCACCGACGAGGAGCTCGCGATCGCCTGCGCGTCGCACAACGGCGAGCCGGCGCACACCCGCGTCGTCGCCGGCATGCTGGCCAAGGCCGGGCTCGACGTCGACGCGCTCGAGTGCGGCACGCACTGGCCGTACCTCGACAGCGCGGCACGCTCGCTGGCCACCGCGGGCGGCGAGCCGTCGGCGCTCAACAACAACTGTTCCGGCAAGCACGCCGGCTTCCTGTGCGTCGCGTGTCAGCGCGCCAACGGCGGCGACCTCGCCCGCTTCGCGCGCGGCTACGTCGCGCCGCAGCACCCGGTGATGCGCGAGGTGACCGCGGCACTGCAGGCAGCGACCGGCTACGACCTCGGCACCGCGCCGCGCGGCACCGACGGCTGCTCGATCCCCACCTTCGCGATCCCCCTCAAGAACCTGGCACTCGCGTTCGCCCGCGTCGCAACGGGCCAGGGCCTCAGCCCGGCGCGAGCCGAGGCGGTGACGCGGCTGCGCCGCGCGGTCGCGCGGTCGCCGTTCATGGTCGGCGGCACCGAGCGCTTCGACACCCGCGTGATGCAGCAGCTCGGCGAGCGCGTGTTCTGCAAGGTCGGCGCCGAAGGCGTTTTCTGCGCCGCGCTGCCCGAACGCGGCCTCGGCGTCGCGATCAAGATCGACGACGGCAACAACGCGCGCGCCGCCGAGGTGACGATGGCCGCGGTGATCGAGGCCTTCGTTCCGCTCGATGCGAACGAGGCGGCGTTCATGCGCGACCTCAGCGACGTGACGCTGCGCAACTGGAACGGCATCAGCGTCGGGTCGCTGCGCGCGACCCACGCGCTGCGCCGGGCCTGTGATCGGCGGCGCGCCTGAGGCGCGCGGCGGCGCACGCGCTGCGGACACCCTGCGCCGCAGCGCCGACGTGCCGGTGCACAGCGTGCTCGGGCGGGCGAGCGCGGCGGACGTTCGGATGGAGCCGTTCGCCCATCTGGTGATCGAGAACTGCCTGCCGGCCGACTACTACCGCGCGCTCGCCGACGCCTACCCGCCCGACGCGCAGGTGCTCGAGCTCGACGCCTGGCGGCGCGGCGGCCCGGTGCAGCCGAACCAGCGCAACGACATCGGCGCTCACCAGGTGCTGCGCGCACCCGGGCTCGTCGCGCCGGTCTGGGAGGCGTTCGTGCGCCACCACGCGTCGGCGGCGTTCTGGGCTGACGTGGTGCGGGTGTTCGGGCCGGCCCTGCGCGCCACCTACCCCGACCTCGAGCAACGCCTCGGCGGCCGGCTCGAACACCTGGCGAGCGGCGTGCGCTTCGATCCGGACGGCGACGCCGGCCCGATCTCGCTCGACTGCCAGATCGGGATCAACACGCCGGTGACGCACCCGGGCAGCGTGCGCGTGCACACCGACGCGCCCGAGGAGCTGTTCGCGATGCTGCTCTACTTCCGTCGCGACGAGGACGACTCGACCGGCGGCGAGCTCGAGATCCGGCGCTGGAAGCCGGGCCGCGCGCGCCGCTTCGTCGGCTCGGAGTGCGACGCGGACGATGCCGAGCTCGTCGCGACGATTCCGTACCGTGCCAACACCCTGGTTGCGTTCGTCAATTCCGACGAGTCGCTGCACGCCGTGTCGCCGCGCTCGCCGACGCCGCACAGCCGCCGCCTCGTCAACCTGATCGGCGAGGTCTACCGGGCGCTGCCCGACGGCCTGTTCGTCAAGACGCAGAAGTGGTCGGTGCCGTGGCGGCGCCGCTGGACGCGCTGGAAGAAGCGGCTCGGCGGCTGACGACCGACCGGGCGGCGATCACGCCGGCGCGGCAGCGAGCGGGTCGCTTGATCCGGCAGCGTCGTCGTCGGAGACCAGGCTGCGCGCGCCACCAGGGTCGGCGCCGTCGCCTGCGGCCGCGCCGTGCTGCAGCTCGAGCAGCGCCTCGAGCGTCTGCAGCGTGTCGGCCTCGTGCAAGGGCTTGTCGTCGCGGATGCGCAGCATGCGGGGAAAGCGCACCGCGATGCCGCTCTTGTGGCGGCTGCTGCGGTTGATGCCTTCGAAGCCGAGCTCGAACACCAGGCTCGGCCGCACGCTGCGCACCGGCCCGAACTTCTCGAGCGTGGTCTGCCGGATCACGCGGTCGATGCGACGGAACTCCTCGTCGGTGAGCCCCGAGTACGCCTTGGCGAACGGCACCAGCTGCAGCGCGCCCGGAGCCGGCGGCTCGCGGCGCGCCATCGCGTCGACCACCGCGGCGGCCTCGTCGGCGCTTTCCGGCGTGCGGCTCCACACCGCGAAGGTGTAGTCGGTGTAGACGCTGGCACGACGTCCGTGGCCGGCCTGGGCGTAGATCAGCACGCAGTCGACGGCGAGCGGGTCGATCTTCCACTTCCACCAGGTGCCGCCGGCGAGGTCGTCCTGCTTGCGCCGCCCGGTGCCGTAACGCGCCTCGCGGTGCTTGAGCATGAAGCCCTCGACGCCGCGCGCCCGCGACTCGGCCCGCAGGCTCGCATACTCGGTCCAGCTGCCGCGCGTCTCGACCGGCGACAACCGCAGCGCCGGATGCTGGGCGGCGATCGCCTCCAGCACGGCGCGGCGCTCGCCCTGCGGCCGCTCGCGCAGGTCGGCGCCTTGCCACTCGAGCACGTCGTAGGCGATGAAGCCCACCGGCGCATCGGCGAGCACCTTCTTCGTCAGCACCTTGCGGCCGATGCGCTGCTGCAGCAACGCGAACGGCGCGACCCGGCCGTCCTTCCAGACCACGATCTCGCCGTCGAGCACCGTGCCGTCGGGCAGCGTCTTCGCGAGTGCGCAGACCTCGGGGAAGCGTTCGGTCACGAGCTCTTCGCCGCGCGACCAGATCCAGACCTGGCTCGCGCGCCGCACCACCTGAGCGCGGATGCCGTCGTACTTCCACTCGACGATCCAGGCGTCGGGGGCGGCGAGCCGCACGTCGAACTCGGCCAGGGGCGCGTCGAGCTGGTGGGCGAGGAAGAACGGGTACGGCTGCCCGGCATCGAGCGGCCCGGCGCCCTCGCCGGCGGTGAGCTGGCGGTAGCGCTCGGGGCTCGGCGCGGTGCGCGCGTCGGTGTAGCCCATCATCCGCTGCGCCACCAGCTTGGCGTCGATGCCGGCGCCCTCGGCGAGCGCGCGCTGCACCAGCAGCTTGCTGACGCCGACGCGAAAGCTCCCGCCGATCAGCTTGTTGAGCAGGAAACGCCCGCCGGTGTCGAGCTCGTCCCAGTAGGCGGCGACGCGCGCCGACTGCTCCTCGGGCGAGAGGCCACGCAGCGCGAGCAGGCGCTCCTCGATCCAGTCGGCCAGGCCGAGGTCGCTCTCGCGGCGCGGCGGCGGCAGCACGTGGGCCACGGTTTCGGCGAAATCGCCGACCGCCTGGTAGCAGGCGTCGAACAGCCAGTCGTCGATGCCCGCGGCGCGACAGGCGGTCTGCCACAGCACCGTGCTCGGCACCACCTGGCGCGGCTTGCCGCCGGCGAGGAAATAGACCGCCCACGCCGCGTCGCGCGGCTCGGCGACCGCGAAGTAGCGCTTCAAGGCGTCGACCTTGGCGAGCGTCGCGGTGCTGCGGTCGAGCTCGGCGAAAAGCTGCGCGAACCGCTTCATGCGCGCGAACTCGCGGCGCCGGGCACGCCTCGCCGCATGTACGCTCGCGCCCGGGGCGGCACGCCAGCCCGCGCGGAGGGGTCGACATGATCACGCTCTACGGCTTCGGCCGGATCTTTCCCGAAGGGCGCGGCGAGACCAAGGACCTGCGGGTGCAGTGGGCGCTCGAGGAGACCGGCCTGCCCTACCGCGTGCATGCGCTCGATCACACCGCTGGCGAACTCGACACCGAGGCCTATGGCCGCCTCAACCCGTTCCGCCAGGCGCCGGTGATCGACGACCACGGCTTCGTGCTCGCCGAGTCCGCGGCCATCGTGCTCTACCTCGCCGAGAAGTCGAGCCAGCTGATGCCGACCGACTTCGAAGGCCGCACGCGGGTCGTGCAGTGGTGCTGCAGCGCGATCGCCACGGTCGAACCGATCCTCTCGTGTCTCGACCTGATCGCGATGTTCGACGCCGAGCGCTCCGGCAGCCGCCTCGAGAGCGAGGCGCGCCAGATCGCGAACCGCTGGCTCACCGGCGTCGAGCGCCGCCTCGACGGCCGCGAGTGGATCGCCTGCGCCGGCTTCACGGTGGCCGACATCATGATGGCCGGCGTGCTGCGCACCATCCGCAAGTCCGACCTGCTGGAGCCGTATCCCGGCATCCGGGCCTATCACGTCCGCTGCCAGGCACGCCCGGCGTGGCAGCGCACGCTCGCGCTCACGGCCGAGCGGCTCGGCATGACGGTCGACGCGATCCGCTAGGGCGCGGGGCGGCACGAAAGGCCGGCGCGGCGCGCTCATGTGCCGGCGTCGTCGACCGGCGCGGTGTCGGCGATCGCCTCGGCGACGCGTGCCGCCGCCGCGTCCGACACCTCGACGGCGACCCGCTCGGCGGCCTCCTCGGACGCCGCGACCGCGCCGCTCGCGCCGCCCGGCAGCTCGTCGTCGTCGGCGCCGTACTCGGTCGCGAACGAACCCGCCTCGAGGCCCTGGTCGCCGAGCCAGCGCACCATCACCGCCTCGTAGCCATGGGTGACGATCACCCGGTCGGCACCGGTCGCGCCGATCGCGCGCTGCAGGCCGGGCCAGTCGGCATGGTCGCTGAGCACGAAGCCGCGGTCGACCGCGCGCCGCCGGCGCGCGCCGCGCAGCTGCATCCAGCCGCTCGCGAAGGCGTCGCTGTGCTCGCCGAAGCGGCGCGTCCACGTCGAGCCCTGCACCGATGGCGGCGCGACGATCAGCGCGCGCCGGAACAGGGCCTTGTCCTTGACCTCGGTGACGAGCGGCGTCGCCGGGATGTCGACGCCAGCGGCACGGTACGCGCGGTTGAGCGGCTCGACCGCGCCGTGCACGTAGATCGGTCCGATCGAGCGATCGACGCCCTTGAGGATGCGCTGCGCCTTGCCGAAGCTGTAGCCCATCAGGAGGCTCGCGCGACCGGCATCGGCATTCGCGCGCCACCAGGCGTCGATCGACGCGAACAGCTCGCGCTGCGCCTGCCAGCGGTAGATCGGCAGCCCGAACGTCGACTCGGTGATGAAGCAATGGCAGCGCACCGGCTCGAACGGGTCGCAGGTCGCGTTGCCTTCGGCCGGGTCGTCGCGCGAGCCGGCGACGTAGTAGTCGCCGGACGCGACCCAGACCTGGCCGCGCCACTCGAGGCGGATTTGCGCCGAACCGAGCACGTGGCCGGCCGGGTGCAGGCTGACGCGCACCCCGAAATGGTCGATGGCGTCGCCGTAGGCGAGCGTCTGCAGGTCGATCTCGCCGAGCCGGGTGCGCAGCACGCCCTCGGCCGGCGCCGCCGCCAGGTAGTGCGCGTGGCCACGCCGTGAATGGTCGGCATGCGCGTGCGTGATCACCGCGCGATCGACCGGCCGCCACGGGTCGATGTAGAAGTCGCCCGGCGGGCAGTAGAGGCCTTCCGGGCGCTGGACGACGAGGTCGGCGGGGGGCGCGGGCATCCCGCGATGCTAGGGACTTCCGGCAGAGCAGCTGGCGGCGCCGCCGAGAGCCGGCGCCCCTGCAAGGCCTTGCGGCGAGCGCGGCGCGCCCGTCCGCAAGCCGAGGGAGCTCGCGTCAGTCGAGCCCGCTCAGCGGCTGCAGGTCTTCGCCCTTGCCGTTGCCGGTCGCGTAGCCGCTGTCGGTCTTCCAGACGTGGCGGCAGTGATCCTGGGTGCGGCCCGAGGTGATCTTGATGCAGTAGCGGCCGTCGCCCTCGACGGTCCAGGTGCCGGTCGCCTCGCGCGCGTTGCCGGTCCGGTAGGTCGCGCGCCCGCCCGGCTCGAAATACACCACCGCGCCGACGCCGTTGACGTTGCGGTAGCTCAGCGTCTTGCCCGGCAGCAGTTGCTCGAGGTCGCCCTTCGCGACCTTCATCGGGTCGGCGGCATGGGCCACGCCGGCCAGCACTGCCCAACCCAGCATCGCGACGATCGAACGCACAACGGTCATCTCGGTCTCCCCGGAAAAGCGGCGCCGGTCGAAGCGCCGGAACATGAGCGCTGCCTGCGGGCCAAGAGGCGGTGGCGGCTGGCACCACGGCGCCGCGCGCGGCGGCGCTCCGAGGCAGGCTTTCACTATAGGTGCGGCTCGCGCGGCGACGATAGGGATTGCCCGGCTGCGGCGACGAGCGGCGCGGCGCTCGCAGCCGGCGACCGGTTCAGCCGGGCCGCGGCACCTGTGGCCGCAGTTCGGGCGGCACCCGCTCGAGGTTGATGCGCACCCGGTACCAGAGCGACGAGCTGCCGCGCATGCGATCGACCAGCACGTCGGCCGGCGCGAGGTGCGCGGCCGCGTCGGGGTGGCTCGCCTTCCACGCCTCGGCCGCGGCGATGGCGTCGTCCTCGCGCTCGGCGCGGGCGATCTCGATCAGCGGCACCTTGGGACGGCGCCGGCCGCTCGCCGGGGGGGACCCGGCGCCGGCCGAGCCCTCGGCGCCACGGCTCGGTGCCGGCGGCGAGGCGCGCTTGCGGCCCGGCGTCTTGCTCGCGCCCCCCGCGCCGGCCGCAGCGCTCTTTCCCTCGGCTCCCGGCGCCTCGCGCGTCTTCGCACCGGCGCTGCCCTTGCCGGTCGACGGCGGCGCGCGGCGGGGCTCGCCGGCGGCCTTGCGGTAGTGCGGCGGCCACGGCGCGTCGCCCTGCCCTTCGGCCTCGTGGCGTGCCGACAGCTCCAGCAGCGCCTCGATGGACCCTGCCGGCAGGCGGTCGATGTCGGCATGCGGATCGCCGATCGCGGCGACGCGCTTCGGCATCGTCCACAGCGTGAAGTCGGCCGGATCGCAGGCGTCGAGCTCGGCCCAGCTCACCGGCGCCGAGACCCGCGCGTCGGAGCGCGGCCGCACCGAGTACGCCGACGCGACGGTGCGATCCTTGGCGTTCTGGTTGTAGTCGATGAAGACGCCGTGGCGCTCTTCCTTCCACCACGCGCTCGTCGCAAGACTGGGCGCGCGGCGCTCGACCTCGCGGGCGAGCGCGAGCGCGGCGCGCCGCACCTGATCGAAGCTCCAGCGTCGCTCGATGCGCACCAGCACGTGCACGCCGCGCGAGCCCGACGTCTTGGGCCAGCCGACGAGGCCGAACTCGTCGAGCACCGCATGCACCACGCGCGCCACCTCGCGGATCTGCGGCCACTCGACGCCCGGGACCGGGTCGAGGTCGACGCGCAGCTCGTCGGGATGCTCGAGGTCGTCGGCACGCACCGGGTGCGGATGCAGCTCGAGGCACGCGAGGTTCGCCATCCACGCGAGGTCGGACGCGTGGCGCGGCACCACCTCGTCGGCGCTGCGGCCCGACGGAAAGCGGATCGACGCGACCTCGAGCCAGTCGGGCCGGTTCGCCGGTGCGCGTTTCTGGAAGAAGAACTCGCCGCCGATGCCGTCGGGGTGGCGCACCAGCACGCACGGGCGGCCACCGGCGCCGCGCAGCGCCCCCTCGGCGACCGCGACCATGTAGTTCACGAGGTCGATCTTGCGGACCTGGGCCTCGGCGATCAGGAGCTTGTCGGGGTGCGTGACGGCGACCGTGCGGCCGTCGATGTCGAGCGTGAGGGCGTCGTCCGCGGGCATCGTTCGATGGTACGCAGCGCGCGCCGATCAGTAGCGGTTGCGCGTCGCGAACAGCGCGATCCGCATCAGCGCGTAGGCGAGCCAGCTCAGGCCGCGCGCGTGCCACGGGCGCTTGAGGTAGGTGGCGGTCTCGACGCTCTCGCTGTGCTTCGACATCGCGTCGACGAGATGCCCGCGCAGCTCGGCGGCGAACGCGTCGTCGAGCACGAAGATGTTGGCCTCGCGCGCCAGCAGCAGGCTCAGGGGGTCGAGGTTCGACGAGCCGACGGTCGCGATCGCGACCTGGGCGCTGTCCATCACCGCCACCTTGGCGTGCAGGAAGCTCGCGCGGTACTCGATGATGCGGATGCCGGCGTCGAGCAGCGGACCGTACAGCGCGCGCGTCGTGTGGTGCTGCATGAAGTACTCGTAGCGCCCCTGCAGCAGCAGCGTGACCTTGACGCCGCGCTTGGCCGCGCGCAGCAGCGCGCGCTGCAGCGTCACCCCCGGCACGAAGTAGGCGTTGGCGATGATGATCTCGCTCCGGGCCTGCCCGATCGCGTAGCGGTAGGTGCGCTCGATGCGGCGCCGGAAGCGCAGGTTGTCGCGCAGCACGAGGGCCGCCATGACGCCTTCGGGCGGGGCCGCAGCGCCGCTCGACCGCGTCGGGTCGGCGCCAGCGGACACGCTCCGTGCGTCGCCGCTCCCGGCCGACCCGCTGCCCGCGATGCGACGGCCGGCTGCCCGTGTCGAGCCCGAACCCGCGCTGGACGACGCCGACCTCCCCGACCCGCTGCCGCGCAGCGCCTGATCGAGCGCCGGGGCGGCGCCCTCATCGGCACCGCCGTCGCCGTCCGCTCCGACCTCCGGCGGCTCGATCGGCCGCGCGATCTGCGCGTCGCTCATGTCGGCGCCGGCCTCGGCGGCCTTGCGAACCGCGTCGAGTGCGCCGGCGAAGTCGTGCGAGCGCGCCTCGCTCGCGACGTCCATGCGCAGCCAGAGCCGGGCCATGGTCTCGTGCACGTCGGCGACCAGCGGACCCTCGACGCGCACCGCGAAGTCGAAGCGCGGCTCCTGGAGCGCGCCGTGGTTCGGGTCCTCGTAGTCGTCGAGCAGGTTGATGCCGCCGCAGAAGGCGACTCGGCCGTCGACCACGCAGAGCTTGCGATGCAGGCGCCGCCAGCGCGCCGGCAGCAGCAGGCGCCAGCCGCTCGCCGGGTTGAAGGTGCGCCACTCGAGCCCGGCGTCGCGCCAGCGCGCCTGCCACTCGGCCGCGACGGCCGGGGTGCCGACGCCGTCGACGACCATGCGGACCTTGACGCCGCGCCGCGCCGCGCGCTCGAGCGCCTCGGCGACCGCGATCACGCCGCCGCTCAGCTCGAGGATGTAGGTCTCCAGCAGCACCTCGGCGCGCGCACCGTCCACCTCGCGGATCAGCGCATCGAAGAACGCCGCCGCGCCCTTGAGCAGCTGCAGGCGATGGCCCGGCCGCAGCGCACGCGTGTCGCGGCTCGCGCGCTTCTCGGCGCGCAGCCTGCGGCTGTCACGCACCGCGCGGCGCTTCGCCGTCGGGGGCGCCCCCGTTTGGCCGTTGGCGTCGCCTGGTGGGCCCGATCGATCGCCCGTCCCGTGGTTCAAACGAGTTCGAGCTCGGCGATGAGCGGAAGGTGGTCGGACATGCGCGCCCACGCGGTGCCGCGCGGCACCGCCGACGAGATGCAGCGAAAGCCGCGCACGTAGATGCGGTCCATCGAGAACACCGGAATGCGCGACGGGAACGTGTTGCAGCGCGACGGCGGATCGCCCGGCACCATCGCACGCACCAGGTCGCAGTCGGTCATCGGCACGTCGAGCTTGTCGCCCCAGTCGTTGAAGTCGCCGGCGACGACCACGGGCTCCTTCTCCGGCACCTCGCGGGCGATGAATTCCGCGAGGCGCTGGACCTGGCGCACCCGGCTCGCATGGATGAGACCGAAGTGCGCCACGATGGCGTGCACCAGGGTGCCGTTCCAGTGCACGCGCACGTGCAGCAGGCCGCGCTGCTCGAAGCGGTGGTCCGACACGTCGTGATGACCGACGTCGCCGAGCGGCCAGCGCGACAGCAGCGCGTTGCCGTGCTCGCCGTCGCGGGTGATCGCGTTGGTGCGGTACGCCACCTCGTAGCCCTCGGGCGCCAGGTACTCGGCCTGCGGCTCGCGCGGCCAGCCGCCGATGGTCTCGGGGAAGTGGCGCGCCGCCTTGCGGTTCATCCGGCGCACCTCCTGCAGGAACACCAGATCGGCGTCGAGCGCCTCGATGCCGAGCACCAGGTTGTGGATCTCGAGACGGCGCCGCGGGCCGACGCCGCGCACGCCCTTGTGGATGTTGTAGGTGGCGACCCGCAGCACGTCGATCGGGTGTTGGGTGGAATGGAACGGGCGCATCGGGTCAGCGTGAGGTGGTGGGCCGCAGGCGCGGCAGCTGGAGGATCGCCTCCGCGTTGGACGGTGAGAAGCAGGCGTCGGCCGCCGCGGCGTAGGGCAGCCAGCGGTAGCGCAGGTGCTCGCGCGGCGCGAGGGTGATCGCGACGCCCGGCGGCACGGTAAGTCCGAACACGTGCTCGAGGTTGCTCGTCACGCCCGGAGCATAGCGATGGCGCCACACCGGGTAGATCTCGTAGCGATTGCCGAGCTGCCAGTCGTGCAGGTTGGCGAGCGGCACGTCGGCCGAGCCGATCACGATGCCGGTCTCCTCGGCAACCTCGCGGACGCAGGTCTCGACCAGCGGCTCGTCGGCACGGTCCTTGGAGCCGGTGACGCTCTGCCAGAAGCCGGGGTGGTCGGCGCGCTCGAGCAGCAGCACGTCGAGGTCCGGCGTGTGGATCACGACGAGCACGGATTCGGGGATCTTGAACGGCTTCACGGACGGCGGACGGGAACTCGGTCCGCACGATAGCCGGCTCCGCAGCGGCCTGCCGAAGCAGGCGGCGCCAGCGGCATGCACCACAAACGTGCGAAACGCCGCTGCGCCGCATGGGCATGGCTACAGGTGTGCGCCGGAATGCCGATCAGGAGGGTGCACCCCGAATCCCGTTCCATGCGCCTGCCTGCCTTCATCCGCCGCCGTCTCGAGCGCGGCCTCACCGTCATCGAGCTGATGATCGTGCTGATCCTGGTCGCGGTGCTCGCGGCCATCGCGCTGCCGTCGTACGGCAAGTACCGCGACCGCATCCGCAGTGCGCAGGCGACCACCGACATCGGAACCATGTCGACGCTGATCGAGCTCTACGCGCGCGACAACCGCGAGCTGCCGGAGACGCTCGAGCAGGTCGGCCTCGCGAGCAAGCTCGACCCCTGGGGTCGCGCGTACCGCTACTACAAGATCGCGGGCAACCCGCCGGGCCCGGCGCGCAAGGACCGGCGCCTGTCGCCGATCAACAGCGACTTCGACCTCTACAGCGTCGGCCCCGACGGGGTGACGCACAAGCAGGTGAGCAACCGCGACAGCGCCGACGACATCATCCGCGGCAGCAACGGCAAGTTCGTCGGCCGCGGCGCCGACTTCTGACGACGCCCGCCTTGCGCCTCGACACGCGTTTCCTCGGCAGCCGGGTCGCCCGGCGCATCTTCTGGCTGTTCGTCCTGGCGACGCTGCTCCCGCTGGCCGTCTCGGACTGGCTGTCGACCTCGGCCATTGCCGACCTCGCGCACCAGCTGCAGAGCCGCAGCCACGCGCAGTCGACGCGGCAGACGGCGCTGCAGGTCTTCGACCGCCTGCTCGCCGCCAAGGCGACGCTCGGCGTGGTGGCGGCGATGCCGGGGCACCACGCCGACGAGAGCGCGCTCGACGCGCACACCGCGCGCGCCTTCGTCCGCGTCAGCCGTGCGGATGCGTCGGGCGGACGGCCCGACCCGCTGGTCGACGCCTGGGCGCGCGCCGACCACGGCACCCCGGGCGGGCCGCTGCCGATGCTGACCGAGCCGAGATCGCAGGAACGTTTCGAGCTTCGCACCCTGCCGGTGCCGCGCGGCGCGCCGCGCCTCCTGATGGGCGAGAGCGCCGGCGGCCGCCTGGTCGCGGTCGGCGAGCTGCGCCCCGACTACGTCTGGTCGCCACTGGCCGACGCGGTCGTCAACAGTGGCTGGCTGGTCACCGACGGGCGCGAACGGGTGCTCGCCGCGCAGGGCGACGAGGGCCTGATCCCGGCCGACCCCGCGGCCTCCCGGCCGACCGGTGCGTCGGCAGCCACCCTGCCCGCGGGCACCGTGACCACGCACCGCACGCGCCTTTTCCTGGGCGCCGAGTTCGGCGCCGGCGACTGGGTCTTCCAGCAGCAGAAGCTGGCAGCCGACGTGCTCTGGTACGGCGCGCCGCTCAACCAGTGGCTGGCCCTCGTCGCCGCAGCGACCATGCTCGCCGCGGCGCTGCTCAGCCTGCGCCAGATCCAGCGCACCCTGGTGCCGCTCGAGGCGCTCACCGCCGGCACGCGGCGCCTCGCCGCCGGCGACAGCGGCGCCCGGGTGGCGATCGCCGGCAGCGACGAGTTCGCGGTGCTCGGCGCGTCGTTCAACGCGATGGCGGTGCGGATCGAGGACCAGTTCCGCGCGCTCGAGAGCCTGGCGTCGATCGACCGCGACGTGCTGTCGGGGACGCCGATCGACGTCGTCGCCGCGCGCGTCGTCGCACAGCTCGGCGCCGCCCATCCGCGGCTCGCCGCCAGCATCGTCTGGCTCGACGACGAGGCGCCGTCCGCCCTCCATCGCGTCAGCCATGCACCCGCCGACGGATCGGTCGGGCGCAGCGTGCTGACGCTGAGCGTCGCGCAGCTCGACGCCTTCGCGAGCAGCGTCGACGATCGCTTCGGCGCACGCGCATCGGGCCTGCTGCACGGCATCGCGCCCGATGCCCACGCCGGAGACACGTGGCAGGCGCTGCTGCCGCTGCGCTGGAACGCGAGCACGCGCGCCGCGCTGATCCTCGGCGCGCCCGGCGCCCTCGACGCGGCGACGCTGAAGGCGATCGCCGAGCTGCGCGACCGCCTCGCGGTGGCGTTCTCGGCAAGCGCCCGGGTCCGCGAGATGGTCTGGCGTGCCAGCCACGACAGCCTCACCGGCCTCGCCAACCGGCACGGGCTCAACGAATTCGTCGACGCGCTGCTCGGCGGCGCCGACGCGGCGCGGCGCGCGGCGATCCTCTTCGTCGACCTCGACAACTTCAAGGATGCCAACGACAGCCTCGGCCACGAGGTCGGCGACCAGGTGCTGTGCGAAGCCGCGGCGCGCCTCGCGGATTGCGCGCCGGCCGGTGCCCTGCTCGCGCGCCAGGGCGGCGACGAGTTCGTGATCGTGCTGCCCGATGCCGACGAGCTCGCCGCCCGCACCGTCGCGGCCGGCGTGGTGAACCGGCTCGGCGCGCCGTTCGCGATCGGGCGCGAGATGCACGGCTTCGGCGCGAGCGTCGGCGTCGCGCTCGCGCCGGCGCACGGGCGGGCACGCGCCGAGCTGCTGCGCCGCGCCGACATCGCGATGTATGCGGCCAAGAGCGCCGGGCGCGGTCGCTTCGCCGTGTTCGACGATGCACTCGAGGCAGCCGCACAGCGACGCCTGCGTCTGCCGGGCGAACTGCGCCGTGCGGTCGAGAACGGCGAGCTGCGCGCGCACTACCAGCCGCGCGTGTCGGCGCTCGACGGCCGCGTGACCTCCGCCGAGGCGCTGGTGCGCTGGCAGCACCCGGAGCGCGGTCTCCTGATGCCCGACGGCTTCATCGAGCTGGCCGAGGAGTCCGACCTCATCGACGCGATCGGCTGCTTCATGCTCGACGACGCGTGCTCGCGCATGAAGGCGTGGCAGCGCCGCCACCCCGGCCTCTTGCGCGTGTCGGTCAACGTGTCGGCGCGCCAGCTGCTCTCGGGGGCGCTGCCGACGCAGGTGCGCGACACCCTCGCGCGCCATGGGCTGGACCCGGCCGCGCTCGAGCTCGAGGTGACCGAGAGCCTGCTCATCGATTCGGGCGGCGACGCGCGCGAGCAGCTCGAGGAGCTGCGCCGCATCGGCGTCTCGATCGCCCTCGACGACTTCGGCACCGGCTACTCGTCGATGGCGATGCTGCGCAACCTGCCGATCGACGTGATGAAGATCGACCGCGCCTTCGTCAAGGACCTGCACCGCGAGAGCAGCGCGCTGCCGATCACCCGCGCAATCGCGACGCTCGCGCAGGCGATGGGCCTGCACCTGGTCGCCGAAGGCGTCGAGAACGAAACCCAGGCGAGCCAGCTGCGCGGGCTCGGCTGCCACGAGTTCCAGGGCTATCTCTACAGCAGGCCGCTGGCGCCGGCGGAGTTCTCGCGCTTCTGCGCGGCGGCGACCGCGAGCGAGCTCGCGTTCAGCCACGGCTGAGGGCGGCGATCCGCTGCCCTCCCGGGCGCCCGCCGCCGGCGGCGTCAGGCCGCCGCTTGCGTGTTGCGCAGACGGATGTGCAGCTCGCGCAGCTGCTTCTCGTCGACCGCGTTCGGCGCGTTCGTCAGCAGGTCCTGCGCGCGCTGCGTCTTCGGGAACGCGATCACGTCGCGCAGCGACTCGGCGCCGGTCATCAGCATGACGAAGCGGTCGAGGCCGATCGCGATGCCGCCGTGCGGCGGTGCGCCGTACTGCAGCGCGTCGAGCAGGAAGCCGAACTTGGCCTTGGCCTCCTCGGCGTCGATCTTGAGCGCGCGGAACACCTTGCTCTGCACGTCCTCGCGGTGGATACGCACCGAACCGCCGCCGAGTTCGATGCCGTTCAGCACCATGTCGTAGGCCTTGGCGATGCAGCGGCCCGGATCGCTCTCGAGCCAGTCCTCGTGGCCGTCCTTGGGCGACGTGAACGGGTGGTGCACCGCGTTCCAGCGGCCGGCCGCTTCGTCGTGCTCGAACATCGGGAAGTCGACCACCCAGAGCGGCTCCCACTCGCCCTGCATGAGCCCGCGCGCGCGCCCGAACTCGCTGTGGCCGACCTTGACGCGCAGCGCGCCCATCGCGTCGTTGACGACCGTCGCCTTGTCGGCGCCGAAGAACAGCAGGTCGCCGTCGCTCGCGCCGCTGCGCTGCAGGATCTCGGCGATCGCCGCGTCGTGCAGGTTCTTGACGATCGGCGACTGCAGGCCCTCGCGGCCCTTGGCCACGTCGTTGACCTTGATCCAGGCCAGGCCCTTGGCGCCGTAGATCTTGACGAACTCGGTGTAGCCGTCGATCTCGCCGCGCGTCATCTCGCCGCCGCCCGGGATGCGCAGCGCGACCACGCGGCCGGTGGGGCTCTGCGCCGGGCCCGAGAACACCTTGAAGTCAACGTCGCGCATCGCGTCGGTAAGCTCGGTGAGCTCGAGCTTGACCCGCAGGTCGGGCTTGTCGGAGCCGTAGAGCCGCATCGCGTCGGCCCACTTCATGACCGGGAACGCCGGCAGCTCGACCCCGATCGCGTGCTGGAACGTGCTGCGGATCATCTCCTCGAACATCGCGCGGATCTCTTCCTCGGTGAGGAACGAGGTCTCGATGTCGATCTGCGTGAACTCGGGCTGCCGGTCGGCGCGCAGGTCCTCGTCACGGAAGCACTTGACGATCTGGTAGTAGCGGTCGAAGCCCGCCACCATGAGCAGCTGCTTGAAGAGCTGCGGGCTCTGCGGCAACGCGAAGAACTGCCCGGCGTGGACGCGGCTCGGCACCAGGTAGTCGCGCGCGCCCTCGGGCGTGCTGCGCGTCAGCATCGGCGTCTCGATGTCGATGAAGCCGTTGGCGTCGAGGAACTTGCGGATCTCCATCGCGACGCGATAGCGCAGCTTCATGTTGCGCTGCATCGCCGGGCGGCGCAGGTCGAGGACGCGGTGCGTGAGGCGCGTCGTCTCCGAAAGGTTCTCCTCGTCGAGCTGGAACGGCGGCGTCACGCTCGGGTTCAGCACCTCGAGGCTGTGGCACAGCACCTCGACCTTGCCGCTCGTGAGGTTGGTGTTCTCGGTCCCGGCCGGGCGTGCGCGCACGCGGCCCTCGACCTTCAGGCAGAACTCGTTGCGAATCCCTTCGGCGACCGCGAAGGTCTCGGCACGATCGGGGTCGCACACGATCTGCACCATGCCTTCGCGGTCGCGCAGGTCGATGAAGATCACGCCGCCGTGGTCGCGCCGGCGATGCGCCCAGCCCATCAGGGTGACGGTCTGGTCCATCAGCGCCTCGCTGACGAGGCCGCAATACGTTGTTCTCATGTTGGCTCCGAAATCGGGGTCAGGCCGCGACGCCAGGCGCTCGCGACGATGGCGCCGCCAGGCGGCGCACCCGCGGCGCGGCGCTTAGCGGCGCACGGCAGCGGGGCCGCGCGAACGCGGCAGCGACGGTGCGACGACACCCATCGAGATCACGTACTTCAGCGCGTCGTCGACCGACATCTGCAGCGCGATCACGTCGGCACGCGACACCATCAGGAAAAAGCCGGACGTCGGGTTCGGCGTCGTCGGCACGTACACGCTGAGGTAGTCGCCGCTCAGGTGCTCGGCGGCCTCGCCGCCGGGCTTGCCGGTGACGAACGCGATGGTCCAGGCGCCCGGCCGCGGGTACTCGACCAGCACCGCCTCGCGGAACGCGTTGCCGCTCGACGAGAACAGGGTGTCCGACACCTGCTTCACCGAGCTGTAGATCTGCTTGACGATCGGGATCTTGTTGAGCAGCCGGTGCCCCTTGCGGAGCGCCCACTGGCCGACCATGTTGGTCGCGAACATGCCGGTGAGCAGCAGACCCAGCAGCATCACCACGACGCCGAGGCCCGGGATGCGGCGCAGCGTCGCGATCGTCGAATGTGCGGCCGCCGGCACCACGATCTGGGTGCTGTCGAGCAGCCACACGAACATGCCGTCCAGGAGGCCGAGCACCGCCTGCAGCACGAAGATCGTGACCGCGAGCGGCAACCACACCAGCAGCCCGGCGATGAGGTATCGCTTCACCCGGCGCCTAGGTGTTCGGCTTGGCCGGCGGCGCGGCAGCGGGCGCGGGGCTGGCCGCCGGCGTGCTCGCCGGCTCGGCCTTGCTCTCGGACGCCGTGCTCGCGGGCGCCGGTTCGGCGGGCTTGCCGGCATCGCCGCCGTCGGACTTCGGCGCGCCGGCATCGGGCTTCTTGGGGCCGTCGCGGAAGTCGGTGACGTACCAGCCCGAGCCCTTGAGCTGGAACCCGGCCGCCGTCACCTGCTTCTGGTAGGTCGCCGCGCCGCACGCGGGGCAGACCGTGAGAACCGGGTCGGACATCTTCTGCAGCACATCCTGCGCGTGCCCGCACGACGCGCAGCGGTATGCGTAGATCGGCATTCGAGATACCTGGTTGGAAATTCGGGAAACCCGACAGTATATCCCGCGCCTTCGCGGCTCCCGACAGGCGGTCCGGTCGTCGACGCGAAGACCGCGCGCCGCAGCGGACATGCCGGCGCACCCGCATCGCCATGCACGTCGCGCGCCGTCCTCACGAGATCCGCGCGCCACGCGGCGGCCGCCGCTTCATCGACGATGCGCGCCGCGAGCGCGCCGGTGCGGCCGCCTCAGTGCCAGCGCTGCAGCACCACCATCGCGATGAGGCCGAGCACGAAGCCGAGCGCGATGTAGATCGCCGCCTGCAGCAGACGGTTGGTGCGCTGCTGCTCGATCAGCAAAGCCTCGAGCACCCGCTGGCTGTGCGAGGTGCGCGGCTGCAGCGCGCCGTGCAGGAGGCGCGGCAGCTCGGGGATCAGCTGCACGTAACGCGGCGCCTCGCGCTTGAGGTTCTCCACGAAGCCGCGCCAGCCGACCTGCTCGTTCATCCAGCGTTCGAGGAACGGCTTGGCGGTGCTCCAGAGGTCGAGCTCGGGGTCGAGATCGCGGCCGAGCCCTTCGACGTTGAGCAGCGTCTTCTGCAGCAGCACGAGCTGCGGCTGGATCTCGACGTTGAAGCGGCGCGAGGTCTGAAACAGCCTGAGCAGCACCTGCCCGAGCGAGATGTCCTTGAGCGGCCGGTCGAACTGCGGCTCGCAGACCGCGCGGATCGCGCCTTCGAGCTCGTCGATGCGGGTCGCCGGCGGCACCCAGCCGCTCTCGACGTGCAGCTCGGCGACGCGCTTGTAGTCGCGCCGGAAGAACGCGATGAAGTTCTGCGCGAGGTAGTCCTTGTCGAACTCGGTCAGCGTGCCGACGATGCCGAAGTCGAGCGCGATGTAGCGCCCGAACGTCTCCGGATCGATGGAGACCTGGATGTTCCCCGGGTGCATGTCGGCATGGAAGAAGCCATCGCGGAACACCTGGGTGAAGAAGATGGTGACCCCGTCGCGTGCCAGCTTCGGAATGTCGACGCCTGCGTCGCGCAGGCGCTGCACCTGGCTGATCGGAACGCCCTTCATGCGCTCCATCACGATCACGTCCTTGGCGCAGAGCGCCCACTCCATCTGCGGCACCATGATGAGGTCGATGCCTTCCATGTTGCGGCGCAGCTGGGCGGCATTCGCCGCCTCGCGGATGAGGTCGAGCTCGTCGTGCAGGTAGTTGTCGAACTCGGCGACCACCTCGCGCGGCTTGAGCCGCTTGGCGTCGGCCGAGGCGCGCTCGATCCAGCGCGCGAGCTGGCGCATCAGCGCGATGTCGTCGTCGATCGCGGCGAGCATGCCCGGCCGCAGCACCTTGACCGCGACCTCGCGACCGTCGTTGAGCACCGCGAAGTGCACCTGTGCGATCGATGCGCTCGCCACCGGCTCGGCGTCGAAGCTCGCGAACAACCTCTCGAGCGGATGGCCGAACGCGCGCTCGACGATCATCCGGGCGACCTGGGCCGGGAACGGCGGCACCCGGTCCTGCAGCTTGGCGAGCTCCACGACGATGTCGGGCGGCACCAGGTCGCGCCGGGTCGACAGCACCTGGCCGAACTTGACGAAGATCGGCCCCAGCCGCTCGAGGGCGAGCCGCAGCCGCACGCCGCGCGGCAGGTCGAGCCGGCGCCCGGTCGTGATGACGCGGCTCAGCAGCCTGATCCACGGATGGCGAAAGCCCGAGAGCGCGAGCTCGTCGAGCCCGAAACGCAGTACCGTGATCCAGATGAAGGCGAGTCGGGCGACGTGCCTCATCGCACGGGCGGTCCGCCGGGCTCGCCGAACGGGCCGCTGCCGCCGAAGGTCTGCGCGAGCCTGCGCAGGGCCGCACCGAAGCCCGAGGCGAGCCGCCCGAGCTGGCGCGCCGGCACGTCGCCGATGAGGCGGGCGACATCGTCCTCGATGTCCCAGCGCAGGTTATCGAACAGCCAGTTCACGTCGGCCGCGAACGCAGCGTCGCCGGCGATCGTGATCGTCGGCCGCGCGCCGCCGAGCGCGCGCAGCGCGGCGAGCGCCGGGTTCGACGCGTCGATGCTGACCACCAGATCGTCGACGCCGCCGAGCGACTCGTCGTCGGTCCATTCGAGCAGCCCGGCAGGCGTGACGCGGAACACCGTGGTCGGCAGCGGCGGCAGCAGGCGCGGCCAGCCTTCGAAGCGGAAGCGGATGCTGCGCCCCGCGTGCGGCCGCAGACGCTCGCAGGCGACCGGCTCGGCGCCGACGACGTGGTTGATCATCAGCACCAGGCGCTCCATCACGGAGCGAGCCGCGAGGGCTCTTGCAGCGTCGAACATCGAACGATTGTAGGCACGTGCCCTGCCCGGCAGCCTCGCCACGGCGCGCGCGGCGCGCCCTGGCGGCTTCGCCATTCGCGGGCTGCCGCGACGCGCGGCGAACCGTGCGCGCGGCCCGATCGCCCACAATCCAGCCCCCATGACCGCACCCCTCATCCTGCTGACCGGCGCGACCGGCTACATCGCTTCGCACACCTGGCTCGCGCTCGAAGCGGCCGGCATGCGCGTCGTCGGCATCGACAACTTCGCCAACAGCTCGGCCCTCGTGCTCGAGCGCCTGCGCCAGCTCGGCGCGGACGTGTCGCGTTTCGAGCAGGCCGACGTGCGCGATGCCGGCGCGCTCGACCGCGTGTTCGAGCGCCATCCGATCGACGCGGTGGTGCACTTCGCCGCGCTGAAGGCAGTGGGCGAGAGCACCGCGCAGCCGCTCGCCTACTACGCCAACAACGTCGGCGGCCTCATCACGCTGCTCGAGACGATGCAGCGCCACGCCTGCCGCCGCATCGTGTTCAGCTCGAGCGCGACGGTCTACGGCAAGCCGGAGCGGCTGCCGATCCGCGAGGACTCGGCGCTCTCGACGACCAGCCCCTACGGCGCGACCAAGCTGATCGGCGAGAACCTGCTGCGCGACCTGCTCAAGGCCGAGCCGAGCTGGAGTGCGGCCCTCTTGCGCTACTTCAACCCGGTCGGCGCGCACGAGAGCGGCCTCATCGGCGAGGACCCGCGCGGCACCCCGAACAACCTGATGCCGTACGTGACGCAGGTCGCCGTCGGCAAGCGCCCAGCCCTGCAGGTGTTCGGCAGCGACTACGACACCCCGGACGGCACCGGCGTGCGCGACTACCTGCACGTGCAGGACCTCGCCGAAGGCCACGCGGCGGCGCTGAGCTACCTGCTGGCCGGCAAGGGTTCGCTCACCGTCAACCTGGGCACCGGCAACGGCGTCAGCGTGCTCGAGCTGGTGCGCGCGTTCGAGCGCGCGAGCGGCCGGCCGATCCCGTACCAGCTGGTCGCGCGGCGGCCGGGCGACGTCGATTCCTGCTACGCCGACCCGTCGCTGGCGCACGAGCTGCTCGGCTGGCGCGCGCGCCGCGACGTCGATGCCATGTGCGCCGACAGCTGGCGCTGGCAGAGCATGAATCCGAACGGCTACGCCGGCGAGGCGGGCCGATGAAGGTCCTGCTGTTCGGCCGGAATGGCCAGGTCGGCTGGGAACTGCAGCGCGCGCTGATGCCGCTCGGCGAGGTGGTCGCGCTCGGCTCCGCGGATCGCGAGCCGCTGAACGGCAATTTCGATGAACCCGAAGCGCTCGCCGCCACCGTGCGAGCGGTGCGGCCGGACGTGATCGTCAACGCCGCGGCGCACACCGCGGTGGACCGCTGCGAGAGCGAGCCCGCGCGCGCCGAGACGCTGAACGGGACCGCCCCCGGCGTGCTCGCGCGCGAAGCCGCCGTGCTGGGCGCCTGGGTGGTCCATTACAGCACCGACTACGTGTTCGACGGCAGCGGCGACACGCCCCGCGACGAGGACGCGCCGACCGCGCCGCTCAACGTGTATGGCCGGACCAAGCTCGCAGGCGAGGAAGCGATCCGCGCCAGCGGGTGCCGGCACCTGATCCTGCGCACGAGCTGGGTCTACGCGGCGCGCGGCGGCAACTTCGCCAAGACCATGCTCAGGCTCGCGGCCGAGCGCGACCGCCTGACGGTCATCGACGACCAGGTTGGCGCGCCGACCGGCGCCGAGCTGATCGCCGACGCCACCGCGCATGCGGTGCGCAGCGCGTCGCAACGCCCCGAGGTCTCGGGCACCTATCACCTGGTCGCGGGCGGCCAGACCACCTGGCACGGCTACGCCTGCCACGTGATCGAGCGCGCGCGCGCCGCCGGCCGGCCGATCAAGGTGGCGCCGGAGGCGATTCAGCCGGTCCCGACCAGCGCGTTCCCGACGCCGGCGCTGCGGCCGCTCAACTCGCGGCTCGACACCAGGCGCTTTCAGCGCACGTTCGGGCTCGTGCTGCCGCCGTGGCGGCTCGGCGTCGACCGCATGCTGGCCGAGATCCTCGGCTGAGCTGCCGGCACGCGGCCTGCGAAGAGCCGCGGCCGGCGCGGCGTCAGAACACCAGTGTTCCGAGGAAGACGCCGAACACCAGCACGATCAGGAAGATGATCAGTGCGATGAAGAACAGCACCTTCGCGATCGAGCGCGTGCCGGAGGCCACGCCCGTGAAGCCGAAGAAGCCGGCGATCAGCGAGATCACGAAGAAGATGATGGCCCACTTGAGCATGACGGTCCCCCCCTGTTGTTGACGATGCCGGCTGACCAGGCCGGGTCGTGTGTCGGCGATCCCGGCTGACGACGCCGGATCGAACCGCTCGCGCGCCGGGCGCGAACGAACGGGCGCGGTCGTGACCACGCCTTCGCACCCACAGCAACCGGCGTACCTTCGCCCCGAAGCGACATGCGCAGACGCCTCGCGGCGGCAGGCACATGGCCTGCCGATCGCCTTGCGCGAGCGTTGGCGTGACCGGCGCGCGAGACTCGCGCGATCCGCTCTCGAACTGACCCATGGCTGCAATCTCGATTCCGTTCGACAACACCTACGCCCGCGAGCTCGCGGGCTTCTCGGTGCCGTGGCGCCCGGCGAGCGTGCCGGCACCGCGGCTGCTCTTCCTGAACGAGGCGCTCGCCGAGGAGCTCGGGCTCGACGTCGACGCGCTCAGAGGCGAGGCCGGCGCCGCCCTCTTCGCCGGCAACGCGGTGCCCGAAGGCGCGGAGCCGGTGGCGCAGGCGTACGCCGGTCACCAGTTCGGCGGCTTCTCGCCGCAGCTCGGCGACGGCCGCGCGGTGCTGCTCGGCGAGGTGATCGACCGCAACGGTCGGCGCCGCGACATCGCGTTCAAAGGCTCGGGTCGAACCCCGTTCTCGCGCGGGGGCGACGGCAAGGCCGCGGTCGGACCGATGCTGCGCGAGGTGCTGATCGGCGAGGCGATGCACGCGCTCGGCATCCCGACCACGCGCGCGCTCGCGGTCGCGGCGACCGGCGAACCGGTGTTCCGCGAGGAGGCGCTGCCGGGCGCGGTGCTGACGCGCGTTGCCGCCAGTCACATCCGCGTCGGCACGTTCCAGTTCTTCGCCGCGCGCGGCGACGACGAGCGCGTGCAGCAGCTCGCCGACTACACCATCGCGCGCCACGACCCGGCGCTCGTCGACGTGCCCGACCGCTACCTGCGCCTCCTCGAGAACGCGGCCGAGCGCCAGGCCGCGCTGATCGCGCAATGGATGAACGTCGGCTTCATCCACGGCGTGATGAACACCGACAACATGACGCTGTCGGGCGAGACGATCGACTACGGTCCGTGCGCCTTCGTCGAAGCCTACGACCCGCGCGCGGTGTTCAGCTCGATCGACCAGCGCGGCCGCTACGCGTTCGGCAACCAGCCGTCGATCGCGCAGTGGAACCTGGCGCGCCTGGCGGAAACGCTGCTGCCGCTGATCGCCGAAGATCCCGAGCGCGCCGCCGAGCAGGCGACCGCGGTGCTGGAACGCTTTCCGGCGGCCTACCAGCGCCACCTGCTCGAAGGCCAGCGCGCCAAGCTCGGTCTCACGGCCGGCGGCGACGACGACGGCGACGCCCAGCTCGCCGACGACTGGCTCGAGCTGCTGCGCGCCGGCCACGTCGACTTCACGCTGGCGTGGCGACGTCTTGCCGACGCCGCCGCCGGCGACGAGGCGCCGCTGCGGGCCCTGTTCGAGAACGCGCCGTCACCCGACGCCTGGCTGGCACGCTGGCGCGAGCGCTGCGCGCGCGACGCTTCGGGTCTCGACGCGGCCGAGCGCGCCGCGCGCATGCGCCGCGTCAACCCGCTCGTGATCCCGCGCAACCACCGGGTCGAGGAAGCCTTGGCGGCCGCGTCGGCCGACGACGATCTGGCGCCGTTCGAAAGCCTGCTGGCGGCGCTGCGCCGCCCGTACGACGCCATGCCCGAACACGCGCGCGATGCGGAGCCCGCGCCGGCGGCGGTAACCGCGTGCTACCGGACCTTCTGCGGCACCTGAGAAGAGCCCTGCGTCGTGGCCGCCGCGAAGCTGGGCGGCGTCCGCCGGGCAACTCCGCGAAGGCGTCGGTCTCGAACGCTTACAGGAGCGCCTGCTGACGCGCGAGGCGCCAGACGCCGGCGTCGTCCTTGAGCGCGGCGAGCAGCCAGAGCTCGCGGAACGGCACCGCGCCTTCGTGCGCGCATTCGCGGATGAGGCCGGAGAACTCGACGCCGGCGAGGTAGGCGGTGCCGACTTCCTCGATGCCGAGCAGCTCGACATCGAGCTTGAGCACCTCGGTGCGGTTCGGCGCCTCGCCGCGTGCGTCGAGCAGCCCGAGCAGCTCCTCGAGCATCGGCGGGGTCGTCAGCTCGCGCAGGGCAGCGACGTCGCGGCGATCCCACGCGGCCTGCAGGCCGATGAAACGGGCGCGCGCCGCGGCGAGGACCTCCGCGCGATCGACGCCGGCAGGGCATTCGGACGTGCGGGGCGCGAGATCGGGAGCGGCGACCGGAGCGCGCGGCACGCGCTCGGCGATCGTTTCGGATGCGCCGCCGAGCGCGAGCAGGCGGCTGCGTCGGCCGCGCGCCGCATGGCGCCAGCCCAGCCCGGCGACCATGACGCCGCCGAGCGTCGCCGCGATGACGTCGGTCTCCATCGACGGCAGGGCGCTGTCGACCAGCATCGCCCAGAGGGCGAGCGCGAAGCCGACGGTGGTCGCGATGCTGATGCCGGTAAGGCTCGCCGCACCCGCGGGCCCGGCCATGAAGAGCAGCGGCGCGGCGACGCCGACAAGGGTGCGGCGCTTCCACGGTCGTGGCGCAGCGGCGTCGCGCGCGCGCGCGCGGCGCGGCAGCCGCGTGCGGCGTGCCAGGCTCTCGGCGAGCGTGCGGCCCGCGCCGCGCGCCGCGGCGGCCGACGCCGTTGCCGAACCGACGCCGCGACCAAGTGCGCTGCGCAGCTTCAGCACTTGATGCCCACGTGCAGCGCGACCACGCCGGCGCTGAGGTTGTGGACGTCGACGTGGCCGAATCCGGCCGACTTCATCATCGACTTCAGCTCGGCCTGACCGGGGTGCATGCGGATCGACTCGGCGAGGTAACGGTAGCTGTCGCCATCGCGCGCGACCCATTGCCCGATGCGCGGCAGCACGTTGAACGAGTACCAGTCGTAGGCCTTCTCGAGCGGCTTGGCAACCTTCGAGAACTCGAGCACCAGGAGGCGCCCGCCCGGCTTGAGCACGCGGTTCATCGAGGCCAGCGCGCTGTCCTTGTGCGTCATGTTGCGCAGGCCGAATGCCACGCTGACGAGGTCGAAGGTCTCGTTCGCGAACGGCAGCCGCTCGGCGTCGCAGATCAGCGTCGGCAGCACGACGCCGGCATCGATGAGGCGGTCGCGGCCCTGGCGCAGCATGGCCTCGTTGATGTCGGTGTGGACCACCATCCCGCTCGATCCGACCCGCTTGGCGAACGAGCGCGCCAGGTCGCCGGTGCCGCCCGCGACGTCGAGCACGCGATCGCCTGCGCGCAGATTGGCGACCGCGACGGTGTAAGCCTTCCACGCGCGATGCAACCCCAGCGACATGAGGTCGTTCATCAGGTCGTACTTGGGTGCGACCGAATCGAACACGCCGCGCACGCGGCGCGCCTTCTGGGTCTCGTCGACCTTCTGGAAACCGAAGTGGGTCTCGCTCATCGGCCCAGCTTTCGCGGTGCGCGTTTCGGCATGAGCGACTGGGGGAAGCCCGGCACGCTCATGCCGCGACCCCGTGGCTGCCGCAGGCGTGGCCCTGCGCGGCCGCGCTCATCGGTGCGTCGCGGCTGACCCCGGCCTCGGCGAGGCGCTCCTCGTAGCGCCGCCAGAGCTCGTCCTGCTCGCGGCCGAGCCTGTGCAGGTACTCCCACGTGAAGAGCCCGGTGCTGTGCCCGTCGCTGAAGGTCGGCTGGATCGCGTAGTTGCCGACCTGCTGCAGGTCGGTCACGACGACGTCGCGCTTGCCGGTCTGCAGCACCTCCTGGCCGGGGCCGTGGCCCTGGACCTCGGCCGACGGCGAATAGATGCGCATCAGCTCGAACGGAATGCGGTAGGTGGCGCCGTCATCGAACCCCACCTCGAGAACCCGCGACCGCTGGTGCACGGTGATCGCTGTCGGCTGAGGGCTTCGTGCAGGCGGCATGGCCACGGAGGGGCTGTTGAGTGGAGGCGCAGTGTAGCCAAGGCCCCTCCCCCAAGCGCCTGTGTGGGATAGCGCTCGCGAGGCCACGTGCGGGCATGCCGCGCGGGCCGCGCCAACGCCGAGCCTCAGACCAGCACGCGCTCGATACCGCCGTCGTTGGCGCGCGCGACGAAGCTCTTCATCCAGTCGTCGCCGAGGATGCGGTTGGCCATCTCGACCACGATGTAGTCGGCCTCGAGAAGGCCGTTCTGCAGGTCGCCCTGGTAGCGCGACAAGCCCTGCAGGCAGCTCGGGCACGACGTCAGGATCTTGAGGTTGCCCTTGTCCGCGACCGGATCGACGCGACCTTCGGCCGCCGCCTTCGCGGCGACCATGCCGCGCAGCGCGACCTCGTCGCGGCGCAGCGACTCTTCCTTGCTGAAGCGCACCTGCGTCGCGATGTCGGGACGGTTGATGCCGAACGTGCCGCTCTCGCCGCAGCAGCGGTCGCTCTTCCTCACGGTGTCGCCCACCAGCGCCTTCACCGTCTTCATCGGGTCCTGCAGCTTCATCGGGCTGTGGCAGGGGTCGTGAAACAGATAACCCGCATCGGCGCCGCTCTGCGCATCGAGCCGGATGCCCTTCTCGAGCAGGAACTCGTGGATGTCGACGATGCGCGAGCCGGGGAAGATCTTGTCGAACTCGTAGCCCTGGAGCTGGTCGTAGCAGGTGCCGCAGCTCACCACCACCGTCTTGATGTCGAGGTAGTTCAGCGTGTTGGCGACGCGATGGAACAGCACCCGGTTGTCGGTGATGATCTTCTCGGCCTTGTCGTACTGGCCCGAGCCGCGCTGCGGATAGCCGCAGCACAGGTAGCCCGGCGGCAGCACGGTCTGCACGCCGGCGTGCCAGAGCATCGCCTGCGTGGCCAGGCCCACCTGCGAGAACAGGCGCTCCGAACCGCAGCCGGGGAAGTAGAACACCGCCTCCGCGTCGACCGCGGAGCCTGGGTCGCGGATGATCGGGACGTAGTTCTTGTCTTCGATGTCGAGCAGCGCGCGCGCGGTGCGCTTGGGCAGCCCGCCCGGCATCTTCTTGTTGACGAAGTGGATCACCTCTTCCTTGAGCGGCGGATCCCCGGTCGTCGACGGCGGCGCGGCGGTCTGCCGGTTGGCGAGGCCGCGCAGCAGGTTGTTCGCGGCACGCTGCGCGTTGAAGCCAATGTCGACCATGCCGGCGCGCATCACCTTGATGGTCTGCGGGCTGGTCGCGTTGAGGAACATCATCGCCGCCGCGCTCGCGGGCCGCGTCGTCTTCTGCCCCATCTTGCGCAGCAGGTTGCGCATGTTCATCGACACGTCGCCGAAGTCGATGTCGACGGGGCACGGCGACTTGCACTTGTGGCACACCGTGCAGTGGTCGGAGACGTCCTCGAACTCCTCCCAGTGCTTGATCGAGATGCCCCGCCGCGTCTGCTCCTCGTAGAGGAACGCCTCGACCAGCAGCGAGGTCGCGAGGATCTTGTTGCGCGGGCTGTACAGCAGGTTGGCGCGCGGCACGTGGGTCGCGCACGCCGGCTTGCACTTGCCGCAGCGCAGGCAGTCCTTGATCGAGTTCGCGATCTCGCCGATGTCGCTCTGCTGCATGATCAGCGACTCGTGGCCCATGAGGCCGAAGCTCGGCGTGTACGCGTTCGTCAGGTCGGCCTTGAGCACGGTGCCGTCGAACGCGGCGTCGCGCAGCAGCTTGCCCTTGTTGAAGCGGCCTTCCGGGTCGATGCGCAGCTTGTAGGCGGTGAAGTCGGCAGTCTCGTGCGCCGCCAGGAACTCGAGCTTGGTCAGACCGATGCCGTGCTCGCCCGAGATCACGCCGTCGAGGCTGCGCGCCAGCGCCATGATGCGCACCACCGCGTCGTGCGCGGTCTGCAGCATGGCGTAGTTGTCGCTGTTGACCGGGATGTTGGTGTGCACGTTGCCGTCGCCGGCATGCATGTGCAGGGCCACCCAGACGCGGCCGCGCAGCACCTCGCCGTGGATGCGCTGGCACTCGTCGACGATCGGGCTGAGCGCCTGGCCGGCGAAGATCTCGCGCAGGCGCGCGCGAATCTCGATCTTCCACGAGGCGCGCCAGGTGTGGTCCTGCAGCAGCTGGAACGTGGTGCGCTGCTCGCCCTGGGGGACGCGATCGAGGTTCGCTAGCCAGCCGCGCCAGCGCTCGCCGACCTCGCGCAGCAGCGCGAGCGCCTGCTGCACCCGGTCTTCCAGCAGCTCGGCCGAGGCGACCGCGTCGGCATCGTCGCTCTTGCCAAGGGGCAGCCGGCCTTTCTCGAAGAACGCGGTCAGCGCGTCGGCCAGCGCCAGCTTGTTGGCGAGGCTGAGCTCGATGTTGATGCGCTCGATGCCCTCGGTGTACTCGCCCATCCGCGGCAGCGGGATGACGACGTCCTCGTTGATCTTGAACGCGTTGGTGTGCTTGCTGATCGCCGCGGTGCGCTTGCGATCGAGCCAGAACTTCTTGCGCGCCTCCGGGCTCACGGCCACGAAGCCTTCGCCGGCGCGCCCGTTGGCCAGCCGCACGACCTCGCTGGTGACGCGCGCGACCGCATCGGGGTCGTCGCCGACGATGTCGCCGATCAGCACCATCTTCGGCAGCACCTGCGAAACGCGCGCCGGGCTGTCGCGCGAGCCGTGCTTGCCGCCGCGTCCGCCTGCTTCGCGGTCGCTCGGCTCGCGCGGCAGCGCGCCTTCGGGCGCCGCGGCGGCGCCGCGCTTGCTCTTGGTGGCGTAGCCGACCGCCTTGAGGTACCGATCGTCCAGGTGCTCGAGACCGGCCAGGAACACCGGCGGGTCGGCCTTCGCGGCCGCGAACATGAAGTCCTTGATGTCGACGATCGACGGCACCGCGTCCTTCGGGTTGCCGAAGAACTCGAGGCACACGGTGCGCGTGTGCCCGGGCATGCGGTGCACGATCCAGCGCGCCGACGTGATGAGGCCGTCGCAGCCTTCCTTCTGGATGCCCGGGAGGCCTGCGAGGAACTTGTCGGTGACGTCCTTGCCGAGGCCTTCCTTGCGGAAGGTCGCGCCCGGGATGTCGAGGCGCTCGGTGCGCTCGAGGTGCCTGCCGCTGGCGTCGAAATAGCGCAGCTCGAAGCTCGCGACGGGCGCGTCGTGGATCTTGCCGAGGTTGTGGTCGAGGCGGACCACCTCGAGCCACTTCGCGTCGGGCGTGACCATGCGCCATGACGCCAGGTTGTCGAGCGCGGTGCCCCACAGCACGGCCTTCTTGCCGCCCGCGTTCATCGCGATGTTGCCGCCGATGCACGACGCCTCGGCCGACGTCGGGTCGACCGCGAACACGAAGCCCGCCCGGTCGGCCGCATCGGCGACGCGCTGGGTGACCACGCCCGCCTCGGTCCAGACCGTCGCGACCGGCTCGGCGACGCCGGGCAGGCGCACCATCTCGACCTCGGTCATCGCCTCGAGCTTCTCGGTGTTGATGACCGCCGACAATGCCGTCAGCGGGATCGCGCCACCGGTGTAGCCGGTGCCGCCGCCGCGCGGGATGATCGTGAGGCCGAGCTCGATGCAGGCCGCGACCATGGCGGCCATCTCGGCCTCGGTATCGGGCAGCAGCACGACGAACGGGTATTCGACGCGCCAGTCGGTGGCGTCGGTCACGTGCGTGACGCGCGCGAAGCCGTCGAAGCGGATGTTGTCCTTGGCGGTGACGCGGCCGAGCAGCTTGACGGTGCGCTTGCGCAGCGCGGCGACCTCGTCGAACTGCTCGCCGAACGCGCTGACCGCCTTGCGCGCCATCTGCAGCAGTTCCTCGACGGCGCGGTCGCGGTCGGCGTCGGCCGCGGGCGTGCGCCGCTTGTCAATCTCGGCCAGCCGGTGGCACAGCGCATCGACGAGCAGCTTTCGGCGCTTGGGGTTGTCGAGCAGGTCGTCCTGCAGGTAGGGGTTGCGCTGGACCACCCAGATGTCGCCCAGCACCTCGTACAGCATGCGCGCCGAGCGGCCGGTCTGGCGCTCGCTGCGCAGCATCGACAGCAGCTCCCAGGCGCGCGCGCCCAGCAGCCGGATCACGATCTCGCGATCCGAGAACGACGTGTAGTTGTAGGGAATCTCGCGCAGGCGCGGAGCCGGGTCGCCGGCACCTGCCGCAGCGGCTAGCCGGGACAGCTGGATGGGTGCGTTCATGGGGCTCGGGCTGCCTCGAGCCCGTGTGAGCACTTGGCCGCGGATCGTACCGCAGTGCAACATGCGGGCCCGCGCGGCGCCGGCGGAACGCCCGCTGCGAAGGGGTTATCCCGTCTGGCGGGGTCCTGCCTTCCACCGGATAAACGCGCTTGTCACAATCCGCACCGAAAATGCGCGGCTGCGCGCGTGCGCCTTTCCCCCCTGGAGCCCGGTTCAATGAAGTTCAAGTCGCTCGTTCTCTTGTCTGCCGCCGGCGTGCTGATGCCGCTCGCCTCGGCGCAGGCGCAAACCCAGATCCAGTGGTGGCACGCCATGAGCGGCCCGCTCGGCGAATGGGTCAACGACCTGGCCAAGGAATTCAACGCCAGCCAGAACCAGTACGTCGTCGTGCCCACCTACAAGGGCACCTATGGCGAAGCCTTCACGGCGGCGATGGCGGCGTTCCGCGCCGGCAACGCGCCCGACATCCTGCAGGTGTACGAGGTCGGCACCGCGACCATGATGGCCGCCAAGGGCGCCATCAAGCCGGTCGGCGAGGTCATGACCACCGGCGGCGCGAAGTTCGACGCCAAGGCTTACGTGCCGGCGGTCGCGGGCTACTACACCGCGCCGAACGGCCAGATGCTGAGCTTCCCGCTCAACAGCTCGACGACCATCTTCTATTACAACAAGGACGCCTTCAAGGCGGCCGGCCTCGACCCCGAGAAGGCGCCCAAGACCTGGCCCGAGGTCGTGCTCGCAGCGGCCAAGCTGAAGGCGAGCGGCCACAAGTGCCCGTTCACCACGAGCTGGATTAGCTGGACCCAGCTCGAGAGCTTCTCGACCTGGCACAACGTGCTGTTCGCGACGCAAAACAACGGCTTCGGCGGCCCGAGCGCCCGCCTCGCCTTCGACTCGGCGCTGCACATCCGTCACTTCGAGAACCTGGCCAACATGGCCAAGCAGGGCCTGTTCGTCTACAAGGGCCGCGAGAACAAGGCCGACGTGGCGTTCCCGTCGGGCGAGTGCGCGATGCAGACGGCCTCGTCGGGCCTGTACTCGCGCGTCAGCAAGGAAGCCAAGTTCGCCTACGGCATCTCCACGCTGCCGTACTACCCCGACGTGCCGGGCGCGCCGCAGAACACCGTGATCGGCGGGGCGAGCCTGTGGGTGATGAACGGCAAATCGGCCGACACCTACAAGGGCGTCGCCGCGTTCTTCAACTATCTGTCGAAGCCCGACGTCCAGTCCGCGAGCCACAAGCGCACCGGCTACCTCCCGGTCACGATGGCCGCCTACGAGCTGACCGACAAGTCCGGCTTCTACAAGCAGAACCCCGGCACCGACGTCGCCGTGACGCAGATGATCCGCAAGACCACCGACAAGTCGCGCGGCATTCGCCTCGGCAACTTCAACCAGATCCGCACGATCATCGACGAGGAGACCGAGCAGATCTGGACCGGCAAGAAGACCGCCAAGGAAGCGCTCGGCGCCGCCATCCAGCGCGGCAACGACCAGCTCGAGCGCTTCGAGCGCGCCAACAAGGGCTGACGGTCCGGGCGGGCTCGCGCGACCCGGCTGACCCCGCCCGAGCCCGCCCCGACGTCGCTTGAGGCCTGGCGGCGCACCCGCCGCGGGCCGCTTCGAACCTCCTACACCTCCCCTGCCGGCGCGGCGGGGGGAACGCTAGACTCGCGCCCGTGGCAGCCGAAAAACGCGTCCTCTTCAAGTCGGCCTGGCTGCCATGGGTGCTGCTGGCGCCGCAGGTCATCGTCATCGCGGTGTTCTTCTTCTGGCCCGCCGGCCAGGCGTTGCTGCAGTCGTTCCAGGAGCAGGACGTGTTCGGCATGTCGACCCAGTGGGTCGGCCTCGCGAACTTCCGCGCCCTGTTCGCCGACCCGGCCTACCTGCAGTCGTTCAAGATCACGGCGTTCTTCTCGGTCCTCGTCGCCGCCCTCGGCATCGCCATCTCGCTGATGCTTGCCGTGTTCGCCGATCGCATCGTGCGCGGCGAGCTCGTCTACAAGACCTTCCTGATCGTGCCCTACGCCGTCGCACCCGCGGTGGCCGGCGTGCTGTGGCTGTTCCTGTTCTCGCCGACGCTCGGCGTCGTCGCCTATGGCCTGCGCAGCCTCGGGTACGACTGGAACTACCTGCTGAACTCGAACCATGCTGTCACGCTGATCGTGATCGCGGCGGTCTGGAAGCAGATCTCGTACAACTTCCTGTTCTTCCTCGCCGGCCTGCAGTCGATCCCGAAGTCGCTGATCGAGGCGGCCGCGATCGACGGTGCCGGCGCCTGGCGGCGCTTCTGGAGCATCCAGTTCCCGCTGCTCTCGCCGACCACGTTCTTCCTGCTCGTCATCAACGTGGTCTACGCGTTCTTCGACACCTTCTCGATCGTCGATGCCACCACGCAGGGCGGCCCCGGCCAGGACACCATGATCCTGGTCTACAAGGTCTACAACGACGGCTTCAAGAACGGCGACCTCGGCGGCTCCGCGGCGCAGTCGGTGGTGCTGATGGCAATCGTCATCGCCCTCACCGTGGTGCAGTTCCGCTACGTCGAGAAGAAGGTCCAGTACTAGATGGGCCACCCCCAAACGCCTGCCCGCCGATCGCATCATGGTTGACCGCAGTCCGTTCCTGCGCGTGCTGAGCCACGTGGTGATGCTGCTCGGCATCTTCATCGTGATGTTCCCGCTCTACCTCGCGTTCGTCGCCTCGACGCACACCGCGCAGGACATCGTGCAGGCGCCGATGCCGCTGCTGCCGGGCGGCAACCTGATCGAGACCTACAAGACCGCGCTGCTCGGCGGCGGCGAGGGCGCCGGCTCGACGGCGCCGGTCGCCCGCATGATGTGGGTGAGCCTGGTCACCGCGCTCGTCATCACGATCGGGAAGATCGCGATCTCGCTGCTCTCGGCGTTCGCGATCGTCTACTTCCGGTTTCCGCTCAAGGGCTTCTTCTTCTGGGCCATCTTCATCACGCTGATGCTGCCGGTCGAAGTGCGCATCATGCCGACCTACAAGGTCGTTTCCGACCTCGGGATGCTCAACAGCTACGCCGGCCTCACGGTTCCGCTGATCGCGTCGGCGACCGCGACCTTCCTCTTCCGCCAGTTCTTCCTCACGGTGCCGGAAGAGCTCGTCGAGGCGGCCCGCATCGACGGCGCGGGGCCGATGCGCTTCTTCAAGGACATCCTGGTTCCGCTCTCCAAGACGTCGATCGCGGCGCTCTTCGTGATCCAGTTCATCTACGGCTGGAATCAGTACCTCTGGCCGCTGCTGGCGACGACGAGCGAGGACATGTACCCGGTCGTGATCGGCATCAAGCGGATGATCGCCGGCGGCGACGCCGCCAACGAATGGAACGTCGTGATGGCGACCGCCCTGCTGGCCATGCTCCCGCCCGCGATCGTCGTGATCCTGATGCAGCGCTGGTTCATCAAGGGCCTGGTCGACACCGAGAAATGAACATGCACGAGCCGATGCACGAAGGGGAGCCGTGGGCGCCATCTCGATAAGGGACGTGGTCAAGCGCTACGGACGTGGCGCCACCGCGAATCAGGTCATCCACGGCGTCAACGCCGAGATCGCCGATGGCGAGTTCGTCGTCATCGTCGGGCCGTCGGGCTGCGGCAAGTCGACGCTGCTGCGCATGGTCGCCGGCCTCGAGGAGATTTCGGGCGGGCAGATCGCGATCGCCGGCCGCGTGGTCAACGACGTCGAGCCCGCGGGTCGCGACATCGCCATGGTGTTCCAGAACTACGCGCTCTATCCGCACATGAGCGTGTTCGACAACATGGCCTACGGGCTGAAGATCAAGAAGGTTCCTGCTGCGGAGATCCGCGCCCGCGTCGACAAGGCGGCCAAGATCCTCGAGCTCGGTGCCCTGCTGCAGCGCCGCCCGCGCGAGCTCTCGGGCGGCCAGCGCCAGCGCGTCGCCATGGGTAGAGCGATCGTGCGTCAACCGGCGGTGTTCCTGTTCGACGAGCCGCTCTCGAACCTCGACGCCAAGCTGCGCGCGCAGACCCGCCTCGAGATCCAGAACCTGCACCGCGAGCTGCGCACCACGTCGCTGTTCGTCACGCACGATCAGGTCGAGGCGATGACGCTGGCCGAGCGGATGATCGTCATGAACGCCGGCCGCATGGAGCAGATCGGCACTCCCGACGAGGTTTACCACCGCCCCGCGACGACCTTCGTCGCCGGCTTCATCGGCTCGCCGCCGATGAACCTGCTGCGCGGGCGCGCGTCCGAACGCGGCTTCGAGGTCGGCGGGCAGCCGCTCGCCCTGCCGGCAGCGCCGCCGCGCAGCGGCGAGCTCGTGCTCGGTGTGCGGCCCGAACACGTCGAGCTCGGCTTCACGGCGTCGCCGACGAGTTGGCCGCTGCGCGTGCAGGCGATCGAGATGCTGGGCGCCGAGCGGCTGATCTACGGCGCCATCGGCGACACGCTCTTCACCGCGCGACTCGACGCGACCGAGGCGCACCCAGAGATCGGCTCGGTGGTCAACCTCGCGGTCACGGCCGATCACCTGCACTGGTTCGACGCGAGCACGTCGGAGCGGCTGGGTTCATGACGGCGGGCCTCGACGGCGCGACCTGGCCCTACCCGCGCTGGATCGCGCATCGCGGCGCCGGCAAGCTCGCTCCGGAGAACACGCTCGCGGCGTTCCGGCTCGGCGCCGGTCACGGCTATCGCGCATTCGAGTGCGACGTGAAGCTGTCCGCCGACGGCGTGCCGTTCCTGCTGCACGACGCCACGCTCGAGCGCACGACCTCCGGCCGCGGCGATGCCGGGGCGCTGACCTGGGGCGAGCTCTCGCGGCTCGACGCCGGCAGCTGGCACAGCCGCGCCTACGCCGGCGAGCCGCTGGCCAGCTTCGACGCGGTCACGGCCTTCTGCCTGCGCAACGGCCACGCGCTCAACGTCGAGATCAAGCCGGTCCCGGACGATGACGAGCGGACCGGCGGGGTGGTTGCAGAGGTCGCCGATCGGCTTTGGCGCGCGGCGCCGTCGGCCTTGCTGCCCCTGCTGAGCTCGTTCCGCCCGGCGGCGCTCGCCGCCGCGAAGCGGGCCGCGCCGGAGCTGCCACGCGCGCTGCTGCTCGACAGCCTGCGCGCCGGCTGGCTCGACGAGGCACGCGCGCTCGGCTGCGTCGCCGTCGTCACCGCATCGGCGCTGATGGACGCGGCCCTGGTCGAGCAACTGCACGCCATCGGCATGCGCGCCCTCGTCTACACCGTGAACGACCCGGCCGAAGCGGTCCGCGTCTGCAGCGGCGGCGTCGACGGCGTGATCACCGATGCGGTCGACCGGTTCGCGCCGGGCGCGGAGCTACTGGTCTGAAGGCGAGCGCGCGGCAGGCTGAGCGCACCCGCTGGCACCGATCAGCGATGAAACAGGCGGTGCCACGCTCCCGGCAGGGCAGTGCAAGCAAGCGGACAAAAACGTCGGGCGAAGCGTGGGCGCCACGCATCCGCCCGCCACGATCAGCTGCGGTAGTCCGCGTTGATCTTCACGTAGTCGAGGCTGAGGTCGCAGGTCCAGACGCTGGTTGCCGCGCCGCCACGGTGCAGCTCGACGCGGACCACGATCTCGCTCTGACGCATCACCCGCTGCCCGTCCTCTTCGCGATAAGCGGGGTCGCGCCCGCCACCGGTCACGACCCGCACGTCGTCGAGGAAGAGATCGATCAGCGTCGCATCAAGGTCGTCGATGCCTGCGTAGCCGACCGCCGCGAGGATGCGGCCGAGGTTCGGGTCGCTCGCATAGAAGGCCGTCTTCACGAGCGGCGAATGCGCGATTGCGTAGGCGGCGCGGCGGCACTCGGCTTCGTCGCGCCCACCCTCGATGCGCACCGTGATGAACTTGGTTGCGCCCTCGCCGTCGCGGACGATCGCCTGCGCGAGGCGGACCGCGACGTCGTTGATCGCCTGCCGCAGCACCTGCCCGTCGGCCGAGGCGAGGTCAGCGACCGGCGGGTTGCCGGCCTGCTGCGTCGCGATCAGCACCAGCGAATCGTTGGTCGACGTGTCGCCGTCGATCGTGATGCGGTTGAACGACTCGTCCGCCGCTTCGCGCACCAGCTGGTCGAGGAGGCGCGGCTCGATCGCGGCATCGGTCGCGATGAAGCCGAGCATCGTCGCCATGTTCGGACGGATCATCCCGGCGCCCTTGCTGACGCCGGTGACGGTGACCAGCCGGTCGCCGAGCCGCACCTGCAGCGACGCTGCCTTCGGCACCGTGTCGGTGGTCATGATCGCCTCGGCGGCGTCCAGCCAGTGCGCCGGATCAAGGTCGGCGATCGCGGCAGGCAAGCCCGCCTCGATGCGGTCGTTCGGCAGCGTCTCCATGATCACGCCGGTCGAGAACGGCAGCACCTGCTCCGGGGCCACGCCGAGCAGGCCACCCAGCGCCCGGCAAGTCGACATCGCCCGCTCGAGCCCGTCGGCGCCGGTGCCCGCGTTGGCGTTGCCGGTGTTCACGAGCAACGCTCGGATCCCCCCGTATTCCCCCGCCAGATGCCTGCGGCACAATTGGACCGGCGCAGCCGAAAACCGGTTCGTCGTGAACACCCCCGCAACGCTCGCACCCTCGGCCACTCGAATCACCAACAGATCACGGCGGTTCGGCTTGCGGATCGCCGCCTTGGCAGTGCCGAGCTCGACACCGGCGACAGGGTATAGATCCGAGGCGACAGGGGCTTGCAGATGAACAGGCATTCCGAGGGCGTGTAGTGGTTCGAAGACCATTGTAGGAGTTGGATCTGCCGCAGCGAAACGGCGCCGCCGGACGCTTACGTCAACACTGGAACCTCATGCCAGCCTTTTTTTCGGAGTTGATCCTGCAGACGGACGAGGCTCGAAGAAGCTTTGAAACAGATCCCGTGATTCTTGCCGCGGTGGCGGAAGGCATGTCACTCGAGCGCTATCGACGCCTGCTATCCGAGCTCTACCAGATCGTCTGGCATTTCAATCCAATCTGCGCAGCTGCAGCCAGTCGGATCGCGGACTCGGAGCGCGAAGTTCGCTACTTCCTTTACTCGCATATGCAGGAGGAAAGCGGTCACGAGCAGTGGGTCGCGAACGATCTGCGCGCCGTCGGTGTCGATTTGGTCGCAGTATCGGAGTACGAGGCGTGCGCGACGACTCGCGCGCTCATTGGCTACAACTATTGGGGCGCGGACCGCGGCCACCCGTGCTCCGCGCTCGGGATGCTCTACACCCTTGAGGTGATCGCATCGGTCTACGGCGGCACTTTCAGCTCGGCGATCCGTGAAGCGTTGCTGCTCGAAGGTTCTGCGGGAACATCCTTCATCAACTCGCATGCGGAACTCGATGCCGAGCACATGAAGGACTTGCGCGAGATCCTCAACACCGTGGAAGACCCAGTTGCTCGGCGCGCCGTCGTCGCTTCGACCCGCGTGAACTTCGAGATGGTTACGCGCATCTTCTCGGGGATCTAAGCAGCGTGACCGTCGAATACGGACCACCGCCTGCGGCGCTTGCGCGCCACTACCGCTTCTTGAGGCTCTCATGGAACGAAAGCCTCAGACTTTTGCGCGTGCGAACATGCGTCACCCCAATTCAGTGCTTCAGCTTGGCGGGGATTTCCGAGATGCAGCGGGTGCTCGATGACATCTCCGCGAATCCCGGTTTGATCAAGCACCTCGTCGTGTCGTCGGACGTCGCCGGGGTGTTCAATTTCGGCGGCGACTTAGCGTTGTTCGTGCTTCTGGTGCGCGCGCAGGACGTCGACTCGCTGCGCCTCTACGGCCGGCGGTGCATCCAGATGGTCTGGTGGCTTGAGGAAGCCGCGCTGCGCAACGTGCACACCATCGTTCTGGTGCAGGGTGACACCCTAGGCGGGGGGCTCGAATCGGTCATGCCTTTTCACAAGGTCATTTTCGAGCGCAGCGCCCAAGCAGGATTTCCCGAGGTGCTGTTCAACCTCTTCCCGGGCATGGGCGCGTGGAACTTCACCGTGCGAAAGGCAGGGTTTGCGGTCGCCAACGAGATGATTCTGTCGGGCCGCCTCTACTCGGCGGATCAGCTGTTCCGGCGCAGCATGGTGGATCTGGTGGTCGACGATGGTGCTGGCGAATCCGCGATCGAGTACGTCATCCATTCGGTTGATACCAAATTCCGCGGGACGATGGCTGCGCTGCGCGCGCAGCGCCTCGCCTCTCCAATTTCTCTCAAGAACCTCGAGGACATCGTCGACCTGTGGGCCGAATCGGCTCTCGGGTTGACCAATCGAGACCTGCGCCTGATGGAGCGGCTTGCCAGGGCGCAGGTCAAGAAAGTCGGGGGAGGCTCGGAAGGCGCGGTGGAAGAGATCAAGCGCATTGAACTCGACACGGCATGGGGCGAAGAGCGCACCGGCATCACCGAGTGGACCGCCCTGTCCTGAGTGAGCGCTTCAGATCCAGGCGCTGATCACCGACAACAGCTGGGTTCGGGTGTAAGGCTTGGCAAGGTGGGCGTCCATCCCGGCCTGCCTAGACCGCGCGGCATCGTCGTCGAAAGCATCCGCCGTCAGGGCGACAATGGGAGTGCGCGCCCGGCCCGCCGCCGCCTCACGCCTGCGAATCTCCCGCGTCGCCTCATAACCGTCCATCACGGGCATTTGGCAGTCCATGAGAATCAAGTCGACGTGCTGTTCCTGAAGCACGGAGAGCGCTTCCAAACCGTCGGTCGCCTCGATGACGTCTAGACCCATCGAATGCAAGGTCTGCGTTCCAATAAGTCGATTCACTTCGTTGTCTTCGACCAGAAGGATAATGCCCCTGACGGTGCCGGACGCGTCAAGACTACCCATCGCCGAGTCCGCCACCGGCGGATGCTCACGCTGCGGATCAGCCTCGAGAAGCAAGGAGAAATGAAAGCGTGAGCCGCTGCCGACACTCGACGTCACGACGATGCGTCCCCCCATTGCTTCCACAATGCGCTGACTGATCGCCAGCCCCAAGCCGGTACCACTCTGGCGGCGGTTGCGCTTGCCGTCGACCTGATGAAACGGCTGAAACAACCCTGTCAGTGCGTCGGGCGTCATTCCGATGCCGGTATCCAGCACCTCGAATGAGACGCGGTGATGGTCATCCCCATGCGGGCGTGAACTCACGCGCAAAGTCACCTCGCCGCGCTCAGTGAACTTGATGGCGTTGCCCAGCAGATTGAGAACCACCTGCTTTAGCCGCTGACCGTCGACAAGCACCCAATCCACCGTGTCGGCATCAAAATCGAGCTGCAGCAAAAGGCCTTTGGCCTCGGCATTGGCCTCGAAAAGCCCGATTACGGCAGCACACATGGCTCGAAGAGAGAACGGCGCCGAGTGGAGCGCGAGCTTACCGGCCTCAATCTTTGAGTGATCGAGCACGTCGTTCAATATGGCCATAAGAGACGTACCGGATGAGGCGGCAGTTCGAACGAGCGCTCGCTGGTTCGCGTCGAGCCGCGAGTGGCGCAGCAAGTCGAGCGCGCCCAGCACACCATTCATTGGCGTCCTGATCTCGTGACTCATGGTCGCAAGAAACTGCGATTTCGCCCGGTTGGCAGCTTCGGCCGCTTCTTTGGCTGCAGCCAGCGACTCGATGAGCGACTCTGCCATTAGACGATGACGAATGGCGCTTGCCGTGGTATCCGTAAACTTGCGAGAGGCCTTGTACATCGTGTACCCGAACAGGGCGGTCAAGAGACTCAGTGGGAGGGCGCTAATACCGCCTGCGTCAAGTGTGACTGCAATAATTCCGCCGAGTTCCGGAATTGCGAGCAACAGGAAGGAGCGGCCCACGAGGGACATGAAAAGGGCAGCCACGCACACCGATCCACAGGCGAACATGATGTAGGCGATCGCCGTCTGCCCACTGGTATGCGCATAAATTCCAAACGCGCTGATCAGCCACATGCATCCCGAGAGAAGAGAGTTACCTTCGAGATGCAGCTGTGCTCGGCGTAACTGATACTTCGACAGTGCTCCTTGCTGAAACCAGCGTGAAATCTGAAGGCGCCAGATGGCGACTGCAATGCCGACCACCGCGGTTGCACCGGCTGCAAGGTACCGCCCATTCTCCGCGCCGATAAGGACCAGTACCACGACAGCGCCGATCTGGACTGGAACACTGCGGGCCGAGTTATGCAGCACGAGACGCATGACCTCGCGCTGCACCTCGATCTCTGTTGCCGGGCTTGGCGGCGTCTCGTTAGTCATCTTGGGGTTACTGCTCACCTGGAGAGCACCGGTCAGGCCTTCGGTCCACGAGTATGGTTCAATCGCTGGAAGTTCTCGGCAAAGGGGCTTGGCAGACGAGGCATTTCGCACATGACGAACTCATCGAGAAGCGCGGACTCGACCCAACGCGCGCCGAAGGGTGCACGCGGTTTGGCAATGAAACTCGCAAGCTACTTCGGGGCGCACGAAATTGACGACCGAGGAGAGCAGGAGCAGGAACGCGCTTCTCAGCGCGCGCTGGTGAGCGGCGGCTTGCTTCTGTTCTGGGGCGCAAAGGCTCTCCAGAGTGAATCCTTCGGCGTTTCTAGATGGTTTGTCTTGGTCACCCTCGGGTACTTCGTAGGGACACTATGGTACTGGGTTCGCTTGCGTTCCAAACCGTCGGCGTGTGTGGCTTGCCAGTACTTGTGCCTTCTGCTCGACCCGGTGCTTCTGACGGGAGTGCTCGCTCAAGACCCCGATACGTTCGCATTCCTGAACCCGTTTCTGCTGGTCGTCATCGTGAAGTCTGGAATCCGGTTCGGGGTTCGATCGATGTATCTGACGTGGGTGACAACCCTGCTCGCAGCGACCGCACTGTTGCTGGATGACTTCTGGCGGCTGTACTTTCAGCTCACCGCGTCCTATATTCTGATGATCGCGCTCATCCCCGTGTTCTTTGTATCCTTGATCGATCGCATTCACCGCGTCCGCGAAATTGAGCAGGAGCGCGCCCGTTTGGCGGCTGCTAAGCGAAACGTCGCCGCACGGAGCAGCTTCCTAGCGAAGATCGGTCACGAGCTCCGATCCCCTCTGCAGGCGATCATCTCAACCCTCGACGTCTTTGAGCACCGTCATCGCGGAGCGTTGCCTGACGGCGACGAGCTGATTGCGCGGATACGTCGTTCGTCGCTCCTGCTGAACGCGCAACTGCGCGATCTGTTGACGCTCGCCCGCGGCCAAGTCGGTCGCCTTGAACTTCGCCCGGAAGTTTTCGACGCCCGCGAACTCGTCTCCGCCTTAGCCGGCGTGACCCAGGAGCTGGCGGATGCGAAGGGTCTGAAGCTCTCGGTCGTGCTGCCGCCCGAGCCGCTGTTCCTGGTCGCCGATGCAGCACGCATCGACCAGATTCTCACAAATTTGGTCATGAACTCCATTCGTCATATCGAGAGCGGATCCATCGCCGTGTACCTCGACGGCTACGATCCCGCGCAGGGATGCGTGGTTTTCCGCGTGGAGGATTCAGGGCCCGGGTTGCCGGCGGCCGCACTAGAAACGCTGTCGGTTCCGATCGAGTCGAGTGACGATCTAGGGTCGCGCACGCACGGACTGGGCCTGATCATCGTCAGGACGCTGGTCGACCATTTGGACGGCTCGATCAGCGTAACAACCCCGCGAGGCAGCTCGGGCGGAACGAGTTCCCGCATCGCCATTCCGGCCGAAGTGGCTGACGTCCACGCTGCTCCCTCCTTTTCGCGCATTACAAGTGCACCCGTTCTCGCAGTCATCCACCGCGATCGGTTGAGGTCGCGCTTCCCGAGTTTGCTTGAAGAGGCAGGGATCACATGCGAGGTCGCCAGCTCGGCAGCCATCGCTGCGAACCGTCTGGCGCTCCGTAACTACGGTTTGGTCTTCGTAGATCTGGCGCTGCCTAAAAAGGACGCTGCCCAGTTTGTTACCGAGGTGCGTGCCGCGTTAGGGCTCAACGTGCAAACCGCGTTCGTCGCGCTGGCCGGAGACGAATACGGCGCTGGGCGGCGGGAAGGTTTTGCAGCCACGCTCGTAGACCCTTATGACGGGCGCTCGGTGAGGAGCGTACTTGAAGAACTCGCGCCGCACGCTCCAGCCGCTGCCCGGCTGAGCTGATCGCCCGGACCTACTTGTCGCGCGGCTCTCTCTGCCGCGCCTCCCGCCAAGCAATCAAGTTCGCTTGCTGCGACATCTCGCTGATCGCCAGCACCGCCTGCGTGCGGGTGCTGACGTTGAGGATGCGGAGCACGGCGGCGACGTGATCCTTGATGGTTTCGACGGACAGGTTGAGCTGGCGAGCGATCACCTTGTTGGGCTGACCTTCGAGCAGCAGCGCGAGCACGTCGGTTTGGCGCGGCGTGAGGCCGAGCGCGGCGAGCGGGGCCCCGGGCTTGAGCGGAAGGGGCCCGGCGCCTGAGCGCGGTTGCACGCCCCAGCTCGGCCCGCGACGACGGTCGTTGTCGGGTGTCGCTTCGGGCTCGCGGCGGGTGCGCATGATCGTCGGCGGCACGTAGATGCCGCCCGACATCACCATGCGCAACGCCTCGAACAGGGTCTCGTTGCTCGCCACCTTGGGCACGAACCCCATCGCGCCGAGATCGATGGCTCGCAACACGTCGGAACGCTGATCGGCCGCCGACACGACGACAATCGGCAGCGCGGGATACGCCGCACGGAACTCGACCAGCAGGTCGAATCCGTCGGTGTCGCCGAGCTGCAATCGAGCAGGCAGAGGTCGAGGTCGGCGTGGGTGGCCAGCACCTCGCGCGCGGCCTCGACGCTGCTGACGCCAATGGCGCTGGCGTCGGGCCCGAGGCCCTGGATCACGGCTTGGAGCGCCGAGAGAATGAGTGGGTGGTCGTCGATCAGCAGAGCCTTCATTGCAATGTCACCTCGAAGTTGGTGCCGGGAAGCCTGAAGGCGACACGCGCGATCACGACGTGGGCCTTAACACTTCCAAACACTCTACGCCGCACCCACTTGCAGATCAAGGAAACCTTTTCGCCTCGAACCATCGACTTGTTGCCGCTCTCTCACAATCGGCGCAACAAACGGGTTTTCACGAATGTCCGAACTGAGCTTGGACGCCGATGCGGCGCCTGACACCGACGAACCGTCCGCAACCGTCCCCCTCGCCGTGCGCTACGTGCGCGCGCTGCTCGAGCGTCACGGCTTGCCGAAGTACCGGCAGTCCGCATGGCTCGCCGACGCGACGGGCCTGTCCTACTCCCAGGCGCATCGACGTCTGAACGGCGCGTCGCCGTGGTCGCTTGAAGACCTGGAACGCGTCGCCGCCATGTTCGGCGAGTCCCTCGCCGACCTCGTGAGTGCACCTCAACGCAGCAGCGTCGCGGGCGTGATGAAGCTCGGCCCGGCCAACCTGCCTTGCCAGCTCTGGCTCGGCTCCACCGCCGAGAACCCGCGGCCGAACGATCTCGTCGCGATCCGCACCGCTACCGGCTGGACCGCTCTTACCGCCAGCGAGGCGGCTGAACACGTCGCCTACCGGGTCGAACGGCTCGAGGCGACGCCGAGCGCACCGTCGCGCCGCGTGATCGCCGTTCTCGACGACGACCAGGATCTGGCCGGGTCGATCTGCTCGCACCTGGGCGACAGTGGCTACGACCCGCGCGCCTTCTATCGGACCGCCGATCTCGAAGCAGCGGCGCAGACCACGAGCTTCGAGGGCTTCGTCATCGACTGGCTGGTCGGCGAGTCGAGCGCGCTCGACCTGATCGCCACGCTGCGGGCGCAGCACCCGAGCGCCCCGATCGTCGTGCTCACCGCGCAGGTGCTGACCGGCATGGTGCAGGAGAGCGAGATTGCCGACGCCGTCGCGGCTTACAACCTCGTCTTCGCCGAAAAGCCGGTCCGCATGGCGATCCTGTCGGCGTCGCTGGCCCGCGCGTTCGCGACGAGCTGACGTCATCAGCGCAACGGGCGCCTTCCGGCGCCCGTTCCCCGATGCATCAGCCGATCTCGCGCGCCTCCCGGCGCGTCAGACGAGCTTGCCGTGGCACTGCTTGTACTTCTTGCCGCTCCCGCACGGGCACGGGTCGTTGCGGCCGACCTTCGGCAAACCGGCGGCAGCGACCCCGGCCGCTCCGGCCGCCACCGCGGCGGCGGCTTCCTCGGATACGCTGCCGTCGTCGTTGGGATGCGTGTACATCACGTTGCTGATCTGCTCGGCTCGCTGCTCGATCTCCTGGGCGGCACGCGCGACCTCTTCCTCGGACTGGATGCGCACCGTCATCAACACGCGCGTGACCTCTAGCTTCACTACGTCGAGCAGCTGCGCGAAGAGCTCGAACGCCTCGCGCTTGTATTCCTGCTTCGGGTTCTTCTGCGCATAGCCGCGCAGGTGGATGCCCTGGCGCAGGTAGTCGAGCGCCGCGAGGTGTTCGCGCCAGTGCGAGTCGATCGACTGCAGCAGGATCATCCGCATGAAGGGCGTGAACTGCTCAAGGCCGACGCGGTCCACCTTCGACTGGAACAGCGCGTCGGCGGCCTGCTGTACGCGCTCGACCAGATCCTCGTCGGTAATCGCGGCACTGCTCTCGACCTCGGCGACCAGCGGCACCTCGAGCTGCCATTCCTCGCGCAGCACCTTCTCGAGCGCCGGCAGGTCCCACTGCTCCTCGACGCTGTCCTTCGGCACGTAGGTGCGAACGACGTCGTGCATCGCGCTGTGGCGCAGGTTGGTGATCTGATCCTCGAGACCCTCGGCCTCGAGGATCTCGTTGCGCTGCTGGTAGATGACCTTGCGCTGGTCGTTCGCGACGTCGTCGTACTCGAGCAATTGCTTGCGCATGTCGAAGTTGCGCGCCTCGACCTTGCGTTGCGCGCTCTCGATCGAGCGCGTGACGATGCCGGCCTCGATCGCCTCGCCGTCCGGCATCTTCAGCCGCTCCATGATCGCGCGCACGCGATCGCCGGCGAAGATGCGCATCAGCGGATCGTCGAGCGACAGATAGAAGCGCGACGAGCCCGGGTCGCCCTGGCGGCCGGAACGGCCGCGCAACTGGTTGTCGATGCGGCGCGACTCGTGGCGCTCGGTGGCCACGATGCGCAGACCACCCTGGGCCTTCACCGCCTCGTGCAGGCCCTGCCACTCGTCCTTGAGCTGCTGAGCGCGCGCAGCCTTGTCCTCGGTGCTGATCGCCGGGTCGGCCTCGATGATCTTGATCTGGTTCTCGACGTTGCCGCCGAGCACGATGTCGGTGCCGCGACCCGCCATGTTGGTGGCGATCGTGATCACGCCCGGCCGACCGGCCTGAGCCACGATCTCGGCCTCGCGCGCATGCTGCTTGGCGTTGAGCACCTGGTGCGGCAACTTCGCCTTCTGCAGCAGGTTCGAGATCAGCTCGGAGTTCTCGATCGACGTGGTGCCGACCAGCACCGGCTGACCGCGCGTGTGGCAGTCGCGAATGTCCTCGATGACCGCGTCGAACTTCTCGCGCGACGTCTTGTAGACGAGGTCGAGCTCGTCCTTGCGGATGGTCGGCCTGTTCGGCGGGATCACCACCGTCTCGAGGCCGTAAATCTCCTGGAACTCGTACGCCTCCGTGTCGGCAGTGCCGGTCATGCCCGACAACTTGCCGTACATGCGGAAGTAGTTCTGGAAGGTGATCGAGGCGAGGGTCTGGTTCTCGCTCTGGATCTCGACGCCTTCCTTGGCTTCCACGGCCTGGTGCAGGCCGTCGCTCCAGCGCCGGCCGGTCATCAGGCGGCCCGTGAACTCGTCGACGATGATCACCTCGCCGTTCTGCACCACGTAGTGCTGGTCGCGGTTGTAGAGGTGACGCGCGCGCAAGGCCGCGTAGACGTGGTGCATCAGCGCGATGTTCGACGGGTCGTAGAGGCTCGCGCCCGGTGCGAGCAGGCCCGCCTCGGTGAGCAGGCGCTCGGCGTTCTCGTGACCTTCCTCGGTGAGGTAGACCTGGTGCGTCTTCTCGTCGACCGTGAAGTCGCCCGGCTCGATCACACCTTCGCCGGTGCGCAAGTCGAGCTCGCCGATCTGCTTCTTGAGGCCGGGCACCACGGCGTTGATGCGCACGTAGAGGTCGGTGTGGTCCTCGGCCTGGCCGCTGATGATGAGCGGCGTGCGCGCCTCGTCGATCAGGATCGAGTCGACCTCGTCGACGATCGCGTACGAGAGGCCGCGCGCGACGCGGTCGGCAACGTCCTGCACCATGTTGTCGCGCAGGTAGTCGAAGCCGAACTCGTTGTTCGTGCCGTAGGTGACGTCGGCCGCATAGGCGGCCTGCTTCTCCTCGCGCGCCATCTGCGGCAGGTTGACGCCGACGCTCAGGCCGAGGAAGTTGTAGAGACGCCCCATCCACTCGGCGTCGCGACGCGCCAGATAGTCGTTGACCGTGACGACGTGGACGCCCTTGCCCGACAACGAGTTCAGGTAGACCGGCAGGGTCGCCATCAGCGTCTTGCCCTCCCCGGTGCGCATCTCGGCGATCTTGCCGGCGTGCAGGGTCATGCCGCCAATCAGCTGGACGTCGAAATGGCGCATCTTCAGCACGCGCTTGGAGCCCTCACGCGCCACGGCGAAGGCCTCCGGCAGCAGACTGTCGAGCGACTCGCCGTTGGCCACACGGCCGCGGAACTCGTCGGTCTTGGCTCGCAGCTGCTCGTCGCTCAGCGCCTCGTACGTCGGCTCCAGCGCGTTGACGCGCGCAACGACGCCGCGGTATTGCTTCAGGAGCCGGTCATTGCGGCTTCCGAAAATCGACGTGAGAATCTTTGGCAGCATGGGATCGGGGGTGTAGAGGGCCGGAGCCAGACGCGCACAGCCGCGACGGTCTCGACGAGCGAGCCCACCGCCCCATGGCAATGCAGTGAGATGCTGGCGCGCGCCCTGAAAGCAAGCGTCGCAAGGCCGGCAAAGCCGCGAATTTTACCATTCGCGTCCTGACCGTCCGGCCCGCCCATGCCGCCTCCCTTGGTGGCGTGACGGGCGATGCGCCGGCAGCTCTCCGGGGACGCCACCGCGTCAGCGGGTCTGCGCTCCCGTCCTTGGCGGCAACCCTTGCCGGCGCAGCGGCACCTAGTGCCTCGAACGACCTGCGAAGATCGCACGAATGAATCCGACCCGGCGCCGCGAAGTGCCCGACCCGCTCACGCTTGACGACGCGCTGCGCCAGAGCGTGCCGCTGGCACGGCTGCGCGAGCGGATCGACGCGTCGAACGGCCGCTTTGCGGCGATCCAGCGCCAGTTGCCGCGCGCGCTCGCGCCGCACGTCAAGCCCGGGCCGCTCGATGACGAGAGCTGGTCGTTGCTGGTGCCGAACGGCGCAGTCGGCGCCAAGCTGCGTCAGCTACAGCCGGTGCTCGAGTCGGCCCTGCGCGAAGCTGGCTGGCCGGCGCGCACGATCCGCATCAAGGTCGTCGGCTGACGCTGCATCGCGCGCGTCAGCGCCGTACTGAACTCCGGCTCGCGGGTGTTCAGCGACGCAGCGAATCGATCACCGCACCGCGCAACGACGACACGAAGTTGTGTGACTTCAGCATCTGCATGCTGTTCACGGTCGCGTTAATCGACGTCACGCTCTGGATCTTCTGGTTGTCGAGCGTGTTCTGGACAATGGTGCCGAGCGCATTGCCCGAGAGCGGTCCGTTGATGACGGTGTTTCCGTTGCCCGTCTGCACCAGGGCTAGGTTGCCGGTGCCGCTGGTGACCGCACCTGCAGCGGCCGCGCCGCCGGCGACCTTGCCGAGGTCGCTGACATTGAGGCTGGTGGTCGTCACCAGTTTGTCGTTGATGTACACCGCGCGTTCGATGCCGAACGACACCTGCAATCCGCCCGGCGTCTGAAAGCCGCCCCGCACGTCGTCGAGCGAGCGTTCGCCCATCGCGACTACGTCGTCGCCGAGCACCGACTTGCGATCGGGGCGTGCCGACACAGGCTCGGCGGCAGCACGCGTCTGGCCGGATGCAGCGTCGACGCTCGCCCGTCGCGTGCCCGGCGTGAGAGGGACCTCGGAGGGCGCGATCGCCGACGGGGCCCGGGCGTTCCTGGCACCGGGCTCGACCTCGGCGTCGGCCGAGCTCTGGCGGCCCTTCTGGCGCGCACCCGCCAGCATCATCAAGGCCTTTTCGGCATGCGACGCGGCGAACGCTTCCGGCGGCTGCGCGCCGAAGCGCCCGGCGCTCGCGTCATCGCCCGCGAGCAGTACCTCGAGGCTGCGCAGTACGCGCTCGCTGTGCGAGGCGACCACGATGTGTGCGGTCGTCTCGTCGTCGTCCCCGGCGCACGCGAGGTCGGGCGCACTGACCGGCTGCCGACCGCGCCAGCCGCGACTCGGCTGCGCTTGCGGTTCGACAGTGCTTCGTGCGGACGTCGCGCGAGCATCTGCCACCGACGTGCTCGCGTCGAGGCCGCGTGGTGCGTCGGCAGCGGCGGCATTGCGTGATGCGTCGGCAGGGGCGGCGAACGTCGCCGCGATGGCACGCGCAGGCTCCACCGGCGACGCATTCGAGGGGAGGTCACTCGCGCGTGCAAGTGGACGTGCACCCTCTGCTTGCGCGTGTGCCGTGGCGGTCGCGAGCGCCGGCGCCGGCTCGGCGCCAGCCCGCGCCGGCGCCGTTGCGACTGGCGCTGCCACCGGTGCGGCAGCTGCCTGCACCGCGTGCGCCGGCGTCGGCGTCACGGCAGATCCTGCGCTGCGCGCGGTCGGCCCCGCCGGCGCATACAGGTCGAGGGCGAGCCCGAGATCGACGGACGCTCTGGAGGCCGCAGGAGCCGCGAGCGAGCCGGTGCTGTGGGCTGCAACCGCGCCGCCAGACAGGTCGAGATCGAGGCCGACGTCGAGATCCAGATCGAGGTCGATTCCAGTCGTCGGTGCGACCGCGGCGGTGTCGTAGGGCGCCGAACTGCCGCCGGCCCGCTGAACCCCTTCGCGACTGACATTGGCCGCGTGATCTACGGCCGGCGCGCCGCCGTGGGCTGCCGCGTCACCGGCCGCTTGCTCGCCGGCCGAAGAGCCGGCCGCGAGCGCGCCCAGGTCCAGATCGATCGCCGGCCGCGCGACTCCCGCGTGCGTGGCCGCGTACTCGTGATCGATGTCGAAGTCGAGGTCCAGATCGAGTCGCTCGACCCGCGCGCCGGTCGCCGCCGAGGCAGCTGACGCCATCGGCTCGAGCGCCTCGAGGTCGAGGTCGAGGGAATGCAGGCCCGGTGCGGCGTTCGGCCGCGCGCCGTCTCGTTTGAGGTCCACTGCCGGCGCGGGCACCGCCAGCACTGCAGCCGCCGCCAGCGGCTCCTGGGCGGACGAACCTGCGGCAGCGGAAACCCTCGCGGTTGCGTGCTCGGCGATCGGGGCGAGCACCGCCGGCACGGCCGGGTCCGCGCTCGCACCGGCAAGCGCCGCCACCGAGGGCTTGGTCGCCTCCGCCCGCACGCTCGCCGTCTCACGGCCACGTACCGGCACGGGCGACGATTGAATTTCCGGCTCCGCGAAATCGAGTTCGCCGTCGGCCGGCCAGCCTTCGGCGATCGATACCAGCGCGAGGGCGATGGCCGCGCGGTCTTCTGCCGACATGACCGGCGGGCGCGCTCCGGGTGCGGGCGCATAGGCCCGGCTGTTCGCATCGGCGAAGGCGCGCCGGGTGGAAGCGACCACCAGCGGATCGGCGTCGCCCAGTGCCCGGCCGAGTGTGGCGAAGTCGGCGGCCTTGAAACCGGCCAGGGCCGACAGGTCCGCATCGACGCTCGGGTCGTAGCGGTTGTGCCAGCTGCTCGGCAGACCCAGCGCGCTGCCGAGCAGCGCCGGCGCGAGCGCCTGGGTGTGTGCCAGCGCAGGGGCGCCGAGCGACATGCCCAGGCCGGCGGCGGACATCAGCAAGGCAAGCCTCTTCGGAGTCGGTCCCATGGCTGTGTCAGAAGTCGCCGGCGCCGAACTTGGGCATCACGAGCCGTGCGGCGCTGTCGCGATCGATGCCGTCGCCCAACGGCGCGCGGACCGCGACACGCCAGTCGGCCGCGTCGTTGAATCGCGCGGTCTCCTGGTGGCTGGTGATCACGAACAGGATGTGGTTGACCCAGATCGCCTCGAACGCCTTGCGCGACATCGCGCGCGTGCCGCCCGAGGGATCGCCGAGCAGCACGCGCTCGTCGCGGATGCCCTTGATGACCACGAAATGGTTGTAGCCGTTGTCGTTGATGAGAACGATCGCCGGAATGCTCGCGCCCGCCAGCTTCTCGAGAGGCGCCTCGTAGCCGTCGGCGGCGAAGCCGTGCGATTCGAGATAGCGCTTCATGTCGAGCAGCGAGAAGCCTTCCTTCTTGATCTTCTCGGGCTCGCCGAGGGCATACATCGCCTCGAACACCTTCTGCTCGGTGACCGGCATGCCGTAGTGGAAGGTGAGCAGCGTCGAGAGCGCCGCCGACCCGCAGCTGAAGTCGTACTGCTGCCGAATCATCGTCTTGAAGCGCGCCTCCTTGATGCTGGTCGCAGGCACCGCATACGCGCCGCCGATCTGGAACGGCAACTCGACCGTGCCCGCCGAAGCGTCGGCCACAGCCAGGCCGGCCAGGACGGCGGCAGTCGCGGCGCGCAGGAGAAGCATCGCTTTGGCTTCCTACTTGACCTGAACGTTCAGGATGGTGGCGTTCTGGATCAGCACGTTGTTGCCGGTGTTCTGCACCACCATCGGCACCCCGGAAGCGTGCGAGAACGCGTTGTCGCTGATCACGTTGTTGCCGGTGCTCACGTTCACCGCCTGGTTCTCGGCAACCACGGCCTTGAGCTGCATGTCGCTGAACACGTCGGCAGCGCCGCGTCGGTTCGCGAGCGCGCTCGAGTCGAGGGCCTGCAGGCCGAGCGGGTTGCCGCGTGCGACCTTCGGCTTGGCGGGATCGGCGCTCGCCACATCGCTCTTCGGTGCGCGCGCTGCGGCTTCCTTCTTGACCTCCGACGCGGCGGTCGAGTCCGTCGGCGGCGCGTCGGCCATCTCCTTGGCGCCCGGCGGGGTCGCTGCGCCATCCGCCGGCACCGCTTCAGAGGCTGCCGGCGAGTTGTTCGGCGCGCCTTCGGCGCGTGCCACGAGTGCCGTCGGAGCCCTGCCTTGCAGCGGCGCCGCCTCGACGAGCGCGGGGCTCGGCACTGGCGTCGCCGCTTCACTCCTGACGACGGAGGCCTGCGGCAGCGCCGGCTTGGCCGCGTCGGCAGCCGGCGGCGTCACCGCGGGCTCGGGCGCGCTGTCCGCGCCCGCAGCCCAGGGAGCCGCCATCAACAGCGCCGCGGCGATCAAACCGGCGACGCCTGTACGCATTGCGTGTGACATGACTGGTGTCCTGTCGGGTTGGAAATGGGCGCCGGCGGACCCGAGGCCGCCGGCGCCCTCGCTCAACTTACCGGCCGCCCAGATTCAGGTTGGCCTGCACGTTGACGCTTTGCTGCACCAGGTTCGCAACGCCGGTGGTCTGCGCCATCACGGTGATACCGGCCGCGGTTTGCGCCGCCGAGCCCATCGTGTTGGACATGGCCCACGAGCCAGCGTTGACGGCATTGCTGCCGCCGGCGCCACCGGTGCCACCGGTCGCGCCGTTGCCGACGCCGCCGGTGGTCGCCGCAGCCGTCGCCGCGCCGCCCGTGCCACCCGTGCCGGAACCGCCCGCGCCGCCCGAGCCGCCGTTGCCACCGGTCGCGCCCACGCCAGCCGTCTGGTTGCCCTGCGTCTGGGTGTTGGTCGCGCTGCCGTTGGTCGCGCTGCCGTTCGTCGCCGAGCCGCCCGCGCCGCCGTTGCCGCCGCTGTTGCTGGCCATGCCACCGGATGCACCGGTCGCGCTCGTGCTACCGCCGGTGGCGGTCGCCGTGCCGCTGGTGCCGGTCGCCGCGCCGCCGCTGGCGGTCGACTGACCACCCGTGCCGGTCGCTGCACCCGCCGTGCTGGTGCTCGAGCCGCCCGTGCCGGTCGCCGCGCCACCGCTGTTGGTGGCCGCGCCGCCCGTGCCGGTCGAGGCACCCGCCGTGCTGGTGCTGGCGCCGCCCGTGCCGGTCGACGCACCCGCCGTGCTGGTGCTCGAGCCGCCCGTGCCGGTCGCCGCGCCTGCCGTGCCGGTGGCCGCGCCCGCGCTGGTCGTGCTCGTGCCGCCCGAACCGGTGACGGTGCCGCTGGTCGCGGTGCCGGAACCCGCCGTGCCTGCGCCGTTGCCGGCCGTGGCGGTCGTCGCGCCGCTGGTGCTGGTGCCCGCGCCGCCAGTGCCGCTGTTCGCGCCGGCATTCGCCGTCGCCGCGCCACCCGTGCTCGTGCCCGCGCCTGCGGTGCTCGAACCCGCGCCGCCGGTGCCGGTGCCTGCGCCGGACGTGCCGGTGCCTGCCGCGCCGGTGCCGGTGCCGGTGCCGGTGCTTGCGGTCGCCGCGCCGCCCGTGCCGGTGCCGGCGCCGGACGTGCCGGTGCCCGCGCCTGCGGAGGTGGTGGCCGCGCCGCCAGTGCCGGTGGTCGTGCCGGTGTTCGCGCCGGAGCCAGCGGTCGCCGTGCCGCTCATGCCTGCACCGCTGGTGCCGGTCGCGCTGCCCGTGGCCGCGCCGCCCGTGCCGGTCGCCGTGCCCGTCGCTGCACCGCCGGTATTGGTCGCGGTGTTGGTCGCCGCGCCTGCCGTGCCCGTGCCGGTGCCCGAGCCTGCAGCGCCCGAACCGGTCGCCGCGCCAGCCGTCGTGGCACCGCTGGTGCTCGTGCCCGTGCCGCCCGCGCCGCCGCTGGCCGTCGACGTGCCGGCACCGCCGGTGCCGCCGCCACCGCCACCCGCGCCGCCGACGCCGCCGGTCCCCGCCGTCGGGGTGCCCGTGCCGCCAGTGCCGCCCATGCCACCCGCGCCGCCGGCACCCGTGCCGCCGCCGCTGGCCGACGAGCTGGCCGGGCCGCCCGCGCCGCCGCCGGCATTGCTGCCGCCGCCTGCGGCGCCGCTACCCGCCAAGCCAGAGCCGCCGACGCCGAGACCGGCGCCGAGCGCACCCGTGCCCGCAGTCTGACCCGACGCCGAGAGGCCGCCGGCCGAGCCGTTGGTGCCACCACCAGCGCCGCCCGCCGAGCCGTTCGATGCCGTCGTGCCACCACCCGTAGCGCCGCCGGAGGTCGCACCCGCCGCACCTGTGCCCTGCGAGTTGCTTGCCGTCGCGCCACCGCCGGCGCCGGTCGCGCCGCCGCCGGTGCCACCGGCCGCGCCGCTCGTGCCCGCAGCCATGCCACCCGTGCTGCCCGAAGCCCCGCTGGCGCCCGTGCCGCCACCGCCCGTGCCGCCCGCCGCGCCGCTCGTGCCGGCGGCAAAGCCGCCGACGCCGACCGAGAGACCGCCGGTGCCGGTCGAGCCGCCACCGGTCGAAGTCGCGCCACCGCCGGTGCCGGTCTGGTTGCCGCCGAGGCCAGCCGACGCACCACCGGTGCTGCCGGCTGCGCCGCCGACGCCGTTGGCCGCGCCGCCGGTGCCAGTGGCGCCGCCGCTGGTGCCCGTGCTGCCCGTCGCCGCGCCGCCGGTCGAGGCCGTCGACGTCGTGGCACCGCCACCCGTGCTGGTGTTGCCACCGCCGGCGCCGCTGGTGCTGCCGCTCGCGCTGGTCGCGCCGCCGCCGGCACCGCTGGTGCTGCCGCTGGCGCTCGTCGCGCCGCCGCCCGAGCCGGACGCGCTGCCGCCGGCGCTGGTGTTGCCACCGCCTGCGCCGCTGGTGCTGCCGGTCGCCGCGGTGGTCGAACCACCGGTGCTGCCGGCCGCGCCACCCGAGGGAGCGACGCCGCCGCTGGTGCTGCCCACCGCGCCACCGGTGGCGTTGCCCGCGCCGCCCGCACCGCCGGTCGCGCCGGTCGACGTGCCGCCGATGCCGCCCGCACCCGCGGTGGAGCTGCCGTTGGTCGCGCTGCTCGACTGGCTGCCCGCGGTCATCGAACCGTTGGTGTTCGAGCCGCCGGTGCCGCCGGTGCCGCCCGTCGCGCCGGCGCCGCCGACCGCGCCGGAACCATTGCCGGCCGCACCGCCATTCGTGGTGCCGCCCTGCGCGTTGCCGCCGGTGCCGTTGCCGCCGGTACCGCCGGCGGCACCGTTGGCGGTGCCGTTGTTGATGGCCGTGTTGCCGAGGCCGCTGACGGTGTTGCCGGTGACGGTGCCGTTCAGCTGGCTGCGGGCGATCGCGGTGTTCGTGTTGAACGAGTTCGCGAGCGATGCCGACGCGGTGCCGCCGTTGTTGGCCGCAGCCGTACCCTGGCCCTGCGCGCGCGCACGGCCGGTGTTGTCACGATTGCTGCCGGTGCTCTTGTCGTTGTTCTGATCGGCGTTGTTGGTGCTCTTGTTGTTGTTCTGGTCGGAGTTGTTGGTGCTCTTGTTGTTGTTCAGATCCGAGTTGCTGGTCTGAGTGGCCGTCGAGAACTCGTTGGCCTGCGGGCTGCCGTTGCCGCCCTGGGTTGCCGTCGCGGTCGCGGTCTGGGAGCCGGTCGAGCCCAGACCGCTCGGACCGTTGTTGGTCGGGTTGGCCCACGCCGTCCCATACGCGCTCAGGGCCAGCGCGATGGAAGACGCGAGTAGCGTTTTCTTCATGGTTGTTTCCTCAAAGGTAGTTGCTGATGGGAAGGCGCTGACGCCTGTCCGAACGGCGCTACCGCAAGAAAAATACCAACCACCACCACTTCGCCAAGTCCCTGTCAGACCAAGGTTTTTTTGTTGTAAGGCGATGCTTCCCACAAGTCGACGGCACGTTGTCCGACAACTGCATCAGACATGTGACAGCAACCGGTAACTTGGTGAGATGGCTGCTCGGCGACCGTCGACGCACGTGACTTCTTGCACGTTCGATCCGTCTCAAGTTTGAGACGCACGCAGCTCGGAAAAGAGTCCTGGACGATGCGACCCAGGGTTAACTCGCAAGGGTGAACGACAGGTGTGCGACCGGACTCGCGCACAGCTCGCGACGCGTCCGGTCACCCGAAAGTCGGACGCGCTCGAACGGTCGGGTTGCGAGTGCCGCGGAGCCGTCTCGACCACTGCGCGGCGTGCCGCGCTCAAGAGCGGGTCAGCCGTCGACGCTGCCGAGCAACGCCGCCGCCGCGCGGATGAACGGCCACGCGAGCGTGGCCCCGGTGCCGTCCATCGCGTCGACGATCGCGCTCGGCATCGGCTGCGCGTCGAACAGCTCGAGCGCGCGATCCAGACCCGGGTGCCAGTTGCTGCGCGCGAACAGGCAGTACTCGAGCACCGCCGGCGCAATCGACGCGGCCACTCGCAGGGCGGCGCAGGCGGCACTGCCATCGGGCACGATGACGCGGCGCCGGCTCGCCGCCGCGAGCATCACGCCGGCCATCATGGCGATCTCGTAACCGCCGACCGCCGCCAGCACCTCGACCGGATCGCTGCGCTGCGCATGGCGGGCGCGGGCGCTCTCGAGGAGGCCGGCGAGTTGTTCGAGCGGAAGATCGAGGGTGCCGGGCGCCGAGTCGACGAAGTCGTGCACCGGGACGCCCGAGAGGCACGACAGCACGAGCGCCGCGCTCGCCGGCGCGCCGTTGCCGATGCCGGCGCAGGCGATCACGCTGCCGCGGAGCGTGTCGGCGATCTCCATTCCCGCGCGGATCGCCGCATGCGCCTGCTCGACCGACATCGCCGCTGCAACGCGCGCGTTGCGCGTGCCGTGACCGATCTTGCGCGAGAGCAGGCGTGGGTGCGTGAAGGACTCGCTGATGCCGCTGTCGACGACGGTCAGCTCGACGCCGTTGACGCGCGCGAAGGTCGCGGCAAGGGCGCTGCCGTCGAGCAGGCTGCGCAGCGCATGCGTCCCGTCGCGCGGGTCGCCGGGCTGGCGCCCCTCGAGCGCGAGCCCGTGGTCGGCCGCGAAGACGAGCAGGCGGGGAGATTCGAGCCGCGGTTCGAGCGTCGCCTGAACCATGCCCAGGCGCAGCGCGATCGGCTCGAGCTCGCCGATCGAACCGAAGCGGGCGTGGCGACGCAGGCGCGCCATGAGAGCGGCTGCCAGCCGTGCGTCAGCCGTCGGCGCGATCAACGCCGCGGCGCTGCTCATCCGTTCGGAACGTGGATGCCGTGCTTGGCCATCAGCCGATACAACGTCATGCGCGACACGCCCAGCTGGCGTGCCGAGAGCGCCACGTTGCGCCCGCTCTGCTGCAGGCTCGACCGGATCGCGCTGCGCTCGGCCTGCAGCCGCGCCTCGTCGAGCACGTTGATGAGCTGCACGTCCTGCGGCATCTTGAGGCCGAGATCGCTCGGCATGATGAGGTTGCGCTCGGCGGTGATCATGGCCGCGCGCACGCGGTTGATCAGCTCGCGCACGTTGCCGGGCCAGTTGTAGGCGTCCATCGCCTGCAGCGCGCTCCGGCTGAAGCCCTTGAGGCTCGGCCGCTTCTCCGCCGAATAGGTGCGGAACACGTGCTCGGCGAGCAGGCGGATGTCCTCGCGGCGGTCACGCAGCGGGACCACGTGCAGCGGCAACACGTTGAGGCGGTAGTAGAGGTCCTGGCGGAAGCGCCCCGCCGCGACCGCCTTCTCGAGGTCGACGTTGGTGGCGGCGACGATGCGCACGTCCAGGCGCACCTCGCGCGTCGAGCCGACCCGGGTGATCGTCCCCTCCTGCAGGAAGCGCAGCAGGTTCACCTGGAGGTCGAGCGGCAGGTCGCCGATCTCGTCGAGGAACACGGTGCCGCCGTCTGCTGCCTCGAAGAAGCCACGCTTTTCGCTTACCGCGCCCGTGAACGAGCCGCGCTCGTGGCCGAACAGTTCCGATTGGATCAGCGCGGGCTGGATCGCGCCGCAGTTGATCGGCACATAGGGGCCGCTCGCGCGCGGCGAGTTGAGGTGGATGGCGTGCGCGAACAGCTCCTTCCCGCTCCCGCTTTCGCCGTGGATCAGCACCGGGGCGCTGGCGTGTGCGATGCGGCGCGCCTGGCGCATGAGGTTCACGATGGCCGCACTCTGCCCCACGATGCCCGCGTCGGCCCGATCGAGTTCGGGCGTGGACAACTCGCGCAAGGCGGCGCGGCCGTGCGCATGACCGACGCAACTGAGCACGCGCGCGATATCGAGCGGCAGCGTGTGATGGTCGAACAGGTGCGCGAGGATGAGGTCACGGCAGCAGGGCCTCGCGAGCGAGTCGGCGTCGAAGCAGCCGACCCATTCGAGCTGCGCGTGCGCGCCCAAAAAGGTGTCGAGCTCCGCGCAGCGGGGCTCGTCGACGTCGCCCATCACGAGCAGGCCGACGCGCAGGCCGTGCTCGACGATGAGCCGGTGCGCACTGCGCAGGTCGTTGGCACGATGCACGTCCCAGTCGCTGGCGCGGAGGCGCTCGGCGATGGGCGAGGTCAGCGCACTCGTGCCGATGCACAGGATCTTCTTCTTTGCGGTGCCCACGGGATCTCCCTGCCCTGTCGCGCGTCGTGCGGATGCGGCGGCGACACAGGCCTGCAACGGTACGTCGAACATACGCGAGCAAAGCGTGAAGCACGTCACACCGAATGGGGACGTCACAACCTGTTGCTTTGGAATGCCTTGCCGGCAATGCGCGCTGCGGGTGTGATCGGGGCCGTCGACCAGGAGACTCGCTTGATCCAGAAGAACCGGCGCGGCACGGCCCGCGCGATCGGCTGTTCCACCCTTGCCGTGCTCACCGCAGCTGCTTCTGCGCAGCAGAACGTCGAAACCCCCGAGGCCGCCGCCGCGCGGCTGGGCGAGCTGCGTCAGCGCATCGACGAGCAGACCCGGCAGCTGAACGCGCTCAAGCGCGCGCTCGCCGAGCAGGAAACCAGCATCAACGAGATGCGACGCGCGCTGGGCAGCGAGGCGCTCGCTGCCCAGCGGGGCGGCAGCGGGAACCCGGCCCCGCCGCAGGTGGCGCAAGGCCCTGCCGCCGCGGCCGCGCCGGCGCAGGTGGGCCAGCCGCCGGACGAGTCGACACGCAGGCCCGAGGTGGCGCCGATCTTCGAGCAGCCCGGCGTGCTGACGCCGCGCGGCAAGTTCGTGCTCGAGCCGTCGGTGCAGTACTCGTACTCGTCGAGCAACCGGGTCGCGCTGGTCGGCTACACAGTCATCCCGGCGATCCTCGTCGGGCTGATCGACATCCGCGAGGTGCGTCGCAACACCGTCACGGCGGCGCTCACCGGCCGCTTCGGCATCACCAACCGGCTGGAGGTCGAGGCCAAGCTGCCGTACGTCTATCGGGCCGACGCGAACGTCGGCCGCGAGATCCTCCAGGGCGATGCGACGGCGGGCGCGTTCGACACCAACGGCAAGGGCATCGGCGACGTCGAGGTCACCGCGCGCTACCAGCTCAACGACGGCGGCATGGATCGGCCGTACTACATCGGAAGCCTCCGCTACAAGTCGCGCACCGGCAAGGATCCGTTCGAGGTGCGCACGTCGCGCGGGGTGCAAGGCTTCCGCAGCGACGGCATCCAGACCGAGCTGCCGACCGGGTCGGGTTTCCACGGCCTGCAGGGCGCGATGACGGCGCTCTTCCCGTCCGATCCGGCGGTGTTCTTCGGTACCGTGAGTTATCTGCACACGTTCGCGCGCAACAACATCGTGCGCAACACCAGTGAGGGGCCGGAGGTGATCGGCAAGGTCGCTCCGGGCGGAATCTGGGGCTTCAACTTCGGCATGGGCCTCGGGCTCAACGAGAAGTCTTCGTTCAGCATCGGCTACGACCACGCGTCGGTGGGCCGCACCAAGATCAACGGCAGCACGCCGGAAGAATCGGTGCGCATCCAGCTCGGCACCCTGCTGCTCGGCTACTCGTATCGCCTGGGCGAGAAGCGCACGCTCAATGTCTCGCTGGGCGCGGGCCTGACCCGCGACACGCCCGACCTCACGCTCACGGTCCGCACGCCGGTTTCGTTCTAGGTTCCGCGGGTTCGCGCCCCGCAGGGCGAACGTCGCACGTCGCCGAACGCCGAAAGCGCGGCGGACCGCACGCGGGCGCGGGCTGCGCCCGCATGGCAGAGTCGACACGCCGCGCACAATCGACGGTTCGCCGGACGGCGGCACGCTGGCGCGGGCTCGTTGCAGTGGGCTCTGGCGGGCTCGACGGCGGAACGCTCAGGTCGCACGCTCCCGGCGCGATCTTCCGCACACCTCTCCTGACGATCCCGTGACCATTCGAGACAACGAATTCATCCTCACCCTGTCGTGCGCCGACACGCCAGGCATCGTCCACGCGGTGTCGGGTGTGCTTGCGGCCGCAGGCTGCAACATCGTCGATTCACAGCAGTTCGGCGACGTCTCGACGGAGCGCAGCACCGGCCTCTTCTTCATGCGGGTGCACTTCGACACGCCGCCCTACCTGCGCTCGGTCGCCGAGCTCGAGGCGCTGTTCGCGGGGGTACGAGAGCGCTTCCGCATGAACGCGCAGGTCCATGCCGTCGCGGTGCGCCCGCGCGTGATCCTGCTGGTCAGCAAGCACGGCCACTGCCTCAACGACCTGCTGTTCCGCTGGCACTCGGGTCAGCTCAAGGTCGACATCTGCGGCGTGGTTTCGAACCACCCCGACTTCGAAGGCCTGGCGAAGGGCTTCGGTCTGCCGTTCCATCACCTCCCGCTCGCCGCGGGCGCGTCGGCCGAGGCCAAGCGCGCGCAGGAGCTGCAGATCCAGCAGCTGATCGAGGCCGAGCGGGTCGACTTCGTCGTGCTCGCGCGCTACATGCAGATCCTGAGCCCCGAGTTCTGCGGCTATCTGCGCGGCCGCGCGATCAACATCCACCACAGCTTCCTGCCGAGCTTCCGCGGCGCGCGCCCCTACGAGCAGGCGCATCAGCGCGGCGTCAAGCTGATCGGCGCGACGGCGCACTACGTGACCGCCGAGCTCGACGAGGGGCCGATCATCGAGCAGGACGTCGCCCGCGTTCACCACGCGATGACGCCCGAGGACTGCGCCGCGGTCGGACGCGACGTCGAATGCGTGGTCCTCGCCCGTGCGGTGCGCTGGCACGCCGAGCACCGCGTGCTGATGAACGGCATCCGGACGGTGGTCTTCGAGTAGACGCCCCTGCGTCGGCGTCCGAGCTCGGCGGGCCCGGCACGCGGCACCGCCGCCGTCGGGTCTGTCGGTGCGTTTGACAGGTCGCCGCACCGGAGCCGGCTTTCGACGTCGCTGACGCGCTCGCTTCCTCTGAGGGGCTGCGTGTGGCGCGGAACCTGCTTCGCGCAAGGCTTCCGATTGCAGCCCGCCCTTGTGCGACCCGCGTCCCGATGACGACGACGCCCCACCCGACGGCCGACCCGCCCCGGCTCCAGGCCCTGAACGCGCAATGCCGCAAGTTCGAGCTCGCCTGCCGCTGGCAGGCGTGGAGCGCCGGCGCTTCGATGGTCGTCGCGGGGGCGTGGTTCCTCGCCGCGCTCGCGAGTGCCTGGTTCGGCGACGCCGACGTGCTGCTGACGACGGGAGCCATCGGCGCACTCGTGTTCGCCGTCGGCAGCGGGCTGACGCTGCTGTTCGGGTGGCGGCGGCGGCAGCTCTTTCGCGATATTCGGCGCCGCGCGGCGGGGCTGAGCCGCGCCGGCTTGCTGGTCTACAAGCGCGCCGACGTACCGCGCCTTGGCGCGTTCCAGCGCGGCAGCGCGCCCGCGGGCCGCGTCGTGCTGCAACTCGAAAAGCTCGGGGCGGACGGCTTCGAGGCGCTGCTCGCCGATCGACTGGAACCGGCGCAACCGGGGGGCACGCCGCGGCCAGGCGCGCGTGACGCCGGACGGTCCAAGACCCTCGCCGCGCGATAACCCGAGGGAGCGCGCGGGATCCCCGCGCAGCGCAGTGGCTGGCGGAGCTTGTCTCCTAGCATCGCGGCCATGGAAATGTGGATCATGCTGGGCCTGCTGCTGGCGTTTGCCGGGGTGCTCTACCTCTGGCAACGGGAACGTCGCGACGCCCGCCAGCGGCGAGCGAGCCGGCGCGGCTCGCGAACGAGATCGGCATCAGGTTCGACCACGCGCTGAACCGGTCGCTCCGAGACCCCCGTCACGCGGCGCGGCGTCGCGCCACGAGTCTTCCCGGCCCGTCACGCATTTCGTCCTGGCGTCCGGACCGATGCAGCGGAAGCCGCGAGGCGATGCTTGTCGATATCCGCCTGGTGCCGGCTTTCGGAATCGAACCGAAGACCTTCCGCTTACAAGGCGGGTGCTCTACCAACTGAGCTAAGCCGGCATGTGCGCTGCGTCGCGCGGGCAGTATAGGGGCCGGCTCGCGGCCCTTCAGGCGCTACTTGACGCGCTTGAGCGCCGGTCGGCCGGGGGTCGGCGGCTCCGGCGGCGGCTCGTCCTCGCCGCCGGCATCGCCCTCCGGCGCGGTCGCCTCGCCGTCGCTGCGCGCGAGGCGCGGCCCGCGGGCGACCGGCTTGGCCGGCGCAGCGGCTTCGCCGTCGGCCGGCGCTGCGCCGGCATCGGTCGGCATCGGGAACGCCATGCCCTGCCCGTTCTCGCGCGCGTAGATCGCGATCACGTGATCGACCGGGACGATGATCTCGCGCGAGGTGCCGCCGAAGCGCGCCTTGAACTCGATGAATTCGTTGCCGAGCTTGAGCGCACTGGTCGCCTCGAAGCCGACGTTGAGGACGATCTCGTTGTTCTTGACGTACTCCGTCGGCACCTGCACGGATGCGTCGACGAACACCGCGATGTACGGCGTGAAGCCGTTGTCGGTGCACCAGTCGTGCAGCGCGCGCAGCAGGTACGGCCGGGTCGACGTGCCGGCGCTGACGGGAGCGGTGGGCAGCGATCCCATGCGACTTACTTGCGCATCACCTTCTCGGACGGGGTGAGCGCTTCGATGTAGGCCGGGCGCGAGAAGATGCGCTCGGCGTACTTGAGCAGCGGCACCGCGTTCTTCGACATGTCGATGCCGTAGTAGTCGAGGCGCCAGAGCAGCGGCGCGATCGCGACGTCGAGCATCGAGAAGTCGTCGCCCAGCATGTACTTGTTCTTCAGGAAGATCGGCGCGAGCTGGGTGAGACGGTCGCGGATCTGCGAACGCGCCTTCTCGAGCTGCTTGTCGGTACCCTTTATGCCGCGGCCCTCGAGCACGTTGACGTGCGCGAACAGCTCCTTCTCGAAGTTCAGCAGGAACAGGCGAACGCGCGCGCGCGCGACCGGATCTCCGGGCATCAGCTGCGGGTGGGGAAAGCGCTCGTCGATGTACTCGTTGATGATGTGCGACTCGTACAGGATGAGATCGCGCTCGACGAGGATCGGCACCTCGTTGTACGGGTTCATCAGCGCGATGTCTTCGGGCTTGGCGAACAGGTCGACGTCGCGGATCTCGAAGTCCATGCCCTTCTCGAACAGCACGAAGCGGCAGCGATGCGAATAGGGACACGTCGTCCCGGAATAAAGAACCATCATCGAGCGGACTCCCAGGGGAATTTAGAAAGCGTGCGCGGGCTGCGCCCGCGAGGAGCGCAGCCCGGCAGGGGGCGCTGGCCCGGCGGCGCGCCGGGCCACGCCGGGGCTACTTGACGTCCTTCCAGTAGGACGAGCTGAGCCGCCAGGTGAAGATGACCAGAAGGCCGAGGAAGATCAGCACCCATACGCCGACGCGCACGCGCTTGCCCTGCGCGGGTTCAGCCATCCATTGCAGATAGGCGACCAGGTCGCCGATCGTCTCGTCGTACTGCAGCGGCGTGAGCTCGCCCGGCGTGATCGTCTCGAACCCGGCGAACTTGTGAACCGTCTTGGTCGCGTCGTGCGGGTCCTTCTCCTCGACGAACCGCGCCGTGCGTTGGCCTTGCAACTGCCAGAGCGCGTGCGGCATCGCGATGTCCGGGAAGACGAGATTGTTCCAGCCCGTGGGCTTGCTGTCGTCGCGGTAGTACGAACGCCAGAGCGTGAACAGGTAGTCGGCGCCGGTGCCCTTGCCGATCTCGGAGCGCGAGCGTGCGATCACCGAGAGGTCGGGCGGCTGCGAGCCGAACCATTCCTTGGCCTGGCGCGGGTTGAGCGCCGTTTTCATGGTGTCGCCGACCTTGTCGGTCGCGAACAGCAGGTTGTTCTTGATCTGGTCGTCGGTGATGCCGATGTCGTGCAGGCGGTTGAACCGCATGTACTGCGCCGAGTGGCAGTTGAGGCAGTAATTGACGAAGATCTTCGCGCCGTTCTGCAGCGCCGCCATGTCGGTGAGCTTGGACACCGGGAAGGTGTCCCAGGGATAGCCGCCTTCGCTGGCCGCTGCCGGGCCCGCGATGAGGCCGAGCGACATCAGAAGGGAGAGGAGCAGTTTTTTCATCGTGCGGGCTCGTGCGGTCCGATCAGTGGCCGGAATAGGTGACGCGCGTCGGCACCGGCTTGAAGGTGCCGAGGCGGCTCCACCACGGCATCAGCAGGAAGAAGCCGAAGTAGACGAAGGTACCGATCTGCGAGACCAGGTTGGCAGGGGCCGACGGCGGTTGCGCACCCAAATAGCCGAGCACGAGGAAGAAGAACACGAAGACCCCGTACACCCACTTGTGCCAGCCCGGCCGGTAGCGGATCGAGCGCACCGGGCTGCGGTCGAGCCAGGGCAGGAAGAACAGGATGATGACCGCGCCACCCATCACGACGACGCCCCAGAACTTGGCGTCCCAGCCGCTCAGCCAGGTCGGCACGCCCGACATGCCGAGCGCCAGCAGCAGCGCCTTGATGCCGCCGAACAGCCAGACGCACACGGCGGCGACGACGGCGATCACGATCTTCATGCGCGCCGAGAAGCCGCCGCGCAGGATCGCCATGACGGCGCCGAGCACGACGATGAGCGAGATCACGCCCATCAGCACGTCGGTGGTCGCACGCAGCATCGAATAGAACGGCGTGAAGTACCAGACCGGGGCGATGTGCGCCGGCGTCTTCAGCGGGTTGGCCTCGATGTAGTTGTTGAACTCGAGGAAGTAGCCGCCCATCTCGGGCATGAAGAACACGACTGCGCTGAACAGGAACAGGAACACCGTGACGCCGAAGATGTCGTGCACCGTGTAGTACGGGTGCGACGGGATCGCGTCGAGCGGCTTGCCGTCGGGACCGCGATAGTCCTTCACTTCGACGCCGTCGGGGTTGTTCGAGCCGACTTCGTGCAGCGCGATCAGGTGCGCGGCGACGAGGCCGAGCAGCACCAGCGGCACCGCGATGACATGGAAGCTGAAGAAGCGGTTGAGCGTGGCGTCACCCACGACATAGTCGCCGCGGATCAGCAGCGCAAGGTCGGGGCCCACGAACGGCACGGCGGCGAACAGGTTCACGATGACCTGGGCGCCCCAGTAGCTCATCTGGCCCCAGGGCAGCAGGTAGCCCATGAACGCCTCGGCCATCAGCACCAGGAAGATCGCGCAGCCGAAGATCCAGATCAGCTCGCGCGGCTTGCGGTAGCTGCCGTAGATCATCCCCCGGAACATGTGCAGGTAGACCACGACGAAGAATGCCGAAGCGCCGGTCGAGTGCATGTAGCGCACGAGCCAGCCCCACGGCACGTCGCGCATGATGTATTCGACCGATGCGAACGCCAGCGCCGCGTCGGGCTTGTAGTGCATGGTGAGGAAGATCCCGGTAAGGATCTGCATCACGAGCACCAGCGCCGCCAGCGAGCCGAAGATGTACCAGACGTTGAAGTTCTTCGGGGCGTAGTACTGGCCCCACTGCTCGTTCCAGAGCTTGGACAGCGGGAAGCGGTTGTCGACCCAGTTCAGCAGCTTGGTGCCGACCGGGGCGTTCGCGGGAACGTTCTGGAACTCAGCCATTCGTCGTATCTCCAGGTGCCGTCATCGGCTCACGCCTTGGTGTCTTCGCCGATCACCAGCCGGGTGTCGCTGGCGTAGCGATGCGGCGGCACGCGCAGGTTGTCGGGCGCCGGCTTGTTCTTGTAGACGCGGCCGGCCATGTCGAAGGTCGAGCCGTGGCAGGGGCACAGGAAACCGCCCGGCCAGTCGGGCGGCAGCGAAGGCTGCGCGCCAGGGGTGAACTTGTCGGTCGGCGAGCAGCCGAGATGCGAGCAGATGCCGACCGCGACGAAGATCTCGGGCTTGATCGAGCGGTTCTCGTTGCGCGCGTACGCCGGCGTCAGTTCGTCGGGGTTGCGCTCCGACTTCGGGTCGGCGAGTTCGCCGTCGAGCTTGGGCAGCGCAGCGAGCTGCTCGGGCGTGCGGCGGATGATCCACACCGGGTTGCCGCGCCACTCGACGGTCATCTTCTCGCCGGGCTTGAGGGCACTGATGTCGGCCTCGACCGGGGCGCCTGCGGCGCGCGCGCGCTCCGAGGGCTGGAAACTGCTGACGAACGGGACGGCGACGAAGCCGGCACCGACGACGCCGGCACAACTCGACGCGATGAGCCAGGTGCGCTTTCCGCCATCGATCTGCTGGTCGCTCATGAAGATCCTCGGGACTGAAAAGACAGGAGGTCAAAAAGGGGTCAACCGACGATTCTAATGGAGGCGTCAACATCGAAGCCCCGGCGCACCAGGGCCGGACCGCGCTCACCCACGCGCGGGCAAGTCGCGTGCGCACGGGCTGCCCGCCTATACCACCGAGGCCGCGCGCGAGGCCCTGCGAAGGCTTGCCTGGGCGTGATGCACTGCCATGTCGAGGCCTGCGGTTTGGGCTCATACTTTGCTCTCGTGACGGATTGGCCGCGGACCGGCAGCCGCCCTCGCCGCACCGTTCGCGGACCTCTTCGAGCATGACCCCGACCGACGCACGCCCGCCAGCCGCACTCGACGCAGCCATCCACAAGATCCGGGACACCGCGGCGGCGGTGGCGTTGCGCGTGGCCGACCTGCTCGGGGCGCAGATCCAGGTCACCGGCATCAAGATCGCCGAGCGTGAACTGCTCCATGCCGCGCAGATCGACCTGCGCCGCAACATGGCGGTATTCCAGAGCGCGTTCCACGAAGCCTTGCGCGAGAAGGTCGGCCAGCAGCTCTCGCCGCGCACCGACAACCGCCGCAAGCTCGACAGCGCCGACTGGCAGTCGCTGAGCCTCGTCGAGGACCGCGAGGTCGAGGAGCGCATGAACTTCGTGCGTCTCGGGCAGATGATCTCGCACGAGTGCGACTGGCAGCTGCGCGACCTCGCCGCCTACATGGGCAGCGTGCTCGGCAATGGACGCGCCGACGACGAATCGAACCCGTTGCGCGCCGAGGTGGTCGGCTCGGCGCTCTATCGCGCGATCGAGTCGGTCAGCAACGATCGCGAGAGCCGCAAGATCCTGACCCGCGAGTTCGGCCATGCGATGGCGCAGGCGATGCCCGCGTGCTACGCCGACATCCTGCGCAGCCTGCAGGAGCGCGGCGTTCAGCCGGTGCACCTGACGGTGCGCACGGTCGAAGGCCCGGGCAACCAGCTCGGCGGCGCCGTCAACTCCGGCTACACGACGGCGCGCGAGGGGCGCAATTCCAGCAACAGCGCGTTCGGCGACCTCGCCGGCGGCGACGACGACCTGCTGTCGGCGCACCGGCGCGCCCTCGCGCAGGCATTTCCGGGTTTTGCGGCGCCCGACAGCGGACACGGCGCGATCACCGGGCGCGGACCGGTGACGCTGAACGATCCGGGCACGGGGCTGCCGCGGCGCCCCGACGCGCCGGTGCGTGACAGCGGTCGCGGCGACGCCCCTTCCGGTCGCAGCGACTTCGCGCGCAGCAGCCACGCCGGCGGACGCGCGCGCGGCGAGCATGCTGCCGACGCCGAGCTGATGACGCTGCTGCGCCGCCTGGCAACCGCACAGGACCGTGCAGAGGACGCGTCCGCCGCAGCGGTCTCGCGCGGTGGCGCTCCGCTCGGCACCAGCGGCGACATGGCCAGCGTGCTGCACTCCGGCGACCTGCAACGCGGGCTGCGCAGCGGCAGCGGCGGCCTCGCAGCGCAAAGGGCCCAGGCGTTCGCCGCCGACTCGGCCTCGCCGGGAATCGGCGCTCCGAGCACCGGACCGGGCAGCGTGCGCGGCCCGATCACCGGCTCGGAGCCGGGTGGCCAGCTCACCCAGCTGATGGCGGTGAACCTGATCCGGGCACACCGTGAAGAGCTGATGAAGGCGTCCACCGGCAAGCTCGATCACATGGTGATCGACGTCGTCGGCAGCCTGTTCGACCAGATCCTCTCGGACTCCAAGGTGCCGCCGCAGATGGCGCGCGAGATCGCGCGCCTGCAGCTGCCGGTGCTGCGCGTCGCGCTCAACGACTCGACCTTCTTCTCGACCCGGCGCCACCCGGTCCGCCGCTTCGTCAACCGAATCGCCTCGCTCGCCTGCGCGTTCGACGATTTCGGCGCGGGTCCCGGCGCCGAGTTCCTCGGCCAGGTGCGCAAGCTCGTCGACGACATCGTCCAGGGCGACTTCGACCAGATCGACCTCTACGCCGCCAAGGTGAGCGAGCTCGAGAGCTTCGTCGCGCGTCAGACCGAAGGCGAGGTCGAACAGACCGGTGCGGCGACCACGCTCGATGCCAAGGAGTCCGAGCTGCGCGTGCAGCAGCGCTACATGCTGCAGCTGCGCGCCGCCCTCGCCCCGCTGCCGCTGCCCAACTACCTGCAGGACTTCCTGCCGCAGGTGTGGAGCCAGGCGATGGTGCTCGCGACCCGGCGCGACGGTCCCGAATCCGACCGCGCGAAGCGGTTCCGCCGCGTCGGCGTCGACCTGGTGATGAGCGTGCAGCCGAAGGGTTCGCCCACCCTGCGCAAGAAGTTCCTCATGCAGCTGCCGACGCTGATGAAGGACCTCAACGAGGGCATGCAGCTGATCGGCTGGCCCGACGCCGCGCGCAAGGAGTTCTTCGGCAAGCTCCTGCCGGCCCACGCCGAATCGCTGAAGGGCCAGCCGCTTTCGGAACTCGACTACAACCTGCTCGTCAAGCAGCTCGAGGCGGTGTTCGCGATCCCGGTGCCGACCGTCGAGGCGTTCTCGCGCATCGATACCCTGCCGGAGGTCGACACCGCGGTGATCGAGCAGCGCTTCACGCCCGAGGAGGTCGCACAGGTCGGCCTGGTCTCGGAAAAGGCCATCGACTGGAGCGAGAAGGTCGAGCTCGCCGCGCCGGCCGAGCCGGCCACGCCGCAAGCCGCGCCGGAACCGGTCGCGCCCGCGGCGACCATCGCGGCCGTCGACCCCGAGGCAGAGTCGCCGCCGACACCCGGCGAGTCAGGGGCCGCGCCCGAACCGGTACCCGGCGCCCAGCTCATCGATCACATCAAGCTCGGCTTCGCCTACCAGATGCACCTCAAGAACGAGTGGCAGAAGGTGCGCCTCGCCCACGTCAGCTCGGGGCGGAGCTTCTTCGTCTTCACGCGGGGCGGCAAGCACCACGAGACGATCTCGATGACCTCGCGCATGGTCGCCCGCATGTGCGAGACCGGGCGCCTGCGCGCGTTCGAGAACGAGTACCTGATGGAGCGCGCGACGCACCGCGCGCGCAAGCAGCTCGCCGAGCTGTCCGCGACGACGACGCGGTCCTGAGGCGCTCGGCCCGGCCTGCGCGGCGACCGGCGCATCGCTCTTACGATCCGGCGGCCCCGGCCGGGCCGCTCAGCGGCCGTCGCTGGCGCCCCCCGGCAACGCCTGGCCGCGCACCAGCCGCCGCGCCACCTGCGCCGCGTACGCGAGGCTCGCCGCACTCGCGATGCCGCGCCCGGCGATGTCGAACGCGGTTCCGTGGTCGGGGCTGGTGCGCACGAACGGCAGGCCGAGCGTGACGTTGACGCCGTGCTCGACACCGAGGTACTTCACCGGGATGAGGCCGTGGTCGTGCAGCATCGCGATCACGATGTCGAACTCGCCGGCGTGACCGGCGGCGTCGCGCGCGCGCATGAACACGGTGTCGGGCGGATGCGGGCCGGTGGCGTCGATGCCCTCGGCACGCGCCGCCTCGACGGCCGGCGCGATCACGCGCCGCTCCTCGTCGCCGAAGAGTCCACCCTCGCCGGCGTGCGGGTTGAGTCCGCCGACCGCGATGCGCGGCCGCTCGATGCCCCAGGCGAGCGCGCTCGCATGCGCGATGCGGATCGTTTCGAGCACCGACTCGGTCGTGATCGCGCGGATGGCGTCGAGCACCGACTGGTGGATGGTGACGAGCACGGTCCGCAGCTCGTCGTTGGCCAGCATCATGCGCACCGGCGGCATGCCGCCCGCGTCGGCGGCGAGCGCCTGCAGCATCTCGGTGTGGCCCGGGTAGCGGATGCCGGCCGCGGCGAGCGCCTCCTTGTGAATCGGCGCGGTCACGATCGCCGCGGCGTCGCCGCCGCGCACCAGAGCGACCGCGTGCTCGATGCAGCGCGCCGCGGCGGCGCCGGCCCGCGCGTCGACACGCCCGACGGGTGCCTCCATCAGATCGCCGGGCAGGTTCGGCGGCTGCAGCACCGGGATGCAGTTCGGCGGCACGTCGGCGACGTCTGCCGGGCGCTCGATCGGCGCCAGCGCGAGCAGGCCGCCGGTCGCCGCGGCGGCGCGACGCATCACCCCGACGTCGCCGATGACGAACGCGTCAGGCGGCGTCGCCGAGCGGAACAGCCGCGCGACGATCTCGGGCCCGATGCCGCAGGCGTCGCCCATCGTGATCGCGAGCGGAAGCGGGGGAGTGACCGGCATCCGGCGATTGTCGCCGCGGGCCGGCGCGGGCCGCCGGGCTCGCAACGTGCCCTTGATAATCACCGGTCCACTCCGCGACGTTCATGCGCAAGATCTGGCTCCTCTTTTCCCAAGGCGTGACGGTGGCGCTGGCGGCACTGTTCGTCGTCTCGACGCTCAAGCCGGCGTGGCTGCCCGCGTCCATGCGCCCGGCCGCGCCGGCCGCCGCGACCACCACCGTGGTGCCGATGGCGCCGACGGTGCAGAGCGTGACGATCGGCGGCACTCGCGCGGTCACGAGCTACAGCGAGGCCGCCAAGCGCGCGGCACCGGCGGTGGTCAGCATCACCGCGAGTCGCGCGTCGGCCCGCAGCGGGCGCGGCGAAGATCCGATGTTCCGCTTCTTCTTCGGCAACCGCGGGCAGCCGCCGGAGCAGGATCGCCAGGTCGGCGTCGGCTCGGGCGTGATCGTCTCGCCGGCGGGCTACCTGATCACCAACAACCACGTGATCGAAGGCGCCGACGACATCGAGGTCGCGCTCGGCGACGGCCGCACCGCCCGTGCCACCGTGGTCGGCACCGATCCCGAGTCCGACGTCGCGGTGCTCAAGATCGACCTCAAGGAGCTGCCGGTGGTCAACTTCGGGGACGTCGATCACGTGCAGGTCGGCGACGTCGTGCTCGCGATCGGCAACCCGTTCGGCGTCGGCCAGACCGTCACCTCCGGAATCGTCAGCGCGCTGGGCCGCAATCAGCTCGGCATCAACACGTTCGAGAACTTCATCCAGACCGACGCCGCGATCAACCCCGGCAACTCGGGCGGCGCGCTGGTCGACGCCGCCGGCAACCTGCTCGGCATCAACACCGCGATCTACTCGCGCAGCGGCGGCAGCCTCGGCATCGGATTCGCGATCCCGGTGACGACCGCACGGCAGGTCATGGAGAGCCTCATCACCGAAGGGCGCGTCACGCGCGGCTGGATCGGCGTCGAGCCGCGCGACCTCACGCCCGAGATCGCGCGCACCCTCAACCTCAAGGTCGAGCGCGGCGTGCTGATCACCGGGGTGCTGCAGAACGGGCCGGCGAGCCGCGCCGGCATCACGCCGGGTGACGTGGTCGTGAAGATCGCCGACAAGCCGGTGACGAGCACGTCGCAGCTGCTCAACGCGGTGGCAGCGCTGAAACCTCGTCAGACCGCGTCGATCAGCGTGCAGCGCGGCTCCGAGACCGTCGACGTGCCGGTGGTGATCGCCGAGCGGCCGCCGGCGCGACCGATGCCGCGCGAGCGCTGAAGGCGCGGCTCGGCCGGCTCAGGCCGCCGGCGGCTCTTCGTCGGGCGGCTGGGTGTGGCGGATGAAGATCTGTGCCGCCCAGATGCCGACCTCGTAGAGCAGCACCATCGGTACCGCCAGGGCGAGCTGCGACACCACGTCGGGCGGCGTCAGCACGGCGGCGATGATGAACGCCAGCACGATGAAGTAGCTGCGGAACGCGCGCAGCTTTTCGATGCTCACCATGCCCAGGCGCGCCAGCACGACCACGACCACCGGCACCTCGAATGCCGCGCCGAAGGCGATGAACATCGTCAGCACGAAGCTCAGGTAGGCCTCGATGTCCGGCATTGCCGACACGCTGGTCGGCGCGAAGCCCTGGATGAAGCGGAAGACCTGCTTGAAGACGAAGAAGTAGCAGAACGCGATGCCGAGGAAGAAGAGGACGGTGCTCGACACCACGAGCGGCAGCACCAGCTTCTTCTCGTGGAGGTAGAGCCCGGGCGCGACGAACGCCCACGCCTGGTACAGCACCACGGGCAGCGCGAGCAGGAACGCCGCCATCAGCGTGATCTTGAGCGGCACCAGGAACGGCGAGATCACGCTCGTCGCGATCAGCGTGCCGCCGTGCGGCATGTTGGCGACCAGGGGCGCAGCGAGCAGGTCGTAGAGCCCGGCAGGGCCGGGCCAGAACGAGAGCGCCGCGAAGCACACGCCGACCGCGATGCACGCGCGGATCAGGCGATCGCGCAGCTCGATCAGGTGCGAGACGAACGGCTGCTCGGTGCCTTCGAGTTCGTCGCGCTCGGGCCCGCCGCTGGCGTTCTTCACGCCAAGGAGCCGCAGCGCTGCGGTTCGCTGGCACGGCGCCGGCCGGGCGCGATCGGGCGTCGGCCGCAGCCGAAGAAGGGTGCGCTCTTCACGCCGACGCGCGCGGCGGCCTGAAGCGCGCCACGCGCGCGGCACCCGACTGCGCCTTCGCCCGGATGCCGTTCTTCTGCTTGTACCAGTTCGGCACCGCGGTGCGCTTGAGGCGCCAGTTCTTGCGCGGACGGCGGTAGCCCGGCGGCTCGGCGAGCGGCGCCGCCACCGCCGAGGTGGGGTTGTCGATCGCCGCCGCGTCCGCGTTCCACGCGCTATTGAGGTCTGCGGACGTCTGCGCGAACTCCGACGCGACGGTCGAATGGACGTCGCGCGCGGCGCCTTCGAAGTCGGTCTTCATCTTCTTGAGCTCTTCGAGCTCGATCGAGCGGTTGACCTCGGCCTTCACGTCGGCGACGTAACGCTGCGCCTTGCCGAGCAGCGTGCCGACGGTGCGGGCGACGCGCGGCAGCTTCTCCGGGCCGATCACGACGAGCGCGACGGCGCCGATGAGCGCGAGCTTGTCGAAGCCGAAGTCGATCATGCCGAAGCGCGCGGGCTCAGGGCTTGTGACGCGCCTCGACGTCGACCGTGTTGGCGTCGACGGTGTTGCGGCTCGCCACCTGCTGCGGCGGCGCCGCCGTGGTGGTGGTCGTGGTCTCGTCGGCGCTGCCGTCGCGCACGCCGTCCTTGAAGCCCTTGACCGCGCCGCCGAGGTCGCTGCCGAGATTCTTCAGCTTCTTCGTGCCGAAGATCAGCACCACCACGAGCAGCACGATGAGCCAGTGCCAGACGCTGAACGAACCCATGGCCTTACCTCCAGATGAATCGGCGAATTCTAGTGGAGCCCCCCGCCAGCACCGGCTGAGGGTCTTGACTCCGAAAGGGCTTGCCGGCGGGGCTCAGCCCTTGGCCCAGGGACGCGGCCCGCCCATCACGTGGATGTGGACGTGCTGCACTTCCTGCAGTCCGTCGGGGCCCGTGTTGACGATGGTGCGAAAGCCGTTGGTGACGCCGAGGTCGCGCATCAGGCCGGGCGCGAGGGCGAGCATGCGGCCCCACATGCCGGCATGCCGATCCTGGCTGTCGTAGAGCGTGGCGATGTGCTCCTTCGGGACCATCAGCACGTGCACCGGCGCCCATGGCGCGATGTCATGAAACACGATGAACTCGTCGGTCTCGAGCACCTTGCGGCTCGGGATCTGGCCGGACACGATCTTGCAGAAGATGCAGCTCGGGTCGTGCTTCAGCGTGGCGGCGTCGCTCATGTGGGCATCGCAGTCTGGGTGGTCAGGTTGATCCAGCCGCGGATGATGCGGTAGAGGAACCAGATCGAGATCAGCGCCCAGGCGATCCAGCCGGGCACCAGCAGCAGCAGCCAGAGCGGCGCGGTCACCAGGTAGAGCGCGCCGGCCCACAGCACCGAGCGGATGCGCCAGCGGAAGTGCGTCTCCTGCCACGAGCCGACCGCATCGTCGCGCTTGAACATGTCGAGCGCGAACGCGGCGATCAGCAGCAGCACGCTCGCCTGCACGCCCGGCAGCACCGCGCCGACCGCGACGATCGTGTGCAGCAGGTAGCTGACGTGGCCGATGTTCCGCAGCGACCGCTGGCGCGGGTCGAGCTCGACGATCTCTTCGTTCATGAGGCGTCGGCCTCCCTCGCCTGCATGCGGCGCGCCGCGAACTCGTCGAGCCCCGAGACGCCTTCGCGACGCTCGAGCTCGGCCAGCACGGCGGCGGGCGCGAGGTCGTACTGGGCGAGCGCGACCATCGTGTGGAACCAGAGGTCGGCGACCTCGGCGACGATCTTCGGGCGGTCGGCGTCCTTGCACGCCATCACCACCTCGGTCGCCTCCTCGCCGATCTTCTTGAGCACCGCGTCGGGGCCCTTGTTCAGCAGGCGCGCGACGTAGCTCGTCGAGGCGTCGCCGCTGCGCCGGCTCTCGATGACCGCCGCGAGACGCGCCAGGGTGTCGTTGCCGCCCGCGCTCACTTGTAGATCCCCGCCGGATCCTTGAGCACCGGCTCGACGACGTCCCAGCGGCCGTCGTTCCAGCGCTTGAAGAAGCACGAGTGGCGGCCGGTGTGGCAGGCGATCGCCTCGAGCCCGGCGCCGGCGCCGAGCTGTTCGACCTTCATCAGGATCACGTCGCCATCGCAGTCGAGGCGCAGCTCGTGCACCTTCTGCACGTGGCCGCTCTCCTCGCCCTTGTGCCAGAGGCGCCCGCGCGAGCGGCTGTAGTAGACCGCCTCGCCGGTCTCGGCGGTGCGCGCGAGCGCGTCGCGGTTCATGTACGCGAACATCAGCACGTCGTTGCTGCCGACCTGCTGGGCGATCGCCGGGACAAGCCCGTCGGCGTCCCACTTGACCTCGTCGAGCCAGTTCATGGGCGCGAAGTTTAGGGCCCGCTCAGACCGCGCCATGGGTGGCGCCGGCAAAGCCACGCTCGGCGGCGATCCATTGCAGCACCGGTACGGTGCCGGGCAGCACCGGCGAGACCTCGACCGGCAGCGTCTGCCAGGCCATCTGCTGCCCCTCGCGCATCTCGCACGCGCCGCGCCACTCGCGGACCTTGCAGAAGTGCAGGCGGACGAGCGCGTGCGGGTAGTCGACGATCTCGATGCGCCACGGCTCGGCCGGTCCGATCGCGATGCCGAGCTCCTCGTGGAGCTCGCGGCCGAGCGCCGCCTCGACGCTCTCGCCCGGCTCGACCTTGCCGCCCGGGAACTCCCAGTAGCCAGCGTAGACCTTGCCGAGCGGGCGCGACGTGAGCAGGAAGCGGCCCGCGGCGTCGAACAGCACGCCGACCGCAACGTCGACCGGCTCGCGCGCCGCCGCGCTCACGCGTGATGCCTTCCGGCGTAGTCCTTGGCGAACTGGAACGCGACGCGGCCCGACCGCGAGCCACGCTCGAGCGCCCACACCAGCGATACGGGCCGCGCGGCGGCGATCGCGTCGGCCGGCACGCCCCAGTGCTGCAGCCACTGCGCGACCACCGCCAGGTACTCGTCCTGGCTGAACGGATAGAAGCTCAGCCAGAGGCCGAAGCGCTCGCTGAGCGAGATCTTCTCCTCGACCACCTCGCCGGGGTGGACCTCGCCGTCCTCGGTATGCCGGTAGGTGAGGTTCTCGCTCATCTTTTCCGGGAGCAGGTGGCGCCGGTTGCTGGTTGCGTAGATCAGCACGTTCTCCGACGACTGCGACACCGTGCCGTCGAGGATCGACTTCAGCTCCTTGTAGCCGACCTCGCCCTCGTCGAAGCTGAGGTCGTCGCAGAACACGATGAAACGCTCAGGCCGCTCGGCGACCAGGTCGACGATGTCGGGCAGGTCGACGAGATCGGTCTTGTCGACCTCGATCAGGCGCAGCCCGCGCGGCGCGAACTCGGTGAGGCAGGCCTTGACGAGCGAGCTCTTGCCGGTGCCGCGGGCGCCAGTCAGCAGCACGTTGTTGGCGCCGTGCCCGGCGACGAACTGCTCGGTATTGCGCAGCAGCCGCTCCTTCTGCTGGCTCACCTCGACCAGCGCGTCCAGGCGGATCGTCGCGACGTGGCGCACCGGCTCGATCACGCCGGAGGCGCCCCGCTTGCGGTACCGGAACGCGATCGAGGCATTCCAGTCGGGCGCCCGCGGCGGATGCGGCAGCACCGCCTCGAGGCGGTCCAGGAAGGCCTCGGCACGATCGATCAGGTGCTGCAGGGAGTCGGGGGGCACGGTCATCGGGAAAGCGGGTGGGAGCGGGGAGGCGGCAGTGTAGGTCGCGTCGACGCCGGCCCTCGGCGCGGCGCTCCCTGGCACGTGCGGGTCGCCGCGGGCGCTCGAGTGCCCTGCCCCAGCGGCTTGCGCCCCGGCCGGGCGCCGCGAGCGCCGGCCGCCTCAGGCGGCCACCGCCGGCATGGCCATCACGGCATCGTCGGCGACCGGATAGATGCGGTCGCCGCTCGCCGGCCGGATCGGATGCATGCCGGTGAAGGCGCCGAAGGCCGGCAGCACGCCGACCGAATCGCCGAACCAGAAGCACGGCAGACGCAGGCGGTCGAACGCGCGCCCGCCGACCGTCACGCACGGGTGCAGGTGGCCGCCGAGCACGTAGTGACCCGCCAGCGGACGCGGGTGATGGCAGAGCGCCAGGCCGTCGAGCAGGTACGGCTCGTCGACGGCGCGGATGTCGAGGCGCGCGGGCGGGTCGCCGGCGCGGTCGTCGTGGTTGCCGCGCACCAGCACGAGGTCGAGCGCCGCGTGCGTGGCGCGCCAGCGCGCCACCGCCTCGAGCGTCGCCCGCGCGTGCGAGCGCGCGGAGTGCAGGAAGTCGCCGAGAAACACCACCCGCCTCGCGCCGACGCGCTCGATCGCCGCCGTCAGCGTCGCCAGCGTCTCGCTGGTCGTCCCGCGCGGCACCGGCACGCCCCAGGCGCGAAAGCTCACCGCCTTGCCGATGTGCGCGTCGGCCACGAGCAGCGTGCGACTCGCGGCGAGGTGGATCGCCTTTTCGGGCAGCAAGGTGAGCGGCTGGCCGCCGGCCAGGATCGTCAGCACGGCCGAGCGTCAAGCAACGAAGAGGCGCAGCGCGGTCTCGAGGTGCTCGGTGGGACTGTGCGCGCGGCCCGATCGCGCGAAGCGCTGCAGGCGCCCGATCGCGAACGCGGTCAGCACCGCGGCGCGGATCGCAGGGTCGGCGCCGGACGGCGTCGCGACGTCGCCGGGCACCGCCTCGAGGCTCGTGCGAAGCATGGCCTCGATACGGTCGAAGAACCCGCTCATGCGCACCACCAGGCGCTCGCTCTCGAGCACCAGCGCGTCGCCGACCATCACCCGTGCCATGCCGGGGTTCGCGGCGGCGAACTCGAGCAGGGCGGTCACCACGCCCGACACCTGCCGCGCGGGGTCGGGCTCGTTGCGCGCGATCGGCTCGATCGCCGCGAGCACGCTCTGCTCGATGAACTCGACCAGCGCCTCGAACATCTGCGTCTTGCTCGCGAAGTGCCGGTACAGGGCGGCTTCGGAGACGCCCAGGCGCGCCGCCAGCGCGGCCGTGGTGATGCGTTCGGCGCCCGGTCGCTCGAGCATCGAGCCCAGGGTCTGCAGGATCTGCACCCGGCGTTCGCCGGGCTTGGGGCGCTTGCGCGCCGCGGGCCGCACCTGCCCGAGAGCGCCGGCGAGTGGATCGGCGACGAGTGCCGCAAGACCGGCGCCGCCGGTCGACTCCGCGGTCAGGTCGCCCAAGACCCGGACGCCGTCGGGCTCGGCCGAGGCGGTCGCGTCCAGCGGCGGGGTCGTCGGGGCGCCGTCGGCCGGCTCGCTGCGCAGGGGCTCGCGGCCCGCCGGCGGCGTCGGCCCGGGTGCCGAACCGCCGGCCACCCGCTCCGGCGGCGCCGGATCGCCGTTCGACGGCTGCATCGCTGCGACGCCTGCCGGCTGCGCCGGCGCCCGTTCGCTCGGCGCGGCGCCGGGGTCGGTTCCCGCGGCAGGCAGATCGGCGGGCGGCGTCATCGCAGGCAGGGCAGCTCTCGGAGCGCCCGGATTCTGGCATACACATACGCCGGCCTCGCCCCCGGGCGGCGCCCCTGCGCCGAGGGCTGCGGCGGCTCGGCGCCGGCCTCGCGCGCGGCGCGCCGGCGCTGCCACGGCACGCCGCGAAAGCGCCCGTCGAGGTAGCGCTGCATCCACACCGCGCGCATGCCGACGCGCCGTGCCGCCTTCTGGTGCTCCAGGGTGTCCTCGACCAGCACGCAGCGGCTCGGCGCGACCTTGAGCCGTGCGCACAGGCGCCGCAGCATGCGCGCGTCGGGCTTGGGCCGGTGCTGACCGAACATCGTCATGTCCTCGATCGTCACGATCGCGTCGAACGAGCGCGTGAGGCCGAGCGTGTCGAGCACGCGCATCGCGTAGGCGCGCGGCGCATTGGTCACGATGACCTTGCGGCCCGGCAGCGCCGCCAGCGCGGCGCGGTCGTGCGCGCTGGTGCGCAGGCGCGCCTCGAGCCCCGGCAGGCGGTGCGTCTCGTCGAGGAAGTGCGCGGCGCGCACGCCGTGGTGCCGGACCAGGCCGAGCAGCGTCGCGCCGTAGCGCAGCCAGTAGGCGCGGCGCAGCGCGTGCGCCTCGTCGGCGCTGACGCCGAGGTGGCGCGCGATGTACTCGGACATCGCTGCGCTGGTCGGCGCGAACGCCGCATGGCTCGCGTCGTGCAGCGTGTTGTCGAGATCGAACAGCCAGACGACGCTCATCGGGCGGTCACGCGCGGTCGCGCTGGACGTGGCGCAAGCCCGGCGCCGGTTGCCGGCGGGCGGGCGCTCAGCGCGAGCGGATCATGGTGCCGAACGCCTGCTCGGTGAGCACCTCGAGCAGCATCGCGTGCGGCACCCGGCCGTCGATGATGTGGACCGTGTTGACGCCGTTTTTGGCGGCGTCGAGCGCCGACTGGATCTTCGGCAGCATGCCGCCGGAGATGGTGCCGTCGGCGAACAGCTCGTCGATCTCGCGCGCGCTGAGGTCCGTGAGCAGCTGCCCCGACTTGTCGAGCACGCCCGGCGTGTTGGTCAGCATCATCAGCTTCTCGGCGCGCAGCACTTCGGCCAGTTTGCCGGCGACGACGTCGGCGTTGATGTTGTAGTTCTCGTTGTCGGCGCCGAAGCCGAGCGGCGAGATCACCGGGATGAACTGGTCGTCCTGCAGCGCGGTGACGACGCTCGGGTCGATCGACTCGATCTCGCCGACCTGACCGACGTCGTGGATCTTGCTGGGGTCGTCGCGGTCGGTCATCACGAGCTTCTTGGCGCGAATGAGGCCGCCGTCGCGCCCGGTGAGGCCGACCGCCTTGCCGCCGGCGACGTTGATGAGGCCGACGATGTCCTGCTGCACCTGGCCGGCGAGCACCCACTCGACGACTTCCATCGTCTCGGCGTCGGTGACGCGCATGCCCTGGATGAAGGTGCCCTTCTTGCCGATCTTGGCGAGCGCGTCCTCGATCTGCGGACCGCCGCCGTGCACCACCACCGGGTTCATGCCGACCAGCTTGAGCAGCACCACGTCCTCGGCAAAGTCCTGCTGCAGCGCCGGGTCGGTCATGGCGTTGCCGCCGTACTTGATGACGATCGTCTTGCCGTGGAACTTGCGGATGTAGGGCAGCGCCTGCGCCAGGATCTCGGCCTTGTCGCGCGGCGCGATGCTGGCGACGGAGTCGGAAACGTTGTCGGAGGGCGCGGCGGTCATGGCGGCTCGGCTTTCTGATGGGCGCGGAAGGGCTTCGCGGGGACTTCGAAGGGCGGCGGAATCGTACACGCGGGGCGCTCTGGCCGAGCCGTCGGGACGACCCGGGCGGTCGGGCGGGTCGGGCGTTGCTCGTTCGAAGCGCGCGCACCACGCGCCGTCGGGCGACCGTGCCGGCCGCGCCGAGGCAAGATCGCCGCACTCCCACGCCCAGCACCCGTCCCGTGACCGAACGATCCCCCACCTTCTCCGCCACCCTCGACGAGCCGGCGCGCCGCACGCCGCTTCACGGCGAATACGACGTCGCGGTGCTCGGCGGCGGGCCGGCCGGAATCGCGGCGGCCGCCTCGGCGGCGCGCAACGGCGCGCGCGTGCTGCTCGTCGAGCGCTACGGCTTCCTCGGCGGCATGGGTACCGCGGCCGGCGTGACCAACTTCTGCGGCCTGCACGCCAACGTGCACGGCGAGATCCGCCAGGTCGTGCACGGCGTGGCCGACGAGCTGCTCGATCGCATGCGTGCGCTCGACGGCCTGAACGAGCCGCACCTGATCTTCGGCAAGATCCACGCGCAGGCATACGACATGGCGGCGTTCAAGTGCGCCGCCGACGCGCTGCTCGTCGCCGCCGGCGTCGAATTGCTGTTCCACGCGCTCGCGGTCGGCACCGTCCGTGACGCCGACGGTCGCCTCGACGCGCTGCTGGTCGAGACCAAGTCGGGGCGGCGCGCGGTGCGCGCACGCGTGTTCGTCGACGCGTCCGGCGACGGCGACCTCGCGCAGCACACCGACGTGCCGATGGAAAAGGGCGACGCCGGCGGGAGCCTGCTGTACCCGACGCTGATGTTCCGCGTCGGCGATGTCGACGCCGCGCGCGCCGGCGACGCCTGGGCGACCATTCCGGCCCGCATGGACGCGGCGGCGGCGTCGGGCGCCTACGCGTTCCCGCGCCGCGGCGCGATCGTGCGACCGCAGAAACGCGCCTACGAATGGCGCGTCAACGTGACGCAGCTGCGCAACCCAGACGGCAGCGCGACCGACGGCACCGACGCGCGGTCGCTGAGCGCCGGCGAGGTCGAGGGGCGACGCCAGATCGTCGACTACCTGCGTTTCCTGCGCGCCGAGGTGCCGGGCTTCGAGAACGCCTATCTCCTCGACATCGCGACCCAGCTCGGCATCCGCGAGACGCGCCGCCTCGTCGGCGAGGTCGCCCTCACGGGCGAGCACGTCGTCGGCTGCGCCGACTTCGCCGACTCGATCGGCGTCAACGGCTGGCCGCTCGAGATGCATGTCGCCGGCGACGTGGTCTGGCGCTGGCCGCCGATCCCCGCGTCGCGCGGCTACAACCAGCTGCCCTACCGGATGCTGCTGCCGCGCCGCGCGACGCACGGCGGCGTCGACAACCTGCTCGCCGCCGGGCGTTGCGCGTCGATGACGCACGAAGGGCACTCGGCCGCGCGCGTCTCGGGAGCCTGTTTCGTGATGGGACAGGCCGCCGGCACCGCCGCCGCGCTGGCGGTCCGCGCCGGCGTCTCGCCGCACGACCTCGCGCCCGAGTCGCTCCAGCAGACCCTCGCCGACCAGGGCGCGTTCCTCGGCTGAAAGGTCGGCGGCGCCTGCGCGCAGCAGGGCTTTGCGGGTCCGATCGGACCGAGGCTCTTGTAAGCTCCGTGCCGCCGGGTCGTGAGCCCGCGCGCAGGAGACCGCGATGAACGAGACCCACCCCGAAGCGCCCGTGGCGGCCGGCCGCCGTCTGATCCTGCGCGGCCTCGTCGGCGCCACCGTGCTGCTCGCCGGGGCGTCGTTGCTGCACCTGCCGACCAGCCAGGCCGGCGAGACCGGCGAGGCAGCCGTGAAGATCGCGCCGCCGGCGTTCGACGCTGCCGATGCGGCCGGCACGCAGCGCGCGGTCGCGGTGTTTGCCGGCGGCTGCTTCTGGGGCGTGCAGGCGGTGTTCCAGCACACGGACGGCGTGCTGCAGGCGGTCTCGGGCTACGCGGGCGGCAACCAGCAGAGCGCCAAGTACCCGCTGGTCAGCAGCGGCATGACCGAGCACGCCGAGGCGGTGCAGGTGACCTACGACCCGCGCAAGGTCTCGTACGGCAAGCTCCTGCAGATCTTCTTTTCGGTGATCCACGACCCGACCCAGCTCAACCGCCAGGGCCCGGACACCGGCCCGCAATACCGCTCGGCGATCTTCGTCGCGAACCCGCAGCAGAAGCAGGTGGCCGAGCGCTACATCGCGCAGCTCGACGCGGCACGCGCCTGGCCCGCGAAGATCGTGACGAGCCTGGAGCCGCTCAAGGGCTTCTACGCCGCCGAGGCGTACCACCAGGACTACGCGACGCTGCATCCCACGCAGCCGTACATCGCGCGGTTCGATCGGCCCAAGATCGAGAACATGCGAACGATGTTCCCGGAGCTGTTCCGCAAGGACCCGGTGCTCGTCAACGCGGCCGGCGCGCTCGCCAGCAAGTCCTGAGCGGCGCCGCGACGCTTCAGCGCACGTAGACGCCCGGCCAGGCCCACAGCACGGCGGCCGTCATCACGAAGTAGCGCGCGAACTTGCCGACGGCCATGTAGCCGACGCACGGCCAGAACGGAAGCTTGAGCCAGCCGGCGACCGCGCACAGCGGATCGCCGACCAGGGGCAGCCACGACAGCAGGCACGCCTTCGGGCCGAAGCGCTCGAGCCAGCGCAGCGCACGGTTGTCGGGGTGGTGATGCGCGAGCTGCTCGTAGGCACGCTCGGCGCCGTAGCCCATCCACCAGGTGATCGCGCCGCCGACCACCGATCCGGCGGTCGCCACGGCCATCGCGTGCCAGAAGAGGTCGGGGTTGAGCTTGAGCAGCCCGACCACGGCGAACTCCGAGCCGATCGGCAGCAGCGTCGCCGACACGAGGGCGACGAAGAACACCGTGCTGAGCCCGTACTGCGGCAGCGCCAGGAGCCCGGTCATGGTGTCGAACCATCCACTCATCGGGGGCGATTATGAACAGGCGATCGGGGCCGTCCTGACGGGGTAAGCGCGGCCCCGGCGGCGCGGCTTCGGCCGGGGGGCCGCCGCTATACTGCTGCCTCTCTTTTCAGCAGCCACCCTTCCTTTCCCATGCGCATCGGCCACATCACGCTGGCGAACCGCCTGTTCGCGGCACCGATGGCCGGCGTCACCGACCGCCCGTTCCGTCAGCTCTGCAAGCGGCTCGGCGCAGGCTACGCAGTGAGCGAGATGGTGACCTCGCGCAAGGACCTGTGGAACTCGCTCAAGACGAGCCGGCGCGCCAATCATGAAGGCGAGGTCGAGCCGATCGCGGTGCAGATCGCCGGCACCGATGCCGAGATGATGGCCGACGCCGCGCGCTACAACATCGACCGCGGCGCCCAGATCATCGACATCAACATGGGCTGCCCGGCCAAGAAGGTTTGCAACAAGTGGGCCGGCTCGGCGCTGATGCGCGACGAGGCGCTCGCGCTCGAGATCGTCCGGGCGGTGGTCGAGGCGTGCGCGCCGCACCGCGTGCCGGTGACGCTCAAGATGCGCACCGGCTGGTGCGACGCCGAGCGCAACGCGGTGGTGCTCGCGAGGGCCGCCGAGCAGGCCGGCGTCGCGATGATCACGGTGCACGGCCGCACCCGCGAGCAGGGCTACAAGGGCCAGGCCGAGTACGCGACCATCGCCGCGGTCAAGCAGGCGGTCGCGGTGCCGGTGGTCGCCAACGGCGACATCGATTCGCCCGAGAAGGCGCGTGACGTGCTCGCCGCGACCGGGGCCGACGCGCTGATGATCGGCCGCGCCGCGCAAGGCCGCCCGTGGATCTTCCGCGAGATCGCGCACTTTCTCGACACCGGCGAGCACCTCGCGCCGCCGTCGGTGGCCGAGGCGCGCGCCTGGCTGCTCGAGCACCTCGACGATCACTACCGCTTCTACGGCGAGTCGACCGGCGTGCGCAGCGCGCGCAAGCACATCGGTTGGACCGTTCGCGGCCTGCCCGGCGGCGACGCCTTCCGCGACCGCATGAACCGCATCGAGACCTGCGACGAGCAGGTCCGCGTGGTCGGCGACTGGTTCGACGCGCTCGCCGCCAACGACGCCCGCATGCCGAGCGCCCGCCCGGGCTGGCTCGACGCCGAGGTCGCCTGACGCATGAGCAGCAAGAAGCCGCACATCGAGGAGTGCATCCGCGAGAACCTCGAGGCGTACTTCCGCGACCTGCGCGGCGTCGAGCCGGCCGCGATGTACGAGATGATCCTCAAGGTGGTCGAGAAGCCGCTGCTCGAGGTGGTCATGCGCGAGGCCGACAACAACCAGAGCCGGGCTGCCGAATGGCTCGGCATCAACCGCAACACCCTGCGACGCAAGCTCGTCGACCACAAGCTCATCAAATGACGACGAAGCCGCTGCACGCGCTGATCTCGGTGTCCGACAAGACCGGGGTGCTCGACCTCGCGCGCGCCCTGCACGGGCTCGGCTGCACGCTGCTGTCGACCGGCGGCACCGCGAAGCTGCTCGCCGACGCCGGCCTGCCGGTCACCGAAGTCGCCGCGCACACCGGCTTCCCGGAAATGCTCGACGGCCGCGTCAAGACGCTGCACCCGACGATCCACGGCGGCCTGCTCGCGCGCCGCGACGTGTCGGAGCACATGGCCGCGCTCGAGACGCACGGCATCGCGACGATCGACCTCCTCGTCGTTAACCTCTACCCGTTCGAGGCTACGGTCGCCAAGCCCGCCTGCAGCCTCGACGACGCGATCGAGAACATCGACATCGGCGGGCCGGCGATGGTCCGCTCGGCGGCCAAGAACTGGAAAGACGTCGCCGTGCTGACCGACGCCTCGCAGTACGCCGAGGTGCTCGCCGAGCTCACCGGGCACGGCCAGGTCAGCGAGACCACGCGCTTCAAGCTCGCCGTCGCCGCGTTCAACCGCATCTCGAACTACGACGCCGCGATCAGCGACTACCTGTCGTCGCTCGACCCGGCGACGCGCGACGTCTCGGCACGCAGCGCGTTTCCGGCGCAGGCGAACGGCCGCTTCGTCAAGCTGCAGGACCTGCGCTACGGCGAGAACCCGCACCAGCAGGCGGCGTTCTATCGCGACCTCGACCCGGCGCCGGGCTCGCTCGTCACCGCCGAGCAGCTGCAGGGCAAGGAGCTCTCGTACAACAACATCGCCGATGCCGACGCGGCGTGGGAGTGCGTCAAGAGCTTCGCCGGCGACGCCGCCGCCGCCTGCGTGATCGTCAAGCACGCCAACCCGTGCGGCGTGGCGCTCGGCGCCGACGCCGCCGAGGCGTACTCGAAGGCGTTCAAGACCGACCCGACGTCGGCGTTCGGCGGGATCATCGCGTTCAACACCGAGCTCGACGGCGCCGCCGCGCGGCTCGTCGCCAGGCAGTTCGTCGAGGTGCTGATCGCGCCGTCGTACACGGCCGAGGCGCTCGAGGTGTTCGCGGCCAAGGCCAACACCCGCGTGCTGCGCATCGCGCTGCCCACCGACCCGGCCGCCGCCGCCGCCGCGGCTCGGGCATTCCGCGACACCAAGCGCGTCGGCTCGGGCCTCCTGATCCAGAGCGCCGATGCGCACGTGCTCGACCCGGCGGCGCTCAAGGTGGTGACCAAGCGCGCGCCCACCGACGCGCAGCTGCGCGACCTGATGTTCGCGTGGAAGGTCGCCAAGTACGTCAAGAGCAACGCCATCGTCTTCTGCGCCGACGCGATGACGATGGGCGTCGGCGCCGGCCAGATGAGCCGGCTCGACTCGGCGCGCATCGCGTCGATCAAGGCCGAGGCCGCCGGCCTCGCGCTCGCCGGCACCGCCGTCGCGAGCGATGCCTTCTTCCCGTTCCGCGACGGCCTCGACGTCGTCGTCGACGCCGGCGCGACCGCAGTGATCCAGCCCGGCGGCTCGGTGCGCGACGCCGAGGTGATCGCGGCCGCCGACGAGCGCGGCATCGCGATGGTGTTCACCGGGGTGCGGCACTTCCGCCACTGACCCCAGGACACGCCGGCGGCTGAAGACGCGGACCGACGCGAGCGCCGGTCTTCGGCCGGACATCTCGCACGCCGCACTCCAAGGGCGTGGCCGAAGGCGGCGAGAATCGCGCCACCCATGAAGCTCCCCGAGGCCACCGGCCTGTTCCTGGCGTTCCTCGCCCGCCTGATCACCGGCGCGCAGGGCCACTGGTACGGCTGCCCGCCCAAGGCCGAGCAGCGCATCTACTTCGCCAACCACCAGAGCCACTTCGACTGGGTGCTGCTCTGGGCCGCGCTGCCGCGCGACCTGCGAGCGGTGACGCGCCCGATCGCGGCGCGCGACTACTGGACCGCGACGCCGCTCAAGCACTGGATCACGCGCGAGATCTTCAACGCGGTCTACGTGAGCCGCGAGCGCAGCGCCGACGAGGACCCGCTCGAGCCGCTGCTCGAAGCGCTGCGCAACGGCGACTCGCTGGTGATCTTCCCGGAGGGCACGCGCGGCCACACCGGCGAGCCGGCACCGTTCAAGTCGGGGCTCTACGCGCTCGCGCAGGCCTTTCCACAGGTGCAACTGATCCCGACCTGGATCGACAACGTGCAGCGCGTCATGCCCAAGGGCGAAGTGGTGCCGGTGCCGATCCTCTGCTCGGTGACCTTCGGCGCGCCGATCGAACTGCACGCCCGCGAGGAGCGCCGTGCCTTTCTCGAACGCGCGCGTGCGGCGGTGGTCGCGCTGCGGGCGGTGGCATGACGGGGCTCATGCACGCGCAGCCGGCCCTGAGGGTCAACCCGCGGCTCGCCGTGCTCGCGCTCGAACGAGCCGGCGGGGCGCAAGCGCCCCGCCGCGCCGCAGCGGGCGAATACGAGCCCGCCTGATGGGCGCCCTCCGTTCCCTTACCGTGACCCAGCAGGTCGGCCTGCTGTTCGTCACCCTGTTCGGACTGCTCTCGCTCGTCACCATCGTCGCGTTCAGCCGCACCTTCCGCGAAGGCACGCCCGAGCGGCAAGCCGCGCTCGACCGCTTCCGGCGCGAGCTGCGCCCGGTGTGGGCGACCGCGGTGCTGTTCTGGATCGCGTGGGCGTCGGGCGCGCTCGTCTCGACGCTGCTGTTCGGCGTCGTCTCGTTCCTCGCGCTGCGCGAGTTCGTCACGCTCACCCACACCCGGCGCGGCGATCACCGCAGCCTGCTGCTCGCCTTCTTCGTCGTCCTGCCGCTGCAGTACGTGCTCGTCGGGTCGCGCTTCTTCAACCTGTTCACGGTGTTCATCCCGGTCTACGTGTTCCTCGCGATCCCGGTACTGAGCGCACTGGCGAACGACCCGCAGCGCTTCCTCGAGCGGACGGCCAAGATCCAGTGGGGCATCACCGTCACCGTGTACGGCATGAGCCACGCACCGGCACTGCTGCTGCTCGACCTGCCGAACTACGAAGGGCGCGGCGCATTCCTGGTGCTGTACTTCGTCGCGGTGGTCGCGAGCGCGCACATCGCCCAGCTGCTGACCGCCCGGCGCCTGCGCCGCCGCCCGGTCGCACGCGCGATCAGCCGCTGGTTCTCGTGGCAGAGCTGGCTCGCCGGCGTCGGCGTCGGCGGCGTGGTGGGCCTCCTGCTCTACTGGGCGACGCCGTTCAAGCCGCTGCCGGCCGTGGCGATGGGCATGATCGCCGGCGGAACCGGCCTGCTCGGCGAGTTCGTGATGCAGGCGCTCAAGCGCGACGCCGGCGTGCGCTCGTGGAGCGGCAAGGCGTCGGTCACGGGCGCGGTCGGCCTGCTCGATCGCGTCGCCCCGCTCTGCTTCGCCGCGCCGGTGTTCTTCCATGCCGTGCGCTGGTACTTCGGCGTATGACCGCGGCGCGCATCCTCGGCATCGACCCGGGCCTCCGCACCACCGGCTTCGGCGTCGTCGAGTCGGACGGCAGCGCGCTCGCGTACGTCGCGAGCGGCACCATCAAGACCGATGCCGCGGCGACGCTCGACCTGCCGGCCCGCCTCAAGATCATCTTCGACGGCGTGCGCGAGGTGTCGGCGCGCTACCGGCCCACCTGCGCCGCGGTCGAGATCGTCTTCGTCAACGTCAACCCGCAGTCCACGCTGCTGCTCGGCCAGGCGCGCGGCGCGGCCGTGACGGCGCTTGTCGCCGGCGAGCTCCCGGTGGCCGAGTATTCGGCGCTGCAGATGAAGCGCGCCATCGTCGGTCACGGCCAGGCACGCAAGGAGCAGGTGCAGTTCATGGTCATGCAGCTGCTCGGCCTCGCGAGCGCGCCGGGCCCCGACGCCTCGGACGCGCTCGGCCTGGCGATCTGCCACGCGCATGCCTCGCGCGCGCTGAGCGCGATCGCAGCCGGCGCGAACCGCACCCCGAGCGCGGGGGTGCGGTATCGCAAGGGCCGCGCGACATGAAACCCGCGCCGTCCCGCCCGCGTCGTGAGGCTTGCGCAGGCGCCGGGCGGATGGCTTCAAGCGACAATCCGCCCCGATGTACGCCCTCTACGAAGACAGCGGAAAGTTCCACGCCGGCCGCGTGATGAGCGAGAGCGACGCCTCGCTGCAGGTCGAGCTCGAGTCCGGCAAGCGCGCCAAGGTGAAGGCAGCCAACGTGCTGCTCAAGTTCGACAAGCCCGAGCCCGGTGCGCTGATCGCCGAGGCGCAGAGCCTCGCGAAGGAGATGGACCTCGACCTGGCCTGGGAATTCGCGCCCGAGGGCGAGTTCGGATTCGCCGACCTCGCGCGCGACTACTTCGGCGAGTCGGCCGGCATCGAGTCGAAGGCCGCCGCGCTGTTCGGCCTGTTCGACGCGCCGCACTATTTCCGGCGCCTCGGCAAGGGCAACTTCAAGAAAGCGCCGGAGGAGATCGTCAAGGCGGCGCTGCTCGGCATCGAACGCAAGCGCCAGGCCGCGCTGCAGATCGACGCCTGGGCGGGCGAGCTCGTCGCCGGCAACTGCCCGCCGCCGATCCGCGAGCAGCTCTACAAGATCCTCTTCAAGCCCGACAAGAACGGGCCCGAATACAAGGCCGTGGTCGAGGCCTCGCGCCAAGCCCAGCGAGCCCCGCTCGACATCCTGAAGGATGCCGGCGCGATCGACTCGCCGTACCAGTTCCACTGGCGCCGGTTCCTGTTCGAGCACTTTCCCAAAGGCACCGGCTTCGCGGCGGTCGGCGTGCCGGGCGTCGACGGCGAGCTGCCGCTGGCGCCGGTCGAGGCGTTCTCGATCGACGACTCGACCACCACCGAGATCGACGACGCGCTCTCGGTGCAAGGCATCGGCAGCGGCCGCTTCACGCTCGGCATCCACATCGCGGCGCCCGGCCTCGCGCTCGCACCGGGAACCCCCGTCGACGCGATCGCACGCGAGCGCCTCTCGACGGTCTACATGCCGGGCCACAAGATCACCATGCTGCCGCCGGCGGTGGTCGACGCCTACACGCTGCTCGAGGGCCGCGAGTGCCCGGTGGTGTCGCTCTACGTGACGTTCGACGAGGCGACGCTCGCACAGAGCGCGAGCGAAACCCGCCTCGAGCGCATCCGCATCGCGGCCAATCTGCGCCACGACCAGCTCGACAGCGTCATCACGGAAGAGACGCTCTCCGGCACCGCGACGCCGGTCGCCCCCCGATCGGACCGGTCGAGCGACGAGGAGCCCGCCGTCGACTTCGAAGCCGGCGCCTCGCCGGCCGCCGCCGACGCGCACCCGTACCGCGCCGAACTGACCACGCTCTACCGGCTGGCGCGCCACCTGAAGGCGGGCCGCGAGGCGGTGCGCGGCAAGCCCGAGCTCTTCAACCGCCCCGACTACGCGTTCCGCCTCGAAGGCAACGACGACGCCGAGCCCCGCGGCGACGAACGCGTGGCGATCGCGGTGCGCCGGCGCGGCTCGCCGCTCGACCTGATCGTCGCCGAGTCGATGATCCTCGCCAACAGCACCTGGGGCGGCTGGCTCGCCGCCTGCGGCGTGCCCGGCATCTACCGCAGCCAGGCCAGCCTTGCGCCCGGCAACAAGGTGCGCATGAGCACGCGGCCGGCGCCGCACGCCGGCATGGGTGTCGCCCAGTACGCGTGGTCGACGTCGCCGCTGCGCCGCTACGTCGACCTCGTGAACCAGTGGCAGCTGATCGCCTGCGCGCGCCACGGCCGCACCGCGGCGCTCGCCGCACCCTTCAAGCCGAAGGACGTGCAGCTGCTCGCGATCATCGCGGACTTCGATGCGACCTACTCGGACTACAACGCGTTTCAGTCCGGCCTCGAGCGCTACTGGACGCTGAAGTACCTCGAGCAGAACGACGTTCGCCAGCTCGACGGCGTCGTCATGAAGGACGGCCTCGTGCGTGCCGACACCCTGCCGCTGGTGTTCCGCGCGATCGGTGCCGAGTCGCTGGCGCGCGGCGCCCACGTGCGCGTCGCGATCGGCGGCACCGACCTGCTGACGCTCGACGTGCACGCGAGCGTCGTGGGCCGCATCGACGACGCCCCGGTGCCGGACGACGCGATCGCCGACGACGCCGACGACGCGGTCGAAGGCGCGGGCCCGATCGCGATCGCGATCGATCTCGGCGAGGCCAGCGACGACGCCTCGCCGGACGCCCGCGAGGCGAGCCGCGGCGCTTCCATCGGCGACTCCGCCGGCGCCGCATCCAGCGCTGCGGCGTCGCCGCAGGTTCCCGCCTGACGAGCCGCCATGGCCAGGCGCCTGTCGACGTTGCACGTGACGCTGCTCGTCTCGATCGGCGCGCACGCGGCGCTGCTGGGCGTTCACGTCGGCGACCCCGGCCGCTTCGACCGCCTGTTCCGCGAGTCGCCGCTCGAGGTGATCCTGGTCAACGCGCGTTCGGCCGAGGCGCCCACCACGGCGCAGGCGATCGCGCAGGCCAACCTGGCCGGCGGCGGCGACGTCGCACAAGGGCGCGCGACCTCGCCCCTGCCGCCGGCGCCGACCAGCGCGGTCGGCGATGCGGTCGAGGACACGCCCGAGCGCCGGCTCGAGCAGCTGCAGCAGACCGAGCAGCAGCTCCTGACGCAGCTGCGCCGCGAGGTCGCGACGCTGCCGCTGGCCGAGCCGCAGCGCGACGTCACGACGCCGACCGAGCGCGAGCAGGACGAGCGCAACCGGCAGATCGTGCAGACGCTCGGCGAGATCGAGAAGCAGGTCAACGAGCAGAACACGCGGCCGCGCAAGCGCTACGTCAGCCCGGCGACGACGGAGGCGGTCTACGCGCTCTACTACGACGCGCTGCGCCGCCGCATCGAGGACCGGGGCACGCGCAACTTTCCCGAGAGCGGCGGCCGGAAGCTCTATGGCGAGCTGACGATGAACGTCACCGTCGACGCCGAGGGTCGCCTCGTGGAGACCGAGATCGTGCGGCCGTCGACGTCGAAGGTGCTCGATCGCCAGGCCGTGGCGATCGTCGCCGCCGCGGCGCCGTTCGGCCGCTTCACGCCCGCGATGCGGCGCGGCGCCGACCAGCTCGTCATCACCTCGCGCTTTCGCTTCTCGCGCGAAGGCGGCTTCGAGGCCAAGTTGAGTGCACCGTCATGAGGAGACGTTCCATCCCGCCCGCGGTCCCTTCCCTTCCTTCCGAGCGCGCGTGCCCGGGACCCCGCGCGGCCTGCTGCCCCAGCCGAGGCCGCGCGAGCGGTCCGCGCCGATGAGCGACGCCGTCGACCGCTACGTGGTGCTCGGCAACCCGGTGGAGCACAGCCAGTCGCCGTTCATGCAGCAGGCGTTCGCCGCGCAGCTCGGCGAGCGCATTGAGTACGGTCGCCTGCTCTGCGCGCTCGATGGCTTCGCCGACGCGGTGCGCGCGTTCGCGGCCGGCGGCGGTCGCGGCTGCAACGTCACCATGCCGTTCAAGTTCGAGGCGTGCACGCTGGCGACGCGTCACAGCCCGCGTGCCAGGCTGGCCGGCGCGTGCAACACGCTGCGCTTCGACGGTGCCGACTGGCTCGGCGACAACACCGACGGCATCGGCCTCGTCGTCGACATCGAGCGCAACGCGGGCGTGCCGCTCGCCGGTCGCCGCGTGCTGATGGTCGGCGCCGGCGGCGCCGCGGCGGGTGCGCTGGGCCCGCTGCTCGGCGCCGGGCCTGCGGAAATGGTGGTGGCCAACCGCAGCGTCGGGCGCGCGGTCGAGCTGGTCGAGCGTCACCGGCCGGTCGTCGATGCGCAGCCGGCGGGATCGCGCACCCGCCTGGCGGCGGCGCCGCTCGACGACTGCGGAAGCGGCTTCGACCTCGTCGTCAACGCGAGCGCGAGCAGCCTCAAAGGTGCGTCGCTCGCGCTCCCCGAGGGCGTGCTGCGAGCCGGCGGGCTCGCGGTCGACATGGCCTACGGGCCCGCGGCGCACGGGTTCCTGCGGTGGGCCGAGGCGCAGGGCGCGACCGGGCGCGACGGGCTCGGCATGCTGGTCGAGCAGGGCGCCGAGGCGTACGCGATGTGGCGCGGGCGGCGCCCCGCCACCGCCGCGGTGCTCGCCGCGCTGCGTGAGCGCGTCGACACGGCACCCGCGCGATGACGCTGCGCGCCTCGCTCGGCCGTTGGCTGGCGCTGGTGCTGCTCGCCTTCCTCGCGCTGCAGATCCACTTCGCGCTGCGGGTCGCCGCGATGGCCGTGGTGGACCCGCAGTCGACCGCGTTCCAGCGCTCGGAGGCCTGGCGCCTCGCGACCACCGGCGCCGGCTCGGGCTGGAGCCAGCGCTGGGTCGACTACCCGGCGATCTCGAACCACCTCAAGCGTGCGGTGATCGCGTCCGAAGACGCCGGCTTCGTCGATCACGACGGCGTCGAATGGGACGCGATCGACAAGGCGTGGGGCCGCAACCAGCGCGCCGAGCAGGTCGCCGCGCGCGCCGCCGAGCGCCAGGCGCAGCGCACCGCACGACAGGCCGCACGCAACCCCGGCAAGCCGCTGGCGCCGGCCAAAGCCGTCGAACCCAAGGTGGTCGGCGGCTCGACCATCACGCAGCAGCTTGCCAAGAACCTGTTCCTGAGCGGCGAACGCAACCTGCCGCGCAAGGCGCAGGAGTTCGCGATCACCTTCCTGCTCGAGGCCTTTCTCGACAAGTCGCGCATCCTCGAGATCTACCTCAACAACGTCGAGTGGGGCGAAGGCGTGTTCGGCGCCGAGGCCGCCGCGGGGCACTACTTCCGGCGCAGCGCCGGCCAGCTCGCGCCCGGCCAGGCCGCGCAACTGGCGGTGATGCTGCCGGCACCCAAGCGCTTCGAGAAACGTCCCGGCTCCTCGTACGTGACGGGGCGCGCCGGCACCATCGCGGCGCGGATGGGTGCGGTCGACCTGCCCTGAGGCCGGTCCCTAGAATCGCCCGATGCCATCGCGCCTGACCGAAGAAATCGCCGCGAGCGCGGCCCGCCTCGTCGTGGAGGAGGGCCTCGACTACGGCGCCGCCAAGCGTCGCGCGGCGCGCGATCTGGGCGCCAACCCGCGCAGCAGCGAGCTGCCCGGCAACGACGCCGTCGAGGACGACGTGCGCGAGTACATCGCCCTCTTCTGCGCCGACACACAGCCGGCCGAGCTCGCCGAACTGCGCCGCATCGCGATCCGCTGGATGGAGCGCCTCGAGCGCTTCCGCCCTCACCTCACCGGCGCAGTCTGGCGCGGCACGGCGACCCGTCGCAACGATATCCACATCGACCTGTTCTGCGACGACTCGAAGGCCGCCGAGCTCGCGCTGCTCGACCTCGACGTCGACTACGAGGTCGGCAGCACCACCGGGCCCAACGGCAGGACGCTCGACGTGCTGAGCGTCGCGACGACGAGCCGGGAGCTCGGCATGCGGGTGGTGGTGCTCTTCACGATCCTCGACTACGACGATCTGCGCGGCGCGCTCAAGCTCGACGCGGGCGGCCGCTCGCTGCGCGGCGACCTGGCCGGGGCGCGCGCGCTCGCGGCCGACGACGCGTGAAGCGGCGCAGCCTTCTGGCCGGCGCGCTCGCGGGCGGGGCGGTCACCGCCGGCGTGGGCTTCGGCGTCTGGCGCGCCGGCGCGGCCGACGAGTTCGGGCAACACCTCGGCGGGGTCAGTCTGCAACGGCCCGGCGACGCCGGCATGCTCGCGCTCGACAGCCTGCGCGGCCGCCCGCTGGTGGTGAACTTCTGGGCGACCTGGTGCGTGCCCTGCGTCGAGGAGATGCCGCTGCTCGATCGCTTCCATGCCGAGCAGCGCGCCAAGGGCTGGCAGGTGCTCGCGATCGCGATCGACAACGCCCAGGCGGTCGGCGCGTTCGTGAAGCAGCACGCGCTCGCGTTGCCGGTCGCGCTCGGCGGCTACGGCGGCGTCGAACTCACGCGTCGGCTCGGCAACACCGCCGGCGGCCTGCCTTACAGCGTGCTGTTCGACTCGCACGGGCGGGTGCGCGAGCGAAAGACCGGGGCGCTGACGGCCGCCGACCTCGAACGCTGGAAGGCGATCGAGGTCTGACACGGTGATCGCGCGGCACGAACGAAACTTTGTCAACGCCCGGGAATGGTGAGCATTCGGCGTAAAGTCTCGCGCTTCGCCAACGATTTGCGGCTCTACGGGCCAGTGGCGTGTTGATCTCAAGCCGGCGCTCGCGCCGGCTTTTTCTGGCGGAGCGGGCTGAATGGATCTGCGAAAACTCAAGACCCTGATCGATCTCGTGTCGGACTCGAACATCTCCGAACTCGAGATCGTCGAGGCCGACGGCAAGGTGCGCATCGTGAAGGCCGGCCCTGCGGCAGCGCCGGCGCCAGCCGGCACCTGGGTCGCGGCACCCATGCCGGCGGGCCTGAACGGCAACGGCAACGGCAACGGCAACGGTTCGGGCGCGGCGGCAGTGGGCGGCGACCGTCTCGCCGAGGAAGCTCCCGACCCGGGGCACCCGGTCAAGTCGCCGATGGTCGGCACCTTCTACCGCGCGGCGAGCCCGGGCGCGGCGCCTTTCGTGCAGGTCGGCGCGGCCGTCAAGGTCGGCGATCCGATCTGCATCATCGAGGCGATGAAGATCATGAACGAGATCGAGGCCGACAAGGCCGGTACGGTGCGCGAGATCCTCTGCGAGGACGGCCAGGCGGTCGAGTTCGGCCAGCCGCTCCTCATCATCGACTGAGCCGCCGTCGGACGACGCGCGGCCGAGCCGAGAATCCATGTTCAAGAAAATCCTGATCGCGAACCGGGGCGAGATCGCGCTGCGCATTCAGCGCGCGTGCCGCGAACTCGACGTGAAGTCGGTGGTCGTCTACTCCGAGGCAGACCGCGACGCCAAGTACGTCAAGCTCGCCGACGAAGCCGTCTGCATTGGCCCGGCGCCGTCGGCGCAGAGCTACCTGAACATGCCGGCGATCATCGCGACCGCCGAGGTGACCGACGCCGAGGCGATCCACCCCGGCTACGGGTTCCTCTCCGAGAACGCCGACTTCGCCGAGCGCGTCGAGCGCAGCGGCTTCACCTTCATCGGCCCGACGTCCGAGTCGATCCGGCTGATGGGCGACAAGGTCTCGGCCAAGCAGGCCATGATCAAGTCGGGTGTGCCGTGCGTGCCGGGTTCCGACGGCGCCCTGCCCGATGAGCCCTCCGAGGTCATCAAGGCGGCGCGCGCAGTCGGCTATCCGGTGATCATCAAGGCATCCGGTGGCGGCGGCGGGCGCGGCATGCGCGTCGTCCACACCGAGGCGGCGCTGTTGTCGGCGGTGCAGACCACGCGCGCGGAAGCCGGTTCGGCGTTCGGGAACCCCGCGGTCTACATGGAGAAGTTCCTCGAGAACCCGCGCCATATCGAGATCCAGGTGCTCGCCGACCAGCACAAGAACGCCGTCTGGCTCGGCGAGCGCGACTGCTCGATGCAGCGCCGCCACCAGAAGATCATCGAGGAGGCGCCGGCCCCGGGCGTGCCGCGGCGCCTGATCGAGCGCATCGGCGAACGCTGCGCCGCCGCCTGCCGCAAGATCGGCTACCGCGGCGCCGGCACCTTCGAGTTCCTCTACGAGAACGGCGAGTTCTTCTTCATCGAGATGAACACCCGGGTGCAGGTCGAGCACCCGGTCACCGAACTCGTCACCGGCATCGACATCGTGCAGATGCAGATCCGCATCGCGGCCGGGGAGAAGCTGCCGTTCGCGCAGCGCAACGTGCCGTGCCGCGGCCATGCCATCGAGTGCCGCGTGAACGCCGAGGACCCGTACAAGTTCACGCCCTCGCCCGGCCGCGTGACCATGTGGCACCCGCCCGGCGGCCCCGGCGTGCGGGTCGACTCGCACGCGTACACCAATTACGTGGTTCCGCCCAACTACGACTCGATGATCGGCAAGATCATCGTCCATGGCGACACCCGCCAGCAGGCGCTGGCGCGCATGCGCACCGCGCTGTCGGAGACGGTGGTCGAAGGCATCTCGACCAACATCCCGCTGCACCGCGACCTGATGGTCGACACCAAGTTCGTCGAGGGCGGAACCAGCATCCACTACCTCGAAGGCTGGCTCGACCGGCACAAGCGCTGAGGGCGGGCGGCACGATGGTCGAGCTGACCTTCAGCGCCCCGGCGTCGATCGTCGAGGCGGCGTCCGACCTGCTGCTCGACGTCCACGACGCGCTGTCGGTGTCGGTGGAAGACGCCGATGCCGGCACCGACCACGAGCGCCCGCTGTTCGGCGAGCCCGGCTCCACCGCCGACGACACGAGCTGGGAGCACGCCGTCGTCAAGGTGCTGTTCGCGAGCGACGACCACGCCACCGCCGCGGCGGCCGCGGTGATGGCCGCGTTCGCCGAGGACGGCGCCGCGGTGCAGTCGATCCGCGACGTCGACGAGGTCGACTGGGTGCGCCGCACGCAGTCGCAGTTCGCGCCGGTGCACGTCGCCGAAAACTTCTGGATCGTGCCGAGCTGGCACGAGCCGCCGGCCGGCGCCACCCGCGTGATCCGGCTCGACCCCGGGCTGGCGTTCGGCACCGGCACGCACCCGACGACGCGCATGTGCCTGCGCTGGATCGCCGAACGAGCCGGCCCGGGCGACGCGCCGGGCGCGCGCTGGCAGCGCGTCATCGACTACGGCTGCGGTTCCGGCATCCTCGCGATCGGCGCGATGCTGTGCGGCGCCGGAGCAGTCGACGCGGTCGACATCGACCCGCCGGCGCTCGAGGCGACGCGTGCCAACGCCGAGGCGAACGGCGTCCGCGTGCACGTCGGCGCGCCCGAGATCGCGAACGGACCGTACGACCTCGTGATCGCCAACATCCTCGCGACGCCGCTGACCCTGCTCGCCCCCCTTCTGTCGGACCTCGCCGCGCCCGGCGGCGACCTGATCCTCGCCGGCATCCTGGAGCGCCAGACCGACGCCCTGAAGGCCGCCTACGCGCCCTGGCTCGACATCGACGTCGCCGACCGCGAGGACGGCTGGGTGCTGTTGACCGGCCGGCGCGCCGGCCCGCCCGGTCGGGCCTGAGCGGCGATGAGCCTCGCGACGCGCTGCGCGTTCTGCGGAACGGCATTCCGGGTCGTCGAGGACCAGCTCAAGGTCTCCGACGGCTGGGTTCGCTGCGGACAGTGCAACCAGGTCTTCAACGGCCGCGCGGGGCTGATCGAGCTGGGCGCGGAGCCGCTCCCCTCGGATCCTTCAGAGCGGGGCCGAACCCCGTTCGCACCGACCCCGGACGTTGCCGAATCCCGGGAAGCGTCGCCGGGGCCGACCGGTGCGGCATCGCCAGCGCCGACACGCCCGCACACGTCGCCGGACGCGAAAGCCGTTGCGCCAGAGGCGACCCCCGGCTCGCGCGACGATGCCGTCGCAGCCGCCTCGACTGCGGTGCTCGGCCTGACCGCAGGCAGCGGTGCGACGTCGCCCGAGCCGCTGGCCGAGCCTGGGCCGTTCCGGATCGGCCTGGTCGACGCGCCGGGTCCGTCGGCCGACCTGGGTATGGCCGGCGAATCCGAGGCGCTGCCCAGCGGCACCGCACCGGTCGACCAGGCGGACACCACCGCGCCCTCGATGGGCGCCCTGCTCGCCCGCGAGTCGACCGACGTCGCGCAGGCACCTGCCGCGCGCCTCCCGGCGCCTGGCGAGACAGCGCAGGCCGGCGAGGCGCTCGCCGGGCCGGACCCGAGTCCGCAGCATCCTGTCACCGGGTCGGGAGGCGCCGAAATTCCGGCGCACGCTGCGTCGGCGGCCAGCAGCCTCGATGAAGCCTCCGTATCGACGCCGGCGGCTCCAGGCTCTGCGGGCGCTGCGCTGCCGGCGCGCGAAACGGCGGCACCGGATCAGCGGCCGTCCGACGAGGCCGACCCAGCCTCTGTGGTGCCGGCCGCAAGCTTTCCGGCGTCGTCGGCGATCGAGCCGGACCGCGCCGAGCCATCCGGCCCGGGCCCCCATGAGCCGCCCGCGCTGCCGCCTGGGGACGCCTCGAGAACCGCCGAGCCGCTGCCCGACAGCGCGCACGACACCTCGCCGGAGATCCACGTCGTGTTCGCCGACCCGGGCCATGCGACTCCCGCGACCACTCTGGCAAGCAGCCAGGTAGGCGAGGGGCGGGTACACGCCGACGGCGACGCCGATGCCGCCGAGCACTGGCTCGTTCCGGCCAGCCACGCGGGCTCCGGCGAGCTCGGAGAGCGCGCCGACCAACGCGAGCGCAGTCACGGCGACGACAGCACCGGTCCCGGCGACCGGGTCGAGCGCCGCGACGCTGCGAGCTCGATCCCGGCCGCTCTCGAATCGCCCGAGCCGGTCACGACCACCGAGAGTGCGGCGGCCTCTCCCGGCGACCTCCCCACCTTCCTGCAAGTCCCCGAACGTCCGTCCCGCTGGCAGGGCCGTCGCGCGCGTGCGCTGCTCATCGCAATCGTCGCCGCCGCCGCGCTCGTCCTGCTCGGCCAGATCGCTCACCACTTTCGCGACGCGCTCGCGGCGCGGGTGCCGGCGACCCGTGGCGCACTCGAAGCCTGGTGCGGCCTCGTCGGCTGCCGCGTCGAGGCCCCCCGCGCGATCGACCAGATCACGCTCGACAGCAGCGCGCTGCTGCGCGATCCCACGCTCGACGCCTTCCGCCTGAGCGTGACGCTGCGCAGCCGCGGGACGGTCGCGCTGGCGATGCCATCGTTCGACCTGCGCCTCACCGACTCGGCCGGCACCCTGGTCGCGCGCCGCATGCTGACGCCCCGCGAGCTCGGCGCGCCGGCCCTGCTGCAACCGGGCAGCGAACTCGCGCTGCACGCGCTGCTGGCGGTGCGCGAGGCGCGCGTCACCGGCTACACCGTCGAAATCTTCTACCCCTGAACCGCCCCACCCCAAACCATGCCTGCACTGATCTGTGGCTCGCTCGCCTTCGACACCATCGCCACCTTCCCGGGCCGCTTCGCACAGCAGATCCTGCCCGAGCAGCTGCACATCCTGAACGTGTCGTTCCTCGTACCGACGATGCGGCGCGAGTTCGGCGGCTGCGCCGGCAACATCGCCTATTCGTTGGCCCAGCTCGGCGGCGAGCCGGTGGTGATGGCAGCGGTGGGCGGCGACGGCGCCGGCTACGTCGAGCGCATCGCGGGCTGGGGCGCCCGCACCGACCTGATCCGGCAGGTCGACGACGCGTTCACCGCGCAGGCGATCATCATCACCGACGTCGACAACAACCAGATCACCGCGTTCCACCCGGGCGCGATGCAATCGGCGCACGAGACCGCGGTTCCCGCCGATGCGTCGATCCGCATCGGCATCGTCGCGCCCGACGGCCGCGACGCGATGCTGCAGCATGCCGCCCAGCTGGCGGACGCGGGCGTGCCGTTCATCTTCGATCCGGGTCAGGGCCTGCCGATGTTCGACGGACCCGAACTCGCGCGCTTCGTCGAGCAGGCGAGCTGGGTCGCGCTCAACGACTACGAGGCACGCATGCTGTGCGACCGCGTCGGCACCACGATCGAGGCGCTCTCGCGCTCGCATCTGCGCGGCGTCGTCGTCACGCTCGGGGCCGAGGGCTGCGAGGTGTGGCAGCAAGGTGTGCGCACCCTGGTGCCCGGCGTCAAGGCCGATGCGGTGGTCGACCCCACCGGGTGCGGTGACGCGTTCCGCGCCGCCCTGCTCTACGGCCTCGAGCGCGACTGGGCGCTCGCGCGTTGCGCCGAGCTCGGCAATCGCCTCGGTGCGATCAAGATCGCGAGCCGCGGCGGCCAGAACCACACGCTCGATTCCGCACGGCTCGGCTGATCAGGAGCCGTCGTTGCCGCCTGCGATGCGCGGCGGCTCGACCTCACCGCGACGTCGTTCGCGCTCGGGAAAACAAAAGCCCGGCCGAAGCCGGGCTTGACAGAGGCGTATGCCGCTCGTCAGGGCTTGCTGCCCGTCGGGAACGGCCACGCGGCTTGCGGGCTGAGCGAGGTCTTCGCCGGTGCCGAAGGTGCCGACGCAGGAGCCGCCGCCGTGCCGCCCGACGCCTTCTTGGCGGCCTTCTTGCCGGCCGCCTTCTTGGCCGGGGCCTTTTTGGTCGCGGGCGCCTTCTTGGCGGCGGCCTTCTTGGTCGCGGCCTTCTTGACCGCCGTCTTCGCACCCGCGCTCTTGGCGCTCGTGCGGGTGCCGGCGGCGCTCTTGGCACCAGCCGTCTTCGCGCCTGCCGTCTTGCCGGCCGTGCTCTTGGCGCTCGCCTTCTTGGCAGCCATCTTCTTCATCGGCGCCGTCTTCGCGGTCGCCTTCTTCGCGGTTGCCGCCTTCTTCACGGGCGCGGTCTTGCCGGCCGCCTTCTTGGCCGTCGCCTTTTTCGCAGTTGCCATGACGTTCTCCTTGATCAAGTGGAAAGGAACCGCGGGCGGCTCGGGCCGGCCCCGCAGCTATTCATCGCCCGCGACTGCCCAGGAGGGGCGTCGCCGGTGCGATGAATGGGAAAGCCAGCCGCCCGCACCGCTTCTGTGTCGGTGCATCGCGTCTGGCGGGTCTTGATCGCTCGACGAGTCACTTGGTCTCGTTCTGTCCTTGTTGTCGGTGTGTTAGGCAGGTTGCGGGCCTGCGCCGATTTGGTGGTGAGATGACCCGTTGCGGTCCGGCTCACCCCGGGCGCTTGCAAGCGCCCGGGGCTGACGCAGGCACGCGACAGGACGCAGGTCCTGTCGCGTGTCCGGCGTCAGTCCCACGACAGCGCGCCTCCGCTTTGGTAGTCGATGACGCGGGTCTCGAAGAAGTTGCGCTCCTTCTTGAGGTCGATCATCTCGCTCATCCACGGGAACGGGTTCTCCTCGTTGGGGAACAGTTCCTCCAGGCCGATCTGGGTGGCGCGGCGGTTCGCGATGTAGCGGAGGTACCCCTTGAACATCGACGCGTTCATGCCGAGCACGCCGCGCGGCATGGTGTCTTCGGCATAGCGGTACTCGAGCGCCACCGCCTGCTCGAACAGGCTCCGGATCTCGGCCTTGAACTCGGCGGTCCAGAGCTGCGGGTTCTCGGCCTTGATCTGGTTGATGAGGTCGATGCCGAAGTTGCAGTGCATCGACTCGTCGCGCAGGATGTACTGGTACTGCTCGGCCGCGCCGGTCATCTTGTTCTGCCGGCCGAGGGCGAGGATCTGCGTGAAGCCGACGTAGAAGAAGAGGCCTTCCATCAGGCAAGCGAAGACGATCAGCGACTTCAGCAGCGTGCGGTCGTTCTCGATCGTGCCGGTGTGGAAGTTCGGATCCATGATCGCCTCGATGAACGGCAACAGGAACTCGTCCTTGTCGCGGATCGATGCGACCTCGTGGTACGCGTTGAAGAGCTCGCTCTCGTCGAGCCCGAGCGATTCGACGATGTACTGGTAGGCGTGCGTATGGATCGCCTCCTCGAACGCCTGGCGCAACAGGAACTGCCGGCATTCGGGGGCGGTGATGTGCCGGTAGGTACCGAGCACGATGTTGTTGGCCGCCAGCGAGTCGGCGGTCACGAAGAAGCCGAGGTTGCGCTTGACGATGCGGCGCTCGTCTTCGGTGAGGCCGGTCGGGCTCTTCCACGTCGCGATGTCGCGCGACATGTTCACCTCCTGCGGCATCCAGTGGTTCGCGCAGGTGGCGAGGTACTTCTCCCACGCCCACTTGTACTTGAACGGGACCAGCTGGTTGACGTCGGTCTCGCCGTTGATGATGCGCTTGTCGGCCGCCCGCACGCGGCGCGTGCTGACCGGCTTGGCGGCGTTCGATGCAACGCTTGCCGCGGCGCGCGCGGCGGGCGGCACCGATGCCTGACCGAGCCTGATCGGATCGGCTTCGGGAAGGCTGAGCGACGGCGACGATGGTGCGACCGGCGGCACCGCCAGCGGGCCTTGAGGTGCTCCCGCGAGGTTGGGCTTCGCGGGCTTGATGTCTTCTTCCCAGACCAACATCGTGATGATTTCCTGTGCGTCGAATTATGAGAGTCTCAGGCGATAAGCCCAAGTACTTGTTGACGGTTTGCACGACGATCGGCAGGGCAACGCGAAGCCTTGTTGCAGCATCGCATCGACCCTTTTGACCAACGTTGCCGTCGGAGCGATCGAGCCCTTACTGGCAGGCCTCGCAACCCGGGTCGTCGAGCGCGCAGAACTTGACGTCGCTGGCCGCATCGACCGCCGTCGGCGCGAGCGTCTCGGCCGGCGCGGGGCGCGCGGCCTTAACTGGCGCGGCCGCGAGGCCGTCGCTGCCGGCACCGCTCGACACCGCGTTGAGCTGACCCGACTTCACCGTCGACTTCTCGGCGTTGGTCGCGCTCATCGTGCGCAGGTAGTACGTGGTCTTGAGACCGCGCTGCCACGCGAGCTTGTACGTCTCGTCGAGCTTCTTGCCCGAGACGCCCGCCATGTAGATGTTGAGCGACTGGGCCTGGTCGATCCACTTCTGGCGCCGCGCGGCGGCCTCGACGAGCCAGTGCGTCTCAATCTCGAACGCGGTCGCGTACAGCGCCTTCAGGTTCTCGGGCACGCGGTCGATGCGGCGCAGCGAACCGTCGAAGTGCTTGAGGTCCATGACCATCACGTCGTCCCAGAGGCCGAGCTTCTTGAGGTCGCGAACGAGGTACTCGTTGACCACCGTGAACTCGCCCGAGAGGTTCGACTTGACCGACAGGTTGCCGAACGACGGCTCGATCGACGCACTGACGCCGACGATGTTCGAGATGGTCGCGGTCGGCGCGATCGCGACGCAGTTCGAGTTGCGCATGCCGTGCACCGCAATGCGCTGGCGCAGCGCGTCCCAGTCGAGCGCGCTGCTGCGGTCGATGTCGACGTAGCCGCCACGCTGCTCGGCGAGCAGATCGAGCGTGTCCATCGGCAGCACGCCGCGGTCCCACAGCGAGCCGCGATAGCTCGAATAGCGGCCGCGCTCGGCGGCGAGCTCGGTCGAGGCCCAGTAGGCGTAGTAGCACACCGCCTCCATCGAGCGGTCGGCGAACTCGACGGCGGCTTCCGACGCGTACGGCGTCCCGGTCTCGTAGAGGGCGTCCTGGAAGCCCATGATGCCGAGGCCGACTGGGCGATGGCGCAGGTTCGAGTCGCGCGCCTTGCGCACCGCGTAGTAGTTGATGTCAATCACGTTGTCGAGCATCCGCATCGCGGTGGCGATGGTGCGCTGCAGCTTGGGATGGTCGATCCGACCGTCCTTGACGTGATGCGCGAGGTTCACGGAGCCCAGGTTGCAGACCGCGATCTCGGTCTCGCTGGTGTTGAGCGTGATCTCGGTGCAGAGGTTGCTCGAGTGCACGACGCCGACGTGCTGCTGCGGCGAGCGCACGTTGCAGGCGTCCTTGAACGTGATCCAGGGGTGCCCGGTCTCGAACAGCATCGTCAGCATGCGGCGCCAGAGGTCGGCCGCCTTCATCTTCTTGAAGAGCTTGATCTCGCCGCGCGCGACCTTGTCTTCGTAGGCGGTATAGGCCGCCTCGAAGTCGGTGCCGAACTTGTCGTGCAGGTCGGGGCAGGTGCTCGGCGAGAACAGGGTCCACTCGCCGCCTTCCATCACGCGCTTCATGAACAGGTCGGGGACCCAGTTGGCGGTGTTCATGTCGTGCGTGCGGCGGCGATCGTCGCCGGTGTTCTTGCGCAGCTCGAGGAACTCCTCGATGTCGAGGTGCCAGGTCTCGAGGTACGCGCAGACCGCGCCCTTGCGCTTGCCGCCCTGGTTGACCGCGACCGCGGTGTCGTTGACGACCTTCAGGAACGGCACCACGCCCTGGCTCTTGCCGTTGGTGCCCTTGATGTGGCTGCCGAGCGCGCGCACGTTGGTCCAGTCGTTGCCCAGACCGCCGGCGAACTTGGACAGCAGCGCGTTCTCCTTGAGCGCCTCGTAGATGCCGTCGAGGTCGTCGGCCACCGTCGTGAGATAGCAGCTCGAAAGCTGCGAGCGGCGCGTTCCCGAATTGAACAGGGTCGGCGTCGAGCTCATGAAGTCGAACGTCGAGAGCACCTCGTAGAACTCGATCGCGCGCGCCTCGCGGTCGACCTCGCCCAGGGCCAGGCCCATCGCCACCCGCATGTAGAACGCCTGCGGCATTTCGATGCGGACGTCGTCGACGTGCAGGAAGTAGCGGTCGTAGAGCGTCTGCAGGCCGAGGTAGTCGAACTGCAGGTCGCGATCGGCCTTCAGCGCGGCGCCGAGCCGGGCGAGGTCGAACTGCATCAGGCGCTCGTCGAGCAGCTCGGCGTTGACGCCGCGCTTGATGAACTGCGCAAAGTAGTCGGGGTAGCGCAGCGCCATGTCGGATTGCAGCAGCTCTTCGCCGACGATCTCGCGGCGGATCGTGTGCAGCAGCAGGCGTGCGGTGGCGCGGCTGTAGCCCGGGTCGCGCTCGATCAGCGTGCGCGCGGCGAGGATCGCCGCCTTGTGCACCTCGTCGATCGGCACACCGTCGTACAGGTTGCGCTTGGTCTCGGCGAGGATCGGCTCGGGGCGGACGTCGACGCCGAGGTCGGCACACGCCGATTCGATGAGCGTCTGCAGACGGCCGAGGTCGAGCGGCACGCGCTGACCGCGGTCGGTGACCGTGATCGCCGGCTCGACGGCCTCTGGAGCGCGGCCGCCCTTGGCACGCTCCTGCGCGCGGCGCTCGCGGTACAGCACGTAGGCACGTGCGACCTCGTGGTGGCCACCGCGCATGAGGCCGAGCTCGACCTGGTCCTGCACGTCCTCGATGTGGAAGGTGCCGCCGCCCGGGCGCGAGCGCAGCAGCGCGCGCACCACTGACTCGGTCAGGCCGTCGACGGTCTCGCGAACGCTCGCCGACGCGGCGCCCTGCGTGCCGTGCACCGCGAGGAAGGCCTTCATCAGCGCGACCGCGATCTTGTTCGGCTCGAACGCGACCACCGCGCCGTTGCGCCGCAGGATCTGATAGCCCTCGTACGCGGAGGGGCTGCCGGCAGGTCGGGTGGCGGGTCGCAGCACGGTCGCCGGGGGTGCGCTCGGAACGGTGATGGTTTGCATGGGACTCCCTGTGAGTGGGTGGCCGCACGTGGGCGGCCGGAGGTCGGGAACCGCGCTGAGGCCGACGCACGCAGCGTCGACAATGCGGTTCGCGAAAGACGTTGTTCTCGGGCGGTGATGCCGATCGCGGGGCCCCTTCGGGCGTTTCGCGAGCGGCGTCAGGATAACACCGCCAGGACACTATATCTGGGGTCTTCCGGCCGTTCAACCACTACGTATAGCGTTTTTCGTGCACGGGAACCCCGCACGAAACGGACCTGATTTCAAGCGTCCTTACGTTCGGTTGCGGGCGCCGCGAGACCTGCGAAGGCGACGTCGCGCCAGCCCAGCGAGGCTTCGAGCCGGGCCCAGTCGAAGCCCGGACCCGGATCGAGCTTGCGCCCTGGTGCGACATGTTCGTGACCTGCGACGGCGTCGATCGGATGACGCTTTCGCAGGTCGCCGAGCAGGCGCGCGAGGGCCTCGTACTGGGGCCCTTCGAAGGTCTCGCCTTCAAGCCCTTCGAGCTCGATGCCGACCGAATAGTCGTTGCAGTTCGGGCGGCCTTGCCAGACCGAGGCACCGGCATGCCATGCGCGGTCGTCGGTCGAGACGAACTGCACGAGCCCGCCGGCGCGCCGGATCACGAAGTGTGCCGAGACCTCGAGGCCACGAATCGACTCGAAATACGGATGCAGGCTCCAGTCGAGCCGGTTGGTGAACAGCCGCTCGATCGCGTCGCCGCCATACACGCCCGGCGGCAGGCTGATCGAATGGACCAATGCGAGGGTCACGAGGGTCGCGGGCGGCCGCGAACCGAAGTTCGGCGAAGGGACATGACGAGCCGGCACGTACCAGCCGCCGTTCCACGTCGTCGTCATGCTCATCGATCCCGACGCACGGCCGCCGCGCGCGGCAGCGTGATCACGTGTCGCTGCCGGCGGTGACGCCGAGGCGCGCCATGCGGTAGCGCATCTGCCGCAGCGAGAGTCCGAGGCTCGCGCCCGCCGCGGTGCGGTTGAAGCGATGCTGCTCGAGGGCGCGCACGAGGATGTCGCGCTCGACGTCGTCGAGGTATTTCGCGAGGTCGTTCGGCAGCGGCTCGCGCGCCATCGCGAACGATGCAGGCACGTCTTCGGCTTCGATCGCGGGCGACACCGGCAGGCTCCCCGGCGCGCTGTCGCCCGCCCCGTCGAGTTCGCCGAGGCCGAGGTCGTCGGCATCGATCTCGTCGCCGCCCGAGAGCGCCACCGCGCGGTGCAGCAGGTTCTCGAGCTCGCGGACGTTGCCGGGGAACGAATGGCGCGCGAGCTGCGCCAACGCGGCGGGCGTGAGCCGCGGCGGCGGCCACACGCCGGCGTCGCGCGACAGCCTCTCGAGCACGCGCTCGCTCACCGCGACCAGGTCCTCGAGGCGCTCGCGCAAGGGCGGCACGCGGATCTGGATCACGTTGAGCCGGTAATAGAGATCCTGGCGAAACTGGCCGGCCTGCACCTCGGCGCCCAAGTCCTTGTGGGTCGCGCTCAGCAGCCGCACGTCGACCGGCGTCTCGGCGACGGCGCCGACCGGGCGGACCGAGCGTTCCTGGATCGCGCGCAGCAGCTTGGACTGCATCGAGAGCGGCAGGTCGCCGATCTCGTCGAGGAACAGCGTGCCGCCGCTGGCCGCCTGGAAGAACCCCTCGCGATCGTCGGCGGCGCCGGTGAAGGCGCCCTTGCGATAGCCGAAGAACTCGGCCTCGAGCAGCTGCTCCGGAATCGCACCGCAGTTGACCGCGACGAACGGCTGCGCATGGCGCACGCTCACCGCGTGGATGGCACGGGCGACCAGCTCCTTGCCGGTACCCGACTCGCCGCTGATCAGCACCGGCGCCATGCTGCGCGCCACCTTCTCGACCAGCGAGCGCACCTGCTTCATCGCCGCCGACTGCCCCGCCATGCGTTCGAGTGCCTGGCTCGCCGGCGACGCGGAGACAGGCCTGGCGCGCGACGGCGCAGCGGCTTCGGCAGTGCGCGCGGCCGCGGCGCTGCCGCCGGTGCCCGGATGGCCGCCGTTGCTGCCGGCACCGGCGCCGCCGGCGCTGGCGCCACCGCCATTGCCGCCGGCGCTGCCGCCGCCGCCGTTCGATGGCAGGCTGCCCGCCGCTGGCGGCGTCGGTGCACCGCCACCGCGCCCGAGCGCCGAGGCGATCACCGCGCGGAACTGCTTCAGGTCGACCGGTTTGGTCAGGTAGTCGTAGGCGCCGGCCTTCAGCGCCTCGACCGCGTTCTCGGCCGAGCCGTAGGCGGTGATGACGATCGTCTTCTCGCGCCGCGAGCGGTCCTCGAGCCAGCGCAGCAGGTCGAGGCCGCTGCCATCGGGCAGCCGCATGTCGGTGATGACGGCGCTGTAGCTGCGCTCGGCAAGGTGCTCGAGTGCGTCCTGCACGCTGCCGGCGGTGTCGAGCTCGTAGCCCTCGCGCAGCAGCGTCAGCTCGTAGAGCGTGCGCAGATCCGGCTCGTCGTCGACGATCAGCAGAGTGAAGCTCGAGGCGGTGGCCATGCGCGAACGCTAGCAGGCTCGGGCGCGCGGTGCCGCTGCACCGGGCGCGGAGCGCGCGTGCCCGCGCAGGAGCCTCGCGGCACGACAGCGCAGCGCCTCGGGGCACTCGTGACCCGCGGTCTTCAAGCCCACGGCCCCAGGTGCAGCCGGCTCTCGATCGTGCCGAGCTGAGCGCGCCGCATCTCGACGAAGAACTCGTTGCGCAGGCGCTCGTCGGCAGGCCGAAGCCGGTAGTCGATGCTCGCGCCATAGCGCGCGCAGAGCTCGCGGCAGATGTAGAGGCCGAGTCCGGTGCCGCGGCTGCGCGTCGAGAAGAACGGCTCGAAGAGATGCGGCTCGACGTCGTCGGGGATCGGCGCGCCGTCGCTGCACACGCTCAGGAGCACCGCCTCGTCGCCCTGCGCCGCGACGCGCAGCCACACCGAGCCCGGTGCGCCGCTCGCATGGCGATGCGCGTTGTCGAGCAGGTTGACGAGCACGCGGCGCAGGTGCTCCGGGTCGAAGACGACGCCGAGCGCCTCGGCCGGCAGGTCGGCCTTCAGCACGCTGCGCTCGCCGAGCGCGACGCGGTTGGCGCGCGCCCACTCGCTGCACAGCGCGCCGACGTGCGCCGTCGCGTCGATCGGCACCAGGTCCTGCACCTGGCCCGGCGCGACCTCCATCACGTCGTCGACGATGCGCTTGAGGCGCTCGACGTTGTCCGCGACCATCTTCATCAGCTGGCGCTGCCCGGGGTCGGTGGCATCTTCCGAAAGCAGCGCATTGGCCTGCGAGATCGCCGCGAGCGGATTGCGGATCTCGTGGGCGACGCCGGCCGAGACCCGGCCCATCGCGGCGAGCTGCTCCTGACGGCTGCGCGCCTGCACGCTGCGCAGGTCCTCGATGAACAGCACGCAGAACTCCTCGCGCGCCGGCGAGTCGCGCCGCCACGTGAAACGCATGCGCGCGCGCAGCGTGCGCGGCGGAGCACCCTCGAACGCCAACACGACGTCGCGACCGGCTTCGGGCCAGCTCGCGTCGTGGAACGCCCGCTCGACCGCCTTGACGAGCTCGTGCCAGGCCGGCATGTCGCGCAGGTCGAACGGCGCGGCGCGCGCCAGGCCCTCGGGCGCCAGCAGCCGCCGCGCCGCCGGGTTGGCGGCACGCACCTGCCCGTCGCGGTCGACGACCAGCACGCCGTCCTGCATCTCCTCGATGACCAGGCGATTGAGCTGGGCCTGCTGGCGTGCGAGCGCGAGGCTGCCGCGCGCGCTCAGCTCCTCGCGGGCGAGGCGGCGCGCCAGCTCGCCGGCGATCAGTGCGATCACGAAGAAGCCGCTGCCGGCAAGGCCCGCCTGCGTCATGAGGAGCGTGAGGTCGTCGCCGGTCAGCCAGTCGAGCCAGGCCGCCGCCAGCAGCGCGAGCGTCGCCGCCGCGGCGGTCGCGAGCGCCGGCAGGCGCGGTGTCAGCACGCCCGCCATCAGCACGGGCAACGCGAGCAGCGCCACGTAGTTGAAGCTCGACGCCGGCGCCAGCACGTGCAGGCTGGTGAAGCTGACGAGGTCCGCACCGATGGTCGCGATCCACTGCGGGCTGCGCAGGCGCGCCAGCGATTGCGCGGTGCCGGTGCGCCGGAAGCGCGGCAGCAGCCACATGCTGATCGCGAGCGCGGCGTAGCCGACGCTCAGCAGCGCGACCGGCTGCGCGGGCCTGAGGCCGAACACGCCCGCGACGCCGAGGGTGCCGACGAGCGCGACGCCGAGTGCCGCACGCGCCGCGATGAAGGCCCGATAGATGCGCTCGAAAGTCGACGTCGCGTCCACCGCATCGAGGTCGACCATCGGCGACTCGAACGGCGCGCGATCGTGCGCCGGATCGTCGTCCCACCATGCGTTGGCCTCGGCGTCGTCCGCGCGAAAGCCGCTGTCGAGCCCGCCGCCGAACGAGCCGAACCACGACTCGTCGGCGTCGGGCGGCCGCCGCCGTGGGCTCGAACGCCGCAGGGCGCCGCTCACACTCGCCAGCGGCAGAAAGCCGCCCTGCTCATGCCTTGCGGCCGTCCCGCTCGAAGGCGATGCGGTGCTCGCGACCGCAGAACACCGAGCTGCCGTCGACCAGCGCCTCGTCGCGCGGCAGGTGCACGCCGCAATAGGCGCACGCGACCATCGGCTGCGGCGCCGCGGAACGCGAGCCGCGCGGCGCCCTGCGGCCGCCGGTGCGCCGGCGCCCGCCGAACATCAGCCAGAACAGGATCGCGACGGCAATCAGGACGAGGACGATCTTCATCGCGTCACCCGCCCGTCGGTCCGCGATGCAGCAGCACCTCGAGCACGAAGCGCGAGCCCACGTAGGCGAGCAGCAGCAACAGTGCCCCCGCATAGAGCCAGCGCGTGGCCTTGATGCCGCGCCAGCCGAAGCGGTAACGCCCGATCACCAGCGCGGCGAAGACGAGCCAGCCGAGCAGCGAGAACACGGTCTTGTGATCCCAGCGCCAGGGATGAGCGAACACCGCACCGAACACCAGCGCCGCCGACAACATCGCGAAGCCGGCCGTGACGAAGCGGAACGTCAGGCGCTCGAGCCGCAGCAGCGGAATGCCTTCCACGGGCGGTGCCGGCGCCGCCAGGACCGGTGCGGCGGGGTTGCCTCGCAGCTGGCGCTCGGCACGGTCGAGCAGCGCCGCGTGCAGCACCGCGACGCCGAACAGCCCGTACGACGCGAGGCCCAGCATCCAGTGCAGCGGCGCCCACGGCGAGCCGACGTTCGGATGCAGCCGGCCGGGAAAGCACCAGGCGAGCGCGACCACCGCGACGCCAAGCAGCGCGAGCTTGCGTCGCGCGCCCGGCAGCGGAACCACGCGCGCCTCGAGCTGGTAGACGCCGAGCACCAGCCACAAGGTGGCCGACAGCGCCGGGGCGAAGCCGAAGCGCGCGCCGGAGGTCACCGAGCCGATGCCGGCGACGTCGACGGCGATCGCGATGCCGTGGGCGATCCAGCCGACCAGGAGCGCGCTGCGCAGGAGGGACGCCGATCGCTCGCCCGGCAGTGCCGCGACGGCGTACGCGAGGAGCGCGCAGACCGTGGGCAGACCGAACGCGAGGCCCGCCGCCACGGCGCCGTCGCCGGGGGGGCCGAACGATAGAATCATCGACCGGAGTGTACTGATCCGCTTCGTCGCGGAGCGGCACAACCCATGGCATCGAATCTCACCGACCGCCTGAGTCGTCTCGTCAAGACGATGCGCGGTCAGGCCCGCATCACCGAGGACAACGTGCAGGACATGCTGCGCGAAGTCCGGATGGCGCTGCTCGAGGCCGACGTCGCGCTGCCGGTGGTGCGCGACTTCATCGCCCGCGTCAAGGAACGCGCGCTCGGCCAGGAAGTCGTCGGCTCGCTCTCGCCGGGCCAGGCCTTCGTCGGCATCGTGCACCGCGAGCTCGCCGCGACGATGGGCGCCGGCGTCGCCGACATCAACCTCGCGACGCAGCCGCCCGCGGTCATCCTGATGGCTGGCCTGCAGGGCGCCGGCAAGACGACCACGACCGCCAAGCTCGCCAAGCACCTGATCGAGCGCCGCAAGAAGAAGGTGCTCACCGTCTCGGCCGACGTCTACCGCCCGGCGGCGATCGACCAGCTCAAGGTGGTGACCCGCCAGGCCGGCGCCGAATGGTTCCCGTCGAGCGCGAGCGACCAGCCGCTCGCGATCGCGCAGGCCGCGCTCGACCACGCGCGGCGCCACTATCACGACGTCCTGATCGTCGACACCGCCGGGCGCCTGGCGATCGACGAGAAGCTGATGGCCGAGATCCGCGACCTGCACGCGGCGCTCAAGCCGGTCGAGACGCTGTTCGTCGTCGACGCGATGCAGGGTCAGGACGCGGTCAACACCGCCAAGGCGTTCCGCGAAGCGCTGCCGCTCACCGGCATCGTGCTGACCAAGCTCGACGGCGATGCGCGTGGCGGCGCCGCGCTCTCGGTCAAGACCATCGCCGGCGCACCGATCAAGTTCGCCGGCGTCAGCGAGAAGATCGACGGGCTCGAGGTGTTCGACGCCGAGCGCCATGCCGGCCGCGTGCTCGGCATGGGCGACATCGTCGGCCTGGTCGAGGAGGTCCAGAAGGGCGTCGACATGGCGGCGGCGCAGAAGCTCGCCGACAAGGTCAAGTCCGGGACCGGGTTCGATCTGAACGACTTCCTGTCGCAGATTTCACAGATGAAGAAGATGGGAGGTCTCGGCGGCCTCATGGACAAGTTACCGTCGCAGCTGACGGGAAAAGCGGGCCAGATCGGCCCGGCGGAGATGGAGCGCGCCGAGCGCGACGTCCGCCGCATGGAGGGGATCATCTGCTCGATGACCCCGCTCGAACGCCGCAAACCCGAGATCCTGAAGGCCACGCGCAAGCGCCGCATCGCGGCCGGCGCGGGCGTCCAGGTTCAGGATGTCAACCGTCTGCTGAACCAGTTCGAGCAGATGCGAGACATGATGAAGAAGATGAAGGGCGGCGGCATGATGAAGATGATGAAGCGCATGGCCGGCGCCAAGGGGCTCGGCGGCTTGCGCTGACCGGCTCCGCCTACGTTCCACCGCTCCACCGGGCCTGCCGATGCCGTTCGACCTGACCACCGCCTTCGTGATCCTGATGGCCTCGGCGCTGCCGCTGGTCTGGTGGTTCGGCAAGCGCAGCGCGCTCGCCACGCGTGCCGAAGCGATCGAAGACCGCGTCGACACGCTCATCGGCTGGGCCCCCGAGCCGACGCGCATCCTGAAGAAGCCCGAGCGTCTGGCCTACAGCACGCTCAAGCTCGCCCTGCCCGGCTACATGATCGTGTCGCAGGTGCCGATCGCGCGCTTCATCGACGTGCCCAAGCGCAACTCCTACGGCGAGTGGATGCGGCGCATCGGCGCGCACTGTGCGGACTTCGTGATCTGCGACGTCACCTCGAAGGTGCTCGCGGTGGTCGAGGTGCGGCCGCAGGTCGAGCAGATGGACGCCGCGACGCGGGCCCGCCTCGATCGCATGGAGCGCACGCTCACCGCCGCGCAGATCCCGCTGCACATCTGGCGCGAGGACCAGTTGCCGATGGTCGAGGTCGCGCGCGCCCGCCTGGTGCCCGACGCGCCCGCGATCCCCGAGCGCGTGAAGGCGCGACAGGCGGCGAAGGCGGCACGCCTGGCCGCTGCGGCATCGGCCGGCGCAGGCGCGGCGGCGCTCGCCGACAGCGCGCACGGCCCGTTCGACGGCGACCTGCGCGAGGCGCCCGACCAGGAGGTCATCGAGGTGCTCGAGCCGAACGCGATTTCGTGGTTCGACGACATGGACACCGTGTCGCCGGGGCTCGTTCCCGCGCGCTGAGCGGCACGTGGTGCCGCGCGGCTCGCTGCCGCACTGCTCCGACGGCGTGACGGTCGGGGCGTCGTCGGCCTGAGTTGGTTCAGCCCGCGCCCCGCACCGTCCGCTTCTGTCGTCCGCTCACCGCACGCTGCGTGAGCAGGAAACGGCCTGACCATTTCCTGAACGGCGCCGCTCGTGCGGCCGCGAGCCCGCGCCGCCTCGGCCCGACGAATCAGCCGACCAGCGCGCGCGCGAACTCGCGCGCGCGGAACGTTTGCAGGTCCTCGAGCTTCTCGCCGACGCCGATGAAGTAGACCGGCAGCGGACGCGGCCGCTCGGACGACCAGAGCGCTACTGCGGCCAGCACGCCGCCCTTGGCGGTGCCGTCGAGCTTGGTGATGACGAGCCCGCTGAGGTCGAGCGCTTCATCGAACAGCTTGACCTGCGAGAGCGCGTTCTGTCCGGTGTTGCCGTCGATCACCAGCAGCACCTCGTGCGGCGCGCCGGCCTGCGCCTTGCCGATCACGCGGCGGATCTTCTTCAGCTCCTCCATCAGGTGGAGCTGGGTCGTCAGGCGCCCGGCGGTGTCGACGAGGACCACGTCGCAGTCGCGTGCGCGCCCCGCGGTGACCGCGTCGAAAGTGACACCCGCCGGATCGCCGCCTTCCTGACCGACGATCTCGACCTGACCGCGCGGACGTGCCGACATGCCCGGCACGTCGGCGCGCTGCGCCCACGCCGCGAGCTGCTCACGGGCGGCCGCGCGGAAGGTGTCAGCGGCGGCGAGCAGCACCTTCTGTTCGTGCTCGACCAGGTGGCGCGCGAGCTTGCCGACGCTGGTGGTCTTGCCGGCGCCGTTGACCCCGACCACCATCATCACGGTCGGCGTGTGCTCGCCCACCACGAGCGACTTCTCGAGCGGCTTCAACAGGTCGGCAAGCGCGTCGATCAGAAGGCCCTTGATCGCCGGGACGTCCTTGGCCGCGGTGCGGCGCACCCGCTGCTTCAGGTCCTCGAGCAGGTACTCGGTCGCACGACCGCCGGCGTCGGCCTGCAGCAGCGCGGCCTCGAGGTCTTCGTAGAGCGCGTCGTCGATCCGGGTCGCAACGAACACCTGCGTGATCGATGCACCGGTCTTGCGAAGGCCGCTCTTCAGGCGCGAGAGCCAGGCGGCACGGCCGGGCTCGGCGGCGGCGTCGACCTCCGGCTCCGGGTCATCGTCGCGCGCGCCGAACGCCTTCGCGGTGATCGTGGTGGGCGCACTCGGCCGTGGCGCAGGTGCCGGCCGCGGGGCCACCGACGGTGCGGCGGGTCGATCGCTGCGCAGTGCTTCGGGCGCTAGGGGCGGCGAACCGGCAAGGGGCGGCGCAACAGACGCGGCGGTCGATGCAGCCGGTTCCGCAGGAGTTTCGTCCGCCGACGGCGTGGATGCAGGGGCTGTCGCCGGCGCCCGTCCGGCTGTCGCGAACGTCGGCGCGAACGTCGGGGCCGGCGGCGCGGACGGCGCTGCGGCGGGCGCGGACAACGGCTCGGGTTGCGCCACCGGTGCTGCCGGCGCTGCAGGTGCCACCGAGGGCGCCATGGGTGCCGCTGGTCCGGCATGCGGCACGGGCTCTGGCGTCACCGGCGCGAGAGCCGTCGGCGCGCCCACGGCCGGCGCAAGTTGCACCCGACGATCCGCATCTCCGGAGCGCGGTTCCTCGAATGCCAGCGTTGCGGGCGGGCTCGGCTCCGCGCGTCCGGCGGGCGCCGGCTCGACCGGCCCCGGCGGCGGGGCGGCAGCGCGCTCGGCGCTGCCCGGTACCACCCAGTTGCGCAGACGCTCCGCAAGCGTGGGTGCCGGTGCCGGCGCGGCTGCAGGAGTTTCGAGCTCGGAGGCGGGTGCGCCCGGCGCGGGCGCTGCAGGCTCCGGCGCGGGCTTCTTCTTGAAGAAAGAGAACATGAAGAGCGACCTGGGAAGGCCGGCGCGATGACCGGCGTGGTGGCATTGTCGATCGACCGGCGGGCAGCCGTCGTGACGGGTCGCTTATACTTGCGGGCTCAGGCGCTTTAGCTCAGTCGGTTAGAGCGACGGAATCATAATCCGCAGGTCCGGGGTTCGAATCCCTGAAGCGCCACCAGATCCCCGGCTCCGTCTTCGCAAGACCGGGGCCGTTTTTCTTTGTCGGCGCAGCCCTCGCCGTACCGGCATTCGCCAAGACCGCCCGATGTACCGACGCGCCCTCGCCGCCTTCTTTCTCGCGAGCCTCGCCGCGCTGCCCGCGGCGGCGCAGGTGCAGCGCAGCTTCCCGGCCGATGCGCTGCGGGGCACCCTCGTCATCAACGACCCGCCCGAGGCGACGCTCAACGGCCGCCCGGCCCGGCTTGCGCCCGGCGCCCGCATCCGCACTGCCGAGAACATGATGGCGATGTCGGCGAGCCTGGTCGGCGCGCGCCTCCTGGTGCACTACACGCTCGACACGCTCGGCCTGGTCAAGGACGTCTGGATCCTCACGCCCGAGGAAGCCGCGAAGCGGCCGTGGCCGACCACCCCGCAACAGGCGCAGCAATGGGTGTTCGACCCGGCCGCGCAAGTCTGGAGCCGGCCGTGAGGAGCGAGCGCACGCCCAAGCACGTGTTCATCAAGACGTTCGGCTGCCAGATGAACGTCTACGACTCCGACAAGATGGTCGACGTGCTGCACGAGGCCGACGGGTACGAGCGGACCGACGACGTCGAGAGCGCCGACCTCATCCTCTTCAACACCTGCTCGGTGCGCGAGAAGGCACAGGAGAAGGTGTTCAGCGACCTCGGCCGCATCAAGCACCTCAAGGCCAAGGGCGTGCTGATCGGCGTCGGCGGCTGCGTCGCGAGCCAGGAAGGCGCCGCCATCGTCGAGCGCGCGCCCTACGTCGACGTGGTGTTCGGGCCGCAGACGCTGCACCGGCTGCCGGCGATGCTCGACGCGCGGCGGCGCGCGGCGCGCCCGCAGGTCGACATCAGCTTCCCGGAGATCGAGAAGTTCGACCACCTGCCGCCGGCGCGCGTCGAGGGCTCGACCGCGTTCGTCTCGATCATGGAAGGCTGCTCCAAGTACTGCAGCTACTGCGTGGTGCCTTACACGCGGGGCGAGGAGGTCTCGCGGCCGCTCGACGACGTGCTGATCGAGGTCGCGGGCCTCGCGGATCAGGGCGTGCGCGAAGTGACGCTGCTCGGCCAGAACGTCAACGCGTACCGCGCTCCGATGGGTGGCACGAGCGAGATCGCCGATTTCGCGACCCTGATCGAGCTGATTGCCGAGATCCCCGGCATCGCCCGCATCCGTTACACCACGAGCCATCCGAAGGAGTTCACGCAGCGCCTGATCGACGTCTACGCGCGCGTGCCGCAGCTCGTCGACCACGTGCACCTGCCGGTCCAGCACGGCAGCGACCGCATCCTTGCCGCCATGAAGCGCGGCTACACCGCCCTCGAGTTCAAGAACACGGTGCGGCGCCTGCGCGCGGTGCGCCCGAACCTGTCGATCTCGAGCGACTTCATCGTCGGCTTTCCGGGCGAGACCGCGGCCGACCACGCCCAGACGATGGCGCTGATCGAACGCGTCGGCTTCGACCACAGCTTCAGCTTCGTGTTCAGCCCTCGGCCCGGCACGCCGGCGGCGTCGCTGGCCGACGACACGCCGGCGGCCGAGAAGCTCGCCCGCCTTGCGGAGCTGCAGGCGGCGATCGAGGCGCAGGGGCACGCAATCAGCCGGGCCCGCGTCGGCACCGTGCAACGCATCCTCGTCGAAGGCCGCTCGCGCAAGGACGCCGGCGAGCTGTCGGGCCGCACCGAGTGCAACCGCGTCGTCAACTTCGCGGGGCCGGCGCCGCTCGTGGGTCAGCTGGTCGACGTGACGATCAGCGAGGTGCGCGGCCACACCCTGCGCGCGGTCTGGCGGCCGGACGCGGCGTTCCGAACGCCGCTTGGCGCCGTGACGCAGCCGGCGTGACGGCGTTGCCGGGCGCCCTCGAACGCCCTCTCACGACGGGCGCCGCCGGTGCGGGCGCTGCGGCCCGAGTGAGGTCTCAGCGCCGGAACCCGGCCCACCAGAGCGCCGTGCCCGCCGCAACCACCACCGCGGCGTACGTCGCGATCTTGCCGTCCTGGCTGAACACCACGAGCCCGGCGATCAGCACCACGGCCGACGCTGCGGTGGTCCAGCCGACGAGTCGCAGCCAGGGCGCGCTCTTGAGGTCGCGGCGCCACAGCAGCTTGGCAAAGCTCGGCGTGATCACGCCGACGCCCACCGCCGGCGCGAAGAAGTTGGCGAGGTGCCAGAGCAGATCGAGCGGACCCATCCCGTCCTTTGTGTCGAAGGGCGGCGTCCGCCGGCCGCACCGCCCCGGGGCAGGGGCATGGCCGCAAATTTTATAATTGGCCGATGAGCGTTTTCGCGCTGGGGCTCAACCACACGACGGCGCCGCTCGATCTGCGCGGCCGGATCTCGTTCGCCCCCGAACAGCTCGGCGCGACACTGCGGAGCTTCCGTAGCCGTTTGCCGCGCGCCGACGAGGTCGCGATCGTCTCGACCTGCAACCGCACCGAGCTCTACCTTGGCGCGGACCGCGACATCGTGACGCCGGCGTTCGAGTGGCTCGCCGGCATCGGCGGGGTCGCGGGCGACGCCCTGCGGCCGCACGCCTACGTGCTCGAAGGCAGCTCGGCGGCGCGCCACGCGTTCCGCGTCGCCAGCGGGCTCGACTCGATGGTGCTCGGCGAGCCGCAGATCCTCGGCCAGATGAAGCAGTCGGTGCGCGAGGCCGACCAGGCCGGCACGCTCGGCGGCACGCTGCAGCAGATGTTCCAGCGCTCGTTCGCGGTCGCCAAGGAAGTTCGCTCCTCGACCGAGATCGGCGCCCACTCGATCAGCATGGCGGCCGCCGCCGTGCGCTTGGCCGCGCAGCTGTTCGAGGACCTCCGAGACACGCGGGTGCTGTTCGTCGGCGCCGGCGAGATGATCGAGCTCGCCGCGACCCACTTCGCCGCGCGCGCACCGAAGGCGATCGCAATTGCCAACCGCACCGCCGAGCGCGGCGCCGAGCTCGCCGCGCGCTTCGGCGGCGAGTCGATGCGCCTCGTCGACCTGCCGGCGCGGCTCGCCGAATTCGACATCGTGGTCTCGAGCACCGCGAGCTCGCTGCCGATCATCGGCCTCGGCGCCGTGGAAAGCGCGCTGAAAACGCGCCGGCACCGCCCGATGTTCATGGTCGACCTGGCGGTGCCACGCGACATCGAGTCCGAGGTCGGTCGCCTCGACGACGTCTACCTCTACACCGTCGACGACCTTTCGGCGCTGGTGCAGACCGCCGGCGAGAAGCGCGAAGCCGCGGTCGCGCAGGCCGAGGCGATCATCGAAGTCGGCGTGCGCAACTTCGAGGACTGGCTCGAGCAGCGTGACAGCGTGCCGCTGATCCAGGCTCTCAACGCGCAGGTCGATGATTGGCGCAGCGCCGAGATCGCGCGTGCGCGCAAGCTCCTCGCCTCGGGCGCCGATACCGACACGGTGCTCGACGCGCTCTCGAAGGGCCTCGCGCAGAAGATGCTGCACGGCACCCTGGTCGAGCTGCGGCGAGCCGAGCCGGCCGCGCGCGAGCGCCTCGGCGAGACGATTGCCCGCCTCTTCCTGCGCGGCGGCTCGCGCGGCGGGCCGGGCGCCACCCCCCGCTAGCGTCGCTCGCGGCTCGCCGCTCGCCGAGCGGCGCCGCAGCGCGCGCATCCGCACGCCCCCATGAAAGACAGCCTTCGCGAGCAGTTCGAGCGCCTCGCGCTGCGGCTCGCGGAACTCGACGCCACGCTCGCCGACGGCCACGTCGCGAGCGACATGAAGCGCTACCGCGAACTGACCCGCGAGCACGCCGAGGTGTCGAGCCTCGTCGAACGCTTCGACCGCTTCAGCCAGCGCGAGCGCGACCTCGCCGCGGCCCGCACCATGCTGGAGGAAAGCGCGGGCGATGCGGAGATGGCCGAACTCGCCGAAGAGGAGATCGGCGCCGCCGCTGCCGATGTCGACCGCCTCGACCTCGAACTGCAGACCGCCCTCCTGCCGCGAGATCCTGATGACGCCCGCAATGCGTTCGTCGAGATCCGCGCCGGCACCGGCGGCGACGAGTCGGCGCTGTTCGCCGCCGACGTGGCGCGCATGTACCTGCGGTTTGCCGAGCGCTCCGGCTGGCGCACCGAGATCATGTCCGAGAGCGCGAGCGACCTCGGCGGCTACCGCGAGATCGTGTTCCGGGTCGACGGTGCCGACGCGTTCGGCGCGCTCAAGTTCGAGTCGGGCGGGCATCGCGTCCAGCGCGTGCCGGTCACCGAAACCCAGGGGCGCATTCACACCAGCACCTGCACCGTGGCGGTGATGCCCGAGCCCGACGAAGCCGAGCAGATCGAGCTCGACCCCTCCGAGCTGCGCATCGACACCTTCCGCGCCAGCGGCGCCGGCGGCCAGCACGTCAACAAGACCGACAGTGCGATCCGCATCACGCACCTGCCGACCGGCATCGTCGCCGAGTGCCAGGACGACCGCTCGCAGCACCGCAACAAGGCCAAGGCGCTGGCGGTGCTGGTGGCGCGTCTGCGGGAGAAGGACCGCGCCGAGCGCCACGCCAAGGAAGCGGCGACCCGCAAGAGCCTGATCGGCAGCGGCGACCGCAGCGACCGCATCCGCACGTACAACTTCGCGCAGGGCCGCGTCACCGATCACCGGATCGGCCTCACGCTCTACAAGCTGCAGGCGATCCTCGACGGCGACCTGTCGGAGGTGATCGCCGCGCTGAAGGCGGCGCAGGCCGCCGACCAGCTCGCGGCGCTCGAGAGCGGCGGCGCGGCGTGAGCGTCACCGTCGCCGAGGCGCTGCGGCAGGCGCTGGCAGCGGGCCTCGCGCGCCTCGACGCACAGCTGCTGCTCGCAGAGCGGCTCGGCAAGCCGCGCAGCTGGCTGCTAGCCAACGACGACGCCGTGCTTGCGCCGGCCGATGCCGCGGCTGTCGAGGCATGGGTGCGGCGCCGCTCGGCGGGCGAGCCGCTCGCCTACCTGACCGGACGCAAGGACTTCCACGGTTTCACGTTCGCCGTGTCGCCCGACGTGCTGGTGCCGCGTCCCGACACCGAGGTGCTGGTCGACTGGGCGCTCGAGCTGCTCGCCGGCGGGCTGGCGGGTCTGGAACGCCCCGAGGTGGTCGACCTCGGCACCGGCAGCGGCGCCGTCGCCATCGCCATCGAGCGCCGCGCTCCGCGGGTCGCGATGCTCGCGACCGACGCCAGCGGCGCGGCGCTCGACGTCGCGCGCCGCAACGCAGCCGCCTTGCAGAGCACGGTCGCTTTCGCGTCCGGCTCGTGGTGGGGCGCGACGGGCACCCGGCGCTTCCATCTTGCGGTGAGCAACCCGCCGTACATCGCGCCCGACGACCCGCACTTGGCGGCGCTCGCGCACGAGCCGATCGACGCGCTGGTCGCCGACGACCACGGCACGGCGGCGCTGCGCGCGATCGTCGACGGCGCGCCGGCGCACCTCGAGCCGGGCGGCTGGCTGCTGCTCGAACACGGCCACGAGCAGGCGACGGTCGTGCAGGCCATGCTTTCCGCGCGCGGCTTCGACGCGGTCGAGACGCGCATCGACCTTGGCGCCAACCCGCGCTGCACAGGTGGCCGCTGGCGCTCGTCGTGACGGATTCACGCGCCGTGCCGCGCGGTCACGCCGGTTACGAAGAGCACCGGACAAGCGGCGGCCGCCGGGGTAGCATCCTCTCCCATTGACAACAGGTCCGCGGCGCTCGCCGCCACCAGTGACGGAGGTCGTCATGCGTAGCTCGGTGATCGGTTTCGGTTTGCTGGGAGTGGCCTTCGCCACCGCGACGGCTCGCGCCGCCGACGAACCGACGACGCCGGCGTCGTGGGCACGCTGGCAGGGCCGGGTGGCGCTCGGCTACAGCAGCGGCGGGTTGCGCATCGACCCGACCGCGTTCGAGCGTTCGAATGCGAGCCGCACCAGCGTCACCGCCATGGGCGACTACTACTTCGCCGGTGCCGTGGTCGGTGCGCGCCAGGTCGGCGGCTTCCGCGCGACGAGCGGCGTCGCCTTCGGTCCGCGCAGCGAGATCTTGACCGGGCTGATGCCGTCGGCATCGGGAGGCGCGTTCAGCGTCGACCGGCGGCTCTACGGCCCGGGCTCGCTGATCCGCAGTCCGCTCGGCGCCGCCACCGACAACACCACGATTTCGTACGTCGGCATCGGCTATACCGGCCTCACCTCGCCGGGCGGCTGGAGCTTCAGCGCCGACATCGGCGTGGTGTCGCTGCGACCGAGCAGCGGCGTCAAGCTGGGCCGCGTCTTCTCGGGATCGCAGAGCGCCGACGACCTCTCGCGCGACCTGCGCCTCTCGCCGGTCCTGCAGATCGGCGCGTCGTACGCGTTCTGAAGCGACGCCCGCCGGCAAGGGCATTCGGCCGAAGCACGGGCGCTGCCCCGGCTTTGCCGTATAACGTCGGCTGCCCTCAAATTCGACTTGCCTCCTGCAGCCATGAGCGACGTTCAACAGCGCATCGATGACATCGTCCGCAACAACCGCGTCGTGCTCTTCATGAAGGGCACCGCGCAGTTCCCGATGTGCGGCTTCTCGGGCCGTGCACTGCAGATCCTCAAGGCCTGCGGCGTGCGCGACCTCACCACGGTGAACGTGCTCGAGGACGAGTCGATCCGCCAGGGTATCAAGGCCTACTCGAACTGGCCGACCATTCCGCAGCTCTACGTGAATGGCGAGTTCGTCGGCGGCTCGGACATCATGACCGAGATGTACCAGGCCGGCGAGCTGCAGCAGACGCTGGGCGTCGAGGCCTAAGCTGCGGCCGGCAGCCGCCTCGGCTGCTGCCTTTTTAGCGCCCGCCCGGCTTCAGGCACCCCCCGCCTCCCAGTTCCGCTGCGCGCGGAACACCGCATTCGGATACTCCGGCCGGCCGCGGCTGCCGTTGTAGCGTCCGAGCGCCAGGTAGAGATCGCCGCGCTCGCGATCGAGGTAGTGCCGCATGATCACGCAGCCGAAGCGCAGGTTGGTCTGCATGTGAAAGAGGCGACCCGGGTCGCCGTCGCCGATCACGCGGGTCCAGAACGGCATCACCTGCGTATAGCCGCGTGCGCCGACGATGCTGATCGCGTACTTGCGGAACGCGCTCTCGACCTGCACCAGCCCGAGCATCAGCGACGGGTCGAGCCCGGCACGGCGCGCCTCGTACCAGAGCGTCTGCAGGAACTCGACACGGGTGACGTGGTCGCCGATATAGCGCTTGAGGCGGTCGCTCATCTCGCCGAGCCAGCGCAGGTAGACGAGGCGCTCCTCGATCGTCAGGAAGGTCGGCTTGGGCGGCGCGTGGTTGGCGATCGCTGCCGAGAGCACCGACCGTACGGAATCGGCGAGCGGCTCCTCGGCCTGCCGGCCGGCGTGTGCGACGTGCGGCAGCCCGGCCGTCGCCGGGCCCAGCAACGCTGCGCCGAGACATCGGCGGCGCGCTCTCCCTGCGCGGGAGAGCGGTGGCGTCATGCAGCCAGCGCGGCCTTCACGAAGGCCGCGACGTTCGGCGCCGGCTGGGACGTGGCTGCCGCGTCGCGCCGGCCCTGCACCTCCACGAGCCCGTCGCGCAGGCCCCGGTCGGAGATGACGATGCGCAGCGGCACGCCGATCAGCTCCCAGTCGGCGAACATCGCGCCGGGCCGCTCGCCGCGGTCGTCGAGGATGACATCGATGCCGGCGGCCGCCAGCTCGTCGTGCAGCGTCGTCGCCGCGCTCTTCACCGCGTCGGATCGGTCGAAGCCGATCGGGCAGATCACGACCTCGAACGGCGCCAGGGCGCGCGGCCAGATCATCCCGCGCTCGTCGTGGTTCTGCTCGATCGCGGCGCCCAGGAGGCGCGTCACCCCGATGCCGTAGCAGCCCATCTGCATGAGCTGGGGCTTGCCGGCCTCGTCGAGGAACGTGGCGTTCATCTTCTGGCTGTAGAACGTGCCGAGCAGGAAGACGTGGCCGACCTCGATGCCGCGCTGCATCGCCAGCGGGCCCGCAACGTCGGGCGACGGGTCGCCGGCGACGACGTTTCGGATATCGGCGACGAGCGTCGGCTCCGCCACGTCGCGACCCCAATTGGCGCCGGTGTAGTGGAAGTCCGCGTCGTTGGCGCCGCAGACGAAGTCGCTCATCGGCGCGACGCTGCGATCGGCGACGATGCGCACCGAAGGCGGAATGCCGATCGGCCCGAGGTAACCCGGCTTGCAGCCGAACGTGGCCTCGATCTCGGCGCTCGTCGCGAAGCGGAAGCCCCCCTGCAAGCCCTCGAGCTTGCCGACCTTGATCTCGTTGAGCGAATGGTCGCCGCGCAGCAGGAGCAGCCAGATCGTGGTGCCGACCGGCGCACCGGCGGCGTCGAGCGCGTCGGTGGCGAGCACGATCGACTTCACCGTGCTATGCAGCGGCACGCCCAGAAACGCGGCCACGTCCTCGCAGGTGCTGCGACCCGGCGTCGGCGTCTTGACCAGATCGGCGGCCGGCGCGGCGCGCGGCGCCGTCGGTGCGAGCGCCTCCGCCATCTCGATGTTGGCTGCGTAGCCCGAGGTCGGGCAGTAGACGATCGCGTCCTCGCCGGTGTCGGCGATCACCTGGAACTCGTGCGAGCGCACCCCCCCGATCGAGCCGTTGTCGGCGGCGACGGCTCGAAACGTGAGCCCCATGCGCCCGAAGATGCGCGTGTAGGCGTCGAACATCTGCTGGTAGCTGCGCCCCGCCGCCTCGACGTCACGATCGAACGAGTAGGCGTCCTTCATCGTGAACTCGCGGCCCCGCATCACGCCGAAGCGCGGCCGGCGCTCGTCACGGAACTTGGTCTGGATGTGGAAGAAGTTCTTCGGCAGCGCGCGGTAGCTGCGCAGCTCCTGGCGGGCGATGTCGGTGATCACCTCCTCGCTGGTCGGCTGAATCACGAAATCGCGCTGGTGCCGGTCCTTCAGGCGCAGCAGCTCGGGCCCGTACTTCTGGAAGCGTCCGCTCTCCTGCCAGAGCTCGGCCGGCTGTACCACGGGCATCAGGAGCTCGACGGCGCCGGCGGCGACCATTTCCTCGCGGATGATCGCCTCGATCTTGCGGATGACCCGCAAGCCCATCGGCATGTAGTTATAGATACCTGCGGACAGGCGCTTGATGAAACCGCCGCGCATCATCAGCTGGTGGCTGACGACTTCGGCGTCCGAAGGCGCTTCCTTGAGGGTCGAGATCAGGAACTGACTGGCTTTCATCGGCGCGCGGAAAGGCGGCTGGATCGGCGCCCGAAGCGCTCGCGAGTGGGGTTGTTGGCCGCCGGCGGGCGCCGGTGCAATAATGGCTCAACGCAAGAATCGAGGTGATTATGCTCGACCGTGAAGGGTTCAGACCCAACGTCGGCATCGTCCTGCTGAACCATCGCAACCAGGTGTTCTGGGGCAAACGGATTCGGACCCACTCCTGGCAGTTCCCGCAAGGGGGCATCAATTACGGCGAGACGCCCGAGCAGGCGATGTACCGCGAGCTCCACGAGGAAGTGGGGCTCAACCCGGAACACGTGCGGATCGTCGCGCGAACGCGTGACTGGTTGCGCTACGAGGTGCCGCAGAACTTCATCCGCCGTGACGCGCGCGGCCACTACCGCGGGCAGAAGCAGATCTGGTTCCTGCTCCAGCTGATCGGCCGCGACTGCGACATGAACCTGCGCGCGACCGACCATCCCGAGTTCGACGCGTGGCGCTGGAACGAGTACTGGATCCCGCTCGACGTGGTGATCGAATTCAAGCGTGACGTCTACCAGATGGCGCTCACCGAGCTCGCGCGCTTCCTGCCGCGCAACGCCCAGCACAATCGCTACCTGCGCTCCGGGATGCGCACGCACCACCGCGACGACGCGCCGCGCCAGAACGGGCGCGCCGAAGCGCCGGCGCTGAACGGCAAGCCGCGCCTCGACGCGCCGGCCGGGCCGCCGCCGACGGTGGTCGTGCCGCCGAGCGTGGTCGCGCAGGACGCCGCCGTCGCAGGCCCGCGTCGCTGACGCGGTAGCGGGTTTGGCGGCAGGCGGCCGTCGCGTCCGCCCGTCTTTAAGCGAGCGTTGCACGGTCCGCCGTTCGCTCGGAGCTGGCGGTCGGACGGCAACGACCGTGCGAGCAGTTCCGGTGCGTTCGCCGCTGACCTCTGACGCCGGCGGGGCGGGCTGCCGCCGTCAGACCATCACCAGGTTGTCGCGGTGGATTAGTTCCGGCTCACCGATGAACCCGAGCAGACGCTCGAACTCGGCGGACGGCTTGCGCGCGATGAGGCGCGCCTCGCTGCTGCTGTAGTTGCTGAGGCCGCGCCCGATCTCGGCGCCGCTCTCGCGCAGCACGGCGATCACGTCGCCGCGCTGGAAGTCGCCCTGGACCTTGGTCACGCCGACCGGTAGCAGGCTCTTGCCGCCTTCAAGGATCTTCGCGGCGGCGCCGTTGTCGACGGTGACGGACCCGCGCAGCTGCAGGTGATCGCTCATCCACTGCTTGCGCGCGGCGACCTTGGCCGTGCTCGCGAGCAGCAGCGTGCCGATCGATTCGCCGGCGGCGAGCCGCACCAGCACGTCGGGCTCGCGGCCCCACGCGATCACTGTGCTGGCGCCACTGCGCGCCGCACGCTTGGCTGCGAGGATCTTCGTCAGCATGCCGCCGCGACCGATCGACGAGCCGGCACCGCCGGCGAATGCCTCGAGCTCGGGCGTTCCCGCAGCCGCGGCGCGGATCAGCTCCGCATCCGGGTGCTTGCGCGGATCGGCCGAATACAGGCCCTGCTGGTCGGTGAGGATCACCAGCGCATCGGCGTCGAGCAGATTCGTCACGAGCGCGCCCAGCGTGTCGTTGTCACCGAACTTGATCTCGTCGGTGACGACGGTGTCGTTCTCGTTGATCACCGGAATCACGCCGAGCTCGAGCAGGGTGAGCAGCGTCGAGCGCGCGTTGAGGTAGCGCTCGCGGTCGGCGAGGTCGGCGTGCGTGAGCAGCACCAGCGCGCTGCGGATGCCGTGCTCGCGAAGCGCCGATTCGTAGATCTGCGCGAGCCCCATCTGGCCGACCGCGGCCGCCGCCTGCAATTCGTGCACCGCGTGCGGGCGCTGCGCCCAGCCGAGCCGCTTCATACCCTCGGCGATCGCACCGCTCGACACCATCACGAGCTCGCGGCCCTCCGCGACCAGTGCGGCCATCTGCCGGCACCAGGCGCCGATCGCCGCGGCGTCGACGCCCCTTCCCTCGTCGGTGACCAGGCTGGAGCCGACCTTGACGACGATGCGACGGGCGTGCTGCAGTGGGCTCGTCATGCCGCGGGCGACGCGTCGCCCGCCGCAGCGAGGTCGAAGCGCGGATCGGGTTCGGGCGGCGGCGCGTTCTTCATCTGCGCCACGTGTTCGTAGATAGCGCGAATCAGCGGCTCGCAGCCTTCGCGCGTCAGCGCCGAGATCTGGAAGATCGGGCCCTTCCAGCGCAGGCGCTTGACGAATTCCTTCACGCGCTTGCCGCGGTCGGCTTCGGGAACCATGTCGAGCTTGTTGAGGACGATCCAGCGCGGCTTGGCCGCGAGCTCGGCGTCGTACTTGGCCAGCTCGTCGGCGATGCCACGCGCGTGCGCGACGGGGTCGGCATCGGCGTCGAACGGCGCGATATCGACGACGTGCAGCAGCAGGTGGGTGCGCTGCAGGTGGCGCAGGAACAGGTGTCCGAGACCGGCGCCTTCAGCCGCGCCTTCGATCAGCCCCGGCAGGTCGGCGACGACGAAGCTCTGCTCCGGACCCACCCGCACCACCCCCAGGTTCGGGTGCAGCGTGGTGAACGGATAGTCCGCGATCTTCGGACGCGCGTTCGAGATGGCCGTGATCAGCGTCGACTTGCCGGCGTTGGGCAGGCCGAGCAGACCGACGTCGGCCAGCACGCGGAGCTCGAGCTTGAGCCGGCGCTGCTCGCCCGGCCAGCCCGGCGTCTTCTGGCGCGGCGCGCGGTTGGTGCTCGACTTGAAGTGCAGATTGCCGAAGCCGCCGTCGCCGCCCTTGACGATCAGCACCTTCTCGTCGGGCACCAGCAGCTCGGCGATCTGCTCGCCGGTGTCCGCGTCGCTGATGATCGTGCCGACCGGCATGCGCAGCACGATGTCCTCGGCCGCGGCGCCGAACTGGTCGGAGCCGCGCCCGTTCTCGCCACGGCGGGCTTCGTGGCGGCGCGCGTAGCGGAAGTCGATCAGCGTGTTGAGGTTGCGATCGCCGACGGCATAGACGCTGCCTCCGCGTCCGCCGTCACCGCCGTTGGGCCCGCCGAACGGGATGAACTTCTCGCGCCGGAAGCTCATGCACCCATTGCCGCCGTCGCCGGCGATCACCTCGATGGTGGCTTCGTCGACGAACTTCATCGGCGCGACTCCTCGGGCGGAGGCGCCGAACGGCGCGCGCCGCGATCGCGCTTGAGCACCGAGACCAAACCAACCGCGATGAGGATCAGCGGCCACCACTGGCGCAGCCAGCCCCACTCGACGAGGCCGAAGTTCATGGCGAGGAACAGCAGCCCCAGGGTGATCAGGATCAGTCCGCTCTTGTTCATGGCGTGCTCCGGCGAATCGGCGATGGTAGTTTTGTCGCGTGCCAAAAACAAAACCCCGGCAAGCCGGGGTCTCGTCGATGCGTCGCGGCCCTTCAGGCCTGAGTGACGAACACCGTCTGGCGGTTGCGCGGGCCCTTCACGGCGAAGCTCACCGACCCGTCGGTCAGCGCGAACAGCGTGTGATCCTTGCCGACGCCGACGTTGGTGCCGGCGTGGAACTTGGTGCCGCGCTGGCGCACGATGATCGAGCCGGCCGTCACGGTCTGGCCACCAAACACCTTGACGCCGAGCATCTTCGGCTGCGAGTCGCGGCCGTTGCGGGTGGAGCCGCCGCCCTTTTTCTGTGCCATCTCGGAACTCCTTGACTAGGCTGGACCCAGGATCACGCGTTGACCGCGTCGATCTGGATCTCGGTGAACGATTGCCGGTGCCCCTGGCGCTTCTGGTAGTGCTTGCGACGGCGCATCTTGAAGATGCGGACCTTGTCGTGACGGCCCTGCGACAGCACGGTGGCGACGACGTTCGCGCCAGCGACCAGCGGAGCGCCGATCGAGAGCTCGGCGCCATTGCCGATGGCCATCACCTGGTCGAGCGTGACCTGCTGGCCGACATCGGCGCTGATCTTTTCGATCTTGAGCTTTTCACCGGCAGCAACCCTGTATTGTTTGCCACCGGTCTTGATAACCGCGTACATCTGGAGACCTTCCTTCGAAGCTGCAGGGGCCGACGGGCCGCTGCGCGGGCGCCGGCTAAATGCCTGAGGCGCCTGGGGTGCTTGGCGAGCACAGCCCGCGACTATAACACGAAGCCGGCCTCACCGCACAAGCCACGTTGCGCTGGCGACGACGCGCCGGTTCGGCGCAGCCGTTCGCCAGGCTTGGCGGAGCCTCGCCTTTCTATAATCGCGCAGCCCTCGAGTCCAGCTTGCACACGCCACTTTCGCACCTGACCACGTCCCCCGGCGCCTTCGCGTTGATCGCCGAGGACATGCTGCAGGTCGACGCCGTCATTAATCGCCGGCTCGCCTCGCGAGTCGCTCTGATCGACCAGATTGGCCAGTACATCATCAGCGCCGGCGGCAAGCGCATCCGGCCTCGGCTGGTCCTGCTGTTCGCGCGCGCGCTCGGCTTCGACGGCCCCGAGCGCTTCGAACTCGCGGCAACGGTGGAGTTCATTCATACGGCCACGCTGCTGCACGACGACGTCGTCGACGAATCGTCGCTGCGGCGCGGCCGGCGCACCGCCAACGAGCTGTTCGGCAACGCGGCGAGCGTGCTGGTCGGCGACTTCGTCTATTCGCGCGCGTTCCAGATGATGGTGAGCGTCAACCGCATGCGCGTGCTCGAGGTGCTTGCCGACGCCACCAACGTGATCGCCGAGGGCGAGGTCATGCAGCTGATGAACATGCATGACCCCGACGTCGCCGTCGACGACTACCTTCGCGTGATCCGCTTCAAGACGGCCAAGCTGTTCGAGGCGAGCGCGCGGCTCGGCGCGGTGCTCGCCGATGCCGACCTCCCGGTCGAGGAAGCCTGCGCGTCGTACGGGCGTGCGCTCGGCACCTCGTTCCAGCTCGTCGATGACCTGCTCGATTACGAAGGCGCCACCGAGCAACTCGGCAAGAACGTCGGCGACGACCTGCGCGAAGGCAAGCCCACGCTGCCGCTCCTCATCGCGATGGAGCGCGGCAGCGAAGACGAGCGTGCGCTGATCCGCCATGCCATCGAGCATGGCGAGGTCGCTCGCCTGCCCGACATCGTGCGGATCGTGCGCTCCACGGGTGCGCTCGAGGCCACGCGTGAGGCCGCGCGGGCCGAAGCGAACGAGGCAAGATGCGCACTCGAGGCGCTCCCGGTGTCCCAGTTCCGCGAAGCTCTGCTAGACTTATGCGTTCGGTCGGTCGAGCGGTCTTCGTGACCTGCTAGCCGGCCGTTTCATCGAGGCGGGGCAGCCAGTGCCTTGCCTCGAAATCGGGGTGTAGCTTAGCCTGGTAGAGCGCTACGTTCGGGACGTAGAGGCCGGAGGTTCGAATCCTCTCACCCCGACCAGGTTTCACGTGGTTGCCGCCGTGTCGGCTCCAACCAGCACTGCCGCGCCGCGAGGCGCCTGGCACGTGAATTGTTGGCGTGGGTGTCTCGGGCCTGTTATATACACGGCCGGGCTGATCGGCGATGATGCCTTGATCTCCCCGCCCTTGCCCTGAGCCTTCGCAGTTGGACACATTGGCCGAAGCCCCGCATTCCCTCCTCTCCGGTGTCGCGAGAGTGCTGGTCCATGCGGGCAAGCTCAACGCGAAGACCGCCGAGGATCTGGTGCGCTCGTCCAAGGACAAGCGCAGCAGCTTCGTGCAATCGGTCATCGAGTCGGGCCACGTGGCACCGGCGGATCTGGCCCACACGCTGTCGAGCGCGCTGGCGCTGCCGTTGCTCGACCTGTCTTCGGTCGACGCGCAGAAACTCCCGAAGAACGTCATCGATGCCAAGCTCGCGGTCCAGTACCAGGTGGTGGTGCTCGGCAAGCGCGGCAATCGCGTCTTCATCGGCGGGGCCGACCCGACCGACCAGGAAGCCGCCGAGCGCATCAAGTTCGCGACGCAGCTTTCGCCCGAGTGGGTCATCGTCGAGCACGACAAGCTCGCCAAGATGCTCGAGGGCAGCGCCAGCAGCGCGAGCGAGTCGATCGAGGCGCTCTCGTCGGGCGACTTCGAGTTCGACGTCACCGACGACGTCACCACGCAGCAGGAAGCCGCCGAGGCGACCAGCGACGTCGAGGACGCGCCGGTGGTGCGTTTCCTGCAGAAGATGCTGATCGACGCGATCAACCTGCGCGCCTCCGACCTTCATTTCGAGCCCTACGAGTTCAACTACCGGGTGCGGTTTCGCATCGACGGCGAGCTGCGCGAGATCACGCAGCCGCCGATCGCGATCAAGGACAAGCTGTCGTCGCGCATCAAGGTCATCTCGCGGCTCGACATTGCCGAGAAGCGCGTGCCGCAGGACGGCCGCATGAAGCTGAAGTTCGGCTCCAAGGCGATCGACTTCCGGGTCTCGACGCTGCCGACCCTCTTCGGCGAGAAGATCGTGATCCGTATCCTAGACCCGTCGAGCGCGAAGGTCGGAATCGAGGCGCTCGGCTACGAGAAGGTCGAGAAGGACCGCCTGCTGAAGGCGATCCAGCGTCCGTACGGCATGGTGCTGGTCACCGGCCCGACCGGCTCCGGCAAGACGGTGTCGCTCTACACCTGCCTCAACATCCTGAACCAGCCGGGCGTCAACATCTCGACCGTCGAGGACCCGGCGGAAATCAACCTGCCGGGCGTCAACCAGGTCAACGTCAACGACAAGGCCGGCCTCACCTTCGCGGCCGCGCTGAAGTCGTTCCTGCGCCAGGACCCGGACATCATCATGGTCGGCGAGATCCGCGACCTCGACACCGCCGACATCGCGATGAAGGCGGCGCAGACCGGCCACATGGTGATGTCGACGCTGCACACCAACGACGCGCCGACCACGCTGACGCGGCTCATGAACATGGGCGTCGCGCCGTTCAACATCGCCGCGAGCGTGCTCCTCATCACCGCGCAGCGCCTGGCCCGCAAGCTCTGCGAGAACTGCAAGGTGCCGGCCGAGTATCCGCGCGAGGCGCTGCTCAAGGCCGGCTTCAAGGCCGACGATCTCGACGGCACCTGGAAGCCGTACCGCGCGGTCGGCTGCTCGGCGTGCACCAACGGCTACAAGGGCCGCGCCGGCGTCTACCAGGTGATGCCGATCACCGAAGAGATCCAGCGCCTGATCCTGAACGAAGGCACCTCGATGGACATTGCGGCGCAGGCGCAGCGCGAAGGCGTGCGCGACCTGCGTCAGTCGGGCCTGCTCAAGGTCCGCGCCGGCGTCACGACGCTGGAAGAAGTCATCTCCGTCACCAACGAGTAATCGCTCGGGCAAGCCGGCGGGCGCACGGCGCCGCACGCTCGCACCGACCCCAACGACGAGGCGCGCCTCGATAGCAGCATGGCAACGGCAGCAGTAGCACGCATCAAGGACACCGTCTTCGAGTGGGAAGGCAAGGACAAGAACGGCAAGGTCGTTCGCGGCGAGATGCGCGCCGGTGGCGAGGCCATGGTGAGCGCGAGCCTGCGCCGCCAGGGCGTGATGGTCAACAAGGTGAAGAAGCGCCGCACCTCGGGCGGCAAGTCCATCAAGCAGAAGGACATCGCAATCTTCACGCGCCAGCTCTCGACGATGATGCGCGCCGGCGTGCCGCTGATCCAGTCGTTCGACATCGTCGCGCGCGGCAGCACCAACCCCAAGCTGACGCGCCTGCTGACCGACATCCGTTCCGACGTCGAGACGGGTACCAGCCTCTCGGCAGCGTTCCGCAAGCACCCGCTCTACTTCGACGCGCTGTACTGCAACCTGGTCGAGGCCGGCGAGGCGGGCGGCATCCTGGAGACCCTGCTCGATCGCCTCGCGATCTATCAGGAAAAGACGATGGCCATCAAGGCCAAGATCAAGTCCGCGATGATCTATCCGATCGCGGTGCTGGTCGTCGCCTTCGTGGTGCTGTCGGTGATCATGATCTTCGTGATCCCGGCCTTCGAGGACGTCTTCAAGAACTTCGGCGCCGACCTGCCGGCGCCGACACTGATCGTCATCTCGATCTCCAAGATATTCGTCGCGTACTGGTACCTCATCTTCGGCATCATCGGCGGCGGGGTCTACTTCTTCCTGCAGTCGTGGAAGCGCTCACCCAAGATGCAGCGCTACATGGACCGCCTGCTGCTGCGCATCCCGGTGTTCGGGCCGCTCCTCAACAAGACGGCGATCGCGCGCTGGACCCGCACCCTCTCGACCATGTTCGCGGCCGGCGTGCCGCTCGTCGAGGCGCTCGACTCCGTCGGCGGCGCGTCGGGCAACGCGGTGTTCAAGGACGCCACCGACCAGATCCAGAAGGACGTCTCCACCGGCTCGGCGCTCACCACGTCGATGCAGACCACCGGCGTGTTCCCGATCATGGTGATCCAGATGTGCGCGATCGGCGAGGAGTCGGGCTCGCTCGACGCCATGCTCGGCAAGGCGGCCGAGTTCTACGAGGACGAGGTCGACGAGGCCGTGAAGGGTCTGTCGAGCCTGATGGAGCCGATCATCATCGTGATCCTCGGCACCCTGATCGGCGGCATCGTGGTCTCGATGTACCTGCCGATCTTCAAGCTGGGCCAGGTCGTCTGATCGCCGTCCGATGACGGCGACCGACTACGAGATCGTCCTCTCGCCCTTCGTGCTGGCCCTCGTGGGCTTGTGCGTCGGGAGCTTCCTGAACGTCGTCATCCACCGGCTCCCGCTGATGCTGGAGCGCGGCTGGAAGCGCGACAGCGCCGAGATGCTGGGCGTCGAGGTCGACCTCGGCCAGCCGATCACGCTGGCGCTGCCGCGCTCGCGCTGCCCGTCGTGCGGCCATCAGATCTGCTGGTACGAGAACATCCCGGTCGCGAGCTGGCTCTGGCTGCGCGGACGCTGCTCGGCGTGCCGCGCCCCCATTTCTGCGCGTTATCCCCTCGTCGAGCTGTTCACCGCGCTGCTGTTCGGCCTCGTCGGTTGGCGTGTCGGCGCGCAGCCGGTGGCGCTGCTCTGGTGCGCGTTCGCCGCGGTGCTGATCGCCCTCGCGGGCATCGACTGGGACACCACGCTGCTGCCCGACTCGCTGACGCTGCCGCTGCTCTGGGCCGGGCTCGTCGCGAGCGCGCTCGGCTGGACCATCGCGCTGCCACAGGCGGTCTGGGGTGCGGTGGTCGGGTATCTCTCGCTCTGGACCATCTACTGGGTCTTCAAGCTCGCCACCGGCAAGGAGGGCATGGGCTTCGGCGACTTCAAGCTGCTCGCGGCGCTCGGCGCCTGGCTCGGCCTCAAGATGATCCTGCCGATCGTGCTGGCGGCATCCCTGATCGGCGCCGTCGTCGGGATCGCGATGAAGTTCGCCGCCTCGCTGCGCGAAGGCCGCTACGTGCCGTTCGGACCGTTCCTCGCCGGCGCCGGCATCGTCGTCATGCTGGCTGGGCAGCAGCGCGTGCTCGGCTGGCTCGGCTGGGCGTGACGCTCGGCGCTGCGCCGCTGCCCGGCTGCTGGCGCGTCGGCCTCACCGGCGGCATCGGCAGCGGCAAGAGCACGGTCGCGGCGCTGCTGGCCGGGCTCGGCGCGATCGTGGTCGACACCGACCGCATTGCACGCAGTCTCGCCGAGCCGGGCGGCGCGGCCATCGACGCGATCCGCAACGATTTCGGCGCCGAGTTCATCGACGCCGCCGGCGGCATGGACCGCGCGCGCATGCGCAGCGCGGTGTTCGCCGACGCGGCCGTGCGGCGCCGGCTCGAGGCAATCCTGCACCCGCTAATCGGCGCGGAGACCGATCGCCAGGCCGCGGCAGCCGAGGGCCCGATCGTCGTCTTCGACGTGCCGCTGCTCGCCGAATCGGCCACCTGGCGCGCGCGCGTCGACGAGGTCTGGGTGATCGACTGTGCCGAAGAGACGCAGGTGCGCCGCATCGTCGCGCGTTCGGGCTGGTCGAGCGACGCCGCGCGCGCGGTGATCGCCAGCCAGACATCGCGCACACGCCGGCGCGCGATCGCCGACGTGGTGATCGACAACGATGCGATCACGCTCGACGCGCTCGCCGAGATCGTCGGCACGTTGTGGACTGCGCGAGCGGGTCTTCACGCCTGAGCACGGGCGCCGGCGGCGCCCCTATGGAAGAATCGCCGCACCGTCGGGAGCCGCCTGGCTCCGGGCCGACATCGTTTCCGCCCGCCTCCGCCTTGATCCTGTACGAGTACCCGTTCACCGAGAGCATCCGCACGATGCTCCGGCTCGAACACCTGTTCGACCGGCTCGGCGAGTTGATCGTCCGCGACGCACCGGTCGATCACCACTACGCGCTCGCGACAATCTTCGAGGTGATGGACGTCGGCTCGCGCGCCGATTTGAAGTCGGACCTCCTCAAGGAGCTCGAGCGGCATCGCCAGCAGTTCAACGGGCTGCGCGGCAACCCGTCGGTTTCCGAGGCGGCGCTCGATCAGGTGATCGCGCGCATCGATCGTGCGTTCGAAGACTTGAACCAGCTCTCCGGCAAGCCCGGCATCGCGCTGACTGCGAACGAGTGGCTGATGAGCATCCGCAGCCGCATCAGCATTCCGGGGGGCACCTGCGAGTTCGACCTGCCCGCCTACCACGCGTGGCAGCAACTGCCCGCGGAGCGCCGGCGTGCCGATCTGCTGGGCTGGACGCAGACGCTGGCGCCGTTGGGCGACGCGCTGCGGGTTCTGCTCGGCTTGCTGCGCGATACCGGCGTGCCGCACAAGGTGGCCGCGAGCGCCGGCCAGTTCCAGCAGAGCCTGCCGCAGGGCCGTACCTACCAGCTGCTGCGAGTGCGCATGGACGCCGGCGACGACCTGGTGCCCGAGATCAGCGGCCACCGGCTCATGGTGCAGATCCGCCTGATGAAGCAGGATGCCGAGGGGCGGCTCAGGCCAAGCACCGACGACGCGCAGTTCGAGCTGACGCTCTGCGCATGAGCGAAGAGCGTATTGCTCCGGCGCCGACTGCGCGCATCGTGCGCTGCCCGACCTGCGGCGGTCGCAGCGCCTACGCGCCGTCGAACCCGTTCCGGCCGTTCTGCAGCGAGCGCTGCCGCAACAACGATCTCGGCGCCTGGGCTGCCGAGGAGTACCGGGTGCCGGCGGCGCCGCCGCGCGAGGACGACGACCCCGGGTTTGCAGGCTAGCGGTTCAGCCAGAAGTCGGCGAACTCGGCCAGATCCTGGTGCACCGACTTGGCGAGCGCCAGGTCGTTGCCGACGTTCGGACTGCCGTTCGGCGCGCGCAGGATGAGCGCGGTGTGCACGTGCGGCGGAACGCCGCGCAGGTACGGCAGGTAGTCGTCGACAAAGGCCGCCGGGTCGAGCTCGGCGATGATGTCCGCCTTCGGGCTGCGCGGGCCGAGCGCGTTGCCCGTGGCGCAGACGCGTTCGATTGGGAAGCCGTGCTCCTGCAGGTTGCGAAGGCGAGCCGGCGCGTGCTGCGGCTCGAGCGCCGACACGCAGATCAGGTGGTAGCCCGCTGCGACGAGGCGATGGCAGGCGTCGATCGCACCGGGAATCGCCGGCACCGTCGACCAGAACAGTTCGTCGAAGTGATTGCGAAAATGCGCGCGCCGCTCTTCGTCGAGCCGTTCGACCTGCCAGCGGTCCATCGGCCAGTAGGCGAGCGGGTCCCGCTCGACGGGCACCACGCCGAACGCGCGCTCCCAGGCGCGTGCGTAGCCCTGGTGGAAGTCGAGCAGCACGCCGTCGGCGTCGAGGGCGAGAATGGGTCGGGTCATGCGGTCACTCTAGCGCGCTGGCCCGCCCCGCAGCCCGCACCGCGCGCGCGACGAACCCACGCCGAGGCTTGAAATGCGAAAACCGGCGCCTATAATCGGCCTGCTAGCACTCACCGCGGGCGAGTGCTAATGATCACCCCGGCACACCGTCTGGTGCCGGGGCACCCCCAACACCTTGCAGGGAGACCCCATGAAGCTACGTCCGTTGCACGATCGCGTGATCGTCAAGCGAGTTGAACAGGAAACCAAGACGGCCTCCGGCATCGTCATCCCCGACAACGCCGCCGAGAAGCCCGACCAGGGCGAAGTGCTCGCGGTCGGTCCCGGCAAGCGCACCGACAAGGGCGACCTGGTCCAGCTGAACATCCGCGTGGGCGACCGCGTGCTGTTCGGCAAGTACAGCGGCCAGACCGTCAAGGTCGACGGCGACGAGTTGCTGGTGATGCGCGAGGAAGACCTCTTCGCCGTCGTCGAGCAGTAACCCGTCCGAATCCACGAGAGGAACACGAACATGGCAGCAAAAGACGTTTCATTCGGCGGCGACGCCCGCGCGCGAATGGTCGAGGGCGTGAACATCCTGGCCAACGCGGTCAAGGTCACGCTCGGCCCGAAGGGCCGCAACGTGGTGCTCGAGCGCTCGTTCGGCGGCCCCACCGTCACCAAGGACGGTGTCTCGGTCGCCAAGGAGATCGAGCTCAAGGACAAGCTCCAGAACATGGGCGCCCAGATGGTCAAGGAAGTCGCTTCCAAGACCAGCGACATCGCCGGTGACGGCACCACCACCGCGACCGTGCTCGCGCAGGCCATCGTCCGCGAAGGCATGAAGTACGTGGCCGCGGGCATGAACCCGATGGACCTCAAGCGCGGCATCGACAAGGCCGTGACGGCGCTCGTCGAGCAGCTGAAGCAGCAGTCCAAGCCGACGACGACCAGCAAGGAAATCGCGCAGGTCGGCACCATCTCGGCCAACAGCGACGAGGAAGTCGGCAAGATCATCGCAGACGCGATGGACAAGGTCGGCAAGGAAGGCGTCATCACCGTCGAGGACGGCAAGTCGCTCAACAGCGAGCTCGAAGTCGTCGAGGGCATGCAGTTCGACCGCGGCTACCTCTCGCCCTACTTCATCAACAACCCCGACAAGCAGACCGCGGTTCTCGACAACCCGTTCGTGCTGCTGTTCGACAAGAAGATCAGCAACATCCGCGAGCTCCTGCCGACGCTCGAGCAGGTCGCCAAGTCGGGCCGTCCGCTGCTGGTGATCGCCGAGGAAGTCGAAGGCGAAGCGCTCGCCACGCTGGTGGTCAACACGATCCGCGGCATCCTGAAGGTGGTTGCCGTCAAGGCGCCGGGCTTTGGTGACCGTCGCAAGGCCATGCTCGAGGACATCGCCATCCTGACGGGCGGCAAGGTGATCGCCGAGGAAGTCGGCCTTACGCTCGAGAAGGTCACCCTGGGTGACCTCGGCCAGGCCAAGCGCGTCGAGGTGGGCAAGGAAAACACCACCATCATCGACGGCGCCGGCGCCGCGGCGGACATCGAGGCCCGCGTCAAGCAGGTCCGCATCCAGATCGAGGAAGCGACCAGCGACTACGACCGCGAGAAGCTGCAGGAACGCGTGGCCAAGCTGGCCGGCGGTGTCGCGGTGATCAAGGTCGGCGCCGCGACCGAAGTCGAGATGAAGGAGAAGAAGGCACGCGTCGAGGACGCGCTGCACGCGACCCGTGCGGCGGTCGAGGAAGGTATCGTCGCCGGCGGCGGCGTCGCCCTCCTGCGCGCCAAGCAGCAGGTCGGCAATCTCTCGGGCGACAACCCGGATCAGGACGCCGGCATCAAGCTGATCATGCGCGCCATCGAGGAGCCGATCCGCATCATCACGCAGAACGCCGGTGACGAGCCGAGCGTGGTCGTCAACGCCGTCCTGAACGGCAACGGCAACCACGGCTACAACGCCCAGAACGGCCAGTACGGCGACATGATCGAGATGGGCATCCTGGACCCGACGAAGGTCACGCGCACCGCGCTGCAGAACGCCGCGTCGGTCGCCTCGCTGATGCTGACCACCGAAGCCATGATCTCGGAAGTGCCGAAGGACGAGTCGGCCGCCGGCGCCGGCATGGGCGGCGGCATGGGTGGCATGGGCGGCATGGGCGGCATGGACATGTAAGTCCAGCGCTTCCACGCTGACACGAAGGGCCGCGCAAGCGGCCCTTTTTTTTCTTTGCGGCCCGAGTCGCGGCGATGCCGCGACGACGCTCACCGCGGACGTCATTCCGACAGCGCAATCGACTCGGCTTTCATGGAGCGCTCGAGACGTAGCCGAGAGTCGCGGCGGGTATCGCAGGCGCGTTCGATAATGCCGCGATCCGCCTGCCGGACGCCCACGAATGCCGATCGCCCCGCTGCTGCAGCGCTTCATCGACGACGAGCTCGCGCGGTCCGGCGCGCTGGTGTCGCGCGTGGTCGCCGGGACGGTGCAGCTGCTCACAACCGGCCGCGACGCCGAGTTGGGCGCGCGCCTCAAGCGCCTCGCCGACCGCTACGAGGCCGCTTTCCTTGCGTCGCTGCGCAAGCTCGTGCTCGACAACGTCGGCGACTCGCGCGTCGGGTCGAGTGCGGGCAGCGGCTTCGGCGGCCTGCAGCTGATGGACGAGTCGCTGGTCGAGTCGGACATCGAGATCTCGCGCGCGATGCAGCTGATCGACTCGACCGCCGAGTGGGAGCTGCGAGAGCTGCAGACGTTCACGTCGACGCTCATCGGCCAGAGCCACGTCACGGCCGAATCGAACCCGTTCCGGCCGGTCACCTACGCGACGGCGCTGTGGGATGCCGCCGGCGCGGTCACGTCGGTCGCCGCGCAGCAGGCGCTCTTGCTGCGCACGTCCGCCGGGGTCGCGGCCGGGCTGCTGAAGAACGCGTGGGCGGCCGCGTCGACCCGCCTCGAGTCCCAAGGCGTCGAGCCGGGCACCTATCGAACCGTCGTGCTGCCGTCGGCGGGGTCCGGGCGCGCCACGCTGGGAGCCGCACGGCCGATGGCGACCCCCGCGCCGTCGGCGGCCGGGAGCCCGCTGGCGGCGCTGGTCGCCGGGCTGGCGGGCGCGAGGTTGACACCGTCGGGCGGTCTCGCCCGGCCGGACCCTGCGGTGCCCGCCTCCGCCGCCTCGGCATCGGTGCGCCCCGCGTTCGCCGCCGCGCTCGCAGCCGTCGAGCAGGCCATGCGGGCCGAGCACGACCCGGCGCCACCCCTGCGCCGGCACCTGCCGACGCTGCTCGGCGCGGCGCCGTCCCTCGTCGAGCGGCAGGGCGCCGAGCTGGTCGCGCGCGTCTTCGACGACATCCTCAGCGACAGCCACCTACCCGACGCCGTGCGGCCGCTGCTCGCGGCCCTGCAGGCGCCGACGCTGCGCGTGGTGCTCGCCGACGCGTCGGCACGCCAGTCGCTCGACCACGTCGTCTGGCGCGTCGTCGACCGTATCGGCGAGGTCGCGCTGGCGTATCCGCGCGCCGGCGATAGCCGCCTCGCGGCATTCGTGACGTTCGGCGCGGCGCTCGCGCACGACGTGGCCACGCTGCCGCGCATCGATGCCGGCACCTTCCAGCGCGCGCTGAACCAGCTCGACGCCTTCCTCGCCGAGCAGTTCCGGACCCAGTTGCGCGCGGCGCAGCCGACCGTCGACACCCTGCAGCTCGGCGAACGGCGCGCCCTCGTCGAGGAGCATCTGGCGCGGCGCCTCGCCGATCAGATGGCGGCGGTGCGGGCGACGCCGGCGGTCCGGCGCTTCGTCACCGACACCTGGGCCAAGGTGATCGCGCACGACGTGGTGCAGCACGGCGAACGCTCCGACGCCGTGGTCGGCGACCTCAAGACCGCCGACGACCTGCTCTGGAGCCTGCAGATCCCCGACCATCCGCAGAGCCGGCAACGCCTCGTGGCACTGCTCCCCGGGCTGCTGCAGCGCCTGCGCGCCGGCATGGATCTCGTCGGGTTCGGCGGCGCGGCGCGCCAGCAGGTGCTCGACGAGCTGATGGCGATCCATGCCGACGCGCTGCGCCGCGCCACGTCGAGCGCGCCGGCGCCGCTCGCGTCCTCCGAGGAAATCGTGCGGCGCCTGCGCGAAGAGGTCGTGCCGAGCCGCAGCGGCGCCGACTCGCTGATCGACCTGTCTTCAATGGAGACGGTGCCCGCCGACGCGCTGCCCAGCGGGGTTGCGGACGAAGCCGACGCCGACAAGCGGGTGGACGCGCTGCGCGCCGCTTCCCGCGCCCGGCTCTTCCTGCACGGCCGCTGGAACCGGGTCCAGCTGCTCTGGCAGAGCGATCGCGGCCGCTTCTTCCTGTTCGCCGGCGAAACGCCGGGCCGGCATCACTCGATCACGCGGCGCGCGCTCGAGCGCCTCGCCGCTGCCGGGCTGCTGCAGCCGCACCAGACGAAGTCGATCGTGCAGCGCGCGGTCGAGCACGCAACGCAGCAGCTGGACGGTACCGAGGCACCTGCGCCGCACACCGGCCGCTGACCCGCGCTCGAGACCGGCGCCGACCGCGCCGGCTCAAGCCGCCAGCGCTGCCTCGATCTCTGCGGCGATCCGAGCCGGCTGCTCGTGAACGATCCAGTGCGTCGCGCCCGGAACGCGCACGACGGTGAGCTCGGGCACGTGCTCCTCGAGGCCGTCGAGCAGGCCGATCGGCAGCGCGCGGTCGTCCTCGCCCCAGACCACGCGCGTCGGCACGCGCACCGTGGTCGCTTCGGGCGGCAGCGCCAGCGTGAGCACCGGATCGTCGGGGCCCACGGGCGGATGCAGCGGTGACGCCCGGTAGTAGTTGCAGCCGCCGCACAGGCTGATGCGCCAGAGAGCGCGATAGCGCTCGCGCAGCTCGTCGGTCAGCCACTTCGCGCCGCCCGCGTCGGTGGCGCCGAGCTGCTCGAAGAACGGCCACATGCGCGCGAAGTCGTCCGCCGCGAGCCGCTCGTGCGCATCGTCGCGCCGCAGGTAGTTCATGTACGCGCTGGCCGCCTGCTGGGCCGGGTCGCTCTGCAGCCCGCGCAGGAACGTCGCCGGATGCGGCGCGTTGACGATGACCAGCCGCTCGAGTCGGGCCGGGTGCTGGGCCGCGACCGCCCAGGCGAGCGCACCGCCCCAGTCGTGCGCGACCAGCGCGGCCACTCGCCCGCCGAGCTGGTCGATCAGCTGGGTGATGTCGCCGATCAGCTCGCGCCCGCGGTAGGCGGATACCTCGGCCGGTGCCGACGACCCGCCGTAGCCGCGCAGATACGGCGCGACGCAGCGGAAGCGCGCGCCGAAGTGCTCGAGCATGTCGTCCCAGATGAACGCGCCTTCCGGAAAGCCATGCAGGAAAAGCAGCGTCGGCGCGTCGAGCTCGCCGCTCGCCCGGCACGCGAGCGTGGTGCCGTTCGGTAACGTGACGTCGAAGGTCTCGATCATCGCGCTGGGATCGAGCGGGCAGCCTGCGACCAGCCGTGCAGCGCGATCGCGGCATCCTCGAGACCGGTCTTCTTGAGCGCCGAGAACAGCGCGACACCGACGTCGGCCTCGTCGGTCGCGAGTTCCCCGAGCAGCGCCTCGGTCGACGCGAGCGCGGCGCTGGCCTCCTTGCGGCTCAGCTTGTCGGCCTTGGTCAGCAGCACCAGCAGCTTGACCGCGCCGGTGCCGACGCGGGGCGAGACGAACTCGAGCAGCTGGCGGTCGAGATCGGTCAGACCAAGGCGCGAGTCGACCATCAGCACGACGCCGCTGAGGCTGCGCCGTACCTCGAGGTAGTCGGCCATCACCTTCTGCCAGCGCAGCTTGGCACCACGCGCGACCGCCGCGTAGCCGTAGCCGGGAAGGTCGGCGAACAGCGTGTCGGCGGCGAGCCGGGGCCCGAGCTCGAACAGGTTGATGTGCTGCGTGCGGCCGGGCGTGCGCGACGCGAACGCGAGACGCTTTTGCTGGGTCAGCACGTTGATCGCGGTTGACTTGCCCGCATTGGAGCGGCCGACGAAGGCGATCTCGGGGAGCTCGGTGACCGGCAGCTGAGCGAGCTCGCTCGCGGTGGTGAGAAAGCGCGCGGTGTGCGTCCAGGCGAGCGCCTTGACGGCCGCGCTCCGCGCTGCAGTGGCCGCGGCTGGTGGGTCGGCCAGCGCCGGGTTCGATGGCGGCATCAGAGTCTCAAAGCCTCATTGTAAAATCGCCGGTTGCTGCGCAAAGCCTACTCTCATGAAGCCTGTCTCCCGTCTGTTGTCGTGTCTGCTGTTCGCGGTGCCCGGCGCCGTCTTCGCTGCCGAGCCTGCCGCCGCGACCAAGCCGGACCCGGCGCGCGGTGAGCAGATCGCGACGCAGGTCTGCGGTGCGTGCCACACGTTCGACGGCTCGCGCGGCGTACCGGCGAACCCGATCATCCAGGGCCAGCACGCCGACTACCTCTTCAAGCAGCTCGACGACTTCAAGAGCGGCAAGCGCCCGAGCCCGATCATGCGTCCGATCGCATCGAGCCTGAGCGCGCAGGACATGAAGAACGTCGCCGCGTTCTATGCGACCAAGCAGCCCAAGCCGGGCTTCGGCTCCAACAAGGAGATGGTCCAGCTCGGCGAGAAGATCTACCGCGGCGGCATTCCCGAGCGCTCGATTCCGGCGTGCGCCGGCTGTCACAGCCCGACGGGCGGCGGCATCCCTGCGCAGTACCCGCGCCTGGCGGGTCAGCACGGCGCCTATGCCGAGGCTCAACTGGTCGCGTTCCGCTCGGGCGCGCGCAAGAACAGCCCTCAGATGCTCGGGATCGCGGCCAAGATGAACGACCGCGAGATCAAGGCCGTCGCCGACTACATGACCGGCCTGCGCTGAAGCGCCGCGCGCAGGCGATCGCCTGCGCCGTTGCGGCTGACCGCGCGATGTCGCGAGCCGCTGTTCCCGTCCTTGGCTAGCTTTCCGCCGTGCCCGGCGCGGCACGTTCGGCATCGGCCCACAGCAGCCCGTCGACGCCATAGAGGCGCGCCAGGGCGGCGAGCTTGGCCGGGGCGCCTCGCACGTTGAACGGCTTGCCCGCCGCCGCGGCAAGGCGGCTGCATTCGAGCAGCACCGCCAGCGCCGACGAATCGAAGTGGCGCAGCGCGCTCGCGTCTACCGTCACCTCGGCCGCCTGCTCGCGCTGCAGGGCCTCGCCGAGCAGGCGCAGCGCCGGCGTCGCCTCGCTCGCGGTCAGCGCCGCTGGCAGCAGCAGCATCAGCTCTTTGAACCGGCCGACCGGTTGCGCTCGGCGAGCTTGGCGATCAGCCCGTCGATGCCGTTGGCGCCGATCTCCTGGGCGAAGCTGTTGCGATAGTTCTCGACCAGCCAGACGCCGAGCACGTTGACGTCGTAGATCTTCCAGCCGTTGCCCGACTTCTCGAGGCGGTAGTCGAGCTGGACCGGGTCGCCCTTGCCGCGTACCTCGGTGCGCACGACGACCTCGGTGTCGCTCGGCGACGAGCGCACCGGCTTCAGTTCGACGGTCTGGTCCTTGACCTGCGCCAGCGCGCCCGAATAGGTGCGGATCAGCAGCAGCTTGAACTCGCTCTGCAGGCGCTTTTGCTGTTCGGGCGTCGCCTGACGCCAGTGGCGGCCGACCGCGGTGGCCGTCATGCGCTGGAAGTTGAGGTGCGGCATGACCTTCGAGTCGACCAGCGCGGCGACCTTCTGCACGTCGCCGGCCTTGATGCTCGGATCGTCGCGGACGGCGTCGAGCACCTCGGTGGACACCTGCCGGATCAGTGCGTCAGGCGTCTGCGCGGACTGCGCGAACACGGGGAGCGCGAACACGAACGCCAGCGCCGCGAGCCAGCCGTTCCATCGGATTGTTGTCATCGGTAGACCTTTCGTTTGCCCTGGACGGGCCGCTTGATTGAGGCTCTTTCGCCGGCACGCGGCAGCGCCGGCGGACGAGGTTGGAACCCCTTGAGCAGGGATCGTTCCCGGCCGAGCCGCGTCAGCGTGCCGCCGAGGCGGCCGCGGCCGGCCGAGGCCCCGATGCCGGCCGTGCCGGCGTCGGCGCAGCGGCACCGGCGTGCGGCGCAGCCTGCGCGCGACCGCGTGCACCCTGCGTCGAGCGTGCCCGCGCGCGCTCGGCGGCGCGCGACGACCGGCTGCGCTTGGCGGCCGGTCGCGGCGGCGGTGTCGACTCGGCTGCGGGGGCCGGCGCCGGTGCCGCGGCGGGTGCCGGCGTGGCGGCGAGCGGCGGTGCGGCCTCGGCTGCCGCCGCGGCGCCGTCGGGATCGGCAGCGGCCTTGTCGGCGGCGATCACCGCCTCCGGCACGTAGCCGTCGTAGACCAGGCTCCGTCGGCGCTGCAGGTACGCGTCGCGCACGAAGGTGTACTTGTCGAGCGAGATGTCGTCGACGATGCGGCTCGCGCCGAGGAGGTTGGCGCGCGCGTTGGTCACCTGCAGTGTCGTCACCCCGGCCTGGGTGAGACCGTCGCCGATGAAGAGGTTGGGCGACACCGAGCGGTCGAGCGGCAGCGCGGCAGCGTCGCGCACCGTGGACGGGCCGAACAGCGGCAGCACGAGGTAGGCGCCGGCGCCGACGCCATAGTGGCCGAGGGTCTGCCCGAAGTCCTCGTACTTGTGGTCGATGCCCATCTCGCTGGCCACGTCGAGCAAGCCGAACAGGCCGAATACCGTGTTGGTGCCGACGCGGGTCATGTCCTCGACGCTTGCCTGGAACTTGCCCTGGAGCAGGTTGTTGACCGCCGACCAGGCGTCGCCGAAGTTGCCGAAGAAGTTGGTGACGCCGCGCCGCGCCGGCTGCGGCACCACGTTGGTGTACGCGGTCGCGACGGGCTTGAGCACCGCGGCGTCGATCTCCTCGTTGAAGGCGAACACCTTGCGGTTCCACTTCTCGAAGGGATCGAGACGCTGCCCGGGACTGCCGCGCGTGGGCTGCGGGGTGGCGCACCCCGCCAGCAGCACGACGCCGACGGCGAGCGCCAGACGTTGCAGGTTCCGGGTCGTCGTCGACGTCATTTGCTCACCCCACTGGCGGCCGGCGCAGCGCCTGCGTCCGCGGCCTTGTTGAACAGGAACTGGCCGATCAGGCTCTCGAGCACGACCGCCGACTGCGTCTGCCGGATCGTGTCGCCGGCGGCGAACGGTTTCTCGTCGAGCACGCCCGCCTCGAGGCCGACGTACTGGTCGCCGAGCAGCCCGGAGGTGAGGATGCGCGCCGACGAGTCGCTCGGAAAGCGCACGCCGCTCTCGATCTCGAGCCGCACGACGCCCTGGTAGCGCTTGGGGTCGAGCGAGATCGACGCCACGCGGCCCACCGTGACGCCGGCACTGCGCACCGGGGCGCGCACCTTGAGGCCGCCGATGTTGTCGAAGTTCGCGAACAGCGGGTAGGTGTCGGCGGCACTCAACCCGCCCAGGTTCGCGGCCTTGAGCGCGACGAAGACGAGCCCGAGGATGCCCAGCAGCACGAACAGCCCGACCAGCGTTTCGATCCCTCTTCTTCCCACGTGAGCTTTCCTTCCTGGCGGTGCGTGCGTCGGCACGCGAGGCGCATGTACGGTTACGGCGTCGAGAACATCAGCGCGGTGAGGACGAAGTCCATCGACAGCACCGCCAGCGAGGCCACGACGACGGTGCGCGTGGTCGCGTGCGCGACGCCTTCCGGAGTCGGCTTGGTTTCGTAGCCCTGGTAAAGGGCAACCAGCGTGCAGAGCACGCCGAACACCGCGCTCTTGACGATGCCGTTGCCGACGTCGCGCCAGACGTCGACGCCGCTCTGCATGATCGACCAGAAGTTGCCGGCGTCGATGCCGATCAGCAGCACCGCGACGACGTAGGCACCGAGGATACCGATGGTCGAGAAAAGGATGGCGAGGATCGGCATCGAGACGATGCCGGCGATGAAGCGCGGCGCGAGCACGCGGCTCCTCGGGTCGATCGCCATCATGTCCATCGCGGCGAGCTGCTCGCCTGCCTTCATGAGCCCGATCTCGGCGGTGAGCGAGGTGCCGGCGCGGCCGGCGAACAGCAGCGCGGTGACCACCGGCCCGAGCTCGCGCACCAGCGACAGGTTGACGATGAGGCCGAGCGACTCGGCCGCGCCATAGGTCGCGAGCGCGTAGTACATCTGCAGCGCGAGCACGAACCCGACCGCCATTCCGGACGACAGGATGATGACGAGCGACCGGTTGCCGATTGCGTGGATCTGCGCGACGGCGAGGAACGGCCGCCGCAGCGCCGCGGGAAGCGCCGCGAGCAGTTCGACCGCGAAGAAGGCGTGCCGCCCGAGCGCCCGCAATGCGTCGAGAACGTGGGCGCCGACACGCGCGACGAAGTCGATCATCAGGCGCCGACGCGGAAGTCGTCGGCGAGCGATCGCGCCGGGTAGTGAAAGCGCACCGGGCCGTCGGGCTCGCCGCGGATGAACTGGCGCACTTCGGGGTGCTCGGAGTCGCGGATGCGCTCGGGCGTGCCGTGCGCGACGACACGGCCCTGCGACGACATCAGGTAGACGTAGTCGCAGATCTGGAAGCACTCCTCGACGTCGTGCGAGACCAGGATGGAGGTCGAGCCGGTGGTGTCGTTGAGGGTGCGGATCAGGTTGGCGGCGACGCCCTTGGAAATGGGATCGAGACCGGCGAACGGCTCGTCGTACATGATGAGCTCGGGGTCTAGCGCGATGGCGCGGGCGAGTGCGACCCGGCGTGCCATGCCGCCCGAGATCTCGGCGATGCCGAGCGGCGCCGCACCGCGCAGGCCGACCGCATTCAGCTTCATCAGCACGATGTCGCGGATCAGCGTCTCCGCCAGGTCGGTGTGCTCGCGCAGCGGGAACGCGACGTTCTCGAACACCGTGAGGTCGGTGAACAGGGCCCCGAACTGGAACAGCATGCCCAAGCGCCGGCGCAGCTTGAACAGCTGCTCGCGGTCGCGCGCGTCGATCGCCTCCCCATCGAAGCGCACCTCGCCGCTGGTGACCGGATGCACGCCGCCAATGAGGCGTAGCAGGGTGGTCTTGCCGCATCCCGAGCCGCCGAGAATGCCGGTGACCTGACCGCGGCCGAATGCGAGCGAGACGTCGTCGAGGATGCGCCGGCTGCCGTCGTAGCCGAACGTCACGTGGTCGACTTCGATCAGCGCGGCGGACGCGGTTCCACGGTCAGGGCTGGGCATGAGGCAGGAGTGGCGCGGCCCGGCGCGGCGGAGACCGCGCGCCGGAGTGGCAGCGGCGACACGCAAGGAGAAGCGAGCGGCGTGCCGGGACGAGCGCCGGATTCTCGCACGCAGCCCGCGCGTGCGAGGCGCCGCTCAGCGCGGCAGCTTGCTCGAGCCCATCAGGTACTCGTCGACGGCACGCGCGGCCTGCCGGCCCTCGCGGATCGCCCAGACGACGAGCGACTGGCCTCGCCGCATGTCGCCGGCCGCGAACACCTTGTCGACGCCGGTCGCGTAGCCGCCGATGAGGTCGGTCGTGGCGCGCGCGTTGCCGCGGGCGTCGCGCTCGACGCCGAACGCGTTCAGCACGCCGGCGATCGGGCTGACGAAGCCCATCGCGAGCAGCACCAGGTCGGCATCGATGACCTGTTCGGTGCCGGGCACCTCGACCATCTGGCCGCCCTGCCACTCCACGTGCACCGCCTTGAGCGCCTTGACGCGGCCCGACTTGCCGTCGGGGCCGTCACCGATGAACTCCTTGGTGGCGATCGCGAACTCGCGCTCGCAGCCTTCCTCGTGGCTCGACGAGGTCCGCAACTTGGTCGGCCAGTACGGCCAGACCAGCGGCTTGTTCTCGTACTCGGGCGGCATCGGCATCAGCTCGAACTGGGTGACGCTCTTAGCGCCATGCCGGTTGCTGGTGCCGACGCAGTCGCTGCCGGTGTCGCCACCACCGATCACGACGACGTGCTTGCCGTCGGCGCGGATCTGGTTGTCGACCTTGCCGCCGCCGTTGATCTTGTTCTGCTGCGGCAGGAACTCCATCGCAAAGTGCACGCCCGCGAGGTTGCGGCCCGGCACCGGCAGGTCCCGCGAGCGCTCGGCGCCGCCTGCGAGCAGCACCGCGTCGAACTCGGCTTTGACCTGCTCGGCACTGATGCGCTCGGTGGACCAGTCGGTGACGCTCACGCCGTCCTCGAGCTCGCCGACCAGCACACCGGTGCGGAACACCACGCCTTCGGCCTTCATCTGCTCGACTCGGCGATCGATGTGCATCTTCTCGAGCTTGAAGTCGGGGATGCCGTAGCGGAGCAGACCGCCGATCGCGTCGTTCTTCTCGAACACGGTGACGTCGTGGCCGACCCGCGCAAGCTGCTGCGCCGCGGCGAGGCCTGCGGGGCCGGAGCCGATGACGGCGACGCGCTTGCCGGTCTTCTTCGCCGCGGGCCGCGGCCCTACCAGGTGCAGCGCCCACGCGCGATCGGCGATCGCGCGCTCGATGCTCTTGATGCCGACCGGGTCGTCGTTGAAGTTCAGCGTGCACGCCGCTTCGCACGGCGCCGGGCAGATGCGCCCGGTGAACTCGGGAAAGTTGTTGGTCGAGTCCAAGACCGCGAACGCCCTCGCCCAGTCGGCCCGGTAAACCAGGTCGTTGAAGTCCGGGATGATGTTGTTGACCGGGCAGCCGCTGTTGCAGAACGGCGTGCCGCAGTCCATGCAGCGCGCGGTCTGGACCTTGGCCTCTTCCTCGCGCAGCCCGATGACGAACTCGTGGTAGTTCTTGACGCGCTGCGGGACCGGCTGATAGCCCTCCTCGACGCGCTCGTACTCCATGAACCCGGTGACGTTACCCATTCGACTGACCTGCCCTGCTCTCGTTCTGTTGGCTCGCGCGGCTCACTTGGCCGGCGCGGTACGTGCCGGCGCGACGCCGGTCTTCGCCTTGGCGATGGTGTGATCAGCTTCGAGCGCCGCCTTCTCCTCGCCGAGCGCGGTCATCGCCTTGAGGCTGATCTCCTGCAACGCGCGCTTGTACTCGTTCGGGAACACCTTGACGAACCGGGCGCGCGAGTCGGCCCAGTTGTCGAGGATGTGGCGCGCGCGAAGGCTCCCGGTCCAGCGGTGGTGGTCGGCGATCAGGCGCTTGAGCACCGTCTCGTCGGCCTCGCCCTGGTGCCAGACGCCGCGTTCGACCGCCTTCTCCTGCTCGGTGCTGCTGAGCACCGGGCCGAGCGAGACCATGGCCTGGTTGCAGCGGCTCGCGAACTGGCCGTCCTCGTCGTACACGTAGGCAATGCCGCCGCTCATGCCCGCCGCGAAGTTGCGGCCGGTCTTGCCGAGCACGACGACGGTGCCGCCGGTCATGTATTCGCAACCGTGGTCGCCGGTGCCTTCGACCACCGCGGTCGCGCCCGACAGGCGCACCGCGAAGCGCTCGCCGGCGACCCCGCGGAAGAACGCCTCGCCGCTGGTCGCACCGTAGAGCACGGTGTTGCCGACGATGATGTTGTCGGTCGATTCGCCGCGGAAGTCGATCGAAGGCCGGATCGCCAGGCGCCCGCCCGACAGCCCCTTGCCGGTGTAGTCGTTGGCGTCGCCGATCAGGTAGATCGTGATGCCCTTGGCCAGGAACGCGCCGAAGCTCTGCCCGCCGGTGCCTTCCATCTGCAGGAAGATCGTGTTGTCGGGCAGGCCCTCGGGGTGGCGCCGCACGACCTCGCCCGACAGCATCGCGCCGACCGTGCGGTTGACGTTGCGGATGTGCTCGATCAGCTGCACCTTCTCGCCACGCGCGAGCGCGGGCTCGCAGCGCTCGATGAGGCGGCGGTCGAGGGCCTTGTCGAGGCCATGGTCCTGGCCGTCGACATGGCGGCGCGCCACGTCGGCCGGCACCGCCGGCAGTTGTAACAGGCGGCTGAAGTCGAGGCCGCGCGCCTTCCAGTGCGCGATGCCCTTGCGGGTATCGATCAGGTCCGCGCGGCCGATCAGGTCGTCGAACTTCGCGATGCCGAGCTGCGCCATGATCTGGCGCGCTTCCTCGGCGACGAAGAACAGGTAGTTGACGACGTGCTCGGGGCGGCCCTGGAACTTGGCGCGCAGCACCGGGTCCTGCGTGGCCACCCCCACCGGACAGGTGTTGAGGTGGCACTTCCGCATCATGATGCAGCCCTCGGCGACCAGCGGCGCGGTCGCGAAGCCGAACTCGTCGGCGCCGAGCAGCGCGCCGATGACGACGTCGCGGCCGGTCTTCATCTGCCCGTCGGCCTGCACGCGGATGCGCCCGCGCAGCCGGTTCAACACCAGGGTCTGCTGCGTCTCGGCGAGGCCGAGCTCCCACGGCGTGCCGGCGTGCTTGATCGAGCTCCACGGCGACGCACCCGTGCCGCCGTCGTGGCCGGCGATGACGACGTGGTCGGCCTTGGCCTTGGCGACGCCCGCGGCGATGGTGCCGACGCCGACTTCCGAGACGAGCTTGACGCTGACGCTGGCGCGGTCGTTCGCGTTCTTGAGGTCGTGGATCAGCTGGGCCAGATCCTCGATCGAGTAGATGTCGTGGTGCGGCGGCGGCGAGATGAGGCCGACGCCCGGCACCGAGTGGCGCAGGCGGCCGATGTACTCGCTGACCTTGCCGCCCGGCAGCTGGCCGCCCTCGCCCGGCTTGGCGCCCTGCGCCATCTTGATCTGCAGCTGGTCGGCCGAGACCAGGTACTCGGTCGTGACGCCGAAGCGGCCCGACGCCACCTGCTTGATCTTCGAGCGCAGCGAGTCGCCCTGCTGCAGCGGGTAGTCGACCGTGATGTCGCCGGGGCCGATGATGTCCGAGAAGCGCGTGCCCTCGGCGATCGGGATGCCCTTCAGCTCGTTGCGATAGCGCGCCGGATCCTCGCCGCCCTCGCCGGTGTTCGACTTGCCGCCGATGCGGTTCATCGCGACGGCGAGCGTCGCGTGCGCCTCGGTCGAGATCGAGCCGAGCGACATCGCGCCGGTCGCGAAGCGCTTGACGATCTCCGAGGCCGGCTCGACCTCGTCGAGCGGAATCGACTTCGCGGGGTCGACGACGAACTCGAACAGGCCGCGCAGCGTCATCAGCCGGTGCGACTGGTCGTTGATGATCTGCGCGTATTCCTTGTAGGTCTCGAAGCGGTTCGCGCGCGCGCTGTGCTGCAGCTTGGCGATCGCGTCGGGCGTCCACATGTGCTCCTCGCCGCGCGCGCGCCAGGCGTACTCGCCGCCGGCGTCGAGCATCGACTCGAGGATCGGGTCGTCGCCGAACGCCTGGCTGTGCATGCGGATCGCTTCTTCCGCGACCTCGAACACGCCGATGCCGCCGATCTGGCTCGCGGTGCCGCGGAAGTACTTGTCGACCAGCTCCTTCTCGAGACCGATGGCCTCGAACAGCTGGGCGCCGCAGTACGACATGTACGTCGACACGCCCATCTTGGACATGATCTTCGAGAGGCCCTTGCCCACCGCCTTGATGTAGTTGGCGATCGCCTTGTCGGCCGACAGCGCCGACGGGAGGTCCTTGTGCAGGTCCTCGATGGTCTCGAGCGCGAGGTACGGGTGCACCGCCTCGGCGCCGTAGCCGGCGAGCACCGCGAAGTGGTGCACCTCGCGCGCCGAGCCGGTCTCGACCACCAGGCCCACCGTCGTGCGCAGGCCGAGCAGCACGAGGTGCTGGTGCAGCGCCGAGAGCGCGAGCACCGCCGGCAGCGCGACGTGGTCGCGATCCATCGCGCGGTCGCTGACGATCAGGATGTTGTGGCCGCTGCGGATCGCGTCGACGCTCTCCGCGCACATCGACGCGATCTTGGCCTCGATGCCTTCGGCACCCCAGGCGAGCGGATACGTGATGTCGAGCTCGTAGCACTTGAACTTGCCGCTCGTCGTCGCTTCGAGGTTGCGCAGGCGCGCCATGTCGTGCACGTCGAGCACCGGCTGCGACACCTCGAGCCGCATCGGCGGATTGACCGCGTGGATGTCGAGCAGGTTGGGCTTGGGGCCGATGAACGACACCAGCGACATCACGATGGCTTCGCGGATCGGGTCGATCGGCGGGTTCGTGACCTGCGCGAACAGCTGCTTGAAGTAGTTGTAGAGCGGCTTGTTCTTGTTCGACAGCACCGCGAGCGGCGAGTCGTTGCCCATCGACCCGATGCCTTCCTCGCCGGCCTGCGCCATCGGACTCAGCAGGAACTTGATGTCCTCCTGCGTGTAGCCGAAGGCCTGCTGGCGGTCGAGCAGCGACTCGGCGGGCGCCGTAGCCGCTGGCGCGACCTCGACGTCCTCGAGGCGCACGCGCACGCTGTCGACCCACTGGCGATACGGCTTGGCCGAGGCGAACTGCTGCTTGATCTCTTCGTCGTCGACGATGCGGCCCTGGTCGAAGTCGATCAGGAACATCTTCCCCGGCTGCAGGCGCCACTTCTTGACGATGCGGTTCTCGGCGATCGGCAGCACGCCCGACTCGGAGGCCATCACCACCAGGTCGTCGTCGGTGACGATGTAACGTGCGGGGCGCAGGCCGTTGCGGTCGAGCGTCGCGCCGATCTGGCGGCCGTCGGTGAACACCATCGCGGCCGGGCCGTCCCACGGCTCGAGCATCGCGGCGTGGTACTCGTAGAACGCGCGCCGGCGCGCGTCCATCGCGGTGTGCTGCTCCCACGCCTCGGGGATCATCATCATCACCGCGTGGGCCAGCGAGTAGCCGCTCATCGTGAGCAGCTCGAGCGCGTTGTCGAAGGTGGCGGTGTCGCTCTGGCCCTCGAAGCTGATCGGGTAGAGCTTCTTCAGGTCGTCGCCGAGCACCGGCGACTTCATCACGCCTTCACGGGCGCGCATCCAGTTGAAGTTGCCCTTGACGGTGTTGATCTCGCCGTTGTGGGCGACCATCCGGTAGGGGTGGGCGAGCGGCCACTCGGGGAACGTGTTGGTCGAGAAGCGCTGGTGCACCAGCGCGAGCGCCGACGTGAAGCGCGGGTCGGCCAGGTCGCGGTAGTACTTGCCCACCTGATCGGCGAGCAGCAGGCCCTTGTAGATCACCGTGCGGCAGCTCATGCTGGGCACGTAGTACTCGCGGCTGTGCTTGAGGTGGAGCGCCTGGATCGCGCTCGACGCGCTCTTGCGGATGACGTACAGCTTGCGCTCGAGCGCGTCCGGCACGATCACGTCGGGGCCGCGGCCGATGAAGATCTGGCGCAGCACCGGCTCCTTGGCGCGGACCGCCGGCGACATCGGCATCTCGGCGTCGACCGGCACGTCGCGCCAGCCGAGCAGCACCTGGCCCTCGGCCTTCACCGCGCGCTCGAGCTCCTGCACGCAGGCCAGGCGCGACGCGTGCTCCTTCGGCAGGAACACCATGCCGACGCCGTACTCGCCGGGCGGCGGCAGGACGATGCCGGCGGCGGCCATCTCGGCTCGGTAGAAGTCGTCCGGGATCTGCGTCAGGATGCCGGCGCCGTCGCCCATCAGCGGGTCGGCACCGACTGCGCCGCGATGGTCGAGGTTCTCGAGGATCTTCAGGCCCTGCTGGACGATGGCGTGCGACTTCTGGCCCTTGATGTGCGCGACGAAGCCGACGCCGCAGGCGTCGTGTTCGTTCGCCGGCGCATAGAGCCCTTTCGCGTGCGCCGCGGCGATCTCGGAGGGCGGCGTGGGAAGTGGAGCATTCATCGCGGGCAGGCTCGATCGAGGCGCGCAGGACGCGCGCGGGGCTGGAAGAATACCGCACTGCACAAATACCGTGCCTGCATTCGGCAGGGAAAGTGCGGCTGCGCGCGCGGCGCTCTTCTGCGCAGGCGCGCTCAGTAGGTACGGCCGGAGACCCTCGCGCCGCGGTTGATCGGCTGGAAGTGCACCTCGACGGTGATCTGGCTCTTCACCGGCGTGCCGAGCAGATAGCCGGGCGCGAAACGAGCGCGCCCGAACGCGTCGAGCGCCGCCTGCTCGAACAGGCCCTTCGGCTGTGCGCGCACCACCGCGACGTTGTCGACGTTGCCGTCGGCCCCGATCAGGAGCCGGATCACGACCGTGCCTTCCTGCAGGTTGGCCGCATCGGGGTACACCGGCTCGATGTCGCCGAGCGGGCGGGGCCCCGGGTCGAGCCGCGCAGCGAACAGGTAGTCGGGTGCATCGGGCAGCTGGACTTCCGCCGCGGGGGCGGGCGCGGCGGTGCGGCTCGCGACCACCGGTGGGGCGGCTGGCGTTGCAGCAGCGGTCGAGGTCGTGCTCGTTCCCGCGCCTGCCGGAGCGGACGAGCGCGACGTTCCCGCCGTCGCATCGGCAGCGTCGACCTTCGCGGGCGAGCTCGCGAGTGCCGCGCCGCTGCGCGCGCTCGCCGCGTCGGTGCCGGGTTGCTTGGCCGCGTCGGCAGCAGGCGGCGTTGTCGTCGGCGCCGGCGGCGGCGCCGTCTCGGCAGGCTCCGCCGGGACGCTGCGCTCCTGGAGCGCCGCCAGGCTCGGCTCGTCGGGCGTGGCCGAGAGCGTGCGCACCGTCATCACCGTCACCGGCAAATTCGCGTCGCTCGACGTTCCCGCCGGGCGATACGCCACCAGCGTGGCGTGCAGCAGCAGTGCCGCGGCGACCGCAGCCCAGAGCGGCGGACGCCGGAGCGACGGCGCGCGATGAGAACCCGGCAGCAGCGCTGCCGCGGCGCCGGTCACGCCCGCCTCACCGCCGGATCTCGCGCCAGCTGATACGCCTGCCAGCCGGATGCGGGTCGCCGACCGGCACGTCGATGTTCCTGTGCTCGGTGTTGCTGCCGTGCAGCTGGCCGGTATAGCGACTGTTGCCGCCGCTCGGCGACGTCGGTCCCTTCAGGATGTTGAAGCCCGCCACCAGCCAGTCGCCCGCGTACTGCGAAATGATCCGGCTCGATGCTGGGTTGTTCGAGTCGCTCGGTGCCGCGCTGTTGACGGCAAGGCCGGTGCGGAAGTCGATGTAGTTGAACCAGCTGTGGCCGCCGACGTCGCACGGCTGGTCCTGCGGCACGTTGCTCGCCGCCGTGAGCGTGCCCAGCACCAGCTTCATGTCGACGTTGATGCGCTCGCCCGACTCCGGAAGATCGACGACCCAGCCGGCGGCACGCGTGCAGTCGGCGGCGACGTTCGAGGTGCAGGCGATGGTGCGGACCGCGGTTGCGCCCGTCCCCACCTGCGTCACGCCCAGCGGCTTCAGCTCGGTGCGCAGGTCGGCGTAAACCGGCGACGGCGCCGGCGTCGCCAGCGTGTCGGAAATGCCGTAGATGGACTGCACCTGGCTGTTGCTGACGTCGCTCGCACCGAGGAACCTGCCGGTGCCGACGAAGACCATCGGCTTGCCGTCGAGTTCGGCCAGCTCGGGACGCGTGGTGATCGGCTGCGGCACGCCGGTGGCGGTCTTCGCGGTACCCACCAGCTGCACCGCGGGCGAGCCGCTCGCCGGGAACTCGAAGCGCCAGACGTTGCCGAGCAGGTCGCCACCGTAGGCGCGCACCGTGGTGTTGTTGACCAGCACGTTGTCGACGTAGTTGTTGATCTGCGCAAGGCCGCTCGGCGTGGCCGAGTCGCCGACGCCGGTGGCGAGCTTGTAGATGAGTTCGCCGGTGACCGCGTTCAGCACGTACAGGTAACCGCCGCCGTCGCCCGAAGCCGGGCTCGGGCTGACGTTGTTGTAGCCCGAGGTCACCATCACCACCCAGCGTTCGACGCCGCTCACCGGCACCTTGGTGATCACCGGCTTGCCGAACGACAGACCCAGGTTGCAGTCTTCCTTGCTGCCCGGACCGCTGCACGCGCCGAGCTTGAACTCCCACAGGCCCACCGGCGCCGTCGGGTTCGTGACGTCGAGCGCGTAGTAGCCCTTGCCGCCGGCGTTCAGCCCGCCGACGAGGATCGTGCGCCAGCCGCCGGCGACTCCGCTGTCGGCGATGTCGGCGACGACCGGCGAGCCGTCGACGAAGAACTGGTGCGTCTTGCTGTAGCCGTTGTCGGCAAGCTTGTAGAGGTTAGGCAGAACCGCGCTCGGGATCATCGCCCAGGCCTCGTCGCCAGCGACGGTGGAGCTCCCGTCCTCCGCGTGGAACGCGTGCAGCATGCCGTCGTTGGCGCCGACGTAGATCATCGGCGCGCGCCCCGCCTTGGCGCTTGCGAACGCCGCATAGCCGGCATCGAGGTACGCCGCGAACGGCGCCTTCACGAAGACCGGCTGCGAGCCGACGATGTCGCCGAGCACCGCCTCGCGGCTGCGGAACAGCTTGCTGGGGTTGTTGTAGACGTAGCCCTCGTTGGCGCTCTGCCCGCGCAGGAAGTTCACGAAGCTCGGGCCCGTGATCGCCTGGCGCTGCGGCTGCGTGCCGCCGGTGCCGTCGGCCATGTCGACGTATTGGCTGAGGGCGTTGGCCTGGGTCGCTCCGAAGAAGCCCTTCTCGGCGGCGGTCAGCGTGCCGGCCTGTGGGCCTGCCGCGACGTTGCTGCAGCGCACCGTGTCCCAGACGAACGGGACGAGGCGCGAGGCGGGATTGCTTTCGCTCGCCCGCATCAGGTAAATGTTGCGGTCGTCGCACGACGCCGACCGCTTGGCCTGCAGGCGCGCCTGCGCCGACCACAGCTGCGAGCCACCCGGGGTGAGCGCGACGTTCGGATCGGTGCTGCTCACGTCGAGCGCGAACGACTGGATGTCGCCGACCCACTGCCCGGTCTTGTAGCTCGGGCTGAAGATCTGGTTGTTGCCGTCGATCGGCTCCAGCGTCGAGGCCGCATCGCCTGCACCGGCAGCCACTTCGGCCGTGATGTTGGCCAGCGCGCTGTTGAGGCCCTGGATGACGGTGGTCGGGTCCTTGGCGCTGAAGTAGGTGCCGCGACCGTTCACCGCGGCGTGCCAGAAGTCGTCGATCGAGCGCGGGTCGTTGTAGTTCTCGGTGCAGTCGCGGCTCGGGAACCCCGACAGCGGGCAGTTCTGGCCCTGCGTGTAGTTCATCGCGGTGCTCGGCTGCGGCCACACCGGCCAGGTCTTCACGCCGGTGCGGATGTCGGCGAAGTCGCCGGACAGCAGCGAGGTGCTCCGATAGTTCTGCTGGTACTCGAGGGTGCCCGAGACGCCGAGGCCGACGACGAAGGTCGTCATGTGCTGGTGCTTGGCGTTGTCGTCCTCGACGTTGCCGCCGCCGTTGTTCAGCACCCGGTCTTCCATGGTCGGGCGCAGGTCCTGCCGGTAGTAGTACTGCGCGACGTCGGCGAGCGAGTCGTAGCTGCCCGGGGCGCCCGGCAGCACCACGTCGGGCGGGTTGGTCGGCTGCGAGAACGTCTGTGCCGTCGCGTAGCAGGCGCCGGCATTGACCGGAGTGGTCGGACCGGTCACGGTGTTCGTCACCGACCCACCGGCGGTGGTGCCGGTGTACGCCGTGGTTACGGTCCTCGTGGTGCGGCTCACGGTGTAGGTGAAGCCTGCCGTACTGGTGGGCGTGCAGGTGGTGATCACGCCCGACGCATCGGTGCCCGGCGTGCACGCAGGGTCGATCACGCCCGAGGTCAGCGGCGTCGACCCGCAGACGGTCTCGACGTAGTTCGGTGCCCCGCTGTTGCCGGGCGTGCACGAGGTGGCGGGCGCCATCGTCGGTGCTTGCCCCGGCTTGCACGAGGTGATGATCTCGTACGGCGGGTTGGGCGAGCTCGTGCCCACGACGCAGGTCGCCGTCGGAACGTCGGTCTGGTACGGCGTCGTGGTGCAGGTGTACCAGCCATTCGGCGACGAATTCGCCGCGTCGGCCTGGCAGCTCGCGGTGTCCCAGGGCAGCTCGCCCGAGTCGGAAAGCTGGCGGCAGCTCTTGGTGATCCAGTTGGGCGCGCTGGGCAGCGCAGCAACTGCCGAGCAGGGCCCGACGAGCTTGTCCACGTAGTTGGTGGCCGCCGGACGGTCGCACACGGTGTTGTACGTGCCGTTGAACCCGGCCGTGCAGGTCTGCGCAGGCTGCGCGACCGGGGTCGGACCGGCAGCGCTGGTGACGCACTCGACCTGGTCGTTGTTGGGTCCGGTGGTGGAACCGTTGACGCACGTTCTTCCGTCGACGACGGTCGGCCCGCTGACCACGACCGGCGTGCACGTGACCGCGATGTGCGGGAAGGCGCTGCCGTCGTTCGGCACGCACGCCGCATCCCACGTCGTCGCGTTGTTCGCTCCGGCCGGCTGCGTGCAGAGCACGGACTCGTAGTTAGGTGCCCCGCTGTTGATGACACGCCCGATGTTGGCCGGCGAGCACGCCGACGGCAGGGCATTCGGGTTGACCGGTCCCTGACTCGACACGTCGTAGCAAACCGTCACCGTGTTGCCGCTGGTCGTCGTCCCGGGCGTGCACGGCGTCGATGAACGGGTTCTCGGCAGGACCGGCCCCTTCGTGCAGATCGTGACTTCGCCGCTCACCGGGTCGAAGGTCGAGCCGAAGGACGGGCAGAGGCCCGGGGCGACGATGGTCGGCTGCATCGTCACCACCGTGCTGCAGGTCACCTTGAGGAACGGCGAGCTGGTCCCCGGGTCGGCGACGCAGGTGGTCGGGTCGACGAAGGTCTGGCCGTTGTTGGCGCCGGCCGGTTTGCTGCAGATTCGATCGACCCAGCCGTTGCCGTTCGTTCCGTTCGTCGTGCCGGTGGTGGAGCCGCAGGTTGCGGCGCTGACGAAGACGGTCTGGTTGTTGGCGCCCGCTGGCGTCGTGCAGGTGGTGTAGTAGTTCGCGCCGGGACCCGAGGTGCAGGTGCCCCACTTCACCGGCGTCGCCGTCGGGTAGGGGTTGACGGCCGTCTCGGTGCAGGTCGTGGTGACGCCGTTCACCACCCCTGCCGAGCAGTTCGCAGGGTTCACCACGGTCGTGGTGACGGCCGGCTGCGGCGTGCACGTGACCTTCATGTAGGGAGAGGTCGTCCCGTCGCTGGGCGTGCAGACGCTCGTCGCGATCACGCTGTTGTCGATCGGCTTGGCACACGTGGTCACGACGTTGTTCACCGTGGTGCTGCCGACGGTGCAGGGCGGCGAGGCCGTGGCAGCCTGGCTGAGGTTCGTGCAGGTCCGCGTGATGTAGTTGGGCGCGCCCGACGACGTCGTGCCCGGGGTGCAGGGCGGGTTGACCGAGTTCGAGAAGTTGGTCGCCGACGGCTGGGAGCAGGTGACGATGTAGTAGTCCGGCGAGGTCGGCGCCGGCGCCGTGCAGGTGCCGTTGACGCCGGCCTCGGGCTCGGTCACCACGCGCGTGCAGGTCGTGACGACCGCATTCGGGCCGGTGGTCGTTCCGAGCCCCGCCGAGCACGCCGCGACCGGCCGCTCCGCGATGTAGCCGACGTTGGTGCAGGTGGTCTGGACACTCGTCGCCGGATCGACGCCGGGCGTGCAGTTGGCGCGCAGCACGTATGTGTTGGGCGTCACCACCGTGGTCTGGCAGCCGGTGATCAGGCCGTAGCGCGACATCGCGCCGACCACGCAAGGCCCGTCGAGCGGGTGCCAGTCCTCGGAGCCGGCGACGGTGGCGTCCACGCGATACGCGTACTTGACCCACTGCTCACGCGACTCCCGCAGCTGCTCCGTCTTGCGCGTCCATTGCGTCGAGGTCAGCACGTAGTTCTGGATCGCGGTGGTCCACTGCTCCTGGCGGCGCAGGGTGCTGAACACCTGCTTGGTGGTGACCGACGTGCGCGCGAGCACCTGCCGCGTCTGCAGCTGGTACTGCTCGGCGGTGCGCGTCGTCTTGGTCTTCGACATCTTGTGCTGGTAGCGCTCGATGTCGAAGGCACCGGTGCTCACCCAGTACTGGCGCGTCGTGCGCTGCTTGTTGCGCACCGTCCGCACCGTCTGCGTGGTCTGCAGCGTTTGCTGGGCGCTGGTCTCGCCGTACTTGCGCTCGCGGCGCGTCGTCGTGCTGGTCGACTTGGTCGCGACCGTGGTGCCCTTCGTCGTCTGGGCGGTCGACTTCAGGAAGCTGCCGATGCCGCACGGCGAGCTCTGATAGTTGTCGGTGAGCCGGGTGACGACGCGGGTCTCGGTCGACGAGCCGTCCCAGATCGGGCGGGCGCAGAACGGGTCGGTGGCCGCGCAGCCCGGATCGCCGTCGCGCTGGCCGACCCTGTCGGTGCCGTTGAGCGCGAGCGGGCCGCCGAAGATCCCGGACGTGGTGGGCGTCTCGCCCTGCCCGTTCCAGTAGCCGTCGGTGGTCATGATGGTGAAGTTCTGCTGACACGCGTACTGGATCGGGTCGTTGACCCCGGTCGCCGGCATGCCCCGGTTGATGCTGTCCTCCTGGCCGCCGTAGTAGCGACCGACACGCGCGAGACCTTCGCGCGCCGGCGAGGTGCCGGCCGGGATCTGCGAGAACAGCTTGCTGAACCACGCGCTGCGCTGCGTGCTGTCGAAGTCCTTGAGAGCGAGGAAGCGCGCCGGATCGACGGTCGGTTGCGTGCTCGGCACCGCCGGCCACGCCGGCAGCGTGATCGGCGAGACGGTGATGAAGCCGACGCGCGTCGAGTCGCTGACCGGCGCGAACGCGAGGCTGGTCGTGCTCTTGATCAGGCTGATCCGAGTCCGGTAGTACGAGTACCAGATCGCGAAGTTGGTGGCTTCGGGGCTCCCCGCGGTGATCACGACCTTCTGCCAGTCGCCCGTCGACGCGCCGGTGTCGATGTCGGTGCAGGGCGCGCTGCGGTAGTCGAGCGTCGCGGTGCCGTTGTACCTGTAGTAGTAGGCCGGGCCCGGAACCGCGGCGGTGACGCCGGGGATCGGCGGCATGCGCAGCGTCTTCCCGTCGTAGGGGACGTACGACGTGCTGAGGTTGACCGACGACAGCTCGGTCGCGTCGGGCGACGGGTAGTAGGCGGCGAAGCCGGCGTACGGTGCAGCGGTGAACGACGGCACCGGAAAGTAGTTGCCCGCCGCATCGCGGGGTCGCAGGTAGGTCGTCGCCGGGTTGTAGTAGAGCGCGTTGCAGCTCGAGTTCTTGTAGCCGACGCTCAGGATGCCGGTGACGGTCTCGACCTCGTCGGGCATGTGGCTGCGCCGCATCGAGTCGGAGGTGTCCATCAGCACCATGATGTTGGGCTTCACCTGCGTGGCGCCGGTGCTGATGATCGGGCTGGCGGAGATGTCGGTCTGCGCACTCCAGGCGGCCGGCGCGAGCACCGACAGCACGCCGGCGAACGCGGCGAGCAGCGCGCGTGCCGCGACCTGCGAGGAAAGACGGATCTGCTTCATGTCTTGTGGTCTCGAGGCGATCGCCGGTTCAGTTCATCACCACCTGGGTGAAGCTGACCGTGTTGCGCGGTCCGGCCACGCGTGTGGTGACGCGGAAGAAGGGTCTGGCTGGGGGCGTGAACGGCGTCGAGCCGTACGAACCACCACCCTTGGACGCACCGGTGTTGTTCTCCGTCGTGTCGGAGCAGCGCTGCGAGGGATGGTTGACCGGCATGTTCGGCGTCTCGCAGAGCCGGTGGATGATGTAGCGGACCGTGTTCCCGGTCGCCCCGGCGTCCGCGCTGACCTCGGCCGAGCGCCCCGCCTCCCACCTGAACGTCGCCGGGTCCGTCGGGTCGGTGCTGGCGCCCCAGCTCGAGTAGTAGCCGTCGGCCGGGTGATCGCTGGCGAGGATGTCGGAGTGGTCGATGAACCAGGCCCGCGCCTCCTCGACGCCGCGGTCCGCGGCGGCGGTCGCGCTTTCCTTGAACGCCACGTTGCCGGCGATCGACACCCCTGCGCCCATCTTGCGCAGCAACGCCACGCCGGCAAGCGTCATCACCACCAGAACGATCAGCGCCACCCAGAGCACGACGCCCTGCTGCGCCGCACGCGTCGCCCTCGTGCGACGCACGTGACGGATGCCGCTCACGAGAGGCCTCCCCAGAGCATGTTGCGAAGCGGCACGATCCGCTCGTAGACGCGGTAGCGGTAGTTGCGCCAGTTGTTGGGGCTGTCGGCCGCGGCGCCGCTGCCGCCGTCGACGTCCTTCATCAGGAAGGTGCCGCCGGCCCACGTGGGTGCGGTCGGCGTCGGTGCGTTCGTGCCGGCGCGATATTCGAACTGCCGGCTGCGCACCAGCACCGCGATGCGCACCGCCATCACGCGCGTCCAGTCGGCGGGCGCCGCCGCCTGCCAGACGTCGACCACACCGTCGGGCGTGGCCGTGTTGTCGATGCCGTACTCGGCCTTGAGGTTGACCACGCCGTCGGCGACCTCGGCCCCGCCCGCGTCGGCGATCAACTCGGTGCGGATCAGCGCCCGGCTGTCTCGGATCGACCAGGTGTTGCGCACCGGTTGCGGGCCGAGGTTGTAGATCGTGCCGCCGGTGAACGTCACGGACCCCGGCGTGTTGAAACGTGCCGTGGCACTGGCCGCGCCGCTCGCGGCGTACGCGCTCGTGTAGGCACCGGTGGCATGGGCGACGGTCACTCCGTCCGGCGCGCTCACGTTCGTGATCTCGATGAGCCGGCAGTCGGCCGAACCCGGCACTGCGGTGGCATTGCCGGCGACCACGGCAAGGTCGCCCGCGCGAAAGCCGTTGCGGCGCCTGAGCGCCTTGCTGTTGGCCGTCGACGCCGAGAAGGTCTGCTCGGTCACGAAGAACGACGAGTTGCCGTGCAGCACGTCGATGGTGTCGGGACCGCCGCCGGCGCCCACGTTGATCTGGATCGGACGCAGCCGGAACGCGAACGCGCCGCGCGCATCGGTGGCGGTGACGTTGCACCCCATCACCGTGGGAGGTGCCGTGGCGAAGCCCAGCCCGCCGTGACGCAGGTCGGTCTCCAGGTTGTAGATCGCCAGCGTCCCGGCGATCTGCGCATCGCCGCCCGACGTGGTGGTCTGCGAGTGCTGGGTCCAGAGCGCGACGGTCTGGAAGATCGCGACGACGCCGACGAGGCCGATCGCGACGCCGACCATGATCTCGATCAGCGAGAGGCCGCGCTGGCCCGCGCAGCCGAGGTGTGAGGAGGTGCGCATCGTCGGCTCAGTTGACGTAGGTCACCAGCGTGTGGCGGCGTGGCGCGCTGTCGTTCGCCGTGCGCCAGCACACGGTGATCGAGACCCGGTTGCGCTGCGCGGTGTCGACGGCGACCTGCTGGAAGGTGGCGTCGGCGCCGGGCAACCCGCCGCCCGCACTCGCCGCACGGTTGATGACGTCGAGCAAGGCGGCCTCTTCGGTGTCGTCGCCGGTGAAGGCGCAATCGGCCGGCGCCCCGGTCGCACGATGCGCGAACCGCGGCAGCGACGCCGCGAGCGCGGCATCCGAACTGCGATCGACACTCAGCGCGATCCGGCTCGCGATCGCATCGGCATAGGCGCTTGCCTCGGTGCGGTATTGCGCGTCCGACTGTGCGCTGACGGCGGTGCCGCCCATCGCGACGAGGCCGAGGATGCCGAGCGCGAAGATGAGGATCGCGACCAGCGCCTCGATGAGGAAGAAGCCGCCCTCGGCGCGGCGATTCAGGCGACGCTCAGCAGCCACGGGTGTCTCCGGGTACCGCGCTCGCCGCCGGGTCGCAGGCCATGATCTGCCCGCCGGGCAGCACGCGGATCTCGCGGCAGCGGATCGGGCCCGACGGGGCGCACGCGCCGCCGTTCGGATTGGCGATGCTGATGACGTAGCCGGTGCCGTCGACCGTCGCACCGAAGCCGTTGAACGCGATCACGCCATCGAAGCTGCCCGCGCCGATCACGCCGCCCGACACCTGGACCGCCGGGTTCGTGCCGCTGCCACCGCCCTCGTTGCCCGACTTCGCCTCGATCAGCTCGAAGTCGGCGCCCGACGCCGCGCGCACGAACCAGTGCCGGCCGGTGATGCTGGGCGCTGCGGAACTCGCCGCGGCGTCGCTGGTGGGAACGGTGTCGCTCATCACGAAATGCGCCGGCGCGTTGCGGCGGATCGCCTCGGTGCGCGCGAGCTGCACGCCGCTGTAGAACGTCGACGCGGCATTGGCGACCTTCGAGTTCTGCAGGTAGGTCGCCAGCGACGGCGCACCGAGCGCGAGCAGGATCCCGATCAGCGAGATGCCGACCAGCAGCTCGACCAAGGTGAAGCCGCGCAGCGGCGCCGTCTTCAGCACGAGCCTTCCTTGCGCAGCACCCAGCAGGTCGCGCCGGCGCCGCTCCAGCCGCCCGGCACGGCGACGGTGACGCGCTGGTTCGCCTGGTTGAGCGTGTACTGGAAGCCCGCCATCGAGCCGATGCCGGTGGCGGTGATCGTGTAGGTCGAGGCGTCGGGAGTGCCGCAGTCGAACTGGAAATTGGCGGTGTTGGTCAGCGGCGGAGCGACCGTGCCGGCCGTGCAGGCGCCCGCGTAGGTGCGGTTGTCCTGGAAGAACTGCTCCATCTTCACGCGCATGCCGGCGAGCGCGCCGACCGCGTCGCTGATCTTGCTGCGCCGCACGTAATCGGTATACGAGGGCAGCGCGATGGCCGCCAGGATGGCGACGATCGCCACGACGATCATCACTTCGATCAGCGTAAAACCTCGGGCACGGCGCATATCGACCTCTTGAAGGCTGGCGAGTGTAGAAACCGGGTCGGAGGCGTCGCAACGCACGCCGACGAACGGGACGGCTGGTGAGCCAGACGGTCGGCCCCCGTGGTAGAGGCGGACCGATGTCACGCTTGTCAGACGGCGACTGCCGCGCTGCTGCAACGCTCGAGCGTGGGCGCGACGACGGCCGGTGCGACGCTGCGCAGCATCGCCTCGCCCGGGCCGCACGGCAGCACGAAACGCATCTCGCCGGCGAGCGCCTTCTTGTCGCCGCGCATCAGGTCGATCCAGCGTTCGAAGCCGAGATCGGGCGCCACCGTCGGCAGCCCCGCGGCCGCGACCACTCGTTCGATGCGCGCGGCCTGGCGCTCGTCGATCAGCTCGAGCCGGCGCGCCAGGTCGGCGGCCATCACCATGCCGCAGCCGACCGCCTCGCCGTGCAGCCAGGTGCCGTAGCCGAGCCCGGCCTCGATCGCATGCCCGAAGGTGTGGCCGAGGTTCAGCATCGCGCGCACGCCGTCCTCGCGCTCGTCGGCCGCGACCAGCGCCGCCTTGATCCGGCACGAACGATCGATGGCATGCGCGAGCGCCGGCTTGTCGCGCGCGAGCAGCGCCGGCAGATTGGCCTCGATCCAGTCGAGGAAGGCGTCGTCGGCCATGACGCCGTACTTGATGACCTCGGCGAGCCCGGCGATCAGCTCGCGCCGGGGCAGCGAGTCGAGCGTGTCGAGGTCGGCGATCACCCGATGGGGCTGGTTGAACGTGCCGATCATGTTCTTGCCGTGCGGGTGGTTGATCGCCGTCTTGCCGCCCACTGACGAATCGACCTGCGCGAGCAGCGTGGTCGGGACCTGCACGTACGGCACGCCGCGCATGTAGCACGCCGCCGCGAAACCCGCCATGTCGCCGACGACGCCGCCGCCGAGCGCGAAGATGGTCGTGCGACGGTCGCAATGCTCGGCCACCAGCGCATCGAACACGCGCTGCAGCGTCTGCCAGTCCTTGTGGGCCTCGCCGTCGGGCAGCACGACCTGGTGCACGTGCGCGTAGCGCCCGGCGAGCGTTCGCGACAGACGCTCGGCGTAGAGGGGGGCGACGGTGTCGTTGGTCACGATCGCGCAGGCATCGGCCTTCGGCAGGTCCGCCACGCTCGACACATCGCCGATGAGGCCGGAGCCGACGAGGATCGGATAGGTGCGCGCGCCGAGCTCGACGTCGATCGTGGCCAGGAGGGTCGTCATGGGGGTGTTTCGCAGTGCTGGAGAGCTCGGCGGACGCGCTGCCGGCAGCGGTCAGCTCGCGCGTGGCGGACGCGGCCCGAGGTGCGCAATGATCGCATCGACCGCCGTGCGGACCGGCCGCTGCGCCACGTCGAGGGTGAGCTCGGCGACCTCGCGGTAGAGGGGGTCGCGCGTTCGGCTCAGCTCGCGCAGCCGGCCGAGCGGGTCGGCCACCTGCAGCAGCGGCCGCTTGGTGTCGCGGCGCAGGCGCTCGAACAGCGGGTCGGGTGGCGCGTGGAGGTACACCGCGACCGTGCGCTCGCGCAGGACGGCGCGGTTGGCGGGCCGCACCACGGCACCGCCGCCCGTGGCGATGACCGCGTCGCTGCCCGCGCAGAGCTCCGCAATCACGCTTTCCTCGAGGTCGCGGAAGCGCGCCTCGCCCTCGCGCTCGAAAAAATTCCGGATCGGCTCGTGGATACGCGCCTCGATCAGCGCGTCGCTGTCGGCGAACGCGAGATCGAGGCGCGCGGCAAGGCGGCGGCCGATGGTCGACTTGCCGACACCCGGCAAGCCGACGAGGCTGATCAGCACGCTGGCGGCTGGCCTCAGTTCGGGTTGGCGCAGGCCGTCTCGGGCGGGGTCACGACCACGCCGTACGGGCTCTGCACGAACGCCGGGGGCGGCGTTCCGGTGACGGCGTCGGCCGGCACCGGCAGGATCTCGGTCCAGGTGGCGCGTCCTTCGGTGCCGCTGATGCCCGTCGCGGCGACCAGGATCCTCACGCGCGCCCACGACGCGACGTTCTGCGGGTATTCGATCTGCACGGTCGCGAGGCCCGCGTCGTCGGTCTTGCCGTTGCCGAGGATGGTGACGGCAACGTCGGACTTGCGCGGCTCGAGCGAGCCGTTGCCGTTGCGGTCTTCGCCGGTCTCGAGCACGCCGTTGCGGTTCACGTCCTCGCTCATGCACTCGAGCGCGGTCTGATCCCAGCGCGTGCTGCGCGTGTAGAAGCCCTTGTAGAAACGGTCGATGTCGATCGACGGGACGATGTCGACGTTGCCCTTGGCGCGGCCCGAGGCGTCGACCACCAGCACCGCGAACTGCCGCTTGTAGGTGAGGTTGGTCGCGCCCGTGAGGATCGTTGCGTTGGTGCCGATCGTCACCGACAGCGGATCCGACGCGACCGTGATCGTCGCGGTCGTCCAGTTGGGGCACTGGCCGGCCGGGAAGTCCACCACGTCGTAGCACGCTCGAATGGTCACACCATTGGTCGGGCTCGAGCGCGAACCCGGCGCGTACGCGGTGGTCGCGATGCCGCCCGCATCCGAGTAGACCAGGCTGGTGCCGGTCGAGAAGGTGCCGCCGATTGACGCCGGATCTCCGTTGAGGTCGAAACGCACCCGCACGTTGCGGATCGGCGCGTTGTTCGTGCCGATGAACAGCGCGCGGATCTCGGTGCGGTTGTTGGTGGTCGCGGTGTTGGTCGTGACGACGCTCGGGTTCGCCGAAACCGAGGCCGAGAGGATCGGGCCGGCGGCGTCGGGCACCGTGCTCGCGCTCGACTGCACGCTGACGACCTGCGTGTTGGTCACGCCACCCGCCGTGCCCGTGATCTCGAGCGAACCGGTGGCCGCGGGAGCGGTGTAGGTGTAGACGTAGTCGCCGTTGTTGCCGGTGGTGCCGGTCGCGTTGCCGGCCGTGCCGCCGGTAACGGTGATGGGCACGTTCGAGATGGCGCGGCCGTTGGCGTCGACCAGCCGGAACTCGACCCTGTTGCCCGTGCTCGAGGGCGCCACGATGGCGGGCACCCGCGTTCCGGTAAGCGTCGCGCCGGTGACCGCGAACGCCTTCTGTGCGCTCAGGCTGCCGCTCTGGGCGGTGACCGTGACGATGCGGTTCGACGCGTCGGAGCCGATGCCGATGACCGCGGTGACCTGGCCGTTGGCGCCGGTGGTCGGGCTGCTCTGCGTGAACGAGGCGCCCTTGTCGACCGAGAACGTGATCGGGATGCCGCTCAGCGTCTGACCCGATGCGGTGGTCGCGGTCGCGGTCGCGGTGACGGTGGCCGCTCCGCCGTTGTTGATGCTCGACGAGCTGAGCTGCAGGTTGAGCGCCGCGGCGGTCGCGGTGCCGCACGTGGAGCCGCCCGCGCCGCTGGCCGATGCCGGCGGACACGCGGCACTGCCGCCGCCGCTATCAGGGTTGAACGGCGAACTGCCTGCATTGCCTCCCCCGCCGCCGCAGGCTGCCAGGAACGAGGTCGCTGCCGCCAGCAGCATCCACTTCGAACTCTTCATGGAATGGTGTTCTCGCTATCGATGGGTTCGGATCAACGCGCCGCCGTGCGGTCGCTCACGACCTTGGGCGTCAGGAAGATCAGCAGTTCGGACTTGCTCGATTGGCTCGTGCGCGACTTGAACAGGTTGCCGACGACGGGGATATCGCCCAGGAGCGGCACCTTGCTGACGTCCTCGCGCTCGTTCTGCTCGAAGATGCCGCCGATGACGACGGTGCCGCCGTTCTCGACCAGCACCTGCGTCTTCACGTGCTTGGTGTTGATCGCGAAGCCGGCCGACGTCGAGCGGCCGACGCTGTCCTTGGTGACGTCGACGTCGAGGATCACGTTGCCCTCGGGGGTGATTTGCGGCGTCACCTCGAGCTTGAGGTTGGCCTTGCGGAACTGCAGCGAGGTGGCGCCGCTCGAGGTCGCGACCTGGTACGGCAGTTCCTCGCCCTGCTCGATGAGTGCCTTCTGCTGGTCGGCGGTGACGACGCGCGGGCTCGACACGACCTTGCCCTTGCCGTCGGCTTCGAGCGCCGAGATCTCGAGGTTGAGGAAGCGGTTGGCCGAAGCGCCGAACAGCGAGAGCGCGAACGTCGCCGGGTCGCCGAACTGGGTCGACGCAGGCAGGTTGAAGAAGTTGGTGTCGTTGAAGTCGGTGCTTGTGCTGCCCGAGCTCTGCAGCGTCTGCGAGCCGACCGCGTTGAGGTTGCCGCCGATCGCGACCCGGGTGTCGCCGCCGACGCCGTAGCCCGGCACGCCGCCGCGCACGCCACGCAGGTCCTGCGCGCCGAGGCGCACGCCGAGCGAGCGGCCGAAGGTGTCGTCGGCGATCACGATGCGCGACTCGATCAGCACCTGGCGCACCGCGATGTCGATCTTGGCGATGAGGGCCTGGATCTCCTCGAGCTTCGAGGGAATGTCGCTCACGAAGAGCTGGTTGGTGCGCGCTTCCGAAACCACGCTGCCGCGCGGCGAGAGGATGCGCGAGGCGGTGCCGCCGCTGCTCTGGCCGGTACCGGTCTGCTGCCCCGTCAGACCCTTGGCGATGTCCTCGGCCTTGGCGTAGTTGAGCTGGAACGCCTGGGTGCGCAGCGGCTCGAGCGACGCGATCTGCTGCTTGGCCTCGAGCTCGATCTTCTCCTTGGCGTTGAGCTCGTCCTTGGGGGCGATCAGAATCACGTTGCCCGACTTGCGCAGGCCCAGGTTCTTGGCCTGCAGGATGATGTCGAGCGCCTGGTCCCAGGGCACGTCCTTCAGGCGCAGCGTGACGTTGCCGGTCACGGTGTCGCTGGTGACGACGTTGAAGTTCGTGAAATCGGCGATCACCTGGAGGAGCGCGCGCACCTCGATGTTCTGGAAGTTGAGCGAGAGCTTCTCGCCCGCATAGCCGGCGCCCTGCACGAGCTTGTTGGGGTCGATCTTCTGCGCCCGCACCTCGAGCACGAACTGATTGTCGGTCTGGTAGGCGCTGTGCTCCCAGGCGCCGCGCGGCTCGACCACCATGCGGACCCGATCGCCGCTCTGCGTGGTGGTGATCGTCTGCACGGGCGTTCCGAAGTCGGTCACGTCGAGGCGGCGACGCAGGCTGTCGGGCACGCTCGAGCGCAGGAACTCGACGACCAGGCCGCGGCCCTGCTGGCGGATGTCGACGCCGACCTGGTTGTTGGGCAGCTCGACGATCACGCGGCCGGCGCCGTCGGAGCCGCGACGGAAGTCGAGGTCGCGAATCGGCAGCTGGTTCGCGTTCATGCTCTCGGCGAAACGCGTCGGCGCGCTGGCCGCGGGCGCCGCCGCCATGGCCGGCGCGACGGCGCCGCCGTCGAGCACGATGATCAGCGCCTTGCCGTCGATCTGCGCGCGATAGTTCGCCGGCGCCTTGAGGTTCAGCACGAGACGGGTGCGCTCGCCCGACTGCGCCACGCTCACCGAGCGCAGGTTGCCCTGGTTCACGTCCACCGCCGACTTGCCCAGCGCGTTGCTCACGCCCGGGAGGTCGAGCGCGATGCGCGGCGGCGTCTGCACCGCGAAGCCGGTCGGCAATGCGCCGAGCGGTTGCGCGAGTTCGACGCGAACCACTTCGCTGTCGCCCTGCTGCGTGGCGGTGACCGACTGGATCGCGTTCTGCGCGAAGGCGAGCACCGGGGCGCAGATCGTCAGTGCGAGCGCAAGCGCACGCGAGCCCCAAACGGCCATCGATTTCTCCAGCTTTTGTTTCATCGTGCTTTCTCTTCGAGGCGCAGCGCCGCGTTGCGTTCGACCCATTCGCCGGCTGCGTCCTGCACGATCTCCCGATACTCGATGTCGGTCTCGGAGATCTTGGTGATCTTTCCGTAGTTCTGGCCGATGTAGTCGCCCGGCCGGACCTGGTAGAGCAGGTTGTCGACGCGCAGCAGCGCGTACGGACGACCGCCCCGGACGACGCTGCCGACCATCGACATGCTGTCGATCGGGTACGCCTCGAGCGGCGACTTGCGTCGGTTGATCTCGGCGGCTAGCAGGGAGTTCGGCTGTCGCGCCTCCTGCTTGAGCGCGACCGTGAGCTTCTGCGTGCTGAAAGGCTCGACCGCGGTGAGCGCGGTGTACGCCTGCGGGTTGAACTTCTTGGGCGCGGAGAGCGGCTCGACGTTGGGCTTGACGACGCGCTTTTGCTCTTCCATCCACTGCTGCAGCTCGTCGACGTCGGCGCTGCAGCCGGCCACCAACGCGACGATCAGCGCAAGCGGCACCAGCCGCTGCGCGCGCGGGCTCATCCGCATCATTTCTTCGCTCCGGACTTCGCCTTCGCCTTGGCGGCGGCCTGGCGCACTTCCTCGAGCTCGGCGGCGTCGAGGTAGCGATAGGTGCGTGCGGTCGCTTCCATCGAGAGCTGGCTGTTCGCGGTGTCGCGGCTTGACACGATCACCATGTTGTGCAACGTGACGATGCGCGAGAGGTTGGCGATGTCGCCCGCGAAGGCGCCGATGTCGTGGTAGCGGCCGACCACGCGGATCGCGATCGGCAGCTCGGCGTAGTAGTCCTTCACCGCGACCTGACCGGGCCGGAACAGCTCGAACTGCAGGCCACGGCCGAGGCCGGCCTGGTTGATGTCGGAGAGCAGTGCGTCCATTTCGGCCTTGCCGGGGAGCTGCTTCTCGAGCTGGGTCACGTACTCCTCGACCTGCAGCTTCTGCTTGCGCAGTTCGCCGAGGTTGACGGCCTGGCCGAGCTTGGAGCGGTAATCGGCCTTGAGGATCGGCTCCTTGGCGCGCTCGGCCTCGAGGCTGTCGTGCTCGTCCGACAGCAACAGGAACCAGCCGAGCAGGACCACGATCAGCGTGACGCCGGCCCAGGCGAGCAGCTTGGGCAGGATCGGCCACTGCCCGGGCTCGTTGGGGTTGAGGTTGCGGAACTGCGAAGAGACGTCTTCGACCAGCGAACCGACGTCGACGCGCACCGCTTTAGCTTGGGTCGCCATGATGGATCAGGCTTTCGGGGCGGTCGCGGCGGCGACCGGCTGCGGTGCGCTCGCCGGGGTGTCCTGCGGGCGCTTGACCGTGAGGCGCACCGAGAAGTCGAACAGGCGCTTCTGCTCGCGCTGCGCGGTCTGCAGCGTCGCCGCCTTGCTCTCGATCAGCTCGGGCCGCACCAGCCACTCGGAGTTGTAGGCGGTGTTGCGCAGGAACTCGGAGACGCGCTCCTGGGTCTGCGCGATGCCCGCCACGAGCAGGTTCTGGCCTTCCTGCTTGAGCGACGTGAAATAGACGCCTTCCGGCGTCTGACGCACCAGTTCATTGAGGATGTGCACCGGCACGTTGCGGTCGGTCTGCAGGTCTTCGACGGCCTTCTGGCGTGCCTTCAGCGAGGCGATCTCGGCACGCAGGCTCGCGATATCCTTGATCTGCACGTCGAGCTTGGCAATCTCGGTCTGCATGAACTGGTTGCGCGCCTGCTGGCCCGAAATCAGCTGCTCGACGACGAGGTACCAGACGCCGACGATGCCGAGGCCGAACACCGCTGCCGCACCGAGGCCCACGAAGAAGGCGATGCGCCTGCGCCTGCGCCGCTCCTCCCGGTGGGGGAGCAGGTTGATCATGATCACTGCACGAACCTCCGCATCGCCAGGCCGCACGCGGTGAGGTACGACGACGCTTCACGCCGCAGCTTGGCCTCTCGGACCGCTGAGCCGAGCTTCATGTTCTCGAAAGGGTTGACCACCATCGACGCGAAACCGGTCAGCTCGGTCACCCGATCCTTCAGGCCCGGCAGCGTGGCCGTGCCGCCCGCGAGCATCACGTAGTGCACCTTGTGGTGCGGCGTCGACGTGAAGAAGTACTGCAGCGCGCGGCCGATCTCCTGCGACAGGCTGTCGACGAACGGCACCAGCAGCGAGGTCTCGTAGTCGTCGGGCAGGTCGGAGGCGAGCTTCTTGTGCTCGGCTTCCTCGTACGAGAAGCCGTACTGGCGCGAAATCAGCTGGGTGAGCTGCGAGCCGCCGAACGCCTGATCGCGGTCGTACAGCATCTCGTCGTCGCGCAGCACCTTGAGGCTGGTCGTGTCGGCACCGATCTCGAACAGCGCGACGAGCGCGTCGCGGCCTTCGTTCGGCAGCCCGGCGATGACCCGGCTCATCGCGAGGCGTGACGCGTGCGACTCGATGTCGAGCACCGCGGGCCTGAGGCCCGCGGCCTCGGCCAGGCCCTGGCGGTCCTGCACGCGATCCTTGCGCGACGCCGCGATCAGTACCTCGACGTCGCCCACCGACGTGGGGCTCGGCCCGATCACGCAGAAGTCGAGGCTCACCTCGTCGAGCGAGAACGGGATGTACTGGTTGGCTTCGGACTCGACCTGGAGCTCGAGCTCCTCTTCGCGCAGTCCGGCCGGCAGCATGATCTTCTTGGTGATCACGGCCGATTGCGGCATCGCCATCACGACCTGACGGGTGCGCGTGCCGCTCTTGCTCACGACGCGGCGCACCGCCTCGGCGACCTCGTCGAACTTCTCGATCTGGCCGTCGGCGATCCAGCCCTTCTCGAAGCTCTCGGAACCGAAACGCTCGAGAACGTAGTCGCCGTTGGCGGCCTGCCCGAGTTCGACCAGCTTGACGCTCGACGAGCTGATGTCGAGCCCGATCATCGGCGGATGCTTGCGGCCCAGCAATGTGTCAAGAAAGCTCACGACACCCCTTATATAAGCCGCGAACCCAGCACGGCCTACTGTTAATAACTTACTTGAATCGTAGCAGCAAGGCCCTTGTGAGCCAAAGCAAATTCCCCGGGGCGCCACACCCGCTCGTTGCAAATCTCACACGTGCCGCGAACGGTCGGAAACTGTTTGTTCGCGTCATCCGGCGAGCGTGCAATCGTGCCCCGCGGAGGCCTCCCAGCATCCCCTGAATTGGTATGGAAGACCCCGCTTTCTATAATCCTCGGCTCACCCCCGGACCCGATGACCGCTCCTGACAACCCGCGCCGCGAGGCGAACCCGCCGCGCGCGCCCCAGCCTTCGTTCGGGGCCGGCGTGCTCCGCTTCGCTGCGCGCTTCGTGTCGTCGTTCGTCGGCCTGGTGGTCGCCGGCGCCTTGGCGGTGGCCCTGCTGGTGGGCATCGCGCTCGCGGTCGCCTACCCCAACCTCCCGGAGATCAGCAGCCTTACCGACTACCGGCCGAAGCTGCCGATGCGCATCTACTCGGCCGATGGCGTGCTGCTCGGGGAGTACGGCGAGGAGCGCCGCAACTTCATTCCCATCGGCGAAATCCCAAAGGTCATGAAGGACGCGGTGCTGGCGGCCGAGGATGCGCGCTTCTACGAGCACGGCGGCGTCAACTACGTGTCGATCATCCGTGCCGGCCTCGCGAACTTCACCGAGTCGCGCACGGCGCAGGGCGCGTCGACGATCACCATGCAGGTGGCGCGCAACTTCTACCTGTCCACTGAGAAGACCTTCACGCGCAAGATCTACGAGATGCTGCTGTCTCTGAAGATCGAGACGCTGCTCAACAAGGACCAGATCCTCGAGGTCTACATGAACCACATCGCGCTCGGCCAGCGCGCGTTCGGGTTCGCATCGGCGAGCGAGATCTATTTCGGCAAGCCGCTCAAGGACATCACCATTGCCGAGGCGGCCATGCTCGCGGGGCTGCCCAAGGCGCCGTCGGCCAACAACCCGATCGTCAACCCCGAGCGGGCGACGATCCGCCAGCGCTACATCATTGATCGCATGCTCGAGAACGGCTTCATCACGCCCGAGCAGCACGACGCGGCCAAGCGCCAGGCCATCAAGTACCGGGCCCCGCGCGGCATCGCGGTGCACGCCGAATACGTCGCCGAGACCGCGCGCCAGATGGTCTATTCGCAGTACGGCGCCGATGCCTACACGCGCGGCCTCAACGTCTACCTGACGTTCAACTCGAACGAGCAGATGCTCGCCTACCGGGCGCTCCGCAAGGGCATCATGGATTACGAGCGGCGCCAGGTGTATCGCGGTCCCGAGGACTACATCGACCTGCCGAACGACCCCGCCGAGATCGACAACCGGGTCGGCGAGGCGCTGCAGGACTACCCCGACAACGACGAGCTGAAGTCGGCGGTGGTTCTCGAGGCTTCGCCGAAGAAGGTCGTCGCGATGCTCCAGAGCGGCGACAGCATCGACATCGTCGGCGACGGACTCAAGCCCGCGACTTCGGGCCTCGCGCCCAAGGCCAATCCGCAGACGCAGATCCGGCGCGGGGCAGTGATCCGCGTGATCCGCGGCGCCAAGGGCGACTGGAGCATCACCCAGCTGCCCGAGGTCGAAGGCGCGTTCGTCGCGCTCGACCCGCGCACCGGCGCGATCCGCGCCATGGTCGGTGGCTTCGACTTCTCGAAGAGCAAGTTCAACCACGTCACGCAGGCGTGGCGTCAGCCGGGCTCGAGCTTCAAGCCGTTCATCTACTCGGCGGCGCTCGAGAAGGGCTTCACGCCGTCGACGGTGATCAACGACGCCCCGCTCTTCTTCGATTCGGGCACCACCGGCAGCCAGCCCTGGGCGCCGAAGAACTACGACGGGACCTTCGATGGCCCGATGACGATGCGCAAGGGTCTCGCCAAGTCGAAGAACCTGATCTCGATCCGCATCCTCAAGGCCATCGGACCCCAGTACGCGCAGGAATGGGTCGGGCGCTTCGGCTTCGACCCCGAGAAGCACCCGGCCTACCTGACGATGGCGCTCGGCGCAGGCTCCGTGACGCCGCTGCAGATGGCGTCGGCGTATTCGGTGTTCGCGAGCGGTGGCTACCGGGTCAACCCGGCACTCATCACCCGCATCACCGACTCGAAGGGCAAGGTGCTGAGCGAAGCGCGCACGCCGCAGCTCGACGAGTCGATGCGCGTGATCGAGGCGCGCAACGCCTTCGTGATGACGAGCCTGCTGCAGGAAGTCACGCGCGCCGGCACCGCCGCCAAGGCGCAGGCCACGCTCAAGCGGCCCGACATCTACGGCAAGACCGGCACCACCAACGACTCGCTCGACGCCTGGTTCGCCGGCTGGCAGCACGACGTCGTCGCCGTGGTGTGGATGGGCTATGACAACCCGCGCAAGCTCGGCGATCGCGAGACCGGCGGCGGTCTGTCACTGCCGATCTGGATCGACTACATGGCCAGCGCGCTGCGTGGCGTGCCGGTTCAGGAACCGGTGCCTCCGGAAGGCCTGGTGAACCAGGGCGGCGAGTGGTACTACGAGGAGTACGCGCGCGGCACCGGCATCAGCAGCATCGGCCTCGAAGACCGTCCGGCCGCGGCACCGCCCAACGAGGACGAGGAGCGCAAGAGCATCCTCGACCTGTTCCGGCGCTAGCCCAGCCTGGGTCGCGGCTCAGCCGCGAGTGCGGCCCGGACCGCTCCCACCCGTCGCGACCGCTTGCCAGCGTCTGCCCCCGCTTCACGCGTCCGCGGGCGCCGAAGGCGCAACGATCCCGGCCCGTGCGCTCTACGCCTGAGCGACCGGATCGAAACGCAGGGCGGTACCCGCCTGCTCGCTGGCGCACGCCGAGAGCGCCTCGAAGAACTCGCGCCCTTCGCGATCGACCCAGCGGGTGCCGTCGAAGCGGTAGTGGTAGCCGCCGGAGCGCGCCGCCATCCAGAGTTCGTGCAGCGGTGGCTGCGTGTTCAGCACGATCGCGCTGCGATCCGGGAAACGCAGCTCCAGGAGACCGCCCGTGCGCTGCGCGTCGATGTCGATCACGTCGTCCTGGAGCAGGCGGTCGACCGTCGCTTCCACCGCAGCGAGCACGGCGTCGCTGCGGGCGTGGTACTCGCTGTCGGAAAGGGTCGCTGCGGCTGGTTCGCCAGGCATGGTCAGTAGAATCCGCACGATGCTGCAAGAGCCGACAAGTGTAGGGCGCACCCCGTCCCCGCGCCCTCGCGGGGGTGGCCGCAGGGCCGCCGTGCCGGCGGCGGCGCTCGCGCTGGCCATGCTTGCCGGCTGCGGCCAGAAGGGCCCGCTGATTCCCGTGACGCCGGCCGACCGTGCCGCGTCGGCGCCGGCAGCGGCGCGATGAAGCTCCCCGGTCATCCCCACGTCCGCTACCGCGGCGCGGATCTCGTCGTCGACGACTGCGTGGTCGCCGACCTGGCGCGCCGCTTCGGCACCCCGCTCTACGTGTACTCGCGGCGCGCGATGCTCGCGTCGCTCGCCGACTACCGGCGCGCCCTCGCCGGGCGCAACCACCTGCTCTGCTACGCGATGAAGGCGAACTCGAACCTCGCCGTCCTGCAGGTGTTCGCCGAAGCGGGTTGCGGTTTCGACATCGTCTCGGGCGGCGAGCTCGAGCGCGTGCTCGCGGTCGGCGTCGACCCGGCGCGCATCGTGTTCTCGGGGGTCGGCAAGACGCGCAGCGAGATGCGCCGCGCACTCGACGCCGGCGTGCTGTCGTTCAACGTCGAGAGCGACCCCGAGCTCGACGTGCTGTCCGAGGTCGCCGCGGCGGCCGGCAAGGTCGCGCGCATCAGCCTGCGCATCAATCCCGACGTCGACCCGCAGACGCACCCCTACATCTCGACCGGGCTCAAGGCCAACAAGTTCGGCATCGCGCACGCCCATGCGGTGGATACGTACCGGCGCGCCGCCGCCCTGCCGGGGCTGCGCGTGGTCGGCATCGACTGCCACATCGGTTCCCAGATCACCGCGGTGGACCCCTACCTCGATGCGGTCGACCGACTGCTCGACCTCGTCGAGGCGATCGAGTCGCACGGTATCGCGATCGAGCACGTCGACATCGGCGGGGGCCTCGGGATCACCTACGCCAACGAGGAGCCGCCGAGCGCCGAGCTGCTGATGAAGAGCGTGCTCGGACGCCTCGACGCGCGGGGCCACGGGCAGCGCAAGCTGGTGCTCGAGCCCGGCCGCTCGCTGGTCGGCAACGCCGGCGTGCTGGCGAGCGAGGTGCTCTACCTGAAGCCCGGTGACGAGAAGAACTTCTGCATCGTCGACGCGGCGATGAACGACATGATCCGGCCGACGCTTTACGGCGCCTGGATGGGCATCGTCGAATGCACCCGGGACGCCGCCAGGCCGGCGTTCCGCGCCGATGTCGTCGGGCCCGTCTGCGAGTCGGGCGACTGGCTCGGCCGCGACCGCGAGCTCGCGGTGCAGCCCGGCGACTTCGTCGCGGTGCTGTCCGCCGGCGCCTACGGCATGGCGGCGGCGAGCAACTACAACACGCGCGGACGGCCGGCCGAGGTGATGGTCGACGGCAGCGACGTCTGGCTGATCCGCGAGCGCGAGTCCACTGCCGACCAGATGCGCGGCGAGCACCTGCTGCCGGTGCGCTGAGGCGCTGCGGCGCCGGCCGTGTGCCGCCGCCATCACCCGGAGCCTCGCGTCACCGCTGCCGGTGTCACAGGCGAATCAGATCCGCCCCTCCTCCACCGCGTGACAGGCGACGCGCACGCCGCCGTCGTCGATCAGCTGGGGGCGCTCGACGCGGCAGCGCTCATTGGCGTGCGGGCAGCGCGGGTTGAACGCGCAGCCGGCCGGCGGGTTGAGCGGGTTCGGCACCTCGCCGCGCACGGGCGTGCGCGCACGCCCGCTCATTCGCACGTCGGGGATCGCGTCGAGCAGCATCCGCGTGTAGGGGTGGCGCGGGCGCGCGAACAGCTCGGCCTTGGGAGCGAGCTCGACGATGCGGCCGAGGTACATCACGCCCACGGCGTCGCTGACGTGGCGCACCACCGCCAGGTTGTGCGAGATGAAGAGGTAGGTCAGGCCCTGCCGCCGCTGCAGGTCCTTCATGATGTTGAGGACCTGCGCCTGGACGGAGACGTCGAGCGCCGACGTCGGTTCGTCGCAGACCAGGAACTCGGGCTCGGTCGCCAGCGCGCGGGCGATCGAGATGCGCTGCCGCTGGCCGCCCGAGAACTGGTGCGGGAACTTCTCGAGATCGGCACCGGCGAGGCCGACCTGCGCCAGCAGCTCCACCACCCGAGCCCTGACGGCGTCGCGCCCTGCCTTGGCGCCCGCGCTGCCCACGAGGCCGTGCTCGAGCAGCGGCTCCGCGACGATGTCCTCGACGCTCCAGCGCGGGTTGAGACTGGCGTACGGGTCCTGGAAGATCATCTGCAGTCGGCGCCGGAGCGTGAGGTCGCGCGAACGCCAGGTGTCGGCCATGTCGAGCCCCGCGAAGCGAACCGTACCGCGAGTCGGCGTGTAGAGGCCGACGAGCATGCGTGCAACCGTGCTCTTGCCGCAGCCCGACTCGCCGACCAGCGCGAGCGTGTCGCCGCGCGCGATGGTGAAGCTGACGCCATCGACGGCATGCACGAACTGGCGGGGCTTGCGCTCGATGACGCGGTTGAGCCACGGCGCCGACACCTCGAAGGTCTTGGCGAGATCGTCGACCTCGACCAGCGGCGCCGCCGGAGCGGCGGGAATGCGCCATGGCGCGGCGCCGGCCGCGTCGGCGGGTGCGCGGGCGCCACGAACAGGCGACGCGGCGCTGCCGGACGAACCCGCGGGCGCGCTCATCGGTTTGAGCCGTGGCGAACGGATGCGCGGCCGCTCATGCGGCCATGCGCCCGTCGTGCGCGTGCAGCCAGCACGCCGCGCGCGTCGCACCGGCCGCGAACAGCTCCGGGCGCTCCCGACGGCAGCGCTCGAAGGCGTGCGGGCAGCGCGGGTTGAACGCGCAGCCAGGCGGAATGGCCGTGAGGCGCGGCATCGCGCCGTCGATCTGCAGCAGGCGCTCGCGGTCCTGATCGATGGCCGGGATGGCGCCCATGAGCCCCGCCGTGTACGGATGGGCCGGCGCGTGGATCACCGCTGCCACCGGGCCGATCTCGGCAACCCGCCCGGCGTACAGCACCGCCACGCGGTCGCAGGTTTCGGCGATCACGCCCATGTCGTGGGTGATCAGCATGACCGCAGCGCCGTGGTCGCGACAGAGGCGCCGCAGCAGCTGGATGATCTGCGCCTGGATCGACACGTCGAGCGCGGTGGTCGGCTCGTCCGCAACGATCAGCTTGGGCTCGCCGGCGAGCGCGAGCGCGATCACGACGCGCTGGCGCATGCCGCCCGAGAACTGATGCGGGTACTGGTCGAGGCGTTCCTCGGCCGCCGGGATGCCGGTCTCCTGCAGCAGCCTGAGCGCGCGCGCCCGCGCCTCGGCAGCACTCACGTCGAGGTGGGTGCGGATCGTCTCGACGAGCTGCTCGCCGACGGTGTAGAGCGGGTCGAGCGAGGTCAGCGGATCCTGGAAGATCGCGCCGATCTGACGTCCGCGCACCTTGCGCATCGCGCGCGGCGGCAGGTCGTCGATGCGCTGCCCGCTGAGCCGGATCTCGCCTCCCGCGATGCGCCCCGGCGGGTCGAGCAGGCCGATGATCGCGGCGCCCGTGAGCGACTTGCCGGCGCCCGACTCGCCGACGACTCCGAGGATCTCGCCCGGCGCGATGTCGAACGAGATGTCGTCGAGCGCCACCAGCGTGCCGCGCCGCGTCGGGAACTCGACCCGCAGGTTGCGAACTTCGAGGAGCGGTGCGGCGCTCATGGGTGCGCGGGGGCGTGGGGGGCCGAACCCATCACCGAGTCGACGTGCAGTTCGCCGGCGCGGCTTGCGGCAGCAGACCCGCGGCAGACGATGGCGCACCTCATCGCAGCCGCGGGTTGAGCGCGTCGCGCAACCAGTCGCCGAACAGGTTGATGCTGAGCGCGATCATGACCAGCATCGCGCCGGGAAAGATCACCAGCCACCAGGCGCCGCTGAACAGCTGCTTGTTGCCTTCGTTGATGAAGGTGCCGAGCGACGGCGACGTCGGCGAGACGCCGACGCCGAGGAACGACAGCGTCGCCTCGGAGAGGATGGCGGTCGCGACCTGGATCGTCGACAGCACGAACACCGGTCCCATCACGTTCGGCAGCACGTGCTTCCTCATGATGCGAAGCGGCGATACGCCGATGACGCGCGCCGCCTGCACGTATTCCTTGTTGCGCTCGATCATGGTCGAGCCGCGCACCGCACGCGCGTACTGAACCCAGCCGGGCAGCGCGATCGCGACGACCAGCACCCCGAACGCGAGCAGGTCGGTCGCGTTCGGGAACAGCGCGCGCCCGACCCCCGCGATAAGCAGTGCGATCAGGATCGACGGAAACGACAGCATCACGTCGCACACGCGCATGATCAGCGCGTCGATACGGCCGCCGAGGTAGCCCGAGACAAGGCCGAGGCTGACGCCGATCAGCATCGACAGCAGCACCGAGGCGCCGCCGACGAACAGCGAAATGCGCGCGCCGTAGATCAGCGCCGACAGCACGTCGCGGCCCTGCTCGTCGGTGCCGAGCAGGTACTTCGGCGAGCCGCCCTCGAGCCACGCCGGCGGCAGCATCGAGTCGGCGAGCTCGAGCGTCGCGAGGTCCTGCGGGTTGTGCGGCGCGACGACGCCGGCGAACACCGCGCAGACGATGCAGAGCGTCGCCACCAGCGCGGAGCCGAGCGCGACCGGAGAGCGCCGGAACGAGTACCAGACGTCACCGTCCAGGAAGCGCGCCAGGCGGCCGGCCGCACGGGTGCCGGTCAGTGGCTCGACGGTGCCGGATGCCGGCGAGTCGATCGGCGCGAGCAGGTCGATGTCACGATCGCCGCCGGCCGCACCCGCAGCGCCGCCTTCGACGGCGGGCGCGCGCGACAGCGTCAGCGAGCCTTGAGCGTCATCCACTTGAAGTACATGTAGTTGTTCGGCAGCTGGACCAGGCTGACCCGGTTGCTGTGCGCCCACGCCAGCGCCTGCTGGTGCAGCGGGATGTGCCCGACATCGTCCTGGTGGATCTTGAACGCTTCCCGGATGTACTCGTTGCGGCGCTTCTGGTCGGTCTCTGACTGGATGCGCGTGACCAGATCGTCGAACTTCGGGTTGCTGTACCAGCCGAGATTGAACTGGCCGCGACCGGCGTCGTTCGGCGTCGCCATGATCGACGACAACGTGTCATGCGAGTCGACCGTGCTCGGGGTCCAGCCGAGCAGGTAGAAGCTGGTGTCGCGGCGCAGGATCTTCGGGAAGTAGCTGACCTTGGTCTCGGCCTGCAGGTTCACCTTCACGCCGATGCGCGCGAGGTTGGCTGCGACGGCCTGACAGATCGCCGAGTCGTTGACGTAGCGGTCGTTCGGGCAGTTCATGCCGACCTCGAAGCCGTTCGGATAGCCGGCCTCGGTGAGCAGCTTCTTGGCGGCGTCCGGGTCGTACGGCAGCCGCTTGTTCATGTCGGGCTGAAAGCCGCGCACCGCCGCGCCGACCATCAGCGCGGTCGGCGTCGCCGCACCACGCATGACGCGCGTCTTGATCGTTTCGATGTCGATCGCCTGATAGAAGGCGCGCCGCACGCGCACGTCTTTGAACGGGTTCTTGCCCTTGACGTTGCTGAACTGCAGCTCGTCGCGGCGCTGGTCCATGCCGAGGAAGATGGTGCGCAGCTCGGGCCCCTGCAGCACGGTGATGTTGCCCGACGCCTTAATGCGATCGACGTCCTGCAGCGGCACCGGCTCCATGACGTCGGTCTCGCCCGACAGCAGCGCGGCGACGCGCGTCGCGTCGTTGCCGATCGGGGTGAAGATCACCTCGTCGATGTTGCTTTCGGGCTTGGCCCAGTGATTGAAGTTGCGCACGAGCACGGTGCGCGCCGACGGCTGGCGTTCCTTCAGCCGATAGGGACCAGTGCCATTAGCCTTGAAGCTGGCGGTGTTCTCGATTCCCTTGCGCCGGTCAACCGGGCGCTCGGCCTTGTTCTCCTCGCACCACTTCCTGCTCATCATCCCGAGCGTCGTGAGCGTGTCGGGGAGGATCGGGTACGGGGCGCTGGTCTCGATGTCGACGGCGAACTCGCCTGCCTTGCGTACCTCCTTGATCGGGTTCGTGTAGCCCTTCATGTCGGAGCCCTCCCCCGACGCCCGCTTGAACGTGAACACCACGTCGTCGGCCGTGAACGGGGTGCCGTCGTGGAATTTGACGCCCTGGCGCAAATCGAAGCGCCACACCGTGGGGCTGGTCTGCGTCCACTTGGTCGCCAGCGCCGGCGCGAGGCCCATGTTCTTGTCGCGTTCGATCAGCGACTCGTAGACATTGCCGGTGAAGCTGAGCTGCAGGCTCTCGTTCAGCGAGTGCGGGTCCATCGACTGCACGTCGCCCTGATTCGAGACGCGCAGCGTGACGGCGGCGCAAAGGCCGCACGCGGTCATGAGGGCGGCGGCCAGGAGGGTTCGCTTGAGCTGCATCGTCGTCGTCTCCACTTCAGGGTTGGGTGCGTCGCACCGAGGTCGAGGATGGGTGGGGATCAGTGCGCGCCCGCCGCCCGCTCGATGCGCAGGCGCGGATCGACCGCGAAATAGAGCAGATCGACGATCAGGTTGATCAGGACGAAGATCAGCGCGATCAGGCACAGGTAGGCCGCCATGATCGGGATGTCGGCGAAGCTCACCGCCTGGATGAAGAGCAGCCCCATGCCAGGCCACTGGAACACCGTCTCGGTGATGATCGCGAAAGCAATGATCGAACCGAGCTGCAGCCCGGTGATGGTGATCACCGGCACCAGCGTGTTCTTGAGGGCGTGTTTGAAGTGCACCGCGCGATCCGACAACCCTCGCGCGCGCGCGAACTTGATGTAGTCGGTGCGCAGCACCTCGAGCATCTCGGAGCGCACGAGGCGCATGCTCAGGGTGAGCTGGAAGATCGCGAGCGTGACGGCCGGGAGGATGAGGTGCTTCCAGCCGTCGACGGTGAAGAGGCCGCTGGTCCAGCCGCCGATCGAGACGACCTCACCGCGTCCGAAGCTCGGCAGCCAGTTGAGCGTGACCGCGAACACGAGAATCAGCAGGATGCCGATCAGGAACGTCGGCAGCGACACGCCCACGAGCGAGACCGTCATCAGCGCGTGCGAGACGAACGAGCCGCGTCGCAGTGCGGCATAGACGCCCATGGGAATGCCGGCGAGCAGCGCGAGCAACGCAGCCAGCAGCGACAGCTCGAGCGTCGCGGGCAGACGCTCGACGATCAGACCCGAGACCTTGCGCCCCTGACGCAGGCTGAGGCCGAACTCGCCGCGCACCGCATTGCCGACGAAGCGCGCGAACTGCACCGGGAACGGGCGGTCGAGGCCGAGGTCGCTGCGCAGCTGCTGGCGCTGCTGGGGCGTCGCATCCTGCCCGAGGATGTTGGTGACCGGATCGCCCACGTACTGGAAAAGCATGAAGGCGATGAAGGCAACCGTCAGCATCACGACGACGGCCTGCGCGAGGCGACGGAGAACGAAAGCAAGCATCAGGCTGCATCAAAGCAAAAGCGGGGCCTCGCGTCAGCAGGGGATGCCCGGGTCGGTGCCTCGTCGCCGCGTCTGTACTCTCCCAAAAAGAAAAGGCCGCCCGGAGGCGGCCTTTCTTCAAACCGATGGTTGCTTGCGCGAGGCAGGCGTCCGATCAGAAGAAGTGACGAACACCGAACTCGACACCACGCGAGTCGCCGCCGGTGCTCGGCAGAGCCGTCGCCGACTGGCTGCCCGTCGAGGCGTTCGTGCCGCTCGCCGGAGCGATCGACATGGCCGCGTTGCGGTTGTTGTCGAGGTACGAAACCGTGCCGTACACCGCGGTGCGCTTCGACAGGTTGTACACGTAGCTGGCCTTCAGCTGCTGAGCCGTGCTGGTGCCGGCGCCGTCACGACGCAGACGGCTGCGGTCGTAGCCGACGTGCACTTCGCTCTGGCCGAACGGGATGACCGCGCTGATCGAGCCGCGCAGTTCGCGGTCGTCAGCGGCGTTGTCCAGACGCTCGTAGTCGACGTAGCCCATCAGCTTGGCGAAGCCAAAGTTCCACGAGGCACCGACGTTGATCGACTTCTGGTCGTCGTTCGTGATCGCGCCGCCCGGGGCACCAGCGGTCCAGCCATTGAAGGAGGCACCGCGATAGCGGATCTGGGCACCGGCGACAGCGACGTCGAACGGACCCGCGGCGAAGCCCACGCGGCCGCCAAGGTAGCGGGCCGGACGGTCACCCGAGGTGGCGCCTTCGCTCGTACCAGCCATGAACTGACCGTACCAGCCACCGAGGTTCGACGGCAGGAAGTACTGGATCGTGTTGTCTTGGCGGGTGCCCGGGTGACGCTGGGCGGTGTTCAGCGAATTGCCCAGACCGTTGGTGCCGAAGGCATCGAACAGGGTCAGGTTCCAGAACGTCGGGGTGTAGTCACGGCCGAGGCGGATTTCGCCGGCGTTGCTCGACAGGCTGACGGTCGAACGACGGTTCCAGAACTTGCCGTTGGCGGTGCCGCTGTCGGCGTTCACGCCGGCCAGAAGAACGAAGCTGGCCTTGAGGCCGCCGCCGAGGTCTTCGACGCCACGGAAGCCGAGCTGGCTGCTGTTCAGGCCGTCCGAAGCCAGGCTGAAACGGCGGTTGCTGCCTTCGTTCTTGACGTAACGACCAGCCAGGTCGATCGTGCCGTACAGGGTGACCGACGATTGCGCCGAGGCGACGCCACTAAAGGCGCCCAGAACAGCAAGGGCGAGCAGAGATTTTTTCATTGCAACTATCTCCTAGGTTGAACAAGAGGTCCCGATCACGAAATCACCTGCGGTGGGCAGATCAGGCGCAACCCCCTCAGCGGAAGTTGTGTGTATTGCACCAGAGGGCCGGGGGGCTGGAAAGCGTTGCCTCCCAAAAAAGGCGCTTGTGTTGTCTGGGCACAACGAGAACTGGCGGGTGAAGCCGGCGCTGTTCGAGCGAGTCGAGGCGGCTTGCAGCGCCTAGGCAGGACCCGTTCCGGTATTCTGGGGCGATGCAGCCGACCCGACCCGAACTCACGCCGACCGATCGCCTGCTGACGGTCGTCGAGCGGGCCCTGCGCTCCTTGACGGGAGCCGATCACGCCGCCCGGCCGTACCCCGCCGGCGCCGGTGCGGCAGGCGACGCGGTCGGGCTCAGCGGCGCGGAACGTCGCGAAGCCGGCGCGCTGATGCGGGTCAACCACGTCGGCGAGGTCTGCGCGCAGGCGCTGTACACCGCGCAAGCGCTTGCCGCGCGCGGCGACACGACGCGGCGCCAGTTCGAAACCGCGGCGCGCGACGAGACCGATCACCTCGCGTGGACCCGACAACGCCTGCGCGAACTCGGCGCACGGCCGAGCCTGCTGAACCCGCTCTGGTACGCGGGTGCCTTCGGCTTCGGGCTCCTGGCGGCGCGTGCCGGTGACCGCGTCAGCCTCGGGTTCGTCGTCGAAACCGAGCGCCAGGTCGAGCAGCACCTGGAAAGCCATCTCGGACGGCTGCCCGCCGCAGACACTGCTTCGCGTGCGATCGTCCAGCAGATGAAGGACGACGAGGCGCGGCATGGTGCAGCCGCCGAGCGCGCCGGCGGTGTGCGCCTGCCGGCGCCGGTGCGCTGGGCGATGCGCGGCGCTGCCAAGGTCATGACGACGACCGCGCACCACCTCTGACGCGGCCTGCGGCCGCAGCCGCAGGATTGCGCAACCGGCGCCTCGCAGCGGCGCCTACTCGCCCGCCTCGATCGTCACGCTCGTCGTGATCTCGGCCGTCTTTGCAAGCATGCTGCTCGCCGAGCAGTACTTCTCGTGAGACAGGCGCACCGCACGCTCGACCGCCTCGGGCGGCAACGCCTTGCCCGTCACGACGAAGTGCATGTGGATCGCCGTGAAGACCTTCGGGTCCTCCGTCGCGCGCTCGGCGGTCACCTTGACCTGGCAGCCGCGCACGGCGTGGCGACCCCGCTTGAGGATGAGCACGACGTCGTACGCGGTGCACGCGCCGGTGCCGGCGAGCACCGTCTCCATCGGCCTCGGCGCGAGGTTGCGCCCGCCACCATCGGGCGCACCGTCCATGACGAGGACGTGACCGCTGCCGGTTTCGGCCGCGAACGCCATCCCGCTTGCCGGGAGCCAGTTGATCGTGCATTCCATGACGACGAGGGGCGTTGCGGCGCCCGCAGTGAGACGAACCGGATTGTGCGCGGAGCCGCGCGAGCGCTCCCGGGCATCGCCGCCCCGTCGTTCGGGGGCGCCATAAAGCCGTTCGTCGGGAAGCGATATTGCGGCGCAGCAATATCGCGCTTACACTCGCCTCCAGCGTTGACAGCAGATTCCCGGCACACGCAGCCTTCGAAATGCGTGGCCCCGACCGGTTGTCTCCTCCACCTCCTCCATTGGTGGATTCAGCCCAAGGCAGCAATGCCTTGGGCTTTTTTCTTTTGGTCCCCGGGCGGACCGTAGTTGTGACGGCGCGCCACGTAAGATGCGGCGCGCTCCGCGCCTGCACGGAGAACGACATGACGCCGAGCGCAACCGAACCCACCGCTCCTGCCGCCGCCGCGCCGCGCGCGCTCGGCCTTTCGGACTACCTGCAAAAGATCCTCACTTCGCGCGTCTACGACGTCGCAATCGAGACCGGCCTCGAGCTCGCGAGCGAGCTCTCGAAGCGGCTCGCCAACCGGGTGTACTTCAAGCGGGAAGACACGCAGCCGGTGTTCAGCTTCAAGTTGCGCGGCGCCTACAACAAGATGGCGCAGCTGCGCCCCGAGGAACTGCAGCGCGGCGTGATCTGCGCGTCGGCCGGCAACCATGCGCAGGGGGTCGCGCTCGCTGCAGGCCGCCTGGGCTGCCGAGCTCTCATCGTGATGCCCAACACCACGCCGAGCGTCAAGGTCGACGCGGTGCGCGGCCGCGGCGGCGAGGTCGTGCTGCACGGCGACAGCTACTCCGACGCCTACGGTCACGCGCTCACCCTCGCCGCCGAGCAGGGCCTGACGTTCGTCCATCCGTTCGACGATCCCGACGTGATCGCCGGCCAGGGCACCATCGCGATGGAGATCCTGCGCCAGCACCCCGACTCGATCGACGCCATCTTCGTGCCGATCGGCGGCGGCGGCCTGATCGCCGGCGTCGCCGCCTATGTGAAGGCGGTGCGACCCGACATCCGCGTGATCGGCGTGCAGATGAACGACTCCGACGCGATGCTGCGCTCGGTGCGCGAGGGCTCGCGCGTGCAGCTCGACGAAGTCGGCCTCTTTGCCGACGGCACCGCGGTCAAGGTCGTCGGCGCCGAGACCTACCGCCTCGCCAGCGAACTGGTCGACGACTACGTCGCGGTCGACGGCGACGCGGTCTGCGCCGCCATCAAGGACGTGTTCCAGGACACCCGCAGCATTCTCGAGCCGTCAGGCGCGATGGGTGTCGCGGCGATCAAGCAGTACGTCGCCCAGCACGGCGTGCGCGACAAGACCTTCGTCGCGATCACGAGCGGCGCCAACATGAACTTCGACCGCCTGCGCTTCGTGGCCGAGCGCGCCGAGGTCGGCGAGGAGCGCGAAGCGCTGTTCGCGGTGACCATTCCCGAGGAGCGCGGCAGTTTTCGGCGTTTCTGCGAGGTGGTCGGCCCGCGGGCGGTCACCGAGTTCAACTACCGCATCTCGGACGCCAAGGTGGCGCACGTTTTCGTCGGCATCGCAACTGCCGACCGAACCGAATCGACGCGGCTCGCGCGCAACTTTGTCGAGCACGGCTTCGAGACGCTCGACCTGACCGACGACGACCTGGCCAAGGAGCACGTGCGCCACATGGTCGGGGGGCGCAGCGAGCTCGCGCATGACGAGCGGCTCTACCGCTTCGTGTTTCCGGAACGCCCGGGGGCGCTGATGCGGTTCCTCTCGAGCATGCCGGCGGGCTGGAACATCAGCCTGTTCCACTATCGCAACCAGGGCGCCGACTACGGCCGCATCCTGGTCGGCATCCAGGTGCCGGAGGCCGACCACGCATCGTTCGGTGCGTTCCTCGACGGCCTGGCCTATCCCTGCGCCGACGAGACCGACAACCCGGCGTATCGCCTGTTCCTGAAGTAGCCGCCGATCCGGCCCGCACCGGGCGCCGCTCCAGACCAGCAACCGCACGGATTGTCCGGGACCGCCGGTCCACGAAAATCAGTTCCCGTTGCTGTTGCCGTTCTCGTTCATGCTGTCCTGCGGCTCCTGCGGCATCGATTGCGGCGTGACCACGGGCGGCGGCGCGACGACGGCCGGCGCCGGCGGCACGTAAGGTTGCGCCGGCGGCACGTAGGGTTGCGGCGGCGGCGCCATGTATGGCTGCGGGGGCGGGGTGCCGGGCACCACGGGACTGCCGTGCACCGCGATCGGGGCGGCGACGCTCGAGCCGACCGGCGGCAGCGAGGTGGCGGTGTTCGGCGGCGTCGGGAGCGGCAGCTCGAGCACCGCGGGCGGCTGCCCGGCGCCGCCGATCGCCGCGCTGCGCCAGCCCACCGACTGCAGCACCAGATCGTTCTCGACCCGGGCACCGACGCGATAGGCGCGCGCCGGCTTGCCGTCGATCGAGATCAGCGCGAGACCGTAGCGCGAATCGGTGGTGGTCTTGGCGCCGCGCGGCGCCATCACGCCGAGCAGGCGAAAGCGCGAGCTCGCCGGCACGCTCGCGACCTGCGGCAGCGGCGCGGGCGGCGGCGCGCCGAACAGCCGCGTGAGGTCGGCGCCTCCCGCCGACGGGGCGACGGCCACGACATGCGGCGGCGTCGCCGCAGGCTTGGCGAACAGGCGAAGACCCCAGAACACCGCGGTCGCCGCCACCAATGCCCACACGAGGAAGGCTGAAATCCGGGCCAACATGCGCCGATTATCATTCAGCGCTTCGCCCCCACTGCCGACCGAGACCTCCGTCGATCGGTCCTGATCCCGCCATGAATCCAGTCCTTCGTCCGCCGTCGCACCTTGTCGAGTGCGGCGGACCCGAGGTCCGCGTCGACGCATCCGTGCGTCCGGCCACGCTGACGCGCCGGGTCGCGCGTGCGGCGAGCCGCGGCTTCACGCTGATCGAGATCATGGTCGTGCTGGTGATCATCGGGATCCTGGCGTCGCTGATCGTGCCGAACCTGATCGAGCGCGCCGACGACGCCCGCGTGACCGCCGCCCGCACCGACGTGAACAACCTGATGCAGGCGCTCAAGCTCTACAAGCTCGACAACATGCGCTACCCGACCGGCGAGCAGGGCCTGCAGGCGCTGGTCGCCAAGCCGACGAGCGGCCCGATCCCAAACAACTGGAAGTCGTACCTCGACAAGCTGCCGAACGACCCATGGGGCCGCCCGTACCAGTACTCGAACCCGGGCCTGAAAGGCGAGATCGACGTCTACAGCTTCGGCGCCGACGGCGTCCTGGGTGGCGAAGGCAACAACGCCGATGTCGGCTCCTGGCAGTAGCCGAACGCCTCTCATCGCCGCCGCAGGCGGGTCAGCGGCCGGCACGCGGCTGACGCCCGCCGTGCGCGGTCGCCGCGCGCTCGCGCGCGGCTTCACGCTCATCGAGGTGATGATCGTGCTGGTGATCATCGGCGTCACCGCGGCGGTGGTCAGCCTCAACCTGCGCGACGCGTCGGAGACCCAGCTCGAACGCGAGGCGGCGCGCCTCGCCGCGCTGCTCGAATGGGGCCGCGCCGAGTCGCGCGCTTCCGGTCGGGTGGCGGTCTGGCGCCCCGGTGCGGCGCCCGAGCAGAGCGATCAGCTGCCGGTGGGCTTTCAGTTTCTGGGGCTGCCGCGCAGCATCGAGTTCCCGACCCGCTGGCTCGACGGCGAGGTCGTTGCCGAGGTGATCGACCAGCCGGTCGTGGTGCTCGGCCCGGAGCCGATGATCCCGCCGCAGCGCGTCGTCCTGCGCCTGCACGACCGCCAGCTCATGCTCACGACCGACGGCCTCGGGCCGTTCGTGATCAGCGCCGCCTCGGAGATTCCGCGGTGATGCGCCCGGCGCGCGGCTTCACGCTCGTCGAGGTGCTGGTCGCGCTCACCATCGTCGCGGTGACCCTCGGCGCAGGCATCCGCGCCGCCGGCTCGCTGACCGACAGCGCGCAGCGCCTCGGTGAAGTTGTCGCCGCCCAATGGTGCGCCGACAACGAGCTCGCGCAGCTCAAGGTGCGCGGCCAGCGCCCGGTCGAGGGCCAGTTCAGCTGCAGCCAGCTCGGCCGCATCTATGTCGGCTATCGCGTCGTGCGCTCGACACCCAACCCGAACTTCCGCCGCGTCGACGTCACCATCGTCGACGATGCCGGACGCCCGGTGCTCACGTTGCTCACCGTCCTGTGAGCGCCGCGGGTCGCGCGGCGGCGCGCGGGTTCACGCTGGTCGAGGTGCTGGTCGCGCTGGTGATCATGGCGATCATCGCGATGATGACCTGGCAAGGCGTCGACGGCGTGGTGCGTGCGCGCGACTCGAGCCAGGTCAGCCTCGAGCGCACGCTGCGCCTGCACACTGTGATCAGCCAGTGGGAGCGCGACCTCGCGGCCATCCACGAGAGCGTCGTGGTGCCGGCTTTCAGCTGCGACGGCGCCGCGGTACGCCTGACCCGCAGCACGCCCGACGGCGTGCAGGTCGTGGTCTGGATGCTGCGTCCGGTCGGTCAGGCCGATTTCGCGTGGACGCGCTGGGCCAGCACGCCGACGCGCACCGTCAACGAGCTGCGCGCCCGCTGGGCGCAGGGCCAGCTGGTCCAGCCGGGCGACCCGGCCGAGCTGCTCGCGCTCGGCGGCGTCGCCGCCCGCCAGGTGTTCGTCATGGAGAGCAACGGCCTCAGCAACTGCCAGTCGTCACGCATTGGTCTGCCGCCCAGCGTTCGCCTGGTGCTCAGCTTCGTTCCCGGGATGGGCTACGAGGGCGAAGTGGTGCGCGACACGCTGGTGGCGCCATGACGCGGCATCTCGCCTCGATCGGCCCGCGCCGGCTCGGCCGCCGTAGCGCTGGCGCGGCGGCGCTGCGCCAGCGCGGCGCCGCGCTCCTCACCGCGATGATCGTCGTGGTGCTGGTCTCGACGCTCGCGGGGGCGATGGTCTGGCAGCAGTGGCGCGCGGTGCAGGTCGAAGCCGCCGAGCGCACGCGCACCCAGGCCGGCTGGGTGCTGAGCGCCGCGGTCGACTGGTCGCGCCTCATCCTGCGCGAGGACATGCGGATCCCGGGCGTCGACTCGATGATGGACGTCTGGGCGACGCCGCTCGCCGAAGCGCGCCTCTCGACCTTCCTCGCCGCCGACCAGCAGCAGAACATCGAGGAGGTCGCCGAGGGCTTCATCTCGGGCGTGATCACCGACGCGCAGTCGCGCTTCAACCTCACGAGCCTGATCGACGCCAACGGCACGCCCGACCCGATCGAGGCCACCACGCTGAACCAGCTGTGCGAGCGGATCGGCCTCGGCGCCGACCTCGGCCGCTTCATCACGTCGCGCTGGGTCGACGCCAGCCTCGGCGCCGGCGCGATCGGCGTCGGCGACGCCGCCAGCGCGGTGCCCGGCACCCCCGGCTCGGCGGATGCGGCGAGCGCGGTCACCAGCGTCACCGGCGCCGGGGCGCCGGCCCTCGGCGCGTCGTCGACGCGGCCCGTCGTCTCGGACAACCCGCCGCTCCTGCCGCGCGCGGTGGCCCAGCTCACCTGGCTGGGCGTGTCGCCGCAAGCGGTGCGCGCGCTCGAGCCGTACGTCGTGATCCTGCCGCGCCGCACCCTCGTCAACATCAACACCGCGCCAGTGCAGCTGATCGCGTCGATGTTCCCGACCATCGACACGGCGCGTGCCGAACGCATCGCCGAGGTGCGCCAGAGCACCCCGTTCCGCGCCGCCGGGCAGCTGCAGCCCTTCCTCGAAGGCGTGCCGGCGGCGATGTCGCGCTTCGGCTTCGAGTCGGCGTTCTTCGAAGTCCACGGCCGGCTGCGCCTCGGCGAGCGCGTGTTCGAGCAACGCACGCTGGTCGAACGCCGGGGTCTCGGCCCGGCCGGCACGGTGGTCGTGCTGCGCCGCGAGCAGCTCGCGGTCGGCGAGTGAGCGCGGCTGCCGTGTACGCCGGCGCGGCAGCCGACGCGGCGCCCGGCGCATGTGCCGTCGGAACGCCGGTCACGCCTTCCGCAACCCCACGGCGCCGCAGCTTCCGACCGTTCGGCGCCACCCGGGTCGGACCGCATCCGTGGGCCCTTTCGCGATACCTACAATCGCACGCTTCATGTCGACCCTGATCGTCCGCATCCCTCCGCGCCAGCGTGTGCGCGCGCGCCTGCCGGCGAACTCCGTCGACGAGCTCGAACGGCCCGCCGAGTACCTCTACGTCACGAGCCCGGACGGCGTCAGCGTCGGTGCGCACGGCACGGGGCGTGCCGGCGAGCTGCCGAAGGCGACGACCGTGGTCGCCGTGCTGAGCGAAGGCGACGTCAGCTGGCACCGCATCACGCTGCCCAAGGCGCCCGCGGCACGCCTGCGCGCCGCGCTGGTCGGGCTGCTCGAGGAAGACCTGCTCGACGATCCGGACGCGGTCCACCTGGCGCTGCAGCCGGCGCCCGCGGTCGGCCAGCCGACCTGGGTCGCCGCGCTCGACCGCGACTGGCTGCAACGCGAGATCGCGCGCCTGCAGGACGCCGGCGTGCTGGTCGACCGTGCCGTCCCGATGGCGTGGCCCGACGAGCCGCCGACCGGCTACTTCGACGTCCCCGAAGGCGCCGACACGCCCGCGGGCGACGCCACCCTCACCTGGTCGAACGCCGACGGCGTCGCCACCGTCCGTCTCCAGGGCGGCCTCGCGCGCGCCCTCGTCCCGCAGCCGGTCCCGGAAGGCACGCGCTGGGGCGCCGCGCCGGCGGCGGTGGAAGCCGCCGAACAATGGCTCGGCGCGCCGGTACCGGTGCTGCCGATCGAGTCGCGCCTCGTCGGCGCGGCGCGCAGCCGCTGGAACCTGCTGCAGTTCGACCTGGCGCGCAAGACGCGCGGCGTACGCGCGCTGCGGAGCGCGTTCGGCGAATTCCTGAGCGCGCGCTGGCGCCCGGTGCGCGTCGGCCTTGCGGCGCTCGTCGTGCTGCAGCTGGTCGGCCTCAATGCCTGGGCCTGGCATCAGCGCAACGCCGTCGAGAGCCGGCGCAGCGCGCTGCGCACGCTGGTCAAGACCACCTTTCCGCGCGTCAGCGAGCAGGACGTGCAGCGCGACGCCGCCGCCGTGATGCAGCGCGAGGTGCAGAGCCTGCGCACGCTGGCGGGTCGGCCGGGCGACGCCGACCTCGAACCGATGCTGCAGGCGGCGGCGGCGGCCTGGCCGGCGGCGCGTCCGCCGGTCGAGAGCGTGCGCTTCGAGCCGGGCAAGCTCACGCTCGCCGCGCAGGGCTGGACCGAAGCCGAGATCGAGCAGTTCCGGAGCCTGCTGCGTGCGGGCGGCTGGCGCGTCGACGCCGCCGAGGGACGTCTTTCCCTGACCCGCGCCCGCACCGACATCCCTGCATGAAAGCCCCGACCTCTGGCACCGCTCGCAGCGCGGTGCCGGGGCCTCTCGCACCTCCCGGAGCCTGCCGATGAGCACCGCCGCCCCCGCCGCCGAGTCCCACGGCGCACCGACGCTCGCACAGCAGGCGCGTGCGGCGTGGCTGGCCCGCACGCCGAGCGAGCGGCAGATGCTGAGCATCGGCGCGAGCGTCGTCGGCATCGCGATCGTGTGGCTGATCGCCGTGCAGCCCGCCTGGCGCACGATCCGCAGCGCGCCCGCGCAGCTCGACCAGCTCGACCAGCAGTTGCTGACGTTCAGCAGCCTGGCCGCGGAAGTGACCGAGCTGCGCCAGGCGCCGCCGGTCGGCGCGAGCCAGGCCGCGGCGGCGCTGACTGCCGCCACCGAGCGGCTCGGCAAGCGGGCGCGGCTCTCGCTGCAAGGCGAGCGCGCGATCGTCACCCTCACCGGCGTGACCAGCGAGGACCTGCGCAGCTGGCTCGCCGAGGTGCGCAGCGCCGCCCGCGCCCGCCCGGTCGAGATGCAGCTCGTGCGCGCCGGTAGCGGCTACAACGGCAGCCTGACCGTGACGCTGGGCAACGCCCCGTGATGCGAGCCCTTCGCCGCCGCCCGGCCGCCACGCCGGGTCTCGCGCCGCTGGGCACGGCGCGCGCCCCGCGCGCCGCACGGCCGCCGAGCGCCGCACGGCGGTGGGCGCTCGTCGGCGTCGCGCTCGGCGTGCTGGTCGGCGTGCTCGCGTTCGCGCCGGCCTCGTGGCTGGCGAGCGCGGTCGCCGCGCGCACCAACGGGTACGTGCAGCTCGCCGACGCCCGCGGCAGCGTCTGGTCCGGCAGCGCGATCGCGGTGCTGACCGGCGGCCCCGGCAGCCGCGACGCACGCTCGCTGCCGGGGCGACTCGAGTGGTCGCTCAAGCCCCGCATCGACGGCTTCGAGCTGATCGTGCGCCACGCCTGCTGCCTGAATGGCGACGTCGCGCTGCGCGTCAAGCCGCGCATGGGCGGCATGGTCGCCACCCTCGCACCGACGCCGGGCTGGGTGGCGCAATGGCCGGCGAACTGGCTCGCCGGCCTCGGCACGCCCTGGAACACGCTCGACCTCGCCGGCACGCTGCGCCTTGTGGCACCGACGGGCATCGGCATCGAGACCGGCAACGGCAGCTGGCATCTCAGCGGGCGCGCCGAGCTCGAGCTGCTCGACGTCTCGTCGCGCCTCGTCACGCTGGCCCCGCTCGGCAGCTATCGCCTCGCGGTCGCCGGTGCACCAGCCGGCCCCGGCGCCGAGCTCACCTTGTCAACCCTCGACGGCTCGTTGATGCTGCTCGGCAGCGGCACCTGGCAGGCCCGCCGCGCACGCTTTCGCGGCGAAGCGCGCGCGGCCGCCGGCAGCGAAGCCGCCCTTTCCAACCTGCTGAACATCATCGGGCGCCGCGACGGTGCCCGGGCTGTCATTTCGATCGGATGAGAATGAACCATCCCGCCAACACCCTGACCGCCGCGCTGCGTGCGGCGCGCCGCCACGCGGCAACCCTGCCGGCTTGGGTGCTGTGTCTCGCGATGCTGCCGCCACCGGCCGCGTTCGCGCAACCGGCGGCCGCCAACCGCTTCCGCGGCGAGCCGGTGACGCTGAACTTCGTGAACGCCGAGATCGAGGGCGTCGCCCGCGCGATGTCGGCGATCCTGCGCCAGCAGTTCATCGTCGACCCGCGCGTGCGCGGCACCATCACGCTGTTCAGCGAGGAGCCGCTCAGCCCGCGCGACGCGTACTACAACTTCCTGGCCGCGCTGCGCGGCCTCGGCTTCACCGTGGTCGAGGTGGGCGGGCTGTTCAAGGTGGTGCCGGAAGCCGACGCCAAGCTGCAGGCCGGCACGGTGTCGGTCGGCGGTGTCGCGCGGCGCGGCGACCAGGTGATCACGCAGATCTTCAAGCTCAACTACGAGAACGCGAACAACCTGGTCCCGGTGCTGCGTCCGCTGATCAGCCCGAACAACACGATCAACGCGAACATCGGCAACAACTCGCTGGTCATCACCGATTACGCCGACAACCTGCAGCGCATCGCCAAGATCGTCGCCGCGATGGACTCGCCGAGCACCGGCGACATCGAGGTGATGCCGCTGCGCTACGCGATCGCGGCCGACATCGCGCCGCTGGTCCAGCGCCTGAGCGGCGAAGGCGGCGGCGCTGCCACGGTGCCGGGCCTGCCACCCGGTGCGACCGGTGGTGCGGTCGGCGGCGGGGTGTCGATCTTCGTCGACCCGCGCAGCAACTCGCTGATCGTGCGCACCACCAATACCGCGCGAATGACCATCGTGCGCAACCTGGTCGAGCGCCTCGACCGCCCGCTCGAGGGCGCGGCGGCGACCGGCAACATCTGGGTCGTGCACCTCAAGAACGCCGATGCGACCAAGCTCGCGACGGTGCTGCGGGCGGCGTTCGCGGCCGGCGGCAGCCAGTCGGCCGGCGGCGGCGCGAGCGGCGGCCTCGGCGGCAGCGGCCTGCCGGGCAACCTCGGCAGCGCCGGCGGCGCGGTCAGCGGGTTCGCCGGCGGCGCCAACACTGCGGTCGCGACCTCGACCGCGCCCGGCGGCACCAGCGGCGCGGCCTCGCCGGTCACGCCGTCGGCAGCCCCGTCGACCGGCGGCTTCGTGCAGGCCGACCCGGCGACCAACTCGCTGATCATCACCGCGCCCGAGCCGCTCTACCGGCAGGTGCGCATGATGATCGACCAGCTCGACTCGCGCCGCACCCAGGTCTACATCGAAAGCATGATCGTCGAGGTGAGCGGCGACAACGCCGCCGACTTCGGCTTCCAGTGGCAAGGGCTGCTCGGCAACGGGAGCGACAAGTACATCGGCGTCGGCGGCACCAACTTCAACGTCGGCGGCGCCAGCGGCAACAACATCATCGGCCTGACGGGCGGTGTGATCAGCGGCACCGTGCAAGGGGCCGCGCAGGCAGCGGCGGGAATCGGCGAGGGCCTGAACATCGGTCTCATCCGCAACTACGGGGGCTTCTACGGCCTCTCGGCCGTCGCCCGCGTGTTGCAGAGCCAGACCAACACCAACATCGTCTCGACGCCGAACCTGATCACCCTCGACAACGAGGAAGCCAAGATCATCGTCGGCAGCAACGTGCCGTTCGTGACTGGGCAGTTCACCAACACCGGCACCGGCACCACGAGCCCGTTCCAGACCATCGAGCGCAAGGACGTCGGCATCACGCTGCGCATCAAGCCGCAGGTGGGCGAGGACGGCACCGTGCGGATGACGATCTTCCAGGAGTCGTCGAGCCTCTCGTCGCAGGTGGCACCGGGCACGTCGAACGCCGGACCGACCACGAACAAGCGCTCGATCGAGTCGAACGTCGTCGTCGACGACGGCCAGATCATCGTGCTCGGCGGCCTCATCGAGGACAGCTACACCTCCAACCAGTCGAAGATTCCGCTGCTCGGCGACCTCCCGTACGTCGGCGGGTTGTTCCGGAGCGAGGACCGGTCGAAGCGCCGGACCAACCTGATGGTGTTCCTGCGCCCCGTGGTCATGCGCGACGCCCCGAGCACCAACCAGCTCTCGCTCGACCGCTACCAGCTGATCCGCCAATCGCAGCTGGACCAGCAGCCGAAGCCGAACCGCATGCTGCCGATCAGCGAATCGCCGGTCATCCCGCCGCTCGGCAGCGTCGAGGACACGACCAACTCGCTGAACCCGCCGCAGAAGCCGCTCGAGAACGCGCTGCCGCGCGCGCGCGGCAATGCCGACGCGACCAGCGCGCCGGTACCGGCACGGCCGCTGCCCGAGGCGACGCCGCTGCCGGCACGCCCGGTTCCAAACGCCACCACGCTGCCGCCGCGCATCGAGCGCAACTGAGGAACCGCCATGGGTGCCCGTCATCCCCTGCCCTACGCCTACGCCAAGGCCAACACCCTGCTGCTCGAGGATGACGGCTCGCGCCTCGTCCTGTGGGCGAGCGAGTCGGCCTCGCTGCCGGCGCTCTCGGAAGTGATGCGCCGCTACGACGTCGACGCGTTCGAGCGCGAGCCCGCGGCGACGCTCGCCGACCGCATCGCCGCCGCCTATGCGGGCAGCGGGTCGTCGGCCGCGGTGGTGATCGGCGAGGTCGAGAGCGCGGTCGACCTGTCGCGGATGATGCAGGAGCTGCCCGCGATCGAGGACCTGCTCGAGGCCTCGGACGACGCGCCGATCATCCGCATGCTCAACGCGCTGCTGACGCAGGCCGCCAAGGACGGCGCCAGCGACATCCACATCGAGCCGTACGAGCGCTCGAGCTCGGTGCGCTTTCGTGTGGACGGCACGCTGCGCGAGGTGGTGCAGCCGAACAAGGCGCTGCACGCCGCGCTGATCTCGCGCCTGAAGATCATGGCCGAGCTCGACATCGCCGAGCGCCGCCTGCCGCAGGACGGCCGCATCTCGCTGCGCATCGGCGGCCGCGCGGTCGACGTGCGGGTCTCGACGCTGCCGTCGTCGTACGGCGAGCGCGCCGTGCTGCGTCTGCTGGACAAGAGCGAATCGAAGTTCACGCTCGAAGGCCTCGGCATGAGCGGCGACGTGCTGGCGAGCTTCGACCGCCTGGTGCAGCAGCCGCACGGCATCGTGCTCGTGACCGGCCCGACCGGCTCGGGCAAGACGACGACGCTCTACGCTTCGCTCGGCCGCGTCGACACCGCGAGCACCAACGTGCTGACGGTCGAGGACCCGGTCGAGTACGAGCTCGCCGGCATCGGCCAGACCCAGGTCAACGCGAAGATCGACCTCACGTTCGCGAAGGCGCTGCGCGCGATCCTGCGGCAGGATCCCGACGTCATCATGATCGGCGAGATCCGCGACTACGAGACCGCGCAGATCGCGATCCAGGCGTCGCTCACCGGCCACCTGGTGCTCGCGACCGTCCACACCAACGACGCGCCCAGCACCGTCACCCGCATGGTCGACATGGGCGTCGAGCCGTTCCTACTGTCGTCGAGCCTGATCGGCGTGCTGGCGCAGCGCCTGGTGCGAAAGCTCTGCCCGGCGTGCCGCCGCGTCGACGCGCAGGGGCAGTACCACCCGGTCGGCTGCCCGCAGTGCGGCAGCACCGGCTACAAGGGCCGCACCGGCGTCTACGAGCTGATGATCGTCAACGACGAGGTTCGCGAGCTGATCCACAACCGCGCCTCGGAGGCCGAGATCGCCGAGGCCGGCCGGCGCGCCGGCCTGCGTTCGATGCGCGAGGACGGCGAGCGGCTGGTCCGCGAGGGCATCACCTCGCCCGAGGAAGTGATCCGCGTGACGCGCGAATGACGGCGTGCCGCCGCGCGCGCCATCCATCGAGCGCGCCCTGAACCTGCCCTGACGCCATGCCCGCCTATCGCTTCGAAGCGCTCGACGCCGGCGGCCGGTCGACCACCGGCCTCATCGATGCCGAGAACGCGCGCGCCGCGCGCTCGCAGCTGCGCGCCCGCGCGCTGGTGCCGCTCAACGTCGCGCCGGTGTCGGCCGGCAGCGCCGAGCCGACCAGCGGCGGCGGCTTGCGGCGGCGTGTCTTCAACTCGACGGGCCTCGCGATCTGGACGCGCCAGCTCGCCGGCCTCGTCGGGTCGGGGCTGCCGCTCGAGCGCGCGCTCACCGCGCTCGGCGACGAGGCCGAGGACCCGAAGCAGCGCGAGCTGCTCGCGCACCTGCGCAGCGAGGTGAACGCCGGCTCGCCGTTCGCGCGCGCCCTCGCCACCGCCGGCCGCGAGTTCGACGAGGTCTACCGCGGCGTGGTCGCCGCCGGCGAGCAGAGCGGCGCGCTCGGCAACGTGCTCGAACGGCTCGCCGACGACCTCGAAGACCGCCAGCAGCTGCGCGGCCGCCTGATCGGCGCGACCCTCTACCCGGCGATCGTCTCGATGATCGCGGTCGTCATCGTCGTCTTCCTGGTCACCTACGTGGTGCCGCAGGTCGCGACCGTGTTCACCACCTCCAAGCGCGCGCTGCCGGCGCTCACCGTCGCCATGCTCGCCATCAGCGCCTTCCTGCGCGAGTGGGGCTGGGCGCTCGCGCTCGGCATCGCCGTGGTGGTCGGCACGCTGATGCTGCTGCTGCGCAACGACGACTTCCGCAAGAGCTTCGACGCCGGCTGGCTGCGCCTGCCGCTGATCGGGCGGCTCTCGCGCGGCTACAACGCCGCCCGCTTCGCGTCCACGCTGGCGATGCTGGCGAGCGCCGGCGTGCCGATCCTGAAGGCCCTGCAGGCGGCCGCCGAGACGCTGTCGAACCGGGCGATGCGCGCCGACGCGCTCGACGCGCTGGTGCAGGTGCGCGAAGGCGCGCCGCTCGCGTCGGCGCTGGCCGGCAAGAAGCGCTTCCCGGGGTTGCTCTCGATGTTCGCCCGCCTGGGCGAGCAGACCGGCCAGCTCCCGCTGATGCTCGAGCGCAGCGCGCGCCAGCTCGGCACCGAGGTGCAGCGCCGGGCCCTCCAGATCGCGACCATCCTCGAGCCGCTGCTGATCGTCGGCATGGGCGCGGTCGTGCTGATGATCGTGCTGGCGGTGCTGCTGCCGATCATCCAGCTCAACACCTGGGTCAAGTAGCGCGCGTCTCGAGCGCGCGCCGGCGGTTCACCCGGCGGTCAGTCCGCGTCGCGCGACGCGGCACATCTGGGTCTCCGCAGCTCACCGGGCACCGGCGCCAGGTCCGCACGGCTTCACGCACGCTGCGCCGGGCCAGACGGCGCGCCTTCCGCCGCCGTTCACGCCTTCCCAGCGGCGGTTCGCTCCCGCTTCCTGCAGTTCGTCGCAGCGCGCTCGCGCGGTGCGGGGCCCTCTCGCAGCATGGCGCCTCGCTTGAAGGAGACCGCCGTGCAACTCACCCCGCTCATCGCCTTCCACATGACCACCGCCATCGGTGCGACGGTGCTCGGACCGTTCGCGCTGTGGGCCCGGCTCGGGCGCCGCATGCGCCCGGCGCTGCATCGCCACGCCGGCCGCGTCTGGGTCGCACTGATGCTGGCGACCGCGCTCAGCGCGATCGCGATCCGCGACTTCCGCCTGCCGAACGTCGCCGGCTACACGCCGATCCACCTGCTGGTGCCGACCGTGCTGATCACGCTCTGGTTCGGCATCCGCGCCGCCGTGCGCCGCGACATCGTGCGGCATCGCCGGCTGATGCTTTCGGTCTACGTCGGCGGCTGCCTCGTCGCCGGCGGCTTCACGCTGCTGCCGAACCGCTATCTCGGCGGCAAGCTCGCCGCGCTCGTGAGCGGCATCCCCGTCGGGCACATCCTGGCTGCAACGCCGATGTACGTCTGGCTCGTCCTTGCGGCGCTGGTCGTGCTCGGCGGACGCCGCCTGCGCGCCGGCAGCGCCGGGCGTGCCCGTGTGCTGGTCTGGCCGGTGCTGATGAGCGCCGGCTCGCTGGCCGCGCTGGTCGGCAGCTTCGGCATCGCCCTGCCGGCGCTGGCCGCGTGGGCGATCGCCTTCGCGGCGCTGGCGACGACGCTCGGCCGCGGTCAGGTCGCGGCCGGCACCCGCTACGACGCCGCGACCGGGCTCTGGCACCTTCCGGCGACCGCCGCCCCGCTCGCCTTGATGCTGGCCTTGTTCGCGAGCCGCTACGTGACGGCGGCAGCGCTGGGCTGGCAGCCCGGCCTCGCGACGTCGCCGCTGCTGCAGACGAGCGCCGGCGCCGCCTTCGGCATCTTCAGCGGCTGCTTCGCCGGCCTCGCCCTGCGCCTCTGGCGGCTGGCGCGCGGCGCCACGCCGCGCCCCGTGTCGGCGCGTCGCGTCGCCGCCGGGCTCGCCGCCGCCGGCGCGCTGGTCGGCAGCGCCAGCGCCGAGGCCGGCGTCGGGCTCACCACGATCTCGGCAACGCACTGGGGCGCCGCGCCCGTCACGCTGTTCTATCCGTCGACGACGCCCGACACCGAGGTGGTGCGCGGCCCGTTCCGCATGCAGCTCGCCGCCGACGGGCTGCCGGCCGCCGGCAACGGTCGCCTGGTGGTGATCTCGCACGGCTCCGGAGGCTCGCCGTGGCCGCACAGCGACCTTGCGCGCACCTTGGTCAGCGCCGGTTTCGCCGTGGCGCTGCCCGAGCATGCCGGCGACAACCACCGCGACACCTCGGCCGTCGGCCCGCAGAGCTGGACCGCCCGGCCCGCCGAAGTCTCGGCCGCCGTCGACGCGGTCGCGGCCGACGCGCGCTTCGCCCGTCTGCTGCAGCTCGACCGCGTCGGCGTGTTCGGCTTTTCGGCGGGCGGCCACGCCGCGCTCGTCCTCGCCGGTGCGCGCTGGTCGCCGGCCCGCTTCGCCGCGCATTGCCGCGTTCACATGCGCGACGACTTCCCGGCCTGCGTCGGCCTCGCCACCGCGCTGCGCGGCGACGCCTTCGACGCCGTGAAGACGACGCTCGCGAGCTGGGTGCTGCAGTGGCGCTTCGACGACGCCGTGCCGAAGCAGCACCATGACGCGCGCATCGCCGTGGTTGTCGCCGCCATGCCGCACGTCAACAGCTTCGACCCCGGATCGCTCGCCGCGCTGCAGGTGCCGGTCGGCATCGTCGCCGCACGCCACGACCGCTGGCTGGTGCCGGCGCTGCACGGCGACGTGCTGCGCCGCGCCTGCGCGAGCCGCTGCACACTGCTCGCGGATCTTCCCGAAGGCGGGCACGGCGCGCTGCTGTCGCCGATGCCGCCGCAACTGCCGCCCGCGGCGCGGGCGCTGCTCGCCGACCCGCCCGGCTTCGATCGCCGCGACGTGCCGGCGGTGCACGCCCGCATCGCCGCCTTCTTCGTCCAACACCTCCTCGGATAATGGATCTCGCCATGGCCAATACCTTCACCCCGCACGACATGGAACAGCTGGCGCGGCGCCGCGCCAACGGCAAGCTCGGCTGGTACATCCACGCGACCGTCTACGTGCTGGTCAACCTGGGCCTCTTCCTGGCGTCGGAGCACGCCTTCGGCGACCGCCGGTTCACGATGTTCCCGCTGCTCGGCTGGGGCCTCGGCCTGGCCCTGCACGGCGCGTCGATCTGGCTGCTGGGCGGCGGCAGCGCGCTGCGCGAGCGCATGGTGCAGCGCGAGCTCGAGCGCCTCGAGCGCGACCGCGACGGCCGCTGAGGCGTGGCGCCGATCGACTGGGTCAGCAAGCTGCGGCATCTGCTGCAGCTGATCGCGTTCTGCCTCGCGATCGCGGCGGTGCTCGCCGTGCTGCTGCCCAACCCGCGCGGCTACCAGGTGCCGCTGGTCTATTCGCTCTCGATCGGCGGCGTCACCTGGGCCTTGTCCGATCTCGGCCGGCATCTGTTCCGGTCGAGCGCGGAGACGGGATGGCCGACGGGCTGGCGCAGCGGCGCGCTGGTCGCCGGATCGATCCTCGGCGGCTATCTCGTCGGGACCGTGATCGCCGATGCCTGGTTTGGCTGGTCGTCGTGGGACAACACCCACTCGCGCAACCACATGCAGGTGTCGCTGCTCGTCACGGTGTGTGCCGGGCTCGTGGGCATCTATTACTTCTACAGCCGTGGCAAGGCGGCCTACCTCGAGACCAAGATGGTCGAGGCGCGCCGCCAGGCGACCGAGGCGCGCCTCAAGCTGCTCGAGGCGCAGCTCGAGCCGCACATGCTGTTCAACACGCTCGCCAACCTGCGCGCCCTGATCGGCAGCGACCCGGTGCGTGCGCAGTCGATGCTCGACGAGCTGAACGCGTTCCTGCGTGCGACGCTCAAGGCGTCGCGCGCGGCGACCCACCCGCTCGCGGCCGAATACGAGCGCCTGCGCAGCTACCTCGAGCTGATCGCGATCCGCATGGGACCGCGTCTCGCCTACGAGCTGAACCTGCCCGCGGCGCTGGCCGACGTGCCGGTGCCCACGCTGCTCCTGCAGCCGCTGGTCGAGAACGCCGTGCGCCATGGCCTCGAGCCGCGCGTCGCCGGCGGCCGCATCGAGGTCGGCGCACGCACCGACACGCGCGACGGCGTCGAGTGGCTGGTGCTCACGGTCGACGACGACGGCGAGGGTCTCTCGGACGCGGCGGCGAGCGGCGGCTCGGGCTTCGGCCTCTCGCACGTGCGCGAGCGCCTGACCACCCTGTGCGGCGACGACGCCCGGCTCGACCTCGCCGAGCGCCCCGGCGGCGGCGTGCGCGCCACCGCGACCTGGCGCCTCGCCGCAGGCCCGTCCGCGACGCCATGAACGAACCCCGGCCGACCGCGCTGATCGCCGAGGACGAGCCGCTGCTCGCGCAAGCGCTCGCCGCCGAGCTGGCGCGCGCGTGGCCCGCGCTCGACGTCGTCGCCATCGTGGGCGACGGCGCCTCGGCGGTGCGCGAGGCGCTCGCGCGTCAGCCCGACGTGCTGTTCTTCGACATCCGCATGCCTGGCATGGACGGCCTCGACGCCGCCGCCGCGCTCGCCGACGCCTGGGATGCGGCGCGGCCGTTCCCGGCGCTCGTGTTCGTGACCGCCTACGACGCCTACGCGGTGCAGGCGTTCGACGCCCACGCGGTCGACTACGTGCTCAAGCCCGTGCAGCCGGCGCGCCTCGCGCGCACCGTCGCTCGCCTGCAGGAGACGCTGGCACGCCAGCGCGACGGCGGCGGCAGCCTCGAGGCCGCACTCGACCAGCTGCGCGCGCTGCTGCCGGGGGCTGCGGGCTCCACCGAGCCGTCGCTGCAATGGGTCACCGTCGCCGAGCCCGGCGCCGCCGCGACGGCGTCGCTGCGCATGGTGTCGATCGACGACGTGATCGCGTTCGAGGCCGCCGACAAGTACGTGCGCGTGCTCACCACCGACGCCGAGCACTGGATCCGCACGCCGCTCAAGGAGCTGATCGGCCGGCTCGACGCGAACCGGTTCTGGCAGGTGCACCGCGGCGCGGTGGTGCGCGCATCGGCCATCGAGCGTGTGCTGCGCGACGAGTCGGGGCGGGTGCGCCTGCAGCTGCGCGGCCGGCCCGATCGCATCGAGGTGAGCCGGCTCCACGCGCAGCGCTTCAAGGCGATGTGACGGCGCCGGGCGGCGCCGCGCCCCGCCCTATCATCGTTCGATGCCCGCCAGCCTCGAAGGTCAGCTCGTCGTCGCGATCTCGTCGCGGGCCCTCTTCGACTTCGAGGAGGAGAACGAGCACTTCGAGTCGCACGACGACCGTGCCTACATGCAGCTGCAGCTCGAGCGGCTCGACGTCACCGCCAAGCCGGGCGTCGCGTTCTCGCTGGTGCAGAAGCTGCTGGCGTTCAACTCGCTCGGGCCGCGCGTCGAGGTCGTGATCCTGTCGCGCAATGACCCGGTCTCGGGCATGCGCGTGTTCCGCTCGGCGCACGCCTACGGCATGGGCGTGCAGCGCGGCGTGTTCACGCGCGGCGAGTCGCCGTGGCGCTACCTCAAGCCGCTCAACGCCAACCTGTTCCTGTCGGCCAACGAGGCCGACGTGCGCTCGGCCCTCGAAGCCGGCGTGCCGGCGGCGCGCGTGTTCCCGCAGGCCGCGCGCGCGTCGGACGCGCATCCGAACGAGGTGCGGATCGCCTTCGACGGCGACGCGGTGATCTTCTCGGACGAGGCCGAGCGGGTCTACCAGGCGAGCGGCCTCGATGCCTTCCAGGCGCACGAGAGCGCGCACTTCGACACCCCGCTCGCGGCCGGGCCGTTCAAGCCGCTCCTGCTCGCGCTGCAGCGCCTGCAGCAGGAGCCGTCGCAGGGCATGCGGATCCGGACGGCGCTCGTCACCGCGCGCAGCGCGCCGGCGCACGAGCGCGCGATCCGCACCCTGATGGACTGGAACATCGACGTCGATCAGGCGATGTTCCTTGGCGGCCTCGACAAGGGCGCGTTCCTGCGCGAGTTCGAGCCCGACTTCTTCTTCGACGACCAGACCGGACACATCGAAAGCGCCCTGCTGCACGTGCCGGCCGGGCACGTGGCGTCGGGGGTGAGCAACCCGCTGCGCCGCGCCTGAGCGCGCCGCGGCTAGCGGTGCTGGCGCAGCCCGTCCAGATCGAGCACGCTCACGCCGCCGTACTCGACGCGTATCAACCCGCTGGCCTGCAGTGCACGCAGCGCCTCGTTGACGCGCTGGCGCGAGAGGCCCACCAGGTAGCCGAGCTCCTGCTGCGTGATCCGCAGCAGGCTGCCGACGCCGGGGTAGAGCACCGGGTGGAACAGCGCCGCGAGGCCGCGCGCCACGCGTGAATCGGGGTTCGACAGCCGGTCGATCTCGCGCGCGGCGATGAACTGGCCGAGGCGCTCGTTGAGCTGCTGGGTGATGAACCGGTTGAACGGCAGGCTGCGGTCGAGCAGCCAGTGGAAGGTCTCGACGCCGAGGCCGGCGACGACGCTGCGGCGCAGCGCCTGGATGTCGTAGCGGTACGCCTCGCGCTTGATCAGCGTGCCCTCGCCGAACCAGCCGCCGGGCGGCAGCCCGATCAGCGTGATCGGCACGCCGAGCGCGGTGTCGTTGCTCATCTTCAGCAGGCCGTCGACGACGCCGAACCAGTAGGTCACCGGCTTGCCGGCACGGCACAGCAGCTCCCGCGCCTCGACGGACACCACCTTGAGGTCATCGACGACGACGGCACGCTCGTCGGCGTCGAGCGCGCGCAGCCAGGCGATGTCGGCGAGCTCGTCGGCGGTCGGTGCACGGGCGCGCTGCAGCAGCGAGCCCGGGGATGGCCGCGCCGCCGCCGAGGTGGTGGCGATCGGGGCGCCCGCCGACGCCCCTGCGCCTGCCGCGGCGCGTCCCGCTGCAGAGACGCCGGCAGTGCCCAGGGTCGGCTTCGGCGACGAACGTTCCACGCGGGAAAGACCGGAGGGGAGTGACCCTCGAATTGTCGTCAGAACGACAACCCGGCGTCAAAGTTGTTCTTACATTGATTTCGCCGACCCCGGGTCGGCGTGTCACGCACCGGAACCGATCGACGACCGTGCCCACCACCTTTCCGCAGTTGCTGTTCGAGCACGCCGCACGCCGGCCGAAGGCGGCGGCGCTGCGCGAGAAGGAGTTCGGTATCTGGCAGACGCTCACGTGGCGCGAGCTCGCCGAGCTGGTGCGTCACGTCGCCGGCGGCTTCGCGCACGCGGGGGTTCGCCGCGGGCAGCACGTCGTCGTGATCGGCGAAAACCGGCCGCGCCTCTACGCGTCGATGCTCGCCGCGCAGTGCCTGGGTGCGATCCCCGTGCCGCTCTATCAGGACGCCGCGGCCACCGAGTTCGTGTTCCCGATCGCCAACGCCGAAGTCGCGTTCGCCGTGGTCGAGGACCAGGAGCAGGTCGACAAGCTGCTCGAGGTGCGTCCGCAGTGCCCGCTGCTCGCTCACGTCTGGTACGACGACCCGCGCGGCCTGCGCCACTACCGCGAGCCGGGGCTTCGGTCGCTGGACGAGCTGATCGCCGCCGGGCGCGCGTTCGTCGCGGCACAGCCGGGCTTCATCGACGCGGAGGTCGCCAAGACGGGCGCCGACGACGTGGCGGCGCTCTTCTTCACATCGGGCACCACCGGCAACCCGAAAGGCGTGGTGCACACGCACGGGACGCTGATCGACCGCGCGCGCGCCGGCGCCGCGTTCGACCGCCTCACCGGGAACGAGGAGGTGCTCGCCTACCTGCCGCCGGCGTGGATCGGGCAGAACATCTTCTCGTACGCGCAGTGGCTCGCCTGCGGCTACGTCGTCAACTGCCCCGAGTCGGCCAGTACGGTCACGATCGACCTCAAGGAGATCGGTCCGACCTATTACTTCGCGCCGCCGCGCGTGTTCGAAGGCCTGCTCACCAGCGTCACGATCCGCATGGAGGACGCCGGCCGGCTCAAGCGCTGGCTGTACGGCCACGCGATGGCGCTGGCGCGCCGCGTCGGCGTGGCCAAGCTCGACGGCAAGCCCGTCGGCATCGCCGATCGGTTCGCGTACGCACTCTGCGACGCCCTGATCTACGCACCGCTGCGCAATTCGCTCGGCTTCAGCCGCGTGCGCGTCGCCTACACCGCGGGGGAAGCGATCGGGCCCGACCTCTTCACGTTCTACCGCTCGATCGGCATCAACCTCAAGCAGCTCTACGGGTCCACCGAGACCGCGGTGTTCGTCTGCCTGCAGCCCGATGGCGAGGCGCGCGCCGACACCGTCGGCGTGCCGATCGAAGGCGTCGAACTCAGCGTCGCCGAGAGCGGCGAGATCCTGGTGCGCTCGCCGGGCTTGCTGAAGGGCTACTACAAGAACGCGCAGGCGACCGCCGAGGTGCTGGGCGGCGATGGCTGGTACCGCACCGGCGATGCCGGCTTCCTCGATGCATCGGGGCACCTCAAGATCATCGACCGCGCCAAGGACGTCGGCCACCTGCGCGGCGGCCCTTACGACGGCGCGCTGTTCGCGCCGACATACGTCGAGAACAAGCTGAAGTTTTTCCCGGTCATCAAGGAGGCGGTCGCGTTCGGCGACGGTCGCGACCGCGTCTGCGCGTTCGTCAACATCGACTTCGAGGCGGTCGGCAACTGGGCCGAGCGACGCAACCTGCCGTACGCCGGCTACGTGGAGCTGTCGCAGAAGCCCGAGGTGCGCCAGCTCGTCGCCGAATGCGTCGACGCCGTCAACGCCGACCTCGCCGCCGACGCCAAGCTCGCCGGCAGCCAGATCAGCCGCTTCGTGGTGCTGCACAAGGAGCTCGACGCCGACGACGGCGAGCTGACGCGCACCCGCAAGGTCAAGCGCGGCTTCATCGGCGAACGCTACCGGGTGCTGGTCGACGCGCTCTACGACGGCCGCAGCAGCCAGTACGTCGAGACCGAGATGACGTTCGAGGACGGCCGGCGCGGCCGCGTCGCCGCCGACCTGCAGATCGTCGATGCGCGCGTCCATCCTGCGTTGGAGCGCGCCGCATGAGCGCGTCGGCGGCGTTGCGCGACGGAGCGGGCGCGCCGCAGGTGGACGCGCCGACACGCGCCCGGGACGACGCGGGCGCATGGACCGACCATTCGGCCGGTGCCGCGACGCTGCCGCCCGGAGCCGCGCCGCCCGCACCCGGCGTGCGCCGCATCGGAGACGTGATCCTCGACGTGCGCGACGTGAGCCTCGCGTTCGGCGGCGTCAAGGCGCTCACCGGCATCGGTTTCGACGTCCGCGAGCACGAGATCCGCGCGATCATCGGGCCCAACGGTGCCGGCAAGAGCTCGCTGCTCAACTGCATCAACGGCGTGTACCAGCCGCAGAGCGGCTCGATCAGCCTGCGCGGGCGCGCGTTCCACCGCCTCGACCCGCGCTCGGTTGCCCAGATGGGCGTCGCGCGCACGTTCCAGAACCTCGCGCTCTTCAAGGGCATGAGCGTGCTCGACAACATCATGGCCGGGCGCAACCTGAAGATGAGGAGCAGCCTTTTCGCGCAGGCGTTCCGGCTGCCGTTCGGCTGGGGGCCAGCCAACCGCGAGGAGATCGCGCATCGGCGCGCGGTCGAGGAGATCATCGATTTCCTCGAGATCCAGCCCTACCGAAAGACGCCCGTCGGCCGCCTTCCCTACGGCCTGCAGAAGCGGGTCGACCTCGGCCGTGCGCTTGCGATGGAGCCGTCGCTGCTGCTGCTCGACGAGCCGATGGCCGGCATGAACGTCGAGGAGAAGCAGGACATGAGCCGCTTCATCGTCGACGTGAACGACGAGTTCGGGACGACCATGGTGCTGATCGAGCACGACATGGGGGTCGTCATGGATCTCTGCGACCGGGTCGTCGTGCTCGACTACGGGCGCAAGATCGGCGACGGCACGCCGGCCGAGGTGCGCGGCAACCCCGACGTGATCCGCGCGTACCTCGGCACCGCGCACTGAGAGCTGCCATGCCGCGCCGCTCACACCGCACTGCACCACGCTGACCATGGGCCCGTTCCTCGAAACGCTGTTCGGCGGCCTCATGGTCGGCATGCTCTACGCGCTGATCGCGCTCGGTTTCGTGCTGATCTACAAGGCGTCGGGCGTCTTCAACTTCGCGCAGGGTGCGATGGTGCTGTTCGCCGCGCTCGCGATGGCGCGCTTTGCCGAATGGAGCCCCAGGCTCACCGGCATCGACAGCAAGCTCGTCGCGAACCTGCTCGCGTTCGCGGCGGCCGCGCTGCTGATGGTCGGGCTCGCGTGGCTGGTGCAGAAGCTGGTGCTCGGGCGCCTCGTCAACCAGGAAGGCATCACGCTGCTGATGGCCACGCTCGGCATCACCTACTTCCTCGAGGGTGCCGGCCAGACCCTGTTCGGCAACGACATCTACAAGATCGACGTCGGGCTGCCGAAGGATCCGATCTTCCTGTTCGAGAAGGCGTTCCAGGGCGGCGTGCTCGTCAACCAGGAAGACCTCGCGGCGGCGCTGATCGCCGCCGTGCTGGTGGCCGTGCTCGCGCTTTTCTTCCAGAAGACGGGCACCGGCCGCGCGCTGCGCGCGGTCGCCGACGACCACCAGGCCGCGCAGTCGATCGGCATTCCGCTCGACCGCATCTGGGTCATCGTCTGGTCGGTCGCCGGCATCGTCGCGCTGGTCGCCGGGATCATCTGGGGCTCCAAGCTCGGCGTGCAGTTCTCGCTGTCGCTCGTGGCGCTGAAGGCGCTGCCGGTCGTGATCCTCGGCGGGCTCACGTCGATCCCCGGCGCCATCGTCGGCGGCCTGATCATCGGCGTCGGCGAGAAGCTCTCCGAGATCTATCTCGGCCCGAGCCTCGGCGGTGGCATCGAGATCTGGTTCGCCTACGTGCTCGCGCTCGTGTTCCTGCTGGTGCGGCCGCAGGGGCTGTTCGGCGAGAAGATCATCGATCGCGTATGAAAGCGATCGACGATCTCACGGCGATCGACGTCGCTCGGCGAAGTCGAGCCGAGCGTGCCGCGCCCGACCGATCATCGCGAGGTGCCGCGTGATCTACCGGGAAAACGGCCAGTTCAAGACCTCCTACGAGGCCGACCAGCAGATCTTCCCGGTCCGCCAGGACCGGCTCGCGATCGTGCTGCTGCTCGCGCTCGCCTTCGTCGTGGTCCCGCTCGCCGCCCCCGAGTACCTGTTCCGCGCGATCCTGATCCCGTTCCTGATCCTCGCGCTCGCCGCGCTCGGCCTGAACGTGCTGGTCGGCTACTGCGGCCAGATCTCGCTCGGCACCGGGGCGTTCATGGCGATCGGCGCCTATGCGGCCTACAACCTGATGGTCCGCATCGACGGCATGCCGCTGGTGGCGGCGCTGCTGCTCGGCGGACTCGCGTCGACCGCCGTCGGCGTGCTGTTCGGGGTGCCGTCGCTGCGCATCAAGGGCCTTTATCTCGCGGTCGCCACGCTCGCGGCGCAGTTCTTCACCGACTGGGCGTTCCTGCGCATCCCCGCGTTCACCAACCACTCGGCGTCGGGCTCGGTCAGCGTCGCCGGGCTTTCCGTCGCGGGCTTCTCGATCGAGTCGCCGGTGCGCAAGTACCTGTTCTGCCTGACGTTTGTCGTGCTGTTCGCGCTGCTCGCGAAGAACCTGGTGCGCAGCGCGATCGGCCGCGAGTGGATGGCGATCCGCGACATGGACGTCGCCGCCGCGGTGATCGGCATCCGGCCGATCCACGCCAAGCTCACCGCGTTCGCCGTGAGCTCGTTCATCGTCGGCGTCGCGGGCGCGCTGTGGGGCTTCGTGCACCTGGGCTCGTGGGAGCCGGCCGCGTTCTCGATCGACCGCTCGTTCCAGTTGCTCTTCATGGTGATCATCGGCGGGCTCGGCTCGATCATGGGGTGCTTCTTCGGGGCCGGCTTCATGGTCGTGCTGCCGCTCGTGCTGAGCCAGGTGCCGCAGGCGCTCGGCGTCCCGCTCTCGACGGCGACCGCGTCGCACCTCGAATTCATGATCTTCGGAGCGCTGATCGTCTTCTTCCTGATCGTCGAACCGCATGGCCTCGCACGGCTCTGGTCGACCGCCAAGGAAAAGCTGCGGCTGTGGCCGTTCCCGCATTGAGGCACCGAGTTCACGCCTTCAACCACGCACCGGCGCGTGCGATTCATCAGGAGACCAGCATGAAACTGATCAGCACATGGCGGGCCGCAGCGATCGGCGCGGTCGTTCTCGGCGCGGCCGCGGGCATCGGCGCCGCGTCCAGCGCCTTCGCGCAGGCACGCGAGCAGTTCTTCCCGCTGCTGGTCTACCGCACCGGCCCGTATGCGCCGAACGGCACGCCATGGGCCAACGGCAAGCAGGACTACCTCAAGATGGTCAACGCGCGCGACGGCGGCATCAACGGCGTCAAGCTCACGTTCGAGGAGTGCGAGACCGGCTACGCCACCGACCGCGGCGTCGAGTGCTACGAGCGCCTCAAGGGCAGGGGCGCGTCGCTGTTCGACCCGCAGGCCACGGGCATCACGTTCGCGCTGACCGACAAGGTGCCGGCCGACAAGATCCCGCTGATGACCCTCGGCTACGGCCTCTCGGCCGCGCAGGACGGCCTGGCGTTCAAGTGGAACTTTCCGCTGATGGGCAGCTACTGGACCGGCGCCGACATCCTGATCCAGCACATCGGCAAGAAGGAAGGCGGCCTCGACAAGCTCAAGGGCAAGAAGATCACCCTTGTCTATCACGACTCGCCGTTCGGCAAGGAGCCGATCCCGCTGCTGCAGGAGCGCGCGCGCATGCACGGCTTCGACCTGCAGCTGCTGCCGGTCACGGCGCCCGGCGTCGAGCAGAAGGCGACCTGGCTGCAGGTGCGCCAGAGCCGCCCCGACTACGTGCTGCTGTGGGGCTGGGGCGTGATGAACTCGACCGCGCTCAAGGAAGCGCAGGCCACCGGCTACCCGCGCGACAAGATGTACGGCGTGTGGTGGGCCGGCGCCGAGCCCGACGTGAAGGACGTCGGCGAAGGCGCCAGGGGCTACAACGCGCTCGCGCTCAACACTTCGGGCCAGCAGCCGAAGGCGGTGCAGGACATCCTGAAGTACGTGCACGACAAGGGCCAGGGCACCGGCCCGCGCGACGAGGTGGGCTCGGTGCTCTACACGCGCGGCATGATCATCCAGATGCTCAGCATCGAGGCCGTCCGGCGGGCGCAGGAGCGCTTCGGCAAGGGCAAGGTCATGACCGGCGAGCAGGTGCGCTGGGGCCTCGAGAACCTCGCGCTCGACCAGAAGCGGCTCGACGCGCTCGGCTTCGCCGGCGTGATGCGCCCGCTCTCGACCTCGTGCGCCGACCACATGGGCTCGACGTGGGCGCGCGTCCACACGTGGGATGGCTCGAAGTGGAACTTCACGTCCGACTTCATCCAGGCCGACGAGCAGATCCTCAAGCCGATGGTCAAGGCGGCGGCGGACCGCTACGTGGCCGAGAAGAAGCTGACGCGGCGCACGCCGGCGGACTGCCAGAGCTGAGTCGGCATGTCGCGCGAGCAGCGGAGCGGCAGCGGCGTGTGCGGGTCGGCCCGGGTGCTCCGTCGTCCGCCGCGCGAGCGAGCGAGCGGCAAAGGCGCGTGCGGGCAGGCCGCGCCGCTTCGTCGGGGCGGTCGGTGCTGCGCACCGACTCCCCTGCGGTGCTCGGTCTCGTGGCCGCGGCGCGGAACTCGCTGCGTTCGCTGCGCTCTCTCCGCTCAGACATCCGCGCCGAGTCAGATGACGAGTCGCGCTTTGCGCTCGGCCACGAGCCCTGCGCGCCTCGGCGCTCTCGAGGCGCGTCGCGACCTGCCCGCACGCGCCTTTGCTGAGGCAGCAGAGCTGTCCGAAATGTCGGTCGATGCGCGCCGCTTCGCGGCCGGCCGGGGGCTCCGCTCGTGACCGCCACCTCCATCCTCCTCGACGTCAACGGCATCGAGGTGATCTACAGCCACGTGATCCTTGTGCTCAAGGGCGTCTCGCTGCAGGTGCCCGAGGGCCGCATCGTCGCGTTGATGGGCGGCAACGGCGCCGGCAAGACGACGACGCTGCGAGCGGTGAGCAACCTCCTCGCCGGCGAGCGCGGCGCCGTCACCAAGGGCTCGATCGCGCTGGCCGGCGAGCGCATCGAGCGGCTCAGCACCGCCGACATGGTCGAGCGCGGCGTGATCCAGGTGATGGAGGGCCGGCGCTGCTTCGGGCACCTGAGCATCGAGGAGAACCTGCTGACCGGCGCCTATACGCGGCGCGACGGCAAGGCCGCGGTCGCGGCGACGCTCGAGAAGGTCTACGGCTACTTCCCGCGCCTCAAGGTGCGGCGCACCTCGCAGGCGGCTTACACGTCGGGCGGCGAACAGCAGATGTGCGCGATCGGGCGTGCGCTGATGGCCAACCCGAAGATGGTGCTGCTCGACGAGCCGTCGATGGGACTCGCGCCGCAGATCGTCGAAGAGGTGTTCGAGATCGTGCGCGACCTCAACCAGAAGGAAGGCGTGACCTTCCTCCTGGCCGAGCAGAACACCAGCATGGCCTTGCGCTACGCCGACCACGGCTACATCCTCGAGAGCGGCCGCGTCGTGATGGATGGACCCGCGGCGATGCTGCGGGAGAACGAGGACGTCAAGGAGTTCTATCTCGGCACCGGCGGCAGCGAGCGGCGGAGCTACCGCGACGTCAAGAGCTACAAGCGGCGCAAGCGCTGGCTCGCCTGAGCGCCCATCGGTCAGACCAGAGGATCCCGCATGCCACGCCCCGACGACGACACCCTCAAGACCCTGCTGCCGCTGCTGCGCCAGCTGCGCGAGATCAAGGGCGTGCGCGAAGCGCGCCCCGGCGCATTCACCGTGCGCGGCGCGTCGTTCATCAACCTGCAGGCGGAGGCCGGGCAGGTGTGGGCCGAGATGAAGAAGGCCGGCGGCGCGGGGTTCGACCGCTATCCGCTGGCGACGCCGCCCGAGCATCGCAAGCTGGTCGACGACGCCCGGCGCCGCGCGGCCGCGCTCGACGACGAGTGACGCGATGAGCGAACCACTGCCGGGCGCCTCGCCCCGCGCGCCCTCGCCGGATGCGCTGCTCGACCCGCGCGAGACGCGCGCGCCCGAGCTGCGCGAAGCCGAGCTGATGTCGCGCCTCTCGGCGCTGGTCGCGGTCGCCCAGGCGCAGGCACCGGCGTATGCCGAGCTGCTGCGCGGCGTCGACGCCGCCTCGGTTGCCTCGCGCGCCGCGCTGGCGATGCTTCCGCTCACCCGCAAGCGCGCGCTTGCCGAGCGCCAGCGCGCCGAGCGCGCGCGCGACGTGTTCGGTGGCTTCGCGACGCTGGGCATCGGGGCCGCGCACGCCCCGGCGCGGCGCGCCGGGCGCGTGTTCGCATCACCCGGCCCGATCTACGAGCCCGAAGGTGCGGCGAGCGACTACTGGCGCATGGGCCGTGCGATGCGCGCGTCCGGGATCCAGGCTGGCGACCTGGTGCACAACGCGTTCAGCTACCACTTCACGCCGGCCGCGGCGATGATCGAGAGCGGCGCGCGCGCGCTCGGCTGCACGGTGTTTCCGGCCGGGATCGGTCAGACCGAGCTGCAGGTGCAGACCATTGCCGACCTGCGCCCCGACGCGTATGCCGGAACGCCGAGCTTCCTGAAGCTGATCGTCGACAAGGCGGCCGAGAGCGGCACTGACATCGGCTCGATCACCAAGGCGTCGGTGGGCGCCGAGGCGTTCCCGGCCGCGCTGCGCGACTGGCTGAGCGCGCGCGGCATCGATGCCTACCAGAGCTACGGCACCGCCGACCTCGGCCTCGTCGCCTACGAGACCTCGGCCCGCGAAGGCCTCGTGCTCGACGAGGACGTGATCGTCGAGATCGTCGAGCCGGGCGGCAGCACGCCGGTGGTCGACGGCGAGATCGGCGAGGTGGTGGTCACGGTCCTGAACCCCGACTACCCGCTGATCCGCTTTGCGACCGGGGACCTGTCGGCGGTGCTGCCCGGCGCCTGCCCGAGCGGTCGCACGAACACGCGAATCCGTGGCTGGCTCGGCCGCGCCGACCAGAGTGCGAAGGTGCGCGGCATGTTCGTGCACCCGAGCCAGGTCGCCGAGGTGCTGCGTCGCCACTCGGCGGTGCGCAAGGGCCGGCTGGTGGTCGCCGGCACGTTGGCCGACGATCGCATGCGGCTCGACATCGAGCTCGACCCAGGCGCCGGCGACGCGGCGGACCTGGCCGAGCGCGTGGCCGAAACGATCCGCGACGTCACCCGACTCCGCGGCGAAGTCGCCATCGTCGCGCCGGGCAGCCTTCCCGACGACGGCCGCCTGATCGAGGACACGCGAGCCGTCGGCTGAGGTGCTGCGCGGGCGCAGCCACCCGCCGCGCCGCACGAACGCCGGCCCGCCCGCGCCTTGGCCGTGAGCGGGCGCCGGCGTCGACGCCTCAGCTGTCGACCTTGACGTCGGCCTCCTTCACCACTTTCGCCCACTTGGCGATCTCGCTGCGGATGAACTGGGCGAACTTATCGTTCGAGCCGCCGCCGTCCTCGGCACCGTAGGTGTCGAGGCGCTCCTGCACGTCGGGCATCGCGAGCACGGTGTTGACGTCGGCGTTGATCTTCTGGGCGATGGCCTGCGGCATCTTGCCCGGGCCCGCGAGCCCATACCAGGTGGTTGCCTCGAAACCCTCGAAGCCCGCCTCCTGCATCGTCGGCACGCTCGGGTGACCCTTGGCGCGCTTGAGCCGAGTCTGGGCGATCGCGACGACCTTGCCGTTTTTCACGTGCGGCGTCGCCGCCGTCATCGTCTCGAAGCTGTAGTTGATCTGGCCGCCCATGAGGTCGGTGAGCAGAGGCCCGCTTCCCTTGTACGGAATGTGCAGCGCGTCGACCCTGGCCTGCAGCTTGAACATCTCGAGCGCCAGGTGCTGCGCCGAGCCGGCGCCGGCCGATCCGAAGCTGACGCGGCCCGGCTGCGCCTTGCACATCGCGACGACGTCGCGCACGGTCTTCGCGGGCAGCGCCGGGTTCGCGATCAGCAGGTTCGGGGTCACGCCGACCAGCACGATCGGCACGAAATCGCGCTCGGCGTTGTAGCGCAGCTTGGGCTGCAGGCTCGGCGCGAGCGCGTGGCTGTTGATGTGCGCCATCAACAGCGTGTTGCCGTCGGGCGGCTGCAGTGCCACGTACTCGGCGGCGATGACGCCGGCCGCGCCCGCCTTGTTCTCGACGATGACCTGCTGACCCCACATGCCGGTGAGCTTCTGCCCCACCACGCGGGCGAGCGCGTCGGTGCCGCCGCCCGGCGGAAAGCCGACCACGATGCGCACGGGTGCGGTCGGCCACGACTGCGCACGGATATACGGGAATGCGAGTGCGGTCGCCGCGCCCGCGGTTCCCTTCAGGATGGTTCGTCTGTCCATGGATGTCTCCTCCGGTCTCGAAACGATGGCGGCGCCGTCTAGGCGGCGCTTTGCAGTGGGGTTGCGGCGGGATGCGCGGCGAAATACGCCATCGCCGCCTCGACGCCGCTCGCCGCGGTGGCGACGCCGGCGAGCCTGAAGCCCATCTCGACGCCGGCGAGCGCGGCGACGAGCGTGAGGTCGTTGCAGTCGCCGAGGTGGCCGATGCGGAACATGCGGCCCCTGACCTTGCCGAGACCCGTGCCGAGCGAAAGGTCGAACCGATCGTGGATCAGCTTGCGCAGGGCGTCGGCGTCGACGCCGACCGGCGTGACGACGCCGGTCAACACCGGCGAATAGACCGCCGGATCGGCGCACTGGATCGGCAGGCCCCACGCCTTCACCGCCGTGCGCACGCCGGCGGCCCAGCGCTGATGGCGCGCGAAGATCGCCTCCAGCCCCTGGCCGAGGATCATCTCGAGCGATTCGGCAAGGCCATACAGCAGGTTGGTGTTCGGCGTGTAGGGCCAGTAGCCGCCGCGGTTCATCTCGACGATCTCGTCCCAGGCCCAGAACGCCTTCGGCAGGCGCGCCGACTTCGACGCTTCGAGCGCGCGCGGCGAAAGCGCGTTGAAGCTGATGCCGGGCGGCAGCATCAGCCCCTTCTGCGACCCGCTGACGGCCACGTCGACGCCCCACTCGTCGTGTCGGTAGTCGGCCGAGGCCAGCCCCGAGATCGTGTCGACCATCAGCAGCGCCGGATGGCGCGCGGCGTCGATCGCGCGCCGTACCGCCGCGATGTCGGAGGTGACACCGGTCGAGGTTTCGTTGTGGACCACGCACACCGCCTTGATCGCGTGCTCGCGGTCGGCGACGAGGCGCTCCTCGATCAGCCCGGCGTCGACGCCGCGCCGCCACGCGTTCGGCAGGCCCGTGTCGGAGTCGGTGCCCTTGACCGACAGGAACTCGGGCGCGAGCCCGAGGCGCAGCGCCATGCGGTGCCAGAGCGACGCGAAGTGGCCGGTCTCGAACATCAGCACCGCGTCGCCGGGGCTCAGCACGTTGACGAGCGCGGCCTCCCATGCGCCGGTACCCGACGCCGGGTAGATGGCGACCGGGTGGCGCGTCTGGAACACGCGCCCGATGCCGTCGAGGACCGTCTTTCCCAGCACCGCGAACTCGGGCCCGCGGTGGTCGATGGTGGGCAGGCTCATCGCACGCAGGATCCGGTCGGGCACGGGGCTGGGGCCGGGGATCTGCAGGAAGTGGCGGCCGCTGGGATGCTGGTCGAGCGCGAACATGGAATCTCCTGAATGCCGGCCAGTTTTGCATGCAAAACGTGGTTGTCAAGCGGCAATCACTCTATGATGCCTGCAAACACCTTCTTCAACTTTGCATACAAAAGGCCTGTCGCCGATGGCCAACATCGTCTCCATCGCCCCCGAGGTGCTGCACCAGCAGGTCGGCTCGCGCCTGCGCCAGCTGATCGTCGAAGGCCTCATCGAGCCCGGCCGCAAGCTCAACGAGCGCGCCCTCGCCGAGCAGCTGCAGGTGTCGCGCACGCCGCTGCGCGAGGCGATCAAGATGCTGGCCGCCGAGGGCCTGGTGGAACTGCTGCCGCACCGCGGCGCGGTGGTCGCGCAGCTCTCGACGCAGGACGTGATCGACACCTTCGAGGTGATCGCCGGGCTCGAGGGGCAGGCCGGCGAGCTCGCGGCGGCGCGCATCGAGGATCACGAGCTCAACGAGATCCGCGCCCTGCACTACGAGATGCGCGCGGCGCACGCGCGGCGTGACCTGCCGACCTACTACCGCCTCAACGCAACCATCCACAACCACATCAACGCGGCGGCCCGCAACGCGGTGCTCACGCACACCTACCGCACCGTCAACGCGCGGCTGCAGGCGCTGCGCTTCCGCTCCAACTTCGACGAGACCAAGTGGGCGCGCGCCGTCGACGAGCACGACCGCATGGTCGAGTGCCTGAGCGCGCGCGACGGTGCCGCGCTGCGCCGGCTGATGATCGAGCACCTCGACCACAAGCGCGACGCGGTGCTCGAGCTGCTTGCCGCGCGCGGCGACGCCGCGAGGCTCGCATGAGCGCGGTGCTGAAGCCCGCGGCGGCGACGCCGGTCGGCGCGGCGCCGGTCCGCGCGGCGAGCGAGCGGGTCCCGGAGACGCCGGGTGCCGCCGAGGTCGCCCGCCTCGCGGAGCGGCTCGCGCGCGAGACCGGCGGCGAGGTGCTGTTCGACGCCGGCTCGCGCGGCCGCTACGCCACCGACGCATCGATCTACCAGGTGATGCCGGCCGGCGTGTTCGTGCCGCGCGACGCCGCCGACGTCGCGGCGGCGATCGGCATCGCCCATGAGGTCGGCGTGCCGCTGCTCTCGCGCGGCGGCGGCACCTCGCAGTGTGGTCAGACCACCGGCAGCGGGCTCGTCGTCGACATGAGCAAGCACCTGCGCAAGGTGCTCGATGTGAACCTCGACGCGATGACGGTCGACGTCGAGCCCGGCATCGTGCTCGACCACCTCAACGCGCAGCTCAAGAAGCACGGCGTCTGGTTTCCGGTCGACGTGTCGACGAGCGCGCAGGCCACGATCGGCGGCATGGCGGGCAACAACTCGTGCGGCTCGCGCTCGATCGCGTACGGGAACATGGTGCACAACGTGCTGGGCATCGACGCCTGGCTGAGCGACGGCAGCGAGATCGCGCTCGGCCCGCTCGGCGAGCTCGGCGCCGCCGAACGCGCGATCGCGGAGTTCGTGCGCGACCTTGCCGCAGCCCATCGCGACGACATCCGCGCCCACTGGCCGAAGGTCGCGCGCCGCGTCGCCGGCTACAACCTCGACATCTTCGACCCGCAGAGCGAGCGCCCGTACACCGCCGACGGCAGCGTCAACCTCGCGCACCTGCTGGTAGGCTCGGAAGGCACGCTCGCGGTGTCGAAGCGCCTGAAGCTCAAGCTCGCACCGCTCGCGCGCAGCAAGGTGCTCGGCGTCGTCAACTTCCCGACCTTCCGCGCCGCCATGGCGTCGGCGCAGCATCTGGTCAAGCTCGGCCCGACCGCGGTCGAGCTGGTCGACCGCACGATGATCGAGCTGGCGCGCGCCAACCCGGCCTTCCGGCCGACCATGGAGAGCGCGCTGATCGGCTCGCCCGAGGCGATCCTGCTGGTCGAGTTCAGCGGCGACGACCGTGCGGCGCTGCTGCGGAGCCTCAAGGAGCTGGTCGCGCTGGTCGGCGACCTCGGCCTGCCGGGTGCGGTGGTCGAGATGCCCGACGAGGCCGCGCAGAAGGCCCTCTGGGAGGTGCGCAAGGCCGGCCTCAACATCATGATGAGCGTCAAGGGCGACGGCAAGCCGGTGAGCTTCATCGAGGACTGCGCGGTGCCGCTCGAGCACCTCGCGGACTACACCGACGCGCTGACGGAAGTGTTCGCACGTCACGGCACGCGCGGCACCTGGTACGCGCACGCCTCGGTCGGCACGCTGCACGTTCGCCCCATTCTCGACATGCGGCGCGATGGTGCCGCGAAGATGCGCGCGATCGCCGAGGAGGCGGCGACGCTGGTGCGCAAGTACAGGGGCGCGTTCAGCGGCGAGCACGGCGACGGCCTGTGCCGCGGCGAGTGGATCCGCTGGCAGTTCGGGCCCAAGGTGGACGATGCGTTCCGCGCGATCAAGGATCGTCTCGACCCGATCGGCCTGCTGGCGCCGCGCCGCATCGTCGACCCGCCGAAGATGGACGACGCGAGCCTGTTCCGCTTCAAGCCCGGCTACAGGACCATCGCGCTGCAGCCCGTGTTCGACTGGTCGGCCTGGAATGTACAGACCGATCCGGTGACCGAGGTGTCGAGCGCGCCCGGCAGCGGCGGCGACGCGAGCGGCGGCTTCGCCAAGCACGTCGAGATGTGCAACAACAACGGGCACTGCCGCAAGTTCGACGCCGGCACCATGTGCCCGAGCTACCGGGCGACGCTCGACGAGGCGCACGTGACGCGCGGCCGCGCCAACACGCTGCGCCTGGCAATCTCGGGCCAGCTGCCGGGCGACGCCCGCGACAACGGCCTCGAGGGCGATGCCGTGCGTGCGGCGCTCGATCTCTGCGTCAGCTGCAAGGGCTGCCGGCGCGAGTGCCCGACCGGCGTCGACATGGCCAAGCTCAAGCTCGAGCACCTGGCGCGCCGCAAGGCCCGCGACGGCCACACGCTGCGCGATCGCGCGATCGCGGGCCTTCCGGACTACGCGCGCGCCGCAAGCCTGGTGCCGTGGCTGCCGAACCTGCGCAACCGGGTCGGCTTCCTCGCCCGCGCCGGCGAGCGCTGGCTCGGCATTTCCGCGAAGCGCCCGCTGCCGCGCTGGCGCCGCGACACGTTCCGGCGCGTGGCCCCATCGCTCGGCCTGGTCGACCGCGACGCCGCGCTCGCCGCCGAGAAGTCGGTGGTGCTGTTCGTCGACACCTTCAACGGCAACTTCGAGACCGAGAACGCGCGCGCCGCGGTGCGCGTGCTGCAGGCCGCCGGCTACGCGGTGCACGTGGCGAGCGATCCGGCGGCCGGCCCGCTCTGCTGCGGACGGACCTACCTCGCCGCCGGCATGCCGGATCGCGCCAAGGCCAAGGCGCGCGCCCTCGTCGACGCGCTGCTGCCGTTCGCCGAGCGCGGCATCGCCGTGGTCGGCCTCGAGCCGTCGTGCCTGCTCAGCCTGCGCGACGAGATCCCGGTGATGGGGTTCGGCGCGGCCGCCGAGAAGGTCGCATCGGCGGCGCTGCTGTTCGAGGAATTCATCGCGCGCGAAGCACGCGCCGGCCGCTTCGCGCTCGACCTCGCGCCGGCGAGGCGGCCGCTGCTGGTACACGGTCACTGCCACCAGAAGGCGTTCGGCGTCGTGCAGCCGGTGCTCGACGTGCTCAAGCTCATACCCGGCGCGCAGCCGACGCTCGTCGAGACCTCGTGCTGCGGAATGGCCGGCAGCTTCGGCTACGAAGCCGAGCACCATGCGGTCTCGATGCAGATGGCCGAGATGAGCCTGCTGCCGGCGATCCGCAACGCGCCCGATGCCGACGTGATCGCCGACGGCACGAGCTGCCGGCACCAGATCGCCGACGGCGCCGGGCGCAAGGCGCGCCACGTCGCCTGCGTGCTCGAGGAGCATCTCCGATCGACGACCCGCGCATGACCGTTGCCAAGTGCCCTGGCTGGCGGGCGCCGCGCAAAGCCCGTACCCCGTTGTTTTCCCGCTTGCGCGCTCGAAGCGACTCCGCACAATCGCGTCAACCCAAACCCTCCATGAGGACTTTCCCGATGAAGAGACTGCTAGCTGGCGTCGCCGTGACGCTCCTGTGTGCCGCCGCCACGGCCGCCGAGTACCCGGACCGGCCGGTGACCATCGTCGTTCCGTTCGCGGCGGGCGGGCCGACCGACAAGGTGGCCCGCGACCTCGCGGAAGCGATGCGCAAGCCGATGGGCGGACAGTCGATCATCATCGACAACGTCGGCGGCGCCGGCGGCACGCTCGGCGCGACCAAGGTTGCCCGCGCCGCGAACGACGGCTACACGCTGCTGCTGCATCACGCCGGCATCAGCACCGCGCCGACGCTGTACCGCAAGCTCGCCTACAACACGCTCGACGATTTCGAGTACCTCGGCATGATCAACGAGGTGCCGATGACGCTGATCGGCCGCCCGACGCTGCCGGCCAACAACTTCGCCGAACTGCGCAAGTGGCTCGACGCGAACAAGGGCAAGATCAACCTCGCCAACGCCGGCATCGGCGCGGCGTCGCACCTGTGCGGCCTGCTGCTGCAGAGCTCGCTGAAGATCGACATGCAGACGGTTCCCTACAAGGGCACCGCACCGGCCATGAACGACCTGCTCGGCGGCCAAGTCGACCTGATGTGCGACCAGACGACCAACACCACGGGCCAGATCGAGGCCGGCAAGGTCAAGGTCTATGCCGTGACGACGACCAAGCGTCTCACCACCCCGGCGCTGAAGAACGTCCCGACGATGGACGAGCTCGGCGTCAAGGGCTTCAACGTGACGATCTGGCACGCCCTCTACGCGCCCAAGGGCACGCCCAAGGCGGTCACCGACAAGATCAATGCCGCGCTGCGAGTGGCGCTCAAGGACCCCGACTTCATCAAGCGTGAAGAGGCGCTCGGTGCCGTGGTCGTCAACGACGCGCGCATTGGCGGCGCCGAACACAAGAAGTTCGTCGAGGCCGAGATCAACAAGTGGAGCCCGATCATCAAGGCGGCGGGCCAGTACGCGGAATAAGCGTCCCCTCTCGAACGAAGGCCCGCTTGCCGGAAGGCAGCGGGCCTTTCTCATTGGGCAGCCGGGTCCGGCGACGGCGCGGATCGACACGAGCGCTACCGCCGATCGACGCGAGGGGCTGGCGATGGCGACGGGCGGCGGACTCGGCGTCGCTAGGCGGCACTTCGGCTTCGCGCCGCGCGATCAGGTCAGCGTGACGCGCGCGAACTTGCGTTTGCCGACCTGCACCACGAACGTTCCGGCAGGCAGCCTGAGCCCGCGATCGCTGACCACCGCGCCGTCGATGCGCACCCCGCTGCCATCGACGAGGCGCATCGCCTCGCTGGTGGAAGGCGCGAGGTTGGCCTGCTTGAGGAGGCTGCCGATGCCGAGCGGCGCGCCGGCGAGCGTGACCTCGGGAATCACGTCCGGGATACCGCCGCGCGCCCGGTTGTCGAAGTCGGCCTCGGCCGCACGCGCCGCGGCCGCGCCATGAAAGCGAGCCGTGATCTCGGTCGCCAGCATGACCTTGGCATCGCGCGGGTTGCGGCCGCCCTCGACCTCGTGGCGCAGCGCGGCGATCTCGCCCGGCGTGCGCCGGCTCAGCAGTTCGAAGTAGCGCCACATCAGGGTGTCGCTGATCGACATCAGCTTGCCGAACATGTCGTTCGGCGGTTCGGTGATGCCGATGGTGTTGCCCTTCGACTTCGACATCTTCTCGACGCCGTCGAGGCCTTCGAGCAGCGGCATCGTCAGCACGCACTGCGCTTCCTGGCCGTACTCGGCCTGCAGCGCGCGCCCGACCAGCAGGTTGAACTTCTGGTCGGTGCCGCCGATCTCGAGGTCGCTCCTGAGTGCGACCGAGTCGTAGCCCTGCATCAGCGGATAGAGCAGCTCGTGCACGCTGATCGGCGTGCCGTCGCGGAAGCGCTTGGTGAAGTCGTCGCGCTCCATGATGCGCGCCACCGTGTAGCGCGCCGCGAGCTGGATCATCCCGCGCGCGCCGAGCGCGTCGCTCCACTCCGAGTTGTAGCGAACCTCGGTGCGCGCGGGGTCGAGCAGGCCGCTCACCTGCGCCGAGTAGGTGGCTGCGTTGGCCTCGATCTGCTCGCGGGTCAACGGCGGGCGCGTGGTGTTGCGGCCCGAGGGGTCGCCGATCATCGACGTGAAGTCGCCGATCAGGAAGATCACCGTGTGACCCAGGTCCTGCAGCTGGCGCAGCTTGTCGAGGACCACCGTGTGGCCGATGTGGATGTCGGGCGCCGTGGGATCGAGGCCGAGCTTGATGCGCAGGGGAATGCCCGTCGCTTCGGCGCGGGCGAGCTTGGCGAGCCAGGCGGTCTCGGGAAGCAGCTCCTGGCTGCGCAGCTTCGTGATCTCCAGCGCCTCGCGTGCGCGATCTGTAACCGGATGGTTCTGGCCCGACCCGATCGAGTCAAAAACACCGTGAATGTCAGGCATTTGGGGAGTTGCGCAAAAAGTCGGATCGGTATACTGCGCAGCGGGTCGAGCCAGCGAGCTCGGACCGACTCAGTTCAGGCCGGCAGGGAACCACGCATTCTAGGTGGTCACCCAGGCGGTGATTTCCACCAGGCAGCGGCCCGTGCCGTGCCTCCAGACCGAGCGATCCGCTCCGCGCGATTTGAATCCTCTCGACCTGCTCGACGGTGCCGTCGCTTCCGCAAGCCAACGCACCGGCCGCTTCGTCTCCCGCCACCCCCGCTCCCTCACCGCCGCCGTCGTCATCGCTCTGGGCGGCTTCGGCGCGACCGCCTTCGGTCTGGCCCCTCTCGAAGCCGACGATGCACCGATCGCGCAGCGCGTGGTCACCGAGATCGTGGCGCCCGCAGGCCTGCAGGCGCAGGTCGAGGCGCTCGCCGAGCAGGAGCTCGAGCTCTACCGCACCGACCTCACGCGCCCGAGTGACACCGCCGAGTCGCTGCTGCGCCGGCTCAACGTCAACGACCCCGGCGCTGCCGCCTTCCTGCGCAGCGACGCCGTCGCCCGTCAGCTGCTCGACGGCCGCGGCGGCAAGATGGTGCAGGTGCGCACCAACGCGTCGGGCGAGCTCGACGAGCTGGTCGCGCGCTTCGCGGCGCCGATGCCCGAGCTGGTCAGCACCCGCTTCACGCGCCTCAAGGTCACGCGCTTCGGCGGCGGCTTCAAGGCCACCCGCGAGCTCGCGCCGCTGTCGGCCGAGGTCCGCATGGGCAGCGGCGTCGTGCGCACCACCCTCTTCGCGGCGACCGACGCCGCCGACATCCCAGACGCCGTCGCGACGCAGCTTGCCGAGGCGTTCGCCACCGACGTCGACATGCACCGCGAGCTGCGAAAGGGCGCGACGTTTTCGGTGGTCTACGAGGCGCTCACCGCCGACGGTGAACCGATCACCTGGAACGCCGGCGTCGGCCGCCTCCTCGCCGCCGAGTTCGTCAACGATGGCCAGACCCACTCGGCGGTCTGGTTCAAGGAAGGCGACTCCAAGGGCGGCTACTACGACCTCAACGGCCAGAGCAAGCTGCGCACGTTCCTGTCGAGCCCGCTCGAGTTCTCGCGCGTGACGTCGGGCTTTTCGATGCGCATGCACCCGGTGCTCAACACCTGGCGCGCGCACAAGGGCGTCGACTACGCGGCTCCCACCGGCACGCCCGTGCGCGCGATGGGCAACGGCGTGGTCGAGTTCGCCGGCTGGCAGAACGGCTACGGCAACGTCGTCCACATCCGCCACGCGAACGACCGCGAGACGGTGTACGCGCACCTCAGCCAGATCGCGGTCGCTCCCGGCCAGCGCATCGAGCAGGGGGCGCTGATCGGCGCGGTCGGCGCGACCGGCTGGGCCACCGGCCCGCACCTGCACTTCGAGGTCAAGATCGGCGGCGTCCAGCAGGATCCGCTGGCGGTCGCCCAGGGCTCGCAGGCCGTCGCGGTGTCGCCCGCGGCGAGGGCGCGCTTCGCGCAGCTCGCGCAAGCGGTGCGCACGCAGCTGCAGGTCGCGCAGTCGCTCTCGTCGACGACGTACGGCGAGTAAGGCTCAGGCCCGCAGCGCGGGCCGCGCTCCTCAAGGCCCGCGCTGCGGGCCTTTCGTTTTCCGCGTTCACGCAAGGCCGCTGCCAGTTCGCGCGCACCGTCGCGGCAGCGATCGCGGCCCCGGCACAATCGCCCGATGGACGGCTACATCGGGTTGATGTCGGGCACTTCGCTCGATGGCGTCGACGGCGTGCTCGCGACCTTCGACGAGCCCGGCGCGATCGAGGTTCGCGCGCACGCGCACCGGCCCTTCGACCCCGCGCTGCGCAGCGAGCTGCTGGCGCTCAACCGACCGGGCGCCGACGAGCTGCACCGCGCCGCGCTGGCCGGCAACGCGCTCGCCGCCCTCTATGCCGAGATCGTCGAGGCGTTGCTCGCGGCGGCGAACTGGCCGCGCCACCGCGTGCGGGCGATCGGTGCGCATGGTCAGACCGTTCGCCACCGGCCCGGCGAGTTCGACGGCATCGGCTACACCTTGCAGCTGAACGCGCCGGCCCTCCTCGCGGAGCGCAGCGGCATCGACGTGGTCGCCGATTTCCGCAGCCGCGACGTCGCGGCGCGCGGCCAGGGCGCGCCGCTGGTGCCGGCGTTCCACCGCGCGCTGTTCGGCCGTGACGCCGACGTCGCGGTGCTGAACCTCGGCGGCATCGCCAACCTCACGCTGCTCGGCGCCGACGGCGGCACGCTCGGCTTCGACTGCGGCCCGGCCAACGCGCTGCTCGACGGCTGGTGCGAACGCCACCGCGGCGAGCCGTTCGACCGCGACGGTGCGTGGGCGGCGAGCGGCCGTGTCGACGCCGCCCTCCTGCAGGCGATGCTTGCCGACCCCTACTTCGCGCTCGCCCCGCCCAAGAGCACCGGCCGCGATCGCTTCAACGCCGAGTGGCTCGAGCGGCAGCTCGCGGCCCGCCTGCCGGGCAGCACGAATACGCCCCAGCGGGCGCCCGCCGACGTGCAGGCGACGCTGGCCGAGCTGACCGCGCGCAGCTGCGCCGACGCCCTGCGGCGTCATGCACCCGGCTCGAGCGAGCTGATCGTGTGCGGCGGCGGTGCGTTCAACGGCGATCTGATGCAGCGCTTGCAACAGCACCTGCACGAGGTGCCGGTCGTCGCCAGCAGCGAGCGAGGCCTGCCGCCGACGCAGGTCGAGGCCGCGGCGTTCGCCTGGCTCGCCCGCGCCTTCGTCGAGCGCAGGCCCGGCAACCTGAGCGCCGTCACGGGCGCCGCCGGCGAGCGCGTGCTGGGAGCGCTCTACCCGGCCGGCTGATCGAGCCGAGCCGGACAGCGGCTCACCAGCAGGTTGCCGCCGCGAAGGCCCGCCGCCGCGAGTCGCGCGCGCCTGGCGAGCACCGGCGCCGAGTTGCCCGCCCATGAAAAAGCCGCCCGCAGGCGGCCTGGTCACGAGGGCGAAAGATCAGGCCGAGAAGCTCGACCCGCAGCCGCAAGTGGTCGTCGCGTTCGGGTTCTTGATCACGAACTGGGCGCCCTGCAGGTCGTCCTTGTAGTCGATCTCGGCGCCGACCAGGTACTGCAGGCTCATCGCATCGATCAGCAGGGTGACGCCGTTCTTGTTCATCTCGGTGTCATCGTCGTTGACGATCTCGTCGAACGTGAAGCCGTACTGGAAGCCCGAGCAGCCGCCGCCTTGCACGAACACCCGCAGCTTGAGGTCGGGATTGCCTTCCTCGTCGACCAGTTCCTTCACCTTGTTCGCCGCACTGTCGGTGAAGATGATCGGCGGCGGTGCATCGAGGTCGGCGTGGCTGATGATGTCGTCGGCGAGTGCGCTCATGTCTTGCTCCATCGGCGATGCGCCGAAGCGGGGATTATCGGCGATGCCGCGCGAACGCGTCGGCGCGGTTGCCGGGGAGGGTCTTCCTCGACGTGGCGGCCGCGGGGCGGCATTTCAAGACGCCCGCGGCGGCGCCGCGAAGCGCGCCGGGCGAGCGGCACCAACAAAGCAAACGGGCCGGTACATGACCGGCCCGTGGACCGCCCCGCCAGGCAGGGCGAAGACGCACCCGCGAGGGCGCGCCCGATCAGCGCTTGCTGAACTGCTTGCGGCGGCGCGCGCCGTGCAGGCCGACCTTCTTGCGCTCGACTTCGCGCGCATCGCGCGTCACGAAGCCTGCCCGGCTGAGCTCGGGCTTGAGCGCCGCGTCGTAGTCGACGAGCGCGCGGGTGATGCCGTGGCGCACCGCGCCGGCCTGGCCCGACTCGCCACCGCCGTGCACGTTGACCTTGATGTCGAACGTGCCGTCATTGGCGGTCAGCACCAGCGGCTGGCGCACGACCATGATCGACGTCTGACGGCCGAAGTACTGGTCGAGCGGCTTGCCGTTGACGAGGATCTGGCCGCTGCCCTTCTTGATGAAGACGCGCGCCACCGACGACTTGCGACGGCCGGTTCCGTAGTTCCAATTTCCGATCATCGCGAGTCCTAGATGTCGAGCGGTTTGGGCTGCTGCGCGGTGTGCGGGTGCGTGCCACCGGCATAGACCTTCAGCTTCTTGATCATCGCGTAGCCGAGCGGGCCCTTCGGAAGCATCCCCTTGACGGCCTTCTCGAGGGCGCGGCCCGGATGGCGCGCCTGCATGTCCTTGAACTTGGTGCCGTAGATGCCGCCCGGGAAGCCCGAGTGGCGGTAGTACACCTTGTCGTTGGCCTTGTTGCCGGTGACGCGGATCTTGTCGGCGTTGACGATGACGATGAAATCGCCGGTGTCGATGTGAGGCGTGTAGATGGGTTTGTGCTTGCCGCGCAGGCGATGGGCGACTTCACTGGCCACCCTGCCCAAGACCTTGTCGGTCGCGTCAATCACGAACCACTCATGCGTCACCTCGGCCGGCTTGGCGCTGAAGGTCTTCATGGAAGAAAGGTCCGGAGTTGGTTCGACCCGTATGCTATGGAAGGTGGCCGCTGACCGGGCTCGGCGCCGCTTCGAATGGCGGGCTCTCACCTGGCTGCGAAAACCGGCAACGCCGGCCGGCCGCTTGCGGCCACCACCCCGGCCGCGCGCGCTGCATGAGCGATCGGCCAGGATTTTCCCGCGACGGGTGAGCGCAGGAAAGCCCGCGAGTATAGCAGGCTTTCGCACCCCGGAGCCACTCTGAGCGAGCACCGCCCCTCGTGACGCCGGGCACGCGTGCCGCGTGGACAAGTCGCGCGCTGGCCGTCCGCGCTGCGCGCCCCACCTACAATACGGGTTAACCCTGGAATCGACATGAACCACGCGCCGCATCCCTCTTCGGTCCACGACCAGGCTGCCGCGTCCTCGCGGCCCGCAACGGCACTTGGCGGCAACGCGCTGGCGAAGTGGACGTGGGTGCCGATCCGCACGCTTGGCCCGCACCACCGCCCCCGCATCCTGGAACATCTGCGCGCGCTCGACGAGCGCTCGCGCTATCTGCGTTTCGGTTACATCGCCACCGACGATCAGCTGGCGCGCTATGTCGACGCCATCGACTTCGACCGCGACGAGGTGTTCGGCATCTTCAACCGCCGCCTCGACCTCATCGCCACCGCCCATCTCGCGCACGACCTCGGCTCGAAGGACGCCGCCCGGCCGGGGATGTCGGAGTTCGGCGTCTCGGTGCTGCCGCACGTGCGCCGGCGCGGCCTGGGTCGCCTGCTCTTCGAGCACGCGATGCTGCACGCGCGCAACCGCGACGTCGAGAAGCTCTTTATCCACGCCCTGAGCGAGAACACGGCGATGCTGAAGATCGCCCGCGACGCCGGTGCCACGGTCGAGCGCGACGGCACCGAGTCCCACGCCTGGCTGCGCCTGCCGCCCGACACGTTCGCGTCGCACCTGGGCGAGATGATCGGCGAGCAGGCGGGGGAGTTCGACTACCGCCTCAAGCTGCACGCGCACCAGCTCAACAGCTGGGTCGCGCCGCATCGGCACGACGAGCCGGCCGAGCCGCACGACCCCCCGGCAGCCTGAGGCGACACGTTCGGCAGGAGTCAGCGCCCGCGCGCGGTCGCGCGGTGCACGACCCCGGACCGGCACCATCGGCGACGGCGCGACTCAGGCGGGCGAGCGTCCGACGACCTCTTGCACGCGTTGGCCGACGGAGCAGCGCGTTCCTGCCTTCCGTCGGAATTCGGGCTTGTCCCACGCCGGAGCTCGGGGTGACCCCGTAGCATCACGCCGTTCGCGAGCGCCGCACCGTGGCGGCCCATCCTCGCGTCCAGCCCCCACATGGAACCGATCCCCTGGATCTCCGCCGGCGTCGCCGCGCTCGTCGCGGTCGCGCTCGCCGGCTGGCTCGTGATCGCGCAGCGCCGCCGCAGCGCCGGCGCCCTGCCGACCGAATGGGCGCTGACGCCGCGCCCGGTGTTCTCGGTCGACGAGCGCCGCGTCTACCGGCTGTTGCGCGAAGCGCTGCCGCACCACATCGTGCTGTCCAAGCTGCCGCTGGTGCGCTTCTGCCAGCCGACCGACCCGAGCGCGGTGCGCTACTGGTTCGACCTGCTCGGCGGCGCCCACGTGACCTTCGCCGTCTGCAGCCCGAACGGCCGCGTGCTCGCCGCGCTCGACCTCGACGCCGAGAAGAACGCGGCGCGGCGCTCGCTGCAGATCAAGCAGGCGGTGCTTACCGCCTGCCGGGTGCGGTACCTGCGCTGTCCGGCCGACAACCTGCCGTCGGTCGCCGAGCTGCAGCTGCTGGTGCCGTCGAGCGCGTCGGCCGGTGCGCGCAGCCCGCAGCCGGCATCGGCACCGGCGCCCGACCCGCTCAGCGACGTCCGCGACACCCTCTCGAGCACGGTCGCGACGCGCCGTGCCGAGCGCAGCGCACTCTGGCAGGACTCCTCGCTGTTCCAGGACTCGTTCTTCGCCCCCGACAGCCGCCTCGAGGCGTTCGGCAACAGCGACTTCATGCCGCCCGGCGATGGTGTGGCGCACGCGCCCCGCCGCGGCCGCTCGGTCGGCTGGCGCGAGATCACGGCCAGCGACGACGCCGGCGCGTCGACGATCCCCGACGCCCTCCGCTCCCCCGAAAGCGACGCCGGCGACGACGCTCCCGAGCGCGAGCCCGAGCCGCCGCGCCGCCACTGACGCGGCCGGGCGTCGCGCGTACGATGCCGCGATGCACCCCGCCGGCCCCGACGCGCATGACGCCGCGACCCCCTACCGCGATCTCGCGCCGAACCTCGTGCTCGATGCGCTCGACGCCGTCGGGCTGGTCGGCGACGGCCGGCTGATCCAGCTCAATTCGTACGAGAACCGCGTCTTTCAGGTGATGCTCGACGACGGCCGGGCGGTGGTCACCAAGTTCTACCGCCCGGGGCGCTGGAGCGACGCCCAGATCCTCGAGGAGCACGCGTTCGCGAACGAGCTCGCGGCCGCCGAGATCCCGGTCGCGCCGACGTGGCCGCTGGCGATCGACCAGACCTCGCGCGAGGCGCCGCGCGCGCGCCGGCTCGGCCCCACGCTCGCCGCGTTCGACAGCGAGGCCTCGACCTACCGATTCAGCGTGAGCCCGCGCATGGCGGGCCGCGCGCCCGAGCTCGAAGACCCGGCCACGCTGGAGTGGATCGGCCGCTTCATCGGCCGCATGCACGCGGTCGGCGCCGAGGCCCCGTTCGCGACGCGCGAGACGCTCGACCTCGCGACCTTCGGCACCCGCAACCGCGACTGGCTGATCGACCACGACGTGGTCTCGCCCGACGTGGCGACCGAATGGCGCGCTCTTACGGATGCCGTTCTCGCGCGCGTCGCCGACGCGTTCGAGACGGCCGGCACGCGCTCGATCCGCCTGCACGGCGACTGCCACGTCGGCAACCTGCTCTGGACCGATCACGGGCCGCATTTCGTCGACCTCGACGACGCGGTCAACGGCCCGGCGGTGCAGGACCTCTGGATGCTGCTCGCGGGCGACCGCCCGACCCAGCTGCGCCAGCTCGGCCCCTTGCTCGACGGCTACCGCGCGTTCATGGACTTCGACGGCCGCGAGCTCGCCCTCGTCGAGCCGCTGCGCACGCTGCGCATGCTGCACCACAGCGCGTGGATCGCGCGGCGCTGGAACGACCCCGCGTTCCCGATCGCGTTCCCGTGGTTCGAGAGCCCGAAGTACTGGGCCGAGCAGGTGACGCGGCTGCGCGAGCAGCTTGCGGCGATGGACGAGGCGCCGCTGGTCGATCCGGGCTGACGCCGATCGAAGCGCGCGCGTGATCCGCGACAGGCGGCAATCACCGCGCTCGCGCCTGCCCGCACCGCGATCCGCGGCAGGGGCGCGACGCCCAGGGCGGCGCCGCGAGCGAGCCGAGCCTCAGGCCGCAAGCAGCAAGCCGTTCACGCGCTGCACGTACGCCGCCGGGTCCTCGAGTTGGCCGCCCTCGGCGAGCATCGCCTGGTCGAACAGGATGTTCGCGAGGTCGTCGAACTTCTCGCTTGCTTCCAGCCGCCTGACGAGCGCGTGCTCGGCGTTCACCTCGAGGATCGGCAGCGCCTTCGGCGCGTCCTGCCCGGCCTGCTTGAGCAGACGCGCGAGGTGCGCGCTCATGTCGCCCTCCTCGACCACCAGGCAGGCGGGCGAATCGACGAGGCGTGTCGTCACGCGCACGTCCTTGGCGCGCGACTTGAGCGTCTCCTTCAGGCGGTCCAGGGTCGGCTTGAACGCGGTCGCGACCTCCTCGGCGTGCTTCTTCTCTTCCTCGTCCTCGAGCTTGCCGAGGTCGACCGCGCCCTTGGCGACGCTCTGCAGCGGCTTGCCGTCGAACTCGTAGAGGTGGCTCAGCAGCCACTCGTCGACCCGGTCGACGAGCAGCAGCACCTCGATGCCCTTCTTCCTGAAGATCTCGAGCTGAGGGCTGCTCTTGGCGGTAGCGAGCGAGTCGGCGGTCACGTAGTAGATCGCCTCCTGGCCGTCCTTCATGCGCTTGACGTAGTCGACGAACGAGACGCCCTCGTCGGCATGCGTCGACGCGAAGCGCAGCAGCTTGGCGAGGCGCTCCTGGTTGGCGTGGTCCTCGCCGACGCCTTCCTTGAGCACCTGGCCGAAGTCCTTCCAGAACGCGGCGTACTTGGCGCGTTCGGCCTCGTCCTCGCTGTCGGCCAGCGACTCCAGCATCGAGAGCACGCGCTTCGTGGAGCCCTCGCGGATCGCCTTCACGTCGCGGCTTTCCTGCAGCAGCTCGCGGCTCACGTTGAGCGGCAGGTCGGCGCTGTCGATCACGCCCTTCACGAAGCGCAGGTAGACCGGCATCAGCGCCTCGGCGTCGTCCATGATGAAGACGCGCCGCACGTAGAGCTTGACGCCGCCGCGCTTGTCGCGGTTCCACAGATCGAACGGCGCCTTCGACGGGATGTAGAGCAGCTGGGTGTACTCGCTGCGACCTTCGACGCGGTTGTGGGTGTAGGTGAGCGGCGCCTCGGTGTCGTAGCTGATCTGCTTGTAGAACTCGACGTACTGCTCGGGCGTGATCTCGTTCTTGTTGCGCGTCCACAGGGCCGACGCCTTGTTGACCGCGGTCCACTCGTCGCTCTTCTTCTGCTCCTTGGCCTCGGGGTCCCACTCCTCCTTCTGCATCAGGATCGGCAGCGAGATGTGGTCGGAGTACTTGCCGACGATCGAGCGCAGCTTCCAGCCGGCGAGGAACTCCTCCTCGCCCTCGCGCAGGTGCAGCGTGACGCTGGTGCCGCGCTGCGGACGGGTGATGGTCTCGACCTCGAAGTCGCCGCTGCCGTCGGACGACCAGCGCACGCCTTCCTCCGCAGGCAGGCCGGCGCGGCGCGACTCGACCGTCACCCGGTCGGCAACGATGAACGCGCTGTAGAAGCCGACCCCGAACTGGCCGATCAGCTGCGCGTCCTTCTTCTGCTCGCCTTCGAGCGCGGCCATGAACTCACGGGTGCCGCTCTTGGCGATGGTGCCGAGGTTGTTGACCGCCTCGTCGGCCGAAAGGCCGATGCCGTTGTCGGTGATGGTCAGCGTCTTCGCCCCGGCGTCGAAGCTGACGCGGACCTCGAGGTTCGGCGCGTCCTCGTACAGGGCGGAGTTGTTGAGCGCCTCAAAACGCAGCTTGTCGCACGCATCCGAGGCGTTCGAGATCAGCTCGCGCAGGAAGATTTCCTTGTTCGAATAGAGCGAATGCGTGACCAGGTGAAGGATCTGCTTGACTTCGGCCTGGAACGAAAGCGTCTGCTTGTTCATGGTTGTTCGGAGCGGGACGGGTTGTGCAAGCGCGGCATGTGGAGGCGGCGCGAGGCGTTTCAAGGCCCGTCCGCGCGCGGGTTGCGCACCGCGCGATGCGTGCCGCCGGGGGACGCTCGCCGCGGCGGCGGAGGCCGCTCGCGACGACAATGCGCGCCTGCCCGAGCCGCCCCATGCGAACCGTCACCGCCACCCGCTACGTCACGCCGCTGCGCGAGGGCGGATCGCTGCCCGCGATCGTCGAGGCCGACGACTCCGGGATGTACGTGCTCAAGTTCCGCGGCGCCGGCCAGGGCCCGCGCGCGCTGATCGCCGAGCTGGTCGCCGGCGAGATCGCACGCGCCACGGGCCTGCCGGTGCCCGAAATCGTCTTCGTGCGGCTCGACGGCGACCTCGCGCGCACCGAGCCCGACCCCGAGATCCAGGACCTGATCCGCGCCAGCGCGACGCCGGCGGCCGACAGCGGCGAGGCCGCCGCCGACCCGAGCGCCGGCATCAACCTCGCGCTCGACTACCTGCCCGGCTCGGTGACGTTCGATCCGCTCGCGTTCGAGCCCGACCCCGAGCTGGCGTCGCGGATCGTCTGGTTCGACGCCTTCGTGACCAACCTCGACCGCACGCCGCGCAACACCAACATGCTGGTGTGGCACCGCAAGCTCTGGCTGATCGACCACGGTGCCGCGCTCTACGTGCACCACGACTGGCGCGACGTCGAGACGCGTGCCAAGAGCGCGTTCGCGCTGGTCCGCGACCACGTGCTGATCGGTCGCGCGAGCCGACTCGCCGAGGTCGACGCCGACATGGCGGCCGCGGTGACGCCCGAACTGATCGACCGCGTCGTCGCCGCGATCCCCGACTCGTGGCTCGAGGCGCATGCGCCGTTCGCGAGCCACGCCGAGCACCGCGCCGCCTATGTGCGATACCTGACCCTGCGCCTGGCGGCGCCGCGCGCGTTCCTCGAGGAGGCCATCCGTGCCCACGCCGAGCACGTATGACTACGCCATCGTCCGCGTCGTCCCCCGGGTCGAGCGCGGCGAGTTCGTCAACGTGGGGGTGATCGTCTCGTGCGACGCCAAGGGCTACCTCGCGGCGCGCATCGAGGTCGACGAGGCACGCCTCCAGGCGCTCGACCCTGCGCTCGACCTGGCGTCGATTCGCGCCGCGCTCGACAGCATCCCCGCGATCTGTGCCGGCGGCGCCGCGGCCGGGCCGCTCGGGCGCCTCTCGGTGCGCGAGCGCTTCCACTGGCTCGCCGCGCCGCGCAGCACCGCGATCCAGACCTCGCCGGTGCACACCGGACGCTGCGACGACCTCGGCGCCGCGCTCGAGCAACTGCTCGACCGGATGGTGCGCCCGCCGGCGGCGTCGCGCGCATGCTGAATCGAGGGTAAGACCCGGCATTTCGCGAGGCACGCGGGGGCGTGGCCGATGGGAAGATCGTGCTCCGCGGCCGTCCGGTCGCACGACCTCAAGATCCGGAGACCCCATGACCCCATCCTTCAGCCGGCGCCGGCGTCTGCTTGCCGTGGCGGCGCTCGCCTGCGCGGCCGGCCCGCTGCACGCGCAGAGCTTTCCGACCAAGCCGATCACGCTGATCGTGCCGTGGCCCGCGGGCGGTTCGACCGACCGTCACCATCGCCTGCTCGCCGAGCTTGCCGGCAAGCACCTCGGTCAGAACATCGTCATCGAGAACCGCCCGGGCGGCGGCGGGACCCTCGGCCCCGGCAACATGGCCATGACCGCCAGGCCCGACGGCTACACGATCTCGCAGTTCCCGCTCGGCATGCTGCGCATCCCGCACATGCAGAAGGTGCCCTGGGATCCGCTCAAGGACTTCACCTTCATCATGGGCGTGTCGGGCTACACCTTCGGCTTCACGGTCCGCTCCGACTCGCCGTACAAGACCTTCAACGACTACATCGAGGCGGCGCGCAAGAATCCCGGCAAGATCGACTACGGCTCCACCGGCATCGGCTCGTCGCCGCACCTGCTACTGGAAGAGGTCGCGATCAATGCCAAGGTCCAGCTGAACCACATCCCGTTCAAGGGCAACGCCGACCTGCAGTCGGCGCTGCTCGGCGGCCACGTGATGGCGCAGAGCGACGCCACCGGCTGGGACAAGTTCGTCGACAGCGGGCAGATGCGCCTGCTGGTCACCTTCGGCGAGCGCCGCACCAAGCGCTGGCCCCAGGTGCCGACCGCACAGGAGCTCGGCTACAACGTCGTGTCGCAGTCGCCGTACGGCCTCGTGGGCCCGAAGGGCATGGACCCGGCGGTGGTCAAGGTGATCCACGACGCGTTCAAGAAGGCGATCGACGACCCGCGTCACGCCGAGCTGATGGAGCAGCTCAACCAGGAGGTCTGGTACCGCACCGGCGACGAGTACCAGCGCTGGGCGCGCGAGACCTACGCCAAGGACAAGGCGCTGATCGAGCGCCTCGGCCTGGCGGCGAAGTAGTGCGGTGACGGCGGGCGACCACGACGACGCAAGCCCGCGCGCGGCATCGGCGGCCGCGTCGGCACGTGAAGCGTCTGCCGACGCGCCGGCGGCGACGTCGGCTTCGGGCGGGCCCACCCCCGACCCGATGACCGCGGCGCCGCGCTTCCGCTCGCTCGCCGACCGGGTGCGCGAGCACGCACGCGCGCGCCCGTCGGCGCCAGCCCTGCTGCAGGACGACGAGCGGCTCGACTACGCAGCCTTCGACGCCCTGCTCGACCGCGTCGCGGCGGCGTTGCAGCGCGACGGCATCGGCCCGGGCGACGTCGTGGCGATCTGCGCGCACTCGACGCCGCGCTACGCGGCGGTCTTCCTCGGCGCGCTGCGCGCCGGCGCCGCGGTCGCGCCGCTCGCGCCGTCGGTGTCGCCCGAGAGCTTCGCCGCGATGCTCGGCGACGCCGGGCCCGGGCGCCTGTTCGCCGACGCCGCCGCCGCCGCGCTGCTCGACCGCGTGCCCGAGGGCGTGCCGATCGTCGCGCTCGACAGGGCGGCCCGCGGCACGCCGCTCGACGGCTGGCTGATGCCGCCCGGCAGCACGCCGACGCCGGTCGAGGTGCAGCCCGAGTGGCCGTGCAACATCATCTATTCGTCGGGAACGACCGGCACGCCCAAGGGGATCGTGCAGTCGCACGGCATGCGCGACGCCCACATCGAGCGCGGCGCCGCCTACGGCTACGGCCCGCACGGCGTGACCATCCTCGCGACACCGCTCTACTCGAACACCACGCTGGTGGTGTTCTTCCCGACGCTGGCGTACGGCGGCAGCGTGGTGCTGATGGCCAAGTTCGACGCCGCGCGCTACGTCGCGCTCGCCGAACGCCACCGCGCGACCCACACGATGCTGGTGCCGGTGCAGTACCAGCGCATCATGGCGCTCGCCGACTTCGACGCCCACGACCTGACGTCGTTCCACATGAAGTTCTGCACCAGCGCACCGTTCAGCGCCGCGCTGAAGGCCGACGTGCTCGCGCGCTGGCCCGGCGGCCTGGTCGAGTTCTACGGCATGACCGAGGGCGGCGGCACCTGCATCCTCGACGCCCACGAGCACCCCGACAAGCTCCACACCGTGGGCCCGCCGGCGCCGGGTCACGACATCCGCCTGATCGACGAGCGCGGCATCGAGGTCGCGCCAGGCGAGGTCGGCGAGGTGGTCGGCCACTCGCGCGGCATGATGACCGGCTACCACGGTCGGCCGGACCTCACCGCCGAGGCCGAATGGTTCGACCCATCCGGCAAGCGCTTCATCCGCACCGGCGACGTCGGCCGCTTCGACGCCGACGGCTTCCTCACCCTGCTCGACCGCAAGAAGGACCTCGTCATCAGCGGCGGCTTCAACATCTATCCGAGCGATCTCGAGGCGGCCTTGCGCGAGCACCCCGCCGTCGTCGAGGCCGCCGTCGTCGGCGTGCCGTCCGCCACGTGGGGCGAGACGCCGGTGGCGTTCGTCGTCGCCCGGGGCGACGCGAATGTCGATGCCGGCACGCTCAAGGACTGGCTCAACGCACGCGTCGGCAAGACCCAGCGCGTGGCCGACCTGCGCCTCGTCGACGAGCTGCCGCGCAGCGCGATCGGCAAGGTGATGAAGCGCGAGCTGCGCGAGGCGTACGGCCGCGCGCCGTGAACGCGTCGGCCGCCGGGCGCGGCTCGACGCGTGCTCATCCTCATCGACCGGGCACGGCCGCTGCCGCGGAGCTGCGCCGGTCACCCCACGAACATTAACGGAGACACCGATGACCCGACGCCCGATCGACCGCCGCCGCTTCAACCTCGGCCTGCTCGCCGGTGCGGGCAGCCTGGCCACGCCCGCGCTGCGGGCTCAGCCGGCCTGGCCGAACAAGCCGATCCGCATGATCGTGCCGTACACGCCGGGCGGCTTCACCGACGTGACGGCGCGCCTCATCACGCAGAAGCTCCAGGAGCGGCTCGGTCAGACCATCGTGATCGACAACAAGCCGGGCGCCAACAGCATCATCGGCGTCGACCTCATCGCCAAGGCGCCGCCCGACGGCTACACGTTCGGCGTGGTGATCGCGGCCTACGCCGCCAACACCTCGCTCTACCCCAAGCTGCCGTACGACCCGCGCAAGGATTTGGCGGCGGTGTCGCTGATCGGCATCTCGCCACTGCTCGCCGCGGTCAACAACGACGCGCCGTTCAAGACCGCACGCGAGCTCGTCGACTACGCCCGGCGCAACCCCGGCCGGGTGAGCTTCGGGTCGAGCGGCAACGGCTCGGCGGCGCACCTCACCACCGAGCTGCTGAAGGCGCAGACCGGCACCTACATGGTCCACATCCCGTATCGCGGTGCGGCCCCGGCGCTCACCGACCTGATGGGCGGCCAGATCCAGCTCTTCTTCGACGCCGCGTCGGGGCTCATCAACCCCGGCAAGGCCGGGCGCGTGCGCCTCATCGGCATCTCGAGCGACCGGCGCCTGCCGGCCGCGCCCGACGTGCCCACGTTCATCGAGCAGGGCTTTCCCAACTTCACCGGCAGCACCTGGGCCGGCATCCTCGCGCCCGCCGGCACGCCACGCGAGATCGTCAGGCGCGTCGCCGACGAGGTCGCTCGCATCGTGCGCATGGACGACGTGAAGGGACGCCTCGACGGCATGGGCACGATTCCGGTCGGCGGCACGCCCGAGGAGTTCGACTCGTTCATCGCCGCCGAGACCGCCAAGTGGGGCGCGGTGATCCGCAACGCGAAGGTGACGCCGGAATGAGCGAGGCCGCCGAAGACGAGCGCCGCATGCGCTACCGGCCGCTCGGCGCGAGCGGCCTGCGGGTCGCGCCGCTCTGGCTCGGCGCAATGATGTTCGGCGACCAGACCGGCGAGGCCGAAGCGGCATCCATCGTCGATGCGGCGCGCGACGCCGGCGTCAACGCGATCGACACCGCCAACTCGTACGCCGACGGCGAGTCGGAGCGCATGGTCGGGCGTCTGGTCGCGCGCGACCGCGAGCGCTGGGTCATCGCGACCAAGCTCTTCAACCGCATGGGCCCGGGGCCGAACGACCGCGGCACCTCGCGCCGTCACGTGCTGCAGGCGGTCGACGCGAGCCTGGCGCGGCTCGGCACCGACTCGATCGACGTGCTGTACCTGCACCGGGACGACGCCGGCACCCCGCTCGAGGAGACGCTGACCGCGATCGCTCACCTGGTCGAGCGCGGCAAGGTGCACTACTTCGGCCTGTCGAACTTTCGCGCCTGGCGGGTCGCCCGCGCCGTCGAGCTGTGCAGCGTGATGGGCATCGGGCAGCCGATCGTCTGCCAGCCGCCGTACAACGCGATGTCGCGCGCGATCGAGCTCGAGCTCCTGCCGTGCTGCGCGGCCTACGGCGTCGGCGTGGTCGCCTACAGCCCGCTCGCGCGCGGCGTGCTGAGCGGCAAGTACCGGCCCGATGCGGCACCGCCCGAGGGCTCGCGCGCGGCACGCAACGACCCGCGCATGCTGCAGACCGAGTTCCGCCCCGAGTCGGTCGCGCTCGCCGAGCGCATCGCCGCGCACGCCGCCGCGAAGGGTCGCACGCCGCTGCAGTTCGCGATCGGCTGGGTGCTCAACAACCGGCTGGTCCACGGTCTTATCGGCGGGCCGCGCACGCTCGCGCAGTGGAACGACTACCTGGCGGCACTTCACGTGCCGTTCGACGCCGACGACGAGGCGCTCGTCGACTCGCTCGTCGCGCCCGGCCATGCGTCGACGCACGGCTACACCGATCCCGCGTACCCGGTGACGGGCCGGGTGCCCCGCACGGGCTAGCGACGGCTTACGGCTTCACCGGCTGCGGCGCCTTCTTCTCGTACCAGTGCGAGATGCGCTCGCCGTCCCAGTGCAGCGCGATGTGCGAAGCGGCCTTGGCGTTGCGCAACGCCTTCGGGCGCAGCAGCGCGACGCATTCGCCGCCCGCATGGCGCACGCTCGGGAAGCGGATGCCCCAGCTCCGGTGCTCGCGCAGGTCGCGCCCGACGCGTTGCGAGGCGGCGTAGCTGTCGGGGTCGAGCGCGGCCGACCAGTCCTCGCCGGCCGGTGCGGTGCCGCGCAGATCGTGCAGGTCGGCGTCGACCGTCGCGGTGATGAGGCGCATGTCGACATCGATCGCCGGCTCCGCGGTGCGGCGCAGGAACACCGCGCGGTGGTGGCTCACCTCGATCACCGACGTTTCCAGCGTGTCGGCGGCGTAGTAGACGCCGTAGGTGCCGTCCGAGAAGCGCGAGCCTTCCGGGTTCAGGTGGGTGAACGCAGCCATGATTGGCGTGCTGCCCGGACCGCTGACGCGCTCGGCCGGCTCGACCAGACGCACCTCGCCGGCTTCGTCGCGCAGGCGTGGATTGGCCAGCGCCTCGATCGCGAACACCACGTCGAGGTCGGCCGGGTCGGCGATCGCGTCGTAGAGGCCCACCGTGGGGTAGCGCGACGGGATCAGCCGGTACGACGCCTTCCAGAGCGTGTGCTCGACCGGGATGCGGGTGACGTCGATCAAGCCTTGCCCCCGCGCTGCGCGTCGAGGTACTGGCGCACCACGAAAAGGTCGGCGACCTGCCCGCCGAGCATGCGGTCGAGCGCCGAGCCGCCGCCGAACAGCGGCGCGGTGTTGGGCTTCCTGACCCATTCGTTGGCGCGCTGCGGCACCGGCAGCAGGATCTGCAGCGCCGCGTAGATGCCGAACAGGTGCGACAGGCGTTCGAGAACGTGGCGGTCCAGCGGCGCGACCTTGCCCTGCTTCCACTGGTGGAGCGTGGTGCGGGCGACGCCGAGCACGCGCGTCTGCTCGGTGACGCTGAGGCCCCACGCGTCGGCCAGGCGGAAGAACGTCCGCAACGCGGCGGCGGCAGCACCTGCCGATTCGAGGTCGACGTGCCGCGCGGTCGGCTTCGGGAGTGCACTCATCGGGGCCTCGCTCGCATCCGGCGCTCTGCCGGGGTCGCGCCATGTTAGTTCGTCGGTGAACAAGAAGCAAGTGAATGTCCACCGACGAACAATGGCGAAGGCGCTCGGGCCGCACCGCCGGAGCCGCTAGCGCGCGTGCGTCACCCCGCCGTCGACCACCAGCGTCTCGCCGACCACGTAGTCGCCGGCGCGCGACGCCAGGTAGACCGCGGCACCGACGATGTCGTCGGCGCGCCCGATGCGCCGCGCCGGGATGCGCGCCGCGACCTCGTCGGCGTGGTCGCGCGCCGCCCGGTTCATGTCGGACGCGAACGCGCCGGGCGCGATCGCGCTGACGACGATGTTCTCGGCCGCCAGGCGCAGCGCCATGCGCCGCGTCAGGTGCACGAGGCCGGCCTTGCTCGCGGCGTACGAATAGGTCTCGAGCGGATTCACCGAGAGACCGTCGATCGACGCGATGTGGATCACCTTGGCCGGCCGCTCGGCACTCGCCGCGGCACGCAGCAGCCCGGCGAACGCCTGCGTCACGAAGAACGGTGCCTTCAGGTTGGTGTCGACCACCTTGTCCCAGCCCGCTTCGGGGAAGCTGTCGAAGGGTTCGCCCCAGGCCGCGCCGGCGTTGTTGACGAGGATGTCGAGCGAGCCCTCGTGCGCCGCATAGGCGTCGCGCAGGGCGTGGATGCCCTCCAGCGTGCCGACGTCGGCCGGCAGCGCCACGCACGGCCCGAGCGCCGCCAGCTCGCGCGCGGTGGCCTCGCACACGGCGGCCTTGCGCGACGAGATGTAGACGCGACAGCCGCGCGCCAGGAAGCCGGCCGCGATCGTGCGGCCGAGACCGCGCGAACCGCCGGTCACGAGGGCGCTGCGTCCGTGCAGCGAGAACAGGTCGTCCATGGCAAAGTCCTCCGGGCACGCGGGCGTCGCGCCGGACGATTGTGGCGAGCCACCCGGCCACGGGTATGCGGGTTGCCCCAGCGCGGCGAAGGAGGCTTGGCTTGGAGCAGAAATGGCCGCACACCCTGTGGGTGGTGCGACACGGACAAAGCGCCGGCAACGTCGCGCGCGAGGAGGCCGAGGCCGCGAGGCTGGCGACCATCGACATCGCGACGCGCGACGTCGATGTGCCGCTGTCGGCGCTCGGCGAGCGCCAGGCCGATGCGCTCGGCCACTGGTTCGGCGAGCTGCCCGAGGGCGAGCGCCCCGACGCCGTGCTGTGCTCGCCGTACGTGCGGGCGCGCGCCACCGCGCGCCACGTGCTCGACGCCGCCGGCCTCGCGGACGTGCCGCTGGTGATCGACGAGCGCCTGCGCGAGAAGGAGTTCGGCATCCTCGACCGCCTCACCACCTTCGGCATCCGCGAGAAGTACCCGGAGCTGTCGGCGCAGCGCACCCACGTCGGCAAGTTCTATTTCCGCCCGCCGGGCGGCGAAAGCTGGTGCGACGTGATCCTGCGGCTGCGCAGCTTTCTCGAGATGGTGACGCGCGAGTACCGCCGCGAGCGGGTGCTGGTGGTCGCGCACCAGGTCACCGTCAACTGCATGCGCTACCTGCTCGAGCGTCTCGACGAGGCGCAGATCCTCGACATCGATCGTCAGGCCGACGTGCCGAACTGCGGCGTCACCTCGTACGAGTTCGACCCTGCCGCGGGTCACCACGGCAAGCTGGTGCTCAGGCTGCAGAACTTCGTCTCGCCGCTGCGCGAAGCGGGCGCGCCGGTGACTGTCGAGCCGGACGTGCCGGCGGCACCGAAAGCCTGAGCCGATGGCGCCCGAGCGCGAGACACCCGACACCCCCGCGATCGTCGATGTCGACGACGCCCTGCTGCGCGACTGGGCGCTGCCGATGCCGCCGCACGACGGCGACAAGGAAGGCCGCGGCCGCACCATCGTGGTCGCCGGCAGCACCGAGATGCCCGGCGCGGCATGGCTGGCGGGCATCGCCGCCCTGCGCGCCGGCGCCGGCAAGCTGACGCTGGCGGTGCCGGCGAGCGTGGCGCCCGGGCTCGCGCTGCTGATGCCGGAGGCACGCGTCGTCACCCTCGCCGACCCGGTGCACGAGACCGACGCCGCGCATCCGCTCACCGAGCTGCTGTCGCGCTGCCAGGCGCTTCTCATCGGCCCGGGCATGCAGGGCGAGGACGCGGTCTGCCGCGCCTGCGAGCATTGGCTGGGCGCCGAGGGCGACTACGCCGTGATCCTCGACGCGTCGGCGATGGGCGCGGTGACCGGTCCGCGCCGCGAGGGGCGCCCGGTGCTCGTGACCCCGCATGCCGGCGAGATGGCGCACCTCACGGGCCTTTCGAAGGACGAGATCAAGGCCGACCGCGAGCGCACCGCGCGCGAGGCGGCGCGGCGCTGGAACGCGGTGGTGGCGCTCAAGGGCGCGACCACCGTGATCGCCGCGCCCGACGGCCGCACCTGGCGCCACGACGGCGGCAACGCCGGCCTCGCGACCTCGGGCTCGGGCGACACGCTCGCCGGGATCATCGCCGGCCTCGCGGCACGCGGCGCCCCGCTCGAGCAGGCCGCCGTCTGGGGCGTCGCCCTGCACGCGCGCGCCGGCAGCGAGCTCGCGAAGCAGCAGGGGCCGCTCGGCTACCTCGCGCGCGAGGTGCCGGGCGAGATCCCGCGCCTGATGCACCGGCTCGGCGGCGCGACCGACCCGGGCTGAGCGCGTGCCGGCCCGCCGGCGAAGAACACACGACGCAGAGGAGGACCGATGGCCACGGCGCTGCAGCGCTACTACGACAAGCGCGACTTCTCGATCACCAGCGAACCGACCGGCGGCACGCCGTCCGCAGGCGGCACGCTGAGCTACGTCATCCAGAAGCACGCGGCGACCCGCCTGCACTACGACTTCCGCCTCGAGCTCGACGGCACGCTCAAGAGCTGGGCGGTGCCGAAGGGGCCCAGCTTCGACCCCGCCGACAAGCGGATGGCGGTGCACGTCGAGGACCACCCGCTCGGCTACGCGACGTTCGAGGGCACGATCCCGCCCAAGCAGTACGGCGCCGGCCAGGTGATCGTCTGGGATCGCGGCACCTGGGAGCCGATCGGCGACCCGCGTGCCGGCTACGCCGCCGGCAAGCTGAAGTTCCGCCTCTACGGCGAGAAGCTGCACGGCGGCTGGACCCTGGTGCGCATGCACCGCCGCGCCGGCGAACGTCAGGAGCCCTGGCTCCTCATCAAGGAACGTGACGACGCGGCCCGGCCGGCGTCGGAGTTCAACGTCGTCGAGGAACTGCCCGCGAGCGTGCTCTCGGGCGCGACCATCGAGGACCAGCGCGCCGGCAGCGGCAAGTCCGCCAAGCCGCTCGCGACGGCGACGCCGGCGGAGGCCGCCGCGGCGGCCGACGCGGCCCCGGAGCCGGCGGCCAAGAAGCCGACCAGGAGCGCGACGAAAGGCAGTGCCGCGAGCGCATCGAAGACCGCCGCGCCCGCGAAGAAGACCGCCTGGCGCGCGGCCGCGAAGGGAACCAAGGCGAGCGCAGCGGCCAAGGCACCCACCAAGCGCGCCAAGCCGACTGAGCCGGAGCCGCTGGCGCAGCCGGCGGAGCCGGCCGCATCGCCACCGGAGGCGGGTGACGACACGCTGGCGCTGCCCGCCGGCGCCCAGCCTGCCGCCGTGCCGGCCACGCTCGCCCCGCAACTCGCCACGCTGGTCGCGAGCGCGCCGCACGACGCCGGCTGGGTCTACGAAATCAAGTTCGACGGCTACCGCCTGCTCGCGAGAATCGACGGCGGCGACGTTCGCCTCTTCACCCGCAACGGCAACGACTGGACCGACAAGCTGGTCAGCCTGGCGCGCGACCTGAAGCAGCTCGCGCTGCCGGCCGGCTGGTACGACGGCGAGATCGTCGTCGTCGGCAGCGGCGGCGCGCCCGACTTCAACGCGCTGCAGAACGCGTTCGAGGCGTCGAAGACCGAGGCCATCCAGTACTACCTGTTCGACCTGCCGTTCTGCGCCGGGCACGACCTGCGCAGCGTGCCGCTGGTCGAGCGCCGTGCCTTGCTCGACACGGTGCTCGGCCGCGCGACCGCCGACCATCCTGCGAGCCGGATCCGCTACAGCCAGGACTTCCCGTCGACGCCCGAGGAGCTGCTGCAGAACGCCTGCCGCATGCGGCTCGAGGGCGTGATCGGCAAGCGCGCCGACTCACCGTACGTCGGCAAGCGCTCGCCGAACTGGATCAAGCTCAAGTGCACGCAGCGCCAGGAGTTCGTGATCGGCGGCTGGACCGACCCGCAGGGCTCGCGCACCGGCATCGGCTCGCTGCTGCTCGGCATCCACGACGAAGCCGGCAACCTGCGCTTCGCCGGCGGCGTCGGCACCGGCTTCGACGAGGCCACGCTGCGCATGCTGAGGAAGCGCCTCGATGCCATCGGTGCCGCGAAGACGCCGTTCGTCGAAAAGCCGCGCGACGTGCGCGGCCACTGGGTCGAGCCGACGCTGGTCGCCGAGGTGTCGTTCGGCGAGTGGACCAGGGACGGCCGGGTTCGCCATGCCGTGTTCCACGGCCTGCGCAGCGACAAGCCGGCGGAATCGATCACCCGCGAGGAGGCCAAGCCGGGCGCCGTGGTCGAAGCCGCGGCGGATGCGGAGGTCGCGCAGGCGGCGCCTGCGCCCAGGAGCGAGGGCAAGGCAACCCAGGGCAAGGAGGCGCCGGCGGCGTCGGCCCACGCGGCGGCGAAATCCACCGGCAAGGCCGCGAGCAAGACCGCGGCGAAAACGTCGGCGACGACGCCAGCGAAGAAGCGCGCCGCGGCCGACGACGCCCCGACCGCCGAGTCGCTCGGCGTGCGCGTCAGCAACCCCGACCGCGTGATCGACCCGTCGACCGGCGCGACCAAGGTCGACGTCGTCAACCACTACCTGCACGTCGCGCGGCTGATGCTGCCGCACCTGGCGGGCCGGCCGGTCTCGATGGTGCGCGCGCCGACCGGCATCACCGGCCCGCACGTGTTCCAGCGCCACGCCGAGACGCTGAAGATCGCCGAGCTGAAGAAGCTCGACCCGTCGATCCTGCCCGGCAAGCCGCCGATGGTCGAGATCGACTCGTTCACCGCGCTCATCAGCGCGGCACAGGCCAACGTGATCGAGTTCCACACCTGGAACTCGCCGTCGAAGGCGGCCGACAAGCCCGACCGCATGATCTTCGACATCGACCCCGGCGAAGGTGTCGGCTGGAAGCAGATCCAGGAAGCCGCCGACATCACCGGCAAGCTGCTCGACGAACTCGGCCTCGCGAGCTTTCTGAAGACGAGCGGCGGCAAGGGCCTGCACGTGGTCGTGCCGCTGACGCCCAAGGACCGCTGGGAGCGCGTCAAGGACGTCTCGGAGGCCATCGTCGCGCACCTCTCGCGCGTGTTCCCCGATCGCTTCGTGCTCAAGAGCGGCCCGAAGAACCGCATCGGCAGGATCTTCGTCGACTACCTGCGCAACGGCTTCGGCGCGACCACCGCGGCGGCCTACTCGGTGCGGGCGCGGCCCGGGCTCGGCGTGTCGGTGCCGTGCAGCTGGGACGAGCTCGGCTCGCTGACGAGCGGCGCGCACTGGACCGTCGCGACGATGCCCGAGCGCCTCGACGAGCCGGGCGACCCCTGGCGCGCCTACTGGACGACGCGGCAGACGCTCGCCAAGGCGGCCAAGGCGCTCGGCGTCGGCTGAGCCCGCGGCGCGGCCGCGCGGCGCCTCGTGAAGGGCGGCGCGGCGGCATCCCCGTGGTGCCGCGTTCCGGACGCTCCCGGCCTCTGCACCGTTTGGGAGCCGCACGTATGCTCCGGGCTCCTCCGAGTCCACGCATGCTTGACGCTTCGGTCTACCACCTCGCGTTCGACCAGTCGCCGGTCGGCGAGTACCTGCTGTCGGCGAGCGACGATCCGGTCATCCTGGCGGTGAACGATGCGTTCCTGCACGCCGTCGGACGCAGCCGCGACGACCTCGTCGGCCAGCGCCTGTTCGCCGCGTTTCCCGGCAACCCCGACGATGCCGGCGACACGGGCGTCGCGCCGCTGCGCGAGTCGCTGCGCCGCGTGCTCGCGACCGGCGCTCCCGACACGCTGCCGCTGCAGCGCTACCCGATCACCGTCGTGCAGGCCGACGGCAGCCGCGTCTTCGAGGAGCGCTGGTGGAGCGCGCGCAGCACGCCGATCTTCGGCCCGGCCCGCGAGCTGCTGTGCATCGCGCATCGCACGGAGGACGTCACCGAGAAGTGGCGCGTCGAGCAGGCCTTGCGCAAGGCGCAGCTGCGCGCCGAAGTGGCGCTCCGCATCGCCCAGCTCGGCACCTTCGACTGGAACTTCAGAACCGGCGAGATCGAGCGCTCGGAGCGCACCGCGCAGATCTACGCGTTCGCCGAGCACGAGGGGCGCCACGCCGACGAGTTCTTCGCGCGCCTGCACCCCGACGACGTGACCAGCATGCAGTCGGCGATCGACGCGAGCCTGGCGGCCGATGGCGCGATGGAACACAGCTTTCGCATCCGTCTGCCCGACGGGTCGGTGCGCCACGTCAAGAGCATGGCGACCAGCGAACGCGGCGAAGACGCCGAGTGGGAGCGCCACATCGGCGTGATGATCGACATCACCGAGCACGTGCAGCGCGAGCAGGCGCTGCTCGAATCGAGCCGGCGCAAGGACGAGTTCCTCGCGATGCTCGCGCACGAGCTGCGCAACCCGCTGGCGCCGATCGCGGCGGCCGCCTACGTGCTGCAGGTCGCGCACGGCGACGCGGCCAAGATCGAGCGCGCCAGCGCGATCATCGATCGCCAGGTGCGCCACATGGTCGCGCTGGTCGACGACCTGCTCGACGTCGCCCGCGTCACGCGCGGACAGGTCACGCTCGCGCGCGAGGAGCTCGACCTGCAGCGCGCGGTGGGCGAGGCGGTCGAGCAGGTTCGCCCCGTCATCGAGGCGCGCCGCCACCAGCTCACGGTGTCGACCGCGCCCGGGCGCGTGCTGGTGTTCGGCGACGCCAAGCGTCTGGTCCAGGTGATCACCAACCTGCTCACCAACGCGGCCAAGTACACGCCCGAAGGCGGTCGCATCGCGATCGACCTCGCGGTCGACGCGGCGACGGTGCACCTCTCGGTGAGCGACAGCGGCCAGGGCATGACGCCGGAGCTGGTGGCGCACTGCTTCGACCTTTTCGTGCAGGCCGAGCGCGCACGCGATCGCGCCGCCGGCGGGCTGGGCATCGGGTTGCCGCTGGTGAGGAGCCTCGTCGAGCTGCACGGCGGCAGCGTCGCGGCCGAAAGCGCGGGGCCCGGCCACGGCAGCCGCTTCACGGTCACGCTGCCGCGCATCGTGCCGGTCGAGCGCGCGGCAGCTGCAGCGCACGACGCGGGCACCACGGCGCAACCCGGCGCGCACACCTTGAGCGTGCTGATCGTCGACGACAACGAGGACGCCGCCGAGATGCTCGCCATGATGGTGGGCGAGCTCGGGCATCGGGCGGTGGTCGAGCACCACCCGCGCCATGCCCTCGACCGCCTCGCGCTCGAGCGGCCCGACGTGGCGCTGCTCGACGTCGGGCTGCCCGACATGGACGGCTACCAGCTCGCGGCCACGATCCGCGAGCGTGTCGCGCCGGCGCCGCGACTGGTCGCGATCACCGGTTACGGCCAGCCGCAGGACCGCGCCGACGCGCTCGCCGCCGGCTTCGACGAGCACTTCGCCAAGCCGGTCGACGGCCACGCGCTCGCCGCCCTGCTCGCGGCGGTCGAGCGCGCGGCCTGACCGCCGCAGCACTCGCCGCTCAGATCGCGCCGACGCTTCCGGTCACCGGCAGCACGATGCCGCTGATGTAGCCCGAGCAGGCCGGCGCGGCGAGAAACACGTAGGCGGGCGCGAGCTCCTCCGGCTGCGCCGCGCGCTTCATGTCGGTGCTGGAGCCGAACTCGCCGACCTGCTCGGCGGGCGAATCCGCCGGATTCAGCGGCGTCCAAACCGGCCCCGGCGCGACCGCGTTGACGCGGATGCCCTTGCCGATCAGGTTCGATGCCAGCGACTTGGTGAACGCATGGATCGCGCCCTTGGTCGCCGAGTAGTCCAGGAGGCGCGAGCTGCCCTCGAGCCCGGTCACCGAGCCGGTGTTGATGATCGAGGCGCCTTCCTTCAGGTGCGGCAGCGCGGCGCGCGCCATCCGCATGTAGCCGAGGATGTTGGTCGTGAAGGTCTCTTCCATGCGCTCGTCGCTGATGTCGGTCAGCGACTCCGCGTGCTCCTGGAACGCAGCGTTGTTGACCAGCACGTCGAGGCGGCCGAATGCCTTGAGCGTCTCCTGGACCGCGCGCTCCGGAAACGCCGGGTCCTTCACGTCGCCGGCGATCAGGATGGCGCGTCGCCCCTCGGCCTCGACCGCCCGCTTGGTCTCCTCGGCGTCGTCGTGCTCGTCGAGGTACGCGATGGCGACGTCGGCGCCCTCGCGCGCGAACAGCACGGCCACCGCACGACCGATGCCCGAGTCGGCCCCGGTGATCAGCGCCGCGAAGCCATCGAGCTTGCTGCTGCCGAGGTAGTCGGGCGCCATGTAGCGCGGGCGCAGCTCGAGCTCGGACTCGTGTCCCGGCTTGGCGATGTGCTGGGCCGGCAGCTTTTCGGGTTGGCGCCGCGCGCCCGCCTGCACCGCGCTCTTCTTGGCGGGCGCCTTCTTGGCCGGTGCGCTGTCGCGCGCGTCCTGCTCGCGCTGGATGCTGCGCTGTTTCTCGGCGGTCGGGCTGGTCTTTTTCGTGGACGTGGGCATGGTTCTCCTTTCGAACGTCGACAGCGGCCGCGCGCTGGCGGCCTTCGCCGCCGCGCCGGCCCCGGATTCAGCGGCGCCGCGGCGGCTGGCCGCTCGGCGCTTCCGAGCGGCGCGAGCGCAGCAGCTGATCGAACACGCGACCGAGCTGCGAAAAGTCGATCGGCTTGTCGAGGTGCGCCGAGAAGCCCGACGCCAGCGCGCGCTGCACGTCCTGCGGACGGCCGTAGCCGGTGAGCGCGATCGCCGGCACGCGCGCCGTCGACGGCATCGTGCGCAGGCGTTGGATCAGCTCGTAGCCGTCCATCCCGGGCATGCCGATGTCGGAGATCACGAGGTCGAATTCGTGACTGGTGGCGAGCTCGATCGCCGCGGCGCCGCTCGAGGCGGTGTGCACCACCATGCCGTCGGCCTCGAGCAGGAAGCTGAACGTCTCGAGCGTGTCGGTCGTGTCGTCGACCAGCAGCACCCGCACGCCCTTCATGCGCGGCTCGGACGGCAACTCGGGCTCGAGCGCGCCGAGATCGGTTCGCTCATGGAGCGGCAGCCAGACCCGGAACGTCGAGCCGAGTCCGAGCCCGGGCGACTCGGCGGCGACGCGCCCGCCGTGCAGATCGACGAGCCCTGCCACCAGCGCAAGGCCGATGCCGAGACCGCCGGCCTCGCGGGTGGTCTGCGAATCGGCCTGGCGGAACATCTCGAACACGTGCGGAACGAACTGCGGCGCGATGCCGCGCCCGCTGTCCGCGACCTCGAGCAGCGCCTGCTCGCCATCGCGGCGCAGCGCCACGTCGATGCGGCCCACCTTGGTGAACTTGATCGCGTTGCTGAGCAGGTTCCAGGCGATCTGCTCGATGCGCACCAGGTCGCCGTCGACCAGCAGGGGCTCCGGATCGGGCGTGTAGTGGAACTCGAGGCCCTTGGCGGTCGCTTCCTGGCGGGCGCCGTTGAGCACGGTTTGCAGCGCGTCGCCGAGCCAGAGCGGCTGGCGCTCCAGCGTCAGCTTGCCGGCGTGGGTACGCGAGAGGTCGAGCAGGTCATCGATGATGCGGGCCTGGCTCTGCACGGTGCGCTGGATCGTGCGCGCCGCCTTCATGACCGGCGCGACGTTCTGCGCCTCCGGCAGCGTCATCAGCACCTGCGTGTTGACGTTGATCAGGTTGAGCGGGTGCTTGAGCTCGTGCGACATCACCGCGAGGAACTCGCTCTTGAGGTCGCTGTCGGCGAGCGCCTGCGCCTTGTCGATGCGTGCCGAGGCAAGCTCGTGCTGGCGCGCGTGCTCCTCGTTCATCTTCCGGGTGGCGTCGAACGCGATCTTCGCGAAGCCCTCGAGACCGCCGGTGCGCAGCGGCGTGGTCACGCCATTGGCGAAGAAGGTCGAGCCGTCCTTGCGCACGTGCCAGCGGTCGTCGCTCGCACGCCCGCTCTCGGCGGCGCGCTGCAGTTCCCGCTCCGGGATCTTCTGTTCGCGATCCGCCGGCAGGAACAGGCGCTCGAACGACTCGCCCATGACCTCGGCCTCGCTCCAGCCGAACACGCGTTCGGCACCCGCGCTCCAGCTCGTGAAGCGCCCCTCGCGGTCGAGGGTCATGATCGCGAAGTCGGGCATGCTCGCCGCGACCAGCGCCATCTGCGCCTCGCCGATGTGCATGCCGTGCTCGGCGCGCCGCCGCGACGTGATGTCGACGAAGGTGAGCACCGCACCGCCGATGCGGTCGTCGGCACTGCGATACGGCAGCACGCGCCCCAGGAACCAGCGGCCGTCGGTGCTCTCGACCTCGCGCTCGATCGGGCGCAGCGTCGCGAAGGTCTGCTCGGCATCGTCCGCGAGCGTCGGGTAGAGCAGCTTGTGCGTGATGTCGAGCAGCGAGCGGCCGACGTCGCTGTCGATGATGTTGAAGATCGATCTGGCTGCCGGCGTGAAGCGCTTGATGCGCATTCCCGCATCGACGAAGACGGTCGCGATCTGGGTCGCCGCGATCAGGTTCTGCAGGTCGTCGTTGACGTCGGTCGTCTCGTCGACCTTCATCTTGAGTTCCTGGTTGACCGTGATCAGCTCCTCGTTGGTCGACTGCAGCTCCTCCTTGCTGGTCTCGAGCTCCTCGGTGGTCGAGCGCAGCTCCTCGTTGATGGCCTGCAGCTCCTCGTTCGACGCCTTGAGCTCCTCGGCCGAGCTCTCGTACTGCTCGATGGTCGCGCGCAGCTGGTCGTCCTTCCTCTGCAGCTCCGATTGGAGCTGGAACACCAGTGGGTCCCTCTCGGGCAGGTTGCCGTCGCCGTCGAGCACCGGCGGCGCGACCTCGACCTCGTCGAACAGCACCAGCAGCAGGTCGTTGGGCAGCTCCGGGTGCTCGACCGGGCGCGCCGTCATCTTCACGTGGGCGAGCTGGCCGTCGCGGCTGACGTCGACCCGGCGCGACTCGACGCCCTTGCTGAACAGCGTGGCCTGGAACAGCAGCGTGCGCAGCTCGCTGCGCAGCTCGGGCTGCACCACGTCGAGCAGGCGGTGCGAGGGCTCGCCACCGCCGAAGCGCAGGTAGCGCCCGGCGCGCGACGACAGGTGGATGATCTCGGCGTCGCGATTGACGATCACGCTCGGCGGCGCGTGCTCCTCGAGCAGCTGCTGGTGCAGCTCGGCCATCGAGCGCTTGCGCGGCCCCGCCAGTGGCGGCTTGACGGGTCGCAGGCGCGGGCTGCGGGCGACGCTGCCGAGCGGAAACGTCGGCAGCGTGCGGGTCGAGCGCACGTCGACATTGGAACGGTAGATGCGCAAGCGCTTGTCCACCGCCGTGAAGAGGCGCGGCGCGGCGTCGGCCGATTCCGAGCTGCCGAGGAAGAGGTAGCCGCCCGGGCGCAGCGCGAAGTGGAACATCTGCAGGATGTCGTTCTGCGCCGCCTTGTCGAGGTAGATCAGGAGGTTGCGGCAGCTCACCAGGTCGAGCCGCGAGAACGGCGGGTCGCGCAGGATGTCGTGGCGCGCGAACAGCACGTGCTCGCGCAGCTCGCGGTTGATGCGGTAGCCGGCGTCCTCCTTGACGAAGAAGCTGCGCAGCCGCGCCACGGTGACGTCGGTCGCGATCGCGCCGGGATAGAGCGCGTCGCGCGCGACGCTGAGGGCCGCCTCGTCGATGTCGCTCGCGAACACCTGCACCGGCCGCGCGACCTCGGCGCGGGCGGCCTCGTCACGCAGCAGCATGCCGATCGAGTAGGCCTCCTCGCCGGTCGAGCAGCCGGGCACCCAGACGCGCAGCGGCTCGTCGGCGAACCTCGCGTCGAAGAACGTCGGCATCACCTCGCGCTCGAGCGCCTCGAACGCCTCGCGGTCGCGGAAGAAGTTGGTGACGCCGATCAGCATGTCGCCGAGCAGCGCCGGCGCCTCGGCCGCGTGCTGGCGCAGGTGCTGCCGGTATGTGGGCAGATCGGGCGTGCCGCAGACCTGCATGCGGCGCTCGATCCGACGCAGCACGGTCGCCCGCTTGTAGTGGCTGAAGTCGTGACCCGTGCGGCGCAGCAGGATCGCCATCACCTCGTCGAGCGCGGCCTCGGCGATCGCGGGGTTGTCTTCCGGCTGGGCGCTCAGGCGCGCGATCTCGGGCTGCGGGATCTTCAGGGAGCGCGCGTTGCGCCAGAGGTCGAGCAGCTTCTGCGGGATGTCGGCGGTCGGCAGCACGAAGTCGACCATGCCCGTCGCGATCGCGCTGCTCGGCATGCCCTCGTACTCGGCGTCCTCCGGGCTCTGCGCGAGCACGAGCCCGCCCTGGTCCTTCAGCCGCGCGATGCCGACCGAGCCGTCGGCGCCGGTGCCCGACAGCACGACGCCGATCGAGCGGTCGCCGTGCGCGTCGGCCAGCGTGCGGAAGAACAGGTCGATCGCCACGTGCGGGCCGCGCGTGCGTCGGCTCGGGCGCACGCCGAGCTTGCCGTCGACCATGTGCAGCTCGCGATTGGGCGGGATCACGTACACGTGGTCGCGCTCGATCGGCACGTCGCCGGCGACCTCGCGCACCGGCATGCGGGTCGACTTCTGCAGGATGTCGGCGACCTTGCTCTCGTGGCGCGGCGACAGGTGCAGGATGACGACGAACGCCATGTCGGGCGCTGCCGGCAGCCCCTCGAAGATACGGATCAGCGTCTGCAGACCACCGGCCGACGCACCGAGCCCGATCACCGGAAAGTCGAGGCCGCTCTTGGCGACCTGGCTCTCCGGCAACGATCCGTCGTCTTCCTCGACGAACGCTTCGATTTCCTTGGACATGGACGGGGTTCGCGATGAGCGGGAGCGAGGCCGACGGCCTCAGCGACCCGGCGGCGCCGCGGCGGCGCGGTCACCATGCCGCGATGGGGCAGCGCTCGACGCGTGAGGCGACGCGCCCCGGCGGTCGAAGTGGCGTTGGAGCCGGCGAACGTCGGGCGGGATGTGCGTGCTCATTCGGGCGTCGTTGTCTGCGCAGCCTCGGCCGCTCGGACACCCGACGGCAACGGCCATGCCCACGCAGCGTCGTGCGCCCTCGCCCCGAGTTGGCGCGTGCGCCGGGCACAGCACTTGCCCTTCCGACCAGCGGCCGATCGGCGCCGTGTCAGCAAAGAAAGCATCTCGTGGATAAAGGCAGTTCGGTATTTCGCAGCGCAGCCTCGAATGCGGTCCCGGGTGGATCGGGCTTCGACACGCTGATCGTGGGCGCCGGTTTCGCGGGCGCCGTGCTCGCCGAACGGCTGGCGAACGTGCTGGGGCAGCGCGTGCTGATCGTCGACAAACGCCCGCACATCGGCGGCAACGCGTTCGACAAGTACGACGACCACGGAGTGCTGATCCACCCTTACGGGCCGCACATCTTCCACACCAACTCGGCCGACATCTTCGACTACCTGTCGCAGTTCACGCAGTGGCGTCCGTACCAGCACCGGGTGCTGGCGAGCGTCGACGGTCAGATGGTTCCGATGCCGATCAATCTCGACACCGTGAACAAGCTCTACGGCCTCGAGCTCACGTCGTTCCAGATGGAGGAATGGCTCGAGTCGGTCGCCGAGAAGAAGGAAGTGATCCGCAATTCCGAGGACGTGATCGTCAACAAGGTCGGCCGCGACCTCTACAACAAGTTCTTCCGCGGCTACACGCGCAAGCAGTGGGCGCTCGACCCGTCGGAGCTCGACGCGAGCGTGACCGCCCGCGTGCCGACCCGCACCAACCGCGACGACCGCTACTTCGCCGACACCTACCAGGCGATGCCGCTGCACGGCTACACCCGCATGTTCGAGCAGATGCTCAAGCACCCGAACATCAAGGTGATGCTGAACACCGACTATCGCGAGATCGTCGAGCTGATCCCGTACCGCCACATGGTCTACACCGGGCCGATCGACGCGTTCTTCAACTTCAAGCACGGCAAGCTCCCGTATCGCAGCCTCGAGTTCCAGCACGTCAACGTGCCGCAGGAGCAGTTCCAGCCGGTCGGCACGGTGAACTACCCGAACGACTACGCCTACACCCGCATCAGCGAGTTCAAGCACATCACCGGGCAGAAGCACCCCACCACCTCGGTCGTGTACGAGTACCCGCGCGCCGAGGGCGACCCGTACTACCCGGTGCCGCGCCCCGAGAACGCCGCCATCTACAAGCTCTACGAGGACGAAGCCGAGGCGATGGACAACGTCACCTTCGTCGGGCGCCTCGCGACCTACAAGTACTACAACATGGACCAGGTCGTCGGGCAGTCGCTCGCCGCGTTCAAGCGCATCCAGCGCCGCGTCGAGGCCGAACGCAGCGCCGCTGCAAGCGCCCTCATCGACGATCCGGCCACGCGCGGCAGCAGCGCCCGGGAAGAGCTCGCCGCGAGCGTGTAGGAAGAATCTGTTTCTTGCGTCCGGCAGCTTCATTCGAGCTGCCTGATCGCCTAACGTGGGCGGGTCATCCAACAGCAACGAGGAGAGTCCCCGATGGCCACTGCGAAGAAGGCAGCTGCAAAGAAGAGCCCGGCAAAGAAGACGACCCCAGCGAAGAAGACCAGCGCGAGCGCCAAGAAGGCGGCGCCCGCGAAGAAGGCAGACTCGACGAGAAATACGGGCGCCACGGCCGTGAAGAAGGCCGCGCCAGCCAAGAAAGCCCTGGCGGCCAAGAAGGCTCCCGCCAAGAAGGCCGCCGCCCGCAAGACTGCGGCCAAGTCGGTTACGGAGCTGCTGGCGCGCGGGCCGCTCGACGCGGTGAAGCTTCTCACCGCGGACCACCGCGAGGTGCGCCAGCTGTTCGATCAGTACGAGGAGCTCGCCGACCGCGAGGCCGAGGCCACCGAGCGCAAGCAGCTCGCCGAGCGGGTCTGCAAGATGCTCGAGGTGCACGCGCAGATCGAGGAGGAAATCTTCTACCCGGCGGCCCGCGAGGCGCTGTCGGACGACGACGAGGACCTTCTCGACGAAGCCAAGGTCGAGCACGACTCGGCCAAGGACCTGATCGCGCAGATCCGCGCGATGGAGCCCGATCAGGACCTCTACGACGCCAAGGTGAAGGTGCTGGGTGAATACGTGCAGCACCACGTCGAGGAGGAAGAGACCGAGATGTTCCCGAAGTGCCGGCGTCGCAAGATGGACCTGGGCGAACTCGGCGAGCGCCTCGCCGAGCGCCGCGGCGTGCTGCTCGGCGACGCCGTTACGGGCGGCAGCGGCAGCAGCAGCGGCGGCGTCACTGCGGTGTTCGGCGCAACCGCCGGGCAAGTCGAGTAGAGCTCGACGAGCCCCAGCCGTGCGGCGGTCGCTGCCGCACGGCCTCCCCATTTCCCTGAACGAGGTGCCCATGAACGCAACCACATCGAACGACCCGGTCTCCTTCCCCACCTCCGCCAGCATGTCCGGCTCGTCGGGCGCCGGCGGCTCGAGCGGCTCCGGCACCGAATACCGCGACGCCACCGTCACGCGCACGGCGATGCAGGCGCATGCGGCGGTCGACAAGGTCGCCGACTCGATCGGCCCGGTGGTCGACCGCGTCAAGGACGTCGCCGCCCGTGCCAGCGAGCGCCTGCGCTTCGGCGACCGCGGCATGGAGGACATGCAGGACGAGGTGCTGAACGCGCTGCGCCAGACCGTTCGCAAGAACCCGGTCGCGGCAGTCTCGATCGCGCTGGCGCTCGGCTGGATGATCGGCCGCAGCCGCTGAACGCAGGCGGCGGGCACCACGCCCGCCCGGGTTCGCTGTCGGCGGCGTCATGCCGTCGATGGAGAACTCTGAAGGGCTCGATTCGGCACCCGCAGCGGTGCCGATTTCGCTTCTGGCAAAGCTTGCTCGGCGGCTTTTCAACGCCTCCCCATGAACGCGACGGCGTCGCGATACGGCGCAGCCGTGCAAGGTCTTGAAGGCGGCGCGGCTGGGTAAGACCGCGCGAGCATCCGAACTGGACAGCGCGTGCCAAGCCCCTCTGCAACACCGTTCACCCCGCGCGCGCGTTGCAGCCGACCCACCCCGAGCGTGGCCGGAGGCTCGACCGCTTGATCGTCCCGGCCGCAGCCGCAACGCGGTTCGAGCTGCCGCGAGGTGGCGCAACAGGCGCCGTCGCGCGCGCAACCGCAGCGCCACCCGATCGCCCGCCCTCCGAGCGACGCCGCTACAGTCGCGCTCGCCGCGCGTGCGGCTGCCCTTCGCCTCCCATCCGTCCCATGACCCGCCCCGCGCGCGATTGCCACGTCGTCGACACGACGATGTTCTGGAGCCCGACGGGCGGCGGCGTGCGGCGCTATCTGCACGCCAAGCACGCGTGGCTGGCCGTGCAGCCGGGCTGGCGCCACACGATTGCGGTGCCGCGCGGCAGCGATCCGGCGGCGCCGGAGCCGTCGAGCCCGGTGCGCGCGGTGTTGCCGTCGTTGCCGATCCCCGGCTCGGGCGGCTATCGCCTGCCGGTGTCGCGACGCGCGGTCGCGGCGGCGCTGCGTGACCTCGAGCCCGACCTCGTCGAGTGCGGCGACCCCTATCGCGTCGCCTGGGGTGCGCTCGACGCCGCGCAGGCGCTCGGTGTTCCCGCGGTCGCCTACTGCCACTCGAACCTCGAGCGCATGGCGCAGCTCGCGGGCGGGCGGTGGGCCGGGGCGGCGGCGCGGCGGTATGCGGCGCATCTGTACCGCCATTTCGACGCGGTGCTCGCACCAAGCCAGAGCATGACGCGCCATTTGCGGGCATGGGGCGTCGATCGTGCCGAGTGCCAGCCGCTCGGCGTCGACAGCGCCCTCTTCCACCCGGCGCGGCGGGCACGCGACGCTCGCGTCGCCCTCGGCGTCGGCGACGACGCGCGGCTGCTCGTGTTCGCCGGCCGCTTCGCGCCGGAAAAGCACCTCGACGTGCTTGCTGCAGCAGTGTGCAAGCTCGGCGCGCGCTACGTGCTGCTCGCGGTCGGCGCGGGCCCGACGCCGCCACCGGGGAGCGAGCGCGTGCGCATCGTCCCGTTCGTCGCCGGCGCGCCGGCGCTCGCGGCGCTGATCGCGAGCGCCGACGCGTTCGTGCACGCCGGCGACCAGGAGACCTTCGGTTTGTCGGTGCTCGAGGCGATGGCGTGCGGAACCCCGGTGATCGCGCGGCGCGCCGAGGGGCTTGCCGAACTCGTCGATGCGAGCGTCGGCGCTTGCGTCGACGGCGGCAGCGCCGACGACTTCGCCGCCGCGATCGACGCGTTCTTCCGCGATGCCGACGTCGCGGCCTGCCGGGCCGCGGCTCGCGCGCGCGCCGAGCGCCACGACTGGAACCGCGTGCTGCCCGAGCTCGCGGCGCGCTACCAACGTCTGCTCGACTCCGGCCCGGAGCGCGCGCCGGCGACCGCAGCCGGCATCGCCGCCGACGCGCCGCTCCGATGAACGCGCCGGACCCATCGGCGGACGCGACTGGGGCGGCCCGCCGGCACCGCGACCGCCCCGCCGCGCGGCCCGCGGCCGTGCTCTGCGTCGTGCTCCACGACGTCGCGACCTCGACGCGAGCCGCCTGCGAGCGCGTCATGCGCGCCGTCACCGAGGTCGCGCCGGTGCCGCTGACCCTGCTCGCGGTGCCGCGCTACCACCACGAAACCCCGAGCGCCGCTTTCGAGCAGTGGCTCGGCGAGCGCAGCCGCGCCGGCGACGAGCTCTCCTTGCACGGCCTCACCCACCTCGACGACACCCGCGACGCGAGCGGCTTCGTCGACCGCATCCGGCGCCGCAGCTACACGCGCGGCGAAGGCGAGTTCTCGGCGCTCGACGCGGCCGAGGCGACGCGGCGCCTGCAGCTGGGCATCGACTGGTTCGCCGCGAACGGCTGGCCGCTGCACGGCTTCGTCGCGCCGGCGTGGCTGCTCGGGCCGGGGGCCTGGCAGGCGCTCGGGGCGTTCGATTTCCGCTACACGAGCACGCTGCGCCACATCCACCTGCTGCGCGAACGGCGCCGGCTCACCAGCCAGAGCGTCGTCTACAGCACCTCGGCGGCGTGGCGGCGCGCTTCGTCGGTGGTGTGGGCCGCCGTGGTCGAGCGCGCCGAGCGCGCCAACCCGCTGCTGCGGATCGAACTGCACCCGCGCGACGCCGACCATGCGGCGGTCCGGCGCTCGTGGCAGCGCATCCTCGAGCGCCACCTCGCGACGCGCCAGGCGCTGACGGTGGTCGATGCCTTGGCGCGGGTCGCGCCGGCGGCTACAGCAGGTTGAAGCTGATGCCGGCCATCAACGCCCCGATCAGCGCGCCGACGATCACGTCGCTGGGGTAGTGCAGGCCGAGCACGACGCGCGAGAGCGCGAGCAGCAGCGTGAACGGCCACACGACGACGGCGAGCACCGGGTAGTAGACGGTGATGATCACGCTGAACGCCACCGAGTGCAGCGTATGCCCGCTCGGAAAGCTGTACTCGTCGAGCGGCCGACTGCAGGCGCGCACGCCCGGTATGGCCCGGCACGGCCGCGGTCGCGCGATCCAGCGCTTGATGATCAGGTAGAGCGTGAGGTCGACCAGGCCGACGATGGCCATGCGGATCGCGCACGCGGTGCCGGACTCGCGCCCGAACCACGGCAGCGCGAGGATCACGATGTACCAGACCCAGCCGTCGCCGATGCGGCTGACGGCGTCGAGCACGCGCACCACCCAGTCGCGCGTCGACGCGCCGTGCATCCAGCGCGCGACCGAGCTGTCGCGCTCGGCCCACGAGGGGTAGGCGTCAGGCCGCAGCCGCGACATGCTCGGACCTTTCGTGAGGCGCGGCGGCGGCCGCGTGCAGGTGCGCCTCGAGCCGCCCGAGCACGTCGCTCCACTGCGCCTGGCGCCCGGCGGTGAGCGCGCGGGTGCGCATCGCCGCGAGTTCGGCTTCAGGCAGCGTCGCAACGCGCGCGACGGCCTCGATGAACGCCGCGTCGTCGCCGGCCGGCACGAGCGCGCCCGACCGGCCGTCGACCACGTGCTCGGCCGCCGCGGCAACGTCGAACGCCACCACGGGCAGCCCGGACGCGAGCGCCTCGAGCGTGACGTTGCCGAAGGTCTCGGAGAGGCTCGCGAACGCGAACGCGTCGGCCGACGCGTAGCAGGCCGCGAGCTCGTCGCCGCGCTTGACGCCGACGAAGCGCACCTCGGGATGCGCCGCCTCCAGCTTCGCCCGCAGCGGCCCGTCGCCGACGACGACGAGCTGCAACCCGGCGCGGCGCTCGCGTGCGGCGGCGAACGCCCGCAGCACGAGTTCGACGTTCTTCTCGGCGGCGATGCGGCCGACGGTGATCAGCACCGGCGCATCGCCGACCTGCCATGCCGCGCGCAGCTCGGCACTGCGGCGCGCGGGGTCGAAGCGCGTGGTGTCGACGCCGCGGCCGACCACCGCCAGATGCTCGAAGCCGCGCGCGCCGAGCTCGCGCTCGAGCGCATGCGTCGGCACGAACGTTAGCGTGCTGCGGTTGTGGAAGCGCCGCAGCAGCGCCTCGATCGGACTGGCGAGCGCGCCGAGGCCGTAGAAGCGGCTGTACTGGTGGAAGTTGGTGCGGAACTCCGACGCGACGGGGATGCCGAGCGAACGCGCGGCGCCGAGCGCGGCCCAGGCGAGCGGCCCCGGCGTCGCGAGGTGGACGAGCGAGGGACGCGACGTTGCGAGGCGGGCCCGCACGGCACCCGGCAGGGCAAGGCCGAAGCGCAGGTCGCGGTACATCGGGATCGGCAGCCCGCCAGTGCGCCACTCGTCACGGTCGTCGCGCGCCGCCTCGCCGGGCTGACGCGGGCGGATCAGCTGGACGTGGTGGCCGCGACCGCGCAGGAACGCGACGCTGCGTTCGACCGTCAGCGACACGCCGTTCAGCTCCGGCGGGTAGGTCTCGGTGACGTAGGCGATGCGCATCGGGCTGCAAACGGGCATGGGGTCCGGCGGCAAGCCATGTGCCCGCGCCGGGGCGGCCCGCCCTGGCTCGCGAGCCGTGACGGGCAGGTTCATGGCTGGCTCCGCCCTGCTCCGACGCGCCCGGCGCCGGCAGGTTCCGCCTGCAGCAGGCGTTGCAGGGGCGGTACGGCGGTGCCGTTGCCGTCGAGATAGCGGCAGACGGTGCGGCCGCGCCGCACGCGCCGGCACAGCGCGCGCAGGCCCAGCAGCAGCGGCACCGCGAGGAACGCGCCGGCGACGCCCCAGAGCCAGCCGAGCACCATCACGGAGAGGAACACGAAGACCGGCGGCAGGCTGAGCTGGCGGCCCATGATGAGCGGGGTGAGGAAGTTCGCCTCGACCGCGTGCAGCGCCAGGAACGCGGCCGGCGGGCCGAACATCGACCAGCCGACGCCGAACGCCACGCTGCCGGCCAGCATCAACATCAGCGTGACCACCAGCGGCCCGAGGTACGGCACGAAGGTCAACAGCGCGGTGACGGTGCCCCAGAGCACGGGGTTCGGCAGGCCGATCGCCCAGAGCGCGAGCCCGGTCGCGATGCCCAGCGCGACGTTGACGAGGCTCATGGTCCAGATGAAGAGGCCGATGTCGCGCTGCGACTCGCGGATGCCCGAGAGCAGCAGCGCGCGGGTGCGGCGGCGCGGGATCGCCTCGAGCGTGCGCGCGACCAGCCAGTGTTCCGAAGCGAGCATGAAGAACAGCAGGATGACCACCGCCGATGACGAGAGCGTGAAGCCGAGCGCCTCGCCGACCGCGATGCGGGTGAAGCTGAAGCCCTGGGTCGCGAGCTGCTCGCCGAGCGTGTCCTCGGCGCTGCTGCCGCCGCTCGCGCCAGCCGGCGCGCCCGGCGCGATCGGCCAGACCTCGCTGCGCCAGCGCTGCGCCGCCTCGAGAAGGCCGTTGAGCGTCGCCGGCGCGCGCGACCACCAGGCGGCCGCCGGAGCCGCGACCATCCATGCCATCAGCGCGACACCGGCGAGCAGCGAGGCGACGACGAGCGCCGAGCCGACGTACTCGGGAACGCCGCGCCGGCCGAGCGCGCGCACCGCCGGCGCGAGCACGAAGGTGAACAGCACCGCGATCGCGATCGGCACCAGCAGCGGGCGGGCGACCAGCAGCACCGCCAGCACGGCGACCGCGCAGAGGACGCGCACGGCCGGCGCCGAGGACCGCGCGCCGGCGGGACGGGGCGGCGTCGCGTCAGCCACCCACGTTGCGCCGTGCGCGCCCGGGCGTCCCGCCAGCGGAACGATCTGCGTGGCTCGGTCCGAGCCCATCCATGCCTGCTCCATGAAACGTGAAATTGTGCCGACGATAGCGCGGGGCGCCGGCCGCGCCGGGGCGCGCCACCGGGACGCTTGCCCCTCGGCGTCCGCAACCGGGCGCCAGTGACGACAATCGCGGGTTCGACTTCCCTGCCCGGGCGTGCCGCGGATACGCACGACGCCCGCGCGCCTCCGGTTTTGTCCCGATGACCTTCAGCCCCGATTCCGATCTCCGCGTTGCCACCCTCGGCAACGGCGTGCGCGTCGTCGCGATGCGCCTGCCGCACGTCGAGACGGCGAGCGCGAGCGTGTTCGTGCGCGCCGGCAGCCAGCACGAAGGCAGCCGCGACAACGGCATCAGCCACGTCGTCGAGCACATGGCCTTCAAGGGCACCGCGACGCGCGACTGCCAGACCATCAACCTCGATGCCGAGCGGCTCGGCGCCGACGTCAACGCGCACACCGACAAGGACCACACCGCGTTCCACATGTCGGGGCTCGCGCGCGACGCCGGGGCGTTCGTTCGCATGCTGGCCGACATCGTGCTGAACAGCACCTTTCCCGCGGTCGAGCTCGAGCGCGAGCGCGACGTCATCCTCCACGAGTACGCCGAGGACGAGGACGACGCACTCGCCACCGCGTTCAAGCTGTTCGACAAGATGTGCTTCGGCAGCCATCCGCTCGCCCAGCCGGTGATCGGGCTGCGCCGCAACATCGAGCGCTTCAGCCGCGACGAGCTGCTCGGCTACGTGGCGAGCCGCTACAGCGCGCCGAACGTGGTGGTCGGCGTCGCCGGCAACATCGACCCCGACGCGCTGGTGCGCGAGGCCGACGCCGCGTTCGGTGCGATGAAGGGCGGCGCGGTCAACGCGGTCGAGGCGGCGACCTACGTCGGCGGGGTGGCCGCGCGGCGCCAGCCGGGCTTCAGCCAGACCCACGTCGTGCTGGGCTTTCCGCTGCCGCCGCAAGGCGCCGACGACCACGCCGGCGCGGTCGCCGCCGCGCTGTTCGGCGAAGGCATGAGCTCGCCGCTGCTCGACCAGATCCGCGAGCGCCGGGGCCTGGCCTACTACGCATCGTGCTCGGCCGACGTGATGGAGCTCGGCGGTCAATTCGTGATCGAGGCGACCACCGCGCCCGAGCACCTCGACGCCTACATCGTCGAGGTCGGCCGGCTGCTCGCGCAGCACGCCGGGCACGTCGATCCGGTGGGCCTCGCGCGCGCCCGCAACCAGATCGCGGTGCGCCTGCTGCGCGCCGACGAGCGCCCGCTGCGCCGGCTCGAGAACGCCGCGCAGAACCTCTTCGTGCACGGCCGTGTGCGAGCGCGCACCGAGCTGATCGAGCGCCTCGACGCGGTCACTGCCGAGGACGTGCGGCGCGCCTTCGAGACCATGCTCGCGGCGCCGCCGGCGCTCGCCATCGCCGGCAAGCTCGGCAAGCTGCCGGCGGCACGCTACGCCGACGTGCTCGCCGGGGCACTCGGGCGACGCGCGTCGCCCGCACCGGTTGCGCCGCTCGCCAAGGCGGCCTGACGCCCGCGCAGGTCGGCAGGGTCCCGGTCGCCTCAGGCCGCGTCGTCCTGTTCGCCGAGCTTGCGCTCGGTCTCCTGCATGCGGTCGAGCACGTGCTCGGGCGCGACGTCCCTGGCGAGCTCGTCGAGCTCCGGATCCTCCGCCTCGCGCACCTCCATGCGCTTGGCGACCTCGGTGACCAGGGTCAGGATGCGCGTGATCTCGTGCTCGGCGAGCAAACTGATCTGCAGGTCGAGGTCGGCGCGCTGGTCGGCGACCTTGGCCATGCGGTTCTGGCTGATCATGACGAAGGTCGAGATGAAGATCGCCTCGACCGACGCGACCATCGCGAGCGCGACGAAGGTCGGATCGAACTTGGGGACCATCGGTACCCACCCGAGGTTGATCACGATCCACGTCCCGTAGATCACCAGGTGCAGATAGACGAACTTCATGCTGCCGGCGAACTGCGTGATCGCGTCGGCAACCTTGTCTTCGCGGGTGGTCTCGGCGCGCTCCTGCTGGCGCCGCTTGATCAGCGCCTCGACGTTGCGGTCGATGACGCCGGCGGTGTCGCCCGGCTCGCCGACCGCGCGCGGGGCCTCAGGCGTCGCCACGGATCGCGCCGGTGACCGCGGCGAGCTGGCTCGCGTAGAGCGTGCGCATCTTGGCCGCCTCGGCATCGGGCACGCAGAGGTAGATCTCGTGGCCCGGGCGCGCCTCGATGCGCAGCCCGCTCGAACGCAGCATCGCCTCGACGCCGGCGTGGTTGGCGGCCCACCAGTTGGTCGGGTCGCCGGACAGGCGATGCTCGATGAACGCCATCTTCGGCCAGCCGGTCTCGAGCAGCTTGGTGCGGTCGAGGATCGGGCAGTCCTGCGTGTCGGTGTAGACCGAGTCGCCCGGCATCGTGAGGGTCTGGAACATCATCAGCCGGCGCGTGCGCTGGGCCAGCAGGTCGAGCCCCAGCAGCGGGTAGCGCAGGTGATAGAAGACGCCCATGAACCAGACCAGGTCGAAGGTCTCGTCGCTGCGCGCGATGTCGTAGACCTCCATCTGGCGAAACTCGACCGCGTCGGCGAACCCCATCTCGCCCGCTGCCCAGCGCGCCTGCGCGAGGTAGTGCGGGTCGACGTCGATGCCGAGCACCGAGGCGCCGCGTCGCGCCAGCTCGAAGCTGTAGAAGCCGGCGTTGCAGCCGACGTCGAGCACGCGCCAGCCGGTGAGGTCGCGCGGCACGAACGGCTCGATCTGCTGCCACTTGAAGTTCGGGAAATCGCCGCCCAGGAAGTGGTTCGGCAGCGTCTGCACGCCGCTCGGCAGGTGCAGGTTGTGGAACCACGGCCCGAGGGCGTCGATCTGGCGCTGCTGCTCGGCGGCACGCCCGGCCGCGTCGGACGTCGCCGTCTGGCTGTTGGCGCTCATGCGGGGGCTCCCCTGGCGAGTTGGCGGACGTAGCCCTCGAGTTCGAGCGCGCGGTGCGCGGCCGTGTGCTCGGCGAGGATGCGCTGGCGCGCCCGCTCGCCGACCGCGCGGCGCTCGTCCTCCGGCAGGTCGCGCAGGAGGCCGAGCACGTCGGCCGGCGTGTCGGCGAGAAAGATCTCGCTGCCGGGCACCAGCAGCGTGTCGATGCCGTCCCAACGGTCGCTGATGATCGGCGTCGCGCATGCGGCGGCTTCGAACAGGCGCACGCTCGGTGACCAGCCGGCGGCGATCATGTCGGCGCGCGTCACGTTGAGCGTGAAGCGCTGCCGGTTGTAGAACACGCGGTGCTCGGCGGGCGGCAGGTGCGACGTGTAGTGCACGTTCGCCGGCCAGCGCGAGCGGTCGGGGTACTGCGGCCCGGCGATCGCGAAGCGGCCTTCGGGCCACGCGCGCGCCGGCGCGAGCAGCAGGCGCTCGACCGTCGGCTGGCGGTCGTCACTGTAGGTGCCCATGTAGCCGAGGTCGAGGTCCCGCGTGCGGCCGTCGGGCTGGTAAAGCGTCGGGTCGACCGAGCAGTACAGCACCCGCGCCGCCGGCGAGCCGAACTCCTGCTCGAGCCGCGTCAGGGTGGGGCCGCCGGTGAACGACAGGTAGAGGTCGTAGCCGGCGATCTGGCGCGGATCGAGGTATTCGGTGTCGCCACGGGCGAGCTTGGCGAGCGTGACCGGCGTGTCGATGTCGTAGAAGGCGGCGATGCCGGTGGCCCGGCTCTGCACCCAGTCGCCGACCGCGACACCCTCCGGCACGTACGAGCCCACGATCACGAGGTCGGCATCGGCCACCGCGTCGGCATGGTCGCGGCGCAGCTCGTCAAGGTCGCCGTACAGCACGGTGCGTCCGAACGGCGGGTTCGCGAGGTCGCGGTTCTGCGCGTACCACGGCACGTCGCGCTCGAGGAACAGCACGTCGTGGCCGCGCCGCACCAGCTCGCGCACCAGCCCGCGGTAGGTCGTCGCGTGGCCGTTGCCCCACGACGACGTGATCGAGAGGCCGAGGATGACGATGCGCAGCTTCTCGGCCGCGGGCGTCGATGCGGCGTCCACGCCGGCCGCGCGGCCGGCGCCAGGGTTCGGCGTGCTCATGCGACGCTCTCGGCCAGCGGCGCGCGCGCGGCGTGGCCCTCGAGCAGCGCCTCGAGCTGCGCCGCGCGATGCGCGTAGGTGTGCTCGGCGAGCACGCGGCGATACGCGGCCTCGCCGATGCGGCGCGCGGTGGCGGCGTCGGTGCGCTCGACATGCGCCGCGACCTCGTCGCCGTCGCGCGCGACCAGCACCTCGCTGCCCGGCTCGAGGAAGAGCTCGATCCCCTCCCAGGCGTCGGTGATCAGGCAGGCGGCGGCGCCGGCGGCCTCGAACACGCGCGTCGCCGGCGAGAAGCCGTAGCGCGCCATGCTCTCGCGGCTCACGTTGAGCACGGTGCGCGGGGTGCGGTTGAACGCGTTGTGGTCGGCGGTGTAGACGTGGCCCAGGTAGCTCACGTTCGCCGGCATCGGCTTGTCGGCCCAGCCGCTGCCGCCGAGCAGGAAGCGCCGCTCCGGCAGCTGCGCCGCGGCGCGCAGGAAGAACTCCTCGACGCGCGCCTCGCGGTCCGGCAGCCGGTTGCCGAGAAAGCCGAGGTCGCCGTCGAAGCGCGGATCGGCGTCGACCGGATGGTGCGTCGTCGGGTCGAGCGCGTTGTAGATCGGCACGCACACCTGCGCGCCGAAGCCTTCGTAGGCGCGCACCACCGGATCGCCGCCTCCGTAGGTGAGCACGAGGTCGTAGCGCGGCACCAGCGCGCGGAACGGGTCGCTCGCGTCGTGGCCGATGCGGTCGAGCGTCGCCGGCGCGTCGACGTCCCAGAACACCACGCGCGTCGACCGGCCCTGCAGGTCGAGCACCGCACGCTCGAGCAGCGCGTCGAACACGCCGACGCCGCTCGCCTTGACGACGAGGTCGGCGCCGCGCGCGTGATCGACCATGCGCAGCGCGTGGTCGTCGCCCTCGCCCGGGTAGACGATGACCTCGGCCCAGTCGGGGTCGGGGATGTCGCGGTGCTGCTGACGGCCGTAGGCGTCGGGCTCGTAGAAGCGCACGCGGTGGCCGCGCTCGTGGAGCGCGCGCACGATGCCGCGGTAGTAGGTGGCGGCGCCGTTCCAGTAGGCGGAAACGAGGCTCGATCCGAAGAACGCGATGTCCATGGAAGCAGTCAGGCAGGGTCGCTGAGCGCGCCCGCGGGCTCGAGCTCGCGGTAGATGGCGAGCAGCTCGTCGACCCGGTGCGCGCAGGTGTGGCGCGCGAGGATGGTGGCGCGGCCGCGCTCGGCGAGCGCGGCGGCAAGGGACGGATCGTTCAGCACCGCGCGCAGGTGCGCGCGCATCGCGGCACCGTCGTCCGCGACCAGGAAGTCGTCGCCCGGGCTGAACAGGGCCTCGGCATCGTTCCAGGGCGCCGAGATCAGCGGGATGCCGCAGGCGAGCGCCTCGAACACGCGGATCGTCGGAATGCCGGGCAGCGCCTCGACGTAAGGCCGGCGCGGCACGTGCACGGTGACCCCATAGCGTGCGAACACGCGCGGCGCCTCGTGGTTGGGCAGCCATCCGCCGTAGGCGATGCCGCATTCGGCCAATCGAGCAAGCGCGTGCGCCGGGTAGCGCACGCCGTGGATCTTCGCCTTCAAGCCGAGCGCGCGCACCGGCTCGAGCAGGAACTCGTCGAGCTCGGCCTCGCGCTCGCCGTCGCCCCAGTTGCCGATCCAGACCAGGTCGCCCTCGCGCGGCTCGCCGCCGATCGGGTGGAAGCGCCGCACGTCGGCGGCCTCGTGCCAGGTCCAGGCGCGGCTCGACCAGCCGTGGCGCCGGTACAGGTCGCGGATGACGTTGCCGAACGCGAGCACGCCGTCGTAGTGCGCGAGCTCGTAGGCGGCCATGCCGGCGACATCGGTCACCGAGCGGTGGTGCGTGTCGTGGAACAGCAGCCGGTAGCCACCGCGGTCACGCCGGTGTTCGCCGATGCGGCGCACGAACGCATGCTCGTTCCACTCGTGCACCAGCACGAGGTCGGCGCCGTCGAGGGCTTCGTCCAGATCGAGGGTCGCCAGGTCGACCGCGCGGCTGCGCAGCTCGGGGTATGCGGCATGGAACGCGTCGAGCGGTGCCTCGCCGTGCTCGGCGACGAGGTTGACGCGGCTCCAGGCGTCACGCGGCTCGTAGACCTCGAGCGCGTGGCCGCGCGCGATCAGCTCGCTGCAGACGCCGCGCAGGAAATGCGCGTTGCCGTGGTTCCAGTCGGACGCCAGCGAGTGGCAGAAGATCACGACGCGCATACGGTCTCCGGCTGCAGGCCGATCGTCGCGGCACGCGCCGGCGCCGGGACGCGCGGTGCGACGATGCCGTCATAGGCCGCGAGATAAGCCTTGACCATGCGCTCGGGCGTGAAGCGCTGGGCGCGGGCAAGCGCCTTGGCCGCGCAGCGGCGGCGCAGCGCCGGGTCGTCGATCAGGCGCATCAGGCAGGCGCGCAACGCGTCGGTGTCGTCGGGTGGCACGTAGAGGGCGGCGCCGCCCCAGATCTCGCGCAGGCTCGGCAGGTCGCCGAGCACCAGCGCGCAACCCGAGAGCGCGGCCTCGAGCGGCGTCTGCCCGAACGGCTCGTAGCGCGCCGGCAGGGCGTAGATCGACGCCCGCGCGTACTCGGCCGCGAGGCCTTCCGGGCAGAGCTCGCCGAGCGCGCGCACGCTGCGGGTCTGCCGCACGCCGCCGGTCGGCTGCGCGGTGGCGCCGGCGACCACGACCGGCCACGGCAGGCTGGGCGCGACCGCCTCGAGCGCCGCGAGGTTCTTGGCGGCATCCCAGAGCCGGCCCGCCGAAAGGATCAGCGGCTCCTTGGTGCCGGGCGCATAGGCGTCGCCGCTGCGCGCATTCGGCAGCACCACGCCGCGGCCCGCGTAGGCGTAGTTGTTGGTGAGCGACGCCAGCATCGCCTGCGTCGGCGCACCGACGCGCGTCGCGCCGGCGAGGCCGGCGATCACCGCCTGCCGGTAGCGGTCCCACGCAGCGGGCGGCGCGGTTCCATGCACGGCGCGCCACCACGACATCACGCACGAATGCGCGACCAGCAGCGTCGGCGCCGTAAACGGCAGCGCGCCGAACGCGAACTGGTTGAGGTGGACGACGTCGGGCCGCAGGCTCGCCTCCAGGCGCAGCAGCCACTGGCCGGCGCGCCGCACGTCGTCCCACGGCGTCGCCATCCATTCGAGGCGGTATTCGCTCTCGTGCACCGTGACGGTCGGAAGGCGCGCGACCTGACGCCGCTGCAGCGCGGTCAGCGGCTGGCCCATCGTCGCGAGCGCGACCCGCACGCCGCGCTGACCGAGGCCGCCGGCGAGTTCGAGCGCGTGGCTCCAGACGCCGCCCACCGTGTCGGCGGTCATCAGCACCAGCCGATCCTCGTGCCGGGTCATCTCAGCGGCCATAGACGCGGTCCAGCACGGCGGCGACGTCGACCACGCGCTCGATCGCCGCATCGAACCCCCGGCCGGCGGCGAGGCGCTCGGCCCAGTCGACCGCAGCCCGGCCGCCCCAGGCGTCGGGCGGCTCGGCGAGCACGCTCGTCCGCGTGCTGTCGAAGCGCTCGGCGACGAAGTCGTAGAACGAGCCGTTCACGTTGCGCATCGACGCCCCGCCCTGGCTGCCGTGGAACGTCGCCTCGATGACGGCGTCGCGGCCGGCGGCGAGGTTCCACGAGCAGGCCAGCCGCACCACCGCGCCCGAGGCGAGGTCGAACTGCGCGACCGCGTAGTCCTCGACGACGTTGGCGGTGTCGGCGACCGGCCGGCCGCCCGCATAGAGGCGGCTCGACACCCCGCCGACGGCGGGGAAGTCGAGCGTCCACAGCGCGAGGTCGACGAGGTGGATGCCGAGGTCGACCACGCAGCCGCCGCCGCTCAGCTGCGGGTCGCGGAACCACGCCTTGTCGGGGCCGTAGGCGTTGTGGAAGACGAGGTCCACCGCGTAGACGTCGCCGATCGCGCCGCCGGCGACGAGCTCGCGGATCTGCCGCATCGCCGCGGTGTGACGGTACGAGAGGTCGACACCGAGCAGACGGTCGGCACGCCGCGCGGCGGCAACCACGCGCGCACTCTCGGCGGCATTGCGGGCGAGCGGCTTCTGGCAGAACACCGCGACCCCGGCATCGAGCGCGGCCACCGCCTGCTCGGCGTGCAGCGCGCTCGGCGTCGCGATCACGACGCCGTCGACGCCGTGCGCGAGCAGGGCCTCGAGCGAGTCGGCCGTGGCGGCTGCGGGCGCCACCGCCCGCGCCTGGTCGAGCGTCGCCGGCGAGGCGTCGGCGAGCACCGCGACGTCGGCAATCCCGCTCGCGGCAATCGCCTCCATGCGGTTGCGGCCGATCCAGCCGACGCCGAGGAAGCCCAGGCGCGGCTTGCGGGAGGGCGCCGGGGCCGGCGCCGGACCGGGCGCGGGCGAGAAGTCGCCCGAAAAGGCGCTCACGGCGCGGGCGTCGCTCACACCGTCACCAGCGCCTTCAGGAAGCCGTCGGGGCGCTGCCGCGTCAGCTCGAGCGCTTCTCCGAGCCGATCGAGCGGGAAGCGGTGCGTGAACAGGGGCGTCGGGTCGAGCACGCGATCGACCATCAGGTCGACGGCGCTGCGGATGCCCTCGATGTACTGGCGCGGGTCGCGCTCGTGGGCGTTGACGACGTCGATGCCGCGCCAGTTCCACTGCTGCATGTTGACCTGGCGCGGGCCGTCCTGGTGATAGCCGGCGATGACGAGGCGGCCGCGCTCGCCGGTGATCTCGCTCGCGAGATCGAGCGGCCACTGCAGTCCGACGCACTCGATGACGCGCTCGCACCAGCGCCCGTCGGTGAGGCGCTTGACCTCCTCGAGAACGCGCCAATGGTCGTCCATCACGATCGTCTCGGCGGCGCCGGCCCGGCGCGCGATGTCGAGCGCGAACGGGCGCCGCGTGATCGCGACGACGCGGGCGCCGGCGTTCACGCAAAGCTGGGTGAGCAGCGCGCCGAGGAAGCCGATGCCGACGATGGCGACGGTCTGACCGGCTTCGATGCCGCTCCGGCGGAAGATGTTCACCGCGCAGCCGAGCGGCTCCCCCGGCATCGGCACGCCGTCGAGCGACGCGGGCAGCGGCACCACCGCCGACGCGTCGGCAAGGTCGTACTCGGCGTGTGCTCGGTAGGTCAGCGCGGCGACCCGGTCGCCTTCCTTGAGCCCGCTGACGCCCGCGCCGACCGCGGCGACGCGGCCCCAGCCCTCGTGCCCGGGCGCGCCCGGCGCCTGCGGGTACTGGAACCACTCGCGGCCTTCCCAGATCGGCAGGCTCGACGCGCACACGCCCGAGCCCTCGAGGCGCAGCAGCACCTGACCCGGACCGGGGTCGGGACGCTCCGCGGTCGTGACCGCGGCCTCGCCGGGCGCCGCTATGACGCCGGCCAGCATGCGTGTCTCCTGAGTTGGGCGATCGCGGGCCGTCGCGCCGGCGGGGCCGTCACGCCGCACCCCCGGACGCGAGGCGCGCCTCGTGGGCCGCGGCCGCCGGCAGCGTCGTGGCGCCCGTGCCGCCGCGCAGCTCCTCAAGCCAGCGGAACAGACGCGCCGTGCCCTGGTCGGCGTCGACCTTGGGCCGCCAGCCGGTCGCCTGCTGGAACTTGCGGGTGTCGGAGACGTAGTAGCGCTGGTCGCCCACGCGCCAGTCCTCGAACGCGATCGCCGGGCGGCGCCCCGAAAGCACTTCGATGCGGTCGAGCAGATCGAGCAGGCTGATCACGTTGCCGGGACCGCCGCCGATGTTGAAAGCCTGGCCGGCCAGCGTGTCGATCTGCGACTCGGCGAGCAGGAAGGCATCGACGAGGTCGTCGACGAAGAGGATGTCGCGCACCTGCTTGCCGTCGCCGAACAGCGTGATGGGCTGGCGGTCGAGCGCGCGCAGCAGGAAGTGCGCGACCCAGCCCTGGTCCTCGGTGCCGAACTGGCGCTGGCCGTAGATGCAGCTCATGCGGAACACCACGGTCTTGAGGCCGTAGCTGCGCGCGTAGTCGTGCACGTACTGGTCGGCGGTGCCTTTCGAGCAGCCGTACGGGCTGTGGAAGTCGAGCGGACGCGTCTCCGAGATGCCGTGCGCCGCGATGTCGGGCGATTCGGGCGTGTAGCGCTGGCCCACGAGGTGGAGGCCCACGTCCTCGAGACCGCCGTAGACCTTGTTGGTCGACGTCAGGACGACCGGCGGCGGGCTCGCCTGGGCGCGAACCGCCTCGAGCACGTTGAGCGTGCCGAGCGCGTTGATCGCGAAGTCGTCGCGCGGCTCGACGAGGCTCGTCGTGACCGCGACCTGGGCGGCGAAATGGAACACGAAGCGGGCACGCGCGACGGCCGCGTTCACCGCGTCGGCATGGCGGATGTCGGCGACCTCGACCTGAAGGCGCTCGCCGTGCTGCTCGCGCAGCCACGCGAGGTTGCGCTCGACGCCGGGGCGCGACAGGTTGTCGAGGATCAGGACCGGACGGCCCTGGCCGAGCAGCCGGTGCGCGAGGTTGGCGCCGACGAAGCCGGCGCCGCCGGTGATCAGCGTCGGCCGGTCGTCGCCGGCCATGTGAGGCACCGCGGTGCCGTTCATGGCGCCGCTCATATCGCGAGCCCCCGCGCGGCCAGCTCGGCGCTCGCCTGCGCCACGCGGTCGACCGCGGCCTGCCCTTCGAGCCAGCCGGCCAGCTCGGTGAGGCCCTCGTCGAGGCTGACGCGCGGTACGTAGCCGAGCACCTGGCGCGCCTTCGTGATGTCGGCGAAGCAGTGGCGGATGTCGCCGACGCGGTACTTGCCGGTGATCTCGGGCATCAGCTGGCCCTTGCCGACCGCGGCGGCGACGCGCTCGGCGATCTCGCGCACCGTGAACGGCTGACCGCCGCCGATGTTGAAGGTCTCGCCGGCGGCGGCCGGCGTCTCGAGCGCGAGCCGGCAGGCGCGCGCGATGTCGTAGACGCTCACGAAGTCGCGCTGCTGGTAGCCGTCCTCGAAGATCTTCGGCGGGCTGTCGTTGAGCAGGCGCGACGCGAAGATCGCGAGCACGCCGGTGTACGGGTTCGAGAGCGCCTGGCGCGGACCGTAGGCGTTGAAGAAGCGCAGCGCGACGGTCGGAATGTTGTAGGCCCGGCCGATCATCAGGCAGAGGCGCTCCTGGTCGTATTTCGAGAGCGCGTAGACCGACGCCAGCGCCGGCACCTTGGTCTCGGGCGTCGCGACCGGTTGCAGCGCGAGGCCTTCGGCGTCGCGGAACTCCCAGTCGCCGGCGCGCAGCTGCTCGAGCGTGCGCTCGCCGACGGTACGAACCTCGCCCGCCGGCGTGCGATACAGACCCTCGCCGTAGAGGCTCATGCTCGACGCGACGACCAGGTTCTTGACGGGCTTCTCGATCAGCGCCTCGAGCAGCACCGCGGTACCAAGGTTGTTGACGCGCGTGTAGTGCGCGACCTCGTACATGCTCTGGCCGACGCCCACCGCTGCGGCGAAGTGGTAGACCGAGTCGATGCCCCTGAGCGCATCGCGCACCGCGGCCGGGTCGCACACGTCGCCGACCACGAGCTCGACGTCGCTCGCCAGATACTCGGGTCGCCGTGCACTCTCGCCATGGACTTGCGGCGCGAGGTTGTCGAGAACCCGCACCTTGTAGCCATGAGAGAGCAGTTCGTCGGCGAGATGCGAACCGATGAAGCCGGCCCCGCCGGTGATCAGAATGTGTTCGGACATGAGCCTGTTGTTGTTCGCATGAAGCGGAACCGCGGCCCGAGCGCGGCCTGTCGAAAGAAGTCGGCAGGATACACTTTGATCGCCGATCGCCCGTGGTCGCGCGCGCGAAAGCCGAACCAGCGGTGCCGGGCGATTCCGGTGTCTTCAGCGAAGCCCGCGTGCCCGACCTCGGGCTCAACCCTCACTCGAAGGCGCTTGATCGCGTTCATGCTCGCCTTCAGAACAACAACGGCCGCCTCGCCCCGACGCGGCCTCACGAGACGGGTCCTTCATTCATGAGCAAGATTCGCGTCGCGATCGTCGGTGTGGGCAACTGCGCCTCATCGCTGGTGCAGGGCGTCGAGTTCTATCGGGGCGCGACCGACACCGACTTCGTCGCCGGGCTGATGCACGTCGAGCTCGCGGGCTATCACCCGCGCGACATCGAGTTCAGCGCGGCGTTCGACGTGCACGCCGGCAAGGTCGGCCGCGACCTCGCCGAAGCGGTTTTCGCAGAGCCCAACAACACGATCCGCTTCGCCGACGTGCCGCCGCTCGGCGTCAGTGTTCAGCGCGGGCCCACGCTCGACGGCATCGGCAAGTACCTCAAGGGCGTGGTGCCGGCGTCGCGTGCCAAGCCGGTCGACGTCGCCCGGGTGCTCAAGGACACGCGCACCGACGTCGTCGTGTCGTACCTGCCGGTCGGCTCGGAGAAGGCGACCGAGTGGTATGCCGAGCAGGCCATCGAAGCCGGCTGCGCCTTCGTCAACTGCGTGCCGGTCTTCATCGCGTCGAAGCCGCAATGGCAGAAGCGCTTCGCCGAACGAGGCCTGCCGATCATCGGCGACGACATCAAGTCGCAGGTCGGCGCGACCATCGTCCATCGCATCCTCACCGACCTCTTCAAGAAGCGCGGCGTGCGGCTCGATCGCACCTATCAGCTCAATTTCGGCGGCAATACCGACTTCCTCAACATGCTCGAGCGCGAGCGTCTCGAGTCGAAGAAGGTCTCGAAGACGCAGGCGGTGACGAGCCAGCTCGGCCATCCGATGCAGGCGAGCGACGTCCACGTCGGCCCGAGCGACCACGTGCCGTGGCTCGCCGACCGCAAGTGGTGCTACATCCGCATGGAAGGCACCACGTTCGGCAACGTGCCGCTCAACTGCGAGGTCAAGCTCGAGGTCTGGGATTCGCCGAACTCGGCGGGCGTCGTGATCGACGCGGTGCGCTGCGCCAAGCTCGCGCTCGACCGTGGCATTGGCGGGCCGGTGCTCGCGCCGTCGAGCTACTTCATGAAGTCGCCGCCGCAGCAGTTCACCGACGACGAGGCGCGCGAGCTCGTCGAGGCGTTCATACGAGGCGACGCCGAGGCGAGCGCGCCGCCGCGCACCACCACCCGCGCCGCCACGCCGAACCGGCGCAGCACGGGCAAGAGCAAGCAGACCTGATCGAGACATGATCGAAGCCGTCAAGTTCTGGAACGAGCCCAACAACAAGTCGCACTGGGACCTTCAACTCGACCCTGAATGGACCGCGTACGCGGCCATGGTCAAGCTCGCCGCCGACGCGGTGCGCGCCGAGAATCCGGCGCTCACGCAGGTGCTCGGCGGCATCTCTCCGATCGACGCCGGCTTCATGACGCGGCTGCGCGAGCAGGGCGTGCTCGACCGCCTCGATGCGGTCGCGGTGCACGGCTTTCCGCTCGATTGGAACAACTGGATGATCGACGAGTGGCCGTCGCGCATTGCCGAGATCGAGGCGGTGACGCATCTGCCGGTGTGGGTCACCGAAGTGGGCGTGTCCACCTTCGGCGCCGAAGAGGTGCAGGTGTTCGGGCTCGAGCGCACCGCCAAGCTGCTGATCGGCCGCGTGCCGCGCGTCTTCTGGTATTCGCTCTACGACCTGCCCAAGGCGTGGCCCGCGACCACGCGTCATCGCGAGGCCGAAGGCTCGAGCTACTACCGCCACTTCCACATGGGCCTGCTGCGCGAAGACGGCAGCCCCAAGCTCGCGTGCGAGCTGTTCCCGCGCTACACACCCGACCTCGGCATCTGCCAGTGGTTCCACTTCGAGGACCACCGGCTCGACGACGCGGTGAGCTGGCTCAAGCGCCTCGGGGTCCGTCGCCTGCGCACCGGCCTCAGCTGGGCCGACAGCTTCCGCCCCAACTGCGACGCCTGGTTCGACCGCCAGATGCGCGCGCTCGAGGACTTCGACGTCACCGTTACGTTCTGCTTCACGCCCGAGCACCGCGGCATCGAGCCGCACCACACGAGCCCGCCGCAGCAGGCCGAGGAATTCGCCGAGTTCTGCGCGCGCATGGTGCGCCGCTACGCGCCGGGCGTTGCCAGCAAGCGCCACGGTCCGAGCGGGCCGGCATTGCATGCGCAGAGCGGCGGGGCGCTGACGCTGTAGGAGCTCGCTTCCGGAGGAGCTCAGCAGCTTTCAGCCAGCATCGGCTCGTTCGCCGATCGCTCCAGCGGCGGACGGGGCGAGGGTTTGCGGGGCACTCCGCTGCGTTCATGTCCCCCGCCAGCAGCCTCTGGCTGCTGGCTCCTCCTTAACTTCACTCCGCGAAGCGCCCCGCAAACCCTTGGACGCGTCGGTGGCACGCGATCGAGCCTGTACGGCTGCACTCACTCGCGCGTGTCGAGCGTTGCCATGCTCGACAAGAGAACTATCGCGACCCCGCAGCGCTCCGACAGGCTCGCCGGGTACTCCGCGGAGTGAAGTTAAGGAGGAGGCTGCCGCCGGGGGACATGAACGTAGCGGAGTACCCGACGAGCCTGCGCCCGTGCTCCCTCTAGTTGGACTCAGGGCACAGACCACGTCGTTCGACGTTGAGACCACCTCAAGCGTTCCGCGCCGTCTCCGTCAGCAGCTGATCGAAATAAGCGATCGTCTTCTTGAGGCCTTCCTCGAGCTGCACGTTCGGCTGCCAGCCGAGCTTGTCGCGAATGAGCGAGATGTCGGGCTGACGCTGCATCGGGTCGTCGGACGGCAGCGGCTCGAACACCAGCTTCGAGCCTGAGCCGGTGAGACGGATCACGCGCTCGGCGAGCTCGCGGATCGTGAATTCGCCCGGGTTGCCGATGTTGAGCGGGCCGGTGAAGCCAGGCTCCGCGTCCATGAAGCGGTTGAGACCGGCGACCAGGTCGTCGACGTAGCAGAAGCTGCGCGTCTGCGTGCCTTCACCGTAGATGGTGATCGGGTCGCCGCGCAGCGCCTGCACGATGAAGTTCGACACCACACGGCCGTCGTTCGGGTGCATGCGCGGACCATAGGTGTTGAAGATGCGCGCGACGCGAATGTCGAGCCGGTGCTGCCGGTGATAGTCGAAGAACAGCGTCTCGGCGCAGCGCTTGCCTTCGTCGTAGCAGCTGCGGATGCCGATCGGGTTGACCCTTCCCCAGTAGCCCTCGGGCTGCGGATGCACGTCCGGATCGCCGTAGACCTCGCTGGTCGACGCCTGCAGGATGCGTGCGCGCAGCCGCTTCGCGAGGCCGAGCATGTTGATCGCGCCGTGCACGCTGGTCTTGGTGGTCTGCACCGGGTCGTGCTGGTAGTGCACCGGTGATGCGGGACAGGCCAGGTTGTAGATCTGGTCGACCTCGACGTAGAGCGGGAACGTCACGTCGTGCCGCATCAGCTCGAAGTGCCTGTGGTCGAGCAGGTGCTCGATGTTGCGCTTGGAGCCGGTGAAGAAGTTGTCGACGCAGAGCACCTGATGGCCGGCGTTGAGCAGGCGTTCGCAGAGGTGACTGCCGAGAAAGCCTGCGCCGCCGGTCACGAGGACGCGGCGTTCGGCGTTGTAGACACGCATGGGTGAATCCGTGAGCTTGAAACGAAAGAAGCCGGCGCGCCCGCGTCAGCGGCCGATGGCCATGTACTCGAAGCCCTGGGCGCGGATGTCGGGGTCGTAGAGGTTGCGGCCGTCGAAGATCACCGGCTGCTTGAGCGCGCTTTTCAGCGCGTGGAAGTCGGGGCTCTTGAACGCGGTCCACTCGGTGACGATGACCAGCGCGTCGGCATCCTCGACCGCCTGCATCGGCGAAGGCGCGTAGTACACGCGGCGCAGCAGCTCGGCGCTGTCGGCGAAGTCGAGCGCGAGCACGCGCTTGGCCTCGGTCATCGCGACCGGGTCGTAGGCGACGACCGCGGCTCCGCGCTCGACGAGGGCGCGGATCATCACCCGGCTCGGTGCCTCGCGCATGTCGTCGGTGTTGGGCTTGAACGCGAGGCCCCACAGCGCGAAGGTTCGGCCGTGCAGGTCGTCGCCGAAGCGCGCGACGATCTTCTCGAACAGCACGTGCTTCTGGGCGTCGTTGACCGCGCGCACGGCTTCCAGCACCTGCAGCCGCTGGCCGTGGTCGGCGGCCGTGCGCACCAGCGCCTGCACGTCCTTGGGAAAGCAGCTGCCGCCGTAGCCGACGCCCGGGTAGAGAAAGCTGTAGCCGATGCGCGGATCGGAGCCGATGCCCTTGCGCACCTGCTCGATGTCGACCCCGACCTTGTCGGCGAGGTTGGCGAGCTCGTTCATGAAGCTGATGCGGGTGGCGAGCATCGCGTTGGCCGCGTACTTGGTGAGCTCGGCCGCGTTCAGGTCCATGTAGAGGATGCGCTCGCGCTGCCGGTTGAACGGCGCGTAGAGCTGCGTCATCAGGTCGCGCGCGCGCTGGCCGGCTTCGCCCGGGCCGGTGCCGATGACGATGCGGTCGGGCCGCATGAAGTCGTCGACCGCGCTGCCTTCCTTCAGGAACTCGGGATTCGACACGATGCCGACCGGGAACACCTGCTCGCTGCTGCCGGCGGCCGCATCGCCCTCGGTGCGGCGTGCGGCGAGCTCGTCCTCGATGGCCTGACGCACCTTGGACGCGGTGCCGACCGGCACGGTCGACTTCTGCACCACCACTTTGTAGCCCTGCATGTGGCGGCCGATGCTGCGCGCGGCGGCGAGCACGTACTGCAGGTCGGCGCTGCCGTCCTGGTCGGCCGGCGTTCCGGTCGCGATGAAGACGATGTCGCCGTGGCGCACCGCCGGCTCGATCTCGGTGGTGAAGCGCAGCCGCCCCGCCTGCACGTTGCGCGCGACGACTTCGGGCAGCTGGCGCTCGTGGATCGGCATGCCGCCGGATTCGAGCACGTCGATCTTGCGGCGGTCCGGGTCGTAGCAGACCACGTGGTTGCCGATCTCCGCGAGGCACGCTCCGGTGACGAGGCCGACGTAGCCGGTGCCGAGGACGGTGATGTTCATATGGTTGAGAAGTGCCGCTCGCAGCCGGCGCGAAATGCGTGACGCGGGACTTTAACCGGGCAGCGCGCGGTTGCCGCGCCGCGTCCCCTGTCGTGGGCTCGCCGGCAAGCTCGGCGTGGACCGGCTAGATTGGCGGCCCGCCACAGCAGCCCCATCCGCGCGCACGCTCGCAATGACCTGGCAACCCAACTTCGACTGGATCACCGACACGCTGGCGGTCGGCGGCAGCTTCCCGACCGAGCGCGCCGAGGCGCTCGCCCGCGAGCACCGCTTCCAGGCCATCGTCGACCTGCGCGAGGAGGCCAAGGACGACGAGCACGTGCTGCGCCGCCACGGCATCACCCTGCTGCACCTGCCGACGCCCGACCTCTGCGGCGTCGATGCGGAGCATCTCGACCGCGCGGTCGAGTTCGTGTCGGCGCACCTCGACCGCGGCGAACGCGTGCTGGTGCACTGCCAGCACGGCATCGGCCGCTCGGCGATCACCGCCCTCTGCGCGCTGGTGCACCGCGGCATGCCGCCGCTCGACGCACTCGGCCTCATGAAGGACCGCCGCGACCTCGTCTCGCCGTCGCCGAGCCAGTTCGAGTGCTGGGCCGGCTGGCTCGAGCGCGAGCGCGCGAAGCGGGACGTCGCGTGGTCGGTGCCGACGTTCGACGAGTTCAAGCTGATCGCCTACCGGCACCTGATGCGCAGCGCCTGATGCTGGTCTACGGCGACGCGGTCGAGCGCGAGCGCGCCGCCGACAAGCTGGCGCGAATCGGCGCCGGCGTGCGTGCCGCACGCGCGACGCCGGCCGGGCTGGCGCGTCACGCCGACTGGGTCGGCGCCTTCCTCGAAGCCGGCGAGCTCGCTCAGGGCGTCGTCGACGCGGCGTTCCACGCGGCCGGCGGCCACGAGACGGCGGCGCCCGCAGGCGACGCCGCGATGGCGCTGCTGCACGCGCTCGCAAAGCTGGTGAAGGCATCGTGGAACGCCCCCGCGTTCGAAGTCGATGCGGCCGTCGTCGACGCCCTGCTCGCGACGGTCGAGGCAGCGCGGGCGGAGTGCGAACGCCGGGCCGGCGACGCCGTCGTCGACGTCAAGCAGCCCGAGGGCTACGCCTTCTACGCGCTCTACCCCGAGAGCTACCTCGAGGCCGCGCGCGAGCTGCCGCGCGGCGAATGGCGCGTGATCGGCATCCGCAGCATCGGCACGAGCTTGGGCGCGATCGTCGCGGCGGCGCTCGACGCGCCGCTCCCGCTCACGCTGCGACCGGTCGGCCATCCGTTCGACCGCCAGCTCGCGCCCGGCGCCGACGCGCTGCTCGATGCGCTGGCGGCGTCAGGCTCGGGGCAGGCCCTGCGCTACGCGATCGTCGACGAGGGCCCGGGGCTTTCGGGATCGTCGGTCGCGGCGGTCGTGCGCCGAGTCCTGGAACGCGGCGTCCAGCCTGCCGACGTCCACGTGTTCGCGAGCCACGCGCACGGCCCGGGTGCCGAAGCGACACCGGCAACGCGCGCGTTGTGGGAAGCGGTGTCGGTGCACGTCGCGAGCTTCGAGCGCAGCATTCTCGGTGCGGCGGATCCGTCGCACCGGCTCGAGTGCGGGGTTGCCGGCGTCGTCGGCCCGCTGACGGCGCCGCTGCGCGACGTCGGCAACGGGGGCTGGCGCTGGCTCTCGAACCGGGCTCCTGCGGTGGCGCCGGTTCATCCCTGGCAGGAGCGTCGCAAGTACCTGGCCGAGGCGGGCGGCGTCGGCTGGCTCGTCAAGTTCGCCGGCGTCGGGCGGCGCGGTGCGCGCAACGTCGAGCGGGCGGTGGCGCTGGCAAAAGCCGGCTTCTCGCCCCGCCCGATCGGGACCTGCCACGGCTTCGTGGTGGAGCGCTGGCACCAGGACGCGGAGCCGGTGGATGCGCTGCTCGCCTTATCGGCTGCGCGAGAGCGGCTCGTCCGCCGCATCGCCGACTACCTCGCGTTCCGCGCCACTCGCCTCGTCGCGCCCGCGCACGCCGGCGCGATGTTGCAGCAGCTGCACGAGGCCGCCCGCTACAACGCCGGGCAGGTGCTCGGCGCCGAGATCGCGCCATTGTTCGAGGTGGCGCCCGCCGCGCTCGAGGCGCTGCAGGCGCGCGTGCGACGCGTCGAGACCGACAACCGCATGCACGCCTGGGAGTGGCTCGTCGTGGACGGGGCGGTGCTGAAGACCGACGCGGTCGATCACCACGCCGGCCACGACCTCGTCGGCTGCCAGGACATCGCCTGGGATGTCGTCGGCGCCGCAGTCGAGCTCGACCTGTCACCGGCCGAGCAGCTGTGCATCGAACGACGCATGGCCGAGCTCGGCTGCCCGGTCGATCGCGACCTCGCCGACGCGCTGCTACCTTGGTATCTGGGGTTCCAGCTCGGCGCCTGGGGCATGGCACTCGACGCCACCGGCGACGCCGCGGAGCGGCAGCGCATCGACGCCCTGCTCGCCCGCTACGCCGAGCGCCTCCGCGCGCGCGTCAGCTCGCGTCGAAGATGAAGCAGGTGGTCGACGCGTGCGCGTACAGCTTGCCGTCGGCACCGACTAGGCGCCCGTCGGCGGTGCCCATGCGGCCGCCGACGTGGATCACCTTGCCTTCGGCGCGCAGCAGCGGCGTGCGCGCGGTGACCGGCCGCACGTAGTTGATCTTCAGCTCGGCGGTCGTGTAGATCTTTCCGGCCGGCAGCGTCGAGTGCACCGCGCAGCCGACGCACGAGTCGAGCAGCGTCGCGATCCAGCCGCCGTGCACGGTGCCGAGCGGGTTGTAGTGCGCGAGGCTCGGCCGGCCCTGGAATACCGCGCGCCCGGGCTCGATCTCGATCGGCAGGAAGTCGAGCGTCTGGCCGACCGGCGGCGGCGGCAGGCGCCCCTCGAACATTGCCTCGAACACCTGCATGCCGGTCATGCCGGCGACCTGGTCGGGGCGTGCGACGCCGACCGGCGCCATGCGCGCCCGGATCGCGGCGGCCTTCGCGTCCCAGTCGGCCACCACCGCGGCAACGTCCACCGGCTCGCTCATCGCTGCTCCTTCAAAAACCGATGCAGACGATTGTAGGTACAAGCAAGCTCGAATCGCGCCTGCGGTGCTCTTCGCTGAACGATCCGGGCCGGCTCCGTCCCGGCCACCGCCCTTCGACCCATCGAACTCACCATCCGTGTTCGACGTCAGGCCAACGGCTTGCGCGCGATCTCGAGTTCCGCGAAACCCGTCCGGGGGTCGAACGTGCGACTGAACTGCCACTCCGACAGTCGTGCCAGCAGGATCTCGGCGGTGGTGCGCACGCGGCAGCCGTAGCCCACGTGACCGCCCCAGACGCGGCCGGTGGCGTCGGCGAGCGTGGCGTGCAGGTGCGAGGCGTCGGCGCCGACACTGCCCGAAAGCGTGAGCAGCTCCGAGGCGCCGGCGATCACGCGCGCCTCGCCCGCGCCCGCCAGCCGCAGCGGCGCGTCGGCGAGGCTGCCGATCCCGGCCACCACGAACGCGGCCGACGCGCCGTCGGCGGCGAGCGCGGCTTCGAGCGCACGCCGCAGGTCGGCGCCGGGCAGGAGACGCAAAGGCAACAGATTCATCGACTTTTTGGCCGTTCAGGGCTCGGATATTGAGGGTCTTGCGGCTCCCCGGCGCCTCGAGCCGCCAAAATCGGTGCGCCGAACTGACGTGGGCTCCCGCCCGTTATCGCCGTTTCGCGATCGTCCCCGGCGTCTACGCTAGACCCAGCTCCACGCTATACCCACGTCCGCCATGACCCTCTTTGGAATCGAACTCCGCAAACCCTCGTTCAACGAGGTGACCGCTGCCACCGTTCTCGGCGTCGGCCTCTGGATCGCCGTTCTCGGCTTCTCGCGCGCGAGCGGCCACCCGCTCGACATCAGCGAAGCCGGCGCCCTGCTCCTGCTCGCCATGTGGGGCAGCCTCGGCGCGCGCGTCGGCGTGCGCCTCGACAAAGGCGGCCGTCACCTCGCGGTGAGCATCGCCGTCAGCGCGCTGCTGCTCGGCGTGTATCAGGCCGCCTGGGCACTGACGGTCTGAGTTCGATCGCGTTTCCCTCCCACGCGCCGGCGCGAGCCGGCGCCACGACTGCGTTTCGAAGGCGTAGGAGTGGGCTGACAACCGATCAGGATTGCCGCCCATTCAGCTGGCAGGGCCTTAGCCCTACGCTATGCACACCGCAACGAAACGGTTTAGGCCGATTCAGCGGACCGGCCGGCGACGGCGCGTCTTCGGACGCATCGACGAAGGACGTCTTCAACAGTTCGTGTGACAAAGGGAAATTGCGATGAACTTCATCATTTGGCTTGTTGTGGGCGGCCTCATCGGCTGGGTCGCCAGCATGATCATGAAGACGGATGCCCAGCAAGGCGTCATCCTGAACGTGGTCGTGGGTATCGTCGGCGCCATGCTCGGCGGCTGGCTCCTGGCCCCGATGCTCGGGACCGGCACCATCAACCAGAACGACTTCAGCCTCGCGGGCCTGGGCGTCTCGCTGCTCGGCGCGATCATCCTGCTCGCGATCGTCAACCTCGTCCGGCGCGGCAGCCCGCGCTAACCGAGCGCCGGCGCGGGCTGCGTCCGCAACCCGCAACCCGCGCCTGGTCAAGCCGAGCTGCCCGCCGGCGGCCCGGCAAGTGGAGACCTCCGCAAGGACGTCTCCACTTTTTTCGTCTGCGCACGACGCTCACGGGCCCTGCCTCGCGCACCCGCCGTTCCGGCAGCGAGCCCGTCCGAATCGAGCGCCGCCCTGGCGCGGCAGAATCGCTCTTCCGCCTCGTGGCGGTGCGGAGACTGCATGGCGGACATCCTCGTTCTGAACGGCCCGAACCTCAACTTGCTGGGCACGCGCGAGCCGACGACGTACGGCAGCGCGACGCTGGCCGACGTCGAAGCGCTGTGCCGCGAGGCGGCCGAGGCGCACGGCTTCAGCGCCGACTGCCGGCAGAGCAACCACGAAGGCGTGCTGGTCGACTGGATCCACGACGCCGGCGCCGGCTTCGCACGCGGCGAGGTCGCGGGGATCGTGCTCAACGCCGGCGCCTACACGCACACCTCGGTCGCGTTGCACGACGCCATCAAGGGCGTCGGCGTGCCGACGGTCGAGGTGCACATCTCGAACGTGCACGCGCGCGAGCCGTTCCGCCACCACTCGTATCTGTCGCCGGCTGCCACCGGGATCGTGGTCGGCTTCGGCATCGCGGGCTATCGTCTGGCCATCGACGGGCTGGCCGCCAAAGCCCTGGCCGATGGGCGGCTGCGCCGTATCTGAGCACGCGCCCCGCGCATCGACTTAAAGTCGACGGCTGCGCGTCACGCGTGAAGGGACGACGATGATCGACAAGATTTTCAGCAGCGTCGAGGCGGCCGTCGCCGACGTGAAGGACGGCGCGACCGTGATGATCGGCGGCTTCGGCACCGCAGGCCTGCCCAACGAGCTGATCGATGCGCTGCTCGCGCAAGGCGCGCGCGACCTCGTCATCGTCAACAACAACGCGGGCAACGGCGACACCGGCCTTGCCGCGCTGCTGGCGGCCAAGCGGGTTCGCAAGATCATCTGCTCGTTCCCGCGCCAGGCCGACAGCCACCACTTCGACGCGCTCTATCGCAGCAAGCAGATCGAGCTCGAACTGGTTCCGCAGGGCAACCTTGCCGAGCGCATCCGCGCCGCCGGCGCCGGCATCGGCGGCTTCTTCACGCCCACCGGCTATGGCACCGACCTCGCCAAGGGCAGGGAGACGCGCGAGATCGACGGCCGCATGTACGTCTTCGAATCGCCGATCCACGCCGACCTCGCGCTGATCCGGGCCGAGCGCGGTGACCGCTGGGGCAACCTCACCTATCGCATGACCGCGCGCAACTTCGGGCCGGTGATGGCGATGGCCGCCAGGACCACCATCGCCACCGTGCACGAGATCGTCGAGCTTGGCGGGCTGGATCCGGAGGCGGTGGTGACGCCCGGCATCTTCGTGCAGCGGGTCGTCAAGGTCGACCGCGTCGCGACGACGGCCGGCGGTTTCAAGCAGGTCGCATGAGGAGCCAGCCGTGAGTGCCATTCCCACCCTGAAGTGGACGCGCGACCAGATGGCCGCGCGCGTCGCCCGCGACATTCCCGACGGTGCCGTCGTCAACCTCGGCATCGGCCTGCCGACGCTGGTGGCGAACCACCTGCCCGAAGGCCGCGAGGTCGTGCTGCACAGCGAGAACGGCGTGATCGGCATGGGTCCGGCGCCGGCCAAGGGCGAGGAGGACTACGACCTCATCAACGCCGGCAAGCAGCCGGTGACGCTGCTGCCCGGCGGATGCTTCTTCCACCACGCCGACAGCTTCGCGATGATGCGCGGCGGCCACCTCGACGTCTGCGTGCTCGGCGCGTTCCAGGTGTCGGTGCGCGGCGACCTCGCCAACTGGCACACCGGCGGCGACGCGATTCCCGCGGTCGGCGGGGCCATGGACCTGGCGATCGGCGCCAAGCAGACCTACGTGATGATGGAGCACACCACCAAGACCGGTCAGAGCAAGATCGTCGAGGCGTGCACCTATCCGCTGACCGGCATCGGGTGCGTCGCCCGCATCTACACCGACCTCGCGGTGATCGACGTACGGCCCGACGGCCTGCACGTGCTCGACCGCGTCGACGGTCTCTCGCACGCCGAGCTCGCACGCATCAGCGGCGTTCCGCTGGTCGACGCGGTGACCACCGCCAGCGCCGACGCGATCACCAGCCCGAGCTGACGCCCACCCCGGCGGCCCTTGGCCGCCCGCCACCCAGCGGCGCCGCACGCCAGGCGCCCGAGGAGACCCCGATGACCCGAGACGCCTACATCTGCGACGCCATCCGCACGCCCTTCGGCCGCTACGGCGGTGCGCTCGCATCGGTGCGAACCGATGACCTGGGCGCGATCCCGCTGCGCGCGCTGATGACGCGCAACCCCGAGGTCGACTGGGCCGCCGTCAGCGACGTGATCTTCGGCTGCGCCAACCAGGCCGGCGAGGACAACCGCAACGTCGCCCACATGTCGTCGCTGCTCGCCGGGCTGCCGATCGAGGTGCCGGGGTCGACCGTGAACCGCCTCTGCGGCTCCGGCATGGACGCGACCGGCAGCGCGGCGCGCGCGATCCGCTGCGGCGAGGCCGACCTCATGATCGCCGGCGGCGTCGAGAGCATGAGCCGCGCGCCCTTCGTGATGCCCAAGGCCGAGACCGCGTTCGCGCGCAGCAACGCGGTGTACGACACCACCATCGGCTGGCGCTTCGTCAACAAGCTCATGAAGGAGCGCTTCGGGGTCGACTCGATGCCGGAGACCGCCGAGAACGTCGCGACCGATTTCAAGATCGAGCGCGAGGCGCAGGACCGCATGGCGCTCGCCTCGCAGCAGAAGGCGATCGCGGCGCAGAAGGCGGGCCACTTCGATGCCGAGATCACGCCGGTCACGATCGCGCAGAAGAAGGGCGACCCGATCGTCGTCGCCAAGGACGAGCATCCGCGCGACACCAGCCTCGAGGCGCTCGCCAAGCTGAAGGGCGTGGTGCGCCCCGACGGCACGGTGACCGCCGGCAACTCGTCGGGCGTCAACGACGGCGCCTGCGCGCTGCTGCTGGCGAGCGAGGACGCGGCGGTGCGCCATGGCCTCAAGCCCAAGGCGCGCGTGGTCGGCATGGCGACCGCTGGCGTGCCGCCGCGCATCATGGGCTTCGGCCCGGCGCCGGCGACGCGCAAGGTGCTCGCGCTCACCGGTCTCACGCTCGACCAGATGGACGTGATCGAGCTCAACGAAGCGTTCGCGGCGCAGGGCCTGGCGGTGCTGCGCGACCTCGGCGTTGCCGACGACGACGCGCGCGTCAACCCGTGGGGCGGCGCGATCGCGCTCGGCCACCCGCTCGGTGCCAGCGGCGCCCGTCTGATCACGACGGCCGTCAACCAGCTGCAGCGCGGCGGCGGCCGTTACGCGCTCTGCACGATGTGCATCGGCGTCGGCCAGGGCATCGCGATGGTGATCGAGCGCGTCTGACGCGATTCGGGCAACGCCCGGCTCAGCCGCCGCCCGGCGGCGCTTCGCCGCCTTCGAGGCGGCGCGCGTGCGCGTCGAGAAACTCGATCAGTTCGCGCGGCGCGACCGGCTTGACCATGTGACGGTTGAAGCCCGCGTCAGCGGTGCGCTCGCGGTCGGCCTGCTGGCCGAAGCCGGTCACCGCGACCATCAGGAGGTCGCGCGCCGTTTCGCTGGCCCGCACCCGCCGCGCCAGCTCGTAGCCGTTGAGGCCCGGCATGCCGATGTCGAAGAGCGCCACGTCGAACGGCTGGCTGGTCGCGGCTTCGAGCGCCGCGTGGCCGTCGTGGACGATGCTGACCTTGTGCCCGAGGGAGCCGAGCACGTCGCCAAGGCTGGTGGCGAGGTCGAGGTTGTCGTCGGCGATCAGCACGCGCAGACCGCCCGCGGGCGCGCGGCGGCGCTCGGCGGCAGCCCGCGCGGCTGATCCGGAGGACGCGACAGCCGACCGCGGGGCCGCGCGGGTGGCGGTCGGTCCGGGCGCCGGGCCGCCGGCGGCGGCGCGAGCATCCGAGCTGGCGGCGATGAGCGCGGCGGGCGCTGCAGCGATCGGCATGGGCTCGCGCTGCGGCGAAGCCGCCGGCGTCGCGTTCCGCGTATTAGCGGCGGACGTCGGCGCGCTCGGCGGTGGCGGCGCCGCGGTCGCCGGAGCGGCCGGTTTCGTCGCGTCCCCGGCCGCGTGCGCAGCCTGGGTCGGCGCCGGCGCTGTCGCCGCCCCCGCCGCGCCTGGACCGGCAGCCCCCGCGACCCCGCGGCTCGGCACCGACGGCAGGGCCGCCGCGAGCGGCGTGCGCTGAGCGACGCGCCGGTGCGCGTCGCTCAGCCGTCGCGCCACCGCCGGGGCCTGCGCCGGCGCCGCGATCAGCGGCAGCGTGATCGTGAACTCCGAGCCCTGCCCGATGCCGGCGCTCTTCACGCCGATGGTGCCGCCGTGCAACTCGACCAGCTTGCGGGCGAGCGTGAGGCCCACGCCCAGGCCGGCACGACCGCGCTCGATCGACGGATCGGCCTGCACGAACATCTCGAAGATGCCGCCCTGCAGCGCCGGGTCGATGCCGACGCCGTTGTCGCTCACCGACACCACCGCGCGACCGTCGTCGGCACGCGCCGCGAGCACGACGCGGCCGTTCGGATCGGTGTACTTGGCCGCGTTGTTGAGCAGGTTGACGAACACCTGGGCGAGCCGCGTCGCGTCGGCCTCGACCCAGACCGGCTGCTCGGGCAGCTGCGTGACGAGCGTGTGGCCGCGCTCGCGCATCACCGGATCGACCACCTCGATCGCGTCGCGCAGCACGTCGCGCAGGTCGTGCGGGTCGCGCCGCAGCTCGAGTCGGTCGGTGGTGATCCGCGACACGTCGAGCAGGTCTTCGATCAATCGCACCATCTGCTGCAGCTGGCGGCCCATGATGTTGCGCGCGCGCTCCTGCACATCGGGTTCGGTGCGCGGGTCGCGCAGCAGCTCGAGGCCGTTGAGCAGCGGGGCCAGCGGGTTGCGCAGCTCGTGCGCGAGCATCGCCAGGAACTCGTCCTTGCGCCGGTCCGCGAGGCGCAGCGCGTCCTCGGCGCGCCGGCGCTGGCCGATCTCGGTCGACAGACTCGCCAGCATGTCGTTGAACGCGTCGACCAGAACGCCCATCTCGTCGTCGCTCTGGCGCGGCACCTTGAGGTCGAAGTCGCGCCGCTGCACGACATCGCGCGCGGTTTGCGCGACCGCGAGGATCGGCTCGGTCACGCCGTGCTGCAGGCGGCTGAAGATCAGTGCGGCCAGCGCCATGCTCGCCAGGGTGACGGCAGCGAGGATGGCCAGGTAGTCGACGATGCGCCCGCCGACGTCGTGGTGCGCGACCAGCACCACCGTGCCGAGACGCTCGGAGCCGTGCATCACCGGCTGTACCAGCGTCAGGCGGTCGCCCTCGAAGTCCGAGCCCGTCGGCTTCGATGCCAGCGTCGGCGGGGGCGCCGCGTGCGCCTCGGCGCTGGCGTAACTGGCGAAGCGCTCGCCGCTCGCCCGGTACACCGCTGCGGACTCGATCTGCGGGCGCAGGCGCAGCAACGCGAGGTTTTCGGACGCGGCCGCCGCGTCATTGAAGGTGAGCGCGGCGCCGACCGAATTGGCGACCAGTTCGGCCTGCGTGGTGAGGTCGTTGACCCAGGCGTCGCGATACGAGCGCAGTTCGTAGAGCAGCAGGGACGCCGCGCTGACGAGCAGCGCGACCGCGGTCGTGGTCATCACGACCACGGTGATCTTGCGACGCAGCGACCCGCGCCGCTTCATGGCGAGCCCACCACGCGTTGCGCGAGCGCGAGCAGGCGCGAGCTGACGCGCAGCCCCGAATGCTCGATGGCGACGATCGATGCCTCGAAGCGCAGGCGGTTCTGCACCAGCACGAAGTTGAGCGCGGCGCCGGATTCGAGGGCCTGGGCGCGATCGCTCACCAGGAGGATCGGCCGGCCCTGCACACGCTGCTGCCACGGCGCGGCGGACAGCGCGGCGCCGCCGACGAACAGCACGTGGATGCCTTCGAGCGGGTCGAGCGGCGCCAGCTTCTTGGCGACGATCGCGCGGCCCGGCTGCGGCGGGCCCTGCAGCAGGCGTGCGAGCTCGGCGTAGACCGCCTCGGCGCCGACGACGCCGAACACGATCGGCGCGTCGGCGCCGGCAAACGCACTGTCGGGCCATTCGACGTAGCGCGCGAACTTGTGCAGGTAGGCTGCCTTGAGCTCGTCGGCGCCGGCCGCGATCGGCTGCGGCCACGCGATCACCGGTACCGCGACCAGCACGGCGGCGGCGACCGCGATCCGAAGCAATCTCAGACGCGGAGCTCGGGCGGCTGGCATGGTCGGCGCGTACGACTCAGGGCATCTGCCAGCGCAACGCCAGCATGAACGCACGCGGGATCTCGGTGGTGTAGGGGTCGCTGCGGAATTCGACGTGCCCGGGGTCGAACGCGTTGCGCACCGCGACCGAGAGATCGAGCGTCGGCGTCACGTGCCAGGCCGCGCGGAAGTCGACCGCGGTATAGGCCGGCACGCGCGGCTGCGGCAGCGCGCCGACGCGACGCACCGCCGCCTCGATCTCGCCGGCGCTGCCGATGCGATGGCTCGAGCGCAGCGTCCACTGGTACTTCGGATCGTTGCCGAGCCCGGCCGGCCCCGCCGCGTCGTTGCTGCCGTCGACTGCGCGCAGGCGCTTGCTGAGCAGCAGCAGGCCGCCGCGCAGGCGCCAGTCGCGCGCCGCCTGCCACTGCGCCGACGCCTCGATTCCGCGCACCTGACCGCGGATGCGGTTCTCGATGCGGGCGACACCGAACGCGTCGGTCTCGAGGCTGCGCAGGCGCCGGTAGTCGTGCAGGAACGCGGTCGCGTCCCAGCTCGTGGCGGTGGTCCATTGTCCGCGGTAGCCGAGTTCGACGACGTTGGCGACTTCGGAGCGGAAGTCCGGTCCGCCCGCGAGCACGTAGGGGGCCTCGGTCGGGAACACGATCTCGCGATCGAGGCGCGCCGGCGAGCGCACCGCGCGCGAGACGCCGCCCCAGATCAGGTCGCGCGGCGTCACGTTCCAGGCGAGCTTGGCACTCGGCAGCACCTCCCATCCGCTGTAGGGATTGCGCTCGAGGCGCGTGCCGAGTTGAGTTCGACCGCGGGAGCGAGCCGGATCTGGTCCTGCGCGAACACCGACAGCCACTGCTCGGTGCGGCCGGCCGGCACGAACGCGAAGTAGACGCCCGGCTCGGAGTGATCGCGGCCGCGCCGGTAGCCGGCGCCGAACAGCCAGCGATGCGCGCCGGTCTGCAGCCGCCCTTTCGCCTCGACGTCGAACAGGTTGGCGCGTTCCTGCAGCACGAACCGGTCGACCCGGTTGCTGCGGTCGAGGTAGGCCTGCACCTCGACGTCGGCCTTCTCGCCGAGGCGCCGCGTCCAGCGCCCGAGCACGTTGTAGCCCGAGAGGCGGATCGCGCCGAACTCGGGCCGCTCGTCGCTGTGGCCGCGGTAGGCGTCGCCCTGCAGCGTGACGACGTCGTCGCCGAAACGGGTGTCGGTGCGAAAGCCGACCTGCGTGCGGCCCCAGCCGTCGTGGGCATCGCCGCCGCCGGCCAGATCGAACGCGTCGCGCTCGAAGCGCTTGGCGTAGACGCGGGCGCTGCTCGACTCGCCGAGCACGAAGCCATAGCGCGCGGCGACGGTGCGCTCGCTGTTGCCCGCGATCACCTTGCCGACCGCGCCCTGGGTGTCGTCGGCCGGCTTCGTGATGATGTTGATGACGCCGTTGACCGCGTTGGTGCCCCAGGCCGCGCCGCCCGGGCCGCTGACCACCTCGATCTGCTCGATGTCCTCGATGAGCACGTCCTGCGCTTCCCAGAACACACCGGAGAACAGCGGCGAGTAGATGGTGCGGCCGTCGATCATGACGAGGAGCTTGTTGGCAATGCTCGAGCCGAACCCGCGCGCCGTGATCGAGTACTGGCTCGCGTTCAGCGCCGCCACCTGCAGCGTCGGCACCAGGCGCAGCGCCTCCGGGAGCGTGGTCACGCCGGCACGCCGAAGGTCGTCGCCGGTGACCACCTGCACCGACGCGGCTGCGCCGGCCAGCGACTCGGGCCGGCGCGACACCGAGGTCACGACCACGTCGGTGAGCTCCTCGAGGCTGAGGTCGGCATAGCCGCGCGTCGACGCCGGCTGCCCGGCGGCCTGGCCGGCGAGCAACGCGAGAGCGCTTCCCAGCAGCGCGGCGCACGCCGATGCCGCGCCGGCACGCAGCGCGCGTCGCGGCTCGATGAAGGCAAGGTCAGCCACGGCAGTCTTTCTCGTTCGGACAGGCACCCCGCGCAGCGGCGCCGGGCGTGGCCCGACGCCGCCGTCGCGATGCGCCCGCGCCTATTCGGCCGCCTTGCCGGAGGCGGCGTTGCGTTCGACCCGGCGCAGCGCGGCCAGCAGCATTTCCGGCGCGCAGGGCTTGCGCAGCACCTCGAAGCCGTGCGCATCCTGGATGCGAGCGGCATAACCCGTGATGAGGATGATCGGCAATCCCGGCACGTTGGCCTGCAGATAGCGGGCAAAACTGATGCCGTTCATGCCGCCCGGCATGACCACGTCCGAGAGCACGAGGTCGAAGCGCTTGTCGCCGGCATCGATCAGCTCGATCGCCTCTTCCGCACTCGACGCGCGGGTGACCGCGTAGCCGAACAGCGTCAGCAGCGTCTCCGTGGCCTGCCCGAGCTCGGCGTTGTCCTCGACCAGCAGCAGCTCGCGGTTCTGCGGCACCTCGGCGCCTTCGGGCGCGTTGTCGGATGGCTCGGCAGCGCTGGGTTCGGCGCCGCTCACCGGCAGCAGCAGCAGGATCGTCGTGCCGGCCGGCGATGACGCGAGGATGCGCGCGGTGCCGCCGGCCTGCGTGCAGAAGCCGTGGATCTGGCTGAGCCCGAGCCCGGTGCCCTGCCCCAGCCCCTTGGTCGTGAAGAACGGGTCGAAGACGCGATCGCGGATCTCGGGTGCGATGCCGCTGCCGGTGTCGGACACCGCGATCACGACGTACTGACCCGGCGCGAGGCCCTTTGCTTCCTCGTCGGTCGCGTTGCGCGCGACGACGATGAACTCGCCGCCGTCGGGCATCGCGTCACGCGAATTGACGGCAAGGTTGATCAGCGCGAGCTCGAGTTCGGACGGGTCGGCCTGGATCGTCCGCGTCGACGGCTCGACGCGCATCGACACCTTGATCATCGAGCCGAGCGCGGTCTTGAGGATCTCGGAAAGCGACGGCAGGAAGGTCGCGAGATTGATCACCTCGGGCCGCACCACGTTCCAGCGCGCGAAGCGCAGCAGATGACCGGTGAGGCGGCGACCGACGTCGATGGCGCGCGCGATCGCGGCCCACTGCGCGCTGTTGTCGGAGCCGGGCGGCCGACGCTCGAGCACGTAGGCGCTGTTGTCGATCACCGCGAGCAGGTTGTTGACGTCGTGGGCGACGCCGCCGGTGAGCTGGCCGAGCGCTTCGAGACGCTGGCTCTGCGAGAGCTGCTTCTGCGCATCGCGGGTCAGGTTGGTCGCGGCGGTGACCTTCTCCTCGAGCTCGATGCGCGAACGCGCGATGGCCTGGCTCGCCTGCGCGAGCGCGGCGCTCACGGTGTCGGCTTCGGCAAGACCGGTCTTCTCGGCCTCGACCACCTCGCCTGCTTCGACGCGACGCGCCTGGTCGCGCAGGCGGTAGATCGGGCGCGAGATGCGCCGCGCGACGAACACCGCGCCACCGATCGCCGCCAGGATGAGCAGCAGTGCGCCGGCGGCGGTTTCGCCCAGCGAGCGGCGCAGGTTGTTGCCGTACGCCGCGCGCGGCACCGAGATGACGAAGGCCCAGCCGTAGATCGTCGACTTGCTGAAGAACGCCATGCTCGGCACGCCTTCGAGCGTGACCGATTCGAAGAAGCCGCTCGCGCTCGCCTTCATGCGCGACTGCAGGTTGTTGCTCGACGGCAGCCCGACCCAGCGCTGCGGATCGGGCCGCCGCGCGACGATGAGGCCGGTGCTGTCGATGATCGCGGCGTTCCAGCCGGCAGGCAGCTTCTGCTCGTCGATGAGGCGCTGCATCTCGGCCGGCCGCACGGTGAGGCCGACGTTGAGCGGCGCGCTGCCGTTGCGGATCACCGGCACCTGCATCGACGCCGCGAGCTCGCCGTTGATGCGCCCGGTGGCCAGGCCGCTGAGCAGCGGCTTGTCGGTCGCGAACGGATAGAGCGGCGGCTGACCGGGCACTCGCTGCGGCAGCGGCTCACCAAGCGGACGCCGCGAATTGATGAGCTGCTGATCGGGAGTCGAAAGGACGATCCAGCCGTCGATGCCCTGCGTCGCGCGCTGGGCCTGCGCGTAGAAGTTGGCGAGGTCAGCCGGCGCGAGGTTCGGCGCCGCATCGAGATACGGCGACTCGGACAACATGCGCGCGATCGTCTCGCGGCGTGCGAGCTCGCGTTCGATTACCAGCGACAGCGCGCGCGTGGTGTCGCGCAGCCCCTGTTCGAGCGTCGCGGTCTCGCTGGCGTACGTTCTTCCGATGATCCACAGCGATGCCAACAGCCCCGGCAGCGCAATGGCGAGGGCCAACACAACCAGCCTGAGACGCAAAGACAAGAAAGAACCCCTCCACCGTGGAACCCGCGGAGGATAGCGACGAACCGGAAGTCGCCTTGTAGGTCAATGCCTACTCATGATGGCTGCAGCCCGAATTCACCGGCTCGATGCGGCACACTGAACTCTTACGACCGAGTTGGGAAGCACCCCATGGCACAGAGCAGCATTCTTGGCGGCGTGCGCGCGCCGACGCAGGCCAGCGGCCGCGACACCGATACGCTCGGTCCGAGCGACACCTCGGACAGCGGCGCCGACATCCAGGGCGAAGGTCGCCTGACCACGGAGCCCGACGAAGGGCCGCTGGGCGGCGCGACGCCCAGCGTGCTCGGCACCGACTCCGATTCCGGCGGCACCGGTGAGCGTGCGTCCGCCGTGCCGGACGGATCGCGGGTCGGCGCGGATATCGGTGCCGATCGCATCGATGGTCCGACCGATGCGCAGGACCTCGCCGACGTCTCGATCGACGACCTCGACGCCGAGGGCATCGACGAGCTCGCCACCGACGACGACACCGCCGGCGGCGACGCCGACGAGGAAGACGAGGACGCCTGAGCCTGCGCTCCGACGCTGCCGGGCACGTGCCCGCGGCGTCGATGCGCGCCGCATGCCGAAGCGGCGATGACGCGCGCGTTCAGTGCGTGGTGTCGTCGAGCCCCGCGGGCAGCGTGACGCGGGTGCCGCTCATCGTGATGCCGCTCGGGCGGCCGCGCGGGCCGGTGCGCATGAAGACGCTGCGGTTGCGGCCCGCACCCTTGGCTTCGTAGAGCCCTTCGTCGGCGCGCGCGAGCAGCTCGGCTGCCGTGATCGGCGGCCCGTCGTGGAACGCGATGCCGATGCTCGCGGTGATCGACAGGTCCCCGGCATCGAGCGCGATCGGCCGGTCGAACTGGCGCAGCACGGTGACGGCGAGCCGTTGCACCTCGTCGGCCTCGTGCAGGCCCTCGAGAATCACCACGAACTCGTCGCCGGCGAAACGTGCCACCACGTCGGTCTTGCGCACCACTGCCTGCAGGCGCGCCGCGACCTCCTTCAGCACGGCGTCGCCCGCCGGGTGCCCGAAGGTGTCGTTGATGCGCTTGAAGTAGTCGATGTCGAGGAACATCAACGCGATCGCGTCGCCGCTGCGATCGGCGCGCGCGAGCGCGTCGGCCAGGGTCTCGTTGAAGTGGGCACGGTTCGACAGACCCGTCAGCGCGTCGACGCGAGCCAGCGCGAACAGCTGGCGCTCGACGCTCTTCATCGCCGTCACGTCACCGCTCAGCGTGTAGATGCCGATGGTCCGACCATCCGCGTCGACGTCGGGCACGTAGACGTTGTGCAGGCAGCGCTCGCGCCCGTCGCGGCGCCAGGTCAGCTCGAACTCGATGCGCTCGCCAGCGAGCGCGCGCTGGATGTGGTCGGAGCGCTGCGCGTAGAGCGCGGGCCCGACCACATCGGCCACCTTGCGCCCCAAGGCAGCCGACACCTCGATGCCGGTCCACTGCTTGAACGTCGCATTGAGAAAGCGGATGCGCTCGTCGGCGTCGATGTACGAGATCAGCACCGGCAGGTTGTCGGTGATCGCCTGCAGGCGCCGCTCGCTCGCGGTGCGCTCGAGCTCCGCCCGCTTGGCCTCGGTGATGTCCATCGACATGGAATAGAAGCCGACGACCCGGCCATCGGCCGCGAAGTCGGGCACGTAGTCGACCCGCAGGTAGAGGTCGAGCCCGCGTTCGGTGGCGTGGCGCTCGTACGAGCAGGCCTCGCCGGCGAGCGCCGACGCGATGTGCGGCTGCACCTCGTGGTAGAGCGGGCCGAACACCTCGGCCATGGTTCGACCCACGAGGCGCTGCGGGTTCAGCTTGAAGAAGCCGCGGTAGGTCGCGTTGGCAAAGCGGTAGCGCTCGTCGCTGTCGATGTAGGCCACCAGCGCCGGCAGGTTGTCGGTGATCATGCGAATGCGGCGGTCGTGCTCCTCGCGCTCCCTGCGCGCACGCGCTTCGAGCGCGGCGAACTCGCGGCGCCGCCGCTGCAGGAGCGCCAGCACGCCGGCACTGCCAACGCCCACCAGCACCAGGATCGCCACGAGTGCGTTGCGCTGCTCGCGCCAGGCGGCGAACACGGCGTCGGACCCGCGGCTCACCTGGATCACGAGCGGCGGATCGAGCGGCCGGGCCTCGCGCTGCAGCGTGCGCGACGCGACAATGCGGGCGTCGCCATTGCTCATCGAGACGCCGCTCAGCAGCGTTGCCGCCTCGCCGCTTTCGCGATGGCGCATGAAGAACGAGCCCGGGCGCCGCAGGTCGTTGCCGGCGAGTGCCGATACGGGAATCGTCATGAAGACGACGCCGTTGCCGTGTACCAGTGTGGTCCGCATGTCGTCGGCGTAGAGCACCGATCGCATCACGACATCGAAGTAGGCCGGATCGAGGCTCGCGGTCACCGCGCCGGCGAACGCGCCGTGCTCGTCGCGCAGCGTCCGCGTCAGCGCCACGAGCCAACTGCCGTCGACGGTGCGGAACGGCGGCGACAGGTGCAGGAGGTCGCGCCCGGCATGTTCGCGCGCCTCGGTGAAGTAGGCGCGCTCGGCGACCCGCCCGCCGACGAACTCGGGCCGGCTCGCAGCGGTGACGACGCCGTCGCGGTCGATCACCAGCAGCGTGCGCAGGCCGGGCAGCGCGTCGGTCACGGCGACCACGTGGCGGACCAGCATCAGCGGCGAATCCTTGAGCTCGCCGCCCTGCTCGAGGTGCTCGCGCACGCCGAGCAGCGCCTCGTCGATGCCGTCGATCTGCTGGCGCATGTTGTCGGCGACGACGCGCGCCTGCACCTGCAGGCGGTCGCCCTCGCGGCGCTCGATGTCGCGCCGCGAGTGCAGCAGGACGAGCGCGGCGATCACGACGACCAGCAGCGCGACGGTCCCGAACCACACCCACGCCAGGGCCGCACCCGGCAGGCGTGGCGATGCACGCGCGAGATCGTCGCTGGGTTCGCTCATCCCGGCATGCTAGAAGCCTCGCCCGGCGCCGATCGCCGCAAGTGAGGCGCAGTCGCGTACCAGTTATCGGCTTGCCCGTTCTCCTGCCCGCGTGCCGCGCGCCCCCGAACGCTACGCGCGGGCGCGGTAGGTGCCTGAGCCGTGCGGCGCGGCGCGGAATTCGGCGAGCGCCTCGGCCGCCTCCGACAGCGCCTGCAACGCCGGGTGCGCCGCCGCGTCGACGACGTCGGGAACGCTGCGCTGCGTGAACTGCCAGGCGACCGCGCTGGTGATCGCCGCCTGGTCGATGCCCTCGACCCTCGGCGGCACCCGCGCGAGCTCGGCCTCGAGCGCATCGTAGGCGGCGTGCAGCTGGCCGGTGACCCGCGCGAGCCAGGGCTCGTGACGGCGCTCGGCCGGCCGCGTCTGGTGCTCGTACACGATCTGCACGCTCTTTTCGCAGGCCGCGAGCGCGAGGCCGATCACGCGCAGGCTCTGGCGCAGCGCGGCAGGCTCGGCGGGCATCAGGCTGCGGCCCGGCGCGGCGAGGGTCTCGGCGTACTGAAGGATCAGCGTCGAGTCCATCAGCACGGTGCCGTCGTCGCAGACGAGCGTCGGCGCCTTGACGACCGGGTTGATCGCGCGAAACTCGTCGAAGGTGCGGAACACCGACACCGACCGATGCTCGAACGCGAGCCCGAGTCGTTGCAGGGAGATCGCGACGCGCCGCACGTAGGGCGAATCGAGCATGCCGATGAGTTGCATGAGAGCCTTTCGGAGTTCGCGGGCGCTCGCTCGGCATCACTCGGGGCTGCGGTGCGGCCGTCCGTCGGAGCCGTCGTGCGGGCGGACGATTCTGCCGCCTCGGGCCGCCGGCATGCGCCTTGCCGGCCGTCGAGGGTCGATGGTCATCAGGAGAATGCATGCCACTCCACGACGAGCAGATCCAGCGTTTGCGAGCCCGCCTGGAGCAGCGCGCAAGCGAGCTGCGTGACGAACTCGACGCGTCGAAGGAAGCCGACGCGTCCGAGACCCAGCAACCGCACAACCAGGTCGAGGACCTTGCCGAGCGCGGCGAGCAGATCACGCGCGAGATCGTGACCGACGGCGAGCGCGAGCGCGACTTCCGCGAGCTGCGCGAGGTTCAGCTCGCGCTCGGTCGCATCTCGGCGGGCGGCTACGGCATCTGCGTCGACTGCGGCGTCGACATCCCGACGGCGCGTCTCGAGGCGCAGCCGTGGGCGGCCCGCTGCATCGAGTGCCAGACCCGCTTCGAGGCCGAAGGCGGGCAGCCGCCGCTCGGCGCGCCGGGCTGAGCGCCCCCGGGCACAGTCATTGCCGCTCCACGCCGTCGCCGACCGTACGTCGGCCAAGCCGGCCACGGCACGCCACCGCCGCATGCGCGAGGCGCGCCACCGATCCATCCGAAGGGGAACGCCATGCCGAACACGAGCAACGACCGCACCGCAGACCAGCCGGGGAACGCGCAGTCGACCGGCGCGCCGATGAGCCCCGGCGACGAGGCACCCGACGGCACGCCCGGAACGGGACACGACGTCTGCCCGGCCTGCGGCGGCAGCGGCAAGGTCGGCGGCGCGACCTGCAGCGAGTGCAACGGAACCGGCGAGGTCAACGTCGGCATCGGCGGCGCGTGAGCGCGCGCTGAACGACGTCTCGCGTGCCGCTCGCCGCGGCACACGCCATCCCTCGCGTGAGTGCTCGAGCGCCGCGCGGCCCACGCCGCGAGGTCGCCACCTCCATCCCGTCGCCGACCCGCCTCGTGTGCTGACGGGCTGACACGACCCGCGCGCGTTCGTCGAGCGCGGCGCCCTGCCGAGCACCTCGTCACGCTACGAACGCACGACTTCGTCCGTGTGCCGACCCGAGGTCGACACGAGTCGAACGCTTTCACCTGCGTGGCATGCCCGCCTCAGCGGGCGACGTGCGCGTGGGTGCGGCACGGAAGTGCCAACTAGTACCTTGCCGATCCCCGGCGTTCCAATACATTGGCTCCGGGAAGGCTGAACCGTCAAAGCGCTCCGATATCTGTCTCGCAGGCCGTTCCTAGGTACTTGCCAAGGACTTCGGCCAAGGGATCATGCAGAACCGGTTTGCTGACGTAGTCGTCCATGCCATGCGCGAGGCACAGGTCGCGATCGCCGGTCAGCGCATGGGCGGTGAGCGCGACGACGGGCGTGCGCGGACGCTTCTGCTCGGCTTCGATCTGGCGCAACCGGAGCGTCGCCTGATAGCCGTCGAGGATCGGCATCTCGCAGTCCATCAGCACGAGGTCGAAGCGGTCGTCGCGGAACAGGTCGAGCCCGCGTTGACCGTCGAGCGCGTGCGTCACCGAGAGGCCGAGGTTCTGCAGGATGGCCATCGCGATGTACGCGTTGACGTGGTTGTCCTCGACGAGCAGCACGCGACCGCTGAGCTGTCCGGTCGTCGCACGCTCGCCCGGCTCGGCGACCTCGGGCGACGCGGCGACTTCGGGGCTGCTCTCGCACGGCACCACGAGGCGCAGCGTGAAGGTCGAGCCACGCCCGAGTTCGCTCACCACCGAAAGGTCACCACCCATGAGTTCGGCCAGTTGCTTCGAGATCGCCAGCCCCAGCCCGGTACCGGCGTAGACCCGGTTGGTCCCCGCATTGACCTGATGGAACGGATCGAAGATCTGCGACAGGCTCCCGGCCGGTATCCCGATGCCGCTGTCGGCCACCGACACGGTGAGCTGCGCGCGACCCGGTTCGACGAGACTCGCGCTGGCGCGCACGTGCACGAAGCCTTCGTGGGTGAACTTGACGGCGTTGCCGATCAGGTTGAGCAGGATGCTGCGGAGCTTGCCTTCGTCGGTAACGAGGTGACGCAGCGTCGCCGGCATGCCGTCGGTCTCGACCAGCAGCGCCACGCCCTTCATCGCGGCGTTGGCCTGGAACACGTCGAACGCGCAGGCCACCGTCACGCGCGGATCGAACGGCGCGGCATGCACCTCGTCCTTGCGCGAGTCGAGCTTCGAAAGGTCGAGGATCTCGTTGAGGATGTGCAGCAGGCTTTCGGCCGAGCGCTTGGCCACGCTCATCAGCTCCGTGCGCTGCGACTGCGTCGACGCACGCGACAGCAGATCGAGCGTGCCGAGGATGCCGTTCATCGGCGTGCGGATCTCGTGGCTCATGTTGGCCAGGAACGCCGACTTCGCGCGGTTGGCCGATTCGGCACGCGCGATCGCGCGGCGCAGCTCCGCGACGTTCTGCTTGCGCTTGGTCTGCAGGAACAACCGGCGCTCGCGGCCCAGCACCAGCTTGTAGAGCGCGAAGCAGGCGAAGTTCGCGGCCAGCACGTGCACGACCATGCGCGACAGGAGGGTCACACCGCCGTCGCCGAGCAGTCCGAAGCCGACCGACAGCGAGACGTTGAACGCGGCGAGCAGCAGCGTGTTGACCACCATCAGCCGCATGAAGCCGAAGATGATGATCGTGATGAGCACGCTGGCCGACGTGATCGTCCAGTACAGCATCGACGGCAGGTCGACCTGACGCGAGCTGAACGCGATGAAGTGCGTCACGCACGCGGCGATGACGATCAGGCCCGACGCGAACTTGGCGTAGTGACGGCGGAACGTCGACTCGCGCTTCTTCGTGAACAACGCGAATGCCACCAGCGCGGCCGAGAGCACGACCCGCACCGGCTGGGGCATCTCGGTGATGCCCTTGCCGTTCCAGAACTCGATCAGCGCGAACGAGAAGATGCACGCGGCGGCGAGCACCGAGGAGACGAACACGAAGCGCAGTCCGACCGACCGGTACGTCTGGATGAATTCGCGCTCGATCTCACGGTTCGTGAACACGCGGGCGACGTGGAGCCGAATGAAGCGATTGAAGGTCGTGCCGAACATGGCCATGGGCGGGGAGTTGCGGAGTCCTCGAACGGGGACGCCGAGTGATCTATGGGTTTTTCGGACCAGGAAGGATTGATCTTGAGCGAGTGTTTAGTGGAGGAACGTCCATATTCCTCGTGCGCAACCACGACGCAGGGACTGCCGTTCGAGGTGAGCATCGTCACCACCGCGAGCGAGCTCGAGGAGGCGGTGGCAGTGCGCTCGAGCGCCTACGAACGTCACAACGCTCCGGGCGCCGCCAAGCTGCGCGAGGCGGAGGCTGACGACAGCCGGCCCGACGTGGTCGTGCTGATCGCACGCCAGAAGCTGGACGGGCGGGCGATCGGCACGATCCGGGTTCAGCCCAACTTCGCCGAGCCGATGAAGTTCGAGCGCTCGGCGCCGTTGCCGGCGCACCTGAAGGGGCGCCGCGGCGCGGAGCTGATGCGCCTGGGCGTTGCCAATGGCACGCCCGGCCGCATGGTTACGGCGGCGCTCGCTAAAGCCAGCTATCTAATCTGCCGAAAGAGTGGTGTCGAGCACATCTACGTCGCCGGGCGTCGTCCGGTCGACGCTATCTACCGCTCCTACCAATTTGACGACCTACTCGATGGCAGAAAAGTTGAGCTCAGTTATGCGCCGGGGGCGCTGCACAGCATCCTGTGCCTGCCGGTCCGGGATGCCGAGGAGCGATGGCGCACGCGCAATTTCGGGCTGTACAGTTTCATGGTCCTCACGCACCACGCGGACATCGCGCTCGACGACCAGGAGATCCACCGCCGCCTGGGATCGTGATGTCGCGACGGCCTCGGAGGCACGTCGGCCATGAGCACCTCCGTCGTCGAAGAACGCTCGCTGATCCGCCTGGTGCGCTGCAACGCGCCGGCCTGGGGCAGCGCCGCGTATGAAGTGCGCGGCTTCGCGCTCGCCGGTGCGACACGCCTGCGCCCCACGATGAAGTGGCTGCGCGAGAGCCTGCCGGGCGACACCGCGTTCGTGCTGATCAACGCGCCGGGCGGCCTGCTGGCCGAGGACGTCGGCGAGATCGCCGAATGCGCGGCCGACGCCGGCATCGTCGACAAGCTCGCGGTCGCGGTCACCGAACCCGGCGCACGCAGCGCGAGCCTGTTCGAGGCGTTCGAGCGCCACCGCGTGAGCGTCGTGCTCGACCGGGTCGGGCCGCAGACCCGCTTCGGCGATCTCGGCCGTCATCCGCTGCAAGGCATCCGCCTCGAGCCCGATTTCCTGTGCGGCTGCGAAGGCGACCCCGCGCTCGCGTCGGTGCTCGACGGCATCGTCTGCGTGGCACGCAACCTGGGGCTCGTGACCATCGCAACCGGCGTGCCGGCCCCGCTCGCCGAGCACTTTCTGCCCGAAGTCGGTATCGACTACGTCGCGGTGCGCTGAGCGCCGCGCGGCCGACGCCGAGCCGCGCTCAGGCGGCCATGACGCGGTCGCGTCCAGCCGCCTTGGCGGCATAGAGCGCGCGATCGGCGGCGGCGGCGGCCCGCGACCAGTCGGCGAGCGCGCTGCACGCTTCGGACACGCCGATGCTGATCGTGCAGCGAGCCGTCGTGCGGCCGTCGGCCGCGACGGTCGAGAGCGCGGCGACCGCGCTGCGCAGCCGTTCCGCGAGCGACAACGCCGTGGCCGCATCGGCGGCCGCGCAGCACACCACGAACTCCTCGCCACCCAGGCGCGCCACGATGTCGTTCGGCCGCACTCCGCGCGCCAGCACGCCGGCGACCGCGCGCAGCACCTGATCGCCGCTCGCGTGACCCAGCGTGTCGTTGATGCGCTTGAAGTGGTCGATGTCGAGCGCGAGCAGCCGCAGCGGCTGCGCGCCACGCGCGCCGAAATGGCGCCTGAGCGCGTCGTCCAGACCGGTGCGGTTGAGCAGCCGCGTCAGCGCGTCGCGCGTCGCCAGCTCCGACAGCTGACCGTTCAGACGCGCGAACAGCAACCACAGCAGGATCATCGCGAGCAGCACCGTGCCGAGCGACGAGTAGGCGTAGTAGAGCTGCGCCGGGATGCCCCGGTAGATCACGTCGACGCCCGCGGCCGCGATGTGCAGGCCGCGCGTCGCCGAGGCAAGCCCCTGCGAGCCTGCGAGGATCGTCAGCACGAGGAGCGGCCGCTGCAGGCCCGGCTCGGCGCCGCGGCGGGCCGTCGCCGCGATCGCTGCGACCCACAGGTGCGCAATGCCGAGCCCGAGGTTGATCACCGCGAAGCGACCGACCGCGCCCGCGCCGAGCACCGCGAGCGTCTGCAACGCGGCAAAGCCGAGCAGCAGCGCCAGCCCGGCGCGCGGCGAAAGCGGCTCGCTCCCGAAGAACTGGCGCAGGCCCGCCGTGAGCAGCAGCATCGCGCCGATCATCGCAATGTCGCTGAGCTGCCCCCAGGCAGGCGGCGCGTCGAGCCCGGCCGCCAGTCGGCCGACGAAGGCGGCGCCGAACAGCAGTCCGCACAAGCCCCAGAGCTGGATGCCGCAGCGTTCGGGCAGCTGCCGGCCCACGACCAGGAAAAGCCCGCCGGAGCACGTGAGATGCGTGGCGAGAACCAGGATGACGGTCGCGGGATCCATGGCGGCGGCGCCGCCGTTATAGCCGACGGACGGTCGGCGCCTCGCCTACTCGACGGTGACGCTCTTGGCCAGGTTGCGCGGCTTGTCGACGTCGGTGCCGCGTGCGCAGGCGGTGTGATACGCGAGCAGCTGCAGCGGGATCACGTGGAGGATGGGCGAGAGCGCGCCGTAGTGCTCCGGCATGCGGATCACGCGGATGCCGTCGCCCGAATGGATGCGGGTGTCGGCGTCGGCGAACACGAACAGCTCGCCGCCGCGCGCGCGCACTTCCTGCAGGTTGCTCTCGAGCTTCTGGAGCAGCGCGTCGTTCGGTGCGATCGCGACCACCGGCATCTGCGCCGTCACCAGCGCGAGCGGGCCGTGCTTGAGCTCGCCGGCGGGGTACGCCTCGGCGTGGATGTAGCTGATCTCCTTCAGCTTGAGCGCGCCTTCCAGCGCGATCGGGTAGTGCATGCCGCGGCCGAGGAAGAGCGCGTTCTCCTTGCGCGCGAACTCGTCGGCCCAGGCGATGATATGCGGCTCGAGCGCGAGCACCGCCTGCACCGCGACCGGCAGGTGGCGCAGCGCCTGCAGGTGGCGCGCCTCCGCCGCGTCGTCGAGGTGGCCGCGCGTCTTCGCGAGCGCCAGCGTCAGCAGGAACAGGCCCACCAGCTGCGTCGTGAACGCCTTGGTCGACGCGACGCCGATCTCGACGCCGGCGCGCGTGATGTACGCGAGCGCGCATTCGCGCACCATCGCGCTCGTCGCGACGTTGCAAATCGTCAGCGTGTCGTTCATGCCGAGCGAGCGCGCGTGCTTCAGCGCGGCCAGCGTGTCGGCCGTCTCGCCGCTCTGCGAGATGGTGACGACCAGCGTGCGCGGGTTCGGCACGCTGTCGCGGTAGCGGTACTCGCTCGCGATCTCGACCTGGGTCGGGATCCTGGCGATGCTTTCGAGCCAGTACTTGGCGACCGAGCCGCTGTAGTAGCTGGTGCCGCAGGCGAGGATCAGCACCGAGTCGATGCGATCGAACACGCGGTGCGCCGCGTCGCCGAACAGGTCGGGCGCGACGCCGGCGACCGCGTCGAGCGTGTCGGCGATCGCCTTCGGTTGCTCGAAGATCTCCTTCTGCATGTAGTGGCGGTACGGGCCGAGCTCGGCCGCACCGGTGTGCGCGACCACGGTGCGCACCGGGCGCTCGATGCGGCGCCAGCGGCCGTCGCTCTCGGCGTGCAGCAGCCAGTACTTGCCCAGCTGCAGGTCGGCGACGTCGCCGTCGTCGAGGTAGACGATCTGGTCGGTGACGCCGGCGAGCGCCATCGCGTCCGAGGCCAGGAAGGTCTCGGCGCCGCGGCCGAAGTCGCCGACCGTCACGCCGAGCACCAGCGGCGAGCCGTGGCGCGCGCCGACCACCCGGTGCGGCTCGTCGCGGCAGAACACCGCGATCGCGTACGCGCCGCGCAGCTGCGGGATCGCCTGCTGCACCGCCTCGAGCAGGTCGCCGGTGTAGTGGTGGTCCACCAGGTGCGCGATCACCTCGGTGTCGGTTTGCGTGACGAATTCGTAGCCCTTGGCGGTCAGCGCCGCGCGCAGCTCGTCGTGGTTCTCGATGATCCCGTTATGGACCAGACCGACCCGGCCCACCGCGCTGATGCCCGACGCCTCGCCCGCGTCCTGACCGGCGTCGGCGCGCGCGCGCCGTGGCCCCGGCGAGAAGTGCGGGTGCGCGTTGTGGACCAACGGCGCGCCGTGGGTGGCCCAGCGCGTGTGCGCGATGCCGGTGCCACCGGCGAGCCGGTCGGTGTCGGCGCTCGCCTGCAGTTCGGTGACGCGCGCCGTGCTGCGCGCGCGCCGCAGCTCGCCGTCCTGGTGCAGCGCGATGCCGCACGAGTCGTAGCCGCGGTACTCGAGACGCCGCAGGCCCTCGATGAGGATCGGCACGATGTTCCGGGTGCTGACGCCGGCAACGATTCCGCACATGGCAGGCCTTCTGAGCGTGGGGGAGCGGCACTGTAGAACGGCGCACGTGAAAAAGGGTTGCGACATCCTTGGGAAAATGAACGAAAATGCCAACTTCCCCATGAACTGCAACAAAAAAGCAGACTCGCGGCTTCGATGAAATCTTCCGCAGCGCTCCCGCCGCTCGACGCGACCGACTGGGCGATCCTCGACGCGCTGCAGCGCGACGCATCGATCACCAACCACGCGCTCGCGTCGGTGGTTCATACGTCGCCTGCGACCTGCCTGCGCCGCGTGCGCCGGCTCGTCGACGCCGGCGTCATCGAGCGCCGGGTGGCCCTGCTCTCGCCCGAGAAGCTGGGCTTCGGCGTGACGGCGTTCGTCGAGGTGAGCCTCGACCGTCAGGGTGCCGACGCGCTCGCCGCCTTCGAAACGCGGGCGATCGCGGAGCCCGCCGTGCGCCAGTGCCACCGCGTCTCGCCCGGTCCCGACTTCGTGCTTTGCGTGCAGCTGCGCGACATGGCCGACTATCACGCGCTGGTCCAGCGCCTCTTCACCGAGGACGCCAACGTGCGCAACGTGAAGGCGTATTTCAGCGTGCATCGGGCCAAGGACGAGACGGCGCTGCCGCTGGGCGAGGGTTGACGCGTGAGCCTCGACGGCCGCTGCTGAGCACGCGCTGGGCGAACGCGCGGCGACTGCGCCGCGCAACGCGCAGGCTCGTTCATGCGGCGCGCTCGCCTGCCATGCGCCCGCAGCATCGACGAGCAGCCGGCGCCGCAACGGCGTTGCGCCGGATCTGGCGTGGGCCCACCTCCCCAGCCGCCGCGCGGTTGGCGACAATGCGCGCCTCCCGCCGATGACGCCGTCGTTCGCGCTCACGAAGATCCAGCCGCCGCGTCCGCGCGCGGGGCTGGTGGCGCGCGTCACGCTCGAGGAGCGGCTCGTCGACGCGGCGCTGAGCAAGCGCCTGGTGCTGGTCGCGGCACCTGCCGGGTTCGGCAAGACCGCCGCGCTGACCCGCCTCATCGCCCGGCTTGGCGGTGCGGCCTCGGTGGCCTGGGTCGCGGTCGACCTCGACGACGACGCGCTCGCGCTGCTCGCGTGCCTGTGCGCCGCGCTCGAGCCGTTCGACCCGCCGTGGCGCATCGACCCCGAGGCGCTGGTCGCGATGGCCGGGGGCAGCCGTGGCGATCGTCGCGCTGCGCTCGGCGAGCTCGTCAACACGCTCGCCGCGTGCGACGTGCGGCGCGGCCTCATCGTCGTCGACGACGCGCACCGGATCCGCGATGCCGCGGTGTTCGACTTCGTCGACCAGCTGCTCGAGCGCCTGCCGGCGCAGTGGGGGCTCATCGTCGCGACGCGCAGCGAGCCGCCGCTCTCGCTGGCGCGCCTGCGCGCCCACGACGAGCTTGCCGAATTCCGCGAACCCGACCTGCGCTTCACGCTCGACGAGGTCGGCGCCCTGCTCGCTCCCGCGGCGGCCGCCGACGGCGCCGATTCGCTCGACGCGACGAGCCGACGCCTGCTGCACCGCACTCACGGCTGGGCGGTGGGCCTGCGCCTGGCGGTCAACAGCCTGCGCACGGGTCACGCCACGCGGGCGGCGATCGCCGACGGCGCGACCGACCGCCACGTGTTCGACTACCTGCTCGCCGAAGTGCTCGACGAGATGCCGCGCGAGCTGCGCTGCTTCCTGCTGCGCTGCTCGGTGCTGAGCGAGCTCACCGCCGGCCGCTGCGCCGCCGTGTCGGCCGACGCTCGCGCCGCCGAGTGGCTGGAAGAGATCGAGCGGCGCGGCCTCTTCGTGTCGGTGCTCGCCGGCGCCGAACCGACGCTGCGCCTGCACGATCTGTTCCGCGACTTCCTGCAGGACCGGCTGCGCCGCGAGATGGCCGACGAGCTCCCGCTGCTCTACCGCCGCGCCGCCGCCGGCGAACCGGACACGCTGCGCCGCATCGGTTTCCTGGTGCGAGCGGGCGACTGGAGCGAGGCCGAGGCGGTGCTCGCGCGCGCCGGCGCCGAGATCATCATCACCGTCGGGCCGGCGCCGGTGCTGCGCCTGCTGGAGCAGTTCCCGCCCGACGTGCGCGAGCGCTCCGGGGCGCTGGCGCACATGCGGTGCCTGTGCGCCTGGTCGCGCTGGGACTGGCCGCGCATGGGCGAGTCGGCGCGTCAGGCCCAGGCCGCATTCGAGTCCGCCGGCGACACGCTCGCCGCCTACCGCTCGGGCATCTACGTGGCGGTGGCGACCGCCGGTGCCGGGCGCGGCCGCGACGCGCTGACGCTGCTCGACGCGATCCCGATCGACCGTCTGGAGACGCGCGACGCCGCGCTCGCCGGCATCGTGCGCGTCTACTGCGCATTCGACATCGGCCGTTTCGACGAGGTCGGCCCGCTCTACGCACGCGTCCTCGACACCGTCGAGCCGAGCGACAGCGTGATCCTCTGGTACCAGTGCGTGCCGCGCGCCCTGCAGTGCGGCATCCACGGCATGCGCGAGCCGCTGGCGCGCTTCGCAACCGGCGCACTGCGTGCCACCCCCGACACGCCGACGCCGCTGCGCGCGATGGCGTACGTGGCCGAAGGCTGGGGCGAGTTCCTGGCGGGGCGCTTCGCCGCCGCGGCACGCGTGCTGCAGCGGGCGGAAGCCGACGCCCGCTGGCTCGGCCCGCCGGCCAACGTGCGCGTCTATGTCTACGGCGCGCTCTCGATGCTGCACGCGCTGAACGGCGACCGCGCGGCATCGCGCCACGCCGTCGACGAGCTGATGAAGCTGTTCGACGACCCCGACGTCGGCTACCGGCGTGGCTCGGTGTTCCACGCCTACTACCAGATGCACGCGGTGCGCGTCGCCGACATCGGAGGCGACGTCGACGCGGTGCTCGCGCTCGCCGCCGCGCTGCCCGCGCGCAGCGAGCTCGCAAAGGCGCCGGCCATGCTGCAGGCGTTCCGCGACGGCATCGAAGGACGCGTCGCCTGGCATCGTGGCGAGCTCGAGCACGCGGCCGACGCCTTCGCGCGCGCGCTCGAGCCGCCGCTCGCGCTCGGCGTGTTCGGCCAGAGCAACGAAATCCGCCTGCGGCTCGCACGCGCCTGGCTGCGTCTCGGGCGCCTGGACGAGGCCGCCGCCATGATCACCGCCGCGCTCGACAGCGCCGAGCGCGCCGGCGAGCCGGGCGGCGCGCTCGCGATCGGCGCTGCCGGGCTGCTCGAGCTCGCCGATGCGGCATGGGGCGAGCGGCTCGAGCCCACCGCGACTGCGCAGCTGCGCGCGTGGGCCGCGTGCTTTGCCAGCGAGGCGGATGGCGAGCGAGCGCTGCGCCCGGCCGCGCTCGAAGCAGCGCCTTCGGCCGCGCCGACGGCATCTGCGACGCCACTCAGCGCGCGCGAGCTCGACGTGCTGCGCCATATCGCCGCTGGCGACAGCAACAAGCTGATCGCACGCGCGCTCGACCTCAGCCCGCACACCGTCAAGCGCCACGTCGCCAACATCCTCGACAAGCTCGCGCTGCAGTCGCGCGGCCAGGCCGCGGCCTGGTACCGGGCGCACGTCGCGGGGTGAAGCCGTAGGGGTCGCGCCGGGCGAGCCATGGCCCGGCTCGGCCTCGCGGGCGCAGGCGCCGGCCCATGGCCCGTCCCTCGCCTGCGCCGGTTACGCATCCGCTTCGTCATGGCCCGTGCCACCGCACCCGCGCGCTCCATGCCCGCGCCGCCATGGCCCGTCGCACGCCGCGCCGTGGCTCCTTCGGGCGATGGCCCGCGCATCGCGTTTTCGAAGAATGCCGGCCATCGCGGCGTTTGCCGCATCCCGCAACGGAGACCTGCATGTCCACGAGCACCCTCGACGCCGTCCGCCCCGCCACCACCGTGAACACCGCGGCCGCGCCCCGCTTCGACATGTACGCCTGGATCCACAAGGCGCTGCGCGCGTTCATGTCCGACACGCTGGTGCGCATCGGCCGCCTCGACGTCAGCGATCCTGCCGATCGCGACGCCGGTCTCGCGCAGCTGAACGAGCTGCTCGACTTCTGCTGCGACCACATCCGCCACGAGAACGACTTCATCCACACCGCGATCGAGGCGCGCCGCCCGGCCGGCGCAAGCCGGGTCGCCGGCGAGCACGTCGATCACCTCGACTCGATCGACGCGCTGCGCAGCGAGGCCGCCGGGCTGGCGGCCGCCCCGGCGGCCAGCGCGCCGGCGCTCGCGCTGCGCCTGTATCGCCATCTGGCCCTCTTCGTCGCCGAGAACTTCGAGCACATGCACGTCGAGGAGACCCAGCACAACGCCATGCTGTGGGAGCAGTACAGCGACGCCGAGCTGGTCGCGCTGCACGACCGTCTGGTCGCGAGCATCCCGCCGGCCGGCCAGCTGCTGGTCGCGCGCTGGATGCTGCCGATGCTGCCCCCGGTCGATCGCGCGCTGCTGGTCGGCGACATGAAGGCCGGCATGCCGCCCGAGGCGCTGCTCGGCGTGCTGACGATGGTGCGCCCGCACCTCGACGCCGCCGGCTGGAGGAAGCTCGCGCTCGCCGCCGGCGTGGCGCCGGGTGCCTGACCCCGCACGCGAAGGGGGCTCGGCGATGAACACATGGGTCCGGCGCGGCGCCATCGGCGTCCTGTCGCTGCTCGCACTGGCGACGCTGGTCGTCGGCATCGCGCTGCAGCGGGGCGAACGCAAGTTGGCGCGCCGCATCGACGTGCCGGCGCAGCCGGTGGCGTTCTACGACGACCGCGCTGCGCTGGAGCGCGGCGCCTACCTGTTCCGCTCGCGCGGCTGCGCCGACTGCCACGGCAGCGACGGCGCCGGCCGGGTCGTCGTCCAGGACGCGAACGGCCTGTTCGTGCGGGCGCCGAACATCACGCGGGGCGCCCGCACCGTCGCCGGCTACGGCGCGGCCGACTGGGATCGCGCGATCCGGCACGGCGTCAAGCCGGACGGCCGTCCGCTGCTGATCATGCCGAGCGAGGACTACAACCGGCTCACCGACGCCGACCTCGGCGCCCTGGTCGCTCATGTGCGGCATCTGCCGTCGGCGCCCGGCGCCGCAGCCGAGCTGCGCCTGCCGCTTCCGGTCAAGGCGCTCTACGGCTTCGGCGTCGTCCGCGACGCCGCCGAGAAGATCGACCACACGCTGGCGCCGGCCCAGCCGGTCGCCGAGGGCGTGACGGTGGCGCACGGCCGCTACGTGGCGAACAGCTGCGTCGGCTGCCACGGACCCGAGCTGCTCGGCGGCAAGATCCCCGGCGCGCCGCCCGACTGGCCGGCTGCCGCCCGCCTGGCGCCCGGCGAAGGCAGCGTGATGCCGCGCTACCCGACCGCCGACGCGTTCGCGGCGATGCTCAAGACGGGCAAGCGCCCCGACGGCAGCGCCGTCAGCCCGGTGATGCCGTTCGCATCGCTGCGCGAGATGAACGACGTGGACGTGCGCGCGCTCCATCTTTACCTCAGCAGCGGCGCAGGCACCCAGGCATCGAGCCGCGCGCCAGGCAAGAGCGGTGGCACCCTGCCTGCACTCACGGGCGCGGCCGAGCACGGGGCAGCGGCACCCCCGCCGCGCCCCGAGGCCAAGCCGAGCGCCGACGCCCTTCCCGCCGCGGCGGCCACCGCGTTCGTGCTCGCTTCGGGCAAGTCGTAGCGCAGGGCATCGCGCCGCGCAGGGTGCCGGTCACGGACGGCGCGGCTGAAGGGACGCGCACCGCGCGCCAGCCGACGAGGCCAGCCTCCGGCACCGGTCGCGCCCTTCCTGCTCGAGCCGGGGCGCGTCGCCTTCCCGTTGACGCTACTTCCTCCGCCGCGCGCGCGGATGCGCCGCGTCGTACACCTTCGACAGGTGCCCGAAATCGAGCCGGGTGTAGACCTGGGTCGTCGCGATGTTGGCGTGACCGAGCAGCTCCTGCACCGCGCGCAGGTCGCCACTCGACTGCAGCAGGTGCGAGGCGAACGAGTGGCGCAGCATGTGCGGGTGCACGTGGCTCGGCACGCCCGCCTGCAGCGCGCGCGCTTTCAGGCGCGAGCGCACCTGGCTTGCGGTGAGCCGATGGCCGTGGCGGCTGACGAAGAGTGCCGGCTCGTCGCGGTGCGCGACGCGCTCGCGCACCGCGAGCCACGCGCCGAGCGCCTCGAGTGCCGGTGCGCCGACCGGCACGCTGCGGCGCTTGCTGCCCTTGCCGAGCACGTGCGCGCTGGCGTCGGCGACGTCGATCCAGCCCGCCGCGTCGACGCCGGCGCGCACGTCGAGCCCGGTGAGCTCGGCAATCCGCAGACCGCAGCCGTAGAGCAGCTCGACGATGCAGCGGTCGCGTGCCTCGAGCACCGCGTCGCCGTCGCCGCCGGCATGGCTCGCGAGCGCCACCGCGTGATCGACGCTCAGCGCCTTCGGAAGCGGCTTGGCGGCCTTGGGCGCTCGCACCCCGTCGACCGGGTTGGCGGCGATCAGTCCGGCCTGGCCGAGCCAGCGGTAAAAGCCGCGCCACGCCGACAGCGCGAGCGCGATGCTGCGCGGCGCCAGCCCCTCGGCGTGCAGCTGCGCGGCCCAGCGCCGTGCGTGCTCGGCGCGCGCAGACCGCGGCACGACCGATGTCGCCGCCGCGAATCGCTGCAGGCGCCGGAACGCGTCTTCGTAGATCGCGAGGGTGCGCGGCGCGACGCGGCGCTCGACGCGCAGGTGCTCGAGGTGCGCAGTCAGGTCGGCGTCGAGCGGCGGCGCTTCGGCGACCATGTCCGCGCCCACCGGGCCCGGACGCTCGAGCGGCGCATTCGACAGCGGCGCCCCCGCGTTCCGCCGGCGTGCGCCCGCGCTCATCGCTCGGCGCGCGTCAGGCGGTCGGCAGCAGGCGCGACAGGGCCGCGCTCGACACCTCGGCGATGCGCTCGAGGAACTCGGTGCCCATGTCGCTCGAGTAGCGTGTCGGGTCGGGCGACGCGAGCACCAGCAGGCCGAACGCCGCCGTCGGCTGCTCGAACGGCGCCAGCGGCAGCAGCGCGAGCGACGCCGCCTCCGCGGGCGCGGCGAGCCACTTCACTGCCTCGAAGCCCGCGTTGGCACCGCAGTACGGCGACGTGAGGCTCGCCCCGAACGCCTTGACGTCGTCGCCGACGGGCGCGGCGAACGGCAGTGATTCGAACGCCTCGGCCGCGCCCCAGACGCGGATCGCCGCCTGGGGGATGAGAAAGTGATGCTGCAGCTCGCGCACCAGCACCTCGGGCAGGTCGGCGGCGTTGCCGGTGAGCATGAGCTCGCGGGTCCAGCGGTGCAGCTTGTCCGCGATGGCGACGTTCTCCTGGCCGTTGCGGATCATCTCGATGATCTTGTGCTCGAGGCCCTTGATCTTCTCGCGCAGCATTTCCATCTGCCGCTCCTGCAGCGACACCGCGCGGTGCCCGTGCGGGCTGGTCACCTGGATCGTGCCGATCAGCTCGGCGTGGCGCTCGAAGAACCCCGGGCTGGCCGCCAGGTAGTTCGCGATGTCGTCTTCGGTGATGCCCTGGATGCTCATGGATGCGGGTCGCTCGGTCAGGTCGTTGAAAGGGCTTCGGCGTGGCGCGCCGCGTCAGATGTCGATCTCGCCGTCGAACACGCGCGTCGCGTCACCGGTCATCCAGACCGGCGCGTTGCCGCCCGCCCATTCGATGGTGAGCAGGCCGCCGCGCGCCTCGACGTCGACGCGGGGATCGAGGAGGCCGGCGCGCATGCCGGCCACGGCCGCCGCGCAGGCGCCGGTCCCGCAAGCGAGCGTTTCCCCCGCGCCGCGCTCGTAGACGCGCAGGCGGATCCGGCCGCGTTCGACGATCTGCACGAAGCCGGCGTTCACATGGCGCGGGAAGCGCGCGTGCGCCTCGATCACCGGCCCCTGCGACGCCACCGGCGCCGTGTCGACGTCGGCAACCACCTGCACCGCGTGCGGATTGCCCATCGACACGGTCGCGATCTCGACGATGCGGCCCTGGACGTTGAGCGGCCAGATCGCAAACGCATCGTCCGCGGGTGTGGCACTGGCCGTGAAGTCGACGGCGCTCGCGGCGATGCGGTTGCCGCGCGCCGCCGCTGCTGCCATCGCAGCACTCCACCCCGCGCGGACGTCGGCGAGGCCGGCGCCGGGCCCGCTCGCCACGTCGACCGGCAGCAGCCCGCTCGCGTCGAACGGCAGCCGTGCCGGCTCGAACGACGGCGCGCCCATGTCGACGCGCACGCGGCCGTCCGGCAAGGCGTGCAGGTCGATCACGCTGCTCATCGTCTGCACGCGGATCACCCCGCGATCGGTCAGACCATGATCGAGCACGTAGCGGGCGACGCAGCGTGCGCCGTTGCCGCACTGCTCGACCTCGTCGCCGCTGCCGCCGTTGAAGATGCGGTAGCCGAAGTCGACGCCGCTCGCGGGGCTGGGCTCGATCAGCAGGATCTGGTCGGCGCCGATGCCGTAGCGGCGGTCGCCGAGCGCGCGCAGCTGGGTGCGGTCGAGGCCGACGTTGGCGCGGGTCGCGTCGACCACGACGAAGTCGTTGCCGGCACCGTGCATTTTGGTGAAGCGAAGGCGCATGGCGAATTATCGCGTCGCGTCACCGCGCAGCCTGCCGCACGGCTCGCCGCGGCGCGTCAATACAACGACGGCTCGCCGGGCGGCCGGGTCTTGAAGCGGCGGTGCACCCAGAGGTACTGCGCGGGGTCGGCGCGGATCTCGGCCTCGATCCAGCGGTTCATCGCGGCGCTGTCGGCGACCGCGTCGTCGCTCGGGAAGTCTTGCCACGGTGTGTGGAAGCGCACCCGGTAGCCGCGCCCGCCGGGCAGGATCTCGGCGGTGATCGGCTGCACCACCATGCCGAGCGCGCGCGCCATGCGCGACGGCGCAAGCAGTGTGCTCGCCGGCACGCCGAAGAACGGCACGAACGCGGCATCGCGGGTGCCGAAGTCCATGTCGGGCAGGTTGAAGAACGCCGCGCCGGCCTTGATCGCGCGGATCAGCGGCTTGACGGACTCGTCGCGCGGAAAGATCTCGGCGTTGCCGAGGCGCAGGCGCCCGCGGCGCAGCGCCGCATCGATCGCCGGATCGCTCTGGGCCTGGTAGATCGAGACGCCCTTGCGCCGCTGGAACAGCAGCACCGCGGCCCCGGCCACGTCGAGCGCCATGAAGTGCGGCACCAGCCACATCACCGGCCGTTCGCTGCGCTCGGCCAGATCGACCTCGCCCTCGACGTGGATCAGCCGGCGCAGTCGCTCGGGTGGCGCGAACCAGAGGAGGCCCCGCTCGAGCAGGCTGCGACCGAGCCAGCCGAAGTGCTCACGCACCAGCCGGCGCCGCTCGTCTTCCGGCTTCTCCGGAAAGCAGAGCGCGATGTTGGTCGCCGCGATGTGGCGGCGCGAACCGGCCAGGGCGTGCAGCAGTGCACCGAGCGCGCGCCCGAGCGCCGCCTGTACGCCGAGCGGCAGCACCTGGAAACACTTCATGAACGCGAGCAGCACGCGTGCGGGCAAACCATCTCCTCGGCGGGCACCGGAGGCGTGGCAAGACTTTCTATAATCCCAGCGTCGCCGAGTTACTGAACTACTTGCGGGGCGACGCAGGCACTGCCTGCCGGGCCATCGGGCTCAACAAATCCTGCTAAAGCGTTCGCCGCGAACCCAGCGCTCGGTCGGCAACGCAAGGTGCAACCGACCAACCACTGGAGCCACTCGTGTCGAACGATTTCCTTTTCACCTCCGAATCCGTCTCCGAAGGCCACCCCGACAAGGTTGCCGACCAGATTTCGGACGCCATTCTCGACGCGATCTTCCGGCAGGACCCGCGCTCGCGCGTCGCGGCCGAGACGCTGTGCAACACCGGCCTCGTGGTGCTCGCCGGCGAGATCACGACCAACGCGCACGTCGACTACATCCAGGTCGCGCGCGACACGATCAAGCGCATCGGCTACGACAACACCGACTACGGCATCGACTACAAGGGCTGCGCGGTCATGGTCTGCTACGACAAGCAGTCCAACGACATCGCCCAGGGCGTCGACCACGCGAGCGACGACCACCTGAACACCGGCGCGGGCGACCAGGGCCTGATGTTCGGCTACGCGTGCGACGAGACGCCCGAGCTGATGCCCGCGCCGATCTACTACGCGCACCGCCTCGTCGAGCGTCAGGCCCAGCTTCGGCGCGACGGCCGCCTGCCGTTCCTGCGCCCCGACGCGAAGAGCCAGGTGACGATGCGCTACGTGGACGGCAAGCCGCACTCGATCGACACGGTGGTGCTGTCGAGCCAGCACGACCCCGACCAGAGCGAGACGCACACCAAGATGAAGGCGTCGTTCGTCGAGGCGGTGATCGAGGAGATCATCAAGCCGGTGCTGCCGAAGGAGTGGCTGCAGGAAACCAAGTTCCTGATCAACCCGACCGGCCGCTTCGTCATCGGCGGCCCGCAGGGCGATTGCGGCCTCACCGGCCGCAAGATCATCGTCGACACCTACGGCGGCGCGTGCCCGCACGGCGGCGGCGCGTTCTCGGGCAAGGACCCGTCGAAGGTCGACCGCTCGGCGGCCTACGCGGCGCGCTACGTGGCCAAGAACATCGTCGCGGCGGGCCTTGCCAGGCAGTGCCAGATCCAGGTCGCCTACGCGATCGGCGTCGCCAAGCCGATGAACATCACGGTCTACACCGAAGGCACCGGCAAGATCCCCGACCATAAGATCGAGGAGCTCGTGCGCAAGCATTTCGACCTGCGCCCGAAGGGCATCATCCAGATGCTCGACCTGCTGCGCCCGGTTTACGAGAAGACCGCCGCCTACGGTCACTTCGGTCGCGACGAGCCCGAGTTCACCTGGGAGCGCACCAACAAGGCGTCCGCACTGCGCGCCGACGCGGGGCTCTGAGAGGAACGCTGCGCTGACTGCTCGCCGCCCGTGGCCGGGCTGTTCCGGCTGGGGGCGGTAGGGTCGGACTCGAGTCTTCGCCCGCCCACTGCCGTGTCGATCATCCTGGTGCGCCACGGCGAGACCGCGTTGAACGCGGCACGCGTCCTGCAGCCGCCCGACACGCCGCTCAGCCCGCGCGGGCTCGCGCAGGCCGCGGCGCTCGCCGAGCGCCTCGCGGGCATGGGCGTCGCGGCCATCGTGAGCAGCGACCACCCTCGCGCGCGGCAGACGGCCGACGCCATCGCGGCGCGATGCGAGGTCGACGTCGAACTCGACGCCACGCTGCGCGAGCGCGACTTCGGCGCTTTGCGCGGCCGGCTGTTCGACTCTCTCGGCTACGACCCCTTGGCGCTCGTCACGGCCCCCCCGGGCGGCGAATCGCTGGCCACGTTCACGGCGCGCGTGGCGGGTGCGTTCGAGAGCGTGCTGGCGCGCCGCGCCGCAGCCCCTGGCCCGCTCGTCGTGGTGACGCACGGGCTCGTGATCGCCACGATGCTGCGCGAGCATGCCGACCTTGCCGCGCACGCGCGCACGCTGCGCATCGGCAATGCGTCGATGACGGTGCTCGAGGCGCAGTCGCCGTGCCGGATCGAGCTGCTCGCGTGCACCCGCCACCTCGACGCCGGGACGATCGGCGAACCGGGCGCGGCGACGGGCGGCTGAGCGCGCGGGCCCTCGCGCGCCGGGCCTGCGCTCACCACCGGGCGGCACGCCCCTGGGAAGTTGCTGCGCAGTGCCGACGAGGCTCCGAGGGCCGGACCGGGGGAGCAGCTTCCGGCCAAGCCGTCACGCGCCTTGGACGCCATCTCCTGCTTGCCGGCAGCCCGGTCGGAGCGCTCCGACATCAGGTGCGCGAGCGAGCCGACGCGGCATCGGCCAGCCGGCCGATGCGAACGCCGCCGCGTCGCACTCAGCATCGATCCTGCCCATCGGCACCACCGCCACCGGCGGCGCCAGCCACCAACAGGAGTCACCATGCTGCACTACGCCGTTGTCTTTTTCGTGATCGCGCTGATCGCTGCCGTGTTCGGGTTCGGCGGCATTGCTGCCGGCGCCGCCGGCATCGCCAAGATCCTTTTCATCGTGTTCGTGATCCTCGCCGTCGCGACCTTCCTGTTCGGCCGTAACCGCGGAACCTGATCGAGCGCCGCGCGCTGAACACGCGTGAGGCCGGCGAGCCGCTCCACGTCGGGCGGGTCGCCGGCCTCGCTTCGTTGCGGCTCGCGTGCCTAGGCGGACGGTGCGATGCCGAGCCGCTCGAGCAGCGCCAGCGCCGCCGCCGGCGCGCGCTCCTTCGCGCCGCTGATGAAGAACACGAAGACATCGCGGCCCGCCGCGGAACCGCGCGGGCTGCCACGCGAGCCCGTGCTCGGCGGCTCGACGACGCGCGACAGGCCAGTCGGCTCGCCGCCCGCGGCCCAGGTACGCGCCGCCTCCGCCCAGGCCTCGATCCGCTCGGGCGCGTACCCGGTGGCGTGCTGCGATTCGCAGCCCATCAGGCGCGCGTAGACGAAGTCGCCGGTCAGGTCGGCGAACGACGGGTACTCGGTGGAGTCGGCGAACACCGTGGCGACGCGGTGCTCGCGCGCCAGCGCCAGGTACGCCGGGTCCATGAAGCTCGCATGGCGCACCTCGAGTGCATGGCGCAGCCGAACGCCGCCGACCTCCTTCGGCAGCAGCGCGAGAAAGGCGCCGAAGTCGTCCGGGTCGAAGCGCTTGGTCGGTGCGAACTGCCACACCAGCGGCCCGAGCTTGGGCCCGAGCTCGGCGATGCCGCTGCCGACGAAGCGCTGGATCGCCTCGCCGGCGTTGGCGAGCACGCGCTGCGAGGTGGCGTAGCGCGACGCCTTCACGCTGAACACGAAGTCGTCCGGTGTTTCGTCGTGCCATTTCGCGAAGCTCGCCGGCGTCTGCGTGCGGTAGTAGGTGCCGTTGATCTCGATCGCCGTCAGGCGTCGGCTCGCGTAAGCGAGCTCGCGGCTCTGCACGAGCCCTGAGGGGAAGAAGTTGTCGCGCCAAGGAGCGTAGGTCCAGCCACCCACACCGACGCGAATGCGCCCGGGGCCGCTCATCGCTCGATCGATCCTGCTCGGCTGGTCATCGCGCGATGATGCGAGGGATCGGCGGCGGCGGCAATCCGGCGCCACGCCCTGGGCCGCCCTCGCGGCGCACCGGTGGAACAATGGCGCTCGCGGCCCGGCGCTCGACCCAAGCACGTCAGCGCGGGTCGCCCCGTCCACCCACGCACGCACGACACGCTCTGATCCGTCGCCGACGCCACGCCGCACCATGACCTCTGCGCCCCCATTTTTCGCCCCGCTCCGCTACGACGACCCCGAACAGGCGCTCGCGCAAGTCCGCACCATCTACGACGCGAGCGTGACCTACCTGCGCGACTCGCTGCAGGCATTCGTGCGCGGCGACGCGATCGATGCGCACGTGCGCGCGTGCTACCCGTTCGTGCGGGTGCGTACCGACACGGTGGTGCGCGCCGACTCCCGCCTCAGCTACGGTTTCGTCGCCGGCGCCGGAACGTTCGAAACCACCTTGACGCGCCCCGACCTGTTCGGGCGCTACTACCTCGAGCAGTTCCGCCTGTTGCTCCAGAACCATCATGCGGGGCTCGAGGTGGGCACCAGCCACCAGCCGATCCCGGTGCACTTCTCGCTGGCCGACAACGACCACATCGATGGCAGCCTGCCGGCCGAGCGGCGCCTGCGGCTGCGCGACATGTTCGACCTGCCCGATCTCGGCGCGATGGACGACGGCATCGCAAACGGCACCTTCGAGCCGGCTGCCGGGGGACCGCAGCCGCTCGCGCTGTTCACCGCGCCGCGCGTCGACTACTCGCTGCAGCGCCTGCGGCACTACACCGGCACCGCTCCGGACCACTTCCAGAATTTCGTTCTCTTCACGAACTACCAGTTCTACATCGACGAGTTCGTGCGGCTGGGGCACGAGGCGATGGCCGGCGCGGGCGGCCCGCACGGCTACGAGGCGTTCGTCGAGCCCGGCAACGTGATCACACGGCACAAGGGCGCCGCGCCGCAGCCGGGCGACGAACTCGGGGCGCCGCCGCCGCGGCTGCCGCAGATGCCCGCCTACCACCTGGTGCGTGGCGATCGACGCGGCATCACGATGGTCAACATCGGCGTCGGCCCGGCCAACGCCAAGACGATCACCGATCACATCGCCGTGCTGCGCCCGCATGCCTGGGTGATGCTCGGCCACTGCGCCGGGCTGCGCAATTCGCAGCAGCTCGGCGACTACGTGCTCGCGCACGGCTACGTTCGCGAGGACCACGTGCTCGACGAGGAGCTGCCGCTCTGGGTGCCGATCCCGGCGCTCGCGGAGATCCAGGTCGCGCTCGAGTCCGCGGTTGCCGAAGTGACGCAGCTGCAGGGTTACGAGCTGAAGCGGATCATGCGGACCGGCACGGTCGCGAGCACCGACAACCGCAACTGGGAACTGCTGCCGTCGCGCGGCGCGCTGAGCACGCCCGAGCGCCGGTTCAGTCAGAGCCGCGCGATCGCACTCGACATGGAAAGCGCGACCATCGCGGCGAACGGCTTCCGCTTCCGCGTGCCGTACGGCACCCTGCTCTGCGTGAGCGACAAGCCGCTGCACGGCGACATCAAGCTGCCCGGGATGGCGAACCACTTCTACCGCGAGCGCGTCGACCAGCACCTGCGCATCGGCGTGCGAGCGATCGAGCTCCTGCGCGACTCCGGCATCGATCGGCTGCACAGCCGAAAGCTGAGAAGCTTCGCGGAGGTGGCGTTTCAGTAGGACTCGCTCGCGAGTGCCGCAGGTCCCGGGCGATGGAGCTGAGACAGCAGCCGCCCGGAGCTCGGCGGCTCTGGCTGCGCCGGCTCGGTGGTGAACGGGTCGGTATTCGGGCTCACGGGACGCCGGCGTGGTTCGGAGCGGGTGCGCGCCCGAGGGAATTCGGCGGGCGAGCCTGAGGCACCGGTTCGGCAGCGCGACCATCCGCTTGAGATGACCGACCTGAGTCGGCGGACTCGCCGACTTCAGCGACGTGGCCCACTGCACATCGCGAGCGAAGCGCGATGTTTCTCGCGCTGTGGTCGGCTCGGAAGTCGTTCGGGCCGCCGTGCCCGTCGCTCGGTGGGCACGCTCAAGCCGACGCCCGGTACGCCGATAACTGCCGAGCACACCCAGGAGCAGCGATGATGAGTCCCGCGTCCGCCGACAGTGACACCATCCGCGCCCCGCTGCCCGACTTGGCGGCGTGGACGGCGCGTCTGCACGCCGCGGAAACGCCGGTGCTTGCCGAGACGGCCGAGGCGCTCGAGGTGCTGCGACGCAACGCCGACGACGTCGACGCGAACGGCATCGGCGAAACCATCGCGGCCGACCCGCTGATGACGCTGAAGGTGCTGGCCTACGCATCCGAGCACCGCAGTGCGCGCGCCGTCACCGGCTCGGAGACCGTGATCGCCGCACTCGTGATGCTGGGCATCTCGCCCTTCTTCGCCGCCTTCGGCCCGCAGCCAACCGTCGAGGCGCGCCTCGCCGATCGGCCCGACGCGCTGCTCGGGTTGCGCAAGGTGCTGGCACGCGCGCATCGCGGCGCGAACTTCGCGCTGGCGTTCGCCGTGCACCGCTGCGACCCCCACGCGGCCGTCATCCATGCCGCGACGCTGCTGCACGAGTTCGCCGAGATGCTGTTGTGGTGCCACGCGCCCGAACTGTCGCTGCAGATCGCCGAGGCGCAGCGCCGCAACCCCTCGCTGCGGTCGCACGCGATCCAGCTGCGGGTGCTCAACGTCACGGTCGCCGATCTGCAACGCTCGCTGATGCAGTCGTGGCAGCTGCCAAGCCTCCTCTCGCAAGTCGCCGACGAGGCGCACCGGGAAACGACCGCCGTGCGTACCGTGGAGCTCGCCGCGCGACTCGCGCGCCACACCGCGACCGGCTGGGACAACCCTGCACTGGGCGACGACATCGCCGACGTGGCCCGGCTGCTCAACGTCTCGACCACGGCGGCGCTGCAGCTGGTGAGAACGATCTAGCGCGCTTCACCATCGGGGGGGCGCTTGGACGAGCCGTCGGCTATCCCGCTGGTCGCATGGCCGGACAACCATCGCTCGCATCCGGCCCGCGCCACCGGTGTGGCAGACCGACGCTGCTTACCGCAGTTCGGTCGCGCGCAAGACCTCGTCGAATATCTCGCGCCGGCTGGCCATGCGCACGTGCGCGGTCGAGGGCAGATGGTGATGCACCGCGCCCGGCAATAAGGCTCGCGTCGCCGGGAACACGATGTTGTCGCAGTTGCCGAAATAGCACGTGAACTTCGCGCGGCGCTCGAGCGACTCCGTGCCGGCGAGGGAGCTCAGCCACCGGCTGCCGATCTGCATCTGCTGCCCGTTCGTGCTGGGCGCGTGCCGAGCGAACGCCGTCCCCTGGTGCGGCGAGGCGATCGTCACGATGCGCCAGACGAGTCCCTCGCTCTGCGGATAGCGCCGCAGCCATGCGCGCACCGCGAGTCCGCCCATGCTGTGAGCGACGATCACGATCGGCTGATCCGACGCGGCGTGCAGTTGCCGCGCCGCGCGCTCGATCGTGTCGGCGTACGCATCGATGGATCCGAACGCCGGTTCCAAACTCGGCGCCCCGAACGCGATGCCCCGGGCGCGCAGGCGCCGCATCCAAGGGTTCCAGAAGCCGCGGTTGCACAGGAAGCCGTGCACCAGAAGTACCGGCCTTCCCTGAGCGTCCTTCGAATCGACGGCATCCGGGATTGCTTGCGACCGGAACGGCTGGCGCCAGCAGAACACGAGTGGTGCCGTGATCACCTCGACGATCCAGGCGCGCAGCAACTGCCCGACCGGAGCACGTGCGGCAGCGCCGTCCTCGTGGCGAATGGCCGCGTAGATGAACTCGGCGGCAAGGAACGCGGCATACCCGCCGACCACCAGCAGGGCGGCCCACGCGGCGTGCGCGGCATGACCTCTCGCAACACAAGCCGCCGCCCAACCGGCCACGAACACGACCAGGATGATCGTGATCGCTCGCTGCAGACGGGCGATCACCCGTGTACCCCAACGTTCGGTGCCGACTGCGCGACATCCGCTTCGGCGCACGAGCGGCAGACGAGAACGGGCGCGTGAGGCATCCCACGGCGCAAGAGACCGGAGCGCGATCGAGATCTCTGAAGGGACCGCATCCCGAACACGTGAGGCATTCCTGAGGCTGTTGGAGCGGCGACGCTAAAGTCCAAAAACCGCCGGCACGCAGCGTTGAATACTCCGCTGATCGGCCCGAGAAACCCCGCCTGAGCGATTAATGCCGCCGACCAAACAAAAAGGCCCTCGTCCGTTGAGGGGCGAGGGCCTGGGGGTAATGTAGCCTGACGATGTCCTACTTTCACACGGGAACCCGCACTATCATCGGCGCTGAGGCGTTTCACTGTCCTGTTCGGGATGGGAAGGAGTGGGACCACCTCGCTATGGTCATCA
>NZ_JABWMJ010000029.1 GCF_013366375.1 Rhizobacter koreensis | reverse complement strand
CCGCCCGGCCCGGCCTGCGCCGCCCGCGACGGCATGGTCAGGTAGGGATGTTAGGTTGCATTCGCGAGTGTCAACAGAGTTGGCTCGCTCGACGCCACGACCTACAGTTGTTCATGCCCGAGGAGCCCAAGCCTCTTTCAGAGGCGAGTAGCCCGGTGCGTCCCGCGTTTTCAGCAGCTTCAGCGGGGGTTCGACATGATGGTTGCGCGCCGATCTCGCAGGTCGTTCAGTGCCTCGACGTTGACACGGCTTCGTCAGATGCCGGCCAGCGACGCGCTCGCGCTGCTAGCCACCCACGTCAAGCCCGATTCGACCTATCAGCCCCTCAAGGATGAGCACAGCCGCCGCTGGCACGCCAGCACGGCACGCGGCGAGTTCGAGATCCTGACCACGGGCGTCAAGTGGTACGACACACGCGCGCACGCCGGTGGCGGCGGAGCCATCGACCTGGCGATGCACTTGCTCGGCGTGTCGTTCGTCGACGCTGTGAAGCGCTTTACCGCGAGGTAAGAGCGCCGTGGTCCAGATAGTCCGCAAGGCTTCGCTGCCGAGTCCGGCAGACCTGCCGGAACCCTTGGCGCAGCTTGCAGCACAGGCTTTGGCGACTTCGCTTCGCGAGCCGCGTCCTGCCGGTTTCCCGCTTCTTTTCACGAAGCAGTGGCAGTTGATCGAGCCCGCGGTCGCCTTCCTGCATGAGCACGCGATCCAGCGCGCGCACACCGCCGACACGCTCAGAACCTATACCGAGATCCTCTACGACTGGTTCGACACGCTCGAGCAGAACGACATCCCTTGGCACAAGGCGGATGCTGTCGACCTGGTTGCCTATCGCAACCGCATGATGTCGCAGCCCAGTCCGCACACCGGACGTGCGTACCGGACGACGACCATCAACCACCGGGTTCGCGGCGTGCTGCGGTTCTATGCTTGGGCGGTCCGCGCGCATTGGCTGAGCGAATCGGCGCTCGCGGACAAGACCCGCGACTTCGCTGTGTCGAGGCGGTACTCGCCGATCCGGACGCGCTACGCTGCGGACACCGAGCGCAGCATCTTCGTACTGCGGCAATACGAACCGCTGCCCCGCCCGCTGGTCTCCGGGCAGGCTCGCGAACTGCTCGCCTATCTCGCCCCGCCGTACGATCTGATGGCCCGCTGGCAGCTGTACACTGGGCTGCGGATCAGCGAACTCCTGCGGCTCGGCGTCGACGACATCAACGGCCGCCCCACCCCGCTCACGGCGCATCACACCATCGAGATCACGCGCAAGGGCCGCAAGCCGGGCTACGTGATTGCACCGGCCAGCCTGCTCGACGAGACCGATGGCTACATCTCGGGGCTTCGCTTCGCGTGGCTCAAGCGCGCGCGACGCAGGGGACGCGCCGCCCACCACCCGGCGTTGTTCGTCAACGCCCGCGGCGCACCGGTGAGCAAGAACGCCTACCAGCGCGCCGTCAGCCGGGCCGGCCTGGCCTGCGGCTTCAAGGCGACGACGCATCTGCTTCGCGCGACCTTCGCATGCATGCTGCTGGCCCGGCTCGAGTACTTGGCCAGCGAGGGCGCCAAGGTCAATCCACTGCTCGTGGTGAAGATCCTGCTCGGGCACGAGCACATCGAGACCACCGACCGGTACCTGCGTGCCGTCGCCGTCGACGCCTGCGTCCTCAAGGACGTGCTGGACACGCTGCTCGCGGGCAGCGCAGAGCCGTGAGTTCACGGCGCCCGCCGATTCCGCGGACCCTGGCCACCAGACCGCAGGCCGGAACGGGGCACGCGCCACAGCCGGCGCGCCACGACGCGGCTCGCCTGGTTCGCCACACGCTCATCGACTTCTCGTCGTTGCCGCTGCCAGCCGACGTGCGCCTGGCGCTCGCCCAGGCCTTCTGGGGCCATATCGGGGGCCATTCGGATCGCAGCATCGCCTCGTACTGGAAGTCGATACTGCCCTTCGCCCGGTTCGCCGCCGAATCGCAGTCCCTCAGATCGGTCGCCGACCTGGACCGCGCGATGCTGGTTCGCTACATCGAGTGGCTCAACGCGCAACGCTGTGCCGACGGCAGGATCTGGGCCCTCACCACGCAGGCCGCCGTCTATGGGGCATTGCGCCAGCTGCTGCGATGGCTTGAGCGGTGTCGGCCCGACTTGATCACCAGCATCGATTACCCCTTCTCGCCGTTCCCCAACAAGGCCGCCGCGCGGGCATCGCGCTCGACGCTTTCCGGTCGGCAGCTGCGCGCCATCCTCCAGGCCTGTGAGGATGAGATCGCCCAGATGCGCACGGCCCGCGAATCGGCTGCCCGTCAACGCGCCGCCGACGCAGACAAGCCCGGCACTCTCGGCTGGATCCTCGAACAGATCGATCAACGCCACGGAGGAATCATTCCGGACTGGCGCACGACCCAGGCCAGCGGCAATTTCTGGCTGCAGAAGGCCGTTCGCCGCTACGGCGGCGCCAAGCAACTGGCTCCCCTCCTGTACCCGCGCGCGGTTTCGCTGCTGCCGTACTACCTGGCGATCCTGATCCACACGGCCGGCAACCCCGAAGCCATCGCCGACCTCACTCGCGACTGCCTGCAGCCCCTGCCCTTGCTCGATGACCGCGAGTTGCTGGTGTGGTTCAAGGCTCGCGCGTCGCGCATCCAGCGCCGGACCTTTGACCGCGCCGACGCATTCGGGCCGCCGGCCCTGGTACGGGACATCCTGGCCTGGAACGAACGGCTGATCCCGCTGACCCCTCCCCCGCAGCGCAACCGGCTCTTCGTGTTCAAGGGGCAATTCACGGTCAACGCGATGTCGATCATCACGGTCCACCATCAGCTCGGCGCGTTCTGCGATCGCCATGGCTTGCCGCACTTCGCTCCGGCGAACATCCGGCCGAGCGTGCTGAGCTGCTTCTACCGCGCCAGCGGTGACCTGCTGCGCACCAAGGCCGTTGCGAACCACGCCAGCGTCGCCACGACGGTTCGTTACGTGCAAACGCCCCTGGTCGAAGCACAGAACCGCTCGCGCATCGCGGATCTTCAGGGTGCATTCATCGAGCACATCGAAGGGCGGTCGGGTCCGAGCCAGACGCGGTGCGACGCTGCGCCTGAACCATCGCCTCCCCCACGCGGCCGCGGTGTCACGCTGTTCGGCTTCGACTGCAAGGATCCATTCGCGGGCATCGCACCCGGTACTCGGCAGGGCGACCTCTGCGTGAACTTCATGGGCTGCTTCACCTGCCCGAACGCCGTCATCACGCCCGACCCGATGTCGCTGGCGCGCTTGCTTCAGGCGCGCGATCACCTGCGCGCCGCTGCGGCGACCCTGTACCCGGCTCGTTGGGAAGTACTCTATGCCCCGCAGCTGAGGATCCTGGAGGAAGACATCCTCCCGCGCTTCGGCTCCCGCGAGCTCGACGCCGGCCAGAGGCTGCAGGCGCAGCTTCCCCCGCTGCCTGACCTGCGGTGAGGTCGCGCCATGCAACCACGGCGATCCAGCGCGCTGAGAACTTCGGCCGGCACTACGCTCGGCACCTCTGACGATCGCCCATGGTTCCTGAAGAACTCGCGCTGGGAGGATTCGACCTGGATCCTTGCGCCCACCAATGCGCTCGAAGAGAGGCTGCCCGTGCGCCTGCACTGGGACTTTTCGGTCGAGGATGGCTGCAGTTTCACCGACGCGCGCCATGCCCCGCTGCTGCAAACCAGCAAGCGGCTGATCGCCCTCATACGCGGCCGCTCGCTGTACACGGGACTGCCGCTGCGGCCGAGTTCCGTCCTGAACTTCTTCCACACGCTGCGCCTGCTGGTGCGCTGGATGGACCTGGAAGGCCTCAGGCGCTTTGCCGACCTCGATCGGCCGGCGCTGCTGCAGTTCCAGCACCGGCTGTCGGTGTCTCCGACGTCCAGGCACTCGACACGCGCCGCCTCAACGGTGCAGCGGCACCTCGCCTTGTTCAACTACCTCTACCGCTGTCGCGCCGAACTCGGCGACGGTCTTTCGTTCGACCCGTTCCCGGGGAGCAACCATCACGAAGCCGCTGGCGCCCGGGAAGGACTGCGCCGGCCGTGGCCGTACACGCCGGACACTGTCTCGGTGGTGTTGCTGCAGGCCGCCGTCAAGATCGTGACGCACGACGCGGCGCATGTCCTGCAAGCCCGAGAGACCTATCGGCGCGTGATGGCGAGCGCAGCCGCGCCGCCCCACAGCTCAGCACCTGTCGGCCGGGCAACGAGGGCGCTGCGTCGGGCACGCGAGGGTACGTCGGGCGTCGAGCGGCCGGTGACGTCGGTGTCCGAACTCGTGCGGCGCATCGACATGCTCTACGCGGCGTGCTTCGTGGTCCTCTCCTACATGGTCGGTCCGCGTGTCAGCGAGATCCTCCACCTTCATGCCGGCTGCGTGCGGCGGCTGGTCGGCGATGCGGCCGGCGCACCCGTGAGCGTGATCGTCGGCAGCATCTTCAAGCGCCAGCCCGGCTACGATGGCTGTCCCCATGAATGGGTCGCACCGCCCGTGGCCGTCCAGGCGATCTCGGTGCTCGAGGCGCTGTCCGAGCCGCATCGCGCCCTCACGGCTCGCCCGGAACTGTGGCTGCGCCGGCGCCGTGGCAACGGCGCGTGGGAGTGGCACGAGGTGCAGCCCGAACTGCTGGAGATCGCGTCGGCCCCGCGCGTCAGCCATCTGCTGCGGCGCTTCGGCGCCGCGCTCGGCCTGTCGCACCTCGACAAGCCCTGGAGGCTGACGACGCATCAGGGGCGCAAGACCTTCGCCAGGTTTGCCGCGCTGCGCGACCGCAGCTGCCTCTTCGCGCTGGCTCAGCATCTTGGCCACCGCGAGCGCGCGCAGACCGACCACGGTTACGTCGGCAGCGACTATCGGCTCAACCAGGAGATCGACGCCGAGATCCTCAACCAGTCCGTCGCCGCGTGGGAGCACATGCTGGCGGCGCCCGGGCTCGGCGGGCGCGCGGGCGCCGAGATCGTCGCCAAGCGCCCGCGCTTTCGGGGCAGCCGCATGAAGCAGGACCTCAGGAGCTACGCCCGCTTGCTCGTCGACGCCGGCTTGGTGCTCGGCGTGTGCGACTGGGGCTACTGCGTCTACCGCGAGGAACACAGCGCCTGCCTCGGCAACGCGACCGGGCCCAATCCAGCCCGGCGCGAGCCCTCGACCTGCGCGCGCTGCCAGAACTTCGTCGTCTCGGCGCAGCACCGGCCGTACTGGCTCGAACAGGTGCGACGCAGCGAGAGGCTTCTCAACGAACCCGCCCTGCCGCTGCAGACGTTGCGCATCGTCCGCGCGCGCATGAACGAGGCCCGTGGCCTGCTGCGCGCGCTCGGCTCGGACACAGCCGAGGAGACTGATCATGCCTAGGAAGACGCCCGTCAGCTCCGCAGAACCGCCTGCTGCCCAGCGCCTGCATGACGCCCTGGCGGAGATGGTTCGCCAGCACGGCGCCGGCCTGTCGCCGCGCGAGCTGACCGCCAAGGCGCTTTGTGAGTCGGCCGGCATCTCGCGCAACGCGCTTTACCGGTACCACCGCGACGTGCTGCTGGCGCTGCACGACGCCCAGAGCCGCCACCGCGATCGGCCCGAGGCTGCGAAGCGCGTCGCCGCCCAGTTGCGCCGGGAGAATCGCGAACTGCGCGAACACCTCGCCAAGCTGGCCGCGCTGGTCGACCACTACTTCGCGGCTTGGCAAGAGACGCGGCTGCAGCTCGAGCGGCGCGATCGGGAGTTGGCCGACCTGCGCCGGATCCACAGGCCCCAGGTGATCCCATTGCAGCGCTCACCCGGGAACCGGAGTTGACCTTGACACGGGGACAAGGTCTACGCTGCAAGCAATGGGGCAGTGGTGTCCCGTATGGAGGTCTGCGATGAACTGCGACCTCGGATCGAACCTCGTGCTCGCGCGAGGACTGTTGCGGCTCTTCAAGCTGGCCGTGATCGATGGGCACCGTGGCGTAGCCGACCAACTGCTGTGTGCCCTGGAACGACTCGCCCGAAGCGATCCGGGATGCGAACCGATTCTCGATCATGCCTACCTGTGGAGCGTCGGTGGGCACGCCGGCGCAGCGCGTCTGCGCACGCCAGGGCCCGGGCCGCAGTGATCGATGCCGCTGCGACGCCATCGGCTACGCCAGCGACACGCACCGATCCGCATCGCACCCGTCCGCCCTCAGCGCGTCGATGTCGATCACGGCGTCCGCCATCGCCGTCAGCTCGGGGGTCTGCGAGATGAAGAACTCGCGCTCGTAGCCGCCCAGGCGCAGCACTTCCCGCTTCATCGCCATGAACATGCGTTTGCGCTGCGGATCCAGTGCGCCGTCTGCTTCGTCGGTGAACAGCGTCGTGTAGCGGCGCCCGGTGTTGCGGGCAAGGTACAACGCGATCGCCCGGGTCAGGCACAGCTCCACCAAGGTCCGCTCGCCGCCGCTCATCATGCTGACGCTCTTGCTGTCGCCGGTGTCGCCGTCGTGCACGACGATGTCGAAGCCCTCCTTCTGCTCGCCCTTGGACGTTTCCAGCAAGGTGTGGATGGACACCGTGAAGCGCGGTCCGTAGCAGGCCAGCAGCAGGTCGTTCCCCAGTGCCGACAGCGCAGGCCCCGCGTCGTCGATCGCCAGCGCGATCAGCCCGTCGTTGCTCATGCAGCGCGCGAAGAGGCTCCAGTTGCCCAGTTCATCCTCGACGCGGGCGCAATGCGCGCGCAGGCGTTCGCGACGTTCATCCAGCACGCCCTCTTGCTTGGCGACCTCGTCGAGCGTCTGCGCCTCGCGCACCGCCGTGAGCATCGACTGCTCGGCTGCGGCGAGCGCTTCCCGCGCGGCGCCCAGTGCCCGCGCAGCCTGCGCGACCTGCTGCTCGTCGAAGGCGGGAGGCAGCGACCCGAGCGCTTGATCCAGGCGCGCCAGCGCCGCGCCGGAGTGCGTGGTCTGAAGATCCCGTTGTTGCCCGATCGCCGCTCGCGCTGCGGCGATCTGTTGGCGCTCCGCGCGCTCGTCGGCGGTCTCGGCGGCGGCACCGTCACCCACCTCGGGCCCCAGCGCCTGCAGCTCCCGCTCGACCTCGACCAAGGTCGCCTGCGCCTGCGCGCACGCCTGGGCCTTCGAGCACATCACGGACAAGCGGTTCACCCGCTCGCGTGCGACGGTCTCGTGGAACTCGGCCTGCGCCAGGGCCTGCGGCGCGCCGGCCAGTGCCTCGTAGCGCTGGCGTGCGTCGGTGAGCTCCCGTTTCGCCTCGGACTTCTCGCCGGCCAGCCGAGCGACCTGCGCCTGGGCGTTCGGGATCAGCGCCTGCGCCTCGCGCGCATCACCCAGCAGCTTGCAACGCCCCTGCAGGTCCGTGCCGGCGCAAGGCACCTCGCCGGTCAATCCGAACCGGCGCGCCAGTTCCTCGGCCTTCAGCACGGCCCGACCCGCGTCCCGTTCGATGCCGGCGACGCGCTGCTCTGCAAGACGTACCGCCCCCTGGCACTGCGTCAGCTGATGAACCTGCTCGCGGCATGCCTGCGTGCGTGCACTGCGCTGCGTCTGCACGCGTTGCGCCAGCGGCAGGCGCCTTTCGGCGTGCCGCACCGCGCCGGCCTCGGCAAGCACCACCAGGCATCGCTGCCGGGACTGGCCCAAGGCCCGCCGCCGCTGTCGTTCCTGCTGCAATCGGCTGGCGACCCGCTGATCGAGGCGTTCCAGCCGCTGCTGCTCGGCCTGTTCCTGAGCATCGAGCGCGCGCAGCGCCTGAGTCGCGCTTGCCAGCGCGGCTTGCCGTTCGGCCACGAGCTGTGCCCGCCGGGCATCGGTAGCCTGCGACTGCTCGCGTTCGACCACCACGCGGGCGTGCCGCGCCTGGGCGGCCTCCAGGGCGGCCTGTGCCGCCGTCTTCGCGCGCTCGGCCGCCGACACACGATCGTCGGCGCCGTCGAGTTTTCGGCGCACCGCGTCGAGGCGCTGATCCTCCGCGTCGAGCCCGGCCAGTTCCTGACGCTGGGTTGCCAGTCCCGCTTTCAGCAGGCGGACGATTTCTGCGGCCTTCTGGCCCAGTTCCTGGATCTCCTCCTGCCCGAGCAGGTCGGCCAGCAGCGTCTTGATTTCAGCGTTGCGATAGGTGCTGAGCTGCCGTTTGCCTTGTGCGGCGAACACCGAGGTGAAGAACGTCTCGGCACTGCCGCAGAGGCTCTCGACGCAGCGCGTGTACGTCTCCACCCGGCCGTCGGACTGCATACCGTCATCGAGTTGCACCGGCCGCCAGCATCCGGCATCGTCGAGCGTGTGCAGGAACGCCTCGGTGCGGCGGCGGCCGTTGAGGCGGATGACGATCTGCGACCGATAGCATCGGCCCTCGTGCGCCCAGGTCAGGTCCTTCACGCTCTCGGGCAGGTAGACGTGGTCGTAGTAGGAGAAGCCGCCCGCACCGGCCAACGCGACCCGGCTTGGCAGTCCCATGAAGGGCGTGAGGCAGTCCATGATCGTCGACTTGCCGCTGCCGTTGGCGCCGACGATGGCGATCAGGTTGGCGCCGTCCGCCAGGCGCTCGAGGTCGAGGGTGATTTCGTCGCGGCCCAGGCCGTCGCGGATGCCGCGGAAGCCTTTGAGGGTGAGTCGGAGCGGCTGCATGGGATGCCTCGGAGTTGATCTCCGATCAGGCTCTCATGGCCGACGGCGCCTTCAACGGTTGTCAGGGACGACCGTTCACGAGCTTTGCCGCAGGTGGCGATGCTCCGCGACGTTCCTTGTTCAAGTCCCGCTGAGCTCAGCCGGCGCAGCACGACAGTTGCTTCACGTCCTTGGTGAAGGTCTGCGCCGCGAGCTTCAGGGCTTCGACCATCGTCAGGTACGGGAACAACTGGTTGGCGAGGTCGTGCACGCTCATGCCGGCACGGATGGCAATGGCGGCGGTCTGGATGACCTCGCCGGCTTCGGCGGCGACCGCCTGCACGCCCAGCAGCCGGCCGGTGCCCGCTTCGGCCACGAGCTTGATGAAGCCGCGCGTGTCGAAGTTGACCAGCGCGCGCGGCACGTTGTCGAGCGTCAACGTGCGGCTGTCGGTCTCGATCCGCCCCTGGTGCGCTTCGGCCTCGCTGAGACCAACCGTCGCGATCTGCGGATCGGTGAACACGACAGCCGGCATCGCGCGCAGGTCCAGTGCTGCATTGCCGCCAGCCATGTTGATCGCCGCCCGCGTGCCTGCGGCGGCCGCGACGTACACGAACTGGGGCTGATCGGTGCAGTCGCCTGCGGCATAGATGTTCGGTGCGCTGGTGCGCATGTGGCCGTCGACCACGATGGCGCCCCGACCGTCCACCTTCACGCCGGCGCCTTCGAGGTTGAGCGCGCCCGTGTTCGGCGTGCGTCCCGTGGCCACCAGCAGCCGGTCGGCGCGCAGTACCCCGTGGTTCGTCATCACCACGAATTCGCCGCCAGCATGAGCGACGCGGCTGGCTTGCGTCTGCTCGAGCACCTCGATGCCTTCCTCGCGGAACGCGGCGGTGAGTACCTCGCCGATGGCTGGGTCCTCGCGGAAGAACAGCTTGTTGCGCGCGAGGATCGTGACCTGGCTGCCCAGGCGCGCGAAGGCCTGAGCGAGTTCCACTGCGACGACGGACGAACCGATCACAACCAGCCGCGGCGACGTCTCGCTGCTGGCCAGCGCCTCGGTCGAGGTCCAGAACGGCGTGTCTGCGAGGCCAGGGATCGCCGGCACCGCCGCGCTGGCACCGGTAGCCACCAGACAGCGGTCGAACGGCACGACCCGCTCGCCGCCGTCGCGTAGGGTCACCGTCAACGAGTGGGCATCCGTGAAGCGCGCCGTGCCGTGCACGACCGTGATGGCCGGTGTGCCCTGCAGGATGCTCTCGTACTTACCGTGGCGCAGTTCGTCCACCCGCGCCTGCTGCTGCGCGAGCAGCCGGTCGCGCAGGATGATCGGCTCGGCAGCGGAGACGCCAGCGTCGAACGGGCTGCGTCGCCGCAGGTGCGCGACGTGCGCGGCGCGGATCAAGATCTTGGACGGCACGCAGCCGACGTTGACGCAGGTGCCGCCGATCGTGCCGCGTTCGATGAGCGTGACCCGCGCACCGCGTTCGACCGCCTTGAGCGCCGCGGCCATTGCGGCGCCGCCGCTGCCGATGACGGCAACGTGCGACGCATCGCCGCCGCTGCGCTCCTTCTGGCCACTGCCAAGCCAACTGCGTGCCCTATCGAGGAATCCGTCGCGCGACGGACCGGAGGCAGCCTCGGGCACGCGAGCGCGATATCCGGCGGCGGCCACGGCCGACACGAGCTCCGCCACGGGTGTGTCAGTCGCAAGGGTGAGGCGCGCCGTTCCGTTGGGGTAGGACACTTGCGCCGAACGCACACCAGGCACCTTCTCCAGGGCCTGGCGAACGTGCGCGGCGCACGACTCGCAGGTCATGCCGCTGATCGCGAGTTCGGTCATCGGAATGCCTTTCTGGTGGAGTCGCAGCGTGAAGGCTTCAGGCGTGCTTGGGCGGGACTGCGCAGCCATCCGGACCGCAGCGCCGGTTCGCCGGCGAGACGAAGTCCCACACCGACACCGCGACCATCGTCGCGAGGCCCACGTAGAGAAGCTTCTCGGCCACGGTGAAGCTGGCGACCAGCACGATGGCGGGGCCGACCATGCCCAGCACGCTGCGGTGCCACTGGCGGTGGTTGAACCAGCCCAGCGCGTTGGCCAGCAGCGCCAGCGCCGCGAACAGCGGCAGCAGCACGGTGACGAACACGGCCTCGAACTGGCTCAAGAAGCCGAGCCCGAGTGCTGCGCCAAGGCTGGCCAGGGCCGGGAAGCAAGCCCCGCAACCCATCGCCGAGACGATGCTGCCCAGCGCTCCGGCCTTGTCCGCGACCCGCGTCATGACGCTCATACTGTCCTCCTCGATCGCTGCGGCTTCAGCGCTTGACGGTGGACGGATAGCCCGCGTTCTCGGTCGCCGCGGTCAGCTTCTGCACGTTGGCCTTGGCATCGTCGAAGGTCACGATGGCCTGGCGCTTCTCGTAGCTCACGTCGACCTTGCTCACGCCGTCGACCTTCGAGATCGCCTTCTTCACCGTGATCGGACACGCCGCGCAGGTCATGCCCGGCACGTCCAGCGTCACGGTCTGCGGCGCTGCCTGGACACCGGCCGCGCCGGACATGGCGAGGGCCGCGATCAAGATCAGCTTCTTCATGGAGCACTCCTGGTCAGTAGAACAGCGGAAGGACATAGGGGAAGGCCAGCGCGATCAGCACCAGCACGGCCACGAACCAGAAGACGGCCTTGTAGGTGGACCGCACCTGGGGGATCGCGCACACCTCGCCCGGCTTGCACTGCTGCACCGGTCGATAGATGCGACGCCACGCGAAATACATGGCGACAAGCGCAGCGCCGATGAAGAACGGGCGATAGGGCTCCAGCGCCGTTAGGTTGCCGATCCACGCGCCGCTGAAGCCCAGGGCCACCAGCACGAGCGGGCCCAGGCAGCAGGTTGACGCGAGGAACGCGGCCAGTCCGCCGGCGAAGAGCGCACCACGCCCGGTCTGCGATTCCGTCATGCACTTTCCTCGGTGTGTCGGGGACACGATGGCGTAAGCTTATTTCCGTACTCATGTACGGAGTCAAGCGGGATGGACAGCGATCAGCAGGGACTGACGATCGGGGCCGTCGCCAAGGCGGCCGGGGTCAACGTGGAGACCGTGCGCTTCTACCAGCGCCGCGCGCTGCTACCCGAGCCGGACAAGCCCTACGGCCGCATTCGGCGCTATGAGGCGAAGGACGTGGCGCGGGTGCGGTTCGTGAAGGCCGCACAGCGCCTTGGCTTCAGCCTCGACGAGGTTGCGGGCTTGCTGAAACTGGACGACGGCACGCACTGTGACGAGGCGAGACAGCTCGCCGAAGCAAAGCTCGGCGATGTGCGCAAGAAGCTGAAAGACCTGCGCCGGATCGAGTCGGCGCTGGCCGTCCTCGTCCGCGACTGCTGCTCGATGCGGGGCAAGTTGTCGTGCCCGTTGATAACCACCCTGCAGAGGCAGTGAAACAAGTGAAACGCCGCGTGTTGGACGATTGTTGACGCAGCGAATTCAACATAAGGGATGCAGGTTGTCCATCACCGTGGACTT
>NZ_JABWMJ010000028.1 GCF_013366375.1 Rhizobacter koreensis | reverse complement strand
CGCAATCGTCCACGATCAGGCTGAAACGTCGTCCACGATCAGCTTGAAATGGCGTCCACGTTCGGCTGAAACGCCGTCTACGATCGGCTGAAACGAGCGTCTACGATGGGCTGAAATACGCAAATGAGGCCTGTTGTGATCGAGCCATGGCGGCGGATCTCGACGCCTCATAGAGCGCTAAGCCGCTCTACTCGGCGGGCGTCAGCTTCTCTCTTCAAGCTAGTTTGGGGTTGCCCAGCCGCCCGCGCTGTCAAGCTGCTTGACAGCCGCGTCGGCGAAGGCGACTTCGGCGCCGCCTAAGCATCATTGGCCGAGCGCGTGCCAATGCTTGGTCGGCCGGGGCGCGATGGAATACAGCCAAATTTCGTCGCGCGCCGGGCTTCCTTTCGATCGGATCATCGAGTTTGGGGGCGCGGCGTTGGGCTGTGCCTCCTCGTCGCACCCTGCAGGCCAGTGCTGCGCGGCCCGCGCTTCGAGAGAACTATCGCATGAAGACACTCGTTGTCTGCAACCAGAAGGGAGGTGTCGGCAAGAGCGCCGTCTCCACCCTGCTGACGCACTACCTGGCCCACAAGGGCCATCGCGTGCTGGCGATCGACCTGGATCACCAGGGGAATCTGACTACGCCCTTAGTGCAGTCGGGCCGCCTGGCCGTTGCGGGCATCACGTCCGATGCTCTGATGACAGGGCCGCTCGCGGCTTTGCCAGACCGGCCGCAGGTGCTGGTGCCCAGCGGCCGGGCGCTGCTCGGCCTTGAGCGGCAGCCGGCGCAGCACACGCCGCTCGCGCGCCAGTTCCGGGATTTCCTCGCGAAGGTCGATCGCAGCTTCGATGTCTGCATCGTCGACACCAACCCAAACCCAGACATTCGGGTCATCTCCGCGCTGGCCTCAGCCGACTTTGCCTTGTCGCCGATCCAGCTCAACCAGGAGGCGATGGACGGCGTCGCCGGTCTGCTGAATCACGAGCGTGTCGGCCTACGCAAGATCAAGGCCGTGCTGAATCCCAAGCTGACTTTGATCGGCCTGTTGCCGACACTAGTCGAGCCGACACCATACCAGCGCGCCAATTTCGTCCAAGTGGTGCAGCGATATCACGCCCTGCTGATTCGCCTCGGCGCAGGGCCTGGCGCCTTCGCATCGATCCCGCGCCGCTCGTGCATCGCCGAGGCTCAGTCGGAAGGCGCCGTACTGTGGGAGATGAAGAAGACGGCCGCCCGCGACACCTGGCACGAGATCGAGCCAAGCCTCGCGCGCATTGCCGCCTTCGTGAACGGCACAAAGACTGTCCTGGAGGCCAACCATGCCACTGCGCCTTGACGACTTAGCCGCTTTGGATACTCCGATCGTGCAATCCGGCCAGCCCTTGATGCTGCCGATCGACAGTATTGACGAAGATCCCGAGCAGCCGCGCCGCGAGTTCGATGCGCACGCGCTGCAGGAACTGGCGCAGACAGTCCGTGAGCGCGGCGTGAAACAGCCGATCTCAGTTCGGCCGAACGCGCATGCAGAGGGGCGATGGCTGCTGAACTTCGGTGCCAGGCGGCTACGGGCGAGTCGACTCGCAGGACTGACGGAGGTGCCAGCCTTCATCGATTGCACTGGCGACAGCTACGACCAGATGGTCGAGAACGAGCAGCGCGAGGCTCTCAGGCCCTTGGAGGTATCGCTGTTTGTGCAGCGGCGCTTGCAAGCTGGCGACAGCCAAGCGGAGATCGCGCGCAGGCTGGGACGAAGCCGCCAGTACGTCACGTTAGCGCGGGCACTGATCGAGCCCCCCGAATGGTTGATGCAGGCCTACCGAGATGGCCGGTGTACCAGTATGACTGAGCTCTACGAGCTTCGCCGCCTGTACGGCGACTATCCCGAGAGGGTCGAGGCCTGGGCGCGAAGCAAGGACCACATCACGCGCGAAGACCTTCCGAGTCTGCGAGCGCAGTTGGAAGAGGCTGAGTCTCCCACGCTGACGCCAAACACGTCGCCTGAGCACGAGCCCAACCCTGTCGACGAGTCACCGTCGACGGAACCCGCAGCGGCTGGAAAGTCCCTGCGCCTCGCCCGCGGGCGCCCGCAAGTCAGCCAGCGCCTTCACGTCGAAATGGATGGCGTGGACTACCAGTTGGTCGTCACTGCGGCGCCTACAAAAGAAGGGCACCTCTACGTTCGACCGCTGGCCGGTGGTCCGCGTATGAGCGCTCCTGCGGCTTCGCTGAAGCTGCTGGGATTCGTCGCCGGCTGAGACAACTGCGAGACGCGGTGCGCGCTGATCGGGCGGCGCCGTGTCAAGCTGCTTGACAGTTGGATCGGAGGCCGGTCAGCGCTGGGCGGGTCAGGCAACCTGTCACTTTGATCGCGGCCAGTTTCCCGGCGACGAAATAAAGCGGATTTTCGTCTCGGTTGAGACCTCAATTGGAGGAGACACTGAATGCATTGGTGAGTGCAGGATAGGCGCCGGTGGCGCCGGTTGTCCGACACGCTCATGCATGTCAGGAGACTCGGTATGGAAGCCTTGTCACGCGACCGGATCACGGTCGATCTTCGTGGGCTCAGGGCCGCGCTCCTGGAGCGCGCGAAGGCCGCCGGGCAGTCGCCGTCAGAGTTCGTTCGCGAGGTGATCTCGACTGCACTGGGGGGCGGCGAGCCGGGCGACGTTGCCGTGCCTGCGCTGCGCAAAGATTCCGCTAGCGGCGGTCGCGCGCGCGTCTTCCTTCGCATGAGTTGCGAAGAAGCGGCTCTCCTGCGGGCACGCGCCCAGCGGGCAGGGGTGCCGCCGGGTGAGTACGTGGCAACGCTGATCGCTACAGTGCCTGCAGTGACCGCCGCTACAAGCCGCAGCGAGCAGCGTGCCGCTCTGATCGCTTCCACGGCCGAGCTCGCCACGCTGGGCCGGAGCGTTGGTCAACTAAGCGCCCTGCTCCGGGGCGGCAGCGTACCGGCGCCACAGGAGTACCGCGCGGTACTTGACGCGCTGATTGCGAATGTCCGACGCCATCTGGTGCTCGCGTCAGGCGCCCTTGCCGAGCTGGAGCCCCTCCGGAGCAAGCGCGCAGCACCGCCCCAGCCCCCCAATTGACCTCGAGATCCTCATGGCACAGCCGCCCAACATCGACGGGGTCCTGATCCAGTGGGGTGATCGGCTCTTCTACCCTGGAAACAGGACCGTCCGCGCAGGCCACCAGCCGCGTCTCAAACAAGGGGCCCGCCAGCGCGCTGCGGCGATCCGCCAGCGCATCGAGGCCACAGCGATTCGTCGCGCGCCTCAGGTGATGGTCAAGGTCACCGGCGGAGGGCGGGGCATGCGGGCCATTGCCGCGCACCTGCGCTACATCAGCAAGAACGGTCGCCTGGAAATGGAGGACGAGCGGAGCGAGCAGATGCGGGGCAAGGGCGCGCTGCGGGAGATCGCCGACGACTGGCGCTTTGGCGGCTCGTACATCCCCGACGTTGCTGAGCGCCGGGAGGCATACAACATCATGCTCTCGATGCCCCGCGGAACCGACCCGCTGAGCGTGCAGTGGGCGGCGCGCGAGTTCGCACGGGTGGAACTGACCGATCACAAGTACGTGATGGTGCTTCACGACCACCAGGCCAACCCGCACGTGCACATCAGCGTCCGCGCTGAGTCCAAGCACGGCAAGCGCCTGAACCCTCGCAAGGCCGACCTACACCGCTGGCGCGAGACGTTTGCGGAGAAGCTGCGGGAGAGAGGGATCGAGGCGGAAGCGACGCGACAGGCCACGCGGGGGCACAGCCGGAACTATGAGCCGATCTGGCGTGTCAAGGCCGCCGAGGACGGACGGCTACGGACTCACAGGCCAGTGTCGAAGTCGAACGCTCCGGCCAAAGACACGCGTGCTGAGGCGCTAAGGGCCTGGATGCAGATCGGGCGGGACCTAGCTGCGACGCGAGAGCCGCGCAACCTCAGGTTGGCGGCTTCGATCAAATCGTTCCTGCAGGACGTGCCGGCCTGGTCGACCAAGGAGCGCCAGGGACCAGCACGGGTGACTTCCGCACCAGACCGTGCGCGAATCAACCAGGTGCGGGATGCGCCTCTCGATCGAGGCGGACCTTGAAGTGCCCTGCTGCGCACGCCAAACGGAGCCGTGCGAGGGGATCCGTCCGCCACGCTGGCCTGCCTTCAAGCTGCCGGTCGCCACCGTCTCTGGACGGCCCTTAAAGAGCCACTCGCGGCCGTCGGCTTCCCAGCGGCGGGCACGCTGAAGCCGTCGAATGTCGGCGCACAGCGGCTGTCGTGCCGTGCCCTCGCGCGCCCTAGCATTCTCAGGTTCAGCACCTTCTGCCCGGCACGGAGACCAAGGGTAATGCTGTGTAGGACCGCGGCCGCCTGCAACCGGTGCAGGGCGCGCGCCTCCTCGCCGCCACCGCCGCGACGCAAGCGGGAACTCAGTCACCCGTGGGTGGTAAGTGAAACTTTGGGGTGGCATCATTCACTCCTAACCCAGGCCGGAGCATGCCGCCCGACCCGGTCCTTCCTCTCTCACCGAGGGCAATGCGGATGGTCACTCACCAAGACGCGATGGCGCTCTGGCTCGGACGCGAGCTTTCTGCCGCGGCGGGCGATGCGACGCAGGAACTCGTGCTAGAGGACGTGGCGGAACGAGTTGCAGAAGGTGCCGGGTTGGATGAGGCGTTGACCGCCGTCACCAAACATGAGGCGCGCGCCGGCGACTTTGGCGTGGAGGTGGCCGGTTCGCTGGTCGCTGTCGCAGTGGTGGAAGGGCTGAAGGTGTTCTGGGGGGCTTACCTCAAGGAACTCGAGGAAAAGGCCGGAAAGTGGCTGGCCGACAAGACAATCGACTACCTGAAGTCCAAGTTCAAGTCCGATGTGGCGGGCCCTGGCAGAGCCGCGATCAGTACCAAGATCAAGGCGGCGATTCAGGCGTCCGCGGCGAAGCACAATGTGACCGATGCTGATCTTGCTCCGACACTCGCCGCGATCACTCCGGTCCTGAGAAACGAAGATTCGGGCCAGCGCTGAAGCGATCGCTATCGGTGGACTCGCCACGCGATCTGAGCGCCGTCGCGATCGAACTCGCCACCTACAAGCTCGTCCTCTTCGGCATGGTCGTGCCGGTGCTAAGCCTGGGCGGATTGACGTTTCTCATCCATCAGGCGGTCGTCGACGCCTATCGGCTCGCTCGCCGCCTAGCGGCGCTATTGGGCGTCGACTTCAAGCCCGTAGCGCAGGTAAATTTTGAGGGGCGCACCTTCCTTGCCGTGGCGGCTGCGATCCTCCTGCTGGGACTCGTGGTGTTCACGGTGCAGTTCGCGGCTGCATTGAAGCGCGGGCGATCGCTTAGAACGCTGCCTGACGCTTGGAGCGATCGGCGCTTTCGCGAGGTGCCCGCGGGACTGCGGTCTCTTCTCGAGAGCAAGGTGAGATGTCTGTGGGCCCAAATGTTCGCGGACCCGGAGCCTGCCCCTCGAGTCCTCTGCTTTGCGTCTACCGGCCTGTCTGCGTGTGTCACCGAAGCAGAAGGCCGTCCGGCCATTGCCTTAAGCACCGGTCTCATTGATCAGGTGTCCAAGGGTGAGGAGCGCTTGGCCAGCGTGATTCTTCTCCACGAGATGGCCCACCTCGCTGGTGGTGACTTAGCGCAATTCCGGTCGTTTGCGGCTTTCGTGGAAGCTTACCGGCGCACGCTGCTGATCTTGCTCGGCACCGCGGCTGTGATCTCTCTCGTCTCGATGCTCGCTGAGTATTTTGACCTTGCGGGCATTGATCAGCGCAGTCCGTCGTTTGTCGCCTATCTTACGACCATCGCACGAGACCTCGTCTTTTGCTATGTCAGCATGATCCTCGTGCTGCGTTACGTTGCCCTCATTATTATGCTGACCGAGCTCAGGGCAGACCTGCGCGCCGCGATGGCACTCGGCGGACTCGGAATGTTTGCGAGCACCGTTCGCAACGCGAGTGGAGTCCGGGCGTCATCGCATCGGCATCTCCTGCGGACCTGGATCGGTACCCGCGTCGCCCATCTCACGGCCGACGAGCGCCTCTCGCTGCTCGAACAACCCCGCCGGCTCTTCACACCGAAGTATCGCTACTTCGCAGCGTCCCTTGCCCTCAGTGTCTTCATGATCGTCAACGGGTCATTGGCATTCAGCGGCTTCGACTGGATACTCCAGGCCGCTGTTGTCGCGACGATTGCGGCGGTGAATGCGATCACCGTTGCCATGTTCTTTGGCGTCGACCGGGTGATGCCAGGGGGTGTCGGGTTGCGTCGCGGCCTCGCCACAGCGGCGATCGTCGTGGCGGTTAACGGCCTCTTCCTGTTCAGTCCCACCGAGGTGATGGGCACGACGCGGACGATGGTTGTCGCCGTCAGCGACCCCAACTTTGCCTACGGCCCCAGCGAGATCAGGCGGTTCTTGAGCGAGTGGTACGGTGCCGCCGCGAAGCCCGCGATCGATGCCATCCTCGATGGCCGTGCGCAGTTGTGGACGCTGGTCGTGTTCCTCGCACTGCAGGCTCTCGCGAAAATGCGGGGCACAGGGCAGTCGAAGGCCTTCGGCGCCGCCGCGGCTGCCACCGCGTTCTCGACACTCGTCGTCGCCGCCGGCGCCCCCTTTGCGACCTATCTGCTGCTTCCGCAGCCACTCTGGGAGTCGCGCAACCAGCTCGCGCAATTGATGGCCTCTTATGGACCAGCCATTCCCGTCGCGGCTGGCGCCGTAATAGGCATAGTGGCTGGCGTCTTCGGCGCTCGGGCTGCGGTGTGCCCCTAATATCGGACGCGAGCGCGATGGCGAGCGCGTCCGATCGGGCACGCGCAGCTACGAATGAAGGGCTCCCCACGAGGTGGAGACGCACGGCCTTATGCCGTGTTCCGTGAATCAATCGTCTTGAATGCGGCCCGCCGGGACATTGGGTATTCCTCTCGGGTCGACTGCGTGCCTACCTTGGTCGTATCGCTCGGCCGCGAAGCGGACAGCCGCATAAGGCGCTCACTCCCTGTCCCTCCGCGACCGTCGTGCGTTCGCAATTACTGAAGCCGAGCTCAGGCTCCTTACCAGCGACCCGATCATGCGCGGCAGCCGACAACCTGTCAGCGGGTAGAAAACGCCGGCCGCCAGGGCGCCGCCAATCCCGAACTCTTCTCAGGCCCGTACCTTGCCGCGGTGGCGCGGGGCGAGTAGCGGACTGGAGTCTTTCGCAGCGCTCAGGCCTCCTTGACGTCGATGTGGTACGTCGCCCACGGACACGAGCCGAAGCGATCCGGCAGGGGCTTGGCTGCCATGTCCGGGTGACGGTCGGCGTCGTAGATGGTCCAAAGGGGTCCCAGGCCACCCAGCGCCATGGGTCGACCGTCGAGGTGCGTGGCGACTATGTAGCGGCGCCTCTCGGCATCTGCAGCCGACAGGTGCGCAGCGTATCCGTCGATCGCTCGAACGAAGAGCGCAGTCTTCTCACTGGCTCTGACGCCGCATGCCCTTATCACGTCCATCAGCAAGGGCCCCGAGAGCTCATGCGGCTTGGCGTCGTATTCGAGGGTGGGCCTGATAAGCACTGAGGGCAGCGCTGTGATCGCAGCGAAGTCGAAGGTCTGGGCTCGGACGAAGCCTAGCTTTTGCTTGCCCATCAGCTGATCGAGGACTGGGTCGAACGGGCCGCGGTTCCCTGCTCCGATCGCGCCGCTGACCGTGAGCAACGTGGGCCCGGGCTGGCTCCTTGCGGCCGTGCGGCTCGCGGCGAGAGACGGCAGGGAACCAAGTCCGGCGGCGCCGACTATCGCAACGCTCATAAACCGACGCTTGTGCATGAGCCCACCTCGATTCATCCGCTATGACGCTGACTCTACTCGATGGCCGCCTCAGCCTGCATCGCATGAGACCTGCAAATGCGCACAACGGCTTCCCGGGGGCACGCGGCTCTAGCCTGAACTGGGTCACTCGGCCTCGAAGCGCGAGCGACCGCTCTGCTCGAAACCGGCCTCAGGTCAACTTCGATGTTGGTGGGAGGTTGGGTTCGGGGACGGGTCGTCCGCCGACCTTCGATGCCGGGACGGTAGTAAAAGGCACTGTTGATAATGACAGTTATCCTCCACCACGATCAGCCTGGAGGCCGCGGCGGCAGCAAAGTGAACACGTGGCACAGCCTCAGAGGCCCGACCCTGGCGAGCAGCACCAGGTGCAGCGTTTGAACGAGCCCATCAGCGACACGCGGAGCGGCGGCCCCGGGCCTGTCTTTCAGCACGGCGCGGCGGCTCAGGCCGACCTTGCGCCGCGCGTGGCGATCCCGCGCATGTAGCGTACGGCGGCGTTTGCTCCCCACCGCTGCAAGTCAGCGAGCAGCCCCTTGATCACCGAGCCCACAGTCCTCGTTCGCCGGGCGGGCGCCAGTCGGCCATATGGTCTGCGTTTGGGCACCAAGCCGCGCGATCAGATCCTGCGGTTGAGCCCGAGCCCGTCCAGTGGGCGGAGAGGCTACGAGTCCCTGTATGCTGGTCATCTGCTGGGGCAACTGACGGACCCCGTCACAGTCAGCAGTACAGGCAGGTTTTCCCCTGGAGCGGGTGGGCGAGCTTGTCCAGAGAGGAAAGTTGAACGTCGAGCGCCCGCCTGCCGCCGAAGAGTAGGGCTGAGCGCGCGTGCGGCTGGGTCGATGCGGAGACTGCCGTTCGGTCGCCAGGTAGCTCAGAACGTGCCCACGTCCTGCGCGCCGATCTCCCCGCGGATGCCGCTTGCCGCGGAAGAGGATGAACCGTGGGACGCAGTCTACGTGGGCCTCTGTCGTGCGTAAGAACAGTGGAGCATACGGATCGCCTGGGGGGCGGCAGCCGAACGCCGCCAGCGCGCCAGCTGCAGGCGGCTTGATCTCGGACGAGTGGGCTGGACGAAGCGGGGTAGCGCTGTCACGATTTGCGAAAAGCGATTCGGGTGCGGCGGGGCGGGCATGCGACGATCGTTAGGGCTGCCTATGCAGCAACTGCGTCGCTTCCTTAGGCGCCACAAGCTCGTGATCGTCGAGGGCGTTTCGAACGCCGAGCGTCTGCTTGCCTACAAAGGGAGGCGACACCAGCGGCCCCAACCCGCCACGTCGCGCAGCCGGGCTAAGCCATAAGGCTCGCGTGATATGCGAACATGGTCTTGAAGGGCAAAGGAGCCGACATGCAATGCCCCGTTTGCACAGAAACCCAACTCGTGATGACCAGCCGCCAGACCGACTACTGCGTCAGATGCCGAGGCGTGTGCCTGGATCGTGGGGGACTCGAGAACATCATCGAGCGCAGGCTGCGTGAGCAGCCTGTCGCCGCGCTGCAGCCGACGGCCCCGGTCATGCCGACGAGCCGTGATGGAAAACCGGCTGTTGGCACCTCGACGCGATGGGGGATGCGTGTAGCGCTGTGGGCGGGCGTTGCGGCGGCCGCATCGGCTTGCACCACGTCTTCCGAAGGCCGCCATGACTTTTATGAGGGCTGGCGCAAGGCAGAGGTCAAACGGATCGAACCGTTCGAGAAGTTGGCGCCGCATCTAATTCCCGGCTGCGAGTCGGCACGGACCTCACAAGCCACGGCCGGATCGAGCTGGGCGCTGGTTCGCTATGGAACGGGCCGCCGAAGCCGTGAGGTGGCCGTTCCTGTCGCATCGGCTGACGACTACAAGATCGGAGAGCTTGTCTACGTCAACGTGTCGGCGTGTGCGCGCGCTGTGCAAAGACGTAGCTCCGCGAGCTGAGGTATTGGGCGGGTGTCGTACGAGAAGAAAGTTGGTCGGGATGATCGTGCGGTTATCAGGACAGTGCTATCGGTGTCGCTGTCGTACGTAACGATCAATGCCCTATGGGCGGCGGATGGGCTCGTGGTCCCGGTCCCCCCCAGCGGTCTCGATTTCGCGAGTTCTGCCCAGTTCTGGTCATTGCTGGGGGATCTCGGCGCTAATCTCGACCAGCAGGAGGCGGGTCGCGGGAAGCAATTCGACTTCTTACATGTGCTTCTTAGCCGGGTCTATTAAGCCGATGTCGCCGCGCCCGCCGTTCGCCAGTGGATCGCTGCCACTTACGGGGAATACATGCGCCCGGTGGAGATCCCGAAAACTACGGTCACCAGCAACAAGGCCGCCGAGTTTGCGACTGTGTACGACGTTCAACCCTACGAAGGATCGGCAAAGACTTACAAACGAGCTGCCGACGCGTACGACCGGTTCGTCGAACTCATCGAGGATTCCGTTGTTGAGACGTGGCGATCACGTTCCGCGACAGTGGCCCGTTGACCAAGCTGAACATCAAAGGAAGACGCCATGAGCTCACGTGACCGCCTTTCCCGACTGACCGCCGACCTGATGGGGGCCGCGGCCGATGGGCCTTTAGAGCCACCCGGCCACGATCAGACGGTGTCCACCCGAACGCCCGCGCCTGAGGTGGAAACCAGGTTTCCAGCGGTCTTGCCGCGACCCGCAGGGAAGAAGACTGGCCCTGGAGAACAGCTGGCATTTCGCGGACAGATCCTGGCCGCTGAAGGCGAGACTCTGCGGTTGAAGCAGCAACTGGAGCGCTACCAGGACTCGCTTCCCACCAGAAAGCTTGACCCCACGACCGTCAAGCCGAGTCGCTGGGCCAACCGCCACGACGCAGCGTTTACAACGCCCGAGTTCATTCGGTTCAAGGCGGACATTGAACATGCGAGTGGCAACGTTCAGCCCATCCTCGTTCGCCCAGTCGAGTCGTCGGACCAGCTGTACGAAATCTTATTCGGCCATCGGCGCCACCGGGCTTGCCTCGAGTTGGGCCTGCCCGTTTTCGCCGCGATATGGACAGAGCCGATGTCTGAGGCGGAGCTCTTTGCAGCTATGGACCGGGAGAACCGCGAGCGCGCCGACCTCTCCGCTTGGGAGCAAGGCACGATGTACCAGCGGGCGCTAGAGGAGCAAATGTTTCCCTCCCAGCGGCGGCTCGCGGAGTCCCTCGGGGTGTCGCACACTTCGGTCCGAAAGGCTTTGAACGTCGCCGAGCTCCCGGACCCCATCGTCCAGTGCTTTCGGAGCCCCCTAGAGAGCTCAACTTCCGCCACGCGGAGGAAATCAACACGGCCCTTCAAGCCGATCGTAAGGGTGTGCTTAGACGAGCTGAAAAGCTCCGCCAGTCAGAAAGATTTTCAGCTTCTGCCGTGGTGGCCGCGCTTGTCGGGAAGCAACGCGGTAGTTCCGACGCACAGCGGGAGATTCGCGCCCGTGACTTAGTCGTCGGACGGGTTAGCCGGGATTCACGCGGCCAGGCAACGATCCGACTCATGCCGGGCGTGGCTCATGGCGACAACATCGATGTCCTGATCAAGGCGATCAAATCTGCGGTGGCCGCAACCAGTTCAAAGTCGGGCGCCTCGCGCGCAAAGCCTCCGTTCAACGGACTCATGCGGTGCACCGCGGTGCGTCGCCCACCGTCCATGTCCAGTCGCTGACGCGTTCGGTAAGAAACGAGTGGCGTCTATTTTCCACCAGGCGTGCTGACGGAGAAGGTAAATGATTACTAACGCGTAAATCATTTATCCCCAAGAGCCTCGACAAAGCGCCGGTTTTGACGATGATTCGCTAAGTGGTTGATCAGGTTGACCTTTCATGAACCGGGACTTTCCGGCGCCGCTAGCGGCTGACGACGCGCGCGCGGCCTGGAGGGGGGCGTGGGCGACATTTGCCGTGCCGCCGCCGCCCCGGTTGCTGGACGAGCTTGAGACCTCCTGGTCCGAGCCGAACCGCCGGTACCACGATCTGCGGCACCTGCGGGAATGCCTTGCCTTGTTCTCGCGCTGGCAGGGCGCCTGCGAGCACCCGGGCGAGGTCGCGCTCGCGCTCTGGTTCCACGATGCCGTCCACGACGCAAAGAGCCCTGACAACGAGCTGAAGAGCGCCAGCTGGGCGGCGCGGTCGCTGGTGAGCGCCGGCGTCGCTGTGGGTGCGGCGCAGCGGGTTCACGACCTGGTGATCGCGACGTGCCACGGCTCGCAGGTGCAGGGGCAGGGCAGGGACGCGGAGCTCCTCCTCGACGTGGACCTCGCGATCCTCGGCAGCCCGCCCGAGCGGTTCACCGCCTACGACGACGCGATCCGCGAGGAGTACGCGTGGGTTCCGCTGGTTCAGTACCGCGTGCAACGGCAGCGCGTGCTCCAGGGCTTTCTGGCGCGGCCGCGGATCTACGCGACCAAAGCCGCACGCGAGCTTCTGGAAGCTCAGGCGCGGCTGAACCTCGCCGCGGCGCTGCGGGGATTGGCGCAGTGAGCGAGCCGGCGCTGCTTGACGGCTCGTCCCAGGGGCGCGAGATGGCATTGCCGAGCCCCAAGCCCGCTACCCGCCGTCGTCGCAAGCTCCACGTCGGACACTTCGCGTTCATGCGTGCGTTCGTGCAGCGCGTGGATCTGCGCGCCAGCTGGGAGCGCTACCTGCGCATCGAAGGGGAGTCCACGGACCTGCGGCTGGTGCGCTCGACCGTCAGCTGGATCTGCGACGAGTTCGCCGCCGCCGCGACCCCCGAGAACCGCCTCGGCACGGCTCGGCTGGTCCGCCTCGACGTCAGCCGCATCGCCGATCCCGCACCCGAGCTGCCGAGCCTGCAGGAGTTCGCCGCCAGCCGTGGGCTCGAAGACGACTCCGAACGCGAGCAGATCGCCGCCTTCGAAGAGGCGTACGGCAGCGCGACGTAGCGCCTCAACCGTCGAGGTCGGCTGATCCGGCGCCAGCTCGAGGCCTTGCGCTGGCTCGAGAGCCTGGTCGCGCAGCCGCCGCGTGCCGGCGACGGCGTCGCGGCCTGGCTCAACCCGGTGCTCGCCGGCCATCTTGAGGCGGCTGACATCTTCACGCTGGCCCAGCTCGCCGACCGGATCAACGGCATCGGCCGCCGCTGGTACGCCGGGATCCCCGCGCTCGGCGCCGCCAAGGCGCAGCGCATCGTCGACTGGCTGCGCGAGCACGCCGAGTCGACGGGGCTCGTCCTCGGGGCGCACGTCGCCATCGCGCGCAGCCGGGTCTACCGGCACTAGCTGAACGCGCTCGTGCCTGCCGCGACCGACATCCGGCCGCTCGAAAAGTTCGTCGTCCCGCCCGAGCTCGACGTGCGCATTTCAGCGATCGTGGACGTCCGTTTCGACGTGATCGCAGACGCTGTTTCAGCGCGATCGTGGACGATCACGGAAGCACGCGAGTGAATGAGTTCATCGTATCCCAGCCGTCCACG
>NZ_JABWMJ010000027.1 GCF_013366375.1 Rhizobacter koreensis | reverse complement strand
CGCCTCGAACAACGAGCGCGGCGCCGCGAATCCCCTGTCGCACCTCCGAAATTGCCTCGTTGGACTGCCATCGTCAGTTCGAGCGTCAAGGTGTCGCCGTGACTCACGTTGCGCAGACCTTCCCTAGTATTTGGCGGCTGTGCGATGGCGCAGATTTGGCTTCTACGAACCGGTGCGGACTACTGGCCGTTGAGTTCGATCGTGGTCGCCGTAGGGCTTCTCTGCGTCGCGTTGCTCGAACGAGTGCAGCCCTTTCACCGCGATTGGTTGCACGACCACGGTGACACGGTCACTGATCTGTGGCACTCGCTCGTCAACCTCAGCATGCTCCAGCTGACCGCCGCGGTGGCGGCTCCGGCGCTCGATGCGCTGCTGCCGCCCGCGTGGAGGGTGTTCCCGAGTGAAGCCCCGCTCTTGGTGCAGCTCGCGATCGTGGCCCTGGTGCTCGACCTGAGTCTCTACGGCGTTCACCTTGCGAGCCATCGCTCGCGTTGGCTCTGGCGATATCACGCAGTGCATCACAGTGCGGAGCGGCTGTACTGGCTCAACGGCGAACGCCGACACCCGCTGCATGCGGTGATGATGGCCGCGCCCGGGCTGACAGTGCTGCTGGCAAGCGGTGTTGCGCCCGCAGTGCTCGCCGCCTGGCTCGGCATCCTTACCGTGCATCTGGCCTTCCAACATGCGAACTTTGACTACACGTTGGGCCCGCTGCGGGGCTGGATCGGTGGAGCCGAATTGCATCGCTGGCACCACAAGCGCGAGTTCGAGGACGCGCAGGTGAACTTCGGCGAGTTCCTGCTGCTGTGGGACCGGCTATTCGGCACGTTTTATGCCGAGCCGCGGAGGGTTGGTGCCAGCGAAGTCGGCCTGCGGGACCGCGCTTTCCCAACTTCTTATGCCCGGCAGCTGACGTTTCCGTTCGGCGCGGACAGAGCCTGAGCGCGCGCCGTAAACGCCTCGCTTCAGCTGCACGAGCTACCAGATGATGGGTGCTCAGCGCGTGGGTTGCCTGGCTGCGCTTGTGAGGCCCGAACGCTTCACAGTTCCCACGCGAGACGTCCGGAAACGTCATCGCCTCAGAGTGCGCCGGACTTCGCCATCACTCGGGCTTCGGTCATCAGCTAGCACGGCGGCCGGCGGTTGAGCCCGCCGCGACAACGCGCGCGCTCTGACAAAGCCCGTCAAGCGTGCAGAGTGAATTTCGCAGCTACACTGCGCGGCGATGCGCATCTGGGTCCTCGTCTTCTTGCTCGTGCTGCTGCCCCTGCAGTCGGCCTGGGCGAGCGCAGCCTCCTATTGCAGGCACGAGACCGGCGTCGCTGCCAAACACGTCGGACATCACGAGCACCGGCACATCGCGTCGGGCAATACGGACGTCTCGTCCGATCAACGAGCCGGCGGCGGCCTCGACGATGTCGACGGCGACTGTGGCTACTGCCATCTGCACTGCGCCCAGGCGATCGCTAACCCGGCCGTTCTCTCGCTTGAGCGCTCCCGGGAGCCGGTGGTCTCAAGCGTGCTCGCGCGCTACGTCACCCGCGCCCCCGATGGGTTAGAGCGTCCGAATTGGCGGCCGCTCGTCTGCTCGGTCGGTCTTGAGGAGGCGCGTATCCGCTGATCTCCTTGTCGATTGCCGGGTTTCGCTTGTCCGTCAACGAAGGAGATTTCATGGGATTCAAGACGCTGGCCGCGCTGGCCACGTTGTGGGTGTCGAGCGCAATCCAGGCGCAGCCGCTGACGCTGCTCGAGGCCATGCGCCGTGCGGAGACCGCCAGCCCCAACGTGCTGGCGCGCCAGACTCAGCTCGCTGCCGTCGAGGGTTTGCAGCGCCAGGCGGCTCGGCCGCTGTTCGGAAACCCCGAGCTCACGGTCGAAGGCGCTCGTCGCCGCGCCGCCGGCGTGAATGGCAGCGCGACCGAGTACGCGGTGGGGCTCGCTCAGCCTCTGGAGCTGGGTGGCCAACAGGCACGCCGGCGCGAAGCGGCCGGCGCTGCAGTGGAGGCGCTGCGCGCCGAAATCCAGGATGCGCGTCGGCAGGCGCGTGCCGATGCCGCCACGCGCTTCCACGCGATCGTCGCCGCTGAACGACGGGTGCTTCTCGAGCGTCGCTCCACGGAGTTGTTCGACAGCGTTTCCCAAGCGGTTGAACGCCGCCGCGCCGCCGGCGAAGACACCCGTCTCGACGCCAACGTCGCTGTCGTTGAGGCGGAGCGCTCGCGAAACGCGCTCGCGGCCGCCGGCGAGCAGCTGCTCGACGCCCGCAGCGACTTGGCAACGTTGCTGCAGACGAGCCCGGCGCAACTGCCGGAGATCGTCCCGGAGTCGCTGGAGAGCGCCGTCGCCGAAATGGACATCGGCGCGCTCGACCTCTCGGGACTTCTGCAGGCTGTTACCGACCTGCCGCGCCTGCGGGCACTCGCCGCCCGTGAAGCCGCGGCGCGTGCCCGACTCGGGGTGGAGCGGGCCAATCAAATCCCGGGAGTCACGATCGGCGTTTCGACGGGCCGCGAGGGCTTCCGCGACGGCCGCGAGCGCCTGACCACCCTTTCGGTCTCCGTGCCGCTGCCTCTGTGGAATCGCAACGAGGCGGCTATCGGACAGGCGCTCACCGACGTGGCCCAGGCCGAGCTCGAACGCCAGACCGGGATCCGAGCTGCGGAGGCCAACGTGCGTCGCCTGTGGCTGCGCCTGCAGAGCCAGCGCGAGCGCGTGCTGCGGCTTCAGCGCTCGCTCTTGCCGGCGTCGGCGAGCAACCAGCAGCTCGCGGCACGGTCACGACAGGCCGGCCAGATCGGCCTGCTTGACCAGGTCGTCGTCAACCGCCAGGCCCTCGACGCCGAGCGCGAGCTGAACGAAGCACTGAGCGAGGCTGCCGCCACGCGCATCGAACTCGAAAACGCGGCCGGACGGCCAATTCAGGGACTTGCACCATGATGCTGACGAAGAAAACCCTGAGCAGCAGCCTGCTCATCCTCGGGCTCGCCGCTGCGCTGGGTGCTTGCGGCAATGACTCCGGCAAGGGCGGTGCCGAAGCCGGCAAGGCCGGCAGTGCCGCCGGCAGCGAGAAGCATGCAGAAGGGGAAGCGAAGAAGGACGAGCACGCCGAAAGCGGCGCTGAGCTGACGCTGAGCAGCGAGGAAGCGGAGCGCGCCGGCATAAAGGTCGAGGAGGTCAAGGTCGCCGCGCTTGGGGAGTCGCTCAACGTGACGGCGACCATCGCGCCCGACCAGGATCGCCTGGCGCACGTCGCGCCGCGGATCGCGGGCCGCATCACCTCAGCGCCGGCCAAGCTCGGCGACCGAGTTCGCGCGGGGCAGGTACTGGCGACGCTGGATAGCGTCGAGGTCGGGGAGTCGAGTGCGTTGTTGCAGCAGGCACAGGCCGAACTCCGCATTGCCGAGGCTGAGCTCAAGCGCATTGAGCCGCTCGCCGCCGACGAGATCATCCCGAGGAAGGAACTGCTGCGGGCCCAGGCCGAGCGAGACAAAGCGGCTGCCGCCGTACGCGCCGCGAGCGATCGCCTGCGCGTCCTCGGCGGTTCGCCCAGCGCTGCAGGGGCTCGCCCCTCGGGCTTCACGGTCACGGCGCCCTTCGCGGGTACCGTGATCGCGAGCAAGGCGGTCCTCGGGACCCTTGCGGGGCCCGACACGGCGATGTTTGTCGTTGCGGACCTGAGCCGCGTCTGGATCCAGGCGGCACTGCCTGAGGCCGCCGTGGCCAAGGTGACGGTCGGCGCGCGAGCCAAGGTGACGGTGCCCGCCTATCCGGGCCAGACGTTTGACGGCCGTGTCGGCTACATCGGCGCTGGCCTGGACAAGGAGACACGCACTGTCGCGGCTCGGATCGAAGTTCCTAACCCGGACGGCCGTCTCAAGCCCGACATGTTCGCCAGCGCGACGATCGAGGTCGTCGGCGACAAGCGCGACCTGCTTGCCGTGCCCGACGCGGCCATCGTGCTCATGAACAGCCAGCCGACGATCTTCGTATACGAGCAAGGTGCGTATGTGGCGCGCCCCGTTCAGCCCGGCGAGCGTCTGCCAGGGCGCACAGTCATTGCCGCGGGCGTCAAGCCTGGGGAGCAGGTGGTGACGGCGGGCGCCTACTCGCTCAAGGCCCGGCAACAGAAGTCCCAGATCGGCCATGGCCACTGAACCGAAGAGGTGTGAATTTCCATGCTGAACGCGATTGTCGACGCAAGCCTGCGGTACAAGGTGCTAGTTCTGGTGGGGCTTGCCATACTGGTCGGCCTTGGCGTGCTCGCCTTCCGGCAGGTTCCGGTCGACGCCTTTCCAGACGTCACCCCAGCGCAAGTCAACATCTACACCGAGTCGCCTGGCGTGGCGGCCGAGGACATCGAGCGGCTCCTGACCGTACCGATCGAAGGCGCGATGGCGGGCCTTGCCAACGTGCAGGTCGTCCGCTCTGTATCGCTGTTCGGGCTGTCTTATGTGGCGGTCTACTTCGAAGACAGTGTGGATATCTACTTTGCGCGCCGCCTCGTCGGGGAGAAGCTGCAGGAGGTGAAGGGCCGGCTGCCCGCTGGCTACGGCGAGCCCGAGCTCGGACCTAACAGCTCCGGTCTCGGCCAAGTCTTCTGGTACACGATCGAGGACGCCGACAAGAAGCTGTCCGCGATGGAATTGCGGACGCTGCACGACTGGACAGTGCGGCTCATCTTGCGCACCGCTCCCGGGGTCGACGACGTGACAAGCTGGGGCGGCTACGAGAAGCAGTTTCAGGTGCAGATCGACCCTCAGCGGCTCGTCAAGTACGGAATCTCCTTCAAGGACGTGATGGAGCGGCTCGCGGCGAACAACAAGCAGGTCGGCGGCCAGTACCTGAACATCGGAGTCGAGCAGTACCTGGTTCGTGGTCTGGGCCTGGTCAACAGCGGCGCCGACATCGGCGGCATCGTCCTCGCCGAGCGCAGCGGCACGCCGATCTACGTGCGGGACGTGGCGACGGTGAAGGAGGCGCCGGCGGTCCGTTTCGGCGCCGTCACCCGCAACGGCGAGGAAACCGTGCTCGGTATGTCGCTGGCGCGCATCAACGAAAACGCGGCCGCCGTGGTCAAAGGCGTCCAGGCAAAGCTCGCGACCGCACAGGCGGCCCTGCCACCGAACGTCAAGCTGACACCCGTTTACGACCGGACCGAAATTGTCGAGAAGGCGCTCTCGACATCGACGAATGCCTTGATAGAAGGCTCAATTCTCGTTGCCATCATTCTCTTCCTGTTCCTCGGCGAATTGCGTTCCGCGATCGTGGTCATCGTCACCTTGCCACTGGCCATGCTGTTCGCCTTCATCTGCATGCAGCGGTTCGGCATGTCCGCGAACCTGATGTCGCTCGCGGGCCTGGCGATCGGAATCGGGATGATGGTCGACGGCGCCGTTGTCATGGTGGAGAACGCCTTTCGGATGCTCTCGCACGCCAGGGAATCCGGCCAGCCGGTCCACAAGACAGCCGTCGTGCTACATGCGGCCAAGGAGGTGGTCAATCCGGTTGCCTTCGCCATTCTGATCATCATCGTCGTCTTCCTGCCCCTGTTCTCGCTGACGGGCCTCGAGGGCAAGATGTTCAAGCCCATGGCGCTGACGATCACGTTCGCGATGCTGGGATCGCTGCTCCTGTCGATGACTCTGGTCCCGGTGCTCGCCGCACTGATCCTGAAGCCCAAGGAGGAAAGGGACACCTGGCTCGTCCGCCGTGCCAAGGCGCTGTACCTGCCGATCCTCGACTGGGCGCTCGGTCGCAAGAAGCTCGTGATTTCCTCAGCCGTCGTGCTGCTTCTGGGTTCGTTGGCCTTGTTCCCGTTCCTGGGCAAGGAATTCATGCCGCAGCTCACTGAAGGAACCGTCATGTTCCGAGTGTCTGCGATCCCCTCGACTTCACTCGAGGAATCGGTGCGGATCGCCAACGTGATGGACGCCAAGCTGCGCGCGAAATACCCCCAGGTGAACTCGGTCCTTGCGATGATCGGGCGTGCCGAGAAAGGGGAGACCACCGACGTCAGCTACATGGAGTTGCTGCTCGACCTGAAGACACCTGGCGAGTGGCCCACCAAGATGTCCTATGCCGCACTGGCCAAGGACATGCAGGAGATGCTCGAAACGGAGGTGCCCACCGCGCTGTTCACGGCGACGCAGCCGATCCAGAGTCGAGTCGAGGAGTTGATCTCCGGCGTGCGTGCCACGCTGGCGCTCAAGGTCTACGGGCCCGATCTGGATCGGTTGGAAGAACTGTCTGCGCAGCTGAAAAGTGTGATCGGAGGGGTTGCCGGTGTGGCTGACCTTTCCTCCGAGGCCAACAAGGGCAAGCCGCAACTGGTCATCAAGGTCGACCGGGCGGCTGCGGCCCGCTACGGCCTGAATGCGGACGACATCCTCTCGGTCGTGCAAGCAGGCATCGGCGGCGAAACAGTCTCGACTCTGATTGAGGGCACGCGACGCTTTGACATCGCCGTGCGCTTGGCCGAAGAGTTCCGCAACAGCCCGGCGGCGGTGGCCTCGATCCCCATCCGCACCCCGGAGGGGGCATTGGTGCCGTTCTCGCAAGTCGCAAGCATCGAACTCGCCGAGGGTTATACCTTCGTGCGTCGAGAGGCGCTGCAGCGCTACGCGGTGCTCCAAATGGACGTGCAAGGGCGCGACGTCAATAGCTTCGTTCAAGACGCCAACGCCGCCATTGCGAAGGCCGTCAAGCTGCCGGCCGGATACTGGGTCGAGTGGGGCGGCGCCTTCGAGAACCAGCAGAGGGCAATGGAGCGACTTGCGATCATCGTTCCGTTGACGATCGGCCTTATCTTCATCCTTCTGTACACGGCCTTCAACTCGGTGCGGCACGCAACGCTGATCATCGCCAACGTACCGTTCGCAATCATCGGCGGGATCCTTGGTCTGTTCTTTACGGGCCAGTACCTCTCGGTGCCGTCGGCGATCGGCTTCATTGCCGTGTTCGGTGTCGCTATGCTGAACGGCATCGTGCTGGTCACTTTCCTCAATGATCAGCGCAAACACGGGCTATCGATTCGGGATTCGGTGCGCCAAGGCGCAGCTTTGCGGCTCAGGCCGGTGTTGATGACGGCGTCCGTCGCGATCCTCGGTTTGATCCCCATGTTGATCTCGAGCGGAGTGGGCGCCGAGACACAGCGGCCGCTCGCGACCGTCGTGGTCGGCGGCCTCATCACATCCACCCTGCTGACGCTCCTCCTGCTGCCCCTCATCTACGAGTGGTCGGAAACACGAGCCGAGAAGAAGGGGCAAGCGTCGGAGGAGCCAGGCGATTCAGCCGGCCCGTACCTCCAACCCGTGAAGGAGACTTCATGAAGGAAATCAAAGCCTACGTTCACGCCAGCCGGGTAGCCGACGTGATATCCGCCATCAAGGATTGCGCCGCCTGGGGCGCCGATCGCAGGGGACATCGCCACAATCTGGCGGTCTACGTGGTCCGGGGCTCTCTGCTCGCGAGCGACAGCGGCGAGATGCATTACTCGATGGACCTCGGTGACGAGATGATCAACGAGTACAAGATCGAGCTCATTTGCGAAGACGGCGAGGTCGACGACATCGTCCGTGACCTTGTGGCCGCCGGCCGCACCGGCCAGGACGTCGCCGGTTGGGTCACGGTCTCCGACCTCACTACTGCAGTGCCGATCCGTCGAGCCTAGTGCGCGGCAGCGGACGCTGATAGCGCAAGCACCACTGGTGCCGTTGTCCCTCAACCAGACGACGAGGCCGTCGTCCATAACCGGAGATCACCATGATCCGTATTTTTCTCTCAACGCTGCTCGCCGCGGCAATCGCCTCACCCGCTCTCGCGGCCGAGGACCACAAGCCGGCGCACGGTGGGGTCGTCGTGGAGACCAAAGCCGGTGACATGGAGCTGGTCGCGAAGCCCGACCGCATGGTCCTGCACCTCAGCGACCACGGCAAGCCGATGAAGCTCACCAGTGGCACCGGGAAGATCACCGTCTTCAACGGCAACGAAAAAGCCGAGGCGCCGCTGATGCTGGTGGGGGACACGCTCGAAGCCAAGGGATCCTTCAAGGTGCCGGCAGGAACCAAGGTCTTGGCCGACGTGTCGCTGAACGGCAAGCCGGCCGTCGCGGCGCGCTTTACTTTGAAATAGCCCAAGTTGCCTTGACCCGTCGTCGGCCGGGCGGGTTCTCGGGACCGGCTTGCAGCCTTGGGCAAGGGGCTGTCGAGCCTCTGGGCTTGGTTGATCGCACAAGCCAACACGGTGGCCTTCACGCACTTCGCCCCGAAACCGGCGCGCTCCGGGTGCTGAAGCAGATCGCGATGGGGCTGCTGGAAGTAGTGAACGGCCGTTCCCGCGAAAGGCCCCCGAACTCGGTGCAACCGGTTATCGTCGATCTCGCGGGCTGTCAGCGTTGCTGGCGTTTCGCGACGGGAGAGATCTACCATCCACGCCGGGCCCCTTCACAGGCCCGGCAACACGGAGAAACAGCATGGCTACTGCCGAAACCGAAAGCGACTTCACGGAGTGCATCGAGGCGTGCGAAGAGGCACTGCACTCCTGTCAGGAATGCGCTGCGCACGACATTCGCGAGGGCGGACACGACGATATGGGTGCGTGTGCGTTGCTGAATCTGGACTGCGCGGACATCTGTGCCGCCACGCTTCAGGCGCTGGCGCGACGCTCGCCGCATCATGGGGACTTCTGCGCGTTGTGCGCGCATCTCTGTCGGGCGTGCGCTTCCGAGTGCGGCAAGCACGCCGACACGCACGAGCATTGCGCGCGCTGTCAGCAAGCGTGCGAAGCCTGCGCGGCGGCCTGTCAAAAGCACGCCTCGGAACGGCACCCGAGCTGACTTAGCGCCGCGCGAAAATCGACCGATCGCGTCAGCGTGACTTACGCGCAATGCGTTGCAAAGCACCCCGGCGGCACATGGTTGCCGCCGGCAGCCGCCCGGCAAGCCCCTTGCCGAAGAGTGTGTTCCGGCGTGGTCCGCTGGTCTCGCAGACCGCCTTCGCGCTCGGCGTCTCGCTATGGCTGCTGGCGGTTGACAACGCCGTGTTCTGGCGCGGCGCCTGGGCTGGGCTGCAGTCGGGGCCGCTGCGCAGCGCGGCGGCCGTCATGGCTCTGGCCATTGCAGGGTGGCTGTTCTTCGGCCTCTTGCTGCGCCTGCTCTTCTGGCGCTGGACAGCTCGACCGCTGGCCACCGCGGTGCTGCTGTCGGCGGCGCTCGCGGCCTACTTCATCGATGCGTTCGGTGTCGTCATCGACCGCGGAGCAATCCGCAACGTCCTGCAGACGGATTGGCAGGAGACCGCGGATCTGTTGTCGCTGAGGCTCCTCCGGGACTTGTCGTGGCGTGGCCTGCCGCCGGTGGCGCTGGTCTGGTGGGTGCGCATCGAGCGGCCGGGCTGGCGCCAAAGTGGGATCGGGCTGGCACGCCATGCGCTTGTGACGGCGCTGCTGGTGCCGGCCGCGCTGGGTGTCTTCTTCGCCGACTACGCATCCCTGGCGCGCAACCACCGGGAACTGCGCCATGTGCTGACGCCGACCAACATCGTCAACGGCGTAGCGGGAGTCTGGAAGGAACGCCAGGCAACGCCGCGTGCCCTGGCCAAGGTCGCCGAGGATGCATCGCGGCCCGCCTCGGCCATAGGAGCGCGCAAGCCCCTGATGGTGGTCCTGGTTGTCGGCGAGACGGCGCGCGCGGCGAGCTTCTCGCTCGGTGGCTACGACCGCCCGACCAATGCAGCGCTGGCAGGCAAGAAGGTGGTGTATTTCGCGAACACCACGGCCTGCGGCACGGACACCGCCAGTTCGCTGCCCTGCCTCTTCTCCGACCTCGGTGCGACGCGCTTCACCGTCGCGGGCGCATTCGGCCGTCAGAACGTGCTGGATGTCCTGGCGCGCACCGGCGTCGCGGTGCGCTGGCTCGAGAACAACTCGGGCTGCAAGGGCGTGTGTGACGCGGTCGAGACGCGCATCCTCAGCACGGCCGCGGACGCGGGCGTGTGCAGTGCGGAGGAGTGTCTCGACTCCGTGCTGGTCGATGGCTTGCGCCAAGCGCTGGCCGACAACACCCCGGAACGCCTGCTGGTGCTGCACATGAAAGGGAGCCACGGGCCAGCCTACTACAAGCGCGTGCCAGCCACCGCCCGCCGCTACACACCGACCTGCGACACCAACCAGATCCAGGGCTGCGACATGCAGGCGCTGCGCAACACGTACGACAACACGATCGTGTACACCAGCGAGGTGCTGGCGCAGATGATCGACGAGTTGGCAGCGCGTTCCGCCAGCACGGACAGCGTCTTCATCTACGTGTCGGACCACGGCGAGTCGCTCGGCGAGAGCGGCCTGTTCCTGCATGGCATGCCCAGATGGATGGCACCGCGGGAGCAGACGCAGATCCCGATGCTCGTTTGGCTCTCGGATGGTGCGGCGGCGCGCTTGCGAGTATCGCGGACGGCCTTGCAGGCAACCGCAGGCACGCCCTCTTCGCACGACAACATCTTCCACACGCTGTTGGGGCTCTACGAAGTCAGGACCACGGCCTACAAGGCTGAACTCGACCTGCTCGACCACGCCCGCACTGCACGCCGTGGCATGCCGCTGGCTGCGTCCCGGTGAGGCTCGGATGGCTGAGTCCTCCACCCGCACCTGGAACTGCAAGACAGCCCCACGCCGAGCGCCGGACCTGCGTCTGCCGCCGGTGGCCACGCTATCTCGGGCGCTGCGGCTGCTGCGCATCGCGCTGGCTGTTGCCGGCCTCGGCTGGGCGACCCTCGTGATGCCAGCGGAGCGCACGCTGTACAAGTCGGTACTGCCGAACGGCCGCGTCGTATATGGCGATGCACCAGATCCGAAGGCGCGTCGCAACGAGAAGATCACGGTGGAGAACCATCCGGCCGATCCAGTGCAGTCCGAAGCCGGCTTGCGCGCGCTGGCGATGACGCGCCTGCAGTTGCTGCGCGATGCCGAGGCGCGGGCCTTGCGGCTGCGCCAGCTGGACCGGCAGATCGTCGCCGAGTACGCGCAACTGCAGGCGGTCGAGGCCGATCGCGAACGGGGCAGCGCTGTACAGGAAGGCGACCGCCAGGGGCGCCGCCTCGTGGCCAACTATTGGCAGCGACGGCGCGGCATCGAGGCGGCGGCGCTGCAAGCGCGGCGCCGCCTCGATGCCCTGCTGCGCGAACGCAGCGCGCTGTTGTGACGCCCGACGCCTGCCGGCCGGCCAGCGCGCTTCGTTCAAGTCGTCGTCACAGCCGGCCGCGGGCCCGGTACAACTTTGGCAGCACCCACCACAGCCCCACGATAGACCCGGCAATTCCCCCGGCCGCGACGCTGCCCATCCGGTGGCCGAACACCGCCGAAAGCACCAGTTGCGTCACCAGTACCAGCGCCGTCGCCATCGCCAGCGCGACCGAGCCGAGGACGATCTGGCGCGTTGCCAGCCGCGTGAAGTGGGCGCGATTGGTCAACGGCCTTATCACCCGGTGCTGCACGGCCGGTGCGCTCAACATCACCAGACTGGCCAACGCCAGCACGAATGTCGCGATGAACACGCCTTTCTCGGTAGCCACGATGGCTGCAAAGCCGCTGTTGACGGGTATGGTGATCAGGAACGCCGACAGCAGCTGCGCGCTCGGCAGCAGCACGCGCAGTTCGCCGAGCATGTCGGTGAGATCGCCATCGTCGTCGCTGGCCGGTGCCGGGCTGCTCGACGCGCTGCCGTGCGGGAAAGTTCGGTCGTCGCTCGCCATGTCGTCTCCTGCCAGTCTCGCTGCCTGCTGGCTGCACGCCTTTGTACCGCGCTTCAAGCTGGCGCGAGCCACGTGCGGGACGACGGAACGCCGCTTGCCCTTTCCGGCTGAACAGGCGCACAGCGAACTTGCTCTGCCGGCGCGCGCTCTCGAACCAACGACAACAACTTGAAGAGGCTTGAAGATGAGGCGGTTCTTGACGTTCCTGGCCGTTGCGGTGATCGCCATCATTCCTGCGCTGGTGCTGCGCCTGATGGGCTGGCGGCCGGGGCCGGTCATCGACACGGTGGTATTCGGCATTGCCGTGCTGGCAGCGGGCTTCATGCTGTCCTGGGGCGCCGAGGCGGCCGAGAAGCGCATCTCGCAGGGCCTGATCCTGGCACTGGTGGCGCTGGTGACGGTGCTTCCGGAATACGCCGTCGACATGTACTACGCCTACCAGGCCGGCAAGGCTCCGGACTCCAACTACGTTCACTACGCTGCCGCCAACATGACCGGCGCCAATCGATTGCTGGTCGGCCTGGCCTGGCCGCTGATGGGCATCCTGCACTGGCTGCGCACGCGACAGCGCAGCATCCAAATGGCCAGCGTGAACGTGGTCGAGATCGGCTTCCTGCTGGTGGCCAGCCTGTACGCGTTCGTCATCGTGCTGAAGAACCGCATCGACGTGTTCGACAGCGCGGTCCTGGTACTGCTTTTTGGTGCCTATCTGTGGATGACCGGCCGCATGCCGAAGGCGGATGAGGCGCTCACCCAGGACGACGAGCCGGGGCCTGCGGCAGCGCTGTCGTCACTGTCGCCTGCGCGTCAGTGGGTCTGGATGGCTGGCCTCACGTTCGTGGCCGCGGCGGTGATTCTGGCGTCGGCAGAGCCCTTCGCCGAGTCGATCGTGGCTTCGGGCCGCGTGCTCGGCATCGATGAGTTCCTGCTGATTCAGTGGCTGGCGCCGTTGGCCAGCGAATCGCCCGCCGTCGTGATCGCGGTGCTGTTCGTGCTGTCGGGCCGGGCCGAAGGTGGGCTCACGACGATGATCAGCGACAAGATCAACCAGTGGACGCTGCTGGTCGGCATGCTGCCGCTGGCAATGAGCGTCGGGTTCGGCGGCCTCACGGCATTACCGCTCGACGCGCGCCAGCACGAGGAGTTCTTTCTGACCGCGGCGCAGTCGCTGTTCGGCGTCGCTTTGCTGCTGCGGCTGCGCTTCAGCCTGCTGTCGGCGCTCGCGCTGGCACTGCTGTTCGCGGTACAGCTCGTGATTGCGTTCATCTTCCGTACTGAGCCTTCACGGGCGATCGCCTCGCTCACGATTCTGGCCTGGGTCTACCTCGTACTGGCGGCGCTCGTCTTCGTTCCCGGCGCGCCTGGTGCGTGGCGGGCTGTGGTGGGCCTGCGGGCCAAGGCGGCGAAGAGCAGGCTGGACGCTGCAGCCAAGCCAGGGTCCGGCGCTGCCGAGGCGGCGCGGGAAACCTGATGCGACTGGCAAGATCGCGAAAGAGAGTGACCATGAGCGACCCGACGACCCGGCTACGGCTCGACCTTCCGTTGCTGCTGCCCGAAGTAGACGACGCCGACGACCGCTGCGTCGGCCGGCTGATCACCGGGCTCTCGGGACGGCCCGGCATCAGCGACGCGCACGTCCTGCGCGGCGACGCCGCCCCGCAGCTTTGCATCCACTACGATCCGGCGCAGATCAGCATCGGCCGCGTACGCGAACTGGTCCAGTCGGCCGGCGCGCAGGTTACCGAGCGCTTCGGGCACCTGGTGTTGCGAGCCGACGGGGCATTACATGCCCGGGCGGCACGCCGTGTCGCCACCACGTTGCGCAGCATGCCTGGCGTGCTGGAAGCCGACGTCGCTGCCTCCGGCGCGGTTCGGATCGAATTCGACCGCCAGCTGGTGTCGACGCAGGCGCTGCTCGAACGCCTCGGCGCGCTTGGCCTGCGCGCGGCTGCCGAGAGCCCGGCAGGTGCAGCGAACACGCACGAGCTCACCGGCAATGACCAGCGCGAGGCTGGCGCGGACCACGCGGGCCATGGTCACGCCGACGGGGGCCACGATCGGAAGCGCCATGGTCACGCGGAAGCAGGCGACCACGCCGGCCATGACCACGCGAAAGCAGGCGACCACGCCGGCCACGACCATGCCGGCGGACCCTTCGGTGAGAAAAGCGAACTCGTCTTCGCCGGCACCGCCGGTGCGCTGCTGGTGGTGGGCTGGCTGTGCGAACGCGCCGCCGCCGGGGCGGCCTGGCTGCCCATGTCGCTGTACGTTGCGGCCTATTTCTTCGGGGGCTACTACACGGTCCGGGAAGCAATCGACAACCTGCGCGCAAGGCGCTTCGAGATCGACACGCTGATGCTGGTCGCGGCCGTCGGCGCTGCCGCGCTCGGCAAGTGGGCCGAAGGCGCGCTGCTGCTCTTCCTGTTCAGTCTCGGGCATTCGCTCGAGCACTACGCGATGGGCCGTGCCCGCAAGGCGATCGAGGCGTTGGCCAAGCTGGCGCCCGAGACCGCCGTCGTGCGCCGGAGCGGCGCTACCGAGGAGGTGGCTGTCAGCGCGTTACAGGTGACCGACGTGGTGATCGTGCGGCCCAACGAAAGACTTCCTGCCGACGGTGTGGTCGTGGTCGGCAACACCAGCGTCAACCAGGCGCCAGTGACGGGCGAGAGCGTTCCCGTCGACAAGCGTCCTGTCGCCGACCCACAGGATGCGCTGGCTGCGTTCGACCGTGTCAGCGCCGAGCATCGGGTCTTCGCAGGCACGATCAACGGCTCGGGAGCGATCGAGGTGATGGTCGCCCGCCGTGCCGAGCAGTCGACAATGGCGCGCGTGGTCAAGATGGTCACGGAGGCCGAGGCGCAGCGCTCGCCGACACAGCAGTTCACCGAGCGCTTCGAGCGCATCTTCGTGCCGGCCGTGCTGGCGCTAGTGGTGCTGCTGATGTTCGCCGGCCTCGTGATCGACGAGCCGTTCTCGGCCAGCTTCTACCGGGCCATGGCGGTGCTGGTGGCGGCCAGCCCCTGCGCGCTAGCGATTTCGGTGCCCAGCGCAGTGCTCAGCGGCGTGGCCCGCGCCGGCCGTGGCGGCGTATTGGTCAAGGGCGGCGGACCGCTGGAGAATCTGGGCACGCTCACGTCCATCGCCTTCGACAAGACCGGCACGCTGACCGAAGGCAAGCCTCGACTGACGGATGCAGTGCCGATGCCTGGGGTCAGCGAGGACGAGTTGCTGGCCCTGTCCCAGGCGGTCGAGCAGCATAGCGACCATCCGCTGGCCTCGGCCGTCGTTGCTGGTGCTACTGAGCGGTTGGGCGGCCGCGTCGCGCTGCCTGAGGTCTCAGACGTCAAGAGCATCACCGGCAGGGGCGTGCAGGCGCAGGTCGGCGGACAAACGGTGATCATCGGCAAACCCGTGTTGTTCTCAGAGTTGCCGGGCTCGACCTTGCCGGTTGAGGTGGCGGCGGTCAACGACGAGTTGGTGGCAGCAGGCCGCACGACGATGGTCGTACGACATGGACAGCGTTTCCTGGGTGTTATCGCCGTGATGGACACGCCGCGTCCGGTCGCCGCGCGAGTGATGGCCGAACTGCGCGAGCTCGGCATCGAACGGCTGATCATGATCTCGGGCGACAACCAGCAGGTGGCTGAAGCTGTGGCCAAGAGCGTCGGCCTGACCGAGGCCCGCGGCGACTTGATGCCCGAGCAGAAAGTGGATGCCATCAAGGTGCTGCGCGACAAGCATGGCAAGGTGGCGATGGTCGGCGATGGCGTCAACGACGCGCCGGCAATGGCCAATTCAACTGTCGGCATCGCAATGGGTGCGGCTGGCTCTGACGTTGCATTGGAAACCGCCGACGTAGCGCTTATGGCTGACGACTTGGCGCAGCTTCCCTTTGCTGTCGGGCTGTCGCGCAGCACCAGCCGCATCATCAAGCAGAATCTCTACGTCAGCCTCGGCGTGGTCGCGGTGCTGATCCCGGCCACGATCTTCGGCCTGAACATCGGTGCCGCGGTGCTGTTTCACGAAGGATCGACGCTGATCGTCGTGGTCAACGCGCTGCGGCTATTGGCCTACAAGGCAAGCGAGCGAGCCGCGATTGGTGCGGCAGTGCCAAGCTCGGCTGCCGCCTGACGCAGTCTCCTGACCTAGACCGCGAACATCAGTCTCGCACGATGGAGCCTGCTTGACCGGGTGGAGCCGTACCGACCGCCGCACGGTGAAGGCGATCATGAACAGCGCGGCAAGCATCATGCTTGGAGTCGCGGCTCGCATGAGGAAGGCATCCTGAAGCGGCTGTTCGGTCGAGAAGACGTCGCTCGTTTCTTGTGAGAATGGGCCAGAATTCAATAACGTCGCAGCCCGCCGTCAAGGGGCATCTGTACGCGGCCCTCACGATAAGGCTTGCGCCGAGCCGTCACGGGTTTTCGCGTTCTCGCCTAGCCGCGTGCCTGCTTTCATTGGTCGTTGTGCTATGCGGCTGTGCGAGCTTGCCGCCGCTGGTGCGCCCGGCCGTGACGTTTGCCTTGCCGGCAGCGCACGACACAGCGCTAGCCATGGCTGTCGCCGCGGACCAGCCAACTCACGAGAAATTGCTCAGCGGTTTCCGTCTGCTGCCTTCGGGCCCGGCTGCGCTCACTGCGCGACTTGAACTGGTACGTCGCGCGGAACGTTCGCTTGACCTTCAGTACTTCATGTTTCGGGGCGACCAGACCGGGCTCGAACTCCTGCGCCTGCTCCGAGACGCAGCCGCGCGCGGCGTGCGTGTTCGATTGCTGATAGACGACCTGTACGCGCCCAGTGACGAACTCTTGTTGTCGTTTTCAGCTCACGACAACGTGGAGGTTCGACTGTTCAACCCCTTTGCGCTTCGCAATGCTGGACTGGGGGTCCGCTTCGCAACTTCGCTGCTGTACTTTGAGCAGTTGAACCACCGGATGCACAACAAACTCTTCCTGGCTGATGGGGTGATTGCCATCACGGGAGGCCGCAACATTGCGGACGAATATTTTTCGCGAAGCCAGAGCGCCAACTTCGTCGATCTGGATGTGCTCGCTGCCGGACCTATCGTTGCCTCCATGTCCGGCAGCTTCGACGCCTACTGGAACAGCGAATTAGCATACCCGTTGAGCTCGGTGGCTGCTAAGCCAGCGCAGTCAGCCGAGGCGCTTAGACGGCGCTTTGACATGTTGGCTGGCGCTGCCGTGGCCCCGGAGCGGGCACTCCCTGAGGAAACCGACGTGCTGGGCCGATCGTCACTAGAACCCGAGTTGAGGCAAGGTCGTCTTCGGCTGCTTTGGAGTGCAGGGGAGAGCTTCGCTGATTCGCCTCAAAAGGGCATCCGCGTCAGGGATCGGCAAGAGGGGCAGTCGTACGGGCAGAGTGCGGTACGGCTCAATGCCGTTGCACTAATGCGGGCCGCCAAGTCCGAGATAATCCTGACGTCACCGTATCTCGTCCCGGGCCTCGCGGGCGTCGGGTTCGTGAAGGACTTAACGCGCCGCGGAGTAACTGTACGCATCCTTACCAATTCGCTCGCTTCCACGGACCAGCCGCTGGTCCATGGCGCCTACGGTCGCTATCGGGTCGCTCTATTGCAGGCTGGCGCTGACCTGTACGAACTGTCACCGAAGTGGATCGGAAGAGAGAATCAGCGCAGGATCTTCGGCTCATCCGCCGGCGGGCTGCACACGAAGTCGCTGGTAATTGATAAAGAGACGGTGGTAGTTGGATCCATGAACTTCGACCCTCGTTCCAACCACTTCAATACTGAGAGTTCGATCGTCATTCGAAGCCCTGAATTGGGTTTGGAGGCCGCGCAACTGGCAAGGATATCGAGCCTGGAAGGCGCGCATCGGCTGCATTTGACGGAAGACAATCGTTTGAACTGGGCAGAGCCGGTCGCAACTGAGGGCTTGCCGCACACCAGCGAACCGGAAGCATCACTATGGCTGCGGATTTGGCTTCGCATACTTGCGGTGCTTGCACCGGAAAGCTTGCTGTAGGGTAGCGGCGGGGCGTGATCTCGTCACGGCGGAGGGCACTAAGGAAGGTCTGCGCAACGTGAGTCACGGCGACACCTTGACGCTCGAACTGACGATGGCAGTCCAACGAGGCAATTTCGGAGGTGCGACAGGGGATTCGCGGCGCCGCGCTCGTTGTTCGAGGCG
>NZ_JABWMJ010000026.1 GCF_013366375.1 Rhizobacter koreensis | reverse complement strand
CTGCGACTTGCCCTTGCTGGCGCGCTTGCCAGGAGTAGAGGTTCCACTGATCAAATCCGCCGGGGTCAACCCGTTCTCCGCCATAAGCGCCTGGATCTGCTCAATGGCCTTGGAGCGGCTCTCCGCCGTCGCTTTCTCGATCTCGCGCTCGAGAGCTTCCTTCTGAGCGATCAGTTCCTGCAAAGTAGCCATGTAGCCTCTCGTGGTCAGTTGTGGGATAGATAGCCTATCCTATTAACGGAACTACGGCGTCGGCATTACGCTTGTGTCAAACGTCTCGTATATTTAAGTGGAAATGCGTCGGATCAGGCATCGCGCGACGGATCGTCGCGCGATACCCCGAGTGTGAACCTAGAGACGCCTCTACTTGCGCTAGGGTTTCGGCGGACGCTCGGCTGCCCAGTATCACGGATGATATCGCGGAGGGGGGGAAACCGAATAGGCAGATTGGGTGCGGCTTAGCCGGAATAATCTTCTGGGCTTCCGAGAGCGCCCGAAGAATTCGCCATTCTCGTTCGTACGACCAGTGCGAGCTCTTAACCAAGAACCATTCGAAGCCGTCAAGCTCTGTAAGCGTTGCGCTTGGACGAGTATCCCGGTAAACAACGCGCCTTAGATGTCGTAATTCGTCCTGAGGTGATCGCTGCTGCCAAAAATGATCGTGGTGTGCGTCAAACTCTAGTACGAAACCGGTATGACTCGAAGCGTAGTGCGACCACATAAGAAGGCTGTCGGGTTGTTCGGACAGGCATAGCGCGCCAATCAGTTCGTCGAACTTGTGCTGTATAAGAGCTACAGCAGGGGATGTAACCGACCGCAGTGCGGCAAGCATTTCGACATGCTTGGTTCGTGCGTATTCCTGCAGAATCGGCAAGAGGCGGGAGAGGGGAAAGGCCGCCCTGACTTCGACTGGAAGGGCTTCGTGCATCGCACGCGCTTCGTCGGGGAGCAATTCTTTCGAAGGCCCGCACCGCCTCTGCGTCGGGAGCAAGAGCGGTAACCTCTGGACGCCCTTCGAATGGATCGTTAAATGCGCCGAGTGGCGAATAACGGAGAGTGATGGCCGTCAGTACCCCGACGCGCTCTGGTGGGAAGTACTTATAAAGCCGGCGAGGGCAGTCAGCAGTGACCATTGTGATGTGTATTTGCGGCCCCTACGTCCAATCCAGGACTAGGCTTTATGTCCCTTGTTTGCACGCGATGTCCGCTCGAATGGCTGGTTAGGGCTCAGCGCGAACGAAGGCCCGAATTCTGTTGTCTTCATCGCCCAGCGTCCTTACCCAGCTTTTTGTGAGACTGTTGAACTTGAAAATGTCCAAGACTGGGAATACCTTATCGCCCGACTCGGCCGTGTAGCTTCCGCGAACAGCGATGTATAGGTAGGCTATTGCGGCGGCATCAAGGGGCGACAACGTGTACGTAATTGACTTGCCTGTCTCATAGGTCAGTGATATCCCATCCGGGAAATCGTCGCCGAAGGCGGACAACCGCTCGATGTTTTGGCCGTCGACGCGCAGCACGGCGGATTGCAGTTTGACGTTGTGAGCGTTCGCGTTCTTCCCGGCGCAGTACGGGATGTCGAAGCGGAGGCGCCATGTACCGACTTCCTCAACAGAGATGCCTCTGTGACAGATGTCGACGACGGGCATAGAGCTTCCAGCCCGCACGTCCTTCTCGGGCGATCCACCAGAGAACAGACCAACAAGGTAGCGGCGAGGCGTGTCGAAAGCGAAGACGATCCCGACAACTGCGAGGAGGAGACCTGCGATTTCGATCATTCGGGCGAATCGAGGCCTAAGCGTCGGGCGAAAGGGCGCGAAGCGGCCCTTGGGACGTTCGCTCAATGGAGGGGTTAGACGCCTCCATCTCCGACCTCGATGAGATAGCGGATGAAGGAAACTTCCATGAAGAGGGCGAGCTCCGCCTCCGCAAGAAGCGGCTTCCCGGCCTTGGCATGGCCATGGCGGACTAACGGCGTGGAGTTCGAGTAGGCGTAAAGCTTTTCTAACGCCTCGAGCAACTGGGTCGAGTACTTGGCGTCCTTCCGCATGAGCTTGATCGCCTCACCCAGCGTGCTCGCCTTGGGGTGCAGGATACGGGCAACGCTCTCGACGGCGCTAACAATCTCCTTTACGCTGTTGGCCTCATCAAGCGGATGTTGGTAGAGATACTTGAGCGCCTTTTGGTAGTGGACCCGCGCGGTTTCGAACCGATCGCCGAGCGACGAGCCGACAAGCTCGACGCGTTTTGAGAGCGCTTTAGGAGTTTGCCGAACCAGCTGCGCGTCCTTGTTGAGGCTCCAGCCGATGTTGTCTTCTTGTAGAAGCGCGTTCACCTTCGTTTGGTAGGCCTTGAAATAGTCGGGATCCGTGAACGGAATGTCTTCGTCCTTTTTGAGAAGCAGGACGCCTACCAACTCCACGAAATCATAGAACTCCGGCCACGCACACTCCTTCAGATGAGCCACAAGTGCAGCCCATGCACTCTGGTTATCGTAGTCCCAGGGATCGGCCTCATCACGGACCAACGCGCTGAACGCCTCGTGGGTTTCTTGTGCGTCCAGCGGCTCGGATCGGGAACGATAGGAGCCTTGCGTACCAACAAACTCGCCCAGGATGCCCTTGATATAGCCGATTCGAGTGGCTCGCGGTGCGTCTTCAAGGACAACGGCGGAAGCGCCCTTGCTGGCCGCCAAACGAGAAGAGAAGCGCATCAGATGGGCCTAACGTGATATAGGGCGCTTGCCTGCTGCGTAACACTGCAGGGGCTGCATAACCCCGCCACGGGTGCAGGGCGTCGAGTCACTCAGAAGCGTGGCCGCTAGGAAGCCCAAACAGTGCCCGATCGTCGGGGCGGCTCAAAAACGTAGAGAGCTTCCCAAGTATTTGCTTGCGTAGCTCCGGATCCTTCTCCATCAGCTCCAGGAGGAGGGCGCCCGCCAGGATCTTCTTGCGCGTGTCCTGCTTGCGGGCCAGGCCTTGTTCCTTGGCGCGCTGGCGCGCCTCGATGCGCTGTTTCTGAGCCTTCAGCTGCGCGAGTTTCTTCTGCTGCGCCTCGATAGAGGCCTCGAGCTTGGTGAGCGCTTGCGACATCGCGAGAACCACGGGTGGCGGAGAGGGCAGCTGATGCTAGCATGAGGCTCCCGAGCGGCAGCGAAGGGCGCACTTACGACTTGCTACGCAAGTCCGTGCGGTTTGCTCCGCAAACAATGTCCGCTTGCTCGCGCAAGCTACCGTAACGCCAGCCGCTTCCCTCCTCGCGATGTTCCATCTCTCCGTCAAGCCGATCAGCCGCGCCGCGGGTCGCTCGGCGACCGCCGCTGCGGCTTATCGCGCCGGTGCCGAGATCGTCGATCACCGGACCGGCGAGGTGCACGACTACACCCGCAAGAGCGACATCGTGCACTCCGAGATCCTCGTCCCGCCGGGTGCCCCCGCCTGGGCGGAGGACCGCACGGCGCTCTGGAACGCGGCCGAGGCGGCTGAAAAGAGGAAGGACGCCCGGGTCGCGCGCGACTACGAGGTGGCGATCCCAAAGGAGCTGACGCGGGCGCAGGGTATCGAGCTCGTGCGGGACTTTTCGCAGGGGCTGGCGGACCGCTATGGGGTTGCAGTCGACTTCAACGTTCACAAAGACGAACTCAAGGCTTGGGACGGCTCGGAGAAGGGGTACCAGGGGTACCACGCGCATATCCTCACCAGCACTCGCAAGCTTGGGCGGGATGGGTTTGGAGAGAAAGCGGCGATTGAGCTTTCCGATACCAAGCGCAAGAGCCTGGGCTTGGGTGATGGCGCGGCCGAGATCGAGCACATCAGGCGGCTCTGGGAGGTGGCCGCCAATCGGCACCTTGAGCAGGCCAACGAGGCACAGAGGATTGATCGGCGCAGTCTTAAAGACCAAGGAATTGACCGCGATCCGACGGTGCACCTAGGGCCACACGCCACTGGCCTGGAGCGGGACGGAATCTCGAGCCGGCTCGGTGATATCAACCGCCAGGTGATTGCTGAGGCGAAGGAGCGGATCGAGAACAAGCGCGCCGTGCGTGAGCTCAAGGACGAGATCCGCCTGCTCGAGCCCACGGCGCGGAAAACATCGGTAGCAAGAAACTCCAGAACCAAGCCAGCGGTTGCTGCCGAGGTCGCGCCGGCTGCTTCCGTCGATCGCGGCGCGGAGATCGCCCGCCGCTCGCGTGAGCGGGACGAGCGCGTCCGGCGTGTGCTGGCCAAGGCCGAGCAGCGTCGGGCAAGGCGCGAAGAGGCCTATCGGAAATTGGCGCAGACGCGTCCGCAGGCGCCCCGAGGGCTGTTGGCCGTATTCCAGCAAAAGGGGCACCAGGCCGCCATGGCCGGTTGGGAACGGGCGAAGGCGCTTGGCTGGAAGCTTGCGGAGCAGGCTAAGCAGCTCGCGCAGCGGCTTCGCGAAGTTGCCTCGCCCGAACGCGTCAGGCAGTGGGCCCAGACGATTGCGGCCTCCGCTAACCCACTGCGGGAGGCTCGCCGGGAGCCTGAACAAACGTCAAAAGCCCGTGTGGTAGCCGCAGAAGCGCTGCGTGAGCGCCACCTTGGATCTGCTGCGCCGGGTCCGTCGTCTCAGCTGTCCGAGCAGCTGCTGGCCTTGAAGCGGGAATGGGAGCGCACCCAGCCGTTGAGGGACAAGGCGAGGCGCAACGAACCGCTCACCCTGATGGAGAAGTGGGACGTGGCGCGTGCCTGGGACGGACTGGCCCAGATCATGGGTGCGATCGGTCACGACGCCACGCCCGAACAGCGGCAATCCGTCGACAAGGCTCGTTTGCAAGCGCACCGCCGCGTCGCTGCAGCCGTGTTCCTGAGCCTCCCGCGGGACGAGGCCATCAAGCAACACCCAAAGCTGGCTGACGCCTACACCCTGCTCGAGGCGTTCGACCGAAAGCTCAAAGCCGAGGGGGTGACGCTGCCGCAGCGACAACAAGTTACGGAGCGGTCGCGGCAAAGAATCGCGACGGCGATCGAGCAGGGCAAATCGATTCAAGTCAAGGGGAAGGAGCAGCCCGAACCCGTCCGCCAGGTACAGCGCGCACGGGATCGGGGCATCGAGCGATGACCGGATGATCTATTTCAGTATGGCCAAAGCACTGCTAATGCTGGCGGCGTGACGATGCCAGCCGGCTGCCGGGTCACGCCACACCCCCTCCTGCATGAACTTTAGCCTCAAGTAGCTAAAGCCTAAGTAAGTCCTCATAAAAAAGGCTGCGATCTATAGACGCAGCCCCCGTCCAGGATATGGCCTGGTCCAAGCAAGTTCGGCTGACGATCAGCGGGTTATATTGCGGATCAGTATAGTAATAACGACCAAGAGAAGCAGCGTGAAGCGAAGGTCGTAGAATACTAAATGAATGGAACCGCCGACAACCCAGTGGATACCTAAAACGCGCAGGATACAGTCCCGCACGTTTTTGCGGTAGTCTGACCAGATAAGGTGTTTTTCTTGGTCCGACTGAGCTTCGTGCCAGTAGGTCGCGTAATCCCGCAGCATGCGTTCGACGCCAAGCACCTCCAATCCCGCCTTAACTAGCGGCCGCTTCGAAGCGGCTCTTGTCAAACGTTCACCGCACGCGACCGTCAACTCGTAGTCGTGCGCCGGATCCCCGCCGAACTTGCTCATCGTTCACTCCATTTCAGATCATTGATTGACCTTGTGATTGCTTGAAATGGTTTGATAGTGAACGCGCTTTACTGTGATGTCACCCAGGGCAACATCGACCTCGGCGCGTGCCACCAAACCGCGAGTAGCGAGCCGATCGAGTAGCTTGTAGATCGAACTCACAGTAATTGTTCCATTGGATGCGCGGGCAATAGCGGGGCCGTGCGTCGGCTTGCCTTCTTGTTCTAGTTGCTTCAGTAGCAGTAACACATTTTGTTCTGTCGCGGGTACATTTTTATTCTTAGATACTTTTTTGGTAACGTTTTCTTCCGCGAACGCGCTAAAAGTGGAATCCTTCATAATGACCCCCATACCCGGACGCCCTGTTATTAGGGCTTGCGCAATCGACTTTCGGTGCTGTCCGGATTGCTGTTGGCGAGGCGACTGTTGTTAGTCGCGCGTGCTGAGTGAGGTCAGGGCCCTACGTTAGGGCGTGGGCATATGCTTGTTTTGTTTGCAGCGTCCATGATTCTCCTTTGATGTGTTGGTTTAGTGTGCGACTCTAATATGTGACGGGTTGATTTACTTAGATGGTGAGTGGATTTGCAAATGAAAGGAACGTAGACGTCGCTGTAGCGAGCGTCTAGCGTCAGGGTAGCACTGACAATGCGTAAGCGGGCTTAGTTGACACGCCGTCAGGGCGATCCTGACGCCGCGTCGTTCGCTTGCCGCAAGCAAGAGATCGGGCGGAGGCTGAGGGCCGTATAGGGACCGCCACCAGTGCAGCGAGGAACCGTCGCCACTCAGTGAAACTGCGCGTTAAGTTCGCCGCGTTGCTCGAATCGCAGCGGGGAACGATCGGTGCCGAGTGACGCCCTCCGGCAACCGGGCATCGCTTGGTCTATTGATAACATATTTTATCGATAGTAGGATGTTGGCTCGGCGACTTACGAGCACCAACCATGAGGTCTACCGCTATCTCCTGCCTTCGCTATCGCGATGGGCCACGCGCGATCGACGTGCTCTGCCGCGTGCTCGGATTCCAGGCTCAACTTGTCGTACCTGGAGAGAACGGCTCGATCGCTCATGCACAGTTGGTTCTGGGAGGCGGGATGGTCATGTTGGGCTCGGTCGGCAACGGCTCTGAGTACGGCAAGCTCGTTCGTCAGCCGGATGAGATCGGCGGCTTCGAGACGCAGAGCGTCTACGTCGTGGTCGGCGATGCCGACGCGGTACTCGCTCGAGCCGAGGTCGAAGGCTGGACCGTGGTCATACCAATCCGGGACGAGGGCTATGGCGGGCGCGGCTTCTCAGTGCGTGACCACGAGGGACGGCTCTGGAACATCGGCACCTATGACCCCTGGTCGACACACGGTGACGCCGGGCTCTAGTGAGCTCGACCGGCCTCATGACCGACCAATTGGTCGTTTCCAGCACCGAGCGTCGCCTAACCGCCGATCTCTTCCAGGGCCTGGCTGCCGTTCCAGCCGAGCTCGAGTGGTTCGCGAACCTGCGCAACGGCGCGACGCGCCGCGCTTACGAGAACGCGCTGCAGGACTTCGTGCGGTTCACCGGGATCGCAGGGCCGGAAGAGTTCCGCCAGGTCACGCGCTCGCATGTGATCGCCTGGCGCGACGAGCTCGCCCAGCGCGCCCTGAGCGGCCAGACCATCCGGCACCGCCTGGCGGCGCTGTCGTCGCTGTTCGAGTACCTCTGCGAGCGGAACGCCGTCACCCACAACCCGGTCAAGGGAGTCAAGCGCCCGCCCGTCGACAGCTACGAGGGGAAGACGCCGGCCATCGGCGATCACCAGGCGCGCCAGCTCCTGGACGCACCCGACGTGGCCACGGTCAAGGGCAAGCGGGATCGGGCGATCCTTGCCACCCTGCTTTATCACGCGCTACGGCGCGACGAGCTCTGCCGGCTGAGCGTCAAGGACTCCAGGCACGAGCGGCGCGGGGTTGCGCACCTGAAAGTGACCGGCAAGGGCGGCAAGACGCGCTACGTGCCGCTGCATCCGGCAGCGAGCGGGCTGATCGCCGACTACCTCGAGGCGGCTGGGCATGCGGAGGAAGCTTCGGGCGCCCTCTTCCGGCCGCTCCACAACGGCCGCGCTGCGGGCTCAGCCGCGGCGCTGACGCCGGATGCGGTCTACAAGATCGTCCAGGGCTACTCGGCGAAGCTGGGGTTCAAGATCGGGGCGCACGCGCTGCGCGCCACGGCGGCCACCAACGCGCTCGACCACCAAGCGGACATTGCCAAGGTGCAGGAGTGGCTGGGCCACGCGAACATCGCCACAACACGGATCTATGACCACCGGAAGACGCGGCCGGAGGACAGCCCGACGTTCAAGGTGACGTACTGAAGCGCCGTGATCGACAGCGCAACGTCAGTTGACGGGAGGCGTGTCGGGCGGCGCGACCCGACCTTCGGCGGCACAAGTCGCCAAAGGTCGGGAGCCCCCAAAGCACGAGAACCGGCCAGGTATCGTGTCAAAGGAAAGGCGTGCCCCATTAGGCACGCGCTGCGCCAAAGCGCCTTGCAGCGAGGCGCTTAAGGATGCGGGACTGTCGCGAGCAGGGCTGTGACCAGGTTGTCGACGTCAGCCGGCGTGTGGAACAGGTGCGTAGAAATCCGTAGCGGATGCGAAAACGCGTCAGCGGCCGCGTTCACGTTCGGGTTGCTGCGCAGCGTGTGGGGCGTGGCCGTATTACGGATCACGATCTTGTGCACGTCGCGCAGCGCGTTGACCGCATTGGTCGAAGCCGTGGTCTGCTGCGTCGCCTGCGCCGGCGTCAGGTCGGCGTTGTAGTCATAACCTGGGGAGAACGGGTTGAACGACGTGAGCGCGACTTGTGCGTGATGTGGCAGGTTTGCATCGTATGGAGTTGCCATCGAGCGGTTGCCCCAGATGGCTGCGAGCCGGCTGCGCAGATACTGCGCCAACGAGAGGTCATAGGTTTCAATGGTCTTGCGGCCCCACATGTCCCAGAGTTGGCAGCACTCCTGCAGAGCACGCAGAGCGGGGTACGACGGATTGCCGATGCTCATCAGCGTCGCAGCGATGTTGTCTGCGGGATCGCGCACGCCGCCCTGCAGCGCAGTTCCCGGGGTTGCCGAGTAGCCGCCGCTGCCGACCGGCCAGAAGGGCGCCAGCGGCGTCGTGTTCGAGTAACCCGGCACCGTGATGGTCGACGTGACGCCAGCGGTGGTTACGCTCTTGGTGTAGGGCGTTGCAGATGTGCCGTTGCGGACGTACATGATGCCGGTCTGGCCCGGACCGCACTGCCACTTGTGGCCCGCGCCCGCAAAGAAGTCAATGCCGGAGTCATGCATGTCGAACGCGATCATCCCCGGGATGTGTGCACCATCGTGCACCGACCAGATCCCGTTGGCCGCGGCCCACAGATTGAGCATCTTTTCCGGGAGACGGATGCCCGTGAGATACGGAGGCGAAGAGTAGACGATGGCCTTGGTTCGGTTCGTGCGCAGGGCTTGGAAGCGCGAAAGCACCAACGCATCGCTGTACACGTCGCTGGTCGGCAGGTTCACCCGCCTGAGCACGACCCCGAGACGATCCGAGACGACCTGCATCGGCGAATTGCCGCCCGGGTGCTCCATATTGGTGGTGATGATCTCGTCGCCGGCGCTGAAGTTCAGCCCGTTCAGGATCTTGTTCATCCCGTCCGTGGTGTTGAACGACATCACGAGCTCAAAGGGATCGGCCCCGAATCCCGGCGCAATGATGTTGCGCATGTCCTGCGTGTTAAACGTGAGCGTCGGGTCACGCGCAATCGCCGCGTTGTTCGCGGCGAGGTTCTTGAGCACCGGGATCGGCGTCGAGCCCGTGGTGCCGATGTTCATGAAGGTCCGACCAGGGTCTAGGCCGAATGCCGGAGCGAAAGGTCCGCCGTAGGCCAGGGCCTCGGGGCTGAACACCGCCGCGCTCAAGCCACTCGCGGCGGCAGCGCCGACACCCAGTACCTTGAAGAAGCCTCGGCGGCTCTCGTTGAGACGTTCCTGAGCCTCGAGCGCAAGGGCCTTGGCTTGTGATTCACTGAAACGGTTTGTCATCTATTCCTCATTCGGTTGAGAGAGCAGTGTGTTGGTCGTCTAGACCGGTCCTGGTGAACTGCGACCCCAAGGCTCGGCGTGTGTGAGATCAGCGAACCGCGATGGCCGAGATCTCAACCTTGACATCGCGAGGAAGGCGCGCCACCTCGACGGTGGCCCGGGCTGGCGGCGAGGTCTTGAAGTACGTGCCGTAGACCTGGTTCATCTTCGCGAAGTCGTTGAGGTCCTTCAGAAAGACCGACGTAGAGACGACGTGTTCCATCGTCATGCCGGAGCTCTCCAGCACGGCCTTGAGGTTCTCGAGAACCAGCTTCGTCTGATCCTCGATGCTCGCGTCCTTCATCAGTTGATTGGTCTTGGGATCAATCGGGATCTGACCCGCAAGGAAGACCATCGGGCCGGTTTTGATCGCTTGCGAGTAGGGCCCGATCGCCTCGGGCGCGTTTTTCGTCGCCAGCACTTCCTTCTGCATGGTTCCGCAGCCCACCATAAGAAGACTGGCCGACAGCGCGATCGCGGCCGGGCGCATGCCCGAGAGCTTTGTCATTGGGCGGCTCCCTTGCCGCATGACGTCGATCTGCGGGCACGCCGGCGTACCAACGGAACCATGGCCATGCCTATGCCGAACAGCAGATAGGTGTCTGGTTCAGGGATCGCGGCGGCGGTCTGGTTGGCCGTGATGGTGTACGACCAGCCGGTGCTGCCGCCCTCACCGCCTCCAGCCACGAAGGTGTCAAAGGCAAAGTCGTCGTTTGAGTCGTAGCAGCTTGTCACCGTCCCGGCGCACGACAGAAGACCTGCATTGAAGCCCGAAAAGCCGATGGTGTACATGCCGGCGGCAATAACTTGGAACGTGATCGCCGACATCGATGTGCTCGGACCCGCATCGTCGTTAGACGCAAGCAAGCTACCGTTTGGACCGAACAGACCCATGATCGAGTCGGCAAACCCGCTGGAACTGGTGGACGTGATCGACAGCGCGCCGGGTACCGACACCATGAAGCGGTAGAAGTCGTCGGACGCGTCACCGAACGTACGCGTGCCGTTGATTACGAGCTGCGAGCTACCTGGATCGCTGATCACCTGAGCAGCAGCCAGGGAGTTGTTTGGTTCAGTCTCGTTGAAGACACCGGCCTGGGCAGTACCCAGGGTGGCCAAGGTTGCGATCGCAACAGCTGTTAGCTTAACGGTCGATAGGTTCACGTCTTGTCTCCTCCTTTGTGAGCCGCAAGTAGGCCATTGCGGCGTAGATTGTCAATAGGTGCGCTGCTCTAGAGGGAAGTGTCGGCGGCAGAGAGCCACGGCGCGCCACTCCGATAGATCTGTGGCTGCATCTCTCCCATACTCCACCTGCAACCTGGCATCGCTAGCCTGTTAAGGCGCTTACGACAGCAGACCTGCTGAGGTGGAATACGGACGGTCCAGCCGGACCTCTGCTGGTGTAAGCACATTTCGAAACGCTTGTGTCTTGCTCGCATGCACGCGCCTAAGCAATTAAGGCGGCATCACGATTGCGTACGGCTATGCGTTTCCGCCACGCGCTGCGCTGCTTTAGGTTAGAAAGCCCTTCGCGCACCTTTGGACTTGGAGAGGGGAAAACATGCGGCGACATCTCCCTTGGATAGGCGTAGGCATCCTCGGCGCGTTCGCGCTCTCGATCGTTGCCTTAAGTCGGGGTGAGACGATCAGCGCTCTCTGGATCGTCGTCGCGGCGATCTGCACCCACCTGATCGCGTTCCGCTACTACAGCCTGTTCATCGCGAATAAGGTGCTCAAGCTCGACCCCGACCGAAAGACCCCGGCGTACCGGCACAACGACGGCCTTGACTACGTGCCGACGAACCGCTACGTGCTGTTTGGTCACCACTTCGCCGCGATCGCCGGCGCGGGCCCTCTGGTAGGCCCCGTGCTGGCCGCTCAAATGGGTTACTTGCCGGGGCTGCTATGGATCCTCGCGGGCGTCGTGTTCGCCGGCGGGGTGCAGGACTTCATCATCCTCTTCATTTCGACGCGTCGTGACGGCCGCTCCCTCGGCGACCTCGTCAAGCAGGAAATGGGAACGGTGCCGGGCGTGATCGCGCTGTTCGGCACCTTCATGATCATGATCATCATCCTCGCGGTGCTCGCACTGATCGTCGTCAAGGCGCTCGCCGACTCGCCGTGGGGGCTGTTCACCGTCGCGGCGACGATTCCGGTCGCGCTCTTCATGGGCATCTACCTGCGCTACCTGCGGCCCGGGCGCATCGGCGAGGTGTCGGTGATCGGCTTCGTGCTGCTGATGCTGGCGATCTTCGGCGGCCAAGCAGTTAGTCAAAACCCGACGCTCGCGACGATGTTCACTTTCGACGGCAAGGCGATCACGTGGATGCTGATCGTCTACGGCTTTATCGCCGCGACGCTGCCGGTCTGGCTGCTGCTAGCGCCGCGCGATTACCTGTCCACGTTCTTGAAGATCGGCACGATCATCGCGCTCGCGATCGGCATCCTGATCGTTGCACCCAAGCTGGCGATGCCGGCGGTGACGCAGTTCGCGGCGGGCAACGGCCCGGTCTGGGCGGGCAGCCTGTTCCCGTTCCTCTTCATCACGATCGCGTGCGGAGCGGTGTCGGGATTCCACGCGCTGATCTCGTCCGGGACGACGCCGAAGATGCTAGAGAACGAGACCCACGCTCGCTTCATCGGTTACGGCGGCATGCTCGCCGAATCGTTTGTCGCGGTGATGGCCTTGGTCGCTGCGTCGGTGATCGACCCGGGCGTCTACTTCGCCATGAACAGTCCCGGCGCGCTGGTGGGCACCACGCCCGCGGCGGTCGCGCAGACGATCTCGACCTGGGGTTTTGTTGTCACCCCCGACGTGCTGGTGCAGACGGCCAGGGACGTGGGCGAAACGACCATCCTGGGCCGTGTCGGGGGCGCGCCGACGCTCGCGGTCGGCATGGCGCACATCCTCCAGCAGGTGGTCGGCGGCAAGACAATGATGGCGTTCTGGTACCACTTCGCCATCCTGTTCGAGGCGCTCTTCATCCTCACCGCGGTTGATGCCGGCACGCGCGCCGGCCGCTTCATGCTGCAGGATCTGCTCGGCAGCTTCGTTCCGGCACTGAAGCGCACCGATTCGCTGCCGGCCAACCTGATCGCGACTGCGCTGACGGTAGGCGCCTGGGGCTACTTCCTGTACCAGGGCGTGGTCGATCCGTTCGGCGGCATCAACACGTTGTGGCCGCTGTTCGGCATTTCCAATCAGATGCTCGCCGCCGTCGCGCTGCTGCTTGGCACGGTGGTGCTCTTCAAGATGAAGCACGAGCGCTACGCGTGGGTCACGATGCTGCCGACTGCGTGGCTGCTGGCGTGCACCCTCACCGCCGGCTGGCAGAAGATCTTCTCGGCCGATCCGAAGGTGGGTTTCCTTTCACACGCGAGCCGCTACGCTGACGCATTGGCACAGGGCAAGCTGCTTGCCCCGGCCAAGACCCCGGACGCCATGTCTCGTATCGTGTTCAACGACCGGCTCGACGCGGCCCTCTGCGCGCTCTTCATGTTCGTGGTCGTGAGCATTCTCTTCTACAGTATCCGCTCTGCCTTCGCGGCCCGCGCCGCGAACCGTCCGACGGTTCACGAGACGCCGTTCGAACCGGCCATCGCCGCTACGCCATGACCTCGGGTGCACGTCGCTTGGATATTGCGCACTGGGCCCAGGATGTTGGGAAAGCCGGCCGGCTGCTCGCAGACAGCTTTCGGCTGATGGTGGGTGTGCCTCCATATGGCGCCTACGTGCGCCATATGGAGGCCACGCATCCGGGCAAGCCCGTCATGGACTACGAGACGTTCTTCCGCGAGCGGCAACAGGCCCGGTATGGACGGGGCACCGGGCGCTGCTGTTGAGCAGCGCGAAGGCTGGGGGTTGCACGAGGGAGCTCGTGGGCACGCTCGTGCTCGATCACCACCAAGGCGCCCGCAAGTGCCCTACCCTCGCATTGTCGGAGCCAAGGGGCTCGTGAGGACTAGCGAATTGAAAATGCCAGTTTGCGAGGAGTGCACTGTCGATGACCTTCGCGGGCTTGGCGTACGGTGGTCTAAATGGCTGGAAGCTCGCACGGGGCTTCAGCCGCCATTCACTAAGGCGAAGATCGCCACGCTGACTCGTCTCGACCTTCTCTATATTCCCCGGGTCGGGCAGCGTGCTATTGAGCGCATTGAATGCTGGCTGGCGGAGGACGGGTTGACGTTGAAGCAGTCAGAACGTGAAGCAACTCCTCGAATTCGTGGAAGCCCAAGAGGCACGTGAGGTCGCGCCGCCAGCTCGGCACTGCCACGGCCATATATGAACGTCCGATCAACCTCAGACCCGACCGGAGCAGTCAAGGGGTTGTTCGTGGCGCATCGTCGCGCAGGCGCTCGGCGAGGCCCTCGGGCAGCCGCGGTGGTCGAACCAGGGCGGTGCGATGAGCTCGCTCGCGTCCACCTCGGCCGCGGCGGCCCGCCGTCCGATCATCCGGTAGACGTCCGCCTGACTCATCGGCAGCTATGGGAGCGTTCCAGTCCGTCCCATGGTCGAGGCGGAACAGGGAATCCGTTGTCGGCACCGGCGAGCTTCGCGCCGTCGATGTACGCGTGCAGGTACTCGTCGAGGTTGTGGCGGTACGGCATCTCGTGCTGCTTGCCGACCTTCGTGGAGGCGCAACCCAGGTGCGCCCCCTGCACGTAGACGTCTCCGACCCGTATCGCGATCGGCGCCGACGCGGCCGGGCGGCCGTCGCGTAGCTTGGCGGAGCGGGTCTTGCCCTCGCCCCCGCCAGCGACCTCCACCGGCGTGTCATCGGCGTGCACCTTGATCGCCCCAGCCGTAGCGGCCCAGGCGTGCCAGCACGCGAGCCTTCGAGCACTAGGCAAGCGCCGCGGCGATCGCAGATTATGGTATGGTACCGCCTCATACCATATCATACGGAACGGCATGATTTTGCTTATCGGCGGTGAGAAAGGCGGCACCGGTAAGACGACGGTTGCTGTCAATCTAGCGGCAATGCGTGCTCGCCATGGACGCGATGTGCTGCTAGTGGACACGGACCCGCAGGGGAGCTCGAGCTACTGGACCCAGGTGCGGGACGAGGCAGGCATCAACCCGCGAGTCGCGTCGATCCAGAAGTTCGGCAAGGGCGTACAGCAGGAGTTGCAGGACCTTTCCCGGCGATACCAGGACATCGTCATCGATGCTGGAGGTCGCGACTCAATAGAGCTCCGGGCGGCCTTGGTGGTGGCGGATCTTGCGGTCGTGCCGATCCAAGCCTCGCAATTCGATCTTTGGACGCTTGATCGCATGAACGGCTTGGTCGAGCAGGCCAAGGGCTTCAACGAGAAACTGCGGGCCAAGGTTCTCATCACTCGGGGGCCGACCAATCCGACGATGAACGACACCAAGGAAGCCGCAGAGCTGATCGCTGATTTTGAGAGCGTCACGCTGGCGCAGGCTGTTGTCAGGGACCGGGTGTCATACCGGCGTTCGGCGAGCGGCGGGATGGGCGTAGTCGAGTACCAACCAACCGATCCGAAAGCCAGCGCTGAGATGGAAGCGCTCTATGCGGAGGTGTACGCATGAAGTTCCGCCGTTCACCAACTCTCAGGACGGCCGATGACTTCATCAGCGCCGCCGGCGCGCCGATCCAGACGAGACCCGAGGTTGAAGCGGGCATCGGCTTGGCTACGCCAAATGCCGTGCTCGCCGTGCCACCGGCTCCCCCGAACGGTGCCCAGGAAGGGAATCAAACCCGGCCGTGGGAGGGCAAACGCGCCGACAAGCAAACGGAAGTGTTCAATCTTCGGCTGACGGAGGTGGAGCTCGAAAAGCTGCGCTTCATCGCAGCCAACACGCCCGACTCAATGCAGGCCTTTATCCGCAAAACGCTGCTTCCCGCAATCGAGGCTAAACTAGACCAACTGGTGTAATACCATACCATACCATACCATACAGTACCGTATGTATGAAAGTATTCCTTTGAGGTTATATTGCGAACATGGGACATCGAGTTCACCGACGAGTTCGGCACATGGTGGAACTCTTTAGGCGAGGTGGAGCAGGAGGGGGTTGCGGCCACGGTAAAGCTGCTGGAGCGGTTCGGACCGCAACTGCCACATCCGCACAGCAGCGGCATCCAGACCTCCCGGCATGGTCACATGCGAGAGCTGCGCATCCAGCGGGGAGGGCGGCCCTTGCGGGTGCTGTACGCCTTCGATCCTCGACGAACGGCAATCCTGCTGATCGGAGGCGACAAGACCGGCCAGGACCGATGGTACGAGGAGTTTGTCCCGCAAGCCGATCGGCTCTATGACGAGCATTTGCAGGCGCTGAAGAAGGAAGGATTGTCAGATGGCTAGGAGTTTCGCAGAGCTAGAGGCACAGATGAAGCCGGCCTCACGAGAGCGCGCTGAGGCGACATTCCGCGAACTCGCTGCCGAGATGCCCATGCACGAACTGCGGCAAGCCAAGGCTCTGTCCCAAGCGGCAGTCGCCGAGCGGCTGCATATCAGCCAGGCGGCGGTTTCCAAGCTCGAGCATCGTACCGATGTGTACGTGAGCACCTTGCGCGACTACATCGAGGCAATGGGCGGCCAGCTCGAGATCGTGGCCCGATTCCCCGACGGGGACGTACGGATCGCCAATTTCGCCGAGGAGGGCGAATGTGCTGATCAAGCGGCGGCGCGAGCGTGAAACAGCCAGGGCTGCTGCCGCAGCGGCACGTCACGCGCGACTTCTTCGTCGCCGACATCCTCGACTGTGCCCCCAAGGACGACACGGCGACGATGGAACATCCCATCTTCGCCCTGTCGATGCAGAAGGACGTCCGGGAACGGCGCTACGAGCACAACGGCAACACCGTCATCATCGCGCCATCGACATTCGGCTTGGCAACGATCTGGGACAAGGACATCCTGATCTACCTCATCAGCCAGCTGATGGAGGGAGGCAATCGGGGCCGCCAAGACGCCTCGAGCCGGAGGGTGCACTTCACGGCCTACGACTACCTGGTGGCCACCAATCGGGGCACCGGCGGCGACCACTACAAGCGCCTGGAAGGTGGGCTCGACCGGCTGAAGGGCACCACCATCAAAACAGACATTCGAACGGGCGGTGTGCGGCTAAAGCAGGCGTTTGGCCTGATCGACGAGTGGCGAATCGTTGAACGGTCACCGACCGATGATCGAATGATTGCCTGCGAGGTAACGATTTCGGAGTGGCTGCACCACGCCGTTCAGGCCCGGGAGGTGCTGACCATCAGCCGCGAGTATTTCCGGCTCCGCGGCGGCCTCGAGCGGCGGCTTTACGAGATTGCTCGTAAGCACTGCGGCTATCAGGCGCGCTGGGCAGTTGGTCTCAATCTGCTGCACAAGAAAACCGGCTCGCAAGCCACGCTCAAGGAGTTTCGGCGTGCCGTCAAGGGCATTGCCGACACCAACGTGCTGCCGGAGTACCGGCTGCGCTACGAAGGCGAGCTGGACCGCGCGCTCTTTACGGCGAAGAACACCAAGACGCTTCTTGACGCATTCGTGCTCGGGGCCTGATGTGTTGGCGTTTTGGGCTGTGGATAGACACGGCCAAGTACCCACCCCATCTGTGGATAGACACGGCCAAGTACCCACCGCAGCCTGTGGATAGACACGGCCAAGTACCCACCGAAACGCGCGTAAGCCCCTGTCATCATTGGCTTTCTCCGCTCTTAACTACGCGCGCGCGGTATTAACCAAATATCTTTAACGAAAGCGCTCCCCCCTAGAGCTACGTCAGACGTGCTGGACCCCAAAACAGCGCCCGCGAAAGCGGGCGAGAACAGTCCGCGGGGAAGCTCCGCTTCCCCCTGTCATGCTCCGGCTTCGCCTGCGCATCGGACTCGACCCCCTTCGGGGCCTGCAGCCCCCAAACCGCTTACGCGGTTCGGCTCCCCCGCCCAAAAACTGCTCAGAAGAACAAGGCGGCTGCCGGCTCGCGTACAGCCCGTTTGAGCCACGATCTACGGCTAGTGAGGGGGTAGGGTGCCCTCGGCGCAGGATCGGGGCTGTAGCGGCGTTCTGTGCTTTCTGCCGCGTGGACGAGGGACGATGGCTCGAAGACAGAAAACCGGCCTCTTCGAGGATCTGATCGACGTCGTGTCGCGGCTGCCATGGTGGGCCTGTCTGGGGCTCGCCGTCCTGAGCTACCTCGTCCTGCACGCGCTCGCAACGCCGATGTCGGCCACCAGTGTTCAGCCGGGGCAGATCGGCGCGTTGGCGACCCAGGCGCTCTGGAATGGGTGGGCCTATGCCGGGCAGATCGTCGTTCCGATGGCGTGTGTGTTCGGCGCCGTGCTCTCGGCGCTCAGACGCGCAAAGCGCGGTCGGCTTGTCTCGGAGGTGGCTCAGAGCACGGCGCCGGATGCGCTCCACGCGATGAGCTGGCAGGAATTCGAGATGCTGGTCGGGGAGGCGTTTCGGCTCCAAGGCTACGAGGTCGCCGAGACGGGTGGCGGCGGCGCTGACGGGGGCGTTGACCTGGTGCTGCGGCGCGAGCGCGAGAAGTTCCTGGTGCAGTGCAAGCAGTGGAGAGCGCGCAAGGTCAGCGTCCAGGTCGTTCGGGAGCTCTACGTAATGATCGCGGCGCAGGGTGCAGCCGGCGGGTACGTGGTGACGGCCGGGGAGTTCACCCAGGAGGCGAGCGCGTTTGCAAGCGGCCGGAACGTCAAGCTGCTCGACGGGATGGCGCTTTTCGGACTGATCCAGCAGGCCAAGGCGTCGATCGCAGCTCGGGAGGACGTCGGCAGGCCGCTTCGGAGCCCACCACCGCCGGTGAGGCGGCAGGAGCCTGCGGCGGCTCAGGCTGCGGTTATCCCCACGTGTCCGAGCTGCTCGAGGGGAATGACGCTGAAGACCGCCAGGCGCGGGCCGAACGCGCGGAACCAGTTCTGGAGCTGCACGGGCTACCCGAGCTGCAGGGGGTCACGGCCGAAAACCTGAGCGCCTGAAACGGCTCAGCGCGCCGCGCTCAGCCGGGAACCACTCCCTCAAAACGGAATTCAGGGGAGCCCGCAGGGGGGAGTGAAGCTCCCCGGGGGCTGGGGCGCAGCCCCAGTCTTTGCTTGCTTCAGACCGCGAAATCCTCCAGCTTCTGCCCGCCCGCCAGGGCAGCCTTGAGCCAGCGCGGCTGGAGGCCGCGGCCGCTCCAGGATTCGCCCGTCGAGGCGTTCCGATACTTCGCGGCCACTTTGGAGCCCGAGCTCTGCGACTTGCCCTTGCTGGCGCGCTTGCCAGGAGTAGAGGTTCCACTGATCAAATCCGCCGGGGTCAACCCGTTCTCCGCCATAAGCGCCTGGATCTGCTCAATGGCCTTGGAGCGGCTCTC
>NZ_JABWMJ010000025.1 GCF_013366375.1 Rhizobacter koreensis | reverse complement strand
GACAACGTCTCGATCACCGTCAAGCTGATCAACCCGATCGCGATGGAAGAGGGCCTGCGCTTCGCGATCCGCGAAGGCGGCCGCACCGTCGGCGCCGGCGTGGTGGCGAAGATCCTCGAGTAAGGAAGTTCCGCAGGGGCGTAGCTCAATTGGCAGAGCGCTGGTCTCCAAAACCAGAGGTTGGGGGTTCGATGCCCTCCGCCCCTGCCAACCGTCCGTCGCGGTTGGCTGATCCAGAAGTCTGAAGCTGTTCCATGGCCAACCCCCCGACCACCGTCGAAACCGTTTCGACTCCTGCCGACAAGGCCAAGCTCGGCGTTGCCGCGCTGCTGGTCGTCGCCGCGGTCGGCGCGTTCTACGCGCTGGGCCGTCAGGGCCTGTGGGTGCAGGTCGCTGCGCTCGTGGTGCTGCTGGCCGCTGCGGCGGCGACGTTCTTCACGTCCGAGCCCGGCAAGCAGCTCATCGCCTACGGCCGCGATTCGGTCAAGGAAGTCCGCAAGGTCGTGTGGCCGACCCGCAAGGAGGCCGCGCAGATGACGGCCTACGTGTTCGGGTTCGTCGTCGTCATGGCCCTCTTCCTGTGGCTGACGGACATGACGCTCGAGTGGGTCCTGTACAAGCTGGTGCTCGGCTGGAAGCAATGAGGAATCCCAAGTGAGCGAAGAAGTACAGGCGCCCGAGTCGTTCGCGCCGACCGCCAACAAGCGGTGGTACGTCGTCCACGCCTACTCGGGCATGGAAAAGGCGGTCGAGCGGAACCTGCGCGAGCGCATCGACCGCTCGGAGCTGAAGGAGAAGTTCGGCCGCATCCTGGTGCCGATGGAAGAGGTCGTCGAGCTCAAGAACGGCAAGAAGTCGGTCAGCGAGCGTCGCTTCTTCCCCGGTTACGTGCTCGTCGAGATGGAGATGGACGACGACACCTGGCACCTCGTGAAGCACACGAGCAAGGTGACCGGTTTCGTCGGCGGCGCCAAGACCAAGCCGTCGCCGATCTCCGAGTCCGAGGTGATGAAGATCGTCAGCCAGATGCAGGAGGGCGTCGAGAAGCCCCGCCCGAAGGTGCAGTGGGAAGTCGGCGAGATGGTCCGCATCAAGGAAGGCCCGTTCACCGACTTCAACGGCAACGTCGAGGACGTCAACTACGACAAGTCGAAGGTCCGCGTCGCCGTCACCATCTTCGGCCGCGCGACGCCGGTCGAACTCGACTTCGGTCAGGTCGAGAAGGTCTGATCGTGCAGGGGCGCCGCCCGGCGCTCTGGTTGACTGCCGCGGCGGTCCGCCCGGCCGGCGCGCCCTGATCGGGCGCCCAGACAAGGTCAAAGCCCCGGCGGGGGCTGGCGACGCCCGTCGCCTCCCGCCCGTACCAGCCGGCGACGCATGCCGGCAGCGAGGAGCTCCGGTAGCCATCCCGGGGCGCTAGCACTCAAACCCGGTCGCGGCCGCCCGCTGCGACCGACTCGGAGATCCACATGGCAAAGAAGATTGTCGGCTTCATCAAGCTGCAAGTTCCGGCCGGCAAGGCCAACCCGTCGCCGCCGATCGGCCCGGCGCTCGGCCAGCGCGGCCTCAACATCATGGAGTTCTGCAAGGCATTCAACGCGCAGACCCAGGGCATGGAACCCGGTCTCGTGCTGCCGGTCGTGATCACCGCGTTCGCGGACAAGTCGTTCACGTTCCAGCTCAAGAGCCCGCCGGCGTCGGTGCTGATCAAGAAGGCGCTCAAGCTCGACAAGGGTTCGGCGAAGCCGCACACCGACAAGGTCGGCAAGCTCACGCGCGCCCAGGCCGAGGACATCGCGAAGACCAAGATCAAGGACCTGACCGGCGCCGACCTCGATGCGGCGGTCCGCACCGTCGCGGGCACGGCCCGTTCGATGGGCATCACCGTGGAGGGCTTCTGACATGGCCAAACTGACGAAGCGCCAGCAGGCGATGGCCGGCAAGGTCGAGAGCACCAAGCTGTACCCGATCGAGGGTGCGCTCGAGCTCGTGAAGACCCACGCCACCGCGAAGTTCGATGAATCGATCGACGTCGCCGTGCAGCTCGGCATCGATGCCAAGAAGTCCGACCAGGTCGTGCGCGGCGCGGTCGTGATGCCCAACGGCACCGGCAAGACCAAGCGCGTCGCGGTGTTCGCGCAGGGCGTCAAGGCCGACGATGCCCGCGCCGCCGGCGCCGACGTGGTCGGCATGGACGACCTCGCCGAGCAGATCCGCGGCGGCAACCTGAACTTCGACGTCGTGATCGCCTCGCCGGACACGATGCGCGTGGTCGGTACGCTGGGCCAGATCCTGGGCCCGCGCGGCCTGATGCCGAACCCGAAGGTCGGCACCGTCACGCCCGACGTCGCGCAGGCGGTCCGCAACGCCAAGGCCGGCCAGGTCCAGTTCCGGGTCGACAAGGCCGGCATCATCCACGCGACGATCGGCCGCCGCTCGTTCGAGTCCGACAAGCTCGTCGGCAACCTGCGCGCGCTGATCGAGGCCCTGAACAAGGCCAAGCCGGCGTCGAGCAAGGGCGTCTACCTGCGCAAGGTTGCGCTGTCGTCGACCATGGGCGTCGGTGCCCGCGTCGACGTGGCGTCGATCAACGCCGCCCCGGCCAACGCCTGATCGGCGTTCGATGAACCCCGGCCGGCGCGTGCGCCGGCCCTTCGAGTTGGTGGGCTGTCGCGGCGCAAGTCGCGGCAGGTCATCCGAGACCGCTGGCGTGGCCCTCGGGCCGCTTAATCGAGACGCACCGCTCCCGGGCGGCGTCGCAAGCCAGCGCAGATGGCGTCCCGCTGAAGAAGAACGCAAGTTCCTGTTCAGAGGTCGCTGAACCGAGCGCCGCGAAGGGTGGAGACGCCCGACGCGGCGCGTGATGTGAGGAGCAGACCTTGAGTCTCAACCGCAACCAGAAGCAGACCGTCGTGTCGGATGTGAGCGCCCAGGTGGCCAACTCACAGACGCTCGCGCTGGCTGAGTACCGTGGCCTCACCGTCGCTCATCTCGATACGCTGCGCCGTCAGGCGCGCGACAAGGGTGTGTACCTTCACGTGCTGAAGAACACGCTCGCCCGTCGCGCCGTCGCCGGCACGCCGTTCGAGGTCGCGTCGGAGAGCATGGTCGGCCCGCTGATCTATGGTTTCTCCCAAGACCCGGTTGCCGCCGCGAAGGTCCTGTCGGACTTCGCCAAGGGCAACGACAAGCTGATCGTCAAGGGCGGCGCCTACGCCGGCAAGACGCTCGACGCCGCCGGCGTGACCGCACTCGCTTCGGTCCCGTCGAAGGAAGTGCTGCTCAGCCAGCTGCTCGGCCTGATGCAGTCGCCGGTCGCCCGCGTCGCGCGCGTTCTGGCGGCGATCGCCGAGAAGCGCGAGGCGCCCGCTGCCGAGCCGGCCGCGGCTTGACGAACCGACTCCCGTAACCATCTTCTGAACTGGAACATTCAAATGGCATTCGATAAAGACGCATTCCTCTCTGCCCTCGACAGCATGTCGGTGATGGAGCTCAACGACCTCGTCAAGGCGATCGAGGAGAAGTTCGGCGTGTCGGCGGCGGCGATGGCCGCGCCGGGCGGCGGCGGTGGCGGCGGCGGTGCCGCGGCGCCGGCGGCCGAAGAGCAGACCGAGTTCACCGTCGTCCTCACCGACGTCGGCGCGAACAAGGTTTCGGTCATCAAGGCCGTTCGCGAACTCACCGGCCTGGGCCTCAAGGAAGCCAAGGACCTGGTCGACGGCGCTCCGAAGCCCGTCAAGGAAGGCGTTGCCAAGGCCGACGCCGAGGCTGCGAAGAAGAAGCTGGAAGAAGCCGGCGCCAAGGCCGACCTCAAGTAAATCGGCGCGGGCCTGCTGCGCGACGCGATCTCGGTGCTGCGATGCTCGCCGTACGCCAGTACGGCTGCGCTTCTCGCGCCAAGCTCGCGCCGCTCGCGACGGCCCTCGCTCGATTTACTACGGGCTTGCTCGTGGAGCCTGTGGACGCTCCCGGTCCTCTCGGCCGGGGGCGTTTTCGTCTATACCCCTCTTGAGAACGCTTGAAAGCACCCTCTGCGAGAATCGAGGGTTTTTCCAAGCGAATTCAACATAGTTTCTTGATCCGACTGCAAGGAACGGGTTTGGTCGGGCTCCGGTGCAACGCCGGGGTTGTCCGCCAGCGGCAGGTAGTGGCCTGCCACCAAGCTTCGGGCGCAAGGCCTGAAAGACAGTCGCCGATGGAACGTGCAGGTCCCGGCCCGGCCGCACGCTCCTGAACGGAGTGAAACACCACCCATGGCGCAGCAAACGACCCCTTACAGCTATACCGAGCGCAAGCGTATCCGCAAGAGCTTCGGCAAGCGGGAGAGTGTCCTCAACGTTCCCTATCTGCTCACGATGCAGAAGGAATCGTACGTCGCGTTCCTGCAGAAGGACGTGCCGCCGGCCAGGCGCAAGCCCGAGGGGCTGCAGGCGGCGTTCCTGTCCGCGTTCCCGATCGTCTCGCACAACGGGTTCGTCGAGATGAAGTTCATCGAATACAACATGGCCAAGCCCGCGTTCGACACGCGGGAGTGCCAGCAGCGCGGCCTCACGTACGCCGCTGCGGTGCGTGCCAAGTTGCAGATGATCATCTATGACCGCGAGTCGGCGCAGGCCAAGACGGTCAAGGAGATCAAGGAGCAGGAGGTCTACATGGGCGAGGTTCCGCTCATGACCGACTACGGCTCCTTCATCGTCAACGGCACCGAGCGCGTCATCGTCTCGCAGCTGCACCGCTCGCCGGGCGTGTTCTTCGAGCACGACAAGGGCAAGACGCACTCGAGCGGCAAGCTCCTGTTCAGCGCGCGGATCATCCCGTATCGCGGTTCGTGGCTCGACTTCGAGTTCGACCCGAAGGACATTCTGTATTTCCGCGTCGACCGCCGTCGCAAGATGCCGGTGACGATCCTGCTCAAGGCGATCGGCCTCAACCCGGAGCAGATCCTCGCCAACTTCTTCGTCTTCGACACCTTCCGTCTCATGGAGACGGGCGCGCAGCTCGAGTTCGTGGCCGACCGCCTGCGCGGTGAAGTCGCGCGCTTCGACATCACCGACAAGGACGGCAACGTCGTCGTCGAGAAGGACAAGCGCATCACCGCGCGCCACGTCCGCACGATCGAGCAGTCGGGCACCACCCACATCAGCGTGCCCGAGGACTACCTCGTCGGCCGCATGCTCGCCAAGAACATCGTCGACGCCGACACCGGCGAGATCATCGCCAAGGCCAACGACGAGCTCACCGACACGCTGCTGAAGAAGCTGCGCGTCGCGGGCATCAGCGAGATCCAGGCGCTCTACACCAACGAGCTCGACGAAGGCGCGTACATCTCGCAGACGCTGGCGTCGGACGAGACCGCCGACCAGCTCGCCGCGCGCGTGGCGATCTACCGCATGATGCGCCCCGGCGAGCCGCCGACCGAGGACGCGGTCGAGGCCCTGTTCCACCGCCTCTTCTACTCGGCCGATACGTACGACCTGTCGCGCGTCGGCCGCATGAAGTTCAACGCGCGCGTCGGTCGCGACACGCCCGAAGGCGCGATGACGCTGTCGAACGAGGACATCCTCGACGTCGTCAAGATCCTGGTCGAGCTGCGCAACGGCCGTGGCGAGGTCGACGACATCGACCACCTCGGCAACCGCCGTGTCCGCTGCGTCGGCGAGCTCGCCGAGAACCAGTACCGCTCGGGCCTCGCGCGCATCGAGAAGGCCGTCAAGGAACGTCTCGGCCAGGCCGAGACCGAGGCCCTGATGCCGCACGACCTGATCAACTCCAAGCCGATCTCCGCGGCGCTCAAGGAGTTCTTCGGGGCGAGCCAGCTCTCGCAGTTCATGGACCAGACCAACCCGCTGTCGGAGATCACGCACAAGCGGCGTGTCTCGGCCCTCGGCCCGGGCGGGCTGACGCGCGAGCGCGCCGGCTTCGAAGTGCGCGACGTGCACCCGACGCACTACGGCCGGGTCTGCCCGATCGAGACGCCGGAAGGCCCGAACATCGGCCTGATCAATTCGCTGGCGCTCTACGCACAGCTCAACGAGTACGGCTTCCTCGAGACGCCGTACCGCCGCGTGGTCGAGGGCAAGGTCACCAACCAGATCGACTACCTGTCGGCCATTGAGGAAGGCAAGTACGTCATCGCGCAGGCGAGCGCCACCCTCGACGCCGAAGGCAAGCTCGTCGACGAGCTGGTCTCCGCGCGCGAGAGCGGCGAGTCGGTGCTGACCTCGGCCGAGCGCATCCAGTACATGGACGTGGCGCCGACGCAGATCGTGTCGGTGGCGGCCTCGCTGGTGCCGTTCCTCGAGCACGACGACGCGAACCGCGCGCTGATGGGCGCCAACATGCAGCGCCAGGCCGTGCCGACGCTGCGCCCGGAAAAGGCGCTGGTCGGTACCGGCGTCGAACGCGTGGCCGCGAAGGACTCGGGCACCGTCGTCGCGGCGCGCCGCGGCGGCGTGGTCGACTACGTCGACACCAACCGCATCGTGATCCGCGTCAACGACACGGAAACGGTGGCCGGTGAGGTCGGCGTCGACATCTACAACCTGATCAAGTACCAGCGCTCGAACCAGAACACGAACATCCACCAGCGCCCGATCGTCAAGCGCGGCGACGTCGTCGCCGCCGAGGACATCATCGCGGACGGTGCGTCGACCGACATCGGCGAGCTCGCGCTCGGCCAGAACATGCTGGTCGCGTTCATGCCCTGGAACGGCTACAACTTCGAAGACTCGATCCTCATCAGCGAGCGCGTGATCGCCGAAGACCGCTACACCTCGATCCACATCGAGGAGCTGGTGGTGATGGCGCGCGACACCAAGCTGGGCGCCGAGGAAATCACCCGTGACATCCCGAACCTGTCGGAGCAGCAGCTGGCGCGCCTCGACGAGTCGGGCATCGTCTACGTCGGTGCCGAAGTCGAGCCGGGCGACACGCTGGTCGGCAAGGTCACGCCCAAGGGCGAGACCACGCTGACGCCGGAAGAAAAGCTCCTGCGCGCGATCTTCGGCGAGAAGGCCTCGGACGTGAAGGACACGTCGCTGCGCGTCGACCAGGGCACCAGCGGCACCGTCATCGACGTCCAGGTGTTCACGCGTGAAGGCATCCAGCGCGACAAGCGCGCCCAGCAGATCATCGACGACGAGCTCAAGCGCTACCGCCTGGACCTCAACGACCAGCTGCGCATCGTCGAGGCCGACGCGTTCGACCGGATCGAGAAGCTGCTGGTCGGCAAGACCGTCAACGGCGGCCCGAACAAGATCGCCAAGGGCACCGCGATCGACAAGGCCTATCTGGCCTCGATCGAGAAGTATCACTGGTTCGACATCCGTCCGTCGGACGAGGACCTCGCCAACCAGCTCGAGTCGATCAAGAACTCGCTCGAGCAGACGCGTCACAGCTTCGACCTCGCGTTCGAAGAAAAGCGCAAGAAGCTGACGCAGGGCGACGAGCTGCCGGCCGGCGTGCTGAAGATGGTCAAGGTGTACCTGGCGGTCAAGCGCCGCCTGCAGCCTGGCGACAAGATGGCCGGCCGTCACGGCAACAAGGGCGTGGTCTCGAAGGTCGTTCCGGTGGAAGACATGCCGTACATGGCCGACGGCACGCCGTGCGACATCGTGCTCAACCCGCTCGGCGTGCCGTCGCGGATGAACGTCGGCCAGGTGCTCGAGGTTCATCTCGGCTGGGCCGGCAAGGGCATCGGCCAGCGCATCGGCGACCTGCTGCAGAAGGAGGCGCGCGCGGCCGAGCTGCGCACCTTCCTCGACGAGCTGTACAACAAGTCGGGCGGCAAGACCGAGCGGCTCGACGACCTGTCGGACGACGAGGTCCGCGAGATGGCCGGCAACCTCGCGAACGGCGTGCCGTTCGCGACGCCGGTGTTCGACGGCGCGGCCGAGGAAGAGATCCGCGCGATGCTCAAACTCGCCTACCCGGACGAGATCGCCAGGGCCAAGGGCCTGACCGAGACGCGTACCCAGGCGATCCTGCACGACGGCCGCACCGGCGACGCCTTCGAGCGTCCGGTGACCGTGGGCTACATGCACGTGCTCAAGCTCCACCACCTGGTGGACGACAAGATGCACGCGCGCTCCACGGGTCCATACAGCCTGGTGACGCAGCAGCCGCTGGGCGGCAAGGCGCAGTTCGGCGGTCAGCGCTTCGGCGAGATGGAAGTCTGGGCGCTCGAGGCGTACGGCGCGTCGTACGTGCTGCAGGAGATGCTCACCGTCAAGTCGGACGACGTCAACGGTCGGACCAAGGTCTACGAGTCGATCGTCAAGGGCGAGCACGCCATCGAGGCCGGCATGCCCGAGTCGTTCAACGTGCTCGTCAAGGAAATCCGTTCGCTCGGTATCGACATCGAACTCGAGAGGAATTGACCCGCCCCCTGAGCGGCTGCGCCGCTTTCCCTCGAGGGGGCGACGCCAGCGGCCCGGCAACGCCGGGTCCGTGGCGTCCACTCGACAAGACGTCTTACGAATTTGAGATTAGGAGAACCTCATGAAGGGTTTGCTCGATCTGTTCCGCCAGTTCACGCCTGATGAGCACTTCGATGCCATCAAGATCGGACTGGCATCCCCGGAAAAAATCCGCTCGTGGTCGTTCGGCGAGGTCAAGAAGCCGGAGACCATCAACTACCGCACCTTCAAGCCGGAGCGTGACGGCCTCTTCTGCGCCAAGATCTTCGGGCCGATCAAGGACTACGAGTGCCTGTGCGGCAAGTACAAGCGCCTCAAGCACCGCGGCGTGATCTGCGAGAAGTGCGGCGTCGAGGTCACGCAGACCAAGGTGCGTCGCGAGCGCATGGGTCACATCGACCTGGCGGCGCCGTGCGCGCACATCTGGTTCCTGAAGTCGCTGCCGTCGCGTCTGGGCCTGGTGCTCGACATGACGCTGCGCGACATCGAGCGCGTGCTGTACTTCGAAGCCTACGTGGTCGTCGACCCGGGCATGACGCCGCTCAAGAAGTTCTCGATCATGAGCGAGGACGACTACGACGCGAAGCGTGCCGAGTTCGGTGACGAGTTCGTCGCGCTGATGGGCGCCGAAGGCGTGCACAAGCTGCTCGCCGAGATCGACCTCGACGTCGAGATCGAGAAGCTGCGCGGCGACATGACCGGCTCCGAGCTCAAGGTCAAGAAGAACTCGAAGCGCCTGAAGGTCATGGAAGCCTTCAAGAAGTCGGGCATCAAGCCGCAGTGGATGGTGATGGAGGTCCTGCCGGTCCTGCCGCCGGACCTGCGTCCGCTGGTGCCGCTGGACGGCGGCCGCTTCGCGACCTCGGACCTGAACGACCTGTATCGCCGCGTCATCAACCGCAACAACCGCCTCGCGCGGCTGCTCGAGCTGAAGGCGCCCGAGATCATCGTGCGCAACGAGAAGCGCATGCTGCAGGAGGCGGTCGACTCGCTGCTCGACAACGGCCGTCGCGGCAAGGCGATGACCGGCGCCAACAAGCGCGCCCTCAAGTCGCTGGCCGACATGATCAAGGGCAAGTCGGGTCGCTTCCGCCAGAACCTGCTGGGCAAGCGCGTCGACTACTCGGGCCGTTCGGTCATCGTGGTCGGCCCGACGCTCAAGCTCCACCAGTGCGGCCTGCCCAAGCTGATGGCGCTCGAGCTGTTCAAGCCGTTCATCTTCAGCCGCCTCGAGGCGATGGGCATCGCCACGACCATCAAGGCGGCCAAGAAGGAAGTCGAATCGGGCACGCCGGTGGTGTGGGACATCCTTGAGGAGGTCATCAAGGAGCACCCGGTTCTGCTGAACCGTGCGCCGACGCTGCACCGCCTCGGCATCCAGGCGTTCGAGCCGGTCCTCATCGAAGGCAAGGCGATCCAGCTGCACCCGCTCGTCTGCGCGGCGTTCAACGCCGACTTCGACGGCGACCAGATGGCGGTCCACGTGCCGCTCTCGATCGAGGCGCAGATGGAAGCCCGCACGCTGATGCTGGCGTCGAACAACATCCTGTTCCCCGCCAACGGCGAGCCGTCGATCGTGCCGTCGCAGGACGTGGTGCTGGGCCTCTACTACGCGACGCGCGAGCGCATCAACGGCAAGGGCGAGGGGCTGATCTTCTCGAACGTCGCCGAGGTGCAGCGCGCGCTCGACAGCGACGTGGTCGAGATCACCAGCAAGATCTCGGTGCGCATGACCGAGTACGCCAAGGACAAGGAGACCGGCGAGTTCACGCCGCACACCGCGCTCGTCGACACGACGGTCGGCCGTGCGCTGCTCTCGGAGATCCTGCCGAAGGGCCTGCCGTTCAGCAACCTCAACAAGGCGCTGAAGAAGAAGGAGATCTCGCGGCTGATCAACGCCTCGTTCCGCAAGTGCGGTCTGAAGGAGACGGTGATCTTCGCGGACAAGCTGCTGCAGTCGGGCTTCCGCCTTGCCACGCGCGCCGGCATCTCGATTGCGATCGACGACATGCTGGTGCCGAAGGAGAAGGTCGGCCTGATCGAGCGCGCCGAGCGCGAGGTCAAGGAGATCGAGCAGCAGTACGTCTCGGGTCTGGTGACCGCGGGCGAGCGCTACAACAAGGTGGTCGACATCTGGGGCAAGACCGGCGACGAAGTCGGCAAGGTCATGATGAGCCAGCTGTCGAAGCAGAAGACCACCGACCGCAACGGCAACCAGGTCGACCAGGAGTCGTTCAACTCCATCTACATGATGGCCGACTCGGGCGCGCGTGGTAGCGCGGCGCAGATCCGCCAGCTGGCGGGCATGCGCGGCCTGATGGCCAAGCCGGACGGCTCGATCATCGAAACGCCGATCACCGCGAACTTCCGCGAAGGCCTCAACGTCCTGCAGTACTTCATCTCGACGCACGGCGCCCGCAAGGGCCTGGCCGACACGGCGCTGAAGACCGCGAACTCGGGCTACCTCACGCGCCGCCTCGTCGACGTGACGCAGGACCTCGTCGTCATCGAGGAGGACTGCGGCACCCAGAACGGCATGAACATGCGCGCGCTGGTCGAGGGCGGCGAGGTCATCGAGAGCCTGCGCGACCGTGCGCTCGGCCGCGTCACCGCGACCGAAGTGGTGCACCCCGAGACGCAGGCGACGCTGCTCCCCGCGGGCGAGATGCTCGACGAGGACGCGCTCGACGATCTCGAGGCCGCGGCGGTCGACGAGGTGAAGGTGCGCACCGCGCTGACCTGCGCGACGCGCTTCGGCATCTGCGCGCGCTGCTACGGCCGTGACCTCGGCCGCGGCGGCCTGATCAACGTCGGCGAAGCGATCGGCGTGATCGCGGCGCAGTCGATCGGCGAGCCGGGCACCCAGCTGACGATGCGGACCTTCCACATCGGCGGTGCGGCGTCGCGCGCGGCGGTCGCGTCGAGCGTCGATGCCAAGTCCGAAGGCGTGGTCGGCTTCAACCCGACGATGCGCTACGTGACGAACGGCAAGGGCGAACTGGTGGTGATCTCGCGTTCCGGCGAGATCGTGATCTCCGATGCGCACGGCCGCGAGCGCGAGCGCCACAAGGTGCCGTACGGCGCGCTGCTCGGCATCAAGCCCGACCAGCCCGTCAAGGCCGGCACCGTGCTCGCGACCTGGGACCCGCTGACCCGCCCGATCATCACCGAGTTCGCCGGCCAGGCGAAGTTCGAGAACGTCGAGGAAGGCGTCACGGTCGCCAAGCAGGTTGACGAGGTGACGGGCCTGTCGACGCTGGTGGTCATCGACCCGAAGCGGCGCGGTGCGACCAAGGTCGTGCGTCCGCAGGTCAAGCTGCTCGACGCTGCCGGCAACGAGGTGAAGATCCCCGGCACCGACCACTCGGTGACGATCGCCTTCCCGGTCGGCGCGCTGATCCAGATCCGCGACGGTCAGGACCTGATGCCCGGCGAGGTGATGGCACGCATTCCGGTCGAAGGCCAGAAGACGCGCGACATCACCGGCGGTCTGCCGCGGGTGGCCGAGCTGTTCGAGGCGCGCACGCCGAAGGACAAGGGCACCCTCGCCGAGATGACCGGCACGGTCTCGTTCGGCAAGGAGACCAAGGGCAAGGTGCGTCTGCAGATCACCGACCCCGAGGGCAAGGTCTACGAGGAACTCGTCCCGAAGGAGAAGAACATCGTGGTCCACGAGGGCCAGGTGGTCAACAAGGGCGAGTCGATCGTCGACGGTCCGGCCGACCCGCAGGACATCCTGCGCCTGCTGGGCATGGAAGAGCTCGCGCGCTACATCGTCGACGAGGTGCAGGACGTCTATCGTCTGCAGGGCGTGAAGATCAACGACAAGCACATCGAGGTGATCGTTCGCCAGATGCTGCGTCGCGTGCAGATCACGAACCCGGGCGATACCGGCTACATCATCGGCGAGCAGGTCGAGCGCTCGGAGCTGCTCGATCGCAACGACAAGGCGCTCGCCGAAGGCAAGCTGCCGGCGACCTACTCCGACGTGCTGCTCGGCATCACCAAGGCGTCGCTGTCGACCGACAGCTTCATCTCGGCGGCTTCGTTCCAGGAGACGACCCGCGTCCTCACCGAGGCGGCGATCATGGGCAAGCGCGACGAGCTGCGCGGGCTGAAGGAGAACGTCATCGTCGGCCGCCTGATCCCGGCGGGTACCGGCATGGCGTTCCACGAGGCGCGCAAGGCCAAGGAAGCGCTCGACGATGCCGAGCGTCGTGCGATCGCGGTCCAGGAGGCCGAGGAGCTCGCCGCCGTCCAGATGGCGCAGGTCGACGCGGCCAGCGACGCGGCGACGGCACCGACCGAGACCGCCGAGTAACGGCAGGTCGGCATGCACCCGGCGCCTCGCGGGCGCCGGCGCGGAGGGAGGAGCGGCTTCACGGCCGCTCCTTTTTTTGGTCTGGCCGATCCGTATCGGCGCGCGTCGAGCGTGCTGGGAAGCCCGCGTCGGCGCCGTCAGGGCGATCGCGGCAGCGTGACGACAATCCCGCGCACCCACCCGAGTCCACCTCGATGAGCCACCTGTTCCAACCCCTCGAGATCGGCGCGCTGCGCCTCGCCAACCGCATCGTCATCGCGCCGATGTGCCAGTACTCGGCCGTCGACGGGTCGGCGCAGGACTGGCACCTCATCCACTGGGGCCACCTCGCACTCTCCGGCGCCGGGCTCATGATCGTCGAGGCGACCGCGGTGACGCCGGAGGGGCGCATCTCCCCGGGCGACCTCGGCCTCTATTCCGACGCCAACGAAGCCGCGATCGGACGCGCGCTCGAAGGCGTGCGCCGGCACGCGACGCTGCCGATCGCGATCCAGCTCGCCCACGCCGGCCGCAAGGCGTCGAGCCGCGCGCCATGGCAGGGCGGCACCCAGATCCCGTGCGACGCGCCCGATGGCTGGCGCGCGCTCGCGCCGTCGGCGCTGTCGCATGGCGACGGCGAAGAGCCGCCAGAGGCGATCGACCGCGCCGGCATGACGCGCGTACGCGACGCCTTCGCGGCGGCGGCGCAGCGGGCGGCGCGTCTCGGCTTCGCCGGCATCGAGGTCCATTTCGCGCACGGCTACCTGCTGCACGAGTTCCTGTCGCCGCTCGCGAACGCCCGTGACGACGCCTACGGCGGCAGCCTCGAGAACCGCATGCGCTTCCCGCTCGAGGTGTTCGATGCGGTGCGTGCCGCGTTCCCGGCCGAGCGGCCGGTGTGGGCGCGCCTGTCGGCGACCGACTGGGTCGACGGCGGCTGGGATCTGGACAGCAGCGTCGTGCTCGGTCAGCGCCTGGCCGAGCGCGGTTGCGCCGCGCTGCACGTCTCGAGCGGCGGCCTCTCGCCGCGCCAGCGCATTCCCGTCGAGCCCGGCTATCAGGTGCCGCTCGCGGGGCGGCTCAAGGCCGAGGTCGGCCTGCCGACGATCGCGGTCGGCCTCATCACCGAGCCGGAGCACGCCGAGGCGGTCGTCGCCGGCGGCGACGCCGACGCGGTCGCGCTCGCGCGCGGCATGCTCTACGACCCGCGCTGGCCCTGGCACGCCGCGGCGAAGCTCGGCGCGAGCGTCGCCGCGCCGCCGCAGTACTGGCGCTCGCAGCCGCGCGAGTTCCCGCGGCTGTTCGACGGCGCGGCGTTCGGCGGGCGCTGAACGCGCGTGTCGAATGGTGGCTTCCCCGACCAGGGGGCTGCACCGTCCCGTCGAGGGCGGCCTGCGTGCCGTGTGGTCTCGGGCATAAGCCTTGCCGCCGCGCCGTATCCCGTCCGCGGCGACCAGGCCGTGAACGCCCGAGGCTCGCCACCGCAAGGCTCCACGATGCGCGTCCACCATCTCAACTGCATCTCGTCGTGTCCGCTCGGCGGCCGTCTCATGGACGGCAGCCGGCGCTCGGTGCTCGAGCGCGGACACCTCTGCTGTCACTGCCTGCTGGTCGAGAGCGATGCCGGGCTGGTGCTGGTCGACACCGGCTTCGGCCTCCGGGACGTGGCGAGCCCGCGCACCCGGCTGAGCGGGTTCTTCCTCGGTCTGCTGAGCCCTGACTTCCGCGAGGAGATGACCGCCGTGCGGCAAATCGAGCGGCTCGGCTTTCGCGCCTCGGACGTGCGCCACATCGTGCTGACGCACCTCGACTTCGACCATGCCGGCGGGCTCGACGACTTTCCGCAGGCGGCGGTCCACATGCTCGCCGCCGAGCGCGACTACGCCCTGCAGCAGAAGACGTGGATGGATCGCCAGCGCTTTCGCCCGCAGCAATGGTCGACGCAGGCGAACTGGACCGTCTACCTGCCGTCGGCCGGCGAGCGATGGTTCGGCTTCGACTGCGTGCGCGGGCTCGCCGGCATCGGCGACGACGTGCTGCTCGTCCCCTTGCCCGGCCACACGTTCGGCCACGCCGGCGTAGAAGGACGGGCGCTGGCTGCTGCTCGCCGGCGACGCCTACTTCTACCACCGCGAAATGGACCTCGAGCAGCCCTGGTGCACGCCGGGGCTGCGCGCCTACCAGGCGATGCTCGAGAAGGACCGCAGCGCGCGCCTGGCCAATCAGCAACGCCTGCGCGAGCTGCGCGCCGCGCACGCCAGCGAGGTCGACGTGTTCTCGGGCCACGACACCGTGGAGTTCGAGCGCCTGTCGGGACGCTCGCCGCGCCTGCCGGCCGAGGCGTTCGCGCGCGCCGGCTGACGTCGCCCGCGCGGCCGCGGCGTCAGGGCGCGGCGCCCAGCGTCTCGAGCGTCCAGCGCTCGGGCGTGACGATCGCGACGCCGTGCTCGCGCGCGCGCCGAGCCACCTTGAGCACCGCACGGTCGCGGGTCAGCAGCGCGCGTGCGCCGGTCGCCACCGCGAGGTCGATGAACTTCTGATCCGACGCGTCGGTGCAGCGCAGGCGCCCGGGCCGGATGCCGTGCGGAGCCGCCTCGCGGACGCTCGCCCAGCGATCCCACGCGGCGAGCAGCGGGTACGGCTCGGCGGGCCAGCCGCGGATGCCGCGCTCGACGACGAGCGCGAACTCGGCACGCAGCACAGCCGAGACGGTCCAGCCGACGCGCCCGGCGACGATCGCCGCGCCGAGGGCGCCGAGGCTCGGGCGCTCGAACAGCAGCCAGTCGAGCACGACGTTGGTGTCGAGCACGACGTGCGGGCGTCCGGACGTCGCCCGCGCTGGGGCTGCGACGTCGGGCGGATCGGCGCGGCCGGCGCCGTCGTCGTCGCGCCTCGCGCGAGGCGCCGAATCGGCCTCGCCGCACGCCGCGGCGCCGCTCGAGCGGGATCCCGACGCCTGCGAGCCCAGGGTCGGGGCGGCGGGGGGAAGGGGGTGTACTTGCGCTCGCATCGCGCCTGAATATAATCGTGGGCTTTTCGGCAGGTTCTGCCGCGCTCTTTGTCGGGCGACCCAACCGGACGAGCCAGTCAGCTGGCCGCGTCTTGCGCTTGAAGTCGACACCCGTTCCCGGAGCCGGTTTCAACTGCAAACCGAGCCACCTTCGAGGCGCCGCGCCGGCCGAGGGTGCATGACTTCAAACGGGAATCTCTTCGATATGCCTACCATCAACCAGCTCGTGCGCCACGGTCGTGAGACCGAGACGGTGAAGTCGAAGTCGCCTGCGCTGCAGGGTGGCCCGCAACGCCGTGGCGTGTGCACGCGCGTCTACACCACGACGCCGAAGAAGCCGAACTCGGCGCTGCGCAAGGTCGCCAAGGTGCGCCTGACCAACGGCTTCGAGATCATCTCGTACATCGGCGGTGAAGGCCACAACCTGCAGGAGCACAGCGTCGTGCTGGTGCGCGGCGGTCGTGTGAAGGACCTTCCGGGCGTGCGCTACCACATCGTGCGCGGTTCGCTCGACCTCCAAGGCGTCAAGGACCGCAAGCAGGCCCGTTCGAAGTACGGCGCCAAGCGTCCCAAGAAGGCCTAACGCCGCAGGCGTTGACAGGAACGACGGCCTGAAGGCCGTCTCGTTTGTGCGGCCCTCGGGCCGCGAGTGCGGCGGCTGCGAGGCCGCCGAATACGGTGCCAGTCACCGAGTAAGTGAAGGGCCTCCTGCCCTTCGCGGCCGGGCAGTCCGTCCGGCCAGCTGAAACACAAGGAAGTGCAATGCCGCGTCGTCGCGAAGTCCCCAAGCGGGACATCCTCCCCGATCCCAAGTTCGGCTCGGTCGATCTCTCGAAGTTCATGAACGTGATCATGGAGTCGGGCAAGAAGGCGATCGCCGAACGCATCATCTACGGTGCGCTCGACCAGGTCGAGAAGAAGTCGGGCAAGGACCCGCTCGAGATCTTCATCGTCGCCCTCAACAACATCAAGCCGATGGTCGAGGTGAAGTCGCGTCGCGTGGGCGGTGCGAACTACCAGGTGCCTGTCGAAGTGCGCCCGGTGCGCCGTGTCGCGCTGGCGATGCGTTGGCTCAAGGAGTCGGCCCGCAAGCGTGGCGAGAAGTCGATGGCCCAGCGCCTCGCGAACGAGCTGCTCGAGGCGGTCGAGGGCCGTGGCGGCGCGATGAAGAAGCGCGACGAGGTGCACCGCATGGCCGAGGCCAACAAGGCCTTCTCGCACTTCCGCTTCTAAGCCCCGGCTCGAACGTTTCCCGATGCCCCGCCGGGTCGAGCGACCCGGCGCGGCATTTGTTTTTGGAGCTATTCCATGTCCCGCAAGACCCCCATCGAGCGCTACCGCAACATCGGTATCTCGGCTCACATCGACGCCGGCAAGACGACGACGACCGAGCGCATCCTCTATTACACCGGCGTGAACCACAAGATCGGCGAGGTGCACGACGGCGCCGCGACGATGGACTGGATGGAGCAGGAGCAGGAGCGCGGCATCACGATCACGTCGGCCGCGACGACGTGCTTCTGGAAGGGGATGGAGCTCAACTATCCCGAGCACCGCATCAACATCATCGACACCCCGGGCCACGTCGACTTCACCATCGAGGTCGAGCGCTCGATGCGCGTGCTCGACGGCGCCGTGATGGTGTACGACTCGGTCGGCGGCGTGCAGCCGCAGTCCGAGACGGTCTGGCGCCAGGCCAACAAGTACAAGGTGCCGCGCCTCGCGTTCGTCAACAAGATGGACCGCACCGGTGCCGACTTCTTCCGGGTGCGCCAGATGATGGTCGACCGCCTGAAGGCCAACCCGGTGCCCATCGTCATTCCGATCGGCGCCGAGGACAACTTCAAGGGCGTGATCGACCTCATCAAGATGAAGGCGATCATCTGGGACGAGGCGTCCCAGGGCATGAAGTTCACGTACGAGCCGATCCCGGCGAACCTCGAGGCGGAAGCGCGCAAGTGGCGCGAGCAGATGCTCGAGTCGGCTGCCGAGGCCAACGAGGAGTACATGAACAAGTACCTCGAGGAGGGTGACCTCACCGAGGCCGAGATCGTCAAGGCGATCCGCATGCGCACCATCGCCGGCGAGATCCAGCCGATGCTGTGCGGCACGGCGTTCAAGAACAAGGGCGTGCAGCGCATGCTCGACGCCGTCATCGACTTCATGCCGTCCCCGGTCGACATCCCGCCGGTGCCGGGCACCGACGAGAACGACCAGCCGACCGAGCGTCGCGCGTCCGACGACGAGAAGTTCTCGGCGCTCGCGTTCAAGCTGATGACCGACCCTTACGTCGGCCAGCTGACCTTCGTGCGCGTCTATTCGGGCGTGCTGAAGTCGGGCGACTCGGTCTACAACCCGCTGCGCGGCAAGAAGGAACGCATCGGCCGCATCCTGCAGATGCACGCGAACCAGCGCGAGGAAATCAAGGAGATCCTCGCGGGCGACATCGCCGCCTGCGTGGGCCTGCGCGACGTGACGACCGGCGAGACGCTGTGCGACCCGGCCTCGATCATCACGCTCGAGAAGATGGTGTTCCCGGAGCCGGTGATCTCGCAGGCCGTCGAGCCGAAGACCAAGGCCGACCAGGAAAAGATGGGCATCGCCCTCGGCCGCCTGGCCCAGGAAGACCCGTCGTTCCGCGTCAAGACCGACGAGGAATCCGGTCAGACCATCATCTCGGGCATGGGCGAGCTGCACCTCGAGATCCTGGTCGACCGCATGAAGCGCGAGTTCGGCGTCGAGGCCAACGTCGGCAAGCCGCAGGTCGCGTATCGCGAGACGATCAGGAAGCCCGTCAGCGAAGTCGAAGGCAAGTTCGTCCGCCAGTCGGGCGGCAAGGGCCAGTACGGCCACGTCGTGCTGTCGATCGAGCCGCAGGAGCCGGGCAAGGGCTTCGAGTTCGTCGACGCGATCAAGGGCGGCGTGGTGCCGCGCGAGTTCATCCCGGCGGTCAAGAAGGGCATCGAGGACTCGCTGCCGGCGGGCGTGCTCGCCGGCTACCCCGTCGTCGACGTCAAGGTCACGCTCACCTTCGGCTCGTACCACGAGGTCGACTCGAACGAAAACGCCTTCAAGATGGCGGCTTCGTTCGGCTTCAAGGACGGCTGCCGCAAGGCCTCGCCGGTGATCCTCGAGCCGATGATGGCGGTCGAGGTCGAGACCCCGGAAGACTTCGCCGGCAACGTGATGGGCGACCTCTCGTCGCGGCGCGGCATGGTCCAGGGCATGGACGACATCGCGGGCGGCGGCAAGATCATCAAGGCCGAGGTTCCGCTGTCGGAGATGTTCGGCTACTCGACGACGCTGCGCTCGATGTCGCAGGGCCGTGCGACGTACACGATGGAGTTCAAGCATTACGCCGAGGCCCCGAAGAACGTGGCCGACGCGATCATCACCGCGCGCGGCAGCGTCGTCGCCGGCCGCGCTTCATAGCGCGTCGCTACAGGCAAGCGGGGTCGCCGTGCGACCCTTTCAAGGTTTGATTTTTCGGAGTTCCGTTCATGGCTAAGTCCAAATTCGAGCGCACCAAGCCGCACGTCAACGTCGGCACGATCGGTCACGTCGACCATGGCAAGACCACCCTGACCGCGGCGATCACGACCGTGCTGTCGAAGATGTTCGGCGGCGAGGCCAA
>NZ_JABWMJ010000024.1 GCF_013366375.1 Rhizobacter koreensis | reverse complement strand
GCCCACGTCGTCCAGGGCCACCAGCTGCACGGCACCCGACTCGATGGCCTCGCGCGTGGGCGCGGTCGGCACCGGCGTCAGATGGCGACGCTCGCCATGCTCCACCTGCACCGGGTAGCCCGAGACCAGGCTGCACAGCTCCGCCGGCAGGGTGCCGAGGTCGTTCAGCAGGTCGAGGTGCCCCCAGCCGCGCATCACGCTGTAGTAGGTGTCGATGAAGTGGCGCGGCGGCAGTTCGGCCTTGGCGATCTCCAGCGTGCGACGCCAGCAGGCCTTCAGCTCGGTGTCGATGCGCTGGCGCTGCACGTCCTCGTCGATCAGGCGGTCGCGGTCCGGCAGCCGCGCCATGAACTGGCGCGAGTCCAGGTGCACGACGTTCACGTCCTCGCGGCTGGACCAGGCCGGCCGCAGCACGCAGAAACCCTGCAGGAACACCCAGGTGTCGTGGGTGTACCGGCCGTCGCGCGTGCCCGCGAGGTGCACGGCGCCGATGGCGCTGGCCTGGGTGGCCAGGTGGGCCTCGGCCATGGCGCGCCTGAGCGGCTCGCCGTTGAACCACACCGGCACCGGAAACCCGGCGCACAGTTCCTCGACGCGCTGCGCGAGGTCCGGCAGGTCGACGCCGTGGAGCTCGACCCGGGTGCCTGCCACCGCGTCACCCAGGGCGCACTCCTCGACCTCGACCAGTGCCTTGGCCAGTGCGGCCGCGGTGTCGATGTCGACGCGGCGCCGGCCCGAGGCCACGACGCAGCGCGAGGCGGCGTACAGGCACTTCGAGAACCCGACGCCGAAGGGGCGCTCCTGCGTGCAGGTGTCGGCGTCCCAGCCCGACTCGTGGAAGCTGAGCAGCTTCTGGAAGTCGTCCAGGCCGTGGCCATCGTCCTGCACGGTCAGGGTCTGTGCCTGCGGATCGTGGTCGATCCGGATCAGGCTGGCGCCGGCACGGCGCGCGTTCTGCAGCAGCTCGGACACCAGGGTGAACCGGTTGCTGAAGGCATGGCGCTGGTTGCGCAGCGCGCCTTCTTCGTTGATTCGGACTTGGATCTTCATCGTTGACTCCTTCGGGGGCATCCCGATCGGGGGAAGAACCGGCGGAAGCACCCCTGGCGGGATGCACCCGCCGGGGTGTGTGGGCCGGTCAGCGCGGATCGGTGCCCATCAGGGCGTCGTGCGGACCGGAGGGGTGAACAACTGGCCGGCAGCCTGCGCCTCGACGAGGCTGTGCTCCAGGAACTCCCAGAGCTGCAGGTGCTGGCGACTCAGGACCTCGCCGTGGTGGCCGAGGCGCTCGACCAACGGCCCGGCGGAATGGCCACCGGGTTCGGTGAGCGGCTGCCAGTGGACGCGGTAGACGAGCCGGTCGGCACCGGCGATGACGAAGGTGCGGCCGGACCGACCGGTCAGCACTTCGCTCTCCTTGACGAGGTACTCGATGTCCTCGGGCGCCTGCACGGACAGCAGGCGCACGCGGCCGGGAACCAGGCGTGCATCGGTGTGCATGGCGGCTCCCCTCAGTGCCGGGTCAGCCGAATGGGCTGGTCCGACGCAGCGTCCGGGACGCAGGGCGCCTCCGGACGGGCGCCCTCGATGGGGCGGGCCACCGGCGGGTGCCCGGTGGGTCCCACTTCCGGGAGGGTGTTGTCGCTTGCGAGCGGCAGGATGCAGTCGGCGCCGACCTGCAGCCGGACTTGCTCGATCAGCAGGGCGTCTTCGTAGTCCATGCGCCCGGTGATGCCGTAGGCGACGACGATCGCCAGCAGGCAGAGGGCTTCCTTGAACGTGAGCATGGTGAGTTCCTTAGAACGGATGGGCGCGTGCCGCCGCGGCCTGACCGGATCGGTCGGCGCGGCCCGAGGCACGGCGCCCGAGGTGGGCGTGATCACGCGAACAGGTCGCCCTGCACGGACATCTGCTTGAGCTGCTCGTTGATCCACTGGGGATTGCGGGTCAGCCGGGCCTCGACCCATTCGGGGTGGGTCGCCACGGCCTCGCGCACCCAGTCGGGGTAGCGGGCCAGCGTCGCGTGCAGCCAGGGCCGCAGCCCATGACGGATGCGCTCGCGAACCTCCTCGGCGTCGACGAGTCCGCAGTACGGGATCGGCGACAGCGGGCTGCAGCCGACCACGCGCAGGCAGTTCACGAACGAGAACGGCAGGCCGTCCTTCTCGCGTTCGGTGAACACCCAGCGCAGGGTGTCGAGCTTCTCCTCCAGCGGGGTGGCCGGGTCGGCCAGGTGCCGGATCTCCTGAAGCAGGCGCCAGTGCAGCAGGACGATGTCGTCCTCGCTCCACTCGCCCACCCACTCCTCGAGGGTGCTGCCCGGTGCGCCGGTGGCGCTGTTGGCGCTGTCTGCGCCGGCTTCGTCCTGGAGATCCAGGCCGGCCGGGATGTCGAACGGGGCGTCGATGACGAACGGGGTCGTCGTCGAGCCGAGTCGGGCTCGGTTTGCGTCGAGGCTTGCCGTGTGCGGCGAGCCGACAGGGGCGCCGGCCTGACGGCAGGCGTTGGTGCTGTGCATCGTGGACTCCTTGGATGCGAAGGGAGCCCACGTGCACCCCGTGGCGGGGGCGTGGGCCCCCATGCGGGTGACGGTTGGGTGATGTGGCCCCGGCCGCCTTGCGGGCTGGGCCTGGAACTCCAGGGCTGACAAGGTTCAGTGGCGCGCGCGAGCGCGGTGATCGGTGTCAGCGTCCGATCGGGGGGACATCGGCGAGAACGGGACGAGCCCGGGAGGCAAGGGCGCGGTCGGTGCGGCGCTCGAGTGGATGCGCTCGGCACCGGGTCGCAGCCCTTGCCTCGAAGGCCCGGCCTGAGGCGAATGCCCCGGCGTGCCTGATCGCTTGCGCGGTCCTCGGCACGGCGATGCACAGGGGCACTCGACGGAGCGACACCGCAACGGGTGTCCCCCATCGGTGGGGCGTGCATCACCGCGATTCGATCGTCCCCACGGGTGCCTGTGCGACCTGCACGGGCACCCACGCGGGGGATCAGTTCAGGAGATCTCCAAGGCTTGCCGAGTCTGGATGCAGGGCCAGCTGCTGCATGGCGCCAAGGTAGGTCGCCGGTTCCGCCCGGTCAATGGGCCGATGCCCGTCGCCACGCAACTGATCGCGAAAGCGCCCCGAGGTGCCGGGGCTTTCGTGTGGCAAAGGGTCGTGCACGTTCGGAAGATGCGATCGACCCCGTTGTCGACCCCGTTGTCAACACAAGGAGCCGCGGGCATGGCCAATGTCGAGATCGTGAAGGTGGACCAGGGCGGCGCCAACGCCCGCATCCTGGCCCGCGAAGCCAAGGTCGACTTCCGTCGCGTCGAGGCGGCCAGCCTCAAGATCGCCACGCGGTTCAGCAGTGCCGAGGGCAAGCGCATGTTCGTTCGCATGTTCAACACCCTGCAGCTGAACATGCATTTCATCTCGGTCATCGCCCGCACCCGGCTCGACCACGACGACATCGGCAGGATCGAGACGGCGCTGCGCGGCAGGATCGATGCCGCCACCGCCAGCCTGAACGAGGCCATCGACGGCGCCGAGGCGCTGTTCAAGGCCCACGGCATCACCAGCCTGGCGTCCTACGACACGGTGCCGCTGGACGTGGACGTGCGCGTGCTGTCGTCGATCAGCCGCCGATTTCTGGAGGTGCTGGTCAAGCTCGACCAGCTGATGCCGCTGCTGCAGACGCTGGAGATCCATGAGGTGGTGTCGGCGCAGGCGGTGGACACGCAGCGTGCGGGCCTCAAGCGCCAGGTGCGCGACATCGCCAACGGTGCGCGCAGCTTTGCGACGGGCCTGCGGCGGCGCATGAACGCGCTCGATGCCCGCGCCACTTCGCCCGAAGATGCTGAAGGCCCTGACGATGAGCACGGTGCCGCCATCGGCGAAGCCGTCGATTCGACGACCAGGGCACCGGACGGACCCGCAGAGCCCCCACCGTCAGCGGGCCGCGACGCGGAGCTGCTGCCTGCGCCGGCGGCGGTTGCTGCGGTGACGGAGTAGGCGGTGGAATTGCAGGCCGTCCGATGTCTCTCCCAAGCGGCGGCACCCACCGACGCTTGCGCGGGCAATCGGCGCGGGCGTGTTGCCCTTGAGCGGTGCGGACGCTACCGTGTGTCCAGGCCATGGCTTGCCCGCAGAGGCAAGTCGGCGCCACCGTAGCGCCGATCACCCGTTTAACGGGCGAATCGCCCGGGGCCTCCACCCGCATCGGGTGGCGTCGCAGTCGATACCTGCCTCGTCCAACGTCGGCACGCTGCCTCCGGCGTGCCGGTCAGTTCCGGCGGTCCCGCCTTGCCCCGCTCGGCGACCGAACGCACCCGGTGCCGGGCTCGGCCCTCCGCCGCATCGAACGCGCGGACCCGCACCGCTTGGCGGCCGGCATGCACCCCCAAGGGGGTGGCGATCGAATCACACCGAAGAGGGCCCTCGGCAGGGGCCCTCTTCGGAAGGCATCTTCATCCACCGCGCGAACGGAACGCCCGCGGTGGTCCAGCAGTCGAGCGTTCCCGGGCGGCTGGCGCGTTTCCTGACCGAGCGCCGTCGTCGCAGAGCAGGTCATGACCTTTGCCGGCTGCATGCCGATGAGAGGCCGATCATGCCCCGCGTTTCTGTTCCCGCCACCCCGTTGGCGGATTCCCCGGCCGCAACGCCCAGTGCTGCGCTGCCGGATACCGGCTTCCTGCGCCAGCCGCAGGTGCTGTCCTTCGTCCCCATCTCCAAGTCCACCTTGTGGCGGCGCGTGCATGCGCGCACGTTCCCGGAGCCGGTGAAGCTGTCCGAGCGCGTGACCGTCTGGCGCGCCGAGGACATCCGCCGCTGGATCGAGCAGCAGGGGGTTGCGTCATGAGACACCTCGAAAGGCGTCGGACGCATCGCGCTGCACGCAGTAACGCCTCGGCAACAAGGCGGCACGTATACGCGGGCACATTGAAGCCGCAACGTGGTGGGGCGAGGTCGCGCCGAGGCCGCGAACGCGACAGGGCCTGGCGTGTATCGGCCGCGAAACGACTGGTCACACGGGAGTCGCAGGTTCGCGCGTTAGACGTAGGGACGCCATGCATGTGCTCGGGCCGTGCGTGGTCCATGCCGTCGACATCGACGAAGCGATTGGCGCGAAGCGACCACGACGCCGCGCCCCGCCAGCGTCCGTCGGTGGTTCCGTCGTCCAGGGAGTAACAACAATGGAAGACGATCCGGAAACCGCCGGCGATCGCCGGCAGACATTGCAGACGATCCAGATGCTGCGCGAGGTGATCGACGGCGATCCCTACGCGACCGTGGCGCAACGATGGGGTCTGTCGCGGTCGGCTGTCGACCGGCGCATCAAGGGGCTGGCGGTCCAGCTCACCCAGGCGGTGGGCGTCGATGGCCTGCAGGAGAGCGGCGCCGCCTTCGTGAAGCGCCTGCGCATGCACCGCGACGCGATCCTCCAGGCGCTGGAGCACTTCGACCCCACGCAGGTGAGCTCCCAACGTGAAGCCCGCGTGCTCAAGCTCGACGAGGTGGACCTCGGTGCGCGCCGCGTGCGCAGCCGATCCACGCGGCCGCTGCACGACCTGGCGCTCTACTACCTGCCCTTCGCGACCGGCCTGCGCCCGCTGGAAGTCGCGCGCCTGACGGTGGGCGACTACCTGCTGGAGGACGGCAGTGTGCGGCGAGAGTCGAGGGTGCGCGCCGATGTCGCGATCAACGGCAGGGACCGGCCGCTGTTCTTCAGCCACCGGCGTCTGGACGAAGCGCTCGGCGACTACCTCGACGAGCGGCTCCGTGCCGGCCACGGTCTTGGCGCCGCCGAGCACTGGCGCGGCCTGGATCCGCACGGCCCGCTGTTCCTGGGCGCGGAGGGCGAGGTCTATCCGATCACGCCGAACGGCGGCGAGGGTCAGAACCGCTACGTCTGCCGTCCCCTGCTGGAGATCTACCGCAAGATCTTCCGCCAGGCCGACATACCCGGTCTGTGCACGCAGTCCGCACGGCTGACCCTGATGTCCCGGATGTACGAGCGGGGCGCCGACGAGGACCAGGTCGGGCTGGTGCTGGGCATTGCCGATCGAAGTGCCGTGCGCGAGCAGCTGCCGAGGCCGCGACCCGAGCTGGCCAAGGTGCTGGAGGAGCTGGCGTGACACGGCGCGCCGGCTGAAGGGCTGCAACGGCGATGGAGTCGGGGAAGTCGTCGGGGGTGGACGGGCAGCGCTTTGCGATCGGTGGGCGCGTGGTCGACGCCGACGACCCGCAGCTGCAGGACCTGCTGGCACAGGCCTACGAGGCGCCGGGCCGGCCGCGGTGCCTGTGCGTGGCCGGCGGCGTCGAGATGTACGTCGCCTTCCATCGGCACTTCCAGATCAAGCGCATGCCGGAGACCGGGGACCGGCACCACCCCGCCTGCCCGAGCTACGAGCCGGGGCCTGCGATGTCGGGCCTGGGCGAGCTGGTCGGCGAGGCCGTCGTCCAGCTGGATCCGGCACGGGTGGAACTGCACGTGGACTTCCCGTGGGCGCGTGTGCCCGGGCGGCCTGGGATGGGCCGCGAACCTGCCGAGCCGTCGGAGGTTGGCCGCACCCGTCGCCGGATGAGCCTGCGGGCGCTGATGCACTTCCTGTTCGAGCGGGCCGGTTTCAACCACTGGTCCCCGGCCATGGCCGGGAAGCGCAACCAGGCGGTGCTTCACAAGTACCTGATGCAGGCCGCCGAGGCGATCCAGGTGAAGGGCGAGCCGCTGTCGCGGCGGCTGTACGTGCCGGAAGCCTTCAGCGAGACCGCGAAGGCCGAGCAGGCTGAACGGCGGCGTGCCCGGCTGTCGGTGCTGCAGCCGCATGACGGGCGTCAGCCGCTGGCGGTGGTTCTGGGGGAGTTCAAGGGATGGGAGTCGGCGCCCGCGGGCGCGCGCATCTGGATCCGCCACATGCCGGACGCACCCTTGCTGGCAGACGCGCGGACCTGGGCGCGGGTGCAGCGCGGCTTCGCGCCACTCTTCGAGGCGCTCGACTCGGACGGAGGGCGAGGGCTGCGACTCATGCTGGCGGCGCTGATCCGGGCCCGCCGGGAGCACACCTACGAGATCGACCTCGCCAGCCTGATGCTGACCAGCGAGGAGTGGATTCCTCTGGAGGGGGTGCACGAGGCGCCGCTGGTCCGAGCGCTGGTGGCGCAGGGTAGGCGGTTCATCAAGCCCCTGCGGTACGACGCGCGATCGGTGGCCGGGTTCGCGAATGCCATCCTGCTGGACGTGGGCGCGGAGCCGGTCGACCTCCATGTCGTCAGCGGCTTCATGGGCGAGGCCGAACAGGGTGCCAAGCGAAGGGCATTCGAGTCTGCCCGGGCCAGGTCCTGGCTCTGGTTGCCTGGCGAGGCCATGCCTGTCCTGCCTAACCCCTCGCCGAGGCTCACCGCTGGAGCGGCGGCATGCAGGCCGCATGCAGGCCCGACAACCGTCCGACCGAACCCCGCAGGCCGGGGTCCTGACTGACGATCACGATGACGTTGGCCAGCATCAGCGAGAGCAGGTTGCGGTTCTGCAGCACGGACGTCAGCTTTCCTGCCGGGTAGTCCCGCAGGGCGTGGACGACCAGGTGGACACCACCGTGCACGAACGAGTGCATCACCTTGACGGTGCCATGCAGTCGCTTCAGTTCGGTGGCCGCCGGGCCGGCGACCGCACCGATGGCATCGATCATGGCGGGGATCGGTGGCCCCATCTGGGGTTCCGAGAGTTCGCCGTCCGGCACAGGCGCCGAGAACTTGTCCAGCCAGTCCTCCTTGGCGGCGTGAAGCACCCAGGCGGCACGGACAACTCCCTCGAACTGCAGGCGGATCAGACTGAGTGCGGTCCCCGTCAAGCCGGCTTCGATCAGGACCCGCTGCGCGATCGCATGCTCGATCGCCGAACGACAGAAGGCCAGGCAGATGGTCGAGCGGCGGGACGACGTGTTCCAGCCGGCTCGAAGCAGTGCGACCAGATCTTCGTCGAAGGCCTCGGAGGCGGCGAGTACCCGCCGCAGTTCCTCGTGGTCTCTGTCTGCGCTGTCTTGTGGGCTTGAGGGCGACTCGGCTTGCATGGAAGGGGCGGGTTCGGGAGATGCGACTGCACGGGACCATGGCGTGCGGACCGAGTCGCATCATGGCATCCGGACAGCACCCGGGGTTGAAAGCACGGGTCGAGGCGGGACGATGGTTCGTCGGAATCCCCCGACACCCACCGAGGAACACCGATGGCCTCTTCACCGTCCCCCGATTCCCGGCCCGCCGTCGTGCTGCACGGCGGGCCCACCGCTCTGCCGACCCTGCTGGGTTACGGTACAAACGGAACGCCCCGCCTGCCCACGGGCGGCAAGATCCGCGCGGGCATCAAGGTCCTGACCCGCCGGGCCGCCGAGGTGCCGCGTGCACAGGCGATCTACGACCAGGGCCTGAACCAGGGCCAGTCGTTCGACCAGATCGAGCGTGCGCTGGCCGAGGCCTGCCCGGAGCTCAAGAGCCCGCTCGTTCCACGCAACGTGCCGTGGTTCACCGTGCGCGCCCAGGACTTCCCGAACCCGGAACTGGCGACGCAGATCCTCGACCTCCATGGCGAGGACCGCGGCGAGGGCCGGCGCCTCTACCGCTTCCCGGTGGTGTTCCCGACCGATCGCTGGCAGAGCGTGATGCCGCATGAACTGGCGACCTGGGGTGCGCAGGACAAGCGCTTCTGGTCCGAGTATTCGACCGACGGACGCTGGCGCCACTGCATGACGCACGCACCGGTGCCGGTGGACGCGACGGGGCGCCGCACGGTGCGGCTGTTCGGCGGCCGCAAGGCGATCCCGCGCGAGGACAACGGCGGCCTGTGCCAGCCGGAGTGCTGCCCGGAGTACCAGCAGCGGCAGTGCAACCTCACCGGACGCTTCCTGTTCTTCATCCCCGGCATCCGCTCGATCAGCGCCTTCGAACTGCACACGCGCAGCTTCTACGCGATGAATGCGGCGATCCGCACCTTCGAGACCGTGGCGTTCCTGCGGGGCGGCCGGCTCGCCGGATTCCTGGACCGCCAGGGCACGCCGTTCTACCTGACCAAGCGGCTGATGGAGGTGGCGCACATCGATGACCAGGGGCGGCCTGTCCGCGTGCCGCAGTGGATCATCGAACTGGAAGCGCCGGTCGACGTGGCGACGCTGATGCGGGAGCAGGACGATCAGGACACCGTGCTCCTGCAGGCCGATGTTGCCGCCCGCGTGCTCCAGGGGCACCGGGCGGACGCTTCCTCGACGCCTGGGAAGGGGCTGGAGTCCGTCGACGAACCTGTGGCTGCGAGCGACTCCACGGCAGACGGCATGCCACCCACGCTGGAGCATGTGCTCGGGCGGCTGGCCGCGATGGGCGTGCCTGCGCAGACCTGGCTGCGCTACGCGGCCACGCGCTGGGGTCCTGGGTGGAAGCTCAATCCGCAAGGGCGGCAGCGGGCCTTCGGCGAGCTGGAGCGCTTCCGGAACGATCCGAAGGGCTACGCGGACAAGGTCAACGCCGAACTGCAGCAGGTGGCATCGTGAGCGCGCCCGGACGACTGCCAGGCGGAACCGGTGCGCAACGCGTGGAAGTGCCGCGCAGCCCGGATGGGCGTCCGCGAGCGCACGGTTCGCACCGTCAGGCGCATCGCTTGCGGGTGGTGCACCTTTCCGACCTGCACTACGGGCCGCGCCATCTGGAGGAGGCCGATCGCTGCTTCTCGGCGGCCGTGGACCGCGCCATCGAACTCGCCGTCGATGTGGCCGTGATCTCCGGGGATGCCACCGATCACGCCCTGGACCTGCATGCGCCCGCGGCACTGCGGCTGCTGGCGCAGGTGCGGCGGCTTGCCGACCATTGCCCGGTGCTGATGCTCCAGGGCACGTGGTCGCACGAGCCGCCCGGCACGCTGTCCGTGTTCAGGATGCTGGGAAGCCGCCATCGGATCTTCGTCGCGGACCGGATCGGTCAGGTGGCGTTGATGGGCAGCGGATCGTCTGGGGATCTGTCGGTGACCGATGCGCCTGCCGCCGACCTTTGGCTCGCCTCCGAAGGCCCGCGATTCGCAGAGGTGCCGCCTGGCGCCAGGGCAGTCTTCACCTGCATTCCCGCGATCAACAAGGCGGCCGTCGCGGCAGCGGTCGGCGCCACCGCTGCCGCCGAGGCCCAGGGCGAACAGTTGGCCCGGCTGCTGCAGGGCTACGCCGGCATCCACGGCCTGGCCCGTTCTGCCGGCGTGCCGACGCTCGCGGTGTCGCATGGCACGGTCTTCGGCTGCGTGACCGAGCACGGCGTGCCAATGGCCGGGTTCGACCACGAGTTCACCACCGGGGCGCTGTTCAGCACCGGCGCGCAGGCCACCCTGCTCGGCCACATCCATCGGCACCAGGCCTGGACGCAAGGGGAGGGCGAACGTCGCCAGTGCATCGCCTACGCCGGGTCCATCGGCCGCTTTCACCATGGGGAGCAGGGCGACAAGGGGTTCCTGCTGTGGGAATTCGGACCCGACGGGGTGGACTGTCGCCTTGAGCCGACGCCCGCGCGCCGGACGCTGGACATCGTGTTCGAGGGCCGGCCCGATCTGGACCAGTTGCGAGAGGCGGCGAGCGCGCAGGAACTGGCCGGCGTCAGCGTGCGGGTCCGATGGACCGTGGCCGACGAGGACCGGCACGAGGTGGACCGCGGTGCCATCGAGCGTGCCCTGGCTGGCGCCGCCGATGTGCAGCTCGAAGGGCGTATCGTGCCTGTGGTGCGCACCCGCGCGCCCGGCATCTCGCAGCTCGTCAGTCTGGCCGACAAGGTCAGGGCCTGGGCCACAGCGACGGACGTCCACGCACCGCCGCTGCTGCAGTGCCTGGAACGGGTGACGACGACCGAGCCCGAGGACATCGTCGCGGAGGCCCTGACGCCACCTGCCGACGATGTTTCGGGAGCCGATGCTTAACGCGAGCGACCGTTGGTGTACAGGTAGCGGGCGCTCTGCCTGCGCCGAGCAGGACCCGCTGACGACCATCTGCAGACACTCAGAGGTCAGCGAAGCTGACGTTCGCATGCGCAGCGGGTCACGGTTTGTTGACACACGGTGTTTGCCCTTGTAGCGAGAAGACTGCTTCGTCACGACAGAGAACCACGCTTCGATAGACTGTCGACCCATGCGTCGTTCCCTGGTCGTCTTCGTGATGCTGGCTGCCATGCTCTGGCAGTCGGTGGCCATGGCGCGCCCGGGATCGACCGTCAACGTGCTGGCCGACCTCGAACACGCGGTCCTGCACTGGCAGGAAGAAGGTCACCACCACCACGACGATGGCAGCTTCCACCTCGACGACTCGCAGGCGTCGAAGTTCCATGTGCTGGCCGACCACCTGACCACCGCCACCGCGCTGCTGCCCGCGGTGTCGTATCACTTCCCGCCCGTCTCGTCCTCGCGACCCGGCGGCTTGCACGACACACGGGTGCCCGACCCGTTCCTCGACGGCCTGCTCAGGCCGCCTCGACCCCACGCCTGACCCGCCCTCCGCGGCGGGCGCTCTGCCATGGGCGCCCGGCCTCCCGCCGGTTTGGGATTCGCCATCGACCGCAGGTCCGCCGCCTGACGCCTGGAGTGCGTCCGCGGCGCCTCGACGTGAGCGACCCGCCTCCGGCCGTCGATTCGTCAGGACCATCGTGAAACTTCGATCAAGGCTCGCTGCCTGCGCACTCGCAGGCAGCCTGGCCGGCGTGCCCGCATGGGCCCAGCCGGCTGCATCACCGACGCCACCAGCCGCAGCTCCAGGCGCGGCAGCGGCCCCCGTCACCCTCCGCACCGCCCTGGACGCGGCCTGGCAGCGCGCTGTTGCGGCCCGTGAGGCCGAAGGCCAGCGTCGCCGTGCGGACGCTGACCGCATCGCGGCCAGCAGGCTCTGGGCGGCGGCCCCGACGCTGGCGCTGAGCCACCGCAACGACCGCCTGCAGAGCAACGCGGGCCGGCGCGAGACCGAGGTCGGCATCGCCGTCCCGCTGTGGCTGTCGGGCCAGCGCGCCGCCCGCTCGGGCTCGGCCGACGCGGCGATCGCCCAGGCCCAGTCTGCCGAACAGGTGGCTCGGCTGCGACTGGCCGGTGAGCTGCGAGAGGCGTTGTGGCTGATCGCCGGCCTGCAGGCAGAAGCCCGCCAGGCCGAGGCACAGGCGACGGCCCTGCGGCAGCTGGCCTACGACGTCGATCGACGTGTGCGCGCGGGCGATCTAGCCCGGGCCGATGGCCTGGCGGCGCAGGCCGAGTTGCTGGCCGCGTCGGCCGCCTCGGCCGACGCTCGCCAGCGCCTGCAGTCCGCGCAGGCCCGCTGGACGCTGCTGACCGGGCTCACGGCGCTGCCGGCGCTGGCCGACACGCCCGCACCGGACGCCGCCCCGGTCGATGGCGCTGCGCACCCGGAGCGCGTGCTCGCGAGCCAGTCGACCGAACTGGCACGCAAGCGGCTGGAGCTGGTGCGCCACTCGCGCCGCGATGCGCCGGAGCTGAGCGTGGGTGTGCGCCAGGACATGCCGGGCCGCGGCGAAGCGTCGCAAGGCAGCCTCGTCGTGGGTCTACGCCTGCCCTTCGGCACCGATGACCGCAACCGCCCACTCGAAGCGGCGGCGCTCGCCGAGCTCGACATCGCCCAGGTGAACGAGCAACGGCTGCACGAGCGGCTCGAGAGCGATGTCGCCACGGCGCGCGAGGCCCTGCGCTCGGCGCAGTTGCAGCTCGAGGCTGCGAACGGCCGGGCCCAGCTGCTGCGCGAGCGTGCCGCCCTGATCGACAAGTCCTTCCGCGCCGGCGAGACGCCGCTGCCCGACCTGCTGCGCGCCCTGGCGGCCGCCGCCGACGCCGACAGCGCCGCCGCCCGCCAGACCGCCGCGCTGGGCCTGGCCCGCGCCCGACTTCAACAAGCTCTTGGACTCCTGCCATGAAACCCTCGCTCCTTGCTCTGGCCCTGACCGGAGCCCTCGCGCTCCAGCCCGCATTGGCGGCACCCGGTGCACACGGCCCGAACGGCGAACACCTCGACGCCCCTGCATCGCAGGCCGCCACTTCCGCGCTGCCGCGCCTGGAGGCCAAGACCGAGGCCTTCGAGCTGGTGGCCACCCTGCAGGCCACGGAGCTGTCGGTGCTGATCGACCGCTATGCCACCAACGAACCGGTGCTGGGCGCTACGCTGGAGGTGGAAGCCGGCGGCATCAAGGCCCGCGCCACGTTCCACGCCGACCTGGGTGACTACGCCTTCGACGACGCCAAGCTGCTGGCCCTGCTGCGCACGCCGGGCGAACACGCGCTGGTCTTCACCCTGGTGGCCGGTGCCGAGACCGACCTGCTGGACGGCACGCTGGTGACCACGGCCGCGGGTGCCGCGGCCGCTGCGGACCACAGCCACGCCCATGACGACCATGGGCACGACGACCACGGGCACGACCACACGCTGGAGTACGCAGCTTGGAGCGTGGGTGGCGTGCTGCTGCTCGCGGGCGCCTACGTCTGGCGCCGTCGCCGTGCCGGGAAGGCCGTTGCGCCGAAGGGAGCCCTGTGATGAAGCACCGCATCAAGCTCATCGTGGCAGCGACCCTGCTCGCGTGCTCGACGGCCTTTGCCGCGCCGGGCGCCCACGGCCCCAACGGCGAGCACCTGGACGCCCCGGGCGCGGCCGTCAACGCCTCGGGCCTGGCCCGCCTGCCCGATGGCAGCGTGAACGTGCCCAAGCTGGCCCAGCGCCGCATGGCCATCCGCACGGTGCTGGCCCCCGAGTCGGAAGCCGCCGCGACCGTCGAACTGCCGGGCCGCGTGATCGTGGACCCCAACGCCAGCGGTCGCGTGCAGGCGGTGCATGGGGGCCGGATCGAGCCCGGCCCGCGTGGCCTGCCGGTGGCGGGGCAGGCGGTCAGGCGCGGCGACGTGCTGGCCTACGTGCGCCACCACGCCGAGCCCTACGCGCTGGGCGCGCAACAGGCGCAGCTGGCCGAGCTGAAGGCCCAGCGCCAGATCGCCGAGCAGCGCGTGCAGCGCCTCGAAGGCCTGGAGGGCACAGTGCCGCGCAAGGAGATCGAAGCCGCCCGCACCGAGGCGGCCAGCTTGGCCGAGCGCGAGCGCAGCATCGGGGCCAGCCTCGCGGCGCGTGAGGCGCTGCTGGCCCCGGTCAGCGGCGTGATCGCCCGTGCCGACCTGGCGGTGGGCCAGGTGGTTGAGCCGCGCGACGTGCTGTTCGAGGTGGTCGACCCCGCGCGCATGCTGGTGGAAGCGACCACGGCCGACGCCACCTTGGCCACGCGTGTCGCAGGCGCCTCCATCCAGGAAGCGCCCGAGGCCAGGCTGCGCCTGCTGGGCGCCTCGCGCTCGCTGCGCGATGGCGTGCTGCCGATGACCTTCGCGGTGGCGCCCGCCAAGCCCGGCGACGCATTGCCGTTGGCCATCGGCCAGCCGGTCACGGTGGTCGCACAGTCCAAGGAGCGCATCAAGGGCGTGGTGTTGCCGGCTCAGGCCGTGGTGCGCAACCCGTCCAACGAGCCCATCGTCTGGATAAAGTCGGGTGCCGAGCGCTTCATCCCGCAGCCGGTGCAGTTCCGGCCGCTCGATGCGAACACAGTCGTGGTGACGCAGGGCCTCGGCGCGGACAACCGCGTCGTGGTGCAGGGCGCGCCGCTGATCGCCCAGATCCGCTGAACGGGAGCCACCCTCATGTTCAACTGGATCGTCCGTTCCAGCCTGCACAACCGCCTGTTCGTGCTGGCCTTCGCGGCGCTGCTGATGGTCTACGGCGCGATGACGGCCTGGCGCACGCCGGTCGACGTCTTCCCCGACCTCAACAAGCCGCTGATCACGGTGCTCACCGAGGCCGGCGGCATGGCCCCGCAGGAGGTGGAGCAGCTCGTCACCTTCCCGCTGGAGACGGCGCTCAACGGCATGCCCGGCGTGACGCGCGTGCGCAGCACCTCGGGCGTGGGCCTGTCCATCGTCTACGCCGAGTTCGACTGGGGCACCGACGTCTACCGCAACCGCCAGCTGGTGGCCGAGCGGCTGGCCATCGTGCGCGAGCAGATGCCCGGCGACATCACGCCGGTGATGGGGCCGGTCTCGTCGATCATGGGCGAGATCATGCTGGTGGCGTTGCCGCTCACCCCCGGTGACGGCAAGACACCGGCGGCCACGCCGATGCAGGCGCGCGAGTACGCCGACTTCGTGCTGCGTCCTCGGCTGCTGTCGATCCCCGGCGTCTCGCAGGTCATCCCCATCGGCGGCGAGGTGCGCACGCTGCGCGTGGCGCCCGACACCGCGCGCATGGCGCAGTTCGGCGTCTCGCTCACGCAGGTGGAACAGGCGCTGAAGGGCTACGCCGGCAACGCGGGCGGCGGCTTCATCGACCTGAACAGCCGCGAGTACCTGATCCGGCACCTGGGCCGCAGCAACCGCGTCGAGGACCTCGCCGGCATCGCCGTGGCCTGGAAGGACGGGCGCGCCATCCTGCTCGAACAGGTGGCCTCTGTATCGTTTGCGGCGGGGCTGAAGCGAGGCGACGCCGGCTACAACGGCCTGCCCGCCGTGATCGTCAGCGTGCAGAAGCAGCCCGAGGCCGACACGGTGAAGCTCACCGCGCAGGTCGAAAGCGCGCTTGCGGAGCTGAAGCAGGGTCTGCCGCCGGGCCTGGCCGCGCCGCGCGTGCTGTTCCGCCAAGCCGACTTCATCAAGGCCTCCATCGGCAACGTGGCCGAGGCGCTGCGAGACGGCGCCATCATGGTGGCCATCGTGCTGTTCGCCTTCCTGCTGTCGGTGCGCACGACGGTGATCTCGCTGGTGGCCATCCCGCTGTCGCTGGCGGTCACGGCGCTGGTGTTCCAGCTGCTGGGGCAGTCGATCAACGTGATGACGCTGGGCGGCCTGGCCATCGCCATCGGCGAGCTGGTAGACGACGCGGTGGTGGACGTCGAGAACATCCTGCGGCGCCTGAAGCAGAACCAGGCGGCCGGCAACCCGCTGTCGGTGCTGGAGGTGGTGCGCCGCGCCAGCGTCGAGGTGCGCTCGGGGATCATCTACGCCACCGTCATCGTGGTGCTGGTGTTCGTGCCGCTGTTCGCGCTGCCTGGCATCGAGGGGCGGCTGTTCACGCCGCTGGGCATCGCCTACATCGTGTCCATCGGGGCGTCGATGGGGGTGTCGATGACCGTCACGCCGGTGATGAGCTACTACCTGCTGCCGACCATGAAGCGGCTGGACCATGGTGACAGCCCGCTGGTGGCGTGGCTCAAGCGCCAGGACACGAAGCTGCTGCACTGGTCCTTCGGCCGCGCGAAGCTGCTGGTCGCGCTGGCCGCGCTCGCGGTGGCGGGTGCGGCGGCCACCGTGCCCTTCTTCCCGCGTGCCTTCCTGCCGGCCTTCAACGAAGGCTCGCTGGTGCTGGGCCTGGTGATGCAGCCCGGCACCTCGCTGGCCGAGGCCAACCGCGTCGGTGCGGTGGCGGAGACCTTGATCCGCGAGGTGCCCGAGGTCACGCAGGTGGGCCGCCGCACGGGCCGCGCCGAGCTCGACGAGCACGCCGAGGGCGTGCACTCGGCCGAGATCGACGTGGACCTCAAGCGCTCGGAGCGCGACCGTGAGGCCATCATGGCCGACATCCGCGAGCGCCTGTCCACGCTGCCGGCCCAGGTTGCCATCGGCCAGCCCATCGGTCACCGGCTGGACCACCTGCTGTCAGGCGTGCGCGCGCAGATCGCGGTGAAGATTTTCGGCGACGACACCGACACGCTGCGCGGCCTGGCCGAGCAGATGCGGGCGCAGCTGGCGACGGTGCCGGGGCTGGTGGACTTGTCGGTCGAGAAGCAGGTGCTGATCCCGCAGATCACCGTGCGGCTGGACCACCGCAAGGCGGCGCAGATGGGCCTGTCACCGGGCGAGGCCATCCGCGTGCTGCAGGCGCTGACCGACGGCGCCCACGGCGCCGACATCGTGGACGGCCCGCGCCGCTACGAGCTGGTGCTGCGCCTGCCCGACGACAAGCGCAGCCCGCAGGACCTGGCGCGCACGCTGATCGACACGCCGGCCGGCCGCGTGCCGGTGAGCAGCATCGCCAGCGTCGAGGAGACCGACGGACCGAACCAGATCGGCCGCGAGAACGGGCGCCGACGCATCATCGTCTACGCCAACACCGACGGCGGCGACATGGGGCGCGTGATTGCCGACATCCGCCGCATCATCGATGGCACGAAGCTGCCCAGCGGCAACTTCATCAGCCTGGAGGGCCAGTTCCAGGCCCAGGAGCAGGCCACGCGCCTGATCGCCGGGCTGTCGCTGGTGTCGCTGGCGATGATCTTCCTGGTGCTGTACTCGCGCTACCAGTCGGTGGTGCTGGCCGGGATCATCATGGCCAACATCCCGCTGGCGCTGATCGGCTCGGTGGTGGCGATGTGGATCGCCGGGGTGCAGCTGTCGGTGGCGTCGATGGTGGGCTTCATCACGCTGGCGGGCATCGCCACGCGCAACGGCATCCTGAAGATCAGCCACTACATCAACCTGTGCCAGTTCGAGGGCGAGAGCTTCAGCCAGGCCATGATCGTGCGCGGCTCGCTGGAGCGGCTCACGCCGGTGCTGATGACGGCGCTGGTGGCGGCCTTCGCGCTGACGCCGCTGCTGCTGGCGGCCGACGCGCCCGGCAAGGAGATCCTGCACCCGGTGGCGGTGGTGATCTTCGGCGGGCTGGTGAGCTCGACGCTGCTGGACACGCTGCTGACGCCGGTGCTGTTCTGGCTGTTCGGCGAGAAGGCGACGAAGCGGCTGACGGCGCCGGAGCCGGACGCCGCAGCGGATGCTGCACCGACGCAGGAAGCCTACTGACCCCGTTCCGAGCTGAGTTCCAATCAGGCCTTGCGGCGCCGCCTGTGCCAGTGCGCCGCACCCGAAGGAGATTGACGTGATGAAGAGCAAGCTGTTGGCCGCCGCCGTTCTGGGCCTGTCAGTGCTGTCGTTCAACGCCCTGGCCCATGGTGGCGCCAAGCCCAAGCACGGTGGCGTCGTGGCCACCGCCAGCGACCTGGGCTTCGAGCTGGTGGGCACGCCCACCGGTGCCGCCATCTACATCGAGGACCACGGCAAGGCCATGGCGCCCACCGGCATGAGCGGCAAGCTCACCGTGCTCAACGGTGCCGAGAAGTCCGAGGCCGAGCTGGTGGTGGCCGGCGACAAGCTCGAGGCCAAGGGCGTGAAGCTGGCGCCGGGCGCCAAGGTCGTCGCCGCGCTGACGACCTCGGCCAAGAAGGCCATCACGGTGCGCTTCACGGTCAAGTAAGCCATGCTCACTTCCGCACGGCTGCCGGCGCTGCGGGGCGGCCTGATGGCGTTGCTGGCGGCGGCGCTGTTCGGCATCAGCACGCCGCTGGTGCAGCTATTCGGCGCCGGGCTCGGCCCCTTCAGCACCGCAGCGCTGCTGTACGCCGGCGCAGCGGCCGTCGGCCTGCTGTCGCGCCAGCGCATCGAGCGCGAGGCGCGACTGCAGCGCAGCGACCTGCCGCGCCTGCTGGCCATGGCAGCCTTCGGCGCCGTGATCGGGCCGGTGGCGCTGGCCTGGGGCCTGCAGAACACCAGTGGCACCAGCGCCTCGCTGATGCTGACGCTGGAGGCGCTGTTCACCGCCGTGCTGGCCTGGCGCCTGTACCGCGAGACCATGGACGGGCGCGTGTGGGCGGCGATGCTGCTGCTGCTGGCCGGTGGCATGGTGCTGGTGCTGGACCAGGGGCGTGCCGGCAACGCCCAGCTGCTGGGCCTGCTGGCGGTGCTGCTAGCCACGGCCGCCTGGGGCGTGGACAACACGCTCTCGCGGGCGCTGGCCGAGCGCGACCCGGGGCAGGTGGTGCTGGCCAAGGCGACGCTGGGCGCCAGTGCCACCGCGCTGCTGGCCGTGCTGTTCAGCGAGCCTTTGCCGTCGGCCGTCGCGGCGGCAAGCTTGTTCGCGGTGGGCGCCACCGGCTATGGCCTCAGCCTGCGCTTCTACCTGCTTGCGCAGCGAGCCTTCGGCGCCGCGCGCACGGGCTCGGTGTTCGCCTTCGCGCCCTTCATCGGCGCGGCGCTGGCCGTGGCGATGGGCGACCGCTCGGCTAGCGGCTGGATGGCTCTGGGCAGCCTGCTGATGCTGGCCGGCGTGGTGCTGCACCTGGCCGAGTCGCACGGCCACGAGCACGAGCACGAGACGCTGGAGCATGAGCACGCCCATCGCCACGACGATGGCCACCACGACCATGCGCACGACCCCATGCCGGCAGGCGAGCACAGCCATGCCCATCGGCACGAGCCCATGCGTCACGCTCACGCGCATGTGCCGGATGCTCACCACCTCCATAGCCACTGAGTCGCGGCCAGGCTCCTCAGCACGGGTTGAACCCGTGCAGAAGGCGGATCAACGGCATTCGGGTTGCCGACTTTCTTGGGGCGAGTGTCAGCTTACCGGCGTGAGTACGTACGTCTGCTCCTGGCCGTCTTGGTGAGTCGGGTTGCCCGAGTCGAATATGCGGTCCCGGAACGTCAGCGGTCACTCGGCGCTTAGGCCTTGATGCCGGGAATCTGAGGGGCAATCTGTTCGGACTTCCACTCCAGAACACGACGCATCATGCAGCCTCTTTCACTCAGGCTCCGGGGCTTCCGGGGCATCCGTGACGGCCTCGGGCTGGACGAGCTGACCGTCGATCTGGAGCGGCTGGCCGATGGTGCCGCGCTGGTCGCCATCGCAGGCGCCAACGGCCGCGGTAAGTCCACGGTGATGGACAACCTGCATCCCTTATGTTGAATTCGCTGCGTCAACAATCGTCCAACACGCGGCGTTTCACTTGTTTCACTGCCTCTGCAGGGTGGTTATCAACGGGCACGACAA
>NZ_JABWMJ010000023.1 GCF_013366375.1 Rhizobacter koreensis | reverse complement strand
CGCCGAGCAGCACCGCCGGCATGCCGGCGGTGCTGCTCACCAGTCCACGGCAACCAACGAGATCACGTAACCTTCAACCCGGACTCCTTCCGAAACACTGGTACGCCGGAAGGGGGCAGGTCACGCCTTGCCAATGGAGTCGCTGAAACTCGTACCGAGCTTCTGAAGAAGTTCGATGAGATTTTTGCCATTGAAGGAGCTCGCTTTCAGAACAAGAAGTTCGAGTTGATTGACGCCGTCAACAACTCCTTGAAGCACATTCAACTTGATAGAAAACGGTATCCCGAGCTAGTTCGCCTATATGGTGACATCTCTTTCAACTCGTTGGTGCCGGATGGAAAGCGAGTTCTTTGTATCCTTGAAGGCTACCGATTCGACTACGCGCGCGTTGTCCTTAGACCGGCCATTGACGCCCTCACAAACTGGCACCTCGAGGACGCTGAATCTGTTCTTGAGTTAGCAAGCGGAAATGTGACGATGGAGGGTACGATTGTTGACCACGACTTCGACGACCCCATAGATGCAATGATTGCTTATGCAAACCCAACTTGTGATGATTGTGGAGAATCATCTGATTTTTGCGCGTGTGAGACCTATACCTACGACGGAAAGGCGGGAATCTTCACGTCGAATTTCAGTAAATCATTTGATTTCGACTCGGTCATGTCGCGTATATCGGGCTCCTACCGAAACTCTTAGCGGCCGGCAAAATCGTTCGGGGGCGTAATTAGGTCGGAGCTGACACCGTCACAACGCCCTGCAAACCGACCAAGCAGGCCCTACGGGTCACTCACGAACGGGCCTCGAGGAGAAAGAGGTTTGGGCCGATTACCGGCCGCGCTCAGGGGGCTCTTGGCCGCGGTTCCTGCCCTGCTCAGGCTGGATTTCGGTGGAGCGGACAAGCGCCCGAGACGGCACCTCGAGCTTGCCGGCGCTGAACTGCAACACCTCCCCGTTCTCGATCGCCGCGGCAATGCGCCGGCGCGACCGCTCGAGCTCCTGAGAGCGCTGCAACTGGGTCAGCCCGTTCGTTTCGGCCTGGCCCTCCACTAGCTCGAGCAACCTGTAGGCACCAGCCAGCATCGGGTACTGCTCGACCACTTTTACCTGAGGCTGGCTCAGGAACACATCGGCGGCGACCCGGCGGTGTGCTTGCAAGCTCGCCCGTTCGATTGCCTGCCTTTGCTCGGGACTTGCCTGCCAATAGCCGCCATCGATGAGCCCGGCCAAGCCAGCCAACCCGCGCGCGAGCTGCTGCTTGTCAGCTGAGGTGAGAGGGGCAGTCTTTTCCTTCTGGATCAGGGGGCTGGCCTGCGCCCAGGCAAGCTTCAGCTGCTCGAGGCGGGAATCGGACGCTTGCCCCACGGGCGGCTGCACGACCTCCCGCGCATCGGGTGCGCGTGAAGCCATGGAATCAGCCGCAGCTGCCGGCTCCTGCTCGCGCCCCATCGCCTGCGGCCGGCTCCGCCCGACGAGCGCCTGAACCCACTGCTTGACCCGCTCCGGCTGGGCCACGTCGCGCAGCCGTTGCGCCAGCTGCTTGGCCTCCTGGACAAGCTGCGCGGCGCGCGCCTTGGCACGTTCCCAGACGGCGACAGCTTGCTCGTGACCTTTGCGCTGGAAAGCGGCCAAGAGACCTCGAGGCGCCTCTGGCCGTGCCAGCACGAGCTTTCTGATGGCGTCCTCGCGCCGCGACTCGCGCAGCTGCGCCCTTGCCAGAACGCGCCGCACGCGCTCGTCGCGCTCGCGGGTCTGACGGGCGATCTCATCGGCCAGGCTGGCTGCGCCCGCGGCGCGGCGAGCACCCGTTCCTACCTGCCCTTGGCTGGCCTCAAGGCCCCGATCACGGCCGGCTTGAGGTACTCGGCTACCGCCTTGGGATCCAGAAACGTCTGGACCGTCGGCGGCCGGAGCCAGAGCCAGAATCCGCTCACGAGCACCGCGGTCAGCAGAGCCGTCGTAACGGTCAGGGCGTAGTGGGTCCAGTCGAGCCGTTTCGCGGCCTGGTGGAGCCCGACGGTAGCCCGCTGGGCTTGCACCGTCGCCGCGTTCAGGGTCTTGGTCGCGGTCTCGAGCTGGAGGGTGAAGCTCGCGCCCGTCGCTCGGGTCCGGCTGTCGATCTCGGCCAGCGTCTTGGCCGTCTCGGCGCTGAGCGCTGCCAGCGCCTGCGCCAGGGGCTCGAGGGTCGCCGCCAGCTCTTCCGCGCTCTGGCTCTTGGCGTTGCTCACCGCCTGGACCTGCTGCGCCAGGCTCTCGAGCCGCTTCTGGTTCGAGGCCTCGGCGGATTGCCGCAGCATCTCGGTCTTGCTCATAGCTCACCCCCCGTTTGGCGAGCCCGGCAGGGCTGTAGCCCTTGCCGAGGTCGCTCCCTTTCATGGTCACGCCGTCGAGCCGGTACATCAGGCCCGAGAGCTTGGCGCCTCCGAGCTGCAGGACGGGTACCAGTTCGATACCGGCGGCCTCGAGGCGCCGCTGATACTCGGTGTAAGTCGTAATTCCCTTGGCCGCTGCATCGGCAAGCTGCTGCAGCTGAATCCGGGTCGAGGCCTCGGAGGTGCGCAGCTGCTTTTCGATTTCGCCGCGGGTGGGCGCTTTTCGCTTGGATTCGATACTCGGCGCGAGTTGGCTCAACCCGAAATCGCGTTCGATCGCGCGCATGAGCACTTCCTGACGCGCGTAGTCCTTCGAGTCGCTCACCACCGCGCCGGACCGCGTGGTGATGCGGTTGGCCAAGATGTGGATGTGCTCGTGCTCGGTATCGGTGTGCCGGGAAATGATGTACTGGTTGTCGACGAAACCCATGCCAACCAGGTAGCGCCGGCCGATCTCTACCCATTGATCGTCGTTGAGCTTTTCGCCTGGGGCAGCTGAAAGAGAAACGTGCAGCACCGCGCGCTCGAGATTGGGGCGGAGCTTGCGGATGGCACCGAATTCTGCCGACAGCTCGGCAACGGTCTCTCCGGCCATGTTGGTGTCGAGAATGCGGCCTTCATCCTTTTTTCCGAGATCGTAGGCAATGGCGCCTCGAAATCCTCGGCCTTTGACGGCTTTGGCGATCATCGCGTATCGCCTCCCGTTGCCGTGCCGATCAATCCAAACCGTAAGCGCTTGACTTCGGCTTTCAGCTCGATGAGTAAATCAGTGGCGACGGTCACACGCTCGCCCTCGTTGGCCAATCGGGTGAGCTGATTCAGGTTGGCGGCCAGGCGGGCGAGCTCGACATATTGCTCGTGGTTGATCTCAGCGACGGGTGGCGCGGGCAACCGCCGGGTCAGAGCCGCTTCGCGCAGCCACTGAGCGGGGGTCATGGCCATGGCCGCGGATTTGGCGCGCAGAGCGTCGTACTCGGCCGCGGAGACGCGAACACCGATGGTGGCGGTTCGCAGGTCAGCAGGGGCGCTGCGTGGGCGTCCGCCGCGACGCTTGGGAGGCAACGACGAGGTCTCGTCCGTCATGCGAGCCCTCGACGCATGAGGCGGTCACCGAGCCGTTCTTCGCCGAGCAGAGCGAGCGCGAAGCCTTCGACCAAGCGGAGCGAAGGTCCGGCAAGCAGCAGCGAAGCCGCAGCGCGCAACTGCGCGCTACAAGCGTTTGAGCGAAGCGAAAACATGGCTTGCTTCGATCTCACGTTGGTCCTGTGTTTTGCTCCCAATGGTAGCATCCGTCTGACCGCCGCTGCTGTCCACTCCGCTCGCGTCGCTCTCGCTTCCTACGTGTTGACTCCCGCGCCAGAAGGCACTGCTCTGCACTCCGCCTCGCTTCCAGACCTCCCTGCCGGTGCAGCGATGCCCCGCTTTGCTCGCAATGAGCTCGGCCAGGATTTTGCCTCGGTGATATCCACGGCTGCTTCTCGGAGCTGGGGCGTGCTCTTGCGGTGATCGGGTTCGACCCGCTCACCGATCGGCTGTTCTCGGCGGGTGACCTGGTCGACCGCGGCCCGGAATCACACCAGGTGCTGCACTGGCTTGACAAGCCTTGGTTTCACGCGATCTGCGGCAACCATGAACTGCTGACCTGGCGCGCTGCGCTGGGGCTGCCCTATTTCGTTGACCACGCTGAGAACGGCGGCGAATGGCTCGCCTTCGGCCGGGAGCTGAACAGAAAGGTATCGGCCGCCGGCTGGCAGCGTTGCCGCTGGCGATGGAGGTTGAAACCACCTCAGGAATGGTTGGCCTGGTGCATGCCAATTGTCCCTTTGACGATTGGGAGCGCATGCGAGCCGTGCAGTGGGATCAGGTTGATCCGATGGGCTCTTTGGCCGATCACTGCTTGTGGTCAATGCATCGCTACATGGAGCAGTGCGAGACTGAGGTTACCAACGTCAGAGCGGTGGTGCACGGGCACGTGCGAATTCCTCGAATGGCGGTGCTTGGGAATACCTTCTTCATTGATACCGGTGGCTGGATGCCAGGTGGACGCTTCACGTTTCTGGAGCTCGAGACGCTGACGCCGTTCCTCGGAATAGAGATACCAATCCCGCACCGTAGAAATCGATAGTGACCTATAGTTGCTCCACTAACAGGAGGAACGATGGCCACGTTGCAGGAATTGATCGCGCAGAAGGAAGCCCTCGAGCGTGAAATCGAGAAAGCAGCCGCGGAAAGCCGCTCCAAAGCCATTGAGCAGATCCAGGCGCTCATGGCGGAGAACGGGTTGACGCCGGGGGATCTGATGGGTGGGGGCTCTTCTCCTGGCAAGCGCGCCAGCAAGGGCAAATCGCAGAGCTCGGGCGCCAAAGTGGCCGCCAAGTATCGGAACGCCTCCACGGGTGAATCCTGGAGCGGCCGGGGCCTGCAGCCTCGGTGGCTCAAAGCCGCCCTTGCAGGCGGTCAGAAGCTCGAAGATTTCGCTGTCTAAACGGAGCAAAGACTGGGGCTGCGCCCCAGCCCCCGGGGAGCTTCACTCCCCCCTGCGGGCTCCCCCTGAATTCGGTCTTGAGATGGTGGCTCAACTGAGGGCGCCGCGCTGAGAGAGCGGTGGGTCAGTGCAGGGTCTTGGGACGCCCAGCCAGGATCTCGTCCAGGTCGTTCAGCCACGGCTCTGCGAGCTGACGGATCTCGGCGTCGTTGACCAGGATGCGCTGCATGATCCGCGATTTCAGCTGGGCCTCGTCGGCGCCGAGCGACTGCGCGCTTGCGCTTTGTTTGAGCTGCGCGATAAGCACCGCGCAGGCGCCCTCGAGCTTGACCACGTGGTCCCAGTTTCCGGCTCGCGCCGCATCGAGCATGTCGCGGCTGGCGCGCTCGATCGCCTCGTAGTAGTTCGACAGTACCGAATTCATCGTCGTGTTCTCGTTCGTCGCTTGGTGCGGTTCATGCAGCAATCGCCAGGGTCGGCGCGACCCGGCGTGATTAGCGCTGCTGAACACAAAGCCACTCCTGCGTCTGTGCCTTGCTTATCGACCCGCGACGCGAATTCTTAATTTTCGTGAACGCCCGACTGAAACAGACAAGGGATCTCCGCGCTGATCACAGCGACCACAGGTTGCTGCACGTCCATCCAGCAACCTTCTGGAATGGACATGGCGCCGCGCGAGAAGCGACCCGAGGAGCGGCTCGTGATGCCGAAGAGGCCCCGTGGTGGAGCAGCTTGCTGGTCGCTCTGGTGCTCGTGGTGGCAGCGGCGAGTGCGGTGATCCTGATCCAACCTTCGCAGTAGGCATCCGCGAGTCACGAAGATCAGCGCGTCAGGCCGTCGGTCGTGTCCCTGTGCAGGCCGGGTACCCCATGCAGCTCCAGAACTGATTTCCGGCGTTCGGACCGCGCCTGGCAGTTTTCAGCGTCATCGCCCTCGAGCAGCTAGGGCACGTGGGAACAGCCTCAGCCTGACCCGCCGCAGGCTCCCTGCGCCTGACGGGCGCGGGCGCTGGCGGCCTCCGAACTGGCCTGCCAACGTCCTCCCGAGCCGCGAACGACGCCCTCGCCTGCTGGATCAGCCCGAAGAGCGCCTTGCCGTCGACGAGCTTGACGTTCCGGCCGCTCGCAAACGCGCTCGCCTCCTCGGTGAACTCCCCGGCTGTCACCACGAACCCGCCGACCGCACCCTGCGCCGCCATGACGCCGTAGAGCTCTCGAACGAGCTGGACGCGGACCTTGCGCGCCCTCCACTGCTTGCACTGCACCAGGAACTTCTCGCCGTCGCGCCGCAGTACCAGGTCGACGCCGCCGTCAGCGCCGCCTCCACCCGTCTCGGCGACCTCGTAGCCCTGCAGCCGGAAGGCCTCCCCGACCAGCATCTCGAAATCCCGCCAGCTCATCGCGTGGAGCGCATCGGGCGCCCTGCTCTGCGCCACCTCTGAAACCAGCCGGCCGCGCTTCGCGCGTCTGAGCGCCGAGAGCACTGCGCCAAACACAAAAGCCATTGGCACCACGATCTGCCCCGCGTAGGCCCACCCCTTCCAGAGCGCCTGGGTCGCCAACGCGCCGATCTGCCCCGGCTGAACACTGGTGACCGCCATTGGCGTTGCGAGCGCGTGCAGGACGAGGTAGCTCAGGGCGGCGAGCCCCAGACAGGCCCACCAGGGCAGCCGAGACACGACGTCGATCAGATCCTCGAAGAGGCCGGTTTTCTGTCTTCGAGTCATCGTCCCTCGTCCACCCGGCAGAAACCACAGAACGCCGCTACGCCCCGATCCTGCACCGGGGCACCCTACCCCCTCACCAACCATAAATCGTGGCTCAAACAGGCTGTACGCGAGCCGGCAGCCGCCTTGTTCTTCTGAGCAGTTTTTATGCGGGGGAGCCGAGCCGCGTAAGCGGTTTGGGGGCCGCAGGCCCCGAAGGGGGTCGAGTCCGATGCGTAGGCGAAGCCGGAGCATGACAGGGGGAAGCGCAGCTTCCCCGCGGACTGTCCACGCCCGCTTTCGCGGGCGCTGTTGAAGGCGTCGGAGGGCGCGGGGGGAGTTATCCACAGCCCCTGTGTTTTAGTTAAAGAAGGAGTTAATAGTGTTAAGGGTCGAAAAACGCTTCCAAGTGGCTGTCGCGTAAGGGAAAAATCAAACGTGGCGTCAGCAGAACCACGAAAAAGCGTCAGCAGAACCACACTGTAGCGTCAACGAAACCACGAAAACTTTTCTGGCGTCAACGAAACCACGAAGAAACGCCTTGCGTCAACGAAACCACGAACCTATGCTTGGCGTCAACGAAACCACGATTTTGCGATGTCCGTCAACGAAACCACGAACGTACGCGATGTGGATCGCCCTGCCCTTCTGCCGGAGCGGCACCCGAACCATGACCTGTTTGTCTGCGACGTCCTGGATGCCATCCCCAAGGATGACCTGGCCAGCATGGAGCATCCGGTGTTCTCGCTGGCCACCAAGCCAGATACGAGGGTCCTGAGCTACGAGCACCGGCACGTCAAGATCCAGATCACGCCCAGCGTCAAAGGCTTGGCAACGATCTTTGACAAGGATCTGCTGATCTACTGCGTCTCGCAGCTGATGGCGAGGAAGAACCAGAACCAGCCGATCTCGCAGACCGTACAACTCCAGGCGCATGACCTCCTTGTCTGGACCAACCGCGAAACGAGCGGTGACGGCTATCGCCGCATGGTGGAGGCCTTCGAGCGTCTGGGCGGCACCCGCATCACCACGAACATCAAGGCCGATGGCGAAGAGATCACGAACGGTTTTGGCCTGATCGACAGCTTCCGCATCGTTCGCTCCACCCCAACCGGCCGGATGTCGGAGGTGCAGGTCCGGCTTTCGGACTGGATGTTCAAGATCATCCAAGGCTCCGAGGTGCTGACCCTCAGCCGCGACTATTTCCGCCTCAGAAAGCCCATCGAACGGCGGATCTACGAGATCGCCAGGAAGCACTGCGGCGAGCAGGACGAGTGGCGCATCGCCCTCGACCTGCTGCAGAAGAAAACCGGTGCCAGCAGCCACGGACGGGCTTTCAAGGCGATGGTTCGCGAGCTCGTCGAGCACGATCACCTACCGGATTACAGCGTCGCTATCGACGGCGATTCCGTGGTCTTCCTCAACCGGGAAGCCTTGGCCGAAAAGGTGCCGGAAAGTGCCTTTCCCAAGCTGCAGCCTGAGAGTTTCAACGATGCACGGATCGTCGCGCCTGGTCACGACGTGTACCACCTCGAGCAGGAATGGCGCGATTTCTGGGTCGACAGTGGCATGCCTACCTTGCACAGCCCTGACAAGGCGTTCGTTGCTTTTTGCAAGACGCGGGCAAGACGGAATCCAGCGATGAGCTGAGGGCGCCGCCCTGCCCTGCTAGGCAGGCCGTTTACAGAAAGCGGGAATTCTCTATTTCTTGAACTGCTGCTGTTTCTCCCAGGCGTCGAATGCTGCGAAGAGCAGCTCGTTCAGCTTCATGTCGGCTTCCGCCGCCCGGGACCGGAAGCGCTTGCGGAAACTCGGCGGAACCTTGAAAGCCAAGGCTTCGAGGTTGGCTGTTCCGACGTGCTGGACCTTCGAGCTTGCGACCTTCTTTGCCGGGACCCTCTCCTCAGGGACGACATCGGCCGGTGTCGCAGTGCGCTGGAGGGCTTCGGCCATCGGCACGGCCTGCTCACTCGTAAGCGCCATGAGATCGACGGCGGGACGTTTCGCACTCATGCCGCCTTCTCGCTTTCAAGAATTACCATTTTCTCGTTTTCGTTTAATCTGTGCTTCACGCTTTGCCAAAGCGAAGCCAGCTCGGTCGCGGCGACCCCGCTTGGATCGATATCGACCGCTGTTTTTCCGTGGGCGAACGTCTCCGCGTAGATCACGCGCTCGTGCATACGCGTGGGCAGCACCAGTCCGAGCGCGTCGAGCGCCATCGCGGTGCCATCGTTGTTCCGCAGGTTCGGGCGTACGCGCGCAAGGACGAAGCTGAAGGGGGTCGCCGACTTCTTGATGAGCGGCAGGCCCTTGACGAGCGCGCGCAGGTCCGCAGGCGTGGGATTGAGGGGAACGAGGATCAGGTCAGCGGCCGCGAAGAGCTCCGCGTTGACGGCGCCAACGGAGGGGGCCGTGTCGATGAACAAGTAAGCCGCGCCGGCGGCATCCAAAGCCTTGAGCTTCGTCGCGAGTTCGGACAAGGCGAGGGGGGCATAGCGAGGCGTCGCCAAGCCTGCCTTCTTGCGCTGGTTGAACCAGTCGCCGGCCGTGCCCTGGGGGTCTGTGTCAGTAATGACAACCGGTCCGTCGCCAGCCGCTTCGGCGGCCGCAGCCAGGTGAACAGTGAGCGTCGATTTCCCGGAGCCGCCCTTCTGATTTGCAATGACGATGGTCTTCATGAAAGCGAGAATAGCACCTTTCTCACTTTCATGAAAGCGAGACGCGTCAGGGTAGCCGTGTGTGATGTCCCGACGATCCCCAAGCCCCCGCAGCCGGCAAGGTTGCCCTTCGGGGGAATTCCTTGCCAATGGCTATCAGTTTTTGATAGTCTGACAACGCGCATACACGTTCCATGGAGGAAGAGCCATGCCTTCGAGCTATGTCATCGGACCCCATTTCGAGAGCTTCATCAAGGAACAGATCGACCAAGGCCGCTATGCCAGTGCCAGCGAAGTCATCCGCGACGGTCTGCGCGCGCTCGAGGACCGGGAACGTCTCCGCGCCCTGCGGCTGGAACGCCTACGCGCAGAGATCCAGCAGGGCATCGAGGGCGGGCCCGGTAGACCGTTGACGGAAGTCGCGGGAGAGCTGAAGCGCCGCTACCAGCGATGGGCGGAAAAGGGCGCGCCGAGCGATGCCATGTGAGATTTCTCCACCGGCCGAAGCGGACCTGATGGAGATCGGCGACTACATCGCCAGGGACAACCCGAGACGCGCCGAGACCTTCATCGACGAGCTGCTGGAGCATGGCGAGAAGATCGCCCAGATGCCGACGGCCTATGCGCCGCGCGAGGACCTTGCGCCGGGGCTGCGCGCCTGTCCGCACCAGCGGTACATCATCTTCTTCCGGGTCATCGGAACGACAACGCGCATCGAGCGCATCCTCCATGCGGCCCGGGACGTGACCGAAATTGAGTTCGACCTTTAGCCGGGTCTTGCCCGACCTGTGCAAAGGCCGCCCACGGAGACCTGGGTTCGAGCGGTTGGATTGTTTTGCAGACAGCCGAGCGCGCGCAGAGTTCGCCGAACGCGCCCGCGTCGCCGGCGCCGGTTGCGAGCGCGTCTATCAGGCGCTCATTGACCCGAAATGACGCGTCGGGGACGCTGCGGTGTGTGCGAAGCTGTCATGAACTGGCTCTCAGCTTGGCCTCCTGCTGGAGCCACGCTTTGGCGGTGTCCACAGCAGCGCACGTTGCCGAAGCTTCGAACACGCCCGCATCGACGAATGTCTGAGACCGCACGCCCCCAGGGCCGGCGCCGACCACCGCGGCAGCTGCTCTGTAGCCCTCGTGGGCCGGATCGACCAGGACGATGATCCGGTGGCCCATGTAGTGGATCGTCTTCATCGGATCTGCGGCTCGGAACAAGCCCGTAGATTTTGCATATCGGGTGTGAGCTAGCTGTCGGGCTCGGCCTCCAGCGGCGCCGGATCCTCACGAGGCGAAGCCGTAGGACTCTCCCCACGCTCACGTCCGAGCCACCCTCCCTAGTGCTTGCCGACGAGTCTGACGGCACCCTGAGGCGGCAAACCCATCGAGTTCGGGGGCTGACCGCGGGGTGGAGGCGAGCGAATCCGCGCCGCGCTAGAACAGCGACGCGAAGTCGGTTCCGCGCTGGCGCCGTTCGGACCGAGCTTCGTCATCGACCCAGGCTTCCGCGCTGGCGAACGCCGTCTTGGTCGCTTCCTCGGGATCCTCGAACACCCCCAGATCGAGAAACCTCTGTGAGCGAGCTCCGCCCGCGGGCTCGACGATCGCGATGGACGCATGGAAGCCACCACCTTCCGCCGGCACGATCATGACCGTCAGCCTGTGGTCTTTGTACTCGGCGGTCTTCATCGACTGGCGTGGCGGGAGCATCCCTGGAGCGGTTGCGCGCGATTGTCCGGCGGCCTAGGCAACGCTGAGGGTGATCCAACCTGCGGTGGGGCCGGATCCGTGAAATGAGGCTCGCCCGCGGGTGCGGCGGGTCGCAAGTGTTCGCAGCCCACGCCGAGGCGCACAAGGCAGAGGCGAAGCGTCAAATGGGAAGCGCGGATCGCCGCCGGCAAAAACTGACGACCAGTGGCCTTAAGCAGCGCTTGGACGCTCGTCGGCTCGTCGTAGACGGAACCCCCGATTACTCTAGGAGCCGTTCAACATTTTCCGTCAGAGCTGACATGCCCACGCGCAGCACCGGCCGTGCAAAAGTGGCGTCGAACACCACAATGGAGCCCAACGTAAGCCCTCGTCCTGCGGCGCGGCCGTTGGACGGCGTCTACTCGCCTTCAGGGCTTGCGGGCGCCTTGGTTGTGGTCAAGCACGAGCGTGCCCACGAGCTCCCTCATACGACCCCCAGCCTCCACGACCTTGCCGAGCTGCGGCAGCGAAAACGGGAGCTTCTCCAGGAGATTTTCGAGCGCTTCGAAAGACGGCATCGCTCAGGCGAAAAGGCGTTCGAAATCGAGGCCCGGCGTCACATTCTTCAGGAGCTGGACCAAAGGTGGCGGCGCATAGAGGCAGGAGGGTCTGTCACGGAAGTCCTGTCGTTCGTACAGGGCATGCTTGGCGCATTCAACCGAATGCCTCCCCACTCGCCAGAGCACGCAAGCAAAGCGGCCGCAGGGCGAAGCCAGCCGAAGGAAGAGGCCGACACTCGTCCGCCAACCACTTCAACGGCTGCCAGTACGCGACGAGTAACCCCCGAGCCTGGGGCAGGCAGCCCAGAGGAGGTTAGCAAGCGCTACTCGTACGGGGATATGTTCGAAGTGGTCCTGTACGGATGCACGCAGAATGGGGCGCAGCGTGAGCGTCTCAGCGTCAATTATGTCTACATGGATCCGCTCTTTGGTCTGATTTTGGGAGGGGCGCGCCCACCCGGAAGTCGCCTACAAGCACCCCGTCTGGTCTTGGACTGGCATGAGGAGACGGGCTGGCTTGAGCCCGTCGGGCGCGTCGCCGTTCCGCAGTCGCACGCGAGGGAACTGGTCGACGCACTGAAACTGGTCACCGCCAGGGACTTCGACAGCACCTATCCGGATGGGTACGTCCAGGACTGCTTGCGATGCGCTGCGGCGGTTTGCGAGTTCATCGAACGCCAACAGGCTGCCGGATTTGCGCTGTGGATCGAGAACGTCTGATCAGGGAAGCACTAGAAGTCTTTTGTCGCCAGGGCCATGGCTCTGATCCGATCCCACTATCCTCCGAACTGGTGCGTGCACAACCCTCCAGCAGAGGCGCGACAACAAACCAGGCGGCTAACTTCTTATCGGGGGGCGAGAGGGTGCTTCGGGGGAGAAAGCTGATGGGGCGGGACACGCCTCGCAAAGTCTGGCGCATCACTGCAGATGCGCCGCAGGGCGAGTTCGCCGATGTCGACGCCAGCGTGACTGCCGGCGACGCCTCTAAAGCGCCGCAGCCGAAGCGCGTCATTATTGATCCTGCGCCACCGGTCAGCTGGCGCGCGTCTTCGCACGATCTACTGAACGGCGTTGAAGTCAGCGACGAAACTGATTCGACTTCAGGCGAATTGTTCGACGAGCTGTTCAATGAACGGACCTGACAGCCGTCGCTGCCGTTGCTAGTACGAGGGAAACGGTACAAGCCCTTTGAGGAACCTGACGCCTCTCGGCCTCGCGGAAGTCGGCACCGGAGTGCCAACTTCTTGTGCGCTCAGGTTCGGCGACTGCAAGTATTTGGCAGGGATTGCCCATGCCAACCAGTCGCCTCAACAGGTTACGCTGACCTGGCCATGACCGACCGACCCGGTACCTTGCTCCCTGCTGAAATCGCTCGCCTGGCTTTGCGCCGGATGGCTGAACTGAAGCTCCCACCGACGCCGGAAACGTTCGCCGAACACTACTACGCTGTCGCCGGCGCCTCGGCAGCGCCGGCACCCCCTTTGAGGGCCGCCGCCGCAGTCGACCACCAACTCCTGGACCGCATCCACGACGTTCTCGCCAAGGCGACGAACGTGACGCAGGAGCTTGCGGACAGCGTCTCGACGTGCGGCGACGAGGTGGCGGCATCGCTGGAAGGTGTGGTAGCGAACCCGATGCCAAGCGATGCCATCGAACTGCTTCAGGCTGTCGTGAGCACGGCTAGCGCAATGCACCAGACGCTGCGTGCGTCCCAAGCTGAGCTTGTTGAGGCTCGACGCAGCCTCTCCGCAATCGAGACCGAACTGAAGGAAAGCCGCCACCTGCTCGAGAAGGATCCGCTGACCGGCACGGAAAACCGGCGAGCGATGGCGACTATTCTTGAACGCGAAATGGCGCGCTCGCGTCGCGAAAAAGAACCGATGTCGGTGGCGATGGTTGACGTCGATCACTTCAAGGCCATTAACGACACGCATGGGCATGCTGCGGGTGACGCCGCGTTGGTGCATCTGACGCAACTGGCGCGCGCGATCCTGCGCGGTAACGACGCCTTTGTGCGCTATGGCGGCGAAGAGTTCTTGCTGGTACTGACGGGAACCGGGACTCAGGGCGCGGTTTTCGTCACCGGACGCCTGCAGCAGGCTTTCGGTGAAGCTGCCATTCGCTCATTACGGCGAGGACATCACGATGACGATCAGCGCAGGGGTCGCAACATTGAAGGACAGTGACAACGAAGCGTCGCTGCTCAAGCGTGCCGATCTGGCGTTGTATGAAGCCAAGCGAACCGGCCGCAATCGGGTAGTTGCTAGCGACTAGGGTCAGCAGCCTGCATGCCGTTTAGCGGGTCAAGCGCCTGCCGGATGAGGACCGTTTGCTGCCAGGGTACGGCGGCGCGAGGAAGCCAGGCGCGGTGCGTGGCACACCGACCGCGTTCAGCGTTCCGCGAACTTGGTCGCCGAAGCTGCCGCCGCGAGAGCGGCCCCTCGGTTGCTTTCGCCGGAGGGCGCCGGAGGGCCGCGTCCGTGCGCTCGCGCTGTGAGGTGGGCGCAGAGAGGGCGAACGCGATTTGCACACCCGGCCCTCGTCTAGACTGAGCTATGGAATTTGGCATCTTCATCGAGCAAAACGTGGATCTGATCATCAAGGAGTGGGAAGGGTTCGCGAGGGCGTCCATCCCTCCCGCCGAGTCCATGTCCACGCTCGCCCTTCGAAACCACAGCCGCGAGATCCTGTTGGAGATCGCCAAGGGGATGAAGACGAACCGAGCCGGAGGGGAACCTTTGGTCCGATCCTCTGGCGAGCAGGAGGGCTCCGAGACCGCCGCGCGCCTGCACGGGGAACTGCGCCGTGCCTCGGGCTTCACCATCGTTCAGCTATTTGCCGAGTTCCGGGCCATGCGGGAGAGCATCCTTGCCCTTTGGCGCCATGCCGATGGCACCCCTGACCGAGAGCAGGCCATCGAAGAGATCGCCCGTTTCAATGAGGGGATTGATCGAGCGATCGCCCAGTCACTGGATAGCTATGAGCGGGACTTGGACCGCTCACGCGACACGTTCCTGGGAGTGCTGGGGCACGATCTGCGAAGCCCGCTGACGGTTGTCGAAATGTCGAGCCAGATTCTTGCAAGGCTGGACCTGCCAGCACCAGGGCAGCAAACGGTACAGCGGATCAGGCGCTCGACGCGAACGATGGCGCAACTCATCTCCGACCTGCTCGAGTACACCCGAAGCCAGCTAGGCAAGGGAATACCAATCCACCGGAAGCCCTGCGACCTGCGGCAGCTCCTTGATGAGGCGATCGACACCGCCCAGACCAGCCATCCGGCTCATGAATTCCTTCTGGAGCTGAGCGGCGACTTTGAAATTGCTGCGGATGCGGCGCGCATTCAGCAGGTGCTGTCAAACCTGCTCAACAACGCGGTGCATCACGGCGCGCCGGGCACCCCCGTGGCTCTGAGAGGCTCCCAAGAGGAAGAGGCGGTCGTGTTGACCGTATCGAACGCTGGTGCACCGATTCCACCAGACGCCTTGCAGGACATCTTCGAGCCGCTGGTACAGCTGTCCCGTAACGCTGCAGAACAGCCTGAGCCGGGGCGAACGAACTTAGGGCTCGGGCTCTTCATCGTTCGGGAGATCGTCCGCGGTCACGGTGGCGAGATCGCTGTGCGCTCATCGGCGGAGGAGGGAACGGTTTTCACCGTTCGCCTGCCGCGCACCGACAACGCAGCCGGCGCCACCAGCATCGAACCCTAGGGTCGGCGCTGGAGGTCCCGGCGGTGATCAGGTTCGGCTAGGAATGAAGCGATCAGGTCGCAGAGTGGGTCCGCTAAAGGTTTCACCACGTGGAAGTTGAACCCGGCTTGGCGGACGCGCTCTATATCGTCCGGCTCTGACAGCGCAGTATGAGCAACCAGAATAAGGCGGTGAGGGGCAACGTGCTCTCGCCGGAGGGCCACCGCTGCCTGGTAACCGTCCATGTCTGGCATGCAGATGTCCAGCATGGCCACGTGCGGCTGAAACTGCCGCGCCGCCTCAATAGCCTCGCGGCCGCTACGTACGGCCATTGCCTCGAACCCACCCAACTGCAGCAGTGATAAAGCGGATTCGGCTACATCTGGGTTGTGGTCGGCGACAAGAATTCGTTGAGACATGGGGCGGCGCGCTGCTGTTAGGCAGATCGCTGGCATCCGCCGTGCCGCTACCTCGTCCAATGGGCCCAGCTGGGTCGAACGGAGCCAGCTCCTAAGCCGGCTTCGGTCGCGGCGCCTTAGCCGCAGCACGCTTAGTGAATGGTAAAGGACGTTATCAGTCACGATCATGCGTTCGGAAATGAAAACGGCCCCCGAAGGGGCCGTCGCTAGCCTAGGACAGTCGTCTTAAGCGGCTGCGCGCCAAGGACAGCTCGTCAACGACAGCAGGTTGTCGTTCCAGTAGCCATCGGCATAGGTACGGATGTGGGGCCGCTTGCCGGCATCACGCACAACGCCGACATCAGCTCGCCGTCCGGTCAAAGCGTCCCGGACGAAGAAGGTGTGTTGCCGGGCGTCAATGCTCTGAATGATCTGCTCGACCGTCCAGACGCCTTGACTTGCCGGATTGCCGGCGGGGGTGATGTGCTCGTAGCTTCCGTGGGAGGAGGACTTGAGGATGCAGGTGATTTGAAGATCCACTTGAGAGCCTTTCTGGCACGAGGCCATAGGAAAGTACCGGGCTCTTATCAAGCGGGCCATGGCAAGATATCGATGCGAGGCATCCGACCAGGGTGCACTTCCCCAGCCCGGTACCGGGTGTGGGGCGCAGAAGGCCGGGTCCCCACCCGGCCTTCTGCGTTTAAGCAGCTTGATTGTAGGGAGCAGGGCTGGTCATCCATCCAGCTATTGCACCCTGAACGGCGCAAACCCAGGTTATCCACAGAATTTAGGCCAAATTTGGCCTATAGTTGTGGATGACTTTGGAGCGAGAAGCTGAGATCTGGCGCACCGCCGAGGTGCCGCGGGTATGCACGCTGCTCGCATCAAAGGTCCGCGGAGTCCGCACGCAAGCCGGCGAGTCACAGGAAAACTTCGCGAAGCGCGCTGAGATCGCACTGCGAACCTACAAACGGTTCGAGAGGGATGGAAGCGGAACGCTTGAGACCTTCATACGTGCACTGCGGGCCATCGACCGTACTCAATACCTCATCGGCCTTTTCCCGCAAGCGCTGCCGCCGCGCTCGAGGGCCGCTCTAGAAGTTCAGGTGCGCAGCTCTGACGCCTTGAAGCTTCTCAAACGAGCACAGCGCGTCGACCTGCCTCTGTCGAAGCTGGCACATCCAGAGGAGGACTGACGTGCGTGAGCTAGCTCAAGTAGATCCACTAGCGCGAGCGCTGCCGGCGTTGTTCAGCCCGACGCCGACGGCAGCCAAGCGCACGCTCGAGTTCTTCACCGCCAACATCCGCAACCCGAACACCCGGAAGGCCTACGCACGGGCGGTGGCGGAATTCGCTGCCTGGTGCGCCAATAACCGCCTCGAGGATCTAGCGGAAATCGAGCCAGTCCACGTGGCTGCTTACGTTGAGCAGCTGCAGCAGCGGCTCGCCGCCCCGTCAGTGAAGCTGCACCTGGCGGCGCTCCGGGTCCTCTTCGACTGGCTGGTCGTCGGCCAGATCATCCGGACGAACCCGGCGAGCTCGGTGCGGGGACCCAAGCACTCGGTGCGCAAGGGCAAGACACCAGTGCTCACCGCCGAGGAGGCGCGCGCGCTGTTGGACGCGATCGATTTGTCGACGCCCGCTGGGCTGCGCGATAGAGCGCTGATTGGGCTGATGGTTTACACCTTCGCGCGCGTCGGTGCCGCCATCGCGATGCGGGTCGGCGATGTCTACGTCCAGGGCCGGCGCACCTGGGTGCGCCTCCACGAAAAGGGCGGCAAGCAGCACGAAATGCCCTGCCACCACAACCTTGACGATTACCTGCACGCGTACATAGACGGGGCGCAGCTCGCGGGCGACGACGAGGGGTTTTTGTTCCGCTCAAGCGTGGGACGGACCGGGACGCTGTCAGAGCGGCCGATAAGCCAGGCCGACGTCTACCGAATGATCGGGCGACGGGGGGCCGCGGCCGACGTCCGCACCAAGATCGGGTGCCACTCCTTCCGGGCCACGGGCATTACTGAGTACCTGAGGAACGGCGGCAAGCTCGAGGTGGCGCAGCAAATGGCAAACCACGAGAGCGCCAGGACGACGGGGCTCTACGACCGCCGCGGGGATGGGGTCTCGCTCGATGAGGTGGAGCGGATCGTCATCTAGGACGCCCCAACACCTGTTATCAATAGCCGGATCATGGTCCGTGGCGTTGCTTCAAGCGGATTGACCATCTGACCGCTCGCGCCCGCGCCTGACCACGAATGCTTGACTGGCAGTCAAGCTGCTTGACTCCGCTTCCAGCTTAGGTGACACTTGCTGCGGGCGCCGGTTACCAGGCGTTCGACGCTCTTTCACACAGCCACAGCGACCTCAAGAGGCATGCATTCGCATGTCAACGGGCAATTGCGCCCATCAACGGCTTACGTGTCTTGTGAGCCGCGTGCCGCCGATCCCGGCGTTACGCAGATCCTCCACTGGTCAACCTCGGGTAACCAGGCGATCGCGAGCTATGTGCTTCGGCACGTAGGAAGCGGTCTCCGGCTATGCGGGTTAGTCGGCGGCAGGGTGAAGCGCAGGCTTTTTGCGCTTCTTGTACTTGGAATCACTCGGTCCAGCTCGGGCCTTTCTCCGAGGTCGTGCCTTAAACGCAGGGAGGCAATGTTGCCTTGCATAGGAAGGTTAGCTGTGAAACATGAAGAGCTGAAACAAGTACTAGAGGCGCTCACGAAGGTACTTGATGACCCGAGATTAGGACCAAATCACAGAGAGCAACTGAAACGCGCTAGAGGAAAGCTGATGGAGATGATGCTGTCTGGAAACACTAACGGACCCAAGGTCTTTAGGATTGTCCAGGTCGTGTCTACTATTTTGTTGGCGGCCCTACATGCGTGTGACGTTCTGCGGTAAAGAGTGATTTCATTTCCCATGGACCAAGATTACGGCAAAGCGTTTCGAATCGTTCGTGCGGCGGTCGGCTTAAGACAAGCCGAACTCGCCGAGCGAATGCCAATAACCGCGAGCCAACTTTCGTTAATTGAAGCCGGTAAGCGGCAGCCCAGTTTACGTGTAGTTGAAGCGCTCGCCAAAGCGGTGGGAGCACCAGCAGCACTGATTACGCTTCTCGCATCAACTCCGAATGACATCGATTTAAAAGCCGACCACAATATTTCCGGCCTCGCAAACGCCTTACTCCGCCTTCTTCTTTCGACCAAAGATCCGCAATATCCGACCGAAGTAGGCGCCGATGAATGAGCCTATCCTTTCTCTCCAAAAGCTAGCTTGGCGGCTTGGGGTACCGGTGAATCGCCTTAGGCAACTTGCTGACGAAATTAGCCGCGACCACCGCGAGCATTACAATGCCTTCGCACTCAAGACCGGTAAGGACAAGATTAGGCAAATCCGTCCTCCGAAAGAGGAGCTTAAGGCTATTCAACGCAAGATCGTGAAGCGCGTTCTTGCACCTATCGGCCTAGCTCCAACCGCCCATGGAGGTGTACCCGGCAGGTCGCAAAGGTCAAATGCGGAACTGCACCTGGGCCAAGCTAGGGTCGTTACTGTTGACGTAAAGAACTTCTTTGACAGGGTTCAGCATCGACGCATCTACCGTATGTTTCGCAACGAGCACGGCTTTGGAGCCGATGTTTCTCGCTTACTAACCCGACTGATTACCCTTCGAGGTTCGCTGCCTCAAGGCGCTCCGACTAGCCCCGCTGCTGCAAATCTGTTTTTGCGACGAGCAGTTGACGAGAAGCTCGGATCCACATTAGCAAAGCTCCCGGTTACCTACTCTAGGTTTATTGATGACTTGACTTTTTCAGGTCCTGATCCGAGATCTCTGATCACCACGGTCGCCCATTTGCTTTCGGAATGTGGATTAACCGTCAAGAAATCTAAGGTTAAGATTGCGCCTCGACACTGCCCTCAGAAAGTCACTGGGCTGCTTGTTAACTCGGCGACTGGCGGCCGCCTCACTATCCCTCGCGCCCAGCGTGAGGCGGTGCGCGCGGCCATCCATCAACTGCCAAGGCTTGCCATAAGGAAGGAGTGGGACAAGCAGGTCCGCTCCATCAGGGGGAGAATCGCGCACGTCGAGCGGTACCACCCGGGAGATGGGGCTCGACTACGCAAATGTTTGCGTGTCGCTCTTGACGGGCAGCAGCCTAAGTCCGATGCACCGTTATGAGCAGTGCTACGAGCGCCCACTGCAACAAGTGCGGTGGCGATCGCAACCATTCGATTCTGCATGTCGCGCAGACGTCATGGTCTGACTCGTCGGACGCGTACGAGGTCCATGGTAATGAAGTGTATGAAATGCTGAGTTGTCTTGGTTGCGAGACGGTAAAGCTACGCCATACGTCGCACTTTTCGGAAGATACCGACGGTCCCAGTGTCGTGTATTACCCGCCTGCAATATTTCGACGGCCACCTGAGTGGCTCGGAAATTTATGGTTCGAGGTAGATCTCGCCTATGAATTTGTCGACCGGCTGCTCAAGGAGATATACGTTGCCCTTCAGAACAATCTCCCAAGTCTAGCTGCGATGGGAGTGCGCGCCCTACTTGAGCAAATAATGATTTCCAAGGTAGGTGATCAAGGGACCTTTTCGAAGAACATGTCCGCCTTTGAGTCGCAGGGGTACGTATCTTCTTTGCAGCGCAAACGCCTTGAAACCATCCTTGAGGCTGGACACGCGGCGATCCATCGATCGTTCGCTCCGAATCGGTCCGACGTCATCACTCTTGTGGATATAGCGGAACACATCGTCGAAACTGTCTATCTTCATGAGCGCAAGGTGATCGAACTCGGGAAGCGGGTTCCACCGAAAGCCTAAAGCCGTACGCCGGCTGCGGCACTTTATCCAGACCCATCAGATCATGAACGAAGCGGTGGAACTTTCCTGCTTAAACTATCGCCGCTATATCAAAGCGATTTTTGAGCCTGCCACTCAGAACTTCCTCCGATTGATGGAAGAGCGCGGCATCAGTTTGCATGAAGTCTTCGGTGTAAACCTTTTTATTGCTCATGCCGTTGATTACTTACGGGCTATACGCCTGACCTGCCCCCCTCCAGCCGTACCAAGGTAATAGAAGGGAAGTCCGCTCATCAGGAGAATGGCGGGCATGAGGAAGAGCAAGTACAGCGAGGAACAGATCATCGGGTTCCTCAAGCAGGCT
>NZ_JABWMJ010000022.1 GCF_013366375.1 Rhizobacter koreensis | reverse complement strand
CTTGCGCGTCTTCTTGGTCGACAGATTCAAACCCAGGCCCAACTGCTTCATGGCTTCAGCGCGCTTGGCGATCATGGGCCTCAATCATGCAAGCTGCGGGCCGGTTTTGCAGAGCTTCCCTAGCGGACATCGTTGCTAGGCACGGCGGCGACTGACTACGGCCAATCTGCGCCAGGGTGTTCCGCCGCGAGACTCCGCGCGGCTTGCGCCAGCGGCTCGGGCCCAAGCCCGACGAGAGGGAGCTCTCTCGAAGGCTTCCCACTCGCGTAGTTCCGCCGCGTTGACCGCGCGTAGCAAGGGTCGTAGTGTCGCACCATCACGCTTTCAAACAGCGCCTCGACGTCTCCCTGCGTCGCCAGCGCCCGCCAGGTCTCGATCACCTCCCCGCCCACTAAGGGTCTTAGCGGCAGCAGTTTTTCCACCATCCCGGCGGGATCTTCAGTGAAGTGCGGATAGTCCTCTTTCCACAGCCGAACGCGCTCGTCCATTGGCGCTGAAATCTGCGTCACGCGCGAGCGGTGCATGGCTTCAAACAAGCCATCGGGCAACTGCCTGTCGCCGATCTTCTTGCTCTCAGCCTCGATCCACACTCGTCGTGCAGGGTCGAGCCGTCGCAAGCTTGAGAGCAGCAGACTGTCGAACATCTTCTGGGTGGGCTGCGGCCGTCCAGGTAAACGGCCCAACAGAGACCCTCGGTGTGATGCGAGCTCTTCTAGATCGAGGACCTGCTCACCTTGACGCGCGAGTTCCGTCAGAAGGCGGGTCTTTCCGCAGCCCGTCGGCCCCGCCAGCACCTCGTACTTGAACATCGCGGGCAGCGTCACCAGCGATTCCCGCACCCACTGCCGATAACGCTTCCATCCGCCCGCCAGCTGGTCGACTTCAAAGCCAATCGTGCGCAGGTTGTCAGTCCAAAGCCGGCTGCGTTTACCGCCGCGGAAGCAATAGACCAGGAAGCGGTCGTCGCTCGTGTACTTCGAGATGAGCGGTCTGATCTGGTCCGCGATGTTGCGCAGTGAGTATTCAACGCCGATCAGGTACGCACGGTGTTTGTCGCTCTTGTGACGAATACCCACCTCGGCGTACTCATCGTCGTCGACGACGGGCAAGTTAACGGCACCAGGCAAGTGGTCCTCGGCGTACTCGTGCGGAGAACGCGCATCGATGACCAGCGCGTAGTGGTCGAACTCGCGAACGCCGAGCTGCTGCGGCGACACGATCTGCGCAGCGGGTTGGTGTGTCATCGCCCCGAACCGAGCCGATTGCGGCACGACGAAATATTCAAAAAATCCATCGCGAGGCGCATGGTTCTTCCCTCCTACATTTGTGTGCCCCAGGGTCCCGCACGGAGCCCGAGGCGCTTAGGCAGCAGCGCAAACGCTGCCAGCACGGGAGATAGAAATGTGCTCTGCATCAGAGTCTGGCTGCCGTCCGAGACGATGCGACAAGGCTACCCGATTCGCCGTCCGGCTTGCGGCATCGGGCCTTCTAGGCGTGATGATGGGCGTGGCAGCACCGGCCCGTGCGGCTGACGGCTGCCTCGTACTGCTCTGCCTCGCAGCACCCAGCTGGCGCGCCATCGAGCAGTGCGTTCCGCCCATCAAGCAGCTCTTTCGCGACCTCGCCCGAGGCAAGCCCTTCCCCAGCTGCAGCATGTCCGAGGCCGGCAACACCGCGAGCCACACGCCGGCGAGCGCCCCTGCTTTCTGCCCGCCTCAGTACACCCGCGTCATCGACCTCGACAGCGGACCCATCTACCACTGCGACTACAGCGGCGCGATCTCGGTGTCGATCAACGGCGCGCCGTTCTCGCGCACCTGGTGGCAGTTCGAGGGCGACTCCGTCACTGAGTTCAGCCCCACCGCTAAAGCCCAGCTCGGGAGCTGGGACACACGCTTCGAAGACGACTACGCACGGTGGCTCGCTTCGCAACCGCCACCTTCAGCCCACCAGCCGTGATCGGAGCCGTCGTGGATACGCCGACCTTCCTTGCCCTGGCGCTCGCCTGTGCGCCGCAGGTGCACCCCGAGACCGCTCTGGCCATCGCCACGGTGGAGAGCTCCTTGAACCCCTACGCGATCGGGGTCGTCGGGGGCGCCCTGGTGCGCCAGCCCAGGACGGGCGCCGAGGCTCGCGCCACCGCGCGCGCGCTGCTCGCCGGCGGCTGGAACTACAGCGTCGGTCTCGGGCAGATCAACGTGGCCAACTTCGCCCGGCTTGGCCTGACGACACACAACGCGTTCGACCCGTGCGCGAGCCTCACTGCCATGCAGTCGGTGCTCGGGGAGTGCTACCGCCGTGCCATGTCGGACGCCGATCCGCAAACAGCCCTGCGCCGCGCCCTCTCCTGCTACTACAGCGGCGACTTCAGCACGGGGGTTCGCCACGGCTACGTCCGCCGCGTTGTTGGGACAGCCCTGCGCGTGTCCCCTCGCCCCGCCCCGCGCCCGCCGCGCACATCCCCACATCAGGAGCTGTCGTCATGAGGTTCACCGTTCCCCGTCTTTCGAGCGGCCGCTGCGCTGCGGCCGTGCTGGCCGCGACCGCCGGATGTCAGCAGCTGGCGCTCGCCCAGGGCTTCGACAAGATCAACACCACCGTCACCAACATCAACACCATCCTGGTGACCATCTCGATCGCCGTCGTGACGATCGCGATCATCTGGGCGGGATTCAAGATGATCTTCCAGGGCGCGCGCCTGGCAGACGTCGCGAACATCCTGATCGGCGGCACGCTGATCGGCGGTGCCGCGGCGTTCGCGACTTACATCGTCAACTGAAGCTGGGCCCGGCGATGCAAGGCGAAGCGATCTACAAGGGCGCCACCCGGCCAGCGATGAAGCTGGGCATCCCGCTCGTGCCGCTGGTGATCCTGTTCGGCACCGGGATGCTGCTCGTCATGTGGGGCGGCGTGCTCGTGAGCTGGTGGGTGGCGCTCGGCGTCGCGGCAGCGATCGTTCCCGCCCTCGGCTGGATGCGCTACGTCACCGCCAAAGACGATCAGCGCTTCCGGCAGGTGTTCGTTGCCATGAAGCTGCGCCTGCACGACCGCAACCGGCGCTTCTGGCGTGCGCGCAGCTACGCGCCGAGCCTCTACCGGGGAGCCCGCGATGACTGGCACGGCTGAGCTTGGCGGCAACCTGGACCTGGCCACTGCGCGCCTTGCGGGCCGTGGCCAGCGCGCTCCACGCTACTGGAAGCAGGCTCTCTCCGAGAACCCGATGGCGCGCTTCGTGCCGTTCTCCTCGCTGGTCAGCCCGCACGACGTGATCACCCGCGGCGGCGACTACCTGCGCGTCTGGCGCCTCGAGGGCGTGCCGTTCGAGTGCGCTGACGAGAGCCTTGTCGCGGAGCGGCACGAAGCCCTGTGCAGCCTGCTCCGCAACCTCTCGGGCGGGCAGTGGGCAGTGTGGACGCACCGTCTCCATCGGCTCGTGACGCCCGAGCTCGCCCATCCCCCTGATTCCGGCTTCGCTCGCGACCTGTCGATCGCCTACCAGGGTCAGCTTGGCCGGCACCGCATGATGAGCAACGAGCTCTACCTCACGCTCGTCTACCGGCCGAACGTCTCCCGCGTTGGCCGCGCACTGCAGTCGACGAAGCGCTCGATCGATGCCATTGGCGCAGCGCAGGCCGATGCACTGTGCGTCATGGAGGAGCGCTCCGCGCTGGTCTTGCGTGTCCTCCGCGGCTTTGGGCCCAAGCTTCTCGGGGTGCGCGAGGAGCGCGGGCGGCAGTACTCGGAGATCGCCGAGTTCCTCGGCTACCTGGTCAACGGCTGCTGGCGCCCCGTACCGGCGGCAGCCGGGCCGCTCTACCGCACGCTGCCGACGACACGGCTCTCCTTTGGCGGGAACAAGCTGGAGCTGCGGACGGGCGAAGGTCAGCGCTACGCGGCTCTGGTCGACATCAAGGAATACGCGGACGCCATCGAGCCCGGGATCCTGAACGCCCTGCTCTACGAGGCCTCGGAGTTCATCGAGACGCAGAGCTTCTCGGTCCTGCCGCGGCGCGAAGCCATGCGGGCCCTCGAGCTGCAGCGCGACCAGCTCATCGCCAGCGACGATGTCGTGGCGAGCCAGGTCGCCGACATGGACGTGGCGCTCAACGAGCTCGGGGACGGCCAGTTCTGCATGGGCGAGTACCACTACAGCTTGGTGGTGTTCGGTGACGACGTCGCCGATGCCGGGCGCCGAGCCGCGCAGGCAATCGGCGCGATTGGCGAGGCCTCCAGCCTGCAGATGGCGCCGGTCGACCTGGTGGCCGACGCGGCCTGGTTCGCCCAGATGCCGGGCAACTGGCAGTGGCGGCCGCGCGAGGCGAAGCTGTCGTCGCGCGCGTTTGCGGCGCTGGCTGCCGGCCACAACTTCGCGCGCGGCAAGCGCGACGGCAATCCGTGGGGCGAGGCCCTCGCGCTGCTGCGCGCGCCTTCCGGGCAGCCGTTCTACCTCAACCTGCACGCGAGCCCCGAGGGCGAGGACTCCGCGGACAAGAAGCTGCCCGGCAACACCCTGATCATCGGCTCGACCGGGGTCGGCAAGACGACGCTCGAGATGTTTCTGCTGACGCTCACCCGCAAGTGGAGCCCGGTACCTCGGCTGGTCCTGTTCGACCTCGACCGCGGTTGCGAGATCGCGATCCGCGCACTCGGAGGCCGCTACTTCACGCTGGAAGCCGGCAAACCCACCGGCTGCAACCCGCTGCAGCGCGAGCCGACACCGGCACGCATCCAGTTCTGGGAGCAGCTGATCCGCACCTGCCTCGAGACGCCGGCACTGCCGCTGATGCCGTCCGACGAACGCGCGATCGCCGACGGCGTGAAGGCGGTGGCGATGATGCCGGCGGCGCTGCGCCGCTTCTCGACGGTGCGCCAGAACCTGCCGAAGGCTGGCGAGAACAGCCTCTACGAGCGGCTCGGCCGCTGGTGCCAGGGCGGCGCCCTCGGCTGGGTCTTCGACCAGGCCGACGACCGGCTGCTCGACCTCCACTCGGCGCTCGTGATCGGCTTCGACACGACCGAGTTCCTCGACCTGCCTGAGGTCCGCACTCCGGTGATGCTCTACCTGCTCCAAGTCATGGAGGAGTTGGTCAACGGCGAGCGCCTCATCTACGTCATCTCCGAGTTTTGGAAGGCGCTCGACCACCCGATCTTCAGCGACTTTGCCAAGCAGAAGCAGAAAACGATCCGCAAGCAGAACGGCCTCGGGATCTTCGACACCCAGAGCCCCTCGGACGTGCTGCGCCACCCGATCGGCCGCACGATGGTCGAGCAGAGCGTGACCAAGATCTTCCTGGCCAACCCGGAGGCGGTACGTGAGGAGTACGTCGAGGGCTTCGGCCTCAGCGACGCCGAGTACGACATCGTTCGCAGCCTCGGCTCAGTCGGCGGTCGCCGCTTCCTCGTCAAGCAGGGTCATGACAGCGCGATCTGCGAGCTCGACCTCACAGGGCTCGACGATTTCATCACCGTGCTCTCGGCGACCACCGACAACGTCACGCTGCTGGACGAGATCCGCGTACGACACGGTGACGATCCGTGTCAGTGGCTTCCCGTGTTGCTCAGCGAGGTTCAGGATCGTCGGTCTCGCAACTCAAGGAGACCCGCATGAAGGCTGTGCACAGTTTGGCTGCGGTGGCAGCACTGACGCTCGCAAGCGAGCCTGCCATTGCGCAGTTCGTCAGGGGCAACGAAGCACACAAGGCGTTGCCAAATGGATCCCGCAGCGTCGAGACACCGCCGCTGACTGCGGCCGCAAGCAGGAGGACGGCCTGCCAAGCCGACGCGGGCTGCCATGCCGGGTCATGGCATATGGTCGAGACGGCAGGGGGGCTCCAAGAGTGCACGGAGGCATACGCCCGACCGGGCACGTGCCGCGCCTCAAGCTACGGCAGCGTCAAGCGCTCGCGTCTGTGGGTGGTCAAGTCCGGCGGCAAATGGCTTCAATGCCAGTACCCGGACCTCGGCAGCAAGTGCGTCGACATGTTCGCGCGCCCGCCCGCGAACCTTCCCTTCGACGCGGTGCAGTAGGAGACCTCCAGATGTTCGCCTGGGTCGGGTCGAAGTTCGATGCAATCCTGAGCACGTACGTGCTCGGCGTCGTGTCGACTCTGATGACCGCGCTGTCCCCGATCGCGCTCGTCGCGATGACCATCTGGGTCACGCTTTATGGCTGGGCCGTGCTCCGGAACGAAGTGCCGGAGAGCCTCCAGGTGTTCGTCTGGAAGGTCTTCAAGATCGGCATCGTCCTCGCGTTCGCGCTTCAGTCCGGCTTCTACACCAGCAACGTCTCGGACACCGCCAACGCTCTGGCAATGGGCGTCGCATCGACCTTCGTGCCAGCTGGAGTCGATCCGACAACGATCACAGGCCCCTACGCGCTGCTCGACAGGTTCAACGACGACGCCAGCGCCCAGGTGGCAGACATCATGAAGGAGGCCGGCATTACGCGCCTGGATCTGTTCCTCGCGGCGGCGATCTTCTCGATCGGCTCTGTCGTCTTCCTGTGCATCGGCCTCTTCGTCGTCACGCTCTCCAAGCTCTTCCTGACGTTCGTCATCGCGGTCGGCCCTCTCTTCATCCTCTGCCTCGCGTGGCGGCCGACCGCTCGCTTCTTCGACAGCTGGCTGTCGATGGTCCTCAACTCGGTGGTACTCACATGGTTCGCGTTTTTCGCTCTTGGACTGAGTACATATATGGGTGCTGCCATCTTCGATGCGATCGCCGACGGCGGTGGCTTCCTCGGCGGGACCTTCAACGTCCTCGGGGAAGCCACTCGCTACTGCGTTCTGATGATCCTGATGGCGATCATCTGCTTTCAGGCGCCGAGCCTTGCCTCCGCCCTCACCGGGGGCGCCGCCGTCCAGCAGGGCATCCAGATGATCCAGAACGCGATGATGGTCTCGGGGCTGCGCTCCGCACGTGCCGGCACGAGCGCGGCAGGAACCGCGGGTGGGGTGGTCCGCGCCGGTGCCGGTCTGCCGTACGCCGCGGGCGTGGCCACGGGGTCAGCGGCGGCCGCTGGTGGTCGCTTCGCAGGGAGCATGGCTACCGGCGCTGCGGCGATGGCTCGTCAGGGTTACACGGGAGCCGCCGCCATGGCTCGCCAGGGATACGCCGCGGCACGTGTTGCCGCCTACCGCCTCGCCGCCCTGCGCGGCACGGCCTGACCGGCCGAACCACAGGAGCATCGACATGCGTCATCGCCTCAAGCTCGTGGCAGTAGCCTGCGCGAGCGCCGCCACCCTCGCAAGTACCCCCGCCAGCGCCACCGGCATTCCGGTGATCGACGTCGCCAACCTGATCCAGACGGTCCAGCAGGTGATGAACGACATCACCGAGATCCAGAACCAAGTCCAGCAGATCACACAGCTGCAGCAGCAGCTGGACAGCATCAACGGCGCCCGCAACCTCGGCCAGGTGTTCAACAGCCCCACGCTCCGCAACTACGTGCCGGCCCAGGCTTACACCTACGTCAATGCGGTCAACACCAGCGGCTATTCGGGGCTCACCGGCACCTCGAAGACGCTTCGCGACGCCGGCATGGTCTACAACTGCATGGACCTCACTGGCACCGCTCGTACGACCTGCCAGGCCGAACTCGCGGCGCCGTACCAGACGAAGGGCCTGCTGCAGGACGCCATGCGGTCCGCGTCCGGGCGCCTGTCGCAGATCAACTCGCTGATGAGCCAGATCAACGCGACCGCGGACCAGAAGGCGGTCCAGGAGATCCAGGCTCGGATCGGCGCCGAGAACGCGCTCCTCACCCACGAGGTCTCGCAGATCCAGATGCTGCAAGGCATGGCCGACAGCGAGGAGCGCATCGCGCGCTCCCGTGACCGCGAGCGCCAGTACCAGATGCTCGGCCGCACCGGCAAGGTCGCCGACTACCTTCCCTAGCGGAGACACCCCATGAGTGCCGTCATGACGGCCGGCAGCGAGCCGGTCGGAGCCGCTGCATTGCCGATCGTCGGGCGGAAGCGCCCGGATGAGCCGGAAGACGCCTTCCAAGCCAACCGCGCCTGGGAGATCGACCACGCCTTGATGCTCGAACGCTCCGAGCGTCGCGCCTGGTGGGTCGCGATCGCGGGCATGCTCCTCGGCCTGATAGGCATCGCCGCCGTGTTTGTTCAAGGGCCGCTGCGGCGCGTGGTCGAGATCCCGATCGTGGTCGACCGCCTGACCGGCGAAGCGACGATCCAGCAGCGCCTCAGCGTCGAGACCATCCCGCCACTCGAGGCGCTCGACAAGCACAACCTCGCGACCTTCGTGCGCGCCCGCGAGGGCTACAGCTGGATGTTCCTGCAGCGCGACTTTGACCAGGTCGCGCGGATGGCGGTGCCCGCCGTGTTCGCCGACTACAACCGGCAGTTCGAGGGCGACGCCGCGCTGCAGAGGAAGCTCGGCGCCAGCGAGGAGTGGCGCATCAACATCGTCGGCGTGCGCCTGGCGGCCTCGGGCCGCGCCGGCAACCGCGGCGAGGCACAGGTCACCTACGACAAGGTGGTGCGCCTCACGGACCGCAACCTTCCCGACGTGACGACGCGTCACGTCGCGAGCATCGTCTTCCAGTACCAGCCCAAGGTGCTCGCGAAGGAGAAGGACCGCCTCGAGAACCCGTTCGGGTTCGTGGTGCAGGCGTACCGGTCCGATCCCGAGATCAACACGGCCGTGCCGGGAGCGAAGTCGTGAAGCCCCGCGCCCTGCTGCTCACGATGCTCGGCTGCACGCTCGCCAGCGCCGTGTGGTCTGCAGCCGACCCGCAGGCCGACCCGCGACTGCGCGAAGTGGTCTACGACCCGAGCGCCGTGATCACGGTGCCGGTCAAGCGCGGCGTCGTGACACTGGTGGTGCTCGACGCTGACGAGGCCATCACCGAAGTCGGCGCAGGGCTTGGAGGCGACTGTGCCAAGCCCGAGTCGGCGTGGTGCGTCGCCGCGCAGGCGGGAGGTCGCAGCCTGTTCGTCAAGCCCAAGAGCACGGCGAGCGCGCCGAACAACCTCGCGGTCGTCACCGACCGGCGCACGCACGCGTTCCGGTTCGTGGTGCTGGCCGAGGGTGACCCGAAGCCGCCCGTGTATCGGCTGGTCGTGAAGGCGCCACCCACCCGGACCGCGACATCAGCCCGGCCAAGCGCCGACAGCGAGCTTCTGAAGGCGCTGGCAGCAATCCCACCGTCGCCACAGCCAGCCACCCCACAGCAGGTGATCGGCGAACGCCTGCGCGCGAAGGCGCAGGTGCTGAACACCCGTTACTCGATTGCCGAAGGCACGGCCTCCGAGGACATCGTGCCGACGCTCGTCTTCGACGACGGCCGCTTCACCTACTTCCGCTTCCCTGGCAACCGCGAGGTACCGGCCGTCTTCCATGTGCGCGGCGATGGCTCCGAGACGCTGGTCAACGCCCGCATGGAAGACGACCTGTTGGTGGTCGACCGCGTCAGCCGCAGGCTGATGCTGCGCGCCGGCTCGTCGGTCATCGGGGTGTGGAACGACGACTTCGACATCGACGGCGTTCCACCCGCCGGTGCGACGACGGTACCGGGAGTCCAGCGGACCCTCAAAGCCGACCGGCAGACCGCCGGCCCGGCACCGAAGCCAGGCGACAGCGCCGCAGAGCCGCCTCCGGAGAGACGCCATGACGAATGAACCCGATCCCAAGACCGGAGCCGAGGGCGGCGACAACACCATCGCGCCGCTTCCTGGCGAAGCCGGCATCCCCAACGTGGCCGAGCCGAAGCGCTTCTCGGTCTCGAAGAAGGGGCTCCTCGCCGTTGCCTTGCTGGTCGTCTCGCTCGTGCTCGCTGCTGCGTTCTCGATCCACCGCTTCATCGCGAGCGGCACGAAGCCGGACGACGAGTCGAAGCGCGCGAGTGATCGGCCGATGGCCGCCACGGCCGAGCCACGTCGGCTCGAGATGCCCCGTCCGTCCGCGGCAAGCGCACCTGCTCCCCTGATCCCGGCCATCGTGCCGACGGCCGACGAGTTGGCAGAGCCGATCGGCGTCCGACGCACCGCGCCGGGTGCACCCGCCGGAGGCAACACCAAGGTGGTCCCGCCGGAGGACGCCCCCGTCCTGCTGGTCTCCAGCCGAGCGGCAATGAGGGGAACGCCACCGGTTCCGCATCAAGCCGCCGCGTCGATTAGCACCGCCGCAGCCGAGGACCCGCCGCCCGATTCCGGTGATCCGATCGCCAACACCGCACGAAACCTGCAGGGCTATCAACGTCAGCTGCAGGGGCTGCTCGACAACCTCACCCGCAGCGCTGCGTTGGCGACCGGCGGGTCAGCCAGTCCGGCTTCGACGGGGGCGCTCCTGGGTGGTCCTCCGGCCGGGGGTGCGCCGTTCGCCCCGGCCGCTGCCCCGAGCACCGGCCTCTTCGGCGGGCAGCTCCAGGGCTCGGCGACACCCCGGGTCGCGGCATCGATGCTCGGCAACCGCAGCCTGACGCTGCCTAAGGGCACCGCCTTCACGTGCGCCCTGAAGACCAAGGTCATCAGCGCGGTCTCGGGGCTGGTCGGCTGCCAGGTGCAGCGCAACGTCTTCAGCGACGACGGTCGCGTCCTGCTGATCGAGCGCGGCTCGCATCTTGACGGCGAGTACCGGATCGCCTCGGTGCGGCCCGGCACCGTCCGCATCCCGGTCCTCTGGACCCGCATCCGGACACCCCTCGGCGTTACCGTCGACATCGAGTCGCCGGGAACGGGCCCGCTCGGCGAGTCCGGGATCGAAGGCTACGTCGACAACCGCTGGCGCGAGCGCATCGGCGCGGCGATGCTGCTCTCGCTGATCGACGACGCGGTCAAGCTGGTCATCCAGAGCCAGAGCCACGAGAGCGACGCCGACACCTTCATCGTGCCCTCGGCCACGGCGAACACCAGCAAGCTCGCCGAGAAGGTGCTCGACAGCACCATCAACATCCCGCCGCTGATCTACCAGAACCAGGGCGGCATCGTCGGCATCTACGTCGCCCGAGACGTCGACTTCTCGTCGGTGTACGAGCTGCAGGCGGTGCAGCGATGAGTGCCGTGCACGAAGCCTTGCACGACGCAGGCGACGCTGGCCTCTGGCACGGCGACGCCACCTCCGTCGTCGAGTTCCTGCGCCCGCTGCGCGAGCAGCTCGACGCCGACGGCGTCCTCGAGGTCTGCGTCAACCGTCCCGGCGAGCTGCTGGTCGAGACGGTCGGCGGCTGGCGCGTCGTGCCAGCACCGGACATGACGCTAGAGCGCTGCCTGTCGCTCGCGACGGCGGTCGCCACGTACTGCGACCAGCACGTCAACCAGGAGCGGCCGCTGCTGGCGGCGACGTTGCCGAGTGGCGAGCGCATCCAGTTCGTCATCCCGCCGGCGGTCACGCGCGGAACGGTTTCGATCACGGTCCGCAAGCCCGCGTGCCTGATCAAGCGGCTCGACGAGTTCGAGCGTGACGGCTTGTTCGAGCGGACCTCCAGCGTCAGCCGGAAGGCACCGGGCGGGCTGCTTCCCTTCGAGGAGGAGCTGGTCGGGCTCAAGGACGCCGGCCGCTACGCCGAGTTCCTGCGCCTCGCCGTCCGCAAGCATCAGACGATCGTCGTCAGCGGCAAGACCGGCTCCGGCAAGACCACCTTCATGAAGGGCCTGGTCGAGGAAGTGCCTAGGTGCGAGCGCCTGGTCACGATCCAGGACACGGCCGAGCTGACGCTGCCGAACCACCCGAACGTGGTGCACCTGTACTACAGCAAGGACGCGCAGGGAATGGCCAAGGTGACAGCCAAGTCGCTGCTGGAAGCGTGCCTGCGGATGAAGCCGGACCGGATCTTCCTGGCCGAGGTACGCGGCGATGAGTGCTTCTATTTCGTGCGCCTCGCGGCGTCGGGCCATCCCGGCAGCATCACCAGCGTTCACGCCGGCAGCTGCGCCCTCGCCCTCGAGCAGATGTCGCTGATGATCCGCGAGAGCGGTGCCGGCGGGGGCCTGCGCATGGACGAGATCAAGTACCTGCTCGGCGTCGTCGTCGACGTCATCGTCCAGTTCGACCGCGACGAGCGAGGGCGCTTCATCTCGGAGCTGTTCTACGAGCCGCGGCGCCAGCGGCTCGGCCGCGGGAACGGACACCTGGAGGCTGCGACATGAACAGCCTGGCGCTCCCGCTATCCGCCTGGCCGGTGTCGCGAAAGGTCGCCGCGACGCTGTTCGGCGTGATTGGCCTCCTCGGCCTCGCCTGCGCGGCGGTCTACCTGTCCGGGGTGCTGTTCCTCCTCCTGAACAAGGCCGATCCGCGGCAGGCCGGGCTCACGAGCATTGCGCAGTACTGGCAGCTCTATGGGGACGACCCGGCGCTCAGGCGGAAGCTGGCGTTATCAATCGGGGTCTGCGGCGTCGCGTTTCTGATCGTGCTGCCCGCCGCATTGGCCTCTGCGGCACGGCCGCGCCGAGCGCTGCACGGCGATGCGCGGTTCGCCAGCTCGGCCGAGGTTGCGCGCGTGGGATTGACGGGGTTCCGCGGCGATGGCGGTCCCAGCATCCTTATTGGCCGCTACCGCGGCAGGTTCCTCGCCCTACCCGGCCAGCTCTCGGTGATGCTGTCGGCGCCGACGCGCAGCGGCAAGGGTGTCGGCGTCGTCATCCCGAACCTGCTGAACTGGCCTGACAGCGTCGTGGTCCTCGACATCAAGGGCGAAAACTACGACGTCACCGCCGGCTACCGGGCCCAGCACGGCCAGGCGGTGTACGCGTTCTCGCCGTTCGACGAGGACGCGCGCAGCCACCGCTGGAACCCGCTCTCGGCGGTGCGCACGAGCCCGCTCCACCGCGTCGGCGACCTGCTGACGATCGGGCAGGTGTTCTTCCCGAACGACGGCAGCGGCACGTCGTCGGAAGCGTTTTTCAACGACCAGGCTCGCAACCTCTTCCTCGCGCTCGGCCTCGTGTTGCTGGAGATACCGGAGCTTCCTCGCACCGTCGGCGAGATGCTGCGCCAGTCGTCGGGCAAGGGACAGCCGCTGAAGGAGCACCTGAACGCGTTGATCGCGCAGCGGCGTGACGCGGGCAAGCCGCTCACTGACGAATGCACCGATGCCCTGCAGCGGCTGCTCTCGAACTCGGAGAACACGCTCTCCAGCGTGGTCGCGACGTTCAACGCGCCGCTGACGATCTTCGCCGATGCGGTGGTCGATGCCGCGACGAGCGCCGACGACTTCCGGCTCGACGAGGTGCGCCGCCGGCGCATGTCGATCTACGTCCGAATCCCGCCGAACCGCTTGGCCAACGCACGGCCGCTGCTCGCGCTCTTCTTCTCGCAGTTGGTGAACCTCAACACGCAGGCGCTGCCCGAGCAGGACCCGACGCTGAAGGTGCAGTGCCTGCTCGTCAACGACGAGTTCACGGCCATGGGGCGCGTCGGCGTGATCACGTCGGCGGCGGCGTTCCTCGCGGGCTACAACCTGCGGCTGCTCACGGTCGTGCAGGCGATGTCGCAGCTCGATGCGGTCTACGGCGACAAGGAAGCGCGCACCTTCGCGACCAACCACGGGCTGCAGATCCTCTACGCCCCGCGCGAGCAGCGCGATGCCGACGAGTACAGCGCGATGCTCGGCCACTTCACCGAGCGCGCCACCTCGCGCGGACGCAGTCGGTCGTTCAGCGGCCGCAACCACACGACGGTTAGCCGCAATGAGTCGGAGCAGCGCCGCGCCCTGCTGCTGCCGCAAGAGTTCAAGGAGCTCGGCAGCGAACGCCTCGCGGTGATCGTCGAGAACTGCAAGCCGATCCTCGGCGAGAAGATTCGCTACCACCGCGAGAAGGTGTTCCGCGCCCGTCTGCGGCCTCCGCCGGAGGTCCCGCGCATGGACATGGACCTCCACCTGGCGCGCGTGCAGCAGCGCTGGCGCTACGCCAACGACGAACTGGCGCCCGGCGAGACGCTCAGCATTGAAGCGCTTGCGCACGACCTGTCGCTGCTGCCAGACGAGTTCGAGGGTGCTCCGGAGCAGACCGCCGAGGAGCTGCTCGACTATTTCGACCACGGCCTGTCGGCGCTCAACGGCGGTGCCATCGAACCGCTCGCGGACCAAGACGGCGTGCTGGTGCATGAGGACGTGGAGCCCGCGCCAGCGCCGGTCGGGCCCGGCGGGGTGTCGTCACCCTCACCTGACCGGAGCCCTTCATGAACAAGAGAGCCCTCCGCCTCCCGCTCTTTATCGCGGCGCTGTTCCTCGTCGGCTCGTGCGGCGCGCCGCCCAAGCCGCCGGAAGTGGACGAATCGAGGAAGCGTCCGGCCAACACCGCCATGGCCGTGGATCTGCAGACCTGCCGGAGCGACTTGCAGAACACGCGGATCCTGGCGGCCGAGGCGACTCGACGGGCGGACTCCGCAAGCGCTATCGCGCAGCAGCTCGCCGCACGGCAACAGGCCCTCGCGACGCTCCAGATGCGTTCCACGGTTCCGCAGGCCAACAGCGTGTTCACGGTTCGCTTCGGCGTCGGCAGCACGCGGGTCGCGATCCCCGCCGAGATGTCGGCAGCGCTCGTCGACGATGCCCGCTCGGCACCGCTCGTGATGATCCGCGGCCGGACCGATGGCAATGCTGACTCGCCTGCAGAAAGCCACGTCGCGCGGGCGCGCGCCAACGCGGTACGCGACTACCTCGTCGGAGCAGGTGTCGACGCCGCACGCGTCCGAACCACCTATCAGCCGGTCGGCGATCACGCCGCGGACAACACGGGCGCCGCGGGACGAGCGATGAATCGCCGCGTCGAGATTGAGGTGTACCGCGCCGCGCCGGTTGTGGTTGGCGTCGCCGCAGTGACGCCGGCTCTTGCAGCGCCTGCCCTGCCCTGACCCCGCAAACGGGAGGACGACATGGATGCCGACAGCTCTCCGTCACGAACTCCAAGCTCACCCGCCAAGGGCGGCAGCGTCGAGCCCGCGAACCGCGCGGAGGTCGCGAAGGACCGATTCCAGACGCCGAACGACGTGCCCAGCGAGCGCTACGAGCTGCGCGACCCGTTCGCCGAGGTGACGTACCGCTCGCACAGCATGGTGAACATGATCGCCAAGGCCGATCAGCTCGGCATCCATCGCTTCGTGGCGCTGGATGCCGAGGGTAGGCGGACGACCGTGCAGCGGCTCGACGGCCGCTGGCAGCGCGGCCCGCAGCGGCCCGCTGCTCCCGAGCGCCCCATCGACCCGGCACCCGGTCGGGACGAGGTGCCGGACGTGTCGGGCAACGAGAGCTCGCCTCCGAAAGTGCCTTGGCAAGCGCCCTTGCATCCGGCGGCTGCGCGCTCGCCCGTGAACGAACCCGCGCCACAGAAGGTCGATGATCAGGCGCTCGCGCGAGTCGACGCGGAAGCGGACCGGGCTGCCCGCGTCGCACGACTCGAAGCTGCCCTGCTCGAGCGCTACCTCATCAAGCGGGCGCCCGTGACGATCGGGGACGTGACCGTCGGGCGCACCGAGTACCGCTTCCGCGGCGACACCTCGCGCGTGGCGTTCACGGAATCGACGTTCCGCCTGGCGACCGACACCAACAGCCCGTCTGTCGCCCGCTCGATGGTCGACGTCGCGGAGGCGCGCAACTGGCAAGGGCTGCGCGTCTCGGGCAACGAGGAGTTCCGGCGGCTGGTCTGGCTCGAGGCGTCGGTTCGCGGCGTCAAGGCGCTCGGCTACGAGGCGACTCCAGCCGACCTCGAACTCCTGAAGAAGGAACGGGAGTCGCGCCTGGTCAACCGCATCGAACCAACCCGGCAGGTCCCCGGCGACAAGGCTGATCCTGCTGCGCCAGCGGAGAAGGGTTCGGCACGCGGCAGCGGCGGCCGCAAGGCCGTGCTCGTGGCGATCGAGGCGGTGCTCGTCGCCAAGAGCGTTCCCGAAAAGCAGCGCGAAGCCATCATGGCCGCTGCGACCGAGAAGCTCGCGCAGCGAACCCGCGATGGTCAGGCACCGAGAGTCAAGGTCTACGACAAGGCGGCCCCGTCGCAGCGCCCGGTCCTTGCGCCGGTGCCTGAGGTCCAGCGCACGCGCGAGCGTGCGGGCCCGACGCGCTAGACGTTAAACGGGTCCTGGAGCTGTGCGATGAACGGGGCGAGCTGCGAACCGACCGAGCCGCTCGAAGCTGCCGGACACGGTGCGGTCTACCTCATCCGCGGCAAGAGGTTCGAGGTAGGAACGCCCGGCTTTGCTGAGGCGGTTGCTAGCGCCTATGCAGCCCCTGAGCGCCCACGCTGTCTGTGCGTGACCGAAGGCGCCGAGATGTACGTGGCTCGACTGCCCGGAAGCGCCGAGTTCATCCTCAAGCGAATGCCGTACACGGGCCATCAACACGCCCCCAGTTGTCCTTCGTACGAGCCACCGCCGGAAGCGTCAGGGTTGGGACAGGTGCTCGGGTCGGCGATCACGGAGAACCCGGCGACTGGGGAGACGACGCTCAGGTTGGATTTCGCGTTATCGAAGATGCCGGGGCGCTCGGTCGTGCCCCCCACGGGCGCGGAGAACGACAGCGCCGCGACCAACGGAACGCGGCTGTCGCTGCGCGGGCTCCTGCACTACCTGTGGGACGAGGCCGAGCTCACGCGCTGGCTACCGAGGTTCGAGGGCCGGCGCACGTGGGGCACCGTGCGCAGGCACCTGCTGGATGCCGCCAGAAACAAGGTGGCGCGCGGAAGCTCACTCGCCCCACGGATCTACATCCCCGAAGTGTTCTCGGTCGAGCAGCGCGAGGCGATCCACGCTCGGCGCGCGACGCATTGGGCCTCCGCGGTCGCGGTTCCAGGCAAGCCGCAGCAGCTGATGCTGTTGATCGCCGAAGTGAAGGAGATCGTTCCGGCACGCTTTGGCTTTAAGGCGGTGGTGAAGCATGTCCCGGACCAGACCTTTTCCATCGACGAGCAGCTCTACCGTAGACTCGGCCGCCGCTTCGAAGCCGCGCTCACGCTCTGGGGCGCAGCTGACGACATCCACATGGTGATGATCGCGACCTTTGGGATCGGGGGAGCGGGTGTTCCAACGATCGTTGAGCTGTCCTTGATGCCGGTGACGCGCCAATGGCTACCGGTCGAAGACGCGTTCGAGAAGCAGCTCGTGGAGCGGCTCGTCGCGGAAGGAAGGTCGTTCGTGAAGGGGCTGCGCTACAACCTCGGCGCGCGAAGCTCGGTTGCATGTGCGACGCTCACCGACTGCGAGGGATCGGCACCCCTTTTCTTGGTCGTGCCTCCCGCGCGCGGGGTCAGCGACGACGACTTGCCCCTCGGCGATGTTTCAGTACCGCGCTGGCTGTGGGATCCATCGAGCGAAGCAATGCCAGCCCTCCCTTCACGTGCTCAGCATGGCCGTGAACCGGCCAGTGTTCTACAAGGGCACGCGACAACCTGAACGCGCGCCTACCTTGACTCGAGCGTTCAGGGGTGGGCACGTCGTCACGCCGGATGGCAGCTTTAAGAGAAGGCTTGCGCCACCGTTATGGTGGTGATCGATATGGCTCCCATCATCAGGTGGATGACGTCGCCCGTTCCCGTGCGGCCGAATCCCAGCGGGGCGGCTCCGCAACGTTGGCCAGCACTCGTCCCCGAACGGCTCATATCGCGGATGCGCCTCCAGAGCTTCAACCCTTTAGCCAAGTCGCGAGATCGGCCCCTACATATGTCACATCCGTACGGGCGCGCCGAAATCGAAACGCCACTAGACTTGCGTCCTTTACTTCGTCGCACGATTAGCAATGGCAAAGACATACGCTCAAGTCAGCAAGGAACTTCAGGCCCTCCAGGCCGAAGCCGACAAACTCATGAAGCAGGAAGCTTCCGAGGTCATCCGGAAGATCAAGGAGGCGATCGCCACCTACGAGCTGACCGAGCAGGACCTGTTCACGTCGGGCCGTCGAGGAGCGGCGAAGCCGGCCGCGAAGAAGAAGGACAAACGATCGAGCAATGTGCCGAAGTACGCTGACGGCAGTGGAAATGTGTGGGGCGGCATGGGCCCGCGGCCGAAGTGGTTGCGTGACGCTCTGAGCGGCGGGAAGAAGCTCGAGGACTTCCTCAACGGCGGGGCCTCTGGAGGCGCTGCTGCCCAGCAAGGTGGCGAGCAGGATTCGAGCGCCACCCAGCGCGACGGCGCAGAACCGGAAGCCGCCCGTAGGAGCGCTCCAGCCAAGAAGGCCCGTGCCAAGAACAGCGGGAACAAGAAGCCGGCGTTCACAGACGGAACGCAGACGTGGTCGGGAATGGGACCGCGCCCGGGCTGGTTGAAGAAGGCACTTGCCGCAGGACGCACGCTCGAGGAGTTCCGGGCGCAGTAGTCTCCAACAGCTGTGAGCCGAGCTTACGCAGCTCGCGGGGCTACGAAGCCCCGCCTTCGGGCGGCGGCCACCGTCAGCCGCGGATGACCCACTTGGCCGAATAAAGGCGCGGCAGGTCACGAGGCAGCCTTCCTCCACTCCCATGGAGGCACTGGTGCCTCGTTGCGCCAAAGTCCCCTCTTCGCCTGCCGCGCCTCACCCTCGAGCCTGAGCAGGACTGGATCCGAGCTGCACTGGCGGTAAACTCACGCGTATCCGCGACGTACCTGCTCGGCGTTCACGTCTTGGCCGTCCAAAACGACTCGGGCAAGCGGGCGCCCATACTGGTCCGACCTGCTCCAAGTGAGTCGCACCTCGCGCTCTTGGCTGAAGTGCCTGTGCGCTGAACTCCTCCGTCGAGCGCACGGTGGACCCGATCCGACGCGCCGACTCCGCAGCACTCGGCTGCTGAATAGCGGCTTCGCAGCGACTACAGGGTCTTCTTCATGGACGCGGTAAGTTGGGGCTGCAGCGGCTGGACTTATCGCCCGCGCAGGCAAGTTCCTAGACGAATACCACATTTACTTCCCAGCGCAAGGTCTCACGCCAGAGAATTGCTGGTGCGTAAGCAGGCTGTTGAAGAACCATGCGTCGAGCGGATGTCAATTGCTCTGAGCAAGCGGCTCATCTGGCACGCTCGGGTTGTCGCTTGGGTGTGTCGAGGTCGGCGGCGTCTTTGTTGCTCACGTCGAGCATGGCGGAACGCAAGTCTTGGCGCGTCGTCTCTCGCTCAGGTCCTTGGTACCGTTAGGTTGCGCCACCGGGTGAGGTTGTAGGCCGCCATCGTCAGAGTGAACGCTTGGCCGCTGCATGACGCGCGGCTACCACGGCGTCGCGCATCAGCTCGGGCCCGAGGCGCGATGCCCGGTGCACGGCTGCCGGCTGGCAGACATCTGCCAAGGCTGCGGAGCAAGCAGCGCTTGGCATCTCGACGCCCGGCTCCTCGATGCGACCTTCCGGTGCGCGCACTGCCGACGCCGCTATGGGAAAGCCGACTTCGTCAACCGGAAGCCGTTGTCCGGGCCGGCGCGAACGGCCTTGACCCGCACGTGCTTGGGCCTGAGGACACCGCTGGCCGCCAATCGGTCGGGCCGACGACGACGGTGACGCATTCGCTTCGCGACCGCTGCTCCGACCCCTGGAGTGTCGGATTTGCTTCGCAGATCCGCTAAATCAAAGCTGCATATACGTTCTTGGTCGCTCGCGACCGGTGCCACGGGCTGCGGTGTGTCTTTAACCTGCGTATTTGGGTTGCAATCACTTTGTTCTACGTAAGCGGCGCGTGCGGGGCGCCCAAAGGTCCGGACGCGGCCCAGGAGCGGTCGCTCCGTCGGTTGCCACGGAGCGGACATTTGGCACCACATCCAGAAGCGCAATCATCCCTCTGCGAAGAAGGCGCTGGGTGTTTGCCCGAAGTGCTTCCGAAACATCGACGTGAAAGCGCTGGGGCTCTCGTACCCCAACGCGAGGGCTACATCGATGACCTTATCGCCGACAGCGAGCAGTTCCAGCGCACGCAGGAGGCGTGCCTGCTGGCGCCACTGACCGAATGTCAAGCCGGTCTCCTTCACGAACGCGCGCTGGATCGTCTTAGCGTCGATGGTCAGCCGTCGAGACCAATCTGCCACTGTAGAAGGGTCGTCCAGTTGCTCCTGCAGTGCTTCCGAGATTTGGACCAGGCGCGGGTCGACCGGCATCTGCAGATGCAGTGGCAGGACAGGAAGCCCGCGCAACTCGTCGAGGATCAAACACATGAGTCGTCCATCGCGACTGGCTGCCTCGTAGGGGTGCCGCACGTCCACGGCGGCCCGGACGAGCTCGCGCAACAGCGGGGACACCGCGACGGCCTGCGTGCCGACGAGCGACGTTGCCGCCACTTGTGGCTTCACGAGCAAGCTGCGCATGTGCACTTCGCCAACGCAGCGGATCTCATGGGTCATCCCTGCTTGCATCCAGATCGCCCGGGTCGGCGGCACGACCCAGCGGCCGACATGAGCCTGAACCACCATCACGCCTCGCACCGCGTAGATCAACTGGTGCATGGAATGCGCGTGCGGGGGAATGTGCCAACCCGTGGGGTAGTCCGTCGCACGTCCAGCGACGGCTGATTGGACGGCTTCAATCTCCCGCAGAACCTCAGGCAGTGGCGGTGGATCCGGCGAACGCGTGTTGCCCTTTTTGCGATGGTCCATGGACGTTTAGCGCGAGACAGGATGAATAGTCTTCCACAGAATCACGGTTGGAGCACCGCCAGCCATGCGGGCGACCAGACTCTCCTCATTGACACGGCCCGCAAGGCAGTGCCGCGCCGCGCGCGCTGGCGCCCTGGCTCGTGCGCCCTGACTTGATCGGCTACACGACGGCCTCAAAGATGACTACATCAACGGAGAACTGAATGACCTCCTCGAACGCGACCACGGTGCCAGCGACGACCAACATTGGGAATTCGCTCGGAACACAGTGGCTGCTCAACATCGGCCACGCCATTGACCACATGTTCCTGCTGATCTTTGCCACCGCCGTGACGACAATCGCAGGTGACTTCGGCGTCGAGCGATGGGAAGACCTGATGCCCTACACCGTGGGCGCCTTCTTCTTCTTCGGTGTCGGGTCCTTGCCGTCCGGAAAGCTCGGCGATCATTGGGGCCGCCGGAACATGATGTTGGTGTTCTTCTTCGGCATCGGTGCGGCGGCGCTACTGGTGAGTGCGACGCAATCGCCCTGGCAAATGGCGTTAGCACTGGCCCTGCTCGGCTGTTTCGCCTCCATCTACCATCCGGTCGGCATTCCGATGTTGGTGCAGGGAGCGAGCCGCCCGGGCTGGACCATCGGCATCAACGGGCTGGTCGGCAACCTGGGCGTGGCCGTGGCCGCAGTCGCCACCGGCTTACTCGTCAAGTACGTTGGGTGGCGGATGGCATTCGCCGTTCCAGGCGTCGTCTGTCTGGTGGTAGGTGTGGCCTTTGCGATCCTTGCCACACAGGAACAGGGTGCACCCGCAAAGAAGAAGGCGAAATCGGTGCTTCCGCCCGGCATCTCGATGGCCAAGCTGTTCTTGGTGATGACGATCGCGGCCACGACAGGCAGCCTCTTGTTCAACTTTTCCACCAACGGCAACTACGAACTGCTGACCGATCGCATGCACGGCGTTCTGGAGGACCCTGCAAAGATCGGCATGATCTTGGCGCTCGTTTACGCAGTGGCTTCGGGGACGCAACTGCTCGTTGGTCATCTGATCGACCGCGTTGCGCTAAAGACGCTGTACGTCAGCATCATCGCTGCTCAGGGCATCCTGCTTGCACTCTCCATGATCGTGAGCGGCTGGGCTTTCTTCGCCGTGCTGTTTCTTTTTATGGCGACGATCTTCGGAGCGATTCCCTTTACCGACGCCATGATCGTTCGCTTTGTGGACGACAGCATGCGCTCCCGAGTCTCGGGCATGCGATTGGCCGTGTCGTTCGGCGCGAGCTCAATCGCGGTGTGGCTGATCGGACCCGTGGTCAAGCAAGCCGGATTTACCGCTTTGCTGGGCCTGATGACGATCACTTCGATCATCACGTTGCTCGTCCTCAGCCAACTCCCGAGGACTTCCACGCCTCGGCCCAGCATCGATCAGCTCTGAAGGGCAGAAGCTCGGAGCAGCGACTCTCAATGACGGCTTCTGCGTGGAGGCGCTGCCCGCTTAGGGTCGGGTGCGTGAAACCACCGCTGCAAGGAGCGGTCGTTCGGGCGCGGGCTCATACTGGCTGACGCCTCGCCTTGCTCTGAATGTCGGCAACACCTCGGCGGATTCAACCGGTCGATGCAACGATCTGGCTGAACCGCTCAGCCGGCGTCTGGAAGCCAAGCGTCTTCCTTGGTCTCTCGTTTAATTGTCTTGCTACGGCGTTGAG
>NZ_JABWMJ010000021.1 GCF_013366375.1 Rhizobacter koreensis | reverse complement strand
CGTCGGTGAACGAGGACAGCTGTTCCACTGGCGCGCCCGACGTCTCGCCGTCGGGGATGTACAGGTTGCCGTCGTGGCAGACCCCGGCGTCGCTGACCAGCGTCTCGTCGTCGCCGACGCGCACGCGAACCTTCTCGCAGAGGATGACCGTGGGCCAGACCCAGCGGCCCTCCAGCGCCGTGCGCAGCTTCTCGCCCACCGGCGTCACGCGCTGACCCTCTTCCTCGAGGAAGCGGACGTGGCGCATCACCCAGTGGTCGGCATGTACGCCGATCCAGTCGAACACCAGCCACCCGCGGGCGCGCGCCATCATCCAGCGCGGCGCGTTGTCGTCGCCCACGTCGTCCAGGGCCACCAGCTGCACGGCACCCGACTCGATGGCCTCGCGCGTGGGCGCGGTCGGCACCGGCGTCAGATGGCGACGCTCGCCATGCTCCACCTGCACCGGGTAGCCCGATACCAGGCTGCACAGCTCCGCCGGCAGGGTGCCGAGGTCGTTCAGCAGGTCGAGGTGCCCCCAGCCGCGCATGACGCCGTAGTAGGTGTCGATGAAGTGGCGCGGCGGCAGTTCGGCCTTGGCGATCTCCAGCGTGCGCCGCCAGCAGGCCTTCAGCTCGGTGTCGATGCGCTGGCGCTGCACGTCCTCGTCGATCAGGCGGTCGCGGTCCGGCAGGCGCGCCATGAACTGGCGCGAGTCCAGGTGCACGACGTTCACGTCCTCGCGTGTGGACCAGGCCGGCCGCAGCACGCAGAAACCCTGCAGGAACACCCAGGTGTCGTGGGTGTACCGGCCGTCGCGCGTGCCCGCGAGGTGCACGGCACCGATGGCGCTGGCCTGGGTGGCCACGTTGGCCTCGGCCATGGCGCGCTTGAGCGGCTCACCGTTGAACCACACCGGCACCGGAAACCCGGCGCACAGTTCCTCGACGCGCTGCGCGAGGTCCGGCAGGTCGACGCCGTGCAGCTCGACTCGGGTACCCGACACCGCGTCACCCTCTGTGCACTCCTCGACCTCGACCAGCGCCTTGGCCAGTGCGGCCGCGGTGTCGATGTCGACGCGGCGCCGGCCCGAGGCCACCACGCAGCGCGAGGCGGCGTACAGGCACTTCGAGAACCCGACGCCGAAGGGGCGCTCCTGCGTGCAGGTGTCGGCGTCCCAGCCCGACTCGTGGAAGCTGAGCAGCTTCTGGAAGTCGTCCAGGCCGTGGCCGTCGTCCTGCACGGTCAGGATCTGTGCCTGCGGATCGTGGTCGATCCGGATCAGGCGCGCGCCGGCACGGCGCGCGTTCTGCAGCAGCTCGGACACCAGGGTGAACCGGTTGCTGAAGGCATGGCGCTGGTTGCGCAGCGCGCCTTCTTCGTTGATTCGGACTTGGATCTTCATCGTTGACTCCTTCGGGGGCATCCCGATCGGGGGAAGAACCGGCGGAAGCACCCCTGGCGGGATGCACCCGCCGGGGTGTGTGGGCCGGTCAGCGCGGATCGGTGCCCATCAGGGCGTCGTGCGGACCGGAGGGGTGAACAACTGGCCGGCGGCCTGCGCCTCGACGAGGCTGTGCTCCAGGAACTCCCAGAGCTGCAGGTGCTGGCGACTCAGGACCTCGCCGTGGTGGCCGAGGCGCTCGACCACCGGCCCGGCGGCATGGCCACCGGGTTCGGTGAGCGGCTGCCAGTGGACGCGGTAGACGAGCCGGTCGGCACCGGCGATGACGAAAGTGCGGCCGGACCGACCGGTCAGCACTTCGCTCTCCTTGACGAGGTACTCGATGTCCTCGGGCGCCTGCACGGACAGCAGGCGCACGCGGCCGGGAACCAGGCGTGCATCGGTGTGCATGGCGGCTCCCCTCAGTGCCTAGTCAGCCGCATGGGCTGGTCCGACGCAGCGTCCGGGACGCAGGGTGCCTCCGGAGGGATGCCCTCGATGGGGCGGCCCACCGGCGTGTGCCCGGTGGGTCCCACTTCCGGGAGGGTGTCGTCGCCTTCGAGCGGCAGGATGCAGTCGGCGCCGACCTGCTGCCGGACTTGCTCCATCAGCAGGGCGTCTTCGTAGTCCATGCGCCCGGTGGTGCCGTAGGCGATGACGATCGCCAGCAGGCAGAGGGCTTCCTTGAACGTGAGCATGGTGACTTCCTTCGAACGGATGGGCGCGTGCCGCCGCGGCCTGACCGGATCGGTCGGCGCGGCCCGAGGCACGGCGCCCGGGGTGGGCGTGATCACGCGAACAGGTCGCCCTGCACGGACATCTGCTTGAGCTGCTCGTTGATCCACTGGGGATTGCGTGTCAGACGGGCCTCGACCCATTCGGGGTGGGTCGCCACGGCCTCGCGCACCCAGTCGGGGTAGCGGGCCAGCGTCGCGTGCAGCCAGGGCCGCAGCCCATGGCGGATGCGCTCGCGAACCTCCTCGGCGTCGACGAGTCCGCAGTACGGGATCGGCGACAGCGGGCTGCAGCCGACCACGCGCAGGCAGTTCACGAACGAGAACGGCAGGCCGTCCTTCTCGCGTTCGGTGAACACCCAGCGCAGGGTGTCGAGCTTCTCCTCCAGCGGCGTGGCCGGGTCGGCCAGGTGCCGGATCTCCTGCAGCAGGCGCCAGTGCAGCAGCACGATGTCGTCCTCGCTCCACTCGTCCACCCACTCCTCGCGGGTGCTGCCCGGTGCGCCGGTGGCGCTGTCTGCGCCGGCATCGTCCTGGAGATCCAGGCCGGCCGGGATGTCGAACGAGGCGTCGATGACGAACGGGGTCGTCGTCGAGCCGAGTCGGGCTCGGTTTGCGTCGACGCTTGCCGTGTGTGGCGAGCCGACAGGGGCGCCGGCCTGACGGCAGACGTTGGTGCTGTGCATCGTGGACTCCTTGCATGCGAAGGGAGCCCACGTGCACCCCGTGGCGGGGGCGCGGGCCCCCATGCGGGTGACGGTTGGGTGATGTGGCCCCGTCCGCCTTGCGGGCTGGGCCTGGAACTCCAGGGCTGACAGGGTTCAGTGGCGCGCGCGAGCGCGGTGATCGGTGTCAGCGTCCGATCGGGGGGACATCGGCGGGAACAGGACGAGCCCGGGAGGCAAGGGCGCGGTCGGTGCGGCGCTCGAGCAGATGCGCTCGGCACCTGGTCGCGGCCCTTGCCTCGAAGGCCCGGCCTGAGGCGAATGCCCCGGCGTGCCTGATCGCTTGCGCGGTCCTCGGCACGGCGATGCACAGGGGCACCCGACGGAGCGACACCGCAACAAGTGTCCCCCATCGGTGGGGCGTGCATCACCGCGATTCGATCGTCCCCACGGGTGCCTGTGCGACCTGCACGGGAACCCACGCGGGGGATCAGTTCAGGAAATCTCCAAGGCTTGCCGAGTCTGGATGCAGGGCCAGCTGCTGCATGGCGCAAAGGTAGGGCGCCGGTTCCGCCTGGTCAATGGGCCGACGGCTGTCGCTACGCAACTGATCGCGAAATCGCCCCGAGGTGCCGGGGCTTTCGTGTGGCAAAGGGTCGTGCACGTTTGGAAGATGCCATCGACCCCGTTGTCAGCACAAGGAGCCGCGGGCATGGCCAATGTCGAGATCGTGAAGGTGGACCAGGGCGGCGCCAACGCCCGCATCCTGGCCCGCGAAGCCAAGGTCGACTTCCGTCGCGTCGAGGCGGCCAGCCTCAAGATCGCCACGCGGTTCAGCAGTGCCGAGGGCAAGCGCATGTTCGTGCGCATGTTCAACACCCTGCAGCTGAACATGCACTTCATCTCGGTCATCGCCCGCACCCGGCTCGACCACGAGGACATCGGCCGGATCGAGACGGCGTTGCGCGGCAGGATCGATGCCGCCACCACCAGCCTGAACGAGGCCATCGACGGCGCCGAGGCGCTGTTCAAGGCCCACGGCATCACCAGCCTGGCGTCCTACGACACGGTGCCGCTGGACGTGGACGTGCGCGTGCTGTCGTCGATCAGCCGCCGATTCCTGGAGGTGCTGGTCAAGCTCGACCAGCTGATGCCGCTGCTGCAGACGCTAGAGATCCACGAGGTGGTGTCGGCGCAGGCGGTGGACACGCAGCGTGCGGGGCTCAAGCGCCAGGTGCGCGACATCGCCAACGGCGCGCGCAGCTTTGCGACCGGCCTGCGGCGGCGCATGAACGCGCTCGATGCGCGTGCCGTTTCGCCCGACGATGCCGAAGGTCCTGACGACGCGCACGGTGCCGCCATCGGCGAAGTCGTCGATTCGACGACCAGGGCACCGGACGGACCCGCAGATCCCTCACCGTTAGCGGGCCGCGACGTGGAGCTGCTGCCTGCGCCGGCGTCAGTCGCTGCGGTGACGGAGTAGGCGGTGGAACTGCACGCCATCCCATGTCTCTCCCAAGCGGCGGCGCCCACCGACGCTTGCGCGGGCAATCGGCGCGGGCGTGTTGCCCGTGAGCGGTGCGGACGCTACCGTGTGTCCAGGCCGTGGGCTGCCCGAAGAGGCATATCGGCGCCACCGTAGCGCCGATCACCCGTTCAACGGGCGAATCGCCCCGGGCCTCCACCCGCATCGGGTGGCGTCGCAGTCGATACCTGCCTCGTCCAACGTCGGCACGCTGCCTCCGGCGTGCCGGCCAGTTCCGGCGGACCCGCCGCGCCCGGCTCGGCGACCGAACGCACCCGGTGCCGGACTCGGCCCTCCGCGGCATCGAACGCGCGGACCCGCACCGCATGGCGGCCGGCATGCACCCCCAAGGGGGTGGCGATCGAATCACACCGAAGGGGGCCCTCGGCAGGGGCCCTCTTCGGAAGGCATCTTCATCCACCGCGCGAACGGAACGCCCGCGGTGGTCCAGGAGTCGAGCGTTCCCGGGCGGCTGGCGCGCTTCCTGACCGAGCGCCGTCGTCGCAGAGCAGGTCATGACCTTTGCCGGCTGCATGCCGATGAGAGGCCGATCATGCCCCGCGTTCCTGTTCCTGCTGCCCCGTCGGCGGGTTCCCCGGCCGCAGCGTCCGGCGCTGCGCTGCCGGACACCGGCTTCCTGCGCCAGCCGCAGGTGCTGTCCTTCGTCCCCATCTCCAAGTCCACCCTATGGCGACGCGTGCAGGCGCGCACCTTCCCGGAGCCGGTGAAGCTGTCCGAGCGCGTGACCGTCTGGCGTGCCGAGGACATCCGCCGCTGGATCGAGCAGCAGGGGGTTGCGTCGTGACCCAGCGACTGAAGTGCTGCACTCTAGCCGCCTGTGATGCGCAACCCCAGGGAAGCAGACCAGCGCCGCGGAAAGAACGCCCCGACCAGCGCATACCGGCCGGGGCAGGAAAGCCGAACCGCTGAATCTGCGGTTCGGCACCTGCTCAGGGAGGAAAAGCAGGGGGCAACGAACCCGGGCGGATCCTACCCGGTCAGCGCACGGACCCGAAGGTGACGAGAAGGCTCTTGTAGTCGATCGCGACTCCTTCGTTCAAACGCATCAGCCAACTTGCTGCGGTGCTGAACCAAGGCGCGAAGACCACGCATCACAGTGCGGACGCTCGTTCCGTTGAGGCCGTGTGCCTAGATGCGGGCAGCCGCAATCAGTTCGGCCAACTTGATGTCCAGGGCGCGTGCAATCTGCGCTGCCAGCACCAGTCCGACGTTCTGCCCGCCGCGCTCGACACTGCTCATGTAGGAGCGGTCGATGCCGGCCTCATGCGCGAGTGCCTCCTGGGACAAACCGAGCGCAAGACGTCGCTGGCGAACGGCAGAACCGAACGCCACCAACTCTGGTGCTTGAGCATATCGAGGGGAAGGACGAGGCACTCAGGCATCGTCGATCCTTGACGTTGATAGCACCACGGACGATCATCCTCAGACTCGCTTCAGACGACTGAGCTGGCCCGTGACTTCTATTGGAACGACCGTTCTCGCGTCCTTGCCGCTTTGCCGGCGGTACCAAGTCCTTTGCGCGAACGTCGCGCAACTGCACGTTCGGTGCTACGGTACGCATGTCCCTCACGACGCCCGATGGATCATCGGGGTGACTGCTCTGGCAGAGCGAGAGATCCTTGGTGCATGGATCAGTCGGGACGCGGTCTCAAATTCATGGAGTCTTGAGCTCCAAGAGTTGAGACGCCGTGGCGTCGAGCGAGTGGAACTTGCTGCGACAGGGGATCTGCGGAGCCTGCGCGAGGGATTGCGAACGTCGTTTCCCGGTGCGACCGCTCTCCCTTCCTTCGCCGAACGTCTTGAGGGATCCTTGTCTCAAGTAGCGGCACGCCATCGGTCGGGCGCGCAGCAATGCCTGACCGAGATTTTGCAAAGCGCGTCGGGCTTGCACGCCAGGGAGTTGCTGGGTGCTGCCGAGTCTGGCCCGTGGGGGGCCAAATACCCAGAGATCCTCGAGGACTGGCGGCTGGCTCTCGAACAAGGGTGGGTGCTCTGGACGCTGCCCCCCGCCCTTCGGAGGGCGGTCCTTTCGGGCGATGGCGCAGCCGCCGCGTTGAATCGAAGCTTGCGCAAGGCGGTTGCCCGGCATGGATGCTTCGCCGACGTGGACGAGGCCCACGCGTTCGTCGTCGCGGCGCTGGCGCGCGCCGAACGGCGGCTTCAGGCCTCACGTGCCAACGCGGTAACCGAACATAACCACCATCGTGAGGGCTTCCGGCCTAGGATGGACGCCCTCGGCGTCTGAGGTGTCTGCCCTCCCTGTTCGCGGGTATTCAGATGGTCAAGAACTGGCAAGGCGTATTCTCCCGGGTCAGATCGGCTCTGATGCGCCGCGGCCGGACGGAGCACGAAGCCGACGATCTGGTTCAGGAAGCATGGATCCGGCTCGAGTGCTACCGGCGTGAACAGCCAGTCGACGAGCCCGAGGCCTTCCTGATGCGAGCCGCGCTCAACCTGTCGATCGACGCGCACCGCGCCCGCATCACCCGTGGCGAGGAGGTGATGCTGGAGGATGTCGTCCTTGTCGACACGCAGCCGAGCGCCGAGGCCGTGCTGCTGTCGCGGGAGCGTCTGCAGCGGCTGAGTGTTTGCCTGGGTCGACTCAACGACAGGACCCGTGCGATCTTCCTGGCGCACCGGGTCGACGGCATGAGCTACCAGCAGATCGCCAGGGAACACGGGCTGAGCGTCAGCTCGGTCGAGAAGCACATTGCCAAGGCGACGATGCTGGTCACCAGCTGGATGGAAGGTTGGTAGCCGTGCTGCAGACGCGCGCCGCCGCACGCGTGACGCCCGAGATCGCGGCCGAGGCGGCGGTATGGGTGACCCGTCTGCACGGCCCCCAGCGGTGCCGGCAGATGGAGGAGGAGTGCCTGGCCTGGCAGCAGCGTTCGCCGGCGCATCAGGAGGCTTTCGAGCGCTGCACCGATACCTGGGAAGGGGTTCAGCGCGTCACGGTCGCGAACGCGTTTGCGGCGTCGACAGCGAAGGGCCGGCGCGATGGCGGCGGATCCTGGTCCGGCGCATCGGTGCGATGGCGGGCTGCCGGCGTGCTGGCGGCCGTCTTGATGGTCGGCGCGGTCGGCTATCAGCAATGGCGTGACCGCGGGATCTACGCCACCGGCGTTGGAGAGCAGCAGCTGGTCGTGCTCGACGACGGGACCCGGATGACGCTCAACACCGCCACCAAGGTACGTGTCGATCTGGAAGCCAGTCGGCGGACGGTGTCGATACGGAACGGCGAGGCCCTGTTCGAGGTCGCCAAGGATCCAGCGCGACCGTTCGTCGTGCGCGTGGGTGGCAGCGAGGTGGTTGCGATCGGTACCGTGTTCTCTGTTCGCTTCACGAGCCAGGACCGGGGGGCGAAGGAAGCGTTGTCGGTGACGCTGCTCGAAGGGCAGGTCGCCCTTCAGGCGGCATCCGGGGAGCGCGGACTCGCGCCGGAGGAGGCGGTGCGGATGGTGGCCGGTGAGCGGGTCCGTCTCTCGGGGGGCGGCACTGGTGTGCAGCGGTCCGCCCGGGCCGAGGTGGACCGACCCAACGTCGCGCAGCTCGTCGCCTGGAAGAGAAGCGAAGCGGTGTTCGACGGCGTGTCGCTGCCCGATGCGGTGGCGGAAATGAACCGCTACAGCCGAACGCCCATCGTCCTGCTCGATCCTTCAGGCCTTGCGAAGCTGCAGGTCAGCGGTATCTATCGCACCGGGGACACGGCGGGATTCGCCAATGCGGTCGCGGCCTTGCACGGGCTTGACGTGCGGGAGCACGCCGGACGTTTGGAGTTGTCCAAACCTCAGTAGGGCAAGCACTGTCGGGCCCGATCTGGACTTTCTCGTCATCTTGTTGTCACCCAACAAGCAATGAGAGAAGGTCACGAGATGCGACATGGAGCGCCTGCAGCGGTAGTGGTTCGAGCGAGGTGCCTGCTCGTGGGCACGATGGCTTTGCTGGGATGGGGGCAGCCCGGCGGGGCGATGGCGGCCGAGCCGCCGCCCGCCCTCCACGCGATCGAACAGCCTGCGCAGCCCGTCGCGGAGACGCTGCGCTCCATCGCGCGGCAGACGGGTGCCTCGGTGCTGTTCGACCCGGGTGCCGTCAATGGCCGGATGTCGCGCGCGGTCTCGGGACGCATGTCCGCTGCAGAGGCCATCTCCCGTGCACTGGGCGGGTCCGGGCTGGCGGTGGATGTGATGAAGGACGGCGCCATCGTCGTCAAGCCCGTCACGCCGGCGGCACCCACAGGGGGCGGTGCGCCTGCTCCTGTTGCGCCGAGGTCGGTATCGATCAGCGCCGCCTCGATCGGCGACGCTGATCGGATGCCGGTGCAACTGGCCCAGGGTCAGGCTGTGCCGATGGCGGGTCGCGAGCAGCCTGCGCCGGCGACCGAGGGCACGCAGCAGGCCGAACTCCAGAAGATCGAGGTCACGGGCTCGAGGCTCAGGCGGATCGCGGCCGAGGGTCCGGTTCCGGTGAACACGTACGGGCGCGAAGACATCGAGAAGAGCGGCCAGCCGACGCTGGAGCGGTTCCTCAGCAGCCTCAGCGAGGTGTCGATGGCAGCGGGCGAGGGTTCGTTCGGCGCGACAGCGGGCCAGGGGACGGTTCAGCTCCGCGGACTGCCGCTGGGGTCGACGCTCACCCTGATCAACGGCCGCCGCGTGCAGGCCGTGGGCTCTTCCTCGGGCAACTATTTCAACCTCAACCTGATCCCGCTGTCGGCGGTCGAGCGCGTCGAGGTCCTGCCGGTCGGCTCGTCGGCGGTCTACGGTGGCGATGCGCTGGCCGGTGTGGTCAACGTGATCCTGAAGAAGTCCATCGACGGCATGGCGCTGGATGCGCGGCTGGGATCGGCCAAGGGCATCGGCGATGGCAGCGTGTCGCTGGCGGGTGGCGGCAGCAGCGAGAGCGGCTCGTTTCTGCTGCTGGGCTCCTACTCGAAGCGGTCGCCGCTGACGATGGCCGAGCGGGCGTTCTTTCGTGACGCCGACTACCGGCGCTACGGGGGCACCGATCAGCGGACGCGGACCTGTGCACCGGGGACCGTCAGCAGCGCGAGCGGCGCCAACCTGCCCGGGCTGGGTTCGAGCTTTGCCGGCATTCCGTCCGTTCCTGCCGGCCAGACCCTCACGGTGGCGGACTTCACCGCGACGGCGGGCGTGGCCAACCTCTGCAGCGGCCAGGCCACGGGCAATGGCTACACGCTGGTGCATGGCCTGGAGACCCTAGCCCTGCATGCGAGTGGCGAGCGCTATCTTTCCGGTGCCTGGTCGGTCTTCGGTGAGCTGACGCGTACCGAGGACCGTCTTCGCTCCGACGAGGCCGCCCTGACGTTGAACAACGTGCTGGTGCCGGCCAGCAACCGCTACAACCCCTTCGGCGTGGACGTCCGCCTGACGGGCGCGCTCGGGTCCGAGAACGGCCTTCAGACTATCGACCGCCGCACCAGCTTCACGAGGGCCTTGCTGGGGGTGCGCGGCGATCTGGGCGCCGGCTGGGACTTCGAGGCCACCGGCTCGAGCTCGCGGGACAGCGGCACGAGCCGGACCTCGGGCGTGACGGCCAACGCGGCTGCACGCACGGCGGCGCTGGCAAGTGCCAATGCCGAAGCCGCGCTGAATCCGTTTGCGGCCGGGCGAGCGGCCAGCGACGAGGTGCTGCGGGCCATCTGGCCGGAGAGCCTGCGTACCAGCCACGGCAAGCGTGATCAGCTGAGCGGCTTCGTGCGCGGTCCGCTGCTGGCCCTGCCGGCGGGGCCGCTGGAGGCCATCGCCGGCGTCGAGACCGGGCGGGACAGCTACGACAGCAGCATTCCGGGATCGTTCGCCATCGCGGGCGAGAGGACCCAGCGGGCCGTCTACGCCGAGCTGCGCGCGCCGCTGCTGCGATCGTCACCTCCGGCGGGCCGGGGCTGGGACCTGGCCGCGCTGACGCTGGCAGCACGCCGCGACTCCTACAGCGACTTCGGCTCCGCCGCGACCTACCAGGCCGGGCTCGAGGTGCGGCCGGCGCCAACGCTGCTGTTGCGCGCCTCTGCGGCGACTTCGTTCAAGCCGCCGACCCTGCTGCAGACAAACGTCCCGGATCAGAGCTTTCCGACGGAGGCCTTCGGGCTGGTGGACCCGGCGCGCGGCAACGAACCCGTCGTCGGTGGCGAGGTTGTCCGCTCGACCAACCCGGCGCTGGGGCCGGAGCGCGGCAAGGCCTACGCGCTGGGCGCTGTCTGGGAACCGGACGGGATGCTGGGCACGAGATTCGGCCTGACCGGATGGAAGGTCCGCATCAATGACCTCATCGGCCTGGCCTTTCCCCAGGTGCTGGTGAACAACGAGGGGCTGTTTCCCGGCGTCGTCACCCGCGGGCCTGCGTCAGGTGGCAGTCCGGGCCCGATCACGCGTGTGCTCTGGGGCGAGGTGAACTACGGGGCCGTGGACACATCCGGGGTCGATCTCGAGGCTTCGCATGCCTGGAAGGCGATGGGCGGCACCTGGACGGCGGCTGCCGCCGTGACACGTGCGCGCAAGTACCAGGTCGTGCTTTCACCGTCGGTGCCGGCGGAGGATCGTCTGGGCCGTCGCTTCTACGACTTCTGGTCCCCGGCGTGGAAGGGTCGGCTGTCGCTGGGCTACGGCCAGGAGAGCTGGAGCCTTGGCCTGACCAGCCGATTCGTCGGCGCCTACAAGGACAGCGGTACCAGCAACCGCGGCCTCGGCAACACGTGGACGCACGACCTGAGCGCCAGCCTGGACCTGGTCAAGTTCGGCCTGGTGTCGCGGGCGATGGTGAAGGGCGCCACGTTGTCGGCCGGCATCGTCAACGTGACGGATCGCCAGCCCGAGTTCGTCGAGACGTCACCGTTCTACGACCCCACACAGGCGGATTGGCGGGGACGCTATGCCAGCGTCCGCGTGTCCGTGACCTGGTAGCGCGCCAGCGCTGCGCACCCACCATCGATCAGTTCCGGTGCCGCCAGGAGGTGGCGGCGGTCACGCCCTGCCTCGCCTGCGGCCCGAGTGGCCCCACCTTCAAAGGTACTTCCTCCATGTCCTTGCCGCTTTCATGTGGTTCGCTGCTCCGCTTCCTATCGGCCCTGAGTGACCGCATGCGATGGAGCAACCGGTGGCTGCTGTTCGGGCTCGTTGCCGCCACCCCGATCCCGGTTGCTGCCGGTCCCGGGCCAACGGTCAAGGAAGTCGTCGAGTTCACGCGCATCGTTCAACCCCGCGACAGCGACGCGAATGCGCTCCAGACCCAGGTCTCGCCGGACGGGCGGCAGGCCTTCGTCGTCACCCGCACCGCCGACGTCGCCGCAGGACGGAATCTCTTCCGCATCCTGTTGCTGGACCTCGATCCGCACCGCCTGGAGGCGCGGCGCGCCTCCGCGCCGCGGACGCTGCTGACGATCGCCGCCGCAAACGATCCGTCCTACCTCGATCCGGCGATCCAGGATGTACGTTGGGTGGGCCTGGGCACGCTCGTGCTCCGCGGCCGCCTAAACGGCAAGGCGACGCAGGCCTATCGCCTGGACGTCAGGTCAGGCCGTCTCGCGCCACTGACCCGCGAGACCCTGCCCATCGTGTCCTTTGCCGTGTCCGATGACCTCCAGCGCGTCGTCTATGTGGCCCAGATCCCCAAGCCGCCACTCGGTCCCGGCGAGCGCAGTGTCGTGGTCGCCAATCAGTCGTTCTGGTCGGTGAAGTTCGGGCAGAACGACTTGCGCGCCCAGGACCGGCAGTACCGTTACTTCACGACCTCCGGTGACGGCAGGGAGCCGTCACGGCCGATCGGCCCCGTGTTTGCCGAACGCAGCAGTCAGGCTCCCGGCGTGAGCATTTCGCCGGACGGTCGCTGGGCGCTGCTGCCGCGCTACGAACTGGGTCGGCAACTGGCCTGGGCGGCCGAGTATCCACTCGTGGCCGATCTTCTCAAGCGGGCCGGGCCCTCGCTGAGCATCGATCCGATCGGCTACTTCTCGCGCCCCAGGAGCTACGTCGTACGTCTGCTGGTGGCGCACCGCCTGGCCGACGGACACGAGCAGGTCGTGAGCGATGCGCCCGATGACGCCTGGCCAGGCGTCGGACAGACGCGCTCCGACCGGCTGTGGCAGAAGGGCGGGAAGTCCGTCGTGATCGCCGGCACGCATCTGCCGCTGGCTGCGGGACGTGGCAACGGATCGCACATCGTCGAATACTGGCCCGACTCCGGACGCATGGAGGTCATCGCGGGCCTGGATGGCCGTCTCGAGGCTGCGTACTCTGTGCCGGGCCCGCACGATGCCTTCGTGGCCATGGACGGGTCGCGGAGGCGCTGGTTCGAACGCGCGCCCGACGGGCAATGGAAGGAACTCGCCGCAGTTCGCGACGCCGGACCCGCGGTGAGCGGCCAGCCTACATGGGCACTGCATCTCGAGCAGTCCTTGAACCAGCCGCCCGACCTGTGGGCGATCGGATCAGCAGGCCGGCGCATCCGGCTGACGCACCTGAACCCTGCCTATTCGGCGGACACCTGGGGCACGGTCAAGCCGTACGCCTGGCGCGACGGCAAGGGCAGGCAGTGGGACGGAGGGCTGCTGCTTCCCTCGGGCCACGTGCCGGGCACGCGTCTTCCACTTGTCATCCAGACCTACGGCTTCCTGCAGGATCGCTTCTACCTGGACGGCGCGAACATCGCGGATGGCGTCAGCAGCGGCTTTGCCGGCAGGGCCTTTCTCCGAGAGGGATTCCTGGTGCTGGCGCTGCCGGTAGCACCGACGACGGATCGGCCGGTCAACGAGCGCGGCAGGGTCGATGCCTTCGCCGACGGTGTGCAGGGTGCGATCGACTCGCTGGTGGCGAGCGGGCTCGTCGATGTCGACAAGGTCGGGATCATCGGCTGGAGCGCGACCGGCGAACGGGTGCTCAACCTCATCACCTTCACCGACACGCCGATCCGCGCGGCCACCATCCTCGACGGGGATGCGAACACCATGTTCTCGGTGGCCATCACCTACGGCTCGGGTGACAACATGGTGACCCGCAAGGAGGACATCAATGGCGGGCCCGCCTATGGCTCGACTCTGGAGAGCTGGGTGCGCAGCGATCCGGCGTTGCACACCGACTGCGTGCGGTCGGCGCTCCGCATCGAGACCTACGGGCCCGTGGTGCTGAACAACTGGGATGTCTATTCACTGCTGCGTCGACAGTACAAGCCCGCAGAGATGGTTGTCATTCCTGGTGGCTCGCATTCCTTGTCGCATCCCGGCGAGCGCATGATCTCGCTGCAGGGCAATGTCGACTGGTATCGCTTCTGGCTCCAGGACGCGGAACGGCGCGAGCCGGTGCTGGTCGGCGAAACCGCCGAGTCTCTGCAGAACCAGTACACGCGCTGGCGCCAGATGGCCGAGCTGCGCCGGGCCGATGAACTCAGACCGCGCTGCGTTCGTCCGCAGCGCAACTGATACGGAGCCGCAGGCAGACAGCGGTGGATCGTCAGCCATGAAAGCGGCGCCCGGCGCAGTGCGAACCATCGGACAGGCCCTGCGCTTCCCAGAGTCGGGCGTAGACACCGCCGCGCGCAAGCAGGCTGGCATGGTCATCGAACTCCACGACGCAACCGCCCTCCAGGACCACGATCCGCTGTGCCAGCCGGAGGCTGGACAGCCGGTGAGCGACCAGGATCGTGGTGCATGGCGTTTCGGCGTCGAGCAGATCCTGTAGGAGGGCCGCCTCGGCAACGGTGTCGAGCATGGAGGTCGCCTCGTCGAGAAGAAGCAGGCGAGGGCGACGGACCAGCGCACGTGCGATAGCCAGCCGCTGGCGCTCGCCGCCGGACAGCAGGGTGCCCCGGTCGCCGACGCGTGTCTCATAGCCCTCGGGCATCGAACAGATCCTCCGATGCAGCTGGGAACGGCGAGCGGCCGTCTCGATGTCGCTGCGGGTTGCGCCGGGGCAACCGAGCGCGATGTTGGCCGCGATCGTGTCGTCGATCAGCAGGCTGTCCTGGAACACCACGCCGGTCGTCGAGCGCAGCTGGTGCGGCGACATGGCGGCCAGCGGCACGTCGTCCAGCAGCAGGTCGCCGGCCTGAGGTTCGACCAGGCGCAACACAAGGCGGACGAGCGACGACTTGCCGCTGCCGCTGGCCCCGACCACACCGGTCAGGCTGCCCGGTCGTATGTCCAGGTCGATGTTCGTCAGCACCGGGCGTGACGCGTCGTATCCGAAGCGCACGCCACGAAGGTGGATCGCGGGCGCCGTGGGCGGCATCGCCGCGGATGCCGGCGATCCTGAAGGCTCGGGCGAGGCCGACGATCCGGTCCCTGAGGCCCTGGACGTGAGCTGCCCGGGCCACGTCGTGCCGGACGCGCTGTCGGTGCCCGTCATCTGAAGCAGCGGGCGCATGAACCCCAGCGCCTGGGCCATGTCCCGCATGGCCAGGCCGACGCTCTCCAGGGGGCGCAGGATCTGGAGCAGGTAGACGTTGATCAGCACGAAGTCGCCGCTGGTGATCGACCTGATCTCGAGGCCACGCAGCGCCAAGGCCTGCAGCACAGTCGCGCAGACCGCGATGCAGGTCGCATTGGCGATGCCGAGGCGAGCATGCTCGCTTTGGAGGGCACGCCAACAGCGTTCGAGGCGGCCGAGGGTCATATCGAGCCTCCGGCGGACAGCGTGCTCGGCGCCCAGGCCGATGACATTCTCCGGATGCGAGAGGCCTTCGGTCATCGCTCCGCGAACGGCCTGTGAAGACTCCGCGATGGCGCGAGCGCGTCCGGCGGTGCGCGGGGCAGCGGCGGCCTGCAGGCTCAGGTAGGCGAGAGTGCAGCCGCCGAAGGCCGCGACGATTTCCGGCTGGCCAATTTGGATCAGCACGCCAACCATGGTGCACAGTTCGACGGCGACCGGGACCATGCTGCCCGTCAGGTGCGCCATCAGGATCCGGCAGCCTGCCGCGGCCTGGTCGAGTGCGTGCACGGCCGCGCCTGGAGGCTGCTTGAGCTGGCTCGTCAAGGGCAGGCCGAGAAGTCGATCGAAGCCGCGACCGGTCAGGTTGGCGCACAGCCGCTGTTCGGCCACGCCGGCGGGCAGCGGGCGCAGCGCGGAAAGCAGGCGCGCGCCGGCCAACGCCGCGATGTAGCCGCCCACAAGGAGCAGCACGCTCCGTGAGTCACTAGCTGGCGACACGGGGGCGCCTTGAGCGATGGACACCTCGTCGATCAGAACCTTGAGGGCAAGTGGTGCGAGGCCGGCGAGCAGGCCACCGGCTGCGACGAGGACGAGTGCGAGCAGAAGGTGGGTCCTGACAACGCCGTCGGTGCATGAATGCAGCAGACGCAAGGTCGCCTGCAGATCGTGCTGCCCGGATTTCGGCCGATCCACGCTAGGCTGCGGCTGTGGCATGGGCTGCCGAACGCCAGCGCTGCAGCCAGGCTTCGACGGCGATGTGACCGTGGATCTCGGTCACGTGCACCATCGCAGCCTGCGGCCGGCCCGACAGTGCGGCTTCGACCCTCCGGCGGTCAAGGAGTCCGCGGGCCACCAGTTCGCCTTCGAGCAGCAATTCGCGCGCCAGCGGGAGGTTATGGGTCAGCACGTTCTTCAGGTGCTGGTCGATGCTGCCCTTGGACCTCCGCGTGACGATCTCGGGCGGCAGCTCGGTAGCGAAGGCCCGGCGCGCCAGGGCCCGTCCGCTTCCTCCATGAGTAAGGAGATAGGTCGGCAGTCGCAGGCAGAGCTCGATCAGGGGCTGCGACAGGAAGGGATTGACCACGTCCGGCGCGCGCTCGCGCTCATAGGGATCGTAGTAGGCGATCGGGTGCAGGAGCATCCGGAGGTGGTTCAGCTTGCCGACCGGCAGTCCCGTCGCCTCCCGGAGCAGCGGGTGCTGATAGTGGTCCAGGGGTTCGACGCTTGCGGCATCGCCACTGACCAGTGCCAGCGGCCAGGGGAGGATGTCGCCGGGTGCGCGCAGACCCAAGCGGCTCCGCAGTGCCAGTCCTGCGGTCCGCCAGACGGAGAGGTTTGCAAGTCGGGCCGCATCCATCATGGCCCGCAGCGTGCCTCGACCGAGGCCGTGCCGGCACACGAAGTCGGCCGCTGGCCACCAGGTCCGCAGTTCGAAGAAGAGCTGGTCACCGCCGGCCCCTGTGAACAACGAAGGCGCGCGGTATTGCTGGCTCAGCTCGGCGTCACGAACGGACGCCGCCATGCGGCCGACGTAGGTGGCGGGGGAGGGCGTCAGCGCAACCCGCAGGACCCGCTCGAGGCGGAAGGCGTCGTCGCGCTCGCACTCGATGAGTTCCAGGCCCGCCCGCCTGGCCGCGAGGCGCGCGTAGCGCCTTTCGTCGGTGTCGGCGCCGGTCGAGTAGTAGTTCACGCACAGAATCTCGGCCGCCTTGAACTCGCCCTTCAGACAGCTGGCGAGGATCGACGAATCGACGCCACCGGAGAGGCGAAGCAGGATTCGCACCTGCCCCTCGGCCCACGAGCGCGCGCAATAGCGGACCGTGGCTCGCAGCAGAGGCGCCAGGCGTGCCGGATCGTCTTCGTGCACGTTCCTCGCAAAACCCAGGGCATCCCACAGCATCTCGCTGTGCGTACCGGCACGGCGCAAATGAAGCAACTCGCCGGGAAGCACCCGCTCGATGCCTTCGAGCACGGTCTGCCGGTTGCCGAGTTCCCCGAGTCGCATGTGGGCGGCCAGCCGTTCCCATGCAATGGGCGGCACCACGAGTCCCGGCAGCGCGATCAGGTCCTCGAGCCACGAGAAGACGATACGCACGCCGTCGTGCTCGAGCCTGAAGCAGGGCAGCGTTCCCGTCGGATCCCGGAGGATGACAGTCTCCTCGCCCTCATTCCTGGACAGGAAGGCCACATACCGGCCCCACCAGTCCGTGATCAGTGCACGCCCCTCGTGCTGCAGCAGGCGGTCGCCGTCCTCGCGCCGCAGCGGGCCCGGTGCCATGCGGGACTCTCCGCTTTCCTGCCGGCGGAACAGCCTTCCCAGGATCAGGCCCTGGCCGCGGGGAAGTTCGTAGACGCCATTGCCTCCGGTGCCCGCTCCGGTGACGAACACCCGCAGCCCGGTGATTCGCAGAGCGCATTGCCATGATGCCGCGCTCTCGAGGCCTTGCGCTAGTCGACCGGCGGCCAGGCGCTGCAGGTCCTGCGTGTCGTCCCAGATCAGCGCGACGTAACGGAACACCTCGGAGTCTCCGCACGGCGGTCAGGCGACCAGGATGGGGGTGTAGCGGCGCACGTTCTCGTGAAGGTCGCTCAGCACGAGATCGCCCGTCTGCACCCAGGCATGTGCCCGAAACGGTTGGGTGGCGACGCCGATCACCCAGTTCGGATACCACCGTTCGGCTGCGAGGAACTCCAGCAAGGTCAGCGAGTCCTGCAGGCAGCGGTCGTGCGCGGTGAACATCAGGGGACGGAGGCGTAGGTACGCCGCCACTGCGCCGCCCAACGGCAGGTGGTTGACCCGACAGGTCGTGACAGCTCGGACCCGGCGGGCTGCTACGCAGTTGGAGATCGAGAGCAGCGAGCATAGGCGCAGGCGCGCAGTCGCCGAGGCGTAGCTTCGAAGGAAGCGGAGTATTCGGCTCGCGCCTACGGGGGCGGTGCCAACCAGGGGCTCGGCGTTGAGCGTCTGCGCGGCCTCCGGCAGTACCGTGCTGGCACTCGAGGGCGCAGCGCCCCTCGCGATCAGACCTTGGCGCATCAGCGGCGCGGCGAGCGCCTCGGTGTTGGTTTGCGACGCGGTCCCGACATGGGGGCAGTTGTCGTGGCCCGGCCAACCGCTGACGACAGGCGCGAGGGTTGCGGCCAATGGGCCGCCGACCCCCAAGTAGCGGCTGCGCTGGAGGTCCAACAGGACGACCTGCCCATCGTGAGCGCACGCACGGACATGGGCAGCTATGTGCAGGTCGTGCTTGAAGTGGGGTGTGCTCGGCATGGCGGGCGTCGTTGAAACCTGGGAGGCGCCCGGTGCGTCAATCCTGTGCCTTGGCAAGGGCTGCGCACCGGGCTTCCGGCATCAGCCGGGGCGGGCTACACGCGGCCCGGCAGCGACTGGTTCTCCTCGCTGCCCGGCTGCAGGATGCCCTTGGTCTGCTCCTTGGCATCGCCCAGGTCGACGAGTTCCAGTTCCGTTGCTTCGTTCATGACGAACTCCTTCAGGTTGGGTTGAGATCGAGAAAGCCCTTGGCAGTGGCCTCGGGCAGCTTCACGGTAAATGCGTTGCAAGCGCCACGGCAACTGCTGACGCAGATGCCATGAAGCGTTCGGCGGCCGAGACCTTGTCCACCGGGGAGCGTTGAACAGGGCGGGTGGTCGCTTGACAGGGGCCGATCACGTCGCGCTGCGACGGTGCCAACGTTCGGTCGTGACGGGTTCCCCAGGGCGGCGAGTCGAGCGTGGACCGAACGAAAGACATGCTGTTGGAGTTATGCCGATGAGGTTCTTCGGTCCTGGAACGTCAATGAGTCATGGACCCCCCGGCTGCCTCCCATCCCGGCGCTGCAGGCTGGCACATCTGCTGGCAGGCTGCGCCGGGGCGCGACCTGCTGGCAGGGGATTCGCTGGTCGAGCGCATCCGCGCCCGCCTGATCGCTGCGCATCGGAAGCAGGGACGCGTGCTGCTCGACTATCTGCTCATGCCGACCGAGATTCACGTGGTCGCAACGCTGGCGCAAGACGACTCGCCGGGTGACGTCGCCCGCACGGTCGCCAACATCGTCGCGCGGTGGGTCCGGGAACTCCAGGCCGTGCGAGGCCCCGTCTTTGCCGGCCGCTATCGCGCACATCGTCTCGAGTCCGATGCGGAGCTTCGTTCCGATGTGCGCATGCTCGCCTGGCGACCGGTGGCGTTGGGAGTGTGCCTCGCGCCTTCCCACTATCCCCACTCGGCACTGCGGACCACGCTGGGGCTGCGACGAGCGATGGGCTTCGATGCGAGGCCCTTGCTGGAGCTGTTCGGAGACTCGGTGCCGGCCGCGCGGTCGGCGCTGCGCAAATGGCTGGCCCGTCGGCCCTCTGCGACAGAGATGCGGCAGTGGGAGTTGTCGCGCGGGCTGGCGCTTGCGGTGGGTACGGTCGGCCCGCTGCCGCGAATGGCGCGTGAAGTGAGGGGTGCGGCGGCGATGCTGGTTGCGGCAGCCGGGTCGGAAGGCATAGATGGAGCGCTTCACCTTCTGGAGCGATGGGTGCTTGCTCGCCTGGGCGTGCGTGGCGGCGTCCGTCTTTCCGAGATGTCGGGCACGACTGGTGCCCGTGGGCGCGCGCTCGTCGGCTGCCTTGCCGTCGACATCGCCCTGTGCCCCGCTGCGTCGGTGGCGCGCTATTTCGATCGGGCAAAGGCGACGCTCAGCGAGCAGATGACAGCTTGCCGGAAGCGGCCTCCCGATCAAGTGATCCTGAAGACACCGATGAGCCGGGTTGCTGACGAGGCCGCTGCGCTGGCGGCGAGGACAAGGTGAACCCGCGTCCTGCACACCTAGGATGGGTACTCAATGAGCAAGGGCTCGGGACTGGCTCATTTGTAAATCACAGCCTCCGGCTCGGGCCGAGTAAGTGCGCTTCGATGGCAACACGGGAGAACAGCGATGGAGCAACAGGTCGAACCGGCACTGCATCGCCAGCTGGACATCCAGCTTCTGCGCGAGGTGATCGACGGCGATCCCTACGCGACCGTGGCGCAGCGATGGGGGCTGTCGCGGTCGGCCGTCGACCGGCGCATCAAGGGGCTGGCGGTCCAGCTCACGCAGGCGGTGGGCGTCGATGGCCTGCAGGAGAGCGGCGCCGCCTTCGTGAAGCGCCTGCGCATGCACCGCGAAGCGATCCTGCAGGCGCTGGAGCACTTCGACCCTGCACAGGTGAGCTCCCAACGAGAAGCCCGCGTGCTCAAGCTCGACGAGGTCGAGCTCGGGGCGCGCCGCGTGCGCAGCCGATCCACGCGGCCCCTGCACGACCTGGCGCTCTACTACCTGCCCTTCGCGACCGGCCTGCGCCCGCTGGAAGTCGCGCGCCTGACGGTGGGCGACTACCTGCTGGAGGACGGAGGTGTGCGGCGAGAGTCGAGTGTGCGGGCCGATGTCGCGATCAACGGCAGGGACCGGCCGCTGTTCTTCAGCCACCGTCGCCTGGACGAAGCGCTCGGCGCCTACCTCGACGAGCGGCTCCGTGCCGGCCACGGTCTTGGCGCCGCCGAGCACTGGCGCGGCCTGGATCCGCACGGCCCGCTGTTCCTGGGCGCGGAGGGCGAGGTCTATCCGATCACGCCGAACGGCGGCGAGGGCCAGAACCGCTACGTCTGCCGTCCCCTGCTGGAGATCTACCGCAAGATCTTCCGCCAGGCCGACATACCAGGTCTGTGTACGCAGTCCGCACGGCTGACCCTGATGTCACGGATGTACGAGCGGGGCGCCGACGAGGACCAGGTCGGGCTGGTGCTGGGCATCGCCGATCGAAGTGCCGTGCGCCAGCAGCTGCCGAGGCCGCGACCCGAGCTGGCCAAGGTGCTCGAGGAGCTGGCATGACACGGCACGCCCGCTGAAGGGCTGCAACGGCGATGGAGTCGGGGGTGGACGGACAGCGCTTTGCGATCGGTGGGCGCGTGGTCGACGCCGACGACCCGCAGCTGCAGGACCTGCTGGCCCAGGCCTACGAGGCGCCGGGCCGGCCGCGCTGCCTGTGCGTGGCAGGCGGCGTCGAGATGTACGTCGCCTTCCATCGCCACTTCCAGATCAAGCGCATGCCCGAGACCGGGGATCGGCACCACCCCGCCTGCCCGAGCTACGAGCCGGGGCCTGCGATGTCGGGCCTGGGCGAACTGGTCGGCGAGGCCGTTGTCCAGCTGGATCCGGCGCGGGTGGAACTGCACGTGGACTTCCCGTGGGCGCGGGTGCCCGGGCGGCCTGGGGTGAGCCGCGAGCCTGCCGAGCCGTCGGAGGTCGGTCGCACCCGTCGCCGGATGAGCCTGCGGGCGCTGATGCACTTCCTGTTCGAGCGGGCCGGTTTCAACCGCTGGTCGCCGGCCATGGCCGGCAAGCGAAACCAGGCGGTGCTTCACAAGTACCTGATGCAGGCCGCCGAGGCGATCCAGGTGAAGAGCGAGCCGCTGTCGCAGCGGCTGTACGTGCCGGAAGCCTTCAGCGAGACCGCGAAGGCCGAGCAGGCCGAACGGCGCCGTGCCCGGCTGTCGGTGCTGCAGCCGCATGACGGGCGGCAGCCGCTTGCGGTGGTGCTGGGCGAGTTCAAGGGCTGTGAGTCGGCACCCGCGGGCGCGCGCATCTGGATCCGCCACATGCCGGACGCACCTTTGCTGGCCGACGCGCGGACCTGGGCGCGGGTGCAGCGCGGCTTCGCGCCGCTCTTCGAGGCGCTCGACTCGGACGGAGGGCGCGGGTTGCGCCTCATGCTGGCGGCGCTGATCCGGGCGCGCCGGGAGCACACGTACGAGATCGACCTCGCCAGCCTGATGCTGACCAGCGAGGAGTGGATTCCGCTGGAGGGTGTGCACGAGGCGCCGCTGGTCCGTGCGCTGGTGACGCAGGGACGGCGGTTCGTGAAGCCGCTGCGGTACGACGCGCGGACGGTGGCCGGGTTCGCGAATGCCATCCTGCTGGACGTGGGCGCGGAGCCGGTCGACCTCCATGTCGTCAGCGGCTTCATGGGTGAGGCCGAACAGGGTGCCAAGCGAAGGGCATTCGAGAACGCCCGGCCGAGGTCCTGGCTCTGGTCGCCTGGCGAGGCCATGCCGGTCCTGCCTGACCCGTCGACGAGGCTCACCGCTGGAGCGGCGGCATGCAGGCCGCGTGCAGGCCCGACAACCGTCCTACCGAACCCCGCAGGCCGGGATCCTGACTGACGATCACGATCACGTTGGCCAGCATCAGCGAGAGCAGGTTGCGGTTCTGCAGCACGGACGTCAGCTTTGCTGCCGGGTAGCCACGCAGGGCGTGGACGACCAGGTGGACACCGCCGTGCACGAACGAGTGCATCACCTTGACGGTGCCATGCAGTCGCTTCAGTTCGGTGGCCGCCGGGCCGGCGACCGCGCCGATGGCATCGATCATGGCAGGGATCGGTGGCCCCATCTGGGGTTCCGAGAGTTCGCCGTCCGGCACCGGCGCGGAGAACTTGTCCAGCCAGTCCTCCTTGGCGGCGTGAAGCACCCAGGCGGCACGGACAACCGCCTCGAACTGCAGGCGGATCAGGCTGAGTGCGGTTCCCGTCAGGCCGGCTTCGATCAGGACCCGCTGCGCGATTGCATGCTCGATCGCCGAACGACAGAAGGCCAGGCAGATGGTCGAGCGTCGGGACGAAGTGTTCCAGCCGGCTCGAAGCAGTGCTAGCAGACCATCGTCGAAGGCCTCGGAGGCGGCGAGTACCCGCCGCAGTTCCTCGTCGTCCTTGTCTGCGCTGTCTTCTGGGCTGGAGGGCGACTCGGCTTGCATGGAAGGGGCGGGTTCGGGAGATGCGACTGCACGGGACCATGGCGTGCGGACCGCGTCGCATCATGGCATCCGGATGGCACCCGGGGTTGAAAGCACGGGCCGAGGCGGGACGATCGTTCGTCGGAATCCCCCGACGCCCACCGAGGAACGCCGATGGCCTCTTCACCGTCCCCCGATTCCCGGCCCGCCGTCGTGCTGCACGGCGGGCCCACCGCTCTGCCGACCCTGCTCGGTGGCGGAGCGCCCCGCCTGCCCACGGGCGGCAAGATCCGCGCGGGCATCAAGGTCCTGACCCGCCGGGCCGCCGAGGTGCCGCGTGCGCAGGCGATCTACGAACAGGGCCTGAACCAGGGCCAGTCGTTCGACCAGATCGAGCGCGCGCTGGTCGAGGCCTGCCCGGAGCTCAAGAGCCCGCTCGTTCCGCGCAACGTGCCGTGGTTCACCGTACGCGCCAAGGACTTCCCGAACCCCGAGCTGGCGACGCAGATCCTCGACCTCCATGGCGAGGACCGCGGCGAGGGGCGGCGCCTCTACCGCTTCCCGGTGGTGTTCCCGACCGATCGCTGGCAGAGCGTGATGCCGCACGAACTGGCAACCTGGGGTGCGCAGGACAAGCGCTTCTGGTCCGAGTACTCGCCCGACGGACGATGGCGCCACTGCATGACGCACGCGCCGGTGCCGGTGGACGCGACGGGGCGCCGCAGGGTGCGGCTGTTCGGCGGCCGCAAGGTGATCCCGCGCGAGGACAACGGCGGCCTGTGCCAGCCGGAGTCCTGCCCAGAGTACCAGCAGCGGCAGTGCAACCTCACCGGACGCTTCCTGTTCTTCATCCCCGGCATCCGCTCGATCAGCGCCTTCGAACTGCACACGCGCAGCTTCTACGCGATGAATGCGGCGATCCGCACCTTCGAGACCGTGGCGTTCCTGCGGGGTGGCCGGCTCGCCGGGTTCCTGGACCGCCAGGGCACGCCGTTCTACCTGACCAAGCGGCTGATGGAGGTGGCGCACATCGATGACCATGGACGGCCTGTCCGGGTGCCGCAGTGGATCATCGAACTGGAAGCGCCGGTCGACGTGGCGACGCTCATGCGGGAGCAGGACGATCAGGACACCGTGCTCCTGCAGGCCGATGTTGCCGCCCGCGCGCTCCAGGGGCACCGGGACAACGCTTCCTTGACGCCAGGGAAGGGGCCCGAGTTTGTCGACGAACCTGTGGCTGCGAGCGATCCCACGGCAGACGGCATGCCGCCCACGCTGGAGCATGTGCTCGGGCGGCTGATCGCGATGGGCGTGCCTGCTCAGACCTGGATGAGCTATGCGGCCACGCGCTGGGGTCCTGGGTGGAAGCTCAATCCGCAGGGGCGGGCGCGGGCCTTCGGCGAGCTGGAGCGCTTCCGGAACGATCCGAAGGGCTACGCGGACAAGGTCAACGCCGAACTGCAGCAGGTGGCATCGTGAGCGCGCCGGAACGACCGCCAGGCGGAACCGGTGCGCACCGTGCGAAGGTGCCGTGCATCCCGGATGGGCATCCGCAAGCGCACGGTTCGCACCGTCAGGCGCATCGCCTGCGGGTGGCGCATCTCTCGGACCTGCACTACGGGCCGCGCCACCTGGAGGAGGCCGATCGCTGCTTCTCGGCGGCCGTGGACCGCGTCATCGAACTCGCCGTCGATGTGGCCGTGATCTCCGGGGATGCCACCGATCACGCACTGGACCTGCATGCGCCCGCGGCATTGCGGCTGCTGGCACAGGTGCGGCGGCTGGCCGACCATTGCCCGGTGCTGATGCTCCAGGGCACGTGGTCGCACGAGCCGCCCGGCACGCTGTCCGTGTTCAGGATGCTGGGAAGCCGCCATCGGGTCTTCGTCGCGGACCGGATCGGTCAGGTGGCGTTGATGGGCAGCGCATCGTCCCGGGACCTGTCGGCGACCGCTGCGTTTGCCGCCGATCTTTGGCTCGTGTCCGAAGGCCCGCGATTCGCAGAGGTGCCGCCTGGCGCCAGGGCGCTGTTCACCTGCATTCCCGCGATCAACAAGGCGGCCGTCGCCGCATCGGTTGGCGGGGCCGCTGCCGCTGAGGCCCAGGGCGAGCATCTGGCCCGGCTGCTGCAGGGATACGCCGGCATCCACGGCCTGGCCCGGGCTGCCGGCGTGCCGACGCTCGCGGTGTCGCATGGAACGGTCTTTGGTTGCGTGACCGAGCACGGCGTGCCGATGGCCGGGTTCGACCACGAGTTCACCACCGGGGCGCTGTTCAGCACCGGCGCGCAGGCCACCCTGCTCGGCCACATCCATCGGCACCAGGCCTGGACGCAAGGGGAGGGCGAGCGGCGCCAGTGCATTGCCTACGCCGGGTCGATCGGTCGCTTCCACCACGGTGAGCAGGGCGACAAGGGGTTCCTGCTGTGGGAACTCGGACCGGACGGGGTGGACTGTCGCCTTGAGCCAACCCCTGCGAGACGGACGCTAAATATCGTGTTCGAGGGCCGGCCCGATCTGGACCAGTTGCGAGAGGCGGCGAGCGCGCAGGAACTGGCCGGCGTCAGCGTGCGGGTCCGATGGACGGTGGCCGACGAGGACCGGCACGAGGTGGACCGCGGTGCCATCGAGCGAGCCCTGTCCGGCGCGGCCGATGTCCAGCTCGAAGGGCGGATCGTGCGCGTGGTGCGCACCCGCGCGCCCGGCATCTCGCAGCTCGTCAGTCTGGCCGACAAGGTCAGGGCCTGGGCCACGGCGACGAACGTCCACGCACCGCCGCTGCTGCAGTGCCTGGAACGGGTGACGACGACCGAGCCCGAGGACATCGTCGCGGAGGCCCTGGCGGTCCCCGATGCCGGCGCCAAGGCACAGGGCGGCCTTGACCCGGCCGAGAAGGGTCCGAGACTGGACCTCTTCGAGGCGGCCTGAAACGGCGCCTGAACAGCGCTCGAAGGGCGCCCAGGCTGCTTCACTGCCCACCACACCCATCGCGCCGCCCAGCGGCACCGGAGGCATGCCATGCAACCTCTCTCACTCAGGCTCCGGGGCTTCCGGGGTATCCGCGACGGCCTCGGGCTGGACGAGCTGACCCTCGATCTGGAGCGGCTGGCCGATGGCGCCGCGCTGGTCGCCATCGCAGGCGCCAACGGCCGCGGCAAGTCCACGGTGATGGACAACCTGCATCCCTTATGTTGAATTCGCTGCGTCAACAATCGTCCAACACGCGGCGTTTCACTTGTTTCACTGCCTCTGCAGGGTGGTTATCAACGGGCACGACAA
>NZ_JABWMJ010000020.1 GCF_013366375.1 Rhizobacter koreensis | reverse complement strand
ATCGTGGACGGCTGGGATACGATGAACTCATTCACTCGCGTGCTTCCGTGATCGTCCACGATCGCGCTGAAACAGCGTCTGCGATCACGTCGAAACGGACGTCCACGATCGCTGAAATGCGCAGCCTGCTCGGCAAAGGCGAGCTGAGCAACCTGGAGGTGGCCCTGTGCTACTTCTTCGGCGATCAGATCAAGGCGCTGATCGCGGCTCGCTGGCAGACGAACGCGCCTGGCAGCTTGGTCGAGAACAACAGCGGCCCGACTATTGCCGAACGTGAGGCCGAGATCGACGCCAATGACGATCGCCTGACCGCTATCGACGAGGAGCTCGCGAGCGTGCAGATGCAGTTCGAGGAACTGAAGCCGCACGCGGCGGTGTCCGCGCGCTGAGCGCTGCCAGCGGGCGGCGGAGTTCACCTGCATGGGTCGAAAGGGCGGGCAACTTAGCGGGGCGATGATGGTGCGGCTGACTGAGATCGGCGCGCGAGTTCTCGAGGCTCAGCTCGCGGTACCTCGGCAGCAGGCCGGTGAAGCAATGCGCGAGATCGCGTACGAGCTCGCCGCCGAGTACGGCGGCACGTTCATGTACGTGCCTAAGAACGCTCAGTGGTTTCTTTCAGAGCGCGACGAGCGCATCTACGAGCGCCTGCAGCGCGGCGGAAACGTGGACGATGTCGCGCGCGATTTCGGGATCACCCAGCGCCAGGTGTATTCGATCAGCGCGCACGTGCGACGCCAGCGCGAAGCCGCTGCCACGCGGGCAACAAGGGCCGCGGATTGAGCCCCGCTCGCAGCGATGCCGGCGCAGCAGCTGCACAACAACGGCGCGAGCGACTCGCTGCCGCGAACCCAGGAGAGGAACCTTCAACATGAACCACACCACGATCAACTTCATCGAGCCGCCGGAGACGACGGTCCACATCGACGGCGCTACCTTCACGCTGCGTCCGATCACGATGCGCATCCTTCCCGCGCTCGTCACGTGCGTCGAGCCCGCGTTCGAAGAGATCACGCGCCTGATGCTCGACCCGACGCTGCCGGCCGCGGCCGGCGTGCTGGCGCGCCAGACCAGCCCGATCTGCGAGGCGATCGCGCTCTGCACCGGCGTCGACGCAAAGACGATCTATGCCATGACACCGGACCGCGCCGCGGCGCTGCTGCTGGTGTGCTGCGAGGTCAACGCGGATTTTTTCTTTCGCGCGGTGCCGTCCCTCAGCGACCAGCTCGACGGGATCGCACCGCTACTCAAGGGGAAGATCAGGGCCGCGATGCAGAAGGCGACGCCGGCGATTGGGGCTGGGCCTTCGAGCAGCTCGCCCGCACCGGCCACAGCCACGGAGACGTCCTGAGCTACACGCTGCACCAGTTCAAGGTCTACCTCGAGCTCAGCGTGCGACGTGACCGGCGCCAACGCCTCGAGCGCCTGGAGGACGCCGCGTTAGCCGCCAGCGGCGGCGAGCCGCTCCTGGCCCGCCTGAAGGCACTGGCGGAGTAGCACCTTTCCAGCGCGGGGAGCCAGAGCACATGACCGTCGAAGGCAAGATCCGAATCACCGCGAGCGTCGACGACGCGGTGAGGAACCTGCGCCAGCTGCGCGGCTCGTTCGACAACCTGAACGCCGGTGTCGCGCGCGCGGTGTCGGCTGTGCAGACGTTCGGCGGCATCGTCATCGGCGCCGAGGGCGTGCGGCGCATCTCGCAGATGGCCGACAACTACGCGAACATGGCCGCGCGCCTGAAGGGCGCGACCCGCGACACGCTGGAGTTCAACGCAGCGCAGGCGTCGAGCATTCGCCTGGCGCAGCAGTACCAGGCGCCGCTCGCGGAGCTGAGCACGCTGATGACGCGCGTGCTCGGCGCCGTGCGGCCGCTCGGCGGCGGGCTGAAAGAGGCGCAGGTCACGACCGAGGCCATGCTCGCGGCGCTCAAGCTCGGCGGCTCGACCGCGGCCGAGGCCGGCTCGGCGATCACGCAGTTCAGCCAGGCGCTCGGCTCGGGTGCGTTGCGCGGGGAAGAGTTCAACGCGATCGCCGAGGCGGCGCCGCGCCTGCTCGACGCTCTGGCGGCCGGGCTCGGCAAGCCGCGCGACCAGCTGAAGAAGCTCGCCGAAGATGGCGCGCTCACGACCAGCGCCGTCGTCGGCGCGCTCACCAAGGCGCTCCCGCAGCTGCGGGCCGAAGCGGCGCAGATGCCCGCGACGATCGGCGGCGCCGCGCAGGCGGCGAGCGACGCGCTCTCCCGCTTCGTTGGGCGAAGCGCCGAGGGCAGCGCGGCAGTCAAGACGCTGATCGGCGCCTTCCGACTACTGGCCGAGAACATCGACACCGTCGTGACGGCGCTCGCTGCGCTAGCGGCTGCGCTCCTCGCGGTCAAGATCGGCGGCTTCGTCGCCTCTCTCGGCACGGCCGTGACGGCTGCCGGCGCGCTGGCCGGAGGCATCACAACCATCGGCATCGCTGCGCGCGGGTTGCTCTCGATCATCGGCGGGCCTGTCGGTCTGATCGTGACCCTCGGCTCGCTCGCGCTTGCGTGGATCGGCGTTCAGAAGGCACAGAAGGCTGCAACCGAGCGCACGGTCGACACCATCCGGGCTGAGCGCGATGCGGTGCAGAAGCAGCTCGACGATCTCAAGACCCGCGACCCGGCGACAGCAACCTTCGCGCGTGCGTCGGCGGAGACGGCGCTCGCCTCGCGGCTGCTCGCGCTCAACCGCGAGATCGAGGTCAAGCTCCGCGAGAAGGCTGGACCCCGAGGCGGGCCGGCGCTGGGCGAGGACCGGCCGCTGCGCGACCCGCGCACGGTCACCGAGTTCGAGAACGATAACAAGACGCTCGCGCGCATTCAGCAGGAGTACGCCGACAAGCGCGCGGCCTACATCCTGGCCAAGGATCGCGAGATCGCGGCCGCGCGCCTGGCCGGCAACTTGGCGCTCGAGCGCAAGCTGCAGCAGGAGAAGGCCGGCGCTCTCGCCGAGCAGGCAAAGAACGAGCGCGAGGCGGTCGCCAAGGCGACGGCACCAGGTGCCGGCGTGACCACGCGCGTGGCGCGGTACAAGGAAGAGTACGACCGAATCGCGGCGATCGTGGCCGACTCGACGCAGCGCCAGCTGGACGCGAACAAGGCGATGTACGACGAGCAGCTCGTCTCCACGCGCCAGTTCTTCGCCACCCGCGGCGCGCTCGAGGACGAACAGTCGGCCCAGGAGATCGCCCGCATCGAGGCGGAGATCGCAGCGCGCCGCCGCGTGGTGAAGGAGAACACTGAGCGGCTGAAGCGGGCGCGCTCGGGCAACGACCGGGAAGGGTTCGAGGAGGCGATCGCAGGTGACCGCACGGCGATCGCGCAGCTCGAGGTCGACCTGGTCAAGGCCGGGCGCGATCGCGCTGCTGCGGCCCGATCGCGTGCCGTCGAGGAGCGCCGCATCACGGACGAGCTGGCCAGGCAGCGCGCCGAGGTCGACTACGAGATCCGCGCCGGCAACGATCAGCTCACCGTGGCGGACGAGCGCCTGCGCCTGGAGCGCGAGTTCACCGACATGCGCCGGCGCGAGCGCCAGGAGACCGGCGGCACCGCCAAGACCGACGAGCTGATCCAGGTGCGGCTGCGCATCGCCGAGATCAGGAAGCTGCAGGACGCCTACGGGACGCTGGCCGACGCGGTGCGCCTGAAGGAGGAAGAGATCGACGCGCAGGTGCGCGCCGGCGCGATCACGACGACCGAGGCTGAGCGACTCAAGTTCGAAGCGCGTGCCAAGAGCATTCCGCTGCTGGAAAACATCTTGCGCAAGCTGCAAGAGCTCGCCGCCACGGACGCCGAGAAGAACGCCGTGGAGGGGCTGCGGCAGAACCTCGCGAAGCTGAAGGACACCACGACCGACCTGGAGCGCTCGCTTCGCGGCGCGGCGTTGTCCAACCTGACGACCGCGCTCAACGACGTGTCCACGGGCGCGAAGTCCACCAAGGCCGCGCTGGTCGACATGGTGCGAGGCTTCGCCACGGCGATGCTGAACGTGCTGAACCAGGGACTGGCCGAGCAGCTGGTGAAGCAGTTCCAGACTGCGGCGTCAAGCGCCTCCGGCGGCGGCGGGTTCTGGGGTTCGCTGCTCGGCGCTGTCGCCGGCCTGTTCGGCGGCGGCGGAGGCAGCAGCGGTGTGTACATGGATTCGGTCGTGGGCGTCCTGCACACGGGCGGCATCGCGGGCGGCAGCGGTGGCTGGAAGCAGCGAGTGCCAGCCGCGGCGTTCGCCCTGGCGCCGCGGTACCACTCGGGAGGCATTGCCGGGCTCAAGCCCAACGAGGTGCCGGCAGTGCTCGAGCTCGGCGAGGAGGTGCTCAAGGCGAGCGATCCGCGGCACGTGCGCAACCTCGGCGCGTTGGCGATGGGCGGCGTGACGGTCAACGTTTCCGTGAGCGGCGCGGACGGCGCCGACGACGACCGGCGGGCGTTCGGCGACGAGCTCGGCCGGCGCGTGCGCGCGACCGTCATCGACGTCATCGCGAACGAGCGGCGCCAGGGCGGCATGCTGGCCGGCGCCAGGTAGGGCGGGCATGGCCGACCGGATCACGATCGCGGTTCAGAACCTGGACCTGACGCGCACGCTCGATCGAGCGGTTCGGCGCGTCAAGGACACCCGTGGGCTGATGGCTCACGTCGGTGCCGCGGTGGAGATGAACATCAACCTGCGGCTCATCAACAAGCGCGACCCGGACGGAGCGGCGTGGGCGCCGCTGGCGCCGAGCACGATCGCCCGCAAGCTGAAGAAGGGTCAGACCACTCGCATCCTGGAGGCCACCGGCCTGATGCAGCAGTCGCTCGGCTACAGCGCTGGCCAGGACTGGGTCGAGGTGGGCGTGAGCGAGCCCTATGGCATCTATCACGAGACCGGCACCAGGCGCATGCCGCGGCGCGGCTTTCTGTTCGCCGATCACGAGGCGGGACAGCTCGGCCGCGACGACCAGGAAGAGGTCGAGCTCGCGATCGCCGAGTACCTCGCTGGCTCGCTCGCGGGTTGGTAGGCCGTCAACGGAACGCAACGAAAGGCCCCAGGATGAGCCACCAAGCACTGCTCGCAACAGCCCTGGCCCTCGCTGCGAATGGCGAGGCGCAACTACTCCCAGCCGGCGAGTTCAAAGCGCGCGACGGCCGACCGGGTAAAGACCTGACCTGGAAGCTCGACGACACCGGCGGCGTGAAGCTCGCGGTGCGCCTGAACGGCACCGCCGCGTCGACGCCGATCGTGATCGACTACGAGCACCAGACGATGCTCGCGCCCGAGAACGGCAAACCGGCGCCGGCGGCCGGCTGGATCACGCACGTGGAGTGGCGCGTTGGCCAGGGGCTCTTCTCGCGCGTCGACTGGACCGCCGCGGCGCGTCAGCGCATCGCCGCCAAGGAATACCGGTTCATCTCGCCGGTGATCGAGTACGACCGCGCCACGGGGCAGATCACCGGGCTGCACAACGCGGCGCTGACGAACTTCCCGGCACTGCTCGGCATGCAGCCGGTGGTCGCGCAGCTGCGCGCCGGCGCCGGCGGCGCGGACGTCTGGCACGGGCAGCGATCGGTGCCTCCCGAGATCGCGGCGCTGGTCGAGCAGGGCGTGCGCGAGCACAAGCTGACGCCGCAGCTGCGCGCGTGGGCGGAGGGGTTCGGTGCGGCTGACGCGGCTTCGCTGCGCACCTACCTGGCCAGCGTGCCGGTCGGGCGCTATCTCGACGACGAGGTGCGCACGCTGCTGCTCACCCTCGGCGTTACCGTCGAGCAGTTCGTCGCCGGCGGCGGCGCCAATCACCTGGTGAAGGCGAGGTCCACATGAGCACCGCGGTGCTACGCGAGGTTCGTCTCCACCGTCCCGAAGGCGGGTTGCTCGAGGCGGCGGAGCTGTAGCGCCGCACTTCTCCTACGTCGCTTTGACCAGAGGATTCGCCCTTCCGTACAAGCCCAGGAGAACGTACTTCTTCCCTGCTGACGGAGCCAGGCCATGAACCAGACACTCGCACGCTTCCACATCGAGGGAGCGGCCAAGTTCACCGAGACCATTCTCGCGCTCACACCGTTCTTCAAGAGCCTGCGGCCGGCGCTCCGCTCGCTGAGCTCGACGGGCGCCGAAGTCGTGATGCCGACGCCGACCGAAGTTGGCGCGAAGGACCCGCAGCACCACACCGCTGACGACGCTGCGCTCGGCGGGCTCGCGCTCCTCACCGGTGGGCTGGCGCTCGACGCTGGCGCGCCGCCCAGCGCGCGATGGGCGCTGAGGGGATACGCGGTGCAATGCGCGGTGCAGGGGCGCATGCATTCGGAGGTGCACGCGCTGGCCGACGCGTCGACGGTTGACTGGAAGACCGCGGGCGACTACGAGGTCGAGGTGCAGCTACTCGCAGTTGGGCGCGAGCTCGTGTCCACTGTCCGGCTGATGATCAACGTCGAGACGTCTTCGCCCGCGTGAACGTGTGGGCTGTCGCTCAGCGCGGCGGCCCGTCAGCGCAACGGCAAGCGCGATGCCAGTCGACCTGTTACAGCTGGGCGCGCGGGCGCAACCTAGCTCCGCCGGCTACCATCCGCCGCCATGAAGGGTCTTTTCACCATCGGCTACGAAGGCGCGTCGCTCGCGGACTTCGTCCGCACACTGACCCGTGAAGGTGTCACAACGCTGCTGGACGTCCGAGAGCTGCCGCTGTCTAGGCGCAAGGGATTCTCGAAGACTTCCTTGGCGGAATTGCTGACCTCCCGCGGAATCGCGTACCGCCACGAGCGCGCCCTTGGAACGCCGCGGCCGCTGCGTCGCAGCCTCGCCGTCGAGCGCGACTATCCAGCGTTCTTCGCGGCCTTTGGCGCGCACCTCGACTCGCATTCACGTGTGCTCGAAGAGCTGTCGGCGTCGCTTGAGGGGCGGGTTGCGCTGATGTGCTTCGAGCGTGATCACAAGGCGTGTCATCGGAGTTCCGTGGCCGATCGTCTGAAGGCGATTACCGGTCTTCCTGTACGGCACCTGGAGGTCACCCATGTCCCTGCCGAAGCCGGAGAGAGCCGCGATCTTGGTCAAAGCGTTCCCGCAGCCGAGCCAAAAGTACGAAGAGACCGTCTGTTGTGCGGGGATCACGCCTGACGGAGAGTTCGTCCGGCTCTACCCGGTCCGATACCGGCACCTGAGGCCCGAACAGAAGTTCGATCGCTGGGACGTGATCGAGTATTCAGCGACCAGGCCTCCTGGGGACTTTCGCCCGGAGAGCCGTCACGTTGATGAAGAGTCGATCCGCGTCGTTCAGCGGGCCGCAGCGCTCGACGAACAAGCGAGAGTCCGCTTGTGGTCCTCCCATGTGTCGCGCTCCCTAGTCACATTGAAGTCTGAAAACGTGGCGACGCACAAGAGCTTGGGCGTGGTACGTCCCGACTCCGGATCGGTCCGGTTTTCAGCGCGACGGCTTAGGTCGGACTCGAGCGAAGATCGTGAATTGCGAGCTGCTTTCCAGCAGGTGTCGCTCCTGGACCCCGGCCGGCTCGAGCCGTTGCTGGTAGAGCACGAGTTCCGGTATGACTTCACCTGCGATGGGATCTCGCACTCGATGAAGATCCACGATTGGGAGGTCCACGCGGCGCATCATGCGTACAAGCGCAGGTACGGCGACCGGGCGCTGAGCGTGCTCTCAGAGGAGTACGGCCAGAACATTCCGAAGCGCAACCTTCACCTGGTGATGGGCACCATGAAGGCTCACCCGCGGCAGTTCATAGTGATCGGACTGCTGCGCTCGCCGGTCTCGCCAGACGAAGCCTCCAAACAGCACGCCCTCCTCTGAGCGGGGGTGCGGCAGGCCGCCGGCGAGCCGTCGACGCGCGTCGAAGTGCACCGCCACGCACGCGGATTCCTCGGTCGCTAGTGTGGGGCTGCTGCCTGGCAGGTGCGCGACTTCCTGCCACCGGCGGCCGCCGCGGGTATGGCGGTGACACCGAACCGGCGCGACTCCCGGTCCCCTCAGGCAGCCCCGGCATCCTAGCGCCGGGCGCTTCGCCACGCGAAAGACGCTTTTGCGTGTTGCAAGAACGCATCAGGTCTGCGCAGGGGTTGTGTCCGCGCCGGCGCAGACCTTTTGGCCGCGCTTACGCGCGCCGGCTTCGCTCGCCGCCGCAGGCGCAGCCGGCTCATAGCCGGCCGCCACGTGATCCGCAACTTTCAGTCGGGTTCGCAAGTCCTTATTTCCAAACGCTTTTTTGGTCGCCGAAGCGTGTATCAATTCGTCGCTAAGTCGTTGATTCGATTGATTTTTATTTCCCCGTTTCGTTGACCCACCCCGGCGCATCCGCTAGAGTGGCGGAAAGTGCACTTTTGTGGGGTTTTGTGGCAAGCGTCGTGTTCCAGGGCCCTGCAGCGTTGACGCTCGACAGCAAAGGTCGGATCGCCATGCCTGCACGCCACCGCGAACTGCTTGCTGCGATGGGCGTGAACCAGCTCACCATCACGAAGCACCCCGAGGGCTCGCTGCTGATTTTCCCGCGCCCTGCCTGGGAGACCTTCCGCGACAAGGTCGCGGCGCTGCCGATGGATTCGAGCGGCTGGAAGCGCGTCTTCCTCGGCAACGCGATGGACGTGGACATCGACGCGTCGTCGCGCGTGCTGATCGCGCCCGAGCTGCGTGCCGCTGCCGGGCTGGTGCGCGACGTGATGCTGCTCGGCATGGGCAGCCACTTCGAGCTGTGGGATCGCGAGCGACACGCCGCCCACGAAGCGGCGGTCATGCAGTCGCCGATGCCCGAATCGCTCAAGAGCTTCAGCTTCTGATGGCTGCCGAACGCCCCTCGTTCCACGCCACCGTGCTGCTGGAGGAAGCGGTCGATGCGCTCGTGACGCGCACCGACGGCATCTACCTCGACGGCACCTTCGGTCGTGGCGGCCATGCCCGCGCGCTGCTCGCGCGCCTGGCGCCCGCCGGCCGGCTGGTCGCGCTCGACCGCGACCCGCACGCCATTGATGCCGCGGCCGCCGATGCCGAGCTCGCCGCCGACGCGCGCTTCTCGGTGCACCACGCCAACTTCTCTCAGCTCGCGGCGACGCTGGCTGGCCTCGGCATCGAGCGCGTCGACGGCGTGCTGCTCGACGTCGGCGTGTCGTCGCCGCAGATCGACCACGCCGAGCGCGGCTTCAGCTTCCGCTTCGACGGCCCGCTCGACATGCGGATGGACACCACCCGCGGCGAAAGCGCGGCCGAGTTTCTCGAGCGCGCCGACGAGCGCCAGATTGCGGAGGTGATACGCGACTATGGGGAAGAACGGTTTGCTCTACAGGTTGCAAAGGCGCTTGTTGCTCGGCGCGCAGGCGGGAACCCAGTTCGAACCACCCGGGAGCTTTCCGAGGTCGTGGCTGGTGCGGTCAAGACCCGCGAGCCAGGCCAGAACCCTGCAACGCGCACGTTTCAGGCTCTTCGGATTTTCGTCAACGCCGAGCTTGAGGAGCTCGAGCAGGGGCTGAACGCCGCGCTGGCGGTGCTCGCGCCCGGCGGGCGGCTGGTCGTGATCAGCTTCCACTCGCTCGAGGATCGGATCGTCAAGACCTTCATCGCCCGCGAGAGCCGCAGCGTGTTCGACCGGCGCGCGCCGTTCGCCGCCGAGGCGCCGCATCGCCTGAAGGCGCTCGGCCGAGTGAAGCCGGGCGCCGCCGAGCTCGCGGCGAACCCGCGCGCGCGCTCGGCGATCATGCGCGTGGCCGAACGCACCGAGGTGCCGGCATGAACCGGCTCAACGTCGTGCTGCTGGTCGGCCTGCTCGCGAGCTGCGTCTACCTGATCGAGGTGTCGTACGACGGTCGGCGCCTCTTCACCGAGCTCGATCGCGCGCGTGCCGAGGAGCGCGCGCTCAACACCGAGTTCGAGCGCCTCGAGACCGAGCTGCGCACCGAGGCGACGCCCTCGCGGGTCGAGCGCACCGCGCGCGACCGCCTGGCCATGCGCAGCGCGACACCTGCCGTCACCTTCTACGTGGCCCGCGACGCCGGAGCGGCGTTGCCTGCTTCCGGAGTGACCCCCCGATGAGCCGCCTGCGTCAGCCCAAGCCGCGCGCCGTTCCGACGAGCGTGCGCAGCGTCAACTACTCGACCAGCCCGCTGCTCGCCTCGCGAACGCCGCCGTGGCGCTCGAAGTTCCTGGTCGCGCTCGTGGGCCTCAGTTTCCTGGTGCTGCTCGGGCGCGCGGTCTACGTGCAGATCGTCGACGCGCCGTTCTTCCTGAAGCAGGGCGAGAGCCGCTATGCGCACACGCTCACCCTGCCGGCGAGCCGCGGCCGCATCTTCGACCGCAACGGGCTGATCCTCGCGGCGAGCATCCCCGCGCCGTCGATCTGGGCGATCCCGAAGGACATCGATGCCGACGACGGCGCGCGCGCCGCGCTCGCCAAGCTCGTCGGCATGACGCCGCGCGAGCTCGACGACCGGCTCGCCGGCAGCCAGAACTTCGTCTGGCTCAAGCGCCAGGTCGACGACGGCGTCGCCCAGCAGATCAAGGCGCTCGGCATCAAGGGCGTGCACCAGATCCGCGAGTACAAGCGCTCGTACCCTGAAAGCGAGTCGGCGGCGCACATCGTCGGCTTCACCGACATCGAAAACCGCGGCCAGGAAGGCGTCGAGCTCGCGTTCCAGAACAACCTCGCCGGTCGCGACGGCTCGCGGCGGGTGATCCGCGACCGCCTCGGCCGCGTCATCGAGGACCTCGGCGACAGCGTCGCTCCGGTCGACGGCCACGACATCGCGCTCACGGTCGATTCGAAGGTGCAGTTCTTCGCCTACCAGCGCATCCGCGACGCGGTGACCGCGAACAAGGCCAAGGGCGGCAGCGTGGTCGTGATCGACTCGCAGACCGGCGACGTGCTGGCGCTCGCGAACTACCCGAGCTACATGCCGAACGATCGGCGCAACCTGAGCGGGGCCCAGCTGCGCAATCGCGCGCTCACCGACACCTTCGAGCCCGGCTCGACGATGAAGCCGTTCGTTGCCGGCTGGGCGCTCGAGACCAGGCGCGTCACGCCCGACACCGTGATCCAGACCGCGCCCGGCCGCATGACGCTGACCGGCTCGACGATCACGGACTCGCACGCGCACGGCAATCTGACGGTCGCCCAGGTGATCCAGAAGTCGAGCAACGTCGGCGCGGTGCGCATGGCGATGACGTTCTCGCCGCGCGAGATGTGGGAGCTGTACAGCGCGATCGGCTTCGGCCAGAAGCCGCAGATCGGCTTCCCCGGTGCGGTGACCGGGCGCCTGCGCCCCTACAAGAGCTGGCGCCCGATCGAGCAGGCGACGATGAGCTACGGCTACGGCCTCTCGGCGTCGCTGTTCCAGATCGCCCACGCCTACACGGTGTTCGCACACGACGGCGAAATGATCCCGGTCTCGCTGACGCGCCCGGTCGGCAGTGCGCCGCCGCCGATGGCGACGGGCCTGCGGGTGCTCTCGCCCAAGACCGCGCGCCAGATCCGCGAGATGCTGCATCTCGTCACGCTGCCGGGCGGCACCGCGCCCAAGGCGCAGGTCATGGGCTACGCGGTCGGCGGCAAGAGCGGCACCGCGTACAAGCAGGAAGGCAAGGGCTACGCGACCAAGAAGTACCGCGCCTGGTTCGTGGGTATCGCCCCGATCTTCAATCCGCGGATCATCGTCGCGGTGATGCTCGACGAGCCGAGCAACGGGCGCTACTACGGCGGCGACGTCGCCGCGCCGGTGTTCAGCGAGGTCGTGCAGCAGACCCTTCGCATGATGGGCGTGCAGCCCGACATGGACGTGCAGCCGCAGATCGTGTCGAAGGACATGCCGGCCGAGGTCGAGAGCTTCTGATGAAGGACGCGCGCTGATGCCGCTCCACGAGCTCGCCACCGTCGACGCCGCGCACGCCTGGCTGCTGGCGCGCGGCGCGCGCGGCCTCACCACCGACAGCCGGCGCGTGACCGCCGGCGACGCGTTCATCGCGTGGCCCGGCTACGCGCACGACGCTCGGCACCACGTGCCGGGTGCGCTCGCCGCCGGCGCGAGCGCGTGCCTGATCGAGGCGCGCGGCGCGGCGGTGTTCGGCTACGACGACGAGCCGCGCGTGGCTGCCTACGACGGCCTCAAGGCGGCGACCGGACGCATCGCGAGCCGCTTCGCCGGCGAGCCGAGCGAGCGGCTGTCGATCGTCGCCTGCACCGGTACCAACGGCAAGACGTCGACCGCGTGGTGGGTCGCGCAGGCGCTCGCCGCGTGCGGCAGGCGCTGCGGCCTCGTCGGCACGCTCGGCGTCGGCGAGCCGCCGCGGGCGGCGGCCGCAGCCGCTGGCGCGGCGCTCCCGCTCGAATCGACCGGCCTCACCACGCCGGACCCGGTCACCCTGCAGGCGACGCTGCGCCGCTTCGTCGACGCCGGCTTCGCCGCCTGCGCGATCGAGGCGTCGTCGATCGGCATCGTCGAGCACCGGCTCGCCGGCACCCGGGTCGAGGTCGCCGTCTTCACCAACTTCACGCAGGACCACCTGGACTATCACGGCGACATGACCGCCTACTGGCAGGCCAAGGCGCAGCTGTTCGCCTGGCCCGGGCTGCGCGCGGCGGTGATCAACGTCGACGACGAGCGCGGCGCCGCGCTCGCGGCGTCGCTCGACCCGGCGAACGCGTTGTCGCGCCTCGAGGCCGAGCCCTCGGGCGAGCCCGCGCGCGCGGTCGACGTCTGGACCCACGGCGTGCGCCACGATGCACGGCTGCGCGCGACGGACGTGCACTACGACTCCGCAGGGCTCTCGTTCGACGTCCACGAGGCGGGCGCCCGAGCGAGCGTGACGACCGGCCTGATCGGCGATTTCAACGTCTCGAACCTGCTCGCCGTGATCGGCGTGCTGCGCGCGAGCGGCGTGCCGCTCGAAGCCGCGGCGGCCACGTGCGCGGTCCTGAGCCCGGTGCCCGGCCGCATGCAGCGCGTCGGCGGCGGCGACGCCGGGCCGGTGGTCCTGGTCGACTACGCTCACACGCCCGACGCGCTCGAGAAGGCGCTCGGCGCGCTGCAGCGCCTGGCCTCCGAACGTGGCGGGCAGCTCTGGTGCGTGTTCGGCTGCGGCGGCAACCGCGACCCCGGCAAGCGCCCGCTGATGGGTGCGATCGCGCGCCGCCTCGCCGAGCGCGTCGTCGTGACCAGCGACAACCCCCGCTTCGAGGTGCCGGACTTCATCATCTCGAACATCCTCGCCGGGCTCACGGGGCACGACGAGGTCGACGTGATCGAGAACCGCGCCGACGCGATCGCGCATGCGCTGGCGAACGCTGCCGACGCCGACGTGGTGCTGCTCGCCGGCAAGGGCCACGAGGACTACCAGGAGATCGGCGGCAACAAGCTGCCGTTCTCCGACGCCGTGCACGCCGCCGCGGCACTCGAGCGCCGCCGCGGCGCCGGAGCGCGCGCATGATGACGCTCGGCGACGCGGCGCGCATGCTGCCCGAGGCCCGGCTCGTCGGCGACCCGGCGACGCCGCTCGCGCGCGTGCACAGCGACACCCGCACGCTGCAGCCGGGCGACCTTTTCGTCGCGTTGCGCGGCGAGCGCTTCGACGCCAACGACTTCCTGCCGCAGGCGAAGGCGGCGGGCGCCGCCGCCGCGCTCGCCGAGCGCGGCCTTGCCGAAGCGGGTCTTCCCGGCCTCGAGGTCGCCGACGCCGAGGCGGCGCTCGCGATGCTTGCCGCGGCGTGGCGGCGCCGCTTCGACCTGCCGCTCATCGCCGTCACCGGCAGCAACGGCAAGACCACGGTGACGCAGATGATCGCGACGATCCTGCGCGCCTGGCTGGGCGACGCCGCGTTCGCGACCAAGGGCAACTTCAACAACCACATCGGCGTGCCGCTCACGCTGCTCGGCCTGCGCGGTGAGGGCGCCACGGCGCACCGCGCGGCGGTGGTCGAGCTCGGGATGAACCACCCCGGCGAGATCGCCCGGCTCGCCGCGCTCGCCGCACCGACCGTCGTGCTCGTCAACAACGCCCAGCGCGAGCACCTCGAGTTCATGGCCGACGTGGCCGCGGTGGCGCGCGAGAACGGTTCCGCGATCGCGGCGCTCGGCACCGACGGCACGGCCGTGTTTCCCGCGGACGACGCCTATGCGCCGCTCTGGCGCGAGCTCGCCGGCGCGCGCCGCGTGCTGACGTTCGCGCTCGAGGGCCGCGCCGACGTGACCGGGCGCGCCGAGGCGCAGGGCGCCGGCTGGGCGCTCGCCATCACGACGCCGGCCGGGCGCATCGACAGCACGCTCGCCATCGCAGGACTCCACAACGTGAAGAACGCGCTCGCCGCGAGCGCGTGCGCGCTCGCCGCCGGGTGCCCGCTCGACGCGATCGGCGCCGGGCTCGCCCGCTTCGAGCCGGTCAAGGGGCGGCTGCAGACGCAGCGCCTGGCGCGTGCCGGCGAGGACGTGACGCTGATCGACGACACCTACAACGCCAATCCCGACTCGATGCGGGCCGCGATCGACGTGCTCGCCGGCTGCGCGGCGCCGCGCTGGCTGGTGCTCGGCGACATGGGCGAGGTCGGCGACCAGGGCCCGGCGTTCCACGCCGAGATCGGTGCCTACGCGCGCTCGCGCGGCATCGACGCCATGTGGGCGGCGGGCGACCTGAGCCGTCACGCCGCCGCCGCGTTCGGCGGGCCCGCGCGCCACTTCGCGAGCGTCGCCGACCTGCTCGGCGCACTCGGCGACGCGGCGGCGCTGCCGGCCTTCCGCAGCGTGCTCGTCAAGGGCTCGCGCTTCATGGCGATGGAGCGCGTCGTGCGCGCGCTCGCCGGCCCCGCGGAGGCTTCGCATGCTGTATAGCCTCGCGCAGTGGCTGCAGGACCAGTCGCCGGCGTTCGGCTTCTTCCGCGTCTTCCAGTACCTGACGTTCCGCGCCGTGATGGCCGCGATGACCGCGATGCTGATCGGCCTCGCGCTCGGCCCGTGGGTGATCCGGCGCCTCACCGAGCTGAAGATCGGCCAGCCGATCCGCAGCTACGGCGTCGACACGCACCACGTCAAGAGCGGCACGCCGACGATGGGCGGCGTGCTCATCCTCCTGGGCATCGGCGTGTCGACGCTGCTCTGGTTCGATTGGTCCAACCGTTTCGTGTGGATCGTCATGCTGGTGACGGTCGGATTCGGCGCGATCGGCTGGGTCGACGACTACCGCAAGGTGGTCGGCAAGAACCCGGAAGGCATGCGCTCGCGCGAGAAGTACTTCTGGCAGTCGGTGATCGGGCTCGTCGCGGCGATCTACCTGGCGTTCAGCGTCTCCGAGACGTCGAACCTGCGCGTGCTCGAGCTCTTCGTGCGCTGGGTGCAGAGCGGGTTCTCCAACGCGCTGCCGCCGAAGGCCGACCTGATGCTGCCGTTCTTCAAGACGATCACGTATCCGCTCGGGGTGTTCGGCTTCATCGGCCTCACCTACTTCGTGATCGTCGGCGCGAGCAACGCGGTGAACCTCACCGACGGGCTCGACGGCCTCGCGATCATGCCGGTGGTGATGGTCGGCTCGGCGCTCGGCGTGTTCGCCTACATCATCGGCCGGCCCGACTATTCGCGCTACCTGCTGTTCCCGTACATCCCGGGCGCCGGTGAGCTGCTGATCTTCTGCGCCGCGATGGCGGGCGCCGGGCTCGCCTTCCTGTGGTTCAACACCCACCCCGCGCAGGTCTTCATGGGCGACGTCGGCGCGCTCGCGCTCGGCGGCGCGCTCGGCACGATCGCGGTGATCACGCGCCAGGAGATCGTGCTCGGGATCATGGGCGGCGTCTTCGTCGTCGAGGCGCTCTCGGTGATGGCGCAGGTCATCTGGTTCAAGTACACGCGCCGGCGCTACGGCGAGGGGCGGCGCTTCTTCAAGATGGCGCCGCTGCACCATCACTTCGAGAAGTCGGGCTGGAAGGAGACGCAGGTCGTCGTCCGGTTCTGGATCATCACCATGCTGCTGTGCCTCATCGGCCTGGCGAGCCTGAAGCTGCGGTGACCGGCATGCGTCTCGTCATCGAACGTCTGCAAGGCCACGCGGTGCTGGTGCTCGGCCTCGGTGCGTCGGGGCTGGCGATGGCGCGCTGGTGCGCCCGCCACGGTGCGCAGGTGCGCGCCTGGGACTCGCGCGCCGAGCCGCCCGCCGCCGCGACGCTGGCCAGCGAGCTGCCGGAGGTCGAGCGCCTGGCCGGCGAGCTCGACGCGGGGCGCGCGCTCGAAGGCTGCGTCGCCGTGCTGAAGAGCCCCGGCCTCGCGCCGGGCGACACGCGCATCGCCGCCGTGCTGAGCGCGGCCGCCGAACGCGGCATCGCGGTGCAGGGCGAGCTCGGGCTGTTCGCCGAAGCGCTCGACGTGCTGGCCGGCGCGATCGGCTATGCGCCGAAGGTTCTCGCGATCACCGGCACCAACGGCAAGACGACGACCACCGCGATGACCGCGCAGCTCGTCGAGAGCACCGGCCGCCGCGTCGCGGTCGCCGGCAACATCGGTCCGACCATGCTGCAGACGCTGGCCGACGCGCTCGACGCCGTCGGCGAGGTCGAGGTCGCAGCGGCGCAGGGTGGCGCCGGCGCTCTCGGCAATGCGGCCGCTGCGGCCGCTGCGTTCGCAGCCACGGACGCCGCGGGCGGCCATGTGGATGCGGCGAGCGGCGACGACGCCGATACGGATTCCTCTGCCGCCGATACGGATTCCGCTGCCGCCGATGCGGATCCGGCAACCGATGCCGCCGATGCCGCTGCCCCCGAAGGCGGTGCGAGAGGCGCCCGCGCCTTCGACAGCGCGGCGGCGGGCGGCGAAGCGTCCGCAGACGCCGGGGCACGCGATCCTGCCGCGACCCGAGTCGAACCGGACGAAAGCGATGCCGACGGCGACGACTCTGCCGAAGCCGACCCGGCGCGACTCGAAGCGCTGCTCGCCGCGCCAACCGCGCCGGCCCCGGTTCACCCGGCGCTCGCCGAGCTTCCCGAGGTCTGGGTCCTCGAGCTCTCGAGCTTCCAGCTCGACGGCGTGACGGGGTTCGAGCCGAGCGCCGCGGCCCTGCTCAACCTGACGCAGGACCACCTCGACTGGCACGGCTCGTTCGACGCTTACGTCGCGGCCAAGGCACGCGTGTTCGGCGCGCGCGCGGTGATCGTCGCCAATCGCGACGACCCCGCGGTCGAGGCCGCGCTGCCCGCCGCGCCTGCGCCGAAGAAGCGCGTGCGCAGCGTGCCGCGGCAGGTCGTGCGCTTCGGCATCGGCGCGCCGACGCGCGCGGGCGACTTCGGCATCGTCATCGAGCACGGCATTGCTTGGCTGGCCCGCGCAATCGAGCCCGAGCGCGACGGCGGGCGCCGCGCGCGTGCCGAGGCCGCGAGCAGCGCCCTGCAGATGCAGCGCCTGATGCCGGCGGACGCGCTGCGCGTGCGCGGCCGCCACAACGCCGCCAACGCGCTCGCCGCGCTCGCGCTGGCGAGCGCGATCGGCTGCGGTCTTGCGCCGATGCTGCACGCCCTGCGCGAGTACCGCGGCGAGCCGCACCGCGTCGAGTTCATCGCGACCATCGACGGCATCGACGCGTTCGACGACAGCAAGGGCACCAACGTCGGCGCGACCGTCGCCGCGCTCGACGGCCTCGGTGCCGATCGGGCGCCGGCGCGCCTGGCGGTGATCCTCGGCGGCGACGGCAAGGGTCAGGATTTCGCGCCGCTGCTCGCGCCGCTCGGCCGCCACGCACGTGCGATCGCCACGATCGGCCGCGATGCCGACGCGATCGAGCGAGTCGTCGGCGCGACCGGGCTGCCGCTCACGCGCCACCCGAGCCTGGAGGCGGCGACACGGTGGTGCTTCGAGCAGGCGCAGCCCGGCGACGCCGTGCTGCTGAGCCCGGCGTGCGCGAGCCTCGACATGTTCCGCGACTACGCGCATCGCGCCGCGGTGTTCGTCGACACGGTGCGCGCGATCGCGGCCGACCGCGCGGGGGTGATGGCATGAGCACCGAAACCTTGTCCGGCTGGCAGGCCCTGCGCGCCCGCTTCGGCGGCCTCTTGCGCCGCGAGGGTTCGGCGCGCACGGAGCGCGCCGAGATCCCGGTGCGCGAGTGGATCAGCGTCGACAGCGGCCAGCCGGCGCGCCTGCTCGGCTTCGACCGCAGCCTGGTCTGGGTCGTCGCGGGACTGCTGGCGCTCGGCCTCGTGATGGTCTACAGCGCGTCGATCGCGTTGCCCGACAACCCCAAGTTCGCGCGCTACTCGCAGACCTACTTCCTGACCCGCCACATCGCGTCGATCGCGATCGCGGTGCTCGCGGCGGTGGTCGCGGTGCAGGTGCCGGTGAGCGTGTGGGAGAAGCTCTCGCCGTGGATATTCGTGGCCGCGCTGCTGACGCTGATCCTGGTGCTGGTGCCGTTCATCGGCAAGTCGATGAACGGGGCGCGGCGCTGGATCCCGCTCGGGATCATGAGCTTCCAGCCGTCCGAGCTTGCCAAGATCGCGATCGCGATGTACGCCGCCGGCTACATGGTGCGGCGCATGGACGTGAAGGAGAACTTCTTCCGTGCGGTGATGCCGATGGCGGTCGCGATCGCGGTGGTGGGCCTGCTGCTGCTGGCCGAACCCGACATGGGCGCGTTCATGGTGATCGCCGCCATCGCGATGGGAATCCTCTTCCTCGGCGGCGTCAACGGGCGCATGTTCTCGCTGATCACGGTGGTGCTGGTCGGCGCGTTCGTGCTGATGATCACCCTGAGCCCGTGGCGGCGCGAGCGCATCTTCGCGTACCTCAACCCCTGGGACGAGCGCTACACGCTGGGCAAGGCCTACCAGCTCTCGCACTCGCTGATCGCGTTCGGCCGCGGCGAGATCTTCGGCCAGGGGCTCGGGTCGAGCGTCGAGAAGCTGCACTACCTGCCGGAGGCGCACACCGACTTCCTGCTGGCGGTGATCGGCGAGGAGCTCGGCTTCGTCGGCGTCGCCTGCGTGATCGTCGCGTTCTTCTGGCTCGCCCGCCGCATCTTCCACATCGGCCGCCAGGCGATCGCCCTCGATCGCGTGTTCGCCGGCCTCTACGCGCAGGGCATCGCGATCTGGATGTCGGGCCAGGCGTTCATCAACATGGGCGTCAACCTCGGCGTGCTGCCGACGAAGGGGCTCACGCTGCCGCTGATGAGCTACGGCGGCTCGGCGATCGTGATGAACCTGGTGGCGCTGGCGATCGTGCTGCGCGTGGATATTGAAAACAGACAGCTCATGCGCGGAGGCCGCGCATGAGGGCCGCGGCTTGGCTCTGCCAAGGCGAGGCCCTTGCGCGCCCCATGCGCGCAAGCGGGCTGTTTCGGCGAAGGCTGACTTCGTGTAGCGAAGTCAAGCGCATGGAATGCGCGTGCCGTAGCCAAAATCGGCAACTGATGCGCGGAGGCCGCGCATGACCGTCCGCAACCTCGTCATCGTCGCGGCCGGAACCGGCGGTCACGTGATCCCGGGGCTCGCCGTCGCCGCCGAGATGATCGGGCGCGGCTGGCACGTCAGCTGGCTCGGCACGCCGGGCGGCATCGAGAATCGGCTGGTGCCGGCGCGCGACATCGCGCTCGACCGCGTCGCCTTCAGCGGCCTGCGCGGCAAGGGGCTGCTGCACACGCTCGGCGGCGCGCTGCGCCTCGCCGGCGCGTTCTGGACCTGCGCCCGCATCCTCGGCCGGCGCCGCGCCGACGCGGTGCTCGCGATGGGCGGCTATCTGTCGTTTCCGGCCGGCTGGGCGGCGTGGCTGCGGCGCCGCCCGCTGGTGGTGGTGAACGCCGACGCGACGCTGCTGCTCAGCAACCGCGCGCTGCTGAAGGCCGCCGACCGCGTCGCCTTCGGCTTCGCCGGCGATTCGGCCGCCAAGGTGCCGAACGGCGTCGTCACCGGCAATCCGGTGCGCGCGGCGATCGAGGCGATCGCGCCGCCTGCGGAGCGCTTCGCCGGCCGCAGTGGCCCGCTGCGCGTGCTCGTCGTCGGCGGCAGCCTCGGCGCACGCGTCCTCAACGAGAACGTGCCGGCGGCGATCGCTTTGCTGGATGCGGGCGAGCGTCCGGAGATTACGCACCAGACCGGCGAAGCCGACCGTGCGGCCGTCACCCAGGCCTATGCGCGCGCCGGCGTGCCGGCCGACGTGCGCGCGTTCATCGACGACATGGCCGAGCGCCTCGCCAACTGCGACGTGATCGTGTGCCGTGCCGGCGCCATCACGGTGAGCGAGCTCTGCGCCGCCGGTGTCGCGTCGGTGCTGGTGCCTTTCATCGCGAGCACGACCGCGCACCAGCGCGATAACGCGGCCTGGCTGGCATCGCACGGGGCTGCGATCCATCTGCCGCAGGGCGAACTGACTGCGGCGCGGCTCGCGGAGCTGCTGCGCGGTCTCACGCGCGAGGCGCTGCTCGCCATGGCGAGCAAGGCGCGCGCGCTCGCCCGACCCCATGCCGCCGGCCGCGTGGCCGACGAGATCGAACGACTGGTGGCGGCATGAAGCACGCCGCAGAGCACATCCACTTCGTCGAAGGGCGACGCATGCCGACGAAGTCAGCCGTGGCGCGCGAGGCCGCCCGATGAAGCACGCGGTCAAGCACATCCACTTCGTCGAGAGGCCACGCATGCCGACGAAGTCGGCCGTGGCGCGCGAGGCCGCCCGATGAAGCACGCGGTCAAGCACATCCACTTCGTCGGCGTGGGCGGCGCCGGCATGAGCGGCATCGCCGAGATCCTGCACAACCTCGCGTACCGCGTGACCGGCTCGGACCAGAGCGAGAGCGCGACGACGCGGCGCCTCGCGGCACTCGGCATCGGCGTGACGATCGGACACGACGCCGCCAACATCGAAGGTGCCGAGGCGGTCGTCACGTCGAGCGCGGTGAAGGGCGACAACCCCGAGGTGATCGCCGCGCGCGCGAGGCGCGTGCCGGTGGTGCCGCGCGCCGTGATGCTGGCCGAGCTGATGCGCCTCAAGCAAGGCATCGCGATCGCCGGCACGCACGGCAAGACCACGACCACGAGCCTGGTGACGAGCGTGCTCGCGGCGGCGGGCGTCGACCCGACCTTCGTGATCGGCGGCCGGCTCAACGCCGCCGGCGCGAACTCGCGGCTCGGCTCGGGCGACTACATCGTGGTCGAGGCCGACGAGTCGGACGCCTCGTTCCTCAACCTGCTGCCGGTGATGGCGGTCGTCACCAACATCGACGCCGACCACATGGACACCTACGGGCACGACTTCGCCCGGCTCAAGGCGGCGTTCGTCGAGTTCATCCACCGCATGCCGTTCTACGGCGCCGCGATCGTGTGCGCGGACGACGCCGGCGTGCGCTCGATCATGCCGATGGTGTCGCGCCCGATCGTCACCTACGGCTTCGCCGAGGACGCGATGGTGCGCGCGGTCGACGTCGAGGCGCAGGGCGCCGCGATGCAGTTCACGGTGCAGCGCCGGAACGGCGTGCAGATGCCCGACCTTGCGGTGCGCCTCAACCTGCCGGGCCGCCACAACGTGCTGAACGCGCTCGCCGCGATCGCGGTCGCCGCCGAGCTCGAGCTGCCCGATGCGGCGGTGGTCGAGGGGCTCGCCGACTTCAAGGGAGTCGGCCGACGCTTCCAGCCTTACGGCGAGCAGCCGACGCTCGCGCGCGACGGCGAGCGCCGCCGCAGCGGCAGCTTCACCCTGATCGACGACTACGGCCACCACCCGGTCGAGATGGCGGCGACGCTCGCGGCCGCGCGCGGCGCGTACCCGGGGCGCCGCCTCGTGCTCGCGTTCCAGCCGCACCGCTACACGCGCACGCGCGACTGCTTCGAGGATTTCGTCAAGGTGATCGGCAGCGCCGACGCCGTGCTGCTCGCGGACGTCTACGCCGCCGGCGAGGCGCCGATCGTCGCCGCCGACGGTCGTGCGCTCGCGCGCGCGCTGCGCGTCGCCGGCAAGGTCGACCCGGTGTTCGTCGACGACATCGCCGACATGCCGGGCGCGATCACCGAGCACGCGCGCGACGGCGACGTCGTCATCGCGATGGGCGCCGGTTCGATCGGCAACGTCGCCGGCCGCGTGGTCGAGCTGCTCAAGGAGGTTCGATGAGCACGCGCTTTCATCCGTTCGGCACCCGCCACCTGAGCGCACGCGACAAGGCCGTCGGCGTTCGCCTCGGCAAGGTCGCGGTGCTGCTCGGCGGCAGCTCGGCCGAGCGCGAGATCTCGCTGATGTCGGGGCGCGGCGTGCTCGCCGCGCTGCAGTCGCGCGGCGTCGACGCGCATGCATTCGACCCGTCGACGCGCGATCTCTCCGAGCTCAAGCGCGACGGCTTCCAGCGCGTCTTCATCGCGCTGCACGGTCGTCACGGCGAGGACGGCAGCGTGCAGGGCGCACTCGAGCTGCTGCGCATCCCGTACACCGGGTCGGGCGTGATGGCGTCCGCGATCGCGATGGACAAGGTGATGACGAAGCGGGTGTGGCTCGCCGAGGGCCTGTCGACGCCGCGCTTCGCGTGGCTCGCGCCGGGCGAGCACGGCGCCGGGCGTGTTCGCACGATTTCCGACGAGCTCGGCCTGCCGCTCATCGTGAAGCCGCCGCGCGAAGGCTCTTCGATCGGCATCAGCAAGGTCGTCGGTTACTCCGACATGCAGGCCGCGGTCGAGCTCGCCGCGCGCTACGACCCCGACGTGCTGTGCGAGGAGTTCATCGACGGCGACGAGGTCACCTGTGCGCTGATCGGCCAGGGCGCGAGCGCACGCGCGCTGCCCGTCGTGAAGATCGAGGCCCCCGAAGGCGCGTACGACTACCAGAACAAGTACTTCACCGACGTCGTCACCTATCGCTGCCCGGCGGGCTTGCCGGAAGCGGAGGAGCAGGCGATCGCGAGTCTTGCGCTTAAGGCGTACCGCACGCTCGGCTGCCGCGGCTGGGGCCGTGCCGACCTGATGATCCGCCGCAGCGATCGCAAGCCGTTCCTGCTGGAGATGAACACCTCGCCGGGCATGACGACGCACTCGCTGGTGCCGATGTCCGCCAAGGCCGCCGGCATTCCCTACGAGCAGCTCTGCGTCGAGCTGCTGATCGGCGCAACCCTGGACGCGCCGCCGCGCGCGTCCGCACTCGACACGCCGCCGCCGGAGGAAGACCGGTGATCGTGCGCAACCCCGGTTACGCGCAGGCCGCGCCCGAGTTGCCGGCCGACGTGCGCCTGATGAACCGAGCGGCCAACCTGCTGATGCTGCTCGGCGCGCTGGCGCTCATCGGCGTCGCGCTGCTCTGGCTCGCGCGCCAGCCGGTGTTCACGATCCGCGCGATCCGTGTCGAAGGCGACGTCTCGCGCAACAGCGTCTCGACGATCCGTGCCAACGCCGCGCCGCGCCTGGCGGGAAGCTTCTTCACGATCGACCTTGGCGATGCGCGCCGCGCGTTCGAGAGCGTGCCGTGGGTGCGCCGCGCGGTCGTCAGCCGGGTCTGGCCGAACCGGCTCGAGGTGCGCCTCGAGGAGCACCGCCCGGTCGCGCTGTGGGGCAGCGCGAGCGAGACCGAGAAGCTCGTCAACAGCTTCGGCGAGGTGTTCGAGGCCAATGTGGGCGCGGTCGAGGACGACGAGTTGCCGACCCTCGAAGGGCCGGACGGCAGCGCCGCGCACGTGCTCGCGATGTGGCAGCGCCTCAATCCGACGTTCGCGCCGCTCGCTGCCAGCGTCACTGCGCTCGCGCTGTCGGCCCGCGGCTCGTGGCAGGCGACGCTCGACAGCGGCGCCACGGTCGAGATCGGACGCGGCCGCGACGACGACGTGATCGCGCGCACGCTGACTTTCATCGGCACGCTGCCGCACGTCACCGCGCGCTACCAGCGCCCGCTCGAATACGCCGATCTGCGCCACAACCAGGGCTACGCGGTCCGCCTGAAGGGCGTCACGACGACGCTCGAACCGGTGCCCGCGAAGCCGCCACGCAAACCAGGAACCACACGATGAAGCGCCTCCCCGAACTCCTTGCCCGCGGCCGGCCGCCGCGCCGCGCCGAGCGCGTGCGGACGGGTGCCCGCTGACATGGCCAAGGAACTCAAGGACCTCGTCGTCGGCCTCGACATCGGCACCGCCAAGGTGATGGCGGTGGTGGCCGAGGTGCTGCCCGACGGCGACCTGCGCATCGCCGGGCTCGGCAGCGCGCCCGCGCACGGTTTGAAGCGCGGCGTCGTCGTCAACATCGACGCGACGGTGCAGTCGATCCAGCAGGCCTTGAAGGAGGCCGAGATGATGGCCGACTGCAAGATCACGCGGGTCTACACCGGCATCACCGGCAGCCACATCCGCGGCCAGAACTCGACCGGCATGGTGATCGTGCGCGACAAGGAGGTCACGCCGGTCGACGTCATGCGCGTCGTCGAGACCGCCAAGGCGATCAACATTCCGAACGACCAGCGCCTCCTGCTCGTCGAGCCGCAGGAGTTCGTGATCGACGGCCACGAGGTCAAGGAGCCGATCGGCATGAGCGGCGGCCGTCTCGAGGTGAAGGTGCACATCGTGACCGGCGCTCAGAGTGCCGCCGAGAACATCGTCAAGTGCGTGCGGCGCTGCGGGCTCGAGGTCGAGCAGCTGGTGCTGAACCCGAGCGCGTCGAGCCATGCGGTGCTCACCGAGGACGAGAAGGACCTCGGCGTGGTGCTGGTCGACATCGGCGCCGGCACCACCGACGTCGCGATCTTCACCGACGGCTCGATCCGACATACCGCGGTGATCCCGATCGCCGGCGACCTGATCACCAGCGACATCGCAATGGCGCTGCGCACGCCGACCAAGGACGCGGAAGAGATCAAGGTCGAGTTCGGCGTCGCCAAGCAGCTGCTCGCCGACCCGAACGAGCAGCTCGAGGTGCCCGGCCTCGGCGACCGCCCGCCGCGCATGCTGAGCCGCCAGGCGCTCGCCGGCGTGATCGAGCCGCGCATCGAGGAGATCTACTCGCTGGTCCACCAGGTGATCCGCGAAAGCGGCTTCGAGGAGCTGCTGTCGTCGGGCGTCGTGATCACCGGCGGCGCCGCGGTGATGCCCGGAATGATCGAGCTCGGTGAGGACATCTTCCTCAAGCCCGTGCGCAAAGGTCTGCCCACCTACCGCGGCGCGCTGCACGACATGGTCGCCAACCCGCGCTCGGCCACCGTGATGGGACTCCTGGAAGAGGGCCGCCTCGCACGCACGCGAGGTCTGCGCGCGGCGCAGCAGGCGGGCTCGGTCAAGACACTCTTCGGGCGCGCCAAGGACTGGTTCCTTGGCAACTTCTGACAGGAAGCCATGAATAAACCCGCTGCGCGACTCATAGCTGCTACCGCGTTGCGCAGCGCACGTCCGGTACGACCGCGCTTCCCGTCGCAGCCTCGGGCCGCTCGCGACGGTTTGTTCACGACTTCCGCGGCCCGGCGGTGGCACGCGCACGACCCACCGCTGACCGGGTGACGCACACGGCCAAAACTCGAACGTATCTCAAGACAACCCAAACCGATTCAGGCAACTGCAACAAAGAACTGGAGCAAGCAAATGGCTATCGAAATGATCGAGGAGTTCAGCATGGGCACGCAGATCAAGGTGATCGGCGTGGGTGGCGGCGGCGGCAACGCGGTCGATCACATGATCAACCAGGGCGTGCAAGGCGTCGACTTCATCAACGCCAACACCGACGCGCAGGCGCTGAACCGCTCGGGCGCGAACCACCTGATCCAGCTCGGCACCACCGGCCTCGGCGCCGGTGCCAAGCCCGAGGCGGGCAAGGCGGCCGCCGAAGAAGCGGTCGACCGCATTCGCGAGTCGATCGAAGGCGCGCACATGCTGTTCATCACCGCCGGCATGGGCGGCGGCACCGGCACCGGCGCGGCGCCGGTGATCGCGCGCGTCGCCAAGGAGATGGGCATCCTCACGGTCGGCGTCGTCACCAAGCCGTTCGACTTCGAGGGGCCGCGCCGCTCGAAGGCCGCCGACGCGGGCCTGGCGGAACTCGAGGCCAACGTCGATTCGCTGATCGTGATCCTCAACGATCGCCTGCTCGACGTGCTCGGCGACGACATCACGCAGGACCAGGCGTTCGCGCACGCCAACGACGTGCTGAAGAACGCCGTCGGCGGCATCAGCGACATCATCCACATCCCGGGCCTCGTCAATGTCGACTTCGAGGACGTCAAGACGGTGATGAGCGAGCCGGGCAAGGCGATGATGGGCACGGCGATCGCGGGCGGCCCGGACCGTGCGACCAAGGCGGCCGAAGCGGCGGTGGCCTGCCCGCTGCTCGAGGGCATCGATCTCTCGGGCGCGCGCGGCGTGCTGGTGCTGATCGCGGCGAACCGCAACACGTTCAAGCTGTCGGAGAGCCGCAACGCGATGAACACCATCCGTCGCTACGCAGCCGACGACGCCCACGTGATCTACGGCACCGCCTACGACGAGTCGCTCGGCGACCAGCTGCGCGTGACGGTGATCGCGACCGGCCTCTCGCCCGCCAAGCGCGTGCAGCAGACGCCGATCAGCGTCGTGCACAGCGCGCCGCTGCAGCGCACCGGCACCGACAACGTGCCGGTGCTGAACCAGCCGCTGCAGATGCCCTCGCAGGCGCACGACTACAGCGGGCTCAGCACGCCGAGCGTGTGGCGCAATGGTCGGACCGCTGCCGCGAAGGTCGATGCCCTCGCGAGCAACGGGATGGACGAGATCGAGATCCCGGCCTTCCTGCGCAAGCAGGCTGACTGATACGGCACCAAGCTATTGCACCGCCCGATCTGCGCACGGAGGTGCTCGCCGTACTCAAGTACGGCCGCGCGCCTGCGCACGCGGCTCGGGCGGTTCGCGACGCTTCTCGCCGCATCGGTCGAGGGGTCTTCCTGCGTCTGTCCGTTAAGCGGGGCCCGCTGCTCGGGCTCGTCGCATCAAGAGTTTGAGTGACGCACTGAGCGTGTCGGCACGTCGCACGCCGTACGTGAACGGCGTGCGCGGAGTCTGCGGCCTGCTCGGAAGCAGGCCGCTCCCGACCGCCGGCTGGCTCCCGATCAGGAGCGGCATTTGCAGGGCGCATGCGCCGCGTGCGGCGGGGTCACGGCGCGGCGCGCGCCTCCTGGTGAACCGAGGCAGAAGGGGATCCGACACCAGGCGAGCCGCGTTCGGCTCCGCTTCTGCCTGAGCCAGCCGGCCCGACCGCTGGTACGTGACGCTGCAAACGCTGGGCGGCGACGTGTTGGGGTCGCGACGCGAAGCGGCCGCGAGCGGAGGAGCCAGAAGGACGAGGGTGGCGTTGGCGTCACCTTCCGCAGCGAGAGAGCCGGATCCGGCTGCCGACCTGGGGACGCGGCGCGCCCGGGTTGCCAGCGAGCCCGCACGGCCCGTTGACCCTCGCTCACTGGTGCTGGCACAATCGCGGGCTCGGCTGGTGACGCGCAAGCGGAGTCGGCCGAGGCTGCTGGCGGGTGCCCGGAGGGTGCGAGCTGGCGGCGGCTCTCGGGCTTGACGGGTTTCTTCGGAGGCTGTCATAATCGTGGGCTTGGCTGATGGGGTGAAAGCTTGATCGGCCGGTCGCTTCGACGAAGCGGGCTGCGAAAGCGGCGAGTTCGAGA
>NZ_JABWMJ010000002.1 GCF_013366375.1 Rhizobacter koreensis | reverse complement strand
GCTTGCGCGTCTTCTTGGTCGAGAGATTCAGGCCGAGTCCGAGCTGCTTCATGCTCGCCATCGTCGCGCCGGCGCCGACCTCATGCAAGACGGGTCAGCACGGGGTTATGCAGACCTTCCCTAGGCGGTCAGCTCTTCCAGCTGCTCTGAGGTACGCTCTTATGATCGGATAAACAAAGGAACGCCGCGGATGCCCCGCTACCAACGGAACTTTCTGACAGCGGTGATCTGTCGTGTCGACTTCGAGCGTCTGCCCGTGCTCGGGGCCGCCGAGCGGCCGCCTCTCTCGCTCGCGATCGGCGAACTTTTCCCGGCTCTCACTACCAAGCCTAATACCGAGCTGGCGGTGAGCGTGGGGCCAAGCGGAACCCATGTTAGTCAGAAAACACCGTCGACCATATATGAGCATCGCAGGGCCGGCGAGGAATTCCCTTTTGTCGCCCTTAGTTCCGAACACATCGCCCTAGAGTACAGGAAGGGTTACCAGGACTACTTGTCTTTCCGCTCAGAGATCGCTCACGTGATGCGAGCGTTGCTGGAGCAGCATCCCACATTGATCGCCAATCGGGTTGGTCTGCGCTACATCAACCAGATAGTTTTTCCCACCGGTGCCCCGCTTGATTGGAACGGCCTTATCAATCCCGAGCTTGTCGCCAGCGTGTCTGCAGGTTTGCCGGGTGGAATGAAGCTGGCGCGCTCTCTTCATCAGATGCAATCGTTCAACGATGAAGTGACCCTCACGAGTACCTACGGCGCGTCTAATCCCGACTATCCGGGCGAGCTTGTAAGGCGTCATTTCGTACTCGACTTCGATGCTTCCCGGACACGAGTCGCGTGTAGCGATTTGATTGAGGCAATTGGCCGCCTGAATGCCGCTTGCGAAGACGCATTTGAGCGCAGCATCTGTGACGAATTGCGAAACATTATGGGGCGCATTGATGACTAACCATCAACCCTTACCGACTCAACCTGATAGTACTGCCGAATCAGGCAAGGCCGTGACTGCTAGCACCCCAACGCTGGTGCACATGTCAGAAGAGCTCGAGAAGGCCATAGAGTCGCTAAGAAATGAACTCGCGCTCGCTATACCGACCTACGAAGCGGCCAATGTGAGTTTTTCGACTTCGGTAGACGACGTACGTCGCGCGATCGACCTGTTGCGCGAGGAATTGGCTCAGTCGGCGGCACGATACGCGACGGCGCAGCCGCGCAGGATCGTTACGCGATATGCCCTTAAGTAACCTAGAGCCTCGGTACTATCGTTCGGAGCTACCTAGATACGAGCAAGGGGACGTCCTACGGGACGTTGTCTTGGTGGAGTGGGCTGAAGAGCAAGGCGGCACCATCGAAGTTCGGTCCAGACAGCTACCGTACTGTGTAATCCTGTCCCAGGATTGTGACCTCGAGCACGATTACAACCAACGCCAAGACTCCACCAGAGCAGACAACGACAAGTACCTCCTGACGCTTTTGCTCGCGCCGGCATACCCGGCCGAGATATTCCGCGAAGGCGCCCACCTCCAGGAGCAAGACCTTAAGATGCAGCGCATCAACAGTACGGCGTGGAAGCAACTCACTCAGAATGGCATGATGAGGTATCACTTCCTCACTGGACGAGCGGAGCTTCAGGTCCCGGACCTCGTTATAGACTTCAAGAGCTTCCTTACAACACCGCGCGAGGTGCTTTATCGGCCGGAGTTCGCGTCGAACTACTTGGTGACCTTGGAAGTCATTTTCCGCGAACATTTATCCGGTCGTTTCGCGCACTACTTGAGCCGCATAGGGCTGCCTGATTTTTCCTCGCCGTAACTGGAACACCCGTTAAGGTGCGGCGTTTAGCGCAGCCCCGCTTCTAGAGGTGCACGCGGGTCGCGATTTGACTGCCTCACCTTCGCGCACATCCGCTGAATCGAGCGTTGCGCCGAGCGGGATCCTGCCGCCGATCCGGAGATCGGTCACATGTTGCCGGTGCAGCAGGCGTTCGACCGCCTGGAAACCTGGCCGCTCGCGGACCCTGCCGAGGCTGCAAAGGCGTTCAGCGGTCGCTTCTGCCGGCCTCGTGGAGTATTGCCCCACCCCAAAGAAACCCCTGAAATTCCGGCCGCCTACAACCGAGCTGGGAGGTGCGGGCGATGGAACCAGGCCGTCGGCACCCAAAGCTACGCTACACGCCCGCGAGGGAACTGAGCGTCTTTACTGTCAGGAACAGCGTCTTCTTGGGTAAGCGGAAACCGACGGCCGAGGGCAAAAGGCCCAAGTTCGACGCGCAAATCGCTATCGTCCGCGATCCAGACTATTTCAGTAGGAGAAAAGATGTGAGATAAGGCTTTGGCGGCTCGAACCGGCTCAAAGCCCATCTCCGTGGCTCTAGTTACGTCCATGCTGAGGGTAAGCAAGCCTTCTGGTTCCTCGGCATAGCGGCGAGCAAGCACTACGAACGACTCATCCTGCTTCAGCTCGATACGCAGCGCGGCGGCCATGAACCAGCCTAGGTCATCGACAAACGTTTGGAATTGTCCCTGAGCCAGCCCTTCGTCGCTGTACTTAATAACCAAGACGGGCTTGAAGGCTGCAGACTCCTCCAGGTTCCTCACCGGGATCCAGGAAACGCGAGGTTCCTCCACGTCTTTCCCTTTCACAGCTGAAGGTCAACGCCACCCTGCAAGTTCAGCTGGCCGACGTATCGAACGCGTGTGAAGCGTACCGGAATCATGGCGAAGTTCGGGTTAGCAGGAACCAGCACCGCATGGCCAGATTGCGCAGACCACATCTGCAGACAGCCGAGCATCGGCACTCTGTAGCTCGGCGGTAGTGGGGTTTCGAACTCGACGCCATCTTGGTTGGGTGGTAGCGGGCCATAGTACGCCTTCACAGCCGCTATGGCGCCGCCATTGGGCGCTTGCCCCCAAACCTGTCCAGAGTTCAGCTGAAGAACCATGACCCCGAGGTCTTGGTTGGGGAGGCCCGTTGCGACTCGATGATAGATCTCGATGGGCAAGGGACCTCCCATAGCTGCTTGCCAAGCAAGCCGTTGAGGTAGCTGTACGCTGGCGGGAATAGCCCAAAACCAGCGCTAAGCCATTGACTTGTATCTGAGCCTGGCGGAGAGGGCGTACGCTCCGTACCACTAAGAAAGCGAAGGGGCGGCAGGCCGATCGAACAACCCTGCGCCCTTCGTCTTACATCGGCCCTTACATGGCACTTCTTGCGTAGTGAACAGCTTGGCTAAACCGCAGCCAAGCTGTTGATTTTGTTGGTGCCGGTGAGAAGAGTCGAACTCCCGACCTTCGCATTACGAATGCGCTGCTCTACCAACTGAGCTACACCGGCGTTGCACCCCGAGCAAGGCTCGGCGGCAAACCCGAGATTCTAGCCTACGGCCGAGTCGATGGGCGCCGTTCGCTCAGGCCTTGATGTCGAACGGTGTCAGCTTCTTCTCGACCAGCGCGTTCTTCAGCGTCACGTACACCGGCAGGCCGTCGCGATAGGTGGGTGCGTCCTCGCCCTGGATCAGCGGTTGCAGATAGCGCCGGCATGCATCGGTGATGCCGAAGCCGTCTTCGGTGATGAAGTCGCGCGGCATGAACTTTTCTACATTGGCGACTTCCGACAGCGGCGCCGAGCCGATGCGCCACTCGTAGGGCGCGTCGGAAACGCGTTCGATCGTCGGCATCACCGCATTGGCGCCATCGAGCGCGAGCTCGACCGCGCGCCGGCCGACCGCGTAGGCCTGCTCGACGTCGGTCCTCGACGCGATGTGGCGTGCCGCGCGCTGCAGGTAATCCGCGGTCGCCCAGTGGAACTTGTGGCCGAGCGCTTCCTTGACCATGCCGGCGACGACCGGCGCGGCACCGCCGAGCTGGGCGTGGCCGAATGCGTCGCGGGTGCCCTGCTCGGCGAGGAACGTGCCGTCGGGGTGGTGACAGCCCTCCGACACCACCACCGTGCAGTAGCCGTATTCCTTGACCTTGCGGTCGACCTGCGCGATGAACGCGGCGCGATCGAACTCGATCTCGGGGAAGAGGATCACGACCGGGATGCCGTGCTGCTCGATCAGGCCGCCGGCGGCGGCGATCCAGCCGGCGTGGCGCCCCATCACCTCGAGCACGAACACCTTGGTCGACGTGCGCGCCATCGAGCGCACGTCGAACGACGCCTCGAGCGCCGACACCGCGACGTACTTGGCGACCGAGCCGAAGCCGGGGCAGCAGTCGGTGATCGGCAGGTCGTTGTCGACCGTCTTCGGCACGTGGATCGCCTGCAGCGGATAGCCCATCGACTGCGACAGCTGGCTGACCTTGAAGCAGGTGTCGGCCGAATCGCCGCCGCCGTTGTAGAAGAAGTAGCCGATGTCGTGCGCCTTGAAGACCTCGATCAGGCGCTCGTACTCGCGCCGGTTCTTGTCGAGCGACTTCAGCTTGTAGCGGCACGAGCCGAACGCACCCGACGGCGTCGAGCGCAGCGCGGCGATGTCGGCGTCGCTCTCGCGGCCGGTGTCGATCAGGTCTTCGGTGAGCGCGCCGATGATGCCGTTGAGGCCCGCGTACACGGTGCCGATGCGGCCGGCGTTGCGACGCGCGGTCTCGATCACGCCGCAGGCCGAGGCGTTGATGACGGCGGTGACGCCGCCCGATTGCGCATAGAACGCGTTCTTCACGGGGCTTCCTTCAGGTCTGGGGTTCGTTGCCGAGCGCGCGCCCGACGATCTCGCGGGTGTCGCTCGAGAGCGTGGGATGCGCGGCGACGCGGCGCAGGGCGGCCTCGGCAAGGCCGCGATACGGCTCGGCGAGCTGCTTCCAGCGGTCCATCACGCGCGCCATGCGCGCGGCGAGCTGGCGGTTCATGGCGTCGAGCTCGAGCACGCGGTCGGCCCAGAACGCGTAGCCGGCGCCGTCGGCGCGATGGAAGCCCGCCGGGTTGCCCATGCAGAACGCGCCGATCAGGCTGCGCGCGCGGTTCGGGTTGGCGAGGCTGAAGTCGGGGTGATGCAGCAGGCGCTTGACGGCCCCGAACACCTCGCCGTCGCGCTCGGGCGCGCTCGCCTGCATCGAGAACCACTTGTCGATGACGAGCGGCTCGTTCGCGAAGAGCGCGTGGAAGCGCTCGAGCGCGGGCTTCGCGAGCGCGGCGTGCGAGCCGAGCAGGGCGCCGAGCGCACCCTGGCGGTCGGTCATGTTCGACGCGTCCTTGACGCGCTGGTAGGCGCGGCCCGGCCACGCCTCGTCGCCGCGCGCGACCGCGTCGATGCAGAGCATCGAGAGCGCGAGGTTGACGAGCGCGCGGCGGCCGGCGTCGACCGGGTCGGGCCGGTACGCGCCGGTCACCTGCAGCGTGTCGTACGCCCACTCCCAGTCGGCGCGCAAGGCGCCCGCGAGCTGCGCCTTCATCGACTCGCGCACCGCGTGGATGCGCTGCGGGTCGACCCGCTCGAGCTGCTCGGCGACGTAGATCTCGCTCGGCAGCGTGAGCACGAGCTCCTTGAACGCCGCGTCGAGCTCGGGGCTGCGCAGCACGCGCCGCATGGCGTCTACGAACGCGCTGTCGAGCGTGTCGGGCGCGTCGCCGGCGACGGCGGCGAGGATGCGCGCGAGGGCCAGGCGCTGGCCGGCTTCCCAGCGGTTGAACGGGTCGCTGTCGTGGTTCAGGAGGACCAGCAGCTCGTCGTCGCCGAGGCCGTCGGAAAGCACGACCGGCGCCGAGAAGCCGCGCAGCAGCGACGGCACCGGCGGCTCGTCGACGTTGACGAAGGTGAAGAACGCCTTCGCCTCGTCGAGCACCAGGAGGCGCGAGGTCGCGCTGCTCGGCGTCTCGTCCTCGAGCTCGACCGGCAGGGCGCGCCCCGAGCGGCCGATCAGGCCGACGGTGATCGGGATCACGAACGGCTCGGCACCCGGCCCGGCGGTCGGCCCCGGCGCCTGCTCGAGCCCGAGCGTGTAGGTGCGGGTCGGCGCGTCGTAGCGGCCGCGCGCGGTGACGCGCGGCGTTCCGGCCTGCGCGTACCAGCGCTTGAAGCCCGGCAGGGTGCGTGCGAGCTCGCTCTCGGCGTTGGCGTCGGCGATGGCCTGCGCGAAGTCGTCGCAGGTGACGGCCTGGCCGTCGTGACGCTCGAAGTAGAGCGTCATGCCCCTGGCGAAGCCGTCGCGTCCGACCAGCGTCTGCATCATCCGCACGACCTCGCCGCCCTTCTCGTAGACGGTCGCCGTGTAGAAGTTGTTGATCTCGACGTAGCTGTCGGGCCGCACCGGGTGCGCCATCGGCCCGGCGTCCTCGGGGAACTGCACCTGGCGCAGGCCGCGCACGTCCTCGATGCGCTTGACCGCGCGCGCCGATGCGCTTTCGACCATGTCCATGCTGAATTCCTGGTCGCGGAAGACCGTCAGGCCCTCCTTCAGGCTCAGCTGGAACCAGTCGCGGCAGGTGACGCGGTTGCCGGTCCAGTTGTGGAAGTACTCGTGGCCGACGACCGACTCGATGCCGAAGTAGTCGGTGTCGGTCGCGGTCGCCGGCGTCGCCAGCACGTACTTCGTGTTGAAGATGTTGAGGCCCTTGTTCTCCATGGCCCCCATGTTGAAGTCGCCGACCGCGACGATCATGAAGCGCTCGAGGTCGAGCGGCAGCTTGAAGCGCGCCTCGTCCCACACCACCGACGCGACCAGCGAGTTCATCGCGTGCTCGGTCTTGTCGAGATCGCCACGCCGCACCCACACCTGCAGCAGGTGCTCGCTGCCCGAGCGCGTGCGGATGTGCTGCTCGCGCGCGACCAGGTCGGCCGCGACCAGCGCGAACAGGTAGCTCGGCTTGGGGAACGGGTCGTGCCACTTCGCGAAGTGGCGCCCGCCTTCGAGCTCGCCCTGCTCGACGAGGTTGCCGTTCGAGAGCAGCACGGGGTACTGTGCCTGGCTCGCGCGCAGCGTGACGGTGTAGACCGCCATCACGTCGGGCCGGTCGAGGAAGTAGGTGATGCGTCGGAAGCCCTCGGCCTCGCACTGCGTGAAGAAGCCGCCGCCCGAGGTGTAGAGCCCCGACAGCTGGGTGTTCTTCTCGGGGCAGCAGGTGTTCCTGATCTCGAGCGTGAAGTCGCCCTCGGGCAGGTTGTCGATGACCAGGAAGCCGGGCTCGTGGCGGAACGACACCGACTGCCCGTCGGCGAGCACGCGCGTCAGGTTGAGCTCCTCGCCGTGCAGGCGCAGCGGCCCGGCGGGCACGGCGCGGTTGCGCTCGACGGTCATGCGGTTGATGACCATCGTCTTGGCCGGATCGAGGTCGAACGTCAGCTCGACCGTGCGGATCCAGAACGGCGGCGGCGCGTAGTCCTCGCGGCGCACGAGCGGGGCGGTGTCGGTTCGCATGGTGCTTTCGTGGCGTGGGTCAGACGCCTTGCTTCAGGCTCGCTTCGATGAAGGGGTCGAGGTCGCCGTCGAGCACCTTCTGCGTGTTGCTGATCTCGAGGTTGGTGCGCAGGTCCTTGATGCGGCTCTGGTCGAGCACGTAGCTGCGGATCTGGTGGCCCCAGCCGACGTCGGTCTTGGTGTCCTCGAGCTTCTGCTGCTCGGCCATGCGCTTTCTCATCTCGTGCTCATAGAGGCGCGAGCGCAGCATCTGCCAGGCCTCGTCGCGGTTGCGGTGCTGCGAACGGTCGTTCTGGCACTGCACGACGATGCCGGTCGGCACGTGCGTCAGGCGCACCGCCGAGTCGGTCTTGTTGATGTGCTGGCCGCCCGCACCGGAGGCGCGGAAGGTGTCGGTGCGCACGTCGGCCGGGTTGATGTCGATCTCGATCGAGTCGTCGACCTCGGGGTAGACGAAGAGGCTGGCGAAGCTCGTGTGACGGCCGCCCGCCGAGTCGAACGGGCTCTTTCTCACCAGCCGGTGCACGCCGGTCTCGGTGCGCAGCAGGCCGAACGCGTAGTCGCCCTCGACCTTGATGGTCGCGCTGCGGATGCCGGCGACGTCGCCCTCGGTCTCTTCCATGACCTCGGTCTTGAAGCCCTTGCGCTCGCAGTACTTGAGGTACTGGCGCAGCAGCATCGACGCCCAGTCGCACGCCTCGGTGCCGCCCGCGCCGGCCTGGATGTCGATGAAGCAATTGCTCGGGTCGAGCGGGTTGTCGAACATCCGCCGGAACTCGAGCTCCTTGATCGCGTCCTCGAGCTTGGCCGCGTCGGCCTCGATCGCGAGCAGGCCGTCGGTATCGCCGTCGGCCTTCGACATCTCGTAGAGCTCGCTGTTGTCGGCGAGGTTCGACGTCAGGTGGTCGATCGTCGAGACCACCGTCTCGAGCGAGCGCTTCTCGCGGCCGAGTTCCTGCGCCCGCTTGGGCTCGTTCCAGACGTTGGGGTTCTCGAGGGCGGCGTTGACCTCGTTCAGCCGCAGAGCTTTGCGGTCGTAGTCAAAGATACCCCCGTAGGTCGACCGTGCGCTTCGTCAGGTCGGCCAGGCGAGTACCGATTGCATTGATGTGTTCGACGTCCATGTGGTGCTCGCGAAATGAGTTCAGCCGCGGATTTTCTCACGCGCCCTCTGCAGGTGCCCGCGGTGGCGGGGAAGGGCTTCAGCCGGCGAGGAAGCGCTCGAGCAGGCGGGCGAGCTCGTCCGGGCGGTCGTGGTGCAGCATGTGGCCGGCCGGCGCCAGCACGTGGCGTTCGGCATTCGTCACGACGTCGAGCCGGCGATGGAACTCTTCCTTCGTGTAGCGGTTGCCCCACCACGTCTCGGGGCTGCTGAGGTCGCCTTCGACCCACAGCACCGGCGCGCTGATGCGCTTCCAGAACTCGAGCCACTCGTCGACGCGCGGCAGGATCGGGTTCGGCCGCTTGTGCGCCGGGTCGCCGAGGATCTCGAACTCGCCCGGCGTGCCGTCGGCGTTCGTGACCTGGCGCGACCAGTGCGCGGCGAGCCAGGCCGCTCGATCCGGGCGCAGCAGCGGGTTGGTCTTGCGCAGGCGCTCGGCGACCGCATCGAGGTTCGCATAGGTGCGCAGGGACTGCACTTCCTTCAGCGAGTCGAGCCACTCGCGCATGCGGCCCGGCGCCTGCTCGGCCTTCGACGCCGGCATGCCGAAGCCTTCGAGGTTGACGAGGCGGCGGATGCGTTCGGGCCGCACGCCGGCATAGAGCATCGCGACGTTGCCGCCCATGCTGTGGCCGACGAGGTCGATCGGGCGTCCGCCCGCCGTCTCGGGCAGCGCGTCGAGCACGGCGTCGAGGTCGCCAAGGTAGTCGGGAAACCAGTACGAGTCGGCCTGCGGCGCATCGGTGAGGCCGAAGCCGCGCCAGTCGAGCGCGATCGCGAAGCGGTTGTCGGCGAGCGCATCCATGACGAACTGGAACGACGCGGCGACGTCCATCCAGCCGTGCAGCAGCACGAGCGGCGGGCGCGCGGCGCTCACGCTTGCCGCGTCGCCCCACTGCAGGACGTGGTGCGCGAGGCCGCGTGCCTCGAGGAAGGTGCTGCGCGCAGCGCGCCGCGGCGCGTAGGGTCCGGTGTCGTCCATCGCGGCAGACTGTAGCGGTGTCGCCGGGCACCGGGTCTGCCGCAGGGCGCGCGCCCCGGGGCCGATGCAAGAATGCCTCGATGACCTCGCCACCCGCTTTCGCGCTACGCGCCGCAGCGCCGCGCGACCTCGACGCGATCGTCGGCCTGATCGGCGAGCTCGCCGAGTACGAGCACCTCACCCACCTGCTGCAGGTCACGCCCGAGCGCCTCGCGCCGCACCTGTTCGGCGAGCGGCCGGTCGCCGAGGCGTGGGTGGCCGAGCTCGATCACGGTGCGGTGGTCGCGTTCGCGCTCTTCTTCACCAACTTCTCGACGTTCCTCGCGCAGCCCGGGCTCTATCTCGAAGACCTGTTCGTGCAGCCCGCCGAGCGCGGCCGCGGCATCGGCCGTGCGCTGCTCACCCGCCTGGCGCAGCTCGCGGTCGAACGCGGCTGCGGCCGCTTCGAGTGGAGCGTGCTCGACTGGAACGAGCCGGCGATCCGCTTCTACGAGCGCATGGGCGCGACGGTGATGCCCGACTGGCGCATCTGCCGCATCGCCGGCGACGCCTTGCGCGGGTACGCGGCGTGACCGCGGCGCGCACGCGGCGCACGCCCAGCGCGCCCCGCGACGACCACGCGGCGCTGCACGCGGCCTTCCGCTGGCAGGTGCCGGCCGACTTCAACATCGCGGCGGTCTGCTGCACGCGCTGGGCTGAGGCGACCCCCGACGCCATCGCCGTGATCTACGAGCACGAGGACGGCACGCGGGCCGACTTCAGCTTCGGCGAGCTCGAGTCCGCGTCGAGGCGCCTGGCGGCCGCATTGACGCAACTCGGCGTCGCGCGCGGCGACCGCGTCGCGATCGTGATGCCGCAGCGCTTCGAGACCGCGGTCGCGCACATGGCGATCTATCGGCTCGGCGCGGTGGCGATGCCGCTCTCGATGCTGTTCGGCCCCGACGCGCTCGAGTTCCGCATCAACGACAGCGGTGCGCGCCTCGCGATCGTCGACGAGTCCGGGATCGGCAACGTGCGCGCCGCTCGCCCGCTCTGCGCCGGGCTCGAGACCGTGCTCTCGGTCGGCCGCGCCGAAGGGGAGGGCGACGTCGACTGGAGCGCGGCGCTCGCCGACGCGCCGCCCGCCGCGCCGACGGTCACGACGGCCGCCGAGGAGCCGGCAATCCTCATCTACACCAGCGGCACCACGGGCCCGCCGAAGGGCGCCCTGCTGCCGCAGCGGGTGCTGATCGGCCACCTCACCGGCTTCATCGCGAGCCAGGACTGGTTCGGCTTCGATCCGTTCGACCCCACGAAGCCTTCGGGCGCGGTGTTCTGGTCGCCGGCCGACTGGGCCTGGGCCGGCGGCTTGATGGACTCGCTGCTGCCTGCGCTCTATTTCGGCCGACCGATCGTCGCCTACCAGGGCCGATTCGCGCCGGACACGGCGTTCGCGCTGATGGAGCGGCACGGCGTCACCCACAGCTTCCTGTTCCCGACCGCCCTGAAGGCGATGATGAAGGCGGTGCCGCGACCGCGCGCGCGCTACCGGCTGGCGCTGGAGGCGATCATGAGTGCCGGCGAGGCGGTCGGCGACGCCGTCTTCGCGTACGGCCGCGACGAACTCGGCCTCACCATCAACGAGATGTTCGGCCAGACCGAGGTCAACTACATCGTGGGCAACTGCGCGCGCTTCTGGCCGGCGCGCCCCGGCAGCATGGGCCGGCCGTATCCCGGTCATCGCATCGCGGTGATCGACGACGCCGGCGTCGAGTGCCCGCGCGGCACGCCGGGCGACGTCGCGATCCATCGCCTCGATGTCCACGGCGACCCCGACCCGGTGTTCTTCCTCGGCTACTGGAACCGGCCCGACGCGACCGCCGCCAAGTTCACCGGCGATCCGAACGACAGCTGGTGCCGCACCGGCGACCTCGCGGTCATGGACGACGACGGCTACCTCTGGTACCAGGGTCGCGGCGACGACGTCTTCAAGGCCGCCGGCTACCGCATCGGCCCGAGCGAGATCGAGAACTGCCTCGTCAAGCACCCGGCAGTCGCCAACGCGGCGGTGGTGCCCAAGCCCGATGCCGAGCGCGGCGCGCTGGTCAAGGCGTACGTGGTGCTGGCGCCCGGCCATGCGGCGTCGGACGCGCTGGTCGACGAGCTGCAGCGCCACGTGCGCGGCAAGCTCGCGCCGTACGAGTACCCGAAGGAGATCGAGTTCATCGATGCCTTGCCGATGACGACCACCGGCAAGGTGCAGCGCCGCGTGCTGCGGCTGCGCGAGGCGGAGCGGGCGGCGGTGCCGCCCTCACGCTGAGCGCCGCGGCAAGCGCGGCGTCAGCGTTCGAACGTGCGGCCTCGACGGCCGCGCGTTTCAGAGCGGCTTGACCTGACCGCGGATCTCGCCGCCGGGGTTCTGCGCGGTATGCACGTTCACGTACCAGCGGCCGGCCAGCAGGTCGGCCTCCTGCGCCGGGGTCAGCGTCGCGGTGCCCTGGATCGGGCTCGCGGCGCTCGGGAACGGCACCACGACGCCGGCGTTCTGGCCGGGCTCGGCCGGGCCGTGGAAGTGCGCGGCGGTCGCCGGGCCGCTGAGGCCGCTGTAGGTGGCGGCCCAGGTCAGCGTGCGCGTGTTGTGTTCGTAGGTGGCGGTCAGGAAGCCCGCGCCACCGGTCTTGACTGGCGGCACTTCGCTGGTGCCCGAGAGCTGCGCGGCGAGCGTGCTGACCTTCGATGCCGCCTCGCTCTGCGCACTCGACGAATTCGACATGCTGCCGCAGCCACCGAGCGCCACCGCGACGGCGACGATGGCGGATTGCAGTGCGATTCGTGAGCTGATCATGAGGGGCCTCCTGGAGTGTGTTGGGGTTCGAACGTGGCAAGCGCGGGCAGGGCCGCGCCGGGCGCCGCATCATAGGTCCTGCAACCCGGTGCGTACGCTCCAGCGCAACGCCGTTTCATTTTGGAAACCCTCGTACTTTCCCTATGTCCCGACCTCCGATCCGCACCCTGCTGCAGCAGGCGCTCACCGCCTGGCGCGACGACCACGCGTCGAGCCTGGGCGCCGCAATCGCGTACTACGCGCTGTTCTCGCTGGCGCCGCTGCTGCTGATCATCGTGTCGATCGCGGGGCTGGCCTTCGGCCGCGAAGCGGCCGAAGGGCGCGTCGTCGCCGAGCTGAGCGGGCTCATGGGAATCGACAGCGCCGCGGCGCTGCAGGCGCTGCTGCGCAGCGTGTCGCGGCCCGAGCAGGGTGCGTTCGGCACCATCGTCGGAACGCTGCTGCTCGTGGTCGGCGCGACGGGGGTGCTGAGCGAGCTGCAGGACGCGCTCGACCGCATCTGGCAAGCGCCCGAGCGACCGGTCGGCTCCGGGCTGATGCAGCTGCTGCGCGGCCGCGTCGCCGCGCTCGGCATGATCATGGCGGTCGGCTTCCTGCTGGTCGTCTCGCTCGCGCTGAGTGCGGCGATCAGCGCACTGACGCAGTGGTCCGGGCAGGAGCCGACCGGCTACGGCCTGCTTCTCGAGGTGGTCAACTTCGCACTCAGCTTCGGCTTCGTCTCGGTCGCGTTTGCCGTGCTCTACAAGGTGATGCCGCGCGCCCGCATCGCCTGGCACGACGTGTGGGTGGGCGCGACCTTCACCGCGCTGCTGTTCACCGCCGGCAAGTTCCTGATCGGGTACTACATCGGGCGCGCCGGCGTCGCTTCGGGGTTCGGGGCCGCCGGCTCGGTGATCGTGCTGCTGGTCTGGATGTACTACTCGGCGCAGCTCTTCCTGCTGGGCGCCGAGTTCACCTGGGTGTACGCGCACGCCTGCGGCTCGCGGCAGCACCTCAAGGCCGAGACTTCGGCGGCGCCGATCGAACCTGTGGTCGAGCCCACCGAGCTGCTGTCCGAGTCGCGCCAGCGCCTGCGTGACGCACTCGAGCCGGCACGCCGCCGCTGACTTGGCGGGCGCGGCACTTGCCTGCGTCTCGTCACAACAAACCCGCGGCTGCCGCATGGCGGCGCCGCGCCGACGAGGGGGAAGCGGGCATGAACCTGAAGGGAATCATCAAGCCGTCGCAGATCTGGCCGCTGATCAAGCAGTCGGTGAACGCGTGGATCGACGACTACGCCCCGAGCATGGGCGCGGCGCTCTCGTACTACACGATGTTCTCGATCGCGCCGCTGCTGCTGATCGTGATCTCCGTCGCCGGGCTGGTGTTCGGCGACGAGGCGGCGCGGGGCGAGATCTTCGCCCAGCTCGGCGGCCTGATGGGCGCCGATGCCGCCAAGGGTGTCGAGGGTCTGCTCGCCAGCGTCAGCAAGCCCGAGGAGGGCATCGTCGCGACGGCGGTCGGCCTGGTGGTCCTGCTGATCGGCGCGACGACGGTGTTCGGCGAACTGCAGGACGCGCTCGACCGCATCTGGCGTGCGCCGGTGCGCGACAAGAGCGGTGGCATCTGGGGCCTTCTGCGCGCGCGCCTGCTCTCGTTCGGGATGATTCTCGGGATCGCCTTCCTGCTGATGGTGTCGCTGGTCGCGAGTGCCGCCCTTTCGGCGCTCGGCAAGTGGTGGGCGCCGTTGTTCGGCGGCTGGGAAGTCCTGCTCCAGATCGTCAACTTCCTCGTCAGCTTCGTCCTGGTGACCGGCATCTTCGCGATGATCTACAAGATCATGCCGCGCGTGAAGGTCGAGTGGCGCGACGTCTGGGTCGGTGCCGCCGTCACCTCGCTGATGTTCACCATCGGCAAGTTCCTGATCGGGCTCTACATCGGCAAGAGCGGGGTCGCATCGGCGTACGGCGCGGCCGGCTCGCTGGTGGTGGTGCTGCTCTGGGTCTACTACTCGGCGCAGGTGTTCCTGCTCGGCGCCGAGTTCACCTGGTGCTATGCCAAGTCGCACGGCTCGCTGCAGGGCGTCGCCGACGCGGCGGCACCCGACGCGGCCGCCGGTGTGCCGACGCGCAGCGACGACGGCGTGTCGAAGGACGCCGCTCCGCCCAAGCCCGAGCGCTCGGTGCCCGAGAAGATCGGTCTTGCGGTCGGTGCCGTTGCGGCGGCTCGCATGGTGCTGGCGGCGCTATCGACCGACAAGCCGCGGTAGGCGCGCGAGCGCTCGAGGGCTGCTGCCCCGCGGTGCGCCGGCCGCGGGTCGGGCTCAGCGCGTCTTCGGCACCAGCAGCGGGTACGGGTTGATCGGCGTGCCCTTCCACCACTGCCGTTCGGGGCCGAGCTTGAACAGCGCGAAGTGCAGGTGCGGCGCGTCGGGGCGCGCATTCCCGGTCGAGCCGACATAGCCGATCAGGTCGCCTCGACGGAGCTGCATGCCTTCCCGGATGCCGGGCGCGTAGCCGGCCAGGTGCGCGTAGTAGTACGCGTACGTGCCGGTCGGGTCGAACTGGTAGAGCGTGATGCCGCCGGGCTTGCTGTCGAACAGCTTGGCGACGGTGCCGTCGGCGACCGCGTGCACCGGCGTTCCGTGCGGCGCCATGATGTCGATCGCCTCGTGCGCGCGCTCGCCGCCACCGCGCGACTGATCGAACATGTCGTTCAGCTCGCCCGGCGCGACCCCGGGTACCGGGATCAGCAGCGCGCCGCCCGACGCCTCGGGAGCCGATGGCGCCGAGGCCGGCGGCGGTGGTGCAGGGACGGGCGTCGGTGCCGACGCCGGAGCGGGAGCGCTCGCGGGCCCTACCGGCGCCGGCACGTCGACGCGCTTGCAACCGGCGGCCAGCGCCACTGGCAGCATCAGCCAGCGCCAATCCGGCGCTCGCGTGCGCCGCGGCGACGCCGTCACCGCTACTCCTGGACGTCGACGACGAGGCCGGGCTTGACGAGCAGCGCGAGGCGCTCGACGTCCCAGTTCGTGAGGTGAAGGCACCCGTGCGTCTCGGCGCGGCCGAGCTTCTCGGGTGCCGGCGTGCCGTGGATGCCCCAGTGCGGCTTGCTGAGCCCGATCCAGGTCACGCCGACCGGGTTGTTCGGGCCTGCCTTCAGCACCGTCTTCTGGTGCTCGGGCTTGGCGTCCCACATGAGCTTGGGGTCGTAGGTGAAGGTCGGGTTCTTCACCTCGTTGACGATCTTGAGCTGACCGACCGGCAGCGGGTCGTTGGCGCCGCCCATGCTGATCGGGAACGCGGCGAGGACCTGCTCGTTGGCGCCGAGCACCCAGAGCAGCCGATCGGCCTTGTGCACGCGCAGCAGCGTGGCTTGCGGGAGCTTGTCGGGATTGCGGCCGATGTCGGCGACGACGATCTCGTCGCCCGCCTCGAAGCGCTTGCCGGGGTTCAGCTCGCGCAGCAGGCGCGGCGACATGTGGAAGCGTTCCCCCAGCATCTCGGTGACCGTCTCGTAGCCGAGCACAGGCAATTGCGCGCGCTCCATGACGTCGGCCGGGACCTTGGTGAACGGACCTTCGGCGTCGGCCGGCGTGATCGCATAGACAGCCGCCACACGCCCTGGGTCGGCCCGCAGCGCTTCCCAGGTCGCCGCGTCCACGCGGCCGCTCGGCTGCAGGTTGCGGGCACGCTGGAATGCGCTGACGCTGCGCCGCATGTTGGTGCTGAAGCGCCCGTCGATCTCGCCGGGCGAGAACCACGCGCGGTCGAGCAGGATCTGGGCACGGATCACCGCGGGGCCGCGCGAACCGTTCTGCAGCAGCGGGGTGTCGGTCGCCTCGTTGAGCCGAGCGGCTGCCGTCGCGGGGTCGACCGGCGCGGCGGCCGCTCGCCGGGGCTTGGCGTCGGCGAGCACGGGTCCGCAGGCCAGCGCCGCCAGCATCGAGAGGAGGGTGCGTCGGGTCGTCATCGCGGGTTCCGCAGGGAGTCTGGGGCGGCATCTTCGACGCGCGGCGTCGCGCCGCGACTAGGACGACGCCCCGACTTGAGGCACCGGCCGTCCGACAACGGGCACGCGGTGCGCCGCGAGCGCGAGAATCGCCGTTCCGCACCAGCGCCGCCATGCAGCACGCCGCCGACTCCCGTTACGCCTGGACCCGGCTCGGCGTCTCGCTCGCGCTGATGACGATCGGCAGCGGTGCGATGTACGTGATGGCCGTCGTGCTGCCGCCGGTGCAGGCCGAGTTCGGCGTCGCGCGCTCGTCGGCCGCGCTGCCGTACACGCTGCTGATGATCGGCTTCGGCTTCGGCGGCGTGCTGATGGGGCGCCTCGCGGACCGCTTCGGCGTGATGCTGCCCGCGCTGATCGGCAGCGCCGGCCTCGCGGCCGGCTTCGTCGGCGCCGGCTTTAGCACGAGCCTCGGCACGTTCGCCGTGCTGCACGGCGTGCTGCTCGGCCTTTTCGGCGCCTCGGCGACGTTCGGGCCGCTCGTCGCCGACACCTCGCTCTGGTTCCTGAAGCGCCGCGGCACCGCGGTCGCGATCTGCGCCAGCGGCAATTACCTCGCCGGCGCGATCTGGCCGCCGATCGTCCAGCGGTCGATCGAGGCGTTCGGCTGGCGCCACACCTACATCGGCCTCGGCGTGTTCTGCGCGCTGACGATGCCGCTGCTCGCGATGCTGCTCCGGCCGCGGCCGCCGCTCGCGCGCGACGCGGCGCCGGGCAGCATCGACTCGGCGGCGCGCCAGCGTCCGTTCGGGATGTCGCCGCGGGCGGCGCAGGCGCTGCTCTGCGTCGCCGGCACCGCCTGCTGCGTCGCGATGGCGATGCCGCAGGTCCACATCGTCGCGTACTGCGGCGACCTCGGCTACGGCGCGGCGCGCGGTGCGCAGATGCTCTCGTTGATGCTGGCCGCCGGCATCGTGAGCCGGCTCGTCTCGGGCGCGATCTGCGACCGCATCGGCGGTCTGCGCACGCTGCTGCTCGGGTCGGTGCTGCAGGGAATTGCCTTGCTGCTCTTCCTGCCGTTCGACGGCCTCGCGTCGCTGTTCGTGATCTCGGCGCTGTTCGGGCTGTTCCAGGGCGGGATCGTTCCGTCGTACGCGATCATCGTTCGGGAGCACTTCGCCCCGGCCGAAGCCGGGCAGCGCGTCGGCACCGTGCTGATGTTCACCCTGTTCGGCATGGCGCTCGGCGGCTGGGTCTCGGGCAAGGTGTTCGACCTCACGGGGTCGTACCACGCCGCGTTCGTCAACGGCATCGGCTGGAACCTCGTGAACCTCGCGATCGCGCTGCTCCTGCTCTGGCGCACCGGGCGCGGACGCCGCTTCGCGCCGCTGCCGGTCTGAGCGACCCGGCCGGCCGGCGCCCGCTCGGCCGCCGTCTTCGGCAGCGCCGGGCCGTACGTTCGAGCGATCCGCGCGCGTCATTCGGATTGGACCAACCAATGCGGCGCATCGGTCCGACCAGCCGTCACCTGCGTCGGGCGTGACACACGCCGCTGTCGCGCGTCGCGCCGACGCGACAACGAGCCCGATCTGCGCGAACTAGTTGGTCCGTCTCCCGACGACGTGCCGGCACGCGGTTTCACGACCCCACCCCACTCCGATACTGCGCCCGCGCGGCCCCCACCAGGGTGCGGCCGCTGCCTTTCCACTGCCTCGAGATCGGAGCCCGATGAGCACGAACGACTTTCCCCTGCGCCGCCGCCAGCTGCTCGCCGGCAGTGCGAGCGCGCTCGCCGCGAGCGGCCTTGCCACGTTCACCCGGGGTGCCTCGGCGCAGACCGCGCGTCCGTTCCCGCCGAACCTCGAGTGGAAGGACCCGGCCAACTTCATCGTCCACAACGCGCGCGAGCTCGAGACCAAGCGCAGTGCGTTCGGCACCAGCGCGATCACGCCGGCCGAGCGCCTGTTCGTGCGCGCCAACCTGCCGACGCCGGACCCGTCGATCGTCGCCGACCGCGACGCCTGGACCGTGTCGATCGAAGGCGTGCGCAACCCGCGAACGCTGAGCATCCGCGAGCTCAAGGCGATCGGCATCGAGACCACGACCTCGGTGCTGCAATGCTCCGGCAACGGCCGCGGCTTCTTCCCGAGCAAGCCGACCGGCGCGCAGTGGACCGTCGGCGCATCGGGCTGCGTGGTGTGGAGCGGCGTGCCGATCCGCTACCTGGTCGACGCGCTCGGCGGCCTCGATGCCGGCGTGCAGTTCATCACTGGCACCGGCGGCGAGAAGCTGCCGGAGGGCGTCGACCCGCTGAGCGTGGTGGTCGAGCGCTCGGTCCCGCTGCGCGCGCTTCCCGACGCCCTGCTCGCATGGGAGATGAACGGCGCGCCGCTGCCGCTGATCCACGGTGGCCCGCTGCGCCTCATCGCGCCCGGCTTCCAGGGCATCAACAACGTCAAGTACATCAAGCGCCTCGCGTTCAGCGCGACCGAGTCGAAGGCGCGCATCCAGCAGCTCGGCTATCGCATGGCGCCGCTCGGCGGCAAGGCCGACCCGAGCCAGCCGTCGGTCTACGAGATGGGCCTCAACTCGTGGGTCAACGGCCCGGGCGCCGACGGCGCCCCGGTCAAGGCCGGCACGGTGTGGGTCCACGGGGTCGCGTTCAGCGGCGGCACGCCGATCCGCAAGGTCGAGGTCTCGACCAACGGCGGTCGTGACTGGCTGGAAGGGAACTTCATCGGTCCCGACCTCGGCCGCTTCGCGTGGCGCCAGTTCGCGCTGCCGGTGAAGATGGCGCCCGGCACCTACCAGGTGACGAGCCGTGCCACCGATGCGAGCGGTGCGGTGCAGGTCGAGAACCGGGTCGAGAACCTGAGCGGCTACAACAACACCAGCTGGCGCGATCACATCGTCGCCGTCACGGTGGCCTGACGCGGTGACGACGACATCCCGGGTGCGCTCGCTGCGGCCGCCGCTCGATGCGCGCCTCGCCGCGGCGCTCGCCGCACTGCTGCTTGGTGCCGGCATCGCGGTCGCGCCGCGCGCCCATGCCGCCGACGACGCGGCGCAGCTCGCGCTCGGCAAGGCCCTCTTCACGAAGGACGCGAGTCCGGCGTGCGCGGTCTGCCACACGCTCAGGGACGCCGGCGCCGCCGGCGAGGTCGGCCCCAATCTCGACGAGCTGCAGCCCGACCCCGCGCGCATCACCAAGGCGCTCAACAACGGCATCGGCAACATGCCGTCGTTCAAGGGCTCGCTCAGCCCGGCGCAGATCGAGGCGCTGGCGCGCTACGTGTCGAAGGCGAGTCGCGCCACGAAGTAGAGAAGCGACAATCCAGCAATGGATGCGTCGACCTTCACCGCGCTGGCGTCCCTGGCCGGCTACCTCATCGGTTCGCTCTCGTTCGCGGTGATCGTGAGCCGCCTGATGCGCCTGGACGATCCGCGCACCTACGGCTCGAAGAACCCCGGCGCGACCAACGTGCTGCGCTCCGGCAACCGTGCCGCCGCGGTGCTGACGCTGGCGCTCGACGCGCTCAAGGGCTACGTCCCGGTGGTGCTGGCGGCATGGGTCGCCGCCGAGCACCGCTTGTCGTCCGACGCCACCGAGTGGGCGCTGGGCTGCGTCGGCCTCGCCGCATTCCTCGGCCATCTCTGGCCGGTGTTCTTCCGCTTCCAGGGCGGCAAGGGCGTCGCCACCGCCGTCGGCGTGCTGTTCGGCCTCAACCCGTGGCTCGGCCTCGCGAGCCTCGCGACCTGGCTGATCATCGCCGCGTTCTTCCGCTACTCGTCGCTCGCCTCGCTGGTCGCGGCGGTGTTCGCGCCGTTCTTCCAGCTGTTCGGCTGGGGCGGCGGCCCGATCGCGCTCGTGCTGGTGGTGATGGCGTTCCTCTTGTTCTGGCGCCACCAGGGCAACATCAGGAAGCTGATCGCCGGCACCGAGAGCAAGCTCGGCGCGCGAGCGGCCCCGCCGGCCGCGAGCCCGACGCGACCTGTCGCGCGGCGCCGCCAGCGCTCGCGCTGAAGGCGCTGTCGCCTGCCGCGTCACGCGCGTGACGCGGCGTCACTCCACCTCGAAGGAAACCTCATGACGCAAGGACTGCGCCGCTTCCACGTCGGCGATCGTCTCTCCGAGATGACGATCTTCAACCAGACCGTCTATCTCGCCGGCCAGGTCGCCGCCGACGCGAGCGCCGACATCCGTGGCCAAACCCGGCAGGTGCTGGGCGAGATCGACAAGCTGCTCGCCGAAGCCGGCACCGACAACGCGCACATCCTGATGGCGCAGATCTTCCTGCCCGACCTCGCCGACTTCGACGCCATGAACGAGCTCTGGGAAGACTGGGTCGCGCCGGGCGACGCGCCGCCCCGCGCGACGATCCAGGCGAACCTCGCCAAGCCGCAATGGAAGATCGAGATCGTGGTCACCGCCGCGCTCTGATGCAGCACGGTCGACGTCGTCGAGGCCGGCTCCGCCGGCCGGCCGGGCCTCAGTAGCTGAGCCCCATCGCGTCGCGGACGCTGCGCATCGTCTCGCGGGCGACCGTCCGTGCGCGCTCGGTGCCAACCTCGACGATCCAGTGCAGCTTCCGGGGGTTGGTGAGATACGGCTCGGCGCGCTCGCGCCACGGCTGCTGCTCGGCCTTGATCGCATCGATGACCGGCTGCTTGCAATCGAGGCAGCCGATGCCGGCGGTGCGGCAGCCGTGCGCCGCCCACGCCTTGGTCGGCTCGTCCGAGTAGACGAGGTGGAACTGCCAGACCGGGCAGCGTTCCGGCTCGCCGGGGTCGCTGCGGCGCACGCGCGCCGGGTCGGTCTGCATGCGGCGAATCTTCTTCTCGACCTCGGCCGGCTCCTCGCGCATCGCGATCGCGTTGCCGTAGCTCTTGCTCATCTTCGCGCCGTCGAGCCCGGGCAGGCGCTTCACCTCGGTGTGCAGCGCGTGGGGCTCGCGCAGGATCGCCTTGCCGGTGCCGCGCAGGTAGCCCTCGAGGCGCTCGCGGTCGGCCGCGCCGAGGCTCGCGCTGTCCGCGATCAGCGTCCGCGCGTCCTCGAGCGCCTGTTCGCTGCCGCCCTCCTGGAACGCCTTTCGCGCCGCCTCGAACGCGCGCGCGCCGGCCTTGCCGAGCTTGGCCACGGCCGCCTGCGCGAGCGCCTCGTGGTTCGGCTCGCGGCCGTACAGGTGGTTGAAGCGGCGCGCGACCTCGCGCGTGATCTCGACGTGCGGGGCCTGGTCCTCGCCGACCGGAACGTAGGCCGCGTTGTAGATCAGGATGTCGGCGGCTTGCAGCAGCGGGTAGCCGAGAAAGCCGTACGTGGCGAGGTCCTTGTCCTTGAGCTTCTCGATCTGGTCCTTGTAGGTCGGCATGCGCTCGAGCCAGCCGAGCGGCGTTCCCATCGCGAGCAACGTGAAGAGCTCGGCGTGCTCGGGCAGCCGGCTCTGGATGAAGATGGTCGAGCGGTCGGGGTCGATGCCGGCGGCAAGCCAGTCGGTCACCATGTCGTAGGTGTTCGCCGCCACGACCTCGCGATCCTCGTAGTGCGTGGTCAGCGCGTGCCAGTCGGCCACGAAGTAGAAGCAGTCGTAGCCGTCCTGCAGGCGTACCCAGTTTTTGAGCGCGCCGTGGAAGTGGCCGAGGTGCAATGCGCCGGTGGGCCGCATGCCCGAGAGCACACGCTCCCTGGGCGAGGTGTCGGGCAGGGAATCGGTCGTCATCGGCGGCTTTCGTGGGGGCCGTGATTGTAGGTTCCGGCCCGTACACTGCCGCCCGCATGAAGAACATCGTGATCGCGATCTCGGGCCGTGGCTCGAACATGGAGGCCATCGTCCGCGCTTGCGAAAGCGAGCGGTGGGACGCCCGGATCGCGCTCGTCGTCAGCAACCGCGCCGACGCCGGCGGGCTCGTCTTCGCGCGCGAGCGCGGCATCGCCACGGCGGTCGTCGACCACAGAACGTTCGCCTCGCGCGAGGCGTTCGACGCCGAACTGGCGGACGTCATCGACGCCGCCGCGCCGGCGGTGGTGGTGCTCGCCGGGTTCATGCGCATCCTCACGCCGGGGTTCGTCGCGCGCTTCGCCGGGCGACTCGTGAACGTGCACCCCTCGCTGCTGCCGGCGTTCCCCGGGCTCCATACGCACCGGCGCGCGCTCGACGCCGGCTGCAAGGTCGCCGGCGCGACGGTGCACCTCGTGACCGCTGAGCTCGACCACGGCCCGATCGTCGCGCAGGCGGTGGTCCCGGTGCGCGCCGGCGACACGCCCGACGACCTGGCGGAGCGCGTGCTGGTGCAGGAGCACGTGCTCTACCCGCGCGCGGTGCGCTGGCTCGCGGCCGGCGAGCTGCGCATCGACGGCGACGTGGTGCATCACACGCGCGGCGAGTCGCAGCTGCTGGTCGCGGCCTGAGGCCGGCGCGCGCTCGTCGGAGCGCCCGCGGCCCGCGGCGCCGCGGGCGTCGAACCCGGCCCGCGATAATTCCGCGATGCATCCGAACGCCCTCATCGAGCACGCGACCGAGCTGCTGCACCGGGTGTTGCGCTTCGACAAGCCCGCCGATGCGGTGGTCTCCGATTTCTTCCGCGAGCACCGCGAGTTCGGACCGCGCGAGCGTGCGACCCTCGCCGAGACCGCCTTCGACGTGCTGCGTCAGCGCCTGCTGTACCAGCACCTGGCGCAGTCCGGTAGCGGGGAGATGGAGCGCCGCCTCGCGATCCTCGGCTGGCACGGCAACGCGGGGTTCCTGAGGGCGGCGCTCAGCGACGCCGAGCGCGCCTGGCTCGACCGTGTCGGGCAGATCGACCGCGCGAGCTTGCCGGAGAAGCTGCGCCACAACCTGCCCGACTGGCTTGCCGAGACGCTGCAGCCGCAGCTCGGCGACGAGTTCTGGCCGTGGGTCGAGCGCGTCTCGGCGCCGGCACCGCTCGACCTGCGCGTCAACACCTGGCAGGCCGACCGGAATGCGGTGCAGGCCGAGCTCGCCGCCGCCGGTATCGACGCGCAGCCCACGCCGTACTCGCCGATCGGCCTGCGGATCGACGGCAAGCCGGCGCTGCAGAAGCTCGACGTCTTCAAGCGCGGCGCCGTCGAGGTGCAGGACGAGGGCAGCCAGCTCCTCGTGATGCTGACCGGCGCCAGGCGCGGCGAGATGGTGGTCGACTTCTGCGCCGGGGCCGGCGGCAAGACGCTCGCGCTCGGCGCGCAGATGCGCAACACCGGCCGCCTCTACGCCTTCGACGTGTCCGGGCACCGCCTCGCCGCGCTCAAGCCGCGGCTCGCGCGCAGCGGACTCTCGAACGTCTACCCGGTGCAGATCGCGCACGAGCGCGACGACCGGATCCAGCGCCTCGCGGGCAAGATCGACCGCGTGCTGGTCGACGCGCCGTGCTCCGGGCTCGGCACGCTGCGCCGCAACCCCGACCTCAAGTGGCGGCAGTCGCCGGAAGGCATCGCCGACATGCGGCCGAAGCAGGCCGCCATCCTCAAGGCGGCGGCGCGCCTCGTGAAGCCGGGCGGGCGCCTGGTCTACGCCACTTGCAGCCCGCTCGAGGCCGAGGACGAGGACGTGGCACGCGAGTTCGCCGAGAGCCATCCGAACTGGGCCGCGCTGCCGGTGTCCAGCCTCCTGGAGGCGGCGCACGTCGCGGCGGCCCAGACGCTGGTCGCCGGCGAATACCTGCGGCTCTGGCCGCATCGGCACGGGACGGACGGTTTTTTCGCCGCGGTCTGGCAAAAGGGCGGCTGAACCGGTCCTCCCGAGGGAACCAAGCCCGCGAACAGCACTCCATATCCTGCGTTTCATAGGGGATTGCCCAAACCCCTTTGAATAGAATGCGAGGCTGCCCGAATCCCCGGGTGGACCAACGGAGAAAGCTGCTCGATGGATGTTCTGATTTCGGTGCACGACGCGCTGGTGGACTGGTTGGCTCATGGTCTGGCGTCGTTCAGCGGGTGGGAGATCCTGGCTTTCACGCTGGTCGCGACGCACATCACGATCGCGTCGGTGACCATCTTCCTGCACCGGGCGCAGGCACACCGCGCGCTCGAGCTGCATGCGATCCCGTCGCACTTCTTCCGCTTCTGGCTCTGGCTGACCACCGGCATGGTGACCAAGGAGTGGGTTGCGATCCACCGCAAGCACCACGCCAAGTGCGAGACCGAGGACGACCCGCACAGCCCGCAGACGCGCGGCATCAAGACCGTCCTGCTGACCGGCAGCGAGCTCTATCGTGCCGAGGCCAAGGTCGACGAGACGGTCAAGAAGTTCGGCCACAACACGCCCGACGACTGGATCGAGCGCAATCTCTACACCCGCTACAGCTGGCAGGGCGTCGGCGTGATGCTGATCATCGACCTGCTGCTGTTCGGCGCGGTCGGTGCCACCGTGTGGGCGGTGCAGATGCTGTGGATCCCGATCACCGCCGCCGGCATCATCAACGGCCTCGGCCACTGGTGGGGCTACCGCAACTTCGAGGCGGTCGACGCCAGCACCAACATCTCGCCGCTCGGCCTGATCATCGGTGGCGAGGAGCTGCACAACAACCACCACACCTACCCGACGTCGGCCAAGCTGTCCGTCAAGCCGTACGAGTTCGACATCGGCTGGGCCTACATCCGCGGCCTCGAGATGCTCGGTCTCGCGAAGGTTCGCAAGACGGCGCCGCAACTCAAGCTCGGCAGTGTCAGGCCGGTTGCCGACGGCAAGACGCTGGAGGCGATCATCGCCAACCGCTACGAGGTGATGGCCAAGTACGCGCGCGGTCTGCGCCGCGTGAGCAAGTCCGAGCTGCAGCGTCTCAAGAGCGAAGGCGTGACCTGCGAGAACCGTCTGGGTGCGTTGCAGGCCGCGCGTCGCTGGCTGCACCGCGACGCCGACAAGATCCCCAGCTCGGTCAAGCCGCAGCTCGAGCAGGCGATCGCCGTCAGCCCGGGCCTGGCTCAGCTGGTCGCGATGCGCGAGGAGCTGCGCTCGCTCTGGACCCGCACCAACGTGTCGGCCGAGCAGCTCGTCGCCGACCTGCAGGCCTGGCTGCGCAAGGCCGAAGAGAGCGGCATTGCCGCGCTCCAGGAGTTCGCCTTGAAGCTGCGCGCCGCGCACGCCTGACCGGCGCCCGCGACGCGGGCACGCCGAACGAGAAAGGGTCGCGCAAGGCGACCCTTTTCGTTTGTGGGGTCGGCGAAACGGTCCGTGTTCGTGCGGCTGTTCTGCGTGCGGCCGGTCGCCCAAGAACAAAGAGCCGCATCAGCGGCTCCACAAAAGCAAAGAGCCGCATCAGCGGCTCTTTGTCATCGCAAGCTCGAGCGTCTTACTTGAGCTTGGTTTCCTTGTAGGCGACGTGCTTGCGCGCCACCGGGTCGAACTTCATCATCTCGAGCTTTTCGGGCGTTGTCTTCTTGTTCTTGTCGGTCGTGTAGAAGTGACCGGTACCCGCCGTCGATTCGAGCTTGATCTTCTCGCGTCCGCCTTTTGCTGCCATGGTGTGCTCCTCGTGCGGTTAGATTTCGCCGCGCTGACGCAGGTCGGCGACGACGCTCTCGATGCCGACCTTGTCGATGAGGCGCAGACCGGCGTTCGACACGCGCAGGCGCACCCAGCGGTTCTCGGCTTCGATCCAGAAGCGGCGGTACTGCAGGTTGGGCAGGAAGCGACGCTTGGTCTTGTTGTTCGCGTGGGAAACGTTGTTGCCGACCATCGGCCCCTTCCCGGTGACTTGACAGACGCGTGACATGACGCTTCTCCGTTGAGCAAAGCCGATGATTATAGCGTGTCCAGCTGCGCCGGCTACCCCTGCGTCCCGCTCGGGTTCACCCGGCCTGCTCGAGGAAACGCTGCGCGTCGAGCGCGGCCATGCAGCCGGTGCCTGCGCTCGTGATCGCCTGGCGATACACATGGTCCTGCACGTCGCCGGCCGCGAACACGCCCGGCACGCTGGTCATCGTCGCCATCCCCGAGAGCCCGCTGTGGGTGAGGATGTAGCCGTCCTTCATCTCGAGCTGGCCCTTGAACACCTCGGTGTTCGGCTGGTGTCCGATCGCGATGAAGCAGCCGCTCACCGCCAGCTCGCTCGTGCGGCCGTCCTCCGTGCTGCGCAGGCGCACGCCCGTCACCCCGCTCGCATCGCCGAGCACCTCGTCGAGCGTGTTCCACAGGTGCAGGTGCATCTTCCCCTCGGCCACGCGGGCCATCATCTTGTCGACGAGGATCGCCTCGGCGCGGAACTTGTCGCGACGATGGATCACGTGCACGTTGCGGGCGATGTTCGAGAGGTAGAGCGCCTCCTCGACCGCGGTGTTGCCGCCGCCCACCACGCAGACGTCCTGGCCGCGATAGAAGAAGCCGTCGCAGGTGGCGCAGCCGCTCACGCCGCGGCCCATGAAGGCCTGCTCGGAGGGCAGGCCCAGGTACTTGGCCGACGCCCCGGTCGCGACGATCAGCGTGTCGCAGGTGAAGGTGTGCGAGTCGCCTTCGAGCCTGAACGGCCGTGTCGAGAGGTCGACGCGGTTCACGTGATCGAACACGATCTGCGTATCGAAGCGCTCGGCGTGCTTGAGGAAGCGCTGCATCAGGTCCGGCCCCATCACGCCGTCGACGTCGGCCGGCCAGTTGTCGACCTCGGTGGTCGTCATCAGCTGGCCGCCCTGCGCAATGCCGGTCACCAGAACCGGCTTGAGGTTGGCGCGTGCGGCGTAGACCGCGGCGGTGTAGCCGGCGGGGCCCGAGCCGAGGATCAGGACTTTGGCGTGGGGATGAGGGGTGGTCATCGGGTCGGGAGTGTGGCGACGAGGCCAATCGGAGGGGCCGAAGTCTGACATGCGGCCGAAAAGGACTGGCATCAAGGCGTGCAATGGTCACAATAATGGCGCTGTCGCAGCCGAGAAGGCTGCCGCAGGCGCTCAATCCGTGGCGGACTGCTCAACGAAAGGCTTACCCAGATGGCGATGCTGTCGAACCTCGATCTGATCCGACGCGTGCCCCTGTTCTCGCTGCTGACCAACGAGCAGGCGCAGGGCATCGCCGACAGCGTGGTCAAGCGCCGCTTCCGGCGCGGCGAGATCGTCGTCGAGCACGGCAAGAAGTCGAACGCGCTGTTCATCCTGCTCACGGGGCGCTGCCGCGTGCTGACCGCCGACTCGCGCGGCCGCGAGGTCATCCTCGCGGTGCTGCAGTCGGGCGACTACGTCGGCGAGATGAGCCTCATCGACAACGAGCCGCACTCGGCCACCGTGCGCGCCGAGCTGCAGACCGACATGCTGATCCTCGGCCGCGCCGAGTTCGCTCGTTGCCTGCCGGAGAACTCGAGCCTTTCCTACGCGATCATGCGCGGACTCGTGCAGCGCCTGCGCAGCGCCGACCGCCAGATCGAGTCGCTCGCGCTGCTCGACGTGTACGGGCGCGTCGCCCGCACGCTGCTCGACATGTCCGAGATGGAGGGCGACCAGAAGGTGATCCGCAGCAAGGTGTCGCGCCAGGACCTCGCCAAGGTGGTCGGCGCCTCGCGCGAGATGGTCAGCCGCGTCATGAAGGACCTCGAGAGTCGCGGCATGGTGCAGACCCAGGAGAACGGCTGGGTCGTGATCAAGGAACTCGGCACCTGATTCCGGCGCTTGCCGGGCGGCATCGCGGCCGCGCCGGCGGTCGACGCTCGGCGACAATCGGCCGATGACGTTTCCCCTCGCTTCCCTGAGCGGCGATGCGGCGCTGCCGGGCCTCAAGCGCGGCAGCTCGCGCGGCGCTGCCCGCACTCCGGACCCGACGCCGGCCGAAGCCGAGCCGCGCTGGAGCATGCAGGCCAAGCTGTTCGTCGGCGGCATCCTGTGGCTGCTGGCGTTCATCGCGCTGGCCACCCACAACCCCGGCGACGCCGCGTTCTCGACCACCGGCAGCAACGCCGTCACGATGAACAAGGCCGGCGCGATCGGCGCCTGGTGCTCGGACCTCGCGTACTTCCTGCTCGGCTATTCGGCCTGGTGGCTGATGCTGTGCGGGCTGCGCAGCTGGCTCGGTGCGCTTGCCCGGGTGCTGCGCGGCTCGGCGGGGCCGATCGTGCGCGACGTCGTCGGGCCGCCGTGGTGGCACGCCTGGCTCGGACTCGTGCTGGTGCTCGCCGCGAGCACCGCGCTCGAATGGACGCGGCTCTACCAGTGGGAGCCGAGCATCGCGGGCGGGCACGCCGGCGGCGTGCTCGGCTACAGCCTCGGGGTCGCGAGCCAGCGCCTGCTCGGCTTCGCCGGGTCGGGTGTGCTGTGGATCGCGGTGCTGGTCGCCGGCACCTCGTTCGCGCTGCGCTTCTCGTGGCTCGGCGTCGCCGAGGCGATCGGCGGCGCGCTCGAGTCGCTGCGCAGCCGCAGCGTCGAGCGCATCGAACGCGCCGAGGACGCTCGCCTGGGCGCCCAGGCGGTGCGCGAGCGCGAGGAAGACGTCGGCGTCGAGCAGCAACTCCACGAAGTGCACCTGCCGATCGTGATCGAGCCCACGGTGGTCGACGTGCCCAAGAGCGAGCGCGTCGTCAAGGAGCGGCAGAAGCCGCTCTTCTCGGAGCTCGTCGACACCAAGCTGCCGCAGGTCGATCTGCTCGACGCCGCGCCGCCGCGCATGGAGTCGGTCGCGCCCGAGGCGCTCGAGATGACGTCGCGCATGATCGAGAAGAAGCTGCGCGACTTCGGTGTCGAGGTGCGCGTGGTCGCGGCGTCGCCGGGCCCGGTGATCACGCGCTACGAGATCGAGCCGGCGGTCGGCGTGAAGGGCGCGCAGGTGGTCAACCTCGCCAAGGACCTGGCGCGCTCGCTCGGGCTTGTGAGCATCCGCGTGGTCGAGACCATCCCCGGCAAGACGACGATGGCGCTCGAGCTGCCGAATGCCAAACGTCAGACCATTCGCCTCTCGGAAGTGCTGGGCTCCCAGTCGTACCACGACGCATCCTCCCAGCTGACCATGGGCCTGGGCAAGGACATCGTCGGCCAGCCGGTGGTCGCCGACCTCGCGAAGATGCCGCACTGCCTGGTCGCCGGCACCACCGGCGCGGGCAAGTCGGTCGGCATCAACGCGATGATCCTCAGCCTGCTCTACAAGGCCGAGGCGCGCGACGTCCGCCTCATCCTCATCGACCCGAAGATGCTCGAGATGAGCGTCTACGAAGGCATTCCGCACCTGCTCTGCCCGGTGGTCACCGACATGAAGCAGGCCGCGCACGCGCTCAACTGGTGCGTCGGCGAGATGGAGCGGCGCTACAAGCTGATGAGCAAGCTGGGCGTGCGCAACGTCACCGGCTACAACAAGCGCATCGCCGAGGCCGCCGAGCGCGGCGAGACGATCGCCAACCCGTTCAGCCTGACGCCCGAGGAGCCGGAGCCGCTCGAGCGCCTGCCGTTCATCGTGATCGTGATCGACGAGCTCGCCGACCTGATGATGGTGATCGGCAAGAAGATCGAGGAGCTGATCGCGCGGCTCGCGCAGAAGGCGCGCGCGTCGGGCGTGCACCTCATCCTGGCGACGCAGCGGCCGAGCGTCGACGTCATCACCGGCCTCATCAAGGCCAACATTCCGACCCGGCTCTCGTTCCAGGTGTCGAGCAAGATCGACAGCCGCACCATCCTCGACCAGATGGGCGCCGAGGCGCTGCTCGGCATGGGCGACATGCTGTACCTGCCGTCCGGGACCGGGGTGCCGATCCGCGTGCACGGTGCGTTCGTCAGCGACGAGGAAGTGCACCGCGTCGTCAACTACCTCAAGAGCCAGGGCGAGCCGAACTACATCGACGGCATCCTCGAAGGCGGCACCCTCGACGACGGCGGCGATCCGTCGACCGCCGACCTCGCGGGCGGTGGCGGCGGCGAGAACGACCCGATGTACGACCAGGCCGTCAGCGTCGTCCTGCAGCACCGGCGCGCGTCGATCTCGCTGGTGCAGCGTCATCTGCGCATCGGCTACAACCGCGCCGCGCGCCTCCTGGAACAAATGGAGAAATCCGGGCTCGTATCGGCGATGGCAACCAACGGCAACCGCGACATCCTGGTGCCGCCGCGCCCGGCCGAATAGACCCGCCGCCGCCGCGTCGACCGCAGGCGCGGCCAACGGAAGCTCCCGAATGAGAACACTCGTCTGCGCCCTCGGCCTCGCCTCGGCGGCGCTCGTGGCTCCGGCACACGCCGACCCCGCCGCGACGCTGCGCGAGTTCGTGCGCGACGTGAAGAGCGGCACCGCGACGTTCACCCAGACCGTCACCTCGCCCGACGGCGCGCGAAGGAAGACATCGACCGGCAGCTTCGAGTTCGCGCGCCCGAACCGCTTTCGGTTTGCCTATCAGAAGCCGTTCGAGCAGGTGATCGTCGCCGACGGCCAGAAGGTCTGGATCCACGACGCCGACCTCAACCAGGTGAGCACGCGCAAGCTCGGCGCCGCGCTCGGCGCGACGCCGGCGGCGCTGCTCGCCGGCGGTTCGCTCGACGGCGACTTCGAGATCTCGAATGCGCCGCCCGCCGACGGTCTCGAGTGGGCCGAGGCGAAGCCGAAGGCGAAGGACGATGCGTTCCAGTTCTTCCGCGTCGGCTTTCGCGGCAAGGACCTCGCGGCGCTCGAGATCGTCGACAGCTTCGGTCAGCGTTCGCTGCTGCGCTTCGGCAACTTCGTGGCGAACGCGCCGGTGCCCGCGGAGCGCTTCCGCTTCACGGTGCCCGCGGGCGCCGACGTGATCGAGCAGCCCTGACGGGCTGCTTGCCGGACGACGCGCTCGCACGGAGTGACGCGGCGGGGGCCGGCCCGTTCCGCGCTCCTCAGGGTGTAGCGCCGGCGCGGGTCGGCGGGGAGCCTGTCGGGGAAGACCGGTCACGGCGTCGCGTCGACGACGCCGCGCCGGCACTCAGGCGTCGAGCCGCGACGCGATCAGCACGGCGTTCGTGCCGCCGAACGCGAACGAGTTCGACATCGCGTGGGCGAGCGCGGGCGCGGGGCGCGCCTCGCCGAGCACCAGGTCGAGCGCGAATGCCGGGTCGACGGCGCTCGTGCCGGCGGTCGGCGGCAGACGGCCGGCATCGAGCGCGCGCAGGGTCGCCAGCAACTCGACCGCGCCGCCGGCGCCGAGCAGGTGGCCGTGGATCGCCTTGGTCGAGCTGACCGGCACGCCGGCGGCGCCGAACACCGTGGCGAGCGACGTCGCTTCGGCGGCATCGCCGGCGAGCGTCGCGGTGCCGTGCGCGTTGACGTAGCCGATCGCTGCGGCGTCGAGGCCGGCGTCGGCGAGCGCCGCCCGCATCGCGCGGGTCTGGCCGGCTGCGTCGGGGTTGGTGATGTGGACGCCGTCGCAATTGGTCGCGTAGCCGGTGAGCGCCAGACGCGGGCGCGCGCCGCGCTCGCGCGCGGCGGCGGGCGCTTCCAGGACGAACGCCGCGGCGGCTTCGCCGAGCGCGAAGCCGTTACGGTCGGCCGCGAACGGCCGGCACACGGCGGAAACGTCGCCGCCGGCCGGCACCGGCGCCAGCACGCGCATCGCCTGCCAGCTCGCGAGCACGCCGGGCGTGAGCATCGACTCGCTGCCGCCGGCGATCGCGACGTCGATCCAGCCGGCGCGGATCGCCCGCATCGCCTCGCCGATGGCGACCGCCGCCGACGCGCACGCGCAGGCGTAGGCGAGAGCGGCACCGCGCGCGCCGAAGCGAAGCGCGAGCTCGGCGACCGGCGCATTCGGCATCGTGGTGACGACGCTGGTCGGGCGCATGCGGCGGCGGCCGGCGTAGACCGTGCGGCAGGTCGCCTCGAAGGTCGCTGCGCCGGCCATCCCGCTGCCCCAGAACACGCCGAGCCGCTCGTGCTCGGCGCGTTCGTCGAGGCGCGCCGCCCGCGCGGCCGCCTCGGCGGCGGCGAGCGCCATCGCGGTGCCGCGGTCGAGCGGGACGCGCGACGGCGCAACGACAGTGCTGGCGTCGAACGCTGCCGGGGCGACGACCACCGGCGGCAGGTCGATTCCGGGCAGATCGAGGCTTTGCACGCGAAGGCCCGAGCGGCCGGCGAAGAGCGCGCCATCGAAGGCCGCCAGGTCGTTGCCGAGGGGGCTGACGACGCCGACGCCGCTGACCGCGACCGGCGCCCCGGCGGGCCGGCTAGCCGGCGACGTCATCGACCGGTTGCCGGGCCGCGACCGCCTCGTCGATCAGGTCCGAGAGACGCTCGAGCGTGACGCCCGCCTCGCGCGGATCGAGCCGGTCCTCGGGGATGCGCACGTCGAAGCGGTCCTCGACCGCGAAGACGAACTCCATCAGCGCGAGCGAGTCGAGGCCGAGCCCGTCGAGCGTGGCCGCGGGGTTCGCCTTCTCGGCGTCGACGTGGAACTGATCGACCAGAACGGAGGCGATCGTCGCGAAGGTCGGAGGGTTCATGCAGGGCGGCGCTGCAGCCGGAAGGCCGATGATCGATCTTATGTCGGCGGCCCGTTTTCGACCGGCGCGGCAGAATCGCGCGCCATGTCGCCGCTTTCCGTGCGTTTTCCGTGAGCCAGGCATCGCTCGAGCTCGACGCACCCGACGTCGGCGCGCCGCTCGCCGAACGCCTGCGCCCGAAGACGCTCGACGAGGTGATCGGCCAGCGCCACCTGCTCGGGCCCGGCAAGCCGCTGCGCGTCGCGTTCGAGTCCGGGCGCCTGCACTCGATGATCCTGTGGGGCCCGCCCGGCGTCGGCAAGACGACGCTGGCGCGCCTGATGGCCGATGCGTTTGCGGCGCAGTTCATCGCCATGTCGGCGGTGCTCGGCGGCGTGAAGGACATCCGCGAGGCGGTCGAACGCGCGCAGGCCGCGCGCGCGGCGGGCCGCGCGACGGTGGTGTTCGTCGACGAGGTGCACCGCTTCAACAAGAGCCAGCAGGACGCCTTCCTGCCGCACGTCGAGTCGGGCCTGCTGACTTTCATCGGGGCGACCACCGAGAACCCGTCGTTCGAGGTCAACTCGGCGCTGCTGTCGCGCGCGACCGTGCACGTGCTGAAGACGCTCGACGACGCCGACATGACCGAGCTGCTCGTGCGCGCGCAGGCGCTGCTCGCCGCGCCGCCGCTCACCGATGCGGCGCGCACCCGGCTGATCGGCTATGCCGACGGCGATGCGCGCCGGCTGCTCAACGCCTACGAGAACCTGGTCGCGACGGTGCGGGCCGGGCAGCGACCGGCCGGTCGCGACGGGGTGGAGTCGCCGAGCCACGCCGCGGCGCCGGAAGCGATCGACGAGGCGGCGCTCGAACAGGCGCTCGGCGAGCAGCTCCGCCGCTACGACAAGGGCGGCGAGCAGTTCTACGACACGATCTCGGCGCTTCACAAGGCGGTCCGCGGCAGCGACCCGGATGCGTCGCTCTACTGGTTCGTGCGCATGCTCGACGGCGGCGTCGACCCGCGCTACGCGGCGCGCCGCATCGTGCGGATGGCAAGCGAGGACATCGGTCTCGCCGACCCGCGTGCGCTGCGCCTCGCGCTCGACGCCGCCGAGGTCTACGAGCGCCTCGGCTCGCCCGAGGGCGAGCTCGCGCTCGCGGAGGCGGTGGTCTACCTCGCGGTCGCGCCCAAGAGCAACGCGGTCTACCGGGCCTACAACGACGTGCGCGCGTTCATCAAGCGCGACACCACGCGGCCGGTACCGCTGCGCCTGCGCAACGCGCCGACCGCGCTGATGAAGAGCCTGGACTACGGCAAGAACTACCGCTACGCGCACGACGAGGCCGGGGGCTTCGCCGCGGGCGAGAGCTACTGGCCCGACGGCCTCGAGCCGCCCCGCTTCTATCAGCCGGTCAGCCGCGGGCTCGAGATCCGCATCGGCGAGCGGCTCGCCGAGCTGCGCGCGCTGAACGACGCGGCGCGCGCGGAGGCGCCGGCACCCGATCCGACGGACGGCTGAAGCGCCGGCGCCGGGCGCGCGCCGAGCGGGCTTCGCGACCGCGCTGCCGCTCGTGGCCTGATGCGGCGTCTGACCGCAGTTACCCGCTGAGGCGCCGCGACGCTCGGGCACAGAATGGTCGGACCGGCCGTGCCTCGGCGCTGCCGGCGAGAGCCGCCGCCGCGGCCGCGTCGAGCCAGCCGACGTGCACAACCGAGACCCTGCTCGATACGCGTTCGCCTGCCGGCGCGTGCCGCGCCGGACGTACGCCGGAGCGTCGCAGGCTCGGGCTGGCGCGGATCGTGCTGCGACCCTGGCGCGAGCGTCTGGCCGGCCCGCGCCTGAACCCTAGAATCCGCCCGACCCGCGGCCCGACCCGAAAGCCAATCGAATGGATACCTTCATCCAGCAGATCATCAACGGTCTGGTGCTCGGCAGCGTCTACGCGCTCATTGCACTCGGCTACACGATGGTCTACGGCATCATCAACCTCATCAACTTCGCGCACGGCGAGGTGCTGATGGTCGGTGCGCTGACGAGCTGGACCGTCGTCACCGCCCTGGCCGATTACGGCCTGCCGGGCTGGCTGCTGCTGCTGATTTCGCTCGCCGCGGCGATCGTCGTCTGCACCATCCTCAACTTCGTGATCGAGAAGGTCGCGTACCGGCCGCTGCGCAACGCGCCGCGCCTCGCGCCGCTGATCACCGCGATGGGCATGAGCCTGCTGCTGCAGACGCTCGCCATGATCATCTGGAAGCCGACCTACAAGTCGTACCCGATCCTGCTGCCGAGCGAGCCGTTCTTCATCGGCGGCGCGGTGATCAACACCGTGCAGATCGTCATCCTCGTCGTCACCGCCGTCACGCTCGCCGGGCTGATGTACCTCGTCAACCGCACCCGGCTCGGGCGCGCGATGCGGGCCACCGCCGAGAACCCGCGCGTCGCCGCGCTGATGGGCGTGCGGCCCGACACCGTGATCTCGGCGACGTTCGTGATCGGCGCGGCACTCGCCGCGCTCGCCGGCGTGATGTACGCGGCCAACTACGGCTCGGTGCAGCACACGATGGGGTTCCTTCCGGGCCTCAAGGCGTTCACCGCGGCGGTGTTCGGCGGCATCGGCAACCTCGCCGGCGCGATGGTCGGTGGCGTCCTGCTCGGCCTCATCGAGTCGTTCGGTGCGGGCTACATCGGCATCATCACCGGCGGCGTGCTCGGCAGCCACTACCAGGACATCTTCGCGTTCGTCGTGCTGATCCTGGTGTTGACGCTGCGTCCGCAGGGCCTGCTCGGCGAGCGCGTCGCCGACCGCGCGTGAGGTGGCGATGAACCTGCGCAGCAACCGGCTCGTCGTCTTCCTCGTCGCGGCGCTCGCGCTGCTGGTGGTGCCGTTCGCGATGCAGCACATCTCGATGGTGCTGAGCGGCAACCCCGGCAACGCCTGGGTCCGCATCGTCGACATCGCGCTGCTCTACGTGCTGCTCGCGCTCGGCCTCAACATCGTGGTCGGCTACGCGGGGCTGCTCGACCTCGGCTACGTCGCGTTCTACGCCGTGGGCGCGTACATGTTCGGCCTGCTCGCGTCGCCGCACCTCGCGAGCACGTTCCCGTGGATCGCCCAAATGTTCCCGAACGGCATCCACACGCCGCTGCTGCTGGTGGTGCCGCTCGGTGCCTTGCTGGCGGGCGCCGCCGGCGTGCTGCTCGGCGCGCCGACGCTCAAGCTGCGGGGCGACTACCTGGCGATCGTCACGCTCGGCTTTGGCGAGATCGTGCGCGTCTTCATGAACAACCTCGACGCGCCGGTCAACATCACCAACGGCCCCAAGGGGCTGAGCGGCATCGACGAGATCAAGATCCCGTTCACCGACTTCAGCCTCGGCACCACGCACGAGGTGTTCGGTCTCGAGTTCCCGAAGGTCACGAACTACTACTACCTGTTCGTCATCCTCGTCGTGCTCGCGGTGGTGATCTGCTACCGGCTCGAGCGCAGCCGGATCGGCCGCGCGTGGATGGCGATCCGCGAGGACGAGGTCGCCGCCAAGGCGATGGGCATCAACACGCGCAACCTCAAGCTGCTCGCATTCGGCATGGGCGCGACCTTCGGCGGCGTCGCCGGCGTGATGTTCGCGTCGTTCCAGAGCTTCATCTCGCCCGAGTCGTTCAGCCTGCAGGAGTCGATCATGATCGTCGCGATGGTCGTGCTCGGGGGCATCGGGCACCTGCCGGGCGTGATCGTCGGCGCGCTGCTGCTGGCGGCATTGCCCGAGGTGCTGCGCTACGTCGCCGGGCCGCTGCAGCAGATGACCGACGGCCGTCTCGACGCCGCGATCCTGCGCCAGCTGCTGGTCGCGCTCGCGATGATCGGCATCATGCTGGCGCGCCCGCGGGGCCTCTGGCCTTCGCCCGAGCACGGCCGCGCACTGCCGCAGCCCAAGGTCGGCGCCGAAGGCGAGCCCGATCCGGCGCTGCCGCAACCGGTCGCGAGCGGCACCAGCGCGGCGACCAACGACCCGCACCCGAGCGGCACCCGCCATGCGTGAGGCCAGCGTCGAAAGCCAGCCGGCGCTCACGGCCGGTGCCGGCACCCGTCCGCCGGTGCTGCAGGTGCGTGGCGTCTCCAAGCGCTTCGGTGGCCTGCAGGCGCTGTCGGACGTCGGCATCACGATCCAGGAAGGCCAGATCTACGGCCTGATCGGCCCGAACGGCGCCGGCAAGACAACCTTCTTCAACGTGATCACCGGGCTCTACACGCCCGACGCCGGCAGCTTCGAGCTCGGCGGCCGGCGCTACGAGCCGTCGGCGGTGCACGCGGTCGCCAAGGCCGGCATCGCGCGCACCTTCCAGAACATCCGCCTGTTCGCCGACATGACCGCGCTCGAGAACGTGATGGTCGGCCGCCACGTGCGCACGCACTCGGGGCTGATCGGCGCCGTGTTCCGCACCGCCGCGTTCAAGGCCGAGGAGGTCGCGATCGCCGAGCGCGCGCGCGAGCTGCTCGACTACGTCGGCATCGGCGCGCTCGCCGACTACAAGGCGCGCACGCTGAGCTACGGCGACCAGCGCCGCCTCGAGGTGGCGCGCGCGCTCGCCACCGAGCCCAAGCTGATCGCGCTCGACGAACCCGCGGCCGGCATGAACGCGACCGAGAAGATCGTCCTGCAGCAGCTGATCGAGCGCATCCAGGCCGACGGCCGCACCATCCTGCTGATCGAGCACGACGTGAAGCTGGTCATGGGTCTGTGCGACCGCGTCACCGTGCTCGACTATGGCAAGCCCATCGCCGAGGGCACGCCGGCCGAGGTGCAGCGCGACCCGAAGGTGATCGAGGCCTACCTCGGCGCCAGCCACAAGCCGCACTGATGCGCGCACCCGAACCCTCGACCGCCGACCGCCTGCCGCCATCACCGCGCCCATGACGCCGAACCCGACCCCGTCCGCGGCCGCGCCGCTGCTTCGCGTCACCGGCCTGCGGGTCGCCTACGGCGGCATCCAGGCCGTCAAGGGCATCTCGCTCGACGTCGCGGCCGGCGAGCTGGTGAGCCTGATCGGTGCCAACGGCGCCGGCAAGACCACCACGCTGAAGGCCATCACCGGCTCGCTGGCGGCTGCCGGTGGCGACATCGAGTTCCTCGGTCGCAGCATCCGCGGCCAGGGCCCGTGGGAGCTCGTCAAGCAAGGCCTCGTGATGGTGCCCGAGGGGCGCGGCATGTTCACCCGCATGACGATCACCGAGAACCTGCAGATGGGCGCGTTCGTGCGGCGCGATGCCGACGTCGCCGCCGACATCGACCGCGTGTTCTCGATCTTTCCGCGCCTCAAGGAGCGTCGCAACCAGCTCGCCGGCACGATGAGCGGCGGCGAGCAGCAGATGCTCGCGATGGGGCGCGGCCTCATGGCGCGGCCCAAGCTGCTGCTGCTCGACGAGCCGTCGATGGGCCTGTCGCCGCTGATGGTCGACAAGATCTTCGAGGTCGTCGGCGACATCCACGCGCAGGGAACGACGATCCTGCTGGTCGAGCAGAACGCGAGCCGCGCGCTCGAGCTGGCGTCGCGCGGCTACGTGATGGAGTCGGGCGAGGTCACGATGGGCGGTGCCGCAGACGACCTGCTGCACGACCCGAAGGTTCGCGCGGCGTACCTGGGCGAGTAGGGCGGCCGGGCCGCACGGCGGCCGCAACGTGGCGAAACCGGTTTGACGGCGTTCGGAGCGCGGCCGGAGAATCGCTCGCCGTTCTCTCCTGGTGCGACACCATGAACCTGCAGCAGCTCCTCGGCATCGACCTGCCGATCATCCAGGCGCCGATGGCGGGCGTGCAGGGTCCGGCCCTCGCGATCGCGGTGTCGAATGCGGGCGGTCTCGGGTCGCTGCCCTGCGCGATGCTCGCGCCCGACGCGCTGCGGCGCGAGCTCGCCGCGATCCGCGCGAACACCGAGAAGCCCTTCAACGTCAACTTCTTCGCCCACGAGCAGCCGGTCGCCGACGCCGGCCGCGAGGCGGCCTGGCGCGCCGCGCTCGCGCCCTATCACCGCGAGTTCGGCATCGACGCGGCGACGATCCCCGAAGGTCCCGGCCGCCTGCCGTTCAGCCACGAAGCCGCCGATCTGCTTGACGAGTTCCGGCCCCCGGTCGTGAGTTTCCACTTCGGACTGCCGGCGCCCGACCTGCTGCAGCGGGTGCGCGCCATGGGCGCCAAGGTGCTGGCGTCGGCGACCACCGTCGACGAGGCGCTCTGGCTCTCGGAGCGTGGCGTCGATGCCGTCATCGCGCAGGGCCTCGAGGCCGGCGGACACCGCGGCATCTTCCTCTCGGACGACCTCACGACCCAGGTCGGCACCTTCGCGCTGGTGCCGCAGATCGTCGCCCGTGTCAGGGTGCCGGTGATCGCCGCCGGCGGCATCGCCGATGCGGACGGCGTCGCCGCCGCGCTCGCGCTCGGCGCCGCCGGGGTGCAGCTCGGCACGGCTTACATGCTGTGCCCCGAGGCGACGACGAGCGCGCTGCACCGCACCGCGCTCACCAGCGACGCGGCGCGTCACACCGCGCTCACCAACCTCTTCACCGGACGGCCGGCGCGCGGCATCGTCAACCGCCTGATGCGCGAACTCGGGCCGATCGGACCCGCGCCCGAGTTCCCGCTCGCCACTGCCGCGATCGCACCGCTGCGCGCGCGCGCCGAGCAGGCCGGCAGCGGCGACTTCTCGCCGCTCTGGGCCGGCCAGAACGTCAGCGGCTGCCGCGCCGTTCCGGCCGCCGAGCTGACGCGCGCCCTGATGCCGGACCGACGATGAGCGACGCGGCGCCGGCGCTGCCGCTCGTCGCCGCCTTCGTGCTGGCGAGCACCGCACTGGCGGTAACGCCCGGCCCGGGCGTGGTGTACGTCGTCACGCGCACGCTGGCGCAGGGCCGGCGCGCCGGCCTGGTGTCGGTCGCCGGCGTGGCGCTCGGCAACTGGGGCAACGCGCTCGGCGCCTCGCTCGGCCTCGCGGCGCTGTTCGCAGCCTCGGCGCTGGCCTTCACCGTCGTCAAGGCCGCCGGCGCGCTCTACCTGTTCTGGCTCGCGTGGCAGACCTTGCGCGGCGCCGGGCCGGCCGCGGCCGCGCCGCCGGGCGCGCGGACGCCCGCGCTGTTCCGCGACGGCTTGGTGGTCGCGCTGCTCAACCCGAAGACGGCGCTCTTCTTCGCCGCCTTCTTGCCGCCGTTCATCGACCCGGCCGGCTCGACGCTGCTCCAGGCCGCGGCCTACGCAAGCGCCTTCGTCGCGATCGCGGCGGCGAGCGACGCCGCCTACGTGTGCGCGGCGGCGCGCGTCGCGCCGCGCCTGCAGGGCATCGGTTCGCTGCGCCGTGCCGGCGCGTGGCTCGGCGCCGCCGTGTACGCCGGCCTCGGCGTCTACGCGCTCGCGAGCGGCTCGCGCCCGTCGCGTTGAGCGCGGCGGCCCGAGCGCGGCTCGGGCGGTCGCAAGGCGCCGTCGAACGGCCGCGCGAAGGCGATTTCGGGGCGTCCACGCTCTCGGCCGGGCGGCTCCCGCCGCCCGCGGCGCATGCGTTGGCCTGCCGTTCGTGACGCAGGCCCGCAACCGCCCGCGCAGGGGATGAAGCGGGTCGGCGCGACGATAGAATCGCGCTCCATTCGAGTGACCGCCCGGGCGCGCCCGGCGACCGTAGCCAGGAGCGCCGATGCAGAGCCGGCCGACCCAGACCGACCTCCCGCCCGCGACCGCCGTGAAGACCTGCGACGTGCTCGTCATCGGAGGCGGTCCCGCCGGCTCGACGATCGCCGCGCTGCTCGCCGAGCGTGGCCGCGACGTCGTCGTGATGGAGAAGGCGCAGCACCCGCGCTTCCACATTGGCGAGTCGCTGCTGCCGGCCAACGTCACCTTGTTCGAGCGCCTCGGCGTGCGCGAACAGGTCGAGGCGATCGGCATGCGCAAGTGGGGCGCCGAGTTCGTCTCGCCGACCCACGACCACGAGTCGGCGATCGAGTTCGCCGAGGCCCACGACAAGTCGATGCCGTACGCCTGGCAGGTGCGCCGCTCGCAGCTCGACGAGCTGCTGTTCCGCAACGCCGCCGCCAAGGGTGCGCGCACGCTCGAAGGCACCCGGGTGCGCCAGGTCGAGTTCGACGACGCCGGCGCGACCGTGCAGGTCGATGCCGCCGACGGCACCCGGGAGACCTGGCGCGTGCGTTACGTGGTCGACGCCTCCGGGCGCGACACGCTGCTCGCGAACCAGTTCCGCTGCAAGGAGAAGAACCCGCGCCACAACAGCTCGGCGCTCTACGCGCACTTCACCGGGGTCGAGCGCTCGCTCGGCAAGCGCGAGGGCAACATCCAGATCTACTGGTTCGAGCACGGCTGGTTCTGGTTCATCCCGCTGGCCGACGGCGTGACCAGCGTCGGTGCGGTGTGCTGGCCGCACTACCTCAAGACGCGCAAGAAGCCTCTCACCGACTTCTTCATGGACACGATCGCGCTCTGCCCGAAGCTCGCCGCCCGCATGCGGGGCGCGACGCTGGTGTCGGAAGTGCACGCCACGGGCAACTACTCGTATTCCAGCTCGCGCAGCAGCGGCGAGCGCTACGTGATGCTCGGCGACGCCTACGCGTTCGTCGACCCGGTGTTCTCGTCGGGCGTGCTGATCGCGATGCAGACCGCGTTCGAGGCCGTCCAGGTGGTCGAGACCACGCTCGAGCGGCCGGCTGAGGCGGCGGCCGCACGGCGCCGCTTCAACCGCCTGGCGCGTCACGGCCCGCGCGAGTTCTCGTGGTTCATCTTTCGGGTCACCAACCCGACGATGCGCGAGTTCTTCATGTCGCCTCAGAACCCCTTCCGCGTCAAGGAAGCGCTCATCTCGCTGCTCGCCGGCGACATCTACGGCAAGACGCCGATCTGGCTGTCGATTTTTGTCCTGAAGGTGCTCTATTACCTCGTCTCGATCGGCAATCCCCGGCGAACCTGGGACGCCTGGCAGCGGCGCCGCTTCAACATCCGCGACGTCGGCGCTCCCGCCTCCTGAGCGCCCGAGCGTCGGCCGGGTGACCGCGGTGCGGCCGCCCCGTCTCCACCATCGTCTGCTGTTCGCCGCGCTGATCGTTCAGCTCGGCGTGACGATGCTGGCGTGGGACCTCGTCTCGCCGCTGCTGCAGGCCCTCCTCAGCCGGCGCCGCGGCAGCGCGGTCGGACGCGCCGGCATCTCGTGGGTGTTCCGCTCGTTCATCGCGAGCGCGCAGGCGCTCGGCATGATGCGCGTCGACTCGGGCGCGCTCGACGCGCTGTGCGACGAGCCCGGCGGCCTCATCGTCGCGGCGAACCACCCGAGCATGCTCGACGCCGTGATCCTGACGGCGCGGCTGCCGCGCGGCGTCTGCGTCATGAAGGCCGAGCTGATGCGCAACGTCTTTCTCGGCGCGGGCGCGCGCCTCGCGCGCTACATCTGCAACGACTCGCCGCGCGCGCTCATCCGCGACGCCGCCGCGACCCTGCGCGAGGGCGGCCAGCTGGTGCTGTTCCCGGAGGGCACGCGCACCGTGAGCGGCCCGATCGACCCGTTCCGGCCCGGCATCACCCGCATCGCGCAGCTCGCGCAGGTGCCGATCCAGACCGTGATCATCGAAACCGACTCGCCGTACCTGCGCAAGGGTTGGCCGCTGCTGCGCGTGCCGCCGGTGCCGATCGTCGTGCGCGCGCGCCTCGGCGAGCGCTTCATGCCGGACGCCGATCACCGGGCGACGCTGGCGCGCCTCGAGGCCTACTTCGCGGCGGAGCTGCGGTCTTGACGCCGTCGCCGACCCACCTCGTCATCATCCCGAGCTACAACACCGGCGCCACGGTCTACGCCACGGTGCGCGCGGCACGGGCAGCGTGGGCGCCGGTCTGGGTGGTGGTCGACGGCAGCACCGACGGCACCGCCGAAGGCCTGCAGCAGATGGCGCTCGACGACCCGGCGCTGCACGTGATGGTGCTGCCGACCAACTGCGGCAAGGGTGCGGCGGTGCTGCACGCGCTGCGCGCCGCGCACGCCTCAGGTTTCACGCACGCGCTCACGATGGACTCGGACGGGCAGCACCCGGCCGACCTGATCGGGCCGTTCATGGCCGAGTCGCAGCGTCTTCCGCACGCCATGGTGCTCGGCCGACCGGTGTTCGACGCTTCGGCCCCGCTGCTACGGGTGCGCGGACGTCGCATCTCGAACGCCTGGACCAACCTCGAGACCCTCGGCGCCGGCATCGACGATTCGCTCTACGGCTTTCGCGTCTACCCGATCGCGCCGCTGATCGCGGTCATGGAAGGCCAGCGCTGGATGCGCCGTTTCGACTTCGACACCGAGGCGGTCGTGCGGCTCGCCTGGCGCGGCGTCTCGCCGCTCAACATCGCTGCGCCGGTCAAGTACCTGCGACACGACGAGGGCGGCGTCTCGCACTTCCGCTACGGCCGCGACAACGCGCTGCTGAGCTGGATGCATCTGCGGCTGATGGGCGGGTTCCTAGTGCGGCTGCCGCTGCTGCTGCTCAGGCGCGCCAGCGGCCGGCCGCCCTTCGACCTGCGCCGCCGATCCGGTCGCCGGCGGCCCGGCGGGCGCTGACCCGGACGGGCGCGGCGCGCCAGGCCTCCGGCCGAATCCCGGCCCGCCTCGAACCTGGACTTGGGCGCCGATCGGTAACGGCTTGCCTCGACGCGCGCTGCCGCGGGCCGCTGACGGCGTTCCCGTGCGAGAGCTCGGGCGCTTCAGTCAGCGAGGTGAGGTCCGGCAGGCGTCCCGCGCCAGCCAGGTCAGCCCGCGCCGCTGCCGGTCTGGCCACCGCTGCCGCGCGGCGGCGGGTTGCCGGTGCCCGGTGGCGGCCGATCGGCGCCACCGCCGCTGCCTTGGGCGCCGGTGAGCCCCTGCGACGACCCGGACGGCTGACCGTCGGCCATGCCGGTGCGCTCGCTCTGCGAGCCAAGCGTGCTGCCGGCGCGCGATCCCATGCCTTCGCCGACCGCCTGACCGGCACGATTGTCAGCCGAGGCATCGCCGCCGCTCTGCGCCATCCGGCCGGTGGTGCCACGCGAGGCGTCGGTGCGGGCGTCGGTCGCCTGCTGCGGATCGGCGCCGCCGTAGTTGGACACGCCGCCGCCGCTGCCGCTCTGGCTGCCAGCTTGGCCGCCGCTGCTGCCGGAGCCCCCGCCGTTCCCCGGCCGCGCCTCGCCACCACTCTTGCCGTCGTAGGTCTTGGGCGCGACGCCGCCTTGGGTCTCCTGATCGCGCTGGTTCTCGGGCGTACCGCCCCCTGCTGCGTTGCTCATCGCTTCTCCTGTGCTGCGGCGCCGTCGCGCCCGGTGTGGTGGCTCGGCAACCGTGGTGCCCGCCGATGCGCTGGCGTGTTCGGCGCCTCGGCCTCAGGCGCCCCGCATCAGGTCCGGCAGCCCCGGCGCCTTGGGCTCCGAGCCCTCCTGCGAGTTGGAGTCAAACAGGTTGTCGCTGCCCGTGCCGCCGGCGGCGCCAGTCTGGTTGAGGCGTTCGGCCGGGTTCGGCGAGCCGAGCCCGACGCCCGACAGGCCGGTTGCCGCCGTCTCGCCACCCGGCACCGCCGTGCGTGCGACGCCGCTGTCGTTGCCGCTTGCGGCGCCGCCCGACTCGCCGCGACCGGCGGCCGACGCGAGCGGGTCGGGGTGCGCCCCGACCGAGCCGGTCATCGCGCCCGTCGGGCCGCTCGACCCGGTGAGCGACCCGCCGGCTTCGCCGCTCCGGCTGCCGCCCGATTCGCCGGGCGACTTCACCGCGGGCGCGGCGCTGGCCGCCGCCGGCCCCGCGGTGGCGCCGCTTTCGAGCGGCGACGTCGGCGCCATCGCGCCGCCAGCCGCGCCACGCCGACGCGCGCGGTCCTCGCCGCCGGCGAAGAGATTGTCGCTCGCGTCGCCGGCCTCACCGGCAGCACCGTCGCTCTGACGTCGCTTCTTCAGAAGGACGTTGGCAGCGAGGTACGCGGCGCCGAGCGCCAGCGTGAAATTCCTGAGGCTCATGGGTGTCTCCGATCGCGACGGTGCGGTGTCGCGGAGACCATGGGCAATCGACGGACCGGCGTCGCGCGCGCTCAGATCATCGCGCCGTTGATCGAGATCACCTGCCCGCTGATGTAGCCAGCGTCGTCGGAGGCGAGGAATCCGACCAGCGCCGCGACCTCGTCGGCGCGGCCGGCGCGCTTCATCGGCACGATGCGCTCGATCGCGGCGGCGTCGAACGCGGCATCCGCCATCCCGGAGGCGATGATCCCGGGCGCCACCGCGTTCACGGTGATGCCGCGGCTCGCCACCTCGAGCGCGAGCGCCTTGGTCGCGCTGTTGAGCGCGCCCTTGGCCGCCGCGTAGTTCACCTGGCCGCGGTTGCCGGTGAGCGCCGCGACCGACGACACGTTGACGATGCGGCCCCAGCGCGAGCGGATCATCGCCATCATCAGCGGCTGGGTGACGTGGAAGAAGCCGTTGAGCGACACGTCGATCACCCGGCTCCACTGTTCGGCGCGCATCGCCGGGAACACCGCGTCGTCGTGCAGCCCGGCGTTGTTGACGACGATCTGCACCGAACCGCCGGCCAGCAGCCGGGTGCAGGCGGCGTGCGTCGCCGCCGCGTCGGTGACGTCGAACGCGATCGCCTCGGCGCTGCCGCCTGCGGCGCGGATCGCGTCGGCGACCTCGACGGCCTGCTCGAGACGCCGGTTGGCATGCACGACGACGTGGGCTCCGTTGTGCGCCAGGCGCTCGGCGATGGCGCGGCCAAGAGCGCCGCTGGCGCCGGTGACGAGGGCCCGCCGCGGAGTGGAAGCTTTCATCGGGGTTCGATCGAGGTGTTGAGGACGACGGCGGCGCGCCCGCTCGCGACCGCGCTGCCGCGGTGCGTGACGTCGAATGCGTAGAGGATCTGGCGCGCGTCGCCGGCCTGGCGCGTGGCTTCGATGCGCAAGGCGTCCGGCGGGAACGCGTCGGCTGCGCCCTCGGCCGCGTCGGTGCCCGCCGGCAGATCGTCGAGCCGCCAGCGTGCCAGCACCACGCCGCGCGCGCTCGCCAGATAGCCGGCGGAAGGCTCGACGCCCGCCGCGCGGCCGAGCAGCGCGCCGTGCAGCGCCATCGCCTGCGCCGCGTATTCGATCGTCGCGCTCGCCAGCAGGCCGCTGCGCGTGCGCAGCGGGTGGCGCGGGTCGCGGTGGTTGGTCGCGACGCAGACGATGCGCGTCGCGTCCCAGCTCTCGAGGCGATCGAGCAGGCACATCGGACCGCGGTGCGGGATCAGCCGCTCGATCGCGGCGTGGTCGAGGTGTTCGTTCATCGGTTCGCGTCGGTCGCCGGACCGTCGATCGCCTCGGGCAGCGTCACGCTGTGCAGCCCGGCGGCGGCGCAGCGCTCGAGCAGCGCGGGCAGCACTTCCAGGATCACCGGCCGGCCGCTCGGCGCGCGCGCCGCATTGCCGTCGTGCAGCAGCAGGATGTCGCCCGCGGCAAGGCCCCGCGTCAGCGTCTGCAGCACGCGTGCGGGTTCGTGGCGCACGGTGTCGAAGCCGCGCCGCGTCCAGCTGACGAGCTGCAGATCGAGGCGGCGCAGCTCGCGGTCGAGCAGCGGGTTGCGCAGGCCCGCCGGCGCGCGAAAGAACCGCGGGCGGATGCCGGTGACGGCGCTGACGGTGTCCTGCGCCGCGCCGAGCTCGCGCGCGAAGCCGCGCGGCCCGAGCAGCGAGAAGTTGTGCGCGTGGCGTTGGCTGTGGTTCTGCACGCTATGGCCGCGCGCGACGATCTCGCGGCAGAGCTCGGGGTGGCGCGCCGCCCGGTCGGCGATGCAGAAGAACGTGGCGCGCGCGCCGTGCCGGTCGAGCAGGTCGAGCACCGCCGGCGTGACGTCCGGCTCCGGGCCGTCGTCGATCGTCAGCGCGACCTCGCCGCGCTCGGCGGATGCGGCGGGCAGGCGACGCAGGTTCGGGCCGAGCCAGGTCGAGCGCGGCCACAGCCCGGCGGCGGTCAGCGCGACGTGGTTGAGCGCGACCGCCCCGGCCGCCCACTCCCACTGCCCCGGGAACGCGAGCGCGCCGGCACCGGCCCCGACGTGGCAGGCGACGCTCGCGGCGACGAACGGCGGCATGCGGTGCGACGAGGCCTCGCCCGGGCCCCCGGCGGGCCGGCTCACGCGCGTTCTCCTGCACGCGTTGCGGCGGGCGCCGCCCGCTCGTGCACGAACGCGGCCGACAGCAGCAGGCAGGCGAAGGTGCCCGGCGCGACGACGAGCCCGATCGCCTTGAGCACCGGCATGCTCGAGAGCGCGAGCAACACGAACGACGTCACCGCCGTGAGGTTGGCGAGCAGCAGCGACGCCAGCGTGTCGGCGTCGGCGCTGCCGGTCTCGCGCAGGCTGTCGAAGAAGAGCGCGTAGTTGGAGCCGATCGCGACGACGAGCAGCAGCCCCACGAGGTGCAGGATGCCGAGCGCGACGCCGCTCGCGGTCAGCACCGCCAGCACGATCAGCACCGCAGCGCCGATCGGCTGGGCGATGCCGACGAGGCGGCGCCAGCTGCGCAGATAGAGCGCCAGCAGGGCGAGCACCGCGACGGCGCCGACGCCCGCCTGCAGCAGCGCGCGCTGCAGGTAACCGGCGTAGATCGCGTCGAGCTCGCGCTTGGTGTCGACGATCTGCGCGCCGGGCACGTCGGCGAGCGCCTTGCGCACGGCCGCGGTGTCGATGCCGCGCGGGGGCGCGTGCAGGCTGAGCAGCGCGCGCCACGGCTTGCCGTCGTGGCCGCCGATCAGCATCGCGTCGACCGCTGTGCGCAGCGGCGTCTGCTCGATCGCGGCGCGGTCCAGCGGCGCGAGCCGGCGCGCCGCGTCGACGTCGGCGATGAATGGCTCGAGGCGCGCCGCGGCGATCGGTCCGTCGACGGTCGCCTGCGCGAGCCGCTCGCGCAGCGTCGCGGCATCCGGCAGCGCCGCCAGGCGCTGGCGCTGCGTCTGCGGGCTCGGCAGCATGCGCGCCGGCGAGTCGTAGCCCTGCAGCGCGCCGGCCTCGACGAGGCGGTCGAGGCGCCGGCCGGCCGCTTCGGCGGCCGCGAGCGCCGCCGCTTCGCTCGCCGCGCTCAGCACCACCAGCGTGCCGGCGTCGGCCGCACCCACGTCGGCGCGCAGCTCGGCGTCGCGTTCGATTTCGGCCGGAGAAACCGGGCTGAGGCCGGAGAGCTCGCCGCGCCACGGCGACGGCAGCAGCACGAGCGCGACCACCGCGAGCGCGGTCAGCACGAGGCACGGCACCCGCGCGCGCGGCAGTGCCGCGGTCGCGCGGCCGGTCAAATGGCCGAGGCGGGCGCGCAGCGCCGTGCCCGGGGCGCCGTTCGGCGCCAGCACCGGGAACACGAAGCGCGTCGTCAACGCCGCCGCCGCAAGGCCCGCGACCGAGAACACGCCGAGCTGCGCGAGCCCCGGAAAGCCCGCGAAGATCAGCGCCGCGAAGCCGCAGATCGACGTGAGGAGGCCGAGCCGCACGGTCGGCCAGCTGTCGCGGATCCAGTGGGCGGCGCCAGTTTCGGCGCTGTCGCTCGGTGCGGGCGCGGTCGACGCTGCCGGGCCGCCGGCCGGCGCACCATAGGGCGTCGCGCGAGTGATGGTCGCGGGTTCGGACGATGCGGACGCTGGCGTGCCGTTCGCCGCCGCGCTGATGGCGGTGCCGCCCGCCGGTCGGCGTCGCGCCTGGATCAGGTAGTAGATCGCGTAGTCGACCGCCTCGCCGATCAGCGTGGTGCCGAAGCCGAGCGTCATGCCGTGAACCTGGCCGAAGCCGAGGCTCACCGCCGAGATGCCGGCGAGCACGCCGCTGGCGACCGGCAGCACCGCGATCGCCAGCGAGCGCAGGGTGCCGAACGCGACCAGGAGCAGGGCGACGACGAGCACGCTGCCGGCGATCGCGAGGCGCTCGACCTCGCTCTTGATCCTCGCGCGCGAGGAGACCGCGAAGCTGGCCGGGCCGGTCACGACGAGGCGCAGCTCCGGATCGCCGAGTGCGGCGAAGCGCATGTTCACCGCGCCGAGCGCGCGCTCCTGGCCGTCGATGTCGGAGCCCTCAGCGTGCGTCACGGCGACGAGCACGGCGCGCTCGGTGGTTCGCGACGCCCAGACGCCGCCGACGCTTGCCGGGCCGCGCTCGGGCAGCATCGCCTCGGCCATGCGCGCCGTCTCGCCGGTCGGGTCGCGGAACAGGATCGGCTTGATCATCGACCCCGCCGGGGTGCCGAGCAGCGAGACGGTCTCGTCGATCGCGGCGCGCAATCCCTCGACCGTGAAGCGCTCGGCTGCGACTGCCGGGCTCAGCTGGTAGCGGTGCTGGAACAGGAACTCGCCGGCCGCCTGCCACGGAGCGGTGTCGCCGTTGTTCACCGAGTCGAACTCGCCGCTCGCGCGCAGCTCCGCGCCGAGCCGCCGGGACGCCGCAGCGCGCTTTTCCGCGCTGCCGCCCTCGATGCCGATCAGCACCAGGCGCGCCGCACTGCCGCTGGTCAGCTGGTCGAGCATCGCTGCCTGCTCGGCGGTGGGAGCGGTCGGCAGGAACGCCGTGAGGTCGGCGACGTAGTGGCTGCGCGCGGCGATGCCGGCCGCGACCGCGAGAAAGCCGAGCCAGACCCACAGCGCGGGCCGGCGCGACCAGCGGCGCGGCGTCGGCGAGGTGTGCATGCGGTGCGCGGTCAGCGCGCCGGCGATGCCGGGCGTGCGCCCGGCCGGGCGTTGTCGCCGGCGCGCCTGGCGTCGCCGACCGGCTCGATCGTCATCACCGAACGGTCGCCGTCGGCGAGCTGCACCGCGACCTCGCGCACGATCTCGGCGCGGCCCGAGACCCGCACCGACGCGACCTGGCCGCGCATGCGCGCCTCGCGCGGCACCAGGTCGAGCTGCCAGGCGTCGAGGCTGCCCGAGACGGTGGGAACGAACAGCTTCTCGAGCGCGGCGCGGTTTCCGGTCAGGGTGCCGCGGATCGCCTCGACGATGACTGCCGCTTCGGGCACGGCGTCCAGGTCCATCGTGCGGCTGCGTCCGCCGCGCGACATCGTCACCTGGTTGCCGCTCACGGCGAGCCGCTCGTTGGTCGGGCGCAGCGTCTCGCGCACGAACGTGTCGGGCGCCTGGAACGAGAGCCGCCCGGTCGATTCGACGGTGCGGTCGAGGATCTGCACCTCGCGACGCTCGACGAACGTCGCTTCGCCGGCACGGGTGCGGGCGAGCGCCTGCATCAGCTGCGCGAGATCGAGCGGCGCGCCGCCCGCGAGCGCCGCGCCGCCGAAGAGCCCCAGCGCCGCCGCGAGCACGCGCCGACGGGCGCCGCACGCGTCAGCCGGCAGCGTCGGATGCAGGTTCGGCAGCGGTCTCATCGAATGCCCAGAAGTCGAAGAAGTTGAACCAGTTGTACGGCGCCTCGCGGCAGAGCGCCTCGAGCGTGGCGACGTAGCGCTCGAGCCCGGCGCGGATGGCGGCGTCGCGCTCGGCCGGCGGCGTCGCGCTGAAGTCGGCGATCTGCGCGAAGCGCAGCTCGTACGCGCGCCCGCCGCGGTAGATGCCGGCCATGAAGACCACCGGCCGGCGCAGCATCGCGGCCAGGCGGAACGGGCCGTCCGAGAAGGTCGCGGGGCTGCCGAGGAACGGCACCCGCACGTTGCGCGAGCGCGCCGACTGCACCGGCAGCGTACGGTCGGCCAGCAGGCCCGCGACGCCGCCGTCGTCGAGCCAGCGCTTGAGCGCGATCATCGCGTCGACCTTGCCGAGGCCGATCGTGTGCAGGCTCGCATCCGGCGCGAGCGCCGCCAGCGTCTCGTTGATCAGCCGGGCGTTGTCCTCGTACATGACCATCGCGACGCGCAGGCCGTGTTCGTGGCCGATCGCACGCAGCGCCTCGAAGCTGCCCACATGGGCGCCGAACAGCAGGGCGCCGTCGCCGCGCTCGAAGGGGTCGAGGATGGTGCGGATGCCGGTGGCGTGCACGTCGAACTGCTCGAAGCGCTCCTGCAGCAGGTAGACGCGGTCGAGCACCGTCGAGGCGAACGCATGGAAATGGCGGTAGACGTCGAGCGCGGTCGGACGCCGGCCGAGCGCGCGCGCGAGATAGCGCCGCGACTCGCGCCGCGCCGCGCCGGCGGCCAGCACGAAGTAGAGCGCGATCGGATGCAGCAGCAGGCGCGCCCCTGGGCGGCCGAGCGCGATCGCGACGTTGCGCATCGCGCGCAGCCAGACGAGGCTCCCGCGCTCCCGGTGCTCGGTCCAGCGCGCCGGCGGGCTGGTCGCCTCGCGCGCCTTCATCGACCGCCGCCCGCGGCGGGCGCGGCGTCCGAGCGTGCCGGTGCGCGCTCGACGAGCCCGGTCGCGGCATCGCGTTCGGCGTCGGCAGCGACGATGCGCACGTCGAAGCGAAGGCCGTTCGGCGCGTCGGCGAAGCGGATCGCGAGGCGCGTGCCGGGCCCGACCGCGCCGAGGAACTTCACCTGACCGATGCGCGGCGCGCTGCCGATGCGCGCGGCGAGCGCCGGCGCGGCGGCGGCGGCCTCGAGCACCTCGGCGAGCAGCACCACGCCCGGCAGCAGCGGATTGTCGGGAAAGTGACCGTCGAACGCGGGATGGTCGGGCGCGACGTCGATCTCGACCGTGTGCAGCGCGGCGCCACGCGGGTCGGCGGCGTCGGGCGACCGCGGCACCGACGCGTCGCCCGGCTGCGCCAGCGTCGCGCCAGGGGATCGGCTGGCCACCTCGTGCGGCTCGCGCCCGGTAGCGGCGTTCGGGCCGGCGTCGCTCATCGCGCGGCGCCGCTGCCACCCAGCGTGGCCGCGGCGAACTCGGCGAGCCGTCCCGCGGTGAGCTTGCCGGTCGCCTCGCGTGGCAGCGCGTCGACGAACACGACGCGGCGCGGCAGGAACGCCGCGTCGACCCGCGTGCGCAGCGCATCGACGACGGCACGGCGCGCGAGCGTCGGGGCGACGACGAACGCGACCAGGCGGACGATCTCGCTGCCGTCGTCGGGCGGCATCCAGAACGCGCCGTCGACGACGCCGTCGATCGTGTTCAGCTGGTGGTTCAGGTGACCGAGCGAGCTGCGCTTGCCGGCGATGTTGACGAGGTCGTTCGAGCGGCCGAGCAGGCGGAAGGTCTGCGGGTCGAGCACCTCGAGCACGTCCGCCAGCGGCGTCGGCGCGCCGACATGGCCGCCGCTCACGACCGTCTGCGCGCCGTTGCCTTCGAGCGCGAGGCCGTCGAAGACGCGCCACGCGGCGCCCGCGGTGGTGCGCCGCGTCGCCACCTGGCCGGCCTCGGTGCAGCCGTAGATCTCGAGCAGCGGCGCGCCGAACGCGGCCTCGGCGCGCGTCGCGAGCTGCGGCGTGAGCGGGGCGGTTGCGCTGAGCAGCAGGTCGATCGGCGGCAGCTCGATGCCGGCGTCGAGCAGCGTCTTCAGGTGGAACGGCGTCGTCACCAGCATGCGCGGGCGCGGCGCGCGCGCCAGCGCCCGTGCGATGTCGGCCGGGTAGAACGGCCGCTCGTTGTCGAACGCGGCGCCGCCGACCAGCGCGAGCAGCACCGTCGACTCGAAGCCGTACATGTGCTGCGCCGGCACGGTCGCGACCAGCCAGACGCCGTCGAGGCTGCGGCGCCCCATCGCGTCGGCGAGCCGGCGCGCCTCGGCGCGCGCGTTGAGCACCAGGAGGCCCCAGCGCTTGAGGTGCGGCACCGGCGCGCCGGTCGATCCGGAGGTCAGGACCTGGGCGACCACGAAGTCGGTGCCGATCTCGGGTGCGGCCGCGGCGTTGCCGCGGGACTCGTCGGCGAGGTCGGGGTAGGCGAACGCCGGCATGCCGTCGACGGCGTCGGGCTGGTCGGCGAGCGCGTAGACGCTCGGGAACAGGCTCTTCAGCCGCGCCAGCGTGTCGGGCGTGTGGTTCGACGGCAGCAGGCTCGTGTGGCCGCGCGCCATCGCCGCGCCGAGCGCGACGCTGAAGCGATAGCGGTCGGCGGTCAGGCTGAGCAGCGGGCCGCGCTCGGGAAGCCGCGCGGCGAGCCGTGCCACGTGGGCGAGGTAGTCGGCGCGCGAGACGACGTGCTCGCCGCGCCGCGCGAGCGGTCGCGAGAGGTCGTCTAAGTCGAGTAGCGGGAGCGTCGTCATCGCGCGACCTCGCGGCGGCGTGCGGCGACGCGGGTTGCGCGCTGGCTCGGCGGCGCGCTCGGCGACAGCGGGGCGCTCACGGCCGACGCTGCGGCGCCGGCGGCGTCGGTGCCGCCCGCCCGTGCTGCGAATAGGCGCGCACCGCATCGATGAGGCGAGTGCGCTCGAACTCGGGATGCAGCACGAAGCGCAGCCAGTACTCGCCGATGAAGAGCACGCCCATCGCGAGCGGCGTCACCAGGTTGGCGAACACCGCCCACGCCTCGAACGGCGCGGCCACGAAGAGCAGCACCGACAGCGCCGCCATGCTCGTGAAGTACGCGACCCAGACGATGGTGAGCTTGCGCGTGTAGACCTTCTTGGCCGGTGTCAGCGGCCCGTGCACGCGGTCGGCGAGCGCCGTGATCAACGGCGTCGCACCGCGGCGCAGGGTGACGCCGAACACGGCGGCGAGCGCAAGGTGCACGGCGACGTGCTGGCCCAGGTAGACCAGCGGCGCGCTCGCGCCGGCGCCTGCCATCGCCATGCCGACCAGACCGGCGGCGAGCGCGAAGCCGAGCGCGGCGACGACGCGCCAGCGCTTGCGCCAGGCGACCAGCGAGGCGCCGACCAGCAGCGGCACCACGAGCGCCACCGCGAGCCACGCCGAGCCGGGCGCGGCGGTCATCAGCCAGTGCGTCAGCGCGACGTAGGTGAGCGTCGCGACGGCGATCGCGGCGTAGCGCATTCGCATGCCGGTGCTCGCGCGTGACCTCAGGCCTTGCGCTGCTCGGCGATGTGGTCCGCCAGGCTCGCCAGCGAGCGGAAGATGCGCACGTTGTCGGCATCGTCCGAGCGCATCTGGAAGCCGTAGCGCTGCGAGACCACGAGCGCAACTTCGAGGATGTCGATCGAGTCGAGCCCGAGACCTTCGCCGTACAGCGGCGCGTCGGGATCGATCGATTCCGGCGCGACGTCGAGGTTGAGCGCTTCGACGAGGAGAGCGGCGACTTCGCGCTGCAGGTCGGTTTGGACGAACGACATTCGGGTGGAACTCGAGGGAATCGGGGCGCCGCCGGGCCGGGCGCGAATACCGCGCCGACCGTGCCGAGGGCGGCGGGAAGGGCGCGAGTCTAGCAAAGCACCCCTGCGTCAAGACCCGGCGAAACGGTGCGGAAAGGCCGCGGGCGTGACGGCCGGCGCGCCGACGGCGCCGGCGGTCGGCGGCACTACTCGACCGTCGCGCCGCTCAGCTTGACGAGCGACTGGTACTTCGCGAGCTCGCGCTGCACGAAGGCGCCGAACTGCTCGGGCGCCATCGGTGCCGGTTCGGCGAGCAGCGTCGCGAGGCGGGCCCGGATGTCGGGTGCGTTGAGCGCGTCGACGAACGCCTTGTTGAGGCGCGCGGTCACCTCCGCCGGCAGCCGCGCCGGGCCGAACAGGCCGAACCAGGTGTCGATGTCGAACCCCGCAAGCCCCGCGAACTCGCGCGAACGGCCGGCCTCGGCGATCGTCGGCACGTCGGGCATCGCGCTCGAGCGACGCGCCGTCGTCACCGCGATGGCGCGCAGCTTGCCGGCCTTGATGTTCGCGGACGCGGCGGCGAGGTTATCGAAGTTGAGGTCGACCTGGCCCGAGAGCAGCGCCAGCTGCGCCGGGTTGCCGCCGGCGTACGGGATGTGGACCATGAAGACGCCGGCGCGCGACTTGAACATCTCGCCCGCCAGGTGCCCTGCGCTGCCGTTGCCGCCGGAGCCGTAGTTGAGCTTGCCGGGGTTGCGGCGCGCGTAGCTCACGAGGTCGGCGACGCTCGAGATACCCAGCCTGGCCGCGGTGTCGGCGTTCATCACCAGCACGTTGGGCACCTGCGCGACCAGCGTGATCGGCGTGAAGTCGCGGATCGGGTCGTACGGGATCTTCGCGTAGAGCCACGGGTTGATCGCGTGGGTGGCCACCGCGCCCATGACGATGCTCGTGCCGTCCGGCGCTGCCTTGGCGACCGCGTCGGCACCGAGATTGCCACCGGCGCCAGCGCGGTTCTCGACCACCACGGTGCCGAGCGTGTCCTTGACCTTCTCGGCCAGCGCGCGCGCGACCACGTCGAGCGGGCCGCCCGGCGGATAGGGAACGATCAAACGCAGCGGGCGCGCGGGTTGGGCGAAGGCGGCGCCACTCACCGCGACAGCGGCAGCGGCGCCGAGGACGGCTCGACGCTTCATGGTTTCTTGAGGAGGATGGTCTTGACCCAGCCGTCGCCGCGCGAGGAGGTCACCTTCGAGTAGCCGTTCTGCTCTTCGCCGAGCAGCAGCACCTCGTCGGTCCGGGTGAGAGTCTGCATTTCGCCGGCGCCGTCGCGCGGCTGGCGCAGCACCTTGACGCCGGCGATCTTCGGCAGCATCACGTCGCCGGCGGCGCCGGCGTTGGCGCGCACGCTCATCGCGGCGTTCTGCTGCGACGCTGCGCTGCCGCGCGCCTGCACCAGCGAAGGGTTCTCGCGGATGTTGCGGACGATGTTGTTCCAGTTGTCGATGAACGAGGCGACGATCACCTTGCCTTCCGGCGTGCGGGTGTAGCCACCGCCGGCGGCGGCAAGGCCGCCCCAGAGCGCACCGCCGACGGCGAAATCGGTCTTGCGCGCGCTGCCTTGCGCCGCCGCGACCTGGATGCCCGAGCGCGAGTCGACCAGCAGCAGGTTGGTTTCGGCCTCCTTGAACTTGACGCCACCGGCGATCGCGCCGAGGGCCCGGCCATGGCGACCGCCGAGCAGGCCGCCGATCGCGCCGCCGACGCCGCCGGTGTCGTTCTCGCTGAACACCACCGAAGGCGTCACGATGAAGTCGGCGGCGACCATCTGGCCGCGCCCGATGTTGGAGTCGCTCTGCAGCTCGCCCGACTTCGCGAGCGAGCGCTCCTGCATCATGCTGTTCATGCCGACGCCGCGCTCGACCACCTGGAAGCAGTTGGACTGCTGGATCAGCATGCGCAGCACCTGCGTCGGCGAGCCGAGCCCGTAGCGCTGCAGGTTGGCGCCGACCTGGCTCTGCGGCTCGACCACCGCGAGCGTGCCCTTGGGCGCGCTGCAGCGCTCGAGCTCCTCGTTCGCCCCCTGCGCGCCGTCAGGACCGGCGCCACCCGTGGCGAGCGAGCCGCCGCCGCCGAGCGTCTGCGCCGCCGCCGGCAGCACCAGGAAGGCGGCTGCGGCGAGCAGCCAACGCGAAGGGATGTGGTTCATGACGTTCCTCGGCTCGGTGGATGGCGGCGCGGCCGGCGGCAACGCGCATGCCGCGGTGAAAGGCCCCGCAACAGGGGCGGGATTTTCGCCGAAGCCGCCGGGAGCGGGTGTGTTTTCGCTCACCCGAACGGCGGATGGTCAGCCGGCGCCGACCGCGCCGCGTGCGCGCGTGCGGATGCCGTCAGGCGCCGTGCTTGTCGGCCTCGGACGTGAACGAGTCCGCGTAGAACTCGTCGTCAGGCAGCCCGCAGCGCGCGACGAAGTCACGCTCGGCGGACTCGACCATGATCGGCGCGCCGCAGGCGTAGACCTGGTGCTGCATCAGGTTCGGGTGGTCGTGCATCACCGCGTGGTGCACGAATCCGGTACGGCCGGTCCAGCCGTCCTCGGACTTGGGCTCCGAGAGCACCGGGATGTAGCGGAGGTTCGGCATCCGCGCCGCGGCGGCCTCGGCCCACTCGTGCATGTAGAGATCGGCGCGGCTGCGTGCGCCCCAGTACAGCGTCGCCCGCCGCGTGCTGCCGTTGATGTCCATGTCCTCGATGATCGCCTTGATCGGCGCGAAGCCGGTGCCTGAGGCGAGCAGGATGATCGGCTTGTCCTCGCCCGAGGTGTCGTCGCGCAGGAAGAAGCTCCCGAACGGCCCTTCGGCGCGCAGGATGTCCTTTTCCTTGAGCGTGCTGAACACCTGATCGGTGAACTTGCCGCCCGGCAGGTGACGGATGTGCAACTCGACCGCGGGCTTCTCGCGGATGGTGAGCGGCGAATTCGCCATCGAGTAGCTGCGCCGCGAGCCGTCGCGAAGGATGAACTCGATGTACTGTCCGGCGCGGTACTGCAGCGGGTCGTTGGCCGGCAGCTGCAGCTGGACGATGGCGACGTCAGGCGCGGGCTTGTCGATGCTGATCACGCGGCACGGGAGCTTTCTGACCGGGAACTCGCCGGCTCCTGGCACCATGCGCGCCTCGAGCACGATGTCGGTCTGCGGCGCGGCCTGGCAGGTCAGCATGAGCCCGGCGTCCTCTTCGGCCGGGCTCAGCGCCTTGACCTGATGCGCGCCGTGGATCACGCGGCCTTCGAGCAGGCGGCACTTGCAGGAGCCGCAGGCGCCGTCCCTGCAGCCGTAGGGCAGGCCGACGCCCTGGCGGATCGCTGCGGCGAGAATCGGTTCATCGCGCGAGACGGTGAAGGTCTTGCCGCTCGGCTGGACGGTGACGGTGAATGACATGACGGGTCCTGGATGCGGGCGCGATTTTGCGCGCAGTGCGTGGGCGCCTCCGAGCGGCGCGGTGGCGGCAGCGCCGTCGCGGCAAGCCGGATGCCGATGAGCCCGGCCGGCGTGTCGCGGTTCCGTCGCCCCGTGCTGCTGATCGTCGGCTGCGGCGACGTGGGTCTCAGGGTCGCGCGCCGGCTCGCCGGGCGCTGGCGCGTGCTCGCGCTGACGACGCAGCGCGAGCGCGTCGGCGAGCTGCGCGCTGCCGGCGTCGTGCCGCTGGTCGGCGACCTCGACGTGCCGGCGACGCTGGGCCGCCTCGGCGGCGTCGCCTACGCGGTGCTGCACCTCGCACCGCCGCCGGGTGTCGGGGCCACCGATCCGCGCAGCGCGGCGCTGATCGCCGCCCTGGCGCGCGGCGGGAGGGTGCGGCGCGCGGTCGTCGTCAGCACCAGCGGCGTCTACGGCGACTGCGCCGGCGCACGCGTCGACGAGACGCGGGCGCTCCGGCCGACGACCACGCGCGCCCGGCGCCGTGTCGACGCCGAACGGCGCTGGCGCCACTGGGGCCGCGCCGGCGGCGTCGCGGTCACGCTGCTGCGCGTGCCGGGCATCTACGGTCCCGGCCGCGGCGAGCATCCGGGGCTGCGCGGCGCCAAGGGGCAGCCGGTGTTGCGTCCCGAGGACGACGTCTACACGAACCACGTACACGCCGACGACCTGGCGCGGGCCTGCATCGCCGCGCTGCACCGCGGCCTGCCCCAGCGCGCGGTCAACGTCTCGGACGACAGCGCGCTTCGGATGGCCGACTACTTCGACCGCGCGGCCGACATCGCCGGCCAGCCGCGCCCGGAGCGCGTCTCGCGCGCCGAGGCCGCGAGTCGGCTCGGCGCCGCGTCGATGAGCTTCCTCGGCGAGTCGAGGCGGCTCGTCAACACGCGCCTCAAGCGCGAGCTGCGGGTGCGGCTGCGCTGGCCGACGGTGGAAGAGGGGCTGCGCGATCCGGGGTGGGGGTTGGCGACGGTGCGCGCTCCGCTTGCCGACGCCGCGCACGCTGCGCCGGCCCGACCCCGCGCGCACCTGCCGGTTGCCGTTGCCGAAACGCCCGGCGTCGCGTCCGCATGAAGGTGCTGCTGCTCAAGCTCGCGACGCCCGCCGCGCCGCTGGTCGACGCCATCCGAGCGCTCGATCCGTCGATCGAGCTGCTGCCCTACCACGCCGATGCGTCCGACGCCGAGCTCGCGCAGGTCGAGGTCGCGCTCGGCTGGAGCCTGCCGGTCGGCGTTGCGCCGCGGCTGCCGCGCCTCGCCTGGGTGGCCTCGGTCGCCGCCGGCGTCGAGAAGCTGCTCGCGCCCGACCTGCCGCCGCAGGTGGTGGTGTCGCGCATCGTCGACCCGGAGCAGGCGGTCGGCATCGCCCAGCACGTCGCATTGATGGCGCTGCGCCACGTGCGCGGGCTGCCGATGTACGAGGCGCAGCAGTGCGAGCGGCGCTGGGTGCGCGAGCCGATCGCCGCGGCGCACCCGCGCGTCGCGGTGCTCGGCGCCGGCGCCGTGGGCCGCGAAATCGCTCGCGTGCTCGATGCGCTCGGGTTCGCGGTGCGCACCTGGAGCCGCAGCAGCGGCGGGCCCCTCGACGAGGCGTTGGCTGCGGCCGACATCGTGGTCTGCGCGCTGCCGCTGACGCCCGCCACCCACGCGATCCTCGACGCGCACGCGTTCGCCTTGATGCCGCGCGGCGGCTACGTGATCAACGTGGCGCGCGGCCAGCACGTGGTCGAGGCAGACCTCATCGCGGCGATCCGGGCGGGCCACCTCGCCGGTGCCGCGCTCGACGTCCAGGCGCACGAGCCGCTGCCGGCCGACGACCCGCTCTGGAGCGTGCCGGGCGTCGTGATCACGCCGCACATCGCGGCGCAGTCCTCGACCGCGACGATCGCCGCGCAGTTCGTCGACGCCGTGCATCGGCATCGGCGTGGCGAACCGGTGCCGAACCGGGTCGATCGGGCGCTCGGGTACTGACCGGAGCAGCGTCGACGGTGACGCGGCCGCCCGCGTGCGTCAGGGGGACGCGCCGGCCGCGCCAGCGCGTGTCGTACCCGCGGAGCGCTTCGCGTTCAGCCGTGCCGACGCGGTGTCAGACCCCTTGCGGCCGCTTGAACGTCTGCAGGCGGTCGGCGGTGGTGGCGCGGATGGTCCGCTCGGCATCGGCGCGGCGGATGCGCAGCTCGACCTCACGCACGACGCCGCGCTGCCAAAGCGCCGTGTAGAACGCGTGCAGCGTGGTCGCCGCGCTGCCGTCGATGCCGAGGATCTCGTCGCCGACCCGCAGCCCCGCGCGCTCGGCCGGGCTGTCCTCGGCGACGCGGATCACGCGCAGGTGGTCGTCGGCCTCGATGCAGTTGACGCCGAGCCAGGCACGGCGCGACGCCGCCGAGGCACCGCGAACGCGCAGCTCCGCCAGGATGGGCTTGAGCAGGTCGACCGGCACGAACATGTTGCCGCGCAGGCCGGGAGCGCCGATGCCGGTCGCGTCGGCGACCACCAGCGAGCCGATGCCGAGCAACTCGCCGTCGGCGTTAAAGAGGCCGGCGCCGCTGTGGTCGACGCGCGCCGGCGCGGTGAAGAGGGCGTCGTCGATGTGGTATTCCCAGTAGCCCGAGAACGGCCGCCGCGACACCAGCCGCGAGATGCCGAGCGTCGCGATCTGGCCACCGCTCGCCACCAGCAGCGGCTCGCCGTCGACCAGCGCGGCCGCGTCGCCGAGCGGCGCCGGCGCGAGCGCGAGCGGCGCGAGCGCCTGCAGCAGGCCGAACCCGGTAGCGACGTCGTAGGCGACCACGCGCGCCGGCACACGCCGCCCGGCGCCGTCGACGAGATCGACGCGCTCGGCCTCGACGATCAGGTAGCCGATCGTCAGCACGAGGTCGTCGTCGCCGATGACCACGCCCGAGCCGATCCGCGCGCGGCCGAGCGTCGCCGCCGACGGCGCGTCGTCGATCGAGAGCGTCTCGACGCCGACCACGGCGTGGCTCGCGCGTTCGAGCGCCCGCGTGCGGGCTTCGGTCTGCTGCGCCTGCACCGCCGCGGTGTCGAGCGTCTGCGCGGCGAGCGGCGCGGCGAGCAGCACGGCGAGCCCGGCGAGCAGCCAGGCGGCGATGCGCCAGGCACGCGACGCGGCGCCGGTGCGGGGCGCCAATCGACGCAGGTCGCGCCTCCACGCGGGCTCGCCCGCGGGTCGAGCAGCGCCTCGGCGATCCGTGGAATCGATCGGCCGGATGTCCATCATCGCCCCCTCTCGGCCGTGGCGCGGACGTCGAGTCGCCGCGCGGGCCACGCCGATCGACAAGCAATCGGCGTTCCGAGTTGGGCTAGCGGCGGCGGTTGCCGAACGGTGGCCGTCCGGACCAGTAGCGCAGCATCAGCAGCCCGCCGAGCATGCCGCCGAGGTGGGCGAAGTGAGCCACGCCCGAGTTCATCACCCACACGCCCTGGTAGAGCTCGTAGAGCCCGAACAGCGTGACCAGGTACTTCGCACGGATCGGGATCACGAAGAACAGCAGGATGGTGCGGTTCGGGAACAGCATCGCGAACGCGAGCAGCAGCCCGAAGAGACCGCCCGACGCGCCCACCGTCGGCGACGTCGAGCCGAGCACGATGCTGACCACGATCTGCGTCAGCGCCGCTGCGAGCACGCTCGCGAAATAGAACTGCAGGAAGCGCCGGCCGCGCCAGACGTGCTCGAGCTCGGAGCCGAACATCCACAGGCCCAGCATGTTGAACAGCAGGTGCCAGAGGCTGCCGTGCAGGAACGCGTACGTCACCAGCTGCCAGGGCATGAAGTTGGTGCCGAGCGGCCACAGCGCGAACCACATCCACAGCGGATGGCCGAGCAGGCTGTCGAGGAAGAAGATGCCGACGTTCGCCAGCAGCAGGGCTTGGGTGACCGGAGGCAGCGGCGGCATGGGTGCAGGCGAAAGTCGAGCCGGCGAGTCTACGTGCGCGCGGCGCGGCGCCACTGCGCTCTCGCGACGGCGCTCGCCGGAGGCGCTGTGGCAAACTCCGCCGCTTCGTGCGAGCCCCGTGCCTCGGTGGCGAAATTGGTAGACGCGACGGACTCAAAATCCGTTCCCGCAAGGGGTGTCGGTTCGATTCCGACCCGAGGCACCAGCAGCGGGCGCATCGCGTGCGCCGTGCGGGAATCAGGCTCCCGCAGCGCCCGCCGGGCCGCCGAAGTCGCTGGCGGCCGAGACCTCGAACTTGCGGCGCCGGCGCCGGCGCGTCAGCAGACGCTGCAGGAACAGCGTCGTCGGCCGCTCTATGCGAGCGTGCACGAACCATGCGGCGAGCGCGATGGTCCCCAGCAGCGCGCCGGTGAGCCAGGGCGAGCGCGCGAAGGCTGCGGCGAAGGGCAGCGCCAGCACGATGGCGATCGGGTGGATCAGGTAGACCGCGTACGAGTGGTCGCCGAGCCGACTCGCGAGCGTCGACTTCAACTCGATGGCAAGCGCGCCGGCGACGATGCCGATCGCGCCGAGCGACCACCAGGCGGTCTCGCGACCCTGGCCCAGCCCGATGCACGCGGCGCCGACTGCGAGCAACAGCACGCCGCCGCGGCGCGAACGCGGCAGCCGGCCGGCGACGTGCGCGATCCCGATGAGGTAGCCGACCGCGAACAGCAGCATCAGGCTGCTGCGGAACATGCCGGCGCCCGCCCAGTTCCACGGGTAGAACTGCAAGGCCAGCAGGAGCAGCGGCAGCAGCCAGGGCCGCCCGAGGCCGAGTGCGAACAGCACGTAGAAGACGAGCTCGTATTCGAGCGTCCAGCCCACGTACAGCACCGGATAGCCGCCGTCCAGCAGTGCGCGGCTGAACGTCATCGACTGCGCGAGCGCGCCGGGGCTCGACGGCACGAGCGCTGCCATCAGCAGCGTGGCGAGCAGGTAGATCGGCGCGATGCGCGCGATGCGCCGATGCAGGAAGGCAGCGCGCGTCGTTGGCCGCTCATGCGTGGCGACGACCATGATGAGGCCGCTGATGACGAAGAAGATCTCGACGCCGGCGCCGCCGCGCGACCAGAACAGCCAGGCGACGAAACCGTCCGGCTCCGAGTCGAACAGGAACTGCTCGACGTGGCGCGTCACGACCATCCAGGCGGCGACGGCTCGAAGCGCCTGAATCGAAGTGATGGTCATCCGCGATTGTTTCGGGGCGCCATGGCGGCAGTGCGGGCGCTCGCCGGTAGGAAGTCACGCTCCACGCGCGGCTGCGACAATCGGCACGAAGGAGACCCCATGAGCCAGGCGCCGCAGTACCCGACGATTGAAGACACCATCGGCAACACGCCGCTGGTGCGACTGCAGCGTCTCGACCGCGCCGCCAACGAGGCTCGCGGAAACGTGATCCTGGCCAAGCTCGAGGGCAACAACCCCGCGGGGTCGGTCAAGGACCGGCCGGCGATCAGCATGATCCGGCGCGCCGAGGAGCGCGGGACCATCAAGTCGGGCGACACGCTGATCGAGGCGACTTCCGGCAACACCGGCATCGCGCTCGCGATGGCCGCGGCGATCCGTGGCTACCGCATGCTCCTCATCATGCCGGAGGACCTGAGCGTCGAGCGCGCGCAGACCATGAAGGCGTTCGGCGCCGAGCTGATCCTGACGCCGCGCTCGGGCGGTATGGAGGTGGCGCGCGACCTCGCGCTGCAGATGCAGGCCGACGGCAAGGGCATCGTGCTCGACCAGTTCGCCAATCCCGACAACCCGCGCGTCCACCTCGAGACCACGGGCCCGGAGATCTGGCGCGACACCGACGGGCGCATTACCCATTTCGTGAGTGCGATGGGTACGACCGGCACGATCACGGGCGTCTCGCGCTATCTGAAGAGCCGCAACCCGCAGGTGCGCATCGTCGGCGCGCAGCCGAGCGAAGGCTCGCGCATCCCCGGCATCCGCAAGTGGCCGCTCGAGTACCTGCCGAAGATCCACGACCCGAGCGCGGTCGACCAGACCGTCGACGTGAGCCAGGCCGACGCCGAGGAGACCGCGCGCCGCCTCGCCCGGGACGAGGGCATCTTCGGCGGCATCTCGGCGGGCGGCGCGTGCTGGGTCGCGCTGCAGGTTGCCGGGCAGGTCGAGAACGCGACCATCGTGTTCGTCGTCTGCGACCGCGGCGACCGGTACCTGTCGACCGGCGTGTTTCCGGCCTGACGGCCAGACGCCCGAAGGACCGGCAATGAGCCACGCGGTGCGCTTCTGCGTGAACTGCGCGACGCCCCTCGAGGCGATCACGGCTGACGAGGACGGCGGTCCGAAGACGCGCCTGCGCTGCCCGGCGTGCGGGTGGACGCACTGGAACAACCCGACGCCGGTGCTCGCCGCCGTCATCGAGCTCGTCGATCGTGACGGCGCGGTGCTGCTCGCCCGCAACGCGGCGTGGCCGGGCAAGATGTTCGGCCTCGTCACCGGCTTCATGGAGGCCGGCGAGACGCCGGAAGCGGGCATCGCCCGGGAGATCGCCGAGGAAACCTCGCTTGCGGTCGATACGCTCGACCTGATCGGCGTCTACGCGTTCGAGCGCATGAACCAGGTCATCATCGCGTACCACGCGTCGGCGCATGGCGAGGTGCGGCTCTCGCCCGAACTCGTCGAGTATCGGCTCGTGGCACCCCGCGACGTGAAGTGCTGGCCCGCCGGCACCGGTCACGCGCTCGCCGACTGGCTGCGCTCGCGCGGCATCGAGCCGCAGTGGCTGGGCGGCAGCGCCGCCTGAAGCCGCGGCGGGAGAGGGCCCTCGGGCGCTTACCTAGAATCCGCATCGATGCAAGCCCACAAAGAGCTCGACACCCGCGGGCTGAACTGCCCGCTGCCGATCCTGAAGGCCAAGAAGGCGCTCGCCGACATGTCGAGCGGCGACATCCTGAAGGTGGTCGCGACCGACCCGAGCTCGATGCGCGACTTCCAGGCGTTCGCGCGCCAGACCGGTCACGAGCTCGTCGAGCAGACCAGCGCGAACGCAGAGTTCGTGCACTTCCTGCGCCGGCGCTGACGCGGCGGCGACCGCAGCCGCGCCGAGGGCGCCCACGCCGGCCGTCAGAGCTCGAGGCTGCGCAGGTAGGCGCGGAAATCCTTGCCGAGGCTCGGGTCCGCCAGCGCGAGCTCGACGTTGGCCTGCAGCCAGCCTTCCTTGCTGCCGCAGTCGTAGCGCGTGCCTTCGTAGCGGTACGCGTAGACCTTCTCGTGCGCGAGCAGGCCGGCGATGCCGTCGGTGAGCTGGATCTCGCCGCCGACCCCGCGCGGCTGGTTGGCAATCTCGTCGAAGACGCGCGGGGTGAGCACGTAGCGGCCCGACACGCCGAGCAGTGACGGCGCGACCTCGGGGGCGGGCTTCTCGACGATGCCGGTGATGTCGACCAGGCGGTCGCCGTCGGGATTGCCGGCGACGATGCCGTAGCGCTTGGTGTGCTCGCGCGGCACGTCCTGCACCGCGATCATTGACGCCCTCTTCTCGGTGAAGCGCTCGACCATCTGCTGCAGGATCGGCGGCTCGCCGATCATCAGGTCGTCGGGCAGCAGCACCGCGAACGGGTGGTCGCCGACGACGTGACGCGCGCACAGCACGGCGTGGCCGAGGCCGAGCGCCTGCGCCTGCCGCACGACGACGCACTCCATGTCGTGCGGCTTGACCGCGCGGACGGTCTCGAGCAGTTCGTTCTTTCCGGCCGCCTCGAGGGCGGTCTCGAGTTCGTAGGTGAGGTCGAAGTGGTCCTCGAGCGCGCGCTTGTGACGGCTGCTGACGAAGATCATCTGGCGCACGCCCGCCGCGTAGGCCTCTTCCACCGCGTACTGGATCAGCGGCTTGTCGACGACCGGAAGCATCTCCTTGGGCATCGACTTGGTGGCCGGCAGGAAGCGGGTGCCGAGGCCGGCGACCGGAAAAACCGCATGGCGGACTAACATCGCGTCAAAATCCTTCGCTCATCTGCTGACACAAATTCTGGCATGCGCACCCACCGGACCTGCGCCCGGGACGGGCACGCTGAACGGCCGATCGCATGACCCTCCTGATCGCTGATTCGCTCGAGGCGGACGTGCTCGATTGGCTTCGCGAACGCCATGCCGTGCGCGAAGCTCCCGAACTGGCCAACGACCAGCGTGCGTTGCGGCGCGCGCTGTACAACGTGAGGGCAATGATCGTGCCGGCGAGCGTGACGCTCGACGCGCAGACGCTGCACCATGCGCCGGTGCTGCGGGCGGTGGGTCGCATCAGCGCGGGCGCCGAGAGCATCGACCTCGAAGCCTGCGCACGCGCGCGCATCGAAGTCGTGCGCAGCCCGGCCGCGTCGGCCACCGCCGAGGCCGAGTTCGCCGTCGGCGCGATGCTCTCGATGCTGCGCCGCGTTCCGGTCAGCGGTTCCGATGGTCTTCCCGTCGGGCGTGAGCTCGGCGCCGCAACGATCGGACTTATTGGCATGCCGCCCGCCGCGCGCTCGGTCGCGCAGATGCTTGCCGGTTTCGGCTCGCGCGTAATTGGTTACGACCCGGCCTTGCACGCGAGCGACGGCCTCTGGTCGCGCTGGCGCGTCGCGCCGGTCGGCCTGCGCGAGCTGATCGAGAGCGCCGACGCAGTGTGCGTGCTGCTCAGCTACTTCAGCCGCTTCCGCGGGCTGCTCGGCGAGCGGTTCCTACCGACCTGCAAGCCGAACCAGGTACTGGTGTGCCTCAGCTACTCGGGCCTGTTCGACGAGACCTGCCTCGCCGATGCGCTCAGAAGCGGCCGCATCGCTGCGGCCTGGCTCGACAGCCTCGAGCCCGGGGCTCTCGAGCCGGGCCGGCCCCTGCACGGCATCCCGACCCTGCAGGTGACGCCGCGGGTCGCCAGCATCACGCGCGAATCGCGTCAGCGCACCGCGTGGGCGGTGGCGCGCCGCATCGACGACATCCTCAACCTCGACGCCAGCGTGGCGCGCGAGTTCAGGGCGACAGCGCCAAGCGGGACTGCTGATCTCGGAGCCGGTCCATGGTTGCCGTGAAGTCGTCGACCCGACGCCGCTCCTGATCGACCACCGCTGCCGGCGCGCGCGCGAGGAAGCCGGCGTTGTCGAGCTTGGCGCGTGCCTTGGCGACCTCGCCCTCGAGACGCGCGATCTCCTTGCCCAGACGCTCGCGCTCGGCGGCGACGTCGATCTCGACGTGGAGCGCCAGGCGCGTCGCGCCCTGCACCGCCGTGGCGCTGTTCCGCGTCGCCTCGACGAACGCCGCCTCGTCGGCGAACACCTTGACGTCCGAGAGACGCGCAAGTGCCTTCAGCAGCGGCGTCGCGCTGCCGATGAACTCGGCGTCGCCCAGCGTGTAGAGCGGCACGCTCTTGCCCGGCGGCAGCTGCATTTCGCTGCGCAGGACGCGACAGGCGCCGACCAGGCTCTTGAGCGTCGCGACCCAGGCATCGGCCGCGGGATCGACCTTCTCGAGCTGCGCCTTGGGATACGGCGCCACCACGATGCCGTGCACCGGGGAGCTGTCGCTGCGACCCGCGGCCGGCGCGACGCTCTGCCACAGCTCGGCAGTGATGAACGGCGCGATCGGGTGCAGCAGGCGCAGCACGGTCTCGAGCACGCGCAGCAGGGTGCGCCGGGTCGCGCGTTGGGCGGCGTCGTTGCCGGCATGCGCGGCTTCGCGCAGCTGCACCTTCGCGATCTCGAGATACCAGTCGCAGTACTCGTCCCAGACGAACGCGTAGATCGCGTTGGCGACGTTGTCGAGGCGGTACTCCGCGAAGCCTTGCGCGACCGCCGCCTCGACGCGCTGCAGCTCGCCGGTGATCCAGCGGTCGGCCGACGAGAAGGCGAGGTAGTTGTGGAACGGCTGCCCGGGTGCGCACTCGGCCTTGGTGTGCTCGGCGAGGCCGCAGTCCTGACCCTCGCAGTTCATCAGCACGAAGCGGGTCGCGTTCCAGAGCTTGTTGCAGAAGTTGCGGTAGCCCTCGCAGCGCTTGGAGTCGAAGTTGATGCTGCGCCCGAGACTCGCGAGCGAGCAGAACGTGAAGCGCAGCGCGTCGGCGCCGAAGCCGGGGATGCCTTCGGGGAACTCCTTCTGCGTCGCCGCGCGGATCGCGGGAGCGGTCTCGGGACGACGCAGACCCGTCGCGCGCTTGTCGAGCAGCGGTTCGAGCGCGATGCCGTCGATCAGGTCGACCGGATCGAGCACGTTGCCTTCGGACTTGCTCATCCGCTTGCCGCTCGCATCGCGCACCAGGCCGTGGATGTAGACGTCGCGGAACGGCACCTCACCGGTGAAGTGCACCGTCATCATGATCATCCGGGCGACCCAGAAGAAGATGATGTCGTACCCGGTGACGAGAACCGACGACGGCAGGAACAGCTCGAGCTCGCGTGTCTTCTCGGGCCAGCCGAGCGACGAGAACGGCACCAGCGCCGACGAGTACCAGGTGTCGAGCACGTCGGCGTCGCGGCGCAGGGCCGGCGGGCTGGCGAGGCGGCCGTCGAGACGTTGCGCCTCGCCCGCGTCACCGCGTGCGTGCGCGGCCTCGGCCTTGGCGAGGGTCGCGGTGCGCCAGCGCAGCAGCGCCTCGGCCTCGTCGCGGGCGACCCAGGCGTGGCCCTCGTCGTCGTACCACGCCGGGATCTGGTGACCCCACCAGAGCTGGCGCGAGATGCACCAGTCCTGGATGTTGGTCATCCACTGGTCGTAGGTGTTGACCCACTGCTCGGGAACGAAGCGCACCCGGCCATCGGCGACCACCTCGATCGCCTTCTGCGCGAGCGACTTGCCGTCGGCGCCCGGCCGGCTCGTCGCGACGAACCACTGGTCGGTGAGCATCGGCTCGACCACCTGGCCGGTGCGCGTGCAGACCGGCACCATGTTCCTATGCGGCACTGCCTTCTCGAGCTGGCCGGCGGCTTCGAGGTCGCGCAGCACCGCCTTGCGGGCATCGTAGCGGTCGAGCCCGCGGTATGCGGCCGGGCCGTTGTCGTTGATCTTCGCGTCGAGCGTGAAGATCGTGATCATCGGAAGGTCGTGACGCAGCGCGCAGGCGTGGTCGTTGAAGTCGTGCGCGCCGGTGATCTTGACGGCGCCCGACCCGAACGCCGGATCGACGAAGTCGTCGGCGATGATCGGGATGCGGCGGTCGCAGAGCGGCAGGTCGACGTAGCGGCCGACCAGGTGCTTGTAGCGTTCGTCCGAAGGGTTCACCGCGAGCGCGCCGTCGGCCAGCATGGTCTCGGGGCGCGTCGTCGCGATGTGCATGCCGGCCATCGGCGTGCCGTCCACCGCCGCCAGCGGGCCATCGCTGAACGGGTAGAGGATGTGCCACATGAAGCCGTCGCGCTCCTCGCTCTCGACCTCGAGGTCGGAGACCGCCGACTTCAGCACCGGGTCCCAGTTGACGAGCCGCTTGCCACGGTAGATGAGGCCCTCGTCGTAGAGCTTCACGAAGGTGTCGGTGACGACCTTCGAAAGCTTCGCATCCATCGTGAAGTACTCGCGGCTCCAGTCGACGGAGTCGCCCATGCGCCGCATCTGCCGCGTGATCGTCGCGCCGGAGCTGTTCTTCCACTCCCACACCTTGGCAAGGAACGCGTCACGGCCGAGATCGTGACGGCTGACGCCCTGTTCCTGCAGCTGCCGTTCCACCACGATCTGCGTCGCGATGCCGGCGTGGTCGGTGCCCGGCACCCACAGCGTGTTGGCGCCGGTCATGCGCGCATGCCGCGTCAGCGCGTCCATGATCGTGTGCTGGAACGCGTGACCCATGTGCAGCGTGCCGGTCACGTTGGGTGGCGGCAGCTGGATCGCGAACGACGGCTTGGCAGGATCCAGCGTCGGCTGGTAGACCCCGCTCTGCTCCCACAAGGGAGCCCAGCGCGCCTCGATGGCAGCAGGCTCGAACGATTTGGCGAGTTCGGTCATTGGCAGTCGGCGCGACGCGGTTCTCTACGAGGGGACGCGCGTTCGCAGACCGCGAACGGCGGGGGTGGAATTGTAGGTGAGCGCCCTATGGGGCTGCCGCTGTGGTCACCAGCAGCTTGAGGCCCACGCGAGCCGAGATCACGGGGTAGCCCGCTCCGCTCATGGTCCCCCGGAACGCCGCTGCGCGCCGTTCCTCCTCCTTAACTTCGCTGCGCGGACCACCCCATGCTCTCGGCTCGAGCCGTGCTGCGTGAGAGCACGAGAAGCATGCGAGGCTTGAATGCCGGTGGAGGATTGCGGGCGCTCGGAGGTGGCGGTGGGTGAGCGGGCCACAATCTCGGCGGGAAAGTGACCCCCACACGAGTCAACCCAGTGAGCTCTGTTCGCTCTACGCGCCGAAATGCTCCGGTCTCGTAGGGACGCGCGGCACGCTGCTGGCCGAGAGCATGGGGTGCCCGGCGCAGCGGGGAGGGACGGGGTGTAACCCCGGCCCGGAGGACATGAGCGGAGCCGGGTACCCCGTGATCTCGGCCCGTGCGGCTCGTAGGCGCGACGCGGATCTCGGCCGCTTCCGCGCTACATCAACAGATGCTCGCCCGCGTTGTCGCCGCCGAGGATCACGTAGTTGACCTTGCGGATGTCGGCGAGCCGGGTGCCGCCCGCGTACGAGATCGAGCTCTGCACGTCCTCGCGCATCTCGCGCAGCGTGTCGGCGAGGCGCCCCTTGATCGGCTCGAGGATGCGCTTGCCTTCGACGTGCTTGTATTCGCCCTTGTTGAAGTCCGAGGCCGAGCCGTAGTACTCCTTGTAGAGCTTGCCGTCGACCTCGACGGTGCGGCCGGGCGACTCCTCGTGGCCGGCGAACAGCGAGCCGATCATCACCATGCTCGCGCCGAAGCGGATGCTCTTGGCGATGTCGCCGTGGTCGCGGATGCCGCCGTCGGCGATGATCGGCTTGGTCGCGACGCGCGCGCACCACTTGAGCGCCGAGAGCTGCCAGCCGCCGGTGCCGAAGCCGGTCTTGAGCTTGGTGATGCAGACCTTGCCGGGTCCGACCCCGACCTTGGTGGCGTCGGCGCCCCAGTTCTCGAGATCGATCACCGCTTCGGGCGTGGCCACGTTGCCGGCGATGACGAAGGTGTCCGGGAGGCGTTTCTTGATGTGGCCGATCATGCGCTGCACCGTGTCGGCGTGGCCGTGCGCGATGTCGATGGTCACGTAGTCGGCGCCGACGCCGTCGGCCGCGAGGCGGTCGATCGTCTCGTAGTCGGCCGCCTTGACGCCGGCGCTCACGGAGACGAACAGGTTCTTCTCGCGCATGCGCCGCGCGAACGCGACGTTGTCGACGTCGAAGCGGTGCATCACGTAGAAGTAGCCGTTGGCGGCGAGCCATTCGACGATCGGCTCGTCGACCACCGTCTTCATGTTGGCGGGCACCACCGGCAGCGCGAAGGTGCGCGGCCCGAACACCTGCGAGGCGTCGCATTCGGCGCGGCTTTCCACCCGGCACTTGCGCGGCAGCAGCAGGATGTTGTCGTAGTCGAAGATTTCCATGGCGCGGGGAGCGTACCCGATCGGCGCGGGGCACGGCCGCGCCGCCGCACAAGACCGTACCGGTCGCGGCGCTGCCGCGCACGTCGGTCCGATGCGCCGGCGCGCGTCTTGCCACACTCGCGCCGCGCCGACCGCTCGGCGCCCGCTCGTCTCACTGCCGCCGGAGGATGCCCCGATGCTCGACCCCGCGACCCGCCGCCTCCTGCCGTGGCTCGTCGCGATCGCGTTCTTCATGCAGACGCTCGACTCGACGATCCTCAACACCACGCTGCCGCGGATGGCCGAGAGCCTCGGCGAGAGTCCGCTGCGCATGCAGTCGGTCGTCATCGCCTACATGCTGACGGTGGCGCTGTTCATCCCGGCGTCGGGCTGGCTCGCCGACCGCTTCGGCACGCGCCGGGTATTCCTCTCGGCGATCGGCCTCTTCAGCTTCGGCTCGCTGCTCTGCGCGCTGTCGCCGAGCCTGCCGTGGCTGGTCGCGGCGCGGGTGGTGCAGGGCATCGGCGGCGCGCTGCTGCTGCCGGTCGGGCGCCTCGCGGTGCTGCGCGCGTTCCCGCGCGACGAGCTACTGAAGGTGCTGTCGTTCGTCTCGATCCCGGGCCTCGTCGGGCCCTTGGTCGGACCACCGCTCGGCGGCTGGCTGGTGGAAGTCGCGAGCTGGCACTGGGTGTTCCTGATCAACTTGCCGGTCGGCGCGCTCGGCGTGCTCGCGGCGATGCGCTACATGCCCGACCTGCGCGGCGCGGCCGGGCAGCGTTTCGACGTTGCCGGCTTCGTGCTGTTCTCGCTCGGCCTCGTGCTCGTCTCGCTCGGCCTGCAGGGGCTCGGCGAGCGGGCGCTCAGCGTCGCGCTCTCGTTGCTGATGCTCGCGGCAGGGCTCGCGGCGATGTCGGCGTACTGGTTTCACGCGGCGCGCCACGAACGGCCGCTGTTCAGCCTGGCGCTCTTCAAGATTCCGACGTTCTCGATCGGCATCGTCGGCAACCTGTTCTCGCGCCTCGGCAGCGGGGCGATGCCGTTCATGACCCCGCTCTTCCTGCAGCTCGGCCTCGGCTACTCGCCGAGTCGCGCGGGCCTCACGATGGTGCCGACCGTGATCGGCGCGATGCTGATGAAGACGGTCACCGAGCGCGTGATCCGCGGCTTCGGCTATCGGCGGGTGCTGGTCGTCAACACGCTGCTGCTGGGCCTCCTGATGGCGAGCTTCGGCCTCGTCGGGCCGGCGACCCCGCATGCCGCGGTGCTGGTGCTGCTCGGCGTGTTCGGGCTCGTCAACTCGATGCAGTTCACGGCGATGAACACGCTGACGCTCGGCGACCTCGACGACGCGCGCGCATCGTCGGGCAACAGTCTGCTCTCGGTGGTGATGCAACTCGCGATGAGCCTGGGCGTCGCCTGCGCCGGCGCGCTGCTCGCGGCGTTCGGCGGCCACGCCGGGCGCGGCGAGCCGATCGAGCTGCGCACCTTTCACCTCACCTACGTGTGCCTGGGTGTGCTGTCGGGGCTGGCCGCGGGCATCTTCGCGCAGCTCCGGCGCACCGAAGGCCCGGCCGGGCGGGCCGCGGTGGTCGACGAGGGCTGAGCCCCCGCGGGCCGGCCGGAAGCGGTCATCGCGGACAATCCCGCGATGACGTTCGACCCCCAGGCAGCGAGCTCGTCGCTGCTGCAAAACCTCAATCCGGAGCAGCTCGCCGCGGTCACGCTGCCGCCGAAGCCGGCGCTCATCCTGGCCGGCGCCGGCTCCGGCAAGACGCGCGTGCTGACCACGCGCATCGCCTGGCTGATCCAGACCGGCCAGCTCTATCCGGGCGGCGTGATGGCCGTCACGTTCACCAACAAGGCCGCCAAGGAGATGCTGACGCGGCTCGGCGCGATGCTGCCGATCCCCGTGCGCGGCATGTGGATCGGCACTTTCCACGGCCTGTGCAACCGGTTCCTGCGCGCGCACTGGAAGCTCGCGGGGCTGCCGCAGGGCTTCCAGATCCTCGATTCGAGCGACCAGTTGTCGGCCGTCAAGCGCGTCATCAAGGCGATGAACCTCGACGAGGAGCGCTACGTCCCCAAGCAGGTGACGTGGTTCATCGCCGCGCAGAAGGAGGAAGGCCGGCGTCCTCCCGACGTCGAGGTGCGCGACGAGCAGTCGCGCCTGATGGTGCAGGTGTACGCGGGCTACGAGGCGCAGTGCCAGCGCGAGGGCGTGGTCGACTTCGCCGAGCTGATGCTGCGCGTCTACGAGCTGATGCGCGACAACGCCTCGCTGCGCGAGCACTACCAGCGGCGCTTTCGCCACATCCTGGTCGACGAGTTCCAGGACACCAACCGCCTTCAGTACGCCTGGCTCAAGATGTTCGCCGGCCCCGAGACCGCGGTGTTCGCGGTCGGCGACGACGACCAGAGCATCTACGCCTTTCGGGGCGCGCAGGTCGGCAACATGGCGGCGTTCGAGCGCGAGTTCCACGTCGAGCAAGTCATCAAGCTCGAGCGCAACTACCGCTCCTTCGGCAACATCCTCGATGCCGCCAACGAGCTGATCTCGCGCAACCAGAAGCGCCTGGGCAAGAACCTGCGCACGGAGGCCGGCCCGGGCGAGCCGGTGCGCGTGCACGAGTCGCCGACCGACTACGCCGAGGCGCAGTGGTTCGTCGACGAGGCGCGCCAGCTGCACCGCGAAGGCACACCGCGCAGCGACATCGCGCTGCTCTACCGCAGCAATGCGCAGAGCCGGGTCATGGAAAGCGCGCTCTTCAACGCCGGCGTTCCGTACAAGGTGTACGGCGGCCTGCGCTTTTTCGAGCGCGCCGAGGTGAAGCACGCGCTCTCGTACCTGCGCCTGATCGAGAACCCCAACGACGACACCAGCTTCCTGCGCGTCGTCAACTTCCCGGCGCGCGGCATCGGGTCGCGCACGCTCGAGCAGCTGCAGGACGCCGCGCGCGCGAGCGGGCGCAGCCTGTACCAGAGCGTCGGCGCCCTGTCCGGCAAGGGCGGCAACAACCTCCAAGCATTCGTCGCCAAGGTCGACGCGATGCGCGAGGCGACACGCGGGCTCACGCTGCGCGAGATCATCGTCCACGTGCTCGAGGCGTCCGGGCTCGTCGATTTCTACAAGACCGACAAGGAAGGTCGCGAGCGTCTCGAGAACCTCGAGGAACTCGTCAACGCGGCCGAGGCGTTCGTCACGCAGGAAGGGTTCGGCAAGGACGCCGTCGCGCTGCCGATCGACGAGCACGGCCCCGGCGTGTTCGGCGGGACCGCGGGGCGCGCGGAGTTCAACACGCCGGGTGCCGAGGCGGTGGAGGATGGCTCCTCGATCGAGCCGGCGCGCGCGCGGCCGGGCCTGTTCGATGGCGCGGGCGGCCGGTCCGCGCCGGCGCATCAAGGCGCCGGGGCCGCGGTGCCGGACGGTGCCGCCGCGGCGCTCGCGGCCACCGTGACGCCCGACGCCGAGACCGGCGAGATCATGTCGCCGCTCGCCGCGTTCCTGACCCATGCCTCGCTCGAGGCCGGCGACAACCAGGCGCAGGCCGGGCAGGACGCGATCCAGCTGATGACGGTGCACTCCGCCAAGGGGCTCGAGTTCGACTGTGTCTTCATCACCGGCCTCGAGGAGGGCCTGTTCCCGCACGAGAACTCGGCGTCCGACCCGGAAGGCCTCGAGGAAGAGCGGCGCCTTATGTACGTGGCGATCACGCGGGCGCGCAAGCGCCTCTACCTCAGCTTCTCGCAGACGCGGATGTTGCACGGTCAGACCCGCTACAACGTCAAGAGCCGCTTTTTCGACGAGCTTCCCGAGAGCGCGCTGCGCTGGATCACGCCGAAGAACCAGGGCTTCGGCTCGGGCTACAGCCGCGAGTACCAGGCGGCGTGGTCGCGTGGCAGCGGCCTCGGCTCGATCGTGGGCACCGGGCGCGAGCCGGCGCCGCCCCCGAAGCCACTGGTCTCGGCCAAGCCGCCCGCGCACGGCCTGCGCTCGGGACAGAGCGTGTTCCACACCAAGTTCGGCGAAGGCGTGATCCTTACCCTCGAGGGCGCGGGCGACGACGCGCGGGCGCAGGTCAACTTCGGCCGCCACGGCACCAAGTGGCTCGCCCTCGGCGTCGCCAAGCTGACGCCGGTGGAGTGAGCGGTATGGCGGGGCTCTCGGCACCGGGCATTCGCGAGCCGCAGCGCCTGGGTGGCCGCGACGGCCGCTCGGGGCGTCGGGCGCCGGCCGGGGCGCGGCACGCCCCGCGCTCAGCCGCCGCGGGCGGCTGAGCAAAACCGCCGTGCGCCGCCACGTCGAGCATCACCGCAACGACCGCATCGGCTGGCTGCGCGCCGCCGTGCTGGGTGCCAACGACGGCATCGTGTCGACGGCCAGCCTGGTGCTCGGCGTCGCCGCCGCCGGCTCCGGGCGCAGCGGCGTGCTGGTGGCCGGCGTCGCCGGGCTGGTCGCGGGTGCGATGTCGATGGCGGCCGGCGAGTACGTCTCGGTCCATTCGCAGGCGGACACCGAGCGCGCCGACCTCGACCGCGAGCGCCAGGAGATCGAGGCCGATCCCGCCGCCGAGCAGCGCGAGCTGACCGCGATCTACGTCGGCCGTGGCCTCGACCTCGCGCTCGCGCGTCAGGTCGCCGCGCAGCTCAGCGCGCGCGACGCGCTCGCGGCGCATGCGCGCGACGAGCTCGGCATCACCGAAGCGCTCGCCGCGCGGCCGGTGCAGGCTGCGCTCGCCTCGGCGGCAAGCTTCTCGATCGGCGCCGCGCTGCCGCTGGCGGTCGCCGCGTTCGGGCCGGAGCCGCAGCTCGTCGCGTGGACCGCGGCGACCTCGCTGGTCTTCCTGGCGCTGCTCGGCGGCCTCGCCGCACGTGCCGGTGGCGCGAACGTCGTGACCGGCGCGTCGCGCGTCGCCGGCTGGGGCGCGCTCGCGATGGCGGTCACCGCCGGCGTCGGCGCGCTGTTCGGCGCGGTGACCTGACGCGCCGCGCGGCGCGGCGCGCGCTCGGCCGCTCCCTGACGGCGCGCCCTTCACGGGACGGTGCCCGCGCGCCGCTCACGAACGCCGCGGGTAGAGCGGATTGGGCGCGACGTACACCGTGACCTTGTGGTCGAGCAGCCCCGGCGGGGCGATCACGGCGAGTTCGAAGGCGTCGCGCCGGCCGCCGAAGTTCCAGACGAAGCTGCGCCCGCCGACGTCGAAGCGGATGGTCTCGCCGCCGGTGACGTTGACGTAGCGCGTGTCGGGGCGAATCGCGATCGTCCGGGTCACCGCCGAGGCGGCGCCGGGGTTGCCGTACATCACCTCGTTGACCGGCTCGCGGCGGGTGGCTTCGGCGGTGGTGGTGGCGGGCGCTGGCGGCGAGGCTGCGACGGGCGGCGCGGCGGTTCGCGCGGCTGGCGGCGCGGCGACGACCGGCCCGGTGCCGGGCGCGACCGACTGGGCTGACGGTGCTTCGGCGGCCGCTCGCCGAATCGGCCTCGATGCGGGCGCCGCCGGGTTCGCGGGCGCACCGCTCTCCGGCAACCGAGCGGCGCCTCCGGTCGAATCGCGTTGCCTGCCCAGCGCCTCGCCAGGCGGCGGGACACGCCGCGCCGCCGCTTCGCTGCGCGGAGCGGACGCTGCCGCGGTCCGCGCGTGCGGCGCAGGGGGACGCGCCGCCGCACCGGTGGCTGAAGCCGAAGGCTGGTCGACCGCAGACGACCGCCGCGCGTGCGAGGTCGCGCTCGCTGCGCCATCGCGCGCTGGTTGCGCCGCGTTCGGCCCTGGCGCTGCGGGCGCTGGGTTTTCGCTCGGCGGGGTGGCGACGGCATTCGGCGCCGCCGGGGTCGCCGCAGGGTTCGCGCGCGGCGGCGCGCTGGCCCCCGTCGCTGCCGGCGGCGGGCTCGGCGACGCGGGCGGCGCCAGGTCCGGGGTCGCCGCCGCGCCGCCGTCGCGCGGCGTCGTCGCCACGATCTCGGCGCCGCTGCGCGCGAACGGGTCGGCCGGACGCGGCTGCAGCCACTGCCAGGCGAGGTAGCCGACACCGGCGGCGAGCACGACGAGCGGCGCGAGGATCCGGACGCGCCGCCCCAAACCGGGCGCTGCGCCGCCGCTCGTCGGCGCGACGTGCACAGCCGCCGGGCTTGGCGCGGGTGCCGCATCGACGTACGGCAGCAGCGCGTCGATCAGTAGCTGCACGTCCGAGCGCCAGCGCGCGTGGGTCAGCTCGACGCTGTTGCGGAACGACAGGTCCTTCAGGTCGTCGGGCAGCTGCTCGGGGCGCGGCATGCTCGCCTGCTGCACCAGCACCGGAACCACCGGGATGTCGCGGCGCAGCGCGCTCGCGGTCTCGAGGCGCACGAAGTCATAGGGGTCGTCGAGGCGGCGCTTGCCGTCGGGGTCGGCGGCGTTCAGCCAGTTCCTGCCGATCAGAGCGAGCAGCACGCCGCACGACGCAACCTGCTGCTCGATCACGCGGCGGAAGTCGCGGCCCGGCTCGATGCCGGCGACGTCCATGAAGACCGCCTCCTTGCCGAAGCGGTCGACGAGGTCCTCGAACAGGCGCCCCGCGTAACCCTCGGTGTCGTCGCGCCGGTAGCTGATGAAGATCGCCCGCATGCCGCTCCTTGTGCCGCCTGCGCGCGTCGCGGCGGGCCTGGATCGCGCGTTGTATCACCGGGCCACGCGGCGGCACACGCGCCGCTATGCTCCCGCATCGTCGCGGCGGTCCTGGCCGGCGCGCCTGACCGGAGCCTTCGATGACCTTCCGCCCCCTCGCCCGACTCGCCCCGCTCGCGTTCGCGATCCGCACCTTCCTCGCCAGCGGCAGCGCGCTCGCGGCACCCGACGCCAAGCTGCTCGCCGCCGCACAGCAGGCGCAGCCGGCGCTCGTCGAGACGCTGCGCGGCCTGGTCTCGATCGAGTCGGGCAGCGGCGACGTCGCCGGCCTCGCCAAGATCGCCGACGTGCTCGACCAGCGCCTCAAGGCGCTGGGGTTCACCACGCGGCGTCACAAGTCGCCGGTCGGCGCGCAGGCCGACACGGTGGTCGGCACGCTGGCCGGCACCGGCACCCGCAGGATCATGCTGCAGGGCCACATGGACACGGTCTACCGCGAAGGCGTGCTCAAGGAGCAGCCGATCCGGCTCGACGGCAACAAGCTCTACGGCCCGGGCATCGCCGACGACAAGGGCGGCATCGCGGTGGTCCTGCACGCGCTACAGATCCTGCGCGACGCCGGCTGGCGCGACTACGCGAGCCTCACGGTGCTGTTCAACCCCGACGAGGAGGTCGGCTCGCGCGGCTCGGGCGAGCTGATCGCGAGCCTTGCCGGCGAGCAGGACTTCGTGCTGTCGTGCGAGCCGACCGCCGCCAAGGAGGTCGCCAAGACCGAGGCGCTGCTGCTCGGCGCCGCCGGGACCGCAACGGCGACGCTCGAGGTCAAGGGGCGTGCCGCGCACGCGGGCGCCGCGCCCGAGCTCGGCCGCAACGCGATCCTCGAGATCGCGCACCAGATGCTGGCCACGCGCGACCTGCAAAAGGAGATTCCGGGCGTCACGCTGAACTGGACCAACGTGATCTCGAACAAGGCGACCAACCAGATTCCCGAGCTCGCCACCGCGATCGGCGACGTCCGCATCACGACGCCCGGCGCCGAGCAGAAGCTCGACGCCGCGCTGCGCGCGAAAGTCGCCGAGACCCGGCTGATCCCCGACACCCAGACCACCGCGACGCTGGTCGTCGGCCGCCCCGCGTTCCTGGCCGGCCCGCGCGGCCGCGCGCTCGGCGAGCGCGCGCAGGCGATCTATCGCGAACTCGACCGCGACCTCGCGCTGGTGCCGATGACCGGCGGCGCGACCGACGCCGCGTTCGCGGCGCGGCCCGGCAAGGCGGTCGTCCTCGAGAGCTTCGGCCTTGCCGGCTTCGGCTATCACGCGCGCGACGAATACGTCGAGCTCGACTCGATCGTGCCGCGCCTGTACCTGATGACGCGGCTGCTGCAGGAGATCGCGAAGTAGCGGGCCGACGGCTCAGAGCAGGCCGGCGCGCTTGACCGCCCGGTAGCGGTTGACCAGCTCCGGCGCCAGCTGCTGAGGCTCGACGTCGAGCAGCAGCGCGTCGCGCGCGGCGAGACGCGCGAAGGCGTCGTCGCGTGCCTGCGCGAACAGGTGGGCGCCGGCCGCCTCGATGGCGTGGCGGTGCGTGACCAGGGGCTGCTCGGCGAGGTCGCGCAGCGCGCGCTCGCGCAGGCTGGCGAGCAGCACCAGGTGACGCGTGCGCAGCAGCGCCAGCGCGGGGCCCAGCTCGCTTGCGTCCTCGTCGCGGAAGTTGGTCAGCACCACGACCAGCGAGCGCTTGCTGCGCCAGCGCAGCAGCGCCGTCGCGGCAGCGACGTAGTCGGAGTGCGTGGCCTCCGGCTCGATGTCGTAAAGCGCGCCGATCAGCGCGTTGAGCGAGTTCACGCCCTTGCGCGGCGCGAAGCGGCGGCTCCGCTCGGGCGCGGTGCCGAAGGTGAGGGCCCCGACCTCGTCGCCGTCGCGCAGCGCGACGTAGGCGAGCAGCATCAGCGCGTCGAGCGCTGCATCGAAGTGGCTGCCGTGGCGTGCCGCGAGGCCGTCGTCGGCGCGCATGCGCCGCCCGCAGTCGAGCAGGAACACCACGCTCTGATCGCGCTCGTCCTGGTACTCGCGCACGATCGGGCGCCCTTGCCGCAGCGTCGCCTTCCAGTCGATGTCGCGGATGGCGTCACCGGCGCGGTAGTCGCTGAGCTGCTTGAAATCGGTGCCCGCGCCGCGCTGCGCGACGCTCTTGATGCCGATCTCCGCCAGGCGATGGTCGCCGGCGAGCCAGGCATAGCGCGCGACCGCGGCGAAGTTCGGGTAGACGTGGCGCGTCTCGCGCTCGCCGATGCGAACGACGAGCTCGAAGGCGCCGAGGCGGCTGCGCACGCGCAGCGTCGCGGCATCGAAGTCGACCGGCCCGCGCCGCCGCGGGCGCACGTGATAGCCGATCTCGACGCTGCTCGCCGGTGCGACGTTGCCGGCGAACGGCAAGCCGTCGACGTCGATCGACGGATCGACGCCGTCGAACAGGGCAACGCGCCAGTTCCGCGTTCCCGGGTTCGCGAGCTGCCCGCCGAGCGGTCGCCGCACGCCCACCGCGAAGGCCGCCGGCAGTGCCCGCGTCCAGTGCAGCGGCGCAGCGCGCCAGGCGCGCCGGCTGACGATCACGTCGGCGATCGCCGCGACGAGCGCGGCCGCACCCAGCCACGCGCTCGCTGCCGTGACGCTCGGCAGCGAGGCCCCGACCAGCAGCGCCGCCGCCGCCGCGCCGGCAAGCGCGGCGACGACGGCCACGCCGGCCGGCGATGGAACGAGGCCGATCCGCACGTCGGGGCTGTGGGGTGGACGGCTCAGAGCCGCGGCGCCTCGACCGCGTGCAGCAGCCCGGCCAGCAGTTCGTCGAGGCGCCGACCCTCGAGCTGCGCGTCGGGCGCGAGCAGCACGCGATGACGCAGCACCGGCAGCGCGCAGCGCTTGATGTCGTCGGGCGTCACGAAGTCGCGCGCGTCGAGCAGCGCGGCCGCGCGCGCCGCGCGCACCAGCGAGATGGCGCCGCGCGGCCCGGCGCCCGACGCGAGGCCGAGCCCGCCGCGGGTGGCGCGTGCGATCCGCACCGCGTAGTCGACGACGCGGTCGTCGACGCGCACGTACGCCGCCATCCGCTGCAGCGACTGCACCACGCGTTCGTCGGCGCGCGGCGTCACGCCGTCGAGCGGCAGGCGGTCTCCGGCCTGCTCGGCGGTGGTCCGCTGCACGATCGCGGTCTCGTCCGGCAGGCCGGGGTAAGCGATCTCGATCTTCAGCAGGAAGCGGTCGAGCTGGGCTTCGGGCAGCGGATAGGTGCCTTCGGTGTCGATCGGGTTCTGCGTGGCCAGCACCATGAACGGTCGCTCGAGCGGCAGCGTCTCGCCTTCGAGCGTGACCTGGTATTCCTGCATCACCTCGAGCAGCGCGCTCTGCGTCTTCGCCGGCGCCCGGTTGATCTCGTCGGCGAGCAGCAGGTTGGTGAATACCGGCCCGCGGCGGATGCGCAGCGTACCGATGGCACCGCCGTCGCCCGGCTCGAGCACGGCGTAGCCGGTGATGTCGGACGGCATCATGTCGGGCGTGAACTGCAGGCGCGCGTAGCGCAGCGACAGCGCCTTGGCGAGGGCCCGCGCGAGCAGCGTCTTGCCGAGCCCGGGCACCCCTTCGATCAGCACATGCCCCGACGCGACCAGCGCGATCAGCGTCTGCTCGACGGCTTCGCGCTGGCCGACCACGGCCTTGCCCACCTCTTGTCGCAACACGCCGAGCACCTCGGCGGCGCGGCTGACGTCGGCTTGCTGCAGGGTCGTCATGGGTCGTTCCTTCTCGGGTTTGACGGGTCGGGCAAGGGAGTTCGGCGTTCGCACAGTCCGCGGCGCGCGATCTCGAGCACTCCGAGCGTGCCGGCGAGCCCGCGCGGCGTGCGTTCGCGGGGCGGCTCCATCGCTTCGGCCAGCGCGTCGACGTCGATGCGGGCCGCCCCGGCGATCGCATGGGCACGTTCGCTCGTCGACAGCAGCGCGGCGTAGCCGGGCACGCGCTGCCGGGCCGTGCTCTCGAGCGCGCGCAGCGCGGCGCGATGCAGCGCGATGCCGCCGTGCTGCGCGATGAAGCTCGCGGTGCCGCCGATCTGTTCGACCATCGAGCGGCGCGCCAGCGGCGCCGGCGCGATTCGCGCACCGAAGCGCGGCGCCGCGCGCCAGAGGCCGAGGGCGAGCGCGAGTGCGGCGAACACGAAGGCGGGCCAGGCGGCGTTCCAGAGCACGCGCAGCAGCGCGGTGCGGCTCTCGTCGGCGACGAACCAGACCGCGTCGCCGCCTCGCAGGTCGAGCGTCGCCACGAGCGCGCGCGCGTTGTCGCCTTCGAGCAGCAGCCCGTTCGTCCACGCACCCGCCACCGTGCTCACGCTGATCCGGCCGGCGCCGACGGGCACCGTCGCGATCCGGTGTCCGCCCGAGCCGCTCAGCAGCCAGCTCGCCTCGACGCCGGCGTGCGGGCGCAGCGTGCTCGACGGATAGCCGCAGAGCCGATGCTGACGCGCGCTGTCGAGGCGCGGCGGCAGCGCAGGCGCGACCTCGAGCATGCGGCATGGCTTGGCGAGCGCTGTCAGCCGCGGCCAGGCAGGCGCGGAGGCCGGCGCGCGCGTGCCACGGGTGTCGCGTCGCGATCTCGCGGGCGCGTCCTCGGCGTCGGCGTCGTCCTCGCCGTCGATGTCCGTCTCGGCATCGGGCTCATCAAGAGGCGGCGCGCCCGGGGCGGCGCCGCGAGGCGACGGACTGGCCGGCGCTCGGCTGGCCGCGCCAGCGGGCGGGCGCGACGGCGGGTCGCGCACCTCCCGCAGCGGCACCCACGCGTGCAGCGCCGAGTCCTGCATGGCGATGCCTTCCGGCAGCACGAGGTGGCCACCGTCGGCGACCCAGCGCTGCAGCTGCTCGGCGCGTCCCGGAAAGAGGTTCCAGCTCACGGAGGTCAGCAGCAGGGTGGCTCGCGAAGGCGGAAGCTGCGCGAGATTCTCGGCACTGCTCACACGGGCTCCCAGACGGCGCAGCAGCGCCTTCGCGGCGTAGTGCGGGTCGCGTGTCGCCTCGCCGGACGGCGGCACCTCGCGCTCGACGTTCACGCGTTCGAGGTTGCTGCCGAGCCACCAGGCGGCGAGCACCAGCACGACCACGCCGGCGAGGGTCCAGGCGACCTTGCCGAGCCGCACCGTCACCCCAGCCGGGCCTCGAACTCGTCGCAGATCGCCAGCACGGCGGCGTCGCCCGGTTCGTGCCCGCCGTACACGGCGAATTGCCACGCAGCCACCAGGCGTGCCACGTAAGCAGCCGTGTCGCCCGCCACGGTCGCGCGTGCGGCCTGCACGCATTCGCCTTCGGTGGCGGCCGCGCCGATCGCCACGCCGTGCCGATGCACCAGCCGCGACAGCGCGCCACGGTAGAGCAGCGAGAGCGCCGCGCGGCGTTCGCCGGCCTGCCAATGCCGGCGTGCGGCGGCGCCGATGTCGGCGGGCAGGCTGTCCGGGCGAATGTCGAGATCACGCACGTGGCTCGGAATGCCGAGCGCCTGCTCGCCGGCCGCGGCGCCGCGCACTTGCATCCAGCGCCGTGCGGTGACGAGCAGCATCGCCGCCAGGGCAGCGCCGATGATCCAGGCGAGCGCGCGTCCGCCTTCGGCGAGCCAGCCGGCCAGCTTCGCGACCCAGCCGAGGGTCGAGGCGGCGTCGTTCGCGCCGGGATCGCTGCCGCCTCTCCTGAGGCGCCAGGTCGGTTCGTTGCGGGTGCCGCCGAGCAGCGGATCGGCGCGCAGCGCGGACGCGGCTTCGGCGACCTGCACCGCCGTCACGCGTTCGCCCGCGTGCAGAAGCGACGCCGGCCACGCCAGTGCGGTGGCCAGCGCGCAGACGGTTGCGGCGTGCGCGGCGCGCCGTGCTCTAGGCGGCGAATGCAAGGCGGAACTCCTGCTCGATGTCCCAGGCTTCGAGCTCGACGCGGCGGTTCAGGTACATCGCGAAGCCGGCGCCGACGAAGAACGGCTCGGCGATGCAGACGGCGAGCGCATAGGCGGCGAACGTCAGCGCCGACTCGAGGCGACCCTCGCCGAACAACGCCATGAACCAGGCGCCGCCGCGTTCCGGCGGGGCGAACCAGAACGCGAAAGCGGTGAGCCCCAGTAGCAGTGCCAACTCGACCCAGCCGAATGCCCACTGCATGGCGAACGCAACGCCGCGCCGGCCGTGCAGGATCAGGTCGCGGCGTCGCCGCGACTCGGCGCCGCGCTGCCCCTCGAGCTGGTGCACCGGCGCGACGTACGAGCGCCAGGGCGAGAAGCGGCGTCGCGTCAGGGTCGGCAACAGCTGCGACCACCACACCTCGCGGCGCGCGTTCCAGAGGTCGGTGAAGGTCGTCGGCTGACCGAACACCGCACGCGCCAGCACGAACAGCAGCGTGCGATCCAGCCACGGCTTGAACCAGAACAGCAGCAGCGACGGCAGCCAGGGCGCGAGCTCGATCGTCGAGAGGGCGAGCAGCAGCGTCACCGCCGCGACCGGTGCGCCGGTGCGCACGACTGATCGAAGGTTCGCGCCGACGAGGCGCACGCCCAGATCGCTCGCTTCCATCATCGAGCGCGGCCGCAGGTCGATCGCGATCGCGTCGACCCTCATCGCGACGCCCCGGCGCTCGCGCCGGCCGCGCTGGCGCGGCGCGGCCTGCCTTGCAGCGCGAGGTACGCGGCGATGCCGATCCAGCACGCGGCCCCGACCCCGAGCTTGACGGGTGCGTCGATCCAGCGCGCCGCCGACCAGAACGCCTCGAGCGCCGCGGCGACCACCAGCATCCCGAAGGCGCCGGCGACGAGCAGCACCGCGTCGCGTGCCGCGTGCTGCAGCGCGTCGAGCCGGTCGCGTCGGCCCGGCGCGATGAGCGCGCCGCCGAGCAGCAGGCCGGCTGCGCCCGACACCACGATGCCGGTCAGCTCGAACGCGCCGTGCGTCACCACGAACGAGTAGAAATTGCGGGCGTGCCCGGCCTGCGTCAGATAACCCGCCACGGCGCCGATGCTGATGCCGTTGTAGAGCAGGCAGAACAGGCTTCCGATGCCCGCGAACAGGCCGCTGGCGAAGCACTGGAAGGCGATCGAGACGTTGTTGCGGACGTAGTGACCGAACATCAGCCAGTCGGCTTCGGCGCCGCTACGGCCGATCGGCTCGTCGCGGTCGCCGTACATGGCGTCGAGCCCGCGCACGGCGGCGGCGTCGTGCACCGTCAGCACGAAGGTGGGCTCGAGCCAGCAGGCCACCCCGATGGCCAGCATCGGCAGCGCCAGCCCGGCGGCCGCGAGCCAGAAGCACACCGGATGACGCCGCAGCGCTGCCGGGAACTCGATCGCGAAGAGGCGCGCCAGACGCGCGAGCCCGAGTTCGCTGCGCCGGTAGACCGCCTCGTGGGCGCGCTGCGTGAGCGCCTCGAGACGTTCGACCAGATGCCTCGGATAGGCGCGGGCCTGTGCGATGGCCAGGTGCTCGCAGGCGGCGCGATAGAGCGCCGCGACCCGTGCCGGGTCGGGCCGCTGCCAGCCGGTGCCGCGGCGGCGCCACCGCGCCAGGTTCTCGAGGGCGTCCTCGAGCTCGCGCCAGGCGTCGGCGTGCTCGGCCTCGAAGCGGAGCGGAGTCGTCATGCGCGGGCAGGCGTCAGCGTTCGCCGATCAGCCAGTGGGCGACGCCGAGCAGCTCCTTGCCGGGATCGCGCCGCGCGCCCGCCGGCAGTGCCGCGCTCGCGAGCTCGGCGAGTTCATCCGCACGCGCCGGCGTCAGGCGCGGCACGCGCCCGGCCCACGCGACGATCGCGGCCTGTGCGCGCGGTGCGAGGTCGGCCGCCGGCGCGAGCGGCGCCGCCGCGGGCGGTGCGCCGTGCAGGCTCACCACGTGGCGGTGGACGACGAGGGTTCCGGCCGCGAGGTCGCCGAGCCGCTTGAAGTCCGGGCGCAGCAGCATCGAGAGCGCTCCCGCCGCGTAGAAGAAGGGCAGGAAGTCGGCCGCGCGCAGCAGGTTGCGGGTGAGCGAAGCGGCCGGCGTGATCGGCAGGCCCGAGTCCATGACGACGCGCAGCCCGACCGCGCGCTTGCCGGGCGTCGCCGCCCCCGGCAGCAGTTCGAAGAGCACGGCGTAGAACCAGTCGATCGCGAAGTACAGCAGCAGCGCCAGGCCCCAGCCGAACTCGCCCAACGTGGCGAGCAGGCGCGCGAGCGGGGCGAACAGCACCAGGCGGATGCCGAAGTCGATCACGAACGCGTAGAGCCGCGGCATCACACCCGCCGGCCGCAGCGAAAGGCCGATGCCTTCGGGCGTCTCGGCCACGTAGCGCGTGTCCAGCAGCGTCATCGCCGCCGTCGGCACCACGGCGTCGTCACGGGCGGGCGCCCGGGAAGATCAGGCTTTGACGACGATCGTGTCGGCGATGTTGTCGTGCAGGCACTTGCGCGATTCGCGGAAGATCAGCAGCGAGTCGATCAGCACGATCAGCATGCCGATATACGGCACGAGCACGATGAGGTTGACCGGCAGGATGCGCAGGCCGACGAGCCGGCCGAACGTGGCCGCGCTGCCGTCGCTGCGCACGATGCGGATGCCGAGCAGCTTCTTGCCGATGGTCTGACCCTGCGTCGCGAGCAGATAGCCGTGCAGCAGCAGGAAGAGGACAAGACCCAGCACCAGGTTGGTGAGCATGAAGCCGACCAGGGCGCCGTCGGCGGGCGGCCGGAACGGCGACAGCGGGGTCACGAACGACAGCACCGCGACCGCGATGCCCTGGATCACGGCGTCGATGATGACGGCCGCGAGTCGTCCGCCGCGGCTTGCCAGCGCGCTGGTGGACGCCGCGACGTCCTCCACATGCACCGTCGGCGGTGCGAATCGGTTGCCTTCGTCGATGCTGGCCATCGGTGTCTCGTTGGAAGTGCGGGGCCGGGCCATGCTAGCAGCGGGCCTTCGCCCGACTGGCCGGGTTTTCGCGGCGTACTGCGCACGCACGGGCTGCGGCTAGCATCGGCCGCCCGTCAACGGCGGCAGGCACTTCCCCGAAAGACTCCCCCATGCGACGAGCGAGCGAGCCGGAAACCCTGCCGCGCTGGCGCTGGCTGCCGAGCGCGGGCAGCTGGCGCTACCACGCGTTGCTCGGCGCTCTCGGCGTGCTGGTGCTGGGGCCGCTCGGCGGCGTCACCGCGGCGTACATGAACTTCTCGCTCGGCTTCTTCGTCGGCGGGCAGGTGCTGGCGGGCATCCTGGGGTCGACGGTGACGGTGGGCTATGGGCCGTCGGGCAAGCACGGCGCCAACTACGTGCAGACGGCGGCGGCGTCGGTGGCCGGCATGAGCGGGATGGGCGTGCTGATCCAGGCGATGGTCTGGCTCGACCTCCCGCAGCCGCCGGCGTGGCAGCTCGTCCTCTATTTCCTCTGCATCGGCATGTTCGGGGTCGGCGTCGGCATGCTGTGCACGCCGATCCTGGTCGACCGCCTGCAGCTCACGTTTCCGTCGGGCCTGGCGGTCGCCAACATCCTGTGCGCGCTTACCGACCCGGCGCTCCTGCGCGCATCGGTGCGCCAGCTCGGCGGCGGCGTCGTGGCGGGCATCGTCGCCGGCCTTGCCGTCGCGCGCGGCGGGCTGCTGGCGGCGATCGAGCTCTCGGCGTCGACCTTCGGCGCCGGGCTGGTGGTCGGCGCGCGCATCGGCATTCCGGCGGTCGTCGCCGGCCTGCTCGGCGTCGCGCTGCTGCCGACGTTCGTCTCGATGGGCTGGCTGCAGCCGGGCGACCCGCCGCGCAAGATCACCTTCCTGATCGCGCTCGGCATGATCATGGGTGCCGCGGCAGTCGACCTGGCGCTGATCGGCTACGGCGCATTGCGGCGCTGGCGGGCGTCCGGTGCCCCACGTGAGGTGCCGGACCGAGGCGTCGGCTGGAGCCGCCGCAACACGCTGCGCCTGGTGCTCTGGACCGGCGCCTGGGCGGCCGCCCTCGTCGCCACCGGCCACGCGGTGCTCGGCCAGCCGGTCGGCTTCCTGGTGCTCGCCGTCGCGCTGGTCTTCGTGTTCGCGCTGGTCAACGGCATCTCGCTCGGCATCAGCGACTCGAACCCGATCTCGTCCGCATTCGTCGTTGCGGTCGTGCTGATGGCCGCGCTCGGCCTCGCCGACGCAGGCGTGGGTCTGATGGCCGGCACCGTGCTGCTGGTCTCGACCAGCGTCGCCTGCGACATGCAGCAGGACCGCTCGACCGGCTGGCGCCTCGGCAGCAATCGCCTGCTGCAGTTCCGCTACCAGGTTGCCGGCATCGGCGTCGGCGCGCTGCTCGCGGTCGGTCTGGCGCAGCTCTTCATGGCGGCGTACCCGGTGCTGCGCCTCGACCAGACGCTGATGCGCGCCGGCGAGCAGCCGGCCGAGTGGAGCGCCGCGATGACGTACAAGTTCGTGGGCGTGCTGCGCGGCCTCGGCGCCCACGACCAGCGCTTCCAGCGCAGCGCGATCGGCGTGGGCGTCGGGCTCGGCCTCGCGATCGAGCTGCTGCGGCGCGCGCTGCGCTCGCGGCCCGCGTACCGGCGCTTCGTCGCCGCGGGCCGCGCCGGGTTCGCCACCGATTTTGTGGTCGATGCGGTGGTGCTGCCGTCACCCTATGCGTTCTCGTTCGGCGGCTTCGTGAACCTGCACACGGCCGTCTGGTTCGGCGCGGGAGGCGTGGCGTCGAGTCTCTTCGAGACGCTGGCGAGGCCGCCGCGCGGCGCCGCGTCCGGCGCGCTGCCCTCCGACATGAGCCGCAGCTCGCTGCTCGGCGGCGGCCTCATCGCCGGCGACGCCCTCGCCGCGCTGGGCATCGGCATCGCGGCGCTGGCCTCGACACTGCTCGCGGGCTGAAGGGCTGTTTCGCCGCTGCGGCTCGCTGGCCCTCGCACGATCGCGGGCACCCGTGCAAGGCTGGGCGCGGCCGTCGCAGCGGCGTACGATGACCCGCTGCCCCAGCCAACCTGCGGAGGCATTCCGTGAAGCACACCGTCATCGCTGTTTTCGACCACGCCGACGACGCGCGCCGCGCGGCCGAGGCGCTGAGCGCGCGCGGCATCGCCCGCGCCGACGTGCACCTAGGGCGCGCCGGCGCCGGCGCGCCCGGTGAACCGCCGGTGCCGCCGTCCGCGCAAGTGGAGGGCGGGCCCGGGCAGGGCCTGCTGCATCGCCTCTCGGCCCTGTTCGGCGTCGCCGAGCCGCACCTCGGGCACTACACCGAGGCGGTCGAGCGCGGCGCCTGCGTCGTCAGCGTCGACGCCCACGACGAGGCGGAGGCGCTCGCCGCACGCGACGCGCTCATCGCCGCGGGCGCCGTCGACATCGACGATCGGGTCGAGGAATGGCAGCGCTCGGGAGCGCCCGCCACGCCGTCGGGCGCCGACGCCCAAGGCAGCGCCGGCACCGCTCGCGGCGCGGTGCCCGCCGCGAGCGGTGCGGCAGCGCCGACTGGCGGCTGGCGCGGCGTCGCGGTGCATCGCCAGGAGGTCAGCATCGGCGGCGTGCGCGTCTACGGCCACACCGCCGTGCGCACCTTCGACGATCTCGATGCCGAGCTGCGCGCCGACCATGACGCGCGCGATCCCGATGGCTCGCGCTACGAAGAGCACGAGCCGGCGTATCGCCACGGCCACGCGCTCGCCGACGAGCCGCGCCACCGCGGCCGTTCATGGGACGAGATCGAGCCCGAAGCGCGCGCCGACTGGGAGCGCCGGCATCCGGAAAACGCGTGGGAACGCTTCAAGGCGTCGGTGCGGCACGCCTGGGAGCGCGCCACGCACTAGGGAGGCGTCAGTCGACGAGCACGCCGGGCCGCCCGGCGTCGACGGCGAAACGGGCCGCGGTCGAGACCGTGCTCGCCGGGTCCATGACGTCTTCGACCACGCGCAACTCGGCGTGCATGCGCTCGGGGCCGAAGCGCAGCCGCGTATAGCCGCGCCGGTCCGCACGCGCGTGGCGCACGTGCGGGTTGAAGCGCGCGATCGCGTCGATGCGCGCCTGGGCGAGCGACGGGCTGGTGATCGAGGTGCCGCAGAACTCGGTCGCGACGACCTTGCCGCGCGGGTCGCCGAAGTCGGTCTTCAGGTCGGCGACGTAGCTCGCGTGAACGTCGCCGCCGACCACCACCACGCCGCCAAGGGCGCGCTCGGCGACCTGACCAAGCAGGCGCCGGCGCGCCGCCGGATAGCCGTCCCAGCCGTCGGTCCAGACACGCGGCTCGCCGCCCTCGGCACCGGGGGCGGCGAAGCGCGCCATCAGCGTCTGCTGGGCGACGACGTTCCACGGCCGCGCGAGGTCCCAGCCGCCGGCGAGCCAGCGCTCCTGCTCGGCGCCGAGCAGCGAGCGCGCCGGATCGTCGAGCTCCGCGCAGTCGGTGCGCGTGAGGACGCGCGAGCCGCCGTGTGCGCCCGAGCAGGCCTGCGGATCGCGGTACTGGCGGTCGTCGAGCAGGTGGATGCGCGCGAGGCGCCCCCAGTCGCAGCGGCCGACGATCCGCATCTTGGGGCCGCGCGGCCGCAGCGCCTTCTGGAACGGCTGGTGCTCCCAGTAGGCCTGGTACGCCGCCGCGCGCTGGGCCGCGAAGCCGGCGTCCGAGGCGGGGCCGTTCAAGCCCGCGTAGTCGTTGGCGACCTCGTGGTCGTCCCAGACCAGCAGCCAGGGGCACGCCGCGTGCGCCGCCTGCAGCGCCGGGTCGCTCTTGTAGGTGGCGTAGCGCGCCCGGTATTGGTCGAGCGTCGCGGCGCGGCCGCCCTCGTGGCGGCGCAGCGCCTGGCGTGGCGACGCGCTCTCGTAGATGTAGTCGCCGAGGAATAGCACGAGGTCGACGTCGTCGCGCGCGACCTGGCGCCAGGCCGCGTAGTGGCCGGCGTCGTAGCGCTGGCAGCTCGCGGTGACGAGGTCGAGCGTCGCCGCGGCGTCGGGTGCCGGCGCGGTGCGCGTGCGGCCGACCGCGCTGACCTCGCCGAGCGCGATGAAGCGATACCAGTAGCTGCGCTCCGGTGCGAGCCCGGCCGGCTCGGCGTGGACGCTGTGCGCCCACGCGGCTTCGGCCACCTCGACGCCGTGCGCGACCAGCCTGGCGAACGCCTCGTCGTGGGCGATCTCCCAACGCACCGCCACGCGATCGGCGAGCCCCTCGCCGGTGAGGCGGGTCCACAGCACCATGCCGTCGGGGCGCGGCTGACCTGAGGCGACGCCGAGCGCGAAGCGCGGCCCGGTCGACGCAGCGCTGCCGCGCGTCGACAGCCAGGGGGCGAGCAACAGGGCGGCGCTCTGCGCGACGGCGCGGCGGCGCGCCGGCTGTTCGGGCGGCGCCCGGTCGGTCACTTCTTGGCGGGCGGCGGGTCGCTGCTCGGCAGCACCAGGTCGGCGCCGGCTTCGACCACCTTGCCGGTGACCTTGGCGGTCGTCGTCACGACGGTGGCGCCGACGGCGACGGCGGCACCGGCGACCGTGACGACCGCGCAGCCGCCCAGGCTTGCGGCGCCGATCAGGGCGGCGACGACGACCGCCGGCCGGGGCAGACGCGCCGCCGCGGCGCATCGACCGGCCGCGACTCGCGGTGAAGCCCTAGCGCCCGCGCCGCCGGCCGAGCTGTCCAGCGGTCCGGCACATTCCGGCCAGCGCGGCAGCGCCGCTGGCCGTGTCGCCTGAAGCGAGTTCTCAGGGGCCGACATCGTCCAGCTCGCGGTACACGTCGCGCAGCCACATCTTGACGCGCTGGCGGTCCATCAGCCCGAGCGCGGCGCCCGGTTCCTGGTTCGAGCCGGCGTTCCAGAAGCTGCTGTCGGCGGCATCGATCTTCTGCATCACGTTGTCGGGGAGCTTGCGGATCGAGACGACCTTGGCGCCGAGCTCGATCGCGCGCGCCTGCTCGCCCGACTGCTCGAGCGTCGAGAAGTCGTTGCCGCGCAGCTGGTTGCGCACCAGCACGTACTTCACGCCCGTGCCGAAGCGGTCGAGCAGGCGCTTGAGCAGGTCGACGGAGTCCTTGCCGCTGTCCATCACGTGCCAGTAGGTGATCGTGAGGCCGAGCTCGTCGGCGAGCGACACCACGCCGGCTTCTTCCATCCAGGCGACCAGCGGGTCGTGGGTCTGCGCCGCGAGGTCGACGACGATGCGGCGCTCGGGCTGCTCGACCGCGGCTTCGACGATCGAGTCGAGGTCCTGCGGACGATCGACCGCGATCGGCGTGGCGTAGCCGGCGTAGAAGCGCATCAGCGCGCCATGCGAGCGGTCGGTGTCGAAGCCGGCGAACGGGATCTCGCGGTCGATGAGGTACTGCATCAGCACGCGCGCGACCAGCGACTTGCCGACGCCGCCTTTTTCGCCGCCGATGAAATGGATGTGGGCCATGGAAATCTCGTGAGGCCCGGGCGCCGGCTCGGGCGAGCCGTCGCGGACGGGCGGGATACAGGGTCGACCCGCATCCTAAGGGTTGCCCCGTGCGGCTGCCCGCAAGCGTGCAGCAGGCGGGGGCGAATCGCGGGGGTGTGGCGTGGCGTCGACGCGCCTGCCGCGCCGCTGCCTGGACGTCAGCCGCGGCCGACGAACGGCATCTTGGTCGCCATGACCGTCATGAACAGCACGTTGGACTCGAGCGGCAGGCTCGCCATGTGGACGATCGCGTCGGCGACGTGCGCGACGTCCATGCGCGGCTCGACGCGCATCGAGCCATCCGCCTGCAGCACGCCCGACGCCATGCGCTCGGTCATGTCGGTCGCGGCGTTGCCGATGTCGATCTGCCCGCACGCGATGTCGTGGGCGCGCCCGTCGAGCGCCGTCGCCTTGGTGAGGCCGGTGATCGCGTGCTTGGTCGCCGTGTAGGGCGCGCTGAGCGGACGCGGCGCGTACGCCGAGATCGACCCGTTGTTGATGATGCGACCGCCTCGGGGCGACTGGCGCTTCATGATGCGGAACGCCTGCTGGGTGCAGTAGAACGCGGCATCGAGGTTGATGCCGACCACGCTGCGCCACTGCGCCGGCGTCAGTTCGTCGAGCGGCACCGGCGGGGCGCCGCTGCCGGCGTTGTTGAACAGCAGGTCGAGACGCCCGAACGTGGCCTCGACGCGTTGGAACAGCGCCGCGACGGCATCCGGGTCCGAGAGGTCGGCCGGCGCTGCAAGCGTGCGCCCGGCGGCGTCGCCGGCGGCCGCCCGAGTCGCCTCGAGCGCGTCGGCGCGGCGCCCGGTGAGCACCACGTGCCAGCCGGCGGCGAGCAGAGCGAGCGCGCTGGCCCGGCCGATGCCGCTGCCGGCGCCGGTGACGAGGGCGACGCGCGGCGCCGGGTTGGGGGAAGCGGCATCAACCATGGAGCATCCTCGGGGAATCGGCCTCGCCGGCGAAGCAGTCGGCGAACGTGAACCAGAGTGTCGCGTAGAACACCGTCGTCAGGATCAGACTGAGCGGCATCGCCAGGATGGTCGGCGCCGCGGGCCCGAACACCAGGAGTCCCAGGCTGATCGCGATCAGCATCCCGAACATCAGCCCGACCCAGACCAGCGCGTAGACGACGAAGGCACCACGGTTGCGCCAGATCGCGACGCTGCTGAAGAACAGCGACTTGACCCAGCTCACGCCGCCCCAGTGCACCAGCGCCGGCGCATGCCAGAACGGCACCGACACCAGCGAGGCGAGCAGCACCCGCATGAGCAGGCCGATCTGCAGGCGCGGCTCCGCGAGCCGGGCGGCGACCCCGTCGGGGTTCCGATTGCTCGTCGGCACCGATTCGACGAACGCGTCGAGCGCGCCGCCGTCGATGAGGTCCGAGAGCGCCATCACCACGAGGGTCGCCGCGGCATAGGCTGCGCCGAGCTTGAGCAGCTCGATGCGGCGCTCGCGCGGCGAGCGCGCCAACTCGACGAACGCGGCCGGCACCGGTGCCTCGCGGCGCTGCGCGTGGCGCGTGGCGATCATGAAGAGCAGCGAGCCCGCCGGCAGCAGCACCAGCAGCACCACCACGCCGAGCAGCGGCACCAGGCTCAGCACCATCATCGCGAAGATGCCGAGCACCAGGACGCTGGCGAACGCCAGCGGGTAGCGCGCGAAGGCGCGGAAGCCGTCGCGCACCCAGGCCGCTCCGCGCGCCGGCGCGACCAGGTTGAGCCTCATGCCGCAGCGCTCGCCGGCGGGTGGTACGGCTCGTCGATGCGGGCGCGCAGCACGCGCTCGAAGTGCGTCGGGTCGTGCGCCTTCAGCAGCGCGGCGTCGCGCGGCAGGTGCAGGTCCCACAGGCGCGAGACCCAGAAGCGCAGCGCGCCGGCACGCAGCAGCGCCGGCAGCAGGCGGCGCTCGGCGCTCGCGAGTGGTCGGACCGATTCATAGGCGCCGACCAGCGCATCGGCACGCTCCGCCAGCAGGCGTCCGCTGGTCGCGTCGACGCACCAGTCGTTGATGGCGACCGCGATGTCGAAGCCGTAGGTGTCGGTGCCGGCGAAGTAGAAGTCGAAGATGCCGCTCAGGCGCCCGTCGTCGAACAGCACGTTGTCGCGGAACAGGTCGGCGTGGATCGCGCCGCGCGGCAGCGCCGCGTAGGCGGCCGACGCGGCCACGCCGTGCTGGTAGGCGAGCTCGTGCTGCAGCAGGTCGCGCTGCTCGGGGTCGAGGAACGGCAGCACCGACGGCGCCGTCGCCGTGCACCAGTCGAGGCCGCGCAGATTGGCCTGCTGCAGCGGGAAGTCGGCGCCCGCGAGGTGCATGCGCGCGAGCATCGCGCCGAGGCTGGCGCAGTCGGCCGCGTCGGGCGCGAGGTGATGGGCGCCGGGCAGCCGGTCGACCACCGCGGCGGGCTTGCCGTGCAGCTCGAGCACGAGGTTGCCGTCGCGATCCGGGCGCGGCCGCGGCACCGGCATGCCGCGTTCGGCAAGGTGCTCCATCAGCCGCAGGTAGAACGGCAGCTCATCGCGCGCCAGGCGCTCGAACAGGGTCAGCACGAAGCGGCCGCCCGTGGTGTCGGCGAAGTAGTTCGTGTTCTCGATCCCGGCCGGGACGCTGTGCAGCTCGCGCAGCTCGCCGATGCCGAGGCCGGCGATCAGGGCAGCGGCGGCGTCGAAATCGACTTCGGTGAAGACGGCCATCGGTCAGCGGCGTGCCGCCGGTTTGCGGTGCCGCATGCGCGCGACGCGCCCGACGGCCGGGTTCGCGCCGGCCGCCCGGCCCGCGTTCGAAAAAGGTCGCGACACGCGCGGGCTCAGAACTGCAGCACGTTCCACACGCGCCGGCCGGCCGCGCCGCGCGACGTGTTGGCCGCGAACCCGAGGTCGCGCGAGCCGTCGCCGGTGAGGATCTCGTAGCTCTGCTTCGTGCCCTTGGTGGTGACGACGATGCGCTGCAGCTGCCCACGCACCCGCAGCTCGTCGATGCGCGTCGTGTCGTCCTCGATCACCGTCTGGCGGACCGCCGGCTCGCCCGGTGCCGGTCGCGCGGCTGCCGCGGCCTCGGCAGGCGTCGCTGCGGCTGCCGGGGTATCGGCGGCCCACGACGCGGTGGCGGCGAGCGCAAAGGCGAGGGCGGCGCAGGTTCGGACCATGGCGCGGATTCTAGGCACTGTCGGCAGACCCTTCGGGCGCGCGGGGACAGCGCCGCGCGGGCCTGCCGGGCGCCTGCGGCCATCCTTCACAATGACCCGATGACCGACAAGACCCTGCTGCTGGTCGACGGCTCCAGCTACCTGTACCGGGCCTATCACGCCCTTCCGGACCTGCGTGGCGTCGGCGGCAAGCCGATCGGCGCGATCCACGGCGTCGTCTCCATGATGAAGAAGCTGCGCGACGACAACCCGGCGCTGCACGGCGCCTGTGTATTCGACGCACAAGGTTCGACCTTTCGCAACGAGCTCTACCCCGACTACAAGGCGAACCGCTCGGCGATGCCGCCCGACCTCGCCGAACAGATCGAGCCGATCGTCGAGGCCGTCAAGCTGCTCGGCTGGCCGGTGCTCAGTGTTCCCGGCATCGAGGCCGACGACGCGATCGGCACGATCTCGTGCATGGCCGCCAAGGGCGGCTTCGAGGTCGTCATCTCGACCGGCGACAAGGACCTCGCGCAGCTCGTGGGCGATCGCGTGACGCTGATCAACACCATGAGCAACGAGCGTCTCGACATCGCCGCGGTGACCCAGAAGTTCGGCGTGCCGCCCGAGCGCATCGTGGACTACCTGGCGCTGGTCGGCGACTCGGTAGACAACATCCCGGGCGTCGACAAGGTGGGCCCCAAGACCGCCGCCAAGTGGATCGCCGAGCACGGCTCGCTCGACGGCGTGATCGCCGCGGCGCCGACGATGAAGGGCATGGCCGGCGAGAACCTGCGCAAGGCGCTCGACTGGCTGCCGCAGGGCAGGCGCCTCGCGACCGTGGTGACCGACTGCGACCTCAGCGCGCACGTGCTCGGCTGGCCCGAGTTCGAGTCGCTCAAGCTCGGTGAGATCGATCGCGACGCGCTGATCGCGTTCTACGACCGCTACGGCCTCAAGAGCCTGCGCCGCGAGCTGGAGACCGGCGTGCCGCGCGGCACCCGCGGGCGCGGCGTCGCGGCCGGCGCCGAGCTGCCGCCGCCCGACCCGGTGCCGGTGCCGTCGGAAGCGATGGCGACGCGCTACGAGACCATCGTGACCATGGACGCGCTGGACGGGTGGATCGCGAAGATCGCCGAGGCACCGCTGGTCGCGCTCGACGTCGAGACCGGCACGCTCGACCCGATCCGCGCGACGCTGATCGGCCTCTCGTTCTCGGTCGCACCGGGCGAGGCCGCGTACGTGCCGCTGCGCCACGATTACGCCGGCGCGCCCGACCAGCTGCCCGTCGCCGACGTGCTCGAGCGCCTGCGGCCCTGGCTCGAGGATGCCGACAAGGCCAAGGTCGGGCAGAACACCAAGTTCGACAGCCACGTGTTCGCCGGCGCCGGCGTCGCGGTGCGCGGCTACGTGCACGACACCATGCTCGAGAGCTACGTGATCGAGGCGCACCGCCCGCACACGCTCGAGAGCCTGGCGTTCCGCCACGTCGGGCGCACGGCGCTCGCCTACGAGGACGTCGCCGGCAAGGGCGTCAACCAGATCCCGTTCGCGCAGGTCGACGTCGAGCGGGCGGCGCGCTACTCGTGCGAGGACAGCGAGATGGCGCTGCACGTCCACCAGGCGCTCTGGCCGCGCCTGGCGAGCCATCCTGAACTGCGCGACGTCTACGAGCGCATCGAGATGCCGACCTCGCGCGTGCTCGGCCGCATCGAGGCGGTCGGTGTGCTGATCGACAGCGCCCTGCTCGCGTCGCAGAGCCAGGAGCTCGCCGCGCGCATGTCGGCGCTCGAGCAGCAGGCCTTCGAGATCGCCGGCCAGCCGTTCAACCTCGGCAGCCCCAAGCAGATCGGCGAGATCCTGTTCGGCAAGCTCGGCATGCCGGTCAAGCGCAGGACCGCGAGCGGCGCGCCGTCGACCGACGAGGACGTGCTGCAGGAACTCGCCGCCGACTACCCGTTGCCGGCCAAGCTGCTCGAGCACCGGAGCCTCTCGAAGCTCAAGGGCACCTACACCGACAAGCTGCCGCTGATGGTGAACCCCGCCACCGGCCGCGTTCACACCACCTATGCGCAGGCGGTCGCGGTGACGGGGCGCCTGTCGAGCAACGACCCCAACCTGCAGAACATCCCGATCCGCACGCCCGAGGGCCGGCGCGTGCGCGAGGCGTTCATCGCGCCCCCGGGTTGCTTGATCCTCTCGGCCGACTACTCGCAGATCGAGCTCAGGATCATGGCGCACATCTCGGCCGACGACGGCCTGCTGCGAGCGTTCGGCGAGGGCATCGACATCCACCGCGCGACCGCGGCCGAGGTGTTCGGCATGGCGCTGGCGGACGTGACGCACGAGCAGCGGCGCTACGCCAAGGTCATCAACTTCGGCCTGATCTACGGCATGAGCGCGTTCGGCCTCGCGCAGAACCTCGGCATCGAGCGCAGCGCCGCCACCGCGTACATCGAGCGCTATTTCAGCCGCTTCGCGGGGGTCAAGCGCTACATGGACGAGACGCGCGCGTCGGCGCTGACGCGCGGCTACGTCGAGACCCTGTTCGGGCGGCGCGTGCACCTCCCGGAGATCGCCAAGCCGGGCCCGCGCCGCAGCGCGGCCGAGCGCCAGGCCATCAACGCGCCGATGCAGGGCACCGCGGCCGACCTGATCAAGCTCGCGATGATCGCGGTGCAGGACCTGCTCGACCGCGAGCAGCGTGCGACGCGGATGATCATGCAGGTGCACGACGAGCTGGTGTTCGAGGTGCCCGACGCCGAGCTCGAATGGGCGCGGAACGCGATCCCGGCGACGATGGCGAGCGTCGCCGAGCTGCGCGTGCCGCTGGTCGCCGAGGTCGGCGTCGGCCCGAACTGGGACCAGGCGCACTGACGGAGCTCGCGGCGCGACGGCGCGACGGCCCGCACGCGCGCCGCGGCCGCGACGAACGGTCGGACCACCCGACATCGGTCAGGCCATTGCGCTCCCGGTGTGCATCTCGCGCGCGATGCGCTCGGCGGCTTCGGGGTGCGCGTGCCGCACGCCGGCCACGAAGTCGTCCAGGGTGCCGGCGCAGGTGAATACCAGCAGGTCGCCGGCGCGGCAGCGCGCGAGGCCGAAGGCGAGCGCGGCGCGGATCTCGCGCTGCACGTGGACTCGGTCGCCGTCGACGAACTCGTGCGCGCCGGCGACGATCGCCGCCGCGTTCTCGCCCGGCTGCCGGCCGCGCGGGTTGAGCTCGTAGACGACGAGCTCGTCGAACGCGCGCCCGAACGCGGCACCGACCTCGGCCAGGTCCTCCGAGCGCCGGTCGCCGGGCGCGGTGATCACGCCGACGAGGCGCCCTGGCGCGGCGCACAGCCCGCGCGCGGCGGCGACCAGCGCCTCGCACGCCGCCAGGTTGTGCGCGTAGTCGACGATCACGCGGATGCCGTCGACGTCGAACTCGTTCGAGCGCAGCGGGTTGCGGCGAGCGTCCGAGGTGAACGTCGCCAGCGCGTCGGCGATCGCGTCGTGCGCCAGCCCCACCGCCATCAGCGCCGCCGCGGCGGCGAGCGCGTTGGCGACGTTGAAGCGGGCATGGCCGCGCATCGAGATCGGCATCGCGGCGGCGTCGATCAGGCGCTCGACGTTCAGCTCCGACATCGCTCGCTCCCGCTTCGTGCCGGCGAGCACGAGCCAGCCGTCGCCGTCGAGCCACGCCGCGCGGCCGCCCGCGGCGACATGGCGCGCGACGCCGGGGTTATCGGCCTCGAGCGAGAACCAGACGACCTCGCAGCCGGGCTGCAGCTCGGCCGCCATCGCGAGGCAGTGCGGGTCGTCGGCGTTGAGCACCGCGCTGCGAAAGGCACGGCGCGCGATCAGCCCCTTCACGCGCGCCAGGTCGTCCATCGTCTCGACGCCGTCGAGGCCCAGGTGATCGCCGGCGACGTTGAGCACGACGCCGACGTCGCAGCGGTCGAAGCCGAGCCCGCGCTTGAGGATGCCGCCGCGCGCGGTCTCGAGCACCGCCACGTCGACCTCGGGCGCGGTCAGCACCGCGCGCGCGGACCAGTAGCCGGTGCAGTCGCCATCCTCGACGCGCTGCCCGCCCAGGTGCATGCCTTGCGTCGTCGTCGTGCCGACGCGGCGCCCGCTGCGCTGCAGTGCGTACGAGACGAGCTGTGTCGTCGTCGTCTTGCCGTTGGTGCCCGTGATCGCGATCAGCGGGATGCGACCGTCGTCGCCCGATGCGAACCAGGCGTCGATGCGGCTGCGCGCGGCGCGGCGCAGGGCAAGGGCGGACGGCGCGCGCGCCAGCCCGGCGGGCGGACCTGCCGCCGCATCGGTCGGACCATGGGGCGGAGCGGGCCGGTGTGCCCTCGCCACCGCGGCGTCATCTGCGGATTCGCCCTTGACGACGCGCAGCCGGCTGCCCCAGCCGAGCTGGAACGTCGGCGCCTTCCCGTCGAGGCGCAGCACCGGAACTCCGCGCCGGGTGGCCGCGGCGAGAAGGGCGGTGGTCGCCGGGTCGACCGCGTGGCGGCGCGCCAGCACGCCCAACGCGTTCACGGCTCGGTCGATCTGCCACGCCTCGCCGCGTGCGAGCGCCGCGACGGCATCGACGGCGAGCCTCAGCGCCCGCTCGACCACGGCCTCGCTGCGGTACGCGCTGACGATGCGCCAACGCCCGGGCTGGCCCGGAACCGGGTCGACGCGGGGCGGCACGGCACGCGCGCCGGCGCGGCGCTGCAGTTCCGCGGCGAGCGACGCGACGCGCTGAGCGATGGAGGGCTCTCCGGCCGGGACCCTGTCGCTCGCATCGACCTCGACCACGGCGACGTAGCGCGGCTGCGGCGCGTGCAGGTTGGGGCCGCGCAGGAAGCGCGTCGCGACGATGCGCATCGCGTCGGCGCGCCGCTTCAGCGCGCGAGCGTGAGCGTCAGCAGGACCGCGGCGATGCGGTCCGCATGGGCGTAGGCCGGCTCGAGGAGCTCCTCGCCGAACACGTCGGGGTCGAGCTCGCGGTAGCGCCAGGTGGCCGGGCGGCCGGCCAGCCTGCTGGCGAGCAGCTCGCCGAAGCGATCGACGCCGCCCTGGATCGCGACGCCGGTGTAGAGCAGAAGCGTTCCGCCCGGCGCGAGCTTGTCGACCGCGGCGTCGACGATGCGCAGCGAGAGGCCCTCGCCCGACGCCCCGCCGCCGTGCCGGTACTGGCGCTCGCCGGGATCGAGCAGGTACGGCGGGTTGGCGACGACGAGGTCGAGCCCGCCGTCGACGGCGGCGAGCAGGTCGGAGTGGCGTGTCGCCAGGTTCGTCACGCCCGCGAGGCGCGCGTTGATCGACGTCAGGCGCAACGCCTCGGCGTTGATGTCGGTGGCCAGCACCTCGGCGTCGGGCCAGGCGCGCGCGATCACGACCGCGCCGGCGCCGGACCCGCAGCCGACGTCGAGCGCGCGCCCCCTCGGCGTGGGGTTCTGCTCGATGTGGCGTTCGAGCGCCGCGGCGAAGCGGTACGTGTCCGGGCCGAAGAACACCGCGTCGGCGGCCTCGGTCGGGTACGCCGAGTGGAAGAACAGGTCGCTGCCCAGCGTCGACGCGCGCAGTCGGCTGCGCAAGCCGTCGCCGGTGTCGTCGATCACGCCGGCTTCCTGCATCGGCGCGAGCAGATCGGCCGGCAGCAGCTCGGCTTCGAACGGGCGGCTCCAGCCGAAGACGTCCTCGACGCTGCGCGCGCGCGCGTTGCCGGGGCGCCCGTTCACGCGCGCGTGGGTCGCGGGCGTGACGGTGGTGAAGCGGTAGCCGCGCGCCTTCAGCGCCTTGCCGAGGCGCAGCAGGGCGGCGTCGCGCGGCGCGAGCGACGCCGCGTCAGCAGGCTTCATCGAAAAGGCGGCTGAAGACCCTGGTTGCGGCGAGACCGACCGCCGAGTGGTGGTTGGCTGGCGACATCAGCTCGCGCGCGGTGGCCATCGCCGCGCGGCGGTCCGGCGCAGCCAGCAGGCGCTCGCGCAGCGCGGCGCGCTCGCCGTCGAAGTCGTCGGCGTCGCCGGCGGTTTCGCGGCGGACCACTTCGACGAGCGAGCGCGCACGCGGCGGCACGCCGGCGCTCACGCTGCCCGGCGCGGCGGCGGCCGGCGGCGGACGAAAACGCCGCGGCGTGCGCCGCTCGCCGGCGCCGGCCTGCTCGCGCGGCTCGGCGACGATCCAGTCGTGGATCAGCTGCTGCTCATAACGGTTGAAGACGCCGAACATCGGCGCTCGCTCGCTCTGGATCAGCTGCCAGAAGCGGCTGTTCTGCGGGTCCTGCCCGCGCCTGATCCAGCCGTTCGATTCGAGCGCGGCGAGGAACGCCGGCAGGCTGCCCGGCTCCGAGAGCCAGTCGCTCACCAGCCGGCCGCCGATGCGGCAGTAGTCCGAATGCAGCGCGGCGCCGATCGCTGCCTTGTCGGCGAGCACGGCCACGAGCTCGCGCTCGAGGTCGAAGCCCTCGATCACGTCGGTCGTCCCGGCGCCGAGGCCGTTCAGCTTGTAGCCGGCCGCGACGCGGCGATAGAACGCGCGCGGGTCCGCGAGGCGCGGCAGCGCGTTCAGAAGCCCGTCGACCGCCTTCCGGGCATGACCGGTCGCCGCGTTGTCGACCGTCACGTGCAGCGTGAAGTAGTAGGGGTCGATGCCGAGCTCGCTGAGCTCGTAGGCGCTGATCAGCAGGTGCAGCGGCAGCTGCTCGTAGCCGAGGTTGAAGCCGATCACCTCGGGCAGAAAGTCGGCCGCATGGTGCGCCAGCGACAGCTGCAGCGCGCCCTGCACGTAGTGCTCGTCGCGCAGCTGGTCGGCGAAGTGCTCGCAGCCGTTGGCGTCGAGCAGCTTGCGGTAGAGCACGACGTGGTTCTTGTCGGGCGAGCCTTCGCCGAGCTCCTCGAGGTAGATGCGGATCAGCGCGGCGTAGTCGGGGTCTTCGGCACGACCGAGGAGACCATACAGCCAGGCGCCGTCCACCAGCTTGGTCGGCGCGACGCCGCGCAGGAAGTGCAGCGCGTGCGAGCGGCACGAGAAGTAGCGGCGCGGCGCGCCGGCCTGGCGCTCGGCGAGGTACTCGCGGTATTGCGCACCGACCCGGCGGTTGCCCTCCTCGAGCCAGTCAGCGAGGGCGCGCGGGTCGTCGGGCAGGTCGCTCTCGAGGTCGGCCGCGGCTTCGAGCCGGTCGGCCAGCCAGCTGCGCGACGCCGCACGCGCCAGCTCGTCGATCTGACCGGGCGTGCCGCCATGCTCGCGCAGGAGGGCGTGATAGATCGATTCGGCGCGGCCGCGACGCGGGTTGAGCTCCGGCGTCGGAGCGGGTTCTCGGCGGGGACTGACGACTTGCAGCATGAAGGGGGCGGCCATTCCTGGGGCGACGCGTCGGCGACGCGCTCGAACCACGCGAGGGCAAGCGATGTACCCAGCCGCTGGCGGGGCGTGTCGGGCACTGTGGCGGCCGCACGGTCGCGCCGGGCCGTCCGCCGCTAGTCGGCGCTCGCATGGCGATGCGGCCGGCGCGCAGCCGTGGCGCTTCGGCGCTTCCGGTGTCGACCGGGAGCCCGTCCTCCGCGGCGGCGCCCCAGCGGCGACGGGCTCTCAGCCGGCGCCGGTTCTTGTCGCCTCGAGGTCGGCGATCAGCCCGTGGCGCAGCGCGCCGGCGGCGGGCTGCAGGTCGTCGATGCCGAGCCGGCGCACCAGCGTGTGGAGGATCGACAGGCACCCCGCGATCACCTGGCGGCGCTCGTCGGTGAGGCCCGGCAGGTCGAGCCGGTCGACGTGCCCGGCGACGAGGCAGCGCTCGATCAGCGCCTCGAGCGCGTCGGGACCGACCGCGCCCCGGCCGAGGCCGGTCACCCGCAGCACCCTGGCGATCGCCGAGACGGTGCCCGACGAGCCGAGCGCCTCGGCCCAGTCGGCGCGCGCGAAGCGCCCGATCGCCGGCTCGAACAGCGCGGCGGCCGCGCGCTCGGCAGCGCCAAAGGCGGCGGCGTCGAGCCGGCCGTCGGCGAAGTGCTGCATCGAGAGGCTGACGCTGCCGATCGGGAACGACTCGGCGTCGATCACCTCGCGATCGCAGCCGACGATCAGCTCGGTCGAGCGCCCGCCGACGTCGACCACCAGGCGCCGCGCCGGCGACGGCTGCAGGCGCGCGACGCCGGCATAGATGAGGTGCGCTTCGTCGCGTCCCCCGATCACCTCGACGGGAAAGCCCAGCGCGGCCTCGGCGCGCGCCAGGAAGGCCGCGCGGTTGCGCGCCTCGCGCAGCGTCTGCGTCGCCACGGCGCGCACCTGCTGCGGCGCGAAGCCGGCGAGGCGCTCGCCGAAGCGTTCGAGGCAGGCGAGGCCGCGTGCCGCCGCCCCGGCCTCGAGCAGTCCGTCGGCGCCGAGTCCGCCGCCGAGCCGGACGGTCTCCTTCATCGCGTCGACGCAGCGATAGCGGCCGCCCTGCCACTCGCCGATCTCGAGCCAGAAGCTGTTCGAGCCGATGTCGACCGCCGCCAGATGGCCTGCGCCCGACGGTACGAGCACGGCCGGCAGGCTGCGCAGGGTGGTGGCGGCGAGCGGCTTCACGGCCGCATTGTCGGCGAGCCCCGCATCGCCCCCTCGGGGGCTGGCGCAGGCGCCGTGCGTTCCTTCCTAGAATGCAGCCCGCCGACCCGACGAGCAACGATGCGCGACGAACTTCATCCTGCCGAGCGCATCGCCGATGCTCCCGTGCGGCCTGCCTGAGTTGCGCGCGGGCATCGCCGGCGGCGTCGCGCGGTCATGACGCTCGCCTACATCGTCGCCGCGACCGTGCTCGGCGGCCTGCTGTCGGTGCTGATCGCCGCCAGCGTGACCCTCACCGTCCTGAGCCGCGTGGTCCAGCACCTGGTGAGCCTCTCGACCGGCGTGCTGCTCGCCACCGCGCTGCTCGATGTGCTGCCGGAGGCGTTCTCGAGCGGCGCCAGCCCGCACCGGCTGTTCGCCGCGCTGCTCGGCGGGCTGCTGTTCTTCTTCCTGCTGGAGAAGGCCGAGCTCTACCGCCACGGCCACCACCACGAGGGCGACCCACACCACCATCACCACGGCTTCGACGCCCAGCAGGCCGGGCGCGGCGGCTGGAGCGTGATCATGGGCGACAGCATCCACAACTTCTGCGACGGCATCATCATCGCCGCCGCCTTCCTGGCCGACACCCGGCTCGGCGTGGCGACGTCGCTGGCGATCATCGCCCACGAGATCCCGCAGGAAGTGGGCGACTACATCGTGCTGCTGAACGCCGGCTTCTCGCGCGGCAAGGCGCTGTTCTACAACGCGCTGTCAGGGCTCGCCGCGGTCGCGGGCGGCGTGCTCGGCTACGCGCTCGTCGGCCCGTGGGAGGCCGCGTTCCCATACCTGCTGGTGGTCGCGGCGAGCAGCTTCATCTACGTCGCGGTCGCCGACCTCATCCCGCAATTGCAGCACCGGCTCGCCCTCAGCGCGACGCTGGCGCAGCTGGCCTGGCTGGGCGCGGGGCTCCTGATCGTGGTCGCGGCGGGACACCTGCACTGACCCGGCGGCCGCACCGGCCGCGCATCCGCGCGCCATGCGGCCGCGCCAACAGCTACTGGCGGATCACCAGCACCGGCACCTTGGCGTGCGCGAGCACGTCCTGCGTCTCGCTGCCGAGCAGCAGCGCCGAGAAGCCGCTGCGGCCGTGCGAGCCCATCACCAGCAAGTCGCAGCCGTTCTCGGCGGCGTATTCGACGATCGCCTCCCACGGGTGCACGGCGTCGACCGTGGCACCCTGGCACGGCACGCCGGCGTCGCGGCACGCGGCCTCGACGGCCTGCACGTGGCGCATCGCGTTGCTTTCCTGCATGTCGAAGAACGCCTGCGGCGGCGTCGGCTGCAGCTCGGCGAGCGCGCCGTAGGGAAACGGCTCCTTGACCGAGATCGTGTGGATCTCGGCCCCCAGCGTCTTGGCCAGACCGATCGCGGTCTCGGTGGCCCTGCGGATCACGTCGGATCCGTCGGTCGGAACGAGGATTCGCTTGAACATGGCAGGTCTCCGTGGTTGGCAGGTGCCGCCCGCGGCGGCTCGGGTCAATCTACCCGACGCGCCAGAGGTGCGGAATGCAGACCGCACCCGATGCGGGCGAGAGGACCGGTCCTAGCCGCGTGCGACCGGTCGCTGCGGGTCGCTCGACCACTCGCTCCACGAGCCGGGGTAGAGCATCGAACCGGCGAGGCCCGCGTGCTCCATCGCGAGCAGGTTGTGGCAGGCGGTCACGCCCGATCCGCACTGGTGGACCACCGCCTCCGGGCCCTGCCCGCCGAGCAGCGGCTCGAACTCGGCGCGCAACTGCGCCGACGTCTTCCAGCGCCCGCTGGCGTCGAGGTTGTCTTTCCAGAAGCGGTTCAGCGCGCCGGGGATGTGGCCGGCGACGGCGTCGAGCGGCTCGACATCGCCGCGGAAGCGCTCGGCGGCGCGCGCATCGATCACCCGGAGACGCCCGAGCCCCGCGGCGAGCCGCTCGGCATCAATCACCGGGGGAATGGCCCGCTCGTCGCCGCCCGCGGCGGACGCCTGGGTCGGCACGGCCGTCGAGGCCGGCGTTGCGGCGCCGGCGTCGGCCGCGACCACCTCGCCGCCGGCCTCGCTCCAGGCGCGCAGGCCGCCGTCGAGCACCGCCACCTCGCAGTGACCGGCCCAGCGCAGCAGCCACCACACGCGCGCCGCGTAGACGTCGCCGTTGCGGTCGAGCGCGACCACCTGCACACCCGGCGCGACGCCGATGCGGCCGAGCAGCGCGCGGAAGGCGGCGCGTTCGGGCAGCGGATGGCGGCCGTTGGTGCCGGTCTTGACGCCCGAGAGATCGCGGTCGAGGTCGAGGTGGATCGACCCGGGCAGATGCGCGCTGCGCCACTCGCGCGCGCCCCAGGCGGTGTCGGCGAGGTCGAAGCTGGCGTCGACGACGACCCGCGGCGCGCCGCTCGCGCGCAGCGCCTGCAGTTCGTCGGCGCGGATCAACGTGGTGTACGAGCTCATGCGGTGTTCACGGGGTCGGAGGCGGGGACGACGGCGCGTCGGACGCGCAGCAACGAGGCGAACACGCCGGCGGCGACGATCAGCAGCATGCCCGCGATCGCCGTGGCGGTCACCGGGTCGTCGAACAGCCAGACGCCGTAGCCGAACGAGAAGGCGATCGCGAGGTACTGCAAGCTCGCGTTGACGAGCGCCCGACCGGTGCTGTAGGCGCGCGTCATCAGCAGCTGGCCGGCGGTCGCGAGCACGCCGTTGCCGATCAGCAGCGCGAAGCCGCGCAGGTCGAGCGGGTGAAAGCCGCCGCTCGCGGCAAGCAGCACGAGGCCGACCAGGGCGCCTCCGAGCGAGAAGTAGAAGACCGTCCGGTACTCGGGCTCGCCCGCGCGGCCGAGCGCGCCGACCTGCAGATAGGCGGCTGCCGCGACGACGCCCGACATCAGTCCGACCAATCCGTGCCAGAGCTGCTGCTGTTCGATGGTCGGGCGCAGCACCAGCGCCACGCCCGCGAAGCCGAGCAGCACCGCGACGACGAGGCGGGGATCGACGCGCGCCGAGCCGAGCAGTGCGGCGCCACCGAGCATGAAGACGGCGATCCACACCGACGACATGTAGTTGAGCGTCACCGCGGTCGCGAGCGGCAGATGGGCGAGCGCGTAGAACCAGAAGCACATGCCCGCGACGCCCGCGATGCTGCGCCAGAAGTGCATGCCGGCAACCCGCGTCTTCAGCGAGCCGCCGTGCAGGCGCGCCGCGCCGGCCATCAGCACGACGCCGAGGAGGCCGCGGTAGAACACGATCTCGCCGGTGCCGTAGTCGCTCGAGGCCAGCTTGACGCAGACGCCCATGCTCGCGAAGAGCAGCGACGCCAGCACCAGCAGGAGCGGCGGCGAGCGCGTCCAGGCGCGCCAGTCGAGCGCGCGCGCCCCGGCCACGTCAGACGTCGCGGCGCTGGCGCGCGGCGGCACTCAGCCGAGGACGCGCCGGTACCACTCGTGGAAGTGCTGCATGCCGTCTTCCATCGGGCTCTGGTACGGGCCGACCTCGTTGTCGCCGCGCTCGAAGAGGGCGCGCCGGCCGGCGTCCATGCGCAGGGCGATCTCGTCGTCCTCGACGCAGGTCTCCCAGTAGGCCGCGCGCTGCGCCTCGACGAACTCGCGCTCGAACGCGGCGATCTCCTCGGGGTAGAAGAACTCGACCACGTTGAGCGTCTTGCGCGGGCCGCGCGGATGCAGCGTCGAGACCACCAGCACGTGGGGATACCACTCGACCATCACGCCGGGGTAGTAGGTGAGCCAGATCGCGCCGTGCTTGGGCACGTCGCCGTTGCGGTAGGCGAGCACCGCGTCGTGCCACTTGCGATACGCGGGCGAGCCCGGCTTGGCGAGCTCGTTCTTCGGTCCGACCGTTTGCACCGAGTGGTTGGCGCCGAACTCCCAGCGCAGATCCTCGCAGGTCACGAACTGGCCGAGGCCGGGGTGGAACGGCGCGACGTGGTAGTCCTCGAGGTAGACCTCGATGAACGTCTTCCAGTTGTAGTCGCACTCGTGGACCTGCACGTGGTCGAAAACGTAGCCGTCGAAGTCGAGGTCGGCCATCGCGCCGAGCCGGCCGAGGTCGGTCGCGACGTGGCGGCTGCCGACGGGCGCTTCGAACACCAGCCCGTTCCAGGTCTGGATCGGGTAGTTGTTGAGGTTGAGGCAGGGGTCGTCGGCGAAGTGCGGGGCGCCGATCAGCTCGCCGTGCAGGTCGTAGGTCCAGCGGTGCAGCGGGCACACGATGTTCGAGCGCGTGTTGCCGCGCCCGCGCAGCATCACCGCCTGGCGGTGCCGGCAGACGTTCGAGATGAGCTCGAGCCCGCTGGGCGTGCGCACCAGCGCGCGCCCCTCGCCTTCCTGCGGCAACGCGTGGTAGTCGCCGACCTCGGGCACCGACAGCTCGTGACCGATGTAGCGCGGGCGGCTCCTGAACAGACGCTCCACCTCCCGCTCGTGCAGCGCCTCGTCGAAATAGGCACTGACCGGCAGCTGCGAATGGCTTCGCTCGAGGGCTTCTCGGGTGACGCGCAGATCCGACATGGTCGCGGTGTCTTTCGTAAAACGTTGCAAAACCGCGCAGACCGCGCGGCTGCTGCCGCACCATCGCGGGCCTCGTGCGACGCGCTGGCGCTGCGGGGAGATGGCGGGCGGCGGATTGTATCCGGGGGGTCCCGGGCCCCCGCCGCGGTGTGCTAGGAAGTCCGACGGGCCGTGCGTGTAAGCCGGAAATGGCTCGACGGGCCTGCCGCAAGCCCCCGCAGATGGGGTCCGACCCGCTGACTACAATCGCGGTTTTCGATCGTGATGGCCCAAACCTCTTCAAACGCCCTGGCGGACGCTTCGCCTGCGACCGCCGCGGGCGGCGCCGCCACGATGCCCACCAGCTACGAGGACGCGCTGGCCGAACTCGAGGCGCTGGTCGCCGCCATGGAGGGCGGCCAGCTCGCGCTCGACGGGCTGCTCGCGAGCTATCGCCGCGGTGCCGAGCTGCTCAACTTCTGCCGGGCCCGCCTGGTCGCTGTCGAACAGCAGGTCAAGCTGGTCGAGGACGGTCAGCTCAAGCCGTGGCCGAATCCATGAACTCCGAACGTTTCGATGCCTGGGCCGCGGGCGAGATCGACGCCGTCGAGTCGGCGCTCGACGCCTGGGTGCCGGCCGAGTCGCCGGCCGGGCTCGGCGAGGCGATGCGCTATGGCGTGCTCGACGGCGGCAAGCGCCTGCGTCCGCTGCTCGCGCTCGCCGCGGCGCAGTGCGTCGGCGGCGCTCACGATGCGGCGCTGCGTGCCGCCTGCGCGGTCGAGCTGATCCACGCCTACTCGCTGGTCCACGACGACCTGCCGTGCATGGACAACGACGTCCTGCGGCGCGGCAAGCCCACCGTGCACGTCAAGTTCGGCGAGGCGCAGGCCATGCTTGCCGGCGACGCGATGCAGGCGCTGGCCTTCGAGATCCTCACGCCCGAAGCGGGCGTCGAACCGGCGCTGCAGGCGCGCCTGTGCGGCCTGCTCGCGCGCGCCGCCGGGCATGCCGGCATGGCCGGCGGGCAGGCGATCGACCTGGCGTCGATCGGCGTCTCGCTCGACGAGCGCCAGCTGCGCGACATGCATCACAGGAAGACCGGTGCGCTGCTGCAGGCGAGCGTCCTCATGGGCGCGGCCTGCGGCGACGCGACGCCGCAGCAGTGGGCCGCGCTGTCGGAATACGGCGACGCGATCGGCCTCGCGTTCCAGGTGGTCGACGACATCCTCGACGTCACCCAGGCCTCGGCGACGCTCGGCAAGACGGCCGGCAAGGACGAGAACAACAACAAGCCGACCTACGTGAGCGTGCTCGGTCTCGACGCCGCCAAGCGCCACGCCTGCGAGCTGCGCGACACCGCGCAGGCGGCGCTCGCGCGCAGCGGCCTCGCGGACGCGAGCTGCCTGCAGATCCTTGCCGATCGCGTGGTCGAGCGCGACTCATGACGCCGATGAAGCACGCGTTGCTGGAAAAGATCGCGAGCCCGGCCGACCTGCGCCGGCTCTCGCGCGCCGAGCTCAAGCAGCTCGCCGTCGAGCTGCGCGACTTCATCGTGCAGAGCGTCGCGCAGACCGGCGGCCACCTGTCGTCGAACCTCGGCACGGTCGAGCTGACGATCGCGCTGCACACGGTGTTCAACACGCCGCACGACCGCCTGGTGTGGGATGTCGGCCATCAGACCTATCCGCACAAGGTGCTGACCGGGCGGCGCACCCGCATGCCGACGCTGCGTCAGCTCGGCGGCATCTCGGGCTTTCCGCGCCGCGAGGAAAGCGAGTACGACACCTTCGGCACCGCGCACTCGTCGACCTCGATCTCGGCGGCGCTCGGCATGGCGGTCGGCGCGCGCCAGAAGGGCGAGCCGCGCAAGGCGGTCGCGATCATCGGCGACGGCGCGATGACCGCCGGCATGGCCTTCGAGGCACTCAACAACGCCGGCGTCTCGCAGGCCGACATGCTGGTCGTGCTGAACGACAACGACATGTCGATCTCGCCGCCGGTCGGCGCGCTCAACCGCCACCTCGCGCGGCTGATGAGCGGCAAGTTCTACGCGGCCGCGCGCGACACTGCCAAGACGGTGCTGAAGAACGCGCCGCCGCTGTTCGAACTGGCGCGCCGGCTCGAGGAGCACGCCAAGGGCATGGTCGTGCCGGGCACCATCTTCGAGGAGTTCGGCTTCAACTACGTCGGGCCGATCGACGGTCACGACCTCGACTCGCTGATCCCCACGCTCGAGAACCTGCGCGCGATGCGCGGCCCGCAGTTCCTGCACGTGGTCACCAAGAAGGGCTACGGCTACAAGCTCGCCGAGGCCGACCCGGTGCTCTATCACGGGCCCGGCAAGTTCAACCCGGCCGAGGGCCTGGTCGCACCGAAGACGCCGCCCAAGGTCACCTTCACGCAGGTGTTCGGCGAGTGGCTGTGCGACATGGCCGCGAAGGACGAGCGCCTCGTCGGCATTACGCCGGCGATGCGCGAGGGCTCGGGCCTGGTGGAATTCGAACGGCGTTTCCCGCGCCGCTACCACGACGTCGGCATCGCCGAGCAGCACGCGGTCACGTTCGCCGCGGGACTGGCGTGCGAGGGCCTGAAGCCCGTCGTCGCGATCTACTCGACGTTCCTGCAGCGCGCCTACGACCAGCTGATCCACGACGTCGCGATCCAGAACCTGCCGGTCGTCTTCGCGCTCGACCGCGGCGGCCTCGTCGGCGCCGACGGCCCGACGCACGCCGGCGCCTACGACCTCGCGTTCCTGCGCTGCATTCCGAACGTCGCGGTGCTCGCGCCGGCCGACGAGAACGAGACCCGGCAAGCGCTCTACACGGCGTTCATGCACGACGGGCCGGCGGCGGTGCGCTACCCGCGCGGCAGCGGCGTCGGCGTCGCGGTGTCCGCCGAGATGACGGCGATCCCGTTCGGCACCGGCGAGCGGCGTCGCGAGATCGCGCGTCCGGCCGGGCAGGGCGGTCCGCGCATCGCGATCCTCGCGTTCGGCACGCTGCTCTACCCGGCGCTCGCCGCCGCCGACAAGCTCGATGCGACCGTTGCCAACATGCGCTTCGTCAAGCCGCTCGACACCGCGCTCGTTGCCGAGCTCGCGCGCACGCACGACGCGCTCGTGACGATCGAGGAAGGCTGCGTGATGGGCGGCGCCGGCAGCGCGGTGCTGGAGGCGCTCGCCGCCGCCGGCATCGAGATCCCGGTGCTCACCCTTGGCATCCCCGACGTGTTCGTCGAGCATGGCGACCCGGCGCGCCTGCTCGCGCAGATCGGGCTCGACGCCGCCGGCATCGAGCAGTCGATCCGGCGCCGCTTCGGCGTGCCCGCGGCGCCGGTGCTGGTGCGCTCGGCCGCGGGGCCCTGAGCGGGGCGGCCGCAAAGCCCCAGCCGCGCGCGACCGGGGCGATACTGGCAAGCTGACCGGCGGCGCGCAGCCGCAGTGGGTGCGGTGGGCGCGCCCGCGAAGACCCGAGAGCTCGATGACCAACCTGATCGACGTGCTGCACATCCCCGATACCCAGGGCTCGCTCGACGTGCGCAGCCTGCCGATCCAGCGCGTCGGCATTCGCGGCATCCGCTACCCGCTGCTGCTCCAGGTGGCCGGTGCCGAGCAGCCGACGGTCGCCAGCTGGGACCTCGACGTCGCCTTGCCCGCCGAGCAGAAGGGCACGCACATGTCGCGCTTCGTGGCCTGGCTCGAGTCGCTCGACGACGCGCTCGACCCGGCCTCGCTGCGCGACGGCCTGGCCCGCATGCTGACGCTGCTCGATGCCGCCGAAGGCCGCGTCGAGGCGCGCTTCCCGTTCTTCATCAGGAAGCGCGCGCCGGTCTCGGGCGTCGCCGGGCTGCTCGAGTACCAGGGCAAGCTGGTCGGCGAGACGCGCGGCGGCACGACCCACATCTGGGCCGAGGTAGTGGTGCCGGTGAAATCGCTCTGCCCGTGCTCGAAGGAGATCTCCGACTACGGCGCGCACAACCAGCGCTCGCACGTGACGATCGCCGTCGAGCTGCTCGAGGACATCGGCTGGACCGAACTCGTCCGCTTCGCCGAGGACTCGGCGTCGAGCGAGCTGTGGTCGCTGCTCAAGCGCACCGACGAGAAGTGGGTCACCGAGCACGCCTACGAGAACCCCAAGTTCGTCGAGGACCTGGTGCGCGACGTCGCCCTGCGCCTCAACGGCGACGCACGGATCGGCGCCTACGTCGTGGACGTCGAGAACTTCGAGTCGATCCACGCGCACAGCGCAGCGGCGCGGATCGAGCGGCGCTGAGGCTGCGCGAGGCGCAGCAGGCAGGCACCGCGTCACCTGTTCAGCGGGAGCGGGCAGCGCTGGCGCGGCCTGTGTCACGCTTGACGGCGCGCCCTCCGACGCGCTCGACCGCAACAGCTCCCGCCGCGGGGAAGCGGGCGCTGCGATGCCGATCTTTCGCGTGCAACCGCGTTGATCGACGGCACCGGCGCCGGCCCGTTGCGCGTGGACCCCGGCGCCGGCGCCTGCTCAGCGGCCGATCGTGGAGCTCTGCGCCGCAGCGACCGTCTCGTCGGCCTCCGGCCGCAGCAGCACGCCGGCAGCGACGTTGGCCTCGACCGCTTGCCGCACGGCAGCCACGTACGCGGCGTTGGTCGGGTAGAGCGTCGCGAGCGTCGCCGGATCGAACGGCTGGTGCGACCCGAACAGCGTGCAGAAGCCCGAGCCCGAGTTGACGCCGGTGTTGGTCGCGGTCGGCACCGCGATCTCCGCGAGGCGGATGCCGCCGAGCGCGTTGCCGCGCGCGTCGCGCACCGCGGTCGACGGCGTCGTCGCGTTGCCGAAGGACGCGATCTGGATGCGCGGCGCGACCGGCGGCGGCGTGCCGTCCTCGATCCAGCGTGCCAGATGGTCGTAAGCCGGCATCAGCACGTGGCCGACCGGAACGTGACTGAGCGCGGGCAGCGCGCACGCGGTGCTCGCCTGCGGCAGCGAGTCGCGGATCAGCATCGGCGTGCGCACCGCGCCGCTCTGGAAGCTGACGTGCGAGGCGCCGGCGACCTCCCAGGTCCGCAGGCGGTCGCTGTCGTCCTGGCGCGCGAGCGCTTCGCGCAGCAGCAGCACGTCGTTCTCGGTGTTGATCTTCATCACCTTGACGTCGACGTCGGTGCGCAGCGTGCCGCCCAGGCCGAGGAACAGGTAGTAGCCGTCGAACAGCTGGTGCAGTGGCTCGATCGAGTTGTAGTAGGTGACGAGGCGGCCTTCCGACTGCGAGACGCCGCTCGCGATCAGCATGCGGCCGCTCCTGGGCAGGTTGCCGAGAGGGTCGACGCCGGTCGGCCGGCCGACCGCCTTCGCGCCTTGCGCGAACACGTCGTACGACAGCGCGTCGTTGACGATCGTCCCGCCCGCGGTCACGTCGAGCGAGCCGTAGCGCACCGGGCTCCACGAGACGAGGCCGGTGCCGGCCTGGTGCACGCCGACGCGCTGCGCCGAGATGCCGACGTACGCGTAACCCTCGCGCATGAAGAACGCGGCCGAGCTCTGCCACAGCGCATCGAGGTTGTAGCCGCTGGTCACGTTAACCCACTCAACGATCACCCAGCCGTTGAAGCGGCTCGCCTCGGTCGGCCGGCGCACGATCATGCGCGACTTGTAGCGGTGCCCGCTGGTCGCCACGCTGCCGGTCGCGAGGCTCGGTGTCTGGTAGGTGTTGGCCGTGCCTTCGAAGAAGTACTCCTCCTCGACGTAGCCCTTGGACGCGAGGTCGAACTGCGTGGCCAGCTGCGGGTAGTTGTGCGAGGGGTCGCCCGGCGTCACGGTCACCGGGATGGGCCCCGTCACGGTCGCGTCGGCGACGCTGCTGGTGGCGGTCAGGCGCGGCACGTAGTCCGAGCGGTCGTCGTCATCGCCGCCTCCGCCGCAAGCGGTGACGAGCGAGCAGGCGAGCGCGATCAGCCACGCCGGGCCGCGCCATGAGGGCAAGCCATTCATCGAAGGGTCTCCTGTCGTTGCCGCGTCTGTGCGCGGTGAGTGATGCCGCAGCGCGCCGCGCGCTGCGTGCGCGGCCTGCGGCAAGGCGCATGCCGGTCGCGACGACAGAGGTGCCTTGGGGTCGGTCGAGCGGTCAGCCGAGCCCGCAGGAGCCCGCCTCCACGACGGCGTCCGGCGTCGACCAGCCGGTGGGCGGACCCGTCAGCCCTGCAGGCCGGCGTTGACCACCGGCGTCGCGTCGTGGTCCGAGCAGAGCACGACGAGCAGGTTGCTCACCATCGCCGCGCGCCGCTCGCCGTCGAGCTCGATCACGCCGCGCTCCGCCAGGCCGTTCAGCGCGAGCTCGACCATCCCGACCGCGCCGGCGACGATCTTGGCGCGCGCCGCGATGACGGCTTCGGCCTGCTGGCGGCGCAGCATGGTGCCCGCGATCTCGGGCGCGTAGGCGAGGTGGGTGAGCTTGGCGTCGACGACGACGATGCCGGCCTGGTCGAAGCGCTGCTGCAGCTCGCGGCCGAGCGCGATCGAGACCTCCTCGGTGCCCGAGCGCAGCGTCACCTCGGCCTTGTCGGTCGTGCCGAGGTCGTCGAAGTTGTCGTAGGCGTAGCTGAGCGCGAGATGGCGCAGCCCCGACTCGGTCTGGGTGAGCACGTAGCCTTCGTAGTTCTCGACGTCGAAGCTCGCGCGGGCGGTGTCGTCGACGCGCCAGACCACGGTGGCGGCGATCTCGATCGGGTTGCCGCGCAAGTCGTTGACCTTGAGCTTCTCGCTGTTGAAGTTGCGCGCGCGCACCGAGATCTTGGTCTTCGCGTAGAACGGGTTGGCCCAGCGCAGGCCTTCGGAGCGGTCGGTGCCGCGATAGCTGCCGAAGAACATCAGCAGCGCGGCCTGGTTCGGCTGCAGCATGTAGAGGCCGAGGAAGCACCATGCGGCCACGAGCACGGCAAGGACCAGCGTCGCCAGTCCGGCGAGTCCGCCGGCGCGCGACATCGTGAAGAGCACGCATGCCAGCAGCGCGAGCACCCCGATGCCGAGGTACACGAAGCCGTTGCCGGACGTGATGGTGCGCTCGCGCGTCTCCTGGTTCGCCATGCGTCGTTCTCCTGATCAGGCAGCTTCGTCGAGCGTGATGCCGAGCACGCGGGCATCGCCGCGGCCCTGGCGCACCAGCGTCGGCAGCTCGCTCGTGAGGTCGATCACCGTCGTCGGTTCCATCGGGCAGGCGCCGGCGTCGACGATCGCCTGCACCGACCTCTCGAGCCGCTGGCGGATCTCGGCGGGGTCGTTGAGCGCCTCGCCGTCGCCGGGCAGCATCAGCGTGGTCGCGAGCAGCGGTTCGCCGAGCAGCTCGAGCAGGCACTGCGTGACCTTGTGGTCGGGCACGCGCAGGCCGATGGTGCGGCGCGACGGGTGCGAGACGCGGCGCGGCACCTCCTTGGTCGCCTCGAGGATGAACGTGAACGGGCCGGGCGTCGCGAGCTTGAGCAGCCGGTACTGGCGGTTGTCGACTCGCGCGTAGCTCGCGAGCTCGCTGAGGTCGCGGCAGAGCAGCGTGAGGTGATGCTTGTCGTCGATCGCGCGGATCCGGCGCAGGTTCTCGGCGGCCGCCTTGTCGTCGAGGTGACAGACCAGGGCGTAGCTCGAATCGGTGGGGATCGCCGCGATGCCGCCGCCGTGGAGGATCTGCACCGCCTGCTTGAGCAGACGCAACTGCGGGTTGTCGGGGTGGACCTCGAAGTACTGAGCCATCGGCTCATTGTGGGCGAGCGGCGTGCCCGTGGGCAGCCGGCGATCCCCTGTCCACCGGCGCGCGCCGGCGCTCAGCTCGGCCGGTGGATGCGGTGCGCGAGCGCTTCCCACACCGGCGTCAGCTGCGCCGGCAGCGGCGGCAACGTGCCCAGGTCGGTATGGCTCTCGGTCGGGCTGTGGAAGTCGCTGCCGCGCGAGGCGAGCAGGTCGAACTCGCGCGCGGTCTCGGCGTAGCGGCGCGCCTCGGCGGCGGTGTGGCTGCCGGTCACGACCTCGACCGCGCGCCCGCCGTGCGCCTTGAACTCGCTGAACAGCGCGTACTCCTCGTTCGGCGTGAACTTGTAGCGCGCCGGATGCGCGATGACGGCGATGCCGCCGGCGTCGGTGATCCACGTCACCGCGTCGCGCAGCGTCGCCCAGCGGTGCGGCACGAAGCCCGGCTTGCCTTCGACGAGGAAGCGGTTGAAGACATCCTGCGTGCTGTCGCAGACCCCGGTGTCGACCAGGAAGCGCGCGAAGTGGGTGCGCGAGATCAGTTCGGGGTTGCCGACGTACTGCAGCGCGCCCTCGAAGCTGTCCTTGATGCCGACCTGCTCGAGGCCGGCGGCCATTTCCAGCGCGCGCTCGCGGCGGCCGCCGCGCGTGCGCCGCAGGCCGGCGGCGAGCTCGGCGTCGTCGGCATCAAAACCGAGCCCGACGATGTGCACCGTGACGCCCGCGAACGAGACCGAGATCTCGCAGCCGGTGAGATACGACAGACCGAGCGCGAGGGCGGCGTCGCGCGCCCGATACTGGCCGCCGATCTCGTCGTGGTCGGTCAGCGCCCACAGCTCGACGCCATTCCGACTGGCGCGCTCGGCGAGCGCTTCCGGCTCGAGCGTGCCGTCCGACACCACCGAATGGCAGTGCAGGTCGGCGTTCAGTGCGGCAGCGGCATTCACGCCGCCGATTGTAGGGAGCGGGTCTTCTCCCCACGCGCGTGGACCCAGGCGGCGCAGGCGCTGCCAGATCTTGCCGAGTCGCTGTCCTTTGGCCTGCATGGCGTCGTTCCCTGGAGCCGTCAACGCGTCAGAACGCCGCCTCGACGACCATCTGCACGCGCTCGACGCCGTTGTAGCTGTCGACCGTCAGGCGATAGGCGACGCGCACGCGTTCCCCGATCGGCTCGCAGCGCCCGAACCAGATCGCCTCGCGCAGCGTGCCGTCGACGCGCAGCGTGAGCTTGAGGTGCTTCTCGGCGACGAGGCGCTGCGCGACGACGTCCGCCTCGGCGCTGAAGAGCGGTCCTTCGAACGCCTGGCCCCAGACCTGATCGTCGAGGCGGCGGATCGTCTCGGCGTTGAAGTGCTCGACCCCAAGAGGGCCGTCGCTGAGCAGGGTGCGCGTCAGCGCCGCGGGCGCGAGCCACTCGCGCGCGACCTCGCGCAGCGCCGCCTCGAACGTCGCGAAGCCGTCGGCGGCGACCGTGCAGCCGGCGGCCATCGCATGCCCGCCGAAGCGCTTGAGCAGCTCCGGGTGGCGCTTGCTGACGAGGTCGAGCGCGTCGCGCAGGTGAAAGCCGGCGATCGAGCGGCCCGAGCCCTTGAGAAGCCCGTCCTTGCCGCGCGCGAACACGAAGGTCGGCCGATGCAGCCGTTCCTTCACGCGCGACGCGACGATGCCGACCACGCCCTCGTGGAACGAGTCGTCGAAGATCGCGACCGCCGGCGGCGTCGCGCCCGCTTCGAGCGCGGCGCCGGCCTGGCGTGCCACCGCTTCCGCGAGGTGCAGCTCGGCCTGCGCGTTCATGCCGCCCTCGATCGAGCGGCGTTCGCGGTTGATGCCGTCGAGCAGGACCGCGAGCTCGTCGGCGCGTGCCGGGTCGTCGGTCAGCAGGCACTCGATGCCGAGCGTCATGTCCGCGAGGCGTCCCGCCGCGTTGACGCGCGGGCCGAGCGCGAAGCCGAGGTCGAACGCGCACGCGCGTGCCGGGTCGCGCCCCGCGACGCGGAACAGTGCCGCGACGCCCGGCTGCATGCGCCCGGCGCGGATGCGCTTGAGGCCTTGCGCGACGAGTCGCCGGTTGTTGACGTCGAGCTTGACGACATCGGCGACGGTGCCGAGCGCGACCAGGTCGAGCAGCGTGTCGAGGCGAGGCTGCGGCGGTGCGCCGTCGCCGGCCCCGAACACGCCGCGCCGGCGCAGCTCGGCGCGCAGCGCGAGCAGCACGTAGAACGCGACACCGACGCCGGCGAGGCTCTTGCTCTCGAAAGCGCAGGCCGGCTGGTTCGGGTTGACGATCACGTCGGCGTCCGGCAGTACGACGCGGCCGTCGACCAGCGCCGGCAGGTGGTGGTCGGTCACCACGACGGCGAGGCCGTGCCGGCGCGCGTGGGCGACCCCGTCGAGGCTGGCGATGCCGTTGTCGACCGTCATCAGCAGGTCGGGGCGCTGCTCGCGCGCGAGGTCGACGATCGCCGGCGTGAGACCGTAGCCGTGCACCGCGCGGTCGGGCACCACGTAGCCGAGCGTGCCGGGCGCGGCGCCGAGCAGCGCGAGGCCACGCAGCGCCACGGTGCAGGCGGTCGCGCCGTCGCAGTCGTAGTCGGCGATCACGCAGATGCGGCGCCGCTCGGCGATCGCATCGGCGAGCAGGCGCGCCGCGGCGTCGGTGCCGCGCAGCGTCGGCGGCGCGAGCAGGCGCTCGAGCGCGGGGTCGAGCTCGTCGGGGCTGCGCACGCCGCGCCCGGCGAACAGGCGCGCCAACAGCGGGTGCACGCCGGCCTGCTCGAGCGCCCAGACGACGCGCGGCGGCGCGTCACGGCGCACGATCTGCGGGGTGGCCGGGCTCATCGGTGCGTCCTCACAGCGCAAGCAGGCGTTGCTGCACCGGCTCGCCGCGCTGCCAGCGCGCGGCGACGCGGCCGAGCCACGAGCGGGGCGCGCGCTCGAGGCGCTGCCAGGCGCGCTCGCCGCAGAGGGTGAGCGCGACGTGTTCGCCGCGGCTCGCCGCATCCGCGAGCGAGCCGACCGTACCGGCATCGAGCGCGCGCCACGCCGCGGCCCAGCCGCGCCAGTCGCCCGCGAGCATCGGCGTGCGCAGCGAGCTGTCGACGACGACGTCGAGCGCCGGCGTCGGTTGCGCACGGCCACAGCCGCTCAGCCAGAACGAGTTCACCGGCAGCGTGCCGCGCCCTTCGCGCGCCTCGTTGACGGGGTGCGAATAGAGCAGCATCTGGCACTCGCTCTGCAGGCGCTGCACGGTGCGCGAGAGCCTGCGCGCGGCGTCGGGCAGTTCTCCCTGGCTGCGCAACCAGTGGTCGACGCTGCGGCCGATCGCGCGGTCGATCGACGCGGTCGGATAGCCGTCCAACCCGTCGGCCGCGACGTACCAGCGCCCGGCGGCGCCCCAGGTCGGCGCGAGGCCCTCGCTCGCGAACAGCTCGCGCACGGCGTCGAAGAGCGCGCGCGACTCGTCCGCGTTCAGGGCGAGCGCCGACGGGTCGACCAGCGTCACGGTATCGCGGCCGACGTGCCAGTGCACCGGCGTGAGAAGGCCCCAGGCCGCGGTGCCGACGTCGATGCCGTCGGCGGCGGCCGCGTGCGCTGCGAACGGCAGCGCGCCGTCGGCGCCGCGCCAGCCGCGCAGCCCCGCCAGCGCGCGTTCGTGCGGCGGCGAAAGGGTGTATTCGTCGGCGCGGTCCTCGCTCGCGGGCGCGAGCTCGCGCAGCAGGCGGGCGAGGTTCGGCAGCTCGGCCTCGCGCAGCACGTGCTCGGCGGCTTCGGCGACGGCCGAGGCGAACGGTATCAGCAGGTGCATCGCGCAATTATCCGGCCGGCCCTTTCCCGCATGGCGGCGCGACCCCTCGGGTAGCATCGCCGCCGCATGAGAGCCCCCTACGAGATCGAGATCGGCTGGCGCTACACGCGGGCCGGTCGGGCGGGGCGCCGCAACCGCTTCATCTCGTTCATCTCGGGGGTGTCGATGCTCGGCATCGCCCTCGGCGTCGCCGCGCTGATCATCGTGCTGTCGGTGATGAACGGCTTCCAGAAGGAAGTGCGCGACCGCATGCTGTCGGTGATTCCGCACGTCGAGATCTTCGACGCCACGGGCGCCGCGCTCCCCGACTGGCGCGCGACCGCCGCGGGCGCGCGCCGCAAACCGCAGGTGGTCGGCGTCGCTCCGTTCATCAACGCGCAAGCCCTCATCGCGCGCGGCGACGAGACCCGCGGCGTCGTCGTGCGCGGCATCTCGCCGGCCGACGAGGCGAGCGTCACCGAGCTCGCCGCGCGCCTGCAGGGCACGGCGCTCGCGCGGCTGGTCCCGGGCGAATGGGGCATCGTGCTCGGCGTCGAGCTCGCGCGCTCGCTCGGCGTGCGCAACGGCGACAAGGTGACGCTGGTGCTGCCCGGCGGCCAGGTCACGCCCGCGGGCATGGTGCCGCGCGTGCGCGCCATGACGGTGGTCGGCGTGTTCGACGCCGGCCACTACGAGTACGACAACGGGCTGGCGATGGTGCACGTCGACGACGCGGCGAAGCTGTTCCGCGTCGAGGGTCCGACGGGCGTGCAGCTGCGCCTGAAGGACCTCAACCAGGCGCCGCTGGTCGCCGCCGAGCTGCAGCGCGACGCGTCGCCCGGGCTCGTGGTGCGCGACTGGACCCGCACCAACCGCAACTGGTTCTCGGCCGTGCAGGTCGAAAAGCGCCTGATGTCGATCATCCTGACGCTGATCGTCGCGGTCGCCGCGTTCAACCTGGTGTCGATGCTGGTGATGACGGTGACCGACAAGCAGTCCGACATCGCCATCCTGCGCACGCTCGGCGCGAGCCCGCGCTCGGTGATGGCGATCTTCATCGTGCAGGGCGCGATGGCCGGCATCATCGGCACGCTCTCGGGCGTCGGCCTCGGTCTGCTGGTCGCCTACAACATCGACGTCATCGTGCCGGCGATCGAGCGCCTGCTCGGCATGACGTTCCTGCCGAGCAGCGTGTACCTGATCGACCGCATGCCGAGCGATCCGCAGCAGGGCGACATCGTGCCGATCGTCGTGACCTCGCTGGTGCTGTCGCTGCTCGCGACGCTCTACCCGAGCTGGCGCGCGAGCCGGGTGCAGCCGGCCGAGGCGCTGCGCTATGAGTGAGCGCAGGGCTGCCGTGGCGCAGGCGCGGGCGACGGAGCGCGTGCCCACGGGCGAGGGGGCCGGCGCGTCCGCGGCCGTGCCGGCCGGTCCCGTGATCGACGCGCGCGGCGTCCACAAGCGCTTCACCGAAGGCACCGGCAGCTCGCGCCTCGACGTCCACGTGCTGCGCGGCGTCGACCTGCAGGTGCAGCCTGGCGAGACGCTCGCCATCGTCGGCGCGTCGGGCTCCGGCAAGAGCACGCTGCTGCATGTGCTCGGCGGCCTCGATGCGCCGAGCGCCGGCCAGGTGCTGCTCGCCGGGCGCGACTTCGCGCGCATGGGCGCGGCCGCGCAGGGCGAGTGGCGCAACCGCCAGCTCGGCTTCGTCTACCAGTTCCACCACCTGCTGCCGGAGTTCACCGCGCTCGACAACGTCGCGATGCCGCTGCGCATCCGCCGCGTCGATCGCGCCGAGGCCGAGGCGCGCGCGGCGGCGACGTTGCAGCAGGTCGGACTCGGCGAGCGCACGCGGCACCGGCCTTCGCAGCTCTCGGGCGGCGAGCGCCAGCGCGTCGCGATCGCGCGCGCGCTCGTCGGCGAGCCGGCGTGCGTGCTCGCGGACGAGCCCACCGGCAACCTCGACCGCGAGACCGCGGCCGGCGTGTTCGCGCTGCTGCTCGAGCTGGCGGCGAGCCGTCGCATGGCGATCGTCGTCGTGACCCACGACGAGAGCCTGGCCGAACGCTGCGGGCGGGCGCGCCGGCTGGTGAGCGGTCAGCTTGGCTGACGCGGGTCGGCGGCCGCGCAAGGCTGGCCGCGCCGCTCCTTCAGTCGGCCGTATCGACCGGCGCGGGAACGCGCCCGAAACGTTCCGCCGACCGCGCCCTGGCGCGCTCGGCTTCGACCACGCGGTCGCGCGGCGGCGCGTTGGTCACCAGCGAGGCGATCAGGGTGCGTGCCGCGGCGGCGACGTCCTCGACGGCCCGATCGAACGCCGCCGCGTTCTGGCGCGACGGCACGTTGAAGCCGCTCAGCTTGCGGACGAACTGCAGCGACGCGTCGCGGATCTCGAGCTCGGTCGCCGGCGGGTCGAAGTTGAACAGCGTCCGGATGTTCCTGCACATGCCAAACCCCTCGTCGGTCACCCGAGGCACTTCCCGCGAAGCTGCGGAAGCTAGCTGCCCAGGTAGCGGTTGATCGCGTCGGCCGCCGACTGCGTGAGGTCGCCGAACTGCAGGCCGATCTTGAAGCCGCTCTCGCGGCTGCTGAAGATGCTGTGCACCACCACCGCGTCGATCTCGACCGCGATCGCGCCGCGCGGCTGCGCCGGCGACGCGATCCCGATCGTGCAGCGCGAGCCCGCCGGCGGGTTGATCGCCGCCACCACGCCCATGCCGCCGACGCTGAGATCGAGCGTGCGGACGACGACGGGCGTCGCACCCGACAGACGCAGGGCCGCATTGGCGCGCAGCGTGCGGCGCTCCTGCTTGCGACGCTCGGAAGCGGCAGGGGTGAGGTTCGGGATTTCCATCGGGCGCGGGGAGTCACGTGAGCCGCGAAGGCTCAGGGCGAATGCGGAGGTCGGATGCGGGAAGGCCGGTGCCGGCGGCGATTGCGGAAGCAGCAGGGCACGGCGCCGGCCGGCGGAAGTGGCGGATGGTAAAGGCTCACGGAAACGCGCGCGCGGCTCGGCATCGAGCAAGGCGCGATCGGTGCGACCGCTTGCACGGCCGCGGCGTTCCGGATGCCGGCAATGGCGCGAGGTACGCGGTTTGCCGCGCCGGTCGTGCCGCGCTCGTGCGGCGCCTTCCGCATGGCAACGATGACCGCCTTCAGGCCGCGCACGCTCCGCGTCGACGGTGCCGACGTGGCGTGTCTCCATCTGGCCGCGGCGGCACCGCGCGCATCGGTGCTGTGGGTGTTCGGCTCGGGCGGCGGCTTCCACGGTCCGGCCGGCGGGCTCTACGACCGGCTCGGCGCTGCGCTCGCGCCCGACGGCGTGACGTCGCTCCAGGTCGCGTACCGGCGCCCCGGCGAGCTCGGCCCGTGCGTCGCCGACGTGCTGGGCGGCGTTGCCGCGCTCGTGCAGGAGGTGCCGGGGCCGCTCGCGCTGGTCGGCCACTCGTTCGGCGGCGCGGTGGTCATTCGCGCCGCCGTCGCGAGCCCGTGGGTGACCGCGGTCGCGGCGCTCTCGAGTCAGGCGTACGGAACCGAGCGGGTCGGTGCGATCGCGCCGCGCCCGATCTTCCTTCTGCATGGCACCGACGACGAGGTCCTGCCCGCCGCGTGCTCGCAGGACATCCATTCGCGCGCCGGCGAGCCGAAGCTGCTGCTGCAACCGCGCTGCCGCCACGGCCTCGACGAATGCCGCGACGAGCTCGACCGCGAACTCGGCGCGTGGCTGCGGGGGGAGCTGCTGGGCGCGTAGTGCCGTTCAGGCCAGCAGGTCGACCGTGCGCGCGCTCACCGCGCCGCCTTCGATCACGAGCTCGCCAGCCGACACGGGAAGCTTGAAGCGCCGGGGCCCGGCGCTACCCGGGTTCACGTGGAGCACGCCGTCGCGCTCGCGCACCGCGGCGCGATGCGAGTGGCCGGCCACGACGACGCGCGGCGGCGCGCCCGCGTCGTGCACGAAGTCGGCGAGGTCGTGCACGACGTGGATGCGCACGCCGTCGACCACGAGCTCCGCATGCTCGGGGATCGCCGCCGCCCAATCGGCGCGGTCGTTGTTGCCGCGCACGACGGTGAGCGGCGCGATGGCGGCGAGCGTGTCGAGGATCGCGGGCCCGCCGATGTCGCCGGCATGCACGATGCGGTCGCTGCCGCGCAGCCAGGCGAGCGCTTCGGGGCGCAGCAGCCCGTGCGTGTCGGAGACGAGCCCGATCCGCATCGCCGTCGGCCGGTCAGGGGCGGTACGGCGAACGGGAGCCCTCGCAGCCGTTGCCCTGGAAGGTCCAGCCGACGACCCTGGCGTCGACGAGCTCGAAGCGGGTCATGCAATTGAGCTGGACGGTCATCGCCGATGGTCCGGGGCTCGGATCGTGCGTTCCGGGCAGGTAGAACGAGCGTCGGCTTTCATACGTCACGAAGCGACTCCCCGCCGAGTCGGTGGTCGCGCTCGGCGGCCCCCAGAAACGCACCAGCTCGGCTTCGCTCGCGCCGCTCCAGCTGCGCAGGAACCCTTCGTAGGGCGGGGCCGACGCGCAGGCGCTGAGCGCGGCCACGAGGATGGCGATCGGGACGAGGCGGGTCATGGCAGGCGTGAGCGGTTCTAGGCGCGTGATCATGGCACCGCAACCCGCCGCATGCCTCACGCCTGACGGCGGGTCGCGAGCGGTCGCGCACGTCGTCCGTCGCCGCCCCGGCGCGGCGGATAGCGCAGCCACGCCGCGAGCACCGCGATCCCGAAGGTCGTATAGGCGAGCACGAACACCCACTCCGGCGCGTCGTGGAAGAGCACGCGGCCGAGCCAGTGCTCGATGAAGCCGCCCGCGTAGCCGGCGCGACCCGCGGCGCTGCGCAGCGCGTTCTCGAGCGTCGTCAGCGGGCAGGCGATGCCGAGCCACGACTCGGCGACGACGATGCCGATCGCCGCGAGGTGCGCGGCCCGGAAGCGCCAGCCGTTGACCCAGCGCCAGCCGAGCGCGTTGCCGGCCCACACGAGCGGAAGCCCGGCGACGACGAACGCGGCGACCGCGACGTGCAGCACCAGCACCGCATCGGCAAGTGCACCGAGCACGGCGGGCGTCGCGATCGCGCTCACTCCCAGACGTTGGCGCCGTCCGCGAAGTCGTCGCGCTGCGGCTTGACGACGCAAAAGCGCTGGCCGGTCGGCGCCTCCATCACCCACCACGTCTTCACCTGCGCAACGCGGCGTGCGCCGAGCGCCTCGAGGCGCCGCACCTCGGCCTCGACATCGTCGGTCTCGATGTCGACGTGAACGCGGCTCGGGTGCTCGACCGCCTGCACCAGCACGTCGGGTTGCGACGCCGGGGTGTCGAGCCGGCGGTAGCGGCTGCCGTCGGGGTCGTCGTGCGGGTCGACGCGCCAGCCGAGCGCGCGCGACCAGAAGCCGGCGGCGGCGTCGACATCGGAGGTCTGGCAGTCGATCACGACGGCAGCGAGTCGGCTTCGGTGCATGGCGGCTCCTGGTGCGGGCGCCGGCGTGCGTTCAGCCGGCAGCGGCGACGTGCCGACCGGCCAGCACCCAGAGCGCCGCGAGCACCACGTTGCTGGCCGCGAATGCGGTCAGCCGGTGCAGCACGCGGTTGTACGTGAGATGGATTGCGCTGTGAACGACCCTGAGCCCGACGTAGGTCCACGCCAGGGCGACGGCGGTGGCGGTCGCGCCGGCGGTCACGTAGAGCAGCAGCGCGACCACGTAGAACAGCACCGGCACCTCGAGCAGGTTCATCAGGTTGCGATTGGCGAGGCTCACGCGCGGCGGCACCGCCGCCGACTCGCCGTAGCGGAAGTCGTCGACGCCGATCTCGCGGCGCAGCCCGGCGCGCACCCGCGCGACCGGCACCAGCAGCAGCACCACCGCGGTCCACGCCGCGAGCGCGAACACCGGGTGCAGGATCGCGGCCTCGCGCACGACAGCGTTCAGGGTGCCAGCACCTCGTGCCACGGCTCGAACGTGTGGCGGCCGACCACGCCGTGCACGACGAAAGGGTCGCCGGCCGCGAACGCCTCGGCGGCCGCGCGGTTCACGAAGACGCCGAGCGCGCCGACCGGCGGGTCGCCGTAGGGGCCCGCCATCAGCAGCTCGCCGCGGGCGTGGAACTCCGCAAGACGAGCGACGTGGCCGGCCTGGTGCTCGGCCACGCGCGCGAGCCCGTCCGGGGCGATCTCGTAGAACATCAGGACCTTCACGCGTGCTCCCTTGCGTTGATGCTCGTCGTTCGCTGGCGCCTCAGGTGGCGCCGCGCACCAGCCCGACAACGATCGCCGCCCCCGCGGCGGCGACGAGCCAGATCGCGGTGCGCACCAGCAGCGCCCTGTCGAGGCCGCCGGCTTGCGTCGCCGGGCCGAAGCCGACGACGAAGGCGTGTGCCGGGACCGCGACCAGCAGGACCGTTCCGACGATGAGGTTGATGGTGTCGTCGCCGCCCGCACCGCCGATCAGCGGCCACAGCAGCGGCCAGGCGGTCCCCGAGAACAGGCCGGCGAGGGCGGCGGTGACGCGCGTCGGCGTGATCGTCATGGCAGCGCGTCGGGCGGGTTCGAGTCGCTCGGGATCGCGCGCCAGGTGTCGATGCAGTGCGCCGCGAGCGCGGTGACCCAGGTCGGGCAGTCGGGGTCGAAGGCGACGCCGAAGCGCGGGCTGACCACGAAGCCGCCGCGCGTGAATGCGCTCGGGTCGTTGGCGTGCACGAAGCCGTCGAGCGCGGCGAACGGGACGTCGTTGGCGCCGAAGTAGACGATCGGTGCGCGCATCGAGACCTCCTCGAGGCGCCCGTTGTCCTGGAAGCGGAACACGACGTTGCCGTAGTCGAGCTCGTCGAGGCCGACGCCGTTGCGCACCGCCTGCAGCGGCGCGCCACGCTCGGCCTCGACCTGCTCGCGCGTCGCGCTGAACGGCGTGCGGTCGACCTGGACGAAGGGCTCGAGTCTCATCAAACCGGGCTGGCCGTCAGCGCAGGAACGCGTCGTAACTCGTCTTCACGATCAGCGCCGCTACGACGACGACGAACACGATGCGCACGAACCCGGCGCCGTGCTTGAGCGCCAGGTGCGCGCCGAACAGGCTGCCGATGACGTTGGCGATCGCCATCGTGAGCCCGACCTGCCACCAGATGTGGCCCTTGATCGCGAATAGCGTGAGCGCCGCCAGGTTGGTGGCGACGTTCAGCACCTTCGCCGACGCCGCCGCGTTGAGGAAGTCGAAGCCGAGGAAGCGGACGAACAGGAAGATGAAGAAGCTGCCGGCGCCGGGCCCGAAGAAGCCGTCGTACCAGCCGACCGCCGCGCCGATCGCGCATGCGACGAGGGTCTGGGTGCGTCCCGAGTGCAGCGGCGCGTGCTCGTTGCCGAGCGTCTTGTTGACGAGCGTGTAGATCAGCACCGCGAGCAGGACCAAGGGCAGCAGGCGGCGCAGGAAGCCCGGGTCGATGGCGGTGACGAGCCAGGCGCCGGCGAAACTGCCGAGCAGGGCAGCGCCGGCGGCGGGCACCAGCGTGCGCCACGGCATCCGGACCCGGCGTGCGAAGCGCGCCGTCGCCATGGCGGTGCCCCAGACGCCCGCGCACTTGTTGGTGCCGAGCAGGGTCGCCGGGGGCGCGCTGGGGAAGGTGGCGAACAGCGCAGGGACCAAGATCAGCCCGCCGCCACCGACGATGGAGTCGATGAGCCCGGCGAACAGAGACGCGACCGTCGCGAACGCGAGCTCCAATGACATCGCGGCAAATGTAACACCCGGTCCGGGAGAACCCGGGGCCCGCGGGCGCTACAGCAGGAACGGGTTGGCCTGCCAGACGCTGTACGTGAGCGCCGAGGCGAAGGCGACCCAGGCGAGATACGGCACGAGCAGCAGCGCCGCCAGCCGGCTCGTGCGCCAGAACGCCGCCGTCGTGGCGACGATGAGCGCGGCGAGCACCAGCACCTCGAGGGTGGCCCAGGCACCCAGGTGCCAACGGAAGAACAGCCACGACCAGAGCGCGTTGGCGACGAGCTGTGCGGCGAACAGGCCGAGCCCGAGCGGCGTGCGCCGCGACGAGCGCCAGACCAGCCAGACCGCGACCGCCATCGCCACATAGAGCGTGGTCCACACGGGCCCGAAGACGCCCGACGGCGGCGCCCACGTCGGCTTGACGAGCCTGGCGTAGAACGACGGCGCGTCGACCGATGCGGCGGCGCCGAGCGCGGCGGTCGCGAACACGGCCAGCAGCCAGCCGACGAGGCCGAGGCCTTGCCGCGAACGCGAGGCGGGTGGATTCATGCGAAGCAGGAGGCGGGCGGCGGGCGCGTCGGTTGCGAGGTGGCGGAGCATACCGGCGTGGTCCTGACCGGCGCGTCGAGGCGGTCTCGGTGGGCGTCCGCGGCCACCCCCTCGCGACCCGCGTCAGCGTGGCGCGTTCGCCGCCGCGAGCGCCGCGCGGTACGCCTTCACCTGCGGGGCGATGGCGGCCCGGCGCGCCAGGCTCTCGGCGCTCCACACCGCGTCGGCCTCGTAGTACGCGGCGAACGACGGGACGCCGTCGGGGATCACGACCCAGGGCTGCCGGGACGCCGTGAAGATGTGGACGTCGGGCGGCAGCAAGTCGGGATCGTCGAGGGTGCCGATGCGAACGAACGCCGTCACCGGGCCCGAACCGGCGTAGTGGCTCCAGACCGCCACGCGACAGGTCGGGCAGCGCGCGATCCTCTGGCCGGCGCCGCTCTCCGAGGGCGTCTCGACGAGCTCCGGGCTGGCGGCGAGGCTGGTGACGCGGCTCGCCTCGATCATCCCGTTCAGCGCGAACGACGCACCGCTCTCGCGCTGGCACCAGCGGCAGTGACAGCAGTGGACGACGAGCGGCGCCGACTCCATCCGGTAGCGCACGGCCCGGCAACTGCAGCCGCCTTCGACGGGGTAGGGCATGGGGCGCGGCTCCGTTGCGTGGTCGACGCGGCCGATGGTGCATGCGGCGGCGCGGGTGCGCCAGCGCACCGAACTCGATGGCGTCACCCGAAGCCTAGCCGTATCGCTTCGCTGCGGCGCGGGTGACCGCGACACCTGCTCGCGGATGCGTCCGACGGGCCGTGTGCCGGACGCGCGAGCGACGCCGCGCGTGACGGATCGCGCGCTGCGGCGGGCCGACTCGTTGCGTGGGCCGTTCGTGCCGCTACGGCAGCGGACCGATGCGCTCCATCAGCGACGGCCTGCCGCGCCAGGCGCTCACGCACGCATCGACGCCGAGCAGACCCAGCACGGCCGCCGCGGCGAGCGAGCCCAGCAGCGTCGCTGCGCTCGCAAGCGCGAGGACGACGCCCGCGAGCCCGACGAAGAACACGCCGAACGCGGCGATCACGATGCGGTGTCCGCGGCGTGGCGGCGCGGCGCTCGGCAGCGGTCGCTTCATGCCACGTCAGGCCGCCGCGAAGCGGAGCTCATCGGCGCGTACCGGCGTCGCGCGCGGGCCGAAGCTCGCGATGTTGGCGAGCGTCGCGTTGTGGTGCGCGATCACCTGCGGCGCCGACAGCACCGCATTGCCGGCAGACGTGTGCGCGTCGGCGACCAGTCGCACCGGGTAGCCGAGCGCGAGCGCGCGTCGCACGCTGGTGTCGACGCAGAACTCGCTGTGCATGCCGCAGACCACGAGCTCGGCGACGCCGAGGCGCTGCAGAAGCTCGTGCAACGCGGTGCGGTGGAACGCATCGGGCGTGGTCTTGGGGACGCGATGGTCGCGCGGCTCGACGACTAGCGCGTCGGCGAGCTGCCACGCGCGCGTGCCATGCTCGAGATAGCCGGGCCCCGACTCGTGCTGAACGAACACGACCGGTACGGCTGCGTGCCTGGCGCCGACGGTGATGCGGTTGATGCGTTCGATCGTGCCGGCGCAGTCGAACGCGGCGCCGGGACCTTCGCAGAGGCCCTGCTGCACGTCGATGACGAGAACCGCGCTGCCCATCCGTGTCGCCCCTCCCGAAGGTGTCGATGATGACCCCGCGCGTGCCGCACGCTCAAGGCCCGGCTGACGAAAGGAACGACCGCCGTGAGCCTCCGACCCGCGGCGTTTCGGGACCGTGTCGATCGACGAGCTAGAGCGAAAGCAGCACGACGCCCCACACGATCAGCACGAGCTGGAGCAGGTTGATCGCAAGCGCGGCGATGTGGATGCGCCGGAAATCGCGGATGGATCGCTGATCGTCGCCCTGGATGCGGTTGCCCAGCTGCTGCATCGCCGGGATCAAGGTGCGCCGCAGCAGCAGCGTCACGGCGAGCAGCGCGCCCGCGCCGAGCGCGAACCGCAGCCTTCCCCACAGCGCATAGCTGACGCACGCCCCCAGCGAGGTGCCGATCGCGACCTTGTAGTACAGGTTGAAGAACGACCGCACGAAGCGTGCGTCGAGCGGCGTGTCGTGCTTGAGCACGAGCAGCGGAAGCCCGCCCATCAGGAAGTACGCGGTGCAGACGAGCATCGCCACCGTGAAGCCGAGCGAGGGATAGATGGCCGCATTCATCCGCGCCTCCTGCAGCCGGCGCGCACGGGCGCCGGCGTGGCGTCGCGAGGTCGATCCCTACCCGAGGGCCGCAGGGCGACGCGTCGGATGCGATCGCGATCGCCGACCCGGGCTGCCCTCGGCCGGATCGGCTCCGCGACGGAGCGACGATTCTGCGCTCGCACAGGCGCGCTTGAGCCCACGTTCGCGCGAACGGCTCGACGTCGCTTCGTCCGACGATCCGCAAGCTGACGAGCGGGCCGTCGGCGCCTCAGTGCCGCGTCACGACGATCGGCGCGCCCTTCGTGATGATCATCGTGTGCTCGTACTGCGCCGACAGGTTGCCGGACGCGCCGACCAGCGTCCAGCCGTCGGCCGCCTCGCTGAGCACGCGGCTCCTGGTCGACAGGAACGGCTCGATCGTGATCACCATCCCGTCGTGCAGCAGGCGGCGATCGGCCGGGTCGAAGTACCCGGGGATGTGCTCGGGCTCCTCGTGCAGCGAACGGCCGACGCCGTGGCTGCCCAGGTTCTCGATGACCTTGAAGCCGTACGCCCTGGCGGTGCGCTCGATCGCCGCGCCGATGCCGCTGATCGGCTTGTCGGCGCGCGCCTGCTTCATCGCCTGCTCGAGCGCGGCGCGCGTCGCGTGGCACAGGCGCGTCTTCTGCGGGTTGGTCGGGGGCACGACGCGGGTGCCGCCGGTGTCGGCGAAGTAGCCGCCGAGCTCGGCCGAGACGTCCACGTTCACGACGTCGCCGGCGCGGATCACGCGCTCGCCGGGAATGCCGTGCGCCGCTTCCTCGTTGACGCTGATGCAGGTCGCGCCGGGAAAGTCGTAGGCAAGGCGCGGCGCCGACCGCGCACCGTGGCGCTCGAGCAGCCCGGCGCCGATCGCGTCGAGTTCGCGTGTGGTCATGCCGGGCTCGACGGCATCGAGCATCTCGTGCAGCACGTGTGAGACGATCCTGCCGATGCGCTTGAGTGCAGCGACGTCGTCATCGGTTTCGATGGTCATGCGATCTCCTGCCGTCATCCTCATTCGTGACCCTGCGGCGGCTGCGGCGTGCCGCGAAAGGGTCGGACCAACCGGATTGTGGCCCCCGCGCCTTCCACTGCCATGCCCATCCAGCAACCCCGCACGCTCGTCACGCCGAACACGGCCCTGCGCGCCGCGATGGGCGCCATCGCACTCGTCGCGCTGTCGAGCGCGTACGCGGACCCGAACGCGCCGGTCTCCAACGCGGCGTCCGCGGTCACCGGACCGGAGGCTCCGCGCGCCGCGAGCGCAGCCGGGCCGGCGCCGGCCGCCACCGGCGCTGCCGCCAGCGTCGAACGCATGCCGCAGGTCGTCGCCTGCAAGCCGCGCTCGAAACCCATGCTGATGGGCAGCGGCCCCGGCCAGGAGACCTACTCGGTGATCTGCGCGAACGGCTACGGCCTGCTGGTGCAGTGCCTGTCGGGCGAGTGCAAGGTGATGAACTGAGCGGTATGACGGCGCTCGTGCCGATCAATCGTCCGCGATCAGTCGCTTGCCGAGCGGCACCGCCTCGTCGACCGCATAGCCGAGGTGCCGGTAGAAGTCGAGCACCGTGCGGTTGCTCGACCTGACGAGCAGGTTCAGCTTCGGGCAGCCGCGCGCGGTGAGTGCCGCCTCGACCCAGCGCATCAGCGCGGCGCCATGGCCGCGCCCGCGCATCTCGGGCGCGACTGCGAGGTAGTTGACCCATCCGCGGTGGCCGTCGAAACCGGCCATCACGCTGGCGACGACGCGGCCGCCGAGCTCGCCGACCACGAACAGCTCGCGCTGCACGGCCAGCTTGCGCGCGATGTCCTTGTGCGGATCGTTCCACGACCGCGTGAGGCCGCACGCGTGCCAGAGCGCGACGACGGCGGCTTCGTCGGGTTCGAGGAACGGGCGAATGTGCATCGGTGCAGACGGTGTCGGTGACCATGGCGCGCACGGCGCCGCTGCGATGAAGCGACGCCTTAGCCCAGCGTGTCGAGTCCCGGGTTGTACGCGACCTCCCACAGGTGCCCGTCGGGGTCGGTGAAGCAGCCCGCATAGCCGCCGTAGAACGTCGCCTGCGCGCGCTTGACGATGCGGGCGCCGGCGCGCGCGGCCTCGTCGAGGACCGCATCGACCTCGCGTTCCGAAGCGACGTTGTGCGCCAGTGCGAACTCGGTGCTGCTCGGCGGCTGCAACGCAAGGCGGGAGTCGGCGGCGAGGCTTGCGCGCGGCCAGAGCGCGAGCTTGAGGCCGCCTTCGAGATCGAAGAACGCCACCGCGCCGTTCTCGAACTCGGTGCCGACGATGCCCTTGGTCGCGAGGCCGAGCCCGTCGCGATAGAAGGCGACGGCCCGCTCGAGGTCGTTCACCCCGAGCGTGACGAGCGTGATGCGCGGCTTCATGGCGCGGCGTCCTCACCGGCCGAGGTGAGCCCGTGCTGCGCATGCCACTCCGCGAGCGAGAGGTCCGGGTATTCGTCGAAGCGCGCGTCCTGCGGCTCGCCTTCGATCTTCACCCACGGCGCCTTCGAGCCCACCATGCAGTGCACGTACTCGGGCGGCATCGGCAACGGTGTGTCGATCGCGCTCGCGTGCGGATGCACGAGGTCGGGCCAGCTCGGGTCCCACAGCCAGAGCGCGCTGCCGCACCCGGCGCAGAAATAGCGCCGCGCGCTGCTCGTGTGGGTGCCCTTGCCGTCGTCGTTCGGCAGCTGCGCGCGGTAGATGCGCAGGTGCCGCTTGCCGGTCACCTTCATCGTCTGCGTGATCGCGCCGAGGTTGATCGCGTAGCCACCTGCGCCGGCCGTCTTGCGGCAGATCGAGCAGTAGCAGCGCATGAACGGAACCGGCTCGCGCGACTCGACGCTGAACCGGACCTTGCCGCAATGACACGAGCCTTCCAGATGCACGGGCGAATCTCCTCGAGGTGATGGCCGGCGGAGCGGAACCGCTCGCCGCGGGTGGCCTGCAGAGCGCCGAGACGCATCCCGACCGCATCGGCCGAACCGAGCGCGCCACCGCGCCGGCGGTGCGACCACGCGCCGGCCGATTCTGCGCGGCCGCGCTCAGGCCCGCACCCGCGGCGCGCGGCGGCGATGCGCCCGCGTCGAGGGGCGCGCGGCCGTTCGTGGTCGACAGGCTCGGCGTGGCGTGGGTCTGCGAACGTTCAGGCGCCGACGCTGATCGACGACGGGTGCAGTCCCGGGTCGGCATGGCAGACCACGCACAGCTTGTTGCCTTCGGTATCGCGGAAGTAGGCGCCGTAGTAGTGCGCGTGGTACTCGGGACGCGGACCGGGCGCGCCTTCCGAGACGCCGCCGTTCGCGAGCGCGACCGCATGCGCGCGATCGACGACCGCACGCGACTTGGCCATCAACGCGACCATCTGGCCGTTGCCCGCGTCGTGCGCGCGCTGGTCGAACGGCTTGCCGATCAGGAACAGCGGTCGCGGGTCCGGATGCGACTGCCAGCCGGCCCACGGCCGCGACGGATCGCAGAAGCGTTCGGCGACGCCGAGCACCGGCATCAGGGCGCGGTAGAAGGCGAGGGCGCGGTCGAAGTCGGCGACGCCGACGAAGATGTGCGAGAACACGGCAGGCGGCCTCCTCGGGGTCGATGGACATGTCGCCGCGGGCGCGACATGCCGGGTGGTCAGTGCGGCAGCAGGAGCTTCTCGAAGAAGTCCGCGATCCTGCCATTCAGGAGCGGCAGCGTGCCGGCGCGGTCGAACCCGGGTGGGTCGGCGAGCAGGTGCTCGGCGATGCTGCCTTTCTCGAGCGGCGGCAGCGGCGAGAGCATCGCACCGTGGCTGCCGTCGGCAAGGCGCATCATCACCTCGCAGCGCGGCTCGCACGCCTGGCGGATGCGCTCGACATGGAAGGCGGGAACCTGGTTGACGTCCTTGTCGGCGATCACGAGGCCGAGCGGCACCTTGGGGCTGGCGAGCGTGGATGGGTCGAAGTCGGCGGCGAACGGCACCATCGCGATCACCGCCTTCACGCGCGCGTCGACGTGGCGCTGCGGCGTGTCGTCGCTGAAGCGCCACGCGATCACGCGCCTGGCGAGCCACCGCTTGACGCCGTCGAGCCAGTCGCCGCCCAGCAGCGTCGTGAAGCCCACGCACGACGAGAAGTCGTCCTCCATGTGCCGCATGCAGTGGTCGCGAAAGCGCGCCGGCGACCACTCGCCGCCGGCCAGCGTGAGCGCCGTGTGGCCGCCTGCCGAGCCGCCGAACACGCCCACCGCGTCGAGCGCGAGCAGCGGCGCGAAGCGCGGGTCCGCGCCGACGCGGTCGATCGCGCCGCTCACTTCGCGCGGCCGCTTGACCCAGCTCTCGGGTCCCGGCGTCGACGGGTCGCGAGCGTTGTCGCCGGCATGCTGCGGCAGGGCGACGACGAAGCCGCGCCCGACCAGGGTCCGCGCCAGATCCGCGTGCACCCACGGCGCGCCGCCCGAACCGTGCGAGACGACCACGAGGCGGCCGTTGCCCTTCGCGGGCGCGGCGTCCCCGGCCCACGACAGCCGGAACGGTCCGACCGATGCCGCCGATTCGGCCGCCCGCGTCGGATAGAAGACCGTGATGCTGCCGCCGTCGCCCTGCGGCAGCTGCGTCATCGCCATGCCGAGCCGCTCGGCGTGGCTGCTCGCCGCGCCGAGGCCGGCGAGAACGATGGCGGTAAGAGTCCGCATCATGATGACGGCGTCCGCGGGATGGTGTCTGCTGAGGAGCGGCGAGGTGACTCAGACCAGCCGCTCGAAATGCTGCTCGTTGACCGCGCTGCCCCAGCGGGCGCCTGCCTGCTGGTGAACGAGGCGAAAGCCGTGCTTCTCGTACAGGTGCCGCGCCGCATCGAGCCCTTCGAACGTCCACAGGTGGACGCGTCGATGGCCTCCGGCATCGCAGAAGTTCAGCGCGTCCGTCAGCAGCCGTGAGCCGAGGCCGGAGCCGCGCACCGCGTCGCCGGTGATGAACCAGCGCAGGTGCGCGCCTGCGAAATCACGGCCATCGATCGCGATGGAGCCCTGAACCTCGCCGCCGTCGAGAGCCAGCCAGAGGCCGTCACGCGCTCCGTCGCAACGCTCGCAGAAGTCGGCGAGCTCACGCGCCACCACCGCCTCGAAGGGGACGCCGAAGCCGACCAGGCGGTGGTAGTAGGAGGCGTGCAAGCGCACGATGGCGCCGATGCAGCCGGGGAGGTAGCCGCGATGGACGTCGATGGCGCTTGCTCCGCCGAGCCTCAGGCGCCGCGCGAGCCGACGGCTTTCCGGCTGACCATCTTGCGCGCCGTCGCCGCGGCCTTCCGCGTGGGCGACTTCGGCTTCGGCAGGGGCAAGGCGTCGGCGGTCACCACCAGAGCCTGCTGGAGCAGGGCGCGGTCGTCGATCTGCTCGTCGAGCCTGAAGTAGAGCTTGCTGCCGGGGTATGCCGGCGCCTGCGTCACCTCGCCGAGCACGGCGCGGCCCTCGTCGGTGGGCTTGAGGAAGAGCTGGTTGTCGCAGGCGAACGCCACCACCCGGCCGTGCAGGTAGAGCGCGTACTCGCCGAACATCTTCTTGAACGAGAGCTCGCCGCCGAGCCCGGATTGGCTCTGGACGAACTCGACGAAGGCTCGATCGGTGGCCATCTGCGGTGACTCTAGCGCTCGCCGGCACGCAAGGCAGGCCGGTTCTTGCGGAAGGAGTTCTTCACCGCGATCTTGCCGGCGCGCAGCGTGAACAGATCGCAGCCGTTCACCTCGACGCGGCTGCCGTCTGCCTGCGTGCCGGTGAAGGTCCACTCCGAAACGGCGCGATCGCCGTGCACGACGTGACGGGCGCCGCCCCAGTGCGCATCGGGAAACGTGGCCCACACGTCGGCGTAGGCAGCCCGCACGGCTTCCCGGCCGACGTGGCGCGCTCCGCACGCTTCGGGCCCGGCGGAAGCTTCGAACACGCAGTCGTCGGTCATGAACGCCATCAAGGCATCGACATCGTGCCGGTTGAAGGCGTCGGCAAAGGCCTGCAGGAACTCGGGCGTGACTTCAGCGTTCGCTTCGGGCATGGGGCACCTCCACTTCGGCTTCGGCGCCGCCGCCGCTTCGTCGGGCGACGCCACGCGCGGCACACGCCGCGCAGATGCACGCCCGTCCCGCTGCCGTCGGCGGCACCGACGCGAGCAGCTCGGCGGAGAACGACGCGTCGGCGCACCAGCAACGGTTCGCCGGGTCCGTGCCACCGGCAAGCGCGCACTGATTCAGCTCGCCGCAGAGCGGGCACGACGAGGTGTCTGTCGGTGGTGCAGCGGCCGTGCGCATCGCGCCGCTACTGTGGCACACGCGAGTGGCGCGCGGCGACCGCTTACCCGACGACTGCGGGTGCCGCTCGGCGGGGGCGTTCGCGAGCAGGCGCTACCGGGCCGGCGCGACCATCGCCGTGGCAATGGCCAGGTGCGGGGCGCCAGCGTCGATGCCGTTCGACAGGAAACCTTCCGCGAAGGCGAAGCTCCTCGCCGAGCGGACCACGTGGGCACGGAACGCGAGCGACTCGTTCGCCCGCGCCAGCGACAGGAACTTGACCGAGAGCTCCAGCGTCACCACCACTTCGGCCTCGTACTGCGCGAGGCCGGCAAGGACGAACGCTGCGTCGAAGCCGGCCGCGATCACGCCGCCGTTGATGGCACTCGTGCCACCGCCGCCTTGCAGCCCGGCGTCGAGCCGCGTGAACCCGATGACCGCCGTGCCCGGCGCATCGAACGAACCGCGAAAGCCGAACCACACGACTTCGTGGCGAGCGTTGAACCGCGCGAGCTTGGCGTCGCGCTGCTCGGCGCTCAGGCGAAACGGGATCGACGGGCTTTGCATGGGGGTGCGACGTGGACCGAGACGCGGCGGTGTCGCTCATTACGCCGATGCCGGGCGCGCGCGGCAACGCCGTCTGCCGGCTGCAGGCGTAGCCGGCGAGAGAGACCGAGACGCGCGCTCGGGAAGCACGACTGCAGCTGCGCAGCAGGTTGGCAGCCACAGCAGGGTGGCGACGAGCCACGGTCGGCGCGGCTGCACGCCCGTTTCGCCGAGTCGATCGCGTGACGCGCTCATTCGGGGCGGATGCTGCCGTTGAGCTCGACGAACGCGGCGCCGTGAAAGCGCGCGCCGAGCGTGTGCTCCTCGTCCCAGGTGACCGCGAGGGCCACTTCCGACATGAGCTGGCCGTCGAGCAGGGTGACGGAAGCCGACAAAAGTTCGACGCTGGCCCAGATGCTCGCCGGGTCGGAGCCCGACGGCAGCGGTGTGCGTGGCGCCTCGGACTCCCCGGCGAGCACCGCTTCGCGATACGGAGCGAGGTGCTCCGCGAGCGCGCGGGCGACGGCGTCCGCTTGCTGCGCCCACACGCGCGGCAGGTCCCTGGCAGCCGCCAGCGCGCCGGCGTCCGGGCCACGACGTGGCCCTTCGATGGCCAGAGGAAGGTCTCCTGCGCCGAGACGGAGCCGGCCGCGCCAGCGCCGACCGGACCGCCGGAGCTCGCCCAGGGTGGCGTCGACGAACGGGCGCGCCTGGAGGAAGTCGAACATCACCGGCTGCGCCGCGGCAGGCGTCGGTCGGCGATCGGGAACGATCGGGGCGCCGCGGCGCGACGCGCCTGCTGCGAGCGCCGTGCGGTGAATGGATCAGCCATCGGCCGGCTCGAAGAACGTGACGAGATTTCCGTCGGGGTCGAGGATGGAGAACTCTCTCGAGCCCCAGGGCTTGGCCTCGAGCGGCGCGTTCGGATGAACGATCCCGAAGGCGGCGCATGCCTCGAACAGCTCAGCGACCCCGTCGACCTGCACCCTGCAACTGGTGTTCTCCGCAATGTGCCGCTCCGCGCAGGCCCAGAAGTGGATGCTGACCGCTCCGCGCCGCACCACCCCGTAGACCCCTTGCTGCGCGTGAACGCTGGAAAAGCCGAGCTTCGACGCGAAGAACCCGACAGACCGCTCGATGTCGAGCGATGCCAGCACGGGTGTTGCCGATACGAACCGAACATCTCGAGTCATTGCGTGCGTTCCTTCAAAGCGAGGCTTCGATCGATCGTCCGACGATGCTTCGAGCGCCCTAGACGCTCACGCGGGCCGGCCGCGTGCGTGGCAGGCTGCGCTCGTGGCGCGATGCGGCATCCGACAGGGCGGCCGCCGAACCGCGGGCGTCGCCAGGACGGCCATGTGCCGCTGCCGGGGAGCGGCGGGCTGTCGGTCGAGGCCTGCATCACGAGGCGTCAGGCCGCGCGCCTCGAACTCGCGACGAACAGGCCCAACGCCACGAGGGTGGCGCCGCTTGCCTTGTTGAGCAGACCGGCGCGACGCCGCCCCGCGGCGCCCGGCCGCACGAGTCGCGCGGCGCCATGGACGGCGGCGACGTCCACCAACGTGTTGAGCGCCACGCACAACGTGCCCATGACGACGAGCTGCATCGCGATCGAATTGCCCCCGCTGAGGAACTGCGGAAGGAACGCCAGGAAGAACAATGCGGTCTTCACGTTGAGCGCCTCCACGAAGACCCCCTCCAGCAGCGCACGACGGGCGCCGCGAGCCTCGCTGGCGATCCGCGCCGGCGCGGGCCGCGAGAAGAGGAGCCTCACGCCGAGATAGACGAGATAGGCTGCGCCGACGTACTTCACCACCGAGAACGCCAGTGCCGACCGGGCGAGCAGCACGGACAGACCCGTCGCCGCAGCCGCGACGTGCAACAGACCACCGATCGCGGTGCCGGCGCACGAGGCCAGGCCCTCGGCTCTGCCGCCCGCGGCGGTTCTCGCGACGACATACGCCAGGCCGGGGCCGGGCGTGATGGCCAGCAGCGAGGCAGCGAGAAGGAACGCGACGGAAGGAAGCATGGCGGCGTGCGAGTCGGTCGGCTCGAGGGTCGGCGCGATTCGGCAGCTCAGGAGCCGCGAAACGGCCTCTCGACTGTCCTGTGGATGGAGAAGCTAGGCGCGATCATCTCGTACCTCATGCAAGCCGAGCCGCTCGCCGAGCGTCGCGAAGCACTCGGGGCAGAGCCAGTCGTCGTTGGCGAGAACATAGCCGTCGTGAACCGCGTCCGGCGTCGGTGCCTCCGCGATCTTCTGCCAGCACAGGATGCAGTGGTCGTGATCCCACGATGGCCTCGGCATCCTGTACGGGCGATGCCGAACAGCCGACCCGGCCAGCCCAGGTGGCGCATTGCGCAGCCGCCAGTCGTCGCTCTCGGGCATGACGACTCAACGTCCCGAGCGATCCGCCCCGGCGCCACCGTGCGCGCAGCGCTCGATGCCATCGACGGCCGGAGCGGCCAAGCGACGGCTGCCGTCGCGCTTTGACGCGAGCGAGCGCCTGCGCGGTACGCCCAGCGGAAGCCGAGCGGCGCTGACGCTCACGCAGGTTCCGACCACGGCACGAGCGCGACCTGCGTGGGTGCGCGGAGCGTGTTGTGTACCTCGGCCACGGCGTCGGTCTCGCGCAGCAGCCGATCGAGCCGCTCCGCCGATTCCGGTGAGTGGACCCGAGCGCGGTAACGGACGTTCGACGCCGCCAGACCGACGCCGAGGAAGTCGGCAGAAGCTTCGACCTCGACGCTGTGTACCTGCAAGCCGAGGCGCCGGGCTTCGCGGTAGAGGTCGTTGCAATAGCAGGTTGCCAGGCCAGCATCAGAAACTCGCCTCCGTTGACGGCGGACCCGTCGCCACGCTCCCGGGCCGGAACGTCGATGTTCCTGGACGTTGCCTTCCGTGCAGACAGCAGCGGCGTGAGCCTGGCCGGAGTTGCGCAGCGTGGCGGTGATCTTCATGCGCTGTCGGGTTCGATCGGCTGCTTCGTGAAGCCTGGTTCGACACGCCGTGCTCGGGGACGTCGCCTCGATCGACGAGTCAGGCCTCGGCGATCGCCGCGATCGAAACCTTGAGTCCAGGGATGCGCGCGGGCAGCTTCGCACCCTGTCGAGCAGGAGGATCCGAGGGAAACCACTTGAGCCACTCTTCGTTCATGCCCGCGAAATCGTCCTCATCGGCGAGTATCACGGTCACGCTGGCGAGCTTCGAAAGGGAGCTTCCCGCTTCTTCGAGGATGGCGCGGATGTTCGCCAGGCACTGCGCAGTCTGCTCCTGGATCGTCGATCCCTTGATCGCTCCGGTCGCAGGATCGATGGGGGCCGTTCCGGAGACGAAGACCAAGCCGGCGACCTTGACCGCCTGGCTGTACGCCGCGGGTGGCTTCGCCGCTTTCGGAGTGAACACGATGTGACGGGCCACGGTGAGTCCTCCTTGATGTGCGGCGACTTCGCCCGGGGCCGAACGTTCGACGTGAGCGGCCGCCGCAGGCAAGCGTAGCTCGCCGGAGAGCGGACTACCAGCGCCAGACCTCGGCAGGGCTGAGCCACGGCACGTGTTCCTTGGCGGCGCGCAGGGCCTCTTCACCCGAACCGAACGATAGGTGAGCGTACTGGCCCAGAGACTGCCACCGGCCAGCGCCGTCGTGCTCGGCGCGGTACTGCTCGAATCCGAAGGTCCCGTCTTCGCGGGCGAAGAAGTCGATGCAGTGCGTGCCGTCGGGCGTTTCCAACGACGCAAGTACCGTGCTTCTCATCGTGAGTAGTGGACTCGATGTGAAGGTGAGCGGCGGCGGGCGGCAGACCACGTGGAGCGACACTGGCCACGCACGTAGCGCGCCCTGTCGTTGGGGCCGTGGGCGTCGATCGCGACCACGAATCCGGCCATGCTCAGCATGGCGGTCGCCGCGACGGCGATGCCATCGAGGCCGGCGAGCCAATACGCGATCATGACCGCGGCGCAGACGAAGAGCACCGGCGACGCCGTCGAGCGCATCGGTCAATGGGTATCGAGTTTCAGCTGACCCGACTCAACAGCAACCTCCAACCGTAACGCGAGGGTGCCATCCCTAGTGTGAATGAACCAGTAGGACGCAGGTCCTCCGCAATTCGATCTGCCTTTGTAAGGCCCAATCGAATGCGTGCCCGCAGTCAAGTCACCCCCAAGGATTTTCGTAGCTTCACCGGTGAACGCACAATAGTTCTTGAATAGCGCGGTCTTGTCAGTTGCGCGCAAGAAAAGGAGCCGTGCATTGCTAGTTTGTAGGCGAGCCCATTTCTCGGGATCCTGTGATCTGCACGCGGCAACCATGTCAGTCAGCAGTGCGATTCCCTCGCCTTTCGAAATGTGTCGTTGAGTGGCATTTTCGATTCTTGCGCAGTCCTGCGCCCCCACGTTGCTGGCGGCAGCAGCGGCAAACAGAAGAGCGGTATAGGACGGTTGGGGCACAGAGACTCCCGCAAAAGAGATTCAGATGCCTAACGTTCGACATGAGCGGCATGACGGGGGAAGGCAAATCCTGCCGTGGCATGTCCGCTCGATGGAGGGGTTAGGCCTCACTTGCTCGCTGCTCCCAAATGATGCCGACCGCGGCTGCAACGCTTACCGCCACAACGGCTGGCCAAAAGGGAAGCTCCGTCGGCAGGAGCATCACGTACACACCGGCTACAACGACGGAGACTCCCAGGATCGGGCACCAAACACGCCAATAGCCGATGTCGCCCACAAGCGCCACCAGCGCGACTGCGAGGTGTCGGAGCATGACGGCTAAAGTCCGAGTTCAGCGGGTTCCGAAGGCAATCCATTGCAACGATGAGTTGGGCGGCGCTCTGCCACGGGCGGACTAGAACAGCGTTTCGACGACCCGGAATATCAAAGCTGCGATGGGCCCCAGCATGATGATCGCCAGCACGCCCAAAAGGAGAGTGCCATCGACCCCGGGATGATCAAGGCGGAACTGCTTCACGCGACCAACGAGGTTGTCGGGCGAACCGTCGGCACGCGCGCGGAGCAGGTACTTGCCTGGGCGCCACGCCTCAAGCAGAGCGGGTGCTAGCAGCGCTGCAGGGATCAGTGCACCTGCAGCGGCTTTGAACGCCCCCTGAACGGCAAGGGCGATCGCGAGGGCGGCGAAGCTCCCGACAAACGCGACTACGAGCACTTTCGCCCAGCTACTCACCGGTTCCCCCTGGCGCCGCACAACATTCGAACAGCGGCGGCGCCGGGCGCGAAGCGGCCTTTGCGCCGTCCGCTCAATGGAGCGGTCAGGCCACACCATCATGAACGCGCGCTCTTTCCACGGTGCGTTCCCCTTAGGCGATCCGCGCATGAGAAGCCCTTGTGAGGCGAGACGTACCTTTGATAAGTATCGATGGTGGCGAGCACTGTGGCTTCAAGCATGAGGCCTAACGTTTAAGCTGAGGGGCGCGCACAGGCAAGGGGCTTGGGCCGCGAGGCGCATGATTGAACAGCGAGCGCATCGCGGCCCAAGCGCCTTGCCGAAGCGCGTCCACTCGAGCGAAGGGTTAGGCCTCACCGTCTCGGCGTTTAGGTGGAGAGCGTCTTTGGGGCGGGATGTAGACGTACTTCTCCTTCTCCATGCTCTTGCGTCGGTGGTCCCGCCGTTCGCGGCGCGGCCAATCACAACCGCCGCAATCGCAGCAACTGAGGAAATCACAAACCTTGGAGAGTCCGCGACCGCTCGGAAGATCACAGTCGGAGTCACACGGCAGGTCGCAGTCGCAAACGCCCCGCTCAGGATGGAGGCGTTGACTCCTGAAGGCGAACCGACGATGGGAAACTCCGCATCGATACGTTCGTTGGCGTAGCAGGGTCAGCCCACCGACAACTCCGTGGCGCCGAATGACGCGGTAGCCCAACGTCGAGCAGCTCGCACGCCCGGTGTGTTGACGGTAGGCGCAGCAGAACCCCTTGTACGGCGAGACGAAGCGTTGGTATGCGCGGATTGCGGCGAGGACGACTGTGCGCAAGTTGTGTGGGCCCTAACGTTTGACATGAGCGGCGGCCACAGGCAGGCGGAGCCTGCCGGAGGACGTCCGCTCGATGGAGGGGTTAGGCGACATGGGCGTTCGCAAGCCTGTCGAGCCCGTCCCAGCCATCGACGATGGGCTCGCGATGCCTCGGATCTGCCAACTCGGATTCGGCAAGCGTCCATTCGCCTCGGCCGAACTGACAGCAATAGCATGCGGTGACAAGGTTTGAGAGCTCGTGCGTGCCACCTCTGCTGTGAGGAACTACGTGGTCCAACGAAGCGGCCATGCCATACAGCGCCGCATGTCGCGCATATTTCGCCATTCTGCCAATGCGTTTCGGTAGGAAAGGCCGTCAGCAAGATAGACCGAGCTCGACGCGAAATGACCTTGGTTTGACAGAACCGGCATCTCCATCCCATCGCGTACGAAGACCGTGAACTCGTCCGCCAAGCTTGGCATGCGTGTTGGACTCCTTCGTTCGGGCGGCAAGACGCTCGGGCGCTTCACCTGGCGATGAACTTCAGCTGTCAGCGGCCCGACGAGCCGGATGGTTCGCTCGCGAATCACTGGCATGTCTGCAAGCACAAGGAGCGAGGATGTCATCTCGCGATCGTCGAGCGCGTGCAAGTCCGCCGCTGCATCCAATAGCTTGGCCGCGAGCTCCTGCTCCGGAATCTGTGCGAGAAGGCACCGTCGCATTTGTGTCGCCTAACGTTGGACATGAGCGGCGGGCCAAAGCGTGGGCAGCACGCTTTGGAACGTCCGCTCGATGGAGGGGTTAGGCGACACGAGCACTTGGGACATGCCGGTACAACTCAGGTCGACCTTCCGCGAGAGCCAATGAGCCCGACCAAGCCGAGAACAATGCCAGCGCAAAGGAACAAGAAAGCAAGGGTGTTGTCCGGTTCCGCTGGAACGATTCGGACGTAGCCTGACGATCCGCTACCGCTGGTCGTCAGAAGATCGACGGGCAGGAAATCAGCCAAAGGTGAAAGCAGAAAAAGCGCCATTGCGACCATGAAGCCGCCTAGGTAGAGAGCAGTCCGAATCAGGAGGCGCGTCTTCATGTTGCCTAACGTGATATCGCGCTGCTTAACGGCCGCCGGTGCTGCGTAACCTGGATGCCCCCACGGCGCTGAGCGCCTCTTGTGGCGGTTGGTTGCTGCGATTATGCTGTATGCCCATACAGTACCAAACGGCCATGAAGATCGCCCGGGAGCCGTTGCCGGCGTTGCAGTCGACGCGCCTGCTCGATCAGGTGCGCGAGCGCGTACGTTACCTGCACGACAGCATTCGAACCGAGCAGGCTTACGTGCATTGGGTGCGCGCGTTCGTGCGATTTCACGCACTGGCGCGCCATCCGGCGGACATGGGTGCGCCCGAGGTCGAGGCGTTCCTGTCGTGGCTCGCGAACGAGCGGCACGTGTCGGTGTCCACGCACAGGCAGGCGCTTTCGGCGCTGGTGTTCCTCTACCAGAAGGTGCTCGGCCTCGATCTGCCCTGGCTCGCCGAGATCGGGCGGCCCAAGGGGCATCGGCGCCTGCCGGAGGTGCTCACGCACCAGGAGGTGGCGCGCCTGCTGATGCTCGTCGATGCCGAGCATCGCGTGCTCGCGCAGCTGCTCTACGGCACCGGCATGCGCCTCATGGAAGGCCTGCGCCTGCGGGTGAAAGACATCGATTTCGAGCGTCGTGCCGTGGTGGTGCGTGAAGGCAAGGGCGCCAAGGACAGGGTCGTGATGCTGTCGCTTTCGCTGGTGCCGGCGCTGCGCGAGCAACTGGCCCGCGCGCGTCTGCTGTGGGCGGACGACCGTGCGGCGGGACGTGCCGGCGTCTTCATTCCGGACGCACTCGACCGCAAGTGCCCGCGCGCGGGTGCGTCGTGGACGTGGTTCTGGGTCTTTCCGCATGCCGAGCTCGCCACCGAACCTCGCACCGGCGAAGTGCGCCGGCATCACGTGTACGACCAATCCTTCCGGCGCGCGTTCAAGCGCGCGGTCGGCCGCGCCGGCATCGGACGACCTGCCACGCCGCACACGCTGCGCCATTCGTTCGCCACCCACCTGCTGCAGGCCCGCTACGACATCCGCACCGTGCAGGAGTTGCTCGGCCACAGCGACGTCAGCACCACCATGGTCTACACGCACGTGCTCAGGCTTGGTGGCGGGGCGGTGCGCAGTCCGCTCGATGCCTTGGGAGCGCAGGACATGACAGGCCTGCGGGGAGCGCCGGACACGACGGGCCTTCAAGGGGTGCTGGACATGACCAGCCTGGGGAGAGTGACGAGCATTTCGGGCCCGGCGGACATGCCGGTCGCGAGAGGCATGCCGCGCGCGAGGGGAACGTCGGGCGTACCGGGCGTACCGGGCACGCCCGGAACGTCGGGCGTCCTGGGCACATCGGGCACCCCGCAAGCGCGGGGCGAACCCGACGAGGCGGGCCGTCCGGCCCCTGCCGGGCACGCGCCGCTGGTCGCGCGCATACCCGACGTGCCGTACGCGGTGCAGGGCGGCGTGCTGCTCCGGTTCGAAGCGGCCGGCAGTAGGCGCACCGCCTCGCCACCCGTCTGACCCGTGTCGCTGCCTCTCTACGCCGAACTCCACTGCCGCACCAACTTCAGCTTCCTCAGCGGCGCCTCGCGCCCCGAAGAGCTGGTGATGCGGGCGGTGCAGCTCGGCTACAGCGCGCTCGCGATCACCGACGAGTGCTCGCTGGCGGGGGTGGTGCGCGCGCACATCGAGGCCAAGGCGCAGAAGCTGCATCTCGTCGTCGGCAGCGAGATGCGGCTCACGCTGCCGCAGAGCACCGGGGTGGGCGCGCCGCACGCGCGGCTGGTGCTGCTCGCGCAGTCGCGGCGCGGCTACGGGAACCTGTCGCACTGGATCACGGTGGCCCGACGTCGTGCGGACAAGGGCAGCTACCTCGCGCACCCCGGCGACGTCGAGGGCAAGGTGCCGAATGCGCCGATGCTCGCCGGGCTGCCGGGCTGCTTCGCGCTGCTGGTGCCGTCGGCCGAGCAGTCGTTCGAGGACGTGTTCGCGCACGCGATGTGGCTCAAGACCTGGTTTCAGGAGCGCGCCGCGATCGCGCTCGAGCTGCTGCACCGCGCCGGCGACGACGACCTCGTCGACACCGTGCACCGGGTCGCCGGGTTCACGGGGTTGCCGATCGTCGCGGCCGGCGACGTGCTGATGCACGTGCGGTCGCGAAAGCCTTTGCAGGACACGCTCACCGCCACGCGCCTGGGTCTACCCATCGCCGAGTGCGGCAGTCGGCTCGCGCCGAACGCCGAGCAGCACCTGCGCTCGCGCGGGCGCCTGGCCAAGCTGTACGAGCCGGCCTGGCTCGAGCGCACGGTGGCGATCGCCGGCGCCTGCGCGTTCTCGCTCGACGAGCTGCGATACGAGTACCCGCAGGAGATCGTGCCGCCGGGCGAGACGCCGACCAGCCACCTGAGGAAGCTCACGTACGCGGGCGTTCCGGTGCGCTTTCCGAAGGGTCTGCCCGAAGAGTACCGGCAGACCATCGAGGACGAGCTCGCGCTGATCGAGCAGCTCCAGTACGAGGCGTACTTCCTCACCGTCGCCGACATCGTGCACTGGGCGCGTGACCAGAAGATCCTCTGCCAGGGCCGCGGCAGCGCGGCCAACTCGCTGGTCTGCTACTGCCTCGGCGTCACCGAGGTCGACCCGCGGCGTGCCACGCTGCTGTTCGGCCGCTTCATCAGCGTCGAGCGCAACGAGCCGCCGGACATCGACATCGACTTCGAGCACCAGCGCCGCGAAGAGGTCATCCAGTACATCTACGGCAAGTACGGCCGGCACCGCGCGGCGCTCACGGCGGTGGTCATCAGCTACCGGCCGCGCTCGGCGGTGCGCGACGTCGGACGCGCGCTCGGCATCGACGGGCAGCGCGTCGACGCGCTCGCCAAGAGCCACCACTGGTTCGACGGCCGCGCGATCAGCGACGCCAGCCTGCGCGAGAACGGCTTCGATCCGGAGGCGCCTCTGGTGCGCCTCTGGGTCGAGCTCACCGGCGAGCTGATCGGCTTTCCGCGCCACCTGTCGCAGCACCCGGGCGGCTTCGTCATCGCCAAGGAGCGCATGTCGGAGCTGGTGCCGGTCGAGAACGCGGCGATGCCGGACCGCAGCGTCATCCAGTGGGACAAGGACGACCTCGACGCGCTCGGCCTGCTCAAGGTCGACATCCTCGCCATCGGCATGCTGAGCGCGATCCGTCGCGCGCTCGGCCACATCGGCGAAAAGGCGGGCACGGGGCCGCTGCGCATGCAGGACATCCCCGACGGCGACACCGCGACGTACGACATGATCTGCGCCGCCGACACGGTGGGCGTGTTCCAGATCGAGAGCCGGGCGCAGATGAGCATGCTGCCGCGCCTGCGACCGCGCTGCTACTACGACCTGGTGGTCGAGGTCGCGATCGTGCGGCCGGGTCCCATCCAGGGCGGCATGGTCCACCCGTACCTCAGGAACCGCGGCATCGCCGACGAGGACGTCGACTGCCCCGAGGAGCTCAAGCCCGCGCTGCTGCGCACCAAGGGCGTGCCGATCTTCCAGGAGCAGGTGATGCAGATCGCGATGCTCGCCGCCGACTTCACCGCCGGCGAGGCCGACGCGCTGCGTCGCGCGATGGCGGCGTGGCGGCGGCGCGGCGGGCTGGGGCCGTTCCACGAGCGGCTGGTCGGCCGCATGGTCGAGAAAGGCTATGACCGCGAGTACGCCGAGCGGATCTTCAAGCAGATCGAGGGCTTCGGCGAGTACGGCTTTCCGGAGAGCCACGCCGCCGGCTTCGCGCTGCTCGCCTACGTGAGCAGCTGGATCAAGTGCCACCATCCCGACGCCTTTCTCGCGGGCCTGCTGAACAGCCAGCCGATGGGCTTCTACGCGCCGGCGCAGCTGGTGCGCGACGCCCGCGAGCACGGCGTCGAGGTGCGCCCGGTCGACGTCTGCATCAGCGGGTGGGAGAGCGTGCTCGAGATCGAGGAGGGTGAGGCCGCGGTGCGCACGCTCCACCCGGTACGTCTCGGCCTCGGCCGCATCAACGGGCTCGCCGAGGAGGTCGCCAAGCGCATCGTCGCGGCGCGCACCGAGGCGCCGTTCGCGAGCGTCGAGGACCTCGCCCAGCGCGCCCGTCTCGACGCCCACGACCTCGCCGCGCTCGCCGGCGCCGACGCGCTGCGCCCGCTCGGCGGCAACCGGCACCAGGCGGCGTGGGCGGTGGCCGGCATCGACACCCGGCCGACGCGCATGCTGCGCGACACGCGGGGCGACGAGGCGCCGGTCGCGCTCGCGGCGCCGAGCGAAGCCGAGAGCACGCTGGCCGACTACCGGTCGGTCGGCCTCACGCTGAACCGCCACCCGGTCGGCCTGCTGCGCGAGCAGCTCGCGCGCTTCCGGGTGCAGCCGGCGGCGACGCTGCGCACCTACCCGAGCGGCCGCCTCGCGCGCGCGAGCGGCCTCGTCACGCATCGCCAGCGCCCCGACACCGCCAAGGGCACGGTGTTCGTGACGCTCGAGGACGAGACCGGCGCGGTCAACGTGATCGTCTGGGCGCGCATTGCCGAGGAGCAGAGAAAGCCCCTGCTCGGCGCGTCGCTGCTCACCGTCTACGGCCAGTGGCAGTGCGAAGGCGAGGGCGACCAGGCGGTGATGCACCTCATCGCGTCGCGCCTCATCGACCACAGCGCGCTGCTGCACGGTCTTGCGACGAGGAGCCGCGACTTCCGCTGAGCGTGGCGCCAGCGCGTGTGCTGCGTCGGAGCAAGCGGCGCGCACCGGAAACGCCGCCGCTCTCGCTGAACACGCAAGCCCGCTGCCCGGGCGAGCACGCAGCATGGTGCGATCGACCTCGCTGCCGGTGTCGGCTCACGGCGACACGGCGCCACGCCGCTGGCGATGTTCTCGGCCGTGCCTCGGTGTGTCGGCCTGCCGAAGTCAGCCTGGGTGCATCGATTGCCTTGCGCCGGCGTCCCACCGTACCCATATCGGTTACCCCAAGACCTCGCGAGTGCCATGAGCTGGAAAGACCGTCTGTTCGGCAAGTCATCGCCCGCCGGCACGCCGCGTCGCACGCCCGGCGTCCCCGCGCGCGGCCCCGACGGCAAGGTCCTGCCGCCGACGATCCCGCCGCGCCAGGCCTGGTGGACCTTCGTCGCGATCCTGCTCGCCAACTACCTGCTGGTGCGCTTCCTGTTCCCCTCGGCCGGCGACCCGCTGACGATCCCCTACACCACGTTCAAGGAGGAGGCGGGGCGCGGCAACGTGCAGTCGATCTACAGCCAGGGCGCGAGCATCGAGGGGCGCTTCCACGCGCCGGTCACCTGGCCGGCGCCCGGCGCGAGCGAACCGGTCGGCCGCCCGCGCGCCCTGCGCGCGCCGGCGCCGCCGACGACGCCGCGCACCGCCAGCACCTTCACCACCACGCTGCCGGCGTTCGTCGGCCCCGACCTCGAGAACTTCCTGATCGAGCACGACGTCGAGATCAGCGCGGTGCCGATCCAGTCGGGCAGCGCCTGGTCGACGCTGCTGTTCGGCTTCGGCCCGGCGATCCTGCTGATCGGGTTCTACGTATGGCTGTACCGGCGCGCCGCGCAGGGCGGCGGGCTCGGCGGCGGCCTCATGGGCATCGGCAAGAGCAAGGCGCGCCGCTACGATCAGGAGGCCGGCGCCGAGAAGGTGACGTTCGAGGACGTCGCGGGCATCGACGAGGCCGAGAACGAGCTGGTCGAGATCGTCGACTTCCTGAAGGCGCCCGAGAAGTACACCCGCCTCGGCGGCTCGGCGCCCAAGGGCGTGCTGCTGGTCGGCTCGCCGGGCACCGGCAAGACGCTGCTCGCGCGCGCCGTCGCCGGCGAGGCCGGCGTGCCGTTCTTCTCGATGAGTGCGGCCGAGTTCGTCGAGATGATCGTCGGCGTCGGCGCGGCGCGCGTGCGCGACCTCTTCAAGCAGGCGCGCGACAACGCGCCGGCCATCATCTTCATCGACGAGATCGACTCGATCGGGCGCGCGCGCGGCACGGTCGCGATCGGCGGCTCGAGTGAGCAGGAACAGACGCTCAACCAGATCCTCACCGAGATGGACGGCTTCTCGGGCCGCGAGGGCGTGATCGTGCTGGCCGCCACCAACCAGCCCGACGTGCTCGACCGCGCGCTGCTGCGCCCGGGTCGCTTCGACCGGCGGGTGGTCGTCAACCTGCCCGACCGCAAGGGCCGCGAGGCGATCCTCAGGGTGCACACGCGCAAGGTGCCGACGGGCGCCGACGTCGACCTGGCCGAGCTCGCCGGCACGACGCCGGGGCTCTCGGGCGCCGACCTGCGCAACCTCGTCAACGAGGCGGCGCTGCTCGCCGCGCGGCGCGGCCAGGACGACGTGCGCCAGAAGGACTTCATCGACGCGCTCGAGAAGATCGTGCTCGGGCCCGAGCGGCCGCTGCTGCTGAGCCCGGAGGACCGGCGCCGCATCGCGTACCACGAGAGCGGCCACGCGATCCTCGGCCTCGTGATGCCGGGCGCCGACCCGGTGCAGCGCGTGACCATCGTGCCGCGCGGACAGGCGCTCGGCGTCACCTACCAGCGCCCGCAGACCGATCGCTACAACTACCCCGAGGCGTACCTGCGCGCCCGCATCGTCGGCATGCTCGGCGGCCGTGCCGCCGAGGACGTGGTCTACGGCACCAAGACCACCGGCGCGGAGAACGACATCGAGCAGGCGACCCAGCTCGCCCGCAACATGGTCACGCGCTGGGGCATGAGCGAGGAGCTCGGCATGGTGCAGCTCGCGCCGCGCGACAACGGCTACCTCGGCGGCGGGGGCGGCTTCGCGGGTCCCAAGCCGTTCGGCGAGCGCACCGCCGAGCGCATCGACGCCGAGGTGCAGCGCATCATCGACGAGAGCTACGCGCTCGCGACCCGGCTGCTGCGCGAGCACCGGCGCCAGCTCGACGCGCTGGTCGAGGCGCTGCTGCAGCGCGAGACGCTCGACGAGAAGGAGATCCTCGACGTGACCGGCCTGCCGCCGGCGCCGCCGCTGCGCGAGCTGCCCGAGGCGGCGATGCACGGGCCGGCCGCACGCCCGGCACCGGCGCAGACGCCGTCGACCGAGATGCCGGCATCCAGGGGCGGTGAACCGACGGCCGGGGCGGCGCCGTCGCCGGACACGCCAGGGGGCCGGCCGGGAGGCTGATCCACCCGATCGTCGTTGGGGGCAGGGCGCCGCGCCGGCGCCCTCAGCGCAGCAGCGCCATCGCGTGCAGGTCGCGGTACTCGCCGTCGATCAGGCTGCCGCGCCGCACGATGCCTTCGTGCTCGAAGCCGAAGCGCTCGTAGAGGCGGCGCGCCGTCGGGTTGTCGGTGCGCACGGTCAGCTCGATGCGGGTAAGTCCGCGCGCCCACGAGCGGTCGATCGCCCCCTGCATCAGCTGCGCGCCGAGCCCGTGGCCACGTGCCTCGGGAACGAGGCCGATGCCCAAGAGGCCGATGTGCGCGCGCGACTGACCGAAGATCGGCGCCACGTCGACCCAGCCGACCACCTGCGCGCCGACACGCGCGACGAGGTGCGGCCAGCCGCCATCGGCGAGCGCGCGGTAGAAGGCGACCGATCGCTCGTACGGCGGCGCGGTGGTGGCGGCCAGGAACCGCTTCTCGCGCGCGACGACGTCGAGGGCCGCGTGCAGGCCGGGGTAGTCGCCTTCGCGGGCGTCGGCGACGGCGGCCTCGAGCGAAGTCACGCCGAGCGGCCGTCGTACTCGCGGACCGGAATGCTCGCGAGGTCGATGCCCTCGATGCAGCGCAGGTTGACGGCCGCCATCGGCTGGCCGTCCGGGCCGGTCGCTTCGGCGTACGGGTGAATGCCGCAGGTCGGGCAGAAGCGGTGCCGGATCCGGTGCTGGTTGAAGGTGTAGCTGCTCGCCGTCTCGTCGGGCGTCTTCAGGCGCAGGTGCTCGCGCGGCACGAACCAGAGCAGCGAGCCCTTGCGCTGGCACATCGAGCAGTTGCAGGCGAGACCGCCGTCGATCGCTCCGTCGACGTCGAAGGCAACGCGGCCGCAATGGCAGCTTCCGGAATGGGTTGTCGTCATGGGGGTGGAGCAGTGGAACCGCAGACGCGCAGGCTAAGCGCGTTCCGCGCCTGAATGCGACCTCGTGGGTGCGGGAAAACCCACACGACATTCGACACGCGGCCGACGGGCCCTCCGCAACGACATTCGCGCGGCGCGACGCTCGGGCGCGCCGCCATGGCGCGCGCCGCACCCGATCGGTGCACTCGCCGCGGCTCGATCGGGCGCAGGTGGTCAGCCGTGCACCCCGACGTCACCGATGTAGGAGGGCGCTCACAGCGCGCCGCGCGAGCTTCCGAATGCCTTCGCGGAGCTACTTGCCTACAGTCACTTCACGCCATCCAAGTTCGTCTGCAAGCTGTTCGGGAGCCCGCCATGTTGTCCACCAAAGCCATCTACGCCCTGGTCGCTGTCGCGTCGCTCGGGTTGGCTGGGGTCCAGGCGAGCAACGTGCACGCGACCGCCGTCGAAGCGACGGTGGTGGCCCTGGCGCAGGATACCGGGGCTCCCGCTCCGACGACCGCCGCGCGTCGGGCGCTCGCGCCCGCAGCCAAGCACTGATCCCCGCCTGCGGGCCGGCGGCGCCGCCTGACGCGGCCGGCCGCAACGGCGCCGGGGCAGGCGTGCGGCAAAATCCGGCGCGATGAGCGCGCAGACCGTCACCCCCGAGCTCAAGGCGTGGATCGTCGCGCAGGCGACGTCCGGCGTGTCCGCCGAAGCGTCGCTGGAGGCGATGAGGCAGAGCGGCTGGGAAGAGGACGTCGCCATTGCCGCCCTCGAGTCGACGCTGACCGAGCACCTCGCCCGCATCAACACGCCGCCGGTGCCGGTGCCGCAGGTCAAGGGCGGGCTCGACGGCACCACCATCGAGATCGACGGCCACGAGATCGGCATCGTCGCGTCGCTGCATCACCCGCGCGTGGTGGTGTTCTCCAACCTGCTGACGCCCGCCGAGTGCGACGAGATCATCGCGCTCGGGAGCATGCGCCTGGCGCGCTCCGAGACGGTCGAGACGGAGACCGGCTCCAGCGAAGTGAGCGACGCCCGCACCAGCGACGGCATGTTCTTCGAGCGCGGCGAATTCGAGGTCTGCGCCCGCATCGAGGCGCGCATCGCGACGCTGCTCGGCTGGCCGGTCGAGAACGGCGAGGGGCTGCAGGTGCTGCGCTACCGGCCGGGTGCCGAGTACAAGCCACACTACGACTACTTCGACCCGGAGCGGCCCGGTACGCCGGCGATCCTCAAGCGCGGCGGCCAGCGCGTGGCTTCGCTGGTCTGCTACCTGAACACGCCCGATCGCGGCGGCGCGACCATCTTCCCCGACGTCGGTCTGGCGGTGGCGCCGATCCGCGGCAACGCGGTGTTCTTCAGCTACGACCGCCCGCACCCCTCGACCCGATCGCTGCACGGCGGCGCGCCGGTGATCGAAGGCGAGAAGTGGGTCGCCACGAAGTGGCTGCGCGAGCGCCGGTTCGACTGATCGCCGTCGCGCCGAAAGCCTGTCAACCGCCGTCCCGGATGCGCCGTTGTGTCGCCGAGCGCTCGCTCAGCACATCAACTCACGGAGATCCGTTCCATGAAGAAACTCATCGCTGCCGTCGTCGTCACCGCCTTCAGCGTCGGCGCGTTCGCCCAGCCGGCCGCCAAGACCGACCCGGCCGCCTCGGGTGCCGCCACCGGCATGAAGCACGACAGCAAGAAGGCTGCCGCCAAGCCGCACGCCAAGAAGGACATGAAGGCCAAGAAGGGCGCTTCGGCACCGGCCTGATCGCCTTTTCGAGCGAACAGAAAAAGCCCGGCAGTGCCGGGTTTTTTTCGTCCGCGCGGCGCTTCGCCGCGCGGGAGCAGCAGGCGGCGTGCCGCGGTCAGTAGATCACCACCGAGCGGATCGACTCGCCTTTTTCCATCAGCTCGAAGCCGCGGTTGATGTCTTCGAGCGGCAGCCGATGCGTGATCAGCTCGTCGATGCGGATCTTGCGGTCCATGTACCAGTCGACGATCTTGGGCACGTCGGTGCGGCCGCGCGCGCCGCCGAACGCCGAACCTTCCCACTTGCGGCCGGTGACGAGCTGGAACGGCCGGGTCGAGATCTCGGCGCCGGCCGGTGCGACGCCGATGATGATGCTGCGGCCCCAGCCCTTGTGCGTGCATTCGAGCGCCTGCCGCATGACGCTGGTGTTGCCGATGCACTCGAAGCTGAAGTCGACGCCGCCGTCGGTGAGCTGCACGATCGTGTCGACCACGTTCGGCGTGTCGCGCGGGTTCACGAAATGGGTGATGCCGAACTGGCGCGCCATCGCCTCGCGCTCGGGGTTGAGGTCGACGCCGATGATCTTGTCCGCGCCCACCAGCCTGGCGCCCTGCACGACGTTGAGGCCGATGCCGCCGAGCCCGAACACCGCGACGTTCGCGCCGGCCTCGACCTTGGCGGTGAACAGCACGGCGCCCACGCCGGTGGTCACGCCGCAGCCGATGTAGCAGACGGTGTCGAACGGCGCGTCGGCGCGCACCTTGGCGAGCGCGATCTCGGGCACCACGATGTGGTTGGCGAAGGTTGACGTGCCCATGTAGTGCAGGATCGGCTTGCCGTCGATGCTGAAGCGACTGGTGCCGTCGGGCATCAGGCCGCGGCCCTGCGTCGACCGGATCCGCTGGCAGAGGTTGGTCTTGCGCGAGAGGCAGAACTTGCACTCGCGGCACTCGGGCGTGTAGAGCGGAATCACGTGGTCGTCGGGCCTGACGCTGGTCACGCCCGGCCCGACCTCGAGCACCACGCCCGCACCCTCGTGGCCGAGGATCGCGGGGAACAGCCCCTCGGGGTCGGCGCCCGACAGCGTGAACTGGTCGGTGTGGCAGATGCCGGTCGCCTTCACCTCGACCAGCACCTCGCCGGCGCGCGGGCCTTCCAGGTCGACCGTCTCGATGCTCAGCGGCGCACCCGCGCGCCATGCCACCGCAGCCCTCGTCTTCATCGTCGTCCTCCGTCCTGAATGCGACCGGCAGGATAGCCGGACGGCGCCGCCGCCGGCCGTCGCATCGGGTGCTTTGCCTACGCCGCGCGGGCGGGTGCCGCCCGTAGCATCGGCGGCGGCGTGCGTCGGGGGGCCGACGCGAGCAGCCGACAGCAGGAGAGATCCCTCATCGTGTTCCGCTGGTTTCCGCGCGGCCGGGTCCGCAAGAAGACGTTCTGGCTAGGCATCGCCGGCGCGGTGCTCGCGACCGCGATCGGCGCCGTCCTCGCGTTCAACCTCTCGACCGGCGAGGCGCACATCGAGCACAAGGCCGAGCGCCTCTACACCGTCGACGACCCGCAGTTCCTGCGCATCATGGGCTCGCTGCTCGGGCCGCCGGTCACCACCGGCAACCGCTATCGCGTGCTGCTGAACGGCGACCAGATCTTTCCGGCCATGCTCGCGGCGATCCGCTCGGCCAAGACCTCGGTGAGCTTCGAGACCTACATCTACTGGTCGGGCGAGATCGGCCGGCAGTTCGCCGACGCGCTCTCCGAGCGCGCTCGGGCGGGCGTTCCGGTGCACGTGCTGCTCGACTGGGTCGGCAGCAACAAGCTCGACGAGGCCTCCGTGGAGCGCATGAAGGCGGCCGGCGTCGAGATCGAGAAGTTCCACCCGCCGCACTGGTCGCACCTCGGGCGGCTCAACAACCGCACCCACCGCAAGCTGCTGGTGGTCGACGGCCGCATCGGCTTCACCGGCGGCGTCGGTATCGCCGAGAAATGGACCGGGAACGCGCAGGATCCCGACCACTGGCGCGACACCCACTTCGAGATCGAAGGGCCGGTGGTCGCGCAGATGCAGGCGGTGTTCCTCGACAACTGGATCAAGGCGACCGGCAAGGTGCTGCACTCGAGTGCCTACTTCCCGCCGCTTCAGCCGGTCGGCACCGGCGCCGCGCAGATGTTCAGCAGCTCGCCGACCGGCGGCAGCGAGAGCATGCAGATGATGTATCTGCTCTCGATCACCGCGGCGTCGCGCACCATCCGCATCGCCAACGCGTACTTCGTTCCCGACGATCTCTCGGTGCGCGCGATGGTCGATGCCCTCAAGCGCGGCGTGAAGCTGCAGATCATCGTGCCCGGCACCCACACCGACGCCGAGATCGTGCGCACCGCGTCGAAGGCGACCTGGGGCGAACTGCTCGCCGCGGGCGCCGAGATCTACGAATACCAGCCCACCATGTATCACTGCAAGGTGATGATCGTCGACGACGTGCTTGTCTCGACCGGCTCGACCAACTTCGACCCGCGCTCGTTCCGCCTCAACGACGAGGCGAACCTCAACGTCTACGACGCCGCGTTCGCGAAGGAGCAGGTCGCGATCTTCGAGCGCGACCTCGCGCAATCCAAGCGCTACACGCTCGAGCACTGGCACGCGCGGACCTGGTGGGATCGCACCAGCGAGAAGATCGTCTCGCTGATCGAGTCGCAGCTCTGACCGCTGCGGCGCCGCGCGGCGCTAGAGCAGCTGCTCCGGCACGAACCAGCCGAGCAGCATGTTGTGCAGGCGCAGCCACCACGACGATTCGGGCTCGACGCCGAGCACGATCTCGCGGTCCTCGTCGAGGGTCAGCCATTCGAGCCGGCTGCTCCCGGGGTGCAGGCGCACGCGATACGCGCCTTCGAGGCGGCTGATGCTGACCACCCGCAGCAGCTCCTTGGCGAGCGCCGGGCTGTCGATGAACATGCCGAGCTCGGTATTGGCGTTGGCCGAGCGCGGGTCGAGGTTCATCGAGCCGATGAACACCCGTTTCTTGTCGACCACCGCGGTCTTGGCGTGCAGGCGCCCCAGCGACGAGCCGAACATGCCCAGGCGCACCGTCTTCTGGGTGCGCGTCGGGCTCAGCTCGTAGAGGTCGACCCCGGTCGCGAGCAGGCGCCCGCGGTAGCGCGCGTAGCCGTTGTGGACCAGCGGTTCGTCGGTGGCGGCCAGCGAGTTGGTCACCACCGTCACCTTCACGTTGGCGCGGCGCAGGTTCTCGAACGACTGCATGCCGAGCGAGCCGGGGATCAGGTAGGGCGAGGTGATGACGAGCTCGTCCTCCGCACGCCAGACGTTCATCATCACGTCGTTGGTGACGCTGGTTTCGTACGCCATCTCGCGCGTCATGCTGCGCACCTTCTCGGGCGGGTCGGCGAACGCGCGCGCCTTGCCCCAGACGAGGCCGATGCGGCCCGACTCGAACTCCTCGCCGATCGGCCCGTAGCCGAGCACGTCGACCGGCGGCAGATCGAGCGGCGGCGCCGGCGGCCCAACGGCCATCGCGGCGTCGAAGGCGGCGCGTGCCTGCGCGGCGTCGCGCCGCGTCGGCCCGACCGCCTCGATCGGGTAGACCACCTCGCTGTTCCAGTAGCGGTCGAAGATGGCGCCGAGGTCGCGCACCACCGCGCCCACCACGAACGCGTCCATGTCGACGAAGTTCTGCGAGGTGTGGCGCAGGAAGTACTCGTCGGCGATGTTGCGGCCGCCCGCGATCGCCATCGAGCCGTCGGCGATGAACAGCTTGTTGTGCATGCGGTGGTTGAGCCGGCTGAAGTCCCACAGCGCCACCGCGAAGCGCGCCGCCGTCCCCCGATTGCGCGCGCAGCAGAACGGGTTGAAGAGGCGCACCTCGACGTTCGGAAATGCGGCCAGGCCGCGCAGCAGCTCGTCGGTGCGCGAGGTGTAGAGGTCGTCGACCAGCAGGCGCACCCGCACCCCGCGTGCGGCGGCGTCGCGCAGGGCGGTCAGGAGCAGGCGCCCGGTGCCGTCGTTCTCGAGCACGTAGTACTGCACGTCGAGCGAGCGCGTCGCCCGTTGCGCGAGCTGCAGCCTCGCCTCGAGCGAGTAGCCACCGTGCGGCAGCAGGCGCACGCCCGACTGGTCGTCGGCCGGTGTCGAGGCGATCGCGATGCGGGTCAGCGGGCTCGTCAGATCGGGCGCCAGCATGGTCGACGCAGGACGCGGCGGCGCCGGTGGCAGCGTGCCGCAGCCGCCCAGCGCAAGCGCGAGCAGCAGCGCGAGCAGCCAGCCGATGCCCGGCATGCGCGCGGCAACCGCTACGGCAGCGGCGTGGTTGCTCCAGGCCGGCAAGGGCATCTGGTCGTGGGGGTCGGCGCGCGCGGCATGACGCTGCGCCTGGGCGATCTGGCAAGATCGGCGGCCCCATGCACTGACGGAGATCGGCATGAACAAGGTTCTCGCGCTGGTGGGGCTGCTGCTGGGGCTCTCGAACCCCGCGGCCGCGGCGCTCGACATCGGCGACACGGCGCCAAACTTTACTGCGCAGGCGGCCCTCGGCGGAAAGGTTTTCCGCTTCTCCCTGACGGAGGCACTGAACAAGGGTCCGGTCGTCCTCTACTTCTTCCCGGCCGCGTTCTCGGTCGGATGCTCGATCGAGGCGCACGAGTTCGCCGAGGCGATCGGCCAGTTCGAAGCGCTCGGCGCCACCGTCATCGGCGTTTCCGGCGACGACATCGACACGCTCGGCAAGTTCTCGGTGCAGGCGTGTCAGGGCAAGTTCCCGGTCGCCTCCGACGCCGGGCTCGGCGTCGCCAAGTCGTACGACGCCCAGATGACGCTGCGCCCGGAGTACGCCAACCGCATCTCGTACGTGATCGCGCCGAACGGCTCGGTGGTCTACAACTACCAGAGCCTCAACCCGACCCGCCATGTCGAGAAGACGCTGGCCGCGCTGCGCGACTGGAAGGCACGGGCGAAGCCGTAGGCGGCGTGGCAGCAGCGCAGGCGTAGGAGCCGGCTCACAGCAGTCGGGCGGTGGGGACGACCACGCACCGCGGCTCGTTCCTGTTCAGTCGGCGCGCTTCGGCTGCGATCCTGCCGGCCGAGGTTCGACGCAACGACAGGGCGCGACGGTGGCACCTGCCCGCCGGCCGGCTCGCGTCGATGCCGGACCGCCACTCGACAGGAGATCACGAATGAGCACGAGCACCACCCCCATGCTGACCGGCCTTTTCCGCGACCGCGACAGCGCCGAGCGCGCCTACCAGTCGGTGTCCGACCGCGGGTACTCGCGCGACGATGTCGACGTGGTCATGTCCGACGAGACGCGCGAGCGCCACTTCGGCACCACGAGCGACGGCCGCGAGACCGAACTCGGCACCAAGGCCGCCGAGGGCGCCGGCATCGGGGGTGCGATCGGCGGCAGCCTCGGCGCCATCGCTGCGGCGATCGCGGCGGTCGGCACCACGATCGCGCTGCCCGGCCTCGGTCTCGTGATCGCCGGGCCGCTCGCCGCGGCGATCGCGGGCGCCGGTGCCGGCGCGGCGACGGGCGGCGTCGTCGGCGCGCTGATCGGCTGGGGCATCCCGGAAGAGCGCGTCAAGCACTACGACGAAGGCATCCGCCAGGGCGGCATCCTGATGGGCGTGCGGCCGCGCAATGACGAGGATGCAAGCTACTTCGAGGACTCGTGGAAGCAGCACCGCGGCGAGCACGTCTACCGCTGAGCGACACCCGTCGCGCCGCGCCGAACCCTCGGGCCGCGGTTTCGCGGGCGCTCGCGGAGCCGCCGCTTCGCGGGCCCTCGCCGAGCCGCGGCTCGCCGGGTCTTTGCAGCCGGTCGCCGGCGTGAAGCCGGAAGCAGAAAGGGCGCACCTGGGTGCGCCCTTTCGTTCGTCGACCCGCCGGATCGACCTCTAGGCGAAGCTAGCGGTCGGGTGATCCCGGCCTGCGCGTCAGCGTGCGATCTCGAGCAGTTCGATCTCGAACTGCAGCGTCGCATTGGGCGGGATCACGCCGCCGGCGCCGCGCTCGCCGTACGCGATGGCCGGCGGGCAGGTCAGCTGCGCCTTGCCGCCGACCTTCATCTTCTGCACGCCTTCGGTCCAGCACGGAATCACGCGGTTCAGCGGGAACGAGGCGGGCTCACCGCGCTTGTAGGAGCTGTCGAACTCCTTGCCGTCGGTGAGGGTGCCGCGGTAGTGCACCTTCACCGTGTCGGTGGCCGACGGGCTCGCGCCGTTGCCCTCCTTGAGCGACTTGTAGACCAGGCCGCTGGCAGTCGGGGCGTTGGCACCGGCGGCGAACGCGCTCGGCACGAGGGCGGCGGCAAGGAGGCAGGCAAGCATCGATTTCACGAGAAGACCTTTGGGCTGAGGTTGAAGGAAGAGAGGGGCGATTTTCGGCGGCGCGCACGCTGTCCGCCCGACCGGCGCCGCGCATGCGGGCCGAGGCCCGCGTTCAGGCCGGACCGTGCGCCGTCGCGACGCCGGCGAGGCGCTCGCGAAGCGTGTCGATCGGCACATGGCCGTGCGTCACCAGGTGCAGGTGGTCGTCGTGCTCGGCGAGCAGCGCGGGAAAACCGCGAATGCCCCACTCGTGCGTCTGCGTGAAGTCGCGCAGCGTGGCGGCACGCATCGGCTCGGATGCGAACGCGCGCGCGAAGTCGGCACGCTGAAGGCCCAGGTTCTCGGCGACGTCCGCCAGCACGTCGGCCTGCGTGACGTCGCGCGCCCCGGCGTAGAACGCGTGCTGCACCGCCTCGAGGTAGCGCCAGGTCAGGCGCGGCGCGAGGTGGCGCACGGTGACCACCGCGCGGCTCGCCGGCTCGGTGTCGTAGACGAAGCCGGGCGCGCGCAGGGCGCTCTGCGGACCGTCGGCGAACGGGCGGCCGGTCGCCTCGGCGACGTGGCGCCAGTGCCCGGCGATCTCGTCGGCGCGCGCGGGATCGAGCGGCTCCTTCGTGAACGGGCGCAGCCCGCCCATGACGATGGCGAGCTGCAGCGGCGCCGCGTCGCCGGGCGCGGTGAGCAGCGCGTCGAGCGTGACGCCGAAGCCATAGCACCACGAGCACATCGGGTCGGCGACGTAGATCAGGTTCATCCGCGCGATGCTACGCCAGGGTGGTGGCGGGAGCGGGTCTTGCTGCTAGCCTCGCGACGGCTGCGCGGCAGCCGTGCGACCAACCGGAGAAACCGTGAACGACGCTGTCGAACTGTTGACGCACCAGCACCGCTCGCTGGAACGCAAGATGAAGACGCTGAAGGAATCCGACGATCCCGGCGAGCAGGCACGCCTGCTCGCCGAGGTCGGCGACGAGCTCACCGTGCACATCACATCGGAGGAGGAGATCTTCTACCCCGCGGTGAACGAGTGCCGCACCGAGGATGTGCTGCTCGAGTCGCTCGAGGAGCACCTGTCGCTCAAGCGCCTGCTCGCCGACTTGCTGGAGCTGCCGGTCGAGGCGCAGACCTTCGCGCCCAAGTTCCAGGTGCTCAAGGAGCAGACCGAGCACCACCACAAGGAAGAGGAAGAGCATCTGTTCCCCAAGGTGAAGCAGATGATCCCGGCCGAGCAGCGCGCCGAGCTCGGGGAACGGATGCTCGCGCTGCAGGTGCGCATGAAGATCGAGGGCGACCCGCGCGAGGCCGTCGCCGATCAGACCGACGAGGCCGCGCCGCTGAAGTAGCTCAGGTCGCCAGGCCCTGGCTGGCGTTGCCGTCGTCCTGCGCGCCGGCGACCTGCAGGCGCCAGAGCGTCTCGTAGGGCCCGCCCTGGTGCTGCAGCACCGCCGGCGGGCCGTCCTCGACCACGCAGCCGTTGGCGATGACCAGCACGCGGTCGAACGACGCCACCGTGGCCAGCCGATGCGCGACCGCGACCACGGTCTTGCCCCGCATCAGGCGCGCCAGCGCGATCTGGATCTCGCGCTCGGACGCGCTGTCGAGCGACGAGGTCGCCTCGTCGAGCAGCAGGATCGGCGCGTTCTTCAGGAACGCGCGTGCGATGCCGATGCGCTGGCGCTGCCCGCCCGAGAGGCACACGCCGCGCTCGCCGACCAGCGTGTCGTAGCCCTGCGGCAGGCACTGGATGAAATCGTCGCACTGGGCGTCGCGCGCCGCCGTCATCACCTCGTCGATGCTCGCGTCGGGCCGGCCGTAGCGGATGTTCTCGAGGATCGAGCGGTGGAAGAGGGCGACGTCCTGGGGGACGACCGCGATGGCGCTGCGCAGGCTGTCCTGGCGCACGTCCTTCACGCATTGGCGGTCGATCCAGACCTGCCCGCTGGTCACGTCGTCCAGGCGCTGGATCAACGCGAGCAGCGTCGACTTGCCGGCGCCGGACGGGCCGATCACGCCGACGCGCTGGCCGGCGGGGATGTGCAGGTCGAGGCCGCGAAACACCGGCATCGCCGGGTCGTAGCCGTACCAGACCTTGTGCAGGCGGATCGAGCCGCCGCGCGGCACGAAATCGGCGGGCTCGGCCGGATCGTCGACGCGGTGCGGCCCGCCGATCGCATCGAGCATCTCGCGGATCACCGCGCTGTTCTGGGCGACGCCGACCAGGGCGAGCGCGAGGTCGCGCGAGCCGTGCAGGATGCGGAAGGTGAGCGCGCTGACGATGACGACGTCGCCCGGCGTGTTGTTGCCGTTGCGCCAGCCCTGGACCGCCCACACGAGCATGCCCCCGGCCATCAGCCAGAGGCACACGTCGTGCAGCACGCGTGCCTTTTCGGTGTGCAGCCAGCTCGCGCGTTGGGCCGCCGCCTCGATGCCGAATGCCTGCTGCAGGCGCCGGTACTCGCGGTCGCGCGCGGCGAACGACTTGACGGCCCACATGTTGGCCACCGTGTCGACGAGGTCGCCCGAGACGCGCGCGCTTTGCTCGGCGTAGGCGTGGTGGAGCGGGCGGCCGCGGCTGCCGAACAGCGTGACGGTGCTCGCGACTGCCGCGGCCGAGGCGACCAGCGCGTACGCCATCGCCGGCTCGATGCTGAACAGCACCACCACGGCGCCGATGAAGTCGACGCAAGGCGGGATCACGTGCCAGGTGAGACTGCCGAGCAGACCGCCGACAGCGCCGGCGGTGGCGGTGACGCGGCTGCCGAGCGCGCCGGACATCTGATTGGCGAAGTACTGCATCGGGTGCCCCGCGAGATGGCGGAACAGGTCGAGCCGCACGGCGACGCCGACCCCCACCACGGTGCGGCAGCCGAGCCAGCCGCCGAGCCGCCACAGCGTGCTCTCGACCGCGATCAGGCCGACGAAGACACCGACGAACTGCCAGATCTGCGCGGCGCGGCGGTCGTCGGTCATCTGGTCGACGATGAGCTTCATCGCATACTGCGCGGCCACTGCGCAGCAGGTCGCGCTGATGACGATGGTCAGCAGCGTGCCGAACTGGAGCGGACGGCGCGCGACCTGGCTGAGCAGGAACGGCAGGGTGCGGCTGGCGAGCACGGGTGACCTCGGCGAAACGCACGCCGAGGCAAACTTCGTGCCGCCTGCGCGCGGGCGCCTTCACGGCTCCGGTGCGTCGTTCGCACCGCTCGGTCGGGCGCAACGTTCATCGTCGATCGGTTGCTCGCGCAACCGATCGGCGCAAGTCCATCAGGAAGTTCATGACCCCGAGATCGTTTCGAGAAGTCTTCGTGCGCCGCGCGTTGGTGGCGCCTTCCATCCGGCGGGTGCGCTGCGCGCCAATGTCTCAGGCCGTCGGTGACGGCCGCCCCGGCTCGCCCCGATGAGCGGGTCGACGACCTCCTTCGCGCGCGCGCTCGTCGGCGCGGCGGCCGAGCCGTATCGCGGGGCCGGGCGCTACGCCTGGCACTTCGCGCGCGGCAAGCTCGGCGGCGATCCGGCGTTCACGCAACTGCTCGCGCGCGGCCTGCTCGCGGGCCGCAAGCGCATCGTCGACATCGGCTGCGGGCAGGGCCTGCTCACCGCGTGGCTCGAGACAGCCCGCGAGGCGGCCGCGCGCGGTGCATGGCCGGCCGCTTGGCCGCCCGCTCCGCAGCCCGAGCACGTGATCGGCATCGAGCTGATGGCACACGACACCGCGCGCGCCGAGCGCGCGCTCGCGCCGTCGGTGGCCATGGGGCGCGCCAGCTTCGTCACCGGCGACATGTGCAAGGTGGCGTTTCCGCGGTGCGATGCGGTGGTGATCCTCGACGTGCTGCACTACGTGCCATTCGCCGCGCAGGACGACGTGCTGACCCGCGTGCACGACGCGCTCGCGCCCGGCGGCGTGCTGCTGCTGCGGGTCGGCGACGCGGCCGCCGGGCTGCCGTTCCGCATCAGCAACTGGGTCGACCACGTCGTCACCACGCTGCGTGGCCATCGTCTCGGCGAGCTCTACTGCCGGCCTCTCGCCGCCTGGCGGGAGAGCCTGCAGCGGCTCGGCTTCGCGGTGGAGACGATGCCGATGAGCGAGGGCACGCTGTTCGCGAACGTGCTGCTGGTCGCGCGCAAGGCAGGCTGACGGACGCTGGTTCGTTCGCGGCGCAGGTCGTGCCGTGGCGCGCACTTACCGCCTGTCGCGGCGATTTGACGCGCTCCGAATTGGGGCGGCAAACTGCGCGTCCCCTACTACCGAAGGCGTTTCCATGAGCACTCTGCTGCGCACTCTTGTCCTGGGCGCCACCGTGGCCGCCTCGTTCGAAAGTGCGGCGATCGTGGTCGAGATTGATCGCTTCACGATCAGCCGCGACGGCGTTGTCGTCTTCGACGACACCTTCAACGACGGCGCTGCGCCGCCGTCGGCACCCAACTTTTCGACGGGCGCGCCGCTCACCTACAACGTGCAGGGCACGCTGCCCGCGGGCTCGGAATCAGGCGGCCGCCTGCGCCTCAATACCGATCTCGGCATGCCGACCGCGAACGCCGTCGGTCTGCCGCGCCGCATCGTCGGCGCGCTGCTGCCGACCGACATCGCGGCCGGCGGCACGCAGCTCGGGCTGGGCAACGTGCTGTCGGAATCGGGGCTGTTCGGGCTCGTGGTGCCGACCGGGCCGATGTTCTCCACCTACGGCATCCGCTTCACCGACGCCGCAGCGGCGGGCGCGCAGCAGTTCGTGCAGCTCGGCGTGCGCTACAACGACGTCGCAGGGCGGCCCGAGGTCTACTACATCCTGCAGGACTTCGTCGCCAATACGGTGACGACGCTCGGCGCGAGCCTGCTCGCGCCACCCGTCGGCGCCGACCAGATCCAGCTGACCCTCGACCGTCGGAGCACCTCGAACGGGGACGTGTTCGGGAGCTGGTCGTTCCTGTCCGCCGGCGCCAACATCGGAGGCGGCAGCTTCGCGACCCCGGGCACCGTATTCGCCGGCGAGAGCTTCGTGCGTGGGCAGTTCTTCGCTGCCGAGGACGTGACCACGGCAGCCATTCCGGAGCCGGCCGGTGCGGCGCTGCTGCTCAGCGCGCTCGGCGCGGCGGGCCTCTCGGCGCGGCGCCGCCGGCGCTGAGGTTCGCGGCGCTCACCTCCTGCGGTGCGCCGCTAGGGATAAGCGCTCGCCGGCCGAGCGGTCAGGCCGCGGCCACGCTCGCCGCGCTGGCTTCGTAGCGTGCCCGTGCACGCTCGGCCTCGTCGATCAGCGCGTCGAGTCCGACCAGCAGGTCGTCGCGCGAACCGAACGGGCAGGCGAGGAACAGATCGCTGGTGCGCGAGGCGAGGATCTGGTGACCGGCTGCGCGTGCCCAGCGGCGCAGCTGGAAGTAGCTGAGCAGGACGAGTCGCCCCAGGTCACCGGTGCGCCGCGCCGCGTGGAGCTCGGCGAGGATGTCCTCGAGCTCGAGCACCAATCTCGGTTCGGTATTCATGTTGCGGCGCAGCATAAACCCTTCCGCGATGCCTTGCAGCGGCGGGGGTGACGGGGTTCCGCTGCCGCGCGTGCGGCCGGCAACCACGCCGCCTCGAAAAACGAGGCTCGGCCGGCGCGCCGCCGCGCAATCAGCGCGTCGTCCAGGTGTCCTTCAGCGTCGCCGTGCGGTTGAACACCGGGCGGTCGGCGCGGTGGTCGACGCGGTCGGCGACGAAATAGCCGTGGCGCTCGAACTGGAACCGGTCGCCGGGCTGCGCGGACGCGAGACCCGGTTCGGCGTAGCCGTGGACCACCTTCTTGCTCGCAGGGTTCAGCACCTCGAGCATGTCGCGGCCGTCGGCCTCGGGCTGCGGATCGGTGAACAGCCGGTCGTAGAGCCGCACCTCGATCGGCAGCGCGTCGCCGACGCCGACCCAGGTGATGGCGCCCTTGACCTTCACCGCGTCGGCACCGGGCGTTCCGCTCTTGGTGTCCGGAACGATCTCCGCGAGCACGGCCGTCACGCGGCCGTCGGCGTCCTTCTCCATGCCGGTGCACTCGACCACGTAACCGAAGCGCATGCGTACCCGGCTGCCGGCGAGCGGCGAGCCGTCCGCACCGGCGCGTGGCGGGAACAGGCGGAAGTAGCCCTTGCTGGGCACCTCCATGAAGTCGTCGCGCTCGATCCAGACCTCGTTGGTGAACGCGAAGTCGCGCCGCCCCATCTCGGGCTTGGCCGGGTGGACCGGCGCGTGGCAGGGCTCGCGATGCGCGAGGCTGCCGAACACCGCGTCGAAGTTGGTGAGCTTGAGCCTGAGCGGGTCGAGCACCACCGACGCGCGCGGCGCCTTCGGGTCGAGGTCGTCGCGCAGCGCGGCGTCGAGCGCGGCGTACTCGGTCCAGCCGCCGGCCTTGCTGGTGCCGGCGCGGTCGCACATCAGGCGGATCGCCTCGGGCGTGTAGCCGCGCCGCCGCAGCCCGACGAGGGTCGGCATGCGGGGGTCGTCCCAGCCGTCGACGTGCTTTTCCTCCACCAGCTGACGGAGCTTGCGTTTGCTGGTGACGACATAGGTCACGTTGAGGCGCGCGAACTCGTGCTGGTGCGGGCGCGGCCGCGCCAGCAGCCCCAGGTCGCACAGCGTCTCGAGCAGCCAGTCGTAGAACGGGCGCTGGTCCTCGAACTCGAGCGTGCAGATGCTGTGCGTGATGCCCTCGAGCGCGTCCTCGATCGGGTGCGCGTAGGTGTACATCGGATAGATGCACCACGCGTCGCCGGTGTTGTGATGGGTCGCGCGCTTGATGCGGTAGAGCGCCGGGTCGCGCAGGTTGATGTTGGGGCTCGCCATGTCGATCTTCGCGCGCAGCACGGCGGCACCGTCGGCGAGCTCGCCGGCGCGCATCGCGCGCAGCCGCGCCAGGTTCTCGGCCGGCGTGCGGATGCGGAACGGACTGTCGGTCCCGGGCGTCGAGAAGTCGCCGCGATTGGCGCGCATCTGCTCGGCGCTCTGCTCGTCGACGTAGGCCAGGCCCGCCTCGACCAGCGCCTCGGCGGCGCGGTACATGAACTCGAAGTAGTCGCTCGCGAAGTAGCGGTGCTCGCGGCGCGTGCCGGGCCGCTCGGGGTCGGGCGCGGTCCAGTCGAAGCCGAGCCAGTGCACCGCCTCGGCGATCGCATCGACGTATTCCTGCTCTTCCTTCTCGGGGTTGGTGTCGTCGAAGCGCAGGTGGCAGACCCCGCCGTACTCCTCGGCGAGTCCGAAATTCAGGGTGATGCTCTTGGCGTGCCCCAGGTGCAGGTAGCCGTTCGGCTCGGGCGGGAAGCGCGTGCGGATGCGCGCGGCATCCAGCGGGCCGCCCGCATGGTGCGCGGCGTCGCCCGGCGAGCCGGCGAAGCGCCGGTCCGCGTAGGTGCCGGCCGCGAGGTCGCGCTCGATGATCTGGCGCAGGAAATTGCTCGGCTTGGCGTCGGGAGTCGTGGTCATGGGGTCGGTCGACAGGCAGCGCGGGCGCGGATTCTAGGTTCGCGGTCGCCGCGGCTTCACTTGTCTTTACCTTGCGGCCCGGAACCGCGGCCGCGCGGCGGGCGTCCAATCGAGCGTTCCGGAAGCGAGCGGAAGGAGTGACGCGATGAAGAAGGGCTTGTTCGTCGGGCTGGCAGCCGCCGCCGCGCTGCTGGGGACGGGCGCCGCGCACGCCGGCGGCGTGCACTGGTCGGTGGGGATCGCGGTGCCGCCGGTGCAGACCATCGTGAGCAACGGTCCGGTGTACTACCCGGCACCGGGCTACTACGCCCCGCCCCCGGTGGTCTACGCGCCGGCGCCGGTGTACCACGTGCCTGCCTACCGGTCGTACTACTACCCGGCGCCGGCGGTGGTCTACAGCACGCCGTACGTGCGGCACCGTCATGACGGCTGGCGCGGGCGTGACGGCTGGCGCGACGGCGGCTGGGGTCGCGGGCGCCACCGGCACTGAGCGGTATTCGGCGCGGCGATCGGCCGCGCCGGCACGCGAGCCGTCGAGTCCGCGCGCCAGTCGCCGCGCCGCGGAACTGCAGCCGGGGTTCGAGCCGATCGAAGAGCCGAGCCCGGTCTCCGGGCGTTCGATCGGCGCCGCGGCTACCATCCGCCGCGAGGCCCGACATCGCGGGCCGCGAGTCGACCACCTTTCATGCACCCGTGCGCGCGGTATCGCCCTGCCTGCCGACGACCCCGCAGCACGCGTGCATGCGCCGGCGGCCTTGCGCCGCGCTCCCGCACCCGTTGGCTCGCCGAAATCGGCCTCATGGTCGCGCTTGCCGGATGCGCGGCGGCGAAGACGCCGGCGGCGTCGAGCTCCGAGCGCGCGGTCGTGCCGCCGCCGCTCGCCGCACCGCTTTCCGGCAGCGCGCCGACGCCGCTCGTGCAGCCGGCGGTGCGCTCGCTTGCACCGACGACGGCATTGCAGGCGTCTGCACCGCCCGTCGGCGGGACGAGCGCCGCGCCGGCGCCCGCGCCGGCTAACGCGCCATCCGCGCCTTTGTCCGTCGTGCCTGCGGCACCGGCGGCGGCGGCCGGTGCGGCACCGGTCGTTCCGCCGTCGCCGAGCGTCACCGAGACCGCGCCGGTTGCCGCGGTGCTCCAGCTGCCGGCCGTGCAGGCGCGCTTCCCGGCGCCGTCGGCGGTCTATGCGACACCGGGGCTCGCCCCCGGCGCGACTCGCTACACCTCGAACCGCGAGGTCGCCGAGTTCCTGCGCGAGCTCGAGGGGGCGAGCGCCGCGTCGGGCACCTTTGCGACGGTGGTCGCGGCCGGCACGTCGCAGCGCGGCGAGCCGATCGAGGCGCTGGTGCTGGCGCGCGGCGTCGGCATGGCCGACGTCACGACGACGGGACTGGCGGCGAATCGTCGCCCCACGGTGCTGCTGATCGGCCAGCAGCACGGCGACGAGCCCGCGCCGGCCGAGGCGCTGCTGGTGGTCGCCCGACAACTGCTCTCCGGGCCGCTCAGCCGGCTGCTGGATCGCATCAACGTCGTGGTGCTGCCGCGCGCCAATCCCGACGCGGCCCAGGCGGGACAGCGCCTCACCGCGAACGGCATCGACGCGAACCGCGACCATCTGCTGCTGCGCACATCCGAGGCGCGCGCGCAGGCGCGCCTGATCGAGCACTTCGATCCGGTCGTCATCGTCGACGCCCACGAGTACCCGGCGCTCGGCCGCTGGCTCGAGGCGTTCGGCGCGCTGCCGCGGGCGGACGCGCTGTTCCAGTTCGCGACGACGGCCAACGTCGACCCGTTCATCACCCGTGCCGCCGAGGAATGGTTCCGGCAGCCGCTGATCGCGAGCATGCTTCTGGAGGGTCTGGCGCTCGACTGGTATCACACGCTTCCGGACGAAGGCCCGGTCGGCGCCGAGCGCCAGGTCGCGATGGGCGGCACGCGAGCCGACAGCGCGCGCAACGTGCAGGGCCTGCGCAACGCGGTGAGCCTGTTGATCGAGTCGCGCGGACGCGGCCTCGGTCCCCTGCACCTCGAGCGGCGCGTGCACACGCACGTCACCGCGCTCGCCAGCATCCTCGCCAGCGCGGCGAACCGTGCCGACGAGCTGGTCAAGCTGCGTGCGCTGGTCGACCAGCGCGTCGCCGGGCTCGCGTGCCGCGGCGAGGTGCTGATCGACGCGGCGCCGACGCCGAGCGAGTACGAGCTCACGCTGATCAATCCGGCGACCGGCGCCGACAAGAAGGTTGCCGTCGGCTGGGACTCGGCGCTCGCCCTCACGCCGCTGAAGACGCGGCGGCGCCCGTGCGGCTACTGGCTCGACGATCGCGAAGAGACCGCGGCGGAGCGGCTGCGCGCGCTCGGCGTGCAGATCCTGCGCGTCGACGAGGCCGGCGAGCTGCGCGCCGAGGGCTATCGCGACGCGCCGCGCGAGCCCGGCCGCCGCGTCGACGCGGTGCTCGCGATCGGCTCGGCGGGCGCGAACATGCCGTCGGTCCAGACGGTGCGTGCGCTGGTCGACGCACCCGCCGGCAGCTACTACATTTCGCTCGAGCAGCCGCTCGCCAACCTGGTGGTCGCCGCGCTCGAACCCGACAGCCCGGTGAGCTTCGTCACCCATGGTCTGATCAGCAGCCTGGCCAGCGTGGCGCGCGTGCTCGGCCGCCCCGAGCTGCGGATGAGCCCGATCCCCTAGCCGCGCGGCGCCGCGCTGGCCGGCGAGCGAGTCGAGCGGCCGCAGCTGGAGACACCCCATGCAGGTCGTTCCGAGTCCCGACACTGCGCCCGCCGGCGCGCCGCCCGCGCCACGGCCGCAGCGCGTCGCTTCGATGGAGGGCGCGCCGACGGCACGCCGCTTCTATCGCCACCGCCTGCCGGTGCGCGTGATGCACTGGATCAACGTGGTCTGCCTTGCCATGCTGCTGATGAGCGGGCTCACCATCTTCAACGCGCACCCGGCTCTCTACTGGGGCCGCGACTCGAACTTCGCCGATCCGTGGCTCGCGCTGTCGGCCGAGCGGCGCGGCGACGAGTGGATCGGCGTCACGACGCTCGGCGACCGCCGCTTCGTCACCGACGGCGTGCTCGGCGTCTCGATGGAAGGCGAGCGCCGCACCGTTCGCGGCTTTCCGGCCTGGGCGACGGTGCCGAGCGGCCAGTGGCTCTCGATGGGCCGGCTGTGGCACTTCTTCTTCGCCTGGATCTTCGTCGTCAACGGCATCGCATACGTGCTCTACACCGTCTTCAGCGGCCACCTGCGGCGCGACCTGCTGCCCACGCGCACCGAGTGGCGCGGGATCGGCCGCTCCATCTGGGACCACGTGCGCTTTCGCCACCCCACCGGCGACGCGGCACGGCGCTACAACGTGCTGCAGAACACCGCCTACCTCGTGGTGATCTTCGGGCTGCTGCCGCTGGTGGTGATCGCGGGCCTCGCGATGTCGCCGCGCCTCGATGCGCTGTGGCCCGGCTGGGTCGACCTGCTCGGCGGCCGCCAGTCGGCGCGCAGCCTTCACTTCCTCGCCGCCGTCGGCCTCGTGGTGTTCGTTGCGATCCATGTCTTCGAGGTGCTGGTGAGCGGGGTCTGGAACCAGCTGCGCTCGATGGTCACCGGCTGGTACACCTTGCCGGCCGATCGGCACGGGGAGGCGCGATGACCGAGAACGGCCATGCCGCGAGCCGGCGCGGCGTGCTGCGCGGCGCGCTCGCCGCCGCCGGTAGCGCGCTGCTCACCGGCTGCGACCGTCTGTCGCAGACGCCCGCGGTGGTCGGCGTGCTGAGCAGCGTGCAGCACCTCAGCCGTGCGGTGCACCGCGGACTCGTCGGGCCGCATGCGATGGCACAGGAGTTCGGCCCGGAGGACATCGCACCGCAGTTCCGCAGCAACGGCACCTTGATGCCGCGCGACGCCGACTACCAGGCGCACCTCGCGGCGGCCTTCGCCGACTATCGGCTCTCGATCGGCGGCCTGGTCGAACGCCCGCAGGCGTTCACGCTCGCCGAGTTGCGCGCGCTGCCGTCGCGTACCCAGATCACGCGCCACGACTGCGTCGAGGGCTGGAGCTGCATCGGCAAGTGGACCGGGGTGCCGCTCGCGCACCTGCTCGGCATGGCACGTCCGCTGCCGGCGGCGCGTTACGTGCTGTTCCGCTGCTACGACTCGATGGACGCGCCGGCGCCGGGCCGCGACTCGCGCTACTACGAAAGCATCGACCTCGACGAGGCGCGCCACCCGCAGACCCTCGTCGCCTACGACCTCAACGACCGCGCGCTGCCGGTCAGCAACGGGGCGCCGCTGCGCCTGAGGGTCGAGCGCCAGCTCGGCTACAAGCACGCCAAGTACCTGCAGTCGATCGAGCTCGTCGAGCGTTTCGACCAGCTGCGCGGCGGCAAGGGCGGCTACTGGGAGGACCAGGGCTACGAGTGGTACGCGGGGATCTGAAGGCAGACGTTCTGCCGGCGCTCGATCGGTACCGTAGCCTCAGGCAAGGGCGGCTGCAGCTCGCCTCAGCCCTTCAGCAGCGTCAGCACGTGCGATGCCGAGGCGCTGGTCTGCGCCAGCATCGCCGTCGCCGCGTCCTGCAGGATTCGTGAGCGCGTGAGCTGCGCGGTCTCGGCCGCGAAATCGGCGTCGGCGATGCGGCTGCGCGCCTCGCCGGCGTTGACGGCGCTCGCGCCGAGGTTCTCGACCACCGAGGCGAGCCGGTTCTGCATCGCACCGAGCGCACTGCGGCGCTCGTCGAGCGCGGCGATCGCGCGGTCGATCGTGGTGATCGCGCTGCTCGCGCCGGCGGCGGTGGAAATGTCGATGGTCGGCGTCACGGCGACGACGCCCGAACCGCCGCCCACGGGCGTGCTCGAGAAGGTGCCGCTCGAGCCGAAGAGGGCGCTCCCGCTCGCGGTGGCGACCGTGAACGGGCCCGAGCTGCTCGTGAGCGACACCACGCCGCCGACGATCGCGTTCAGCGGCCCGCCGGAGGTCAGCGTGACGGCCGCGCCGCCGCTGCCGGTCACCGACATGGCGACCCCGCCGAACCCGGTGTAGGAGCCGATGCGGATGTCCTCGCCGGTCGTGTTGGTCAGCACCAGGCCATTGGCCGTCGCCACCGCCGTGACCTTGGTCGCCACGGTCGCGGCGTTGATCGCGTCGGCGAGCGGGGTGTAGTCGCTGCCGTTGGGCGACCCCATCACGACCGCGTAGTTGAGCGCGTGGTTCGGCGCGTCGAGGATGAACCCGACGAACGCCGGCGGGCTCGCGAACGTCAGCGTCGCCGTGGTCGCGGCGGTCGCGATGACGCCGGTGGCGCCGGTCTGCAGGTTGATCTGGTCGCGGATCAGGTCGGCCGAGTCGTTGGGCGCCACGCCGAGGGTGATCACCGCCGAGCCCAGACTGCCGGTGATCGTCGTCGATCCCCCGTCCGTGAAGTTGTTGCGGTCGTCGAAGTTCGCCGACAGCTTGGCGGCGCCGAGCGTGCCGTTGCCGGTCGCGGTGCGGAGTTCGTTGCTCGTCGGCGTGCCCGGCACCGTCAGTTGCACCGCGACGAGGTCCGAAAGGCGCGAGGCCGCGACGCCGAAGCGGACGGTCTGGCCGACTTCACTGCCGACCTGCCACTGCTCGTTCGCCAGCTCGCCGGTCAGCAGCGGCTTGCCGTTGAAAGTCGTCGCGTTGGCAATGCGGTCGATCTCGGCACCCAGGCTCGCCACCTCGAGCTGCAGCGCGGCGCGCTCGGCCGACGAGTAGGTGCCGTTGGCCGACTGCACCGCCAGCTCGCGCATGCGCTGCAGCATGCCGCCCATGCTCGACAGCGCGCCTTCGGCGGTCTGGGCCAGCGAGATGCCGTCGTTGGCGTTGCGTGCGGCCTGGTCGAGCCCGCGGATCTGCGCCGTGAAGCGATCCGCGATCGCGAGCCCCGCGGCGTCGTCGCGCGCGCCGTTGATGCGCAGCCCGGTCGCCAGCCGCGCGATCGTCGTCGCCAGCGCCTGTTCGGTGCGCTGGGCGTGACGCTGCGTGGCGAGCGAGGCGAGATTAGTGTTGATCGTGGACGGCATCGTCCGGCGGCGACCTCGGGCGTGCGAAGACCTCGTCATCCGCCCCTTGCGGATGCCGATCCGGCCCTCCTCGTCGCTATCGGCTGCGGGTGGTCCGGCTTGAGCGCCTGCGCTCGGCCGCGACGGGCTGGCGCGCGGCGCCCCGGGCCTAGCGCCGGCTGCGCTTGGCTCCGCCGCCGAGCAGCCCGCCGAGCACGCCGCGCACGATCTCGCGGCCGACCGTCGAGCCGATGGTGCGCATGGCCGAGCGCGCGGCCGCCTCGGCGATGCCTTCCCGGCGGCCGCCGCGTGGCCCGGTGCTGCCGAACAGCACGTCCTTGAGGCCGCCGAAGACGCCCGAGCCGTCGCCACCCCCGGCGGGAGGCTGCGCGACACCGCCGCTGCCGGGCACGGCCGTGCCACCGATCGCCGGTGGCGTACCCGCGCTTGCCTCGGCACGCCCCTTCAGCTTCTCGTACGCCGATTCGCGGTCGACCGTCTTCTCGTAAACGCCGGCGACGATCGAGCCGCTGATGAGCGCGGCGCGCTCGGCCGGCGTGATCGGGCCGATGCGGCTGCCCGGCGGCACCACGAACACGCGTTCGGTGACGCTCGGCCGACCCTTGGCGTCGAGCAGGCTGACCAGCGCCTCGCCGACGCCGAGCTCGGTGATCGCCGCCTCGACGTCGAGCTGCGGGTTCTCGCGCATCGTGCTGGCTGCGGCCTTGACGGCCTTCTGGTCGCGCGGGGTGAACGCACGCAGCGCGTGCTGCACGCGGTTGCCGAGCTGGCCGAGCACGGTGTCGGGAATGTCAAGCGGGTTCTGGGTGACGAACCAGACGCCGACCCCCTTGCTGCGGACCAGCCGCACGACGAGCTCGATGCGCTCGACCAGCGCCTTCGGCGCGTCGTTGAACAGGAGGTGCGCCTCGTCGAAGAAGAACACCAGCTTGGGCTTGTCGAGATCGCCGACCTCCGGGAGCTGCTCGTAGAGCTCCGACAGCATCCACAGCAGGAAGGTCGCGTAGAGCCGCGGGCTCTGCATCAGGCGGTCGGCGGCGAGGATGTTGACCACGCCCCAGGCCGCGCCCGGCGTCCCGCCCGCCGGCGCCGCCGCGGTCTGCAGGAAGTCCTGGATGTCGAGCATCGGCTCGCCGAAGAAGCGGTCGCCGCCCTGGGCCTCGATCTGCAGCACGCCGCGCTGGATGATGCCGATGCTGGCCGCGCTCACGTTGCCGTACTGCGTCTTCAGCTCGCCGGCGTTGTCGCCGACGTACTGCAGCATCGCGCGCAGGTCCTTGAGGTCGAGCAGGAGCAGGCCGTTGTCGTCGGCGACCTTGAAGACGATCTGCAGCACGCCCTGCTGCGTGTCGTTCAGGCCGAGCATGCGGGCGAGCAGCAGCGGGCCCATGTCGCTCACGGTGGCCCGCACCGGGTGGCCCTGACCCCCGGCCGGGTCGGCACCGAACACGTCCCACAGCGTCGCAGGGCAGGCCGCCGGCGCGGGAGGCTCGATGCCGCGGTCCTTCAGCACCGCCGCGAGCTTGGGGCTGATGCTGCCGGGCTGGGTGATGCCGGTGAGGTCGCCCTTCACGTCGGCCATGAAGACGGCGACGCCCAGCGCGCTCAGGCTCTCGGCCAGGCGCTGCAGGGTGACGGTCTTGCCGGTCCCGGTCGCACCGGTGATGAGGCCGTGCCGGTTCGCCATTTCCGGGAGCAGCAGGCACTCGACGCCGTCATGGCGAGCGAGCAGGATCGGTTCGGCCATGCGGTCCACCCTCGCACGTAAAATTGCAGTCTATCGAACAACGAACCGTCCTCGGCCGTGGGCCAGGCGCGGTGGCAAGGGAGCATATGGCCGGGCATTCGAAGTGGGCCAACATCCAGCACCGCAAGGGCCGGCAGGACGAGAAGCGCGGCAAGATCTGGACGCGGATCATCCGCGAGATCGTGGTCGCTGCGCGCCAGGGCGGCGGCGACCTCGGGATGAACCCGCGCCTGCGGCTGGCGGTCGAGAAGGCCAAGGCCGCCAACATGCCCGCCGACACGGTCAAGAAGAACATCGACAAGGCCACCGGCTCGCTCGAAGGCGTCAACTACGAGGAGATCCGCTACGAGGGCTACGGCATCGGCGGCGCGGCCCTGATCGTCGACTGCATGACCGACAACCGGGTCCGCACCGTGGCCGAGGTGCGCCACGCGTTCAGCAAGTACGGCGGCAACCTCGGCGCGGAAGGTTCGGTGGCGTTCCAGTTCAAGCACGTCGGCCAGTTCGTGTTCGCGCCGGGCACCGATGAAGACAAGCTGATGGAGGTCGCGCTCGACGCCGGCGCCGACGACGTCGTCACCGACGACGACGGCGCGATCGAGGTGCTGTGCGCGCCCGGCGCGTTCGAAGCGGTGAAGGCGGCGCTCGCCGCCGCCGGCTTCGTCGCCGAGGTCGCCGAGGTGACGATGCGGCCCGAGAACAGCGTCGAGCTCGGCGGCGACGACGCCACCCGCATGCAGAAGCTGATCGACGTCATCGAGGACCTCGACGACGTGCAGGCGGTCTATCACAACGCCGAGCTGCAGGATGCGTAGCGCGAATCGGCGCGCGGTGCGGCGCGCATGAAGGTCCTCGTCATCGGCAGCGGCGGGCGCGAGCACGCGCTCGCCTGGAAGCTCGCGCAGTCGCCCAAGGTGCACAAGGTGTTCGTCGCGCCCGGCAACGCAGGCACCGCCGCCGAGCCGCAGATCCAGAACGTCGCGATCACCGACCTCGCGAAGCTTGTCGAGTTCGCCAAGGGCGAGAAGGTCGCGCTCACCGTGGTCGGCCCCGAGGCGGCGCTCGCCGCCGGCGCAGTCGACCTGTTCCGCGCGCGCGGCCTGCGCATCTTCGGGCCCACGCGCGCGGCGGCTCAGCTCGAGAGCTCGAAGTCGTTCGCCAAGAACTTCATGCAGCGCCACGGCATCCCGACCGCGGCCTACCGCACGTTCGACGATGCCGCCCTGGCGCACGCGCACGTCGACGCGTCGCCGGCACCGATCGTCGTCAAGGCCGATGGCCTTGCCGCCGGCAAGGGTGTCGTCGTCGCGATGACGCGCGACGAGGCGCACGCGGCGATCGACGCGATGCTCGGCAGCGCCGAGGCGACCAGCGCCGCGCCGGCCGCCCCGGCGCGCCGCGCTGGCGACGACGTGCCGCGCGCCCGCGTCGTGATCGAGGAGTTCCTCGCCGGCGAGGAGGCGAGCTTCATCGTCGTCTCGGACGGCACGCGGGTGCTGCCGCTCGCCACCAGCCAGGACCACAAGCGCCTGCTCGACGGCGACCGGGGGCCCAACACCGGCGGCATGGGCGCGTACTCGCCGGCGCCGGTCGTCACGCCGAACGTGCACGCGCGCGTCATGCAGGACATCGTGCTGCCGACGATCGACGGCATGGCGGCCGACGGCACGCCGTTCACCGGGTTCCTGTACGTCGGCCTGATGATCGACGCCGAAGGTCACCCGCGGGTCGTCGAGTTCAACGCGCGGCTCGGCGACCCTGAAGCGCAGGTGATCCTGATGCGCCTCAAGACCGACCTCGTCGACGTGCTGTCGAGCGCGACCGCGCCGACGGGTTCGGCGCCGGCGCTCGACGAGATCGCGCTGCAGTGGGACCGCCGCTCGGCGCTCGGCGTGGTGATGGCGTCGAGCGGCTACCCGGAGCGCCCGCGCACCGGCGACGCGATCTCGGGCCTGCCCGCCGACGCCGCCGACTGCAAGGTGTTCCACGCGTCGACCGCCGAACGCGACGGCACCGTCGTCACCAGCGGCGGCCGCGTGCTCTGCGTCACCGCGCTCGGCGACTCGGTGAAGCTCGCCCAGCATCGCGCCTACGAGACGGTGCGCAGCATCCACTTCGACGGCGCGCAGGCGCGGCGCGACATCGGCCACCTGGCGATCAAGCGTTGACGCCGGTGCCGCATGCAGCGATGAACCCGCGACTCGTCCGCGACTACCTGCTGGGGCTGCAGCGCCGCATCGTCGGCCCGCTCGAGGCCGAGGACGGCATGGCGTTCGTCGTCGATCGCTGGGCGCGCGAGCCGGGCGGCCGCCTCGAAGGCGACGGCATCTCGTGCCTCCTCGAGGGCGGCGCCGTGTTCGAGCGCGCGGGTGTCGGCTTCTCGCATGTGCGCGGCCCCGAGCTGCCGGGTTCGGCCACCCAGCATCGCGGCGAGCTCGCCGGCTCGCCGTTCGAGGCCCTCGGCGTGTCGCTGGTGCTGCATCCGCGCAACCCGTACGTGCCGACCGTCCACATGAACGTGCGCATGCTGGCTGCGTTGCCGCCGACGGGGTCGGGGCGCGCGGCGGTCGCCTGGTTCGGCGGCGGCATGGACCTCACGCCGATCTACGGCTTCGACGACGACGCGCGCCACTTCCACCGCGTCAACCGCGACGCCGTTGCGCCGTTCGGCGCCGACGCCTACCCGGCGTTCAAGCGCTGGTGCGACGAGTACTTCTTCCTCAAGCACCGCGGCGAGCCGCGCGGCATCGGCGGCATCTTCTTCGACGATTACCGCGAGGGCGGCTTCGACAACGGTTTCGCGCTGATGCAGGCGGTCGGCGACGCCTTCCTCGACGCCTACCTGCCGATCGTGCGGCGCCGCCGCGGCCTCGCCTACGGCGAGCGCGAGCGCGACTTCCAGGCCTACCGGCGCGGTCGCTACGTCGAGTTCAACCTGGTGTGGGACCGCGGCACGCTGTTCGGACTGCAGTCGGGCGGCCGTACCGAAAGCATCCTGATGTCGATGCCGCCGCTGGCGGCGTGGCGCTATGACTGGCAGCCCGAGCCGGGCTCGCCCGAGGCGCGCCTGTACACCGACTTTCTGCGCCCGCGCGACTGGGCCGCCGAGGCCGCCGAGTGAAACGCGTCGGCCTGTTCGGCGGCAGCTTCGATCCGGTCCACCACGCACACGTCGCGCTCGCGCGGCAGGCGCTCGACCAGCTGGCGCTCGACGAGGTGCGCTGGATTCCGGTCGGGCTGCCGTGGCAGAAGGCGCGCGAGCTCGCGCCGGCAGCCGATCGCGAGGCGATGGTGCGGCTGGCCATCGAGGGCGAGCCGCGGTTCGTGCTCGACCGCATTGAACTGCGCCGCCGCGGCCCCAGCTTCACGCTCGACACGGTGCGCGAGCTGCACGCCGCCAACCCCGGCACCGACTGGTTCCTGATCCTCGGCCAGGACCAGTACGCCACGCTCCACACCTGGCGCGACTGGCGCGAGCTGCTCGGCCTGGTGACGATGGTCGTCGCCAACCGGCCGGGCGCGTCGGTTGCCATCAACCCGCAGGTGGCGGACTTTCGACATCAGGCGGTCGTGCTGCCGATGATGGACATCTCGTCGACCGAGGTGCGGCGTCGCGCCGCGGCCGGCGAGCCGATCGACGACCTCGTGCCCGAGGCCGTTGCGGAATATATCGAGCGACGCCATCTCTACAGGAGCTGAATGGACATCCGCAAGCTGCAACGCGCCATCGTCGATGGTCTGGAGGACGTCAAGGCCCAGAACATCGTGGTCTTCAACACCGAGCACCTGTCGCCGCTGTTCGAACGCGTGATCATCGCGTCGGGCACCAGCAACCGGCAGACGCGGTCGCTCGCGACCAGCGTGCGCGAGGCGGTCAAGGAAGCGGGGCTTCCGGTGCCGCGGATGGAAGGCGAGAGCAACGGCGAGTGGATCATCGTCGACTGCGGTCAGGCGGTCGTCCACGTCATGCAGCCGCCGATCCGCGAGTACTACCACCTCGAGGAGCTGTGGGGCGAAAAGCCGGTCAAGCTGAAGCTGGGCTCGGCGACGCCGCGACTCGTCAAGGCGTCCGAGGGTGGCGACGACGACGACGAAGCCGTGCCCGCGAAGAAGACGAGTCGCCGGCGTGCCGCCAGCTCAGAAGCCGGCGAGGCCGCCGGCGGCGAGGCCGCACCGCCGGCCAAGCGCGCGAGTTCGTCGCGCAGCACGCCGGCCAAGCGCGCCGCGCTCGACGGCCCGACCCCCAAGCGCGCCGTCAGCGCCGAGAGCGCCGACGCCAGCCCGGCGCCGGCCAAGCGCGCGTCGACCCGCCGCAGTGCCGCTGCCGATGCGCCCGCCAAGAAGGCACCGGCGCGCAAGACCATGCCGGCGAGCTCGCGCGGCACCGTCACCCGCGTCACCGGTGTGAAGGGTGCGACCGCCAAGAAGGCGAGCCGCAGCGCGGCCGGCGAAGGCAGCGGCGCGACGCGAAAGCGCGCGACCGGCGCCGGCAGCGCTGCCCGCAAGACCTCGCGCAGCGCGTGAGCCCGGCGCCTGCCGCGTCGCAGCGACGCGGCGCCTGCGCGGCATCGGTGTGAAGCTCCTCCTGGTCGCGGTCGGCCAGCGCCAGCCGGCGTGGGCCGACACCGCGTTCGAGGCGTACGCCAAGCGCTTTCCGCCCGAGCTGCGGCTCGAGCTGAAGGCGGTCAAGGCCGAGACCCGCGACACCCGGACCGCGGCGCAGCTGATGGCGGCCGAGAGCGCGCGCATCGAGGCAGCCCTGCCGCGCGGCGTGCGCCGCGTCGTCTTCGACGAGCACGGCGACCGCGTCACCTCGCGCCAGCTCGCAACGCGCCTCACCGGCTGGCTGGCCGACGGGCGCGACGTGGCGCTGCTGATCGGCGGCCCCGACGGCCTCGCCGATGCGCTGAAGGGGAGCGCCGACGAGTCGCTGCGCCTGTCCGACCTGACGCTGCCGCACGCGTTCGCACGCGTGCTCGCCGCCGAGGCGCTCTACCGCGCGTGGAGCATCACGGTCAACCATCCGTACCACCGCGAGTGATGGCGCGTCGCGAGCCCGCCGCGTTCGTCTATCTCGCGTCGCAGAGCCCGCGTCGGGCCGAGCTGCTGCGCCAGCTCGGCGTTGCGCACCGTCCCTTGCTGCCCGAGCCGCACGAAGACGCCGAGGCGCTCGAGCACGAGATCGTCGGCGAGCGCCCCGATGCCTACGTCGAGCGCGTGACGCGGGCCAAGCTCGCAGCGGCGCATCGGCGCCTGCGCCGGATCGGCGCGCCGCCCGCGCCGATCGTCTGCGCCGACACCACGGTCGCTCTCGGTCGGCGCATCTTCGGCAAGCCCGCGGACGCCGACGACGCCGCGCGCACGCTGCGCGCGCTCGCCGGCCGCACGCATCGCGTGATCACCGCGGTCGCGATCGGGGCAGGGCGTCGCGAGTGGGTTGCGGTCAGCGTCTCGAAGGTTCATGTCGTCGAGATGACGGACGCCGACATCGCCGGCTACATCGCGAGCGGCGAGCCGTTCGGCAAGGCCGGCGCGTACGCGATCCAGGGCGCCGCGGCAGCCTGGATCGACCGGATCGACGGCAGCTACACCGGTATCATGGGTCTGCCGCTGTACGAGACGGCGCAGCTGCTGCGCGCCGCCGGCGTCGCGATCGGGTCGCCCGCGCCGGGCTGACCGGGCGCCACGCAAGGGCTCGCGAGAACACCTCCACAAGCCCGCTCAGCGTCAATCGCCTTCGCCTCGATGCAAGACATCCTGATCAACTGGGCGCCGCAGGAAACGCGGGTCGCCATCGTCGAGAACGGCGCGGTCCAGGAGCTGCACATCGAGCGCACGCTCGAACGCGGGCTGGTCGGCAACATCTACGCCGGCAAGGTCGCGCGCGTGCTGCCGGGCATGCAGTCGGCGTTCGTCGACATCGGCCTCGAGCGCGCCGCGTTCCTGCACGTGGCCGACGTGCAGGTCAACGGCGTCACGCCGCGCAACGACCACGCGTCGCCCGGCGCGCCGCAGACGCCGATCGAGCGCCTGGTGTTCGAGGGTCAGGCGCTCACGGTGCAGGTGATCAAGGACCCGATCGGCACCAAGGGCGCGCGCCTTTCCACGCAGGTGTCGATCGCCGGCCGGCTGCTGGTCTTCCTGCCGCAGGACGACCACATCGGGATCTCGCAGAAGATCGGCTCGCACGAGCTGCGCGAGCAGCTGCGCGCGCGGATGCAGGCGCTCGCGCACGGCGGCGACGCACCCAATGGCGGCTTCATCCTGCGCACCAACGCCGCTGACGCGACCGATGCCGAGCTCGCCGACGACATCGCCTACCTGCGCAAGACCTGGGCCGCGGTGCGCGAGCGTGCGTTCAAGTCGCCGCCAGGGACGCTGCTGCACCAGGACCTGACGCTCGCCGAGCGGGTGCTGCGCGACCTCGTCGACGACGCGACGCAGTCGATCCGCATCGATTCCAAGCAGCAGTACGACTGGCTGCTGCAGTTCGGCCGCGAGTACACGCCGGGCGCCGTCGGCAAGCTGCAGCACTACGCCGGCGAGCGCCCGATCTTCGACCTCTTCAACATCGACGACGAGATCGCCAAGGCCCTGCTGCGCCGTGTCGACCTGAAGTCGGGCGGCTACCTGATCATCGATCAGACCGAGGCCCTGACCACGGTCGACGTCAACACCGGCGGCTTCGTCGGCGCGCGCAACTTCGACGACACGATCTTCAAGACCAACCTCGAGGCGGCGCAGGCGATCGCGCGCCAGCTGCGCCTGCGCAACCTCGGCGGCATCGTCATCATCGACTTCATCGACATGCAGCGCGAGGAGCATCAGGCCGCGGTGCTCGCCGAGCTGAGGAAGCAGCTCGCGCGCGACCGCACCAAGGTCACGGTGAGCGGCTTCACGCAGCTGGGCCTGGTGGAGATGACCCGCAAGCGCACCCGCGAGTCGCTCGCCCACATGCTGTGCGAGCCGTGCCCCACGTGCCACGGCAAGGGCGAGGTGAAGACCGCGCGCACGGTCTGCTACGACATCCTGCGCGAGATCCTGCGCGAGGCGCGCCAGTTCAACCCGAAGGAGTTCCGCGTCGTCGCCTCGGCCTCCGTCGTCGAGATGCTGCTCGACGAGGAAGGCCAGCACCTCGCGGGCCTTTCGGACTTCATCGGCAAGCCGATCTCGCTGCAGGCCGAGCCGCTCGGCTCGCCCGAGCAGTACGACATCGTGCTGCTGTGACCGCGCCGCGGCCGCAGGTCCGCAGCAACCTCGTCGTCGCGACGCGCCAGATCGGCGACGTGCTGCTGACGACGCCCATGATCCGCGAGGCGCGCGCGCTCTGGCCCGAGGCGGCCATCGACGTGCTCGGCTTTCCCGGCACGCTGGGGATGCTGAAAGGCAACCCCGACGTGCGCCGGCTCATCGAGACGCCGCCCGGCAGCGGCGGCCGCTCGGCGCTGCGTCTCGCGACCGAGCGGGGCCTCTGGCGCGCGTACGACCTCGCGCTCGTCACCCAGCCCAACGACCGCGCCCACTTCTACGGCTTCGTCGCCGCGCGGCTGCGTGCCGGGCTGATCGGGCCGAAGCCGGGCACGACGTGGTGGAAGCGCCTGCTGCTGAAACACGCCGTCGTGATCGCCGGCGACGCCGGTCGGCTGCACGCGGCGGAGGACAACCTGTGGCTGCTCGAGCCCTGGCGCCATGCGCCGAGTGACGCGGAGGGGGCGAGCCCCACGGTCTCCGGCGCAGCGCTCGCGACGCCGCCGCTCGCACCCGATCCGCCGGCGATCACCGTCGTGCCACCGCCCGCCGCGCCGTTGCCGGCCGACATCGACGCGCTGCTCGCGGCGATGCCGGTCGTCGTCCACGTGCCGGTGATGTGGCGCTACAAGGCGTGGCCGGTCGAGTCGTTCCGCGAGCTGATCGCCACGCTGGTCGCCGACGGCCATCAGGTGGTGCTGACCGGCGGCCCCTCAGCGAACGACAGGCGCGCCGTCGCCGAGATGGCGCAGATCGCGCCGCCGCCGCGCGTTCTCGACGTCTGCGGTCGTCTCGACTTCGGACAGCTCGCGACGCTGCTCGGCCGCAGCGCGCTCTACATCGGCACCGACACGTCGGTGACGCACCTCGCGGCCGCGTGCTCGGTGCCGACGATCGCGCTCTTTGGTCCGACCAATCCGATGCGCTGGGGTCCGCTCGACGCCGCGCTGCCGATCGATCGACGTTACGCCATGCAGAGCGACGCGCCGCAGCGGCGCGGCCGCGTGATCCTGATGCAAGGCCCCGGCGCGTGCGTGCCGTGCGCCGGACGCGGCTGCGAAGGCCACGACGAGAGCCACAGCGCGTGCCTCGACGCGCTCGCGCCGGCGCAGGTGATCGCCGAGGCGAGGGCGGTGCTGCGGCGGTAGGCGAAGCCCCGCGCGTGCCGCGTGTGCCACCGAACGCTGCTGCCTGCTCAGTCGCGCGCGGTGTCGGGCGCGATGCCGCGCGCGTCGAACAGCGCGAGCGCCGCGTCGACCACCGCCCCCGGCGCGATGCCGTTGACGTCCGCGCTCGCCGAGACGAGCGTGCGCCCGTCGAAGTCGGGCGGCACGCGCCAGACCGGCAGGCTGGTCGCGTCGAAGAGCGCGAGCATCGGCGTCTCGGTCGTGCAGGCGAGATGCATCAGGCCGCCGTCGACCGCGAGGACCGCTGCGCTCGCGGCCATCGCGTTGCGCGTAACGGCGATGTCGGTCTTGCCGACGAGGTCGAGCACGTCGGCGTCGCCGCCGGCGAGCGCGGCGCGGACCGCGTGCGCGAGCGCGGCGCCGTTGCTGCTGCCGAGCAGCGCGATGCGCCGATGGCCGCGCGCGACCAGGGCGCGCGCGACGTCGGGCCAGCCGCAATAGACGCGGTGCGGCTGCACACCGCCGAGCGTGATCGCGATGCGTCCGGCGGCGGCCTCGGCCAGCGCCGGCGACGCCGGGACGTCGAGCTTCTGGCGCGCGTGCCGGTGCTCGGCCGCCGCGTCGAGGCGCACGCCGAGAAGGTCGGCGAAGCGACGCGTTGCGAGCAGCCCGCGCTGGTAGTCGTAGGCCAGGTAGTCGCCGCGCACCGATACCCACGGCAGCCGCGGCGCCATGCGGCGCTTGGGCGCGAGCGCCTTCCAGCCGCGGCTGTCGACGATCGCGAAGTCGTGATCGATCGCGCCGAACGGCTCGTCGGGGCCGATCACGCGACGGAACCAGCCATCGCCGCGGTACACGCCGGCGAGCGCACGCGGCAGCACCACGTCGACGGCGATGCCGTGCTCGACCAGCAGGCTGCGCGGCGCGAGGTCGAGCAGCGAGTCGCCGATCTGCGGCATCTCCGGATGAAACCACACCGCGCGCCGCCACGCCGGGTCGATGCGCGAGGTTTCGAACGCCGCCTGGCCGCTTGCCGCCACTTCGCCGCGCCGGCGCGCGGCGCGGAACGCGAGCCGCCACGGGCCCTTGCGCGCGTAGAGGCCTGCGTCGTCGTTCGGCACCGGCGGCTCGACCGGCTGCGTCACCGCGTGCCGGGCCAGGCGCACCAGTGCGGCGGGCGCCGCGCTCACCGGCCTTCGCGCGGCACGCGGCCCAGCAGGTAGAACTCGTCGTTCGGGCGGATCGACGCCACGTTGGCGAGCCGGTTCGAGAGCCCGAAGAGACCGGTGATCGCGGCGATGTCCCAGGCGTCGTCCGCGCCGAACCCAGCTGCGGCGAGCGCCGCGAAGTCGGCATCGTCGACCGCCGCCGAGTCGCGGCAGACCTTCATCGCGAAGTCGAGCATCGCCTTCTGGCGCGGCGTGATGTCGGCCTTGCGATGGTTCACCGCGACCTGGTCGGCAATCAGCGGGTTCTTCTCGTAGACGCGCAGGATCGCGCCGTGCGCGACCACGCAGTAGAGGCACCCGTTGGCCGCGCTGGTGGCGACGATGATCATCTCCTTCTCGCCCTTGCTGAGCCCCGACTCGCGCAGCAGCAGCGCATCGTGATACGCGAAGAAGGCGCGGAACTCGTCGGGCCGATGCGCGAGCGCGAGAAAGATGTTCGGCACGAAGCCGGCCTTCTGCTGCACCGCGAGGATCTTCTCGCGCACGTCGTCGGGTACGTCGGCGAAGTCGGGCACCGCGTAGCGGCTGATCGGTCGGTCCATTCTCATCCCCTGAATTGCAGCGCGTGCAGGCGCGCGTAGAGGCCGCCCGCGGCCAGCAGTTCCGCGTGCGTGCCGTGCTCGACCACGCGACCGGATTCGAGCGCCACGATGCGGTCGGCACGCTCGATCGTCGAGAGGCGGTGCGCGATCACGAGGCTGGTGCGGCCCTGCATCAGGTGCTCGAGTGCCTCCTGCACCAGGCGCTCGGACTCGGAGTCGAGCGCCGACGTCGCCTCGTCGAGGATCAGGATGGGCGCGTCCTTGTAGATCGCGCGCGCGATGGCGAGGCGCTGGCGCTGGCCGCCGGAGAGCTCGCTCGCGTTGTGACCGACCACGGTGTCGATGCCGTTCGGCAGCGCCTCGGCAAAGTCGAGCAGGTTGGCGCTTTGCAGCGCGGCGCGCACCCGGTCGGTGTCGACGTCGGCGCCGAGCGCGACGTTCGCGGCGACGCTGTCGTTGAACAGCGCGACGTCCTGGCTCACCAGCGCGAACTGGCGGCGCAGGGCATGCACGTTCCAGTCGGGAAGAGGCACGCCGTCGAGCAGCACCACGCCGGCAGTCGGCTCGAAGAAGCGCGGCAAGAGGTTGATGAGGCTCGACTTGCCGGCGCCCGACGGCCCCACGAGGGCGACGGTTTCGCCCGGCTGCACGTCGAGGTCGACGCGGTCGAGCGCCGGCTGGTCGTCGCGGTAGTGCAGGCTCACGCCGCGCAGCTCGATGTGGCCGCGCGCGCGCCCGGGGTCGTGGCTGCCGCTGGTCTCGGACGACGAGGTGTCGATCAGCGTCACGCCGCGATCGAGTGCCGCGAGGCCGCGCGTGATCGGCACCGACGCTTCCGAGAGGTGCTTGATCGGCGCGATCAGCTGGGTCAGCGCGACGATGAAGGCGACGAAGCCGCCGACGGTCGCGCCCGAGTCGTTGCCGCTCTGCCAGAGCGCCACCGTGATCACCGCGGCGAGCGCGGTCGACGCCAGCACCTGGGTCAGCGGGGTCATCGTCGCCGCAGCGATCACCGCCTTCAGCGACACGCGGCGCAGGCGCTCGCTCAGAGCGGCGAAGCGGCCGGCCTGCTGCGGCTGCGCGTCGTGCAGGCGCACGCTGCGCCAGGCGAGCACGTTCTCCTCGACGACGTACGCGAGCTGATCGGTCGCGCCCTGCGCCTCGACCGTGAAGCGGTGCAGGCGCCGGCTGTAGTAGCGCATCACCAAGGCGACCGCCGGCAGGAGCACGCCGACGATCAGCGTGAGCTGCCAGTTGAGGTAGATCAGGTAGGCGAGCAGCACCACCAGCGTCAGCGAATCGCGCACCAGGTTCTGCAGCGCGTAGACGAGCTGGTTGGCGCCGCCCTGCACCTCGTAGGTGAGGGTGTTGATCAGGTTGCTCGCCGCATGGCGTGCGAAGAGGGTCGGTTCGGCGTCGAGCACGCGCGCGAACATCGCGCGGCGCATCTGCATCACTCCCAGGTTCGCGGCCCACGCCATGCCGTACTGCGCGACGAAGCCGGCGAAGCCGCGCGCGACCGTGAGCCCGATCACCGCGAGCGGCACCGCCCACAGCGGCACGCCGCCGGTGCGGAAGCCGTTGTCGAGCAGCCACTTCATCAGCATCGGGATCAGCGGCTCGGTCAGCGCGCCGCCGACCGAGCCGACCAGCGCGAGCACCAGCCCGCGCTTGCTGCCGGCGAAGAACGGGGCGACGCGACGCAGCCGCTCCAGGAGCCCGCGGCGGTCGAGCTTGGGCGGGTTGCTCATCGGCGCGTGTGACGCGGCTCGGCGCGCCCGCCGCTGTGGGAGGCCGCTGAACCAGTAGGTGAGGCGAGGGGGATCACGAGGCAGTCAGGGAGTTCGTCGCGCGGCCGGCACGCCGCGTGCCCCGCGGGCGGCGCGAGTCGGGCCAACCCTCACCCACGGAACTCCGGGCGGGTCGGCGGACTCTGCAGGAACTTCAGCTTCAGGTACTTGTAGTACGCGTACTCCGCGTTGTAGATCGCCAGCATCAACCCGTGACCGCCATCGAGGAAGCCCAGCCGGATGACGTACGTCCGGAAGAACGCGAATCCGCCGTGCAGCAGCGCCTTGCCGAGGGAGCCGCTGCGGCCGCGTGCGAGCATGTCGCGCGCGTGCCCGGTCGAGTAGCGGTCGAGCTTCCCGAGCACGTCCGAGAGATCGGGATAGCTGTAGTGGACGATGCTCGCCTGCAGCGTGCCAATCGCTCCATCGACGGTCATGTGGGCGTGCAGGAAGTGGTCGGTGAAGCTCGACCTGGAGCGCAGGCCGAGGCGCAGGGTGTGATCCGGCCGCCAGCCCGAATGCTCGATGAAGCGGCCGACGAACTCCGAGACGCGCGGAATGCGATAGCCGGCGAAGGTGGTCGTGCGGATCGCCGCGATCACCTCGTCGCGCAGCGCCGGCGTGATGCGCTCGTCGGCGTCGAGCGAGAGCACCCAGTCGCCGGTCGCGAGCGCGAAGCCGCGCGCCACCTGCGGGCCGTAGCCGGGCCAGTCGGTCGCCACCACCCGCGCCCCGGCCTGCTCGGCGAGGGTCGCCGTACCGTCGCTGCTGCCCGAGTCGAGCACCAGCACCTCGTCGGCGAACGACGCGCTCGCGACGCACGCGGCGATGTTCGCCGCCTCGTTCTTCGCCACGATCACCACGGTGAGCGTCGGGGAGGCGGGCATGGGCGGGCAGGCGGCTTGCACGGCTCGCCAGCGAGCCGCATCAGGGTTGTTCTCTATCATCATTGTTTCAGATCAACCGGGCCCGCTCCCCTGTGAAGACGTTTGCATCGCTCGTCCCGCGCGCCGGTCGCCTGTCGCGGCGCGCCTTCCACGCCGCCGCGCTCGGCGCGGCGCTCGCGCTGAGCGGCGTCGCCGCCGCGCAGTTCCGCGTCGAGATTGCCGGCGTCGGCGCGACCCAGCTGCCGATCGCGATCCCCGCGTTCCGGGGTGAGGCGGCCGCCGCCCAGCCGATCTCGCGCATCGTGCGCGCCGATCTCGAGCGGAGCGGCGCGTTCCGCATCGTCGACGCGCCCGGCGCTCTCGACGAGACCAGCCAGCCGTCGATGAGCGAATGGCGCTCGCGTGCGGTCGACGCGCTCGCCGCCGGCTCGGTGTCGCGCCTCGCCGACGGCCGTGCCGACGTGCGCTTCAAGCTGTGGGACGTGGTCAAGGGCGCCGAACTCGCCGGGCAGAGCAACGCGGTCGACCCGAGCGACCTGCGCCTCGCGGCGCACCGCATCGCCGACACCATCTACGAGAAGCTCACCGGCGAGAAGGGCGTGTTCTCGACCCGCATCGCCTACGTCACGCGCGGCGGCGGGCGCTACACGCTGCGCGTGGCCGATGCCGACGGCGAGGGCGGGCAGGTCGCGCTCAACAGTGCCGAGCCGATCATTTCGCCGGCATGGTCGCCGAACGGGCGCGAGCTGGCGTACGTGTCGTTCGAGAAGCAGAAGGCGGTCGTCTACACGCAGGACGTCGGCAGCGGCGCGCGCCGCGCGATCGCCGACTTCAAGGGCTCGAACAGCGCGCCGGCATGGTCGCCCGACGGGCAGAACCTCGCGGTCACGCTGTCGCGCGAAGGCGGCTCGCAGATCTACCTGATCAGCCGCAACGGCGGCACGCCGCGCCGCGTGACCAACAGCCAGGCGATCGACACCGAGCCGGTGTTCTCGCCCGACGGCGCGTCGATCTACTTCGTGAGCGACCGCGGCGGCAGCCCGCAGATCTACCGCACGCCGGTCAGCGGCGGCGCGGTCGAGCGCGTCACCTTCAGCGGCAGCTACAACATCAGCCCGGCGATCAGCCCCGACGGCCGCACGCTCGCGTACATCAGCCGCTCGGGCAACGCGTTTCGCCTGTGCACGCTCGACCTCTCGGCCGGCGGTGCGCAGCCCAACGTGCTCACCGACACCAGCGACGACGAGAGCCCGAGCTTCGCGCCGAACGGCCGGCTCATCGTCTACGCCACGCGTGCCGGCGGCCGCGACGTGCTGATGACCACCACGCTCGACGGAAAGATCAAGGCCCGGCTCACCTCGTCGAACGCCGACGTGCGCGAGCCGGTTTGGGGCCCTTACGGGCGCTGACGATGCGCATGAAGCGCACGAACACTGAACGAGGACTCGCACCATGAACACCACCTCTCTCTTCAAGCTGCGCACGCTGACGCTGGCGGTCGCCGCCGTCGCCCTGGCCGGCTGCTCGTCGGTCAAGCTCGACGACAAGCCGCCGGTCGAGTCGCGCGACGCCTCGGCGACCAGCGGTGCCGCGGGCGGCGCAGGCAGCGGCGCCAATGTGGGCGGCGCGAACTCGCAGAGCCGCATCGCGTCGGTCGACCTGACCCGCAACGCGAACAACGACGCCGCCAACAGCAACGTGCCGCGCGTCGTCTACTTCGATTTCGACAGCTTCGTCGTCAAGGACGATTACCGCCCGGTCGTCGAGGCCAACGCGCGCCTGCTGTCGCAGAACCGCCAGCGGCGCGTCTCGATCGAGGGCCATACCGACGAGCGCGGCGGCCGCGAGTACAACCTCGCGCTCGGCCAGAAGCGCGCCGAAGCGGTTGCGCGCTCGCTGCAGCTGCTCGGCGTGCCCGAGTCGCAGGTCGAGGCGGTGAGCTTCGGCGAAGAGCGTCCGGCGGTGCAGGGCAGCGACGAAGCGGCGTACGCGAAGAACCGCCGTGCCGAGCTGAACAGCCGTTGAGCACGCGCACGATGACGACGATGCGTGCGCGCTGGCCGGGCCCGGTCGCGGCGCTGGCGCTCGCGCTCGGCACGCTGGCTGCGCCGGGCGCGCACGCCGCGCTGTTCGAGGACGACGAAGCGCGCCGCGCGATCCTCGACCTGCGCCAGAAGGTCGATCAGATCGGCGAGCAGCAGCGCGCGCGTCAGGCCGAGGCGATGACGCAGCTCACCGAGCAGATCACGCAGCTGCGGCGCAGCGTGCTCGAGCTCAACAACCAGATCGAGCTGCAGCGTGGCGAGACGGCGAAGCTGCGCGGCCAGAACGAGCAGCTCGCGCGCGAAGTCGCCGAGCTGCAGCGCAAGCAAACCGACGTGCTGCAGGGCGTCGAGGAGCGCATCCGCAAGATCGAGCCGCAGAAGGTGACGCTCGACGACCGCGAGTTCACCGCCGACCCGGAGGAGAAGCGCGCCTACGACGAGGCGCTCGCTGCCTTCCGCCGTGGCGAGTTCGACCGTTCGGCGACGGCGCTGCAGGCGCTCCTCAAGCGCTATCCGAGCTCCGGCTATCGGGACGCCGCGCTGTTCTGGCTCGGCAACTCGCATTACGGCAAGCGCGAGTACAAGGAAGCGGTCGGCGCGTTCCGCTTGCTGGTCACGCAGTTCCCCGAGAGCCCGCGGGCGCCCGAGGCGCTGCTCGCGATCGCCAACTGCCAGGCCGAGCTGAAGGACACCAAGGCGGCACGTCGCACCATCGACGAGCTGCTCAAGGCGTACCCGAAGTCGGAGGCCGCGCTCGCCGGCCGCGAGCGCCTCGTGTCGCTGAAATGACGCCCGAGCCGGGCGCGCTCGACGCGCCCGACCTCGAGCGCCGCTTCAGCGGGCTGGCGCGCCTGTATGGCGCCGACGCGTACGCGCGCATCCGCCAGCTGCACGTGGCGGTGGTCGGCGTCGGCGGCGTCGGCTCCTGGGCTGCCGAGGCGCTGGCGCGCAGCGGCATCGCGAAGCTCACGCTGATCGACCTCGACCAAGTCTCGGAGTCGAACATCAACCGCCAGGTGCAGGCGCTCGGTGTCACGGTCGGGCAGGCCAAGGTCGACGCGCTGCGCGCGCGCATCGCCGACATTCATCCGGGCTGCGACGTGCGCACGATCGAGGAGTTCGTCGACGAGACGAACTGGCCGGGCCTGGTGACCGACCGGCCCGACGCCGTGATCGACGCCTGCGACCAGGTTCGTGCCAAGGCCGCGCTCGGCGCCTGGGCGATCGCCGAGCGCGTGCGCCTCGTCACCGTGGGCGCTGCCGGCGGCAAGCGCGAGCCGCACAAGGTCGACGTCGACGATCTGGCGCGCGTGACGCACGACGCCCTGCTGGCGTCGCTGCGACAGCGTCTGCGCAAGTTCCACCGCGCGCCGCGCACCGGCCGCATCGGTATCCGCTGCGTGTTCTCGCGCGAGCAGGCGGTGCCCGGCGGCGAGACGCAGACCGATCGCAGTCTCAACTGCCACGGCTACGGTTCGAGCGTCGCCGTGACCGCGACCTTCGGCATGGTCGCGGCAGGGCTGGTGCTGGCCGACAGCTGAATGCATGACGCCGGTCGCGTCGTGCAGGCATGGCGTGCAAGCGCATCGCACCCGCGCCGCGCGGCTTGCGGCTGGCGCTTCTGCTTGCGAGCGGCCGCAGTCCGCCTGGGGAGCAGCTCGTCGCGATCGCCGGGCTGCCCGGTGCGGGTTCTTGCCGAGGCTCATCCGGAGCCTGCTAAGATCGCGCGCTTGCCTTCCGGCGAAAGCGAACGCCACGGCCCCGATATAATCGTCGGCTCAGCGGGTTGTTAGCTCAGTTGGTAGAGCAGCGGACTTTTAATCCGTAGGTCGTGGGTTCGAGCCCCGCACAACCCACACCACGGCCGTCCGGCGGTTGCGGTACACCGAAGAAATTCGGGCTCTTAGCTCAGTTGGTAGAGCAGCGGACTCTTAATCCGTAGGTCGAGTGTTCGAGTCACTCAGGGCCCACCAAGACATCGAGGGGTCAGCTCATTCAGGCTGACCCCTTGTTCTCTTGGCATTCCGCTACGTAGCCGAGAACGTCGCAGCCGATCCGTCGGTGCCGAGTCGCGAACGCGTGCCGCAGCCAGTGCCAGCGGGAGTGTTCGATGCAGGCGCGCTCCACCGGGGTCGTGCAGGCCCTGATCACGCAAGCTGATGGCGCGGCATCGACGCGTCACCCCGCCGTCCGCAGCGACGGGCGCTATTTCGCGTAGACCAGGTCGCGCAACTCGAGCGAGATGCCGGGCACGTAGGTGATCACCATCAGGCAGGTCAGGATCACCAGCACAAACGGGATCAGGTAGGGAACGATGCGGTCCAGCGAGATTCGCGCGACCGTGCAGGCCGCGAACAGGTTGACGCCGAACGGCGGCGTGACCATGCCCAGTGCCAGGTTCACGACCATGACGAGTCCGAAATGCACCGGATCGATGCCGAAGTGCTGCGCCACCGGCGCGAGGATGGGCGCCAGCACGATGATCGCCGCGCTGGTCTCGATGAACATGCCGATCACGAACAGGGCGACATTGACTCCCAGCAGGAACATCGCCGGGGACTGCAGCACCTCCTGCAGCCAGCGGCCGATGGCGTCGGGCACGCCGGCGCGGGTGATCAGGAAGGCGAACAGGCCGGCATTGGCGATGATGAACATGATCACTGCCGACGACACCACCGACTTGCGCAGCACCGCGTACAGGTCGGTCGGCCGGATCTCGCGATAGATCAGCGTGCCGACCACCAGCGCGTAGAGCACCGCCACCGCCGACGCCTCGGTCGGCGTGAAGACGCCGCCATAGATGCCGCCGAGGATGATCACCGGCATCAGCAGCGCCCAGCCGGCGCGCCACGTGGCCGTGCCGACCGCGAGCCGGCCCTCGCCATCGTTCTTGCCCAGCTTCTTGAACTTGCAGTAGACGTAGACGAAGGCCATCAGCGCCAGGCTGATCAGGATGCCCGGGCCGAAGCCGGCGATGAACAGCTCGCCGATGGAGACCTCGGCGCTCACGCCGTACAGGATCATCGGGATCGAGGGCGGAATGATCACGCCGAGCTCGGCGCTGGTGGCCTGCAGCGCGGCCGCGTAGCCGACCGGGTAGCCGTGCTTGATCAGCGCAGGGATCAGGATCGCGCCGATCGCGAAGGTGGTCGCCACCGACGAGCCCGAGACCGCGGCGAAGATCATGCACGTCAGCACGCAGGTCATCGGCAGCCCGCCCTGCACGCCGCCGACCAGGCTCTTGGCGAAGTCGACGAGCCGGCGCGAGATGCCGCCGGTCTCCATCAGATTTCCAGCCAGGATGAAGAAGGGGATGGCCGCGAGCGGAAACTTGTTGATCGCGTTGAACATCTCCTTCACGGAGATGAGCATGTTCGCGTTCGAGGCCTGGATGCCGAGCACCGCGGCCAGGCCGATCGAGACGGCCACGGAGATGGTGAGTGCGAAGCACACCACCATCGTGGTGATCATGACCGGCGTCATTGGGCCGTCTCGAGTTCGTTGCGTTTCGGGTCGATCAGGTTGGCCACGATGCCGATGACGCAGAACACGCCGCCCACCGGCAGCGCGGCGTAGGCCCAGAACATCGAGATCGATTCGAGCCCGGCCATCGACTGCACGCTGCCGCGCCGTGCGTAGTCCGATCCCCACCAGATGATGACGCCGACCAGGCTCAGCGACGCCAAGCACACGACCCAGTCGAGCACCCGGCGCACCTGAGGTGGGCTCCAGCGGTAGAGCACGTCGACGCTCACCATCGCGCCCTGGCGAAAGGCCGTCGGAATGCCCATGAACACCATCCAGATCAGGCTGACGCGGATCAGGATCTCGGACCACTCCGCCGGTTGCTCGAGCACGAAGCGCGTGATGATCTGGAACACGCCGAGCGAGGCGGCGACCACCAGCATGCCGCAGGCGATCGCCATCGCGAGCGCGGTGGTCCAGCGGTCGAGCGCGAGAAAGGCGGATTTCATCGGCAACACCGGGGCATTCGGGCGACACGCGCGTGCGAGTCAGGCCGCACGGGCGCCGGCCGCCGCGAGGCGTTCGCGGCGGCAGGCGAGACACGCACCTACTTGAACTCGCGGATCTTGTCGAGGTTGGCCTTGCCGAACTGCTTCTCGAACTCGGCGCTGACCGGCGCCAGCGCGGCGACGAACCTCGCCTTGTCGACGCTGTCGATGACGGTCATGCCCTTGGCTCGCAGGTCGGCCACGCCGCGCGCGTCGTCCTCATCGACACGGGCGCGGTTGGCCCTGATGGCGACTTTCGCGGCCTCGAGGAAGGCCTGCTTGTCGGCGGCAGGGAGCCTGTCGAACGCGGCCTTGTTCATCAGGAAGATGCAGGGCGAGTAGACGTGTCCGGTCAGCGTGAGGTGCTTTTGCACCTGATCGAACTTGGCCGAGATGATGACCGGCAGCGGGTTTTCCTGGCCGTCGACCGTGCCCTGCTGGAGAGCGGTGAACACCTCCGGGAAAGCCATCGGCGTGGTGACGATGCCGAAGGCCTTGTAGGCGGCGATGTGCACCGGGTTCTCCATGGTGCGCATCTTCAGGCCCTTCAGATCCTCGGGCGTCTTCACGTCGCGCTTGCTGTTGGTCATGTGACGGAAGCCGTTCTCGGCCCATCCCAGCGCCTTGAAGCCCTTGGCGTCGAACTTGCCCAGCAGGTCCTGGCCGATCGGGCCGTCCAGCACGGCGCGCGCGTGGGCCTTGTCACGGAACAGGAAGGGAACGTCGAGGATCTTGGTATCGGGCACGAAGTTCGGCACCGGGCCGGTCGACGTGAACGTCAGTTCCTGGGTGCCGAGCTGTACCGCCTCGATCGATTCGCGCTCGCCGCCGAGCGCGCCGTTGTAGAAGGTCTCGACCTTGTAGCGACCGTTGGTGCGCGCCGCGACTTCCTTCGCGAAGGTATCGATCGCCACGCCCTGGTGCGAGTTCTGCGCGGTCGAGATGCTGATCTTCATGGTCGTCTGCGCGAGGGCCGCGCTTGCGATGCCGAGGCCGAAGATCAGGCCTGCCGCCAGTTGGCTCAGTCTCATGGGATGTCTCCTGGTGGAAATACGTGCGGGCGAAGGCCGTTGAGGCGACCACAACTATGCCGCATGGCGGCGCTCGGCCGTCAGCGAGCAAACGCGCGCCGATTCGAGGGGCGGCGGGCGGCCGAGGCGAGCTGGCGGCTTGGCCGAACGCCTAACGGTCGTACCGCAACTTCGGGTACCAGTCCGTCCCGCGTCCCTCGGGCGTCCAGTCGAGCACATTCCAGAGCGGCGTCGGATCCGGCGCCAGGTGCGGGTCCTGCCCGGGGTCGGCGGTCTCGGGGCCGCCTTCTGCGGCCCAGAACAGGCGGACGGTCTCGCCCTCGCGCTGCCACACGAACACGCCGGCGCCTTCGTCCCCGTCGACGAGCGTCCGATAGTCGCGGGCGAAATCGTCGCCGATCGTCTGGTAGAAGTTCAGGTGCGACCAGCCGCGCTCGCGCGCGAAGGCCAGCTGCCGGGCGACCGGCGAGCGGCCCACGATCGCCAGTGCCAGCCGCTGCTCGATGTCGGGCGCCGGAATGTCGAGCGAGCCGACGAAGGAGGTGCACATCGGGCAGGGCCGCTCGCGCTCCGGGCCGAACATCCAGAAGTAGGTGAAGAGCGTGTCATGCTCGCCGAACAGGTCGACGAGCCCCAGTTCCTTGCCCTCGGCATCGAGGAACCGGTAGTCTCGGGCGACGCCCCCCGGCGGCAAGGCGCGGCGCATCGCGGCAACCCGGGCAATGTGTCGCCGCAGCTCGATCTCCTCGGCAAGCAGGGCGGTGCGCGCCTGACGGTACTCACGGCTCTCGTTGGGAAAGGGCTTGCTGCCCGAGGCTGCCATCTCGGCAGCGGGTTTCAGGGTCGACATCGTCTTCACTCCTTCGTCTGCCCAAGTGGATCGGTCATTGGCATCCGCGCCGCGACGAGACGGCGCGTTCATCGCGAATCTCGGCGCCGAGGGGCCGCCGCGGGCGGCGTTCGCGTTCGCGGCCGCAGCGCCACCGATTCGACTTCGGTTCGCGTGCGCGCACGCGGCAGCGACTTCTAGCGCCGTTCGTCGAACACGACCTCGAAGCCCCCGAAGATCATGCGCGCGCCGTCGAACGGCATGTCCATGTCGTCCATGCGAGGGTCCTCGCGCATCTTCTTCACGGCGGCGTCACGAACCTCCCTCGACGGATACTCGATCCAGGAGAAGACGACGCTTTCGCCCTCCTGCGCCTGCACGGCTCGCAGGAAGTCGGTCTGCTTGCCTGCGGGAACGTCGTCGCCCCAGCATTCGACGTGGCGGGTCGCGCCGAACTCCCGGAATAGCGGCCACGCCGCGGCAGCCGCTGCGCGGTAGCGCTCGCGGTTTTCGGTGGGGACGGCGAGAACGAATCCTTCTACGTAGTTCATGCGTGCCTTTCAGGTCGGATCAGCCGGCGGACCGCCGGCATGGTTTGGTCGAACGGCGCGAGCCCGATTCGACAGCGTGCGGGTAAACGCGGAGCGCGACGTCCACGCGGAGGTGCGTGCGGACGGGGCCACTCGAGCCGGAGAACGCCCGCGAATCTCCAAAATCGAGGCGACGACGTCGTGAGCGTCGCCGCGCCAGGCGAGCTCGCCCGCGGACCATGAACCGCCGTGTCGTGCGCCGCGCAACAGATCCCCTGTCAAACGCGCCGGGTCTGCCGTGCCATAGCGCACGCTCGACCGCCAGGGCCGACCGAAGGCCGATCCGGTCACACCCGGACACCGACACTCGCGCGGCGCGTGTGCGCCAAGGCGGTCGATGTGAGTGGGGTGAGCGTGGTGACCAGGACGGTGCATGTCGATCTGATTCGCGCGGTTCCCCTGTTCTCCTGGGTGACGGACGAGCAGGCCCGCGAACTCGCGGAGGGTGCGACCCGGCGACGCTTCCGGCGCGGTGAAAACCTCGTCGAGCAGGGTGGCAAGAGCGGCGCGCTCTTCATCCTGCTGAACGGCAGCGCGCGCGTGCTCGCCGCCGATCGCCGCGGCCGCGAGGTCAGCCTCGCCGTGCTGCGCCACGGCGATCCCGTCGGCGAGATGAGCCTGATCGACGACGAGCCGCATTCGGCGACGGTACGCGCCGAGGTGCAAACCGATGCGCTGGTGCTCGGCCGCGCCGAGTTCATGCGGCTCCTGCCCGGCGACACGAGCCTCGCGCACGCGCTCATGCGCGGCCTGGTGCAGCGCCTGCGCGGCGCCAACGAGCAGATCCAGTCGCTGGCGCTGCTCGACGTCTACGGGCGCGTCGCCCGGGCCTTGCTGTCGATGTCCGAAGTGGTCGACGAAGGCAGGGTCATCCGCGAGCGCGTCTCGCGCCAGCGGCTCGCCGAGATCGTGGGAGCGTCGCGCGAGAAGGTCGGCCGCGTGATGAAGGAGCTCGAGGCCAACGGCGTCGTCCACCTCGACGCGCGCGGCTGGTTGACCTTGCGCGACGGGATGCAAGCCGGCAGTTCCGGCAGGCGATCGCTGTACTGACGCGCTCGGCAGGTCGCCTGCGGGTCATCGACGCGCGAAGCGCTGGCGTTCACTCGGCCTTCACGCCGCCTTGCTGCACGATGGCGGCCCAGGTCCGGCGCTCGCGCTCGAAGAACGGCTTGAATTCGGCCGGCGTCATGGTGTGGACTTCGGCACCCTGCGACACCAGCCGCTCGCGGACCTCGGGCGAGCGGATGATGCGGATCAGCTCGGTGCCCAGGCGTTGCACGACCGCCGGCGGCATGGCGGCCGGCGCCAGCACACCTTGCCAGGTGCCGGACTCGAAGTCCCTGACGCCTTGCTCCGCGATCGTCGGTACGCTGGCGAGCAGCGGCACGCGCTGCCGCCTCGAGACGCCGAGCACCTTCAGCTTGCCGGCCTGCACCTGGGGCAACGTCGCCAGCATGCCGTTCATCAGGACCTGCGTCTGTCCCGCGACCGTATCGCCGATGGCTTGGGCGCCGCCCTTGTAGGGGATGTACTGCCACTTGGCGCCGGTCGCCTTCTCGACCGCGATGCCCGCGAGATGAGGAGCGCTGCCGATCGCGGTCACGGCGAAGTTCAGACGCTCCTTCTGCGACAGCGCGACCAGTTCCTTCAGGTTGGCGGCGGGCACGGACGGGTGGACCACGAGCAGATGCGGCGAGTACGCCAGCATGGCGACGCCGCGCAGGTCGGTCGATGGGTCGAACGGCAGCTTGTTGTAGACCGAGGGCGTGATCGCGAGCGCGCCCACGTCGCACAGCAGGATGGTATGGCCGTCGTTCGACTTGACGACGGAGTCGGTGCCGGTATTGCCGTTCGCCCCCGGCCTGTTCTCGACGATGACGGTGGTCTTGAGCGCTTCGGCGAGGGATTGGCTGATGGCCCGCGCGATGATGTCGGATGAGCCACCCGGCGAGTACGGCACGACGATGCGCAGCGGCTTGCTCGGCCAGTCCGACTGGGCAGAGGCGCTCGCGCCCAGAAGCGAGACCGCGAAAAGCCCGCAGAGCTTGATCAAGGTCAGGCGGCGCATGAACGTTCCTTTGCGGTGGCGGAACGCGATTGTGCGGGCCTGCGGAGCGGCGTCGCAAGAGGCGTCGCCCTTGTGCGCAACCGGGTGTATGCGCTCGATCCCACCTTGGCGTCACGCCCGGCGACGCGGGGCTCCGGCTCCGCTCCAGCGGTGCCCTGTCGGGCCCGCACGGGCTAGATGCCCGTGGCGTCGCGTCCCTTGAGCCCGAGCATGCTGCGAGCATCGTCCGGCGTCGCGATCTCGAGCGACAGCTCTTGCAGGATGCGGCGGATCTTGCGCACCTGTTCGGCGTTCGATCGGGCCAGGCTGCCCCGATCGAGGTAGAGGCTGTCCTCGAGACCGACGCGCACGTTGCCGCCGAGCACCGCGCCCATGGTCAGCAGCGACATCTGGTGGCGCCCCGCGCCGAGCACCGAGAAGCGGTAGCCGCCGCGGCCGAACAGGCGATCGGCCGTGGTCTTCATCATGACGACGTTCTCGGGATCGGCGCCCATGCCGCCGAGGATGCCGAAGATGCTCTGGATGAACAGCGGTCCCTGGATCAGCCCGGCGTCCACGAAGTGCGCCAGCGTGTACAGGTGACCGACGTCGTAGCACTCGAACTCGAAGCGGGTTCCGCAGTCCTCGCCCAGCACCTTGAGGATGTGCCGGATGTCGCGGAACGTGTTGCGGAAGATGAGGTCTTCCATGCCTTCGACGTACGGCTGCTCCCAGTCGTAGCGCCACTCCGCGTACTTGCGCGCCACGGGGTGGATCGTGAAGTTCATCGAGCCCATGTTGAGCGAGCACATCTCGGGCTGGGCCTTGAGCGGGTAGGCCAGACGCTCCTCGAGCGTCATTCGCGTGCTGCCGCCGGTGGTGATGTTGATCACCGCGTCGGTGGCATCGCGGATGCGCGGCACGAAGCGGTCGAACACCGCCGGGTCGGCGCTGGGTCGGCCGTCGACGGGGTCGCGTGCGTGCAGGTGCAGGATGGCGGCGCCGGCCTGTGCCGCCTCGATCGCCTGCTCGGCGATCTGCTCGGGCGTGAGCGGCAGGTGCGGCGACATCGTCGGCGTGTGCACCGAGCCGGTGACGGCGCAGGTGATGATGACCTTGTCGGAAGCGCTTGCCATGGAGGTTCTCCCTGCGGCCGGGGTGTGGCGGACGATGCGAATGGTCAGACCGCCAGCCACTGCGCCAGCAGGTCGCGGTCTGACTCGAGCTGCTGCGGCGATCCCTCGAAGACGATGCGGCCGTGGCCCATCACGCACACGCGGCTCGAGACCTTGAGCGCGATGGCCAGCTTCTGCTCGACGAGCACCACCGAGAGGCCCTTGCGATGCATGTCCTGGATGCACTCGCCGACCTGGGCGACGATCTTCGGCGCCAGGCCCTCGGTCGGCTCGTCGATCAGGATGGCGAGCGGGTTGCCGAGAAGCGAGCGGCAGATCGTGAGCATCTGCTGCTCGCCGCCCGACAGGTTGCCGGCGCGCGTCGAGCGCCGCTCCTGCAGCTGCGGGAAGTAGTCGAACATCTCCTGGATGCTCCAGCGGTGCGCCCCGGCGACCGGCGGCTGCTCGCCCATGCGCAGGTTCTCGTCGACGGTGAGGTTGGCGAAGACCTCGCGCTCTTCCGGAACAAACGCCAGGCCCGCGCGGCAGATCGCGTGAGGGCTCGCTCCCGCGAGCTGCCGGCCCGCCAGCGTGACCGTGCCGGCGCTCGGCGGCACCAGCCCCATCATCGCCTTCAGCGTCGTCGAGCGACCCGAGCCGTTGCGGCCGAGCAGGCTCAGCACCTCGGCGCGGCCGACCTCCAGCGTCACGCCGCGCAGGATGTGGCTCTTGCCGTAGTGGGCGTGAAGGCCCTCGACCCGCAGCAGCGGAGCGGCCGCGCCGGTGCCCGCGGCGTTCATGCCGCGACCTCCTCGCCGAGATAGGCTTCGCGCACGCCCTGGTGGTTGCGGATCTCGTCGGGGGTGCCGGTCGCGATCACCTGGCCGTACACCAGGACGCTGATGCGGTCGGCGAGCGAGAACACGACCTCCATGTCGTGCTCGACCAGGAGCAGCGCGCGGCCGGCGGTGACGGCGTGGATCAGCTCGAGCGTGTACTGCGTCTCCTCGGTCGACATGCCGGCCATCGGCTCATCGAGCAGGACCAGCTTCGGGTCGCAAGCCAGCGTCATTGCGAGCTCGAGCGAGCGCTGTTCCGAGTACGACAGCTCGCCGGCCAGCGTGGTCGCGCGAGCCTGCAGCCGCACCTGCTCGAGCAGCGCCTGGGTCCTGGCGCGGATGCTGGCCAGCCCTTCGATGCGACGCCAGAACGTGTACTGCACGCCGTCGCGCTGCATGGCGGCGATGCGCACGTTCTCGAACACGGTCAGCTTCGGGAAGATGTTGGTGATCTGGAACGAGCGGCCGAGCCCGCGCCGGTTGATGCGTTGCGGGCTCCAGCCGGCGATCGCCTGGCCGTCGAACACGATGCTGCCGGCGCTCGGCGCGAGGTTGCCGGAGATCAGGTGGAACAGGGTCGACTTGCCGGCGCCGTTGGGGCCGATCAGCGCGTGCCGCTCGCCGGCCTGAACGTCGAGGTCGACGCCGCGGATGATCTCGGTCGGGCCGAACGACTTGCGCACGCCGCGCAGCGACAGGATCGGTGGACTCATGGCGCGGCGCTCGACGAGGCGGCGCGGGCGATCGGCTCGGCCGCGGCGGGTGAGCTGCGTGCGACCAGCGCCGCATGGCGCAGCCGCGCGAGCCACGCCAGCGCGGCACCGGCTGCCAGCAGGGCGGCCGGCACCAGCCAGGTGAGCGCGGCCGTCGGCGCCCACGCGCGTCCGAACATGCTGATCGGCGGCAGGGCCGGTGCCATGCGCGCGAGCGCGCGGTAGTCCTGCGAGAAGAGCCGCTGCGCGGCCTCGACGACGAAGACGGTTCCGGCCGCCAGCAGCAGCGTCGCGCCGATGGCGAGCACGACCAGCGGCAGCACCGCCATCGCGCCGTGACGTTCCACCAGGCGCGCCGTGGTCGAGCCCAGCCCGGTCAGGCCGGTCGGCAGCACCATCATCACCAGCACGAAGAGGATGCCCTGGTAGAGCAGCCACGACTGCGTCGCGTCCGAGACCGCGTAGCTGAAGAACGTCATCAGCGCCGCGCCGAGGGCGGGGCCCAGGAAGGTGCCCACGCCGCCGATGTAGCTGTTCAGCACCACCGATGCGGACACGCCCGCATCGAAGACGACGTAATTGACGGCCTCGTTGCTCAGGGTCTGCAGGGCGCCGGCGATGCCCGACAGCATCGCCGACAGGGCGAAGGCGGAGACCGCGAGCCCGTGCGAGTCGTAGCCGAGGAAGCGCAGGCGCTGCGGGTTCTCGCGCAGCCCGAGGGTCAGGCGGCCGAGCGGTGTCGCGGCATGCGCGTAGAGCACCGCAAGCCCCAGCAGCACCCACACGAGCGTCAGGTAGTAGACCTGCTCGGTCGAACCGAAGCTCAAGCCCCAGGCCGGCATGCGCATCGACGAGATGCCGGACTCGCCCCCGAACCAGCCCTTGAGCTGCGGGGCCAGCGCATGCAGCAGCTCGGCAATGGCCAGGGTGATCATCGCGAACGTGGTGCCGCTGCGCTGCGTCGCGAACCAGCCGGCGACGACCCCGAACGCAAGGCCCGCCAGGGCGCCGACGAGCGGCAGCAGCGGCGTCGGCAGAAGGCCGCTGCCGCCGAGGGCGTTCATCGCGTGCACCGTCGCGAATGCGCCGACGCCGAAGTACGCCGCATGGCCGAACGAGAGCATGCCCGCACGCCCGCTCAGCAGGCTGTACGCGCAGGCGAAGAGCGCAGCGATCAGCATCTGGATCGCCGCGTTGAGGAGCCCTGCGGGCAGCAGTGCCGGCAGCGCCGCGAGCAGGGCGACGCCAGCGCCCGCGATCGGCAGCAAGGAGCGCCGCGTCATCAGGCGCGCTCGCCCATGAGCCCCGAGGGCCGCAGCAGCAGGACCAGCAGCATCAGGGCGAACGGGATCGTCGCGGCCAGGCTCGACAGCTTGAGCGTGAGCAGGCCGCCCACGCCGCGCGCCCAGTCGCCGGCGCCCACCAGCGCCGCGAGGTCGGCAAGGCTGACGTCGATGCCCACCGCCAGCGAGGTGAGCACGCCGATCAGCAGCGAGGCGAGCATCGCGCCGCCGAGCGAGCCGAGCCCGCCCACGACCACGACGACGAACACCGTGACGCCGATCTCGAGCGCCATGTTCGGGTTGGTGGTGTAGAAGGCACCCGCCACCGCGCCGGCGAGCCCCGCGAGCGCCGCGCCGATCCCGAACACGCCCATGAAGACGAGCTGGACGTTGTGGCCGAGCGCCTCGACCATGCGCGGCCGGTAGATCGCCGCGCGCACCACGATGCCGACCCGGGTGCGCGTGAGCAGCAGGTAGATCGCGGCGAACATCGCGATCGCGATCGCCCCCATCAGCACCCGGTAGACGGGGTATTGCTGGCTGCCGATCGCAAACGCCGAGAAGTCGAGCGCGCGCGGCACCCGGTAGTCGACCGGATAGTTGCCGAAGAACAGCTTGATCAGCTCGGCGATGATGAACGACAGGCCGAACGTGAGCAGCAGCTCGTGCGCGTGCCCGTGGTGGTGGACCCGGCGCAGGAAGCCGCGTTCGACGATGACGCCGACGGCGCCCACGAGCAGGGTCGCCAGCACGACCGCCGCGCCGAACCCGAGCAGCCCCTGCAGCGTGTACGCGAAGTACGCGCCGAGCATGTAGAACGACGCGTGCGCGAAGTTGAGCACGCCCATCATCCCGAAGATGAGCGTCAGACCGGCCGACACCATGAACAGCAGCAGGCCGTAGATCACGCCGTTCAGGACGGCGAAGATGAAGGTCTCCACGGCTCAGGAGCGAGGCTCGGACATCAGGATCGCCGGGTGGCGCGCGGCGACGCTCAGGACGGGCGCTGCATCTTGCAGCTCGCCTGTGCCGGCGCCGCCGCCTGCTCGGCCGAGAACACCTTCACCGGCTTGAAGCCCAGATCGGTGCCGTCGGCCTTGAACCGGGCGTCCTTCGAGACCATCGACACCACCATCGGCATCAGCGCCTGATGGTCCGCCGCGCGCACGCTCATCTCGCCCATCGGCGTGGCCAGCCTGGTCGATTCGAGCGTCTTTGCGAACGTGTTGACGTTGAGCGCGCCGCCTTCGGGCTTGGTGCGCTTGAGCGCCTCGGCCACCATCTCGAGCCCGAACACGGTCTGCGGCTCGATGAAGACGGGAACGTGCCCCATCTTGGCCTTGTAGTCGTCGACGAAGCGTTGCCCTGCCGCACCGGCCGCCTCGGGGTTGAAGGTGTGCGCGATGAAGTGGCCAGCGGCCAGGTCGCCGGCGTTGGCGATGTTGCCGGGCTGATCGAGGAACACGGTGCCAAAGCGCGCCTTCAGGCCGGCCGCCTTGGAGGCCTTCATGAGCAGCAGCAGGTCGTTCGACCAGTTGCCGGTGATCACCGTGTCCGCGCCCGATGCGCTGATCTTGGCCACGTACGGCGCGAAGTCCTGGATCTTGTTGACGTCGTGCAGCGTCTTGTCGACGACCTTGTAGCCGCCGGCCGCCGCATTGGCGACGATGGCCTGCTCCATGTCCTGGCCCCACGAGTAGTTCTGGTTGATCGAGTACACCTGCGTGCCGAGCGCGTTGGCCTGCTTCATGCCCTCGACCATCGCCTTGACGCGCATCTGCGCGTTGCCGGCGAACCGGAAGTGGTGGAAGTTGCACTTCTCGCCGGTGAGCTCGAGCGCCTCGGCCCCGACGTTGATGTACACGAGACCCTTGTCGGGATTGCGCAGGTTGTGCTTGCGCACGTCCTCGGTGATCTGACCGCCGATCGCCGAGGAGGCACCCTGAACGACGATCTGCACGCCATCGGCGATCGCTGCCTTGAGCTTGTCGGAGGCGCCCGCAGGACCCCCCTGGTTGTCGTACTCGACCAGCTGCACGGGCTCGCCGTTCCAGCCGCCGGCGGCATTCAGCCGGTCGACCGCATAGCGCACCGCGGCCCGGTAGGCCTGTCCGGTCGACGCCTGCGGACCCGAGAGCGTCTCGAGGACGGCGATCTTTACAGGGGCGGCCTGCGCAAGGCCGGAGAACAGAAGGCCGGCGGCAAGTCCGGTGCGAAGAAGGGGGGTGTGAAGCATCGTGTCTCCAGCTAGAGGAATGGCGGCTCTGGTCGCCGCTGTTTTCAGAGGTACTCGACGTTGCCGTCGATGCTGATGGCCTGACCGGTGAGGTTGCGGGCCGCGGGCGTGCAGAGAAAGAGCGCGAGTGCCGCCACGTCGTTGGCGGTGACCATCCGGCGCAGCGAGATCTTCTCGAGGTAGCGCTCGCGCATGGCGTCGACGCCGATGCCCAGGGCCTCGGCACGCGCCGCGATCACGGCGTCCATGCGGGGGCCCTCGACCGTTCCCGGAAGGATCGCGTTGGCGCGAATGCCGCTCGGCCCCAGCTCGATCGCCAGCGACTTCACGAGGCCGACGATCGCCCACTTGGTCGACGCGTAGGGTGTCCGGAACGGGTAGCCGAGCCTGCCGGCGACCGACCCCATCGCGATCAGGCAGGGACTTGCGGTCGACTGCCGGAGCAGCGGCACCGCGCGGCGCGCGAAGTAGTACTGGCTGTTGAGGTTGACGTCGACGGTGCGCTCCCACGCACTGGCGTCGATCGACTCGATCGGCCCGGTCGGGCCGGCGATACCGGCGTTGCTGACGAGAACGTCGAGGCCGCCGAGCGTGCCGCGCACGTCGTCGAACACCAGGTCGACGTCGGCCGCGACCGACGCGTCGGCCATGCTGGCGGTGATCGCCGGCGTCTCCGCCGTGAGGCGATCGAGCGCCGCGCGGTCGACGTCGCACACGTGAACGCTCGACCCTGCCTCGTGGAAGGCGCGTGCGATTGCCGCGCCGATGCCTGCTCCGCCCGCTGTGACGAGGACCCGCAGGCCGGCAGCGGGACGAAGGGAGTCGAGGATGGACATGGGTGGGTGCGGACGCTCGTTGCGGGCAGCGCACCCGAAGCCGGTGCGTTGCGTGCAGGCAGTCTCGCCAGACGCATGGCCGAACCCAATGTCATGCGCGCACACATGCAGCGCCAATTCGATGTTCTCGCATCCCCCCGACCTGCCTCGACCGACACCGGCCTCTGCTAGCCTTCGACGCTGATGCGGCGACTCGTGCTTTCTCGTTGCCGCCTTGCCGAAGGAAGGTGATGGGTCAGGTCATTCGCATGGACAGCAACGAGGCGCCGGTCCGTGAGCTGATCGAACTTCTGCACCAGGGCGCGCCGGCCGACGAGTTCGCCCGACGACTCGCCGACGTCGATGCATGGCCCGTCGCAAGCCCGGGGAGGTCCGAGATGGTCGAGACCGTGCGCATGGCGATGGCCGTGCGCAACCGTCTCGAGCTGCAGCAGGAGCGCGAGCGCGGGCTGCTCGCCGTGATCGAGTCGGCGCAGGACCTCTCGAGCCGGCTCGATCTGCAGGGCCTGCTCAGCGCGATCGTGTCGCGGGCGCGCAACCTGCTCGGCTCCGACCTCGCATGGCTGTCGACCTACGAGGCCGATCCGGACGAGTTCCACGTGCTGGTCGTGGACGGCGCGTTGAAGCAGAGCACGTCGGCGATGGTCGCGCGCCGCGACCGCGGGGTTGCCGGCCTCGTCATGTCGACCCGGCTGCCGTTCACGACGCCCGACTACCTGGCCGATACGCGCTTCGCCCACGATTCGCGGCTCGACGATGCGTTCCGCGAAGAGGGCATCGCCGCACTGGTGGGCGTGCCGCTGATCTGGAACGGCGACGTCATCGGTTTCCTCTTCGTCGCCGATCGCTATCACCGCATGCACACCGCGCAGAGCATCTCGATCCTGTGCACGCTGGCGACTCACGGAGCGGTCGCGCTCAAGAACGCACGCGACTTCGAGGGCGTGAGCGCGGCGCTCGCGCGTGCCGACGAGTCGCGTGCCGAGCTGGAGCGGCACCTGCGCAACATCCAGGCCGCCGCGGACGCGCACGAGCAGATCATGTCGCTGCTCGCGCGCGGTGCCTCGCTGGCGACGCTCTGCCAGTCGATGGCCGAGTTGCTGCGCGGCAGCGTTCTGGTGCTCGACGAGGCCGCCGTGATGGTCAGCAAGGGCTCGGCGAGCGGCTATGCCTCGGACGCCATGAACCGCTACGCGCCGCACGCCGAGCACAGCGCCGACCTGATGCGGGCGATGCGGGTCAGCCGCGAGAGCGGGCGATCGGTGGTCGCGTTCGAAGCCGCCGGCGAGACGTGCCGCGTGATGGCGGTGATCGGCGGCGACGACATTCTCGGATCGGCGCTGCTGTTCCATCGCGACGGCCTGGAGGAGGTCGCGATCCGGACGTTCGAGCGCAGCGCGAGCGTCATCGGCGTCGTGCTGCTGTCCCAGCAGCGCATGGAAGCGACCCGCAACCGCAACGCCTCGGCCCTGCTGCGGTCGCTGGTGTCGCCGCGCCAGGACGACCCGGCCCTGCTGGCCAACCGCGCCGAGCAGCACGGCATCGATCTCGCGAGGCCGGTGTCGCTGGTGCTGGTCGAGATGGACGGGGCGCGTGCGGGTTACGCCGCGCGCCGCTTCGGGAGCCTGACGCCGCTCGCGCAGGCGCTGACCGACGACATCGACGGCGTCCTGGTGGTCCTGTGTGCGGCCAGTCGAGCCGCCGACGTGCGGCAGACCGTCGCGACGTGGATCGAGCAGGAGCTCCGCTGCGGGCATCGCGGCGTGGTGTCGCGCCCGGTCTCGGCGCCCGCCGAGATCCCGGCGCTCTACGCAACCTTGCGACGTGCCCTCGGCGTGCTCGGCCGCATGGGCGTGCACGGTCAGATCCTCGGCCAGGACGAGCTCGCGATCTATTCGACGCTGTTCGAGACGCACGACCGCGCCAGCCTCGCGAACTTTCTCGACGCCAGCATCGGTCCGCTGCTCACGCACGATCGCAAGCGCGGCTCCGAGCTCGCCGCCACGTTGCTGGCCTACTTCGACTGCAACCAGAATGCGAAGACGACCGGACAGCGGCTCGGCATTCACGTCAACACGGTCCGGCAGCGCCTCGCCTCGATCGAAGACCTGGTCGGCCACTGGGGCCAGGCATCGCGTGCCCTCGAGCTGCACATTGCGCTGCGGCTGTGGAGCCTGAGCGGGCCTGCGTAGCAGCGCGCGCCGGAGCCGCACCCAGCTCCCACGCCCGAGCCGACCGAAGCGTCACCCGCCTTCTCGATCGGCTTCCGGACGCCGCCGCGTGGCGCCAGCGAGGGTTTTCGCGATGGCCGCGCCTCACATCGGCCGCCCGTTCGCGATGTGCCGGCCCGACATTGAAGCGGTGCGAGGCTCGCACCGAGACTCCGTGAAGGCCCGCGCTCGCCGGGCGAACGACGACACGCACGGAGACGACATGCAGTTGAAGAGGTGCTGGACCTATCTCGGGCCGCTCGCGGCGCTCGCCCTGGTCGCGGGCTGCGGAGGTGGCGGTGGTGGTGACGACGACGAGCCGGCGCCGCCGCCGGCTGCCGTGCCGCTGGCATGCGCGCAGCTCGCCGGAATGGTCATACCGGCCGCAGCGATCGGTCTGCCGACCAGCGGCGGCACCGTCACGACCGCCGCGGTCGTGGCGGCGAGCGGTTCCGGCGCGACCGCCGTTCCCGAGCATTGCCTCGTCAACGCCAGCATCGCGCCGGTCGACCCTGCCGCGCCCCGCATCCTGTTCCGCGTCGCCCTGCCGACCACGTGGAACACCAAGGTCGTCATGCTCGGCGGTGGCGGCTTCGACGGCTCGATCCCGAACGTCGTCGGCAACGTCCCGCAAGGTCCGACCAATGCGGCGACGCCGCTCGGCCGCGGCTACGCGACCTTCGCGAGCGACTCGGGGCACCAGGCCAACGCATTCGGCTCGCAGGACGCCTCGTCGTTCAGCAACGACGAGGCGCTGCGCAACTTCGGCGGCGACGCGCTCAAGAAGACACGCGATGCCGCGGTGTTCCTGATCAAGGCACGCTACGCGTCCGAAGGCCCCAGCAAGGCGTACTTCGCCGGCGGCTCGACCGGCGGCCGCGAGGCGCTCGCCGCCATCCAGCGCTGGCCGGCCGACTGGAACGGGGCGATCGCCTGGTACCCGGCGTGGAACGACTTGGCCGCCCTGCTCGCCGGCCAGAAGGTCAACCGCATGCTGTCGCAGCCCGGCGCCTACCCGAGCCTTGCCAAGCGCGGCCTCCTGCTGCAGGCATCGCTGCAGGCCTGCGACGGCCTCGACGGCGTCGTCGACGGGGTGGTCAGCAACCAGGTCAAGTGCAACGCCACGTTCGATCCGGCCACCGCCACGATCAACGGGGCGCCCTTGCGCTGCCCGGGTGGCGCTGACACCGGCAACACCTGCCTGTCGGACCTGCAGATCCAGGTGCTGAAAACGTTCGAGAGACCGACCCGCTTCAACTTCCGGCTCGCCAGCGGCGAGACCGAGTACCCGGGATTCAACGTGTGGGGCAGCGATCTCGGCCGCACGACGACATCGCCGCTGCAGCCGACGATCAACTTCCTGGCCTGGGGCAGCGTGGCGCCGGGCGAGCCGATGCCGACCAGCGGGGGCCCTTACGTGGGGCTCTTCCTCGACCAGTTCGTGAAGTACGCGGTGACGCGCGACCCGAACTTCCGCTCGCTCACGCTCGACCCGGAGAACCCGGGCCCGTGGGCCGGCCGCCTCAGCGAGCTCAGCACCCAGCTCGACACCAGCACCGACATCTCGGCGTTCGTGGCGCGTGGCGGCAAGCTGCTGCTCGCGCACGGCCTCTCGGACGTGCTGGTGGCGACGCGCGCCACCGAGCAGTACTACCAGCGGCTGCAGGCGCAGATGGGCCCGGCGTTCGTCGACACCTTCGCGCGCTACTATGAGGTGCCGGGCTTCGGCCACGCGGCGAGCAGCGTGTTCAACGCGACCTGGGACTCGCTGACCGCACTCGAGAACTGGGCCGAGAAGGGCACCGCACCGACCAACCAGGTGACCACCGACACCGCCGGCGTGCCGGGCCGCACGCGCCCCTTGTGCGACTACCCGAAGTGGCCCCAGTACCGCGGCACCGGCGACGTCAACCTGGCGGCATCGTTCGTCTGCGTGAACTGACGCCTGTGCGTGCCGCGGCGTTCCCCGTAGGGCTGCACGTGTCGACGCGAGCTCTCGTCTCGCGTCTCGCTTCCGCAGTATCCATCGTCCGAGGGAGTCACTCATGAGCTGTCGCAAACTCCTCGCTGCCGGCGTGCTTGCGCTTGGCACCTTGCTCGGTACGGGCGTGGGCGCCGCCCCCACCCGTTACGAGGTCGGTCCCGAGCTGGTGACGAACGGCGGCTTCGAAAGCGGCAATTTCAGCGGCTGGAATGCCAGCTTCGATCCGACGCTCAGCGGCGTCGACGGTGTCGCGGCGCACAGCGGCAGCTTCGGCGCCTACTTCGGTGAGATCGGCACGCCCGGAACCCTCGTGCAGTCGCTCGCCACGTTGCCCGGCAGCTACTACAACATCCACCTCTGGCTGCGCAGCGACGGGCAGCGCCCGAACTCCTTCGACGTGCTCTGGGGCGGCCGTAGCGTGTACAGCGTCCTCGACGTGGCGGCGTCGGCGTTCACCGAGATCGTGCTCGATCCACAGGCGAGCTCAGCGCTGACGACGCTGGAGCTGCGCCTGCGCAACGACAGCGGCTTCTTCGAGATCGACGACATCTCGGTGCGCCAGCTGCCGGAGCCGATCACGCTGGCGCTGGTCGGCCCCGGGCTGTTCGGCCTCGCGCTGGCGCGTCGCCGCAAGGTCGGCGAAGCGAAGCCAGCCGCTGCCTGAGCACCGGCGCCCGGGTGCGTGCACCGGCACATGGAGGCAGGCGCGACCGCCGCTCCAGTGCACCGCAGCGCCACCGCCGGCTCGTCGCCACCGTTCTGCTTTCCCGTTGGAGACCTCGGTATGAACCTTCTGCAAACGATCTTGCTCAGGGCGTTCGGCGTCGCCGCATTGGCGCTGACCACGTCGGGCGCGTTCGCGGTCGCCCTCGAGCCGCCGCAGATCGTCTCGAGCGTCACGGTCCCTACCGACAAGGGACCGGTGACCGGCGCGGCATCGGCGACGATGAACATGTTTCTTGGCATCCCCTATGCCGCCCCGCCGGTGGGCGCGCTGCGCTGGCGGGCCCCGCAGCCGAGCACTGCGTGGCCGAAGCTGCGCGCGACCCGGTTCGCCAACCACTGCCCGCAGCTTCCCGGCCCCTACGGGCTCGCCGGCTCCACCGAGGACTGCCTCTACCTGAACGTCTACGCGCCCAACGCAGGGCCGGGCCGTCACCCGGTGATGATCTATATCCATGGCGGGTCGAACAAGGTGGGCGAGAGCGATGCGCTCGATCCGACGGATCTCGTTGCGCAGAACGTGGTCGTGGTCACGATCAACTACCGGCTCGGCGTGCTCGGTTTCCTTTCTCATCCGGCGCTCAGCGCCGAGTCGCCGGACCGCGTGTCGGGCAACTACGGCATCCTCGACCAGCAGGCGGCGATGCGCTGGGTCCAGCGCAACATCGCCAATTTCGGTGGCGATCCGAACAACTTGACGCTTTTCGGCGAGTCGGCGGGCGGGCTTGACATCCACACGCATCTCGCGTCGCCGCTGGCCGCCGGGCTGTTCCACCGCGCAATCGTTCAGAGCGGCGCCTACGCCGTGAACCAGAGCTCAATGGCCGCGAACGAGAACCGCGGCAATGCGTTCGGCGCGCGCTACGGGTGCCCGGCCCCCACAACGGTCGACTGCCTGCGCTCGATCTCGGTTGCGAATGCGCTGGCCGAGCCGGCGAGCACGGCGATATCCGGCCCGGTCGTCGACGGCGTCGTGCTGAACGAGACCATCAACGCGGCGTTGGCCTCCGGGCGGTTCAATCGCGTCCCGGTGATGGAGGGATCCAACCGCGACGAATGGCGCCTCTTCGTCGGCACCACCGAGCTGGCAACCGGCACCCCGCTCACTGCCGAAGGCTATCCGGCGGCCATCACGGGGACGCTGGGCGTCACTGGGGCGACGCGTAACGCCATCATTGCCGAGTACCCGCTCGTCAACTATGCGAACCCCTCGTTCGCGTTTGCCGCACTCGTCACCGACACGGTGTATGCCTGCAGCTCGCGCAAGGCGATCCGGCAGATGGCCAACTTCGTTCCCGTTTATGCCTACGAGTTCAACGACCCGGATGCTCCGCAGACGTTCCTGCCGCCGGTGAGCTTTCCCTATGGCTCGGCGCATGCCTCCGAGCTCAACTACCTCTTCAAGCTGCGACCTTCGATCCCCGACCCGGTGCCTCTGAACGCCAACCAGCGACTGCTGTCGCAGGCGATGGTTCGGTACTGGACCCAGTTCGCGCGCCAGGGCAACCCCAACTCGGCAGCGACGCCACTCTGGCCTGCCTACGACAGCGCAACCGACCAGCGCCAGTCGCTGACGCCGCCGACGCCCTATACCCAGTCGAGCTTCGCCGTCGATCACCACTGCGCGTTCTGGGCTCCGGGCACCTGACGGCGCACCGCAACCGGAATCCAGTTCTTGGCCTCGAGGTCTTCAAGGCGGCTGCCCGGGAGTAGGCGTTGCACCTCCACCGGCGGGTGCATCAAGGCCCGCGCCAGTTGCTCGGGGTCATGGTCGACGCGCCGGGCAACACCAAGCGCCGCTGACCCGCGCCGCGAGCGAACCTCCCGCATTGGCGCGGCGACGGATTGCCCGATGCAGGTCGACGCTCTAAGCTGACTCACCAACCTCGCCATGCGAGCAGGCGACACGTGACGGCGACGAGCCGTCAGCATCAATTGACATGGAGACAAACTTGAACGGATTCATTTCGAAGGGCCGTGCCGCCGTGCTTGCGGCGGCCATCGCAGGAGTCGGGCTGATGGGGTGCGGAGGCGGCGGCGGAGGCTCGGACGACGGGCCGAACCTGGTCCGTGCCACCGAGTACGGGCAGGTCGAAGGCGTGACCGAAAGCGACACGGCCGCGCTGTCGTGGCGCGGCGTGCCGTTCGCCAAGGCGCCGGTCGGCCCGCTGCGCTGGCAGCCCACGCAGGCGCCCGATGCCTGGACCGGCGTGCGGCCCGCGAAGGAGTTCACCGAGGCGTGCACGCAGATCGGCGGGCTGTTCGGGCCGGCGCCGAAGGGCAAGGACTACAGCGCCGTATGGGAGACGTTCTACAAACCGATCGGCTCGGAGGACTGCCTCTACCTGAACATCTGGAGCCCGGCGGCCGACGCGACCAAGCTGCCGGTCATCGTCTTCATCCACGGCGGCAGCAACGTCGTCGGCGCGTCGTTCGACCCGCTCACCGTCGGCGGCAATCTCGCGAAGAACGCCAACGCGGTGGTGGTGACCGTCGCCTACCGCCTCGGCGTGATGGGCTGGTTCGCGCACCCGGCGTTCAACACCGGCGACCCGCTGCGCGACTCGGGCAACTTCGCGCTGCTCGATCTCATCCAGTCGCTCAAGTTCGTGAAAAACAACATCGCCAATTTCGGCGGCGACCCGGGCAACGTGACGATCATGGGGCAGTCGGCCGGCTCGACCAACGTGAACGCGCTGATCGTCTCGCCGCTCGCCACGGGCCTCTTCCACAAGGCGGTGTCGCTGAGCGGCGGCGTGGGCGGCAGTGCGCCGGCCGCGGCGGTGAACAAGGCCAACGCGTTCATCAACGCGCTGCTGATCAAGGACCGGCTCGCCACCGACAAGGCGTCGGCCGACGCGTACCGGAACGCTCAGACCAGTGGCTGGATCCGCAACTACGTGATGTCGAAGAGCGCGGCCGACCTCTACAACATCCAGGTCGACCCGACCGGCGGCAAGTGGGGCACCGGCTCGCGCACCTTCGAACCGGGTTCGACCAGCGCGACGCTGTGGTCGACGGTGGCGCCGATCCTCGACGGCACCGTGATGCCGGCCAACGCGACCACCGCGATCCGCAACGGCAACTTCAGCAAGGTGCCGCAGCTCGTCGGCAACACGGCCGAGGAGGGCAAGCTGTTCTCGTCGGCGTTCCGGGTCGACGACTACACCCGCGTGAAGTGGATGAACGGCACCTACCTGGGCACCACGAGCGGGCTCAAGCTCGAGGACGTCGTCGACGCGAGCATCGTCTCGCCGCTCACGCCCGAGAACTACGACATCTACACCTTCAACAACGCCAATCGCGTCAGCCCGGCGCCGAGCATCACCACCGCGACGTTCTGGGCGCTTTCGAACTCGAGCAACACCGCGTACTACCCGCAGGTCCCGATCTACGCATACGACTTCAAGTGGAACGAGGAGCCCGCGCCGTGGAACCAGGTCTACGGCGCGTGGCACACGGGCGATCTGGCGTTCATCTTCGGAAACTTCACGCTCAACCTGCAGGCGTTCGGCTGGAGCAAGGCGAACGAGCCCGGGCGTCTGGCGCTTTCGAAGCTGATGCAGCAGAGCCTTGCCGCGTTCGTCCGCACCGGCGACCCGAACACGCCCGCGCTCGGCGTGAAGTGGGAGCAGTGGACGCCGACCGCGCCGCGCCGCGTCGCGTTCGACGCCTCGCTGACCCAGGCGAGCGTGACCGAGGAGTAGGCCTCGCCGTTGCATCGCGGCGCTGACGCGAAGCAGCGGCGTGGGCATCGGGCCACGCAAGCGTGCCGACACCCGACGGCCCGACGCGGCCTGGCGAGCGGCCATGGTCGCCCAGATGCCGCCGCGGCAGCCTGGTCTGACCGATCAGTTCGGCCGTGCGGGCATCAGCCGCCGCGCGACGAGCAGGGCCGCAAGCGCGAGGCTGCCGAGCGCGAGGCCGCCCGGCGCCGGCAGCTGCCCGACATCGGCGACGTCGAGCCGCACGTTGTCGAACCACGCGAACGCGTTGGTCCCGAGCGTCTCCTGGCTGAGACGGATCGCGAGGCTCTGGCCGTCGAACGGCGCGACGAACCCGGTCGAGAGGTCGACGAAGGTGCCGTTGGGCAGCGCCGCGCCGGTGACGGTGGCGAGTGCGGCGCTGACGCCGTTCACCAGCAGCTCGATGCCGACGATGCCCGGCTGGTCGCCCTGCAGGTCGTCGCCCAGGCTCACGGTCAGCGTGTAGAGCCGGCCGGCGAGGGTGGTCGCGACCGGCGCCGTGGTGGTGAGCGTGCCGCGCCCGCCCGCATCGATCACCGCCGCCTGACCGCCGAGCGCGGTGCCGGGCAGCGGCGCGTTGTCGCCGTTGGTGCCGGGAAACTCGCTGCTTGCGGCGTCGATGACGTAGAAGTCTACGACGCCGGTCACGATTGCCTGGGTCCAGCCCGGCACCGAGTTCGCCGAGTTGCCGAGGCCGATGTCGCCGAGCAGGTCGGGGTTCTCGAACGAGAAGTTCGGCACCGCGATGGGTGCCGCGTGCGCTGCGGCCGCGAGGCCGGCGCACGCCAGCGCTGCCGCCAGCGTTCTGCACGGGATGTTCATGGGAGTGCTCCTGCGGCACGAACGGGTGCCGTACCGCGGCGCGGGGCGGCGCACGAAGCGCGGCTTTACCTCCGCGCCCCGTTGGCGTCAAGTGGCGATCGCACGTGGCGCCTTCTGCTCCGCGCCCGGCCCGGGCAGGAGGCGCTTGCCAGCGCCGCTCAGCGCATCCCTGCGGCGCTCGCCGCGCCCGGTGCGCTCGCGGCGTCTCCCGCGCCCGCGCCCGGCGCGCCCTGGGTCGCTTGCCCGCCGGCCGGGTCGGTCGCACCGCTCGCAGGCCGCTCGGTCGTCTGGCCTGCGGCGCCCGACGCGCTGCTGGAGGCGTCCGAGGCAGCGGCTCCCGGCGTGACCGGCGCCGCCGTGCTGCGCGTCGCACCGGCCGGCCCGCCGACCGGCGTCACCCGCCACAGCGTGTTCGACAGGTCGTCGGCAACGAGGAGGGCACCGCGCGGGTCGACCGTCACGCCGACCGGGCGGCCGCGCGTCTTGCCGTCGTCGCCGTAGAAGCCGGTGACGACGTCGACCGGGCTGCCGGCCGGACGGCCGTCGCGGAACGGGACGAAGATGACGCGGTAGCCGCTCGGCGGATTGCGGTTCCAGCTGCCGTGCTCGCCGACGAAGAGACCGTCGGCGAAGCGCGACCCCATCGCGGGCGTCGAGAACGCCAGCCCCAGCGCGGCGACGTGCGAGCCGAGGCCGAAGTCGGGCTTGATCGCGGCGGCGACCTTGGCCGGATCCTGCGGGCGCACCCGGGTATCGACGTTCTGGCCCCAGTAGCTGTACGGCCAGCCGTAGAAGCCGTTCTCGCGCACCGACGTCACGTAGTCGGGCACCAGGTTCGAGCCGAGCTCGTCGCGCTCGTTCACGGTGACCCAGAGGCGCCCGGTGCCGGGCTGGATGGTCAGCGCGGTCGGGTTGCGGAGGCCCGTCGCGTACGGCCGGTGCGCACCGGTCTGGGCGTCGATCTCCCAGACCATCGCACGGTCCAGCTCGGCCGCCATGCCGCGCTCCGTGATGTTGCTGTTGGAGCCGATGCCGACGTAGAGGAAGCGGCCGTCGGCGCTCGCCGTGAGGGACTTCGTCCAGTGGTGGTTGATCTGCGACGGCAGGTCGGTCACCTTGACCGGCGCGCCGGCGGCGGTGAACTGCCCCGGCTGGTAGTCAAAGCGGACCAGCGCATCCTGGTTGGCGACGTAGAGCCGGTTGCCGATCAGGGCCAGGCCGTACGGCGCGTTGAGATCCTTCGCGAACACGCTGCGCGACTCGTAGACGCCGTCGCCGTCGGCGTCGCGCAGCAGCGTGAGGCGGTTGCCGCCCTTCACGGGGCTGGTGCCCTTGGCCTTGATGATCCCGGCGATCACGTCCTTGGGCGTCAGCGCGGGCGCGCCGCCGCCGCGCCCCTCGGCGACCAGGATGTCGCCGTTCGGCAGCACCAGCGACTGGCGCGGGATCTGCAGGTCCGTCGCGATGGCGATGATCCGGTAGCCCTCGGGCACCTGCGGGCGGCGGTCGCCCCAGCCTGCGGGGTCGGCGATCTTCATCGTGGGAAGAAGGCCACGCTGCGGTTCGGGCAGCGGCGGGTCGGCGCCGTAGACCGGGGGCTCGGCGCCGCCCGAGCAGGCGACGAGCAGCGCCAGCGGGATGACCGCAAGGGCGAAGCGGGCGGGCGCCTTCATGGCCGCACCTCCACGCGATCGGTGGCGAGGCCGAGCCAGCTCGCCACCGCGATCAGAACGAAGACGACGACCGCGAGCACCACGCCTTCCGGCAGCGTCGCCGCGGCGTCCTTGGCGTGCATGAACGAGTTGACGAGGCCGAGAATCCAGCCGACCAGCAGCAGACCGCCGGCGAGCAGCGGGCGGCGTCGGCCGCGCTCGGCGCCGAGCAGCGCAATCACCGACCAGAGCAGCGCCAGACCGCTCAGCAGCAGCGCGCCGGCGTTGAGCCAGGACGCGAAGTTCTTCCACTGCACCTGGTCGCTGTTGGCGTAGGCGATGTCGCTCAGCAGCACGCCAAGGAAGAGCGGTACGCTGCCCGCGAACAGCAGGGCGCGCAGCGGATGGACCCAATCGTGGTGAGTCCGGCGAACGTCGTAGGTGGCAGTAGTCATGCGGGTTTTCCAGCAATCGAGGTGCCCGACGCGACGAGCGGTCGACGGGCCGGCTCAAGTCGTCGATGGCAGCGCCGATATGCGGGGCGAAGCTGTCCGAAGGCTTTGCGGCATCGGCGTCCGCCGGCCCCGCCCGTTTGCGTCACCGGAACCATCCCTTGAGAAATCTCGCGCTTGCCGCCGCCGCCTCGCTGGCGCTCCTTGCCACCTCGGCGCGTGCCGACGACCCGCACGTCGCGCTGCTGAAGAACGTCACCGGCACCATCGCCGTCCACCGCGGCGGGGCCAGCGTACCGGCGGTCTCGGGAATGACGCTGTTCGTCGCCGACCGGCTGGTGTCGAGCCCCGGTGCTTCGGCCGGCATCGTGTTCAAGGACGGCACGCTGCTGACGCTCGGCCCGGCCACCGAGGTGCAGGTGCGCGACTACGTGTTCAAGCCCAAGGAGGCGACCTACGCGTTCGACGTGTTCCTGGCACGCGGCAGCGCGGTCTACTCGTCCGGCAAGATCGGCAAGGTCGCGCCCGAGGCGGTGAAGGTCGGGACACCCACGGCGACCGTCGGCGTGCGCGGCACGCGCTTCATCGTCGAGGCGGAGTGACGGCATGACCCATCTCCGCTTGCTGCGCGCGGCGCGCCTGTTCGGGACGCTGCTCGGCGCCGCCTGCATCGCGCTCGCCGGCTGCGCCAGCGCGCCAGTGACCACCGGCCGCACGACCGTCATCCTGCTGCCCGACGAGGACGGCAAGGTCGGCGCGGTCACCGTCTCAGGCGACGGTGGCGCCCAGCAGCTCGACAGCGCGTTCAGCTCCACGAGCGTCGGCGGCGCCGCGCCGCGCAGCGCGCCGGCGGCCACCGAAGCAGCAGTCGACGCCGCTTACGCCGACCTGCTGAAGGCGCAGCCGCCGCGGCCGCGCACCTTCGTGCTGAACTTCCTGCTCGACCGCGCCGTGCTCACCGAGGCGTCGAAGGCGCTGCTGCCGGAGGTGCTCGATGCGGCCCGGCGCAGGAAGCCGACCGAGATCACGATCTTCGGCCACGCCGACTCGAGCGGCACCCGCGAAGGCAACCTCAGGCTGTCGGCCGAGCGCGCCCAGGTGGTGGCCGACTGGCTGCGCCGCAGCGACCCGGCGCTCGACCGCATCGACGTGCAGTACTTCGGCGACCAGGAGCCGCTGGTGCCCACGCGCCCCGGCGTTCCCGAGCCGCGCAATCGGCGCGCCGAGATCATGATCCTCTGACGGGCAGCGGCGATGTCGATGCAAGCGGTGATCGGCCGCACGGCCGAGCGACTCCCGCGGCGCGGGGCGGCGCTGCTCGCGACCCTCGGTCTGGGTGTCGCGCTGCTCGCGGGCGGGCTCGGCGCGACCGGCAGGGCGCCGGTCGCGACGCTCGACCGTGCGCTGCTCGACGGCGTGCTGCGCCACACCGCGTCGGGCGAGACCGCACGCGGCGTCGCGGTGGTCGACATCGACGACGTCAGCCTTTCCGCGGTCGGCCAGTGGCCGTGGCCGCGCTACCGGCTCGCCGCGCTGATCGAGCGCGTCGCCGCCGAGCAGCCGGCGGCGATCGCGCTCGACATCCTGCTTCCGGAGGCCGACCGCGCGTCGCTGACGACGGTGCGCGACACCTTCCGGCGCGACTTCGGCGTCGAGCTCTCGCTGGACGGCGTGCCCTCGGGCCTGCTCGACAACGACGGCTATCTCGCGGAGGTGGTCGCGCGGCGCGACGTCGTCGCCGGGCGCTACTTCTACTTCGACCACAGCGGCGCGAGCGCCGACGTTCCCGCGAGCGCAGCCATCGCCATCGAGGGCCGCGACGACCTGCTCGACCTCGACGTCGCGACCGGCGTGCTCGAGAGCGCCGGTCCGATCGCCGCGCGCACGCGCAGCGCCGGCTTCGTCAACACGCAGATCGATCCGGACGGCGTGCTGCGACGGGTGCCGCTGCTGATCGCGCACGGCGGCCGCGCCCATCCGAGCCTCGCGCTCGCGGCGCTGACGAAGGCGCTCGGTGTCGCATCCGCGCGTGTCGAGAGCGGCGCGAGCGGCCTCGCGCTCGTGGTCGGGCCGCATCGCGTGCCGATCGACGCCAAGGGCTACGCCACGCTGCGCTTCGCCGGCGGGCCCGAGCGCTACCCGGCGATTCCCGCGCTCGGGGTGCTCGACGGCAGCGCGCCGCTCGCCGGCCTGCGCGGCAAGGTCGTCTTCATCGGCTCGTCGGCCGCCGGCCTCAACGACCTCCACAACACCGCGCTCGACGCGCGCTTTCCGGGCGTGCGCATCCAGGCCGCGATGGCCGAGAACGTGCTGCGCGACCGCCACGTGCAGGTGCCGTCATGGCGCGGCAGCGCGGTGCTGGCAGCGTGCCTCGCGCTGGCCGCCGCGATGGTCGCGCTGTTCGTGCTCGGCAGCGGCATCGCGCTGCTGGTCGGCGGCAGCGTCGCGCTCGCAGCCGGCGCGCTCGCCGCGAGCGTCGGTCTCTATCTCGGCACCGGCATCTTCGTGTCGGGCGCCGCGCCCGCCGCCGTGGTGGCGGTGCTGTTCGTCGCGTTCGCGCTGGCGCGCTTCGGCCTCGAGCGGCAGCGTGTGCAGGCGGGCATGCGCGCGCTCGCCAACGCGCGCCAGGTGACGATCGAATCGATGGCCGCGGTCGCCGAGACACGCGATCCCGAGACCGGCGCGCACATCAAGCGGACCCAGCACTACGTGCGCGCCATCGCGAGCGAGCTGCGACGCGCCGGCCACCACCTCGACGTGTTGACGCCCGAATACATCGAGCTGCTGTTCCTGTCGGCGCCGCTGCACGACGTCGGCAAGGTCGGCGTGCCCGACCACATCCTGATGAAGCCGGGACGGCTGACGTTCGACGAGATGGAGCAGATGAAGCGGCATGCCGAGTTCGGTCGCTCGATCATCGGCAGCAGCGCGCGTCACATCGACGGCGACAACTTCCTCACCATCGCCGGCGAGATCGCGGCCACGCACCACGAGAAGTGGGACGGCACCGGTTACCCGCACGGGCTCGCCGGCGCGGACATTCCGCTCTCGGGCCGCATCATGGCGGTCGCCGACGTCTATGACGCGCTGATCAGCCGGCGCTGCTACAAGGAGCCGTTTCCTCACGCGGTCGCGACGAAGATGATGCGCGACCTGCGCGGCAGCACGTTCGATCCGCTGGTGCTCGACACGTTCTTCGCGATCGAGGACGAGATCGAGGCGATCGCCGCCCGCTACCGGGATGCGGAAGGCGACGAGCCCCACGCGAGTCTTGAGCTGCCGGCGGCCGAACGCGCCACCCGCGCGCCGCCGCGCCATTCACCGACCCGGCCCGCACCGCTGACCGCCACCGTGTGACGCTACGATCCGCGGCAACCATAAGGAGGGTGCCGTGAACGTGTTGCGCAAGCTGTTGATGGGTTGTGTGATCGGCGTCGCTGCGGGAGCGGCGACCGCAGCGCCGTACACCGGGGTCTACGTGTTCGGCGACAGCCTGTCCGACAGCGGCAACCTCGCGCTCGCGATCGGCGCGGACCCGGCACAGGTCGTCACGAGCAACGGCTACATTCCCGCGCGCCCGTACGCGTCGGGGCAGTTCACGAACGGCAACGTCTGGGTCAGGGCGTTCGCCAACGGCCTCGGCCTCGCCTCGTACGGCCTGCCGAGCCTTGCGGGTGGCGGCGACTTCGCGTTCGGCGGTGCGCGCACCGCCACCGACCCGCCCGGCTCGCCGCCGAGCCTGGCGACGCAGGAGGCGATGTTCCTCGGCAGCGTCGGCGGGGTCGCGCCGGGCTCGGCGCTCTACGTGCTCGCGGGCGGCGGCAACGATGCGCGTGATGCGCTGGTCGCGGCGGCGACGTCGGCCAACCCCGGCGCCGTGATCGCGGCCGCCGCCGCGGGCTTCGCGCAGACCATGGGTCTCCTGGTCGACACGCTGCAGGCTGCCGGCGCGGTCGACATCATCGTGTGGAACATCCCCAACGTCGGGCTGACGCCGGCGGTGCGTGCGCAAGGTGCGGGCGCGACCTTCCTCGCCGACCAGATCGCGCGGGCGATGAACGGAGCGCTGCAGGCGCGCCTTGCGCTCGAGAGCGAGGTGTCGGTGTTCGACCTCTATTCGCTGCAGAACAGCCTGGCGACCAACCCGTCGTTCTATGGTCTGACCAATGTCGCCGATGCGTGCGGCGCGGTCGCGAACTGCACGCCATCGAGCTATCTGTTCTGGGACGGCATCCATCCCACCGCGGCCGGCCACACCTGGATCGCGCAGGGCATGCTCGCGATCGCCGCCGTGCCGGAGCCGGCGAGCGCCGCCCTCGTGCTGACCGGTCTGCTCCTGCTCGGTGCGGGGCGGCGCGGCGCCGCCTCGCGCGCCTTGACACGCCCGCGGGCGTAGCGCGGCGAGCCCTCCGCAGCGCGCGTGAAGGCGCGCGGAACTTCGGCGCGCGAGCGTGGTCCGCTACGCATGACCGACCCGAACCTGCGGGGCCTGAGCGCACGGCCGTTCGCCTCCTTCCTTGGCCTTCCTGCAAGCGCGCGCCGTGCGTCGTCGCGGCCCTCGCGGTGAGAAAGGCACTCGTCGCCGGCGCGGTCGGCGCCGTGGTGGTGGCGCTCGCGGCGATTTTGTGGCCGCGCTCGCGCCCGGCCGAAGCCCCGCCCATCGCCGAGCCGGTGCGGGTCGAGCAGGCCGGGCGGCCGGCCGAGCCGGCGCCGCCCTCGGCGTCGGCGGTATCGGAACTGCCGATCCGCCACCCGATCGTCGCGCCGCCCGAGGCGCCGCCGAGCGCCGACGTGCGCGATGCGCTGGTCGACCTGTTCGGGCGCCGCGCGCTGGTGTCGATGTTCCAGAGCGACGACTTCGCTCGACGCTTCGTGGCGACGGTCGACAACCTCGCGCGCCGCCATGCGGCGTCGCGGCTCTGGCCGGTCAACCCGGCGCCTGACCGCTTCATGGTCGAGTCGCGGCCCGACGGCACCGTGATCGCGCCGGACAACGCGCTGCGCTACACGCCTTTCGTGCTGCTCGTCGAGACCGTGGACATCGACGCCGCGGTGGCGACCTACCGGCGCTTCTATCCGCAGTTCCAGCAGGCCTACCAGGAGCTCGGCTATCCCGGGCGCTACTTCAACGACCGACTGGTGGAACTGATCGATCTCCTGCTCGCGACGCCGACGGCGGACGGCGAGCTCAAGGTGCATCTGCCGCCGATCAACGGTCCGATCCGGCCCGAGCGCCCCTGGGTGCTGTACCAGTACGACGACCCGGCGCTCGAGGCGCTCAGCTCCGGCCAGCGCCTGCTGCTGCGCATGGGGCCGGTGAACGCGCGGCGCCTCAAGGCCAAGCTGGCCGAGGTGCGCCGTCTCGTCGCGTCGGATACCGACGTGGCCGCGCCCGCGTCCGGGGCGGCTTCCCGATGAGCGAGAGCCTCGCCGCGCTCGGCGGCTCGCTCGCCTGGCCGCTCGCGGTCGCCCTCGCCTGGGTGGTCGGCGAGGCGGGTCACCGCTGGACGGGCCTGCCGCGCATCAGCCTCTACGGAATGGTCGGCTTCGTGCTCAGCGGCGCGCAGCTCGGGTTGCTGACCGAGCCGTCGGACGGCACGCTGCTGCTGGTCGCGAGCGCGGCATTCGGCCTCATCCTCTTCGAGTTCGGCTACCGCGTGAACCTGCGCTGGCTGCGCACCAACCCGTGGATCGGCGCGACCGGCCTGCTCGAGGCGGCGACCACCTTCGTCGCGGTCGGCACGGTGGCGTGGCTTGCCGGCATGCCGACGCTGAGTTCGCTGCTGCTCGCCTCGCTTGCGATGTCGACCTCGCCGGCGGCGCTGATGCGCGTCGTCAACGAGGAACGCAGCTCCGGGCAGGTCACCGAGCGCGTGCTGCACCTGGCGGCACTCAACTGCGTACTGGCGGTGCTCGCCTTCAAGCTGATCGTCGGCGTCTGGGTGTTCGACACCTCGGGCAACGTCTGGCGCGCGCTCTCGAGCAGCGTGCTGGTGCTCGCCGTCTCGGCCGGCCTCGGCGTCGCCTTCGGCGTCGCGGTGCCGGCGCTTCTGCGGCGCTTCGGTCGCACCGGTCCCGACGCGACGGTGGCGATCGCGATCGGCGTGATCGTGCTGGTGGCGGTCGCGCACGCGTTTCGCTTCTCGCCCGTGGTCGCCGCACTGGCGTTTGGTCTGACCGCTCGCCATCGGCGCGTCGCCCTCAACCAGGCCCAGCGCAACTTCGGCGCGCTCGGCGACCTGCTCACGGTGGTCCTGTTCGTCTACGTCGCGACCACGATCGACTGGCAGCGCGCCTGGGCCGGCCTCGGCCTCGCGTTCGCGATCATCGCGGTGCGCCTTCTCAGCAAGACGCTGGTGGTCGGCACGCTCGCACACGTGAGCGGCACGACCTGGCGCAAAGGCTTCCTCACCGGTGTCGCGCTCACGCCGATTGCCGTGTTCGCGGTGCTGATGCTGGAACAGACGCGCTTCCTCGGCGTCGATCTCATCGACCAGCTCGCGCCGCTCGCCGCGATGACGCTGGTGCTCGAGCTGATCGGGCCGGTGGTCGCGCAGCGCGCGCTGGTGCTCGCGGGCGAGAGCGCCGACGATCGGGAGGTCCACTGATGGCGCTCGAGCCGTTCAAGAGCTCCGAGTCGCTCACGCTCGGCGTCGAGCTCGAGCTGCAGCTCGTGAGCCTCAGCGACTTCGACCTCGTCGACGCGAGCCCCGACATGCTCGAGGTGCTCGGGCGCCGGCCGTTTCCCGGCAACGTGGTGCCCGAGATCACCGAAAGCATGATCGAGGTGTCGACCGACGTGCACCGCGACCACGCCGGGCTGCTCGCGCAACTGCGCGAGATCCGCGATGCGCTCGTCGGCGCCGGTGATCGCCTCAACGTCGGCGTGTGCGGCGGCGGCACCCATCCGTTCCAGGAGTGGGGCCAGCGGCGCATCTTCGCCAAGCCGCGCTTTCGCGAGGTGTCGGCGCTCTACGGATACCTCGCCAAGCAGTTCACCATCTTCGGCCAGCACATCCACGTCGGCTGCACGTCGGGCGACGAGGCGCTGTTCCTGCTGCATTCGCTCGGCCGCTACATCCCGCACTTCATCGCGCTGGCGGCGTCGTCGCCGTTCTTGCAGCGCCACGACACCCGCTTCAACTCGGCGCGGCTCAACTCGGTATTCGCGTTTCCGCTCAGCGGGCGGGCGCCGTTCACGCTGAGCTGGCACGACTTCGAGACGGGCTACTTCGCGCGCATGGCGCAGACCGGCATCGTCGGCAGCATGAAGGACTTCTACTGGGACATCCGGCCCAAGCCCGAATTCGGCACGATCGAGCTGCGCGTGTGCGACACGCCGCTCGCGGTCGAGACTGCCGCGGCGCTGGCGGCGTACCTGCAGGCGCTGTGCGGCGAGCTGCTGCGCGGCGGCGCGCCGGCACCCGCTGAAGACGACTACCTCGTCTACAACTACAACCGCTTCCAGGCCTGCCGCTTCGGGCTCGACGGCATGGTGGTCGATCCGCGCAGCTACGAGAACCGGTCCCTGCGCGACGAGATCCGCAGCACCGTCGAGGCGTTGCAGGCGGCCCCCGGCGCGAGCCGTTCCGACGCTGCGTGGGGGCATCTGCTCGGCGTCGCGCAGGCCGGCAGCGACGCCAGCTGGCTGCGCGAGCAGTTCGGCTCGAGCGGCAGTGCCGAAGGCATGGTCGACGGCGCGCTCGCGCGCTTCCGCGGGCTGCGCTGACGGCGCCGCTCAGCGCGCCGACGGCATGGGAGCCGGCGCCGCAGCGGCGTCCGGGCGCGGCGGTCGGCGGCGGTAGTGCCACTGCAGCGCCAGGTTGATCGCGACCGATGCCAAGTTGATGACGTAGAGCCAGAACACCGGCTCGACCGCATCGAGATCGATGCCCGCTGCAGCGGCGAGCTTGGCGCTCGCCCCGGCCGCGTAGCCGCAGAGAATGATCGCGGTGAACGCGCGGCCCTGGCCCTCGGCACGCCGGCGCACCAGCATGCGCAGCGTCGCCACCGGCCAGGCGATGCCGAAGCACACCAGCATGAGGGCCTCCAGCAGGCTCGCGGGCGAGAGGTTCGGCAGGAGTTCGGCGACATCCACGGCGGTTCTCCTTCGGCAAGGCCGACGCGCCCGCAGCTCGGCGACGGGCGGCGCGGCGTCGCCATGTTCAGCCTTCGGGGCGGCTGCGGAATCGCGCGAATTGGGGGCGAACGTGACCGCGGACGTGCGGCCCGTGCGTGCTGGAAGCGGGTGCCTGCGGAGCCGGCGGCGTCGATGCCGCGAGCGAGCGGTGGGTGCGGCGAGCGCTTCGGTCCGCGCCCGGGTACCGTTGCAGCCCTCGCATCCCGGAGCGCCCGATGACCGACCCCTACACCCCGCCCAAGGTCTGGACGTGGAACAAGGCCAGCGGCGGCCAGTTCGCCAGCATCAACCGGCCGGTCGCCGGGCCCACCCATGAGAAGGAGCTGCCGGTCGGCCGGCATCCGCTGCAGCTGTACTCGCTCGGCACCCCCAACGGGGTGAAGGTGACGGTGATGCTGGAAGAGCTGCTTGCACTCGGCCATGCCGGCGCGGAGTACGACGCCTGGCTGATCCGCATCAACGAGGGCGACCAGTTCGGGAGCGGCTTCGTCGCCGTGAACCCCAACTCGAAGATCCCGGCGCTCGTCGATCGCAGCGGGCCCGAGCCGGTGCGCGTGTTCGAGTCGGGTGCGATCCTCGTCTACCTGGCCGAGAAGTTCGGCGCCCTGCTGCCGCCCGACGGTGCGGCGCGCGCCGAGTGCCTGTCGTGGCTGTTCTGGCAGATGGGCAGCGCGCCGTTCCTGGGCGGCGGCTTCGGCCACTTCTACGCCTACGCGCCCGAGAAGATCGAGTACGCGATCGACCGCTACGCGATGGAGGTCAAGCGCCAGCTCGACGTGCTCGACCGGCGCCTCGGCGAGAGCGAATACCTTGCCGGTGCCGCGTACACGATCGCCGACATCGCCGTCTGGCCCTGGTACGGCGCCTTGGCCAAGGGCCAGCTCTACGGCGCGGGCGAGTTCCTCGACGTCGCGAGCTACACGAACGTGGGGCGCTGGGCCGACGCGATCGCGCAGCGGCCGGCGGCGCGGCGCGGCCGCATGGTCAACCGCACGTTCGGCAACCCGGCGAGCCAGCTCCACGAGCGGCACGACGCGAGCGACTTCGAGACGCGCACGCAGGACAAGATCGGCACTGCCGGCTGAACCGATGCACGCCGGCGCACGCGCCGCACCCGCGAGAACCCGCATGACCATCACGCTCTACGACTGCGCCACCGCGCCGAGCCCGCGCCGTGCCCGCATCCTGCTCGCCGAGAAGGGCGTCGCCCACGCCACGGTCGCGGTCGACCTGCGCAGCGGCGAGCAGTTCGGGGACGCCTACCGCCGCATCAACCCGCAGTGCACGGTGCCCGCGCTGCGCATCGACGACGCCGGCCCGGTGCTCGCCGACAACGCGGCGATCACCGCATGGCTGGAAGCCGAGTTCCCGGAGCCGCCGCTGCTCGGCCGCACGCCGCTCGAGAAGGCCGAGGTCGCGAGCTGGAACTGGCGCGTCGAGTTCGAGGGGCTGCTCGCGATCGCGGAGGCGATGCGCAACCGCGCGCCGTCGATGGCGAACCGCGCGCTGCCGGGGCCGGTCGATCACCCGCAGATCCCGGCGCTCGCCGAGCGCGGGGTGCGCCGCGTCGAGCAGTTCTTCGTCGCGCTCGACACGCACCTCGCCGGCCGCGCGTTCATCGCGACCGACGCTTCAGCGTCGCCGACATCACGGCGGTGGTCGCGGTCGATTTCGCGCGGGTGGTGAAGATCACCCCGGGCGACGCGCATCCGCACCTCGTGCGCTGGCGTGCCGCCCTGGCGAATCGGCCGTCGATGTCGCTGTAGCGGCGCGGTCCGCCTGCCGGGGAGCGGCCCGCGCCCCTCCGCTACGATGCTCCGTCTCCCGGTCCAACCACCACCCGATGCGGATCCTGCTCGTCGAGGACGACAAGGTGCTCGCCGACGCGCTGTCGCGCGCGCTGGTGCAGTCGGCGCACGCGGTCGACATCGTCGGCACCGGCGAGGAAGCCGACCACGCGCTACTGCTGGGCATCCACGACCTCGTCATCCTCGACATCGGCCTGCCGGGGCTCAGCGGCCTCGACGTGCTGCGGCGCCTGCGCGCGCGCCGCGCCACCACGCCGGTGCTGATGCTGACCGCGCTCGATTCGCTCGATGACCGCGTGCGCGGGCTCGACCTCGGCGCCGACGACTACCTCGCCAAGCCGTTCGACCTGCCGGAGCTCGAGGCGCGCGTGCGCGCGCTGCTGCGGCGCGGCGCCAACTCGACGCCGTGGCTCGAGCATGGCCTGCTCAGCTTCGACACCGTCGGGCGGCGTGTCTTCCACGACAAGCGGCCGGTCGAGCTCTCGCCGCGCGAACTCGCGATGCTCGAGCTGCTGCTGATGCGCGCCGGCCGCGTGGTCAGCAAGGAGCAGATGGCCAACCACCTCTACGGCTGGGGCGAGGAGGTCGCCGACAACGCGATCGAGGTCAACATCTACCGCCTGCGCAAGAAGCTCGAGCCGCTCGGCTGCGAGATCCGCACCGTGCGCGGCATGGGCTACCTGATGGATCGGGTCGGTGAAGGCGCCTGAGCCGCGCCTGCAGCGCAAGCTCCTGGCGTGGCTGCTCGGGCCGCTGGCGGCGCTGCTGGTGCTCGACACCGGCGTCGCCTACTGGAACTCGGTGCGCTTCTCGAACCTCGCGTACGACCGTGCCCTCTTCGAGATCGGCCGCGAGATCGTGCTGCACGTGCGTGCCGAGCCGGCCGGCCCGCGCCTGGACCTGTCGGATGCCGCCGGCAACATCCTGCTGCGCGATCCCGACGACCTGCTGTACTACCGCGTGGTCGCGACGGACGGGCGCCTGCTCGGCGGCGACCCCCAGATGCCGCAGCCGCGCAACGGCGCCGCCGCCGCGTCGCCGCGGCCGGCCCGCTTCTACGAGGACGTGGTGCACGGCGAGCCGGTGCGCATGATGGTCGCGTGGCTGCCGGTCGGCAGCGCGGCGGCGCCGACGCAGGTCCGCATCCAGGTGGCCGAGACGCTGCACAAGCGCACCCGCTTCGCGTGGGAGATGGTGGCCAACGTGGTGCTGCCGCAGGTGCTGCTGATCGTGATGGCGACCGCCGTGGTGTGGTTCGGCGTCTCGCGCGGCCTGCAGCCGCTGCAGCGTCTGCGCCGCGCGGTGTCGGACCGTTCGCACCTCGACCTCAGCCCGATCGCGACCGACGACGTGCCCGGCGAGGTGCGGCCGCTGGTCGACGAGGTCAACGAGCTGATGGCGCGCCTCGGCCGCACGTTCGACTTCCAGAGCCGTTTCGTCGCCGACGCCGCGCACCAGCTGAAGACGCCGGTCAGCGGCCTCAAGGCGCAGATCGAGCTCGCCTTGCGCGAGACCGATCCGGAGCGCGTGCGCCACTCGCTAGCCCAGCTCTACATCAGTGCCGATCGGCTTTCGCGGCTGGTGCGCCAGCTGCTCTCGCTCGCGCGCAACGAGCCCGGCGCGCTCGACGCGATGCAGCTGCACCCGGTCGACCTCGACGCGTGCGCGCTCGAGGCGAGCATGGAGTGGGTGCCGGAAGCGATCCGCCACGAGATCGACCTCGGCTTCGAGGGTGCCGGCGAGCCGCTGATGATCGACGGCGACCCCGACCGCCTGCGCGAGCTCATCAACAACCTCATCGACAACGCGATCCGCTACAGCCAGCGCGGCGGCCGCGTCACGGTGCGCACCGAGAAGACCGCGGCCGACCAGTGCCGGCTCGGCATCAGCGACGACGGTCCGAGCATTCCGGTCGAGGAGCGCCAGCGGATCTTCGAGCGCTTCCATCGCCTGCTCGGCAGCGGACAGGACGGCAGCGGCCTCGGCCTCGCGATCGTCAGCGAGATCGCGACGCTGCACGGCGCGCGCATCACGCTCGAGGAGGACACCGACGGCGTCGGCAACACCTTCAGCGTGTTCTTCCGCCTGCGCAGCAGCTGAGCGAGCGCGGCTGTCAGGCGGCTGTCAGGTGAGCGACAACCTCGCGACAGCGCGCCGGAAGGAAGGCGTCAGAACAGGTTCTTAGTCTTCGCGGCGATCCGAGCCAGTCCGGCTCCGACGTTCGAGGAGACCCCATGTCGTTCCTGTCCACCCCCGAGTTCTGGATCGCGCTATCCCAGATCATCCTCATCAACATCGTGCTGAGCGGTGACAACGCGGTCGTCATCGCGATGGCCTCGCGCTCGCTCTCGCCGTCGCAGCAGAAGAAGGCGATCCTCTTCGGCAGCGTCGGGGCCATCGTGTTGCGGATCATCCTGACCTTCTTCGCGGTCTACCTGCTGACGCTGCCGTACCTCAAGCTGGTCGGCGCGGCGCTGCTGTTCTGGATCGGCGTGGGCCTCCTCAAGGGCGACGACGGCGAAGAGGAACTCGAAGGCCATTCGAGCCTCGCCGCGGCGATCAAGACCATCGTCGTCGCCGACCTCGTGATGAGCCTCGACAATGTCGTCGGCGTCGCCGCCGCGGCCAAGGGCAACGTCCCGCTGCTGGTGTTCGGCCTCGTGATCAGCATCCCGCTGATCATCTTCGGCAGCACCATCATCCTCAAGCTGATGGGGCGCTTCCCGATCATCATCACGCTCGGCGCGGCGCTGCTCGGCTGGGTCGCCGGCGAGATGGCGGTGAGCGACCCGTCGATCGAGGCGTGGACCACCTCGCATCACGCGCTGCACACGATGGTTCCGGTGATCGGCGCGATCGCCGTCGTCGCCATCGGCAAGTGGCTGACGAGCCGGCAGCAGCAGCTGCATGCGGCCGACCAGACCGCGGCTTGAGGAGGCCAGCATGAAGCGCGTCCTCGTCCCCGTCGATCCCACCCAGCCGGCGCGCACGCGCTCGGCGATCGAGCAGGTCGTGCGCATGGCGCGTGACGAGCCGCTCACCGCGTGCCTGTTGCGCGTGCAGCCGAAGGTGTCGGGCCACGTCTCGATGTTCTTCGACCCGCGCGAGCTGCGCGAACTCCAGCAGACCGCCGGCGCCGAGGAGCTCGAGCCGGCGCGCGCACTGCTCGAGGCGGCCGGCGTGCCGTGCACCTGCACGGTGCTGGTCGGGCGCAGCGCGCCGACCATCGTCGCGGCGGCGCGCGACCTCGGCTGCGATCGCATCGTGTTCGCCAAGGAAGAGCCGAGCCTCGCCGCGAGCCTGTTCGGCTCGCTCGCCCATCAGGTGCGCCAGACGCTCGGAAGCGCGGCCGACCTGCGCGTGATCGGGTCCTGAGCGTCGGCCGTTCGGCCCTCGGCCCGTCGGCGGCAGCGTCGGCGGGCCGTTCGTTCGTGCGAGCGGCCGATCAGGCGCGGCGGCGCGTCGCTCCGTCGGCATCCGAGGCGACGGCACGCGTCGCTCGCGATGGTCTCGACGATCGCGAGCGCGCGCGGCGAAATGCCGCAGCGCCGTCCTCGGCCGCGCGGGCGGCCGGCGGGGCGGCTTCTATCATCGGGCTGGTCTTTCCGGATGCTGCTGCCGTGCCCCGACTCCCCGACTCGCTCGCCGCGCCGCCGCCTGAGGCTCGCGGCACCTCGTCTTCGCGCGTGACCGCGCATCGCCTGCTCGCGCGCCGCGCGCGGTGTCGCGCGGGTCGGCCTTGAACCCGGCCGCCGCGCTCGGGGGCTGGATCGACCGCAACCTGCTCGCGCTCGGGCGCGAGATGCGCTGGTCGTACCTGCCGCCGCTGATGGTCTACGTGGCCGCCGGAGTGTCGGGCCTCACCGCCATCGTCGGCACGTTCTACGTGAAGGAGCGGCTCGGCCTCTCGGCCGGCTTCCTCGCCGCGCTCGGCTTCTGGGCGACGCTGCCGTGGTCGCTGAAGATGCCGCTCGGCCACCTGGTCGACCTGGTGTGGCGCTGGAAGGCGCTGCTCGTCTTTCTGGGCGCCGGCCTCATCACGGCGAGCATCGTGATCATGATCGGCCTCCTCGGGCACACGGAGGCGCTGCGCGCGATCGCGCCGATCGAGGCCTGGTACGTGCTGTCGGCGCTGCTCGCGCCGATCGGCTACGTGGTGCAGGACACCGTCGCCGACGCGATGACCGTCGAGGCGGTCCCGCGCTACGAGGCCGACGGCACACCGGTCAACGAGGCGCGCCGGCGCTCGATGCACACGACGATGCAGACGCTGGGCCGGGTCGCGATCATCGGCGGCAGCGTGCTGGTGTCGTTCGCCAACGTGGTGCTGCTGCGCGACGCGCCGAACCTGCCGCCGGCGCAGGTCGGCGCGCTCTACCTGTTCGTCTACGAGCTCGCGCTGGTGATCCCGGTCGTCTCGGTGCTCGGCGTCATGCTGGGCCTGTGGCTGCGCTGGCGCGATGCCGCGCGGCTGCGCGCCGCCGGTTACGCGCCGGCGGAGGTCGACGCGATGCTGAACGCCGTTGGCGAGCCGCCGCCGGTCAACTGGTGGATCCTCGGCGGCGGCCTTGCGTTCGCGGTGGTGTCGGTCGCGGTCGGGCTCGGCGACGTGCCGGTGGGGCAGGAGATCATCTTCGCCGCCTCGATGGCGATCGTGCTGTTCCTGATGTGGCGCCTGACGCGCGAGCTCGACCCCGAGCCGCGCAACGTGCTGGTCGGCACCGCGCTCGTCATCTTCGTGTTCCGTGCGGTGCCCGGGCCCGGCGAAGGGCTCACCTGGTGGTTCATCGACGGCCTCGGATTCGACCCGTCGTTCATCGCGCGCCTGTCGCTGATCGGCAGCGTGCTGACGCTGTTCGGCCTGTTCCTGTTCCGCCGCTTCATGGCCGAGCGCTCGATCGCCTACATCGTCGGCTGGCTCACGATCGCCGGGACGCTGCTCAGCCTGCCGGTGCTCGGCATGGTCCACGGCCTGCACGAGTGGACCGCGGCGATGACCGGCGGCCTCGTCGACGCCCGCACGATCGCGATCGTCAACACCGCGCTCGAGTCGCCGCTCGGGCAGATCTCGATGGTGCCGATGCTGGCGTGGATCGCCAACTCGGCGCCCGACCGGCTGAAGGCGACGTTCTTCGCGGTGATGGCGTCGTTCACCAACCTCGCGCTCGCCGCATCGCAGCTCGGCACCAAGTACCTCAACGAGATCTTTCTCGTCACGCGCGAGGTCAAGGACAAGGCCGGCCGCGTCAGCGTGCCGGCCGACTACAGCGAGCTCGGCGTGCTGATCGCCGCGAGCCTCGTGCTCGGGGTGGTCCTGCCGTTCGCGGCCATCGCGTTCGTGAAGGCGACGCGCTTCCGCAGCGCCTGAGCGACTTCCCGCGGCGCGGCGCGGCGCGCCGTCGGCGCCGCGGCCTCTGCGCAGCGATACGACCGCTGCTCAGCCGCATCACCGCCGCGCCGAGCGGCGGAGCGGGCGCTCGTATCGGCTGAGGAGCGCGCCCGCGCCGAGCGGGCCACGTGCGGCGCGGCCGTCGGCGGCGGGAGCAGCTGCCGGGACCGCGTTTCTACTGACGAGATTGCGCGAACGATGGCTTGCCAGCGCCGAGCGTGCGTGCACACTCGGCCGCTGGCATGCATTCATCCGCTCCGCCGCGCGTACTCAACGCGCAAGTCGTGGATGCAGGACGGGTTCGGTCACGCGGCGCTGCCGGCGCTCGGCCGCGTGGTGCTTTCCGCGCGCCGGCGCCGCTCAGCAACGAACGCACGGAGACACCCATGACCCACCGCAAGAGACTGATCCAGCCCCTCGTCGCCGCCGGGGCACTGCTCGCCGTCGCCGGCACTCACGCCGCAACGCCGTTGGCGGAAGCGCGCGCCAAGATCTTCGGCTTCGAGAACGTCGACGCCGCGACCGGCGCGGTGAAGAAGGACAAGGTGGTGTTCTCGTGGCTGGGCCACAACGCGGCGGCGGTGTCGCTGCTCGGCCGCGTGATCATGCTCGATGCGTACATCCCGCGCCTCGAGGTCACGCCCGGCCGCACGCCGCTCGTCATCAAGGACCTCGTCGATCTGAAGCCGGAGGCAATCTTCATCGGCCACGGCCACAGCGACCACGCCGACAACGCCGCGTTCATCGCCGCCAGGACCGGCGCGACGCTCTACATGACGCCGGAGGCGTGCGGCACCGCGCAGACCGCGCTCGCCCGCATGAAGAACGACCCGTTCATGCAGGCCGACCCGAACTTCGCGATCCCGCCAGCGACGACGATCAGCTGCGTCGGCATCACGTCGAGCGGTTCGGTGCCGGCAACCGAGCTGGTCCGGATCCGCCAGTTCGAGCCGCTGGTCTGCATCAACGGCTTCCGCGCCCTGCATTCGGTCGCGTTGCCGCCCGACCCCGACTGGGGCCCGGTGCAGGTGGTCGACACACCCGACCCGCGCGACCCGACGCTCTTCCCGCCCGGCGTTCCGCTGACGCCGACCAACCCGCGCCAGGCCGGCCAGCAGGACCTGCGACAGGGCCCAGGCCCGGGCGGTGCCGACCAGCTCGACTTCCAGTTCGTGCTGCGCACCGGCTACAACTTCAGCCTCTTCTACAACAACTCGATCGGCGCCTTCAAGGAAGGCAAGGGCAGCAACTGGCCGAACGGGGTGCCGGCCGACGGCCAGCGCGTGCTCAACCTGATGCGCAGCCTGCCGAACACCGACCTGAACTTCTCGTCGTTCTCGTCGGGCAACACCGACGAGAACGGCTGGCGCGACCTCGTCTACCACCTCGAGGCCCTGCGCCCGCGCATCGTGACCTCGGGCCACGCGCCCATCGGTGCGGCGCTGCAGTACTACTCGGGGGTGCTCAACCACCTGAAGCTGATGGAGCAGCCGCGCAATGCGTGGCCGGGCTTTCCGCGCGGCAACTGGCCGGTGATCCGCAACCACACCGACCCCACCGACCTCCTCGAGCCCGAGGTCTACCAGCCGGGCGATCCGGCGTGGTTCAACCCGGAGAAGGCGGCGCGGGTGGCGCAGCACTGCTCGTGAGCGAGGTGCCGCACGGCGCGCGAGGCGCCGTGCGGAATTGACGCGCCCGCGCGGCACGCGCGACGCCGCGCGTTCAAGCCTCGGGTCCGGCGGCCGATAGTGGAAGCGGGCGTGCTCCGCCCGCTTCCTGCGCCGTTGCCGCCCCATGCCGACCCGCCCGCTCACGCTCGTCCTCGCCGCCTTTCTTGCCGCGTCGCTTTCCTTCGCGGCGCACGCCGCCACCGTCAACGTCGTCGTCAACGACGCCGCGGGGCGCCCGATCCCCGACGCGGTGGTGATGCTCGAGCCGGTGACGGGCACGTTGCCGACCAGGCCGCTCGGCACGGTCGAGATCGCGCAGATCAGGCGCCAGTTCACGCCGGCGGTGACCGTGGTGACGGTCGGGACGCCGGTCACGTTTCCGAACCAGGACACGGTCCGCCACCACGTCTACTCGTTCTCGCCCGCCAAGAACTTCGAGCTCAAGCTCTACGCCGGCTCGCCGCACGCGCCGGTGGTGTTCGACAAGCCCGGCATCGCGGTGCTCGGCTGCAACATCCACGACCAGATGACGGCCTGGGTCGTCGTCGTCGACACCCCGCTCCACACGCGCAGCAGCACGGCCGGTCGCGCCAGCATCGGCAGCGTGCCGGCCGGCGCGTATCGCCTGCGCGCCTGGCACCCGGGCATGCCGGGGCAGGCCGAGCCGACGTCGACCCCGATCAGCGTCGCCCAGGCGGACGTCGAGCAGCGCGTCCAGCTGAACCTCGCGGCGACGCCGAAATGACGTTGCGGGTTCCCTTCTGGGAACGCTCGATCGGGGTCCGCATCATCGTGCTGTTCCTGGGCATGCTGCTCGCCGTGCAGCTGGCGAGCTTCACGGCACTGCAGGCGAGCCTGTCGCAGCACGCGCATCGCGTGCTGCCGAACCAGCTGCGCGAGGGCGAGCGTCTGCTGCAGAGCCTGCTCGAGCGCAAGGCCGGCGCGCTGGTCGACGGCGCGCGCCTGCTGGCTGCCGACTACGGCTTTCGCGAAGCGGTGAGCTCGAACGACGCCGACACCATCGTGTCGGTGCTCGCCAACCACGGCGCGCGCATCGGCGCGACCGAGGCGGCGCTGCTCGGCACCGATTTCGCGCTGCGCGCGAGCACCGCGGCGCACCCGAACGAACTCGTCGCCGTCGCGCACCAGCTGCGCGACTCGGCGATCGCCGGCCAGCCGAGCACGATCGCGCTGGTCGCCGGCACGCCGCACCAGGCGGTGCTGGTGCCGGTGCGCGCGCCGCTCGTCGTCGGCTGGGTGCTGATGGCGTTTCCGGTCGACCCGCACCTCGGCGACGACATGCGCGACCTGTCGGGGCTCGGCCTCACGCTGGTGTCCCGGCGCAGCCCCGACGGCCCCTGGCGCCTCAGCCTCACCAGCCTGGATGCGGGGCGCAGCGCCGGCCTCGTCGGCGAGAAATGGCCGGCGTCGGCGATCGACCAGCCGATGACCTCGGTGATGGCCGCCGGCGAGGAGCTCGGCGTGCGCGTCATGCCGCTCGGCCGCCCGCCGGCCCATGGCGCGGCGCCCGACATCCTTGCGCTGGTGTCGCTCTCGGTCGACGACGCGGTGCGCCTGCCGCGCGACCTTCAGCTCGCGCTGATCGGCATCACCCTGCTCGCGATCGGCGTGTTCGCGGTCGGCAGCGTGTTCACCGCGCGCCGCGTCACCACGCCGCTGCGCGCGCTCGCGGCCGCAGCCGAGCGCCTGGGCGCCGGCGATTTCGAGACGCCGATGCGCGGACAGCGCCGTCACGACGAAGTCGGCGAGCTGTCGCAGGCGTTCGAGCGCATGCGCACGCGCGTGGCCGAGAACCAGGCGCAGATCCTGCGCCTCGCGTACTGGGACAGCCTGACCGGCCTGCCGAACCGCGCGCGCTTTCGCGAGGCGGTCAACGACGCCATCGCCGAGCGGAGCACGATCGCGGTGGTGATGCTCGACCTCAACCGCTTCAAGCACGTCAACGACGTGCTCGGCTACCGCATCGGCGACCTGCTGCTGATCCAGGTCGGCCAGCGCCTCGCGAGTCACCTGGTGCGCGAAGGCGAGCTCGTCGCGCGCCTGAGCGGCGACGAGTTCGGCATCCTGCTGCGGGTGCCGCACGCCGCGCTCGCGCTCTCGATCGCCGAGCGGATCGAGCGCGCGTTCGACGAGCCGCTCGCGCTCGAGGAACACCGCGTCGACATGCGCGCGGCGATCGGCGTGGCCTGCTGGCCGCAGCACGCCGACGACGGGGACGCGCTGCTCAACCGCGCCGAGCTTGCGATGTACGCCGCCAAGCGGCGCAGCAGCGGGCCGGTGCTGTACGCGCCGTCGATCGACGTCGCGAGCGCGCAGACCCTGACCCTGCTCACCGAGCTGCGCGAGGCGGTCGAGCGCGGCGAGCTGCGCCTCTACCTGCAGCCCAAGCTCGCGCTAGACGACGGCCGCGTGATCGGCGCCGAGGCGCTGGTGCGCTGGCAGCACCGCGAGCGCGGCCTGGTGCCGCCGGGCGAATTCATCCCGTTCGCCGAGCAGACCGGCTTCATCCGCGTGCTCACACTGTGGGTCTTCGAGGAAGCGGCGCGCCACCATCGGCGCCTGGGTGCCGGCGCCGCCGAGCTGGTGCTCTCGGTCAACCTCTCGACGCGCGACCTGCTCGACCCCGAGCTGCCGCTCAAGTTCGCCGCGGTGCTGGCGCGCCACCGGGTGCCGGCCGAGGCGTTCTGCTTCGAGATCACCGAGAGCGCGATCATGGACGACCCGGCGCGCGCGCTGGCGATCCTCGATCGCCTGAGCGAGATGGGCTTCCAGCTCTCGATCGACGATTTCGGCACCGGCTACTCGTCGCTCGCGTACCTGAAGCGCCTGCCGGTCGACGAGATCAAGATCGACCAGTCGTTCGTGCGCAGCATGCAGAGCGAGCGCGACGACGCGACGATCGTGCGCTCGACGATCGACCTCGCGCACAACCTCGGCCTGCAGGTGGTCGCCGAGGGCGTCGAGAGCGCCGAGGTGTGGAACATGCTGCGCGAGCTCGGCTGCGACCAGGCGCAGGGCTACCACATGGGCCGGCCGATGCCGGTCGACGAGTTCGCCCGCTTCGTCGAGCGCAAGCCGGCGTCGCTGCCCGCCGGCGCGCGTGCCGTCGCGCTGACGCTGCACTGACGACGCCACGACGCCCTGAAGCGCCGAACCGGCGGGTGTTTCGCCGCGTTATCCGCGCACCGGCACGAGACGGGCCCGCGCATCCTCCCGGGCAAGGGGATCGGATGGGGACTCGTGTCGTGAAACGCTCGGCCGGCTGGGCCGCCATCGCGCTGGCGCTCGCCGCGGCACTCGCCGCGGCGCCGGCGCGCGCGGCCGATCCCGGCTACTACGTGGTCACCGTCTACGACGACCCCGGCGTGCGCAACCTCGACCTGCGCTACTGGTCCGTGAAGCCGAAGGACGGCCATGCGGTGCTCTGGCCCGAGATCGGCCTCGGACTCAACACCGGACGCTGGTACACCTTCGTGCTCGCGAGCTGGATCACCGGCCGCGACACGCCGACCGAGCTCAGCACGCTGTCGTGGCAGAACGACTATCTGCTGACGCAAGGCCAGTGGCCGATCGACGTCGCGGTGCACACGCTGCTTGCGGTGCCGCGCGACGGCGCCGGGCCCAAGACGATCGAGATCGGGCCGGCGCTGCAGACCGACGTCGGCCGCACCCAGCTCAACGCGAACGTCTTCCTCGAACGCAGCTTCGGCTCGCAGTCGGAGCACCCCGCGCGCCTGAAGTACCAGTGGCAGGTGCGCCATCGCTGGCGCCCCTGGCTGCACGTCGGCGCGCAGGGCTTCGGCGAATCGGGCCGCTGGAGCGACTGGGAGCCCGACACGCCCTCGCACCGCGCCGGGCCGGCGCTGTTCGGCACGCTGCCGTTCACCGATCGCAAGCTCACCTGGCAGGCCGCGTGGTTGCACGGCAAGACCTACGGCCAGCGCGGCTCGATGTTCACGGCCTACCTGCGCACCGCGTTCTAGCGACATCCTCCACATCGCGGAGGTGGCACGTCCGACGACGGGCATCAAAGCTGCCAAACTGCCTCGTGAACCCGGGTTGCCCACGCGCGACGCCAAACGTATTTGGACAGCCTGCTAGGGCATAACCCGGTTGTGGCGCTATGCGGGCGTGCCGAGAGTGAAGCGCCCAAGCCTGCTGAGCGAGGTGCAACGTGTCGCTAGTCAACAGCTTCTTCGATGGCTCGCTGCTCGGCAGCGAGCGCCTGATGCGGGCGCGCGAGTTCTACGCCCCCGAGCGCACCCCGCCGTCGCCGCAGGTCGCTTTCGAGCGCTGGACCCAGCGCCTGGTGGTGCAGAGCGAGCTCGGCACCGCGCGCGAGCTCGCCGGCCTCTCCGATGCCGAGCTCGAGGCCCTGCAGAGCGAGTTCATCCGCTGCCCGACGCGGCCGCGCTCGGCCTACGTGCGCGGCGGCATCTGGGCCGGGGTGGCGCTGGTCGCGCTCGGCTGTCTCAGCGCCGGGCTCTCGCAGGCGAACATCGGCAACGATGGCGCGACGGGCTTCTTCGAGGTGGCGGCGATCGGGCTCCTGATCGCCGGCCTGGTCGCGTTCGGCTGGAGCCTCGTCGCCTCGTTCAGCGCGTCGCACCTCGACCTCAGCTACGGAACGCTCGGGCTCTACGTCGGCGAGCTCGACGAGCAGCATCCGTGGCTCTACAAAGCGGTGAACCTGGTGCGCCTCGAGCCGGCGGCGGGCTACCGCCGCCGCGTGCTCGCCGAGCGAGGCCGGCTGCGCGGCGTCGACTACGTGCTGATGCGCGAGCTCGTCAAGGCGCACGACCAGCTCGAGCAGACGCGGCCGGCGCGCCTCGTCGCCGAGCAGTTGCAGACGCTCGGTACGCCCGGCGGGCCGCCGCTCGACAGCGCCACCCCCGAGCCGCGCCTGGTGCAGGTCGGCGCGGGCGGCGCGCGCTCGTAGGCGCGCGCGAGCACGCCTCGCGGCAGCTTTCGGGCCGGTACTCGCCGGTCGGTGCGTGGACCGCTCGCGGGGGAGCGGCCGGGTGGTGACTCCTCGCGGCCTTCAGCCGGGTTCGACCTCATCGGCGCTGGTGCGGGCCGCCTCGATGCATTCGAGCAGCACCGCGTGATCGCCGATCTGGTTGGCGAGCAGCAGCACGAGGCGGGCGTTGAGGTCGGCGCTCCGCACGGGGTCGAGGTGCTCGTGCGCGGCGACCCAGGCCGCATAGAACGCGTCGGGCTGTTGCAGGTTCGGTTGCGTCTTCATGCGGGCTCCAGGGCGCGACTTCCGGCGAGCGCGGTGGCGACCGCGTCGGCGAGCGCGTCGGGATCGGCGTCGGCGATGCGGCGCGCCAAGTAGCCGTCGGGCCGCAGCAGGCAGAGCGTGCCGGGCGCGGCGCCGAGGTGGCGGGCCAGCGTGCCCGAGGGGTCGCCGAGCGTCGGCAGGCGCGTCGTGCCGCCGATCGCGACCAGCCGCACCGGCAGTCGTTCGGCCGCCTGCAGCGCCGCGTCGACGTCGGCAGGCGACGGCTCGAACCACAGCCCGAGCAGCGCGCTGGCGTCGCGCAGCAGGTGCACGAGCCGGGTCGGCTGGCCGTCGGCTGCGAGCAGCGGCACGTTCTGCACCGAGCACGCTCCTTGCGGCAGCCACGGCGCCGGCGGATACGGATTGGCGATCGACATGCGGCCGGTGTTGACGAGCGGCCGCGCGAAAGCGTAGCGCCGCGCCAGCGCGATGGCGGCGCGCCGCAGCGTGTGCTCGGCCGGCGAGCGCGGCGCGAGGAAGCGTGCGGTGCGGCTCGTCACCTCGAGGTTCTCGACCGTGGCCGCGCGACGCTCGGCGTGATAGGTGTCGAGCAGGGCATCGCCGGCCCGGCCCTCGAGCACCAGCGCGAGCTTCCAGCCCAGGTTGGCGGCGTCCTGGATGCCGCTGTTGCCGCCGCGCGCTCCGAATGGACAGACCACGTGCGCCGAGTCGCCGATGAAGAAGACGCGGCCGTGCCGGAACTCGTCGAGCAGGTGGTCGCGGTACTGGTACGGGCCGATCCAGACGAACTCGAACTCGACGTCGGGCCCGAGCTGGCGGCGCAGACGCGAGCCGGTCACCTCCGGGCGGCTGATCGCCTCCGGATCGCTGTTCTCGGCCATCTGGTAGTCGATGCGCCAGACCTCGTCGCCCATCAGGTGCTGCCAGACCGCGCGACCGTCGTTGAACGGCGCGTCGATCCAGGTCCAGCGCTCGGTCGGCAGCGGCTTCTCGAAGCGCACGTCGCTGATGCACCAGCGGTCGGTGCTGCGCGAGGGGTGCGCGTCGAGCCCGAGCTGGTTGCGGATCGGGCTGTTCGCGCCGGTGGCGTCGATCAGGTAGTCGGCCTCGAGCGCGTAGTCGCCGGCGGGCGTCTCGATACAGGCGACCACGTGGTCCGGGTGCGGCTCGATGCGCGCGACGCGATTCCTCCAGCGCAGCTCGACGCTGCCGAGCGCCCGGATGCGCTCGACGAGAAAGCCTTCGATGTAGAACTGCTGCAGGTTGATGAAGGGCGGCTGCACCGAAATACTGTCGGCGTCGAGGTTGAAGCCGTAGACCTCGCTGTCGCCCGAGTACGTCTTGCCGACCGACCAGGTGACGCCTTTCTTGGCGATGCGTTCGAAGATGCCGAGCCGGTCGAAGATCTCGAGGCTCTTCTGCGCGTAGCAGATGCCGCGCGACGACGCGCCGCGCGCGCCGACGGTGTCGTCGTCGTCGAGCACGATGGCGCGCACGCCGCGCTGCGCCAGGTCGCAGGCGAGCGTCAGCCCCGACAAGCCGCCGCCGACGATCACGACCGGGTAGCGCCGGCGCGTCACGGCGCCGATGTCGGGCGGCACCACGAAGGGGTAGGTCGGCAGCTCGTACGGCGCCGCGAATCGGAACGTCTCCATCGCTCGTGTCTCCTCGCGCGTTCCGGCCGGCTCGCCTCGGCGCGAGGCGCGGCGCGTGGACCCGCTGCCGCGATCCTATGATCCCGTCGACCCGCCGCCGGGCGGGGTTCTCGCCACCCCGCTGCGGTGCCCCGTACCGCGTCAACCTCGAGGCGGCTCGTGCCGCGCGTTCCATGCCGAAGAAGTCGTCCCACGTCAGCGCCACCCCGGCGACCCAGCTGCTGCGCCAGGCCGGCGTCGCGTTCAGCGAACACGTGTACGACTATGTCGACAAGGGTGGCACCGCCGAGTCGTCGCGCCAGCTCGGCGTCGACGAGCACGCCGTCGTCAAGACGCTGGTGATGCAGGACGAGCGCGCGCACCCGCTGATCGTGCTGATGCACGGCGACTGCCAGGTCAGCACCAAGAACCTGGCGCGCGCGATCGGCGCCAAGACGGTCGAGCCGTGCACGCCGGATGCCGCCGAGCGTGCGAGCGGCTACCAGGTCGGCGGCACCTCGCCGTTCGCGACGCGCAAGGCGCTGCCGGTATGGGTCGAGGCGAGCATCCTCGAGCTGCCGCGCATCCTGATCAACGGCGGCCGCCGCGGTTACCTCATCGGCATCGAGCCGAAGGTGCTCGTCGACGTGCTCGGCGCGAAGCCCGTGAACTGCGCGCTGCGCGCCGGCGCGTGAGCAGGCCTCGGCAGCCCGCGCTGCGGCACCGCTGACGATGGATTCGCTCTCGCAGATCGGACTCGGCGCCGCCGTCGCGGTCGCGGTGATGGGCCGGCGCACGCCGGTCTGGAAGGCCGCGCTGTGGGGTGCGGTCGCCGGCACGCTGCCCGACCTCGACGTGCTGATCGATCACGGCGACCCGATCCGCAACATGGTGCTGCACCGCGCCGAGAGCCATGCGCTGTTCTGGCTCAGCGCCGTGTCGCTGCCGTTCGGCGCGGCGGTCGCGCGACTTGCGCGCGAGCCGGAGCGCTGGCGGCGCTGGTGGCTGGCGACGTGGCTCGCGTTGATCACGCATCCGCTGCTCGACGCGATGACGGTCTACGGCACACGGCTGGGCCTGCCGTTCACCGACCGGCCGTTCGGCGTCGGCAGCATCTTCATCGTCGATCCGCTGTACACCCTGCCGCTGCTCGTCGGCACCGGCTGGGCGCTGGCGCGGCGCGGCGGCAGACGCGCGCTCGCGGCCAACGCCGCCGGGCTCGCGCTCAGCACGGCGTACCTCGCGTGGAGCGCGGCCGCGCAGCAGCACGTCGAGAGCGTCGCGCGCGCCTCGCTCGCGGCGCAGGGCGTCGCGGTCGAGCGCCTGCTCGTCACGCCGACCGCGCTCAACACGGTGCTGTGGCGCATCGTCGCGGTGTCGGGCGATGCGTACCACGAAGGCTTCCACAGCCTGCTCGACGGCTCGCCGCGCGTCGCGTTCGACCGCTTCGAACGCGGTGCGGCGCTCGAAGCGCTGGTCGGCTCGATGGAAGGCGTTCAGCGCATCGCGGCGTTCAGCAAGGGCTTCTACAAGCTGCAGCAGGATGGCGCCCTCGTGCTCGTCAGCGATCTCCGGATGGGGCAGGAGCCGGTCTACACGTTCACCTTCACGGTCGCGGCGCGCGAGGGCGCTGCGCCAAGGCCGGTGGCGCCGCGGCTCGTCTCGTCGCGGCCCGACCTCGCGGTCGCGTTGCCGTGGCTCTGGCACCGCCTGCTTGGCGAGCCGCTGGCGCCGCCGCGCGCGGCGCTGGCGTCGCGGCCGTGAGCGTCGCAGCCCCGGCACCACTGCGAGCCTGACGCACATGCGGGCACTCGCCGCGTTCGACGGGCTCGCCTGGGTCGCCGCGCACCCATGGCTCTACCCGGCGCTGGTGGTCGTCCACGTGGTCGGCGTCGCGCTGCTGTTCGGCAGCCTGGTGCTGGTCGAGCTGCGACTCTGGGGCTTCGCCCGGGAGCTGCCCCTGCGGCCGTTCGCGCGCTTCGGGCTGGGCCTCACCTGGGCGGGCTTCGGGGCTGCCGTGGCGAGCGGCGTCGTGCTCTTCCTCAGCCAGCCCGCCGACCTGCTCGGCAACCGCGCCTTCCTCGTCAAGATGGCGCTGATCGCCGCCGCCGGCCTGAACGCGGGCGCGTTCCACGCGCTCCGCGGCCTCGAGCGGGCCGGCGCGCTGGCACGAGCGCAGACCACGCTTTCCCTGGGGCTTTGGCTGGCCATCATCATCTGCGGCCGCTGGATCGCCTACGACTGACGAGGAGCAACCCATGCAACGCCGAACCGTACTGACCGCGCTCGCCGCCTGGCCCGCCGGAGCCGCGCTCGCCCACCACGGCTGGAGCAGCTTCGACCAGGACCGGCCGCTGTACCTCGAGGGCGTCGCCCGCAACGTCGCGTGGCGCAACCCGCATGCCGAGTTCGACCTCGAGGTGCCTGCCGACCTCAGGGTCCCCGCCGACCTGGCGCGGCGCCCGGTGCCGGCGCAGAGCGCGAGCGTCGACGGCGCACGGGTGCTCGCCGAGGCGAAGACGCCGACCCGCCGCGACAAGGTCTGGCACGTCGAACTGTCGCCGCTGACGCGTCTGCAGGCCTGGAAGGTGCCCGAGATCCGCAACGGGGACCGCGTGTCGATGGTCGGCTTCACGTTCGCCGGCGAGAAGGGCGAGCCGGTGCTGCGCGTCGAGTACCTGTTCGTCGGCGCCAGCACCTACGGCCTGCGCTCGTCGCCGGCCTGAAGCCGGCGGCGGCCGTCAGGCTCCGCCGGCGGCCGGGCGCGCGGCGTTGTCCTGCTCGGCGAGCTGCTGGCGTGCCCGCGCAGTCGCGCGGTCGATCAGCGGGGCGCCTTCGTAGCTGCGCATTCGGTGCGCCTGGCAGAGGCGCTCGAGCATGCGCACGGTCATCGAGATCGTGCGGCGGTCCTTGGAGCCGTGGGTGAAGAGGAACAGGTTGCGCCCCGGGCTCATGTAGGTGAGGCGCACCTTCTCCCACTGGTCCTTCAGGTGCAGCTGGTACGACTGGCCGATGTGCAGATGGTCGCGCAGCTGCGGGCCTTCGGACGGCTCGGCATCGGCGCCGGCTGCATCGTCGACGTCGACGTCGGCGTCGGCCGCCGTCGGCGCGGGCGCCACCGGGTCGGGCAGGTCGAGGTTGATGTCGAGCGCCTCGCCGGGCCATACCGGCGGCCGGCCGTCGACCGGTGCCGACCAGTCGACCGCGGTTTCGGCGAGCAGGCCGACGTTGCGCGCTTCCTCGGGCGAGAACTGCGGCTCGACCGCCGCGACCGGCAGCGCCGGCTCGTCGGCGTCGCGGTCGAGGTCCTCGGGGCGCGGAATCGGGGTCCGGAACGCGGTCTCGACATGCTTCATCAGCATGTTGTGGTCGAGCTCGCTGCCGGGCGGCAGCTTCAGCGAGCCTGCGTGCGCGGCCACCAGGCTGCTGAAGAAGGTACCGCGCGCCGGCTCCGGCCATTCGATCAGCGCGACGCCGTCCTTCAGCGTCGTCATCAGCTTGGGCAAGGTCGCGAGGAACTGACGGCGCTGCTCGGCCGAGCGCTTGGGCTGGATGCTGGCGACCAGGTCGTAGCCGGCGCGCCGCAACTGCCTGACGAGCGCGGACTCGCCGCCCTGGCGCTCGGCCGCGGTCATGATCACCTGCCCCCAGACCTGCGACAGGAACTCCTTGACGAAGCCCGGCAGGGCCAGCGGATCGAGCGCGCCGCGCAGCTGCAGCGTGAAGCGCTGGATCAGCCGCCACTCGCGTTCCTTGGCCTCGAGCGTCGGGCCGGCCGGTGTCGCTTCGACCTCGGCGGCGGTCTGCTCGGCGACGAATTTCTCGAGCGCGAGCAGCTTCTCGCTGTAGATCTCGAGCTGGTCGAAGTCGCCCTCGACGATCTCCTTGACGAGCTGGCTGACGCGGACCAGCAGCTCCTTGCCGGGACCGCTCCTGAACTCGTCGTATGCCGCAGCGAGCGACGACACGCGGTTGATGAAGCGGCGCACCGGGTGGCGCCGCGACGCGAAGAAGTTCGGGTCGCGCAGGGCCACGCGCAGCACCGGCAGCTGCAGGCGCGCGATCTGGCGCGCCATCGGCGACGGCACCCGGGGATCGGAAAGGATCTGGTCGAACAGGCTGCTGACGACGTCGATCACCATGTGATCGAGCTTTCCGCGCGAGGCCTCGATCAGCTCGTCGCGGTGGGCTCGGATCAGGTTGACCGCCATCAGCTCGCCGACGCCCTCGAGCGCGCCGCGCACGCTGCGCGCCGCGTCGAACGCGCCGAGGCCGGAAGCTGTCGTCTCGCCGTAGCGGCTCGGCGGGAACAGACCGCCGTGGCTGTCGACGCCGTCGAGGTTGTCGCGCGTCGTCGCGTGCGCGCTGCCGATGCGCTTGAGCAGCGCCATCATCTCGGCGTCGGCCTGGGCGAGCGGCGTGTTCGGCGCCGGCGGCGTGCTGCGAAGCGGCTGGCCGGCCGGCGCGCCGCGCATCAGGCGATCGAGGAACGCGGCGGCGCCGGCGCTGTCGAGGCCTTCGGGCAGCATCGCGTCCGAACCGCCGATGCGGCCCATCAGCGAGCTCTGCCAGCCGCGCAGCGCGTCCCCGGGCTCGGCGACGCCGAGCGTGCCGGCCGGCAGACCCGGCAGATCGGGAATGCCGTAGTTCGGAAGCGGCCGGCCCTGCAGCGAGCGCTCCCAGAAGCGCTGCATCTCGCCCGGGCCGTCGATCGCGCCCGTCGCCGCCTTGGTCGGCACCACGGCGAGGTCGGCCGGCCGCACGTCGCGCGCCTTGAGGTCGTCGATGATCTGCCGGTAGCAGGCGGGCAGCGCCTTCGCGAAGATCTGGCCGAGCTCGCGTCCGACCACCTTCTGGATCTCGACGTCCTCGCTGATCGTCTCGATCGCCTCGTGCAGCGCGGCGCCGATCACCTGGGCGCGCAGCGGGTTGCGCTCCGGGTCGGCCGCGCCGTGCCGCAGCAGCGCGCTCGTGTAGCGCGCCAGCTCGAGCAGCTCGGTCTCGCAGGCGTGCGAGATGAACTGCGCAATGCGGTCGAACGAGATCTTCTCCTCGATCGCGTCGCCCTCCACCAGGCCGATGGCGTCCCAGTCGGTCTTGGCGCGCTCGCCGGCGGCGTCCTTGCTGTCGATGTCCTCGGCGACCCTCTGGCGCAGTGCCTTCGCGAAGCTCGCGACGAAGCCGGTCTGGCGCTGCATCAGATGGACCTGCGCGAACGCGAGCTGGCCGCGCTGGTGGTAGGTTGGCGCCGTCCGCATCAGCGCGAGCAGGTGATTCGCCGCCTCGACGACGGCCGTCGAGGCTGCCGCCCGGATCAGCTCCTGGGCTGCGTTCAGCGCAGCCATCGTCGTGGGATCGCTCGAGCTCATACGGATCGTGAGGTGTCGTGCTGCCGCGTCGGCGCCGTCGGCTCGCGGTGTCGGCCCGGGGCTCAAACGGCGCCGCCGGGCGGGTTGTCGGCCGGCTCGGAGGACGCCAGCAGCCATGCCCCGGGCGGCACCGGCCGGGGCAGCGCGAGTATCGCCCGCGTCGAACGCCTTTCAGCGCAGGAAGAACGCCGATGCGTGCCGTAGTGACGCTCCGGCGGCTCTGCGTGAGCGGTAGCGCGCGTCGCGAGCTCGGCGAAGCGTCAGGCGCCGGCCAGCAGCCCGAGCAGCTCGTGCACGGTGTCGCGCATGTCGCCGTAGCCGCTGTTGGTCGGCAGCCACCTGACGCCGGCCTTCTGGCTGCGCCGCGCGAGGCCCATTGGCGCCGGCTCGATGCGCATCGTGCCGGCGGCCGCCTCGTTGAACGCACGCAGCGCGCGCGGCATGTGGTAGCCGTGCGTCACCAGGAGGACGTGGCGCACCCCCGCGGCACGCAGCATCTCGACGCTGTAGCGCGCGTTCTCGCGGGTATCGCGCGCGCGGTCCTCGAGCCAGCGCAGGGGCCGGCCGAACTCCTCGGCGGCGATCTTGGCGGCGGCGCTCGCCTCGGAGGTGCCGCCCGTATCGGCCCAGCCCACGCCGCCGGTGAACAGCACCGGCGCATGTGTCTTCTGCGCAAGGTAGAGGCCGTAGCGCAGGCGCTCGAGCGAGCGCCAGTTCAGCGTTCTGGCGCCGTACTCGGCGGCCGGCCCCTCGATGCCGCCGCCGAGCACCACGATCGCCGGCGGCGGGTTGCCGCGCGCCTCGGCGCGCAGCTCGGCGATGCGGGCCTCGGTGAGCGCCGGCGGCCGCGGCAGCAGCCAGTGCGAGACCGGCCCGGCGACCGCGGCCGACGCCGACAGCCAGACGAGCGCGACGCCGGATGCGACGAGGCCCCAGCCGAGACGGCGCCGCCGCGCGAGGAACCACGCCCCGACGACGATGAGCACCAGGAACGGCATCGGCGGCAGCACAAGCGCTGCGACGTACGGCTTCCACGAATCGATGCCCAGCCTGACGAGCGCCTCGTTCACGCGTCTCCCTTAGCTCTTTCTCGGCGGCGGCGGATTGTGCCGGACGCGCAAGGGGCACCCGGCAGCCGATGCGCGGCGGCGTCGACGCTGCCGCAGAATCCGCGGGCGCCGCTCGGGCGCTCGACGGAGGACGCGATGGGCGAAGGCATCGAGACGATCACGCTGGGCGGCGGCTGCTTCTGGTGCACCGAGGCCGTGTACGAGCGTGTCGACGGCGTGGTCGCGGTGGAGTCGGGCTACGCCAACGGCACGACCGCCCACCCGACCTATGCCGACGTCTGCAGCGGCCGCACCGGCTACAACGAGGTCGTTCGGGTGAGCTTCGACCCGCAGCGGATCACCCTGCGCGAGATCCTCGAGATCTTCTTCGCGGTGCACGACCCGACCACCCTCAACCGCCAGGGCAACGACGTCGGCACGCAGTACCGGTCGGGCATCTACGTGCACGACGACGAGCAGGCGCGCGTCGCACGCGAGGTGCTCGCCGAGGCGAATGCGGCGCACCGCGGCCGCGCGGTCACCGAGATCGAGCCGGAGCGCAACTACACGCGCGCCGAGGCCTACCACCAGCATTACTTCGCCAACAACCCCAACCAGGGCTACTGCGCGATGGTGGTCGCGCCCAAGGTCGAGAAGTTCAGCAAGACCTTCAAGAGCCGGCTGCGGGCTGCCTAGGAGGGCTTTGTGCCGGGCGCGCGGCGCGGGAGCGCCGCGCGCGCCTCGCGTGCCTCCGCGGCCAGAGGCCGGGCGAGCCTCGGCATGAGGGATCGATCGGTTACTTGCGCACGCCCGTGCCCGGGGACGTGCAATCAGGCCCATGGCAGCCGCCAATCGGCACGGGCACAGGGCTTGCCGACCTGGGCCCGCAACCCGATCAGCCACGAGCCGCGTGCTCACACCCCGAAGGAGCTTCAATGTTCGCTCACAACAAGCGATTGCAATACACCGTCCGCGTCACCGAAAGCAATCCAGGTCTTGCCAACCTCATGCTCGAACAGTTCGGCGGTCCGCAGGGCGAACTCGCCGCGGCCTGCCGCTACTTCAACCAGTATCTCGGCGAGGACGACCCCGGCCGGCGCGACATGCTGATCGACATCGCGACCGAGGAGCTGAGCCACCTCGAGGTGATCGGCACCATCATCGCCATGCTCAACAAGGGCGCGAAGGGCCGCCTGTCGGAAGCGGTCGACAGCGAGGCCGACATGTACCGCCAGATCTCCGGCTACGGCAACGGCTCGCACGTGACCCAGGTGCTGTACGGCGGCGGCCCTCCGTACACCAACTCCGGCGGGCAGCTCTGGAACGCGGGCTACATCGACACCATCGGTGACCCCGCCGCCGACCTGCGCTCGAACATCGCCGCCGAGTCGCGCGCCAAGATTGTCTACGAGCGCCTGATCGCACTCACCGACGACCCGGGCGTGAAGGACGCGCTGGGCTTCTTGATGACGCGCGAGATCGCCCACCAGCAGTCGTTCGAGAAGGCGCTCTACTCGATCCAGCCGAACTTCCCGCCCGGCAAGCTCGCCGGCAAGGCCGAGTTCACCAACGTCTACTTCAACATGTCGACCGGCGACGGCGATGCGCGCGGCCCGTGGAACAGCGAGCCGACCTTCGAGGTGCGCGAGGCGACGCCGGCCGTCGACGGCGGCAGCGGCCTGCCGGAGGTCACCATGGAGAAGGGCGACCTTGCCGTGGCCGAGAAGATGGCCGTTCGCCTTCAGTCCGACGTGACGGTCGACCCGGTGACCGGTGCGATGCTCGGCATGGGCGGCCTCGACGCCAACGGCACCGCTGCCACCGGCGCCGATGCGTCGCCAGGCATGGCGCCGCAAGCGGCGAAGGAGAACGCGATGATGCAGGCGCAGTCCGGCACCCGCGAGCCGCCGCTCGCCGCGACGACCAAGGCCTGAGGCAAGGGAGCCGGTCCGCGGCTCCTGGCTTCGACTCGAAAGCAGCGCCGGCGACGGCGCTGCTTTTTTCTTGGTGCTCCCGAACTGCGGGGTCGGCCGCCTCGCGGGCCTCCAGCGGCAAGGCCCGCGGCCCGGTTCAGGTCAGCGTGCGCCAGATCAGCACCAGGTTGAGCACGATGATCGTGGTCGCGATCAGCGCCGCCACGATGGCCGTGGTCCGACCGTTCGCGAAGCTGCCCATGATCGAACGCTGGCTCGTGTAGCGGATCAGCGGAACGATCGCGAACGGCAGTTGCAGGCTGAGCACCACCTGGCTCGCGATCAGCAGCTTGGCGATCGCCGACTCGCCGTAGACCAGCGTCACGAAAAGCGCCGGCACGATCGCGATCGAGCGGGTCAGGAGGCGGCGCACCCAGGGCGGAATGCGCAGCTGCAGATAGCCCTCCATCACGATCTGCCCGGCGAGGGTGGCGGTCACGGCCGAGCTCTGGCCGGACGCGAGCAGGGCGAGCGCGAAGGTGGTGCCGGCGACCGTGGTGCCGGTCATCACGGCGAGCAGGCCGTGCGCGTCCTCGAGTTCGGCGACCTGGAACTGCCCGTTCGCATGGAACGCCGCTCCCGCCATCACGAGGATCGATGCGTTGATCACGAACGCCAACGCCAGCGCCGCGATGATGTCGATCGTCGCGTAGGTGATCGCGACCTTCTTGCCGCCGGCCCCCGGGTCGGCCGGCCGCGACTTCACCGCCGACGAGTGCAGGTAAAGGTTGTGCGGCATCACCGTCGCGCCGATGATCCCGATCGCGATGTAGAGCATGCCGGGGTCCAGGACGGTGCGCGACGTCGGAACGAAGCCCGCGAACACCGCCTGCCACTGTGGCTGCGCCATCGCGACCGTGATGCCGAGGCAGACCACCACGATCGAGATCAGGCTGATCACCAGCGCCTCGAGATAGCGGAAGCCGCGCTGCTGCAGCCACAGCACGAGCAGCACGTCGAGCACGGTGAGCGAGACGCCCATGGCGAGCGGCAGGCCGAACAGGAGCTTGAGCGCGATCGCGGTGCCGATCACCTCGGCCAGGTCGGCCGCGCAGATCGCGATCTCGCAGAGCAGCCACTGCCATACCACGCTGCCGGGCCGCGAATGGGCACGGCACGCCTGCGCGAGGTCGAGCCCGGTGACGATGCCCAGGCGTGCGGCCAGCACCTGCAGGAACATCGCCATCGCGCTCGAGAGCATCACGATCCAGAGCAGCGCATAGCCGTAGGTCGAACCGCCGGCGAGGTCGGTCGCCCAGTTGCCGGGGTCCATGTAGCCGACCGCGATGAGGTAGCCCGGGCCCAGGAAGCCGAGCAGACGGCGCAGCGAGAACGGCCGCGCCGCCGGTGGCAGCGGAGGGCGCGGCGACAGCGGCACCTCGCAGGCGAGCGTGTCACCCGAGCCGTGCGGCCTGAACATTCCTGAAGACATGGGTCCCTTGCAAGCGATCGATCGTGCGCGGCGAAGGCAAACCTTGTGCCGCGCTTCGATGATGCGCGACGCCGCGGGCGGTCGGGAGAGGCAAAGCCCGATGCGGCGCGGGCGCCTGCGCACGCAGGCTGCCGACGATGGTGAACGCCGCGGTGCGCACCCGCCGATCGGGCAACGGCTCGCCGGCGTCGTTCGACGACGACGGGTCGCTCAGGCGCCGCGCCGCCCGATCAGGGTGCCAGGCGTTCGCGCACCCATTGCCGCCCCTCGAGCCGGTAACGCAAGCGGTCGTGCAGGCGCGACGGGCGCCCTTGCCAGAACTCCCAGCGATCCGGAACCAGCCGCAGGCCGCCCCAGTGCGGCGGGCGCGGCGGCTGCAGGAGGAAGCGCGCGCTGTAGCGCGCGGCGCTGGCGACGAGCTCGGCACGCGACGCGATCACCTCGCTTTGCGGCGATGCCCATGCACCGATGCGCGACTCGAGCGGGCGCGACGCGAAGTAGGCGTCCGACTCGGCCTCGTCGACCTTCTCGACACGGCCCTCGATGCGCACCACGCGCTCGAGCTCGACCCAATGGAATTGCAGCGCCGCGTACGGATTGGCGGCGAGCTCGCGGCCCTTGCGACTCTGGTAGTTCGTGTACCAGACGATGCCACGTGCGTCGTAGCCCTTGATCAGCACGATTCGGGTCGAGGGTCGGTGGTCGGGGCCGACCGTCGCGAGCGTCATCGCGTTCGGCTCGGGCAGCCTGGCAGCCAGCGCCTGCTCGAGCCAGCGCGAGAACTGCTGCAACGGGTCGGCGGCCGATGCCGATTCGTCGAGCGCGTCGCGCTCGTAGCTCTTGCGCAGCGCGGCGATGTCGTCCATGCGGCGCAGTATAGAAAGTGCACCGGGCAGGGGTGGCGCGGCTTCGCGGTTCGCGGTCGGGTGGAGCGCCGGCGAGGCATGCGGCTTGCACGGGCAGGCCGCTCCCGGTTTCGACCCGGGGGAACCCTTTCAGTGAACACACCACTATCGAACCCGGGGTCGACCTCCGATCCTTCGACCCACTCGTCTTCCGTTTCTCGTGCGCCGCGCCGTGTCGCGGCCGCCAGCCCGAACCCCCACGCCATGACCGACTCGGTGGCTGTCGTCGTTCTTGCCGCCGGACTCGGTTCCCGCTTCGGCGGGCCGCTGCACAAGCTGGCCCAACCGCTCGGCGACTCGACCGTGCTGTCGCGCACGCTCGAGACGTCGATCGCGACCGGGCTGCCGGTCGTCGTCGTCACGACGCAAGGCCTTTCCGAGCTGGCGCGGCGCAGCGTCGCCGCGCGCGACGTCGTCGTGGTGCCGCCGGTCGGCTCGGCCGGCGGACTCGGCATGGGCTACTCGATCAGTGCCGGCGTGACGGCGCGTCCCGACGCCGCCGGCTGGATCGTGCTGCCGGGCGACATGCCGCTGGTGCGACCGAGCACGCTTCTGCGCGTGGCTGCAGCCCTGACCGACCATCTCGTCGTCTATGCGCAGCACCAGGGGCGGCGCGGCCATCCGGTCGGCTTCTCGCTGGGGCTCTACTCCGACCTCGTCGCGCTGAGCGGAGACGAGGGCGCGCGGCGGCTGCTCGCGCGCTACCCCGCGCTGGGCCTCGAGGTCGACGACGCCGGCGTGCTGATCGACATCGACACGCCCGACGACCTCGCTGCGGTGCGCCACCGCGCACCGGCCGGCGAGCAGCGCGCGCCGAGCAACGTCGGCGTCTGACGCGCGCCGCTCCGCCGGGCTCGCCCGGGCCTCAAGGCGCGAGCGCGTGCCGGCGCGCGAGTTCGACGATGCGCTCGATGTCGCGGTCGACGATGCCGTGGCTGCGCAGGCACGTCGCGGTGTCGAGCAGGTAGGCGAGCGTGCTGCCGTAGCGCCCGCTCGCGTGGCGCAGGATCTCGACCATCTGCTCGTCCGGCACGCAGCCCGTGTGAGCGGGGCTGTGCCGGCTCAAGGTGAAGGCGAGCGCGGGCACGCGACCGAGCGGCGTCCTGCACGGCAGCCACTTGGCGTCGTAGATGCCCGTCGGCATCTCGCGCCTCCAGAGCTTTTCGAGCTCGGCATCGGCGATGCGCTGCTCGATGCGGTAGGCCTTGCCGCGGCACGAGCCGCCCGGCACCAGCGCGAACACGAGCCCCGGCCGCTCGGGCGTGCCGCGGTTGACCCGCGAGCGCATCTCGAGCGCGCGGTGGAAGCCGTACACGGTCGCCGCGCGTTCCTCGACGAACTCGAACTCGGGGCGCCAGATCAGCGACGCGTAGCCGAACACCCAGAGGTCGCCGTGACCGCCCCAGGTGCGGCGCGCCTGCGCGAGCAGCGCGTGCGGGTCGCGCGCGCCGGGTAGCGCGGCGTGCGTCATCGCCGGCGCGTCGTGCCGCCCGCGCGACGGGCTCGCAGACGCGCGGCCGGACGCTGCGACGCGGAACGCGGGCTCGGCTTCACGCCGGCCAGGCTCCTAGGTCCCACGCTGGATCAGCTCGATCTTGTAGCCGTCGGGGTCCACCACGAAGGCGATGATGGTCGAGCCGCCCTTCACCGGCCCGGCCTCGCGCGTGATCGTGCCCCCGTTGGCGCGGATCGTCTCGCAGGCCGAGGCGACGTCGTCGACGCCGAGCGCGAGGTGGCCGAACGCGGTGCCGTGCTCGTAGCTCGACACGCCATGGTTGTAGGTGAGCTCGATCTCGGCGTGCTCGGGGTTGCTGCCGTAGCCGACGAACGCCAGCGAGTACTGCTGCTCCGGGCGATGGGTGGTGCGCAGCAGCTTCATCCCGAGAACGCGCGTGTAGAAGTCGATCGACCGTTCGAGGTCGCCGACGCGCAGCATGGTGTGGAGGAATCTCATGGTGGGAACCGAAACGAAAACGCCGAGCGTAGCGTCTGAGCACGTCTCGTGCCGCTGGTGAAAGCGAATGCTTGTAGATACAATCGTCGGCATGGCACGACGAGCGGACGGATCGGCAAGGACGATGCAGCGGTCGAAGCACGCCGAAGCGACGGGGGTCGTAACGTCCGGCACGACCCACCTGCGGCCCGCCGCCGGCGCGCCTTCTTCACCGGCCCGGCGCGCGACGCGTGATCCGGGTGCGGAGGCGGCCGGCCCTGCCGCGGCGGCCGCCCAGTCGCCGACGTCCGGCCCGGCGGACGACATGCCGCGCATCGCCGCTCCCGATCCGGCCGCCCGCCCGCAGGGCTGTACCAATCTCAAGCTGCGCCAGCTCACGCGCCGCGTCAGCCGGCAGTACGACGCGGCGGTCGCCGTCGCCGGGCTCAAGACCACCCAGTACTCGCTGCTCTCGGCCATCGTCGCGCGCGAGCCCATCGCACCCGGGCGCCTCGCCCGCCTGCTCGAGATGGACGCGTCGACGCTGACGCGCAACCTGCAGCCGCTGATCGGCGCGGGCTGGGTCGAGGTCGGCGCCGGCGGCGACGCGCGCAGCCGCGTCGTGACCGCGACGTCCTCGGGTCGCGCCAAGCGCGCCGCCGCGCAGGCCGAATGGAAGCGCGCGCAGCTCGCGCTCAACCGCCAGCTCGGCGACGAACGCGTCGTCCGCCTGCACGCCTTGCTCGACGAATGCCTGCGCATCGTCAACGCCGCACCAGGAGACAGCGATGAGCCCGAAAGCCCCTGAAGCCGCCGCCGTGCCTGCTGCGAGCCGCCGCCGCATGGCCTTCTGGCTCGTCCTGCTCGCCGCCGCCGGCACCTTCGCGGTCACGATGGGTGCGCGCCAGTCGATGGGGCTCTTCATCGGTGCGCTCAACACCTCCACCGGACTCGGCCTCGCGGCGATCAGCCTCGCGTTCGGCTTCGGCCAGCTCTGGTGGGGTCTCACGCAGCCGTTCGCCGGCATGGTGGCCGACCGCTGGGGCAGCGGCCGCGTCATCGTCGTCGGCGTGCTGATGGTCGCGCTCGGCACCGCGCTGGTGCCGTTCGCGTCGACCACCTGGGGACTCGTGCTCGTGATCGGCGTGCTCGCCGCCGGAGGCGCCGGGCTCGCCGGCGTCTCGGTGCTGATGGCGGCGACGAGCCGGCTCGTCGCGCCCGAGCGGCGCGGCATCGCGAGCGGCATCGTCAACGCCGGCGGGTCGTTCGGGCAGTTCGTGTTCGCCCCGATCGCGACCGGCGTGATGGCGATCGGCGGCTGGGTCGCCTCGCTGCAGACGCTCGCGCTGGTAACGCTGCTCGCGCTGCCGGCCGCGTGGGTGCTGCGCGGCACCGCGCGTAGCGATGCCAAGCTGGCGGGCGCCGCGGCGCCGCGCGCCGAGCCGGTGCGTCAGGCGCTCGGCCGGGCCTTCGCCAACCCGAGCTACGGGCTCCTCTGCGCGGGCTTCTTCGTCTGCGGCTTCCACGTCGCGTTCATCGCGACGCACCTGCCGGGCGTGATCGCCGCGTGCGGGCTGCCGGCGAACGTCGCCGGCTGGGCGCTCGGCATCATCGGCCTCTTCAACATCGTCGGCAGCCTGGCAATGGGCTGGGCGGTCGGCCGCTGGCGCATGAAGTCGCTGCTCGCGCTGGTCTACGCGGCGCGCGGCGTCGCGGTGCTCGCGTTCGTGCTCGCGCCGAAGACGACGCCGGTGGTCATCGTGTTCTCGGCGTTCATCGGTCTGACCTATCTCTCGACCGTGCCGCCCACCGCCGGACTCGTGGCCAAGTTCTTCGGCACCGCGAACATGGCGATGCTGTTCGGCATCGTGATGCTGTCGCATCAGGTCGGCGGCTTCCTCGGCGCCTGGCTCGGCGGCAAGGCGTACGAGGCGTCGGGCAACTACGACTGGATGTGGTACGCCGACATCCTGCTCGCCGCCGCCGCGGCGCTGGTCAACCTGCCGATCCGCGAGGCGCCGGTCGCGCGCCGGGCCGCCGTCGCCGCCTAGCGGGCAGCGCCGCAGCTGCGGCGCTCAGGCCCGCTCTTCGGTGCGCGCGAGCCAGATGTCGATGCCCTGCGCGTTGAGCTCGAGGTCGAGCTCCAGCAGGTCACGGATCGTCGATTCGTCGAGCGTGACGCCGTGGCTGCGCAGGCTGCCGAGGTGGATCTGCGCAAGGCGCTGGCGCAGCGCGTCCTTGCGCGCCGGGCCGGGCTCGAGCGCCTTCGCCGCGGCCACCATCTCGTCGAGCTGGTCGAGCAGCAGCGCAGCCAGCCGCGGCACGTCGCCGACCCGGCCGAAGTGCGTGAGGTACATCGCCTCGGGGCCGTGACTCAACATGCGCTCGACCGAGTGCCGCAGTGCCTCGGGCTGGAACTGCACCGGCGTCGTGGTCGGCATGATCCACGCGCCGACGGCGGTGTCGAACTCGCGATACGAGAGGCCGAAGGTGTCGCCGGTGAACCAGCCGCAGCTCGCGGCGTCCCACACGCAGTGGTGGTGCATCGCGTGGCCCGGCGTGTCGATGAAGACGAGCGGCCGCCCGGCGAGTTCGAGCGTCATCCCGTCGGCGGTCTCGACCACGCGCTCGCGCGCGACGCCGACGATCTCGCCGTACGAGCGCCGCACCTCGTCGGCGCCGTAGACCGCCTCGGCACCCTTGACGAGGTGGCTCGGGTCGACGAGGTGGCGCGCGCCGCGCGGGTGCACCACCAGGCGCGCGCCGGGCAACTCGCGCATCAGCAGGCCGACGCCGCCGGCGTGGTCGAGGTGGACGTGGGTCGCGATCACGAAGTCGACCGCGTCGCGGGCGAGGCCGAGCGCATCGAGCGCTTCGAGCAGGCGCGGCACCGAGTGGTTGGTGCCGGCGTCGACGAACGCCGCACGGCCGTTCTCGATGATCAGGTAGCTGGCGTCGAAGCGCGGCCGGTGGAACCCGGTGTCGACGACGTGGATGCCGTGGCCGAGCGGCTCGACGAAGGGCAGGGGTCGGGTCATGCGGCCGCCGGTTGAATGGGGCTGCCGATTCTACGAACGCCGCTGGTGAAGCCGTCGGACGCGCTGCGCGGCATGGGCCGAAGGTCGGGAAACGGCTTGTCGCTCGGTGCGTCGCGCCGCGAGCCGGAACAATCGGACCGACAACGTCGACACGATCGAAACGTCGAAGGAGCGATCTTGAGAACGAAGACGAAAGCCGCCGCGGCCGCGGCTGCACGCGCAGCCACCCGAGCGAAGGAGGGAACCGCAAAGGCCGGCAGCGCACGTCGGCTCGGCGTCGCGGCGGCCCTGGCCGCTGCCGCGCTCGCCAGCGCGTGTGGATCGCTCGCCCCCGGCGCGCTCGCGACCGGCACGCCGATCGCACAGGCGCGGCGGGCGCTCGGCGGGCCGACCGGCGAGTACGCGCTGCCCGGCGGCGGCACGCGGCTCGAGTTCGCGCGCGGGGTGTGGGGCCGGCGCACCGACATGCTCGACTTCGATGCCGCCGGGCGGCTCGTCGCCTCGAGCCAGGTGCTGACCGAAGCGAATTTCGCCGCGGTCCGCCCGGGCATGACGTCCGACGAGGTGCTGATGCGGATCGGCCACCCGGCCGAGCGCTTCGGCGTCGCGCGACCGCCGAGCACGATCTGGAACTATCGCTACTTCAGCGGCGACTGCGTCTGGTTCCAGGTCGGCATCGACCCGGCGGGCCGCGTCATCGAGAGCAACTACGCGCAGGACCCGGCGTGCGACCCGGGCGGCGCGCACGAATAGAAGGCGCCCCGAAAGCACTCGGCCCGACGCGAGGTCGGGCCGAAGTGGAAGGCAGGACGCGAGGAGCGGCGAGCGCCCCTGGCGTGGCGCCGCGTCAGGCGGCGAGCAGCTGACGCAGCACGAACGGCAGGATGCCGCCGTGCCTGTAGTAGTCGACCTCGATCGCGGTGTCGATGCGCAGCACCAGCGGCACGCGCCGCTCCGCTCCACCGTCCGCGGGGCGGATCACCAGCGTCGCGTCCTGCTGCGGACGGATGTCGGTGCCGACCTCGATGTCGAAGGTCTCGTCGCCGCGAATGCCGAGCGACTGCCACGAGTCGTCGCCCTTGAACTGCAGCGGCAGCACGCCCATCCCGACGAGGTTCGAGCGGTGGATGCGCTCGAAGCTGCGCGCGACCACCGCCTTGATGCCGAGCAGCTGGGTGCCCTTGGCGGCCCAGTCCCGGCTCGAGCCGGTGCCGTATTCCTCGCCCGCGAAGATGACCGTCGGCGTGCCTTGGGCCATGTACTTCATCGCGGCGTCGTAGATGAACATCTTCTCGCCGCCCGGCTGGAACAGCGTGACGCCGCCTTCCTCGCGCGAGCCGTCGGGGCCGGGCGGGATCATCAGGTTCTTGATGCGCACGTTGGCGAAGGTGCCGCGCATCATCACGTCGTGGTTGCCGCGCCGCGAGCCGTACGAGTTGAAGTCGGCCTTCTGCACGCCGTGCGCCTTGAGCCACTGGCCCGCCGGCGACGCTTCCTTGATCGCACCGGCCGGCGAGATGTGGTCGGTCGTGATCGAGTCGCCGAAGAGGGCCATCGTCCGTGCGCCGCGCACGCCGGCCTCGGTGACCTGCGGCGTCATCGTGAAGCCCTGGAAGAACGGCGGCTCGGCGATGTAGGTCGACGCCGGCCAGTTGTAGACCTGGCCGGTGACGCCCCTGATCTTCTCCCACAGCTTGCCGGGCTCGTGCTCGACCTTGTCGTAGTTCGCCTTGAACGACTTGCCGTTCATCGCGTACTTCATCAGCGCCTGCACCTCGTCGCTCGATGGCCAGATGTCGCCGAGCCAGACGTCGCGGCCGCCCTTGCCCTTGCCGACCGGCTCGGTCATCAGGTCCTTCAGCACGCTGCCGGCGATCGCGTAGGCGACGACGAGCGGCGGGCTGGCGAGGAAGTTCGCCTTCAGGTTGGGGTGGATGCGGGCCTCGAAGTTGCGGTTGCCGGACAGCACCGCGGCGCACACCAGGTCGTTGCCGGCGATCACCTCGTTGATCTCGGGCGTCAGGTCGCCGGCGTTGCCGATGCAGGTGGTGCAGCCGTAGGCCGCGACGCTGAACCCGAGCTTCTCGAGGTAGGGCAGGAGACCGGCCTTCTCGAGGTACTCGGTGACGATGCGCGAGCCCGGGGCGAGCGAGGTCTTGATGTGCGGGCTGACCTTGAGGCCGGCCTCGACCGCCTTCTTGGCCAGGAGACCGGCGCCGATCATCACGCTCGGGTTCGAGGTGTTGGTGCACGAGGTGATCGCGGCGATCAGCACGTCGCCGTTGCCGATCGTGAGATCCGCGCCGAGCGGCTGCGCCGACGGGACCACCGACTGCGCGGCCTCGAGCGTCGGCTTGTTGGCGTTCATCTCGTCGACCGGGCGCGGTGCGCCCGGCTTGACCGAGGGGTTGCGCGGCACCCGGCGCCCGGGCTCGTCGGGGTCGACGGCGCGCGTGCTCGCGAGGTGGCGCGTGCGCAGGTGCTCGGCGGGCTGGTTGAAGCCGTTTTCGGCGGGCGACTTGCTGAACAGGGTGGTGAACGTGTTCTTCACGTTGCCGAGCTCGATGCGGTCCTGCGGACGCTTCGGGCCCGCCAGGCTCGGTGCCACGGTGCCGAGGTCGAGCGTGACCACCTGCGAGTAGTCGACCTGGCCGCGCGTCGGCGCGCCGAACATGCCCTGCGCCTTGAAGTAGGCCTCGAAGGCCTCGATCTCGGCGCGCGTGCGGCCGGTGCCCTCGAAGTACTCGATCGTCTTCTCGTCGACGGGGAAGAAGCCCATCGTCGCGCCGTACTCGGGCGCCATGTTGCCGATGGTCGCGCGGTCGGTCAGGGCGAGGCTGCCGGTGCCTTCGCCGAAGAACTCGACGAACTTGCCGACCACCTTCTCGCGCCGCAGGATCTCGGTGACGGTGAGCACGAGGTCGGTCGCGGTGACGCCTTCGCGCAGGCGACCGGTGAATTCGAAGCCGACCACGTCGGGGGTCAGCAGGTAGACCGGCTGGCCGAGCATCGCGGCCTCGGCCTCGATCCCGCCGACGCCCCAGCCGACAACGCCGATGCCGTTGATCATCGTCGTGTGGCTGTCGGTGCCGACCAGCGTGTCGGGGTAGTACACGGGCGTGACGCCGCGCTTGGCGCTGGTCTTGTGGACGCCGCGCGCCAGGTACTCGAGGTTGACCTGGTGGACGATGCCGAAGCCCGGGGGCACGACGCCGAACGTGTCGAACGCCTGCATGCCCCACTTCATGAACTGGTAGCGCTCCTGGTTGCGCTGGAACTCCAGCTTCATGTTCAGGTCGAGCGCCTTGCGGCTGCCGAAGTAGTCGATCATCACCGAGTGGTCGACCACCAGGTCGACCGGCACCAGCGGCTCGATCGTCTTCGGGTTCTTGCCCATCTTGTCGGCGACGTTGCGCATTGCCGCCAGGTCGGCCAGCAGCGGCACGCCGGTGAAGTCCTGCAGCACGACACGCGCGACCACGAACGGGATCTCGTCGACGCGCGGCGCGTTCGGCTGCCAGTTGGCGAGCTCCGCGACGTGCTCCCGGGTGACCTTCTTGCCGTCGCAGTTGCGCAGCACCGACTCGAGGATGATGCGGATCGAGACCGGCAGGCGGTCGACGTTCGGATAGGTCTTGGCGAGCTCGCGCAGCGAGAAGAACTCGCCGATCTTCCCGGAGGCGGTCTGGAAGTGCTTGCGGGTGTTCTCGAAGGCGTGGGGGCTGGCGCTCTCGGCGTCGGCGACGGCAGTGCTGGCGTTTGCGGGCATGGTCGGGTCCTGAGGTTTTGCGGCGGAATTGTGCCGCGCTCACGCGATCGTCGCTGCCCTGGAAGGTTGGAATGAATTGCGCTGGCGGCACGAGCGCGCCGCGGTCGGCGCGCGGGCGGGCGGCCTGGAGCGCGTCCCTATAATCGCCGCCTCCCCGAGCGCGTCGGCCGTGCCGCAGCTCGCCTCTTGCCGCGGGCCATGAGCGCCCGACCGCTCGCCGCGATCGCGTCCGCAGCGCCAGCCCAGCCCACATCGTTCGTGAAGCATCTGATCCTGCCGGTCGAGACCGCCGCGCGCGAGCTCGACGCCAAGCTGCTTCTGGCGGTGCACGCCGTTCAGCGCGGCGTCGCGGTGACGCTCGGCTTGAAGGCGCTGCTCAACCTCGCGATCGACCGCTTTCCGGCGGGCGTTTTCCTGCCGCCGAACTTTTCGCGCTCGAGCGAGAAGATGATCGCGATCGCCGGCCAGCTCGGTCACCGCGTCGTCGGCTGGGACGAGGAGGGGCTGGTCTGGATCAACGAGGCGATGTACCGCGAGCGCCGCGTCAGCCGCCGCTCGCTCGCTGGTCTGGAAAAGGTGTTCGCCTGGGGCGCGCAGCAGGCCGATGCCTTGCGGCCCGCCCTCGACGGCCTCGACGTCGACCTGGTGCTGGCGGGCCACCCGCGCGCCGACCTGCTGCGGCCGGCACTGCGCGCCTCGTACGCGGCGCGCGCCGAAGCGCTGCGCGCCGAGCTCGGCGATTTCATCCTCGTCAACTCGAACTTCGGCTGGCTCAACCATGCGCTGCGCTACGGCTTCACCGCCAACGGCGAGCGCGACCTCGCGGCGCTGGCCGCACGTTCGGGGTTCCCGGCCGACTACCTCGCGCATCGGCTCGCGCTCTACAACCGCTTCGTCGAGGTGCTGCCGGCGATCGCGCGGCGCTTTCCGGACCGGCAGATCGTGATCCGCCCGCATCCGTCCGAGAGCGACGTCGACTGGCGCCGCGCCAGCGAGGGCCTGGCCAACGTGACGGTGCGCTACGACAGCGAGCTGATCCCGTGGCTGCTGGCGGCGGGGCACATCATCCACAACGGCTGCACGACGGCGCTGGAGACCGCGATGCTCGACCGCACGCCGATCTCGTACCGGCCGGTGATCTCACCGAGGCACGAGATCCCGCAGCCGGCGCTGGTCAGCGTCGAGGCGCGCACGCCGGCCGATCTGCTCGATCTGCTCGGCGACGGCGGGCTGACGCGGCGCGTCGAGGCGCCGGTCGCAACCAACCTTGCCGGCCTCGTCGCGTCGGCCAGCGGCGCGCTCGCCAGCGAGCGCATGGCCGCGGTGATCGACGCGATGCTGTCCGAGCCGCGCCCGCCGGTGAGCCGGTGGCGCCGCCTCGGCGGCCGAGCGGCCGCGATGCAGCGCCGCATGAAGCATCGGCGCACGTCCGCGGCAGGCGATTCGTCGCGCAATCCGGCCTACTACTCGCAGAAGTTCCCGCCGACGCCCGTCGCCGAGATCGAGGCCCGCACCGCAGCGTTCGCGGCCGCGCTCGGCCTTCCCGCACCGCGCGTCGCCGAGATCTCGGACCGCGTGTTCCGCCTCACGCCGGCCTGACCCGGCACATCCTCATGTCGACCACGAACACCGAACGCCGCCACTGGCTCGTCGCGCCCGAGCCGGGCGCCGCCTGCTCCGTGGTGGCCGAGATCGCGCAGGCGCACGACGGCAGCCTCGGCCAGGCGCACGCCTACATCGACTGCGCGGCGGCGGCCGGCGCCGACGCCGTGAAGTTCCAGACCCACATCGCGGCCGCCGAGAGCACGCCCGCCGAGCCCTGGCGCGTCAAGTTCAGCCGCCAGGACGAGACCCGCTACGCGTACTGGAAGCGGATGGAGTTCACGGCCGAGCAGTGGGCCGGGCTCAAGGCGCATGCCGAGGACAAGGGTCTCGTCTTCCTCAGCTCGCCGTTCTCGATCGAGGCGGTCGAGCTGCTGCGCCGCATCGGCATCTCGGCGTGGAAGGTCGCCTCGGGCGAGCTCACCAACCTGCCGATGCTGCGCGAGATCGCACGCGACCGGCGTCCGATCATGCTGTCGACCGGCATGAGCCCGCTCGACGAGATCGAGCCCGCTGCCGCGCTCGTTCGTGACGCCGGCGCCCCGCTCGCGGTGTTCCAGTGCACCACGCGCTACCCGTCGCCGCCCGAGACGATCGGCCTCAACGTGCTCGACGAGCTGCGCCAGCGCTTCGGCTGCGCGGTCGGTCTGTCGGACCATTCGGGAACCATCTTCCCGGCGCTCGCCGCGTCCGCCGCGCACCGCATCGAGGTGCTCGAGATCCACCTCACGATGAGCCGCGAGATGTTCGGCCCCGACGTGCCAGCGTCGGTCACGCCGCCCGAGCTGCGCACGATCTGCGACGGCATCCGCTTCATCGAGCGCATGCGCGCCGCACCGGTCGACAAGTCGCGCGTCGACCCGTCGGTGGGGGCGATGCGCGACATCTTCTTCAAGAGCGTGGTCGCGCTGCGCGACCTGCCGGCCGGCAGCGTGCTCGCGCGCGAGGACCTGGGCGTCAAGAAGCCCGGCACCGGCATCCCCGCGGCCGAGCTCGACCGCGTGGTCGGCAAGGTGCTGCGGCGAGCCGTCGAGCGCGACGTGCCGCTCGGCGCCGACGACATCGAGGCCGCTTGAAGCGCAAGGTCTGCGTCGTCATCACCGCGCGGCCGAGCTACGCGCGGGTGAAGACCGCGCTCGAGGCGATCCGCGCGCACCAGGGGCTCGAGCTGCAGCTGGTGGTCGCCGCATCGGCGCTGCTCGACCGCTACGGCAATGCGCTGCAGGTGATCGAGGCCGAGGGCTTTCGCGTCGACCGCACGGTCTACATGATCGTGGAGGGCGAGAACCTCGTGACGTCGGCCAAGTCGACCGGCTTCGGTCTCGCCGAGCTGGCGACGGTGTTCAACGACCTCAAGCCCGACATGGTGGTCTCGATCGCCGACCGCTACGAGACGATCGCGGCGTCCGTGGCGGCGGCCTACATGAACATCCCGCTGGTCCACCTGCAGGGCGGCGAGGTGACCGGGTCGATCGACGAGAAGACGCGTCACGCGAACACCAAGCTCGCCGACATCCACCTGGTTTGCAGCGAAAGCGCGCGCGTGCGCGTCGAGCGGATGGGCGAGCGCAGCGACCGCGTCTATCTGACCGGCTGCCCGTCGATCGACCTCGCGCGGCAGGCGCTCGAGGCCGAGCCACGCGACCTCGCGGCGCTCGCTGCGGCGTACACCGGCGTCGGCGCACCGGTCGACCTCGCGCGGCCTTACCTCGTCGTCATGCAGCACCCGGTGACGACCGAGTACGCCGAGGCTCGCCGGCAGACCGCGACGACGATCGACGCGATCGACGCGCTCGGCGTGCCGACGCTCTGGTTCTGGCCCAACGTCGACGCCGGCTCCGACGGGGCTTCGAAGGCGATCCGCAACGCGCGCGAAAACGGGCGCCTCGCCCATGCACACTTCTACAAGAACATGCGTCCGCTCGACTTCCTGTCGATCCTCGTCAACAGCCGCGGCATCGTCGGCAACTCGTCGGTCGCCCTGCGCGAGTGCGCCTTCCTCGGCGTGCCGGCGGTCAACGTCGGCAGCCGCCAGCAGGGGCGCGACCGCGGCCGCAACGTGGTCGACGTCGGCCACGACGCCGAGGCGATCGCCACCGCGGTGCGCCGCATGTGGTCGAGCAGCGAGCGGCCGCGCGACCTGATCTACGGCGACGGCCATGCCGGCCGGCGTATCGCCGATGTGCTGGCGACGGCGCCGCTGTCGATCGAGAAGATGCTGACCTACTGATGGCCGCCGCGCGCGCGAGGAGCGAGCCCTAGATGCTGCGCGGCGAACCGCTCACCGCGATCATTCCCGTGCGCGGCGGCTCGCGCGGCATCCCCGGCAAGAACCTGCGCCCGGTGGCCGGCGGCGACAGCCTGCTCGAGCGCGCGATCAAGCTCGCGAACCGCGGCGCGGCGATCGACCGCGTGATCGTCAGCACCGACGACCCCGCGATGCACGCGATCGCGACCCGCCACGGCGTGCAGTCGCCGACCCTGCGCCCGGCGCATCTCGCGGACGACACCGCGACCACACTCGCCGTCGTCGACCACGTGCTCGCGGAGTGCGGCGTCGACCGCGGCGCGCTGCTGATCCTGCAGGCGACGTCGCCGTTCCGCACGCTCGCGGACCTCGACGCGGTGTGCCGGCTCTACGCAAGCAGCGATGCCGACGCGGTCGTGAGCCTCGCCGAAGTCGACGAGCCGCGCCCGGAAAAGCTCAAGCGCCTCGTCGACGGCTACGTCGCGCCGTACCTCGGCAGCGGCTTCGAGGGCCCGCGCCAGGCGCTGCCGCAGCCCCTGCGCCTCAACGGCGCGTTCTACCTGGTCGGCCTCGACGCGTTCCGGCGCGAGCGCAGCTTCCTGCCGCGGGCGACGCTGCCGTACCTGATGCCCGACGCGCGCAGCCACAACCTCGACTCGTCGACCGACTGGCAGGTCATGGAAGCGATGATCGCGGCGGGTCACTGGCGCCTCGAAGACGTCGGGCCTTGAGGCGCATGCGCCGCGAGCAGGGCGACACGGCCGCGTCGAGGGCGCGGCGGGGCGCGGTGTAGCATCGCCGACCGCTTCTCCCGCGCCGCCGCATGAGTTCCAGCCAACCCGTGGCATCGGCCGTGGGCACCTCGTTCGACACCGCGCGCGGCCCCGCCGCCCGCCCCGAGGACGGCGCGCGAGCCGCACCGGCATCCGGTGCGGCGGCCGACCCGGCGCCGCTGATCGAGCCGATCGTGCTCGCGGCGCGGCCCGGGGCACCTGACCGGCCCGCGGTGCGGATCTTCCTCGGCACCGAGCCCGCGCAGTACCGCGCCGAGCGCATCTTCGTGTTCGCGCTCGAGCAGGTGCGCAACCCCGACCGGCGCTACGAGATCTACCGCATGAGTCGCCTTCCGGCCTTCGACGAGAAGGGCTGGCGCACCGGGTTCACCAACTACCGCTTCGCGATCCCGGCGCTCGCCGGCGGGCACGGCCGCGCGATCTACAACGACGTCGACCAGGTCTGGTTCGGCGACCCGGCCGAGCTGTTCGACCAGCCGATGGACGGCCACGGCTACCTGGCGCTGTCGCCGCGCGACACCGCCGTGATGCTGATCGACTGCGCGCGCATGCTCGCCTGCTGGAGCTACGACGCGGCGCGTCGGCGCAGCAAGAAGAGCCTGCACGCCGCCGCCGAGGCAGAGCCGGGCCGCTGGGGCGCGCTCGATCCGGTCTGGCACGCGCGCGACACCGAATTCGTGCCCGGCCGCTCGAAGCTGCTGCACTTCACGGCGCTCGACGCGCAGCCGTGGCAGCCGCTGCGCGACCAGTACACGTATCGCATCCACCCGCACGCCGAGCGCTTCCTCGCGCTCGAGCACGCCGCCGACGTCGCCGGCTGGGAGCTCTACCGCGCGGAGCGGCCCAGCCCCGGCTTCACCGCGGCATGCGAGCGCGCGCGCGAGCTCGACGCCGCACTGCCGGCGGACGTCGCGGCGCTGGCGCGCGAGCTCGGTGTCGCGAGCATCGGCCACGTCGGTGCCGCGACGCTCGCCGCGCCGACCGGCGCAAGCACTCGGCGCATCGGCCTCGGCGAGCTGCGCGATATCCCGACCCAGCGGGTCCACGCGGTCGCCGCGTGGGGGCTCGAGCAGGCGCCGCCCGAGGACCTGCCGTGGCTCGTCGATCGCTTGTTCGCGCGTGCCGGCAAGCTCGTCTACGTCGCGGCGACGCTGCGGCGCGACGGTTCGATCGCGAGCCACGTCGAAGGCTGGCGCCGGCTGCTGCGGCGTGTCGGCGCGCGTTACCCCGACCGTTGCTGGCAGCTCGACTGTCGCGATGCGTCGGGCCATCTGCAGCGCTTTCGCGCCGATCGCGCGGCGCGGGCGTCGGTCGCACCCACGGTCTGGGTGCTGCTCGGCAGCCACGCCGGCGACAACGCCCAGCTGGTCGCGATCGCCGACGCGCTCGGCTGGCCTTGCGAGACGAAAAAGGCGGTGTTCAGCCGCACCGCGTATCGCGTCAACGCATGGCTCGGCGGGCGTCTTTCGCCGAGCCGCATCGCGGGCCTCGCGGCGCCGTGGCCCGACCTGGTGATCAGCGCCGGGCGGCGCAGCGCCCCGGTCGCGCGCTGGATCCGGGCGCGCTCGGGCGGGCGGGCCCGCATCGTCAACATCGGTCGCTCGCGCGTCCCGCTGTCGCGCTTCGACCTCGTGCTGACGACGCCGCAATACGGCGTGCCGCTCGCCGAGAACGTCGTCGGGCTGCCGGCGCCGTACGTCGCCCCGCGCGGGGTCGATGCGGCGGCGCGGGCGCGCTGGACACAGCGTTTCGCGACGTTGCCGCGGCCGTGGATCGCGCTTCTCGTCGGCGGCAGCGCCACGCCCTATCGCCTCGATCCCGGCGCTGCCGCAGCGCTCGGCCGCCAAGCGAGCGAGGCGGCCCGTGCGCGCGGCGGTTCGCTGCTCGTCACGACCAGCCCGCGCACGTCGACCGACGCCGCTCGCGCGTTGCTCGAGGCGATCGACGCACCGCACTGGAGCCACCAGTTCGGCGCCGGCGACGAGAACCCGTACGCCGCGTTGCTGGCGCTCGCCGACGCCTTCATCGTCACCGGCGACAGCGCGACCATGCTGGCCGAGGTGAGCCTCACCGGGCGGCCGGTGGCGGTGTTTCCGACGCCGATTCGCCGTTCGGGCAAGGCGCGGCTGCGGCACGCGGTCGAGCGCTGGTGCGGGGTGGTCGAGCGCGACGCCGGCGACCGCGGCGTGGAGCGCCAGCAGGGCTGGCGCGCACGCGCCTACCTGGCCGCCGTCGCCGCGGGCCTGCGCCGCGAGCGACGCTTCGAGCCGCTCCACGAGGCGCTCGGCCTCAGCACGCTGCCCGGCGGGCTCGACGCGCCGCCGGGCCTGCCGCCGGCGCTGCTCGAAGCGGCACGCGCCCGCGCGATCCGGGCCATTCGCGAACTCGTCACCGCCGAGCGACCGCTCCTGCCATAATCCCGCGGCTTCGCGCGGCCGGCCTGGCCGCGGCGCGGTCCCGGCCGCGCGCTCGTCGGCGCTCCCCACGCTCCTCGCGTGCCCGAGCGACGCACCGCCATCCGGCGAGCAGGCGCGGACGCGAGGCCGCGCGCCGCCGTTCCAGGTCCGCCGCCGTCCGTTCCTCCATGAAAGCTCCGATCGTGCCTGCTGCCGCGCTGATGAACGCCCCTGTCGATGGTGCCGAGCTCCCGGACCCCGCTGCCGACACGGCGCCGCACGCCGAATGGCGCGAGGACGCGCGCCGCCTGATCGGCGAGCTGTTCCAGCGCTCGCCGGCGATCTACTGGGTCGACTTCCTGGCGAGCACGTCGCTGGCGTGGGCGTTCGGTGCGCTCTACATGCTGGCCGACGGCTGGAGCGCCTGGCAGCTCGTGGGTCTGCTGGGCGCGAGCGTGTTCTTCTTCCGCGCCGGCACCTTCATCCACGAGATCGTCCACATGCCGGCGCGCCAGATGGTCGGCTTCAAGCGCGCCTGGAACGCGCTGATCGGCATCCCGCTGCTGATGCCGTGGATCATGTATCGCAACCACACCGAGCATCACAACCACCGGCTGTTCGGAACGCCGGCCGACGGCGAGTACCTGCCGCTCGCGTCGTCGCCCATCGGCGAGACGATCAAGTACCTGGCGCAGGCGCCGCTGCTGCCGCTGTTCCAGCTGGTGCGGTTCGGCGTGCTGGCGCCGCTGTCGTGGCTGTTCCCCAGGTTCCGCGAGTGGGTGCTGACGCGCGCGTCGGCGGCGGTCTCGAACCCGTACTACCGCAAGCGCTTCCCCAGGCGCGACGAGCGCCACCTGAAGATGGTGGAGGCGCTGTGCTTCGCCTACCTGGTGGTGCTGGGCGTGCTCACCTGGCGCGGCGTCATCGAGGCCCGGCACCTCGGCCGGGCCTACATCCTCGTCGCGCTGACGCTGGCGCTGAACTGGGTCCGCAACCTCGCCGCGCACCGCTACGGCAACGACGGGCGCGGCATGACCCTCGCGCAGCAGGTCGAGGACTCGATCAACATCACCGGCCAGACCTGGCTCACGGTGGTGCTGTTCCCGGTCGGCCTGCGCTACCACGCGCTGCACCACATGTTCCCGGCGCTGCCGTACCACAACCTCGGCCGTGCGCACCAGCGCCTGATGGAAGGGCTGCCGGCCGACTCGCCGTACCGCTCGACCAATCGCGCGAGCTTCTTCGCCGGCGTGCGCGAGCTGTGGGTCTCGGCGCGCCGGACTTCGCGTCCGCAGTCGTCGATGCAGCGCTGGTCGGCGCCGACGCCGCGCACTTGAAGCCGAGCGGCGCCGGGCAGGGGCTCGGCCCTGCGGGTCGCCTCGCGATCGACCGAACCCCGCTCCTCCTCGTCAATCCGCTGAGCTTTCGCGCGTCGCGCGGGCTCGCCGAGCGCGCGATCGCGCTGGCGACCGCCCACGGCGCCGAGGTCGAGTGCGTCGATGGCAGCCCCGAGGCGACGAGCGCGGCGGTCGAGCGCATCCTGGCGCGGCGGCAGCGCCACGTGATCGTGCTCGCCGGCGACGGCACCGTGCACGCGCTGATCGAGCGCCTGGCCGAACGGCCGGCTGGAAGCTGGCTTCCCGACCTGCTGGTGCTGCCGGGCGGTCGCAGCAACGTCACCGCCGCCGACCTGCTGCCGGGGTTCGATGCGCTCGGGGGGCTGCGCAGCGGACTCGAGCAGCTGCGCGCGGGCGTCTGGGACGGCTCGATCGTCGAACGCAGCGTGCTGCGCATCGACCAGCCCGGTTTGCCGCTGCGCCACGGCTTCCTGTTCGGCGGTGCCACCGTCGACACCATCATCCGGCGCGCCCACGCGTACCGCGCCGGCGGCAGCGGGCTGCTCCGTACCGGGCATCTCAGCACCCCATGGTTCGCGCTCGGCCTGGCGGCGCGCGCGCTGCAGGGGCGGGCGGGCCTGACCTGCCCACGTCTTACGGTTCGCGCCGACGGCCTCGGCGACCTCGACGGCCGCGTCAGCCTGCTCCTCGCGTCGACCCTGCTGCACCGGCGCGGTCTGCTCGACCCCTACGCCGAACGCGGCACCGGCGGGCTGCGCGTGACCGCCGTCGCGGCCGGCGCGCCGCGCTTCTGGCGCTCGCTGCCGCGCCTGGTGCGCGGGCGATACTCGGCCGCGATGAACCGCGCCAACGGCTACTTGAGCGGGCGCTGCGACCGCCTCGAGGTGCTCGGCCTCGCCGGCTACGTGCTCGATGGCGAGAAGTTCGACGTCGACCCGGCGCGGCCGGTGGTCGTCAGCGCCGGCCCGGCGCTCCGCTTCTTCAGCCGATGAAAGCCTCACCCGCGGACCGGGCTCCGGCCGACCGCAACAAGCGTGGCGCGCTGCCGATGATCACGGCGTTCGTGCGCGCCTACCCTGGGCGCAGCGTCGCCGCGCTGTTCGCGGTGCTGCTCGCCGGCCTGATGGACGGGCTCGGCATGTCGATGCTGCTTTCGATGCTGACGCTGGCGACGCGCGAAGGCGCGCCGAGCGCCGAGCCGTCGCTGCCGGAGCGCGTGGCCGCGCAGGTCGCGCAGACCCTCGGGATGGAGCCGAACGCCGGCGTGCTGCTCGGTCTCGCGCTGGCGCTCATCACGCTCAAGGGCGCGCTCTCGCTGCTCGCCAACCGGCAGGTCGGCTACACCGTCGCGCACATCGCGACCGACCTGCGCCTGGCGCTGATCCGCGCCGTGATGGGCGCGCGCTGGCGCCATCACCTGCGGCAATCGGTGGGCGGGCTCTCGAACGCGGTCGCGACCGAGGCCCAGCGCGCGTCCGACGCCTTCCAGCACTGCGCAGACATGACCGCGATGCTGCTCAACGCGCTGATCTACATGGGCATCGCGCTCTCGATCTCGTGGCAGGCGGGGCTCGCCGCGGCGCTCGCCGGAGCCGTGCTGCTGACGCTCCTGCAATCGCTGATCCGCTCGTCGCGGCGCGCCGGGCAGAACCAGACCAAGCTGATGAAGGGCCTCCTGACGTCGATCAGCGGCCAGCTCGCGGCCGCCAAGGCGCTCAAGGCGATGGCACGCGAGGGCCATGTCGACGCGCTGCTGTCGGACCAGACCAAGAAGCTGCGCCGCGCGATCCGGCGCCAGGTGGTGAGCCGCGAGGCGCTCTCGGCGCTGCAGGAGCCGCTGCTCGCGATGATGGTCGCGGCGGGCTTCTTCCTCAGCCTCGTGGTGCTGAAGATGCCGATGGCGGCGGTGATGGTGATGCTGTTCATGCTCGCCCGCGTCGTCAGCTACCTCTCGAAGGCGCAGCGCGCGTACCAGCAGGTGGCGGTGCGCGAGAGCGCGTACTGGTCGCTGGTCGACAGCATCGACGCCGCGGTGGCGCAGCGCGAGCCGCGCGGCGGCGAGCGCACCGTCCCGCTCGCCGATTCGATCCGCTTCGAGGCGGTGAGCTTCGCGCACGAGGAAGGTCAGACCATTCTGGCGGACGCCTCGTTCACGATCCCCGCCCAGCAGCTCACGGTGTTCGTCGGTCCGTCGGGCGCCGGCAAGACGACGGTGCTCGACCTCGTCGTGGGTCTCCTGCAGCCGACCGCGGGCCGCATCGTCGTCGACGACGTGCCGCTCGGCGAGCTCGACCTGCGCCAGTGGCGGCGCCAGATCGGCTACGTGCCGCAGGAGTCGATCCTCGTCAACGAATCGATCGCCTACAACGTCGCGCTCGGCGAGGAAGGCATCGGCGAGGACGACATCCGCGCCGCGTTGGCAGCGGCCGACGCGCTCGACTTCGTCGACGCGATGCCCGAAGGCATCGAGACGCCGGTCGGCGAGGGCGGCTCGCGGCTTTCCGGCGGGCAGCGCCAGCGTCTGGCGATCGCGCGCGCGCTGGTGCACCGCCCGAGCCTGCTGATTCTCGACGAGGCGACCAGCAGCCTCGACCGCGACGCGCAGGCCGCGGTCATCGAGACGGTGCGTCATCTCAAGGGCAGCCTCACCATCCTCGCGGTGGCGCACCAGGATCTGCTCGTGCAGGCCGCCGACCGCGTCTACCGGCTCGCCGGCGGGCAGGTCAGCACCCCCGTGCGGCGCGACCCGGTGACCGAGCAGCCGGTGCATGGCTGACTCGTCCGTGCGCCTTGCGCTGCGCCGCGCGCGTCGGCGCGCCACTTTTCTCGTCGCGCGCACGCTGGTGCGCGCGATCGGCTTCACGCAGGCCATGCGCGTCGGCGGCTGGGCCGGTGAGCTGCAGTACCGTCTCGACCTCGCCGGCCGGCGCCGCCTGCAGCACGACATCGCCGGCGTGCTCGGGCGGCCCGCGGGCGACGCCGGCGTCGCGGCGCTGCTGCGCGAGGCGTACCGCGCGAGCAACGGTGCGGTGCTCGAGACCATGGCGATGCTCGACCGCCGCCCGCCCGACGACGTGCTCGCCGCGCACGCCGAGATCGAGGGGCTCGACCACCTGCGCGACGCGCTCGCCGGCGGGCGCGGCGCGATCCTGCTCGCTGCCCACATGGGCAACGCCGCGCTGCTGCCGGCGCGTCTGGCGGCGCTCGGCTGGCCGGTCGCGGTGGTGTACCGCGAGGCCCGCATGATGTCGGCGGGCTTCTTCCAGCAGGGCCTCGAGCGCTACGGCATCGAAGGCATCCTCGCCAACGCCGGCATCCGCGCCTACGCCCGGATGGTCGCGGCGCTGAAGAAGGGCGCCGTCGTCTTCATCATGCTCGACCAGGGCGTCAAGCACGCGAAGGACGGCATGCTGCAGCGCTTCGTCGGCAAGGACATGCCGATGCCCGCCGGCCCGGCGCAGCTTGCCCGGACCGCGCGCGCGCCGGTGCTGCCGGTGCTGACGAGCGCGGCGAGCCCACGCTGGCGCTTCGAGATCGGCGCCCCGGTGGCGCTCGGCGGCGCCCGGCTCGAGGACGACGTCGCGACGCTGTGCGGCGTCAGCGAGCGCCAGATCCTGCAGCATCCGCAGCTCTGGAGCTGGCACCACCGGCGCTGGCGCAGGTTCCCGCTCGCCGCGGCGACCACATCGGCGAGCGCGAACGAACCGACGCCGTCGGCGGCTGTGCGGTGAGCAGCGCGCCTGCTCGAACGCCGCCGGCGGACCACGCACCGCTGGTGGCGGTCACCGGCGCGACGGGCTTCATCGGCCGGCACCTTCTCGTCGCGTTGTCCGAGGCCGGCTGGCGCGTGCGCCTGCTGCTGCGTCGCGACCCGACCGAGCTCGCGGCGCTCGGCATCGCGCCGCAGGTGGTCGCGGGATCGCTGGCCGACGACCGGGCCCTCGAGCGCCTGGTCGATGGCGTCGACGCCGTCATCCATGGCGCCGGGCTGATCAAGGCGGCACGCCGCGCCGACTTCTTCGCCGTCAACCGCGACGGCGCCGCGGCGCTCGCCCACGCCGCGCGCCGTGTCGCGCCGCAGGCGCCGTTCGTCCTCGTCTCGAGCCTCGCCGCGCGCGAGCCCGCGCTTTCGGACTACGCCGCGAGCAAGCGCGCCGGCGAGAACGCGGTGCTCGACGTGCTCGGCGAGGGCGCGACCGTGCTGCGCCCGCCGGTGGTCTACGGGCCCGGCGACCGCGAGACGCTGCGCTTCTTCCAGCTCGCGCGCGGCCGCTGGGTGCCGCTGCTCGGCGCCCCCGATGCGCGCGCGGCGCTGATCCACGTCGGCGATCTGGTGCGGCTGATGGCGCTGCTGGTGGCCGAACGGCCTGCTGGTCGCGTCGTCACCGCGGCCGACGCGCGGCCCGAGGGCTACCGCTGGGACGAGCTGCTCGGCGCTGCGGCGCGCGCCGTCGGCAACCCGGCGCCGCGTTTCGTACGCGCCCCGGGCTCCGCGCTGCGCGGCGTCGCCTGGGTCGGCGACGTGGCGCGTGCGTTCGGCTCGGCGAGCATGCTCAACTCGCAGAAGCTGCGCGAGTTGCGCCACCCCGACTGGTCGGTGAGTGCGGCCGAGCACGCGCGGCCCGAGGGCTGGGCGCCGCGCCACGACATCGACAGCGGCTTTGCCGATGCAGTGGCGTGGTATCGAGCCGCCGGCTGGCTGCCCGACCGCGCCTCGACCGCGCACTGAAAGGCGGCGCCGAGCTCGCGCCCGTGCAGGGCCTGCCGCACGAGGTCGGCTCATCGCGAGCGCCAGCGCTGGGTGCGTCGGCTGACGCATCGCGCTTCGACGAGCGCCGCCGAGGCTGGGCTTCGGCGGTCGACGATCAGCGCAGCACGCCGCGCCGCCTGAGCCGCGCGTAGAGCAGCGGCGCCGCGAGCAACGGGTGGCGGCGCTGGAACGCGCTCGGCTCGATCCGGTAGCCCGAGTGGCGTTCGACCTTCCAGGCGACGTAATCGATCGCGTTGTCGAACGTGGTCGCCGCCTTCAGGAGGCGCAGCAGGTTGAGCGGCCGGCCGAGGCGCTGGCGGCGCTGCCAGCGCCGCTCGGCGGCGCGCCGTTCGGCGTCGCCCAGCCGCGGCGCGAGCGCGCCGGCCGCAGCGACGTCGAAGGCGATGCCGGCGGCCTGCCATGCGGCGGGCAGCAGCTCGGCATAGCGCGCGGCGTCGCTGGCGACGAGGTCGACGCCGCGGCTGGTGCGCTCGACGCGCAGCTCGGTCGCATAGGTGCGTGCGAAGAGGGCGCGCCAGTACGCGAGCGGCTCGCCCTCGCGCGGCCCGAGCACGGCGGCCCAGTGCGCCGCGGTGACGACGGCGCCGGCCACGGCGTGCCGCATCTGCTCGCGTTCGACCGGCGAGCGCGCCAGCACGCAGGCGCACGGCTGCGAGAAGCGCGCCCACAGCGTGGTGTCGATGCGGGCCGGGCTCATCGCATGCGCGAACTGGTCGAGCGTCATCACCGCGTACTTGGCGCGCAGCGTGCGCCCGCCGATCGCATGTTCGACGTAGCCCACGCGCGGCGGCAGAACCCGGTTGGCGAGCGCCGCGGCGCGCGAGCCGGGCCAATCGGCGGCCCTGTCGACGAGCACGTAGAAGTCGAGCACGCCGTCGAGTTCGGCGTCGCGCAGTGCCGAGCCGTAGAACAGCACGCCGGCGGTCGCCGAGCCGGCGCGTGCGGCGAGCCCTGCGGCGAGCGCGGCGACGGGCGCCGCGACCGGCCGCTGCCACTCGCGCTCGATCAGCGCCTCGACGGCGTCGAGCGCAGCCGCGGCGCCCGCGCGAGCGGTCATGTCGCGGCGGCGAGCCACGAGCGCAGCGGCCCGCGGCGTCGTTCGATCGCGGCCTGCACGATGCGCAAGGCGTGGATCACGAGCGAGACCACGGTCCAGACCGCGACCGCGACGATGCCGATGTCGGGGCGGCCGGCGAGCACCGCGACCGTGAGGATCAGGAGGTTCGGGTTGCGCCGCGCGGTGACGAGACGGAACTTGCTGTCGAAGCGGCGCCAGACGTGCATGTCCATCTTGAAGCAGGCGATGAAGATGCCTTCCTCGACGCGTTGCAGCACGTAGCCGGCGACGATGGCGGTCAGCACCCCCGCGCCGTTGTCGATCGGCCAGCCGGCGGCGGGCAGGCCGACGATCCAGGCCCACCACCAGAACGGCGGGTGCACGAGGTCGATGCCGTGGTCGTAGACGTTGCCGAGCGGCGACGACTGCAGGGTCACGCGGGCGAGCTTGCCGTCGACGGTGTCGAGGAAGGTCATCGCCCACGCGGCGACGAGACCCGTGGCGTAGTGGCCGGTCCAGAACAGCGCCATCGCGATCAGCACGAGCACCAGGCTCGCCGTCGTCACCTGGTTCGGCGTGATGCCGACGTTGGCGCACCAGCGCGTCACCGCGCGGGCCGGGCGCGGCCACACGTAGAGCGTGACGAGGTCGGTGACGCCCTTGTAGGACGCGCCGAAGACGCGCTGCTCGATCTGCGGCAGCGCGTCGCCGGTCAGCGGCAGCAGGTAGGGCGGCTCGCGTTTCCGGAGCGCGTCGTTGTAGCCGTCGGCGAGCTCGGCCGGCGTGACGCGGCGCGCGCCGGCCGGGGCCTGGCCGGCGGCGACCTGCCGCGCGGCGTCGTCGACGGCGGCGCTGTCGACGCTCGCGGCGACGACCCGACCGTCCGGTCCCGCCAGCGCGAGATCGGCGGTCGCCGCAGCGAGGCCGCGCACCAGCGCCTCGTCGTAGACCCAGTCGGCGCGCAGCAGCACGTGGCGCTCGGCGCTTGCGGCATCCGAGGTCGCGCCGACGCGCGCGAACTGGCGCTGCAGCCGCACCTCGGACGGCAGGCCCCAGACGCGGAGCGGGCTCTGCCCGACGACGCGTCCGGCGACGCGGCGCGGCTCGACGGGAGCGGGCTTCACGAGGTGGCGTCGGCCGGGCGCGACGGGAGGTTTGGCATCATCGGACGGTGGAATTCGTAAACGCAGCCGGCTATTTTCGATGAACGGCTTCGTGCTGGCCCACGCGTCCGACCTCCACCTGCCGTTCGAGCCGCGGCTTCGTCCGAGTCAGCGGCTCTCCAAGCGCCAGCTCAGCGCCTGGTCGTGGCAGCGCCGCAAGGCACTGCACCGGCCCGAGATCCTCGACGCGCTCGCCGCCGACATCCGTGCCCAGGCGGTCGACCACGTCGTGATCACCGGCGACGTCACCAACTTCTCGCTGCCGGGCGAGTTCGGCGCCGCGGCCGAGTGGCTGCGCGCGCTCGCGCCGCCGGGCGCCCTGAGCGTGGTCCCCGGCAACCACGACGCACTGGTGCGCCTGCCCGAGGCCGAGGGCCTCGGGCACTGGCGTGACTGGATGCCAGGCGAAGCCGGTTGGCCGTGGCGGCGCCGTTTCGACGGCGTCACGCTGATCGGGCTCGACTCGGCGTTGCCGACGCTGCCGCTGCTCGCCCGCGGCGCGCTCGGCAGCGAGCAGCTCGAACGCCTCGAGGCGGTGCTCGCCGAGGAAGGCGCTGCAGGGCACGTGCGAGCGGTCGCGTTGCACCATCCGCCCGCCGAAGGCGCGGTGAGCCGGCGCAAGGCGCTCGCCGACCGTGCCGCGCTGCGCGCGGTGCTGCGCCGCGCCGGCGCCGAGCTGGTGCTGCACGGCCACGCGCGCGATGCCCGCCTCGACGCGCTCGCCGGCCCCGCCGAGCCGATCCCGTGCCTGTGCGTGCCGTCGTCGTCAGCGGTGCCGAGCGCGGTCGACGAGGGTGCGCGCTGGCATCGACTGGTGCTGCGCGGGGGCGCACGCCCGAGCGCCGAGGTGCGGGTGCGGCGCTGGTCGATGCTCGACGGCGCGTTCGTCGACGCCGGCACGTACGAGCTGCTGCTGCCGCGGAACGCGTGAGCGGTTCGCGCGAGAATGGCGCGCTTCGTGCGAACCGCACCTCCCGAGCAGCATCGGCTGCGATGACGATGGCGAACGCCACAGAAACCAAGTTCGGCGATCCGGCGATGCGGCTCGCGCAGGGCGAGCGCTGGACCGTGCTGCTGCGGCCCAAGCAGCCGACGCTGGGCTCGCTCGTGCTGGTGTGCCGCGAACCGGTGCGAGCCTTCTCCGACGTCAGCGTCGAGGGGTTCGCCGAAATGCGCGCCATGGTGCGCCGCATCGAGGCGACGCTGCGCGAGGTGGTCGGGTACGAGCGCATCAACTACCTGATGCTCATGATGGTCGACCCCGACGTGCACCTGCACGTGATCCCGCGCTATGCCGGCGCGCGCGAGTTCGCCGGCACGAGCTTTCCCGACGCGGCCTGGCCCGGTCCCCCGGCGCTCGAGCCGGCGGTCGCGCTCGATGCGGACGCCGCCGCGGCGCTGCTCGAGACGCTGCGCGACGCCTGGTCGCGGGCGGCGGGCTGACACCGTGCAGCTCGCTGCTCGCGGTCGCGGCGCGGCCGACTTCCGGTTGGCTGCCGGCCGCCGCCGGCCGGGTGCGCACGCCGGCCCCCCGCCGGCCGATCGTGACGGGCATCCGCCCGGCTCGCGCGCGCCGGTCGGCGCCCCCCGCCACCGCTAGAGGCGCGCGTTGCGCCCCTTCGTTCCCGACCGCCTCGACCGCCACGCGCTGCGCCTCCTGATCGTGCCGCTGGTGGCGGCGCTGGGGGTGCTGCTGATGTCGCAGCTGCTCGAGCGACTGCTGCGCCTGTTCGACATCGCCGCATCGTCCGGCGCGCCGCTCTGGAGCGTGCTGCCGATGGCGGCCAACCTGGTGCCGCATTACCTGGGCATGGCACTGCCGATGGCGTTCACGGCGGCGATCTTCATGGCCGCCGCCACGCTGGTCGACGACAGCGAGCTCGACATCATGCTGTCGTCCGGGCGCTCGCTGGCACGCATCGCCGCCCCGTATTTCGCGCTCGGCGCGCTGCTCGCCCTGTTCAACCTCTATCTCTTCAGCGAGTTGCAGCCGCACACGCGCTACGGCTACCAGGTGGCGGTGCAGCGCGCGGTCCAGACCGCGTGGGTCGCCCGCATCGAGGAGAACCGCTTCGTCGACACCGGCCAGGGCAACGTCTTCAGCGCCGATACCGTCGATGCCGACGGGCGTGGCCTCAGCAACGTGTTCGCCGAGCGAAGCACGCCGCAATACGAGGAGATCACCACCGCGGCGCGCGGCCGCCTGGAGCCGCGCGGCGACGGCCGCGGCTGGACGCTCGACCTGCAGCGCGGCCTCGTCGTGCGGGTCGCCGACGGCGCGGTGGTCTCGACGCTGCGCTTCCCCGAAGGCGTGGCGAGCCGCGACCTCACGCCGCGTGGTCCGCCGTTCCGCCCGCGCGGGGCGTCGGTGCGCGAGCGCACCTCGGCCGAGCTCTGGCGCGACATGCGAAGCGGCGGCCGCGACCCCAAGGTCGCCGCCGAGTTCCACGGCCGTCTCGCGCGGGCGCTGATCCCGCCGCTGCTGCCGCTGATCGCGTTGCCGCTCGGCATCGCGTCCAAGCGCGGGCGGCGCGCGCCCGGCGTGGTGTTCGCGACGCTCGCCCTCTTCGCGCTGCACCACGCGCTGCAGTTCGGCGAGCGGCTCGCCGACAGCGGCCGCGTCGCGGCGCTGCCGGCGCTCTGGCTTCCGTTCCTCGGCTTCGCGCTGCTCGGCGTCTGGATCTTCCGGCGCAGCCTCGCGTGGCCGGGCGACAACCCGGTGACGCGTGCCGTCAACGCGATCGAGAGCGCGTTCGAGCGCGGCATCCGCGAGTGGTGGCCCTCGCGCGACCGCGAGCGCGCCGCCACGTCGCTGCGCAAGTCGCGCCTCGCGCGCGGCACGCTGCCCGGCTATCTGCGTCAGCGCGTCGGCCTGCAAGTCGTCGCGGTCCTCGCGGTGCTCACCGGGCTGATGCAGCTCCTCGACCTGCTCGGCGTCACAAACGACGTGCTGGATCGCGGCCAGGGCCTGCGCGACCTGCTGCACTACGGCTTGCTGCGACTGCCCGCCGAACTGGTGCTGGGCCTGCCGCTCGCGATGCTGCTGGGCACCCTGCTCGCGCTGCGCGCGATGGCGCTGCGCCTCGAGATCGGCGCGATGCGCACGTCGGGGGTCAGCCTGATGCGCGTCCTCGCCTACCTGCTGCCGCTCGCGGTGGTGCTGGCGCTCGCGCAGTTCGCGGTCAGCGAGCGCGTGCTGCCGCGCACCGAGACGGCGCTGCGCCAGTGGTGGAACGCGAGCGCGCCGGCCGACGACCCGGCGGCGCGGCGCTGGGCCCACACCAGCACCGGCCCGGTGTCGATCGAGGCGATCAGCCCGGACGGGCGGCATCTGCAGCGCCTGCGCATCTACCAGCGCGATGCCAGCGGCCTCATCGCGTCGCGCATCTCGGCAGCGAGCGCGCGCTGGAGCGACCAGCGCTGGCAGCTCGAGGGGGTCACCGAAGTCACGCTCGCCGACGGCGCGGTGCGCCGCGTCGACGCGCCCGCGCGCGAGTGGCAGACCAACCTGCGCCCCGACGACGTGCTGCGCCTCGACGTGTCGCGGCCGTACCTGTCGAGCGCGATGCTCGCCGACGTGCTGACCGGCGCGCGCGTCGGCACCCAGGCGACGAGCTACTACCGCACCGCGCTCTACCGCTCGTTCGCCGCGCCGCTCGCGGTGATCGTCATGCTGCTGCTCGCGCTGCCGGTCGCTGCCGCGCTGCCGCGCGACCGCCGCGGCGGTCGTGGCATGCTCGCGGCCCTCGCACTCGGACTCGCCTTCCTGTTGTGCGACGGCATGTTCGGCGCTTTCGGCTCGAGCGGCCGTCTGCCGGCGCCGCTCGCCGCCTTCGCGGCGCCTCTTCTTTTCGGCCTGTTGGGCCTCCTGCGGGTGCGCGCCTGCGAACGTCTATGAATCTCTGGATCGATACCGCGTCGGCCGCGTCGGCCGAATGCCTGTTCGGCGTCGCGCCGCTCGAGCGCCTGCGCCTCACGGCCGGCAAGGTGAAGGGCATCGACGCGGTCACGTTGTCGGGCCCCGACGCGGGCGCCGCGCGCTGGCTCGGCGCGCGCGGCGACAGCTCCGGTGCGCCGCTCGGCACGCGCCTGCGTGCCGCGCTCGTGACCAGCCCGGGCGGCATCGTCGCCGTCGACGGCGCCAACGCGGTCGACCCGCGCCTCGTGGGCTACCTCGCCGGTCGTGCGGCGCCGTGCGTCGCCGCGCGTGGCGAGGGTGCCCAGCGTGCGGTGGTGCTGCGCCTCGACCCGCCGCTCGCCGATGCAATTCCGCCGGATGCGCGCGACCTGCGCGAAGTGGCCGACGCGTTGCTCGCTGCCGGCCGCATCGCGCCGCTCGCGGAGGCCGATTTCCCCGCCTACGTCGACAAGCTGCGGCGCTCGCTGCCGTACTGGATCTACGCGGTCGACGGTGCGGCGACGCGGCGGCGCCTCGAGCGCCAGATGTTTTGGGACAACTACAAGGGCTCGACCGACCTCTTGACGCGATACGTGTACCCGCCGCTGGTCTGGCCGCTGGTTCGCCTGTGCATCCGCCTCGGCATCCACCCGAACGCGGTGACGCTGCTCTCGGTGGTCCTCACGTTCGCCGCGGTGCCGCTCTTCGCGCGCGGCGACTTCCTGCTCGGCTTCGTCTGCGCGTACGGCATGAGCGTGCTCGACAGCGTCGACGGCAAGCTCGCGCGGGTGACGCTCACCGACTCGAAGATCGGCAACGTGCTCGACCACGGACTGGACCAGGTGCACCCGCCGTTCTGGTACTTCGCATGGGCCTGGGGGCTGGGAGCGCGCGCGTGGGCCGACCCGCTCTACCAGGCCGCGGTCTGGCTGATCGTGTTCTATTTCGCCGACCGCATCGTGCTGGCGATCGCCAAGCGCCGCATCGGCTTCGCGCTGCACGCGGCGACGAAGCTCGACGGCCGCGTGCGCAGCTTCATCGCGCGCCGCAACATCACGATGACGATCATGGCGTTCGCGCTGCTGGTCGGCGCCGGGCCGGCCGGGTTCTACCTGATCACGGCCTGGCAGGGCCTGACGTTCGCCTGGCACAGCGCTCGCACGATCTGGCTCGGCTTTCTCGCGCGCGGTCGGGCGCGCCCGGAGTTCTGATGGCAAACCTCGAAATCATCCCGGTCAGCACGTCGGCCGAGCTCGACCGGTTCATCGCGCTGCCGGCGCGCCTGCACGCCGGCGACCCGCACTTCGTGACGCCGCTGCAGCAGGAGCGTCGCGACGCCCTCTCGCCGAAGAAGAACCCGTTCTTCGCGCATGCCGAGGTGCAGTTCTGGCTGGCCCGTCGCGACGGCCGCGACGTCGGCCGGATCAGCGCGCAGGTCGACCGCCTGGTGCCCGACCCCGAGGTCGGCCACTTCGGGATGATCGCGGCCGAGGACGATCCGGCGATCTTCGCGGCGCTCTTCGAGACCGCCGAGGGCTGGCTCCGCGCGCGCGGCAAGCGCCGCGTGCTGGGCCCGTTCAACCTCTCGATCAACGAGGAGACGGGGCTCCTGATCGACGGCTTCGAGACGCCGCCGATGCTGCTGATGGGGCACGACCGGCGGTACATCGGCGGCCGCCTCGAGGCGCTCGGCTACGCCAAGGCGAAGGACGTGATCGCCTATCTCGTGAACATCGAGCGCGAGCTGCCGGCGTCGGCGCGTCGCCTCATCGACCGCCGGCAGGCGTCGACGCTGACGGTGCGCAACCTCGACGTGAAGCGCTACCGCGAGGAGTTCGACACCGTCACCGAGATCTTCAACGACGCCTGGTCGCGCAACTGGGGCTTCATCCCGTTCACCGAGGCCGAGATCGCTCACATGGCCAAGAGCATGAAGCCGCTGATCGACCCGCGCTGCGTCGTGATCGCCGAGATGAACGGCAAGGCGATCGGCTTCGGCATCGCGCTCCCGAACCTCAACGAGCTGATCACCGACTTCAACGGGCGCCTGCTGCCGTTCAACTGGGCCAAGCTGCTGTGGCGCCTCAAGCGCGGCGCGAAGACGGCGCGGGTGCCGCTGATGGGCGTGCGGCGCAGCTTCGACGGCGGCCTGGTCGGCGGCCTGGTGCCGTTCCTCATCATCGACGAGCTCGCCAAGGGGCTGCGCGCGCGCGGCGCGCGCGAGATCGAGCTGTCGTGGATCCTCGAGGACAACCGGCCGATGCGCAACGTGATCGAGTCGCTCGGCGCGGTCGCGTACAAGACCTACCGCGTCTACGAAAAGGCGCTCGGCGCGCCCGTCCCGGCGGCGTGACGGCGCCCCAGCAGGCGCCGCGCGGCCTGACCGCACTGGTGCTGGCGGCGACGCGGCCGGGCGGCGACCCGCTCGCGGCGGCGGCCGGCGTCAGCCACAAGGCGCTGATCGAGGTCGGCGGCCGCACGATGATCGAGCGCGTCGTCGGCGCGCTCGCCGCCGTCGCCGCGGTCGCGCGCATCGTCGTCGTGATCGAGCGCCCGGAGCTGCTGCGCGGACTTGCGGGCGTCGAGGGCTGCGGCAAGCCGGTCACCACGCGCGCGCCCGAGGCGGGCCCGAGCGCGAGCGTCGCGGCCGCGCTGGCTGCCGAAGGCGTGCCGCTCCTCGTCACCACCGCCGATCACGCGCTGCTCCAGTCGCGCTGGATCGACGAGTTCCTGGCTGCGTGCCCGCCGGAGGCCGACCTCGCCGCCGCGCTGGCGCGGCGCGACGCGGTCGAGGCCGCCGCGCCGGCGACGCGCCGGACCTGGCTGCGCATGGCCGACGGCGACTTCTCGGGCTGCAACCTGTTCCTGCTGGCGCGGCCGGCGGCGGCCGGTGCGATCGCGTTCTGGGGCGAACTCGAGCGCGAGCGCAAGCGCCCGCTGCGCATGGTGCGTCGCCTCGGCTGGACCTTCGCGCTGCGCTACCTGCTCGGGCGCCTGTCGCTTCCGGCCGCGGCGGCGCGCCTCGGCCAGCTCGGTGGCGGCGCACGCCTCGCCGTGGTGAGCCTTGCGGACGGACGCGCGGCGATCGACGTCGACAAGATGGACGACCTCGACCTGGTGCGGCGCCTGGTCGCGGCCGACGCGGCGCGGGGTGTCCCGGCGGCCACCGGAGTGGACGGGAACTGAGACGCAGCGCTGCGTGCACGGCGCCGGCGCCCGACTTGCAGGTGGACCCGATGGCGCCGGAGGGCGCCGGTCGAAGACGCCTGCAGCGCCTTCGCAGCGCTCGCATTCGCCATCGCCTGCAACCCTCAGCAACGCTGATCGCACCCGAGGCAGCGCCCACGGCCAGCCCGCGCGCGGGCTGCAGGTCGTCAGGCTGTCTGCAGATCGGTGTGCGCTGCCGCGGCGTGCGACTTCGCCTGCCAACCGGCCGAGAGCGAGCGCACCCAGGTGAGGTCGGCAGGGAAGTCGAGCTCGCCCCAGTCGAGGCCTTCGATCGACTCCACGCGCACGTCGACGCCGGCGTTGGCGAGGCGATGGATCGCCGACAGATACCAGAGCGCCGGGCCTTCGGGGGTGCGCATAGTGCGCTCGATCTCGGCGACGAAGTGACCGGCGCCGGTGGCGTCGAAGCGCAGGAAGCCGATCGACTCGCCGTCGGTGCGCTCGGCCGGCAGCGTCTTGCCGATCGCGCGCAGGCGCCCGCCGTCGGTCTCGACCTTCATGTCGTCGGCGTCGTAGCTCGGCTTGCGGTCGATCGTCACGGTGATCGGCGCGGCCGGCGCGTCGACGAGGCGCTGCGCGATCGCCGGCTCGAACAGCGTGTCGCCGTTCAGGATGAGACAGCCGCCCGCGATCTCGGCGCGCGCCATCCAGCAGCTCGCGAGGTTGTCGGCGAGCTTGTAGAACGGGTTGAAGAGCGTGCGCACGGCAAGGCCGGGCGGAGCGATCCGCTCGAGCGCCGCCTCGACCAGATCGGCGCGAAAACCGGTGACGACGACCGCCTCGGGAATGCCGGCCGCGGCGAGCCCGCGCAGCTGCCACTCGAGCATGCTGCGCCCGCTCAGGTCGAGCAGGCACTTGGGCAGTTGCTCCGTCAGGGGCAGCAGGCGGCTGCCCTGTCCGGCAGCGAGGATGACCGCCCGTTGCGGCAGGGAAGGGAATGAGCGCACCAGTCCTCCAGATTTCGTGGGACGCGAGCTTACCGTCCCCGACGGCCGGTTCCGTCGCAAGACGCGGGCCGGACGCAATCCGTCACGTGAGCGCCACGGCGCCTCAGGTGAGCGCGCGCTCCAGCGCCGCGCGCTCGATGCGCGTCAGGCTGATCGGTTTCGGACCGTCCGCCAGCGCCAGGTGCGCAGCGTAGCCGGGGCCGACCGCGAGCGCCGGCGTCCACCAGAGCGTCCCGTTCAGCGACGCGTGTTCGGGGCCGACCATGGTGTCGACCGCGGGAACCGCGGCCAGCCCCGCCGTGCCGGCTGCCTTGACGACCGCCTCCTTGCGGGTCCAGATCGCGAGGAAGCGTTCCGGGCTGACGCCGGCCCACGCCCGTTCGGCCTCGCTCAGGTAAATGCGGAAGTGCTCGGCGTTCGCGGCACCGAGCGCCTCGACGTCGATGCCGACGGCACCTGCGGTCGACAGCGCGCAGGCGACGAGGCCGTCCGCGTGCGAGACGCTGATGTCGACCGGAACGCCGAGGCCGAGACGCCCGCCGGGTGCCTCGTGCATCGACTGCAGCGCCGCGGGCGGGTGGCCGAGCCGCAGCAACCCTTCGGCCAGCAGTCGCGTCCCGAGCAGCGAGCGCGCGCGGCCCCGCGGTTCGGGGCGTGCCGCGATGCGCGCGCGCCGCGCCGGCGGCAGCAGGTCGAGCCAGGCGCGTTCGAGCGATGCGGGCAGCGCGAACTCGGCGCCGATCAGGACGTTGACCGCCACGGCTGCAGGGTGGTGCGCATGGGCGGCATAATCGCAGGTTTGCCGGATCACCCGCCGGGCGGAACCTTCGACGGCTCCCGCCATCCGGGGCCGCCCCGCCGCTCGCGCAGCCGCCTTGCTGCGCTCGAGGCGCGGACTCCGGCCGTTACCCGTTTCGAGCTGGTCGCTCGCGCACCGCGCGTTCGCCGCCGACGGCGTTTGTCCTGACCTAGCCGATGCCGCGATTCGAGACGCTCAGCGCGATCCTGCCTGCCGCCAGCCGCGATGACCGTGAGCTCACGTTCATCGACGGCGTCGACGAGCAGCGCACGATCACGTTCGGCACCCTGCGCCATCGCGCGCTCGCGCTGCTCGGCGCGCTGCAACGCCGCGGTCTCGGGCGCGGCGACACGATGGTGCTCTTCGTCGGCGACAACGAGCGCTTCGTCGAGATGTTCTGGGCCTGCGTGCTCGGCGGCATCGTGCCGGTGCCGCTCGCTGCCGCCGGCGCCGACGAGCACGTGGTCAAGCTGCTGCGCGTGTTCGCCCAGCTCGAACGCGCGTCGGTCTACATCGACCGCGCCGGCCTCGAGCGCCTCGACGCCCACGCTGCGGCGCACGACCTGAGCCGCGATGCCGCCCGGCTGCGCGAGGCCGCGCTGCTCGCCGGCAGCTTCGATGCATCCGGCGCGGCGGGCGAGGCGACCGACCCCGATCCCGACGACCTCGCGTTCATCCAGTACTCGTCGGGCTCGACCGGCTCGCCCAAGGGCGTGATGCTGACCCACCGCAACCTCGCGGTGAACATCGCCGCGATGATCGATGCGGCGAACCTGACCGATCGCGATTCGTCGCTCAGCTGGATGCCGCTGTCGCACGACATGGGGCTGATCGGCTTTCACCTGAAGATGCTGGCGTGCGGCGCGAGCCACGCGATCATGCGGACCGACCTGTTCGCGCGCCGCCCGCTGCTCTGGCTCGAGCTCGCGAGCCGGCGCCGCGTGACGCTGCTGTCGTCGCCGAATTTTGGCTACCAGCACTACCTGCGGCAGTACGCGCTGCGCCCGCCCGAGCGGCTCGACCTCTCGAGCGTGCGCCTCATCTACAACGGCGCCGAACCGATCTCGGCCGATCTGTGCCGGCGCTTCGCCCGGACGATGGCGCCGCACGGCCTGCGCCCCGAGAGCATGTTTACCGTCTACGGGCTGGCGGAGGCGACGCTCGCGGTGAGCTTTCCGCGTCCGGGCTCGAGGCTCGCGACGATCGAGCTCGAGCGAGGGCAGCTCGGCGTCGGCGAGCGCGTGCGCGCGGCCGCGCCGGGAGCGCGCGGCGCCGAGTTCGTGAAGGTCGGCAGCGCGGTGCCCGACGTCGAGATCCGCATCACCGATTCGAGCCGTGCGCCGGTCGGCGAGCTCGTCGTCGGCCATGTCGAGGTTCGCGGGGCCAACGTCACTGCCGGCTACTACCGCGACCCGGTCGAGACGGCCGCTCGCCGCTCCGCCGACGGCTGGTTTGACACCGGCGACCTCGGTCTCGTCGCCGACGGTCAGCTCGTGATCACCGGGCGTGCCAAGGACCTCGTGATCGTGAACGGTCAGAACCACTACCCGCACGACCTCGAGCGCATCGCCGAAAGCGTGCCCGGCATCGAAACCAACCGGATCGCCGCCGCCGGCGTGCGCGGACCCGATGCCGAGAGCGAGGAGCTCGCGCTCTTCGTGCTGCATCGCGGCGACCTCTCCAGCTTCGCGGCGAGGGCACTCGCATTGCGCGAAGCGGTCGCGCGCCAGGCCGGCGTCGAGGTGGCGCACGTCGTGCCGGTCGCGCGCATTCCGAAGACGAGCAGCGGCAAGCTGCAGCGCTACGCGCTCGCCGCCGCCTTCGAGGCCGGCGAGTTCGACGTTGTGCGTTCCGAGCTGACCTCGCTGTTGCAGCCCCGCAACACCGAGGTGCCCGCGTCGACGCTCGCTGCGCTGCTGGCGATCTGCCGGCGCACCATTCCCGAGCGCGCGATCGGACCTGATACCAACCTGCTCGACATCGAGCTCGGCTCGCTGGCGCTGGCGCGCCTGCACGAGGCGATCGAGCGTCAGTTCCCCGGGCGCGTGGAGGTCAGTGACCTGCTCGATCACCCGACCCTGGCAGCTCTCGCGGCCAGGGTGGACGAGGTCTCCTGCTGAGGCTTTGCACCACGATGAAAGTCAAGTCAAACCCGATGAACGTTGCGCCGCCGATGGGCACTGTGGCTTTTTGGTTCCACTCAGGCACGCGCGTTGCGTCGCACGCTGCGTGCACGCTACATTTTCGTGTTTTTGGGGCGGAGCCTTGCATGGCAGAGGAGTCGTTGTTGAGGGGTAGCCTGTGAGTTCGAGCCTTGCCGTGAACCGCGCAGAGCCTCTTCACGACGGCCCGGCCCCGACACCGACCGTCAGCGGCGTCGCGCTGCGCAGCGCCGACTTCGCCACCCTCGCCGAAGCGCTCGACTACGCCGCCACCGGCGATTCCGGGTTCAACTTTTACGATGGCCGCGGCGAGCTCACCGCCACGCTGCCGTATCGCGTGCTGCGCGAGCGCGCGCTCGAGATGTCGCGTCACCTCGCGCCGCTCGGTCGCGGTCAGCGCCTGGCTCTGGTCGCCCACACGCACCCCGACTTCGTGGTGATGTTCTACGCGTGCCAGTACGCGGGCCTCGTGCCGGTGCCGCTGCCCGCGGCGGTGCACCTGGGCGGGCGTGAGGCCTACATCCGTCACCTGCGCCAGCTGCTGCGCGACTGCAACGCGGTCGCCGCGTTCGCGCCGTCCGAGTTCATCGGCTTCCTGCACGAGGCGAGCGAAGGCCTTTCGATGACGCTCGCCGGCACCGCCGACGACTTCCGCACCCTCGCGGTCGCGTACGACGCGCCGCCGCCGCCGGCGCCGGAAGAGCTCGCCTACCTGCAGTACACCTCGGGCAGCACGCGCTTTCCGCGCGGCACGATGATCCGCCAGTCGGCCGTCATGGCGAACCTGCGCGGCATCTTCAACGACGGCTTTCCTCTGGTCGAGGGCGACCGCTTCTGCTCGTGGCTGCCGTACTACCACGACATGGGCCTCGTCGGCATCGTGCTCGGCTGCGTGGCCACCCAGCGCTCGGTCGACTTCCTCCCGACTCGCGACTTCGCGATGCGCCCGCGGCTCTGGCTCAAGCTCATCTCGCGCAATCGCGCCACGATCTCGTTCAGTCCGCCGTTCGGCTACACGCTGTGCGCACGGCGCCTGCGCGCCGGCGACACCGACGCGCTCGACCTCTCGTCGTGGCGCGTCGCCGGCGTCGGCGCCGAGATGATCCACCCCGAATCGCTCGGCCAGTTCGCCGCCGCGGTCGCGTCGGCCGGCTTCGATGCACGCGCCTTCCTGCCGTGCTACGGCATGGCCGAGTGCTCGCTCGCGGTCAGCTTCGCGCGCCCCGGCGAGGGCGCGACCAGCGACCAGATCGACGTCGACCTGCTGTCCAGGGGCGGCGAGGCGCGCGCGGCGAGCGCGGGCGGCAAGGTCAAGACCTTCATCAACTGCGGCAAGCCCTTGCCCGGCTACGAGGTCGAGATCCGCGACGATCGCGGCGCCGTGCTCGGCGAGCGCCGCTGCGGCCGCATCCACCTGCGCGGTGCGAGCGTGATGTCGGGTTACTTCGGCAACCACGAGGCGAGCCGCGAGGTGCTGAGCGAGGACGGCTGGCTCAACACCGGCGATCTCGGCTACCTGGCCGACGGCGCGCTCTACATCACCGGTCGCGCCAAGGACCTGATGATCATCAAGGGCCGCAACATCTGGCCGCAGGACCTCGAGTACCTGGCCGAGCAGCAGCCCGAAGTTCGCCCGACCGATGCCTCGGCGTTCTCGGTGCCCGACGACGACGACGGCGAGACCGCGGTGCTGGTGGTTCAGGTGCGCGAGTCCGATCCGGACCGGCTGGCGAGCCTCAGCGAGCGCCTGCAGAAGGCGATCCAGTCCGAGTTCGGCATTCAGTGCCTGGTCGAGCTGGTCGCACCGCACACGCTGCCGCGCACCTCGTCCGGCAAGCTCTCGCGCAGCACCGCGCGCAAGGAGTTCCTGCAGCGCCTGAGCGACGTGGCGTTGAGCGAGCCGCGCATCGGCCTCGTCGCGCAGCCGGCGCCGGCGCGCGCCGCGCGCGAGGAGCTCGCGCTCGCGGCCAGCCGCTGAGGAGCGCCGCGTGACCGACACCACGGCGCGCGTGGAGGCCGCCATTCGTGCCGCCCTTGGCACCATCAAGCCGGCGTCCGCCGATATCGACGGAGACGCCGACCTGGCGCTCGTCGCCGGCCTCGACTCGGTCGAGGTGATGGACCTCGTCATGGAGATCGAGGACCGGCTCGACGTCTCGATCCCGGTCGAGAGCCTCGCCGAGGCGAGCACCGTCAACCAGCTGCGCACCGGCATCTGCCGCCTGATCGACGGCGGCGCGCCGGCCGGGCCGGCGTGAGCCTGTTCGACAAGTTCGCGCCGCAGCGCGCGCTGCAGGCGAGCCTCGCCGAAGCCGGCGGCGTCGCGCCGATCGCGACGCCGATCGACGCCGTGCAGTCGGCGACCTCCGGCACCATCGGCGGGCGTCGCGTCATCCTCGCGGGTACCAACAACTACCTCGGGCTCACGCACGACGCGACGTGCCGCGCCGCGGCGATCCAGGCGATCCAGAGCTTCGGCACCGGCACCACCGGCTCGCGCATGGCGAGCGGCAACTTCGCCGGCCATCGCGCACTCGAGCGCGCGCTCGCCGACGCGTTCGGCTGGCCGGCCGCCATCGTGTTCTCGACCGGCTACCAGGCCAACCTCGGCGCGCTGTCGGCGCTGGCCGGTGCCGACGACTTCCTGCTCGTCGACGCCGACAGCCACGCCAGCATCCACGACGCCTGCCGCCTGAGCGCGGCGACCACGATCCGCTTCCGCCATAACGACGTCGAGAACCTCGCGCGCCGCCTCGAGCGGCTCGGCGACGACGCACGTCGCACGCTGGTGGTGGTCGAGAGCCTCTACAGCACGCGCGGCGACCGGGCGCCGCTGCGTGAGATCGTCGACGTGGTTCGGCGTCACGGCGCCTTCCTGCTGGTCGACGAGGCGCATTCGTTCGGCGTGTTCGGCGCGCGCGGCCTCGGCATCTGCGAGGAGCTCGGCCTCCTCGACGAGGTCGACTTCATCGTCGGCACGTTCTCGAAGAGCCTGGGCGGCGTCGGCGGCTTCTGTCTCAGCCGGCACGCCGACCTCGAGCTCGCCCGGATGGTGAGCCGGCCGTATATCTTCACGGCGTCGCCGGCGCCGCCGGTGATCGCGGCGACGCACCAGGCGCTGCGCCTCGTGCTCGCCGGGCACGATCTGCGCGAGCGGCTGCAGCGCCACGCCGCCCACGTGTACGCCGAGGTCGCGCGCCTGGGCTATCAGCTCGGCACCGACACGCCGGGGCCCGTCGTCGCGCTGGTGTTCGAGACGCGCGAAGGGGCGCTCGGCGTCTGGCAGGGCCTCATGGACGCGGGCATCTACACCAACCTGATGATCCCGCCGGCGACGCCGTCGGGTCTGAGCCTGGTGCGCATCAGCCTCAGCGCCGCACACAGCGACGACGACATCGCCCACATCGTCGCCGCCCTCGCGCACCTTGCCGAGCCGCAGACCGCGGACGGCGTGACCGCTCCGGCGATCTGAGCCGGCGCTAGTCGCGCAGCGGCAGGTAGCGCACCGAGAGCACGCCCTCGATCGCGCGCAGCGCGTCGAGCGTCGCCGCGCCGACGTCGCTGTCGACGTCGACCAGCGTGAACGCGACGTCGCCGCGCGACTTGTTGACCATGTTGTGGATGTTGAGCCCCGCTTCCGCCATCGCGGTCGAGATCTGGCCCAGCATGTTCGGCACGTTGGCGTTGGCGATCGCGACGCGGTAGCGCGACTCGCGCGTCATCGACACCGCCGGGAAGTTGACCGCGTTGGCGACGTTGCCGTGCTCGAGATAGTCGCGCAGCTGGTCGACCACCATCGAGGCGCAGTTCTCTTCGGCCTCCTGCGTCGAGGCGCCCAGGTGCGGCAGCGCGATGACGCGCTCGTGGCGCACCGACGCCGGACTCGGAAAGTCGCACACGTACCACGCCGGCGTGCGCGTCGCGAGCGCCTTCAGCACCGCCGCCTCGTCGACGACGCCTTCGCGCGAGAAGTTGAGCAGCACCGCGCCCGGCTTCATCGAGCCGACGTTGTCGGCGTTGACGAGGTGGCGCGTGGCCTCGATCAGCGGCACGTGCAGCGTCACGAAGTTGGCCTGGCGCAGCACTTCGCCGACGCTCGCGGCCTTCTTCACCTGTGCCGGCAGGCTCCAGGCCGCGTCGACCGTGATCTCGGGGTCGTGGCCGAGCACGTTCATGCCGAGCTTGATGGCGGCGTCGGCGACCAGGCATCCGATCTTGCCGAGGCCGACGATGCCGAGCGTCTGGCCCGCCAGCTCGCTGCCCGCGAACGCCTTCTTGCCTTCCTCGACCGCGCGCTCCATCTCGGCCTCGGGCTGCTCGGGGTGCAGTCCGGCGACGAAGCCGAGCGCGGGCACCAGGTTGCGCGCCGCCAGCAGCATGCCGGCGAGCACCAGTTCCTTGACCGCGTTGGCGTTCGCGCCGGGCGCGTTGAACACCGGCACGCCGCGCGCACTGAGCCGGGCCACCGGGATGTTGTTGGTGCCGGCGCCGGCGCGCGCCACCGCCAGCACGCTCGCCGGGATGTCGCCGGCGTGCATGTCCGCGGAGCGCACCAGGATCGCGTCGGGCGCCTCGACGTCCTTGCCGACCCGGTAACGCCCCTCCGGCAGGCGCTTCAGCCCGCGTGCCGAGATCTGGTTCAGCACGCGGACGTTGAATGGCCTATCCATTCGACGCCTCGAACTCTTTCATGTAGGCGACCAGTGCCTCGACGCCCTCGATCGGCATCGCGTTGTAGATCGAGGCGCGCATGCCGCCGACCGAGCGATGGCCCTTCAACTGCTTCATGGCGCGCGCTTCGGCGCCCTTCAGGAACGCCGCATCGAGGCTCTCGTCGCGCAGCTTGAACGGTACGTTCATGAGCGAGCGGTCCTCGCGCGCGATCGGGCTCGTGTAGAAGTCGCTCGAGTCGACGAAGTCGTAGAGGATCGCCGCCTTGCGCCGGTTGTGCGCCTCGATCGCCGCGAGGCCCCCCTGGTCCTTGATCCAGCGGAACACGAGCCCGGCGATGTAGATCGCGTAGGTCGGCGGCGTGTTGAGCATCGAGTCGTTGGCCGCCTGCTGCGCGTAGTCGAACGCGGTCGGCGTGATCGGCAGCGCCTGGCCGATCAGGTCGTCGCGCACGATCACGATCGTGAGGCCGGCCGGGCCGATGTTCTTCTGCGCGCCGGCGTAGATGAGGCCGTAGCGGCTGACGTCGATCGGGCGCGACAGGATGTTCGACGACATGTCGGCGACGAGCGGAACGCTGCCGGTGTCGGGCGTCCAGTGGTACTCGACGCCGCCGATCGTCTCGTTCGAGCAGATGTGGACGTACGCCGCGTCGGGGTCGAGGCGCCAGGCGTCCTGCTTCGGAATCGCCGTGAAGTTGCTGCCCTTGCCGCTCGCCGCGACGTTGACGGTGCAGTAGTGGCCCGCTTCCTTGATCGACTTCTTCGACCAGTCGCCGGTGTCGACGTAGTCGGCGCGCGTCTTGCCGCGCAGCAGGTTCATCGGAACGATCGCGTTCTGGCCGATCGCGCCGCCCTGCAGGAACAGCACCTTGTAGTTGGCAGGAATCGCGAGCAGCTCGCGCAGCAGCGCCTCGGCCTCGGCGTGGATCGCGATGAACTCCTTGCCGCGGTGGCTCATCTCCATCACCGACATGCCGGAGCCGTGCCAGTCGAGCATCTCTTCGGCCGCGAGGCGCAGCACCGGTTCGGGCAGCGCCGCGGGGCCGGCGCTGAAGTTGAAAACGCGTGTCATGGAAGCTCCGGGAGAACGCCATCGAGGCGAGGGCAGGAGCGTCGATTATCGGGACGCGCCCGGCGCCCGGCATCGGTGAAGGCACCCGGGCAGGACAAGACTGCGCGGCATCGCCAGAATCGGCGGGTCGCGTCCGAGGAGATCGCCGTGCGCCCGTCCAGCTCCATCATGGCCCGATCGCCGCGGCGCCTGCCGGCTGCCGCTGCCGCGCTCGTCGGCGTCGCGCTCGTGGCGTGCGGGGGCGGCGGCTCGGGCGGCACCCCGGTGGGCGAGCTCGACAGCGTGGCGCCGAGCGCGGCGCTGAGCGCGCCCGCGCCGCTCGCGAGCGGCCTGGCCGGCACGCTCACGCTGCAGGCGAGCGCCAGCGACAACGTCGGCGTCGCCGCGGTCGAGTTCCAGGTCGATGCGGTCCAGGTCGCGAGCGTCCCCGGCCCGGGGCCGTACAGCGCGACGATCGACAGCAATGCCTGGGCCTCGGGCCAGCACGTGCTGCGCGTGCGCGCGCGCGACGCCGCCGGCAACGTGTCGGCGTGGAGCAGCGCGACCGTCGAGTTCGGCGGCAGCCGTGTGGTGCCGGCCGGTTTCACGCGCAACCTCGGCTGGGTCGGGGGTCTCGTCGACGCGACCGCGTTCGCGCAGGCCCCCGACGGACGCTTCTTCGTCGCCGAGCAGGGCGGCACGCTGCGCGTCGTGAGGGGCGGCGTGCTGCTCGCCGAGCCGTTCGTGCGCCTCAACGTCGATTCGCGCGGCGAGCGCGGCCTCATCGGCGTCGCGCTCCACCCCGACTTTGCCGCCAACGGCTGGGTCTACCTGCACTACACGACACCCGAGGGCGGCGCGCACAACCGGATCAGCCGCTTCACCGCGGTCGGCGACGTCGCCTCGGCGGGAAGCGAGGTCCGCATCGCCGACCTGCCGGTGCTGTCGACGGCGACCAACCACAACGGCGGCGCGCTCCACTTCGGGCCGGACGGCAAGCTCTACGTCGGCGTCGGCGAGAACGCCAATCCCGCGAATGCGCAGAACCTCGCCAGCCCGCTCGGCAAGATCCTGCGCTTCAACGCCGACGGCACGATCCCGGGCGACAACCCGTTCGCGGCGAACGCGAGCGGCCTCGCGCGCGCGGTGTGGGCGTACGGCCTGCGCAACCCCTTCACGTTCGCCTTCGAGCCGGGAGGCAGCCGCATGTACATCAACGATGTCGGCCAGAACGCCTGGGAGGAGATCGACGCGGGCACGGCCGGCGCCAACTACGGCTGGCCGGCCTCGGAAGGGCCGGTCAACGTGAGCGCCGGCACGACGCCGCCGCTGTTCGCGTACGGTCACGCCCCGGCGGCGCCGCCGGGCTCGGGGCCGGGCGGGTTCCTCACCGGCGTCGCCATCGCCGGCGGCAGCTTCTACCCGGCGAGCGGCACGTTCCCGGCCGAGTACCGCGGCAGCTACTTCTTCGCCGATCTCGGCAGCGGCTTCGTCGCCCGCTACGACGCGGCCAACCAGGCTGCCTACGCGTTCGCGCAGGTCGGCAACAGCCCGGTCGACCTGCACGCGTCGCCGTTCGACGGCGCGCTCTACGTGCTGACGCGCAGCGCGATCGCGCGGATCAGCCGGCCGTGAGCGGCGCGGCGTGCGGCCGCAGGCTGTCGCGCCAGGCGGCGACCGGCACCGGCTTGCCGACGCCATAGCCCTGCGCGGCGTCGACGCCGATCTCGCGCAGCGCGGCGAGCGTCGCGGCGTCCTCCACCCACTCGCCGACCGTCCTCAGCCCGCACAGCGTGGCGATGCGCCGGATCGACTCGACGATGGCGCGGCTGACCGGGTCGGCGACGAGGTCGCGCACGAAGCTGCCGTCGATCTTCAGCACGTCGACGGGGAGCTTCTGCAGGTAGGTGAACGACGAGAGGCCGACGCCGAAGTCGTCGAGCGCGAAGCGGGCGCCGCGCGCCTTCATGGTCGCGATGAAGGTCAGCGCGGCCTGCAGGTCGCCCATCGCGGCGGTCTCGGTGAGCTCGAAGCAGATCCGGCGTGCGTCGACGCCGGTCGATGCCAGACACGCGGCGACGTGCGCCGAGAACCCCGGATCGCCGAACGACTGTCCGGACACGTTGATCGAGACCTCGACCTCGGGCGTGGCGGCCAGCCAGGCGAGCGTGTGCTCGACCACGTAGCGGTCGATGTCCTGCATGCGCCGATAGCGCTCGGCCGCGGGGATGAACTCGCCGGGTCCGAGCAGCCGGCCTTGCTCGTCGCGCAGGCGCAGCAGGATCTCGCCGTGCGGCGCAGCCGAGTCCACCAGCGGCACGATCGGCTGGAAGAACAGCACGAAGCGGCGCTCGGCGATCGCGTCCTGGATCCGGGCGACCCAGCCCATCTCGCCACGCCGCTGCTGCACCACCGCGTCGTCGCGGCCCGACCACTTGGCGCGATTGCCGCCGGCTTCCTTGGCGGCGCCGCAGGCGACGTGCGCGGTTGCCATCACCGTGGCGAGCGGATCGGCGGGCGAGAGCGGCGCGAGACCGGCGCTGGCGGTGAGGCGCTGCGCCTGGCCCTGCCATTCGAAGCGGTGCTCGGCGAGGGCCTGGCAGAGCGTGGCGGCGAGACGCAGCGCGTCGTCCCTTCCGCAGCCGGCGAGCACGATCGCGAACTCGTCGCCGCTGACGCGCGCGACGATGTCGCTGTGACGCAGCGACCCCCGCAGCACCTCCGCGACCTGCACCAGCAGGCTGTCCCCGGCGCGATTGCCCAGCGTGTTGTTGAGGACGCGGAACTGATCGACGTCGAGGTGGCACAGCACGCCGGCGCGCTCGCCCTGCACCTCGACGAGTTCCTGCGCACGGCGCTCGAGCTCGGCGCGGTTGAAGAGCCCGGTGAGCCGGTCGTGCACCGCCTCGTAGGCGCGCCGGCGAGCGCTCATCTGCTCGTCCGTGACGTCGCGGCCGACCCAGACCGCGCCGATCATCGCGCCCGAGGCGTCGCGCAGCGGCGCCATCGATGCCGAGACGAGCCGGCGCACGCCGTCGTGGCGCCACAGCGCGATCGGCCGCTCGCTGCGCACCGGCTCGTCGCGCGTCGGGTTCCACGTCAGCGGCTGCGGCGGGTCGGTGTCGGTCCGGATCTCGCCGAGCCCGGCGATCGGCGCGCCGACGAGGTCGGCGCGCGAACGCCCGACCAGCGCTTCGGCGGCCGGGTTCATCGAGGTGACGTTGCCGTCGCGATCGGTCGTGATCACCGCGTCGGCGATCGACTCGAGCGTCAGCAGCAGTTCGTCGGAGCGCGCGCGCAGGCGCTCGTTGCTCCGGGCGAGCTCCGCAGCTGCGTCTTCGGCGCTGCGCCGTGCCGCCTTGAGTTCGCGCTCGTGGCGGCGGATCTCGGAAGCGTCGAACGCGGTGATCGAGATGGCGCCCGCGCGCCGGATCGCGCTCACCAGGAGCGGAACGCGCTTGCCCGGCGCGCCGGCGAGGTCGAGCGCGATCTCATGGGCGAAGCCCTGCACCTCGAGCATCGGCACGACGTGCGTTTCGAAGAGGATGCGGCTCGCGGGCGCGAGCAGCTCCTTGAGGCGCCGCCCGACCACCTGGTCGGCGGGGGCAGCGCACCACTCGGCGAAGCGCCGGTTGAGGCTCAGCACGCGGCCGTCGGCCGCCGTGGTCAGCACCCCCCACGGCAGCGCCTCGTCCGCGAGCGGAGGCGCCGCGCCCTCCGCCTGGCGCGTCACGCCGCGAGGGCAGGCAGGCGCGCGGCGGCGCGCGCGCGTGCCGCCGCTTCGCGCTTGTTGGACTTCGCGATGCGAGCGACGAACGGGCGCAGCGCCGCGATCGTTTCCCGCGGCGCGCTGAGGTGCGGGCAGTGACCCGTCGCCTTCAGCACCTTGAGCTCGCTGCCGGCGATGTGGCGGTGCAGGTAGCGCCCGACCTCGATCGGCGCCAGTGCGTCGTCGCTGCACTGCAAGACGAGACAGGGCACCCGCACGTCGGCAAGGTCGGGGCGGCTGTCGGTGAGGAAGGTGACGCGGGCGAAGTGGCGTGCGATGTTCGGGTCGGCGCGGCAGAACGTCGAGGCCAGGTCGTCGGCGAGGTCGGGCTGGTCGGCGTTGCCCATGACCACCGGCGCCATCATCCGCGACCACGCGAAGTAGTTGCTGTCGAGGGTGTCGAGCAGCTGGTCGATGTCCTCGCGCTCGAAGCCGCCGACGTAGTCGCCGTCGTTGATGTAGCAGGGCGACGGTGCGACGAGCACGACGCCGCCGAGCAGGTCGGGGCGCATGCGCGAGGCGAGCAGGGCCGTCATCGAGCTCACCGAGTGGCCGACCAGGATCGGCCGGAGCACGCCGAGCGCCTCGCAGATCTCGACCAGGTCCTCGGCATGGCCTTCGAGCGTCGCATGGCGCTCGAAGTCGTAGCTCCCCGGCGCCGAGCCGCCATAGCCGGCGAGGTCGACCTGCACCACGCGGTGCCTGTCGAGGAAGGCGGGAGCGACGTGGCGCCAGACGTTCTGGTCGCAGCCGAAGCCGTGCGCGAAGACGAGGGTGGAGGGGCCGTCGCCCGCGGAACGGACGTTGTGGCGCTTGAGAACGGACATGCGGCGGACTCGGGGCGAGGGGCGATCTCCGCGCGACGGCGCCGCACGGGCGAGGGATCACCCGCCCTTATCGGCCGTCTTCGTCCGGGCCGGACCTTTCGCTCGCGGATCGCCGGCTTTGCCGTGACCATTTCCACGCACGGCGCAGCCCGGCGTGGGGCGTCCGCGACGCCGGGCCGCCCGGCTGAAGCGCGCCGAAGCGGTCCGGCCGAGGCGGGCCCATGCGCCTACTTGACCGCCGGCGCGGCCGGCAGAGCGGCGGCGGTGGTGACGTCCGCAGCAGGCGCTGCGCTCGTCGAAACCGGGCTGACCGACGTCGCCGCCGCCGGGCGCATCGGCGACGCGCCGCTCGCCGGGGTGGCCGGCGCGATCGGCGCCGGGCGTGCGTCGGGCGGCGGCAGCGACCCGGGGGCGACCAGCAGCGCCGGCGCCGCAGCCGGCTGTGTCGCGCCCGTCTCGGCCTTGGCGCCGGCGAGCTCGGCGGCCTTGGCGGCCTTGGCCGCGTCGATCAGGGCGCGCTGGCTCGGGCTGATGCACTCGTCGACGATGCGGCGCGCGGTCTTCACGTTCAGCAGCATCGATTTGCTGGCGATCTGCACCATCAGCGTCTCGCCGCGCACGTCCTCGAGGCGGATCGCGCCGGTCGACGAGAGCACCGGCTTCATCAGCCACTGCGACTTGCCGGCCATGACGTCGACGTAAGCCGCGTTCTTGGTGCTCTTGCCGATCTGCACGGTCTGGTCGAACTCGCATTCGTAGCGACCGTAATAGACCATCTCGGCGGCCGCGACCTGCTCGGGCGTCGCGTCGGGGATCACCGGTGCCGCGGGTGCGGCAGCGACCGTCTTGCGTGCGCCGCGGGCCGACTTGGCCGACGCCTTGGCGTCGCCGTTGCCTGCCTTGGCGTCGCCGTTGCCGGGCTTGGCGGCGGCGCTCTTCGTGGCCGGCTTGGCGCTCTTCGTGCTCGCCGTCGCAGAGACGGCGGGCAGCGCCGCGAGGCCGAACGCAAGCGCGACGGCGGCGCTCAGGGTGTGGATCGAACGGATCATCGGGTGGGTTCCTCGGAAAAGAAGCGGCGGCGCAGATCGCTCGGCAACGCGCCGCCGGTGCGGTGAGCGCGTTCGAGAACGGCCCAGAAATAGCGGTAGCTGGCGCGGTCGTGCAGCACGTCGCCGCGCCGGATCGGCGCCCACTGGGCAGCGATCGCGAGATCGATGATCGCCGCGGCCTCGTCGACCTCGGCCGCGCTCGGGCTGAACGCGGCGACGATGGGGCGGATCTGGCTCGGGTGGATGCTCCACATGCGCGTGTAGCCGAACTCGCCGGCGGCACGCGTCGCGGCGGCGCGCATGGCCACGTCGTCGTTGAACTCGGTGACGACGCAGTGCGAGGGCACCTTGGCGCGACCGTGACAGGCGGCTGCGATCTCCAGCTTGGCGCGCACGACGAGGGGGTGGCTGAACTGTCCCGCCGACGTCATCGCCGAGCCGGGGATCGCGCCGCGATGCGCCGAGACGAAGTCCATCAGGCCGAACGAGAGCGACTCGATGCGCGGGTGCGCGGCAAGCGCGTCGACCTCGCGCAGCGCCGCGTGCGTCTCGACGAGCGCGTGCAGCGGGATGCGGCGCTCGAGACCGGCCGCAGCCGCCGCTTCGTCGATCGCGCGGCAGGCACGCTCGACGTCCGCGGCGCCGTTCACCTTCGGCAGCATCAAGTAGGCGACACGAGCGCCGGCGCGGCCGACCAGCGTCGCCACATCGCCTTCGAACGCCGGATGGTCGACCGGATGGACGCGGGCGCCGACCCGGCCGTGCGCGTTGGCGGGCGAAGTCAGCAGCTCGGCGATCAGCGCCGCATGCTCGGCCTCGCCGCCGATCGGCGCGCCATCCTCGGCGTCGAGCGTGACGTCGAACACCGGCCCGAGCTCGCGCTGCAGCTCGAGGCTCTTCCTCATGCGCGGCTCGACGCCGGCGTAGTGATCGCACACCGGCAGCAGCGGTGCGTGGTCGCCGGCGCCGAACAGCGCCTCGCGCGGATGCGGCGCCGAGCCGAGGTCGGCCGCCGAGGCTGACGGCACGCTCGGGCGCGAGGCGTCGTTCAAGCGGACGCGCAGCTCAAAGCAGGTGCTTGACGCCGTCCTGCTCCTCGAGCAGTTCCTTCAGCGTCAGGTTGATGCGCTCCCGGCTGAAGGCGTCGATCTCGAGACCCTCGACCAGCTTGTACTCGCCGTTTTCGGTGGTGACTGGGAACCCGAACACGACGTCCTGGGGGATGTCGTACTGGCCGTCCGACGGGATGCCCATCGTGACCCACTTGCCGTTCGAGCCGAGCACCCAGTCGCGCATGTGGTCGATCGCCGCGTTGGCGGCCGACGCCGCCGACGACAGGCCGCGCGCCTCGATGATCGCCGCGCCGCGCTTGCCGACGGTCGGCAGGAAGGTGTCGCGGTTCCAGGCGTCGTCGTTGATGAGCTGCTTGACCGATTGGCCCCCGATCGTCGCGAAGCGGTAGTCGGCATACATGGTCGGCGAGTGGTTGCCCCAGACCGTGAGCTTCTCGATCGACGCGACCGGCTTGCCGGTCCTGGCCGCGATCTGGCTGGCCGCGCGGTTGTGGTCCAGGCGCAGCATCGCGGTGAAGTTGCGGCGCGGCAGGTCGGGCGCGCTCTTCATCGCGATGTAGGCGTTGGTGTTGGCCGGGTTCCCGACCACCAGCACCTTGACGTTGCGCGACGCAACGGCGTTGAGCGCCTTGCCCTGCGCCGTGAAGATCTGCGCGTTCGCCGAGAGCAGGTCCTTGCGCTCCATGCCCGGGCCGCGCGGGCGGGCGCCGACCAGAAGGGCGTAGTCGACGTCCTTGAACGCGGTCATCGGGTCGCTGTGCGCTTCCATGCCGGCGAGCAGCGGGAACGCGCAGTCCTCGAGCTCCATCATCACGCCCTTGAGCGCCTTCTGAGCCTTCTCGTCGGGAATCTCGAGGAGCTGCAGGACGACGGGCTGGTCCTTGCCCAGCATCTCGCCGGCAGCGATACGGAAAAGGAGGGCGTAGCCGATCTGGCCGGCTGCGCCGGTGACGGCGACGCGAACGGGGGACTTGCTCATCGAAAGCTCCGGAAGGGGGACAAGGCGGCCGGGCGACCCGGATCCGCGCGTGCCGCGAGTGTAGGTCAGCGCCCCGGCGGGTTGTCGGCTTGGCCCGACGCCGGAGAAGCGTGCGACGGCAACTTGTCGCGTTGGGTGCACGGGCGCGCCACGGCCTCTGCGGTGGCCCGCGCAAGCCGGCTCGCCAGCCGATCCGGACCGCCGTCGGCGGCCGCGGGCACGGCCGCCGCCCGACGAACCTGCTGCGTTGCAATAAACTCGACAGGTTGAACGGCAACTAGCCACCCACACAAGGCTGCAATGGCGACCTCACCGACTTCACTCAGGCAACGGCCGGTATACCGAAACATCCACGTTACGCAGCTCACGGGATATCGGCTCCCGCCGTCGGGCTGGGTCTCGATCCTGCACCGCATCAGCGGCGCGCTCCTGTTCCTGCTGATGCCGTTCGTCATCTGGCTGTTCGACACCAGCGTGACGTCCGAGATCTCGTACGAGCGCTTCGCGGCCGCCTACCGCAGCGGTGCCGGCTGGTTTCCCGGCTGGTTCGTCAAGCTCGTGACCCTCGGCCTCATCTGGGGCTACCTGTTCCACTTCATCGCCGGCCTGCGTCACCTCTGGATGGACGTGACGCACTCGGTCAGCAAGCAGTTCGGCCGCACCTCGTCGATCGTCACGCTCGTGCTCAGCACGCTGCTGACCGTCGCGCTCGGCTGGAAGCTCTTCTTCTGACGCGCCCGCGGCACTGATCAAGGACAGGCGAGAGATGCACAAGAATTTCTGGACCCGCCGCACGGTGGTCGGCGCGCACTACGGCATGCGCGACTGGCTTTCGCAGCGGGTGACCGCCGTCGTCATGGCGCTCTTCACGATCGCGGTGGTCGTGCAGGTGCTGATGCCCGGCGAGATGGGCTACGACCACTGGGCCGCGATCTTCTCGCGTCAGTGGATGAAGGTGCTGACCTTCGTGACCGTGCTGGCGCTGCTCTGGCACGCATGGGTCGGCATGCGCGACGTCTGGATGGACTACATCAAGCCCGTCGGCATTCGCCTCGTCTTGCAGGTGGCGACGATCGCGTGGCTGGTTGGCTGCGCGGGCTGGGCAGTTCAGGTTCTGTGGAGACTTTGATGCAAGGGCAACCCGCGGTCTCGTCGACCGTTTCGAAGCGGCGCTTCGACGTCGTCATCGTCGGTGCAGGCGGCTCCGGCATGCGCGCCTCGCTGCAGCTCGCGCGCGCCGGCCTCAGCGTGGCGGTGCTCTCGAAGGTGTTCCCGACGCGGTCGCACACTGTGGCCGCGCAGGGCGGCATCGGCGCCTCGCTCGGCAACATGTCCGAGGACAACTGGCACTACCACTTCTACGACACCGTCAAGGGTTCCGACTGGCTCGGCGACCAGGACGCGATCGAGTTCATGTGCCGCGAGGCGCCCAAGGTCGTCTACGAGCTCGAGCACTTCGGCATGCCGTTCGATCGCAACCCCGACGGCACGATCTACCAGCGCCCGTTCGGCGGCCACACGGCGAACTACGGCGAGAAGCCGGTGCAGCGCGCCTGCGCCGCGGCCGACCGCACGGGTCACGCGATGCTGCACACGCTGTATCAGCAGAACGTGAAGGCGCGCACCAACTTCTTCGTCGAGTGGATGGCGCTCGACCTGATCCGCGATGCCGAGGGCAGCGTGGTCGGCGTGACCGCGCTCGAGATGGAGACCGGCGAGCTGCACGTGCTGCAGGCCAAGACGGTGCTGCTGGCGACCGGCGGTGCCGGCCGGATCTTCGCGGCATCGACCAACGCCTTCATCAACACCGGCGACGGGCTGGGCATGGCGGCGCGCGCCGGCATCCCGCTCGAGGACATGGAGTTCTGGCAGTTCCACCCGACCGGCGTCGCCGGCGCCGGCGTGCTGCTGACCGAGGGCTGCCGCGGCGAGGGCGCGATCCTGCGCAACAGCAACGGCGAGCGCTTCATGGAGCGCTACGCGCCGACCCTGAAGGACCTGGCGCCGCGCGACTTCGTCTCGCGCTGCATGGACCAGGAAATCAAGGAAGGTCGCGGCTGCGGTCCGAACAAGGACTACATCGTCCTCGACATGACCCACCTGGGCGCCGAGACGATCATGAAGCGGCTGCCGAGCGTGTTCGAGATCGGCCACAACTTCGCCAACGTCGACATCACGCGCGAGCCGATCCCGGTCGTGCCGACGATCCACTACCAGATGGGCGGCATCCCGACGAACATCCACGGTCAGGTCGTCGCTCCGAAGGATGGCGATCCGAACGCGGTGATCGGCGGCCTCTACGCGGTCGGCGAATGCTCGTGCGTCAGCGTCCACGGCGCCAACCGCCTGGGCACCAACTCGCTGCTCGACCTCCTGGTGTTCGGCAAGGCCGCTGGCGACCACATCGTCGCCAGCAACCTGAAGGCCGAGCCGCACAAGGCGCTCCCGGCCAACGCCGCGGACGCGAGCCTCGCCCGCATGGCGCGCCTCGACGCGAGCACCGGCGGCGAGTACGCGCAGGACGTCGCCAACGACATCCGCAAGGCGATGCAGATGCACGCCGGCGTGTTCCGCACCCAGGCGCTGCTCGACGAAGGCGTCGTCAAGATCCGCGAGATCGCCGAGCGCGTGAAGTCGATCCACCTCGGCGACAAGTCGAAGGTGTTCAACACCGCGCGCGTCGAGGCGCTCGAGGTCGACAACCTGATCGAGTGCGCGATGGCGACCATCGTCTCGGCGGCCGCGCGGCGCGAGAGCCGCGGGGCCCACACGGTCGACGACTACGCCGACACGCCCGAGCACCCGAACGGCCGCAACGACGAAGAGTGGCTCAAGCACACCCTGTACTACAGCCAAGGCCAGCGGCTCGAATACAAGCCGGTGCAGTTGAAGCCGCTGACCGCCGAATCGATCCCACCCAAGGTACGAACCTTCTGATCGGCGTGCCGGCGCGCGCGCCCCGCGCCCCGGCAGCCGCTCAGCCAGTCGAAAGTTCCCATGGCTCTGCGCAATTTCCAGATCTACCGCTACGACCCCGACACCGGCGAGCGGCCGCGCATGCAGTCGATCTCGGTCGAGATCGGCGACAACGACCGCATGCTGCTCGACGCCCTGATGAAGCTCAAGGCGATCGACCCGACGCTGAGCTTTCGCCGCTCGTGCCGCGAAGGCGTCTGCGGGTCGGACGCGATGAACATCAACGGCAAGAACGGCCTGGCGTGCCTGACCAACATGCGCGCGCTGAAGGACCCGATCGTCCTCAAGCCGCTGCCCGGCCTGCCGGTGATCCGCGATTTGATCGTCGACATGACCGAGTTCTTCAAGCAGTACGACTCGATCAAGCCGTACCTGGTGAACGACGACGTTCCGCCCGAGCGCGAGCGCCTGCAGTTTCCCGAGGAGCGCGAGGAGCTCAACGGCCTCTACGAGTGCATCCTCTGCGCGAGCTGTTCCACCGCGTGCCCGAGCTACTGGTGGAACCCCGACAAGTTCGTCGGCCCGGCCGGTCTGTTGCAGGCGTATCGCTTCATCGCCGACACGCGCGACCAGGCGACCGGCGAGCGCCTCGACAATCTCGAAGACCCTTACCGCCTGTTCCGCTGCCACACGATCATGAACTGCGTCGACGTCTGCCCGAAGGGGCTGAACCCGGCGCTGGCGATCGGCAAGATCAAGGAACTGATGGTCCGACGCGCCATCTGAGGTGGCTACCCAGGCGCTCGAAGCGCGTGCCAGCGACCCGTCGGCCGGCGATCCGCCGATCGACGAACGCGCGCTCAGCAAGCTGCGCTGGCGCTGCCGGCGCGGGCTGCTCGAGAACGATCTGTTCGTCGAGCGCTTCTTCGCCGCTCACCCCGTCGTCACTCAATCGCAGGCGCGCGGTCTGCTCGCGCTGATGGACCTCAGCGACAACGACTTGCTCGACCTGCTGCTGCGTCGCAGCGAGCCCGGCTCCGGCCCCGAGTTCGCCGACATGCGCGCGGTGTTGCACCTGATGCGCGCGCCGGCGCCGCGCATCGACCCCGTTCACGAACCCTCGAAGGAAAACGCATGAGCCCGTCCGACGTGAAAGCAACGCTGACCTTTTCGGACGGCAGTCCGTCGATGGACCTGCCGATCTACAACGGCACGGTGGGCCCGGACGTCATCGACATCCGCAAGCTCTACGCGCAGACCGGCAAGTTCACCTACGACCCCGGGTTCCTGTCGACCGCGTCGTGCAACTCGACGATTACGTACATCGACGGCGACAAGGGCGAGCTGCTGTATCGCGGCTACCCGATCGAGCAGCTGGCGCAGAACTGCAACTACCTCGAGACCTGCTACCTGCTGCTCAAGGGCGAACTGCCGAACCAGAAGGAGCGCGACGACTTCACCAAGCTCGTGACCAACCACACGATGGTCAACGAGCAGATGCAGTTCTTCCTGCGCGGCTTCCGGCGCGATGCCCACCCGATGGCGATCATGACCGGCCTGGTGGGGGCGCTGTCGGCCTTCTATCACGACAGCACCGACATCCATAACGCCGAGCACCGCGAGATCTCGGCGATCCGGCTGATCGCCAAGATGCCGACGCTGGTGGCGATGGCCTACAAGTACACCATCGGCCAGCCGTACATCTACCCGAAGAACGATCTCACGTACGCCGGCAACTTCATGCGGATGATGTTCGCGACGCCGTGCGAGGAGTACACGCCCAACGAGGTGCTGGTGCGCGCGATGGACCGCATCTTCATCCTCCACGCCGATCACGAGCAGAACGCGTCGACGTCGACCGTGCGGCTGTGCGGCTCGTCGGGCACCAATCCGTTCGCGGCCATCGCCGCAGGGGTCGCGTGCCTCTGGGGACCGGCGCACGGCGGCGCCAATGAGGCCGCCCTCAACATGCTCGAGGACGTGCACCGCATGGGCGGCGTCGAGAAGATCGGCGAGTTCGTGCGTCAGGTGAAGGACAAGAGCTCGGGCATCAAGCTGATGGGCTTCGGGCACCGCGTCTACAAGAACTACGACCCGCGCGCCAAGCTGATGCGCGAGACCTGCCACGAGGTGCTCGACACCCTCGGCCTGCACGACGACCCGATCTTCAAGCTCGCGATGTCGCTCGAGAAGATCGCGCTCGAGGACGAGTACTTCGTCGCCCGCAAGCTCTACCCGAACGTCGACTTCTACTCGGGCATCGTGCAGCGCGCGATCGGCATTCCGGTGAGCCTCTTCACGGCGGTGTTCGCGCTCGCGCGCACGGTGGGCTGGATCGCCCAACTCAACGAGATGATCGCCGACCCCGAGTACAAGATCGGCCGCCCGCGCCAGCTCTACACCGGCGCGACCGCGCGCACGCTCAAGCCGATCGAGCAGCGCGGCTGAGCGCGGAGCGCTCCGCCAGGCCACTTTGCGAGGTGGGTTCCACACCGACCCGAGCGATGAGGGCACCGCCTGCGACGTGATCGCGACGAGAGAAGGCACGGCCCAGGCGTGCCTTTTTTCGTGCGAGAGCTCCGGCGGCGCGCGGGACAAGCGAATGCAGGCAGGGCACTTGCTTCGCTTCGCTGATCTTGCGCTCCGCTGCGCACCGCCGCCGCGCGCCGGTGGCCGGCCCGAATGCCCGCATCCGCGTCGTGAATGACCGGAGGCACGGCCGCACCATCGTGAAGCCCTAAAATCGGCGGTTTTCCGTTCGAGAGGCAAGAGCGCGATGGGCCGCACGCTGTACGACAAGATCTGGGACGAGCACGTCGTGCACAGCGAGCCCGACGGTACCGCGGTGCTCTACATCGACCGTCACCTCCTGCACGAGGTGACCAGCCCGCAGGCGTTCGACGGTCTCGACATGGCCGGCCGCAAGGTCTGGCGCCTGTCGGCGAACCTCGCGGTCAGCGACCACAACGTGCCGACCACCGACCGCTCGCACGGCATCGCCGATCCGGTCTCCAAGCTTCAGGTCGACACCCTCGACGCCAACTGCGACCGGACCGGCATCACGCAGTTCAAGATGAACGACGTGCGCCAGGGCATCGTCCACGTGATCGGCCCGGAGCAGGGCGCGACGCTGCCGGGCATGACGGTGGTCTGCGGCGACTCGCACACGTCGACCCACGGCGCGTTCGGCGCGCTCGCCCACGGCATCGGCACCAGCGAGGTCGAGCACGTGCTCGCCACGCAGACGCTGCTCGCGCGCAAGGCGAAGAACATGCTGATCCGCGTCGACGGCGTGCTGCCGCGCGGCTGCAGCGCCAAGGACGTGGTGCTCGCGATCATCGGCAAGATCGGCACCGCCGGCGGCACCGGCTACACCATCGAGTTCGCCGGCCCGGTGATCCGTGCGCTCAGCATGGAAGGCCGCATGACGGTCTGCAACATGGCGATCGAGGCGGGCGCTCGCGCCGGCCTGGTCGCGGTCGACGAGATCACGCTCGCCTACATCGAAGGCCGTCCGTACAGCCCCAAGGGCGCCGAGTGGGACCTGGCACGGCGCTACTGGTCGACGCTGCACTCCGACCCGGACGCGCATTGGGATGCCGTCGTCACGCTCGACGCGTCGACGCTGCGCCCGCAGGTCACCTGGGGCACCTCGCCCGAGATGGTGGTGTCGGTCGACGGCCGCGTGCCCGACCCCGATCGCGAAAAGGACCCGGGCAAGCGCGACGCGATCGAGCGCGCGCTCACCTACATGGCGCTCGTGCCGAACAAGCCGGTCACCGACATCCACATCGACAAGGTGTTCATCGGCTCGTGCACCAACTCGCGCATCGAGGACCTGCGCGAGGCCGCTGCCGTGGTGCGCCGCCTCGGCGCGCGCGTCGCGCCGAGCGTCAAGCTCGCCATGGTCGTGCCCGGCTCGGGCCTCGTGAAGCAGCAGGCCGAGCGCGAGGGGCTCGACGACGTCTTCAAGGCGGCCGGATTCGAGTGGCGCGAGCCCGGCTGCTCGATGTGCCTGGCGATGAACGCCGACCGGCTCGACCCCGGCGAGCGCTGCGCCTCGACCAGCAACCGCAACTTCGAGGGCCGTCAGGGCGCCGGCGGCCGCACCCACCTCGTGAGCCCGGCGATGGCCGCCGCGGCCGCGATCGAAGGCCACTTCGTCGACGTCGCCCAGCTCGCCTGACGCGGCAGGCCGGCCGGTCCGGTCGCCGTCGTCGTCCCATCTTCTTTCGTCCGAGTCCGCCATGAACCCGTTTCGCGTGCATACCGGCGTCGTCGCCCCGATGGATCGCGAGAACGTCGACACCGACGCGATCATCCCCAAGCAGTTCCTGAAGTCGATCCGCAAGGCCGGCTTCGGGCCCAACCTGTTCGACGGCTGGCGCTACCTCGACGTCGGAGAGCCGGGGCAGGACCCGGCGTCGCGCCGACCCAACCCGGACTTCGTGCTGAACCAGCCGCGCTACCAGGGTGCATCGATCCTGCTCGCGCGCAAGAACTTCGGCTGCGGCTCGTCGCGGGAGCACGCCCCGTGGGCGCTCGAGCAGTACGGCTTTCGCGCGCTGATCGCGCCGAGCTTCGCCGACATCTTCTTCAACAACTGCTTCAAGAATGGCCTCTTGCCGATCGTGCTGCCGGAAGCGCAGGTGAGCCGCCTGTTCGACGAGGTGGCGGCGTTCGTCGGCTACCAGCTCACGATCGACCTCGAACGCCAGGTGATCGTCAAGCCCGACGGCGGCGAGATCGCGTTCGACATCGAGCCGTTCCGCAAGTACTGCCTGCTCGGCGGCTACGACGACGTCGCGCTCACGCTGCGTCACGCCGACAAGATCCGCGCCTTCGAGGCCGAACGGCTGCTCGCGAAGCCCTGGCTCGCGAACCGGCTGTGAGCGCGCGCGTGCCGCAGGACCTCCCTCACGAAAGCGCCGCATGACGACCAAGAAGATCGCCGTTCTCGCCGGTGACGGCATCGGCCCCGAGATCGTGGCCCAGGCGCTGCGCGTGGTCGACGCGCTCGAGCTCGACGTCACGACCGAAGAGGCGCTGGTCGGCGGTGCCGCCTACGACGCGTACGGCCACCCGCTGCCTCCCGAGACGCTGGCGCTCGCCAAGGTGGCCGACGCGGTGCTGTTCGGTGCGGTCGGCGACTGGAAATACGACAAGCTCGAGCGGCGCCTGCGCCCGGAGCAGGCGATCCTCGGCCTGCGCAAGGAGCTCGGCCTCTTCGCCAACCTGCGGCCGGCGATCTGCTACCCCGAACTCACGGCGGCATCGAGCCTCAAGCCCGAGCTCGTCGCCGGCCTCGACATCCTGATCATTCGCGAGCTCACCGGCGACATCTACTTCGGCCAGCCGCGTGGCCGCCGGGCCGCGCCGGACGGCGCGTTTGCGGGCGCCGACGAGGCGTTCGACACGATGCGCTACACGCGCCCCGAGATCGAACGCATCGCCCACGTGGCGTTCCGCGCCGCGCGCGGTCGCAACAAGCGGCTCACCAGCGTCGACAAAGCCAACGTGCTCGAGACCTTCCAGTTCTGGAAGGACGTGGTCACGGAGGTGCACGCCGAGTACCCCGACGTGACGCTCGACCACCTGTACGTCGACAACGCGGCGATGCAGCTGGTGCGCGCACCCAAGAGCTTCGACGTGATCGTCACCGGCAACATGTTCGGCGACATCCTGTCGGACGAGGCGGCGATGCTGACCGGCTCGATCGGCATGCTGCCGTCGGCGTCGCTCGATTCGAGCGGCAAGGGCCTTTACGAGCCGAGCCACGGCAGCGCGCCGGACATCGCCGGCCGCGACGTGGCGAACCCGCTCGCTACAATCCTCTCCCTCGCCATGCTGCTGCGCTACTCGCTCGACCACGCCGACGCGGCCAACCGCGTCGAGGCGGCGGTGCGCGAGGTCCTCGCCAGCGGCCACCGCACGGCTGACATCGCCGGCTCCGGCGAGCGCGCGATCGGCACCCGCACGATGGGCGACGCCGTCGTTGCCGCGCTCGGCCGCACCACCGGGATTACCAAAGCCTAAGGCCGCACCGGCTCGTCGCGTCCGTCCGCCGGCACGCAGAGCCGGGCGGTCGAAGACTCCATTTCTACTGTAGGAGCGACGAATGACGACACTCACGGGTTTGGTTGGCTGGCGCGGCATGGTCGGCTCGGTCCTGCTCGAGCGCATGCAAGCCGAAGGCGACTTCGATCTCATCGAACCGGTCTTCTTCAGCACCAGCAACGCCGGCGGCGCCGCGCCCTCGTTCGCGCGCAACGAGACGAAGCTGCGGGACGCGTACGACCTCGAGGCGCTCAAGCGCTGCGAGATCATCGTCACCGCGCAGGGCGGCGAGTACACCAAGGACGTCTACGGGCGCCTGCGCGCCGCAGGCTGGAACGGCTACTGGATCGACGCGGCCAAGACCCTGCGCATGCAGGACGACTCGGTGATCGTGCTCGACCCGGTCAACCTGCCGGTGATCAAGGACGCGCTCGCGCGCGGCGTCAAGAACTACATCGGCGGCAACTGCACCGTCAGCTGCATGCTGATGGGCGTCGGCGCGCTGTTTAAGGCCGACCTCGTCGAGTGGATGACCTGCACCACCTACCAGGCGGCGTCGGGCGGCGGCGCGCAGCACATGCGCGAGCTGCTCACCCAGTACGGCACGCTCAACGCCGAGGTGCGCGACCTGCTCGACGATCCGAAGTCGGCGATCCTTGAGATCGACCGTCGCGTCGTCGACCGCCAGCGCTCGATGTCGGAGGCCGAGACGGCGCACTTCGGCGTGCCGCTCGGCGGCAACCTCATCCCCTGGATCGACGTCGATCGCGGCGACGGCACCAGCCTCGAGGAGTGGAAGGGCGGCGCCGAGACCAACAAGATCCTCGGTCGTAGCGGCGACGAGGTGGTGCCGATCGACTCGATCTGCGTGCGCATCGGCGCGATGCGCAGCCACAGCCAGTCGCTCACGATCAAGCTCAAGTCCGACGTGCCCCTGGCCGACATTGAGTCGATGATCGCTGCCGACAACGCCTGGGCGAAGGTGGTGCCGAACACGCGTGCCGCCTCGGTGCGCGAGCTCACGCCGGTCGCGGTGAGCGGGACCATGCAGATCCCGGTCGGACGCCTCCGCAAGCTCGCGATGGGGCCGACCTACCTGGGTGCGTTCACGGTGGGCGATCAGTTGCTGTGGGGTGCGGCAGAGCCGCTTCGGCGCATGCTGCGCATCGTGCTGACCGGCTCGGCCGGCTGACGGGCGCCGCTCCCGCGCGTTCGCGTGGGCCGAAATCGCGTTGTTGCCCCGCAACACGAGCGTGCAGATCGCGCGCTCGCCGGCTTGGGCTGAACGTCAGCCATTGCATGAGCTTGTTACCCTATCTGGCTGATGCTATGGTGATTTCCACCTCGGCCTGGGCGCGGCTATGGCCTGCGCGCGAACCGTCCATCTGGGAGACGCCTTGAAGAGAAATACGAAGTCTGCTGGGCGTCTGGCCCTGACTGCGATCGCTGCGGCGACGCTCAGCCTGGCCAGCCCGCTCGCGTCCGCATTGGGCCTCGGCAGGCTTTCCGTGCAGTCGGCGCTCGGCGAAGCGCTGCGTGCCGAGATCGAGATCACCAGCATCTCGGCCGAGGAATCGGCCAACCTCCGGATCCGCGTCGCGCCGCCCGAGGCCTACCGCGCCGCCGGCGTCGAATACAACCCGGTGCTGCCGGGAACCCAGGCGGTGCTGCAGCGCCGCGGCGACGGCCGCATGTTCGTGCGCCTGATGAGCGACCGCGGCGTGCAGGAGCCGTTCGTCGACGTGATCCTCGAGATCTCGTGGGCGACGGGCCGCCTGGTGCGCGAATACACGCTGCTGTTCGATCCGCCGGCGAACGTCGCACGCGCCCAGCCCGCGCCTGCCCCGACGCCCCCGGCCTTCGCGCCGCTGCCGCGCGAAGCGGCCCCCGTGGCACGTCCGCTGCCGCCGGTCGCGCGTGACACCGAGGACCCTGCGCGCACGGCCGCCCGTGAGGCCGCTCGCGAGGCGGCACGTGCCGCCCGCGACGCACGCGCCGCCGAGCGCGCCGCCCAACGTGCCGCCGCGCCGGTCGACGCGCCGACGCGCGCCGCCGCGCCGACCGCGCCCGCGGCTGGCGCTGGCGACGCGGTTCGCGTCCGCCCCGGCGATTCGCTCTCGCGCATCGCGTCGCGCACGCTGCCGAGCGGCGTCTCGCTCGAACAGATGCTGGCCGCGCTCTATCGCGCGAACCCGCAGGCGTTCATCAACGACAACATCAACCGCCTCAAGGCGGGTGCGGTGCTGACCGTCCCGTCGGCCGCCGACGCACAAGGCATTCCGCCGAGCCAGGCGCGCCAGATCATCACGGCGCAGAGCGCCGATTTCGGCACCTACCGCCAGCGCCTGGCCGGCAGCACGCCGGCGACCCCGCCGGCCGACAGCCCCCGCCAGTCGGGCGGCAGCGTGCAGGCGTCGATCGACGATCGCCGGCAGGGCGCGGCGCCGTCACCGGATCGGCTGACGCTCAGCAAGGGCGGGGCGCCGGCGCGCTCGGCCGAGGAAGAACGCATCTCGAAGGAGCGCGAGCTCGCCGAGGCGCAACGCCGCGTCAACGAGCTGACGCGCGCCATTAACGACCTGCGCGGCGGCGCTGCCGGGAGCGCGGCGACGCCGCCGACGACCACGGCTGCGGCACCGACGGCGCCGGCGACGATCCCCGCGGCGCCCGGAAGCGTCACGCCGGGTGCCACCGGCTCCGCAACGGCGGTGCCGCCCGCCAGCACCGGCACAGCGACTCCGGCGCCGGGTGCGACGACCGCGACACCGGGTACGACCGCCACGGCACCCGCGCTGCCGGGCGTCGCCGGCCCCGCCAGCGCGGTCGCGCCGCTGCCGCCGCTGGCCGGTGCGGCCTCGGCGGCGTCGGCGCCGGGCAGCGTCGTCGCGACCGCTCCGGCGGCGTCCGCGGCCTCGGCTGCACGTGCCGGCAGTGCGCCGGCCGGGGTCGCCCGTGCGCCGGTCACGGCTCCCACGCCTGCCGCCGAGGAGCCGAGCCTGCTCGGCAGCCTCTTCCAGGACAACCCGCTGGTGCTCGGCCTCGGTGCGGTCGTGCTGCTGCTTGCCGGCTACGGCGCGTATCGCTACGCCAAGCGCCCGAAGAAGGAGACCAGCGAGACCTCGTTCCTCGAGAGTCGCCTGCAGCCCGATTCGTTCTTCGGCGCGAGCGGCGGTCAGCGCATCGATACCCGCGAGTCGGGGGCGAGCTCGTCGTCGATGACGTACTCGCTGAGCCAGCTCGACGCGATCGGTGACGTGGATCCGGTGGCCGAGGCCGATGTCTATCTCGCCTACGGCCGCGACCTGCAGGCCGAGGAGATCCTCAAGGAGGCGATGCGCAGCACGCCGGATCGCCTGGCGATCCGCACCAAGCTGCTCGAGGTCTACGCCAAGCGCCGCGACACCAAGGGCTTCGAGGTCCTGGCGACGCAGCTCTACGGGCTGACGCACGGCCAGGGCGAAGACTGGGCGCGAGCCCAGGAGCTCGGCGCGCAGATCGACCCCGAGAACCCGCTCTACCAGGCCGGCGGTGCGCCGTCGCACGGCGACTCGCGCGACGCCGACGCCGGCCCGCCGACCGAGCCGCTCGGCGCCAGCACGCTGCCGCAGTCGTTCGACTCGATGCCGGCCTCGTTCGCGCCGACCTCGATCTCGTCGGTGCCGGCGACCGACAGCATGTTCGCGACGGTCGACTTCGACCTCGACGACCCGAACGCCGGCTCGCCGTCGCAGACGATGCCGCTGGAGCCGACGCTGCCGCCGGCGTCGGCCCCGGCGACTGCGGCAAGCTCCGACGCATTCGCGCCGTCGACGCTGAAGATGCCGCTCGCCGGCGGCGCCCCGCGCCCCGCGGGCCCGGATCTGCGCAACGAGCCGCTGAACTTCGACCTCTCGGGCTTCACGCTCGACCTCGACAAGCCGGCCGACGCGCCGGCGCCGAGCGCCGCGCCGGCCACCGACGACGACGCGCTCGGCCTGCCGTTCGTCGACGACGGCAGCGGCCCCGACCCGCTCGCCCGCAAGCTCGAGCTGGCCGAGGAGTTCCAGCGCATCGGCGACCACGACGGCGCCCGCGAGCTGCTGCGCGAAGTCCTCACGACCGCCACCGGCGGCACCAAGGCCAAGGCGCAGCGCATGCTCGACAGCCTCGGCTGAGCGGGCCCGCGGCTGGCCCGCTCGTTCGGTGCAGCGGATCGCGCTCGGCGTCAGCTATCGCGGCGTCGCCTACCACGGCTGGCAGAGCCAGCCCGACGGCAACACGGTGCAGGACCGCCTCGAGGCGGCCCTCGCCGCGTTCGCCGACCGCCCGGTGCGCACCTCGTGCGCCGGTCGCACCGACGCCGGCGTGCATGCACTGAACCAAGTCGTCCACTTCGACACCGAGGTGTCGCGCGCGCCCGGCTCGTGGGTGCGCGGCACCAATCGCTTCCTGCCGCCCGACATCGCGGTGCAGTGGTGCCGGCCGGTGCCGGCGAGCTTCCATTCGCGCGCCAGCGCACGCGGCCGCCGCTACGTCTACGTGCTGCGCGAGTCGCCGGTGCGCCCGGCGCTCGAGGCCGGCCTCGTCGGCTGGTCGTTCCGGCGCCTCGACCTCGCCGTCATGCAGGACGCCGCACAGTGCCTCCTCGGCGAGCACGACTTCGGCGCATTCCGTTCGTCCGAGTGCCAGGCGGCGTCGCCCGTGAAGGTGCTGCGCGCGATCGGCATCGAGCAGCGCGGTGCCTACTGGCACTTCGCGTTCGACGCCAACGCCTTCCTGCACCACATGGTGCGCAACATCATGGGCTCGCTGGTCGCCGTCGGCAGCGGACTGCGCGCGCCCGGCTGGCTCGGCCAAGTGCTGGCCGCGCGCGACCGCACCCGCGCGGCGCCGACGTTCGCCCCTGACGGGCTCTACTTCCGTGGGCCGTACTACGATGCGGCCGATGCAATTCCCGACCGCACCGCAGCCGACGACTGGCTGCCCTGAGTCAGCCGACGCCCCGGCGTCGGGAGCGGCGCCCGCGTGACGGTGACCGACCGGACCCGGATCAAGATCTGCGGCGTCACCAAGCCGGCCGACGTAGACGCGGCCGTCGAGGCGGGCGCCGATGCGATCGGGCTCGTGTTCTACCCGCCGAGTCCGCGCGCCGTCAGCGTCGCTGCGGCGCGTGCGCTCGCCGCGCGGCTGCCGCCGTTCGTGACGCCGGTGGGCCTTTTCGTCAACGCCGACGACGAGCAGATCGACGCGGTGCTCGATTCCATCCCCGGCATGCTGCTGCAGTTCCATGGCGACGAGGACGCGGCCGAGTGCGAGCGCCACCTGCACCCGTACCTCAAGGCGGCGCGGATGCAGCCGGGGTTCGATTTGCTAGACTTCGCCGCCCGCTTTTCGACGGCGCGCGGCTTCGTCCTCGATGCCCACGTCGAAGGTTATGGCGGCGCTGGAGAGGTCTTCGATTGGTCGCTCATTCCACCCGGCGTTCAGCGTCCCGTCGTTTTGTCTGGTGGGTTGCATGCTGCCAATGTGATCCGCGCGATCGAGCAGGTACGGCCCTGGGCCGTTGACGTCAGCTCCGGCGTCGAATCGAGCCGCGGCGTCAAGGACGCCGCCGCGATCCGTCGCTTCTGCGACGCGGTTCGCGAAGCCGATGCCCGGCTCGCCGCCGCCGAGGCCTGAACCTCTCGAAAGCCTTTTCTCATGTCGACCTATCAACAGCCCGATGCCAGCGGGCACTTCGGCCCGTACGGCGGCAGCTTCGTCGCCGAAACCCTGGTCCACGCGCTCGACGAGCTCAAGGCGTGCTGGGACGAGGCGCAGCGCGACCCCGCGTTCGCGGCCGAGTTCCGCTCCGAGCTCGCCCACTTCGTCGGTCGCCCGAGCCCCATCTATCACGCCGCGCGCACCAGCCGCGAGCTCGGCGGCGCGCAGATCTACCTCAAGCGCGAGGACCTCAACCACACCGGCGCGCACAAGATCAACAACACCATCGGCCAGGCGCTGCTCGCCCGGCGCATGGGCAAGCCGCGCGTCATCGCCGAGACCGGCGCCGGCCAGCACGGGGTCGCGACCGCGACGATCTGCGCGCGCTACGGGCTCGAGTGCATCGTCTACATGGGCGCCGAGGACGTGCGCCGGCAGGCACCCAACGTGTATCGCATGAACCTGCTCGGCGCGACCGTGGTGCCGGTCGAGAGCGGCTCGCGCACCCTCAAGGACGCGCTCAACGAGGCGCTGCGCGACTGGGTGACCAACGTCGAGAACACCTTCTACATCATCGGTACGGTCGCGGGCCCGCACCCGTACCCGGCGATGGTGCGCGACTTCCAGCGCGTGATCGGCGACGAGTGCATCGCGCAGATGCCCGACATGGCCGGCCGCCAGCCCGACGCGGTGATCGCCTGCGTCGGCGGCGGCAGCAACGCGATGGGCATCTTCTACCCCTACATCGAGCACGCGAACACGCGCCTGATCGGCGTCGAGGCGGCAGGGGCGGGCATCGAGACCGGGCGCCACGCCGCGTCGATCAGCGGCGGCAGCCCCGGCGTGCTGCACGGCAACCGCACCTACCTGCTGCAGGATGCCAACGGTCAGATCATCGAGACGCACTCGATCTCGGCCGGGCTCGACTACCCCGGCGTCGGCCCCGAGCACGCCTACCTGCACGACATCGGTCGCGCCGAGTACGTCGGCATCACCGACGACGAGGCGCTCGCCGCGTTCCACCATCTCTGCCGCACCGAGGGCATCATCCCGGCGCTCGAGTCGAGCCACGCGGTGGCCTACGCGATGAAGCTCGCGCCGACGCTCTCGCCCGACAAGGTGCTGCTCGTCAACCTCTCCGGTCGCGGCGACAAGGACATCGGCACCGTCGCCGAGCACGACGCCCGCGATCGGTCGGGCGACGTGCCCGAGGCGGAGCGCCAGGCTGCTGCCGAGGTGATCCGATGAGCCGCATCGGAGCCCGGCTCGCGGCCCTGCGCGAGCGCGGCGGCAAGGCGCTCGTGCCCTACGTCACCGCGGGCGACCCCGATCCGACGTCGACCGTCGCCGTGATGCACGCGCTGGCACGCGGCGGTGCCGACGTGATCGAGCTCGGCGTCCCGTTCTCCGACCCGATGGCCGACGGCCCGGTCATCCAGAAGGCGAGCGAGCGCGCGCTCGCCCGCGGCGTCGGCCTGTCGCGCGTGCTCGGGATGGTGCGCGAGTTCCGCAAGCAGGACGCCCACACGCCGGTCGTCCTGATGGGCTACGCCAACCCGATCGAGCGCTATGGTGCCGAGCGCTTCGTCGACGACGCGGCCACGGCCGGCGTCGACGGCGTGCTCGTGGTCGACTACCCGCCCGAGGAATGCGAGTCATTCGCGGCGCTGCTCACCGGGCGCGGGCTCGACCCGATCTTCCTGCTCGCACCGACCTCGAGCGACGCGCGCATCCGCCGCGTCGGCGAGATCGCTCGCGGCTACGTCTACTACGTGTCGCTGAAGGGCGTGACCGGCGCCGGCCACCTCGACGTGGACGCGGTCGCGCGAATGATCCCGCGCATCAAGGCGCACGTGCAGCTGCCGGTGTTCGTCGGCTTCGGCATCCGCGACGGTCGCACCGCACAGGCGGTGGCGGCGCGCTCGGACGGCGTCGTCATCGGCAGCACGCTCGTCACGCGGCTCGAGAGCGCGAGTGCCGACGAGGCGCCGGTGCGTGCCGAGGCGTTCGTCGCCGAGATTCGCGCGGCGCTCGATTCCTGAAAGGACCTCCATGAGCTGGCTCGAAAAACTGCTGCCGCCCAAGATCCAGCCGACCAACCCGAGCGAACGCCGCTCGGTGCCGGAAGGGCTGTGGGTCAAGTGCCCGGCGTGCGAGACGGTTCTCTACAAGACCGATCTCGAAAAGAACATCAACGTCTGTCCGAAGTGCGCGCACCACCACCGGATCGGCGCGCGCGCGCGCCTCGACGCATTCCTCGACGCCGAAGGGCGCTACGAGATCGGCCAGGAGGTGCTGCCGGTCGACGCGCTCAAGTTCCGCGACTCGAAGAAGTACCCCGAGCGCCTGAAGGATGCCCTCGAGCACACCGGCGAGACCGACGCGCTGGTGGTGATGGGCGGCGCGCTGATGAGCCTGCCGGTCGTCGTCGCGTGCTTCGAGTTCGAGTTCATGGGCGGCTCGATGGGTTCGGTGGTCGGCGAGCGCTTCGTGCGCGGCGTGCACACCGCGCTCGAGCAGAAGACGCCGTTCATCAGCTTCACCGCGACCGGCGGCGCGCGCATGCAGGAGGGCCTGCTCAGCCTCATGCAGATGGCCAAGACCAACGCCGCGCTGACCCGGCTCGCGAAGGCGCGCCTGCCGTACATCAGCGTGCTGACCGACCCGACCATGGGCGGCGTGTCGGCGAGCTTCGCGTTCGTCGGCGACGTCGTCATCGCGGAGCCGAAGGCCCTGATCGGCTTCGCCGGCCCGCGCGTGATCGAGAACACCGTGCGCGAGAAGCTGCCCGAGGGCTTCCAGCGTGCCGAGTTCCTGCTGCAGACCGGCGCGATCGACATGATCGTCGACCGGCGCGAGCTGCGCCCGACGATCGCGCGCCAGCTGGCGATGCTGCAGCGGCTCAGCTCGGACGCGGTCGCCTGAGCGCCGCCGTGGTCAGCGCCCGGGCGATCAGGGCGGCCGGCGCCGCGGCGCACCGCGGGCGCGCGTCGTGAGCGCGCCCGACCCGGCGGGTCCTGCGTCGGCGAGCGTTTTCGCGCCGGCGACCCTCGACGACTGGCTCGCCCACTGCGAGCGCATCCACCCGCGCGAGATCGAGCTCACCCTCGACCGCGTGCGCACGGTCAAGGACCGCCTCGGCATCCGCTTCGACGCGCCGCTGATCACCGTCGCCGGCACCAACGGCAAGGGCTCGACCTGCGCGATGCTCGAGTCGATCGCGCTCGCGGCGGGCTACCGCGTCGGTCTCTACTCCAAGCCTCACCTCGTGCACTTCGAGGAGCGCTGCCGCATCGACGGTCGGATGGCCCAGGCTGCTGAGCTGGTGCCGCACTTCGAGGCGGTCGAGGCGGCGCGCGGCGACGTCAGCCTGACCTACTTCGAGTTCACGCTGCTCGTGATCGCGCGCCTGCTCGCGGCGAGCGATCTCGACGTCGTGATCCTCGAGGTCGGGCTCGGCGGGCGGCTCGATGCAGTCAACGTGTTCGACAGCGACTGCCAGATCATCACCAGCATCGCGATCGACCACATCGAGTACCTCGGCACCGACCGCGAGGCGATCGGCCGCGAGAAGGCCGGCGTGATGCGCGCCGGCAAGCCCGTGATCGTGGGCGACCCGGTGCCGCCCGACAGCGTGATCGAGGCGGCGCGTGCCATCGGCGCGGACCTCTGGCGGCCGGGCGTCGACTTCAGCTACGGCGGCGATCGCACGCAGTGGAGCTGGGTCGGACGCAGCCAGCGCTGGGCGAGTCTCGCGTACCCCTCGCTGCGCGGTGCCAACCAGCTGCTCAACGCCTCGGCGGTGCTGGCCGCGTTCGACGCGCTGCGCAGCATGCTGCCGATCAACGCGCAGGCGGTGCGCCAGGGCTTCGCCAAGGTGCAGCTGCCGGGTCGCTTCCAGATCGTTCCGGGGCGCCCGACGCTGGTGCTCGACGTCTCGCACAACCCGCATGCGGTGGCGACGCTCGCGCAGAACCTCGACCAGATGGGCTTCTTTCCACGCACCCACGCCGTATTCGGTGCGATGCGCGACAAGGACATCGCCGAGATGCTCGCGAAGATGGCGCCGCTCGTCGATCACTGGCACTTCACCGACCTGCCGGCTCCGCGGGCCGCGCGCGCCGCCGAGCTGAACGCGATCTACCGCGCGGTGGGGCAGGGCGCGCCTGCCGGCGCGTCCACCGAGGAGCACGCCGGCCCCGTTGCGGCGCTGGGTGCGGCCCTCTCGGCCGCAGACCCCGCTGATAGAATCGTCGTCTTCGGTTCGTTCTACACGGTCGGCGCCGTCCTTGAAAACGGGCTGCCGCCGCTGGCCGGTCAGCAGCCCGGCTAGACACCTGCCGCGGCGCGTTCCGCACCGCGCGACCCCCGCGCCAACGATCCCGCCGCCGGCGCCCGAGCAGAACCCTTTTCATGTTCAAGTCCAAGCCCGACGCAGCCCCCCGGCCCGCCGCCGAACCTGGCGATCCGGTCCAGCAGGCGCGCACCCGGGCTCGTCAGCGCCTGATCGGCGCGGTGGTGCTGCTGGTGGTCGGCATCATCGGCTTTCCGCTCGTCTTCGAGACCCAGCCGCGGCCGATCCCGGTCGACATCCCGATCGAGATTCCGAGCAAGGACAGGGCACCGCCGCTCACCATGCCGGCCGAGCGCGCGCCGCTGCACGACGCGACGCCACCGCCCGAGGTCGCGCGCGCCGACGCACCCATCGGCGCCGCGCCGCGAGCGCGTGGCGAGGACGGGATCATCACGGAGCTGGCGTCGGAAGGTGGCCGCGAGGTCGCTCCGCGTGCGGCTCCAGCGGCGAGTGCCGTGGGGCATGCGGCGGTCGCGGCCGGGTCGTCGTCCGCGGCGAGCACGGCGCCCGCTTTCTCCCGTGCGGCGTCGACGCCCGCGCGCGCTGCATCGACGCCGGCGCGCGCCGCGTCGGCGCCGTCGCGCCCCGCGTCCACCCCGGCGCGTGCTGCGTCGGCACCGACCCGCGTGGCCTCGGCACCGGCTCGCGCCGCTTCGGCCCCGACTCGCGCTGCTTCGGCCCCCGCGGGTACCGCCGCCACCGCCGCGTCCGACACACTCCGCCGCAGCGCCTCGGGCGCCGACGACGGCAACCGCGCCAAGGCGCTGCTCGAAGGCCGTGGCGCCTCGAGCGCCGACGCGAGCCGTTTCGTCGTGCAGGTCGGCGCGTTCAGCGACGCCCACGCTGCGCGCGAAACGCGCCAGAAGATCGAGCGGCTCGGTCTCAAAACCTACACCCAGGTCGCGCAGACGCCTGGCGGTCCGCGCGTCCGGGTCCGGCTGGGCCCGTTCGCCTCGCGCGGCGAGGCCGACGCCGCGCTTTCCAAGGCACGCGCCGCCGGACTCGGCGGCGTGGTGCTCGGGCTGTGACGCCCGATGCCGGATTCGATCGGCGGGGTCGACCTGTGCCTGATCGGCGTGCTCGTGCTCTCGATGCTGGTCGGTGCCGTGCGCGGGCTGGTCTACGAGCTGCTCGGCTTGGCCGGCTGGGTGGTTGCCTACGTGGCGGCACGCATGCTGGCGCCGCTGCTCGCCCCGCACATGGGCCTCACGGGGCTCGGCTCGGCGGCGAATTCGGCAGCGGCGTTCGTGCTCGCCTTCGTCGGCGTGCTGATCGCGTGGGGGCTGCTCGCCAAGCTGATCCGCGCGATCATCCACGCCACGCCGCTGAGGCCGGGCGATCGCGTGCTGGGCGCCGGCTTCGGCGTGCTGCGCGGGGTCGTGGTGCTGCTCGCGCTGGTCGCCGCGATCGGTCTGACGCCGATTGCCGGCGCCGCGCCGTGGCGCGCATCGACCGGCGTCGACGCGCTCACCCGCGTGCTGCAGCGGCTCGGGCCGTTGCTGCCCGGCTACTTGTCTCCCTGGATCGCGTCGCCACCTGCGACGTGAACTGAACCGAGGTCTCCACCATGTGCGGCATCGTCGGCGTCATCTCGAAAACGCCGGTCAACCAGATGATCTACGACGCGCTGCTGCTGCTGCAGCACCGCGGGCAGGATGCCGCCGGCATCGTGACGATGCAGGGTACGCGCTGCTTCATGCACAAGGCGCGCGGGATGGTGCGGGACGTCTTCCGCACCCGCAACATGCGCGCGCTGCCGGGCACCGTCGGCCTCGGCCAAGTGCGCTACCCGACCGCGGGCAACGCCTACAGCGAGGAAGAGGCGCAGCCGTTTTACGTGAATGCGCCGTTCGGCATCGTCCTCGTGCATAACGGCAACCTCACGAACGCCGCGGCGCTGAAGAAGGAGCTGTTCGACGTCGACCGGCGCCACATCAACACCAGCAGCGACACCGAGGTGCTGATCAACGTGCTCGCGCACGAGCTCGATGCCGCGACGAGCGGCAAGGCGCTCACCCCCGACGCGGTGTTCGCCGCGGTCGCGGCGGTGCACAAGCGCCTCAAGGGCTCGTACGCGGTCATCGCGCTGATCGCGGGGCATGGCCTGCTCGCGTTCCGCGACCCGTACGGCATCCGCCCGCTGTCGTTCGGCGCGGGTGGCGACGCCGACGACCGCGAGGTCATCGTCGCCAGCGAGTCGGTCGCGATCGTCGGCAGCGGGCATGCGGTGACGCGCGACGTGGTCCCCGGCGAGGCGATCTTCATCGACCTCGACGGCAAGGTGCACGCACGTCAGTGCGCCGAGCGACCGATGCTGAAGCCCTGCATGTTCGAGTACGTGTACCTGGCGCGGCCCGACTCGGTGATGGACGGGGTGTCGGTCTACCAGGCGCGTCTCAATCTCGGCGAGACGCTGGCCCAGCGCGTCATCTCGACCATCCCGCCGAAGGACATCGACGTCGTGATCCCGATCCCCGAGTCGAGCCGGCCGTCCGCGATGCAGCTCGCGCAGCGCATCGGCAAGCCCTACCGTGAAGGGTTCGTGAAGAACCGCTACGTCGGCCGTACCTTCATCATGCCGGGGCAGGAAGTGCGCAAGAAGTCGGTGCGCCAGAAGCTCAACGCGATCGAGGTCGAGTTCAGGAACCGCAACGTGCTGCTCGTCGACGATTCGATCGTGCGCGGCACGACGTCGCGCGAGATCGTGCAGATGGCGCGCGAAGCCGGCGCCCGCAAGGTGTACCTCGCGTCGGCGGCGCCGCCCGTGCGCTTTCCGAACGTCTACGGCATCGACATGCCGACCGCGAACGAGCTGATCGCGCACGAGCGCAGCATCGAGGAGATCCGCGCGTTCATCGGCGCCGACGCGCTGATCTACCAGGACGTCGAGGCGATGAAGCGCGTGGTGCACAAGCTGAACCCGGCCCTCGACGGCTTCGAGGCGTCGTGCTTCGATGGCGTCTACGTGACCGGTGACGTCAGCCCGGCCGACGTCGCGGCGCTCGCCGCAGGGCGCACGCAGCAGCACGACGGCGCTGACGGCATCGCGGGGGCGGAGGGCCCCAACCCCGACGAGATGGCGAGCGGCGATGCCGCGGACCGCTCGCGCCTGGCACTGCAGAACGCGACGGAGCTCGCATGAGCGGCGACCCGAGGAAGATCCCGCGCGTCGATCTGCCCGCCGGCACCCGGCGCGACACGCTCGCGGTGCGCGAAGGCCTGCCGGCGTCCCCGTGGGGCGAGAACTCGGAGGCGCTGTTCCTCACCAGCAGCTTCGTGCAGCCCGACGCCGCGACGGCGGCGCGCCGCTTCGCCAACGAGGAAGAGGCGTTCATTTACTCGCGCTTCACGAACCCGACGGTGGCGATGTTCGAGCGCCGCCTCGCTGCGCTCGAAGGCACCGAGGCGTGCATCGCGGCGGCCAGCGGCATGGGCGCGATCCTGCTGCTCGGCATGGGCCTTCTGAAGGCGGGCGACCACGTCATCTGTTCGCAAAGCGTGTTCGGCTCGACGGTGATGCTGTTCGGGCGCGAATTCGCCAAGTTCGGCGTCGAGACCAGCTTCGTGCCGCAGACCGACGTCGCGGCGTGGCGCGCGGCGGTGCGCCCGAACACGAAGCTGCTGTTCGCCGAGTCGCCGACCAATCCGCTCACCGAGGTGTGCGACATCCGGGCGCTCGCCGCGATCGCGAGCGACTGCGGCGCCTGGCTGGCCGTCGACAACTGCTTCTGCACGCCCGCGCTGCAGCGCCCCGTCGAGTACGGCGCGCACATCGTCATCCACTCGGGCACCAAGTACCTCGACGGCCAGGGCCGCGTGATCGCCGGCGCGCTCTGCGCGAGCCAGAAGCTGATCGACGAGAAGTTCATGCCGGTGATGCGAACGGCCGGCATCACGCTCTCGCCGTTTAGTGCCTGGGTGGTGCTGAAGGGTCTCGAGACGCTGTCGATCCGCATGGAGGCGCAGTCGAAGCGCGCGCTCGAACTCGCGCGCTGGCTCGAGGCGCGGCCCGAGATCGAGCGGGTCTACTACCCTGGCCTGGCGTCGCACCCGCAGCACGAGCTCGCGATGGCGCAGCAGGCCGGCTCGGGCGGGGCGGTGGTGTCGTTCATCGTGCGCGGCGCGGCCAGTGATCCGGCGAGCGCGCGCGCCGCCGCGTTCCGCCTGATCGACTCGACGCAGATCTGCTCGATCACGGCCAACCTGGGCGATACCAAGACGACGATCACCCACCCCGCGAGTACCTCGCACGGGCGCCTGACCGAGGAGCAGCGCCTCGCCGCCGGCATCACGCAGGGCATGGTGCGGGTCGCGGTGGGTCTCGACGACGTCGCCGATATCCAGGCCGACATCCTGCGCGGTCTGCTGCCGCCTGCCGACGCTCCCCGAGACCGATGAGCCGAGCACCCGTTCGTACCCGCATCGCGCCGTCGCCGACCGGATTCCTGCACCTCGGCACCGCGCGGACCGCGCTCTACTCGTGGGCGTATGCGCGCCACCACGGCGGCAAGTTCATCCTGCGCATCGAGGACACCGACGTCGCGCGCTCGACGCAGGAATCGGTCGACCAGATCATCGCGTCGATGCACTGGCTCGGCCTCGATGCCGACGAGGGCCCGGTCTTTCAGATGCAGCGCCTCCAGCGCTACCGCGCCGTCGCCGAGCGCATGGTCGCCGACGGAACGGCGTACCGCTGCTACTGCACGCCCGAGGAGCTCGACCAGATGCGGGAGGCGCAGCGCGCGCGTGGCGAGAAGACGCGCTACGACGGTCGCTGGCGCCCCGAGCCCGGCAAGACGCTGCCGCCGGTACCCGAAGGCATCGCACCGGTCATTCGCTTGCGCAACCCGCCGCATGGCGAGGTGACCTGGAACGATCTGGTCAAGGGGCCGATCACGATCAGCAACCGCGAGATCGACGACCTGATCATCATGCGCACCGACGGCGTGCCGACGTACAACTTCGCGGTGGTCGTCGACGACTTCGACATGCGCATCAGCCACGTCTTTCGCGGCGACGAGCACGTCAACAACACGCCCTGGCAGATCAACATCTTCAACGCCATCGGCGCGCCGCTGCCGGTGTTCGCGCACGTGCCGATCATCCTCGGCGACGACGGGCAGAAGCTTTCGAAGCGCCGGGGCGCGGTCAGCGTCACGGCGTACGAGGAAGCCGGCTATCTGCCCGAGGCGATGCTCAACTACCTGGCGCGGCTGGGCTGGAGCCACGGCGACGAGGAGCTCTTCAGCCGTGCCCAGCTCGTCGAGTGGTTCGACGGCGAGCACCTCTCGAAGAGCCCGGCCCAGTGGGATGCCGCCAAGCTCAACTGGGTGAACGCGCACTACATCAAGCAGAGCGGCGACGACGCGCTGGCCGGCCTGGTCGCGACGCAGCTGCAGCGCCGCGGTATCGAGGCGCGTGGCGACGAGCGCCTGGCGCGCCTGTGCGCGCTCTTCAAGGACCGCTGCTCGACGACGGTCGAGCTCGCCGATTGGGTATCGATGTACTTCGGCGACGTCGCACCGGGCGCCGACGACGTGGCGGCGCACGTCACGCCGGCGGTCGGGCCCGCGCTCGCCAGCCTCGCGGACCGGCTCCGCACCGTCGAATGGAACAAGGCGGCGATCGCGGCGGCAGTCAAGGAGACGCTCGCCGAGCACAAGGTCAAGATGCCGCAGCTCGCGCCGGCGGTGCGCGTGCTGGTGTGCGGCCGCGTCCAGACGCCGTCGATCGACACTGTGCTCGAGCTCTTCGAGCGCGACGTCGTCACGGCGCGTTTGCAGCGCCCCGTTTAGTGCCTATAATGCTGGTTTTTCGCTGGTACCCAAAGGCGCATCGATTGAGGCGCTCGAAGGTGATTCGATCGAAGGCTTATTCGGGGGTATAGCTCAGCTGGGAGAGCGCTTGCATGGCATGCAAGAGGTCAGCGGTTCGATCCCGCTTACCTCCACCAAGATCAAAGATGCCGATCGATCGGCACGAAGAGTTAGAAGTCCCCTTCGTCTAGAGGCCTAGGACACCACCCTTTCACGGTGATTACAGGGGTTCGAATCCCCTAGGGGACGCCAAGTCAGCGCGCCGTATGGCGGCGTAGCGACGGGCAGAAAGCTGGAGTGGTAGTTCAGTTGGTTAGAATACCGGCCTGTCACGCCGGGGGTCGCGGGTTCGAGCCCCGTCCACTCCGCCAACATCGAACGGGTTGCAGCAGAAATGCGGCAACCCGTTTTTCTTTTGCGGCCAACTTGCCGCCGTCAATTCGACCCTTGTGTCGGCAGCGAGGCGCCTCAAGTTCGCGTGTCGCTCGGCGGCAGTGTGTGGGGCGGTGCGAATGGGTGGGCCGCTTGGCTCGGCTTCGCTGCCGCTTCGCTCCCGCTTTGGCTGAAGGCTCGCGCGCTAGCTCACCCCTGATCACAGCTGACTTGGGACCGGCAAGCGACCGCACGAGCCGTCTGGAGACTCGCCTTGTCGGATACGGTCATCTATCACAACCCCGCGTGCGGAACCTCGCGCTCGGTGCTGACGGCGCTTCGCGCCGCGGGCATCGAGCCCAGCATCGTCCAGTACCTGAAGACGCCGCCCTCGAAGCAGAAGCTGCGTGAGCTCGCGGGTGCCGCCGGTATTCCGGTGCGGCGCCTGCTACGCGAGAAGGAACCGATCTACAACGAGCTCGGTCTGGCCGATGCAAACCTCACCGACGACAAATTGCTCGACGCGATGCAGCAGCATCCAGTGCTGATCAACCGGCCGATCGTCGAGACGCCGCTCGGGACGCGCCTGTGCCGCCCGGCCGATCGCCTGAACGAGATCCTGCCGCGCTAGCCTCACTTACGCTGCAGCGGTCCGGCCCATCTGTGGTTCGAGCCGCGCCGATGGACAAACGCCCGCGGCAGCGGGCGTCTCGAGTCGGCTCGTGTGTCATCTCACAGCAGGTTGGCGAGTCCGTTGATGCCCAGACCCAGTACCGCCAGGTAGCTGGCCCAGAAGCCGACGAGCGGCCAGTCGAAGTGGGCACGCGGGGCGCGGCGTGCCAGGGAACCCATCGCGAGATGGACGGGGCGAGGTAGTGTCGAGAAGCCGTTCAAGGTGCGTCCTCCTTCGGCGCTCTGCGCGGCGGAAAGCACCACCGCGCTTCGTCGAGCCCAATGTGGACCGACCATTCGGGCGCGCGAATCGGAGCGCCGCCTGACCCGGTGTGCGCGTGGACACCGCCGCCTCGTAGTCCTTCGCCGACAATGCAGCGGTGATGGCCCGCGGGCAATGCGTCAGGCCATGACCTCGACCACGGCCGGGTGGCTCAGAAATCCCTGCGGACTGGCGCTCGCCCCATACGCTCCGGACTGGAACACGACCACGAAGTCGCCCGGTTCCGCCACCGGCAGCTCCATCTTGTCGGCGAGCAGATCGAGCGGCGTGCAGAGCGGTCCGACCACCGAGGCGCGCTCGCGCTCGCTGCCGCCGTGACGGGTGACCACCGCCACCGGATAGTTCTTGCGGACGACCTGGCCGAAGTTGCCCGAGGCCGAGAGGTGATGGTGCAGCCCGCCGTCAGTGACCAGGAACACGTGGCCGCGCGAGACCTTGCGGTCGATCACGCGCGCGACATACACGCCGGCTTCGCCGACGAGGTAGCGGCCGAGCTCGATCACGATGCCCGCGTGGGGCACGTCGCGGCGCGCACGCTCGACGAGCTCGTGCAGGTTGGCCGAGATCGGCGCCAGGTCGAGCGGACGCTCGCCGGGGAAGTAGGGGATGCCGAAGCCGCCGCCGAGGTTGAGCACCCGCAGCGGGGCCGGCGCGTGCTCGGCCAGGCGCAGTGCGAGGTCGTACGACTGCCGCTGGGCGTCGCAGATCGACTCGGCACGCAGGTTCTGCGAGCCCGCGAACAGGTGGAAGCCTTCGAAGCCGAGCCCGGCGGCGCCGATCCCCGCGAGCAGATCGGGCACCGCTTCGACGTCGACCCCGAACTGCTTGGGCCCGCCGCCCATCTTCATTCCCGAGCCCTTGAGCTCGAAGTCGGGATTGACGCGCACCGCGACGCGCGCGGCAACGCCGAGCTCGTCGGCGATCGCTTCAAGCAGGACGACTTCGCGCGTCGACTCGACGTTGACCAGCACGCCGGCGGCGACGGCCTGGCGCAGCTCGGCTGCCGTCTTGGCGGGGCCGGCGAAGCTCACCTCCGCCGGCGGCGCGCCGGCGTCGAGCGCGACCAGCAGCTCGCCGCCCGAGGCGACGTCGATGCCGTCGACGCGCGGCGCGAGATAGCCGACCAGCGCGGGAAAGGGGTTGGCCTTCATGGCGTAGTGCAGCTTCACCGCGGCCGGCAGCGCATCGCGCAACTGCACCACGCGGCGATCGAGCTGCGCGCGGTCGTACGCGTAGAACGGCGTGCGGCCGACGCGTTCGGCGAGCCGCGCGACCGGCAGGCCGCCGATCGTCAGCGTGCCGTCGGCGGACCCGAAGTGGTCGAGCGCGGCGTGCACCGGCGGGCCGGCATCAGGGGAAGCGGTGGGGTTCGGCACGAAAGGTCCTGTCGGAAGAGAGTCAGGCCGCGGCGGCCGGGCCGGGGTTCGGCACCTGCAACGCGAGGCGGCGGCGCCGCGTGAGCCCGACGAACGGCGCGGCCGAGGACAGCGTCAGCTCGGTGTGGCCGAGCTTGACGAAGAGCGCGCTGCCGACCGGCCGCGAGCCGAGGCGCGCGTGCGCACGGCGCGACGCGAGGTTGAAGCGGTTGACGCGGCTGAACGAGCGCGCCACGCCGCGCTCGCGAAGGTACGCGAAGGCCGCGTCCCACACCGCCATGAAGCCGATGCCCATGCGGTGCTCGGGAAACACGTAGAGGTCGAAGTCCCAGGCGTCGCCGGGCGCGGGCAGGCGGAAGTCGCAGCGCACCTCGTCCTCCTCGTAGCGCCCAAAGCAGAACCACACGTGGCCGATCAGCACGTCGAGCCGGTAGACGCCGAGGCACACCGCACCTTGCGCGAAGCGGGACACCTTGATCTCGGGGCGCGCCAGCAGGCGCTGCATGTCGGCGTCGTGTTCGGCGATCTCGTGGAAGCGGATGTTCTTCGAGAGCCGGGGCGGCAGCAGCGGCTTGTCTCCGATCGGCTGCACCACCAGCTCGTAGAGGTAGACGCCGCAGCGGTGCGAAATCTTGCGAAGCACCCGGTCGAGCAGGTAGACCGAGCCGGCGCCGACGCCGAGCTCGCCAAAGAGCGCCCTGAGCTTGCTCAGCATGCGCCACGCGCCTGGCCGCAGGAGCGCACGCGCAGAGCCTCGGCTGCCGACCGGCGACGCACGCAGCCCCGCGCACGCAACGTGGAGCCCGAGCGGGAGGTCGTCGCGGCCGCCCTCACGGCGCGGCGCTCAGCGCCGGCTCGGGCGCCGCGGCGGCGTCGCGCAGGCTTTGCGCGATCTGCTTGCGGTCGATCTTCCCGTTCGGGTTGCGCGGCAGCGGCCCGGCGACGCTGTCGATGGACGCCGGCACCATGTAGGCCGGCATGCGGACGCGGCAGGCGGCCAGCAGAGCCGGCACGTCGACTTCGAGCGCGCCCGCGGGGGGCGTCGCGACGATGTGGATCGCCTGACCCATCACCGCATGGTCGACCCCGAGCGCGGCGCATTCGCCGACGAGGCGGGTCGCGTAGAGCACCTCCTCGACCTCGCTCGGGCTCACGCGATAGCCCGACGTCTTGATCATCTCGTCGCGCCGGCCGATGAAGTAGAGGTAGCCCTCGGCGTCGCGACGCACCGTATCGCCCGAGAACACGGCGTACTCGGGGAGCTGCAGCCCGGCGTCGCGGCCGCCGATGCCGGCCGGCAGCAGGCGGTAGCGCTCGGCGGTCTTGGCGGCATCGCCCCAGTAGCCGAGGCCCACCAGCGCGCCGCGGTGCACGAGTTCACCCGGCTCGTCGACGCCGGCTTCGCTGCCGTCGTCGCGCAGCACCAGGATCTCGGCGTTGGGGATCGCCTTGCCGATGGAGTCGGGTCGGCGGTCGACCTGGTCGGGCGGCAGATAGGTCGAGCGGAACGCCTCGGTCAGGCCATACATCAGGAACGGACGCGCGCTCGGCACGCGCCGGCGCAGCAGGTTCAGCGTCTCGCGGGGCATCCGTCCGCCGGTGTTGGCGAAGTACCGCAGGTGCTCGTCGATCGTCGCCGGCCACTCGAGCTGGGCAAGCTGGATGTAGAGCGGCGGTACCGCGGTCAGCCCGGTGACGCGCTCGCGCTCGAGCGCCTTCAGCACGTCGCGCGGCATTAGGTAGTTGAGCAGGACGACGCGCGCGCCGCTGTGGAACGCGGTGGTGAGCTGGCTGAAGCCGGCGTCGAACGACAGCGGCAGCGCGGCGAGCAGGGTGTCGCCGGGGTGGTTGCCGAGGTACGAGGCCACGCTCTTCGCGCCGGCGACCATGTTGCGATGCGACAGCACCACGCCCTTGGGCGCGCCGGTGCTGCCGGAGGTGTAGAGGATCGCGACAACGTCGGTATCGATCACGCGGTGCAGGGCGGCGGGCCGCACTTCCCGTACCGCATCGCGCCACGCCAGCGTTGACGTCGCCTGGGCGGCGCGCGGCGCGGTGGGCGCCCCCGCGTCGGTGAGCACCACGTGGCGCACGCTCGGACAGGTCGCAAGCACCCCGTCGAGCAGGGCCAGGCGCTCGGGCGACGTGACGAGCACCCGCACCGCGCAGTCGCGCACGATGTGGCCGACCTGCTCGGGCTTGAGCAGCGGGTTGATCGGCACGAACACCGCGCCCGCGGCTGGCGCCGCGAAGCTGGCCACCACGCCTTCGACGCGCTTTTCGAGGAAGATCCCGACGCGCTCGCCGCGCCGTACGCCGAGCTCGCCGACCAGCGTCGATGCGAGCGCCGCCACGTCGTGCTGAAGCGCGGCGTAGCTCATGGTGATGACGCCGGCGCAGAGGGCCGGCGCGTCGGGCCAGCGCTCGGCGCCGCAGGCGATCAGCTCGTGCAGCAGGGTCGATTCGGGCATGCGGCAGGCGGTCGGGAGAGAGCCAAAAAGTATCGCATGCGGCACCTCGCGGTCAGGCGCTGCCACGGACGCCGGATCAGGCGTCGGTCGGCTGTGCGGTGCAGTCCTTCACGGAGGACGGGCACCGGCGCCGGACGGTCGCGGCCTAGAATTTCCGCTTCACCGGAACGCAGAGGACGTTGGCATGGATGTCATGCAGGAAGTCACCCGATTGCTCGATGACGTGTTGAGCCTGAAGGGACGCTCGGCAAGCTTCACGCGCCAGACGCATCTGCTCGGTGCCGTTCCCGAGCTCGACTCGATGGCGGTGGTGACGCTGATCACCAGCCTCGAGGAACGCTTCGGCATCGTGATCGACGACAGCGACATCGACGGTGACGTCTTCGCGACCGTCGGCACGCTCACCGATTTCGTCGCCGGCAAGCTGGAGCGGCCGACCCCGGCGTGATGGATGCTGCTGCGCGGCGGGTTGCGACGACGACGGACGCGTTCTTCCTCGCCTCGCCCGGGCGCGCCGGCGGACGCCGCTTCTGCCTCCTCAACGCGCCGGCCGACCCGCGTGGCACGATCGTCTACGTGCACCCGTTCGCCGAGGAAATGAACAAGTCGCGCCGCATGGCCGCGCTGCAGGCGCGTGCGTTCGCGGCGGCCGGCCATGCGGTGCTGCAGGTCGATCTGTTCGGCTGCGGCGACAGCAGCGGCGACTTCGGCGACGCGGCCTGGGACGACTGGATCGACGACGTGCAGCTCGCGAGCGACTGGCTGGTCGCGCGCTTCGGATCGACGCCGCTGCTGTGGGGGCTGCGCGCCGGTTGCCTGGTGGCGCTCGCGGCGGCCGAACGAGCCGGCGAGCCGCGCACGGCTCTCTTCTGGCAGCCGGCCGCTTCGGGCAAGACCGTGCTGCAGCAGTTCCTGCGGCTGCGCACCGCGGCCGAGCGGCTGGCCGGTACCTCGGGCGGTGGGGTCGAGGATCTGCGCGATCGCCTCGCGGCCGGCGAGACCATCGACGTTGCCGGCTACCGAATTGCCCCGGAGCTCGCGGCGGGGCTCGAGGCGGCGCGGCTCGAGCCCTCGTCGGCCGTCGACCGCCTGGCTTGGCTCGAGATCGCGAGCGGCGACCACCCCGCGCTCACGCCGGCGGGCGCGCGTGCGGTCGACAACTGGCGCGCCGCAGGCGTCGAGGTCGATGCCGACGCGGTGTCGGGCCCGGCGTTCTGGCAGACCACCGAGATCGAGGTCGCGCCGGCGCTGATCGACGCCAGCGTCCGCGCGCTTGGCAGCGCGCGGCTTGCCGCATGAACCAGGTGGGCGAACTTGTGAACTTCGACCGCGCCCATGCGGCGTCGTCGGTGCGCGAGCAGGCGCTGCTGATCGACTGTGCCGGCGAGCGCCTCGTCGCGATCGCGCACCTGCCGGCCGAGGCGTCGAGCACCGGCGTCGTCGTCATCGTCGGCGGCCCGCAGTACCGCGCCGGCAGCCATCGCCAGTTCGTTCTGCTCGCGCGCGCGGTGGCCGCCGCCGGTTACGCGGTGCTGCGCTTCGACGTGCGCGGCATGGGCGACAGCGGCGGCGACGTGCGCTCGTTCGAGGACCTCGATGCCGACGTCGGCGCGGCGATCGACCAGCTCCAGCGCAGCGCGCCGTCGGTTCGCCAGGTCGTGCTGTGGGGCCTCTGCGACGGCGCCTCGGCCGCGCTGCTGTACTGCGATCGCACCGGCGATCCGCGCGTGGCGGGCGTCTGCGCGCTCAATCCCTGGGTGCGCTCGGAAGCGAGCCTCGCCAAGACGCACCTCAAGCACTACTACCGCCAGCGCCTGCTGCAGCGCGAGTTCTGGGCCAAGCTGCTGCGCTTCAAGGTCGGTCCCAATGCGATCGCCGACCTGCTGCGCAAGACCGCGGCAGCCGCCGCCGGCGATCGTCCCGACCAGGATGATGCCGTGTCGTATCAGCAGCGCATGGCGCGCGGCTGTGCTCGCCTCAAGGGGCGCCTGCTGCTGGTTCTGAGCGAGAACGACCTCACCGCGCGCGAGTTCGCCGACCACGTCGCGGGCGAAGCCGCCTGGCAGCGCGAGCTCGCCCTGCCTCGCGTCGAGCGCCGCACGCTCGAAGGCGCCGACCACACGTTCTCGTCGCTCGCCGCTGCTGCCGCGGTCGAGCGCATCACGATCGACTGGCTGGCGCGTGCATGACCCCGAGGCGAGGTGGGAGTCCCGCCGTGGCAGCATCACGCCCTGTCCCGTGGATCGAACGCGAACCGAGATGAATCCGATGAAGCCAGACCGTCGAGGCACGCAGGCGTGCCGTTGGACATCGCTGCTGGGCCTGGTCGCGGGCGTCGCGCTGGCTGGCTCTGCCGCGGCGCAGACGCCGCAGAGCTGCGGCGAACTCCAGAACGCCTACGGGCCCTTCGACTACCGCACGAGCAAGAATGAGCTGCGGGTGGTCGAGGACCACCACTTCACGCGCAAGGTCGAGACGCTGACGGGTGGTCAGGAGGGCTACATCGGCGGAGACCTCGACTACACGCTGCGGGCGTCGCCCAACCACCACCGCGCGCTGGTGGCGGTGATGGGCTGGGGCGAGAAGAACAAGTCGCCGCAGCCGCGTGATCTGCCGCGTCCGGTCGAGTGCTACTTCGAGCGTGCGTTGCGCTTCAAGCCCGACGACACCACGGCGCGCATGCTCTATGCCAACTACCTGCTGCGCAACAACCGCACGCCGCAGGCCGTGGCCGAACTCGACCGTGTGGTGTCGATGGCAGGGGACAACGGATTCACGCACTTCAACGCCGGGCTCTTCTATTTCGACGCGAAGAACTACGACAAGGCGCTCCAGCAGGCGCACACCGCCCAAGCGCTCGGATTCCCTCGCACCGACCTGAAGCAGAAGCTCGTGGCGGCTGGCAAGTGGCGCGACGCGCCGGCGGCGCCCGCGGGCGCGGCGTCGGCCACGCCCGCTGCGGCGGCGGTGTCGACCGCGTCGGTTGCCGCGGCGGCGTCGGCTGCCTCGACCGCAGGCGCAAGCACGACTGCACGGTGAGGCGAGGGCAGAGGGCGTCGTCGTACGGCAGGCGGGCGCGCCGTGCGCTGTTCGGCGCATCGTGCTGAGCAGCGGGCAGCGCAGGGTGCCGCACGTTGAACCGGTCCGCCGGGTCGCGCGGAGTCAACTGATCGCCATGAGCGGAGGCCGGCCCTTCACGCGCTCCTCCCGCAACGCCGCCGGCTGACTCTTGCAAGACTCGTCCACGCTGCCGCGGCGCGCCTTGATGGTCGCGTTCCACTTCCCGCCGCTCGCGGGAAGCAGCGGCATCCAGCGCACCCTGCGCTTCGTGCAGCACCTGCCAGCCAACGGCTGGGAGCCGCTGGTTCTCTCGGCCGACCCACGCGCCTACGAGCGCACCAACGATGACCTGAACCGCGAGGTTCCGGCTTCGACCGTGGTCGAGCGTGCACGCGCGTGGGACGCGGCGCGGCACCTGTCGATCGGCGGACGCTATCTCGGCTGGACCGCGCGTCCGGACCGCTGGATGTCTTGGCGTTTCGACGGCGTGCGGCGCGGCCTGGCGATGGTGGGGGCGCATCGGCCGGCGCTCATCTGGTCGACCTACCCGATCGCCACCGCGCACCTCATCGGTGTGGCGTTGCACCGGCGCACCGGCCTGCCGTGGGTCGCCGACTTCCGCGATCCGATGGCACAGGACGGCTACCCGCCCGACCCGAAGGTGTGGCGCAGCTTCGACCGCATCGAGCAGCTCGCGATGCGCCATGCGAGCCTGTGCGTGTTCACGACGCCAGGCGCGGCGCGCATGTACCGCGAGCGCTACCCGACGGCCGCGGATCGCATCGTCGTGATCGAGAACGGCTACGACGAGGAGAGCTTCGCGCGCGTCGACGCGGCTGCGGTGGCTGCCGAGGGTCCGCTCAACGCGGGTGCGGTCACGCTGCTGCACAGTGGCATCGTCTATCCCGGCGAGCGCAACCCGGTGCCGCTGTTCACCGCGCTCGGCGCTCTGAAGGCGAGCGGACGCATCGAGGCCGCAAAGCTCAAGCTGCGCTTTCGCGCGGCGGTCCACGACGATCTGCTGCAGCGTCTCGCGCGCGAGCACGCGATCGAGGACCTGATCGAGACGCTGCCGGCGGTCGGTTACCGCGATGCGCTCGCCGAGATGCTGCGCGCCGACGCCTTGCTGGTGATGCAGGGCAACGACTGCAACGAGCAGATACCGGCCAAGATTTACGAGTACCTGCGCGCGCGCCGGCCGATCCTCGGCCTGGCCGACCCCTCCGGTGACACCGCCGGCGTGCTGCGCGCCGCAGGACTGGATGCAATCGCGCCGCTTGAATCCGCCGATGCGATCGGGCGGCTGCTGCCCGCGTTCATCGATGCCGTGCGACGTAACGAGGCATCACTGCCGGGCGACGCGGCCGTCGAGGGCGCGTCGCGCCGCGGCCGCGCCGAGGCGCTCGCCGCCTGCTTCGACCGTCTGATCGTTCGACCGTCGCGCGCGCCGTGAGCGGCTCGCGGTCACCCACCGGCATGCGAGCCGTCGGGCGAGGCGGCGCGTGAGGCCTCTTGCCGCTGCTCTCGGGCTCGGCGGTCTCGGCTTCGGCGGCTGGCTTGCGCTGCAGCATCCGCTCAACGGCCCGGCGGTGCTGTCGCTGTTCGTCGCCGCAGCGTTGCTTGCGATGCTCCGGCCGCGTGCTGCGTTGGTGGCGGTGTTCGCGCTGCTGCCGGTGCTGTCGTTCGCACCCTGGACCGGCTGGCTCGTGGTCGAGGAGATCGACCTTCTGGTGCTGGCGGCCGTGGCAGGCGCTTCGTTGCGGCATGCGGTGACAAGTTCGTCGTCCGGCCGGCACCGGGCGAGGATCTGGCCGACGACCGCCCTCCTGGCAATCGGCCTGTTCGCCGCGTCCAGCGCCATCGCGGCGGTGCTGGGCGTCATGGATGCCGGGGGCTGGGCGTTCGACCTCTACCAGGGGTACCGCGAGCCGCTCAACAGCCTGCGCTTGCTGAAGCCGTTCGTCTGGGCGTTGTTGCTGCTGGCGCTCTGGCGCTCGGAAGCCGCGCGCGATCCGAAGGGGGCAGCAGCCGCGCTCGAAGTCGGACTCGTCGCGGGGCTGGGGCTCGCCGCGCTGGCAGCGTTGTCGGAGCGACTGGCCTTCACCGGCCTGCTCGACTTCTCGAGCGACTACCGTACGACCGCGGGCTTCTGGGAGATGCACGTCGGTGGAGCTGCCTTCGACGGCTTCCTCGCGCTCACGGTGCCGTTCGCGATCCGCATGCTGCAGCGCCCTCGCTCGCGCTTTCATTTCGCGCTCGCACTCGGCGTCAGCGCCCTGGCTGCGTACGCGTGCCTGACGACCTTCTCGCGCGCGATCTACCTTGCGGTTCCCATGGGGGTGGCACTCACCATGTGGCTGGGCTCGTCCGCTGAACAAGCGCCGTCTGCAAGCCGCCGAGCGATGCGACCCTGGCTGGCGGCATCGATGTGGCTGCTCTTCTGCGGCGCGGCGCTTTGGGTGTTTCCCGCCAGCGGTTACCGCGGCATGCTCGCGCTGCTCGGCGCGTGCGCCGTGTTGCTGCGGCTCGTGGCGGCGGAAGATGCCGCGCCGGGCAAGGCTTGGCAGGACCTTTTGCTCGCGTCCGTCGCGTCCAGCGCCATCGTCGTCGCGTCTGCGGCGGGGGTACCGAAGGGCGCGTATTTGTCCTACGGTGCCCTGGTCCTCTGCGCTCTGGGCCTGTCGTTTACACGAGCCGGAACGCGCGCTCGGCTTGCCGGGCTGGAATTCGGGATCGTGCTCGGTGTCGCGGCGGTGGCCCGGCATTGGGGCGGCGACGCTGCCCTCGCACGCATGCTGCCCGTTGTGGCAGTGCTCGCCGTGCTCACGCTTGCCGCGGCCGTTGTCCCTCGCGGGCAGGCACCCGCGCCAAGCGGGCCACTCGCACTTCGCGGACAGCTGCTGCTGGTCGCTGCGATGGGGCTCGCCGCAGCCGGCGTCGGCGTTCTCGGCGGCGGCGCCTACATGAGCGGGCGCTTTTCGACTTCCGAGCAGGACCTCGGCGGCCGAATCGCACACTGGCGTGACGGGCTCGCGCAGCTGCGCACGCCGATCGATTGGACTTTCGGAATCGGCCTCGGGCGCTATCCCGCGCGCCATGCGCTCGATCATGCCGCCACCGACGCCGCCGGCGACTACCGGGTGATCGACGGCGCAGAAGGGCCGATGCTCGTCCTGACCGGCGGTCGCCACGTGCTCGGCTGGGGTGAGATGCTGCGCTTCTCGCAACGCATCGACGAACCGCTCGTGCCGCTTGAAGTCCGCGTACGCGGTCGTGCGGAGCACTGGGTAAGCCTGCACTTCGACGTGTGCGAAAAGCACCTGCTTTACGAGGCGCGCTGTGCGACCGGGCAGGTGGGCATATCGGCGGGCGAGTGGCAGACCGTGTCGGCAGCCCTGAAGGGGCCGGCACTCTCGGCCGGCAACTTGATCGCACCGCGTCCGATCGTCTTCTCGATCGCGAACGAGACACCAGGAAGCCGTGTCGAGATCGCCGAGCTTTCGGTGCGCGACGCCACCGGCACCGAGCTGCTGCGCAACCGCACGTTCTCCCAGCGAGGTGCGCACTGGTTCTTCAGCAGCGATCGGAACCACATGCCGTGGCACCTGAAGAACGTGCTCGTCCACACGCTCTTCGAGCAAGGGGTGACCGGACTGATCGCGTTGCTCACGCTGGTGGGCGTCGCGTTCGCGCGTGTGGCGGCGGGCGACGCGCGCACGCATCCGCTCGCCCCTCCGATCGCGGGCGCCTTGGCAGGGTTCGCCATCGTCGGCGCGTTCGACAGCCTGCTCGACGTGCCTCGCGTCAGCCTGCTCTTCTTCGTGCTCGTGCTGATCGCTTCGACCGACCGGCTTCGCACGGCCTTGCCGCCGAGCCCCGAGCGTTGAGGCGGCGCTTCGGCTGATCGGCTCCGCAGCGCAGGGTTGTTGCGGATTGCAACCGCAAGCAGACGCGGCAATACCACACGGCGGCGACCCCCGCGCAATGCCCTGATCCGTTTCCGGTCGCTGCGTTTTCGCGAGGCGGGCTGCGAGAATTGCGGCCGGCCATGGCGCTGCTCCTGAGCGCTGTCTGCAGCCGAGTCACCCGGCCGAGAGCGCGTCCTGCCTCTCGCGTGACGCACTCAAGGGCTTTCAACGATGAATTTCGTTTCCGGCGCGCCGCGCGCCCTTCTCGTCGCTTTGTCTGTCGCCGCCGCAGCACCGGCGTTCGCCGGCGGGCGCGCTCCCGATGCCGCGCAGGCGCTTGTCGCGGCCGACGCGACCGACCGCATCATCGTGCGGCTGCGCGACGTCGCCGCGGCAGACCCCGATCGCCGCATCGCCGAGATCGCGAGCCGCATCGGCGAGCGCGCGCAGCGCCTGCGCGGCATGTCCGGCAACAACCATGTGCTCGCCCTGCCGGGGCGGGTGTCTCGCGCCGAGGCGCGCGCGATCGCGCAGCGTCTGGCGCGCGACCCGAGCGTCGCCTACGCCGAGCCCGACCTGCGCATGGTTCCGCAACGCGTGCCGAACGATTCGCTCTACCAGTACCAGTGGGACCTCTTCGAGCCCGCCGGCGGCATCAACCTGCCGGCCGCCTGGGATCGCACCGTCGGCTCGAGCGGCATCGTCGTGGCCGTGGTCGATACCGGCGTCGTCGCCCACGCCGATCTGGCCGGGCGGCTGGTCGCCGGCTACGACTTCATCTCGTCGACCACCGCATCGAACGACGGCAACGGTCGCGACGCCGACGCGTCCGATCCGGGCGACTACGGCTGCAACAACGCGTCCAGCTCGTGGCACGGCACGCACGTCGCCGGCACCATCGGCGCGGCCAGCAACAACGGCAGCGGCGTCGCCGGCATCAACTGGGTTTCGAAGATCCAGCCGATCCGCGCGCTCGGCAAGTGCGGCGGCTACACGTCCGACATCGTCGACGGCATGCGCTGGGCCGCCGGCATCCCCGTCGCCGGCGTCCCGAACAACCCGACGCCTGCCCGCGTGATCAACCTCAGCCTGGGCGGCGAGGGCAACTGCGGCACGACGTTCCAGAACGCGATCAACGACATCAATGCGCGCGGCAGCGTCGTCGTGGTCGCGGCGGGCAACAGCTCCGTCAACGTCGCCACGACGGCGCCGGCGAACTGCAACGGTGTGATCGCGGTCGCGGCGACCACCCGCAACGGCGGACACGCGAGCTACAGCAATTACGGCACCGGGATCACCATCGCGGCACCGGGCGGCGGCAATGGCGGGGCGATCCTCTCGACGCTCAACGGCGGAAGCACCACTCCGGCCGGCGACACGTACGCCAGTTACCAGGGCACCAGCATGGCGACCCCGCACGTCGCCGGTGTGGTGTCGCTGATGCTGTCGGTGAATCCGTCCCTCACGCCAGCCCAGGTCACCTCGATTCTCAAGTCCACGGCGCGTGCCTTTCCGGCGGGCACCGGTGACGACTGCGCCACGACCACTTGCGGGGCCGGCATCGTCGATGCGGCGGCGGCAGTCGCTGCCGCTGCGCCGGTGACACCTCCTGTGGACACCGGATCGGGGCGCGTCAACTTTGCACTCGCGTCGCTCGGCGCGAGCGCGACGGCATCCAGCACGTACTCCGACTACTACTACCCGGCCCGTGCGGCGATCAACGGCGACCGCCGTGGCATGGGCTGGAGCACTGGCGCGGAGGCGGGTTGGAACGATGCGACGGGGAGTGCCCATCCCGATTGGCTGCAGGTCGACTTCGGAACGACGCGCTCGATTGCAGAAATCGATGTCTACACATTGCAGGACAACTACACCAGCCCGCAGGAGCCCACGGAAGGCATGACCTTCGCGCAGTACGGCATCCTTGATTTCGAGGTGCAGTACTGGACCGGATCGGCGTGGCAGACCATCTCGGGCGGTAGCGTCACCGGCAACAACAAGGTGTGGCGCAAGTTCACCTTCACGCCGATTTCCGCCCGGCAGATCCGCGTCCTGGTCCTCAATGCCGCCGGTGGTTACAGCCGCATCGTCGAGGTCGAGGCTTACGGCGCTGCCCAGGGTTCGAACGTTGCACTCCAATCGAACGGCGGCACGGTCGTGGCGTCGAGCACCCACTCGACGGCATTCCCCGCGAGCGGCGCCAACAACGGCGACCGGCGTGGCCTCAACTGGATGTATGGCGGCGGCTGGAACGACGGCACGCAGGGAAGCTGGCCCGACGTGCTCCAGGTCAACTTCAACGGCAGCAAGAACGTGACCGAGATCGATGTCTTCACGCTGCAAGACGCCTACGGGAACCCACAGGAGCCCACCGAGACGATGACGTTCAGCCAGTACGGGATCACCGACTTCGAGGTGCAGTACTGGAACGGTTCGGCTTGGGCCACGGTGCCTGGCGGTTCGGTGGTCGGCAACGATCGCGTTTGGCGTCGATTCACCTTCCAAGCGATCACGACCAACAGCATCCGCGTGGTCGTCACCGGTGCATTGGCGGGCTACAGCCGCATCGCCGAGATCGAGGCTTACGCGGTCCCGTAAGTGCAATGGCGACGTCGCACCTGAAGGTACGTGTTGCCGGGGCACTGCGCTCGAAGTTGCGCCACGATCGCCTGACCACCGCGAATCCCGTCGTCGAACGGCATATGACCGGGCGGTTGAGTGCGTTGCGCACGCGCCGTGGCATCGGCAATCGCTGCGCTGCGCCGTGAGACGTCGCGACCTCCTTGCCACATCGCTGGCGCTGCTCGGCACCGGCGTTTCCGCCCGCGGTCAGACAGGTCGCGGCGAGGCGGTTCGACCGGTCTTGCGGGTCGGACCGGCCCGTGAGGTCAGAACGTTGCGCGAGGCTGCGCGACTCGCGAGTGCCGGTTCACTGGTCGAGGTGGACGCGGGCATCTACCGCGGCGACACCGCGGTGTGGGAACGAGACGGCGTCACCTTGCGCGCCGTCGGCGGTCGCGTGGTTCTCGACGCTGACGGTGCATCGGTGGAGGGCAAAGGCACCTGGGTGGTGCGGGCCGCCAACATGGTGGTGACGGGCTTCGACTTCACGGGATCTCGGGTTCCCAGCCTCAACGGCGCCGGTATTCGACTGGACCGCGGCTCGCTCCGCGTGGTGGGTTGCAGCTTCATCGGCAACGAGATGGGCATTCTGACGGGGAACGACCCCGCCACCGAACTCGATGTCGAGGACAGCGAGTTCGCGCGCAACCTGGTCGGCGATGGTCAGAGTCATCTCCTCTACGCCGGCACCATCGCTCGTCTGGCCGTCAAGGGCAGCTACTTCCACGACGCCAAGGTCGGGCATCTTCTGAAGACTCGCGCCGCGCTGAACGTGATCAGCGACAACCGGCTCACCGACGCGGAGGGCAGCGCCAGCTACGAGCTGGAGTTTGCGGTGGGTGGTATTGCCGTCGTGACGGGCAACCGGATTCAGCAATCCGCCCTCACCGAAAACCCGGTCATGGTGTCGTACGCTGCCGAGGGCTATCGCTGGCCGGCCAACGTGCTGCGCATGCACGGCAACACCCTGATCGACTCGTTGCCCTCGGGCGGGACGTTCGTTCGTGTTGCACCGGGTCCGGTCGAGGTTCGCATCAGCGGAAACCGCGTCGCGGGGAACGGGCGCTGGGACGTCGGTCCCGGCGCCGAGTTGGTCGACAACGCGACGATCCCTGCACCCGTCGCTCGCTAGGCGACCGGCTTGCGGCCGACGATGACGAACTGGCGTCCGAGAATGCGCCACGCAGGCGGAAACGCCAGATAGAGGCGGACCAAGGCCGGGTGCTGCGGCAGGCGGCTGGAGGTGGAGAACGGCACGAACCGGTCGATCAGTTCCTGGATCTCGAAGCCCGCCTTCTCGAAAGCTTCACGGCACGACAGGTGCGTCAGCGGCAGCACGTGGTCGTAGTAGTCCCAGTACTCGCCCGGTGCATAGCGCAGGTTCGGCTGCATGGCGACGTAGGCTCCGCCGGGGCGCAGCACGCGCAGGGATTCCTTGAGAACGCGATCGAGAACTTCCTTCGAGGGCAGATGCTCGAAGAAGTTGCTGCTGAAGCAGACGTCGACGCTTCCGCCTTCGATGCACGACAGATCGTCGGCGCTCTGCAGGTGAAACTCCGTGCCCGGCGGGAGAAACGAGCCCGCTTCGGGATTGAGATCGATTGCGATCTTGCGGCCAGCGTGGATGTAGCGCAGGAACTCGCCATACCCGGATGCGAGTTCCAGGACCGTTGCATCACGGGCGACGTAGCGCTGGAAGAACTGTTGGCAGAGGACCTTCCAGACGGCGTCCTTGCTCGCGCGCTGCTTGTCGGAAAAGCGCACCCTGTACAGGTGCATCAGGTCATCCACCGCTGAGACTCCTGGGCTGCCGAGAGCGGCCCGAGGGCAGGTGGTAATGGTCCGAGAACATCTCCCGTCTGACGCGGAGCATGTCGTCGATGGTGCGCCGGATGTTCTTCATGCTGGTTGCCGAGCCGCGTCCGAACGTGCGCGGGAATGTCTGGATGCCGAGTTCACCGACCGGATAGCCGCGCAGCATCGTCTTGATCGCGAGCTCGGCGCCGATGAAGGGGCTGTTGCTGGTGAGTTCGATGTCGTCGAGGATCGACCGGTGGAAGGTGCGGATGCCGGTCGACACGTCGCGGAACGGCGTGCGGAAGAGGCGCCTCAGCACGAGGTTGTAGACGAACGAGATGAAGATGCGGTTCGTCGAATAGAGCTTCTTGTAGCGGAAGGCGATGATGAGCCGATAGAAGTGGCGAACCTCGAGCATCTTGCGCAGATCCGAGACGGCATATTCGTTGTCGCCATCCACCATGCAGATCCACTCGTACCGAGCCGCTGCCACACCCGTGCGCAATGCCGCCCCGTAGCCGCGGTTCTGCGGATGGTGGATCGCGCGGACGATACCCGGATGCTCGGCGGCGAGCTCGTCGGCGATCGCCCCCGAACGATCGGGAGAGCCGTCGTCGACGACCAGGATCTCGAACTCCGACGCATAGCCACGAAGCAGCCGGAGACCTTCCTCGACCACGGTGCGGATCGTCCGCTCGTCCTTGTAGGCGGGGAAGAACAGACTGACGCTCAGATCGGACATGACTTCAGAACCGTAGGCGTCGGAAGATGGACCAGGGGAGGAGGCGCACGACCATGCAGATCGGTCGCCAGATGGCAGGGTGGTATTTCACGCCGAACGCCGCCGATCGATGTTGGTAGATATACCCGGCCAGGCGCTCCGGGGACGCGCGCGTGAAGGGCGCCGTCTTGCCGAAAGCAAGATTCGTGTCCAGATAGCCCAGAACGTAGAACTGCACGCGCACCGAGGTGGTGGACAGGGCGTGCCGAAGGCTTTCGAAGTACGACTGCAACGCGCGCTTGGCGGCGGCGTACGTGGCGTTTCGAGTGCGCCCTCGCACCGCGGCGACGCTGCCGAACCCCACGACCAGCCCGGCGGGGGCGGATCGCAGGCGCGGCAGGCAGTGCACGACGATGTCGCGGATGCTGCCGAAGTTGGCTCTCTCGATCGCGAGCTGCTCGGTGCCCGCCAGGTCAGCTCGGTCTTCGTCGGCGTTCATCCCGGCTGGCGCGAGAACGACCGTAAGCGGCGGGAGGGGCTCGAGTGCGAGATCAAGCTCGCCGAGGTCGAGGTTCGCCTTCCGCAGGTCCATCGCCACTGCTGCCGCCCCGACTCCGAATCGCAGGCGCAGATCGGCCGCGAGTGCCTCGAGATCGCGTCGGTCGGACGAGAGCAGGACCACCGCGTAGCCGGCCGCCGCAAAGCGCTGCGCCAGCTGGCGCCCAAGCCCGGACGAGCCGCCGAGAACGAGGCAAGTCTGCTCGAGGGGCGCGCCCGTTCCAGCGCGGGCGCGGGTCACAGGTCGAGGCGCCGCGACATTTCGGATTCGTAGAGACGCTGCGGGTCCCAGTCCCGCAGTCGCGCCCGGAACGACGCGTAGTGCGGCAGCGAGGCTGCGGCCACGCTGCCGGGCAGTCGCGAATCCTTGATGACGTTGGGCTGGCTGCGCGTCTCCATGACGAGTCGATCAAGGCCCGCAAGGAAGCGCAGCGTGCGCGCCTCGCGTACGAGGTCGATCGCGACCAGCGTTCCAGAGCCGCACATGCCCAACGACCGGCCGTTGCCGCGAAACCGCTTCAGCGACAACATCGTCGCGGCGGGGTCCACCGCATCGAAGAGTCGGGTGATGCCCTGCAGGAACGCTTCCCAATGCTCGTCGTCCACGAGGACCTGTGCTTCGGCCAGGCCGCGCCGCCCGAACATCCGGTGGTACAGGGTCTGACTCGTAAACGGAAACGAAGCATCGAAGACGCTCTTGCGCTGGTGCGGATGGCGCAGCGCGCTGCGGCGGAAATAGGCGTTCGCCCAGCGGGACGACGCAGGAGTCCAGAGACAGGCCGGCAGCCGTCCGCGCGAGTACGGCGTCATGGGACGGCAGTCGGGCCCCTTCGGAGGTTCGGGTTCGCTCGCCCACGAGCCGCAGAACACGAGGCCTTTGCCGAAGGCACGCCCGCGCAGCGTGCCGTCGTGCCAGCTGTACGCGAACTCATGGTTCTGCCCGAGCACCTCGATCATGTCGCGCGCCGCGGTCAACGACTCGACCGCGCTCGTCGCAATGGTGTAGGCGGGCCCGGTCTGCGCGACGAGGCGCAGTGTCGCGTCCACGATCACACCGGTCAGACCGAACCCTCCACAGGTGGCATCGAACAGGGCGGGCTCGCGCTCCCGTGCGATCTCCCGAAACCCGTGCGCAGGGTGGTAGAGCGTGAGGGCGGACACCCAATCGTTGAACGTTCCGTCGCGGTGCGGGTTCTTCCCATGCACGTCGGCGGCGATGCAGCCACCGACGGTGATCGTCGGATAGCCTGGCAGAACCGGCATCAGCAACCCGCGTTGCGAAGCCCAGATCGACAGCCCGCCGATCGACGCCCCAGCCTCCACGCGCAGCGTCTTCTGCACCGGGTCGAAGGCGATCATCCGGTCGAACGAAGCCATCTGCTGGACGATGCTGCCCGCGCCGAAGCTCGCGGCGGCGTATGACATCCCCGCGCCACGGGCGATTCGCTTCGCCGAACCCAGATCGGCCTCGATGTGGCGATAGCGGTCGGGGCGCTGCAGCAGCCCGTTCGCGGCGACCGCACCGTCGAACGTCACGAACCGGGCGGGCTCCAGCGCCGGCGTGCCGCCACCGCCACTCACCTTGCCACCGCCTTGCGCGTGCGGTGCAGCCACGCGTAGAGGATCGCGCCGACGACCGTCACGCTGCCAAGTAGAAGGACCTGCACCAGCGTGGCCGCGGCGAAGGCAGGCGCGGCCGCATGCCCAGCGGTGCCCAGCGCGATCACGAAAGCGAATTGCAGCGTGCCCAGGTTGGCCGGAGCTGCCGGCAGTGCCGCAGCGATCCCGGCAACCCCGATGAGCAGGACGATCGTCGCGGGCGTCGGCCGGACACCCACCCCGGTCAGCATGGCCCACATGGCTACGCCGTTGAGCGTCCACACGAGCAGCGAGGGAGCGATCAGAGGAAGCAGCTCGCGAGGTTCGCTGACGGGGCGCAGCCCGATCGCGAGGGCGGTGAACGCCCAGCGCAGCTGCGCCGACCTGAGACTGGCCGCAGAACGCCCGTATGCGGCCAGCGCGATCAGCGCGACCACGAACCCCAGCGCGACGGCACCGGTCACGAACAGACCGTCGACGATGCTCGAGCGCGTGCTGATGGTCCCCGCGGCGGGGCGGTCGCCTGCCAGCGTCATGACCCCGGCTGCAGCGCACGCGACCACGGCCAGGACGTCGAGCACTCGCTCGAGCACGATCGTTCCCATGACGGCCATGCGCGAGACCCCGTATCGCTTGCCGATGAAGTCGGCCCTGAACAGCTCGCCCAGTCGTGCGGGCAGCGCGTTGTTGGCCGCATAGCCGACGATCAGCGACAGCAGCACCTGCCTGGGTCCGAGTGCAGCAACAGGCCGCAGCAGGCGGCGCCAGCGCGTGCTGCGGACGACGATCTCGAGCCAGTACAGCGCGATGCTCACGGCGATCCACTGCGGCGACGATGCCTTCAGGACGCGCAGGAGATCATCGAATGCGATCGAGCGGACGGTGAAGCCCAGCAGGACGGCACTGATGGCGAAGCCGAGAGCCCCACGGATCCACTTCGCGTCCACTGGCAACAGCACCGCTAGCTCCCGAAATCGCCAGCCGCTCCGGAGTTCCGCAAGGGCCTCGAGGTCACCGACGAGCCTCGATCGCGACGTGGCTGAACGTCACGTCGATCGCGTCGGCGTACACAGGCGCCACGGTCCTGGGTTCCGGCGCGTCGATGCGCAGTCTAACCACCCGCGGTACGGCTTCGACGTTGCCGCCGTCGCCGAACACCGCCGTCCAGTCGCTTGCGGTAGCGACGAGCGGGCTCAGCAGGAATGGCTCTCCGGAGAAACTGGGCTCGAGGCGCGACCTGCGCTCGCGACCGTCTTCGAGCTCGAGCACGAGATTCACCACGGGGGCCTTGAACAGGACGTCCTGAATGCGACCCCACGCCGTGCGCTGAAGCCGGACCTGCACCCAAACGTTGCCTTCGGACTGCGGCACCGCGAGGCGCTGACCCCAACGAACCTGCTGCGGCCGACCGATTTGCCACTCGATGCGACGCGGCTCTGCCCGGCGGTGCAGCACGACCTGACGAGCGTAAGCCCGGTCCACTTCGTAAAGCGCGGCGAGCGTCGGCCAGAGCGCACCCTCGTCCTGTGCGACATGCCGGGAGTCGATGGACTCGATGCCGAACAGCAAGGTCGCGGCGGCTCGCGGACCCTCCAGGTGCTCGCGGTTGATGCGTATCAGCGTGGGGTTGTAGACGGCGAAGCTCTGGAACACGGGTCTGGGTCGGTAGCTGGCGCCTTGAGCCAGAAGAGGCGCGGCGTTCCACGGGTACACGTCGACGGGACCTTGCAAGGCGGGAAGCGGGTCGCTGCGACGGATCGACTCGATCGCCTGCGCGTGATCCGCGCGAAGCGACGCGAGGTGTCGACCGCTCGTCAACGCCGCCATCGCATTGATACTCGCCCGCACCGAGCCGCCCAGCGGCAGCGGTGCCTGCTCGCCCGGAGCCTCGCTTGCGTAGTCGAAGTTCCGGCGGATCGCAACCACGCTGGATACCACACACAGCAGGACGAGAATGACTCGCGCACGGCGCGTCCGCAGGCGCGACGAGAAATGGGCGGCCGCGAGAGCGAGGCCTGCGGTAAGGCCACCCCAGGCGATTACCGCATGCGTGTCATGCCTGACGAAGCCCGCCTTGAATACCATGAAGAGAAACATCACCAGAGCGGCAAGCGGGAGCCAGTCGGTCCAGGGGTTCGTCGCGATGCGTGCAGAGCGCCAGCTCGAATACCCCGCGAGCACCACGAAAGCGACTGCAAGGACGACGAAAGCAACAGGGTCGAGCCAGCGCCACGACCAGACCTGCATTGCCTCGCTGTACCCGCCAGCCACTGCGAGGGAACTCCAGACGAACTTCGCGTATCCCGCGAGACTCTGACCCGCGACGACGTGAAGCGCGAGCGATCCCAGCGCATACACGAGCAAATAGGCAGGCATGCGTTTGCCGCGTCGGCAACGTTCGGCGTCCATCATCAGGATGATGACGAAGCCGAGCATCCAGAACGTGAACTTGACGAGACTGGCCAGTGCAGCGAGCAGGCAAACGAGAACGCCGAACACGCGAGCGGGCGTGCCTGCGCGCTGGACCACCAGCACCAGCAACAACGGAAGAACGAAGAAGGCGGTGTCGCTGAACAGCATCGCGTTGAGCATGCTCGCGCGCACACCGAGCAGCACCAGCGCGGCGATCGCGATCGCTTCCCATGGCTCGGCGTCGCGTAGCAGGAAGGCGGTTCCCGTCCCGAGCGCCAGCGCCAGCAACGTCCACGCACCGAGTACCCATGAGTAGGTCAGCGGATCGAACAGCCGCGCGTACAGAAAACCGAAGGGACCAAATGTGAAGACGAGGTCCGAGCCGAATTGCCACCCGTTCACGAAGGCATGGTTGAGCACCATTGCCCACGAAGGATCAAGGCCGCTGCGGGGCATCGACGGCACCCACGGCGGCAGCAACACGAGCGCCGCTGCACCGAGCAGCACGTGCAAGCGCACGTGGTAAAGGACCGAGTGCCGAGTGGTGTGCACGCCGAGAATCGAAAACGAACTGAGCCTGCGCAACGAAGGGCACGCTGCAGGGCAGGTGGCCGCAGCGCCGCTCGATCATCGCTCATGATGGTTGTTCGCCGACGAGCAGGCACGACAACACGCGCCCCGTGGACGAACAGTCCGGAACGCGCGCATCTGCGGGGCGCTTCGTGATAGGGCGAGCAGGGTCGCGACGCCGCAGAACCGCGGCCCTGATCACGTGCGGGAGCCAGCAAGAAAGCGGGCCCGCTTGCAAGCTGCGAGCGGGCCCGTCTTGGGGACAGGAGCGGGCTAGCGCCCGCGCCGGCTTACTTCGACAGGCGGAACACCCACGCGTTCTCGTCGATCGAGTTGATCATCGCGAACACGTTGTACTGCGGGATGTAGCCCCAGCGACCGAAGGTGCCCTGGTACGGGGCAGCCGACGTCGGCCCGGGGCCGGTCGCGACCTGCGTCCAGACCAGCGTGTCCATGTCGAGCGCCCAGACTTCCGAGCCGCCGTGCCAGGCGACGATGCGGTCGGCGACTGGGTCGTACGCCACGCCGGGCGACTGCTTCCACGACACCAGCCCCGGGGCGTTGGTCGTCTGCAGCGTCGTCATCTCGTTCGTGCTCAGGTCAATGACCTGCACGCCGTTGCCGAGCATGACGAACTTGCGACGCTTGGTGTCGATCGCGGCGGAGAGGTGGTAGTCCACAGCGTGGTCGGCGAGCTTGCGGTAGCTGTTGGTCTCGAGCGAGTAGGCGTAGAAGGCTGCCGTGTCTTTGACGAACACCTGCTTGGTGGCGGCATCGTAGACCGCCATCGTGCCGAAACCATCAGGAAGCGAGCGCGCCAGCATCATGATCCAAGCGTTGGTCTTGTAGTCGTAGGTCCACGTCGCGGCGTCCGACACACCTCCGCATGGGGCGAGCGAGCCGTTCACGGCGAAAAAGCGATCGGCATGCGCGAGGTACGTGAGGCCATCGTAGGTATGTCGCGAGGTTGGGGTTCCGTCGGAAAGTGCCGACGTGCAGTTTGACTGGCCTGTCTTCGGACTGGGCTCGACAATGCGCTTGATGCTCAGCGTTGGCAGGTCAAGTGCATACATCTCATTGCCGTAGTAATCGGAGTGTCCGCCGCCCCAGACAAGCAGGCGGCTGCGGGCCGTGTCAACCGTACCACCGTTCCAGGTGTCGACGATCGCGCTTGGATACCCGCGCTGAGGAGTACTAGGAAGCACCGAGCGGATCTTCGTGTTCGGCAGTTCCATCCACTTGCCCGCGCCGAGCGAGGCGATCGCGGCGGGTGCGGCCGGCGACGTTGCAGGGCCTGCGGCCGGCGTGCCCGGAATGGTTCCGGCCGATTGGGGCCCCGTGACGACTGGGATCGGGCTTGGCGCGGGCGCCGGGGTCGGTGTCGGAGTCGGAGTCGTGATTACGCTGCTAGGCGGGGGCTCGACGCGCGGCTTGACGCCCCAAACGGGGTTCACATCGTAGTCTGCCGCCTGCTGGGGCCAGTTCGACGCGGACGTGACCCGCTGCCAGGCCGCCACCGCGCCGGCGGCGTTATGGTCGACGGCGTAGGCGAGCGCCGGCATCAGGTTGCCCCAATAGCCAGTCCCTAGGACCGGGTAGCCGCTCTCGAGCGAGTCACCCGGGTTGCCCGACATCGGAACGCCCACAGCACGGGCCATCTCGCCCCAGCTCGCGTACCAGGGGCCGGTGCCGCCCCACCAATCAGTATTGGCTTTGGGTGCGTAAGGTGTTGTGTACTGAGCGCCATAACGGTACGACCAGTCGCTCGCCGCACCGGTGCCTAGACGGCCCACGACGGAGCGGTACTTCCAGGAAAGGAATCCGTCGAGCTGCGTCTGAACCGAGTCCTTGTGCGCGGCTAGATCTTTGATGTAGCCGAAGGTAGCGGTAAAAAAGTCGTCCTGCCAAGTTGCGCTCACCAGTGGGTCGCCGCTTCCATAATTAGCGTACGGCTGCACCAGCCCCAGGGGATTGCTCGGAACGGCGATGTAGCGGTTGTAGTAGTAGCTGACGTTATCGCTGAGGCTACTGACGAACTCGTTGCGGAGAGGGTCTGCGTCGGGCGTGAGCACGGTCGCCTGCGCGAGCGTGCGGATCGCCCACGCGGCCCCGCGCGTGGTGTTCGCGCCGGCGCTCGTTTCGAACACACCTTGCGCGTAGAAGCGAGTGTTGTCGCCGTTCTTGAGATAGTTGGAGAACGCGACCTGCTGAGCCTCCTCGATGAAGTAGTTCCAGCCGCTGATAACGTATGCCATGTAGCCCATTGAGGGCTGGTGGCTGGACCCGAAGGTTGGCGGCATGCCGCCCGTGGCCGTCGGGGTGTACGTGCCCTTGGTCGATGTTCCGGTGCCGTTGACACCGTTGCTGCCCTCGGAGACGAGGTTCGGGTAGGCCGATATCCTGGGCACCCGGTTGGTGGTCTCGTCGCGGAAGTGCGTGCCGTAGCGGCCCGCCGCATAACCGTTGATGATGACTGCGTTCCACGCCCGCGGGTCGCCGCCAGACGTGAGATAGACGACATCCCACTCAGGTAGTAGACCGATAGATGCGTCGTAACCAGTATCCCCCATCGCCACGGGTAAATTGCTCCGTTCGAGTGGGGTGTACGCCTGCGCCAAGCGACTGAAGAGTGCGCTGTTCGCGGGCGTGTTCGCGCGGTAGTTCGGCACCAGCTTCGTCGCCATCAGGTAGGCGGTGTCGTGGCGCGGCGTGACCTTGGGGTCGTTGCCGAACCAGTGCGTGAGAGCGGTGCCACTGGCGAGCACCGCACGCTGATGATTCAGCAGGTTGAGTGCCTGCGAGAAGCGCGGCATGCCGCCGAGCGTGAACGTCACCGTGCCGGCCTTGTTGGTCGGCGCGGCCACCCTCAGGTATCCGTTTTCGACCCAAGGCAGGACCTCGACACGTCCGCCCTTGTAGGCGCGCACTTCGAGCCAACCCACCAGGTGCGGGTCGTTGCCGATCGGCTTGCGGAACGTCCAGGCCGACATCTGCGGGCCGCTCACGACTGCCTGCTCGGGCTTGTCCCAGTCGGTCGTGGTCCAGTTCGCGGTACCGAACGAGCCATACTGGATCGACGCGGTGATGCCGGTCGTCTTGAGGTCGGCGCTCGATAGGGCCGCTGTGGCCGCAGGCTCCGCGGCGACGCTGAGAGCGATCGTCTTCGGCGAATTGGCGGTGAGGTCCGCGCGACCCGAGATCACCGCATACTTCGCACTGCCGTCGGGCCAGCGGTTCTTGACCACGAACTGCGACTCGGCGCCGCTCGCGGTGAGGATCTTGCCCGAGGGCACGTCGCCCTGGCGCAGCGCCTGGCCGAGCGTGAACGGCAGGGCGCTGCCGCCGACGCTGCTGGTTAGCCCGAAGCTCAGCGATATCGGAGCCGCCGGGGTGGGCGAAGGCGCGGGTGCAGGTGCGGGCGCGGGGGCGGGTTCGGGGCGCGGCGGTCGCGTCGCGAGGATGGTGTCGGAAATGGTGGGATCGGTCGGACCAGGAGCCGGAGCGACCGAGGCAACGGGTCCGTTGTCGACGTTGCTGGGAGAACCGCCCCCGCCGCCGCAAGCGGCGACGAAAAGGCAGGTCAGTGCTTCGAGAGATGTCAATGCGATGCGGCGAGAGTCAAGGTCCACGCGTATTCTCCGCTGGGGATCCGACCACCTGTTTCCAAGGTTTGCGGTCGGCAAAGGGTGACGACGAGCAAGCGAAGAACGCCGGCGACGAGGCGCATGGCTGCGCCACGACCGAAGCAGTCGGACGGATACGACCGGAAACAGCGGAACTGGCGGAGAGGCGTGCGTCAGCTCAGGTGGGCGAGCCGAACCACCGGAATTTCCGGAACGCAGCAGCCATGCGGCGGCGCTGCTCAGCTCGCGATGCGTGTTTCGCGAGCCTCGAAAACATCTGGCAATCCAGTCGTCCTGCGGCGTTTGCCACGGGACCTGAGACTTTGCACCCCCCGCTCACACGAGGTTCGCCCTGTTACAGATAGCGTCCGTTCGATCGCGCCGGGCAGAACCGGCGACCTTCAGAACTTGCTGCTAGCGTAACCTTAGTCGATGCCTCCGATCCGCATGACAGAGCCCGAAAACACACCCACTTCGAAGTCGGCTGCTGCCGCAGCCCCTTGGCTCGTGATATGTGCACGCCGGCGCATGTGCGCCAGCGCAGCCATCGCCTCGAACATTCGACGCGAACGAACCCGACGCCCCGTGGTCTGCGCCGCATGACGAGCGAGGCCGACACGCTGGCTGCTGGCCGTCCACGCTTTTCGGACCCGACCCTTGCCCGCAAAGCCGAACGCGAGGGCGTGACTGCCGCATGGCTCGAGAGCCTCGCGACGCGCTCGCCGCAGCAGGCGGCGGCGGGCCTCGACGGCGACTTCGCCATCGCGGTGCGCGAGCCGTCGGGCCGTACCGTGCTCGCCGTCGATCGCTTCGCGATCCGCACGCTGTGCTATCGCATCCACGAGGGGCGCCTGCGCTTTGCCGAACGCGCCGACCAGCTCGCGGATGCGACCAGCAACGTCGACCCGCAGGCGATCTTCGACTACCTCTACTTCCACGCGATCCCGTCGCCGCGCACTGTCTTCGACAACGTACATCGCCTGCCGCCGGGCCACTGCGCATGGTTCGAGGACGGTGTGCTGCACGTCGAGCCGTACTGGACGCCGCGCTTCGAGCCCGCCTCACGCGCATCGTTCGACGAGCTCAAGGCCGAGTTCAGGCAGCTGCTGCACCAGGCCGTCGCGCGCCAGCTCGACGGCAGCGTTCCGGCCTGCTTCCTGAGCGGCGGCACCGACAGCTCGACGATTGCAGGCCTGATCGGCGAGGTCGCGGGCCGGCCCGCGGCGGCGTATTCGATCGGCTTCGAGGCCGAGGGCTACGACGAGATGGAGTACGCACGGATCGCCGCGCGCCGCTTCGGCAGCACGCACCACGCGTACTACGTGACGCCCGACGACCTCGTCGCGAGCATCCCCGAAGCCGCCGCCGGGCTCGACCAGCCGTTCGGTAACTCGTCGACGCTTCCCGCGTTCATCTGCGCGCGCAACGCGCATCGCGACGGCATCACCCGATTGCTCGCCGGCGACGGCGGCGACGAGCTGTTCGGCGGCAACAGCCGCTACGCCAAGCAGCGCGTGTTCGACGCCTATGCCGGCGTGCCGTCGCCGCTGCGCGGCGTGCTCGAAGGGAGCCTCCTGCACACGCCGCTCGGGCGTCTGCCGCTCGCTCGCAAGGGCGCGAGCTACGTCGAGCAGGCGAGGGTGCCGATGCCCGATCGGCTGCAGATCTACAACCTGCTGCTGCGCCTGGGCACCGAGCGCGTGCTCACGCCGAACTTCCGCGCGGCCATCGATGTCAGTTCACCGCTCGCTCAGCAACAGGCGGTGTGGAAGGCCGCCGATGCGGCGAGCCCGATCGATCGCACGCTGGCCTACGACTGGCGCTACACCCTCGCCGAGAACGACCTGCCGAAGGTGCGCGAGGCGACGCGCCTGGCCGATGTCGAGGTTGGATTTCCGCTGCTCGACACCGACCTCCTTCGGTTTTCGATGCGCCTGCCGGCGCACTACAAGTTGCGCGGCTTCACGCTGCGCTGGTTCTTCAAGGAGGCGCTGCGCGGCTTCCTGCCGGACGAGATCATCGCCAAGAAGAAGCACGGCTTCGGCCTCCCGTTCGGCGTGTGGGCGCTGCGGAATCCGGGCCTGCGCGAGCTCGCGTTCGACTCGCTCGCGAGCCTCGCGCGGCGCGACATCGTCGAGCCCGCGTTCATCGACGAGCTGCGCGATCGGCGGCTTGCCGAGCACCCGGGGTATTACGGCGAGATGGTGTGGGTGCTGATGATGCTCGAGCAGTGGCTCGAGCAGAACGGGCGTCGCTCGACCGTCGCGGCGAGTGCCTGAAGGCCCCTTGGGTGCAGCCGGCGCCGTCAGACGTCCTTGCGTTCCAGCAGCACGAAGAGGAACGCCGGTCGTCGCGGCGCTCGCGCTTCCCAGCGCCAGACGATGCGCTGCGCGAGCTTGCCGATCAGGTTGGGCGGCGGCGATGGCGTGGTGGAGCCGCAGCGGAAGCAGCCCCAGGTGCACGGGTGCCAGGCATTGCCCACCCGTGTGCGCAGCCAGTACAGCCAGTCGGGCGCATAGCCTTCGGTCGATCCCGCCATCGCGTAGCGCACCGGCCTGAAGGCGGGGAACAGTTGCTCGAGACGCGCCTCGTCGAAGTGATGCAGGTGGCCCATCGCGTTGACGACGTAGCCGCACGAGGGGCACTTCGACAGCTCGTTCCACACGCGCTGCCGGTTCGGCACCGACACCAGCACGTGGCGCCGCGACACGCGGGCCAGCTCCGCGACGCCGTCCTCGAGAACGTCGTCCTCGAGGTGCTCGAGCACTTCGGTGCACACCGCGAGGTCGAACGACTGGTCGCGGAAGGGCAGTGCCGCGATGGTCGCGAACGCCAGCGGGTGCGTGATGGATGCCGGCGCCTCGCCCGGCAGGTCGATGCTCACCAGATCGTAGCGGGCGAGAATGCTGCTCACCCGCTGGTCCTTGAAGCCGATCTCGAGGCAGGTCGCCGCGTCGGCCGGCAGCATCTCGGCGGTGCGTGCGAGGCGCTCGCGCTCGCGATCGGTCAGCTCGATAGTCGTGTCGGCGATTTCACCCACATGCTCCATCGCTCCCATTACTTCTCCTTCCGGGCCTCGCTGCGCGCGCCGCACGCGATGCGCGGGGAAAGGACTCGAACTTGGCTGGCTAGCGGCATGGGGGGCAGGGCTTGATCTCGATCTTCGAGCCGCTCTGTCACGGCCCGGAGCATTCTCCCGTAAACGCCGGCATGGTCCGTGTCGTGCGCTGTGCGTTTCCCGACGAACCGATCGCATTCCACGGCGCCGCCAGCCATATCGAGCATGTGCGCGCCGCCCTCGGCGGCAACGTCGACGGCATCGCGTGGCATGACGCCGACGTGGCGCCGCGCCGCGCCTCGACGCGCGAGCGCTGGCGGCGCGACCTCGCGCTGCTCCACCGCGTGGTGCGCGAGAACGCCCGCGCCGGCTCGGGTGGCCACCTTCTCTCGCTGCAGACGATCCCGACCGTGCTGTTGCCCGCCGCGGCCTTGCGCATCAGCGGCCTCGCGCGTCGGCCCATCTTGGGCGTGCTGCACGGCTACCTCAACGAGGCGCTCGGCTGGCGCTCGCGCAATCCGCTGGTGCGCGCGATCGACATGCGTTCGGCGCTCGACATCGCCGCACCGCGTGTCGGCCTGATCGCACTCGAGACCGGCATCGCCGACGCCGTGGCGGCATCGATGCCGCAGGTCGGCGCGCGCATCGCGACGCTGCGCCATCCGCTGCCGGAGGTCGAGCCGCACGACACCGCAGGCGCAGCGCCCCCCGTCCGCATCGGCTTCCTCGGCCTGGCGACACGTGCCAAGGGCTTCGACGCCTTCGTGGCCGCGGCGCGCGCCGCAAAGGCGCTCCACGGCGACGCTGTCGAGTTCCACGCGGTCGGCCGTTTTCCGCCCGGCAGCGAGTGGAATGTCGGCGAATTGCAGGCATTCCTCGCCACCCTGCCGTCCGCCGAGCCGGTGCCGCGCGAGCGCTTCGACCAAGCCCTCGCGAGCTGGCACTACGTGTGTTTGCCATATCGGGCAGACCATTACACGCTGTCGGCGAGCGGAGTGCTCCTCGACGCGCTGGCGCACGGGAAGCCGATCATTGCCGGTGCGACTCCCGCGGTGCGCGAGGTGTTCGCGGAGGGGCACCCGGGCGTCCTTGTCGCGGACCTCGACCGGCTGGCGCAGGCCATCGACGAGGTGATCGCGACCTTCAGTGTCGAGCGGTGGGAAGCCGAGAAGGCCGCCATGCGGCGCGCGCGAGAGCGTCGCACCCCCGAGCGTCTGGCGGAGGACTACCGCGCGCTGGTGGCGAAGGCCTGAGACGACTACAGGCGGCTGCCCGCGAACGCCCGAGCAACCGCGCCGGCGAGCGCGATCGTTGGCCTACGCAGCGGCCGCCGTCGGGTCCACCAAGCGCCGATTGCTCAGCACCGTCGTGATCGCCGCCTGCCCGTCGCACTGGCGCGGCCCGGCGCGCCAGTCGAAGCCGAGTTCGGCAAGTCGGGCGAGCAGCCCGTTGGCGCGATCGCGGCCGAGCGACCACGGGTGCAGCTCCATCAGCAGCCATGCCACGCGCTCGCTCAGCAGATCGGCTTCGCGCTCGATCACGTCGGCTTCGCCGCCCTCGATGTCGCAGACCAGGGTGAGGACCTCGAAGCCTCGCCTCGCGACGATCTCGCCAAGGCTCACGGTCTGCAGGCGAATGTCACGCCAGATCGGCGAGTCGTTGACGCTCACCGCGGTGCTCGCGAGGAAGTCGTTGGAGTTCGCGAAGAACACCGCCTCGGCTGTTCCGTAGCCCACCATGCGGTGCAGGATCTCGAACGAGCATCCGTTGAGCCCGCGGTTCGTCTCGAGGAGCGGCACGAGCTGAGGGTTCGCCTCGACCACGACATGGCGGGTGGGCTCGGCGAGGCGGCGGTTGACGATGCACGACACCACGCCGACCGCCGCGCCGAACTCGACGACGGGCAGGGCGGGGTCAAGGAAGGTCGCGATCGCGCGGCGCTCGGCGGCCTCGTAGCTCTGCGCCGTGAACCCGCCCTTGGCCTGTCGCGAGATGCACGGGCTGTCGAGGCTGAAGCGGCAGCCGTCGATCTCGACGCGATTGCCGTTCAGCTCGATCAGCGTGCCGCGCGCGAGCTGGGCCAGGCTGTCGGCCGAGGCGTGCAGACGGTTCCATCGCCAGCGCATGGCGTCTGGCAGCGTTCCGTCGCGGGCAGTGCGAAGCAGGCGCGACACGATCATTCGCGGACTCCTGGTGCTCAAGGCCAAGCCGCTGGCCGGCGGCCACTGGAACGGCTCGCCGACTGTACGCAAAGGCGTGCGCGCCGCAAGGCGCGATTGCCCGGAAAAGTTCGCCTCGGATCGCACGAAGCGCACTGCACACCGGTCGATCGGCGGCGGTTGGCCCGAGTGCCCCGGGTAAACTCGCGCGCCGAAGCCGCCGGTCGACACCATGCCGACCTTCCGGGCAGATGCGATGCGCGCCTTGGTGCGCACTTTGATCGCGGCGCTCCAGATCTCCGTCCCCTCACGCACCACCCGACGATGCTCCAGTTCGCCGCGAACCTTCTGCGCTACCGCGAGCTCGTCGCGATCATGGCGTGGAAGCAGATCATCGTCCGCTACAAGCAGTCGTATCTCGGGCTGGCCTGGGCGGTGCTGAAGCCGCTGACGCTGATGCTGGTGTTCACGCTGCTCAACAGCTTCGTGAACATTCCCTCTGCGGGGATTCCTTACCAGGTGCTCTCGTTCACGGCCCTGATCCCCTGGATCTTTTTCCAGGAGTCGACCTCGGAGGGTGTGAGCAGCATCGTCTCGAACGCGCAGCTCATTCGCAAGATCTACTTTCCGCGCGAGGTTTTTCCGCTGACCGGCGTGATCACCAAGCTCGCCGAGTTCTGCATCAACGTGCTGGTGCTCGCGTTGCTGATGGCATGGTTCGGCGTGATGCCGGCCGCGACCATCGTGTGGGTCCCGCTGCTGCTCGTCTACACGATCTTCGCGTCGCTCGCGTTGGCGCTCGCCGGGGCTGCGCTGAACGTCTTCTACCGCGACGTGGGCACCATGCTGCCGCTGCTGCTGCAGCTGATGATGTACGCCTCGCCAGTGATCTATCCGCTCGAGGTGGTGCGCAACAAGCTGGTGGGCGAGCAGGTCGCCGGCGAATGGTCGGACGTGCTGTACTTCCTGTACACGCTCAACCCGCTCGCCGGCATCATCGACGCCTTCCAGCGTACCGTTCTGAAGGGCCAGGCGCCCGACATCGGGGCGATCTGGCCCGGGCTGGTGCTGACGGCGATCCTGCTGCCGGTGAGCTACGCGCTCTTCAAGCGCGCGGAGCAGTCGTTCGCCGACATCGTCTGAGGACGTCCGCGCTGCGGCGCCAAGGGGTAACACAGCGTCCCGCGAGGCACGGCTGGTCTAGGCGCGGCGCGGCGCGGTCATGCGGCACAGCAGCACGTGCTGGCAGCCGAAGAGTCGCGGAAAAGCCCGCGTCAGCGCGCGTATCAGCGTGCGGCGCACCTTGCCAGGCATCCAGCGCCACGGCACCTCGGCGTACTCCGGCAGGTCGACACCGGCCGATACGGTTATCGCCTCGACCTCGAAGCCGGCGCGCTCGACCAGCTCGCGGATGGTGCGCGCGGTGAACCAGCGCAGGTGGGTCGCATCGAGGATGCCGACCGGCGCGTAGTCGAAGTTCCCGAGCAGCAGCGAGAACCGCACGCTCCAGTGAGCAACGTTCGGCACCGAGATCAGGATACGGCCGCCCTCGACGAGACCCTCGCGCATCAGGGTGAGCATCGCGGCCGGATCGGGCAGATGCTCGAGCACGTCCGAACTCATGATCACGTCGAATCGGCCGCGCTCGGCGAAGTAGGCGCGATCGAGAAAGCCGCAGGTGGTCTCGATGCCGCGCGCGTTCGCAATCGCGGCGCGCTCGGCGTCGGGCTCGACCGCCGCGACGCTGTTGTTCTTGCCGCGGTTCGCGATCAACGTGACCGACCCGGTGCCGCAGCCGACGTCGAGCACGCGCACCCCGGCCGGCATCAGGCGCTGGCAGATGCCGGCGACCTCGAACGGGTTGTCGGACTGGCCGTCGTAGCGCGCCGCGCGTACGCGTTCGGCCAGAAAGCCGGCGGCGCTGGTATCAGGGGTGTTCATCGGTTCAGATGCCGAGTTGCGGCGCCATGCGGCGTGCCTTGCGCTGCGCACGTTCTACGAAGCGCCGCACGCGTTCCATGCGAGCGGTCCACGCCGGCGGCGTCGAGCGCGCGAGGTCGGCAGAGCGGTCGGCGATGAAGGCGGCCAGTGTCTCGGATTGCCGCGCCGCTGTCAGCGCACGCGCGGTTTCGCGGAGGTAGGCATGGCCGTAGTGGCGGTCAGGCTCCAGGTGAGCGCCCTCGGCCCACTCGTTCCACGCGTTCACGAAAAGCATTCGCCGGTCCGCCGGCTGCGTCGCGATCGTGGTCTGGCACGCGCGCGCCAGCCATGCCCCGTACTTGCGAGGCGTGGAACCCTGGTACACGCAGCCGGCCTTGGTGCGCCGCGCTTCGTTGTCCCAGCCCGGGCACACGCCCTTGAACACCGGGTGCGGCGCGTTCGGTGTCGCCTGCATCGACTCCACCAGTTCGTCGTAGCTGAACAGCGTGCCGCGAAACTCCAGGTCGAACAGGCGGTGCAGGTGCTCGCGGCGCCGCTCCTGGCTGCCGAAGCCGGCGGGCGGGAATTCGAACGAACCGTCCATGCCGTTCGTGGTGGCGGGCGGTTCGCCTTCCCGATGCACCGTGAGGATGTACGGATCGGCCTCGCCGCGCGACAGGAAACGATCACGCCAGCGCCGCGTCGTCGCCCCGGCATCAGGCAGGAGCCTCGGCTGATACAGCATGAGGAGCGGCCGGCCGTCAATACGCACGTACCGCCGGTCGCGCGTCAGCTCGAGAAAGGCGTCGGCAAGGGCGATGTCGTCCTCGGCGCTGTAGCGCTGCTCGAGCAGCAGCTGCTTCTCGAGGCCGTCCCAGCGCCGGGTCCAGTTCTCGTTGGCCCAGCTCACGAAGAACGGCAGGTCGATGTCGGGTGCGGCGAGCAGCGCTTTGATCGGCTGGTCGAGCAGGCGCTTGCCGCCGAACCAGTAGTAGTAGAAGCAGAAGCCCGCGACGCCATAGCGCTTAGCGAGTTCGGCCTGTGCGCGCAGCGTGTCGGCAACGCGCAGGTCGTAGAAGCCCAGGTCGGCCGGCAGATGCGGCTGGTAGTGGCCGCGAAAGCGCGGCAGCGCCTTCGTGACGTTGGTCCACTCGGTAAAGCCCTTGCCCCACCAGGCGTCGTTCTCGGGGATCGCGTGGAATTGCGGCAGAAAGAACGCGTACAGCGACACCGGCAGCGCGCCGTCTACCCGCACGTCGTCGCCCGCCGCTTCGTGGAAGGGTCCCGGCCCGAGGTTGTGCTCGAGCTGCTCCAGAAAGTTCACGAGATTGCGGGCGCTTCGCGCGTGCCAGCGAGCACCGGCGCGGGCGGAGCCTGCTCGACTGCGGCAGGCAACGGCAGCGGGTCCTGCCAGCGCGCGTCCAACTCGAAGAAGCCGGCGCGGTCGGCGTGCAGGATCGGCGAGGCCGGGCTGTCGAGCACCTGAAAGTGCACCAGGTTCTCGCCGTAAAAGAGAAGGCGCGTCGACGACCCGTCCGAGATGCCGACGCGGATCGCGTAGACGCCCGGGATCAGCGGGCAGCAGGCGACGCGGCAGTTGCTCTCGTATTCGCCCGGCTCGAGCCGGTCGAGCGTGACCTCGTAATCGCTGTTGTGCGTGGTGATGTAGAGCAGGTCGGTCGTGTGCACGCCGACGCCGAACACCGGGCGGTTGATCGCCTTGTTGACGCGATAGCGCACGCGCAGCGAGAAGTCGTGCTTGTAGACCACCGAGTCGGCGCTGTTGCCGGCGGCGTCGACGAGGTCGATCGCGAGCACGTCGATATCCTCGGAGACCAGCGCGTTGCCGAGTGCGCTCGCCGAGGCGGTGCGGCTCACGGTCTGCTTGATCTTCTCGTCGCTACGCTTGTAGAACAGCTCGCAGGCGGTATTCGGCTCGTCGTCAGTGAGGACGCGGCCGTGGTCGAGCAGGATGACGCGCGAGCAGAGCCGCTCGACCTGGCGCAGGTTGTGGCTGACCATCAGCACCGTCTTGCCCTGGCGCTTGATCAGGTCCTCCATGCGGTCGAAGCACTTGCGCTGGAAGGCCATGTCGCCGACCGCGAGCACCTCGTCGACGATGAGGACATCGGCATCGACGCTGGTCGCGATGCTGAAGCCGAGCCGCACCGCCATGCCCGAGCTGTAGCGCTTGAGGGGCGTGTCCATGAACTCGGCGAGCTCGGCGAAGTCGATGATCTCGTCGATCTTGCGGCGGATGTCGCGGTAGCTCATGCCGAGCAGCGCCGCGTTGAGATAGATGTTCTCGCGACCGGTGAGGTCGGCGATCAGCCCGGCACCGACCTCGATCAGCGGGGCGATGCGGCCGCGCACCGCGACGCGGCCGCGCGTCGGGGCGGTGATGCCCGCGAGAATTTTCAGCAGCGTGCTCTTGCCGGCGCCATTGGTGCCGATGATGCCCAGCACCTCCCCCTGCTCGACGGCGAAATGCACGTCGTCGAGCGCGCGGAACGGCTGGCGGCGCGGAGCGCGCGGGCCGACGCCGATGCTCGAGAGCAGGTTCCGAAGGTTGTTGCGCAGCGTGGTCGTCTGACCGAGCCGGAACTCCTTGGTGACGTGGTCGACCTCGATGACCTTCATGGGCGCGGCGACGGCGCGGCGGCCGCGCGCGGGCATCGGGCCGCGGCGGCGCGTTCGAGGACGAGCGGGTGCAGGATCATTTGCATACAAGAGGAGGGGGCGCCTCGGGCGGAGGGTCCCGGACGGCTCGCGCGGCGTTTGCCACGGATTGCCAGCCGTGCTGGCCCAACATTCCGCGTCGGGGCCCCGGGGCGGCGAGTCTAGCGCGAGCCCCTGACGATGGACTTGCCCAGCCGCGGCGGCGACGCGCATCTTCGTCTCGCGGGAGGGGCAAGGTTGTGCCATCGGTCGGCCCCCGCGCGCGAACGTGCGGTTCCGCACGCGCCGGCGCCGGCAGGGGTGGCAAACTCCAGCGCGCTCGCCGGCCGGCCGCGCTCCGGCTGCTCCGGCTCCTGCATCTAGCGGCCCCAACGGCGCACACCACAATCGTGGGTTGCCGTTTCGGAGTGCGATTCCGCGCCGCCACGGTCTGACCCTTCAACCGCCGGTTCCATGCTGCCCATCGTCGAGGAGACTCTCCTGCCTGTCGGAGCGCCCGTCGCGTCGGCGGAGCCGTCGGTCGCGATCATCGTCCTCAACTGGAACGGCCGCGCCGACACGCTCGAGTGCCTGGCCTCGCTGGAGCAACTCGACTATGTGAACCGGTCCCTGATCGTGGTCGACAACGCGTCCGACGACGGCTCGGCCGAGTCGATCCGTGCCGCCTACCCGCACGTGACGGTGCTCGAGACGGGCGCCAACCTGGGCTACGCCGGCGGCAACAACGTGGGCCTGCGTCACGCCTGCAGCCAGGGCTTCGACTACGCGCTGATCCTCAACAACGACACGATCGTCGATCCCGGCCTCGTGAACGCGCTTCTCGAGAGCCAGCGCGAGCGCCCCGACGTCGCGATCTGGGGCGCTCAGATCTTCTACTACTCGCGCCCGCAGACGGTGTGGGTCGCGCGGGCGCGCTGGAATGACCGCACGCTCTGGTTCGACCTGCCCGAGCGCAACGCCAAGCCGCTCGTGAGCCCCGCACCGCTCGACAGCGACATGGTGATCGGCTGCTGCCTGTTCGTGTCCTGCGCCAACGTGCGGCGGCTCGGCGAGCTCGACGACCGCTTCTTCCTCAACTTCGAGGAAACCGACTGGTGCTACCGCGCGCGCGCCGCCGGGCTGGGGGTTGCGGTCGCACCGGGTGCGAAGCTCTGGCACAAGGTGAGCTCGTCGTTCGGCGGTCAGACGCCGCTCTGGCAGTACTTCATGGCGCGTAACCGGCTGCTCTGGGCCGAGATGCACCTGCCGCCCGCGACGCGGCGCCGCATCCTCGCCGATTCGCTGGCGATGATCGCGCGCAACTTCCTGCCGCGCCCACGGCCCGGGCCGGAGCCCTGGCTCAAGCGCCTCTATTGGTCGTACCGACCGTGGCGGGAGGCGCTTTCCGAGGAGGGGCTGCACTTCGAGCTCGCCGGCTATCTGCTCGGTCTGCGCGACTACTTCCTGCGCCGCTTCGGCGACTGCCCACCCGTGATCCGCCGGCTCGACCAGCGCGCACGGGCACGCCGTCGCGCGTTCGCGGCCAAGGTGGCGTGAGCCCGATGGGTGCGATGCACGAGATGCGGGCTCAGGCGCCTGGCAACGCCGCAGCGAGCGTGGCCGTGTCGGTCATCGTCCCGACCTTCCGCCGGCCCGAGGGCGTCCAGGCGTGCCTGCGCAGCCTGCTCGCTCAGGAGGTCGGTGTGACGTTCGAGATCGTCGTCGTCGACAACGATTCGGGCGACGACACGCCGAACGTCATCGCCGGCCTCGCCGCCGAGGACCCGCGCGTTCGCTACCTCTGCGAGACCGGGCGCGGCGTCTCGTTCGCCCGCAACCGCGGCGTCGCGGCGACCACGGCGCCGATCCTCGCCTTCATCGACGACGACGAGACCGCGGCGCCCGACTGGCTATCGGCGATCGTGGCGGCGTTCGAAGCGCATCCCGAGGTCGACTTCATCGGCGGGCGCGTGCTGCCCATCTGGGGCGAGCCGTGTCCGAGATGGCTGTCGCACGACCACTGGGCGCCCGCGGGCCTGATGGACCATGGCGAGCGCACCTTGCCGATCGGCATCGAGCGTCCGTGGCCGCTCGGCACCGGCAACCTCGCGCTGCGGCGCCGGGCCATCGAGGCGGTGGGCGCGTTCTCGACGGACTTGCAGCGCGTCGGCACCGGCATCGGTTCGACCGAAGACCACGAGTTCGTGCGTCGCCTCTGGCGCGCGGGCTTCAAGGGCCTCTACGTGCCGGCCGCGCTCGCGCATTCGCCGGTGCCGCCCGCGCGCATGCGCAAGGACTACCACCGACGCTGGCACCACGGCCATGGCGTCTACAGCGCGCGCATGCGGCTGATCGAGCCGCCCGTCGATGCGCTGACGCTGTTCGGCATGCCGGCGTACTACTACGGCTTCCTGGTGCGCGAGGTCGCGTCGTGGCTCGGTGCAACCCTGGGCCGGCGCGCTGCAGAGGCCTTCCTGCACGAGGCACGTGTTCGCGACCTCGGCAGCTACATCGCCGAGACCTACCGCCTGCACCGTCGCGCCGGCGGTGCCGGGCCGCTTTCCGAACTGCGCCGTTTCGTCGGTGCCTATCGGCGCAAGAAGACCGTCCACAAACCCATCTGACGGCTTGAGGCATTGCCGCAAGCCGTTCGCCGATCACGTGCCCTCTTCCGCCACCGACTCTTCACGCGACTCGCTCCTGCGAGTCGCGCACGTCATGCCGTGGCGCGCGATCGGCGGCACCGAATGGGCGACCCTGCGCATGCTGCGCGGGACCGATCCGCTCGGCATCGACAACTTGGTGTTCGCGCGCTCGGATGCGCCGCTGGTGCGCGAGTTCTTCGAGCGCGAGGGTTATGCGGTCGAGCTCTACGACGCCACCGCGTTCGACCGCGGCGCGGTCTCGTATGCGCGCGCGACGATGGCGCTCGCGCGGCAGTTCCGGCGCGCCAAGGTGCGCGTCGTGCACGGCGCCGACCTCGCGGCCGGTTTCGTCGCGGCGCTCGCTGCCCGCACGGCCTTGCTGCCGATGGTCTGCCACGTGCGCAACCCGTACCCCTGGCTCACGCCCTACGAGCGCGTGTGGACAGCTGCGCTTGCACAGCGCCTCGTTTTCGTGTCCGAGGACGCGCGGCGCAGTTTCGGCAGCGCGGCCAAAGGCGGCCGCCAGATCGCCGCGCGCAAGGGCGTCGTCATCTACGACGGCGTGATGCTGCCCGCGACGGCGGGCGACACGAAGAGCGAGGCCGCAGTGGCGGTGCGCCGCGAGTTCGGTTGGGGGGCGTCCGATCGCGTGATCGGCATGGTCGCGCGCCTGGCTCAGCAGAAAGACCATCTGACGCTGCTGCGTGCCGCCGAGCGCGTGGTCGCCGAGTGCCCCGACGCGCGTTTTCTCTTCATCGGCGGCTGCGGCCCCGAGAAGCAGGAGCTCGCGCACGGCGAACGCGTAAAGGCGGCCATCGCGGCGTCGCCGGCTCGCGATCACGTGGTTTACGCGGGTTTTCGTGGCGACGTGCCGCGCTACACAGCCGCGTTCGACATTGGCGCGCTCAGCACGCATTTCGAAGGTTTCGGGCTCGTGCTGCTCGAGGCGATGGCGCTCGGGAAGCCGATCGTCGCCACTGCGGTCGGCGGCGTGCCCGAAGTAGTGGTCGACGGCCACACCGGGCTGCTGCATTCCGCCGGCGACGCCGACCGCCTGGCCGAGCACATCGTCGCGCTGCTCCGGGACCCGGCCCGGGCGGCGACAATGGGCGCAGCGGGCCGTCAGCGCGTCGCGACGTCGTTCAGCCCGGCCGAGACCGCGCGTGAAATCGTCGGTGTGTACCGTGCCGTCACCTGACCGCCGCCCGCCCGGCGCTCGTATGCTGGCCGCCTGCGCGACGCACCCGGCGCGTCCCTGACCCGCGCCACAGGAGCATCCTTGGACGTTTCCGTCATCGTCTGCACGTACAACCGGGCCGCGCTGCTGCCCGCTGCGATCGAGAGCATCCTCGCGCAGCAGGCCGGGTCGCTGCGCTACGAGCTGATCGTCGTCGACAACAACTCGCCCGACGACACCCGCGAGGTCGTCGCGCGCTACCTGGACGACCCGCGCTGCACGGTGCGCTATCTGTTCGAGCGCCAGCAGGGCCTCTCGCACGCGCGCAACGCTGCCATCGCGGCGGCCGCGGCGCCGATCCTCGCGTTCACCGACGACGACGTGGTGGTCGCGCCCGACTGGGTCGCGGTGATCCATCGCACCTTCGCGGCGCGTCCCGACATCGCCTGCCTCGGCGGCAAGGTGTTGCCGCGCTGGCAGGAGGAGCCGCCGGCGTGGCTGACGCGCGACCATTGGGCGCCGCTTGCGCTGGTCGACCGGGGCGAGCGCCAGGTCGAGGCCAGCGACGCGGTGCGGCTGTGCTTCGTCGGCGCCAACCTGATCGTGCGCAAGGAGGTGTTCGACTCGGTGGGCCTGTTCGCGCCGCGCCTGCAGCGCGTGAAGGACGGGATCGGCTCGACCGAGGACCACGAGTTCCTGCTGCGCGTCTATGCCACCGGACGGCGCGGGCTCTACGTGCCCGAGCTCGTCGTCCACGCCGAGGTGCAGAGCGAGCGGCTCACCAAGGCGTATCACCGCCGCTGGCACTCCGGGCACGGCGGCTTCTGTGCGCTGATGCATCTGGTCAAGCCCGCCACCGGCGCGGCGACGCTGTTCGGCGTGCCGAGCTACTTCTACCGCACCGTGCTGGAGGACGTTACGCGCTACGCAGTGAGCCTGCTGCGCGGCGATCGCGAGCGTCGCTTCATCAACGAGAACGCGGTGCGCTTCGGCGTCAACTACCTGCGCATGTCGCGCCGCATGGCGCTGCAGGACGGCCGCTCGGCGCTCGCCGAGTTCGCAGGGTTCGTGCGCGGCTTCGTCTCGGCGCGGCTGCGCCGGGAGCGCGCCTGAGGTGGCGGCGTCGATGGTCGACAGCGTGGTGAACGCCGCCGCGGCGCTGCGCTTCAGCGCCGTGATCCCGGTCTACAACCGGGAGCGCCACATCGCCGCGGCGATCGAGTCGGTGCTGCACCAGACTTATCCGGTGCACGAAGTGATCGTCGTCGACGACGGCTCGAAGGACGGCACGGCCGAGGTGCTGCAGCGCATCGCGGCGAGCGACCCGCGGGTGCGGCATGTGCGCCAGCGCAATGCGGGCGCCGCCGCCGCGCGCAATCGCGGCATTGCAATGGCGAGCGGCGACTGGATCGCGTTCCTCGACTCCGATGACACCTGGACCCACGACAAGCTCGCCAACACCGTGCGCGCGATCGAGGCTACGCCCGACGTCGAGTTCATCCACACCAACCGCAGCCAGGTGCGGCTCGACGGCACCGGTGAGCCCGGGCGCATCACCGACCCTGCCAAGCTCGCCGACAAGCGCTACCTGATGAACGGCTACAACATCAAGACCACCACGGTGGTCGTGAAGACGTCGCTCATGAAGGCGCTCGGCAGCTGGTTCGCGACCGACATGAAGACCTGCGAGGACTACGAGCTGTTCTGGCGCGCGGTCGCCAAGGCAAAGGCCGTGGCCTACATTCCGAGCTGCGACGCGGTGGTCCACCTGACGGACGACGGCCTCTCGCGCACAGGTCGCGAAGTCGACCTGGTGCGCGACAACGTCACCGCTATCTCGCGGTCCGCTCATTGGATTTCCAGCCAGTGTTCGGAACGCGAGTTCGTGGGCATTCTGCGTGCGCGCTTGTATTGGGAGTATCGATCGCTGTTGGCGCAGTTATTGCGGCTGGGAGAGTTGCGAGCGGCAGTTCGTGAATGGCTATTGGCGCGTGCTTGCTTCGGCGGTTCGAGAGCTCTCAGGCTCGCCGCAGCCGCTATTTCGGCGGCAGCGCGGCCGGGGTCGGTGTCGACTCGCTGAAACCATATGCGATGTTCGACAAGATTCGCTTCCCCTTGCGTGCACCCTCCCGTCAGGAGCTTCCCGCGTGTTGATGTTCGCCGTCTGTGTCGGCTCCGACGACAAGTTCGACGCCTACGCGCGCCCCAGCATCGAGCGCGTGATCGGGCCTGATGCGCAGCTCGTCGCCTCGCGCGGCAACCGCTCGATCTTCACGGCGTACAACGCGTTTCTTGACGCCGCCGCGCAGCACGATGGACTCGAGGCGCTCGTCCTGCTGCACGAGGACGTCGAGATCCGTGACGCCGCGTTCGCCGACAAGATCCGCGAGCTGATGCGCGATCCGGCGATCGGGCTCGCCGGGCCGATCGGCGCCTCGGGTGTTCGCAGCCTCCGGTGGTGGGAAGGCACCATCAAGGGCCGCTGCGAGGAGCCCCGCTTCGCGCTGCACTACACGCACGGCGTGCACGACGTCGACGTGCTCGACGGACTGATGCTGGTGCTGAGCCCGTGGGCGGTGCGCAACCTGCGCTTCGACGAGCATCGCTTCGACGGATTTCACGGCTACGACGCCGACATCTGTCTGCAGGCGCGCAGGGCCGGCAAGCGCGTCGTCGTCTTCGACACCGATGTGTTCCACCACACCAAGGGCGGCTACGGCGACGAGGCGGCGTGGCAGCGTGCCGATGCCGCGTTCCGGCGCAAGTGGCGCAGCTTCCTGCGCTGGACTTCGATGAAGCTGCGCGTGCGCAAGCTCCTGGAGGCGGCCGGCTGACCATGCAAGCGCATCGTACGCATCCGCTCGGCACGAGCCGTCGGCGACCGGCTGCCAGGGCTTCGACATGATTGCGCCGCAGGTGAGCATCTGCCTGCCGCTCTACAACGGCGAGCGCTACCTGCAGGAGTGCCTCGACTCGGTGACCGGCCAGACCTTCGGCGACGTCGAGATCATCCTGATCGACGACGGCTCGACGGACGGCACGCTCGACATCGCCGAGCGGTTTGCGCGGCTCGATTCGCGGGTGCGCCTGCTGCGCAACACCGCCAACCTCGGCCTCGTCGGCAATTGGAACCGCTGCCTCGACGTCGCGCGCGGCACCTGGATCAAGTACGTGTTCCAGGACGACGTCCTCGATCCGGCCTGTATCGCCGCGCTATACGAGGCAGCGCACGGGGATGCGCTGCTGGTCGCGTGCGAGCGCTCGTTCCTGTTCGAGGACGGCACCGCATCGGCGACCCGCGATAGCTATGAGCGGCACGCCAAACAGATCCACGCGCTGTTCGCGGGCGGTCACCTCTCCGCCGAGGCGCTGCAGCGCTTCGCGATCGAGCAGTTCTGCGTAAACCCGCTTGGCGAGCCGACGTCGGTGATGGTGCACACGCGTGCGTTCGAGCGCTTCGGCCGTTTCAACCCCGACTTCGTGTCGCTCTGCGACCTCGAGTTCTGGTTGCGCGTGGGTGTCAACAGCGGGGCTACCGTGGTGCCCCGGTCGCTCGCATCGTTCCGTGTGCACGGCGCGGCAACGAGCGCGATCAACCTTGCGGAGCGCCTGTACCGCAACACGACGCTCGATCCCCTGCTGCTGCTGCACGAGTACCTGCACGCGCCGCATTTCGCAGGCGTGAGGAGCATGGCCGGCCGCATGGGCTCGCCGCTCGCGGCGCGGTTTCGGAACCGGAAACACTGGGCCCGTGCAACGGCAGAGTGGGCACGTGCCGCTTCGCACGGCCGGAGCAGCCAGTCGAACGATCTGCGCCAGATCGCTCGCACGTATCCGGCGCTACGGACCGGACACGTGGAGCACATGCTGTGGCGGGCGTCCCTTAGACTGCGCGGGCGCGGCGCGCCCGTTCCCGAGAGCCTGTTGGACACGCCTTCGCGCTGATCTGGGCGTCCTGCCACGGGGCACCGCCGCTCTGCGTGCGCCCTCGCCGGGCACTCTCGTTTCCGGAGCACCTGTGCAGACATCCGCCTCCACGCTCGCCCAACCGGCTCCCAAGCTGCCGCTGCTCGCGCGCGCGCTGCGCTGGTACCTGCGCAGCGACGTCAAGGGCCAGACCCGCATCGCGCCGAAGCTGACCAACCTCGCAGCGCGCTATCGGTCCGACCTGCAGATCGTGCCGATCCAGATCGAGGACTGGGCTCCGGTGTACATGGACCTGCGCCAGCCGAACTCGGTGCAGTGGCTCAAGGGCTCTCCGTGGGACAGCTCTCCGCGTGAGGTGGAAGAGCAGGCGGTGATGCGCCGTTTCGTGAAGCCCGGCGACGTGGTGTTCGACATTGGCGCCAACATCGGCTTGCACACCGCGCTGCTGTCGAAGCTGGTCGGTGCAACCGGCAAGGTTTACGCGTTCGAGCCGAACTCCGAGATCGGGCCGCTGCTCGCCCGCACGATCGCGGGCATGCCCAACGCCACGCTGATCCCGGTCGCGCTGTCAGACCGCACCGCCAAGTCGGTGCTCTACGTGCCGGGCCTTTCCGAAGTCGGCAGCCTCGCCGACTGGACGGCGGGCGAGTACGGCGACACGCACCTGGTGCGCTGCAAGGAGCGCACGCTCGACAGCATGATCGAGAGCGGCGTCTTGCCTAAGCCGCGGTTCATCAAGTGCGACGTCGAGGGTGGCGAGCTCAAGGTGTTCCAGGGCGCGCGCAACTGCCTCGACGCCGCCGACGCCCCGGTCGTGCTGTTCGAGGCCAATGTCTACACGTCGCGCGGTTTCGGCCTCAACGTGTCGGCGGCCAAGCGTTTTCTTCAATCGCTAAAGCGTGCCGCGTTCGAGTTTTATTCCGTTGGCGGGGGTGGGGAGCTCAGTCCCGCGACGGCGCTGCACCCCGTGCACTCGAACGTGCTAGCAGTTCCGGAAGTCAGGCGGCACTAGGTCGCCTAATGCTCGCAACCGGCGATGGCGCACCCGCTCGGTTTACCGTCAGCAAAAAATCCCCACCACGTTTTCCTCAAGGCTTGACGCGGCGAGATGCATCTCGATGTTGCGAAGGGCGCCCAAATGCCGATTACTCTCTCGGCAGCGACGCGATACGACCAGGACACGATGAACATCTCACAATCGAACGCTGCTCAACTGTCCAGCGAGTTGCCGGTGATATGCGTGCACGAAGACAGGCCTCGGAATCTCGTCGGGGTAAAGCTAGCTGTGCTCAGTTGCGCTCGGCACGCCCCCGCATTCCGTTTGCTAGTCAATTGTCCCAGTGCGCCGGCTTCTTTCATCAGTTGGCTTGCCGATCAACCCAACGCTAGCCGAGTAGAGCTGCAAGACTCGGGGAGCAAGGGGTGGAATGTAAAGCCTTCGATCCTGTTGCAGTTATTGGATAATTACACTGATGTGGTGTGGTTTGATTCGGACATCCTCGCCACGCGGGATTTCTCCGGACATTTTCGCGACCTTTCCCCTGAAACGCTGGTCGTGACGGAGGAGCCCTTGTGGGGACAGCAGCAGGGCGGTGTCTCTAGGACCATTGCTTGGGGCTTGGAGCCTGCACGCTCCCTCGAAAGCACCGTCAACTCTGGCCTCGTGCGGGTTACTCGGCACCATGTGAAAATGCTTGAAGCATGGCAGGCAATGCTCTGCCACCCGGCTTATGTCGAAGCGCAGGCACACCCCTGGTTCGAGCGTCCTTTACACATGCTCGGAGACCAGGAGGCGCTCACGGCCCTGCTTGCGTCTGTCGAATTTGCACACCTTCCGCTGCACTACCTTCGCCGTGGACGAGACATCGCCCAATGTCTAGGGCCCGCGGGATTCACCCCGTCGGAGCGGCTGAGGGCGATGATCCAAGTAGGGCCTGCATTCATTCACGCCATGGGACCGAAACCGTGGCAACGAGAGGCTGTCGCGCCACCGCTTTGGCGCCGATCAGAGCCCGTGCTCGCAACCTCGCGGCAGTGGTTCGAGTACATGTCCTCGGACCTCTCGCCGTACTTGCTAGCAGCGAGGGCGTATGCGGAGGCACTTCGCGACGACGGCATCTGGACGCGACCCCGTTCGCGTTTGGCGCGCTTGCTTTCGTCAAGCGCGAGCGGCTACGCGGCCCCGGGCCTGATGCTCGCCGTCTTCGACCACTGCACGCGGTGGATGCTTCGAGCGTCCGGTGTTGCTCGCCACACGCGCATCACGCGCTCCGTGCTGACCGAGCGACCTTTTTAAATGCGGCAAGACACGTCCGACGGTGCTTCGCCGCGAGTCCCCTGCCGTAAGCGCCCTGAACCGGCCTAACGTTGCTGATGGCTCTGCATCGAACCGCTCGCCCCGCGAGCTCGAGAAGGGGCGATCTTGCGAGATTTCGAGCGGTTCAACGACATCGTATTGCGCATCGCGCCGAACATGTGCCTTCATATGCGAATGCTGCCAAAGCTCTGGCCGGGCTGGCTTGACACGGCGCCCGGTGCACTCGACGTGCTGGCGGTCCAAAGGCCGCGAAACCAGGTTGCTTGGCCCTCACGTGTGGCGTGGCGCTGCCCGCTGCTCACTTCATCGCCAGCCAGATGCCGCCGGCTGGATTCTTCTCGAAGCGCGGCATGTGCCGGCGGATCGCGTCCGCGTGGTGGATCGCGAGATACGAGCTGAAGAAGACGATGCGGAAGCGGTCATTGAATTGCAGGAACGCCTTCAGCATGTAGTTCTCGTTCCAGGCGCGGCCCTGCATCAGCCACATCTTCGGGTACTCGAACGGCCAGAAGATGTCGTGCACGTGTACGAGCACGCCGCGCTTGAGGCGCGGTAGGACGTAGGTGAGCAGGTGCACCACGTCGCTGCCGATCTTGGCGACGTGCGACGAATCGATGAAGAGGATGTCGTTGGCCTCGAGCTTGTCGAAGAGCTCGAGCGGGACGTCCTGCACCGGCTTGGCGTGGACGGTGCAGCGCTCGCGGTCCTCCGAGCGAAGCAACCCGAGCAGGCGTTCGGGGTAGGGGTCGATGAAGTCGAACTCGGTCGACGAGCCGAGGAAGCGATCGTCGACATCGAGCATCGCGGCCGATGAGTGGCCCGAACCGACCTCGATGATGCGGCGCGGCCGCACGTGCTGCATCAGCAGCGCGAGCACGATCGAGTCGCCGTACGAAAAGTACGGATTCTCGTAGCAGTAGCGGTGGCCGGGTGTCTCCGTGTCGGGAAAGTCGAGGTTGGTGTAGTGCACCGCCATTGCCTCGAGCAGCTCGAGCTGCCGCTCGACGCAATTGTCGATCCCGGGAATCTCCTTGACGGACGAGTCGAACAGCGCGGCCTTGTTCTGCTTCACGAACTGCTCGTCGGGGAGCGGCGAGTAGAAGTGGCCGGGCGGATAGAAAGTCACGTAGGGGTCGAGCGCCTGCGGGGCGAGCGAACGCACCAGGCGCCGCTTGCAGCGGCGAGCGAACCGAACGAGCTGATCCACCAGGCGATCTCCCTCTGCAGCTGCCGTTTTCATCTGACCTGTCATGGGGTGCCGCGGCGATCGTCGGGGCCCGTCTCGAGCAGGCGTGGCGGGATCGATGCGGCTTGCCAATCGCGACCGGCGCGCAGCGCCTTCATCGCGCGCAGCGTGAGCGGTGAGCGCCAGGCCAGCTTGCGCGCTTCGCCGGGCCGATTGTCGGCCCAGTGCAGGACCAGTCCTTCGATGGTCGGCGGCAGCCGCTCCGGCGCGCGGCGTTCGACGCCGAATACGAACGAGATGGCACGTCGCTCGAGTTGGCCGAGCGCCTGCCGCCGCATGCGTCGCAGGTAGCCGCCGAGGGCGCGGTAGGTCCACCACGGTTCCATGTGCTTGTCCCACGTCGCGTCGGCCGCGACCGCGATGTGCGCGTGCATGTCGAAGCGGGTGTCCGCCGGTGCCATGCCGAAGGCCAGGGCGGCGCCGAGCACGGTATCGGTGCGGTAGGTCCCCACGGGCAGACGAAAGCCGCGTGCGCGGATCAGCTCCATCGTCGAGCGGCGCAGCGCGTGCAGGTTTCCTTGCAGGCCGCCGTGCTCGATCATCTCCCTGCGCAGGCGACCTGCGGAGGGGCCGCGCGTCGGCACGCCGGTCGCCGCAAGGCTCGCCGGCTGGCGCGCCAGGGCTGCGGCGAGCCTGCGGAACGCGTCGGGCTCGGCGTACACGTAGCCGTCGAGGAACACCGTAAGGTCTGCCGGCGACCACACGTGGTGCACGTACCAGTTCCAGGCGTTTGACTTGTCACCCGGCGCGAGCTGCCACACCCGCACGGCGACGCCCGCGCGTTCGATCGACGGCGTGCGTCGGGCGAGCGCCGTCGCGAGCGGCTCGTTGCCGTTGACCATCACGTCGATCACCGCATCCCCGTCGCTTGCGGCCACCGCCGTGGCGACGCAGCGGGCGAGGATGTCGACACTTTCACGGTAGGCGAAGATCGCTGCGCGCAAGGCCGTCATCTGGTTGAAGCGCAGCGGGCTAATTGCTCTATTCACGGATTGAACGTCGCGAGCGCCTGGGCACAGCGCAACGCGAACTTTGGCATCGAGCGGTCCCACGGACTGAACCGCGGCAGCTCGAAGATGATCGAGCGCGCGGTCGCGACACCGCGGCGCGTCGAGACGGCGCTCCGGAAACCTGCCTTGGCGACCAGGCCGACGTCGCGCACGGTGTAGTCGACACCGGGCACGCCGTTCGGGTAGGCGAAGCTCTCCACCGGCCGGCCGATCCACTGCGCGAGCTGCTCGCGGCCGGCGCCGATCTCGTCGGCCGCGGCGGCGTCCGACAGAGTGGCGAGGATCGGGTGCGTCATGGTATGGCCGCCCAGCTCGTGACCGGCGTCGGCCAGCGCCCTAAGTTGCGCCGGCGTCATCATGGTGTCCGCCTCGGCGGGCAGGCCCGCGCGGTGCGCGAGCTCCCGGGCGACTTCGCGGCGGCGCTTCGGCTCGAAGTACTTGAGGTCCTTCAGCAGGCGCTCGCAGGCGGCAACGCGGCTCTCCGCGTCGTGCCAGAGGTACTCGCCGAGGCCGACGTCCGTGGCGTCGATGCGGTCGCCCGTGCTCGCGCGCACCGCCTCGATGACTTCGTCGTTCCACATGCGTCCGCCGTCGATGTAGCCGGTCGCGATGAAGAAGGTTCCCGGCACGCGGTGGCGTTGCAGGATCGGCGCGGCGACGCTGAAGTTGTCGGCGTAGCCGTCGTCGAAGGTGATGCACGCGCTGGCGGTCGGCAGCGAGCCCATCGCGAGGCGCTCGACCGCGTCGCCGAGGCGCAGCACGTTGAAGTTGGACGCGACGAACGAGACGATCCGTTCGAAGCGCGCGGCGTCGGGTTCGGAGGGCAGCAGCGGGTCGGGCCTCGCCAGCACCCGATGAAAGATGAAGATCAGCAGCTTGCCGCGACGGCCGGACGGTGCGAGCAGCCCGTAAACGCTGAAGCGCCGTGCCGGGCTGTCGAGTACCGCAGACATCAGAGGGCGGGTTGACGCTGGCCCGGCGCGCCGGTGGGCCCGGCGGGACGGCCAGGTTCCGGGGGTGCCGGCCAGAGGCGCGGCTGCGCAATCGGCTGAACGTGCGCAGCGACGTGCTGCTTGACCAGCAGCATCGCGACCACCGATGCGACCATCAGGTCGTAGGGCAGGTCGAAGTAGGCCAGGCTCAGGAACGCGCCGCCGGTGAAATAGCCGACCAGCGACACCTGCAGCATGCGCGAGAGATGCATCGCCCACTGCAGCTCCGGAACGCCCGCCGCCAGCCGGGTTACCGTCTTGGCGTGCTTCCAGGTGAAGAACCAGATCAGCAGGAACAGGAAAAGGCCCACGAACCCGTGCTCCCCGAGCACCTGAAAGTAGATGCTGTGTGCCGCGTGCACGTCCCACGCGACCGGCGCGTAGCGCGCGAACACGGGGTACTCGTAGATGCTGAACCCACCGCCGAAGAAGTTCGACTTCGCCAGGTTCCACGCCATCTCCCACGCGTTCAGGCGCCCCATCGCCGAGGCGTCCTGCTCGTAGTTCTGGATCGTGCCCATCCGGGCCCACCAGGCGTCGGGCATCATCGACAGCGCCACTATCCCGATGAAGAAGAGGGCGAAGCCCCACAGCATCTTGCGGTCGCCCTTCATCCACATCATGAACGACATCGCCGCGATGGCGAGGAACGCGCCGCGCGACCAGGTGCCGAGCACCGTCACCGCGGTGAGGCCGAGCGTGGCCCACAGGCCCGCGCGCACCCATTTCTGGGTCGCCTGCGTCTGCAGGTAGCGGATCAGCGGGATCGTCATCACGAGCGCGAGCGCCAGCTCGTTGTTGCCCTCGATGAAGCCGCCTGGGCCCCAGACCAGGTAGTTGCCGCCGTTGAGGATGGTGAACAGGCCGCCCTTGGCGCCGTAGAACGCCAGCGAGAAGACCAGGATGCCGACGAACCAGTCGAGCTTGTGCTTGGTGTTGATGAGCGCCAGGCACACGAAGGTCATCAGGTAGATCTTGGCCGAGCGGATGAACAGCGGCATGCTGTCGTCGAAGTAGAACGAGAACGGCAGCGTCACGCAGGTCCAGAGCCAGAACGCGAGCAACGCCATTGCGGCCGGGCTCTGGAACGGCGACCAGCGGTCCTTAGTCAGGAACAGCCCAGTCATCGTAGCAAGCGCTGCGACCATCGCGTGGGAAGCGCCGCCGCTCGCCCACGTGAGAGAGTGCGGATTCATAACGCTCAGCCACGTCCAAAGAATCACGCCGATCCAAGGGCGTTTAAGTGCGCATAGTGCACCAGCCCAGACGACTACGTAGAGAGCGATGTCGCGCATCAAAGTCTCCCAGACTCGAGACAGTGAGTACCGCGTGATACCAACTTCATGACGGCCTCTTAGCTGGCAACAATCGAGCGGAACAGCGAAACCTGCGACCTACTTGTGCTGGACCAGCTGAAACATTCCGCGTACCGACGGACGTCGACGCGGCTTGGTGGGTTGGCTAACAGAGCTCTAATTCCTTGAGCTACTGAGTGAGCATCTCGTCTGGGTACAAGTTGCCCAGTACGGGGCGGAGCCATGACCTCGGCAGTACCCCCGACATCCGTTGCAACTACAGGCGTACCGCAGGCCATTGATTCCAAGAGCACGTTCGCCCATCCCTCTCTGCTTGAAGCAAGCACCAACATGTCGGCGGCGCTATACCACACGGGCAATTGCTCGTTCGGTACCGCCCCAGCCAGGCATACGTGTGACTGTAGATTCAGACGAACAACTTGTTGTTCGAGGCGGCTGCGCTCTTCGCCTTCCCCCACGATAAGCAGGGTTGCATCAGGATAGTCACGTACCAACTGTGCCATTGCCTCGACCACGAGGTGGTGGCCTTTTCGCTCGATCAGGTGACCGACAGATAAGATGAGCGGGCTACCGCCGAGGCGCAGATTTTCTCGGGCAATGCCCTGCTGCACGGGCTGAAATCGCTGGAGATCAACCCCATTGCGCATAACATGCAGGTGTCCGTCATCTATGCCCCAGCCCCTAAGTACCTGCACGAGTGCGTCACACACGCCGATCGAGGCGGCAGCCCTGCGTGCGGCCCATTGCATCATGTGGCGTGGCAGCGTGTACTTGGGGATTAGATTCAAGTCGGTGCCGCGCGCCGTGATGGTGAAAGGTTTATGGAAATATCGTGCCAGAATCGCTGCTGCCACGCCGTCAGGATAGTAGTAATGAGCGTCGATCAAGTCGAAGTCGTAACCTTCACGTATAAGCCCTCTTATCGTTCTAATCGAAGCTGCCGCCAGCAACAGGGGTGCCACGGTCATACCAATCTTCGGTATGAGGGGATAGCGCGGGTGTAAGACGTCGATGCCGTTGCGCCACTCGCGTACCGGAGTACGTGCGATACGTCCGTATTCGCCGAACCTCCGGCTTGTTGAGAAAAACCATGGGACAGGAGCTATGACCTTCGTCTCCACCTCCCCATTGTTCAACAACTCGCGGAGTCGAGTTTCGACAAAAATCCCATGTACCGGTCTGACGCTGCTTGGGAACAGAGTCGAGAAAAGTAACGTCCGCAGTCTGGCTTTCATGGGACAAGCTCCGAGGGCCGCTCCGGAAGCGTATCGCCTCTTCCAACAGCGTAGTACTCGAACCCGCCTGCAGCCATCGTAGAAGGTTCGAACAAGTTACGACCGTCGAAAATGATTGGGCTTCGAAGAAGCTTCTTCAACGCCGTTAGCTCAGGACTGCGAAATTCACGCCACTCAGTCATCACCAAGAGTGCGTCGGCACCTTCGACCGCACGCATTCGATCTGATACGAAGTTGACTCCGCTAAGGTGCGCCACAAGCCTTTGGGCAGCTGTCGCCGCGATCGGATCGTAGGCTTGCACTCGTGCGCCTCTCTTCACGAGTTCTTCGAGAACCACGAGGCTTGGCGCCTCGCGCATGTCGTCTGTCTCTGGTTTGAAGGCGAGACCCCAAATTGCGAGTGTGCGTCCGTTCAGTTGCTCGCCAAATCGGCTTACCACTTTGTCCGCGAGTATGCGCTTTTGGCGGTGGTTGACCCTGTCGACTGCCGTTAATACTTCTAGGTCGATACCGTACTCTCGACCTGTGTGGACCAAAGCTCTCACGTCCTTTGGAAAGCAGGAGCCGCCATATCCAGCGCCGGCATATAGAAAGTGCGTGCCGATACGCCGGTCGCTGCCTATACCTCGGCGTACGAGTTCGATGTCGGCGCCGACCTTTTCTGCCAGCCGCGCCAAGTCGTTGACAAAGCTTATCCTCGTTGCAAGCATCGCATTTGCCGCATACTTTGTGAGCTCCGCGCTGCGTACATCCATGACGTGGAGGCGATCATGGTTTCGGGTGAAGGGTGCATAGAGCGATCGAAGTAGCGAAATCGCTTCGTCATCTTCGCTGCCTATGACCACCCGATCCGGTCGCATAAAATCGTCGATTGCAGCACCCTCCTTCAGGAATTCGGGATTGCTCGCAACCGCGAACCGGGTTTGCACTCCGCGTTCGCTGAGTCGCATTCCAATCTGCGCTTGCACTCGGTCTGCGGTACCGACGGGCACGGTACTCTTGTTTACGATTACTCGGTAGTCAGTAAGGAGGGAACCAACTTTGTCGGCGACTGCTAAGACGTGCTGAAGGTCCGCGGACCCATCCTCAGCCGCAGGCGTTCCGACTGCAATGAAGATGATCAGGCCGTGCGCAATAGAAGAGGCAAAGTCGGTCGTAAAGCGTAGCCTGCCTGCTGCGGAGTTTCGTTCCACAAGTTCAGGCAAGCCGGGCTCATAGATTGGTATTGAACCGGCGGACAATAACCGGATCTTACTTGCGTCGGTGTCCACGCAAAGCACATCGTTCCCCATCTCCGCCAGACAGGCCCCTGTGACCAACCCGACGTATCCAGATCCGACAATGGATATTCTCATGTATTGCTTCTTCTGCTAAGGCTGCCGCTTGCCCTCTCGGGGGTGCCGCGTCCGGCTGAGCTAGTAGCTCGAACAGCCACTAGATCTGAGTGGCGAACTTCTTGAATATGGGGGCGTACTTCGAGACGCTAGTACGCCACGTTCGTTCGTTAACGGCAAACTGTCGCGCTTGCTCTCGAATCCCGCTCCACGAAGCGCGATCCTCGGTCAACTTGAGTACTGCGGCACTTAATGCCGCCGCGTCACCCGCTCGAAAGAGCACACCGGTAGCCCCGTCGCGGATCAGCTCGCGATGCCCGCCGACGTCGCTCGCAACGACGAGACGCCCCTGCGCCATGGCCTCGAGCGGCTTGAGCGGCGTCACGAGCTCCGTCAGGCGCATGCGGTGGCGCGGGTAGGCCAGCACGTCGACGAGGTCGTAGTAGCGGTTCACCTCGTGGTGCGGCACGCGTCCGGTGAAGACCACTCGGCCGGCGATGCCGAGCCGCTCGGCCTGCGCCTTCAGCGCCGCCTCCTGCGGCCCGCCGCCGACCAGCAGCACGCGCACGTCGGGGCGCTGGCGCAGGATCGCCGGAAGGGCGTCGAGCAGCAGGTCGAGACCCTCGTAGGCATAAAACGAGCCGATGAAGCCGACCACGGTGCAGCCGGTGAGGCCGAGGCGCTCGCGCAGCGAATCGTCGGGCGTGCCGCCCGGCTGGAAGTTCTCGATGTCGACGGCATTCGGGATCACCGTCACCTTGCCCGCGGCGATGCCGCGCCCGACGATGTCGCCGCGCAGCCCTTCGCAGATCGTGAACACGTGATCGGCGGCGCGCAAGGCGCGCGTTTCCAGGTGACGCGTCAGGCGGTAGCGCAGACTTCCTTCCCTGGTGCTGCCGTGATCGACCGCCGCATCTTCCCAGAACGCACGCACTTCATAGAACACAGGCAGGCCGAGGCGCCGCCCGACGCGCAGCGCGGGCAGTGCGTTCAGCACCGGCGAATGCACGTGCAGGAGCTGTGGGCGCACGGTCGCGGCGACCTCGGTGACGCGGCGCTCGAGCTCGCGCATCAGGCGCAACTCGCGCAGGCCCGGCAGGCCGGCGTCTGCGTCGGCGAGCGGCGTGCGGAAGAAGTGCAGGTCGTCGACGTCCTCCTCGGCCGACGTACCCGCGCCCTGCTTGGGGCTCGTCAGATGGAAGGTCTGCCAACCGAGACGGCGCTGCTCGCGCAGGATGGCGAGCGTGCGGAACGTGTAGCCGCTGTGCAGCGGGATCGAATGGTCGAGCACGTGGAGGACGCGCAGGCTCATCACGCCACCATCGCCTCGGTTGCAACGGCACCGGTGCTCGCCACGCCGCCATCGATGACGTTGCGCAGGAACGCCTCGAACATCAGCAGCGTCCAGAGCGGCGCGCTGTGCTCGCGGACGCCCGACTGGTGCTCGTCGACCAGGCGCTGGAGCACGCGGCGCTCGAACCAGCCGGTGTCGGCGAGGCGCTCGCCGAGCACGGCGTCGCGCACGCGTTGCTTCAGGGGCCCGCGGAACCAGCGCGTCAGCGGCACCGCGAAACCCATCTTCGGGCGGTACAGCACGTCATGCGGCAATTGCGGCTCGAGTGCCTTCTTGAGCAGGAACTTGCCGGTACCGCCGCGCAGCTTGAGCGACGAGGGCAGGGTGGCCAGCCACTCGACCAGTTCGTGGTCCATCAGCGGCTCGCGCACCTCGAGCGAGTGCTGCATGCTGGCGCGGTCGACCTTGGTGTTGATGTCGCCGACCAGGTAGGTCTTGAGGTCGAGGTACTGGATCAGCGCGAGCGGATCGTCGGTGCCGGCGTTCGCGGCGTGCCGCGAGAACACGTCCTGAGCGTTGTAGCCGCCGAGTTCGCCTTTCATGCGCGCGCTGAAGAGGGCCGCGCGCTGCGGGCCGCGCAGGATCGACACCGAGTGGAAATAGCCCTCGACCGCGCTGCGCGCCATGCCCTCGAACGTGGTCTTGGCGCGGAACACGCGTGGCGCCCAGTCCGCCTTCGGGTAGAGGCGCCCCAGCGTTCCGAACAGCGGGCGGCGCAGCCCCTCCGGCAACGCCGAGCGCATGCGCTCCTCCATCAGATGCATGCGGTAGCGCCGATAGCCGCCGAAGCTCTCGTCGCCGCCGTCGCCCGACAGCGCGACCGTCACGTGCTTGCGCGCCAGCTGGCAGACGCGGTAGGTCGGGATCGCGGAGCTGTCGGCGTACGGTTCGTCGTACGCCCGCGCCAGCGTGTCGATCAGGTCGTAGTCGTCGCTCCTGACCGTCTCGACCGAATGATGCGTGCGGTAGCGGTCGGCAACCATCTTCGCGAACGCGGCCTCGTCGTACGCCGGGTCGTCGAACGCGATCGAGCAGGTGTTGACCGGGTCGGTCGAGACCCCGGCCATCATCGCGACCACCGCGCTCGAGTCGACCCCGCCCGAGAGGAACGCCCCGAGCGGCACCTCGGAGATCATGCGCAGGCGCACCGATTCGCGCAGCCGCTCGACCAGCTCGGCGCATGCGTCGTCCTCGCCGATCGGGTTGTCGAGCGTGAAGCGCACGTCCCAGTACGGCTGCGGCGCGGGCACCGGTCGGCCGCGCCGGATGGTGAGCGTGTGGCCCGGCGCGAGCTTCCTCGCCTGCGCGAAGATCGAACGCGGCTCGGCGACGTAGCCGAGCGCGAAGTACTCCTCCACCGCCAGCAGGTCGAGGTCGCGCCGCATGCCACCGTGCGCGAGCAGCGACTTCAGCTCGGAGCCGAACAGCAGCATGCCATCGTCGAGCAGCGCGTAGTGCATGGGCTTGACCGCGAGGCGGTCGCGCGCGAGGAAGAGCGTCTCGCGATTGCGGTCCGAGATCGCGAACGCGAACATGCCGCGCAGGCGCTTGACGCAGTCCTCGCCCCAGGCTTCCCAGGCGTGGACGATGACCTCGGTGTCGCTCTTGGTGCGGAACGTGTAGCCGAGGGCGATCAGCTCCGCCATCAACGCCTGGTAGTTGTAGATCTCGCCGTTGAAGACGATGGCGATGCTGCCGTCGCCGTTGAAGAGCGGCTGCTGACCGGTCGACAGGTCGATGATCGAGAGCCGCCGATGGCCGAGCCCGAGGCCGGGCTCGAGGTGCAGGCTCCCCTCGTCGGGGCCGCGATGGTGCTGCGACTCGTTCATGCGGTGCAGCACCGCACGGTCGATGGTGCGCTTGGCGCGAGTATCGAAGACGCCGGTGATGCCGCACATGGTCAGCTCCCCGCCGTGCGGACTGCGCGGCCGCGCGCGGCGAGCATGCGATCGTAGAGCGTGCGGTACGACGCCGTCATCGCCTCGAGCGCGAAGCGCGCTTCGGCGGCGGCACGCGCGGCACGCCCGAGAGTGGCCGTGCGCGCCGGGTCCACGGCGAGCGCGGTGATCGCGGCGGCGAGGGCGCCGGGGTCGGCCGCCGGCACGACGACACCCGTCACGCCGTCCTCGACCAGTTCGGGGTTCGCACCGACCGCGGTCGCGACGACCGGGATGCCGGTCGCGAGCGCTTCGAGAATGGTGTTCGAGATGCCCTCGGCGAGCGACGGCAGCGCGAACGCATGAAAGCCCCGCATCAGCGCGGCGACGTCGCTGCGCTCGCCCGGCAGCCAGGCGAGGTCTGACGCGTCGGCAGCGGCCAGCAGCGCCTCGACGTCGGCGCGCAGCGGACCGTCGCCGACCATCACGAGGCGCAGCCGCTCGCGCAGCTCCGGTGCGCGCTCGAGCGCGCGCACGAACGCCTTGGCGAGGTTGAGCGGATCCTTCACGGCCTGCATGCGGCCGACGCTGCCGACGATCCAGTGGCGCGCCGGGTCGAACGGGCAGCCGCCGATCGGGTCGGGGGTCGAGCCCGCCGGAGGATGGAAGCGCCCGGTGTCGACGCCGTTGCAGATGGCGGTGACGTGCCGCGGCGCCACGCCGATGCGCGCCAGCAGGTAGTCGCGCAGCTCGCTGCCGAGCGCGACGTAGTGGTGAACGAACGGCCGGTAGAGGCGGCGCACCCACTGGTACTTGCGGTTGTCGCCGCGCAGGTCGCCGACGTCGCGGCCGTGCTCGCCGTGGATGCGCACCGGAACGCCCGCGGCCCACGCCGGCACCACCGCCTCGAGCGCCGCGAGGTTGCGGGTGTGGACGACGGCGGGGCGCAGCGCGCGGAACAGTCGGAACAGCGCCGGGTACATCCAGAAGCCATGACCCGGCGGCTGGTGCAGCGCGATCACCGGCACGTCGGCGCGCGCGATGCGCGTCTTGAAGTCGGTCGCCTCGGTGAGCGCGAGCACCGCGTGACGGTACGCGCCCGCCGGCATGGTGTTGATCAGGTTCACGACGCCATTCTCGAGGCCGCCGACATCGAAGCGGTAGACCACGTGCAGGACGAGCGGGCGCGGGTCGGCGAGCCAGCCGCTGCGGTCGATCGGCACGGCGAGCGCACGATCGAGCGCCGCGACGACGTCGGGTCGCGGCGTGACCGGGGTCGCGCCGATGCGCTGGCTGTTCGACGTCGACGTCACAAGCGCCACAAGCGGTAGCCGGCGGCCTGCAGTGCGGCGCCGTCGAACGCCGACTTCACATCGATGAAGGCGCCGCCCGGCGCGAGCACCGGCGCGAAGTCGCTCGCCGCGAGGCCCGCGTACTCGACGTGTGCCACCGCCGCCACGATGGCATCGGCCTTCGGCAGCTCGTGCCACGCCTTGAGTTCGACGCCGTACTCGTGCTTGGCCTCGGCGGGGTCGGCCTGCGGGTCGCTCACGCAGACGTCGACGCCGTAGCTCTTGAGCTCGGCGATGATGTCGATCACCTTCGAGTTGCGCAGGTCGCCGCAGTTCTCCTTGAAGGTGAGGCCGAGCACGTTCACCTTGGCGCCCTTGATGGTGCTGCCGGCCGCGATCATCTGCTTGATCGTCTGCTCGGCGATGAACTTGCCCATGCTGTCGTTGATGTGGCGGCCCGCGAGGATGACCTGCGGGTGATAGCCGAGCATCTGCGCCTTGTGCGTCAGGTAGTACGGGTCGACGCCGATGCAGTGACCGCCCACCAGGCCCGGCTTGAACTTGAGAAAGTTCCACTTCGTCCCGGCCGCCGCGAGCACCTCGCTGGTGTCGATGTTCATGCGGTCGAAGATGATGGCGAGCTCGTTCATCAGCGCGACGTTGAGGTCGCGCTGCGTGTTCTCGATGACCTTGGCCGCTTCGGCGGTCTTGATCGACGAGGCGCGGTGCACGCCGGGGATCACGATCGACTCGTAGAGCTGGGCCACGCGTTCCAGCGTCTCGGGCGTGTCGCCGGAGACGATCTTGAGGATCTTGGTGAGCGTGTGCTCCTTGTCGCCCGGGTTGATGCGCTCGGGCGAGTAGCCGACGAAGAAGTCGGTCTTCCAGGTCATGCCCGACTCGCGCTCGAGCACCGGAATGCACACCTCTTCGGTCGCGCCCGGGTAGACGGTCGATTCGTAGACCACCGTGACGCCGCGCTTCATGTGACGTCCGGCGCTGATGCTGGCACCGATCAGCGGGCGGAAGTCGGGGATGTGCGCCTCGTCGACGGGCGTCGGGACCGCCACGACGATCATGTCGGCCTCGCCGAGCAGCTTGGGGTCGGCGGTGTACTCGGCCTGGGTCGCGGCGCGCACCTCGGCATCGTCGAGCTCGCGCGAGGGATCGACGCCACGCCGGCACGACTCGACCTTGGCGACGTCGATGTCGAAACCGATGGTGCGCGTCTTCTTGCCGAAAGCGACGACCAGCGGCAGGCCGACGTACCCGAGTCCGATGACTGCAACGGTGTTCATTCTTGGTCTTTGGTGCTGACGTTCAGGGACGGGTCGCCGCCAGGGCGGCGCCGTTGGGGTGACGGGTCTCGTGCAAGCGGGCGACGATCGCGGCGAGGTTCGCGCGGGTGAACGCGTCGAGCGTCGCGCGGCCGCTGCCGGGCCGGTCTTCAGGGCTGTGCAGCACGATCACCGCGGCGTCGTCGCCGCGGCCGCGCAGGCGGTCGAATGCCGCGTAGACCTTGGCCCACGAATCATGCGGCGTCAGGTGCTCGGCGACCCAATAGACCTGCCATACCCGAAGGCTTTCGTCGGGCGCGCCGAGGCCGCCCTTGCGGCGCAGGAGCGCGCTGCGGAATTCGACCGTGTTGCCGGCCGACTGGCTCCGCTCGATGATCCACGGGCCGACGCGTGCCCAGTTGGGGTCGTCGCTGTGCACGAGGGCGTTGCCCGAGGTCACGAGCTTGCGGTCGTAGGTCTGCTGGCGGTAGTAGCCGACGTAGACGCCGACTGCGCCGCCCGCGCCACGGTAGGCGCTCGTCGCCTCGGCGGCCGTGTTCTGGAACGACGGCTTCCATTCGCCGCTGCCCACGGCCGGCCAGCGCGGCGCGAGGTCCGGCAGCGCCGCCAGCTGGGGCGGCGTGGCGACGATGCCGTCGTCGATGACGGCGAGCGCGATGTGCGGGATGGCGGCGACCAGCAGCGCGGCGGCGGCCACCGGCCCCAGCGTGGCGAAGCGGCGCGCCCGCGGTGCGACGTCGGCGAGCGGCTTCGCGGCGGCAGCGCCCGCGGGCTCCTGCCACCACGCGCCGAACGCGAACATCAGGCCCATGACGATGCCGAAGAAGACCCAGCCGTAGATCAGGTGGTCGACGCCGACCGCGAGCTTGTTGTTCGACAGGTGCCCGATCATCACGATCATGTAGGCGCGCAGCCAGTTGGCGACGATCGGCACCAGGATCGAGATCGCGATGAAGCCGACGCGGCGCCGGTACGAGCGGTACTGCAGATACGCGAAAAGCGTGCCGACCATCATCGAGGCGATGAGGTAGCGCACCCCGCTGCACGCCTCGACCACCGACCAGGCGCCCGACGGGATGATGAACAGCATGCCTTCCCGGTAGACCGGAATGCCGCTGGCGCGCAGCGCGACCACCGTGAAATCGGCGGTCCACGTCATCAGCTGCGGCAGCAGGAAGTCGCCGATCGGCACCGCGAAGAAAAGGAAGAGCAGCGGGAAGAGGATGGTGTGGGCGACGCGCAGGCCGAGCACCGCCGGCACGGCGAGCACGAGGAGCCCCACGAGCGCGAGCTGGGTCACCGCGTTGGTGGTCGCCAGGTCGCCGAACAGCCAGGCCACGGCAATCACGAAGATCGGCACCAGCATCCACGGGTTCGGCGACGGGGTGAGGCGAAGCATCGCCTCGCGCTGGCGCCAGATCAGCCATAGCGAGATCGGCGGCACCAGGAAGGCATGCGCGAAGGTCGACGAGCGCGCCCAGATCGAGACCATCGACTCGGCGGTCTCGCGGTAGACGGCAAGGATGCCGATGACGACGAGCAGCAGCGCCGCGAGCGCGCGCCGCCAGTTCGGCGAAACGTTCGACCAGGATGGCGGGGTCATGCGGCCAGACCTTGTTGAAGGGCGTCGAGGCAGCGGTCGACGCCGGCGAGATTGGCGTCCCAGCTGTAGCGGCGAAGCACGAACTCGCGGCCGGCACGCCCGACGGCTGCGGCGTGACGCGGGTCGGCGAGCAGTGCCTGAATCTCGAGCACGAAGTCGTCGGGGCTGGTCGCGGCGAGCAGTTCGCGGCCGAGCGTCGCCCCGATGGGCGCCGCACAGGCATCGGACGCGACCACCGGACGCGCCATCGCCATCGCCTCGAGCACCTTGTTCTGGATGCCGCGCGCAATGCGCAGCGGCGCCACGACCACCGCAGCGTGCTGCAGGTAGGGCCGGATGTCGGGCACCGCTCCCGTCACGCGGACGCAGTCGGAAGCGAGCGCCTTCACCGTCGCCGTCGGATTGCGGCCGACGATGTGGAACTCGGCGCGAGGCTCATGGGCGCGCAGCGCCGCAAGCACGTCGCGCGCGAACCAGCTCACCGCGTCGACATTCGGCCAGTAATCCATCGCGCCGGTGAAGACGATCGGAAGCGCACTGTCGGAGGCATACGGCGACGCGCGCTCCGGATCGACCGAGAAGTAGTCGCTGTCGACGCCGTTGCAGAGCGCCTCGACCGTCGCCGCCGACTCCGGAGCGAGGCTGCGGAACAGGGCCGCCTCGTTCTCCGTGACGAAGAACGAGTGCTCGGCGCGCGCCGCGGCGGCACGCTCGTGCGCGAGCAGCAGACGCCCCTCGCGCGCGTAGAGCCAGCTCAGGGGCCAGCGGTGCTCGGCTGCGTACTGCGTCCACTTCGCCGAGTCGACGTCGACGAAATCGACCACCACCGGCATGCCGCCGTGGCCGTCGACGTACTGCAGCATCGCCGACGAGAACACGATGGTCGCGTCGATGCGCTCGCGTGCGCAGGTCTCGTCGACCCAGCGCTGCAGGCGCGGGTTGCGGTAGTAGCGCAGCGTCAGCGCCTCGTCGCGCAGCAGCGCCGGCAGGCTCGCCACCCTGGTAGCGCGCGGCTCGATGCGCTCGACGTGCAGACCGCTGCAGAGCGCACGCACGGTGTCGAGGTGCTGCTCGTCGTCGGCGTCGTCGATGAAGGTGCCGACGAACACCCGATGGCGCGCCACCAGGTGCTTGAGCAGGTGGTACGAGCGCACCTTGTCGCCCTTGTTGGGCGGGTACGGCAGCCGGTGCACCAGGTAGAGGAGGTTGGCCATCGTCAGCCGAGGTTGCGCACCACCAAGGGCCCGATCCGGTTCACCAGCGCGAGCGGCAGGCGCCGCCACGTCTCGATCAGCAACCGGTACTTCGGGTTGGACGGATTGTTCTGCGGCACGCTGTCGCGCTTGTAAAGGCAGTACTCGTAGTGGAGGGGCCGCGGCTCGAAGCCCCAGTTCTTCTTGAACGAGAACGAGCCGGTTCCCTGCTTGCTGCGGCCGAAGTCGAAGACGCGCACGCCGCGCGCCGCGGCGCGTCGCATCAGCTCCCAGTATTTGAAGTCGTTGGCGGCGAGCTCGCGCGCCGCCGGCGCATCGCCGGCGTAGTAGGGCAGCACTTCGTCACGGAAGTAGAAGCTGAGCACGCTGCTGACCGGCTCGCCGGTCGGGCTGGTGACCGTCTGGATCTCGAAGTCGGCGCCGAAGGTCTGCTGCAGCGCCGCGAAGTAGCCCCGCGGCAACGCCGGCGTGCCGTGCCGGTGCACGTTGCTCGCGTAGAGCGCGAAGAAGCGGTCGATGTCGACGTCGACGGTGCTCTGCAGGCCGTTGGCGATGCCCTTCCGCACCATCGCGCGCTGCTTGCGCGGGATCGCCTGCAGGTTGCTCGCGTCGTCGGCGGCGATCGTCTTGCGAAAGGTGGCGTAAAGGTCCTGACGCGGCCAGTCGGCGTGGCGCTGGTCGAGGTTGCGGAACTCGAGGTGCTCGACCTTCAGTCGCTGCGCGAGTGCCTGTGCGGCATCCTCGAGCGCGCGCGCTGCCGCCTCGCTGCTGGCGGCGATGCCGCCGTATACCGCGAACGGCAGGCTGACGAGCGAATTGCCGAACAGCAGGCTCTTGACCTGCGCGAGCGGCAGCACGCCTTCGATCCGGCCGTCGACCTCAGCGTAGAGGAAGTGCGTCGGGTGCCGGAAGACGCCGTGCAGCACCGACTGCCAGCCGGCGCGGTGAAAGAACGTCGCTTGAGGGCAGGCGAGCACGAAGGCGTCCCAGCGCGCTGCCGCGACAGGATCCGCTTCCGGCAGTCTGTGAACGGCCGGGATCACTGCGGTGCGGTCCATCGCTCAATGCCCGAGCGGGCCGGCCGCGGGTACGCGGTCGAGGAAGATGCGGTCCATGCGATCCCAGCGGAAGTCGCCGAGCAGCCGCTCGAGGCGTGCCTCCATGCGGCCGATGTTCAGGTAGTGGCGAAAGCGCGTCTTCGCCCCGATGCCCGGAATGCGCGGCTGGCCAACGTCGATCTCCCACGGGTGAAAGTAGAAGACGGCGGCCTCGCCGTCCTGCTCGTTCACGCGCTGCAGCATCCAGCGCGAGAGCGCGTACGGCAGCAGGCGGAAGTAGCCGCCGCCGCTCGACGGCAGGTTGCGGTTGAGCACCCGCAGCGTGGTGATCGGCACCTCGATCAGGTCGCCGTTCGTGCGATGCGCGAAGCGAGGCGCATCGGGCATGCCGTAGTGATCGTGACGGATCGGATAGATGCTCGAGCTGTAGCGGTAGCCGGCTTCGGCGATGCAGTCGAGCGCCCACAGGTTGCCGGTGCCGATCGAGAAGCTCGGCGCACGATAGCCGAGCACGGCCTGCCCCGACACGTCCTCGAGGATCGCCTTGGCACGCGCGATGTCGGCGCGGAACTCGGCCGCGCTGAGCTCGCTCGCGCGCTGGTGGCCGTAGCCGTGGCTCGCGAGCTCGTGGCCGGCAGCGACGATGTCGCGCACCAGCTGCGGGTAGCGCTCGGCAATCCAGCCGAGCGTGAAGAAGGTCGCCCGCGTGTCGTGGCGTTCCAGCATCGCCAGGATGCGCGCGACGTTGCGCTCGACGCGGCACTCGCGCGCGTCCCATTCGCTGCGCGCGATGTGCGGCGCGAACGCCGAGACCTGGAAGTAGTCCTCGACGTCGATCGTGAGCGCATTGGCGATCGGCATGGTGGCGTCAGGCGGCGGCTGCGAGCGCCGCGGGTTGCAGCCACTGCCAGAGGTCGTGCGCGATGCGCTCGGCCGCGCGGCCGTCCCAGAGCTCGGGTGCGCGGCCGGTCTTGCCGCGGCCGGCGAGGATCTCGTCGACACCGGCCAGCAGCGCCGCACCGTCGCGCCCGACCAGCGTGTTGGTGCCTTGCTCGACCGTGATCGGCCGCTCGGTGTTCTCGCGCAGGGTCAGGCAGGGTACGCCGAGCGCCGTGGTCTCCTCCTGCAGCCCGCCCGAGTCGGTGAGGACCGCGGTCGCGCCGGCCATCAGGCCGAGCATCTCGAGGTAGCCTTGCGGCGGCAGGATGCCGATGCGTCGAGGGTCGATCAGCCCGCCGAGCCCGAAGCGCTCGACGTTGGCACGCGTGCGCGGGTGCATCGCGAACACCAGCGGGAGGCGCGTCGCGACCTCGGCGAGCGCGCGCAAGATCGAGCGCAGCGTCGACGGCTCGTCGACGTTCGACGGGCGGTGCAGCGTGACGACGCCGTAGCCGCGCGGGTCGCCGACCAGCGCGGCATCGAGGCCGTGCGCGGCGAGGGTCGCCGCCGGTGCGCGCGCATGCGGGCGGCTCGCCAGCAGCGAGTCGATCATCACGTTGCCGACGAAGACGATGCGTTCCCGGTCGACGCCTTCGCGGGCGAGGTTGTCGGCCGCGCTGCGCTCGGTGGTGTAGAGCCGGTCGGCGACCTGGTCGGTCAGCACGCGGTTGATCTCTTCCGGCATGCGGCGGTCGAAGCTGCGCAGGCCCGCCTCGACGTGCACCACCGGAACGCCTCGCTTCACCGCGACGAGGGTGCACGCGAGGGTCGAATTGACGTCGCCGACGACCACCACGCACGCCGGCTGGTGGGCGTCGAGCGCGGGCTCGAAGCGCTTCATCACGTCGGCGGTCTGCACCGCGTGACTGCCCGATCCGACCTCGAGGTTGAGATCCGGCTCCGGCAACCCGAGGTCGGCGAACAGCTGGTCGCTCATGCTCGCGTCGTAGTGCTGACCGGTGTGCACCAGCAGCATCGGCAGCGACGGGCGGTGCGCCGCGAGGGCGCGCAGGATCGGCGCCATCTTCATGAAGTTGGGCCGAGCGCCGACCACGCAGAGGATGGGGCGCATCGGCGCCGCCGCGTGCGTGTCCGATGAATGTGCGGCGGCGCCGCTCAAGAGGCTGCCCGGCGCGCTCATCGTGTGGTCGCCTTGGCGTCGGCGATCGCCTGCACCAACTCCTGCAGCGTTGCGAGGGTGTGCAGGTTGACGCTTTCGAGGCGCAGCATGCACTGCTCGATGCGGTGCAGGCGGGCGTCGCGCTGGGCGTCGTCGTCCGGGTCGGTCGGGAGCTCGCCGAAGTCGCTGCCGCGGCCGTTCGTCGCGGTGCTGGAATGCCAGCTGTCGGTGCGCGTGACGTCCAGGTCGACCCGGGTGCCGTTGCGCGGGCGGGCCCGCACCGTCGTTTCCGGCAACTTCGCCTCGGCGGCGAAATCGCGCACCACCTCGGCGACGTCCTCGGCGGTCAGGTGCTTGCGGTCTTCCATGAAGCCGAGCAGCAGGACGCGGTCGCAGATCGAATTGATGCGACGCGGGATGCCGCCGCTGGCGGCGTGGAGCGCCTCGAACACCCCCGGGCCGAACGTCGGCTCGGTGGTCGAGCCGGCGCAGTGCAGGCGGTGCGTGACGTAGGCCTCCGTCTCGGCGACGTCGAGCGGCCCGATGTGGCAGGTGGCGGCGACGCGCTGACGGAGCTGCTCCATCTCGGGCCGCTGCAGGATTTCGCGAAATTCGGGCTGGCCGACCAGGAAGGTCTGCAGCAGCGACTGGTTGCCGAGCTGGAAGTTCGACAGCATGCGCAGCTCCTCGACCGCACGCGGCGTGAGGTTCTGCGCCTCGTCGACGATCAGCAGGCAGCGCTTGCCATGCGCCGTCTGCGCGACCAGAAAACCCTCGAGCCGCGACAGCAGGTCGGACTTGGACAGGCCCTGCACGGGCACCCCGAACGCGGTGCCGACCATGCGCAGCGTGTCCTCGGCGTCGAGCTGGGTGGTGACCACCTGGCCCACGACGATGTTGGTACCCGCGAGGCTCTCGAGCAGGCGACGCAGCATCGTCGTCTTGCCGGCGCCGATCTCGCCGGTGATGACGATGAAGCCGTCATTGCGCGAGACGCCATATTCCAGGTAGGCCTTGGCGCGACTGTGCTGCTTGCTCCCGAAATAGAAATGCGGATCGGGATTGAGCTGGAACGGCCGGCTGCTGAGCCCGTAGAAGGCTTCGTACATGTGTCAGAAGGACCGGGTCAGCGTTCCGTAGATGGCGGATTCGCGGTAGCCGGAGTTGTCGCCGTCGTACCAGACATGGCGTGCGCCAAGCGAGTAGGACGTCCGCCCGCCAAGCTGGCCGCTCCACGTGAGGCTGAGGGCGCGCAGGTCCGTCGAGCGCGACTGGCCGCCCGACTCCCGGCTCTGATCGATCGAGGCCCGGAAGTCGAGATTCGATTGCGGCGTGAGGCGGTGCGAGACGTTGGCGCTCAGCCCGCGCAGCCGGACCGGATTCGAGAAATCGGTGATCGGGTTGACCTGCGCGTTCCGATCGAGCTGCTGCACCTTGCTCTGCGAAGCGGTCAGCGTGTAGGTCTGGCGGACGGCCTGATAGGAGACGGCGAGTTCCTGCCGGCGCTGCAGCGTGAGGAACCCCGCCGGCACCCCGAGCTGCAGCAGATACTGCCGCACCAGAATGTCGCGGCGCACGGGATCGGGCTCGATGGCCGCGAACTGCTGGAACAGCACCTCGTAGGTCGCACCCGGCTGACCGGAACCTACGGGAGCCTGGTTGAATCCCGTGCTGACGTCCTTGGTGTCGCTGAAGCGCCACGTCGTGCGAGCTGTGCGGTACTGGAATACCAGCGAATGGGAGTCGCCGAAGACGCGCTTCTCGCGTTGCCCCGACAGGTTCGTGCGCTCGTTCGGCCGCCAGTCGAACCCGTAGCCGTAAGTGGTGGCCGCGTCGCGCGGCTGGTTCGGGTAGTCGATCGCCTCACGACCGCCGATCAGCGACAAGCGCAGCTGGTCGGTGGCATTGATGAACAGCGTGCCGCGCGCGCGGTCGTTGACGGTGCGGCCGCCCACCTCGTACTTGTACGCCTGCCGCGACGCGTCCGCCGACCAGTTGAAGAGGCCCGGCCCGCGGTCGCCGACGACGCTGAGCGAACCACTCGTCGTGCTGACATCGGCGTTCTTGGTCGACGTGTCGGTGAGGCTGTAGCCGAGCCGCGCCTCGTAGTTGGCGAGGTTCGCAAGCCGGCCGCGGACATAGGGCGACAGGTTGTAGTTGCGCACCTCGGTCTGGTCGCCGCCGTCGAGCGCGGGATCGACCGTGCGCGTGCCGAACGCCGAGCGCGACTGCTGGCTGATGTTCGCGCTCGCGTCGACGAACGCGAAGTTGTCGATCACCTCGGCGTTGCCGGCGGCGCTCAGCGATTGCTGGACGTTGTTGCTCGAGCCGTCGCGCGCGTAGAAGATGCCGCTCAGCCGGTAGTCGAGGTTGCCGCGGATCCGGCCGATGCCGCTCGAGACCGTGATGCCCGGTGAGATCTGCGTGATCGCGTCGGCGCGCCGGTTGCGCTCGGTCAGACGCACGTTGTCGGTCAGCGTCTCGGTGACGCTGATGCTGGGCGTGATCGTGAGCGCGCGCACGTTCGGCGTGGTGCCGCTCGACGCTGGGGCACTGACGCCGGCCACCGGCAGCGCGCTGGCCGGCGGCGCGCCCAGCGGCCCCGTCGGTGTCGCGACCGCCGACCCGCCGGACGGCGCCTGGTCCTGTGCGTGAGCGGCGAAGGCGGCGAAGCCGAAGACGCAGACGCCGCAGAAGCGTCGGTAGCGGGGCGCGGCCCGTCGATACGAAGCGAAGCGCACGGGGTCGCTCAGGCCCCGCTGCCTTCGACGCGGTACGAGTCGGCATACCCGTAGCCGTACCCGTAGCCGTACCCGTAGCCGACGCCGTAGCCGCCTTCGGACGCATCGGCGCGATGCTGATTGAGCAGCATCATCTTCACCGGGCACTGCTCGATGGTCGAGATCGCGCTCGACACGTCCGACTGCAGGGTGGTGCCGGCGCGAACGACGATGACGATCTGGCCCATGACCATCGCGAGCGCGCGCGCTTCGGTGGTCAGCAGCAGGGGCGGCGAGTCGAAGATGATGATGCGGTCGGGGTAGCGACGTGCCATGTCGTCGAGCAGCTGGCGCATCGCGTCGCTGGCGAGCATTTCGGTTGCGCGCCGGTGCGGCGTGCCGCTGCGCAGCAGGGTCAGCTTCTCGACGTTGGTGCGCAGCAGCACCTCGGACATCTCGACGGTGCCCTCGAGCACGTCGAGCAGGCCCGGGCCGTCGGGCACGCCGAGCATGCGGGGCAGCGACGGGCGCGCCAGGTCGGCGTCGACCAGCATCACGGTGTTGTCGAGTTCGGCCGCGATGCTCATCGCGAGGTTGACCGCCGAAAAGCTCTTGCCCTCGTTGGCGATCGCGCTCGTCACCATGATCAGGTTGGCGTGCGACGCCACCGGAACGCCGCGACCCGTCGCGTTGTTGATCAGCGGACGCTTGATCACGCGGTACTGGTCGGCGATTTGCGAGCGGCTGGCGAGCGGCGTGATCAGGTTCGCCTTCGAGAGCGCCTCGAAATCGAACTCGACGCGCGGCGAGCGGCGCGGCGTGCCGTCGAGCCCCATCATTCCGCTGTCGGGCGCGACCCGCGGCACTGCGTTGTCGGCCCGCACCGGGCGAGCCGGCGTGTCGACCGCGGCCGCCGGAGCGGTCGCGAAGTCGGCCCGCAGGGCGGCTCCGTTCGTGCCGGCCGCGACGCCGCTCGGCTCGTCGGGCCCGACCACGCCGGCTTCGCGCAACTGGCGCAGCCGCTCGGCCGCTTGTTCGATCAGACTGCTCATCAGGGACTTTCGAGCTACGACTTCGGCACGATGGTCGTCGCGACCAGTACCACCAGGAAGGCGCCGACCAGTGCGCCGGAGGCGACGCCGAAGCGCAGCTTGTCGGCGCGCTCGCGGCGCCGGTCGGCATCGCTGAGGATCATCGAGACGACACCGAGGATCGGCAGGTTGATCTTCTCGCGCAGCTCGCTCGCCTTGTGGAACGCCGGGCGCAGCTGGCTGGCGGCGAACGCGACGAAGAGGCCGGCGCCGAGCGCGGCCGCGAGCGCCATTCCGAGCAGGGCGCCCCGGTTCGGGTAGACCGGCTTGGGCGTGACGCGTGGCGGGTCGATCAGGCGGAAGTCCGCGAGGCCCGCAGCCGCGTCGAGGTCGCCCGACATCGTCGCCGACTGCCGGCGCGACACCAGATCTTCGTAGTTGCGCTTGTTGATCGCGTAGTCGCGGTTGAGCTGCGCGGCCTCGGCCTCGAGCTGCGGCGCCGTCTTCATCGACTCCTTGGCGCGCGCATACCGGGCCTGGTATTCGCCGACGCGCGCGCGCAGCGCCGCGACCTGCACCTCGGCGGCGGCCATCATGCGGGTCAGTTCCTGGGCCGCCGCACTGCCGCTGCCCTGGCCGCCGGTACCTGTGGCCGCGGCCTGCTTGCGCAGCTCGGCGACTTCCTTCTTCTTCTGCTCCTCGAGGTCGCGGATCAGCCGGCGCGTATTGATGACGTCCGGGTGCTGATCCGTGAAGCGTTGCAGCAGGGTGTCGAGCTGGCGACGCTGTCCGTCGATGCGGGCGTCGATCTCGGGGGTGGAGACGGTGAGCGCCGACTCCTGCAGCAGGCTCTGCATCGCCGTGCTAGCCGTTCCCTGGCGCTCGGCGGCGAGCTGCTGGCGCGCCGCGTCGCGCGCTTGCTCCGCCTCGCGCAGCTCGAGCTGCGCCTGTGCGAGCTGGGCGCCGATGTCGCCGATGCGCGCTGCCGAGTCCTGGCCCTCGGCGGTGAAGAGGTCGATGTTGCGCAGGCGGAACTCCTTCAGGCGCGCCTCGGCCGCCTCGAGCTTGGCCTCGTAGGCCTTGATCTGCTCGTTCAGGAACACCTTGGCCTGGTCCGCGTCGTTGCGGCTCGCGCTCAGGCGCGAGTCGATGAAGATCGACACCAGCGACTGCACGACTCGCTTGGCGCGCTCGGGCTCCTGGTCGCGGAACGCGAGCGTGTAGAGGTTGTCGCGGCCGTTGCCCCAGATCTGCAGGGTGCGCATCAGGCTCTCGACCTGCGCATCCTGGTCGGCCTTCGAGGTGCTTCTGAGGTCGAGGTCCGCCATGCGGACGAGCTTTTCGACGTTCGGACGGCTGATCAGCGTGCGGCTCAGCATCGCGATCTGCTGGTCGATGTTGGGCTGGATGGCGAGGCCTGACATCAGCGGCTTCAGGATCGACTGGGTGTCGACGTAGATTCGCGCGCTGGCCTCGAACTGGTTGGGCACGCGGAGCGCCATCGCCACGCCGACGATGCCGGCGATCCAGGCCGCGATCAGCCCGATCCAGCGGAACCTCCACATCCCCTTGAGGACGGTGGTCGCCTGGACGACGATCTCGCCCATCGCGTTCGGTGCGTTCGGTGTAGTCGCCATGTCTGTGTCCGGAAGAAGAGCGCTGCGCCGCTAGGCGCCTGCGCGCCTAGAAGAAGCTCTGCGGGATGATCAGGATGTCGCCGGGACGCATGTCGACGTTGGCCGACACGTCGCCGCGCTTGATGAGGTCGCGCAGGCGTACCGAGTACCGCCCGGCGCCGGGGCCCACGCGCAGGATGGTGGCGCTGTTCCCGGCCGCGAAATCCGTGAGGCCGCCGACCTGGATCATCACGTCCAGCAGCGTCATCTTCTGCTTGTAGGCCAGAAACTGCGGTCGGGCGGCTTCGCCGACCACGCGAATCTGCTCGCTGTACGGGCCGACGAAGCTCGTCACGATGACGGTGACCACGGGGTCGCGCACGTACTTGGAGAGCTGCTTCTCGATCTCGCGGGCGAGCTCGACCGAGTTCTTGCCCTGTGCGACGAGCTCGTCGATCAGCGGCGTGGTGACCTTGCCGTCGGGGCGCACGGGAACCGACATCGACAGCTCCGGGTTGCGCCAGACGATGATGTTCAGGCTGTCGCCGGCACCGACGATGTAGTTGTAGTCGTCCGTCGCGGCCGACACCGGCGCGGGCGGATACGAGGTGCTGGCGCATGCGGCCAGGAAGACGGCGACGAGGGCGAGTGCGGCCACACGCAGCGTGCGCCAGGCCGAGTAGCAGGAGGTGTTCACAGCGCGTCTTCTCCCTAACCGATCGAGAAATTTGTTGATGAATTTGGATCCGGCTCGACGTCCGCGCCGATTTCGGCGCTGCGCCGCAGCGAGCCGTCGAGCCTATGACGCCCGGTGACGGGTGTCGAGAGAGCGTTCCCTGCCGAGGTGCGCATTTTCCATGCGGCGTTGCCCGCGCGGCCGTTCAAGAATGCCCACTACTACCGCGTCCGTCGCCCGGCTCCGTCAGCACCCGCCACTCGGCGGAACGCCGCCAGCCGCTCGCCCGCGCTCTAACGGCGAGTCGTGGCCGATCGCTCCACTGCCAGCGATGGTGCCGGTCGGGAACCCGGAATCCTACCCGGCTTTTTGTGCCTTTCGACCGCTATGCCGACCGGCGGAGAGGGGTGCCCGGTGTCGCTCGTCGGCAAGGCGACGCCGGCCGTTCCTGCGCTCGGGCGTTCGCCGCCGCTAGCCGTGCGCGGCCGCGCCGCGCAGCTGCGGCCGGATGAAGCGCAGCAGCAGCTGCTGCAGGGGGTTCGCGTTGCCGAACGGGCGCCACGTGAACGAGAGCTGCTGGCGATAGGCGTCGAACTGCATCGCCCACGGCGCCGGCTTCAGCTTGCCCCGACCCAGCAGCACCTTCAGGACGGCGGTTCCCATCACGCCGGCGCAGAGCTCGCACGCCATCGCGGTCGAGGGGCCGCGCCGCGCGACGAAGTCGACCCTCTCTGGCACCGCCAGATAGTGCCGCTGCAGCATCGCCGGTGAGAGGCCGGCGATCAGTCGCGCGAACTGCTCGGTTTCCTCGTGCCCCTCGAGCTTGAAGTAGTCCTCGAAGCTCATCCCCGCCGGCGCGAAGTACAGCAGCGACACGCCCATGCCCAGCGGCGCCGCGGTGAGGGCCGGAATGCCGCGCTCACGGCACGCCGCGAAGAGCATGCGGCGCGCGGGCATGGCGAAGAAGTCGATGCCGTCGACGTAGACGTCGACGTCGCGCAGGAAGGCGTCGACGTTGGCAGGCGTCACGCCGTCAGGAAAGACGCGCACGTCCATGTCGGGGTTGATGTCGCGCGCCATCCCGGCGACGACGTCCGATTTCGGCTTGCCGAGGGTCGACGCGAAGGCTCCCGCCTGCCGGTTCATGTTGTGGATCTCGAACCGATCGAAGTCCGCGAGGTTCATGGCGCCCACGCCGAGCCGCGCGAGCGTGAGGACGTGCGAGCCGCCGACGCCGCCCAGCCCGGCAACGGCGATCCGCGCACCGCGCAGCCGCGCCTGCTCGGCCGGCGTCACCCATCCGATGTTGCGGGAAACGCTGGCCTCATAGTCGAACGGTTCGCTCATGGACCTATTGTCCATGCTCGTGAGCGGCGCCCACCGCGTCGGGCGCGGGCACCAGAGCGCAAGCGTGCGGTCGGTCGGCGTCTACGTGGAACCCCTAGCCAACGGTTCGAGAACGCCCCTCGTCGACACCCGTCCGGCTCGCTACGATCCCTCCCGTGCGCTCCGTGCCGACCCTCTCGACATCACCGGGTGTCGGCATTGTTTACAGCGAGCGGTCGCGTAACTTGCAACAGGAGGTTAAGTGCGCGGCGGACAACAGGTTTTTGAAGCTGGCACAGCCGGTGCTTTAGAGGAGCCAAGACCCGAACCCACGGGCGAGAACGATCAACCAGGAGTACAGATGAAAAAGTTCCTTCTCTCCGCCGCAGCCGCCGCACTGACGGCCGCGATCGCTCCGGCCGCCAGCGCGGCGGTGGTGCTGCCCGACTTCACCGTCAATGAAGGCAGCGTCCCAGGCGCCGCAGCCAACACGTTCACGGCCGACAAGCTGAACGGCGGCTACTTCGAAGTGCTGACGATCAACCCGGGCAACACCTTCGACACCTCGGGCTACGCGAACTTCGGCGCCTTCTTCCGCAATGACGGCACCACGAACGTTCCGCAGACCCAGCTGAACGGCTTCGGCGCCGGCGGCTATGGCCTGTACGCGACGTTCACGTCGTCGGGCTCGACGACCGGCTCGACGCCGGGCAGCGTGTTCACGGGCAACACGGGCCAGTTCTTCCTGTATATCGATCCGAACCAGGACACGACGCTGGCGACCGGTGCGACCGGTAGCGCGCCGGTGGCCCGCGGCAACATCGCTGACGATTACCTGATCGCGTCGTCGACCCAGCTGCTTTCCGGCGTCGGCATCCTGGGCAACCCGGGCGCCTTCGACCTGTTCTTCGGCAACTTCACGCTTACGGCGCAGGGCGGCAACTACTTCACCGCACCGCGTCCGTTCTACCTGGTGGTCAACGTGGACGGCGACTTCGACGCGCTTTCGCCGACCACTCCGGGTGGTTCGACGTTCACGTCGACCGGCGACTTGAGCGCGGTCTTCGTGGTGCCGGAGCCGGCCAGCCTGGCGCTCGTGGGCCTCGCGCTGACGGGTCTCGGCCTTACCAGCCGCCGTCGCAAGAGCTGATCTTGCGCTGCTAGGCAGCACGATCGAAGGGGGCCCCGTGTTCGCACGGGGCCCTTTTTTATGTCGGGTCACGATCCTGAGACGCGCTGGCGGCGGAGGAAGGGGTGCTGAACAGGCACGTCCACCGGTGGATCCACGCGCGCGAGCGCTTGACTGAGCAGCCCCAGTTCGCCCGACACACGCGCCCGGCTAAGCAAGAGGGCTTCGAGAGCTGCGTGCCCGCTGCACGTGCGAGAGGTACGAGAACACCGTTGGCGACGCTGCGTGTCGATCGCTCCGCATGTGTATGGGAGGGTAAGAGAGAGGCTTGAATGGACAGGCCATCAGTTAAAGTCGCTTCCCCATCGGGCGCAAGTCGCCGGAATGGTGAGCTTGTCCAGCCGATCCGTTGCGCGGCTGGCGTCGATGGCGGGCTTGCCGAGCAGACCTAAGACCGTGTTGAACGCAACTTTTGACTCTTCCAACGAACCGATGTCGCTGCGCTCGATGCTGCTCGAGGACGTGGCACAGCTGTCGACGTCCGACGCGGAGGTCGATGGGCGCCTGATCACGATCCGCGCGGCCGATACCGAGGGCCATCGAAGTTCGGCGCACATCCTGCTCAATCGCATGTACGCCGGGCGGGGCTACAGCAGCGTTGCGATGCCCGACGCCGAGGACGGCAACCGCCTCACGCTGATCGGGCAGGACCACGACGTCACGCTCGGCACCATCACGATCGGTTTCGACGGGTCGGGTGGTCTGCTTGCCGACGAGTGCTTCCACGACTGCGTCTCGACGCTGCGCAGCGAAGGCCTGGTGCTCTGCGAGTTCGTCAAGCTCGCGATCGACGACAACACCCACTCCAAGCGCGTGCTGGCGTCGCTGTTCCACACCGCCTTCATCTACGCGCACGAGATTCGCGGCTGCGATCGCATCGTGATCGAGGTGAACCCGCGTCACGTGCGCTTCTACCGAACCATGCTCGGGTTCTCGGTGCTCGCCGGTGAGCGCCTCAACTGCCGCGTCAACGCGCCGGCAGTGCTGCTCGCGCTGGATCTCGCGGACGCCGCCGCGCGCATCGGCCACGTCAACGCGACCAAGAACAGCCACGCGGCGGCGGAGCGTTCGATGTACCGCTATGCGTTTTCCTCGGACGAACTGTCGGGGATCGTCAGCCGTCTGAAGAGGCGTGACGAGCGCTGAGTGGTGCGCGCTCAGCCGGGTCTCTGAAACGCTTGGACACAGTCGCCGGGTTCAGCTCGGGCGCTGTTGTCCGATGAACCGCCATGAACCATTTTTCGGCGACCAGCGAGTGGCGGAGGAAGCGGCTTGCCCGTGAGCGATAACACGATCATCGGCGCGTCGTTCGAGGCGGCGCCGCTGCGTTCGATGCTGACCGTGCCGGCGGAACTGGCGCCGGCCGAGGACGAGATCGAGCAGCGCCTTTTCAAGATCCGCGCTGCCGACACGGCTGGCCGGCGCAGCTCGGCCAACATTCTGATCAATCGGCGTTACGCCTGGCGCGGCTACTCCACGAAGCCGCTGCCGGAAGAGCAGAGCCTCGATCGCATCACTCTCGTCGCGAGCGACCACGCCGCGACCATCGGCACGATGAGCATCGGCTTCGATGGTGCTTCCGGGCTGCTGGTCGAGCAGCTGTTCGGTGCCGAGGTCGATGCGCTGCGCCGGGCCGGCTGCCGTATCTGCGAGTTCACGCAGCTGGCGATGGACAACGTCCCCGGCTCCAAGCGGGTGCTGGCTTCGCTCTTCCATGTCGCGTACATCTACGCGTACCGAGTCAAGGGCTTCGACAGCCTGTTGATCGAGGTCAACCCGCGCCACGTCAAGTACTACGAGCGCATCCTCGGCTTCAAGGTGCTCGGCCCCGAGCGCATGAACCCGCGCGTCAATGCGCCGGCGGTCCTGCTCAGCCTCGACTTCCGCCACACCGAGAAGCAGATCGGACGCTTCGGGGGCAATCCGCAGCTGTCGTCGACCGAACGCTCGCTCTATCCGTACGCGTTCTCGATCGCCGAGGAAGCCGGCATCGTCGGCCGCCTGAAGTCGGCCGGCGACGCGCCCCGCGCGTCGAGCTAGCTCGCGGCACCTGGCACCGCGCCGGTGGTAGGCTGACGGCCCTTCGCCGGCAACCTTTTTCCTGAATGAAGATTCTTCTCACCGGCGCCGCCGGTTTCATCGGCATGACCACGTCGTTGCGCCTGCTCGAGCGCGGCGACCAGGTGGTCGGCATCGATGACCTCAACGACTACTACGACGTCCAGCTCAAGCGCGACCGCCTCGCGCGGCTGACGGCTTACCCCGAGTTCCGCTTCGTGCACGCCGATGTCGCCGATCGCGGCCTCATGGAGCAGGTGTTCCGCGAGGAGCGGCCCGAGCGCGTGATCCACCTGGCCGCACAGGCCGGCGTTCGCTACTCGCTGCAGAACCCGCACGCCTACATCGACAGCAACATCGTGGGCTTCATGAACGTGCTCGAAGGCTGCCGCCACCACGGCGTCGAGCACCTCGTCTACGCGTCGAGTTCGAGCGTGTACGGCGGCAACACGAAGATGCCGTTCTCCGAGCACGACAGTGTCGATCATCCGGTGAGCCTCTACGCCGCGACGAAGAAGGCCAACGAGCTGATGGCGCACACGTACAGCCACTTGTACCGCCTGCCGACGACGGGCCTGCGCTTCTTCACCGTCTACGGCCCGTGGGGGCGACCGGACATGGCGCTCTTCCTGTTCACGAAGGCGATCCTCGAAGGCCGGCCGATCGACGTCTTCAACGAAGGACGGATGCAGCGCGACTTCACCTATGTCGACGACATCGTGGCCGGAGTGGTGCGCGTGCTCGACCGCATCGCCGAGCCGGAGCCCGGCTACCGTGCAGAGACGCCGGACCCGGCAACGAGCGACGCGCCGTTCCGCATCTTCAACATCGGCAACCACCAGTCGGTGGCCCTCCTGGACTTCATCGGCTGCATCGAGCGCGCGCTCGGACGCAGCGCGGAGAAGCGGCTGCTGCCGATGCAGCCCGGCGACGTGCCGGCGACCTTCGCCGACGTGCAGGCCCTGCGCGACTGGGTCGATGCCGTGCCGGCCACCCCGGTCGAGGTCGGCGTGCAGCGTTTCGTCGACTGGTACCGGAGCTACTACAAGGTCTGACCCTTCGCCGCGGCGGGGCGGCGCTGCTGGCCGGGTAGCGGATTCAGAGGATGCGCTCGCGGAGGCGCAGATCACGATGGCGCTCACCGCCAGCGCGCCTCGCTGCTGCCGTGTGACAGCAGAAGCGGCAGCGTGGGCAGGTGCACTCGAGCCTCGTGCACCCGCCATGCCGCCGTTCTCACGCTTCCAGGCTCGTCCGCAAGCAAGCAAGCCGAGGCATCGCTGCCCCGGCCAGAGTCGCCCTGTCGGTCAGAGCGCCTTCGCGAGCTCGTTGACTTCCTGCTGCGCCGGGAAGCGGTCCCCGAGGCGCGCGAGATCGTCGAGGTGCGTCTTGGCCTGCGCCTTGTCCCCGACCTTCATGTAGAGCTTGGCAAGGTTCAGCTTGAACGACGAGTTCTGCGGGCTCCCCGCGAGCGCCTTCTTCTCGTATTCGAGCGCCTTCTTGTAGTCGCCGGCGTCGGCGAGGATGGTCGCGAGCGTGTCGTTGAACGACGGCTGGTCGGGTTGCAGGGCGAGCGCGCGTTCGGCGAGCGCGGCGGCGCCGGGCTTCTTCATCCGGTTGGTGATCCAGGCGAGGTTGTTCAACGCGATCGCGTTGTTGGGCTGCGCGTTGACGATCGCCGTGTAGTGGGCCTCGGCGATCGGGAATTCCGAACGCGTCAGGGCGCGCTCGGCGATCTGGCCGCGGAAGGCCCAGTCGGTCGGGTGCTCCTTGACCCAGCTGCTGGCGAAGCTCTCGGCTTCCGGGCGCTTCTGACCCGCGACCAGGCTGTCATAAAGCTTCGTCGCGCCTTCGGTCGTCGGCCCCTGCTTGAGCGCGGCGCGGTACGACGCCGCGGCCGCAGTCCAGTCGCGCTGCGAGGCCTGGATGTCGCCGGCGAGCAGGTAGCCCACCGGCTGGCCCTGACGCTCGTTCTGGATCGCGCGCGCACGTGCCATCGCCTGCTCGGGCTTCTTCTCGGCGAGATCGAGCAGGATCAGGCCACGCTGCGCAGGCAGGTGACGCGGCGCAACCTCGAGGGCGCGCGCGAGGCTCTCGCGCGCTGCCGCGTTGTCCTTGAGCAGCACATGGGTGTCGGCAAGCCGCATGTACGGCTCGGGTGAGCCTCGCTGCAGCGAGGTCAGTTTGTTGAAGGTGGTGACCGCCTGGCGCGCTTCGCCGGCGGCGACCTGCGCGCGGCCGAGCGCGTCGAGCATCTCGGGGCTGTCGGGCAGGGCGGCAACGCCTTCCTGAGCGACCGTCAACGCCTGCTTGTTGTCCTTGGCTCGCATGTGCAGCTGGACCAGCAGCGTGCGCGGGGTGACGCTTGTCGGGTGCGCCTTGATCGCGTCGGCGAGCAGCCCGGCGAGCTCCTCCTTGCTGGCACCACCCTGCGAGCGGATCTCCGCCAATGCGAGCAGGACGTTGACGTTCTTCGGGTCTCTCTTGCGAAGTTCCTCGAACCGCTTGCGGGCCTCGTCCGGCTTCTTGTCGCGCAGGTCGAGCGCGGCGAGGCTGGCGACCGCCGGGAAGAACGTCGGATCGGCGGCCAGCGCCTGCTCGAAACTCTTGCGCGCGGCCGGAATGTTGTTCTGGCTCACCTGCACCTGGCCGCGCAGGTGCGGCGGCAGCGGCTTGCCCGGCTGCTTGCGCTCCAACCCGTCGATCGCCTTCATGGCGCCCGCGTAGTCACGCTGGCGCAGCCGAGCGCTGATGATCGCCATGTCGGCGATGGTTCCCTTGTCGGCCGCGGCGATCTGCTCGAGCTGATCGAACCCGGCATCGGCGTTGCCCCTCGAGAACTGGGTCAGCGCGACCGCGGTGCGGCTCGCCGCGTCGTCGGGGTTCGCCTTGCTGGCGCGCGCGAAGTAGCTCTCGGCGCCCTTGATGTCGCCGCTCTGCAGCGCGGCTTGGCCGGCGAGCTGGAGCGCATCGCTGCCGACGCTCGGCTCTTCGAGCAGCGGCGCGAGCACCTGCTCGACGCGCGCGACTTGGCCCGAGCGCAGCAGGATGCGGGCGAGCAGCAGACGCGCCGGACCGGCGCTCGGCGAGCGCTGCATCGCGCCGGTGGCGTACGTCTCGGCCTGCGCGAGCGAGCCGGTCTGCATCTCGATGGCCGCGGCGAGCATCAGCACGTTGAAGTTGTTCGGCGCGGCCCCGACCAGCGGCTGCACCAGTTCCTTGGCGCGCTTGTAGTCCTCCTTCAGGAAAGCCACGCGAGCCTGGTAGTAGCGCGTCTGCGGATGATTCGGCAGCAGTTTCTGCAGCGCAGCCAGCTGCGCCTGTGCGCCCTCCATGTCGCGCCGCGCAAACATGATCTCGAGGATGCTGGCGTGCGCCGGGACCCAGTCCTCGCGTTCGGCGAGCGACTTGCGATGCAGCGCGAGCGCGCCGTCGGCGTCGTGCTTGAGCACGTAGAGCAGGTCGCCCTTGAACTGCAGCGCCTGGTAGTCCTTCGGGTTCTTCGCGATCGCGTGATCCACAAGCTGGAACGCGGCGTCGAAATCGCGCTGCGCCGCCTTGTTCCGTGCCCGCATGAGGAGCGCCGAGCTGAAGTCGGGGTTGTCCTTGAGCGCGGCATCGAGCGCGGCGGTCGCCTTCGTCGTGTCGCCCTTCATCTCGTAAGCGGTCGCGATGGCGGTGTTGAGCTCGGCCGAGGCGGCCGGCTCGCGCAGCTCGACCGACCCGAGCTCGTCGAGCACGCGCTGCCCCTTGTTCTGGAGCAGCAGCGAGCGCGCGAGCAGCGGCACCACCCTGTCGTCCGACACCTTGAGGTCGCGCGCCTTGCGCAGCTCGACCTCGGCGCCGACCGCATCACCGGTATCGAGCAGCGTCTGACCGAGCAGGAGACGTGCTTCGGCGAAGTCCGGTTGCTGCTGCAGCGCGGTCTTCAGCTGGATCACCGCGGCCTTGCTCTCCTTCTTCTCCAGGTAGGTCTTGGCCGATGCGAGCAGCGCATCGGGTTTCTCCTCGCCGCCGCACGCGGCCACGGCGGCAGCGACGATCACGGCCATGCTCAGGCCACGCAGGTTGTGTTTCACGGGTTCAGCTTTCAGGAAGGAAACGAAACGAGGGCCTCAGGGCTTGATCGCCAGACGATGCATCAGGTCGTAGAGCGTCGGTCGGCTGACGCCCAGCAATTCGGCGGCGCGCACGATGTTGCCGTCGGCGCGTGCCAGTGCCGCAATAACCACATCGCGCTCGGCCTTTTCGCGGGCGGCGCGCAGGTCGAGCGTGGTGTCGGGTGCGTCGTCGCTGGCCGGCGACGCGGGCAAATCGAGATCCTCGCGTTCGACCCGAGTGCCCTCGGCCATGATGGCGGCGCGCTTGACGGCATTGAGCAGCTCGCGCACGTTGCCGGGCCAGCTGTGCTGCTCGATCGCACGCAGGGCGTCCTCGCTGAAGCGCAGCGTGCCGCGCCGGTGCTCCTCGGCGAAGCGACGCAGAAAGGCGTGCGCGAGCAGCAGCGCGTCGCCCTTGCGTGCGGCGAGCGGCGGCACGTGGACGACGATCTCGGCGACCCGGTAGTAAAGGTCCTCGCGAAAGCGCTGCTCCTTGATGAGGCCCTTCAGGTCCTGGTGCGTCGCACACACCACGCGCACGTCGACGGGGATCTCCTGGCGCCCGCCGACGCGTTCGATCTTGCGCTCCTGCAGGAAGCGCAGCAGTTTCGACTGCAGCGGGTACGGCAGGTCGCCGATCTCGTCGAGCATCAGCGTGCCGCCGTGCGCCGTCTCGATCTTGCCCGGCGTCGTCTTGGCAGCGCCGGTGAACGCGCCCTTCTCGTAGCCGAACAACTCGCTCTCGAGCAGGTTCTCGGGGATCGCCGCGCAGTTGATCGCGACGAACTTGCCGCTGCGCCTGGACGCCTGGTGCAAACCCTGGGCGAGCACCTCCTTGCCGGTGCCGCTCTCGCCGAGCAGCAGCGCGGTCACCGAGCTCGACGCGATCTTCTCGATGGTGCGACAGATGCGCAGCATTTCGGGGTCGCGCGTCATCAGCCCGCCGAGCGCGTCGGGCTGATGCAGGGTCTGCAGGCGCCGGTTCTCGGCCTGCAGCTCCCACACGCGGTACGCGCGCGCAATGGTCAGACCGAGCAGCTCGGGGTCGAACGGCTTGGCGAAGAAGTCGTAGGCGCCGAGCGCGACCGCGCGCAGCGCGTTGGCCTGGTCGTTCTGCCCGGTCAGCACGATCACCTTGACGTCAGGGTCGAGCTCGAGCAGCTGCTCGAGCAGCTTGAAGCCTTCCGACACCGAATCGGGATCGGGCGGGAGCCCGAGATCCATCGTCACCACCACCGGCGCGTGGCGGCGGTACTGTGCGAGCGCGCTTTCGCGGTCGCTCGCGGTCACCGACTCGTAGCGGTCGAGCGACCACTTGATCTGCTTCTGCAGCGCCAGATCGTCCTCGACGATCAGCAGCGGTGGCGATTTCTCGGAATTCATTTGGCGCCCGCCATTTCAAGCGCCGAGGGCTGGCGCGATTCGAACAAGGGCAGCACGATCGTCATCACGGTGCCGCGCCCGAGCTCGCTGTCGACGCTGATGCTGCCGCCGAGCTCGCGCACATACTGGAAACTCTCGTACGCGCCGATCCCCATGCCCGTCGGCTTGGTGGTCTGGAACGGCTTGAAGAGCCGGGTCTGCACGTACTCCTGCGACATGCCCGCCCCGGTGTCGCCGACTTCGACGTGTGCCTGGCCGCTGCGCCGACTCAGCTTGACCCAGACGCGGTCGGCGGCCCCGGTCGCGTCTAGCGCATTCTGCACCACGTGCCCGAGCACCCGTTCGATGCGCTCCTCGTGGCCGCGCGTGATCACCGGATCGAGCACCTCGAGCTCGACCGTTCGGCCGCGTGCCGCGGCGACCGCACCGATGCGCGCGAGGATGCGCGCCAGGTCGACTCCGCTCTGACCGCCGGGTGGGGCCTCGCCCTCGCGCAGCTGAAGCATCAGCTGGCGCATCTTCTCGAGCGAGTTCTCGACGGTCGCCAGCATGTCCTGCTGGAACTCCGGGTTGTCGTGCAGGCGCTTGGCGTTGGCCATCATGAGGCTCAGCTGCGTCACGATGTTCTTGAGATCGTGGACGACGAACGCCGACATCCGGTTGAACGCGTCGAACTTGCGCGTCTCGAGCAGCGCCTCCGTGGTGCGCATCTGGGCCAGGAAGCCGGCTGCCTGGCGGCTGGCGGTCTTCAGGAGGTCGGTGACTTCCCAGTTCAGGTCGACGGGCGTCCGCGGCCGTGCGAGCGCGACGAAGCCGATGAGCTCGTCGGCGACGCTCAGCGGGATCACCAGCCAGAACGGCTGTGCCGGCGTGAGCCAGACCGGCGGCTCGAGCCCTGAGTAGCGCTCGGGGTGCCTCCGGCAGCCTTCAAGGTCGACGATCCACCCGGTGCTGCGCAGGAAGGTGGCGAACGGCGAGTCGGTCAGTTCGCGCTCCTTGAGAGCGGGCACGTTCCAGCGCGCCGTCTGCACGAACTCGGGCTGGTCGGGTGCCTGGGTCCAGAGCGCACCGCCGGGGCTCTCGACCATGTCGGCAAGGCCGCGGATCACGAGGCTGCCCATTTCTGCGGGCGTGCTCTTGGCGGACAGCATGGCGGTCAGGCGCAGCCACTCCTCGCGATAGTCGTAGCGATAGCTGAAGAAGTGCTTGCGCACGAAGACGCGCAGGCGCGAGCGCATCGTTCCCGAGAACGCCAGCACCAGCAGCAGCGCGAGCGCGACGAAGAGGGCGGCGAGCTGCAGAGCCGAGCCCCACTGGCCGCCGAAGAAGCGGATGTAGTAGCCCATAGCCGCGACCATCAGCAGGTAGATGCCGGCGATCACCAGCGCGGTCGAGTGGAACGCGGCGGCGCGCGAGATCTGCAGCCGCGCGATCCAGTCGGCGCGCCGCTTGGAGGCGACGAACAACAGCGGCACCGCGCACGCGTGGATCGCGCCGCGGATAGAGACGGCGTCGTCGTCGGCGCGCCCGAACAGCACTGCCTGCGAGTACACGTAGATGTCGAACGAGAAGACGATGCCGAGCGCGAGGCAGAGCGGCTTCGCGTTCCAGCGCGAGTCGTCGGCGGTGTTGCGGAACAACTGCTCGACCAGCAGGAGGCCGACCACCGGCAGAGCGAGCGTGGTGAACAGCGCGATGCGCGCCCACTGCGAGCCGTTCAGAGACCACTGCTCGGCGGCGAGCGCGGCGAGGCGCAGCGCGACGAGGCCGATCGCGACGGGCAGCAGCTTGGCGATGGGCTGCTGGCGGCGCTGCGCGATGACCGGCTTGAGCAGGCTCAGCAGGAACGCGAACCAGGCCGCGTAGCGCAGCGCGTCGGCGAGCGGCACCAGGAACCGCGAGCCGCCCGCGACGAGGCTTGCGCCGACGCTCAGCCAGGCCCAGAGGGCGGTCGCGAAAAGGGCGACGCCGAACAGCACCGAGGGCGTCGACTCGAGGCTGCGCCGGCCGTAGGTCCACAGCAGGCGCAGGCCGAACGCGGAGTACGCCAGAGCGGCGAGCAGCGCGCTCCAGGTGGCCACGTCGAGGGCGATGGGCTTCATGGTCCAGCCATTCGCGCGAACGATCCGCGCGCCGAGCGCGCCGCCGCCGGACGGGTCAACGAGCGCCTTTGCCGGACAGCACGACGCCCACGGTCTCGAACAGGATCACCATGTCGAGAAACAGCGTGTGGTTCTTGACGTAGTAGAGGTCGTACTGGAGCTTTTCGAGCGAATCGGCGACGGTCGAGCCGTACTGATAACGCACCTGTGCCCAGCCGGTGACGCCGGGCTTGACGCTGTGGCGCAGCGCGTAATACGGAATCTGCTCGGTGAGCTGCTCGACGAAGAAGGGCCGTTCCGGGCGTGGCCCGACCATGCTCATGTCGCCTTCGAAGACGTTGAGCAGCTGCGGGATCTCGTCGATGCGGAAGCGCCGGATGATCGCCCCGACGCGGGTGACGCGGGAGTCCTGCGCGGCGGCCCACCGCGGCTTGCCGTCGGTCTCGGCGTCGACGCGCATGCTGCGGAACTTGAGCACGCGGAACGTGCTGCCGTTGAGCCCGACGCGCTCCTGGCGATAGAACACCGGGCCGCGGCTCTCGAGCTTGATCGCGACCGCGGTGAGCACCATCATCGGCAGCGAAACGATGAGCAGGATGCCGGCGCACAGCACGTCGAAGGCGCGCTTGACCATGCTCCGGTAGGTGCCCTGCTGGAAGCCGTCGCCGAAGATCAGCCAGCCGGCGCGCACGTGGTCGATGCGGATCTGGCAGAGCATCTTCTCGAAATAGCCCGCCAGATCGGTCACGCGGATGCCGCCGACCTTGCAGTCGAGCAGTTCGCGCAGCGGCATGCTGCCGCCGCGCCGTTCGGCGAGCGCGACCACGATCTCGTCGACGCCGAGCTCGACCGCACACTCGCGCAGCGAACCGCGCCCTCGCAGCAACTCGGCTTCGGGGATCACGCTGCCGGTTTCGTTGGGGCCGGGGAAGTAGCCGACGACGCGCGCCTGCGGATCGCACTCGCGCAGCGTCTGGCCGACCATCTGCGCGGCTTCGCCCGAGCCGAAGATCAGCACGCGTGCCGGCGGTCGCGACGGCACATCGGCGTGCGCGGCATAGACGCGATGCGCGACGATGCCGGCGACGCACAGCATCGCGACCCATTCGGCGCTGCTCAGCGCATCGAAGTTCCCCTGCGCGAGCCCGAAGATCAGGTAGGTCGCCGCGAGCATGAGGATGAGCGTCAACGACGCGCGGGCAACCGAGTGGTTGAGCGAGCGACGACGCGTCGGCTGGTAGAGGCCCGAGGCCGTGTTGACGACGAGCAGGCACGCCGAGAGCAGCAGACCATGCGCGGCCGCGGAGGGCACCAGCAGCGTGGGGTCTTGCGGATGCAGCAGGTGGATGCCGATGACCGACAGCGCGATGAGCCCCAGGTCGAGCAGGACCTGCAGCAGCGTCTGTCGTCTCAGGTAATGATTGAAGACACGGATCATTGACATGTCGCGTCCCCGCAGGAGCAGACCGTTGCGGGCCTCCACACAGCCGGGCCGGCCGAACGTGGCGCCACACGGCGGGGACCGCAAATGTATCGGCTCCAGATGACGCCGTAGAACACCGCTGGGCGGGCCGACGCGCGTTCGTGAAGCAGTAACGGTATGTTCGGATCCATGGCAGGAGGACGGGCGCCCAGCCACGCGCACGGCGGACCGCCTTTGTCGCGCCATTTGCCGCTGACGTCAACCCTGCTCTATGAGGCTGGCGCACGGGCACAATCGCCGCGCCGGCGCCAACGCCGCCGGTCGGGGAGGCAGCGCTTGAAGCGGGTCTGGCTGGGCGTAGGGGTCGTGCTGGCGGGTCTCGTGCTCGCCGCGTGGGCGTCGGATTTCCTGACCATGCAGGACGAGCGCACCATCTTTACCGTGCGCTGCATCGGCGGCGAATGGGCTGGCGAGCGCTGCACCGGCAAGCTCGCCGCCGCACCGCGCTACCGCTTCCGGGCGCTCAAGCCGCACGGCGAAGTCGTGTTCTGGATCGTCGGCGGCAGCGAACCCTCGGGCAAGCTCTCGAATTGCGTGATCCAGGACGGACGCAACTGGCGCTGCGAACCGAGCGCCGACGCGAGCCGCTCCATCACGCTCGAGATGGCGCAGGGAACCCCGGTCGCGGGGATGCCCGGCACGCTCGGGTTCCATCGCATCCCGAAGTGGCGCTGGTACCTGCTGCGGCAGGGTTTCTAGGCGGGCCGATAGCGCGCCAGGCGTCGGGCGGCTGGTGCCAGCGACGCCTCGCCTCGGCGAGCACTCAAGCGCGGAGGACGGTCCCCGGCCCACACCGACGTGCTGCGGCGTCCGCACCGCGCTCACCCGGGCAGCCCTTGGGTGCGGTGCCCGGCAGGGTCACGACGCGCGCCCGCCGTCCTCTCCAAACCGCTGCCGCTCGAGCGCGAGCAGCGCGGTCTTGCGGTCGATGCCGCCGGCGTAGCCGGTGAGCGCGCCGTCGCTTCCGACCACTCGATGACAGGGCACGATGATCGAGAGCGGGTTGCGGCCGATCGCGGCAGCGACCGCGCGCACCGCGGAAGGACGGCCGACGCGGCGCGCGACCTCGGCGTAACTGCACGTCCGCCCTGGCTCGACGTCGGCGAGCACCGCCCAGACCGCGCGCTGGAACGGAGTGCCGGCGGCATCGAGCGCGACGTCGAACCTCGAGCGCGAGCCGGCAAAGTACTCGGCCAGTTGCTGGATCGCCGTACGCAGCAACGGGTCGTCGGGGTTCGTCGGCGCGTCGAACGTCGGCGGGTGGTGCTTCTGGCCTTCGAACCAGGCGCCGGCAAGCCCTCGCGGCGTGCGGGCGAGCAGGATGCTGCCGAGCGGCGACGCATGGCGGGCCTGCGCGCTGCAGCCGCCACGGACGAAATCGATCGCGAAGCTCATCGGGTCTCCTCCCCAGGGTTCCAGAGGCGCATCAGCGCGTAGGCGCGCCATGGGCGCCACACATCGGCGTGTGCTTCGAGCACGCGCGGCGGCGCATCGCCGAAGCGCGCGCGCAGCGCCTTCAGCGCGGCGACGTCGCCCGGTGGGAATGCGTCGGTCCAGCCGAGCCCGCGCATCGCGATGTAGTTCGCGGTCCAGGCGCCGACGCCGGACGTCTCGCGCAAGGCGGTGAGCAGCGGCTCGGGTCGCGCCGAGGGCGCGAACAGTGGCTCGATCTCGGCCCAGCGGCGCGCCAGGTCCACGATGGTCGCTGCGCGCGTTCCGATCACGCCGAGCGATGCGACGCCGTCGCGGCCAGCCGCGGCGACGCTGGCCGGCGCCGGAAATGCGCGGACGACGCCGGGCCACGGCGTCGCCAGATCGCTGCCGAAGCGCTCGACGAGCCGCCGCGCCAGCGTGCGCGCGGCAGCGACCCTGACCTGCTGGCCGAGCACGGCGCGCACGGCGAGCTCGAATGGATCGGGGCAGCCCGGCAGGCGCGTCCCAGACGCGCCGCCCAGCCCGTCGAGCGCGGCGTCGATGATCGCCGGTGCGGCGTCGAGGTCGAGCCAGCGGCGCACCATCGCGGCGACGCGCGCCGGACGCAGGGTCGGCGCGAACGTCACGCGCAGCGCGCCGGCATCGGCGGCGAACGCGACCTCGATCCAGCCGGGCGCCGCATCGACCGCGCCGGCGCGCAGCGTGCGCCGGATCGTGCGGCCGGTCACCGTCTCGACGCCGGCAATGGCGCGCGCGGCGACGAAGCCGAGCACGCCGGCGACGTCATAGGGGGGCCGGTACGCGAGGCGGATCGTCACGCCGGCCGTCGGCGCCTCGGACGGTGCGGCGGCGCTGTGCCGCAGTCGCGTGGGTTGCATGCGATAGCGCTCGGCGAACGCGGCGTTGAAGCGACGCAGGCTGTTGAAGCCGCTGGCCAGTGCCACGTCGGCAACCGGCAGGGCCGTGTCGGTGAGCAGCTGCTTGGCGAGCAGCAGGCGCCGCGTCTGCAGGTACTGCAGCGGTGTCACGCCATGCTCGGCCGCGAAGATCCGGCGCAGGTGGCGGTCGCTCACGCCAAGGCGCGCGGCGAGCGCCGCCATCGACGGCGCACCGTCGTCCGGATCGGCGGCGTCGAGCGTGTCGGCGGCCTGCCGCGCCAGCGTCTGCGAGGCGTCCATCACGCTCCAGGCCGGTCGATGCCCCGGGGCGAGTTCCGGGCGGCATTTCAGGCACGGCCGGAACGCCGCCGCCTCGGCCTGCGCCGCGCTGTCGAAGAAGCGGCAGTTGCGCCGCAGCGGCGTGCGCACCCGGCAGATCGGCCGGCAGTAGACGCCGGTCGAGGTGACGCCGACGAACCAGTGCCCGTCGAAACGCGCGTCGCGCGCCAGCAGCGCGCGGTAGGCCGAGTCGTCGTCGAGCGTCATGGCCCGAATTATCGGCAGTGTCCCGTGCGCGACTCGCCGGATCCGGACATGTCGCCGAGGGCTGCGGCGACCGTGTGCGCAGGCGGTCAGCCGCTCGCGCCGAGCAGACGTCGGAAGTCGAATCGCTGTACCGGGTCCAGCAAGGGCGCCCACAGGTCGCCGACCGCGGCGATGCGCGCGGGCATGTTCGCGATGTCGAAGTCGTCGATCTGCGCGCCGGCGTCGAGCTCGGCCCAGGTGATCGGCGCCGACACGGTCGCGCGCGGCCGCGGGCGCGGCGAGTAAGCCGACGCGAGCGTGCGGCCCCACGCGTTCTGGTTGTAGTCGACGAGCACCCGGCCGGCCGGGCGCTTGGCGATGCGGTACTCGGCGGTCACGACGTCGGGGCGAAGCGCCGCCATGCCGACCGCGAACTGCTTGGCGAAGCGCCAGACGTCCTTCTGCGTCGGCCCGTGCACGATCGGCACGTAGACGTGCAGGCCGCGCGAGCCGGTGGTCTTGACGATCGGCTGCATGCCGAGCCCGACCAAGGCGGTGCGCACGAGCTGCGCCGTCTCGACCACCGCCGCGTACGTCGCCTCCGGCACCGGGTCGAGATCGAAGTGCAGGTAGTCGGGCCGGTCGACGTCGTCGCAGCGCGCGTACCAGGGATTGAGATCGATACAGCCGAGGTTGACCACCCAGAGCAGTGACGCGAGGTCCTGCACCATCGGGAAGTCGATCACGTTGCCCGAAGCGTGCGCGATCGAGCAGGTTTCGATCCACTCGGGGCGCGGCGAGGGTGCCCGCTTCATGAAGAACGGTTCGCCGGCGGCGCCGTCCGGGTAGCGCTTCATGACCATCGCGCGGTCGGCCAGGTGCGGCAGCAGCGCCGGAGCGACGTCGGCGTAGTACTGCAGCAGGTCCCGCTTGGTGACGCCGAGCTCGGGCCAGAACGGCTTGTCGAGGTTGGTCAGACGGAGAGTGCGGCCCTGGACGTCGATGCGGACGTCCTTGCCGGCGGGGATCTGCAGCGTCGGCCCGGCGCTGGCTGGCTTCTTCTTCGCCGGCGCACGCGGCGCGCCCGATGCCTTCGAAGGATGCTGGTTCCGGGTGGCGGGCCCGCGCGCGCGCTCGCTCATCGCGCCGGCTCGCCGATGCCGCCGCGCGCCATTCCGCCAAATCGTTGGCGTTCGCGTCGGAGCTCAGCCGCTACCATCGGCAAGCCCTGGCGCCCGGGGCGGCACGGGCCGACCCGCGTCGCGCGGCCGGCGCCCGAGCGAGGAGACCGCCCATGCTGTTCGTCGCCGTCGGAGTCCTGCTGATCGTCCTCAACCTGGCGGGCGTCGGTCCGTTCGGGGCGTGGACGTGGAATCTCACCGGCGACCTCTGGAAGTTCTGCGTCCCGTTCGCGCTCGCGGTGCTCTGGTGGTGGTTCTCCGACGCGTCGGGCCTCAACAAGCGCCGCGAGATGAAGCGCGACGAGGAGCGCAAGGCCAAGCGGCGGCGCGAGAACCTGGCATCGCTCGGCCTCGACACGCGCTCGACCCGCGATTCGAAGAAGGCGCGTCCCTGAGGGCGTCGTCATCGCGCCGGCAGGCTTGAGCCGCCGGCGCAACGTCGATCAGCGGTCCGCGTCGAGCACCGCGCCGGTGCTCGCGCTCGACGCGTTGCGGGCGAACTTGGCCAGCACGCCGCGCGTGTAGCGCGGCGGCGGCGGCGTCCAGGTGGCACGTCGGCGCTCGATCTCGGCGTCGTCTACGTTGAGCTGCAGCGTGAGGGTGTTGGCGTCGATGGTGATCGAGTCGCCTTCCTGCACCAGTGCGATCGTCCCGCCGGCATACGCCTCCGGCGCGACGTGGCCGACCACCATGCCCCAGGTGCCGCCCGAGAAGCGGCCGTCGGTGATGAGGCCGACCGATTCGCCGAGCCCCTGGCCGATCAGCGCGCCGGTCGGCGCGAGCATCTCCGGCATGCCGGGTGCGCCCTTGGGGCCGAGGTAGCGCAGCACCATCACGTCGCCGGCGACGATCTTGCGATCCATGATCGCGGCGAGCGCCGACTGCTCGTCATCGAACACGCGCGCCGGACCGGTGATCGCCGGGTTCTTGAGGCCGGTGATCTTGGCGACCGCGCCTTCGGTCGAGAGGTTGCCCTTGAGGATCGCGAGGTGCCCGTGCTCGTACATCGGCTGGTCGATCGAGCGGATCACCTGCTGGTCCGCGCGCGGCTGGTCGGGCACGTCGGCGAGGTTCTCGGCGACCGTCTTGCCGGTGATCGTGAGGCAGTCGCCGTCGATGAGGCCCGCATTCAGCAGGATCTTTATCACCTGCGGGATGCCGCCGGCGGCGTGCAGGTCGACCGCGAGGAAGCGCCCCGAGGGCTTGAGGTCGCAGAGCACCGGGACGCGCTGGCGGACGCGCTCGAAGTCGTCGATCGTCCACTCGACCCCGGCGGCGTGCGCGATCGCGAGGAAGTGCAGCACGGCGTTGGTCGAACCGCCGGTCGCCATGATCACGGCGACCGCGTTCCCGATCGAGCGCCGCGTCACGATGTCGCGCGGCTTGAGGTCGCGCTTGACGGCCTCGACCAGCACCCGCGCCGCGTTCTTGGCGTTCTGCACGATCTCGTCGTGCACGTTGGCCATGGTCGACGAGTAGGGCAGGCTCATGCCGAGCGCCTCGAACGCCGAGCTCATGGTGTTGGCGGTGTACATGCCGCCGCACGAGCCGCTGCCGGGGATCGCGCGCCGCTCGATCTCGTCGAAGTCGGTTTTCGTCATGTTGCCGGCGGTGAACTGGCCGACCGCCTCGAACACGCTGACGATGTTGAGGTCCTGGCCCTGATAGCGCCCCGGCAGGATGGTGCCGCCGTAGACATAGATCGCCGGCACGTTGGCGCGCAGCATCCCCATCATGCCGCCCGGCATGTTCTTGTCGCAGCCGCCGACGACGAGCACGCCGTCCATCCACTGGCCGCCGACGCAGGTCTCGATGCAGTCGGCGATGACCTCGCGCGACACCAGGCTGTACTTCATGCCTTCGGTGCCCATCGCCATGCCGTCGCTGATGGTCGGCACGCCGAAGATCTGCGCGTTGCCGCCGGCTTCCTCGATCCCCTGCACGGCGGCGTCGGCCAGCTTCTGCAGCCCCGAGTTGCACGGCGTGATCGTCGAGTGGCCGTTCGCGACGCCGATCATGGGTTTGCCGAAGTCGCCTTCCTCGTAGCCGAGGGCGTAGTACATCGAGCGGTTGGGGGCGCGGGCGACACCTTCGGTGATGTGGCGGGAGCGGCGATTGGCGGTCATGGTGGGGCTGGGTTCACACGAAAACGCGCACCTTATCATCCGGCGATGCTGGTCCATCCGCAGTTCAACCCGGTCGCGCTCGACCTTTCGCCGATCGGCGTGCCGCTCGCGATCCACTGGTACGGCATCACGTACCTCGTCGGTTTCGGCCTGTTTCTCTATCTCGCGAACCGCCGCATCCGGCAGCCGCAGTTCGCCGCCACCGGCTGGACCCGGCGCGACGTCGAGGACCTGCTGTTCTACGGCGTGGTGGGGACGGTAATTGGCGGGCGCCTCGGCTACGTGCTGTTCTACAAGGCCGGCTACTACCTGCAGCACCCGCTCGAAGTGTTCGCGGTGTGGAAGGGCGGCATGGCGTTCCATGGCGGCCTCCTGGGGGTGCTGGTCGCAATGGCGCTCTTCGCGCGCTCGCGCAAGCGCCACTTCCTCGAGGTGTCGGACCTCGTCGCGCCGTGCGTGCCGACCGGCTTCGCCGCCGGCCGCATCGGCAACTTCATCAACGGCGAGCTGTGGGGCCGCCCGGCCGACCCGTCGCTGCCCTGGGCGATGGTGTTCCCGCAGGCTGGCGAGCCGTCGGTGCCGCGCCACCCGTCGCAGCTCTACCAGTTTGCGCTCGAGGGCATGCTGCTCTTCGTGCTGCTCTGGCTCTACGCGCGAAAGCCGCGCGCGATGGGGCAGGTATCGGGCGCGTTCCTGTTCGGCTATGGCGTGCTGCGCTTCGTCGCCGAGTACTTCCGCCAGCCGGACAGCTTCCTCGAGCCGCAGCCGCTCGGCCTCAGCCGCGGGCAGTGGCTGTGCGTGCCGATGATCCTCGCCGGGATCGCGCTCTGGCTGTGGGCGCGGCGCCGCGCCGCGGCGGCGCCGACCGCCCAGCCGGCCTGAGGTCATGCGCCAGATCTTCCTCGACACCGAGACCACCGGCCTCAGCCCCGAGTCGGGCGACCGCATCATCGAGATCGGCTGCGTCGAGCTCGTGAACCGCCGCCTCACCGGCAACAACCTGCACCTCTACGTCAACCCGCAGCGTCGCAACACCGAGGACGCGCTGAAGATCCACGGTCTCACGGACGAGTTCCTGGCGACCAAGCCGGTGTTCCGGGCGATCGTCGACGAGTTGCTCGACTACGTGCGTGGCGCCGAGATCATCATCCACAACGCGGCGTTCGACGTCGGCTTCCTCAACGAGGAGTTGAAGCGCATCGGGCGCCCGCTCTTCACCGACGTGGTCGCGCAGGTCACCGACAGCCTGCTGCTGGCGCGCGACATGTTCCCCGGCAAGTCGAACTCGCTCGACGCGCTCTGCAAGCGCTTCGAGGTCAACAACGCCAATCGCACCCTGCACGGCGCGCTGCTCGACGCGGGGCTGCTGGCCGAGGTGTACATCCGAATGACGCGCGGCCAGGAGGCGCTCGTCATCGACACCGAGGAGGGCGTCGACGGCGAGCTCGCGGTGCCGCTGATCGACCTGCGCAGCTTCGAGATCGTCGTGATCGAAGCCGACGCCGACGAGGCGCTCGCGCATGCCGCCTGGCTCGCCGACCTCGACAAGGCGAGCGGCGGGCGCACGGTCTGGCCGCGCATGGCGGCCTGACGCGCCCGCGCGGTTCAGGCGTCGCGGCGCCGGCGCCCGAGTGCCATGCCGACGAGGCCAGTGCCGAGCAGGAGCCCGGTCGCAGGTTCCGGCACCGGCGACGGCACGGGAGTGATCGAGCCGGTGCCGAGCACCACGTTGTCGAGCAGCAGTCCCATCGAATCGGCCGGCCCGGTGCTGAGAAAGCCGAGGCGCGCGCTGACCGGCCCCGCCACGTTGACGGTGCGCATGAACGTCGTGAAGTCGGCGTCGGCACCGAGGCTGAACGATTCGCTGAACAGCACCGCGCCGAAGATGCTGGTGAGGCTGACCAGCACGCTGTTGTTGCCGCGCCCGCGCTGGTCGCCGGCGAGGTCGAACTGGATCGTCACGCTGCCCGGACCGAGGTCGTACGCCGCCTTGGTGGTGAGCGACCCGTTGCCGCTGCCTTCCATGTCGAGGCACAGGCTGTTGTTGCCGGCGGCCTGGCACAGAGTGCCGAAGTAGCCGGGCCCGAGCAGGTCGATGTTGGCCGCGCTCCAGTTCGCGAAGCCGCTGTATTCGGCGCGGGCGAGGCCGCCGTTCTCGTTGTCGAACGTGTCGCTCAGCAGCACCGCGGCGTGTGCGGACGAGGCGGCGCCGGCGACGAGGGCGGCGGCGGTGGCAAGGCTGAGCAGCGAGCACTGAAGCATGGTTCCTCCGCTCGAAGCGCCGGGAGCGGCGCAGGTTTTTCTTGAGGTGAACGGCCGGCAGGCGACGCCGCGGCCGTCGCGGCGTGCAGCCGTGTTGCCGGCTGCAGCGGAAAAAATTCTCCGGTCACGACGCTCGGCGCCGCGCGCATCCTCGGGTTTGTCCGAAGCGGTTTCTGGCTGAACGGCAGCCGGCGCGCAGGGCCGGCGCGCAGCGGCGCATTGAGCCGGTGGCGAATCAGGGGAGGCTGTGCGTCGGCGCCGAGTAAAGCGCGGCCAGGGCCGCACGCACGCGCGCCGACCCGAGCGTCAGCTCGCCAAGGTCAGGCGAGGAACGCCGAGCAGCGACTTGAGCAGATCGGCGAGCCGCTCGATGTCGACCGGCTTGGTCATGTGGGCATGGAACACCGACTCGAGCGGCGTTTCGAAGCCGCTTTGTTCGGCGTAGCCCGAAACCGCGATGAACGTCGGCGCGTGCGCCATCTCGACGCGCACGCGGCGCACGACCTCGATGCCGCTGAAGCCGGGCAGGCCGATATCGAGGATCACGACCCCCAGCCGGTTTGTCTTGATCGCCTCGACCGCGCTCGGACCGTCGTGGACCGTGAGCGTCGGATAGCCGAGCACCTCGACGAGGGCCGACATCGACGCGGCCGCGTCGAGGTTGTCGTCGACGACCAGCACGCGCTGGGCGTCGTCGGGCTCGTCCGTGCGTGCGGTGTCGGGTAGCGGTGCCTGGATGGTCGGCAAGCGCACCACGAACTCGGCGCCTTCGCCCGGGATTCCGCGGCTGAACAGGCTCACCTCGCCGCCGTGCAGCACGACGATGCGGCGCACCAGCGAAAGGCCGAGGCCCAGGCCGCCGTGCGGGCGGGCGATGTCCTGGTCGCCCTGGCCGAACAATTCGAAGACCTTGGCGAGATGGCTCTCGGCGATGCCGGGACCGTTGTCGCGCACGCTGAGCTCGGCGCGGTCGCCGTGCTGCGCGAGGCGGATCTGGATGCGTCCGCCGGACGGCGTGAACTTGGCGGCGTTGTGGAGCAGGTTGCTGAGCACCTGCACGAGACGTGCGCGATCGCCGAGGACCCACGGGTCGGCGCTGCCGACATCGACCTCGATCGCGTGCTGCCTGGCCGCGACGAGCGGCTGCACCGACTCGAGCCCCTGCACGACCACTTCGCGCAGCTGAACCGGCTCGCTTTCGAGGTGGATCTTGCCGCTCGTGATGCGGCCGACGTCGAGCAGATCGTCCACGAGGCGCGTCAGCTGGGTGAGCTGGCGACCCATCATCTGGAGCGTCGGACGCAGGGCGTCGCTGGTCGCACGGTTGCGTTCGAGCAGCGCCAGGCCGTTCGAGATCGGTGCCAGCGGGTTGCGCAGCTCGTGGCCGAGCATCGCGAGAAAGGTCGTGATGCGCCGGCCTTCGTCCTCGAGCGCGGCGACGCGGCGCCGCTCGGTGAGGTCGCGCGTCACCTTGCCGAAGCCGCGGTGGCGTCCGTTGGCGTCGACCAGCTTGGTGATGACGACGCTGGCCCAGAAGCGGCTGCCATCCTTGCGCACGCGCCAGCCTTCATCCTCCATGCGGCCCTCGCGCACCGCGATCTCGAGCTCCTCCTGCGGCCAGCCGCGTGCCGCGACCTCGGGCGGATAGAACACCGAGAAGTGCTGACCGATGATCTCGGACGCCTCGTAGCCCTTGGTCTGCTGCGCACCGGTGTTCCAGCTGACGATGTAGCCGGCCGGGTCGAGCATGAAGATCGCGTAGTCCTTGACGCCTTCGACGAGGAGCCGGAAGCGCTCCTCGCTCAGGCGCAGCAGCTCGTCCTGACGCCGCCGCTCGCTGATGTCGCGCGTGATCTTCGAGAAGCCTCGCAGCTGGCCGTTCGGCAGCAGCAGCCGCGTGATGACGACGTTGGCCCAGAAGCGCGAGCCGTCCTTGCGAACGCGCCAGCCCTCGTCGGCGAAGCGCCCTTCGCGTGCCGCGGTGGCGAGCTCGATCGCCGGCGCGTCACGCTCGAGCAGTTCGGACGGATAGAACATTGACACGTGCTGCCCGATCACCTCCTCGAGCTCGAACCCCTTCATCCGGCGCGCGCCGTCGTTCCAGCTCAGCACGACCCCGCTCGGGTCGAGCAGCATGATGGCGTAGTCGCTGGCGGACTCGACCATCAGCTGATAGTCGCCGTCGGCGAGGCTGTCCAGGCGTGACGGCAGGCGCGCCGGCGGCGGCACCGGAGAGGCGGGGGTCTTCTTGCGGAAGCGCTCGAACATCCGGGGATTTTCGCCGCTCGTCGCTGTGCTCCCCGACCGACTGCCGAAAGTCCTGACCAGCGGCACCCGGGCCGGCGCGATCGACGACACATCGCCCGGCCGTTGAGTTCGCGGGGCCCCGGCCCGGCGGACCCGCCGGATCGCTGTGGCACAATCCGCCTCCTTCCGGCGCTGCTCGGGGGCGGTTAGCTCAGGGGTAGAGCACGACATTCACACTGTCGGGGTCGGGGGTTCGAAACCCTCACCGCCCACCACATCACGCACGCTGGAGCCGATGGATCGTGTCGATGCCCTGGTTGCCGGGGCTGGAGTCGTCGGCCTTGCGATCGCCCGGGCGCTTGCCGAGCGCGGCCTCGAAACCATCGTCGTCGAGCGTGAAGCGCTCATCGGCAGCGGTGTCAGTTCCCGCAACAGCGAGGTCATCCACGCCGGCCTCTACAACCCTCCCGACTGGCTGAAGACGCGTCTTTGCGTCGCCGGCCGTGAGCAGCTCTACGCCTACTGCGAGGCGGGCGGCGTGGGTCACGCGCGCTGCGGCAAGCTCGTCGTCGCCACGCTGCCGGAGCAGGTCGGCGCGTTACGCGAGATCGCCGCGCGTGCGGCCGCCAACGGCGTCGAAGGGCTCGCGTGGGTCGATGCCGCCGGCCTCGCGCGCCTCGAACCGGCGCTGCACGCCGTGGCTGCGCTGCACTCGCCCGTCACGGGCATCGTCGACTCGCACGCGCTGATGCTGGCGCTGCTCGGTGACCTCGAGCGCGCCGGCGGTTCGCTTGCGCTGCAGACGCCGGTCGAGGCCGTCGCGCGCAGCGCCGACGGCTTCGTCGTGCGGACCGGCGGCGCACAGGGTTTCGAACTCGCCACGCGCGTCTTCGTGAACGCGGCGGGGCTCGGCGCGACCGAACTGGCGACGCGCATCGAGCCGCGCTCGGCGTCGATCCCGCGCCTCTTCCTTGCCAAGGGCAACTACTTCGGGCTCGCCGGGCGCGCGCCGTTCGGTCGCCTGGTCTACCCGATCCCGGAGCCTGGCGGGCTCGGCGTGCACCTGACGCTCGATCTCGCCGGCCAAGCCCGTTTCGGGCCCGACGTCGAGTGGCTGACCGGCGACCCCGCGGCGCTCGACTATGCGGTCGATCCGGCGCGAGCCGCCCCGTTCTACCGCGCGATCCGCGCGTTCTGGCCCGATTTGCCCGACGGCGCGCTGCAGCCGTCGTACAGCGGCGTGCGGCCCAAGCTCAGCGGGCCAGGGCAGCCGGCGCGCGACTTCATGCTGCAGGGACCGGGCGAGCACGGCGTCGCCGGGCTCGTGAACCTGTTCGGGATCGAGTCGCCGGGGCTCACGGCGTGTCTTGCGATCGCCGACGCGGTGGTCGAGCGCCTGGGGATCTGAAGAGGAAGCTCCGAAGCGCCACCAGGCGGCGCTCAACCGGCGCAGACCGTCACCGTTCGCGCTGGCGAGTGCGGCTCACGCCGCTTCGCTGGCGCCGAGCGGCCTCACGCCGCGCCGCGTCGCTCGACGGCGCAGCCGGCCAGCGCCGGCTCGACCGGGCCTTCCTGCCACTCGCCGTTGACCAGCACCTCGTGCGGTGCGAACTGCGCCTTGTAGGCCATCTTCTCGCTGCCGGCGATCCAGTAGCCGAGGTAGACGTGCGGCAGGCCGAGCAGGCGGGTCTGCTCGATCTGCCACATCACGTTGTAGGTGCCGTAGCTGGTGCGCGGTTCGGGCTCGAAGAACGTGTAGACCGCCGACAGGCCATCGTTCAGGATGTCGAGGATCGAGACCATCTTGAGCGTTCCGTTGCCGTCGGGTGCGGGCTCGCGGAACTCCACGAGGCGCGAGTTGACCCGGCTCTGCAGCAGGAACTGCGTGTACTGGTCGATCGAGTCGTGGTCCATGCCGCCGCCGATGTGGCGGCCCGCCTGGTAACGGAGGTAGAGCTGGTAGTGCTCGGGCACGAAGCACAGGCGCAGCACGCGCGCCTGCAGCGACTCGTGCCGGGCCTTGGCGCGGCGCTGGCTGCGCGTGGGCTTGAAGCGGTCGACGGGGACGCGCAAGGGCAGGCACGCGCGGCAGCCGTCGCAGTACGGGCGATAGGTGAACATGCCGCTGCGCCGGAACCCGTTCGCGACCAGCCCCGAGTAGGCGTCGGCGTGGATCAGGTGGCTGGGCGTCGCAACCTGGGAGCGCGCCATGCGGCCCTCGATGTAGCTGCAGGGGTACGGCGCGGTGGCGTAGAACTGCAGCGAGGCGAGCGGTAGTTCTTTCGGGTGCGTCACTTAGCCAGCATCCAACGTCTCGGCGCTGCTGTCGATCCCGACATGGCGCCACAGCGACAAATCATAGGACCAATCCTCGATGCGCGGCAGCGCCGTCGCGCGTTGCAGACGTTCTTCGAAGGTCGTTCGCGACAGCTCGCGGGCGCCGAGCGAAGCGAGATGGCGCGTGTGCTGCTGGCAATCGATGGTGTCGACGCCGTGCTCGCGGCAAAAGCACACCAGCGCCGCGAGCGCGATCTTCGAGGCGTCGGCACGCAGCGCGAACATCGATTCGCCGAAGAACATGCGGCCGAGCGAAACGCCGTAGAGCCCGCCGGCAAGTTCGCCGTCGATCCAGGTCTCGACGCTGTGGACACGGCCGAGCCGGTGCCAGGCACGGTAGGCGGCGAGCATCTCGGGGACGATCCAGGTACCGCGCACGCCGTCGCGCGGCACGCTCGCGCACGCATCGATCACGCGGTCGAACGCGTGGTCGATGCGGACCTCGCAGGCCGGATTCGCAGCGAAGCGGCGCAGCGTCTTGCGCAACGAGCGCGAGATCTTGAACTCGGCTGTCAGCAGCACCATCCGAGGGTCGGGCGACCACCAGAGGATCGGCTGACCCGGGCTGTACCACGGGAAGATGCCGTGCGAGTAGGCCTCGGTCAGGCGCTCGGGTGTGAGCTCGCCGCCGGCGGCGAGCAGGCCGGGCGCGTCCGAATCCGAGGGGAGGGCGCGGCGCGTCGCCGGCAACGGGTCGCGCGCGTCGCGCAGCCAGTGGATCACGCGCCGCCGTTCCGCCGCGCGGGCAGATCGCGGCGCCTGCACCGGCGCTGCCTCACGGCAGCGACGCCGCGGCCGCGAGCGTGGGCTTCTTCTGCCTGAGCGCGACGCCGTTCCTCACCGCGACCACCTCGGCCAGGATCGACACTGCGATCTCGCCCGGCGTGCGGCTGCCGATGTCGAGGCCGATCGGGCCGTGCAGGCGATCGATCTCGGCCGCGCTGAGGTCGAACAGCGCCAGGCGTTCCTTGCGCTTGACGGTGTTGCCGCGCGAGCCGAGCGCGCCGACGTAGAACGCCGGCGACTTCAGCGCCTCGAGCAGCACCAGGTCGTCGAGCTTGGGATCGTGGGTGAGCGCCACCACCGCACTGTGCGGGTCGAGCTGCAGGGCGAGCGCCAGGTCGTCGGGCATCTCGGTGCTGAAGGTCGTGCCGGGGACGTTCCAGGTGAGGTGGTATTCCTCGCGCGGGTCGCAGCAGATCACGTCGAAGTCGAGCATCAGCGCCATCTGGGCGAGCGCGCGCGAGAGCTGCCCTGCGCCGACGATCAGCATGCGCCAGCGCGGCCCGAACAGGGCGCGCAGTTCGCGACCGTCGAAACTGAACGCATCGCCGCGGTGCGCCGGCTCGATCCGGACGGTGCCGGAGGCAAGGTCGAGCACCCGGGCGACGAGCTCATGGCGGGCGGTGCGCGCGAGGATCTCGTCCAGCCAGTCGGTGGCGTCGAGCGGTTCCTGGAGCAGACGCAGGTTGCCGCCGCAGGGCAGGCCGAAACGCGCCGCCTCCTCCTTGGTGACGCCGTACACGACGAGGCTCGGCCGCGCGACGCGCTCGCCGCCGCGCACCCGCTCGATGAGGTCGTCCTCGACGCAGCCGCCCGACACCGAGCCGGCGACCAGGCCGTCGTCGCGCATCGCGAGCAAGGCGCCCGGCGGGCGCGGCGCGGAGCCCCAGGTCTCGATGACGGTGACCAGCCAGACGGCGTGGCCGTCCTCGCGCCAACGCCGGGCCTGCGTCAGTACCTGAAGGTCGAGGCTGTCCATCGTGGATGCATGCGCCGCGGCGCGGGCCGGCATCGTAGCGCGGCGCGTGCTGTCGAGTGCAGGGAGATCGGGTCAGCCACTGTGCGCGGCGGGGCCATGGCGCGCGGGCTCAGATGATCCCCAGCACCAGCAGCACCACCACCACGACGAGCGCGACGCCTAGGGTGCTGCTCGGCACGAAGCCCCAGCTGCGGCTGTGACGCCAGGTCGGCAGCGTTGCGACGAGCAGCACCACGAGCACGACGAGCAGCAGGATGCCCATGAAGAAGCAGAGAGGCGCGCCACGGCGGCGCGGCGACCACAGGCGGCGCCACCCGCGACGTTACGCGCGGACGTCCGCGGCGACCGCCGAGCAACGGCGCTACGCGTTGTCGGCTGCGGAGCCGACCTCGCGTAGGCGAACCTGCTACTGCATGTACCAGCCGTGGCTCACCACCAGCGACTGGCCGGTGAGCGCGTTCGACGGGAAGGTGGCGAACAGCAGCGCGACCTCGGCGACGTCGGCGGTGGTCGTGAACTCGCCGTCGACGGTGTCCTTGAGCATCACCTTCTTGATGACGTCGTCCTCGCTGATGCCGAGCTTCTCGGCCTGCTCGGGGATCTGCTTGTCGACCAGGGGCGTGCGCACGAAGCCCGGGCAGATCACGTTGGCGCGCACGCCGTGCGCCGCGCCCTCCTTGGCGATCACCTTGGCCAGGCCGATCAGGCCGTGCTTGGCGGTCACGTACGGCGCCTTCAGCACCGAGGCGAGCTTGGAGTGCACCGACCCCATGTAGATCACGCTGCCGCCGCCGGCGCGGTACATGTGGGGCAGGCACGCCTTGGTGGTCAGGAACGCGCCGTCGAGGTGGATCGCGAGCATCTTCTTCCACTCGGCGTACGGGAATTCCTCGAGCGGATGGACGATCTGCACGCCGGCATTGCTGACGAGCACGTCGACGCCGCCCCAGGCGGCGACGACATCGGCGACGCCGCGCTCGACCGCCGCCTCGTCGGTGACGTCCATCGCCACCGCCATCGCCTGCAGGCCCTCGCGCCGCAGGTCGTCGGCGGTGGCCTGGGCGGCCGCGAGGTTGAGATCGGCGATGGCGACGCGGCCGCCTTCACGCGCGTAGCGAGCCGCGATCTCGCGGCCGATCCCGCTGGCAGCGCCGGTGACGATGCAGATCTTGTTGTCGAGCTTCATGGGTGAGGACTTTGGAGGAAGGTGAACGGTGCGCGTCGCGGACCGCGCCGATGGCGCTCGCCGGGCGCTCAGGCGCTCGACGGCGAGCGCCAGCCCTGGCTCAGCGGCGGAAGCCGGGATCGACCCGGTCGAGGCGGCGCAGTAGCCCGGGCCAGATCAGCTGGCCGAGGCCGCCCTTGGACACCTGGCGCGCCTGCTCGCCGGCGGTCGCGATGATGGAGCCGGAGACCTCCGTGAGGCGCCCGTCGGCGAGGCTGCCGCCCGCCTGCGCGCGAACCTGGATCGCGCACGTCGCCTCGAACGTGTACATCGCCTGGAACGCGTCGGCGACCGTGCGGCCGACGGTCAGCAGGCCGTGGTTACGCAGCATCAGGAAGGTCCTGCTGCCGAGGCTCGCGACGAGGCGCGGCTTCTCGTCGTCGCGCAGCGCGACGCCTTCGTAGTCGTGGTAGCCGAGGCTCGCGAGCACGAAGATCGACTGCTGCGAGATCGGCAGCACACCCGCTTTCTGCGCCGACACCGCCACGCCGTTCAGCGTATGGGTGTGCATCACGCACTGGACGTCGTGGCGCGCCGCGTGGACCGCGCTGTGGATCGTGAAGCCCGCCGGGTTGATCGGAAAACGCGTCTCCTGCAACACGTTGCCGGCGAGGTCGATCTTGACCAGGCTCGAGGCCGTGATTTCCTCGAACATCAGCCCGTACGGATTGATCAGGTAATGCTCGGTGCCCGGCACCCGGGCGGTGATGTGCGTGAAGACGAGGTCGTCCCAGTGGAAGAGCGCGACCAGCCGGTAGGCGGCGGCGAGGTCGACGCGCGTCTGCCACTCCTCGGCCGACACCTTGCCCTCGAGGCTCGGCATGTCGAGCGGACCGTCCCAGATCGTGCCCATTGCAATCACCTCCGCGCCGGAACGCCCCGGCTCGGCGACGAGTATTCCATGGGCGCGCGGGTCTTCGCGCGGCGACTCGGCATCGCGACGCGCTCGGGTGCCCATGCGGCTCGTGCCGGGGTGCTACTGACGCGCGCGCCTCCAGACGTGCAACGGCCGCCCGTATTCGTCGAGCGGCCGTGGCGCGCGCCGCACCGGCGCGTCGCCGGTGCGAACGTCGGTGCTCAATAGAGCATGTCGTCGTCGGCGTCGCGGTTCATCAGCGCGATGACACCGGCGATCGCGGCCCCGAGGGCGGCGACGGCGAGCGCCGACTTGGCGGGCTCGTTCCTGGCGTAGGAGGTCACCGCGTCGATCTGCGGCTTGATTTTGTCGACCAGCGGTGCGGCCTGGTCGCGCCAGTCCTTGACGGTCTCGCTCAGCGTGTCGAGCGCGTCGTCGGCGGCGTTGCGCGTCGTCTTCGCCGCAGAAGTCGCGCGTTCGGCCGCGGAGCTCGCCACGGCGGCGGCGCGCTCGTAGGCCTCGCTCGCGAACTGCGCCGCCTTGTCGGCCGCGCTCTGGGCGACGCGGCGCACTTCCTCGCGGCTGAAGCCGCGGCGCGACGCCTCGGTTTCCATGCTGTCGCGGATGTCGTCGAGGTCGATGCTGTCGCGCAGGTCACGCAGATCGTCGGCGTCGATGCCGCGCCGGCTCGGTCGTGCCGCGAGCGTCACCACCCCCATCAGCGCGGCGCCGCACGCGGCGGCCATCAGCATCGTCTTCACCGGCTGGGCTCGTACGTACTCGGCGGCCATGTCGAGCTGCGGGCGCAGCTTGTCGAACACTTCGGTGGTCTGCGCCTGCAGTTGCTTGGCGGCGTCCGCCAGACGTTCGGTGGCGGCAGCGCCGCCGTTCGAGTCGTCGGCGTCGTCGGAGGGTCCGGTCGAGTTGTTGTCCTGGTTCATGGCGCTCCCGCGGTTGGTTGAGAGATCACCCCGAGATTGCCCGTCCTTCGCGCCCCTCACGAGCGGAAGGCCTCGCGAGCGTGTGTCGGAAAGCGGGGTACCCGAGGGTCGGACGATTCTGCGGCGCAACCCTCGACCTTCCCAACGGGTAACCGCAAACGCACGTCTCCAACCGGTGCGGCGAGCCGATCCGCATCGCCACCGCCGCCGGCGTGACGGAAGGCGCAGCGTTGGATCGGACGAACCCGCGCGGGAGCGGAACAATCGCGGTTTCGCCCCTGGAAGAGGTCGGGTGTACCTGGATGTAGGCAGTTTGCTGACGCTGATGCTCGTCAGCGTGCTCGCGACCGCTGCGGCGGTCGCGGCGGTGATGGGCTTCGCGGCCGGCACGGCGGCGCGATGGGTGGTCGCCGCCGGACTCGTCCACGCCGCTGCATGGGGCTCGTTCCTGCTCGCCGCGCCCATTCACGACCGCGGGTTCTCGACCCTGTGGATCGGCCTGCTGGGCGTCAGCTTCGCGTGCATGTGGCGCGCGGTCTGCTGCTGGACCGGCCGCCAGCCGTGCAAGCGAGTCCTCGCCGCGACGCTGGTCCTCACGCCGCTGGGATACGGCCTCGGGTTCGAGAACTACCCCTTTCGTGTCGGCTGGAGCAATGCCGGGCTCTGCATCGCGATGGCGCTTGTCTGCGTCGCTGCCCTGCAGCGCGCGCCGCACGTCGGCAGGCGCTGGCGCGGCGTTCTGGTCGCAGGCCTCGGGCCGCTCGCCGCGATCACGCTGGCGCGCGGCATCCTCGGCGCCTTCTTCACCGCGTCCTACCCCGAGCTGCGCACGCCGCACCCGGTGAACGTGGCCGGGGCGTTGCTCGGCCACGTCGCGCTTGCGCTCACCACGCTCGCGTTCTGCCTCGGCTGGCGCGAGGAGACCGAGAACGCGCTGCGCGCGCGTGCCGACACCGATCCTCTGACCGGGCTGCTGAACCGGCGCGCCTGGCTCGAGCGCGCCGAGCAGATGCTGTCGGCGGCGCGCCGCTACGGCGAGTCGGTGGCGCTGCTGCTGCTCGACGTCGACCACTTCAAGCGGCTCAACGACACCCTCGGGCACCAGGCCGGCGACGAGGCGTTGACCGCCATCGGCCGCACGCTCGCGCGCGAGATCCGCGCCGGCGACCTGGCATGCCGCTGGGGTGGCGAGGAGTTCTGCGTGCTGGTGCGCCATGCCGCGGCGGCCGAAGGGCGACTCGCCGATGCACGCCTGCGGCGCTCGATGGCGCGCGAGTTCGCCGGCACGCCCGACCGCGCGGTGACGTTCAGCAGCGGGCTCGCGGTGTTCGGGCCCGAACTCGGGACGATCGCCGAGCTGATCCGCAGCGCCGACGCGGCGCTCTACCGTGCCAAGGCGCTCGGCCGAGGGCGGCTGATCGCAGCGGACACCCCGGCCGCTGGCATCGCCGAGCCGGAGCTGGCCGCCGCCTGAGTCGCGTGCGGGTGGGCGCGGTCACCGGCGGCGCGAGCCCCTCCGGTGCCGGGTCGATCGATCCTGGAAGAGCGCTGCGCCGACCTCGGTGCGCCGCGGCTCGAGCGGTCAGACCAGTTCCAGAATGCTCCGCAGCTGAGCCGCGATCTCGCGCAGGTGGGGATCGGGGTTGGCTTCCTGCATTCCCTCGTCGTCGACGCTGTTCGCGGCCGCCTTGAGCTCGGCACGGGTCGATTCGGGCAGCAGCCGCGCGATCGCCTGCAGCACGATGCCGTGTGCGATCAACCGGGCCTCAAGGTGTTGGATCTTGTCCATGAATACCGTTCAGGGTAAGGGCGACGACGTCCAGCTTCATCAACGAGCGCGCCGGCAGGCCGTTGACCCGCGTTGCGCCGTCGTGATTGTCACCGGCACTCCGCTTGCCCGCTCGGCCGCTCACTGCACGGGAGTCGAAATGCGCAAGTGGATCTTCCTGTTGATCGGCCGCTTCCTGTGGAAGCAGTTCCGGCGCCGAGGACGGCGCGTGCGCTGAGAGCGCGGCAACGCACCTTTTGGTGACCGGCGCGAGCCGGCGATGCGCAGGCCAAGGTCATCGATGTGCTGCAATCGACGTCATGGCCACGATCGAACGATCCCTGTGCACGAACGATTGCCCCGGCACACCCGGCGCCAGCCCCTGCACCCGCGATCGGCGGTGCCGGCTCGCCGGCGCGCTGCTCGCTGCCGCCGTGCTGGCGGCACTTGGCGCCACGCCCGCGGCGCGGGCGATGCAGGCCACGCGCATTCTCGGGGGTCCGGGCGGCGAGCCGTTCGCCGACCGACCGCCGCCCGACGTTCAGCTGGTGGCGGTCGTGATCCGGGCCGGCGCCAGCGTCGACGCGGTCGCCCCGGTCCTGCGACGGGGCGACGGCACGCCGTTCACGGTGTCGCTGCACGGTGGACTGGGCGGCGACGTCAACACGTTCCGCCTGGACAAGGGCGAGCGTCTCACGGCGATGAGCGTGTGGGCGAGCCGTTCGACGATCGAGGCGATCCAGTTCGAGACCAGCGTCAAGCGCTCGCGCATCTACGGCACGCCCAAGAGCGAGTCGTTCCGGGTGACGGTGCCGACGGGTCATAGCGCGGTCGGGTTCGTCGGCCGCTCGGGCGCGCAGCTGAACGCGATCGGCTTCGCGCTGCAGCCCGACTGGGCGTTGCCGCGCGCCAACCCCATCACCGGGTTCGGACCGGGCGGCACGCTGCGGCCGCTGCCGACGCGCTGAGCGGCGGAGCACGGTCCATCCGGCGCTGAACGCGCCGCGCTGGGTCAGGCTCCGGAGCCTGTCGCCGGCGCCGGCGCTGCGTCCAGCGGGCGCGCGAGAACCTCCGCGAGCGCCGCGTCGAACGCCTCGGCGGCCTCGAACTGCACCCAGTGCCCGGCGCCCGCGATCAGCGTCAGCGATTCGAAGCGCGGCGCCCTCGCGAGCGCGGGCTCGAGGATCTCCATGCGGCCGCGATAGAGGACGTCGTGCGCGCCCCAGATGCCGGCGACCGGGCAGCGCACATGGGGCAGCGTGCGCAGCAGCACATCGGTCTGCGAGAGCCGACGCCGCTTCATGCGATCGCGCGCCAGGTTGCTCGCGTGGACGTCGAGCGCAAGACGGTCGAGCGACGCCTCGTCGTGCAGCATCAGCACGCGCAGGTTGTGGCGATGAATGGCGTCGAGCTCGGGCCCCGGCGGCAGGCCGCCCCACGAGCGCAGGCCGGGTGGCCGCGTGCGCTGGGTGCTGAGCGCAGGGGCGCCGACCAGCACCAGCCGGCGCACCCGCTCCGGGCGTTGCTCGGCCACGAAAGTGCCCACCATCGCGCCGAACGAGAAGCCGACGAGATCGCAGGGCGTGTCGCCCAGCAGCTCATCGAGCCCTTGCGCGACCCACGGCGGCAGCGCGTCGGCGTCGCCGCCCGCGGGCGGTCGCGCCGAGTCGCCGAAGCCGGGCAGGTCGGGGATCCACACCCGGCGACCGGCGTCGACCAGTGCCGTGATGTTGCGCACCCAGTGCGTCCAGCTTCCCGAGCCGCCGTGCAGCAGCACGACCGGCGGTCCGTCGCCGCCCCACACGTGCCAGACCATCGCGCCATCGCCGCACGGTGTTTTGCGTCGACCTGCGGCGGCGTCGAGCGCGCGCACGTCGTCGAAGCTGCGGATCGAGCGCGGGAGCGAAGGCTGGTCCATGCAGGAAGTAAAGCGCTTGCCGAAGGCGCGCTGCGCGCCGGGTGAAGCAGACCGGCGTGAGCACGGGCGCGCCAGTCGGCCGGCGACGGGTCCGGTTCACCAAAGGAAAAGGGGTCGCGCCTCGCAACGCGACCCCTTCATGTCTTGGCTCCCCGACCTGGGCTCGAACCAGGGACCTACGGATTAACAGTCCGGCGCTCTACCGACTGAGCTATCGAGGAACAGCCTCGCAGTATAGCAGCGTTCCAGAGCCCTGCGGCCGCGTGTGAGCCTGCGTCACGCGTCCGAGGCCCGCGGATCACCCGGGTCAGGCCGGCGGGTCTCGGGGTCGCTCGCCGTCGGCGCCGTCGACGCCGAGCAGGCGGTGCAGCCGCGGGCTCGTCGTCGTGTACTGCAGCGGCAGCGCGCGGTCGGGGTGGACGATCGCGGCGGCGGCGAACGCGGCGAGCGTCGCCTCGTGAAAGCCCGACACGATGAGCTTGCGCTTGCCGGGGTAGGTGTTGATGTCGCCGACCGCGAAGATGCCCGGCGTCGTCGATTGGAAGCGCTCGGTGTCGACCGTGACCTGCTTGCGCTGGATGCCGAGGCCCCAGTCGGCGATCGGCCCGAGCTTGGGGCTCACGCCGAGCGCGATCACCAGCGTGTCGAACGCGATCCAGGCGTCGCCGCCGTCGGGCAGCAGCGCCTCGAGCGCGACCAGGCGGTCGCCCGCCTCGACGAGGCCGTTGGGCTGGCCGACGACGACGCGAATGCGGCGCGCCTGGCGCAGTTCGGCGAGGCGGGCGAGCGGCTCGGGCCCGGCGCTGAAGTCGTCGCGTCGATGCATCAGCACGATTTCGGCGGGGCGGTTCCCCGAATCGCTCGCGAGCGACGTCGCCAGCTCGACGGCATCGACGCCGCCGCCGGCGATCAGCACGCGCTGGCCGGCGAGGTGCGCGGCGTCGGGCCGACGGTAAAAGACCTGGCTGCCGCGATGCCGGTCCAGCCCTTCGAGCTTGAGCGTGCGCGGCTGGAACGAACCGGCGCCGCCGGCGACGATCACGGCCGTGGCGACGAAGCGCGTGCCGGCGGAGGTCTCGACGTCGAAGCGCCCGTCGCCGCGCACCGCGACGCGATCGACCTGCTGGCCCAGGTGCAGCGGCGCCGTGAACGGCGCGATCTGCGTGACGAGCCGCTCGATCAGCTCGCGCCCGGTCGCGACCGGCAGCCCGGGAACGTCGTAGATGGGCTTGTCGGCGTAGAGCTCGATGCACTGGCCGCCGACGAACGGCAGCGTGTCCACGACGTGCGCGCGCACCTCGAGGAGCCCGAGCTGGAACACCTGGAACAGGCCGACCGGGCCGGCGCCGACGATCAACGCGTCGGTCTCGATCGGCGCGTGCGGCTCGCTCATGATCGGGTGAGCGGCGTCGGTTCGCCGGCGGCGATGGTTCGCAGGGTGCCGCGCGCGATGACGAAATGCGGCGCCGGGAACGCGCTCAGCGGATCAGCTCGTCGAGCTTGCCGGTGCGGTCCTTCCACTCCTCGGCGTCCGGCAGCGGCTCCTTGCGGCGCGTGATGCTCTTCCAGTTCTTCGCGAGGTCGGCGTTGAGCTTGATCATGTGCTGCTGGTCGCCGGGAACGTCTTCCTCCGAGACGATCGCGTTGACCGGGCACTCCGGGATGCAGACCGCGCAGTCGATGCACTCGTCCGGGTCGATCGTCAGGAAGTTCGGGCCTTCGCGGAAGCAGTCGACCGGGCACACATCGACGCAGTCGGTGTACTTGCAGCGAATGCACGATTCGAGAACGACGTGGGTCATGGCAGGCGAAAGTGGCGCGGGCGCGCGGGCGGGATGCGCGCGGCGAAGCCCGCGATTTTAGGGCTTCGGCTGAATCGGCGGCGGCGCCACGTCGGCAAGGCCGGTGCAAGCGCAGTCGGGCGCCGCCGGGTCGGTCGACTCGCCGGGGGCGCCGTCGGTGCCGGCGCTCGCCTGCGCGGGCGCTGCCGTGTCGGCGCGACACCCGGTCGAAAGCGCGCGCGCTTCGTCTTCAGGCTCCGAGGCCGTCGAGCCGGGGCTCGCGCTCACGAGCGCCGCGCCGGCGCCGACGGTCACCACGGTCGGCCGGCCGGCATGCAGCACGGTCGCCTGGCCGAGCGACTCGACCGTGTGGTCGCTCTGCAACTGGTCGGGCCAGCCTGCGCGGGAGACCACGCAGGCGGGTGTGTCGGCCGGCCAGCCCGCCGCCGTCAGGCGACGCGAGAGCGCGGCGAGCTGACGCCCCGCCATGTAGAAGACCTGGGTGTCGGCGCCGCGCGAGGCGACGAGGCCGCGGTCGTGCGTCATCGCGGTCGCGAGGCTGACGCTGCGGCCGACGCCGCGACGCGTCAGCGGGCGCCGCGTCGCGGCGGCGGCGGCCAGCGCGGCGGTCACGCCCGGCACCACCTCGCATTCGATGCCGACGCTCGTCACCGCAGCGAGCTCTTCCTCGAGCCGACCGAAGATGCTCGGGTCGCCGCCCTTAAGGCGCACGACGACGCCGGCGCTCTGCGCGTGCTTGACGAGGAGGGCGTTGATCGTGTCCTGGCCCGTGTCGACCGCGCCGGCGCCGGGCGGTGCGCAGTGGCGACCGGTGAGCCCGCGCTTGCCGACGTCGATCCAGCGCGCCTGCGGTGCGAGTGCGCGCAGCGCCTGGTCGGTGAGGGCGTCGTGCAGCACGACGTCGGCCTCGGCGAGGCGGCGCGCGCCGCGCAGCGTGATCAGGTCGGCCTCGCCGGGGCCCGCGCCGATGAAGATCACGCGTCCCATGGCCCGGCGGCTCTCAGGCAGCTTCGACCAGCAAGGCGCCGCTGGTCCGGTTCTGCGTCGGGTCGACGACGATCAGCGCGCCGCCGACGCGGTTGTCGCGGTACGGCTCGAGCGGCAGCGGCTGCTGCGTCTCGATCGTGACGCGGCCGATCTCGTTGACGCCGAGCTCGTGCGCGTCGGTCGCCGCGAGCGAGTGGATGTCGAGGCGGCTGTCGATCGACGCGATGCGCGCCTGCACCCATCGGTTGCCGTGACGCACCTGGTACTTGCGGCCGACCACCGCCGGCTCGGTGTCGAGCCAGGCGAGGGTCGCCGAGAAGCGCTGCGTGCCGCGCTCGGCCGCCGGGCTCGCCAGCCAGTCGCCGCGCGAGACGTCGAGCTCGCGGTCGAGCACGATGCCCGCGGAGCGGCCGGCACTCGCCACGTCGACCGGCTCGCCGGCGCACAGCACCTCGGCGACCAGCGCCCGTTCACCGCTCGGGAACACCTGCACCGCGTCGCCGGCGCGCACGCTGCCGTGGGCGATGCGGCCCCAGAACGTTCGGCGACCATCCGCCGCCCCGGCCGGTGCCGCGCCCTGGCTGCGCTGCACGTACTGCACCGGCAGCGAGAACGCGCCGTGGGTGCGCTCCTGCGACGCCGGCAGCGCCTCGAGCACCTGCAGGAGGCTGGGACCGGCGCTGCCGTCGGCGGCGCGGTACCACGGCGCGTCCAGGCGCCGCGTCACGTTGTCGCCGCGCAGCGCGGATACCGGGACGATCGCCGCGATGGCGATGCCGGCGGCGCGCGCGAACGCGTCGACCGCGTCGCGCACCGCCTCGAACGCTGCACCGGCGTCGTCGACCGCGTCGATCTTGTTGACCGCGAACACGATGCTCGGCACCCGCAGCAGGTGGGCGAGCAGGGCGTGGCGGCGCGTCTGCGGCAGCAGCGTCAGCGGGCGCGGCGCGTCGAGGTCGAGCTTGGTGATGTCGATCAGCACCACGGCGGCGTCGCTGCCGGCGGCGGCCGTGACCATGTTGCGCGTGTACTGCTCGTGGCCGGGCGCATCGGCGATGATGAACTTGCGGCGCCGCGTCGCGAAGTAGCGGTACGCGACGTCGATGGTGATGCCCTGTTCGCGCTCGGCCTCGAGGCCGTCGGTGAGCAGCGACAGGTCGATCGGCGCTCCGGCGGCGCGGCGCTCGAGCGCGTCGAGCTGGTCGGCGAGGATCGCCTGGCTGTCGACCAGCAGGCGCCCGATCAGCGTGCTCTTGCCGTCGTCGACCGAGCCGGCGGTGAGGAAGCGCAGCGCGCGGTGGTCGGCCGGCGCGTCGACGACGTGCGCGGCGCGCGGCGGGCTCGCGTGCCCGGCGTCATCGGCGGTGCGCTCGAGAGGCGCGGAGGTCGTTGCGTCGAACATCAGAAATAGCCTTCCTTCTTGCGCCGTTCCATCGACGCGTCGGATGTGCGGTCGTCCATGCGGGTCGCGCCACGCTCGCTCACGGTGACATGCAAGGTTTCTGCCACCACCTCGGCCGCGTTCGCGGCGTCGCTCTCGACCGGGCAGGTGCAGGTCATGTCGCCGACGGTGCGAAAGCGCACCTCGACCGTCTCGACGGTCTCGCTCGCGTCGGGCGGGGTCACGTCGGTCACCGGCACCAGCAGGCCCTTGCGGCGGATCACGGGACGCGGGTGCGCGTAGTAGAGGCTCGGCAGCGGGATGTTCTCGCGCGCGATGTAGAGCCAGACGTCGAGCTCGGTCCAGTTGCTGATCGGGAACGCGCGCATGTGCTCGCCCGGCTTGATGCGCGTGTTGAACAGCGTCCAGAGCTCGGGGCGCTGCTCCTTCGGCTGCCACTGCCCGAAGCTGTCGCGGTGCGAGAAGATGCGCTCCTTCGCACGCGCCTTCTCCTCGTCGCGGCGCGCGCCGCCGAGCAGCGCGTCGAAGCGGTGCTCCTCGATCGCCTCGAGCAGCGCCACCGTCTGGTGGCCGTTGCGCGACTCGAGCGGGTGCGCCAGGCGCACGGTGCCGCGCCGGATCGAATCTTCCACGTGGCCGACCACGAGACGCTCGCCCATCTCGGCGACGCGGCGGTCGCGAAACTCGATCACCTCGGGGAAGTTGTGGCCCGTGTCGACGTGCAGCAGCGGGAACGGGAGCTTGCCGGCATAGCTGTCGGTGCCCGGGATGCGGCGCTTGAACGCCTTCTCGGCGAGCCTGAGCACCACGCACGAGTCCTTGCCGCCGGAGAACAGCAGCGCCGGGCGCTCGAACGCCGCGGCCGTTTCCCGCAGGATGAATATCGCCTCCTCCTCGAGCCAGTCGAGGTGGGTGTGGTCGAGCTCGGGCAGCAGCTGGCGGGTGGTCAGGGGGGCGTTCATGCCGGGGCTCCGGGGGGGAATACGACGGGGTCTTCGTGGCTGGCGTGGAGACCACACTCCTTCGCCTTCTCGTCCTCCCACCACCACCGGCCGGCGCGGAAGTCCTCGCCGACGGCGATCGCGCGGGTGCACGGCGCGCATCCGATGCTGGGAAAGAACTGGTCGTGGAGCGGGTTGTAGGGCACGTCGTTCCGGGCGATGTAGTGCCAGACGTCGTTCCAGGTCCACTCGGCGAGCGGGTTGACCTTGGCGCGGCCGTTGTCGTCGCGCTCGACGAACTCGACGCTGCCGCGGTTCGTCGACTGCTCGCGGCGCAGGCCCGTGATCCACGCATCGCGGCCGTTCAGCATGCGGGCGAGCGGCTCGAGCTTGCGGATGCCGCAGCACGCCTTGCGCAGCGCGATGCTGTCGCGCATGGCGAGCTCGCCGTTGCGGCGCACGAACTCGATCGCGACCTCGGCGACCGGCCGGTACACCTCGACTCGGACGCCGTAACGCGCTTCGATGCGCCCGATCAGCGCCAACGTCTCGGCGTGCAGCATGCCGGTCTCGAGCGTCGCCAGCGCGATTTCGAGGCCGTGCCGCACGATGAGGTCGGTCAGCACCATGTCCTCGGCGCCGAGGCTGGTCGCCTGGACGATGCGCCCGGCGTGCTCGCGCGCGGCGTCGCGCAGCACCTCGAGCGTGCGCGCGACCTTCTCGTCGAAGCCGGCGCTCGGCCGGCCGTAAAGCGCCATGGCCGAGCTGGCCGTTTCTGCGACACCCGCGCCGAAGCGCAGCGGCTGCGCCGCGCCGACCGCCGCCACGTCGACCTCGCCGAACGCCGTCACGCTCACGCGGCGGCCCGGGCGAACAGCGGACGCGGCTCGATGACGTCGCCCTGGTAGTGGCCGCTGAAGTGGGTGAGCACGCGCTCGGCGGCGGCCTGCGACTGGCCGGCGCGCATCTGCAGCGCGTCGAAGCCGGTGCGCTTGAGGAGCGGCACCATGTCGACCAGCACGTCGCCGGTCGCGCGCACCTGGCCGGTGAAGCGCAGGCGCACACGCAGCAGACGCGCCTGCGTATAGGCGCGGCCGTCGGTCCACTTCGGAAAGGACAGGGCGACGAGGCCGATGCGGTCGAGGTCGTCAGCGAGGGTTTCGATGTCGACGTCGTTCGGCACCGCGACGCCGACCGGCACGTCGGCCGGCCAGCGCTCGCGCAGCACCTGCCAGTCGGCGAGCTCGAGCAGCTGGTAGGCGCCCGGCTCGGCGTCGCTGCCGGCGCTGCGCGACACCCAGCGGTCGGTGGCGGAATCGATGAAATGCATGTCGGGAGCGTCGTGTGATCGGATCGGGGAGGGCTGCACCGCTCAGGCGCGCGCGGTGGACCGGCGCACGGCGTTGGCCGACGCCTTGAAAGGGTCGAGGCCGATGCGCCGTACGGTCTCGATGAAGCGCTCGCTCGCCGCGCGCTCGGCGCGGTAGGTATCGACGATGGCCTCGATCACGTCGGGCACCTCGTCGGCCGCAAAGGACGGGCCGATCACCTTGCCGGGAACGGACGCGCCGCTGAGCGTGCTGCCGTCCGAGCCGCCGAGCGTGATCTGGTACCACTCGGCGCCGTCCTTGTCGACGCCGAGGATGCCGATGTGCCCGCTGTGGTGATGGCCGCACGAGTTGATGCAGCCGCTGATGTGCAGGTCGATGTCGCCGACGTCGTAGATCTCGTCGAGATCCTCGAAGCGCTCGGTGATCGCCTCGGCGATCGGGATCGAACGCGCGTTGGCGAGCGCGCAGAAGTCGCCGCCCGGGCACGCGATCATGTCCGTCAGAAGTCCGATGTTGGGCGTCGCGAAGCTCGCCGCTCGGGCGCCTTGCCAGAGCGCGTGGAGGTCGCTCTCGAGCACCCACGGCAGCAGCAGGTTCTGGTCGTGGGTGACGCGGATCTCCCCGCGGCTGAAGCGGTCGGCGAGGTCGGCGGCCGCGTCCATCTGCTCGGCGGTCGCGTCGCCGGGCGCCTGACCGGCGCGCTTGAGCGACAGCGTGACCGCGCGGTAGCCCGGCACCTTGTGCGCGTGCACGTTGCGCTCGAGCCAGCGCATGTAGGCCGGGTCGCCCGTCGGGCGGTCGAGTTCGCTCGGCGTGGTGGCCGCGCCGGTGTCGACGCCCGCGGGCAGCGGGAAGTGCACCGCCACGCGCTCGAGCTCGCTCAGCGGGATGATGTGCTCGCGGCCGCCTTCGTCGTGCTCGAGGATGTTGGCGAACTCGGCGTTGACCGCATCGATGAACTTCTGACCCTCGGCCTTGACGAGGATCTTGATGCGCGCCTTGTACATGTTGTCGCGCCGACCGTAGCGGTTGTAGACGCGCACGATCGCCTCGATGAAGACGAGGATCTGCTGCCAGGGCACGAAATCGCGGATCAGCGTCGCGATCACCGGCGTGCGGCCCATGCCGCCGCCGGCGAGCACTCGAAAGCCCACCTCGCCGGCACCGTTCTTCAGGAGCTGCAGGCCGATGTCGTGCCACGCGATCGCTGCGCGGTCTTCACGCGCGCCGGTCACCGCGATCTTGAACTTGCGCGGCAGGAAGGCGAACTCGGGGTGCAGCGTGCTCCACTGTCGCAGGATCTCGCAGTAGGGCCGCGGGTCGACCACCTCGTCGGGCGCAATGCCGGCGAGCGCGTCGGTCGTGATGTTGCGGATGCAGTTGCCGCTGGTCTGGATGCCGTGCATGTCGACCTGGGCGAGCAGGTCGAGCGCGTCGGCGCTGCGCTCGAGCGGAATCCAGTTGAACTGGCAGTTCTGGCGCGTCGAGAAATGGCCATAGCCGCGGTCGAGCTCGCGCGCGATGCGGCCGAGCTGGCGCAGCTGGCGCGAGCCGAGTTCGCCGTAAGGCACCGCGATGCGGAACATCGGCGCGTGGCGCTGGATGTACCAGCCGTTCTGCAGGCGCAGCGCGCGGAAGTCGTCGTCCGGGAGCTGCCCCGCGAGGTGGCGCTCGAGCTGGTCGCGGAACTGCGCCGCGCGCTGGTGGACGAACTGGCGATCGAACGCGGTGTATTGATACATGCCGGGTGGGAAGCGGGAAAAAAGCTGGCGATTCTGCGGTCGATCGGCTCGGGGTGCCGGGTGCAGTCGGCACCGCCACACCGGGGAAGCGCAATGTAGGTGGCGAAGTCAGTAGCGGAAAGAACAGTTTTCTTCGTTCGTTATCCTCGAGCCGAATATGAGAGCGTCTCCCGATCGTCCGAGCCCACCGTCCGATCGCATGCGCCGCGAGACCCTGACGCGTCTCGCCGGCGCGGCGGCGCTCGCGTTCGGCGGCGCGCTCGTCGGCTGCTCGACGCGACGCCCGCCGCCGCCCGCGGCACCTGCGGGACCCGTCACCCCACCGGCGCCGCCGCAGCCGCCGCGCATCGGCCTCGCGCTCGGCGGTGGCGCGGCACGCGGGTTCGCGCACATCGGCGTGATCCAGGTGCTCGAGGAAAGCGGCATCCGGCCGGACCTCGTCACCGGCACGTCGGCGGGCAGCCTGGTCGCGGCGCTCTACGCCGCCGGTCGGAGCGGCGCCGAGCTGGCTGCGCTGGCCGAGGTGATGGACGAGACGGCGTTCGCCGACTGGGCGTTCCCCGGCCGCGGACTGATCCGCGGCGAGGCGCTCGCACGGTTCGTGCGCGAGAAGACCGGCGGGCTCGACATCGACCGAATGCGGATCCCGCTGGGCATCGTGGCGACCGACCTCGACAGCGGCGATCCGATCCTGTTCCGCCGAGGCGACACCGGCACCGCGGTGCGTGCGTCGAGCGCGGTGCCGGCGGTGTTCCAGCCGGTGAAGATCGGCACGCGCGAGTACGTCGACGGCGGCCTCGCGGCGCCGGTGCCGGTGCGCTTCGCGCGGCAGATGGGCGCCGAGGTGGTGATCGCGGTCGACATCTCGCAGGTCACCGACGGCGCGCCGACCACCGATGCGGCGCGCATGCTGCTGCAGACCTTCGCGATCATGGGCCGCCGCATCAACCACTTCGAGCTGCGCGAAGCCGATGTGGTGGTGCAGCCGGCGCTCGCCGGCGCATCGGGCACCGACTTCAGCATCCGGCGCCGAGCCATCGAGGCGGGCCGCGCGGCGGCGCGCGCCCAGCTGCCGCAGCTGCGCCAGGCCATCGCGGCGAAGACGCACTGAGCCGCGGGCGCGACCCGAGGACGGTGCGACGGGCGCCGCCGCCACCGGTCAGCCGGCGCCGTCGGGCAACGAGACCGCCGGCCGCAGCGAGCTCGAGTCGCGCGGTGGGATCGGTCCGCCTCGTCCTGCGTCGCGCTCCCAGCAAACAAAAAGGCCCGGTGTCGCCACCGGGCCTTCGCTGCATCGCGTCACCGCATCGCTGCGGTGCGACCTGCCGGTTCTTGCGGGGACTCAGGCGGCGCGGCGCGCCTTGGTCGCGGCTTGCGTCGCGCGCACGGCGGTCGACGACAGGGCCTGGAAGTTCGCGTCGGCGACGTCGGCGGCCTGCTTGGCGGCCTTCTGCATGGTCTCGAACGCATTGCTGGCCGCGGCGACGGCCGACTTGACGAGCGTCACGGCGTTCTCGGTGCCGGCGGGCGCGTTCTTGACGGCGTTGTCGACGATCGCCATGAACTTGGCCTGGGCATCGGCCGTGGTCGCCTCGGCGACGCGGTTCACCTCGGCGCCGGTGGTCTGCGCGATCTCGTACACGTGACGGCTGTAGGCGGCGGCCTTTTCGGCGGCGGGTTGCAGCAGGCCGGCTTGCAGCGCGAGCAGCTCCTGCGCGTCCTTGACCGACAGCACGGCTTGCGTGGTCGCCGCGGCTTCGCCCATCGCGGTCTTGGCGACCTGCAGGTTCAGCTCGATCAGCTTCTCGATGCCTTCGAAAGCCTTGCCGGTCAGGCCGAACAGGGTTTCGACGTTGGCCTTCTGCGCGGTGATCAGTTGGTCGGCGGTCATCATGGTGTCAACTCCTCGAGTGGTTTGAAGCGTGTCCGGAGCAGTGATGCTGCACCGCAACATGGATGAAGTATAGGGTCACGGCCAGCGAATGCAAGCACTTTTTGCTGCAGTGCAGCAGAATTGTTGCAGAACCGGCCACGGCATGGCCCGCGCGCCGGCGGAGCCATCCTGCGGGGCGCTCGAGGGCGGGCAGTCTGCACGCGATGGAACAATGGGCCATGCCCGAGTCCGATGCCAGCCTGGGAAGCGGCGCGCCGCCCGCCGCACGTGCCCAGCCCGAGCCACGCAGCGCCTACCGCCGTTTCGAAGCGCTGACCACGCGCTGGATGGACAACGACGCCTACGGGCACCTCAACAACGTCGTCTACTACAGCCTGTTCGACAGTGCGGTGAACGCGTACCTGGTACGCGCCGGCGCGCTCGACATCACCGCAAGCCCGGTCATCGGGCTCGTCGTCGAGACCGGCTGCAGCTACTTCGCGTCACTCGCCTTTCCGGAGCCGGTCGAGGCGGGCCTCAGGGTCGCGCGCCTCGGCGCGAGCAGCGTGCGCTATGAGGTCGGCATCTTCGCAGCGGGTGGCGAGCACACCGCCGCGCGCGGGCACTTCGTGCACGTCTACGTCGACCGCGCGACGCGGCGGCCGGTCGGGCTGCCTCCCACGCTGGTGGACGCGCTGCGGCCGCTCGTCGTCGACGCCGGCGCATGAGCACGGTCGATCCGGCTGCCGACCCGGCGCTGGTGCGCCGCATCGTCGATCACGCGCTGAGCTCGCGGCGCTCGGTGCGCGCCTTCCTGTCGACGCCGGTCGAGCGCGCGACCATCGAAGCGATCCTGGCCGCTGCATCGCGCGCGCCCTCGGGCACCAACACCCAGCCGTGGAACGTCTACGTGCTCACCGGCGCGGCCAAGGCCGAACTGACGCGGCGCATCCTCGACGCGTACGACGACCCGGCCGAGTTGGCGCGGCACACGGCCGAGTACGCCTACTACCCGACCGAGTGGCGCTCGCCGTTCGTCGAGCGCCGCCGCAAGGTCGGGTGGGACCTCTACAGCCTGCTCGGCATCGCCAAGGGTGACAAGGTGCGCATGCACGCCCAGCACGGCCGCAACTACGCGTTCTTCGACGCGCCCGTTGGCCTGATGTTCACCATCGACCGCGTGATGGAGCTCGGCAGCTGGCTCGACTACGGCATGTTCCTGCAAAGCGTCATGATCGCGGCGCGCGGCCATGGCCTCGATACCTGCCCGCAGGCGGCGTTCATCGACTTCCACCGCATCGTGATGCCGCTGATCGGCGCGCCCGTCAACGAGCAGCTGGTCTGCGGCATGTCGCTCGGCGTGGCCGACCCGGCGGCCATCGAGAACAGCCTCGTCACCGAGCGCGAGCCGGTCGAGCGCTTCACCCGCTTCCTCGACGATCCCATCGACTGACCACAACGCCAACCGGAGACCAGCCCATGAAGCCAGCCGTCCTTGTCGCCCGCCGCATCTTCCCCGAAGCCATGGCGCGTCTTGCCGAGCATTTCGACGTCAGCGGCAACCCCGACGACGAGGTCTGGCCCAAGGAGGAGCTGATCCGGCGCCTGCAGGGCAAGGCGGGCGTCTTCGTCACCGGCAGCGAGAAGATCGACGCCGCGCTGATCGCCGCGTGTCCCGACCTGCGCGCGGTCTGCACCATGGCGGTCGGCTACAACAACATCGACGTCGACGCCTGCACCGCGGCCGGCGTGCTGGTCAGCAACGCACCCGACGTGCTGACCGAGACCACCGCCGACTTCGGCTTCGCGCTCATGATGGCGGCGGCGCGCCGCATCACCGAGAGCGAGCACTTCCTGCGCCGCGGCGAGTGGAACAGCTGGAGCGTCGACATGTTCGCCGGCGCCGACGTGCACGGCGCGACGCTCGGCGTGCTCGGCATGGGCCGCATCGGTCAGGCCATTGCCCGACGCGGCGCTCTCGGCTTCGGCATGAACGTGATCTATCACAACCGCTCGCGCCTCTCCGAAGCGGACGAGGCGGCGGTGCGTGCGCGCTACGTCGACAAGGACGAGCTGCTGGAAACCGCCGACCACGTCGTCATCGTCGTGCCGTACAGCCCGGCGGCGCATCACCTCATCGGCGCGGCCGAGCTGCGCCGCATGAAGCCCACCGCGACGCTGACCAACGTCGGGCGCGGCGGGGTGGTCGACGACGCGGCACTTGCCGCCGCCCTGCGCGATCGCACGATCGCCGCCGCCGGGCTCGACGTGTTCGAGAACGAGCCGGCGTTGCACCCCGACCTGCTGACGGTCCCGAACGTCGTGCTGACGCCGCACATCGCGAGTTCGAGCCTGCCGACACGGCGCGCGATGGCCGATCTCGCGATCGACAACCTGATCGCCGTGCTGGCCGGCGGGCGCGGTGCACGCCCGCCCACGCCGATCAACCCGCAGGTGCTGGCGGGACGCTGAGGCGTAGGAGCAGACCCACAGGGGCCGCCGGCCCCGACCGATAGGGTCGCCCAGGGGCGCCGACCAGAATCGGCGCCATGCGGAAACCACTCAACCGGACCGCGTGCGCCGCCGGCGCCGCCATGCGGCCGACAACGGATCGATGACGCGCGCACTTCCCGGGTGGCTCGCGGGACGGCGCTGGCTGCAGATCACGCTCGGCGTGCTGGCCGCGCTCATCGTCGGCGTCGGCATCTGCGAGGCGCTGGGCTGGCCGTTCCTGGTGGGACCGGTCCAACGCAAGCTCGCCGAAACACTTGATCGCAAGGTCGAATTCGCGGCCGACGAGGCGAACCCCCGGGTCCGCATCGGCCTGCTGGGCAGCGTCCGCGTGCGTGCCGCCCGCATCGAGATCGGCGCACCGTCATGGAGCTCGGAGCCGCACACCTTCCTTGCCGAGGACGCCGCCCTCAAGCTGCGCTACCGCGACCTCTGGCGCATGTCGCGTGGCGCTCCGCTGCGCATCGAGTCGCTGACCGCGCGTCGCTTCGACGGTCGTATCGAGCGCCTGGAAGACGGCCGCGCGTCGTGGCAGTTCGGAGACGAGCCGAAGACCCAGGAGCAGGCAGGCAAGGACCCGTCGCTGCCGGCCTTCGGCACCCTGCGGGTCGACGACGGCAGCCTGAAGCTGCGCGACGCGATCTTGCCCGCGAGCGTCGACGCCACGTTCTCGCTCACCGACAGCAGCGACCCAGGCGGCGGCGCCGCGAGTGCCGGCGCGGCGTCGGCAGCTTCCGGCGCGGCGAGCGCGGGTCGTCGTGCGTCGGCGGCGTTGCGCGTCGGCACCGAGCTGGCGGCAAGCGCGGCGAGCGCCGCCGAGCGCGCAGGCGTCGGCCGCGACGCCGATGCTCCGCGTGCCGCGGCGGCGGCGGCATCGGCCCCCGGCGGTCTGCAGGTCAGCGCGACCGGCACCTATCGCAAGCTGCCGCTCAAGGTCGAGCTGCGCACCTCGGGCGTGCTCGCGCTCGTCGACGACCCGTCCGGTGCGCCGGCGCAGCCGGTCTACATCAACGCGACCGTCGGCGGCGCGCACCTCACGTTCGACGGCAGCGCACGCGACCCGCTGCACCTCAGCGACCTCGCCGGGCGCTTCTCGCTGTCGGGGCCGTCGCTCGCCGCGGCCGGCGATCCGCTCGGGCTCACGCTACCGACGACGCCCGCGTTCACCACCCGGGGCGCGCTCCGCAAGGACGGGCAGGTCTGGAACGCTCTCTTCGAGCGCGCCGACATCGGCACGAGTCGCCTCGAAGGTGCATTCCGCTACGACCCCACGCGCGAGGTGCCGCTGCTCTCGGGGCGGCTCGGCGGCAGCCGCTTGCTGCTCGCCGACCTCGGCCCTGCGATCGGCGGTGCGCCACGGCCCGGCCCGGCAGGCGTCGCGCCGGCCCGCGAAGGCGGTGCCTCCCGGCCCGGCAAGGTGATCCCGGACCGCCCATTCGACCTGCCGTCGCTGCGCGCCATGAACGCCAACGTGCTTGTCGACATCGGCCATCTCGACCTCGGCACCGACAAGCTCGACCCGCTGCGGCCGCTGCGCGCGCACCTCACGCTCGCCGGCGGCGTGCTGCACATCTCGGACATCGTCGCCCGCACCGGGCAGGGCCAGCTCACGGGCGCCGTCGGTCTCGACGGGCGCGGCGCCAAGGCACGCTACGACGCCGACCTGCGCCTGCAGGGCGTTCGTCTCGAGCAATGGCTGAACCTCGCGCGCAACGGGCAGCCGTACATCACCGGGCGCCTCAATGCGCAGGCCAAGGTGACGGGGCAAGGGCGCTCGGCCGCCGAGATCCTGGCCGGGCTCGACGGTGGTCTGCGCATCCAGTTGCGCAACGCGACGCTTTCGCACCTCGTGATGGAAGCCGGCGGGCTCGACATCGCGCAGGCCATCGGGCTTCTCGTCAAGGGCGACAAGCCGCTGCGCATTTCGTGCAACGTCGGCGACTTCGCGATCAAGGACGGGGTGATGCGCCCCAACATCTTCGTGGTTGCGACGGAAGACTCGACGATGTGGGTCGACGGCACGCTTTCGCTTTCGACCGAGGCGCTCGACCTGCGCGGCGTGGTGGCCCCGAAGGACTTCAGCCCGCTCACCATCCGCACGCCGATCCACGTGCGCGGCACGCTCGGCGACCCGGCGGTGTCGGTCGAAGCCGGGCGGCTGGCCGGCAAGGCCGGCGCGGCGGCGTTGCTGGCGCTGCTGCACCCGTTGGCCGCGCTGCTGCCGTTCATCGACACCGGTTCACGGGAAGAGGCGCGCGAAGCCGATCAGGAGTGCCAGGCGCTCGCCAAGCGCGGCGGCGCGCCGTTGCCCTCCGCGCAGGCAGAGGCCAAGGGGCGTTGAGGCTGGGCTGCGGGCCGGCGACACGCCGCCGGCGGTCCGGGAGGGGACGAGGAGCCGCGCACGACGTCCGCCGTCAGTGCCGGGCGTTGCGTCGCTCGCTATTGACCAAGGCGCTCTTGAGACGGCCAGCAAGGTGGCGGTGGTCGCTCGCGGCCCTCAGCGGCGCGCGCTGACGAGCGGGCGCAGCCGTTGCCTGGTAGACGCGTCGAGCCGCGTGCGCGGCCGCCAACTTCAGCCGCCCGGCGTCTTCCCCTGATCGCCGGCCGGCTTGTCCTCGGCAGCTTGTCCGCTGCGACTGTGCGCCGCATCGCTGCGCGCGCGCTCGCGGGCGTCTTCCTTCGAGCCGGGGAACGGTTCGTCCGCTGCCGGCTCGACACGCGCCGACTCGCTGAACTCGCGCGCCGCGTCGTCATAGCGACGGCCCGGCTGCACCGACGTGTCGATGTCGGCGGGAATGCTGGGTGACTTGTTCGTCATGTGAATCTCCGTTGGCACGGTCGGCGCCGCTGCTGCCCGGGATGCGGGCTCAGACCACGTTCAGCGGCGCCTCGGTCACCTCTTCGGTGATCACGTCGAAGCGGTTCAGCGTGCTGCGGCCGAACGCCATCGTGATCGGCACGTCGCCGGCGTCGCGGCCCCGCGCCATCACGATGCGGCCGATGCGCTGGCGGTTGTGGCGCGCGTCGAAGGTATGCCAGCGGTTGCCGAGGTAGACCTCGAACCAGGCGCTGAAGTCCATCGGGTAGGGCGCGACCGGCACCCCGATGTCACCGAGGTAGCCGGTGGTGTAGCGTGCCGGGATGTTCATGCAGCGGCAGAGCGTCACCGCAAGGTGCGTGAAATCGCGGCACACCCCGACGCGCTCGCGGAACGCGTCCAGCGCGGTGCGCGTCGGCCGCGCGAGCTTGTAGTTGAAGCTCAGGTGCTGGTGCACGAAATCGCAGATCGCCTGCACGCGCTGCCAGCCCAGGGGCGTCGAGCCGAACTGGTTCCAGGCGAAGTCGAGCAGTTCGCTGTCGACCTCGCAGTAGCGGCTCGGCAGCAGGAACTGCAGCGTCGAGAACGGCAGCTCCGTCGGGTCGTGCTGGTACGCGTTGTAGTCGACCGGGTCGGGCAAGCCGGAGTCGCGGATCAGCGCCTCGTTGCTGATGCGGATGGAGTTCGTCGTTGCCGGAATGTTCACCCGCCCGCAGTGGTTGCCGAAGCTGTCGACGTACTCCTCGGCTTCGAGCCCGCCGCTGATCCGGAAGTTTTCGGGCCCGACCAGGTCGTCGCGCCGCGACGGGTGCACGTGCAGCAGATAGATCAGCGCCATCGGCGTCGCAACCGTGAGTTCGATGTCGAACCCGATCCTGATGAGCATGAAGGCTCCTTGTTTAGAACGACCGGGAGCTTCTCATGCACGGATCGTTCCCGCCGTCCGACGGAACTGGCACGCGCTGTAGGAGCAGCCCGCCGCGGGCACCCCGTGTAGGTTCGTTCCGACGCCGGGTGAAGCTTTCGCCCGGCTGTGCAGAACCCGCGCGGGAACTAAGGTGAAGGCTCGATCGGAGCACATGATGTCGGAGTCGTTCCAGCGCTGGTTCCAGCGATTCGTGCGGTGGTTTTTCAACTCGTCGCCCACGGCGTTGCTCGACGACGAGACGGGCTGGCGCGACGCGCGCGGTCGCGACGCCGATCCTCGGGCAGCCCATCGCGCGCCACGCCATCAGCTGACCCGCTTCGACGCGAGCTGATCCTGCTGTACCGCTTTCACGAGGTCGCCATGCCTGTCACGCCTTCCGCACCTGCAATCACCGGCGGCTGGTCTTCCGCGACTCACACGTCCGCTCCCCGCCCCGGCATTCGCCGCGCCCTGGGCTGGCTCCTCGGCGCCACGGCGCTGCTGCTCCTCATGCTGTTCTACAGCGTGGTCAGCGAGGCGGTCGAGCGTGCCGACATGCGCAGGACGCAGCAACGCGCCCAGTTCGAACGCAACGCGCGCTGCGCCGCCTTGCCGCCGGCGTCGCGCGACCTCTGCATGCTGACCGCCGCTGCGCCGATCGACGGTCGGCGCGAATCGGCGGCTCAGCGCGCGGCGATGCTGAGCGCGCGCCTGGAATGACGGAGTCGCGCGGCGGTGCGCCCGCGCGCTGAGCAAGCGCTGGCGTCGATCCCGTCGGCGCCCCGATCGCACGGCGTGCTGGTCGCGCGAGCGTCGACGCCGCCGGTCGCCCTGAGCAGGGCCACCGCGCGAACCACCGGAAACGCTGATCGATAATCCGCCGCTTTCGCGACCCGCCTGTGGCACTGCGGGTCGTTTTCGAACGAGGGATCGCGTTGGGCCGGGCCACATCCTCTTTGGCAGTCTGTGAGCAGTGCGGTCTGGCGCACCGCTGGAACCCGCTCGCGCCGGGAGCGGTGGCGCGCTGCGTGCGCTGTGCGGCGGTGGTCGGCCGGGGCCATCGCTTCGGCTTCGATGCGGTGCTCGCGCTCACCGTCACGGCGGCGGTCGCCTTCCTGATCGCGATGGGCACTGCGGTGATCGAGGTGCGCCTGCGCGGCGCCGCCGTCGCGGCGAGCATCCCCGAGGCGGTGCTGATCGCGTGGAGCGAGGGTCAGCGGCTCGTGGCGCTGGCGGTCGCGGTCACCGCCATCCTCGCGCCGGCCCTCTTCATCGGCCTTCGGCTCTACGTTCTGCTGCCGCTGGCGCGTGGCTGCCTTGCGCCAGGCTTCGCGATCTGCGTGCGCGCGCTGCACCACGCCACGCGCTGGAACATGCTGCAGGTGTTCACGATCGGCGCGCTGCTCTCGCTGGTTCGCCTCGCCGGTCTGGCCGACGCGTCGCCCGGCCCCGCGCTGTTCGCGCTCGGCGCGCTCACGCTGCTCTTCGCCGCGATCGAGTCGGCCGGCCTCAAGCACCTGTGGTGGCACGTCAGGTGAGCGTCTCTGCCACGCTGCCGCCTCGCGCGGATTGCGACCCGTTGCCTGCCGGTGAAGCGGCGCCGCCGCTGCTCGGCTGCACCAGTTGCGGGCTGGTCTCGCTCGATCTCGGGGCGTCGCTGCCGCACGGAATGGTGCAGCGCTGCACGCGCTGCGGGCGGTCGCTGCGCCGGGAGAAACCGATGAGCCTGCAGCGCACCTGGGCATGCCTGATCGCCGCGACGCTGCTCTACATCCCGGCCAACGTGCTGCCGATCATGAGCACCACGTCGGCGCTGCAGCGCAACGAGCACACGCTGCTCGGCGGCATCCGCGAGCTCTGGATCGACGGTTCGTGGATGCTCGCGATCATCGTGTTCGTCGCCAGCATCGCGGTGCCGGTGCTGAAGATCGCGGTGCTTTCGCTGCTCGCGTGGAGCGTGCGTCGCGCCCCGCGATGGCGGCGGCTCGAGCGGGCGCGCCTCTACCGGCTGATCGAGACGGTCGGCCACTGGTCGATGCTCGACGTCTACGTGGTGGTGCTGCTGGCCGCGACGGTGCGCTTCGGCTCCCTGGCGAGCGCCGGCCCCGAGCCGGGTCTGCTCGCGTTCGGCGCCGTCGTGATCTTCACCGTGCTCGCGACGCTCAGTTTCGACCCGCGACTCATCTGGCAGGAGCCGCATGGCCCAGCTGCCGCCTGACGGGCTCGGCGCCGGCGCGCCGCCCGACGACGATCGGTCGCCCGATGGCTGGGCCGCGCTGCCGCGCCCGCGCGTCGACGCGCCGCGCCGCTTCAACGTCTCGCTGGTGTGGCTGGTGCCGCTCGTCGCACTGCTCGTCGGGGCCTCGCTGCTGGTGCGCACGGTGCTGCTGATCGGCCCGCGCATCGAGATCGAGTTCAACTCGGCCGAGTCGATCGAGCCCGGCCGCACCGAGGTCCGCTACAAGGAGGTGGTAATCGGCCGCGTCGAGACGGTGCAGCTTCGCGACGACCGCACGCGGGTCGTGGTGACGGTGCAGCTCGACCGCAACGCAGCCAGCATCGCGGTCGAGGACACGACGTTCTGGGTGGTGCGCCCGCGCGTCGGGACCAGCGGCATCACCGGCCTCGGCACCCTGCTCTCGGGCGCCTACATCGGGGTCGATGCCGGCGTCTCGCGCCAGGAGCGCACGCATTTCAAGGGACTCGAGTCGCCGCCTTTCGTGCTGCGCGGCGAGCCCGGTTCGGTGTTCGTGCTGCGTGCCGACGACCTCGGTTCGCTCGACGTCGGCTCGCCGGTCTACCACCGGCGCACCCGCGTCGGGCGCGTGGTCGGGTACACGCTCGACCCGGATCGCGACGAGCTCTCGATCAAGATCTTCGTCGAGGCGCCGTATCAGAAGCTGGTGACGACGCAGACCCGGTTCTGGAACGCGAGCGGCGTCGACGTTACCATCGGCGCGTCGGGCCTGACGCTCGACACGCAGTCGCTGGTATCGGTGCTCGCGGGGGGCCTCGCGTTCGCGGATCCGCCCGACACGCCGAACGGCACCCCGGCGGCGGAGAACAGCGTGTTCACGCTGGCGGGGGACCGTGCCGAGGCGCTGGCACCTCCGGCCGGGCCGCCGATGCCGGTGCGCATGGTCTTCGATCAGTCGGTGCGGGGCCTTGCGCCGGGCGCACCGATCGACTTCCTCGGCGTCGAGATCGGCCGCGTGCGCCAGGTGTCGCTGCAGTACGACGCCCGGCGCGACCGCTTCCCGGTCGAGGTGACCGCCGACATCTTCCCGCTGCGCTTCGGCCCGATCCGCAGCGCCGCGTCGAGCGGCGCGAGCGGGCGCGCCGACGACGAGGCACTGATCCAGAACCTGGTCGACCACGGCCTGCGCGCGCAACTGCGCACCGGCAACCTGCTGACCGGTCAGCTCTACGTGGCGTTCGATTTCCAGCCGGGCCGTGCACCGGCGCGCGTACAGCGCGATGCCGGCCTGCTGACGCTGCCGACCGTGCCGGGCACGCTGAGCGAGATCCAGCCGCAGATCGCCGACATCGTGCAGAAGGTCAGCAAGATTCCGTTCGACCAGATCGGCCGCGACCTGCAGGCCACGCTGCGCGGCGCGCAGACGACGATCGCGCAGCTCACGCCCGAGGCGCAGAAGGCGCTCGCCGAGGTGCAGCGGACGCTGCAGAAGGCGCAGGGCACCCTCGACACGCTCGAGCGCGGCGTGCTCGACCCGTCGGCGCCGCTGCAGCGCAACGTGGAGGACACCATGCTCGAGCTGCAGCGCGCCTCGCGCTCGCTGCGCACGCTCGCCGATTACCTGCAGATGCATCCCGAGTCGCTGCTGCGTGGCAAGCCGCCCGACCCGGCGATCCCGTCCCGTGGAGGAAGCAACCGATGAACGCGCGACGTGCAGGCTCGACCGGATCGCGCGCTCGCGTTCGGGCCGAGCCGCTTTCGATTCGCCTGCGACAAGCGCTCTGCGTGGTGGCTGCCGCGACCGCGACCCTCGGCGCCGGCTGCGCGGCGAACAAGGCGCCGCGCTTTCATTCGCTGCTCGGCAGCGCCGGTGCCGGCGCGCCGCCCGCCGCTTCGCCGGCCGCGTCGCCGCTGCGCATCGATCTCGGCCGCGTCGCGGTGCCGGCGCAGGTCGACCAGGCGCAATGGCTGGTGCGGCTGCCCGACGAGTCGCTCGCGTTGCTCGAAGCCGAGCGCTGGGCCAGCCCGCTGCGCGACGAGCTGCGGCAAGCGTTGCTCGGCGTCCTGGTCGAGCGTCACGCTGCGGTCGATGCGCGCAGCAGTACCGGCGAGGTCGCGCCCTGGCGGGTCGATGTCGACGTGCGCCGCTTCGAATCGGCACCCGGTGCCGAAGCACGGATCGAAGGCACGTGGTCGGCACTGCGCCGCACGCCGGCCGCGCGCCTGACGTGCAGCTGGGCGATCCGCGAGCCGGTCGGCGACGGCATGCTTGCCCTCGCGGCGGGGCATCGGCGTGCGGTCGAGCGGCTCGCGGGTTCGATCGCGGCGGCGTTGCGCGCGGCCGAGCGGGGTGCTTCCGCGCCGTGCGAGGCGCCGGCGGCGGCCGGCTAGGGTCGCCGCGTCAGCGCGAAGACGTGTTCTGATCCGAGTCGTCGCTGCCCCAGAGGGCGAGCAGCACGACGGCGATGAACAGCACCAGGAAGACGACGAAGAGGATCTGCGCGGCACCCGCGGCGCCCAGGGCCACTCCGGTGAAGCCGAAGATCGCGGCGACGGCCGCGACGATCGCGAAGACGATGGCCCACCAGATCATCCTGAATCCCGTTTGCCCGATCCGCGTCGTGGCAGTTCGACTCTAGAAGCCTCGCTGCAACAAGCGAATCGGAGCTCCTCGCCAGCCGCTGTAGGAGCGCGGCTCGACCGCTCGGGCTCAAAAAGAAACGCGCCGAAGCGCGTTTCGAAGACCCCACGGAGGGAGACCGGCCGCCCTGCGCAGGCAGGGGGCGAAGGGGCCATTGGGAGGTAATCGTCAGGACCCGGTGCCGGGCGTCGTCGATGCGTTCGCTCGATTCGAACCCGCGGTGCTGCTGGCGCCCGCAGGGCCCGGCTTGCGGCGTGCAGTGCGCGGCGGCGTTGCGTCGAGGCGGCTCGCGAGCAGCGCCATCGAGGCGAGCGGCAGCTGTTTCGCAACGGTGGCGATGAAGTGCGGCAGCAGCGCACGCAGCATGCGGCGCCGGAACAGCAGCCGCCAGGGCCGCAGGATGACGAGCACCGCGCCAAGTGCCACCGAGCCGAGCACGAGCTGGTTGGGGTTGCGCTGCGCGTAGGGAACGATCGCGTTGCGCGACGCTTCGGCGGCAACGACCACGGCGTCATGCAGCGGATGGCGCCGCCACCAGCGCTCGAGCGTGGCCATGAGAAGCGATGCGCCCGGCATGGTCTGCACGCGTTGAGCAGCGGTCTGCGCGACGTGCAGCGCCTTGCCCGCAGTGCCGGTCGGCGCCGGCTTCGCCGCTGGATGCGCGATGTGCTGCATCGCGTTGCGAAGGCGCTCGCGCGACGCCTCGATGCGATCGGCCGCCGACATCGAGTCGTCGTCGATCTTGGTCGCTGGCGCCGGGATCGGTGCGCTCGCGGGCGACGCCTTGGCTGCGCTCGAAGGCGCCGTGCTGGCCGCCGTGGTGCTGGCGCCGGTTGCTGCGGCCGGCGCCGCCGCCGCGGCAGCCGTCGCTGCGCCCGTGGCGCTGGTGGCGCCGCTGCCTGCGGAACCGCCGAGCGGCGTGCTACCAGGGGAGTAGGTCGTCGTGCTCATGCGGAGCCCACCTCGCGCAGCATCGCCATGTCGGCGTTCAGTTGAGCCTTCACGGTGGTCATGACGTCGTGCTTGGAAGGCGCGCGGGCGCGCCAGATGCAGAGCGCAGCGCCGACCAGCGGCACCAGCGGCACCACGATCAGCAGCCAGCCGTGTTCCATGTCGGACCACGGGACCGCGCCGAACAGCATCAGCGCGACGCCGACGAAGATGAGGCCGAGCAGCGCCATCACGCCGCCGGTCACGTAGAGGACGATGCGCATGATCCACATCGTCGACACCTTCGAGACTTCGTCGCCGACGAGATGCGCGTACGCCTCGACGTGCTCGGTCAGGAGGCGCGGCTGTTTGACTAGCAGGCGGAGCAGCGGGTGGATCATGGGCACGCTCGGTGTTGCGGTACACGGAGCCCGGCAATTACCGGGCCCGCGGAGCGCGTCAGTCGTTGCGGCGGCTCATCATGCTGACGAGGCCCATCAGCAGGGCGCCGGTGGCGGCGGCGATCAGCATCGACTTGATCGGCTCGTCCTTGATGTAGCCGACGGTCGAATCGGTGGCCACGGCGGCGCGTTCGCGCAGCTGCTGCGAGGTCTCGCGAACGGCTTCCATGCCGCGGCGCGCGGCCGCTTCGGCCTGCGCCGAGACGCGGTTGATCATCGGCTTGGCCTGGCTGCGCAGGTCCTCGACCTTCGACGACAGCCCGTCGATGGTGCGGTTCGCGGCTTCCTTGGTCGACTGCAGCACGTCGTCGGCCTTGTCCGCCGCCTGATCGGCGGCGTCCGCCGCTTGCTGACCCATGTTGTCGGTGTTTGCGTTCATGTGGCTGGATCTCCTCTTTGAAGTGGGCGGGGACGAGTTCCGCAGCGTGTTCCCTGCAACGCAAGCGGAAGGCGCTGGCAGTCGCGAAGCCTGTGCGCGACACGACCGTGCGAAGTGTGTCGCGAACGGCAATCAGCGGCGATAGGGCGCGTCGCCGCAGGATCGTCGGGAGAGCGAGTCAGGCCGCGTAGGACGCGACCGACAGTCCGCGCGGCTATGCCGGAACGGCGTCGACGCCTTCGCGCGGCTCCTTCGCGGGGATCGCCTGCGGCAGCACGGCCTCGATCAGCGTTCCCTGCCCCGGAGCCGACGTGAGCTTCATCTCGCCGCCTTCGGCTTCGACGCGGTAGCGCATGCCCACGAGGCCGTGGGTCGACGTGCGTCGCGTCCGCGGGTCGAAGCCGACCCCGTCGTCGCGCACGGACACGTGCACGTTGCCGTTCGCGTCGGGGCCGAGCCGGATCTCGACGCGGCTCGCCTTCGCGTACTTGGCGACGTTTGTCAGCGCTTCCTGGATCAGCCGGTAGATCGTGAGCTCGGCCGGCGCGTCGAGGTGCACCGGGTGCAGGTCGCACACCATCTCGATGTCGCTGCGTGCGCCGAACTCGCGCGTCAGGATGTCGAGCGCGGCGACGAGGCCGAGATTGCTCAGCGACGACGGACGCAGGTCCTCGATGATGCGGCGCTTGAGCGCGATGCCGCCGTTGAGCGCCTCGTTGAGGTGGGTCAGGCGCTCGGCGACCTCGGGCGTGGTGGCGCCGAGCCGCGACTTCAGCCGTGCGGCGTCGAGCTTGGCCGCGGTGAGCAGCGCGCCGAGCTCGTCGTGCAGCTCGCGGGCGAGGCGGCTGCGCTCGTCCTCGCGCACCGTCTGCAAGTGCTGGGCGAGTTCCTTGAGCTGGATCGTGCGTGCGGTGACCTCGGCCTCGAGGCGGTCACGCTCGTTCTGGATCACCTCTTCCTGCTCGGTGCGCTCGCGGTCGAGCGCGGCCGACTGGCGCAGGTACATGAAGAGGGCGAGCAGGCTGAGCGCCGTCATCGCCGTGACGCCGATGCGGTTGAGCAGCAGGGTGCGAAAGACGCTGTCGCGGCTGGTCCGGATGCGCGCCGCCTCGACGTCGAGCAGCTGCTTGGTCAGCGCCTGCACGCTCTGCATCTTCTCGCGGCCGATGTCGGTGAGCAGCAGCTCACGCCATGCGCTCTCGCGGCCGGCAGCCTGCAGCTTGAGCGTGGTCTCGATCTCGGAGAGCTTCTCGCCCGAGAGCTTGATGACGCGCTCGCCGACGGCGCGGTCGTCGCCGTCGTTGGCGTAGTACGAGCGCAGCCAGGCGAGCGAGCGCTCGATCATCGGCAGCGCCGTGCGATAGGGCTCGAGGTAGTCGTCACGGCCCGTCAACAGGAAGCCGCGCTGCGCCGTTTCAGCCTCGAGCAGGCTGCGCGAGAGCAGCTGAATGTTCGAGCGCGCCTCCGAGCGCGCGCCGAGCTCGTCGAGCGACGCGCGCGCGTCCTGGTACGAGGTCTCGCTGATGAAGAACATCGCCAGCGCGGTGAGCGCCGCGAGCGGGAACGCGACGACCCCATTGCGCAGGCGCCGGATCAGTCGCGCCGGCATGGCTTGCCCCTAAACTTCCCAACTTCGAGCATCACGCCCCATTCCAATCATGATTCGAATCGCGATCGTCGACGACCACGCCATCGTGCGAGCCGGTTTGCGCCAGTATTTTTCCGAGCAGGTCGATCTCACCGTGGTGGGCGAGGCGTCGACGGGACGTGAGGCGCTCGACATTGTGCGCAAGGGCGACGTCGACGTCATGCTCATGGACCTGTCGATGCCCGACCAGAGCGGCGTCGACGCGCTGGCGGCGATCAAGGCGCGCGCGCCCGACCTGCCGGTGCTGATTCTCAGCGGTTTCCCCGAGGAACACTACGCGACGACACTGCTGCGGCAGGGGGCCAGCGGCTACCTCAACAAGGATTGCGACCCCGAGGAGATCGTGAAGGCGATCCGCACCGTTTACCGCGGCCGCAAGTACATCACCGCAGGGGTGGCCGAATTGCTCGCCGACGGGCTCGGCGGTGGCGGCGACAAGCCGCCTCACGAGCATCTTTCCGAGCGCGAGTTCCAGGTCTTCCTGCGCCTGGCCAAGGGCGAGACCATCGGCCACATGGCCAACAGCATGTCGCTCAGCGTCAAGACCGTCAGCACGTATCGCACGCGCGTGATGGAGAAGATGAAGCTCGAGTCGAACAGCGACCTCACCTACTACGCGCTGAAGAACGGACTGATCCAGTAGCGCGGGCGGAGCCTGGCACGCGCGCCGGCGGCGCGCGTCAGAGGCCGCTGCTGAAATCGGTCTGACCACTGCCCCCTTCGGCGATCCGGCAGCAGTAGAGGATCAGCGCGTCGATCTCGTTCGACTTGTCGAACACGCGATCGGCGCCGAGCTCGAGGCACTTGCGGCGCATGTCGGGCGTCGCGTAATTGCTCAGCACGACCAGCTTCTTCGACTGATTTGTCGTGGCGGCGGCCTTGAGCACGCCGAGCCCCGAGCCGCTCTTGAGGAAGATGTCGACCACGACCAGGTCGCAGTCGTTGTCGCTCTCGGCGAGCCAGCGCACCGCGCTGGGTTCGTCTTCCGCGGTGCCGACCACTTCGATCGGAGCCAGTTCCTCGAGCGCTGCAACCAGGTTCTCCCGGATCACCGGGCTGTCTTCGACGATGAAGGCTTTGAGTTGGTTCATCGGACGTTCGTCATCGGGCGGCCGGCCGCGCTGACGGGGCCGCTGGCCGCGGCCGCGCGCTGCGTCGGCAGCGCTGCCCGCAGCACCGGCGCGCCAGAAGCGCCGGCATCGAAGTGGTGATGGAGTTCGGAAGTCATGGCGCGCACGCCCAAAGGAAGTCGAGTCTCGCCGAAACGGGCGTGCGGATCGTAGCTCCAAGCACGCGTTGCATGGTCAGAACTATCCTACAGCGCCCGAGCATTGGCTTTTCCCGCATCGGTCGAGATGCATGCGAGGCGGCGCGATGTCCACACCGGTGCGGTACGTACCGGCTGCGACAATCGCCCGATGACTCTCGAATGGCTCACGCCGGCGCTGCTGGCGCTGCTGCTGCTGGTGACCGCTTGGCTCGCGCTGCGGCGCCCCGACACCCGTCCCTGGCAACGCTTTTCCGATCAGCTGCACGAGCTGCTGCGCGCCGAGACCCAGCGCGTCGAGCGCGAGCTGCGTGACGAGATCTCGCGCAGCAGCCTGGCGACGCGCCAGGAGCTCGGGCAGACGCTGGTCGGCTTCCAGCAGACGCTGCTGACGCAGCAGGGCGACGTCGCGCGCACCCAGAACGAGCAGATCGACCGCTTCGGCCTGCAGCTCGCGGCGACGCGCGACGGCTTGGCCGAATCGCTGCGGGTCGCGGCGCTGACGCAGGCGCAGCAGGCGAGCAGCGCGCGCGACACGCTCGACCACACGCTGGCGCGCCTGTCCGAGCAGCAGGCGGTCACGCTGCAGCGCTTTTCCGACACGCTGAACGAGCAGCTGCGCGCGCTCGCGCGTTCCAACGACGAGCGGATGAGCGAGGTGCGCAGCTCGGTCGAGCGCAAGCTGCAGGCGATCCAGGCCGACAACGAGAAGAAGCTCGAGCAGATCCGCGCGACGGTCGACGAGAAGCTGCACGCCACGCTCGAGCAGCGCCTCGGCGACAGCTTCAAGCAGGTCGCCGACCGCCTCGACCAGGTGCACCGCGGCCTGGGCGAAATGCAGACGCTCGCGCGCGACGTCGGCTCGCTCAATCGCGTGCTCACCAACGTGAAGACGCGCGGCATCTTCGGCGAGGTGCAGCTGTCGGGCCTGCTCGAGCAGGTACTGACGCACGAGCAGTACGCGACCAATGTCGAGACGGTGCCGGGCAGCGGCGCGCGCGTCGAGTTCGCGATTAGGCTGCCCGGACGGCGCGACGATCACGCGCCCCTGTGGCTGCCGATCGACTGCAAGTTCCCGCGCGACGACTACGAGCGGCTCGTCGAGGCGCAGGAGCGCGCCGACCGCCCGGCGATGGAGCTCGCCGCACGTGCGATCGAGACGCGCCTTCGCAACGAGGCGCGGACCATCCGCGACAAGTACATCGAGTCGCCGCACACCACCGACTTCGGGATCATGTTCGTGCCGACGGAAGGTCTCTACGCCGAGGCCCTGCGTCGGCCCGGCCTGGTCGAGAGCCTGCAGCGCGAGTACAAGGTGATGCTCACCGGCCCGACGACGCTGCTCGCGACCCTTTCGAGCCTGCAGATGGGCTTTCGCACGCTCGCGCTCGAGAAGCGTTCGACCGAGGTCTGGGAGACGCTGGGCGCGGTCAAGACCGAATTCGCGAAGTTCGGCGACGTGCTCGCCAAGACCAAGAAGAAGCTCGACGAGGCGTCGAGCAGTATCGAGATGGCCGAGCGGCGCACCCGCGTGATGGCGCGCAGCCTGCGCGATGTGGAGGCGGTGCCCGACGACCGCGCGCAGACGCTGCTGCCCGGGGGCCTCTTCGACGACGAGCCGGCGCTGCCACGCTGACGCCAGCGCACGATGACCGCTCGCGACACCACGCGCACGCTGGTCGCGCTCGTGGTCGGGCAGGTCTGCCTGCACGCGTGCATGGCGGGCACCCGAATGGCGGCGCCGCTGCTGGCGCTGCGCGACGGTCACGCCGCGTGGGCGGTGGGCCTGTTGCTCGGCCTCTTCGCCGTGGTGCCGATCGCGCTCGCACTCACCGCCGGTCGGCTTGCCGACCGCTACGGCTACCACCGGCCGATGTGGATCGCGATCGCGCTCACCGTCACCGGTGGGCTGCTCGCGGTGCTCGCGACCGTCGTCACGAGCGGCCGCTTCGGCGTGCTGTGCCTCGCGGCCGCGTTCGCCGGGGCGGGCGCCAACTTCGGCCTCATCACGATCCAGCGCACCGCGGGGCGAAGCGCCGCCGACGCGACCGAACTCAAGCGCGTGTTCAGCTGGCTCGGCCTCGCTCCCGCGCTCGCCAACGTCGCCGGTCCGGTGCTCGCCGGGGCACTGATCGACCACGCGGGCTTCCGAGCTGCATTCGCCGCGCTCAGCGTGCTGCCGGCGATCGCATGGTGGTGGGCGCGCCGGGTACCGGTGGAAGCGGTCGCCGCGACACCGTCGGCGGCCAAGGCGCGCAGCTCGTGGGAGCTGCTCGCCGCCCCCGGATTCCGGCGCCTGCTTCTCGTGAACTGGCTGCTCTCGTCGAGCTGGGACGTGCATTCGTTCCTGGTGCCCATCCTCGGCCACGAGCGCGGCTTCAGCGCGTCGGCGATCGGGCTGGTGCTGGGCGTGTTCGCGACCTCGGTCGCGGCGATCCGGGTTGCCATTCCGTCGATCGCGCACCGGCTGCGCGAGTCGGTGGTGCTGGTCGGCGCGATGCTGACGACCACCGCCGTGTTCCTGGTCTATCCGTTCGCGCAAGGCCCGTGGGTCATGGGCGTCTGCGCGAGCGTGCTCGGCCTCGCGCTCGGCGCGGTGCAGCCGATGATCATGGCGACGCTGCACCAGATCACGCCCGACCAGCGCCACGGCGAGGCGATCGCGCTGCGCTCGATGACGATCAACCTGTCGAGCGCGCTGATGCCGTTCGTGTTCGGCTTCGCCGGCGCCGCGCTCGGCGCCTCGTGGCTGTTCTGGCTGATGGCCGGGGCGGTCGGCGCGGGCAGCGTGCCGGCGCGACGCATCGGCGAGGGCGCCGGGCCGCGGGCGCCCTAGCTGCGCGCGGCCCCGACCGGCAGCGACGAGCGTGGGGCGCGTACCTGCGTCAGCCGAGCGCGCGCGGTCGGTGAGCCGTCGCCCGCCGGCGGCGTCAGCCGCTGCGCGTCAGAACTTGATGCCGCCCGGGCCCGGCGGCGGCGGTGCCGGGATTCCGCCGGCCTCCGGGCGCGCCGCGGGTGCGGTGGCCGCGCGCGCCGGCACCGCGTCGCGCCGTTCGACGATCCGCAGCGGCGGGCGCGGCGTGTACGTCGGCGGCAGGCGCGACTGGCGCGGGTAGCCGGCGGCATCGAGATACGAGGTCCAGACGTCGGGCGAGAGGCCGCGCAGCGTCTGCGAGCCGATCGTCAGGGTCGGCGCGTCGCGCCCGCCGGTCAGGCGTTCGAGCGCGTCGCCGTCCTCGGCCGAAATGGCCTGGCGCTCGATATAGGGAATGCCACGCTGGCGCAGCAAGGCCCGCGCCGACTCGCACGGCTCGCAGGTGCCGGCCGACGTGTAGAGCGTCACCGGAAAGCGCGTCGCGATCTGGCGCAGTTCGAAGGGGAGGTCGCTCTCGCTGCCCGCCGAGCCGCCGCGCGCGTTGAGCGGCGTGATGCGGCTGTCGACGGTGGCAGGCGGTCGGTCGGTGTAGGTGACCCGGCCGTCCGGACCGGTGACCTTGTACTGGCCGAGCGCAGCCCCGCTTGCCAGAACGGCGGCCAGTGCGGCGGTCGCCGCCACGGCGCGGCGAGATTCGAGCGGGGCAGGGCGGTTCATGGCGTCTCCGGTGGCCAATCTAACCGACTCGGCACGGGCGCTTCAACGGTAAGGGCTCGCCGGCGCGGGGCGGAACCCGCCGCTCAGCGCCGGGTGCAGGGCTCTCAGGCCGCCAGGCCCTGGTGCCGCAGCAGCGCGTCGATGGTCGGCGCCCGGCCACGGAACGCGACGAAGCTGTCGAGCGCAGGGCGGCTGCCGCCGACCTCGAGCACGTTCTCGCGGAAGCGCCGGCCCGTTGCGACGTCGAGCACGCCGTCCGGGCCGTTGGCGGCCTCCTCGAACGCGCTCCACGCGTCGGCCGACAGCACTTCGGCCCACTTGTAGCTGTAGTAGCCGGCCGAGTAGCCGCCCGAGAAGATGTGCGAGAAGCTGTTGAGGAAGCGGTTGAACGTCGGCGGACGCACCACCGCGACCTCCTCCCGCACCTCGTCGGCGAGCGCCTGGATGCGCGCCGAGCTGCCGGCGTCGGCGTGCAGCCGCATGTCGATCAGCGAGAACTCGACCTGGCGCAGCGTCTGCAGCCCCGACTGGAAGTTCTTGGCCGCCAGCATCTTGTCGAACAGCGCGCGCGGCAGCGGCTCGCCGCTGTCGACGTGCGCCGTCATGCGGCGCACGACCTCCCATTCCCAGCAGAAGTTCTCCATGAACTGGCTCGGCAGCTCGACGGCGTCCCACTCGACGCCCGAGATGCCGGACACGGCGATCTCGTCGACCTGCGTCAGCATGTGATGCAGGCCGTGACCGAACTCGTGGAACAGCGTCGTCACGTCGTCGTGCGTCAGCAGCGCCGGCTTGCCATCGACCGGCGCGGCGAAGTTGCAGACCAGGTACGCGACGGGCGTCTGCAGCGCGCCGTCGGGGCGCTTCCAGCGGTTGCGCGCATCGCCCATCCATGCGCCCGAGCGCTTGCCGGCGCGAGCGTAGGGGTCGAGGTAGAACTGACCGACGAGGCGGGTGGTATCGCCGACCGGCCGCTCGACGCGGAAGAAGCGCACGCCTTCGTTCCAGACCGGCGCCTCGTCGGGGCGGATCGTCACCTCGAACAACTTCTCGACGATGCCGAACAGGCCCTCGAGCACCTTGGGCTCGGTGAAGTACAGCTTCACGTCCTGTTCGCTGAACGCGTAGCGCGCTTCCTTGAGGCGCTCGCTCGCGAAGCTCATGTCCCATGCCTGCAGCTCGTCGATGCCGAGCTCGCGGCGCGCGAAGTCGGCAAGCTCGGCGAGGTCGGCTTCGGCGCTCGGACGCGCCCGCTTGGCCAGATCGCGCAGGAACGTCAGCACCTCCTCCGGCGACGCAGCCATCTTGGGCACCAGCGACAGGTCGGCGTAACGGCGGTAGCCGAGCAGCTGCGCCTCCTGCTGGCGCAGGTCGAGCAGGCGCTGCATCGCCTCGGCGTTGTCGCGCTCCGGCGGCCCGAACTCGCTCGCGCGGGTCACGTACGCGGTGTAGACCGTCTCGCGCAGGTTGCGGTCGGTCGCGTACTGCATCACCGGCAGGTAGACCGGGAACTTCAGCGTGATCTTGTAGCCGTCGGCGCCATCGGCCTCGGCGGCAGCGCGCATCGCCGCGATCACGTCGTCGGGGACGCCCGCGAGCTGCTCGGCGGTCGCCAGCATCGACCAGCCGTCGGTCGCGTCGAGGATGTGCTCGGAGAACTTCTGCGACCACTCGGCCTGCTCGTCCTGCAGCTTCGTGAAGGTCTCGCGGGCTTCGCCCTGAAGCTCGGCGCCCGACAGCACGAAGTCGCGCAGCGCGTTGTCGAGCGCCCGGCGCCGCGCCGGCGCGAGATCGCGCGCGGCCGGGCTGGCGGCGATGGCCTTGTACTTGGCGTAGAGCTTCTCGTCGGCGCCGAGGCGGGTCTGGAACTCGACCACGCGCGGCAGCTGCGCGGTGTACGCCGCGCGCAGCTCGGGCGTGTCGGCCACGCCATGCAGGTGGTTGACCGCACCCCAGGCGCGGTTGAGCCTATCGAGCGCGACGTCGAGCACCGACGAGAGCGCGTCGTAATCGGCGGGCGTGGCGTCGCTGGTCGCGCACTGCAGGGCGGCGTCGGCCTCGGCGAGCAGCACGTCGAGTGCCGGGGCGACGTGCTCGGGGCGGATCGCGTCGAAGCGCGGCAGTCCGGAAAAGTCGAGCAGCGGATTCAGGTCGGAAGTCATCGGTTCACCTTCTAGGGACTGGCAGGACACGCAACCGCGCGCGGCCGGCGCCGCGCGATCGACCCGGCTCGAGACGCTTCGCGTCAGGCCGAACGCTCGGCCGACTCGACCGTGTTGACGAGCAGCATCGCAATGGTCATCGGCCCGACGCCGCCCGGCACCGGCGTGATCCAGCCGGCCACCTCGCGCACGCCGTCGAAGTCGACGTCGCCGCACAGCTTGCCGGCGTTCGGCTCGCCGTCGGGGACGCGGTTCATGCCCACGTCGATGACGATCGCGCCGGGCTTGACCATGTCGGCGGTCAGCGTGTTGCGTCGCCCGACGGCGGCCACCACGACGTCGGCTTGCCGGGTATGCACGGCCAGGTCTGCGGTCGCACTGTGGCAGATGGTGACGGTCGCATCGGCCTGCAAGAGCAGCAGCCCCATGGGCTTGCCGACCGTGTTGCTGCGGCCGATGACGACGGCATGCTTGCCGCGCAGCGCGACGCCGGTGCTCTCGATCAGCTTCATGCAGCCGTACGGCGTGCAGGGGCGAAAGCCCGGCAGGCCCGCCATCAGCTCGCCGGCGCTCAGCACCGAGTAGCCGTCGACGTCCTTGCTCGCGTCGATCGCCTCGATCACCTTCTTGGCGTCGATGTGGCGCGGCAGCGGCAGCTGGACCAGGATGCCGTGAATCGTGGCGTCCGCATTGAGGGCGGCGACCCGCTCGAGCAGCGCGGCTTCGGTCAGCTCGGCCGGGTAGCGTTCGAGCACCGAGCGGATGCCGGCGGCCTCGCACGCCTTGACCTTGTTGCGCACGTAGACGTGGCTGGCAGGGTCGTCGCCGACCAGGATCACCGCGAGGCCCGGCGTGCGGCCGCGCGCGGTGAGCGCCGCGGCGCGCTCGGCGACGCCGCCACGGATCTGCAGCGCGAGCGCGCTGCCGTCGATCAGGGTTGCAGGCATGGGGTCACCACCGCGGTAGAAGTGAAGGGCACGACCCGACACCGCTGGCGCCGGACGGATGCGGCCGGTGCCGCCCCGGGAGCGGCGTCGCCGGCGCCGCTCAGGCCCGCGTCTGCGCTCCGAGCGCGATCTTCAGCAGGTCGGCGACCGTGTTCGCGTTCAGCTTTTCCATGATGTTGGCGCGATGCGCTTCCACCGTCTTGATGCTGATGCCCAGGTCGTCGGCGATCTGCTTGTTCAGGCGCCCGGCGACGATGCGCTCGAGCACCTGCGCCTCGCGCGTGGTCAGGCGCGACAGCAGGGCGTCGCGGCTCGCCGCTTCCTGGTGCTTCGAGAAGTCGACGCGGGCGCGCTGCAGCATCTTCTCGACGAGCTGCACGAGCTCGGCTTCCTTGAACGGCTTCTCGATGAAGTCCTCGGCGCCCTTCTTCATCGTCGTCACCGCCATCGGCACGTCGCCGTGGCCGGTGATGAAGGTCATCGGCAGCGGCGAGCGGCGCTCGATCAGGCGATCCTGCAGCTCGAGGCCGCTCATGCCCTCCATGCGGATGTCGACGATCAGGCAGGCCACTTCGCGCGGGTCGAAGCGCGCCAGGAACGACTCGGCCGAGTCGAAGCACTTCACCCGGTAGTCCTTGCCCTCGAGCAGCCACTGCAGCGAGTCGCGGACGGCTTCGTCGTCATCGACGACGTACACGGTGCCCTTCTTCGGAATCAAGCTCATCGATTCACCTTCGCACGCGGTGCGGTGATTGCGGAAAGGGTGGGGGCGGCGGGCCGCGCGTGCGGCCCCTTCGCGCTAGGCAGTGGCGGCCGCAGGAGCATCGCTTCGGGACGTTTCGACCGGCAACGTGAACGAGAACCGGCAGCCGATCGGCGTCTCTCCATTGTAGAGGTTGGTCGCCTTGATCCGGCCGCGGTGGCTCTCGATGATCGAGCGGCACAGCGACAGGCCGATGCCCAGCCCGTCGACCTTGGTCGAGAAGAACGCCTCGTAGAGGCGCGCCAGCACCTCTTCCTTGAGGCCCGGCCCGTGATCGGTGACGATGAACTCGATCGTGTCGCCTTCCTCTTCGCTGTGGCGCGGCAGCACGCGCAGCTCGATGCGGCGCCGCGCCGTCGGCAGGTGCGCGTTGTCGATCGCCTCGGCCGCGTTCTTGAGGAGGTTGAGCACCACCTGCTCGATCAGGATCGGATCGACCATCAGCGGCGGCGGGCGCTGCGCCACGTAGGTGTGGATCGCGACGTTGCGGCGGCGCAGCTCGATGCCGGCGAGCTCGACCGCGTCCTCGACGATGGTGTGCGCGTAGGCGCGCTGGCGCTGCGGCTCGCTGCGTTTCACGAACGCGCGGATGCGATGGATGATCTGACCCGCGCGCTCGGCCTGGCGCGCGGTCTTCTGCAGCGCGGCGACGAGGTCGCCCTTGTCGATCGCGTTGTTCTCGACGCGCGTCACCATGCCGTTGCAGTAGTTGGTGATCGCGGTGAGCGGCTGGTTCAGCTCGTGCGCGACCGACGACGCCATCTCGCCCATGGTGACGAGGCGGCTCGTCACCTGCGCCTTCTCGGCCTGGCTCGCCGCCACCGCCTCGGCGTGGCGCCGCTCGGTGATGTCGGTCGCGATCAGCATCTGCGCGAGGCGCCCGTCGGTCCACTGCAGGTAGCGGGCGCGCACGTCGAACCACTTCTGCAGCGACTCGACGAAGACCTCGCGCGAATCGGACCCGGCATCGGTGAGCTCCTGCGTCGGCAGGCCGCCGAGGTCGTCGACCGACTCGTCGATCGCCTCGCCGACCGGCGCGGCGCCGCTCGAGCTCGCCTGCCCGCCCGAGAGCAGCGCGTGGCCGGCGGCCACCGCGCCGAACCAGAGCCGGTACGAGCGGTTCGCGAACAGCAGCTCGCCTTGCTGCACCGAGACCACCGAAACCGCGGCGTCGAGCCCCTCGAGCACGGTGGTGAAGCGCTCGTGCGAGGCCGTGAGCTGGTCGCGGATGCGCTTGGCTTCGGTGATGTTGGTCATCGAGGTCATCCAGCCGGTCTGCTGCCCCTTCGGGTCGATCAGCGGCGAGACGTACATGCGGGCGTCGAAGATGGTGCCGTCCTTGCGCATCACCTTGACCTCGATGCCGCCGGCGGGGCTCTTGCCCTGCAGCTCCTGCTCGAGCAGGCGCCGGTTCTCGTCGACACGGTCGCGCGGCCAGTGGGGAAACGGCGGCCGCTGGCCGATCAGGTCGGCGTCCGAGAAGCCCGTCATCGCGCAGAACGCCGGGTTGACGTAGGTGATGCGGCCTTCGAGGTCCATGGCGCGCATGCCGGTGAGCATGGAGTTCTCCATGGCGCGCCGGAAGTTGGTCTCCGACACCAGCGCGGCCTGCATCTGCAGGCGCCGCCGCATGTGTCGGCCGGTGCCGAGCAGCATCCAGACGGTAAGCACCGAAAGGGCCGCGACCATCCAGAACAGCGTGTTGCTGATCAGGCCGATCGAGGTGCGATGACCCTGGCCGCGCAGCACGAGGCCGTTGTGGGCCGGTGCGAGCGGCACCTCGTGGTTGATCGCACCGCGGCGCGGCGGCGAGCCCGCCGGCGTCATGACGGTGCTCGCCAGCGCGCGGCCCTGCCGGTCGAGCAGGCTGATCGCGTGCCGGCTCGACACCTCCGACGGCACGTAGTAGCGCACCAGGCGCTCGACCGAGTATTCGGCGATCAGCGCGCCGGCGAAGGTGCTGCGCTCGAACAGCGGCACCTGCACCTGGAACACCGTGTGGCCGTAGCTGTCGGCGAACGGGCCCGAGTAGGTGGTCTGGCGGCTCTCGCGGCCGCGCACGAAGGTGCGCTCGGGCTCGGCGTTCGAGCGCAGCGCCGGCATCGACGCCGGCGTGTCGTCGCTGGTGACGCCGCTTTCCGGCAGGAACGTCGTCACCGCGTGGCCGGCGATGCGTGAGCGGTCGGCGCCGACCCAGATCAGATTGGTGATCTCCGGGCGGTCGCGCACGAAGCTCGAGGTGTGCGCCGCGAAGTTCTGGCGCTCGATGCCGCGCGTGACGATGTCGCGTGCCATGCGCACCAGCTGCTCCTGGTTCTCGATCAGGCGCAGGCGCAGCTGCTGCTGCGAGATCTCGGTGTCGCGCTTGACCGCTTCCTGCTCGCGCTCGAACTCCTCGTTTCGCAGGTACCAGAACGCCGAGATGATCGCCGCGAGGAAGAGCAGCACCGAGAACAGCGGCCCGAGGGTCGCGTAACGGTCCTGGTGCGCGGCCGATTGGCGCCGCCACCAGCGCCCGAACAGGCGCTCGGGCCAGGTGCGGGCGGCGCGCGGGCGGGCGGCGGCGACGGTCGGCGGCATGCCCGATTATCCGATCTGGCGCTTGCCCCCGAATGGCCGGTGGTCGCCCGTGCGTTCCCTTCGGCGGGGCGTTTCGCACGCGGTTTGCCGGTGCGCCGGCAGGCTCGGCGGCCGCCGCCTGCGCCACCGGGTGCGCGGCCGGTCCGGCTTCTTACAGAATAGGCCGTCGTGTGACACTTCACGCGGCGGCTCAAGGGCTCGAGCCGATCCAAAACAGGAGACACCTATGTCAGCCATGCCGGAGAGTTTTCTGGGCCCCGCCGCGGGCGACGCCGATCCCGCGGAGACGCGCGAGTGGCTCGACGCGCTGTCGGCCGTCATCGGCGCCGAGGGCGGCGAGCGCGCCCACTTCCTGCTCGAGCAGCTGATCGACCAGGCGCGTCAGGCCGGGATCGATCTGCCGTTCTCGGCGAACACCGCCTACGTCAACACGATCCCGACCGACCAGGAAGAGCGCACGCCCGGCAACATCGAGATCGAGGAGCGCCTGCGCGCCTACATGCGCTGGAACGCGATGGCGATGGTGGTCAAGGCCAACCGCCTGCACCCTGCCGACGGCGGCGACCTCGGCGGCCACATTTCGAGCTTCGCGTCGCTCGCGACGATGTTCGGCACCGGCTTCAACCACTTCTGGCACGCCGCGACGCCCGAGCATGGCGGCGACCTGCTGTACATCCAGGGTCATTCGTCGCCCGGCATCTACGCGCGCGCCTTCCTCGAAGGACGCCTCACCGAAGACCAGCTGCTGCACTTCCGACAGGAGGTCGACGGCAAGGGCATCTCGAGCTATCCGCACCCCAAGCTGATGCCCGAGTTCTGGCAGTTCCCCACCGTCTCGATGGGCCTGGGCCCGCTGATGGCGATCTACCAGGCGCGTTTCCTGAAGTACCTGCACGCGCGCGGCATCGCCGACACCAGCAAGCGCAAGGTGTGGGTGTTCTGCGGCGACGGCGAGATGGACGAGCCCGAATCGCTCGGCGCCATCGGCCTCGCGGCACGCGAGAAGCTCGACAACCTGATCTTCGTCATCAACTGCAACCTGCAGCGTCTCGACGGGCCGGTGCGCGGCAACGGCAAGATCATCCAGGAGCTCGAGAGCGAGTTCCGCGGCTCCAACTGGAACGTGATCAAGCTGATCTGGGGCAGCTACTGGGATCCGCTGATCGCGCGCGACAAGGAAGGCATCCTGCGCCGCGTGATGATGGACACCGTCGACGGCGACTACCAGGCCATGAAGGCCAACGACGGCGCGTTCGTGCGCAAGCAGTTCTTCGGCCGCCATCCCAAGCTGCTCGAGATGGTCTCGAAGATGAGCGACGAGGACGTCTGGCGCCTCAACCGGGGCGGCCACGACCCGCAGAAGGTCTACGCCGCGTTCCATCGCGCCGCCAACCACCAGGGCCAGCCCACGGTGCTGCTCGTGAAGACCGTCAAGGGCTTCGGCATGGGCAAGAGCGGCGAGGGCAAGAACACGGCTCACCAGACCAAGAAACTGGTCGATGACGACGTGCGCGCGTTCCGCGACCGCTGGAACATTCCCATCCCCGACGACCAGCTCGGCGATATCCCGTTCTACAAGCCGGCCGACGACACGCCGGAGATGAAGTACCTGCACGAGCGGCGGCAGGCGCTCGGCGGCTACCTGCCGGCGCGCCGCCCGAAGGCCGACGAGCAGCTCGCGGTGCCGCCGCTCGAGACCTTCAGCGCGGTGCTCGAGCCGACCGCCGAGGGGCGCGAGATCTCGACCACACAGGCGTTCGTGCGGTTCCTCACGCAGCTGCTGCGCGACAAGGAACTCGGCCCGCGCGCGGTGCCGATCCTGGTCGACGAGGCGCGCACCTTCGGCATGGAGGGCCTGTTCCGGCAGATCGGCATCTACAACCCCGCGGGCCAGAACTACACGCCGGTCGACAAGGACCAGGTCATGTACTACCGCGAGGACAAGGCCGGGCAGGTGCTGCAGGAGGGCATCAACGAGCCCGGCGGCATGAGCAGCTGGATCGCCGCGGCGACGTCGTACGCGACCAACAACCGCATAATGGTGCCGTTCTACATCTACTACTCGATGTTCGGCTTCCAGCGTGTGGGCGACCTCGCCTGGGCCGCCGGCGACATGCAGGCGCGCGGGTTCCTGCTCGGCGGCACCTCCGGCCGGACCACGTTGAACGGCGAAGGGCTGCAGCACGAGGACGGCCACAGCCACATCTACGCGCACACCATCCCGAACTGCGTCTCGTACGACCCGACGTTCGCGCACGAGGTGGGCGTGATCCTGCACCACGGCCTGCAGCGCATGGTCGAGCGCCAGGACAACGTGTTCTTCTACCTCACGCTGCTCAACGAGAACTACCCCATGCCGGGCCTGCAAGCCGGCACCGAGAACGAGATCATCAAGGGCATGTACCTGCTGCAGCCGGCCGGCGGCGACGCGGGCCGGCCGAGCGTCAACCTGCTCGGCAGCGGCACCATCCTGCAGGAGAGCATCGCTGCCAAGGCGCTGCTCGAGAGCGAGTGGGACGTCGGTGCCAACGTCTGGAGCTGCCCGAGCTTCAACGAGCTCGCACGCGACGGGCAGGATGCCGAGCGCTGGAACCTGCTGCACCCGACCGCCGAGGCGCGGGTGCCGTTCGTGACCCGCCAGCTCTCGCGCACGCCGGGCCCGGTGGTCGCGTCCACCGACTACATCAAGCTCTACGCCGAGCAGATCCGGCCGTTCATCCCGCAGGGGCAGACCTACAAGGTGCTCGGCACCGACGGCTTCGGCCGCAGCGACTTCCGCTACAAGCTGCGCGAACACTTCGAGGTGAACCGGCACTACATCGTGGTCGCCGCGCTGCGTGCCCTCGCCGACGCCGGTACGGTGCCGCTCGGGCGCGTTGCCGAAGCGATCGCCAAGTACGGCATCAACGCCGACAAGATCAACCCGCTGTACGCCTGACCGCAGCGCGCCCGCGCGAGCAGAACAACGGAGACATGCATGGCCCTCGTGGAAGTCAAAGTGCCGGACATCGGCGATTTCAGCGACGTCGAGATCATCGAGCTGCTGGTCAAGCCGGGCGACACGATCGCCGCCGACCAGTCGCTGATCACGGTCGAGAGCGACAAGGCGTCGATGGAGATTCCGTCGTCGGCCGGCGGGGTGGTCAAGGAGCTCAAGGTCAAGCTCGGCGACAAGGTGTCCGAGGGCTCGCCGCTGCTGGTGCTCGAGTCGGCTGACGCGGGCCAGGCCGCCTCCGCGCCGGCGCCGGCAGCGTCCGCGCCAGCGCCTGCGCCGGGTCCCGCGCCGGCGGCATCGGCTCCTCCGCTGGCTGCGCAGGGTGGCGGTGCGCCGGTCGAGGTCGTCGTGCCCGACATCGGCGACTTCGCCGAGGTGGCGGTGATCGAGGTGATGGTCAAGCCGGGCGACACGATCAAACCCGAGCAGAGCCTCATCACGGTCGAGAGCGACAAGGCGTCGATGGAGATCCCGTCGTCGCACGGCGGCGTCGTCAAGGAGGTCCGCGTCAAGGTCGGCGACAAGGTGTCGGAAGGCAGCCCGGTGGTGGTGCTCGAGGGTGGCGCCGCTGGGGCAACCTCTGCAGCGGCTTCAGCGCCGGCGCCTGCCGCGGCGCCGAGCGCTGCAGCCGCGCCCGCTCCGTCGCCGGCGCCGAGCGGCCCTGCCGAGCGCACGCTGCCGACCGCCGCGCTGCCGGCGCACGAGCCGAGCGCGCCGCGCGGCGCGCTGCCGCACGCGTCGCCGACGATCCGCAAGCTCGCCCGCGAGCTCGGCGTGCCGCTCGACGAGGTCAAGGGCAGCGGGCCCAAGGGCCGCATCACGCAGCAGGACGTGCAGGCGTTCGTCAAGGGCGTGATGGAGGGCAGCCAGCAGACCAAGGCGCAGGCCGCCAAGGCACCGGCCGCGGCTTCGGCAGGGGGTGCGGGCTTCCCGGGCCTCCTCGCCTGGCCGCAGGTCGACTTCGCCAAGTTCGGCCCCGTCGAGCGCAAGGACCTGCCGCGCATCAAGAAGATCAGTGGCGCGAACCTGCACCGCAACTGGGTGATGATTCCGCACGTCACCAACCACGACGACGCCGACATCACCGAGCTCGAGGCGTTCCGCGTTCTCACCAACAAGGAGAACGAGAAGAACAAGGACGCGCCCAAGGTCACGATGCTGGCGTTCCTCATCAAGGCGTCGGTCGCCGCGCTCAAGCAGTTCCCCGAGTTCAACGCCTCGCTCGAGGGCGACCAGCTCGTCTACAAGAAGTACTTCCACATCGGCTTCGCGGCCGACACGCCCAACGGCCTGATGGTCCCGGTGATCAAGGACTGCGACCAGAAGGGCGTGCTGCAGATCTCGAAGGAGATGGGCGAGCTCGCCAAGAAGGCGCGCGAGGGCAAGCTCTCGCCGGGCGAGATGACCGGCGGGTGCTTCTCGATCTCGTCGCTCGGCGGCATCGGCGGGCGCTACTTCACGCCGATCATCAACGCACCCGAAGTCGCGATCCTTGGCGTCTGCCGCAGCACGACCGAGCCACGCTGGGACGGCAAGGCGTTCCAGCCGCGCCTCATCCTGCCGCTCAGCCTGAGCTGGGACCACCGCGTGATCGACGGCGCGGCGGCCGCGCGCTTCAACGCGTTCCTGGTGCAGATCCTCGGCGACTTCCGCCGCGTGCTGCTTTGACCACCCGAGGCTGAGCATGGCGACGATCGACATCAAGGTTCCGGACATCGGCGACTTCAAGGACGTCGCCGTCATCGAGGTGCTCGTCAAGCCGGGCGACACCGTCAAGCCCGAGCAGAGCCTCATCACGGTCGAAAGCGACAAGGCGTCGATGGAGATCCCATCGTCGGCCGGCGGCGTGGTGAAGGAGCTCCGGGTCAAGGTCGGCGATACCGTCAACGAGGGCTCGGCGATCCTGGTGCTGGAGGGCGACGGTGCCGCGGCAAGCGCCGGTGCCGCGACCGGCGCGACTGCGGCCGCGGCGGGCTCGGGTGCGGCAACCGCTGCCAACGCTGGCGCCCCGGCGGCCGGCTACGGTGGAACCACGGGCGCGGCGTCGTCCGGTGGCGCGGCCGGAGCCACGGCTGCCCCGGCCGCGCCAGGCGGCGGCTCGTCGCCCGCTGGCGCCGCGCCGGCGCGGAGCGCAACCCCGCCGCGCACCAGCGGGCCCGCCGACCTCGAGTGCGACCTGCTCGTGCTCGGCGCCGGCCCGGGCGGCTACTCGGCGGCCTTCCGAGGCGCCGACCTCGGCCTCAAGACCGTGCTCGTCGAGCGCTTCGCGACGCTCGGCGGCGTCTGCCTCAACGTGGGCTGCATCCCGTCGAAGGCGCTGCTGCACGTCGCCGCGGTGATGGACGAGGTGAAGCACTTCGAATCGATGGGCGTGACGTTCGCCCCGCCCAGCGTCGACCTCGAGAAGCTCCGCGCGCACAAGAGCAAGGTGGTCGGCAAGCTGACCGGTGGCCTTGCCGCGATGGCCAAGATGCGCAAGGTCACGGTGGTGCAGGGCAGCGGCGAGTTCATCGACGCGTACCGGCTGCAGGTGACCAAGGCCGACGGGGGAACCCAGACCATCGGCTTCAAGCGCGCGATCATCGCGGCCGGCTCCGAAGCGGTGAAGCTGCCGTTCCTGCCCAAGGACGACCCGCGCGTCGTCACGTCGACCGGTGCGCTCGAGCTGCGCCAGAATCCCAAGCGCATGCTCGTGATCGGCGGCGGGATCATCGGTCTCGAGATGGGCACCGTCTATTCGACGCTCGGCGCGCGCCTCGATGTGGTCGAGATGCTCGACGGCCTGATGCAGGGCGCCGACCGCGACCTCGTCAAGGTCTGGCAGAAGATGAACGCGCCGCGCTTCGACAACATCCTCTTGAAGACCAAGACGGTCGGTGCCGAGGCGACCGAGGGCGGCATCAAGGTGTCGTTCGAAGGCGAGGGCGGCGTCAAGGAGCAGACCTACGACTTGGTGCTGCAGGCCGTCGGGCGGGTGCCGAACGGCAAGCGCATCGGCGCCGACAAGGCGGGCGTCGAGGTCGGCGAGCGCGGCTTCATCTCGGTCGACATCCAGATGCGCACGAGCGTCGCGCATATCTTCGCGATCGGCGACATCGTCGGCCAGCCGATGCTCGCGCACAAGGCGGTGCACGAGGCGCACGTCGCCGCCGAAGTCGCCGCCGGCGAACTGCTCGGCGACGACCACCTCGCCAAGGCCGCGTTCGATGCGCGCGTGATCCCGAGCGTCGCCTACACCGACCCCGAGGTCGCCTGGGTCGGCGTGACGGAAGACGACGCCAAGGCGCGCGGCCTCAACGTGAAGAAGAGCGTGTTCCCCTGGAGCGCATCGGGCCGGGCGATCGCCAACGGCCGCGACGAGGGCTTCACGAAGCTGCTGTTCGACGCCGACACGCACCAGATCGTCGGCGGCGCGATCGTCGGCACGCACGCCGGCGACATGATCGGCGAGGTCGCGCTTGCCATCGAGATGGGCGCCGACGCGGTCGACATCGGCAAGACCATCCACCCGCACCCCACGCTCGGCGAAAGCCTCGGGATGGCGGCCGAGGCGTTCGAAGGCGCCTGCACCGACCTGCCGCCGGTCAAGCGCTGAGCGCCTCGCGCCCGCGCCGACCGGCGACTGCCGGTGGCGTGTGCGTGCGACGCGGGTCCGAGGGCTGCCGTGCATCGCTCGCGGCAGAAATGGGTGCGAGCCGGCGCATAGGCCGGCAGTGCGGTCCCTCGTTCCCACACGCACGTTGCGCGAAGCATGCGAGTCTCGGCTCCACCGCAAACGGCGCTCAACGTGCACGAGGCGCTGTAAGGGTCCTGCGCCGTTCTCCGTGCGCGCAAGCACGCCGGCCTTGAAGACCTGCGGAGCTCCCGGCCGCACGTGAGTTTTTCTCGCGCCGGTGTCACCAATTCTCGGTTGCCGCCGTGTTCCCGAGGCCGCAGACTGTCGCGGGCATACCCCGTCGACGACTCGCACGTGGCGTGATCGCACGCGTGCTCAGGCCATGACCCGCATCGACGAGCCGGCGGCAGCCGGCCGCTCACCGGGACATCCCATCACGGCAGGCGCGGGTCGAGTTGTCCGCCACCGGTCCAAAGGTCCAACCATGATCGAGTTCATCCCCCGCGAACAACGTCTGCCGCGCCTCGCGGGCGCGGGCCTGCCGCAGGACACCATCGAGACCTTCGTGCGCGCGATCGACGCCAGCCGCGAGCGCCTCGAGGAAGGCACACTGCGCGAGGCGATTCAGCAGGGCCGCGCGCTGCTCGGCGCGATGCCGCTGCGCTCGCAGCGCAATGCCGCGCAGAAGCTCGCCGGGCAGACGGCGGTCCAGCTGATGGCCGACGCGACCTGGCGCTTCTTCCGCCGTCAGGCGGTGCCGCTCTATCGCGAGCTCACCGACGGCGGCCGCCGGTCGCTGCGGGTCGAGGCGCTGCTCTGGGAGGCCGCCGCGCGCTGGCCCGACATCCTGCCGACGGAAGGCCAGCTCGCCGAGGAGTGCGAGCGCATGCAGGCCGACAAGGACGGCCTCGAGATCCATCAGGGCCTCTTCGTCAGCATGGTGCTGTCCGACCCCGCGTGCGGGCACCACCTGATCCGCTCGATGCTGCGCCCGCGTGCCGAGTCGCTGGCGCTGCTCGACGAGTTCGTGCGCACCGGCCGCGCCGACCTCGGCAAGGTGAAGATCGTGGTCGAGGGCGAGACCGCGCACGTCACGCTGCACAACGAGCGCTATCTCAACTCGGAGGACGACACCACCGTCGGCCCGCTCGAGATCGCGACCGACCTGGTGCTGATGAACCCGAACGTGCGCATGGGCCTGTTGCGCGGCAGCGTGGTCGACCACCCGAAGTACAAGGGCCGCCGCGTGTTCTGCTCGGGCATCAACCTGACCCGCATCTACCAGGGCAAGCAGAGCTACCTGTCGTTCCTGTATCGCAACATGGCGATGCACAACAAGCTCTACCGGGGCGTGCTGCTCGGCGACGAGCCCGACAGCCTCGACGTGTCGCTCACCGCGCCCGAGCAGACCGTCGAGAAGCTGTGGGTCGCGGTGGTCGAGTCGTTCGCGATCGGCGGCGGCTGCCAGCTGCTGCTGGTGGTCGACCACGTGATCGCCGAGAAAGGCTCGTACTTCAGCCTGCCGGCGCGCAAGGAAGGGTTCCTGCCGGGCACATCGAACATGCGGCTGCCGCGTTTCGTGGGCGAGCGTGCGGCGCGCGAGGCGATCATGTTCGACCGCGTGTTCCACGCCGATTCCCCCGAAGGCCGCATGATCGCCAACCAGGTCGTCGCGCGGGACGAGATCGACGCCGCGCTCGCCACCTGCATCGAGAATGCGGTCGGCTCCGGCATGGTGAGCGCCGGCGCCAACCGCAAGGCGATGCGCCAGCAGACCGAGACGCTCGAGGCGTTCCGCGGGTATCTCGCGACCTACGCCTACGAGCAGGGCTTCTGTCACCTCAGCGAGCAGCTCATCCGCAACCTCGAGCGGCACTGGAACGCGAGCCAGCGCAAGCTCTGACGGCCGACAAGCCGACGACCACCCCGTGCTGACCCTTGCCAACCTGCTGCGCGCGACCGCGCAGAGCCATGGCCACCGCGTCGCGATCCGCATGGACGACGCGATCTGGACCTGGGACGAGTACCTCGAACGCATCGCGCGCACGGGTTCGATGCTGCGCGGGCTCGGCCTCACGCCGGGGCGCCGTTTCGGCATCCTTGCGCGCAACAGCGTGCCGCAGGCCCAGCTGCTGAACGCCGGCTACTGGGCCGGCGTGGTGCCGGTGCCTCTGAACTTCCGTCTTGCCGCGCCCGAGATCGCGCAGATGCTCGACGACGCGCACTGCGACGTGGTGTTCGTCGACAACGCGCTCGCCGCGATGCTCGACGCGCCGGCGCTCGCGCGCTGGCGCGAGCGCGCGGTGATGCTGCCGGTCGACGCGCCGGCGGCGCCCGGCTGGCTGGCGTTCGACGCGCTCGTCGCCGACGCCGGGCCGATGCCGGCGCACGAGTCGCACGAGGACGACGACGCGATCGTCCTGTTCACCGGCGGCACCACCGGGCGCTCGAAGGGCGTTCGCCTCACGCACCGCAACGTGGTCTCGAATGCGCTGCAGCTCGCGCGCGTGATGGAAGTCGACGAGAACGACGTCTACCTGCATGTCTCCCCGATGTTCCATTCGACCGACCTCAAGGCGACGGTGGTCACGATGTACGGCGGCGGCCACACGTACCTGAGCGACTTCTCGGTGGAAGGGGTGCTGCGCGCGGCGGCGCGCCATCGGGTGACCATCCTCAGCCTGGTGCCGACGATGATCGTGCGGGTGCTCCGCGAGGGGCGCCTCGCGGAGCACGACCTCTCGAGCGTGCGCCTCGTCAGCTACGGCACCTCGCCGATCGACGAGGGCGTGCTGCGCGAGGCGATGCGCGCGTTCGCGGGCGTGGGCTTTCACCAGTGCTACGGCCTCACGGAGACGTCGCCGCTGCTGGCGATCCTCGACCAGGCGTCGCACCGGCTCGCGCTCGCCGACAGGCCCGAGCTGCTGCGCGCGGCGGGCCGCCCGCTGCCCGGCGTCGACATGCGCTTCGTCGACGACCACGGCCGCGAAGTGGGGCGCGGCGAAGCCGGCGAGATCGTCGTGCGCGGCCCGCAGGTCAGCCGCGGCTACCTCAACGCGCCCGAGGAGAACGCCAAGGCGTTCAAGGGCGGCTGGTTCCACACCGGCGACATCGGCCGCATCGATGCCGACGGCTACCTGCACGTGCTCGGGCGCCGCAAGGAAATGGTCATCACCGGCGGCGAGAACGTCTACACGCGCGAAGTCGAGTGCGTGCTCGAAGACCATCCGGCGGTCGCCGAGGTGGCGGTGGTCGGCGTTCCCGACCCCCAGTACGGCGAGGCGCTGCTCGCGGTGATCGTGCCGAGCGGCGCGGCGCCCGCGCCCGAGGCGATGATCGCGTTCTGCCGGGGCCGCCTCGGTGGCTTCAAGATCCCGCGCCGTTATCAGTTCGTCGCGCAGCTGCCGCGTACCCAGCTCGGCAAGGTGCGCAAGAACGACCTGGTGCAGGCGTACCTGAGCGCCGCCGAGCAGCGCGGCGTCGAGGAGACCGCGACATGACGACGACTTCCAGCACGCGCCGCAACGGTGGCCAGATCCTGATCGATCAGCTGCGCATCCACGGCGCGCGCCGCGTGTTCTCGGTGCCGGGCGAGAGCTTCCTGCCGGCGATCGACGCGCTGCACGATGCGCGCGAGGCGATCCAGCTCGTGACCTGTCGCCAGGAGGGCGCCGCCGCGCACATGGCCGAGGCGCACGGCAAGCTGACCGGCGAGCCGGGCATCTGCTTCGTGACGCGCGGCCCGGGCGCGACCAACGCCAGCATCGGCGTGCACACCGCGCGCCAGGACTCGACGCCGATGATCCTGCTTGTCGGCCTGGTGGGGCGGCACGTCGCCAGGCGCGAGGCGTGGCAGGAAATCGATGTCGAGGCGGTGTTCGGGTCGCTCGCGAAGTGGGCGGTACGCATCGACCGCATCGAGCGGATCCCCGAGCTCGTCGCCCGCGCGTTCCAGGTCGCGACCTCGGGCCGCGGCGGGCCGGTGGTGATCGGCCTTCCCGAAGACCTGCTCTACGAGGAGGCCGAGGTCGAGGACGCGGTGAGGTACCAGCGCGTCCACGCGAGCCCGAGCCCCAGCGACATGCAGCGCCTGCGCGAGCTGCTGGCCACCGCCGAGCGCCCGTTCGTGCTGCTCGGCGGCGGGGGGTGGAGCCGCGCCGCGTGCGACGCGATCCGCTCGTTCGCGGCGGCATTCGACCTGCCGGTGGGCACCGCGTTTCGGCGCCAGGACCTGCTCGACAACCGCGACGTCCACTTTGCCGGCGACGTCGGCATCGGCGTCAACCCGGCGCTCGCCGAGCGGATCCGCGGCGCCGACCTCATCGTCAGCGTCGGTGCGCGCATGGGCGAGACGACGACCAACGACTACACCCTGCTCAAGGTGCCCAAGCCGACGCAGACGCTGGTCCACGTGCACCCCGATCCGAACGAGCTCGGCAGCGTCTACCAGGCCGACCTGATGATCAACGCCGGCATGCGCGAGTTCGCCGAGGCGGCGCAGAGGCTGGAGCCGGTGCCGACGACCGCCTGGCGCGGCTGGACGCGCGCGGCGCGCGCCGACTACCTGGCGACGCTCGAGCACGGCCCGATGCCGGGTGAGCTGAACATGGGCGACGTGATGGCGCAGCTGCGTCAGCGCCTTCCGGCCGACACCATCGTCACCAACGGCGCGGGCAACTACACGTCGTGGGTGCACCGCTTCTACCAGTACGGCGGTTTTCGTACGGAGCTCGCGCCGACCAGCGGCACGATGGGCTACGGCACGCCGGCGGCGATCGCGGCGGCGCTCGAGCACCCCGGCCGCACGGTGGTCTGCTTCGCCGGCGACGGGTGCTTCCAGATGACTCCACAGGAGCTCGCGACCGTGCAGCAGTACGGCCTCGGGATCCTCTTCGTCATCGTCAACAACGGCATCTACGGCAGCATCCGCATGCACCAGGAGGTGCACTACCCGGGCAAGGTGTACGGCACCGACATCGAGAACCCGGACTTTCCGGCGCTCGCGGCCGCCTACGGCCTGCACGGCGAGGCGGTGCAGCGCACCGAGGACTTCGGCAACGCACTCGAGCGCGCCCTGCATGCGCCGGGCGCGGCGCTGCTCGAGCTGCGCATCGACCCCGAGGCGATCACGCCGCGCACCACGCTGACGGCGTTGCGCGAGAAGGCGCTCGAGGCGCGCGGAGCCGGCTGAGTCCGGCGCGCGCGCTGCGACGGGCTGCCGCCCAGCGGCTCCGAAGGCACGTTCGGCTCCCCCGCTGCCGGCGCTGCGCTCGACCGCTTGCCGCTGAACGGCTGCGGCACGAGATTCCCGCGCCTGTGGGCGGCTCAGGCGATGTCGATGCAGTGCAAGCCGAACGCGCCGCGCCGGAAGTCGGCGAACCAGCACTCGAGCGTGGTGCGGACGCTGCGGAACGCGAGCTCGTCCCACGGCACCTCGGCTTCGCCGAAAAGCTGCGCCTCGATCGTCTCGGGGCCGGGCGCGAAGTCGGTGTCGATCAGACGCGCGCGGTAGAAGAGGTGCACCTGGCCGACGCGCACGACGTTCAGCACGCTGAAGAGCCCCTGCAGCTCGATGCGCGCGCCGGCCTCCTCGACGGTCTCGCGCTGGGCCCCCTCGGCGGTGGTCTCGCCGAGCTCCATGAAGCCGGCAGGCAGGGTCCAGAAGCCGTGGCGCGGCTCGATGTTGCGCCGGCAGAGCAGCACGCGGTCGCCCCAGGCCGGCACGGTACCGACCACGTTGAGCGGGTTCTCGTAATGAATCGCGCCGCAGGCGGCGCAGGTCGCGCGCTCGCGGTTGTCGTCGGCCGGGATCGCGTACGCGGTGGCGCCGCCGCAGGTCTTGCAATGCTTGATGCCGCGCTGCGTGAGCATGCGACGAGTGTAGGCCGCGCTCGTTTCGCGAGCCGGCGTGGGGGCGGCGCCTGCCCGCGCGCCCCCGGGGCCGGCAGCGCGACCGATCGCAGCTCGCGCCGGGCCGTGATGGCATGATCGGCCGCATCCTTCGCCCTCGAGCCGATCCATGCAGCACGTCGTCACCGCCCCGCAGATCCCGACCGTTCCCGTCCACGGCGCCGACGGTGCCGGGTTCCCCGTGCACCGCATCTACTGCGTCGGCCGCAACTACGTCGAGCACGCGGTCGAGATGGGCTTCACGGGGCGCGAGCCGCCGTTCTTCTTCCTCAAGCCCGCCGACGCGATCGTGCCGATCGCGGAGGGCAGCGTCGGCCGCATGCGCTATCCGAGCCTGACCAAGGACCTGCACCACGAGGTCGAGCTGGTGGTCGCGATCGGCACCGGCGGCCGCGCGATCAAGGCGGCCGAGGCGATGCAGCACGTCTGGGGCTACGCGGTCGGCCTCGACATGACCCGGCGCGACCTGCAGGGCGAGGCCAAGAAGCTCGGCCGCCCGTGGGACATCGGCAAGGCGTTCGAGGAGTCGGCGCCGATCGGGCCGCTGCACCGCGCCGCCGAGTGCCGCATCGACGAGAACACCGCGATCACGCTGACGGTGAACGGGGCCGAGCGCCAGAAGAGCCGCATCGGCAAGCTGATCTGGAGCATTCCCGAGATCATCGAACACCTGTCCGCGGGGTGGGACCTGCAACCCGGCGACCTCATCTTCACCGGCACGCCCGAGGGCGTCGCCGCGGTCAAGGCCGGCGACACCCTGCACGCGCAGGTCGACGGTGTCGGCTCGCTGCAGGTCGAGATCGTCGAGCGCTGAGGCGTCAAGTGGAGCTCTACAGCTACTTCCGCTCGTCGGCGTCGTACCGGGTGCGCATCGCACTCGCGCTGAAGGGCCTCGAAGTCGACTACCACGCCGTCCACCTGCTGAAGAAGGAGCAGACGAGCCCCGACTACGCCGCGATCGCGCCGGCCCAGCTCGTCCCGCTGCTCAAGGACGGCGACGCACTGCTGAGCCAGTCGCTCGCGATCATCGAGTACCTCGACGAGGTCCACCCCGAGCCGCCGCTGCTGCCGCGCGACCCGCTCGGCCGCGCCCGGGTGCGGGCGCTCGCGCTCGACATCGCCTGCGAGATCCACCCGCTCAACAACCTGCGCGTGCTGCGCTATCTGGTGAACGAGCTGAAGGTGTCCGAGGACGCCAAGAACGCGTGGTATCGGCACTGGGTGGAAACAGGCCTGGCGGCGTTCGAGCGCTCGCTGACGCTGCCCGGCGCCGCCACCGGCAGGTTCTGCCACGGCGACACGCCGACCCTCGCCGACTGCACGCTGGTGCCGCAGATCCACAACGCGCGTCGCCTCGACTGCAACCTCGAGCCGATGCCCACGGTGCGCCGCATCTTCGACGCCTGCATGATGCTGCCGGCGTTCGCGTCGACGCAGCCGTCGGCGTGCCCCGACGCGGCGTGAGCGAGGCGGGCAAGGCAGCGTCGAACGCGTCCGCCGCGGCATCGGGGCGCGACGGCTATGCCGCCGACTGGCTGCGCCCCGAGTGGCGCGCGCCGGCGCGCGGCCTGATGACGACGCGCCAGGGCGGCGTCAGCACCGCGCCCTACGACACGATGAACCTGCACACCGGCGGCGCCGACGCGCCGGAGGCGCTCGTCGAGAACCGGGCGCGCTTCGCGGCTGCGATCGGCGGGCGGCCGCTGTTCCTGAACCAGATGCACGGCAGCCGCGTCGTGCGGGTCGGCAGCGCCGATGCGGAGCGCAGCGCGCGCGGCGAGCGGCTCGAGGCCGACGCCGCCGTCTCCACCGAGCCCGGCGTCGCTTGCGCGATCCAGGTCGCCGACTGCCTGCCGGTGCTGTTCGCGGCGCATGACGGCGGCGCGGTCGGTGCGGCGCACGCGGGCTGGCGCGGCCTCGCCGGCGGAGTGCTCGAAGCGACGCTCGAGGCAGTCTGCGAGGCAGCCGGCTGCGCGCCGGCGGCAGTCGATGCCTGGATCGGCGCGGGCATCGGGCCGGGTCACTTCGAGGTCGGCGCCGACGTGCTTGCAGCGTTCGGCGCCGACATCGCCGGATCACCCGCGGCAAGCCGCTTCGCGTCGCGCGGCGGCGGCAAGTGGCTCGCGGACCTGCCAGAACTGGCGCGGGACCGCCTCATCACCGCCGGCGTCGCGAACGTCAGCGGCGGCGCCTGGTGCACCTACGCCGACGCGTCACGTTTCTTTTCGTACCGGCGCGACGGCGTCACCGGCCGCATGGCCGCCGCCGTCTGGCTCGACCGCGAGCGCGGCTGAGCGCGCAGCGGCCTGCGCGGCCGCTTCGGCCGCGGCGCGCGCCTTGCGCCGCGCCGGCGTGCGCATCAGGTAGATCGCGATCGAGAGCGGCAGCACGCCGTAGAACAGCAGCGTGAACAGGGCGCCGAGCACCGTACCGTTGGCGGCGCTCGCTTCGGCGGCCGCCATCATCACGACGACGTACATCCACGCGATCGCGACCAGATAGATCAGGTACATGGCTGACTCCGGAACGGGGTTTTCGGCACGGCGGACCGCATCGAGGGCACCTGATTGTCCGGCGCGCGCCCATCCGCCGTGCGCCCCGACCCGAACGACCTTGCGGCGCTGCGGCGGCCGCGCCGCGACTCCGGCAGAACCCGCAGTTCGCCCTTCGGGCCACGCCGATAATCCCGCCGAGGGCTAGGATGCGCGAAAGCGCGCCGGCGGCCGCATCGCCGGGCACAAGGAGACAGCGCCGTGAAAGAGCAACCGACCACCGACCGGCCCGGCGCGAGCGCGCCGAACATGCGGGCCGCGCCGATCTTCGACGTCGCCAACGTGCTGAGCGGCGCCTGGAAGCCGCTGCTCGACTTCAAGCTCGTTCCCGAGAAGCTGGCCCAGCTGCAGTCCGACTACCTGGCCGAATCGACCGCGCTCTGGAACCGCCTGCTCGCACCTGCCGACGGGGCCGACGGCGCGGGCAAGCCCAAGCCGCTCGACCGCCGCTTCGCCGCGCCCGACTGGATGGGCAGCCCGTCGACCGCGTACCTCGCGCAGATGTACCTGCTGAACGCGCGCACGCTGATGCAGATGGCCGATGCGATCGAGGCCGACGAGAAGACCAAGGCGCGCATCCGGTTCGCGGTGCAGCAGTGGGTCGATGCCGCGTCGCCGGCCAACTACCTGGCGCTCAACCCCGAGGCGCAGCGCAAGGCGCTCGAGACGCAGGGCGAGAGCATCGCCAAGGGCGTGATGCACCTGCTGAACGACCTCAGGCAGGGGCACCTGTCGCAGACCGACGAGAGCGTGTTCGAGGTCGGCCGCAACGTCGCGACGACCGAAGGTGCGGTGGTGTTCGAAAGCGAGCTGTTCCAGCTGCTCGAGTACAAGCCGCTGACCGCCAAGGTGCACGCGCGGCCGATGCTGTTCGTGCCGCCCTGTATCAACAAGTACTACATCCTCGACCTGCAGCCCGAGAACTCGCTGATCCGCTACACGGTCGAGCAGGGCCACCGGGTGTTCGTGATGAGCTGGCGCAACCCCGAGCCGTCGATGGCGAAGCTCACCTGGGACGACTACATCGAGCAGGGGCCGCTGAAGGCGATCGATGTGGTGCGCGACATCACCGGCAGCGACAAGCTCAACACGCTCGGCTTCTGCATCGGCGGCACCATCCTCGCCACTGCGCTCGCGGTGCTCGCCGCGCGCGGCGAGCGCCCGGCGTCGAGCATGACGCTGCTCACCACCTTTCTGGACTTCTCGAGCACGGGCGTGCTCGACATCTTCATCGACGAAGCGATGGTGAAGATGCGCGAGATGACGATCGGCGCCGACTCGCCCGGCGGCGGTTCGCTGCTCAAGGGGCAGGAGCTCGCGACCACGTTCAGCTTCCTGCGCCCGAACGACCTGGTCTGGAACTACGTCGTCGCCAACTACCTGAAGGGCGAGACGCCGCCGCCGTTCGACCTGCTGTACTGGAACAGCGACGGCACCAACCTGCCGGGGCCGATGTACTGCTGGTACCTGCGCAACACGTACCTCGAGAACAACCTCGTCAAGCCCGGCAAGCTCACCGTCTGCGGCGAGAAGGTCGACCTCGGCAGCATCAAGGTGCCGGCGTTCATCTACGCCTCGCGCGAGGACCACATCGTGCCGTGGGAGGGCGCCTACCGGAACCTGCAGGTGCTGGGTGGCGACACCCGTTTCGTGCTCGGCGCCTCCGGGCACATCGCCGGCGTGATCAACCCGCCGACCAAGGGCAAGCGCAGCCACTGGGTCGCCGACCCGGGCGACCCGGTCGACTCGCACGTGTGGCTCGACCATGCGCGCGAGCTGCCCGGCAGCTGGTGGGGCGAGTGGTCGCGCTGGCTCAAGCCGCTGTCGGGCAAGCAGATCCCGGCGCCCGCCGGCTACGGCAGCGCCAAGTACCCGGTGATCGAGCCGGCGCCGGGCCGCTACGTCAAACAGAAGGCGACCTGACGGCTGACCGTCGGGTTCGCCAGTTCCGCATTTCATCGTCCAACCAGGAGATTCCCATGACCGACATCGTCATCGTCGCCGCCGCCCGTACCGCCGTCGGCAAGTTCGGCGGCAGCCTGTCGAAGACGCCGGCGCCCGAGCTCGGCGCGGCCGTCATCGCGAACGTCCTCGAGCGCGCCAGGCTCACCGGCGACCAGATCGGCGAGGTCATCCTCGGCCAGGTGCTGACGGCCGGATCGGGCCAGAATCCGGCGCGCCAGGCCGTCATCAAGAGCGGCCTGCCGCAAAGCGTGCCGGGGCTCACCATCAACGCGGTCTGCGGCTCGGGCCTCAAGGCGGTGATGCTCGCCGCGCAGGCGATCCGCGACGGCGACTACGAGATCGGCATCGCCGGCGGCCAGGAGAACATGAGCCTGTCGCCCCACGTGCTGATGGGCTCGCGCGAAGGCATGCGCATGGGCGACTGGAAGGCGGTCGATTCGATGATCACCGACGGTCTGTTCGACGTGTACAACAAGTACCACATGGGCATCACCGCCGAGAACGTCGCCAAGAAGTACGACATCTCGCGCGACAAGCAGGACGCGCTCGCGCTGGCCTCGCAGCAGAAGGCGGCGGCCGCGCAGGAGGCAGGCCGCTTCAACGACGAGATCGTGCCGTTCAGCATTCCGCAGAAGAAGGGCGATCCGCTCGTCTTCTCGGCCGACGAGTTCATCAACAAGAAGACCAACGCCGACGCGCTGGCGGGCCTGCGTCCCGCGTTCGACAAGGCCGGCACGGTCACCGCCGGCAATGCGTCGGGCATCAACGACGGCGCCGCCGCGGTGGTGGTGATGACCGCCAAGCGCGCCGACCAGCTCGGCCTCACGCCGATGGCGCGCATCGCCAGCTACGCGACGGTCGCGCTCGACCCGGCCTACATGGGCATGGGTCCGGTGCCGGCGTCGCAGAAGGCGCTGCAGCGCGCCGGCTGGAAGCCGCAGGACCTCGATCTGCTCGAGATCAACGAGGCGTTCGCCGCCCAGGCCTGCGCGGTCAACAACGAAATGGGCTGGGACACCAGCAAGGTGAACGTGAACGGCGGCGCGATCGCGATTGGCCACCCGATCGGTGCGTCGGGCTGCCGCATCCTGGTGACGCTGCTGCACGAGATGGGGCGGCGCAACGCGAAGAAGGGCATCGCCAGCCTCTGCATCGGCGGCGGCATGGGGGTCGCGCTCTGCGTCGAACGCTGACCCGCCGGCGCCGGATCCGGCGCATTCCTTGCTCTCTGTCCGTCCGATCGGCGCCGGCCTGCCGGCGCCGCACGGAGACCCGATGACCCGCAAGATCGCATACGTGACCGGTGGCATGGGCGGCATCGGCACCGCCATGTGCCAGCGCCTGCATCGCGACGGCTTTCTGGTGGTGGCGGGCTGCGGGCCGAGCCGCGATTGCGCCAAGTGGCTGCGCGAGCAGCGCGCGCTCGGTTACGAGTTCCACGCCTCGGTCGGCAACGTCGGCGACTGGGACTCGACGGTCGCCGCGTTCAGCGACGTGCGCGCCACGCATGGCCCAATCGACGTGCTCGTCAACAACGCCGGCATCACCCGCGACGGCCTGTTCCGCAAGATGACGCGCGCCGACTGGGATGCGGTGATCGAGACCAACCTGACCAGCCTGTTCAACGTCACCAAGCAGGTGATCGACAACATGGTCGAGCGCGGGTGGGGCCGCGTGATCAACATCAGCTCGGTGAACGGCGAGAAGGGCCAGTTCGGCCAGACGAACTACTCCGCCGCCAAGGCCGGGATGCACGGCTTTACGATGGCGCTGGCGCAGGAAGTCGCCAGCAAGGGCGTCACGGTGAACACGGTGAGCCCCGGCTACGTCGCGACCGACATGGTCAAGTCGATCCGGCGGGAAGTGCTCGACAAGATCGTCTCCGGAATCCCCGTCAAGCGGCTCGGCACGCCGGACGACATCGCTTCGATCGTCGGCTGGCTCGCGTCCGAGGAGTCGGGCTTCGCCACCGGCGCCGATTTCTCCGTCAACGGCGGGCTGCACATGGGGTGAGCAAGGACGAAGAACAGTCCCTGCGGACTGTTCTTCGCCTTGCGAACCGCCCGCGCCTGCAAGGGCGGGCGTGGGGTGAGCCTGGACGCAGGACAGTCCCTGCGGACTGTCCTGCGCCTGGCGAACCGCCCGCCCCTGCAAGGGCGGGCGTGGGAAGAGCAAGGACGAAGAACAGTCCCTGCGGACTGTCCTGCGCCTGGCGAACCGCCCGCCCTTGCAAGGGCGGGCGTGGGGCAAGCCGGCCGAAGAACAGTCCCTGCGGACTGTTCTTCGCCTTGCTCACGGGTTGCGCTTCCAAGCGAACCCAGGGCGCGCACGCCCCGAGCCGCGTTGCGCCTGGGACGCGCCTGCTTGTCGCCCATGGCCCCTCGCAGACTGGCTGTGCCGGCGCAGCCGTTACATCCGGCGGCCCCGTCCGCGCAGCCGTCCGGCCCAGGCTCACCATTTGCTCCCTCGAGAGGTTCCACAGCATCCGGGTGATCGCCATGCCAGACCAGACCCTCACCAGCCACGAAGGGCAGACCGTTCCCGACGTGTCGTTCCGCCTGCGCCGCAACGGCGAGTGGCAGACCCTCACCACCGACGAGCTGTTCGGCGGCAAGAACGTCATCGTGTTCTCGCTGCCTGGCGCGTTCACGCCGACCTGCTCGTCGACGCACCTGCCGCGCTACAACGAGCTGGCGCCGGTGTTCAAGCAGCACGGCATCGACACCATCGTCTGCGTCTCGGTGAACGATCCGTTCGTCATGGAAGAGTGGGGCCGCGACCAGGAGGCCGAGAACGTGTTGCTGCTGCCGGACGGCAACGGCGCGTTCACCGAGGCGATGGGCATGCTCGTCGACAAGAGCGACCTCAATTTCGGCAAGCGCTCGTGGCGTTACTCGATGCTGGTGCGCGACAAGAAGATCGAGAAGATGTTCCTCGAGCCGCAGAAGGAAGGCGATCCGTTTGAGGTGTCGGACGCCGACACGATGCTCGAGTACCTCGCCCCGGGCGCCAAGCCGCCCGAGCCGATCGCGATCCTCACGCGCCAGGGCTGCAGCTTCTGCGCGAAGGCGAAGAAGATGCTCGACGATGCCGGCCTCAGCTACGCCGAGGTGCCGCTGCCGCACACGATCCGCAGCAAGGCGCTCGGCGCCATCGCCAGTGCCGGCACGGTGCCGCAGGTGTTCGTCGGCGGCAAGCTGATCGGCGGCTCCGAGCAGCTCGAGGCGTGGCTGCGCGAGCGCGGCAACGGCAGCGGGGCTTCAGCGCGCCAGTAGGCGAAGAGGGCGGCGCCTGCGCCGCCGACTCAGCTCGAAAGGGCGGCCGAGGCTGTCGGCGTAGCGGCCACAGCCGGCCCTGGCCGCTCCGCCGCCTCGCCGATCCGCGCCGCCGTCGCCGCCAGGCTCGCCGCGTCGCCGCGCCAGTCGATGCGGAGCCACGGCTCCGCGACGCCGCGGAAGTTGCGCCGCATCGATTGCAGGTAGATCGGGTCGTAGTGCTCGACCAGAAGGGCGCGCACGACCTCGGCGTGCTGGCCGACGCGCGCCGCATCCTGCCACGCGTCGATCGTCGCGTTGCCGCGCAGCGGGCGCAGCGCATTGAGGCGCTCGCAGAAGGCGCCGGTGTCGGCGACGAAGAAGGCGTAATCCTCGAGCAGCAGCGCCACGCGGGCGTCTACGTCGAGGTTCAGCAGCACGCACGGCGCGTCGCGCATGCGCGCGATCAGCGTCTCCGGCACCCGCACGTCGCCGATCTTCTTGCTCTCGCTCTCGACGAACACCGGCCGCGCCGGGTCGAGCCCGCGCAGCGCGAACCAGAGGCGCGAATCGAACGCCTTCTGGCTCGGCTGCGGGTGCCCGGGCACCAGCCCGAGCACCGAGCCACGGTGCTCGGCGAGCGCTTCGAGGTCGAGCACCTGCCGGCCCTGGCGCGCGAGTTCGCCGAGCAGCCGGCTCTTGCCGGACCCGGTGGTGCCGCAGACGACGCGGAAGTCGAAGTTCGGCATCCGCTGATCGAGTTCGGCTAGGACGGCGCGCCGGTACTCGCGGTAGCCGCCGTCGAGCATCGCGACCTGGAACCCGATCTGGCCGAGCACGGTCGAGAGCGCGCCGCTGCGCTGCCCGCCGCGCCAGCAGTAGACCAGCGGCTTCCAGTCCCTGGGCTTGTCGAACACCTCGCGCTCGATGTGGCGCGCGATGTTGCGGGCGACCAGAGCGGCGCCGCGCTTTCTGGCATCGAACGCGGAGACCTGCTTGTATTCGGTGCCGACGAGCGCCCGCTCGGCGTCGTCGAGCGAGGGCCAGTTCACCGCGCCGGGGATGCGGTCGATCGCGAACTCGCCCGGCGAGCGCGCGTCGATGATGGTGTCGAAGCTCGCCAGCCGGGCCAGCGCGTCGTCGGCGCTCACGAGCCTCGTGCCCATCGAATCAGGCGCTGATCGCGTCGAGCATCTCGGTCTCGATCTGCAGCTGCATGCGGCTCTGCTGCAGCGCCGGGCCGTCGATGAGGAACGTGTCCTCGACGCGCTCGCCGAGCGTCGTGATCTTGGCCAGCTGCAGGTTGATGTTGTGCTGCGCGAGCACGCGCGAGATCGCGTAGAGCAGCCCCGAGCGGTCGCTCGCCGAGACGCCGAGCAGCCAGCGCTGCGCGCGCTCGTCGGGGCGCAGGGTGATGCGCGGCGTGATCGGGAACGACTTCACGCGGCGCGAGATGCGGCCGCGGCTCGGCTCCGGCAGCGGCCCCTCGGTGCCGAGCGCGCGCGCGAGCTGCGTCTCGACGTAGAGGATGAGGTCGCGATAGTGCGGCTCGCCGCCGCTGTACGAGCTGATGACCTGGAAGGTATCGAGCGCGTAGCCGCTGGTGCTGGTGTGCACCTTGGCGTCGAGGATGTTGAAGCCGGCGCTGTCGAAGTAGCCGCAGGTGCGCGCGAAGAGGTCGCGCCGATCCGGCGCATAGACGACGACCTGCAGGCCTTCGCCGACCGGCGAGACGCGCGCCCGCACGATCGGCACCGGCGTCGCGACGTGCTGCTCGAGCGAGCGCGTGTGCCAGGCGATGTCGCCGGCGTCGTGGCGCGCGAAGTAGCTGAGCTCGAGCGTCTTCCAGAGCCGCGTCTCGGCGCCCGCCGGCAGCGACGCCAGGCTGAGCAGCTGGCGCGCCTCGAGCTTGCGCGCCTCGATCTCGGCGTCGAGGTTGGGGCGCGCGCCGCCGAGCGCGCGCAGCGTCAGGCGATAGAGGTCCTCGAGCAGCTTGCCCTTCCACGCGTTCCACACCTTCGGGCTGGTGCCTCGGATGTCGGCGACGGTCAGCAGGTAGAGCGCCGTCAGGCGCCGCTCGCTGCCGATGCGGCGCGTGAACTCGGCGATCACCTCCGGGTCGGAGAGGTCTTCCTTCTGCGCGATGCGCGACATCGTGAGGTGCCCGGAGACCAGGAACTCGATCAGCTCGGCGTCGGGCTTGCCGATGCCGTGGTCGCGGCAGAACTGGCGCACCTCGCGCGCGCCGAGCTCCGAGTGGTCGCCGCCGCGGCCTTTGGCGACGTCGTGGAAGAGCGCGGCGACGTAGAGCACCCACGGCCGGTCGAAGGTCGACGCGAGCTGCGAGCAGAACGGGTACTCGTGCGCGTGCTCGGGGATGAAGAAGCGGCGCACGTTGCGCAGCACCATCAGGATGTGCTGGTCGACCGTGTAGACGTGAAAGAGGTCGTGCTGCATCTGCCCCACGATGCGGCGGAACACCCACAGGTAACGCCCGAGCACGCTGGTCTCGTTCATCAGCCGGAACGCGTGCGTCTGCCCCTCGGGCGCGGTGAGGATGCGCATGAAGGTGCGCCGGTTGACGGGGTCGGCACGAAAGCGCGCGTCCATCAGCTCGCGCGCGTTGTAGAGCGCGCGCAGCGTGCGCGCCGACAGGCCCTTCAGGCCCACCGTCCGCTGGTGCACCAGGAAGGTCTCGAGGATGGCGTGCGGGTCGCGCCGGTAGAGGTCGTCACTCGCCACCTCGAGCATGCCGGCGCGCTCGAGAAAGCGATCGTCGATCGGCCGCATCGGCGCGTCCTTGAGGCCGGCGACGCGCTCCTCGATGTTGAGCATGAGGATGTGGCTGAGCTGGGTCACCGCCTTGGCGGCCCAGTAATAGCGCCGCATCAGCACCTCGGAGGCGCGCTGCGCGTTGGACGAGCGGTAGCCGAAGCTTTCGGCGACGGCGGTCTGCAGGTCGAAGACGAGCCGGTCCTCGCGCCGCCCGGCGATCAGGTGCAGGCGCACCCGCACCAGCTTGAGCAGCCCTTCGTTGCGCTGCAGCTGGCGCACCTCGAACGGCGTGATGAGGCCGTTGCCCGCCATCGCCTTCCAGGTCGAGCCGAGCCCCGCCGCGCGCGCGACCCAGATCACGGTCTGCAGGTCGCGCAGCCCGCCCGGGCTCTCCTTGCAGTTGGGCTCCAGCGAGTACGGCGTGTTCTCGTACTTCTGATGGCGCTGCAGCATCTCGAGCGACTTGGCGCGAAAGAACGCGTGCGGCTCCATCGCGTCCGCGGTCGCCTGCATGAAGCGGCGGCAGAGCGGCACCGACCCGCAGAGCAGGCGCGCCTCGAGCAGCGCGGTCTGCACCGTGATGTCGTCCCGCGCCATCGCGACGCATTCGTCGACGGTACGCACGCTCGAGCCGATCTCGAGTCCGAGGTCCCAGCACGCGGTGATGAACGGGCCGACCGACTGGCTCGCGGCGTCGTCGGGCGCGTCGTCCGGCATCAGCACGAGCACGTCGACGTCGGAATGCGGGAACAGTTCGCCGCGCCCGTAGCCGCCGACCGCCAGCAGGGCAGCACCCTCCGGCATGGCGGATCGCTCCCAGAGCGCGCACAACGTCTCGTCCACGTGCGCGGCCAGGCCGCGAATCAGCGCGTTGGCCGCACGCGACGACGGCGCGGCGCTGCGGAAGCGCTCGACGAGCGCCGCCTTGCCGTCGCGGAACGCCGCGCGGAGCGCGGATTCGGGGGTGCCGACGGCAGCCTCCATCTGCGCTGCCGCAGGGCCGCCGTGCGGCTGGTGCGCGCCGCCCGGCCGCGTCGCATCGGCGAGCCCGCCGTGCTGCTGCATGGCGCCGGGTCAGACGTCGGTGACGAACGCGGGCGGCGGCGGGGAGCCGGCCGACAGCGTGAGGACCTCGTAGCCGGTCTCGGTGACGACCAGCATGTGCTCCCACTGGGCCGACAGCGAGCGGTCCTTGGTGACGATGGTCCAGCCGTCGCCGAGCTCGCGGATCTCGCGCCGGCCGGCGTTGATCATCGGCTCGATCGTGAACACCATCCCGGGCTGCAGCACCTCGAGCGTGCCGGGCTTGCCGTAATGCAGCACCTGCGGCTCCTCGTGGAAGCGCTGGCCGATGCCGTGGCCGCAGAACTCGCGCACCACCGAAAAGCCGTTCGACTCGGCGTAGGTCTGAATCGCATGGCCGATGTCGCCGAGGCGCGCGCCAGGCCTGACCTTCTGGATGCCCTTCCACATCGCCTCGTACGTGAAGTTGACGAGGCGCTTGGCTGCGATCGAGCCGTCACCGGCGATGAACATGCGGCTGGTGTCGCCGTGCCAGCCGTCCTTGATGACGGTGACGTCGATGTTGACGATGTCGCCGTTCTTCAGCGGCCGGTCGTTCGGAATGCCGTGGCAGACCTGGTGATTGATCGACGTGCAGATCGACTTGGGATAGGGCGTGTAGCCCGGCGGTGCGTAGTTCAGCGGCGCCGGCGTCGCCTTCTGCTCCTGCGTGATGTAGTCGTGGGCCAGGCGGTCGAGCTGCTCGGTGGTCACGCCGGGCTTCACGTGAGGCGTCAGCATGTCGAGCACCTCGGCGGCCAGGCGCCCCGCCACGCGCATGGCCTCGATGTCGGCCGGCCCCTTGAGCGAGATCGTCATCCGGGGATTATCGCATCGGGCCCCTAGAATCGCGGGTTTGTCCCAGGGGACGGTACGGTCGGCGGCGCACGCCGCGCGAACCGCTCCCGCCCGACCTGCGAGCCGCACGCGTGACCCTGACCGACTGGTACTTGGCGACCTATGAGGGGGGCAACGCGCTCTCCGCCTTCCGCGCCCAGGCGCTCGTCGAATCGCTGCGCGCGATCGACCGCCGCATCGAGGCCATCCACGCGCGCCACGTGCACTGGGTGCGCAGCGCCGGGCCGCTCGACGCCGCGACGCGCGATCGTCTCGGGGCGCTGCTGCGCTACGGCGAGCCCTACGCCGGCGCGGCCGAAGGCACGCTGGTCGTCGTGGCGCCGCGCGTCGGCACGCTCTCGCCGTGGGCATCGAAGGCGACCGACATCGCGCACAACTGCGGCATCGCGGCCAACCGGATCGAACGCGTCACCGAGTACCGCGTGGTGCTCGCGCGCGGCCTGCTCGGCGGCACGCCGACGCTCTCGGGCGAGGCCTGGAACGCGCTCGCGGCGCGCCTGCACGATCGCATGACCGAGAGCGTGTTCGGCGCTCGCGACGACGCGCGGCGGATCTTCGACGAGCCGGAAGCCGCACCGGTCGCGCACGTCGACGTGCTCGGCGCCGGCGCCGCCGCGCTGCACGACGCCAACGTGCACTTCGGGCTCGCGCTCTCCGGCGACGAGATCGACTACCTGGTGCAGGCGTTCCAGGGCCTCGGCCGCAACCCGAGCGACGTCGAGCTGATGATGTTCGCGCAGGCCAACAGCGAGCACTGCCGGCACAAGATCTTCAACGCCCGCTTCGTGATCGACGGCCAGGCCCAGGACCACTCGATGTTCGAGATGATCCGCCACACGCACCGGCTCGCCCCGCAGCACACGGTGGTCGCCTACAGCGACAACGCGTCGGTGATGGAAGGCGGTGAGGTCGAGCGCTGGCTGCCCGAGGGTTACACCAACGCGCCGGTCTACGCCGCACGGCGCGAGACCGTGCACGTGCTGATGAAGGTCGAGACGCACAACCACCCGACGGCGATCTCGCCGTTTCCGGGTGCGTCGACCGGTGCCGGCGGCGAGATCCGCGACGAGGGCGCGACCGGCCGCGGCTCGCGTCCGAAGGCGGGGCTCACGGGCTTCAGCGTGTCGAACCTGCACCTGCCGGCGCTCGCCGAGTTCCCGGCGCTGAGCGGACCGGAGCGGCCGGAGCCGTGGGAGCAGGGCGCCTATGGCCGCCCGGGGCACATCGCGAGCCCGCTGCAGATCATGATCGACGGCCCGCTCGGCGGCGCCGCGTTCAACAACGAGTTCGGCCGCCCCAATCTCGCCGGCTACTTTCGCGTCTACGAGCAGGACGTCGGCGGCAAGCGCCGCGGCTACCACAAGCCGATCATGATCGCGGGCGGGCTCGGCTCGATCGCGGCGTCGCAGACGAAGAAGCTCGAGTTCCCGGCCGGTACCCTGCTGATCCAGCTCGGTGGGCCCGGCATGCGGATCGGCATGGGCGGCGGCGCGGCGAGTTCGATGGCGGCGGGCGCGAACGCCGCCGAGCTCGACTTCGACTCGGTGCAGCGCGGCAACCCCGAGATCGAGCGGCGCGCCCAGGAGGTCATCAATCATTGCGCCGCGCTCGGCGAGTCGAACCCGATCCTCGCGATTCACGACGTCGGCGCCGGCGGCCTCTCGAACGCGTTTCCCGAGCTCGTCGACGGCGCCGGGCGCGGTGCGCGCTTCGACCTGCGCCGCGTGCCGGTCCAGGAGCGCGGCCTCGCGCCGAAGGAGATCTGGTGCAACGAGAGCCAGGAGCGCTACGTGATGGCGGTGGCGCCCGAGTCGCTGCCGCTGTTCGACGCCATGTGCGTGCGCGAGCGCTGCCCTTACGCGGTGGTCGGCGTCGCGACCGACGAACGTGAACTCGTCCTCGGCGACATCGACATCGGCGTCGCGGCGGGCGTCGACGGCACCGGCACACCGGCGGCCGAGCGCGCCGCCGCGCAGGTCGCGTCCGAGGGAGCCAGCGACAGCGGCCGCGTCATCGACATGCCGATGGACGTGCTGCTCGGCAAGCCGCCGAAGATGACGCGCGACGTCCGCCGGCTCGCCGTCGACGTGCCCGCGTTCGACCTCACCGGCGTCAAGCTGGCGCGCGTCGCGTTCGACGTGCTGCGTCACCCCACCGTCGCGAGCAAGCGCTTCCTCATCACGATCGGCGATCGCACCGTCGGCGGCCTGTCGCACCGCGACCCGATGGTCGGGCCCTGGCAGGTGCCGGTCGCCGACTGCGCCGTCACGCTCGCCGACTTCAGCGGCTTTCGCGGCGAAGCGATGGCGCTCGGCGAGCGCGCGCCGGTCGCCGCGCTGGACGCGCCGGCGTCCGGCCGCATGGCGGTCGGCGAGGCGATCACCAACCTTCTCGCCGCGCCCATCGAGCTCGAGCGGGTCAAGCTGAGCTGCAACTGGATGGCTGCGTGCAGCGACGACCCGGCGGCGCCCGGCGACGACGCCGCGCTCTACGACACGGTGCGCGCGGTCGGCATGGAGCTCTGCCCGGCGCTCGGCATCAGCGTGCCGGTCGGCAAGGACAGCCTCTCGATGCGCACGCGCTGGAAGGACGACTCCGGCGCCGCGCGCCAGGTCACGGCGCCGGTGAGCCTCGTCGTCACCGCCTTCGCGACGCTGGCCGATGTGCGGCCGACGCTGACCCCGCAGCTGCTGCCCGGCGACACGACGCTGGTGCTGATCGACCTCGGCGCGGGCCGCATGCGGATGGGCGGGTCGATGCTCGCGCAGGTGCTCGGTCAGGTCGGCGGGGCGACGGTGCCCGACCTCGACGACGCGGCGCCGCTGAAGGCGCTGGTCGCTGCCGTCAACGAGCTGCGCAGTGCCGGATTGGTGCTCGCGTACCACGACCGCAGCGACGGCGGGCTCTGGGCGGCGGTCTGCGAGATGGCGTTCGCCGGGCATCTCGGCGTCAGCCTCAATGTCGACCTGCTGGTCACCGAGAGCGACGGCATCGCAGACAGCCGCGCCGAATACGGCGACTCGAAGAACTGGGCCGGACAGGTCAGCGCCCGCCGCGACGAGCTGACCCTGCGCGCTCTCTTCAACGAGGAGCTCGGCGTCGTGCTGCAGGTGCCGACCGCGCGCCGCGACGAGGTCATGCAGACGCTGCGCAAGCATGGCCTCAGCCGCCACAGCCACGCCATCGGCAAGACCAACCCGCGCGGCGTGGTCGAGGTCTGGCGCGACGCCAAGCCGGTGTTCAGCGCACCGCTCGTCGATCTGCATCGGGCCTGGGACGAGGTGAGCTGGCGCATTGCGCGGCTGCGCGACAACCCGGCGTGCGCCGACGCCGAGCACGCGGTGGCGGGCCGGCCCGACGACCCCGGGCTGCACGTGCACGTCGTGGTCGACGGCCAGGTGCAGGACGCCGACGCGCCGCCGCTCGCGGCGCCCATGCCCGGCGGACGGCGCCCCAAGGTCGCGATCCTGCGCGAGCAGGGCGTCAACAGCCACGTCGAGGTCGCGTACGCGATGGATCGCGCCGGCTTCGAGACCTTCGACGTCCACATGAGCGACCTGCAGGCCGGCCGGGCACGGCTCGACATGTTCCAGGGCTTCATCGCGTGCGGCGGGTTCAGCTATGGCGACACGCTCGGTGCCGGCGAGGGCTGGGCGCGCTCGATCCTGTTCGATCCGCGCCTCGCGGACCAGTTCGCGGGCTATTTCGGCCGCCCGGACACGTTCGCGCTCGGCATCTGCAACGGCTGCCAGATGCTGGCTGCGCTCGCCTCGATGATCCCCGGTGCCGACGCCTGGCCGCGCTTCACCCGTAACCGGAGCGAGCAGTTCGAGGCGCGCGTCAGCCTGGTGGAGGTGCTGGCGTCGCCGTCGATCTTCTTCGGCGGCCTCGCCGGCAGCCGCCTGCCGATCGCGACCGCGCACGGCGAGGGCTTCGCCGACTTTTCGCAGCGCGGCGACGCCGCGCGGGTGCAGGCGGCGCTGCGCTTCGTCGACCACCACGGCCAGCCCACCGAGGCCTACCCGGCGAACCCGAACGGCAGCCCCGGCGGGCTCGCCGCGGTGACGACCGCCGACGGCCGCTTCACCGCCGTGATGCCGCACCCCGAACGCGTGTTCCGCAACGTGCAGCTGAGCTGGACCTCGGGGGCGCGCGACGCGCCGAGCCCCTGGCTGCGGATGTTCGAGAACGCGCGGCGCCGGGTCGGCTGAGCGGTCCCGCGGCTTCGGTACGACCTGGGCACCGGCGCGACGGCCGGCGAGCGCGCGCTGCGCCATCGTTGCGCAGGCTGACTCGATCGAGGTTCCGGCGGCGGATCCCGAGCGTCGCGGGTGCAGCCGACCCCCGGACTCAGCTTCGGCAGTGTGAGTCGCCGCCGTGCAGCGCGGCGTCCACCGTCTCCACGATCTGCTCGACCGGCGCGGGTTTGCGCACGAACGCGTCGTAGGCGCCGAAACGCTGGCTGACCGCCGCCTCGGGTAGCGAAGTGTGCAGAACCACCTTGACGCCGGCGGTCTCGGGCTCGGCACGCAGCTGGCGCGCGACCTCGAGTTCGGCGGGCTCGGGCTCGATGGGCAAGTCGAGCAGCACGACGTCGGGAACGTCGGCGTGGATCTGCGCGCGGGCCGCCTCGGCGCTCGACGCCGTGCTGACGCGGAAGCCCGATACGCGCAGGCTCATGCCGAGCAGCTCGAGCGTGTCGGTTTCGCGGTCGACCAGCAGGATGTGGACCGCGTCGGGACGTGCGCCGGTCACGGCCGCGTCGCGGTCCTGCCTGTTGCCTGGTTGCCCCGTCACCTCGATCACCTTCCGAATGCGTGATCCAAAGGCAAGCCGCGCGCCTGCGCGGCATGGCCGTGAGGTAGATTCCCGCCATGACCGGAACATCCCGTACGGACGCCGACGTTCTGCTCACGGTGTTCACGCAGTCGCACGACTACGCCGTGATCCGCATCGACGTCGACGGCCGCATCGAGGGCTGGCTCGGCGCCGCCGCGCGGATGTTCGGCTACGCCGCCGACGAGGCGATCGGGCGCGACTTCTCGAGCCTCTTCGTCGAGGAGGACGTGCGCCTCGGTCTCGATCGCCAGGAGATCGCCGTCGCCACGGCGAGCGGGCGCTCCGAGGACGATCGCTGGCACATCCGCAAGGACGGCAGCCGGTTCTGGGGCAGCGGCGTGCTGCAGGCGGTGCTCGACAACGACGGCAGCCCGGTCGGCTATTGCAAGATCCTGCGCGACCGCAGCGACTGGCGCACCCGCACCAAGACCCTCGAGAACGAGGTCGAGCAGCTCTCGGCCGACCTGCGGCGCCGCACCGAGTTCATCGTCTCGATGATCCACGAGCTGCGCAACCCGCTGGCGCCGATCTCGGCGGCGATCCACCTGCTGGACGTCTCGCGCGAACCGGCGGTCATCGAGAAGGTCGGCGAGGTGCTCAAGCGCCAGATGGGCGTGCTGACGCGCCACCTCGACGATCTGTATCAGGCGTCGCAGGCGGCAGTGGCCACGATGAGCCTCAAGCTCGAGCCGGTGGTCGTGAACGCGGCGCTCGCGGCGGCCGTGAACGACGAGCGCCAGGCGGCTCTCGACCGCGGGCTCGACCTCAAGCTGGTGCTGCCTGCGGGCGAGATCGTGATCGACGCCGACCCGCAGCGGCTCCAGCAGATGATGCAGAACCTGCTGAGCAACGCGATCAAGTACACGCCGGCGGGCGGCCGCATCGTGGTGTCGCCCACCGTCGAGGCGACCTCGGTCGCGATCCGCGTCGAGGACACCGGCGTCGGCATCGCCCCGGAGATGCTGCCTCGCATCTTCGAGCTCTTCACGCGCGAGGAACAGTCGCAGGGCGACACCGCGCCGAGCGGCCTCGGCGTGGGCCTCGCGATGGTCAAGACGTTCGCCGATCTGCACGGCGGCAGCGTCGAGGCGCGCAGCTTCGGCAAGAACCGCGGCAGCGTGTTCGTGCTGCGCCTGCCGCTGCGGGGCTCGGCCGCCTCCGCTCGCGCGGTCGACGCCGCCCGGCCGAGCGGCGCGGCCTGACGCCGGTCGCGGCGGCTCAGCCGCGCGCCGCGAGCGCGCCCACCATCGCGATCAGCTCGGCCGGCTCGACCGGCTTCACCAGGTGCGCCTGGAAGCCCGCGCGCAGGATTTCGACACGCTCGTGCGGACGCGCGAGCCCGGTGAGCGCGATCGCGGCGAGCGGCTGGTGCGCGAGCGAGCGGTCGGCGCGCAGCTCGCGGATGAAGACGTAGCCGTCCTTGCCCGCCATGTGGATGTCGGAGAGCACCACCTGCGGCGGCTCCGTGCGGATCATCGCCAGTGCCTCGTCGGCGGTGGCAGCCGCGCGCACGCGCGCGCCGGCGCCTTCGAGCAGGCGCTGCATGAAGCCACGGGTGTCGGCGTCGTCGTCGACGAGGACGACCCCGGTGGCAGCGAGCGGCAGCGCGGCGGGCGCGGCCACCGGCGGCGTCGGCGCGCGTGCAGGCGGCGCAGCGACCGCGCTGACGGCGATCGGGAACTCGACGCTGAACCGCGACCCCGCACCGCGGCCGGCGCTCTCGGCACGCAACGTTCCGCCGTGCAGCTCGACCAGGCTCTTCACGATCGACAGGCCCAGCCCGAGACCCGTTCGCTCGCGCTGCGCGATCGTGGCATCGGCCTGCCAGAAGCGGTCGAACAGGTACGGCAGGTGTGCCGGGTCGATGCCCGCGCCATCGTCCGCCACCTCGATGTGCACGCGCGAGCCGGCGCGCGAGAGGCGCACCTCGACGCGGCCGCCCTTGGGAGTGAATTTGACGGCGTTCGAGATCAGGTTCCAGACGATCTGCTGCACCCGGGCCGGGTCGGCGTGGACGATGCCGGCGCGGTCGTCGAGCGCGTGGGCCAGGGCGATGCCCTTGGCGAGCGCGGAAGGACGCGCGGTGTCGAGCGCCGCCTCGACGATCGGCGCGAGCTCGACCGGGCGCGGGCTGACGCGCATCTTGCCGCTGACGATGCGCGAGACGTCGAGCAGGTCCTCGATCAGCTGGCCCTGGATCTGCGCGTTGCGCGCCACGGTGTCGAGCGCGCGCTCGCGCAGCACCGGGTCGGCTTCGGTGCGCGCGAGGCGGGTCCAGCCGGTGATCGCGCTGAGCGGCGTGCGCAGCTCGTGAGACACGAGCGCGAGGAACTCGTCCTTCGCGACGGTCGCCGCTTCGGCGGCGCGCCGCGCCTCGACCAGCGCGGCTTCGAATTCCTTGCGGTGCAGCATCGTCATGACCGCGCAGTGGTTCAGCGGCTCGGCGCCGCCGATCTCGCGCGCCGCGCTCAGCAGCACCGGCAGGTCGTTCCCCGACGCGCTGCGCAGCAGCAGGTGCACCTCGTCGGCGCGGCCGTGCAGCTTGAGCAGCGGAAAGAGGTGGGTGCTCTGGAACACACGCGACGCCGGCGCGAGCAGGCGGTCGACGTGCATGCCGACGAGCACGCCGGCGGTCATCTCGAGCCACTCGTGCAGGCGCCGGTTGGCCTGCCGGATCGTGCCGTCGTCGGCGAACGTCAGAAGGCCGACCGGCGCGTGGTCCGCGGCGTGCAGCGCGGCGGCGTCATTCAGCGCCGTTCCCCTGCGCCAAAAAGTCGCGGATCGCGTCGATCGTCGGCTCGGGGTGGCTCATGTGCGGGCAGTGACCGGTCACGTCGAGCACGACGAGCTCGCTGTTCGGCAGGTGCTCGCGCATGTAGCTGCCGACGGAAAGCGGCGCCACCGCGTCGTCGCGCACCTGCAGGATGAGACTCGGCACCTGGCCCTTCGGCAGGTCGGCGCGGTTGTCGGAAAAGAAGGTGGCGCGCGCGAACGCCTTCGCGGCGATCGGGTCGGTCGAGCAGAAGCTTGCCTCGAGCTCCCGGGTGAGCGCCGGGTTCTCGGGATTGGCCATGACCACCGGCGCCAGGTACGAGGCCCAGCCGATGTAGTTGTGGTCCATCAGGGAGAGCAGGCCCTCGATGTCGGCGTGCTCGAAGCCGCCGACGTACGCCCCGTCGTTCAGGTAGCGCGGCGAGGGCGCGACCATCACCAGCTTGGAGAAGCGGGCCGGGTTCCGGATCGTCGCGAGCAGGCCGATCATCGAGCTGACCGAATGCGCCACCAGGGCCGCGCCGTCGAGGTCGAGCGCGTCGGCGACGTCCAGCAGGTCGTGCGCATAGCCGTCGAGCGAGCCGTAGCGCAGCGCATCGAAGGCCGCGAAGTCCGACTTGCCGCAGCCGACGTAGTCGAACAGCACCGTGCGGTGCGTGGTCGCGAACGCCGGCTGCACGAAGCGCCACATGTTCTGATCGCAGCCGAAGCCGTGCGCGAACACCATGGTAGGCCCGTCGGCGTTGCCGCCGACGCGCACGTTGTTGCGAAAGAGAACGGAGTCGTTGACGAGCATCGGCTTCCTGGAGGCGGAGGGGCGGGACGAGCCGCAGGGCCAGAGCCGCGCGTCGACCGGTGATGGTAGTCCCGCGCCGCACCGAACCCGGCGATGCCCTTACCGCCTGAGGACGAGCGGTCGGCCGACGCGGGCGCGCCTGGCGGCATTCGGCGTGCGGCACGGCGCTGCGCCGCGATAATCGTCGCTTTTCAACGCACGAAAACCGCCATGAGCCTGACTCGCCGCGACTGGATGACTTACACGGCCGGCCTCGCCTGGGCCGGCCTGGGCCACGCCGCCGACCGCCGGTTCGACCCGCAGCCGAGCGCCTGGCGCGGTTTCGAGCTCACCACCCGCATCGAGCTGGCGCGCGCCGAGGGCGGCTCGCAGGTCTGGCTGCCGGTGCCGTCGATCGAGAGCAGCTGGCAGCGCTCGGGCGAGAACCGCTGGACGACCAACGCGGTCGAGGCGGCGATCGTGACCAGCGACGCCAACGGCGTGCGCATGCTGCACGCGAGGTTCGCCCCGGGCAGCGTGCCCGTCGTCGAACTGGTGAGCCGGTTCGAGACACGCAACCGTGTCGCCGACGCGGCGCAGCGCGGCAAGGCCGACGCCGACGTGGCGCGCTGGAAGCAGCCCACCGCGCTGATGCCGACCGATGGGGTCGTCGCCAGGACGGTCGCGCGGATCGTCGATGCCAGCGACAGCGACCTCGTCAAGGTGCGCAAGATCTACGACTGGATGGTCGCCAACACCTACCGCGAACCGTCGGTGCGCGGCTGCGGCGACGGCAACGTCAAGGCGATGCTCGAGACCGGCAACTTCGGCGGGAAGTGCGCCGACCTCAATGCGATGTTCGTCTGCCTGTGTCGTGGCGCCGGCGTCGCCGCACGCGACGTCTACGGCATCCGCATCGAGCCGTCGGCGTTCGGCTACCGCGAGCTCGGCGCCTCGTCGAGCAAGCTGCAGGGAGCCCAGCACTGCCGCGCCGAGGTGTTCCTGCAGGATGCCGGCTGGGTCGCGATGGACCCGGCCGACGTCGGCAAGGTGATGCGCCAGGAGACCAGCGACTGGATTCGCGACGCCGGCCATCCGCTGGTCGCGCCGGTCCGGAAGGCGCTGTTCGGCTCGTGGGAAGGCAACTGGGTCGGCTTCAACAGCGCGCACGACGTGGTGCTGCCCGGCTCGGCCGACCGCACGCCGCTGCCGTTCCTGATGTATCCGCAGGCCGAGGACGCCGCCGGCCGCTGCGACGCGCTCGACGCCGACGCGTTCCGCTACACGATCAGCGCGCGCCGCGTCGATGCCTGATCGGGCGAGCCGGCCGCGTTCGGCGCGCGGCGATCGCCGCGCCCCGGAGCCGCGCGCGTGAGTGCGGCGCCCGCCGAGCGCCGCGACCTCGAAGGCCGGCACATCGTGCTGGGCCTCTCGGGCGGCGTCGCCTGCTACAAGGCGGCCGAGCTGACGCGCGGCCTCGTCAAGGCCGGCGCGACCGTTCAGGTCGTGATGACCGAAGCCGCCGAACACTTCATCGGCGCGGCCACGATGCAGGCGCTGTCGGGGCGCCCGGTCTACACGAGCCAGTGGGATGCGCGCGAGCCGAACGGCATGGCGCACATCAACCTGACTCGCGAGGCCGATGCGGTGCTCGTCGCGCCGGCGAGCGCGGACTTCCTGTCGCGTCTCGTCACCGGCGCCGCGCCCGAGCTGCTGAGCCTGCTCTGCCTGGCGCGGCCGATCGAGCGCTGCCCGCTGCTCGTCGCGCCGGCGATGAACCGCGAGATGTGGGCGCATCCGGCGACCCAGCGCAACGCGGCGCAGCTGCGCGCCGACGGCACCGCGATCCTCGGCCCCGGCAGCGGCGACCAGGCGTGCGGCGAGGTCGGCGACGGCCGGATGCTCGAGCCCGAGGAACTGCTCGACGCGCTCGTCGCGCAGTTCCAGCCGAAGCTGCTCGCGGGCCGCAAGGTCCTCGTGACCGCCGGCCCAACCTTCGAGCCGCTCGACCCGGTGCGCGGCCTCACCAACCGCTCGAGCGGCAAGATGGGCTTCGCGATCGCGCGTGCCGCCGCCGAAGCGGGCGCCGACGTGACGCTGGTCGCCGGGCCGGTCGGTCTCGCGACGCCGGCGGGCGTGACCCGCATCGACGTCGAGACCGCGCAGCAGATGCACGACGTCGTGGTGCCCGCCGCCGCCTCGCACGACGTGTTCGTCGCGACCGCGGCGGTGGCCGACTGGCGCGCCGTGAACGCCGCCGAACACAAGATCAAGAAAGGCACGGGCGGCGTGCCGGCGCTCGCGCTGGTCGAGAACCCCGACGTGCTGGCGGCGGTCGCGCGCTTGCCCAAGCCGCCGTACTGCGTCGGTTTCGCGGCCGAGACCGAGCACGTCGTCGAGAATGCACGCGCCAAGCTGGCGCGCAAGAACATCCCGATGATCGTCGCCAACGACGGCCCGGCAGCGTTCGGCAGCGACGCCAACCGAGTCACCCTGGTCGACGCGCATGGCTCGCGCGAGCTGCCTGCCGCCGACAAGCTGACGCTGGCGCGTCGGCTCGTCGGCGAGATCGCGGCGCGACTCGCGTGAGCGGGCGCCGCTTCTCGTGGGCGGGGCGCCGGGCGTTGCCGTCGGCCGCAACGCGTCGTCGCGGGCGCAGCGCCACCTGATTCCGCACCCGGCGGCAGCGCCGGGCACCGAGCTCGAACCGCATCCGGCTGCAGCGCCGCCCTCCACGATGACCCGCGTCGACGTCCGCATCCTCGATCCCCGCATGGCCGATCAGCTCCCGGCCTACGCCACGACCGGCAGCGCCGGGCTCGACCTGCGCGCCTGCCTCGACGCGCCGCTCGAGCTGCGCCCCGGCGACGCACACCTCATCCCGACCGGCATCGCCGTGCACATCGGCGACCCGGCGCTCGCCGCGATGATCCTGCCGCGCTCGGGGCTCGGCCATCGGCACGGCCTCGTGCTCGGCAACCTGGTGGGGTTGATCGACTCCGACTACCAGGGGCCGCTGATGGTGAGCTGCTGGAACCGCGGCAGCGCGACCTACACCGTGCAGCCGATGGAACGAATCGCGCAGATGGTGATCGTTCCGGTGGTGCGCGCCACCTTCCGCGTGGTCGACGCGTTCGACGCGTCCGATCGCGGCAGCGGCGGCTTCGGTTCGACCGGACGCGGGCTTGCCAGCGCGACGGGAAGCGACGCGTGACAGCAAACGGGCGCCCGCAAGGCGCAAACCGCAGACATGGCGGCAGCTATGGCGCGGACTTGCAACGCGGCGGGCGCCCGTGGGCTGATCACCCTGCGGGCCGAGGCGGCGCGTGGCTTCCCGTCGCGCTGACAGGCCCTAGCTGACCGACGGCGCGCCTCCTCTCACGAAATCACCGGTGGCCGCGCGCCACCCACAGGCAGAATCGGACCTCCATGAAGAAGTCGGTCCTGGCGGCGATCGCCGTCGTCGCGCTGGTCGCCATCGGCGCCGGCTATATCGTGTCGCGTCAGGACCCGACGGTGACGGCCAATGCGCCGGGCGCGGCCGGGCGGGGTGCTTCGGGCGCGGCCTCCGGCGCCGGCGGTGCCGCGGTCAGCGTGACCACGGTGCGTGCCCAGCAGCGCGACGTCGACGTCCAGCTCGAGGCCACCGGCACCGTCACCGCGCTCAACAGCGTCGACGTGCGCCCGCAGGTCGCCAGCACCATCACCAAGGTCCACATTCGCGAGGGCCAGTTCGTCAAGGCCGGCCAGCTGCTGTTCACGCTCGACGCGCGCGCCGACGAGGTCAACGTCACGCGCGCCAGGGCCCAGCTCGCCAAGGACATGGCGGCGCTCGCCGACGCGCAGCGCCAGCTCGCGCGCAGCAAGGAGCTGTTCGCGCAGAACTTCGTCTCGCAGGTCGCGGTCGACACCAACCAGACGCTGGTCGAATCGCAGCAGGCGGTGGTCGCCGCCGACCGCGCGGCGATCGAGGCGGCGCAGGTGGGCCTCTCGTACACGCGGATCGCCGCGCCGTCGGCGGGGCGCGCCGGCGCGATCAACGTGTTCGCCGGCAGCAGCGTCGCGCCGACGGGCAACCCGCTCGTCACGATCACCCAGCTCGACCCGATCGCCGTCGCGTTCAGCCTGCCGCAGCGCCACCTGAGCGATGCCTTGCAGACGCTGCGCAGCGGCGGCGGCCGCGTCGAGGCGGTCGTCCCCGAGGGCCGCGGCACGCTGGTCGGCAAGCTGCAGTTCGTCGACAACGCGGTCGATGCGGCGTCGGGCACGGTACGCGTGAAGGCGCAGTTCGCCAATGCCGACGAGCGGCTCTGGCCGGGCGCCTTCGTCAACGTCCGCCTCGCGGTGCAGACGCTCAAGGGCGCGATCGTGGTGCCGCAGGCGTCGGTGATCACGAGCCCGACCGGTCGCATCGTCTACGTGGTCGAGGCGAGCGGCAAGGCGGCGGCGCGCCCGGTCGAGCTCGTGTACGCCGCCGGCGAAGACGCGGTGGTCACCGGCGTCAAGCCCGGCGAGCGCGTGGTGCTCGAAGGACGGCAGAACCTGCGGCCGGGCAGCAACGTGGTCGAGCGCGGCGGCGCCGGCACGCGCGGCGGGCGTGGCAACGGTGCCGCGTCGGGTGCGGCCGGCGGTCGTGGCGACGGCGGCGCGCGCGTCGGCATGGCCGCGGGTGGTGCCGGCGGCCCCGGTAGTCGCGGTCAGGCCGGGGCGCCGAACGCGACGTCGCCGACCACCGCCCCGTAACGAGGAGGGCGCATGAACCTCTCGGAGCTGTTCATCCGGCGGCCGGTGCTCACCGTGCTGCTGAACGCGGCGATCGTGCTCGCCGGGATCATCGCGTACACGCGCATCCCGGTCGCCGCGCTGCCGAGCTACAACACGCCGGTCATCAACGTGACCGCGCGCCTGCCGGGCGCCAGCCCCGAGACCATGGCGACGTCGGTCGCGCTGCCGCTCGAGAAGCAGTTCGCGACGATCCCGGGGCTGAGCATCATCAGCTCGAACAACACCCTCGGCAACACGTCGCTGACGCTCGAGTTCGAGGAGGGCCGCGACATCGACGCCGCGTCGGTCGATGTGCAGGCGGCGCTGCTGCGGGTGCAGCGCGACCTGCCGCAGGACATGACCGCGCCGCCGGCCTACCGCAAGGTAAACCCCGCCGACGCGCCGGTGCTGTTGCTGGCGCTGACGTCGCCGTCGCTGAGCCTGTCGGACCTCAACGACTTCGCCGAGCACCTGATCGCGCCGGGCCTGTCGACGCTGAACGGCGTCGCCCAGGTCAACATCTACGGCCAGAAGCGCTACGCGGTACGCGTGGGCGTGAACCCGGAGGCGCTGTCGGCGCGCGACATCAGCCTCGACGAGCTGACCAACGCGCTGCGCGCCGCGAACGCGAACACGCCAGTGGGCACGCTCGAAGGGCCGCGTCAGACGCTGACGCTGCAGGCCAACCGGCAGCTGCGCAACGCCGCCGAGTTCGCCGACCTCATCGTCAGCAACCGCAACGGCAATCCGGTGCGGCTGCGCGACGTCGCGCGGGTGGAAGACAGCTTCGAGACCACCAAGACGTCGGCGACCTTCAACGGCGAGAACTCGATCACCCTCGCGGTGCTGCGCCAGCCCGACGCCAACACGGTGCAGGTGGTCGACTCGGTGCGCGCGGCGCTGCCGGGGTTCCAGGCCCAGCTGCCGCAGTCGGTGCGGGTCGACCTCGTCAACGACCGTTCGGTGTCGGTTCGCGAGGCGCTGCACGACGTCAGCCTGACGCTGCTCGGCACGATCGTGCTGGTGGTGCTGGTGATCTTCCTGTTCCTGCGCCGCTTCGTCGCGACGGTGGTGCCGACGCTCTCGCTGCCGGTGTCGCTGCTCGGTGCAGTCGCGCTGCTCTGGGGGTTCGGCTACACGCTCGACAACATCTCGCTGCTCGGCATCACGCTCGCGGTCGGCCTGGTTGTCGACGACGCCATCGTGATGCTCGAGAACATCATGCGGCACATCGAGCATGGCGAGAAGCCGTTCCAGGCGGCGCTGCGCGGCTCGCGCGAAGTCGGCTTCACGATCATCTCGATCTCGACGTCGCTGGTGGCGGTGTTCATCCCGATCTTCTTCATGCCGGGCGTGATCGGCCTGCTGTTCCACGAGTTCGCGGTCATCGTGTCCCTGGCCATCATCGCGTCGGCGTTCGTCTCGCTGACGCTGGTACCGATGCTGGCGAGCCGGTTCCTCAAGGACGAGGCGACGATGAAGCGGCCGGGCGCCATCGTGCGCTCGTTCGAGCGCGGCTTCGACAAGCTGCTCGGCGGCTACACCCGGAGCCTCGACTGGGCGCTGGCGCGGCGCAAGCTCGTTGGCTTCGTCGCGCTGCTCACGTTCGTCGCGACCGGCGTCCTCTTCGTCATGATCCCCAAGGGCTTCTTCCCGCAGGAGGACATCGGCCAGATCTCGGTCAGCACCGAGGCCGCCGAGGACACCTCGTTTCCGGCCATGGTTCAGCTGCAGAACCGGGTCGTCGAGATCATGCGGGCCGACCCGAACGTCGCGACGGTCAACTCGTTCAACGGCGGCAGCGGCGCGCAGAACACCGGCCGCATGTTCCTCAACCTCAAGCCCCGCGGCGAGCGCGCCGAGATGAAGGAAGTCATCGAGGGCCTGCGCCGGAAGCTGCGCGACGTGCCGGGCATCACCGTCTTCATGCGGCCGATCCAGAACCTTCAGCTCGGCGGGCGCCAGAGCAAGGCGCAGTACCAGTTCATCCTGCAGAGCGTGAAGGCCGACGAGCTGAGCGACTGGGCGGCGCGCCTGATGGAGCCGATGCGCAGCGACCCGAAGTTCCGCGACGTGACGAGCGACTCGCAGCTGCGGGGCCTGCAGGCATCGCTCAAGATCGACCGCGACCGCGCCAACACGCTCGGCGTGTCGATCGAGGCGATCCGCTCGGCGTTGTTCAGCGCGTTCGGCGAGCGCCAGGTCTCGACCATCTACACGCCGGTCGACAGCTACCAGGTGATCATGGAAGTGGCGGCCGACGCCAAGCAGAACGAGAGCGCGTTCAACAACATCTTCGTGCGCTCGAGCACCGGCGCGCTGGTGCCGCTGTCGAGCTTCACCACGGTGGATCGCAGCGTCGGGCCGACCTCGATCAACCACGTCGGGCAGCTGCAGGCGGTGACGCTCTCGTTCAACCTCGCACCGAACGTCGCGCTCGGCGACGCCACTGCGGCGATCGAGCGGTACCGCGAGCAGATCGGCCTGCCGGCCTCGATCATCACGCGCTACGGCGGCGACGCCGCGGTCTTCAAGAGCTCGCAGGGCAGCCAGGCGATCCTCATCATCGCGGCGCTGCTCGTGATCTACGTGCTGCTCGGCGTGCTCTACGAGAGCTATGTGCACCCGCTGACGATCCTCGCCGGGTTGCCGTCGGCGGCGGTCGGTGCGCTGCTGATGCTGAAGTTCTTCGGTCAGGACCTCACGCTGATCGCGATGATCGGCATCCTGCTGCTGATCGGCATCGTGAAGAAGAACGCGATCATGATGATCGACTTCGCGCTCGACGCGCAGCGCACGCAGGGCATGTCGGCGCCCGAGGCGATTCGCGAGGCCTGCGTGCTGCGCTTCCGGCCGATCATGATGACGACGCTGGCGGCACTGATGGGCGCGCTGCCGATCGCGCTCGGCCTCGGCGCCGGTGCCGAGCTGCGGCAGCCGCTCGGCCTCGCGGTGGTCGGCGGCCTGGTGTTCTCGCAGGCGATCACGCTCTACATCACGCCGGTGATCTACCTCGCGCTCGACCGCTTCAGCGGCAAGGGTCCGGTCACGACGCCCGAGGGCACCACCGAAGCCGCCGGAGTCGCGGCGTAGCCGGGCGACGGGCGAACGCTGCCGGCCGGCACGCGCCAGCCGCGCGGGTCAGTGCAGCAGGCCGCGTTCGGCGGGGTGACCGCCGATGCTGAACGTGGTCTGACCCACCGAGCGGGCGTCGATCTCCTCGTCGGTTGCCTCGCGGATGTCGCGCAGCACCAGCGACAGGCGCAGCGCGATGCCCGCGAGCGGATGGTTGCCGTCGAGCACCACGTGGTCGGGGTAGACCTCGGTGACGGTGTAGATCGCGTCTGGCGGCATGTCGGGCGTCTTCGCGCCTTCGGGCGGGCCTTCGAACTGGATGCCGGGCTCGACGTTCTCGGGGAAGAGCGCGCGGTCCTCGAAGAACACGAGGTTGGCGTCGTACTCGCCGAACGCGTGCTCGGGCTCGAGATGCAGGGTGCTCTCGAAGCCGACCTCCTGGCCGTCGAGCGCCTCCTCGACCTTCTCGAGGAGGTCGTCGCCGCCGAAGAAGAACTCCACCGGCTCGGTCAATTCGTCGATCAGGTTGCCCTGCGCATCGTCGAGTCGCCACGTGAGGGTGACGACACAGGGTGCGGTTACATGCATCGATCGATGATCGCACAATCGCCCGATGGACATCACCCGCCGGACGGCGCTGCTCGGCGGACTGGCGCCACGCACCTTCATGCGGCGCCATTGGCAGAAAGCGCCTTTGCTCGTCCGCCAGGCGATCACCGATCTGGCGGAATTGCCCGACCGCGACGCCCTGTTCGAGCTTGCCGGCCGCGACGGCGTCGACGCGCGCCTGGTGGTGCGCGGCGCACGCTGGCGCGTGCGCCAGGGGCCGTTCGCGCCCGGCACGCTGCCGTCGCCGAGCAAGGCCGGCTGGACCGTGCTCGTCAACGCGGTCGACGAGCATTCCGATGCGGCGCGTGCGCTGCTCGACCGCTTCCGCTTCATCCCCGACGCGCGCGTCGACGACCTGATGCTGTCGTACGCGACCGATAGCGGCGGCGTCGGTCCGCACGTCGACTCGTACGACGTGTTCCTGCTGCAGCTGCACGGCACTCGGCACTGGCGCATCGGCCCGGTCGCCGATCCGGCGCTCGAGCCGGGTTTGCCGCTGAAGATCCTCGCGACGTTCGAACCCACCGCCGAATGGCGCCTCGAGCCGGGCGACATGCTCTACCTGCCGCCCGGCTGGGGCCATGACGGCATCGCCGAAGGCGAGTGCATCACGGCGTCGATCGGCTTTCGTGCGCCGAGTCGCAACGCGCTCGCCAACGAGCTGATCGAGCGCATGCTCGACGCCGCCGAGGACGACGACGATGCCGCCTACGACGACCCGGCACAGCCGGCCACGGTCGAGCCCGCGCGCGTGCCGGAGCGGCTCGCGCGCTTTGCCGACGCGGCGATCGAGCGCCTCGTCGGCGACGCCGAGGCGCGCGCCTGCGCGCTCGGCGAGATCCTGAGCGAGCCGCGGCCGAGCGCCGTCTTCGAGCCGGGGCGGCCGCCGCGCCGCGGCACCGCGCGCCTGCGCAACCCGGTGCAGCTCGACCGCCGCACCCGGATGCTCTACGACGACTGGCACGTGTTCATCAACGGCGAGTCGTTCCGCGCCGCGGGCCGCGACGCCCGCCTGATGCGCGCGCTCGCCGACCACCGTGAACTGGTCTCGGCCCAGGTCGCCGCGTTGAGCGACGAGGCGCGAACGTTGCTCGACGACTGGATCGCCCACGGCTGGGTCAAGCTCGGCCACCACGGACCTCCCGGAGACTGACCGCATGGACGAGCAGCACGTCACCCCGATCGCCTCGCGCGGCGAGTTCCAGCAGGCGATTCGCAATGCCATCGCCGCAGCGGCGCGCGAGGGCGCGCGCGAGCTCTGGTTCGCCGATTCGACGTTCGCCGACTGGCCGCTGTCGGAACCGGGCGTGATCGAGAACCTCGGCCGCTGGGCGGCGTCGCATCGCAAGCTGACGCTGATCGCGGAGACCTTCGACGAGGTGGCGCGGCGCCATGCGCGCTGGTCCGAGTGGCGGCGGCCGTGGTCGCACATCGTCGAGTGCCGCAGCAACGACGAGCTCGAACGCGGTCAGATGCCCTGTCTGCTGCTCGCTGGCAACCTGCTCGCCGTGCGGCTCGTCGACCCGGTGCACCACCGCGGTACGGTGTCGCGCGACGTCCCCGATCTGGTGCGCTCGCGGGAGCAGATTGATGCGGTCCTGCAACGATCTTCCGAGGCGTTTCCGGTAACCATGCTCGGGCTCTAGGGAAACCACCTAACACGGCTATACTCGCGCGTTAGGCACGGGAATGCTTCGGCTTTCCTTGTCTTTGAACGAAGGGACTCCTTGAGGAGGGCTCCCGGTCACGTAAACCAAAGAATTGAGGACAAGTATGAGAAAAGCACTTCTGATCGCTTCCATGGTCGCCGCTGTTTCGTTCGCGGCCTGCACGAAGAAGGAAGAGACGACCACCGTCGTTCCGTCGACCCCGCCGGCTGCCGACACCACGACCACCACGCCGCCCGCTTCGACGACCACTATCGTCACGCCGCCGGCTACTTCGGGTGCGTCGGACGCGTCGGCTGCCGTCGGCGCCGCCAACAGCGCCGCGATGTCGGCGTCGGCTGCGGCTTCGGCCGCCGACTCGGCCGCTTCGGCCGCGATGGGCGGCTCGATGGGCTCGACCGGTGCTTCGGCCCCGCGCTGATCCCTTCGTGCCTCGACAGAAAGCCGCCCTCGGGCGGCTTTTTGTTTGCCGGTCCGCCTCGAAGCCGGCGCCACCATTTCGCGCCGGCGCAGCCCTCGACGGCGTTTGACCCCGACCGTACGTTCAGCGCCGGATCACGCGCGCTGCGCTACGGGGGCTTCTAGCTCTCCAGTCGAAGCTGGCTTTCCGATTCGGGACGACGGGCGATCCCGGCGCCGAGCTCGCTGCGCTCAGCCGACGACCAGCCAGTCGAAACCGGTTTGCGGGTCCGCGATCACGATGTCCGCCGGCCGCGAACCCCAGGTATCGGCAAGCGCGCGACGCGCCAGATCGGGGCTGTTGTTCTCGCGGCTGAGGTGCGCGGCGACCAGCCGGCCGAGGCCGTCGTGCATGCAGGCGGCCAGGATCTCGGCGGCGGTCTCGTTGCTGAGGTGGCCGAAGCGGCCGCCGATGCGGGCTTTGAGCGACGGCGGGTAGCGCGACGCTGCCAGCAATGCGCGGTCGTGGTTGCACTCGAGCAGCAGGGCGTGGATGCCGGCGAGGTGCTCGAGCATGTGCGGCGTGATGGAGCCCGCGTCCGTCAGCACGCCGAGCAGCGCGGCGCCGTCGCTGCAGCGCAGCTGCAGCGGCTCGGCGGCGTCGTGCGCGACGGTGAACGGCTCGAGCAGCAGGTCGCCGACGACGATGGCCTCGCCGTCGCGCGCGAAGCGCAACGTGCCCGGGGACTCGGCCTCGCCGAGCGCACGCCAGGTGCCCCGGCTCATCCAGAGGTCGATGCCGTGGCGCCGGGCGAGGGCGACCGAGCAACCCACGTGATCGCCGTGCTCGTGGGTCACGAAGATCGCGTCGAGGTCGCTCGGCGCGAGTCCCGCGCGCTGAAGGCGCGTCTCGAGGTCCTTCTGCGAGAAGCCGCAGTCGATCAGCAACCGGCTCACCGTGGAGCCGGAGCGCGCCTCGACGAGCGTCGCGTTGCCGCTGCTGCCGCTGCCGAGGCTGCAGAACCGGAGCGTCACCCGGCGCAGCCTATTTCAGGTCCTCGAGCAGCAGGCTGACGATGCGCTGGCCGGTGGTGCCGTTCTCGGGCGCGCCCTGCGCGTTCTGCACGGTCACGGTGCTCGTGGCGCCGTCGCTCGCCACGTGGACGCGATAGCGGGCGAGGCTGGTGTCGTCCTTGCTCGCGCGGCCGAAGCTGAACATGCGCGCCAGGAACCCCGGCTCCTCACGGCGCACGACGTCGGGGTCGACATAGCGCACGTAGTAGAGGCCCTGGGCGCGGTCGCGGTCCTCGACCGTGAAGCCGCTGCGGTCGAGCGCGAGGCCGACGCGGCGCCAGGCGCGGTCGAAGTTGTCGTCGACCTGCAGCGTCGCCGCCGGGCGCCCGCTGACGAGGCGCGCGCGCGCCGGGCCGGCCGGTGCGGCCGCGGCCGCATCGACGGTCGCACGCGCGACCTCTTCCTTCTGACCGAGTCGCACCATCAGGCGGCTCAGGAACTCGGCCTCGAGCTGCGGGTCGGTCGGGCGCGCCTGCCAGACCGTACTCTCGCGGCGCTCACCCTGATACACCTCGACCATGCCGCGGTGCGTGATGTAGACGTCGCTGCCGGTCGGCGTGCGCTCGATGCGGGTGCGGAACTTGTCGAGCTCGCCAGTCGAATACAGGCCGTCGAACACGCGCCCGATCGTCGAGCGGATGAAGTCGCGCGGCAGCTTGGCCCGGTTCTCGGCCCAGTTGGTCTCGAGCACGCCGGCGTCGGGCAGATCGGTGACCAGCGTGAAGCCGGCGTCGCGCCAGAACGAGCGCACCTGCGGGTAGAGCTGCTCGGGCGGCAGCGTGGTGCTCAGCCAGCGCTCGTTGCCGAGGCGCTCGATGCGAAAGTCGCCGACCGCCTTGGGCGCGACCGCGGCGCCGGTCGGTGTTGCGCTCAGCGGCGGGGCCGACGCGGCCGTCTGGTAGGTCGACGCGCTGACGGTGCCGCCGGGCGCCTGGAAGCGCGTGTCGCGCGAGAGCTGCGTCAGGTCGGGCGGCACTTCGAGGCCGTTGGTGCGCTCGGCGCCCGATCGATAGTCGACCTTGTCGCCCGCCATCAGGTCGGACAACGACGAGCAGCCCGAGAGCGCCGCGCACACGGCAAGCAGCGCCGGCAGCGCGCGGAAGGGAAGAGAACGGGTCACGAGGGAAGTCTCCGATGAAGAGGTGCCGCGCCGGCGCGGCTGGGCGCGCCCGGCGTCACGTGAGGCGAGCGGGGCGGCGCGCCCGGGTCACAGCAGTTCGGCTTCGCGCAAGGCGGCTTCGACGATCGCCTGCCCGGCCGGGCTGAGCGGCGTGATCGGCAGGCGCAGCCCGCTGCCGCAGCGGCCGAGGCGCTCGAGTGCCCACTTGCTGGCGGTCGGGCTCGGCTCGACGAACAGCGCCTGGTGCAGCGGCATCAGGCGCAGCTGGATCGCGGCAGCCTTGCGCGCGTCGCCCGCGAGCGCCGCGGCGCAGAGATCCTGCATGGCGCGCGGCGCGACGTTCGCGGTGACGCTGACGTTGCCGTCGCCGCCGAGCAGCATCAGCGCGACCGCGCTGCTGTCGTCGCCGGAATAGACCGCGAAGCCGGACGGGCGCCGCTTGATCAGCGTGCAGGCGCGGCCGATGTCGCCACTGGCTTCCTTGATGCCGACGATGCCGGGCACTTCCGCAAGCCGCAGGGCCGTGTCGGGGCTCATGTCGGCAACGGTCCGGCTCGGCACGTTGTAGAGCACCATCGGCACGTCGACCGCTTCGGCGATCGCCTTGAAGTGCCGGTAGATGCCTTCCTGCGACGGCCGGTTGTAGTAGGGCACCACCGACAGCGTGCAGTCGGCGCCGACCTTGAGCGCGAAGCGCGACAGCTCGATCGCCTCGGCGGTCGAGTTGGCGCCGGTGCCGGCCATCACGGGGATGCGGCCGGCGGCGTGCTCGACGGCGACCTGGATGACTTCGCAGTGCTCGTCGACGGTCACCGTCGGCGATTCACCGGTCGTGCCGACCACCCCCAGGCACTGCGTGCCTTCGGCGATGTGCCAGTCGATCAGGCTGCGCAGGCCGGCGTAGTCGATGCTGCCGTCCTCGAGCATCGGCGTGACGAGCGCGACGATGCTGCCAACGATGGTTTTCATGCGAGGTCCTCGGAATCGGCGGATTTTAGCCGGCCGGCTGCGGCTCCGGCCGCCGCAGGTGATGCCGCGCGGGTGCGGGTGCCTCCGCGGCCTCGCGCACCGCCACGATGCGCTGCACGAAGCGCTCCGGCGCTTCGAGGAAGCCGTCCTCATAGGCGACCACGCGCAGGCCCGCAGTCAATTCGATCAGCTCGCCCGGCGCGAGCAGGAACGCCGGACTGCGCGGCCGTCCGACGCTCTCGTGGCCGGCCGCGAACGTCTCGTGGATCAGCACGCCGCTTTCGGCCAGCGCGCCCAGCAGGGTGGGCATCAGCGGCCGCCAGAGGTAGTTGGTGACGACGACCGCGTCGAAGCGGCGCCCCTCGAATGGCCAGGCGCCGTCTTCGAGGTCGGCCACGATGCCTTCGATCGGGCTCGGGAGCGCCGCGACCGCCGCGGCGTCGACATCGACCGCCGTGACGCGCCAGCCCCGGCGCGCGAACCAGCGCGCGTGGCGACCGCCGCCGCAGGCGACGTCGAGCACGCTGCCGCCGGGCCGCACGAGGTGCGCCCAGCGCGTCACCCACGGCGACGCCTCGCCGCTGCCGGGGCCGTGCGGCACGGGCGCGCTCACGCGCCGCCTTCGCGGTTCAGCGCCTTGAGCGCCAGGCGGTCTACGTAGCCCGGCGCGACCAGCTTGAGCCAGCGCCCGAGCCTGCCCTTGCCGGACATCACGATGTCGCGCCGGCGCCGCTCGGTGCCTTCCACGATGAGGCGGGCGCAGGTCTCGACCGGCATCGCGTCGCGCTCGTCGAGGCCGCTCCTGCCGGCCGCGCGTCCGCTCGCGTCGAAGCCGCGCCGGCGGATCTCGGTCGCGACCACGCCCGGGTACGCGATCGTCACGCTGACGCCGCCTTCCAGCAGCTCGGTGCGCAGCGACTCGAAGAATCCCACCATCGCGAACTTGGTTGCGCTGTATGCGGTGCGGCCGGGCACCCCGACCAGCCCCGCCAGGCTCGCCACGGCGACGATGCGGCCCCGGCTTGCCAGCAGGTGCGGCAGCGCGGCGTGCGTGCACCAGACGCTGCCCCAATGGTTGATGCGCATCAGCGTCTCGTACCAGTCGAGGTCGCCCACGTCGGCAAGGTTGGCGTGCGCCGACATGCCGGCGTTGTTGACCAGCGTGTCGATGCGGCCGAAGGTGTCGACCGCCGTGCCGATCAGCGCGCGGCAGTCGGCCGCGTGGGCGACGTCGCAGCGCTGCACCCGCACCTGCGAGCCGTTGGCGCGGCAGGACGCTGCCACCGCCTCGAGCTTCTCGACGTTGCGGGCGGCGAGCACCAGCGCGATTCCGCCGCGCCGGGCCGCCGACCACTGGCGTGCCATCTCGGCGCCGATGCCGTCCGACGCTCCCGTGATGACGATCACCGTCGGGCTCGCCGGGGCCGTTGCCGCGGCGTTGCCCGGCTCCGTGGCAGCGGCGCCGGTGCGCTCGTTCGGCTCGTTCATGCGCGCGACTGTAGCCAAACGGGGGTGTCCGGACCGCGCGGAGGGGCGGTCCGAAGGGCTCCGGGCGCTGCCGCCCAGGCTCCTAGAATCCCGGCCGATGGCAACCAAGGCAAGCGCGACTCCCTACGGCGAGGCATCGATCCGGGTGCTCAAGGGCCTCGAGCCCGTGAAGCAGCGGCCCGGCATGTACACCCGCACCGACAACCCGCTGCACGTCGTGCAGGAGGTGATCGACAACGCGGCCGACGAGGCGCTCGCCGGGCATGCGAAGACCATCGCGGTGACGTTGCACGCCGACGGCTCGATCAGCGTGGTCGACGACGGCCGCGGCATTCCGTACGGCCTGCACCCCGAGGAAGGCGTGCCGGTCATCGAGATCGTCTATACGCGTCTGCACGCCGGCGGCAAGTTCGACAAGGGTGCCGGCGGCGCCTACAGCTTCTCGGGCGGGCTGCACGGCGTCGGCGTCAGCGTCACGAACGCGCTTGCCAGGCGGCTCGAAGTGAGCGTCTGGCGCGGCGGCCAGGTCGCGAGCGTCGCGTTCGCGGGCGGCGAGGTGATCGAGCCGCTCACGCTGCGCAAGCCCGCTGCCGGCGAACGCAAGAGCGGCACCACCGTGCGCGTCTGGCCCGATCCGCGCTACTTCGACAGCCTCGACCTGCCGCGCGGCGAGCTGGTCCACCTGCTGCGCAGCAAGGCGGTGCTGATGCCGGGCGTCACCGTGAGCCTGGCGGTCGAGAAGGCCGGCCGCGACGAGGTCGAGCAGCAGGTCTGGCTGTACCGCGGCGGGTTGGCCGATTACGTGATGCAGGCGGTCACCGCCGACCCGCTGATCCCGCTCTTCGAAGGCGAGCACTATGCCGACGGCGGCGAGAGCGAGGACGTCGCCGAGGGCGAGGGCGCGGCCTGGTGCGTCGCGTTCACCGACGAGGGCTCGCCGGTGCGCGAGAGCTACGTCAACCTGATTCCGACGGTCGCCGGCGGCACCCACGAGTCGGGGCTCAAAGATGGCCTCTTCAACGCGGTCAAGGGCTTCGTCGACATGCACAGCCTGCTGCCCAAGGGCGTCAAGCTGATGCCCGAGGACGTGTTCTCGCGCGCGAGCTTCGTGCTCTCGGCCAAGGTGCTCGACCCGCAGTTCCAGGGCCAGATCAAGGAGCGCCTGAACAGCCGGGAGGCGCTGCGCCTGGTCTCGGGCTGCACGCGGCCGGCGTTCGAGCTCTGGCTCAACCAGCATGTCGAGCACGGCAGGAAGCTCGCCGAGCTGGTGATCCGGCAGGCGCAGACGCGCCAGCGCGCCGGCCAGCGCGTCGAGAAGAAGAAGGGCTCGGGCGTGGCGGTGCTGCCCGGCAAGCTGACCGACTGCGAGAGCCGTGACCTCGCGTCGAACGAGCTGTTCCTGGTCGAGGGCGACTCGGCGGGCGGCAGCGCGAAGATGGGCCGCGACAAGGAGACGCAGGCGATCCTGCCGCTGCGCGGCAAGGTGCTCAACGCCTGGGAGGTCGAGCGCGACCGCCTGTTCGCCAACAACGAGATCCACGACATCGCGGTCGCGATCGGCGTCGACCCGCACGGCGCGGCCGACTCGCCCGACCTCTCGGGGCTGCGCTACGGAAAGATCTGCATCCTCTCGGACGCCGACGTCGACGGCTCGCACATCCAGGTGCTGCTGCTGACGCTGTTCTTTCGCCACTTCCCCAAACTGATCGAGGCCGGCCGCATCTTCATCGCCAAGCCGCCGCTGTACCGGATCGACGCGCCGGCGCGCGGCAAGAAGCCGCCGGCGAAGATGTACGCGCTCGACGATGGCGAGCTGCATGCCGCGATCGACCGCCTCAAGAAGGAAGGGGCGCGCGAGGGCTCGTGGAGCGTCAGCCGCTTCAAGGGCCTCGGCGAGATGAACGCCGAGCAGCTCTGGGACACCACGCTCAACCCCGAGACGCGGCGCCTGCTGAAGGTCGACTACAGCGCGCTCGGCCTCATCGGCACGACGGCGTCGCTGACCAAGCTGATGGGCAAAGGCGAGGCGCAGGCGCGCCGCGACCTGATGGAACTGCGCGGCAACGCGGTCGAGGTCGACGTCTAGTCGGCGCCGCACCATGACGCTCATCACCGACGGCGCGCAAGGCGAGGCGGCGCGAGCCGCCCGGCCGACGCCGCCGCTGCGCCTTCGGCCCACCATGCTGTCGGACCTCGACTTCGTGATCTCGGTCGAGGAGGACCCGGCCAACCGCCCGTTCATCACGCCGTGGGAGCGCACCCAGCACGAAGGGGCGGTGCGCTTTCCGGACTTCCGGCACTTCATCATCGAGGCCGGCGAGCGCTGGCCGTCGGCCGGCTTCGTGATTCTGCAGGGGTGCCGCAACCCGCACCGTTCAGTCGAGCTCAAACGGCTGGTGCTGCAGCCCAAGGGGCAGGGGCTCGGGCGCGGCTGCGTGCGCCTGCTTGCCGACATGGCGTTCCGCGACCTCGGCGCGCACCGCTTCTGGCTCGACGTGAAGTCGCGCAACGTGCGCGCCCAGCAGCTCTACCGCAGCGAGGGTTTTGTCGAGGAAGGGCGGCTGCGCGAGAGCGTGCGCACCGACGACGGCTACGACACCCTGATCGTGATGTCGCTCCTCGAGGCCGAGCACCGGGCGCTGCAGCGTGCGCGCGCCGGCGGCGCGTCCGTGACCTGAGGCGTACCGGCACGTCCGGCGTGCCGCCACCTCGCCATTTATGAACCGGCTGCGCGACCCGAGCCGCGCGGCGCCCCGACCCTGAACCCGACTCCATGATCGATCTCTTCACGCCCGACCCGGCCGACGCCGACGCGGTGGCGCTGGCCGAATACGCCGAGCGCGCCTATCTCGAATACGCGCTCTCGGTGGTCAAGGGTCGCGCGTTGCCGGACGTCTCGGACGGCCAGAAGCCGGTGCAGCGCCGCATCATGTACGCGATGGCCCGCATGGGCCTGGCGTTCACGACCGCGAACGGCCCGAAGGCGGTCAAGAGCGCACGCGTCGTCGGCGACGTGCTCGGCCGCTTCCACCCGCACGGCGACCAGGCCGCGTACGACGCGCTGGTCCGCATGGCGCAGGACTTCGCGCAGCGCTATCCGCTGATCGACGGCCAGGGCAACTTCGGCTCGCGCGACGGCGACGGCGCCGCCGCGATGCGCTACACCGAGGCGCGCCTCGCGCCGATCACGCGGCTGCTGCTCGACGAGATCGACGAAGGCACGGTCGATTTCGTGCCGAACTACGACGGCTCGACCGAGGAGCCGCGCCAGTTGCCGGCGCGCCTGCCGTTCGTGCTGCTCAACGGCGCGAGCGGGATCGCGGTCGGCCTCGCGACCGAGGTGCCGAGCCACAACCTGCGCGAGGTCGCCGCCGCCGCGGTCGCGCTGATCAGGGACGAGTCGCTCACCGACGACGCGCTCGCCCAGCTGATCCCGGGCCCCGACTACCCCGGCGGCGGGCAGATCATCAGCGCGCCCGAGGAGATCCGCGCGGCCTATGCGTCCGGCCGCGGCAGCCTCAAGGTGCGTGCGCGCTGGAAGATCGAGGACCTCGCGCGCGGCCAGTGGCAGCTCGTCGTCACCGAGCTGCCGCCCGGCACCAGCGCGCAGAAGGTGCTCGAGGAGATCGAGGAGCTCACCAACCCCAAGGTCAAGCTCGGCAAGAAGGCGCTCAGCGCCGAGCAGCTGCAGCTCAAGGGCAGCGTGCTCGGCGTCGTCGACGCGGTGCGCGACGAGTCGAGCAAGGACGCGCCGGTGCGGCTCGTGTTCGAGCCGAAGACGCGCACCACGCCGCAGCAGGACCTCGTCAACGTGCTGCTCGCGCACACCAGCCTCGAGAGCTCGGCGCCGATCAACCTGACGATGGTCGGCGCCGATGGCCGGCCGACGCAGAAGAGCCTGCGCCGCATCCTCGTCGAGTGGATCGGCTTCCGGCTGCGCACGGTGCAGCGGCGCTCCGAGCATCGCCTCGCGAGGGTGGCCGACCGCATCCACGTGCTCGAGGGCCGGATGCTGGTGCTGCTGAACATCGACGAGGTGATCCGCATCATCCGGGCTGCCGACGAGCCGAAGCCGGCGCTGATCGAACGCTTTGGTCTGACCGATCGGCAGGCCGAGGACATCCTCGAGATCCGGCTGCGCCAGCTCGCGCGCCTCGAGGCGATCCGTATCGAGACCGAGCTCAAGCAGCTGCGCGAGGACGAACGCAAGCTTCAGGAGATCCTCGGCAGCCCGGCGGCGCTCAGGCGCACCGTGGTCAAGGAGATCGAGGCCGACGCCAAGACGCACGGCGACGACCGTCGCACCCTGATCGAGCCGCAAAAGCGCGCCGCCGCCGAGATCCGCATCGTCGACGAACCGGTCACGGTGGTGGTCAGCCTCAAGGGCTGGATCCGCGCACTCAAGGGGCATGAGGTCGACGCCGCGACGCTGACGTTCAAGCCGGGCGACGGCCTCTACGGCACGTTCGCGTGCCGCAGCGTCGACCCGCTCATCGTGTTCGGCAGCAACGGACGCGTCTACTCGACGCCGGTCGCGCTGCTGCCGAGCGGGCGCGGCGACGGCCAGCCGGTCACGTCGATGATCGACGTCGAGACCGGCACCCAGCCGGCGCACTACGTCGCCGGCCCGGTCGCGACGACGCTGCTGCTCGCCGGGACCGGCGGCTTCGGTCTGCTGGCCAGGCTCGGCGACCTGGTCGCGCGCCAGCGCGGCGGCAAGTCGTTCCTGACGCTCGTCGGCGACGAGAAGCCGCTGCCGCCGAGCATCGTCGGCACCGCTGCGACGAAGGTCGGGTGCCTCACGCTGAACGGTCGGCTGCTCGTGTTCGGTCTCGACGAGCTCAAGCTGCAGCCAGGCGGCGGACGCGGCCTCACCCTCATCGACCTGGAAGAGGGCGACGCGCTGGTCAGCGTCGCCGCGTTCGGCGATGCGCTGCGCGTGGTCGGCAGCGGGCGCGGCGGCAAGGCCAGGGAAGAGGTGCTGAGGAGCGCCGGCCTCGCACCTCACGTCGGTCGGCGCGCACGCAAGGGACGGGCTCAGGACGCGATGCAGAAGGCGAGTCGCATCGTCGCGGAAGGCTGACGCCGGGGCCGTGGCGCACGTGCGCCGCGCGCGTCGGCGCGTGGCGGCCCGCGGGGGTGGCGCGCCGCTGGCCGACTACCATTCGAACGCCTTACCGCGCGCGGCGCGCGGCAGCAGACAGGAAACGAAACAATGAAGAAGTCAGGTCCCGAGGCAGCCGGCGCATTCGAGCAGCGGCTCGCCGCCTTGCGTGCCGCGCACGCGCCGCAGTTCGAGATCGATGCCGCCGTGGCGGTGTGCGAACGTTTGCGCACCGCGCGCGCGGTGTGCGACGCGGTGCTCGCCGACAGCTACTCGGAGTCGGCCGTGCTGACCGTGCTGGACGCCCTGTCGGACGAGGTCGCCGCATTGCAGCAGTACGCGTTCGACGCCGACCCGCCGCCGAAGGGCTTCGCGCAGTAGCGCCGGCGGTCCGCCGCGCGCATCGGGCTCGTCAGCGCCGCGCCAGACGCGCGACGCGGCCCTGCAGCGCGAGCACGCGCACCAGCAGCAGCGCAAGGATCACGAACGCCGCGAGGCTCCAGAAGTCGTAGGGGATGCCGAGCAGGTCGACCGCCGCGTCGGCGCAGCTCGCACGGGCCGCGAACACGTCCGGCAGCGCACTGTCGAGGCGCAGCGCGCCGACGATGCGATCCGCGAGGGTGAGGTTGCACGATGCCGACGCCGCCGCGACGAAGTGCTGCCAGAGCGCGGCGGCGATGCCTCCGAGCGCGAGCAGCAGGCCGAGCCCGCCCATCAGCGAGCGCAGCGGCGCACTGCGCAGCAGCAGGCCGAGCAGCGCGGCGATGCCGATCGCGACGAAGATCGCGCGCTGCAGCACGCACCACGGGCACGGGTCCATGCCGAACACGTGCTGCGAGACGAGCGCGGCGCCGACCGCGCCGAACGCGAACAGCGCGCCGACGGCGAGCAGCAGGCTCGAGCGGCGGCGCGGGGCGTCGGCGGCGGTCGAGCGCGAGGGCAGGCGCGTGCTCATCGCACTTCGGCGACGAGCTCGATCTCGACACAGGCGCCGAGCGGCAGCTGCGCCACGCCGTACGCGGCGCGTGCGTGCGCGCCGCGCTCGCCGAACACCTGGCCGAGCAGCTCGGAGCAGCCGTTGGTGACCAGATGGTGCTCGGTGAAGTCGGGCGTGCTGTTGACGAGGCTGGTGACCTTGACGATGCGCTCGACCCGTTCGAGGTCGCCGAGCGCCGCCTGCAGCGTGCCAAGCAGGTCGACGGCGACCGCGCGCGCCGCCTGCTGGCCGGTCGCGGTGTCGGTGTCGCGGCCGAGCTGACCGACCCAGGCGCGGCCGTCGCGCTTGGCGATGTGGCCCGACAGGAAAACGAGGTCGCCGGTGCGCACGAACGGCACGTAGGCACCCGCCGGCGTGGCCTGCGGCGGCAACGCGATCTGCAGTTCGGCGAGGCGGTCTTGGATCGAAGGCATGGCGGCGTGCGGTCGGGGCAACGGCAAATCCTACACTGCGACCATGCAGCGACGAGACACCGGCTGGCGCCTGGGCACAGGGGCGCTCGGCTGGCTCGGCGGCACCGCGCTGCAGCTGCAGGAAGCGGCGTTGAACCGGGCGCCGGCGTACGCGGCCGCGCTCGCGGCAGGGCTGATCGGTCTGATCGTTCTGGGTGTGTCCGCGCGGCGCCGCACTGCGCCGCGCCCCGGGCTCCGCGCCGACGGCGCCCGCGCTGGATCGCCACCTGAGGACGCCCGCAAGCTGCACGGCACGCTCGCGGTGCTGGCGACCGGCATGGCCGCGGCCGCACTCGCCTGGGGCGTCGCCGGCCTGCACGCGGGCGTTCTGCTCGGCAATGCCTTGGCGCCGGCGCTCGAAGGGCAGGACCTCGTCGTCACTGGGGTGGTCGCGAGCCTGCCGCAGCGCAGTGCGGCGGGCGTGCGCTTCCGCTTTCGCGTCGAGGAGGCGGAGAGCAGCGGCAGCGCGGTCGTGCTTCCGCGCACGCTCGCGCTCGGCTGGTACCAGGGCGTGCATCCCGATGCGGCAGCATCGCAACCGCAGCGCGAGCTGCGTGCCGGCCAGCGCTGGCGCTTCACGGTGCGCCTGCGCCGGCCGCACGGCAGCCTCAACCCGCACGGCTTCGACTACGAGCTCGCGCTGTTCGAGCAGGGCGTGCGCGCGACCGGCTACGTGCGCGACGCGCCGGCACGCCTGCTCGATGCGAGCGCCGGCTTCCCCGTCGAGCGGCTGCGCCAGCGCGTTCGCGACGCCATCGACGCGCACGTCGCCGACCGCCGCGCCGCCGGCGTGCTGGCCGCGCTCGCCGTCGGCGACCAGGGTGCGATCGAGCGCGACGACTGGGAGCTGTTCCGCAGCACGGGCGTCGCGCACCTGATGTCGATCAGCGGGCTGCACGTCACGATGCTGGCGTGGCTCGCCGGCGTCGCCGCGCGCGCGCTGTGGCGGCGCAGCGGCCGCGCCGCCTTGCGCATCGCGACGCCGCACGCCGCCTGGACCGTGGGCCTCGTGGTGGCGTTCGGCTACTCGGTTTTCGCGGGGTGGGGCGTGCCGGCACAGCGCACGGTGCTGATGCTTGCGGCGGTCGCGCTGCTGCGCCTGGGCGGCGTGCGCTGGCCGCTGCCGCTGGTGCTGCTCGGCGCCGCCGTCGTGGTCACCGCACTCGATCCGTGGGCGTTGCTGCAGCCCGGGTTCTGGCTCTCGTTCATGGCGGTCGGGCTGCTGCTGGCGTCGAGCGGCGGCAATCGCGACGAGCGAGCCCAGCCCGCCGCGCCGTTCGCGTGGCGATCACCGCGCAGCTGGCTCGCGCCGGGCACCCGCGCGGTGCGCGGCGGCGTTCGCACCCAGCTCGTCGCGACGGTCGGCCTCGCGCCGCTCACGCTGGTGTTCTTCCAGCAGATCTCGCTGGTCGGCTTCGCCGCCAACCTGATCGCGATCCCGCTCGTCACGCTGGTCGTCACGCCGCTGGCGCTCGCCGGCGCGCTGCTGCCCTTGCTGTGGCAGCTCGCTGCGCTGGGCGTCGTCGCGCTCACCCGGGTGCTGGAGGCGCTCGCGTCGCTGCCGATCGTGGTGTGGAGCGTCGCGGCGGCGCCACCGTGGGCCGCGCTGGCCGGCCTCGTCGCCGCGCTGCTCCTGGTGCTGCCGATCCCGTGGCGGGCGCGCCTGCTCGCGCTGCCGCTCGGTCTGCCGCTGCTGCTGCCGCCGCACGAGCGACCGCCCGAGGGCAGCTTCGACGTGCTCGCGCTCGACGTGGGGCAGGGCACGGCGGTGCTGGTTCGCACGCGCGGTCACACGCTGCTCTACGACGCCGGACCGCAGTATTCGAGCGAGAGCGACGCCGGCCAGCGCGTCGTCGTGCCGCTGCTGCGAGCGACCGGCGAACGGCATATCGACCGCCTGGTGCTGAGCCATCGCGACAGCGACCACGTCGGCGGCACCCGCGCCGTCGTCGGCGCGGTCGCCGTCGGCGGCGTGCTGACGTCGCTCGAGCCGACGCACCCTCTGCACCCGCTGCTGCCGACGCCGATGCGCTGCACGGCGGGCGCGACCTGGCTCTGGGACGGCGTGCGCTTCGACGTTCTCGCGCCGCCCGCGGCCGCGTACGACGCCGGCCTCAAGCCGAACGCGCTGTCATGTGTGGTGCGCGTGAGCGCCGGTGGGCGCAGCGTGTTCCTTGCCGGCGACATCGAGCGTGCGCAGGAGGGTGCGCTGGTCGACGTGCACGGCGCGGCCCTTCGCAGCGACGTGCTGATCGCACCGCATCATGGCAGCCGCACGTCGTCGACCGAGCGCTTCATCGACGCGGTGCGCCCCCGAGTGGTGCTGTTCCAGGCCGGTTACCGCAATCGCTTCGGCCATCCGGCCCCCGACGTCGTCGAGCGCTATCGCGTGCGGGGCGCGCTGCCGATCGCGACCCCGGCATGCGGTGCGTGGCTCTGGCGTGCCGACGACGCGCTGCCGGGCCGATGCCAGCGCGACCACGCGAGGCGCTACTGGCACTCGCCGGTCGCACCGCCGTGAGACTCGTGGAACGCGGTTTGCTAACCTGACACAGGGGGAGACGTTACCGATGAGACCAGGGTTCGACGAGATGCGAGCCACCGAGGCGGTGGTGCGCGAACATTACCGGGACTACGACCGCTGGCTGGCGAATCAGCCGCCGTCGGTGATGCTGTCGAGACGCGAGGAAGCCGAGGTGATCTTCCGCCGCGTCGGCATCACCTTCGCGGTGTACGGCGTCAAGGACGACGATCCCGACGGCGGCAACGGCGGCACCGAACGACTGATTCCGTTCGACCTGATCCCCCGCGTGATCCCGGCCCACGAATGGAGCGAGCTCGAGCGCGGCCTCACGCAACGCGTCACCGCGCTCAACCGCTTCATCCACGACGTCTATCACGACCAGGAGATCCTCAAGGCGGGCGTGGTGCCTGCCGACCAGGTGCTCAAGAACGCGCAGTACCGGCCCGAGATGCAGGGCGTGCAGGTCACCGAGAACGTGTACTCGCACATCGCCGGCGTCGACATCGTGCGTGCCGCCAACGCCGACGGCAGCGGCAGCTACTACGTGCTCGAGGACAACCTGCGCGTGCCGAGCGGCGTGAGCTACATGCTCGAGAACCGCAAGATGATGATGCGGCTGTTCCCCGAGCTGTTCAGCCAGCACCGGGTCGCGCCGGTCGCCCACTATCCCGACCTGCTGCTCGAGACGCTGCGCTCGGTCGCGCCGTCGTCGGTCAGCGAGCCGACGGTCGTCGTGCTGACGCCCGGCATGTACAACAGCGCGTATTTCGAGCACGCCTTCCTGGCCCAGCAGATGGGCGTCGAGCTGGTCGAGGGGCAAGATCTCTTCGTCAAGGACAACTTCGTCTTCATGCGGACCACGCAGGGGCCCAAGCGCGTCGACGTCATCTACCGGCGCCTCGACGACGACTTCCTCGACCCCACCGCGTTCCGGCCCGACTCGACGCTCGGCTGCGCCGGCCTGCTCGAGGCGTACCGAGCCGGCAACGTGACGCTCTCCAACGCCATTGGCACCGGGGTCGCCGACGACAAGTCGATCTACCCGTACGTGCCGAAGATGATCGAGTTCTATCTCGGCGAGCAGCCGATCCTGGCCAACGTGCCGACCTACCTCTGCCGCGAACCCGACGACCTGGCGTACGTGCTCGCGCACCTGCCCGAGCTGGTGGTCAAGGAAGTGCACGGCGCCGGCGGCTACGGCATGCTGGTCGGACCCGCCGCGAGTCAGCAGGAGATCGAGAACTTTCGCGCCGCCCTGGTCGCCGACCCGGGCCGCTACATCGCGCAGCCGACGCTCGCGCTGTCGACGTGTCCGACCTTCGTGGAGAGCGGCATCGCGCCGCGCCACATCGATCTGCGACCGTTCGTGCTCTCGGGCAAGTCGGTGCAGATGGTGCCGGGCGGGCTCACGCGCGTCGCCCTCAAAGAAGGCTCGCTCGTCGTCAACTCGTCCCAGGGCGGCGGCACCAAGGACACGTGGGTCCTCGAAGCATGAACGGCAGGAGCGATCAGATGCCTTGTACGGTCAGGCAGTTGTCCAGGCGCGCGCCAGCGCGCTGCGGTGTTTTCGGCCTGTTGGAGAACCCCGATGCTGTCTAGAACCGCCGATCACCTGTTCTGGATGGCGCGCTACATGGAGCGGGCCGAAAACACCGCCCGCATGCTCGACGTCAACTACCAGATGTCGCTGATGCCGCAGTCGGACGAGGCGGCCGAGCATGGCTGGCGCGGGCTGCTGGGCATCAGCGAGCTGAGCGGCGACTTCGCCGAGCGCTATGGCCCGGTGACGGCGCAGAACGTGATCGCCTACATGGTGAGCGACGCCGCCAACGGCTCCAGCATCCGCAACTGCCTGAAGGCGGCGCGCGAGAATGCGCGCGCGGTGCGCGGCACCCTCACCACCGAGGTGTGGGAGACGCAGAACCAGACCTGGCTCGAGTTCCAGCGCATGGTCGCGAGCGGCGAGTTCGAGAAGAACCCGGGCGCGGCGTTCGAGTGGGTCAAGTTCCGTTCGCACCTCTCGCGCGGCGTCACCGTCGGGACGATGCTGCAGGACGAGGCATTCCGCTTCCTGCGCATCGGCAGCTTCCTCGAGCGCGCCGACAACACCGCGCGCATCCTCGACGTGAAGTTCCACGCGCTCGACACCGAGTTCTTCGGCCTGGTCAACGGGGTGCCGCGACGCCGTCGCAGCAGTTCGTCGAGCCAGGCGCAGAGCCAGACGCAGACGCAGACCCAAGGGAGCCCGGCCGAGGGCAGCATCGAGCACGCGCAGAGCGCCGCGCAGGGCGGGCGCGACATCGAGTACGACTTCTATCACTGGTCGGCGATCCTGCGCTCGGTGTCGGCGTTCGAGATCTACCGCCGCGTCTACCGCAACGTGATCCGGCCGGACAAGGTCGCCGAGCTGCTGATCCTGCGCACCGACATGCCGCGCTCGCTGGCACGCTGCATGTACGAGGTGGTGTCGAACCTCGAGCGCGTGGCCAACGCGCAATCGGGCGACACCCAGCGCATCGCCGGCCGCATGTACGCCGAGCTGCAGTACGGCCGCATCGACGAGATCCTCGCGACGGGCCTGCATGCCTACCTCACTCAGTTCCTCGAACGCGTGAGCTCGCTCGGCGTGGGCATCAGCCGCGACTTCCTGGTTCCGGTGGAGGCTTGAAGCAGCTGGTACCTTCATCACCGTCGGCGCGCGCTCGGCGACGGTTCGCCGCTGCGCCGCCCGCACCCCCTCATCGCCCCTGAGCGTTCCGATCCGACGCGAAGCACCCGCATCATCCGTTCCGAATCCCGAAAGCCTCGCATGTCGATCCACGTTGCCCTCAACCACGTCACGCACTACCGCTACGACCGGCCGATCAACCTCGGCCCGCAGGTCGTGCGGCTGCGCCCGGCGCCGCATTCGCGCACGCGCATCCTCAGCTACTCGATGAAGGTCGAGCCCGCCAAGCACTTCATCAACTGGCAGCAGGACCCGCAGTCGAACTACCTCGCGCGGCTGGTCTTTCCCGACCTGACCACCGAGTTCCGCATCGAGGTCGACCTCGTCGCCGAGATGGCGGTGATCAACCCGTTCGACTTCTTCCTCGAGCCCGATGCCGAGAAGTTCCCGTTCAGCTACGAGCCGGAGCTCGCGAGGGAGCTCGAGCCGTTCCTGCAGAAGCTGCCGCTGACGCCGCGCTTCGAGGCCTACCTCGCGGACATCCCGCGCACGCCGACGCCGACCAACGATTTCCTGGTCTCGCTCAACCAGCGCCTGCAGCAGGACATCAAGTACCTGATCCGCCTCGAGCCCGGCGTGCAGACGCCCGAGGTGACGCTCTGCAACGCCAGCGGCTCGTGCCGCGACTCGGCCTGGCTGCTGGTGCAGCTGCTGCGCCACTCGGGGCTCGCCGCGCGCTTCGTCTCCGGTTACCTGATCCAGCTCAAGGCCGACGTCAAGTCGCTCGACGGCCCGAGCGGTACCGAGGTCGACTTCACCGACCTGCACGCGTGGTGCGAGGTCTACCTGCCGGGCGCGGGCTGGGTCGGCCTCGACCCGACCTCGGGCCTGTTCGCCGGCGAGGGTCACATTCCGCTGGCGGCATCGCCCGACCCGTCGTCGGCCGCGCCGGTGAGCGGCCTCATCGACGAGTGCGAGACGACGTTCGAGCACCACATGAGCGTCACCCGCATCTGGGAGGCGCCGCGCGTCACGCTGCCCTACACCGACGAGCAGTGGGAGGCAATCGATGCCATGGGCCGCGAGGTCGATGCGGACCTGAACCGCAGCGACGTCCGCCTCACGCAAGGTGGCGAGCCGACCTTCGTGTCGATCGACGATCGCGAGGACCCGGAGTGGAACACCGCCGCGATGGGCCCCAACAAGCGGCGCCTCAGCGCCGAGCTGATGGAGCACCTGCGGGCGAAGTACGGGCAGGGCGGCCTGCTGCACTACGGCCAGGGCAAGTGGTACCCGGGCGAGCAGCTGCCGCGCTGGTCGCTCAACCTGTTCTGGCGCAGGGACGGCGAGCCGATCTGGCGCGATCACACGCTCTTCGCGGACGAGAAGGCAGACCTTGGAGCGACCGAGGCCGATGCGGCGCGCTTTCTCGAGCGACTCGCCGAGCGCCTGGGCGTCGGCAGCCGCCACGTCTTTCCGGCGTACGAAGACGTCGCGTACTTCCTGTGGCGCGAGCGGCGCCTGCCGGTCAATGTCGATCCGAAGGACTCGCGCCTTGCGGACCCGCTCGAGCGCGCGCGTCTCACGCGTGTGTTCGGGCAGGGGCTCGACACGCCGGTCGGCCACGTGCTGCCGCTCGCCCCAGACCTGCGCCGGCCGGGAGCGTGGCGCTCCAGCTCGTGGTTCCTGCGCGGCGAGCACTGCTACCTGATTCCCGGCGATTCGCCGATCGGCTTTCGCCTGCCGCTCGACGCGATCGCGTGGGTTGCCGAGAACGACACGCCGTGGGTTCATCCCGTGGACCAGACGCAGACGTTTGCGCCGCTGCCACGCCACGTGGCCCTGCTCGACGCGGGCGCCGGCGCGTCGCCTGCGCACTCGGCCGACGCGCCGGCCGAGGACCGTGCGCCGCGCGCGCCGGCGCGCTTCGAATCGGCGACCGGCGTGGTGCGCACCGCCCTCAGCGCCGAGCCGCGCCACGGGCGCCTGCACCTCTTCATGCCGCCCACGAGCGAGCTCGAGGACTACCTCGCGCTGATCGCCGGCGTCGAAGCGACCGCCGCCGAACTCGGCATCCCGGTCGTGATCGAGGGCTACGAGCCGCCCAAGGACCCGCGCCTCGCGCTGCTGCGCGTGACGCCCGACCCGGGCGTGATCGAGGTCAACATCCACCCCGCCTCGAGCTGGGAGCAGCTGGTCGAGCAGACCACGCACCTCTACGACGCGGCGCACCGCACGCGCCTCTCGACCGAGAAGTTCATGCTCGACGGCCGCCACACCGGCACCGGCGGCGGCAACCACTTCGTGCTCGGCGGCGCGACCGTCGCCGACTCGCCGTTCCTGCGCCGGCCGGATCTGCTCGCCAGCATGATCGCGTACTGGCACAACCACCCGGCGCTCAGCTACCTGTTCTCGGGCCTCTTCATCGGCCCGACGAGCCAGGCACCGCGCATCGACGAGGCGCGCAACGACGCGGTCCACGAGATCGAGATCGCGTTCGCCGAGCTCGACCGGCTCACCGCCAGGGGCCGCGACGGCTGCCCGCCGTGGCTGGTCGATCGGCTGCTGCGAAACCTCTTGACCGACGTCACCGGCAACACGCACCGCGCCGAGTTCTGCATCGACAAGCTGTACTCGCCCGACAGCCCGACCGGGCGCCTGGGCCTGCTCGAGATGCGCGGCTTCGAGATGCCGCCGCACGCGCGCATGAGCCTCTTGCAGCAGCTCCTGATGCGCACGCTGGTCGCGCGCTTCTGGAACGAGCCCTACCGGCCCGGGCGCCTGGTGCGCTGGGGCACCGAGCTGCACGATCGCTTCATGCTGCCGCACTTCGTCTGGCAGGACATGGTCGACGTCGTCGACGACCTGCGCGCGGCGGGCTACCCGATCGAGGCCGACTGGTTCGCGCCGCACCTCGAGTTCCGCTTCCCCAAGCTCGGCGACTTCGCGGCCTCCGGCGTCGAGGTCGAGCTGCGGATGGCGCTCGAGCCGTGGCACGTGCTCGGCGAGGAGAGCGGCGGCGGCGGCACCGCGCGCTATGTCGACTCGACGCTCGAGCGGCTGCAGGTGCGTGCGACCGGGCTCGTCGGCGAGCGCCACGTGATCACCTGCAACGGGCGGCGCCTGCCGCTGCAGCCGACCGGCAAGGTCGGCGAGTTCGTCGCCGGCGTGCGCTACCGCGCGTGGACCGCGCCGTCGTCGCTGCACCCGACGATCGGCATCCATGCGCCGCTGACGATCGACCTCGTCGACAGCTGGTCCGAGCGCGCGATCGGTGGCTGCCAGTACCACGTCGCCCATCCGGGCGGCATGAACTACGTGACGTTCCCGATCAACGCGCTGGAGGCCGAGTCGCGCCGTCTCGGCCGCTTCTTCCGCATGGGTCACACCCCGGGCCGCAGCGGCGTCCCGCCGGTCGAATCGAACCCCGAGTTCCCGCACACCCTCGACCTGCGCCGACCCGTCGCCTGATCGCGCCCGCGGCGATGCGACGATGGCGGCGATGCTGAAGTCCCTGCTCGACGGCTATTCGGCGCTGCCCGGCCGTTACGACGAGCTGCTGGCGGCCCCGGGCAAGCCGCGCCCGCAATGGGAGGCGTTCCTGCGCGGTCTCGACGCGCCCGGGCGGGCGCGCATCAGCGACACGCTCGCGCTCACGGAAAGCCAGATCCGCGAGCAGGGCATCACCTACAACGTCTACAACGACGCCAAGGGGATCCAGCGGCCGTGGGAGGTCGACCCGCTGCCGCTGATCCTCGGCGCCGACGAGTGGGAGCACATCGAGGCGGCGATCGCGCAGCGCGCCGACCTGCTCAACCGCGTGCTCGCCGACATCTACGGACCGCAGGAGCTGCTGCGCTCGGGCGCGATTCCGCCGCCGGTGATCTTCGGTCACCGCGGCTTCCTGCACCCGGTGCTCGGCACGCGTCCGCCGGGCGGGCTGCACCTGCTGCAGTACGCGGCCGACCTCGCGCGCTCGCCGAACGGCCATTGGTGGGTGGTGAGCGACCGCACCCAGGCACCGTCGGGCGCCGGTTACGCGCTCGAGAACCGGCTCGTCGTGTCGCGCGTGTTCCCGCAGCTGTTCCGCCAGCTGCCGGTGCAGCATCTGGCGTCGTTCTTCGAGGCGTTCCGCGACGCCCTGCTCAACCTCGCCCCGCGCGGCGACGGCCCGCCGCTGATCGCGCTGCTGACGCCAGGCCCCTATAACGAGACCTACTTCGAGCACACGCTGCTCGCGCGCTACCTCGGCTTCACGCTGGTCGAAGGCACCGACCTGACGGTGCGCGACGACCGCGTCTGGCTCAAGACCATCGACGGCCTGCGTCGCGTCCACGCGATCGTGCGGCGCCAGGACGACGACTACTGCGACCCGCTCGAGCTGCGCTCCGATTCCGCGCTCGGCGTGCCGGGCCTCACCGACTGCGCGCGGCGCGGCAACGTGCTGCTCGCCAACGCGCTCGGCTCGGGCGTGCTCGAGTCGGGGGCGCTGCTCGGCTACCTGCCCAAGCTGAGCCGGCGCCTGCTGCGCGAGGAGCTGCTGATGCCGTCGGTCGCCACCTGGTGGCTCGGCGAACCGGCTGCGCTCGCCGACGCGTGGCGGCGTCTCGACAAGCTGATCGTCAAGCCGCTCGAACGCTCGGCCGACGAGCCGCCGGTGTTCGCGGCCGACCTGACGTCGGCGCAGCGCGAGGAGCTGCGGGCGCGGGTCACCGAGCGGCCGCATCGCTACGTCGCGCAGGAGTGGGTCCACGTCTCGCAGGCGCCGGTGCTCGAGCGCGGCGACCGCGAGTCGTTCGCCGCCCGCACGGTGGGCCTGCGCGTGTTCGCGGTCGCCACGCCGAACGGCTGGCGCGTCATGCCCGGCGGGCTCACGCGCGTGGCGGGCAACATCCATTCGCGGGTCATCGCGATGCAGCGCGGCGGCCGTTCGAAGGACACCTGGGTGCTCTCGGACGGACCGGTCAACTCGGCGTTCACGCTGCTCACGTCGACCGTGAGCCCCGAGGACCTCGCCGCGTCGCGGCCGGCGGTGGCCTCGCGCAGCGCCGAAAACCTGTTCTGGTTCGGACGCTACGCCGAGCGCTGCGAGGCGACCCTGCGCCTGCTGCGTGCCGCACTGACCGAGAGCGTCGACGTGACGGTCGACCCGGCGAGCGGACCGCCACCGGCTGCGCTGCTCGCCGCGCGTCTCGGTCTCATCGACGGGCCCGACGCCGGCGCGCCGGCCTTGCTGGCGGCGGCGACGGCCAGGGACGGCGCGATGCACGCGCACCTCGACCAGCTCGCGCGCGTCGCCTTCACCCTGCGCGACCGCATGTCGACCGACCACTGGCGCACCCTGAACCAGCTCACGCGCCACCCGGTGTTCCGGCGTCCGGCGACGCTGCCCCAGGCGCTGCTCTACCTCGACCGAGCGATCACCGCGACGATGACCGCGTCGGGCTTCGTGCTCGACGGCATGATGCGGGGCATCGGCTGGCGCTTCCTCTCGATCGGGCGCCGCCTGGAGCGCGTCGCCACCCTGTGCGGCGCGCTGCAGGTCGCGATCGACGAGGGCGCCGCGCACGGCCTCGACTGGCTGCTCGATCTCGCCGACTCGACGGTGAGCTATCGCTCGCGCTACCCGGTCGCGCCGGAATGGCTGCCGGTGCTCGACATGCTGGTGCGCGACGAGACCAACCCGCGCTCGCTGGCGTTCCAGGTCAAGGGTCTGACCGAGTTCGTCGCCAAGCTCGAGGTCACGCACGGCCGCTTCGCGAGCGATCTGCTGACGCCGGCGCAGTCGGCGCTGCACGCGCTGCGTGCCGACGATCTGCGGCCCGAAAGCGTGGCGCTGCGCCGCCTGCTCGGCCAGCTGCAGCGCGGCGCCTTCGAGCTGTCCGACCGCCTCTCGCTGAAGTTCTTCGCGCACGCCGAGCCGCGCAGCGTGATGTCGCTGGTGGCCTGAGCGATGGCTGCCGAGCACTACAGCGTCGAGCACGAGACGCGCTACGCCTACCCGGCCCCGGTCGCGCAGTCGTGGCAGCTCGCGCACCTCACGCCGCGCGGCCTGCCATGGCAGCGCCTGCTCGCGCACGAGCTCGCGATCGAGCCGGGGCCCTCGTCGTGCCGCAGCGGTCTCGACAGCTTCGGCAACGTCGCGACGCACTTCAGCCTGCACGGCGCGCACCGCCTGCTGCGCGTGCGCATGACGTGCGAGGTCGAGGTGGGCCTTCGCCCGGACGCGCGCGACGCGCCCGGCAAGGCGCTCGGCTGGGAGGCGGTGCGCGACACGGTGCGCCGCGACCCGAGCCTCGACGACCTCGGCGCCGCGCGCATGGTCGAGCCGACCCGCCTCGTGCCGTGGTCGGCGGCGGCGCGCGACTACGCGTGCGAGAGCTTCGTGGCGGGCCGTGGCTGGCTCGAGGCGACCACCGAGCTGATGCACCGCATCCGCGACGAGTTCACGTTCGACCCCGAGGCGACCACCGTCACCACACAGGTGGACGAGGTGCTCGAGCATCGCCGCGGGGTGTGCCAGGACTTCGCCCACCTCATGATCGCGTGCCTGCGGGGACTCGGCCTGCCGGCGCGCTACGTGTCGGGTTACCTCCTCACCCAGCCTCCGGAGGGACGCCCGCGCCTGCTGGGCGCCGATGCCACCCACGCCTGGGTCGCCGCGTACTCGCCGGTGCACGGCTGGGTCGAGTTCGACCCGACCAACGACACGCTCGCCGACCAGCGCTACATCACCCTCGCCTGGGGCACCGACTTCGAGGACGTGGTGCCGCTCCGGGGGGTGATCGTCGGCGGGCGGCGCCAGGCCATGTCGGTCGAGGTGACGGTGATCCCCGCGAGCGAGCGAGCCGGCGCCTGAGCGGCCCCCCGCCGCGCGCCCACTGCGCGGGGCACCGGCCGCGCCGTCGTCCGCGGGATGGCCCGCAGCACGCCGCGAATCGAGACTGAAGGCTCCACACGACGGAGCCGACCATGCAAGCAGCCAGCCTCGAACTCGCACTCGTTCCCATCGAACCGCCGGTGCGCGCGATGCCCCCGAAGACAGCCGGCGCGCGTGCGACCCACGCCCGGCGCCACGACGCCGAAGCGAGCGAGCGCGCCGCCAGCGCGGCGGTGGAGGGCCCGGGCTGGTTCATGTCCAGCTGGGAGCTCCAGCACGGCCTCGAGGTGCGCGAAGGCTGGCCCGGCGACACCGGTCTCAACGAGTGGATCGACGGCTTCCTGCGCGTCTGAGCCGCACGGTGCGCCGCGCGCGCAACAGCCGCGCGGTCTAGCGAGCGGCGGCGAGCGCGGCCCGCTCGCGGGCGACCGCCTCGCCGAGTTCGATCACCGCCATCGCGTAGTAGCTCGACCAGTTGTAGCGCGTGATCGCGTAGAAGTTGGTGGTGCCGGCGACGTAGCTCGGCGCGGCGGCGCCGTTCTGCAGTTCCACGAGGGCGAGCTTGCCCTCGTGCGCCATCGCCGTGAGGTCGAGCTGGGCGCCGCGCTCGGTGAACTCGGCGGCCGTGAAGGTCGGCAGGATGTCGGGCGCCAGCAGCGCCGCGCGGTCGGTGGTCTCGACCGGAGCGCGCACCTCGAAGCGGGTCGGCTGGCCCCGCTGCCAGCCAAACTCGGCCAGGTAGTGCGCGACGCTGCCGATCACGTCGGCGCTGCTGTCCCGCAGGTCGACCCGGCCGTCGCCGTCGAGGTCGACCGCGTACTTGTTGAAGCTCGAGGGCATGAACTGCGGCATGCCGATGGCGCCGGCGTAGCTGCCCCTGACCGACGCCGGGTCGATGCCCTCGCTGCGCGCGAGGATGAACAGGTTCTCCAGCTCGTCGCGGAAGAAGGCGCTGCGGTCCTTGCGGCCGCTCGGGAAGTCGAACGCGAGCGTGGCAAGTGCGTCGATCACGCGGAAGGTGCCGGTCTGCTGGCCGTAGATCGATTCGACGCCGACGATGCCGACGACGATCTCGGGCGGCACGCCGTACAGCGACTCGGCCATCGCGAGCCACTTCTCGTTGGCGCGCCAGAACGCGAGACCCGCGCGGATGCGGATCGGCTCGACGAAGCGGCTGCGGTAGGCGGCCCAGTTCTTCGCGACACCGGAAGCGGGCGGCATGACGAGGCGCGCGACCGTCGGGATGAAGCGCGCCTTCTCGAGCGCCGCTTCGACCCACGCGCGATCGAGCCCGCGCCGCTCGGCGACTTCGCCGGCGAAGCGCATCACGTCGTCGCGCCGGCCGTAGGTGACGACGTCGGGCGCCTCGTCGGCAACGACGACGCTGCGCGCCTTGGCGGCCGGCTTGCGCCGGGCGTGGTCGCCGGCGGCGCTCGCCGGCAGCGGTGCGGCGAGCGCACACGCGGCGCTCGCGATCACGAAGGAAGCGGCAAGGCGGATCGGCATCACGGAAGGCGAGGGCTGTGCGGGCGCGGCGGCGTGCCGACGGAAGGTGTGGAGCGCAGGGGGCTGCGCGGCTGCCGGATTATCGAGCGGCACCTCGCCACGCCGGCCGAAGCGCTCTGGCGCGCGCGGTGAATTCGCGCGTCAGCGCGCGGTCGGGGCGCTCGCTCGCGCCGCGGCCGTAGCGCTGGCGCTCCAGATCGTCCAGCAGGCGCACGAGCGGCTCGGCGTCGGCGCCGAGGCGCGCGCGGGCGCGCGCCGCCAGCGCGCGCGGTGGCTCGTGCGGCTCGGCGGCGATTCCGAGCCGGCGCAGCTCGGCGCGCAGCCTCTCGAGCTGGCGCACCCAGGGGTCGACCCGGTGTCGGTCGAACCACGCCCACAGCGCGCCCGCGAGGGCGAGCACGCTGAGCGCGCCGATCAGCAGGAACGCGAGGTCCTGCCAGCTCGGCGAGCTGAAGCCGAGGTTCCTGAGCGCGTCGAACTGCTGTCCCCGCGAGTAGTTCAGCACCCACTGGTTCCAGCGGTTGTTGAGCGCTTCCCAGCCGTTGCGCAGGCTCGCCATCAGCTCGGGGCTGACGTTGCCGAGCGCCTCGGCGACGAAGCCGGGCGCGGCGACCAGACGATTGCTGCGGCCGATGCGGTCGGGCGCGACTGCCGCCGTCGGGTCGGCGCGGACCCAGCCGATGTCGGCCTGCCAGTACTCGGCCCACGCGTGCGCCGAGCTCTCGCGCACGATGTAGTAACCGTCGACCGGCTCCGGGTCGGCGCCCTGGTAGCCGGTGACGATGCGCGCCGGCACGCCCAGCGCCCGCATGATCACGACGAACGACGCCGCGAAGTGCTCGCAGAAGCCCTCGCGGCGGTCGAGCCAGAACTCGTCGACGGCGTCGCGCCCGTAGGTCGACGGCGCCAGCGTGTAGCTGAAGCCGGCGCCGCGGATGTGCTGCAGCAGCGTGCGCGCCCAGGTCGCGGCGTCGGCGCCGGCGTAGCGCGGGTCACGCCGGAGCGCTGCCGCCCACGCCAGCGTGCGCGGGTTGAAGCCGTCCGGCAGGTGCAGGCTCTCGCCGAGGTCGCCGGGGCGCCGCATCGGGCCGAGCGTGTAGTCGAGATAGGCCTCGCCGGTGAAGCGGATGCGCTCGTAGATCGGCCGGTCGGCGAGCACCTGCAGATCGCCGCGCAGGCCGATGCCGTAGCCGTCGACGCGCGGCGGGACCCGGGTCGCCTCGAGCATGGGGATCGTCGCGAGGCGCAGCGGCTCGACGGTCGCCTCGTAGCGGATCGGTCGGCCGCGCGGCCGCAGCGTGCTCTCGAGCGGCGCGAACAGCGGAACCGGTCGCCACTCGACGCCGTCGAAACGCGTCAGCACCGGGCCGCGGAAGTAGAACGCGTCGCGCGGCGGCACCGGCCCGTCGAACTTCACGCGCATCGCGATCGCCTCGCTGAGCGCCACCTGGGCGACCGAGCCCATCCGCATGGTGTTGGAAAGGCCGCTCTTCGAGACGCCGTCGTCCGGCACGCCCCACAGCGGCGAGACGCGGGGGAACAGCACGAAGAGCAGCGCCATCACCGGCGCGCCGAAAAGGGCGGTGCGCGCCGCGAGAGCGCCGGCGCGCCGCAGGCTCGGGACGCCGACCGGCATGTGCGCGAGCACCACCGCGGTGAGCAGGCCCCACACCGACACCACCATGGCCGCGGCCACCAGCAGCGTCTGCGAATAGAGGAAGTGGGTGAGGATGAGGAAGAAGCCGAGGAAGAACACGACGAAGGCGTCGCGCCGCGCGCGCAGCTCGAGCGTCTTCAACGCCATCAGTGCGACCACCATCGCGATGCCGGGCTCCTTGCCGAGCAGCGTGCGGTACGAGAGCAGCGTCAGCCCGATCGCGATCGCGAGCACGCCGACCAGCACCCAGCGTCCCGGCAGGCTCTCGTTGGCGATCGCCAGACGGCCGCGCCAGAGCAGCACGATCAGCGTCAGCACGCCACACCATGCCGGCAGCTGCGCGAGGTGCGGCGTGATGGTCCAGGCGATCACCGCGAGCAGGAACAGCGTGTCGCGCGCCTCGCGCGGCAGGTGACGCCAGCCGGGCCACGCGGGCAGCAGGCGCAGGGTGAGCGGCCGCTCGGCCGTGCTCGCGCGCGTCACGCCCACAGCGCGAGCGCCTCCAGGCAGCGCCGGCGCTGCACGTCGCCGGCGTCGGGTGCGATCTCGCGCCCCGGCAGGCGCAGGCCGTAGTCGGCGCCGGCGCGTGTCGCCGCGAGCGTCCACGCCGTCAGCCGCGAAAGGCGCGCCTCCGGCGCCAGGCCGGCGCAGTCGGCCCAGTCGAGCCAGAGCTCGTGGCGCGCCGACGCGCTGGTGTCGCGGCTGACCAGCTCGGAGCCGGTCTCGAGCGCCTGCGCGGCCTTCTTCCAGGCGACGAGCTTGAGCGGATCGCCGCGCCGGTAGGCGCGCACGCCCTCGATCTCGCCGCCCTGCGTCTGGCGCGCGTGCCCGGGGCCGCCGGCGAGCGCGCGTGCCGCCGGCAGCTTGGGCGCGTCGGCCTCGATGCGCGGGTAGACCAGGAGGCGCGACGCCGGCCGCCACACCGTCCAGGCCCGGAAGAGGCCGAGCGGGAAGCGCGTCTCGGCGGTGAGCGCCGGCAGCTGCTGCAGGCCGCGCTGCTCGGGAACGAAGCGCAGCTGCAGCGCGGCCTGGCCGCGCGCCGGCACGTCGATCCACGACAGCGTCGAGAGCGGCGCGTCGAGCACCCTGAGGCCGATGCCGAAGCGCTCGCGGTCGGGGCTGCTCAGAACGACGTCGAGCACCGCCGGCGCGCCCGCGAACGCCGGCGCCACCGGGCGCAGGTGCAGCGTGAGACCGCGCAGCGTCGCGTGCGTCAGGTGCATCGAGACGATGCCGCTGCCGGCGAGCAGGAAGGTCAGCAGGTAGCCCAGGTTGAGCTGGTAGTTGATCGACGCGAGCAGCAGCACCACGAGCGTGAGCGCGAACATGAAGCCGGCGCGCGTCGGCAGGATGTAGACGTTGCGCTGCGTCAGCAGCTGGCTGTCGGTGAGCGGGACGCGGGCCTGCCACCAGCGGCGAAAGCGCTGGCGGACGAGCGCGGCGGGGCGGGCGCCGACGCGCCCGGTGTCGTCGTTCGCCGGCCTGGGCGGTGAAGCGGTCGCGGGGCTCGCCGCGCTCGACCGGTTCGCCCGCGACGCCGCGCCGGCTGCCGCGTTGGCACTCACCCGGCCACCGCTTGCGCTGCGCGCGTCGGGACGAGCGCTCGGGGGTCGCCCGGCGCGCTCACGGCAGCGGCACCGCCTCGATCATCGCCCGCACCTGCTCGAGTCGGCCGCGCCCCGCGCCGGCGACCGGCACGAGGCGGTGCCCGATCGTCTGCGGCAGCACCGCCTGCACGTCGTCCGGCGCCACGTAGTCGCGCTCGCCGAGCAGCGCGCGCGCCTTGGCGGCGCGCAGCACCGCAATGCCGGCGCGCGGGCTGAGGCCTTCGACGAACCAGGCGCCGGAGCGCGTCGCCTTGATCAGCGCCTGCAGGTAGTCGAGCAGCGCGGCCGACGCATGGACCTGCTGCACCACCTGCTGGGCCGCCATCAGGTCCGCGGGCGTCATCACCGCGCCGAGCCGGCCGATCGCCTCGCGGCGATCGATGCCGGCGAGCAGGGCACGCTCGCTCGCCTCGTCGGGGTAGCCGATCGTGATGCACATCAGGAAGCGGTCGAGCTGCGACTCCGGCAGCGGGTAGGTGCCGAGCTGGTCGGTCGGGTTCTGCGTCGCGATCACGAAGAACGGCTTGGGCAGCGGCCGGGTCTCGCCCTCGACGCTGACCTGGTGCTCCTCCATCGCCTCGAGCAGCGCACTCTGCGTCTTGGGTCCGGCGCGGTTGATCTCGTCGGCGAGCAGCACCTGTGCGAACACCGGGCCGGGGTGGAACACGAACGCCTCGCGGCTGCGCTCGTAGACGCTGACGCCGATCAGGTCGGACGGCATCAGGTCGGCGGTGAACTGGGTGCGCGAGAAGCGCAGGCCGAGCGACACCGCGAGCGCGTGCGCCAGCGTCGTCTTGCCGACGCCGGGAACGTCCTCGATCAGGAGGTGGCCGCCCGCCAGCATGCAGATCACGCAGTCTTCGATCTGGGCGCGCTTGCCGACGATGATGGTGCCGATCTGCTCGACCAGATCGTTCAGCTGCTGGGCCAGGGGCTTCTTCATGCATTGACCTTACCAGCGTCGCTGCGGGCACGTTCGCGCTCGCGGCCGAGCGCGCGCCACCGCGCGCAGCGCGTCACGAAAGCGCCTCGGCGGCCGCGTCCGCACGCGCGGTGGCGACCGTGGCGGCACGCCGACGCCCGCTTGCACGGACCACCCGCGGCGCCGCGCGAACGCGATCTGCGCCGACAATGGCGCGAGCATGAAGACCGCGTTCTACAGCCACCCCGATTGCCGGCTTCACGACATGGGACGGGGGCATCCGGAGTGCCCGCAGCGCCTCGACGCGATCGACGACTACCTCATCGCAAGCGGCGTCGACGCCGTGATCGAGCGCGAGGTGGCGCCGCTCGCCGACGTCGCGGCTCTGGAGCGCGCGCACAGCCCGGCGTACGTGGCGGCGATGACCGAGCAGCTGCGGCAGGTCGCGGCAAACGGCGAGCGCCGCGCGATCGACCCCGACACCATCGCCGCGCCGAAGACGCTCGACGCGGCCTTGCGCGCCGCCGGTGCCGCCGTGGCGGCCACCGATGCGGTGATCGACGGTCTCGCGAGCAACGCGTTCTGCTCGGTGCGCCCGCCCGGCCACCATGCGACGCGCGATGCCGCGATGGGGTTCTGCTTCTTCAACAACGTCGCCGTCGCGGCGCGCCACGCGCTCGACGTGCGCGGCCTCGAGCGCGTGGCGATCATCGATTTCGACGTCCACCACGGCAACGGCACCGAGGACATCATCGCGAACGACCCGCGGGTGCTGATGGCAAGCATCTTCCAGCACCCGCTCTACCCGTACAGCGGCACCGAGCCCAAGGGCACCAACATGGTCAACGTGCCGGTGCCGCCCTACACGCGCGGCGTCGAGGTGCGGGCGCTGATCCAGACTCACTGGATGCCGCGCCTCGAGGCGTTCCGGCCGCAGATGCTGTTCGTGTCGGCCGGCTTCGACGCGCACCGCGACGACGACCTCGGCCAGCTCGGCCTCGTCGAGGCCGACTACGAGTGGATCACGCTGCGCCTCTGCGACCTCGCCGAGCGCCACGCCAACGGGCGCATCGTCTCGTGCCTGGAGGGCGGCTACAACCTGCGCGCGCTCGCCACCAGCGTGGCGGCGCACCTGCGCGTGCTGGCCGGTGGCTGAACCGCCAGTGGCGCGCAGCTTCGACCCGGCGACGTTCGACGAGCTGGTCCGCTCGTTGACGCAGCGCTCGGCGGCCGCCGAGCTGCTCGCGATCGCCGGCTGCCTGGTCCTCGCGTGGCTGATCGTGCGGCTGCTGCGCGGGCGCGAGCGGCCGGTCGGCTCGGTGTGGTTCGGCAACCGCATCGTCGACGGCGTGCTGTTCCCGGTGCTCGCACTCGCGCTGGCGTTCGCGGCGCGGGTCACGCTCGAGAACACGATTCGCCCGGCGGTGTTTCGCGTCGCGATACCGATCCTGGTCTCGCTGGCGGTGATTCGCCTCAGCGCGCGCGTGCTGCGCGCGACCTTTCCGCAGAGCCGCTGGGTGACGGCGGTCGAGCGCAGCGTGTCGTGGCTGGCCTGGATCGCGGTGGTGCTGTGGGTCACCGGCATCTCGCCGCAGTTGCTCGACGCCATGGACGAGGTGCGCTGGAAAGTCGGCGCCACCCAGATGACGCTGCGCAACCTGGTCGAGGGCACCATCACCGCGAGCTTCGTGCTGGTGCTCGCGCTCTGGGTCTCGGCGGCGGTCGAGCGCAAGCTGCTCGCCGGCAGCGGCCACGACCTCTCGATCCGCAAGATGATCGCCACGATCGTGCGCACCCTGCTGCTGTTCGTGGGGCTGCTGCTCGCACTCAGCGCGGTCGGCATCGACCTCACGGCGCTCTCGGTGTTCGGCGGCGCGGTCGGCGTTGGCCTCGGCTTCGGGTTCCAGAAGATCGCATCGAACTACATCAGCGGCTTCGTGATCCTGGCCGAGCGGAGCCTGCGCATCGGCGACATGGTCAAGGTCGACAACTTCGAAGGCCGCATCACCGACATCCGCACCCGCTACACGCTGATCCGTTCGCCCAACGGCCGGCAGGCGATCGTGCCCAACGAGACACTGATCACGCAGCGCGTCGAGAACGCGTCGCTCGCCGACCCGCGTCTGGCGCTCACCACGAGCGTGCTGGTCGCCTACGGCACCGACGTGCGCGCGGTGCAGACCTTGCTGTGCGAGGCGGTCCGGCCGGTTCCGCGCGTGATCGACGACCCCGCACCGATCGTCATGCTGTCGGCGTTCACGCCTGACGGCATCGAGCTCACCGTGCAGTTCTCGATCAACGACGCCGACAAGGGCCAGGGCAACGTCAAGTCGGCCGTCAACCTCGCGGTGCTCGATGCGCTGAACGCCGCCGGTGTCCGCATCGCGCAGCCGCAGCGGGTGCTGCAGGCAGGCGAGTCGCTTGCGGGGGCGGTCGCGGCGTGGGGGGAACGGTCCGGTGCGGTGTCGCCGCCCGGGCCGGCTTCAGCGTAGGCGGCCCACCATCAGCCGATGGCGGGATCGAGCAGCGCCGCCAGCTCCGCATCGCTGAAACCCGCCGCGCGCCGGGCCTCGGTGTTGAACGGCGGGCGCGGGCGCGGTGCCGCGTGGCGCTCGGCGAGCTCGCGGTAGGTCGCGAGCGAGTCGACGCCGCGCTCGCGGCAGAGCCACGCGTACCAGCGGTTGCCGGTCGCGACGTGCCCGATCTCGTCGCGCAGCAGCACGTCGATGATCGCCGCGCCCGCGGCATCGCCGATCGACAGCAGCTTGGCCTTGACCTGCGGCGACGCGTCGAGGCCACGCGCTTCGAGCGTGCGCGGGACCAGCGCCACGCGCGCCAGCACGTCGGCGCGGGTGCGCTCGGCCATCTCCCAGAGCGCGCGGTGCGCCGGGAAGTCGCCGTACGCGAAGCCGAGCGTCGCGAGGTGGTCGCGCAGCAGTGCGAAGTGCTGCGCCTCCTCGCGTGCGACGACGAGCCAGTCGCGATAGAACGCGTCGGGCAGGCCCGGGAAGCGCCAGATCGCGTCCAGCGCCAGATCGACCGCATTGAGCTCGATGTGCGCGACCGCGTGGATCAGCGCGGCATGGCCCTCGCGCGTCTTCACCGAGCGCTGCTTGAGCACCGCGTGGTCGACCAGCTCGGGGCGTTGAGGCCGCCCGGGGATGCCGGGCGGCTCGGCGAGCTCGAGCCCGCTGCCGATCGGTGCCGTGTCGAGCTCGCCGCGAGCGAGGCCGTCGATCTTGCGCTGCGGGTCGCGGGCGACGAGCAGGTCCAGCGCGTGCTCGCGCAGCGAGCGCGAAGCGTCGATCGTGCGGTGAACGGGCGATGCGGGCAGCGCCTCGAAGCGTGCCGGGCTCGGGCCGGTCACGTCAGGTTCATCGTCACGCGGCCGAGCGTGCCGAAGTCGGCCTCGTAGCTCGCCGCGTGCGGCAGCGCGTCGGCGAGCGCGCAGCTGCCGGTCGTCACGATCTGGCCGCGCTTCAAGCCGCCGTAGCCGGGCGGCTGCGCGTTGGCGAGCAGCACCAGCGCACCGAGCGGGTCGCCGCCCAGCGTGGCGCGACCGGTGCCGTGCGCGAGTTCGCGGGTGCCGGTGGCGTCGCTCGCGCGCAGCACGACGGCGTGGTTCGCGAAGTCGATGCCGCGCCAGTCGTCGACCGCAGGGCCGACCACGAATCCGCCGTTGTTGAAGGCGTCGGCGATCTCGGCGAGCACGCCGCTGCCGCGCGGAATGCGGCGGTCGACCAGCTCGATGACGACGCGCAGGGTGCCGACGGCCGCGTCCACCTCCTCGCGCGAGTAACCGCCGTCGCGTGGCGGCAGGTCAGCGCCGAGCTCGAACGCGAACTCGCATTCGACGATTGGCGTGCTGAATGCATGGCGCCGCCAGCTCGCCGGCGACCCGGCGAACCAGGGCTCGAGCAGCGGGCCGGCCACGGCCGTTCCAATGCCGGTTTCGGCCTGCACCGCCGGTGCGAGCACGCCGACCTTCCAGCCGCGGACGGCGCCGAGCTGGTCGGCGACCGCGCGCTGCAGCCGGTACGCGGCGTCGAGGTCGCGCGGCTGCCAGGCTTGCGGCAGGGCGTCGAGGGGCCGGGTGGCGCGGCGGGCGCTCGCGAGTGCGCGTGCGGCGTCGTTCAGGTCGCGGTTGATGTTCATCCAGGCACGTGGTTCAGCGCAGGCGCTGCCCGCACGCTTCGCAAAAGGCATCGCCGGCGGCGCAGGTGGCCTTGCAGCGCGGGCATTCGACCGTTGCAGCACCGGCGCTCGCGCTTTCGCGCGGCAGATCGAACTCGAGCTCGCGCGTGACCGGGGCAGCGGGGCTGCCGCGCGCACCGCCGGCGGGCGGTGCTTCCGCTGCGGGCGAGGCGGCTTCGAGCGTGGGGTCGGGCCTCGTGAACGGTACGAAGGTGTCGGCCGCGCTCGCCGGCTCGGCCGCTGGCGCCATCGGTGGCTCCGCGCCGGCGGCCGAACCGCTGCCGGGCGCCGGCGTTGCGTCGTTCGTGGACGCGCCGCCGAGCGCCGCCGACGGCTGCAGGCGGGTGGCGAACGGCTGCGGGGCCGGCGGCTCGTCGTCGATGGACGGCGGCAGCGTCGTCTCGAAGGCGTCGTCGAACGGCTGCGTCGGTCGGAAGTCGGGCTCGCGGCTGTCGCGGCCGGCGCGCAGTGACGCGGCCGTGCCCGCGTCGTACCCGGGGTCGTCCGAACCCGTGGCTCCGGCGGCACCGGCGGCGCCCGCGCTGCCCGCCGCACCGGCCGCACCGGCCGCACGCGAGACGCCGGTCGCCGGCGCGCTGTCGATGCTGCCTCCCGTGCGCGCAGCCGCACCGGCCGCGAACGCTCTCCGGCCCGCTGCGTCGCCGCCGTCGCCCAGCGAGCGGGCGCCGAGCGCGGCGCCAGCCGCTCGCGCAATGAGCCCGGATGCCCGATCGGGTGGCGTCTCCGTGGGTACGCGGCGCGCCGCGGGCCGATCGGCCGATGCGGAGCTGTCGACGGCCGCCGGCCGAGTGCCCGGTGCCACCGGATCAGCGGCCTGAGGGCGAGCGGTGGCACCGGGTTCGTCGGTCGTGGCGGAGCGATCGTCCGCTCGCGACCGCTCCGCCGCCGCCGCTTCATCCGAAGCCGTCGAGCGATCGGCCGCCGGCTGTTGCAACGGCGTGGAGTCGGCGAACATCGCCGGGCGCTCGACGGCGCCCGCCGGCGTCGCCGATCGATCCGGCACGTCGCCGGCAGAGGTGCCGGCCGAGGCTTGGGCGGCCCGTTCGCGTGCCGCCGCGGCCGCCGCCCGCGCCTTGTCGGCGATCCCGGCGCCGCGTTCGCGCGCGCTGTTCACGGTCTGCTGCAGGGCGGCTTCGGCGCTCTCGACGTCGAGGCCATGCGTCACGCGCAGGTAGACGCGGTTGAGGCCCTGCAGGTAGACCTGCGCGATCACCGCGAAGGCGATCGCCCACAGCACCATCAGGCCGATGCCGGCGGCCGCCGCGCGGCCGGCGCCGACGCCCTGCATCAGGTCGCCCATGAACGCCGACCCGACCATCGCGTCCATGCCGAAGATCGGCACCGACATGGCGACCGTGGGCACGATGCCGCTGCCGATCACGCTGAAGAGGATCAGCGCCACCGCAAGGCAGAGCAGGCCGACGACGAACAGCAGCAGCAGCGCCTCGACGAAGCGGCTGCGCACGATGGCGAGCGTCTGCGCGATCGCGCGCGCGATCGGTGCGCCGTCCCAGATCGCCGGCAAGGCGAGCAGCCAGCCGAAGAAGAGGGCGGTGAGCGTCACGCCGGCGAGCAGCACCGACACCGGGAACACGACGACGTAGAGCAGCGCGCCGAGGTAAGGAATCTTGCAGACGAAGAGCGCGATCGCGATGAGGATGAAGACCGCGATGGCCACCGCGAGCAGCACGAGGCCGAGCACGATCATCCTCGGCACGCAGGCGAGGCCGTGGGCGAGCGCGTCGGCGAGGCTGCGTGGGGCAAGGCCGCGCGCCTGGTCCATCTGCAGCGATCCGGCGGCATTGACGCCGGTGCCCGCGACCACGATGAAACCGACCGCCGACAGGAGCGCGGCGAGGCCGCCGATCACGACCGCGAGCATCGAGAGCAGCGCGCCGACAAGGACCGCGGCGACCCAGCACCCCATCAGGGCGACGACGGCGCGCCCGTTGCGAAGGCCGTCGACGGCCTGGAACATGCCGGCGAACGAATCGGCGCTGATGGCGCGCGGCGCGGCTGCAGTGTCGGTGGGGGGCATCCCGGTCCTTCGTCAGTAGGCGTTCTGGCGCCGTTCGGCGTCTTCGCGGTAGCGCCGGCACACCGGGTCGCTGGCGCGACTCGACTTGCGGCACTCGCCGGCCTCGCAGAGGCCGCGCGCGAACGGATTGTTGCCGCCGCAGACGTCGCTGACGGATTGAGCGCGGCGCGCCGCTGGAGCGGCGGGTGCGGGCGGCTGCACGGTCGGCGTCGCCGGTGGAGCGGGGCGCGGCGGCGCCTCGTCGGCGCGTCGCCGCGCCGCATCCTGCTCCGCCGCGACACGGGCCTGCTGTTCGCGCTGCTCGGCAGCCGCTTGCGCGCGCGCGGCACGCTCGCGGGCGCGGCGTTCGTTCGCCACGCGCTGCGCGTCGGCATCCGCCGGGAGAGCGGTGACGGGCGGCGTGCCGCGCTCGGCGGCCGGCGGTGCGTCGCGTGGCGTGGCCGCGGTGGCCGGTGCATCGGCGTTGGTCGGCGGCGCCTCACGGGGCTCGATGGGGATGTCGGCATCGGCCTGACGCGCCGGCGCGGACGCGACCGGCGGTGCGACTGGAGGAACGGTCGCCTCGGGGTGCCCGGGCGGGATGACCGGGGGCTCGGCCCGGGTCTGGAGGAACCACCAGGCGACACCCGCGGCGATCAGCAGCGCGAGCACGACACCGGCGATCAGCGCGGTGCGGCTCGACGACGACGTCGGCGGAGCGGCCGCAGACTGGGCGGCGGCGCCGACCGCGACGCGCTGCCGCGTCGCGTCGATCGCGACGCGCGGGTCTGGCACGTCGGGCGTTGGCAGCTCGTCGTCGGCTGCCGCGCTGCCGGCTGCGCGGCTCGGTGCGGGCGGCACCGCGATCGGCGGGTACCCCGCCCGGCTCCCCGGCGACGCGCCACTGCCCGGCGCGGCCCGGGCGGCGGTCGCGCCGAGCGGTGCGCCGCAATTGCCGCAGAAGCGTGCGCTCGCGCTGTTCTCGGCCCCGCAGGCGACACAGGCCTGCATCGGCGGCTTGCCCGGCGGCGCGGCGGCGATGCCGGCCGGCAGCGTCAGCGGCGTCGGCTCGTCGCTCGGCGGCGGTGCCCCGCGATGCGACGAGGGTGGCGGGCTGCCGCGCCGCTCGGGCACCTCGGGCGCGACGCGCGGCGGCGTGGTCGTGGAGCCGCGTCGGTCGAGCGGTTCGGGAACGCTGCTTGGCGACGCCGGCGCGTCCGCGCCACTGCGACTGCCCGGCACCTCGGGTGCGACACGGGGTGTGGTCGCCGCAGTCGCTCCGGGTCTGCCTGCGCTGATGAACGCCGTGCCGCACCCCCTGCAGAAGCGCGCATCGTCCCGGTTCTCGGTGTTGCAGGTCGGGCAGACTTTCGCCATCGCGGGGTTCTCCGTCGTGCAGGATGCGGCTCGTGCAGGGTGACCGAATCGACCGCGCCGCCTCATCGCGCCAGGGCGTCACCGATGAACGGCGGAGGACGATACCGCGCTTCATAGAGTGCAGCAATCGAACCGCCGGCCGTGCAGTATCGTCGCCGCTTCACCGGAAAGGACCCGCGTGCTCTACCCGCTGCTGAAGACGATCCATCTGCTTGGCATCGTCGCCTGGGTGGGCGGCATGTTCTTCGCCCACGTGTGCCTGCGCCCCGCGCTCGCCGGCTTCGACGCGCCGGTCCGGCTCGAGGTGATGGGCGCGACGCTGCGCCGCTTCTTCCTCGTGGTCGCGATCGCCGCCACGCTGGTGGTGGCGACCGGGGTGGCGCTGATCGCGCGCGCGTCGATCGCTCAGTGGCGCGCCGGAATCCCGTTCACGATGGCGGTCGACTGGTACGTGATGACGATCATCGGTTTCGTCATGGTCGGCGTGTTCGTGCACATCCGCCTCGTGCTCTGGCGCCGCATGAAGCGCGCCGTCGATGCCGGCGACTGGCCGTCCGGCGCACGCGCGCTGGCGTCGATCCGTCGCGCCGTGCTCGTCAACCTGGTGCTCGGCGTCGTCGTGATCGTCGTGACGCGTTTCAGCGGCGCCGCCTGAGCGGGCCCGCCGCCGACGAAGGGCGCGGCACGCGCGAGCAGGGCGGCAGGGCGACGACGCGTCGGCGCCGTCTCTCGGGTGAACGTCGCTCCCGCGACGCGACCCGGTCAGCGCTGCGGCGCCGCGAGCTGAACGTAGATCTCGTTCGGCTTGATCATCCCGAGCTCGAAGCGTGCGCGCTCCTCGACCATCTCGAGACCTTCCTTGAGGTCGTTGAGCTCGGCGGTCATGCGGGCATTGCGCTCGCGTGCGGTGTCGTTGGCGGCGCGCTGGGTCCGCAGCTTGGTCGAGAGGTCGACGACGCGCGAGACGCCGCCGCTGCCGAACCACAGCTCGGCATGCACCAGCGCCAGCAGCGCCACGAGGACGAGAGTGACGAGGCGCATGCCGGGGCTCAGCGGGTGCTGTAGAACGCGGCGCGGCCGGGGTACGCAGCGACGTCGCCGAGGTCTTCCTCGATGCGCAGCAGCTGGTTGTACTTGGCGGTGCGGTCCGAGCGGCTCATCGAGCCGGTCTTGATCTGGCCGGCGTTGGTGCCGACCGCGATGTCGGCGATCGTCGCGTCTTCGGTCTCGCCCGAGCGGTGGCTGATCACCGCGGTCCAGCCGGCGCGCTTGGCCATCTCGATCGCCGCGAACGTCTCGGTGAGCGTGCCGATCTGGTTGATCTTGATGAGGATCGAGTTGGCGATGCGCCGCTCGATGCCTTCCTTCAGGATCTTGGTGTTGGTGACGAACAGGTCGTCGCCGACCAGCTGCACCTTCGAGCCGAGGCGGTCCGACAGGATCTTCCAGCCATCCCAGTCGTTCTCGGCCATGCCGTCCTCGATGCTGATGATCGGGTACTTGTCGCACCAGCCGGCGAGCACGTCGCACCAGGCGTCGGCGGTCAGCACGCGGCCTTCGCCTTCGAGGTGGTAGAGCCGGCTGCCGCCCGCGTCTTCCTTGTAGAACTCGCTCGCCGCGCAGTCGAGGCCGATCGCGATCTGAGAGCCGGCCGCGTAGCCGGCCTTGTCGATCGCCGCGAGGATCAGCTCGATCGCCGCCTCGTGGCCGTTGACGCTGGGCGCGAAGCCGCCTTCGTCGCCCACCGCGGTGCTCATGCCGCGCGAGTCGATGATCTTCTTGAGCGCCTGGAACACCTCGGCACCGTAGCGCACCGCCTCGCGAAAGCTCGGCGCGCCGACCGGGATGATCATCAGCTCCTGCAGGTCGAGGTTGTTGTTGGCGTGCGCGCCGCCGTTGATGACGTTCATCATCGGCACCGGCATCTGCATCGCGCCCGAGCCGCCGAAGTAGCGGTAGAGCGGCAGGCCGCTCTCCTCGGCCGCGGCGCGCGCGACCGCCATGCTCACGGCGAGCGTGGCGTTGGCGCCGAGCCGGCTCTTGTTCTCGGTGCCGTCGAGGTCGATCAGCGTGCGGTCGAGGAACGCCTGCTCGCTCGAGTCGAGGCCGAGCACCGCCTCGCTGATCTCGGTGTTGACGTACTCGACCGCCTTCAGCACGCCCTTGCCGCCATAGCGGCCGGCATCGCCGTCGCGCAGCTCGATCGCCTCGCGGCTGCCGGTCGACGCGCCGGACGGCACTGCGGCGCGGCCCATCGTGCCCGACTCGAGCAGCACGTCGCACTCGACGGTCGGGTTGCCGCGGCTGTCGATGATCTCCCGGCCGACGATGTCAACGATCGCACTCATGCATTCACCTTCTGATGTTGGAATCTCTTGCGTGCCACCGGCGTGGCGCCGCGCGCGACGTGCGGGATCGCCGGCGTCACGCGACGCCTTCGACGACGACCATCCGCATGTCGGCAGCGCCGGCGCGAGCCTCGCGCGCGGCGCGGTATTCGGGTGAGTCGTAGAACGCGCGCGCTGCGGCGACGTCCTTGAACTTGAGCACCACCACGCGCTCGGGTTGCCAGTCGCCCTCGAGCAGTTCGACCGCGCCGCCGCGCACGCAGACCTCGGCGCCGTGTGCCTGCATCGCGATCGTCGACAGGCGCTTGTAGTTTTCGTATTGCGCCGGGTCGGTGACGTGGACGTTGGAGATGACGTAGGCGCTCATTGGTCTGACCTTTCAGCAGGCGAAGTCGTTCTCGAGGAAGGGCCGCGACTTGACCGCGCGGTCGAGCTCGACGAGTTGTTCGAGGAGGGCGCGCATGCGCTTGAGCGGCACCGCGTTCGGGCCGTCGCTCAGCGCGTTGGCGGGGTCCGGGTGCGTTTCCATGAAGACGCCTGCGACGCCGACCGCGATGGCGGCGCGCGCGAGCACCGGAACGAACTCGCGCTGACCGCCCGACGAGGTGCCCTGGCCGCCCGGCAGCTGCACGGAATGCGTGGCGTCGAAGACGACCGGGGCGCCGGTCTCGCGCATGATCGCGAGGCTGCGCATGTCGGAGACGAGATTGTTGTAGCCGAAGCTCGCGCCGCGCTCGCAGGCCATGAAGCGGTCGTCGTCGAGGCCCTTCGCGCGTGCTGCGGCGCGGGCCTTCTCGATGACGTTCTTCATGTCGTGCGGCGCGAGGAACTGGCCCTTCTTGATGTTGACGGGCTTGCCGCTCTGCGCGACCGCGGTGATGAAGTCGGTCTGCCGGCACAGGAACGCCGGCGTCTGCAGCACGTCGACCACCGCCGCGGCAGCGGCGATCTGGCGCTCGTCGTGGACGTCGGTCAGCACCGGCACGCCGAGCTGGCGCCTGACCGTCGCGAGCACCTCGAGGCCTTCCTCGATGCCGGGGCCGCGGAACGAGGTGCCGCTCGAGCGGTTCGCCTTGTCGTAGCTCGACTTGAAGATGAACGGGATGCCGAGCGCGCCCGTGATCTCCTTCAGCCGGGCGGCGACGTCGACCTGCAGCGCCTCCGACTCGATGACGCAGGGGCCGGCGATCAGGAAGAACGGCCGGTCGAGCCCGACCTCGAAACCGCAGAGTTTCATGGCCGAGGTGCTCCGGATGGCGTCAGCGCGCGCGTGTCGCTCACGCGGCCACCATCTCGCGTCGCTCGGCCTGGTGCGTGAGCGCCGCGGCGATGAACGACTTGAAGAGCGGATGGCCGGCCCACGGCGTCGAATTGAACTCGGGGTGGAACTGCACGCCGATGAACCACGGATGGACGCTGCGCGGCAGCTCGACGACCTCGGTGAGGCGCTCGCGTTGGGTGAGCGCGGAGATCACGAGCCCCGCCTCGGTCAGGCGGTCGAGGTAATGCACGTTCGCCTCGTAGCGGTGGCGATGACGTTCGTTCAGCACGTTGCCGTAGATCTCGTACGCCAGCGTGCCCGGCTTGACGTCGGACTTCTGCGAGCCGAGGCGCATCGTGCCGCCAAGGTCGGACTGCGCGGTGCGCACCTGGATCGTGCCGTCGGCGTCCTGCCACTCGTCGATGAGGGCGATCACCGGGTGCGGCGTCTCGGGGTCGAACTCGGTGCTGTTCGCGTTCTCGAGCCCGGCCTCGTGGCGCGCGAACTCGATCGTCGCGACCTGCATGCCCAGGCAGATGCCGAGGTACGGCACGCCGTGCTCGCGCGCGTACTGCGCGGCGAGGATCTTGCCCTCGACGCCACGCTTGCCGAAGCCGCCCGGCACCAGGATCGCGTCGTAGCGGCCGAGGTTGCCGACATTCGAGGGCGTCAGGTCTTCCGAGTCGACGTACTCGACCTTGACGCGCGCGCTGTTGTGGATGCCGGCGTGGCGCAGCGCCTCGTTGAGCGACTTGTACGAGTCCGAAAGTTCGACGTACTTGCCGCACATGGCGATCGTGACCTCGTGCTCGGGGTGCTCGACCTGGTGCACGAGGTTGTCCCAGCGCGTGAGGTTGGCCGGCTTGCTGTGCAGCTGCAGGCGCGCGCAGACGAGCTCGTCGAGCCCTTGCGAGTGCAGCATGCGCGGCACCTTGTAGATCGTGTCGGCGTCCCACACCGAGATCACGCCGTACTCGTGCACGTTGGCGAACAGCGAGATCTTGGCGCGCTCGTCGTCGGGGATGGGACGGTCGGCGCGGCAGAGCAGGGCGTCGGGCATGATCCCGATCTCGCGCAGCTTCTGCACGCTGTGCTGCGTCGGCTTGGTCTTGAGCTCGCCGGCGGCGGCGATCCACGGCACCAGGGTCAGGTGCAGGAAGGCGGCGTTGCCGGGGCCGAGCTTGAGGCTCATCTGGCGCACGGCCTCGAGGAACGGCAGCGACTCGATGTCACCGACGGTGCCGCCGATCTCGACGATCGCGACCTGCGCCGCGTCGGGGGTGCCGATGCCGGCGCCGCGCCGCACGAACTCCTGGATCTCGTTGGTGACGTGCGGGATCACCTGCACGGTCTTGCCGAGGTAGTCGCCGCGGCGCTCCTTCTCGAGCACGGTCTTGTAGATCTGGCCGGTCGTGAAGTTGTTCGAGCGCCGCATCCGCGTGGTGATGAAGCGCTCGTAGTGGCCCAGATCGAGGTCGGTCTCGGCACCGTCCTCGGTGACGAACACCTCGCCGTGCTGGAACGGCGACATGGTCCCCGGATCGACGTTCAGATACGGGTCCAGCTTGATCAAGGTGACTTTGAGGCCGCGCGATTCGAGGATCGCTGCGAGCGACGCAGACGCGATGCCCTTGCCGAGCGAGGACACCACACCGCCGGTGACAAAGACGAACTTGGTCATTGCGTGCGGCACGCGCGCCGTGCGCGAATGCCGTGGTGGTAAAGCGCGATTATAGGTGCCGCCCCTCGGGCGGAGCCGGGTGCGGGACCCTGCAGCGGGGCACGGCGGTGGCGGGCGCGCTCCGAGAAGCTCGGCCCGCGCGGCGCCCGTCCGAGCGCCGGACGGCGTGCGCTGGCGGGGCAGGCTCGCCCGGCCGTCAGACGATCTTCTCGCCCGGATGCGTGATCTTGCGCATCGGCCCGTAGCGGTCGGACTCGACGCAGAGCGGCGCCGCCGCTTCGGCCGTGCCGTCCCACTGCGGGTCCTCGATCGACTCGAACGCGTCGCGCAGCTTCTGCCCCCAGCTCCCGCTGATCATCCGCCAGTACGGGTTCTTCTCGTCGATGCAGATGATCTGCTGGCTCTGCAACTGCCCGGCCTCGTAGACCAGCAGGTCGAGCGGCAGCCCCACCGAGAGGTTCGACTTCAGCGTGGAGTCCATCGACACCAGCACGCACTTGGCAGCCTCGTCGAGCGGCGTCGACGGCCGCAGGATGCGGTCGAGCACGGGCTTGCCGTACTTCGACTCGCCGATCTGGAAGTAGCAGGTCTCGCGCGTCGCCTCGATGAAGTTGCCCGCCGAGTAGACCAGGAACAGGCGCATCGCCTCGCCGCCGATCTGTCCGCCGAAGATCATCGTGGTGTTGAAGTCGAGCCCTGCGTTCTTCAGCGACTCGCCGTCCTCGTCGTAGATGCGGCGCACCGCCGAGCCGAGCACGCGCGCGGCGTCGAACATGCTCTCGGCGTTCCAGATCGTGATCGGCGGCTTGTCGCCGTTCTCGAGGCGCTCGACCTGCAGGATCTCGCGCACCTGCTGCGAGATCGAGAGGTTGCCGGCCGACAGCATCACCATGAAGCGGTCGCCGGGCCGCTCGTAGACCATCATCTTGCGGAACGTGCTGATCTGGTCGAGACCGGCGTTCGTCCGCGAGTCCGACAGGAACACCAGTCCGGCATCGAGCTTGACCCCCACGCAATACGTCATCGTCTTTCCTGCAGTGCTTTCAGCCGGTAGAGCGCCTCGAGCGCTTCCTTCGGGCTGAGCATATCGGGGTCGAGCGCGGCGAGCGCCACGTCGACCGCGGATTCCGCCACGGCGGGCGGCGGCTCGGCGGGCGCCGGGGCGAAGAGGTCGATCTGCGGCTGGCCGGCGCTCTGCTGCGCCTCGAGCGCCTCGAGGGTCACGGTCGCGTGGCGCAGCAGGGTCGCCGGCATGCCCGCAAGGCGCGCCACCTGCACGCCGTAGCTGCGGCTCGCCGGCCCCGGCACGATCTCGTGCAGGAACACGATGTCGCGCCCGGACTCGACCGCCGACACGTGCATGTTCACCGCCGCCGGGTTGGCCGCGGGGAACTGGGTGAGCTCGAAGTAGTGGGTCGCGAACAGCAGGAAGGCGCGATTGCGGTTGTGCAGGTGGTGCGCGATCGAAGCGGCGAGCGCGAGCCCGTCGAAGGTCGACGTGCCGCGCCCGATCTCGTCCATCAGCACCAGCGACTGCTCGGTCGCCGCGTGCACGATCGCCGCCGCCTCGCTCATCTCGACCATGAACGTCGACTGTGCGTTGGCGAGATCGTCGGCCGCGCCGATGCGGGTGTGGATCGCGTCGATCGGGCCGAGCCGGCACGCGTCGGCCGGCACGTACGAGCCGATCGACGCCAGCAGCACGATCAGCGCCACCTGGCGCATGAAGGTGCTCTTGCCGCCCATGTTGGGACCGGTGATGACGAGGCTGCGCCGCATCAGGTCGAGCCGGCAGTCGTTCGGCGTGAAGCTCGCGCCGGCCTCGTTGAGACGCGCCTCGACCACCGGATGGCGGCCGCGCACGATCTCGATGCACGGCTCGCGCACGAACACCGGCCGCCGCCAGTCGAGCGTCGCCGCGCGCTCGGCGAGCGCCGCGAGCGCGTCGAGCGTCGCGAGCGCGCGCCCGAGCGCGCCGAGCACGTCGAGGTGCGCCTGCAGCGCCTCGAGCAGCTCGTCGTAGAGCTGCTTCTCGCGGGCGAGCGCGCGCTCCTGCGCCGAGAGCGCCTTGTCCTCGAACGCCTTCAGCTCGGGCGTGATGAAGCGTTCGGCGTTCTTCATCGTCTGACGGCGCTGGTAGTCGGCCGGCACCTTCGCCGCGTGCGCCTGAGAGACCTCGATGTAGAAGCCATGCACGCGGTTGAACTGCACGCGCAGGCCCGCGATGCCGGTGCGCGCGCGTTCGCGGCCCTCGAGCTCGAGCAAAAAGGCGTCGCCGTGCTCGCCGATGTCGCGCAGCTCGTCGAGCAGCGCGTCGTGGCCACGCGCGATGACGCCGCCGTCGCGCAGCTGCGCGGCGGGCTCCGCGGCGATGGCGGCATCGAGCAGCGCGGCGATCGCGGGCGGCGGCGCGAGCGCGTCGCGCACGTCGTCGAGCAGCGTCGCGGCGCTCGCCGGCACCGTCTCGCAGAGCGCCGGCAAGGCGTGCAGCGTCGCACGCAGGCCGGCGAGCTCGCGCGGCCGGACCTGGCCGAGTGCCAGGCGCGCGGTGGTCCGCTCGACGTCGCTGACCGCACGCAGCGCGTCGCGAACGCCATCGACGCTGGTGGCGAGCAGCGCGTCGATCGCGCCGTGGCGCTCGGTCGCGACTCGGCGGTCGCGCAACGGGCTGCGCAGCCAGCGACAGAGCGCCCGGCTGCCCATCCCGGTGACGCAGCTGTCGAGCACCGAGAGCAGGGTCGGCGCAGGCGCGCCGCGCAGCGTCTCGGTGAGCTCGAGGTTGCGGTGAGTGGTGACCGGCAGGTCGATGAGTTCGCTGCTGCGCTCGACCGCGAGGCTGCGCACGTGGGCGAGCGCCCGCCCTTGCGTGTGCTCGGCATAGGCGAGCAGCGCCGCCGCCGCCGCGTGCGCGGCGTGCAGTTCGGCCGCGTTGTGGCCGGCGAGGCTGGCGACGCCGAGCTGCTCGCAGAGCTTCCTCACGCCGAGCGCGCTGTCGAACTGCCAGCCGGGGCGCTGCGTCAGGGTCGCGCCGGCGTGCTGCAGCGCAACCGGCACCTGCTCGCGATCGACCAGCACCTCGGCGGCGCCGAGGCGTGCCAGCCAGCTCGCGAGCTCGCCATCGGCGCATTCGGCCATGCCGAGGGCGCCGCTCGAGAGCGCGAGCCAGGCCAGGCCGAGCCGGCCCTTGCGCGAGGCGACGGCGAGCAGGGGAGCGTCGCGCTTGTCCGCGAGCAGGTGACCGTCGGTCAGCGTGCCGGGGGTGACGACACGCACCACCTTGCGTTCGACCGGGCCCTTGGTCGCGCCGACCTCGCCGACCTGCTCGCAGATCGCGACCGACTCGCCGCACTTGATGAGGCGCGCGAGGTAGGTCTCGACCGCGTGCACCGGAACGCCCGCCATCACGATCGGCTCGCCGGCGCTCGCGCCGCGCGTGGTCAGCGTGATGTCGAGCAGGCGATTGGCCTTGCGGGCGTCGTCGTAGAACAGCTCGTAGAAGTCGCCCATCCGGTAGAACACGAGCGTGTCCGGATGCTCGGCCTTGATGCGCAGGTACTGCGCCATCATCGGCGTGTGCGCGGGCGCGGGCGTGCTCATCTCGTTGCCGACAACGTATCGGTGCCGCACGCGTGGTGGGTGCATGGCGAGAGCCGTCGGCTGGCGGTGTCCGCCGCCACCATGCCGGATGCTGCGGCGCAGCCCGGCCGCACTGCCTCGCGAAGCGGCGTCACTCGGGCGCCGGCACCTTGCGGATGCGCACCGGCGGCTTCAGCTTCGGGGCGGCGGGCGCTTCAGCGGCGGCCGGCGCGGGGCGCGCGGTGTCGTCGAGCACTGCGCCGAGCGCGGCCTCCGGCGTGAGCTCGGCGGCGCGGGCCGCCTCAGGCGGCGCAGCGGCCTCTTCGTTGACCACCGACGTGAACGGCGAGAGCAGCTGCACGAGCTGACCGTAGATGCGCGGGCTGGCGGCGAGGACCTCGCCACGTTCCAGGAAGTCGGCGTTGCCGGTGAAGTTGCCGACCAGGCCACCGGCCTCGGTGATCATCAGCGAGCCGGCCGCCATGTCCCACGGCTTGAGGCCGGTCTCGAAGAAGCCGTCGTACCAGCCGGCCGCCACGTAGCAGAGGTCGAGCGCGGCGGCGCCGGGGCGGCGCAGGCCGGCGCACAGCGGCATCATCACTTCCATCATCTTCAGGTAGCGCTGAAAGTTGTCGCCGCGTCGAAACGGAAAGCCGGTGCCAAGCAGGCAGTCCGCGAGGCGCGTGCGCTTGGAGACGCGGATCCGCTTGTCGTTGAGGAACGCGCCGCGTCCCTTCGATGCGTAGAAGAGGTCGTTGCGCGCCGGGTCGTAGACGACCGCCTGCTGGACCTGCCCGCGGAACGCCAGCGCGATCGACACCGCGTAGACCGGAAAGCCGTGCAGGAAGTTGGTCGTGCCGTCGAGCGGATCGATGATCCACACGTACTCGCTGCTCGACGTGCCGTGCGTGCGGCCCGACTCCTCGGCATTGATGCCGTGGCCGGGGTAGGCGCCGAGGAGCGTCTCGATGATCGCGGCCTCGGCGGCGTGGTCGACCTCGGTGACGAAGTCGTTCGGCGCCTTGCGGTTGATCTGCAGCCGATCGAGGTCGAGCGAGGCGCGGTTGATGATGGTGCCGGCGCTCCGGGCCGCCTTGATGGCGGTGTTGAGCATGGGGTGGAGCGCTTGCGACATGGGCGACGGGGAGGGGCGGGAGCGAGGGGAGCGACGAGCCGGGGATCCCGGTGCCGATAATCGCGATTTTAGGCGTGACCTCGTGACCGACTCCGGCGACTCCACGCGCTTCGTGCTGGTGGGAACCAGCCACCCGGGCAACATCGGCGCGGCGGCGCGCGCGCTCAAGGTGATGGGGTTCGGCGACCTGGTGCTCGTGGCGCCGCGCTTCGCCGACGCGCACCGGCAAGCCGAGGCGGTCGCGTTCGCGAGCGGCGCGACCGACGTGCTCGAGCGCGTGCGCGTGGTGCCGACCCTGGTCGAGGCGCTGGGCGGCATCACCTTCGTCTGCGCGACCGCAATGACGCCGCGCGACTTCGGGCCGCCGACGCATGCGCCGCGCGCGTTCTTTCCCGAGCTCGCCGAGCGCGCGCATCGGGTCGCCTTCGTGTTCGGGTCCGAGCGCTTCGGCATGCCCAACCGCGACGTCTACGCGTGCCACGCGTGCCTCTCGATCCCGACCGCGCCCGACTACGGGTCGCTCAACCTCGCGCAGGCGGTGCAGCTGATCGCCTACGAGTGGCGCCAGGCGCTCGGCGGATTCGAGCTGCCGCGGCCGGTCGAGCCCGGTCGTGCCGACGCGGTGGCGATCGACGGCCTGCTCGGGCACTGGGCGCGCGCGCTCGTGCGCCTCGGCTTTCTCGATCCGCTGGTGCCGCGCAAGCTCATGCCGCGCCTGCAGCAGCTCGCCAATCGAGCCGAGCTGACGGGCGAGGAGCTGCACATCCTGCGCGGCGTCGCGCGTGCGATCGAAAGGCGCCTCGACGAGGCCGAGGCCGGCAGGCCGCGCGAGGGCTGAGCGCCCACGGTCCGGCCGCCGATGCTGCACCCCCGACAGGGTCGGGGCGCGCCGCTAAACTGCCGGGCCCTCCTTGCTGCCGGCCAGCGGCCGCCAGCCCTCAGCCCATGTTCGAACGCCTCCGAGAAGACATCGCCTGCATCGTCGAGCGCGACCCCGCCGCGCGCAACGCGTGGGAGGTGCTGACGTGTTACCCGGGGCTGCATGCGCTGGTGCTGCACCGCTGGGCGGCCTGGTTCCGCCGCCACGATCTGCACTGGCTGGCGCGCTTCGTCTCGCAGCTCGGGCGCTGGCTCACCGGCATCGAGATCCACCCCGGGGCGACGATCGGCCGGCGTGTCTTCATCGATCACGGCATGGGGGTCGTGATCGGCGAGACCGCGGTGGTCGGCGACGACTGCACGATCTACCAGGGCGTGACGCTCGGCGGGACTTCGCTCGCGAAGGGCACCAAGCGCCACCCGACGCTCGGCCGCGGCGTCATCGTCGGCGCCAACTCGCAGGTGCTCGGCGGCTTCACGGTCGGCGACGGCGCGCGCGTCGGCTCGGGTGCGGTGGTCGTCAAGCCGGTGCCGGCGGGCGCCACTGCGGTCGGCAACCCGGCGCGCATCATCCAGGCCGAAGCCGACGCGGCGCGCGAGGCGACGGCCGCCCGTATGGGGTTCTCGGCCTATGGGCTGACCCAGGGCGACGACCCGCTCGCGCAGGCGATGAAGGGCCTCATCGACAACGCCTCGGGCCACGAGCACCAGATCGCCTTGCTGTGGCAGGCCATCGAGAAGCTCTCGGCGCGCTCGCGCGAACTGCCGGCCGACAGCTGCGTGCCACGCGAGGCGCAGACCACCGAGTGCTTCGACGCCGAGCGGCTGAACCGGCTCGTGAAGTAGCGCGGTCGCGCTGGCTCTCGGCGCAGGCATCGGCTGCCTGCGCAGCCAATGGTCAGGCCATCCGGCCGAACCGCCGGCGTCAGCGCGGCGGCCGCAGCGCCGACTTCGGCCGGAACGCCTTGCAGACCGCCTCGTCGGTCTCGATGTAGGGCCCGCCGATCAGGTCGATGCAGTAGGGCACCGCGGCGAAGATTCCGGGCACCGGCGGCGTGCCGTTCGGCAGCCCCTCGAGCGTCTCGGCGATCGACTTCGGCTGGCCGGGCAGGTTGACGATGAGCGCGCGGCCGCGGATCACCGCGACCTGGCGCGACAGGATCGCGGTCGGCACGAACGCGAGGCTGATGCGCCGCATCTGCTCGCCAAAGCCCGGCATCACCTTGGTCGCGACCGCGAGCGTCGCCTCGGGCGTGACGTCGCGCGGCGCCGGGCCGGTGCCGCCGGTCGTCAGCACGAGGTCGCACCGCGCGTCGTCGACGAGTTCGCGCAGCGTGGCGCTGATCGTCGCCTCGTCGTCGGGAATCAGGCGCGGCTCCCAGGTGATCGGGTTCCTGAGCGCGCGGCCGAGCCAGTCCTGCAGGGCCGGGATGCCCTGGTCGGCGTAGGTGCCGCTCGAGGCGCGGTCGCTCACCGAGACGACACCGATCCGGACCGGATCGAAGGCTTGGCTGGCGTCAGTCATGGGCACCTTGCGCTGCGTCACGGATGAACTTGAAGAGCTCGCGGAAGGCGCGGCCGCTGCGCTGCTCGGGGCTATGCGCGGCATCCTTGCGCGCTGCCCGCACGAGGCTGCGCAGCGCCTGCACGTCGCACCCCGGGTGTTCGGCGGCAAAGCGCGTGGTGGCCTCGTCGTCGGCGATCAGCTCGGCGCGCCAGCGCTCGGCCTGGTGCAGCGCGAGCGAATCCTTGGCGCGGCCGAGCTGCATCTCGGTGACAGCCTGGCGCAGCGGCTCGGGGTCGACGCGCCGCATCAGCTTGCCGATGTACTGCAGGTGCCGGCGCCGGCCCTCGTGGCTGCGGATGCGTTTGCCTTCGCGGATGGCGTCGAGAAGGATCTCCGGGATGGCCAGCGACTCGATGCGGTCGTCGGGCAGCTCGAGCACCGCCTCGCCGAGCGTCTGCAGGTCGTGCGAGGCCTGCTTCATGCGCGTCTTGCTCGGACGATCGGGCGCCAGCTCGGCGGCGGGCGCGTCGGCGTCCGGAAGATCGTCGGAAAGCTTGCGGGGCATGGAAAGGCGTGAAGGCGTGGATGACGGACGGTGGCGATGCGCCCGAACCCGGGGTGGATCCGGCGTTGCCGAATCATGCAGCGAGCGGTCGGCCAGCTCGGGGCCGGGCTGTTCTTCCGCGACAGACCATTCGGCCGAGGGCCGGAAAGGCGCTGGGTATCATAGTCCGCCACCCTCTCCACCCGCGGTGCCGCGCCCGTCGAGCGCCGCCGCCACTCCACCATGTCGCTTCCTCCCGTGCCTCCGGCGTCGCCGCGCGGCTTCGCGTACCGCCTCGACCAGTTCCAGGAGCTCGTCGACGACACGCTGCGGCTGGCCCGCGAGGTCGGTGCGACCGACGCCTCGGCCGAGGCCTCCGAGGGCGTCGGCCTGTCGGTGTCGGTGCGCAAGGGCGACGTCGAGAACGTCGAGCGCAACCGCGACAAGTCGCTCAGCGTGACGGTCTACGTCGGCCAGCGCCGCGGCCATGCGAGCTCGTCCGACTTCTCGCGCGCCGCACTCGAGCGCACGGTGCGCGCCGCCTACGACATCGCGCGCTTCACCGCCGAAGATCCGGCGGCCGGGCTGCCTGACGCCGACGACCTCGCGATCGGCGACGCCGCCGCCCGCGACCTCGATCTGTTCCACCCCTGGCCGATCGACGCCGAGCAGGCGATGCAGATCGCGCAGGCCGGCGAGGCGGCCGCGTTCGCCGTCGATCCGCGCATCACGAATTCCGAGGGGGCGGGCGTGTCGGCGCAGCAGTCGCACTTCTTCGCCGGCAACACGCGCGGGTTCCGGGCCGGCTACGCGAGCTCGCGCCACTCGCTGTCCGTGGCGCCGATTGCGTCGCGGCGCGGCAAGCGCGGCGACGAGATGCAGCGCGACTCGTGGTACTCGTCGATGCGGGTGCCGGGCGATCTCGCCGCGCCCGAGGCGGTCGGGCGCTATGCCGCCGAGCGGGCCCTCTCGCGCCTGGGCGCACGCAAGATCGCGACCTGCGAGGTGCCGGTGCTCTTCGAGGCGCCGCTCGCATCGGGCCTCATCGGCTCGTACGTGCAGGCGACCAGCGGCGGCGCCCTCTACCGCGGCTCGTCGTTCCTCATGGACAGCCTGGGCAAGCCCGTGCTCGCGCCGCACCTCGACCTGCGCGAGGACCCGCACCAGCTCCGCGGCAAGGCGAGCGCGCCGTTCGACGACGAAGGCGTCGTCACGCAGCCGCGCGACATCGTCGCGGGCGGCGTCGTGCAGAGCTATTTCCTTTCGACCTACTCGGCGCGCAAGCTCGGCATGAAGACCACCGGCCATGCCGGGGGCGCGCACAACCTGGTGCTGACGAGCCGGCTCACCCGGCCCGACGACGGCCTCGACGCGATGCTGAAGAAGCTGCACCGCGGCCTTTTCGTCATCGAGCTGATCGGGCAGGGCGTCAACCCGGTGACCGGCGACTATTCGCGCGGCGCGGCGGGCTTCTGGGTCGACAACGGCCGCATCGTCCACCCCGTGGAGGAGGTGACGATCGCGGGCAACCTGCGCGACATGTTCATGGCGATCGCGGCGGTCGGCGCCGACGCCTATACGTCCGGCAGCCGCACCACCGGATCAGTGCTGATCGAGCGCATGAAGGTCGCCGGTTCGTGACTGGCCGCACGGCTCGCCCCGCAAGCCGTGCAGGGTAAGACCGGTCGGCGCTCGGTAGCGCGCTGGCTACAATTCGGCGCTTCGGCAGGCTTTCGCCGCCGGCCTCACCGCTCGAACGCCTCGCCCTGTCGAGGCGTTCGCACGCTTCACCCCACCTTCTTCGATCGGGCAGGAACCCCATGACTTCCACTTCCTTCCGCTTCGCCCGGCTGTGCCTGGCCGCGTCGCTCGCGCTCGGCGCGTGGGCCTCTGCCAGCGCCGCCGACATCAAGATCGGCGCTGCCGAGGCGCTGTCGGGCCCGGCCGGCCAGTACGGCCAGTCGATCAAGAACGGCCTGCAGCTCGCCGTCGACGAGATCAACGCCGCCGGCGGCGTCAAGGGCAACAAGATCGTGCTGCAGCTCGAGGACGAGCAGGGTCGCAAGGAACAGGCGATCGACGTCTTCAAGAAGCTGATCTTCCAGGACCGCGTGCTGATGCTATTCGGGCCGACGCTGTCGAACTCGGCGCAGGCCGCCGACCCGATCGCGCAGGCCGCCAAGGTCGTGGTGTTCGGCACCTCGAACACCGCCGACGGCATCACGTCGATCGGCAACTACGTGTTCCGCAACTCGGTCACCGAAGCCGACGTGCTGCCGGTGACGCTGCAGGTCGCGGCCAAGCACGCCAACATCAAGAAGGTCGCCGTGCTCTACGGCAACGACGACGTCTTCACCAAGAGCGGCTACGACGCATTCAAGAAGGCGCTCGACGACCTCAAGATCCCGGTCACCACGACCGAGACGTTCGCCAAGGGCGACGTCGACTTCAAGGCGCAGCTCACCAAGATCAAGGCGACCAATCCCGACGCCATCGTGCTGTCGGCGCTGATCGCCGAAGGCGCGCCGATCATGGTGCAGGCGCGCCAGCTCGGCATCACCGTGCCGTTCATCGGCGGCAACGGCATGAACTCGGTCAAGGTGTTCGACCTCGCGAAGGGCAACTCCGACAACCTGTGGGTCGGCAGCCCGTGGTCGCTGAACAGCCAGACCAAGGAGAACCAGCACTTCGTCGTCGCGTACACGCAGAAGTACAAGTCGGCGCCTGACCAGTTCTCGGCGCAGGCCTACGACGCGATGAACATCACGGCGCAGGCGCTCGGCAAGATCAAGCTCACCGGCAACCTCGAAGCCGACCGTGCCGCGCTGCGCGACGCGCTGCCGGCGGTCACGTGGACCGGCGCCACCGGTGCCTTCAAGTTCCGCCAGGCGATGGGCAAGGACGGCAAGCCCGCCGGCTACGACGCCCAGCAGGCCGCGATCGTCAGCGTGACGCGCGCCGGCAAGTACGTGATCGAGAAATGATCGTCGCGCCGGGTGCGGGCGCTGCTCGCGTCTGCCCCGGCAGCCCGGCCGGCAGCCTGCCGGCCGCGGCCGCGTTCCCTCTTCGCTGAACCATGCTCGAACAGCAACTCGTCAACGCGCTGTCGCTCGGCTGCGTCTACGCGCTTTTCGCGCTCGGCTTCACGCTCGTGTTCGGCGTGCTCGGCGTCATCAACCTGGCGCACGGCGCCGTGTTCATGGTCGGTGCCTACGCCGCCCTCGAGGCGGTGACCCGGCTCGCCTTGCCGCTGCCGCTCGCCATGCTCGTCGCGCTGCTGGTCAGCGGCGTCATCGGCCTGCTGATCGACGTGCTCGTGCTGCGGCCGCTGCGCAACCGCAACGCGCCGCACCTGATCCCGATGATCGCCACCATCGGCATCGCGATCTTCCTCAACAGCGCCGCGCAGGGCATGTTCGGGGCCGAGAACCAGCGCTTCGCGCCCGAGGTGCTGCCGACCGAGTCGTTCCAGATCGGCGCGGTGCACGTGAGCGTCATCGAGCTGCTGATCATCGGCCTCTCGTTCGCGCTGATGGCCGCGCTGTTCGTGCTGATGAACCGCACCCAGACCGGCCGCGCGTTGCGCGCGATCGCCGAGTCGCCGAAGGCGGCGGCACTGCTCGGCATCAATGTCGAGGGCCTGTTCCGGCTCACCTCGTTCGCCGCCGCGGCGCTCGGCGGCGTCGGTGGCGTGCTGATCGCGCTCTATTCGAACGCCGTGTTCCCGATGATGGGCCAGCCGATGCTGCACAAGGGCATCGCGGTGATCATCCTCGGCGGCATGGGCGACATCCGCGGCGCGCTGGTCGGCGGGCTCTTCCTCGGCTTCGCCGAGGTGCTGGCGGTCGCCTACATCGGCTCGACCATGCGCGACGCAATCGCCTTCGGTCTCCTCTTCATCGTGCTGCTGCTGCGCCCCCAGGGCCTGTTCGGCAAGGTTCTCGAGCGCAAGGCCTGATGTTTGCGTGCGGCGCTTCGCGCCTGTTCACCGCCCACTGACCCGATGGACCTCGAGAATTTCTGGGCGATCTACAGCAACCTGGTGCTGACCGTCGGCATCAATGCGCTGCTCGCGCTGTCGATCTGGCTCACGCTGTCGTGCGGCCTGCTCGCGATGGCCAACGCCGCGTTCATGGGCATCGGCGCGTACACCGCGTCGATCCTGACCATGAATGCCGGCATGCCGTTTCCGGTCGCCCTGCTCGGCGGCGTCGTGGCTCCGAGCCTCGTGGCGCTGGTGATCGGCGGCCCCACGTTGCGCCTGTCGGGCGTCTATCTCGCGATGGCGACGCTCGGCTTCGGCGAGGTGGTGCGCGTGCTGATCCTCAACGCCGAAACCTATACCGGCGGCGCGCTCGGCCTCAACGGCATTCCTCAGCTCACCCGGTGGTGGCACGTGGTCGGCTTCCTAGTGCTGGTGCTGCTCCTGCTCTGGCGCCTGCGGCGCTCGCGCGTCGGCCGTGCCTTCGAGGCGATCAAGGAAGACGAGATCGCCGCCGGCATGATGGGCATCCCGGTGATGACGCACAAGTTCATCGCGTTCACGCTGGGCGCCGCGATCGCGGGCCTCGCGGGGGCGCTGAACGCGCACCTCACGTTCTTCATCGGCCCCAGCGAGTTCGGCTTCGACCGTGGCGTCGAGATCCTGACGATGGCCATCCTCGGCGGCATCAACGGCCTGGCGGGGCCGGTGCTCGGCGCCGCCATCATCACCGTGCTCCCGGAGGCGCTGCGCGCGTTCCAGGACTTCCGCCTCATGATCAACGGCGCGATCCTCGTGATCATCGTCCTCTTCCTGCCGCGCGGCCTGTGGGATCCAGCGCGCATGCGGCGCTGGTTCGGGCGTCGCCCGGCCGCCCTCGCGGTGCCCCGCTGATGCTGCGCCTCGCCAACGTCTCCAAGCGCTTCGGCGGCCTCTCGGTCCTGCAGGACGTGAGCTTCGAGGTGCCGCAGGGCCGCGTCGTCGGGCTCATCGGCCCGAACGGCGCCGGCAAGACCACGGTGCTCAACATCATCACCGGGCTCGTCGCGCCGACCAGCGGCGCGATCACGCTCGACGGTTCCGCGCTGACGGGCCTCAAGCCGCACCAGGTGACGCGGCGCGGCGTCGGCCGCACGTTCCAGAACATTCGCGTCTTCAAGGAGATGACGCTGCTCGAGAACGTCGTCGTCGGCATGCATGCGCATCTGAACTACGGCGTCGGGGGGCTGATGTTCTCGCTGCCGGCGTTCCGCCGCCGCGAGCACGAGGCTCGCGACAAGGCGCGCGAGCTGCTCTCGTGGGTCGGCCTCGAGGGCAAGGCGTTCGAACTCGCCGACAACCTGTCGTACGGCGACCAGCGCAAGCTCGAGCTTGCCCGCGCGCTCGCCACCGAGCCGCGCCTCCTGCTGCTCGACGAGCCGGTCGCCGGAATGAACTCGGGCGAGAAGGTCGAGCTGATGAAGCAGGTCGGCCAGATCTCCAGGCGCGGCTACACGATCCTGCTGATCGAGCATGACATGCGCTTCGTGATGGGCCTGTGCGACCAGGTGGCGGTGCTCAACTTCGGCCGCATCATCGCCGAGGGTCCGCCCGAGCAGATCCAGCGCAACCCGGACGTGATCGAAGCCTACCTCGGGCGCGACGAGGACGCAGTGCCCGGGGAACCGCTGGGAGCGACGGCATGAGCGCACCGGGCCGTTCCCCGGCGCTCATCCCGGCGCGCAGCGCGGAGGGTTTTCCCATGAGCACGCCGCTGCTGCGCGTCGAGGGCCTGCGCGTCGCCTACGGGCACGTCGAGGCGGTGCAGGGCATCGACTTCGAGGTCAACGCCGGCGAGATCCGCACCCTGGTCGGCGCCAATGGGGCCGGCAAGTCGACCACGCTGCTGGCGCTCTCGGGGCTGGTGCGCCCGACTGCCGGCTCGATCGTGTTCGACGGCGAGGAGCTGCGGCGCCTGCCCACGCACCAGATCGTCGAGCGCGGCCTGGTCCAGGTCGCCGAGGGTCGCGCGATCCTCACCACGCTCACCGTGCGCGAGAACCTCGAGCTCGGCGCCTACCGTCGGCGCGACCGCGCGGGCGTCGCCGACGACCTGGAGCGCGTGCTCGCGCTGTTCCCGCGCCTGGCCGAGCGCATCGACGGCATGGCCGGCAACCTCTCGGGCGGCGAGCAGCAGATGCTGGCGATCGCGCGGGCCCTGCTTGCCAAGCCGCGCATCCTGCTGCTCGACGAGCCGTCGATGGGCCTCGCCCCGATCGTGGTGCAGGAGATCTTCGCGACGCTGCGCCGGATCAACGCCGAGGGACTGACGATCTTCCTGGTCGAGCAGAACGTCCGGCAGGCGCTGAAGGTGGCCAGCCACGGCTACGTGCTCGAGACCGGCCGGATCGTGCTGTCCAAGCCGAGTGCCGAACTGCTCGGCGACCCGCAGGTGGTTGCGGCGTATCTCGGCGGCTGACGGGCATTCAGGCGTGGCGGCCCGACCCCTCGGGTTCTGAACCGGCGCGCGTTGCCGCTCGCCAGCGCCGCCTCAGACCGACTGCGCCGCCATGAAGAGGCGCGCCGAGCGCGCGCCCGAGCGGCAGAACAGCAGCACCGGCTTCGGCAGCGTCGCCAGCAGGTCGGCCAGGGCAGCCGCCTGCTCGGGCGTCTGCACCGCCGAATCGACCGGAAGGTACGCGTACTGCAGACCGGCCGCGTGCGCGGCGGCCTCGACGTCGGCGCTGGTCGGCTGCGTCGGCCCGCCCTCGAAATCGGGGCGGTTGTTGATGACGCTGCGATAGCCTGCTTCGGCGACCGCGGGCATGTCGCCGGGGGCGAGCTGCGGGCAAGCGGCGACGTCGGCGCTGAGCGGGCGGACGGGAGAGGTGCTCATGGCGGCTCCTGGATGCGGCGGCTCAGGACTTGGAGGCGAGCGCCTGCTTCACGGCGCCCGAGACCAGCGACATGTCGGCCTTGCCGGCGAGCCGCGCCTTCAGCGCCGCCATGACCTTGCCCATGTCACCGGGCCCGCTGGCGCCGAGCTCGGCGACCACCTGGCGGGCCTCGGCCGCGATCTCGTCGGCGCTCAGGCGCTGCGGCAGGTACTGCTCGAGCACCGCGAGCTCGGCGCTCTCCTTTTCGACCAGGTCGGGCCGGTTGCCGGCCGTGAACTGGGCGATCGAGTCCTTGCGCTGCTTCACGAGCTTGTCGACGATGCCGACGATGGCGGCATCGTCCAGCGTGATGCGCTCGTCGACCTCGCGCTGCTTGCACGCCGCGAGCAGACCGCGGATCGTCAGCAGGCGGGCCGAGTCCTTGGCGCGCATCGCGGCCTTCATGTCGTCGTTGATCCGGTCTCGCAGGCTCATCGGTTCACGCCGTCCGAAAAAAGGAAGTTCCAAAACGACAAAGCCCGCGCGCGGCGGGCTCGGGCGAAAGCGGCTCGGCTCAGTAGAGCTTCTTGGGCAGCTGCATGCTGCGAACGCGCTTGAAGTGGCGCTTCACGGCCGCAGCCTTCTTGCGCTTGCGCTCGGCGGTGGGCTTCTCGTAGAACTCGCGGGCACGCAGATCGGTCAACAAACCGAGCTTTTCGATGGTGCGCTTGAAACGGCGAAGAGCGACGTCGAAGGGCTCGTTTTCTTTGACGCGAATGGTAGTCATGTATAGCTAAGGCGTGCCGGGTTAAACGCGGGATTATAGCCAGGAGTTTCGGCCGAGCCAAGTGGGCGCACGTACCTGTGCCGAGCCTGCTGCGCCGTGCGGCTGTAGCGCGCCAACCACCCACGCCGAGAAGGCCGATCGACGGCGCCCGCCGCTCGACGCGGGCGCCGAGGTTAACGTGCGCCCCGCGAGGACGACCTCGTCGCTGCATCGCCCCGGGGACGACCTCGATCGAGGTGTCGTCATGGCGTGGATCATGGTGCTGGTTGCCGGCATGTTCGAAGTGGGCTGGGCCCTCGGCCTCAAGTACTCGGATGGCTTTACCCGGCTCTGGTTTTCCGTCGGCACGCTGGCGGCGACGGCCATCAGCGTCGGCCTGCTCGCGCTGGCCATGCGGGACTTGCCGGTCGGAACGGCCTACGCGGTGTGGACCGGCATCGGAGCGGTCGGTACCGCCATCGCCGGCATCGTGCTGTTCGGGGACGCGGCGTCGCCCGCGCGACTTGGCTGCCTCGGCTTGATCGCAGCCGGGATCGTCGGTCTCGAGGTCGTCTCCCCGGGATAGCGGTTCGCGCGGGTGGCGCCTGGGCCACGGATCGGCGGTCGCCGGGCCGCGAAAACGTGATCTTTGCCGCGGATCTGGCTACATTGCGCTGACGATCAACGTCCGCCCGGAGGTTCCCATGCGCCGATCTGCTCTTGCTTTGGTGGTGTTCGGAGCGCTGGGGGTGCAGGCCCATGCCGCCCCGGTATTCCTGGCCGCCACGCTCACCAATGGTCAGGAGCGGCCGAATCCGGCCGTGCCGACGCTCTCGGACAACACCACGCCGCGGCCGGCGTCGTTCGGGACGGCCGAGTTCGTGCTCAACGACGCGCGCACCTCGCTCGCGTTCACGGCGACGATCTTCAACATCGACTTCACCGGCACCCAGACGGCCGACGCCTACGACAACCTCACCGCCGCGCACATCCATGCCGGGCCGACGGTGACGCCGAACACGACGGGAGGAGTGGTCTGGGGCTTCTTCGGCGCGCCGTTCAACGACAACAACCCCAACGACCTGGTGGTCACGCCGTTCGCCACCGGGGTGGGCGGCACGATCAGGGGCAAGTGGGATGCCCCCGAAGGCAACAACACCACCCTCGCGGCCCAGCTCGACAACATCCTGAGCGGGCGCTCGTACATCAACTTCCACACGACGCAGTTCGGGTCGGGAGAGGTGCGGGGCGCCATCCTGCAGGTGCCCGAACCCGCCAGCCTGGCGCTCGTCGTGGCGGCCGGACTCTGGGCGGGCCTCGCACGACGCCGTTGCTGAGGCAAGGGTTTCCCCGCTGCCGGCGTGGCCGGCCGGGCCTGCGGCGCCGCGTCGATATACTCCGGGGCCTGTGCTCCGGTCGAGCCATCGGGTGCCGTTAACCGGGCATTCTTCGTGACGGATTCGCCGCTGCAGGCCGTTCCCGAGGGACTCGCGCGGCACCCGCGACGCTCAGGGTGTTGAGCCCTGCCGCTCGGGCCGCCACGCCCGTGGTACGCAGGCGAGCGCCGCCGTAGCGGCGTCCGTGGCTCCGGTACCGACCGGAAATTGCTTCGATGCGGCGCCGACAGCGCGATGCGGTGTTTTCCCACCCGGGAGCGCGCCACCCGCTGCTGGGCGCAGATCGACGCTGTGCAAGGATTGGCGCGTCGGCGGGCCCTCGGGCGCCGACGTCTTTGGAGACGATGTCGAATGCCTCACGCCCTGCTGGTCGATGACGACGGGGATTCCGCGGAAACCATGGCGATGCTGATCGCCAACGAGGGTTTCACGGTGGCCACCGCCGGCTCGCTTCGCGAAGCGCGGCGCCAGATGGCCCTGCAGGAGCCCGACCTGGTCCTGCTCGACCTGATGCTGCCCGACGGCAACGGGATGGAGCTGTTCAACGACGCCAAGTCGCTGCCGAACACCGAGATCGTGCTGATCACGGGTCACGCGAGCCTCGACACGTCGATCCAGGCGCTGCGCCTGGGTGCCGCCGACTATCTGGTCAAGCCGACCAGCCTCAAGCAGCTGCAGGGCGTGCTGTCGCGCGTCACCAAGCCCTCCGCACTCAAGGCGGCCGCCGGCGACCTCGAGGAGGGCCTCGAGAAGGAAGGGCACTTCGGCGCGCTCTGGGGCAGGTCGCCGGAGATGCGCAAGGTGTACCAGCAGATCGTGCGCGTCGCCGGCACCGCGGTGACGGTGTTCATCACCGGCGAAAGCGGCACCGGCAAGGAGGTCGTCGCGCGCACCGTGCACGAACTGAGCCGGCGCAAGGCCAAGCCTTTCCTTGCGGTGAACTGCGGCGCGATATCGCCGCACCTCATCGAGAGCGAGATCTTCGGGCACGAGAAGGGCAGCTTCACCGGCGCCGACCGCCAGCACCTGGGGTTTTTCGAGCGCACCAGCGGCGGCACGCTGTTCCTCGACGAGATCACCGAGATGCCGCTCGACCTGCAGGTCAAGCTGCTGCGCGTGCTCGAGACCGGCACCTTCATGCGGGTCGGCTCCACCCAGGTTCAGGAAGCCGACGTGCGGATGATTGCGGCGACCAACCGCAACCCGCTGCAGGCGGTCGCGAGCGGCAAGCTGCGCGAAGACCTGATGTATCGGCTGAACGTCTTCCCGATCCACCTGCCGCCTCTGCGCGACCGCGCGGAGGACGTGCCGCTGATCGCCACCCACTTCCTCGACCAGATCAGCGAACGCGAGGGCCAGAAGAAGCGCTTCGCCCCGGAGGCGCTCGCCCGCCTCGCCGAGTACAAGTGGCAGGGCAACGTGCGCGAGCTGCGCAACGTGGTCTATCGCGCCTACGTCATGGCGACGGGCTCGACCATCGTCGACGAGTGCCTGCCGGCCAGCGAGCCGGCGCGCGGCGGCTCGAACGGGCAGTCGACCATCACGATCAAGCTCGGCAGCACGCTCGCCGATGTCGAGCGCCAGGTCACGCTGGCGACGCTCGAGCACCTCGGGCGGCACAAGGAAAAGACGGCCGCCACGCTTGGCATCAGCCTGAAGACGCTCTACAACCGTCTCAAGGAATACGCCGCCGACGGCGACGCGGTCGCGGCGTCGGTCTCGGGCGCGCTCGACGAGAGCCGCTGACCGGCTGCAGCACGGACCATCGCGCCGTCAGTTGCCACCCTGGCTCGCGTAGGCCTGCAGCAGGCGCGCGAGGCTCGCGGGGTGCAGCGGCTTGACGAGGAACGAGTCGAAGCCGGCCGCCATCGCGCGCGCCTGGTCCTCGCTGCGTCCGTGGCCGGTGACGGCCGCGATCAGCGTGCGCTGCCCGGCCAGGCGCCGGCGTAGCGGCCCGAGGAGCTGCAGGCCGTCGATGCCGGGCAGTCCAAGGTCGCAGAGCACGATGTGCGGCTTGAACGTGCGCGCTGCCTCGAGCGCGGCCTCGGCCGAGTGCGCCGTGACGACCTCGTTGCCCCACATCTCCATGTGCAGGCGCAGGCTCTCGCGCGCATCGCCGTTGTCCTCGACGATCAGCACGCGGTAGCGCTCGGCGAGATTGGGTACCTCGCCAGCCGCGGGCGCCTCGAGCTCGCCTTCGAGCAGCGGCAGCCACAGCACGAACTCGCTGCCGCGCCCAGGCCCTTCACTGAACGCCTCGACGTCGCCGCCATGCAGCTGGGCGATGCGTCTGGCGAGCGTGAGGCCGACGCCGAGCCCGCCGTAGGTCCGCGCGAACGACTGGTCCTCCTGCGAGAACAGCTCGAACACGTGCGGCAGGAACGACGGGTCGATGCCTCGCCCGTGGTCCTTCACCTTGACCTGCACGGTCTTCGCGACCGGCTGGACCTCGATCGTGATCGCCGACGGCTCGCCGCTGAACTTGGCCGCGTTGACGATGATGTTCGAGAGCGCCTGCGAGAGCCGTGCCGGGTCGCCCTTGACCGCGAGGCGCTGCTCGGGCATGTGCAGGTCGATCGTGTGGTGGCCGGCGTCGATCTTCTCCTGACTCGCCGCGATCGCCGCCTGCACGACGCCGTCGATGCCGACACGCTCGTTGATCAGCGAGACCTCGCCCTGCGCCGACTGGGTGACGTCGATCAGGTCTTCCACGAGCCGGCCGAGCCGCCCGACCTGGCGCTCGAGGATCTCGCGCAGGCGCGCGAGGATCGGGTTGGAGCTTTCGAGGGTTCGCAGCACGCTCGCCGCGTTGGCGATCGGCGCGAGCGGGTTGCGCAGCTCGTGCGACAGCGTCGCGAGGAACGCGCCCTGACGCCGCTCGGCCAGGCGCAGCGCCTGCGTGCGTTCGGCGAGCTTCTCCTCGAGCTCCTTGCGTTCGTGGATGTCGATGCAGCTGCCGACGTAGCCGAGCAGTCGGCCGTCGACGTCGAGCCGCGGCATCGCGCTGTCGTAGACCCAGCGATAGCCGCCGTCTCGGTGGCGAAGCCGATAGTCGAGCGAGAACGGGTGGCGTGCCTCGGCGCTGGTGGCGCGAATCGCGACGCAGCGCTCGACGTCTTCCGGGTGCACCTCGCGCGTCCAGCCGTCGCCGAGCAGGCTGTCGAGGCTGCGTCCGGTGAAGCGCAGCCAGCCCGCGCTGAACCAGTCGGCCGCGCCGCTCGCGTCGGTGCTCCAGAGCAGCGCCGGCGCCGCGTCCGCGATGTCGCGAAAGCGCCGCGCTTCGACGTCGTTCATCGGTTGCTCCGCCTTCGGCGCGTTCCGCTTCGGGCGAGGCGCTGCGCCATGGCGGCCGGCGCCGCCGCGCAGGGGCGCCCCGGCGCCCAGCCAGGTTGAAAGCCGCGCGCCATCGAGGAGTCAGGCACCTTGCAGCGCAACGCCGACGCCGGAGCCGTCGGCGAGGCGACGGCGGCGCCGCTCGACCGGCGCCAGCTTGAGCAGCTGGCGGTACTTGGTGACCGTGCGACGGGCGACCTTGAGCCCCTGGCGCACCAGCAGCCGCGCGATCTGGGCGTCGGAGAGCGGGCTGCTCGGGTTCTCGCCGTCGATCATTCCCTTGATGACGCCGCGGATCGCGGTGGCCGAGCAGGCGCCGCCGTTGACCGTCGCCATCTCGCGCGAGAAGAAGTACTTCAGCTCGAACACGCCCACCGGCGTGGCCATGTACTTGTTGTTGGTGACGCGGGAGACGGTCGACTCGTGCAGGCCGAGCTCGTTGGCGATCTCGCGCAGGCCGAGCGGCTTCATGGCCATCGGACCGAATTCGAGGAAGTGGTGCTGGCGCTTGAGGATCGCGTTGGCGACCATCAGGATCGTCGAGAAGCGCTGCTCGACGTTGCGCACCGTCCAGCGCGCTTCCTGCAGGTGCGCGGCGAGCTCGCTGTGGCGCGACTCGCGGTGCTCCTGGAACATCGACGCGTACGCCTGGTTGAGCTTGACGCGCGGAACGATCGCGCGGTTGAGCGTCGCCACCCACTTGCCGCGCTGCTTCTTCACGATGACGTCGGGCGTGATGTACTGGACCGACGGCGCCTCGACCTTGGTGCCGGGGCGCGGGTCGAGGTGGCGGATCCGTTCGCAGGCGGCCTCGACGGCGGCCGGGCTCGCGCCGAGCGCCTTCGCGAGGCCGTTGACGTCGCGCTGCGCGAGGCGCGGCAGATGGTCGCGGATGATCCGCTCGGCGAGCGCGCGTTCGCCTTCGTCGTCGATGAGGTGCAGCTGCAGCGTGAGGCACTCGGCGAGGTTGCGCGCCCCCACGCCGCTCGGGTCGAGCGCCTGGACGCGCTTGAGTGCGATCTGCATCTCGGCCATGTCGACCGCCGGTTCGAGGTCGCTGATCGCGGCGATCTCCTCGAGTTCGGTGCGGAGGTAGCCGTCGTCGTCGAGCGACTCGACGATGGCGCAGGCGAGGGCATGGTCGCGGCGCGACAGCGGCAGCACGTTGATCTGGCTGCGCAGGTGCTGGCGCATGCCGACGCTCTCGGCGATCAGGTCGAGCGCCGAGATGTCGGAGTCCGAGCTGCTGGTGCGCGGGCTCGTCGGCGACAGCTGCCAGCTGTCACGCTCGTGCGCGTCGTAGGCTTCGTCGGCGATGCTGTCGTTCGAGACGGCCGGCGCCTCGGTCTTGTCGCTCGCTGCGTCGACGCCCGGCGGGCCTTCCGACGGCGAATCGTCGAGCTCGAGAAAGGGGTTGCGGCCCATCGCGTCGTGCACTTCCTGGGCGAAGTCGAGCGACGACAGCTGCAGCAACCGCACCGCATGCTGCAGGCGCGGCGTCACGCTGTGGTGCTGGCGTTGAGCGGGCTGGAGTCGGAGGCTGGAAGAAGAGCTGGCGTTGGCGAGAGTCATCGGATTCGTGCTCGATACGGCTCGTGAAAGTCGTTGTGGATCGGGTCTCGACGACCTTCGGCAAGGCGTCTTGCCGAGGTCACGAAAGCGTTGGAACGCAACACCCGTGCCAGCTGTTTTCGCCACTCCGCCAAGGCGGCGGATCGTGCCTTTCTCACGGGGAAAGCGACCCTCAACCGGGTCGGAGCCGCGCGCGTGCCACGCCGCCCGGGGCGCCCGTGGGGGCAGGCTTTACCGGAAATTCTTGCCCGCCGGCCCCGCCGTTCGCCCGCGTCAGCGCCGCGCCGCCTTCACGTAGCTCGCGAGGAAGCAGCGCTTCTGGCTGTCCGCGAAGGCCACCGTGACGGTCTCGGCGTCGGCCGATTCGACGATGCCGCGGCCGTAGCGCGGCACGCGCACTGGCGTGCCGGGCGTGAGCCGCTCGGGCGCCGGCGAGCGTGTCGGGGCGGGGGCGTCCGCCCCGCGGGAAGCGACGCCGGCCGACGCGTCGCGCTCGGCGCCTGCGGAGCCGTCAGCCGCTTCACCACCCTCTGGCACTGCCGCCTCCGCGCCCGCGGCCGCGTCGATGCGGCCGCAGTTGTCGCAGCCGTGGCAGCGCTCGAAGTCCTCCATCTCGTCGAAGTGCTGCAGCAGGACGCGCCAGCGGCAATAGCCGGTCTGGCCGTAGAACACCATCTGCTCGAGCATCGCGCGGTCGCTGTCGCGCTTGTCGCGATAGGCGCCGAGCATCTTCTCGAGCTCGGCGCCCTTGAGGTCGGGCCGGCGCAGCGCGAGCGAGCCGTCACGCGCCTGGGCGACCACGCGCTGATGACGCAGCAGGCGCAGCGACACCTGCAGCTTGCCGCGCGGCACCTCGAGGCTCTCGTCGAGGCGGTCGAGCGTCCACGGCTGGCCGTCGGGACGCTCGCGCTGCAGCGTGGTGTAAAGCGTCGTCATCTCCTCGAGTGCCGGGTAGCGGCCCGCGAGGAAGAACTGCTGGACGGCCTTGTCGCTGTGCAGGTAGAGCAGGGTGCAATCGGCATCGAGCCCGTCGCGCCCGGCGCGCCCCGACTCCTGGTAGTAGGCGTCGAGCCCTGCGGGCATCTGGTAGTGCAGCACGAAGCGGGTGTCCGGTTTGTCGATGCCGAGCCCGAACGCATTGGTCGCGACGATCACGCGCGCCTGGCCGTCCATGAACGCGTCCTGGTTCTGGCGCCGATCCTTGGCCGAGAGCCGCCCGTGATAGCGCGTGACCGACTCGCCGGCGTCGGCGAGCGCGGCGTAGACCGTCTCGACCGCCTTGATCGTCGCGGCGTAGACGATGCCGGCACCCTCGTGCGCGCGCACCCACTCGACGGCGCGTGCGAGCTTCTCGTCCTCGCGCGTGACCTGCTGCACTGCGTAGTGCAGGTTCGGCCGGTAGATGCCGGTGCGGACCACCTCGAAGCGTTTGACGCCGAGTTGCTGCGCGATGTCGGCGACGACCTCGTCGGTCGCGGTCGCGGTGAGGGCCAGCACGGTCGGGCTGTGCATCGCCGTGCGCGCGCTGCCGATCTCGAGGAACGCGGGCCGGAAGTCGTGCCCCCACTGCGAGATGCAGTGGGCCTCGTCGATGACCAGGAGGCTGATCGTCTGCTCGCGGACCAGCTGCTGGAACTCCGGGTCGGCGACGCGCTCGGGCGTCGTGAAGACGATGCGCGCGCGGCCTTCGCGGATCGCGTCCTCGGCTTCGTGGGTCGCCTCGGCGTCGACCGCACTGTTGAGCTGGTGGCAGTCGACGCCGATCTCGCGCAGGCTGTCGCACTGGTCCTTCATCAGCGCGATCAGCGGCGACACCACGAGCGTGATGCCGGGCAGCAGCATCGCCGGCAGCTGGTAGCAGAGCGACTTGCCGGCGCCGGTCGGCATGATCGCCAGCGTGTGGCGGCCTTCGAGCACGTGCCCGATGACCTCGGCCTGGCCTTCGCGCAGGCGTTCGAGGCCGAAGGTCTGGCGCAGCACCTGGTCGATGCGGCGCTTGGTCGCGGTGGCGGCGGGCGACCGGGCGCTGGCCTTGCGGGGTCGGGGCGTCGGCTCGGCTCGCGAGGTGGGTTCGGCCGTTCTATCGGGCGCGGCCTCGCCGGGCGTGGCGTGCGTGCCGCCTGCGTTTTCCGACCCTCGCTCGTCGTCGGGCAGATCGGGTGCGGGGGCGGCATCGGCAGCGCGGGAATCCAGCGGGTCGAGAGCGGTGTCGGGTTCGAGCTTGGTCATGCGCGCCACTAGGCAACGCTGAGGCCCGCTCGCCGCGCCGGCGGGCTTATCGACTCATGCGCCAATCGTGACGGGCACAGCGGTTGCCGTTTGCCGGCATGCCGCATCCGCCCGCCGATTCCTCGTTTGCCACGCCGCTGCTCGCCGGCGACCCTGCCGAGCCGCCGCTGCCACCGTCGGGTCCGCGCCCCGAGCCCGCGCCGGTGCCGGTCGGCGACCCGCCGCCGACCGCGCCGCCGCCGCCGGTCCGCGAGCCGCCTGCCGACGCGCCGCCCGCGATCGCGTGAGCCGCGATGGCAGGCACCCCCAACGTTCAGTCGAGCCGCGAGCGTGCCGCGCCGGGCGGCCGCCCCGTGCGCACCGCAACCGGCGTGGTCGTCGCCGAGACGCCCGAAACCCCGGTGCCGCCGGGGCTGGTCTACGTGAGCGACGCCGAGCCGGGCATCCGGCGCATTCGCAAGGGCGACAACTTCTTCTACAAGGCGCCCGACGGCAGGGCGATCCGCAGGGAAGCCGAGCTCAAGCGGATCCGCTCGCTCGCCATTCCGCCCGCATACGAGGACGTCTGGATCTGCCCGCTGCCGAACGGTCACCTGCAGGCCACCGGCCGCGACGCGCGCGGGCGCAAGCAGTACCGCTACCACCCGGAGTGGCGGCTGGCCCGCGATACCACCAAGTTCGAGCGGATGCTCGAGTTCGGCGCCGCGCTGCCGCGCATCCGGCGCCGCGTCAAGGCCGACCTCGAGGCGCCCGTGGGCAGCGCCCCGGGGCGCCTGACCGTGCTCGCGACCATCGTGCGGCTGCTCGACACCACGCTGATCCGCGTCGGCAACGACGAGTACGCGCGCACCAACAAGTCGTACGGCCTGACCACGCTGCGCACGCGCCACGTGGAGGTGGAGCGCGGGCGCATCCAGCTGCGCTTTCGCGGCAAGAGCGGGGTCACCCACGAGGTCGCGCTCGAGGATCCGCGCGTCGCGAAGGTGGTGCGGCGCTGCCAGACCATGCCCGGCCAGGAGCTGTTCCAGTACCAGGACGATGACGGCGAGCGCCACACGGTCGGCTCGGGCGACGTCAACGACTACATCCGCGAGGCGAGCGGCGCCGACTTCACCGCCAAGGACTTCCGCACCTGGCACGGCAGCGTGCACGCCCTCGACCTCTGGCTGCAGCAGGCCGATGCCGATACCGAGCACCGGCTCACGGCGAACCAGCTGATAGGCGAAGTCGCCAAGCGACTCGGCAACACGGTCGCGGTGTGCCGGAAGTCGTACATCCACCCGCGCGTGCTCGAGGCGCTCGGCGCCGAGCACGCCGATGTCTGTGCCGGCTTGCAGGCGCTGCGGCGGCCGGGCCTCGACCCGGCCGAGCGCCGCTTCCTGGCGTTCCTCACCGCGGCGGCGTAGCGGATTAGGGCGTTCGCCCTCGCTTCCGTGACGACGGCGCCCACCGCAGGCGCCCTCGGGCGACTTCGGTGACGGGCCCGGCAGCGGCGGCCACCGACGTTCCGGGCGGTGACGCGGCCGCGCGCGACGCTCGCCGGCGATCCCACGCGTTGAGCTTTCCCCCTCCGCCGAGGGCTCCAGGTAACTCCCCGGTTGTGCCGGCATCCTGGCGCGCCTAAACTCTTTCTACCGACCGGTCGAACTTGCAGTTCGGCGTGTGCGGCGTTGCGAGGGAATCGGCGTGGACGAAGCAGTGGTCATCATCGAGCAGCAGGGCGGCGTCCGCATGCTGACGCTCAACCGGCCGCAGGCGCTCAACAGCTTCACGGCGGCGATGCATGCCGAGCTGATGGCCGGCCTCGACGCCGCGGCGGCTGCCGACGACGTGCGCTGCGTCGTCATCACCGGCGCCGGCCGCGGCTTCTGCGCCGGGCAGGACCTCGGCGACCCCGGCGCGGCGCCCAACCCCGACCCGCACGGCCCGCCCACCGACATCGGCGCCCTGATCGAACGCTTCTACACGCCGCTTGCGCTGCGCCTGGCGAGCATGCCGGTGCCGGTGCTCGCGGCGGTCAACGGAGTGGCGGCCGGCGCGGGGGCCAACATGGCGCTCGGCTGCGACATCGTCGTCGCGTCGCGCAACGCCAGCTTCATCCAGGCCTTCACGAAGATCGGGCTCGTCACCGACTGCGGCGGCAGCTGGCTGCTGCCGCGCCTCGTGGGGCGCGCCCGCGCGCTCGGCCTCGCGATGCTCGGCGACAAGCTGCCGGCCGAGGAGGCCGAGCGCATCGGCCTCATCTGGAAGTGCGTCGACGAGGCGGCGTTCCGCAGCGAGGTCGACGCGATCGCGGCGCGGCTGGCCGCCATGCCCACCAAGGCGCTGGTGGCGACGCGGCGCGCGATCGACGCTGCCCAGCACCTCGACTTCGAAGGGGCGCTCGGCAACGAGGCCTCACTGCAGACCACGCTCGGCAGCTCGCACGACTACCTGGAGGGCGTCGCTGCCTTCATGGCCAAGCGCGCGCCGACCTTCAAGGACCGCTGAATGAACGCTCCGTACACGCTCGACGCCTCGACCGAGGTCGCCGTGATCGGCGCCGGCAGCATGGGTGCCGGCATCGCCCAGCTCGCCGCCCAGTCGCGGCACCGCGTGCGCGTGCTCGACGCGCAGCCCGGCGCCGCCACGCGCGCGCTCGAGCGCATCGGTGCCGACCTCGACGCTGGCGTGCAGCGCGGCCGCATCGACGCTGCCGAACGCGAGGCGGTGTTCGGGCGCATCTCGGTGGTCGAGAGCGCGAGCCAGCTCGCCGGCTGCGGCCTCGCGGTCGAGGCCATCGTCGAGCGGCTCGACGCCAAGAAGTCGCTGTTCCGCGAACTCGAGGACGCGCTCGGAGCCGACGCCGTGCTCGCGACCAACACCTCGTCGATCTCGGTCACCGCGATCGCCGAAGGGCTCGCCGACCCACGGCGCGTGGTCGGCTGGCACTTCTTCAACCCGGTGACCCGGATGAAGCTGGTCGAGATCATCCCCGGTGTCGAGACCGACCCGGCGGTGGTTGCGGCGCTGCACGCGCTCAGCCGCGCCTGGGGCAAGACCGCGGTCGACGCGCCGAACGCGCCCGGCTTCATCGTCAACCGGGTCGCCCGGCCGTACTACGCCGAGGGCCTGCGCCTGCTCGCCGAGCGCATCGCCGCGCCCGAGGCGATCGACCGCGTGCTGCGCGACGCCGGCGGCTTCGCCCTCGGGCCGTTCGAGCTGATGGACCTGATCGGCAACGACGTCAACCTCTCGGTCACCGAGTCGGTGTTCGCCGCGACGGCCTGGGACTCGCGCTACGCGCCCAACATCATCCAGCAGGAGCTGGTGCGCGCCGGGCGTTTCGGGCGCAAGTCGGGCACCGGGTTCTACCGCTACGCCGACGGCGCCAGGCCGCCGGCCGCGCCCGCGGTCGCGGTCGACACGAATGCCGCGCCCGCCAGCGTTGCGGTCGCCACCGACATGGGGCTGCTCGGCGGACTCGTCGAGCGACTGCGCGGTGCGGGACTGCCGATCGCGGTCGACGAGCGCCTGACGGCCGAGACCTTCCGCCTCGGCGACGGCGTGGTGGCGCTCACCGACGGCCGCACGCTCGCCGAGCGGCGCAGCTACCACGAGACGATCACGGTGCTGCTCGACCTCGCGCTCGACTACGCGAACGCCAAGGCGGTCGGCGCGACCGGCAGCGCCGAGTCGCTCGGGCAGCTCGCCGCACTGCTCGCGCCGGCCGGCCTCGATGTGATCGCGCTCGCCGACGTCGCCGGCCTCGCCGTGATGCGCATCGTCTGCGGGCTCGTCAACGAAGCGGCCGACGTGATGACGTGGACGGCGACCCGCGCGCAGGACATCGACACCTCGATGCAGCTCGGCACCGCGTACCCGCGCGGGCCGCTGGCCTGGGGCGATGCCATCGGCCCGGCGCGCGTCGCCGGCGTGCTGGCCAACCTGCAGTCGCATTACGGCGACGTGCGCTACCGCCGCTCGCCGCGCCTTGCCACGGCGCAGCACACCGGCGGAACCCTGCACGGGGGCACGGGTGCCTGAGCACGCGACGCCGGCCGCGGTGGCGGCGCACCTGTTCGCCGGCGATCGCGCGTCGCAGGCGCTCGGCATGCGCATCGTCGACGTCGCCGACGGCGTCGCCGAGCTGCAGATGACGGTGCGTCCCGACATGCTGAACGGCTTCGAGATCTGCCACGGCGGCTTCATCACGACGCTGGCCGACTCGGCGTTCGCGTTCGCCTGCAACACCGGCAACACGCTCACCGTCGCGGCGGGCCTGACGGTCGACTTCCTGGCGCCGGCGCACGGCGGCGACACGCTGACCGCGCGCGCCGAGCGGGTGTCGCAGAGCAGCCGCACCGGCGTCTACGACATCGCGGTGCGCAACCAGCGCGGCGAGCGCATCGCGCTCGTCCGCGGCCGCTCACACGCGCTCAAGGGCCGCACGGTGCTGCCGGAGGAGACGCCATGACCGTGAAGCGACCCGAACCCGGCGAGCTCGAGCCGATCGAGCGGGCCAGCCGCGACGAACTGCAGGCGCTGCAGCTCGAGCGCCTGCGCTGGAGCCTCGGCCACGTGTACGAGAACGTGCCGCAGTACCGGCAGGCGTTCGATGCCAAGGGCGTGCACCCGGACGACCTGAAGAGCCTCGCGGACCTCGCGCGCTTCCCGTTCACCACCAAGGCCGACCTGCGCGAGCACTACCCGTATGGCCTGTTCGCGGTGCCGAAAGAGCGCATCGCGCGCATCCACGCATCGTCGGGAACCACCGGCAAGCCCACCGTGGTCGGCTACACGCTCAAGGACATCGATGTCTGGGCCGACCTGGTCGCGCGCTCGATCCGCGCGGCCGGCGGCCGGCCGGGCGACATGGTGCACGTGGCGTACGGCTACGGCCTCTTCACCGGCGGCCTCGGCGCGCACTACGGCGCCGAGCGCGCCGGCTGCACCGTGATCCCCATGTCGGGCGGGCAGAGCGAGAAGCAGGTCCAGCTGATCACCGACCTGCGCCCCGACATCATCATGGTCACGCCGTCGTACATGCAGGTGCTGATCGAGGAGTTCCGGCGCGCCGGCATCGACCCGCGCGCCACGAGCCTGAAGGTCGGCATCTTCGGCGCCGAGCCATGGACCGAGGCGATGCGGCGCGAGATCGAGACCAACGCCGGCATCGACGCCGTCGACATCTACGGCCTGTCGGAAGTGATGGGGCCGGGGGTCGCCAGCGAGTGCGTCGAGTCGAAGGACGGCCCGGTGATCTGGGAGGACCACTTCTACCCGGAGATCATCGATCCGCTCACCGGCGAGGTGCTGCCCGACGGCAGTGAGGGCGAGCTCGTGTTCACGACGCTCACCAAGGAAGCGCTGCCGGTCGTGCGCTACCGCACCCGCGATCTGACGCGCCTCTTGCCGCCGACCTCGCGCAGCATGCGCCGCATGGGCAAGATCGTGGGCCGCAGCGACGACATGCTGATCATCCGCGGCGTCAACCTGTTCCCGACCCAGATCGAGGAGATCGTGCTGAACCACGGGAGCCTGTCGGGGCAGTACCAGCTCGTCGTCACGCGCGAGGGCAACCTCGATGCGGTCGAGGTGCGCTGCGAGGTGTTGCCGGAGCACGCCTCGGCGGACCGTGCGGCGCTCGCACAGGCGATCGGGCAGCGCATCAAGGCGCTGATCGGACTCTCCATGGCGGTCGACGTCGGGGTGCCCGACAGCCTCGAGCGCACGCTGGTCGGCAAGGCGCGTCGCGTGATCGACAAGCGACCGCGCGGCTGACGACGTCGCGTCGCATCGAAACCGGCCGCCCAACGGGCAAGGAGCCAGCATGTACACCCAGGCGATGGACACGATGGCGCGCGAGGCGCCGCAAACCGCACGCGTGCCGGACGATCCGGCGGCCGCCGCGCGCTTCGAGGCGCGCATCGACGCCGGCGACTTCATCGAGGCCAAGGACTGGATGCCCGAGCACTACCGGCGCACATTGGTCCGACAGATCAGCCAGCACGCGCACTCCGAGATCGTCGGCATGCTGCCCGAGGGCAACTGGATCACGCGCGCGCCGACCTTGAAGCGCAAGGCGATCCTGCTCGCCAAGGTGCAGGACGAGGCCGGTCACGGGCTCTACCTGTATTCGGCGGCCGAGACGCTCGGCACCTCGCGCGACCAGCTGCTCGCGGCGCTGCACAGCGGCAAGGCCAAGTACAGCTCGATCTTCAACTACCCGACGCTCACCTGGGCCGACGTCGGCGTGATCGGCTGGCTGGTCGATGGCGCGGCGATCATGAACCAGGTGCCGCTCTGCCGCTGCTCGTACGCGCCGTATGCGCGCGCGATGGTGCGCATCTGCCGCGAGGAGAGCTTCCACCAGCGCCAGGGCTTCGAGTCGCTGCTGACCATGATGAACAAGGGCACCGACGCGCAGCGCCGCATGGTCCAGGACGCGGTCGACCGCTGGTGGTGGCCGAGCCTCATGATGTTCGGCCCGCCCGATGCGGAATCGCCGAACTCCGAGCAGTCGATGCGCTGGGGCATCAAGCGCATCAGCAACGACGAGCTGCGCCAGAAGTTCGTCGACGCCGCGGTCGAGCAGGCAAGGGTGCTCGGCGTCAGCCTGCCCGACCCCGAGCTGCGCTGGAACGAGGCGCGCGGCCACCACGACTTCGGCGCGATCGACTGGAACGAGTTCTGGCAGGTCGTCGGCGGCGACGGCCCGTGCAACCGCGAGCGCCTCGCGGCGCGCGTGGCGGCGTGGGACGACGGGGCCTGGGTGCGCGAGGCGGCGCTCGCCCACGCCGCGAAGAGCGAACTGGCGGAGGCGGCATGAGCCCTGCGGTGACCCCTGGCGCGATCCCCGGGCCACCGGCCGAGCCGGTCGGCAAGCCCGCCGGCCGCCCCGAGTGGCCGCTCTGGGAAGTGTTCGTGCGCAGCAAGGCCGGGCTCGACCACAAGCATTGCGGCAGCCTCCATGCCGCCGACCCGGCGATGGCGATCCAGCTCGCGCGCGACGTCTACACGCGGCGCCAGGAAGGCGTCAGCGTGTGGGTGGTCCGGTCGGACCAGATCGTCGCGTCCGACCCCGGCGAGAAGGCCGCGTACTTCGACCCGATGGAAGACAAGGTGTACCGCCACCCGACGTTCTACGAGCTGCCGGCCGCGGTCGACCACATGTGAGCGCGCGCGCTTTATGAGCTCTTCCTCGATCGCGATCGCCGACGACCCCGCCGTGCGCTACCTGCTGCGCATCGGCGACACCTGCCTCGTGCACGCGCAGCGCCTGGCCGAATGGAGCGGCCACGCGCCGATGCTCGAGGAAGACATCGCGATGTCGAACATCGCGCTCGACCTGCTCGGCCAGGCCCGCGCGGTGCTGACGCGCGCCGGCCAGGTGGAGGCCGCGGCACGCGGCGTAGGCTCGGCAGCCGCGTTCGACGAGGACCAGCTCGCCTTCCTGCGCGACGAGCGCGACTTCGTGAACGTGACGCTCGCCGAGCTGCCGCGCGGCGACTTTGCATCGACCATGCTGCGCGCATTCATGCTGGCGACGTTCTTCCGGCTGCTGTGGGAGCGTCTCGACGCGTCGAGCGACGCCGAGCTGGCGGCGATCGCGGGCAAGGCGGTCAAGGAAGCGCGCTATCACCAGCAGCACGCCGGCGACTGGGTGGTGCGGCTCGGCGACGGAACGCCCGAGTCGGCGCGCCGCATGCAGCGCGCGCTCGACACCTTGTGGCCGTACGTGCCCGAGCTGTTCGAGGCCGACGCCGTCGACGCGGCCGCGGCGGCGAGCGGCCTCGGCCCGAACTGGGCCGATCTCGAGACGTCGTGGCGCGCCGAGGTCGAGCCGGTGCTCGGCGCGGCCGACCTCTCGTTGCCGGCGCCGCGGGCGTTCCGCAGCACCGGCAAGGCCGGTCGCCACAGCGAGCACATGGGCTATCTGCTTGCCGAGATGCAGCACCTGCAGCGCGCGTTCCCCGGAGGCGTCTGGTGAGCGTCGCCGCGATCAGGCGCCGTGAAGTCGGCGCGCCCGACGTGGCCGCGCGCGTCGAGCGCGCCTGGGCCGTGCTCGCCGACGTGCTCGACCCCGAGCTGCCGGTCGTCTCGATCCGCGACCTCGGCATCGTGCGCGACGTGCATGCCGACGGCGACCGGCTCGTCGTCGTGCTGACGCCGACCTACTCGGGCTGCCCGGCGACCGAATGGATCGAGCGCAGCGTGCGCGACGCGCTCGATGCCGAAGGCCTGGCCCCATCCGGCGTCGAGTGGCAGCGCGCGCCGGCGTGGACCACCGACTGGATCAGCGCCGAAGGACGCCGCCTGCTGCGCGAGCACGGCATCGCGCCGCCCGGGCCGGCAGCCGCGCCGACGGGCGCGCCGTTGCGCTTCGTGCCGGCGGCCGCGCGACGTGCGCCTGCCGTCCAATGCCCGCGCTGCGCGAGCCTCGACACCGCCTGCCTCTCGACCTTCGGCTCGACCGCGTGCAAGGCGCTCTATCGTTGCAACGCCTGCGGCGAGCCGTTCGAGTTCGTCAAGCCGATCTGATGGCGCTGCACTTCCATCCCTTGCGCATCAAGCGCATCGTCCCCGACGCCGACGACGCCCTGCTGGTGTCGTTCGACGTTCCCGAGGCGCTGCGTGACGAGTTCCGCTTCACCCACGGCCAGCACCTCACGCTGCTCGGCCACATCGGCGGCGTCGAGCAGCGCCGCTCGTACTCGATCTGCTCGGGCGTCGACGACGGCGAGCTGCGCGTCGGCGTTCGCAAGGTCGAGGGCGGCGTGTTCTCGACGTGGTTGCACGAGCACCTGCGGGTCGGCGACACGGTGCAGGTGATGACGCCCGAAGGGCGCTTCTTCGTCCCGCTCGAGACCGGCGCCGCGCGCCACTACCTCGGCATCGCCGGCGGCAGCGGCATCACGCCGATCCTTTCGATCGTCAAGACCGTGCTGGCACGCGAGCCGCGCTCCCGCTTCACGCTGATCTACGGCAACCGGCGCCAGCGCTCCGCGATGTTCAAGGAGGAGCTCGAGGACCTCAAGAACCGCTACCTGTCGCGCCTGGTGCTGCACTGGGTGTTCTCGCGCGAGCAGACCGATCTGCCGCTCTACAACGGTCGGCTCGACAGGGCCAAGATCGCCGAGTTCCTGGGCTCGGTGGTCGACGTCGGAAGCGTCGACCATGCCTTCGTGTGCGGGCCGCACGGCATCAACGACGCCGCCGAGGCGGCGCTGCTCGAAGCCGGCTTGTCGCCGACGCACGTCCACATCGAGCGCTTCGGCATCCCGGCCGAGTCGCAGGCGCTGCTCGCGCCGGTCGCCGACGCGCGCGACGCCGCCGAGGCGAGCATCGTCATCGTGCGCGACGGCATCCGCCGCGAGCTGGCGTTCCACCGCGAGGACGGCAACATCCTCGACGCCGCCGCGGCGGCCGGCATCGACGTGCCGTTCTCGTGCCGTTCGGGCGTGTGCTGCACCTGTCGCGCCAAGCTCGTCGAAGGCGAGGTGCGCATGGACCGCAACTTCGCGCTCGAGCGCCACGAGGTAGAGGCCGGCTTCGTGCTCGCCTGCCAGGCCCACCCCTTGAGCGAGCGCGTCGTGCTCTCGTTCGACGAGCGCTGAGGGAGCGGACGAGCATGCCGCGCGGACGCGCCCCCGGCTACGCGATGCAGCGCGAGCAGATCCTCGCCAACGCGGCGAAGCTGTTCGCGCGTCAGGGCTTTACCGCGACCTCGATGAACCAGGTCGCCGACGCCTGCGGCGTGTCCAAGCCGGCGCTCTACCACTACGTCGACGACAAGCACCAGCTGCTGGTCGAGATCGCCGCCAACCACGTCGATCGCCTGCTCGGGCTGATCGCCGAGGTCGAGGCCGCCGGGCTCGCGCCCGAGCCGATGCTGCGCGCGCTGATCGAACGCTTCCTCGCCCTCTATGCCGACACGCAGGCCGAGCACCAGGTGCTGACCGGCGACGTGCGTTTCCTCGAGCCGCCCGAGCGCGAGCGCGTGCTCGACGGGCAGCGCCGCGTGGTCGCCGCGTTCGCGGCCGCGCTGGTGCGCGTCGTCCCCGAACTGCGCGACGCGCGTCTCGAGACGCCGGTCGCCATGCTGCTGTTCGGCATGATGAACTGGACCTTCACCTGGCTGCAGCCGCACGGCCGCCTGACCCACGCCGACGTCGCCCCGCTGATCGCCGATCTGCTGCTCGGCGGCGTCGGTTCGATCGAGGCGCTCGGCGCGCCGCCCGCCACCCCGAGCACCGCACCGCGCGCGAAGGCGCGGTCGCGAACGCCGCCCGCCGCCAAGGCGGCCTGACGACGCCGTGCAGCACACCGCACGCGAGACCCGAGTCCACCAGGAGCACCCATGAACTTCAAGAAACCCGTCTTCCTTGCCGTGAGCCTCGCGCTCGCCGCGCTCGCCCACGCCCAAGTGAACGTCGGCGTCACGGTATCGGCGACCGGCCCGGCGGCCTCGCTCGGCATTCCCGAGAAGAACACGATCGCATTGATGCCGACGACGATCGGCGGCCAGAAGATCAACTACATCGTGCTCGACGACGCGTCCGACACCACGGCGGCGGTGAGCAACACCAGGAAGCTCATCACCGAGAACAAGGTCGACATCGTGCTCGGGTCGACCACCACGCCGAACTCGCTGGCGATGATCGACGTGGTCGCCGACGCGCAGACGCCGATGATCTCGATGGCCGCGTCGGCCCGCATCGTCGAGCCGGTCGACGCCAAGAAGCGCTGGGTCTTCAAGACGCCGCAGAACGACATCATGATGTCGCTCGCGATCGCCGGCCACATGCAGGCGCAAGGCGTCAAGACCGTCGGCTTCATCGGCTTCGCCGATGCCTACGGAGAAGGCTGGTTCCAGGAGTTCAGCAAGGTCGCCGGCTCGAAGGGTCTGACCATCGTCGGAAGCGAGCGCTACGCCCGCAACGACACCTCGGTGACCGGCCAGGTCCTCAAGCTGATGGCCGCCAGGCCCGACGCGGTGCTGATCGCCGGCTCCGGCACGCCGGCCGCGCTGCCGCAGCGCACGCTCAAGGAACGCGGCTACACCGGCAAGTACTACCAGACGCACGGCGTCGCCAACAACGACTTCCTGCGCGTCGGCGGCAAGGACCTCGAAGGCACCTTCCTGCCGTCGGGTCCGGTCCTCGTCGCGAGCCAGCTGCCGGCGAGCGACCCGGTGCGCGCCAGCGCGCTCGAGTACGTGCAGAAGTACGAGGCCGCGTACGGCAAGGGCTCGGTGTCGACCTTCGGCGCGCACGCCTGGGACGCCGGTCGTCTGATGCAGGTCGCGGTCGCCGCGGCGCTCAAGAAGGCGCAGCCGGGCACGCCCGAGTTCCGCAGCGCGCTGCGCGACGCCCTCGAGGCGGCCCGCGAAGTCAAGGGCGCGCACGGCATCTTCAACATGTCGCCGACCGACCACCTCGGCCTCGACCAGCGCGCCCGCGTGATGGTCAAGATCGAGGACGGCGGCTGGAAGTACCAGCCGTGAGACCCGTCGGGTTCCACGGGACTCTGCCGCACTGCGGAGGCGCGCGGTGAACGGCGCGCCCCTGCAGAGCCTGATCGCCGGCGCGTGGATCGGCACGCGGCCGGCGCTCGCGCTGCCGAGCGCCATCGACGGCAGCGTCGTCGCCCACACGCACGAGGAAGCGATCGACTTCGGCGCCGCGCTCGAGTTCGGGCGGCGGCGCGGGTTCATCGGCCTGATGGCGCTCGACTTCCAGCAGCGCGCGGCGCGCCTGAAGGCGCTCGCCGCGTACCTGAACGAGCGCAAGGAAGCGCTCTACGTGCTGTCGCGGCACACCGGCGCGACACGCAGCGACAGCTGGGTCGACATCGAAGGCGGCACCGGCACGCTCTACGCGTACGCGTCGCTGGCGTCGAACGAGCTGCCGTCGGGCAACGTGGTCCACGAGGGACCGGTCGCGACGCTCGGCAAGAAGGGCCAGTTCGCCGGCACCCACATCCTGGTGCCGCGCGGCGGCGTCGCGGTCCACATCAACGCGTTCAACTTTCCCGTGTGGGGGCTGCTCGAGAAGTTCGCGCCGAGCTTTCTCGCGGCGCTGCCCTGCATCGTCAAGCCGGCGACCGCGACCAGCTACCTCACCGAGGCGCTGGTCCGCATGATCGACGACTCGGGGATCCTTCCGGCCGGCAGCCTGCAGCTGGTGATCGGGTCGACCGGCGACCTGCTCGATCGCCTCGAGAGCCACGACGTCGTCACCTTCACCGGGTCGGCCGACACCGCCGTCAAGCTGCGCTCGACGCCGAACCTGATCCGCCAGTCGATCCCGTTCAACGTCGAGGCCGATTCGCTCAACAGCGCGATCCTCGGGCCCGACGTCACGCCCGACAGCCCCGAGTTCGACCTCTTCGTGAAGGAGGTCGTCCGCGAGATGACCGTCAAGGCGGGGCAGAAGTGCACCGCAATCCGGCGCGCGATGGTGCCGAGGGCGCAGCTCGACGCGGTCGCGGCGGCGCTGAAGGCGCGCCTCGCGAAGGTCGCGGTCGGCGACCCGGCGCTCGAGAACGTGCGCATGGGCGCGCTCGCCTCGAAGGCGCAGCAGCACGACGTCGGCGAGCGCGTGCGGATGCTGGCCGAAGGCAACGAGGTCGTGTTCGGCGCGGCCGACGGCTTCGCGCCGCTCGGAGAAGGTGTCGGGGAAGGCGCGTTCTTCGCACCGACGCTGCTGCTCTGCCGCGACGGCTGGGCCAACGACGCGGTGCACGACGTCGAGGCGTTCGGGCCGGTCAGCACCTTGATGCCGTACGGCGACATCGACGAGGCGATCGCGCTCGCCGCACGCGGCCGCGGCAGCCTGGTCGCGACGCTGGTCACGCACGACCCGGCGATCGCCGCGCGCGCCGTGCCGCAGCTCGCCGCGTGGCACGGTCGCCTGCTGGTGCTCGACCGCGATGCCGCGGCCGAGTCGACCGGGCACGGCTCGCCGCTGCCGCTGCTCAAGCACGGCGGCCCGGGCCGCGCCGGCGGCGGCGAGGAGCTCGGCGGCGTGCGCGCCGTGACCCACTTCCTGCAGCGCGCGGCCATCCAGGGCTCGCCGACCATGCTGGCGGCGGTGGGCGGCGAGTACGTGCGCGGTGCAGCGGTCCGCGAGTCCGACGTCCATCCCTTCCGCAAGCACTTCGAGGATCTCGCGATCGGCGACTCGCTGCTGACGCACCGCCGCACCGTCAGCGAGGCCGACATCGTCGCGTTCGGCGGCATCTCGGGCGATTACTTCTACATGCACTTCGACGAGATCGCGGCGCGCGACTCGGCGTTCGGCAAGCGCATCGCGCACGGCTACTTCGTGCTGTCGGCGGCAGCGGGCCTGTTCGTCTCGCCGGCGCCCGGTCCCGTGCTCGCCAACTATGGGCTCGACACGCTGCGCTTCGTCAAGCCGGTCGGCATCGGCGACACGATCCAGGCCCGGCTCACCGCCAAGCGCAAGATCGACCGCAACAGGAAAGACGCCGCGGGCGTGGGGCAGGGCGTGGTCGCCTGGGATGTCGCGGTGACCAACCAGGACGGCGAGCTGGTCGCGAGCTACGACATCCTGACGCTGGTCGCCAAGCGCGCCACCTGAGCGGGCGTGCGGGCGGACCGCCGGCGCGGCGGCAGCGGGCACATCGCGGCCTGCCGCGCGACGGGGAAACCCCCGTCCGGGTGGGGCGGGGCCGGCTCCTAGAATCGCCCGGCACCCGCACCCGGAGCTGACAACGCATGGCCCAGACCCGCCGCGCCGGCGCCCCCAAGGCCGGCTCGTCCGGACCCAAGGGACCGCGCATCCTCAAGAAGTACCCGAACCGCCGCCTCTACGACACCGAGATCTCGAGCTACATCACGCTCGCCGACGTGAAGGAGATGGTGCTCGCGGGCAAGGCGTTCGAGGTGCGCGACGCCAAGACCAACGAGGACCTGACGCGCAGCATCCTGCTGCAGATCATCCTGGAAGAGGAAACCGGCGGCGTGCCGATCTTCTCGACGTCGATGCTGTCGCAGATCATCCGTTTTTACGGGCACGCCATGCAGGGAATGATGGGCTCGTACCTCGAGAAGAACCTGCAGACCTTCACCGACATCCAGGCGCGCATCGCTGAGCAGTCGAAGGGCCTCTACGACCCCAAGACGCAGAACCCCGAGATGTGGGCGCAGTTTCTCAACGGGCAGGCGCCGATCGTGCAGAACCTGATGGGCAACTACCTCGAGCAGTCGCGCAACATGTTCGTGCAGATGCAGGAGCAGGTCGCCAAGCAGGCCGAGACGCTGTTTCCGGCGATCCCCGGACTCAAGCCGCCGCCGCGCGAGAAGCCCTGAGCGGGCGCGCCTTCTGCGGGGCGCGAGGGCTCCGGCGAGTCCGATCGGCGAAAATCGCCGGATGATCGAAGAAGCCCTTCAGGCGCCCGTCGCCGCCCCGCGTGCCGGCGCGCCCAAGATCGGTTTCGTCTCGCTCGGCTGCCCGAAGGCGCTGACCGATTCGGAGCTGATCCTCACCCGCCTCGGGGCCGAAGGCTACGCCACCTCCAAGACCTTCGGCGGCGCCGACCTGGTGATCGTCAACACCTGCGGCTTCATCGACGACGCGGTCGCCGAGAGCCTGCAGACGATCGGCGACGCGCTCGCCGAGAACGGCAAGGTCATCGTCACCGGCTGCCTCGGCGCCAAGACCGGCGAGGCCGGCGGCAACCTGGTGCGCGAGATCCACCCGAGCGTGCTGGCGGTGACCGGCCCGCACGCGACCGCCGAGGTGATGGACGCGGTGCACCGCCACGCGCCGATCGAGCACGACCCGTTCGTCGACCTGGTGCCGCCGCCGCAGGTGTCGCCGGTCGGCATCAAGCTCACGCCGCGCCACTACGCCTATCTGAAGATCAGCGAGGGCTGCAACCACCGCTGCACGTTCTGCATCATCCCGAGCATGCGCGGCGACCTGGTGTCGCGGCCGATCGGCGACGTGCTCGCCGAGGCCGAGGCGTTGTTCGAGTCGGGCGTCAAGGAACTGCTGGTGATCAGCCAGGACACCAGCGCGTACGGCGTCGACGTCGCCTACCGCACCGGGTTCTGGGCCGGGCGGCCGGTGAAGACCAAGATGCTCGACCTCTGCGAGCGGCTCGCCGACATCGCCGAGCGCCACGGCGCGTGGGTGCGCCTGCACTATGTCTATCCGTACCCGCACGTCGACCAGATCCTGCCGCTGATGGCGAGCGGGCGCATCCTGCCGTATCTCGACATCCCGTTCCAGCACTCGCACCCCGACGTGCTGCGGCGCATGAAGCGGCCGGCGAGCGGCGAGAGGAACCTCGAGCGCCTGCAGCGCTGGCGCGAGGTCTGCCCCGAACTCGTCGTGCGCAGCACCTTCATCGCCGGCTTCCCGGGCGAGACCGAGGCCGAGTTCGAGCACCTGCTCGACTTCGTTCGCGAGGCCGGGATCGACCGCGCCGGCTGCTTCGCCTATTCGCCGGTGGCAGGCGCGGCCGCCAACGACCTGCCCGGCATGCTGCCGCTCGAGGTGCGCGAGGAGCGGCGGGCGCGCTTCATGGCGGTCGCCGAAGCGGTGTCGACGGCGCGCCTCGAGCGCCGCGTCGGCGCGACCATGCAGGTGCTGGTCGACAAGGCCCCCGCGCTCGGTCGCAAGGGCGGCGTCGGCCGCAGCTACGCCGACGCGCCCGAGATCGACGGCACGGTGCGCATCCTGCCGCCCGAAAAAGCGTCGAAGACGCTCAAGGTCGGCGAGTTCGCCCGCGTGCGCATCGTCGGCACCGAGGGCCACGACCTCGTCGGCGTGATCGCCTGATGGCAGACGAGGGCGGAGCGGCCGGGACCGCGCCGGGCGGCCCGGCGGGCGGGAGCGGCGCAGCGTCGGGAGCGGCGGCTGGTCCGGGCGTTCCCGCCGCGCCGCCCGACACCGCGTCGGCGGCGCCGGCGTCGCCGGCCGCCACCGCGCTGATCGCCCATCCGTACTGCCCGCCGGCGGGCTTTGCCGCGCCGCAGCCGCCGGTGCACAAGGCGTCGACGGTGATCTTCCCGAACGTCGCCGCGCTGCGCGCGCGCAACTGGCGCGAAAAGACCGGCTACACCTACGGCCTGCACGGCACGCCGACCACGTTCACGCTCGAGGCACGCATTGCGACGCTCGAGGGCGGCCTGCACACGCTGCTGGTGCCGAGCGGCCTCGCGGCGATCGCGCTGATCGACATGGCGCTGCTGAAGGCGGGTGACCACGTGCTGCTGCCCGACAACGTCTACGGCCCGAGCAAGGAGCTCGCGCGCCACGAGCTCGCCGGCTGGGGCATCACGCACGCGTTCTACGACCCGCAGGAGCCGGCCTCGCTCGAATCCGCGATCACGCCGGCGACGCGCCTCGTGTGGCTCGAGGCCGCGGGCTCGGTGACGATGGAGTTCCCGGACCTCGCGGCGTTGATCGCGATCGCGCGCCGCCGCAGCGTCACGGTCGCGCTCGACAACACCTGGGGCGCCGGCATCGCGTTCGACCCGTTCCGCATCGGCGCGAACGAGGGCGGCGAGCCGCTCGGCGTCGACATTTCGATGCAGGCGCTCACCAAGTACCCGTCGGGCGGTGGCGACGTGCTGATGGGGTCGGTGACGACGCGCGACGAGACGCTGCACCTCCGGCTGAAGTTCGCGCACATGCGGATCGGCTTCGGCGTCGGCGGCAACGACGTCGAGCACGTGCTGCGCTCGCTGCCGTCGCTGCCGCTGCGCTACGCGGCGCAGGACCGTGCCGGGCGTGCCCTCGCCGAGTGGTGGCGCGGTCGCCCCGAGGTGACGCAGGTGCTGCATCCGGCGCTCGCCGGCAGCCCCGGCCACGACCACTGGCGGCGCCTCTGCGGCGGCGCGGCGGGCCTGTTCTCGGTGGTCTTCGACGCGCGTTTCGACGCGCGGCAGGTCGATGCCTTCGTCGATGCGTTGCGCCTCTTCAGGATCGGCTACTCGTGGGCCGGGCCGGTGAGCCTGGTGGTGCCGTACGACCTTGCGCTGCTGCGCGGCGCGCCGCCCGGCGGCGCGACGCTGGTGCGCTTCTCGGTGGGGCTCGAGGCTCTCGAGGATCTGATCGCGGACTGCGAGCAGGCGCTCGCCGTGTTGACGCGCTGAGGGCGCGCTCGGCCGAGCGCAGGCTCAGCCGCGCACCCGCAGCCGCATCGTCAGGCCTACTGGCGCCATCGTGAACGCGAGGTGCTCGACCGCCTCGCCGCCGCCCGGCGTGTCGACGCCGACGATCTCGAACGTGTTCAGAAGCATGGCCATCGCGCTCTTGATTTCGAGCATCGCGAGCTGACGACCCGGGCAGACGCGCGGACCGGCGCCGAACGGCATCGAGACGCGGCTCGGCGCGCTCGCCGCGCGTGCCGGGTCGCCGCCGAGCCAGCGCCCGGGATCGAAGCGCTGCGGCTCGGGAAAGTAGCGCTCGTTGAGGTTGTCGCTGCGCATCGCGCCCCAGACCACCGACCGGGCGGGCACCCGCACGTCGCCGATGACGGTGTCGCGCAGCGCCTGCATCAGGAGGGTCGGCGCGACCGGCTTGAGGCGCATCGTCTCGTTCGCGCAGGCGTCCAGATAGCCCGGCGCGGCGACGCGCTCGTAGGTCCAGGCGTCGACCGGGCCGAGGCGGGCGGCTTCCTCGACCGCACGTGCCTTCTGGTCCGGGTGGCGGTCGAGCAGGTAGATCATCCAGGCCAGCGTGTTGGCGGTCGTGTCTTCGCCGGCGAGCAGCATCGTCATCACGTTGCCGGCGATGTCGCGGTCGGTCCACGCGGCCTCGGCATCGGCATCGGCCGCGACGATCATCGCCTCGAGCAGGTTCGGCGGGTTCTCGCGCCGCGCGGGATCGGCGGCGAGCCGCTCGCGCGCCGCGGCGATGAAGCCGGCGATCGCCTCGTTCACCGCGGCGACGCTGCGCTCGAGCTCGCGGTCGGCGCGGCTCTTCCAGTAGCGCCAGGTCGCGACCGGCGCGATCAGGCGGTGCGCGAACGCCGGAAAGATCTTGTCGAGGTGACGCTGGATGATGTCGTCGTCCGACTCCAGCGTGTTGAAGTCGTTGCCGAACGCGAGCCCCGAGATGGCGTCGACCGTGAAGCGCATCAGGTCGCCTTGCAGGTCGATCGGCGCTCCGGTCGCCGCGGCGCGCCGCCAGCGCGCTTCGAGCCGTCGCGTCACCTTCACGAGCGACGGGAAGTAGGCCTTGAGCCGGCGCGGATCGAAGCCGGCCATGACGACCCGGCGCTGGCGCCGCCAGTCGTCGCCTTCGGCGTTGAAGACGCCGGGCTGGATGCCCATTTCGTCGCTGATGCGCGCGAGCTTGGGAATGCGCCGGAAGCCCTCGGGGCGGTCGCGCAGCGCCGCCGCATAAGCCTCGTGGTCGGCGACGACCAGCAGCGTGTAGCGCCCGAGGCGCAGGCGAAAGAACGGCCCGTAGCTGCGCGCCCACGCTTCGACGTTCTGGTGGATGCGTGGCGGGTCGACCTGCAGCAGGCTGCCGAAGAACGGCCAGCTGCGCGGACCGGGCAGGTCGTCGATCTCGCGCAGGATCGCGGCGCCGGCGCCCGCCTTCATGTCCACCGTCTCACCCGCGCGGCTTGGACGAGACCTTGTGGCGCATCAGGCGTCCCTTCTCGCGGTCCCAGTCGCGCTCCTTCTCGGTGTTGCGCTTGTCGTGTTCGGCCTTGCCCTTGGCCAGCGCGATCTCGGCCTTCACGCGGCCGCCCTTGTAGTGCAGGTCGAGCGGCACCAGCGTGAAGCCGCGCTGCTCGACCTTGCCGATGAGGCGCCGGATCTCGTCCTTGCGCAGAAGCAGCTTCTTGGTGCGGTCGGCTTCGGGCGAGACGTGGGTCGACGCGCTGCGCAGCGCGTTGATTCGACAACCGATGAGGTAGAGCTCGCCGTCGCGGATGACGACGTAGCCGTCGGTGAGCTGGACCTGGCCGGCGCGGATGGCCTTGATCTCCCAGCCCTGCAGCACCATCCCGGCCTCGTGTTTCTCCTCGATGTGATAGTCGAAGCGGGCGCGGCGGTTCTCGGCGATGGACATGGGGTAGGGCTTCGAGGGCAGCAAAGTGCCGCTCATACAATTTGGCGATTGTATGAAGCACGTCAAGAAGTCGGTCCTGCTCTGGTACTCGCCGCACGAGATCTACGAGCTGGTCACGGCGGTCGAGCAGTACCCGCAGTTCCTGCCGTGGTGCGAACGTGCCGAGATCATCGAGCGCGACGAGCACGGGCTCACCGCGCGCCTGCACCTCGCGTTCTCGGGCCTGCGCCACGCCTTCACGACGCGCAACACGCAGGTCCGCGATACATCGGTGCATGTCGGCCTGGTCGACGGGCCGTTCTCGATGCTCGACGGCACCTGGCGCTTCATCCCGATCGCGCTGCCGCCGCTCGGCGCCGGCCCGAGCGAGGGTTGCAAGATCGAGTTCGAACTGCGCTACGCGTTCGCGAACTTCGCGCTCGAGGCGGTCATCAGCCCGGTGTTCGATCGCATCGCCAACACCTTCGTCGACGCCTTCGTCAAGCGCGCCGAGCAGGTCTACGGCGCGCGCTAGCGTGACACCCGCTTTCGCGGTCGAGGTGGTGTTCAGCCCCGCGCCACGCGAGGTCGACCGCAGCCAGGTCCTGGTGGCGCCCGGCGCCAGCGTCGTGGACGCGATCCGCGCCAGCGGCGTGCTCGAGCGCCACCCGATGATCGACCTCGACCGACAGCGCGTCGGCATCTGGGGTCGTGCGTGCGGCCCGGAAGCGCCGGTCAGCGCTGGCGACCGCGTCGAGATCTACCGGCCGCTCGCGGCCGACCCGAAGGACGCGCGGCGCGCGCGGCATCGGGCGCTGGTCGCGGCCAAGCGGAAGGCAAGGCGCTGAGCTCGGAGCTGCCGGGTTCCAGCGGTTGCGGCGCGGGCTCCGGCCGCCTGAGCGACTCCCCGCGCGACCCCGGCGCCGCAGTCGCGGCGCGCGGCCACGGCCGCGGCCGGTCATCGTTCGTTCGCGTGAGCCGAAGATGCCATGCTTGCGGAAGGGCAGCCGCGGACGCGCCTTCGGGGGGCGCGCGGCGTGACGCGCGGCGCTGCTACTTGCAGTCGCTCGCGATGATCGCCTGCGTGCGGCGCGCCTCGTCGCCGCGCGCCCTGTCGTCGAGGAACTCGCGCTCGCCCTTGTCGTTCATGCGGGCGACGCGCATGCCGCTTTCGAGCGTCTGCAGCTGACTGCGCGCGCGGGTGCAGTTCTCGGCACGCGCGGCGGCGAGCCGCGTTTCCTCGGCCTTGGCCTTGGCCTGCTGCTCCTGCTCGGCCTTCTTGCGGCGCGCCTCGAGCTCGGCGTCGGCGCCCTTGGGGGCGAGCGGCGCGCTGGCAGCGGGGTCGACCGTGCCCGACGTCGCCGCCGCTGCAGGTGTGGCCGCGGCGACCGCCGCGGGCTGACGCGCGGCTTCGGTGCGGCGTTGCGCAGCCGGCCGGCTCAGGATGTTCTGCTCCGGCGTGCCGGGCGGCGGCGGCAGGTCGCTGTACTGCGTGCGGCCGCTGCCGTCGCGCCACTTCCACTGCGCCGCAGCCGGGAATGCGAGCGCGAGCGCCACGGCGCCGACCAACACCATCGAGAACTTTCGGGCCATCGCTCCACCCACGAATCGACCGCAAGGACAAGCCTGGCAGTGTAGCGGCGCACCCCTCGCCGGCAGCGCTGTCCGAGCCCCCCGGAAAGGGATGTTTGTGGCGCCCTCCCTATAATTCGCTTTTGCGTCCAGGGCCGTTCCGATGCGACTTCTTGGCAAAGCGCTGACCTTCGACGACGTGTTGCTGGTCCCGGCGTTCTCCCGTGTTCTGCCGCGCGACACCAGCCTCGCGACCCAGCTGTCCCGCAACATCCGCCTGAACCTGCCGCTCGTGTCGGCAGCGATGGACACCGTCACCGAGTCGCGGCTCGCGATCGCGCTGGCCCAGGAGGGCGGCATCGGCATCGTGCACAAGAACCTCACGCCGCGTCAGCAGGCGGCCGAGGTCGCGCGCGTCAAGCGCTATGAATCGGGCGTGCTGCGCGACCCGATCACCGTGACGCCCGAGATGACGGTGCGCGAGGTGATCGCGCTGTCCAAGCAGCACGGCGTGTCCGGCTTTCCGGTGCTGCAGGGCAAGACGGTGGTGGGCATCGTCACCAACCGCGACCTGCGCTTCGAGGAGCGCCTCGATGCCGCCGTGCGCGAGATCATGACCCCGCGCGAGCGGCTCGTGACCGTGCGCGAGGGCGCGACGCTCGCCGAGGGCAAGGCGCTGATGCATTCGCACAAGCTCGAGCGCGTGCTGGTCGTCAACGATGCGTTCGAACTGCGCGGCCTGATGACCGTCAAGGACATCACCAAGCAGACAACCTTCCCCGACGCCGCGCGCGACGCCCACGGCAAGCTGCGCGTCGGCGCGGCGGTCGGGGTCGGCGAGGGCACCGACGAGCGCGTCGAGCTGCTCGTCAAGGCCGGCGTCGACGCGATCGTCGTCGACACCGCGCACGGTCACAGCGAGGGCGTGACCGACCGCGTGCGCTGGGTCAAGCGCAACTTTCCGAACGTCGACGTGATCGGCGGCAACGTCGCCACCGGCGCCGGTGCGCTCGCACTGGTCGAAGCCGGCGCCGACGCGGTCAAGGTCGGCATCGGACCCGGCTCGATCTGCACCACGCGCATCGTCACCGGAGTCGGCGTGCCGCAGGTCATGGCGATCGACGAGGTCGCGCGCGCGATCGCCGGCAGCGGCGTTCCGCTCATCGCCGACGGGGGCGTGCGTTACTCGGGCGACCTCGCCAAGGCCATCGCCGCGGGCGCCGACACCGTGATGATGGGCGGCGCCTTCGCCGGTACCGAGGAAGCACCGGGCGAGGTCATCCTCTACCAGGGCCGCACCTACAAGAGCTACCGCGGCATGGGCTCGATCGGCGCCATGCAGCAGGGCTCGGCCGACCGCTACTTCCAGGAAGGCGAGAGCACCGCCGGCGGCAGCGCCAAGCTGGTGCCCGAAGGCATCGAAGGCCAGGTGCCTTACAAGGGCTCGGTGGTCGCGATCATCTTCCAGATGGCCGGCGGCCTGCGCGCTTCGATGCACTACTGCGGCTGCGCCGACATCGCCGAGATGCACGCCAAGGCGCAGTTCGTCGAGATCACGTCGTCCGGCATTCGCGAGAGCCACGTCCACGACGTGCAGATCACGAAGGAAGCGCCGAACTATCGTTCCGAGTGAGGCGCGTGGCGCAGCGCTCCGCGGCGCGGTGAACGCGCAACCCGACTCGTCCGCCGCCGCGGCGCCCGGCGCTTCGTTGCCGGCGAGCGCGCCGCTCGCCCCGGCGCCGGCCGCCGAGTCGCGCGTCGCGTCGCGCGCGGCGGCGATGCCGTTCATCATGCTGACGGTGCTGATCGACATGGTGTCGATCGGTCTGATCATTCCGGTGCTGCCGGTGCTGGTCGGCACCTTCACCGGGTCGACCGCCGACCAGGCATGGTGGTTCGGCGTCACCACCTTTACCTTCAGCCTCGCGAACTTCGTCACCTCGCCGCTGCTCGGCGCGCTGTCCGACCGCTACGGCCGCCGACCGGTGCTGCTGCTCGGCTTCTTCGCGCTCGCGCTCAGCTTCTTCGTCACCGCCATGGCGACCGCGCTCTGGATGCTGATCCTGGTGCGCGTGTTCAGCGGGGCGATGCAGTCGAACGCGGCGGTCGCCAACGCCTACGTCGCCGACATCACGCCGCCCGAGCAGCGCGCGCGCCGCTTCGGCCTCATCGGCGCGATGTTCGGGATCGGCTTCATCCTCGGTCCGGTGATGGGCGGCGTGCTCGGGCAGATCGACGTGCACCTGCCGTTCTACGCGGCCGGCGTGCTGGCGCTGCTCAACTTCGCCTACGGCTGGTTCGTGCTGCCCGAGTCGCTGCCGCCCGAGCGCCGGCGCCGCTTCGGCTGGCGCGCCATCAACCCGCTGGCGTCGCTGCTGCGCCTCGGCCAGCTCAAGGGCGTCGGCCTGCTGGTCGCGGTGATCGCGTTCAGCGGCCTCGCGCAGTTCGTGCTCTACACGAGCTGGGTGCTCTACACCACCTTCAAGTTCGGCTGGGGGCCGCTCGAGAACGGCTGGTCGATGTTCGCGGTCGGCATCGCCTCGGCACTGGTGCAGGGCGTGTTGCTCGGCCGCCTGCTCAAGCGCTTCTCGCCGCAGCGCCTCGCGATCTGGGGGCTCGTGTCGTCGACGCTGGCGTACGTGCTCTACGGCGTGGTCCCGCAAGGCTGGATGATGGTCGCGGTGATCTTCGTGAACCTGCTCGGTTTCACCGTGACCGCGTCGATCCAGAGCATCATCTCCGGCGCCGCCGATCCCGCCACGCAGGGCCGCACGCTCGGCGCGGTCGGCGGTCTCAACAGCCTGATGGCGGTGATCGCGCCGATGTTCGCGGCCCCGCTGCTCGGTGCGGTGTCGCACCTGCCGCGCGGCGACTGGCGCATCGGCGCCCCGTTCTACTTCTGTGCGCTGCTCCAGTTCGCGGCGCTGGCGCTGGCGTGGGTCCAGTTCCGGCGCCTGCGGCGCGCGCGCCTCGCGGCAGGCGGCGTTGCCCAGCCCACCGCGTCTTCCCCGACGGCCTGACAGCCGACCGACCATGCACGACAAGATCCTCATCCTCGATTTCGGCTCGCAGGTGACCCAGCTGATCGCCCGCCGCATCCGCGAGGCGCACGTTTACTGCGAGATTCATCCCAACGACGTCAGCGACGCGTTCGTCCGCGAGTTCGCGCCCAAGGGGATCATCCTGTCCGGCAGCCACGCGTCGACCTACGAGGCGCACGACCTGCGCGCGCCGCAGGCGGTGTGGGATCTCGGCGTTCCGGTGCTCGGCATCTGCTACGGCATGTTCGCGATGGCGGTGCAGCTCGGTGGCACGGTCGAGCCGAGCCGGCACCGCGAGTTCGGCTACGCCGAGGTGCGCGCGCATGGTCATACCAGGCTGCTCGACGCCATCGAGGACTTCTCCACCGCGGCCGGGCACGGCATGCTGAAGGTGTGGATGAGTCACGGCGACAACGTCACCCAGATGCCGCCGGGCTTCAAGCTGATGGCGTCGACGCCGAGCTGCGAGGTCGCCGGCATGGCCGACGAGGCGCGCGGCTACTACGCGGTGCAGTTCCATCCCGAGGTGACGCACACCCGCAAGGGCCGCGAGATCCTCGAGCGCTTCGCGCTGCAGATCTGCGGCGCCAAGCCCGACTGGGTGATGGTCAACTACATCGACGAGGCCGTCGCGCGCATCCGCGAGCAGGTCGGCGACGACGAGGTGATCCTCGGCCTCTCGGGCGGCGTCGATTCGAGCGTCGCCGCGGCGCTGGTGCACCAGGCCATCGGCGATCGCCTGACCTGCGTGTTCGTCGATCACGGCCTGCTCCGTCTGGACGAGGCGCGCATGGTGATGGAGATGTTCGCCGACCGCCTGCACGTCAAGGTGCTCGCGATCGACGCCAGCGAGGCGTTCCTCGGCGAGCTCGCCGGCGTGAGCGACCCCGAGCTCAAGCGCAAGATCATCGGCCGCGAGTTCGTCGAGGTGTTCACCCGCGAGGCGGGGCGCCTCGAGCAGGCGAAGTGGCTCGCGCAAGGGACGATCTACCCCGACGTCATCGAGTCGGGCGGCGCCAAGACCAAGAAGGCGACCACGATCAAGAGCCACCACAACGTCGGCGGGCTGCCCGAGACGCTGGGCCTCAAGCTCCTCGAGCCGCTGCGCGAGCTCTTCAAGGACGAGGTGCGCGAGCTCGGCGTCGCGCTCGGCCTGCCGCACGACATGGTGTACCGCCACCCGTTCCCGGGGCCGGGGCTCGGCGTGCGCATCCTCGGCGAGGTGAAGCGCGAGTACGCCGACCTGCTGCGCCGCGCCGACGCGATCTTCATCGAAGAGTTGCGCAACACCATCGACCCGGTCAGCAACAAGAGCTGGTACGAGCTGACGAGCCAGGCGTTCGCGGTGTTCCTGCCGGTCAAGAGCGTCGGCGTGATGGGCGACGGCCGGACCTACGAGTATGTCGTCGCACTGCGCGCGGTGCAGACCAGCGACTTCATGACCGCCGACTGGGCCGAGCTGCCGTACGCGCTACTCAAGACCGTGTCGAGCCGCATCATCAACGAGGTGCGCGGGATCAACCGCGTGACCTACGACGTCTCGTCGAAGCCGCCGGCGACCATCGAGTGGGAGTGACGTGAAGGGCGTGTTCGGCATCGTCGCGCTGCTGGTCGTGGTCGCGTTCGTGGCGCTGCTTGCCAAGCGCCAGTTCGGGGTCGCGCGCCACGGGGTCGCCGCGCCGACGCTGGCGGCGTCGGCTGCCGGCATCCAGCCGCCCGTCGGCGAGCCTCCGACGGCCACCACCGAGCGGGTGCGCGACGACGTGCAGCGCGCGCTCGAGCAGTCGAACGAGCGCCTGCGGCAGGTCGACCGCTGATGGCTGCCCACCACGACGAAAGCGCAATGCGGATGGCGCTCGACCAGGCGCAGAACGCGTGGCTGGTCGGCGAGGTGCCGGTCGGCGCGGTGCTGATGCGCGCGACGCCCGACGGGCCGCAGGTGGTCGCGACGGGCTACAACCGCCCGATCACCGACCACGATCCGACCGCGCACGCCGAGATCGTTGCGCTGCGCCACGCGGCCCGGCTGCTCGGCAACTACCGTCTTCCCGAGCTCGAGCTCTACGTGACGCTCGAGCCGTGCGCGATGTGCGCGATGGCGCTGATGCACGCGCGCATCAAGCGGGTCGTCTTCGGCGCGCTCGATCCGAAGGCCGGTGCCGCCGGCTCGGTGGTCGACCTGTTCGGCAACCCGCTGCTCAACCACCACACGCAGATCAGCGGTGGGCTGCTCGCCGACGCCTGCGGCGGGGTGCTGCGCTCGTTCTTCGCCGAGCGGCGCGCGCAGGTGCGCGAGCAGCGCCGCGCCCGCCAGGCGGCGGCCGCGACCGCCGGCGAGCTGCCCGACGCGCTCGACGACGTGACGATCCCGGCCGGCGAGTCGATCGAGCTGGACGCGGAGTCGCCGCGATGAGCGCGTCGAGGAGGGCGGAGCAGGGTGGCGCCGGCGGCGATCACGGGCGGGGCCATGACGATCAAGCCGGCGTCGGGCGCGAGCAGGACTCCAGTAACGTCCGCACCGCAGCGAGCTACGCCGACCATGGCCACCAGCAGGCTGACCACGAGCACGCCGAGAACGGCCACGGCGACGAGCACCATCACCACCACCATCGGCACGCCGACCGCTCGGGCAGCGCGCCGTCGCTGCGGCTGTTCTCGCCCGCCGGCGCGCTGCGCTCGGTGCTGCCGCTGCGGCGTGCCGCAGCGCGCCTTGCGAAGCACGGCTTCGTGGTTGACATCGACGAGTCGGCGACCGCGCGCGTGCAGCGTTTCGCGGGCAGCGACGACGTGCGGCTGGCGACGCTGCATCGCGTCGCGGACCTGCGACCCGGCGTCGCGCTCGCCACGCGCGGCGGCTACGGTCTCACGCGCCTGCTCGACCGCATCGACTGGGCGGCGATCGCCGCCAGCGTCGAGGCCGGCACGCGCTGGGTCGGCCACAGCGACGTCACGTCGCTGCAGCTCGGCATGCTCGCGCACGCGGGCGGCGTGACCTGGGCCGGGCCGCTCGCCTGCGACGACTTCGGGCGCAGCAGCGCCGACGGCGGCGTCGACGACGTCACCGAGGCGTGCTTTCTCGAGGCGATGGAAGGCTCGCTCGAGGCGGTCGGCTTTCGCACCGATGCCGGCTTCGACGGACTCGACGTCTCCGGGACGCTGTGGGGCGGCAACCTCGCGATCGTGAACTCGCTGCTCGGCACGCCGCACTTCCCGCGCATCGACGGCGGCATCCTCTTCCTCGAGGACGTCAACGAGCACCCGTACCGCATCGAGCGCAGCCTGCTGCAGCTGCGGCAGGCCGGCGTGCTCGACGCCCAGCGCGCGGTGCTGCTCGGGGCGTTCACCGGCTGGAAGAAGTCGCCGCTCGACAAGGGCTACGGCCTTGCCGACGCGATCGATCACGTGCGGTCGACGACGAAGACGCCGATCCTCGGCGGCCTGCCGTTCGGACACGTGCCGACCAAGGTGATGCTGCCCGTCGGACAGCGCGTGCAGCTGCTGGTCGACCGACGCGACGCCTTCATCGGCTGGTGACGCGCGGGCGGGTCGACGTGCTGGCTGCAGGGTCCCGTGCCAACGGCTTCGGCAGGCGCTCGCCGCGGCGCTGGATCGGATTCGCCGCGGTGGTGGCAATCCATGGCGTGGTGATCTACGCACTCGTGACGGCGCTCGCGACGCGCGAGGTCGATGCGCCGCAAGCGACGGTCGAGACCCGGATCGTCAGCGAGCCGGCGCGCGCCGAGCCGGCGCCCGAGGCGGCGGTGCCGGTGCCGGCCTTCGATGCGCCGCCGCCGCCGTTCATCCCGCCGCCCGAGATCCGCATCGCGGCACCGACCCCGCAGCCGGCGCCCGCGCAGCCACCGGTGCCGGTCGCGCCGCCGACGGCGATCGTGCCGCCGGCGCCTCCGGCGCCTCCGCCGCTCGCCGCACCCGCGCCGCCGCCGCCGGTGGTCGCGGCGGTGCCCATGCCCGCGTCGGCGCCGCGCCCGGCGTCGCCGGGGCCGGTGCAGATCGGCGTCGTCTGCCCCAACCAGGCCGCGGTGCGGCGCGACGCCGCTTTCCCGCGCGAAGCCATGCGCCAGGGCCTCGACAAGGGCGACGCGCTGGTGCAGTTCACGCTCGGTTCCGGCGGCGAGGTCAAGGACATCAAGACGCTGCGCGCGTCGCACCCCATCTTCGCGCGCAGCAGCATGCGCGTCGTTGCCGAGTACCGCTGCATCGGGCAGGGCCGCGACATCGTGGTCCAGGTCCCGTTCGAGTACCGGCTCGACTAGCCTTCGGGCCTTCTCGTCACTCTCCAGCCATGCAGGACCCATCCATGCCTCCTCGAGCCCCGTTCCGGGCGCGACTCGTGCCGCTCGTGCTGCTCGCGGCGACCGCGGGCGTGCTCGCCGCACCGCCTGCGATCGCGCAGCCCGCCGTCGCGGGCAGCGATGCCGCGGCGAGTGCGCCGGCCGCGCCGTCATCGGCGGCGAGCGCTGCATCGGCCGCAGTCGCGGCGCCCGCGAGCGCCGTCGTCGCGGCGCGTCCGGCGAGCGCGGCCGCACCGAGGCGCGAGACGGTCGAGAACCCGTACGGCCTCGGCGCGCTGATTCGCCACGGCGACGCCATCGCGCTCGGCACCCTGGTGATCCTGCTGCTGATGAGCATCGGCAGCTGGACCATCATCGTGACCAAGCTCGTGCAGAGCGTGCGGCTGGCGCGCGAGGCACGCGTCGCGCCGCGCCAGTTCTTCCGCGCTCGCACGCTCGGCGAGGCGACCCAGGCGCTCGGGGCCGGCAGTGCGTTCCGCGCGATCGCCGATGCCGGCATCACCGCGAGCGAGCACCACGAAGGCGCGCTGACCGAAAACATCGACCGCAACACCTGGGTCGGCATGAACGTGCAGCGCAGCCTCGACGACGTGCAGAGCCGGCTGCAGGACGGACTCGCGTTCCTCGCGACGGTGGGTTCGACCGCGCCGTTCATCGGCCTCTTCGGCACCGTCTGGGGCATCTACAACGCGCTCACCGCGATCGGCGTCGCGGGGCAGGCGTCGATCGACAAGGTCGCCGGGCCGGTCGGCGAGGCGCTGATCATGACCGCGCTCGGCCTCTTCGTCGCGGTGCCCGCGGTACTCGGCTACAACTGGCTGGTGCGGCGCAACAAGGTCACGATGGAGTCGGTGCGGCGCTTCGGCGCCGATCTGCACGGCGTGCTGATGGGCGCGCCGATCGCGGCGACGACCACCGCTGCTTCCGCCGGCGCCGCCCCAGCGCCGGCGTCGACCACCCCGCGCTGAGCGCACGCACGAGACGCAGCCGATGGCGATGCAGCTCGGGCCCGGCGCCGGCGACGACGACGATCTCACGGCGACGATCAACACCACGCCGCTCGTCGACGTGATGCTGGTGCTGCTGATCATCTTCCTGATCACGATCCCGGTCGTCACCCAGACGGTGCCGGTGAACCTTCCGGACGAGCGCAACGTGCCGCGCCAGACGCGCCCCGAGAACGTCGAGATCTCGGTGACCCGCGACGGCGAGTTCTTCTGGAACGGCGCCCCGATCGACGCCGAAGCGCTGGAGCGACGCCTGCAGGAGGTGGCGGGTCGCTCTCCGCAGCCCGAGGTGCACGTGCGCGGCGACGAGCGCGCGCGCTACGAATACGTCGGCCGCGTCCTGCACGCGTGCACGCGGGCGGCGATCCGCAGGGTGAGCTTCGTCACCGAACCCGGTGCGGGCTGAGCCGACGACGACCATGGCGCTGCAACCCGGCCTCGGCGATCGCGCCGACGACGAACCCGAGGTGATGCTCGACATCAACACCACGCCGCTGATCGACGTGATGCTGGTGCTGATCATCATGCTGATCATCACGATCCCGGTTCAGCTGCACGCGGTGAACCTGAACCTGCCGAGCGGCAGCGTGCCGCCGCCGGTGGTGCAGCCGCGCGTCGTCAACGTCGACATCGACTTCGACGGCACCATGCTGTGGAACGGCACGGTGCTCGCCGACCGCGGCGAGCTCGAGGCGCGGTTGCGCACGGTCGCCGCCGAGGCCGATCAGCCCGAGCTGCACGTCCGGCCGAACCGGCTCGTCGAGTACCGCTTCGTTGCGATGGTGCTCGCGAGCGCGCAGCGGATCGGCGCGACGAAGATCGGGATCGTCGATCGCGATGGCGGCGGCTAGCGTGCGGCGGGCGGCCCGTCGCGGCGGCATCGAGGGCCGGTCGATCAGGCTCGCCTGGTGCCCGCTGCTGGTCGCGGCCACTTTCGTCGCCTCGGGGGTGCTCGCCCCGGTCGCGGCCCAGGAAGCGGTTCGTCCCGAGATCGGTCGACCTCTTCAGGCGGCGCAGCAACTCGTCGGCGCGCGCCGGTTCGGCGCGGCGCTCGCCAAGGTGCGCGAGGCCGACGCGGCCGGCCCACGGACGCCGAACGAGCGCGCGCTGATCGAGCGCATGCGCATCGCCGCGGCCCTCGGAGCCGGCGAGATCGACGTCGCGGCGCGTGCCTACGACGCGCTCGCCGCCGACGGCACGCGGCCGGGGGGCGCCGAAGCCGCGCGCACGCTCGAGGCGATCGCCGCCGGCTACTACCGCGCCGGGCAGTACGCGAGAGCAGCGCAGTGGGCCGAGCGCGGCGCGCGAGAGGGCGCGGCGAGCCCGGCACTGCGGGCGCTGCAGATCCGCAGCCTCTTCCAGGCGGGAGACGTCGCCGCGGCGCAGCGCGAGCTGACCCGGGACGTCACAGCGGTCGAACGCAGCGGCGGCACGCCCGCGGACGACACGCTTCGCCTGTTGCTCGCGATGGCGCAGAAGCAGGGCGACGCGGCGGCGTTCGATGCCGCCCTCGAGAAGATCCTGGCCCATCACCCGACGCCCGCCGACTGGGCAACCCGGCTCGACCGCCTGCAACGGCGGCCGGGGTTCGCCGGGCGCCTGACGCTCGACCGCCTGCGCCTGCTGCAGGCGACCGGTGGCTTGAAGCGCGCCGACGACGTCGTCGAGATGGCGCAGCTCGCGTTGCAGGCCGACGCCGGCGCCGAGGCGCGCCGCGTCGTCGAGCAGGGCTACGCGACGGGCGTCCTCGGCAACGGCCCCGACGCCGCGCGCCACGAGCGCCTGCGTGCGCTGGTCGCGCGCGCGAGCGGCGACGCCGCGAGAACCCGCGCCGCCGATGCCGACAGCCGCGTCGCCGCCGCGCTCGACCGCGCGTACGCCGGCGACGCCAAGGCAGCGGCCGTGGCGATTCGAGACGCGCTTGCGGGCGGCGGGCTCAAGCGCCCGGACGACGCGCGCCTGCACCTCGCGATCGCGCAGTGGCTCGCCGGCGATCGCGCCGGCGCGATCGCGACGTTCCGGGCGGTCGGCGGCAGCGACGGCACGGCCGACCTGGCGCGGCTCTGGACGCTGCACCTGCGGCGCGGCAGCTGACCCGAACGTGGGGACCGGGCGCCGACGAATGAAAGCGGCCCTGGGTGGCGGTGGCGACCTACTTCGGCGCGAGCCGGATCGCGCCGTCGAGGCGGATCACCTCGCCGTTCAGCATCTCGTTGGTGACGATCTGGTGCACCAGCTTGGCGTAGTCGGCGGGGGTGCCGAGGCGGCTCGGGAACGGCACGCTGGCGGCGAGCGCCTGCTGCACCTCCTCGGGCATGCCGAACAGCATGGGCGTGCCGAAGATGCCGGGGGCGATCGTCATGTTGCGGATGCCGTTGCGCGCCAGATCGCGCGCGATCGGCAGCGTCATGCCGACCACGCCGCCCTTCGACGCCGAGTACGCGGCCTGGCCGATCTGGCCGTCGTAGGCGGCGACGCTCGCGGTCGAGATCAGCACGCCGCGCTCGCCGGTCGGTTCGGGCTCGTTCATGGCCATCGCGGCCGCGGCGAGCCGGATCATGTTGAAGCTGCCGATCAGGTTGACCGTGACGACCTTGCTGAACAGCGCGAGCGGGTGCGCGCCGTCCTTGCCGAGCGTCTTGGCCGCCGGCGCGATGCCGGCGCAGTTGACCAGGCCGACGAGCTTGCCGAGGTCGATCGCGCGCTCGACCGCGCCTCGAGCGTCGGCTTCGGCGCTGACGTCGCAGCGCACGAACGCGCCGCCGAGCTCGGCAGCGACCGCCTCGCCGCGCTCGGCCTGCAGGTCGGCGACGACCACCTTGCCGCCGTTCGCGGCGAGCATGCGGGCGGCACCTTCGCCGAGCCCCGACGCTCCCCCGGTGACGATGAAGACGCGACCGGCGATGTCCATCGAGAGCTCCGGGTCGGAAGGTGGGCGCGGTCAGGCGCTGATCAGACGAGGGCGGCGAGCGCGCGAGCGGTGATCTCGTCGACGCTGCCGGTGCCGCTGATCTTGCGGTATTTCGGCGCCGCGGGGTCGCCCGATGCGGCCCACTGCGCGTAGTAGTCGACCAGCGGCCGGGTCTGCTCCTGATAGACCGCGAGGCGGCGCATCACGGTCTCCTCGACGTCGTCGAGGCGCTGGATCAGCTCCTCGCCAGTCACGTCGTCCCGGCCTTCGAGGCGCGGCGGATTGAACTTGACGTGGTACGTGCGGCCCGAGGCGACGTGCACGCGGCGGCCGGCGACCCGCTCGATGATCTCGGCGTCGGGGACGTCGATCTCGAGCACGTAGTCGAGCTGGATGCCGGCGGATTTGAGCGCGTCGGCCTGCACGATGGTGCGCGGGAAGCCGTCGAACAGGAAGCCGCCTGCGCAATCGGGTTCGGCGATGCGCTGCTTGACGAGGCCGATGATGATGTCGTCGCCGACCAGAGCGCCGGCGTCCATCACCTTCTTGGCGGCGATGCCGAGCTCGGTTCCCGCCTTCACGGCGGCGCGCAGCATGTCGCCCGTCGAGATCTGCGGAATGCCGAAGTGCTTGCACAGGAAGGTGGCCTGCGTCCCTTTCCCGGCCCCGGGCGCTCCCAACAGAATCAGTCTCATGCGGTCCCTTGCTGCGTCGCGTCGAACATGGAAGTGGGTTCAGGCGCCGCGGCCCGCTCCCGGTCCGGCCGAAGCCGGAGCGCGATTGTCGGCGAACACGGCACGCACGCGGCTCAGGTCTTCCGCGGTGTCGACGCCGGGTCCCGGTGCGCTCGCGGCGCGATGCACCGCGATGCGCTCGCCGTGCCAGAGCACGCGCAGTTGTTCCAGCGACTCGATGCGCTCGAGCGGGCTCGGCGCGAGCGTGCCGAAGCGGCGCAGGAACGCCGCGCGATAGGCATAGAGCCCGATGTGGCGCAGCGGCACCGGGTCGGCGAGCGCGGCCGGGTCGCCCGCCGGCGCATCGCGCCACCATGGGATCGGCGCGCGCGAGAAGTAGAGCGCGCGGCCGGCGGCGTCGAGCACCACCTTGACGACGTTCGGGTTGGCGAACTCGGCCGGGTCGGCGATCGGATGCGCGGCGGTGCTCATCACGCACTCGGGCGTGCGCTCGAGCAGGCTCGCGCAGGCGTCGATCGAGTCGGGCTCGATCAGCGGCTCGTCGCCCTGCACATTGACCACGATGGCGTCGCCGTCGAGGCCGAGCTGCTCGCACGCCTCGGCAAGACGCGCGCTGCCGTTCGGGTGGTCGGGCGAGGTGAGCACGACGTCGACGCCGTGCTCGCGGCACGCCGCGGCGATGTCGGCGTGGTCGGCTGCGACCACCACCGAGCGCGCGGCCGACGCGCGCGCGCGCTCGGCGACCCGCACGATCATCGGCAGGCCGGCGATGTCGAGCAGGGGCTTCCTCGGCAGGCGCGTGGCCGCCAGCCGCGCCGGGATCAGCACGTCGAAGCTCATCGCGCCGGAGCGCCGGCGCCACCACGCACCGCCGGCCAACCGGCGGACGGCGGACGACGCCGGCGCGCCGTCACGGGCCGGGCGCCGAGGTCGCCGGCTCGTCCGTCGAGCGCGCCTCGCTCTCGAGCATGACCGGGATGCCGTCGCGCACCGGGTAGGCGAGCCGGTCGGCGTTGCAGATCAGCTCCTCGCGGTCGTGCAGCGGGGGGCGCGCATGGCGCAGCGGCCCCTTGCAGATCGGGCAGACGAGCAGATCAAGAAGGCGTGGTTCCATCGGTCGTTCCATGGCGCGCCGCCGGCAGCAGCGCGAGCAGCGCGGCCTCGAACGCGGCGCCGGGCGCGAAGTCTAGCGCCGCGACCCAGACGCGAGTCACGCCGATGCGGTGTGGGTCGAGCTTGGCGGCGTCCTTCTCGGTGACGACGACGTCGGCGGTGCCGTTCGGCCACGGCAAGGTCGCGAAATCGAAGTGGTCCGGCAGGGCGAGCGGGACGACCTCGACGCCGGCGGCGGCGAGCAGGTCGAAGAAGCGCCGCGGGCGGGCGATGCCGGCCGCGGCGAGCACGCGGCGCCCGCTCAGTGCGCCAAGCGCATGCGGGTCGGGCCGGTCGCCGCGCCACCAGTCGGCGAGCCCGACCACGCCCGCGAGGCGCCGCTCGGCAGTGGGTCCGGGCCAGCGCGTGGTCGGCGCCGGGGCGTTGTAGAGCACGCAGCTGCGCGCCGGCAGATGCGCCGGCAGCGGCTCGCGCAGAGGCCCCGCGGGAAGCAGCCAGCCGTTGCCGACGCCGCGTTCGTCGAACACCAGCACCTGGGCGTCGCGGCCGAGCCGCCAGTGCTGCAGTCCGTCGTCGCTGACGATGACGTCGACTCCGGGATGGCGCGCGAGGAGCTCGCGCGCCGCCGCGACGCGGTCGCGCCCGACGACGACCGGCACGCCGGCGCGCCGGCGCAGCACGAGCGGCTCGTCGCCGCACGCCGCCGCCGGCGTCGCGGGCTCGACCTCGACCAGCGCGTCGGGCGCGGCGCGACCGTAACCGCGCGAGATCACGCCCGGCGTCCGGCCGACGCCGCGCAGCAGGTCGACCACCGCCAGCACCGTCGGCGTCTTGCCGGCGCCGCCGACGATCAGGTTGCCGACGACGACCACCGGGACCGGCAGGCGCTCGACCCGCAGCACGCCGAAGCGGTAGAGCGCCCGGCGCAGCATCAGCACCGCGCCGAACAGCGCGGCGAGCGGCCGCAGCGCGATCGCGAGCGGCCCGCGGACGAGCCAGGCGCGCTGCAGCGCATCGGCCCAGCGGCCGGACGTCGTCATCGAACGCGTGCTGGCGACGCCGGCACGGCTGACGCGCTCAGCGCGCGGCGCCCGCCGGCGACGCCTGTGCGGCGAAGGTGAGCCGCGAGAGGCCGCTGCGGCGCGCCGCGTCCATGACGCTGACGACGCTCTGGTAGCCGGCGTTGGCGTCCGCCGAGATGATGAGCACGGCGTCGGCCCTGGCGCCGGCAGCCGTCAGCGCCGCTGCGATCGCGTCGACGCTGCGCCCGTCGACCGGCTGCCCGCCGACCGCGACACGGCCGTCGGCGGCCACGGCGACGATCAGCTCGCGCGGGCGGTCCTGCGCCGCATTGGCGTCGGCGAACGGCAGCGCCACCTGCAGCTCGGTGAACTTGGAGTAGGTCGTCGACAGCATCAGGAAGATAAGAACGACGAGCAGCACGTCGATGAACGGGATCAGATTGATCTCCGGCTCCTCCGGGCGCTGCTTGCGGAAGTTCATCGCGGCTCGGCGGGGGCGTGGCGCGGCACCGCGAAGCGCAGCAGGTGCGGCACCAGGCGGGCGGCCGCCTGTTCCATCTCGAGGGTATAGGCGTCGACGAGGCCGCGGAAGTATCGATAGAACATGAGCGACGGGATCGCGATCATCAGCCCGAACGCGGTGTTGTAAAGCGCCACCGAGATGCCGTGCGCGAGCTGGGCCGGGTTGCCGCCGCCCGGGGTCTGCGAGCCGAAGATCTCGATCATCCCGATCACGGTGCCCATGAGGCCGAGCAGCGGTGCCGCCGAGGCGATGGTGCCCAGCGTGTTGAGGTAGCGCTCGAGGCGGTGCACCGCGGCGCGGCCCGCGGTCTCGAAGGTGGCACGCAGCGCATCGGCGCCGATCCGCGGCTCGCTGATCACGGCACGCACGCCGCTCGCGAGCACGGCGCCGAGCACGGAGCTGTCTCCGAGCTTCTTGACGACGTCCAGCGAAGGCAGACTGGTGCGGGTGAGGGCGATCACCTCGTCGACCAGGCGCGGCGGCATGACGCGCTGGGTGCGCAGGCTCGAAAGACGCTCCAGAACCACGGCCAGGGCGCCGATCGAGCACACGAGGAGAGGCCAGATCGGCCATCCGGCCGCTTGTATGATCGCCAGCAAACAGGACCTTCTATCTGGAAGCGGGTAGGGGTTCGCGCCACGCGGCAGTGGCGCGTGATTATGGCCGGCACCCGCGCCGCCCCGCGCCTCGTCGCCATCTCCGGGCATCCAGGCGAACTTGTAAGCCGAGCCGGGCCGCCGATACAAATCGTCCACCGTTCTTGTGGACAACTTTGTGGGCAAGTTGTCGAGGCGGCGCCTTTCCCGGGCCATTTGCCTCTGCAGCGGTTCTTTGCTGAAAAATTGTGCAGGCGAAACGCCTTGAAAATCAGTCACTTACGTGATAGTCCCGGGGGCGTGGGGGACGCGGCGGCGTCGCTCCCATGCAACACCGCAGCTGTGGAGTTCTCGCCCGTCGGGAGCTGCCACTGAGCGCGGTTGCGCCCGTTTCCGGCGCGCGCGCGCCGATCTGGAGCGTCGCCCAGCTCGTCGGCGCCGTGTCGGAACTGATCGCGAGCGGCATCGGCGCCTGCGTGGTGCGCGGCGAGCTCGCGGCGTTCTCGCGAGCGCCCAGCGGGCACTGCTACTTCACGCTGAAGGACGCCGATGGCGGCGCCTCGCTGCGCTGCGCGATGTTCCGGCGCGCGGCCGGCCTGCTCGACTTCCAGCCGGGCGACGGCCAGGTGGTCGACCTGCGGGGCCGGCTCGCGATCTACGAGCCGCGCGGCGAGCTGCAGTTCGTCGCCGAGTCGATGCAGCGCAGCGGCGCCGGCGCACTCTACGAGCAGTTCCTGCGGGCGAAGGCGCGTCTCGCGGCCGAGGGCCTGTTCGACGACGACAGGAAGCGCGCGTTGCCGGCGTTCCCTCGCCGCATCGGCGTCGTCACCTCGCTCGCGGGCGCCGCGCTGCACGACATCGCGACCACGCTGCAGCGGCGCTCGCCGCATGTCGAGCTGCTGATCTACCCGAGCCCGGTGCAGGGCGCCGACGCCCCGGCCGCGCTGTGCGCGGCGATCGCGAGCGCGGCCAGGCGCGCCGAGGTCGACGTGCTGATCGTCGCGCGCGGCGGCGGCTCGCTCGAGGACCTGTGGGCGTTCAACGACGAGCGCGTGGTGCGGGCGATCGCCGGCGCGCCGATGCCGGTGATCTGCGGCGTTGGCCACGAGACCGACGTGACGCTGGCCGACCTCGCAGCCGACCTGCGCGCCGCGACGCCGACCGCGGCCGCCGAGCTCGCGGGGCCGGCGACGCGCGCCGAGCTCGCCGGCCTCGACGGGCTGGCCGACACGATGCGGCGGCGCGTCACGCACCGCCTCGACGTCGAGGCGCAGCGTCTCGACCGCGCCGGACTGCGTCTGTCGCGCCCGGCCGACGCGCTGCTCGCGCGCCGGCACGCGCTCGAGCTGCTCGAGAACCGCGCGGTCGGCGCGGTCGCCCGCGCGCTGCAGCGCCAGCAGTCGGGGCTCGACGCGCTCGAGGCGCGATTCGGCCGTGCCGCGCTGCAGCGCGCGGAGCGCGCCGGCGCGATGCTGGACACGCTCGACGCCCGCCTGACGCGCGCCACGCTGCGACGCAGCGAGCGCGCGGCGGCCCTGGACGCGCTCGGTGGCCGCTTCGTGCGGGCGGCGCTGCAGCGCAGCGAACGGGCGCGCGCGACGCTCGACGCGCTCGCCGGCCGGCTCGACGCGCTCGATCCCGCGCGCGTGCTCGCGCGTGGCTACGCGCGCCTCACCGACGAGGCCGGCGCGGCGATCACCTCGGTGGCACAGGTGCGACCGGGGCAGGCGTTCCGCGCGGTGCTCGGCGACGGGGCGTTCGACGCCCGCGCGGCGGGCGCCGAGCCGGCAGCGACGCCGCCGCGCAGCGCTGCCCGCACGGCGGGCGCCGAGCCGGCAGCGACGCCGCCGCGCAGCGCTGCCCGCACGGCGCGCGACGCCGCGACGCCCGATCTCTTCGGCGCGTCGGACTGACGCACCGCGCGCGGCGCGCGCGCCTCTCGGCCGCTCGTTCGACCCGGCCGCACCAACCGGGTCGCGGACGCGGCGCGCCCCGCGCCACGCGGCCGGCAGGGCAAGCTGCCTACAATCTTTCGATCCGCCCAACTTCCGACGAGGACACCATGGAACATACCCTGCCGCCCCTGCCGTATTCGCACGACGCGCTGGCGCCGCACCTGAGCCGCGAGACCCTCGAGTACCACCACGACAAGCACCACAACGCCTACGTCGTGAACCTGAACAACCTGCAGAAGGGCACCGAGTTCGAGAACATGGACCTCGAGGCCATCGTCAAGAAGTCGAGCGGCGGCATCTACAACAACGCCGCCCAGGTCTGGAACCACACCTTCTTCTGGAACTGCATGAAGCCGGGCGGCGGCGGCGCGCCGACCGGACCGCTCGCCGATGCGATCAACGCCAAGTGGGGCAGCTACGACGCCTTCAAGGAAGCGTTCACCAAGAGTGCGGTCGGCAACTTCGGTTCGGGCTGGACCTGGCTCGTCAGGAAGGACGACGGCGCCGTCGACATCGTCAACATGGGCGCTGCCGGCACGCCGCTCACCACCGGCGACAAGGCGCTGCTGACGATCGACGTCTGGGAGCACGCCTACTACATCGACTACCGCAACCTGCGCCCCAAGTTCGTCGAGACCTTCCTGGCCTCGCTGGTGAATTGGGACTTCGCGACGAAGAATTACGCCGCCTGAGCGGCGGCCGGATCGGGCGGTCGCACCGCCCGATCCGATCGGCAAAGCCGGCTGCGTGCCGGCTTTCTTGTTTCGTCAGTTGCCGAACGGCGCGCCGCGCAGCCTGGCGCCGGGCTTGATGCCCCGCTTGTCGAACCAGCCGTCGTTCATCTCGAGGACGAAGCGCACCGGCTTGGTGGAGCAGTGCGAGTCGAGCGTCTGCGGCTTCATGCGATCGAGGTTGACGATGGTGCCGTCGTCGCCGATGAACGCGATCGCGAGCGGGATGAGCGTGTTCTTCATCCAGAAGCACTGCTGGCTGGCGTCCTCGAACACGAACAGCATGCCTTCGGTGTCGGCCATCGCGGTACGGAACATCAGGCCGATCTGACGCTCGTCGGGCGTTTGCGCGACCTCGGCATTGATGCGGTAGATGCCGACGCTGAGCGGCACCGACGGCAGCTTCTGCGGCCCCGTCTGAGCCAGAGAAAACGTGGCTGCCGACGCGGCGACGAGGCCGATCGCGAGGTGGCGCAGGGCGTGGAGCAGGGTCATCTGGGGCTCGGGTGTCGGGTGGGCTCGGGACTAGAATGCGGCGCGCCAATACGCGCATCAACGCTCGCGAGCGGGAGCCACATTCTCATGTATCAGCACATCAAGGTGCCCGAAGGCGGGCAGAAGATCACCGTCAACGGCGACTTTTCGCTGAACGTTCCGGACCAGCCGATCATTCCGTTCATCATGGGCGACGGCACCGGCATCGACATCACGCCGGTGATGATCAAGGTGATCGACGCCGCGGTCGCGAAGGCGTACGGCGGCAGCAAGAAGATCCACTGGATGGAGGTCTATGCCGGCGAGCGTTCGACCGCCGTCTACGGCCCCGACGTGTGGCTGCCGCCCGAGACGCTCGACGCCGTGCGCGAGTACGTGGTCTCGATCAAGGGCCCGCTCACCACCCCGGTCGGCGGCGGCATCCGCTCGCTGAACGTCGCGCTGCGCCAGGAGCTCGACCTCTACGTGTGCCTGCGCCCGATCCAGTACTTCAAGGGCGTGCCCTCGCCGGTGCGCGAGCCCGAGAAGACCAACATGGTCATCTTCCGCGAGAACTCGGAAGACATCTACGCCGGCATCGAGTTCGAGGGCGAGAGCGAGAAGGCCAAGCGCCTGATCCAGATCCTGCAGGACGAGTTCGGCGTCAAGAAGATCCGTTTCCCGAGCACCTCGGGCATCGGCATCAAGCCGGTCTCGCGCGAAGGCACCGAGCGCCTAGTGCGCAAGGCGATCCAGTACGCGATCGTCAACAACAAGCCCTCGGTGACGCTGGTCCACAAGGGCAACATCATGAAGTTCACCGAAGGCGCGTTCCGTGACTGGGGCTACGCCCTGGCGCAGCGCGAGTTCGGCGCCGAGCTGGTCGACGGCGGTCCGTGGGTGAGCTTCAAGAACCCGCGCACCGGCACGGACATCATCGTCAAGGACGTGATCGCCGACGCGTTCCTGCAGCAGATCCTGTTGCGCCCCGCCGAGTACTCGGTGATCGCGACGCTGAACCTGAACGGCGACTACGTGTCGGACGCGCTCGCCGCGCAGGTCGGTGGCATCGGCATCGCCCCGGGCGCCAACATGTCCGACTCGATCGCGATGTTCGAGGCGACGCACGGCACCGCGCCCAAGTACGCCGGCAAGGACTACGTCAACCCGGGCTCCGAGATCCTTTCGGCCGAGATGATGCTGCGCCACATGGGTTGGGTCGAAGCGGCCGACCTCGTGATCAGCTCGATGGAAAAGGCGATCCTGTCCAAGAAGGTCACCTACGACTTCGCGCGCCTGATGGAGGGCGCGACGCAGGTGTCGTGCTCGGGCTTCGGCCAGGTGATGATCGACCACATGTGACCTCGCTCCACGGCGTCTCATGATGCCCCGTAAGCCCCTGATTTTGTTGAAGAAATCAGGGGCTTCGTCTTTTCAGCACGTCTCACGGCAGACCACGAAATCCCGCCATTTTGGAGGGGAAATTGACGGGAGACGGGGCCCGAAACGGCCCAAATTCCTCCACTTGGAGGTGGCTGAAAAGTGTCGGGAGACGACGCATGCGACTGAGCAACTACACCCTCACGCCCACTCGGATCAACAACGCCAAGGCGAAGGCGCGGCTCTACAAGCTAAGCGATGGCGGGGGGCTTTTCGTCGAGGTCAGCACGACCGGCCAGAAGACCTGGCGCTACCAGTACCGATTCGCCGGCAGCCGCCGAGACGTCAAGATCGGGCGATACCCGGAGATCGGGGTGGCCGACGCCCGGGCGCGGCACTTCGAACTCAGGTCGCTCTTGGAGCGAGGGGTAGACCCCGCCGAAGTTCGTCGCCAGGAGACTGCGGAGCGTCGGCAGCAGGCGAAGGACAGCCAGCCCGCTGCCGACCAGTTCGAGGCGTTCTCCCGGCGCTGGATCCGGGAGCGCTTGATGACCAGGTCCGACACCTACCGGAACCAGATCGAGTCCCGGCTCGAGCGCTTCGTATGGCCAGCGATCGGCGAGAAGCCGCTGGGCGGCGTCCGGCCCGCCGACGTGCTCGCGATCATCGAGGACTTGAGAGGAACGCCGAAGACGGCGGAGGGCGTCAGGCAACACATCCAGCAGATCTACAACTACGCGATCCAGAAGCTGCTCGTCGAGGTCAACCCGGCCTTGCCACTGCGAGGCGTCATCGAGGTGCCTGCCGCCGAGCACCACCGGCATCTGACCGAGCCAGAACTGGGAGCCTTCTGGCGGTCGGTGGCAAAACAAGGCGCGCACTTCGTGACCATCGCTGCCACCCGGATGCTCATGTACACGATGTGCCGCAAGTCAGAGGTGCTGCGAGCCCGGTGGCGCGAGTTCGACCTCGAGCGGGCCCAGTGGGACATCCCGGCCGAGCGCATGAAGATGAAGGCGCCGCACCGTGTCTACCTGTCCCGACAGGCACTCGAACTCCTCGGGCTGCTGAAGGCATTCGGCTCGGAGCCGCAGGCCTACGTGTTCCCGTCGGTGCTTCGTGCCGCAGTGCCGCTCGGCGACGCTACGCTGAACCACTTCTTCAAGCGACTCGACTTCGGCGTCCCGGACTTCTCGCCCCATGGGACCCGAGGCACGGCAGCGACCTTGCTTCGTGAGCACGGATTCAGCCGCGAGGTGGTCGAGCTGCTTCTGGCGCATGCCGAGCGAAACAAGGTGACGGCCGCATATCACCATCACGAAATGGCGGACGAGCGGCGGCGCGCGCTCCAATACCTGGCGGATCAGATCGATCGATTGGCCAGCGCATCCGTCGCTGGCTCAACGGTGTCTTCTGACGGTCGTGAGCACTGCGTGACCGCATGAAGCGACTTGGGGATGCGGATGTTGCAGTCAAGCATCGTCTACAACGCCGGCTTTGGCAGTACCCTGATGCTGCAATTTCTTCCACTGAATCGCGGGAGGCTCGACTTGCGACTGGCTCTCTTCCTTGCGATCGTCGCGGCGGGTGCAATCGCAGGCTTCGCAACCGGCAGCGGTGAGGACAGTGCGACAAGGCTTGTTCTCGCCGGTGTCGGCGCGTTGATCGGCGCTGCGATCGCCGGAGCGGTACTCAAGCTCGGAGGCATCAAGGGATCAAACACGTATACAGGAGGCGCGATTCCAGGTTCCGGCGTGACTTCCGAGGACCTCGCGGCCAACTATTGGCGTGACAAGGGACACCCACCCTTCATGAAGCCTCCTGAGGGGGACCCGCCATCTCGCGGGCCCGATTGACTACGGCTTGATGATCCCCTTCACCGCGTCTTTGGCATCTTGGAAGGTCTCGGCCGCGTCCCGGGCCACTTGCCTTGCGGTGCCTTTGAAAAGCGACTGCCGTGGGGAAATCGTGCCGTCGTCGGCGCGCCCGGGGCTCCGCTTGTCATCGAACTCTTGCCGTCGAGCAGCAGTCCGGCCACGGAGATCGTCCGACGACGTCTGAATCTGCCGGCGAGCGTCGCTTGGTTCGGGCGCAGTTTGTGCCGGTGGAGCGACTGGAAGAGCAGCCTGACGAACCGCGCCCGCCGCTCGTCGATATGTAGCGTCAATATCCGGCGTGACGCGCGGGTCACCGCTGTTGGTCGTGTATAGATGGCGGACGTCGTCGAAGGATGACGGCATGCCAGTGCCGTCGCTGAAGTTTCGGGTTGGAGCCAGCGCCTGTCGGGCAAGTTCAGCGCTCAGCAGTTGTTGAGCGGACGCGCTTGTGCCGCCGTACTGTTCAGCGTACCGAGTGAACATCGCCAGGTTGTAGGGATCCTGCGCAATGTCGATTGAAATCGAATCGCCTCTCTCCCGGGCCACGGCAAGCCGCTCAGAGAACGCGGTGCGGTCGGCGAGGGAAGCATCTGCGCGGGCGGAGCGCGCGGTTGTGGTGGCGATCCTGGACGACAGTTCGCGTGCTTCGCGAGCATCGGTGGCTATAAGGCTCGCGACGGAACTGTCGCGAGACACGCGGTCGCCGAACTGCTTGAACTCCGAGGCCTGTTCGGACGTGAGCGCACCAAGCACCTTCCGCTCGTCTGCACTCAGTCCGGACAGGTAGGTCTTGTCTGCACTCGCGTTCAGTTGGGCGCCAACGAACCGAGCATTGAATCCAGCGTGACCTGTAACGCCAAGCGCAATGCGAGCAACCTGAGACTGTGTCAACCCAGTGGACTCGGAAACGCTTCGGGAGATCTGATCCAGCCGATCGATGGTTTGCCCCAACTGCTCGAAGCTGCTGGATGTCGACCCCGTGCTGCTCCGCGATGACTTCAGCTTTGCCAAGCCCTTGGTGAAAGCCTCGGACAGCACCGCCGAACGTTCGGTGCTGGCTGCGACCGCTTCGCTTCGGGCTGCGTCGACCTGGCGGGTGGCGTCCTGCACGTCCTGTTCGCTCACGCGCATCGAGACGACCCGGGACGCGTAGCCCTGGTTGCGCAGCAGGCTCACTGCGGTCCGGCCGGTCAACATGTTCGACGAGAAGGTGTTGCCGCTGATGTCGTTCTGCCAGTTGCTCATGAACGCGGACGTCCGGTTCGGCGCGAGCCGGATCTGGTCCATCGAGACATTACCCATGCTCAGGTTGCCCGCTGCGGCACCTGCCGTGGCACCGGCCACCATCGACTGCAGGCCCGAGAGACCGCCCACCAGCGCGGTGCCGAAGGTCTCCATCCGCTTGAGCGCCGCCCAGGCGATGAACGGGATACTGATGGCCAGGTAGCCCACCACCGCCTCGCCGGAAATCGCCCGCGAGTAGATCGTCGATGCCGTCTGCAGCGACAGGGCCTTGGCGCCGCTGCCGAGGTCAGCCGCCGCCGCGAGGTCGTAGGCGGCGTAGATCGATGCCATGTAGTTGAGCACGGCATACAGCGGCGGCCAGAGCTGGATCCAGATCAGCACCGCGGCATAGCCCTTGAAGGCCAGCATGGTCTCGCGCCCGCTGGTCAGCAGCATCAGCAGGACGAGGAGAGGGAACAGCGCGTAGGTGATGGCCTCGATCACGTTGCGGAACACCGGCAGCGCCTGCTCGGCGACCTTGCCTGCATTCAGCCAGGCCGCGTTCTGCTGCGCCACGGACTGCGCCCGCCCGACGGCCAGCACCATGGCCGCCGGGTCGTTCACCTTCTGACCGATGATGTTGCTGGTGTCGTTGATCGCATTCAGCACTGCGTTCTGGCGGATCAGGTCGGCCGCCGTCGCGGCCGCGGTCGCGATGCTGTTCTTCAGGTAGGCCTGCTGGATCTGCCCGGCGATGGCGGCATTGGCGGCCGCCGCCGGCAGCGTCGGATTCAGCTGGAAGGCGAGCTTGCCCTGGATGCGGGTCAGCTGCGCCGGCAGCCGGCCGTTGAGGTTCGTGTAGGCGTTCGGGCAGGTGTCGACGGTGATCGAGCCGCCAGCGCTGGTCAGGGTCGTGAAGCGGGCCGGGTTGGGCGATGCCATCAGCGCCCACACGTCGTCCGAGCTCGAGAACGTGCCCGGATCGACCGTGCCGTCGATCAGGTCGTACATCGTGCAGTTGTGGATGAAGTTGACCAGGTCCGTGCGGAAGTTCGGATCCTGGAAGGCGACGCCTCCAGTCTCCCGGATGAGGCGGTTGCCGAACATCAGGCCGTTCTTCTCGTAGCTCAGTTCGCTCGGCAGGGAGCCGACACCCGGGATGACCTGGAATGCCGTCTCGAACAGGCCCGTGAGCGTGTGCCCGACCGTGCTGGTGACGCTGCCGAGGAAGGCCACGCCGAACGGGACGTTAGCCACCACCTTCACGGCGGATCCGCCGGTCTTGTCGACGACGCCCACGGTCACCCGCGGCACGATGAGAACGGAGAACACCAGCAGCACGGTGGCCAGCCACTTCCACCCCTGCAACTTCTCTGGCGCGAAGGCGTAGGCCACCAGCGCCGAGATGAACCCGCAGAAGGCCACCGCGGCGACCGCCGCCATGTAGTCGCCGGAGCCGTGGATGGCTGCCGCGGCGTTGAAGATGCCGAACAGACTGTCGGCGTTCTGGTAGGCGTAGATCTCCCACATGCATCGCTCCTGGGGACTGGTCCGCCTCCGGGTTGCTGGCGCGGCGCCTGCGGCAACAGTCCTGCCGACCGCCGTGTCAGCGGGCCTGGAAGGCCGCCTGCTGCCCCAGCATGTCCATCACGTGCTGGGGCATGCTCGAACGCAGCTGCCGCTCGAGCTGCTCCAGGTGGCTGGATACCGCCCGGAACGAGCCGACCTTCTGGTACAGCAGGTTCTTCTCCTGCGACAACTGCAGCAGCATGGCCTGGGCCCGCTGCCTCACCAGGTTGGCGCGATCGCGCTGCGTCTGCTGCAGGGTGTAGTCCTTGTCCAGCGCCGCCATGCCCACGCGCAGGTTCCGCTCCAAGAAGACGTAGGCGTAGTCGGCCGCGATCACGTCGCGGTACTGCGCGATCAGGCTGTCGGACAGCCCCGAGCCGGGAATCGTCGCGCCGATCGAGAGCATCTTGTAGACCGGCTCGGTGGTCTGGTTGACGAAGCCGACCTCCGCCGAGTTGTTCGGGATCGCCGTTCGCGTGGCGATCTTGTCGGCGATCGAGCGCATCATGGTCTCGACGCGAGCGGTGAAGGGCGTGTGGGTGTAGCTGGTGTTCAGCGTCACCACGTCGCAGTCGGTGTAGTTGTTGCACCGGAGCAGGTGCTGCGTGACGTTGGTGCCGGTGCCCGCCGCCTGGCCGTACAGCAGCTGGCTGATCGAGGTGATCGTCGGCGCCACGGGCTCGGGGTCCCGCGCCGCATCCTCTGGGTAGAAGATCACCGTGCCGACGATGCTCATGATGAGCTCGCGCTCCTGGTCGTCGAGGTAGGTGCCGGTGCGCTGCAGCGCCTTCCAGGTCAGGTTGCCGACGAAGGGCGCCTTGTTGCGGATGTTGGCGTCGCCCGAGGATCGGGCCGAGGCCAGGATGCCGGGGCGGTCGGTCGCACAGCGGCGGCGCGCGGCGTCCCGGTCGGTCTCCAGGCCCATCTCGATGGCCAGATCGGAACAGGCCTCCTGCGAGCTGAAGCCTGCTGCCTCGGCGGCCGTGCTGACGATGGCCTTTGCGGTCTCGCAGGAGTTGATGCGCGCGTTGTTGATCCAGGTCTCCAGGCCCTTGGCCCACTTTGTCAGCCCGCCCAGCAGCGGCGAGACCGACTCCAGCGCCAGCTGGAAGGCGATGCCCGGCAGAGCGGCCGTGATGTTGCGCAGCATGTTCTTGAACTCGGCCGCCGAGATGTGCGAGAAGGAGCCGCCGAACACGTCGATGCCGCCGCAGCCGGCGCGTGCGCTCGGAAACTGGATCGCCGCGAGCTGGTAGACCTTGTTCGGTGCCCGCATGAACAGGCTGCCCCCGGTGTAGGTGTTGAAGGTCTGCCCGCGGAACGCGCCGGGTGCGGTGTAGTTGCCGATGGCGCCCAGGCTGTTGAACATGTTGTTCACCTCGGCGTTCAGGTCGCCGGCCCGCAGTGGCGCTGGGCCCAGCGCGAGGGCGGAGCAGCACAGGGCGACAACTGCTCCGCGGTGCAGGGACCGATGCGCGTCGGTACGCTTCATGAGGGTCTCCTTCGGATTCATGTCGGCGGGGATGTGGGTTCGCCGCCTCACCGCGGATCGGTCATGCGGGCGTGCGCCTGAAGGCCGCCGTTCCCGCGCGGGACAGGTGTGGCGGCGCTGTCTGGCGAGGCGGCGACCATCGAGATGCGCTCCACCAGTTGCGCCTCGGACAGCACGCCGAAGCCGATCGGGGTGATCTTTCCGGTGAAGGGTTGGGCGAGGTAGACGGCCGGAACCTGGCCCACCCGAAGCGTGGTGGCGATCCCGTTGTCTCGCCGGGCATCCGCGAAGCCGGGGATCGGGCCACCGTCGACGCTGATCGCGACCACCTTGATGCCGTGCCGGGCCTGGAAGGCCTCGAGCGTCGGCGCGAAGGCATGGCAGTAGGGGCAGTCGCTGCGGAAGAAGAAGAACAGGACGTGGTCGCGGCCCAGGGCGCTGATGGACTGGCTGCGCTGGGCCGTCTGAAGCTGGTCGAACACCTCCAGCGCCTTCGCGTTCACCGGACGTCCCTGGAGCGTGGGGTCGAGTTCCGGGCTGGCCCATGCGATGCGCTGTGCCACGTCAGCGAAGGTAGATGCGCGCGACACCACCTGGGCCTCCAGCTCCATGTAGCGGCGTACGTTGGCTTCGGTCGGCCGCATGATGGCGATGTGCCGGCGCTCCTCGAGGGCCTTCTGCAGGCGCTCGAACTCGACGATCTCGGGGGGCTTGGGGGGCGACCGCCGGGGCGCAGTGGCGGCGCTCGATGCCGGTGCGGCTTGCCGCGGTGCGGAAGCCGGTGGTTCGGGCGGAGGGATCTCCGGCTCCTCGTAGAAGTGCCAGCCGCGCCAGTTATCGGACCAGTACGGCCGTCCGGGGTCCTGCGGCTGCGCAAGGACGATCGTCCCGCTGCCGACCATGACAACGAGGCAGAGTGCCAGCCGAGCTTGGCGCGAGGCAGGGCGGCGCAGCGTCATGGGAGCCGCCTCACGACAGCGACCGCGGCGGCTGGCCGTCGCGGCAGTAGTTGATGCCGAAGTCGATGGTCTGCCGCCGCGGTGCCTGCACGCCGCCAGCGCCGTAGTTGGGCAGCTGCACGCCGTCTTGCCAGAAGCGCACGTTGAGGCGACTGCAGCCGGGCTGGGCGTAGCGCTTCTCGGTGCTCACGTCGATGTAGATCGGCGTCGTGGCGTTGAAGCGCTTCGAGATCGCGTCGGCGACCTCACCGACCAGGACCCCATGGGCCTTGCCGTCGGGTGCGTCCAGGGCCGACAGCATCAGCTGCTTGGCATCGTGGACCGGCAGTCGTTCCTGCGCGATGGCCGCGCTGGCGATCAAGGCGCATGCGGCGCCGACCAGAACGGTGATGGCCTTCATTGGCACTTCCCCTGGCCGTAGTAGCAGGTGGGCACGCGGCTGGCGCTGCCGGCCTGCAGCGCGTTGACGTTCGGCAGGGTCGGTACCAGAGACGCGTAGAACTCCGACAGGTCCATCGCCGCGAAGTTGAGCGTCTGCAGTTGCGCCACGGTGAATCCGGAGCAGTCGGCGTTCTGCGCGCCGCCCCAGCCCTTGCCGATCTGCGCGCGGCCCTGTTCATTGACGATGCGCGCCAGCATCGAGTTGAAGCAGCACTTCGAGGTGGTGTGCTCGACGCAGGACACGCACACGCCCAGGACCCGGAAGCAGGATGAGCACCAGGTGCCGATCGTGTGGCACAGCCTGGCGCCTTCCTTCATCGCCAGCTTCCCCTCGTCCTCGTTGCAGGACATCATCGAGAGGACGATGTAGATGATCACCGCGATGGCCAGCGTCCACGGGTCGAAGGCCACGACCAGGCTGTCCCCGGCATACACGGCCACCGATCCGGCGGGCAGGGCGGCGCCGTTGACCGCCACCGTCACGCCGTAGGTCGTGAACGTGCCGCTGAAGCCGCCGCCCATCAGCAGCGCCGAGATGCCCTGGTAGATGAACTGCTGGTTCTGCGAGTTCATCAGCACGTCGAACACAAGGCGCGAGCCACCTCCGAAGATGCTCTGGTTCGTCATGCCGGCGCCGGCGCCGTCGGCGTAGCAGCAGTTCTTCAGCAGGCGGTCGCGGCAGCGGTTCTCCTCGCCCTTGAAGACCTGCATGCGGTCGGCGTCCAGGTAGATGCCCGCCTCGCGCCCGGCCTCGAGCATCGACATGCTGCGCGCGAAGTCGGGGTCGTTCGGCGCGCCGATGTCGAAGCAGTTGCCGCTCAGGCAGAAGACGTTGGTCGGGCAGTTGCTGCTGGTGGTGACGGTCTCGGCGGGCACGGGGCAGCTGTAGCCGTCCTCGAACACCTCGCACACGCCGGTGACGGCGTTGGTCTGCCGACAGGTCGACGACTGCGGCGTGCAGCCTGTTGCCACCAGCGGTGCGCACTGGTCGGCCGATGCGCCACCGCTGCACGACATGGTGCTCCGGTACTTCCAACAGTCGCGGGTGACGGCCACGCCGTCGACGACCTTGGTCGCCGGGCCATCGGTGCAGACGGCGGGCGAGGTCGTGGTGCAGCGACCACCGGCGTCCAGGGTCGGGCACTGGTCGTCCCAGCGGTCGGTCTCGGTGACGGTGGTGGCTGGCCGCGTATAGGACAGCCGCATCGTCGGAATCGGGCCGAAGGCGGGGTTGGGCGCCCAGCCGATCACGGCCCGGTCGGCGTCGATGTTCCAGTAATAGCCGCCTATGGCGCCGGTGATGTCGATGCCGGCGTAGGACGTCCATCCGGGAGCGGGCGCGTAGCACCTGGTGCCGTCCAGCGCGGAGGTGGTGCAGCCGCTGTCGCCCTGGCAGACGGTGTCCTGGATGTTGTCCCCGCTCTGCGTGCCGGCGCGGCAGGCGGCGTAGACCCTGAGGAAGGGCTCGACGCTGGTGCAGCTGTAGCCGGAGTCGCCACCACCGGTACAGACCTCGGCGCGCTCCGGGGCCACCATCGCCGTCAGGCTGCAGGTCGATCCGCTGCAGCTCTTGTCAGCCACCCAGACGGCCGTGCGGATGGGCTGGCCGTCGATCATCGAGTAGGTGGTGTCGAGGACCGACACGATCTGCGGGAAGACGACCGGCGTCGTCATGTCCACGTCGAAGAAGGTGAGCGGATTGCCGTCCTGGGTGACGCGGAAGTGCTGCGCGGTGACGGCGCGGTCGGGCAGGCACTGCACGTCCAGACCCGTGCGGCCGGAGGCGGCGTGGGCGAACCAGTCGCCCGGGTTGCAGCTGGTGGTCCGCGTCGTGCTGACGGTCAGGCTTCGGCTGCAGCTGTAGTTGCCGACGCCGACGTAGCGCAGGCAACTGCGTGGCTGCATGCCGGCGGGCACCGGGGTGATCGTGGTGGTGCAACCGCTGTAGTAGGCGGCCAGGCTGCCCAGCTCGGCCGACGGCGTCCGGCCGATTGCACGCGCGGCAGCCACGGCAGGGTCATCGGCGCCGACCGTCGGGCGCGGCGTGTTTGCCGAGGAGAAGGCGCCACGCTGCGCCTGGCAGAGAGGGTCGGTGGGGGTCAGTGCACAGGCAGACAGCCTCGCGCTGCCCTGCGTCGACAGGTTGGGCTGGCGGTAGTAGCTGCGCTCAGGAGGGGTGGTCGTGTAGCCTGGGACCACGGCGGTGGCGCCCGGTGTGGTGACGTTGCCGCGTGCCACGGGGTTCGCGGCCTGGCCGGCGGCAACACCTTCCTCGTGCGGGCCAGCGACGGCTGCCGTCTGCGTTGTCAGAAAGCAGGCGGTGGTGATGCCGGCGACGAGGCGGCGCCACGGCGAGGCGCGGCTCGCCGTCAACGGCGGCGGGGAAGGGCGGTGGCTACCGGGGCCGGGCGGGGTGGGGAGAAGCACGCCCCATGGTCAGGGGCAGTCCGGTCGGTGTCTCGGGGAAACGGGGTGCACGAGGGTGGGGTTTCGATGCTGGGCAAGCTTTCGGCGCACGGCTGTGCCGCGATTGCCGCCGTTTGCCTCTACCTTTGCTACGAAAGGTCGATGACGGACTGCAGCCGCTGATGCGCCGACGTGGAGTCGCCGGTCGAGTTGCGGCGATTGCGTTCACAGTAGCGTCAGGCATCCGACGACGGTCACGGGAGGCGTCTGTTTTGCCACTTGTTGAAACTGAATCGCCGCGCGCCGCTACTCGCTCGACTAAGGCGTGAGGAGTCCTTCGCCCTGACCTGGTGCCCCGCCCAATCACGCCTCGATGCCGTGCTCCTTGAGGATGTGGGCGTAGTGGTGTGGTTTGGGCGACAGGCTGCCGCCGAAGACCCTCTGACGAAGGCACTGTGCAGCAATGCGTTCCATGTCGTCGACCGGGTCCGCTTCGTACGCCTCGTAGTACTTTACGTAGTTGCTGGCGTCGTAGACGTCTGGGGCGCCACCGTGGATGACTGCGGCCCTCATCTTCAAGAGCAACTTCAGCCGGGTTACGTCATACACCGTTCCCATCGTCGAGCTGACGGAGTCCGCTACCGCCTGTGTGTGCTGCGCGGCATTCGAGAAGAGCGCATCGAGGGCCATGAACAAGACGGGGAACCGCTCGGAGTCGCCGAGCGACCACGCGCGATAGAAGTACTCGAGTGCCTTGATCTCGCGCCGTGCCTCATCCGTCTCTTCCCCGAGCTTGGTGGAGAGCAACTCCAACCAAACGTGGTCCTGCGCCTCGATCTTGATGTTCTCCATCATCGCGGGCGTGCATGGCTCGCCGTACGAAAAGCTGGCATTGCCATTCTCCAGCGAGGCACGCCCTCCGAACATCTTGCGGCCAGAGAACTGGTAGCGCTCGCGCGGATGCGGCAGAAGCGCCACCGCTCCAAGGATTGCGTTGCGCGCCTTCGTGGCCGCCTCCGACGCTGGCGTGTGCACTCCGAGCCACGCAATCGGCCTCTCGACTCGGCCTTGCCAGTAGGGAAATGGCGGGAACTGTGCGGGCTTCAATTGCGCTGCGACCCGAAGATGGGACTGCTCGAGCGAGTCGGCCTTGATGAGGAAGAAGCTATCGGCAACGAAGTCCTTGAGTACCTCGACCGGAACGAGCGGAAAGAGCGTCGGATACGCCGAGGGCGACATCAGTGTCGACGCAGCCAAGGACTGGGTCAGGCTTTGCTTGATCTCGTCAGGCAAGCGGTCGGCATACGATTCCTCAAACTGCTGTCCCCACACGTGCGGCGCGAGCAAGTAGAAATTGTCCTTGATGAAATCCATCAAGCGCGATGCGATCTTCGAGATCGTCAGGCTCCTGAGGTACGAAGGACCGACCGCACGCACAAGCAAGGCGGTCTTCATCAGTCCGACGCGGGAGAAGTACACCTCTGCACCCAAGTTCAGCAGGCCAGCCGGCGTTCCTGGCCTACCAAACAGGAAACTGGTGACTGGGCCGCCCGGCTGCCGCCGCGAGAAAGCAGACGACAGCAACTGGTCTACTGCATAGCGCAGGCTGGGACTTCCCGACGGTGGGTCAGAGGTCAATGACGACATCGCCGGTACGCTTGCCGCGTTCAATAGACAAAGCAGTTCCGGCCCTGGAACGAGAAGGTTATGGGCCCGTCGCATCGCGTGGTGAGCACCTTTCGCAGCCCAAGCTCTGTTCGGAAGCCGGAAATGCCACTCGCGTTCGAGCCGTAGAAATTTGTCGTCTCCTGCGTCTCGTATTGCTTGTAGTCGTCGCTGATGACAATCACTTTCGGCTGGCAGCGATAGACGCTGAACATCTCTGGGCAGATACCGTTCCTTCGACCATGGTGCGCGGCAACCAGCACGTCTACACCGCCTACGACTGGCCAGAACTGCTCCAACTCAAGCAACTGGCGCCATCCTGCACACTCCATGTCGCCGGGGAACATGAAACGGTGGCCGAGGACATCGAGCGTGAACACCAGGCTCAGGTTGTTCTCGTCCTCGAATGTGGGGTATCGGTTCCAGGTCCAAATCATGTGGACACCTGGAATCTGAGGCGGAATCTGTCGCCAACCGATGTCGCGCCGCAGAGCCATGCTCCGCGCTACTGCCTCGATACCCTTGCCCAAATTGTCGCGGCCATCCTCGGTCTTGAGCTTGATGATGGTTTCGGGGGCCACGCTGGGATTGCCTAGGAGGCAGCCTATCGTGATGCCTCTCTCCTCCATGTCGGGAAAGCCCGACATGTGGTCTTCGTCGAAGTTCGTGCAGACCAGCATGTCGACGTAGGTGACGCCCATTGATTGCAGGTGCTCCCCTGGATGCCACGGCCCGCCGCAGAAGTTGACCGCGTGACCGCAGTCGATGAGCACGCGGTACGTCGTTCCCCAACTCGTCGGCATAGTCAGCAATGCGCATTGCCCGTGGTCGACGTCGAAGACCTGAAGCGCGCCATCGTGCAGCAGGTTGCTCATGGCAATACCCTGTAAGACAAGCAGCTCGAGCCGCTCGGCATGAAGTCGATCGTGCTGTCGTTCCGCGTTGTCGGCACGTATCGCATTTCGCCTCCGTTCTGAACGGATGGCCCATCGCCTAGTCGCGGTAGTAGGCGCCGGGCTCCGGCGTGGCGTACTGCAGATCCCGTCACGAATTCGAAGAGGCCTTGGCCGTAGGCTTGCGGGGTACCGCTGACGGCAGGGACGGCAACAACTCGAACAGGCGCTCTGCGTACGCGAAGCCGATGCGCCGTACCGCTGCCCTGTCGAAGTAGAGGAGCCAGGCCGCGAGCAGGCTGATCGACACCAGCAGCGACAGACCTGCCGCGAGGCCAGGGTCTAGCAGGTTGGCGGGCGCGAAGTACGGTGGGTCGACCTGCACCGCGCGTGCGATGACCAAGCCGTAGAGGACGCCGAACGCTGACACGAGCACGCCGATCGGCTTCATCGCGAGCATGTTCCGATGAAATCCGTACGCGATGTTCTCCTTAAGCAACAGGCTCTTGTTGGTTCGCGTCAGCTCTCGCAGGCGCTTGGTGGCCCCAACGTAGATGTCGTCTGCCTTGGCAGGATCCGCAGCCTCTTCCTCGGCCGTCGGCATCGCGATGCCGAGCTTGGCGGCGATCGCTGCGTGGTATCGATGCTTGCTGACGCTATCCAGAAACGGGTCGGCGTGCCGCAGCGCGATCGTGGTGGGCATGCCGCCCCACTCGCGCACCAGTGCCTCTTCCAACTGTTTTCCCCGGCCGCGTGCCACGCTGGCCAGGCCGTAGATCGCACCGCAGCCGCCAAGCAAAGCCACCAGGCTGGCGAGCACCGGGTGCCGGGGGCCATAGACGCACAGCAGCGGCACCAGAAGCGGCAGCGCCACCAGTAGGCCCGGCGTGATGCGCGCCTTGCGCTCGTAGGGATCCTTGATCAAGTCGATGAGTGACATGGGCTAGTTTTGAGAGCCGACAGCATCGAGGAACGGCTGGATCTCCTCGCGGTTCTTCAGCGCGATCTGTTGCGCCTGGGGATCCGTCGACTGCGCGTGCAACCCCAACCGACGCATCGTGTAGTACAGGAACGCCTGGCGGCAAGGCAACTCGGCCTGACCGTCCTGCATCCCGTAGTCAAGTTCGATGACGCGCTTTTTGGCGGGCGGCAGGTCTGGGTGCGGCACCAAAACCAACGGCAGGATCGTCTGCCACTGCGCGTCGAGCCGCGGATCGACTGTGCTTGGCTCGGCCTGACCGGTGTTCAGGATGCGAGCCAACACGAAGTCGCTGAAGCGCCCGCGCTTATGGCAGAACGCCCTCACGTGCCAACGAAAGCCGTCATAGCCGAGCGCGTGTGGCGACAGCACCCGCTCGGGCGCATCCAGCGAGCTCATCGACTGGTAGGTGACGCTGATGGCGAGCTTGCCCCGGATCGCCCGGACCATCGTCTCGACGATCCGCTCGTTCAACCTGCGCTGTGGCGTTGGCGCCCAGTCAGCCTCGATAGGCGTGCCGAGGAAGCTCGTGGCCATCTCGATGAGTCCGGACTTCGTGGCCAGCAACTCGGCCAGAAAGCTACGCGCCGAACTCCGCTGGTACAGGGGCTTGAACTCGCTGCCAGCGACGTAGGTCTTGGAACTGCGGTCGTAGGTGAGGTTGCCTGGCGCCAGCTCCGTGTACTTGGCGATGTCCAGCGAGACCTGCGGGATCGACAGCCCGAAGTGCTCGACCAGGTCGGTCCGGTTCAACCGTCCCTCCCATCGCAACCTGAAGTCAATGAACTGTAGCCGGCGCTCCAGCCCCCAGCTCAAGCCCTTGGTCGGTGCGGCGTCGGAAGGCGGTTCACCCATTTATGCGTCTAAAATGTATAGTCGTTGCGTTGGATTGGCGTAGTTAGTCTACGTGACTTTGTAGAATCCGTCCAGGGAGTCAACACCATGCCGAGCACTATCACCTTCTTCCCCGTCGACAACGGCGACATGACGCTGCTGAAGTTCGGCGACGCCGACGCCACGACGCTGCTGATCGACATCAACATCCGCCAGGATGCCGACGACCCCGACGGGGATGCCCGCGACGTCGCCAAAGACCTGCGCGATCGCCTCAAGCGCGATTCCAACGGGCGGCCGTATGTCGACGCCTTCCTGTTGAGCCACCCCGACCAGGACCACTGCCGCGGCCTCGAACGCCACTTCTACCTGGGCCCGCTGTCGGACTACCCCGACGACAAGAAGGCCGACAAGGACAAGAAGATCGTCATCCGCGAGATTTGGTCTTCGCCGATCGTGTTCCGGCGCGCGAGCAAGAACCACACGCTGTGCTCGGACGCGCAGAAGTTCAATGGGGAGGCACGGCGGCGGGTGAAGCGCAACCGCGACACGGGCTTCGCCGTCGGCGAGGGCGACCGCATCCAGATCATGGGTGAGGACGTCGACGGCAAGACTGACGACCTCGGGCCGATCGTGCGCAAGGTGGATACGAGCTTCTCGACCATCAACGGCAAGTACTCCTCGTACTTCTCGGCCTACCTGCTCGCGCCGATCGATGCGGAGGACAACGAAGAGCTCGAGGAGTGCCTCGAAAAGAACCAGTCGAGCGTGATCATGAACATCACGCTGGCCGCCGACGCGCTGCACCCCGACGGGGCCAAGTTCCTCACCGGAGGCGACGCCGAGGTGTTTATCTGGAACCTCCAGTGGCAACGCCACAAGGACAATAAGGGCGTGCTCGAGTACGACCTGCTGCAGACGCCGCACCACTGCTCGTGGCACTCGCTGTCGGAGGACAGCTGGTCGGATCTGGGCGAGAAGGTCAAGGTGGACGCGGACGCTCGCAAGGCGCTCTCGCAGACCCGCGGCGGCGCCACCATCGTGGCCAGTTGCAAGCCGATCAAGGACGACGACAGCGACCCGCCGTGCATCCGCGCCAAGCGCGAGTACGTCGACATCGCGAACGACGCGAAGGGACAGTTCTTCTGCACCGGCGAGTACCCCAACGCCGATGCTGTCGAGCCGCTCGAGTTCACGGTCAGCCGGCAGGGCCTGCAAGCACCGTCCAAGAAGCAGGCTGCAGCCAAGCTGGCCGCGGTGGTCTCATCGGCACGCACGCCGATGCCGCACGGCTGACGATGGCCGAAGCCGTCGACGACGCCATCGCGCGCCTCGGTCGGCACCGCGCGGTCGCGCGGGTGGGCACTCCGTCGACCGCCGGCGGCCTGACGGAGGTCGAGGTAGACATCCGGGTCGAGCTTCCCAGCCGCAGCCGGCACGAGGGGCAGTCTGCGACGGGAGTCCGAGAAGTCGAGACCTGCAAGTTCGTCTTCAAGAGCGACTGGCCGCTGTCTGCGCCGCGTCCGTTCCTGCGGGCGGACTTTCCGCTCGACCTGCCGCACATCAATGCGCATCGCCCTGGCCAGGCGGTGTCACCATGCATTTTCGAGGGCTCGCTGGATGAATTGATGCACCGGTTCGGCGTGGACGCCGTGGTCGACCAACTGGTGGACTGGCTGCACAAGGCGGCCTCGGGAACGTTGATCGACCTTTCGCAAGGGTGGGAGCCGGCGCGCCGAGACTCCTGTCCGTCGACGATTGTCTTCAGCGCCGAGCAGGTCGCGGCCCTGGCGCCGTTGGACGGCTCGCTCGTAGCGATCAACGCCGGTTACGTCGCCATCGATGGTGGCATCAGCGCGCTCGTCGATCCCAACCTGGTGCCGGTGCCCGAGCCCGCCTTCGACCAGCAGGCGCACCAGAAGGACGACCTGAAGTGGGCGTCGGGGCGCGCCGCCGTGTTCGTTGCCCGCGCGCCGCTGCAGAACGGACAGCCGCAGATCTTCTCGCGTTATCAGCCCGAGTCGGTTGCCGAATTCGAATCGCTGCTCGTTCGGGCGGCGGACCTGGGCATCGACCGGAACGCGCTGGCCAAGGCCCTGGACGACTACTACGGGCGTGCGATCCTCGTCGCCAAGCAGAACCCACGCACCTGGAGCTATGGGCTCTACGCGGTCGTCATCCTGGCGGTCCAACGGCCGGCGTCGCTGGTCGGCGCGCCGGGCCGCAGCATCGAGTTGCTCCCCTACGTGGTCCGCTACGAGATCGACCCCAAGGACCTGTTCCGACGCGCTGCGACGGTACACCCGGCATTTCATGCCCACGCGCTATCCCCCGAACTCCTGGCCAGGACCTCGGGCCTTGCGGGCGCGGCGGTGTCTCAGCCGATCACGGTCCTCGGCTGCGGGAGCCTTGGCTCCAAGATTTCGCTGCACCTCGGTCGGGCCGGCTTCGGGAACATGAGCTTCGTGGACATCGAGGCGCTCTCGCCGCACAACTCGGCCCGCCACGCGCTGCTCGACTACCCGACCGCACTTGTGCCCAAGCGCAAGGCCGATCTCATGCGCGAGACCTTCACCCAGTTGTCGCACGCCGGTGCGCGCGCGTTCGACACGGACGCGGTGACGGTACTCGGCAACCCCGCCAAGTTTGTGGAGGTCGTTCCCGAGGGCACCGTCCTTGTGCTTGACGCCACGGCGTCGTTGAAGGTGCTCGCCGTCCAGGCCTTGTCGCCACTGCTGGCCTCAACCGGAGCCCGCCTTGCTCGCACCTTGATGTACGGCCAGGGGCGCTGCGCGGTGCTGGCTCTTGAAGGTCACCAACGCGCCGTCACGACCGACGATCTGAGCGCCCTGCTCTTTGAGCGCTGTCGCTGGGATACCCAACTGCGTGCGGCGCTGAAGGGCACTTCCTCGGAGCTAACGCAGGTCTTTGTCGGTGACAACTGTCGGTCGTTGACGGCACCGATATCCGACGCCACGGTTTCGAGGTCGGCTGCGCTGGTGGCAATGCAGATCGAACGCTGGTTGGCCCACGGACTGCCGGAGGTCGGCCAACTCGGCGTCGGCACGGAGCAAGACGACAGGATCGGCATGAACTGGTCCCTCGTCTCGCAAGAAGCGACGATGGTGCTACCGGTCACCGATGACGGCGGGTGGACTGTTCGCGTGCTTGCTGGCGTTCGGGATTACATCAATGCCGACGCGGCACGTTGGGGCTCATACGAGACCGGTGGCGCGTTGATCGGCCACGTCTCACACGAGGCTCGGACCATCGTCGTTGCCGGTCTGGTCCAGGCTAGCGCTGACAGCTACCGGGGCCCCTCGCGCTTCGTGCTCGGCACCGAGGATCTGAAAAGGAACTTGCGCCAGGCCCATGAGGACTCCCTCGGCTACCTGGCGTTCGTGGGTACCTGGCACACACACCCTCAGGGCGGTACGCACTCAGGCATTGACCGGGCGACGCTTGGTTGGCTCGCCGAGGAGTTCGAAGGACTGCCAGCCGTCTCGCTCATCTGGACGCCCAACAGCTTCATCTGCGTAGTCGACCGCCGCTAGCGCACAGCATATGCGGATGCCAGCTCTGAACCGAACTGCGGTCCCTCGACTGCAGAAGTTGAGTGATCGCAACCAGTCTTCTGCGGTAGGTTGCTGGCTTTGGGCGCGGGGCGCAGTGGGCGCGGGGACTACCGCTTTGTACGAACTGAAGCTCTGGAGTCCTGATTCAGGTACTGCATTGCATGGTCTAGGGTCACATCTCCAGCGACCTTCGCGAACTGCCGCGACGAGCCACACACGCGGGATGCGCACGCTTCGGCCCCGGCACCGTCCATGACCAGGACGAATGTCGGCGTCCTCGTGATCCCATGGCGATCGAACGCTTCCGGATCGATCTGGACGGCAACGCGGCGGCTGCCGATCAGCGCCTGCATGCGGGTCACCGTGTCGCGGATCGAGCCGTTGATCAACCCCCGCAGCACCAGCGTCGCGCCCGCCCCCGAGGCCTGATCCACCAGCCGCTGCAGCGTTGCCTCCGGCATCGCGAAGCTCACGAAAATCAGCACCTTCGGCCCTCTCTTGCCCGGACCGATAGCCGTTGTCTGCGCGCCGTTCTGCAGGTCGAAGCCTCTGGATATGGCCTCGAGGTCGATGGGCATGCGGGTCACCGGCTGCGGCAGGTTTTCGATGCGAGGTGCGCCAGGAATCGGTACCCGTGCCAGTTCAGCCTCGGTAGGCATCCGATGCTGCTGGCGCGCGCGCTCGATGTCGGCGTCGGTGACAGCGGGTGGCGTCGCAGGGGCACCCAGCACGCTGCGGGCAAGAAGGAGCACGGCGACTCCCGCGACGAGCGTCCGTCCGATGAACGATGCCCTGTCAGTAGCCCACACAGCAGTTCCTTTTCCTGAACAGCATGAACGCGAAGTCCTCTCCGCGCACCGGGTACTCCTTGCCGGCGCCCCAGACGATGGTGCTGCGGCCGAAGGGCTGGCAGCAGCGCCCGCCGTCCTTGGCGGTGTTGGCCACCGGATAGGTCAGCTGGGTCTTGTAGGCGGTCTTGTCCATGGCCGGCAGGAAGTAGGGCCCGCACAGGCCCGGGCGGCCATGCCAGCCCCAGGCCAGCAGCTCGCGGTGCATCTTGGCGGTCAGCCGCTGCGCGATGAGGGCCGCCGTTCGCACGCCGCCCATGTGGTACGGCACGTGGCCATCGAAGGGGTAGATGCCGCCCTGGCAGCCGGCGCACCAGAACATCTCGGCGATGCCGAAGCCCGCGGTCGCGGCCACGCAATCGGCCGCGCAGGCCGCCACCGCCACCGGGTTGGCGAACAGCACGGCCTCGGGGTTGAGGATGAGGGTGAGCTCGTCGTCGTTCCACAGCGGGTCCACCTCGGTCAGATAGGCCAGGTCGAACGAGCCCCGCTCCAGGCACGGGAAGTCGGTCACCACCTCCAGCCAGTACAGCACCGGGTTCACGTAGAAGTGCGCCTGGTAGAAGCTGCCGCCGTCGCCGTCGCCTTCGGGGCGCGTGAACCGTGCTGCTGCCGGCGCCGGGATGCCGGGGTCGAGGTCGATGCCGCCCAGCGACGCCAGGCAGAACGGCTTGCGCACGGCCTCCACGTGCCGGGCCGGCTCCCAGAACCCGATCGACAGTCCGATGGTGGGGTTCACGCCGCAGCTGCAGACCGGGTTGGACGGGTTGGGGATGTCCTCCTGCCCATCGAAATTGGCGATGGTGGCGCTGCCGATGCTGATCGGCAGGATGCAGCTCCAGCAGATCTCGGTGATCGGGTTGGGGAAGCGGCCGGTGCAGGTCAGGCTGTCGGCGGCCTGCGCAGGCGCCACCCAGGGCAGGGCGGCGAGCAGCACCGCGCGGGCAAGCACGTGGTCGGCCCATCGGCGAAGCGCGGGCATCCTCAGTGCGGCAAGCCAGCGGATCAGGGCGGGCAGGGTGGTCATTGCACGAGCACCTCGTCGACGCGCAGGCGCATGCCTTCCTGCGAGACCAGGGCGGGCACCTGCCTGATGCCGAAGCGGCGGGTCAGCGTCCCCTGCTGGTCGTAGTACACCGGCACACGCCAGGCCTTCATCAGGTCCAGATACGAGCCACCTGTCAGGATGGGCTTGACCTTGCCGTCGTAACGCGCGATCAGCTCGCGGGCCCGAGCGACCTGCCGTCCGTCACGGGCATCGAAGAACAGCAGCCGCTTGGACAGCGACACCACCTCCAGCGGGTTCTTGCGCGTCCCGGCCGGGAACAGCAGCCGGCCCTGCGCATCGACGATGTTGCGGTCGAGCGTGAAGGTCGGATCGATGGTCCAGGACCGTGCCGTCTCGGTGCTTCGTATGCCCTCGACCGGAGCGGGCTGGCGTACGGCGGCCACACTGCGGTTGCGGGCCTCTTCGATCAGACGCTGCAGTTCGCCCGTGCGTTCCTTGTCGCGCAGGCGCTGCTGTATGAACTCCAGCAGGTGGGGCTCGGCAATGCCATAGGTCGGGCCGATGGTCCCCAGGTCCACGGCGTGGGCGGCCGTGCTCAGGATCGAGGCGACGGCCACCAGCAGCGACCGAATGACGCGTGCCGCCGGGCTGGTGCAACCTGCCCGAGGCAGTGGCATTTCGAACTTCATCTTGCCGCCTTTCGGGTGCAAGAGACCTGCTCGCCAAGCCGCGTCAGACCTGGTCCGTCCTGGAGGTGGCTGGCCCGGATCATCGCCATCAGCAGCGGATCGCCGTCTCCTTCCGCCATTGCCTGTCGCAACTCGCGGCTCGAAAGACTCCGGCGGCACCGGCGCTCGTGCGCCTGGAGATAGGCCTGCGCCCCTTGGTGCGCCGCAGGGGAGATCTGCTGGAGCAGAGCTAGGTAGTCGGCCATCGGCACGTCGCCCGTGACAGCCGGCTCGGACGGTGTCTGCGCCAGCGCCGGCAAGGCTGTGGCGAGCGCGGTCAGGGCGACGAGGGACGCCAAAGATGCCCGGGAGGTCGATCGGGCCACGTGACGGGGCACCGGCCAACGCAGCATCAGGTGCGTATACACGGCAGTCCCTTAGAACAGTGGCACCACGGTGCCCAGCACCTGCTCGGCCCGCACGAGCCCGCTGCTGCGGTAGCGCGAGTCGAACGAATCCGGGCCCGTGCCCTGCACGTAGTAGTGGCCCGGCGGGATCACCGTCGGCGCGATCGGCTCCAGCGGGCGCCGGTCGAAGGCCTGGGCCTTGGCCGTGCCGACGACGACACCGTTGACCGACACCGTGCGGCCGGACACCGTCACCACGTCGCCCGGCAGGCCGCGCACGACCTTGAAGAACGGCTGACCGTCCAGTCCGGGGTAGGCGGCTCGCGCCTCGCCCGCAAACGAGAAGATGACGAATTCGCCGCGCTGCAGCGGATGCTCGCCGTGCTGCAGCCAGGCCACCCGGTACGGCAGGCTGCCCGTCCAGTTGAAGAGGACCGGCACGCGCGGCGTCGGGTCGATGAAGAGCCGCGTGTAGGCGAAGGCCCAGATCGCGAAGACGGGCAGGTAGAGATACCAGCGTCGCCGCATGTGCATCGCAAAGTCGATGGCCTGGGTGCGAAGGCTGCGCTTCATCGGGCCTCCTCGGGGTCGTTCCTGTGAGGTGTCTGGGGATGGCCCAGCTTCTGCTGCAGCAGTGACGTCAGATCGACGGTCCGCGGTGTCCGGCCGGCCACGGCGCTCTTCAGCACCACCAGGCAGGCGCAGTCGCGCGGAAGTTCCTCCAGAGCGGCCGGCAGCCGCTGCGAGAAGCTCCGGGCCAGCGCAAACGCCTTCTCGCGGTCGGCATCGGTGGTGGCGCGGGTCAGGAGCTGGGTGAACTCGGCCTCCTTCTGCCGATACACCTCGCCGACATCGACGACACCGACGCGCTGGGCCGGACGCACCACCGCGCGGTCGTAGGCGGCCAGCGTGCCCAGCACGATCAGCAGAGCGAACGCCGCATGCAGGAGGATGGGCACCATGCCCACAGGCCCGGCAACGGGTTGTTGGGTTTTCGGGCCCGGACTAGCGCTGGCGTCGACGTCCATGGGAGCCTCGCCAAAGTCACACCGCGTGCCCGCGCCGCCGCAGCAGCTCGGTGATCGCGTCGTCGATGCTCAGGCCCTGCGCCCGCAGCTCGTCGATCGGGGCGTTGTCCTCCAGCTTGTTGGAGAACAGCAGGTGGGTCGCCGGGTCGAGGATGTTCCGCGCCACGCCTTCGCCCACCGGCGAGGAGATGTAGACCTCCGAGAACACGCCCGGCTCCGTGCGCAGCGAGTTGAGCAGCCGCTTCTTGGGCTCGTCCATCGACAGCCGCCCCTTGCGGTCGAGCATCTCGATCGACTCGGGCTTCTGCCGCAGCAGGAACACCCAGTCCGAACAGTTGAAGGCCGCCTCCATCTGGGCCGAGCCGTAGTAGTCGTCGGCACTCTGCGTGGCCGTGCCGAGCGATCCGCCGTACTTGCGGGCGCGACGCGCGGCTTCCTCGACCACGGCCGCCTTCACGGGGTCGTCGGCGCCGATGTCGCCCAGCTGCTGCTTCAGCTCGTCGATGAAGAGCACCTTGCGCCGGTTGCGCGTCAGGTACATCTCGCCGGTGATCTGGTGCAGCAGCAGGATGTTGACGACCGCATGCAGATCGGGCCTGCGCTTGAGCTCCTCGTTCTCGATGACGACGAAGTCGTTGCCGAAGTCGATGTTGTTGCGCCCCTCGAAGAAGCGCTCGTACTGGCCGCCGCGCGCGTAGGGGTTCAGCATCACGGCCAAGTCGCGGATACGCGGGTCCTCGCGCACGCCCAGCTCCTCGATAGTGCCGGCCTTGAAGGCGTCTCGAAGCGCAGTCACCGTGAGCGCGTTGCCGTGCTGGCGGAACAGCTTTATCACCATCGCCGAGATGGCCTTGTACTGGACCTCGTCCAGCGGCCGGGACATCGAGGCCATCTTGGAGATGGCCGGCACCAGCATGTCGATGTCCTCGTTGATGTCGACGATGTGCGTGAAAGGGTTGAGGCAGATGTCGACGTCGGGCCGGAACTCGATGTACGTGCCCTTGGCCTTGCGGCACAGCTTCTCGAACGACCGACCGAGGTCGAGCATCCACACCTTGGCGTCGATGGCCCGGTAGGACCACGCCATCTCGTTCATCAGCACGGACTTGCCGGACCCGGGCGCGCCGATGATCGCGAAGTTGTAGTTGCCCAGGTCGTTGTCGAAGATGTCCAGCGTCATCAGCTGGCCGCGCCGGCCACCGAAGACCAGGGCCGGCGTGCGCGTGCCGCGCCACTCGGCGATCAGCGGCGCCAGGTGGATGGCATTGGCCATCGTCTTGCGCGAGACGCGGCGCATCTTGGCCAGGTCCTTGTGGAAGGCCTCCGACAGCGTCATCGGCAGGCTGGCCAGCAGCGCCTGCCGGTGCATGTAGACATCGGCGTTGAGCTGGAAGCCCCGTCCGCGCCAGATCGCGTTGGCGGTCTCCTGGGCGGACACGGCTTTCTCGGGCGGCGAGAAGATCGCCAGTTGGTGGTACAGGCTCACCAGGCTGCTGCCCACGTCGATGGCGTTGGCCGCCGCGGTCCAGTCCTGCAGCTTCTTGCCCACGTCGGGCATCACCTCGGCCATCTTGCTGCGTGCGTTCTGGGTCGCGCGCACATGGTTGGCCGTGACCACGGACTTCATGACGTTGGGGTCGAGCACGTGCACGCCCATGGTCAGCAGGAAGGGCGCGCTGTACTGCAGCGCCGGCTGCATCAGGTCGCCGATCAGCGAGCCCATCTGCCACAGCGCAAAGCGCTCGGGGAAGGACTTGATCGAGTAGAAGCGTGCTTCCAGCGATCCCTCGTGACCTTCTTTCCAGAGGGTCAGGCCGGCAGGGTGCGGGTCCTGGATGGTGTCGAAATCGACGATCTGATCGCGGATCTCGCGGCCGTCGTCGTAGTGGAGGTTCGGCGCGTCGGTCTGGGAGACCCGGTCCGGGTTGGTGAACAGCGCACACCAGTTGATCAGGTCCGCGGCGTCGCAGACACGGCTGGGCAGCGACGCCGAGCGCAGCGTGGACGCCATGGACTCGCGCAGCGCGACCAGCTCGTCGCGCCGGGTCAGGTCGCCGGCCTGTTCCACGCCGCCGGGCACCGACACGCTCATCATCAGCCGGAAGTCGCGGATCGTGTAGTGGAAGCCGGTGGTCAGCGACTGCTGCGCACCGTGCAGCAGGTGCCCCACACGCTGCCGCGCAAGGCGGTGGAACAGGTTGTCGTTGCGCGCCGGGCGACCCCAGTGCTTGGCCTTGTCGGCCTGGTCGGCATCCTCGACGCGCAGGTTGGCATAGCGGCGCAGCTGCTCGCGGATGTGCGGCGAGGCAAACAGATGGAACTGGATCCCGGTGGCTGGCGGGCAGGTCGAGTACAGCGAGATCAGCACCTCGGCCATGCGGTCGTCGGCACCCGACTGCGGCATCAGCTCGAGCATGAAGCCCAGGCTGTCGCGGTTGACGAAGAGCTTCTCGTCGGCGAGGTAGGCCGAGTACGGCAGCCAGGACGCGAACTGTTCGGCCGGCGTGTCGGGAGGCGAGCCCAGGCCCAGCCAGCCCAGGCTGCCATGGCCGGGGCGGCTCCCGCTGGGACGGGCGGCGGATCGGATCGAATCGGACTGGGCGAACGGAGTGGGCATGGCGTGTGCCTCGCAGGGAATACCGGATGAGGTGCCAGGTCAGTCGTTGGGTTCGTTGCCACGAGGATCGACGGGCATCTGCGGCCGGCCCGCCGGAGGTGTCAGGCCGGGCAGGGACAGCGAACCACTCGGTTGATCTGTCCGACCGGACTGGTTCGATGTCCTGGGATCGCGCGACTCGGTGGTGCCGCCTGCAGGACGTGCGGATGCGGGCGGCGGAGGCCGCAGCGGTGCGTAGGCATCGCGGATCTGCCGTTGGGCGTGCTCGACGAGCCACTGGCCGTCGTCGACCCGGACGTAGACGTAGCCCTGGTCGTGGAGGTCGCGGTCGGCGTCTTCCCAGGGCTTGAACCACAGCCGCAGGATGCGGGCCGCCGACCGGAGCGGCATAGCCGTGGGCGAGGGCGGCGTCGATGGCGAGACAGCGATGCGGGAGGCCGCCGCGCCTGCAGCGCCAGCCGCGGCTGCGCCCGCGATGCCCTCCGTCGCGCGCGGGGCTTGCGGCATGCCTGGGTTGGCACCGGCCGTTCGCCGCTGACTTGGCAGGTTGTTCTGCACAGCATTGGCGTAGGTGCCGGAGACGGAGTCGCAGGTCACGCCGTCCGGGGCCTTGCAGGCATAGCTGGAGCTGCCGCTGAGGCCGCTCATGCTCATGCAGCCGCTCAGCATCCAGGCCAGCAGCACCGACGCCGTGGCCCGTCCGGTGGCTGGGGCAGCACGCGCTCTCGGAGCTGCGTGGAACACGACGGCGGGCTTCTTCATGGCTTGCCCCCCGCCACCTTCGACACCTGCTGGAGGCGCGCGAGCAGCACGGTCCGGTCGACGTAGCCGTCGGTGCGAGTGCCATCCGCCCAGACCAGGGTGGGTGTGCCCTGGACGGCGAGGCGCTGCGCGAGCGCGAGGTTGCGGTCGAGCGGGTTGTCGCACTCCGGAGCCCGCGAAGCGGCCGGGTCGCCCGCCGACCTGAGCAGGGAGGTGTCGCCCTGCAGCATGAACTGGTGCCATGCCTTCTCGCGGTCCGCCGCGCACCAGATCGAGACCGGGCGCGCGCGGCCCTGGAAGGGCACGAGGAAGGTGTAGATCGTCACGTCGTCCAGGCCGGCCAGTTCGGGCTCGAGCCGGCGGCAGAACGAGCAACCCGGGTCGCTGAACACGGCGATGCGACGGTGCTCGTTGCCGCCGCTGCCTCGCACAGTCTTGATCGCGTCCGCCAGCGGCAGCTGGTCGAAGGCGATGGGCGGCTCAGGTGCCGGCATCCTGTCGGCCTGCGCCGAGGGAACGCCCGCGCCGGGCGCCTGCCGGTCCTGCGCAGCGCTGGCGGCCGCGCGTGCCAGTCTGGGGCCGGTGAGGTCCTGCATCGTCTGGGTGTCGAAGACCCGGCCGAAGATGAAGTAGCGCGGATTCCGCGGCGACACGTAGGCCACGTTGCTGTTCATCCAGACCTCGTACAGGCCGGCCACGGGCGAGCGTTGCACCTGCGTGAACTGGGTGCCGGGGTGCGCCTTGCGCAGAGCGGCCAGCAGCCGCGCCTCATCGGAGGCCGTGGCGCCGGCGTGGCCTGCGGAAAGGGCCGTCAGACCGGCCACGAGCCAGGCCGCGGGCCGGCGGCACCGGACGGGAGCACGCGGGGCGGGAGAGGGATAGGCGAAGCCTGGCGAGGGCTTGTCAGTCGTTGGCATCGTCGGAGACCTCCGGGTTGCTCGGTCGGACTGCAAGGGGCGCTGCGGCAGCGGCGCTCATCGGCACGTCGATGCGGACGCCCTTGGTGATGACGACATCGATCTCGCGGCCGGCGTCGACCTCGATCACAGGGAAGGTGTTCTCGGCCAGCTTGATGTAGTACTGGGCGAGCCGGTCGAGGGCGCGGCCGACACCCGTGCCGAGCCCGGCCCGGTAGGCGTCGGCGCCCGAGGCGCTGGTGATCGTTCCCAGCGGCGAGGTGCTGACGTTGGTGGACGAGGTGGCCAGGCCCTGGCCGATGCCGCTGACCACGCCGGCCAGCAGGGCGTTGGCCAGCATCTGGCCCTGCTTGGTGACCAGCCGCCCGCGTATGCCGACCTTGCCGTCCTCGCCGTAGACGCTGCCCTGGATCTTCACTTCCAGGGTCGCGCCATCGGCGCGGACACACGAGAGGTTCTCGGTGCGGAGGTAGGCCCGTTCGGAGCTGATGTCGCCGTAGCCAGCCGCGATGACGAAGCACTCGCGATACTCGCCACGGAAGCGGTTGGGCAGCACCGCGTTGTCCGACAGGCGGATCAGCACCGGGTGGGGGTTGGACTGCGCCTGCCCGCCGGTGGGTGCGTCCAACCCGCCGAGCAGCGTGCCGCGCGTGAAGCTCACCGGCAGCCAGGTCGACACCGTCCGAGGCTCGGCCGCCGGTGTGCCGGTACGCTCCGAAGCGCTGCCGCTCGTGCCGGCGACGCCTTGCATGCTGCGATCGACCAGCGTGACGCGGCTGATCGCAGGTGCCACCGGTGCCGCCGGTACGGGGTCGGCCGTCGGCAGCCCCGGCATGCCCGCCGGCAACTGTCGGCCGGCCGTGCCCTGGCCATAGGTCGAAGGGAGCGGCAGGCTGGCCGCCGGCGGCAGCCCGGTCGGCGTGGTGCCGGCCGAGACCGACGGCAAGGCGGGTGGGAGTGGTGCAGGCACGGGCGGAACCGGGGCTGCAGCAGGCGCCGGAGCAGCGGCGCCCTGGGCCGCCTGCGTCGCCGAGGTCAGGCGCTGTTCCAGTTCCGCGAATCGCTGCATCGTGCGGGCCTCGAAGGCCTGGCGGTCGCGGTTGAGCCGGGTCTGCTCCTCGCGCTCGCTCTCGTACTGGGCGAGCTTGCTGCCTGCCGTGCCGACCCACTGGTCCACCGGGTTGACCTGCTGGCCTGGCGGCATGACGCCGATGTTGGTGACCGGCCCTGGCGCGCCGGCGGCGGGCTTGCGCGCACCGGATGACGAGCCGGTGTCCGTGGACGCGAAGATCAGCCACAGCAGGCCCACGCCGGCGGCCACGATCACGCCCAGCAGCGCGAACTGGCGCTGGCGCGGGGTCATCCGCTCGGCCAGTTGCGCGCCGAGGCGGGTGGCCGACTGGCGAAGGGCGGCTGCGGACGGGGGCACAGGCGACACCATCACTGGCCTCCGCGGCGGATGACGAAGACGTTGGTGGTCTCGCCCGGGCGCAGGTTGTGGTGCTCGACAGCCACGGCCAGCACCTGCCCGCCCGCGGGGCTGTCGGGTCGGTCGAACTCCTGCTCCGCCAGCACCATCACGGCCTGGCTCACGTTCTGAAGCAGGTACTTCTCACCCACCAGACCCCGGCCCTCGTAGCGCCGCATCAGCGAGAACCTGGCTTCCGCCCAGAGCTGGATCGGCTGGTTGAGCTCGTCCACACGGATGTCGGGCGGCACGCGGTCGGACGCCATCGCCAGGAGCAGCGTCTTCAGCCCCCGGATGTGGTTCGGAGCGGTGCCCAGCGGTGTCTGCGAGCCCGCCGCGCTGGGCGGTGACTGCATCGCCTGCAGCGCCCGTTGGCCGGGGTCGCGGATGACGATGGTGTCGGCCGGGGTGTCTGCCTTGCGCAGCACCAGCGTGTAGGTGGCGTGCGCCGACGAGATGAACAGGTTGACCGGCTTGGGCGAGTCGCCGACCGGACGGATGTAGATCTCGCCCTTGTCGCGGTCGCACTCCAGGACGATTTCTCCTGCCGGATTCACGGCCGGCAATGCGGCAGCGGGTGGGGCACCGTTGCTGCCGCTGGAAGACGGCGCAGCACCACCGCAATTGCTGGAATGGATGTTGCCGAACACGTCCGTGATCGCGGCGCCGTCGATGCGGATGCGCGTGGGCTCCTTGATCGACAGCACGGCCTCGACGGCCACGCCGTCGCGGGCATCCAGCACCTGCAGCGCGGTTGCCGGCGCTGCGGCTGCGAGCAGGCCTGTCAGGGCGGCCCATGCGGCGACCGAGCGGAACCAGCGGGGTGTCAGGCAACCGCGCGCCGTGAACACCACTGCTGCCGGGGCAGCCTGGCGACGGCACTGCGGCCGGGAGTCACGGCGCGGCATGGGTCACCTCCTTGAAGGTCTTCAGGTGCATCCGGCCGCCGCTGTACGCGAAGCCCACCTCGTAGGCCTTGGCGTCGTTGGCCGTTTCCAGGCCGTTGACCAGCGTGCGCAGCCGGCCGCGGACGACGACGGTCTGTGTGTCCTCGCTGGGCACCAGCTGCTGCGGCATGAAGAAGGTGCTGGCGTTGATGCGCTTCAGCCGCGCCGCCTCCAGCTCCTGCCGGGTCTTGAGCTCGCCATGCTGGTCAGGCTCGACATAGCCGAGCAGGATGTCCTTCTTCCAGTCGATGGAGGCCGGCGTCACGTCCAGCACCAGCCAGGCGATGAAGGCGCCCATCTGCTCGAGGTACTCGCCGCTGGCCTTGTCGCGCGAGACCCAGAAGGACTTGTTGATCGACGGCGGCACGACGACCGTGCGCACCGCGCCCAGCAGGTTGAGGATCACCACCAGGGCCAGCACATGCGCGCCGGCCAGCAGGCCCACGGTGAGCGCCATGCCGCGGTTGCGGCGGCGCATCTCCTTGATGTCCCCGTTCAGGCGTTCGAAGTCCATGTCAGTCCCGCCCGGCCGTCCGAAGGGACTGAGCAGCCCCTCGGGGGCCGCGAACGAAGTGAGCTTGGGGCTTCATCTCTTGGCCTTGGGGTCAACCGACCATGCGCCGGATGTGCGACGGCGGCGTGGCGCGCATCGCCGTCAGCGGGCTGGTGGGCAGGTGCCAGTACAGCCAGTGCACCGCGAAGGCCGGGTGCTTGTCGGCCTTGATGCGGGCGATGGCGCGCGAGGTGAGGGCGCCGGCAGCCAGGCACAGCGCGAAGGAGAACTTCGAGCCGGACATGTAGCCCATGAACAGCCCGAAGAGCAGGGGCGCGGCGACGTCGACGTCCCAGAAGCCGATCTTCCACTGGTCGTCCAGGCGGCGCGGGATGTAGGTGTCGGCGTGCATGCGGGCCTCCTGCTCGTCGGCTGCGCGCGCGTCAGATCACCGCACCCATGATCGCGCCCGCGATCACGAGGCCGACCGCGGCAAAGATGGCCAGCCCGACATAGAACAGCACCGGGCCGAAGTTGCGCAGTGCGGCCAGCGAGATGAGCGCGACCACGAAGCCGACGAAGCCGACCAGGGCCTTGATGCCCGGCCCCAGGCTGGCGATCTGCGTCAGCGCCGAGGTGAGCGGGCCGGTGATGCCGGTGAAGGCGACCAGGTCGAGGGCGTAGCCGGGAAAGGCGACGCACAGGCCGAGCGCCATCAGCACGAAGAGCGAGACGGGCGACAGCAGGCGCTTCGAGCGGCGGCTGCCGGCGAAGTGGGCCGTACCGGGGCCGTCGGCGCCGTCGGTTGCGAGGGAGCCCGTGGCACGGGCGGGATGCACAGATGCGAGAGCGGTGTTCATGGGAGTCCTCCGAGGGTTCAGGGCTGGGAGACGAAGGTGGATGGCGGTCGGGTCGGGTGCGGGTGATCAGCGGGTCGGTGGCAGGGTTCAGGCCAGTGCGGGTAGGGCCGGGTGTGCAGATGAGGGTCGGGCGACTGCAGGCGCACTACAGGTCGGAGGGAACACGCCAGAAGGCGATCTCGACCCGCCGGTTGCGCGCACGGCCTTCCGGGGTGTCGTTCTCCGTGGCGTAGCAGCAGACGCCGCGTCCATCGACGTTGAGCTCTGCGTCAGCCAGATGCGGGTGGCGCGCCCGCAGGTACTGCGCGACCGCAGCAGCGCGCTGGCGGGCCAGCCGGTCGTTGGCAGCCGCAGGTCCGACGTTGTCGGTGCGGCCCGGATGTCGATGCGCCGGATGCCGTCGCCCGTGGCCGCGGCATCGATCAAGGCACGGGAAGCGGCCGTGAGCACCGCGCTCCCGAACGGAAAGCCCACGGCGATCTCGGACACCAGCGGTTCGCCCGCGTCCTCGGGCCCGATCGCGGTTCGATGCGCAGTTGGCAGCGTTGCCTGGGGTCCGGCGATTACCAAGGTCTCACCGGGGCTCAGCGACTGTGCGATGACCGCATCCGAGCCCGGGGTTGAATCGGCTCGCGCTTCAGCCGTTGCTGCGCGCGCTGGATCGACGGCCAGCGTCTTCGGCGTGACGACGGGGCAGGCGGGCGGTGCGCACGTGGCGAACCAAGCCTGACGGCCGTGGTCCAGCTGGGCGATCGACAGGCCAGCTGCGGCGCGCGCCGAAGTGGTGGGCGGTTGAGCGGCCTCTGGCCGCGAAGGGAGGGCGCCAGTTCGGGGTGCGCTGCACGACGACGCGGCGCCAACGGCCGTCACCGCGAGCACAGGCACGGCCAAGAGCCGAAGCGCACGTCGCGTCATGGCGCCACCCTCGCAGCCAGGAGGATGGGCGCCGATCGCGCCGCCTGCATAGGCGGCTGCGACGTCGCCGCAACGGGGCGTGTGGCCGCGCCGCTGGCGGAAGGCATCCGGCGGTAGACCTTCCAGGCGTAGCTGGCACGCGCCGCCGTGCAGGCCTCGCCCTTGAGCTGGCTGCAGGCGGCGTTGTAGGCGCCGACGGCGTTCCACGAGGCACCGTGCCGCGCGAATGCGTCGGCCAGCAGCCACGCGCCGACGTGGATGTTCGTGCACGGGTCGTAGAGCTGCGCCTCGCTGATGCCATGCCGCGCCAGCGTCGGAAGGTGGGAGCTGTTGATCTGCATAAGCCCGATGTCGTAGGAGCCCGTGCGCTGCAGATGCGATCGGTTCACGGCGCGCGGGTCGAGGTCGGACTCGACACGCGCCACCGCGACCAGCAGGTGGGGCGACAGCCCGTAGCGCTGCGCCGCCTGCTCCCAGCAGGCCTGGGCCTGCAACGGCGCCCAGCCGGTGGCGAGCGCTGCCAGCAGCCAGGGTCCTGGCATCGGCCGGATCGGCGACCGTCGCGCGGGGAACAACAGCGGCACCTGCATGGATCGACCCGTGACGTCTTGGTGGACAGGGCGACGCCGTTCCAGTCGGCCAGGCCTGGTCGACTGCTGGGCGTCGAGCGACGGGTGAGGACCGGCGAAGCGGTCAGGGTAGGAAGCGGGTGTGGAGCGGGTATTGAACGGGTTTACGGGGAGGTGACCTGCGGCGCGTCTGGGACGAAACCCCAGCACCACCGCGTCGTCACCTCTCGCCTCATCCGGTGCGGGACGGGCGCCCGCGCGCGGCTCGGTCGGCCATGTTCAGCCGGGCCTGGCGCAGCACCAGCGTGTCGGCGCCCTCGTGCTGGCAGCACAGGGCCACGCAGGCCGTGGTCAGCTGGTCGAGCTGGAACTTGGGGTTGGGGTGGCGGTTGGCCGGCGAGCGCTGCACGGCCAGCAGCAGCTCGTACTGCGGGCGCCACATCGACTCGCGACGCCTGGGCGTCAGCGGCGGGCGCAGCACCAACTGCGTGCCCAGGAAATCGAAGATCCGCGCTGGCGCGTCATCGTGCAGGAAGACCAGCGACACGCAGGCGCTGATGAGGTCCGGGAAGCGGAAGGTCGGAGAGACGTTGCCCTCGCTGCGCAGCACCGTGAACAGCCAGTCGTGCTCCTCGAGCCAGAGCCGGGTCTCGATGGTCTCCGGGTGTTCGCCGTCGTGGGCGCCGGAGCCGGTCTGGCCAGCCTGGGGGGCGGCGTCGCAGCGGGCAGCGGGCAATGCAGAGTACATGGCGCGGTCCTCGTTCGGTGGCTTCAGGATCTGAAGGCCGTGCTCTGTCGAGCGCGTGACCGAAAGGGTAGGAGCCGGCTGCCGCCGCGGCGCCGCGGAATGGCGCGTTTGCGAGGGGGGTTTCGACGCCGAGCTGAGTGCGACCTATGTGCCGACGTGTAGCCAACTCCCGTCGTGGCTTACCTAGCCGACCACTGCCAGCTGTGGCTCGATGACCTTGCTCAGATGGTTGACGGTATGCGTGATGTGGGTGTTTTGGTCGATCGTCACCCAGGTCTCCAAGGCACCGTAAGTCTTGCGACCGGCCGCGGCCGTAGTGATGTACTCCCCACCCCAGCAGTCGGCACCGCGAAACTCTGACTTACCTTGGAGAACCTGAGACAGGCGGTGGTGCTGAGACGTGTTGTCGGCCCAGCGAGAACCCTTCACGATGAGCCACTCGCGATCAGTCGAGTACCGAATTTTCGCGGATGGTTTGATGACGCGAGGGTCCAGATCGATGTAGTCAGGGTGGACGACGCCATAGTCAGAGTAGTCGACGCTAGGCGCGACCTTGGCAATCGCCTGCCAGACCAAGTAGTCGGTCCGGGGGACGCGGTTGAAGCTGTCCTTCTTGTAGTTCCCCATGTTGGGGACCATGGCCGAGGCGGCGAAAACCACTCGAGCGGCGCCGACCTTCGAGAGTTCGAGGTAGGCCTTCAGGAACTGCGCTCGAACAACATCCGGGCTTTGACCAGCAACAGATCGGAAGTCGCAGAAGATGTGGATCGGGATTGCCGCGGCGCTCAGCTCGCCTACAAGCTGCTTCACTCTCGCAGCAAGTACGCTCGTGAGCTGGATATCTTCTGCTTCGAGTCGAATCGCAAGGGCTTCTGCGCCGTTGGCGACCACGGCACGTATGGACAGCTTGTACTGGACATCGCGTTCGAGGCCGATCACCGGAATGGCACGAACCTGCTCGGCAGCAAGTCGGTTGTGCACGATCGTCACGGGATGCTTTCCCTCAAGCCCACGGGCCAGCGGATTGATGTCAAAGAGGTCCACGTAGCAGATCCCCTGCTGCTTCCAGCCTGACGCAACCGTGAGTGCCTGCTTGATCAGGTGAGCCTCAACCTCGCTGCCGTTCTGGGTTCCTGGCTTCAGAGCCAGGATGTCGAAGAACGGGATGATCCTCGCCTTGACAGGTGCCGCAAGATGTTGGAGCGACTTTGCCTCACCTCGTTTGCTCTTGAGGATCGGCGAATAGATCACGCGCTTCATTCTTCATCTCCCTGGGTGGATACCTGGAAAAGCTTGCCGATGCCGCTGACTCCGGACAGTTCCTTCAGGATCCTGTAGTTGGAGGTTTCGCGCTGAATGCGGCCGGCAACAATGGCTGGATGAATCATCAACGTATCAGCTAACTGAATGACAGCTTCGTGCTTCCGAGTTCGGTAGGCATCACTGCTCTTCCAGATCTGTCGCGGAATGAAGGCTTCTGCAGCATAGATGTTGGCCTCCAGTTCTTTCTCCTCGTCGTTGGACATTTCGTCCTGATCGACAAAGGTGGCGTGTTGCCTACCTAGATGGCGTTGGACATGAATGAGTTCATGCATAAGCGTGAACCAAAAGTAATCTACGCGATCGTACCGAAGCGTGAGGCCAATCACGGGCGCACCATCGTCCAGTATCGCGGCACCGTCAAGTCTCGTTTTGGGCAAGTGCGGTTCAACAACCAGCGTAACGCCTTTCATCGCGAGAAACTCGCGAGCCAACAATGGCCCATCGGGCGAGCGGCTGAGCTTGGCGATTTGCCGCAAGAATTCATCGGTGATAGAGCCTTGAACATACCGTACGTCAACCTTGCGTAGGTCCCGAGCGCGTACCAGCACCCTTGCCACCCAGGCATAAATCGCGTAGCGGCTCTCTTCGTTCTGAACGCCGGTCAGCGTCTTGCGTAAGAGAACCGGTGCGTGATGCGCTGAGGTTCGAGCAAAGAACGAACGGATCAAATCTTCCCCAGTCTTGCCCTGTGCAAGATCGGAGTCCAGCCAGCCACGCTTCTTCATCTCGCGGACGGGAAACTTGCTCCAATCCAAATCTTCAGGATCAACATCCCGATCGCGAGGATGGGCGATCAGCAACTCGGCAGGAATCTTCAGATGTTCATGGATGGCACGAATCATCTCAATAGTCAGACCGCGCTTTCTCGCGAGGATCTCTGATGCTCGACTCCGACTTCCTACTATCGTTGCAAAGTCCTTTTGCTTCAAGCCAAGCTCGGCCAACCTGTACAGAATTGCATCAATCGGGTCGGGTGTTTCGAGCTTGAAGCGTTCCTCCTCATACTTCTCAAGAAGCACGGAAATAATGGCGAGGCGTTCGGCTTCTTCGCTGTCGGGCGAAGGGTCCGAGATCGCAAGCTCCTTGGCCTGCTCAAGTAGAGCGGCATACTGCAAGTCGTCTCTAATGACGCGGAGCTTCATGCTATTTTTCTTGGGCGGAGATTGGGACGGACTTACGACCCTGCGATGCGGCAAGTACGATCAAGAGTCCGGAGTTGAAGGCGATCTGGGCAGTCAATACTGAATCGACCCCTACTAGGTAAAACGAGGCCAGAGTCGGCGTCACGAAAGTCGTGGCAGGAAAACACTCGATGACATCGGCCTTTGACTGCCAAGTCGATCGGTTGGTGATTGCGAGCCACATCGAAACAGCTGTCCGGGCCGCCGGGTACTGCTGCGTGTGCGTGAGGAGGAGCTCTCGGCCCAACAGGATCATGCGAGCAAGTCTAGCACAGTTCCCAAAATGGGAACAATGTTCCCGTGCTGGGATGGATGCCGCTCCACTGCTGGCGGGCCCTCGCCGCATGCTCGGGCGTGACCTGCGAAGGCCGGTCCTGCGCATTTCTGGTGCCCGGCAGCCAACGGAGCGCCGCTCTACGCTCGCCTGTGAAAGCTTGAGAGCGCAGCGGCGCCAAGGAGAGCGATTGCCACGATCACCGTTGGCAGCGTCAATGGAGGCACCGTAGTCGGCAAGACGAAGGTGACGGCGGCGGTGCAGGCCAGAACGATCGCTGCGGAGACCGCAAGGGCAAAGACCTCGGGATCGTGGTGCAGAAACTCCTTCGACTTGATCACTCGGCTGATGGCACCGTCCGCCGTTGCTGCAACAAGGAACGCCGCCATCCAAGGCAGCCACTCCAGCATCGCCGACAGCCTGAAGGCGGCCAGCAGCACGAGCGCGTCGATCGCGCGGAAGTAGCTGTTTCCGAACAGCCGCCGGTTGACGGAAGCCATCTCCCGCGCCACGGCACCGTCCACGCCGCTGGCCGCCGATGCGCTGGCGATTGGGGGCACAGGCGTGGCCTCCCGTGCCGCACCCTGAAGGCCCAGTGCTCGGTCGAGGATCCGTAGCGCCGGCGCCTCGCCCCAAAGCTCTTCCATAGCCTGGTGCTCGCTTCGAATCTGCGCCAGGAACCGCTCTGGCGGATGCGCCGATGGCAGGTAGAGCACCAGCACCAGCAGGCTCAGCAGGGCGGCGATGCTGACGATACGGATCACGACGGCTGCCCCGTCATCGCACCTGGAGTCCGGATCGCCTTCGGTGGCGCCGAACCTGTTGCTTTGGGCTCATCCGCATCCGGGTCAAGGATCGGAAACCGACCCTTGATGATCCGCCCGCCCGACACCGAGGCGAAGTACTGCAGGTTCGGCAGCTTTCCCAGCACGTCGGCCGGCACCATCTCCTCGAAGCTCTCGGTGAGCTGCGTCGAGTAGCTCGACGAGAAGTCGCCCAGGTGTGCGTCGGCGCCGCTGCTCAGGCCCACGCGCACCGAGTGGATCGCGGTCTTGCCGAAGGTCTCGACCACGAAGTCCTGCGTCGGCCGGTCCTTGGATCGCAGCGCGATCAGGTTGTTCAGGTTGCCCAGCGCCATGCGCGCCGCGTCTTCACTGCCCAGCCGCTTGGCCAGGTCGGCCAGCGTCTGCATCGCGCAGGTGGTGAAGATGCCACCCTCGGCACCCTTGTTCAGGATCTCGATCAGCGGCTGGTTGATGACGTTCGACACCTCGTCCACGAACAGCGAGATGCGCCGGTAGCCGCCCAGGTTGTAGCGCATGCCCGCACGGGCGGCCAGGTCGGCCAGGGCCAGTGCGCCGATGGCGGTAGCCACCGACGGGTCGGGCAGGGAATCGAGGCACATGTACAACACATGGCCCGCGCGCTCTATCTTCTCGAAGTTCATGATCGGCCTCGCATCACCGGCGTCGAAGGGGTCGGGCGACAGGCTGCGGCCCAGGTCGCCCGAGGTCAGCATCGAGAGCACCGGCAGCAGGTTGGCGGTGATCTTCTGGTAGTGCTCGCGGTTGTGGCGGAAGGTGCGCACCTGGGCGTCAAGCACCTTGTTGCGCTGCGACTGCGGGACGTGGTGCTCGTAGAAGGCGACCAGGGCCAGCAGGTCCGCACTGGCCGCCTCCGACGGGCGCTTCATGTTGCCGCGGTGCGCGTCGTGCAGCAGCTTCTTCATTTCCGGCTGGTCGCGCCAGCCGGTGCCGAGAAGCCGCTCGTAGAAGCGGCGCAGTGTCGCTTCCAGCACGGGCTCGATGCCGCCCTCGATGTACTTGGTGAGCTTGACCAGGTTCGGCCGCTCCTCCAGTTCGACCAAGCCCTGCACGACCACGTTCACGGCGTCCCAGCCGAAGGCGGAGAAGGCGCCGGCCGTGTCCGGCGGCATGATCGACTGGATCCGCGAGGCGATCTCGGTGGGCTTCTGCCAGTTGAAGGTGAAGTCCAGGCGCACGCCGGCTTCAGGGAATGCGGGGTGGAACTCGAGGAAGGTGTCGGGCTCGCGCCAGTCCTCGCAGGCACGCTGGGTGACACGCTTCAGGCGGCGGCTGTTCTTGGGATCGATGACGATCACCACGTCGCCGCGGCGGACGGCCTGCGTCACCAGGTTGGCCAGCGCCACGCCCTTGCCCGACTGGGTGGTGCCCACCAGCAAGGTGCCGCCTTCGAAGTTCTGCAGCGGCCGGTGCAGGGGCACCTCGCGCGGTTCGACGCCATGGATGTAGGGCAGACCGATCTCGGCATCGGGTTGCGGTCGTGCGTCGTAGCCCAGCACCTGCAGCAGGCGGGGCGACACGGTGAACTCCCGGTAGTCGACCTTGGCCAGTTCGTAGAGGCGCTGCGAGTGGACGGGCCGCCACTCGAAGCCGAAGCCCAGGAATACCGCGTCAGGCTTCTCGGTCCAGCGGGCGACGGCCCGTGTGCTCAGCACCTGGATGCCTCGGCCGGATAGCGAGGCGCGCAGCACCAGGGTGTGAACGCCCTGCGCCAGCCGCAGGACGCCCATCGCCAGGCAGAAAGCGGCGAGCGGGAGTGCGAGCTGTCGCGGGAGGAGGCCCAGTCCGCCGGTGACTGCGAAGAACAGCAGGGCGGATGCCCAGACGGCGGCGGCGTACACCTCGTAGGCGCGCCGCCAGGGCATCTCGTAGCGGCGCATCAGCATGTCAGGGCTCCTCGTGCGCGGCCGGCTCGAAGGCGGCAGGGTCGAAACCATCGATGCAGGCTGGGGCAACGACCAGCCCGATGGTCGGCTCGCCGCGGAAGTCGGCCGTGACGGTGGCCGGGCCATCCCGTCCGGCATGTACCAGCAGGCCGACATCGGCCAGGGCCCGACCCGCCAGCGCGGGCTGCACGCCATGCCGCTCCAGTTCAGCCAGCGGCACGAACAGGCCGGCCGCGACAGGTGCGGCGGCCGCAGCGCTGCCGGGCCCATTGAGGGTGCCGACGATGGCCGCGAGGGCATCGCGCACGGCAGGGTTCAGGCGCATGGGTGCGTTCAGCTTGAAGGTCGGCGCCGCGGCCGGCGGCGGGGAGGGCGGAGGGGGCGGCGACGGGACAGCCAGGTCGGCAACGACAGCAGGGGGCGGTGCCGGGGTCTGTGACACCGGCGGCGGGGATGCGCGAGCTGCCGGTGATGTGGCCACCTCGGTGGCGTCGAGCAAAGAGAACTGGGTGCCGGGCGGCGGTGCCGGGGCTGGCGCCGGTGCAGTCGTTGGCGCCTTCTGTGTGGTCCGCGTGGCGCCAGGTGGGCAGACCAACGAGATGGTCAATGGCTCGGCCGGCGGCGTGACACCGTTCAGCAGGATCGCCGGCGATGCCAGCTTCACAGCCTCCGCGGCGGTCTTCAACTCAGGCGGCAGGACGAACCAAGTCGAGGCACCGTCCGGCTGCTGCACGAAGACCCCGGCCTCCAGAAGCAGATCGAGCATCGTCTCAGGCGCCTTCGGGATGCCGGCCAGCTGATCGGCTTCGAGGAGTGCCTGGACATCGTGGGCCGCCTGCGGCCACAGCAGGAACAGCCCATCGGACCCCAGCCAGGCGCGCGACTTCTCCCGATTCGGGAACCAGCTGGGACTGCCGGATGCCAGGCGACGCATGGCGTCGACCAGGTACCGCTCAAGGTGCGAGCCGAACTGAGGCACACCGTAGCGATCGGCGTTGGCCTGCAGGTTCCGGTCGACCACCAGCGCGAGCGATCGACGCACCAGAGCGTCGAGGACGTTGTGGTCACGGTATACCGGCTGCCCGCTGATGCTGGACAGGAGGTGCGGGACGATGATGCTGTTGTCCTGCGCCAGGTACTGGAGCGTGGCTCCCGGGATGACCAGGGGCAGTGCGAACACGCCCAGGCCGCGCGACTCGGTGGCGTTCGGCCGCCAGCGAACGAAGTAGCGAGTAGCACTGCGCGATGCCAGCCAGTCGCCCAGGGGGACGAGGAACTGCGGCCACTCGCCACCCGCCTCGTCGGTCACGATCTGGTGGCTGAGCACCCGGTGCAGTTCGCAGCACAGGCCACCGATGAAGGTGGCCAGGCGCCAGCGCGGTTCAAGCTGGCGGCGCGCCGAGATCGTCGATCGTCCGGAGAAGATGTGCGCGTCGGTGCCTTGCAGGCTGTAGAACGCGACCTCCAGCCCGAGGTTCAGCAGGCCAGCAGGTGAGCTGAAGTAGTTGTCGGCGGTGGCCGGCAGCAGGTGGACGTAGCCGGCATAGCGCTGAAGCAGCGGCTGCACCTCGGCGTCGAAGGTGTCGCGGGACAGGCCGAAGCACAGGCGGATGCGGCTGACGAGGCCGTCGGCCGATGCCAGCACGTCAGGGACGGGCAGGGCGGCGAAGCCCGGGTCGGACGCTGGAAAGGCTCCGTGGGAAGCTGACGAAAGCATGGCGATTGCAGGCGTGCACCCGCGGCCATGTTGATGGACACGGTTGAACGCCGTCACCTGAAAGGATCACTCTCGGGCACGGCTTTCGACACCAGGCGTCGGCGGCAGGCCTGATCCGACATCGCTGGCGGTCGACATCGGGCGTGCGTCGTCCGCGTTCATACACCGCCATGGCGGGCTGCTGTCGGGCTGCTGTCGTGGTCAGCGCCGTCGGTGCTTTCGATACTGCATGCCATCGATGTCCTACCATGGAGAACCTTGTGATTGACACCGCCGAAAGAGTGACGACCGCTCGCCTGCTGACCCCGGCCGAACTCGGCCTGTGCGTGCGGCTCTTCCGAGAGATGCGCCAGTGGTCTCAGGAGCAGTTGGCTGAAATCTCCGGGCTCAACGTCCGCACGATCCAGCGGGTCGAACAGGGCCTGGCGGCCAGCCTGGACACGCGAAGGGCTCTGGCCGGTGCGTTCGAGTTCGAGGATCTGGATGTACTGAACAAGCCTTTCGCGATCCCGACGGAAGAGGAGCTCAAGGCACAGAAGGCAAAGTTCGATCGCGAACACGTCACCTTGACTGCACTCCCGCTGACGACGGGGAAGCAGTTGGCCAAGCTCACCGAAGCTCACATGATGGATCTGTCGGAGCCTGGGTGCGAGCTCGAGCGGGAGGCGGACGAGGCGTTCGCCGGATTGGTGGACTACTTCAGAGAGTACCGTGACTGCGCGGACCTCTACACCGAGTCGACCAAGTTCGAGGTGTACGACGAACTGCAGTCCCGCATCGATGGCCTGAAGGCGCTCGGCGTGTCATTGCGCTATGCCGAACGCAAGATGCAGGTGAAGTGGGGAACCGACCCCGATGCCAAGCCGATGCCGGTAAGCGTTCTGTACGTTGTCGCTTTCCCGCTGGGCAAGGAGCCGGACCAGTTTGCGACACCGAAGTCCGGCGGCATCCGCTTCTGATGCAAGTAGGACGCTGTGCCGTCCACGCCAGATCGGAATTGCTTCCTCTGTATCTCGCATCGCCATCCGAGGCGATGTCCCGAAGTCTGTTGAACGCGTGAGCTGAAGGTGGCGGTTCCTTTCGCCTGGATGCGAGCATCCAGGTGCCTAGCAAGCAAAGAAAGGAACCACCGAGATGAAGTCTCGCACGAAGCCCGCGTTGCGGGCATTGCCGGCTGCCGAAGTGCAGATCTCGTTGCCCGTGCAGGGCGTGCTGCGCGATGTGCGCCACGCCTTCCTGGGCTTGTGCATCGACGCGGGCCAGAAGGTGTTGGCCGCGTTGATGGAGTCCGACCGGATCGCGCTGTGCGGCCCCAAGGGGGTGCCCGATACACAGCGTCGAGCGGTGCGCGGCGGCAGCACCGCAGCGCAAGTTGTGCTGGGCGGGCAGCGCATCGCGGTGCGTCGGCCGAGGGCGCGCTCGATAGCCGATGGCGAACTGGCCCTGCCCAGCTTCGAGTGGGCCAGCAGCGGTGACCCGCTGGACGCGGCCACGATGGCGGCCATCGCCGCGGGTGTGTCGACCCGCCGCTACGCCAGCACCCAGGAGCCGGTACCGGCGGTGCACCAGCCGCGCGCCGCGTCCAAGAGCGCGGTGTCGCGCCGCTTCGTGCAGCTCAGCCAGGAGCAGCTCGCGCAGTGGCTGGCGCGCCCGATTGATGAACTGGACCTGCCCGTGGTGATGATCGACGGCATCCACTTCCGCGACCGCGTGATCCTGCTGGCCATTGGCATCGACGCCCATGGCAACAAGCACGTGCTGGGGCTGCGTGAAGGCTCCACCGAGGCCGCGCGCGTGGTGACCTCGCTGCTGTCGGACCTCATCGATCGCGGCCTGGACGCCCAGCGTATGCGGCTGTGGGTCATCGATGGTGGCAAGGCGCTGCGCAAGGCCATCGTGCAGACCTTCGGTGCGACGGCGATGATCCAGCGCTGCCAGGAGCACAAGCGCCGCAACGTGCTCGAGCACCTGCCCGAAGACATGCACGCCAGTGTGAAGCGAGTGCTGAAGGACGCCTGGTCGGCATCGGACGCCGACCTTGGCCGGCGCCAGCTTCAACGCCTGGCGACCTCGATGCAGGCCAAGCACCCTGGGGCAGTGGCCAGTCTGCGCGAGGGCCTGGAGGAGACATTGACGGTCCAGGACCTAGGCATCTCAGGCGCGCTCTACCGCACGCTGCGCACGACCAACCCGATCGAGAACCTCAACGGCTCGGTCGCGCGCTACTGCCGCAACGTCAAGCGCTGGGGCGACGGGCAGATGGTGCTGCGCTGGGTGGCCAGCGCGCTCAGCGATGCCGCTCATCGCATGCGCAAGCTGCGCGGCTGCAGCCAGATGCGCAGCCTGCTCAAGGCCCTTGACGCTCGTCGCCCAGAGGCCGGATCCGCAACGCTCCGAAAGGCCGCGTAGCATCACACCATTGGAGCCGTCACCCGCCCACGGTTCAACAGAGAGCGGGACATCGCCCCATCCGACAGGGAAGGTCCTGCTGCGAACCGATTGGCTCACGGCTGGCTTTCGCTCGCCGAGGACGTTCCAGCCTGCCCCGTCGACGAGCCAAAGGAACGCTGCAGCAGGATGAGCATCCCCAACTGCTCCGCACTCGGCGCAGCCAGCGGCTGCACCGGAAACGCCCCCTGCACCCGCGGGTCCGTGCCGTACCGCTGCACCAGCTTGCAGAACGGGCAGTGGTCGTTCGACCGCGCCACGGAGCCGAAGGCCGCCAGGAACTCGCTGTGGCAGGTCGGGCAGGTGACGAGCGAGAAGCTCCTCGTGTCGGTGAGCCACAAACCGTCCGTGTGCGCGGCCAGATCGAAGGCGCGGTCGAAGCTGATGCGGTGCGGGGGCTGGCAGATGCCGAGGTAGTGGCGGTAGGCACCGACGAGAGCCTCACCCGCAGGGAAGTCGGCGTCTCGCAGACGGCGGTACAGGGCCACGACGATCGAGGCCTCGGCGCGGTGGAGCAGGTTGGCGCCGTGGTACCACTCCGGCGAGTCCGGCGAGCGCCCTCGAGGCACGGCCATGCGGTCCGGGAAGAGCAGGCGCAGCGCCTCGCGGGGTGGCAGGCCCGTCAGATGGCCGATGGTGCGCACGCGTGCACCGCAGGCCGCACAGGCTTTGGCCAGTGCCAGGGCGCGCAACTGGCGATCGACCCGCGACTGCATTGCCAATGACCCGGCAACTGAGCGTCAGGCGGCCGAACTGGCCGTCACATGGCGGGGGGCGTGGACCGTGGCCAGCGGTCGAACCAGCGGCAGCGGTGTGTCGAGCAGGCTGACCAGGTCGCGGCGCGGCGGGAAGAGCGTGGCGTCACCCAGGTTGGCCACGATGGCCATCAACTGCTGGACGCTCATCGTGCCGAGCCGCTCTGCCTGCATGGCGTCGAGCGAGAAGCGGCAGCACGCGGCCGTGCGGTCGTGGAGGATGCCGTCGCGGATGGTGAGCAGCAGGGTCAGGTTGGCGATCTGCACATCGGAGAGCTGGACCTGGTTCATGGTGCGTCCTCGCGTGGGGACCACGAGCCCGTGCAGGGCAGGGTGGAGGGGTTGGTCGGTGGATGCGGGTCGTGTTGCAGTGGCCGAAGGAAGGGTTCCGGCGCTGTGCGGCCAGCATAGGGTGGGCGACAGGTCGACTTCAATGGGCGGCGCGGGCCTGTGCATCTGCTTACCGAATTGCCACTCGCAAGCCCTGGCGAATTCCGGCGAATGCGTGAGCGCGACCGCATGACTCGATGTGCGGCGTGAACGACGCCCTTGTCGGGGCGCCGTGCAACGTCGGCGCCGGCACGGTCGGCGAACGGGGTTGCCCCCGCTCGCCGTCGTGCCGGACTGCCTGCTCAGGCCGTGCTCAGATCGCTTCGGCCAGGCCCTTCCACTCGGCGGTGCCGAGCTCGATCAGCTTGCCGCCCAGCGCCTCGAACTCCGTGGCGCGGTCGTAGTCGTCGATCTCCTGGCTGTAGTGCGTCACCGCATTGACCAGCCCGTAGCCCGAGAGCTCGCCCTCGGTGATCAGATGCCGCAACACGCCCGAGCGCTCGAAATCGTTGAGCGTGTAGCGCTGGGCCAGAACCTCGACCGTCCTCACCGGGTCGCCGACGAGGGGGATCTTCAGCGTCTTCTGCAGCTTCTGCGCCGTCTGCCGGAAGCTCGCTTCCGACACCGCCGCCTGCACCACGTCGCGCACCTTCAGGAAGAAGGCCTTGTCGTCGGCACGCAGGGTGTCGTCCTGGTAGACCTGCAGGCCCTCGTCCTCGGTGCCGAGCGAACGGCCCACGTGCGTCTTGCGCAGCGACCGGTCGGCCGCGATCAGGCCGTTGCGGCAGACCAGCCGGTACAGCAGCGGCTGCACCGACAGCGTGCCCTGGCCGACCTCGGAGTTCGAGATCACCACGCCGGCCTGCACCACGTCGCCCGGCGCCATCTCGTAGGTCAGGCGCGAGGTGATGCACTTCAGGTACATGCGCGTCTCGGTCAGCTCGACCGACTCGAAGCGCACCTCGGGGAGCTGCTGCAGGATGGGCAGCACGCTCTCGGCGAGGTCGAAGTTGTCGAGCCGGCGGTAGCGGTCCGACAGCACCGCGCGCACCTGGCCGTCCAGGGTGCGCAGCATGCGCCGGTCGTCCTCGCTCTGCAGCCAGGTGTTGACGTTGCGGTCCAGCAGCACCGGTTGCTCCTCGCGCATGCGCTCGAAGTACGCGTGCGGGATCTTCAGCTTGTCGGCCAGCTGGCGGCGCGCCAGCGGCGTGACGCCGTAGCGCACCGGGTTGCCGGCTTCGTTGACGACGATGTGCGTCCGGCCGTCGTCGCCGGTGCTGTGATGCACCAGCTGCGACGGCACGATCAGGTCCTTCTTCGAGTGCAGCTGGCGCTCCAGTTCCTGGGCCAGGCTCACGAGGGTACGTCCGCTCTTCATGACTTTCTCCAATCGGGTTGGGGTGTGTGAGAAGCGGGGACGGCACGGCCCACGTCGGGGCACGGGTCCCCGCGGTGGGTTGACGACAGCAACTCGCCGCATGCAGCGTGTCCTGGATGGATTGGCGATGCATCGGCGAGGCAGGGGCGCGACTTCGGTGACACGGGTGTCGCCATCGATCGCGCGGGATCTCCAGGGCTGCCTTCGTGGCGCCGTTTGGCGTCACCTGGTCTGGCAGCTACCAGTCGGGAAACGACGAGAGGAGCGCGTCGGCCGCATGGCCGACGGCGCCTGACCTTTTCGCCGGCACCGGCAGGTCTTGGCGCAGGGCATGCGCCGACCCGTCCAGTGCCGCTGAAAAAGCGGGTGCGGCCCGCCGTGGCTCGCCGCACCCCAAGCTTCATGACCTCTGCCTCAGCCACCGAGGGCCACCCGGTTGCCCGAGGCCCGGTCGGCCGACGACGATGCGGTCGCCTGCCCCCGGCCCTGGTCGGGGCCGGTGGCACGCTGGCACCACACATCGGCCCAGTCCGTGCCCGCATGGCGCGGCACGAACACCCGCACCTGGCGCGGGCCGGTGGTCTTCTCCTCCCGCTTCAGCCGCCGCGCGAGCGCGTAGGCGAAGCACTGGCCGGCGAAGTCGCCACCGGCGTCGTTGTCCGCGTAGATGCAGACCTCGCGCACGGTGTCCGGCACCCAGAGCTTCTCCAGGTTGCCGGCGCTGATGCCGGCCCACACGGGCTTGCCGGTAGCCAGGTGCACCGCCAGGGCGGTCTCGATGCCTTCGCACAGCGCGAGCTGTGCGCCGGCATCGAACAGACGCACGGCGGCGCCGTGGATGCCCGCGGAGAGCACCTTCTTCGCGTCGGCGGCGTCGAGCTTTCGGCCATCGCGCAGGTAGGTCCGGTGCAGCGTCACGGCCTGACCATCCGGCGCCTGGATCAGCGCCAGCATGGCCGGGTAGGCCGCGATCTGCCGCGACTTGCCGTCCGCACCCTTCTCGAAGTAGCCGAGCGACGGGTGGAACCGCAGCACCGGCGGATGCCGACTCAGGGTCAGCCCGCGCCCGCTCAGGTAGCGGTCGACTTCGTCGCCGGCCACCACCGGCCGCGCCTCGTCCCAGATGCGCTGCACCAGCCGGCGCATGCGCTCCCCCGGTGCCGCAGGGGCAACGGCTTCGCTGACCGCCGCCGGCAGCATGCCCAGGCAGCGTTCCACCTCGCACAGGGCGGCATGGAAGTCCACGCCCCGCACGGCCTGCAGCAGCTTGAAGCCGCCACCCGGGCCG
>NZ_JABWMJ010000019.1 GCF_013366375.1 Rhizobacter koreensis | reverse complement strand
CGCCGAGTGGTTGCGCCGTGGTCTTCTGCTCATGTTCTCTGCTCCTGAATCTCGGGCTCTATCCTCGCCCATCGGAGCAGCCAGTCCACTTTACGCCGTGTTCAGATTTGCGCGGCCGGCTCTAACCATCGGGTCGAGATCGAACCGACGCAAGCGGACGCCCAGGAGCTGAGCGCTGCCATCAAGGAAGCCGGCTACACGCCGGTGACCCTCGCCGGCAAGGCGCCGGACACGTCAGTGCCCAAGGCGCGCAGCGGCTGCTGCTGCGGTTGAGCAACGGCTTATGGCCACCCCCATGAATCGTCGGGCGCGGCCTTTTTGGCGCTCGACACTGGCGCTCGCCTTGCTGGCCGCCGCAGCTGCGGTGGGCTTCTACCTTTACAGCGAGCACCGAGGCCACCTCTACGGGGCGTGGCCCTACTTGTTCCTGCTGGCATGCCCCCTGATGCACCTGTTCATGCACAAGGGACACGGGCAGACCGGGCATGGTCACCCTCAAGACGATCCCAAAGAGGCTCTCGTCGAAGAGGTCCGAAAGTAGTTCGTGGCCTCCTCAGGCTGACCTCATAACAAGAACAGGAGAGCGCCATGCGATCGCCAAGCACTGAACCTCACGACCAAAGTGATCATGTCCGCCATGCAAGTGCGGCAGCGACGCACGAGGGGCATGCCCTTTCGGAGCAACATGTCGTGCCGGACGGTACCGTGATGGACGGTGTCCGACACCACGACGGCGGGCACAAGCACGACAGCCGTCCAGGCGTTGCCGCGGCCGGCTCAAAGGTGTCAGGCCCCGGCAAACAGGATCAGGTCGAGTACACCTGTTCGATGCACCCCCAGGTGCGGCAGATGGGCCCCGGAAACTGTCCGATCTGCGGCATGGCGCTGGAGCCGGTACTGGCTACGTCCGACACCGGCGGTAGCCCGGAGCTGCGAGACATGACGCGCCGCTTCTGGGTGGGCCTGGCGCTGACGGTTCCCGTCTTCGCGCTGGAGATGGGCGCCCATCTGGTCGACCTGCACCACCTGATCCCGCAGCAGACCTCGAACTGGGTTCAGCTGCTGTTCGGCACCCCCGTCGTGCTGTGGGCAGGCTGGCCGTTCTTCGTTCGAGCGTTGGCGTCGCTTAGGAACCGCAGCCTCAACATGTTCACGCTGATCGCGCTCGGCACCGGAGCGGCGTGGATCTACAGCATGGTCGGCACCTTGCTGCCTTCGGCGTTCCCGCAGGCTCTGCGCACCGCGGATGGTGCCGTGCCCATCTACTTCGAGGCCGCCGCCGTGATCACGGTGCTGGTCCTGCTCGGCCAGGTGCTCGAACTCCGAGCGCGCGAGAAGACATCCGGCGCGATTCGCGCTCTGCTGGACCTTGCGCCGAAAACCGCTGTGCGGGTGCGTCCCGACGGCTCAGACGAATCTGTCGAGATCGACCACATCCTGGTCGGTGAAAACCTGCGCGTGCGCCCTGGGGAGAAAGTCCCCGTTGACGGTGAGCTGGTGGAGGGCAAGGGCACGGTCGACGAGTCGATGGTGACCGGCGAGCCGATGCCGGTGGCCAAGGCGCCGGGCGCGAAGGTGACCGCCGGGACGCTGAATCAGACGGGTGGGTTCGTGATGCGGGCCGAGAAGGTCGGCGCGGATACCCTGTTGTCCCAGATCGTCCATATGGTGGCCGCGGCGCAACGCAGCCGCGCTCCGATCCAGCGCATGGCCGACCAGGTGGCCGGCTGGTTCGTGCCCGTGGTGATCGTGGTGGCACTCCTGACCTTCGGCGCCTGGCTCGTATGGGGACCGAGCCCCGCCTTTTCTTACGCGCTCGTCGCCTCGGTGGCAGTGCTCATCATTGCTTGTCCCTGTGCACTCGGCCTGGCCACCCCGATGTCGATCATGGTTGGCGTCGGCAAGGGTGCCCAGCACGGTGTGCTGATCCGCGACGCCGAGGCGCTCGAGCGTATGGAGAAGGTCGACACCCTGGTGGTCGACAAGACCGGAACGCTGACTGAAGGACGGCCGAAGGTGGTCCACCTGGAGCCGGCGTCTGGCTTCGAGGCTACGACAGTGCTGCAGAAGCTGGCGAGCGTCGAGCGCGCGAGCGAACACCCGCTTGCAGCGGCGATCGTCGCTGACGCTCAGGAGCGCAAGCTGCCGCTGTCATCGGTGACCGACTTCGATTCGCCCTTGGGCAAAGGCGTGATCGGCGTGGTCGATGGCACGCGGGTGGTTTGCGGCAGCGCGAAGTTCCTTGCCGAGCAAGGGCTTGACGTAGCCGGCCTGCAGGCGGCAGCCGAAGGCGTGCGGGCCAAAGCGGCGACGGTCATCTTCGTGGGCATTGACGGTCGCGTGGCCGGCTTCGTGGGCATTGCGGACCCCGTCAAGGCGACGTCAGCACAGGCCATCGCCGCGCTGCGCCGCGAAAAGATCCGCGTCGTCATGCTGACCGGCGACGGCAAGACCACCGCCGAGGCGGTCGGGCGTGAACTAGGCATCGACGACGTAATCGCGGACGTGCTCCCGGAAGAAAAGTCGTCCGTGGTGCAACGGCTCAAGGCAGAAGGTCGGGTCGTGGCAATGGCCGGCGACGGCGTCAACGACGCACCGGCACTTGCGGCAGCCGACGTTGGTATCGCCATGGGGACGGGCACCGACGTGGCGATCGAGAGCTCCGGCGTGACGTTGCTCAGGGGAGACCTGATGGGCATCGTTCGGGCGCGTCGCCTCTCCCAGGCCACCATGCGCAACATCCGTCAGAACCTCTTCTTCTCGTTCTTCTACAACGTGGCCGGCATCCCGATTGCTGCTGGCGTGCTCTACCCGTTCTTCGGCCTGCTGCTGTCTCCGGTGCTCGCTGCAGCAGCGATGGCACTGTCGTCGGTCAGCGTGATCGCCAATGCCCTGAGGCTGCGGGCCGTGCGCATCGGAGAGGACACGTGAGCATGCCTCGCTCCGCCTCGGGCTGGTTGATTGCTGCCTGCGGCGTGTGGCTGGTCGGTCTCGGGCTGTATTTCATCCTCGCCCGGCCGGCTTTGCTGCCGGAGGACCCGCGCTACATCGGTTTGGACCTGGCGGGCATCCGAACCGCCGCTCCAGGGCTCGAGCGCTGGTTAGCCAAGGTGTTCACGGTCATGGGCGGCTTCATGACGGGTGCTGGCCTGCTGGCGCTCCACCTGGCACTGACCGCCCTCCAGCGACGGGCGCCTGGAACGGTCGCGGTGCTGGTGTTGGCCGGTGCCGCCACAGTGGGTTTGATGAGCGCGGTGAACTTTGCGCTGGCGTCGGATTTTCGATGGTTGCTCGTTGTGCCCGCCGTGCTGTGGGCTGCGGGCACTGCGCTCTATGCGTGGAGACCTGCTCCAGACAACTTGATGCACGCTGCCTTGTAGCCAAAGATTGCTTTTCGCCTGAACGGGCACAACCCAGAGGAGATTTTATGAAGACGACCTATGTACGCCACGGTATTGCCTTGGCCGTTGGCCTGATGGCCGCAACCCTCTCATTCGCGCAGCCGGCCAGCGCCCCGGCTGGCGGCATGAACCATGGTGCCCATGCTTCCGGCGGCGGCTCGGAGCAGTTGCACCAGCACATGATGCGAGGGATGCAGGACATGCAAGGCATGAAGCCGTCCGGCGACACCGACAAGGACTTCGCCACGATGATGCGCATGCATCACCAGCATGCGGTCGAGATGGCCAGAGTCGAGCTCCAGCACGGCAAATCGGCCGAGCTCAAGGCGATGTCGCGCAAGATGATCAAGGACCAGCAGAAGGAGATTGCTCAGCTTGACAAGTGGCTAGCTTCTCGGAAGTAGGCCACTGACACTCTCTATTTTGCCGCTAGGCTGGGCTCGCCCCGTCAGCGCTCTCACAGCGGAGTGACCCAGGCGCGGCCCATCGGTCGAACGGGCCTTGCCAGCAGCGGCAGAACCAGGCCTCGCCCACCCTCGCGCAAGGCCGATCACGCCGGCCCCGACGTAGGCATCGCAATGGGGACCGGTACGGATGTGGCTATGGAGAGCTCTGGCCTCACGCTGCTCAAAGGCGACCCACTGGGTATCGCCCTGGCGCGCCAGCTCGCGCGCCCGACCATGCGCAATATGCGGCAGGACCTCTTCTTGTCACTTGCCTACAACTTAGCACGCATCCCGCTGGCGGCAGGGTTGCTGTGTCCGTTCTTCGGCCTCCTGTTCTCACCGGTCGTAGCCGCCGGGGCTATCCCACTTTGGTCCGCTAGCGTCACCGGCAACGCCTTGCAGTGAGAGGGCGAAGATGTGAGCACTCGATGGCTGCGCATCTAAGCGCCGTCTACAGGCACACAGTTTGCCGGGTCCCGTAGATTCCACTTTGGGACGTCGTACATGAAGACCTTCGCTCGATCGCTGCTCTCGCTCGTCGCGACGACGCTGATGTCAAGTTCGGTTCTTGCTCAGCCAGCCAATGCCCCCAGCCCGAATAGGAGCGCGGGTGCGGGATCGGCAGGTATGGGCGGAGGTCACGCCTCCACGGGCATGAGCGGCGGGCAGGGCTCGCAGCAGATGCACCAGATCATGATGAGCGGCATGCAAGAGATGCAGCCGATGACGCCCACGGGCGACACCGACAAGGATTTCGCATCGATGATGAGGATGCATCATCAGCAAGCTCTCGAGATGGCGAGGGTGGAAGTGCAGCATGGCAAATCTTCCGAACTGAAGGCCATGGCCCGCAAGATCATCAAGGATCAGCAGAAAGAAATCAGCCAGCTTGATCGATGGCTGGCGAAGAACAATTAAACATGGGCGGAGTGCCGGGCCATGCTGCATCAGCTTCGCCGGCGTTCCCTTCAGCGCTGGGTGCTCGCTCTTGTTCTCGGCACATTCCTGCCGGTCATCTGCGCCACCGTCGCCTGCCAGATTGACTGCGCCGTCCAGTCCAGTTCTGGTCACCTGGACGACGTCGGCCTCGATACGACTATCGGGGCTACTGATACGCACGACGGCCCGGCCCATCACTTGGCGACGCACTTGACACACGCCGGCGCTTGCCACCTCGCTGCGGTGCCAACGCTCGCAGCCGCGCCCGGTCAAGCGCCACTCTCGTCCCGGCAGGGACGATGGATCTCGGGCGGGCCCTTTGGGTACGCCTCCCTTGCGTGGCCACCTCCTGAACACAGGCCCAGGGCCTGAATCTCACTCTCGCACAACGTGCCGCCTTCAGGCGGCGACCCATTCGTGGGCGATCGTCGCGCAGACGTTCGCCAAGAGGAGATTCTGATGGCTCATGAAATCAACCAAGCCTGCATCGACGCATGCAATGCATGCGCAGACGCCTGCGACCACTGTGCAGCATCCTGCCTGCAAGAGCAGGACGTGCAAATGATGGCTCGCTGTATCGCACTGGACATCGACTGTGCAGCAATCTGCCGGCTCGCCGCCGGCTACATGTCGCGAGGCAGCGAGTTCGCCGCGCGTGTATGCGCAGTCTGGGCGGACATTTGCCAAGGCTGCGCCGACGAGTGCGCCAAGCACGAAATGGAGCACTGCCAGGCGTGCGCAAGAGCGTGCCAGCGGTGTGCAGACGAGTGCAGGCGGATGGCCGCGTAGACCTCGCGACCGACGGCCTTCAGGGCCGTCTGCCCTTCAGCGTTTCATCCTGGCACCGACGTGCCGGTGGACACCTATTCCTTTTCATCTTGGAGATTCACCATGACGAGCAAGACCTTGCTTGCACTTGCCGCGACGGCGGCGGTTCTGCCCTTCTCTGCCGCGGCAAACCGGCCCGGAGAAGGGCTCACCGCCCGTTTCGAAGTCGAGTTCATGCAGATGACGATAGACCACCACTTTGCTGCTCTGCGCATGACCGAACTCGCCGCGGGCACCGATACACAGCGCAATCCTCAGATCAGCGAGGCAGAGGGAACATCGCCGACGCCCGGCTTTGGAGCTTCGCCAGCGAAGGCAACCCTCGCGGACTTGAAGTCTCTGGCGCGGAGGAACAATCGCATGCAGCGTGAGGAGATCATGACGATGCAGACCTTCCTGCGGGACTGGTATGGGATCCAGTACCAGCCGCGCTTGCGCGAGGACAGTAGAGCCATGATTTCTCTGCTCGAGCGGGCGCAACCCGGCGCGGACTTCAACCACGTCTTCTACGAGACGTTCAGCCGACACCACTACACCCTCATGGAACCGGTGAACGGCTGCATGACCGGAACTGACCTGGGGCACCACGAGCTTAGACAGGAGTGCCAGAACATGTGGCACAGCCAGATCTCGGACATCAACATGATGCGCCACGAGCTGAAAAAGCACTTCGGAATCGCGGACTATCAGCCGTTCAGGGGGCTCGAGCCGCTAAGAGGTTCGGCCGGCGGCCCGCGTGGGGATCACAGCGGCGGCCACGACTGATCACCGCCACATGCCGTCTTCCGACGGCTTGACAGTTTTCAATTCACATTCAACGGGACTGACCATCATGAAGAGCACTTACATTCTCAGCGCTGTCGCAGCGGCGACTCTTTCACTGCTGAGCGGGGCTGCGACGTCGCAGACCACCCCCGGCACACCGACGAGGAGCGGGGCGCTAGCCCCGGCAGGGCAAGGTCCCGGCAGCATGACTCCGCCGCCGACCGGTGCCTCAAGCAAGAGCCGGGTGGAGCGCAAGGCGGAAACGAGACGTGAGCGCGCGACCGGTGGGCTGGAGCCTGCCGGCGAGGCCAATGAAGTGAGAGCAGACATCGCGGACAAGAGAAAGAGCAGCAGCACGGACCGTCAAACGCGTAAGGCGGCCACCAGCGCCGCAGCAAGGAGCGGGGCCATTCCGCGCGCGGGTGAAGCGCCGCTGCCCGCGGGTGCAGCAAGCTCGAAATGAGTTCGAGCCGTCTGGCCGTTGCGCCTTATTCATGAGCGGCTCACGGGTCGCTGTGTCAGTGCCACGGTGACTCGGCCGCCGTGCATCGTCGGCTCTGGCATGCCGCACAGCCACCGCCACACCTGGTGACTGGCGGCATGGAGAGAGGGGCCGCTCAGCGGCCCCTCTCCAGTGCTCGGGTGCCGCGATATCCTGCACCTCGCAGAGCCCGACCTCTGCGCCTCTGCTTTGGTGATTACCCTTGCACTTCGGCACTTCGGCCCAGGCAGCAGCACTGGCCATCCCCAGCTCCGGGAACGTCTGTCACGGCGGAGAGCTCAGGGAGAGTATCGACGCGAGGACCAAGATGGCCAGCAAGATGCGCGACTCTGAGGATAGGGTGAGCACGAATCTCCGATACGGACCGCTGAACGTTGAATTGCGCGCCCCGAGCAAGGCCAAAAGGACCGGCATGGTCGCGATCCGGTTGTGCGCCCCTAGCCCAACTGCGACAGCCACCAAGGCGAGCTTCGCCAGCAGGAGACTTCCATAGCTCGAGGAGACCAGCGGCGCCGCAGATCCCCCGAGCGAACGCCACGAGCTGAAGATGCCCGTCACGAACAGGACGACAAGCGAACCGGTCGCCGTGTCCGAAAGAATCTGCACGAACTGGGCGCACTCGCCCTTTTCTCTGAAGTACTGCGGCAGCGGATCGCGCAAGACCAGGCTGGCCGAGATCCCCACCATACCCGCCCAGACGCTCACGCTCACAAGGTGGGCCCAGTCGATTGCAAAGACGAGCAGGTCACCGGTTGCTCCTGCGTGACTAGTCCAGCTCCTGCTTCCGGCGAATACCACCGCACACACGGCGCCGACTGCCAGGACGCGGCTGCGGCGCGGCCGTGCGCGGCGCGCGCGCAGCAAGAGGAGCAGAACCACCAGGGCTGCGGCGCCGACGGCCCACGCGCGCCCGGCATGCGTCTGAAGGAGGATCCTGCCGATCGAGCCGGCCGACGCAAGGAGCGGCAGCTCGGTGATCACCGCGGAAAGAATCCACAGACCCAGGATTGCGCTGCCGAGCGCGATCGCAGTCGAAGCGAACAAGACACCCTCGATCGAGCTTGCGCGCGAACGGGACCACGCGGAGTCGCCGCGTGCCAGGATGTTCAGTGCCGACAGAGAACCGGCGACCGCCGCCAGGGCGACGTTGATCGCCACAGTGACAACGAGCTGGTACGTCCGGAGGCCGGCGCCGTCCACTCACTTAACCGTGAAGGTCAAATCGCCCTTGATACGGTGTCCGTCCCGTCCGAGCGCCGACCAGTGGGCCCGATAGGAGCCCGAAGTAGCCGCGTTCAGCCGCAACGACACTGACCGGGAATCACCCCCTTCTGATTGGGCAGGTGCGACCGCGAGCTCCCTCCCAGAGGAGTCCGTCACCTTCACTGTCGTGAAGGATGGTTCCACCGGCTCGTTGAAGCTGAGACGGATCGTGCTCGGCGGCGCATCGAGCACCTCGCCAGCCTTTGGGGATGAGCTGACGAGCCCAGGGTGTGCAGACGCCGTCGCAGCTGCAAGGGTCAGCGCGGCCGAAAATGTGATCGGGATGGATACGTGCATGATTCCCGTAGCCTGCTGTGGCATAGGTTGGCAGAACTGCATCCTATAGTGCTGGTGTCCCCGCTCACGCGGCCCGAAGCCCGGGCGCTGAGCGGCGTCGAGGCCGACTAGGTACTTCGGGCTCGGCATGTAGCTCTCCAGACGCGGGTTACTTCGGATAAGTGGCGAAGACCGTCTCCCGCCCTTGCCGATCGATCAGCAGGACCTTGTAGGGGCCCTTGCGAGCGCCGTACTCCACGCCCGGAGAGCCGACCGGCATGCTGGGAACGGCCAGGCCGATCGCCTGCGGCTCAACGGGAGCAGGCGTCGAATCTCTGGCGCCGGGGCGGCCACAGCAGCGGCGCCTAAGGGTGCACCAGCGCCCTGCACGCAGCCAGCGGCACGGTCATGCGCATTTAGCAGACCCTGCCGGCCGGAAGCTACGTGATGACCAACCTCACCGGCGGCACCTCGGTGAACAGCATCGTGTCGGACGGCCTCGTCGAGCTCCGGCTCACCGCCGCCAATGGCCGCGGCGTACCAGCAGCTATGGACGGCGGTCACCGCCGCCGCCAACTACGGCGCCGACATCGAGAACGCGTTCCGCAACGTGAAGGTCGGCGACCTCACCAGCGGCGCCCCGGCGTGGATCCGCACGGTTGTGACGCCTCAGCAAGCTAGATGAAGCCTCCAAACCAAGAGGCGTGGTGACCCCGAGCCTGGTTTGCTTTCTAGACGGGCTACACGTGTCCTCGCGAGCTCGTTTGCTGGTGCGGTTGCACGAAATGCTATGCGGCAGTCCCGACACTCCGTGGTAGCTGGCTCACCAAAAACAGCTGCAGCCTCTCGAGCGGTAGGTCGAGAAGTACGCGTCGGGCGCCGCGCGAACCGGGAAGCGGTGTTTGTGTCCTCGCGCCCGGCGCAGCGTCCTGTCGCCTGCCATGGGCAGCAGGATGCGAAACCCTCGTCATAGCAGGACGACGCGCGGGGGCTCGCTTCAACGCTACACTTCGCCCGCAATGCGCATCTGGCTCCTCGTTTTGCTACTCCTCCTGCTGCCACTGCAGTCGGCTTGGGCTAGCGCCGCCTCTTATTGTCGGCACGAGACGGGGGTGGCCGCCAAGCACGTCGGACATCACGAGCACCGGCACAGTCCCTCTGGCGAGCCTGACGGCTCCTCGGAGAAACGAGCTGGCGGCGTTCTCGAGGATGTCGACGGCGACTGCGGCTACTGCCACCTTCATTGTGCGCAGGCGCTCGTGAGCCCACTCGAACTCTCGCTCGGGCACGCGGCGCATCCCGTGGTCTCGCGCGTGTTCGCGCGCTACACCACGCGCGCGCCCGATGAGTTGGATCGTCCCAACTGGCGCAGGCTCGCCCGCTTGGCGAGCCTCGAGGAGCCGCGTATCCGCTGATTCTCCTTCTTGCTTGCCGGGCTTCGCTTGTCCGTCAATCAAGGAGAGTTCATGCGATTCAAGACGCTGGCCACGGTGGCCACGTTATGGGTGTCGACTGCGATTCACGCGCAGCCGCTTACCCTGGCCGAGGCCATGCGCCGGGCCGAGACCGCTAGTGCGACCGTACTGGCGCGCCAGGCTCAGCTGGCGGCGGTTGAGGGCCAGCAGCGCGAAGCGGCTCGCCCACTTTCAAGCAACCCGGAGCTGACGGTCGAAGCCGGCCGTCGCCGCGCGGCGGGGGTAAGCGGCAGCGCAACCGAGTACGCCGTCGGTGTCGCGCAGGCGCTAGAGCTGGGTGGCCAGCAGGGACGGCGGCGCGAGGCTGCAGCCGCAGCGATTGAGGCGCTGCGGGCCGAAATCGACGACGCGCGTCGGCAGGCGCGCGCCGATGCCGCGACACGCTTCCAGGCGATCGTCGCTGCTCAGCGACGGGTCCTGCTGGAGCGCCGCTCCACGGAGCTCTTCGACAGCGTCTCGCAGGCGTCGAGCGCCTCGACCTTCAGCGGGAACGCCTTCTCGGGTGGCAGGGGTTCAGCCGATGCACCGGCTGCGTTCGGTCGCCAGGTCGACGCCTCTTGCGCTGGGGACTGGGGCGAGGGCTTTTGCTCGGAGCAGGATGCCAGCGCAAGCAACGCAAGCGTGCAAGCGACAGCACGTGACCAAGCCTTGGCGGGAGTTTTCATGCGGGTTCCCTTGGTGCTATCCGGGTTTGAACAGGATTCGGATTAGAAACCCTGTAGTACATGTAGAGTCAAGAGCTCAACCCGAAGGAGAGCAGGTGAAAATCGGTGAACTTTCCAAGGCGAGCGGCACGGCCATAGAAACGATCCGCTTCTACGAACGCGAGGGGCTGCTCGCAGCGCCCGCGCGCACGGAAGGCAACTACCGGATCTACGGAGACGCGCACGCGGAGCGGCTGGCGTTCGTTCGACACTGCCGCTCGCTCGACATGACGCTGGATGAGATTCGGGCACTGCTGCGGTTCAAGGATTCCCCCGCCGAGAACTGCGGAGAAGTGAACGCGCTTCTGGATGCCCACATCGGGCACGTTGCCCACCGAATCCGCGACTTGCGAGAGCTCGAGAAGCAGCTCAAGGCGCTGCGCCAGCAGTGCCTCGACATCGAGGGATCGAACGAATGTGGAATTCTTCGGACCCTCGCGAACGATGCGCGATCGTCGAACCGGCCGAACGCGAAGCGAGAACACGTGCAGGGTGCCCATCGCTAGCCTGCGCCACGCCCCCCCTAACGCGCCGGCTCGAGCCGGGTCACCGTCGGCGCGTTCTTCATCATCTCAACGCGAAACCGGACCTTGTCACCCGCCTTCACGCTGCCGAGCATCTTGCGATCGGCGACGCTGAACGCCATGGTCATGGCGGGCATCTGCATGTTGACGATCTCGCCGTGCTTGAGCGTGACGACTCCCTTGCTGGCGTCGACCGCCTGGACGATGCCCTCGGCCAACGCGGGCGCCTGAGCGGCCGCTGAAGGCGACTTCGACATCGGCATGTTCGGCGGCATCTGTGCGTAGGCGGCTGAAGCGGCGATGGCGAGTGCGCAGGTCAGGTACTTCGGGCTGATCATGTAGGTCTCCGGACGTAAGTTACTTGGGATAGCTGGCGAAGACGGTGTCGCGCCCCTGACGATCGATCAGCAGGACCTTGTAGGGGTCCTTGCGATCGCCGTACTCCATGCCCGGAGAGCCGACGGGCATGCTGGGAACGGCCAGGCCGATCGCCTGCGGCTTCAAGGCCAGAAGGCGTCGAATCTCCGGCGCGGGGACGTGACCCTCGATGGCGTAGCCCTCGACCGTCGCGGTGTGGCACGCGCCGAATGCGTCGGGAATGCCGACCTTCTTGCGGACGGCGATCGTGTCGTCCGTGGTCGTGACCTGGACGGCAAAGCCGGCGCTCGAGAGGTGCTTGACCCACCCCGTGCAGCAGTCGCAGCTTTCGTTCTTGTAGACGTGGATCTTGGTCGCTGCCTGCGCCGGAAGGGCCGGCAACAGAGGCAGCGCCGCGAGGGCGTGGATCAGGGTGCGTCGTTTCATCGGGATCTCCTTGGAAGCTGTGAAGGTGGATGATTCATGCGGAAGCGAGTCGTTCCAGCTTGGGAGTGGCAATCCCACCGGACGTTCGCCTGCGATGCATCAGGTAGAACGCCGCCGGCACCACCAGCATGCTCAGCAGCGGCGCGGTGACCATGCCGCCGATCATCGGTGCGGCGATGCGGCTCATCACCTCGGAACCGGTCCCGCTGCCCCACATGATCGGCAGCAGCCCGGCGATAACGACCGCGACCGTCATGGCCTTCGGACGCGCGCGCAGCACTGCGCCCTCGCGGATCGCGGCCAACAGCGTCGCCTCCGTGTCGGGCTCGCCGGCGGCCAGCCTTCGAGCGAGCGCGTTCTTGAGGTACACGAGCATCACGACGCCGAACTCGGCGGCGATTCCGGCCAGCGCGATGAATCCGACGGCGGAGGCGACCGACAGCGAGTGCCCCAGTGCCCACACGAGCCAGAAGCCGCCGACCAGCGAAAACGGCACGGCGGCCATGACGAGTGCGGCGTCGCCAAGCGAGCGAAAGAGCACGTAGAGCAGCACGAAGATGACCGCCAACGTCAAGGGCACGACCAGCTTCAGCCGTTCGGTGGCCCTTTCCAGGTATTCGAACTGTCCCGACCAGGAGACCGCGTATCCCGGTGGGAGCTTGAGGGAACGGCTCACCGCCTTCTGCATGTCGTTGACCACCGAGCGCAGGTCGCGGCCACGCACGTCGACGTAGATCCAGCCCGCGAGGCGCGCGTTCTCGCTGCGCAGCATGGGCGGCCCGTCTTCGATCGAGATCGTCGAGACGTCCTGCAGCAGCAGCTGGGCGCCCATCTCGGTCACGAACGGCAGCTCGCGCAGGCGCTGCAGCGAATCGCGGATCTCGCGGGGGTACCGAACATTGATCGGGTAGCGCTCGCGTCCCTGGATCACCTCACCGACGTTGTCGCCGCCGATCGCTGTCGAGACGACGCTCTGCACGTCGGCAACCGAAAGGCCGAAGCGCGCCGCCGCGGCGCGATCGACCTCGACGTCGATGTACCGGCCCCCGGTGAGCCGCTCGGCGAGCGCGGACGACACGCCCGGAACGCCTTTGACCGCGGACTCGATCTGGGTCGTCAGCCTGTCGATCGTCGTCAGGTCGGCGCCGGCGACCTTGATCCCGACCGGGCTCTTGATGCCGGTCGCGAGCATGTCGATGCGGTTGCGGATCGGGGGCACCCAGAGGTTGCTGAGCCCCGGCACCTTGACCGCGGCGTCGAGCGCCTCGACCAGCTTGTCGGGAGTCATCCCGGCCCGCCACTCCGAGCGAGGCTTGAACTGGATCGTCGTCTCGAACATTTCCAGGGGCGCGGGGTCGGTCGCGGTGTCGGCACGGCCGGCCTTGCCAAAGACGCGGGCCACCTCTGGAACGGTCTTGATCATCCGATCGGTCTGCTGCAGCAGCTGCGAGGCCTTCGAAACCGAGAGGCCGGGCAGCGCCGAAGGCATGTAGAGCAGATCCCCTTCGTCGAGCGCCGGCATGAACTCGCCGCCGAGCTGAAGCATGGGAATCGCGGTGAGGCCGAGGACCACTGCCGCTACGCCCAGCGTGACCTTCGGCGAGCGCAGGACGGTGTCGAGCACCGGCGTGTAGATCCGGATGAGCCATCGGTTCAGCGGGTTCGCGGTCTCGCGCGGAATCCGCCCACGAATGAGATAGCCCATGAGGACCGGAACGAGCGTGACCGACAGGCCCGCCGCAGCGGCCATCGCATACGTCTTGGTGAACGCCAGTGGCGAGAACAGGCGGCCTTCCTGCGCCTCCAGCGTGAACACGGGAACGAACGAGAGCGTGATCACGACCAGCGAGAAGAACAGCGCTGGCCCGACTTCGACCGCGGACTCGGTCACCAGCGTCCAGTGCTCGTTCGTGCTCGGCCCCCTGCCGTGCTGCGCCTCGAACGCCTCAATGTGCTTGTGCACGTTCTCGACCATGACGATCGAGGCGTCGACCATCGCGCCGATCGCAATCGCGATGCCGCCGAGCGACATGATGTTCGCGTTGACCCCCTGCCAGCGCATGACGACGAACGCCGCCAGCACGCCGATCGGCAAGGCCACCACGGCGACGAGCGCCGAGCGCAGGTGGAACAGGAAGATCGCGCAGACCAGGGCGACGACGATGAACTCGTCGACGAGCTTGGAGCGCAGGTTGTCCACCGCGCGATCGATCAGCTGCGAGCGGTCGTAGGTAGGGACGATCTCGACTCCCGGTGGCAGGCTCGACTTGAGGCCCTCGAGCTTGGCCTTGACCGCCTCAATGGTGGTGCGTGCGTTCTTGCCCGAGCGCATGACGACGACGCCGCCCGCGACTTCGCCCTGCCCGTCGAGTTCGGCGATGCCGCGGCGCAGCTCCGGACCGAGCTGGACCGTGGCGACGTCACGGAGCAGCACCGGGGTTGCATTCGCCACGGCCAGCGGGATGGTGCGGAAGTCATCGAGCGAGCGCAGGTAGCCGCGCGAGCGGACCATGTACTCGGCCTCGGCGAGCTCGACCACCGAACCGCCGGTGGCCTGGTTCGCCTTCTGCAGTGCGTCGATGACCGTCGCCTGCGCGATGCCGAGTGCGCGCATGCGGTCCGGGTCGAGCACGACCTGGTACTGACGCACCATGCCGCCGATGCTGGCGACTTCGGCGACGTCGGGCACCGTCTTCAGCTCGAACTTCAGGAACCAGTCGTTGAGGGACCGGAGCTGGCTGAGGTCGTGCTTGCCGCTCCGATCGACGAGCGCGTATTCGTAGACCCAGCCGACGCCCGTCGCATCCGGCCCGAGCGAGGCGCTCGCGCCGGGCGGCAGGCGGCTCTGCACCTGGTTCAGGTACTCGACAACGCGCGAGCGCGCCCAATACGGATCAGTCTTGTCGTCGAACAGGACGTAGACGAACGAGTCGCCGAAGAACGAGTACCCGCGTACCGTCTTGGCGCCCGGAACGCTCAGCATGGTCGTCGTCATCGGATAGGTGACGAGGTCCTCGACGATCTGCGGCGCCTTGCCGGGAAACGGCGTGCGGACGATCACCTGCGTGTCGGACAGATCCGGAAGCGCGTCGAGCGGCGTGCTGGTCACCGACCAGAGCCCGGCTGCGATCAAGAACGCCGTCGCGATCAGGACCAGGAAGCGGTTGACCAGCGACCATCGGATCAGCGCGGCGATCACTTGCCGGCTCCCGAAGCCATCTTGCGCACCTCGACAAGCTCGTACCCCGAAGGCCCGCCCTCTTTGAAGCGGAAGTGCACGGTGTCGCCCGGACGGACGTCGGCGAACGCCTTCGGATCGGGCCTGGCGAAGCCCATGGTCATCGCCGGCCACTTGAGGGTCGCGACCGGACCGTGCGAGATCGTGAGCGCATCGGGCGTTGCGCTTTCGACCTTGCCGTCGGCGTCATGCACCATGCCCGTCGTGCCGGTCATGGACGCGGCCGCTGCCGATGCCGGCGCGCCCATGTTGCCGAGAACGCTGCGCAGGCGCGCCTCCGAGTCGATCAGGAACTGCCCGCTCGCGACGACCTGATCGCCCGCGTTCAGCCCGGAGACGACCTCCACGTCGTCGCCGAAATCGGCGCCGAGCGATACGTCACGCGGCTCGAAGCCGCCCTGCGCATTCCGGACGATCACCACGGCACGCTTGCCGGTGCGGATCACGGCTTCCGACGCGACGACAAGGCGCTCGCTCTGCGGCCCGGCAACGGCCATGCGCAGCAGCATGCCCGGCGTCAGCCGCCCGCCGCGGTTGTCGACCTCAAAGCGCGCCTTAAGGGTCCGCGTGGCGCTGCTCACCTCAGGCAGGATCTCCTTCAGCTCGCCTTCGAAGGTCTGCGACGCATCGGCCTGCAGCGTCGCCTTGACGCGCTGACCGCGCTGCAGCCGCGCCGCCTGTGCCTCCGGCACCTCGGCGACCGCCCACACGGTCTGCAGGCCGGCAATACGAAAGAGGGTCATGCCGGGCGAAACAGCCACGCCCTCTCTGACGCCGAGCTCGGCCACCACGCCGTCCCGCGGGGAGACGAGCGTGAATCGCGCCTGCGCGGCGCCGGCTTCCTCGCTGCGGCGGACCAGGTCGTCGGGAACTGACAGAGCCCGCAGGCGGGCGCGAGCGGCGGCGACCAGCTCCTGCGAGACCCCGGATCGCTTCAGCGCGATAAGCTCGTTCTGGGGACCGAGCCAGTCGGGAGCGAACAGCGTCGCCAGCGCCTGGCCCTTGCGAACGCGCTCCATCGGCGCGCGCACCGCCAGGCGCTCGACGTACCCGGCGACGCGCGTCTGCACGGCGACGTTACGCCGCTCGTCGAACTGCACCGCGCCCACGGCATCGAACGACGAGGACATAGCGGCCCGCCGGACCGTCGCGTAGCGGATGCCGAGGTTCTGCTGCACGGCCGCGCTCACCTGCACGCCGCTCGCGGCAGCGCTGTCGGCATAGACGGGAACGAGCTGCATGTCCATGAAGGGCGACTTGCCGGGCTTGTCGAAGCGTTGCCCCGGGACCATCGGGTCGTGCCAGTACAGAACGGTGCGGCCCGGTTGCGAAGCAGCGCTGGACGGGCCACTCGCCAGCGGCGTCGGCTGGGTCGCTCGGCCGAGATAGAACGCCCCGACGGCGACGGCAAGACCGACGATGAGGGCGGCGCTCGAGGACATGCGCTTCATCGTGCGGCTCCCTGCTGCACCGGCTTCAGCGACAGCTGCATGCGCGCGCGCATCAGGTCGCGGCGCAGGGAGAGCAGTTTTCTCTGGGCGTCGACCTCGGCATGCCTCGCCTCGAACAGGGTGACCAGACTCGACTGGTTCGATGCGTAGGCGGCGGTGGCAGCGGCCACGCGCTGCCGCGCGGGGGTTAGGACACCCACGCGGTAGCGCTCGATCCTGTCCTCGAGTCGTTGGCTGTCGCTGGCGAGTGCGCGGTACTCGGCGAGCGCCGCGCGCGTGGCGTCGGCCAGCTCGGCCTCGGCCTTGTCGGCCAAGGCGAGCTTGGCGGCTGTCTCGCGATCCTGGCGCTGGCTCGGCGACAACGGGATCGGAATGCTGACGCCGAACGAAAGCATGTCGGAGTAGCCGGTGCGTTGGCCATATGAAACGCCCCACGTCCAGTTGGGATCGCGCTCGCTCGCGGTCACGGCCGCTTGACGCCGAGCAAGCTCGACGTCGCGGGTCAAGGCCAGTACCGATGGGTGGGCCGCGACGTAGTCGTCTTCGCTCGGCGGCCGTGTCTCGGGCGGCGGCAGGAGCTCGTCGCTCATCACGCCGACATAGCGCTGCAAGGTCACGAGGGCGACGCTTTGCTCCTGCCGCACCTGTGCCGATTCGTCCTCCGTCGTGCCGCGCGCCGCCGTCAACGCCAGCACCTCCTGGCTGCCGCCGGTGGACGACGCCAGGCGTCCGCGCGCGGCCTCGAGCTCTTCGTGCGCGTGGTGCTCCATCAGCGTGGTGAGCTTGAGCGCCTCGCCGGCATAGAAGGCATCGACATAGGCGAGCGCGGTCTGCAACCGCGTTTCGGCGAGCGCGGCTTCCACCTGGATCGATTCGCGCTGCACGGCGGCTTCGGCCGCGGCGCTGCGAGCAGCTCGCTTGCCCGCAGACAGCCACTCCTGGCTGATGCCGACGCGCTTCATCGTCATCGAGTCGCGCGTCGTGCTGAGTCGGTCCGGGCCCGTCGCCGGCAGGTTGTCGATGCCGACGTTGAGCGTCGGATCGGGAAGCTGGCCGGCGGCGCGAGCCGTCTCGATCGCGCTCAGTTGGCCGGCACGGCCCGCGCGGGCGGCCTCGGAGCGCTGCGTGGCGAGGGCCAGCGCCGTCTCGAGACTGAGCGATGCGCCCTCTGCCGCCGGGGGCGCGAGCGCGGCGGCCAAGGCGACCGCGCCGATGAGTGGGTAGAACATGGAATCTCCGCAGACGAACGAGGCGTGTGCCGGTAAGCGGACGAGCCGCACCGGCGCCGGTCAGTCGACGGAGAGGTCAGACGCGAAGTCTGAGCGTGGCGAGAAAGATCGGATCGGGTGGTGGCTGCGCTTCGGCGGTCGACGCATGCGGAATGGGCACCGCATCCGTGAACAGCAGCGGACGAAGCACGAGCACCTGGATCACGGCAGCAAGCGACGGCGCCACGACCTGCGCCGCATGCGCGAGCTGCCCCGGATCGGCGGCGTGCTGGTGGCAGAGCGTCGGCTGCGATGCGTCCATGTCCTCGCAGGGCACGCCTGCAGCCATCATGGCGGCCATGTCCTGCGGCGGCGTTTCCGCTGGGCACAGGTAGTTCGCCAGCGCCAGCTGAGACATCAGCAGCGAGAACACGACGAGCAGGATCGTCTTGCGGCCGAGAACGCGACGGCGCGGGAACATGACGAGGAGTGTACTTAGTCGGAGGTCAGCCAGCCCATGAAAGGAGAAAAGCAGGTCTTGACGATGACGACCGCGGAGCGCCGCCGATCTCAACCCTGGCTTGGATCGGATCGTAAAGTCACGATGAGCACACAGACGGGCTACATCCCTGCGAGGCAGACCAGCGCGGGAGGGTCCCGCCGGCCAAGGCTGGATTGAGGCTCTGCGGTGTGCGGCGCGCGCAGCCCCGAAGGCTCCGGCGCCCGCAACTCGTTAAGCCCCGGCCGCCGCACCCTGCACCGGTTGAGGACCTTGGCTCGGCTGCGGTAGAGCCATCAAAGCAGCAAACGACGCCAGCCCAAGAAACGCTGTGATCCACAGCGCGCCGACGCCCCATCGGTCTAGGCACAAACCAAAGAGCCATGGCGACATGGCTTGAGCCAGGCGTGACGCCATCGTCAGCCGGGACTGTCGCTGACCGTAGCCGCGAGCGCCGAAGAGCACCAGCGGCAAGGTGCCATTGGCGATTGTGAGAATGCCGTTTCCCATGCCGTGAAGCAGCGCGAATGCGGCCGCGCCAGGTGCGCCGGTTAGCGCAAGGACGGCGGCGCCGATGGGATGCATCACCGACGCCAGGCGTGCCGAAAGAAAAGGGTGGAAGCGGCGCAGCACGCCGATCTCGATTAGCCGCCCAGCCACCTGAGCGGGACCAATCAAAGCGCCAACTGCTACGGCCATCGCCAGTGACGCCCCACCCGCCTGCAGCAAGCGCGGAAGGTGCGCGGCCATGGCAGTGCTGGTGAACCAGGTCGCGGCAAAAACGAAGGCCAACAGAATGCTGGCCCGCCTCGGGCTCGCCGTAGCGGCCTCGTCCGGAACAGAGGCACTGTCCTCTGCGGTCCCCGCGTGAGCCGCCTTCGGCAAGGACCAATTCAGCGGCATGCCGATCAGCAGGTGCAGCCCTGCCCATCCCAGACACGCGCCGCGCCACCCGAAATGAGCTTCCAAGACCGCTGACAGCGGCCAGCCGATCGTGCTGGCAAAGCCAGCGAACAACGTCACTCCGCTGATCGCGCCGCGGGACCGTTGGCCATGCAGCCGGACCAGCGTCGCAAAGGCTGCTTCGTACAGGCCACTGCCCATGCCGACGCCGAGCACCGCCCAGCCGGCAAACAAGCTGACGGGCCCTGATGCCATGGCCAGGAGGCCAAGGCCAAGCGCGAACACCAGACTGGTGACCACCAGCACGGGTCGGCCGCCAAAGCGATCGATGGAACGCCCCGCAGAGGGGCCAAGTACCGCGGAGAGGACCAGAGCGGCCGAGAACGCAGCGAAGACCAGCTGAACCGACACACCGAGTTCGTGAGCCATCGGCCCCGCGAGCACCGCCGGAAGGTAATACGTCGACGCCCAGGCGAGTGTCTGGCTAGTTCCCAGGGCCGCGATCGTGGACCAGCGAGGCGCTGATTCCGTGGCCGCCGCCCTGAGCGCAGTCATGCCTTCAAATAGCACGCTGGTTGACGCGCTTGGACAGCTCCGCGGCCGATTCCTTGCGCTCGCTGTAGCGGTCGACCAGGTACGGGGTGACGTCGCGCGTCACCAGAGTGAACTTGAACAGCTCTTCCATGACGTCGACGACGCGGTCGTAGTAGGCCGATGGCTTCATGCGCCCCTCCTCCGTGAACTCGAGGAAAGCCTTCGCGACGGACGACTGGTTCGGGACCGTCACCATCCGCATCCACCGCCCAAGCACGCGCAGCTGATTGACGGCGTTGAAGGACTGCGAGCCGCCCGAGACCTGCATCACCGCGAGCGTCTTCCCCTGCGTCGGCCGCACCGCGCCCATCGCAAGCGGGATCCAGTCGATCTGCGCCTTCATGATCCCGGTCATTGCGCCATGCCGCTCCGGAGAGCACCAGACCATGCCCTCTGCCCACTGAGCGAGCTGGCGCAGCTCGACGACCTTCGGGTGCGTTTCCGGAGCGCCGTCGGGCAGCGGCAAGCCTGTGGGGTCGAACACGCGAACCTCGCCGCCCATTGCTTGCAGCAGGCGCGCGGCCTCATAGGTCAGCAAGCGGCTATAGGAGCGCTCGCGCACCGAGCCATAGAGCATCAGGAAGCGCGGTGGGTGCTGCGACGGTGAGGCAGCCGACAGACGCTCCTGCGTGGGCGCGTCGAACAGCTCAGGCTGCAGCGCCGGAAACGTCGGCGGATCCTCAAACACGGCGCTGCCCGTTGTCTTCGACGACCTCGCCATCTTCCTTCGTGAACGGGCTGACCTGGTCCGTCGGCAGGATCTCCAGCACGGCTTCGGATGGTCGGCAGAGCTTGGTGCCCAAGGGCGTCACCACGATCGGCCGGTTGATGAGAATCGGGTCGCGCAGCATCGCATCGAGCAGCTCGTCGTCGCTCCACTTGGGATCGTCGAGCTTGAGCTCAGCGTACGGCGTCCCCTTCTGGCGCAGCAGCTCGCGCGCCGACAGACCCATGGCCCCGAGCAGTTCCCGCAGCTTCTCTTTCGAAGGCGGCGTTTTCAGGTACTCGACGACCGTGGGTTCGATGCCGACGTGGCGCAGCAGCGCCAGCGTGTTGCGCGAGGTTCCGCAGTCGGGGTTGTGATAGATCGTGACGACGCTCATGTGCGTGACTCCTGCAACCCTCGTTCGTACCAGCCCTGCGTGCGGTTCACGACGGCAACCACCGCAAGCATCACGGGCACCTCGATCAGGACGCCCACAACCGTTGCGAGCGCGGCCCCTGATTTGAAGCCGAACAGGCTGATCGCCGCAGCGACGGCGAGCTCGAAGAAGTTGCTGGCGCCGATGAGCGCCGAGGGACCCGCGACGCAGTGCTGAACGCCCATTTTTCGGTTGAGCCAGTAGGCCAGACCCGAGTTGAAGACGACCTGGATCAGGATGGGAACGGCGAGGATCGCGATGACCAGCGGCTGATCGAGGATGGCTTCACCTTGAAATGCGAACAGCAGCACCAGCGTCAGCAGCAGCGCCGCGATCGAGATCGGACCGAGCTTGGCCACTACGCTCTGGAAGCGGCTCGTGCCTTGCTTCAACAACGTCTTGCGCCAGACCTGCGCGATCAGCACCGGAACGACGATGTAGAGGCCGACCGACGTCAACAGCGTGTCCCACGGGACCGTGATCGATGACAGCCCCAGCAGCAGCGCGACGATCGGCGCGAAGGCGACCACCATGATCGCGTCGTTGAGTGCCACCTGCGAGAGCGTGAAGTACGGATCACCGCGGCAGAGCTGGCTCCATACGAAGACCATCGCGGTGCACGGCGCGGCTGCCAGCAGGATGAGGCCTGCGACGTAGCTGTCGAGCTGGTCCTGCGGCAGCCAGGGCGCGAACACATGACGGATGAAGATCCACCCGAGCAGCGCCATCGAGAACGGCTTGACGGCCCAGTTGATGAAGAGCGTGACGCCGATGCCCCTGACGTGCGCCTTGACCTGCCCGAGCGCCGCAAAGTCGATCTTCAGCAGCATCGGGATGATCATCACCCAGATAAGCACGCCGACCGGAATGTTGACCTTGGCTACTTCCCAGCTGCCTACAGCGCGGAAGAAATCGGGCATGAGCTGCCCAAGCAGGACGCCGGCGCCGATGCAGAGAGCAACCCAGATCGTGAGGTAGCGCTCGAAGAAGCCGATGCCCGGCGCGCTCTGCGGTGCGATGTTGCGTGCAAGTTGTGAGGTGTTCATTGGTCAGTTCTGGGAGATTGTTTCGAGCGCCTTACGCAGCTCCGCATCGCTGAGCAAATCGAGCGGCAGCTGCAGCAGCTGCAACATCCGATAGCCGATCGCTTGGCGGGTTAGCTCGAACGCGGCCTTTTTCTCGGGCTCAGGAGCGTTGGAAGGGTCTGGGTATCCCCAATGAACCTGGACCGGGCTTCCCGGCCAGTAGGGGCATGTTTCGGCCGCCGCGCTGTCGCAGACGGTGATCACGACGCGCATCTGCGGCGCATCGGCGCTCGCAAACTCGTCCCAACTCTTGCTGCGATACCCTGAAGTGCTGATGCCCGCACCTTCCAGCACATCGAGCGCACGCGGGTTAGGACGCCCGCTCGGTGCGCTTCCTGCGCTGTAGGCACGAACGTCCTTGCCGAGCTTAGCCGCCCAGTGGTTGAGCATCGCCTCGGCCAAGAGGCTTCGAGCGGAGTTGTGGGTGCACAGGATCAGGACGTTGATGGGCATAGGGCGTCTGGGCTACTGCTTGCCGATCTGGCGCAGCTCGTGCTGAAGCGAAAGCGAATCTAGCTTTTCGAGCGGCAAAGACAGCATCAGCTGAATGCGGCGCGTCAGCAGCAGCGTGGCTTCCTTGAACGCGGCTTGCTTCTGTTCGTCGCTGCCTTGCACCGCCGCAGGGTCCGGAACGCCCCAATGAGCCGTCATCGGCTGCCCCGGCCAGACTGGACAAATCTGACCAGCCGCGTTGTCGCAGACCGTGAAAACGAAGTCGAGCGGTGGTGCGTCGGGCGCCGCGAACTCCTCCCATCCTTTGCTGCGATAGCCCTCGGTCGGGAGCTTCAGGATGCGCAGCTGCTCAAGGGCCAGCGGATTGACGATGCCGCTTGGATGGCTGCCAGCCGAGTACCCCTTGAAGGCGCCACGACCGAAATGGTTCATGAGCCCCTCGGCGAGGATCGATCGAGCCGAGTTCGCGGTGCAGATGAACAGCACGTTGTAGGTGGTCTGGGCCATGGCAGTACGGCTAGAGGGGCTCAAGGGCTGGGGTCGTCACTTGACCGTGGCAGGATGCTTCGTCGACGGCCAGGCAGGCGTTGCCTTGGCAGCAGTGGTCCGTGAGGTAGGCAAGCAGTCCGTTCATGCGGTCAAAGCAGGCTCGATAGATGAGGAAGCGGCCGTTGCGCTGTTGCGAGATGAGCCCCGCATAGCTCAGCTCCTTCAGGTGGAAGGAAATGCTGGCGGCGGGCACCTCGAGCTGCTCGGCCAAGACGCCAGGCGTCAGCCCCTCGTGGCCGGCCACCACGAGAGCCCGGAACAACCGCAGACGCACCGGCTGAGCCAAGGCGGATAGCGACCTGATGACTTCATTCTCTTCCATATTCCGACATTATTGCAAATGTTTGATTGTCATCAAAATGTCGTCACAGCTGACGTACCGTGCGCCGGTTTTCATCAGCGAGATCTACCTTGAACAAGCCCGTTGACCTGCCCCTTGCCGACTACGACTTCGAAGACTCGAACACGTCCTCCAACCCCACATTCGATGCCGTGCTGAACGCGCGGCTGAGCCGTCGCAACATCTTGCGCGGCAGCCTTGGCACCGCGCTGACAGCGGCGTTCGGTGGCCTTTCCTTGGCCGCTTGCGGCGGTGGCGGCAGCGACGAGCCGGCGCCTGCGCCTGGCGCGATCGAAACGCTGCTCGGCTTCACAGCTGTTGCGAAGACCCTGGCCGACGCGTCGACCGTGCCCGCTGGATACACGGCGGCGACCGTGTTCGCGACCGGCGATCCGCTGTTCGCTGGCGTGCCGGCTTACCGCAACGACGGCACCGACACGGGTTACGACCGGCGCAGCGGCGATTGCCACGACGGCATGGAGTACTTCGGCCTGTCGGCCGCCGGCACGCCCGATCCGCTGAACAACGATCGTGCGCTGCTCGGGATCAACCACGAGTACATCACGCAGCAGTTCCTGCACGTGGCAGGCCCTGCAGCACGCCCTCGCCCCGCGAGCGAGACCGACATCGAGGTCGACTGCCACGGGGTGGCGATCGTCGAGTTCGCCAAGACCGCCGGCAAGTTCGCCTACGTGCAGAACTCGTCCTTCAACCGTCGCGTCACCGGCCTGACAGAGATTGAGATTTCCGGTCCAGCGCGTGGGCACCCGCTCCTGGTGACGAAGTTCTCGCCGAGCGCAACCAAGACCCGCGGCACGATCAACAACTGCGGCACCGGCAAGACGCCCTGGGGGACGCTGCTGACCGGCGAAGAAAACTGGTCGGGGTACTTCTACCGTGCCGCCAACGACCAGGCGCGCCGCACCGCGAAGGTCAACACCGCCCTCACCCGCTACGGCCGCAGCGTCACGGCCACCGCGGGCGCGGCGAGCCGCTACGGCTGGGAAACCTCGGGGCCGAGCGACAAGTACCAGCGCTGGGACACCAGCGTCACCGGCAGCTCGGTCGACGGCAGCGACGACTACCGCAACGAGATCAACGGGCAAGGCTACATCGTCGAGATCGACCCCTACCGCGCAACCTCGGTGATCAAGAAGCGCACCGCTCTGGGCCGCATGGCGCATGAGAGCGCCGCCTTCTCGAAGCCCGTGGCGGGCAAGCCCCTGGCCGTCTACATGGGCGACGACGCGCAGGGCGAGTACGTCTACAAGTTCGTCTCGAGCGCGAACTGGTCCGCCGCTGACGCGACGGCAGCCAACCGCGTGGCCGTTGGCGACAAGTATCTGGACGCCGGCAGGCTCTACGTGGCGCGCTTCAACGACGATGGCAGCGGCGACTGGGTCGAGCTGAGCATGGCCAACCCTACGGTGGCGAGCTATGCCGGTTATGCGTTCGCCGACAACGGGGACGTGGCGCTGCACTCGCGCCTGGCGGGCGATGCGGTTGGCGCGACGAAGATGGATCGGCCGGAATGGTGCGGGGTGCATCCCACCAACGGCGAGATCTACTTCACGATGACCAACAACAGCAACCGACGCTTGGCGCCGACCGGATCGCAGCTGCCGCTGAACCCGGCGAACCCGCGGGCGTACAGCGACATTCGCGGGGCCAGCTCGACGCAGCAAGGCAACGTCAACGGCCACATCGTTCGCTTGCGGGAGACCGGGGGCGAGCCGACGGCAACGAGCTTCCAGTGGGACGTCTACCTGTTCGGCGCTGAATCGGGCGCTTCGCCGACCCTCATCAACCTTTCGGGCCTGACGGACGATCAGGACTTCTCGAGCCCGGACGGGCTCGTGTTCAGCGCGAGCACGGGGCTGTGCTGGATCCAGACCGACGACGGCGCCTACACGGACACGACCAACTGCATGATGCTCGCCGGCCTGCCCGGCCAGCTCGGAGACGGCGGAAACGTGACGCTGAACTACGGCACCACGTCGGTCACCACCAGGATGGGCAAGAAGGCTATCGAAGGCACGCTCAAGCGCCTTTTTGTCGGACCCGCCGGCAACGAGATCACGGGGATGTGCGAGACGCCTGACGGCAAGGTCATGTTCATCAACGTGCAGCACCCGGGCGACGACACCCCGGTGTCAGACATCAGCAATCCGAGCCGCTATGTGAGCCACTGGCCTGGCAACGGCGGTTACGGTGCCGGCGGTGCGCTCGCGCGACCCCGTTCGGCGACGGTCATGATCACGAAGAACGACGGCGGGCGGATCGGAACCTGACCTTAGGACCGTTCGAACTCGGCCAAGCTCGCAACTGGCGGTCTTTTCTTTCATGGGTGTCGACGTAACGAGCTCCAGACTTTGAGGGGCGATCGGCTATCAACCCGCGTAAGCCAAGGCGCACCCGAAAGGAGGCGTCGCGGGCGTCTTGACGGGGCGACCGGCGAAAAGTTCGTCCAGCGCTGCACGCACGTGATTGCGCGATCGCCTCACCACCGCAGCTTCGCCTGACTCGCTGTCGTCGATCCCGCCGGCATAAGCCAAGCGGCCATCGGCCGCGATGACGAACATGTGGTTTGCGGTCAGGGCGCCATAGCTGCGACCGACGGCGCCGTTGCCATCGATCAGCAGCGCTGTAGGTGCGCCGCCCCGCTTGGCGTTGAAGGCCTGCGCCTTATCCCCGGTCAGGTAGTCAGACCGTGACGGATGGCTGGACAGGACCGTCAGCCACGCGGCGCCCTTGTCCCTCGACCAACGCTGCAGATCTGGCATGCGGCCGCTCGCGTACTGCGCCGCAGCGAAGGGACACGATGGGCTGCTCCATTCGAGCACCACCGGCCTTCCTTTGAACTCCTCCAGGTTGCGCAGTTGGCCGCGGGCGTCGGCGACGCTGAAGGCTGGTGCCAGCTCGCCAACGCGCGCTGCAGCCTTTGGTGCCTTGGCACTGACGGCGCCGGCGAGCGCTGGCCCGGCAAGCAGGAACAGGCGGCGCTTCATGGGGCGCCTCCGCAGCCGCAAGTCGTGCTACAGCCGAGTTGTGGGGCTACCTTCCCACGGAATTGCTCGGTGAGCACGGACGCGAATTCGCCCATTTCGCGCGGCGTCGTGATCACCAGGTGAACCGCATCGGGACGGCGCACCACATCGAAGTCGAGAAAAGCGCAGCACTCGCGCTCTCGCGCCACCAAGGCTTCGAGTTCGTCTGCGGCGTTGCTGGCGTAGCGCAGCCGCAGCGTGGGACCGTCCTGCTCGTGAGACAACAGCTCACGCTGCGCGAGGTCGGCGATCGCTGCCAGCTGCTGGCGCATGGCAGGGCCCGGCAGGCTGCAGGCAACAGGCGCGCTCACGAGGCACCGCCTTTCATCGACGCGCAACTGCTGCCGCAGCCGCAGCCTGCCAATTCAGGTGCGGCCGGCGCACAGGCGGCCTTCTGGGACTGACGGCGCAGTGCAAACACACCGGGGGCGACCACGAGGCCGGTCGCTGCCAGCGTGACGCCTTGCCAGCCGAGCGCGAAACCCAGACCCGAAGCCGCCAAGCCACCGAGCAGCGGCAGCGCCAGTGGGAAGGCGCAGCACACGCCGCACGCGGCTACCAAGCCAGCTGCGCCAAGAACCTTCTTGTTCATCGTTTGCCTTTTTACAGATGGGGACGCCCCGATACACTCACTGTAGAACCTCAAGTAACTTGAGATGCAAGGGGTTTCGATGCAAAAACTTGAGAACGGCGCCGAGCTGGCGATCGGGGCATTGGCCGAACGGACGGGCTGCAGCGTGCCAACGATCCGCTACTACGAAGAAATCGGGCTGATCCCGCCAGCCAAGCGCCGGCCGAGCGGGCATCGCGTTTACCAAGCTGACTCAGAGGAGCTGCTCACCTTCATCCGCCACTGTCGCGATTTCGGGTTCCCGATAGAGCAGGTGCGCGAGCTGGTGTCCCTGTCGAAGAGCCAAGAGCGCGATTGCTTCGAAACGTTGAAGATCGCCCAGGCGCACTTGGCGGCCGTGCGCGTGAAAATGGCCGAGTTGCGCACGCTCGAGCGCAGCCTCACGCGTTTTGCTCGCTCGTGCTCGGAAATGTGCGCAGGTGGCCCCGCCGCTCAGTGCTCGATCCTCAAGGACATGGTGACGCCGCCACAGGCGGCGAGCTCGAGCTGCTGCGGTTGAAACTCAAGTGCGGGGCTGGAACATGATGATGCTCATGCCGATGAGCGCCACGACGACCCCTGCGGCGTCCCAGGCAGTCGGGCGGATGCCGTCGACCGTCCAGAGCCACAGCAGCGCGACGCCGATGTAGACCCCGCCATAGGCGGCGTACACGCGGCCTGCGGCCGTCTCGTGCAGCGTTAGCAGCCAGGCGAAAAGCGCCAGGCTCAGGGCTGCGGGGATCAACAACCAGATCGGGCGTCCTTGCTTGAGCCACAGGTAGGGCAGGTAGCAGCCGACGATCTCTGCCAAAGCCGTAGCAAGGAAGAGCAGGAACGTTCTCATACGAGGACATTGTGCCCAGCCGACCTTCATGCCCCGGCTGATTGCTGGCGCCCCGCATCCCGCTCGTAGCGATCCTCACTGATGAGGAGTACGCCCCTACGAGGTCAGCCCTTCGCGCAGGGATGTGGCGGCGCTCATTTCCGCGCAAGACAAGCTGAACCGGCGCCTGCCCAGCGCGAGCTCCCACCTACGGCGCGCCACTCAAGTGCTCTGCCAGGATTGCGATGCCGATTTCGATCAGGAGGGCTCCGCCGACGATTTCGGCGCGCCGGCCGACCACCGCCCCCAGGACTCGACCGAGCATGACGCCGGCGGTGACCATCCCGAAGGTGGCGCAGCCGATCGCCGCCGCGACCCAGGCAATGTTGACGTCGATAAACGCAAGGCCGACACCAACCGCCATGGCATCGATGCTCGTTGCAAAGCCCGTCACGGCCCGAACCCAGAACGAGTGACGCTGCGGCTTCGTCTCATCATCACGATCCGAAGGTGTGAAGCCGGCCCAGATCATTCTTGCGCCGAGGGCGCCGAGCAGCGCGAAAGCGATCCAGTGATCCCACGCTGTCACGTATTTCGCAGCCACCGATCCCAGAAGCCAGCCGACGAGGGGGTCAACGCTTCGATGACGCCGAAGATCGCGCCCGTGCGTAGCGCCTCGAGCCACCTTGGCCTCTGGAGCGCAGCGCCCTTGCCGACCGCGGCGGCAAAAGCATCGGTAGACATCGCCAGCGCAAGCGCTGCGATTGAGAGCGGGTTCATGGGAAGCTGTCCGCCGGGCGAGTCGCAACGACACGCCGACCTGCCCAAATAATCGCGCCCGCGTGCCGATGGTCTCGCCAACCTTCCGGTTGCCAGCGCCACGGCCGCAGCCGAGTATGTTGACGCAGGCGCCTCCTACGAGCAGAGGCCGGCTACTCCCCAAGGGAGCGGTGAGTTTACCCGGCCGCCTTCTCGCCCAACGATGCCGGGCGAACAACCGCCACGGCGGCCGTCGATCCCGTCCCGGCGCCGATCACGACGAGGCGTATGGGCGAGCCATGGCCTCAGTTCCGGGTCGCCTGCTGGCTCGCGACGACGGCGGAGTGCTCTCGTCAGCCCGAGCAGCAGGACGTTGCGTCGGCCTGAATTGGCGGACACTTCTGGGTGCCGTAGGAGCAGAACACGCAGCAGTCACCGGCGAGCGGCCGCAACAGGGTCTTGCAGCCTTCGCACTCATAGAACCATTGGCACGCGTCGGTTGGCATCGTTTCTGCCTTCACGTGCCCGCACTCCGGGCAGGTGATGGCCGACCGAAGAACGACCTCGCTCATGTCACTGCAGCTGCTTGACCGAAGACGGGAAGCCGGCGTCGGCCGTGGCCTTGGTGAGCACTTGCGGTGTCGTCTTCGCCGGATCGAAGGTGACCACTGCAAGGTGTGTCTTTGCGTCGACCTTTGCCGAGTCCACCCCGGGAACCTTCTCCAAGGCCTTGCGGACTGTGATCGGGCACGCCGCGCAGGTCATGTTCGTGACGTCGAGTGTCGCGGTGCGCGGATCGCCGGCAAAGGCGGACGACGCTGCCAGGACGGCAGCCAGTACGAAGGCATTTGACGTTTTCATCAGGGCTCCTTCAGTAGAAAAGCGGTGCGTACAAGGGAAACGACATCAGCGCCGCCGCCAGCACCGACACGCTCCAGAAGATGACGCGTTGGCGCCGACGCACCGCAGGTATGGCGCAGACCTCGTCCGGCGCACAGCGCTCAGAGCCGCGGTAGAGACGGTAAGAGGCTACGCCGAAGAACACCAGGGCTGCCGCGACAAAGTAGGGCTGCAGCGGCTCAAGCGCAACCAGGCGCGAGCCCCAGGCGCCACCTACCCCGAGCAGGACCAGCACAAGCGGCCCGGCACAGCATGCGGAAGCGCCGATCGCCGCAGCCAGGCCTGCAAGGACGGAGCCGGGCGTCGCCCACCGGGTCGACGCTGAACGTTCTGAGGCTTGCATTTCGGGTAGTCTAGGTACGTACCCGAGTACGGAGTCAAGCCCATGGCACAAGGAATGACTATTGGCCAGCTGGCGGGCGCGGCGGGGGTCAATGTTGAGACGGTCCGGTACTACCGGAGGCGCGAACTGCTGGCTGCACCAGACCGGCCGTCACGCGGAATTGGTCGTTACCCGCCAAGCTCTCTCACTCGGCTCAGGTTCATCAAGCGCTCGCAGTCGCTGGGTTTTTCCCTTGAGGATGTTCGAGCTCTCTTGTTGCTCGACGATGGCCAGGCTTGCGCTTCGGCAAGGGAAATCGGCGAGCACAAGCTCGCCGACGTTCGACAGCGAATCCAGACTTTGCAAGCGCTTGAGAGCGCGCTCCAGAAGCTGGTTTGCGAATGCTCCGCGTCGAAGAAGAACGTCAGTTGCCCCCTGATCGAGGCGCTGATGGGGGCGGACGCGCCTGGGGCCCCGTAGTGCTCGACTGCAGCTGAGCCACTCGCTAGATCGCACCAGCCTGTGCCGCAGGCGAGCTCGGCAACCTCGCCCGTCAGCGCCGCGCGCGCCAACTCCGCGTCGATCTACGCCACTTCGGCTCTACGGCGAGAGGTTGCCTCTGATCCACGGTCATGGCCCCCTGTGCGCCGCCACCCAGCGCCGTGAAACAAAGGTCCATTACCCCGCCGAGAACGCCACCGTGAGGGTGCGACATCAGCCGACTTTGGCGTCCCAGGCTGATCTGCATGGATGATAACTGTCATTATCAACAGTGCTATTCGCGGATCTCCGAGGGAGACCCGAGCCGGTCAACAGTCCATAGACGAAGCGGTCGTCCGCTGAGCGATGAGTCGTCGGGCAGCTTTCGACGGAGCGGTCACTCGCCTTTCGACGGCGAGTCACGCGTTTTAGTCTCGAGGCGCACCGTCGATACGTGGCGAGGCAGGAGCCACTCGGCCCTCCGAGGCGCTTAGAACCGCTACGCACTGCTCAACGAATCGGTGCCATCGCCTGCCGAAAGACGTGACCTCGCTGCCTCGAGTGCTTGGTGGATCTTCCGCTGGAACACTTCGCGGGGCGGCAGCACGGTCAGGTACTGCGCCACGTGAATTCCGGCCTTGCCAAGCTCGAGCAGTTCAATCTGCTCCTGCTTCTTCCCGGCACAGAGGATGATGCCTAGCGGTGGCTCGTCGCCTGGCTCCTTCTCGTAGCGCTCGAGCCATCGAAGGTAGAGCTCCATCTGACCCTTGAACTCGGCGCGAAACTCTTCGAGCTTCAGTTCGATCGCCACAAGCCGCCTGAGCTTGCGGTTGTAGAACAACAGGTCGATGTAGAAGTCTTCGTTATCGAGCTGGATGCGCTTCTGGCGTGCGACGAAACTGAAACCGGCCCCGAGCTCCAGCAGAAAGCCTTCGAGGTCGCGCAGGATCGCATCTTCGAGGTCCCTTTCTAGGTAGCGATCCTCAAGACCGAGGAAATCGAGCACGTACGGATCCTTCAGCACGAGCGCCGGCTCGGCCATGCCCTTCGCTCGAAGCGTGTCGATCTCGTGGCGTATCAGACCCTCGGGCTGGCGCGACAACGCCGTCCTCTCGAAGAGCATCGAGCCGATCCGCTCACGCAGCGTGCGTACGCTCCAGCCTTCGACACGGCACATCTCGGCGTAGAACTCGCGCGCGAGCGGGTCTTTGAGGTAGATCAGGGCAAGGAAATGGCTCCACGCCAATTCTCCGCCAGCGGCGAGACAATCTGCTCGTCCTCGAACGCCTCGGCGAAGCGGAGCATGTGCCGCAGGTTCTTCTCGCTGAAGCTGCGCCCGAATTCGGCTGTCAATTGTCTAGACAGCGTTGAGACAATCTGGGCGCCGTACTCGGCGCGGCCTGCTCCGAGCACCTCGACGCGGATGCGCCGGCCGATCCGCCAGTACATCAGCGTCAAGCAGGCGTTCACCGCCGCAGCGGCGGTGCGCCGCGCCTCCTCGATCAACGAGCGCAGCTCGGGAAGCAGATGTTCGGCGGGTGCTGACTGAGCGTCAACGGTGGCGGTTGGCACGCCCTTGCGAACCACTACCTTGCGCGTGCTCACGTGCTCGACCCCTTTCCCCAAAAGCTCTCCACCGCCCTCATCCGTCGCTTCGCCTCCGTGGTCACGTAGATCGCCGTCGTCGCAAGGGACGCGTGCCCCAGATTCTGCTGCGCGACCTCGATCGGCATGCCGCTCGCGATCGCATGGCTCGCGTGCGAGTGGCGCAGCCAGTGCGTGCTCGCCCGGGCGAACCGCTCGGCCGCCTTGGCGTGGCCCTGGGTCTGCAGCACCCGGGCGCAGTCGCCGAAGAACCGCTTGATCTGCGCGTAGAACGTCCCCGCCGCGACCGCCCCCCCCCCCCGCCTTGCCGTTCATCAGCCGCGCCAGCCCCGGAGCGCGCTCCGAAGCGTCGCTGGCTTTTCCGAGCAGGTAAGCCTTCGTGGTTGCTTGCGGATCGGCAGGCAACCCGCGGCTAACCAGGTAGCTCCGCATTTCGCCCACCAGCTCGGCCGGCACCGGCACCTCCCGCTCCTTCTCTCCTTTCACGACGACCCGCAGCATCCAGCCTTGCAGCGGCTCCGCGTCGGCTCGGTCACCCGGGTACTCGACCCAGCGCAGGTCATCTACCCTTGCCGCCACCACTTCCGAGAGCCGCAGCCCGGTTGCATAGAGGAGCTTGAGGCCGAGCGCCAGGCGCCGGTTCGCCGAGGTCGTGGGCAGCAGCTCGAGCTGCTCCTGGATGAAGCGCCACTGCGCCACGGAGAAGCTGCGCCCCGCGTTGACTTTCGGCGCCGAGCTCCGCGGCACCACCACGGCGGACCACGGGTTCCCCATGAGGTAGTTCTGGTCCACGAGGAAGCCGTAGAGGTTCTTGAGGATCGTGATTGCCTGGCGCTGCGCCGAAGGCGCCAGTGGCCCCTCGAACGGCCGCCAGAGCGGCGACCAGCGCTCGCGCGCCCGCTCGCCGCACCAGCGGCTCCTCGGCTGCGGGTCGGCGAGGAAGTCGCGGTACTCGGTGCAGTCCTCGTTCGTCATGGACGACAGGGGCTTGCCCTTCTGGACAATGGCCCAGAGCAGGAATCGTTCGGCTTCCTTGCGGTAGGCGCACTGGGTAGTGGAGAGCGTCTGCAGCCCGTCGAGGTTGTGGGTCACCGGAGACGGACGCGCGCGCCGGCGCTCCTGCAGGTCGGCATTCTGCTGCGGCGTGAGCCCGTGCTTGGAGGCGAGCCACGCGAGGACTGCCTGGTAGTCGTTGCCGGCCTTCAGCAGACACTGCGCCTGCGGGCGGCGGTAGGCGCCCTGGCTTCCGTCGAGTGCGTATTTCAGCCCATCGTAGACGCTCGTTTCAGCCGATCGTAGACGGCGTTTCAGCCGAACGTGGACGCCATTTCAAGCTGATCGTGGACGACGTTTCAGCCTGATCGTGGACGATTGCGG
>NZ_JABWMJ010000018.1 GCF_013366375.1 Rhizobacter koreensis | reverse complement strand
CGCCGAGCAGCACCGCCGGCATGCCGGCGGTGCTGCTCACCAGTCCACGGCAACCAACGAGATCACGTAACCTTCAACCCGGACTCCTTCCGAAACACTGGTACGCCGGAAGGGGGCAGGTCAAGTGGGTCAGGCGCTGCCCGAATCCCATGCCGGTGGCGTCAGAAATCGAAATTCGGCCGATCTAGGTTGTCGCGCGGGGCGACAGCAGCAGAGACCTTTTTATACATTGATCAACGCGAAGGAGCCTGACCATGTCCTACATCGATGGATTCGTCCTTGCCGTTCCGACCGCGAACAAGCAGAAGTTCACGGAACACGCCAGTACGTCGGCCGCCGTCCTGCTCGAATGCGGCGCCAGTCGTGTTTTCGAGTGCTGGGGAGATGAGGTGCCTGAGGGCAAACAGACCGACTTCCAGCGCGCCGTCCAAGCCAAAGACGACGAAACCGTTGTGTTCTCGTGGGTCGAGTGGCCGGACAAGGTCACCCGTGATGCCGGCATGCAGAAGATGATGAAGGACCCGCGCATGGACCCGAAATGGAACCCTATGCCGTTCGACGGCATGCGAATGATCTTCGGTGGCTTCGTGCCGGTTGTTGAGCGCGGCCCAGCGCGCTGAGGGGTAACAGGATCTGCTGCAGGCAAAGCGATTGCAGCGAGCAAGGCGGCACCAAACTACTGCTGGATAACGAGCCAGCCGTTCGCTTGGATCCGAACAGTGCCACGAGCTTCCAACTCCTTCATGACACGGCTGATCATCTCCCGTGAGGCACCGACCGTCTGGGCCAGTCGCGTGCGCGACACCGGTTCCCTGATGACGCGTTCCGTGCCGACGCTCTCGGACATGCTCAAGAGGGTCTCAGCCACTCGACCCTGAACGTCCAATAGGGCAAGCGACTGGATTTGCTGGTTGGCGGACCGCAGGCGCTGAACCAAGCCACGCATGAGACCGTACGCCAAGCTGGAAGGCTCGGGCATCAAGCGACTGAACTCTGCACGCCCAAGGACCAGAACGTCCGTTTGCGCCTCAGCGCGCACGCTTGCGGAGTGCGAACCTTCGTCGATGAGGCTCATCTCGCCGACGTAGTCGCCTGCTCTCAGTCGCGCCAGATGGACTTCGCGGCCCCGGCGATCGACCTGCAGGACACGAGCGCGCCCGTTGAGGAGCACGAACAACGCTTCGGACCTGGCGCCGTGCTCCACCAAGAACTCACCCCGGCGATAGCGTCGCCTGAGAGAGCGGTCGCAGATGCTCTGCGCCTCATCAGGGGTCAAGGCAGCAAAGACCGGCAACCGCCTTAGCGTTTCGATCGTCAACCGCCCGTCCGAGACATTCCCCTTCACGTCGCACCCAGCCCACCGTCACGCCAAGACCGAGCAGTTTGGGCGGGTCGCTCGAGCTCAGGGGCGCCGCAGGTCGACCGAGGCGACCCGACGTGACATCCACACGAAAGCGCGTGATCCAATGCACAAGGCGCCGTGCAGCAGCGCGCCGAGGCAGGCTTGTGGATCGATCCACCCTACCGAGGGCGCCCGCGGGTGCCTGACGAGGGCCTAGCGGCGATGAGAGGCTCGACCCGAAGCCCCGCAGCCCCGCGCCACTTCCTGCGGCCCGGCGAACCCACGGCCCCCCGCTGACCGGCGTGCGGAGGGAGCGAACGCGCGGGTCGGCGGACTTGTGAGTCGACCAATCGGCCCGCCGCACTCACGGGCGCGTCATGAAGCCGTCGCCTGCGGACTTGCTCTACGCGCCAGCCAAGCCAGCATTCCCAACCCGATGCCGAGCAATGGCAGCGTTCCCGAGACCGGCAGCGCCTGCGCAACCACCGGATCCGCCCGTCCGATTCCCCGCGTCCCGTTCGCCAGCTCGAAGTAGAACGCCAGCTGCCCCGCATCGTTCAGCGCATCGGTGAACACGTCGACGAACGCGACCGAGCCGCCGAATAACGCGTCGCCCGTCTGCAGCACCTTGTCGAGCAGCGGGTCCGGCCCCGTGAAGATGCCGTCGACGCCGGAGTCGAGCGTCGCGAAGAACGCCACCTCGCCCGCCGCGTTGATCGAGTAGAAGCTGCCGAAGTTGAGATACGGGCCGAACGTGTCGGCCACCGTCCTGATCGGGTTCGGCACCGTGCCGTCGCCGATGAAGAGGCCCTGCCCGCCCGCATCGAGAAGGGCATCGAACAGCACGGTTCCGACATTGTTGATCGCCGGCGACGGGCCCACGGTCCTCAGCGGGCCGGTGTCGTCGGCGATGGTCGTCGTCACGTTCGGCGTGCTGCCGTTGCCTTTGACGATGCTGATCGTGCGGTCGTTGAGATCCGCACGGAATGCCACGCTGCCTTGCGCGTTGATGTCCGTCGATTCGCCGAACCCGAAGAAGCGGCCGCTGCTGTCGGCGACCGTGGTGGTGGCGTTCGGCACCGTACCGTCGCTGGTGAAGATGCCCGACGACCCGCCGGCGAGGTTGCCGAGGAACGCGACCGTGCCCGCATCGTTGATCGACGGCGTGACCGACACGCGGTTGAAGCCGCCCGTGGTGTCGGCGATGGTTCGCGTCGCGTTCGGCACCGCGCCGGTGCCGGTGAAGATGCCCTGCGCGCCCGAGTCGAGCACCGCGCGGAACGCCACCGTGCCCTGCGCGTTGATCGATGGCGCCGAGAAGCGTTGGAACGCGCCGCTGTTGTCGGCGATCGTCGTCGTGACGTTCGGCACCGCGCCCGTGCCGGTGAAGATGCCTTCGCTGCCGTTGTCGAGCCGGGCCGAGAACGCGACGGTGCCGCCGGCGTTGATTGATGGCGGCTCGTAGCCGGCGAAGCTGAAAAGGCCGGTGCTGTCGGCGATCAGCGTGAACGTGTAGGCCCCGTCGGCGTGCGACACCGCGCCCAGCCCCAGCACCAGTGCGGCGCCGCAAAGCCCCGCACGCCGTGTCATCCAACCCTGTGCTCGCATGGCCATCTCCCGCTTTGGAAAGGTTCCCGGGCTGTGCAGGGTCCAGGTCCTGCCGCATCGGGTGGCGCGTGCCGAGTATCGACAGGCCGGGTCACCGCGGTATCGCCTGGTGGGGGGAGAACCGTTCGCGGCCGGGCGCTGCGCGGTCGCAAGCAGGAGCTCCGCGTCTCGGCTCGCGACTTCAGCGCCGCGCACGCACACGCAGGCGTGCCTAGCCTGCGTTCAGCAGCCCGAATCGTTGCTGCGCGCGCTTCGGACCCGCCGGCCTGCGGCTGCCCGCCAAGCCCGAAGAACACCGGCGCGATCGTCCGCCGCAGCCACTAGTTGCCGGGGTCGGCGTTGCAGCGCTCGTGCCAGTGCTGTTTCACCTCGTAGCGCGGCAGCTTCGGCGGCGGCGGCGCGAGCACCTGGATGCGCTCCTGCGACAGGTCTCGCTTGCGCCGCTCCTAGCAGCACCACACGTAGCGGCTCAGCGAGGACGCCTGTCCGGCAGCGCCCGCAGCCCTTGAGCGAGCCCGGCGGTCGATCCCCGTCAACCGCGACGTGCGGGCGAGCAAGACGAACGAGACCTTCGGATCGGTCTTCGTCGTGGTTCAGCTCGATCGTCAGGGGCCTGTGGTGAATGGCGCGGAGGCGAACGCAAGCGTTCTTCAGCGCCTTGACGACGACCTGCAGAGCGCATGCCCTGAGGCATTCGGCAAGAGGTCGCTTGAGCGACAGCTATTCGTAAGAGCCGACGTTCGGGCGGCGAACGTGATCGTCCTTGGTCAGTCTAGAGCGGTGTTGCCGTGGAACGAGGGCCTAGAACCGCCTGCCACGCGCCCATCGCGAGGTCTCCGGGGGCCGCTGGCCTCCCCCATCGGCACGATGCGATGTCACCGCGGCAGAGCCAGACTGCCGCCATGGCCTTGCTCGAACCCTTCGACATACACCATGAAACCGGGGATGCGCCCTCGTGGAGAAGCCTGCTCGTCGCACTCGTGCTCGTGGCTGCCGCCGCCAGTGCGGCCATCCTGACCCAAGCGGGGTGAACGAGCTCCTGAGATGCACACCCACAAAATATCGGGCGCGAGAGACGGTTGGCGCAGGCTAAGGGCAAACCACCCCTGTACCGCAGCGGGTTGGTTTCTGGTGCTGGTCGCGGAGCTCTTGCGAGTCATAGATGCCGCAGGGTGACTTGCCTATGTTGATGAATCCAGCGGATGACCCCTTCCGCTGGTCCTTCGCTTCAGGTAACCGCCTCATAGCTCCCGTGCGACAGATTCGCTAAACCGAGCACGATGAAAACATGGAAGAGCCCGCGCTGGAACGTGGCGGCGCCCATCCGGCCACGCACATGGGCCCCCACCCACATTCCCGCGAGCGCGGCGAGCAGGGCCACTGCTGCTTCAGCCCCTGGCATGAGCGTTTGCCTGTCGGCATGCAGCCTGACGGCGAGCGCGAGTGTGGCGAGGGTGAACGAGAGCCCGAGCGCTTGCACCATCTCGTCCTTGCCGAGCCGAAGCGACTGCAGGTAGGGAACGAGCGGCATGACGAACACGGCCGTGATCGCCGACACGGCGCCGGTTGCGAGGCCGGCTGCCGCGCCGAATACGAGCGTGCGCCCGGAAAGGTCGGGCAGGCGCGGCCGCCACAGGCCCCACGCACCATAGACGACGAGAACCAAGCCGAGCACAGCATGCGGCCCCGTGCCAGTGCCGAACACGAGCACGGTCGGCATCCAGATCGTTGCCCCGGCGAGTGCGCACCACGCGGGCCATAGTTGGCGCGCCAGGGGAAGCAGCCCGGGCCCGAGGCATTGCGACAGGTTGGTCGCCAGCGATGGCAGTACCAGCAGCGAGGCCGCCGCGGCGGGCGGCATCCACAGCCCCAGCAGGCTGACCGCCACGGTCGGCAACCCCATGCCGGTCATGCCCTTGACCCCGCCGGCGAAAACGAAGACGAGGGCGATCAGCGCGGTCGAGGTGATGTTCATACGGGGATGCTGAAGCGGCGCACAACGAGCGTCCATCTCTAACCGCAGCACCTATCCTTCGCGGATGCCGAAGGAACCCGCATGAGCGACCATCCCCGTGCCGCCGCATACCGCGTCTTACCATTCGACCTGCGGCTGTTCGCCGCAGTTGTCGAACACGGCAGCATCACGGGCGCCGCCTCCGTCATGAGCCTGTCGCTGGCTGCAGCGAGTGCGCGCCTAAAGGCGCTCGAGGCGAGCGTTGCCGTGCGCCTGCTCGATCGATCGAAGGCCGGCGCGGCGCCGACGCCTGCCGGGCGCGCCTTTGCCCGCCACGCAGAGCGCGTGCTCGCCGAGCTCGAGTCCCTGCACTCGGCGATGGCCAGGTTCGGGCGCGGGCTCCGAGGAACTATTCGCCTGCTCTGCAACACCGCCGCCATGGCCGATCCTTTGCCGCCGCGGCTCGGCCGCTTCCTGGTCGATCACCCGGATTTCGACGTCGCTTTGCAGGAGGCGTCGAGCGACGCCGTGCTCGATGCGCTGCGAAGCGGGCGAGCCGAACTGGGGATCGTCGCCGACTACGTCGACCCGGAGGGCCTGGTGTCGATCCCTTGGCTGCCCGATCGGCTTGTCGCAGTGGTGCCCGCGAAACATGCGGTGGCACATCGACGCACTGTGAGCTACACCGAGCTGCTCGCGCATCCGATGGTCGGGCTCTCGCCTGAAAGCGGGCTTAGCCGCTTCTTGACACGCGAGGCACAGCGCGGTGGTCGCACCGCGCAGCATCGCGTGCGCGTGAGCGGGTTCGACGCCGCAGCCCAACTTGTCGCCGCCAGCGTCGGCGTGGGGGTCATGCCGGAACGCGCCGCCGAGCGTTCGAGTGGGCAAGCGGTGCGAGTCGTTCCCCTAAGCGACCCGTGGGCTGAGCGGCAGCTTCTGATATGCCTCAACGAAGAGGCGCGTCGCTTTCCAGGTGTTCAGGCGCTCATCGAGTCGCTCTGCAGCGCGTGAGCGTAAAGAGCCGTCGGGAGCGCGGCCGCGGCGGCACTGACCGCGCACTGCCACCACTTCGATTCTTGCTCTTGGCTCACGGGCGCCGGTGGGTCCGATGCCGTCGACGCTACGATGCCGCGTGTTCAGACAATCAGGGTGCCCGTGGCTGGCGCCGGCATTTTTGACCCAGATGGTCGTGGCTGCCGCAGGCAAGGATTGGGGCGCGCTAAAAGAGCAAGGACGTAAGGATGCTCAGGCCGGTATCAAGGCGAAGCTGAACAAAGAGGTGGCGAGTCGCATGACCGCTGCTCAGCTCACCGAATCCGACCCGAACGGTTGCGTCCGAGGCTTTTTGCGCAGGATAGGCGCAGCCCTGACGGCATGACGGCGGCCTGTCCGAGAAGAAAAGCTCACCGGGGTCACCGGCGAGTTGAATGGCGTCTCGCTGTCCTCGCGTGACTTCACCATCTAAGGGAGGAAAAGCCGGGCCGGCGCGAACACCAGTGATGCGATGGTCCGCGCCATGCCACTCGTCCTGGTTGGGGTCACCATCCGGTCGGCGTTTCGGCGCCGACCTCTGATGTTCATGAACCTTAGCGTAGAGCGGAAATCGAAGCGGCCGGCTATGCCAGAACTGATAACACGCGATTGTCCATACTCAGGTCTGCAGCATGCAGCAAAGCTGCCGTTCGTGAGTGGCAGTTCCTGGCCGTCCAGAGCCCTTGGCCAGCGTCCGGTTCGAAGCGGTCCACGATCAAGGTCTGCTTGCCGGAAGCCCGCCGAGGCTCTCGGGGGCACGCACCGACCCGAGAGCGACATTCGCTGTGCTGAACACCGGGTCTCAAGCGGTCGTTCGGACCGACGCCGGGTGAGGTGTGGGGCTGGCGCGGTGGGGTCGCTCGCAGGGCTTGCTGCAATCCTGTCTCACCAGGGTGAACGACTGGTGAGACCGTGTAGGTCTCAGCGGCTCGAAACAAAGCATTGGACCTGCCACGCCCCCGCTTCCGATACTGCGCTCGGAGTGCCTAGCGCGCCGGAAACCACAGGAGACGCTTAATGCTGCAACCATCACGTCGGGCGCTACTGCTCGCGACCACCTACGTCTTGCTCCAGGGCCTGCCCGCCTTGGCGCAGGACTTTCCCTCACGCCCCATCAAGTTCATCGTGCCGTTCGCGGCCGGCAGTATCACGGACGTGTCCGCGCGCTACTACGCGCGACAGCTGACCACGCTTGCGGGGCAAGCCGTCATCGTGGACAACCGGCCCGGAGCCAACGGCCTGAATGGCGTCAACGCCTTGCTGAACGCCCCGGCAGACGGCTACACGGTTCTGATCGGCACGACTTCCACGCTCGCGACCAACCTCGCCCTGTACAAGAAACTGCCGTACGACCCGGTGGCGGATTTCGCGCCGCTGGGGATGATGTCGACGATTTCCACAGTGATCGTCACGAACACCCAGAGCAGCATTGCCACGCTGCAGCAGCTGATCGAAGCGGCGAAGACGGCGCCGGGAAAGCTGAACTATTCAGCCGGCGCCACCAGCTACCAGCTGATGGGTGAACTGTTCAACGAGCGCTCCTCAGTCAAGACCGCCTTCATTCCCTACAAGGGATCGTCCGAAGCGCTCAATGCCGTCCTGGGCCAGCAGGTGGACTTCTCCGTGCTGGACATGAGCACCGCGCTGGCCTCCATCAAGGGCGGCAAGCTGCGCGCACTCGCGGTTGCCGGGGAACAGCGCTCGTCGCTGCTGCCCGACGTCCCCACCGCGGCCGAAGCCGGCGTGCCGGGATACGTGGCCTCGACCTGGGTGGCGGGAGTGGTCTCGGCGAAGACGCCGAAAGCCGAGCTCGATCGGCTGCAGAAATGGTTCGCGCAGATCGCCGCGCAGCCCGAGACCAAGGCGTTTCACCATGGTATCGGTGCCGATGTCACCGCCGGCGGGCCCGCGAAGCTGCAGGAGATCCAGCGCCAGAGCATCGAGGTCTGGAAACGCGTGGCCGCCAATGCCCGCATCGAGCAGCTGTAAGGAGCCGGCATGACGAGAGCCTCCGTGCCTGCAACCGGCAACATCGCCCGCACTGCGTTGCACGAGGTGCTGCAAAGCGTCGGCCTCAAGACCGAGGATTCCGGCGGCGAAGTCGACATCGCCGGCAGCGATCCGGCCGTCGCCAGTCCGCACCGGCTGGCCACGGCGATGGCAGTGGCGTCCGCGGCACAAGGCACGGCTCTCGCCGCCCTGCACCGCTTGCATTCGGGTGTCGGCCAGAACGTGATGGTGGATCTGCGGGACGCCGCGCACGCGATCCATCCCTCGCGCTACCTGCAGCAGAACGGCCACCCGATCGGCTTCGACTTCACCTATTCGGAGCCGGGTAACGGCTACTTCCGCACCGCCGACGACCGCTGCTGCTACCTGGTCTCGACGCGACCCAACCTGCGCAACGGCTTGCTGCAACTCCTGGATTGCGCCAACGAAGCGGGCAAGATCGCCAAGGCAGTGGCGCGCTGGAAGGGGCAGGACCTCGAGGACGCTTGCGCGGCCCGGGGCCTGCCGGTGAGCCTGGTGCGAGCGCCCGAAGAATGGCGGGCCCATCCGCATGCGCATTGGCTGGCCCGCCAGCCGCTGGTGTCGATCCGCCAGATCGGCTCGGGAAAGCCCATGCGCAAGCTGGTCGGCGACCGTCCCCTGCGCGACCTGAAGGTCCTGGACATGAGCCACATCCTGGCGGGGCCCGGCCTTACCCGCACGCTCGCCGAACAGGGTGCGAACGTGCTGCGGCTGTCGGCGCCACGCCAGACCGACCCGATCAACTTCATGCTCGACACCGGGTTCGGCAAGAAGGCTGCATTCCTGGAGCTCGACGATCCGCAGCAGAGGCAGCGCGGTCGCGAACTGGCGCGGCGGGCCGACGTCATCGTGCAGTCGTACAGCCCCGGGAGCCTGGCGCGACGTGGCTTCTCGGCCGAGGAGATCGTGCGCGACCACCCCGGAGTGGTGTATGTCACGCTCAGCTGCTTCGGCGCCGGCGACGGCCCCTGGTCCGACCGGGTCGGCTTCGACCACAACGCGCAATCCACCACCGGGATCAGCTGGGTCGAAGGCGGCCGCGACACCCCGCGCCTGCCTGACACCACGCTGGTCGCCGACTACATCACGGCCTACCTCGGAGCGCTCGGCACGCTGGCGGCGCTGATGCGCCGCAGCATCGATGGCGGCAGCTACGAGGTCAGCGTGTCACTGGCACGGACCTGCATGTGGATCCAGGACCTTGGCCTGCTGCCCCGCGACCTGCCACTGCAACAGGGCGCGCCGGTGATCCGTACGATGGACAGCCCCTTCGGCGAACTGCAGTACCTGGCGCCCATCACGCAGTTCTCGAGAACGCCCGCGTTCTGGGACTCGCCCCCGCTTCCGCTCGGTGCCTCGCGCGCGCAGTGGTGAGTCGACGCCGTCGGCTCGCGCAAACGGCGCGGGCCCGCCAACAACAGGAGACATCGTGAAATTCAAACGCACCCCCAAGCTGCTCGGGGCGCTATTGCTCGGCGCCGGGTTCGGTTCCGGCACCGCCTTGGCCGAGGATCTGTTCACCAACCTGCGCGCCGGCAAGCCGGATGTCGTCCGCATCGAGCAGGGCGAGCTGCAGGGCTACCAGAGCGCCGGCGCCAGCTCGTTCCTGGGAATCCCGTATGCCGCACCACCGGTCGGCGCAGGACGTTGGCGTCCGCCTGCACCGGCTGCCTCGTGGGCGGGCGTCCGTGACGCAGGCAGCTTTGGCAGCAGCTGCGTCCAGGTCCATACCTTCGGCGACTTTGCCGAGAAGAGCGAAGCGGAAGATTGCCTCTACCTGAACGTGTTCGCGCCTGCGACCGGCCGCGACCGCCTGCGCCCGGTGATGGTGTGGCTGCACGGCGGCGGCCTGATCAACGGCCGCAGCAACGACTACGACGGCCGCCGGCTGGTGACTGACGGCAACACGGTGGTGGTGAGCCTGAACTACCGCCTCAATCTGTTCGGTTTCCTGGCGCATCCGGCGCTGGACGCCGAAGGCCACCCGTCGGTGAGTTACGGCGTGCTGGACCAGCAAGCCGCCCTGCAGTGGGTGCGGCGGAACATCAAGGCATTCGGCGGCGATCCGGACAACGTCACCCTCTTCGGCGAATCCGCCGGCGGACTCGCGATCCTGTTCAACATGGTCTCGCCGTCCGCCGCCGGCCTGTTCCACAAGGCCATCCTGCAAAGCGGCGTTTCGGTCGCACCGCAGATTCCGCTCGAGGCTGCGCAGGCGCACGGGACGAAATTCGCCGCCGCTGCCGGTTGCGCCGACCAGTCCGCAGCCTGCCTGCGCTCGCTCAGCGTCGCGCAGATCATCGAGCGGGCGAACAGCTACACCGCCACCGCGATTCGCGCCGTCGACGGCAGGGTGATGAAACAGCCGGTCCAGCAGGCCTTTGCGGAAGGCAACTTCCACAAGGTGCCGGTGCTGGCGGGAAACAACCGCGACGAATTCAACTGGTTCATCGCGCTCAACGAGCTGGCGGCCGGGAAGCCCTTGCGGGCCGAAGAGTATGTCCCGACCCTCATCAAGCAGTATGGCGAGGAAAAAGGCCAGAAGATCGCAGCGGAGTATCCGCTGGCCAGGTACGGTTCGCCGAGCGAGGCGCTGGCCGCGGCACAGACCTCCTGGTTCTTCATCTGCCCCTCGTTCCGCGCGATGCGCTCCATCGCCATGCATGCGCCGGTGTACGCCTACGAGTTCATCGACGCGCAGGCGCCGCCCGCCTTCAAGCCCGTGTCGTTCCCGTACGGCGCCGGCCACACGCTGGAAATCCAGTACGTCTTCCCGCGCTTTCACGGTGCGCGCGGCACGCCGCACGACCTGTCCGGCGCCCAAGCCAAGCTGTCGGCGGAGATGACCGGTTATTGGACCCGCTTCGCGGCCAAGGGCGACCCCAATGGCGGATCGGCGCCGCGCTGGGATCGCTTTGCCGGCAAGGAAGGCCCGGTGCAGTTGTTGTCGCCGGCGGGCACGCGCACGGCGGCGGACACCGGCGTCGATCGCAAGTGCAGCATCTGGGACGCACTCTAGCCGGCACGACAAAAAGCCCGCAGGAGCGGGCTCTCGACAGGGACACCGACGGTCGCCCGCGGTGTCCTTCTTCTCGTCAGCAGTCCACCGTTTCGGACAAGGCAATGGCGCGATCCACCATCTGCGGCGCCAGCCCGAGATAGTTGGATGGGTCGGTCAGGCGGTCGATCTCCGCCGGGCTGAAGTGGGCCGTGACGACCTCGAGCGCTGCCAGGGCTTGCGCCAGCGTGCCGCCGCCGTCGTTGACGGCCCGGCAGGCGTCGTAGACGACGTCGTGCGCCTGCTGCCGGCCCAGCGCCGGCGCCAGGCCCATCATCACGGCTTCGGCCACGATCAGGCCCTTGGTGATGCCCAGGTTGTGCCGCATGCGCTGCTGGTCGACGACCAGGCCGCCGAGCGCGAACTTTGCCTGGTGCAAGGCACCGGCCGTGAGGATGAAGCTCTCCGGCAGCGCGACCCACTCCGCGTGCCAGGGGCCGGTAGCGCGTTCGAAGTCCTGCACCATGGCATCCATCATCAGTCCGGCGTGCTGGCGCACCGCCTTTGACGCCGCCAGCATCAGCTCGCTGGAGATCGGGTTGCGCTTCTGCGGCATGGTGCTGCTGGCGCCGCGGCCCTTGACGAAGGGTTCGTACACCTCCGCGAACTCGGTCGACGCCATGAGCATGATGTCCAGTGCAACCTTGCCGAGCGAGCCGGTGACCAGGGCGAGCAGGTTCACCGCCTCGGCCAGGCCGTCACGCGCCACGTGCCAGGTCGTCGCCGGAATGCCGAGTTCGAGCTCGGCGGCGAGGGCTTCCTGTACCTTCAAGCCCTCGGTGCCGAGCGAGGCCAGGGTTCCGGCAGCGCCTGCGAACTGCACGACCAGCACCCGGGCGCGCAGTTCCGCCAACCGCTGCTGGTGGCGGTCGAACATGGCCAACCAGATGGCCACCTTGTAGCCGAACGTCACGGGCAGTGCCTGCTGCAGGTGCGTGCGGCCGGCCATCGCCGTGTCGCGGTGCTTTCTCGCCAACTGACGCAGGATGCCGCGCAGCTCCACCAGGTCGCCGGCGACCAAGTCGAGCGCAGCGCGCACCTGCAGCACGTTCGCAGTGTCCATGATGTCCTGGGTGGTGGCGCCCCAGTGAACGTACTTGCCGGCCTCTCCGCACTGATGCACCAACTGGTGAACCAAGGGCAGGATGGGATACCCGACGTTGTCCGTCTCGTGCCGCAGCAGTTCCCAGTCCAGCAGGTCGGTGCGCGATTCGCGCACGATCGCTTGCGCGGCCTCGGCCGGGATCACGCCGCACCGGGCTTGCGCTTGGGCGAGGGCGATCTCGACTTCGACGTAGCGCTCGACGAGTGAACGGTCGGAGAAGATGTGGCGCATGGCCGCAGTGCCGAAGGCATCGCGGAAGAGCGCGGAGTCGAAGACTGTGCTGGATGAATGCAAGGCGGACACGGCGGTCTCCAGTGGGTATCGGATGTTCAGCCCGCCGGACCGGCTTCGGACTGGAAGCGGTGGCGCAGCGCGAGCTTGTCGACCTTGCCGGCACCGTTTTTCGGTAGCTCGTCAAGGATGATCACGCGAGTGGGATGTTTGTAGCGTGCCAAGCGCCCCTGCAGGTGGTCGAGGACTTGTTTGCCGGTGATCTGCGCACCGGACTTCGGCGCCACCATGGCCCACACGGTCTCGCCCCACTTCACATGCGGCACGCCGATGACCGCAGCTTCGAGCACGCCGGGTGCCTCTGCGAGGCGGGCCTCGACTTCGGCAGCGTAGATGTTCTCGCCGCCCGAGATGATCATGTCCTTGCAGCGTCCGACGACGCTGAGATAGCCCTCGGCGTCGATGCGTCCGAGGTCGCCGGTGCGCAGCCAGTCGTCTTCGAACGCAGCGCGGGTGTCTTCCTCGCGCATCCAGTACCCCTGCATGACATTCGCGCCGCGCGCCTGGATCTCACCGATGCCTTCGGCGTCGGGCCGCGCGATGCGCATTTCCAGAAACATGCCGGGCAGTCCCGCCGTCGCGGCCTTGGCCCGCGGCGAGCCAGGGGCCAGGCCGGTGACCAGCGGCGCCGCCTCGGTCAGGCCGTAGCGCTGGATCACGGTGACACCGCGCTGGCGATACGTTTCGATCAGTGCCTCGGCCACCGGCGAGCCGCCGACGATGATTCCGCGCAGGCTGGCAAGGTCAGCGCTGGCGAACTGCGGGTCGGCCGCCATCATGGCGTACATGGCCGGAACCCCCGCGACCATATTGATCTTCTCCGCCGTGATGCGAGAGAGAACCCGCTCGGACTGGAAAGAGCGTTCCAGGTGGATCAGCGCCCCGCGCAGGAAGGCGTCGAGAAAGCTGGACACGGGCGCGGCGTGGAACAGCGGGGCCGAGATCAGCATGCGGTCGTCCGGCATGCCGCCCTGGATCAGGATCGTGTTGATCGTGTTCCAGAACAGATTGCCATGACTGAGCCTCACGCCCTTGGGCTTGCCGGTGCTGCCCGAGGTATAGAGCAGGAAAGCCGTCTCATCCCAGGACAGGTCGGCGGGTCCATGTTCCTCGCCCGCCGCATCTTCCAGGATGGCATCGAACGCTCCGGGCGACTCGCGATCGGACAGCAGCGTGAGCACGTCGGGCAACTCCTGTCGCAATGCCGGAAGCGCCGGCTCGAATGCGCGCCCGTGAACGACGACTCGCGCCTGGCAGTCCTGGAGTGTCTGGACGAGTTCCGGAACCGCCAGGCGGAAATTCAGCGGCACGAAGATCGCGCCCACATAGGCGGCGGCGAACATCGTGATGCAGAAGCGAACGTCGTTGAAATCGTGGAAGACGACGCGGTCGCCGCGCTGCACGCCATTGGCGCGCAACCATCCCGCCAGTCGGCGCGCCGCGACATCGAGCTCGGCGAAGGTCCAGCGTTCGCACTCCATAGCTGAGGTCCAGTAGACGATGCTCACGCGCCGCGGCGTCAGCTGCGCATGACGCGCCAACCAGAAACCGAGGCTCTCGTTGGGAGGGCGGTTGTGTTTCATCATTCGACGAGTATCCGAAGCGACGCCGCTCTGCGTCCAACACTTAATTGCGTTTGCATCAGACCTTCGGTGTCTCAGGCAGGCGCAGCGGCGCGCGCACTATGATCCGCGACGACTTACCCCACAGGCAATGGAACTCCGCCAGCTTCGTTACTTCCTCGCCGTAGCCGAGGAGCTCCATTTCGGCAAGGCCGCAGAGCGCGTCCACATCGCGCAGTCGCCGCTGTCGCGGCAGATCAAGCAGCTGGAAGACGAACTCGGCGTACAGCTGTTCCGCCGCACCAAGCGCAGCGTGGAACTGACGGACGCAGGCCGTGCGCTGATCCCGGAAGCCGAAGACATTCTCAGCGCCACGCGGCGTGCCAAGGAGACTGCCGTCGGCGCGCAGCAGGGGCGCATCGGCCGCCTCACGATCGGCTTCACCCAATCGGCCATGTATACGCCACTGCCGCGAATCCTCAGGCAATACAACACCATCGCACCGCGGGTCGAACTTCATTTCCGTGAGCACGTGCTGACACCCGAACAGGTGCTGGCGCTTACCACCTCGCGCATGGACCTCGGCTTCCTGCGCCCTCCGGTGGCGAATCCGGACATCGAACTGTTGCCTGTGATGCAGGAGAAGCTGGTATTGGCCGTGCCGGAAGGCAGCGCCCTGGCGCGCAAGCCCGTACTCGCGTTGCGCGATGTCGCCAACGAGAATTTCGTCACCTTCAGCAAAAGCATCGACTCGTCGCTCTCCGCTGCAGTGCTGGGCCTGTGCCAGGCCACCGGCTTCCAGCCGCGCATCACCCAGGAAGCCAAGGAGGTGGCGACCATCGTGATGCTGGTGGCGAGCGGCCTCGGCGTGGCGCTGGTCCCGGCCTCGGCAGAGGCCATCCGCCAGGACGGGGTGGCGCTGCGCCCCATCGAAGGGGAGACACCGACCCTCACGGTGGCGCTCGCCTGGAACCGCGCCACGCGGTCAGCGGTGCGCGACGAGTTCATCGCCGTCGCCCGCGAGATCGTCGCGGCACCGCGCCGCCCACACTCCTAGATCGGATCCCAGGAAAACACGTCGGCCGAACGTTCGAGCGGGTAGAAGTTGCGCTCGAGCGCCGGGATTGCCGTTGCAGCGATGCTCTCGGGCGTCCAGCCCTCGGCACGGTGCGTCGAGCGCAAGGGGCGGTTCTGGCTGATCAGGAACAGCTCGTTGGCTCGCACCGCGAAGATCTGGCCGCTGACCTTGGCGGCCGCATCGCTGGACAAGTACACGGCCAGCGGCGCGATCTTGTTGGTCTCCATTGCCTTGATCTTTTCGACTCGCGCCTTTTCCTCAGGCGTCTCGGTGGGAATCGAGCCGATCATGCGGCTGTACGCGAAGGGACAGATCGCATTGGAAGTGACGCCGTAGCGCGCCATGTCCAGCGCCAGCGACTTCGAGAGTCCCACCACTGCCATCTTGGCCGCTGCGTAGTTGGCCTGGCCAAGGTTGCCTACCAAGCCGGACGCTGAAGTCATGAAGATGAAGCGACCCGTGTTCTGGTTGCGAAAGTGCGTGGCGGCCGCGCGACTCAGGTAGAAGGCTCCGTTCAGGTGCACGTCGATGACGGCTCGCCAGTCGTCCAGCGTCATGTGGTGGAAGATCCGGTCCCGCGCGATGCCCGCGTTGTTGACGATGACGTCGACGCGCCCGAAGCTCTCGATCGCGGTGGCAACGATCTGCTGCGCGCTGTCCCAGTCCGCGACGCTGTGCGTGCTGGCCACCGCGCTGCCGCCAGCGGCACAGATCTCCGCCACCACCTGCGCCGCCGGGCCTGCGTCCTGGCCGTTTCCGTCGAGCGATGTGCCAAGGTCGTTGACCACGACTTGCGCACCGTTCTTCGCCATTGCCAGCGCCATGTCGCGGCCGATACCCCGTCCCGCGCCGGTGACGATCACCACTTTTCCCTGCAGCATCATTCTCGATTCCTTTTCGTTGCCCGCGCTCATAGCGCGTCCTCACTACCGAAGATGGCCGTGCACTGGCTGGACAGCACGGCGCCATTGCCATGGGCCAGCGCCACGTTGCAGCCCCGCACCTGGCGCGCACCGCATTCGCCGCGGATCTGCCGCACGGTCTCGATCATTCCCAGCAACCCGTACATGCCGGGGTGGCAGTAGGACAGGCCGCCCCCGTTGGTGTTGACCGGCAGCTTGCCGCCGGGGCCGATCGCGCCGCCGGAGACGAAGCGCCCGCCTTCACCCTTGGGGCAGAAGCCGAGGTCCTCGAGGAACAGGATGGGCGTGATCGTGAAGGCGTCGTACAGCGACAGCACCTGCACGTCGGCCGGGCGCATACCTGCCATCGCGAAGGCGCGGGCGCCCGACTCGCGTGCCACGGTGGTCGTCAGGTCGGGCATGTTGGCGATGGTCGCGTGGCCCAGCGCCTGGCCGACGCCCAGCACGTGCACCGGCATCTTGCGGCCGCGCGCCGCGCGTGCCCTGGAGGTGACGACCATGGCGCCGCCGCCATCGAGTACGAGGCAGCAGTCGCGAACCGACAACGGGTCTGCCACCATGCGCGCAGACAGCACGTCCTGCACGCTCAGGGGTTCCTTCTCCCACGCCATCGGGTTCAGCAGGGCCCAGTTGCGTGCGGCCACCGCCACTTCCGCGAGGTGCTCGCGGGTTGTGCCGAATTCGTGCATGTGACGGCCGGCGGCCATCGCATACGCGGCTACGGGCAGCATCGGCTTGAACGGCGCCTCGTACGGATTGAAGTCCGGCGGTGAAGCCTGGCTGCGGGAAACGGAACGCTGGGTGCTGCCGTAGGCGATCAGCGCGACCTCGCACTGGCCGGCCTCGATGGCCAACAGGGCGTGCGCCAGATGCGACATGAACGAGGAGCCGCCGACTTGGGTGCCATCGAACACCTTGGGTGCGATACCCAGGTATTCGGCGAGCACCATCGGACCGAAGCGCGCCTGCGCGGTGGCGACGAACAGGCCATCGACATCGGCCAGCGTGAATCCCGCGTCATCCAGCGCCCGGATGCTGGCCTGGGCCATCAGATCGATCGGCGTGGTGCCGGGAGGAGAAACGCCGAGGTCGGACTCAGCAACCCCGACCACGCTGGCGCGCACGTGCCGCTTAGCCATGCGCCACTTCCTCGAGAGGTGTGAACAGCGGGAAAGAATCGGCCCCTTCCGTTGCCGGCGTCCCCGCATGGAACTGCACGCGCTGGCCGATCCGCACCTGCGCCGCATCCGGGCCCTCGACGCGGCTCATCAGGCGAAAGCCCTCATCCATGTCGATCAGCGCCAGATTCAGCGGCGGCTCGCCTCGCGCGTACATGGCGGTCGTGGCGTAGACGGTGCCGAGCCCACGCGATACGCGCCATTCGAGTTGCGTGTTGCCGCTGCCCGGCGCCGCAACGCGCGGGAAGAAGACGACCTGTCCGTTGGCAGCGATCTGGTAGGCCAGCCGGCCTTGGCGCAGGTAGCCAGCGTACGTTGCGTAAGGCGAGGCCTGGAGGGGCTCGTACTCGCCCATCACGTGGGCACCTTGTCCGAAGCCGCCTCGACGGTGCGCATGGCCTTGTCCTTCTCGTTCTGTTCCCTGATGCGCTCGCGGGCATCGGCCCACTGCGTGTCGGACCACTCGAGGTAGTCGGTGAAGTACGCGCCCTGGGCCAGGTGCTGGCCGCCGTCGATGGCGATGGTCTCGCCGGTCAACCAGCGGCAGCCGTCGGCGAACAGGAAGGTGGCCAAGTTGGCCAGTTCCGGAAGCTCGCCCAGGCGCCCCGTCGGGTTGCCCTTGCGCTCGCGCGAGTGCGGGTCTGCGCCTGGGCGCAGGCGCGCGGTGGCGCCCTCGGTGGCGAAGATGCCGGGGGCGATGGCGTTGAGGCGGATGCCGTAGCGGCCCCATTCGATGGCCAGCGAGCGCGTCATGGTTTCGACACCGGCCTTGGACATGGCCGAAGGCACGACGAAGGGGGCGCCGGTGCGCGTCCAGGTGACGACGATCGAGACCACGCTCCCTGGGAGCTTCTCGGCGATCCAGCGCTTGCCCACGGCGTGCGTCACATAGAAGGTGCCGTGGAATACCGTGTTGGCGATCGCGTCGAAGCCGCGCGGGGACAGATCCTCGGTGCGGCTGATGAAGTTGCCGGCGGCGTTGTTCAGCAGGCCGGTGAGCGGGGCATGCGTCCACGCCTCGTCGACCATCGCGCTCACCGAGGCGGGGTCGCGGAGGTCGCACGCGGAGTAGGTGGGGCGCGTGCCGGTGAGCTTTTCCATCGAGTCGGCGGCCTCTTCCAGCACCGAGCTGCGGCGTCCGCAGATGTGCACCTGTGCGCCCAGCTCCAGCAGGCGCTCGCTCATCGCACGGCCAAGGCCCGTACCTCCGCCGGTGACCAGGATGCGTTGGCCTTTCAAGACGTCGGGGCAGAACATGAGCTTGTTCCTTCAGTGGTGATGTCGCGGCCAGTATCGGCAGCGCCTGGTGTCGAGTCCAACACCTTGTTGGAGCCCTTTCAGACTCAGGCGGTCTTAGGTTCGGATGCGGGCGGGGGCCAGCTCAACCGCGGCGCTTCCTTGGCGAAGAAGCGCTGCACGGCTTCGGTGTGGTAGTCGCTCGTGTAGGCAATGCCCTGGGCGTCCGCTTCCATTCCCAGCATCGTGCCGACGTCGGATTGGAACGATGCCAACAACATGCGTTTGGCCAGACTGAACGCCGTCGGCGAGCCGTTGGCCAGCAGCAGCGCAAGCTCGCGCGCCCGCTGCAACGCCGCGCCCGAGTCGCACACCTCGGTGACGAGTCCTTGCTGCAGTGCCTCGGTTGCCGCGAGTTCGCGCGCCGAGAAGACCAGCGCCTTGGCACGTTGCAGACCCAGGATGCGCGGCAGGGTGAAGGCCGTTGCGAAGTCGGGCACCAAGCCGACCCGGGCGAATGAGCAGCAGAAGCGCGCGTCGCCGCCCGCGACGATGAAGTCGGCGGTCAGCGCAAGGCCGAAGCCCGCACCCAGGGCAACGCCTTCGACTGCCACCACCAGCGGCTTGTCCAGTTGCAGCAGGGCAAGCACCAGCGGCTGCAGGTCCAGCATGCGCTGCCGCCCTTTGTCGGCGCTGGCGACCTGGCCCATGGACTTGACGTCGCCGCCGGCGCAGAAGTGGCCTCCGGCACCGGTAAGGACCACGGCCTGCACCTGCGGGTCGCGCGCCATCTGGTGGACTGCCTGCAGCAGCTCCTGGCGCATCGCCATGTCTATGGCGTTGCGCTGCCGGGGCCGGTTCAGGACGAGCGTGGCGACGCCGTCGGCGACGCCGAGTTCAAGCGTGGTGTACATGCCCATTTCCCCAGTGACGCCGACTGACTGTCTCGGCGACGCAGACCGTCTTGGTCGAGCCCTCGCGCTCCGCCGTCAGCTGCCAGACGATCTGCCGGCCGGGCGTGCCTTCGAACTCGGGCAGGGGCTCGCTCGCCAGCAGCCTGGCGCGCACGCGGATGCGCGAGTCCACTGGCACGGGGGCCGTGAAGCGCACCTTGTTCAGGCCATAGTTGACGCCCATCTTCATGTGCTGGAATTCAACGGCGGCGTCCAGCAGCACCGGCAGCAGCGAAAGCGTGAGAAAGCCGTGCGCGATGGTCGTCCCGAACGGGCCTCGCGCCGCCCGCTCCGGCTCGACGTGCAGCCACTGCCGATCGCCGGTGGCGTCGGCGAAACAGTCGATGCGCCCCTGGTCGATCTGCAGCCACGAGGAGACGGCGATTTCCTGGCCGACGAGGGCGTCCAGCGCCTCGGGCGAGGAGATCGGGCGACGCTCCGCGGCCCCGGTGAGGAGGCCGCTCACTCCGCTGTGAGACCGAGTTGCCTTACCTTGTCGCCGTAGACGGTGTGCTGTTCGGCGATCAGGGCCTTGAACTGCTCTTGCGTCGAAGGTGTGAGGAGAAAGCCGGCCTTGGCGGCGGCGGATTGGACCGCGGGGTCCGCGAGGGCCCGGTTCAAGGCGGCCGTCAGCAACGTCACCGTGGCGGGTTCCATCTTCGCCGGGCCCACGATTCCGGCCCACGGCACGATGTCGAAGTTCTTCAGGCCCGCTTCGGCGAAGGTGGGAACCTCGGGCAGCAGCGGACTCCGCTCGCGCGACATCACGGCCAACGCCCTCAGCTTGTGGTCGCGCACGAAGGGCACGCCCATGGTGGTAGCGACGATGGCGTCGATCTGCCCGCCGATCAAGTCGGTGAACGCGGGCGGCTCGCCACGGTAGGGGACGCGCTGCAGTTCGGTGCCGGTCAGCTGGCCGATGTAGCCGAAGGCCAGGAAGTTGGTGTTGGATCCCGTGCCATAGGTATAGCGCCCCGGCGCGGACTTGGCGGCGGCGATGAACTCCGAGAACGTGTTGGCGGGGAACTGCTGCCGCACGTACAGGATGTAGGTGTAGCGGCCCACGTCGGCGATGGCCGTGAAGTCCTTGCGCGGATCGTACGGCGGCGGAGTTCGCAGCTGCGGCGCCACCGACAGGTTGCCGGAGGTGGCAAACAGCAGGCGGCAGCCGTTGGGCGGGCTGCGCATCACGTCGGTGGCGGCGAGCTGCCCCTCGGCACCTGGCTTGTTTTCGATCACGACGACCCGTCCAAGGTCGGTGGACAGCTTGGTGCTCAGGGCGCGCGCGATGGTGTCGGTGGTCGAGCCTGGCGGAAACGGCGCGACGATGCTTACCGTACGACAGGGTAGGGGCTCCGACACGGACTGGGCATGGGCAGGGTTGATTGCAAGCACTACTGGTGCAAGCGTCAGCAAGGCCTGAAAGGCCGTCGAAACGTTCATGGCGGGGGTCTCCGGGACAACGCCTAGCCATTGTTCCGCTGCTGGCGGTTCGTTTGATGCTGATTGCGAATGCGGTGAGATGTTTGCGGTCCTGTGCGGTTCGGCGCGAACGTTGACGTGCCCGGCAACGACAGGAGCCGACTTGGCGCCCTTGATCGCCGGGCATAGGCGTTGGTGAGGTCAGATGACCTGACGCCCGGGGTGGGAGGGCGAGCATCTCGGCTATACCGCAAGCCATCCGCCCCCGCGCGGTCCGCCTAGCAGCGGCGCTCAACGCACCGATGACTCACCATGAAGGACTCGGTCGCTACGGCTTGCGCTCGTCCGGCTCTGTCGCACTCCCATCTTGCTCCCGATCGCCGACTGCTTGTGGCCAATTCGGATGCCGAATAGCTGCCAGTGGTTAGCGACCGCTGATGGCCGCTGAGAGACGATCGTGAACGGCAGCTTCAAGGCGGACCGCTTCGGCCATGTGGCCCTGCCCCGTCGCCGCCAAGGGAGTTATCCTCTGCCACCCTCACGCACTTCATCGCCCGCCCTGATCGAGAAGAACGTCTCGCAACGGCCTCGCTTCGAATCGGTCCAAGCTGGATGGCTGTCGTGTGGGCCCGCCCTGCTCCTTCCCGAACCACATGGGCGTCTCCTGTACGAACCGCTTGATTGACGCAGCCAACTCGAGGTTCCGCGGCTCTTGCGTTTCGGCAAGCGCCCGCCCGATCTGCATCCAGGCGGTGAGAGCGTCAGCACGCGTTTTCCGCGCAGAAATCGTCGACTTCGACACCCGCGGTTGAATCCGCAGCCGTCCGTCCTCGGCAGCCTTGACGCGCCAGATGGGATCGACGTTCCGGCTGCGCCCCCGGCTAGCCTGACGCGTGGCCTCTGCGTCGATCCCGCGCACGCGCAGCTTCTCTGCAAAGGTCTCGCGCCAGCGGTGCAAATCGGCCTTGCGGGGGTTAAGGCGCTTGCCGTTCCGCGCCTCGGCGCGGACGCTGATGTGCACGTGCGGGTTGGCTTGGTGGTCGTGGAGCACCATCACGTACTTGTGATCGGCGAGCTCCGCCCGCGCGAACTCGCGAGCCGCCCACTGCACGCTCAACGGATCGGTTCCCCGCGGCATCGACAGCATGATGTTGTAGGCCTCGCGCCGCTCAGCGACATCAGGGATGTACGAGCCGCCGAAGCGCCAGTCATCGCCGATGTCGCGTAGCGCCTCCTTGCCTCGCATCTGCTCGCCGCGCTCATCCTCCATCTCCAGGCGACCGTTCCTGCTGATGTAGCGCAGGTGCGCGGCGATGGCCCGCATGCCGCGACCGCCACCCGTAACCTTCACCATCACCTGAGGTGCGCGGCGCACGGCGGTCGCCTCGATGCGCTGGCGGATCGAGGCGGCACGCTTGGCGCCGGCCGAAGCGCCGAGGCGGGGCTCTCGGCGCCCGCGAACGATTCGGTTCCCCGGGTAGAAGAGCCGGTCACCCCACTGGATCAGCACCCCGTCGATGTTGGCTGACTGGCTCATGGTGCACGCTCCATGTGGGCGACAGCGAAGGGGTGCTCTGCCGACCTGCCCCGCCGAAGCTGGAGGTCGGCGAGCGCCCCGGACGCGAGCGCCAGATGACGCCGTACGTCCCCAACCAGCGGGTCCAGCATGGCGCGGTACTCGGGCGCCGCTGGCACGCCGCCTCGTCGCAGCAGCGCGCTGAGTTGGCCGATGTTCCGGCTGAAGGTCGCCAGCTCAGCGGTTGAGGCCACCAGTGCAGAACGTTGCTCGGCGGGGCGCAAACCGCACTCCGTGGCCGACGCATCCGCTACAAGCATCGCGACGCACTCGCCAAGCGGCACCCCTACCCGCTTCGCGCGCGCCCGCAGGAAATCTGCGTCCTCGTGACCCATGCGCAGGCAGACGCGCACGCGAACGTCCGCCATGTGGCTCTTGCGAGGGGTGGCCACGGCACCCTCGAACGCCCGTTCACACCCCAACGCATCTGCAAGCACGTTGCGGACGAGCTCGGAGGGGCACTGCCGCGTGTCCCAGTTCTCAAGTGCGGCCAAGCCCGGAGCTTCGATGGCCGCGGGCTTGGCACAGGCGTGCCGTGCCGGTGAGCGAGGGCCCTTCTTACAGAGTGCCGAACCCCGGCTGGCGTTCAGCACTCGTGCGGATCAACCCTTGAGCTTGCGCATCTCCTCCGCGAGCACCCACAGGGCCCGGTTCAGGTTGACGCTGCGATCGATGCTCCCCACGCCCCTCGTCTGCAGCCGCCGTCCCGCCGCGCTCCGCCCGGTCTGACCGCCACGCGTCGTGTTTTCCTGGGTGCGCTGGAACACCGACCAAACGCTGTGCCCCACGTCCTCCACCCGGCGCGCCTCGAGCAGCTGCTCGGGCGTGACCGGTGCCGGGGGCTGCCCCTCACCGCGCTCCCCGAAGCGCAGTGTCAGCGCTGCGGTCGCGTAGGCGCGCTCCTCGTCCTCGCTCAGCTCGAGCGCCTTCATGCCGTCGATCGAGGCATCGACCGCTTCGAAGTCCTCGAGTACCCGGAACGCGCCTTCGATCACCTCGTGCTGGATGTTGCCCTTGTGCGGGATCCGGATGTCGTTCGTAGCGCTGCCGACCACCAAGCCGTTGCAGCAGACGAAGCGGAACGCGCCGGCCAGCATCTGGTACGCACTCGCGCCGTCGTGGCTGTTGATGAGGATCACCTCGTTCGCCTCCGGTCGGCTGCTGACCTGGCCCGCGTGGCGCATCCGGATCAGGTGCTTGGTGTACTCGGTCTTGCCCTCGACGCGGCTCTGGCCCTGCGCGACCATGAAGGGCTCGAAGCCCTCCCGTCGCAGGCTCCGAAGAACCTCGATGGTCGGGATGTAGGTGTAGCGCTCGGAGCGGCTGGCGTGCTTGCCCTCGGCGAAGATCGACGGGGCGGCGCGTCGCATGGTGTCTTCCGGGAGCGGCTGGTCGCTTCGGAGAACGTGGGTGCCGCGAGCGAAGCGGGTCGCCAAGCTAGGCGTGGTGTTCATGGATGGCTCCTGGTGCGCGGGCGAGACCGCTCGCCCGCTGGGGTTCAGAACGGGACGTTGTCGTCAGTCGGGGTGGCCGGCCCGGCGGGTGCCTTGGGCGGGGCGCTGGCCTGCCGCGTGCGCCGCGCCTCCGCCTCGGCCTTGCTGTCGAGGTAGTCGATCTCCTCGCAGGTGAAGCCGTAGCCGTAGACGGTGATGCCGCTGGCGTCGGTGTAGTTGTTGTTGCGCAGGCGCCCGATGACGTTCACCCGGGAGCCCTTGCCGAGGTACTCGGCCGCGTTCTCGGCCTGCTTGCCCCAGAGGGTCCACGGGATGGCGGTCGCTTCCTCGGGCTCGCTGCCGCGGCGCACGTTGCTGATGACGGTGACGGTCCCGCGGGCGATAAGACCATCGCGGCCGTTGACCTGCTCGAGCCGGATGGCCGAAGCCAGGCGGGCGTTTCTCTGTTCGACTCTGACGAATGCCATGCTGATCTCCTCGAACGAAGGCGGCGCAAGCCAGACCCGGTGCCCGGCTCTTCAAACGATCCACCTTTGCTTGGAAACCTCTCGTTCCCGCCCACGGGCGGGCGGAGGGTGGGCATGGCCCCTTCCCTCACGGGAAGGGGTTGGGGATGGGTGGGGGAAGAAGCAGCCGAAGCGATGAGCCGGCTACCCGGCCCACCGCATTGAAGATCCCCCACCAGTCCCCCTCACAACGGGACGGGGGCGCAGCTGGGGGAGCGCGGTGGGTCAGCCCGGCGCGAACGGCTGGAACAAAGAAACGGAGGGCCCACATAGCGGACGCTGTGACAGGTCCCCTGGCGCAGAGCGGCCGCGCGCAGGCGCCCGCCCACGCTCCCGAGCGCCGGCGGCTCTGCGGCCGACGTGACACCAAGCGACAGCGACTGGCGCGGCGGACGAGCCGGCGCGAGCACTTCCAAGAAGGCGGCCCGGCTGCGGGCGTGGCGGGTGCCGGAGGTGACGATCTGGCCGGCGCGGGAGGAAGCAACGCGCAGCGCTGCGCGCGACGCGCTGGCCAGGTCGTCAAGCGGGCGTCGGTCGTGTACCCGCGACGGACATCAGGCCCGCGATCCTCTGGCACGGGAAGGGCCGCCTTGATTCATGCCGTGGATCATGCGAGCCCAGGGGCAGTAGCGAAAAACCATATGCCGCAGCACGGCGAGTCAGGATCATCTCCAGGCAGCCGCTTTAAGCGACGGCTACAGGAAGACAACGCGTACGCAGCGAGGATCGACGCAAGCAGACGCGCCCTGGCTAAAGCACGAGTGGGACGGCGACGAAGCCGCTTCGAATGCGCGCTGACAGTACCTGGACCACGGCCACCGGGCTGTGCTCTACGCGGGTTTCGGCGAACGCATGGCCGGGCGGGCAGTCGTTCGGCCGACCGCCAGGCCGAGTCGCATGCTCAGCCGCGCCGACGCATACGCTTGACGCGCGACGCGGTTCTGAGTACAGAAGCGCTTGTTGGATGTACGGGCTGGCAAGAGGGAGCCGTACTCCGCTAGCCTGAGGAATCGCAATGACGAACGACCCGGAAGTGCCGCAGGCGATCCTTGAGCGACACGCGTCATGGTCGCGGATTTCGCTCCGGCTATCGACTCTTCAGTACAGCGTCGGCATCATCGGTGTGGCTTGCGCCGCACTCGCAGCAGCAGTTGGTGGCGAGCCCGGCAGGGTGCTGGCCGCAGCGTCAGGCGTCTGCACGGCGGTACTGGGCTTCGTTCGCCCCGAGCAGCGTTACCTGCGCTTTATCGCGGCTTGGCGCGCGCTCGACGTCGCGATCCTGAAGTTCAAGCTCCAGCAGTCGGATATGTCAGCCTGGTCGCTGCTGTCGAACAGGGAGAGGCGATCCTGGCCGAGCCGGTGGAGACAGGACGCCCCAAGCGCAGATGAGACTGACAACGCGGCGCGGCACGATCTCACGCCTCCCGACGCCGCGCTCGAAGCTGGGCTGCGGACACGCCAACCCCTGCACGGCTCGGTCGCAGATGCTGCATGGGATGGCGAAGAACCCGGGAGCTCGCACGGTCACCATCGCACGACCAGAAATCGCGGTGCCAAGCCGAACGATTCTTTTCCGCCGGTGGGTCGACCTGTCCGCGCGCGCTGTCCGCGCGCATCGGGCTGACCGAATCCAGACTCGCGCAGCCTCGTTCGTGAAGCCCGATGTGCCGCCTAGAACGCCGCATTCAGCGTCACGCGCACCCTGCGCGGCTCCACCGGATGCGAGTGGCGATCGGGGACGCCCGCTGCCTCGCCGGCGAGACGCGACTCGTAGCAGTAGTCAATGTCGCTCGCCTTGCGATCGAACAGGTTGAACACGTCGACGTCGAGGCGGACCTTCGGATTGAAGCGGTACCCCACTCGGAGATAGGCCAGCGTCGTCGCCTTCGAGCGCTTCGAGGCGTCTTCCACGAGCGGCCGCGGCCCGAGGTAGCGCAGCTGGAACTGCCCCGACCACGGCCCGCGGTCGAGCACCGTCACGCCGAGTGAGGCGACCTTGTCGATCGAGCCGGGGATGTGGTTGCCTTCGGGCTCATCACCGGTGAAGCGCGCCCGTGACGCGGCGAGGTCCGCGTCGAGCAGCAGCCACTCGGTGGCGCGGTAATGCAGCCCAAGCTCGACGCCGCGGCGCCGGCTCGGCCGACTCGCCTCGGTCTCGCCAGCGTCGCCGACGAACAGCAGCTCCGAGCCGAGGCGCAGCTGCCAGAGCGCGAGCGAGGCCTGCAGCCCCGGCACGATTTCGCTGCGGACGCCGAGCTCGGCGCCTTTCGAGCGCACCAAGGGCGTTGCCGGCTCGACCGCCTCGTCCGACTTGGCCATGCGCCTGGCGGTGGCACCGCGCGCGTCGTTGCTATGAAAGCCCTGACCGTAGTTGACGAAGACCTCGGTCCGGGCCCACGGCCCGAGGATCAGCGAGAGCTTGGGCGAGCCGATGCCGGCACTGCGCTTGCCGCTGTTCTCGACGATCGAGCTGGCGACGTCGAAGTGGTAGCGGTCGGCACGCAGCCCCGCGACGCTGCGCAGCCACGGCGTCCACTGCAGTGCCGACTCGCCATGGATGCCGACGCTGGTCTGCTCGGCTTCGCTCTCCTGCGTGATCCCGGTGCGCTGGCGCGCGACCGACGTGTACAGGCCCACCGGGTCGAGGCGATCGTGCCGCACCTGCAGTCCGAGCGTGTGAACCATGTCGACGCCCCCGAGCCGCGCGTTCCAGCTTCGGCTCGTCGTAAGCCCGAGCGTGGTGCGGCGCTCGGCCTGCTCGAACTGGTCGCCCTCGGGGCGCTCGAGGAAGTAGGTGAAGTTCGAGAACAGGTCCAGCCTGGAACGGATCGCATAGGTCTGCAGGCGGAACTCGCCGGTGGCGCTGCGCTGCAGGTTCTCGAACGAAAGGCTGGCGCGCTCGGTGCGACCACCGTCGCTCGGGTCGACCGCTCCGTAACGGCCGACGAGGCCAGCGTCCACCGCACGCTGCGGGATCTGATCCGTCGAGTTCCAACGTGCCGAGTAGCCCATTGCCGTCAGCGACCAGCGTGCGTCGGCGCTGCCGCTGCTGTAGCGCAGCACGCCATTGAAACGCCGGAAGTTCTCCGGACGTTCCCAGGGCCCATCATTGTGCGCGGCTTCGAGCGCGTAGAGCAGCTCGCCGCCCCCAACAGGCGCCGAGTTGGCGACGAGCGAACGCGCGAAGCGGTCCTGACCAAGCGTGACCGACGCGATGCCACGCGGAAGCGCGTCGAAGAGCTCGATGCGGGCCGACCCCGCCGACGAGAAGTCGCCGTCCTCGGCGGCGTACGGCCCCTTGCGATAGCGGATGCGGGCGACGAGCTCGGGAATCAGCCAGTTGAGGTCGGTGTAGCCGTGGCCATGCGCGTGCGTCGGCATGTTGACCGGCAGGCCGTCGACGAAGGTCGCGAAGTCGGTGCCGTGGTCGAGGTTAAAGCCGCGGAGGAAGTACTGGTTGGCCTTGCCGTCGCCGCTGTGCTGGGTGACGATGACGCCGGGAACGAACTCGAGCACCTCGCCCGGGCGCAGGGCCGGGCGGTTCTTGAGGAGCTCGCTGCGGACCACGCCCGCCGATGCAGCGTCGGAGGTGCCGACGGCGTTGTCGTAGTGGCCGGTAATGCTGATCGGCGCCAGGGCGACCGCTTCGCCGGAAGGTGCCTCGGGTGCAGCTGCAGCTGCAATCCCCGCGGCGCCGTGCAGGGCGAGAGCAGTCGCCGCGCGCATCGCGCTGAGTTTCAACAAGTTCTCCAATGGGTGAGGACAAACCGACGGCGCACGCCCGCTGCGACGTCGGCGCGCTGGTTCAGGTGCGAGTGGGCGGTCAGGTCAGGATGGCGACGATGCGACCGATCGACCAATACGCCGCCACGCTGCCGATCGCGTAGAGCGAGGCCGTGCGCCAGCGCGCCATCCAGGCTGAACGTGAGCCGATGCGGTAAAGCGCGTACGCCGCCGCGACGACGAGCAGTTGACCGAGCTCGACCCCGAGGTTGAACGTGAGCAACGCGACCGCGAGATGGTTCTGCGGCAAGCCGATCTGCTGCAGCGCGCCGGCAAAGCCGAGCCCGTGAACCAGGCCGAAGCCGAAGGCAACGAGCGCGGGCCAGGTGCGCGCCAGCGTCTTGCCTCGATGCAGCGCTTCGCCGGCGACCAGCATGATCGACAGTGCGATCGTCGCCTCGACCGGCGGCGGGCGCAGCGCGAGCCAGCCGAGCGCGCTCGACGCGAGCGTCAGGCTGTGCGCCAGCGTGAACGCCGTGATGGTGGGTATAAGGCGCCGATTGAAGCCGACCAGGAACAGGAGCCCGATCACGAACAGCAGGTGATCGAAGCCGCCCAGGATGTGCTCGACGCCGAGCACGAGGTACGCGGTCGCGATCTCGCCGATGCCGCGCCGGTCGTCGGCCGAGCCAAACAGCTGCACGCTCGGCTGTGCTGCGGTCAGCGTGTAGACGCGCGAGCCGCCGTCGCGCCAGAACACCTTGACGAGCGCGGCCGAGTACGTCTTGCCGACGTTCTGCATGGTCAACGTGCCCTGCAGCCCTCGATCGCCGCAGTGAACGGCGTTCTCGTCGGCGGTGCAGCCCTCGGGCCACAGCGGCTTGAGCGTGTTCGTGGCGGCCCGGTCCACCGCCGTCCACTGCCAGAGGAACTCGCCCGGAGCGATCTCGCGAAGCTCCATTTCGGCCATCGTCATCTCGTGGGCACTGGCCGGCGGCGCGCCGAGCCAAGCGAGCGCTGCGAACACGACGGCGAGCAAGGCTTTCACCGCGCGCCCTCGACGCTGACCCGGTACTTGGCGGCCATCGCGCGAACCGCCGCGGTGCGCTGCTCGGCCATCGTCACGTCGATCCAGTCGTGCATGACGACGCCGCGCAGCGGTTCGAACGACGCTGGTTTGGCAGCGACCAGCGCGTCCAGCCGCATGGCGCGCCAGCCGTCGCGGGTGGCGTAGGCGCGCCATTCGCCGGCCGGCGCGGCCTCGATCGCGCGCGCGAACGCGTCGCCATAGCTGTCGACCAGGTTGCCGTGCGGGCGTCCCTTGAAGACGCGCAGTCCGGCGTTCAGCTCGCCAGGCGTGCCGCGGTTCAGGGTCTCGACGAACCCGCGAACCGCAGCCTCCGACGTATCGCCGGCGAGCACCGCCTCCTGGAAATCCACACGGGCCGGCTCGTCGTATTTGGCCCGGTTGCGCTCGAACCACTCGCGCAACTTGGCGTCGTCGACCTCCGGACGGGCAAGGCTCGCATCGACGACGCTGAGTGCCTTGAAGATCACGCGCTCGCGGATCGCCGGGTCTCCCCGATCGACCTGCAGCGCGAGCCCCTCGCGGTACAGCACCTCATTGTCGAGCCATGTCTGGCGCAGTGCAGCCAGCTCCTGTGCATCGGGGTCGCGACCCCGGCTGGCCTTGAAGAGATCGCGCGCCTGGCTGTCGACCGTCGCGCCGATCACGATGCTGCGTGGGTCGTCGACCTGCGACGCGACCAGATGGTCGACCGCGAAGAGAAGCGCGCCCAGCACGACAAAGTGCAGGAGCGGCTCGCGCAGCCAGCGCGGCGCAGCCGCGGCGCGCCGTTCGAGCGAGGGCAGGCGAACGCCCGAACGAGGAAGGGTAGTCGATGGCATGAGATGTGAAGCTGAAACAGGAACGGCGCCGCGGTGACGCGGCGCCTCAGTGCGGTCGAATTGCCTTACTTGACGCCCGCGACGATCGTGGATCCGGCAACCTCGACATAAATCGGGTTGCTGTAGAACCAGAGGTCAGCCCACGCCGCCACGTCGTAGCTCAGGTACTTCTGCCCGTTCACGGTCTGCAGGTGGTTCGGGCAGCCGTTGATCGCCGTACCGGTATAGGTGGTGCCGTTCGCCGGAACGTTGGTGCCCGCGACACTGCAGGGAATCTTCAGCTGCGTGGGATCGCTCGCATTCGTGTAGAGGTCGAGCATCGGGTTGCCGTTCGCATCGGTCTCCCACGGCACGCTCGGCGGCAGGTTGCTGCCCCGCAGGCGCAGGTACTGCGAGGCGCTCACTGCCGGCACGCGGAACGTCATCACCTTGTACTCGGGGTTGTTCGCAACGCTGGTCCACGTCGCGCTGTTGAAGGTGCGCAGGATCCCGGCAGTCAGGTTCTTGGCAGCCGCCGGTACCGTGTTCAGGTCGGGGTTGACGCGCCACGTGTTGGGCCACTGACCGGCATAGTCCGCCGACCCGGGCTGTTTGTAGCCGCTCACCATGCCGCGGATCACGTCGACGTGGTCGAGCACCGGCGTGTTGAGCGGTTGCTGGATTCCGACCTGGGCCAGCGACGGATTGTTGAACGTGTACGGCGCGTAGTTGGTCCCCGACGGATCGCGAACGACGATCGACACCACGATCTCGGCGCCACGGCGCACCACCAGCTTCTCGCCCATCGCGGCGCAGCCGGCGACGTCGGTGTCGGTGTTGCGCGTCGCCGCCGCGACCGCGATGGCTTCGACTGCGGCGTTCGTGCGCGCCGCCGGCCCAGGGTACGAGGCGCACGCGACGAACCCGAGGCGATCGATCAGCTGGCCGCTCGCGGCGAATGCGTTGCCGGTGCGCAGCCCGTCCACGATGGTCTGCGGCCGCAGCTTCGGGTCTCCCCCGTTGCGTGCCATTACATACGTGCGCTGATACTCGCCTGGATAGAAGTCCTGCGTGGTGCGCCGATCGTCGGGGCCGAAGCTGCCGCGGTTGTGCCAGTCGGAGCTCGCGAAGAACCACCAGTTGCGGCCCTCGCCGAGCAGCGCGTCCCAGACGCCACCGATCTGTGCGCCGTAGACGCCGGTGCCGCCGTAGGTGGTACCGCCGACCGAGTCGACCGGAACCCCGTTGATGCTGTTCCGGTTGACCGCGTACTCGCCACGGTCCGAGGAGGCGCCGTGGCCCGGCTGCGTTTCGAACCCGAACGCGATGGCCGGACCCGCGTTGTTGAAGTTGCGCAGGTGCTCGATGTTGAAGCCGTTGTTCCCGTTCGGGTTGAACGGCCCTGCACGCTCCAGATGCGCCGGCACGTAGTAGCTGGCGTTCGGATGGTTCTGAGCCATCCACCTGATGCCCTCGACCGTCTTCTGGTGGCCGCGCTCGCCGGTGCCCGTGCCTCCGGCGGGAATGAGCTTCTGCGCCGTCGTGTTCCAGCTCGGGTCGCCCGAGTTCAGGCTGCCCGGCACCGCGCAGGTCCAGTTGTTGCCGACGCCGCTGCCCACGGCCGTGTTGCCGCGGCTCGTATCGGTGTCGTTGCGATCGAAGCAGTACTCCCACTGCGCAAGGGCCGTGGCGTTGCCGAGCGCCGTGTAGCCCTTGGAGGTCGGCAGGTTGCCGGAGTCGATCGAAAGCGGCATCTGACCGGTGATCACCGACATCGACGAGTGCTCGTGGCCGGCCACGACCGATTCGACACCGACGAACATCGGCTTGTCACGCAAGCGCGCCAGGTACTCCAGCAGCGGGTACTGGAACTCCTGGATCGACTGCCAGCGCCACATGTTCTGGTTCGGGGCGGTTCCCGAGACGAGGCCCTTGGGCTGCACCGGTGGGTTGGTGTTCTGCCAAGTGGTGGTCGGGCCCTGCAGCGCGCCGCTGCCGGAGAACACGAGCGAGTACGCCGGCGTGGCCAGGCTCGCGTCTTCCGCGAGCGTGCAGTTGCGGTTGCCACTGCCGCCGTGTCCGGCCTGCACAAACCAGTCGAGGCCCCACGGGGTGTCCGTCTTGTCGGTCGACTTCTTCACCAGCTTCTGCATCGAGATCGAGCCGTCGGAGCAGGTCGTGTGGTTGTGGAAGTCGCCCGCCACGTACGTGCCTGAGGTCTTGGCCGCGCTCGCGGTGGTGGGCGCGGTGCTCATCGCGGTGGTGCCGAGCGCGGCGGCGGCGGCAAGCGCGATCGGACTGCGGGCAGAAAGGACTCTCATGGGTTCTCCTCGGATGTTCGATGTTTGGGATTGGCAGGAAGAAGCTGCGGACGCTACGCAGCGCATGTGACGCGTCGATGACGCGGTCCAGTCGCGCAGCCGTCGATCTCGCGAAGCCTTTCGGGGCCACCCCCTGTTTCGTCACATGCCTGTCGCAATCCGCCGGCAGACTGCCCGGCGGCTCTACCGGCCGGCCTCGCCCGTGCGCACTCCGCTGCCTGGCCTCGATATCAAGAAACCCCTGAGGAGAACCCCCCATGAACTGGCTCGCCGTCACCGCCCTCTCCGCTGCATTCGCCGCGGCACCCGCGCTCGCCGCGCCGATCACGATCGACTTCGAGGGCGTGACCAGCTTTGCGCCGATCGCCGACTACTACAACGCAGGTCGCGATGGCGCCGGCGTCGCGGGCCCGGCGCTCGCGCCAGGACAGTACGGCGTCTCATTTGCGGGCGACGCGCTCGCGCTGCAGAACGACGTGCTCGGCCCGTACTTCTCCAACGCCCCGTCGCCGCTCGGCGTGATGTTTCCGGCCGGCACGGCGGCGACGCTGAACTCGGTCGGCGGCTCCGGCTTTGTCGGCACGCTGAGCTTCTACTACTCGTCGGCGACTGCGGTCGCCAACGCGGTCCAGCTGTGGAGCGGCCTCGATGGCACCGGCGCCCTCCTCGCCTCCTTCGATCTCGCGGCCAACGCGCAGCAGGGTGGCTGCAGCGACAGCTCGTACTGCAACTTCGGCCTGCTCTCTGGATCGTTCGCCGGCATTGCCCACTCGGTGACGTTCGGCAATGCGGCCGGCTTCGCTGCGTTCGACAACGTCGGGATCAACGTCGTTCCGGAACCTGCCACCGCCCTGCTGCTCGCGCTGGGGCTCGGCGGCCTGGCCGCGACGCGTCGGCGCCGGTGAAGCCGCGCGACCCGCTGGCGGTCGCCGCCGCGGTCGAGGCGCGGGCGCCGGCGTCGGCGCTGCAGCTGTCCGCGGCGCACGAGCCCGGCGAGGTGTTCGGGCTGTTCCCGACGCCGGTGATGCGGGTGCCGCGACTGCTCGATCAGCCCCTGCTGGACGGGCTGCTCGAGCATTTCGCCGAACGTGCCGACATCGACAACAACGCTTCGGCGCAGCTCTCGCACACGGCGATGCTCAAGCCGAGTGACAGCCCGCTGCTCGGCGTTGTGGCGCAGCACCTCGCGCCGCGCATCGCCGAGTTCGGCGCCGTGCTGTTCGGCGAGCAGCTTGGCTGGTCCATCAAGGAGATGTGGGTCAACGTGCTCGATGCCGGCGGACGACAGGCGATGCACAACCACGCCAACAGCTTCGTCTCGGGCGTGATCTATCTCACCGAGACGCACGCCGACGCCCGCACGGTATTCATGAAGTCGCCGGGCGGCGCGGACTACGCCTTCAAGAACGATCACGCCGGTGCCCAGACCGGTCCCTACAACGCCGACAAGTGGATCAGCCCCTCGCCGGAGCGCGGTGACCTGGTGCTGTTCCCGAGCTACCTGCTCCACGCCGTGCCGCCCAACCCGGGCGCGCGGCGCATCACGATGGCATTCAACGCGATCCCGACCCACCTCGATTCGTGGGGCTACCGCATCGGCTTCAGCGGCTGACCAAGGCCGCGATCACTCCCTTCACATTCTGAACATGCGCGCTCTAAGTTCTGCCCTGCTCATCTCGATGGCTCTGCCTGCTCCTGCCGCCGAGGTTACCCCGCCGCTCTCGGCGAAATCGGCGTGCAGCGAGACGTCGCGCCTCAACGATCGTCGCGAGTTCGCCTGCATCGTCGAGCCCGCCGGCGGCGCGCGCCTGCTGCGCTTCGAGGCGCGATTCACCGGCGGACACGACGACACCAGCGCCAGCATCGAGCCGGTGCTCGACGAGCAGCCGCTCCAGTGCAATGCCGGCAGCAAGACACGCCTGTTCGGCGAAGACGGCGACGTGAGCCTGCACTGCGACTTCAGCGCGCCGCCGCCGGGCAGCCAGCCGGCGGTGTTCAAGGTGCTCGTCAAGTGGAACCATGCCGAGTACGCCGACTTCGACTTCGGGCGCCGCTGAGCTCTCCTGCCGCGGGCCCACAGGATGCGCGTCTTGAGATCGACATCCGCGGCTTCGGCGACGCAACCGCGCCGCGCCCGCGTTTCAGTGCATTCCTAGTTCCAGCAGCTGCCGTGCGGCCTCTGGTCGTGTCGGTTGCAGGCGCCTCAGCTCCGTCAGCAGCAAGCGGGCGGCCGCCGGATCCCTGTCGGCAAGCGCGATGGCCATGCGCAGCAGGGGGTCGTAAGCCGGCCTGAAATCCGGGCTGATCCGCAGTGCCGCCACGAGAGGCTCGCGCACCTGGGCCAGCATCTGTTCGACGTCGTTCGAGGGGCGCACGTCGCGTCCAGCCTCGATGAAGACGTCGCGCGCCTGCCAATAAGCTGCCAGACGCGATGCCAAACCAGCGGGTGGAGCCGCCAGCAACTCCGCCGGAACAAGACTCAGCTCCCGGAGGAGGTCGACAAGCCGGTCGCGCGGGCGCGAGCCCGGCGCATAGGTGATCCGCGGCGCCAGGTAGGCGACCACCGGCAGGTCATCGGTGTTCGCAGGCGCCTCTGCCGCGAAGCGCGCCAGCGCCTTGGGCCCGGCGACGAATGCGCCGAGCAGCGCGAGTTCGTCGTCGAGACCCAAACGGGCGGTGGGGGCGAGATTCGCGTGGGCAAGCCGCGAACGCACCTCGCCGAGCTCGAAGCGGCCGCCGTCCGCGCGCGCGACGAGGCCCAGCACCGGCGTGTCGAGGCTATGCGTCGCGAGGATCGCGAACGCACCCGGGTTGGCCACGAGAAAGCTCTTGATGATGCTTTGCAGGGTGGCCCGGTCGAGCTGATGCAGCGGCAGCCATTGGCAGAACAATCCGCGCTGGCCGAGCCGGTCGCGCACGGCACGGAAGTGCTCGACGGTGTAAAGCGCTCCCGATCCGCCGCGCGCCGGATGAAAGTTGTCCGCGACGATGAGGTCGTAACGCTGCTGGCCCACCCTGACGAACCGGCGCGCGTCCGCGGCCATGACGTTCATTCGCGCCGCAGCGGCTCCGGAACTTGCGAACCACGCCGACGCCTCGATGACCTCGGGAAGCAGCTCGACAACGTCAACGTAAACGTCGGGGTCCTCGGCCGCCGCGGATGCGGTCACGCCGGTGCCCAGACCCAGAAACAGCGCGCGGCGCGGTGCCGGGTGCAGCAGGAGCGGCAGCAAAGCCTGGCGCGCGTCAGCCGACCGTGTCGCGCTGCTGCCCTCCTGCTGACGGTTGTCGATGCGCAGCGTGGCGACCCCGGCGGCGTCTTCCACGACGCTGACGGCGCCGAGCGCACCCTCGTGGTAGCTGACGAGCTGCGCGCCGCTCGGCAGCGCGACGAAGACCAGTGCCGGCGTCAGCAGCGCGAGCGCTGCCGCGAGGCTCGCGGTCACCCACGGGCTCGGCGCGGACCCGGCGCGGCGCGAACAGAGTGCAAGGTAGGCGCATGCCGCGAGCATCAGGGCGGTCTTGGAACCGAGCGCGGGCTGTACGACGACGCCGAACACGAACGGGGCAAGGGCAGCTCCCACGGTGTTCGCAGCGAGCGCGCGCCCGAGCCCCACGCCGGAGGCGATCGCCATTGCCGCTAGATGGCTGAAGACAGCGCCCATGACGACCGTGGGAACCAGGAACGCTGCTGCCGCGAGGATGGACTCCGCCAGGAGGGCAGCGCCCATGCTCGTGCCGAGCAGATGCAGGACGCCGGCCTTGACGAACTCGGCGCCCCAGAGGGTGGCTGCACCGAAGAGGCACGCGGCCGTGAGGCCGCACAGCAGGCGATCGCGAAGTCGTGTCGCGTCGTTCGAACCCAGGAGCCAGCGGTGGTAGGCGGCCGCACCGAGCGCGCTGCCGATCAGGTAGATGGCCAGCAGCATCGCGAAGGTGTAGACGGTGTTCTCGGCAACCTGGCTCAGCACGCGAACGACGACGACCTCGTAGCCGATCCCAAGCAGGCCGGTGACGGCGAGGGTGACGAGCACGCGCGAACGGGCGGCACCCGCCGGCACCGACACCGCGGGTGCGACCTGTTCCCGCATCGCCAGCGCTGCGGCCGCTGCGGCCGCGATCAGGTTCAGCGCCGCACAGACGATCGCCGAGCGCAGCAGCCCGAAGCCGGGGATCAGCCAGAACGCGACGGCCACCACGCCGAGCACGGCGCCGAACGGGTGGTGCTGACGAGGAAGCGTCATGCGACCGATGTCGTGACGACCCTCTCCGTGGTCACGAGCAGCCAGTTCAGGTCCGCCCTGGACGGCACTGCTCCTGAGAGGGGCTCCGAGCGATCGTCCGAGACGCTGACCGACAAGGTCCGCACTCGTCTCGGGCAGTACGGTTACACGCTGACCCAGGACTGCGGAAAGGATCCGCAGTCGCCCGCGCCCGGCGAGGACAGGCAGACGGCGGCCTCGCTTCAGCTCCTTCGCGCAATGGACAGGAGCGACTACAACCAGATGCGCCGCTGCCTCGGGTTGAAGGACACGCTTGACAACAACGAGGAGGTCTCGCTGCGACGATTCCTGGCGAACCTCATCGAGATCCAGGTCGACAGCCGCTATTCGACCCTGGTCGTGCCCTTGAGGGAGATCGAGTGGCCGACGCTTCCGGCCACAGGTCAGCTAGTCCTCGCCAAGGAGGACAAGCAAGCACTGACCGTGGTGGTTCGCGGCGGAAAGGCCCTGTCGGCCCGGGACGTGGGCGCCAGACTCATGCTTCCCTCCGGGTTCGCATTACCACTCACCACCGGTGTGACCGGTGGACGCCACGTGCAGATCACGTTTCCGACGCTTGCAGATCTCGGGACCACCGCAGGTGCACTTCCGCGGACGCCGCTCGAACTCTCGCTGGACAGCCAAAAGGCAAGCTACACATTGCGGGTCCTGCCGGGTGAACGACCTGCGACCTCCACTCCCCTGCGCATCGACAGCGCCGTGATCGTGAGCGACGAAGGTGGCAACGGTCGTGTCAGCCTCGCGATCGGCAAGCTGCCGGATGGCGTCAAGGGAAAGCTTCGCCTGACTGTCACCGGAGCGGACGTGCGCGACAACGCGACGACCGCGGCCGGCCTTTCGCATTGGGGCATGCCGCTGCAGCCCGAATCAGTGCTCACCCTTGGCCTCGCGAACCTGTCGCCGGCGCGGCCAGTGGTCTTCACGATGTTCGCCGATGACGTCAAGCTTGGAGAGGGTGTGCAGATTCCGGTCGAGCGTTCGCGTCCCACCGCATCCGCACGATGACAGGCCGGCCGCAGTCAGATCTGTCAAGCAGGCGGCCGTCATGTTGCAATGTCCACCTTCATGCGGCCGAAGCATCAGCTCCTGAGTCGCACCGCCACTCGCTCTGAGCGAGGAACGGGAACCAGCATGACGACCGACACCCTCGTTATCGAGCCGTCGCAACGCAAGCTGAGGATCTTCGCTCTGAACCCGAGCCTCGCCGCTCAGTTCGGAATGGAGAGCATTGCAGAACTGACGATACGGGTACCCTGGGAAGCCGACCTGCGGGCCGGGCCGGTGGGGGAGTACGTCGAGGTCGTCGATGTCGATCCAGCGAGCGGGGCACTCTACAAGCCCGTGGATCTCAACGATCCTCGGGTGCTGGCACAGGACGGCCTAGCGCCGTCCGAGACGAACCCGCAGTTCCACCAGCAGATGGCGTACGCCGTGGCGATGTCGTCGATCGTGCACTTTGAGCAGGCTCTCGGACGGCGGGCGCTATGGGCTCCGCACCGGGAAAGCAACAATGACGGATCGTTCAGGAGCGAGCGCTTCGTCCGTCGCCTGAGGATCTATCCGCACGCGCTGCGCGACCAGAACGCCTACTACAGCCCACAGAAGAAAGCGCTGTTGTTCGGCTACTTCCCCACCGGCCTGACCGACGAGAACAACACAAAGGACACGCTGGTGTTCACGTCGCTGTCCCACGACATCATCGCGCACGAGACGACGCATGCGCTGCTGGACGGCGTGCACCCCCGATTCAACCTGCCCGTCAACCGCGATGTCCTGGCCTTCCACGAAGCCTTCGCCGACATCGTCGCGTTGTTCCAGCGTTTCTCCTATCCGGGGGTGCTCCGTCACCAGATTGCCAAGACACGCACGGTTCGGCGCGAGCGCGGGGGTCCCGGCATCTATGGGGCCCACCTGGCGTTCCCTAGCCGTGCCGAGCCCGGGGATGGCGGGCAGGGCCGCACGCGCACACGCGGGCTGGCGCGCCCGCTGGCTCTGCTGGAGCCGGCGGACCGCTCAGGCTCAAGGCCGCTGGCTGTAATACGTGGAACGCCCCTCCAGGGAACGTCGAGACGCTCAGCCGATGCAAATGTTCTATCCGCGGAACTGGCTGCGAACGTTATGGGATGGCGGGGACCGCGCCATCAGTTGACGGCTTCGGGTCGCTTGCTCGCCGCCACGTGCTTCGCAGCGTTCCGGGAAGCAGCCCTTCATCGTTGGACAGCTTCGGAGCAATCGCTGGCAGCGTCTCTGAGCGGCCAAAAGCCGCCTACCGCGAAGGGAGGCTTGTGGGAACTGGACAGGATGACAACCCCGAAAGCGCCAGCGTTCCCTTGATCGCCGGCCGGGGACGACGCTAGGGTCCAAACCCAATCAGAAGCTTGATTCTGCAACGGCGTGCTGATTCAGGAGTCTCCAGTTGAGGAGGGTCTGGGCATGGCGGGATCGTTGTTTTGGTTGTCGGATGCGGCGTGGGCGGCGATCGAGCCGCACTTGCCGAAGAACCAGCCGGGGGCCCGGCGGGTCGATGACCGACGGGTGATATCGGGTATCGTGCACATGCTGAAGTGCGGCGGTCGCTGAGCCGACTGCCCGAGCGAGTATGATCCCTCGACGACCATCTACAATCGCTGGAACCGCTGGAGCCGACGCGGCGTGAACTGTATCCTGGCGGCCTTGACCGAGGAAGGGTGGAGCGCCTAGACCGGCCAGATCGACAGCAGCTATGTGAAAGCGCACCGGTGCTCCGGCGGCGCAAAAAGGGGGGACCCGATCACGCGCAAGCGCGTTAAGGTCTTCGGAATGGTCCGCCGGTTGGACCGGTTTTCTGAATGGAGAGAATTATGCGCGCACTGTGTTGGCACGGTAAGGGTGACGTTCGCGTCGACACCGTCGCGGATCCCGAGATCAAGCACCCCCGTGATGCCATCATCAAGGTCACGGCATGCGCCATTTGCGGGTCCGACCTTCACCTGCTCGATGGTTACCAGCCTACGATGGAGGCAGGTGATATCCTCGGCCACGAGAATATGGGGGAGGTCGTGGCGCTCGGTTCCGAAGTGACGAACCTGAAGATCGGCGATCGTGTCGTCGTACCCTTCACGATCAGCTGCGGCGATTGCTGGTTCTGTAAGAAAGGCTTGTTTGCAGCTTGCGACCGGACGAATCCGAACGCCGAGATGGCAGCAAAGGCCATGGGCCATTCGCCCGCAGGGTTGTTCGGCTTCAGCCACATGATGGGCGGCTACTGCGGCGGTCAGGCGGAATATCTGCGCGTGCCGATGGCCGACTTCGGTCCGATCAAAATCCCCGACAACATTACGGATGAGCAGGCGCTGTTTCTATCCGACATATTTCCGACCGGCTACATGGCCGCCGAGAACGCACAGATCGAGCCCGGCGACACCGTCGCGATCTGGGGTTGCGGCCCAGTCGGTCAGTTCGCCATCCGATCGGCCCTGATGATGGGCGCGGGCCGGGTGATCGCGATCGACGAGGTGCCCGAGCGGCTCGCCATGGCCGAGGCGGGCGGCGCCGAGACGATCAACTTCGCCGAGACCGATGTCTATGACGAATTGCAGGCGCGGACCAAGGGACGTGGCCCGGACAGCTGCATCGATGCGGTCGGCTGCGAGGCGGCAGGTCACGGCGCGGCCGACGCGGTGATGGACAAGGTCAAGGCGAGCTTGATGCTCGCCACTGATCGGGTGCATGTGCTGCGCCAAGCCATCATGAATTGTCGCAAGGGAGGCACGGTGTCCGTCCCTGGCGTATATGTCGGCGTGGCCGACAAGCTCCCACTCGGGGCGGCAATGAACAAGGGACTGACGATCAAACTCGGTCAGACCCACGTCCAGCGCTACACCAAGCCGTTGCTGGAGAAGATCGTAGCCGGTGCAATCGATCCCAGTTTCGTGATTACCCACCCGGCAAGCCTCGAGGACGCGCCGGAAATGTACGCCAAGTTTCGGGACAAGGAAGAAGGCGTCATTAAGGTGGTTATGCGCCCGCACGGCTGACGTGCGGATCTGATCTGCCCCCGCCGAGCGGACCGAGCGGTTTGTTAGCACAATAAGCTCGTCGCCGTCATGTCCGGACGGAGGTGGAGCGAAGCGGAACCGGAGGCCGGAGATGGCGGTGGAGCCATCTCCGGTGCCGGCGGTCGGCAGGCAGGCTGCCATGGGGCCCTATAGACCAGAAAGCCGACCCGCAGGCCGACATGATCGACGCAACCTATCTCAAGGCCGGCCGCACGCCTTCCAGCCTTGGGGTAAAAAGGGATCTCGGGCCCCTGATTGGACGGACCAAGGGCGGCATCAACACGAAGCTGCACGCCGCGACTGATGCAAACGGCCGCCCTTTAAGCTTCTTCATCACGGCCGGCCAGATCAGCGATTACACCGGTGCAGCTGCCTTGCTTGACGATCTGCCCAAGGCCAAGTGGATGCTCGCCGACCGCGGCTATGACGCTGACTGGTTCAGAGATGCGCTGGAGCAAAAGGGCATCAAACCGTGCCTTCCGGGCCGCAAATCCCGATCTCTGCCTGTCAAATACGACAAGCCGCGGTACGAACGGCGTAACCGCATCGAGATCATGTTCGGCCGCCTGAAGGACTGGCGCCGCGTGGCAACGCGATATGACCGCCAACCGTCGGCTTCTCCGCACTAGCACTGGCCGCCACCGTGCTCTTCTGGCTGTGATCAGTGAGTCCTAAGCCTAGGCTCCAGACTCATTCATAGCCAGAAGGCGACCAGGATGGCGAGTGCGACGCCGGAGAGGAAGTTGGCCGCGAGTTTGTCGTAGCGGGTGGCGACGCGGCGGTAGTCCTTGATCCGGCAGAAGGCGTTCTCGACGCGGTGTCGTTCTTTGTATCGGGCCTTGTCGTAGATGACGGCTCGCTTTCGATTGGCCCGGCCGGGGATGACGGGAACGGCCCCGGTCTGGCGCAGCGAACGTCGCAGACCGTCGGCGTCATATCCTTTGTCAGCAAGGACGTAGCGGGCGTCGGGAGCGCGGGCGAGCAGGGTCGGAGCGACGGTGATGTCGGAGACGTTTCCTGGTGTCAGGATCAGGGCGAAGGGACGTCCGACGACGTCGGTGAGGGCGTGAACCTTGGTCGTTTGGCCACCGCGCGACGGGCCGATGCCCTGCGTCCGGGCCCCCCTTTTCCGCCGAAGGCCGAGCGTTGCGCCTTGACGTAGGTCGAGTCGATCGAGGTGCTGCGAGTGACCGCGCCCGCATCGGCCAGCGCCTCCAGCAGCTTCAACCAGAACCGTTTGTGGGACCAGCGATTGAACCGGTTGTAGACGGTCGTGGACGGGCCGTATTCGGCGGGGCAATCCTGCCAACGACAGCCGATCTTCAACACATGAATGATGCCCGAGATCACCCGGCGATCATCGACCCGCCGAGCGCCTGCCTGGTTCCTCGGCAGATGCGGCTCGACTGCCGCCCATTGATCATCTGACAGCCAAAACAGCTTGCTCATCACCGGCTCCAACGCGATCAAGACGCATCGGAATCATGATTTGCCGTCAGGCTTCAAGTGGGTGATTGGGTTTGGAGCCTAGACGAAGACATGCCCGGTGGTGGAGCGCTGGAGCGGCGCTCGCGACGACAAACTCTAACGGGGCTGGCCTGGCGCTGGCCGTCGACTCCCGATTGCCTGCAATTGATTCGGTGGGACTGCTGATCGGTTCGGTGGGCGCCAAGCGGCGTCTGAGGCGTGCCTTGCGTTGCCGCCCGGAAATCAGGATTTGACGAGTCCAGAGGTCACGGTGATCGCCTTGATACTTCGCTCATTACGGTTGCCTTGATCAGTTTGTCCAAACCTTCCTCGGCACCTCGAAGCGCCGCGGCCTGTCTCGAACCCGGGGAAGTCGCCTTTCGCTGCAGCTCGCGCAACTCGTGGAGGCCCTTCTCGATGTCGATCCTTGACTTTCCGATATTGAGTTCGTTTAGCTCGCGGGTCTGCTGCTGAATGGCGATCGCCAGAACGCCTTGGAATGTAGCGACGCCGCGATCGATGACCGCGCCCAAGAGCAATGCCGCCAGCCCCGCAGCCAGTGCCCCCTTGGGAAGCCCGACCTCGACGTCGCCCGCACGAGTGCCGATCGTCGGCTTCCACCCTGTCCGCATGACGAACTTGATCGACTCGCCGGTTTGCGCGAACTCGATGTTCAGCTGAGCTTCCGGATGCGCCTTCATGAGCGCCTCTGCGGGAACGACGGGGCCGGCGGAGTTCGCTTCTTTCGAGGCCGTCTCTACGAGTTCCTCTTGCATGAGTAGGAACACGGCTCGGTAGAACGCGTCGATGGCCTGAAGGATCTCACCCAGTCTTGCGGCACCGAGGCGGTCGTACCGCAGGTATAGCTCGAAGGAGTTCGGGGCGAGCGCGGGACGAACGAGGTTGCCCAGAACCGAGCCAGCCAGTCGCGATACCAGTGCGTCGGATGCGTCCGCTCGCTGGGCTGTCTTCAGCGCGATGGCCTCTAGACTGCGCTGCGTTTCGGTTGCTCGCCGGACCGCGAAGAGAGCAAATACCATTGCAGTAAGACCGATGGCGATGACGGACACGACCGTTACCAGCTGCTCTCTGCCCACTGCCAAAGGAACAGCCCACCAGTAGGCGGCAAGCGCCCCCAGACCGCCGGCGCCTACCGAGCTTCCCGTGGCGACTGCAACTTGCTCCGAAGTGGAAGGTCGAGCGGGAAACTCGTAGACGCGGGAAGTTTGCTCAGCCACTGTCGATTCCCCCCACCATGTTGCGTGACGGGCGATTCTGGAGTGTCCGGGGGAATTGAACAAGGCGACGCGGCAGCTGTCTCCCGATGCCGTCGACCCCTTGTGGACTTGACGAGGCGGGATGGAGTTGCAGACCTTCGATGAATGCGAGGGCGTCCGACCGGCAGCTTCGGGGTCGTGGGATCAGCCCGGTGGATTTCGGCTCCGGGTCGGCGGCCGTCTCCCCGCCTGGTCAAAGCTGCCGCTGGCGATCAAGACTAACTACGACCGGCTGCCTTGATGGGCTCGGCCGCCGTTGAACGTCGGCTATGAGACATGTAGCGGTCGACCGAGGCCGCGGTGATCGAGCGACCGGTTGCGAGCGCAGCCGCCGTTCGGGCCGCAAGCGCGAGTGACTGGGTCCAGTCTTGAGCCGTCGGTCCGCAGCGGCCCACGGGCTATCTAAGCGAGGGTGTAGCAGCTGCTGGGGACGGCAAGGGCGTAAACGCCCCTTCCGTGCCTTGGCCCGCCCCAGAGGCGCGCGTCGCCGCGAGGTAGGCCCTGGCGGTCATGCCGGAAGCCGCAAAGCGTTGACGCAAGTTCTCGAGCTCTCCGAGTCTTGCGCCACGCACTAGCATGGCTTCCGAATCCCGCAAGCTCTCGCAGGCGAGGGTCTGCTGCGTGAACACGTCGGCAGCAAGTTGCTGCAAGGCCGTCGCCTCCTCCTTTATTGCAGCAATCTCCTCGGCAGGTCGTCCGGCCTGCTGCAGGACACCCGCTCCAACGATCTGCGTCACAAGGTTGGTTCCCTTCGACAGGAGCATCGAGCCAAGAGCCTCGCACGCCTGCCGCCGGTTGACGTCAGCCACGTCCGCCTTGCTGCAAAAACCGAAGGGTGAAAACGGAAACGTTGTCGAGTTTGCGACCATGGCGATGGTCTCCAACGTGCTGTGGCGTTCAAGCGGCGTTAGATCCGCCGGCAGAAGCGGCGCGATCCAGCCAACGATTTCATCGGTGTAGGCACGATATGCCTGCGCAGAGGCCGCCCTGTGCACCGCCTCGGCTTGCGTCTGCAGGTCCTTGCGCGCAGCAGCGCCCGCCACGTGCAGCCACGGTACAGCGTTACCTGGATCCATGCGCGCCCATTGGTCGGCGCTGACGAGTTGGCATGCACCCCCGGGCCCGCCAAAGCCACTGCGACAGGCCGCGTATCCGATGGCGTAAACGGCAGGATCACGAGTCGCTGCGGCCTGGCGAGCCAACGCGTCCCGCGGAGGCGCCGCAGCGGCGTGGACGGCAGCATCGTGTTCACGTGAAGCCTGGTCTTCACACACGGCGTCCCCTGCGCAGGCTCGCCCGCGCTCGAGAAACGGTTCGGCAAGCCGGCCGATGGCAGCATACATTTCTAGGAACAGGCCGGCTGCACGCACCTTCTCGTCTCGACTCTCCGAGAGGGCTCCAAGCACGTGACGCTCTAGCGCCAACTCGGGCCGAGTGAGCGAGGCTAGGAACTCCGGCTTGCCAAGTTCCTGGCGCGCCACCATGCCGATGCCGCAGACGTTGACACGCCCGTGATCAGCCAAGCCAGGGCCAGGACTGGTGCTCGTGGCGGATCGCGCGACGAGCTTTGCGACAGCGGGAGCCGCACGCTGCGGCGGTGAGGCTGCCGAGGGCACAGACGGCTGTACGAGCCCGCGTGGGTCGACATGCGGACGGGTGAACATTACGGCCACGAGGACGACACCCGCGAGCGATGCAAGCGCCACAAGAGATCGAGCGGGAGGTCTCATGAGCTCAGTGCCTGCTTGCCCCTACGGCCTCGGCCCAAGCATTGTGTTCCTGGGGGAGCGCCGCCACACCCCTGCAGCATGTTTAGCTGGCGCTCCAAGAGCATCGCTGGAGGCCATGAGCGCGATCTCGGCCTCCTTCTCGCAGTGCACGGCGAGGATAGCCGGGGATTTCACGCGTCCTCCGGTCTACCCCGCGCTCGCGAGAACCTACCCTTCGTTCGCGATAGCCCCTGGCGTCGGCGCGTGTGTCAGAGGTCACCTACGGTTGCTCACCTCGTGAGCATCGATGGCGCTGGTGCAGCGGCTGCGGTTCATTCGGATCGGTGCCGTGACCTCACGCTTTCCGAAGGTGATCCCCGGGCGGCCTCAGGTGACGAGGATGCCAAGACGGCCCGGCGCCACGTCGAGGGCTTGGTTTGTCCCCCATCGGCACGATGCATGCTTCTTCCCGATAGACCCAGACTGCCGCCATGGCCTCGCTCAATCCGTTCCAGATGCACCAGGACACCGAAGACGCCCCCTGGTGGAGCAGCCTGCTCCTCGCCCTGGTGCTCGTAATTGCCGCGGCGAGTACAGCGGTCCTGATCGAAGCTGGGTAAAGGGTCCCGCCATGCACACCGTAGACGATCAGGCGCGCGGAACCGGGTCCGCACGCTCCAGGGGAACCCGCCCGCGTATCGCAGCAGTGTCGTCCTGGTGCTTGCTGCAGTGCTCATCGTGGCTGTGGGGTCGCTGGCTCGTCTACACGGACAGTATGGAGGCGTTGACCCGCGGGTTCCTCGTAATGTGGCCGCGGTGAGAGCCCCGTGCGGCTTTGCTACAAAGATCGCCGCTCAGCAGCCTTGCGCGACAGGTTCAAGACGTGGACGAGCCAGCCACTCGTTCCCCCATCCCGTGACCGTTGCGGCGGCCAGCGACATTCACGGACCGCGAGCGAAAGTCGCAGACCCAGTCTGAACCCGTGGTTCCGTCCCTCCCGGTGGGGCGCTCCGCTGCCAACGCAAGCTGGCCAGAAGCGGCGGGCGTGTTTCATCGTTCTACGATGCCAGCCCAAACCCTGCAGCAGCGCTAGCAGCACTGGCGACGGGCATGAAGAACACCAAGATCTATTCCTTCGGGCTCTACTTCAATGCCGGCAGTTCCTGTATGGGTGACCTACCCGCGATGGGATCAATTAGCCAGGCGCCCTGGCGCGCTCGGATGATCCCCGCGCACAGGGTTGCCATTGACACCTACGAAGACCCTCACGATCCGCGAGATCGGGGGGCGGCGGCGCAACGCATGGAGTCGGTCCGACTGTACATGGTGGATCAAGGTGTCGACTCGAGCCGGCTCGAGATGCAGGTGCACGCGGGCACGGCAGGCGCCAGCCCGACAGGTGAGTCGGCACGGCGGGCAGACGTCACGCTGTTCCCGCGAGTTGCAAGCCTGACGAGCCGCCCGGGAGATCCCGACCTCAACCTCGCCGAAGTTCGCTGCTTGCAGCGAGCCCGCGAGCTGGCGCTTTTCCCTGATAGCGAGATGCGCAGCTTCTTTGAGGAGCGATGGCGCGAGATCGACTGGATGCGGGTGGTGGGGCACCCGTCGTTCGACGACTGGGCAGCCCGTGGTGCCCCTCATCCGCTGTACGAGCCGCCCCAGCCGGCAGGCGCGATCGCGGTGCCAACGGCTGCCGATCTCGAGTTTGCCTATCGTGCGCGGCCTCGCGAAGTCGCAAAGCTGACCCTCGGGAGCCTTGCTTGCGGTCTCGTCGCCGCCGTCGTGGCGGGGTACCCGTCGCTAACCCAGGGTCGGTTCTCACGCTTCTTCTTTTACGGGTTGGCCGCCTTCCTGCTACTGTGCGCCTGCGCCGGCGTTTGCCAGCTGCTCTGGGGGCGCCACACCAGCAGGCGCGTGGTCCTCACCGATCAATGGCTGATCGTGCCGCCCCCACCCATCCCGGTACTCGGCAGTGAGGCACGCATCCACTACCAGCTAATCGATCAGTTGCGCCCCGGGCTGCTGTTGGGGCAGCGCGTTCTCTGGGTCGATCACGCTGGCGGGCCGACTGCCATCGAAGTTGGCCAGTTCGACTCGGACGCATCGTTCGAACGGTTTAGCGAAGCTCTGCACGCCCGGGCCGCTCGGCAACGGACGGCAGCGAACAGCGGCCGTTGGCTGCACCCGGCAAAGCCACCTGCCAATGAGCATACCGGGGGTTGACGGCTCGAGCGATGAACCGACGCGTGACGCTTGCCGCCAGGACCCCGCCGCGGAGCCGGTACGCGGCGGGAACGTTCGGTGCCTCTGCGTGGCAGGTCATACGCGCGCCTGTGACTCGCGGGCGTCGATGTGGTGCGCATGGCTGTAGCTCCGCTCTGCAGCGGGAGCGGTCCGTCGCCTTCGACCCTCGGATGCCCGGTCTCAGCAGCACAACCGTCATTCAGGCGCACCGGGCAGTTGCCGCGCAACGGCCGCTCCAGGCGGTGTAGCTGACGCTCAAAGGGCGGCAAGCGCCGTCTTACCAGGGCCGTGGCTCGAATGTCCGCTCCTCCGGCCGGCGGACTCACGCGGCCGACCCACAGCGGAAACTCGGAGGCTGGGTTGGGCAGCCCGACAGCTGACACTAGCCTAACGTTGCCTGTTTGCAGCAACGAACGAGAAGTGTCGTCAGGAGCGTTGGGCGACAACGAGTGGTGCGCCAGAGTCCGAAGCCGCCGGCCGCTGCACAATTGGCTGGAGAGCGCGGCTTGGCGCGTCTTGACCTCTGGGGAGCGATCCGAAAATCGCGCTATGAACTGGTCCTACTGACCTGCCCCCCTCCAGCCGTACCAAGGTAATAGAAGGGAAGTCCGCTCATCAGGAGAATGGCGGGCATGAGGAAGAGCAAGTACAGCGAGGAACAGATCATCGGGTTCCTCAAGCAGGCT
>NZ_JABWMJ010000017.1 GCF_013366375.1 Rhizobacter koreensis | reverse complement strand
GTACAGGGGCTCAACCGGGGCGCCTCCGGCGGCCTGGCAGGGGCCCGGGATTGAAGAACTTCAAACCGCAGCCAATCCACTTAACTCAGGCCGCTGCGTGTTCAAACCAGCGGAGCCGGCTCTTCCTGCCATTCGCTCGGCGGAATCAACGTGTCCTCGCGATCGCGATGCTTGCGACTGTGGGCAAGCCACAGCCGTCCGCCTTTCAGACCTCGGCGAATCGAGGTGACAGCGCATGCGCGCAGGGCGGCGAGCGCCTTGCCCCTGTCCGGCAGCTTTAGGAGGTCGTGCCAAACGCGGTCGGTGATCGACACGTCGAAGTCCTGCGGGAGTTGGTTCGCGCCTTGGCGCGCGAGGTCTCTCAAGACTCTGACCTGCTTCATCGACCGATCGTTGTCGTCACCACGCAGGTCGAGGATGGACACGGCATTCAGCAGCGCCGTGACGCTGCGGCTGTCGTCGACGAGCGCGCCACGGACGAGGGCGGCATGACTGCCTTCGCCGATTGTGGTCTGCGGCGGGATCAGCGCTTTCAAGGCGGTGATCTTCTGCTCTGCCGTCTGGTTTTCGTCGTAGAGCACGCGGCGAATCTGCTCGCGCTCCGCACGCAGACCGATCGAGCTGCGAGCCTGCTTCTCTTGTACACAGCTGCTCGCGCGCCGCACGAAATCGCATACCCGGCGCGCGGCGATGTCGGCGGTCGCATCGGTCAGCTCCAGCAGCGTCGCGTGCAGGAAGCAGGCCATCTCGACGGCCAAGCTGTCGTCGCTCAGTCGCTGGGTTTCCGAGGGCGGCCGGTTGACGACGGCCTGACTGTAGGCCCGCAGGCGCGCCGAGGGAATCGCGGACAGATCCCACTTGTGCACACCCAGCGCCTTCAGGAACGTGATCTTGCGCGTCGTCGCGTTCAGCGTCGCCGTTCCGTGCTTTGCCGGTGGCGTGCGTAGCCACTCAAGAACGGTTCCGCCGGTACGCCCTTGGCGCTTGGAGAACATCCTCGCGATGGCCCTGCGAAGATCTGGTTCAGCGATCTGCTTGCGCACGGTCTCGAGCGCGCTGCGTTCCTGAGCGGTGAATGCCGCACGAGCGACGTCGCGCACCGTTCGATCGCCGGGCAGGAGGTACTTGTTGGTGAACAGCCAGAGCTCGGCCCGCTTGACGAGGTCGTCGACCGAAGAGGCCGAGCCAGCGAGCGTGACGAGCGCGTCGGAAAGCGCAGCCGTTGCCGCATCGTCGACAGGCGAGAATCCGCATTGCTCGCGGGCCCAGCGCTGATGTTCGAAGCGCGTCGCCGAACGCTTGTACAGCGTCTTCATCGATGCGATCGCGGTTTCGTTCAGGCCGAGCCATCTGCACAGTGACTGCAGCAGCACCCGAGGAACGCCGGAGACCGCATCGAGCGACCGGCCCGTCGCCCGGATGAAGACGAGCTGAAGCGCGGCACCGAGCCGGGAGCCGCGGAACGCCGCTCGAAGGTCGGAAATGTCCTTGGCGCTCAGGCTGAAGGCTTCGTCCACATCCTCCTGCGACATGCTCTTTGGCAGGGACGTGGCACCAACGAACCGAAGGTGGACTCCTGACACGTCACAACTCCGTCGGCGCGCGGCGGCGCGGGGCTGGGAACTATGACAGGCAGGTCTGGCGCCGTCTGGGGAGGACGGAGCCGGGTTTACCCGAGGACGCTACCGCTACGATTTGCACCGAGACCGAGGTCACCCCGTTCTCGAGCCATACGCGCCGCAGCTCGGCGACGTGTGCCGCTTCGAGCGGCCGACGCAGGTCGACACCACTCACCTCGGCGCCGATGGCGCCGGCCAGGCGCCTGATCTCCATCGCGGCTGCGGCCATCGTCGATGTGCCTCTTCGCCGTCTCGACGCCCTAGAGGTCGGCCCGTCCGCCCAGCAACTGCCGTGCGATCGTGCGCCGCTGGATCTCGGCCGTGCCGTCGGGAATGCGCATCACGCGCGCGAAGCGCCAGCCCTCCTCGATGCGCAGCTCGTTGGTCAGCCCCATTGCGCCGTGCACCTGGATGCTGCGGTCCATCACGCGGCCCAGCATCTCGGTGCAGAAGGCCTTGACCATGCTCACCTGCGCGGTGGCGGCTTCGCCACGGTCGATGCGCCAGGCACAGTTCTGGATCATCGACTTTGCGGCGTAGATGTCCATCGCGCTGTCGGCCAGCATGAACTGGATCGCCTGGTGCTCGGCGATCGGCACCCCCTGCGTCTTGCGCACCTTGGCGTATTCCAGCGCCTGGTCCAGCGCCCAGCGTGCGAGCCCCAGGCAAGTGGCGGCCATGCCGATGCGGCCGGCGTTCACGCCGTCCATCGCCACCGCCAGGCCGCGGCCGACGGCTCCAAGGCGATGGTCGTCGGGCACGCGCACGCCGTCGAGAATCACCACGCCGGTATCGCCGCCCAGGTGGCCCATGGTGTTGATCAGCCGCGGTACCGAGAATCCGGGCGCTCGCGTGTCGACGAAGAAACCGGTCACCCCGCCCTGGTGGCGCGCCGCTGCCTCGGGGTCGGTGAGTGCGAAGACCATCGCGTGGTCGGCGTAGGGCGAATTGGTGATCCACTGCTTGGTGCCGTTCAACACCCAGTGGTCGCCGTCGCGCACCGCGCGCGTCTTCATTGCGAACACGTCGGAACCCGCGTCGGGTTCGCTCAGGCCGAAGCAAAGCGTCTTGTCGCCGCTGGCGATGCCCTCGCGATAGCGCGCGAACACCGTCGGCTCCAGGTGCCGCAGCACCGGCGACAGGCCGTTGGTGAAGGGCGACGGCAGCACCACGGTCTGGATCAGCGGCCGACCGGGCCCGAAGCGATGGTTCAGCACCTCCTGGATGTGCGCCATCGCCTGCGCCCCGAGGCCGGCGCCGCCCAGCGCTTCGGCGCCGAACAAGTTGTAGTAACCCAGTTCGGCCGAGCGCATGCGGATGCGCCGGCGCAGCGCCAGCACCTCGGGCACGAAGCGGCCATCGGGCTGGAAGAGCGTGCGTTCGCTGCCCAGCACCGCCCGGTGCTCGTCCTCGAGCGGCAGAACCTCTCGCTCGACGAAGCGCAGAACGGCCTCGCCGATGGCCCGGGTGTCGGCGTCGACTTCGAAGTCCATGACTAGAGGCCTCGGTTCAAGCCGCCTTGAACTTGGGCAGCGTGATCTCGTCGGTGACCGCGTCGAAGGTGACCGCGACCCGCTGGCCGATGCGAATGGACTCCACGTCGTCGGTGACGATGTTCGTCATCATCCGCGCCCCCTCGTCCAGTTCGACCACCGCCACCACGTAGGGTGCGTCGGCCTTGAACGCAGGGCCGGCCGGACGCCGTGCGACCGTGTAGCTGTAGATGCTGCCGGTGCCGCGAGCGTCGGACCACTCGAGCGCGTCGCTGTGGCAGTGTGGGCACAGCGCCCGCGGGTAGAAGTGGTGACGGCCGCAGTCGCGACAACGCTTGAGGATCAGGCGGCGTTCCTTCAGGGCGGCCCAGTAGGGGGCGCTTTCAGGGTCGACGACGGGAAGTGGCTTGTCGTACATGGTGAGCTGCTCGATGTCAGTGCGTCGAAAGAATGCAGGTGGCGCCGCTCGAGAGCGTGCCGCCCGTGCCGTGCACCAGCGCCGTGGCGGCGTCCTTCACCTGCCGCGGGCCGCACTCGCCGCGCAGTTGCCGCACCGCCTCGATCAGAAGGAAGATGCCGTACATGCCAGGGTGTGCATACGACAGCCCCCCGCCGTTCGTGTTCATCGGGAACGCGCCGCCCGGCGCCGTGCGCTGATTGGAAACGAAGGCCCCGCCCTCGCCGCGCTGGCAGAACCCCAGCGCCTCGAGCGTGAGCAGCGCGGTGATCGTGAAGGAGTCGTACAGCTCGACGACATCGATGTCGTCGTGTCGCACACCCGCCATCGCGAAGGCCTCGCGGCCGGCGATCTCGGCGGCGGTCAGGCGTGCGAGATCCGGCATCGCGGCGATGGTCCAGTGCGTGTGCGCCTCGCCGTAGCCGCGCACGTGCACCGGCTTGCGGTGGCCGATCGCTCGCGCATGCTCGGCGGTGGTCATGACCACCGCACCGCCACCGTCGGTGACCAGGCAGGCATCGAGCAGGTGCAGCGGGTCCGAGATCATCGGGCTCGCAAGCACGTCGTCGATGCTGAGCGGATCGCGCATCGTGGCCGACGGATTCATCGCCGCCCACTTGCGCGTGGCCACCGCGATCTCGGCCAGTTGCGCGGACGTGGTGCCGTGCTCGTGCATGTGGCGCATCGCCGCCAGTGCGTAGCCCCCCACCGGCGTGGGCATACCCCAGGGTGTCTCGTACTGCATCGTCAGCACGGACGGACGACCCGCGAGGTTGCGGCTGGCCTCGCTGCGCTGCAGGCTGCCGTAGGTGATCAGCGCCACTTCACAGCGTCCGGCTTCGATGGAGGTGGCCGCATGGGCGACATGTGCCTCGAAGGCCGAGCCGCCGATGTTGGTGCCATCGACGAAGCGGGGCGCGATGCCGAGGTACTCCGACAGCGTCACCGTGGCCAGCTGACCAGGACCGGGCACGCCCCACATGCCCGCTGTGAGCAGGCCGTCGACCGCGCGCATCGGAATGCCGGCATCGGCCAGCGCATCGCGCGCGCACAACGCCTGGGCCTGCAGCACCGACATCGGCACCGTCACCTTTCCGTCCTTCAAGGGCAGGTCGGCCACGCCGACGATCACCGCCTCACGTTTGCTCATGGCCCTGGTTCTCCGTCACAATGGCACCGTTCGGTCAAACAAATGTTAGGTTGAATTCTATGGCATCCGAAGCGCCTCGACAATCGTGCCCGCTCTCCGCTCCCATCGCGCTGGTGACGGGTGCCACCGCCTACATCGGCCGCGCGATCGCGCTCGAACTGGCGCGGCGCGGCGCGCATGTGGTCGTCAGCGGGCGCAACGCCGCTGCCGGGCAGGCGGTGGCCGACGAGATCGCCGCCGCGGGCGGGCGGGCCGAGTTCGCCGCCGCGGACCTGACCGACCGTGCCGCGGTGCAGGCCCTGGTCGACGGCATCGTGCAGCGTCACGGCCGGCTGGACGTGCTGGCGGCGAGCGGCGCAGGCGCCAGCAGCGACTCGTTGGCCTTCAAGCTGTTCATGGACATGAGTGGCGAGGACTTCGAGACCTACATCCGCTCGCACTGGCTGGCACGCGCACATGTCATCCAGGCGGCTGCCGCGGCGATGCGCGCGAACAAGCGCGGCAAGATCGTCGCCATCGGGACCGACGCGGGTCGCGTGGCCACGGTAGGCGAGTCGTTCATCGGCGGCGCCACCGGCGGCATGATGCAGATGTGCCGCGTTCTGGCTCGTGAGCTTGGCCGAGACGGCATCCGCATCAACGCCGTGGCCATGAGCTACATCGCCGATGCCGAGCCGCGCTGGGGCGGCGCCTCGCCGGCGCTGGCCAGCCACGAGCGCGGCATGCTGCAGCAGTTGAAGAAGCGCATGCTGTTCCCGGTGCATTGCGCTGACATCGCGCAGGCGGTGGCGTTTTTCGCCGGGCCGGAGTCAGACGCGATCACCGGGCAGACGCTGAGCGTCAACGGCGGGCTCAGCACGCCGGGTTGAGGCGCCGAGACCCCGCCTCAGCCGCCGTGCGCGGCCTTCACGGCGGCGCGATCGATCGCGCCGCCGGCGGTGCGAGGCAACCGATCGACGAAATCCACGCGCTTGGGCTTCTTGTAGCGCGCGATCCGCTGAGCGACGAACTCGATCAGTTCCTCCGCGCCCGCGACGGCGCCGGGGCGGATCTCGCAGACGGCCTTGACGGCCTCGCCCCACTGCGCGTCGGGCACGCCGAACACCACGGCGGCAGCGACGGCAGGGTGCTCGGCCAGGGTGCGTTCGACCTCGGCCGGGTACACGTTCTCGCCGCCCGGCTTGATCAGTTCCTTGGCCGGTGATCGGCCCGCGTACCAGAGATAGCCTTCCTCGTCCAGGCGCCCCATGTCCCCGGTGTGGTGCCAGCCGTTGCGGAAGGTGAAGGCGTTGTCTTCGTCGCGCCGCCAGTAGCCGCGGAACACCATCGGTCCACGCACCACGATCTCGCCGGTGGCGCCAGCGGGCACGGACCGGTCCTCGTCGTCGACGATCGAAACCACATGACCGTCCACCGGCAACCCGGCACTGCCCGGGCGGGCGGACATTCTCGCCATGGACACGGACCCCGAGGTCTCGGTCTGCCCGTAGCCGACCCAGAAGTCGGCATGCGGACACGTCGAAGCGAAGCGAGCCAGGGTCTCGGGCGACTCCAGCCCGCTGACCACGCGCAATGCCTTGAGGGCCGAACCCGTTGCAGCCGCCGCATCCAGCACGCCGGCCAGCATCGGCGGGAACGAGCCCATCACGCTGCCGCCTTCGCGGTCGATCGCCTCGACAACCGCCTTCGGGTTGAAGCGCGCCATCACCACGGTCGAACCGCCAGCCGCCTGCACCGCCATCCACATCGCGATGCCGGCGATGTGGAAGAACGGCAGCACGCCGACGTGCACGTCCTGCGGCGTCAGACCCCAGCCGTGCGCCGAGTGGCCCGCAGCCTCCAGCAGCCCACGGTGCGACAGCAAGGCACCGCGCGCCTTGCCGCCCACGGCCGCGGTGTGGACGATCAGGAGCCCGGCGGCGTCGTCGATCATGGCAGGCGACGACGCGACCGAATCCAGGTACAGCGCCTCCGCCGCCGGCCACTCGGGGGACTCGGTACCGGCCGAGAACGTGCGTGCACCGGACAACTCGGCGCTGGCCAGTTGCGCCCGCAGGTCGGGCGCCGCGATCACCACTCGGGGCGAGGTGTCGGCCAACACGTGGGCCACCTCGTCGGCAGACAGGCGCCAGTTCACCGGCACGACGATCGCCCCCAGCCGGGCGGCGGCACCGAAGAGGTCCAGGTACAGCGCCCCGTTGTGCGCGACGATGGCGATACGGTCCCCCGCGCCGACGCCGGCCGACGACAGGCCGGCGGCCAGGCGACGCACGCGTTCAGCATACTCGGCGTGCGTCACGCGCACGCCATCGGCGACGTAGGCCGCGCGCCCGGCATGCAGCCGGGCGTTGTGCTCGATCCGATCGAACAGGGTGAAGGAGCGAAGTCTCATGGGTTGCTCTCCTGGTTCGTAGCAGAGGGCGCCGTGGCGGCTGCACCGGCCGCAGGCATGGCGACGCCGAGGAAGTCGATCAGGCTCGCCGTGAACACATCATTGGCGTCGCCAGCGACCATGTGGCCGGCCTTGGCCAGTTCGTAGAAGCGGGCGCGCGGGAACGCTTCGCAGAAGCGCGCCGCGCCGGCAGCACTGATGACGTCGCTGCGGCCACCCCGTATGAGCGCCACAGGCCCGAGGTATCTTGCCAGCGACCGCGACAGGTAATCTGGGTCGTTACGGTGGCTGTGGTTCTCCTCGTTCATCAGGCGCGGGTCCCAGTGCCAGACCCAGCGCCCAGCGGCGTTCTGCCTGAGGTTCTTGCCGAGCCCGCGCGGATGGGCCTGGACGGGTCGACCGCGATAGTCCGCGATGTGGCGCGCGGCCTCTTCCAACGTCGCGAAACCGTCGGGATGAGCGCGCATGAAATTGACGATGCGATCGACCCCTGCTGATTCGAGCCACGGGCCCACGTCCACCAGAGCCAGCGCGGCCACCGCCGGCGCATCGGCACGGCCGACCAGCGCCATGCCGATCATGCCGCCCAGGGACGCACCAACGATGGCCAGCGGAGCGCCGAGGCTATGGCACAGCCGCGACACGTCCGCGGCCAGTTTGTCGACGTGGTAGTCGCCCTGCGGCGACCAGGCCGACTCGCCATGGCCCGGCAGATCCAGCGCCACCGCCCGCCAGCCGGCCCGCGCCAGCGCCATCGCCGTACCATGCCATGCATGGCGTGTCTGCCCGCCGCCATGCATGAGAAGCACGGTCGGGGCCGTCGACGGCCCGGCAACGTCGGCCACCCAGGCGCCACCGTCGAAGCCGGAAAACTCGACCCGCCGCGCGCGCCCCGATCGTTCTTCTGCTTCAGGTGGCGTCGCCAGAACTCACCTCCTGCTCGAAGTCGCCGGCTCCTGCATTGCGCATCCAGGTCTCGAAGGCCGGATACAGCTCGGCGAACGCAGCCAGCATCTCGCGCCGAGGAACGTCGGCAAAGCTGCCCCGCTCGCGGACGTACTCCATGTGGCGACGGCCGTGTGCGTCGAACTCGTGGAAGACCGAGTCGGCCCGGCCATCGAACTCGAGCGGCTTGACACCCGCCTTCTCGCACAGACCGAGGTTGAAAGCCGGCGTCGCCTTGACCCAATGTCCGTCGATCAGCAGTTCGGCAAAGCCGTGAAACGCGAACACGTCCGTCTGCATCATCTCCCGAAGCCGCGGACTGGTCAGGTGGTTGCGCACGTCGGCAAAGCCGAGCCGGGCCGGCACACCCAGCGCACGGGCAGAAGCTGCCAGCAAGGCAGCCTTGGGCACGCAGAAGCCGCGGCCGTTGGCGATCACATGGCTGGCCTTGAGCCCCTGCTCCGACATGTCGAAGAAGTAGGGGTCGTAGCGGAAACCGTCGCGCACGGCGTAGTACAGCCGCACGGCGATATCGCGTGGCGGCATCGATGCTTGCGCGTGCTCGAGGGCAAAGGCCCTGACCGCGGGGTGATCGCTGTCGACGCAGCGTCCCGGGGCAAGGAAGGGATCGGCGGCAGGGGTGGAAGCACTAGACATCATGTGAGGCGGCGCAATGCAGACGGAACGAATGCGGCAAAGCCAGAAGCGGCACAGCCCGAAGCGGGGGTGCAGACGATGCCGCGGGCAAACCCGTAGCGCGATCACGGCGACGTCGGCACGCTGTCAGGATACGATAGCATACTGATCGAACATACGTTAGTTAGCCCAAAAGCGTCGAATGCGATGAGCAAGCCCAAGCCCGCCTTCCCCCATCTGCTCGCCCCGCTGCAGGCCGGGAGCCATACGCTGCGCAACCGCACGCTGATGGGCTCGATGCACACCGGCCTGGAGCACCTGGACGGCAGCACGGCTCGCTTGGCCGCGTTCTACGCCGAGCGCGCGCGAGGCGGGGCCGGCCTCATCGCCACCGGTGGCTACGCGATGAATGCCGAGGCGCGGCTGGACGAACACGGGCCGATGCTGACCACGCCCGATGAGGCCGAGGCGTTGCGCCCGATTGCAGAAGCGGTCCATGCCGAAGGCGGCAAGATCGTGCTCCAGGTGCTGCACACCGGCCGCTACGCCAAGATCGCCAACCCGGTGGGCGCCTCGATCATCCCCGCGCCGATCAACCGCCGCGCGCCGCGCGCGCTGGCCTCCGAGGAGGTCTGGCGCACCATCGACGACTATGTGCGCTGCGCCGAACTGGCCCTGCACGCCGGCTTCGATGGCGTGGAGGTGATGGGCTCCGAAGGCTACCTCATCAGCCAGTTCGCCACCACGCGCTGCAACGACCGCAACGACGAGTTCGGCGGCAGCATGGAGAACCGGCACCGATTGCCGGTGGAGATCGTACGCCGCACCCGCGAGCGCCTGGGAGCACGCGGGTTGATCATGTACCGCCTGTCGGCGCTCGATCTGGTGGAGGGCGGCGCGCCGGCCGACGAAGTGGTCGCGCTGGCGCGCGCCATCGAAGCCGCCGGAGCTGATCTCATCAACACGGGTTTCGGCTGGCACGAGGCCAGGGTGCCGACCATTGCCTACCTCGTGCCGCGCGCGGCCTTCCGGGCCGTCGGTGCACGCATCAAGCGTGCGCTGAGGATCCCGCTGATCCTTTCCAACCGTATCAACACCCCCGAGGTGGCAGAGGAAATCATCGGCTCCGGTGACGCCGACATGGTGTCGATGGCGCGCCCCTTTCTGGCCGACCCCGATTTCGTGCGCAAGGCGGCTGCCGGCCGACCTGAGTCGATCAATACCTGCATCGCCTGCAACCAGGCCTGCCTCGACTTCATCTTCACCGGCAAACCCACGTCATGCCTGGTGAACCCGCGCGCCGGACGCGAGCTGGAGTTCGCCGAGATGCCGGCGCCGATGGCCAAGCGCCGAGTCGCCGTGGTGGGTGCCGGTGCGGCCGGGCTCGCCTGCGCCATCACCGCTTCCGAACGAGGTCACGCCGTGACGCTGTTCGAGGCCGGTACGGTCATCGGCGGCCAGCTCCATCTGGCGCGCGCCGTTCCGGGCAAGGAGGAGTTCGACGAGCTGCTGCGCTACTTCAGCGCGCGCATCGCCGAGCTGGACATACAGCTGAACCTGAATCGACGCCCGACCGCCGCCGACATCGCTTCCGCCCACTTCGAGCGCATCGTCGTCGCCGCCGGCGTGCGCCCACGCAAGCCCGACATCGTCGGCATCGAACACCCCAAGGTGATCGGCTACGCCGATCTGCTGTCCAGGCGCCGAATCGCCGGGCGAAGGGTCGCCGTCATCGGTGCCGGCGGCATAGGCTTCGACGTTGCCGAATACCTGCTTCACGACGAACACGATCCTGCGACCCCGCCGCGGCGCCCTGCAGCGCACGGCACCAGCGGCGACGCCCAGGCGTTCTTCGCCGACTGGGGTGTAGACCTCACGGAAGAGAATTCCGGCGGTTTGACCACCCCGCGACACCCGGAGCCCTGGCGCTCCGTCACGCTGCTGCAGCGCAAGCCGCAGAAGCCGGGCACTTCCCTCGGGCTGACCACCGGCTGGGCCTTGCGTGCGCGGCTCGACCAGCGCGGGCTCAAGACCCTCACCGGCTGCGCCTACGACAAGATTGACGATGCCGGTCTGCACCTTCGAGTGAACGGCGAACCGCGGCTGCTCGAGGTCGACACGGTGGTCGTGTGCGCTGGCCAGGAGCCCGAGGCCGGACTGGTCGCCGAGCTGCGTGCCCTCGGCATCGAGCCGGCGGTGATCGGCGGCGCCGAGCGCGCGGCCGAACTGGACGCGCTGCGCGCCATCGAGCAAGGCACGCGACTGGCGATGACTTTCTGACACTCGGCAGCGCAGGCGATCCGATCATGGACTTCATCGAGAACCGCGAGCACGAAGCGATCCGCGAAGCGATCGGGAAGATCTGCGAGCGCTTCGGCGACGACTACTGGCTCTCGCACGACCGTGACGGCGGCTTTCCGTTCGAGCTGTACGACGCCCTGGCCGCCGGCGGCTGGCTGGGCATCTGCATGCCGACCGAGTATGGCGGCAGTGGCATGGGCATCGCAGAAGCGACAGTGATGATGGCCGCCATCGCGCGTTCGGGCGCCGGCCTGTCGGGATGCTCGTCGGTGCACATGAACATCTTCGGGCTGCAGCCGGTTGTGGTGTTCGGCACCGACGAGCAGAAGCGCCGCATGCTGCCACCGCTCGTCGCCGGCCAGCACAAGGCTTGCTTCGCGGTGACCGAGCCCAACACGGGCCTGAACACCACCAAGCTCAAGACCCGCGCCGAGCGCAGCGGTGATCACTACGTCCTGAGCGGCCAGAAGGTGTGGATTTCCACGGCCCAGGTCGCCAACAAGATGCTGATCCTGGCCCGCACCACGCCGGTGGAGCAGTGCCGCAAGCCCACACTCGGTCTGAGCCTGTTCTACACCGACCTCGACCGCAACTTTGTCGAGGTGCGTGAAATCGACAAGATGGGCCGCAAGGCGGTGGACTCCAACCAGCTCTTCATCGACGGCCTGAAGGTGCCGGTGGAAGATCGCATCGGCGAGGAAGGCCGGGGGTTCGAGTACATCCTGCACGGCATGAACCCGGAGCGCATCCTCATCGCCGGCGAGGCGGTCGGGCTTGGACAGGCCGCGCTCGAACGGGCCAGCCGGTACGCGCGCGAACGCATCGTCTTCGACCGTCCGATCGGCCAGAACCAGTCGATCCAGCACCCGCTGGCGCAGAGTTGGATGGAGCTGGAGGCCGCCTGGCTGATGACGATGCGAGCGGCCTGGAAGTACGACCACAAGCTGGATTGCGGAGCAGATGCCAATGCCGCCAAGTACATGGCGGCGGAAGCTGGCTTCGCCGCCTGCCAGCGCGCCATGGCCACGCTGGGCGGCTTCGGCTACGCCAAAGAGTATCAGGTCGAACGTTATTTGCGCGAGATGCTGATCCCGCGGGTCGCCCCGATCAGCCCACAGCTCATCCTGTGTTTCATCGCCGAGAAGGTACTCGGCCTACCCAAGTCGTACTGATTGCCCGTCCTCATCGCATGACTGCTTCCACCGTGGCCACACCGGCCGATCGACTCGAAGAGCGCGCCCTGCTGCGCGCCAGTGCGACATCGTTTGTCGGCCGGGAGTCACCTCCGTCAAGATCCCGCGCACTTCGCGGCAAAGCCCCGGGCTTCGACCTGCGCTTCTGGGCGGCACTGGCCCAGCAGGGCTGGACCGGTCTGCTCGCGCCGGAGTCCGTCGGTGGCTACGGCCAGGGATTCGCCGAAATGGCCGAGGTGGTCTCGGCCCTGGCGGAGCAGGCGGCCCCCGAGCCGCTGACGCCGGTCACCGTCTTCGCAGGCCGCCTGCTGGCCGGCTGTGGCGATCAGGGCATGGCCGCGGGGCTCCTCGAACAAACCGCGTCGGGACAGCTTCTGCCTGCCGTGGCCTGGCAGGAAGATCCAACCGGCAGCGCGAGCTTCGACAGCCAGGGCCATCCGTCGGAGCCGGCCGCGGTGTGCGCGCGCAGCGCCTCCGGGCTGCGGCTGAATGGCCGCAAGCTGCATGTGCGGCCGGGCGCTGGGGCGAACGCCTACATCGTCACCGCCTCGTCCTCGGAGGGGCTGGCGCTGGTCTGGCTGCCGGCCGAAGCCGTCGGATCGAAGCGCCTGCTGCAAGGGCTGGCCGACGGTACGTTCGCGGCCCGGCTGGATCTCGACAACGTGGTGGTGCCGGACAGCCACCTGCTGGCCAGCGGCGATCGCGCGCGCGCGGCGTTCGCTGCCGCCCATGACGAGGCCCTGATCATGACGGGGGTGGAGTTGCTGGCCGGCGGGCGCCGGATGCTGGCGATGACCCTGGACTACCTGCGCACGCGCAAGCAGTTCGGCAGGCCGATCGGCAGCTACCAGGCCCTCCAGCACCGTGCCGTCGACCTGTTCATCCAACAGGAGCTGAGCAGCGCGGTGCTCGCACACGCGCTGACCGAACTCGACCGCGGCATCGCCGGCACCGAGCGGGCGCAGCTGGCGGCCCGCGTGAAGGCGCGCTGCTCGGAGGCCGCACTCACCATCGCACGCGAAGCCGTGCAGATGCACGGCGCCATCGGCGTCACCGACGAGCACGATCTCGGGCTGTACCTGCAGCGCACGCTCGTGCTGTCGGCGTGGCTCGGCAATGCTGCGCAGCAGCGGCGCCGCTTCGCCGCCTTGTCACGCCGCGACGCCGCCGGCGCAAAGGACTCAGCTCGATGAGGGCGTCGAACATGGCCAAAGAGTGGAACACGATGGACACCGACGCCTTCCGCGCAGAGGTGAGAGCCTTCTTTCAGCAGCACTACCCCGAACACCTTCGCTACCCCAAGCGGCGCCTGCGCTGGAACGAGATCCGCGAGTGGACACTGAAGCTGGCGGCCCACGGCTGGTTGGCTCCGAGCTGGCCGGCGCGCCATGGCGGTATGGGCCTGGCACCGAACAAGTTGATCGTCTTCATCGAGGAGCAGGAGCGGCACGGCGTGGCGCGCGCACCCGACATGGGCATCACCATGGTCGGCCCGCTGCTCATCCAGCACGGCACCGACGCGCAGCGTGCGCACTATCTGCCGCGCATCCTGTCATGCCAGGACATCTGGTGCCAGGGCTATTCGGAGCCAAACTCGGGTTCCGACCTCGCCAGTCTGCGCACCGAGGCCGTGGCCGACGGCGACGACTTCATCGTCAACGGGCAGAAGATCTGGACCACGCTGGCGCAGGACGCGACCCACATCTTCCTGCTCGTGCGCACCGACAAGGCAGCCAAGAAGCAGGAGGGCATCAGCTTCCTGCTGGCCGACATGAAGAGCCCGGGCGTCACGGTGCGGCCGATCCGCAACATCGCCGGCGCCGAGGACTTCTGCGAGGTCTTCCTGGACAACGTGCGCGTGCCACGCGCCAACATCGTCGGCGAGTTGAACAAGGGATGGACCATCGCCAAAGCGCTGCTCGGCTTCGAGCGCATCTTCCTCGGCAGCCCCAAGCAGAGCCAATACGCACTGTCGCGCGTCGAAGAGGCCGCGGCCAGACTGGGGCTGCTCGAAGATCCGGTGTTCGCCGACCGCTACACGCAGCTGGCGCTGGACGTCGCCGACCTCGGCACGCTCTACGCGCGCTTCGTCGAACAGGTCAAGCGCGGCGAGGCGCTGGGGCCCGAGGTCTCGATGCTCAAGGTCTTCGCCACCGAAACCTACTCCCGGCTGGCCAACGTACTGGTCGAGATCGCCGGGGCCAGCGGGGCAACAGCGGGCGATGTTGAGACCGATGACGGCGCGATCGACGTGCTCACGACCTTCTACAACGCACGCCCGGCCACCATCTACGGCGGCAGCAACGAGATCCAGCGCAACATCCTGGCGAGCACCGTGCTTCAGCTGCCGAGCTGATCAAGCACCCCCTTCGATTCATTCTTTCAAAGGAAGACCCGATATGCACAAAGGCAGCATGCTGAAAGACAAGGTCGCCGTGGTGACCGGCTCGGGGCGCGGCATCGGGCGCGACATTGCGCTCGAGATGGCCGCCCAGGGCGCCAAGATTGTCGTCAACGACGTGGGTGCATCGGTCAGTGGTGAAGGCAACGATGCCAGCCTTGGGCAGCAGGTGGTCGACGAGATCAAGGCCATGGGCGGCCAAGCTGCGCTTTCTACCGACAGTGTGGCCGAGTGGCACTCCGCGCACCGCATCGTGCAGTGCGCTGTAGATCACTTCGGCCGCATCGACATCGTCGTCAACAACGCCGGCATCCTCCGCGACCGCATGTTCTTTGCCATGTCGCAGGACGAGTGGAAGGCCGTGATCGACGTGCACCTCAACGGGAGCTTCAACGTCTCGCGCGCCGCGGCACCGCACTTCAAGTCACAGCAGTCGGGCGCCTACGTGCACATGACCTCCACCTCCGGTCTGATCGGCAATCTGGGCCAGGCGAACTACGGCGCCGCCAAGCTCGGCATCGTCGCGCTCTCGCGATCGATCGCCGGCGACATGAAGCGCTACAACGTGCGCTCCAATTGCATCTCGCCGTTCGCTTGGAGCCGCATGATCGGCTCGATCCCGACCGATACGCCCGAACAGCAGGCGCGCGTCGAGAAGCTCAAGAAGCTCGACACCGCGCAGATCGCCCCGATGGCGGCCTTCCTCGCCAGCGACGCCGCGGCCGAGGTGACCTCGCAGATCTTCGCGGTGCGCGGCAACGAGATCTTCCTGATGAGCCAGCCGCGACCGGTGCGCGGCATGCACACCGCCGAGGGCTGGACGCCCGAAACGATCGCCGAGCGGGTACTGCCGGCGATGAAGCCCAATTTCTTCCCGCTGGAGAGCTCGGCCGTCGTGTTTTCATGGGATCCGGTCTGAGCCCGACCCATCACCCGATTCCCCTCGCACAGCCCTTCCCTCTCCACCATCGACCATCGAGGACCCTTCCGATGAACTACTCCGACTTCCAATTTCTGAAGTTCGACCACAAGCCCAACGGCGTGCTGCTGATCACGATCAACCGCCCCGAGGTGATGAACGCCACCAACGGCCGCCTGCACTGGGAACTGACCAAGGTCTGGGGCGTGGTCAACGACGACCCCAAGACCAAGGTGGCGGTGATCACCGGCGCCGGCGACAAGGCCTTCTCGGCCGGCGGCGACCTGAACTGGATCACCAACATGGTCGGCAATGCCGAGACGATCAACATGGTGATGAACGAGGCCTCCGACATCGTCTACAACGTCATGGCCTGCGACAAGCCGGTGATCTCGGCGATCAACGGTGTGGCGGTCGGCGCCGGGCTGGCGGTCGCGATGATGGCCGACATCAGCATCATGGCCGAAGAGGCGAAGATCACCGACGGCCACGTCAAGCTCGGTGTGGCCGCGGGCGACCATGCGGCGATCTGCTGGCCGCTGCTGTGCGGCATGGCCAAGGCCAAGTACTACCTGATGACGGCCGAGTTCGTGTCGGGCAAGGAGGCCGAGCGCATCGGCCTGGTGAGCCTGTGTGTGCCCCGCGCGCAGCTGATGGACAAGGCGATGGAAGTCGCAGACAAGCTGGCCGCCGGCAGCCAGCAGGCCATCCGCTTCACCAAGCGTTCGCTCAACGGCTGGATGAACATGGCGCGGCCGATCTTCGAGAGCTCGCTGGCGATGGAGATGCTGTGCTTCCTCGGAGAGGACGCCAAGGAAGGCGTCGCCGCGGTGAAGGAGAAGCGCGCGCCCCAGTTCCCGTCGGCCAAGCGCTGAACGGCACGTTCCCTTCGTCATCGCAGGAGCCCCCATGGATTTCGCCCTCACCCAGGAACAGCGCATGGTCTACGAGTACGGCGACCGCGTGTCGCAGCGCTTCGACCATGCCTACTGGAAGAAGTACGCCGAGAAGAGCGAGCCGCCGGCCGAGCTGTACAAGCAAATCACCGACGACGGCTTTCTCGGCATCATGGTGCCCGAGGCCTACGGCGGCGCCGGCCAGGGAATGACCGAGATGCTGCTGTTCATGGAGGGACTGGCGAACAACGGCATCCCGCTGCTGAACCTGGTGGTCGGCCCGACGATGACGATGGGCCTGATGGCAAAGCACGCCAGCGAGGCGATGAAGCGCCGGCTGCTTCCGGGCGGCTGCGCCGGCGAGATCCGCTTCTGCTTCGCCATCACTGAGCCAAACGCGGGCTCGAACTCGATGGAGATCACCTCCATCGCCAAGCCCGACGGCAAGGGCGGCTTCCGCCTGAGCGGCCAGAAGGTCTTCATCACCGACGCCAACCACGCCGACTACGCGATGGTGGTGACGCGCACAACGCCGCGCGCTGAGGTCAAGAAGAAGACCGACGGCTTCACCATCTTCATGGTCGACATGAAGAAGAAGGGCATCAGCAAGACGCTGATCCCGGTGGCCTTCCCGGTGCCCGAGACGCAGTGGCAGGTGTTCTTCGACGACGTGTCGCTGACCGAGGACGACGTGCTCGGCGAAGTTGGCAGGGGCTTCTCGATCCTGTTCGACACCCTCAATCCGGAGCGCATCATCCTGTCGGGCCTGTGCACCGGCGTCGGCCGCTTCGCGCTGAAGAAGGCGGTGGCCTACGCCAACGACCGCAAGCTTTTCAACAACACACCGATAGGCGCCTACCAGGGCGTGCAGCATCCGCTGGCCATCGCGCGCAGCGAGATCGAGATGGCCTCGCTGATGGCGCTCAAGGCGGCCTGGGCGTTCGACCAGGGCCTGCCGGCGGGCGAGTTCTCCAACATCGCCAAGTACGCCGGCGCCGAGGCCGGCATCCATGCAGTGGACGCAGCGATCCAGACGCACGGTGGCAACGGCTTCACCAAGGAGTACGGCATCTACGACCTGTACGGCCTGGTGCGGCTGCTGCGCACCGCGCCGCTGAACCGCGAGATGGTGCTGAACTACATCGCCGAGCACGTGATGGGGCTGCCGCGCTCGTACTGAGTGCTCCCCCCGTCTGGCGTGCCCCTCCAGAGGTTGGATGAAGTTGATGAACCACTCTCGTCGCCATTGTCTGCTCGGTGGCGTGGCCGCCGCGCTGCTGCCCTGGCGCGCTGGCGCGCAGGATACGGCCTATCCGTCGCGCCCCTTGCGCTTCGTTGTCGGCTTCGCCCCCGGCGGGCCGGCCGACGGCGTGACACGCCTGTTCGCCAGCCGGCTGCAGGCGCAGCTCGGCCAGACCGTGAACGTCGAGAACGTGCCCGGTGCCGGCAGCACGTTGGGCATCGCGCGCCTGTCGAAGATGACAGCGGACGGCTACACGATCGGGTTTGCCCACACGGCGTCTCTGAGCATCGGGCCGAGCCTCTACAAGAACGTGGGATACGACCCGCTGAAGAGTCTCACGCCCGTGGCCAGGCTGTGCGAGTACGTCAACGTGCTGGCGGTGCGCGCCGACAGCCAGTGGCGCAGCCTTTCCGACCTGCTGGCGGCCGCGCGCGCGCAGCCCGGGGCGCTGAGCTACGGTTCGGCCGGCATCGGATCGACGAACCACCTGAGCGGCGAGCTGCTCGCGGCAAAGGCCGGCGTGAAGCTCACGCACGTGCCCTACCGCGGCACCGCACTGGCGGTCAACGACCTGATGGGCGGCGCCCTGCAGTTCGTCTTCGACGCGCCCAACAGCGCCGGGCCGCTGGCGGCCGCCGGCAAGATTCGCCTGCTGGCAACGACGGGGCGCACGCGGCACAAGCTGTACCCAGACCTGCCTTCGATTGCCGAGACCGTGCCTGACTATGAGTTCCGCGGCTGGATGGGCGTGGTCGCACCATCTGGGCTGCCGCCGGCCCTGCAGCAGCGCCTGACCCGCGAGCTGGAGCTGGCTGCCGCCGCACCGGACACCGCTGAGCGTCTCGCGGCGCTGGGACTCGACGTAGCATTCGGCGAGCCCCACGAACTGGCGCGGGTGATCGCCGCCGAGTTGGCGTTGTGGGGCCCGCTCATCAGATCACTCAATCTGACGGTGCAGTAGCACCCTTCGGCGACCCGGTGAGTGGACGCTGAATGCTCACGTCGGGTTCGAGAGGGCAGCAACTCGCTCGCCAGAGTCACCGAGCTGCGCACCGTGGGCGCGGGCCCTGAGGCCACCGACGTGCTGTCCGTGGCCGCCCAGTGCTGGACCGTCAAGGAGGAAATCGGCGCGTCGACCACGAGTGAGCTGTTCGTCCTCAGCGCCGGCTACCGGCTGTCCAAGCGCACGGCCTTGTACGTTCCGACTGGATTTGACGACAACAAGGCCCTGGGCATTGCACCGTTGTGGGGAAACGGGGGGTTTTTGGGTAGTGGCAACGTGATCGTCGCCAACGAAAAGGTCAATGGCCTGGCCGCCGGGATTCGCCGCGTGTTGATTGCGCTGCGTGCGGGAGACTCATCGGGTCTGTCGCGGCCTCCACGCTCGAGGCAGGCCCGACGCTCTCACCCACTTCGCTGTCAATGTCCCTTAAACCGCGGCATACGCCGCTCGGACATGGCCCTGACACCCTCCTGGAAGTCCTCGGTCTCGAAATGAATGTTCTGCTCGATGCTTTCGCGCGCGACAGCGAGCCGGAACTGCTCGACCAGGCCCGCGCGCAAGGTGGATCGCGTGGACTGCACCGCGACGGGTGAAGAAGCGGCGATCTCCTCGGCCAGTTCGATCGCCTTGGAGCGCACCTCCGGCTGCGGCACGAGTTGATCGGCCAGGCCGATGCGCACTGCCTCCTCGCCCGCGATGCGGCGGCCGGTGTAGAACAGCAGCGACGCCTGCTGCTGCCCGACGAGCCGCGGCAGCATGTAGGACAAGCCGAAGCCGGGATGGATGCCCAGCCGGTTGAAGTTGGCCGAGAAGCGCGCCTCGGCGCAGGTGACGCGGAAGTCGGCGGCCAGCGCCAGGCCCAAGCCTCCGCCGATGGCCGGGCCGTGCACGGCAGCGATCACGGGCTTTGTGCAGGCCACCAGTCGTATGGCCTCGAAGTACAGCGGGTTGACCGCGCGAGGGCTCCTTTGCGGCGGCGCCGCATCCCGGGTGGCAAAGTTGGCGCCGGCGCAGAAGGCCGTTCCCTGAGAGCACAGCACGATGGCACGGCAAGCGGCGTCGCCCTCCAGTGCTTCGAAAGCATCGGCGATACCCTGGATCATGGCTGCGTCGAAGTAGTTGTGCGGCGGACGGCGGATCTCGACGATCGCGACGTGGCCCTGCTTATGCACGCCCACGGCCGGGGTGCTCGGAGTGTCGTTCATGGCTGCTCCTCGGATGAACGGCTCATCATACCTAACAGTTGTTTGGTTTGCCCGCTATACTGCTGGCCAAGAAGCCGCCGCAAAGCATCGTTCGGGGTGCCTCCCGACTCTCCATCGCCCGACGGTCATGAGAACCGCAAGCAGGCCATGAGCAACCAGACCGACCCGACCATCGCCGACACGCTCGCCGACTTCGCCGCGACGCTGCGGACGGCGGACATTCCCGCGGCAGTGCTGGATCGGGCCCGCCACCTGATCCTCGATGCCGTGGGCATTGCCCATGCATCCACGCCCTACGACTTCGCGCACCGCTCGCTGTCGGCCATGCGGGACTTGTCGTCCCAGGGCGGCAACACACCGGTGATTGCGTCACCGGCGCGCCTGGCGCTGCGTGACGCGATGCTGATGAACGGCATCCTGATCCACGGGCTGGACTATGACGACACGCATGCCGCCGGCGTGATCCACGCCACTGCAAGCACCTTCCCCTGCGCGCTGGGCACCGCGGCCCAGGCAAGGCTCGACGGCGAAGCGATGCTTGCCGCCTACGTCTGCGGAATGGAGGTCGGCGCGCGGCTGGCTTCGGTGGCCAAGGGCGGCTTCCATCAGGTTGGCTTTCACCCCACCGGTCTGATCGGTGCCTTCGCCTGCACGCTGGTGGCCGGACGGCTGTTGGGGCTGAACGCGGCGCAGCTGGCGTCGGCACAGGGCATCGCGCTGTCGATGGGCTCGGGCAGCATGGAGTTCCTGCAGGACGGCGCCTGGACCAAGCGCATGCACCCGGGTTGGGCGGCCGGCGCCGGTCTCACCGCCGCGACGATGGCGCGCCACGGCTTCGTCGGCCCCCGGCAGGTGTACGAGGGCCGCTTCGGCCTGTTCAACAGCCACCTCGGACCGCTCGCGCGCGAAGGCGACCTGGCGCTTGCGACCGCCGGCCTGGGCGATGTGTGGGAACTCGCCAAGGTCAACGTCAAGCCGCTGCCGGCCTGCCACTTCACGCACGCCTGCGCGGATGCGGCGGTGACGCTTCGCGAACGGCACGGTTTGCGGCCCGAGCAGATCCGCAGCGTGCGCGCACGCGTGCCGGCCGAGGTGGTGAAGACGGTGTGCGAACCCGTGGCCACGAAGACGCGCCCGCAGAACAGCTACGACGCGCAGTTCAGCATCCCGTACATCGTCGCCACGGCGCTGATCCGCGGCCGCTTCGGCCTCGCCGAACTCGACGACGAGGCGCTGAGGGACCAGCGCACGCTCGCGCTCGCCTCCAAGGTCGAACACGAGGTCGACCCGGACTCACCGTTTCCGAAGTACTACTCGGGCGAGGTCATCGTCACGCTGGACGACGGCCGGGAGCTTCGCCACCGCGAGCACGTCAACCGCGGCGGCGAGGAACGCCCGATCTCCGACGCCGAGGTCGTGCGCAAGTACGACGAGAACATGGCGCTGGTCGCCTCGCCGGCGCGCGCCGCGCAGGTGCGCGAGCTGGTGCTGGCGATCGGGCGCGACGTTGCGGCGGCCGACCTGCAGGCCGGACTGGCCGCTCGCGGCTGACACGGAAAGGCTCCTTGATGAATCATGAGCCGCAACAGGACGAGGCGATCCTCGACGCGATCGACCGCTTCCTGCGGGTCGAGGTCCGGCCGCACGTCAAGCGGCTCGAACAGGCCGACGAGTACCCGACGGCGATCGTCGAGCGCATGAAGGAGATGGGCCTGTTCGGCTGCATCATCCCGGCCGAGTACGGCGGGCTGGGCCTGAGCACCGTCACCTACGCGGCGGTGGTCGCGCGCATTGCGGCGGTGTGGATGTCGCTGTCGGGCATCATCAACTCGCACCTGATCATGGCCGCCGCCGTCATGCGCAGCGGCACCGAGGCGCAGAAGCGCGAGCTGCTGCCACGTTTCGCCAGCGGCGAGCTGCGCGGCGGTATCGGCCTGACCGAGCCCGACGCCGGCACCGATCTGCAGGCGATCCGTACGCGCGCGGTCAAAGACGGCGACCACTACGTCGTCAATGGCGGCAAGACCTGGATCACCAACAGCGGCCAGGGAGGCTGCATCGCGCTGCTGGTCAAGACCGACCCCGAGGCCGAACCGCGCCACAAGGGTATGAGCCTGTTCATCGCCGAGAAGGGCCCAGGCTTCGTCGTCTCGCGCAAGCTGAAGAAGCTGGGCTACCGCGGCATCGACACTTGCGAGCTGCGTTTCGACGATTACCGCGTGCCGGCAGCGCGGTTGATCGGCGGCGTCGAGGGCCGGGGGTTGCAGCAGGTGCTGTCGGGGCTTGAACTCGGACGCATCAACGTCGCCGCGCGGGGTCTGGGCGTGGCCACCGCGGCGCTGAACGACGCCGTCGCCTACGCCCAGCAGCGCAAGACCTTCGGCAAGCCGATCTGCGAGCACCAGGCGATCCAGCTCAAGCTCGGCGAGATGGGCACGCGCGTGGAGGCCGCGAAGCTGCTGGTGCAGTCCGCGGCGCGCGCCTACGACCGCGGCGAGCGCTGCGACATGGAGGCCGGCATGGCGAAGTACTTCGCCACCGAGGCCGCTATGGAGAACGCTCTCGAGTGCATGCGCATCCACGGCGCCTACGGCTATTCGCCCGAGTTCGATGTCGAGCGCTACTTCCGCGACGCGCCGCTGCTGCTGATCGGCGAGGGCACGAACGAGATGCAGCGCATCATCATCGCGCGCCAGCTGGTGCAGCGCAATCCGGTGTGACGCGCCGCCGCGGTCTGGCAGCGGGCTCGCTGCTGCGGTGCTGGGGCACGGCGCGGATGGCAAAGGCGATCCTTCCGTGCGCCTGTGCCGTGCTGCTGGGCCTGGGTCAGGGGCCCCCGGTGGCGGCGTTGGCCACCTTCGGCGGCGTGCTGGCTGGACCGTCGGTTCGGCCCAATGGTCCAGCCCGGCCTCGCCTACGACGCGGCTGGCGTCGTCATGGGTCCGCCCGCCCTGGTCTGCGGCCTGCTCCTCGCTCGGCCGGCCACGTTCACGCGCTGTCCGCGGCCTGTCCCGAGCAGCGGTAGTCGCCGAGATTGGCGTCGTGCGCGAACCGCCAGTAATCCGCCAGCCGCCAGGGCAGCACCGTGAACACCCGGCCGTGGCGGTTGCGGTAGTAGGTGGACATGCCGGGGTGCGACCAGATCAGTGTCTCGTGCTCGGCGTCGAAGCGCCGCTGGTAGTCGTCGAGCACCTCGGGCCGCAGGTCGATCGCCGAAACGCCCTGCTCGGCCATGCGCACCAGGCACGAGGTGATGTAGCGCGTCTGGGCCTCGGCGATGAAGGTGATGCTGCCGCCGTGGCCCGACGATGTGCCCGGCCCGACCATGCAGAAGAAGTTGGGAAACCCGGGCACCGTCAGGCCGAGGTACGCACGCAGGTCGCCGTCGGCCCAGACCTCGGACAGGCTGCGCCCGCGGCGCCCGACCAGGCCCAGCCGCGCCGCCATCTCCGTGAGCTTGAAGCCGGTGGCGTACACGATCACATCGGCCTCGCGCAGCCTGCCGTCGGCCGTCTCGATGCCAGCGCCGACGATGCGCCGGATGGGATCGACCACAAGTTCGACCCGGGGCTTCTTCAACGTCCGGTACCAGTCGTTGTCGAGCAGAATGCGCTTGCCGTAGGGCGGGTAGTCCGGGATGCACTTGGACAGCAGATCAGGCCGTCCCTCCAGCTCCGCGCGGATGAAGTCGGTCAGCTCGCGACGGTGACGGTCGTTGACCGCATTGACCGCACGCTGCGGATGCGGCCAGTCCGGGTCCTTCTTCAGCGTCTTGAGCAGTCCGTCGCCGTAGCGCCAGAACATCGTGAAGCGGAACCACTCGGCGTAGTACGGCACGTGCGCCAGCAGCCATTGCGCCTGCTGCCCGATCGGTTCGCGGTAGCCGGGGATGGGGCGCGCCCACTGCGGCGAGCGCTGGTAGATCGTCAGCGAACGTACGCTGTCGGCGATCTCCGGCACCAGCTGCATCACGGTGGCGCCGGTGCCGATCACGGCCACGCGCCGGCCCCCGACCTTCAGGCCCTCGGGCCAGTTCGCCGAATGGAAGCTAACGCCCTCGAAGCTGCCGGCGCCGTCAATGCGCGGCAGTTGCGGATCGCTCAGCTGGCCGATGGCGCTGACGAGAAAGCGCGAGCGCACGATGCTGTCGCCGTCGGCCCCGCGCAACTGCGCGACCCATTGCCGGGCCTCTTCGTTCCACGTCGCGCCCATCAGCTGCGTCGAGAAGCGGATGTGCTTGCGCAGGCCGGCCGCGTCGATCACTTGCCGCAGATAGGCCAGAACCTCCTCGCGGCGTGAGAAGTAGCGCGGCCACAGGAAGCGCGGGCCGAACGAGAACGAGTAGGCGTGGTTGGGCGTGTCGACACCGCAGCCCGGATAACGATTGACGAACCACGCGCCCCCTATGTCGCCGGCCTTCTCGACGATGGTGAACGGCACCCCCAGCTCGATCAGGCTGGCACCCAGCGCGATCCCGCTGACGCCGGCGCCGACGATCAACACATGCTCGTCGCTCCCCGACGGGCGCGGCACGCTCTCGGGCCACCGCAGGCGCCGCGGCACCAGCGCCATCTCTTCGCGCGTCAATCGCGCGTACTCGAGCGGTACGCTCTCGCCCAGGCAGACGGACATCATGCGCTGCATCAGCGCGTCACCGGGGTCGTGGATCACGGCCCGAGCGCCGGTTGCTAGCATTTCCACCGCAGCATGGCGGATCCGCCCTTGCACCTCGGGCGGCAGACCTGCGGCGGGGTCCGCCACCAGATTGACGTCGCGCCGAGGGCAGTGCGGCGGGTCGAGCCAGCCGAGATCGCCGCTCAGGTGAACCATCACCATCAGCAGCACGCGCAGGTCCGCAGCCTGAACGGCGGACTCGAGCTGATGGCGGTCGACGCTCGATTCGTTCACTGTGACCCCAGACCCTTCGATCGGGCCCGCATGCATTTGCGTGCTGGACATTCTAATCAAACCTAACGTCCGTTAGGGCATGTCCCCATGGCGTTTCGCACTGACCCTCTATAGATTGCAGGCGACTTCGGCAAGCAGCCGCAACGACCGACTCCGGGAGCCGCTCCGCCATGTTCAAGACCTTGCTTGCCCTTGTCACCGCCATGACGCTGGCGGGTCCGTCGCTGGGCCAGACCGCCGCCGGCTCCTACCCCAACAAGCCGATCCGCTTCATCGTGCCCTACGCCCCGGGCGGCAGCACCAGCTACGTGGCGCGGCTGGTGGGCGCGAAGCTGACCGAGGCCTGGGGGCAGCAGGTGCTGATCGACAACAAGCCGGGCGCAAACACGGCCATCGGGTCCGATGCACTCGCAAAGTCGGCGCCGGACGGCTACACGATCTCGCTGGCGGCCTCGACGCACGTGACGGTGCCTCACCTGGTGGCCACCTTGCCCTTCGACGTGCTGCGCGACTTCCATCCGGTGGCGGGCCTCGTGACGACGCAACTCGTGCTGGTGGTGCATCCTTCGGTCCCCGCGGCCAATCTTTCGGAGTTCATCGCGCTGGCCAAGGCCAAGCCGAACGAACTGAACTTCGCGGCGGTAGGCACCGGCAGTTCCACTCATCTCGCCGGCGAGTACTTCAAGAGCGTGGCGGGCGTGAAGATGCAGCATGTGCCCTACAAGGGGACCGCACCGGCGCTGACCGATCTGATCGGCGGCCAGATCCAGCTCAACTTCGACACCCCGGTCACTTCGATTCCCCACATCAAGTCAGGGCGCCTGCGGCCCCTCGCGATCACCGGCACCAAGCGACTGCCCACGCTGCCCGATGTGCCCACCTTTGCCGAGGCCGGACTGCCTGCGTACGACTTCCAGCTCTGGTTCGGCGTCCTGGCGCCCGCCGGCACGCCGCGCCCCATCGTCGAGAAGCTCTCGACCGAGATCGCGCGGATCCTGGCCCTGCCCGACGTGAAGCAGCAGCTCGCCGACCAAGGCCTGGAGACGGTGTACCGGACGCCAGCCGAGTTCGATTCGCTGATCCGATCCGATCACGAGCGATTCGGCAAGCTGATCAAGTCGGCGGGCATCAAGATCGAGTAGCGAGGAGCGACACCCGCCTTGGTATTCATCTGATGTCCTAACAAGCGTTTGGCCGATATACTTCGGCCGCCGCGCGCAGCGGGCGCGCCTGACACAACGACGAAAGGTTGACGACATGGATCTCGAACTCAAGGACAAGTCGGTCATCGTGACCGGCGGCGGATCGAACATCGGGCGGGCGATCGTGCTTGCTTTCGCCGCCGAAGGCGCGCACCTGACCATCGGCGACATCGACACCGCGCAGGCCGAGAAGACAGCCGAATTCGCGCGCAAGCTCGGCGCCGCTTCGGCACAGGTGGTCAAGACGGACGTGACGCAGCTCGACCAGGTGCAGGCCATGTTCAAGGCCGCTGCCGACAAGCATGGCTGCGTCGACGTCCTGGTCAACAACGTCGGCTGGGACAACCTGATGTTCTTCACCCAGACCACGCCCGAGTTCTGGCGCAAGGTGATCGACATCAACTACGTCGGCGTGCTCAACTGCACCAAGACCGCGCTGGACTATATGGTCAAGCAAAACAGCGGTGCCATCGTCTCCATCAGCTCGGATGCCAGCCGCCAGGGCGAGCCGCGCGAAGCGGTCTATGGCGGCGTGAAGGCGGCAGTCAACAGCTTCATGAAGACGATCGCGAAGGAGAACGGCCGCTTCGGCATCCGCTGCAATGTGGTCTGCCCGGGTGTGACGATTCCATCGAGTGCCGATGAGGTGGGCGGCAGCAGCATGTGGACCAATGCCGACAGCATGTTCACGCCCGAGCAGATCGAGAAGGCCGCCAAGGCGATGCCGCTGCGCAAGGTGGGGCGGCCGCAGGACGTGGCCAATGCGGTGGTATTCCTCGCCTCCGGCAAGGCCGGGCATGTGACTGGCCAGGTGCTGAGCGTCTCGGGCGGCTACAGCATGATCGGCTGACGGAGACTGCGACGATGGACTACACCGATATCGTTTACGAAGAGCGCGATCAGATCGCGACCATCGCGATCAACCGGCCCGGCGTCATGAATGCCTTCCGAGGCCAGACGATCGAGGAAATGCTGCACGCCATGATGAAGGCGGGCTGGGACAAGAGGATCGCTGCCATTGTGCTGACCGGCACCGGCGACCGCGCGTTCTGCACGGGCGGCGATCAGTCGGCGCACTCCGGCCAGTACGACGGCCGCGGAACGGCCGGGCTGCCGATTGAAGAGCTGCACAGCGCCATCCGCGACGTGCCCAAGCCGGTGATCGCCCGCGTGCAGGGCTACGCCATCGGCGGCGGCAACGTCATCGCCACGCTGTGCGACCTGACCATCGCCTCCGAAAAGGCGGTGTTCGGACAGGTCGGACCCAAGGTCGGATCGGTCGACCCGGGCTGGGGAACCGCCTACCTGGCAGCGGTCGTCGGCGAGAAGAAGGCGCGCGAGATCTGGTACATGTGCCGCCGCTACAGCGCCCAGGAAGCGCTTGCGATGGGACTGTGCAATGTGGTCGTGCCGCACGACCAACTCGACGCCGAGGTCGCCAAATGGGGCCGCGAGCTGGTCGAGAAGAGCCCGACCGCGATCGCGATCGCCAAGCGCTCGTTCAACGCGTCCACCGAGCACATCCGCGGCATCGGCAGTTTGGGCATGCAGGCACTGAGCCTGTACTACAACACCGACGAGTCGAAGGAAGGCGTTCGCGCCTTCCTCGAGAAGCGTAAACCCGACTTCCGCAAGTTCGCCGGCGGTTGAAGCCCAGCACGCACGGAACGACATGCTCGCGTTGACCAACGTCCAGATCGTCTACGACAACACCATCGAGGCGGTGCGCGAGGTGTCGCTCACCCTCGGCAAGGGCCGCATCGTCGCGCTGCTGGGTGCCAACGGCGCCGGCAAGTCCACGACCTTGAAGGCCATCTCCGGCGTGCTCTATCCGGAGGACGGCGAGATCAAGGCCGGGCAGATCAGCTTCGAGGGTCGGCCGCTGGCCGGCATGGCCCCCGACCGCATCGTCAAGCAGGGCATCGTGATGGTGCCCGAGGGGCGACGGCTGTTCGACCAGCTCACGGTCGAGGAGAACCTGCTGATGGGAGGGTACACGCGCAGCGCGGCCGATTCGCGTCGCGGCCTCGAGCGCGCGTATGCGCTGTTTCCGCGCCTGACGCAAAAGCGCACCACGGTCTCGGGCTATCTCTCCGGCGGCGAACAGCAGATGGTAGCGATCGGCCGCGCGCTGATGTCCGAGCCCAAGGTGCTGATGCTCGACGAACCCACGCTCGGCCTGGCACCGCAGATTTGCGAGGAGATCTTCGGGATCATCACGCGCCTGCGGCACGACAGTGGGGTGAGCATCCTGCTGGTGGAGCAGAACGCCCAGGCCGCGCTGGCCGTGGCCGACGAGGGTTACATCATGGAGAACGGCCGCATCGTGCTCGATGGCCCGGCCGACAAGCTGCTGCGTAACGAAGACGTGCGTGAGTTCTACCTCGGCTTCAGCGAAGGCGGCACCCGCAAGAGCATGCGCGAGGTCAAGCATTACAAGCGCCGCAAGCGCTGGTTGTCCTGAGTACCCACACCATGCACCACGACAGTCTGCTCAGGGTCGAAGGCCTCTCCAAGCGCTTCGGCGGCGTCGAAGCGGTTTCGGGCGTGAGCTTTCACGTCGGCCGCGGCGAGATCTACTCGCTGATCGGGCCCAACGGCGCCGGCAAGACGACCACGTTCAACATGATCAGCGGCATCGTGCCCCCTTCGAGCGGCACCGTGCACTTCGACGGCCGCGACACCAGCGGCATGCCGTCGCACCGCATGCCACTGATGGGCATCGGGCGCACCTTCCAGAACCTGGCCGTGTTCAAGCACGCCACGGTGGTGCAGAACCTGCTGGTGGGACGCCACTGCCACATGCGCACCAACGTCTTCGACGCCGCCTGGTTCCTCGGCCGGGCGCGGCGCGAGGAACTGGAGCATCGCCGCAAGGTCGAGGAGATCATCGACTTCCTGGAGATCGAGGACATCCGCGACATGCCGGTCGGCGCGCTGTCCTATGGCATGCAAAAGCGCGTCGAGCTGGGTCGAGCGCTCGCAACCGAGCCCAAGCTGCTGCTGCTCGATGAGATGGTCTCGGGCATGAACACCGAGGAGACCGAGGACATCGCGCGCTTCGTGCTCGACATCCGCGACGAACTCGGCATCACCGTGCTGATGGTCGAGCACGACATGGGCATCGTGATGGACATCTCCGACCGCATCTGCGTGCTGAACTTCGGCCGCAAGATCGCCGAAGGCACGCCGGCGCAGGTCTCGGCCGACCCGGCGGTCATCGAAGCCTATCTGGGCGGAGCGAAGGCGGCATGAAGACCATCGGCGAAAGCAGCCTGGACGCCGCTCTGAACAACGGCGAACACACCCTGCCCAGGCTGTTGCAGCACTGGGCGAGCACGACACCCGATGCCCTGGCACTGCGCGAGAAGGACCTGGGCATCTGGAACCGGATGACCTGGCGCGAGTATCAAGACACCGCGCGGCGCTTCGCGCTCGGCCTGCTGAAGCTGGGATTCCGGCGCGGCGAGCGCCTGGCCATTGCCAGCGAGGACACGCCGCAGTGGATGTTCGCCGATCTGGGCACGCAGGCCATCGGCGGCGTGGTGGTAGGCATCTATCCGACGAACCCCTGGCCCGAACTACAGTACATCGTCCACCACTCCAACAGTCGATTCGTGGTCTGCGGCGACCAGGAGCAGGTCGACAAGGTGCTCGACGCAATGAGCAAGCACGAGGTCGGCCTGCCCGACGTGGTGAAGATCATCGCGGTGGACATGAAGGGCATGCGCCAGTATCCGCGCGACAATCTGCTGTCGTTCGACGAAGTGCTCGAACTCGGTGACCAGTATGCCGCCGAGTCACCCGATCAGGCGCGCGCATTCGACGACGGCGTCGCTGCAACGCAGCCCGACGACACCTGCATGCTGGTCTACACCTCGGGCACCACCGGGCCGCCCAAGGGCGCGATGCTGTCGCACCGCAATCTGCTCGTGACCACCGACAAGCTACGCCGCTGCTTCGGGCTGGACCAGCAGAACATGGAGGTGCTGTGCTACCTGCCGCTGTGCCATGTGGCCGAGCGCGCCTTCTCGACCGTCATGCACATGATGACCGGCGGCGTGGTGAACTACGCCGAGTCCATCGACACGGTGGCAGCCAACCTGCGCGAGATCGCACCCAAGGTGTTCCTCGGCGTGCCGCGCATCTGGGAGAAGCTGCAGCAGGGCATCCTGATGCGAATGCAGGACGCGACGCGCCTGCAGCGCTGGGCCTTCCAGCGCTGTTTCGATTCGGGCAAGGCGCTCTTCGAGCGCGTCGAGCAGCACGGCGGGCAGCGCACGCTCGGCGACCGCTTGCAGTTCGGCTTGCTGTGGCTGCTGATGTTCCGGAACCTGCAGAAGTTCGTCGGTCTCGATCGCATGCGCTGCGGCTTCTGCGGCGGCGCCAGCGTCTCGCCCGAGGTGCTGAAGTTCTTCCGAATCCTGGGCCTCCCCGTCTATCAGGTCTACGGAATGACCGAGTCCGGCGGGGTGATCTTCCACCAGCATCCCCAGGCCGTGCGCCTGGGCGCCACCGGGACACCGATCGAAGGGCTGAACTGGAAGATCGCCGAGGACGGCGAACTCGTCGTCAAGCACCCCGCCGTCTTCAAGGGCTACATCCACGACAACAACGCCACCGCGCTGACGGTACAAGACGGCTGGCTGCACACCGGCGACATCGTGGCACAGGCCCCCAACGGCGAACTGATGATCGTCGATCGCAAGAAGGCCATCATCATCACCAGCGGCGGCAAGAACATCTCGCCCTCGGAGATCGAGAATGCACTCAAGGACAGCTTGTACATCCGCGAAGCCATCGTGCTGGGCGACGGCCGCCACTTCCTCTCTGCCTTGGTCCAGATCGACTACGACACCGTGGGAAAGTGGGCGCAGGAGAAACGACTGGCGTTCACCACCTACCGCAGCCTGTCGCAGCTGCCCGAGGTGCGCGAACTGGTCGATGCGGAAGTCAGGCGCGTGAACAAGCTGTTCGCGCGGGTGGAAAACATCCGCAAGTTCCTGATCCTCGAGAAGGAACTCGATCACGACGACGGCGAGCTGACCGCCACGCAGAAGGTTCGCCGCAACATCATCGGCAAGAAGTTCGCGCGCGAGATCGAACTGATCTATGGCGGAGGCACGGCCTGATGGACTACTTCTTTCAATTACTGGTCTCCGGCGTGGCGGTGGGATTGATCTACGGCTTCATCGGCATGGGATTCGCGATGATCTTCCGCGCCACCGGCGTGGTGAACTTCGCCCAGGGCGAGCTGATGATGCTGGTGGCCTACATCGGCTTCACGCTCGTGGGCACGTTCAAGCTGGGGTTCTTTGCGCTTCTGCTGGCCTCGGTCGTGGTGTCGGTGCTGATCGGCATGCTGATCGAAGTGCTCCTGATCCGCCCGATGCTGGGCCAGCCGGTGTTCTCCACCGTCATGGTGACCATTGGCCTGGCCGTGATCATCCGCTCGGTGGTCGTGCTCGTCTGGGGCGCCGATCCGATGCCGCTGGCCACCGGGCTGTCGACCGAGCCCATCCGGATCGGCCCGGCCGGTGTGTTTCCGGCGCAGCTGTACGCGCTGGGCATCATGGTCTGCGTCGTGGGTGCGCTCTGGGTGTTCTTCCGCTACTCGCGCACGGGCATCGCGATGCGTGCCACCGCCAACCTGCAAACGACGGCGTTGCTCATGGGCATCAACGTCAAGCGCATCTTTGCGCTGTCATGGGCGCTCTCAGCCGGACTTGCAGCCATCGCAGGCGTGCTCGTCGGGGTGATCTACGACCTCAATCCAGGCATGTGGCTCACCGGGCTGCGCAGCTTCCCGGCGGTGATCCTTGGCGGGCTGGATTCGGTGTTCGGTGCCGCGCTGGGCGGGGTGCTGATCGGTGTGGTCGAGAACCTCTCCGAAGGCTACATCGGCCGCGGCATGAAGGAGATCGCCGGCTTCGTGCTGATCCTCGTGGTTCTCATGGTCCGCCCTTACGGCCTCTTCGGCAAAGCCGAGATCGAGCGAGTGTGATGCGCAGCGGAAACTTCAAACAAGACTACCGCCAGTTGCTGGTGCTGACCGACTCGGTGCCGGTCATTGTCTGGTCGATCGTGCTGGTGGCGGCGATCGCGCTCGCGCCGCTGCTCATCGGCAAGTACTTCGTCTCGCTGCTGCTGCTGATGATGATCACTGCCGTCGGCGTGTTGGGGCTCAACATCCTCACCGGCACCACCGGGCTCATCTCGCTCGGCCACGCCGGCTTCCTCGCCGTGGGTGCCTACGCGGCCGGGATCGTTGCCGGCCGCTACGGCTGGCCGATGCCGCTGTCGATCCTGGCCGGCGGCATTGGCGCCGCCGTCGCGGGCCTGGTGGTCGGCGTGCCCTCGCTGCGCTTGAAGGGCCTGTACCTGGCGATCACGACGATGGCCTTCGCGGTGATCATCAACCACCTCATCCTCAACGGCGGCGCACTGACCGGCGGCTCCGAAGGCTTGACAGTGCCGCAGCCGGCGCTGTTCGGCCGGCCGCTCGCGGCCGAGGGCGGCTACTACTACGTGGTTCTGGCGGTGCTGCTGCTGGCGGTGTTTGCCACGCTGAACCTGCAACGCAGCCGCGTCGGGAGGGCGCTGATGGCGATCCGCGAGCACGACATCGCCGCGCGCGCGATGGGCGTGAACCTGGTGCGCTGGCGCCTGCTCGCCTTCACGGTGAGTGCCTTCTACACGGGCGTGGCCGGCGCGTTACTGGCCTTTTATACGCGCTACCTCAACGTCGACAGCTTCAGCCTGCTGGTGTCGATCGAGGCGCTGTCGATGCTGATCGTCGGCGGCCTGGGCACGGTGTCAGGCGCGCTGCTCGGCGCCGTGTTCATCTTCGTGCTCAACGAAGGCCTCGGCTTGCTCTTCAGCGCGCTGGGGTCGGGGGCACTCTCCACCGCCGCATTCGAGATCAAGGGCATCGTCTACGGGTTGGCCATCGTCTTGTTCCTGCGCTTCGAGCCCGATGGCCTGATCGGCCGTTGGCGCGACCTGAAGCACTACTGGACGCATTGGCCGTTCCGCTACTAGAGCCATCACCCACGGGGGCAGCGGCCCCGCTCACCATGAGGAGACCGACATGAGCAGAATCGTTCCTAGCCTGCGCCCTCTCCTGGCCGCCGCGCTGTGTGCCTTGGCCGCCGCTGCGCATGCCACGGATCCCGGCGTGTTCGACGACCGCCTCGTCATCGGCAGCGTACTGCCGCAGACCGGGCCGCCCAGCCTGATCGGCAAGGCCGGCGTCATCGCGCTGCGCGTGTGGGAGAAGGACGTCAACGCGCGCGGTGGCATCCATGGCCGCAAGATCGAGCTGCGCGTCGAGGAAGACGGCTACGTGCCGCAGCGCTCGGTGCAGGCGATCAAGAAGCTCGTCGACGTCGACAAGGTCTTCGCCGTCGTCGGCACATCGGGTTCCTCGCACCTGATGGCGATGATGCCGACGATCGAGGAGAACCAGATCCCGGCGATCAACTTCGCCGCCGTCGCCGGCCCGCACTTCACCCCCCCGCGCAAGACCGTCTTCAACGTCGGCGCCACCTACTGCCAGGAAATCACGGGTGCGATGAAACACCTGATCGCCACGCGCAAGCTGCAGAAGGGGAAGTTCGCGCTGATCTACCAGGACGACGACTTCGGCGCCGACGTCAAGTGCGGTTACGACGCGGCGCTCAAGGCCGCCGGGCTGAGCAGCGCGATCGACGTGCCCTACAAGCGCGCCCAGAAGGACTTCTCCGCCGAGGTGCTGGCGGTGCAGAAGTCCGGCGCGAACTTCGTGCTCGTGGGCGGCATCATCAGCGAGACGGCCACCATGCTCAAGGAGATCCAGAAGAACGGCATGGACGTCGTTCGACTGGCGGCACACCCCTCGCACCTGGGTGCGGTGCTGCAACTGGCCGGCAGCGCCGCGGAAGGCCTGCTGATCGCCGACTACGTGCCGCCGATCACCGACACCGAGACCCAGGGCATCGGCCGGCTCAACGCCTTGGCCTACAGGTACCTCACTGCCGACGACGTCAAGGCCATGAACCGCTACTCGCTGACCGGCTACGTGGCGGCGATGCTCCTGGAGTCGGCCCTGCAGGCCTGCGGACGGAATCTCACGCGCGCCTGCGTCGTGCAGAAGCTGGAGCAGACCAAGAATTTCGCCAGCGACGGCATCATGGCCCCGCTGAGCTTCGGCCCTGGCATCCGGCAGAGCGGCACCCGTCCGATCCTGCTCAAAGCCAACGTCGCCGCCGGCAAGTTCGAGCGCGCCTCGGACTGGCTGACGGACAAGTGATTGCCCGATTCACCCCTTCATCGACCCATCGTCGCACACACATGCAAACCTCGCTTCCGCTGCGTCCCCTGCTCGCTGCCGCGGCCATTGGCCTGTCGGCCCATTCCCTCACCGCTGCGGCCGCGGAACCCGGCGTCACCGACACACAGCTCATCCTGGGATCGGTCACGCCGGTTAGCGGGCCGCCCAGCCTGCTCGGCAAGGCCCACATGCTGGCCCTGAAGGTGTGGGAGCAGGACGTCAATGCACGCGGCGGCATCCACGGCCGGAAGGTCGAGATCCGCCAGGACGACGATGGCTATGTGCCGCAGCGTGCGCTGCAGGGCATCAAGCGGCTCAACGAGGTGGAGAACATCTTCGCGCTGCTGGGCACCTCGGGCGCCGCGATGATGCAGGCCATGCTGCCCTATATCGAGGAGCAGAAGATCCCCACCATCAACGGCATGGCGGTGTCGGCCTCGCACTTCACGCCACCGCGCAAGACGGTGTTCATCCTCGGTCCGACCTATTGCCAGGAGCTGGCCGCCGGAATGACGCACCTGGTCAAGAGCAAGAACCTGCAGAAGGAGAAGTTCTCGCTCGTCTACCAGGACGACGAGTTCGGCGCGGATGTGCGCTGCGGCTACCAGAAGGCTGTCAAGGCACTGGGCCTGAACAGCGTGGCCGAGATCTCGTTCAAGCGCGGCACCAAGGACTTCTCTGCCGAGATGCTGAGCCTGAAGCGGGCCGGGGCCTCCTTCATCGCATCGGGCGGCGTGGTGGCCGAGCATTCGATGCTCATGAAGGAGGCGGCGAAGAACCAGATGCCCGTGACCTTCCTGACCATCCACTCCGCACACCTCACGCCGGTGCAGGCACTCGCGGGTCCGGCCGGAGACGGCTACTACGTGGCCGACTACGTGCCGCCACTGACCGACCTGACGGTCCCCGGCATGGCCAAGTTCATCGCGTTGACGCAGAAGTACCTCAGCGCCGACGAACAGAAGCAGCTCAACCGCTACTCCATCACCGCCTATGTCGGCGCGCTGCTGATGGAAGACGCCGTTCGCCGCTGCGGCAAAGCGCTGACGCGCGCCTGCGTGGTCGACAAGCTCGAATCGACGAAAGATTTCCGCACCGACGGGCTCACCTCGCCGATCAGCTTCAGCGCCACGCAGAGGCAGTCGCCCAGCAGCGTGCTCGTGCTGCGCTCCGATGCCAAGGGCGGCAAGTTCGATCGCGTGTCCGATCCGATCCCGGTCACCGATTGAACGTTCGGCCGTGTCGACACCGACACATGTTCACGGCCCGTTCCAGGAACTGGTCGGGTACGAGACCATCGTTGCCGATGGTCGCCCACACCTCCGGTTGCCGGTGCGGCGCGAGCTGCTCAACCCGCACGGCGTGCTGCACGGCGGCGTGAGCCTCACGCTGCTGGACGCTATCGGCGGCCGCTCGCTGATCGACCAACGGGTCCCTGCCAGCGGCCAGATCATCATGTCGTCGGTGACCGTCACGCTGACGACCGACTTCCTGCTGGGCGTACGTGACGGCGTGCTGTTCGCCACCGGCTCGCCCGACCACATCGGCAAGACCGTGGCCTACGTGTCGGTGCAGTTGCGGCACAACGACCTCTATGGCCCGCTGATCGCGCGCGGGCTCGGCACCTACAGGGTCTATGCGCGGTCATTGGTGCGTCCGGTCTGAGCGACGCGGCTCGGTCGCCGCGATCGCAGCCGCCGACGCGCCGGCCGACACCCCTTCAGAACACGCCGCACGCCAGACCCGCCGCAAGCGCCTGGCCCAGATCGGCACATTGCCGCAGGGAGGCAGGGGCGATGTGCTTGGGCGCGAGGATGGCCTGGGGAGTCTGTGCGCCGGTGCGCACGATCAGCGGCTCGGCGACCGAGCGCAGCCGCCAACCGGTGGCAACACGCTCGATCTGCCGCACCGCCATGCTGCCGTCGGTGCCGGCACAGACCATGGCGGCGTAAGGCCGCCCGTTGATGCGGCCGAGCGCGGCATAGTAGGCTCGGTCGAAGAAGTCCTTGAGTGCACCGGACATGGCGGCCAGATTCTCCGGCGTGGCGAAGAGGTAGCCATCGGCGCTCAGCACGTCCGTCGCACCGGCATCGAACGCGCGCCGGGCGACGACCTCGATCCCGTCTTCGTGGCGCGCCGCGTGCATCGCGGCCTCGACCATCTGGGTGGTGCCGCCCGTCATGGAGTGGTGGACGACCAGCAGCGTCTTCATCGCAGTTGCGCCGAAGTATGCCCGTCTTCAGCCGTCCCCCGGCTGCCTCACCGTGCGGCCCCGAAACCGGCAAAGTGTGCGAACTCATCGGGCTGTGCGCGCTCGGTGATGAAGGCGTTCTCGGGGGCCGCCGGATCCTCGTGGCCAAGCGCGATGCCGCAGGCGAGGATCTCGTGTTCAGACAGCGGCAGTTGCTCGCGCACGATCTTGTGGAACCAGGCGAACGCGGCTTGCGCACAGGTGTGCAGGCCCTGGGCGCGGGCCGCGACCATGATGTTCTGAATGAACATGCCCAGGTCCATGAAGCTGCCGGTGTTCAGGCGCCGGTCCAGCGTGACGAGCAGTCCCACCGGGGCATCGAAGAAGATGTAGTTGCGGAGCATCTGCAGTTCACGCGCCTGGGCGTCGTCGCGTGCGATCCCCAGCGAGGCATACAGGCCGAAGCCGCAGCGGCGGCGGCGATCGAGATAGGGTTCGACCCACTGCGTTGGATAGTACGCGTACTCGGGCTGATGGCGGTCGGGGTCGGTCGTGGCGGCCTGCACGATGGCATTGCACAGCCGATTCTTCGGTTCTCCGGCAACTGCGTAGACGCGCCAAGGCTGCACATTGTTGCCGCTGGGCGCGCGCGCCGATACCTCCAGGATGTGGCGCACCACCGGGACTGGCACCGGCGTGGGCAGAAAGCGCCGCACGGACTTGCGGCTGCGGATGGCGTCGTCGACATGCATCGGGATCTCTCCTGGCGGGCAGCGCGGGACCGGCGTGTACACGCTGGACGGCGCACGCCCCTTGCGTTAACCTTGCGAGAATGCAGTCTACCAAACGACCGTTTGCTTGGATACCGTCGCCGGAGACGATTGCCGGCTCCAACCTCACGGCATTCATCCGGTACACCGGCCAGCCCGACCTGCAAAGCCTGCAGAGCCGCGCCGACGCGGACCCAGCCTGGCTGATGGAGCAGGTGTTCGGGTTCTGCGATTTCCGCTTCTACAAGCCGTACGAGCGCATGCTCGACACCTCGCGCGGCATCGAGTGGGCGCGCTGGTGCGTCGGCGGCACGACCAACATCGTGCTCAACTGCATCGACCGGCACCGTGGCACCCCCACCTGGGATCGCACCTTCATCGCCTGGGAGAGCGAGGATCCGACGGCACCCAACGCCCGGCGCGAACTGAGCTACCGCGAGTTCGACGCCGAGGTCTGCCGGCTAGCCGGTGCGCTCGAGGCGCTGGGCGTGCAGCGCGGCGACCGGGTGGGCCTGTACATGCCCAACCTGCCCGAGACCTTCATCGCGTTCTTTGCCGTGCTGAAGATCGGCGCCGTCGTCATGCCGCTGTTCTCCGGCTTCGGGCCGCAGCCGCTGGTGGCGCGTCTGAACGACGGCGAGGCCAAGGTCGTGCTCACCGTCGACGGCACCTGGCGCCGCGGCACCCCGGGCGCGATGAAGTCGGTGCTCGACGAGGCGCTGGCAGCGGTGCCCAGTGTCCGGAACGTGTTGGTGCTGCGGCACCTGGGCACAGCCCTGCCCTGCCCCATGACCCCGGGACGCGATGTCGACTGGGCTGCGGCCGTGGCGGAGCAGTCCGCCGAGCGCGCCACGACCGAGATGGCCGCCGACGATCCGGCGGTGCTGCTGTACACCTCGGGCACCACCGGCAAGCCCAAGGGCTGCGTGTGGACGCACGTGGGCTTCCTCGGCTCGATGGTCACGCGCGACATGCACATCTGCGGCGACTTCCGTTCGAGCGACCGCTTCTTCTTCATGAGCGACATGGGCTGGATGGTGGGCGCGATGTGCGCCTGCATCCCCAGCTACTTCGGCGGCAGCCTGCTGGTGGCCGAAGGCACGCCCGACTATCCCGACACCGGCCGCTTCTGGCGGCTGCTGCAGTACCACAAGGTCACCTACCTCGGCGTGGCACCCACGCTGATCCGCGGTCTGATGCGCCACGGCGACCAGGAGGTCGGACGTTACGACCTCTCGTCGCTGCGCATCACCGTCTCCGGCGGCGAGGCTTGGACCGAAGCGCCTTGGCGCTGGTTCTTCGAGCATGTCTGCAAGGGCCAACTGCCGTTCCTGAACATCGTCGGCGGCACCGAGGTCGGAGGCTGCAACTTCACCGGCACCGTACACCACCCGCTGCGCCCGGGTTCGTTCGGCATGGGCGGCCTGGGCGTGGGCGTGGACATCGTCGATGACGCCGGGAAGCCCGTGGGCCCGGGACAGGTGGGCGAACTCGTGCTGCGCAATCCCAACATCGGCTTCACCAAGAGCCTGTGGCGCGACGACGAGCGCTACCTCGACAGCTACTGGCGCACCCTGCCCGGCCTGTGGGTTCACGGCGACTTCGCGATGCGCGACGAAGACGGACTCGTCTACATCCTCGGCCGCAGCGACGACACGATCAAGGTCTCGGGAAAGCGCACCGGCCCTTCGGAGATCGAGACCCTGCTCACCAGCACGGGCAAAGTTTCGGAAGCGGCTGTGATCGGCGTGCCCGACGAGGTCAAGGGGTCGGCCATCGTCTGCGTGTGCGTGCCGATGCCGGGCGTCGCCGCCGACGCGGCGCTGGAACGCGAACTGTCCGAAGCCGTGGTCAAGGGCATGGGCACCTCGTACCGCCCGCGGCAGGTGATGCTGGTGGGCGACCTGCCCAAGACGCGCAACATGAAGATCATGCGGCGCGTGGTGCGCGCGGTCTACCGTGGAGACAGCCCGGGGGACTTGTCGTCGCTGGTCAATCCCGAGGCGGTAGCGGAGTTGCAGGCACGCCTATCCGGCTGATGTCCGCTTGATGTTGTGGCGGACGGTCGCGGCTCAGGGCACGCCTAGCGCCGCGAGCGCAGCGGCATAGCCGGAGTCCCTCGATTCGCAGCCCACCGCTTCGCTGACCCGGTACAGCAGCCCGTCTTCGAGGCCGTAGACGAAACCGTGCACCTCGACCTGCTGGCCGCGCTCCCACGCGCGCCGCAGCACCGTGGTGCGGCAGACGTTGCTGACCTGCTCGATCACGTTGAGCTCGCACAAGCGTACCGCACGCTCGGCAGGGGAAGAGGCCACTTCGAGCCGGGCTTCGTGCTTGCGCGCGACGTCCTCGATGTGGCGCAGCCAGTTGTCCGCCAGGCCTGTGCGGCGCTGCTCGATCACCGCCTGCACCCCGCCGCAGCCGTAGTGGCCGACCACCAGCACGTGCTCTACCTTCAGCACCTCCACGGCATACTGCAGCACCGTCAGGCAGTTCAGGTCCGAGTGCACCACCAGGTTGCCGACGTTGCGGTGGACGAAGATTTCGCCAGGTCGCAGGCCGACGATCTCGTTGGCCGGCACGCGGCTGTCGGAGCAGCCGATCCACAGGTAGCGCGGCGTCTGCTGCCCCGCGAGCCGGGTGAAGAACTGCGGGTCCTCCGCACGGCAGCGGGCCGACCATGCACGGTTGTTGCGAATCAGGGGGTCAATGCTGCACATGCTGCCGCTCCTGCGCCGACTCGCCGCCGCTTCAGCGGCCCTTCCACACCGGCTTGCGCTTCTCGGCGAAGGCGCGGGGGCCTTCCTGCGCGTCCTCGCTCGCGTAGGCGGCGCGGTAGATGTTGTGCGCCAGCGCCATGCCGGCTTCGCAGCCTGCGCTCATCGCGGTGAGGATGGACTCCTTGCCCGCCATCACCGACAGAGGCGCGTTGTCACGGATGCGCTCGGCCAGCGCCTGCGCGCGGGCACGCACCGCATCGGGCGTGTCCTCCAGGTAGTTGATGAAGCGCAGCTCGTGGAAGACCTCGATCGGCTGCAGTTCGCCCGTGAGCACCATCTCCATCAGCAGCGGCTGCGGCAGCATCCACAGCAGCGGGATCGCCCACGGGCTGCCGCGGCCGGCGATGCGCGTCTCGGTGATGCCCACCTGCGTGCCCTTCAGGCCTACGCGCAGGTCGGAGTTCAGCGACAGCATCATGCCGCCGGCGATCAGGTGCCCTGTCATCGCCGCGATGATCGGCTTGGCCACGCGGCGCTGGCGGGCATGGAACGGGTCCTTCATCTTCGTCAGGATGTCCACGCCCTCCTCCTTCTTCACCCGCGCCGCCTCCCGCAGGTCCAGGCCGGCGCAGAAGGTGCCGCAGTCGGCCGAGGTGAGGATGGCCACGCGCACGCTGGGGTCGGCATCGACCTCGCCCCAGCAGTCGTACAGGCGGTTGGCGGCGGCCGGCGAGAGCGCATTGCGGATCTCGGGGCGGTTGATCTTCACGGTGGCGATGCCGTCGCGCACCTCGTAGACCACGGTCTCTGCGTCGTTCATTTCGATGTCCTCCGGACAGGCATTGCGTCGGGCTTCAACCGGTGGTGACCTTCCACGAGGGCGCTCTCTTGCCCAGGAAGGCGGCGATGCCCTCGGCCGCGTCGGGCCGCTCCCAGGCATCGGCGAGCAGCGCGGCGGTGTAGTCCATGCACTCGCGCGGCGGGCGGCCGATCACGTCGTTGAAGAGCTTCTTGGTGGCGGCGATCGAGCTCACCGGCAGCGACAGCACGAGATCGAGTTCCTCGGCCACCGCGCGGTCCAGTTCCTCGGGCGCAACCACGCGGTCCGCCAGGCCGATGCGCTCGGCCTGCGCCGCGTCGATGAACTGCGTCGTCAGCCCATAGCGCCGCGCGCGCGCCAGCCCGAGCCGGCGCGCGACATAGGGCCCGATGTTGGCCGGCACCAATCCGAGCCGTGCCTCGGTGAGCGAGAAGCGCGCGGTGCTGGAGGCCACCACCACGTCGCAGATGCAGGTCAACCCGAAGCCGCCGCCGGTGGCCGGACCGTTGATGCGCCCGATCACCACCTTGGGCAGGTGGTCGAACTCGTAGAACAGGTCGGCCAGCGGGCGCGAGTCGGCAATGCGCTGGTCGCGACTCTGGCTCAGCACGGTCTGCATCCACTTCAGGTCGCCGCCGGCACAGAACGACTTGCCCTCGCCGGTGAGCACCAGGGCGCGCACCTGGTCATCGGCGGCCACCTCGGCCAGCGCGTGGCGCAGTTCCCGCGTGACCTCCAGGCTCAGCGCGTTCTGGATCTCGGGCCGCGCCAGCGTCAGGCGCGCCACCTGCGCGCTGTCACGAGTCAGGCGAATGGACTGGTAGTTCATGAGGTTTGTGCTCCTGGTTCACGTTCTGTTCGAGGGCCGGGCACCCCAGGATCGGTCTCGGCACCCACCACCGCCACCACGAGGCCGCGCTCCACCGTCTGACCGGGGCTCACCGACAGGCTGGCAAGCACGCCATCGTGCTCGGCGCAGATCTTCAGTTCCATCTTCATCGACTCCATCGTCACCACGACGTCGCCGGCGCGCACCGGCCGCCCCACCTCGGCGTGCGTCGCGAGAATGGTGCCCATCATAGGCGCGCGCAGTTCTCCGGAGCCGGCGCTGCCTGCGGTCGCACGGGCCAGGTAGGGCACCACTTCCAGTTGGTGGCTGGCGCCGCCCCCCTGCACGAAGAGGCTCGTGCCGCGACGGGCCAGGGCCAGCGTCTGCAACTCGACGCCGTGTTCGCATTGCCAGCCCCCATCGGCCTGGGCGCGCAACGCCAAGCGGAGGCGCTGCGCGCCCACCAGCACGGTGGTGAAACCATCGGGCCCGGGAATGCCCAGGTAGACCTCGTGCACGCTCGCACCGTCGCGCAGCAGCACCGCGGGCACCGCGCTCAGCGCGTCATCGCCGGCCTGCAACTGCCAGCCGGTGACGTCGGCGCCCGACCAGGCCCCGCAGTCCAACGCGCGCGCGCGTTCATCGAGCATCCACCACAGTCCGGCCGCGGCCACGATGTCCAGCGGCACCGCCTGCGTGGCCCGCTCTGGCCGCGCCAGCCATTCGTCGATGCTGCGGGTGTGGAAGCCCGCGTCGCGCACCTCGGGTCGTGCCAACAGCCGGCGCAGGAAATCGGCGTTGGTGGTCACGCCCAGCACCCGCGTCGCCGCGAGTGCCGCCTGCGCGCGGTCGATCGCCTCGTCGCGGCTGGGCGCGTGCACGACGAGCTTGGCCAGCAGCGAGTCGTAGTGCGGCGTCACCACCGAGCCGGCGCGCACGCCGGTTTCGACGCGCACGCCGCCGCTGGGGAAGGCGATCTGCTCGATGCTGCCGGTGGCAGGCAGGAAGTCGTGCTCGGCGTCCTCGGCACACAGCCGGGCCTCGACCGCATGGCCGCTCACGCGCACGTCGGCCTGGCGCACCGGCAAGCGCTCGCCGCAGGCCACGCGCAGCATCAGCTCGACGATGTCGATGCCGGTCACCTCCTCGGTCACCGGGTGTTCCACCTGAAGCCGCGGATTGACCTCGAGGAACCAATGCCGGTCTCCCGCGACGAGGAACTCGACCGTGCCCACGCCACGGTAATCCAGCCGGCGCGCCAGACGCAGCGCATCGTCGAGTAGACGCTCGCGCAGCCCGGCGGGCAGCGGCGCCGCGGGCGCCTCCTCGATCAGCTTCTGATGGCGGCGCTGCAGCGTGCACTCGCGCTCGTACAGGTGGATCACCTCGCCGCGGCCATCACCGGCGATCTGCACCTCGACGTGGCGCCCGCGTTCGACATAGGGTTCGACGATCAGCGCCGCATCGCCGAAGGCGCTGCTCGCCTCGCGCATCGCGGTGCCGATGGCGGCCTGCAGCTCGCCCGCGTGGCGCACCACGTGCATGCCCTTGCCGCCGCCGCCGGCCGCCGGCTTGAGCAGCACCGGCAGCGGCAGCGCCCGCGCGCGCGCGGCCACCACATCGGCGTCGGCGCTGGCCTCTTCGCCGCCGCCGAGCACCGGCACGCCGGCCGCGCGCGCCTCGGCCTTGGCCTCGCCCTTGTGGCCGAAGCGGCGCAGCGTGTCGGGCGTGGGGCCGATGAACACCAGCCCCGCCGCCTCCACCGCCTCGGCGAAGGCCGGGTTCTCGGCCAGGAAACCGTAGCCGGGGTGGATAGCATCGGCCCCGGCGCGGCGCGCAGCATCGAGGATGGCGTCGATGCGCAGGTAGCTGTCGGCAGCGCTGGCGCCACCGACGCCGATCGACGAGTCCATCGATGCGGTGTGCAGCGCATCGCGGTCGGCACTGGAATGCACGCCGATCGGTGCAATGCCCAGCCGCCTGCAGGTGCGCACGATGCGGCAGGCGATTTCACCGCGGTTGGCGATCAGGATTCTTCGGAACATCAGCGCCCGCTCCACCGCGGCGGCCGCTTCTCGTTGAAGGCGCGCACACCCTCCAGCCGGTCCTGCGACGACACGAGCACGTTGTAGGCGGCGATGTCGAGCGTGTAGCCGCTGTGGAAATCGACCTCACCGCCGCGCGAGGCCGCCACCTTGGCGTAGTGCACGGCCATCGGCGCCGCCAGCGCCACCTCGCGCGCCTCGGCCACCGCGGCGGCCAGCGCCTGGCCGGGCTCGACGAGCGTGGTCACGATGTTCCACTGCGCCGCCTGCTCGGCGGAAAAGCGCCGCGCCGTCAGCAGCAGCTGCTTGGCGCGGCGTGCGCCGGCGGCTCGCACCAGGTTCTGGATGCCGCCGCCGCCGGGCATGATGCCGCGGCGCACCTCGGGCAGGGAGAACACCGCCGAGCGCGCGGCGACGATCCAGTCGCACATCAGCGCCAACTCGCAGCCACCGCCGTGCGCGTGGCCCTCGACGGCGGCGATCACCGGCGCCGGGAAGTCCTTCACCGCCAGCAGCACCTCCTCGGCCAGCTGGTGCTGGCGCCGCCACTGGTGGTCGGTCATGCCATCGCGCTGCTTCAAGTCGCCGCCGGTGCTGAACGCACGCTCGCCCGCGCCGGTGACGACGAGCACGCGCAGCCCGTCTTCGAAGGCCAACTCGTGCAGCCCCGCGCGCAGCTCGACGAACATCTGCGTGTTCATCGCGTTCATCACCTCGGGCCGGTTCAGCATCAGGCAGCGCACGCCCTCGTCGGGGGCGGTGCCGGGGGCGGGCTCGATGCGCAGGGTTTCGTAGGTGGCCATCGTGCGCGGTTCAGTAAGAGCGCGGCATGCCCAGCAGGTGTTCGGCCACCTGGGCGAGCACCAGGTTGTTGGAGATCGGCGCGGTGCGGAACAGTCGGCTTTCCTTCCACTTGCGCTCGATGTCGAAGTCGCAAGCCACGCCGTAGCCGCCGAAGGTGGTCATCGCGGCCTCGGCGGCCTCCCAGGCGGCCTCACTGGCCAGGTACTTCACCATCGTGGCCTCGCGGCCGCAGGACTGGCCGGCATCGAACAGCGTGGCCGCCTTGTTGCGCATCAGTTCGGCGGCCTCGACGTTCATGTGCGCGCGCGCGATCGGGAACTGCACGCCCTGGTTGGAACCGATCGGGCGGTCGAAGACGATGCGCTCACCCCCGTAGGCTGCGGCCTTGCCGACGAACCAGTGACCGTCGCCGATGGCCTCGCTGGCCACGAGCAGGCGCTCGGAGTGCAGCGAGTCGAGCAGGTAGTGGAAGCCCTTGCCTTCCTCGCCGATGCGGTCGTCGTCGCTCAGCTCGAGGTTGTCGATGAAGACCTGGAAGGTGTGGTGGTTGATCATCGTGCGGATCGGTCGCGCCTGGAGCGACTTGCCGGCCTTGGCGATGTCGATCAGGAAAAGGCTCAGCCCGTCGGTCTTCTTCTTCACCTCCTCGATCGGCGTGGTGCGCGCGATCAGCAGGTACAGGTGCGAGTGGCTGTAGCGCGAGGTCCAGATCTTCTGGCCGTTGAGCACGTAGCCGCCCGGCACGCGGCGCGCGAAGGTCTTGATCGCCAGCGTGTTGGAGCCGGCGTCGGGCTCGGTCACGCCGAAGGCCTGCAGGCGCAGGCTGCCGTCGGCGATGCGAGGCAAGGTGCGGCGCTTCTGCGCCTCGCTGCCGTGGCGCATGATCGACGCCATCGTGTACATCTGCGCGTGGCAGTGCACCGCGCTGGCGCCGTTCTGGTTGATCTCCTGCAGGATCAGGCAGGCGTCGAGCAACGGCAACCCGGCACCGCCGTACTCCTCGGGGATCAGCGCGGCCAGCCAGCCGGCCTTTGCCATCTCATCGACGAAGGTCTCGGGGTACTTGCCGTCCTGCGCCAGCTGCCGCCAGTACTCTGGGCCGAAGCGCCCGCACAGGTCCTTCACGGCCGCCCGGATCTGGGCCTGGGTCTCGGTGTAGTCGAAGTTCATGGCCATGTGGGAACGGGTCCTTCCGATGAGGTTCAGCCGGTCACGCCCTGGCGCTTGAGCGCCGCCTGCGCCGCCGTGTCCAGCCCCAGCGCGGCGAGCACGTCCGCGGTGTCGGCCCCGAGCACCGGCGGAGCGGCGGGCGCACGGCCGCGCTGGCCGCCGCTGTTGAAGGGCAGGCCGATCGCGCGGTGCCCGCTCGCTTGGGGCAGCGGCACGTCGGCCAACAGCTTCAAGGCGTGCACCTGCTCCTGCTCCAGCACCTGGGCCACGTTGTTCAGCTCGCTGCACGGCGCACCGGCGGCGCGCAGCCGCTCTATGCAATCGGCGGTGCTGCGCGACCGTGTATGCGCTTCCAGCGACTCGTGCAGCGCGTCGCGGTGGCCCACGCGCGAGGGATTGTCGGCAAAGCGCGGGTCGCGCGCCAGCTCGGGGCACCCGAGCGCGTCGCAGATGCGGGCGAACAGCCGGTCGTTGGCCGCTGCGATGAACACCTGGCCATCGGCGGTGTCGTACAGCTCGTAGGGCACCATCATCGCCATGCCCGAGCCCATCTTGCGCGGCAGCCGGCCGGTGGCCAGGTAGTTCGCGATCGGCACCGCCATCCACGCCAGGCCGGTCTCGAGCAGGCTGGCGCCCACGCGCATGCCCTGTCCGGTGCCGGCGCGCTGCAGCAGCGCCGAGAGCACCGCCATCGCCGCCCACATGCCGGTGCCCAGGTCGATCAGCGAGACGCCCACCCGCGCCGGCTCGTCGCCCTCGTGGCCGGTGACGCTCATGATGCCGGTGAAGGCCTGCATCAGCGGGTCGTAGCCGGGCAGGCCGCGCATCGGCCCGACCTCGCCAAAGGCGCTGATGGCGCAGTAGACGAGCCGCGGATTGACGGCCCGCAGAGGCTCGTCCCCCAGCCCGCGCGCTTCGGCACTGCCGGGCTTGAGCGAGTGCACCAGCACGTCGGCACCGGCGGCCAGCTGCGCCACGATGCGCTGGCCCTCGGGCCGGTCCAGATCGAGCGCGACGCTCTTCTTGCTGCGGTTCAGCGCGGCAAAGCCGGTGGACATGCCGCCGATCTCGGGTGGCCGCCAGGCGCGCGCGTCGTCGCCGCTGCCCGGCCGTTCGATCTTGATCACTTCCGCGCCAAGGTCGGCGAGGATCTGCGTGCAGTAGGGTCCGGCCACGTTCTGCGTCAGGTCGACGACGCGCAGGCCTTGGAGCACGGAACCGAGCATCGTCATCACATCCTGAACACGCCGAAGCGCGTCTCGCGTTGCGGCTGGCGGCCGGCCAGTTCGAACAACAGGGCCAACGTGTCGCGCGTCTCCAGCGGGTCGATCACCATGTCGCACCACAGGTTGGAGGCGAAGTTGTAGGGGCTCGCGAAGGCCTCGAACTGCTCGCGGATCGGCTGCTTGAAGCGCTCGCGCTCTTCGTCTGTCCAGCGCGTGCCCTCGCGCTCGTGGATGCGGTCGCGCACCATCGTCAGCGTGGTGGCCGCCTGCTCCGGGCCCATCAGCGCAGCACGGCCGCTGGGCCACATCAGCATGGCATGCGGCTTGAACGGGCGCCCGCACATCGCCAGATAGGCCGCGGCGTACGACCCGCCGGTGATGAGCGTGTAGCGCGGCACGTTGGCCGAGGCCATCGCGGTGATGAACTTGGCGCCGTGCTTGGCGATGCCCTCGCGCTCGACCGCCTGGCCGACCATGAAGCCGGAGACGTCGGCCACGAACAGCAATGGGATGTCGCGCTGGCAGGCCAGTTCGATGAAGTGCGCGCCCTTGACGGCGGCCTCGGAGAAGATGACACCGTTGTTGGCCAGGATGCCCACCTGGAAGCCCTTGATGCGCGCGAAGCCGCAAATCAGCGTGTCGCCGTACAGCGGCTTGAACTCCTGCAGTTCGCTGCCGTCGATCAGGCGGGCGATGACCTCGCGGTTGTCGGTGGGGTGGCGCGTGTCGGCGCTGACGATGCCGTAGATCTCGCGCGGGTCGTGCAGCGGCGGCCGCGCCGGGGCCACGTCCCAGCGCTGCCTGGGCGGCGTGCCGAGGTGGGCGACGAGGTCGCGCACGATCGCGATGGCGTGGCCGTCGTTCTCGGCCAGGTGGTCGGTGACGCCGCTGACACGGCTGTGCATCTCGCCACCGCCTAGCGTCTCGGCGTCGACCTCTTCCTTGGTGGCCGCGTACACCAGCTCAGGCCCGCCGAGGAACATCGCGCCTTGCTTGCGCACGATCACCGCCATGTCGCACAGCGCCGGCAGGTAGGCGCCGCCCGCGGTCGAAGGCCCATGCACGGTGGCGATCTGCGTGATGCCCTCGGCCGACATGCGGATCTGGTTGTAGAAGATCGAGCCGAACTGGCCGTCATCCGGGAAGATGTGCGCCTGCTCGGGCAGGTTGGCGCCGCCGGACTGGACCATCGTGATGCACGGCAGACGGTGCTGCCAGGCGAACATCTGCGCCCGCACGTGCTTCTTGGCGGTGATGCCGTAGTAGGTGGCGCCCTTCACGGTGGCGTCGTGGATCATCAGCATGCAGGGCCGGTCGCTGACCAGGCCCACGCCGGTGATGATGCTGCCGCCGGGCGGCACGCCCTCGTAAAGGCCGTCGCCGGCGAGCTGGCCGAATTCGAGGAAGGGCGAGCCGGGGTCCAGCACCGCCGCCAGCCGCTCGCGCGGCAGCAGCTGACCGCGCTGCTTGTGCAGGCGGCGCGCCTTCTCCGGCCCGCCGACCAGCGCCCGCGCGCGGCGGGCGTGCAGATCGGCAATCCGTGCGAGGTAGGCGTCGCGGTTGCGCGCGAAGGCCTCGTCGGTCGTCGATATGGAGGAAGGCATCACCGTCATGCCGACGGCCCGAAGTTCCTGCGCTGCAGTCGTCCGAACCGCTGCAGGTGGTGGTCGATGCCGCCATCGGCCTTCTCGAGCAGCGTCAGGCGGCGGAAGTAATGGCCGATGTCCAGCTCCTCGGTCATGCCCACGCCTCCGTGCAGCTGCACGCCCTGCTGGGCGACGAAGCGCGCGCGCTCGCCCACGGCCACCTTCGCCGCCGACGCCGCGCGGGCACGCTCGTCGGGTGCCGCATCGGCATGCAGCGCCGCCATCACGACCATCGAGCGCGACGCCTCGAGCGCCGCGAACATGTCCACCATGCGGTGCTGCAGCACCTGGAAGCTCGCCAAAGGCGCACCGAACTGCTTGCGCGTGGCCAGGTAGGCGCCGGTCTTGTGCAGCACCGCCGACATCGCGCCCAGCGCATCGGCACAGGCGGCGATGGTCGCGAGATCGACCGCGCGCTCCAGCGCGTCGAGGGCGCGCGCCGGCTCGCCCAGCAGCGCGCCCGCGTCGAGCTGCGCCCCGGTCAACCGCAACTCGCCGCTGCGCAGGCCGTCGTAGCGCGCATAGGCCACGATCTCCACACCCCCGGTCGTGGCCGGCACGGCGAACAGCGCGATGCCGTCGCGATCCCCCGGCTGGCCGTCGATGCGGGCGCTGACGATCACCGTGCCGGCCCAAGGCAGCCCGACGACGCCGGTCTTGCGGCCGTCGAGCACCCAGCCGCTGCCCTGTCGCCTTGCACGTGTCTCGACCCATTCGAGCGCGGGGCCGGACTCGGCCTCGGTGTACGCCAGCGCCAGCTTGCTGCGGCCTTCCACCAGCGGCACCAGCAGCGCCCGCTGTTGCGCGCCGTCGGCCGCAGCGGCCACCGCCTGCGCCGCCAGCACGGTGGATGCGAGGTAGGGCTCGACGCACAGCGCCGCGCCCATCGCTTCGCACACCTGGATCAGCTCGGGCATGCCGCCGAAGCCGCCCACGGCTTCCGGCAGGGCCAGGCCGAGCCAGCCGAACTCGGCGAAGCGCGCCCAGTGCGCCGCGCCCCAGCCGCCGTCGGACGCCAGCGACCGCGCGCGCGCGTCGAAGCCACACTCGGCACGAAAGTATTTGTGCGCCGCCTCGCGCAGCATCTTCTGTTCGGGGGTGGGGTTCAGGTCCATGCGCATGTACTCCGTTCAGCGTGCGGCGCCGGCCAGCATGGACTTGGCCAGCACCGTCTTCTGCACCTCGTCGCTGCCGCCGTAGATGGTGCAGGCGCGCAAGAAGGCATAACGCTCCATCGAGTGGACATGCGCGGCCTCGGCCAAGGCGCCTTCGGGATGCCAGGGCCAGGCCTGCTCGGCGCCGATGTCGAGCGCCAGCTCGGACAGCGTCTGCTGCACGGCCGTGCCCATCAGCTTGAGCAGCGACGACTCCGGGCCCGGCGCCTTGCCCGCCGCGGTGGACGACAGCACACGCAGGTTGGTGTACTCGAGTGCCGTCAGGTCGATCTCGGCGCGCGCCAGCCGTGCCGCCATCCCCGGCTGGTCGATCAGGCGAGTGCCGGCCCAGCGGCGCTCGGCGGCCGAACGCAGCAGGTTGGCCATCGCCGCCTTCGACTCGGCCACGCCGGCGATGCTGGTGCGTTCGTGCGTGAGCAGGTACTTGGCGATCTCCCAGCCCTGCCCTTCTTGGCCGACCAGGTTGCTGCGCGGCACGCGCAGGTCGGTGAAGAAGACCTGGTTCAGATGGTGCTCGCCATCGATCGAGACGATCGGGCGCACCTCGATGCCCGGACGGTCCATTTCGATCAGCAGGAACGAGATGCCCTCCTGCTTCTTGCCGGTGTTGGCGGTGCGCACCAGGCAGAACATGTGGGTGGCCCAGTGCGCATAGGTGGTCCAGATCTTGGAGCCATTGATCACGTAGTCGTCGCCGTCCGACACGGCGGTCGTCGCCAGGCTGGCCAGGTCCGATCCCGCGCCGGGCTCGGAATAGCCCTGGCACCACCAGTCCTCGCAGCGACGGATGCGCGGCAGGTAGCGCGCCTTCTGCGCGTCGCTGCCGAAGGCCATCAGCACCGGCCCCAGCATGATCACGCCCATCGACAGGCCCACCGGCGCGTTGGCGGCGGCGCGTTCCAGGTCGTACAGGTAGCGCTGGGTCGGCGTCCAACCCGGGCCGCCGTGTTCCTTCGGCCAGCCGACGACGAGAAAGCCCTGCTCGTCCAGGCGGCGCTGCCAATGCACGATCTCGTCGCGGGTCAGCATCTGGCCGCTTTCGACCTTGCGCCGCAAGACCTCCGGCGTGTTGGCCGCGAACCAGTCGCGCACGCCGCGCTGGAAGACGCGGTCCTCGTCACTGAACGTCAGATTCATGAACTGAACAACCTTTCATGCGCCGGTCGGGCTGGAACGGACCGGCGGAGCCGGCCGGGGGGTCGATCAGATCGAGACCCCGCCGCCGCAGATCAGCACCTGCCCGCTGATGTAGTTGGACTCCGGCGTGCACAGCAGGTACACCGAGCCCGCGGCCTCCTCGGGCGTGCCGCCACGGCCCAGCGGGATGCCGCGCTCCATCATCGCCATCAGGTCCGGGTTGACGCCCACCTTGATCTGCCGGCCTTCGACGTCGATCGACGCGTTGCCGCCGGCGGTGGCCTCGGTGAGCCTGGTCTTGATCAGGCCGAAGGCCACCGCGTTGACGTTGACCTTGTAGCGGCCCCATTCCTTCGACAGCGCCTTGGTCAGGCCGATGATGCCGGCCTTGCCGGCCGAGTAGTTGGCCTGGCCGGCGTTGCCGCCGGTGCCGGCCACCGACGAGATGTTGACCACCTTGCGGAACACCTCCTTGCCGGCATCGGCCTCGACCTTGGACTGGTGGCGGATGAAGTCCGCCGCCGCGCGCAGGATCTTGAACGGCGCCGTCAGGTGCACGTCGAGGATCGCGTGCCACTGTTCGTCGGTCATCTTCTGGACCACGTTGTCCCAGGTGTAGCCGGCGTTGTTGACGATAATGTCCAGGCCGCCGAAGCCGTCGATGGCGGTCTTGACGAACTTCTCGGCAAAGCCGTCGGCGGTGACGCTGCCGGCGCAGGCCAGGGCCTGCCCACCCGCGGCCTTGATGGCGGCCACGGTCTCCTCGGCCGGGCCGGCGTCGAGGTCGTTGACGACGACCTTGGCGCCTTCACTGGCCAGCTTCATCGCGATGGCGCGGCCGATGCCGCGGCCGGAGCCGGAAACGATGGCTACTTTGCCTTCGAGCTTCTTCATGGGTCTCTCCAAGAGAATGAGTATGGTTCGGTGTGGGTACGAAATCAGTCCAGCGCAACGATGGCGTCGCCGCTGAGCGTGACCTGCTCGCCGTTGCGCGAGGCCGTCAGTTCGATGCGCGCGCAGGGGCGCCCGCGGTACTCGAGCTTCTCGACCACCTTGCCGCTGCACTGCACGCGATCGGCGACCTGGGTGATGGCGGCGAATCGCACGCCGTAGCTCAGCAGGCGGCTTTGCGGCACCCACTGCGTGAGCGCGCGCGCCAGGTAGGCCATCGACAGCATGCCGTGCGCAAACACGTCCTTCATGCCGGCCTTGCGCGCAAAGTCGAGGTCGATGTGGATCGGGTTGTGGTCACCCGACGCGCCGGCGAACAGGGCCAGCGTCGTGCGCGTGATCGGCGGCAGCTCGAGCGCGGGCATGGCATCGCCCACCTTCACGGTCTTGGGATCGAAATTCATCGTGCGTCTCCTCTGGCGTCTCAGCCGTGGCGCACGACGATGACGCCGCGCATGTCCGCCACGTGCTCGCCGAGCTGGTTGGTGACCTTGGACTCACGCACCACGAACTCGAGCAGGCCGCCCTTCTTGTCGTAGATGTCGGTGACCTTGGTGTCGATGCGCAGGGTGTCGCCGGCGCACACGGGGGCGTGGTACTCGAATCGCTGCTCGCCGTGCAGCACCTTGCCCAGGTCGATGTCGAACTCCTGGATCATCTTCATCGACACGCCGGCATCGCTCTCGGCGCCGAAGAAGAAGGTGGGCGGCGCGACGATGCCGCGATAGCCCGCGGCCTTGGCCGCCGCCTCCTTGGTGTGGATCGGGTCGGTCAGGCCGATCACCTTGGCGAAGAAGGCGATGCGCCCCTTCTCCACCGTCCACACCGTGGGCGGTGGCGCGTAGCCGATGTGCTTCTTGTCGATCATGGGTGGGCCCTTTCTCAAGCCGCTTGGTACAGGGTCACGACGCAGGCGCCACCGAGACCCAGGTTGTGCTGCAGCGCGGTGCGCGCGCCCTTGACCTGCCGCTGCTCGGCGGTGCCGCGCAGCTGGTGCGTCAGCTCGTAGCACTGCGCCAGACCGGTGGCGCCCAGTGGGTGACCCTTGGAGAGCAGGCCGCCGGAAGGGTTGGTGACGACCTTGCCGCCGTAGGTGTTGTCGCCGTCGCGCACGAACTTCTCGGCACCGCCCTCGGGGCACAGGCCCAGGCCCTCGTAGGTGATGAGCTCGTTCTGCGCGAAGCAGTCGTGCAGCTCGACGACATCGACGTCCTTCGGACCGATGCCGGCCGATTCGTAGACCTTGCGGCTGGCCTCGCGCGCCATGTCGTAGCCGACGACGCGCATCATGTCGTGCGACTCGAAGGTGCTGGGGAAGTCGGTGGTCATCGCCTGCGCGGCAATGCGCACCTGGCGGTTCAGGCCGTGCTTCTTGGCGTAGGCCTCGGAGCAGATCACCGCCGCGGCGGCGCCGCAGGTGGGCGGGCAGGCCATCAGGCGCGTCATCACGCCTTCCCAGACCATCGGTGCGGCCATCACGTCGTCGACCGATACCTCCTTGCGGAACAGTGCCAGCGGGTTGTTCACCGCATGGCGGCTGGCCTTGGCGCGAATGGCGGCGAAGGTCTCAAGCCGGGTGCCGTACTTGTCCATGTGCGCCTTGCCGGCGCCGCCGAAGTAGCGCAGCGCCAGCGGGATCTCCGGATGCCCGACCAACTCGTCGGTGACGCTGTCGAACTGCTCGAAGGGTGTCGGGCGATCGGCGAAAGCGGCCTTGATCGCTCCGGGCTGCATCTGCTCGAAGCCGAGCGCCAGCACGCACTCGGCCGCGCCCGACTGCACCGCCTGACGCGCCAGGAACAGCGCCGACGAGCCGGTGGAGCAGTTGTTGTTGACGTTCAGCACCGGGATGCCGGTCATGCCCAGCGGGTACAGCGCACGCTGGCCGCAGGTGGAGTCGCCGTAGACATAGCCGACGAAGGCCTGCTCGATGGCCTTGTAGTCCACGCCAGCATCCCGCAGCGCCAGGCGCGCCGCCTTCTCGCCCATCACGTTGTAGGGTTCGCTGGCGCCGGGTTTGGCAAAGGGAATCATGCCGACGCCGGCAACGATGACTGTGTGGCTCATATGGGGCTCCTGGGGTTGGACAAGGCGGTAATGCCGTGACGGTTGTGCGGATACGGAAGGGGCCCGCCGGGACGGCGCGCAGCCTCGGCGGATTTCAGGCGGCGAGCCATTGGCGCTCCACCTCGTGGCGCTGGATCTTGCCGGTGCTGCTGCGCGGGAACGACGCCGGCTCGACGAAACGGATCTCCTTGGGGACCTTGAACCCGGCGAGTTGCCCGCGGCAGCCCGAGAGCAAGGCCTCGCGGTCGACGCTCGCGTCCGGCTGCAGGGCAACGAAGGCCACCGGCACCTCGCCCCATCGCTCGTCGCGCCGGCGCACCACCACGGCGTCCGCCACGCCGGGCTGGGCCAGCAGCACGCGCTCCACCTCGGCGGGATAGATGTTCTCGCCGCCGGACTTGATCAGGTATTTGGCGCGGTCGACAAAGTCCAGCAAACCGTCGGCACGGCGCACGAACAGGTCGCCCATGTGGAACCAGCCGCCGCGGAAGTCGTGCGTGTTCGCTTCCGGCGCATTCCAGTAGCCGGAAAACAGCGTCGGACCGCGCAGCGCCGCCTCGCCGGGCGTTCCCACCGGCACGTCGCGCTCCTCGGCGTCCACCAGGCGCAGGCGGCAGAAGCCCGACTCGCGCTTGGCCAGGGTCGCGGGCACCACGCCCGGCGCCAGCAGCGCACCAGAGGCCGGCGCGAGGCCGGTCTCGGTGGCGCCGAAGCTGTTGATGTAGGGCGCGCCGAGCAGCCCGGTCAACTCGGCGATTTGCTGCAGCGGCACCAGATCGGCCATCGCGCCCACCAGCCGCACGCCGCGTGGCCGCGTGCGATTGCGCCGTAGGCCATCAATGAGGGGGGCGATCATGCCGGGCATCGCGACCAACCAGCCGATCGTCTCGCCCTCGATCGTCGCGCAGAGGCGATCGACGTCCAGGCCGTCCTGCACGATGACCTTGCCCCCAAGCATCAGCGTGGCCAGGCTGAAGTCGGTCGCGGCCATGTGGAACAGCGGACTCCAGGCCACATAGGCGTGTTCGGCGGTGATGCCGTACTCGGCAGCGAAGCACATCGCGCGCGCCACCATCGCGCGCTGGCTGATCACGGCCCCCTTGGGCAGGCCGGTGGTCCCGCTGGTGTAGAGGATCACCAAGCCCTGTTCGGCGTCGACCTCGATCAAGGGGTCGGTCTCGATGCCGGCGGCCACGAAACCGTCGAACTCGGCGTCGAGCCCGACCACCGGGCACTCCGTCCAGCCGATGCGCACGAGCACGTCGGCATGACGCCGCGACACGAACACCAGGTGCGGGGACACGAGCCTCAGGCAGTGCGAGGCTTCGGCGTCGGCCAGCCGCCAGTTCAGGCAGGCGACGATCGCGCCGATCTTGGCGACTGCCAGCTGCAGCCCGATGTATTCGCGCCGGTTCTCCGCGAGCACGGCGATGCGTTCGCCGGCCCGGACACCGCTGGCGAGCAGGGCCTGCGCGATACGGCTGACCCACCGGTCGAGCCCTGCGTAGTTCAACGCGCCCTGTGAGTCCTGCAGCGCGGGCGCATCGGGCCGCACGGCCACCTGCTTGCGCAACAGATCGGCCACGGTCAGGGGCAATGCCTCACTTCGCATCTCTTGGTTTCGGATGACCGACTTGCGCTGGCCACGCCGGCGCTTGGTCGGAGCCAGAAGTCTACCTAACGCTTGACAGTTTCACAATGCCCCTTTATCCTTTCCGATGTGATCCGCGCTCCCGCCCTCGGGAGCCACCCATAAGAATCCAGCACGGAGACAGTCTTGGATCCATATTCCGCACTGCGTTACGAACAGCGCGCGCAGACGGTTTGGCTCACGCTGAACCGGCCCGAGGCGATGAACGCGCTGTCGGACGTGCTGTGCGACGAACTCGCCGACGCGGTCGGTCGCATCGAGCGTGATCGCGGCGTGCGGGTCGTCGTGCTCACCGGCGCGGGCAAGGCCTTCTGCGCCGGTGCAGACCTCAAAGGTGTGTTCGAGGGCGGCACCGCCACGCCGGAAGCCGAGGATCCGCTGAACGCTTTCCTCGATCGCGTCGCAGGCATGATCGATCGACTGCGCGCCTTGCCCAAACCGACGATCGCCGCGCTCAACGGTCTGACGATGGCCGGTGGCCTCGAACTCGCGATGGCCTGCGACCTGATCGTCGCCGCCGGGAGCGCACGCATCGGCGACGCCCACGCCAACTTCGGTGTCTTCCCGGGAGCCGGCGGTGCCGCCGTGCTGCCGCGGCGCATCGGGCCGACGGCGGCCAAGTACCTGCTGTTCACCGGCGACACGATGCCCGCGGCCGAGTTGGTGCCTCTCGGGCTCGTGAACCGGGTCGTGCCCGACACCGAGCTCACGACCGAGGTCGACAGGCTGGCCGCCGGCATCGCCGCCAAGAGCCCGCTCGTACTGCGCCGCATGAAGCAGGCCGTGGCTGATGGGTTGGAGCAGCCCCAGGCCACCGCCCTGCGGCTGGAACGGCTGGTGCTCGACGCCCACCGCCACTCGCACGACATCCGCGAAGGGCTCGCCGCCTTCGTCGGCAAGCGCAAGCCCGAGTTCAAGGGCTACTGACACACGCCATGGAGCGTCCGATGAGCACCGTCGTCCTTCCTTCCGTCTACGTCGCCGGCGTCGGCATGACCCCGACCGGCAAGTTCCTTGACCGCAGCATCAAGCAGCTTACGGCCGATGCGGTGAACGCCGCGCTCGCCGACGCCGGGCTCGCGACCGCCGACATCCAGGCCGCCTACTTCTCCAACGCCACCCAGGGTGTGCTGGAGGGCCAGACCATGGTGCGCGGGCAGATCGCGCTGCGCCCGTTGGGCATCGAGGGCATTCCGGTCTACAACCTCGAGAACGCCTGTGCCAGCGCCAGCTCTGCCTTCAACCTGGCGGTGCAGGCCGTGCGCTCGGGCGAAGTGGAGGTGGCCCTCGCGATCGGCGCCGAGAAGATGTTCTGCGCTGACAAGGCCAAGATGTTCAGCGTCTTCGATGGCGCCTGGGATCTGCAGAACATCGAGGGCAACAAGACGACACTCCTGGCCATGGGCAGCGGCATCGAGCCGCCCGAGGGGAGCACCTCGAAGGCGCCGTACAGCCTGTTCATGGACATCTATGCCGCGTTCGGGCGCTTCCACATGCGCGAGTTCGGCACCACGCAGCGACAGTTCGCCGCGGTGGCGGCCAAGAACCACGGCCACTCGGCGCACAACCCGCTGGCACAGTACCGCAACACCTACACGATCGAGCAGGTGCTCGACGCGCCACCGATCACCTACCCGCTGACGCTGCCGATGTGCGCGCCGATCAGCGACGGGGCCGCGGCCGCCGTCGTCTGCTCGGAGGCAGCGCTGGCCCGCCTGGCCGACCGGCGCCGCGCGGTCCGCGTGCTCGCCTCGGTGGTGGCCACCGGCACCACGCGCAAACCGGAGGATGTCGGCCAGCACATCACCGTCAAGGCGTCCAAACTGGCCTACGAGCGCGCCGGCGTGGGGCCGCAGGAGATCTCTGTGGCCGAGGTGCACGACGCCACCGCCATCGGGGAGATCGTGCAGTCGGAGAACCTGGGCTTCTGCGAATTCGGCGCCGGCGGCGCGCTGGCCGAGAGTGGTGCCACCACGATTGGCGGACGCATCCCGATCAACACCTCCGGCGGGTTGGAATCCAAGGGCCACCCGATCGGCGCCACCGGCATCGGCCAGTTGCACGAGCTGGTGACGCAGCTGCGCGGCGAGGCCGGCGCTCGCCAGGTGCAGGGCGCCCGGCTGGCCATGGCCGAGAACGGCGGCGGCCTGTACGGCATCGAGGAGGCCGTCTGCGCGATCACCATCCTCGGCCGCTGACGGAGCGCCGGGCATGAATCCGTCGGGCAAGGTCGCTGTCGTCACCGGAGCCGCCTCCGGACTCGGCCGCGCCGTCGCCGAGACACTTCTGGCTGCCGGCGCCCGCGTGGTGCTCTTCGACCGCGATGCCGAGCGCGGCACCGAGGTGGCCGCTGGCGCCGGCGACGCTGCGTTGTTCGTCCCGGTGGATGTAACCAGCGAGGCCCAGGTCCAGGCCGGCATTGACCAGGCACTCGGCCGGTTCCGCGCCGTCCACGTCTGCGTGAACTGCGCCGGCGTGCCGGACGCCGCCAAGACCGTGAGCGATGGCAAGCCCTTCCCGTTGGCGATCTGGGACAAGGTCATCGCCGTCAACTTGACAGGCACCTTCAACGTGCTGCGCCTGGCCGCAGTGGCGATGACGCGCAACGAACCCGAGGACGGGGAGCGCGGCGTGATCGTCAACCTCTCATCGGGCGCCGCGCAGGACGGGCAGATGGGGCAGGCGGCGTATGCCGCCAGCAAGGCTGGCGTCATCGGCCTGACCTTGCCCGTGGCGCGCGACCTGGCCGACCACGGCATTCGCTGCGTGGCCGTGGCGCCTGGGCTGTTCGACACGCCGATGGTCGCCGGTCTGCCCCAGAAGGTCGCCCAGGCGATCGTCGACCGCATGATCCTGTTTCCTCGCCGCATGGGCAGTCCCGCAGAGTTGGCGCTGCTGGTTCGCAGCGTGGTCGAGAACGCCTACATCAACGCCACCTGCCTGCACATCGATGCCGGCGCACGCATGAGCGCGCGCTGAGCGCCCCCGAGCCAAACGCACCGACATACCGAGCCAACGATGAACTTCCTGCCGACCGACGAACAACGCCTCGCTGTCGAGGGCTTCAACCGCTTTCTCGAGACCAAGCTCGAGCCCATCGTGCGCCGCTACCAGCCGGACAAGCTGATCGAGAAAGAGCGCATGCTGGAGATCTTCCAGATGATGCTGCCCTACGGCATGGGTGGCAACGGCCTGATCTCGGAGGCCCACGGCGGCATGGGCATGCCCTGGCTGACCTACGCGATGATGTACGACAACCTCGCCCGCGTATCGGGTGACGTGGCGATCTCGTTGCTGATCCAGCAGCTCGGTGCCTACTCGCTGGAGGTCTGCACCAACGACGCGATGCGGCAGAAGTACCTGCCGCGCATGGTGCGCGCCGAGATCATCGCCTGCAGCGGCATCAGCGAGCCGGGCGTGGGCTCCAACGTGGCCGAGGTCACTTGCCGCGCCAAGGCCGACGGCGATCACTACATCGTCAACGGAGAGAAGACCTGGATCTCCAACGGTCACTACTCCGACTTCTGCATGGTCATCGTGCGGACCTCGGACGACGGCGCACGCGGCCTGTCGATGATCCTGGTCGACCGGCAAGAGCACGGCTACGAAAGCCGCAACATCGACAAGCTGGGCTTGAACAGCACCTCCACCGCGCAGTTGTTCTTCGACAACGTGCGCGTGCCGGCCGGCAACATGATGATCCAGGCCGGCACCGGACTGAAGAACACGCTCGTGCTGTTCGAGAAGGCGCGGCCGATGGTCGGCCTGACCTCGGTGGGCATCGCGCAGGCGGCCCTGAACAAGGCCGTCGCCTACGCAAAGGAGCGCCGCCAGCACGGCAAGCCGATCGGCCAGCACCAGCTCATCCAGGGCATGCTCGCCGACGCGGCCATCCAGCTCGACGCGGCGCGGCTGCTGATCTACCGCGCCTTCAATTTGATCGACCATGGCGTGCGCAGCGAAGTCGAGAGCGCAATGGCCAAGTGTTATGCCACCGAGATCGCGGTGGACGTGGCCTCCAAGGCCGTGCAGATCCACGGCGGCAACGGCATCACCAAGGACTTCGGCGTCGAACTGCTGTTCCGCAATGCGCGCATGATGACCATCCCCGACGGCACGACCGAGATCCAGAAGCTGATCATCGGCCGGGCGCTGACCGGTCTCAACGCGTTCTCCTGACGTGACGTCTCCAGTCCAAGCGCCCACGACCACCGCTTCCGTGGTGCTGAAAGCCGACAGTGTGACCTTGCGCTTCGGCGGTGTCACGGCGCTGTCGGACGTGAGCATCGAAGTGCGTGCCGACGAGATGCTCGCCGTGATTGGCCCGAACGGGGCCGGCAAGAGCTCGCTGCTGAACGTGCTCAGCGGCTTCTACCGTCCGCAGCAGGGGCAACTCACCTATGAAGGCCGCGACATCCTCGGCTGCGCGGTGCACGCGATCGCCCGCGACGGTGTCGTACGCACGTTCCAGGGCACGCACCTGTTTCCGCACATGACCGTGCTCGACAACATCCTGATCGGACGGCACTCGCGCATGCGATCCAGCCTCGCGCAGGCCTTCGTCTACTTTCCCTGGACGCAGCGCGAAGAGGCGCGGCACCGCGAAGTGGCCGAGGACATCGTCGAATTCCTCGAGATCGAGAACATCCGCCACCAGCCGGTGGGTTCGCTCGGCTACGGCCTGCGCAAGCGTGTGGACCTCGGTCGTGCGCTGGCCATGGAGCCGAAAGTGCTGCTGATGGACGAGCCGATGGCCGGCATGAACACCGAGGAGAAGGAAGACCTGGCCCGCTTCGTCATCGACGTGCGCGAGGCGCGCCGCATCCCCGTGGTGCTGGTCGAGCACGACATGGGGGTGGTGATGGACCTGGCCGACCGCGTGGCCGTACTCGATTTCGGGCGCAAGATCGCCGATGGCACTCCCGCGCAGGTGCAGGCGGACCCGGCAGTGATCCAGGCCTATCTCGGGGCCGCCGCGTGAACAAGCCGCAAGCCATCCTGAAACAAGCGCCGCAGGCAACGCCGCTGAAGGCCAAGCCTTACAAAGGTGCATCCACCCCGGCCATCGCCCGGACACAGACGCTGCCGCAGATGCTGCTGGGCCATGCCAGCAGCCGGCCTCAGCAGCTCGCCCAGCGAGTCAAGCGCAAAGGCGTCTGGCGCTGTCACACCTGGGCCGACGTGCTCGAAACGGTGCGCCCGCTCGCGCTCGGCGCGGCAGCGCTCGGCCTGCAGCGCGGCGACACGGCGGTGGTCATCGGCGAGAACGAGCCCGAGCATTTCTGGTCGATGTTCGCCGCCCAGTCACTGGGCGCGAAGACCGTCTCCGTGTATCCCGATGCGACCACGGACGAGTTGCTCTACCTGTGCGAAGACTCTCAGGCACGGTTCATCTTCGCGCAGGACCAGGAGCAGGTCGACAAGGCTCTGGCCATTGCCGACAGACTCCCCGGGCTGTGCGGCATCGCCTACTGGGACGATTCGGGCATGTGGTCGTACCGGCACGATCTGCTGCATGCCTTCGAGCCGCTGTGTGCCGCGGGTCGCAAGGAACATGAGCGGCACCCCGCCCGCTTCGCGGAGATCGTCGAGGCCGGCCGCGCCGACGACCTGGCGCTGCTGACCTACACCTCGGGCACCACCAGCAAGCCCAAGGGCGTGATGGTCAGCCACCAATGGCTCGTGGACAACGCCAGCCGCATGCTAAGCGCGCTGCCGCTCGAACCCGGGATGGAGTACCTGTCGTACACCCCGTTGGCCTGGATCACCGAGCAACTGCTGGGTGTCACGCTCGGGCTGATGCTCCCGCTGGTGGTCAACTTCCCCGAAGGCCCCGACCAGGTGCTGCCCAACATCCGCGAACTGTCGCCGCACCTGGTGCTGTTCGGGCCGCGCCAGTGGGAGAGCATCGCCGCGACGATCGAGGCGCGCATGCTGCACGCCGGACGGCTGCCACGCGCGCTGTACCGCTGGAGCGTGCGCATCGGCCACGCGGTGCGCGTGGCGCGGCTCGAAGGCCGTGAGGCGCCGCTGACGGCACGGTTGCTGCTGCCCCTGGCCGAGCTGTTGACCTTGCACGCGGTGCGCGACCAGTTCGGCTTCCTGCGTTCGCGCATCGCCGTCTCCGGCGGCACCGCGATGGCGCCCGACGTGTTCCGCCTCTTCCACGCCTTGGGCGTGCCCTTGCGCAACATCTACGGCTGCTCGGAATTCGGCCTCATCGCCGGCCACCGCGGCGAGCGCTACGACCTGGAGACCGTGGGGCCGCTGCTGACGGTGGCACCGGAGTTCGGAGCACCGCTGGAGTCCAAGGTCGACGACAGCGGAGAGTTGCTGCTGCGGGGCGGCACTGGCTTCCTCGGCTACTGGAACAAGCCCGAGAAGACCGCCGCGCTCGACCGCGATGGCTGGTTTGCCAGCGGCGACGCGGTGCGCTTCAGCGAACGCGGCGAAATCGTCTTCCTCGACCGCGTGGAGCACCTCGTCAAGCTGTCCAGCGGACACGCGTATCCGCCGCAGTTCATCGAGACGCGACTGCGCTTCTCGCCCTTCATCAAGGACGTGATGGTGCTCGGCGACGCGACGCGGCCTTGGGTGGCCGCGTTGGTCAACATCGACATGGGCGTGGCCTCGCGCTGGGCCGAGGAACGACGCATCGCGTTCTCGACCTTCACCGACCTCTCGCAGCGCCCGGAGATCCGCGCGCTGGTGCGCGACGAGATCGCGCGCATCAACGCCTTCCTGCCCGAAGGTTCGCGCGTCGTGCGATTCGCCAACTTCCCCAAGGAACTGGATGCCGACGAAGGCGAACTTACGCGCACGCGCAAGCTGCGCCGGGAGTTCCTGGAACAGCGCTACCGCGTTCTCATCGACGGCCTTTACGCTGGTGAAACCGACATCGACTGCCAGATCGCCGTGACCTACCAGGACGGCCGCCAGGGCGTTCTGCGCGCCAAGGTCGTCGGCACCGACGTCAACTCCGCGAGTTCGCGATGATCCTCGAGTTCTTCAATTACACACTCAATGGCGCGCTGCTCGGCCTGCTCTACGCGCTGGTGGCCATGGGTTTCGTCGTCATCTACCGCGCCAGCAAGGTGTTCAACATGGCCACCGGCGAGATGCTGGTGCTCGGCGCCTTTCTCGTTTGGTGGGCGGTGGCCTCACGCGGCATGCATCCGGCTGTCGGCATCGCCGCGGCGCTGGCCATCGCGGTGCTGGTGGGGCTGGCGATCGAGCGCCTGTTCTTCCGCCGCTTGATCGGCGAGTCGGTGTTCTCGATGATCATGGTCACGATTGGCCTCCTGATCCTCACCCGGGGCCTGGTTCTGGTGATCTGGGGACCGCAGGAACGGGCCTTCCCGGCGCTGATCCCGCTCGAACCACTCATCATCGGCGAGATGATCGTGCCCCGTTCCCTCGCCGTGGCCGGCGCGGTGGCGGTCGTGTTCGCGCTCGGTCTGCACTGGTTTTTCAACCGCAGCCGCACGGGGCTGGCGATGTCGGCGGTGGCCGAAGACCACCAGATCGCGCTGTCGATGGGGATCAGCGTCCGACGGTCCATCGCTTTCGCTTGGGCGCTGGGCGGCATCCTGTCAGTGATCTCCTCCATCGTCTACCTCAGCGGCAAGTCGCTGACCTTCCTGTCGTCGGAGATCGGCTTCGCGGCGCTTCCGGTCGCACTGCTTGCCGGACTGGAGTCGATCCGGGGCCTGCTGCTGGCCGGGCTGATCGTCGGCGTCGTGCAGGGGCTGACATCGGCCTACATCGATCCCCTGATCGGCGGCAACGCAGCCTCGGTGGTTCCCTACATCTTCATGCTCGTCGTGCTGGCGGTGCGTCCCAACGGGATGTTCGGCTGGAAGCGCATCGAGCGCGTCTGAGAGTTCGACCTCGATGGATCCTTCCGGCATCTTCTTCACACGCTACGAGCAGGACAGCGCGATCGTGCGCACGCGCGCCCAATGGTTGGCGCTGGCGGCGTTCGCCGCCGCGCTGATCGCTTTCCCCTGGTTCGCCTCGCCGCGCCTGGTGGCGGTGGCCAACCTGATGTTCATCACGGCCATCGTCGTCGTCGGACTGCAGATCACCACAGGCTACGCCGGGCAGATCAACCTTGGCCAGGCGGCCTTCATGGGCGTGGGCGCCTACGGCACCAGCGTGATGGAGGTCAAGTTCGGTCTGCCGTTTTGGGTGGCGGTGCCCATGGGCGGGCTGATAGCGGCCTCGGTGGGCTGGGCTTTCGGGTTGACGGCTTCGCGCATCAAAGGCTTCTACCTTGCACTCACGACCATCGCGGCCCAATTCCTGTTCGTGTTCGTGGTGCTCAACCTACCGTCTTCATGGCTCGGGGGGGTCAACGGCTTCAGCCTGCAGCCGGCAAGAATGGGCGGCATCGTGTTCGACACCGACCGCGCGCTGTACTTACTTTTTCTGGTCGCAGCGGCGGTGATGGTCGCGGGCGCCTTCGGCATCTTGCGAAGCCGGCACGGACGCGCCTTCGAGGCAGTGCGGGACGATGACGTCGCTGCCGGCATGATGGGCATCGACGTCGCCGGTACCAAGGCACGCGCCTTCGTGCTGGGTGCCTTCTACGCCGGCATCGGCGGCGGCTTGTGGGCCTACCAGATCCGCTTCGTCTCGGTCGACCAGTTCACGCTGTTCAACTCGATCTGGTTCATCGCCATGATGATCGTTGGCGGGATCGGCTCGATCGTCGGCGCATTGATCGGCACCGTCGTGATCCGAGCCGTCCAGGAAACGATCACCAGCGTCGGCCCGGACCTGATCGAGCGCTTCCCCGCGCTGGGCAGCGATGTCGTCTTCGCGAGCATGAACGTGTTTCTGGGTCTGGTCATCACGGGCTTCCTGCTGCTCGAACCCAAGGGCCTCATGCACCGCTGGAACATCTTCAAGGCCACGTATCGCCTGTGGCCCTTCCCTCACTGAATCCGTCCACACCATCGCGCCGATCCCGGCGCTCTTCCCACGAGGAGATCTTCATGCATCGACGCCATCTCGTCTCACGCGGACTGTTCCTGGCCGCCGGCCTCACGCTCGGCGCTCAGGTCTCGGCGCAGACGTCGGTCAACATTGCCGCCATGGCGGATTTCGCCGGCCCCTACGCCAACGTCATGAACGACATGCAGGGTGGGCGTCTGGCGGTCATCGACTGGTGGAACAAGGAAGTCGGCGAGAAGCTCAATGTGCGCATCAACGTAAAGACCTACGATACGCGCTACGACGTGGCCCAGACCGCGAGTCTGTGGCCCGGCATCAAGGCCGAGCTGAAGCCGGCGATGGTGTTCGGCCTGGGCGGCCCCGACGCTGCGGCGCTGCAGCAGCGCCTGCCCGAAGACAAGGTGCCGATGCTGCTCGGCACCGCCGCCTACGGCTTCGGCTGGAAGCCCGGGCAGTGGGCGTTGAACGTGCGCCCGACCTATACGCACGAGGCCGCCGGCTTCCTCGAGTGGTTCCGCGCGACCAAGCTGGAAGGCAAGCGGGCGGTGAAGGTTGCGATCATCACCTCGGAAGCGTCGCCCGCCTATGCCGACATGGCAAAGGGCCTGCAGGCCTATGCCAAGGCCCATCCCGACAAGGCCACTTTCGTCGAAGCCATCTGGACCGAGGTGCAGCCCGCCGACCTGACGCTGCAGGTGCGCCGCCTGGCCAACGCAGGCACGGACGTGATCGTGATCCAGACCAACACCGCGCAGGCCGTAGCCACCAAGCGCGCGCTGCAGGCGCTGGGCAAGAACATCCCGATCATGCTGTCGCTGCACAACGGCGTGCTGGGCTCGTCCAAGGCGCTGGGCAACCCCAACGGCTTTGCCGGCGACTACGAAGTCGGCGCTATCGCCGATGCCAGCGAAGACGACACGCCGGCACGCAAGTTCTACACGATGCTGCAAACCAAGTACGGCCTCAAGTCCGGCTGGAACGCGATGACGATGCTCGGCCTGGGGCAGGCCGTCGTCGGGGCCCGGGCCGTCGAGGAAGCCGTCAAGGCCAAGGGCGCTGCTGGTGCGACCGGCGAAAACGTCCACGCGGCTCTGCTGTCGGCCAACTTCACGTCGGCACAGCTCATGGGCCTGCTGCCGGGTGTCGACTTCAACCCCGAGAATCCGTTCCCGACCGGCACGGCCAAGGTGAACATCGCCACGATGAAGGACGGCAAGGTCGTGCGCGTGGCGGCCGACGCCCCGGTGCCGGCGATCCCGAAGTGGTGAAAACGTGGTCGCCGTGAGCGAGTCCGCCGTGTCCGAAACGCGGCGCCGGGAACCCCTGTCGGGCCCTGCCAAGGTGGATGGGAGCGACGCCACGCTGCTGTCGCTGCTCAATGTCGAGGTGCTTTATGCCGACGTGATCCTGGCCCTCAAGGGCGTGTCGATGCAGGTCGCGCCAGGCGGTTGCGTGGCGCTGCTCGGCGCCAACGGCGCGGGCAAGAGCACCACGCTCAAGGCCATCTCCGGGGTCATCGATTCCGACGACGGTCGCGTCTCGGGCGGCAGCATCGCCTTTGGGGGCCGCGCGATCCGCGGCCACGACACCGCCAGCATCGTGCGCAGCGGTCTCGTGCATGTGATGGAGGGCCGGCGCGTGCTGCCGCACATGACGGTGGAGCAGAACCTGATCATCGGTGGCCACATGTTCGGCAGCACCGCGCAGATGCGACTCGCGCTCGACGGCGTGTACCAGGCCATTCCTCGCCTGGCCGATCTGCGCACACGCACGGCCGGCTATCTCTCCGGCGGGGAGCAGCAGATGCTGGTGATCGGCCGCGCCATCATGGCCGAGCCCAAGCTGATGCTGATCGACGAACCGTCGCTGGGTCTAGCGCCGCGCATGACCGAAGAGGTCTTTGCCGTACTGCATCGGTTGCGGGCCCAGGGCCTGGCACTGCTGATCGTCGAGCAAAACACACGCGTGGCCCTCGAGATCGCCGACTACGGCTACGTGATGGAAAGCGGGCGCATTGTGCTCGAAGGCCGTGCCGACGAGTTGCGCGCCAACGAGGACGTGCGCGAGTTCTACCTCGGCCTCGACCGCGAAGGCGGACGCAAGAGCTTCCGCGAGGTCAAGCACTACCGACGGCGCAAGCGCTGGCTGGGTTGAAACGAAACACCATGAAAGGCAAGGCATGCCGGGTCCACTGCAGGGCTTGAAGGTCATCGAGTTCGGCGGCATCGGCCCCGGGCCCTTCTGCGCGATGATGCTCTCGGACATGGGAGCCGACGTGATCCGCCTCGACCGCAAGGCCGACAAGGGCAAGGACCGCGGCTCGCCCGGCTTCCTTGTCTCCGGTCGACACAGCGTGTTGCATCGCGGCCGCCGCTCGGTGGCGGTGGACCTGAAGGACCCTGCCCACCGCGACAAGGTGCTGGCAATGATCGACGGCGCCGACGCGGTGATCGAGGGCTACCGCCCCGGCGTGCTGGAGCGGCTCGGGCTCGGGCCCGATGTGCTGCTCGCCCGCAATCCGCGGCTGGTGATCGGGCGAATGACGGGTTGGGGGCAGGATGGCCCGCTCGCGCAAGCGGCCGGCCACGACATCAACTACATCGCACTGTCCGGGGCATTGGCGGCCATCGGCCGCAAGGAGGGCGGGCCGGCCGCACCGCCGGCGATGGTTGGCGATCTGGGCGGCGGCGGCATGATGCTCGCGTTCGGCATCGTCTGCGCCGTGCTCGAGGCCCGTGTCTCGGGCAGGGGCCAAGTGGTCGACGCAGCCGTGCTCGACGGCGCAGCGCTCCTTACGTCGATCGTTTGCGAACTGCGCGCACTGGGGCTGTGGCGAGACCAACGCCAGGGCAATCTGCTGGACGGTGGCTCGCACTTCTACGACACCTACGAGTGTGCCGATGGCCAGTGGATCTCCATCGGTTCTCTGGAGCCGCAGTTCTACGCGCTGCTGCTCGAGAAGCTCGGCCTGGACAACGATCGCGAGTTCGCGCGCCAGCGCGATCCCAAGGCCTGGCCGGCGCTGAAGGCGCGGATTGCCGCCATCTTCCGCGCCCAACCCGCCGCGCACTGGTGTGCGCTGCTGGAGAATACCGACGTGTGCTTTGCCCCGGTGCTCGCCACCGCCGAAGCCGCCGCGCACCCGCACAACGTGGCGCGAGCCACGTTCTTCGAAAGCGAGGGCGTCGTGCAGCCCTCGCCTGCGCCGCGCTTCAGCCGCACCCCGGCGGCGCGGCCGAAGCCGGCACCTTACATCGGCGAACACGACGACGAACTGCTGGGCTGAATCGCCGTACGAGGCGACAGCGGAGGTGGCCATGCAACTGGGGCTGAAGGACAGGGTCGCGATAGTCACCGGCTCGGCCCGCGGCATCGGCGCCGAGACGGCGCTCGCGCTGGCAGAGGAAGGCGCCCGCATCGTCGTCACTGACATCGACGGCGACACCGCCGCGGCGCACTGCGCGGCGCTGCAGGGCGCGGGCCATCGAGCCATCGCCGTGCCCGCCGACGTGACACGCAGGGCCGATGTCGAGCGCCTGGCGCAGGCCGCGGTCGACGCCTTCGGCGGCGTGCACGTGCTGGTCAACAACGCCGGCTTCGCGCGCGATGCCCGCATCACCCGACTCAGCGAAGCGGATTGGGATGCGGTTGTCGACACCGTGCTCAAAGGCGCGTTCCTCTGCACCCAGGCCGTGGCGCCGCTGATGGCCGCCGCCAAGTGGGGACGGGTCGTCAACATCTCCTCGCGCGCGCACCTGGGTAATCCGGGCCAGGCCAACTACTCGGCTGCCAAGGCCGGCATCCTGGGTTTCTCGGCCGCACTGGCGCTCGAACTAGGCCGCGATGGCATCACCGTCAACACCATCGCGCCGGGGTTCATCGAAACCGACGGCGTGCGCAAACTGCCGCACTACCAGAAGATCCGCGACAACGCGCTGGCGCGTACGCCCATCGGGCGCCTCGGCGTTCCCCGAGACATCGCCAGCGCGGTGTGCTTCCTCGCCAGCGAGGCCGCGGGCTACATCACCGGCGCCACGCTGCACGTCACCGGTGGGCGCTACGCGACCTGAGCGGCCAGCAGCCATGGACTTCGGCTTCACTCCCGATCAGGACACGCTGCGCGCGAGCGTCCGGCGCTTCATGCGCGAGCGGGTCGCACCACGCATTGCCGTGTGCGAGCGCGAGCGCGAGTTCGCCTGGGACCTTCTGCCCCAGCTCCAACCCTTCGGCTACCTGGGCGGGCTGCTGCCCGAAGAGGCCGGCGGCTTCGGCATGAGCCACGTCGCCTGGGCCATCCTGATGGAGGAAGCCGGCTATGGTTGGCTGTCACTGCGGGTGATGATGAACTCGCTGAACATCCTGGCCCAGCTGCTGCACCGCCACGGTACGGTCGAACAGAAGGGCCGCTGGCTGCAGCCGCTGCTCGCGGGCCAACTCCGGCACTGGATGGCCATCACCGAGCCGAACCACGGCTCCAATGTCGCCGGCATCGAGACCCGGGCCGAGGACAAGGGGGACCACTGGCTCGTCAACGGCAACAAGCTGTGGATCACCAACGGCGTGCACGGCAACTTCGGCGTCGTGGTCGCGCGCACCTACAGCGCGCGCTGCGATGGCGGCATCAGCCTGTTCATCGTCGACCGCGAGGAGACCGCTTACGAGGCGCAGCGGGCCGACGTGATGTTCATCCGCGCCACCGGCACCTCGCAGCTCGCCTTTCGCGACGCGATCGTGCCCAAGGCCAATCTGTTGGGCCAGGAGGGCGAGGGCCTCAAGGCCATCCTCACGGGGCTGAACTTCGGGCGCCTCAATGTGGCGATGGGGGCGGTTGGCGCGGCGCGCGCGGCGCTGGACCTGTCGATCGACTACGCGCGGCAGCGCAAGCAGTTCGGGCGGTCGATCGCCGGCTTCCAGCTCGTGCAAAAGCTCATCGTCGACATGATGGTGCGCTGCGAGGCCGCGCGTGCACTCGGCTATCGGGCCGCCTGGACGCTCGACCAGGGCGGCAGCGCGCGCACCGAGTGCTCGATCGCCAAGCTCTACGCCGCCGAAGCGGCGCACGAGGTCGCGAGCATGGCGCTGCAGGTGCACGGTGGTTGCGGCTACAGCGAGGAGCTGCCGATCGAGCGCATCTTCCGCGACACCCGCGGCGGCCTCATTCCCGAGGGCACCACCGAGATCCAGACGCTCATCATCGGGCGCGAGGTGCTCGGCGTCTCGGCGTTCCACTGAGGAGTCGACAACGATGGGCATGCCACTGCTGTCTGCACTGCGCCTGAATGCGCGGCGCCTGCCACACCGGCCAGCGCTTCGCTTCCGGGATCAGACATGGAGCTATGTTGAGCTGCTCTCGCGTGCCGAGAGCGCCGCGGCGGCGCTGGCGGCGCTGGGCATCGCGCCGGGCGAGAAGGTGCCGATGCTCTCGATCAACCATCCCGACATGCTGGTGGCCTATTTCGCCCTTACCGGCATCGGGGCCGTGCCGGCGCCCCTGAACTACCGCCTGACCGACAGCGATCTGCACCATGGGATCTCGGCCGCGCATGCGCGCTTCGTCCTCTTTGGTTCGGGTTTCGGCGGGCGCGCCGCGGCGATGGCCGATCCTGCATGGCGCCCTATCGTGTTCGCCGACGCCGCGCACGACGCGCCCAAGGGTGCCCTGCACTGGGACGAGTTGCTGCAGTCCGACCCGCATCGCGCACCGCCCCTCGGCCGCGAGGGCAGCACGATCATGCTGCACACCTCGGGCACCACCGGCCGCCCGAAGGGCGCGCTGCGATCGCGCTTCGGCTTCGAGGAGCGCGCCATCGCGCAGCGCTTCGGCATGGATGACCGCACCCTGGCCGCCTTGCCCCTGTGCCTGAGCGCCGGCTGTGTCTATACGCTGCTGCCGCTGTACCTGGGCGCCAGCGTCACGCTGCTCGATCACTTCGACGCCGGCACGGCCATCGAGACGATCGAATGTGCGCACATCACTTCCACGATGCTGCTGCCGGCAATGCTCCAAGCGATGGTCGATCATCCCCGCTGGAGCGGTGCCGATCTGTCGAGCCTGCGCGTCGTGCAGTCGGGGGCCGGCACGCTGTCGGGTGCGCTCAAGCGCAGACTGCTCGATCGCCTGGGGGAAGGCGTCCTCAACATCTATGCCGCCTCTACCGAGGTCGGGCCGTATGCCAACCTGGATGGCGCAGAGGTCGCCCGGCACCTGGACGGCAACTGCGTCGGCAGGCCCTTCTTCGGCGTCGAGCTGAAACTGCTGGACGACGAAGGGCACGAGGTGGCAACCGGCGAGGTGGGCGAAATCTGCTGCCGAAGCAATTCGCAATACGACGGCTACTTCGAGGACGACGAGCTCACCGAAAGCACGCGCCGCGGCGACTTCCTCACCGTCGGCGACCTGGGCCGCGTCGATGACGACGGGCTGCTGCATTTCGTCGGCCGCAAGCGCGACATCATCAAGAGCGGCGGCATCAACGTCTATGCGTCGGAGATCGAGCAGGTGCTGCAGCAGCACCCGGCCGTGGCCGAGGCGCACTGCATCGGCCTGCCGGACGAGCGCCTGACCGAACTGATCTGTGCCGTGATCGTGCCGCATGCGGACGCGTCGCCGTCGCCCGACGAGTTGTCCGCCTTCGCCGCTGCCCGGCTGGCGGCCTACAAGAAGCCGCGCCGCGTCGTTCTGATGAGCGAGGTTCCGAAGAACCTGACCGGGCGTGTGCTGAAAACGCAGCTCGTCGAGCAGGTACTGGCCTTGCCCGAGCCACGTCCGGAGTAGGAGCATGCAGCTTTCGACCCTGAGCCCCGAGCCTTGCTACTTCGAGGACCTGGAGATCGGCACAGCATTCGACAGCCCGACGCGAACCGTGACCGAGGCCGATGTCGTCAACTTCGCCTGCCTGTCGGCCGACTTCAATCGCCTGCACGTCGATGCCGAGTACGCCAAGGGCACGCCCCACGGCCAGCGCATCGCGCACGGGCTGCTGGTGCTGGCGGTGATGTCGGGGCTCGTCACGCGCATGCAGCTCAATCAGCACCTCGAACCCAGCCTGCTGGGGTTGTTGGACATCCAGTGCCGCTTTCCTCGGCCTACGTTCATCGGCGACACGCTGCGCGTGCGGGCGGAGGTGGCCACGAAGAGCGGGACATCCAGGCCCGACCGCGGGGTGGTGGCCTTCCACCGCCAGGTCATCAACCAGCGCGACGAAGTGGTCGTCGAAGGGACCTGGAAGCTCCTGGTCCGCCGCCGCCCGGCATTGGACTGAGACCGACCGGGCGGCTTGGCCACTGCGCGAAGCGATGCAGCAGTGCCTGTCGAATTGCCGCCCATTCTTGGCATTCAACGTTCCGTTGCAGCAATCGCAGCAGCTCGAACGGACACCGCATGCACGCCGATAGAGCTACGGGTCGTGCCGCTGACACAACTCTAGTGTCGTGAGTTAGAAGTTCATTGAACTATGGATGCCCGTCGAAGTCAGTCGTGTAGTGTTCAGACGCGACGAGGCGGCGATGGCAGGAAGACCGAAGGCACAACTGGTGTTGAGTGAAGTCGAGCGAGAGCAGCTTGTGGCGCTGACGCTGCGCCGCAAGACGGCGCAAGCATTGGCGCTGCGAGCGCGCATCGTGCTGGCTTGTGCCGATGGGGCAGACAACCAGGATGTCGCCGCGCGGCAGCGGGTGACCAAGCAGACGGTGTCCAAGTGGCGAGCTCGCTTCGTCGATCAGCGACTCGACGGTCTTCTGGACGCCCCACGTGTGGGAGCGCCACGCAGCATCGACGACGCGCGCGTGGACGCACTCATTGCCAAGACGCTGGAGTCGACGCCTACGGAAGAGCCGGCCGCGCAAATCTGAACACGGCGTAAAGTGGACTGGCTGCTCCGATGGGCGAGGATAGAGCCCGAGATTCAGGAGCAGAGAACATGAGCAGAAGACCACGGCGCAACCACTCGGCG
>NZ_JABWMJ010000016.1 GCF_013366375.1 Rhizobacter koreensis | reverse complement strand
TACAGGGGCTCAACCGGGGCGCCTCCGGCGGCCTGGCAGGGGCCCGGGATTGAAGAACTTCAAACCGCAGCCAATCCACTTAACTCAGGCCGCTGCGTGTTCAAACCAGCGGAGCCGGCTCTCGCCAGCATCGAGAGATTTTGTCTGCGAATTTCTAACTCACGACACTAGGCCTCGTTCAACGCCGCTTTGGCCGACCGCGCGTACGTCGGTTCAAGCCTCGCGCTATCGGGTCCGATTGCGACGATCGGCACAGCAAGCGCGGGGCACCTGCCCGACGGTAGGGCGCGGCGGTCAGCGAAAGAGCGAGAAGTCAGGCTTGCGCTTCTCCAGGAAGGCGCTGGCGCCCTCCTGCTGCTCGCCGGTCTGGAAGTAGTTGGGCGCCACTTCCTTGATCAACTCGTTCATGTCGCGGCCCATGATGGGCTGCATGTGGTGGTAGAACGAGCGCTTGACGATGCGCAGGCAGGTCGGACTCAACGAGAGCAGCTCGTCGGCGTACTTGCGCACTTCCTCGTCGAGCTTCTCCTTGGGCACCACGGAGTTGACCAGACCCCATTCGAGCGCCTGCTGCGCCGTGTAGCGCCGACACAGCATCCACAGTTCTCGCGCACGCTTGTGGCCGAGCACGTTGGCTGCATGCGAGACGATGTAGCCGCCCGCCGGCGAGCCCACCCGTGGGCCGTTCTGACCGAAGATGGAGTGGTCCGCCGCGATGGTGAAGTCGCAGAAATAGGCGATGTGGTGACCCGCGCCGATGGCGTAGCCGCTGACGCGCGCGATCACCGGCTTGGGGCATTCGACGATCAGGCGGTTGAACTTGAAGTCCAGATCCTGCAGGCCACTCTTGCCGCCGCTGCCCTTCTCCCAATTGACGTCGCCGCCGACGCAGAACGCGCGATCGCCGGTGCCCGCAAGCACGATGACGCCCACCTTGGGATCCGCCGCGGCCTCGGCGAGCAGGCGTTCCATCTCGACGATGTTGTCGCCGGTGAAGGCATTGAGCTGCTTGGGCCGGTTGATGGTAATGGTGCCGACAAAATCCTTGACGTCGAGATAGACCTCTTTGTCTGACATGCTCATGGATCTCCTGTAAGGGTTGCGGGAACGGGGGGTAGATTTCAGTTGATCCTGATCTGGGCGTCACGGACGATCTTGCCCAGGCGGACCATCTCGGAGCGGATATGCGCCGCGAATTCCTCGGGTGTGGAGGTGGTGACCTCGGCGCCGAACGCGGCCATGCGCTCGCGCGTTTCCGGCAGCGCCATCACCTCGATCACCGCTGCGTGCAGGCGTTCGATCACCGGCCTCGGCGTGCCCGCGGGAGCCAGCAACCCGACCCAGGCAGTGGACTGGAAGCCCGGATAGCCGGACTCGGCCACCGTGGGCAGACCGGGCAGCACGGCCAGTCGCTTCGGGCTCGTCGTCGCCAGGGCCTTGAGCTTGCCGGCCTTGATCTGCGCAGCCGAGGACGAGACGCTGTCCACAAGCACAGGTACCTGGCCGGCGATGACTTCGGCGACCGCCGGCGAACTGCCCTTGTACGGGATGTGCAGCAGATCGATTCCCGCCGCCGCCTTGAACAGTTCGGCCGCCAGGTGCGTCGACGTACCGTTTCCGGACGAGGCATAGCTGAGCTTGCCCGGTTGCGACTTGGCGAGCGCGACCAGCTCGGCCAAGCTGTTGACCGGCACCGAAGGATTCACCGAGATGATGTTGGGCACCTCCGCCAGCAGGCTGATGGGTGCGAAGTCGGACACGGGGTCGTAGGCGAGCTTGCCGAACAAGGCCAGGTTGGCGCCGTGCGTCGCGTTGAAGCCTATGAACAGCGTGTAGCCGTCGGCCGGCGATCGCGCCGCCGCTTCGGCGCCGATGTTGCCGCCGGCGCCACCTTTGTTGTCGATGACGATCTGCTGGCCCAGCCGGTCCGCCAGGCGCAACGACAGCGTGCGCGCGACGTTGTCCAGCACGCCGGCCGGGGTCGACGGGACGATGATGCGCACCGGCTTGTCGGGGTAGCGCGGTTGCGCCCCAACGGTGACGGCGACGACGGCAAGGGCCGCCGCACCCAGGCGGATCTGGCGTATGACGTTCACTGTGCGTCTCCTGTGTCGATGCACGGCGTGGAACACCGCACTAGTGGCGGCGCAACGCCAAGTTCAAGAACCAGTCGAGGCTCGCAGGGTTCGCCAACGCATCGCGATGGGCGACCTTGTGCGCCGGCTGCCCCAACAGCAGCTTCTTCACGGGCACCTCGAGCTTCTTGCCTGTGAGCGTGCGCGGGATCTCGGGCACTTCGATCACGTCGTTGGGCACATGGCGCGCCGACAGCTGCTCGCGGATGGCCGCCTTGATGCGCTCGATCAGCGCGGCATCGAGGGAGCAGCCCGTTCGCAGCACGACGAACAGCGGCATCCAGCTCTCGCGCCCGAGGTACTCCAGGTCGACGACGAGGCTGTCCAGCACCTCGGGCAGCGCCTCGACCACGCGATAGAGCTCGCTGGTGCCCATGCGCACACCGTGGCGGTTGATCGTGGCGTCGCTGCGGCCGTAGATGACGGCGCCACCGCGGGGCGTGATGCGCAGCCAGTCGCCGTGCCGCCAGACGCCCGGGTACACGTCGAAGTAGGTCTCGTTCAGGCGCTTGCCGCCAGGATCGCTCCAAAGGTAAAGCGGCATCGACGGGATCGGCGACACGCACACCAGTTCGCCCACTTCGTCGACCAGTTCGCGCCGGGCGTCGTCCCATGCGCGCACGTCGGCACCCAGGCAGCGCGCCTGCATCTCGCCCACGAACACCGGCAGCGTGGGCACGCCGCCCACAAAGGCGCCGGCGAAGTCGGTGCCGCCGGACATCGGCGCGAGCCACACGTCGCGGCGCACGTTGTCATAGATCCAGCGGTAGCTCTGCGGCGCCAGAGGCGATCCGGTGGAGCCGATCGTGCGCAGCCGGCCCAGCGCCGCGATCCGGCGCGGCTCGACGCCGTTCTTCTCGCACATCGAGAAGAAGGCCGCGCCGGCGCCGAAGAAGTCGAGGTCCATCTCGCCACAAAAGCGCCACAGCGTGCCGTAGTCGGGCCACGCCGGGTTGCCGTCGTAGATGCACATCACCGCGCCTACCAGCAGCGAAGCCACGTTGAGGTTCCACATCACCCAGCCGGTGGTCGTGAACCAGTGGAAACGGTCACCCGCGGCCACGTCGTTGTGCAACGCCATGGTCTTGACATGCTCGATCAGGATGCCGCCGTGTCCGTGCACGATGGCCTTGGGCAGCCCTGTCGTGCCGGAGGAGTACACGACCCACAGCGGGTGGTCGAAGGCGAGGCTTTCCACACGCAGAGGCGTCGAACGCCCGACCGTTTCGGCCCAGGCCACGCCATTTGGCCAGCCGCGTGGTTTGGCGGCGGCATCAAGGTAGGGCACCAGCACCAGCCGCTCCACGCTGGGCAGGTCTTCCAGCAGCCGGGCGACGATCTCGCGCCGGTCGTGCGCCTGGCCGCTCCAGCGGTAGCCGTCGACAGCGATCAGCACCTTGGGCTCGATCTGGCGAAAGCGGTCGACGACCGCCGCCAGACCCATCTCGGGCGAGCAGAGCGACCACACCGCGCCGACGCTTGCAGCGGCCAGGAAAGCCGTCACGGCCTGGGGGATGTTGGGCAAGTAGGCCACCACACGATCGCCGGGCCGTACGCCCTGCTCGCGCAGCCACAGCGCCAGCGAGGCCGTCTCGCGCTCGAGCCGCTCCCACGAAACCTCGTCGCGGGCGCCGGCCTCGTTGCGGAAGACCAGCGCCGGACGGTCGCTGCTGCGCTGGCGGAAAACCTGGTTCACGTAGTTCGTGCGCGCGTTCGGGAACCAGCGCGCGCCCGGCATCGATCGCTCGGCGAGGACTGGGGCTCGTTCGCCCTCCAGCGGCAACGCGAAGTGCTCGACCAGTGCGGTCCAGAAGGCATCGAGGTCGTCGACTGACCAGCGCCACAGCGCTTGGTAGTCGGCGAAGCACAGCCCCTTCTCCCGGGCGAGCCAGCCCTGGAACGCAGTGATGCGGGCCGCCGCCGAGCGTTCGGCCGTGGGCTGCCAGATCGGCGGAAGGTCGTCGTCGGTCGTCATGCTGCGGCATTGGCGAACAGCTTTGCCGGCAATGATATACCGAACGATCGTTAGTTTGATCGACTACTTCAATATCCTGGCAAAGGCTCTCCTGGGGTCATCACCGATGCCTGATCCGTTGACGTCATGAACGGAGCTTGTTAGCGTGAGCCTTGTATTGAACGGCCATTCCGATATCAGAACACATGGAGACATTGTTCCTGCCTGCCGTGGACATCCGCGAGCCGATCGATGACGAGTCGCGGGCCGACCCGGCGCCGATGGCGCTGTCTCGGGTGCTGACCCTGCTGCGCCTGCTGGCGGCCGAGCCCGCCGGGCTGCCGCTCGCGCGATTGCACCCGATGCTCGGTGCACCGAAGACCAGCGTGCACGCCCTGCTTCGCGGTCTGGTCGGCGAGGGATACGTGCAACGTGACGGCGTGATGTACCGACTCGGCCCGCAGTCGTTCGTGCTCGGTGCCGCACTCGTCTCTGCACGTTCGCTCGCGACGATTGCGATGCCGTTCCTGCACGAGGCCCGCGAGAACTCTGGCGAGACGGCCGTGCTGGCGGTCATCGACCGCTCGGCCAGGGTGCTGACCTATGTCGCGGTTCTCGAGAGTCACAGGCTGGTGCGCTATTCAGTGCCGGAAGGGACCACACGACCGCTGTTCGCAACCTCGGCCGGGCGGGTTCTGCTGGCGCACCAGGACCCGACCTGGATGGCCGAGTACCTGCGTACGGCTGAACTCGAACCGCTTACCTCCAAGACCGTGACCGACCGGCGCCAGCTCGCCCGCTTGATCAAGCGCGCACGCGAGCAGGGCTATGGCTCGACGCTTGGCGAAGTCACGCTCGACGTCGCCGGATTTGCGGCACCGGTGTTCGATCACGACGGCCGGGTGGACGCTGCGATCGTCGTCGCTGCTCCGCTCGATCGCGGGCGCGCCGCTGGCGAACGGCTCGCGACGGCGGCACGGCAAGCCGCTGCGCGGCTTTCCGAAGCGCTGGGTCATGGGCCCCGATATCCGCAACCAAACCGCAAGGCACGCGAATCCGCATGAACAACGAACTCCTCTACGAAGTCGAAGACGGTATCGCCGTCATCACCATTAACCGCCCGGAGCGCAAGAACGCCATCAACCGTGCCGTGCGCCAGGCCATGTTCGAGGTCTGGCCGCGTTTCGAAGCCGACGAGTCGGCGCAGATCGCCATCCTGACCGGCAAGGGAGACACGTTCTGCGCCGGCATGGATCTGGTGGAAGCCGCCGACACGGCGCTGCGCATACCGCCGCGCAACTTCATGCCGGTGCTCGGCGAGACCATCGAAGTCACGAAACCGGTCATCGCCGCCGTGCAAGGCTACGCCTTTGCCGGCGGCTGGCTGCTGGCGCAGATGTGCGACCTGTGTGTGGCCGACGAGACGGCCAAGTTCGCCATCACCGAGGGCCGCGTGGGCCGCGGCATGCCTTGGGCGTCGCCGGTGATCCACATGCTGCCGCAGCGCATCCTGATGGAGGTGGCGATGACCTGCGACCCGCTGTCGGCGCAGCGCGCCTACGAGCTCGGCTACGTGAACCGGGTCACGCCGCCGGGCCAGGCGCTGCAGGGCGCCAAGGAACTCGCCGCCCGCATCCTCGTGAACGCGCCTCTAACCGTGCGCGGCGCCAAGGAAATGGTTCGCATGGCCACCGAGATGGGCCGCACAGCGGCACTGCGCGCGTCCTGGCGCGCCTTCGATGCCGTTTATCTCAGCGAGGACGCGCTGGAAGGGCCGCGCGCCTTCCGCGAAAAGCGCAAGCCGCAATGGAAAGGACGTTGACATGATCGCGAACATCTCTCTTTCCCGTACCCCTGTCGTCGCTGGCCGCATCGGCCCCGCACAAGGCCTCACTGCAGCGCTGGCCGAGCGCGCTGCCGCGTGGCGGCATGAGGAGCTGGCCGCAGACATGCGGGAACTCGTGCGCCAGTGCGTGCTCGACTGGATTGCGGTCTGCCTGGCCGGCGCCCATGAACCGCTGACGCGGATGCTGGCCGAGGAGGCGCGCGAACAAGGCGGGCACGCACAGGCCACGGTCGTCGGCCAGGGGTTCGCCACGAGTTGCCGGCAGGCTGCCCTGGTCAACGGCGCCGCCTCGCATGCGCTCGACTTCGATGACGTCAACATGAGCTTCAGCGGCCACCCGAGCGTGGTGTTGGTGCCGCCCCTGCTGGCTCTGGCCGAGGCGCGTGGCGCCAGTGGGGCCGAGTTCATGGCCGCGTTCGTCGCCGGCTACGAGACGCTGTGTCGCATCGGCGCGGCCGTGTCGCCGGGCCACTACACCGCAGGGTTCCATGCCACCGCCACGCTCGGCACGTTCGGCGCCGCAGCTGCCTGCGCGCATCTGCTCGGCCTGGGTGCCGCCGACACGGCGGTGGCGCTCGGGATCGCGGCCACCGAGGCGGCAGGCCTGAAGTCGATGTTCGGCACGATGTGCAAGCCTTTGCACGCCGGCAAGGCGGGTGCCGACGGCCTGCTGGCGGCGCAGCTGGCAGCCCGCGGCTTCACCAGCCGTGCCGACGCGATCGAAGCCAGCCAGGGCTTCGCAGCGACGCATGGTCCGGACTTCCGTCCCGAGGCAGCGTTGCGCGACCCGGACTGCGGGCTGTACCTGCGGCAGAACCTCTTCAAGTACCACGCGGCCTGCTACGGAACGCACGCTGCCATCGAAGCCGCCCGGTGCCTGACGGAGCGTCACGAACTGCGTGACGAGGACGTGATGCGCGTCGTCGTGCATGCGTCTTCGATGAGTGACAGCGTATGCAATATCGCCGAGCCACGCAGCGGACTGGAGGCCAAGTTCAGCCTGCGCCACACAGTGGCGATGGCCATTGCGGGGATCGACACCGCCAAGCTTACCAGCTACTCGGACGCGCAGACCGACGATCCCGACCTGAAGCGCCTGCGAGAACGCGTGCGCGTCGAACTGCACGGCGAATGCTCCGAGCTGACCCAGGCTGAAGTGGTGATCAAAACGACGCACGGTGCCACGCTACGGCAACGCCATGACGCCGGAGTGCCCGAGCGCGACTTGTGCGCGCAGCGTGCCCGCCTCGAGCGCAAGTTCCGCTCGATGGCAGCACCCGTCGTCTCCGCCGAGGTGTGCGATGAGTTGATCGATCTGGTGGATCGCCTCGACGAGCTGCCCGACCTGTCTCCGCTGGCCGGCCTGCTGGCGGGGGTACCTCTGGACGCTGCGAGGCATTGAAGCAGTCATGAACTTCCTCGACGAAGAACGACAAGCCTGGAAGGACTCGGTGCGCCGCTGGCTGGACCGCGAAGTGGGCCGCGAATATGTCCGCAAGTGCGACATGGACCGTGCCTTTCCTTACGAGGCCTACGAGAAGGCGGCCAAGCTCGGCTTTCACCGACTGCTGGTACCGGAGGCCGACGGCGGCGACGGCGGCGATGTCTTTTCCTATGCGCTGATGTGCGAATCCCTGTCGGCCTACGGCGTCGACTTCTCCGTGGCGATTGCCGGCGGCATATTCACCGCGATGAACTTTTCCCTGCATGGCACGGCAGACCAGAAGCAACGCTTTCTGCAGCCCTTCATGCGAGGAGAGATCCGCTTTCCGATCTCGATGTCGGAGCCGGGCGCCGGCTCCGACGTGGCCAACGTGCAGACCCGCGCCGAACGCGACGGCGAGCATTACGTGCTCAACGGCCAGAAGCTGTGGTGCAGCGGCGCCGGCAACCGCGGTGCGGTGATCCTGATGCTGGTTCGCACGGCGCAGACCCCGGACAAGCGCGACGGGCTCAGCGTTTTCATCGTCCCCAATGACCTGCCAGGGCTGACGATCAGGCCGCTTCAGACGCTGGCGCGGCGCTCGGTGGTGACGACCGAGATCTTTCTCGACAACGTGCGCGTGCCGGTGGCGAACCTGCTCGGCGAGCCGGGGGAAGGCTTCAAGATCATTGCCGGCGAGCACTTGGCGCTCGAACGTGTCGCGGTGGCGGCGAGCTACGTCGGCAATGCCCAGGGGGCCGTCGACGACGCTCTCGCCTATGCCCAGCAGCGCGTGCAGTTCGGCAAGCCGATCTTCGAGTTCCAGGTCATCCGCCACATGCTGGCCGACATGCAGACCCAGACCGACGCTGCGCGGCTTCTGACCTACCGTGCCGCCGACTTGGCGGCGCAGGGGCTGCCGTGCCGCAAGGAGGTGGCGATGGCCAAGCTGTTCGCGTCCGAGACGCTGCAGACGGTCTCCCGGCAGGCGGTGCAGATCTTCGGCGGCCTCGGCACGACGCCCGAGGCCGACGTCGAGCGCTACTTCCGCGAGGGCATGCAGGCCACCATCGGCGGCGGCACCTCGCAGATCCAGCGCACCATCATCGCGCAGGAAATGCGCCTCTGACCCGCGAGCCGCCCATGGCCGACCACATCGTGTCCGCGCCAAACCCCGCGGTACAAGCCGCCACGCTCGTGCTGGTGCGCGACGGGCCTGGCGGGCTTGAGACGCTGATGGTCGTGCGCCATCACGAGATTGATTTCGCGCGTGGCGCGGCGGTGTTCCCGGGCGGCAAGGTGGCCGCGGCCGACCGCGACGAGCGGTTGCGGCGGCACCTGCGTTCTAGCGTCACTTTAGACGGGGATGATGCCGCCCTGCGCATCGCCGCCGTGCGTGAAGCGTTCGAAGAAAGCGGCTTGCTGCTGGCGCGCCGCCATGGTCGGCTGCTCGACGCCGACGCACTCTCCGAACTGTGGCGCCGCTGGCATGAGCGCACGGCGGCGTCGGCCGAGGCCTTCGTCGACATGGTGCGTGCCGAAAGCCTAGAGCTGGCACTGGACCTGTTGCACCCGTTCGCGCATTGGGTGACACCCGAGGTCTCGCCCAAGCGCTTCGACACCTACTTCTACATCGCCGCCGCACCGCCGGGTCAGGTGGCCTCGCACGATGGCCGCGAGGCGGTCGATTCGTTCTGGGTCAACCCCCGCGACGCCTTGCGCGACTGCGAGGACGGACGTCGCGTCATCATCTTCCCGACCCTGTGCAACCTGGCGCTGCTCGGAACGAGCCCCGATGCTGATGCAGCCATCGCCGCCGCGAGGGCGCGTGCCGTGCGGCGCATCCAGCCCACGCTGGGTCGGCATGGCGACGGACGTCACATCCCTGTGCTGCCCGCGGACAGCGGCTACCCACCGCTGTCCTCGGCATTGATGAATCTGGTCGCACGCTGACCCAGGACCGGCCAGAGGCACACCCATGGATATCCTTGGCATCGGACTGCACTTCGAGGACCTGCCGGTCGGGCGGCGGTTCCGCACCATCGGCCGCACCGTGACCGAGGCCGACATCGTCAACTTCTGCTCGTGCACCGGCATGACCGAGGTGCTGTTCACCGACCTGGAGTTCCTGCGCACCGAATCGGACATCAAGGGCCGGGTGGCCCCTGGCGCGTTGGCCTACACCTTCGCCGAGGGGCTGCTGGTGCACGCCACGATGCAGCACACGGGCTACGCGTTCCTCGAGATGGACTTCAAGGTCCACAACCCGGTGTTCGCCGGCGACACGCTGCACGTCGAGTGTGAGGTGATCGAGGCGCGGCGCAGCAAGAGCCGCCCCGGCCGCGGCCTGGTGCGCACGTGCAACCGCATCGTCAAGCACGACGGAACGCTGGCCATCACCTACACGCCGCTGCGCATGATCAAGTGCCGCGCGGAAGTCGTCGCGTGAATCCACGGCAGGTCGCCGGCGCGTTGAGCACACCGGCCTTCGCGCTCGGCGAGGAGCAGCGCCAGATCCAGCAGATGGTGCGCCGCCTTGCGCGCGAGCGCGTCGCGGCGCGTGCCGACGCGATCGACCGCACGGCCGAATACCCGCAGGACATGTTCGAGTTGCTGCGCGACGCGGGCCTGTTTGCGATCCCCTTTCCGCATGAATTTGGCGGCACCGGCAGCATGCTGTCGGCGGCTGTGGCCATCGAGGAACTGGGGCGCGTCTGCTACAACACCGCGTACCTGCTCGTCGTGCAGTGGGTGCCCTTCGGCGCCATCCTCGCCGCCGGCACCGACGAGCAGAAGCGCCGCCTGCTCGGGCCGCTGGCGGCTGGCGACTTGCGCGGCGCGTTCTCGACCACCGAGCCGCACAGCGGCTCCGACGTCGCCGGCATCCGCACTCGCGCGCGCCGCTGCGAAGGCGGCTACCGCATCAGCGGCTCGAAGATCTGGTGCACCAACTCGCCGGTGGCGGATTTCGTGCTCGTCGCCGCAAAGACCGGCGAGGCCGGCACCGCGGGCGCCATCAACCTGTACATCGTCGAGCGCGGCAGCAAGGGCTTCACGGTCGGGCGCAAGGAGGACAAGATGGGCGCGCGCGGCGTGCCGTCTTGTCCGCTCTTCCTCGACGACGTGTTCGTGCCCGAGGCCAACCGCATCGGCGACGACGGGCACGGCTTCAAGGCGGTGATGGAGGCATTCAACAAGAGCCGGCCGCTCATCGGCGCACGCGGCGTGGGCCTCGCGCAGGGCGCCATCGACCTGTCCATCGAGTTCGTGAAGAGCCGCGTCACCTGGGGCCGCGCGGTGAGCGAGTACCAGGGCATCCGCTGGATGCTGGCCGACATGGCGACGCAGACCGAAGCGGCCCGGCAACTGGTCTACAGCGCCGCCGCCGCGGTGGACGCGGGCCTAGCCGGCACTGCGCTGGCGCCGGTGGCGGCCATGGCCAAGTGCTTCGCCACCGATACCGCGATGCGCGTGGCCACCGACGCGGTGCAGCTGTTCGGCGCCGCGGGCATCTCGGCCGACGTGCCGATCAACCGCTACTTCCGCGACGCGAAGGTGCTGCAGATCATCGAGGGCACCAACCAGATCCAGCGCAACATCATCGGCGACAGCCTGCTGGGCAAGGCGCAGCGCTGAGCGTCGCCCCGCCGGCGATCACTCCGGAGTGATCGACACCACCACCGCGTTGCGCTCGACCGTCTGCCCTGCCTGGCAGGCCACCGACGACACCGTGCCCGAGCAATCGGCCACGATGCGCATCTCCATCTTCATCGACTCCAGGATCGCGACCACCGCGCCCTTCTCGACGCGATCACCCGGCGCCACCTGCACCTTCAGGATCAGCCCCATCATCGGCGCCTTCACATCGCCGCTGGCCTGCGCCGACGCGCTGATGTAGGAGAGATACGGAATCGCCTTCAGCGCGTGCATGCCGCGTCCGTCCTGCACGTACAGCATGTCGCCGTCGCCGTGCACGCTGACCATCTCGCGCCGGCCGTCGACGACCGCCAGGAATCGGTCCGGTGCATCGGCGGGCGCCAGCCGCAGGCGCAGCCGCGCGTCGTCGACACCGACCAGCACGCTGCCGTCCGCGCCCACCGGACCGAAGCGGATCTCGGCGCTCACGCCGTCCGTGGCCTCGACATGCAGGCTGGGAACCGGAGCCAGCCCGTCGTCCCCGGCGCCGAGCTGCCAGCCGCTGCCGGCCCAACCTGTCCAACGGCTGCGGCCTTCGTGCTCGCGCTGGCCGCGCAGCCACTGCACGGCCGCGATGGCCAGGGTCTGGCCGTCGTGGCGCGCCTTGTCCAGCGCCCAGCCTTCGATCTGCTCGTCGATCAGCCGGGTATGGAAGGTCGCCTTGCGCGTCTCGGGCAGGTCGATCAGGTGCTGCAGGAAGCCGATGTTGCTGGTGACACCAAACACCACCGTCTCGTCGAGAGCGCGTTCGAGCCGGTCCAGCGCCTCCTGGCGCGTGGGCGCGTGCGTGATCAGCTTGGCCAGCATCGAGTCGTAGAAAGGCGTGACCTCGCTGCCCGATTCGATACCCGTCTCGACCCGCACGCCGGCGCGCGGAAAGCGCACCTGCGACAGCCGGCCCGTGGACGGCAGGAAGTTGGCCGCCGGGTCTTCCGCGCAGATGCGCGCCTCGACGGCATGGCCGCTGATGCGCACCTCATCCTGGCGCAGCGGCAGGCCCTCGCCGGAGGTAGTGCGCATCATCAGCTCGACGATGTCCAGGCCGGTGACCGCTTCGGTGACCGGGTGCTCGACCTGCAGCCGCGGGTTGACCTCGAGGAAGTGGTAGTCCTGCTCGCCGACGATGAACTCGACCGTGCCGACGCCCCGATACGCGAGCCGCTCGCCCAGGCGCACCGCGTCGGACGCCATGCGCTCGCGCATCGCGGCACTGAGGTTCGCGGCGGGCGCCTCCTCGATCACCTTTTGATGGCGGCGCTGCAGCGTGCACTCGCGCTCGTACAGGTGGATGACCTTGCCTCGGCCGTCGCCGGCGATCTGGATCTCGATGTGGCGGCCACGGCGGATCAGCTTCTCGACGATCAGGCCGGCGTCGCCGAAGGCGTTTTTCGCCTCGCGCATCGCCGACTCGATCTCCTGCTCGAGGCCGTCGAGCGACTCGATGCCGCGCATGCCCTTGCCGCCGCCGCCCGCGGCAGCCTTCAGCATCACCGGCAGGCCGATGCGGCGCACGGTGGCGGCGATCTCGGTCGGATCGGTGCTCGGTGTCCGGCTGCCGGGCACGATGGGTACGCCGGCGGCTTCGGCCTCGCGCTTGGCCGCGGCCTTGTCGCCCAGACGCTCGATGACCTCGGGCGTCGGGCCGATGAAGACCAGCCCGGCCGCCTCGACAGCGCGCGCGAAGGCGGCGTTTTCGGCCAGGAAACCAAAACCCGGGTGGATGGCCTCGGCGCCCACGGCCTTGGCCGCGGCGATCACCGCGTCGATGCGCAGATAGCTCTCGGACGCCGCGGCGCCGCCGATTTCGACCGACTCGCCGATCTCGCGCACATGCAGGGCGTCGCGGTCGGCCGCGGAGTGCACGCCCGCGGCAGCCACGCCCAGGCGGCGGCAGGTGCGGGCGATCCGGCAGGCGATTTCGCCGCGGTTGGCAATCAGAATCTTCTTGAACATGTCGCTTCGCCAGTCCTACATGCGGAACACGCCGAAGCGCGACGGAACCGCCGGCACCCGGCCGGCCAGATCCAGCAGCATTGCCATCACGTCGCGCGTCTCGGCCGGCTCGACGATCAGGTCGCACCAGGTGTTGCGCGCGAAGTTGTAGGCGTTGGCAAAGTCCTCGAAGGTCTTGCGCACCGGCGCCTTGTAGGCCTCGCGTTCGGCGTCGGTCCAGCTCGTGCCGTCGCGCTTGTGCTGGTCGTCCTTGACCATCGCCAGCGTGGTGGCAGCCTGATCGGGTCCCATGATCGCGGCGCGGCCGTTGGGCCACATGATCATTGCGTTGGGCTTGAAGGCGCGGCCGCACATGGCAAGGTAGCCCGCGCCGTAGGAACCGCCGATGATCAGCGTGTACTTGGGCACGTTGGCGCAGGTCATCGCGGTGATCATCTTCGCGCCGTGCTTGGCGATGCCGGCCTCCTCGGCCTCGCGGCCGACCATGAAGCCGTTGATGTCGGCCATGAACAGCAAAGGGATGTCGCGCTTGCAGCACAGGTCGATGAACTGCGTGGCCTTGAGCGCGCTCTCGGAGAACAGCACGCCGTTGTTGCACAGGATGCCGATGTCGAAACCCTGGATGCGCGCGAAGCCGGTGATCAGCGTATCGCCGAAATCTGGCTTGAACTCGTGCAGGTCGCTGCCGTCGATGAGGCGCAGCAGGATCTCGCGGTTGCTGGTGGGCACGCGCGGATCGGCGCTGATCAGGCCGTAGATCTCGCGCGGGTCGTGCAGCGGCTCGCGCGGCTGGGCCACGTCTCGCCGCTGCTTCGGCACATCGCCGAGGTGGCCGACGAGGTCGCGCAGGATGGCGATGGCGTGCGCGTCGCTCTCGGCCAGCCGGTCGGTGACGCCGTCCTCGCGGTTGGCGCGCTCGGCATCGGCGGGCGCCGGCACGGCCGAGCCGAAAGCCAGCGCACCGCGATCGCGCACCACCACCACCTCGTCGCACATTGCCGCGACGAACGCGGCCGAATCCGCCGCGGGCCCGTGGACGCTGCAGATCTGCGCGATGCCCTCGCGCGACATGCGCGTCTGGTTGTACAGGATCGATCCGAACTGGCCTTCGTCGGCAAACACCCCCTGCTTGGCACCGGGTGGCTGCGCGCCCGGCTGCAGCATCGTCACGCAGGGCAGCCGGTGCTGCCACGCGAAGCGCTGGGCGCGCACGTGCCGTTTGCAGGTGTGGGCGTTGTAGGCACCGTCGTTGACGGTCGGATCGCTGGCGATGACCATGCACGGCCGCCCGGCAATCATGCCCACGCCGGTGACGACGCCGGCACCAGGCGGGTCGTCGCCGTACAGACCCTCGCCCGCGAGCTGGCACAGCTCCAGGAAGGGCGACCCTGGATCGAGCAAGGCGCTGATGCGCTCGCGCACCAGCATCTGGCCGGCATCGCGCAGGCGTTGGCGCGCCGGGGCCGCGCCCGCCGCCAAGGCCGCGGCGCGGCGCGCGCGCAGATCGGCCAGGCGCGCCTCGTAGGCTGTACGGTTGACCTGCAGCTCGTCGGCGCTTGCGGTGATGGCGGATGCGAGAACGCTCATGGCGCACTCCGGCTGCGGCTCGGTGGCGCCATCAAGCGCACTCGAAGGGTGATGGGATGCATGTGTCGTAGGACCTGTGTCGCGAAGCAGCGCCGCATTGCAGGAGCGGCGGGCATGTCGCTAGAATACCAAACATTTGTTAGGTCCACCAACTCGCCCGCACACTCTCATGACGACCCACGCAGCGTCCACCCGAACCCGCGACTCGCGAGTTGACCAGCGACAAGACGCCTACCAGGGCCTGCTGGCGACGCTGCGTGCCCGCCACGACGAGGCGCTGGCAGGCGGCAGCGAGAAGGCCCGCAAGCTGCACCTGAGCCGCGGCCAGCTGCTGCCGCGCGAACGTGTGCGCGCCCTGCTCGACCCCGGATCACCCTTCTTCGAGATCGGCCAGCTCGCCGGCGCCGACCTGTACGACGGCGTGCCGCCCGGCGCCACCATGATCACCGGCGTGGGCAAGGTCTGCGGCCGCTGGTGCATGCTGCTCGTCAACGACGCCACCGTCAAAGGCGGCACGATGTTCGGCATGACGACCAAGCGCCACACACGCGCCCAGTTGTTCGCCTGGCACCACCGCCTGCCCTGCATCACGATGGTCCAGTCCGGCGGAGGCTTCCTGCCCGACCTGGCCAACATCTTCCCCGACGAGGGGCAGGCCGGTTCGATCATGTACAACCAGGTCAAGATGTCGGCAGAAGGCATCGCGCAGATCGCGCTCGTGCACGGGCCGTCCACCGCCGGGGGCGCCTACATCCCGGCGCTGTGCGACGAGGTGGTGATCATCCGCAACCAGGGTGCGATGTTCCTGGGCAGCCCGCAGCTCGTCTTCGCGGCCACCGGCGAGGTGATCGACGTCGAACCGCTGGGCGGCGCCGAGATGCACAGCCGAGTGAGCGGCGTCACCGACCACATGGCCGAGAACGACGAGGACGCGCTGGCCATCACCCGGCGCATCGTCGACCACCTGGGCGAGCCGCCGCGCCTGCGCTGGACGCGCGCCGAGCCCAAGCCGCCACTGCATGACCCGCAAGAGCTCACGGGCCTAGCCGGCGTCGGCGTCATCGAAGGCGCGGGCTGCCACGACATCCTCGCGCGTCTCGTCGACGGCAGCCAGTTCCAGGAATTCAAGCAGCTACACGGCGAGACGCTGGTGTGCGGCTTCGCTCACATCGAAGGTTACGAAGTCGGCATCGTCGCGGGCCACGGCGAGCTCACGGCGCAGGCCTGCGCCAAGGCAGCGCACTTCGTGCAGCTGTGCGGCCAGCGCGACATCCCGCTCGTGTTCCTGGTCGATTCGCCCGGCTTCGCCGACAGCGGCCAGGCCGGTCAGGCCACGGTCGGCAGGCATGGTGCGAAGCTGCTGAACGCGGTGGCCAATGCCGAGGTCCCCAAATTCACCGTCATCACCGGCCGCGCCCACGGCGCGGCCTACCACGCACTGGGCGGCCGCGCGCTCAAGCCCAATGCGTTGCTGATGTGGCCCGGCGCCCGCGCCTCGGCCCAGCTCGACGCGCCCGACGACGAGGCTGGGGCGATGAACTGGGCGCGGCACCTGTGGTGCGACGCCATCGTCGAGCCCGAGCAGACCCGCGCCGTGCTCGCCCAGCTGCTCGACATCGCCGGTCGTTTGCCGGCCCGGCCCACCACCTACGGCGCGTTTCGCATGTAGCCGGCACCGGCTGCGCGCAAGCTTCGAGCGGCATGTCACCGTTTCAGACCGCAGCTGCCACCGCAGGCGCCGCCTTCGACGGGCGATGCGCCGCCTTCGATGGAATGGCCGCGGCGCTCCAGATACGCCGCGACGAGGCCTCGGCAGGTGGCAACGAACGGGCCCGCAAGCTCCACCAGAGCCGCGGCCAGATGCTGCCGCGCGAACGCATCGCGGCGTTGCTTGACCCGGGTGCACCATTCTTCGAGATCGGCCAGCTCACCGCCGCCGACCTGTACGAGGGCGTGCCGCCGGGCGCCACCCTGATCACCGGCGTGGGCCGGGTCGCGGGACGCGCCTGCATGCTGATCGTCAACGACCCCACGGTGAAGGGGGGCACGATGTTCGGCATGACCACCAAGCGGCATGTGCGGGCGCAGATGTTCGCCTGGCAGCATCGGCTGCCTTGCATAACGATGGTCCAGTCGGGCGGAGCCTTCCTGCCCGACCTGGCCAACATCTTCCCCGACGATGGCCAGGGCGGATCGGTGATGTACAACCAGGTCAAGATGTCGTCCGAGGGGATCGCGCAGATCGCCCTCGTCTTCGGCCCTTCGACGGCCGGCGGCGCCTACATCCCGGCGCTGTGCGACGAACTGGTGATCGTGCGCAACCAGGGTGCGATGTTCCTGGGCAGCCCGCAGCTGGTGTATGCCGCCACAGGCGAGGTAATCAACTCGGAGGCACTGGGAGGCGCACTGATGCACAGCAGCGTGAGCGGCGTGGCCGACCATCTGGCCGAGGACGACGCCGATGCGCTGGCCATCACGCGCCGCATCGTGCATCATCTGGGCGAGCCGTCGCCGCTGCGCTGGACCCGCGCCGACGCGCAAGCACCGATGTACCCGGCCGCCGAACTGCGGGGCCTGGCCCGCCTGCCCGGCCAGGGCGCCGCCGACGGCCGCGAGATCATTGCGCGACTCGTGGACGGCAGCCGCTTCCAGGAGTTCAAGCCCCTGCATGGCGAGACGCTGCTGTGCGCGTTCGCCCGCATCGAAGGCTTCGAGGTCGGCATCGTGATGGGTCAAGACGCGCTCACGGCCCAGGCCGGCGCCAAGGGCGCACACTTCGTCCAACTGTGCGGCCGGCGCGACATCCCGCTGGTGTTCCTCGTCGACTCGCTCGGCTTCGCCGCCAGCGACGAAGCGAGCCAGGGCGGCATCGGCAGGCATGGCGCCAAGCTGCTCAACGCGGTGGCCAATGCCGACGTACCCAGGTTCACCCTCATCGTCGGCCAGGCCCATGGCGCCGCCTATCATGCGCTGTGCGGGCGCGCCTTCAGGCCCAACGCATTGCTGATGTGGCCCAACGCGCGCGCCGCCGCTTCGCCAGATGCGCCCGACGACGAGGCCAACCCCCTGAATTGGGCACGCCACCTGTGGTGCGATGCGGTCGTCGAGCCCGAGCAAACGCGCAGCGTGCTGGCCCAGTTGCTCGACATCGCCGGCCGCACGCCGGCCCAGCCGAGCGCCTACGGCGCGTTTCGCATGTGAGCAGGCCGCCGGGCGACCTCGGCTGAAGCCCCCACCCGGACCTCAGCCGAGCCGCCCGTCACCCTCGAGCCAACGCGCGACTTCGCCCTTGAAGTCCACGAAGTACTGCAGCGCGGCCGGATTCATCATCGCGTCTCGGCTGGCCACCTTCTCCGGCGCCGCGCCCAGCAGGATCTTGCGCACTGGCACTTCCAGCTTCTTGCCGGTGAGCGTGTAGGGCACCGCGTCGATCGCGTAGAAGCGGTCCGGCACGTGGCGCGGCGAGCCCTGGGTGCGCAGCGCCCGCGTGATGCGCGCCTGCATCGCGGCGTCGAGCGCATGGCCCGGCTTGGCGACGACGAACATCGGCATGAAGAACTTGCCGCCCGGCAGATCGAGATTGACCACCAGGCTGTCCTGCACGCCCTCGACGTTCTCGACGATGCGGTAGATCTCGGCCGTGCCGATGCGAACCCCGGCGCGGTTGAGCGTCGAGTCGGAGCGGCCGTAGATGTAGCAGCCGCCGCGCCGGTTGACCTTGAAGAAGTCGCCGTGTCGCCACTGGCCAGGGTAGACGTCGAAGTAGCTCTCGCGGTAGCGCCGATGGTCGGTGTCGCCCCAGAAATACAACGGCATCGACGGCATCGGCTTGCGGATCACCAGTTCGCCGACGCTGTCGATCAGCGGCTGCCCGTCGTCGTCCAGCGCGTGGGCATCGACGCCGAGCAGCCGCGTCTGGATCTCGCCGGCGTACACCGGCAGCGTGGGCGAGGCGCCCACGAAGGCCGAACAGACGTCGGTGCCGCCGCTCTGCGAGGTCAACCAGAGGTCCTGCTTGACCTCGCGATAGAACCACTCGAAGGTCTCCGGGGACGCAGGTGCCCCCCCCAGAAGCACCGACTGCAGTGCAGACAGGTCGTACTTCTGCGCCGGCCGCACGCCGGCCTTCATCATCATCTGCACGAAGGTCGGGCTGGCGCCGAACATCGTCACGCGATGTTCGGCCGCGAGTTGCCACAACCGCTCGACATCGGGCGCCAGCGGGTTGCCGTCGTACAGCACGATGCGCCCGCCCTGGCACAGCCCCATGACCATGAAGTTGAACATCATCCAGCCGGTGGTCGTGTAGAAGAACAGGCACGAGTCCGGCGTCTGGTTGGCGTGGAAGGCGATGACCTTGTGGGTTTCGAGTGTCATGCCGCCGTGGCTGTGCGTGATCGCCTTCGGCAGGCCGGTCGTGCCCGAGGAATACAGGATCCATAGCGGGTGCGAGAACTCCACGTCCTCGTAGTGGAAGTCCTCATGCCGCAACGCCCGTTCGCTCATCACCTCGGACCACAGGCGCGCGCGCGGCGTCGGCCTTGGCGCGGCCGGGTCGAGGTCGGGCAGGAAGACCAGGTGCTCCAGCGTTGGCAGGCCTTCCACGAGTTGCGCCAGTTCGCCGCGGCGGTCGTAGTCCTTGCCCCCAAAGCGGTAGCCGTCCACCGCGAACAGAAGCCGGGGCTCAATCTGCTGAAAGCGTTCGAGGATGCTGCGCGCGCCGAAGTCGGGCGAGCACGCGGACCAGACGGCGCCGATCGCGGTGGTGGCCAGCAGCGCCACCACGGCCTCCGGCGTGTTCGGGAGGGTCGAGACCACGCGGTCTCCGGGTCGGATGCCCATGCGGCGCATGGCCTCGGCCAGCGTGGCCACCTGGTCACGCAGATCCTCCCAGTTCAGGGTTGTGGGCAGGCGAATCTCGCTGCGATGGTGGATGGCCGGTCGCCCGCGCTGACCCTTTCGAAGCATGTGCTTGGCGAAGTTCACCCTTGCACCGGGGAACCACACCGCACCGGGCATCACTCGCTCGTTCAGCACACTCGTGTACGGAGCGGACGAGTCGATCTCGAAGTACTGCCACAGCGCCTCCCAGAAGTCCTCCACGAAGTCGACCGACCATTGCCACAGCGCGGCGTAGTCGGCGAAGTCCAGGCTGCGGTGCTCGCGCAGCCAGTCCATGAACCGGGCCAGCTGCGACGTCTGCACGAGCGCCGGGCTCGGGGTCCACAGCAGGTCGCCTTCCTGGATTGTCATGAGAATGCTCCGGGTGAAGTCTGTCAGCGATGCGTCTCAGCCGCATGCGCATTGCGGCCGACGAAGCCGATCAGCAGCCTGTTGACCGCGTCGGGTGCCTCGAACGCGACCCAGTGGCTCGCATTGGGGACGACCCGGCAGACGATATGCGGTGCGCAGCGGCGCAGATACCCGGCGCGTGAGGCGGTATCCGGCCGCGGCAGTGGATCGCGCGCCGGCAGGATCGCCAGAATCGGACAGGCCACCCGTCGAAGGCTGGGCCCCAATGTGTCCTGATAGCCCAGGAAACGCGACTTGAAACGCGTCATGGCGTGGTTGCGGCGCTGCATCGCCACCGTCAGCGCGTCGATGTTGCGCGGATCGGCGATCATCATCATCTCGAGGTTGGCGCGGTGGATGGCATCCGCTTCGGCGTCGCTCGCGCCGGGCGGCACGGGCCTCAGCGGTGGGCGATGCCAGCCGTCCGGCGGAAAGCCGCCCGGCGCCAGCAGGCAGGCGGCGAACACGTGTTCGGGCAGTTGCGCCGCCAGCCATGCCGCCACCACCCCACCCCAAGAAAAGCCGGCGACGGCAAAGCGCAGCCCCGGTGGCACCAGCCCCGCGGAGAGGGCCGCCGTCAGGCAGCGGCCGTAGCCGTCGAGGTCGGTGTCACGCGGCACGTCGATCGACTCACCCATCCCGGGCAGGTCTGGAATCACCAGAGTGAACCGGCGCGACAGCGGCTCGATGTTGCGGACCCAATGTGTCCACGAGCCGGTGCCACCGTGCAGCAGAAGCAGCACGGGCCCGCTGCCCACCCGCAGCGCCTTCACGCCGGCGACCGTGACGTGCTCGATCCGCAGACCGGGGTAGAACGCCTCGGGGCGCATGTCGTGCGAGTGTGAACTCACAGCGTGATCTCGGTGCCGAGCACGTTGGTGATCTGGCTGGACAGCACGCCGCCGTTGCCGTGGCACAGTGCCAGCTCGGCGCCCGCCACCTGCCGCTCGCCGCCTTCGCCACGAAGCTGCCGCACCGCTTCCACCAGTGTGAACATGCCGTACATGCCAGGGTGCACGCAGGACAGGCCGCCGCCGTTGGTGTTGACCGGCAGCGAGCCGCCCGGCGCGATGGCGCCGCTGGCGACAAAGGGTCCGCCCTCCCCCTTGGCGCAGAAACCCAGGTCCTCGAGGAACAGGACGGTGTTGATCGTGAACGCGTCGTACAGCTCCACCACGTCGAAGTCGCGCGGCGACACGCCGGCCATGGCCATCGCGCGCTGCCCCGAGTCGATGGCCGCGGTGCGCGTCAGGTCGGCCATGGCGACGATGTTCATGTGCGTGGTGGCCGCCGCTGCGCCGAGCAGGTAGACGGGCTTCTTCGGCAGGTGGCGCGCGCGATCGGCGCGCGTCATCACGATCGCCGCGCCGCCGTCGGTGACAAGGCAGCAGTCGCGCGCCGTCAGCGGGCTCGACACCATGCGCGAGGCCAGCACGTCGGCCACGGTCAGCGGGCCGCGCATGAAGGCCTCGGGATTCTTGTTGGCCCAGACCCGGGCCGCCACCGCCACGGCCGCCAGCTGCTCGCGGGTCGTGCCGTACTCGTGCATGTGACGCGAGGCCGCGAGCGCATACGACGTCGCCGGGAAGATCGGCGCGTAGGGCGCCTCGTAGGCGAAGGGTTTGACCGACGACACCAGCTTGCCGGCGGCGGTGCGCTGGTTGCTGCCGTAGAAGATCAGCGCCGTCTCGCACAGGCCGGCGTCGAGTGCCATGGCCGCCATCTGCGTGTATGACAGAAAGGTCGAGCCGCCGGTGCGGTTGTTGTCGGTGAATTTCGGCTGGATGCCGAGCATCTCGGCGATCAGCAGCGCCGACAGCGGGTTCGAGTTGCCCGGCAGCGAACCGAAAACCGCATCGACGTGGCGCGTCGTCAGGCCGGCCTCGGCCAGCGCCTTGACGCTGGCCTCGACGGCGATCTCCTCCGAGCTGCGGCCCGGCGCCTCGCCCAGGCCGGCGAGCGCCGCACCGACGATCGCGGCGCGGCCGCGGATGCCGTGGCCGCTCATCGCGTGCTCCCTGCGCCATCGGCAGCGGCGTCAGGATCGAACACCACGCAAGGCTCGCCGCCGGCCCCCTGCCCGACGCGCGCCCGCACCGCCATGCCGATGCGCACCGTGTCGGGCGGGACGCCGTCGACGCGTCCCATCATCCGCGGGCCCTCGGCGAGATCGACCAGCACGACGTTGTATGGTCCGCCCTTGTCGGCGCTGCGGTTGACGACGCTGACGGCATACACCGTGCCGCGCCCGCTCGGCGCCTGCCACTCGAGCGCGACACTGCCGCAGTGGCTGCACGCCAGTCGCGGATAGAAGACGTGCCGCCCGCACGCGGCGCAGTGCTGGATGCGGAAGTCGCCTGAGGCCAGGTGCTGGGCGAACACCGCGTCGGGGCCCGGTCCTCGGGTCCAGTCCGCGCTGGGGTCGATCGTCATGGGGTCATGCTCCTGGGGCAGGGGATCGGGTTCGTTCGGCGCAAGCCGCGGCGGCGCTTCAGCCCGGCAGCTCGAGCACTGCCTTGGCGAGGATGTTGCGCTGGATCTCGTTGCTGCCGCCGTAGATGCTCGCCGGGCGCGCCGCGAAAAACGCATGTGCCGGATGCAGGGCGCCGCCAGGCAAGGCAATCGACTCGTCACCGACGCCGGCGGCGCCGGCGGTCTCGAGCATCAGGTCGGCGACGCGCTGCTGCGCCTCGGTGACCCAGATCTTCAGCATCGACACTTCGGCGCCGAGCTCACCGCCGCGGCGCAGCACCTCGACGCAGCGCACGTACATCGCCTCGAGGTCGTCGATGTCGAGCCGCAGCTGGTCATAGCGCGCGCGCCAGGCGGCATCGCCGTCCAGGCCCGAGGCGCGCCCCAGCTCGAGCAGGCGCCCGAGCGGCGCGCGCGCGGCGCGCGGGCTGCCGATCATGATGCGCTCGCTGCCGAGCAGCGACTTGGCCATCGTCCAGCCCTGGTTCAACGCGCCGACGAGATTGGACTTGGGCACGCGCACGTTGTCGAAGAAGGTTTCGCAGAACTCGGCATTCCCGCCCAGGTTGCGGATGCGCTTGACGGTGATGCCGGGCGTGCGCATATCCACCAGCAGGAAGCTGATGCCCTCCTGCTTCTTGGCCTTCGGGTCGGTGCGCACGAGCAGGAAGATCCAGTCCGCCTCGTGCGCGAACGAAGTCCAGATCTTCTGGCCGTTGACGACGAACTCGTCGCCGTCGAGCACGGCGGTGGTGCGCAGGCTGGCGAGGTCCGATCCCGCCGACGGCTCGGAGTAACCCTGGCACCACAGAACTTCCCCGGAGAGGATGCGCGGCAGGATCTCGCGCTTCTGCTGCTCGGTGCCGTAGCGGATGATCAGCGGCCCCAGCATGATCACCGCCATGTTCGGCGCAATGACGATGCCGTGGCGGTCGAACTCCGACTGCAGGGCCACCTGCTCGTAGCCCGACAGGCCCATGCCGCCGTATTCCTTCGGCCAGTTCGGCGCCACCCAGCCCTTGCGGTAGAGCTTCTCGTGCCATGCACGCGTTTGCTTCAGGCTCAGGCGGGTGGGCGGGAAACGCCAATCGGACGGGAAGTTCTCGGCCAGCCAGCGCCGCAACTCGTCGCGGCGGATCGGCTGCTCGCCGCCGGCGATGATCTCGGGCGCCGACGCTTCCTGACCGTCGCCGGCCCGCTCGTTGTAGCGGCGCCGGTGCGTCGTCGCGTCGCCGAGCCACACGGCGCCGAACATCGCCTTCTTCAGGTACAGGCCGATGTTGCACTCGTCGGTGTAGCCGATCCCGCCATGCAGCTGGATGCAGCCCTTGGTGACCTCTAGCGCCGCTGCCGAGGCGCGCGCTTTGGCCTGGCTCGCGGCGATCGCCACGCGGTGCCCGTCGGCGTCGTGTGCGTCTGCCACGGCGGCCGACTGCAGCACGGCCGAGCGCGTCAGTTCGATCTGGATCAGCATGTCGGCGGCGCGGTGCTGCAGCGCCTGGAAGCTGCCGATCGGGCGCCCGAACTGCTCGCGCATCGAGATATAGGCCACGCTCGTCTCGAGCGCCTTGGTCATGACACCGAGCAGCTCGGCGGACGCGGCGATGCGCGCCAGGTCGAGCGCCCGGTCGAGCACGGCCCTGGCGCGCTCGGCGCCGGCCACCACCTGCGCCGGCCCGACCTCGGCCGCCTCAAAGCGCAGCTCGCCCCAGAAGCCGCCGTCGACGCGTGGCTGCGTCGCCAGCTGCAGACCGCGCTGGTCCGCCTCGACGAGCAACAGCACCGAACCCTGCGGCGCCTGCGCTGCCACGACGAAGGCGTCGGCCCCTGCGGCGCCAGCGACGAAGCGCCGGCACCCCTCCAGCACGAGACCCGCACCGCGCGGTTCGGCGCGCAGCGTGGCGTCGTCGTCTGCGGCGAGCGCGAGCTGCGCCTCGCCGCGCGCCAGCGCCGGCAACCAGCGCTCGCGCAGTACGCTCGACTCGCCGTGCAGCAGTGCCCACGCCGGAAGCAGCGCACCGGCCACGAGCGGCTCGGGCGCGAGCGCGCGTCCACACTGCTCGAGCAGCACCGCAGCCTCGACCACACCGAGCCCGCTGCCACCGAGCGACTCGGGCAGGCACAGACCGAGCCACCCGAGGCCGGCCAGGCGCTGCCAGCGCGCCCGGTCGTGCCCTGGGAACTGGCCGCGCCATTCGCGCAGCCGATGTGCCTCGCCGTCGGCCGCGAAGAAGTCCGCTGCCGCAATGCACAGCATGCGCTGCACGTCGGTGCGCTCGTCAAGCCTCTGCGTCAGATCGATCATGTGCACCTCCGTCCGTGGCCAAACTAGCCGCATCGACACCGCGGGTACGGGGCGCGCAGAGCGAACGCAGGCCCACTCCCCGCATGTCCCCCCTGGCGCGGCGCGTCAAGCTGTGGCAGTCTCTAGTCTAACAAACACTCGTTTGGCACGGGAACAGCAGCATGTTCAACGGCAAAGCCCTTGAGGGGAAGGTCGCCATCGTCACCGGCGCGGGGCAGGGAATCGGCGCGGCCATCGCACGCGCGTACGGCGCGCAGGCGGCCCCAGTCGCGGTGGTCGACTGGGACGTCGAGGCGGCCGAGCAGGTCGCACAGTCGATCCGCGCCGCCGGCGGCAAGGCTGCGGCCTTCAAGTGTGACGTCGCCGACCGCGCGGCGGTCGACGCGATGGTTGCGGCGGTGGCGACCGCCTTGGGGCCGGTTGACGTGCTCGTCAACAACGCAGGCATCACGCGCACCGCGATGCTGCACAAGATGTCGGCCCATCAATGGCAGCAGGTGATCGACGTGCACCTCACCGGCAGCTTCAACTGCCTGCAGGCGGTGGTCGGCGGCATGATGGAACGCCAGCGCGGCTGGATCATCAACACCGTATCCACCGCCGGCATCCTGGGCACGATCGGCCAGATCAACTACGGCTCCGCCAAGGCCGGTCTGATCGGGTTCACCAAGTCGGCGGCGCGCGAGCTGGCGCGCTACAACATCATCGTCAACTGCGTCGCCCCCGGCGCCGCCACACCGATGACCGAGACCATCCGCACCGACGAACGGTTCAAGCAGCGCACGCTGGACCGCATCCCGCTGGGGCGCTGGGCCGAGCCGGAGGAGATCGCGCCGCTGTGGGTGTTCCTGGCCTGCGAGGGCGCGAGCTACGTCACCGGTCAGCTGATCGGCGCCGATGGCGGCATGTCGATCCACTGAGCTGCGACGCACCACCCGATGAACTCCCCCATGGCACCGCGCGGCGCGCTCACGCCGCTGTTCGAACCGCGCGCCATCGCCGTCTACGGGGCGTCGTCCGACCCCACGAAGATCGGCGGCAGGCCGCTGAACTTCCTGAAGTCCAGCGGCTTCGATGGTCCGCTGTACCCGATCAACCCGAAGGCGGCGCAGATCCAAGGCCTGCCCTCGTTCGCCACGGTCGGCGCCGTACCGGGTCCGGTGGATCTGGCCATCGTCGCCGTGCCGGCACCGGGCGTGCTGGCCGCGCTCGAGGACTGCGCCGCCAAAGGGGTGGGCGGAGCCGTCGTGCTGAGTTCTGGTTTCGCCGAGGTGGGCGGCGCTGGCGTCGAGTGGCAGGCCCGCATCACGGCGTTGGCGCGGCGCACCGGGATGCGCGTGGTCGGCCCCAACTGCATGGGCCTGATCAACGTGCGGCGGCGCCTGCTGGGCACCTTCACGCCCAGCGCCGCCGGTTTCGGCCTGATGCCCGGGCGCATCAGCTTGGTCAGCCAGAGCGGCGCCTTCGGCGGCTATTGCCTGTCGCTCGTACGCCAGCGCGGCCTGGGGCTGAACCTGTGGATCACCACCGGCAACCAGTGCGACGTCGATGTCGCCGACTGCATCGACCACTTCGCGCGCGACGAGGGCACGCAGGTGATCGCCGTCTACCTCGAGGCGGCCACCGACAAGCACCGCCTGGTGGACGCCTTGGCGCTGGCGCGCGAGCGCGGCAAGCGTGTCGTCGTCATGAAGGTCGGCCGCTCGGAGGCAGGCGCCCAGGCTGCGGCATCGCATACCGCGTCGCTGGCCGGAGCCGACCAAGTCTACGAGGGTCTGTTCCGCCAGTATGGCGTGTGGCGGGCGCGCAGCATCGACGAGCTGTTCGACGTGGCGTACGCCTGTTCAGTGCCCGTGCCGGCACCTTTGGGCCGTCGGGTCGGCCTGCTCACCGTCTCCGGGGGCGTGGGCGCGCTGATGGCCGATGTGGCCGGTGACTGCGCACTCGACGTGGCGCCGATGCCCGACGATGCACAGCGCCGGTTGAAAGAGCTCGTGCCTTTCTGCGGCCCACGCAACCCGGTGGACATGACGGCGCAGCTCGTCAACGACCTGACGCTGTTCGGCCGCAATTTCCAGATCATGCTGGAGGACGGCGGTTACGACGTGGTGGTCGCGTTCCTGTCCAGCGTCGGGCAGGTGATGGACCTCAGCCGCTCGTTGCTAGAGCAACTGCAGGCCGTGCTCGCTCGCTTCCCGGATCGGACCGTGGTCTTCTCGTCGCTGGCCACACCGGAGGTGCGCCAGATGTACGAGGCCGCCGGCGTGCTGTTGTTCGACGAACCCACGCGCGCGGTGCGTGCTGCCAGCGCCTTGGTGCACTTCGCCGAGCAAGCGCGCCGTGCGGCACGGCAGGATCCACCGCCGCCCCTGCCCACCGGCGCGGTGCCGCCACCGGCGCGGGCCGTCAACGAGGTGGACGCCAAGGCGATCCTGGCCAGTGCGGGCATCCCCGTGGTGGCCGAACGCGTCGCGGCGGACGGTGACGCAGCCACCCGCGAGGCCGCAGCGTTGGGCTATCCCGTGGTACTGAAGATCGCCTCGGCGGACATCGCACACAAGAGTGAAATCGGCGGCGTCATCGTCGGCTTGCGCGACGAGTCACAGGTGCGCGATGCCTACCGCACCCTGATGCAGCGTGCCGCCGATCGCGCGCCGCTGGCGCGCGTCGACGGGGTGGTCGTTGCGCGCATGGCCGAACCCGGCGTGGAGACCATCCTCGGGGTCGTGCGCGACCCGGTGTTCGGGCCTGTGGTGATGTTCGGGCTGGGTGGCATCTTTGTCGAAGCCTTCCAGGACGTGGTCTTCCGCGTCGCACCTTTCGGCGTGACCGAAGCGCAGGCCATGGTCGCCGAAGTCAAGGGCCGCGTGCTGCTTCGAGGGGTGCGCGGCCAGCCACCGGCCGACGAGGACGCATTGGTGCGGGCGATCGCGGCGCTCTCGGTGTACGCCGCGGCGCACGCCGAGGCGATCGATAGCATCGACATCAACCCGCTGCTGGTACTGCCGCGCGGCCGCGGCGTGCTGGCGCTCGATGCCCTGATCGTGCCAACCGACGCTGCCTGAAGGGCGTCAGACGAGATCGTCGACGCGGCCGCGGCGCATCATCAGCTTCTCGCCGAACTCGAACACCTGTTCGTTTCGCTGGTTGAAGACCCGCACCCGCCCTTGCATGATCCCGCGCTTGCCGTCGGAGAGGTTCTTCTTCGCCTCGACGGTGATTTCGGCGCGCAGCGTGTCGCCCGGGCGTACTGGCACGGTGAACCTGAAGTCGTTCAGTTCGAGCGCGGCGATCGTCGCCGGCCCCAGGATCTCCTCCATCATTCCCGCCGCGAGTGCCGCCGTCAGCAAACCAGGGCAAATGCGCCCGCCGAAGTCGGTGTGCTTCTTCGCGAACTCCTCGTTGATGAAGATCGGCAGCTTCAGCCCGGCGAGGGACGTGAACAGCACGATGTCGGTCTCGGTGACGGTTCGGCCGTAACTTCGGAACACGTCCCCGGGGTTGAGGTCATCGAGCGAGCGGTTGGACATGGCTTCTCCTGGGCATTCAGGATTCGGGTTGAACCGGGTGGGCAAACTAACAGTTGGTAGAATACTCTGCCATTTTGGCTTGTGCCACCCCGCCCCGGAACCACGCCCACCCCATGTTGTTCTTCGAGCCCGGACTCGCCTTGCCTCCCACCGCCGTGCGCACGGCAGCATTGCGTGCGCAGGTGCGCCAGTTCATCGCCGAAGAGATCGCCAGCGGCGGATTCGAGCCGCAGTGCAACTCGTGGACCGAAGGTCTGGACGGCGCGTTCAGCCGCAAGCTCGGACAGCGCGGCTGGATCGGCTACCACTGGCCGACAGCCTACGGCGGCCACGGTGGCAGCGCCTTCGACACGCTGACGATCAACGAGGAACTGCTCGCCGCGGGTGCCCCGGTGGCTGCGCACTGGATCGCGGCGCGGCAGAGCGCACCCTTGTTGATGCGCTTCGGCAGCGAGGCTCAGCGCCAGGCGTTCCTGCCGCGCATCGCCGCCGGCGACACCTATTTCGCGATCGGCATGAGCGAGCCGGACGTCGGCTCCGACCTTGCCTCTGTGCGCACCCGCGCCGAGTTCTCGGGCGGCCGCTGGCGGCTCCAGGGCCGCAAGGTTTGGACCAGCGGCGCGCACATCGCGCACTTCGCCATCGTGCTGTGCCGCACCGCGCCGCTCGACCCCAAGACGCGGCACGCGGGCCTGAGCCAGTTCATCGTCGACCTCAAGGCGCCCGGCGTGTCGATCCGGCCCATTGTCATGCTCGACGGCAGCCACCACTTCAACGAGGTCACCTTCGACGGCGTCGAGCTGGCGCCTGACAGCCTTGTCGGCCAGGCCGGCGACGGCTGGAAGCAGGTGACGAGCGAACTTGCTTACGAACGCAGCGGTCCGGAGCGCTTCCTCAGCACCATGCCCATCGTCGAGCGTTGCCTGCGCCTGGTCCTCACGGACGCACCGGCTGCGGCTGACATCGCGGCAGGCCGTCTGTTGGCGCGGCTGATGACCCTGCGCAACATGAGCCTAGCCATCTGGGGCGCGCTCGAAGCCGGGCGATCACCGGCCATCGAAGCCGCGATGGTCAAGGACCTGGGGACGAACTACGAGCGCGACACGCTCGAACTCGTGCGCGACGCGATGGACGCCGACGCGCGTGTGGCCGGCGATTCGGCCCTGGCGCACCTGTTGGTCGCCGCCTGGCCACTCGCCCCCACCTATAACCTGCGCGGCGGCACCAACGAGATCCTGCGCAACATGATCGCCAAGCAACTGCAGGCACGATGAGCGAGCTCGCCCAACCGTTGGCCGAAGCGGCCGACCGACTGTTCTCGCAGCGCTGCGACAGCCGACTGGTGGCTTCGGCCGATGCGGGCCAGTGGCCGCAGGCGCTGTGGTCCGCTGTCGACGAGTTGGGGCCGGGCCTGTTGCTCGCGCCCGAGTCCGCAGGCGGCGCCGGCGGCGACTGGCTGGACGCCTGTACGCTGCTCGAGCGTGCGGCGGCACACTGCGTGCCGCTGCCGATCGGGCAGACGCTGCTGGCCGGTTGGCTGCGCTCGCGCGCCGGGCTGCGGCCGGTCAGCGGGCCGGCCGCCCTGGCCTTCACCGCAGCCCCCTTGGCCGCGATGCGCGAGGCCGGCCGCGCCGATGCGGCGGAGTCCGACGTTGCGCCCGTGCTTTGGGCGGAACACGCCCACCAGATCGCCTTCGTCGGCGCGGACCCCGCTGGCACGGCCCAGCTGCTGTGGCTGCCGAAGGGGTGCATGCAGACGCGTCCCCTCACGCGCAGCTTCCCCCCTTCGGCGCGCGTGACCTGTACCGGTGTCGCGCTGCACGCACCCGCGAGCGCCGAACCGGCTCGGGCCTGGTGTGTGCCCTTGCCCGGACTCAGCCTGACCGAGGTGCGCGCGCGGGCCGCTCTGCTCACCGCCGCGCAGATGGCCGGCGCGCTGGGGCGCCTCCTCGACATGACGCTGGCGTACACCGGAGAACGCGTACAGTTCGGTCGCTCGATCGGCCAGTTCCAGGCCGTTCAGCACCAGCTGGCGCAGCTGGCCGAGGAGGCCGCCGCCTCGCGCGTGGCGGTACATGCGGCCGCGGCCACCGAAGACCCACACTGCTTTGTTGCCGCAGCGGCCGCGGCCAAGGTGCGGGCGGGCGAGGCCGCGAGCCTGGCTGCGCGCATTGCGCACCAGCTGCACGGCGCCATCGGCGTCACCGCCGAGCACGCGCTGCACCTGTCCACGCGCCGGCTGTGCTGGTGGCGCGACGAGCACGGCAGTGAGGCCTTCTGGGCGCGCGCGCTGGTGCAGGCCCTGAGGGACGGCGGCATGCGGTCGGCCTGGCAGGCTGCGGTGGCCTGCACCTCGCGTTGAACGGACTCGAACCATGAGCGCACTGCGCGGCATCCGGGTGATCGACCTCACCGCCTACCTGCTCGGGCCCTTCGCCACGCAGATCCTCGGCGACATGGGCGCAGACGTCGTCAAGATCGAGTCGCACGAGGGCGACATTGTGCGCGGTATCGGACCGACGCGTTCGCCGGGCATGGGCGGCATCTTCCAGCAGAACAACCGCAACAAGCGCAGCGTCGTGCTCGATCTCAAGCAGCCGGCCGGCCGCGATGCGCTGCTGCGCCTGGCCGCCAAGGCCGACGTGTTCGTCTACAACGTTCGTCCGGCGGCGATGGCCAGGCTGGGGCTCTCGTACGAGGCGCTCGCTGCCGTCAACCCGGGCATCGTCTACGCCGGCGCGGTCGGCTTCGGCCAGGACGGCCCGTATGCCGCGCGGCCCGCGCTGGACGACCTGATGCAGGGCATGTCAGGCATCGCCGGGCTGTACGCGCGAGCCAGCGGCGGCGAGCCGCGCTACATCCCGATGGCCATGGCCGACCGCTACACCGGCATCGCGCTCGTCAATGCCATCCTCGGCGCCCTGGTGCACAAGCTGCGCACAGGCGAAGGGCAGTCGCTGGAGGTGCCGATGTTCGAGTCGCTCGCGCAAGGCGTGCTGGGCGATCATCTGATGGGCCATTCGTTCGATCCACCGCTGGGGCCGCCGGGCTATCCGCGCCACCTGAGCCCCGACCGCCGGCCCTTCCGCACGCAGGACGGCTACCTGTGCGCCTTCCTCATCAGCGACGGCCAGTGGCGTGCCGTGCTCGATCGCATCGGCGAGCCCGAACTGTTGGATGATCCGCGCTTTGCCACGCTGCAGGCACGCACCGACCATTCGCGCGAGGTGTACGCCTGGCTGGACGCCGTCTTTCGCACGCGCACCACGTCCGAGTGGCTGGCCATCCTGGGTGAGGCCGATGTGCCGGCTGGCCCGCTGCACACGCTCGAGTCGCTGCTGGAAGACCCGCACTTGAACGCCGTGGGCTTCTTTCAGCACCTGCAGCATCCGACCGAAGGCACGCTCGTGAGCCTGCGGCCGCCGTCGCGCTGGTCACGCACGCAGCCGGAGATCCGGCGTGCGCCGCCGCGCCTGGGCGAGCACAGTGCCGAACTGCTGCGCGAGGCCGGCTATTCCGCCGCGGAGATCGCCGAGATGGCGGCCGCCGGCGTCACGGTCGCGGCGGGCGACGGGTGCGGCTGATGGCCATCGCCCGTCGCCCGCCGCGCGCGGAACTACACGCCGCGGAAACGCGGCGCACGCTTCTCGAGCAGGGCCGCAACGCCTTCCTTGGCATCGGCCATCTCGAGCGTGCGCGACTGCAGCAGCGCCTCGATCTCGCCAGCCGACCTCGGGTCCCATTCGAGGCCACGGTAGAGCGAGCGCTTCATCATTCGAACGGCCACCGGTGCATTGGCTGCGATCTCGTCGGCCAGTTCGCGAGCCCGCGCCAACACCTGTCCCGGCTCAACCGCATGGTTGGCGATTCCCAGCTCAGCGGCCTCGGCGCCCGAAAACACGCGCCCGGTGAACAGCAACTCCGCCGCACGCGGAACGCCGCACACGCGTGGCAGAAGATAGCTGATGGCCATGCCCGAATGCAGGCCCAGGCGCGCGAAATTGGCACCGTAGCGCGCCTCGCGGTTGGCCACGCGGATGTCGCACACCAGGCCGAGCCCGAAGCCGCCGCCGATGGCGTGGCCGTTCATCGCCGCAATCACCGGTACTGGCACGTCAAGGATGCTCAGGAACGGCCGGTAGATCGCGTAGGACGCCTCATGCGGCAGTTCGCTGCCCCGCTCGAGCAACGCGCTGCGGAAGTCCGCGCCCGAACAGAAGTTGGCCTCGCTGCCGGTGATCACGACACAGCGGATGGCACGGTCTCCCTTCACTTCGTCGATGACCTGCTGGAATGCCTGCAGCAACTCGGGCGCCATCGCATTGCGCTGCTCGGGGCGGTTGAGCGTGATCTCGCAGACGGAGCCGCGACGATCGACGAGTACGGCAGAAGCGGTCATGGAGTTCCTTTGGATTGGCACATGGCAAGTGTAGGCGCGGCGGGCGGCGTGGGCAGTCCGTCGAAGCCTGCGCGAGGCGCCATGTGAGGAGAACCCATTCAACGGGGGTGCAATGAAAATGCTCAAGCGACTTCTGATCGGCCTGCTGACCGCAGCGGGCCTGATGGCCTCGGTGCCGGCTTCGGCTCAGGCCTGGCCTTCGCGGCCGCTGCAAATGATCGTGCCTCAGGGCGCGGGCGGCAGTACCGATGCGCTGGCGCGGCTGGTGGCGCAGGCGCTGGGTGAGCGTCTGGGCCAGAACGTGGTGGTCGACAACCGCGCGGGCGCTGGCGGCGTGCTCGGAATCGGCGCTGCGGCCAAGGCGGCACCTGATGGGTATACGCTGCTGCTTGGCTCCAACACCACCGTGGCCGCCAACGCGTTCCTGTATGCGAGCTTTCCGGTCAAGCCGCTCGAAGACTTCACGCCGCTCGCGATGGCCGCCGATGCGCCATTTGTCTTCGTCGTACCGGCCCACTCGCCGCTCAAGTCGATGAGCGACCTGATGGCCGCGGCCAAGGCGGCGCCGGGCAAGCTCAACTATGGATCGGGGACCAGCTCGGCGCTGCTGTGTACCGAACTGCTCAAGCGCGCCGCCGGAATCGACTTGACGCGCGTGCCCTACAAGTCGTCCGCGCAGGGACTCAACGATCTGATCGGCGGGCAGCTCGACGTCACCTGCGAGCCGCTGTCCAGCAGCATGCCCAACGTCAAGGCCGGCCGCATGCGCGCTCTGGCACAGACCGGCGCCCAGCGCTCGCCCCTGGCCCCCGACATCGAGACCGTGGCCGAAGCGGGGATCAAGGGCTTCGAGTACAGCGCCTGGTTGGGATTCTTCGTGCCGGCGGGCGTGCCGCGCGAGATCTCGTCACGCCTGGCGGCAGAGTTGCTGGCGGTGCTGAGGCTGCCGGCAACGGCCGACAAGATCCGCGGCATCGGTTTCGAGCCCCGCACCGCGGACGCCGACGCGCTGGCAGCGACGCATCGCGCGGAAATGGCCACCGTGGCGGCCACAGTGCGGGCAGCCGGCATCAAGGCCGAGTGAGGCCACATCCCGATTGCACAACCCTGTTGCACTCCCTCTCCAGGAGCGAACCCCGATGAACCGCCGTACTTCCGCGCTGCGACGTCTGCTGCTCAGCGCGACCCTGCTGCTGCCGCTGCTGGCCGACGCCGCCGAGCCCTATCCCTCGCGGCCGATCCGCATGATCGTGCCCTTCGGCGCCGGCGGCACCAGCGACGTGGTGGCACGGCTGCTGAGCGCCAAGCTCTCCGAGTCGCTCAAGCAGACCGTCAACGTCGACCCGAGGCCGGGCGCCAACGGCATCATCGGCACCGACATCGTGGCCAAGGCCGCGCCCGACGGCTACACGCTGCTGCTCACCGTGGCCAGCGCGCAGACGCTGACCCCCGCGCTGTACAAGCTGCCCTTCGATCCGGTGAAGGACTTCGCGCCGGTGTCGCTGGTGGCCAACCTCGGTGGCGTGTTCCTCGTCAACGCGAACCTGCCGGTGCGCACGATGCAGGAGTTCGCGGCCGAGGCGCGCACGCGCCCAGGCCGCTTCAGCTACGGCGCCGGCACGAGCCTGTTGCGCCTTATCGGCGAGCAGCTCAGGCAGGCCATCGGCGCAGACATCACCATGGTGCCGTACAAGGGCACCGGTCCGCAGATGGCCGCGGTGGTTGGCGGCGAGGTGGACGCGGTGGTCGACCCCTTTGTCGGCATGGCCCACGTCAAGTCGGGCAAGGTGCGTCCGCTGGCCGTGCTGATGAACAAGCGCTCGCCGCTGCTGCCCGACGTGCCCACCTTCGAAGAAGCCGGCATCAAGGGCATCGCGCTCGACTCCTGGGCTGCGGTGCTGGCGCCGGCGGGCACGCCGCCGGAGATCGTCGCCAAGCTGTCGTCGGAGATCGCGCGCATCGTCGCATTGCCCGACGTGCGCGAGCGTCTGGCGACACTCAACTACGAACCGGTGGGCAGCACGCCGGCCGAGCTCGCCCGCACGATCGACGCCGAGATCGTCAAGTGGAAGCGCGTGGTCAAGGAATCCAACTACAAGGCCGAGGAATGAACAGAATGGCCGCAATCCGACCACCGACCGCTGCAAGCCTGCCCCTGTTCATCGAGACCCATCTCGGCCGCGTGTCGCCCCTGGAGTGCGATCAGCTGGGCCACATGAACGTCCAGTACTACGTGGCCAAGGTCTCGGATGCGGCCTGGCACGTGATGGCGTCGATCGGCATCACGCCCGGCTACATCCGAGAGCGGCGCCGCGCGCCTGCGGCGGTGAAGCAGGAGGTTCTGTACTTGAAGGAGTTGCTCGCCGGCGACCTGGTTCGCATGGAAAGCGGCGTGCTCGAGGTCAGCGAGCGCAAGATCACCTTCTTCCACCGTCTGACCAACGTCGAGACAGGCCAAACGGCGATGAAGAGCAAGGTCTTCACGGTGATGATGGACCTGGACGCGCGGCGCTCCACAGCGCTGGATGCCGAGGTGCTAGCGCGTGCGCGCCAACGGCTGCTGCCCGCCGGGAGCGACGAATGACGGCGCCGGGCCACCTGATGAGTGAACGCGTCTTCGTCACCGGCCTCGGCTCGGTGAGCATGTCCGACTGCGACCAATGGGGCCACATGAACGTGCAGCACTACCTCGCGCGCGCCAGCGACGCGCAGGCCCACCTCGCGGCACGCATCGGCCTCGCGCCCGGCCGGCTGCGCAGGGAGCGCTTGGCTTTGCGGCCACTCACGGACCGCACCCTGTTCAAGCGTGAACTGCGTGGCGGCGACATCCACGCGATCCGCTCGGGCATCCGTGCCATGCACGACGACGGCACGCTCGACATCGCCAGCCGGATGACCAATCTGGAGACCGGTATCGAGTCGGCGGCTTTCGAGACGCGACTGCGTCTGACGGGCGCCGGCGAGACGCCGCTGCCATGGCCGGCCGATGTGGTGGCGGCCGCCCGCGAGCACACCGGCGATCTGCCTGAGATTCCCCCGCCGTCGCCGATGGCCGCGATACTGCCGCCAGGACCGCCACCGCTCGAGCGAATGCTGCTCACCTACCGCGGCTCGGTCGAACCCTGGGACTGCGATGTCGACGGCGTGGCGCCGCCGCGCGCGCACATCTCGCGCTTCAACGATGCCATCACGCATCTGTTCCGGGCGATGCATCTGGACCGCAAGGTGCTGTTTGCCTCCGGCACCGGCTCGGCGGCACTGGACTACGACATCGCCTATCACCGGCCGCTGCGCGCTGGCAGCGCGGTGGAGGTCCGCAGCGGCGTGCTGGCGGTCGGCGAGAAGGTCTATCACATCGTCCACCACGTGGTCGACTCGAGCGACGGAGGCCTGTACACCAGCATCGTGGTCGCCGCCCTCTTCTTCGATCTGAAGCAGCGCAAGTCCGTAGCCATCCCTGCCAACATCCGGGCCTCGGCAGAGCGCCTGATCGCCCATGGCTGAGATCGGCCAAACCGGCCCCCGTGCGCTGGATGGGCTGCGCGTGCTGGACCTCTCGCGCGTGCTGGCCGGCCCGCTGTGTGCCCAGATGCTGGCCGACCACGGCGCCGAGGTGATCAAGGTCGAGCCGCCCGAAGGAGACGAGGCCCGACGCATCGGCCCGCCGCTGGACGAGCGCGGCGAATGCGCCTACTTCGCGGCCCTGAACCGTGGCAAGCGCTCGATTGCGCTGGATCTGTCCCGCCCCGCCGGCTGCGTCGTGCTCGAACGGCTGCTCGCAGGTGCCGATGTGCTGATCGAGAACTTCCTGCCCGGCACGATGGAGAAGTGGGGCCTGGGCTACGAGAGCACGCTCGCGGCGCGCCACCCGTGGCTCATCTACTGCGGCGTCAGCGGTTTCGGTGCGGACGGGCCGCTCGGCGGCCTGCCTGGCTACGACGCGGTGGCGCAGGCGATTTCCGGGCTGATGAGCATCAACGGCACGCCGGAATCGGGCCCGGTGCGCCTGGGCGTGCCGGTAGTCGACTACCTCACCGGCTACAACGCGATGGTCGGCGTGCTGCTGGCCCTGGCTGCGCGTGAACGCACCGGTGCCGGCCAGCGCGTGGAAGCGACGCTGTTCGACACCGGCCTCGCACTGCTGCTGGCCCCGCACGCGTCGAACTGGTTCTACTCCGGGCGCATCCCGCAGCGAATGGGCAGCGCGCATCCGAACATCGTGCCGTACGACTGCTATACCGCGGCCGACGGGTCGATCTTCCTCGGCGTCGTCAACGACGGCCAGTTCCATCGCCTGTGCGAGTGTGTGCAGCGTCCTGACCTGGCATCAGATCCACGTTTCGCCAATCCCGTGTCGCGACGCGAGCACCGTGAGGCGCTTCGTACCGAGCTCGAACGCACGCTGGCGCGCTACGAGGGTGCCGAGCTGTGCGAGATGCTGATGCGGCGCGGCGTGCCCGCCGGCGTAGTGAACAACGTGGCGCAGGCCCTGTCGCACCCGCACGCCGCGCACCGCGAGATGGTGGTGGAGGCCGACGGGCATCGGCACATCGGCGTGCCGGTCAAGCTCGGTGCCACGCCGGGGCGCGTGGCCAGTCTGCCGCCGAGGTTGAGCCAGCATGCCGAAGGCATCCTCGCCGAGCTGGGGCTGGACGCTGCGGAACGCGAGGCGCTGTACCGCGATGGCACGGTCAGGCCGCCGCCCGCGTAGCGGCGACCGCGCACGGCCGGGGGCCGCTTTGACGAGGCGCTGCCCGTCAGGGCCGCAGGCCAGTCATCCTGGATGTCAAGCGGACACGCGGCGGTACCAGGCGACGCCGTCGGCGTCGAACTCGCGTCGCACCTCGCCAAGGTTCATCAGGTAGTTCAGGTTCGCGATGCTCTCGCCGCTGGCCAGCCCGAGTTGCATGCTCCCGTCAGCGGGGTCGATCGCTCGCGCGAACAGAGCGCCGAAGACATCGATCACCCGCTTCGGTTCGTCCAGCGTCCTCAGCAAACGCGCCAGCGATCGATGGTGCCCCTGCGCGAGGTAGTCCAGCCGCGCGTGCAAGCCGCGGAACGGCTCGTTGTGCGCCGGCAGCACCAGCACGTTGTCAGGCACCGTGGCCTTGATCTTCTGGATCGACGTCAGCCAGTCGTTCAGCGGATCGGCATCGGGCTCGGTCGGGTGGACCGACACGTTCGACGAGATGCGCGGCAGCACCTGATCGCCGCTGATCAGGATGCGGAGATCAGGGCAGTACAGGCAGGCATGCTCCGGCGAATGACCCGTGCCGACGACAACCTGCCAGTCATGCGCCCCGATCCGCACCGTCTCAGCGTCCCGAATGCGCCGGTAGCTGTCGGGCAGCGCGTGAATGAACTGGCCGAACTTGCCGAATCGCGCGCGGTAGTCCTCGATCGCCGCTTCCGGCCAGCCGGCGCGGCGGTAGAACCGGATGGCGTCTGGCGGAGCCTCACGCCCGGTGTCCGCGGTCAGCACCCGGCAGTTCAGGTATTCCGTCTTGGTCATCCACAAGTGGCAGTCGAACTTGCGCGTCAGCCAGCCGGCCATGCCCACGTGATCGGGATGCATGTGCGTGGCGAACACCCGGCCGACCCTTCGCCCGTCATTGCCCTTGGCGAGCAATTGCCGCCACGCGGCCAGCGTCTCGTCGGTGCGCATGCCGGTATCGACCACCGCCCAGGCGTCGCCGTCGTCGAGCGCCCACAAGTTGATGTGGTCGAGCTGCATCGGCATGGGCATGCGCATCCACATCACGCCAGGCGCCACTTGCAGCGCTTCGCCCGTCGCCGGCACTGTTTCGAATGGGTAGACGAGCGGCGGCTTGCCATTTCGGGACTCGGAGTTCACCGGATCGGTCATTGGTTCAGGCTCCTTTCGGATTCGGTCGGCGCCGCGGCGCCGAATCGGCTCGTTTCGATGGTTCTTGTCTCACGTCAGACCGGCCGTGAAGGGCATGAGCGACTCGATACCGCGCGTCGGCCCATACCTTGACCGACTCGATCATCGCGGCAGCGGCATTGTTGGCCGGCGACAGCCTGACCATCTTCAGCCCCGCCTGCTTGACCTTCTCGATGTCGCCGGCCTCGTCGCACTCGACCTGCGCGCAGGTGCTGCTCACGATGTACTCGCCCATCTTCGTCAGCACCGTCTGCCTGCGCGCCGGCAGGCAGGCTATGCCAGCGCTTCTCCCTGATCACGTCATTGGCGACCAAGTAGCCGAGATTGTCGCCGATCATGGAAGCGTGCGAGCGCTTGTGGTTGTCACCGGACACCCCTGCCACCCGCAGCGGGCCCACACTGCCGGCCACCGCCAGCGCGGACGCGACCGGCATGCCGGCCGCCAGCAGAGCACGAACAGCAATGGCGCCTCTGCTGATCAAGGCGCGGGTCCCTCTTCGGCGTCCGACAGCGGCGGCAGCGCGGTCCAGGAGCGTCGCGTGGCGAGCGCGGCGCAGGCGGCCAGCACATCGAGCGCCGGCAGCCCGAACCCCAGCGGCAGCAGCACGCTCACAGTCCAGTTCAGCACGCCCGGGCCGCTGGTGGCCGCGGCGCCGACAGCGAGTTCGTGCCAGGTGCATGGTCACCACGCATTCAGCCTCGCCGCTGGTCGAAGGCGCGCCCGTACACCATCGAGGCGATGGTGTTGCGCAGGATCTCGGTGGTGCCGCCTCCGAGCGCGAAGCCGCGGGAGTCGCGCACCATGCGCTCGAGCGGCAGCGCGCGCGTGAAGCCGGCATGGCCGTGGATCTGCAGCGCCTCGTTGGTGACGCGCTGGACCATCTCGTTGGCGTAGAGCTTGGCCATCGCCGCCTCCAGCGGGTCGGGGAAGCCGTCGACGAGGTGGGTCGCAGCGCGGTAGATCATCAGCCGCGCGGCGTGGATCTGCACGGCCATGTCGGCGACCTTCCACTGCAGGCCCTGGAACTCGCAGATCGGGCGGCCGAACTGCTCACGCTGCTGCGAGTACGCCTTCGCCGCCTCGTAGGCGGCCTGCGCGACGCCCAGGCACATCGCTGCGTTGCCCACGCGCTCGGGGCCGAACGAGCTCATCAGGCGCTTGAAGCTGCGCGTGGAGCCCGGGTCGCCTTCCATGATGACGTTGGCCCGCGGCACGCGGCAGCGGTCGAAGAACAGCTCGACCTCGGGCATGCCTCGGCCGCCCATCTTGCGCTCCGGGTGGCCGACTTCGAAACCGGGCGTGCCGCGCTCGACGACCAGCGCGCCAATGCCCTTGGGCCCTTGCGTCTTTCCCCAGCGCGCGAACACGAAGACGTGCGTGGCGAGGTGGCCGCCGGTGCAATAGGCCTTCTGGCCGTGCAGCACGATGTGGTCGCCGTCGGGCGTGGCCGAGGTGACCATGTCGGTCATGCCCGAGCCCGCGCCCGGCTCGCTGATCCCGATGGCGAAGTTGAATTCGCCGCTCACGCAGCCGGGCAGCCAGCGCTGCTTCTGCTCGTCGCTGGCCATGACGGCGATCGCGCGCGAGGGTCCGTTGATCGCGATCTGCGCCACCAGCGCGGTGTTGAAGCACACGCGCGCGATCTCCTCGAGCAGGATCGTGCCCTGGATCACCGGCGCGCCCGAGCCGCCATAGGCCTCGGGGATGACCATGCCGAGGTAACCCAGCCGGGCGAGCAGGTCGCGGTTCTCGGCGGGGAATTCTTCCTTCTCGTCCCAGTACGCCGCCTTGGCGGCGAACGCGCGCTCGGCGGTCTTGCGGATGTCCTGGCGGAAGGCTTCGAGGTCGGGGTCGAGCTGGAACATGGTCTATCCGGTGTTGGGTTCAATGGCCGACGAAGTTGGGCTTGCGCTTCTCGAGGAAGGCGGCCACGCCCTCCTTGCGGTCGTCGCTCTGCAGCACGAGCCCCTGCGCATTCGCCTCGAGGTCGAGGAACGCTTCCAGGCTCGGCTGCATCGCGGCGCGGAACATGCGCTTGCCCATCGCCAGCGCGAAGGTGGCCGACTCGGCCAGTTCGCGCGCCAGCGCGAGCGCGCGGGCGTCGAGCGCATCGTCGGCGAGCACCTCGTTGACCATGCCGAGTTCGCGCGCTTCGGCCGCCGGCACAACGCGCGCGCTCATCATCAGCTCGCGCGCGCGCAGCACGCCGATGTACTGGGTGAGGAAGTAGGCCGCCGCGCCGTCCGGCGCGAGGCCGATCTTCTTGAACACGAGACTGAAGCTGGCGTTCTCCGACGCCAGGATCAGGTCGCACGCGAGTGCGAGGCTCCAGCCCACGCCGACCGTGGCGCCGCGCACCGCGGCGATCACCGGCTTGTCCATGTTGGCCAGTCCGGCGATGACGCGGTGGGCGCGCTGGATGCGCTGGCGGCCCGACAGCACGTCCAGCCCCTTCATCGTGCCCACGTCGGCCCCGGCGCAGAACGCGCGGCCCTCGCCGCGCAGCAGCACGGCGCGCACCTCGCCGTCCTTCTGCAACGCGACGGTGGCGTCGGCGAGCTGCTCCATCATCTCCGGCGTCAGCGCGTTCAGGCGCTCGGGCCGGGCCAGGGTGACGAGGGCGAGCGCGCCCTCGCGCTCGACGCGCACGGTCATGACGGGCTCCTGCTGCTTTGGATGTCGAAGATATGGTTGGCGATGTTGTTCTTCTGCGTCTGCGTGGTGCCGCCGGTGAGCGTGAGCATGCGCACGTCGCGCACCATGCGCTCCAGCGGCAGCGAGCCGAAGTAGCCGTAGCCGCCGAACATCTGCTGGCACTGCACGGTCACGCGCTGCGCCATCTCGGTGGCGAAGACCTTGGCGATCGAGCAAAGCGCAGGGTCGGGCCTGCCGGCGTCGATCAGCGCCAGCGCCTTGTAGCAGAGGCAGCGCGCGGACTCGATCTCGATCAGCGCATCGGCCATCATCCGGCGCAGGCCCTGCATCTCGGCCAGCTTCTGGCCGAACTGCTCGCGCACGGTCATGTACTCGCGCGCCAGGTCGAACGCGCCTTCGGCGACGCCCAGCGCCATCACGCCCATGCCGACGCGGGTGCCGTTGTAGAGGGTGAGCGGCCTGACGAAGCCGGCCGAGTTGGCGGGGTCGCCCGCGGTGACGATGTTGGCAGCCGGCACGCGCACGTTGTCGAAGAACAGCTCGTTCTCGGCCGCGCCGCGCACGCCCATCTTGCCTTCGAGCTTCTTCACCGTGAAGCCGGGGCGGTCGCACTCGACGATCACCGTGCCGATTCCGCGCGCGCCGCTGCTCTTGCCGAAGCGCGCGTAGACCAGGTGCATGTCGGCGCGATCGCCAAAGGTGGTGAAGATCTTGCTGCCGTTGATGACCACCTCGTCGCCGTCGCGGACGGCCGAGGTGCGGATCGCGGTGCCGTCGGAGCCGGCCTGCGGCTCGGTCCAGGCGATGCTGCACTCGAGCTCGCCGCTGACGAAGCGCGGCAGCAGCCGCCGCTTCATCTCGATGGAGCCATGGTTGGCAATGATGCGCGGCGAGACGTTCTGGTCGTGCACGATCATCGCCGTCAGCAGGTCGACCTTGGCCAGCTCCTCGATCACGAGGTAGGTGTCCACCAGGCCGGCGCCGCTGCCGCCGTACTCGCGGTCCATGCTCAGGCCGAGGTAGCCGAGCTCGGCGAGGCGGTGCTTGTTCTCCTCGGGGAACAGTTCCTCGCGGTCCCAGCGCGCCGCACGCGCGCGGAACTCGCCCTGCGCCAGCTTGCGAGCCGCGTCGCGCAGCTGACGCTGCTCGTCGTTCAGTTCGAAATCCAAGGCGTGTCCTTCACTTGGTCTTCAGGCCCATCAGGCCCGCGATCAGGTTGCGCTGCATCTGCGACGTGCCGGCGGTGATGGTGGTGGCGCGCGCGTCGCGGTAGTGGCGCTGCATGTCGAACTCCATGATGTAGCCGTAGCCGCCCATGATCTGCATGCCCTGGTTGGCGATGTTCGCGTAGGCCTCCGAGCCGAACAGCTTGGCCTGCGAGATGGCCATCAGCGCGTCCTCGCCGCGCTCGAGCTGGAACGCAGCGCGCCACATCAGCATGCGGCTCGCCTCCACCGCGGTCTGCATGTCGGCCAGCAGGTGCGCGATCGACTGGAAGCTGCCGATCGGCCTGCCGAACTGCCTGCGCTCCTTGGCGTAGGCGAGCGCCAGATCCACCGCTGCCTGCGCGCAGCCTGAATAACCAGCGGCCGTCATCAGCCGCTCGAGCTGCAGGCCAGACAGCATGTAGGCCCAACCCTTGTGCGGTTCGCCGACCAGCCGGTCGGCCGGCACGCGCACGTCGTCGAAGAACACCTCGTAGGTGCCGAGCGCGCGGCGGCCGAGCGTGTCCAGCTTGCGCAGCGTGATGCCCGGGGTGTCCTTGTCGACGAGGAACAGGGACAGCGACTCCTGGTGCGGCCCTTCGGGCTTGCTGCGCGCGTACAGGTTGATGACGTTGCGCTCGGCGCCGGCGCCGGTGGAGAACACCTTCTGCCCGTTGATCACCCAGTGCTCGCCGTCGCGGCGCGCACTGGTGCGCATCGCCCCGGCGTCGGACCCAGCGCCTGGCTCGGTCATCGAGATCGACATCTTGATGCGGCCGTCCATCAGCTGCGGCAGCCAGTACCGGCGCTGCGCCTCGGTGCCGTTGTGCAGGATGTTCAGGCCGTTGAAGACGCAGGTGCCGTAGGCGCCGAGGAAGTCGTAGCTCTTGCGGCCCAGCTCCTCGGCGATGATGGCGAAGTCAATCACGCTGCCGCCCAGGCCGCCCACCGGCTCCGGGAACGGCATGCGCAGCAGGCCCAGCTCGACGAAGGCGTCATACAACTCACTCGGGTAGCGGGGCTCCTGGTCGCAGCGGCGGATGTACTCGGGTGTGGCGATGCGGTCGAGCATGGCGCGCACGCTGTCGCGCAGCAGGTTCTGCTCTTCGGTGAACGAGAAGTCGATCGGCATGGCGTGCTCCTCAGCGCGCGACATAGGGCGGCAGCCCGGTCGCGGCGGTGAGCCCGCCGTCGGCCACCAGCGCCGCACCGGTGATGAACGAAGCCTCGTCAGAGGCAAGGAAGGCGATCGCCGCGGCAATCTCCTGGGCGCTGCCCATGCGCTGCAGCGGGTGCGCCGCCGCCATCATGGTGCGCAACTCGTCGGCGCGGTCGCCGGCTAGGATCTGCGTGACGCGCGTGTCGATGCCGCCCGGGCAGACACAGTTGACGCGGATGCCCTGCCCTGCGCATTCCAGCGCCGCGGCCCGGGTGAGGTTCACGACGCCCGCCTTGGCCGCGTTGTACGCCGGCATGCCGACGTCGCCGGCCATGCCCGACACCGAGGCGGTGTTGACGACGGCGCCCCTGCCCTGCCGGCGCATCACCGGCAGCGCGTACTTCAGGCCGAGGAACACGCTGGTCAGCGTGACCGCGAGCGTGCGGTTCCATGACTCGACGGTGGTCTCGCAGAGCAACGCTGGCTCGCCGTAGCCGGCGTTGTTGACGAGCAGGTCGAGTCGACCCCAGCGCTGCAGCGCCAGCGCCACGGTGTCCTCGATGGCAGGCGGTTCGGCCGCGTCCATCTTGATCCACGCGGCCTCGCCACCGGCCTCGGCAATGGCCTGAGCAGTCGCCCGCGCACGCGTACCGCTGAGGTCGGCCACCAGTACGCAAGCGCCCTCGGCCGCGAAGCGGAGGGCACTCGCCTGGCCGATGCCCGAACCGGCGGCGGTGACGATGGCGACCTGGCCTTCGAACCGCCGGCTCATCCCGGCCTCACTCCGCCTCGACCGTGCCCCGGGGCAGGAAGGTGATCGTCTCGGTGAAGTCGACCAGAACCTCGCCGTGCTGATTGATCACGCGGTGACGCAGGTCCATCAGCGTGTAGCCGCGCGAGGTGGGCGGCCGCAGCCAGGCCTCGCCCTCGACGTGCACGGTGTCGCCCGGAAACAGCGCACCCTTGACGCGCGCCTGTACGCCCGTCATGCCGCCGAAAGGGCCGTGCTCGCGGCCTTCGAGCACCTGATCGATGACGCCAGCCACCGTGGGCGCGAGCAGCCCCATGCCCAGCGAGATGATCATCGGCCCCGGCGCGAAGCGGTTGCGGTGCCGCCCCGACATATGGGCCTTGATGTACTCCATGTCGATGAAGAAGGGCTCGTGCAGCCCGACCACATTGACGAAGGTGACGATGTCGGTTTCGGTGATGGTGCGGTTGTGCGTGCGGAAGGGCACGACGCGTGCGTCGGCCAGCGGCTCGGTGGACATGATGGGCTCCTCGTGCTTGCCTGTGGGTTGTGCGCTGCCGTGCCGATCAATCGGCACCCGGCTTCAGACACTCGGGCATCTTCGCCAGCGGAAAGCCCTCGTAGGGCCGGCTGCGGCTGTGCTCCTCGAGCTTCCAGGTCTGGCGTGCGTTGGGCACGCCGCCGTCGACGCGGATGAACGAGCCGGTGATATAGGCCGCTCCCTCGGACAGCAGATACACCACCGCCGAGGAGATTTCGGCTTCGGTGCCATAGCGTTGCAGCGGCGCGGTCTTCATCAGGCTGCGGAACTTGGCCTGCATCTCCGGGCCGTAGGTGTCGAAGCCGCTGCTGGCGATGAAGCCCGGCGCCACGGCGTTGACGCGCACGCCGGCATGACCCCATTCGCAGGCCGCCGTCTCGGTGAAGGACAGCATGCCCGCCCGCGCAGCGCCGCTGTGCGCCATGCCAGGCATGCCCATCCACATGTCGGCGATGATGTTGACGATGGCGCCGCCGTGGCCCTCCATCCACTGCGTATAGGCTTCGCGCGAGACGAGGAAGCCGCCGTGCAGGTTGTTGCGCACCACCGCGTCCCAGCCCTTGAGCGTGATGTCGCGTACCGGCTGCGGGTACTGACCGCCGGCATTGTTGACCAGGCCATCGATGCGTCCGTGGGAGGCCAGCACGTCGGCGATCATCTGCTTCACGCCCGACTCGTCGCGGATGTCGCAGGAGTGGATCGTCACCGTCACCTGCGGGGCAGCCGCGCCGATCTCGGCCTGCACCGCCTGCAGCTTCTCGACCTTGCGGCCCACCAGCGCAAGCGCGGCGCCCAGGCTGGCCAGTTCATGCGCGATGCAGCGGCCAATGCCGCTCCCGCCACCCGTGACGATGATGGTCTGCCCGGCGAACAGGCCCGGACGGAAGACGGAACGGTAGGATGCTGTGGTCATGGTTTGCTTGGTTGGGGTTCGTCGACGGGCTTGAGCATGAAATTGCCGTGGCCGATGGCAATGGGCTTGTCGGGGCTGGATTGCCATGCTTCGACGCGCAGGTGAGCCACCCGCCTGCCCTGCTTGACCATGAACACCTGGGCGTAGGTGTCCACCGGACGGCCGGAGCGCAGGTACTCGAAGGTGAAGTTGATGGTCTTGGGCAGATCCGCGCTGTCCATGTCCCACAACAGGTAGAACAGGCCCGCACATTCCAGGAAGCCGCCGATCGCGCCGCCGTGCAAGGCCGGCAACGCCGGGTTGCCGATGAGCTTCTTGTCGAAGGGCATGCAGGCACCGAACTGATCGCCACGGATGTCCAGGCGCACGCCCAGAAAGCGCGCGTAGGGCACCAAGTTCACCAACGGTTCCCAGTCGCGACTGTGGCGCGCCGCAGCGACGATGCTCTCGATCGTCATGGCTTGAACCCTTCCAACATCGTGAGCGCCGCTTCCAGCGGGATGACCGGCCCGTCTGTGAACATGAAGATTCCCGACGAGGTGGCGATCGGGTCGTCAGGGCTGTCGTGATAGGCCGCGCCGCGGACGAAGGCCAGTTCGTGCCCGAGCTTGTAGCAAACGGCGCCGCCAAGAATCTCGCGCCCTGGAGTGGCCGGCTTCAGGTAATCGATGCGCAGATCGAGCGTGGCCATCGGGCGCAGATTGTTCAGCTTCACGTAGATGGCCAGACCGTAACAGCTGTCCAGCAGCGCCGTGATCACGCCACCGTGCACCACACCGCTTGCCGGATTGCCAACCATCCGTTCGTCCGGCAGCACCTTGATGACACACCAGTCGGGCTCGACCTCGTGCAGCCTCAACCCCAGTTCGCGGCTGTAGGGCGAGATCACGGTGATCTGCTGCCACTTGCGGACCTTGTCCGCTTGATTGCTTTCGACTTCAGGCATTCAAATTCGCTCCTTCACCAAGTGCGCGAGTGCGCTCTTCACATGCGCTTGGCCACTTCTTCGAGCATGACCTCGGTGGCGCCGCCGCCGATGGCCTCCACGCGCGCATCCCGCACCATGCGCTCGATGGCGGCCTCGCGCATGTAGCCGAAGCCGCCATGGAACTGCTGGCAGTCATAGAGCACCTCGTTGACCAGCTCGCCGCACAGCGCCTTGACCATCGACACCTCCTTGACGCATTCGCGGCCCTGGGCGTCGAGCCAAGCGGCGTGGTAGACGAGCGCGCGCGCCGCCTCGACCTGAGCGGCACGCGCGGCCAGGCGCTGGCGGATCGCCTGCTTGTCCCACAGCGTGGCGCCGAAGGCCTTGCGTTCTCGCACATAGGCCACCGTCATCTCGATCGCCCGCGCCGCCTCGCCGACACAGGCGGCGCCCAGCACCATGCGCTCGTTCTGGAAGTTGCGCATGATCTGGTAGAAGCCCTTGTTCTCCTGCCCGAGCAGGTTCTCGGCGGGGATGCGGCAGCTCTCGAACACCAGCTCCGCGGTGTCGCTGGACAGCCAGCCGCTCTTCTTCAACGCCCGGCCGACCCGGAAGCCCGGTGTGCCCTTCTCGACGGCGAAGATCGAGATGCCGCGCGACCCCTTGGCCGCTGCGTCGGTCTTGGCCCCCACGAAGTACAGGTCGGCATGCACACCGTTGGTGATGAACATCTTGCTGCCGTCGATCACCCAGTGATCGCCATCGCGCACGGCGCGGCTGCGGATGCCGGCCACGTCGGAGCCTGCGTCGGGCTCCGTCACCGCCACCGCGCAGACCTTGTCGCCCCGTATCACCGCCGGCAGCCACCGCTGCAGTTGCTCGGGCGTGCCGAAGTTGGCCAAGTGCGGCGAGGCCATGTCGGTGTGCACCGTGACCGTGACCGCGAAACCGCCGAAGGTCGAGCGGCCGAGCTCTTCTGCCAGGATGGCGGAGTACAGGGTATCGAGCGCCGAGCCGCCATACTGCTCGGGATAGCGTATGCCCAGGTAACCCAGGCTGCCCATCTGCCGCAACACCTCGCGCGGCACCATGCCCGCTTCTTCCCAGGCGCCGGCCTTGGGCACGATCTCCTGCTCGATGAAGCGGCGCAGGTTGTCGCGGAACTGTCGATGTTCGTCGGTGAAGTAGATCGGCTCGTTCATGTCGTCGTCTCAGTTTCGATGGTCACCAGGAGATCTCCGCCCCGCACCGAATCGCCGACGCGGCAGCGCAGCTCGGCCACCGTGCCATCGGCCGGCGCGGCCAGGGTGTGCATCATCTTCATCGCCTCGACGATGAGCAGCGGCTCGCCGGCCCGTACGCGGGCGCCTGTCGCCGTCGAGACAGCGGCCACCAGACCCGGCATCGGTGCACGCAGCACGTTGCCTTCCCCCGCCTTGCCGGCTGCCGCAGCTGCCAATGCATGGGCCGTGCGGTCGATGCGCGTGAAGGCGTGGATGCCCTGCTCGCTGTGCAGCCACACCCGTTCGGTACCCGCCTCGCGCGCCGTCAGGAACGTGAACGCCTCGCGCACGCCTTCCCGCTCGATCTGGAGCCGTTGGCCGTCGAGCCGTGCGGCGACGTGCATGCGGCAGTCGCCTACTTCAACCCACCAGCCCACGCCCTGGCGCCGCACCAGCGCACGGTGCAGGTTTCGGGCGGCGTCTTCAAACAGCACCAGAACGCCGGCCGGCACCACGTCGCCCAGCAGCCGCCAGGCGCCCAAGGCGTGCCAAGGTGAGGCCTGTGCGCTGGACTGCGCCGCCAGCACGCAACCCAGCGCAGCCTGCGCAATCGCCGGTGCCGCGTCGCCTCGCGGCACCCAGCCGCCGGGAAAGCCGCGTTCGATGTAGTGCGTGCTGAGCGGGCCCCCGAATGCAGGCGCGCGCACAAGGTCGGCCAAGAAGCCCAGGTTGCTGCGCACGCCCAGCAGCCGGTACGCGCCCAGAGCGCTGCTCAAGCGCCGCGCAGCCTGGTCGCGCGTGTCCCCGAAGGCGATCACCTTGGCCAGCATCGAGTCGTAGTGCGGCGTGACCGCGCTGCCAGCCCGCACCCCACTGTCGACGCGGACGCCTTCGCCCGCCGGTTCGTCGCAGACGACCACGGTGCCGACCTCGGGCGTGAAGCCGGCCGCCGGATCCTCGGCACACACGCGCGCCTCGATGGCCCAGCCGCGGCGCGCGATCTGCGCCTGCGTGAACGCGAGCGGCTCGCCGGTGGCCACGCGCAGCTGCCACTCGACGAGGTCCAGTCCCACCGTGGCTTCGGTGACCGGGTGCTCGACCTGCAGCCGCGTGTTCATCTCGAGGAAGAAGGTGTCGCCACTGGCCGCATCGTGGATGAACTCCACGGTGCCGGCCGAGTGGTAGCCGATTGCTTGGCCGATCGCCAGCGCATGGCGGTACAGCGCTTCGCGCTGCACCTCGCTCAGGTGGGCGGCCGGCGCCTCTTCGATGACCTTCTGGTGGTTGCGCTGGATCGAGCACTCGCGCTCGAACAGGTGCACCAGATGACCGTGCTGGTCACCGAGCAGTTGCACCTCGAGGTGGCGCGGCTCGGCAAGGTAGCGCTCGAGCAGCACGCGGTCGTCGCCGAAAGATGCCTTCGCCTCGCGGCGCACGGTGGCCAGGGCAGGCGCGAAATCCGCCGGCTGGCGTACCACCCGCATGCCCTTGCCGCCGCCGCCCGCCGAGGCCTTGATGAGCACCGGCCAGCCGATGCGCGCGGCAGCCTGCGCCAGCACGGCGTCGGCCTGATCGTCTTCGTGGTAGCCCGGCACCACCGGCACGCCGTGCTCGACGGCAATGCGCTTGGACTCGATCTTCGAGCCCATGCGCCGGATGGCCTCGCGCGAGGGGCCGACAAAGACGATGCCCGCCGCTTCGCAGGCGTCGATCAGCGCCGGGCTCTCGGACAGGAACCCGTAGCCTGGGTGCACCGCCTGGGCGCCGCTGGCCCGTGCCGCGGCCAGGATCACCTGAGCGTCCAGGTAGCTGCGCGCGGCCTCGGCCGGTCCGATGCGCACCGCAGCGTCGCACTCGGCCACGTGGCGCGCATCGCGGTCGGCGTCGGAGTAGACGGCAACGCTACGCAAACCAAGCTGTCGCGCGGTGCGCGCAATGCGGCAGGCGATTTCGCCGCGGTTGGCGATCAGCAGGGTGTCGAACATTGCCCCGCTCACCGCTTGCGCCACGCGGGCGACCGCTTCGCGAAGAAGGCCTCGATGCCCTCGCGCCCTTCGTCGGTCTCCCAGGCGTCGGCCAGCTTGTCCGCGCCGTAGATCATGCTCGTGGGCAGGTCGTGGCTGTCCACGTAGGTCACCAGCTTCTTGGTGGCCGCCACCGCACCGGGGGCGCATTGCAGCAGATCGGCCAGCTCCCGCTCGACCGCAGCGTCAAGCTCCGCCGTCGGCACCACCTCGGACACCAGGCCGAGCCGCCGCGCCTCCGCAGCGCTCATGCGCTTGGCAGTGAGAAAGGTGCGGCGCGCGTTCGCCTCGCCCATGCGCGCGACGACGTAAGGGGAGATGTTGGCCGGGATCAGCCCGAGCCGCACTTCCGTCAGGCAGTAGCTGCCGGTGTCAACCGCAACGGACACGTCGCACACCGAGATCATGCCCACGCCGCCGCCATAGGCCGGCCCGTTGACCCGGCCGATCAGCGGCATCGGCAGCTCGTTGAGCGCACGCAACATCAACGCCAGCTCGAAGCTCTCGGCCACGCGCTGCTCGCGCGTCTTCTTCATGTTCTGCTGCATCCAGCCGAGGTCGCCGCCGGCGCAGAAGGTGGCCCCGGCGCCCGTGAGCACGACCGCACGCAAGCCCTTCTCTCCCGCGAGCCAGTCGGCGGCCTTCTTCAGCTCCGCGATCAACGTGGCGTTGAGCGCGTTGTGGGTGTCGGGGCGGTTCAGCGTCAGGCGCGCGACTCCGCGGGCGTCGACATCGAGCAACAGAGTCTGTAATGCGGGTGGGGTCATGGTCACATGCGATAGACAGGGGTCGCCGTCTTGCGGATTGGGCGGCGCGCGCACAGTGCGAGCGCCAGGCCCAGCACGTCGCGCGAGGACGACGGGGCAATCAGGCCGTCGTCCCACAGCCGCGAGGTGGCGTAGTAAGGATCCGATTGGCGCGCGTACTGCTCGCGCACCGCACGTTCCGTTTCCGCCAAGCGTGCCTCGTCGGCCGGGCCGCGCAGGTTGGAGCGTGCGAGTTCCAGCATCACGTTGCTGGCGATGTCGGCGCTCATCGTCGCCACCTGCGCGCTCGGCCAAGCGAACAGGAACTCGGGCTCGAAGCCACGCCCGCACATGCCGTAGTTGCCCGCGCCGTAGGAGCCGCCGACGATCAGTGTGAGTTTGGGCACGCGTGCGCATGACACGGCGTAGACCATGTTCGCACTGTGCTTGGCGATCCCGGCGCGCTCGGCCTCGCTGCCGACCATGAAGCCGGCGATGTTCTGCAGAAACAGCAGAGGCACGCCGCGCTGGTTGGCCAGCTCGATGAAGTGCGTGCCCTTCAGGGCCGCCTCGGCGACGAGCGCCCCGTTGTTGCCGAGGATGCCGACCGGATGGCCGTGGATGCTGCCGAAGCCGGTGACGAGCTGGGCACCCCAGTCGGGCTTGAATTCGTGCCACTCGCTGCCATCGACCAAGCGCGCGATGATCTCGCGCGCGTCGTAGGGCTGCTTGGGGTCTGCCGGCACCAGGGCGTCGAGTTCGGCCGTGTCGTACAGCGGCGGACGCGGCGCCAGCGGCGGTGCCGGCAGCGCCGCCGCCGGCAGGCTGGCGACGATCTCGCGCAGGCGCGCCAGCGCCTGCGGCTCGTCGTCGGCCAGGTGGTCGTTCACGCCCGAGACCAAGGTGTGCATCGCCGCGCCGCCCAGCGTCTCCCCATCGACGGTTTCGTTGATCGCGATCTTCACGATCGAGGGGCCGCCGAGGTGGATGCGCGCGTTGCCGCGCACCATGATCACCTCGTCCGACAGCGCCGGAATGTAGGCGCCGCCGGCCGTGCAGCCGCCGAACACGGCGGAGATCTGCGGCACGCCGTCCTGCGACATGCGGCACTGCTGGAAGAAGTTGTTGCCGAAGTGGTCGCGATCCGGGAACACACGATCCTGCTCGGGCAGGAAGGCGCCGCCGCAGTCCACGAGATAGAGCACCGGCAGCCGCAGCCGCCAGGCGATCTTCTGCGCGCGGCGGTGCTTCTTGACCGTCTCGTGGAAGAAGGAGCCGCCCTTCACCGTGGCGTCGTTGGCGATGAACATGCATGGCTGACCGGCGACGATACCGACGCCGGTGACGATGCCCGCGGCCGGCACCTCGTTGCCGTACTGTCCCCAGGCAGCCAGCGGCGAGAGCTCCAGGAATGCCGTGCCGTCGTCGCACGCGAAGTCGATGCGTTCGCGCGCCAGCAACTTGCCGCGCGCGCGGTGGCGCTCGATGTGCGCATCACGACCGCCGACGGCCACCAGCGCGAGGCGCTCGCGCAGCAGCGAAAGCTGCTGCCGCCCGTGGCGCTCCGACGCCTGATCCTCGCCAGCGACGAAGCGGCTCGTGATCAACGCCATGTCGACGGCCCGGTGGTATAGCGCGCGTTCGGCTTGGTCACAGCAGACAAGTTCATGACGAGGGCCTTCGCGTCAAGCGGGTGGTTCGAACGGGCATCTTACGTCAGTCAAACATTCGTTAGGGGTGTGCTTGCGTGGTCAGCGGCCAAAGCGCGACGCTCGTCAGCGCCGCGACCATGACGAACGCGAGCCGGTAGCCACCTCCGACAGCCAGGACGACGCTGAACAGCACGGCGGCCATCACATAGGCGATCAGCAGGAGCAAGGTCGCACCGGCCATGGCTTCGTTGAGCGACTCACGCGGTGCAATGCGGGCCATTTCTGCAAACAGGACGCCGTTCCAGCTCGCCACCGTCAAACCACCGAGCACCGACAGCGTCACCACCGCCCAGGCTGGCCAGGCAGGTGTGCAGAACGCGAACGCGAGCGTGGTCAACGCCGACGCGGCGGCCATCCAGCGCAGTACGCGCAGGCCGTCGCCGAGCCTGTCCGAGGCGAAGCCGGCCAGCGGTCGCCCGAGCACGCTGACCGTCTGCATGAGCGCGAACTGCCCCCCGGCCGCCACCAGCGACCATCCCAATTGCGAGACGAGGTAGGTCACGAGAAACGCGAACCAAGTGCTCTGCCCCGTCGCCAGGCATCCTCCGACGATCCCCATGCGGCGCATGCCGGGCATGGCGACGAGCGTCTGCAGCGGGCGGCGCAGGGCATCCATGGAGCCGAAGTGCCGCCAGCGCAGCCGCAGCGTCCGGTCCCGTTGCGCATCGACTCGCCGCCGCCATGGTTGCACCGCCGACAGCGCGGCTGCACCCAACGCGGCCGCCACCAGGATGGCCCCTTCCAACCCGAGCCATTGCGCCGCACCCGGGAGAAGCAGGCCCGCCGCCACGCCGCCCAGCGGCACGCCGGCCTGCTTGACGGAGAACAGCAGATTACGGTGGCTTGGCGGCGCATAGCGCTGCAACACGTCCATCCCGGCCGTCGACGGCGGGCCGATCGACAGGCCGATGATCAGCGAGCCCACCACCGGTGCCCCGGCCGACGGCAGCGCGCACAGCAGCGCGCCGGCGACGCCGAGCGCCATGCCTATCTGCAAGGTGCGCATCGAGCCGAGGCGACGCTGCAGTGGCGCGGCGAGCAGCAACACGAAGATGGAGCCGCCCGAGATCAGCGCCGTCAGGTAGCCGACGCTCTCGGCCGGCCAGCCGACGCGGGGCCCCAATGTCGGTGCAAGCGTCGGCGGAATGCGCGACAGGAACGATACGGCCGTCTGCACCACAAGCATGGCCACCAAGGGCCCGACCCAAGCCTCGGCCGACTCGGGCGGGTGAATCGGCGGCGGAGGCGATTCTGCGGAATCCCCGCTCTGTGCCATCGGAGCCGGTGACCGGTTCAGCAGCGCATCGCGGCAAGCGTGCCGCTGCGCATCAGCCGACCGTTGAGCGGCCGACCGATGATGCGTTCGGCCAGACGGGCAGCCTCGACGAGCTGCTCGAGGTCGAGCCCGGTGTCGACGCCCATTTCTTCGCACATGAAGGCCATGTCCTCCGTGCAGATGTTGCCTGCTGCGCCGCCGTGCTTGTGGCCGGCGAAAGGGCAACCGCCCAGGCCCGCCACCGAGCTGTCGAACAAGTCAACACCCATCTGCATCGCGGCATAGACGTTGGCACCGCCCACGCCGCGCGTGTCGTGCAGGTGCAGACCGATGCGCGCCTGCGGCACCAACTCGCGCACGGCACCGATGCGGCGCTTGATCTCCTCCGGGTTGGCCCAGCCCATCGTGTCAGCGAGGTAGAACGCCGGGAACCGAATGCGACGATCGGCGCAGGCGTCGACCAGCCAGCGCACGACATCGGTGACGGCCGACACCGGGACCGGCCCGCCGAGGTTGCAGCCGAAGGCGGTGACGACGTAGGCCTGCTCGAACGGAATGCCCAACGCGATGTAGCGGTCGATCCACGCCAGCTGGCGCTCGCGGTTCTCGGCCACGCTGCAGTTGTTGTTGCGCTGCGAGAAGGGCTCGGTGACGTAGAACACCACCTTGCCGTCGATGTCGATGTTGTCGCAGGCGCGCGCACGCTCGAAGCCGCTCTCGTTCAGCCACAGCCCCGTGTAGCGCGTACCGGGCCGCTTGCGCAGCCTGGCGAACAGCTCGGGCGAGTCGGCCATCTGCGGCACGGCGCGCGGGCTGACGAACGAGGCGCACTGAACCTGCCTGAGGCCTGAGGCGGCCAGCGCATCGATCAGGGCCAACCGATCGTCCAGCGGATAGGTTCCCTTCTCCATCTGGAAACCCTCGCGCGGGCCTTCCTCGTGAAACTCGACGCGTCGCGGCAGCATGGACATCTTGGTTCTCCCTCAGGACGTCGCGGCCGGGGTGACCTCGGCCAGTCTTTGGTGGCGCTCCACCATGTCGCCGACCGCGCAGTTCAGCAGCGTCAGCGTTCCATCGATTGGCGCGCTCACATGCAGCTCCATCTTCATAGACTCCAGCACGATCACCGTCTGGCCTGCACCCACCGCATCGCCGGGGGCCGCCTTCAGCGCCACCACCTTGCCCATCATCGGTGCGAGCAGGGCGCCGCCGGCACCCTCTTCGCCCAGCGCACCGCCGAGGTAGGGCGTGCAGCCAAAGACGCTGCGCCCGAGCGCGCTGACGACCTCGATGCCCGCCGCAACCTCGGCCACGGCCACCTCGATCACCCGTTGACCAACATGCAGCAGGCGGCGCCCGGATGCCAGCGCCGCCGGCACATGCAAGGCCGCGGCCACGGACTGCTCGGCGAGCAACAGCTGCACTGTGCCGTCGGTCGCCGGCGCGGAACATCGAACCGGCCACTGCGCCTGGCCGGCGGACAGCACGACGCTCGGCAGCGGGGCGACCGCGACAGTGCTCACGCCCAGCCGCCAGCCGGTGAAACTGCCGGCCTCGCTCCAGCAGCCCAGTTCAGGCGCCAGGGCGCGCTCACGCTGCAACCAGTGAAGGGCTGCAGCAGCAACGTGTTCGATCGGCTCGGCCGCCGTCACCGGCGTGGCCGTGGCCGCGGCAGTGCTTTCGTCGATGAGCCGAGTGTGGAAACTCGCATCGCGCGTCTGCGGCCAGTGCAGCAGCTCGTGCAGGAACTGCAGATTGGTCGTCAGACCGATGACCGTGGTGTCGCGCAGGCCTGCGGCCAGTGCGCGCCGTGCCGAATCGCGGTCGGACCCGCTGGCGATCAGCTTGGCGATCATCGAGTCGTAGTACGGAGAAACCTCGTCGCCGCTGTCGACCCCCGCCTCGACACGTACCGCGGAACGGCCGAAGTCGACACGCTCGAGGCGGCCCGTGGTGGGCAGGAAACCGGCAGCAGGATCTTCTGCACACAGGCGCGCCTCGAAGGCATGGCCATCGCAGCGCACATCGGACTGCGCCAGCGGCAACGCACCGGTGTCTGCGATGCGCAGTTGCAGTTCGACCAGGTCCAGGCCGGTGACCTCCTCCGTCACCGGATGCTCGACCTGCAGCCGCGGGTTGACCTCGAGAAAGAAGTACTCGTCGCCGGCAACCACGAACTCGACCGTGCCCAGCCCTCGGTAGCGCACCGCCTCGGCGAGTTTGACGGCGTCGGCCAGCAGTCGCTCGCGCAAGGCCATCGGCAGCCCTGCGCTCGGCGCCTCTTCGATGACCTTCTGGTGGCGGCGTTGCAGCGTGCACTCGCGCTCGTAGAGGTGGATGGCGCGGCCATGGCCGTCGCCGGCGACCTGCACCTCGATGTGGCGCACACGCGGCAAATATCGTTCGACGATCATCTCGCCGTTGCCGAAGGCCTTCCCGGCTTCGCGCATCGCGCTTTCGATGCGGGTCTGCAAGCCGTCGAGCGATTCGATGACCGCCATGCCGCGGCCGCCACCGCCGGCCACCGCCTTGAGCAGCACCGGCAGCGGCATGCCCTGCACCGTCGACGCCACGGCCGCCGCGTCGCTGATGCCTCCCCGGCTGCCGGGCACGACAGGCACCCCCACCGAAGCAGCCTCGAGCTTGGCCTGCGCCTTACCGCCCAGACGTTCCATCGTCTCCGCGGTCGGACCGATGAAAACGAGGCCGGCAGCGTCGAGCGCGCGCACGAACTCGGGGTTCTCCGAGACAAATCCGAAACCCGGATGCACGGCGTCGGCCCCCACCCGCTTGGCCGCCGCGACGATTGCGTCGATGCGCAGGTAGCTGTCGGCGGGAGCGGCAGCGCCGAGTTCGACGGATTCACCGATCTCGCGCACGTGGCGCGCATGGCGGTCGGCGGCCGAGTGGACCGTGGCGACTTTCAGGCCGAGGCGGCGGCAGGTGCGCGCGATGCGGCAGGCAATCTCGCCGCGATTGGCGATCAGAACCTTGTTGATGCGTTGCATGATGGGGGCCTCAGAAGCGGAACACGCCGAAAGGCGTGGGTTTGGCCGCAGTCCGGGAGGCCAGGTCGAGCATGAGGCCCATCACGTCGCGCGTCTCGGTGGGCGCGATGATGCCGTCGACCCAAAGATTGGACGAGAAGTTGTCCGCCGGCTGAAAGTCCTCGTAGATCTTGCGCACCGGCCGCTTGAAGGCCTCCTCCTCCTCGGGCGTCCACTCACGCCCTTCGGTCTTGTTGATCTGCCGGCGCACCAGCGCCATCACGGTGGCCGCCTGCTCGGGGCCCATGATCGCGGCGCGAGCATTGGGCCAGGCGAACATGGCCGTGGGATTGAACGGACGACCGCACATGGCCAGATAGCCTGCGCCGTAGGACGCGCCGATGAGGATCGTGTACTTCGGAACGTTGGCCGACGCCATCGCGGTGATCATCTTCGCGCCTGCCTTCGCGATGCCGGCCTGCTCGGCGGCGCGGCCGACCATGAAGCCGGTCACGTCGGCCAGGAACAACAGCGGGATGTCGCGCTGGCAGCACAGGTCGATGAAGTGCGCCGCCTTCATCGCGCTTTCCGGGAACAGCACGCCCTGGTTGGCGAGGATCCCGATCTCGTGGCCGTGGATGCGCGCGAAGCCCGTCAGCAGCGTGTCGCCGTACAGCGGCTTGAACTCCTGGAAGCGGCTGTCGTCGACCAGCCGGGCCAGGATCTCGCGCGTATCGGTCGGGATCTTCGGGTCGCGGCTGATGAGGCCATGGATCTCCCGCGGGTCGTGCCGCGGCGGTCGGCTGGGCAGCTTGGTCCAGCGCGGCCTGGGCGGCTCGCCCAGTTCACGCAAAACCTCACGCGTGAGTGCCAGCGCATGGCGGTCGTCGCTGGCGATGTGGTCGGTCACGCCGCTGACGCTGCAATGCATCTGTGCGCCACCGAGCGACTCGCCGTCGACCGTCTCGCCGGTGGCGGCAAAGGTCAACTCGGGGCCGCCGAGGTACATGTAGCCCTGTTCCTTGACGATCACGATCTCGTCGCAAAGCGCCGGGATGTACGCACCACCCGCCGTGCAGGGCCCGAGGACCACCGCGATCTGCTGGATGCCCTCGGCGGACATGCGGACCTGGTTGTTGAAGATGCTGCCGAACTGCCCGACGTCGGGGAAGATGTTGGACATGTCAGGCAGGAAGGCGCCACCGCTGTCGACGAGCGTCACGCACGGCAGCCGGTGCGCCCAGGCGATCTGCTGCGCGCGCACGTGCTTCTTGCATGTCATGCCGTAGTAGGTGCCGCCCTTCACGGTGGCGTCGTTGGCGATCACCATGCACGGCCGGCCATTGATCAGACCGATGCCGGTGATGATGCTCGCACCCGGGGGCACGCCTTCATAGAGCCCCTCGCCCGCCAGCATCCCGAGCTCGAGAAACGGCGAACCAGGATCCAACAGCACCTCGACGCGGTCGCGCGGCAGGATCTTGTTGCGCGCGAGGTGCTTTTCGCGTGCCTTTTCCGGGCCGCCTGCCAGCGCCTGCCGGCGGCGCTCATGCAAGGTCGAGATCAGCGACTCATAGGCCGAGCGGTTGGCCTGGAACTCGGCATCGCTGGTTGACGCTCGGGGTACGAGGATGGTCATTGATAGAGTACAAATGGACGGCCGGGCGATTGCAACCCCGCCCCGCCTGTCACGACTTGAAGACAGGTGGCCGGCGCGCTTCGAAGGCGGCCAGGCCCTCGGAGACATCGTCGTTGAGCAGTTCGCGGGAGATCCGCACCTGCTCCAGCTCCAGCCCCTCGTTCAGCGGCTGGTCGAGGCCCTGCCGCGCCAGGTGCTTCATGGTTGCCAGACCGATACGGCTGCGCGAAGCGAGTTGGGCGCAGTACGCCATCGAAACCTCCGCCAGCTTGTCGGGTTCGACGACGTAGTTCACCAAGCCCCAGGCGAAGGCTGTCGACGCGTCGATCCAGCGCGCGCTGTAGAATAGGTCCAGCGCGCGCCGCACGCCCACGATGCGCGGCAGGCGCTGCGATCCGCCCCAGCCCGGTACCAGGCCATACTGCGCGTGCTGATCCCCGAACCTGAAGTCGCTGGACGCGAAGACCACGTCGCAGGCCATCATCAGCTCGCTGCCTCCTGCCAGCGCCAGGCCCTGGCAAGCGGCCACCACCGGCAGCGAACTCGCTTCCAGGCGCTGCAAGACCACGTGGCCGTAACGAATGAAGTGCTCAATATCGGCTGGACGGCTGCGCAAGTGCTTGACCTCGTCCAGGTCGGCACCGGTGCAGAAGTGCTTGCCCTGCGCCCGAACGAGCACAGCACGAACCCCCGAGCCCGGCGCCTCGAACTCGTCCAACGCCTCGGCGATCGCTGCGTGAACCGCCAACGACAGGCAATTGAACTTGTCGGGGCGCGCCAGCTCGATCACGCCGACGCCACCCTCGCGGCTGATGCGCACGGGCTTGTCCGTGCTCATCGCTTGTTCTCCGCAGCATATTGCACCGCCATGCGGCCAGCGCGCTCGCGCGCGACGATGAGCTTCATCACCTGCGCCGTGCCGTCGCCGATCTCCAGGCCCATCACGTCGCGCAGGCGCTGCTGGTGCGGCAGGTCCATGCTCCATCCGTAGTGTCCGAAGGTCAGAATGCACTGGTGGATGGCGTCGAACGCCGTCTTCGGCCCCATCCATTTGACCATCGCCGCTTCCGCGGTGTGCGGCTGCCCGGCATCGCGCAGCGCCAGTGCGTGATAGCTCAGCTGGCGACACGCCGCGATCAGGGTCTCGAACTCGACGATGGGGAACGACACGCCCTGGTACTGCACCAGCGGCGCACCCATGGCCTGGCGCTCTTTGACGTACTCCCAGGTCTCGTCGATCGATGCCTGCGCCGCGCCAAGGCACTGCAGCGCGATCAGGATGCGGCTGAAGTCGAAGCCCTGCATCACCTGCGTGAAGCCCTTGCCCTCTGGGCCCATCATGTTCTCGGCCGGCACGCGCACCTCGTCGAAGAACACCGAGCCGCGGCCGATGATCTTGCTGCCCAGATCGTTGAAGCGCGTGCGCTGGATGCCGGGCAGGTCCATCGGCACCAGGAAGGCACTGATGCCGCGTGCGCCTACGTCGGCGGCGCCGGTGCGGGCGAACAGGATCATCGCATCGCACTGGTCGGAGAAGGTGATCGAGGTCTTTTCGCCGGAGAGCACGAAGTGCTGGCCCTCGCGCCGCGCCTTGAGCTGCAGATTGGCCGCGTCTGAGCCGCCACGCGGCTCGGTCAGGCCGAGGCCGATGATGGCCTCGCCGGCGACGAGCCGGGTGTTCCAGTGGCGCGCCAGCTCGGGGTTTGCATTGCGGTGGACGATGGCACCCATCAGCGACCCCAGCAGCTGCAGATAGCTGATGTTGAAGTCGCCGTAGGCCATCTCCTCGGTGATGATCCCTGAGGTGACGCCGCTCAGCCCGAGACCGCCGTACTCCTCCGGAAGGTCGACACCGATCAGACCGAGTGCGCCGATCTCCTTCATGAGGGCGCGATCGAATCCGGGTTCGGCCTCGCGCGCCTGGTAGCGGGGCTTGAGCTTCTCGCGGGCAAAGCGACGTGCAACGTCGCGCAGCGCGATCTGGTCCTCGTTAAGCAGCATCTGTAGCACTCCTGAAGGCTGGTTCCGTCTGGCCGGTGATGGCCCATCGGATCGCTACGGGCGCTCCACGCTGCGATGACACCGCCACGCCTGGAACCCGTCGATCCCTGTCGGCCTCATTGGCAGACTCGGTTCGATATGATAGCATGTCAAACATACGTTAGTTAGCTTTACCCAGCACTGACCGGCTAACTGGGACTCGGGAAAGTAGAATCCAGCGATCGTCTCCAATCCTTCGGGCCCTCGAACATGACCACCAAGACTCGTGAGGCCAGCGTTCGCACCGAGGCGGACACCGCCACGCGCGAACGGATACTCCTCGAAGCCGCGCGGTTGTTCCGCCATCATGGCTACGCGGCGACAACGCTGCGCGAGGTGGCTGATGCTGCCGGCATCAAAGCCGGCAGCATCTACTACCACTTCGAATCCAAGGAGCAGATCCTCGGCGAGGTGTTGGACAAGGGCATACAAGCCGTCGCCGATGCAGTTCGCCAGCGGGTGGAGTCGCTGCCAAAGGACGCGACGGCGCGCATGAAGGTCGCCGCGGCGATCGAGGGGCATCTCTGGGGTCTGCTGCACCATGGCGACTTCACGTCCGCCAACATCCGCATCTACGGCCAAATTCCGCCGGCGGCGAAGAACCGCCACCGCAAGGTGCGACGCGAGTACGCCGACTACTGGGATGCGCTGCTCGACGAAGCCACTCGGCGCGGCGAGTTGCGGCGCGACATCGGCGCCACCGTCGCGCGCTTGTTCGTGATCGGCGCGCTGAACTGGACTGTCGAGTGGTACAACCCGCAGAAGGGTTCTTTCGACGACTTCGTCAAGCAGATCACCACGATCGTGTTCGACGGCACCTTCGTGAGAGAGTAGGCCAAGGTGAGCGTGAAGACGGGTTGGGAGGGGCGCTTCTTCGAAGACTTCGAGGTCGGCGACGAGTACCGTCACCCGCTGGGTCGTACCGTCACCCAGCACGACAACATCTGGTTCACGCTGCTGACGCAGAACGTCGCGGCGGTGCACTTCGACGGGCACTACGCCGCCAAGACCGAGTTCGGCAAGCCATTGGTGAACTCCTGTTTCACGCTGGCGCTGGTGACGGGCCAATCGGTTATCGACGTCTCGTACAACGTCTTCGCCAACCTCGGCTGGGACGAGGTGCGATTGCCGAACCCGGTGTTCGAGGGTGACACGATTTACTCACGCTCGACGGTGCTCGAAACGCGCGAGTCGAAGTCGCGGCCGAGCCTCGGCGTGGTGACCGTCGCCACGGAAGGCTTCAACCAGGACGGAGTGGTTGTGTGCACTTTCAGGCGCACGCTGCTGGTCTACCGGCGCGGCATGGCACCGGACCGCGCGCCGCCGGTCCCCCAATCCCATCACTGAACAACTGACCGAAAGCGCGTACGCGTCGGCGTGCGCGGGCAATACCCGTGAACGACCAGGAACTCATCGACCGCTACGGCCCGCGCGAGGCCATGGAGTACGACGTCGTGATCGTCGGCGCCGGCCCCGCCGGGCTGGCCACGGCAATCCGGCTCAAGCAACTGAATCCGCAGGCGTCGGTCGTGGTCATCGAGAAGGGCTCGGAACCGGGGGCCCACATCCTCTCCGGCGCGGTGATGGACCCGCGCGCCATCACCGAACTGCTGCCCGACTGGAAGGAACGCGGCGCGCCGCTGCTGCAGCCCGTGACGGGTGACGACGTTCTCTTCCTGTCGCCCACGGGCAGCCGGCGCACGCCCGACTGGCTGGTGCCGCGCAATTTCCACAACCATGGCTGCTACGTCGTCTCGCTGGGCAACGTGGTGCGGTGGCTGGCGCAGCAGGCCGAAGGCCTGGGCGTGGAGATCTTTCCCGGGTTCGCCGCCGGCGCGGTGCTGTACGACGAGCAGGGTGCGGTGCGCGGGGTCGCCACCGGCAACATGGGCATGTGCAAGAACGGAGAACCCGGCGATGCGTTCCAACTCGGCATGGAACTGCTCGGCAAGTACACGGTCTTTGCCGAGGGTGCACGTGGCCATCTCGGCAAGCAGCTGATTGCCCGCTATCGCCTCGACGAGGGCCGAGATCCGCAGACCTTCGCGATCGGCATCAAGGAGCTGTGGGAAGTCGATCCGCAGCGCGCCCAGCCCGGCCGGGTGGTGCACACCGCCGGCTGGCCGATGACCGACGACACCTTCGGCGGCGGCTTCCTCTACCACCTGTCGGACCGCAAGGTGACGCTGGGCTTCGTGATCGGGCTCGACTACCGCAACCCGCACATGAGCCCGTTCGAGGAGATGCAGCGCTGGAAGACCCACCCGGCGGTCCGTGCGCACATCGAGGGCGGCAAACGCCTGGGCTACGGCGCGCGGGCCATCAACAACGGCACCCCGCAAGCGCTGCCCAAGACGGTGTTCCCGGGCGGTGCGCTGGTCGGATGCGATGCCGGCTACCTCAATGCGGCGCGCATCAAGGGCAGCCATGCCGCCATCAAGAGCGGCATGCTGTGTGCCGAGGCCCTGGCCCCGGCGCTCGCCGCAGGGCGCCTGCGTGACGAGCTGACGGCCTACCCCGAAGCCTTCACGGCCAGCTGGCTGCACAACGAACTGAAGCAGTCGCGCAACTTCAAGCTGTGGTTCAAGAAGGGCAAGCTCATGGGCCAGTTGATGACCGGCGTGGAGCAGTGGCTGCTGCCCAAGATCGGCGTCGCGAGTCCGCCTTGGACCCTGCACTCAACCCGGCGCGACCACGAAGCGCTGCTGCCTGCCGATCAGGCCGCTCCGATTGCCTACCCCAAGCCCGACGGCGTGATCAGCTTCGACCGTCTGGGTTCGGTGTTCCTGAGCAACACCAATCACGAAGAGAACCAGCCCGCACACCTGACGCTGAAGGACGCGTCAGTGCCCGTGGACGTCAACCTGACGCGTTTCGCAGGACCCGAAGCTCGCTATTGCCCGGCCGGCGTTTACGAGTTCGTCGAGGGCGAAGCCGAACAGCCGCGGCTGCAGATCAATGCGCAGAACTGCGTGCACTGCAAGACCTGCGACATCAAGGACCCGACACAGAACATTGTCTGGGTGACTCCCGAGGGCGGCGGCGGCCCGGTCTACGCCGGCATGTGAGACCGAGACCATGACAGCAGACACGCCTGTTTCGTTCGGGTTCGACGACGCCGCGCTGGCCGCGCTGCCGCTCGTCTACCAGCCCGGTCTGTTCGACGGCCAGGTGGTGATGGTGTCGGGCGCCGGCAGTGGCATCGGCAAGGCCATCGCCTTCCTGTATGCACGGTTAGGCGCGAGACTCGTCATTTGCGGCCGCGACCGCGCCAAGCTCGATGCATGCGAAGCCTGGCTTCGGCGCCTGGGCAGCCCCGACGTGCTGGTGCAGCCCACCGACATCCGCCGCAGCGAGGCCGTCGCGCAGCTGTTCGACGCCGCCTACCAACGCTTCGGCCGCGTGGACGTGCAGGTCAACAACGCCGGTGGCCAGTTTCCGAAGGCCGCGCTCGACATCAGTCCCAAGGGCTGGAAGGCGGTGGTCGACAACAACCTGAACGGCACCTGGTTCATGATGCACGAGGCCGCCAAGCGCTGGCGCGATGCCGGCAAGCCCGGCAGCATCGTCAACATCGTGCTGACTTTCCAGCGCGGCTTTCCCGGCGTGGCGCACAGCTGCGCGGCGCGTGCAGCGGTCACCTACCTGTCTAAGACGGTGGCGGTAGAGTGGGCGCCCTACGGCATTCGCGTCAACTGCGTGGCCCCCGGCGTCATCGAAAGCAGCGGCTTCGCCCACTACGCGCCCGAGGCCCGGGCGAAGTTCTCGCGCGGCAACCCGATGCTGAGACATGGCAACGTGCAGGACATCGCCAACGCGGTGGTCTACCTCACCGGACCGAGCGGCGACTTCGTCAACGGCGAACTGCTCAACGTCGACGGCGGCGGCATCCTCTGGGGCGAGCTGTGGACCATCCCCAAGCCGGCCTATTTCAACGCGGGGCAGACGCCATGAGCACTTCCGAGGATCAGCCGCGCTTCGGGCCGGGAGACCAGGCCCTGGCCGAGCTGCCGACGGTCTACCGCAGCGACCTCTTCGCGGGCAAGGTGGTGCTCGTGTCCGGCGCCGGCAGCGGCATCGGCAAGGCCATCGCCTTCCTGTACGCCCGCCTCGGTGCCACGCTGGCCATCTGCGGCCGCAAGGCCGATGCGCTCGAGCGCTGCGCCGAACAATTGCGCACACTCGGCGGCGGCCGTGAGGTTCTCGCCTTCCCGATGAGCATCCGCGATCCGGATCAGGTCGAAGCACTCTTCGAAGCCGTGTGGCAGCGCTTCGGCGGATTGGACGTGCTGGTCAACAACGCCGGCGGCCAGTTCGCGGCCCACGCGATGGACTTCACCGAGAAGGGCTGGAACGCGGTCATCGACACCAACCTCAACGGCACCTGGTTCATGATGCAGGCCGCCGCCAAGCGCTGGGTGCACGACGGCAAGCGCGGCGGCAACGTCGTCACCATTGCGGCAGCGGTGGACCGCGGCCTCCCCGGCATGGCGCACACCGCGGCCTCGCGGGCCGGCGTGATCGCGCTGTCCAAGACGCTGGCGGTCGAGTGGGCCGAGCACGACATCCGCGTCAACTGCATCGGCGCCGGCGCGATCGAGAGCAACGGCTTCAACAACTACAAGGAAGAGCACGTCGGCGGGCTGTTCCGCACCAACCCGATGCTGCGCGCCGGCGACGTGCAAGACGTCGCCGAAGCCGTGGTCTACCTGACCGCGCCGTCGGGCAAGTACATCACCGGCGAGACGATCAACATCGACGGCGGCATGGTGCTGTGGGGCGACTTCTGGCCCGCCGGCATGCCCGACTACTTCCGGCCGCCAGGCCCGTCCGCTTCATGACGCATCAAGACGCATCCTCGCCACAACCCGTCGGTCCGCTGACCGGCGTGCGCATCGTCGATCTCACCAGCGTCGTGATGGGGCCCTTCGCATCGCAGATTCTGGCTGACTTCGGCGCCGACGTAATCAAGGTCGAGTCGCCCGAGGGCGACACGGTGCGCTACATCGGGCCGAGTCGCAGCAAGGGCATGGGTCCGATGTACCTGGCGCTCAACCGCAATAAGCGCAGCATCGCGCTGGATCTCCGCAAGCCGGAAGCGCTGGCCGCACTGCAGCGGCTGATCGAAGGTGCCGACGTGCTGCTGTTCAACCTGCGGCCCGCCTCGATGGCACGCCTAGGTCTGAGCTACGACGACGTCGCCAAGGTGAACCCGCGCATCGTCTACTGCGGCTGCTATGGCTTCGGCGAGGCTGGCCGCTATGCCGGCAAGCCGGCGCTCGACGACCTGATCCAGGGCTCGGTGGCGCTGCCTGCGCTGGTGGGCCGCATCACCGGCGAACCGCGCTACCTGCCCACCAACCTGTGCGACCGCACGACCGGCCTGACCGCCGTCTACAGCGTGATCGCCGCACTCTACGCGCGCGAGAAGACCGGCCGCGGGCAGGCCATCGAAGTGCCGATGTTCGAGACCATGACGCAGTTCGTGCTCTCCGACCACATGTTCGGCAAGACCTTCGACCCGCCGCTGGCCGACGCCGGCTATGTTCGGCTGCTGTCCAAGGACCGCCGACCGCTGCGGACCCAGGATGGCTACGTGTGCGTGCTGATCTACATAGACCGTCACTGGAAGAGTTTCTGCGAGATGCTCGGCCGTCGCGACATGCTCGAGGATCCGCGCTTCCTGGCCATGTCCGACCGCACGCGCAACGTCGATGCGCTGTATGCCTTCGTGGCCGAGGTGATCGCGACGCGCACGACCGCCGAGTGGATGGAAGCGCTTGCCCGCGCCGACATCCCGGTGGCGCCGATGCACACGCCCGACAGCCTGATGGATGACCCCCATCTGGCCGACGTGGGGATGTTCGAATGGATCGAGCACCCGACCGAAGGTCGCATCCGGCAGATGAACGTGCCGGGGTCGTGGTCCGGTACGCCTCCAGGGGTGCGCCGTCATGCCCCGCTCCTGGGAGAGAACACGCGCGAGGTGCTGGCCGAAACCGGCTGCTCGGCCGAAGAGATCGCGCGGCTGCTTGAGGCCGGGGCGGCATGCGAAGCTGCGGCCAACCCCGACCTGAAACCCTGAAGTCGGCTGCCCGTTCGGGGCAGCTGGTGGGGCCGCTCTCGAGGAGCTCGCCCCCATCGCCGCCACGGCGGCTCTGTGTTGGACGTCACCCCCCCTTCGACCGGGGCGGTGCGCCTGCACGCAGCCGGCCGCTGGCGCACAGCGCGTCGATCTCCTCTTGGTCGATGCCCCAGCGGCGAAGCTGCACGAAGGCGGCGGCATCGTCGCTGTGAGGCGGCCGCGGCAAAGCTGCGGGCGTACCCTCGAAGCGCGGCGCCGGCGCCGGTTGCCGCACGCCGGCGATCTCGACGAAGGTCTCGCGCTCTCGGTTGTGCGGATGCAGATGCGCCTCCCGCGGCGAGAGCACCGGCGCGAAGCAGGCGTCGCTGCCCTCGAGCAGCACGCACCACTGCGCGCGGGTGCGCGTGGCGAAAATGGCGGCCAACCTGGCCTTGTACTCGCGCCAGCGCGAGGGATCGTCGAAGTCGATCGCGTCGGGTGCAAGGCCCAGGCGCTCGAGCAGCAGGACGCGGAACTTGCGCTCGATCGGCGCGATGCTGACGTACTCGCCGTCGGCGCAGCGGTAGACCTCGTAGTGCGGAGCGCCCGAGTCGAGCAGGTTGGTGCCACGCTCGCCAAGGTGCGCGCCGGCGCCGAAAAGTCCGAACATCGAGGTCAGCAGCGCCGCCGCGCCATCGACCATCGCCGCATCGACCACCTGCCCCGGACGACCGCGCTGCACGCGCCAAAGCGCCGCCAGCATGCCGAAGGCCAGCATCAGCCCGCCACCGCCGAAGTCGCCCACCAGGTTCAGCGGCGGCGTCGGTGCCACGCCCTCGCGGCCGATGGCATGCAGCGCGCCGGACAGGGCGATGTAGTTCAGGTCATGCCCGGCCGCCTGTGCAAGCGGCCCCTTCTGGCCGAAGCCGGTGACGCGGCCGTAGACGAGCTTCGGGTGCTCGGCCAGGCAAACCTCGGGGCCCAGTCCAAGGCGCTCCATCGTGCCCGGCCGGAAGCCCTCGATCAGCGCGTCGCTGGCGGCCACGACGCGGCGCGCGAAGGCCACGCCCTCGGCGGACTTGAGATCCACCGACACGGTGCGCTTGCCCCGGTTGAGCAGATCGAGATGCGGTGGTCGCTCAACCCCGAGCCCGCTGGCCACCAGCCTATCCAGGCGCAGCACTTCGGCGCCGAGGTCAGCGAGCAACATGCCGCACATGGGCCCGGGGCCGATGCCCGCGAACTCCACCACCTTCATGCCGCCCAGAGGCCCCTTGACCATCGATGAATGCTCGCTTGCGAGTGAGGAGAGATCAACAGAACGTGCCGGCCAAGCCCTTTCGCCCGGGCCGTGGCGAGAAGGCCCGGCCCGTTCCACAGAGCCGGGCGTCCCCTCGCCCGCGTCCCAGGGTCGGCCAACCAGCAGCTGGGCTGCTCGTTGGCGCAGGGATGCCTGACCTTCAGTTAGGATAGCAGCGTACGATCAAACGTTCGATAGGTTCGCACAGATGATCTGATCCGGAACCGTCGCCTCAGAGCCCCGAGTCTCGATTGGGCTTTGGCCGCGTAGTCGCCCCGTGGAGCCTGCCTTGGCACAGGAGTTCGGGGCCTGCCGCCGCCGTCTGACCATCCCCTCGGCAAGGGGATCGTCCCACAACCGCCGCACCCGCCCTTCGGCATCCCCGTCGCCTAGCAACTGGAGAGAACGATGGATTTCGAGTTCAGCCCCGAACAGCGCGCGATCGCCGAAACGACGCGCCGATTCGTCGAGAAGGAGATGCCGCGTCGAAAGGTCCTTCAGTGGGTGCGCGACAAGGTCGAACCGCCGCAGGAACTGTTCGAGAAGTTGGGGGCCTTGGGTTACTACGGGTTCCTGCTGCCCGAGGCCTACAGCGGCCTCGAGAGGCCCGATCCGATGGGCATGCTGGCTTTCGTGGAGCAGTTCGCGCGCGCCTCGGCCGCCGTCACGACGGCGTGGGGGCGCGCCGCAGTCATCCTGGCGCCCCTGGTGGCCAAGTTCGGGTCCCCAGAGCAGAAGGACCTCGTGCTGCCTCGCGTCATGCGGGGCGAAGTCTTCATGGCGCTGGGCCTGACCGAGCCCGGCTCTGGCAGCGACGCGGCCTCGCTACGCACCACGGCCGTTCGGCGCCCCGACGGCTGCTGGGTCATCAATGGCGAGAAGCTGTACTGTTCGCAGGCGAAGTCGGCGGGATTTCTGATCCTGGCTGCGCGCACCAACCCAAAGGTGGCCAAACAGGAAGGCATCTCCACCTTCCTGGTTCAGGATCCGGGACGCAACCCCTCGATTGAGCTCACCCGCATCGAGACGATGGGCCTCGGTCCTGTGCCCACATTCTCCATGCATCTGCGCAATCTTGTCCTGCCGCCGGACGCGCTGATCGGGGAGGAACACAAGGGTTGGCAATGCGTGCTGGGTGGTCTGGACAACGAACGCCTCTACCACGGCGCAATCGGCGTCGGCGCCTCGCAGGCGATCATCGACGAGGTGGTCGCCTACGTGAAGCAGCGCGAGCAGTTCGGCAAGCCGCTATCCAAGCTGCAGTCGGTGCGCCACAAGATCGTCGACATGCAGCTGCGCGTGGAGGCAGCACGGCTGCTCGTCTATCGTGGTGCCAGCGTGCTCGATCGAACGGGGAGCTGCCATAACGAGGCCTCCTTCGCCAAGGTGGCAGGCGCCGAGTGCTACATGCATTGTGCCTACACAGGGCTGCAACTGCTGGGCGGCTACGGCTATACGGTGGACTCTGGATTGCCGATGCACTTCCAGGACGCCAAGCTGTTCGAGATCGGCGGTGGCGCAATGGAGGTGCAGCGCGACATCATCGCCCGCGGGCTCGGGCTCTGACGCCTGCGGTGCCGCAGCGGGGCGTGATGAGGCAGCACACCCTTGCGCGCTACCCGGGGAAGTGCTGATGCGAGTTGGGCTAACGTTTGTTAGATTACGCTCGTACAACTCAGCCTCGCCAAGGTAGGGCCGGGTTTGTGGCGCCCGGAATTCATCGTTTCCCGCTGTCCGTATCGTCATAGTAGAAAGTTGAAGCCTCGATGGCCCTTACGTTAGGTAGTTTCTCGAACCTCGGAGTGCCCGCATGAGCGCCTCGTTTGCATCGGCCACTGCGCTGCTCGAGTGCCACGGGCTGGAACGGCGGTTCGGCGGTTTGGTGGCCGTGACTGGCGTGGACCTGCGCATCGACCGCGGCGAGATCTTCGGGCTCGTTGGCCCCAACGGCAGTGGCAAGACCACGCTGGTCAACGCCATCACCGGCTTCTACCCGCCGCAGAAGGGGCGCATTCTGCTCGACGGTGCCGACATCACCGGCATGAAGCCCTATCTCGTGGCCAAGCGGCGTCTCGCACGAACATTCCAGAACCTGGCGCTGTTCAACGGCATGTCCGTGCTGGACAACATCATGCTCGGGCGCCACGTGCACCTCAGGCCCAGCGTGGCCAAGACCGCCTTGTACTGGTGGCTGGGCCAGCCCGAGGAGATTGCCCACCGCCGCGTCTGTGAGGAGATCATCGAGTTCCTTCAGTTGCAGGGCGTGCGCGACGAGCCGGTCGAGTCGCTGCCTATCGGCTTGAAGAAGCGCGTCGAGCTGGCGCGCGCGCTGGTCGCCGAACCCAGCTTCCTCATCCTCGACGAGCCGATGGCCGGAATGAACCAGGAGGAGAAGGAGTACATGGCGCGCTTCGTGCTCGACGCGCGCGACGAGCGCGGCATTACCGTATTGCTGATCGAGCACCACATGGACATCGTGACCGGCATCTGCGACCGCATCATGGCGCTCAACTACGGCGAGGTCATAGGAACGGGATTGCCCCGCGAAGTGGTGGCCAACCCGCGCGTGGTCGAGGCCTACCTCGGAAAGGGCCAGCAGCATGCAGCGTGAAGACCACGCGCTGACGGCGTCCCCGGTCTCTTCCGGTGGCGGCTGGGATCTGAACCCCGAAACGACGCTGACTCGGCTGCTGGCGCTCAACGCCCGCACTCAAGGGGCCCGCGTAGCGATGCGCGAGAAGGCGCTGGGCATCTGGCAGGAGTTCACCTGGGCCGAGGTGCTTGACGAGGTGCTCGCCGTGGCCGCGGGCCTGGAGCAGATGGGTTTCGCCCCCGGCGATTCGCTGCTGGTCCTGGGCGACAACCGGGCTCGGCTGTACATGGGCATGCTGGCTGTAGGTGCACTCGGCGGCTATGCGATGCCGGTGTACCCCGACGCCACGCCCGCCGAGGTACTGCACTTTGCCAGCGAGGCAAGGGCACGGTTTGCACTCGCCGAGGACCAGGAACAGGTCGACAAGGTGCTCGAGTTGCGCGAGACGGCCCCGGGCCTGACACACGTCGTGTACGACGACCCGCGTGGCTTGAACAACTACCGGGTCGCGGGCCTGGTCGGCTGGGAAAGGCTGCGCGACGCAGGCGCCGCACGACTGCGAGATCAGCCCGCCCTGCGCGACGACATCATCCAGCGCTCGCGGCCCGAGGGGCCGGCGGTGTTCGTGCACTCGTCCGGCACCACCGGCAAGCCAAAGGGCGTGGTGCTGCAGCAGCGCAACGTCCTCGCAGGGGTGAGCAACGCGGCCAAGGGCCAAGTCTTCGGCTTCGACGAAAAGATCCTCGCCTACCTGCCGATGGCCTGGATCGGCGACTTTGCCGTATCCATGGCGGCCGGCGTGGCGCTGCGCTTCACCATCAACATCCCCGAGCGCTCGGAAACGGTGCTGCGCAACCTGCGCGAGATCGCCCCCACGCTTTACCTCGCTGCGCCGCGCAGCTGGGACAACATGCTCACGACAATTCGCGTGCGCATGGAGGATTCCACGCCGCTGAAGAAGCGGATTTTCGATCATTTCATCGACCGGGGCATCGCCGCCGAACGCCTGAAGCTTGAGGGCAAAGCGCCGTCGGCGGCACAGCGGGTCATGCTGCGGCTGGGCGAATGGATCGTATTCGGCCCGGTGAAGGACCAGCTTGGCCTGAGCCGCATGCGGGTGGCACTTACCGGCGGCGAGGCGATGGGCGAGGACACTTTCCTCTTCTACCGCGCGCTGGGCATCAACCTGCGTCAACTCTACGGCCAGACCGAAAGCAGCGCCTTCAATTCGGTGCAGGCTGCCGACGCGGTGCGGCTGCACACGGTGGGCCGGCCGCTGCCGGGTGTCGACTGCCGCATCGCCGACGATGGAGAAATTCTGCTGCGCTCCGGCAGCATCTTCAACGGCTACTTCCAGAACGAGGAGGCGACACGCAAGACGCTGGTCGACGGCTGGCTCCACACGGGTGACGCCGGCTACGTCGAACCGGACGGGCATCTGGTGGTGCTGGGCCGTGTGTCAGAGGTCGTCCACACGGCCCGAGGCGAGCGATACATCCCGGGCTACATCGAGAACCGCATCAAGTTCAGCCCCTACGTTCGCGACGTGGCCGTGCTCGGCGCCGGGCGGGACCACCTGTGCGCGATGGTCTGCATCGACAGCGAGGCCGTCGGGCATTGGGCCGAGGTCCGAGGCATCCCCTACATCTCCTATGCCGACCTGTCGCAAAAGCGCGAGGTCTACGACCTGGTGGCCGGCGTGATCCGGCACGTCAACGGAGCCCTCCCCGAAGCACTGCGCATTAGGCGCTTCGTCAACCTGCACAAGGAGTTCGACGCCGACGACGGTGAGATCACGCGCACCCGCAAGCTGCGACGCAACGTGATCGACGAGCACTACGCCGCCGTCATCCAGGCCTTGTACTCGGATACCCGCTCGGTGCGGATGAAGGCGCAGATCACCTACGACACCGGGGAGACCGGTGTCATCGAGCGTGAACTCGCGCTGGAGGATCTCTGATCATGGATTGGCCGTTCTTCTTCGAGCTGGCAATCAACGGCGCCCTGTCCGGGCTGATGTACTCGCTGGTAGCGCTGGGGATCGTACTGATCTACAAGTCCTCGTCGGTGCCCAACCTGGCGCAGGGCGCGCTGGCGATGTTGGGCGCTTACGTGGTGCTGGCGTTGTTCGAGACGATGAAGCTGCCCATCTGGGCGGCGCTTGCCGCGGGCATGGTGGTGATGTTCGGCATCGGCATGGGCATCGAGCGCGTGGCGCTGCGCCGTCTCGCAGGCCGCCCGCTGATCATGATCCTGATGATGACGCTGGCGCTGGACATTTTCGTGCGCGCCAGCGCGCTGGTGGCCTGGGGCGGCACCAACCGTGTGTTGCCGCTGCCGATCTCGGCCGACCCCCTGTTCATCGGGCCGGTACTCGTCAACCGCAGCTACGTCGCAGGCGGTGTGATTGCGCTGTCGCTGTTCGGGTTCTTCGTTCTCTTCTTCCGCACACGCATGGGCATCGTGCTACGCGCCATCTCCGACGACTACACCGCCTCGTGGTCGGTGGGCATCTCGGTGGAGCGCGGAGTGGCACTGTCTTGGGCGATGTCCGCGGTGGTGGCCACCCTGGCCGGCGCTCTTTGGGGTTCGATCCAGGGGGTTGATCAGTCGCTCTCGCTGCTGCTGCTGATGGGCATCACGGTGGCCGTGCTGGGGGGACTGGACAGCATCGGCGGCGCCATCCTCGCGGGGCTGCTTCTGGGCATGTTCCAGAGCGTTGCATCGGGCTATCTCGATCCGATCGTCGGCGGTGGCAGCCGAGAACTCGTCGTGGCCGGTACCTTGGTGTTCACCATCCTGGTCCGCCCGCACGGCCTGTTTGGCCGCGAAGACATTCAAAGGATCTGATCACCATGTTCTTTCGACAGGCTGGAATTCATCACAGCACCTACCGCGGGGACAGGCAGCTGTTCCCCATTCCATTCGATCGTTGGCAGATTGGCGTACTGGTCACGCTGGCGCTCGCGGCGCCGGCGCTGCTGAGCCCGTTGTACATGAAGAGCTACATGCTGCCGTGGCTCATCTGGACAGCCGCCGCGCTGGGGCTGAACCTGATCCTCGGCTGGGCCGGACAGTTTCACTTCGGGTACGCCGCGATCATGGGCATCGGCGCCTACACGGCGGTGCACGCGACGCTGCACCGCGTGCCGTTCGAGATCGCGCTGCTCCTCGCCGGCGCGATGTCCACGCTCATCGGCAGTGCGTTCGCGATCACGGCGCTGCGCGTGCGCGGCCTTTATCTTGCGCTCAGCACACTGGCATTGCAGTTCGTGATGGACTGGGTGATCAACAAAGTGCCCGCAGTCAGCGGTGGCACCCAGGCCACGATCCAGGCGCCACCGATGCGCTTGCTGGGCGTCGAGATCACCTCGGATGCCGGACTCTATTACGTGGCGCTGGTTTGGTGCATCCTGGTCACGGTGTTCATGCTCAACCTGCGCCGGTCGGGCCTGGGCCGCGCCCTGGTGGCCGTACGCGAGAAAGACTTCGCCGCTGCCGTGATCGGCGTCAACAGCTTCTACTACAAGCTGGTCGCCTTCGCGATGTCTTCGTTCATCGGCGGCGTCACCGGGGCCATCCTCATTTTCACCTTCTACCGCGCGGTCACGCCCGAGCAGTTCGCCGTGAACGTATCGATCCAGGTGCTGGCAATGGTGATCGTGGGCGGGCTCGGCAGCGTGATCGGCTGCTACTTTGGCGTGGCGTTCATCCTGCTGTTGCCGGGCGTCGTGGCAAACCTTATCTTCGCCGCTGCCCAGGCCGCCGACCTGAAGATTGGTATCGAATTGCTGGCACACATTCCGGCTTTCTTGTACGGCGTGTTGATCATCGGGTTTCTCCTGTTCGAACCGCTTGGCTTGGCCAAGATCTACAGCAACCTGCGCAACTACTTCATCTTCTGGCCCTTTGGCTACGCCAGAAGGTGAATCTAGCCTCCTTCCGTTTCCAGCCAACCTACCCGACGAGGAGTGTCACCGTGATCCAAAGATTCAGACTGTTGCTCGGCGCCACCGCGCTCGTCCTTGGGGCGCAGGCATCCTTCGCGGCCGAGCCGATCCGCTTCGCGCTCTGCTACGACCTCACCAAGGCGTACACCTTCGTCACACCCCAGTTTGCCCAGGCTGCTAAGGACTACGCGGCACTGACCAATCTGCGAGGCGGCATCGAAGGCAACCCGGTCGAGATCATCGTGCAGGACCACGGCAACGAGCCTCAACGCGGCATCGAGTGCTACGAGCGCGTGAAAGGCCAGGCGCTGACGGTCGACCTGCTGTCCACACCCGTTTCCCGCGCCGTGCTGCCGCGGGCCATGAAGGATGGTGAGGTCATGATCCAGGCCATGGTCGGGCGGGGCGATGCTGTCGACGGCGAGGTATTCAACTGGGTGTTCCCGCTGGGCCCGACCTATTGGGGCCAGGCAGCAAACATCGTCGGTCACTACAAGAAGCAATCGGGTGGCTCGCTCAAAGGCAAGAAGATCGCGTTCCTGTACATCGACTACCCGTTCGGCCAAGAGCCGATCCCGGTGATGCAGGAGTTGCAGAAGCGGGAGGGCTTCGAGCTTCAGTTGTTCCCCTACCCGCTTCCTGGCAACGACCAGTCTTCGGCGTGGTCACAGCTCCGACGCTTCCAACCCGACCTGATCGTGCACTGGGCCTTTTCGGCCATGCATGTCGTGGCTGCCAAAGAGGCAAAACGAAATGGCATTCCGTTGGAACGGATCGTCAGCGTCAACTGGCTGAACGACGTGGACATTGCCAATATCGGCGCGGAGGCAGCCAAGGGCATTCGGCGGGCAACGCCTGTGGTCAGCGGCACCGATCACCCGACCATCAAGACCATCCTCCAGGAACTCTACGACAAGGGAAAGGGGAGTGGCGATCGCAAGCTCGTGTCGGACATCTATTATGCGCTGGGTCTGGCCACGTACTCGACGATCTTCGAAGGCGCCCGACTCGCGCTGAAGAACGAGAAGGCGCCACTCACCGCTGCGAAGATGCGCAAGGGGCTTGAGAGCATTCGCGATTTCGATGCCGCTGGACTGCAGCCCGCCTTGACCGTCACAGGCAAAGACCATGGCGGTGGCGGCAAGACGCGAATCGAAATGTGGGACGGCAGCAAGTGGGTCCCGCAGAGCGACTGGTCCGCCGAATACGCCGACCTTGTCTGGAGCACCGTCAAGCAGCACTCTGGCGAGTTTGCCAAGTCCGCAGGCAAGTAACGACGAACAGCGGCGCCGCGACCGGGATGACCTCGGACGCGGCGCCCTCAACCGGAGCACGCCCCATGCGATCCAGCCTGATTCGAGCCATTGCCGCCGTAGCACTCGTTACCGCCACGGCAACCGCACAGGCCCAAGCCGCCGATCCCGTCCGCTTCGGCCTGTGCTACGACCTCACCAAGATCTACGTCGCAGCCGTGCCGCAGGTGGCTCAAGCCGCCAAGGACTTTGCCGACCTGCTGAACCTCCGAGGGGGGCTTGAAGGGCATCCGATCCAGGTGACGGTTCAGGATCACGGCAACGAGCCCCAGCGCGGCATCGATTGCTACGAACGGCTCAAGCGCGAAGGCGTGATGGTCTTCGACTTCTTCTCAACGCCGGTGTCACGCGCGGTGCTGCCGCGCATCATGCAGGACGGCAACATCCTGCTGCAGCCTCTAGTGGGCCGGGGCGATGCGGTGGATGGCGAGGTGTTCAAGAATGTGTTCGTGCTGGCGCCCACATACTGGGGCCAAGCCGCGAACATCGTCAGCTACTTCAAGAAGCAGGCCGGCGGCAACCTGAACGGCAAGAAGATTGCGTTCCTTTACCTGGATACCCCGTTCGGTCGCGAGCCGATCCCGGTGTTCGAGGCTCTCAAACGCCTCGAACGATTTGACTTCCAGACCTTCCCTTTTCCTGTCCCGGGCAATGACCAGAGCGCGGCATTCGCGCAGATCCGCCGATATCAACCCGACTGGGTGGTGCTGTGGTCCTTCTCGCCGCTGAATCCGATCTCCTTCCGCGAGATGCAGCGCAACGGGATCCCCATCGAGCGCATGGTGACGGGCAACTGGATCAACGAAGTCGACATCAACAACTTTGGCGCCGCCGCCGCCAAGGGACTGAAGCGGTCTGCCGTGGTGAGCGGCGGCGCCGAACATCCGCTGGTGCAGGACATCCTGCGCGAGTTGTACGACAAGGGCAAGGGCAACGGCGACAGAAAACTCGTCGCTGACTCTTATTACAACACCGGCCTCGCAGTCTACTCGTCGGCATTCGAGGGCGTGCGCCTTGCGATCAAGACTCAAGGATGGCCACTCACGCCGGAGAAGATTCGCCAGGGCATGTACCGCCTGAAGAACCACGACGCCAAGGGCTTCATGGCGCCGATCACCGTGACGCCGCAGGACCACGGCGGTGGAGGCAAGACGCGCATCGACATGTGGGACGGCACCAAGTGGGTGCCGCAGACGCCCTGGTTCGCCGACTACACCGGCCTGGTGAGCACGCTCATCAAGGCCAACTCGGCGGACTTTGCCAAGGCGAACAAGTGACCGCGAATTCCACGCTGGAACCGAGCCTCCCATGACGACCGCCCTGACGCTCAACAACATCGAGGTCATCTACGACCACGTCTTCCTGGCCATCAAGGGTGTCTCCATCGAGGTGCCCCAGAGCGGCATGGTGGCACTGCTGGGTGCCAATGGCGCCGGCAAGAGCACCACGCTCAAGTCGATCAGCGGGCTACTGAAGTCCGAGCGTGGCGAAGTCACGCGCGGCAACGTGCAGTTCATGGGTCAGGACATCGGCCGACTCGCGCCCCAAGACCGTGTCAAGTTGGGCATTGCGCAGGTTCTCGAAGGCCGTCGGGTCTTCGAACATCTGACGCCAGAGGAAAACCTGATCGCAGCTTCCGCCGTGCATGGAGGCCGAGCCGACATGCTGCGTAACCGCGACCGGGTCTATGCCTACTTTCCACGCCTGTATGAGCGCCGCACCGCAAAATCGGGCTACCTGTCGGGCGGTGAACAGCAGATGCTGGCCATCGGACGAGCGCTGATGACGCAGCCCAAACTGCTGATGCTCGACGAGCCCAGCCTGGGCCTGGCCCCTGTGATCGTCGCCGAGATCTTCGACATCCTGCGCCGCATCAACCGCGAGGAGGGCATGTCGATCCTGCTCGTCGAGCAGAATGCCATCGCGGCGCTCGATGTGGTCTCTCACGGCTACCTGATCGAGAACGGGCGCGTTGTGATGCACGACGAGGCCGAGGTGCTACGCAACAACCCCGACATCCGCGAGGCCTACCTCGGCGGCGCCGAGGGCCGCGACTTCAAGGACATCAAGCACTACCGGCGGCGCAAACGCTGGCTGGCTTGAATCCTCCGGAGCCGGCGTTCGTCGGCCCTCGGGTCAAAGTGGTACGAACACCGGCAGCGGCGGCCCGCCTTCACTGGGATGAAAGCGCACCGCCACGCGCTGGCCGATGCGTAGTGCATCGGCATCGGCATCGACGATGTTGGTCATGACCGTCGGCCCTTCATCGAGCGTCACATAGGCGACGATATACGGCACCTCGGCACCTCGGCACGTCGCATGATGCTGAAGCTGTAGATCGTGCCCTGCCCGCCCGCCTGCCGCCACTCGGTGTTCACGCTGCCGCAGAACGGGCAGCCGTCGCGCGGGTAGTGATGGTGCTCGCCGCACTCGCTGCAGCGCTTGACGAGCAACCTGCCCTCGGCCGCGGCATCCCAGAACGGCTTGGCCTCGGGGTAGACGGTGGGTGCGGGCATGCTCCGCCGCGAGATCGTCAGACTGGGCGTGGTGCGAGGCGGCGACGCGGATCCACGCCAGCTGCTCGCTCGTCGTGCCATGCTCGTGCATGTGGCGCATCGCCGCCATCGCGTACATGTTCACGGTCGTCGGCGCGTAGGGCAGCTCGAACGGAACATCGGGCGCGGGCCCGTAGTTACGCGGCGCGGTCCCCGTGGCCATGCCCTCGGCCTTGGGCCGCCCGGCGAGCGTGATCAGCGCGACATTGCAGCGCCCGGCGGCAATGGCCGCCGCGGCGTGCGCGACATGCACCACGTAGGACGAGCCACCGGTCTCGGTGGTGTCGACATGGCGAAGCTTCAGGCCCAGGTACTCGACCATCGAAAGTGCACCCAGCCCGGGTGCATCGCCGGCGCAGAAGTAGCCGTCGACGTCCTGCATCGCCAGCCCGGCGTCGGCCAGCGCACCGCGCGCGACCTCCGCGTGCAGCTGTGCCACCGACTTGTCGTCGGCGCGACGGATCGGGTGCTCGTACGCGCCCGCGATGCAGGCGGTGTTCTTCAGGCTCATGCGCCCGCTCCTGCCGGCTTGACCGTCGCGGTGCCCTTGATGACATCCTGCCCCTTGCCGTTGCGCACCCACACGTCGTAGACCGGCGGCTCGCTGCCGATGCGCAGCTCGCCGCCGCCCGTCACGTCGTCGTCGATGCGCACCGGCTGCACGAAGCGGATCTCGAGGTGGATGCGGTTCAGCGCATCGAGCCCCAGGGTGTTCTTCAGCGCCTGCCAGATCAGAGCCACCGACATGGTGCCGTGGGCGATGATGCCGCCCATCGGGCTCTCCGCCGCGAAGTCCTTGTCGACGTGGATGGGGTTGTAGTCGTTCGTGACCGCGGCGTACTTCAGGATGGTGTCGAAGTCCACATGCTTGGTCGACGGTGTCAGCTGCGCCTGCATGCGGCCCTCCTCTACTGCGCCAACAGCGTCGTCATGACGCCGGTGAACAGCAGCTCGTTCGATCCGACGGCACGCGTCTCGCTGCGCACGCGCACCCACTTGCGCTCCTTCTTGATCTCCTTGTCGAGGCACCACACGTCGGTGCGGATGGACTCGCCGATGCGCGGCATGCGCCGGATGTCGAAGGTCTGCCCGCCGTGCACGCCGCCCGGCGGGCGCGGCGAGTTCAGGGTGAGCACGGCGTCGATGACGATCATCGCCAGCATGCCGGCGGGCATGACGCCGGAGTCGTCGTCGTTGGGGTAGACGCTGCGCCACTTCGCGACGGTGGCGTCGTCCACCGCGAACTCGCGCGCGCCGTAGTGCTTGCCCGGCTCGTAGTGGGCAAAGTTGAAGACCGGTCCGTCGCTCATGCGGGCTCCACTTGAGGAATCTGCTGTTCGCTGCCGGAACGCGACTCGAAGCACACGCGCACAGCCATGCCGATGCGCACCTGCGCGGGGTCGCAGCGCAGCACGTTGCACATGAAGCGGAAGCCCTCGTCGAGGTCGACCAACGCCAGTACGTACGGGGCGTCGCCTGCGAACGACGCTATCGGCGCGCGGTGGATCACCGAGAAGCTTGCGATGCGCCCGCTGCCCGCGGCCTTCTCCCAGTGCAGTTCCGTCGCATGGCAATGCCGGCAGGCGTTGCGCGCATAGAACTGCGCCTTGCCGCAGGCGCTGCAGCGCTGGAAGCGGAACTCACCCAGGTTGGCGCCTTCCCAGTACGGGCGGCTAATGCTGTCGGGCACCGGCACCGGCTTGGCTGGCACGTCGGACATGGTCAGGCCCTCCCCATCAGGATCGAGCAATGGCCCGAGAAGATGCCGCCGAGCGTGTGCGCGAGCGCGACCTCGGCGTCCTTGACCTGGCGTGCCCCGCATTCTCCGCGCAGCTGGCGCACCGCCTCGACGACGTGAAACATGCCACCGGCCGCACCCGATGATCCGTACGACAGCAGCCCACCGTTGGTGTTGAGCGGGAACTTGCCGCCGATGGCGAACTCGCCGGCGAGCGCCGCCGGGCCGGCCGCGCCGCGCTGGTAGAAGCCCATCGACTCGAGCTGGATCAGCAGCGTGCTCGTGAAGCAGTCGTAGATGTGCGCGCAGTCGACGTTGGAATGCTTCAGCCCGGCGCGGCCCAGCGCGTCGGCCACCGACTCGCGGCAGCCGAAGTCCACCAGCGAGGGCGCGGCAAAGATGTGCTCGTGGGTGTGACCCTCCCCGGTGGCGAGCAGTTCGACGGCGCGCTTGGGCAGGTCGCGCCCCGTCTCGGAGGCGCTGACGAGCACCGCCGCGCCGCCGTCGGAGACCAGGCAGCAGTCCAGCATGCGCAGCGGCGAGGCGATCAACTTGGACCTGCGCACATCGTCCATCGTGATCGGCTTCTTCATGTGCGACTGCGGATGCAGCGCCGCGTTGGCGCGCTGGTTCACTGCCACCGCGGCGAGGTGGTCGCCGTTGAGCCAGCCTTCGTGGAAGTAGACCTGCGCGGCCATCGCGAAGGCGGCCGGCACACTCATGCCGTAGGGTTGCTCGTACTGCTCGTGGCCCACGTCGGCCAGCGCGGCCTGCACCCTCTCGCCCATGCCGGTGAGGCGGTTGTCGCCGGTCACGCACAGCACGTGGCGGCACATGCCCGAGCTCACCAGCGACTCGGCATGCCGCACGAGCAGTCCGCCGGTCATGCCGCCCATGCAGATCGAGGCGTTGACCTTCGGCCGGATGCCGAGGTACTCGGCGAGCACGCCACCGAGCATCAGCTGCGGCGAGGCGAACGAATAGGCGGTGAGCAGGCCGTCGATGTCCGACGGCTTCAGTCCCGCGTCGGCCAGCGCGCCGAGACTGGCCTCGGTGTGCAGCGACATGCACGTGCTCTCCGGCAGCGCACCTACCTGCGTGTCGTGCACGCCACTGACGATGGCTTTGGTGGCCATGGTTCTCCCCGGTGGAGCGGAATCAGGGCAGGCTGACGACGAGGTCGCGCTGCAGCCGGCGCAACTGCTCGACGGCGCCGTCGACGAGATCGGCCATGATGTCCTTCGCCGGCCGGCGCGCCCTGACCAGCCCGCCCGCCTGGCCGGCGATGTTGTAGAAGAGGTCGTGCCGCCTGGCCGCGAGCGCAGCAGCCAGGAAGTCCTCCATCAGGATGCGCTGGTGCGGCGTCTCCAGTGTCGGCAGTCCCGACTCCGCCCAGGCCTGCGCGATCTCGCCGTGGTAGGCACGCACGGTCTTTCCCGTCCAGATCTTGCTGATGCGGAAGGCTTCGGAGTCCGACGCGACGATCTGGTCCTTGCACGCATCGAACAACTGACCCTCGTCGGCAACGAGGAAGGCGGTACCGATCCACACCGCCTGCGCGCCCAGCGCGAGCGCGGCGACGATGCCGCGCCCGTCGGCGATGCCGCCGGCGGCCAGCACCGGTGTCGGGCTCACCGCGTCCACCACCTGCGGAATCAGCGGCAGCGATGCCACCGTGCCGGTATGGCCGCCGGCCTCGGTGCCCTGCGCGACGATCGCGTCGACACCGGACTTCTTCTGCCGTGCCGCATTGCGCACCGAACCCGACAGGCCGATCAACTTCATGCCCTGCGCACGCGCGCGCTCGAGCAGGAAGTCCGGGTCGCCGAGCCCGGCGGCGAAGACCGGCACGCGCTCGTCGAAGATCACCTCGAGCACCGCCTTCGCGTAGTCGATGTTGACTACCGTCTCGTCGGCCGGCTTCACGTCGGGCAGGCCGTAACGGCGGATCAGCTCCTGCACGAAGTCGGCGTGCTTCGGAAAGCGCGCGCGGATCTCGTCGCGCACGGCCGTGCGCGTGGGCGGCGCATCGGCGATGCGCGCCGGCAGCAGCAGATCCACGCCGAAGGGCTTGTCGGTCAGTGTCCTCACGGCGCGGATGCGGCGGCGCGTCTCTTCCGGCGAGAGCCCAGAGCAGCCGAGCACGCCGAGGCCGCCCGCCTGCGACACCGCCGCCACCAGTGCCGGCGGGGTGGCGCGGCCGCCCACGCCCATGCCGGCCAGGAAGATCGGCACCTCGATGCCCCAGGCATCGCAGAAAGAGTTGTGCAGCATGGCCCGGCTCATCGTGCACCCCGGCCCGTCACTTGAAGACCGGCTTGCGCTTGGCGCGGAAGGCGGCGACGCCTTCCTTCACGTCGTCGGTCTGGAACAGGAACGGGAAGGCGTCGATCGCATAGCGCATGTCGTCGCCGCCGATGCCCTTGTTGTAGAACGACTTGGCCATCTGCAGCGCCATCTGCGGCTTGGCCGCTAGCTTCTCGGCGAAGGCCATCGCCTCGTCCATCAGCTGCTCGGGCGCCACGGCGCGCAGCGCAATGCCCAGACTCACCGCCTCAGCGGCCGAGATGGGCTCGCCCAGCATGCTCATCTCCTTGGCCTTGGGCCTGCCAACGATCTGGTGCAGCCGCAGCAGCGCAAAGCCAGGCAGCAGGCCGAGCTGGATCTCGGGCACGCCGAACTTCGCGCGTTCCGAGGCGAGGATGAAGTCGCAGGCGATCGCCAGCTCGAAGCCACCGCCGAAGGCGATGCCATTCACCGCGGCGATCAGCGGCTTGCGACAGCGCTCCGGCGCCTCGAGCACCGGCAGCACGCCGGCGATGAAGTCGCGCGCCTGTTCGGGCGACTCGGGGAAGGTACTGATGTCGGCCCCGGCGCAGAAGGCCTTATCGCCGCGGCCGGTGAGGATGCCCACGCGGATCTCGGGGTCGGACTCGATCTTCGCCAGGCCCTCGGTCACGCCCTGCCGGATCCCAAGCGAGATGGCGTTCAGCTTGGTGGGCTCGTCCAGGGTGAGGACCGCGACACGGCCCTTCGTTTCGAATTCGACGCTGCCGATGCGCATGCGGTGCTCCGTCGGGCAATTTCCAGCCTCATGGCAGGCTACCAAACGTTCGACAGGGTCGTCAACCGGGGCTTTCCACCGGCAGCGCGCTCCGCAGTCCGCCCTAACTTGCCCACGGGATCGCAACGAGATAGCCGGCGTCCACCGGCAGGTTGATGCCTGCGACGGCGGAGGCCTGGGCAGACGCGAGGAAGGCCACCGCCTGCGCAATCTCCCGGACCTGCACCAGCCGCCCGGGAGCACGCCCTTCTCGAGCGCGAGCGTCTGCGTGGAGCCAGGCGAGAACGCGTTCACGCGCACCTTCCTCGGCACCATTCCGCCCCCAGGCACTCACTCGGTCAGGTTGATCAGGCCCGCCTTGACAGGCCCGTACGAAAACAGCGGGCAGGAGCCCATGCCGGCCAGCGACGCGATGTTGACTATCGCCCCGCCGCTCGCACGCGCGGCACGGGTAGGCGCCGCGCAGGTCGACCCGGGCGACGAAGCTCCACTGGCCCATCGTCAGTTCCTCGGGCGGCATCGTGCGCTGCGGCACGCCGCACTGCGCATCCACAGCAGCCACGGCCGCATCGACGGACGCGTCGCCCACATCGAGCGAACCCACAAAGCTGCCGGCGGCCACGGCGAGCACCTGTACGCAGGCCTCGCCGATGCCGCTGGCGCGACAGGTCACCACGGCCACCCCTCCAGAGAAGTCGATCCGCACGTCAGCCTCCATTCGCCGGGCTGCCCTGTTCGGCGCGCAGCACCCGCTAGAGCGGCAACTGGAAGCCGCCCAGCTTGCCGCGGCAAAGCGCCTGCAGTTCCTCCAGCGTGAGCGTTGCGCCGGTTCGTAGCACGACCAACGCCGCCACCCGTTCGCCCCACTGCGCGTCAGGCAGGCCGACGGCCGCCGCCTCGAGCACCTGTGGCAGTTGGTATGGCACACGCTCCACTTCGCTGGAGGCGATGTTCTCGCCGCCGCTGACAATCATTTCCTTCTTGCGGTCGGTGAGAAACACGAATCCCTCGGCATCGACATGGCCGGCGTCGCCGGTGCGGAACCGGCCGCCGGAGAGCCGGCCGCGCAAATCTGAACACGGCGTAAAGTGGACTGGCTGCTCCGATGGGCGAGGATAGAGCCCGAGATTCAGGAGCAGAGAACATGAGCAGAAGACCACGGCGCAACCACTCGGCG
>NZ_JABWMJ010000015.1 GCF_013366375.1 Rhizobacter koreensis | reverse complement strand
CGAGTGGTTGCGCCGTGGTCTTCTGCTCATGTTCTCTGCTCCTGAATCTCGGGCTCTATCCTCGCCCATCGGAGCAGCCAGTCCACTTTACGCCGTGTTCAGATTTGCGCGGCCGGCTCTGTGAGCCATGCTGCAGCAGATTCGTTTGATTGAGGCCCAGCGCCGCAAACCCTTCGCGAAGCAGTCGGAGTTTTGGGCTTTGCCCCTCACCGAAGACGAAATTGACGTTTCGAAAACCGCTAACCACCTCCGCTATCTGGGCCAACCCTTGCTCGGTCTCGACGGACAAGTTGGGTGAGCCAAATCCCTCCGTGCGTCCGATCTGGCGAAACTCAATTTCGGCTCGCTGACCTTCGACCTTTCCGTATGGCAGCTTGACTCGGTTGTACTGTGACGAGCGATCGGTGTAGAGGCTGGTGGTCCCGAGGAAGGCCAGATGCGGCTCCTTGGTGATCGGGCGTCCAGCCATCTGGCTGGCAATGACACTGACCATTCCACCGTATCGGTCCGTGTAGTCGTTGACCACCCTTGGGCTTGCCATCATCAGGCAGACCAGTTTTCCGGCGAGCAGATGGTTGTAGGGTGCAACGGCCCCGCATACCGTCAGTTCCATCATGCTGGTGGCAGAGTGGCGCTTCTTCAGTTGCTTGAGCACGGTGTTCAGTGCCCAGGCCCCATGATCAGTTGCGGCAAGGTCGTGAAGTCCGCAGGGCCAGGTGGCAATCGTTCGGTACGCGCGCAATATCTCCCGCGCAGCTCGTGCTCGTTTTGCCCGGTAAAGAGGCGTCTTCGTTAGTTCCTGCAGTCGTTGCGGTGTCAGTTCCTCGAACTTTTTCGCGACAGTCTCGTCGTCGACGCTGTGGTCGATACGGCGATCGACAGGGAGGTCCTCCCTATAGATCTGCTCAAAATCGTCCTCTAAGCGTAACCGGAAGGCACGAAGCACTTCGGTCTCGGACACCACACCACGGGAGCATGCGTCTAGCAGGCCACTGAGCGTCCAGCCCAGTTCCGCGTCGCGCGGCGTGAGCTGCATCACGGTGTTGCCTAGGCCCGCAATGCCCATCACTGGATGATTGGGTTGTGCGGCGTCGCGTACGAGATAGAAGAGGTTCCGCCCAGGACTTGACCGGTACCTCGTACTCCAGCTATGCCGGAAGTAGCGCCAGATGTCGATCAGACGTTGATTGGTGAACTCGTCCCGCTCCTCACTGACCAACTGGAGGTACGGCTGGCAGATGCGTGCGAGCAGTTCCGGCCGCTCTTCCTTGGGCGCGGCGGCCACCGGCCTCAATTGTTCGGCCAAGCGTCGCCCGTCCGCGATCAGGTCGGTCATGGGCTTGCACGACGAATACTTCGAGGGTCGCTCTACGCCGAAGAGGAAGCGACGATTCGATTCTTCGCACAGTTGATCGTTCCGCCCGAACAGCAGCTGTTGTCTGATCAGTGATTTGCGTTCAGCAGGGTCTAACGGCTGCCCGGGCCGCACGTAGATGTGATGCATGCTGGCGCGTACATCCCACCCCATGTTGAGCAGGTCACGGAGCAGCGTTGAAGACACTTTGGCCTTGAGGCTGTTGACAGTTTCGTCCTTGATGTCCTGCGAGAACCTCGACAGTTCCGCAATTGCGGCCTCTCGCGGCAGGTTCGCAATGCCGCAGAGCGTGGCGTAGGTCGTTCCATCGTCGTCGAAGCACGGCTTGAAAAGCCGCCAGTCCTCACCCATGACGATTGGCGATGCCTTTTCGACGGCCTCAGGAGCCTCCGGGGATGTGATTGAAACTGCCAAGGTTCTTCGTTTCTCAGTCGATCTGCTAACGGCAGCGTTCAGGCTGCATTCGGGCACTTTCGCTCGTTCGCCTCAACCAGCATGCAGGACCGCGCGTCTATCCAAATGACTCAAGAGGCTGAGTCCTAGGACTGTTAACAACTACGCCTTCACCCGCTTTTTCACGTCGGTGGGCGCCGGCACTGCATCCACGGCGATGCCGGACTTCCTACAGAAGTCGAACAGGAGTTTCTCGACAAGGTTGGTCTGCGACCGCTGCTCCCGTTGGGCCGCGAGTTCGAGTGCCCGTTTGAACTGTGGCGTCACCCGAAAGCTGACCGGTATGCGCTTTGACTCCACCGTGACTCCTTTTCAAGGTCAGGTCGTGCCGTATAGTACATCGCTTTACAAGCTTGCCCCGCTTGACTCCGGAAGGGGCCTTCACGGACCACCGGCTGAACCGTGCCGCCGTGTCCACGAGGCCGCCCCATCACCGTCAGAGCCCAAGGGTACAGCCGGCGTTTCAGTTGGACGACGGCGGCTGTTCTTGCGAAAGTTCGCCCGAACTTCTGCTGGAGGCCTCGATGCGCATCCCCCTGCTGCTCCTCGCATCCCTTGTCCCGCTGTGGACAGCACCGGCGCTTGCCTGCACAACTCCCCAGGACCTGCGTCCGTATAGGCAGCGATTGGTCGACGCGCCGATCGCATTCGTCGGGACGGTCACCGCAATCACTGGCCTTCGGGTCACCTTCACTGTTCATCACGCGATCAACGGCTCGCCCGGCTCCTCGGCCACCATCGACGCGCTGCCGCCCTCAACCTGCTCGGTCTCCTTCGCTGTCGGCCAGCGGTGGCTCTTTGCGGGTCCCGCCACGAGCCAACCATCGGTCCTGCTACAAGCCGACGCAAGGTCCGCCAGGTCTTCCGATTTCGGCCGCTTCCAGCGCGTGGACGATGCTCGAGCGCGATTTCCGTCGGACTGGCAGTCGTGCACGCAGAACTCGCAATGCGAGCCGGTGCCGATCGGCTGCCAGCAAACGGCTGCAAACTCGGCAAACGCCGCGGCGGCCCGCGCCCATGCGATCAGAGTCGTCGGCGACCATCGCGCGATGGAGTGCGCCACCGGCCCTGCGGAGGTCCAGCACATCGGCCAGCAGTGCGTTGCAGGACGGTGCGGCCACTGGGTCCTCGACTTCCGCCTCCGGCCGTGAGGCCTCGCCAGCCCGGCGTCACCGGAGCTACCCGCCAACCCAGGTCCGCATGCAGTGGTGCCAGGCACTGACTGCGTCGGTCTGGTTGTCCACCACCAGTTCCAGCCACTCCTGCAGTTCCTGCGACGCCTCTTCGCTTGACTCATCGAAGAGCGGAAGGTCGTATGGCGTCTTCGGCAGCTCGAGCTGGGATGCGTTCCTGCGAACCCAGTCGTGCATCACGTCGATGCGCTTGTCCGCCGTTCTTCCAACGGGAAACTGCCGGCGGGCCGCGAAGTCCCAGGCCATGGAGTCGACGCTCGCGATTCGCGGATGGTCGCTGAGGAAGCGCAGCGCGTCTCCCTTCACGCCGAAAAGGTGAAGGCCGACACCCGGAGTCAGTTCGCGGTCAAGCGCCTCGACGATCGTCAGGATGCCGCTCGGCCCATGGACTCGCCGTCGGCACATCGAGCCCACGCCCAGCAGCTTCGGCCACGAGGCCAGCGGCAGGTGTTCCAGGCTCCAGCGGTAGTGATCCACCTCCCAGCCCTGGATGACCGGCATCGGATCGGGCAGTCCGCGGTCTCGTGCCTGCGATCGCACTTCCGACAGGAGCCGGCAGGTCTCGGCCAATCGGAAATAGACGTCGATCTTGGAGGAGGCGATCTCGGGCTCGACACACTGGTCCCAGCTGGCGTACCAGGTCCACGGCCAGCTCTCCACCAGGTCCAGGTACTGGCTGACGCTCCACGGAAAACCACGGTAGCGGGCCATTGCGACGAAGCCGGCGCTGTCCAACGCGGCGTCCAGGCCCGCGAACTGGACGGGATCCGGCCGACGCACGCTGACCACCTCGCCGTCCTTGTTGCGCACCATGAACGCATTGGTGCTGAACAGCACGCTGTAGCCCGCATCTCTTGCCGCCCTGAGGATCTTTCCGCCGGTGGTCGGAATGCCGACGCGCAGGATCGGTCCTACCCGGCCGCGGGCACCGGCTGGCGCCTGAGGGACGGGCGCCTCAATGACGTCCAGCAACATCACGCGCGCTCCGGAAGCTCTCGCTGCGTCGCACCGACTGCGCTCGCCTCAGCGGTACCGGCCACCTCCCGCTCGACGAACCCAACCGGCATGCGAACCCGCCGGTCCATGAAGACGAACAGATGGAACTGGTTCGCGGTATCGACCAACCGGGACTCCGCCGGGTAGAGCTCGAAACCCTCGTGCTCCGGCCCGACGATGGCGTTCTTGATCGCCTGCAGTTCCCGCCAGTCGCGGACCACCTCGCGATCGCGGCGCTTGATGGACAGCCACGCAACGTCGCCGAGGTCTTTCCCGAACGGCTCCCGGATCAGTTGCACGTTCACCTGATGCGTCGCGCTGAGGAAGATTGATTGCTGCCGCAGCTGCTGCACCTGGCGCTCGGCCGTCGCGATGTCCACACCGAAGCGGCTGGCGATGACGGAGACGTCGAGCGCGGCGGCGGGAAGTTCCGCCGTGAAGAACGGCGCCGGTTTCGAGGTGGGCGGCTGCCCATCAGCCTGCTCAGCGTGGTCCAGCGCGCTGGCCCAGGCCGCGAACACGCTCGACCGAGGTGGACCTACCAGGGCCCGCGCCATACCCGGCTTGTGAAGCACGAACGCAAAGCTGTGCTCGCGCTGCTGCGGGCCGGGAGTTCGTCGCACGCTGTAGCCCTGGGCTCGCAGCGCGGTGATGGCACTCAGAGCAGTGCCTATGTCGAGGTCGTCCATGCGAGATGCCTGATGGTCCTGGTGAATGGACCTTCAGGATCTCGCCGACCTCGCCCCCTTCAAGTCCCACCGGCGGGAGGTGGAAGCGCTGTACTCAGCCTGCGCGAACTCGGAACTCGCTCGTCACCGTCCAGGACTCACCGAGGTCGTCGAACGCGCAGCTCGCGATGCGCCAACGTGCCACGTCACGCCACTCTTTCGAGTGCAGGTTCCTGCACTGAGCGCCCATCGGTCCAAGCGGCTGCCGACGCAGAGGGTGGCCTCGCGGCAAGTCGCCGAGAAGCAGATACCCCGCGCCGCTCGCTGCCGACGGGGAGTTGCTCGTTGCGCTCATCTTGCTCGACGGGCCGTCACGCATCCTTCCATGCCCTGCGCGAATGCGACTGCACCGCCATTGGCCGGATGCCGGATCGCCGCCGCGGGCGCCACGCCCAGGCGCGTCAACTGCTCGGCGGCCTTCTTGCCAACAGCGATGACTGTGGCGCGCGGGTAGGCGGCCAGCAGTGCCTGGAGCGGACGCTGTCCGTGCGCCAGCTCAGTGTCAGTGGGGGTGCGATTCGTCCGCGGCGCGCCGACCATGAAGGGATGCATCGGCAAGGCGTTCCACATGACCACCCGATCCGCGATGCCCAGCGCATGCAGCGAGCGCCAGACCAGCGTGGCCGAAGGCTCGGTGAACGGCTTGTCTCGCGTCGTGAGCCGCGCCGTGGCACCTCCTAGCCGGGGTACTGTCCCCTGCATCACATGCCGCTCGCTGGTGAACGCCAAGCCGGTATGGCGCATGCCCTGCCAACCGGCCGCCTCGCCGCACAGGATGAACTCGGCTTCGCAATCCAGGTGTTGCTCCAGCCGCGCTCTCTTGGCATCCGGGCCATTCGTCGAAAGGTCGTCCGCGCAGACATCCGCCCATGGGTTGAACAGGCCCGGCGTCGCCGTCGGTAGGTTGCCGACCAACGCTTCCACGAGCCGCTTTGCGTTCACCCTGCCCCTCCCTGTACTGTCTGCGATCCGAACGTGTGTCGCGCGATCGACTCACCATTGATCTGCGCGAGCTCGATTGTCTGGCCCGCGGCGAGCGGGTCTTGGCGCCCGGGCCAGGACTGCGCGGTGAAGTGGCGCATCCACACCATGTAGTCGGCGTACGCGGTCGCCGGCCGGCCGGCGAAGTTCTGTCCCGACAGATTCCGGAAGATCACCGTGATGCTCGCCTCGTCGCCGAGCCAGATCCACTCGCCCGTGTTGTCGCGGATCTCGTGCGTGTAGGCGTGCCGACCCACCAGCTGCGACTTGTATTCGATCATGACGGCTTCTCCTTTGAGACAAGTCTCCCGCGCGGGCGCCTATGTTCAAGCGCCCAGGCGGATGCACCCGTTGCGGTGCCCCTGCCTGCTCTCTGCAAGCCTCAGGGACGAGCGCCCTTCAAACCCCGGCCTGGCGGCCCTTGGAAGTAGGCCCACGAATGGGGGCCGCCGGCCGGGTGCACCCGGCCGGTTGGCGCCTTCAGGCAGCAGCCTCCAGGAGTTCCTCGAACAGGTCGCCTTGGCTCGGATAGCGCACCGACAGGCGCTCCCGCAAGGTGGTCAGCGCCGGCTCGCCATGCAGTCCGTGTCGCTGCCGCCACTGGGACCGGCGCAGGATCTCGTCGACCCGAGCCGAGTGGCCCCGGGCCGGCTGCACCAGCCCGAACGACAGGTAGGTCTCGTAGCCGGCAGTCCAGTAGCCCGAAGTCGTGGACCGGTCACGCAGCATGCGTTCGAGCTCGAAGTCGAGGAACAGCCAGGCGCCCTCCTCGTCAATCTCGCTCTCGCCTTCCACGTCGATCACGGTCCGGCCGCTGGCCAGCGTTCGCAGCCCCGGTCCACAGGTCTCCGCGAAATCCTCCCAGGCTGGGTTGCGCAACCCGGTGACTTCCAGCGCAGAGGTGACGTCGTCGTTCCAGTCGCCCACGAAGATCTTTCCCAGCTTGGGGACAGCGGTCTTGGGATGGGCACGCATGGCGGGTGGCGTCCAGATCGCGCCCTCCTCGACCTGCTTCCAGATGCGCAGCGCGGCGAAGGGCTCGGCGATGGCGTACTGGGACCAGCGGGCATCGATCGCAATCAGCTGGGCGGCGCTGATGATCGGCACGCCCGAGAGCTTCTGTGCGCTCAGGGTGTAGCGCAGCAGGTCGGCCAGCATCGAAGGCGAATAGGTGTCGGCGCCGACCTCGATGAAGCCCTTGACGATGCTGCGCCCGACGTACTGCCGGCGCGACCAGTCGTACTGCGTGTACGCGATGAAGTCCCTCAACGCCGCGAGCGGCGCCATGTACCCGTAGCGGTCGCGGTCCGTCTCGATCATCTGCCTCAGCGACTTGTCCTCGCGGACCGCGGTGCACACCCAGCAGCCGAACCGGCTCGAGCAGGGCTTCGAGTGCTTCTGCATTTCGGCATCGGCCACCACCACGCAACTGCTGCCGCCGGCGGCCTGGTAGGTCTGCATCGTCTCCTCGAAGCGGCTGTACGACGGGATCACACCCGCGTTGGCCAAGCCGAGGTACTGCCAGACATCGTCCACTGCCCACTCCAGCAGCGGGCTGAGTCGAAGCCGGCCCTCTTTGTCCGTCCAGAGCGTGACCGCCTTCTCCCCCCGCCCCTTCACGGCTGCCCCGCGCACGACCGACTCGTCGCGCCGCACGCCGGTCATGAGCACCGGCTTCTGCCAGCCCTTGGCCAGAAGCTCCCGCTCGATCAGGGCCAGTTCGCGCTCGTTGGGCAGCCGCTTCAGGTCGGTCTGGCAGTCCCGCCGAGAGTCCGGGAACGTCGGCAGCGCTCGGCCGCCGATCACTCGCACGGGAAACGAGTCCCAGAAGGCCGGCTTCGCGACCCTGACCACCGCCCTGACCCCGTGCTCGCGCGCGAACCGGCTCGCCTTGGCAATCTCCCTGGTCACCAGGCGCTGGATCTCCGGGTTCTCGACGCCCACGTCGCTGTGGGCAATGACCACCAGGGGCCTGCGGCCGTGGCGCACCTGCTCGAGGGCAGCGGTCAACGCGAGGTTGAGCAACACCGAAGAGTCCTTGCCCCCGCTGAACAACACGACGGCCGGCCGGCCGGCATCCATGAACCCACCGATCGCCTGAAGCGCGATGGCCTCGGGCGTCTCGTTGCGAAGATCGATCAGCTGCTGCATGCGCTCTCCTGGTGAACACCAGGATCGCGCGCGGGTTCGGACCTTCAACCCCGCGTCATCGACCGGAGTTCAGCGCTCGCGCCGATCGCCACGTAGCACCTTGACCCACACGACCTTGCGCCCTTCCTCCGGCCCGGGTTCGCGCGGGCGCTTCGACGATCCCCAGTGCCCTCCGGCACTGCGCCCGATCGGATCCCATCCTGCGGCGTAGAGGCTTGCACCATCCTCATCGTCCGATTTGTAGGTGACCAGGCGTCGGTAGCCCATCGCCGACGCGGACCGTGCGATGGCCCCCAGCAGCTTGGTGCATCCGTTGACCACGGCGGGATCGACCGCCACCCGGCGCACCTCGGCCGTGAGACCGTCGTCGAGGTGGCGCGCCACCGGTCGCGCGGCGATCGCGACACCGTCCAGTTCCTGGTCCGAGACGCGCCGCAGACCGATGGCGAACTTGTGGCCTTGCACCCTGCCGAGCCGCCGGTGCAAGCGCTCGACCACGAGGTTCGCCTCACGCAGGCCCACTGGCACCAGCTCGTGAACGAACCGCGGCCTGGCCGCGACGGCACGCCGGATGGCAGCGATCGGGTAGTACTCGGCGCTGCCCGGCTGGCGAGCGAGCTCGACCCGCACGTCACCGCTTGGATGGATCCAGTTCACGTGGCCGGGCCCGACACCATCGACGATCACGGCGTCCTGCAGCCGGCACAGGCCCTGCGGGTGCTCCACGAGCGGGGGCGTGGCGTCGACGCTGCCTCGTGCAGCCACGGCCTCGCTGAATCGGGTGAAGACTGTCCTTGGCAGTTGGATCGGCGCGCCAGCTCGAGCCACCGCGTTGTGTACGAGCCAGAAGACACGCGACGAGACAGACGCGATGTCCACCAGCAGCTCGGGTATCGCGCCGGGCTTCGGGGCCAAGATCGTTGGGTTCACGTTTGACTTCCTTCAAAGGTGTGAGACGGCGGCGCCTCGGTGCCGGCCTTCGCCGCGGCTGCCGCCATCAGGTCGCGGTAGCGCTGCAAGACGGAGTCGCGATCGGTGTGGGCCACCTGCAACCCCACCGCGGCCGCAACGTCCCGACGGACTTCGGCGATCAGCGCCGCCTCGGACGGGGTGGGCATGACCGTGGGCCAGCCCTTCACGAACAGCAGGTGTTCCGGAAGCCGTGATTCAGCACTCACCCGCGCTTGCGCACGCTCCTTGGCCTCCTGCAGCCGCGCACGAAGCCCGGCGTCCAGCAGGTCGGGTGCAACGTCCCCCAGCCATCGGTGGCTCTGGAACGAGAAGGTGCTCGCGGCCTCCAGCGCCACCATCTCGCGATAGATCGCGTGGTTGCCGGCGCAGTTGGTCGAAGCCCGAAGGTCGTGCTCCGAGCCGAGCACGCAGAACGCGCAGGAGACCCGCGTGCTGCCATACAGCCGGTAGGCCTCGTGGAGTTCATCACCACGGTTGCGCACGTAGTCGTTGACGTCGCCGCGCCTCCAGCCAAGGATCGGATTCCAGGTGTGTCCCTGCCCGCGCTTGCGGGTCGTGCGCTCGTCCTGCTTCCAGGCCGGCATACGGGCCCGCTTGGCACTCTCCTCGCGACGGATGCCGACAGCCGACACGACGTCGCCCACGGGAAAGCGTCGGCGCATCTCCCGCGCGATGACCTGGCTCTTCAACTCGGCCGTGCAGAAGCGCTGGGCCGCCGTGCTCCACGGCAGGATCAGCTTCACGCACTCCAGCTTGGTGTACCGCGCGACGTTGCCGCTCCAGCGCGACAGCCATCGATCCATCATGTCGCCGGCAGTGCGGCGTACGACCACCAGTTCGATCCCCAGCCGCTGTGCCAACCGCTCGCAGACTGGCAAGCTGTCCCGCCACTCGACACGGCCGAGGTCCGCATGAACGAGGAACCGCGAGCCCGGGTGTCCGATGTCATCGAGATGGGCACAGACACGGTAGGCCAGCGCCTGGGAGTCACGCCCACCGCTGACGCCGATGAACACCGGTGCGCTGGCACCCAGTGCCATCGTGACCTCGTTCGGCACGTCGATGGCAAATCGCACCGCGCCGGCCGCCACGCCGAAAAGATCGGGTTGCACCGGATCGATGGGCTTGAGCGCCTCATCCGCGCGGTAGAGCTTGATGATGTTCACGCGTTCAGGCTACGAGGCACCTCCGCTTGTTCAAGGCGCGCCGCGATGCAGCGACGGACACCGCACTGCGCAGCTGGCCGCACAACGCCGCGCCCGCCTCGAACGGCACCTGAGTGCCCCATCGGCGCGTGTCCTTGCGCTCGAACCGGACACATGAACATGCGCCGCGCGCAGGTCCTCGCGTCACCCCTACCCAGGGCTTCCGTCGAGTGGCAAACTTGCTGGGCTTCCTGCTGGCGATCGTCGCTGGTACAGCCTTCAACGAGAGCCGTCAACGGCTGGACTTGAAGTCCAAAGTGCCCTGCACCTTGGCGTTAGCGGTCGTGACCCGCACTTCAATCGACCATCTCCGGATGGCCATGCCGCACCTGCGGCGCATCCCTGTCCGCGCAAGCGGGCTATCCAGTCCGTGCTGGATCGCGTCGACCTCGGTTGACGCAACTCCATGTCGGTGTGCACGTGACACATCGGCCCTGACGCCGGCTTCGCCAGCCGAGCGGGTTCACCACCCGCGCGCGTCGTCATCCCTTCGCGTGGCTTTGCGAAGTTCCTCGGTCATCCAGCCTGCTGCATGACCCGGACCCTGCACGCCTGCGTGCCGGTCCTCGATCCCTGGGATGCGAATCCCGAAGTGTGCGGAAGACCCATCGCCTCGGCGTGGGTCCTTCTGCCTGTCCATGGGCGCGCGCCAGCGTGCCTTCAACCCGAATGGGGAACGTCGCTTCTCCATCCGGGGGACATGTCGTTCCCCTTTTGCACTTGTGCAAAGGAGAACGACCATGTCGAAGTTCACGGCTCGCACCGTGTGCCGCCTCTGTGGCGGTAGTGGCCTGCCGCAACACCCCGTTGTGGTGGCCAAGAAGCTCCCGGCCCTGTGCACCCCGTTCGTCCGCCCGTCGGCCGACGTGGTCGTCCCGCTGCCCCAAGCGCTGCCCCTGGCTGCGTGAGGAGCAGATGGACAAGCACTTGTGGCTCAGCCTGCTGCGTCTCGTCGACGAGGGCAGCGCTGAAGAGCTCCAGGCGAAGAAGGAAGAACTCCTTCAGAGCCTGGAGCGACTTCGCATCACTCGCGGCCCGGTTCGCAGCGATGTACTGCGCGTCGTGCGCCTGATCGACGAGGAACTCGTGTCCCGTCTGCATCTGGAGCAACGGCGCAAAGCACGTCGTTAGCGGACGGCTCGAGGCGCCTCGCGAGGGCCTGCTTGTCGGGACGATCGAACACGATCGCCCACAGGTAGGCCCGCTCGAGCGCTTCGCGCCCGCCGTCGATGACCTCAAGAGTCCGGCCTGAACGATCCATCGTGATGGCTTCCCGTGAACACCGGCTTGCCGGCTCGTTCATGCTACTACCCCTCGGGGACGTTTCGTCCCCTGGGGCCGGCTCGTTCCCGTGGACATCCACCGGAGCGAACCATGCATCAGCAACTGCCCAGCATCGGCCCCATCCACGGCCAGCTCGCCGGCCCGGACCAACCGAGCCGCCACGAGTTGGCCGAGGAGATGGCCTGGGTGCACCTGTACCGCGCCGTGCGCCACCCTCCCGGCGCCGCGGAAGTCGTCAAGTACCTCAACAGCAACCCCGAAGCCAGAACTCGCCACGAGGCCCTCTACCTGATCGCCTGCGAGACCTTGCATGCCAAGGTCCTGGCCGACGAACGGAGCGAGCGCACCGTGGCCGCGTTTCGCGCGATCTTCGTGACCGCGCCCATCCGTACCGTGGAGCTGGCGATGAGCGTCTTCATCGCTATCCCCCGGATCTTCGGCCGCAAGCCCGTGCCCGAGCCGACGCCCGAACAGCCCAAGGTTCGCGGCTCGCGGGTCAAAGAGCCCGGCTCGCCGGCCAAGGCGCGAGTCGACGCGCTCGCGAAGCATCCCGAGGTCGCCCAGGTGATCACGGGATTCGCCCCCTCGCCGAGCGCCGCGCCGACCGCACCGTCAGCGCCCGGCGCACGAGAGCCGTCGCCCGACGCCCAGGTCTCCGCCTCACGCGGCGGCCAGGCAGCGTGACACCTCTCTGTCGATGAGCCACGCGAGGATCTCGAACTCCCTCGAGTCCTCCGCGTAGTAGGCCTTGCACTGCGCGACATACAGCGCGAGGCCGTCGAGCGTTCGAACGCCATCCACCGGGAAACCGGTGATGCGTTCGAGCCGCTCGGCTTCCGCCCTCGTCAGCCTGATCGCCTTGCCCAACCTCAGCATCTCGCACCTCTTGAAGACCTGGCGATCTGTCTAGCACGCGATGTGCTGGCGTCAAGGTCTCGCGGAGGCACATCCCCGAAGGACTCTTCATGACGATGAACGTCGAAGCCCTCCAGATCATCGAGCTCGACGCCGCCCGGGCGCCAGCGCCGATGGTCGATCACTACATCGAACTGGTGCGCAACAGCACCGGCGAGTGCGCAGCCGACGTGGCCGAGTACGCCGCCGCTCTGCTGCTCAAGCTGGAGCATCTGGCCAGCAGCCAGCGTGCTGCGGCCGTCGATCCGAGCCTGCCCCAGGTCTTCCTGGCTCCCTGGCTGGAACTCACCCTGGCGTCGCTGAAAGACGCGGCGTGATGCTCGCCAGGTCGGCCGAGCGAGCACCGTGGCGCGGCTGACCGTCCGTCACAGCGAATTCCTTGCGACCGGCATGGAAGCGACCTTCGCGGGTCGCGCATCGAGCGGGTGCCTTGCACCTGCGTTTTCATCAACCCGAGCGGGGCGCTCTGTCCCCGGTCGGGGCAGCGGCGCCTTCTCGCACAACAAGAAGGGAACCGTCGCATGGCAACTCGCAAGACGAAGCATCCGCCCAAGGCCGAACAGCGCCGAAGGCTCACCCTCTTCTTCAACAAGGAGGCCCGCAAGTCCGCGGCCGACGCGTTGAAGAAGGCATCCTGGCTGCTCGCTGCAGCCAACACGTACCTTGGCTTCGCCAAGGAATCGATGGCCTACCTGGCCGTCGTGATCGTCGGCTGGTTGGTCGCCCAGACCCTGGCCGTCATCCTCCTCAGCCTTGAGGAGGAGCAGGGCTCGCAAGGGCCAGAGGAGCAGGCACATGCAAGACCTCCTGGCATCGGTGGCAAGCGCACTCAGCCATGACCCCGTCCTCGCCACCTACGCGCTCGCGTGGGTGGCGCTCGACATCTGGGGCGCAGTCACCCTGGTCCTGGCCTACCGCAGCCGCCTGCAAGAGCGAGACGGCCAGCCACATCCCGCCGCACACCGCTGGTTCCCGCAGCGTCCGAGCCCGAAGTAGCTCACGCTGGGGTTCAAGGCGTCTTCACATGCCCCGCTCGATCGATTGATCGGACGGGGCATCGTCTTGTGTGGGGAAGCTTCAGCGCCACTGGCGCACGAAAGGCCGGACGCGCCAGGTAACGCCGTCCGAGGAAATCGCCTCCGCAAGCACCGACCTACATGCGCCTCGCTTTACAAGCCTCATCTCCGGGTCGAACCGGAACCCCATGAGCGCCAGCGCCTGCATGGAGTACCGCCTGGGGAGCAAGGCGTAGACCACAGCCCGTGGCGGCCGATTCCTGTCCACCTCTGTTGTCCCGTCAATGGCCGCGGCACCACCGATGTCACGGGGCCTGCTGGCCCTCGCGCTGCAGGCGTCGCCATTCCCACGGCGGCATCGGTGACTCGTCCGTCCACAAGCCGACTCGGCTCTCGCGTGCCAGCGCCTCCAAACCGAGCAGGCGAGGATCCTTGCTGTAGGCCCGGTACACCCAGGCCATGCCTCGGCGCACCTGCTCCTCGCTGACGTCGAGCCCGTCCACCGTCATCGTCACGATGGGCCTTCCATTGCGGTCGACCTCCCGCCACTCGATATGCACCGGCTTCCTCCAGACCAGTTCCCGAAGCGACTGCTCCGCGCGCTGACCCCAGGCCTGCCGATGTTCGGGCGCGTCGATGCGCGACAGCCGCAACCGCATCGACCGACCGTCGATGATGGCCGTCACGGTGTCACCGTCGGACACGCCGGTCACCACGACATCGGCTGCTTGGCCCGTGCGAGCTGCCGCGCCGGCAGCGTTGGGCACTGCCGAGCCGTGTGTCACGGCCGGTAGCTCCTGCGCAAGTGCTGGCGCAACGACGCACACCACGGCAAGCGCTACGCCTCGCGCCACCGACCCTCTTGGCCAGACCACCACTTTCCGCTCTCCCCTACTTCCGTTGCCGTCGACTCTTCGCACGCTCGAGCCGTTGCGCCTGAAGCCGCTGACGTACCGCGGTCAGGTAGCACCATGCCACATCCAGCGTCTCGGTACTTCGCAGCCCCTTGGCGCGCAGCTCGATGACGCCACCAACAACTGTCACGATCACCGGGAGCGGCCCCTTGTCGCGAACGACCGCGCTCGTCTCCCGACTCACCGGGCGCAGGGACTTCGTCACCATGCGTCACCCGCATCGACGGCGTTCGGAGCCGCGGCAAGCGCCGTCGTCCGCTCCGTGATCTGTGTCCTCGTGGTCGTCATGAAGGCTTCCCTATCTCGATTGCTGCCCGCAGGATCGCACCTGTCTCGGCACCTTCAAGCCCGGTCCGTCCACCGACAGCGGGTTCGAGGTTCTGAGAGAGATAGGCGTCTGGCATGCTGGTCGCATCGAACACCAGGTGGCCCGGACAGGCGCCCTCGCGCGCGAGGATCCGGGCGAGTGCCGGCATAAGCAGCGTCACCGCGACGGGCAGCGCCTCGATGTCTGGGCCGGCGATCCAGCTGCAGCCCTCCACGGCTGGCAGCACGAAGCCGCCGCTGCGAACCCAGCGCAAGCAGGTCTCGCACTGTCCCGAACGCCTCATCCCTCGACGCCCACCCACTCGCCGGAGCCGATGGCTTCCGCACGCTGAAGCATCGCGCGGCCCATGTCCCCTGCTGCAGCGAGGAAGGCCTCGCGACTCCGCGGCCTGGCCGCGCATCCAGGGGCGTGCAGTGGCTCGTGCCGCATGCCCATCCCGTCGTTGCGATCGCACACCAGGTCGAAGGCACCCGAGGCGTCCAGTTCGACGATCAGCGTCTCGGCGATCGGAATCCCGAACCCACCGATCAGGTACCGATGGGCAGCGGGCACCAATTGGTCCACAGCGTTGGTCACGCTGGCGCCCTGATTGCGGCCCCACCGCTCCATGTCGACCAGCAGCAGCCACGCGAGCGCTGCACGCTCGACCACACCAGCCACGGCCAGCACGCCGTCGTGGGCCCGAACCGGCTTGATGTTGGGACTCGCACAGTAGAGACGCAGGTGACGGATCAGGGGTTGCGACATCGAGGGTCCTTCCAAGTCCTCGAAGCCATGTTCCGAGCGAGTCGACACACATCAAGTGCTCAGCGCGGGCGCAGGTTCCGATGCACAAGCCAATCCTCGAAGGACTGGCACAGCCTCACCGCATGCCTGGCGCGGGTCAGCGCCACGTACAACAGGTTGACGTCTGCCTGCTCCACGTCGTCAACCGACAACTCCCGGCCCTCCTCGAAGAAGCGCATGAAGTCGTCGGCCAGCCAGACCTGGTCGAACTCCAGTCCCTTGGACTTGTGGGCCGTCGAGAAGAAGATGCCGTCGAAGTCCGGCCACGCGCTCTTGTCCAGCGCAACGTGCCGCGACTTGATCTGGTCGACCAGCGTCGGTACCCGCGCGCCGTACTCCTCGACCACCCGCACGAGATGCCGCAGTTCCGCGTCGGCGGCATCTCCCGCAAGCTGTTGCAGGCTCTCGAAGGTCCCAAAGCTGCGCAGGTACGGATCGCGGATGAGACCGCCATCACCTGTCCAGAGGTAGTAGGCATCGAGCAGCTTCTCCATCCGGTATGCCTCGGTCCCGCCGACGAAGTGGTACCGCCGGTTCGTCGGCAGGAAAGAGATGGCCTCTTCGAACACCACGGCATTCGTGCGGGCAAGCACCGCGAAGGCGCGACGGGTGTCCACCGCCAGCCGCGTTGCCACGGGACCGCCACCGACCAGCCGCAGGTCGCTGTCCGGCTTGAAATGCTCCAGCAGCGCATTAGCCATGTGTGCGATGCCTTCGCCGAACCGGAAGCTGCGCGTGAGTTGCAGGCGTTCGTCGGCCGCGTGAATGCGCAGCGCGTTGGCAGAACCCCTGAACGCGAAGATCTGCTGCGCCGAGTCGCCGACCAGCACCACGCCGCCCCCTTGGCGCCCCACGATGTCGTAGGTGCACATGTTCAGGTCTTGGGCCTCATCGACGGCCACGAGGTCACACCCACGCAGCCGCGGCCCGTCCATCTGGAAGAGCTTCAGATAGCCGTCGTGAGGCAGCTTGAGCTCGCCCCCGTCCCGCCGCTGCATGCGAGCCCATACCGTCCGGGCGAGTTCGACGACACCGCCCGGATCCGCAAGCCGCTCTGCGATCTCGACCGGAACGTGGGACGGGCCGATCTGCTCGTCCAATGATCCGCACCAGTTCTGGATGGCCTGCAACGCACCCGAGGCAAGCAGGGGTCCGCACCTGAACGCGCGCGCGACCGACGAGGTGTAGGTCTTGCCGACCCGCTGGCTCGCCTCGTCACCAAACAGTTCGATCGCTTTTCGCCAGGCAATCGAGTGCGTGGTGCGGCAACTCACGTTCGCCGGCATGCGGCCGGCGGCCTCGAGCTGGATCGCCTTGCTGAAGGCCAGATACAGAATCCGCGCCCGTGGCCGGGCACCGGCGTACAGGCCGAGCGTCGTCGTCTTGGCAGCGCCAGCGCCGGCCTCGACCACCAGCGCCCGCGCCCCGCTCTCCACGATGCGCTGCTGCTCCGGCGTCGGCGGCAACATCGCTTCCGCCGCGCCCTACCCGGAGAAGCGCTTGTTGAGGAACAGGGTGCGCATCCCGCGGCCAGCGCCTTCGGCCCAGGTCCGGTAGGACCAGGCACACACGACGATGTTCGTCACATACATGCCGATGCTCCACCACAGGCCCATGCGCGCACTCAGCGCGATCAGCACCAAGTTCGCGACGATCCAGGTGGCGAAGCCGGCCCGGCGTTTGCGCGCCACCTGGACTTGCCCGAGCAGCGTCAACAGCCACCCAAGCACCTGCAGTCCATCCACCAGCTGTGTCTCGGTCATCATCCTTCCTGTGTCGTTGATCCGAGTTCATTCTTGAACGCGGTCTGCGTGGGTCAAGTCGCGTCACTGCGATGGGCCATCGCTGCTCGCCTTCGGAGAGCGCCAACGCCGTCAGCGCCGCGGCTTCATCCATGCTGCCGTGCTTGGTCGGATTTCTCCAACCGAAACTCGGCACGGACCACCCCCCAGTTTCTGCCGGGGCGCGCACCGACCAGCGCGCTACTCGATCTGGAGGCCCCGAGGCTTGCGACGCCGTATCCCGAAGCGCCGCCACACAGCCGGGTTCACGTCGACCGGCGCGGAGCGCTTCGCGGCAAGGTTGACGAGCACGCCGTGGTGCCGGATCGGCCCCTGGAACAACTCGTAGAGCAACTGCGAGCCCCACCGGACGGCCACGTCGTTGACGAACAGTCCCTGGGACCGCAGGGAGATTCGCACCGAGCAGGACGGCGTGTCGTCCTCCTGCACGTCGTCCAGAAGTTCAGGGAACAGTTCCGTCACGCATGGCAGGCGCTCCCACTCCAGGCGCTCGGGCAAGGGGTGGGGCTTGGGCTGGCCCAGCACCACCTGGGCGGCACTGTCCGTGTTGCCGAGGTCCAGCCAGTAGGCGACGCTCGCCCCGCGATTGAACAAGCGCCGGTGCAGATCACGACGAGCGCGCGCCGAGTCGACGCAACTGATGACGATGCCCGGCCCGCACCCGATTTCGGATACCGCTGCCGGCCCGTAGTGCTGTGGCACCGCATCCCAGTCGAGCCCGAAGTACTGGTTCAGGCGGTGGATCGTGACGACGGCCTTGTGCAGGCCGACATCGGAGGGGCTGTAGATCTGCCGACCCACGTTCGAGTCGCTCACGACATCGCCGTCGAAGGCGGTGACATGCAACCCGTAGGGGTGGCCCAGGGCCCGCATCGCGATGTCGAGCCTTGCAAGGCAGTTGGCCATCTGGGCGCCGTTGCCGCCGACGCCGACAAGGTGGACCCTGACGCGCTGGGTCAACAGGCTGCGAGCGATGCAATGTTCCATGTCGTTGCCGATCCTCTCCAGAGGATCATCCGCTTGGGCCTCGCGCTTTCAACCACGCTGGTGAAGGCGAGACCCTGCCGCGGGTCGCGCGCGTCGTGCACCTACCCGCCCGCATCAAGCGTCACCAGCCACCTGCCATGGGTGCACGAGGTCCTTGAACAACCCGTTCAGCACCAGCCGGAACCGCGCCGTCGGCCGCGCTCGATCGAGGTTGCCGAAGACACCGCAGACCCGTACGCCCTGGTCGTCACGATCGTCTTCGGCCGACCAGAAGGCAGGCAGGCGACCATGCGAGTGAAGGTCGACGGCCAGCAGTTCATCGTCCTGCAGGTCTTCGATCCGGTAGCTCACATGGCCGGGGCCAACGGCCAAAGCCTCGTGCATCGCCAGCCGAAGTCCCCCGGTTCGCACGTTGAAGATCAGTGCGCCGGCCGTCTCATTGGGCAGGGCAAGGCGAGCCTCCTCGAGGAAGCGCTCCAACAGGCCCACGGGGATCACACCGAAGGCAAAGGCGATCGTCTCGTCCAGTGAACCATATGGCAGGCGCATGCCCACTTCGGCGACCCGCGTCGTGCAGTCCAGCCACGGGGTCTTCATCTGAACGAACAGCCCGTTGCCGGCCAGCAGCATGCGCTGCCCGCTGGCATGCATCGGCAGGTCGCCGTATCGTGGCACCGCCCTCACAGGGCAGGTGGCCTGCACGGCCGCGTCGCGTGGGTCAGTCATCGTGCTTGCCAGCCCGGGACAGCAGCATGTCGCCGAGCGTGCGGTCGATGTCGACCAGGACCCGCTCCGGGAACTCCGGGTGCTTGCCGTCGAGCATGTCGCGCCAGAACCGATAGACGCCCCCCACGTACGCCACCAGTTCGCTCTGCACGTTCGGGTGTGTGAACCAACTGTCGAAGAAGGCGCCGGTCCACGCGTCGATCTTCTCGGCCGTCGCGCGCTCCGGCAACTCCACGTTGCCGACGCAGATCTGGCCGCTCTCCCAGACGTTGAAGTACGGCGCACGATAGAGCTTCGTGTCCGAGCTTGGCCGCTCGCCGCCCTTGACCGCCCAGACGTACCACTTGCGCTCGGAGTTCACGCAGAACACGAGGCCCGGATGACTCACGACTTCCGAACGCTCGGCCGCTCCGAGTTCACCCCCGGGGCAACGGAACCAGATGGCGCGACGCCCGGGTGGCACCCACCACGCCAGCGCGGTGGAGTCCTGGAATACCAGCCGGTCGGGGATGAAGCCGCCCTCGCGACGTTTCATCAGCCGGCGTGCGAGCCGCAGGGCCGCGAACGCGGTCATCGGCCTTCCGGGCAAGATCGTCGCCGCGCCGCTCGGCTCCGTCGCAATGTCGTGTACCGTGGCGAAGCTGCCGCCGCCTTTGCCGGTGTACACCAGGATTGCGCGCTGAAGTCGCATCTCGGTGGGCCCTTCTTCGGTCACTGTGAATTTGATCCCTGGCTGCTGCGCACTCATCGGCTACCTCGCTTCTGTGTCGTCCAGTCTCCATCGGTCAGCCTGAAGGTCAACTCGTCCAGTGCCTTCACGCCTGCACACCACGTTCGCAGGCGGTCGAACCATCCGGCAAGGGCCGCGTGATCGCCTGCACCGATGGTTTCCTCGCCGCAGGGCTCGAAGTAGTCACCGCTTTCCCCGACCATCTGCTCGTAGTCGTCCAGCACCCGAGTCGTGAGTTCGTCCTTCGGCCCCCAGGCCAGCACGCCGGAGAAACCAACGAACCGGCCCTCACGCATGGACCAGTCGTAGTCCGGCAGGTCCACGGCCAACAGTCGAAGCACGCACTCGATCACGTCACCGATGCGACGGTCATCTGCGGCTTCGGCCAGTTGCCGCAGCGTCCGCCGACCGAGCGACCTGGTTCGACTACCGAGCGCCCACGCCGGAAACGTCGCGTTGAACATGGCCCGCGTCACCATGCTCTCGCGCATCGACTCCCGCTCGGCTGCGTCGTCGCCACAGGCTTCTTCGATCGCCGCTTCCTCATCGAACTCCCCATACCAGTACGTGTCGCTCGCGCACTCCATGACGACCGCCGGCGTGTAGATCGGGAGCGTCCGCCACGCACACCGCTCCAGCGCTCGCAGCACCGTCATCCCAAGCCTCGGCCGATGCCGCTCCAGGCTTTCGAGGGCAGGCCCGACCATGCGGACGCCAAAAGACTCGCCGCCCCACTCCACGACACACGAAGGCTGTTGACCGCTCCCCGCGTCGGCATCCCCATCCCGAAGGTGCATCGCAAAGTACGGCCTCAGCATCCGCAGGCCACCGAGTTCTCGGAGCACCCAGCCCTCAAGCACGGACTGACAGGTCCTGAGGTGGTCGGCTGACGGTCGGGCGGGCAGGAGAGCCGCATCGACCACACCGGCCCTCAGCAGCGTCCTCGCGAAGGCCGCTCCGCGGCGGCGCGATGTCTGCGGCACCAGCTTGTGCGGGATGCGCGCGTCGAGTGATGGCAGCGTCAGCATGTTCAGATCAAGGGGGGAAGAAGCACACCGCGCACCACCATCCGCTCCTGACGGTCGCCCCGGGGCTGACCCCAGACGTCTTCGGCGAATCGATGCACGACGGTGCTCACCTGGACCAGTCTCTCGTCCAGCATCGCGGCTTCAAGGGCGCCGGCCTCCCCTTGATCCGATTGACCGAGAAGGCGGTCCAGCCGCGCTGCATACCGCGCGACCGGATCGCCTCGATCAGCCCTTGGTGCCGACCGCACGCTTGAAGGCGACTTCCTGGACGCCACGGACCACCTCCCCGACCTGCGCCTCAGCGGTCAGCAGTTCCGGGTACTGCGCCGCGTAGACCTCCTTGACCTGTTCGATCGTCAGCCCCGGGATGTCGGGCAGCGTCAGCCCGTTGTACTTGAAGCATCGGGACAGGGCCGCAACAACGATGGACATGATGCGTTCCTCCCCTCAGGCGCCGAACAGGTCGGGCATGCCCGCACCGCCCACCGGTGTCGTTGCCTTCGGCTCGTTGCCGACCGGCGCCGGCGTCGATGCGCCATCGACCGCGCTGCCGCCGCCATCGTCGTCGTCGTGTTCGGCATCGCCAGCGTCGGCGACGGGCCGCGCAGCAGTCCTGGTGGTGGCCTTCGCGCCCGCCTTGGTGACCGCTTCGGCGCCCTTCTTGACGGATGCGGCCCGGGCTGCGTCCAGGACTTCGTTCGTCGCCGCCACCTGCTCGTCCAGGCTGGTGCGCCGCGTCGCGAAACTAGCCAGCGCCTGCACGAATCCGGCGTCCAGTTCCTCCGCCGTGGCGGTCAGCTTCAGCGGCATGGCCAGCGCCGGCACGTCCTTGCCGCTGTCCGAGGTCTTGGGCACGACCACCACCGTCATGAGGCCGCTGCCCTCGTCCGCCGACAGCAGCAGGCTGAACGGGCCCTTGGCTGCCATCGGGAAAAGCTCTTTGAACATTGCTTGAATCTCCTGTTGCGCGAGGGATGACCCTCGAAGTCATCGTAGGAGTCACCCCTCGCTTGTCGAGGGCTCACGCAGCCGGCGAGGCCTCCGGTTCGCGGCGCGCTTCGCCCGTTTCGCTCGGCGATTGCGTCGCCCCTTCTGCGGCCGGCGTGCGGCTGGCGTACTTGAACTTGCGGCGCGGATAGCGCATCGCCTTCGGCACCGTGCCTCGGTAGGCGAAGCCCTCGACGGCGAGCAGCGCTTGGATGAAGTCCGCCCGCTTGCCGGCCTTCGCCTTCGCGTACCGCTCGCCCATCGCCTTCCTGAGCCCGACCTCTTCGGCCAGCGACTCCAGTTCGCTGACCGTCAGCAGGTTCAGGTACTCGTCGTTCAAGGTGAAGTGCCGCGCCTCATCGACTTCGAGGTAGTTCAGCAAGGCCTCCAGCCCCTCCGTGTCGATGCCGTAGGCTGCCGATGCCGTCACGGCCTTGACCAGTGCATCCAGCGCGTCCGTCGCGACGGCATCAGCCTGCTCCAGCATCTTCTTCAACGGAGCGTCGCCGATGCCCGGCTTGTTGATGCCAGCGAGCTTGACGGCAACGTCGGCGTATCGATCCGCATTGACCGCTCGTGTCTCGCGCGCCAGCACCAGGGCGGCCAGCACCCGCTGGTTCCGCTCGCCCTGGGCCATCAGCTGGTTCGCCACCGTCTTGCGCCAGAACTCGGTCCGGTGGGTGACCACCTTGCCCGGCACTTGGTTGCGCGGCTTCGCCGGCTCTGCGGCCGGCTCCGCGCCCGCCATACCCGTGGGCTTTGCGCCACCTGCGCCCTTGACGTCCTTCTGCGCCGCAGGCGGCTTGGCGGCATCCCGTTCGGCCCTGCGTCGCGCAGCCACCTTCGTGCTGTTGCACGCCGCATCGAAGCAAAGGGACTCGGCGACTTCCCCGTAGTGGCCCGGGATCGCCGAGACGCTGCATCCGAAGCTGGCGCACCCCTTGCAGGCTTCCATCTGCTCCGCACCCACGCCCAAAGGCCCGTCTGCGGCCACTGCCAGCGGTACGAAACCGTCTTCGGGCTTGATGAAGCGGATCACCTGGAAGCGCTCGCGCAGCGGCTCGGCCTTGGCCTCCAGAGCCGCCATCGTCAGTTCGTCGTAGTGGGTCGGATGCTGGCAGTAGCCCTCGCCGATGGACGCATCGAACAGCGCGGCCTGCTGAGCCGAGTTGTGCGGGCAGCCCAGGCATTGCGCCGTGTCGAAGATGGCCTCCGACAGCCGCTTGGCGAACTGCCCGAGTTGCTTCTTCAACACCTCCACCGGCACCTTGTGCTGCAGGATGCCGGCCAGCACCTTGACCTGCCGGTCCTGCGGCAGACCCGCCAGCAGTTCCGCGTGTCCGATGCTGATGTTCGCGTGGCGCTCGATCACCGCTTGCTGCACTTCCGGCGCGCAGTTCAGCAGGAGCAGCCGGTTGTCCAACTCGCGCAGCTTCCAGCCCAGCTGGTTGGCCGTCTTCTCCTTGTCTCCTGCGTTGTAGCGCAGCAGGTCGGCCGCGCCCTTGGCTTCCTCGATGGCACTCGGGTTGTCGCGCCCCTTGTTCTCGATGATGCCCAGCGCCCGCGCCTCGGCATCGCTCAGGTCTTCGATGGTGACGGGCATGTCGTAGGTCTGCCCATACTCTTCGCCGGCGACCATCCAGCGGCGGTGCCCGTAGACGATTTCCCAAAGCCCGTCCTGCGTGGGATGCGGGCGGACCATGATCGGGCTCTTGATGCCACCCGCGGCCTTCACCTGTTCGCGCAGTTCGTCCAGGGCCTTCGCGTCGTAGTGCTCCCGGTAGTTCTGCCCCGGCACGATCTGCCCGACCTGCAGCGTGGGCTGCACCGGCCGATCCTGGGTCGTTGTGTCGTTCATGTCGACTCCTTCGGTCTGAGTGCGCTTCCTTCGAAGCGTGAAACCATGTTCCCGCGCGGCCCCCCACCTGCAAGGGTCGAGGCGGTCCGAACGGGTCCTGGGCGACGCGCCCCGGACTGCCCTTCCGTACCATGCCAACCGGCCATGACGCTCTGCCATCGATCCGCTTGCCGCGCCGGCCCGTCGCGGTGGTCCGGCAAGAGGAATGCATGCTCCGTTGCGACGCCCGCACTTCAACGCTCGAAAGCGCCCTATGAACATGCGCCGATCAAGCGAGGCCCGTTGCAGCGCCCGCGCACCGTTGCGATACTGGGCGCACCTCTACTCGGCCTTGCGGCCGGTCCTCATCGCGAGGAGGTATCCATCGCGCAAGCGGTGGCGTTAGCGGTCGTGACCCGCATGTGAATCCGCGCGCTGTCCCTCCGGCAGCGTCATCGACCCCAACCGGGCACCGGCCCGGCGGGGTGGTGCCCACTCCTTGATGGAGCGCACCATGGCATCGACACAAGCCCTCCCCTCGGAGGCCCCCTGGATCCCCCCCGGTGTGGTCCGCCTCGTCAGGCTCAAGCGCGAAGGCGCTCTGGGTCGCGGTGACCTGGTGGCCACGCGCCGCCTCGGTACCTGCGAGGTCGTCACCATCGAGACCACGCACACGCTCACGGTGCGCGCTCTCGACAACCACACCCAGTACCGCATCAGCGGCATCGACTTCGGCTCCGGCGTCCGCCTGGGAGAGGTCTAGAAGGCCGCGCGGCCCGCGCCGCGCAACACCCACGAGGGATCACCGTCCCTCGGGGTCGGTGTCCCTCTTCATCCAAGAGGTCCACCCCATGAATCTCACCTTGCTGGATCGCCCGCAACTCGAGGCGATCGTGCTGAACCCGTCCAGCGAATCGCAACAGCCGCTCGTCTGCTCCGACAACGCAGTGCTGGACTACATCCCGGCTCCCGCCACGGCTCGCGAGGGCCGGCTGCGCCACGTGCTGGCTGCGGCACACGAACTGCTCACACGGATCGCGGCAGACGCGATCAAGGGCCGTTCGCTGATCGACTCTCCGTCGGCCATGAAGGACTTCCTGCGCGTCTACTTCGCCGGCGCCGAACGTGAGACCTTCGTCGTCGTCTTCCTCGACGCGAACCACCGCGTCATCGAGGTCGAGGAGTTGTTCGCCGGCACCTTGACCCAGACCTCGGTGTACCCGCGAGAAGTGGTCAAGCGCGCCTTGCACTTCAACGCAGCTGCTGTCTGCCTGAGCCACGTTCACCCGTCGTCGCAGACAGAGCCGAGCCGGGCCGACGAATTCCTCACCGCCACGTTGCGCCAAGCGCTGTCGCTGGTCGACGTTCGCATCATCGATCACATCATCGTCGCGGCCAACGGCAGCTCGTTGACCTCGATGGCCGAACGAGGCCTGCTGTGAACGAGCTCACCGATCAGGCCGGCGACCACTGGGTGCCCGCATGCGGCGGCACCGAGCGCCCCACCCGGACTCGCACCGGACGCACGTTGCTCTACATGTGGAACACCACCAAGGGCGAACACGCGTACTACGACTGCGAGCGCGACATCTTCCTCAGCGACGAAGAGGCCCGAGCGGCCCTGGCGATCGACTGAAGGCTTGCGCGGCGCTGAAGGCGCCGCACCCCCTTCCACCCCGCGCGCCATCTCGGCGCGCCCTCCGGAGCATGTTCATGCCCTACATCGAAATCGGCCCGGTCCCGGGCGAAGAGAACTGCGCCCAGGTCGGCAGTTCGGACTACACCGAAGCCTCACTGCGTGAGTGCGAGGTTTTTCGCCGCATGCTGGCCCGGCTCTTCCCAGTTCCCGCGGGCCTGCCGGTCGCCTACGTCGGCCGCACGCATCCCCACGACTTCGGCAACTACCGCGAGGTCTCGATCCGGTACGACGAAAGTGACAGCCAGGCTGTCGAGTTCGCCTACGAGGTTGAGCAATCCGCACCCGGCGAGTGGGACGCGATTGCCCGATACGAGCTGGCCTGGTACGAGCGCAAGCAAGCCTATGACCTGGCGGTGCGCGAGCAGCGCCTTCGATCAGAGGAGGTGCCGCCCGCCTTCAGCACCTCGGATCCCCCGAATCTCCCGATGAATGCTGGATTCGCGGAGTTGCTGGCCAGCAATCCGCTCTGACGAGCGGCCGCACAGACTGCAAAACTGGGTAAGCGCTCAATAGACCGCGTCCTTGCGCGCGGCATGAACGATGATCGATCTCAGGTGAGCGCGATCCGCCAGGGCAGCAGGGCCTCGAAGTCTTCTGCGGTCTTGGCGTTGGGCAGTTGCACGAGCAGTGCCTTGAGGTATCGGTACCCATCGATGCCGTTGACCAGGCAGGTCTGCAGCAGCGAGTACAGGTTCGCGCTGGCGTTGGCACCAGCCTGCGTGTCGGCGAACAGCCAGTTGCGTCTTCCGACGACGAAGGGGCGGATCGCGTTCTCGCAGTCGTTGTTGTCGATCGGGTAGCTGCCGTCCTGCACGTAGCGCTCCAGCTTGGGCCACTGCGCAGTGACGTAGTGCAGCGCCTTGCCCAGCAGGCTGCCGGGCAGAACGCCGTGCAGATGCTGCAGCGCCAGTTCCCTGATCTGATCGAGCACCGGCTTGCTGTGCTGCTGGCGTCGATGCAGCAGTGCCTGCGTCTCGACCTCGTCGCGCCTGGCCTGGGCCTCGACGTGGTACAGCCTGCCGATCAGCTCGATGAACCGCGCAGCCAGCTGGTCTGGCCCTCGCTTGTCCTTGGGCAGCGCCTGCAAGGCGTCGTGGAAGTACCGACGGCAATGCGCCCAGCAGCCCAGGTGCACGAGGCCGTGGCGCCGTGCCACGACCTCGTAGGACTCGTAGCCGTCGCTCATCAGCACGGCACCCGGACGCATGCCTTCGTACAGTGCCTTGGCCGCCTCGGTGCTACGGCTGGGCCGGTAGCCGAACAGTCGGATCGGCGGGCCCGTGCCGTCCTCGCCGCTGGCCTGGGTCATCTGCACCCACATGTAGCTTCTGGCCTGGGCCTTTCTGCCCGGCTCCTTGAGCACCTGCACCTCGGTCTCGTCACCGTGGACGATCGGAGCTTCCAGCAGCGCGTCGCGCAGCAGGTTGATCACCGGCTGCGTGGCAGCACCCACGCGCACGACGCCGGCCGCCAGCGTGTTGCGCGACCAGTGCGCGCCACCGAAGCGGCCCAGCAGCGCCGCCTGCCGGTACAGCGGCAGCCCATCCAGGTACTTCGCACCGATCACCCAGGCCAGCGCAGCCTCGGTCAGCAATCCCTTGGGGATCACCTGTGGCGGCCTGGGGGCCAGACGCAGCCCACCGTCGCAGCAGGGGCAGGCGTACTTCACCCGCTCGTGGCGGATCACGCGAACCTGCTGCGGGATGATGTCCAACTGCTCGCTGACCTCCACGCCGATCTCGGCCAGCGCCGCGCCGTCGTGCGGGCATACGCGCTCGCCTTCGGGCAGTTCGTGACGCACGACCTCGCGCGGCAGCGCCGCGTCCAGAGGCTTGCGGCCGCGCCTGGCGCGCTTGTGCGCCGGTACATCGAGCTGGTCGCCTTCGCCGTCCTGGCCGTCCTCGCCCAGCGGCTGCGCCTGGGCGCCTTCGGCCTCGGCCTCGTCGAAGAACAGGTCCTTCTGGTGCGCTCCACCGGCGGCTTCGCTCTTGGCGTCGAACAGCTGCCGCTTGAAGCGGTTGAGCTGCTCCTGCAGCAGGTCGCGCTCGGTGCGCACCAGGCGAAGCTCGCTCTGCGCCTGGGCCAACGCCTTCTTCAGCGCTTCGATCTCTTGGGCGTCGGGCATGTCGGCCATCGGCGCGCATTCTCAGCGTCACGTCCGCCGACGAGGCGTCGATCTTCGCATCGGGCCGTAACTGCGCCGACCGGGCGCAACCAACCCGTACAGTGGTGCGGCCTTCAGGCCACGCGCTCGTACAGCCGGTGTGGATGGCGCTGCACGATGGCGATGTCGATGCCTTCGAGCAGCCAGTGCAACTGCTCGACCGTCAACGCGGGTATCGCCTCGGCACTCGGCCAGATGAAGCGGTCCTGCTCCAGGCGCTTGAGCAGCAGCCAGAAGCCGTTGCGGTCCCAGCCAAGGATCTTCACGCGGTTGCGCCGCCGGTTGCTGAACACGTACACGCAGGGCGCGAACGGATCCAGGCCCAACGCCTTGTCCACCAGCAGCGCCAGGCCGTTGATGTTCAGTCTGAAGTCGATGGGCTCGCGGTGCAGGTAGACCTTCAGCGCTTCGTCGAGGCGGAACAACGCACCCTCCCGAGCGCTTCGATGACCTCGGCGGCCTGATGCAGGTCGCACTCCCGCAGCTCGACGACCACGCCGTTGGGCAGGCGGGCCTGCAGGCCCAGCCGCACGGCCGGTGGCGCCTCCACGCTCGTCAGCGGCATCGGCGGGGCCACCTCGAGCGGCACCGCCAAGAACGCCGCGCTCGTCGCCGGCGGCGCCGTCAGTGAACGCTGCAGACGCTGGCTGTGCTCGCGTACCCAGCGGCTGAGTTGGTTGGCGTTGACTCCGCACTCGCGCGCCAGCCGCGACACCGACGCGCCGGGCTTGCCGCATGCGGCCACCAGTTCGGCCTTGGCCACCTCGTCGTACACACTGCGGCCGTCGCGCTTGCGGCCGACCACAAGCCGCCGCGCCAACTCCTCCATCGACTCTGACATCACGTTCCCACGTTCATCTACGTGGGAACGTAGGCTGTCAGGCAGACCTCGACGCCGCAAGGGCGGGGTCTATTGAGCGCTTACAAAACTGGCGAAGGGGCGCCGCTGTGAGGCGAGCGCCCCTTTCTGCGGGGCGGCCAGAATACGGCTGGCATGATTGAAACCTTCCGGCTGTACATCGAAGCGCTGCACCCGGCGTACGAGCGGCTCGTCGCGTCGACGCCGTTCAAGTATGCAGAGCTCGCTGAGCAGGTCGTCCCCGCGCGTGGCATCTACCTCCTTACCGAAGGCGGCCAGCACCTCTACGTCGGCAGAAGCGACAGCATCCGCCAACGCCTGCGGAGCCACTGTGCCGTCAGCTCTACCCACCATAAGGCCGCCTTTGCATTCAGGCTAGCCCGCGAAGCTTGCGGGGTTCCGAAGGCCAGCTACAGACCGGAGGGATCTCGTGCTGACTTGATGACACAGGAGAAGTTCCGTTCTGCCTTTGAGGCGCAAAAGGCACGCCTGCGTGAGATGGACATTCGGGTGGTGGAGGAAGTCGACCCCAATCGACAGGCGCTCCTTGAGATGTACGTGTCCATCGCCCTCGGAACGCCGTACAACGACTTTGCGAACCACTGACCACCTGGTCCATCGCCCTCACCCCTCAGTCCACCTCGGGTCATTCGCCGCTCGCACCTTCAGCAACTGATTTAGCCGGCTCAGCAACTTCGCTGGCACGTCCTGTCGACGCCCGTTTGTGCGCAACGGATGGCTGAACTGCTCATGCAGGTAGCGCTTCTCGCCCGTGCCTCGGACGGGCTCGATTCGGCCTCCCAGCAGGAGCCACATGCGGTCGGCCTGATGTGGGTTCGACGTGTGGATGGGTGCGTAGTTCACTTCTTGCTCCTGGTGGTCTTGGTGGGCGTCTTGGTTGGGATGTCGTCCAGCATGGCGAGCAGCTCGTTGCTCAGCTTCTGCTGGCGTCGATAGGCAGCCGTGCCAGGGATGTCCTCGTCGGCGAGATAGCACGCAGCCCAGTCGATCTGGCGCGGAAGGGTCAACCGGTAGATTCCCGTCTCCCAGGCGTACTGCACGTGGTGCCGAACGTAGAACAGCGGGTCGTCGCGAACCGCTTCCATGGCCTTCAGCGGGCTGGACGGCATCTCTTCGAGGTAGGCGTCAGTCCCGCGGCCCGACGCGATGCGAGGAATCTCAAGGTGCTTCAAGAATGCGTCCGTGCTACGCAGGAACAGGAGCAATCGGGCCATGAAGGCGTCGCGAACGAGGTTGTGCGCCTGCGTCGCCTCTCGGAGCGCCTCGGCCGTCTCCGGCCTTACCTCAATGTTCACGGACACCGGGCCGGTTCTCTTCATTGCCCCGGCGATGTGACGCTTGGCGCGCAGCGAGAGCTTCAGGCCGGCCAGTTCGGTCCGGAGGTACGGCAGTTCGTTGGCCACCATGTAGTCGAGAAACGGCGCCCTCGAGAGGAAGAGTTCGTCGGTCTGCTTCTTGAAGGCCTCCCAGAGTTTGGGCGGGACGTTGAAGCTGATTGCTGTCTTGGGCATCTGGCCGCTCCGCGTTCGTGTCGATGCGGAGACTGTGCCTCAGAGCTTTTCCTCTGAGAAGATGCGATTTTCAGAGGCTTGACCCAAGAATCCGACGTCTTCCATCGGCCTGCCGGACGTGGCCGCCGCCAGAACCTTCTGCTGGAACTGCCCCCGTCGACCTGACGATACGATGGCGCCATGCCCATCGAGCGAGCCACCCTTGTTGAGGCCATCTCGGCGTCCGGAGGCGCCGTTCAGCCCGACGACCAGGTCGACGGTCTCCTCGCGAAGCTTAGGGCGCTTGAGGCGACCGGGCGGTATGCCTCACTCCTGAAGGGCATCTCTAGCGCCAACGACAAGAGCAACTTCCTTTCCCTACTTCTGGAAGCCACTTTTGCCTACCAGTTCGAGTCCCGTGGCCTCAGCTTGGACTACGAGGTGAAGCAGGGCGCCAGCGAAGGAAGCTCAATCGATTTCGGCCTGAAGCTTGGTGATGCCGGCGCAGCCTACTTCGAGCTCCGGCTTCTTCAGCAAGACCAAGCAACCGCGACAAAGATTGCCCAGCAGCTCACTGATGCGGGCCTGTATGCGGTCATCAAGGACGGCGTCGACGAGCAGAGGGAAATTCTCAAGCTCCAGAGCATTGTGCTGAGTAAGGTTGAGGACAAGCACGGCAAGCCCACCAAGTTCCTCAAAGTCGACCCTGGCGCGTTCAATGTTGTGGCGGTGTGCGTATCAGACCTCCTGCTCGGGATGGCCGACCTGCACGATTGCATCTTGGCTACGTACGGTGACCCGGAAGTGCCGGAAGAATGCAGGCGGGGCATCTTTGGACTGTTCCAGGACCTCAAACCTGTGTACCCCGCGGAAATTCAGGTGGCTGCCAAGCGGTTCGCGCACCTGAAGGCGACCATCCATGCGGTGCTTTTTCTGTTCAAGCCAAACGGTTCAGGGATCCTGGACTACTCTTTGCAGCAGTTGCTGGTCTGGAATCGCGCCCTGACCACCGAGGCGGACGCCGGGGCGCTGAACGACGCCCTATGCGCTGCGATCGCGCCGTTTAAGTGACGTAGCTTGGGCTGCAGCGAGAGCAGCGTGCTGCTGCGTCGCAATCGTCGCAGGGCAAAGGACTGGGGCCTACGGCTGGGACGAAGGCACTGCCCCAACCCCCATGGTCTCTAGGTCGACGATGCAATCGGCCATGCTCGTCAGCTCCGGCGTCTGGCTTACAAAGTACTCGCACTCGTATCCGCCCAGCCGTAGCACCTCGCGCTTCATCGCCATGAACATGCGCTTGTGCTCCGGGTCGAGCGGGCCGTCTGCCTCGTCGCTGAACAGCGTACCGATCTGGCGCCCGGTGTTGCCGGACAGGTAGAGCGCGATGGCGCGTGTGAGGCACTCGTTGATCCAAACCCGTTCGCCTCCGCTGACCAGCTTCAGGCTCTTGGCCTCGTCGCGCCAGCCGTCGTGCACGATGATGTCGAAGTCCTCGCGCAACTCGCCCTTGCCTGTGGTCGACTGCGTGATCACCTGCAGCGTGAAGCGCGGACCGTAGCACGCCAGCAGAAGATCGTTCGCCAGCGCCGAGAAAGTCGGCCCTGCATCGTCGATGTCCAGGGCGATCACGCCGTCGTTGCTCAGGCACTTGGCCAGCAGCGTCCAGGTTGCAAGCTCCTGCTCCACGCGCCCGACCGAACTCGCTGCCGATGCCGCCTTCGTCAGGGTGGCGGTGAGTTCCTGGCCGAGCGCCTTCGCCCGCTCGTCACGCTCACGTGCGTCCAGTTCGTCACGCTCGGCAGTTGCCACTGCCTGTGATGTCGCATCGACCTCCTGTTTGGCTGCGACCAGCGTGGCTCCATCCAGCGGCGGCGGAAGCAACCGGCGTTGATCCTCTATGCGAGTCAGGGCTTCGTCACGCACGCGAGCCAGGCGGCTCACCTCTTCGTCCAAGCGGTGGCGCGCGGCGGCGATCTCTGCCAGTTCGCCGCGTTCCTCGGCGGTTTCCGTCTCGGTCGTCTCCGGCATCTTGGCGACCTCCTCGGTCAGTGCGGCAAGTGCCTGCGCAGCACGCTCCACCTCGTCGCGACGGGCACAGAGCAGCTCGATCCGGCGCAACCGTTCTTCCGCGGCGTCCAGGAGTTGCTCCGCCTGGTTGCGCGCCTCGGCTGCTGCAGGCAGGCCCTTCACGGCCAGATCGTCCCGGGCGATGGCAGCACTCACTGCCCTCTTCCTTTCGACCAGACCACCGAGCGCCGCGTCCGTGGAAGGCAGCAGCGCCCTTGCCTCCCGGGCATCACCCAGAAGCTGGCACTGACCTTGGATGTCCATGCCCGTGCACGGCACGCTGTTGGTCAGGCCGAAGCGCCGCTGCAGGTCCCCCTGTCGCAGCGCGATCTGCCCGGCCTCGCGGTCGATGGCCTCGAGTTCGCGTCGCTGGCCAGCGAGTGTCGCCTTGACCCGCTCCAGCACGTCCACCTGACCCTGCTTCTTGGCCGCGTAGGCTTGGCATCGGGCTACCACCCGCTGCGCGAACTCGCGACGCGCCAGCGCGCGCTCGACGTCGCCACGAAGTTCGGCGACTGCCGCCAGCCCCGCGATGTCCCGCTGCAGCTGCGCACGCCGCTCGCCATGAGCCTGTTGTCGCGTCCTCATACGCTGTTGGAGCGCTGCATGTCGCTGTTGCAGGCGCGGCAGTTCTTCCGCGATGCGCCGTGACCCGGCGGCATGCTCGTCGCCCACGCGGTTGGCATCGTCGGCAAGCGCCCGGCGCCGCGCTTCGATTTCGGCGGCCCCGGCGTGCTCGGCCGTCACCTGGGCCAGTCGCTGTCGCGCCGCTTCGTGGCGCGCGGTTGCCACCGAGCGCTGTCCAATAGCAGCCTGCACGCCATGCGCCGAGCCATCAAGCTCCGCGAGACTGCGCTTCAGGGTCTCCGCGTCCTCCTGCGCTCGCAAGGCACCCTGCCGCAGCACGCCCAGGCCCGCCTTGAGCTGCCTGACCACGTCTGCGGCGAGCGCGCCCTGCTGACGAACCTGATCCAGTCCGAGGAGGTCCGCCAGAAGCGTCTTGATCTCGGCATTCTTGAATGCCGACAGCGGTCGCTTGCCCTGGGCCGAGAACACGGAGGTGAAGAACGTGTCGGGCGCGCAGAGGATGTCGGCGACGGCCCTCTCATAGGTGTCGACCTTGCCGTCCGACACCGTGCCGTCGAGCAGGCCCACCGGGGCCCAGCCGCCCGAGCGCTCCTCGAACAGGAAGGCCTCGGTCTTCTTCTTGCCGTTCACACGGAACACGATCTCGCTCTTGTAGCGCCTACCGCCATGCCGCCACACCAGCTCCTTGCTGCTCTCCGGCAGGAAGACATGGTCGTAGTATGAGAACGCGCCTAGACCGTCGGCGCCGGCGCGGGAGGGCATCACGAGGAAGGGGTGTTAGGTTGCATTCGCGAGTGTCAACGCCCTTGGATTGAGCAGACTCGCCGCCTACAGTGACCTCACGCCCGGGCAGCCCAGCCTCTTTCAGAGGCGAGTAGCCCGCCGCGTCCCGCGTTTTCGAACAACGCCACAGGAGGTCGCGAACATGGTCGCGCGCCGACTACGCAGAACGTTCAGTGCCTCGACGTTGACAAGGCTTCGCCAGATGCCAGCCTGCGACGCACTTGCGCTGCTGGCCACGCACGTCAAGTCCGACCCGACGTATCGGCCGGTCAAGGACGACCAGAGCGAGCGTTGGCACCTGTGCACTCGCCGCGGCGATTTCGAGATCGTGACCACGGGTCCCAAGTGGTACGACACACGTGCGAGGCATGGCGGAGGTGGCGCCATCGACTTGGCGATTTACCTCCTGGATGTGCCATTCGTCGACGCCGTCAAGCTTCTGACCCGCAAGGCAGCGCCTCATGGTTCAGATCATCCGCAAGGCCTCGCTGCCGACCCCTGATGAAGTGGCCGCGCGAACGCGCGACGCTGCCGAACAGGCGCGCGCTGTCGCCGTGCGCGAGCCTCGGCCCGCCGGATTCCCGCTTCTGTTCACCAGACACTGGCAGTTGATCGAACCGGCGGTCGCCTTCCTGCATGAACACTCGGTCCAGCGCGCCCATACCGACGACACGCGGAGGACCTACGCCGAGATCCTGTACGACTGGTTCGAGACGCTCGAGCAGAACGACATCCCGTGGGAGAGCGCCGACGCGGTCGACCTCGTGGCCTATCGGAACCGCATGATGGCGCAGCCGAGCCCCCACACCGGCCGCCCGTACCGGACGACGACCATCAATCATCGCGTTCGCGGCGTGCTTCGGTTCTACGAGTGGGCAGTTCGGACGCAATGGTTGAACGCCTCGCCGCTGGCGGACAAGACGCGCGACCTCCGGCTCGCACGGCATCAGCGGCCGACGCAGGCCAGTCACGCTGCGACCCATGAACACAGCATCTTCATCCTTCGGCAGTACGAGGCGTTGCCGAGGCCGTTGGTCTCCGAGCAGGCGCGCGAACTCCTCGCGGAGCTCGCACCGCCCTACGACCTGATGGCACGCTGGCAGCTGTATACGGGCCTGCGCATCAGCGAACTGCTGCGCCTCAGCGTCAACGACATAGGCCATCGCCGTGCGTCAGCCACGCTGCACCACGCGATCGAGGTCATTCGCAAGGGCCGCAAGCCCGGCCACGTGATCGCGCCGGCCAGCCTGCTCGACGAGACCGACGGCTACGTCAGCGGCCATCGCTTCGCCTGGCTCGCGCGCGCTCGACGCAAGGGTCGCATCTCCGAGCACAAGGCATTGTTCGTCAACGCCCGCGGATCGCCCGCGGGCAAGAACGCCTATCAGCGAGCCGTGAGCCAGGCGGGTCTGGCCTGCGGGTTCAAGGCCACCACGCACCTGCTGCGGGCCACCTTCGCGTGCATGCTGCTCGCCCGGCTCGAGCACCTGGCCGACCGAGGCGCCAAGATCAACCCTCTGATCGTCGTGAAGGTGCTGCTTGGCCACGAGCACCTCGACACCACCGACCGCTACCTTCGCGCCGTTGCCGTCGACCCATGCGTCCTCAAGGACGTGCTCGACACGCTGCTGTCGGAGGCGGGGGCGCCATGAAGTCGCCGCGCCAGAGCATACGTCGGGTCCTGTCGCACGAAGCGGTGGCGGCGCCAGCGCACGACGCGCAGCCCGCTCGCTTCGATGCCCCTCGTGTGGTTCGCAAGACGGTCATCGACTTTTCGTCACTGTGCTTGCCAGAGGACGTGCGGCTTGCGCTGGCACAGGCGTTCTGGAGCCACCTCGGAGCCCGGTCGCCCCGCAGCATCAAGTCATGCTGGACCTCGGTGCTGACTTTCAACCGCTTCGCGGCCGAATCGGGAGCCGTCGCGTCGCTCGCGGACCTGGACCGACGGATGCTGGTGCGCTACGTCGAGTGGCTCAACGCCCAACGGCGCTCGGACGGCAGGCCATGGGCAATCTCCACGCGAGCTGGGGTCTACAGTGCGTTGCGCCGGCTGCTGCGCTGGCTCGAACGCTGTCGCCCCGATCTCGTCGGCCACATCGACCACTCTTTCACGCCCTTTCCAGGGCGTGGCCGCGACGACCGCTCACGCGCGACGCTGCCGGCACGCGAGCTACGCGCCATCCTGCGTGCTTGCGAAGCAGACATCGCTGCGATGAGGGAAGCGCGCGCATCGGCCGCCGCGCAGCGCGCTGCCGATGGCGACAAGGTCGGCTCTTTGGGTTGGCTTCTTGCCGAGGTCGATCGGCGCTTCGGCGGCATCGTGCCCAGCGGCCTCGAGCTGCAACGGCGCGGTAACCATCCGTTGCAGCTGGCGGTGCGACGGTGGGGCGGCGCCAAGCAGATCGAGCCCTGCCTGTACCCGCGTGCGGTCTCGCTGCTGCCGTACTACCTGGCCATCATGATCCACACGGCCGGCAACCCCGAGCCCATCGCCGAACTCGCGCGCGACTGCCTGCAGGAGGTCCCCCTGCTGGAGAACCGCCAGGCGCTGGTGTGGTTCAAGGCCCGCGCCGGACGCCTGCAGCGACGCACGTTCGAACGTGACTCCCCATTCGAGCCGCCGGCGCTGGTCAGGGACATCCTCGCCTGGAACGAGCAGTTGCGGCCGCTCGCACCACCGGAACAGCGCAACCGGCTCTTCATCTTCAAGGGACTGCGCACCGTGAACGCGATGTCCACCGTCACGGTCCACCACCTGCTCGCCCAATTCTGCGAACGCCATGGCCTTGCTGCATTTTCGTTGGTGAGCATTCGGCCGAGCGTCCTGTGCAACTTCTACCGCGCCAGCGGCGATCTGCTTCGAACGCGGGCTTTGGCCAACCACGCCAACATCGCGACGACCGTCCGCTATGTCGAGGTGCCGGTCGTCCGCAGGCACAACCACGTGCGCATCGCCGCATTGCAAGAGGCCTTCATCGAGCACCTCACGGCGTCGACCAAGTCGCCTCCGCCGGTGGCCGCGGCGTCACCGCCGAGTGCGCGGCTCCCATCGGGCGAGCTGGTTTCGATGTTCGGCTTCGACTGCAAGGATCCGCTGGCCGGCACCGCGCCGGGTACACGTCAGGGCGAGCTCTGCACCAACTTCATGGGCTGCTTCACCTGCCCCAATGCCGTGATCGCGCCGGAGCCGCTGACGGTGGCTGGTCTGCTCCAGGCGCGTGACCACCTTCGCGCCGCGGCGGCGACGCTGCATCCCGCGCGCTGGCAGGCCTTCTACGCGCCCCAGCTACGCATCCTCGAGGAGGACATCTTGCCGCGCTTCGCCGAACGAGAACTTGCGGCGGCCGAGTCGCTGTTGCCGCAACTTCCGCCGCTGCTGGACCTGCGCTGAGGCCGCTGCCATGCCAGCCCTGCAGCACATCGTCACCGACCGTCCCGCCGTCCCCGCGGGCGAACGCGCCGGCGATCGTGGATGGTTCCTACTCGACTCGAGGTGGGAAGACGATGTCTGGATTCTTGCGCCAGGCAACGCGCTGGAAGAACGGCAGCCTGTGCGCCTGCGCTGGGACTTCGATCTGCGAGACGGCCGACGATTCACCGACGAGCGCTACGCCACGCTGCGGGAGACCAGCAGGCAGCTCGTCGCCCTCATCCGATCGCGCTCGCTGTCCACCGGCCTGCCTCTGCGTCCGAGCACGGTGGCGCAGTACTTTCACACCCTGCGCTGCCTGCTTCAATGGATGGACGGTGAGGGCTTCGGCCGCTTTGGAGCGCTCGACCCGCCGGCGCTGTTGGAATTCCAGCAGTGGCTGCGCACGCGCCCCCTGACTGGCCACCTTTCGCAGCGAGCGCCGGGGACCGTGCAGCGTCACCTGTACCTGTTCGCGTACTTCCATCGCTTTCGCGGCAAACTCGACGACAGCCTGTGCTTCGACCCCTTTGCGGGACACGATCAGCGCCAGGCCGCCGGCTATCACGAGGGGCTGCGTCGACCCTGGCCTTACACGCCGGACACCGTCGCCGTGGCATTGGTGCAGGCGGCCATCGACATCCTCACCCGCGACGCTCCCATCGTTCTGCGCGCCTGGCCGACGTATCGGCAGGCGGCGACCGGCGGTCGTGGTGCGGGCCATGCCCACACCGGAAGAGCGACACGGGCACTTCGAAGCGCCAGCGCCGGCATCCCCGATGGTGATTCCCCAGTGCGATCGGTCCGCGAACTCGTCTTGCGCACCGACTTGCTCTACGCCGCCTGCTTCGTCGTCATTTCCTACTTGGTCGGCCCGCGCGTCAGCGAGATCCTGCACTTGAAGGCCGGCTGCGTGCAGCACCGTTGCGCCGACGGCGCCAGCGAGCCGGTCACCGTGATCGTCGGGGCGATCTTCAAGCGCCAATCGGGCTACCACGGACGGCCGCACGAATGGGTTGCACCTCCTGCCGCGGTGCAGGCCGTGGCGGTGCTCGAAGCCTTGTCCGCCGGGCACCGCGCCGTCTCCGGACGCGACGAGTTGTGGTTGCGCCGCTGGCACGGCAACGGCGCGACGGAGTGGCACGAGGTCCTGCCCGAGCTGCTCGAGATTCCGTCGATCGCACGGATCAACATCCAGCTGCAGCGCTTTGGCGCCTGGCTGGGCCTTACGCACCAGGACCGGCCGTGGCGGCTCTCCACGCACCAGGGCCGCAAGACCTTCGCCAGGTTCGCGGCGTTGCGTGATCGCACGTGTCTGTTCGCGCTGGCCCAGCAACTCGGTCATCGCGAACGGGCCGAGACCGACCATGGCTACGCCGGCTCCGACTACCGGCTCGCCCAGGAGATCGACGCCGAGATCCTGCAGCAGTCGGTCAACGCGTGGGAACACATGCTGGCGACACCCGGCCTGGGCGGCCGCGCCGGCGAGGAGATCGTGGCCAATCGCCCGCGCTTTCGGGGCAAGCGCATGAAGGAAGACCTCGCAAGCTACGCGCGCCTGCTGGTGGACGCGGGGCTTGTGCTCGGCATCTGCGACTGGGGCTTCTGCGTCTATCGCGAGGAGCACAGCGCCTGCCTCGGCAACGTGGCCGGCCCGAACCCCGCTCGCCGCGAGCCGTCGACCTGCGCGCGCTGCAAGAATTTCGTGGTGTCGCAGCGGCATCGACCCTATTGGGTCGAGCAAGTCCACCGCTGCGAGCGGTTGCTGGACGAGCCGGCCCTGCCGCGGCAGACCCTGCGCATCGTCCGCGCACGACTCGATGAGGCAAGGTCGCTGGTCCGCACGATCGACAGCGATGGGAAGCAGCGATCATGACGAAGCAGGCGCGCGGCACAACCAGGACCGCCTCGGCCCAGCGTCTGCGCGAGGCGCTGACGACGATGGTTCGACAGCGTGGCGGCAGCGCCTCACCGCCGGCACTGACCGCCGCCGCGCTGTGCGATCTGGCCGGCATCTCGCGCAACGCGCTGTACCGCTACCACCCCGATGTCGTGCAGGCGTTGCGCGCGGCTCAGCAGAAGCACCTTCGGCGCCCCGATGACGCCGGGCGCGCGGCGCGACTGCGCCGCGACAATGCCGCCTTGCGCGAGCAGCTCACCAAGCTCGCGGCACTGGTCGACCACTACTTCGCAGCCTGGCAGGAGACGCGGCTGCAACTCGTGCGGCGCGACCGGGAGTTGGCCGAAGTGCGCCGCGCCCACAAGCCCCAGGTGGTTTCGCTGCAGCGCTGAACCTCCGCCGCAGTCCGAGGGAGGGACTGCGGCCGGGGGTTGACTTTGACACAGGGGCAAGCTCTACGCTGCCAGCACTCGGGGTAGTGATGCCCCGCTTGGAGGTCTGCGATGAACAGCGACCTCGGATCCTGCCTTCGCCTCGCGCGAGGGCTGTTGCGGCTCTACAGCCTGGCCGTCGCGAGTGAGCAGCGCAGCGTTGCAGATCACCTCCTCCGCGCCCTGGAGCGGCTCGCGAAGAGCGAGCCTGCTTGCGAGCCCTTGCTCGATGAGGCATACCTGAGGGGAATCCGTCACCATGGCTCGGCCGATCCGCGCACGCCGCGAGCCGAGCCGCAATGATCGGTGCCGGCGCTGCCGGCTTGGGCCCGCGGTCGCTACGCCGCGAACACGGACCTTCGCGCTGCGCATCCGTCCGCCTTCAGCGCGTCGAGGTCGATCACGGCATCGGCCATCGCCGTCAGCTCCGGCGTCTGCGAGACGAAGAACTCGCGCTCGTAGCCGCCCAGGCGCAGCACTTCCCGCTTCATCGCCATGAACATGCGCTTGCGCTGGGAGTCCAGCGGGCCGTCCGCCTCGTCGGTGAACAGCGTGGTGTAGCGGCGGCCGGTGTTTCGCGCCAGGTACAACGCGATCGCGCGGGTCAGGCATGACTCCACGAACGTTCGCTCGCCCCCGCTCATCAGGCCGACGCTCTTGCTTTCGCCGGTGTCGCCGTCGTGCACGAGGATGTCGAAGCCCTCCTTCTGTTCGCCCTTGGCGGTCTCCAGCAAGGTGTGGATCGACACCGTGAAGCGCGGTCCGTAGCAGGCCAGCAGCAGGTCGTTCGCCAACGCCGAGAGCGCGGGCCCCGCATCGTCGATCGCCAGCGCGATCAGGCCGTCGTTGCTCATGCAGCGCGCGAAGAGGCTCCAGTTGCCCAGTTCGTCCTCGACGCGAGCGCTGCGCGCGTGAACGCGCTCGCGGCGCTCGGCCAGCGCGGCCACTTGTTTGGACACCTCCTCGATCGTCTGCGCTTCGCGCACCGCCGTCAGCATCGATTGCTCGGCGGCGCCGAAGGCTTCCCGAGCGGCACCCAACGCTTGAGAGGCCTGCGTCACCTGTCGCTCGTCGAAGGCGGGCGGCAGCGACGCGAGCGCGTGATCCAGGCGCGCCAGCGCCGCCGTGGCCTGCCGCGCCAGTTGTTCCTGTTGCTCCTCGATCGCCTGGCGTGCCGCGGCGATTTGCTGGCGCTCGGCGCGCTCGTCGGCGGTTTCGGCGGCCGCATCGGCGGCCAGCGCAGGGCCCAGCGCCTGCAACTCCTGGTCGATCTCGACCAATGTCATCTGTGCCTGTGCGCACGCCGGCGCCTTCGAGCACATCACGGCCAGGCGACTCACCCGCTCGCGCGCGACGGCTTCGCGGTGCTCGGCCCGTGCCAGGTTCTGCGGTGCGCCGGCCAGCGCTTCGCAGCGCTGGCGCGCGGCGAGCAGTTCCTGCTGCGCCGCGGCCTTCTCGACGGCCAGCCGGGCCAACTGGGCATGGGCGTTCGGGATCAGCGATTGCGCCTCGCGCGCGTCACCCAGCAGCTTGCAACGGCCCTGCAGGTCCGTGCCGACGCAGGGCACCTCGCCGGTCAGCCCGAACCGGCGCGCGAGTTCCTCGGCTTTCAGCGCGGCCCGCCCCGCCTCTTGCTCGATGCCTGCCACGCGGTGTTCGGCAAGCCGCATCGCCCCTTGGCAGCGCGTCAGCGCGTGTGTCTGCTGGCGACAGGCTTCGGTGAGCGCGCTGCGCAGCGCCTGCACACGCTGCGCGAGCGGCAGGCGCCGGTCCGCACGCTGTACCTCGGCCGCGTCGGCAAGCACTGCCTGGCAACGTCGCCGGGACAGGGTCAGGGCTTGACGCCGCGAGCGTTCCTGCTGAAGCCGTCCGGCGACCCGCTGGTCAAGTTGCTCGAGCCGTTGCCGCTCGACCTGATCCCTGGACTGGAGCGCACGGCGAGCCTGCGCGGTGGTGTCGAGAGTGGACTGGCGTTCGGCCGCGAGCTGTGCGCGGCGAGCTTCGGTGGCCCGCGACTGCTCGCGCTCGACCGCCACGCGCGCATGCCGCGCCTGCGCTGCCTCCAATGCGGCGTGTGCCGCCGCCTTGGCACGCTCGGCCGCCGCCATGCGTTCGCCCGCTCCGTCGAGCTGCCGGCGTGTCGCCTCCAGGCGCACCCCCTCCGCGTCGAGCCCGACCAGTTCCTGCCGGATGGTCGCCAACCCCGCCTTCAACAGGCGCACCGTCTCCGCGGCCTTCTGGCCCAGAGCCTGGATCTCTTCCTGCCCTAGCAGGTCCGCCAGCAGCGACTTGATCTCGGCGTTGCGATAGGTACTGAGCTGGCGCTTGCCCTGCGCCGCGAACACGGAGGTGAAGAACGTCTCGGCGCTGCCGCAGATGGCCTCGACGCAGCGGGTATAGGTCTCGACCCGGCCGTCGGACACCATGCCGTCGTCGAGCTGCACCGGCCGCCAGTGCCCGGCATCGTCGAGCGTGTGCAGGAAGGCCTCGGTGCGGCGGCGGCCACAGAGGCGGATGACGATCTGCGAGCGGTAGCAGCGGCCCTCGTGCGCCCAGGTCAGGTCCTTCACGCTTTCGGGCAGGTACACGTGGTCGTAGTAGGAGAAGCCGCCCGCACCGGCCAGCGCGGCGCGGCTCGGCAGTCCGATGTAGGGCACGAGGCAGTCCATGATCGTCGACTTGCCGCTGCCGTTCGCCCCGACGATGGCGATCAGTTGCGCGTCCTGGGTCAGGCGCTCGAGGTCCAGCGTGATCTCGTCGCGGCCCAGGCCGTCACGAATACCGCGGAATCCCTTGAGGGTGAGTGCGAGAGGTTGCATGGAGAGCCCCGAAGAAGCAGATGCCTCAGGCTCTCATGAACATTCTCTGCGTCAAGGCCAGTCGTCCGCACTCAAGGCACGCATGTCAGCCGGCACAGCACGAGAGCAGCTTGACGTCCTTGGTGAAGGTCTGCGCGCACAGCTTGAGCCCTTCCACCATGGTCAGGTATGGGAACAGCTGATCGGCCAGGTCGTGCACCGTCATGCGTGCTCGCAGCGCGAGCGCAGCGCTCTGGATCAGCTCACCCGCATCGGGCGTGACGGCCCGCACGCCCAGCAGCCGCCCGCTGCCCGCCTCGGCTACCAGCTTGATGAAGCCTCGGGTGTCGAAGTTGGCCAGCGCGCGCGGCACGTTGTCCAGGGTCAGCGTGCGCGTGTCGACTTCGAGGCCCTTGGCCCGCGCCTCGGTTTCGGTCAACCCGACAGTGGCCACCTGCGGGTCGGTGAAGACCACGGCCGGCATCGCGCTCAGGTCGAGTGCAGCCTCTCCTCCGGTCATGTTGATCGCCGCGCGCGTGCCGGCGGCCGCGGCCACGTAGACGAACTGCGGCTGGTCGGTGCAGTCGCCGGCGGCGTAGATGTGCGACGCGCTGGAGCGCATCGCTGCGTCGATGACTATGGCGCCCTGCGCGTCAACGGTCACACCGGCCGCGTCGAGCCCGAGGCCCTGCGTATTGGGTGCGCGGCCCGTGGCGACGAGCAACTGGTCGGCCCGCAGTTCACCGCGATCGGTCGCGAGCACGAACTCGCCGTCGGTGTGGTCCACCCGGTTGGCTTGCGTGTGTTCGAGCACCGTGATGCCTTCGGCGCGGAAGGTCGCTGTCACGGCCTCACCGATCCCGGGATCGTCGCGGAAGAACAGCGTGTGGCGTGCGAGCACGGTCACCTTGCTGCCCAGCCGCGCGAAGGCCTGTGCGAGCTCCAGTGCCACCGCCGACGAGCCGATCACCGCCAGACGTGGCGGGATGACGGCGCTGGCCAACGCTTCGGTGGAGGTCCAGTACGACGTGTCCTTGAGCCCGGGGATCGGCGGGATCGACGGATGTGCACCAGTAGCAATCAGGCAACGGTCGAACGCCAGTTCGCGCTCACCGCCTTCGTGGAGCCGGACCACGAGATGCCAACTGTCCTTGAAGCATGCCTCACCGCGCAGCACGGTGACCGCCGGGGTGCTTTCGAGGATGCCCTCGTACTTCGCATGTCGCAGTTCGTCAACGCGGGAGCGTTGCTGCGCGAGCAGACGGGCACCGTTGATGACCGGCGTGCTCGCGGCGATCCCACCGTCGAAGGGACTCTCGCGCCGCAGGTGCGCCACGTGCGCGGCGCGGATCATGATCTTCGACGGCACGCAGCCCACGTTGACGCAGGTGCCGCCGATCGTGCCGCGCTCGATGAGCGTCACGCGCGCGCCGCGTTCGGCCGCTTTCAGCGCCGCGGCCATCGCGGCGCCGCCGCTGCCGATGACGGCGACATGCAACGCCTCGTCGCCGCCGGGTGCCTTCTGGCCACCGCCGAGCCAGCTGCGCGCCTTGCCGAGCAGGCTGTCGCGCGGCCGATCGGCATTCCCATTTGCGACACGGGCTCGATAGCCCAGCGCGGTCACCGCCTCCACGAGCGCCGTCATGGGCGTGTCGGGGGCCAGCGTGAGCTTGGCCGTGCCCTTGGGGTAGGACACCTGCGCGGCGTGCACGCCGGGGACTTTCTCCAGGGCTTGGCGAACATGCGTGGCGCACGAGTCGCAGGTCATGCCGCTGATCACGAGTTCGGTCATGGGGTTGCTTTCACAGGTGCTGGCGCGGCGCCTTCAGGAGTGCCTGGCCGCGACCTCGCAGCCTTCGGGCCCGCAGCGCCGGTTTGCAGGGGAGACGAAGTCCCACACCGACACGGCGACCATCGTCGCGAGGCCCACGTAGAGGAGTTTCTCGGCTACGGTGAAGCTGGCGACCAGCACGATGGCCGGTCCGATCATGCCGAGCACGCTGCGCTGCCACTGGCGGTGACTGAACCAGCCCAGCGCATTGGCCAGCAGCGCGAGCCCCGCGAACAGCGGCAGCAGCACGGTGACGAACAAGGCCTCGAACTGGCTCAGGAAGCCGAGCCCGAGGGCAGCACCGAGGCTGGCAAGGGCCGGGAAGCAGGCGCCGCAGCCCATCGCCGAGACGATGCTGCCCAGCGCGCCGGCCTTGTCGGCAATGCGCGTCATGACGTTCATCGTGGCCTCCTTACCGCCGCTGCGGTTCAGCGCTTGACGGTGGACGGGTAGCCGGCGTTCTCGGTGGCCTGGGTCAGCTTCTGCACGCTGGCCTTGGCATCGTCGAAGGTCACCACGGCCTGGCGCTTGTCGTAGCTCACGTCGACCTTGCTCACGCCGTCGACCTTCGAGATCGCCTTCTTCACCGTGATCGGACAGGCCGCGCAGGTCATGCCGGGCACGTCGAGCGTGACGGTCTGGGGCGCCGCTTGCACCGCGGCGGCGGCGAACACGGCGATCAGCAACAGCTTCTTCATGGCGAACTCCGGGTCAGTAGAACAAAGGAAGGACATACGGGAAGGCGAGCGCGATCAGCACCAGCGCGCCGACGATCCAGAAGACGGCCTTGTAGGTGGACCGCACCTGCGCAATCGCGCAGACCTCGCCCGGCCCGCAGGCCTGTGCCGGCCGATAGATTCGTCGCCACGCGAAAAACATGGCGAGGAGTGCGGCACCGATGAAGATCGGGCGATAGGGCTCCAGCGCGGTGAGGTTGCCGATCCAGGCGCCGCTGAAGCCCAGTGCCACCAGCACCAGGGGCCCGAGGCAGCAGGTCGATGCGAGGATGGCGGCCAGTCCTCCCGCGAAGAGGGCTCCGCGCCCGGTCGGTGTTTCCGTCATGCGTATTCCTTGGCGAGTCTGGACGCGATGGCGTAAGCTTATTTCCGTACTCATGTACGGAGTCAAGCGGCATGGAACGCGAGCAGAACGGCCTGACGATCGGAGCCGTCGCCAAGGCGGCCGGGGTCAACGTGGAGACGGTGCGCTTCTACCAGCGCCGGGCTCTGCTGGCCGAGCCGGACAAGCCCTACGGCGGCATCCGGCGCTATGGCGCGGATGACGTGGCGCGCGTGCGGTTCGTGAAGGCCGCGCAGCGCCTGGGGTTCAGCCTCGACGAGATCGCGGGGTTGTTGCAGCTCGATGACGGCACTCACTGCGACGAGGCGCGAGAACTCGCAGAAGTCAAGCTCGCGGACGTGCGCAGGAAGCTGAAGGACCTGCGCCGAATCGAATCGGCCCTGGCCGGCCTCGTCCGCGATTGCTGCATGAGCCGCGGCAAGGTGTCGTGTCCGTTGATCGATACCTTGCAGAAGCAGTGAGCAGCGCCTCGGTCGGTTCGGGCCACTGTTGACACCGCGAACTCAACATAAGGGATGGAGGTTGTCCATGATCGTGGTCTTGCCGCGGCCATTGCTGCCTGCGATCGCGACCAGCTGGGCATCGCCGACCAGCGCCTCCAGGTCCAGCGTAATCGCGTCACGGCCCAGCCCGCTGCGGATGCCTTTGAATCCCCTGAGGGTCAGGGACAGCGGCCGGTAGCCACCACTCGTCGCCTTGCCCACGTTGACCTTCGTCTCGCTCATCGCCTCTCCGTTCCAGCGCGTCCATCGCACTTGCTGGGTTCAGTCTCGCGCCGGATGTCCGCGCATCAAGTCCCGGCTTAGAAGAGCTCGAGCTCGGCCGGCTGGTCTGGCTCTCGCGCCGCCTGGATCGGCAGAGGCTTCGCCTGCGGGGTCGATCGGAACAGCGACGCGTCGACGTCGGCGCTCGCTTCGTCCACCTGCAGGATGCCCGCAGCGATGTCGGCGGGGTCTCGGTCGACGAGCGAGTTCAGGCGTTCGATCAGCGGCCCGTCCGTGCAGCCCGTCGCCTTGGCCCAGACCCTCACCTTTTCCTGCAGCGTGGCAGCGCGCGAGATGCCGGCGGCGCGGCTGCGCACGACTGGCACGACACGGCCCTCGAGCTGGACGTCCGCGGCATCGCCGAGGGCGCGCTTGATCGCCTCACGATCGATGCCGGCACGCTCCTCCTCGCCCACCTGCCAACGGACTCGAACGTGGGCGCCTGCCACGCCCAGATCGGTCGCCGCGCGCGTGATCTCTTCAAGGTCGGGCAAGCCTTCGAACACCAAGTCGACCGTGCGCCGCGCCGGCGTCTCGATCAGCTCGAAACGCGCGATCGCTGCACCCACCTCCCACAGCAGGAAGCCCTTGGCGTCCAACTCGCCGTGGTGAAAGCGGCCGATCGAACCCGCGTAGGCCACCACTCTCCCCGCATCGTCCCAGCTCTGATGCTTGTGGATGTGCCCAAGCATGAAGGCCTGAGCCCCCGCCGAGAACAGGCTGGTCGTGGTGAACTCGTGGTCAAAGCCTGCCATCGGCACGCCGTGCTCCGTGATGCAGCCGGTCACCGTGCCATGACCCAGGCCGATGGTGGGCACCTGTGCCGCCCGAGCGGCGCCATTGATGCCCGCGTAACCGGACAACAGCGCGGCGAGCTCGCGGCCCACGGCCTCGGCGGCATCGGCGGCACCCACCATCGCCGCCACCGTGGCCTTGTTGACCGTCGGGATGCAGGTGAAGACGGCTCGAGCGCCAGCGGGCACTGCATCGAACCGCCAACCCTGCGCCGGCGCCCAGGTCCCATCGGCCATCAGCGCGACTTGCCCGATGCGCTCGGCCACGTGCACGGGGTGTCTCCCACCCAGCAGCGGGAAGATCGCCAGCGTGCCCGGTGGTTCGTGCGAGAACGTGCCCTGAAGCATCAGGACCGGGCAGTGGTCGGCCAGGCGCCGCACTTCGCGGGCCAGCCGCCCCACGGCCGGACTGTGCACGTCGAGCGCGTGATCCGTCGAGTCGCCGGTGATCACCGCCAGATCGACCCCGCGCTCGATGGCCTGGCCCACGCCGTAGCCGAAGCAGCGTCCGGCCTCGTCCAGGTTCTTGCCGCTGAAATGCAGGTCCGAGAACTGCGCCACCTTCATCATGAGATGCATCCTTTTCGTTCGCTGTCGTTGTCGGAGCCCGACTGCCGCGTGTGTCGTCCGGGTTGGTCTGTGCGACAGGATCGCGCGGCGGCGCCGCGCTTCAAGCCCGGTGCATGGCCTGCGGGTCCATCCGCGACGCCTAAGTCCTCGCGGCTCAGGCCCAGACGTCGAGCTCGGCCTTCACCTTGTCGACGAAGCCAGCGCCGTTGTCCTGGAACGGGGTGAGATCCTCCAGCGCGCGCTTTCGACCGCCGGCGGCTTTCTTCCACCCCTGCCCCCACCGCTTGGTGGCGTAGCGCTCGTAGGTCTCCGCGTCGACACCGAGTGCTGCGGCGGCGTCGAAGAGCCACGCCACCTCCTTGCCGTCGGCGGCACCTTCGCCGCCACCGGCCTTAAGCGCGACCGGCGTGTCGCGGCGCGGCTGCCCTCCGGGCCTCGGCGCCGCCGGTTGAACAGGAGGGCCCGGCTGCACCGCATTGGACTCGGCCGCCACAGGTATCCGTTCCGGTTCGGCGTCCGTCTTGCCGCCCGGCGCCGCCGGCAAGTCGATCACACCGTCATCGCTTACCACCGGCGCGGCGCTTGTCTGGGCCGTCGACTGCCCCTGAAGCACGATGGCTGCCTCCGCCGCGCGAGTCTCGATGGCATCCAACCCGTCTTCGTTGCGCAGCAGGGCCGTCGGATCCACCGGGGCCTCGAGTTCGATGAGCCACTGGGTGACGCGACCGGGCTTGCCTTCTTCATCGATCCGTGACACCTCCACCAACCGCTTGCTGATGAAGAAGGGCGTGCGCTGCCCGTCCAGGAATCCCGAGATGCGACCACCTCGCATGAACGCGATGGTCTGGAACTTCTCGATCGCGGCCTGCATCGCGTAGAAGCTGTTGGTCGGCAGCTCGAACGCGCTGATCGACTTGATGCCGGGAATGAAGAAGATGAACCGGCCGGACAGGTTGCACTTCTTGGCCTGGTACTCGGCGCAAGTCTCGGGGTCGCACACGCCGTTGTTCTGTGCCCGCAACGTCGCCTTGCGGCCGCCGAACATGCGCACCACGCGGCGCCCGTCGCCGGCGGCAGGCGGCTGCTCGTAGGTCTTGCAGTACCGCGTCTGCCCGTCCTCCGAGTACTCCGACCAGAAGCGCCGCTCGCTGGACGTCCAGGTCACCAGTTCGTGTGGCATGACGTGCTGCCACGCGTCGGCCGGGAAGACCACGGGGAAGCGGTACAGCCGCATCACGCCGTCGCCCCGGTCTTCGGCATACAGGTCCATGATCTGCCGCGCCAGTTCCGGGTTCGGGAAGTCCTCGCCGCGTACGGTGAAGTACGGGACGTTCTTCGGCGTCAGCGGGTTCTTCAGGTCGGGCAGCACGGCCGCAAGCTCCCGTTCGATCGCCTCGAACCCGCGTCCTTCGGCCACGCCGGACTCGTACACCTCACGCGCCCGCGCCGACTCGGCGGCGCGCCGGGTCAGCACCTTGATCCCTGCGCGGATGCGGCCACCCACCGGGATGCGCTGCGCCGAGCGCCCCAGCAGCGTCGGAATCGCCACCGCTCCTGCGGCGGCCGGTGCCAGGGCAGTGCCCTGCCCGTTCGCCTTGCTTTGTGCCATCGCGACCATTCATCTCTCCTTCACAAGTTGGTGGAAGCGGAAACTCATGGTCCTGCGGCTGTCCGCTCTTTCAAGTCCGCGGCTGCGTTCGATCACGACCTCGAAGTCCGGCATCCCGCGCATCAGCAGTCCACCCCAGCGCTTGGTCACGATCCGCCGATCGAGGATCGTCACGCGGCCGCGGTCATGGATCGTCCGAAGCAGCCGACCGATCCCCTGCTTCAACCGCACGGCGGCTTCAGGAACCGTGATCTCGATGAAGGGCGACCCGCCTCGCGATTCGACCCACTCGCGGCGCGCCTCCTCGAGTGGCGAGTCCGGCACCGAGAACGGCAGCTTCACGATGACGACGTGCGTGCAGTAGTCGCCCGGGAGATCGACGCCCTCGGCAAAGGTGCTCAGGCCAAAGAGGACGGACCTGTCGAGCCGGTCGACGGCTGCGCGGTGCCGCGCGAGCATCTCGCCCTTGGGCATGGATCCCTGCACCAGCGTGATCCGCCGGAGGTCCTCGGGTAGCAGTGCATACACATCCCGCATCTGGCGCGCCGAGGTGAACAGCACCAGGGTTCCCAACGTGTCCACGAGGGCTGGCAGCCGGGCGCCGACCTCATGGGTGTGCTGCTCCGCAGCCGTGGGTTCCGCGCGCATGGCCGGGACGACCAGGCGTGCCTGGCTGCGGAAGTCGAAAGGCGAGTCGACCTGCAAAAACGTAGGCCGCTCGAAGCAGCCGAGCCCTGATTGGCGAAGGAAGAGATCGAAGGTGCCACACGACGTCAGCGTGGCCGACATCACGACGGCGCCGCTGGCGCGGTTCCACAACAGCTTGCGCAGCTTGTCGCTGCCGCTGATCGGCGACGCGCAGACCAGGTAGTCGCCCGGCCGCCCGCCTCCATCATGGCGCTCGATCCAGCGCGCTATCGGCGCGACGTCGTCCGGCTGCTCGGCCAGCATCAGCTGCCACGTATCCACCAGGTTGTCGAGCCGGACAACGTAGAAGCCAAGCACGGACAGGATCTGGGTGGCGAGCGTGCCGGCGCTGGCTGCGCGCTCCAGGACATGCTCCCTGAGCGATGCGAACGTCTTCTGCAGGCCCTCGCCAGCATCCAGGATCTGCTCCCCCGCACCTTGACACCAGGCCGGCAAGGGTCCCGCCTTGAACCGCCTGGCCCGCTTCTCCTCGAACCCATTCGTTCCATGGATGCACCGGTGCAGTTCGCGCAACGCGCGCTCGATCCGTTCGCTGGAGGCGCGACTGTCGCGGATGAGTTGCTCGTCCAGGCGCAGTCCAAGGACGGCATCGCGCACCGCGTTGCAGGCGCCTTCCAGCCATTCGACCGCCCCGCGGATCGCGTGGCGCGCAGAGAAGTGCTCCACCGCCTTGGCCGCGAGGCTATGTGCCTCGTCGAAGACGTAGATCGTCTCCTGCGCTGCCGGCAGGACACTGGCACCCTCCATGTCGATCGCCGACAGCACGAGATCGTGGTTGGCGATGACGAGGTCGGCCTCCTTGACACGTTGCCGTGCTGCTTGGAATGGGCACCGCGAGAACTCGGGGCACTTGGAGCCGGAGCAGCCCTGCCTGTCCGTGGTGATGCGATCCCAGAGCTCGTCCACCACCGGGATAGGTAGCTCGTCTCGGTCTCCGTTCCACCGTCCGCCGTCGAAGCTGACCAGCAAGTCGCGCAGCACCGCCACGCGTCTGGGTGCCTCATCGGCAGCGGCGGCCGTGGAGGCGCCAGCGAGGTCTAGACCCCGTTGGCCCGCCTGCTTACCTTCCGCCTGGAGCTTCACCGTACATGCATAGCGCCGCCGGCCCTTGGCCACAGCGAAGCTGAACTGAAGGGGCAGCAGCCGCTGCAGGGTCGGCGCGTCCTTTTCGGCGTACTGGTGTTGCAGCGCCACCGTCGAGCTGCTGACGACAAGCCGCTTATGTCGTGACTTCGCCATCACGAGCGCCGGCACCAGGGCCCCGAACGACTTACCCGTGCCGGTGCCCGCTTCCACGATGGCGAGGTGATCGCCGTTGCCCGCCTGCTCATCCTCGGCGCGGCACCGCGACAGCGTGTTGGCCACGGCCGCGATCATCTCCATCTGCGGCCGTCGGGACTTGAAGCCAGGAATCCCTTCGCGCAGCGCATCGATGCACTCGCGGATCAGCTGCTTCTCGGCATCCCGGACCATGCAGTCAGCCTATGGGCCGCCTGCCTGCGCTCAAGGGTGCCGGCCGGTCCGCATGCGGCTCACGACCTGAGACCGTCGTCAAGCCGCGCGCGTCGTGACTGCTCTGCTACCCGGCCTCCGGCACCCGCTGAGCGCGCAACCCTTCGCTGGCAGGACCGGTGGCTCGCGGCGACGCGCGTGGCGGCAACTCGGGCAGGTCTTGATCCGTCCGCCAGACCCACGCGCCCTCACCAGCCGCCAGCACCGCCTTCTCCTTGGCACCCTGCTCCTTCGGATCGAGGAAGGCGCTCACGACATGCAGCGGGAACGGCCCACCCTCGGTGTCCAGCAGCAACGCATTCGGAAAGCAGGCACCGCTCTTGGCATCGAACCGAAGCGGCTTCAGGAAGGCCCGTCCCTGCCGTTGCAGTTCCTCGATCAGCGGAAGCTCGTGAAGGCCCTCAAGCGGGATCCACTGATCCGACACCAGGGTCATCGACAGCGAGTCGACCTGGTAGAGGTGCTCGCGCTTCGCGTAGATCAGCGCGGCCATCACCACCATCGGCTTGCGCTCAAGGTCCGCGTCACGGGCCTGCAGCGTCGCCCCGTAGGCGCGCTCGGCGCGCTCCCAGGCCTTGTTCTCCATGTACAGGGGCACGTCCGGCATGTGCTTGATCAACAACCTTCGACCGTAGGCACTCTGCTCCGCCCCGTTGAACTGCCCGATGACGATGGCCATCTTGTAAGCCACGTCATCGCCCGGCGACAGCAGCATCGCCAGCTTGCGCCGCCGGCGCTCACCGATCTCTTCCTTGTCCGCGACCCGGAACGGCTCCGGGACGTAGAGCCTCTTGTCCAGAGTCTCGCCCTTGAGCGTCACACCCGATGCCGCAAGCTCGAGGTACTTCTTGATCACGCCCTGCGAGCGCCTGCCCTCCATCGCCGGATACCAGCGGTTGAGGCCGGCCCGGTGGTAGAGAAAGTGAAGGACCGCGCGCAGGCTCATGCGCTTGCGCGGTGCGTTCACCGCCGGCGGCTCTCCACCGGCCTCGCCGCGCGGCATGGCCTTGCCGGAGACGCGGGAGAACGGAAAGTCCGTCCGGATCTCCACGTGATCCGCGTTGTGCTCGACGATGGCTTCGCCGACCAGCTCTCCAAGTCCCGAGATCCCCGGCTCCGGCTCGAAGGAGTGGCACGTGGGATGGTGCATGTCTCCCGTGCCCGGCATGCGCTTGACGACGTATTCGCCGTGCTTGGCGATATACATCTCCACGCCGCCGCGCACGCACATGCAGCGCGGCCGCTCGGCGCTGTCGTAGACCCTTGCCAAGGCGTCCTGCAGGGCCGGGTCGGTCGCCTGAAAAGTGATGCCTCTGACGAAGTACCTCGGCCCGTCCATTGCAACCTCCTGGGCCCGCAGGCCCCTGTGTGTCTACACCAGCTCGCGTGCGATCTCTTCCAGGGGCACGGGCGGTAGGCTCGTCAGCCGATGCACCTGCCGACTCGAGCGCAGCCCCAGCAGTTCCTGCAGTTGGGTGCGGTCGGCACCGTGCCGCTCCATCGCGACCGCGACTTGCCGACGTACCTGCTGGGCCGTCATCCCGATCCAACCAGCGCGCGCGAAAGCCAGGCGCAGCGTCGCTTGCAGGTACTTCGAGGTAAGGCGCGAATCGGTCGCGGACCGTGGCTTGACTTGAAAGGGATTGCCCGCCTCAGTCAGGAACAGCCGGCTCGTCGGATCAAGCCCGCGAAACCGATTGGGCACGCCTACACCCAGGCGACGGCGGATGCGCTCCTCGAGGTAGGTGTCGATGCTTTCCACGGCTTTGGCCGAGACGAAGAACAGCGGTCGCTCGAGACCGTTGGATGCCGCGCCGGCGCGCAACATCGAACGGCGCCGCACGTTGCCCTGTTCGTCCAGGTAGTCACCCACCTGCAGACGGGCAAGCTCCATGGTCTTGAGACCGGTGCAGAGCAGCGTGTAGATCAGCGCGATGTCGCGGTTCGCGCTCCTGCAGCTTGCGCGCAACCGTCGAGCACCGGCGGCCACTTCCTCGGCATCGAGCACGACATGGCACGGTGGCGGCAGCTTGTCCTCATCGTAGGCGCGTGCAGCCGCCATGATGGTCTCACGCTCCTGGCGAATCGCGGGCAGGCTGTCGAGGTAATCCGCCCTCACCGAACCGAGCGCGTTGCTCAGGTGAAGTCGGCGCAACAGTCCCTTGATCCGCCGTTCGACCGTAGATCGCGCAACACCCAGGTCGGCGGCCACCTCCTTGTAGGTCCGGCCCTCCTCGACCACGCTGGCAAGCAAGTGCATGGAATGAATTGGAATGCGCCCCATGGACTGGTTCCGACCGGTGAAATGCGCGGGCGACTACAGCTCCCTGCCGGTTGCATTGCCCTGCCCTGGATCGTCCAGAAGTCGATCAGGCGTTTCAACCCGGAAAGGAGGGTCGAAGCCCCCCCGGTTTCCGCCCGTCGCGCTCGTAGCCACGGCCGGCACGCTGCATGAACGCGAGGTGGCACGACCTCCCACGGGCTGCGCCTTGCTGAGCCTCTGTTCAGGTACACAGCGTTGGTTCATACTGAGGCCGCTACTGGCACCTCGCCATTGCCGCTGTCACCAGCGTTCCGGCTTGGCCGGCGTTTGCGGTCGTGACCCGCACTTCAATCCGCCTGCGCCTGCAGGCCCACCACATCCTTCGCCGGCTCTTGCTGGCCCGGCTTTCGAACCGACCCGTGCCGCCCAACTGCGGCCTCGCGTCCAGGACGTAGGCCACCTCCTGCGCGGGCCCGCCCGCGCATCCTCAACCCGAGCTCGGGCGACACCCCGAGTCGGGTTCGCTCGTGTTCATGCGCTTGAAAGGAAAGCGTCATGTCCCACGAATCCATTTCCCTCTTCGCCAACCCGGGGCAGGCCTTCGACGGCAGCGCTCGCATCACCGCGAGCGTCGTGCCCGTCGAACGTCGCTTGGACTTCCTGCCGCAGCACTTCGGTGAGCGCGCGATGATCAAGTTCGAGATGTCGGTGTACGACTGGATGGGCAGCCTCTGCCCGACCTATCGCGGCGGCTTCTGGGACTACGTCGAGCTCTCGAACGGCGGTGCGTTCTTGCACCCGTCCGGCGTCGAGACCTTCCAGATCAAGGTCGACGGCAACGGCTTCAGCGGCACGGTTCGCGCCGAGGTCGCCGGCATCATCGCCACCGCCTTCGCGCTCAACAACATGCTCTGGCGAGGCTGGGACAGCCTGGCCGAGAAGTACGAACAGCTTCTCGAGTTCATCGGCGAGCACCCGGAGTCCGCGACCATCCGGCGCGCCCTCGACTAGGGGACGGCCATGTTGACCCATCGTTGCAACCGGTTCATGGTCCTCTTGACGGGCTTGCGCCACTACACCACCGAGCAACTCCTCGCGGTGATGCAAGACCGCCGCTACCCACCCCTGCTGCGCGTCGCCGCGCTGCGGTGGCTCATCCACTGGGCTCCACTGGACATCACCAAGGGCGCTCCCTATCTGCAGCGGCGTCGCTACGTGCGTCAGCACTATGGGGTGTAGCTCTCCGCCTCGAAGCTCGAAGACCACGGCCGGCACGCCGTGGTCTTCGAACTGCAGCAACCGCTACCGCGTGCAGTAGAAGTACAGAGTAACTAAGGCTTCCGACCGTGCACAATTGCTAGCGATGCAAGCCGAGATCACGCTGCCCGCACGATGGGTTGACGCCAACTTGCTTGATGATTCGTTCAAGCACCAGCGCGCGGTTCACGACCAAGTTGTCACTCGAGTCCAGATCACCTTTCCGCGTGACTGCAAGGTGATGGTCGATGCCGGCACCCGCCTGCTGTCGCTGGTGAACCAAGCCGCGACTGCCACCAAAGATGTGAGCCTCGTGTTCGAAGAGGGCGCGGCCGGCACCATGGGTTACCTGCAGCGCATGGGCTTCTTCAACTATCTTGATCCTGCGGTTCGCGTACATCCGAAGCTCGAGTCGGTAAGGCAACCCGCGCAACGCAAGCACAAGATGCTGGTCGAATTCGCTCGGATTCATCCTTCCGAGCGTGATCCCGATTTGCCCAGCCAATTGGCTGACCGCGTTGCAGGACAGGCGAGCGGAATGACCCAGGACCGGCTTGAGAAGTTTCGGTTCGCGGCTTGGCACGCGTTTGCCGAACTCATTCAGAACATCCATCGTCACGCGAACACCGCGATCGAGGGCTATGCCGCGATGCAGATTTACGGTGGGCATCGGGCCGTTGTCAGCGTTTCCGATTCGGGCCTGGGGCTGTTTGAGACACTTCGACCAGCACTGAACAAGACCGACCCTCAGTCCGCCGCGTTGTCCGACCCGGAACTGCTACTCCGAGTCGTTACAGATGGCTTGTCCCGGTTCGGCCCTGAGAACGGCTGCGGCATTCGCACCAGCGCCCGGCACGCACTCGCGTTCGACACCAGCATCCACTTTCGCCTCTACAACTCAAGTCTCCTCCTTGAACCGCGTAGCGGGAGGTCGTTTGTGGTAGCCCGGCACCGGCATGACCTCACGCCCTTGTGGGGAACGCACGTCGCCTTCGTTTTTAAGCTTGACGCTTGACAGTGCCTCTGCTTCAATGTACTCAATGAACGAGGTCGTGCGGCTCCGATTGGCCGACTACTTGGGGGCCGGCAAGGAAGGCTGGGGCAATGAGCAAGGCCGCGAGGTCTATGCCATGCTCCTGCGAGCCGTTGAGCAACATCCGAGCGCGCGGGTCTTTGAGATCTCTTTGGAGGGTGTCAAGCGCACCGACGCCTCCTTTCCACGTGAGAGCGTTGTCGAGCTGGCCCGTCGCTTCCGGAAGCAGTTGGGGTTCGTGATCAGTGACGTTGCTCACGAAGATCTGCTTTTCAACTGGTTCGTCGCCGCTGACAAGAAGCAGCAGCCCCTCTTCGTCAAAGGCCCGGCGGGCTGGGATTTGATCGGCGGCGAGCTTTCGCCCGCAAAGAAGTCTCTGCTTGACTACGTGATGGCAAACAAGGCCGTTCGGACGTCGGAGGCTGCAGCAGACTTGGGCCTGAAGACGACCAACGCCAGCACCCAGCTCAAGGATCTCTGGGAGATGGGCTACGTCTTGCGTCACGAGGAAGCGGCTGATACCGGCGGTGTGGAGTTCGTCTACACGGCGATTCCCTAATTTTTCTGCTTGCTTCAACAGCTTCATTGAAGCAGAATGGGCGCACTGAGGTTGACGAGCGCGCCCCTCCAGGGTCTGTTCAACAGCTTCACTGAAGCAGCTTATTCATCGTTGGTTCCATCGCCTTCGTGGCAGAGGAGTGATCCCATGCAGTCGGATACGCAACACAACCAGGCGGCTCGTCTCCAGGGCCAGGCCATCGAGGTGCTCGACGAGCACTTCAACCGCCGCAGCGCGCGCATCGACGACGACCGTGTGACCGGCCGTCAGATTGCCGAGGCTGCGGGCTTCAACTCCAGCGACGAGGTGATCGTTCTGCAGCAGCTGCCCGGTGGCGCGCTGGAGGAACTCCGACCTGAAGAGCTCGTCAATCTCAACCAGCCGGGCGTGGAGCGCTTCTTCGTCATCGAGGGCGACGCGACTTACCGCTTCTTCCTGGATGGCCTCAAGCTCGAGTGGCCGCGGGCGAGGGTCAACGCAAAGACCTTGCTGCGTCTGGCCCGCAAGGATGACGAGTTCGAGGTTGTGCAGCAACTGGAAGATGCTCCGGACAAGGTGCTCGACGATGACGATGTGGTGGATCTGTCCCAAGAGGGCACCGAACACTTCAAGACCCGCAAGGGCAGCAAGCTGGTCAAGGTGCTCTACAACGAACAGCCGTTCGAACTGACCAAGGGCACCTACACGACCGAGCAACTGATCGCCATCTTCAATGTCGAGCCGGGCTACCTCCTCGACCTGTGGGTCGATGGCAGGCTGGTCGAGTTGAAGCCCGGGCAGGAGCTCAAGCTCAAGGCCGGCATGCACTTCACGTCCCACCCGCCGCGGGGGCAGTCGTCATGAGCGCCGCACAACTGAGCGCACTGCAGGCTGTCGTACCCAGCGCAGAGCCGTTCCAGGAAGGGGGCCGCCTATTGGCCTTCCTGCCTGGCCTCAAGGTCGAAACCCTGGGCGGCACCGTCGTCTGCGACGCGCTGCTGCACCCCCACGAGCACACGGGCTACCAAACCCGCCTCTTCCTGGATCGACAAATCCCCGGCGGCAGCGCGAACAACTGGACCGCCCACTCTTTGGGCGGCCGCACCTGGTGGGCCTGCTCATGGCAGGGCGTCGAGGCGGCGCTCCCCTGGGTGCAGATCCTGATGAATCACCTGAGGGCATTCCGATGAAGATCCACATCAAGATCACCGAGGCACTACTTGCTCAGGTACGACTGGATCTGCACCGTCGACACCCGTTCGCCTTCGAGCGTGTTGGCTTTCTGACGGCGGGCGCCTCGCGCTCTGTCGACGGCGACATCCTGCTGCTCTGCCGCAGCTATCACCCGGTGGACGACGACGACTACGAGCGCGCTGCGACGGTCGGAGCCCAGATCGGATCCGACGCCATGCGTAAGGCGATCGAGGTGGCGCATCCGGGCAAATCGGCACTGCTGCACGTCCACACCCACGGCGGCCATGGTCTGCCGGGCTTCTCGAAGACCGACCTGATCAGTGGCGCCCAGTTCGTGCCGGGCTTCTTCAACGCGCTGCCGCGCATGCCACATGGACTGCTAGTGCTGAGCAACACAAGCGCCAGAGGCTTGGTGTGGACTGCGAAGAAGGCCCAACCCCAATACGTCGCCGGGTTCACGCAGGTGGGCCGCTCGGTTCGGAAGTTCGGAGATCTCTATGAGCAAACATGACCGACAAAGCTTCCTGGGCGCCACGAGCGAACAGGACCTGAAGCGCACCAAGGTCGGCGTCATCGGCCTGGGAGGAGGCGGGTCTCATGTCGTCCAACAGCTCGCCCACATCGGTGTCGGCAACTACGTGCTGGTCGATCCTGACACCATTTCCGAGACAAACCTGAACCGCCTGGTCGGCGGAACCCTTGAGGACGTAAAGCGCCGGACCTTGAAGGTTGAGATCGCCGCGCGCGTGGTCCGCGCCGTCGTCGCCGACGTCAATATCGGCGCTCATCCCACGCACTGGCAAGAGGTGTCTCAGGAACTCCAGACCTGCGACGTGCTGATCGGCTGCCTGGACGCCGTGACTGCCAAGGACCAACTCGACAAGTTCTGCCGGCGCTTCCTGATCCCATACATCGATATCGGCATGGACGTGCACAAGATCGGCGATGGCTTCCTGATCTCGGGCCAGGTCGCACTGATCACGCCAGGAAGCCCCTGCCTGCGCTGCATGGGCGTGGTGACCGAAGAAGCGCTAGTCCAAGAAGCCCGCAACTATGGCGCCGCAGGTGGCAAGCCTCAGGTCGTTTGGCCCAACGGCCTACTCGCGTCGGCCGCGGTCGGCCTGTTCACGCAGCTGATCTGCCCCTGGCACAACCAAGCCCGCGGATCCGCGTTCCTGGAATACGACGGCAACAAGGGCACGCTCACGCCGAGCAAGAGCTTTGCCTTCCTCGCGGACCACGCCTGTCCGCACTTCCACGCAGACGAGGCTGGCGACCCCCTCTTCGACATCCGTCATGCGCACCAACGCGCGCATGGATCAGAGTAGGGCCAAGTCCACCTCGAGCGTCTTCACTACTCGTAACAAATGCGATGCCCGGCTTCCTTGCAAGGCGGCCACCGTAGCGGCGCATCAAGCAGGGACAGCAGCCGTGTTTCAGCACTGCGCTACTTGTGTCTCCAACGGCTACCGGCGAGTCTGCCGCGGGGGCCCCATCAGCCTCGACCGGCTGCGCCCATGTTGGAGGCGGGAGACGAACTATCGCGGCTTGCCAACCTTCTTCGCCCGAGGTCTAGTCAGCGACTTCAGATCGATTGGCAGTGCATTCAAGTTGTAGAACTCGTGCAGCTTGGCGGCCAGCAGTTGCTTGTCCGGCAACTGGGTCTGGTATTGCGCGACAAGCGCTGGCGATAGCGTTCGGCTCAGCGCGTACTCCACCACCTCACTGTCCTTGGACGCGCACAACAGCACTCCGATGGCCGGGTTCTCGTGCGGCTTCTTCACGTCACGGTCCAGCGCTTCCAGGTAGAAGTTCAGCTTGCCGAGATGCTCGGGCTCGAAGCGGTCCACCTTCAGCTCGATGGCCACCAGGCAGTTCAGGCCGCGGTGGAAGAACAGCAGGTCGAGCGCGAAGTCGCGCCCGCCCACCTGCAACGGGAACTCCGAGCCGACGAAGCAGAAGTCGCGGCCCAGTTCGATCAAGAAGGCCTGCAGCCGGCCAAGCAGGCCGCGATGCAGGTCGGCCTCGGTGTGGCCGATGGGCAGCTCGAGGAATTCCAGCGCGTAGGCGTCCTTGAAAGCAGCAGCCGCCGACTCGCCATGCATTTCTCTCACCGCTGGTGAGAGTTTTGGCGGCGCCAGCACCGCCTTCTCGAAGGCCGCCAGGCGGATCTGCCGCTCCAGCTCTCGCTTGCCCCAGCGCTGCTGCACGGCCATGCGAAGGTAGAACTCCCGCTCCTCGGCACGCTTGGACTGGCCCAGGATGATGAGGTTGTGGGTCCAGGGCAATGCTCTCACCAGTGGTGAGAGTTTTGGTGCATCGCGGTAGGTGTCGACCAGCTGCCGCATGCGCCACAGGTTCTGCGCCGAGAAGCCACGCAGTCCCGGCACCGTGCGGGCCAAGTGTTGCGCCAGTCGGTCCACCACGCCCTCACCCCACTCGGCCGCCGCCAGCTTGCCGTCGATGTACTCACCGATCTGCCAGTACAGGCCGATGAGCTCGGTGTTGACCGCCTGGTGGGCGCGCTGGCGCGCAGCACGTATCAGTTCCACCACCTCATCGAATGCCGCCTCGATGGGCACGCCAGCCGCCGCGCCCGTGCGCGATACGCGAGGCGCCACTGCGGTCTTCTTGGCCGTCTTGCGAGTGCTCATGCCAACTATTGTGCGTGAGGCATGAGGGGTACCTTTCCACCTCGCTCGTGCGGCCAGGCCGCGGCAAGCCGCTGCACCTTGGTCACCGCGACTCCTGCGCCCAGCGCGGCGCAGATGCCCTTCCCTTCCACCGCACCATGCTCGCGCAACCAGGTGGCCTCTTCCCGTTGGCGTCAAGTTGTCACAACGCGCGACCCGGCCGCCTGTGGCCGGGTCAGGCCCGATGAACATGCGCCGACGCGGCGGGGCGTCTTTCCCTCCGCGGCTAGTTGATTCATACTCAATTTGCTTCGTGGCCACAGCCACAGCCGCCCTCTGAGGCGTTCCGGCATCGCCGGCGTTAGCGGTCGTGACCCGCAAGTCGATCCGCGCAGAGCCCTGCCCTGCCGAAGCCGCCAACCCGGGCGGTGAGTTCCCTGCCGTGCCCGCCTAAAAAGCGGCCGGCCCCTTCCCCCAATCCGTCTTCACCAACTCGCTGCCGCTCAGGCCGCGCGGCTGGCTGACGCACGTCCGCTTGCCGCTCCGTCGGCCGGCGCCCCCCTCCCACCGGGAGCTCACGCTCCCCTCGGGGGCGTGTGCTCTCTCCACATCACGGAGATCGCATGTCCCCATCCAGCCAGGGTGGCTACACCCCTTGTCTGCCGGGCTTCGACACCGAAGCCCCCGCATACCCAGACCTATTCGCCGAGGCCGCGCAGCCCGCGGCCACCACGGCCGAAGCCCTGCCCGAGGAGCCCTCACAAGTCTCCAAGGCATGGCGCCCTGCCCTGCAGACGTCGGCCAGCACCACCGCGGTCGTCGAGTGGCCGACCTGGGACGACACCGTCCTGGGTCAGCTCGATGGCCAAGTGACGAAGTTCGAGGCCAACACGGCCGCCATCACCGCACTCCGCGCCATCGAGGAGGAGGCACGAACCCCGACGGCCAGCGAGCGCACCACACTGCTGCGCTACACCGGCTGGGGAGGCCTTCCGGCCAGCTTCAACGAAGACGGCCGCGACCCCGCCTGGGTTCAGCGCGCCGGGCTCCTGCGGCAGTTGCTCTCCGACGCAGACCACGACTCGGCGCGCGCATCGGTGAACAACAGCCACTACACCGATCCGTTGGTCATCCACTGGTTCTGGGCGCTGCTGCGCCGCCTGGGCTTCCAGGGCGGCCGCATCCTCGAGCCGAGCGCCGGCATCGGGCACTTCCTGGGCTGCATGCCTGCCGAGGTGGCCGGCCGCAGCCGGATCACCGCCATCGAGATCGATCGCGTCTCAGGTCGCATGCTTCGAAGCCTGTACGCGCCCTTCGGCGTGGACGTGCGCATTGGTGGGTTCGAGTCCGCGGCCTTGGCCGAGGGGACCTTCGACTTGGTCCTGTCCAACGTGCCCTTCGGGCGCTACGGTGTGCTCGACAACCGCAACCGGCCCTACAGCCGAGCGAGCATCCACAACTGGTTCGTCGGTCGAGCACTCGACCTTCTGCGGCCTGGCGGCCTGGTGTGCTTCATCACCTCGTCGTACTTCCTGGACGAGAACGATGCCGGCGTGCGGGCGCATGTGGCCTCCGAAGCCGACCTGGTCACGGCGTTCCGGCTGCCGGCCGGTACGTTCGAGCGCCTCGCATCGACCAGCGTGCAGGCCGACCTGGTGGTACTCAGAAAGCGTGCCACCGGCGAAGCGGCGGCCTCGGCCGAATGGCTGGACCTCGACTACGTCCCCAAGGGGATGCTGCGGTCAGGTTGCCACGAGCAGTACCTGCGGATCAATCGCTGGTTCGTGCAGCACCCGCAGCATGTGCTCGGGCAGATCGACCGGGTCAGCAACGGCTACCAGGCCGTGCCGACTGCCGTGCTCGAGGGCAACCTCGAAGCGGCGCTGCTCAACGCGCAGGCGATGGTGCCCAAAGGCGTCTACGGCGCTCGGCCCACGGTCCCCAGCAAGGCGCCGCAGAACGTGGTGTCTGCGCCCGTGGGCGCGCGACCAGGGTCGTTCGTGGTCAACAACGGCCGCATCGGCGTCGTCGAAGGCGATCACGTCGTGGATGTGCACGACCGCCTGAACGCCACTGTTCGGCTGCGCATCGCCGGCATGGCAGACATCCGTGATCGCGCCCGCGCGCTGCTCAGCGCGCAGCTGGGCACGGCATCGGACCATGACCTTGGCGATCTGCGGCGCCGGCTCAACCAGAGCTACGACCGGTTCGTCAGGCGCCACGGCTACCTGTCCTGTCGCGCCAACGCCCTCGCCTTCCGGCGGGATCCCGACTATCCGCTGCTCCTGTCACTGGAGCACTACGACGAAGAGGAGGAAGTCGCCACCAAGGCCGCCATCTTCTCCAAGCGCACGGTCGCGCCGGTTCGGGAGGCCACGCAGGCTGAGCATCCCGACGAGGCGCTCGCCCTATCGATGCAATGGAAGGGCCGGGTCGATCCCGACTACATCGGCCAACTGCTGCGCGCGACGCCAGGCGAGGCCCTCCAGGACCTCATGGCGCGGGGCATGGTCTACCTGAATCCAGAGAGCGACCGGTACGAACCGGCCGACGAGTACCTCTCCGGCAACGTGAAGCGCAAGCTGACCGCGGCCCTTGACGCCGGCGACGCCTACCGTGCGAACGTGGCGGCACTGGAGAAGGTGATCCCCGAGGACCTTCCCCCGGGCGACATCGCGCTGCGCCTGGGCGCGGTCTGGGTCCCTGCCGACGTGGTCGAGGCCTTCATCAAGGAGGTGCTCGGCCTGCAGGACAGCAGCGTCCGGTACCTGGCAGTCGCCGGGACCTGGTCGGTGAACTTCAACGACTGGGCGGCACGTCAGAGCGTCGCATGCATTCAGGAGTACGGCACGCGGCGCATGCATGCGATCGAGCTCGTGCAGCACGCGCTGAACGTGCAGACACCCACCGTGCGCGACCCGCACCCTGAGAAGGACGGCGTGTACGTCGTCAACAAGGAGGAGACGCTTGCTGCGCGGGAGAAGCTCGGCCTGATCCGGGACCGCTTCGCAGCGTGGGCCTATGAAGACGCTGCGAGGCGCGAGCGGCTGTGCAGGATCTACAACGACCTGTTCAACTGCATCCGCCAGCGCGAATTCGACGGCTCGCATCTGAAGCTGCCCGGCTTCTTGCGTATTTCAGCGATCGTGGACGCCGGTTTCGGCGTGATCGCGGACGCTGTTTCAGCGTGATCGTGGACGATCACGGGAGCACGCGAGTGAAGGGGTTCATCGTATCTCAGCCGTCCACGATGGCGCTGAAGCGATGAGCGTTGTCCATGCCGGCGAGCATCGCCGGGGTGGGCAACGTGGCGCCGAAGGCGGTCATTGCAGGCTGGTCTTTGCGGCAGGCTTGTCCAGGGCGGCGGGCGTCGCTTGCGACGAACGACCGCCGCGGTGGGCAAGCCGTGTTCATGGTCGCAGCCGATGTGTTGCTCGGTTTGCGCGAAGCGGTCATGCCTTCACCTGCTTCTTTCGCATCGATTCACCCTTGAGCGCGATCTTGTGCGCCGCGTGGACGATGCGGTCCAGGATCGCATCGGCCAGCGTCGGATCGTTCAGCCATTCATGCCACGCTGTGACCGGCAACTGGCTCGTTATCAGGGTGGCGCGGGTGCCCACGCGGTCATCCAGCAGCTCGAGCAGGTCATTGCGCTCCGCGGCGGTGATCGGCGCGATCGCGAAGTCGTCGATGGCCAACAGGTCGATGCGTGCGAGTTGCGCCAGCCGGCGCCCGAAGCTGCCGTCGCCATGGGCGACGCGCAATTCCTCGAGCAGCCGCGGCGCTCGCATGTACAGCACCGTGAAGCCCGAACGCGCGGCCTGCTGCGCCAGCGCACAAGCCAACCACGTCTTCCCGACGCCGGTCGCCCCGGTGATCAAGACGTTGTGACCGTGGCGCAGCCAGTCGCAGCCGGCGAGCGCTGTGACGAGGGTGCGGTCCAGCCCGCGCGAGCCGCGCCAGTCGATGTCCTCGATGCAGGCGCTGCCGACCTTCAACTTGGCCGCCTTGAGCAGCCGCGCGAGGCGCTTGCCGTCACGCCAGTCGATCTCGCGCTGCACGAGCATCGCCAGGCGTTCGTCGAAGGCCAGCTCGGCCGCTGCCGCGCTGGTGCCCGGGTCGGCCAGCGCCTGGACCATGCCGTCGAGGCGCAGGCCGCGCAGTTGGTCCAGGGTGTGTTCGTTGAGCAAGGGCGTTCTCCTTCGTCAGTGGTAGTAGTCGGGGCCGCGCACGTTCTCGTGCGGCGGCAGTGCCGCCTCGGCCGGCGTAGCCGGCACCTGCTGGCGATCCAGCCCTGCGGCCAGGATCGAGTTCACGCTGCGGTAGGTCGGCGAGCGGATCGACATCGCACGGGCGCAGGCGGCTTCGAGCCGCGCATCGCCGAACTGGCGCGCCAGGCGCTGCAGCCCAAGGCAGGCGCGGTAGCCCTGCTCCGGGTGCGGGCGGTGCTCCATCTGCCAGCGCACGAGCGCGCCAGTGGCCGCGCCGATGCGCTCGCCCCAGGCAATGAGTCGCTGCGGCGTCCACTCCCGGTGCGCACGGTGCGACGCCGGCATGTGCTCGGCGGCGGTCGTGTGCGCGCCTCGCCGGCTGCTGTAGGCGTGCACGGCGACGCGCTGGTTGCCCGCCAGGATCTCGACCGTCGCGGCGGTGACACGCAGTTCGACCTTGCTGCGCACGAGGCGGTGCGGCACGCTGTAGTAGTGGCCGTCGAGCTCGACGTGGTAGTCGATGTTGACGCGGGCGCGCTTGAAGCGGGCGATCGCCATGCGGGTGGCCGGCAGTGCCCGCAGCTCAGGGCGGTCCAGGGCGTCGAACGCGCTCGCGCGGCAGCCGGGCAGCTTCTTGAAGGCTCGGTGGTTCAGGTCGAGCAGCAACTCGCGGATCGCGGCGTTCAGCTCCCCGAGGCTGAAGAAGCGCCGGTTGCGCAGGCGCGCGAGGATCCAGCGCTCGACCACTTGGACCCCCACCTCGACCTTCGGCTTGTCGCGCGGATGCGCGGGCCGTGCCGGCAGCACCGCGACGTCGTAGTGGTCGCACAACTCGTCGACCAGGCGGTTCACCGCCGGTTCGTAGCGGTCGGGCCGGGCGATCAACGCCCGTGTCTGGTCGGGCACGATCAGGCGCGGTACGCCGCCGATGAACTCGAGCGCGTCGATGATCGAGCCAACCCAGTCGACCGCGCTCTGCGTCGCCGTGGCGCAGGCGTAGGTGTAGTTCGATGCGCCGAGCACGGCCACGAAGATCTGGGCGCGGCGGATCTCGCCACCGGTCGCATCGAAGACCGGAACGGTCTGCCCAGCGTAGTCGACGAACAGCCGCTCGCCGGCGATGTGTGTCTGGCGCATCGAGCGCTTGAGCGCCGCCGCCCACGCGCGGTACTTGACGCAGAAGCTGGTGTACTTGTAGGCCTGCTCGCAGCCTCGTTGGTACTCCTCCCAGAGCAACTGCAGCGTGACGCCCGGGCGCTTGATCTCCTGGTGGATCCAGGGGTAGTCGGGCTCCAGTTGGCGGCTCGCGCGCGGCACGGCAGGCCGGTACAGCCGCGCTTCGAGTTGCTCGTCGCTGAGCGTCTGCGCGACCACCCAGTCGACGCCGGCGGCGCGCGCGAGCAGCACGAACTTGCCGATGGTCGCCTTGCCGATGCCCACTACGCGCGCGATCTGGCCGTAGCTCAGGCCGGCTTCAAGGTGCAGGCGCAGTGCCTGTCGAATCTGACGCATCATGATCCTGTTGGTGGGCATGGCAGGCCGAAAAATCGGCCAGCATGCCCGCGCTCAAGATCACCCGCGCGCTCCGCGATCGTCCACGATCAGGCTGAAACGTCGTCCACGATCAGCTTGAAACGGCGTCCACGTTCGTCTGAAACGGCGTCTACGATCGGCTGAAACGACCGTCTACGATGGGCTGAAATACGCAGTCTTCTCGCAATGCTTCGAGCTCCACGGGAGCCAGCGCAACGCGATCTGGCGCGTCGTGCAGTCCGGCAACACCGGGCTGTTCCACGCGGTGGGCGCCGGCAAGACGGCGATCATGGTGGCGGCCAGCATGGAGCTGCGTCGCTTGAGGCTGGCCAACAAGCCGGCCCACATCGTGCCGAATCACTGCCTCGAGCAGTACGCCGCCGAACTGGTGCGGCTCTACCCCTCGGCAGCCGTCCTGATGGCGACCAAGGAGGACCTGGCGGGCGACCGCCGGCGGGAGTTCGTGGCACGCGTGGCCACGGGCGACTGGGATGCGATCGTGATGACGCATTCGACCTTCGAACTGCTGCCCATGTCCGCCGGCTTCACCGCCGACTTCATCAAGGACACCATCCGCGAGATCGAGATGGCCGTGCGCATGTGCAGCGCGGACAGCCGGTCCAACAGGATCGTCAAGCAGCTCGAGCGCATGAAGAAGACCTGGAAGATCCGCCTGGAGCGGCTGGAGAATCAGGAGCGCAAGGACGACTTCCTATGCTGGGAAGCGCTGGGAGTCGACTGGCTCGCATACGACGAGGCCCACTCGGCCAAGAACCTGTTCCGTCACACCAAGATGGCACGCATCGCAGGCCTGCCACTGAGCAACTCTCAGCGCGCGTTCGACCTGTACCTGAAGACGCGCTACACGATGAACCTGTACCGGGGCGAGCATCGTGGCGTCGTACTGGCCACGGCGACCCCGGTGGCCAACAGCATGGCCGAGGTGCACACCTTCCAGCGCTACCTGCAGCCAAACACGCTGCGCTCGCTGGGCCTCGAGCAGTTCGATGCCTGGGCCGCCACCTTCGGGGAAACGGTCACGGCACTGGAGATCGCACCCGACGGCAGCGGGTACCGGCTCAACACGAGGTTCGCACGCTTCATCAACGTGCCGGACCTGATGACGGTGTTCTGCGACGTGTCGGACATCCGCACGCGCGAGATGCTGAAGCTGCCGGTGCCCGCCCTCAAAGGCGACAAGCCGAGGACGGTGACGTGCAAGCCGAGCGAGTCGCTGCGCACCTTCGTGCGCAGTCTCGTGAAGCGGGCCGAGCGGCTGAAGACCGAGCGTGTGGACCCGCGCGAAGACAACATGCTCATGATCGCCAACGAGGGCCGGCTTGCCGCGCTCGACATGCGGTTGATCAACAGCCGCCAACCCGCCGACCCCGGCGGCAAGGTGGCTCAGTGTGCACGCGAGGTGCACGACATCTGGCAGCAGACCGCAGGCCTCAAGAGGGCCCAGTTGGTGTTCTGCGACCTGTCCACTCCGAAGAGTGGCATGGCGTTCAGCGTCTACCAGGCGCTGCGCGACGAACTGATCGGGCAAGGCCTGCCGGCCGAGCAGATCGCTTTCATCCACGATGCAGAGACCGACTCACAGAAAGCCAAGCTCTTCCGACAGGTGCGTGAGGGCAAGGTTCGCGTGCTGCTCGGTTCGACCCCGAAGATGGGCGTCGGCACGAATGTGCAGCGGCGCCTCGTGGCACTGCACGAACTCGACTGCCCCTGGCGACCCTGCGACGTTGAGCAGCGCGAGGGACGGATCCTTCGCCAGGGCAACGAATGCGCCGAGGTGGAGATCATCCGCTACGTCACCGAAGGAAGCTTCGATGCGTACAGCTGGCAGACGGTGCTGACCAAGGCCAAGTTCATCGCGCAGGTGATGAGCGGGGACAAGGGCATCCGGTCCGTCGAGGACGTCGAACTGGCGACGCTGACCTACGCAGAAGTCAAGGCGCTTGCTTCGGGCAACCCGAAGATCATCGAGAAGGCCGGCGTCGATGCAGAGATCGCGCGGTATGCCTCCTTGTTGTCCGTGTGGCGCAACCAGCGCTATGCGAACGAATCCGAGGTGGCAGCGCTGCCGATGCGCATCGACAGCAACCAAAGGTTGCTCGTCGCGCTGGAGGCCGATGCCAACCAGGCGCAGTCGGTGCTTGCAGCGGATCTGGTCGTGAACATCCACCGTCGCAGCTACCGAGGGCGCGAGGAGATCGGCGAGGCGCTGCGTGCAGTGGTGCGCAGCGCCCGAGCATCCATCTCGCGTTCCGCGCGAGATGAGGTTGTCGGCTCGGTGGGCACGTTCGAACTGGGCGTTTTCATCGGACGCGCAGAAGACGAGGTTCACCTGTTCCTGCGCGGCGCGAGTTCACACGAGTGCCGCGCTTGCCAAACAGGCCCGGCCTTGCATGCGACCTTGATCGACACCATCCAGGGCATCGCGCCTCACCGCGACGACTGTGCTCAACGCCTGGCCCGCATGCGGGCGAAGCTCGACGGGCTCACCGCAGAACTGCTGCGGCCGTTCGAGCATGAGCAGCGCCTGGCTTCGTTGATCGTGCGGCAGCGCGAACTCGAAGCGGAACTCGATCTCGGGAAGGACGAAGTCGGCAGCGATGCCGTCGAAGATGTTCCGGAGAAGATGGCAGCCTGATCGCTGCAACCTCAGCCCCATCGCTCACGCGGTGGGGCTTTTTTCTTTTTGACGCGAGCCTCAGCCTACGCCGCGCTCGCTGCTGGCGTCGGCGGCCATCAGGCTCTCGAACTCTTCTGTGGGGAGGCTCGCCCAGTCGTCGCCAAGTTCGCTCTTGGCGTAGTGCTGGATCACCATCACCTGGACCAGCGGGGACTGCCATTCGCCACGCGCGAGGCGTTTCATGATGCTGGGGCTTGGCGCCGTGGTGGCATCGGCCTCATCGCGAACACGCCGGACCCACTCGAGTTGCTCGTCCGGTTCGAGCTTGGCGAATTGATCGCGGATCAACGAGAAGCGCCGGTGCCGCTCCGCGTCCTCGATGTCTCGTTGCGATCGGGCCACGGCCGGTGGCTTCGCAGGTTCGACCACGACCTGAACGCTCGATTCTGAGGTGGCGCCCTGCCCTGCCGCAGCCTCCTCGCGAGCCTTGTTCGCGATGATGGTTCGCAGGTAGGCGCCGGCGTTGCCGATGCGCGGGCGATCGCCCCCACTCATGAAACGCTCGTAGCGATCCAGGCCCTCGGTGACGGCGTCGACGCCATACGTGCGCTCGAGTTCTTCGATCACCGTGTCGCGGATCCCGAGCTTTCCGCCGCGCAGGATGTTGGTGACGTCCGGTGCCGCCGGCGCGATCCGCTCTGGCCGGCGCGCCATCTTCTTCACGCCGAACTGAACGTACTCGACCTCGCGCCCGCGCCTGAATTCGATCAGTTCGATCTCGATGTCGCCGAGTTCGTTGATCTCCTTGATGGCCGGCGTCACGAACTCGTTCTTGAACTTGCGCCAGGCGCGGACCTTGGAGGTCGGTGAGCTCCGTAGCGTCTCTGCCCACCATGACCAGTGCTGACGGCTGGTGACGCCCGCGGGGCTGTCGCGGTACCGCGCGCACATCTCGTAGAGCGCCACCGCACAGTAGGTCGAGAGTTGGCGCAGAACGGCGAAGTCGACCTGCGCCCATCGGGAGGGGCTGACCAACTCTTCGCGAATCGATGGCGGGTAGTACCAGGTGACCCAGTTCTCGCCCGCGCGCTTGTAGATGCGCACTTCCGCGAGCAGGTTGAAGATGCGCAGTTCGTCGGTGATCTGCGGCGCCGGAGCGCCCTCTTCTTTCCCGTTGGTGTCGAAGGTCAGCGGCAGTTGCTGCTCGGACTTCGACAGTGGCCGCCATTCGACCTTTGTCGAGATCATCTGATCGATGTACTTCTTCGCGTCGCTCGAGATGCTGTTGGTGGCTCCGAAGCCTCGCAGGATCGAGTTCAGCGGCGCGGCGAACCCGCCGTCCGGTCCCTCGGTTCCTGCGGCCGCCTGCATCTGTGCAAGGTGCAGCATCACCGAGTACGCTTTGCGGCCGGTGACCGTCAGCGAGCGATTGGTCGGCACGATCGCCAAGGCAATGACGGATTTGTGCAGCATGCCCTGCACCACATCCATCTGCCTCACGATCGCCGCGCCGCTCATGCGTCCATTCTAGGTCGCAGGTTTCGGTCAAACGTCCGGGTTGACCATCGTATCTTGGACGCTACACGTCAATCCGGTCTGACAATCACAACTGATCGACTCTACGGCTGCCAGGGGCCTGAAATCCCGGACACTTCGGCTCCGCTCTGATCACTTCGGCCTGGTGCCACGAGCCATCTGGCAGCCCGACTGGGGCCTGAAAAGTCGGACAGAAAGTTATCCACAAGCGCGAAAGTTATCCCCAGGACTTTCCGGACGCCTTCCAGTCGCTTCAAGGACGCTTCCGCGGTGATGTCCGGACGGCTGAGGCCGGGAGTCCGGACGGAGAGCCGCCTAACTCATTGATTTTCAAAGATTTTCCAGCCAAGAAAGTCTTGAACTATTGAACTTCTTAAACAGATCGACGACTGACCCTGGAGGGAGCCTTCAAAACGTCCTGAAATCCAGGTTCTACGTGGGCCGAGCACCAACTCATCTGCGATAGACGTGGAATGCATCGATGTCTTGAAAAAGCACTGCCTCACGTAGAATTGCGTTCATTGTCATAGCGCACTGCAAGGAACGCATGGATCCGACCACACAGGGACCTTCGGCTACCCACCCGATCTCGCTGAAGGCGATCACCGAGCAGGCAGAACGCGCCACCTCCATCGTGGCGCAGGCCCGCGGGGTGATGCTAGCGCCGGATGCCCGCAAGCTGCCACCAACGTTTTCGGCGACCCAACTCATCGAGCGCCTCAAGATCGAACGCTCGCAGTATGACTATCGCGTGCGCAATCCTGGCGGGCTTCCGACCGGGCGGCTGACTTCGACCGGGGCGCGTCGCGAGTTCACGCTCTCGGAGATGCGTCAGTGGGCTCGCCACTACCGGTCGGCCCATCTGCGACCCGAAGGTGGCGAGGCCATAACGATTTCCACGGCGCACTTCAAGGGCGGCAGTTCGAAGACGACCACCGCAACCACCCTCGCCCAAGGCCTGAGCATGCGGGGCCACAAGGTCTTGGTGGTCGACGTTGATCCCCAGGGCAGCATGACGACCCTCTTTGGATTCCTTCCGGATGCGGAGGTCGACGTCACCCAGACCCTGTTGCCACTGCTCAGTGGGGACGAGCCCGACGTCAACTACGCGATCCGGCCAACGTACTGGGACGGCGTGGACCTGGTGCCCTCCTCCTCCCCCCTCTTCTCGGCCGAGTTCATCCTACCGACGCGTCAGCTCAAGGAAGCTTCGTTCCAGTTTTGGCGCACGCTCGACTACGGGCTCGACCCCATCCGGTCGAAGTACGACGTGATCATCTGCGACACCCCGCCGTCGCTGTCGTTCCTGACAGTCAACGCCCTCATGGCGAGCGACGGCATCATCATGCCGCTGCCGCCGAGCAACCTGGACTTCGCGTCGAGCGCCCAGTTCTGGGATCTGTTCAAGGATCTGGCCGACGACTTTGCGGGGCGCGGCGCCGGCAAGGACTTCGCGTTCATCAACATCCTGCTGTCGAAGGTGAAGTACGCCGCGCCCAAGGACAACACCGGGCAATCGACCGCGATCATTCGCGAGTGGATCCAGGCCGCCTACGCCGAGCGCGTGCTGCCGGTGGAGATTCCCGACGTCGAGGCTGTTCGCACCGCCAGCAAGGAGTTCGGAACCGTCTACGACGCGAGTCGCGACAACGCCTCGACGCGCACGTTCAAGAGCGCCTTCGAGGCCTACGATCGATTCGTGGACCTGATCGAGCAGCAGATGGAAACGTTCTGGCAGCGCCAGGTGGGAGGTTGAGGTGGCTACTCCGAAGAAGGGGCAAGGGATCGCCTTCAAGATTCCAGACCATGTCGAGGCGCCCGCACCCGCGCCCGCAGCAGCTGCCGAGGCTCAGGCCGACGTGAGGCCAGCCGTTCCTCGCACCGGGGTGGGGATGCTCTCCCGCATGCTCTCCGGCGCAGCGGCCGATACGGAAGCCGTCTCGAAGCTCAATGCCGAGATCGAGAAGCTCAAGCTGCAGGTCGGTGAACAACTCATCGACCCGCGCCAGATCGTGCTGACGCGCTGGGCCGATCGCCATCCGGACTCGTTCTCGAGCCAGGCATTCATGGAGCTCAAGCGGGAGATCGAGAGCGCCGGCGGGAACGTGCAGCCGATCAAGGTGCGTCCCGTTCGTGGAGGTGCGGCGGAGCAAACGGATGGACCGCGCTTCGAACTGGTCTACGGGTCCCGCCGGACACGTGCGTGCCTTGAGCTTGGCTTGCCCGTGCGTGCAGTCGTCGATGAGAACGTCGACGACCAGACCCTCTACGTCCAGATGCAGCGCGAGAACCGTGGGCGCTCAAACCTCTCGGCTTGGGAGCAGGGCGTGAGCTATCACAAGGCTCTGAACGAGGGCTTGTTTCCCAGCGCAAGGCGCCTCGCCGAGCAGATCGGGCTGGACCATAGCAACGTCGCCAAGGCACTGCGGGTTGCGGAACTGCCGCAGGAGGTGGTGGGGGCCTTCCGCAGCCCCGTGGAGATCCAGTTCCGCTGGGCTGTGGCGCTGGACAAAGCCTTCGAGCAGGATCCCGATGCTGTTCTTGCCGCCGCTCGGTCACTGGCGGGCCGGTCGCCGCGCCCGGCCGCAGCGGAGGTCTTTCGCGTTCTGACCGATGCCGCATCCCGCAAGCCCAAGGCCAAGGCGAAGGAGGTGACGCAGACCTTCGTGTTGGCAGACGGGAAGAAGGGCGTAATCCGGGCAGGGAAGGGTGGGGCGGTCAATGTGGAATTGCCGCGGGGTGTGCTTTCGCCGACGCGCTGGACCGCCTTCGAGACGGCCTTGCAGAAGGTGCTGGCCGAGCTTCAAGACGCACCCTGAAATGGCTGCGTGGTACGGTACCACGCAGCCGATTCCGACCCTGTGAACGGCGTTTATCCGGCGATACACGACCGGTCTTGGGCGGCCTCCGCTGGGCCGCCAGAATCGCTTGGGAGGTGAGGTGTGGTTCCGTACCACACCGACTTTTCCAGCCGGGTCCGGACACCAGAAAGCGGGCTGTGGTTCCGTACCACACCACCCCTTCAAGCGCCTACCGCGGTGGCGTTTTAGCCCGTCGCGCGACCGGTTCCCCGATGCCGCAGTCGGTTCCCGCTCTCTGCATCGCCCTAATGCCTCGGACGATGTCGGTGGCGTCGGCCTTCACGTAGACCGAGGTCACCCGCAGATCGGAGTGACCGAGCAGGCTCTGCAGCACCTGCGGCTGCATCTGCTTGACCGCGGTGTTTGCGAAGGTGTGGCGCAGCCAGTGCGTAGACGCTCCAAGGAATTCGCTCGCTTCCGGTGCGTCGCTTCGCGAGGCGGCTGCCACAGCTGCATCGCGGAAGAACCGCCGCAGGAGCTTGTAGATGGCCGAACGCTCCAGTGCACCGAAGCGGTCAGCCTGCGAAGAAGCCGCGCGATCCACGAAGGCCACGCCCAGATGGTCAAGGGTTCGACGAGGGGGAGGGCGCCTCAGGATGCCCACCAAGGGCCGCCACGCGCGCAAGGCCTCCCGCTCGAGCGCATCGGCCAGACTGCCTGCGGAAGGGGTGCTGGCGCTAACAGCCCTATCGTCGCCGCGGCGCAGGGTACGCTCCCCGGCGGCCGACGTCGCAAGGCTGCCCGGAATCTGGACTTTGCTGACCGAAGGATCGAAACCCAGACCAGCCGCATCCATGTCGCGGTGGTGCTGCTCGATCAGCGCCTTGACGTGGTCCAGGACCACGACCGTACGCAGCTTCCCGCCCTTGCCGACCACTTCGAGCAGCCAGGCGGACTCACCGTCCACCTGCTCCTGCCGGAACCCCTTCATGCGGGTCGTGGCCAGTTCCGACAGGCGCAATCCCGTGGTGCTTCCGAGTTCCAGCAGCAGTTCGAGGCGGCGCCGCTCTGGAGTGTCCGGCTTTTCATGTAGCACCTGCTTGGCAAAGGCCCAGTGGCGATCGCTGAAGGAGCGCCGCACGTCGATGCTGGGCTTGAGCAGCCCGAGGGTGCGGCCCAGATTGGCCATGGCGTTCGCCCGCAGGTACCCCTTCTCCAGCATCGTGCTGAACATGCTGCCGAGCACGGTGAACTCATGGCGCTGGCTGTTGCGGCCGAGGGGGCCCCGGAAGGGCCGCCAGGAGGGGTCCTCGCGGCGCACCATTCGCTCCTGCACCCAGTCGGCCGGCGGGGCGGCCAGGAAGGCCTGGTAGGCCTGCAGATCGGGCTCCTGGAGCGACGAAAGCGCCTTGCGCTGTACGTGGGTGCACCAGAGGTAGAAGCGCTCGGCCACGCGGGTGTAGTCCCGAAGGGTCTGGCCCCGGTAGCGGCTGAGCCACTGGGAGATCGCCTGGACGTCGGTCGCGGCACCCCAGACGTTCTCTTCTTGCGAGCGGAAGGCGCCGACCCGCCCGGAGAGGGCGTCCGGAAGGGTGCCATCGAAGATGGGAACGAGCGCAAAGCGCTCCACCCCCTGCGTTCCCCCCATCTCCCGCTTGCGCAGCAGCGCCAGGTCGGTCTCCGGGCGCCTCGCGGCCTCTTTCAGCGGGCGGCCGCGTGCCTCGGCCAGCGGCGCGAGCCAGCCCAGCAGGCGGCGCGCGCGCACCACGCCCATCCGGGCCACCCGCCGGTGCCAGCGGAAGCCGTAGATGTTGATGAAGTTGATCAGGTCGCCCAGCGACTTCACACCGACCTTGGCCAGGTCGCGGGGCATCCCGGCCCCCAGCCAGAAGCCGGTCTCATCTTCCAAGCTCGGCTCACGGGCCAGCACGTTCTCGAGCGTTGCAAGCGCTTCCAGCACAGCCTTGCGCTGCGCTAGTGTGAGGCGGGATGCCGGCTCGGCCCCGACCGCTTCGGCCCGCCTCGCGTGCGTCGTGGCGGACAGGGCAGGGGAGGGCGCCGCCGCGAAGTGTCCGGCTTTTCCTGCCCCCGAGGAGGACTCGCCGACGGGCTCGCCGAACTCCTCCACGTAGAGCTCGAGCCACTCGGCCTCCGTGTAGAAGTCCTCGTCGATCCCGGTCCTGCCGCAGTACCGCGACCGCCAGTCCTCGAGGGTGGGGGAGGGCGCCCGGGGGGAACTGGCAGCCACCTCGCCTTCCGCTGCGCTCAAGCGTCCGGCTTTTCCTGCCCCAGACCCCGCCCGAGCGGGCACGAAGTCGGGCAGGGCTCGCAGCGCCGACACCACTTGGCCCGCTTCGGAGGCTTTGCCACGTTGAGGTCCCGCGTGGTCGATGACGTCGACCAGCTGCCGCAAGCGGCTTGCGAAGTGCCGTCTGTCGATCGGTCCACCGGAGAAGGCGAGGTACCGCTTCCACGCGTGCTCGAGGTCGATGCCATCGACCAGCGCGCGCAGGAAGGCGAAGTGGTGGCGGCCGAGTTCGCCGGCGCCAGCACTCAACAGCCGGGTCTGAGCGCCACGAGGGCGGCCGCGGCGACGCGGCAGGGGCGATCCGCGACCATCAGCGTCGCGATCGGCCGGTTTTCCCTCGGTAGCAGCGACTGCAGTGCGCTCCAACGGCACTCCCTGGATAGGCAACCAGCACTATAGAAGAATTTTCGCGATGTCCTACTAAGCGTTGTTATCAGGACGTCATTTGGTAGTGAATATTCTGGGGCTGACGACCAGACCTCGTGGCGGCCCGCTGGAACAGCATCGCCCGCCTTGCGATCCGTCGGGCAGCGCTGACGCAAGGGCCCGCATCGTGCAGCGGTGTCGCCGTCGTTCGGGCGGCCCTGGCTTGGGCAATGCCACCACGTACCATGTTGGATGGGAAGTGGGCGCGAGGGGTGAGGGGTGAGGGCGTGAAGTTCGTATGCATCGGGTGGGGCTCCCTGGTCTGGGATCCCGGCGTTCTGCGCTGCGTTGGCGACTGGCAGACCGATGGCCCCACGTTGCCCCTCGAGTTCGCGCGGGTCTCTCGCGACGGAAGACTGACGCTGGTGCTGACCCCAGGGGCGGAGCCCGTCCCGACCTTGTGGTGCGAATTGGATTACCACACGGGGGAAGCCGCGCAAGCCGCGCTGGCTGGCCGCGAGGGAGCCGCCCTCCATGCCATCGGCCTGTGGCCAGGGCACCCACCGAGACACGCCACTGGCTACGCGGAGATCGCCCAGTGGGGCGCGGGCCGAGGCTTTGGCGCCGTGACTTGGACTGCCCTGCGCCCGAGGTTCGACGGCGTCGACGGTGCAGGGCCCAAGGACGCCGCCGCCGCGGCGTCCTACCTCGGCACTCTCACCGGGGATGCTCTGGTGCGTGCCAGCGAATACGTTCGGCGAGCGCCAGACCAAGTCAGGACCGGGTTCCGCGCGGCACTCGAGGCGACGTTTGCCGTGACCTAACGCCGGGAGCATGTCATGCCAGCACCGTGACGACCAGCCTCCGGGTGCCGGTGACTAAGGCCGGTGTCTGCATTTGCCTGCCGAGCCTTGTCCCGGGCTACCTGGATGTCGTGCCCGACCCTGTTTAACAAAGAAGGCGTACTGCGGGCGCATGCAGTCAAGGCGTACCTGTTCGACCTCGAGTTGACGTCCGCGCCGCAACGCAACGCGCGGCGGTATCGAAAGAGCCCCGGGGTTTCCACAACGGCGCATCGCCGTGCAAACCGTCTTGTTGACGTTGGGGCCTGGGACTGCGAGGAGCAACCGTCCTCGCCAGTCCGCCAGTCGCATCCAGGCAAGGTCAATCAAGGGGAAATGCTGCATTGCACAATGCATGCGTGATGCCTCCGAGACATCAAACCCCAGTCGCGCTCTTCGTGGCGTTGACCCGAGCCGTGCGCGAAGCTGCGGTGCAGGATGACGTTCGGATCCAGGCCTACGACGTCATTGATAGCATGGCACGGTTGGTCGGCCAGCCCAATTTTCGGCTGGAACTTGACGCGCTTGTCGCCCTGGCTTCCCGACACAGCCGGATCCATTCGGCGCTGCAACCGTTCTGGGATGATCTGTACTCGCTGGCGCCAGAACCGTAGAGCAATGTGGCACCGGAGCCTGTCGAGAGGGCGTCGACCAGCCACCGCCAGTCCGCATGGTGCAGGTCGCTTGCGCGCGGGCCGGTGGGAGTTGATGGCGGCATCGACAAGGGTGCCGCGGGTCCGGGCTGCTATGGCCTCGTTTCGCCGTTCCAGGAACCCGGCAATGGAGTCTTCATCTCGTTGCGACAGAATGTCGGTGCGTCATCCGATCAAAGGATGCGCAAGGCCGCGAGGGGCGTCAGCCTTGGGACAGGCGGGTAGTCGCTCGGATCGACAAGCTCCGTGCGACGCATGCTGACGGGACCGGCCGCAGCGCCGAAGCGGGTTGGAGGAGGAGCATGGCGACCAAACAAACGGCACGTTCGCGCAAATCTGCCCCCAAGGAGGCAAAGAAGCCTGCCGCGGCCAAGCCCACACTGGCCAAGCGCGCCGCACCGGCCAAACGCGTTGCCAAGAAGGCGACAGCCTCCTTCCGTGGCGAGCCCCAGGTCGCGCCGCGGGCGGCCGCAGCATCGTTCGCGCTCAAGTTCCCTCTTGGGAACGACGCTCGGGTCGTGCTCGATGGCTTGAGCCGTTCTGCGATCGACTCGTTCCTCACCAGAACCAACAAGGCCCCCAAGGACAAACCGCTTGCAGACCTCGCCACGGTGCAGGTCAAGAAGGGCGGCAGATGGGTTGGCGTTCCAGGCGTCGACGCCGGTGGACTTGCCGCCGCAGCGATGGCTGCGACCGGCGAACCTCCGGCCGCTTTGCCGGCCAGCAGCGCGGCCGCAGCGAGCAACGGGGAATCCGCCCCAAGCAGCTTGGTCGGCTTCGCAGCAAGCGAAGCAGGCTACTTGGGGGCACTGCCGGCCCGACTCGCCGGTATCGAACGCGGTGATTTGGGCAGGCTGCATCGTGCGGCCGGCGTCAGGCCCGCGACCATGGATGCGCGGCTAATGTTGGCGGTGATCAACCGCCAACGTGGCAAACAGGCTCTGTCGATCACTTCAGCGAACAGCAACGAAGTCGCTGTTGTTGCCAGAGTCGCGGACACAGCATTGTGGCGAGAACTGCCGGACGTGCTCCCAGGCGCGCAACTCGGGATGACGCCCGACGGTTCTGCCATCGTGACCGGTCGCGTGGCGATCGACCGGATCGAGGCCGTTCGCGTCGAGCCCGTGGTCCGCAGCCTCAAAGCCTCACAACTTGTCAGGCCCCAGCTGGAAGCGACGACCCGCACGATGCGCGTCCGCTCAGACCTGCTGCCGGCCGACGTCAAGCCGAAGGGGGGCGTGGGTACGGTGGTCGGAATCGTCGACTTTGGTGGCGACTTCGCTCACGGCAACTTCCGCAAGGCCAACGGCAAGACCCGGCTGCTGGCCATCTGGAATCAGGCTGGCGTCGCGCAGGTCAACAGTCCCTTCAACTACGGCCGCTTGTATACCCAGCAAGAGATCGATGCGGCGCTGCTTTCATCCGATCCGTACGCCGCGCTCGGGTACGGTCCTCGCCCGGATACGCCTTTCGAGCGCGGCTCCCATGGCACGCACGTGATGGACATCGCCGCCGGAAACGGGCGCGGAAGCGGCCTGGTAGGAGTGGCGCCGGAGGCCGACCTGGTGTTTGTCGAGGCGTCCGCGAACGACATCCCATGGCAGGGACCCGATGTGGTGAAGAACTCGTTCGGTGATTCGGTCCAGATGCTGGAGGCCATTCGGTTCATCTTCGACCTCGCCGGCGACAGGCCCTGTGTCGTCAACCTGAGCCTCGGGACCAACGGCGGACCGCACGATGGGAGCTCGTTGGTCGAGCAGGGTATCGATGCCATGGTCAGCGAAAAGCCCAACCGCGCAGTCGTCATCGCCGCCAGCAACTCGCAGGGCGACGGCATCCACACGTCGGGCCAGGTTCCGGCGACAGGCCTCGTCGAGGACCTCGTCTGGCGGGTTCGAGATCTGGTTGGCGGCGAGGCTGAGGTCTGGTTCTCCGGAGCCAAGCGGCTCGAGGTCAGCTTGATCGGGCCCGACGGAACCGTCGTGCTGGATGCGCTTCAGCCGGGGAACACGGCGGAAATCACCGATGAGCAGGGAAAGCTGGCCGTCTTTGCCAGCAGCCGCCTCGCTGAGCCGAACAACGGCGACAACGTGTTGGGCATCTACTTGGCGCCAGGTCTGCCCGGTGGCGATTGGACGATCCGGTTGCGCTCTATGGGTGGCGACGCGGTCGACTACCACGCGTGGGTCGAGCGCCTGGATTCGGCGCAGTCATCGTTCGCGCGACCCGTGCCGACACACACCTTGGGGTCGATATCGACCGGTCGGCTGTCGATCGTGGTGGGGTCGTACGACGCGCACAAGACGTCGTTCCCGATCTCCAGCTTCTCTTCGTCGGGACCGACCCGGGATGGACGCGAGAAGCCAGAGGTTTCCGCGCCGGGCGGCTTCGTGATCGCAGCGCACTCGCGCACCGGAACAGGCGTCGTCCGAAAATCCGGAACCAGCATGGCGGCCCCTGCGGTCACTGGCCTGATCGCGCTGATGTTGTCCGAAGCTGCGCGCAAAGGGGTTCAACTGTCGATCAACGACATCCGCGCCAAACTGGCCGCCGGGGCGGAGCAACTGCCGCCAGCGGCGGGAGCCTGGGATCCGCGCTACGGTGCTGGGCGCGCCTCGGCGAGTGCGATCTGACGCCAAGCGAGCGCCATGGACGCGTCTTGGGGTTTGCGCTATGCTGAACTTGCCCTATTAGGAGCAACTTGGCCTGCCAGCTTGTATCCGTACGACGGGGCCCCACCTGGCGAATCATGGCAATCGACCTGTCCAAGCTGCGCAAACTCGAGACGCCGTCGGCATCCATGCAGTCGCGTCGGCCGTCCGAGGACGAGAAGATGGTCGTGCTCGTCAAGCTGCGGCAGGGGTTCGCTCGGCCCAGCTATCTGGTCCCGCGCGGCGAGATCTCCGCAGCGATGTTCTCGACCGAGGTCCCTGCCTCCGCGCTGCAGCGAATCGAGTCCGATCCGGCCGTCGAGTCGGTCTCCATTTCCAAGAGTCTCCCCGGCATTCGCTGAAGGGGTTGTCTGCGGGTCGTCGCCGACGAGCCATGCGTCAGGGACTGGCGCATTTGCCTTGGCCGTTTCGGCCGATCCACGGTGCCCTGAACGCTCGAACTTCGGCGCCGCGCGCGACATGAACTTGGGAGGGCATCCGCATGCGAACACTTGATGCGTCGTCCAGGACCGCCGTCAAGGCCGTCATCGACGCCCATCTGCCTGAGCTGAAGATGCTGCCCGGTTTGGTGGGCGTCGAGCCTGGCTTTCCGATCGTCGACGGAAGCATCCTGCGCGAGCCGGCGATCCTGGTCTTCGTGTCCCACAAGAAGCCCCCGACCGAAATGCTGCTCGAGGATCGGGTCCCGCGTCAGCTCGGGCCCTATCGTGTCGCAGTCATGCAGGCCGATCCCTGGCGCCAGCTTGGAGCCAAGCTTGCAGCCGAAGGCTCCGAGATCGACCTGGCAGCGGATGCCGGCAGCCTGTCGTACGAGGGCATCGAGGGCGATCCGATCGACGTCGAACACCAAGTGGAAAGCTCATTGCTCTGTCACCTCGGTCCAGACGCGGGTTGGCCGGTCTTGAAGCCATTCCTGGAAGCCACCCGATCGTCATTGACCGTCGCGATGTACGACTTCAATGCGGCCTACATCGCCAAGACCTTCATCGACACCATTCGAGACGGAGACATTGAGGCAGCGCTGACCTGGGACGACAGCATGACCGCGCCGGAAACCGAGATCCGTGCCCAACTCAGACAGCGCCTGAAGAGCCGCCTGGACGGCGCGATCATCCAGTGCGGGTCGGGGCGCCGCTTCGCATCCGCCTACCATGCGAAGGTGGCCGTTCGGGACCATGCGTCGTTCTGGCTGTCCAGCGGCAACTGGAGCAAGCGTAGCCAACCAGACATCGATCCGATTGGCGACCCCACCACGGCCAATGGCATGTACTCCGCTGGCAATCGTGAGTGGCATCTCATCGTGGACGATGAAGCTCTGGCCCAGCTGTACGAGCGCTACATCCGCCATGACCTCGAGGCGGCCAAGGCCGACCTGAAGGCAGGCGAGCCGGGCGTCGCGCTCGACGTCCAAGGCGGATGGCACTTCCCCGATGTGCTCGTTCCGATCGAATCGTTGACTGCTGAATCCGGACTGGCACTCGCGACCGTTGAACCGATCGCGCCGGAAGCGCTGCCGTCGGTGCCGCGGCGCATCAAGGTTCAGCCGCTGCTGACGCCGGACAACTATGTGGGACGCGTCGTGGATTGGCTGGCCTCGGCTCGCCGCTCGATCTACCTGCAGTTCTCGTACATCACCTACTCGGACAAGCCCTCCGACGAGCGCTTCACCCAGCTCCTGCTGAGTCTCGCCGAACTCAGCTACAAGCCGGGTCTGGACATGCGCATCATCGTCGGCAACAACGGTGCCGCCGACAAGGTCCGGCGACTGGCGGAGGCCGGATTCAACGAGGCCGTGTTTCGCGTGCAGAGCAACGTGCACAACAAAGGCATCGTGCTCGACGGCGAGTCGGTGCTGGTCAGCAGTGCCAACTGGTCCGCAGACGGCGTGCTGCGCAACCGCGACGCCGGCTTGATCGTGCACGACCGCGAGGTTGCCGGCTACTTCAGCCGCGCGTTCGTCGATGACTGGGAGTCGAGGGCCAGGCCGACGCTCGCCGATGACGCGCCCGTGCTGATTGCGCCGGACGACGGCAGTACGCCCTCAGGCATGGTGCGCATGGCCTGGCGCGACTACTTCAGCTGATTCGAGAGTCAAGTCGAGTTGCGAGCGCGCCGGGTCAGTCCGGCGCGCGGGCTCGACCGCGCGCCCATACGATCCGGCCGCGGATGACGCTGTAGTGGCTGCGACATCCGCGCTTGCGCCACACCGACGGATGCAGCGAGATCTCCCCGGCCGGGTTGACGTTGGCTTTCCAGCGAGGCCTGTCGGTCGGAATCAGGCTCAGTGACACCAACGCTTGACACCCGCAAGGGCAGACCATCGCCGCGGACCAGGCCTCGGGCCCGTCGCCGATGAGGTAGACCACGCCCGGTGATGGTTCGTCGGGGGTGTCTTCGACGCGTTCCCACCGATAGCGCGCGGTCCCCAGCGTGAGCCGCCGGATCCAGGAGGGGAGGGCGAGCTTCCAGCTCATGCACCACCGCTCAGTTCGGGCCAGTCCAGCAGCGGCTCGACGTCGCCCCTTCCAGCATGTCGCGAGAGAACAGGACACGGCTGGCCGTCCGCCTCGTGCTCGAAAATCCCATGGCTGAGGCTGATCCGGGTCACCGAATGCTCGGCGTTTGGATCCAGTCGGTATGGATGCAGACGAGCAAGGAACTCGTTGACCGCCAGGCTGGCGATGAGAGTGTTTAGCTGAACGACGGCAGGGCGATCTTCCTGGACTCCACGGAGATAGCCCTCGTCGAGCAGGCGCTGGTACTGCTGAGGGTCGGTTCGCATCATCCCTGCCGCACGTACCTGCTCGAGCGAGTACACGTGTCGACTCAGCAGGCTCGATCCGCCCGGTTGCAGGTAGTGCACCGAGCCGCACACCTGGTTCACACCGCCCATCCCGTCGGCTTCAATCTTGACGCCGAGATCGAAATACGGGATCAGGTAGAAGGTGGCGAGCTTGTTGAGTAGGTGTCTGCCGTCGATGGTGTCCATGCAGCCGAACAGCACGTCACAGCTGGCGAGCTCGCGCACGACGACGGGGTCGAACAGTGTGGATGCAAGCGTCTGCACGGTGGTTCCCAAGCCCATCGCCGCGATCGCACGTGCGGCGACATCGACCTTGAGTCGCCCTTGCTCGGCATCGTCCCGCGTTGTGTTGGCGATCCGGTTCAGGTTCTTGTCCTCGACATGGTCCGGATCCACCAGCACCAGTGAGCCGATGCAATTGCGCGCCAGCTGCTCGATCACCGGACTGCCCGTTCCCGAACAACCGACAACCCCGACCTTGAGCCGGCGGAGCCGCTCGAAGGTCCCGCCACCGAAGGTCTGGGCGATCCGGCGACCGTGCTCGGGTACAGCGGCTGCCCCGCCGCCGCCATCAAATCGCTCGATGTCGTCGCCGATGACATGGACGGCTTGCAGCGGCTGGAACTGCCCGTCTTCGCTAACGACCCTGCCGAACAGCCGGCCGTCATCCATCAGGATCGCGCTGGCGTGCACGGGAGCGCGATCGACCCAGGCATACAGAGACGGAAAGAGCAACCGGTCAGACTCATCGTCCGTCTGCGAGAAGCGGTCGTAGCCGCGGTGGCCGTGGATCTTCACGACGGCCAGTCCGAGCTTGTCGGCGACTTCGAGCCAGGGCACGATGAGTTCAGTGGGCCACGTGACCGCATCCGGCCGCCGGTCGCAAGCTTCGTGGGGAATCAGGTGAACCTGGCGCACCAGAAGTCGCAGGGGATTGCCGCCGCGTGCCATCCCACACAGAAGGATGGCGACAGCCTCGCACCCGTCTTCGGGCAACAAATGGCGCGCCAACTCCGCGCGCTGCCGTGCGGTCAGGGTCAGGGAGGCTGACATGATCAGGCCTTGTTCGCTTCCCGCTCGAGCCACTCCTGGATCAGGGCGAAATGCGTGCTGAGACTGTCGATTCCAGGACGCCAGGGGTTCATGGGCGTGCGGTGACGGCTCCAGCGTTGCCAGACCGTGCCGTCGAAGGGTTCATCGCAGATGGCATTGATCTGCCGGCCCGACGCGAGGACCAAGGCGGGCCGGAAGTAGGCCATGTCGATCTGCACGTCAGGGTAGCCAGGCTCGATGCGGACGCTCACCGAGACGCTGGGCACCGTGTATCCGGCGGGAACGGGCAGACCGTGCACGATCACCCGGCGTTGGCCAGGATCCGCCACCAGCTCGAAATTCAGCCCCAGTCCGTCTAGCCAATCCTGATCCTCCGCAGGCAACGAGAACTGGCGGCGCGGCGCATCCAGCCCCTCGGTCTGGTCCAGGGGGAGCGTCACGAAGCGCTCGACGCCAGGCGCACGCAAGTCGACCGGTTCGTCCAGGCCAACCCGCTTGGGCTGCGTCCCGGGCAGCTTGATGTAGATCGCGAACTGCTCGGGCGGTACCTTCCCCGCCTGGGCAAGCAACTGGCGGCCGGTCACGACGGGTTCGGTCAAGACGTACAGGATCTTGTCGATCATCACGCGGTATTCGCGCTTGCGGCGATCATCGTCTTCCGCGCCGGACTCGGGTGCCTGGGTTTCGTTGGTGTTCATGGTGTAGCCTCTTTCAGTCTGGCGCCGCCCTGGCACCTACCAACACATGCGCACAAGCCAGGACTGCTCGGACATCTGCAGGAGAATCTTGCCTCAGATGTCCGAACCCGTGACCGTCGCGCGCATACAGTCTCGTGAATCCGCCCACCGTCACCGAAGCTGCTTCGGGTTTCGTCTCCATCGATGAGGTGGCTGCAGTCATGGAGCGGCTTTCCTCAGCCGACTCCGCGCGCTTGGCCCAGCTGGCGCGCCTGCGCTGCTTGGGGGCGGTTGGACTGGAGTGGCAGGACCTGCTCCATGAAGCGTTCATCCGGGTCCTGGATGGTCGCCGTCGCTGGCCGCGCGACGTGCCCTTTGTGGCCTTCATTGCCCAGAGCATGCGCAGTATTGCCTCGGAAACCAGGCAAGCGGACATGGTCGAGTTCGGTGCGCTCACGGAACATGAGTTCGGGGACGACCATGGAACTGTCAATGTGGTGGCCAGAACGGACATCACGCCGGAGCGTGAGATGGCCGGCCGCCAGATGCTGATCGAAATCGAAGCGCTGTTCGCGGAGGACGCGATCGGACTTTCTGTCCTGGAGGGGTTGGCCCGTGGCGATTCGGCCGGCGAGGTGCAAGCGCAACTCGGGTTGGACCCAACGACCTATGCCAGCACACTGCGTCGCATCCGCCGGCGCCTGACCAACTACTTGCTCCCTACTGAAGCATGAGGCCATGATGATCAAGACACGACATCCGGAGCAACTGATCGACGCTATGGAGGCCATGATCCTGACGGCTGATGCCGACGACTTGTTGTCGGCCCCCGCGGGGAGCTTGGCGGTGGCTGCTCTGCAAGTGCAAGAGATCGCCAGGCGAAGCCTGGCCTCGCGCAATGACCGGGACACTGCTGCGCAGCCACGAAAGAGTGGCAGGAGTGCTCGTGGCCCCGGACCTTTGATGGACTATCTGAAGCGCCTGGTCACGGCTCGCCCGGAAGTCTCGCCGAATCTCGCCGCAGCGTTCGCTGCGGGAAAATCACCGAGCCAGGAGGAGGTCGAAGCGCTGGCCGTCGAACTGTTGAAGACTCGACTGAGCAGTCCCAAGCCAAATCGGAAGCGACAAACCGGGGGCTCGCGCGGCTGAGGCGTAGCGCGAGTACAGGAAGGGGGAGGCAGTGACCGCAGAAGTCGTCGTGATGAATCGATTGGGCGTGGCCCTGGCCAGCGACAGCGCAGCCAGCGTCCTTGTTGGGGGCAGAACAAAGCTGTACCACGCTGACAAGCTGTTCATGCTGTCGAATGTGCGACCGGTCGCGGTCATGGTCTACAACAGTTCGTCGCTGCTTCAGGTTCCGTGGGAGACCATCGTCAAGTCCTTCCGGAAAGAACTGGGCGATGTGGCTTACGACACGCTGGAAGAATACGCCGCAGCGCTGATTGCGTACTTGAACCGCAGTCACGGTATGTTTCCAGAGGACGTTCAGAAGGTGATGTTTCTCCATACGTTGGGTGTGCTCTTCAAGGAGATCGATCGCGACGTTCGGCGGGATGCGCTGGAGAAGTACTTCGCTGACGGTGCTGATGATGGTCACAACGCGCTGCGAGAGGCGGCGGAGCCTTGCATCGCGCGTGTCTTCGAAGAATGGGATGCGAGCCCGGACCTGGATGCAGCGACCTTTCCGTCGACCACGGCTATGACTTTCGCGACGCGGCTCTCCGGTGAGATCAATCGCCTGATCAGCGAGAACTTCTCATACCTCGGCGCCAGCGAGGTGCAGTCCCTGACTCGGCTGGCCCGACTGGTGATTCAGAAGCAGAAGATGGTGACGGACACCTACTCGGGTCTGGTGTTGGCGGGTTTCGGCGAGAAGCAGTTCTTCCCAGTCTTGCAGTCCTACAAGGTCGGCGGCGTGTTCGAGGGACACCTGAAGTACGTTCTCGAGGAAACGTTGCGTGTCGACGTCGACCATCCGGCCGTCATCAAGCCCTTCGCGCAGTCGGTCACCGTGGAGGCATTTCTCTATGGTGTCAATCCACAGCTGTACCTGGACTTCGCGAAGGCAGTCCTAGAAACCGTCCTGGGCCTGCCTGACGAGATCATCGACGGCTTCCCGGGTGCCGGAAAGAAGCGCAAGGAAGCGTACCGAGCCACAGTGGCCAACGTGGCCACCGATGCTGCTGCCGATTTGGTGGACCAGTTCCAGGACCTGCTGAAGGCGCGGCACTATGAGCCGGTCCTGGCTTCGATCGCACACTTGCCGAAGAACGAGCTCGCGCATGTAGCCTCGACGCTGGTCAACTTGAGCTCCTTCCAGAAGCGAGTGTCGATGATCGAAGACGAGACAGTCGGTGGACCGGTGGACGTCGCCGTCATCACCAAGGGTGACGGATTCATCTGGGTCGATCGCAAGCACTACTTCAAACCAGAACTCAACACGCACTTCTTTCGAAACCGTCAGGCGACGATGCCAAGGCCCGCTCCGGGAGATGCAGAATGACCGACAAGTCCCAGCGCAAAGAGAAACTTCGCCGCGAACAGCATTTGCAACAGGTCCGTGAGCGCGCCGACAAACTGCTCGACGAGTTGGCCAAGCGTGACCCTTTGCTGGCCCTTGCGCGTTCGCAGAGACGTACTGCGCAGGAGCGTCCCAATGAGATTGCCGCGTCCGTGTTGACGCTGCTGCGGGAGCAGTTGAATCGCTGAGTCTGGAAGACGCACAGGCGGAAGCCGGCTTGGCCGTGGAGACGATCTGCCGCGAGAGCGGGTTCTCTGGCGCCACGTTCTACAAGTGGCGCGCCAAGTTCGGCTGCTGGGAAGCGTCCGACGCCAAGCGGATGCGCGCGGCAGCATCAGCAACGCGGTCAGAGCGCCAAAGGCCAGGGCGGCGGCGACCTCGCCCAGCGGTGCGCGGATGGAGTGAATCGTGGCGGCGACACCGACGATGCGTCTGCGGCCGTGCTTGAGGCGACATTGGCCGCCACGTTCCGAAGGATCGGCCAAAGCTCGCCCGCACCCGCCTGCAGAACCACCGTGCCTGGCCGCTACAAGTACTGATGCCGTTGCGTCGCACTTGCGCCAGCCAGTGCGCGACGGTTGCGTGGAAGCTGATCCAGAGGCGACAAAGATGCCCCTGCGTGAGGGGACTACGCCGAGGCAAAAGGTCCGGATCAGGCCGTCCACCTGGACACGGTGGGCTGCCAAACCCGGAGCCCCCGCTCCACGGCAGGGCTCCGCCCTCAGTCGTCCAAGTCGAGAATTCCTGCAGCAAACCAGCCGCCGATGACTCCGGTTGTCGAGTTGACGCCGCGGATCAACAACTGCGGGTTGTCACAGGTGGCCGGCAGGACGGCAGTGTTCAAGAGTCGAGCACTTCTCGAATGCCGGGCTGCGAAAGCCCAATCCCGGCGAGGACTTCGGGCAGGTTCGATACGTGTGGCGGTACTGAGATCGGTGAAGGATGGATTTCGGCTGCGTGGGCAAGCGCGCCTTAGCAACGGCCGACGTGCTCGGTCACGGCGCGCACATTGGCGCCATCGTTGAGCGGCGCGAAAGTGGCAGCTGCGCTCAGTACGGCGGCCGGCCCGCACTTTCGCGGAGTTCGCCGCGGACCCGGACCGGCGTTTGAGACGGCCCAACGGGACGTCGACGCGCTGGGGCGCCTTGCCGGGTCGTGCCTCCCACAGAAGCCGCACAAACGAACGCTTGTTAGGTGTAGAATTTCGTCGATTGGGCAGTGCAAAGGGCACGGGGGTCGACGGACATGGCTTCGAGCGGGTCAACGTCAGCAACGCGAAGTTTGCGCGGTCGAGCCGCGATCACCGGGGCGGGGCGATCGGCGGTGGGTCGGGTGGAGGGCCGCAGCGTCATGGCCCTGGCGACCGACGCCGCGCAGGCGGCACTGGCCGATGCCGGCCTCGATCGTGGCGCCATCAACGGCGTGCTGACGAGCGTCGCCTTCGCGGCCCCATTCCACCGCTTTAGCGTCGCTTTCAGCGAGTACTTCGGCATCGCACCGACGTTCTCGAACACGCTGCAGGTGTCCGGTGCGACGGCTGCGACGATGTTCAACATGGCCGCGGCGGCGATCGCGGCGGGCCTGGCGGACAACGTACTCGTACTCGGCGCCGACAGCCTGCTGACGGGGCTATCGCCCGACTTGGCGCTGCGCTCGATGACCGAGAGCCGCGACCAGCAGTACGAGATGCCGTTCGGGATCCCGGTCGCGAATACCTTCGCGATGACGGCGCACCGTCACATGAAGGAGTTCGGCACCACGCCCGAGCAGTTCGCAAAGGTTGCCGTCATTCACCGCGAGCATGCGATGCGCACACCCGGCGCGCAGATGACCACGCCGATCACGGTCGAGGACGTGCTGAACTCTGGTTGGGTGACCACGCCGTACCACAAGCTCGATTGCTCGCTGATCTCCGACGGCGCCGCGGCGTTCGTCGTAAGTGCCGCTGACCGCGCCGCCGCGGGCCGAAGCAAGCCGGTCTATATTCTCGGCGGCGGCGAGTGCTACACCCACGAGCACATCTTCCTTATGCCGTCGCTGACGACGACCGGTGCCGTTCAGTCTAGCGCGCGGGCCTACGCGATGGCCGGCGTGGCCCCGCGCGACATCGACGTGGCCGGCGTGTACGACTGCTTCACCGGGACGGTGGTGATGATGCTCGAGGACCTGGGGTTCTGCCCTAAGGGTGAGGGCGGGCGCTTCGTCGACGACCGCCAGATTACCTACGGCGGGAGCATCCCGATCAATACGCACGGCGGTCTACTGTCGTTCGCACATCCGGGCATGCCGGGTTCCCTGTTGCATTTCCTGGAAGTGGTCGAGCAATTGCGCGGGCGTTGCGGGGAGCGACAGGTGGCGGGTGCCGAACTCGGCCTCGTGCACAGCCTGGGCGCCGGCTTCGCCACGCAGGCCACCACGATCCTCGGCACGGAGGCCACGCTGTGAGACGCATTGACCCCAGCGAGGCTCACATCAAGCCGCTGCCCACGCCGGACGCCGACTCGCAAGCCTACTGGAACGCCTTGAAGGAAGGCCAGTTGCTGCTGCAGCACTGCAGGAGCTGCGGGCATGTGCAGTTGTACCAGCAGGCGGTCTGCCGGCGGTGCCTTAGCTCGCAGCTGGTTCACCGGCCCGCGAGCGGTCGCGGAACAGTCCACTCGTTCAGCGTGGTGCACCGCGCCCCGGGCCCGGCGTTCAAGCAGGACACGCCCTATGCGGTGCTGCTGGTCGAGCTCGAAGAAGGGCCGCGCATGATCAGTTCGCTGGTCGATGCGGACCCGATGTCGATCGACTTCGATACATCGGTCGAACTGGTCTGCGAACCAGCCGGCTCGGGCGCCGTACTACCGCGCTTCCGGCGGGCGAACCGATGACTCTTGGTGCACTCGACATGTGCGGCGATGCTCCGGAATTCAGGTCCGAAGTTGTCGGGCCCACGCGGCAGTTGCTGGAAATTCGCTTTCGTATCGACGTGCCATTTCCGGGTCGGGCGCTGCAAGTTCCGTGTGGCTCCGACGGACGAGTCGAGCTCGACGAGCTCGACGATATGTGCCGGCAGAACTATCTGTTCGCGCGCATCCTCGAGAGGCTGGGGCGCGCTCATAGCTGGATCGTCGGCGACACGTCGATGCCTTGTAAGCGCTCAATAGACCACGCCCTTGCGCCGCTGCCGAACCGATGATCGATCTCAGGTGAGCGCGATGCGCCAGGGTAGCAAGGCCTCGAAGTCGTCGACGGTCTTGGCCTTGGGCAGGGCCACGAGCAAGGCCTTGAGGTATCGGTACCCATCGATGCCGTTGACCAGGCAGGTCTGCAGCAGCGAGTACAGGTTCGCGCTGGCGTCGGCGCCGGCCTGCGTGTCGGCGAACAGCCAGTTGCGGCGTCCGATGGCAACGGCCTGCCCATAGGACCCCTCTTCTTCAAGTGCTTGAAAACATTGAGATCTGCTGGTCGTCCTCGTCGCGACATGGGCGACTTGTTCGCGAGATCGCGTCGACGACCCGCTGATCTGCCAGCGCGGCAGCGCGGATCTGGTACGGCGCACGCGGAACTACCTGCTCTGCGGACAACAATCCCTGCTTGATGAGGCTTCGGATGCGGTGATTGGTGACGCCCAGCTTCGCGGCGGCCTGCGACATGGTCAACCACTGACCATCTCCCTCGGCCGGCTTGTAGGCGGGGATGTCACGCACGCGCCGCATGGACGACACACGGTGCGCCGTCCATGTCTTGCCTTGGCCGGTGGGCATGCCCATGCGGTTGAGTGACGCCGCGATGTGTTCGTCGGACCACTGGCCGGCCATCCTTCGAATGACTTCCACCGCCTCCTCCGAGGTTCTGCAGCCGTGTTCTCCTGATCGAGGCTTGGCCACGCGAAGCTCGGAGTGTTGGCCGCCATGCCAGTGGATGACCAGGATGACCTCGCGTGCCTTCTCGTCGACGTCAACCACAATGTCCTGGACCAGGGCTCGCAGCAGTTGCTGACGAGCTCGGTTCGTCACTCCCGGCGCGTGCCACGCGGCATCGAGATCCTCGGCCAGGCCGCTGAAGTCGGGCCACTCGGCTTGAGAGTGGGCGGCTTGCAAGCTGGCCAGCTGGCGCTCGCAGGCCTGCACCCGTTGCAGAGCGGCCTCCCAGCTCTTCTCCAGTTGTGCGGCGATCAACCGGTTGTCCGGGTCGCAAGCGGCGTAACGCCGTTCGGCAAGCGTCGCGTCGTACCGGGCCTGCTGCAGTTCCAACTCACGAACGCGGCGCTGTTCAGCCTGGGCTTGCATGAAGGTGAGTTCGGCGTGACGTGCGGCATCGACCGCCAGGGGCTCGACGGCACGCAGAAGCTCGCGCGCCACCGCTTCATCGGGTCGTGAGGCCCCGAAGGTACAGCATCGCGGCTCGTGCGGCTGCGTACTCGGGTGCTCGCATCGATACACCGGCTGCGGCCTGCGGCCGCGGTAGGCCACCGAGAGCCTGCGTCCACACCTTGCGCAAGTCATCATCCCGGCCAGCAGCGCCGCGCCGCCGCGGCCGGACTTGACGCCACCTGCACGCCCGTATGCGTTCAGCGCCAGGAGCTTCTGGTTGCGCTCGAACTCTGCCCAGTCGATGTAGCCGTCGTGGTGATCCCTGAGCACGACCTCCCATTGGTCGAAGGGCTTGCCGTGCTTGTAGGTCTTGCGAAGACGCCCATCGACTAACGTCGTGCGCTTCTCGGTCTTGCCGTAGATGTAGGCCCCGGCGTAGAACGGGTTCTTCAGCAGGCTCATCACATTGCGGTAGCGGATCGGCGTCCAGTCGAAGCTCACGAGCTTCTTGCCGTCCGAGGGGCGCGGGAAGTGAACCCGCTCGGCTGCCAGGGAGAGGTAGGTCTGGCGAGCACTGGCGAGTTGACGAAACCGGGCGAAGACCAGATGCACGACTTCCTGCATGCGCAGATCGGGATCGACGGTCAGCCCGTACTCGCGATGCCAGACGTAGCCGATGGGGACGGTGAGACGAAGCTCGCCGCGTCGCGCCTTGGCGCGCGCGGCATCCAGCATGCGCGAGCGCAGGATGTTGAGCTCGAACTCGCTGATGCTGCCCTTCATCCCCAGCAGCAGGCGGTCGTTGGGGCGGCACGGGTTGTAGACGCCGTCCATGTCAATGACGCAAGCCTCGACGAGACCGCAGAGCTCGAGCAGGTGGTGCCAGTCCCGGCCGTTGCGCGCCAGGCGCGAGGCGTCTGAACACAGCACGGCACCGACTTCGCCAGCGCACAGCCACGCGACGAGCCGATCGAAGCCGGGGCGCTCGACCGTCCCGCTGGCAGAGAGACCGAGGTCGTCGTCGATCACTTCGACGCGTTGGAAGCCGCGGCGGCGGGCTTCCTCGACCAGGTCGTACTGGCGGCGCTTGCTCTCCAGGTTCATCTGGACCTGCGTCTGCGTCGACTGGCGCACGTAGACGACAGCCTTGCGGCGCAGCACGTCGGCAGGCAGCGGATCATGGTTGGACATCGTCGGCCTCCGGATCGTCAAAGCCGGCGGCCTGCATCAACACCGCGGCGAGTGCTTGCGTCGCCGTCGCGCGCTGCTCCGGCGTCACCGCCAGAAGCACGGACGTCTCGAACGCCATGCACAGCTGGCGCGGCCCGGCCAACAGAAGCTGCTTGACTGGCTGAGGAGCTGGACTTGAACTTGTCTTCATGCGGAGCCTCACCGAAGGTGTGATGAACACCTGGCGAGCTTCGCCGATGGCCGTGTTCGACGAGCAGGCGGTGCAGCTCGGCGAGAGCCGTCACCGACGCGCGTGGCGGACCCAGAGTGAATGCAGCGCAGGTGGCCTCGTCCAGCATCCAGCCAGCGACAGCGAAAACGACGCCGTGGCTCACCTCCACGTGTACAAGCTCGCCAGTGGCGCGGCGCTCGCTGTACACGCGACGCAAGCGACGGCCGTACAGCGCATGCCAACGGTAGAAGACCTCAACTTCTTGCCCGACATGGGCAGAATGAACCGGAACTGGCGAACGGGCGGATCGCGTTCTCACAGTCGTTGTTACCCGGCATGCTTCGAGCTCGCACTACCCTTGGCGCGGTCTTCCGGCGGCGGAGTAAGGTCCGCGCACCGGGATAGGGGCGACGGGAGCATGTGTTTGCGGGCAGGCCGGCATTAGACAATGAGCTGCGAGCTCGGGTTGTTATCTGGCTGCCCCTTCGATTCGCCCGGTTGCGCTGCGAGCGCGGATCCGTAGTTGTCGTGTTGCCCGCGAGCTTCCGCCGTGACTTACGCACTGCAGGAGATCGCTTATGAGAGTCATCGGTTTGGACGTGCATCGCAACTTCGCGCAGGTTGCGATCCTCGACGGAGGCCTGGTGAAGGATCACGGCCGCTTCGTCATGGAGCGCGAGGCGGTGTTGGCCTTCGCGAACAAGGTGCTGACCCCGGAAGACGATGTCGTGCTGGAGGCGACCGGCAATACGGCCATCATCGTCAGGCTGCTGACGCCCTTCGTACGCCGCGTGGTCATCGCCAACCCGCTCCAGGTGCGAGCCATCGCGTGGGCCAAGGTCAAGACGGACAAGATCGACGCTGCGACTCTAGAGCCGGCTCCGCTGGTTTGAACACGCAGCGGCCTGAGTTAAGTGGATTGGCTGCGGTTTGAAGTTCTTCAATCCCGGGCCCCTGCCAGGCCGCCGGAGGCGCCCCGGTTGAGCCCCTGTA
>NZ_JABWMJ010000014.1 GCF_013366375.1 Rhizobacter koreensis | reverse complement strand
GCCGAGTGGTTGCGCCGTGGTCTTCTGCTCATGTTCTCTGCTCCTGAATCTCGGGCTCTATCCTCGCCCATCGGAGCAGCCAGTCCACTTTACGCCGTGTTCAGATTTGCGCGGCCGGCTCTGGGCGAAGTCCGTGCAAGAGCTCGTCGCGGCCTATGGCGCGCTACTGGCGCACGGCACCGAGAACGATGCCAAGGGCGTCGCTGCGATGGTGCCCGGTCTGGAGGTGTCGCACATCACCGCTGCGATGCGGGCGATGGAAGCGTCCGGCCGCCTGCGGCGTGCCAACGAGCGTGTTGTCGACTTCCAGCAGTCGTTCCCAATCGCGCTGAACTGGGGCCGCGGCGAGAAGGCCTCGGCGGACGCCATGTCTGTGGACGCGTCACGGCACCTGTACACGGCTCGCCTGGACCCGAGGCGCAAGGGCCCAGCGATGGGTGTCTACACGCACTACCTGGATTCGTACGGGCTGTTCTACGACGATCCGGTCGTGCTGAACGATCGGCAAGCGCCGGTGGCCGTGCACGGCGTGGAGTACCACAACGCTCGGCGCGGCGAGGACCGCATCCGGCTGTCGCTGCTCGCTGTCGACACGCATGGCTACACAAACGCCGCCATGACGGTGGCCAAGCTCTTGGGCTTTGACCTGTGCGTGCGCCTTCGAAACCTCGCCGAGCGCATGCTGTACCTGCCCGCCGGCATTGAGCTGCCCGATTTGCTGCGGCGAGTGAAGACGGGAAGGCCAGCGAGCGCAAGATCAAGGCCGGCTGGGACGAACTGCTCCGACTCATCGCGTCGATTCGCAGTGGCCGGTTGACGGCCAAGGAGGCCCTGGAAAGGCTGGGTAGCGCCGCCAGGGGCGAAGCGCTGCACGCAGCGGCGGACGCACTCGGCAAGCTGCTGCGCACGATCTTTCTGTGCGACTACTTCACCAAGCCAGCGTTTCGCCGCGAGCTGCATACGCTGCTGAACCGCGGCGAGTCCGCACACCAACTGCAGCGCGCCGTCTACCACGGCCGGATCGCCCCCGAGCGCGGCCGCCGCCGCGAGGAGATGCGCGCGATCTCGGGCGCGCATGCGTTGCTCACCAACATCGTGATCGCCTGGAACACCATGAAGATGCAGGAGGTGGTCGACCGCTGGCGTGCCGAGAAGCACCCGATCTCGGACGACTGGCTGCGCCACATGGGGCCAGTGCACTTCGGGCATATCAACTTCCGGGGCACGATCACCTTCGAGGTCGAAGAGTTCGTCGACGCCCTCGTGCAGCGCGCTGCGCGGCGGCGAACAGGGACGACCGAATAGTGGGCACCGCCCGTCCTGCGCGCCTACGCGGCGATCGGCCGCAACCCTACCGCTACGAACTGCACGCGTCCCAACGATGCCCGAGAATGAGGCAGTGCGTAAGTCATTGATTTTCTTGATTAGCGACCAACCTCAGCCGCACGAATGAAGTGAGCCGGGGCTGGAGTTGACAGGCAGGCGGCGCGAAGCAGCCTGGGCAGAATGGAGCGCAGATTGAATCGGCGATTGAATCGATACTGGGCCTCGGCGAGGTAGCGATGGGCGTACTTGGCGAAGTCGAAGGCGTGGTAGGTGCCGCCGAGCGAGCGCTTGAGGTTGCCCAGGAAGGTGTTGATCACGCCATGTACGCAAAAGGCAATTTCGAGTTTGAGCGGCATGTCGCGTTGTGCCGAACGCTTTCGATCCTTGACTTGCGACGCAAGAGGTAATATGTTTGTGTCCAATGTCGCGATCCAACGGCGCCGAGAGGGCCCAACGCTTGAACGCTGCATTCGATCTCCTCACCCAAGGCCACGCTGTCGCGCAGGCCGCGGCGATGCTGACCGAGGAGTTCGGCTTGTCGCAACGCCAAGCCTATCGCTACTTGCAGGAGGCCCAGGCGATCAAGCGTCCTGTGCCGGTTTCGGCACCCAGTGTGGCCGTCACCGTCAAGGTGCCCGAGGACATCGCCACGAAGCTGCGCGTGCACGCGCACGCCACGGGTTCGACCATCGGCGACGTGGTCTCGCGTGCCGTCTCGGCCTTGCTGGCTCGGGAGCGCCGGCGTGGCTGAGCGCCGCCAGCGCTGCCCAGTCCGCTTCGAGTATTGCTTCGATCGCCTGTTCGGCGCCAAGCTCGAGCAGGTCTACGACATCTTGGTTCCGGATCGCACCCGCCGCACCGGCGGGCACTGCCGAGTAGGAGGACACGGCCATGAAGACAGCGGCGATTTATGCGCGGGTGTCTTCCGACCAGCAGAAGGAGGACAAGACGATCGCCAGCCAGACGGCCGCACTGAAGGCGTTCGCTTCAAGCCAAGGCTACAGCGTACCGGTTGAGTGGATCTTCGAGGACGAGGGCTTCAGCAGCGCCACGCTGGTTCGACCCGGTCTGGAGCGAGTGCGCGACCTCGTCGCCGAAGGCCAGGTCCACGCCGTACTGGTGCTGTCGCCGGATCGGCTCAGCCGCAAGTACGCCTATCAAGTGTTGCTCACCGAGGAATGGCTGCGCCACGGCGTGCAGACGATCTTCATCAAGGCCCCGCAATCGCAAACGCCCGAAGACCAGTTGCTGCTGCAGTTCCAGGGCATGATTGCCGAATACGAACGCGCGCAAATCATGGAGCGTTCGCGCCGCGGCAAACGCCATCGGGCCAAGCAAGGCGAGGTCAGTGTCCTCAGCAGCGCCCCGTATGGCTATCGCTACGTGCGCAAGACCGAGGAACGCGCGGCCTACTACGAGGTCATCGAGGCGCAGGCCGAGGTGGTCCGCCAGGTGTTCGATCTGTACACCGCGCAGGCGCTGAGCATCGGTGCCATCACGCGCCGACTCAACCAACTCGCGGTGCCGACCAGGAAGGAGCAAGCCTGCTGGGAGCGCACGACGATCTGGGCGATGCTGCGCAACCCGGCATACCGTGGCATGGCCTGCTTCGGCAAGACCCAGGAGGCTGCGCGACAGCATCGCGACAACCGAGCCGTGCGCCTGCGGGTTCATCCACCGCGACGCGCCCCACGCCCGTTGCAGGAAGCTCCGAAGGATCAATGGATCCAGATTCCCGTGCCCGCGCTGGTGGATGAGCGCACCTTCGATCTGGCGCAGGAGCGCCTGCAGGACAACAAGAAGTTCTCCCCACGCCGCACGGTCGAGCCGAGCATTCTGCAGGGCCTGGTGCACTGCGCCCAGTGCGGCTACGCGCTGTATCGGCATTCCGCGCGCAGCAGCGCGCGCAAGATCTCCTACTACCGATGCCTGGGTTCGGACGCGTGGCGCTATCAAGGACAAGCGCGGTGCAGCGCGAAGCCGATTCGGCTCGATCTGCTGGAGGACACCGTGTGGACCGAGGTCGCTCGACTGCTTGAAGACCCCGCCCTGATCCAAGCCGAACTGACCCGGCGCTTGGAAGCGGCGCGCACGTCCCATGCGGCCCAACAGAACCAAGACAGGATCACTCGCGAGCTGCTCGTTGCTCAACGGCGCATAGAGCGGCTGCTGACGGCCTATCAAGAGGATCTGCTCAGCTTGGACGAGCTACGCCGGCGCATACCTGAGTTGCGCCAGCGCGAGATGCGGTTGAAGGCGGAACTCGAATCGCTGAGTGCCCAACTCGCCGATCAAGCCACCTACCTGCGGCTCGCTCACACGCTGGGCGAATTCCTCGAGCGTCTGCGCACGCAGGTCCAGGGATTGGACGTGCTTGAACGCCAGCGCGTCGTCCGGCTGCTCGTCAAGGAAGTCGTCGTTGGCGATGACAGCATCACCATCCGACACTCGATCCCGAACTCGAACCGGTCGTCTGGCGGGCCCGCGGGGTCGATCGATCCGGGTGGGCCCTTGCCCGGCGCCGATGGCTCGGGAGCAAGTTTGCTTTTGCGTACATGGCGTGATCAACACCTTCCTGGGCAACCTCAAGCGCTCGCTCGGCGGCACCTACCACGCCTTCGACTTCGCCAAGTACGCCCATCGCTACCTCGCCGAGGCCCAGTATCGATTCAATCGCCGATTCAATCTGCGCTCCATTCTGCCCAGGCTGCTTCGCGCCGCCTGCCTGTCAACTCCAGCCCCGGCTCACTTCATTCGTGCGGCTGAGGTTGGTCGCTAATCAAGAGCATCCATGAGGTGGCGGTCGGAGCTCAAGACTTATCGGTCCGCACCGAGAAGCAAGCAGCGGCACTGCAGCAGACGTCGGCCACCATGGCCGAGATATCGACAACGGTGAAGGAATGCGGAACAAGACTGCAACAAGCGGATCAATTGTCTAGAGGGGCGCGCATCGCGGCGCAGCGCAGCGAAGAGGCGGTCGGGGATGTGGCGCGCGGGATGGAGGGGATTCATGCCTCTTCGAAGAAGATCGGGGATATCACGGGCATCATCGATGGCATTGCGTTTCAGACCAACATCCTGTCCCTGAACGCTGCGGTGGAAGCGGCGCGCGCGGGCGAGCAAGGCCGCGGCTTCGCGGTGGTCGCGGCCGAGGTGCGATCCCTTGCGCAGCGAACGGCTGCGGCGGCCAAGGAGATTCAGGCTCTGATTCGCGATGCGTCGGCCAAAGTGATCGTCGGCGTCGACCAAGCTGAGGCAGCGGGCCTTGCACTCACCGAGACGATGCACTCTGTCCAACGCGTCAGCACGCTTATCGCCGAAGTGAGTTCGACCTTCGGTGAGCAGGAAACTGGAGTCGTGCAGGTCGAGCAGGCGATTGCCGAACTCGATTCCGTGACGCAGCAGAATGCAGCGATGGTCGAGCAATCGGCCGCCACTGCAGCCTCAGTTTCGGACCAGTCCCGCTCCCTCGTCGAGTCCGTCGCGACCTTCAGACTCGGGAACGAACTACTGGAGACGCAGGCCACAGCGCAGTGATCGGCCCGCGCTCGGGCCTGATCCTTGCTTGGTCAGGGTTGCGTGGCGGCCGTACGCAGCACGCGGTCCAGCGCCCCCAACACGGAAGCACGCGCCCTGTGCTGAGGATCGTGGCCGACCCCGGGAATTGCCGTCACCTCCAGAGGCATGCGACCGTGCTCCACCAACAGCCGCGCGCTGGCGCGCCAGCCGTAGTCGTCGTCCTGGCCGAACAGTGCAGCGACGGGGCAGCGGACTTCGGCCACCTGCGCCGCCATCGACCATTCGATCGCCGCCTCATCGGCCCAGGGTTCGTACCATGCCCAGAACATGGCATCGGTCCTGTCGCCATGATGTCGGGCCAGCTTCTCGCGCAGGCCGCCGTGCTCGAAGGCCCGCCGCGCCGATGCCATGGCCCGCACCATCGGCAGGTCCAGCGCCACGGTGGGCGAACAGGCGCATACGCCGCGCACCACGTCCGGGTGGGCGGCTGCGGCCAGGATGCCCATGGCGCCGCCGTCGCTGTGGCCGAAGATCACTGCCTGCCTAATGCCGAAATGGCGCAGCACCTCGGCGAACACCGGCCCCGACTCCTCGAACCGGTAGGAGCGCTCACGTCGGCCGACATAGGGATCCGATCCGCCATAACCCCAGCGGTCGTAAGACAGCACGGCGAGACCGCTTTCTCGCGCGATGGACTCCGGCAGGTCCTTCCAGGTGCTCGTGCAATCGAGTCCGCCGTGCATCATGACGATGACCGGTGCTTCGCCGTCGAACCGTCCCCAGGAGTACGCCGCCAGCCCGTGGCCGCCGGCGGTGAGATGATGCTGCTCCACGTGTTCTCCGAGAAGTTCGTCAGGCCGTCCTGCTGCCAGCCAGTGCAGCCGAGGCCTCATTGCGGATGATGTTCATTTCGGCAATCGTCGAATCGATCGCATGACGGCGGCGCTGGAGCGCCCGGAGGAGCCCTTGCGGATCGGTCGCGTCATCGGCCGAAGGGCCCGACGTTGGCAGGCCGAAACACCTCAGACCGTTGCGGCACTCGTTCAGCGACAGCCCCATCGCCTTGAAGCGCAGCAGCAGTTCCAGCGAGTGCAGGTCCGTTGCGCCGTAGACCCGCGCGCCGTTGATGCGCCGCGGCAGCAACAGGCCCAGGCACTCGTAGTGCCTGATGGCGCGCAACGTGATGCCGACGCGCCGGCAGGTCTCGGCAATGCCGAGCGGCAGGTGCGCGCCCGTGTGCCCCCCCGAGTCCCGGCCGGCGGTGCCAGCCGCGGTGGCCGATTCCTGGGCCCGACGGCTAGGCATCTCGTTCAGTACGACTTGGGGAGCCCGAGCACGTGCTCGCCGATGTAGTTCATCAGCATCTCGTTGTTGATGGGCGCGATCTCCAGCAGGCGCGTCATCGGCCACAGCGTGACCACGTCGTAGTCGCGGTCGAAGCCATAGCCGCCATGCACCTGCAGCGTGGCGTCGATGGCCGCCACCGCGGCGCGGGACGCGAGCAGCTTGGCCATGTTGGCATGGGCGCCGGCGTCCTCGCCGTTGTCGAAACGGTCCGCGGCGTCGTAGGTCATCAGCCGCGCCGCTTCCAGTTCGGCCTTGGCCAAGGCCATGCGGTGTTGCAGCGCCTGATAGCTGCCGATCGGCTTGCCGAATGGCTTGCGTTCGTTGGCGTACGCCACGGCCTTCGACAACGCGTAGTCGCCCAGGCCGATGGCCGCACCGGCGGCCAGCAGTCTCTCGGAGTTCAGGCCCTCGAACATCAGCTTGGCGCCCTTGCCGGGTTCGCCGATCACCGCCTCGGCGGGCAGCTTGACATTGTCAAAGAACACCATGTATTGGCGCTCGGCGGTTTCGACCTGGATGTTGAGCTGCTGCAGCTTGATGCCCGGGGTCTTCATGTCGACCACGAACAGCGACATGCCGTCGGTGCGGTGCTTCACGTCGCCGGCCTTGGTGGTGCGCGCCACGACCTGCATGTAGTCGGCATCGCGCGCGCCGGAGATGAAGACCTTCTGCCCATTAAGCGTCCAGCCGCCGTCGGCGTCGGGGCTGGCCAGCGTCGTCATCGCAAAGCTGTTGGTGCCGGCATTCGGCTCGGTGATCGCGAAGCACATCTTCTTCTCGCCGGTGCAGGTGGGTGTGACGTACTTGGCGATCTGCTCCTTGGTGCCGTGGCGCACGATGGGCACCCGGGCCAGGCCCGTGACCACCAGGAACAGCGTCGGCACGCCGGCCAGCGCAAGCGCCTCATTGAGCGCCGTGATCTCGAGCACGCCGCCACCCGAGCCGCCGTGCTCCTCGGGAATGGACAGGCCGAGCAGGCCGAACTTGCCAAGTTCGCGCCACAGTTCGTCGGGGAATCTGTCTTCCTTGATGCACTGCAGGATGTAGCTGCGCGGGTACTGCTTGGTGACGCCGCGCGCCGCTTCCTGGATGTCGCGGATGCGCGACTGGATGATCGAGGAGGCCGTGGCGCGGCCGGTGGGCGGGGTCATTGCGGTCATGGGTTCACTCCGATGGTGTCGTGAAATGAAGGGGTGGGATCAGAGGGCGAGTTCGGCTGGAATCGTCACCGGGTGGTCGAGCAGCATCTGCGCATAGGCCTTGCCCTGCGGGTCCATGCGCACCGAGGCAACGCCGCCACCGCCCAGCGCTTCCTGCAGCGTGAAGTTCAGCGCATGCGTTCCCGGCAGGTCGTAGCGGCGCACTTCGCCGTTCACCAAGTGCGCGAACCAGCGTGCCACCGCCTGCTCGGTGATGGCGGCGCGGATGAAGGGCAGGTACTCGGGCTTGCGGGCGATGATGCCGATGTTCGCCGCGTCGCCCTTGTCGCCGCTTCGCGCCCAGGCCAGCAGCACCAGCGGCACGCTGCGCGACCCGCGCGCGAAGGCATCGGCGGCCGGCAGCGGCCCGTCGACAGCAGGCAACGCCGCGGCGTCGAGCCTCACGCCGGCCAGCGCCGGTGCGGCGACCTTCTGCGCGCCCATGTCGATGCTCACGCCGAGCTGCGACTTCGGCACCAGGCAGGAAAACAACCGGACCACCGGTTGCACCTTGGGCCGCCCGCCGGTGAAGCCGGTGATGGCCGGCGCCGACATCAGCGCCATCGGCGCCACCTCGCGCGAGAACAGCTCGAGCGCATCCTCCAGCGGGTGGCGCACGCCCACCTTGAGCATGACCTCGCGCGCGCTCACCCGGGCCTGCGGACCGTAGGTGTCCTCGGCGCCGATGGCCTCGACGCAGGCCTCCGTGAAGTCGGGCCAGCCTCGCTCGGCGAACTTTCGCCGCATGCGTGCCAGCATGGCCGCGCCGACTCGGTGCGCCTTGGCGCCGGCGTCGATGCCGCCGATCATGAACAGGCTCGTGGCGCGGAAGCCGTCGGCGTACGTGATGCTGACCTTGGCCTCGTCGGTGGGCGGGAGTCCGCGCGCACCACGCACTTCGACGCGGTCGGTGCCGGCCTGGGTCAGCGTCACGCGGGTGAAGTCGCACACCACGTCGGGCAGGATGTAGGCACGCGGATCGCCGATCTCGTAGAGCATCTGCTCGCCCACGGTCGAGGGGCACACCAGCCCGCCGGTGCCCGGTGGCTTGGTGATGACGAAGCTGCCGTCAGCGCGGCACTCGGCGATCGGAAAGCCCATGTCGTCCCAGCCGGGCACGCTCTGCCAGTCGGTGTAGTTGCCGCCGGTGGTCTGCGTGCCGCATTCGATCAGGTGCCCGGCCAGGCTGCCCTGCGCGAGCTTGTCGAGGTCGTCGGTCGTCCAGCCGAAGTGCGCGATCAGCGGCGCCAGCGTCACCGCGCTGTCCACGCAGCGGCCGGTGACGACGATGTCGGCGCCCGCGGAAAGCGCCGCCGCGATCGGGAACGCGCCGAGGTAGGCGTTGGCGCTCATCACCTTGGCCGGGAACGGCGCGCCGGAGAACATCTCCTTCGTGCCGGCCGCGCGCAGCGCCTCGACCTGCGTCATCAGGTCGTCGCCGAGCACCGCGGCGATCTTCAGCTCCACGCCCTCGGCCTGGGCTGCGGCGACCAGGGCTTCGCGGCAGGCCGAGGGGTTGACCCCGCCGGCGTTGGCGACGACGCGGATGCCGCGCGCCTTGAGCTGCTTCATCAGCGGCTTGATGGTGCTGACGAAATCGGGCGCGTAGCCCAGGCTCGGATCCTTGGCCTTGGCGCGGATCAGCAGCGACATCGTGATCTCGGCCAGGTAGTCGAAGACGAGCACGTCGATGTCGCCGTGCTCGACGAGCTGGGCGGCCGAGAACTCGCTGTCGCCCCAGAAACCGGAGGCGCAGCCTATGCGGAGGATGTCTTTGCTCATGCGGATGAGTCACCTTGCGAGGTGTGGGTTGGATGGTGGCGTTTCAGCCGGCCGTGCGGTCCCGGTGCGGCCAGAAGATGCGCCAGATGCCCTTGGCCGTGGCGCAGACGCGCCCCCTGTCGTCGAGCAGCTCGCCTTCCGCAAAGGCCACGCTCCGCCCCGAGCGCACGACCCTGCCGTGGGCCTCGAAGCGCGCGCCTGCCGCCGCATCGACGTAGGTGATATCGAGGTTGATGGTCGACTGGCGCAGCCCGCCGGGGTCGACCTCGTGCATCTCGGGTCGCGCCAGGTTGGCCGAGGCGATGGCGCAGCCGAGCGCGGCGTCGAACATGTAGGCGATGACGCCGCCGTTGATCACGCTGTCCGAGCCGCCGCCACCGCGCTGCGCGGCGGTCGGCGCGCGCAGGTGGACGACCGCGCGCCCGACCCCGCCGAGTTCGAGTTCCAGGCCCTGCGCGCTGAGGAAGGTGTTGCTGCCCCAGCGTTTCCAGAAGGCGTCGACGACTGCGGGGGGAAGCTTGGGTTGATCGTTCAAGGGTGGGTCTCCGGTCGGGGCGGTGGTCAGCGCGCGCGGCCGAGCGCCTCGATGCGCTCCAGGTGCGCCAGCAGCGAGCGCCGGGCCACGGGCCACAGTTGTTTCGGGGTGTCCGCGTAGGCGATCGGCACCCAGTCGTCGGCGTTGCCTTGGGGGCACTCGCGCATCGCCGCCAGCACCTTCGCCTCGCGCGCGAGGCGGTGCGACTTGAGCCACGCGATGGCCTGCGGTGCCGAGCCGATGACATGCCCGTGCGCCGGCAGGATGAAGCGGATGTCGTGGCGTTCGCACTCGCGCAGCAGCCGGTCGAGTGAGTCGATGTAGGCGGCCATGTTGCCGTCGGGCGGGTCGATCACCGTGGTGCTGCCGCTGAGCACGTGGTCGCCGGAGAACAGCAGCCCGTCCTCCTCCAGCACCAGGCACAGGTGGTTGGCGGCGTGGCCCGGCGTGTGCACGGCGCGCAGCGTCAGCGGGTGCGCGGGGTCGTCGAGCACGATGCATTCGCCGTCGGCGAGCGTGCGGTCGGGGGTGAACTCCGAGTGCGCCCGCGCCGTCGGCGCCGACGGCAGGCCGAGGATCGGCGGACGCTGTCCGGTCGCGGCCTCGCAGGCCTGCGCCAGCGGCTGCGCAGCCGGCGAGTGGTCGGGATGCGAATGGGTGCAGATGATCGTCCGCACGCGGCCGCCGGTGACTTCGAGCAGGCGCTTGACGTGGACTTCGTCCGGCGGACCGGGATCGATGACGATCCAGCCGGCGGCCGCGCTGCCCAGCAGGTAGGCGTTGGTGCCCGGGCCGGTCATCACGCCGGGGTTCGGTGCGGTGAACCGCCACAGGTGGCGCAGCAGTTGCACCGGCCGCTCGCTCTGCCAGTCGAGCGCGTGCAGCATCTGCCCGTCGGGGCAGACGAGTTCGAGCTCGCCGAACGGCACGTCCGTTTCCATGAAGCGCTGCGGCTTGCCGCCGACGAGCGCGCCGCGCGGGCACGACTCCCAGTGCGGCCGGTTGCCGGCACATGCCGCGAGCGCCGCGTCGACGCTGTCGAAGCCGGCCAGCCAGCGCAGCGTGCGCAGGGTAGGGAAGATCATCGGCAGCGTGCCGGCCTCGTGGCGCGCCAGCGCGTCGGCGGCGCGCAGCCACACCGGCTCGAACTGCTCGGCTTCGTCGGCCACCGGCGTCTGACCTTCGGGCATGCGGCCGATCAGGAACAGCGTGTCGAAGCGGCGCGGCTGCACGTCGCGGTCGGTGGTCCAGCGCACCGCGACGCGCAGCGCGCCGGCGGCCAGGCGCAGGCCGCGCGCGCGCAGTTGCGGATGCAGCGGCTCGTGGCGCTTGAGCCCGGCGAGCTCGCTTGCCGCCACCGGGCTGCCGGCGGCGTCGTGGGCATGCAGCACGCCGAGCTCCTCGAAGCTCTCGCGCAGTGCTGCCACCGCCGCGGCGAGGTGCGGCAGCGCTGCGGCCGCCTCGCCGACGAGGTCGGCCGCCGAGGCGTCCGCGTCGTCGATGCGGCCGCCGGGGAAGACGAACACGCCCGGCAGGAAGCTCGCGTTCGGCGAGCGCCGCGTCAAGAGCACCTCGGGGCCGGCCGGTGCATCGCGCAGCCATAGCAGCGTGGCGGCGGGCCGCGGCGCGACCGGCGTGCGCGGAGGATGAAGCTGGGTGACCGGGCGGGCCATGTTCAGGCGCTGGCGCTGTTGGAGCGCAGCAGCTCGTCGAGCGTGCGCTCCAGGTGGCGCAGCGAGTTGCACTCGCGCGCGATGTGGCAATACGGCGCGTAGCGCTTCATCTCGGAATCGCCCAGGCCCCAGAACGAACGCGGCTCGGGGTTCAGCCAGATCACCCGCCGCGCGCGCCCGTACAGTGTCTTCATGATCTCGCTGCGCGCGTGGCCGCGGTTGTTGCGCGCATCGCCGAGCACGAGCACCGTCGTGCGGTGGTCGATGCGGTGCATCAGCTGCTCGTCCAGATCGAGCAGCATCTGGCCGTAGTCGGTGCCCGAGCCGCCCACCGCGTTGAGCACCTTGTCCACCGCCTGCTCGACGGGCAGCGACTCGAACGTGGCGCTCACGTCGACCAGGTGGTTGGTGAATGCATACGACTGAACATCCGACAGCAGCTCGTCCAGGCTGTAGAGGAACAGCAGCAGGAAGCGCGCGTACTGGCGCACCGAGCCGCTGACGTCGCAGATCGCCACCACCTTGGGCCGCTCGACGCGCGTGCTGCGCCAGTGGGTCTCGAACAGCATGCCGCCGTAGGCCGCGTTGGCGCGCTGGGTGCGCCGGAAGTCGAGCTGGCCGCGCTGCTCGCGGCGCTTGCGGCGGGCGTGGCGCTCGGCCAGCCGGCGCGCGATCTTGCGCACGATCTCGTGCATGCGCGCGAAGTCGCGACGGTCGATGGCCGACAGCTTCTGCGACTGCAGGAATTCGTCATGCAGCTCGCGCGTGGGCGCTGTGCCGTACAGCGCGAGCTTGCGCTCGACGAAGTTGCGCACCTCGTTGAACAGCCGCTTGCGCGCCAGCTCCAGGTCGGCATGGCGCTGCGGCGCCAGCGTCTGGCGGCGCGCCTCGGCGATCTCGCGGTCCAGTAGTTCCAGGCCCATCGCCTGCTGGATCTTCTGCGTGTAGTGGCCCTTCTGGGTGAAGAACCAGATGTCGGTGAGGCCCACCTCGCGCGCCGCCTGCTGCATACGGCGCGCCAATGCCGCCGAGTCGCCCGAGAGCAGCAGCTGCGACAGCGCCTGCCCGGCGCTGCCTTGGCAGCCGCCAGGGCCGCCGCTGCCCTGGCCGCTGCCCTCCTGCGGCGGGCTCTGCGGCTGCGCCGCCGGGTCGAGCACAGCGCCGCCCGTCGTCGCAGCTGCGCCGGTGCCGAACGAGTCGAAGCGGAAGAAGCGGTCGAAGGCTTCGTCGAAGATCGCCCGGTCGGGCAGGGTCTTCGCCAGCGTCGTGCCGAGCGCCGACTTCAGCAGCTCGCGTTCGCCCCAGCCGACCAGCGCCGTGGCGCGCGCCGCGTCGATCTGCGCGTTCAGGCTCACGTCCAGGTCGCTGCCGCGCAGCGCCTTGAAGAAATCTTCAAGCGTGGATTGCATGCGGAAGCTCCGCGTTCTTGCGCGCCTTGTCCATCAGCGCGGGCAGCTGTTCGGCGGCGGTGGCGATGTCCTGCTCGAACTTGAGGAACACGTTGAGCGTGTCGCGCACCAGGTCGAGGTTGAGATGCTCGGAGTTCAGCAGCAGCAGCGTCTTCGCCCAGTCGATCGTCTCGCTGACCGAGGGCTGCTTCTTCAGGTCGATCTCGCGCACCGCCTGCACGAAGGCAACCAGTTCGCGGTTGAGCTTCTCCGAGAGGCCCGGCACGCGCCGCTCGAGGATGCGGCGCTCGATCGCGGCCTCCGGGAAGGGGATGTGCAGGTGCAGGCAGCGGCGCTTGAGCGCATCACTCATCTCGCGCGTGTTATTGCTGGTGAGGAAGACCAGTGGCTTGACCTTCGCGGCGATCGTGCCCAGTTCGGGCACGGAGACCTGGAAGTCCGAGAGCACCTCGAGCAGGAAGGCCTCGAACTCCGGATCGGACTTGTCAACCTCGTCGATCAGCAGCACGCAGCCACGTTCCTGATGCAGCGCTTGGTACAGCGGCCGCGGCTCGAGGAAGTGCTCGGAGAAGAACAGATCGTCGTGCGCATGCAGCTTCTCGATCGAGGCCGCCAAGCCGACGGCACCCTGCATCAGCTCGGCCAGCTTGTCCTTCAGCAACTGCGTGTAGAGCAGCTGCTTGCCGTACTTCCACTCGTACAGCGCCTTCGATTCGTCTAGGCCCTCGTAGCACTGCAGGCGGATCAGCGGCACGTCGAGGATCGACGCCATGCTCTTGGCCAGTTCGGTCTTGCCCACGCCGGCCGGGCCTTCGACGAGCACGGGCTTTTCAAGGTTGAAGGCCAGAAAGACCGCGGTGGCGAGCTGCCGGCTGGCGATGTAGTCGACGTCCGAGAGGCGGGACGACACCACCTCCACGCTCTCGAAGTGGGTGTCATGCAGGGACTTCATCGGATTCCTTGGTGTTGAGCAGGCGTTGTCCGGCCTCGAGCTGGCGCAGTTCACCGACACTGCGGGCGATGCCCAGAATGCAGCGCAGGTCGCGGCTAAGGGACGCGATGCCGTCGCCCAGGTCGTCCAGAGTCGCCGCGAGGGCTTCGAACTCCGCCTGCCAGCGTTCGAACATCCTGCGACTGCCGGCATTGAATTCCGCCAGGCCGGCGCTGGGGCCCTCGACCTCGAGGCGCCGGGCCGCGTGATCGGCCACTGCCTCCAGGGCGTGCAGCTCGAGCCGCAATGCGCCCAGCCTGCGCACGAGCGACGGCGCCGGCTGTGTGGTGCGCAGCCAGCGCGCCAGCTCGTCGAGCTCGGCGTACATGGCCCCGACCATCGCGCTGGCGAGCAGGGCATCCTCGGTCACGCGCACCGGCCTGGCGATGCGGTCGAAGGCTGTCCCGCCCTGTCCCAGCCGGCAGCTGGCCGGTACCGCGCAGGCCTCGAACTGCAATCCCGCGTGCTGCAGCGGTGCCAGTACGGCCGAGGAGGCCTGACCGATCTCAGCCGGGGCGGGCATCGCCGGCCGCAGCGTCAATCCCGCGGTGCCGGCCTCGACCAGGAAGGCGTCGAAGGCCTTGCGGTGGCCATCGTCGGCGGTGACGGCCAGCACGACAAAGGCGTCGGCCACGGGACCGTTGCTGACGTGCGACTTGGCACCGTCGATGAGCCAGCGCTCGCCCTGTCCGTCGACTTCGCGGCGCGCGGCGCAGCGCAGGCGCTTGGGGTGCGCGCCGGCTTCCGGTTCGGAGACTGCCAAGCCCACGATCGCCTGGCCGGCGGCCATTCGCCGGAGCAGGGCACGCGCGCGCTCGGTGTCGGCGGCGCCGACGATGCAGCGCCCCACCATCTCGTTGAGCAGCCAGCCGAGCGTGAGTCCGAGGCTGGCTGTTTCTCTCGCCATGCAGCCGGCGATCCAGGCGATGGCGGGCCAGTCGGCGCGCGGGCCGCGTCCGTCGAGGTCGAAGGACAAGCCCAGCAGTCCCTGTTCGCCCAAGTGCCGCCACCAGTCTCGCGGAAATCCTGCCTCGCGCGCAACGGCCGGTGCACCGCGCAGCGCCAAGTTCAGCGCCCGCGCGAGGCCTTCAGCGGGCGGGTGGGCGGCGGGCACCACCGTCTTCACGCGTGAAACCCCAGTTGCCGCGCCGCCAGGTCGCGCATCACCTCTTCGGCGCCGCCACCGATGGCGTTGACCTTGACTTCACGGTAGATGCGCTCGACGGTCACGCCGCGGATGAAGCCGGCGCCGCCATGCATCTGCACCGCCTCGCTGGCGCAGTGGGCCATGGTCTGCGTCGCCTGGTTCTTCAGCAGACAGATCTCGCCCACCGGCGCGTCGCCGTGCTCGACGCGCCAAGCCAGTGTTTCGAGCATCGCCTGCGTGGCCTCGATGCGCATCGCCATATCGGCCAGCTTGTGGCGCGTGACCTGCTGGTCTATGAGCTTGCCGCCGAACATCTCGCGCTGCTTGGCCCATGCCAGTGCTTCGTCAAGGCACACCTGTGCGAACCCGTTCGCCCCCGCGGCGAGGAAGATGCGTTCGCGGTTGAAGTTCTGCATGATGGCCTTGAAACCCTGGTTTTCGGTGCCGACCAGGTTCTCCACCGGAACGCGGACGTCGTCGAAATGCAGCGTCGCGGTGTCGGAGCACAGCCAGCCCATCTTCGACAGCGGGGTCTGCGTGAAACCCGGCATGCCCTTCTCGATCAGCAGCAGAGACACCCCTGCCGGGCCCGACCCACCGGTACGCACCGCCACCGTGTAGAAGTCGGCCCGGATGCCCGAGGTGATGAAGGTCTTGGAGCCGTTCACGATGTAGTGGTCGCCGTCGCGCCTGGCGGTGGTGCGCAGGTTGGCGACGTCCGAGCCGCCCGAGGGCTCGGTGATGCCCAGCGCGCTGATCTTCTCGCCGCGCATCACCGGCGGCAGCACCTTGCGCTTGAGCGCCTCGCTGCCGACGTTGACGATCGGCGGGCAGCCGATGGTGTGCGACAGCAGGCTGGCCAACACCCCCCCGGCGCCGCAGCGCGTGAGCTCCTGCGAGGCGACGATGGTCATGAACAGATCACCGTCGTTGCCGCCGTACTCCTGCGGGAATCCCAGGCCCAGCAACCCCAGCTCGGCCGCCTGCCGGTACAGTTCCCGCGGGAAGCTGCCCTGGGTCTCCCAGGCCTCGACATGGGGCGTGATCTCGCGCGCGACGAAGCGCCGCACGGCCTGACGGAAGGCTTCGTGCTCGGCGGTGTAGAAGGGGCTGGATCGGCTCATGATTGGCTCTCGGTTGCGGATCGTCGAAAGGTGGTCAGTCGATGGACTCGGCCAGCTTGACAACCAGGGCGCGGGTCGCCAGCTGTTCGCCCACCGCGGCGCCGACCCTTTCGACCACGCCGTCGCGGCGGGCCAGCAACTGGTGTTCCATCTTCATCGCCTCGAGGACGGCGACGCGCTGGCCCTTGACGACCTGGTCGCCCGGCGACACCAGCAGGGCGAGCAGGCGGCCGTTCATCGGTGCCAGCACGTTAGATTCGCCGGCGTCGTCGGCCCGCTTGGGCGGGGCGTAGGTGAGGTCGTCGAAGCTGTGCGCATGGCCGGCCAGCGCCAGGTGCAACCTGCCGCCGGCGAACACCGCCGCGGCCTTCGTGTGCAGCCCGTCGATGGCCAGCAGGTGGGCTTCGGCGTCCCGCCCGAGCAGCGCGATTTCGTGCATCGCGCCACGGGGGCACTCGACGCTGAATCGCCCGGCCCCCAGCATGCGGACATGCGTGGCCGCCCGATCATCGCCGACGCCCAGGATCAGGGGCCAGCGTGCCGGGCCGTTGGAGCGGAAGCCGGACTGCGCGCCGCGGTACGCGCTGGCATCGAACCACAGCGCCGCGGCGACGGCCAGCGTTCGCGAGTCCGCGTTGGCAGCACGCAGCCGCTCGGGCCCGAAGTTCCTGCCGATGAAGGCGGTGGTCGCCTGACCGCCTGCGAACTCGGGGTGCGCGGCGGCGTCGGCCAGGAAGCCCAGGTTAGTGGGCAGGCCCAGCACACAGGTGCTGCGCAGCGCGCCCACCAGGCGTCGCCGCGCCTCGTCGCGGGTGGCGCCGTGGGCGATGATCTTGGCGATCATCGGGTCGTAGAAGGGGCTGATCGCCTGACCCTGCGCGAGGCCATGGTCCACGCGCACGCCGGTGCCCGAGGGCGGCTGCCACAAGGCCACCTCGCCGCTTTGCGGCAAAAAGTCGCTGGCCGGGTCCTCGGCGTACAGCCGGACTTCGATCGCGTGCCCGGTCAGGCGCACCTCGTCCTGCGCCAGCGGCAGCGGCTCGCCGCGTGCCACGGCGAGCTGCCAGGCCACCAGGTCCAGGCCCGTGATGCACTCGGTCACCGGGTGCTCCACCTGCAGCCGGGTGTTCATCTCGAGGAAGTAGAAGCGGCCTTCGCGGTCGAGCAGGAACTCCACCGTGCCGGCACCGACGTAGCCCACCGCGCGCGCCGCCGCCACCGCCGCTGTGCCCATGCGTTCGCGCAGCGCCGCGTCGACCGCCGGCGAGGGAGCTTCCTCGAACACCTTCTGGTGCCGACGCTGGACCGAGCAGTCGCGTTCGCCCAGGTGAATGATGTGGCCGTAGCGGTCGCCGAAGACCTGCACCTCGACATGGCGCGGCTCGATCACCGCGCGCTCGAGGATCAGTTCGTCGGAGCCGAAGGCGTTGGCCGCTTCCGAGCGCGCGCGCGCCAGCGCCTCGGGCAGTTCGGCGAGGTCGTGCACCAGCCGCATGCCGCGCCCGCCGCCGCCGGCCGCGGCTTTGACCATGATCGGCACGCCGATCTCGCGCGCCTGCGCGAGCAGGGTGCGGTCAGACTGGTCGGAGCCCTGGTAGCCGGGCACACAGGGCACGCCGGCCTGGATCATCAGCCGCTTGGCCGCCGCCTTGTTGCCCATCTGCTCGATCGACTGCGGATCGGGGCCGATGAAGATCAGGCCGGCGGCCTGCACCGCGCGCGCGAATTCGGCGTTCTCCGACAGGAAGCCGTAGCCGGGGTGGATGGCGTCGGCGCCGCTCTTGGCCGCGGCGCGCAACAACGCATCGATGTTGAGATAGCTCTCGCGCACCGGCGCCGGGCCGATGCACAGCGCCTCGTCGGCCTGCTGCACGTGCAGCGCGCCGGCGTCGGCCTCGCTGTAGACGGCCACCGTGCGGTAACCCTGGGCGCGTGCGGTGCGGATCACGCGGCAGGCGATCTCGCCGCGATTGGCGATGAGGATCTTCTGGAAGGAGGTATGCATCGCTTGCGTCCTCACATCCGTGCCACGCCGAAGCTGTTGGGGCGGACGCCGCGCACCCGGCCTTCGCGGCACACGGCCAGCGCCAGCGCCAGCACGGCGCGCGTGTCGCGCGGATCGATGATGCCGTCGTCCCACAACCTCGCCGTCGCGAACAGCGAGTGCGACTCCATGTCGAAGCGCTTCAGGATCTCGGCACGCATCGACTCGAGCATGGCCTCGGGCGGCGCCTTGCCGGCACGCGCCATCTTCTCCTCGGTGACGATGCGCATCACCATCGCCGCCTGTTCGCCGCCCATCACGGCGACGCGCGCGTTCGGCCAGGCGAAGACAAACTGCGGGTCGTAGGCGCGACCGCACATGCCGTAGTTGCCGGCACCGAAGGAGGCGCCGATCATCAGCGTGATGCGCGGCACCTTGCAGTTGGTGACGGCCTGGATCATCTTCGAGCCATGTTTGATCATGCCGACCTGCTCGACCTCTTTGCCGACCATGAAGCCGGTGGTGTTCTGCAGGTAGACCAGAGGCGTGCCCGACTGCTCGCACAGCTGCATGAACTGCGTGGCCTTGTTCGCGCCTTGCGGGTCGATCGGCCCGTTGTTGCCGATGAAGCCGCAGGGCTGGCCTTCGATGGCGCCGTGGCCGCACACGGTGGCGGCACCGAACTCGGGCTTGAAGTCGAGGAAGTCTGAGTCGTCGATCAGCCGCGCGAGCAGCTCGCGCACGTCGTAGGGCTGCCGGTAGTCGGGCGGCACGAGGCCGACGATGTCCTCGGCGGGGTAGCGCGGCGGCTTGCAGGCGCGCCCGGTACCCTGGCCAGGCTTGTCGTTCCACGGCATGCGCGCGAGCAGGTCGCGCGCGATGCGGATGCCGTCGGCATCGTCCTCGGCCAGGTACTCGGCCACGCCGGAGACGCGGGTGTGCATCTCGGCGCCGCCGAGCTCCTCGTCGCCGGCGATCTCTCCGGTGGCGGCCTTCAGCAGCGGCGGGCCGGCGAGGAAGGCCTTGGCGCGGCCACGCACCATGATCACGTAGTCGGACATGCCCGGCAGGTAGGCGCCCCCGGCGGTGGAGTGGCCGTGCATCACCGTGACCTGCGGAATGCCCGCCGCCGACAGGCGTGCCTGGTTGGCGAAGCCGCGGCCGCCTTCGATGAAGACCTCGCCCACGTGCATCAGGTTGGCGCCGCCGGACTCGACCAACCGCACCACCGGCAGCCGGTTCTCCAGCGCTATGGCCTCGGCGCGCAGGCTCTTGCGCATGCCCATCGGGGTGATCGTGCCGCCCTTGATCGCGCTGTCCGAGGCGATGACCATGCAGCGGACGCCGGAGACGATGCCGATGCCTGTGATCAGCGCACCGCCGAGCACGTTCTTCTCGCCGTCATCGTCGTGCATGCGCAGGCCGGCCAGCGTGGACAGTTCCAGCCAGGGCGAGCCGCGGTCCAGCAGCAGCGACACGCGCTCGCGCGGCAGCAGCTGCCGGCGCTCGCGGAATCGCGACTCCAGCGCGTTCGAGGTGTCGCGCACGCGGCCTTCCAGGCCGCGGAAGTTGTCGATCAATGCCAGCATCTGCTGGCGCTGGGCCTGAAAGGCTTCGGACTGCCGGTCGATGCCGGACTCGATGGAGGGCATGAGGTCTACTCTTCTTGGGGCCTGTGGCCGTGCAGTGTGCTAGCGGGCGAAGAAGGCCTTGCCTTCGGCGGCCATCGCGCGCAGGCTCTTCGGGGGTTCGAAACGCGGCCCGTGGCGGCGTGCCAGGTCGTCGCAGTCGGCCACGAAGGCGGCGACCCCGCGGCTGTGGATCTGCCCGATCGGTCCACCCAGGTAGGCGGGGAAACCCCAGCCGAGAATGGCGCCGACGTCGGCATCGATCGGTGCGCGCAGCACACCCTCCTCGAGGCAGCGCACGGTTTCGATGGACTGGATGGCCATCAGCCGCTGGATGACCTCGGCCGCGCCCGGCTGCACCGGCGCCGGCTTCCACAGGTCGGGCAGGCCGGCCCAGAGATGCTTGGCGGCCCCCTGCGGATACTCGTAGAAGCCCTTACCGGCCTTCTTGCCCAGTCGGCCGAGGGCACCGTCGACCATGCGGTCGCAGACCTCATCGACGGCACTGCGCTGGTAGGCCGCGCCCAGGTCGGCGGCGGTCTGCCGGCGGATGCGGGCCATCAGTTCGAGCGAAACCTCGTCGGCCAGGGCCAGCGGCCCCACCGGCATGCCCGCCATGCGGCCGGCATTTTCGATCAAGGCCGGCGCGACGCCTTCCGACAGCAGCGTGAGGCCCTCGCCGACGTAGGTGGAGAACACGCGGCTGGTGTAGAAGCCGCGGCTGTCGTTGACGACGATCGGCGTCTTGCGCAGCGCCTTCACGAAGTCGAGCGCGCGGGCCAGGCACTGTTCGCTCGTCGCCTTGCCGACGATCACTTCCACCAGCGGCATCTTCTCGGCCGGCGAGAAGAAGTGCAGCCCGATGAAGTTGGCCGGCCGCACCGAGGCCTGCGCCAAGCCGGTGATCGGCAGTGTCGACGTGTTGCTGGCGAAGATGGTGTCGGGCGCAAGCTGCGCCTCGGCCTTGCGGGTCACGTCGGCCTTCAGGGCGCGGTCCTCGAAGACGGCTTCGACGACGATGTCGCAGCCGTCCAGGGCGGCGAAGTCCGCCGTGGACCGAACGCGGGCCGCCAACGTGGTGCACTTCTCGGTGCTCAGGCGGCCCTGCTCGACCTGTTTGGCCCAGCGCGCTTCGCCATAGGCCTTGCCCCGCGCCGCGAGTTCTGCCGTGGTGTCGAGCAACACCACGTCCAGCCCGGCCTCGGCCGCCGCGCAGGCGATGCCGGCGCCCATCATGCCGGCACCGAGAATGCCGACGCGGCGATGGCTGGCCGGCGGCACGCCCTTGGGGCGCGCGGCGAGCTTGCCGGCTTCGCCGATGCCGAAGAACAGGGTGCGGATCATGTTCTTAGACACCGTCCCGACGGTGAGCTTGACGAACTCCCGCGCCTCCACCTTCAAGGCGGTGTCGATGTCGACCTGGCAGCCGTTGTAGACGCAACTCATGATCGCTTCGGGCGCCGGGTAGTTGCCGAAGGTCTTGGCGCGCAGCAGTGCGTTGCCTGCGGTGAAGGTTTCGTAGCCAGCGGGGCTCTGCACCGGGCCGCCGGGTAGTTTGAAGCCTTTGCGGTCCCAGGGCTGGATCGTGTCCTCGGGCCGTGCCGCCAGCAGCCAGGCGCGTGCGCGCTCCAGCAGTTCGGCCGGTGCCACGAGTTCGTCCACCATGCCCGCCTTCAGTGCCTGCGCCGGCGAAACCTTCTTGCCCTCGAGCAGAAAGGGCAGTGCCGGGCGAATGCCGATCAGCCGCGGCAGGCGCTGGGTGCCGCCGCCGCCGGGCAGCAGGCCCAGTCCCACCTCGGGCAGGCCGATCTGCGCCTTCGGGTTGTCGGCGGCGATGCGGCGATGGCAGCTGAGCGCCACCTCGTAGCCGCCGCCGAGTGCGCTGCCGTTCAGGGCCGCGACGAAGGGCTTTCCGCTCTTCTCGATGCCGCGCATCAGGGCGTGCAGTTCTTCGGTGAAGAGCGTCATGGCCTGCGCGTCGTCGAAGGCCAACAGCATGTTCAGATCACCGCCGGCGATGAATTCCGGCTTGCCCGAGGTGACGATCACGCCCTTGACGGCGGGGTCGGCGATGGCGCGCTGCACCGCATCCGCATAGGCGGCCATGGAGGCGGCGTTGAGGACGTTCATCGGCGCGTCGCTCATCTGCCAGGTCAGGGTGGCGATGCCGTCGGCGCCCGCTTGGTAGTCGATGCTCATGGTGGGGATTCCTGATCGGCGCGGTTCACACGCGCTCGATGATGGTGGCAGTGCCCATGCCCGCGCCAACGCACAGCGTGGCCAGACCGGTGGAGAGGTTGCGGCGCTCGAGTTCGTCGAGCAGGGTGCCGAGGATCATGGCGCCGGTGGCGCCCAGCGGATGTCCCATCGCGATGGCGCCGCCGTTGACGTTCATGCGCTCGTGCGGCACGTCCATCACCTCCATGAAGCGCAGTACCACCGAGGCGAAGGCCTCGTTGAGTTCGAACAGGTCGATATCGGCGCAGGACATGCCGGCCAGCTTGAGCGCCTTCTCGGCCGAGAACGACGGTCCGGTGAGCATGATGGTCGGCTCGCTGCCGACTGAGGCGAACGACCGGATGCGCGCTCGCGGTTTCAGGCCCAGGCGCTGGCCGGCCTCGGCGCTGCCGATCAGCACCGCGGCCGCACCGTCGACGATGCCTGAGGAGTTGCCGGCGTGGTGCACATGCTCGATGCGCTCGAGCTGCGGGTAGCGCTGCTGCGCCACCGCGTCGAAACCGGCGCGCTCGCCCTGGAGCTTGAACGCGGGCTCGAGCTTGGCCAGCGATTCGATCGTGGTTTCGGGGCGCATGTGCTCGTCGCGGTCGAGCACGACCAAGCCATTGACGTCGCGCACCGGCATGATCGACTTCGCGAAGCGGCCTTCTTGCCATGCGACCGCGGCGCGCCGCTGGCTTTCCAGGGCATAGGCATCGACATCGGCCCGCGAGTACCCGTACAGCGTGGCGATCAGGTCGGCCGAGATGCCCTGCGGCACGAAAAAGGTGGGCAGGGCCACGGCCGGGTCGGCCGGCCAGGCGCCGCCGCCGGTGCCCATGGGCACGCGGCTCATGCTCTCGACCCCGCCGCCGACGGCCAGCGGCGACTGGCCTGACATCACCTTGGCCGTGGCCATGTTGCAGGCCTCGAGTCCCGAAGCGCAGTAGCGGTTGATCTGCACGCCTGGCGCGGACTGGTCGTAGCCGGCCACCAGCGCCGCCACGCGGGCGATGTTGGCGCCTTGCTCGCCCACCGGCTCGACGCAGCCGAGGATCACGTCGTCGACCTGTGCAGTGTCGAGCCGGTTGCGGTCGCGCAGCGCCTGCAGCGCGGTGACGGCCAGATGGATCGGCGTGGTGCCGTGCAGGGCGCCCGAGGCGCGACCCTTGCCGCGGGGCGTACGCACGGCATCGTAGATGAAAGCGTCGGTCATTGGCTGATCGAAAGGGGTGAATAGTGGATGGCGGTTCGGAGGCGGTTCGTCCTCGTTACGCGTCAGAGCGTGCGGCTGACGATCTCCTTCATGATCTCGTTCGTGCCACCGTAGATACGGGAGACGCGCGCGTCGGCATAGGCGCGCGCGATCGGGTACTCCCACATGTAGCCGAAGCCGCCGAACATCTGCAGGCAGTCGTCAAGCAGCCGGCAGTGCAGGTCGGTGGTCCAGTACTTGGCCATGGCCGCAGTCGCGGCGTCGAGTTGTCCGCGTAGCAGTTCGTCCATCAGCCGGTCGACGAAGACGCGCATCACCTGGGTCTGCGTCTTCCACTCGGCCAACCGGAAGCGGTTGTGCTGGAAATCGATGACGCGCTGGCCGAATGCCTTACGTTCCTTGGTGTAGTCCAGCGTCCACTGCAGCGCGGCCTCGGCTCCGGCGACCGCACCGATGGCGATCTGCATGCGCTCCCAGGCCAATTCCTGCATCAGCAAGATGAAGCCCTTGCCTTCGCCGCCGAGGATGTTGGAGGCGGGCACGCGCACGCCGTCGAAGAACAGCTCCGACGTGTCCTGTGCCTTCATGCCGATCTTCTCGAGGTTGCGGCCGCGCTTGAAGCCGGCGCGGTCGGTCTCCACCAGCACCAGCGAGGTGCCCTTGGCGCCAGCGGACGGATCGGTCTTGGCGACCACGATCACCAGGTCGGCATTCTGGCCGTTGGTGATGAAGGTCTTCTGGCCGTTGATCACCAGTTCCTCACCGTCGCGCAAGGCGGTGGCGCGCACGGCCTGCAGGTCGCTGCCGGCGCCGGGCTCCGTCATCGCGATGGCGCCGATGACCTCGCCGCGCGCCATCGGCGGCAGCCAGCGGCGTTTCTGCTCTTCGCTGCCGTAGGCCAGGATGTAGGGCGCCACGATGTCGGAGTGCAGCCCGAAGCCGATGCCGCTGGCGCCGGCACGCGCCACCTCCTCGATGAGCACCGCGCTGTGCAGCCGGCTGCCACCGCCGCCGCCGTACGCCTCGGGAATGGCCGGGCAGAGGAGCCCGGCCTCGCCGGCAGCGCGCCAGACGGAGCGCGGCACGATGCCTTCGGCCTCCCAACGCGCGTGGTGGGGAACGACCTCGCGCTCGATGAAGCGCCGGACCTGCTCGCGGAAGAGGTCGTGCTCGGCGGTGAACAGGGGACGTTGAAGCATGGATCTTGAATGGCTCGATGGGCTCGAATATTCGACCTAACGCTTGTTAGCTGTTATAGTGTAAGCCATGACGCAACAGGTGGATAGCCATCGACGGCAGGAAATCTTGAGGGCTGCTGCCGGGCTGTTCAGGCGGCAGGGATTCGAGCGCACCTCGGTGCGCCAGATTGCGGCCGAACTGGGCATCAAGTCGGGCTCGCTCTTCTATCACTTCGCGACGAAGGAAGAGCTCCTCGTGGCGGTGATGGAGGAGGGCATCCGCGACGTGCATGCGTCGGTGCAGGAGGGCTTGGCCAGCGAGCGCAGGTTGCCGGAGCAGCTGGCGGCCATGGTGCGCCGCCATCTGACCGCGCTGCTCGGGGCCAACCTGGACGCGCTGATGGTGTTGGTGTACGAATGGCGGAGCCTCTCCGAGCCGGCGGTGCGGCGTGTGATGGCCTGGCGGAATCGCTACGAGGATCTCTGGGACCAGGCCATCGGTGCCGCCGCTGCGAATGGTTGGGTCGACTCCGATGTGGTCCTCGTGCGGCAGACTGTGCTCGGGGCCCTGAACTGGGCCGGGCAGTGGTATCGGGCGAGCAGCCGCCTGAGTGTCGACGCGTTGTCGACGCGCATGTTCGCCATCCTGATGCCCGAAGTGCACGCGCAATTGGGCCGTGGATCAAGACCGGGTGTCGCCCACTGCGCGTGCGCCGCCGGTCATTCCGACGTTGTCGCCGATCCTTCGGGGCGGGCGGCGAGTTCCATCACACCACAGCTTCCATCTGCGGAGGAGTTTCGATGACCGCAGTCTCAACGATGATGCGTGCGCCCCTCTCGCTGAACCACTTCTTGGATCGTGCGGGGCGATATCACGCGGACGTAGAGATCGTCAGCCGCCTGCCCGACAAGTCGCTGCACCGCCACAAGTTCCGCGACTTCCACCGGCGCGCGCTTGCGTTGGCCGAGGTCTTGGTCGAGGCGGGCGTTCAGCCTGGCGACCGCGTGGCCACCCTGAGCTGGAACCACTACGCGCACCTCGAGTGCTACTTCGGCATTCCGGCTGCCGGCGCGGTCATGCACAACCTCAACCTGCGACTGTTTCCGCATGACCTGGCGTTCATCGTCAACCATGCCAAGGACCGCATCCTGATCGTCGACGATGTGCTGCTGCCCTTGCTTGCGCAGTTCTCGAAGGACGTGAAGTTCGAGCGCATCATAGTCGTGCCCTTGACCGGCAAGCCGGTTCCGGCCGGGTACGACGACTACGAAGAGCTGCTGCGCAAGGCCAGCGGCAGGTTCGAGCCGGTGGTGGTGGATGAGCACGCGCCCTGCGGCATGTGCTACACGTCGGGGACCACGGGGCATCCGAAGGGCGTGGTGTATTCACACCGCTCGACGGTTCTTCACACACTGGTGGCGGCCCTGCCGGGTGCGCTCAGGGTGTCCGATGCCGACACCGTGTTGCCGGTGGTGCCGATGTTCCACGCCAACGCCTGGGGGCTGCCGTACCTTGCGGTGTTCGTGGGTGCCAAGCTGGTGATGCCGGGACCTCACCTAGATGCCGATTCGCTGCTCGACCTGTTCGAGCGCGAGGCCGTGACTGTCACGGGCGGTGTGCCCACGATCTGGTTGTCGATCCTGCAGACGCTTCGCAATCAGCCTGAGAGGTACCGCCTGAAGCCAGGGATGCGCATGCTGGTCGGCGGCTCGGCGGCACCGGAGTCGCTTTTCCGCGGCTTCGACGAGTTCGACCTCGAGGTGGGTACGGCCTGGGGCATGACCGAGACGTCGCCGCTGGGTACGGTGTCGGCGCTGACGGCGGCGATGAAATCGCTGTCCCAAGAGCAGCAGTATGCGTTGCGCGTCAAGCAAGGGCGTGCGGCGCCTCTGGTCGAGATTCGGCTGGTCGGCGAGCAGGGGGAGGTTCCCTGGGACGGCCAGTCGGTCGGCGAGATCCAGGTGCGTGGCCCATGGATCACGGGCAGCTACCACGAGATGCCGGTCAGCGAGAGCAGCTTCACCCCGGACGGTTGGCTGCGAACCGGCGACGTCGGTTGCATCGACGAGCACGGGTTCCTGCGCCTGACCGACCGTACGAAGGACCTGATCAAGAGCGGCGGTGAGTGGATCAGTTCGGTCGATCTGGAAAACGCGATCATGGGACACCCGGCGGTGCTGGAGGCTGCCGTGATTGCCGTGCCGCACCCACGTTGGGCCGAGCGGCCACTGGCAGCCATCGTGCTGCGGCCCGGCATGTCGGCCACCGCCGAGGAGATTCAGCAGTCTCTTTCGCGCACGTTCGCAAAGTGGCAGGTGCCGGACGCCTACGACTTCGTTGCGGAGATTCCTCGAACGTCCACCGGCAAGTTCCTGAAGACAAAGCTGCGCGACATGTACAAGGACTGGGCCTGGCCGGGTGCTTGACGGTCTTTCGGCATCACCCTGCGGCAGCCGGGACCGTGTAGGTCTGCCTGCCGCGTTCATTCTGGTTCGCCACTTGCGTTCAACGATAGGAGTGCTCTTGAAGTGAAGATTCTCGTCGCCGTGAAACGGGTTCTGGACTACAACGTCAAGGCCCGAGTGAAGTCCGATGGTTCGGGGGTCGACCTCGCCAACCAGAAGTTGTCAATGAACCCCTTTGACGAGATCGCCTGTGAAGAGGCGGTGCGTCTGAAGGAAGCCGGGGTGGCCAGCGAGGTCATCGCCGTATCGTGCGGCCCGGCAGGATGTCAGGAGACGCTGCGCACCGCGATGGCGATCGGCGCAGACCGTGGCGTGCTGGTCGAGAGCGAGGCGGTGCTGGAGCCGCTGGCGGTGGCCAAGCTGGTGAAGCACGTCGCCGAGAAGGAGGGCGTCCAACTGGCGATCTTCGGCAAGCAGGCGATCGACGACGATGCCGGGCAGGCAGGGCAGATGTTCGCCGGACTGATGGGTTGGGGCCAGGCCACCTTTGCGTCGAAGGTCAAGATCGAGGGCGACTACGCGCTGGTGACGCGCGAAATCGACGGCGGCCTGGAGAACCTGAAGCTCAAGCTGCCCGTCGCCGTGACGACCGACCTGCGCCTCAACGAGCCCCGCTTCATCACGCTGCCCAACATCATGAAGGCGAAGAAGAAGCCGCTCGAGCTGCTGAAGGCGGCCGATCTGGGCGTCGACCTCGCGCCGCGCACAACCACGCTGCGCGTGGAAGAACCCGCCGCGCGCAAGGCGGGTATCAAGGTGGCCGACGTGGCGGACCTCGTCAAACGGCTCAAGGAAGAAGCGAAGGTGCTGTGACATGACGATTCTGATCATTGCGGAACACGACGGCGCCGCGCTCAAGCCGTCGACCCTCAACACCGTCGCTGCGGCCGCGAAGATCGGCGGCGACATCCATGTGCTGGTGGCCGGCAGCGACTGCGCAGGCGCGGCCTCGTCCGCAGCCGCGGTGGCCGGTGTTGCCAAGGTTCTGGTGGCCGATGCGGCCCACCTGTCGTCGCAGTCGGCCGAGAACCTGGCCGCCGTGGTCGTGGCCTGCGTGCAGGGTGATTCGGCCTGCACCCACGTGCTTGCGCCGGCCACGCCGTTCGGCAAGAACGTGCTGCCGCGCGCGGCAGCGCTGCTGGACAGTTCGCAGATCTCCGACGTCGTCGCGATCGAGACGCCAGATACCTTCGTGCGGCCGTTCTACGCCGGCAATGCGGTGGCGCGCGTGAAGTCCTCCGACAAGGTGAAGGTGCTGAGCGTCCGTACCACCGCGTTCGATCCGGCCGCGACGACAGGCGGCGGCGCCACCGTGCAGGCCACCTCGGCGGGCGCCGACCTGGGCCTTTGCGAACTGCTGGGTCGAGAGGTCGTCAAGCTCGAGCGCCCGGAGCTGACGGCCGCTTCGATCATCGTCTCGGGCGGACGGGGTCTGGGCTCTGCCGAGAAATTTCGCGAGGTTCTTGAGCCGATGGCCGACAAGCTTGGCGCGGCGCTGGGCGCCTCTCGTGCCGCTGTGGATGCGGGCTATGCTCCGAACGACTACCAGGTGGGCCAGACGGGCAAGATCGTGGCGCCGCAACTCTACGTGGCCGTGGGCATTTCGGGCGCGATCCAGCACTTGGCAGGCATGAAGGACAGCAAGGTCATCGTTGCCATCAACAAGGATCCCGATGCGCCGATCTTCCAGGTGGCCGACTATGGGCTGGTGGCCGATCTGTTCGCTGTGGTGCCGGAGTTGACCGGCGCGGTCTGAACGGCCTGCAGGCCGTAGGCGAGGGCCGGAGCGCTTCGGGACCTTTCAGCTCTCTCCTCTCGTCCGGAGACAAACCTTGTCCAAATCGAACGCTTCCACGGTCACTGCGGGAGTTCCAGGCCCCGGGCAAATCGCTCGCGTCACCATCGGGGACTTCCTACGCCGCTGTGCGGCCCGTGACAGAGCCAAGACGGCGTTCGTCCTAGAGGATGAGCGGCTTTGCTATGGGGACTTCAATGACCAGGTGACCCGCTGTGCGAACGCGCTCCTGGCTGGCGGACTGCAACCCGGCGACCGGGTCGCCACGCTATGCGGCAATTCGCTGCAGTTCCTCACCGCGATGTTTGGTATCCATCGGGCAGGGATGGTGTGGGTGCCCATCAACGTCGGTCTGGGCGACGACGACGTTCGGTACATCCTCGAGCATTCGGAGTCGCGTTTCGTCCTGGTCGACGCGGCGCTCATCACCCGTCCCGGGTTGGCAAAGCTGTTCGCCGCCACGCCCGGGCGCGGATGGGTGCTTGAAGGGCCGGCCCAGGCCAGCTTCGGCGCGTTCGCTCAGGCACTTTCGCGGCAGCCGGCCGTGGAGCAGGAGGTCGAGGTCCACGACCGCGACGTGGCGCAGATCATGTACACGAGTGGGACCACGGGGCGGCCGAAGGGCGTCATGCAAAGCCACCTCGCGGTGGTGATGGCGGCGATGAACAATGCCATCGAGTTCGGTCTGTGGCGCGACGCGATCTGCAACGCGACTCTGCCGCTGTTCCATTGCGCACAGCACACGCTGGTCTGCGGGCTGCTGGCTGCCGGCGGTACGGTGATCGTCACCAAGAGCTTCGACCCTGGCCAGATGCTCGAGATCATCGAGCGGGAGCGGTTGACCTTCTTCATGGGCCTGCCTTTGATGCATCAGGCGTTGCTCGAGCATCCGTCACGACCGGGGCGCGACCTGTCTAGCCTGCGAATGTGCATGTATGCAATGGCGCCCATGCCCGAAACCCTGTTGCGCCGGTTGGTCACCGAGATCTGTCCGAACTACATGCTGGGCACCGGGCAGACCGAGATGTACCCGCTGACCGTAGCGTTCCGGCCGGATGAGCAACTCCGGCGCTTCGGCTCGTACTGGGGCGTCAGCGCGATGATCAACGACACCGCCGTCATGGACGACGCGGGAACTTTGCTTGGCGAAGGAGAGGTTGGCGAGATCGTGCACCGCGGCCCGAACGTGATGGAGGGCTACTTCAAGAACCCGGAGGCCACCGCCGAGGCGCGCGCCCACGGCTGGCACCACACCGGCGACCTCGGCATGTGGGTCGACGGTCAGCTCATGTTCAAGGACCGCAAGAAGGACATGATCAAGACCGGCGGGGAGAACGTGTCGTCGATCAAGGTCGAGGCGGTGCTGCTGCGACATCCGGCGGTGGCGAATGCCGCGGCGGTCGGATTGCCGCATGCGCGTTGGATCGAAGCAGTGACGGCGGTTGTGGTCAGACGCCCTGGCGCGGAGGTCACCGAGGAGGAGTTGCTGCAGCACTGCCGCAAGCACCTTGGCGGCTTCGAGGTGCCCAAGGCCGTGGTGTTCGTCGATGCGCTGCCGATGACCAGCACGGGCAAGATCCAGAAGCATCCGCTGCGCCAGCAACTGCAGCAACTCTACGCCGACCGCGCCGGATGAGTCGGCCGGCCCGCGCCGTTTTGAGCTAACGTTCGTTAGTTTAAAGTACGCTTCTTCCTCTTCGTCATTCCTTGTTCATGACTGCTACTGCAGAACGTCACCCGGAGCTCCGTGCTGCGCTGAGAGACCTGTCCAAGCGCTTTCCCGACGAGTACTTCCGCAAGGTCGACGAGGCGCGCGGCTACCCCGAGGAATTCGTCGACGCCTTGACCGAGGCCGGCTGGCTGGCGGTGATGATCCCCGAGGAATACGGCGGCGCCGGCCTGGGCCTGGCTGAAGCGTCGGTGGTGATGGAGGAGGTGAACCGCTGCGGCGGCAATGCCGGCGCCTGCCACGGCCAGATGTACAACATGGGCACGCTGCTGCGCCACGGCTCGCTGGAGCAGAAGCGCCGCTACCTGCCCGGCATCGCCAGCGGCAAGCTGCGCCTGCAGAGCATGGGCGTCACCGAGCCCACCACCGGCACCGACACCACCCAGCTGAAGACCACCGCGCTGCGCAAGGGCGACCGCTACGTGGTCAACGGCCAGAAGGTGTGGATCTCCCGCGTGCAGCACAGCGACCTGATGATCCTGCTCGCGCGCACCACGCCGCTGGCCGACGTGAAGCGCAAGTCCGAAGGGATGTCAATTTTTATCGTCGACCTGCACCAGGCCATCGGGAAGGGCCTGACCGTGCGGCCCATCCGCAACATGGTCAACCACGAGACCAACGAACTGTTCTTCGAAAACCTGGAGATCCCGACCGAAAACCTGATTGGCGAGGAAGGCAAGGGTTTCAAGTACATCCTGGACGGCCTCAACGCCGAGCGCACGCTGATTGCCGCCGAATGCATCGGGGACGCGCGCTGGTTTGTCGCGCGCAGCGCCGCCTACGCGCGCGAACGCCGCGTTTTCGACCGCCCGATCGGCCAGAACCAGGGCGTCCAGTTCCCGATCGCGGGAAACCATATCGAGACAGAGGCTGCCGACCTGATGCGCTGGCGCGCCTGCGAGCTGTTCGACGCCAAGCAGCCCTGCGGCGCCGAGGCCAACATGGCCAAGTACCTGGCCGCCAAGGCCTCGTTCGAGGCCGCCAACGTGGCGATCCAGACGCACGGCGGCTTCGGCTTCGCCTGCGAGTACGACGTCGAACGCAAGTTCCGCGAGACGCGGCTGTACCAGGTGGCGCCGATCTCGACCAACCTGATCCTGTCGTATGTGGCTGAGCACGTGCTCGGCCTGCCGCGTTCGTTCTGAAGGGTCCTGCCATGCGTCCGCTTCAGGGCATGCTCGTCGTCACCCTCGAGCACGCCATCGCCGCCCCGTTCTGCACGCGCCAGCTCGCCGACCTGGGCGCGCGTGTCATCAAGGTCGAGCGCCCCGGCGAAGGCGACTTCGCGCGCGCCTACGACACGCGCACGCGCGGCTCGGCGTCGCACTTCGTGTGGTGCAACCGCGGCAAGGAGAGCCTGACGCTCGACCTCAAGAATGCCGCCTCGCGTGCAGTGCTTCAGGAACTGGTGGAACGCGCCGACGTGCTGGTGCAGAACCTGGCGCCCGGCGCCGCCGCGCGCATGGGCCTAGACCATGCGAGCCTCGCGCCGCGCAACCCCAAGCTCGTGGTCTGCGACATCTCGGGCTACGGAGACGGCGGCCCCTTTACCGAGAAGAAGGCCTACGATTTGCTGATCCAGAGCGAGTCGGGCTTCGTGTCGGTGACCGGCACGCCAGAGCATCCGTCGAAGGCCGGCTTGTCGATCGCCGACATCGCCGCTGGCATGTACGCCTACAGCAGCGTGCTGGCCGCTCTACTGGAGCGCGGGCGCACCGGGCGCGGCAAACGGCTCGAGATCTCGATGCTCGAGGCCATGTCCGAGTGGATGGGCTTTCCGCTGTACTACACGCTCGGCGGCCAGCCGCCGCCGCCGCGCGCCGGTGCCGCACACGCGGCGATCTATCCCTACGGCCCGTTCGTCTGCGGCGACGGACGCCAGATCGTGCTTGCGGTGCAGCACGACCGCGAGTGGGGCCAGTTCTGCGACAAGGTGCTGCGCCGGCCCGAGTTGGCCGCGCAGTACAAGGGCAACGCGAAACGCCTGGCCGAGCGTGAGACCTTGCGCGGGATCATCGAGTCGGTCTGCGTGGGGCTGACCGGCGAGCAGCTGATCGAACGCCTCGAGGAGGCGCAGATCGCCTACGGCCGGCTCAACGAGATGGCCGATCTGTGGCGCCACGTGCAGCTCCGGGCCCGCGCGCGCTGGACCGAGATCGGCACGCCCGGCGGCCCGGTACCGGCGCTGTATCCGCCGCACCACGTGTCCGGCGAAGAGCCGCCGCCGATGGGCGCGGTGCCGGCGCTGGGCGCACACACCGATGCCATCCTGGCCGAGCTCGGGCGGTCGGCGAACCAGATCGCGAAGCTGCGTGCTGAGGGCGCGATCTGACCTGACAGAGCTTCCGTGGAGACGCCAATGAACGATCACCCTTCGGCCGCACTGGCCGCCTTCGCCGCGAAGCTCCGCGCAGAGGACATCCCTGCCGCGGTGCTGCGCCGCAGCGAGGACCTGTTCCTCGACTGGCTGGGCTCGACGCTCGCGGGCAAGAGCGCCCGGGCCGTTCAGGCGATCGAGCGCTACGCGCTGGCGATGGGGCCGACGCTGCGCAACGGCGACGCAGGTGGCGCCGAGGTGTTGATCTCGCGCCGCCTCACGTCGCCGCATTTCGCGGCGATGGTGAACGCTGCCGCCTCGCATGTCGTGGAGCAGGACGACGTGCACAACGGCTCGGTGTTCCATCCGGCCGCGGTGGTCTTTCCCGCGGCGCTCGCCACTGCGCAGGCCACGGGGGCAAGCGGGCGCGAGTTCCTGGCCGCCGCGGTCGCCGGCTACGAGGTCGGCATCCGTGTGGGCGAGTTCCTCGGCCGGCCGCACTACCGCATCTTCCACACCACTGCCACGGCCGGCACGCTGGCCGCCGCCGCGGCCACCGGGCGGCTGCTCGGGCTCGACGCCGAGACGATGCTGCACGCGTTCGGCAGCGCGGGCACGCAGGCCGCGGGCCTGTGGGAGTTCCTGCGCGACGCGGCCGATTCCAAGCAGCTGCATTGTGCGCACGCGGCCTCGGCCGGCCTGGCATCGGCTTGGCTCGCACGCGACGGGTTCACCGGCGCGCGGCGCATCCTCGAAGGCGAGCAGGGCATGGCCGCGGGCATGTCCAGCGATGCCGATCCGGCCCGGCTGACGGTCGGCCTGGGCGAGCGCTGGGCGACCGCAGAGACCTCGTTCAAGTACCACGCCTCGTGCCGCCACACGCATCCGAGCGCCGACGCGCTGCTGGCGCTGATGCGCGAGCACCGGCTCGGCGCGGACGACATCGCGGAGGTCAAGGCGCGGGTGCACCAGGGGGCGATCGACGTGCTCGGGCGCGTCGTGGTGCCGGCCACCGTGCACCAGGCCAAGTTCTCGATGGGCACGGTGCTGGGCCTGGTGGCCGAGTTCGGCTACGCCGGCCTCGATGAGTTCGACCGCCACTTCGTCGCCCCGCGCGTCGCCGAGTTCCGCGACCGTGTCGCGATGCAGCTAGACGCCGAGGTCGACGCCGCGTACCCGCAACGCTGGATCGGCAAGGTGCAGGTGCGCACGCGCGATGGACGAATCCTCGACGCGCGCGTCGACCAGCCCAAGGGCGACCCCGGCAACACGCTGAGCCGGGCCGAGTTGGAGGACAAGGCGCGCCGGCTCGCCGCCTACGGCGATGCGGCCACGCCGGCCGAGATGGGCACGCTGATCGCAGGCGTCTGGGCGCTGGAGCGCACCCCGCACATCGGCCGCCTGCTGGGCACCTGACGGACACGCGAAGGGGCCGGGCAGGGACCTCCAGATGAGCGACGACGGGCTCGCAGCGCGGCAGCCGCGCACCTACCTGTTCGTGCCGGCCGACCGGCCCGAGCGCTACGCCAAGGCGCGCGCGGCCGGGGCCGATGCCGTCATCGTCGATCTCGAGGACGCCGTCGCGCCCGTCGCCAAGCCGGATGCACGCGACGCGCTGGCGAACGCTCTGGACGGTGCTCTCGACGCAGCGCAGGACGAAGCCGCGCCGCTGATCGTGCGCGTCAACGCGGCGGGCACGCCCTGGTTCGACGACGACCTGGCACTGTGCCGGCATCCGGGCGTGGCCGCGGTGATGCTGCCCAAGGCCGACGGCATCGACGCCGTCTGCCACGCCTTCGAGAATGCGTTCAAGGACGTGCTGCCGATCATCGAGTCGGCGCGCGGCATCGAGGAGGTGCGCGCCATCGCGCGCGTGCCGGGGGTCGTGCGGCTGGCCTTCGGCAGCATCGACCTGGCGGTCGATCTCGGCATCGACTGCGCGCCCGACGGCGGCGAGGCCGAGCTGCAGCCCTATCGCGCGCAGGTGGTGCTGGCGTCGCGGCTCGGAGGCCTGGCGGCGCCGGCCGACGGCGTGAGCCTCGCGATCGACGATGCGCCGCGCTTGCGCGCCGATGCGGAGCGTTCGCGCCGGCTCGGGTTCGGCGCCAAGCTGTGCATCCATCCCAAGCAGATCGCCGTCGTGCAGGGCGTGTTTGCCGCCGATCCCGAGCGCATCGCCTGGGCTCGGCGCGTGTGCGCGGCGTTCGCTGCCTCGGGCGGCGCCGCGGTGGCCGTGGATGGCGAAATGATCGACGTGCCCGTCGTCGAGCGCGCCCGGGCCGTGCTGCGGAGCGCCGGGCTCGCAAGCTGAACCCCTTTCCCAACTTTGTCCATTACAGGAGGGCCTATGCCCCGCAAGACCAAGCCGATCCGCTCCGACATCGCCTGGAGCACGCCCGACCGCATCGAGGTGCGCGGGCGCAGCCTGCCCGACGAACTGCTGGGCAAGATCAGCCTCGGCGACATGGCCTGGCTGCTGATCGTCGGCCGCATGCCCACGCCGCAGGAGTCCACCGTGTTCAACGCCATCGCGGTGACGCTGGTGGAGCACGGCATCACGCCCAGTGCGCTGGCCGCGCGCATCACCTACGCCGGCGCGCCCGAGTCGCTGCAGGCGGCGGTGGCCGCGGGCCTGTGCGGGCTGGGCTCGGTGTTCGTCGGCTCCACCGAGGGCACGGCCAAGATGCTCTACGAGGCCTTGCCGCCGGGTACCAGAAACGCCGACCTCGAGAAGATCGCGTGCGACCTTGTGGCCGGCTACCGCGCGCGGGGGCAGATTGTGCCCGGCCTCGGCCACCCGCTGCACAAACCCGTCGACCCGCGCGCGCCGCGGCTGTTCAAGATCGCCGAGGAAAATGGCTTCTCGGGCGACTACATCCAGCTCGAGCGCCTGATCTGCACCGAGGCCGAGCGTGCCAGCGGCAAGATGCTGCCGGTCAACGCCACGGGCGCAATCGGTGCAATCTGCTGCGAACTGGGCCTGCCGTGGAAGATCGTGCGCGGCGTGGGTGTTTTTGCGCGCGCGATCGGCCTGGTGGGCCACATCCTCGAAGAGAGCAACAATCCCATGGCGGTGGAGATCTGGCAGCGGGTCGAGGACGAGGCCACGGCACACGTGCGGCCGAACGCGGGATGACGCGAACATGAGTGAACCGAAGGACGTTGTCGAACAGGCGGTTCAGTGGCTGCCGCCGCGCCGCGAGACTGGCGGCGCTGCGGCGGGTGCTCCAACGGGAGCTGACAGCGAGCGCTGGAGCGTGGACCGCGTCGAGGCGCTGTTCGATCTGCCCTTTGCCGACCTGATCCACCGCGCGCAGCAGGTGCACCGCGAGCACTTCGACGCCAACGAAGTGCAACTGTCCACGCTGCTGTCGATCAAGACCGGTGGTTGCCCGGAAGACTGCGGCTACTGCCCGCAGTCGGTGCACTTCGACACCGGTGTGGCGGCCGGCAAGCTGCTCGACGTGGGCGAAGTCACCGCCGCGGCTCGCGCCGCGCGCGAACAGGGCGCGTCGCGCTTCTGCATGGGCGCGGCCTGGCGCGAGCCCAAGGACCGCGACATCGAGAAGGTGGCCGAGTTGGTGCGCGCCGTGAAGGCCGAAGGGCTGGAGGCCTGCTGCACGCTCGGCATGCTCAGTGAAGGCCAGGCCGACGCCCTCAAGAACGCCGGGCTCGACTACTACAACCACAACCTCGACACCGCGCCCGAGGCCTACGGCCGCATCATTTCCACTCGCACCTACGACGACCGCCTGCGCACGCTTGAGCGCGTGCGCGACGCCGGCATCGGCGTGTGCTGCGGCGGCATCGTCGGCATGGGCGAGTCGCAGCGCGAGCGGGCCGGCCTAGTGGCCCAGGTGGCCAACCTCGACCCCTACCCCGAGTCTGTGCCGATCAACCAACTGGTGCGCGTGGAAGGCACGCCCCTGGCCGAGGCCGAGGCGCTCGATCCGCTTGAATTCGTGCGCACGATCGCGGTGGCTCGCATCACGATGCCGCGCGCCCGCGTGCGCCTGTCCGCCGGGCGGCGCGAGATGAGCGATGCCGTGCAGGCGCTGTGCTTCCTCGCCGGCGCAAACTCGATCTTCTACGGCGACAAGCTGCTGACCACCGGCAACCCGGATTGGGAAGCCGATCAGCGACTGCTCGGCACGCTCGGCATCCGCACCTGCTGAGAGGACAGCCATGTTCCGCCACATGTTGAAGTCCAAGATCCACCGCGCCACCGTCACCGCGTGCGAGCTGCACTACGAAGGCTCTTGCGCTATCGACGAGGACCTGCTCGACGCGGCCGACCTGCGCGAGAACGAGCAGGTGCACATCTGGAACATCGCCAACGGCGAGCGCTTCGTGACGTATGCGATACGGGGCGTACGCGGCAGCGGCATCGTGTCGCTGAACGGCTCTGCCGCCCGCCGTGCAGCGATCGGCGACCTGGTCATCATCGCGGCCTTCGGGATGGTGGCCGAGGACGATCTGGACCGGCGGCGTCCGAAGCTCGTCTTCGTCGACGAGCGTAACCGCATCTGCGAGATGCGGTCTGATATCCCCGTGCAGGAGACGCCGGTATGAGCGCATTGGTAAAGGCCACGCGGCCTGATCGCAAGCCGGTGTCGCTGCTGGGGCTGCGCGCCATGCTCGCCGCGGGCGAGAAGATCGCGATGCTGACCGCCTACGACGCCACGTTCGCGCGTGCGGCCGACGACGCGGGTGCCGACTGCCTGCTCGTCGGCGACTCGCTCGGCATGGTGGTCCAAGGCGGATCGAGCACGGTGCCGGTGACGCTCGACGAGGTGGCCTACCACGTGCGCTGCGTCGCGCGCGGGCGCCGGCACGCCTGGCTGCTCGCCGACCTGCCCTTCGGCACCTACGAGGAAAGCCCCGAGCAGGCGCTGCGCTCCAGCGCGGTGCTCGCCCGTGCAGGCGCCCAGATGGTCAAGCTCGAGGGCGGCTGGACGGCCGAGACGGTGCACTTCCTGGTGGAGCGCGGCATCGTGGTCTGCGCCCATCTCGGGCTGACGCCGCAGTCGGCTTCGGCGCTGGGCGGCTACCGCGTGCAAGGCCGCGACGAGGCCGCCGCCGACCGCCTGGTCCGCGAAGCCCGCGCGCTGGCGGATGCGGGTGCGGCGATGCTGGTGCTCGAACTGGTGCCCGCTGCGCTGGCGCGGCGGGTGCAGCAAGAGAATCCGGCGCTCGTCGTGATCGGCATCGGCGCGGGCGGCGACGTCGCCGGCCAGGTGCTGGTGCTGCACGACATGCTGGGCGTGACCGCCGGGCCGTTGCCGCGCTTCGTGCGCGACTTCGGCCGCGAGGGTGGCGGCGTCCACCAGGCGCTGCAACGCTATGTCGCCGCGGTCAAGGACCGCAGCTTTCCGGAAGCAACGCAGCACACCTACTGAAAGGCGCCGGGGGGCAGCATGCGAACCATCCACACCATTGCCGATCTGCGGGAGGCCCTGGCGGGCTGCGGCTCGACGAGCTTCGTTCCGACGATGGGCAACCTGCACGACGGCCATCTGGCGCTCGTCCGGGAGGCCGGCCTGCAGGGTGGTCCGGTGGTCGCGAGTATCTTCGTTAACCGGCTGCAGTTCGCTCCGCACGAGGACTTCGACCGCTACCCGCGCACGCTGGCACGCGACTGCGAACTGCTCGAGGCGGCGGGTTGCGACATCGTCTTCGCTCCCGACGAGCGCGAGCTCTACCCGCAAGCGCAGACCTATGCGGTGTGTCCGGACCCGGCGCTGGCCGATATCCTGGAGGGGGAGTTCCGGCCCGGCTTCTTCGGTGGCGTGTGCACGGTGGTGCTCAAGCTGTTTGCCTGCGTGCAGCCGGCGGTGGCGGTGTTCGGCAAGAAGGACTACCAGCAGTGGAAGGTGGTCGGCCGGATGGTCGAGCAGTTCGCGCTGCCGATCCGAATCGTCGGCGGCGAGACCGTGCGCGCGGCGGACGGTCTCGCGCTGTCCAGCCGCAACGGCTATCTCGACCCGGGCGAGCGGGCCCGCGCCGTCGGCCTCTCACAGGCGCTGGCGCGCGTTCGCGACGCCTGGAACACGGCGGCGCTGGATGCTGCGGCGATCGAGGCGGCTGCGATGGCCGAACTCCGCGATGGCGGCTGGGTGCCCGACTACGTGAGCATCCGGCGACAGGCCGATCTGGCCGTGCCGACATTGCAGGATCGTGCCGACGGCGTGCCGGTCGTCGTTCTTGCAGCGGCCCGTATCGGCTCGACACGCTTGATCGACAACATCGAAGTCAGCGTTGCGGCCCGCCAGCGCTAAGCATGTGCTGATTACGTAGCAGCCCGTGCGGCTGCGAAGGCACCCCTTCAGCGCGCCCCCAGGCCCAGCTGCTCAAACAGCGCGCGGGCGCGCCGAGTCGGCGGCTTGATGGTGGTCAGCAGTTTGTCGCCGTAGCACATCGAGTTCGCGCAGATGAGGAAACACAGCGCCTGCTACGCCGTCGTTCATCCGTTCGCGGCCGGCCGCCAGCCGCACGATCGCACGCGGCAGGCGAATGCGCGCCGCAGCGATCGTGCGGACGAATTCGAACGCGTCGATCGGCTCGGTCGTTGCCAGCGGCGCGCATTTGAAGCCCACTGCCAGTCGCCCGAATTGCCGCTGTCCAGCATGGCTTCGTACATTTGAACCATCCCGAGGGCGGCGAGGATAGTTCAGCATGGCGCGTCTATAGAGACGGGGCCTTTTCAGGTAGTTGACATAATTAGTATTGACGCTCATCGCGATTTGCACCCAAGAGGGTGCCAATCTAGGCGTCGCGGGCCGGGATTCAAAGCCCGGCCGGCCGGAATCTAGCCCTTGGCAGCAGCCGCCAGCGTTCCTCGAGCCTTCGAGCGCTCCAGCGGCTTGCGCTCGGGCACCCGGGTGGCCTTACGCTCGACCGAGTAGCGCCAGCCCGGCAAGGCCTGCGCCACCTCGGGCACCCGCGCCGGCGTCACCTCCAGCAGCATCGTGCCGGCCAGCGACTTCACCACCGTCGCCCCGCGCGAGCGCGCGGTCTTCTTGGCCGCCGTCAGGACCTTGGCGTCCTGGGCGTCACTGTTGAAGAAGACGTAGCGGCTCATGGTGCTCGGATTATCGGGCCAAGCCCTTTCCTTGCATACCCGCGGGCAAATGGATGTCCTCGGCCGCCTGCAGGGCCATTTTCACGATCTCGGCCGACCTGGCGGCGTCGCGCGCCAGGTCCTTCACCGCTGGGTTGGCTGCCAGCCGGCGCGCCAGGACCCCGGTGGCGATCGGCGTGGCCATGGAAGTGCCGGACATCACCCCCCAGCGGTTGGCGAAGATGGTGGACACCACCCCCACGCCAGGGGCCGTCAGCGCCACCTTGGCGCCTCGGTTGGAGAAGCTGGCCAGAAAGCTCTGCTGCCCGCCCAGCGGCTTGCCTCGCGAGGTGCTAAGCGTCCAGTCCAGGTAGGTGCCGGCCGGCCAGCTGCCGATGAGGCCGATCGCCGAGACGGCCACCGCCTGCGTGTAGCGCGCAGGGTAATCCACCTGCCCTTTGCCGTCGTTGCCGGTGGCAGCGACGCAGACGCAGCCTCTGGCCCAGGCGAACTCGACCGCATCGCGGATGCCGTCGTCGGCCATGCTGTCGCCGATGCTCAGGTTGACCAGGTCGCAGCCCTGGTTGGCAGCATCCTTGATCGCCGCGGCGATCGCGAAGCTCGACGCGTAGGGGTCGCCTGACTCGAAGATCCGGTAGGCATGCAGCTCGACCGCGCTGGCCTCGCCACGGCGCCAGCCCGCCGCTGCCGAGGCAATCACCCCTGCGACGTGCGACCCGTGCCCGTCCTCGTCCCGGAAACGCCGCCCCGACTCGGCGGCGGTCGTGTTCAGTCCGCGCTTTACCTTGAGCGCGCTGTGCGGGCCAACCCCGGTGTCGACCACCGCGACACGGACCGTTTTGCCGGACCCCGCCGCAGGCTTGCCGTAGACTGTGCCGCGCACGTCGACGACCGCTGGGTCGATGGGCACCACGGCGATTTCGACGCCGCCGGGCACGACATGCACCTCAGCCAAGCGCATCGGCCAACCCGAATGCAGCGGGTCGACGTAGATCGCGTCCACGCGCTGCGTCTTGTCGCTGAGCACAAAACTCGCCTTGCCGTACCGGTTCGTCGTGCCTTCGACGCCGATGCCCTTGTCCTCGTCGGTCATCACGGTGACCAGCGCATCCGGCAGGCGCCGCCGCTGGCCGCCGTCGAGCACCACGGTCACCGACCAGGTCACGGTGTGACCGGTACGCAGCCGCGGCTTCTTGAGCGCCGCGCTCTGGGTGGACCACGGCCTGGCCGGCCTCTCGAGGCTGTACCACTGCTCTTCCAGCACCTTCGCACCCTGCGGTGCCTGCGCCTTCAAGCGATCCAGCGTGACGTGATCCTGAGGCGCCAGCAGCAAGGCCCCGTCGGCCGGCGAGCGGTTCACCACCTTGACCGGTGCGGCAAGGGAAAGCTTTGGTGTCGCCGCTCGTGCAGTACGCGAGGCTACTGTCGGAGCTGCCTTCTTGGCTGAAGCAGCTTTGGCCGCTGGGCGCGGGCCCAGATGCATAAGGCGCATCGTCTGGAGCGATGTCGGCGCGACCGCTGGCAGCGAAGGCCGTGGGATGACGATGAACCGCTTGGGGCGTTGCGGGAGTTTCATGGGCGGTCCTCCTCCTGGGTAACTCTTGTGGGTGGCCGGTCATCGGCGCATGCCAGGAAGTGTCCCCGATTGTTGGCGCTGATTTTCCTGTAACGCTCGGCGCGGTTGGAGCGACTGACGTCCGACACGAACACCCTTTGAAGCCCAGACCGCCTTGCGTAGAATGCAAAGCAAGGTGCCCACCGTACTTGCACGCGAGTAGAAAAAGGCGTCTCCATTCATCGTCAACGTTCTTCCCCACCGGGCATCGTCGCCGGGTCCTTAAACGCGTGCACACGACCTGCTGCGACGTTGCACACGGAAAGGAAGACGTATGACCGTCAAGCATCTCGCGCACGCCGCGCACCAGCAAATCCAGACCGCCTGCGGCATCACCGTGGCGCGCAGCCATGTCCACGAGTTGCTCGCTGCGGCCTTCGGCTATGGCTCTTGGGCGGCGTTCCGGGCCGACTGCGTCCTGAGCGATGCGGGCGTCGGGGACTTGGTGCCACAGAACGGGTCGGCGCTCGCTGGCCGGGCCCTGCAGCTGAACATCCCGCCGAACGCAACCTCCGTCGCGGCATCGACGCTGCTCGCCCTCCTCCAGGAGCGCCGCGTCAGCGCCCTGCGATGGCACGCCGTCGAAGCAATGACCAAGCCAGCGGTCGAGGCTCCTCCACGTGGCGGGCCGGAGGCTTGGTCCGAAGAGGACGATGCCGACCTTGACTTCGACGATGAGGAGCCCGCGATGCCTCCCCCATCGCCGGCGGTGCGTCTTGCTCGATCGCCACTGCTGCTCGATGAGCTGGCATCGCGCGCGATGAGCCCGCAGATCCACCACCAGCTGGCGGGTGCGTTTCGGTGCCGCAAGCCCAACCCCTACCTTTACGAGGAGTCGCTGAAGGGACGGGTGCTGACCAAGCAGGAGCAGGCCTGGGTCGACCAGTACCTGGCCGAGGCGCCGCAGCACCGCGCCTTCGAGCATCACCTGCGCCAAGCGGCACTCGGCGGCGTGCGACAGGCCGCGGCGGAATATGCCGCTGCGTTCGAAGACGCCACCTTCTACGAGCGTGCGAAGCACCTCGACGGTGAGGTTGACGCTCGGACCATGGCCGAGCTCGCTCCCACTGCCGAGCAACGACACGCTTGGTTGCGCTCGGCAGCCGAGCAGGGATCGCACCAGGCGTTGGACGATCTCGCGCATGCGGGAGACAGCTGGGCACTCGAGCGGCTCGCGCGCGAAGGCGATGTCGAGGCGTTGCGCACCCTGGCCGAGGAGGCTGTGGAGAGCGGAGACGGTTTGCGTGCATGGGCCTACCAGAACTTCGCTGCCACGCTCGGCGTTGACCTGACCCAGTCCGACTACCGTGCCTACCACTCCGAGGGCGAGCACGCGGGCGAGTTCTACGACAGTGACTTCGGCGGCCCGATGCACGTGGACGGATCCCCTGCGGTAGACCTGCCGGAACTGGATGACGACGGGCATTCGCGAGCCAGGGAGATGGCGCTGCGCTTCTCGGGCGGCGTCAGCTTGGCGAACGCGCTCGAGGCCCAATAACGCAGCGCGCATCACGCGCAACGGCCAGTGGCGGTTTTGGCGGGGGTCTGGACCGGACTTTCGAGTTGCGAGGCCCTCACAAGGGACGCAGGATGGTCATCCCTGCACGCGCCTTGCCATGAAGCCCCGGAAATCCCCCTTGCGACTAGCGCTCGCCGGCCTGTGCGGTCCGACTGCACAGGCCGGCCGCGCCGACGTTGACGGCTTGCTGGCGATCGCGGGGCTTCAACTGCAGGCGTACGAGCCGCCGACTGGTTTCACCGATCCGCGGCTCGCGACGGTCTGCAAGGAGGCTGCGAAGAAGGGCCTCCTCGTCACCGACACCCAGGGCCGCCTGGTTGGTGACCTGCGGGCGGTCTCCCTCACCGACGTCCTTCCCTCGCTAAGGGACAGTTGAACTGCACCCGTGCGCGGCCGGTCGCCGGCGGCTCAGGTGCGATTCGCCGCAGAGAATCCGCGCCGCTCCAATGCGCGCACGATGGTGCCGACCATGGTGTCTGCTTTGGCGGGCTTGGCCACATACGCATCGAAGAGTCCGCTGTGCTCTTGCGCGAGACCAAACGCGCTCATCGCGATCAATCTCGTCTCCGATCTCGGATAGCGGGCCCTCTGGCGCCTGGCGAGTTCGTAGCCGTCAGCTCCAGGCATCTGGATGTCGATCAACGCAGCTTCGTAGGCGTGGTCCTCGAGTTCTTTAAGGGCTTCTTCGGTGCCGGGGGCTTCCACACAGATGGCGCCCTTGGCGCGAAGCAGATCGGCAACGGCGCTGCGAACGGAATCCTCGTCGTCGACGACCAGCAGGCGCAGGTTCGACAGGCTTGCGGTCCCAACGCTCGGCCGCTTGGGAGCCTGCTCCAGCACTTTCACCGGGATGCGAATGCATGCCGTGGTGCCTTGGCCCATTTCTGACGTTAGCTCCGCCGTCCCCCCGAGCTGCGCGACCAGCGACCGAACGATCGACAGCCCGAGTCCCAGCCCCCGCGCCTCACGCGTACCTCGGAACCACGGGTCAAACACGTTGGGCAGCGCATCCTCCGCAATGCCGCTGCCCGTGTCGCTGACCCACAGCGTCATCGTGCAGGGATCTCGACCATCGACCTCGGCTCGAATCTCGATGTGCCCGGTGCTCGTGTACTTCACCGCGTTGCTCACCAGGTTGCCGATGATCTGCTGCAGGCGCATGTCGTCGGCGTGCAGCGAGACCTCGGGGACTGCCACGCGAACCTCGATGCCCTTGCGGTGGGCGAGTTCACGCAGCTCGACGATCGATGCCGCGACGACTTCGTCGAGTCGCACCGGCCGCTCGCGGATCTCGTAGCCGGCGGCCTTGTTCGCTCGAACGAAGGCTGCAAGGTCGTTGGCCTGGTGCATCAGCTGATCTGCCGCGCGCGATAGTCGCTGGACCGGCTCCTGCAGGCCCTTTGACTTGTCGTCTGCGGTCTTCAGGGCGAGCAGGTCGGCCAGCGCCACGATGGTCTGCAGCGGCGTGCGGAACTCGTGCGAGACCTTCGCGATGAACAGGTCGCGGGTGGCCGCGGCCTCGTTGCGCGCGGACTCGGCGGCGACCTTGGCTTCGGCCAATTCAAGCTCCGCCAGCCGCGCATGGTCAGCGCGCAGTCGATCGCGCTCGAGCAACGCCCGCGCGAGCCGCTCGCCGGCCGCCTTGGAAAGCTGGGCGGAGCGGTACATCGTGAAGCCGAAGCCGGCCACAATGATCGCGAGTCCTATCGAACGCAAGCCGTCGAAGGCCAGGTGCGCCAGCGCGAGAGACGCAACCTGCGGCACGATCATGTACAGGTACGCGCGCCCAGCCAGGGGCGCATAGAGCGCCGCGACGCCGGCGGAGCCTGCCACCATCATTGGAAACGCGATCTGCGCCACCTCCTTCAGGTGCGGGTAGATTGCCAGTGCGCCGTAGCCCCACATGAGGCCCGCCAGCCCCGCATTGAGTTCGACCTCTCGTCGAGCCGACCGCTCCGTCGCCTCGTCCAGAGGCGCGCGCGCCCGGTAGCGCTTGCTCATTGACCATCGCCAGCCGGAGACGGCCAGGCCGAGTCCGCCGAAGATGGTTCCGGGCATGCTCAGGCCGGCTTCGAACGCAAGGTAGATCACGAGGCCGACGGCGGCGAGCAACAAGGGGACATTGGCGGCAGCGGACACGACCGCGTTGGCCGTCATCGCGCGCGTGGTCTCGCCCGCATCGGGCGAGTGATCCCACCTCGGGGGTTTCTCGTCCCTCGAGGCCTTTGGCCCGTCTGCCCCCTGATCCTGATTGCTCATCATTTGCGCCGTCCTACGTCGAGCCGGCCGCGGCCGCTGTAGTTGCTGACCGGCTGGCAGTTGCCTGTTCCTCGTCCCAGAGTGCCCCACCTCGTCTCGGTTGCAAGGGATTCACCGTGGTACGCAGACACCACTGCGTTCAATCCAACAACGACAGCGAAACCAAGTTTCCATGTTCTGACACCGGCACAGTCGGGCACCCCGCAATTGGTTGACTTGGCTGACGTCACGCAGACCGTCCGCCCGTGGCGGATCCACACCAATCTTCCCGCCGCGCAACCGAATTGCCGATCACCCTGACGTGTGTGAACGTGGCTGCCCCCGATCGGGGGAGGCGTCCATCCCACCTCGTGGTGCCCACCTGCCGGGGTCCCGGTCACCCTGAAACCGAACCAACGGCGGCGGCGCTCGCATTGTCGTTCTGAGCTGCATTTGGTGCCTTGGCTGACGAGAGCTGTTTCGAATCGGGTAAGCAACGGCCCTCGCCGTTGGTTCGGATTTATGATTTCCCAATGCCCTCCCAGACCCTCGACCTCTTTGACGATACGGACCCGGCAATGGAGGTTCGCAACTACCAGGCTGCGTTTGACGCCTGGCTCACCCACCAGCGCACGTCGGTCGCCCGCAAGCTAACGCTGCCCTCGTCGATCAAGGCGTACACGGTGCTGTGGCAGGCCTTCGCCGAGTGGTGCCTGAGCCAGTCGCCAGTCGTCGCATTGGACAAGCTCACCGAGGCCGATCTCAACGCATTCATCAGCAGCCGGCTGGCCGCCAAGTCCACGTCCCACGCGAAGCTCAGCCGGCTGAAGGAGGCCGGGAAGTTCACGCCACGGCACGCCTGGCGACTGCTGACCTTGATCGACGGGGTGCTGGAGTTCCGCGCACAGGCGGCCGGATCAAACCCGCCGAATCGCTGCGCCTCCGACTTGCTGCAATCGCGCGAGGACTGGCTGTATGCCAACGCCAATCGGCGGGCGACCCTGCCCAACTTCCTGGAACCCGCAGAGGCACGCATCCTCGTGAACTACCTGTCCGCAGGCCTGCCTCGCTCCGGACGCCGAGGGGCCGACGTCTCCTGGCAGGAACTGCGAAATCGCTGCGCCGTCGCCCTTCACCTCGGCTCAGGGCTGACCCCGGCAGACGTGCGCGTGCTGCAGCTCTCGTCGCCGCGGATCCGCGCTGGGGACGAGAAGGGCGTGCCCGGGACGTTGCACGTGCCGGCGCATGGCGACAGCCCCGAGCGGGAGGCCCCCGTTGTCAAGTGGGCCGGGCGCGTGCTGGCCTACTGGCTTCAGGTCCGAAGAGAGCAGGAACTGGCCGGCGACTACCTCCTGCCCGCGACCCGCTCCGGAAAGCAGTGGGGCAAGGTGACCCACTACGAAGCCGTCCGATCGGTCCTCGAGGCCTCCGGCATCGACAAGAGCCTCGCCGAGGGCGGCGCCTATCGGCTGCGGCACACCTTCGCCCTTCGCCAACTGCGTCGCGGCAAGTCCGAGGAACTCGTGGCCAAGTGGCTCGGGATCGTCGAAATGCGCGTGATGGATCGATACCGTCGCGTCGACTACTCCACCGAGCGGCCGGACTGAGGCGGCGCAAAGGGCCACGGGAGACTGCGAACCGCATGCCGGCAGACCTCATGGCCATTGCATATGTGCGCAGGGTGCTGCTGGATCTCGGGTTCGAGGAAGTGCCCGAACGTCTGGTTCCCGCGTCCCTTGGGTTGTCGCTGTGGGTGTCGCTGCCAATCTCAGAGCTGACGGACCGAAGTCCCAAGCAACTGGTAGCCGATGACGACGGCCGCACCGAACTTCGGCAGTGGATCGCGGACCGCCTGGCAGCTGACGTTTAGGCGGCGGCCCGCACGACTTCCTGATCCTGGCCGGCCGGCTCGGGCAGTTCCGCAGGAGAAGGATGCGGATCTGACGAAGCCGCACTCGCATCCTCGGTCGCATTCGCAACAGCGGGGGTTCCGATGCTGCTTTCGTGCCCGGTATCGCCATCTGTCTCGTCCGGCGCGTTCCGCCGCTGCCCGGTGGGCTTGGGCTTGGCGGCCTCTGCGGCCAAGCGCGCATCACGTTCGTTCATCCGCCGTCGCACGCCCATCCACAGGTTGCGCGCCCGCGTCGAGATGTGCAGGACGGCGCGCTTGTACATCGACCGGCGTGTCTCGAGTTCCCGCTCGTTGATGATCTCCTCGATCGCCAGGGTCTCCATCATCGGCATGACGACATCGAGCTTGTGCATCAGGTCGAAGTAGCGCCGACCGAACGACGAGGTGATGCCGATCTCCACCTGCAGCGGCACCGTGTCATAGGAAGCCAGCACGTCGATGTTGTGATGCTTGAGCAGGGCCTCGGCCTGGTCGATCGCCGTGTTGATCTCCGCGGTCGCCGAGTCCAGCGTCTCGCGGATGTTCTGCTCGATGCGCTCCACCACCTCGTGGTCCAGCTTGACCCGCCCGAGCTCGCTGATGAAGTACATCGAGGCCTGGAAGCTGTAGAAGCACCGGGCGAACAAGCGCTTGGCGTGCGGGCTCGACAGGTGTGTCGTGCGCTTGAGCGACGCCCCTTCGACCTTTCGGAAGTCGGCGCGGTACTCATCCTTGTTCAGGATGCGCTCGTTCACTTGACCGGTGTCGATGACGGCGAGTCGGGTCGAAGTCATGGTGTCTCTCCGTTGTCCGGGCGAACTGGACGCGTACCGCAATCATCCCGAGCGCGGCCGCCGCGCGCCACCGTAAAGGCGGTCCCAACCCCCCGTCGAAATCGCGCGTTGCCCCGTCGTTGACAAAGCCGCCTGCCCGGCGCTAAGGTATTGCACGTGCAGAAGCTGGCCCTGCACCCCAAATCAGGCAAGCCCTCCAGAGCGTCGTTCCGACGCGCCGCCCGCACCAGGCACACCCACATCCGCCGATCAGCCTTTCGAGGCGCGACCTGTCTGGTCGTGCGCCGAAAGGTGTTTCCCGATCGGTAGCTGGCACACCGATTGATGCGGCTTGCGCCGCCAAAGCCAGCCCTTGAATGCCGGTTCATGACCGGCCACCAACTCAACCCCTGCGGGGCATTCGCTGCCCCGCAGGGGACGGGCGTTGCTCCGCATTCCCTTGGAGGCAGCAATGCTCACCATGAGTGCCACCACCGCGTGCATCCGGGGCTCCCTCTTCGACTTCGAGGAGCCCATCTCCATCCCCGGCCGCGCCGAGGCCATCCATACCCTGCAGTTGCACCAGTGGCCGCTGCAGGCGCTCGACAAACCGAATGCGCCGGTCCCGGCCGACGACGAAGTCCCGTGGAGCGAAGCGGCCGTCGTGCAACTGCACTGGGTGCTCCTGCAAGAGCTGAAGAAGCTCACGGACCCCGAGACGCCCCTTGAAGAGAAGATCGAGACGCTCGACTGGGCACTGACCAGTCCGGCGAATGACCACCTTCCCTTCTCGTTCGCCTCGTGCGTGCGGGTCGTCGGCACCAGCCCCTTGTCGCCCACCGCGTACTTCGGGCTGCTGGATGTCGACGAGATTCGCCAATGGCTCCTCGTCAATGCGCGACGGTGGCTGCGCGAGTCCGTCGCACGCTACCCGCAGTGGGCGCAGGAGCTGTTCTACAGCGATCCCCATTTCGCTGCGGCGCAGCTGACGACGAATCCGCAGTGGCTCAACGAGCAGATCCGTCGCCACGAGGCATCGGTGTCCTTGGACTCCGCCCAGCCCGACCTGTTCGCACTGCCGGTCGACGAGGTCGGTGCCCGTATGCCGGAGGCGTCATGCCACATCAACTGATGCGACCTGAGGCGTTGCTGGTGGTCATCCTGGTGCTCTGGGGGATCGCCGGCAAGTTGGACGAGCCCCTCGAAGGGTTCGATCCCGAAGCCGCGAGCCCGCTGGCGCCCGCCACCGGCGAAGAGGCGCAAGCACCTGTCGTTCGCCTGCGATGCACCGTCGACGACCTCGGCGAGGGCACGGCCAGGCGGCAGGCGCAACCACTCCTCATCTCGGCTCCCATCACCCCCCTGCAGCCATCTCCCCCTTCCCGGCTCACGGCTGCGATCCATCGCGAGGCCACGAGCCGCCGACTGACCTGCGTCGTCGCCGACGACGACTAGGAGACCTCGATGAATGCCACGACCCCTTCCATCCGCACCGCGGGCATGCAGCACCTGCTGCTCGTACGTTCGGTGGGTGAGCTCGAGCACCTCGTGAAGGAAAGCGAAGTGCTCACAGGCAACGCCGGTCGCACCTTCGTGGTGGCCGGCGCCGATCGCCCTGCCTACCAAGTGCATGCGGACGTCGCAGGCTTCCAGATCTCACGACTGGACAGCGACCTGCCGCACCAGTGGCTGACGACCGCACCCGAGCTGGCCAGCCATCCGATCGGCCACGCCTTGGCGTGCGGCCTTCTCTACACCGAGCCCCTCGCGCCCTAGCGCGACGGGATCCACAGACCTCGCAAGGAGAAACCTCCATGTCGATGAATCCCCCCAGCATCGGCTCGGTCCAGACACCCTACGGGCTGGCCAGCATCCACATCGGCCGCTACCCCAAGGGCGGCGCCATCTACGTCCAGCTCTACACGGTCGTCGACGACGAGCCGCCGGAGCCGCTCGCGACCCTGAGCTGCAACCTCGTGCCCTACGGCGCCGTGCTCGCGGATGACGAGTTCTCCGTGAAATCGTGGTCCGAGAACGAGCCGCTGATCGACTCGATGCTCGCGACCGGGTTGTTCGAGGACACCGGCCGGCGCACGCCGACGGGATTCGCGGTAGCGCCGACCTGGCGCATCACGAATCCGCAACTCGTGCCCGCTCGGCAGTAGCACCACAAGGTCGCTGCATGGCGATGATCGATCCGACGGCCCCCGTGCACGACGATCGAACACGACGCACTGACCACATCGGCCTGCGGTCCTTCCCACAAGGGGAGGGCCGCACCCGGGAAGGAGTCGCCTCACGGCGGTACTTTCCGAAGGGATAGCCGCCCTTCGGAAAGAACCGAGTTCCCCACAGGCAGCTGACAGGCCTGGCGCCCTCCGGCGCGAAGTCAGCCCTTGAATCGCGACCGCTGCCCCGCAGCGGTCCCCATGCAGGCAACACGCCTGCACGACCCATCCCGTCCGGCGGGCAGCAGTCCGGCCATCCCGTGGCCGATTGCCTGCCTCTTCCGCCCACCGTCGCGCATCCGAGCCTGCCAGTCCACGCCTTCAAGGCGTGCGGCCTGGCAGCGCCTTGCCGGGTGGGCATCACGCACCCGAGGAGTTCTCATGAACCTCAATGACCTTTCCCTACCCGCTGCGACCCTGGAGCCGCAGTCCATCAGCGTCGACGTCCTGCGCGAGAAGTACTGCAAGGGCGACGAGTCGACCATCGACGACGTCAACGCGCGCGTTGCCAACGCACTCGCCAACGTCGAGCCGGACCACCGCCAAGAGCGCCGTTCCGAGTTCCTTCGGGCGCTCCAGCAGGGCTTCCTGCCCGCCGGTCGCATCCAGTCGGCTGCGGGCATGGACCTCGCGGCGACGCTCATCAACTGCTTCGTGCAGCCGGTCGGCGACTCCATCGCCCAGACGGACGACGGCCACCCCGGCATCTACACCGCGTTGACTGAGTCCGCCGAGACCATGCGTCGCGGCGGTGGCGTGGGCTACGACTTCTCGCGCATCCGCCCACGCGGTGCCTGGGTCGGCAGCACGCGCAGCCACGCGTCCGGCCCGGTGAGCTACATGCAGATCTTCGACCGCTCCTGCGAGACGGTCGAGAGCGCCGGCGCGCGACGGGGGGCCCAGATGGGCGTGCTCCGCTGCGACCACCCTGACATCGAGGAGTTCATCCACGCCAAGGACACCGGTGGCCTGAAGAACTTCAACCTCTCGGTGGCCTTGACCGACGCCTTCATGCAGGCCGTGGTCAACGACGGCGACATCGACCTGAAGCACATCGCGCAGCCGGGAGCCTCACAGGTGGCCGCTGGTGCCTATCAGCTGTACGCCGGTCAGGGACCCTGGGTCTATCGAACCGTCAAGGCCCGGGTCCTGTGGGACCAGATCATGCGGTCCACCTATGACCACGCCGAACCCGGCGTGCTCTTCATCGACACGATCAACCGCGACAACAACCTGTCGTACTGCGAGACGATCGAAGCCTGCAATCCGTGTAGCGAGCAATCGTTGCCGGCCTACGGCTGCTGCTGCCTGGGCTCCATCGACCTCACCCGCTTCGTGCTCGACCCGTTCGAGCCGAACGCGAGATTCGAGGAGGATGCCTTCGCCCGCGTGGTCGACACCGCAGTGCGCATGCTCGACAACGTGCTGGACGCCACCGTCTGGCCGTTGCCGCAACAGAGGCAACAGGCGATGGACAAGCGTCGTGTCGGCTTGGGTTTCACTGGCCTGGGCGACGCACTTGTGATGCTCGGATTGCGGTACGACACGCCCGAGGCCCGCGGCCAGGCGCGGCGGATCGCAGAGTTGATGCGAAACGCGGCCTACCAAGCCTCCATCGAGCTTGCGCGCGAGCGTGGGCCCTTCCCGCTGTTCGACGCCGAGCTGTACCTGTCGCGCGGTACCTTCGCATCTCGCCTGCCGGAACATCTGCGGGAGCAGATCCGGCAGCACGGCATCCGCAACTCGCACCTGCTGTCGATCGCGCCGACCGGCACGATCAGCCTGGCTTTCGCGGACAACGTCAGCAACGGCATCGAGCCAGCGTTCAGCTGGCAGTACACGCGCAAGAAGCGCATGCCCGACGGCAGCATCCGGGAGTACGCGGTCGAAGACCACGCATGGCGGCTGTACCGCCGCCTCAAGGGCGAAGCGGCCCCGTTGACACCTGCATTCGTGACAGCGCTGGAGATGAGCGCCATGGATCACGAGGCGATGGTCGCGGCGGTTGCCCCCTGCATCGACACCGCCATCTCCAAGACGGTCAACGTCCCGGCGGACTATCCCTACGAGCAGTTCAAGGACCTGTACCTCTGGGCCTGGAAGGCCGAGATCAAGGGGCTGGCGACGTTCAGACCCAATGAGGTGACCGGCTCCGTTCTCAGCGTAGAGGGCGCCCCAACCCCGCTGCTGGCTCGGTCGGCGCAAGACGACGATCCGCTGCGCAAGCAGTTCGACAGCCGGCCCGAGGGTGATCTCGAGGGCGTGACCTCGAAGGTGGAGTACCACACGAGCGAAGGCAAGAAGTCGGTCTACCTGACCATCAACTTCATGCGTGTCGCGGGCATCGTCAACGGTCGGCAGGTCGTCATCGAGCGGCCGGTCGAGTTCTTCATGCCGGCAGGTCAGCGCGACGAGGGCCAGCAATGGATCGCCTCGAACATGCGCATGCTGTCGATGGTGGGTCGCTCCGGTGGCTCGATCGAGAAGGCGTTGAAGAACATGCGCGAGGTGGTCTGGGACAAGGGCCCGGTCCAGTGCGGCAGCGTCGAGCGCGGTGACGGTCGCATGGCCAAGCGCTGGCACGACTCCGAAGTCGCGGCAATCGGCTATTGGCTCCAGCAGATGCTGGCCAAACGCGGGTTCCTGGATGCCGAAGGCGTTCAGGTGCCGGTGATCGAGTTGTCCGCACGTCTGTCGCGTCAGTTGGAGCTGCAGTTGGGCTTCGAAGGCGACGCGGTTTCGGCCGAAAGCTTGGCATCGCAGCCAGCTTCATCGAGCTTCGTGACCCGCGGCCGTCAGTGCCCCGAGTGCGGGGCGCGCGCCCTGCAGCGCGTCGACGGCTGCGAACGCTGCTCCGAGTGCAACCACGTCGGCAGCTGCGGCTGAATCAACAACCCAGGTGTCCTCGGCGCATGGTGCTCACCGTCCAGGTGAGCAACATGGGTCGAGGGTGCCGACTCATCGGACAAGATCATGAACAATGACTTCGAAGTGCGCGTGAAGGACTTGAAGTCCCGCGCGCACGGGCATTGGACGTCCATACTGCGGAACCTGGGCGTCGACGAAGACATCCTCAAGGGCAAGAACCTGCCCTGTCCCATCGACGGCTGTGGCGGTACCGACCGCTTCCAGTACACGGACAAGTTCGGCGAAGGCAACTACCACTGCCGCTCCTGCGGTGCCGGTGGAGGCCTGAAGCTGGCCCACGCCGTGCGCGGAGGACGGTTCGGCGAACTGCTGGACGACATCGAGAGGATGCTCGGCACGGCCCGTGTCGTGCCGGCACCCGGGCTGTCAGGGCCATCGCTGGAGCGGATGAAGAAGCTGTGCCACCAGACCTGGCTGCAGGCGACCCCGGTCGCCGCCGGCGACGAGGTGGACCGGTATCTGCGCAACCGCGGCATCGACCAGGGTGCGTATCCGAAGACGCTTCGGTTCCATCCGGCACTGGGCTACTACGAGAAGCAACCCGGGCAGAAGCGCTCGAAGCTGATCGCCACCTATCCGGCGATGCTTGCGTGCGTACAGGGGAGCGACGGTCAGGCCGTCACGCTGCACCGCACCTACCTGAAGGACGGGCGCAAGGCGCTGGGTGACCAATCCAAGAAACTGCTGTCGGCAGGCATCAACGGATCGGCCGTGCGCCTCGACGAAGCCACGGACGAACTCGCGGTCACCGAAGGCATCGAGACCGCGCTGGCGGTGCGCTTGCGCACCGGTAAGCCGACCTGGGCCGCGCTGAACTGCGGCAACCTGGAGCGCTTGTGGGTTCCCGACCGCGTGCTGCGCGTGTGCATCTATGCCGACAACGACGCCAACGCCGAGTTCGCCGGCCAGTCATCGGCATACCTGCTCGCGCAACGCCTCGTTCGCGAGGCACGCAAGGCAGGTCTGCATCGCACGGTGGAAGTCTTCGTGCCCCGCCAGGCGGGCACGGACTGGGCCGACATCTGGCTCGCCTCGCTTGCCAAGGACAGGCGGGCGGCGTAGTCTTTTGGGGTGGCAGCAATGCCACCCCTCTTTCCTTGTGTCCCTTGCCGGGCACAGTGAAAGAGGTTTCCCAGTGGCAGCTGCCAGGCCACGCTGATCGATAGCAAAGGTAGCCCTTCAATCCGAGCGCACGACGGCCTGCCCGTCGCGCCGCATCACCGCTCAGCGACGCTGAGCCCACCACCCCGCGGGGACGCGCTTCCCCGCTCAAGGGGTAGAGCCGTCCCCGTATTTCATCTGGAGATCTCCATGAAGTACGGACGTTCCCTCGTCGACCTCGCCACCGAACTCGAGCGGCAGCTCGCAACGAAGCAGGACATGATCGTCCCGACCCCGCTGATGCACCACGTCACCAGCGAGAGCGGCAGCTCGGTGCTCAACATCGAGACCAGCGATGGCGTGCGGACCTTTCGGACCACCGAGAACTGCCGCCGGCAGCTCGCGGACCGCCTCAAGATCCCGTATGCCTACTTCGAGCGCATGCGCGCCGAGCAGCCGACGCTGCTGGATCGCAACATCGACACCTGGCTGCACTCACAGCCGGAACAGCGCATGGTGCGCACGCTGGACGGCAACGCGCGTGCATTCCTGTCCGACCGCTACCGCCGCCTGGACAACTACGATCTGCTCGCGCACGTCTACCCGATGCTGCGCGAACTGCCCGGGGCTCGCGTGGAGTCCTGCGAGGTCACCGACAGCCGCATGTACCTGAAGGTCGTCACGTCGCGCGTGCAGTTCGAACTGCAGCCGGGCGACGTGGTGCACGCAGGCGTCGTCATCAGCAACTCGGAAACCGGACAGGGCTCGCTGTCGGTGAGTCCGCTCATCTTCCGGCTGCTGTGCAGCAACGGCCTCATCGCGGCCGACCAGGCCATGCGCAAGACCCACATCGGGCGCATGACCGAGACCTCGCACGACGAGGTCACGTTCTTCAAGGAAGACACCCTGGCCGCTGACGATGCGGCCTTTTTCCTGAAGGTGCGCGACACCGTCCAGGCCGCCGTGTCCCAGGCCACCTTCTCGTTGATCGCCGAGCGCATGCGCAAGACGATGGGCATCAAGTTGGTGGGCGACCCGGTCAAGAGCGTCGAGCGCCTGGCGGTGAAGTACTTGCTGCAGGAGCACGAGAAGGCCGGCGTGCTGCGCACGCTGATCAAAGACGGCGACCTCACGGGCTTCGGTCTCGTGAACGCCGTGACGGGCTACGCACAGGAAGTCGACCTGTACGACCGCTCGACCGAACTGGAGGCCATCGGTGGGCGTCTGCTCGACCAAGGCGCCAAGGAGTGGTCCGAACTCGCCGAAGCAGCCTGACCCACATCTCACTGCCCCACGGGGCAGTCACCACCCCAGCAAGGACGCCGCACCCGCGGCGTCCTTTTCTTTTTTTGCGAGCGGTCGTTTTCCAGGCGTGCACAACCGTCCGGGAGGGCATAAGCTTCCCGCTCGGAGTAGGAAGTCCGGAATGCCGAACTGCCCACTGCATCGCTCCGTGTCCTGTGGTCGCCCCAGGCGACTACCCCCGCAATTTCGCGTAGCATTCGCCGGTTGCGGGGAGGGACAAGAAGAAGGATCAGCGAAAGTCCAGGATTCTGGGGTTTCGTTTGCTCTCAGCGGCGATCTATGATGACTCCGAACGCAACTTTTGCGCTCCGCCGGTTGGGCTAGGCATGGCGAGCGAACGCTCCGACGAAGACCGGCACCGAGCCCTCGCTGCCTTCATCGATGCCATGCTGGAAAAGCACGGCGTCGCCGACCGCCAGCGTTTCCGAGCCCTTGAAGCGGCCCTAGGCCTGTCGTACACCCAGGTGCGCCGGCGCATGCTCGGCGAGGCCCCGTGGACGATCGATGAGATCAGGCGCCTCGCGACCCACTTTCACGAGCCTTTGATTCCCATCCTGTCGGCACTCGCCGACGAGCCCGGAAAACCCGCCACGCTGCCGTTCGGTGGCGCCCCGCTGCCCTGCACGATCTGGCCCGTGGGCGAGCCACTCTCGGGACGCATCGGACCCATGGTCGCCCTGCTCGACGAGACCACCGGACAGTGGACGGTTGCACCCGCCTCCGACGTGGCGGACCGACCGAGTTACGAACTGGCCCGTTTGCTGTTCGAGCGCGCGCCCCCGCGCCGCGTGGCTGTCCTCGACGACGACGGCGATTCGGCACAGTCGATCGTCGACTTCCTGAGCGCCAAAGGGCTAGACGCCAAACCGTTCGACTGTGCGAGCAGTTTGCTCGCAGCCATGGATGCCGAGCCCTTCGACGGATTCGTGGTCGACTGGCTCCTGGGCGAGAACACGGCAAAGGACCTGCTGTCGCAGATCCGCGTGCGCATGCCGTCGGGTCCGTTGGTGATCCTCACGGGACAGATCGCGACCGGCCTCGCGACCGAGGACGAACTGGTCATGGTGGGAACGGCGTATCGCGCCCTGCTGTTCGAAAAGCCCACGCGCCCGCTGTCGATCTTCAACGCCCTACAGGTGGGGTTCGCCGCGCCTGCGACAGCGACCTGATCGGCACTGTCCGACTTGTCGCGCATGCTGATGCGCGCCGGCTGGAATGCCCGAATGGTCTAGAAACGATCGACCCGGTGTTGGCTGAATCCGCGCATTCACATCCGGATACTTACGACATACGAACTAACTAATTTACTTCCAGCGCCGTCTAGTCTGTTCCATGTGTATATGTAACGCCAATTCTCATTGACACCGAACGCCAGAAATCGGTAATCTTTGGCTCAAGTCGCGACGGCACGGCCGTATCGACTTGACGCTGGGCTCGCATGCTGCCCGCGTCAACCCGCCACACGGCAGACCGGACGGAAACCATGGACCACGCAACCTCACTCTCGCAGGTTCAGCGAGCCAATCTGAACCTTCTCCTGCTCATGCGCGACGTCGCCCTGCGCGACATGGGCGGCGCGGTATGCAGCTTCGGGCTGGCACGCCAGGACTTCGCGGCCATCGTCAGTCGCGCGCCCGACGAGTTGCTCAGCTTTGTCTGCGGCATCGGCGACCAAGCGCTCTTCCTGCCTCGCAGCGACCTCCCAACCTTGCTGGCGCTGCCCCCGGCCGTCGCGCCGGCAATTGCATCGGCGCGCCCAGCCACCGTGCGTTCGACCCGCATCGCCGACGCCTGAACCCCGCAGGGCGGTGAATTGTGGTCAGCACGACGGCGGCCAGCCTGCGTGCGCTGGAGACAGCGCGCCAGTGCGCGATGCTGGGCGCGCGACACCGCACCATCTCATTCATCACTCAACTGACACCCGGCTACATCTCGCGGGCCGTCTACTGCAAGCAATACCCGCCGCCGATCGGTCGACCGAAGTACTCGGAAGACTTCCTCTTCAAGACCACTCGCCGCCTGCAGGCAGAGGCCAGCCTGCTTGCGGCCCACTACCGCCGATTGACCGGCGACGGCTTCCGGCCCGCCGACGCGCTCATCACCGCTTACCGGCACCACCGCACCACGCACCCCGCATCGGAACTGCACTTCGACCAGGCATTCTTCATGGTTTCGAGGCTGGACGGGATCTGGGCTGCGAACAAGAGCGTGCTCTCCTTCGTCGAGTGCCATAGCTGCCACAGCACCTACCTCGCCGCGCATGGGATGGCGCAGCGAGAAAACTGCCCTGCGTGCCGCACCGACTGGCAAGCACCCTCACGCCGACGGAATGCCACAAAACTGTTGCGCGGCCCGACACCGGCCCTGCCGGCGCCGGCAAAGGCCGAGCAGCACGAACCATGGCAACTGGACTTGGATATCGCCCATGTGCGCCTGCTGCGCCGGCTCGAGGAGTTGGGAGCCGGCCACAGGGTGCGCGCGGTCCTGGCCGAGAAGCACTGGGCCACCCTGTTTCGCGCCTCGCGCGGTCGACGGACGGTCACCAGCGCACACCTCACGCGTCCGATGTCCCTGACCCATTGGTCTGCGAAGACGGAAGTCACGCACCGGGTGCAGTACGCGGTGTTCGCGGCGCACTTCAGACGGCTGGTGCAACTGGATCTGACCCTGGTCGAAGCCATGTGTGCGGCTGTCGAGGAGATGCGCAAGGTCTGCCACGGCTATCCCAAGCCCGTAGCCTTCGACCGCTGCTTCGAGGTCGCCGCCTTGCTGGATGCGCTGTGGGGCGTACCCACACGGCAGTTCGAACTCGTGCGATGCCCGGAATGCGACTCGCACCACCTGGTGAGCAAGCTGGAAGCCCGCCCGATGGGGTGCCCCTTTTGCATGCTCATCAAACGCCACCGCGTCCTGCTGCCCGCACCCACGAATACCCGCGCGAGCGCTGAAGTCACCTGATCCTCCCAGGGGCCGGGAACGACGGTCGTTTTACCGGGGGGCTGCGACCGTCGTTTCGGGTTGAAGGCACGGCCTGCAGCGCCGCATCATGGATGCCACTCAAATCGTGGCGTCGAACATGGGCCTGCTCGATCTGCTCCACCGTCGCCCCCGCGCTGGCCCTATCCCGCGCACCGAACCCGGCGGCATCGTCGCACCGCCACCTGGTCCCGAACATCCTTCGGTCGATCCGGGCATCGCCGCCTGCACGGTGGACGAACTGCTCGCCTCCGAGGCGGAGTTGCTGCAACGCTTCAAGTACTGCTACGGCTGCGACGGCGAAACCTTCGAGCGCGACATCGTCGAGCCGATCCGGCGCTACGCCGGCTACGTCAACCTGCTCCCCGCAACGGCGGACAACTACTTCTGCGGCGCTGGCGGCCTGTTTCGCCTTGGACTGGAGGTGGCCTTCTTCGGGCTGCAGGGCACCGACGCCCACATCGTCTCGGGGCGCGCGACCATCAGCGTTCGCAAGGACCTCGAGCCGCGCTGGCGCCGGGCCACGTTCCTGGCAGGGCTGTGCAGCGAACTGCACCGCACGCTGTGCGCTGCCACGGTGATGGACGAGCAGGGCGATGAGTGGCCCGCGTACCTGATGCCACTGACGACCTGGCTGGCGCGTCGCAAGGCACGCCGCTTCTTTGTGCGCTGGATTGCCAACGCTCCGGAGAGCCGCGGACTGAGCCTGTTCGCACTGCCGCACATCGTCTCGCCCGAATCGATGCAGGAGCTTGCAGCCGCCAATCACGTGGTGGTCCCGCAGATGCTGGCCTCGATCACCGGGATCCCACTGCTGCACGAGCAGAGCATCCTGATCGAGCTGGTCAAACGCTCCGCCGCATTGGTCATCGACCGCGACCTGGCCGCGAGTGCCCATCGCTATGGCCGGCCCATCCTTGGCGCACACATCGAACGCTACCTGCTTGATGCCATGCGCCAGCTCATCGCCGCGCACCCGGCCTGGTCGCCCAACACCGAGCGCTCGCGCGTGTGGCTGGGTGCCGAGGGCCTGTTCATCGTCTGGCCCAACGCCGCGGCCGAAATCCGCAAAGTCCTCGAGGACGATGAACTGCGCGGCATTCCCAAGGCGCCCGAGACCATCGTCGAGATCCTGACTGCTGCCGGAGTGCTGATGTCGCCGCCGCCGGGAGTTACCAACTGGTCGATCCTGCCACCTGGCAGTTCGACTGCGCTCGAGGCGGTGCGCCTGATGTCGCCAGACATCCTGCTGACGGGTCAGGCGCGCCCTGTCGAACCACTTCCCCAGTCGTTGCTGGCGCGCTCATCGCCCACACCCGCTCGAGCACACACGACCGCCGCGCAGGTTGCCGCCGGAGCGGCGCCGGCCGCAGCGGAGACGCGTGCGCCCGCCCCACCACGGCCCGGCGTTGACGAGGTGGCCGGGGCACCATACCCGGGACAGCGCGCAGAACCCGAACATGACCCAACTTCGCGCCGTGCGCTCGATCCGCAGACACCGCTCGATTTCGGTGGCAACCCGGACGCTGGGTCCGCGGCTCCGTCCTCGCCAAGTGAGCTGGACGCATCCGTGCCACAGCACTTGGCAAGTCCTCCGCCTACTACTCCGCCATCGCCACCACGAAGATTTGCTCTGAACGCACCGCTTCGGCTCGTTCCCCAAGTCCGCCAGGCATTGCAGGCTGCCATCGAAAGCATGAACGCAGACCCCAGAGCAGCGGTCGCCGTAACCGTCGGGGCGGGCGTCTTCGTTCCGCTGTCGCACTTCAAGTCCTGCAGCGTCGACGTGAACGTGGCCCTGCGGGCGCTGGTCGAGGTCGACCTGCTTGTGGGGACCAAGGATCGCCGCCCCAGGACCTACCAGCACGACATCGGAGGCCAGGAGCAGGCCGGCGTGATCGTCAAGCCGGGACACATACACGGCCTCGACCTCTCCGACTTCCAAGCCACTGCATGAGGTGATGCCATGCTTGTTCGACCCTACGAAATGCCATGGCGACCGGCCTACGAAGTCTGGGCCGCCGCTGCCTGGCTCTCCGGCCTGCTGTACTTTGTCTACATCACCGGGTCCCGCGCCGTGTTCACGCCATTGGCCTTGGCGCTGGCGGCGTTCGCGATGGCCATGGTGGTGGTGCGCGCACGCCAGGCGCTAGGTGTCCTTACCGTGCGGGCCTCACTGTCCGGTCGTGCGATGCAGGTCATCACCACCCGTCGCCTGGGGCAGCTCACGCCGAAGCCAGACCTGGTGTTCCTCGGCTTCGGCTTCGAATGGCAGCCACTTCACTCGCAGCGGCTCTACGAGTTGGCCAAGATCGATTACAAGGCCTTCACGCTACCGCCCTACCTGCTGTCGCTGCTGGGCTACACGGTGGACCCTCAGCCGGACTCCGAGATCGGCATGCCCTTCATCCACGGCGTCGAGCCCAAGGAACAGCCGCTGTACCGGCCGTTGCAGAACTTCGAAGGCGGCACGCTGCTTGTGGGCACGACCCAGGCCGGCAAGGGCGTGGCACTCGCGACCTTGCTCACTCAGGCCATCAAGCGCGGCGACGTGGTCGTCTTCATCGATCCGAAGAACAGTCGACGACTCAAGCGTGTCGTCCAGCGAGCCTGCGAGGACTACCGGGCGCCCGACACCTTCCTCGAATTCCATCCGGCCTTCCCAGAAGTCGGTGTACGCCTGGACTTCACCTTCAACTGGCAGAAGCCCACCGAGATCGCGAGCCGCCTGCAGTCGATCATGCCGACCGACAAGGACGGCACCTTCAGCGCCTTCGGATGGGACGCCGTGAACGTCGTGGTGCAGGGCCTGGTGAGCCTCGAAGACCGTCCCAACCTCGTCAAGCTCATCAAGTACGTCGCCGGCGGGGTCGAGCCCGTGCTGGAGGCCTCGTTGACTCACTTCTTCGACCGCGTGTTGCCGCGCGGCTGGCGCGATTCGGTGGAGATGCGCAAGCTGCTGCAGGAGGCCAGCCGCGGACAACTTCGCCGCCCCTCGGAGGTAACCAGCCCTCAGCTGATCGCCTACGTCACCTACTACGAACAGCAGGTCCCGCAGAACCAGCATGAGCGCGTGATCGACGATCAGATCCGCGTCTTCAGACACAACCGCGAGCACTACCAGAAGATCACGGCCAGCCTGCTGCCGATCCTGTCCATGCTCACCTCGGGTGACCTAGGCAAAAGCCTGTCGCCGGATCCCTTCGATCTGGACGACACGCGCCCGATCATGAACTTCGAGAAGATCGAACGCGGCGGCCACGTGCTCTACATGTGCCTGGACTCGCTGCCCGACCCGTCCGTGGCTTCCGCGATCGGCGCGCTGGCCCTGGCGGACATGGCCGCGCGCGCGGGCATGCGCTACAACCTCGACATCAAGGGTCGCATCACGCTGGTTGTCGACGAAGTCTCCAACGTCATCAACAAACCGCTGATCGAGATCCTCAACAAGGGCGCCGAGGGCGGCATCCACTCGATCTGCGCGATGCAAACCCTCGCGGACCTCGCCAACCGACTGGGATCCGAAGACGCTGCACGCATGGCGCTGGGCAACCTCAACAACCTCTTCGCCTTGCGGACCAAGGACCGTCCGACACAGGACTTCGTGGTCGAGACCTTCGGCAAGACCGGCATCCACACGATGCGGGTCGGCCGCAACCTCGGGGCTGACACGCATCTGGGCGACTGGAGCAGCGGCCAGTCGGTGCAGATCACCGACGCGATGGAAGAGCGCATCCCGGCAGACGTGCTCGGGAAGCTGCCCAACCTCCAGTACTTCGCCCAGGTTTCGGGTGGTCGGCTCATCAAGGGCCGCTTCCCGATCCTGGACCCCGACTTCGACCGGCCCAGGCCGCGCCGCACCGGGCACGCAGCATGATCCGCATCGTTTGGATCACCGCACTGGCCTGTGTGCTCGGCCTCGTGCTCTACATCCCCTCGTCAGTGCCACCGGAGCGATTGATGCAGACTGTGCGAGCCGAGCACGAACTCAACACGACCCTGTGGGGGATGGCAGCGGCCGATCGCATCCTCGAGCGCATGCTGACCTTCCAGGCCAATGGGGTCAATGTGTCGATGCCGCCACCGGAAACCGTCCAGCCTGCCGGGCCCGGCATCAACACGGCCATGACCGCCGAGTTCGGACAGATGAGCACGCGCCTGTTCTCCTCGCCCTACTTCAAGTCGGTGGACGCACTGTTCACTCTGGCGACGCTGCGCGCCGCGACATTGCTTCACGTGCTGCCACTTCTGCTGGTGTTTTTCCTCGTGTGCGCGATTGACGGCTTTGCTGTGCGCAGTGTTCGCGCGCGCGAGTTCGCGGCCTACAGCGCCGAGGTATACACCCTGAGCGCCACCAGCGGCATTGCTCTTCTATCGCTCGTGCTGGTGGCACTGTTCCTGCCCTTCACGATCAACCCTCTGTTGACCATCGCAGCCTTGCTCCTGATGCTGCTCGTGTTCAGCCGGGCCATCGCCAACTACCACGTGATGCGCTGATTTCCATACGAAACCCCAAACGGCCCGCCACTGTGCGGGCCGCTTCGTTTTGGCAGGCACCACGGCATCCAAACCGGAGCGCCGGCGGAATCGACGGTCGAAAACTCGGGGGTCTCCGATCCGGGTTTCGAGTTGAGCGGGCGCGACTTGCTTCCTACGCTAAGCACCTGAGGTTTCGCATGTCGTGAGCCTCATTGAGGCCCCGCCGATGCAACCCCAAGCCGCCCATTCACGAGGACCGTCGATGCCGCCCACCCTCGTCGCCGCACAGCCGCCGGCCATCGTGATGACGCGCGTGTGGTTGGCGGAGCACGACTGGCTGCACAGCGTCTATGCCAGCAGTTCCAACCACTCGCCGAAGTTCCGCTTCCCCGACCTGCTGTCGGCATGCATCGCGCTGGTGCTGGCCAGTACCGACGCGATGTCCGCACTGCAGCGCTTTCTGAGCACCGAACTCGGCGCGCGCGATGCGACATCCGCGCGGCGTTCGTGCCACGTCTGGCGCCGGCAGTTCGACGACCTGCTGCGCGAACACCGGGCCCCCTGGAACTCCCATCCGAACCCCAGGTTCGACCTCGACGACATTGCCACCGGTTGCGTGGCGGTGGTGCGCGCGGGACACGACCCCGTGGCACGCGTGCTGCAGCAAGCGCGCTTGAACTTCGCGGCGCGTGCGGCCGCCGACCGGGACCTGCAGGGCTGAGCCATGACGCACGCCCATCCCCTCCTGTTGTCGCTCGCGTGCGCAGGCCTGCTGCTGCCGGCATTGGCTCACGCGTGCTGGGAGGACGCGGCCACTCGCTACGGCGTCTCGCCGCAGCTGCTGTACGCGGTGGCGCGTGCGGAGTCCGACCTCAACGCTTCGGCGGTCAACCTGACCCATCGTGACCGCACGAAGAGCTACGACATCGGCCTCATGCAAATCAACAGCTCGCACCTGCCGACCCTCGCGCGCTTCGGCATCACGGAGCGCGATCTCTATGAGCCCTGCACCAACATCATGGTTGGCGCCTGGCTGCTGGCCGGTCAGTTCTCGCGCCAGGGCGTGAGCTGGGACTCTGTGGGCGCCTACAACGCCGCCTGCACGCAGCTCAAGGGCACGGCCTGCCAGCGAGCGCGCTCGACCTACGCGTGGCGTGTTTTCCGCCGACTTCCCAGTCAAGCGAAGGGCACGCACATCCCGGCCGCTGCGACGGCGCGCCCTCGGACGGAATCCGACACGCCCGCCCGCCCCGCGCCGTTCATCCTCAATGCAAGGGTGACTCCATGACCCTGCGCCTCACCCGACTGTCGATGGCGAGCGGATTCGCTGCCTCGATGCTGCTGGCCACTGCGTCGTGTACTCACCCGCCACGCACCGTCGAGACTCAGGTCCAGGCGAGCACGGCGCCGGTTCGCCCTGCCCCGCTTCGCATTGCGCAGATGAGTTTCGGCCCGAGTGCGTACTTCGCTGCCTGCGCCGAGCCCGCGTGCCCATCGCCCACGCCCAAGACGTTGCCCGGCGCCCTCACCCATCCCGTCGCCGCGGCCGCGGGCGATGTGATGGGCCCGTCCCTGCAAGCGACGCGAGCGTCTGACACGCCTGCTCCGGACGAGCCCCCCGCGAACTTGGTACCCATCGCCCCTGTCGCGCCTGCGCGTGCGGGCACCGCGGACACGCACATCCTCCTCACCTTTGCGTTCGGCTCGGCCGCGCTGACGGCCGAATCGCGACAGGTCTTGCGGCGGTCGTTGCGGCTGGCGCGCGAGTCCGACCGCATCGTGATCTCGGGGCGCACCGACAGCCTGGGGCCGGAGGAGATCAACCAACAGCTTGCGCTGGCCCGCGCTCTGGCCGTGCGCAATTTCATCCGCGACGCGGTGCCAGACCTGCCCAACGTCATCGCCATCGACGCGAAGGGGCGGTGCTGCTTCATTGCGTCCAACGACGACGAAAGCGGTCGCAGCCGGAACCGGCGCGTCGAAGTCGTCTTCACGAGCTCGGGAGTGATTTGATGGACCGTCCCGTCGCACGCCCCGCTCGCGCCCCCACAGCCGACGCCGCGCCTTCGGGCGCGACATCAGCCGCATCCCCGCAGCACTCGCGCAAGCCTCGCCCCGGTTGGAAGGCAACGATCGTCCGGAGCGAGAGTTTCGCCGAGCTGCGGCGCATCCAGAAATCCACGAGGGATCCCGTCATCGACCTCAGCTACCTGGCCGACGCGTGCGTCGAACTGGCGCTGGAGCTCGGTGCCGAGCGAATCGTGCAGCGGGCCATCGCCTCGTTCGGCGTCACCCACACGACCCCCTGAACTCACCACCTTCAATTGGAGAACGCAATGCAAGCAACCACCGCACCGACCCTGGCCCTGCCTTCGCGCAAGGTGATGCTGGCCACCGGACTGATCTTCGCCCTCCTGGCCGGCCTGATGGCGGCAGCGCCCAGCCACGCGCTGGACCTGGTCGGCTTCGTCGGCATCGCCGGCCCGCTCGCGGCCGCGCTGGCGCAACTGGCCGCGCTGGCTCCGGGCGTCAAGGCGCTCGTCGGCTTCGTCGGCTTCGTGGTCGCCTTCATCAGCCTGGCCGCGCTGCGCAACTTCGGCCCGGTCCTGTTCTATCTCGGGATGGCCATCTTCGGTGCCGTCGGCCTGACGATCGCCGGCGCGATCCTGGGTGCGGTGATCTGAGCCGGCCGGCAGGGCCCACGAGCAAGGGGAGGCGCGATGCAGTCGGACACCTACATCCCGCGACGGCTGGACGACCAGTGGAAGCTCGGCTTCTGGGACGCCGATGTCGCCTTCCCCTTCGTCTTCTTCCTCTTTCTCGGCTGGATGTCCGGCACCAAGTGGGGCTTCGTGCTCTGCGCCGGTGCTGGCTTCCTCCTGAGTCGCTGGATCTCTCGCACCAAGGCCGACAAGCACCCGGCCTTCGCGATGCACTGGGCGTACTGGGCGCTGCCGACCAATCCCGCCACCGCCCTGCGCGCCACGCCGCCTTCGCACATCCGACGCATGGTCGGCTGAACCCTGCAGGAACCCGCAACCATGGACTTCGCCCAGCACCAGAACGACCTGCGCGCGCAGCGGCGGGCCAATCGCGTCCTCAGCGCCATCGTGGCCGCCCTGTCGATGACGGTGCTCCTGTGCCTCATCGTCATCGTGAGCATCGTCGGATCCGACCGGACCGTCATCGTCCCGCCGAACATCGACCGCACCTTCTGGGTCACCAAGGAGAAGGCGAGCCGGGAGTACCTCGAGGAAATGGCGAGCTACGTCGCCTGGCTGGTTCTGGACGTCACGCCCTCCACCGTCGACTGGAAGAAGAACGTGCTGCTGAACTGGGTGGCCCCGGATCAGCACGCGGCCATGAAGACCAAGATGGACCTGGAGGCCGAACGCCTGCGCGGCAACAACGCCACCACGTTCTTCCTCGTGCAGCAACTGGCTGCCGACGAGGCCAAGCAGTCCGTCGTCGTCACCGGCCGATTGCGTCGGCAGATCAACGGCGCGGACGTCACCGAGCCGGAGACGCGGTCATACCTCGCGCAGTTCCAGTACGCGGGCGGTCGCGTCCACATCCAGTCGTTCAAGGAGATTCCGTATGCGCAACCCGGCCAGCAAACTCGCGTCGGCGCTGCTGATCCCAACGGCGCTCCTGCTCGCTAGCGCCACCCCGGCGTTCGCGCTGCAGGTCGTCGAGGCCAGCGACGGCGTTTCCGTCGACGCCGTGCTCTCGCTGAAGGAGCCGACCCGCATCCGCGTCGACGGTGCGCCGATCACCAACGTCTTCGGCAACATCTACTCGACCAACTGCGGTGCGGCCATCACCAGCGCGGCCCCGGCCCAGCCCGGCGCGATGCCGGCCCCAGCAGCCGGCGCGGTGAACCCCGCCGGCGAAGTCGTGCTCGAGTGCGATGTCGACAAGGGCGAGATCTACGTCCGCCCGGTCGGCGGGCCCGGCAAGCCGGTCAATCTGTTCGTGTCGACCCAGCAGGCGACATACACCCTGCTTCTGCGCCGCTCCGACACGCCGGCCGACACCATCGTCATTCGGGACAAGTCGCCACGCTCGACCCGCATCGACCCCGCCTCGGCGTCGCCGACGGCCCGTACGCCACAGCATGTCCGGGCCCTGAAGGCGATGCTGGTCGCGATGGCAGCGGACCGTGCACCGACCGACATCCGCGTCGACGAGGTGAACCGCCCCATCCAGCTCTGGCAGGAGGCCAAGTTCTCGCTCGTGCGGCAGTACGAAGGTCGTGGCCTCATCGGCGAGCGCTACGTGCTGACCAACGTCTCGAACCTCGACATGGTTCTGGCCGAGCAGGAGTTCGATCGCGAACGCGGCAACGTGTTGGCCATCTCGATCGAGAACCACAACCTGCGCCCCGGTGAGAGCACCACCGTCTACGTCATCCGCCAGGGGTCCTGATCATGCCCAGCTTCGTCGACAACCTTCGCGAGCGCTGGGCCGGCATCGCCGAGCGCATGTCGCCGCGCGCGCGCCAATGGACGATGGCCGCGCTGATCTCGGGCGGCGGCGTCGCGCTGCTGTGGGCCGTCTTCTCCGCAGGGTCGGGCGACAGTGCCCAGCGCGCGGCGGCCGCAGCCGCGAAGAGCGACGTGCGGCCGACCAACGTCGACCTGATGGCACCCGGCTCCCAGGTCAAGGACTCGGAGGTCTGGATCGGCAAGGCGGGCAAGGAACTCGAGAGCTTCAAGGCGGAACGCGATGAGCAGCGCAAGCTCAACCGCGACCTGAACGACAAGCAGCAGGACCTGCTGCGTCGCTTGGCCGAGATGGAGGAGCGACTCAAGAGTCGCCCGGCTGAAGCGACCCGGGCGGCGTCCGCCCCGGGGCCTCTGGCGCAGCCGTCCAACCCGCCACTACCCGGGCCACCCGACGCCGCGCTGCCCCGCGTGCCGGCCGGGCTTCCTCCTCCACCGCCACCGCCCGTCGCGTACGGACGCGGCGCAATGCCGCCTGGCGTGCCGGGGACGGCGTCGCCGAGCGGCATCGATGTCGGCGCCGCGCCGGCCATGCCGCAACTCATGCGGGTCACGCTGGCCCAGCCGACCAAGACCGGTGATCCCGCCGAGCCGGGAGGCAAGAAGCCGCGCGAGACCCTGGAGAACTTCCTGCCGGTCAGCTTCACGAAGGGCGTGCTGCTGGGGGGCCTGGACGCCCCTACCGGCGGCCAGGCGCAATCGAATCCGCATCCGGTGTTGATCCGGCTGTCGGACAACTCGGTGCTGCCCAACCGCTTCCGCGCGGAGTACCGGGAGTGCTTCGTCATCGCCGCCGGCTACGGGGACATCAGCTCGGAGCGGGCCTTCCTGCGCACCGAGCTCCTCTCCTGCGTGCGGCCGAACGGCGACTCGCTGGAAGTGAAGATCCAGGGCTCCGTGTTCGGCGAGGACAGCAAGGTCGGCATGCGCGGCCGCCTGGTGACCAAGCAAGGCCAGATGCTGGCGAACGCACTGCTTGCCGGGGTGGTCAGTGGCATCGGCCAAGGCTTCTCGCAGGCGAACACGACCTACAGCACCTCGCCGCTGGGATCGGTGGCCACCACATCCGGATCGGAGGCCTATCGCGCCGGCATCGGCTCGGGCGTGGGCAAAGCCATGGACCGGCTCGCCCAGTACTACATCAAGCTCGCCGAGCAGACCTTCCCGATCATCGAGATCGACGGTGGCCGCGAGATCGACGTGGTCCTCACCAAGGGCGTGCGCATCGACAACACCGATGCCCCTTCGGCGTCCAACTCCCCCACCTCGCTGCCCGGCCGCACGGAGCCGTCGGAGCGCTACCAGAAGGTGACCACCGATGAAGAATGAACAGCTCCTGGTCGGCGCTCTCCTTGCGCTGGCGTTGCAGGGCTTGCACGCAGCCTCGACCGGGGAAGAAGCCCGCCTGCTGGCCACGCTAAAGCGCACCTATCCGTCGACGACCTTCACCTCGGTCGCCGCCAGCGAAGTCCCCGGTCTCTTCGAAGTCTGGATGGGACCGAACGTGGCCTTCGTGTCGCCCAAGAACCCGCGCTACTTCATCATGGGACGCCTTCTCGACGCGAAGACGGCGACCGACGTCACCGGACCGAAGCTCGCACGCGCCCAGGCCCTTCGACCGCCCACGGAGACCATCGAGGTGGCCGAGAAGCCGATCGATGCCTCGCGGCTGCCGCTGCAGGACGCCCTGAAGGTCGTCCACGGCACGGGTGCACGCATCCTGTACGCGTTCAGCGATCCGGCCTGCTCGTTCTGCCGGCGGCTCGAGCCGGAACTCGCCCGTCTCTCGGACGTGACCGTCTACACCTTCGTGCTGCCCTTCCAGGGTCGCCAGTTGCCGCAAGCGGTGCTCTGCTCCCCCGACCCGGTGAAGAGCTGGCGGGCCGTGATGCTCAACGCCGACACCAGCGGGCTGAACGGGCAGGCCGATTGCGCAACGGCGCTGGATCGCAACGTGCAGTTGGCCCGGCAACTCGGCGTCAACGGCACGCCGACCATCTTCTATGCCGATGGCACGCGCACGACCGGCTACGTTCCCGGTGCGGAAATCGAGCGTCGCCTCGCTTCCGCGATCGCGGGCGATCTGCCGGCCGCGCAACCGAGAACGGTCACCCAGGTGAGGCCGCAATGAGCAGCAACCGTACTTTCATCGCCTCGGGCTTCGTGCTCACGCTGGTGGTCCTGTTGTCGGGCTGTACGTCGATTACCGGACTGGACGGCGACTCGAGGTACGCGTGCAAGGCCCCCGAAGGGGTCCGCTGCGACTCGCTCTCGGGCAACTACTACAACGCCATCCAGAACAACCTGCCGGTGCAGCGCCGTTCCGGGACGCCACCGGTGGACACCACGCCGCAGTCGAGCCCCCCGGCGGGAGGCGTGCGCGCTGCCCCAGCGATGCTGAACGCCTCGACGCGCCCCTCGGCGAACGACGAGGGCGCGGCGTACCAGGCGGCCCCACTGCGCGCCGCGCCGCGGGTGCTCCGCATGTGGGTAAAAGCCTGGGAGGACGCCGACCGCGATCTCGTCGGTGAGAGCCTGGTCTACGTCCAGGTCGACAACGGTCGCTGGCTCGTCGATCACGTCCAGCGCCAACAGCGCGAGGCCTTCATGCCAATCCGTGCGCCCAAGCCGCCCACGCCGACGAAGTCGGCCGGCGCCGCGTCTGGTGCGAACGGCCCGTCGTCCGTGCCGACCGAGGAGGCACCGTCCCTGACGCAGGCACTGCGGGCCCTGCAGGGCCGCACGCCTGCCGCCGACCAATGACCTGGGAGGGCCTTTCCATGCTCGAGTCCCTTCGCCTCAACCTGTTCGGCAGCGCACCGTCAGCTGGAACGGGTGACAAGCCCGGACCGGGGCTGTTCTCGTTCGGCCACCAGGACGAGTCGCCCGCCGACCAGTTCGCCAGCTGGCTGCCCTACATCTCCTACCTCGATGAGGAGCAGCTTTTCGTCAACAAGGATGGCGTGGGCTTCCTCCTGGAGGTGATGCCGCAAAGCGGCGCCGACGACCGGATGGTGGACGTGCTTGTGTCGCTCTACTCGAACTGCCCGCCCGACACGGGAATCCAGTTCCACCTGTTCGCCTCGCCGCACATCTGCCCGCCGCTGCGTCGCTACGCCAACCTGCGCATGGAGGACGGGGACCAGATCCAGAAGGCGCAGGCGTTCGGCCGCCCGGCGCGCAACGAGAACCTGTACCGCAAGCTCGCGCGGCGCCGCTATGCCCACCTGTCCCATGGTGCGCACCACTCGCTCACACAGGGCTTCCACTACACCATTCGCGACTTCCGCCTGATGGTCAGCGTGTCGGTCAACGCCGATCCCGCCAACCTCGCCGATCGCGAACGGATCATCGGCTTGCGCGACGGCATGGCGACGACTCTTCGCTCGGCCTCGCTGCCCAACCGCGTCTGCGATGCGGCCGACCTGATCAACTGGTGCTCGCTGTTCGTCAATCCCGATCGCATCGACGCGGCGACCGCGCCGGACCTTCACTACGACGACGGGCGAGAGCTGAGGGACCAGATCGTCGACCACGACACGATCCAGGATGCGCGCTCCAACGGCCTGCACCTGTGGAAGGAAGGCGCCGGCGACGGCCTGGACGTGCGCTTCTTCTCCATCAAGTCCTTCCCCGAGCGCTTCGGCCTGTGGCAGATGGGCGCGCTCGTCGGCGACCTGATGCAGCCGGCACTGCAGTACAGCTCGCCCTTCCTTCTGACGATGGGTGTCTACATCCTCGACCCCAACGCCACCAAGACGGTGGTCACGGCCAACCACGTCCGGGCCACGCAGAACGCGGGCAGCAAGATGGCCGTGGTCATGCCCGACGTCGCAAAGAAGGCCCGCGACTGGTCCGCGGCCGCCGACGCGATCGACACGGGCGGAGCGCTGGTGAGCATGTACCACCAGCTCGGCCTGTTCTGCCACCCGACGAAAGTGGCCCAGACCCAGGAGACCGCCAAGGCCATCTGGCGCGCTCGCGGCTTCGAGCTCAATGCAGATGTCTACAAGCATCGCCAGGCGCTGCTGGCCAGCCTGCCGATGACCTTGTCGCCCGCCTTCCACGGCGACCTGCGGAAGATGAAGCGCGTCACGCGCAAGACGATGGCCAACGCGATCCACCTCGCGCCAGTGCTGGCCGAGTGGCGCGGCAGCAAGACACCGACCCTGATGTTCGCCGGTCGCCGCGGCCAGTTGCTCACGCTCGACCTGTACGACAACGACGGCAACTACAACGCCGCGGTCATCGGCTCGCCGGGCTCAGGCAAGTCGGTGTTGCTCAACGAGCTCGCGTGGTCCTATCGCGCAGTCGGCGCCAAGATCTGGATGCAGGACCTGGGTCGCTCGTTCGAGAAGCTCTGCCGCAAGGCCGACGGCACCTTCATCGAGTTCCGGCCCGATGTCGAGATTTCGTTGAACCCGTTCCCGCTGGTGACAGACATCAACGAGGACATCGACATGCTGCTGCCGGCCATCGCCAAGATGGCCTCAATGAAGCAGCTCGATGAGGTCCAGACGAAGGCGATCTCGGCCATGCTGCTCAAGCTCTGGGCCCAGTACGGCCCCGAGCTGGACATGACGATCCTGCGCGATTCGTTCGTGCCCGGAACGATCGAGGAGCTGGGCATCAAGGAAGACCAGCGGGTCCGCGACCTGGCCGTGATGCTCAACCCGTATGCCAAGGGCGGTCAGTACGCGCGCTTCTTCACCGGCCGCAACACGATCGACTTCTCCAACGACTTCGTCGTGATCGAGAGCGAGGAGCTCAAGCGCAAGCCGGACTTGCAGGCCGTCGTCAACATCATCCTGTTCCATGCGATCACTCGCGAGATGTACCTCACGCGGGATCGCAAGAAGGTCTGGTTCATCGACGAGCTCAAGCAGCAGCTCGGTGACTCCAGCGAGAACGACCTGGTGATGGCGGCAGCCATCGACGAGGCCGCACGGCGCGCTCGCAAGTATGGCGGCAGCCTCGTGACCGCGACCCAGAACGGCGACGACTACTTCACCTCTGCGCAGATGGAATCGGCGCTGAAGTGCTCCGACTGGACCTTCCTGCTGCGGCAGAAACCCGAGTCGATCGAGCTGCTCGCCCGGACGGGCCGCTTCTCGATGGACGAGCCGAAGAAGCGGCTGCTGAACTCGCTGCGCATGGAGCCCGGCGTGTTCTCCGAGTGCTACATCACGTCGCCCATCGGCGAGGGCGTGGCTCGCATCATCCTGGACCCATTCTCTCACCTGCTGTTCAGCAACAAGCTCGACGACAACGCGCCGCTGGACGCACTTCGCCGGCAGGGCCTGTCCATCGACGACGCGATCACCGAGCTGCTGCGGCGCCGGGGGCATGCGGTATGACCTCGGCTGCGACCCATGTCCTGGTGTCGGTGTTCGTGACCGCCGGCGCGCTGCTCGCCTACGACCGCCTGGTCGTGAAGCCGGCACAGGTCATCGGGATCGTCGACATCGCCGAGGTCTATCGCGCCAAGGAGTCCGAGTTCGCTGCGCTTCTGACGGCGAGCAAGACCGACGACGAGCGCCAGCGCGCCTACGCCCAGGCTCAGGCCTTCGGCGACCGCCTCGACCGAGCGCTGCGCGAGATGCCCTCCGAGTGCAGGTGCACGGTGGTGGTCAAGTCGGCGGTGGCGGGTAGCTGGTCCAACGCGATCGACCTCACCGCGGCGCTCAAGGCCAAGGTCGGCTCGAAGTCCTGAGGTGCTGCCATGACGACTCTCCGCGTCGGTCTCGGTCCCTGGCTGCTCCATGGCGCCCGCCTGTTGGCGCGCGACATGCGACGGCATTGGTTGGTCTTTGGCGCGGTCGGCGCAGTCTGGGTACTCGCGCTCATCCGCATGTTCGTCCATCCGCTGCCGGTCGTTCCGCTGCTGTTCAACTGGACGCCCAGTCTGCCCTACAAGGTCGCGATCGCCGACTACCGAAGCGGCGCCATCAGCCGCGGCGATCTGGTGGTCTACGCATTCGAGGGACCCGCAGGCGAAGTCGCGTACCCCGGTCTGCGCCATCAGGCCTTGTTCAAACGGGTCGCCGGCGTGGAAGGCGACGTGGTCACGGTGCAGGGGCGCGACGTCTTCGTCAACGGCGCACCGGTGGGACGCGCCAAGACCCATGCCTTCGACCGCCGGGAACTGAGCCCGATTGCGCCGACCGTCATTCCGGCGGGTCACCTGTATGTGCAAGGCACCAGCGCCGACAGCTTCGACTCGCGCTACAGCCTCAGCGGGCTGGTGCGGGTGCAGGACGTGAAGTCGCGAGTTATTCCGCTGCTGTGAAGTGAGGACTGCATGCGCGCGATCTCGATGTTCACGATGCTGTGCCTGGCGGGCACGGTCGGCGCCCAGCCGCAGAGGTTGGACATCCAGGATGACGTGCCGATCGATACCTACCTGGCGCTGCTGTCCCAGGTCGCGCCGCCGGCACGCGACGGTGCGGAAGCCTTCATGGCGGCGTTCCGCAATCGCTGCGGACGTCCCCTGCGGACCACCGAGCTGCGTCGTGCCTTCGCGCAAGGTGACGGCGACCCGGTGCTGATGGGCATGATCCGCGCCTCCCACGAGCGGGACACGGCCGCGCTGCAGCGACTCGGTGCCTCCATCGCGTGCCCGGGGAAGTGAGATGCCACGGCTTCCTGCCGTCACGTTCGCGCTCGCCGCCCTGTGCTGCGCCGCGAGCGGGCGGGCCGAGAACCTCGGCACCATCGGGCCGACCTACCCGATCGCGGAGAAGCACTTCCTCGATGTGATCATGACCCGGCTGCGAGCCAAGGAGGCCAGTGGCGAACTCCGGCGGCACGAGCAGGAGGCGCGCGACCGAGCCGCCTACGCGGTCAACAACCCAAAGCCCGTGGACGGCCTGCGCACCGCCCTGGCTCCACGCACTTACTACTTTGACCCGACCTTCACGCTGCAGTCCAACGTCGTCGACGCTCAGGGCGCGGTCCTTTTCCCGGCTGGCACCCGAAAGAACCCGTTGGAGGTCGTCAGCCTGTCCAAGCACCTGCTGTTCTTCGACGCACGCGATCCGGGCCAGGTCGCGCGGGCGCGCGAGTTGATCGAGCGCTACCAGGGCAAGGTCAAGCCGATCCTCGTGGGCGGCAGCTACATGGACTTGATGAAGCGCTGGAACAAGCCGGTGTTCTATGACCAGGAGGGCACCCTCGTGCGCAAGTTCGGCATCGCCGCGGTGCCCGCAATCGTGTCTCAGGAAGGCCAGCGCCTTCGCATCGATGAGGTTCCCGTGCGATGAACACGCTCCACCGCCTGCTGATCCTGCTGATCCTGCTGCCGCTGCTCGTATGGTCCTCGCTGGCCACCGCGGCAGGGATGGCCACCTGCACGGGGAAGTTCCCGAACCCGCTGACCGACATCTGCTGGTCGTGCGTGCTGCCCATCACCATCGGCGGCGCCACCATCGCGAACTTCGGTGGGCAGGAGGACAGCGGCGACAACCCGTCCAATCCGATCTGCAGCTGCGGCGTGAATCCCACGATCGGCCTGTCCATCGGCTTCTGGGAACCTGCGCGCCATGTCGAGGCGACGCGCAAGCCGTTCTGCCTGCCATCCCTGGGCGGCCTCAACTTGGACCCGGGCATCGCAGCTCCCGAGGGTGCCCGCTACACCCGCTCGGAAGGGGACGGCGATGGCGGGTCGTTCTATCAGGCCCACTTCTACACGAACCCCGTCCTGTACTGGCTCGAAGTCGTCGCCGACTTCCCTTGCCTTGAGCGCGGCAGCTTCGACCTCGCGTACCTCACCGAGGTCGATCCGCTGTGGAACGACGACGAACTGACGCTGATCCTCAATCCGGACGCGGTGCTCTTCGCCAATCCGATCGCGATCGCCGCCTGCGCGGCGGATTGCGTGGCAGCCACCGTCGGCTTTGGCCTGAACACCCTTTTCTGGTGTGCTGGCTGCCAGGGGGGCATCTATCCGCTGGACGGCCAGGTCCAGTACCACATGGGCGGCGTGCGCACGGCCGCGCTACTCGCCCAGCGCCTGACGGCCAAGATGCACCGCGAACTCATCGCCTGGGGCTGGCACGGCTCGCGGGGCCTATGTGGTCCCTACTTCGAGCCGATCATGGACAAGGCGTCCTACAAGACCAACCTCACCTACCCGATCCCGTCGACCGACAAGCTCGACGGCAAGTGCTGCCAGCCGTTCGGACGCACCACCGTCCTGTGGGGCGCAGGCAAGGAGTACCCCGTTCGCGGCGAGGACTTCGCCTTCATGCTGTTCCGGAAGAGGAATTGCTGTGTCGGCTACTGAGCTTCATCGCAGCGTCCTGGCCGCCACGCTCGCGGCTGCGCTGGTCGTGACCGCGGCACCAGCGGCTCTCGCTCAGGCGAGCAGTGGCCAGGTCACCGAGGCCGACATCGCTCGCGCGGCGCGCAGCCAGCCGGCCATCTCCGACAAGGACATCGAGGCCGCGCGCCGCAGGTACCGCATGCCCACCGACGAAGAGCTCTCCCGGGTTCCCGTCCCATCAACGCCCCGGATCGACGCTTTGCCACAGCCGCGCACGCCGCAGCGCATCGACCTCGGTGCCATCGCGAGGGGCTTCGACGAAATGGGCGCCCCCGACCCCTCCAGGCCGGGCGTGGCCATGGGACCGGCGTTGCTGGTGTTCGTCAGCTTCTCGATGTCCGATGCGGCGCTCGAGCGCTTGGCCGAGCAGGCGGCTCGAAGCGGGGCGACGTTGGTGCTGCGTGGCCTGGTGGAGGACTCTCTGCCGAAGACCGTGACCCGGGTCCAACGTGTCATCGGTCAGCGCAAGGTCGGCTTCCAGATCGATCCCCAGGCCTTCGACCGCTTCTCGATCACGGCCACACCGTCCTTCGTGCTGATCAAGGACCGTTCGGTCCCGACGCCTTGCGCTGCCGGCACCTGCTTCGCAGCCGACAGCTACGCGCTCGCAGCAGGTGACGTGAGCATCGACTACGCCTTGCGCTTCATCCAGCGCAGCGCCCCGAAGTTCTCGCGCGACGCCAATCACTTCCTCGCCCGGATCAAAGGGGGCTGAGCATGACCTTCAAGCGCCTGGTTGTCTGGGTGATGACGCAAGCCCTGATCGTGACCCAGACGGCGGCGATCGCCCAGACCTCACACGATCAGGGCGTCGCCGCCGGGCGCGCTGCCAACACGACGATCCGCGGCATGGTGAACCAGCCGTCCGCCACGGGCGTCGTCCCTGGTTACACCACGACGCCGCCGGAGGCATCGCTGGCCGGGCGGCCTGCGCTCGGCCCCGACGTCACTGCCAAGCTCGCGGCCTGCGCCGCGACACCGAACGACCCGACCTGCCAGGCGCTTCGCACGGCCATCAACTCGGCCAACACGCCGCGCCCGACAATCTCTCCGAGCGATCCGGCCGTGGCCGCCGCATCGAGCATCGCTCGCAATCCTTCGCTCGATCTGGGCAGCCTTGCCGCCTACTACAGCGGTTGCACGACAACCGACACCACGATCGCGACGCACACCGAGACACGTGCTTGCGCCCGCTACGTGACGTCCGGCAGCTACAGCTGTTCGAACGCCCTCAACGTGTCAGTCTCACGCTCCACCAGTTGCAACGCCGGCGACTGGTTCGCGCAGGCCTCGTCGGGATCGACCGCCGTCGCCGCGCAATGTCTGCCGGACCGCCCGGACACCCGTCAGCACTTTCGTGTGACGAGCTCCGGCAATCCCCTCGCGTTCTTCGATGTCGACATGACCACACCCGTGGTCGCGCCGCAACGGGTGGCCGTCATCGGGACGACCTTCAACTGGCCGAGCTTCACGCGTGCGGAGCGAGGCGTCTACGTGGCGGACAAGAGCTGCACCGGCGCGACGTGCAGCCTGACGGCCATGATCGCCGACGATCCGGTCGAGTCGTGCACCGGCGGCTGGGAATCGATGACGTGCGTGACCGTGCACCCCTTCATCGACGTCTACGGTGCCTGCCCCGCGGGCAGCCAGAGTGGCGACAACCTTCTAGCGACCACCTGCATATTCGGTGGCGACAACTTCGGGTGCACGAGCTCCGCGCTGGCAACCACAACCTGCTACAGCCCGGGCTCACCCGGTGACATCCGGGCGACCGATGTGACCGGCACCTATGCCGCGGCCTACTGGCGAGCCACATCGACCCGCGCGGTGGTCGGCTGGGCACCCAACCCGGCCTACGGCCCGATCCCGCAAATGCGGCTGTCCTACGCCAAACCGGCAACGCTCAATACCGCCACAGACACCTGGAACAACCAATGCCCGGGTCTGGCGGCCGACAGCCGTTGCGCAGTGGCCAGCACACCCGTGTGCGTGGACGGCCCCTCCACCAAGGTCATCGATGGCGTGCCGGTCACACGCGACTGCTGGCAGTACCAGAGCACCATGAGCTGCAGCGGCACCTCGACCGCCGACCAATGCGCTCCCCTGGTGGCCGCCGGCTGCACACCGCTCTCCTCGACCTGCTCCCGGACGAATCCGGTGACAGGCGCTTGCGAGGCCTTCCAGGACCAGTACACCTGCACGATCCCGAACGAGACGGTGACCCAAGCGACCAACTGTCCGACGAATGTCTTCTGCCTCGGCACCAGTTGCTTCAACACCACCTACACCAACGACACGGACTTCGCCCGAACGATGTCGATGCTCGAGGCCACCCGCGAGGCTGGCGTCTACCTCGACAGTGACCGCATGCAGGTCTTCAAGGGCGAGGCCAACAGTTGCCGCGACCGCCTGCTCACGAACTGCTGCAACTCCGACTCGTCTGGCCGCGGTATGTCCAATCAGAGCGTGTTCGGCACCGGTTCCCGGCTGGTCTACGACATCCTGATGAACTCGGAGAACCGCGAGTTCGTCTACCAGGGTCTCAGCGCCTTGCTGACCGGCGCGGGCTTCAGCGGCTCGTTCTCCACCTACGGTGTCACGATCGCTGTCAACGGCACAGCGCTTCCCGCCGGCTCGACGGTGCTGTACTCGTCCAGCACGGTGGCGGGTGAGGGCTTCGTGATCGCCTTCGATCCCTGGACCCTGGTGATCGCCGCCATCATCTACATCGTGCTGTCGCTGACCTCGTGCAACGAGAACGAGGCCCGGGTCGCACTGAAGGAAGGCGCCGGTCTGTGCCACACGGTGGGCAGCTACTGCTCCACCTGCCTGCGGATCCTCGGCGTCTGTGTCTCCTGCACCGAGCACACGACCGGCAAGTGCTGCTTCAACTCGATGCTCGCGCGCATCGTCAACGAGCAGGGACGCGGCCAGATCTCCAAAGGCTGGGGAAGCGCCGAGACCCCGGACTGCTCCGGCTTCAGCATCGCTCAGCTCCAGTCGCTCGACTTCGCCCGGATGGACCTGAGCGAGTTCTACGCGTCGCTCGTGGCCAAGAGCCCCAACCTCGCGGCGATCCAGAACAACAACGGCGCGAGGGTTCCCAACTGCTACTTCGGACAGGGCAAATGTCAATGAAACCGCTGTGCCTGCTCGCCGTTCTGCCTTTCACCGTCTCGCTGCCCGCTCATGCCCAGGCGGGTGAGACCGCACGGGTTCCAGTGGTCGACGTGCGCGTCCTCATGGTCGCCGCCATCGATTCGCCGTCGGGATCGGCACTGGGCGTGTTGACCAACAAGGACGCCGAGAACATCACCCGGCACTTCAAGGCGTCGGGCCCCATCCTGATCGACGTCACCACCGTGAAGCGCTACGCACAGGCTGGCTGCAGTCGGCTCAAGGTCAGCTTCCGCCAGGAGGGGGTGCAGGTCCCAGGCCAAGCGCCGGGCCAGCCCCATACGGTCGACTTCGGCATCAACTATTGCCGCGACGGCCAGCCACCCAGGTCCCTCTCCTAAGGAGCGCGCCATGTTCATGTCCAGGCCGTTCGCCGCGCTCGCCGCCATCGCCATGCTGGTGTCACCCGCCGTGGCCGTGGCGCAGGCCGATCCAACGCCCGGCGCGACCACAACCGCCGCTCACCCCGTCTCCCGCTCGCCATTCTGGGATGACGCGCGACGGGGCTGGCACTTCTACGAGGACCCGGAGCCAGAGGTTCTGCCGCCCGTGCTGCCCAAGCCCGCGCAGCCAAAGGCGGAACCGCGCCGGCGCGACACCCGCGCACCCGAGCTCATCGAGTTCGAGCAGTTGCAGAAGCGGCTCGAGGAGTACCGCAACATCGCGATCATCCGGCCGAGCGAGGACAACGTCCGCCGCTATATGCAGCTTGAGGCGCAGGTCGTCCGCCAGGCAAGCTACTTCTCCGACGTTGCGCAGCGCGTGGCCTGGGCAACACCGGAGCTGGACATGACGCTGCAGGGTCGGCCCGTGAACTCCCGGGCCATCGAGGTCTTCGATCGCGAGCAGTCCAACAGCAGAGCTCAGTCAATGAGCGACCTGGCGCGCAGCCACGTGCTGTTCTTCTTCTTCCGCTCCGATTGCCCCTACTGTCATGCCTTCGCACCGACGCTGGAGGCGTTCAGCGCTCGCTTCGGGGTCCAGGTCGTGCCGATCAGCGTCGACGGCAAGGGCCTGCCGAACTTCCCCACTTTCCGCCGCGACAACGGCATCGCGCGCACGCTGCAGGTGACGCAGGTGCCCGCGGTCTACCTGGCCGAGCCCTTCACCGGAAAGATCATGCCGATCGGCTTCGGCGTGCTCTCCGAGTCCCAACTCCTCGAGCGCATCGCCACCGTCACCGCGCCGGGCGCTGACGCGTACGTGCCGTCCATCACCCGTCGGGTCAATCTTCAATAGGGAGCCGTCATGTCCGCACGCATCATGCTCCGCAAGCTGATCGCCGTCCTGGTCGCCTACGCACTGGCCCTCGCGTCACCGCTCACCTACGCGGGCGACCTCAACGCCGAGGTGAACACCATGTTCAACAACCTCGGTGCGATCGGCAACTACACCGCGCCGGGGGCCTTCAAGGGACAGACTTTCAATACGTACACCGGCGGCAACCTCTACCTGCGTTCGCCCAACAAGACCTACCAGCTCGCCGCGATCCAGTTCCCGACTGCCAAGGGCGGCTGTGGTGGCATCGACCTCTTCGGCGGGTCCTTCTCGCACATCTCCGCCACCGAGTTCCGCAACATGCTGCGCAACATCACGGCGGCTCTGCCAGGGATTGCCTTTCAACTGGCGCTCGAAGCCGTCTCGCCACTGCTGGGCGGCCTGACCAAGTGGGCGAAGGGCCTTGAGACCTGGATCAACAACGCGCGCATCAACTCCTGCGAGACCGCGACGGCCCTGGTGTCGTCCGCGGCCGAAGCCGTCGGATACGACTCGCAACGAGCGTGCGCCAAGTTGGCCATGCAGATGGGCATGGAAACCGACATCGACTCGGCCATGCGGCGCTGCGCATCTGACAGTCCATCGATCCTTGCCTCGGCGCGCACCAGCGCGGATGCCAACATTGCGGCCCAGGCGCCGTTTGTCGGCAACTTCACCTGGCGTGCCCTCAAGTCGATCGACACGCTCGACGACCCCGCACGCGAACTGGTGATGAGCATTGTCGGGGCCGTGATCTTCCCCGCTGAGGCAGCCAATCGCGACCCCGAGTACATCGGCCCGAGCATCACGACCGTTGCGCAGCTGCTCTACGGACAGTCCGATGCCGCGGGCGGCAACATCAACCTCCAGCTCCTTCGCTGCAACAACTACACCGACTGCGACGCGATCACTCGCGACAACACCTACGTGCATCAGCCGCTGACCAAGAAGGTCTCGGACATCATGCAGGCCATCTCGGACAACATCCGTACCCGCACCGCGATCCCGAACAACTCGGCCGCGGTCGGGTTCGTGAACAGCACCAGCATCCCCGTCTGGCGCATGCTGTCGATCGGCAACACGATCCCCGGCTCGGGCCTCGCGGACATGATGATCGGCAACTATCGCGAGGTCATCGCCGCCGACTACGCCTTCACCTTCCTCAACCAGTTCGCGAACGTAGCCATCTCCGCGCTGACAAAGCAGCATCGGCTAAGCGAACGACAGCGCAGCCTAGCCATCCAGCAACGTGAAGACGTTCAGAAGTTCATGGGCCTACTCCAGCAAGAACAAGCCACGCTCTACCGCAAAGTGACCGCGGTCTCGACCGTCGCGACCGACATGGAACGCCTGGAGCGCAACCTCAGGTCGAGCATGTCGCTTCATGCGCTCGACATGCTGGGCTACTCCAGCCGCGGCAGCAAGTAGCAGCGGCCACGCGCTGAGGGCATAGTCATGTGGGAGATCTTCGCGTACCACAACAGCGACGCTTTGGCTGGCATATTCAACGCCATCGCAGCGATCATGGCTTCGGGCACATACCTGAGCGCCATCGCCGCCGTCGCCTTCTGCGGCTTCGTCGCAGCGATGGTCGCCTACATGTTCCAGCCGGAGAAGCTGGTTGGCTGGAGGTGGCTGGCATCGGTGGTGCTGATCTACGGCGTGCTGTTCGTGCCGCGCGTGACGGTCGCGGTGGTGGACAAGACCGGCGGCACGGCCAATCGCGTCATCGCGAACGTGCCGTTCGGGATGGCGGCTCTAGGCGGACTGACCAGCACCATCGGGAACACGATCACCGAGCTGTTCGAGACGGCTTTCCAGACGCTTCCCGGCCCGGCCTCACTGCCCGGAGAGCTCTCCTACCAGCAGAATGGCTTGATGTTCGGAAGCCGACTGATCCAGGAGACCCGCAGCATCTCGATTCCCGATCCGGCAGTGCTCAACGACATCCTCAACTTCGCGAACAACTGCACCGCGTACGACATCGCCGACGGCACCTTGTCGGCAACGGCGTTCTCCACTTCGGACAACCTCTGGGCAGCGATGGCGGCTACCAACCCCGCCAGGTTCACCGTGATCACGGCCGGCGCGGGCGTCACAACCACGACCTGCGACGCCGCATACGCTTCGATCGCCGGACGTTTGCCCGCGCAGGTGAACGCGCTGGTGGCGCGTCTCGGCCAGCGACTGAATCCGGACCTGCCCGCCGCCGCCGCGCAGGCGGCTGTGCTCAACCAAATTCCCCAGGCCTACATTCGATCTCAGATCGCCGGCGCCGCGGCGACAGCTGCGGACCTGATCCGCCAGAACGCCATCGTCAATGCGATCAATGACGCGGGAGAGATGGGCTGCCAGCGCATCAACGATCCGGCCTGCATGATGCTCGCGACCGGTCGCGCTCAAGCAGTGGCTGCCCAAAACGCATCCTGGATCAACGGCGCGAAGATCTCGTCCCAGGCATTGCCGGTCGTCCGAAATGTCGCGGAAGCCATGTGCTACGCGGTCTTCCCGCTCGTTGTCCTCTTGCTCTTCGTCTCGACGGGCCGCACGACGATCATGATCCTCTCGGGCTATGCGATAGCCCTGGTGTCAATCCAGCTCTGGCCACCCCTTTTCGCGATCCTGAACTACATGGCGACGCTTTACGGGCAACTCGATCAGGCAGCAGCTGCCGAGATTGGCGGGGGCGTGAAGGCGCTATCGCTGCAGACAGCCTCACCCATCTACTCGAACTCGGTCTCTGCGCAGGCGGTGGTTTCGTACCTGATCATCGGGATCCCCATGCTCGCCTGGTCCCTGGCCAATCGGATGGTCAACTTCGGCTCCGCTGTCATGGGCGGATTGCAGGGGCTTCAGGCTGCCTCGATGTCTGGAAACGCCTCCGCGGCCGCAGCCACTGGCAATGCCAGCATGGGCAACGTGTCGATGGACCAGCGGACCATCAGCCCATCCACCTCGAACCCCTGGGTGAGTCGCGAACAGAATCTGGACGGCAACTGGGTCACGACTACTGCCAGCGGCGCGCAGGCTACCTCCTTCCTCCGCAACGAGAGCGCGGCCTCACGTGTTGTCTCGTCGCGCGTAACGCAGTCATCGGTCCAGGAGGCTTCAAAGTCCGTCGAAGCAGCACGCACAGACGCCGTGTCGGCTTCGAATGATCTCTCGTCAGTCCTCGTAGACACAATGTCGCGCGGCGCGGGTCGCTTCCGCTCCACCACGAGGAACGACGGCCAGGGTGTCTCTTCCAGCAGCGAACTCGGCGCAACTGCTGAGCGCTTGCGTGTCACCAGCGAAGCTGTCGCGCGGACAACTGGTTTGAGCGCCCAACAGGTTGCGAATATCGCGTTCCAGCTATCTGGTGGTGTCGCAACCCCGGGTATCAGCCCCATCAAAGCAAGTGCTGGTGGAAGCGCTGGAAAGAGCTACACGAACACGCTCAATGACGCGGAGACGAAGGTCGCGAACGAACTTTCAGCGGACCAACTCCGAGAATTCAAGTCTTTCGCCGAGCGTGCCACGCGTGATCAGTCGTTCGTACGTGCTCTCGGAAGCGATCAGCGCGAAGGAACCGAACTCGCTTCGCGCCTGTCCACGGCCGTTGGCCGTGCCGAGACCGCACAGTCGACTCTCGCCGATCGAACCGCTGTCGCTGAGCGATTGTCAAAAGCTTACGAGACGGGCGAAGTTCTTTCGATCGACCTCGCCCAGCTACCTGCAAACTCGGACTTCATCAATCGCTACAACAGGCTCGCAGCTGAATACGGATCGGATAGCCTCGCCCTACAAGCCGCTATGGCGAGTGAACTTGCCTCTAGGGCTCTCCCGCCCACCAAGACCGTGTCGGGCACAGCCCTTCCCAGCACCTTTGCCGGGGTGCTCGATACCAATCGAGCAAACAATTCAGATGCGATCTTCGCCAGAGGCAGGATCGCCTCGGCAGACGCCGCAAATGATCGTTCAGTCGGAACGCGGATCGGAACCGCTTCTTTACGACCACCCGTTCCGTCCACCCAACTCGAGCAAGTGCAGGGCCAAGTCCTTGGCCAGACACAGGACGCAAGTTCCCGTCCCACACAGGCGGCCACCTTTGATCAGCGCAACGAGATTGTTAGAAACCAAGATGGGACCGCTTCAACCCGGCGATCGCAGGTTCTCGGGAGCGCACGGCAAATTCGAGAAGATGCAGCAGCACTCGCCGAGAATGCAAGGGATCTGATTGGGGGCGCGCGAGACGCGATTGGAGGCGGGAGCGACGCGGCGCTACGAGCTGCCGAGGTGGCGAGAGAACGCCAAGCTCAATCGACCCGCGCAAAGGCAATCGATTCGACACCAGAAGTGCCCACGATGCTGCCGAGGGACGGCCGTCGCAAATAGCTCCCGAAGAATCACGGCGGCTAGAAGCGTCCGTTCGCACCTGGCCGCGGGTGGTTCTCCAGATCAAAGACGTCACCCGGGTAGCGCTGGACGCCCAACTCATCTGTGAAGGGGTTCGGCACCGTGGGTTCAGGAACAACGACGTCCTGGTCTGGACCAGCAAACATCGCCAGGGCCGCCGCTACGCCTCCGAACAACACCCAAAAGAACGCGATGACAAACGGGTCGCGCTCGGTCACCGTCGAGGCGGCGATGCCCCCGACGATCAAGAACGCAGCCAGCGCAACTTTGGCCTTCGCCACCCTTGTTACCTCCTGCTGAAACAATCAGCGACACCACCATCGTTGGGGGCCCGCGTCCGTCTTCATATACTGCCTTTGGCATGCCGTCAAGGGAGCAGCCATGAACGCCTGTACATCCCACCTGCTGAGTCTTTCGGTCGCCCTGTGCGCCGTCATGACAACTGGACCAGCTGAAGCAGTTGCGCTGCGACCGAACAAGGCCACCGACGATTCGGTCTGCGATCTTGCTCACGACACGAATCTGTTCCTAGGATCGAAGACGCTGGTTCCATCGGCCGCACCAAAGAAAGATCAGGTCGACGCCTTCTTTCGCATGGCCGCGAGTTTCATCGCGACAAAGTGCAGAAACGGCCAAGTCCTAGTGGTGCAAGGCGCGACAGCTAGTAGTGTGGACGTGCAGTCTCTATCTGAAGTTGTGAACTCGGCATGCCCGATCGCGAGCGTCGTCCGCTCCGAAGTGAGGCTACCTCTCGGCGACGTTACTCAGGCCGGCTTTGAACTCCGATGCACCATTCTCAAACATGACGAACTCGTGGGCAGGCTTGATGAGCTCGAGCGAACCGACCCGATGGACGCGCTCAAGGCACGCCTCGCTGCAGCTGCACAGCAGGCCGACCGTGGTCCCGCAAAGCCGGACGCATCGCCCGGGGCCAAGAAGGACTGCGGGAAGATGACACTGTCTTCGATTCTGCAGGGCGGCTCCTGCAAGTAGCTAGGCCCAACCCAGCCCCTGAGGCTCCCCCAACTCCAGCCCTCCGCCAGCTTTCATGGGGGGATCGGACCCTCCTTTCGAGTGGAAGCGGCTCGCCAAGCGCACTATCTTCGAGTTCCGGGCACTGGCAGCCCGGAATGGAGCGCGCGATGTCCACCACCCCAATCGAACCACCGTCGCCGCCAGACGGTCGCAGTGAGGCAACGAGCTTCCCGTCCGTGGTGCTCGAAGTGCTGCGAGAGATGCGGGAGCAACGGCAATCCTTTGAACGCTCGGCGGCACTTGCAGCCAAGGAACGGAGGTCCGAGCGCCGCTGGCGCAACCGGTTCCAGGCCATGTTCTTCGGTGCACCGGTCCTGCTTGGGGTGCTGTACTTTCTCTTCTTCCTGAGCTCGACTGGGTTCCGCTGGGGTCCCTTCGGCAACGTCGTCGGCATCGTCCGCATCGAGGGGCCCATCGGGTCGAGCGAACGCGCCTCTGCCGAGAACATCATCCCGATATTGGAGAAGGCCTTCGGCAATCCGAATGTCAAGGGCGTGGTTCTGCACATCGACAGCCCTGGGGGTGCGCCGGTGGAGGCCGAACGGATCTCAACGGCCATCAATGCCCTCAAGTCGAAGCATCGGAAGGAGGTCGTCGCGGTCATCAACAACGTCGGCGCAAGCGCTGCCTACATGGTCGCGCTGAACGCCGACAAGATCGTCGCGGCCAAGTACTCGTTCGTGGGGTCGATAGGGGCCATCATGGCCCCCTGGCAACTGGACAAGGCGATTGCGAAAGTCGACGTGGCCCAGCGCGTCTACGCATCTGGCAAGCTCAAGGCTTTCCTCAACCCCTTCACTCCGGTCAGCCCTGAAGTCGACCGCAAGGCGCAGCAACTCGTCGACCAGATGGGAGGCTTCTTCCTGGCGGAGGTGAAGGCCCGGCGGGGCCAGGCGTTGAAGACCAACGTCGACTTCGGCACCGGCGAGGTGTGGCCGGGCCCGGAGGCGAAGGAGCTCGGCCTGATCGACGCGGTGGCCACCGTCGACGATTTCGTCGCTGCCCACTGGGGCCTCAAGCCCTACGACTACGGACCCAGCTCCGACACCTCGCCCTTCCTTGCCCGCTCTCTGCAGGAGGCGATTGCCGGCGCGGTCAGGAGACTCGCGATGTCTGGTCCTGTGGTTCAGTAGGACGCAAACCGCTCGGCTACCCAGGCGCGAGCGGCCCTCAGCCCTGCGGTTTGGGCCGCGCCGTCAAGTCCCACATCGTGCCCTGCCAGTTGGAGATTCGACCTTCGGCATCGCAAGATGGACAGGTCCACACGACCGCTTGGTCCATGGCTCGAGCCGCGGTGACCGCACCCTTCTTGCACTTGAAGCACTTCGGCGCAGCCGGCGCACCGTCGGATCCATCGGACGCGTGCGCAACCACATCGAACAGGAACTGTGCCAGTGTGCGCGCCGGGCCTTTGACCGGCGCGAGGCCGCCGGAGGCATCGAGGAAATGTGTCAGGTCGGTGATGTGCATCGGCTGTGCGCAGGTTCCATTGAGTCTAGCCAGCTGATCGCGCCGCCCTCCTCGCGCGCTGTGGCGGGTCGCCATTGTCGGATCGGAGTCAGCTCCCAAGCATGGCAAGGGGGCACGTGCTGCCCCGGCGCAGAGCGCGGCCGACCGTCCTCCACACCAGCGTGCTGCTACTCGCGATCGCCGTAGGTGCGTTGGCACACTGTCCGGTGGCCGCACTTTTCGCAGGCCCTCCTCCGCGGCGCGGGCAGCGGCGTCGCGCCTTTGCCGTCCCGCAGCTGCAGCAGTCGCTGCCGCATGGCCATGACCTGGTGCTCGTCGAACAACTCGACCCGGATGGTACGCAGGCCGGATCGGTCCGGCAGTTGAACGGCGACGTGCGCGATCGACGACACAGGTTCGCCGGTCGCCGCCTCGAGGACAAGGCGCTGCACGGACAGCTCGATCACGTCGGACACGTGCGCGGCCAAGTACGCCCGGGTCTTCAGCTCGACCAGGTGCAGTTGATCGCCGGCGCGGTAGGCCCGGTCGAGCCGAGCCACGAGGCCGTGCCGCCTAGACTCGAAGCGCTTCTCGGCGAAGGCCAGCTGCCCGCCGGCGAGTTCCCTGGGCAACCAGCTCTCGTCCGGCCGCTCCTGTCTCCCTCGCAACCACAGGTAGCTGATTGAAAAGAACAGCAGCCCGACAAGCAGCAAGGCGCCGGAGATGGCGTCGCTCATCGCGAGAGTTTCCGAACGACCGCCCACGCAGCCGCTTTGGCGGCCAGCGAGACTCCCAAGCGCACTACCTGCAACATGCGCGGATGCCTGCTCAGCACCTCACACACGGCAGGCCCTGAGCGGTAGTAGGCCCCGATGAGCCACCGCCCGCCGGCCGTCTTGCGAAGGTACAGGTCCCGGAAGGCTCGCAGTGCCGTCGTCGCGTCGCCCTCTCCCAGCGCCAAGGTCGCGACAAAGCACCTCCCCTTTCGCTCGCTGGCGCGTGCAACGGCGATGCTGTCCCTGTAGAACTGTTGGTGCGCAGCGTTGCCGCGGTCTTGCGCCTGGATTTGCTCCGGAGTCCGCTTGGCGCCGTGACGCCAGTCGAAATGCGTGGCGCGCTCGCAGTAGCCGAGTTGGGCCAACTCGCTGGCGCTCACCATGTCTCGATCAGCCCGCTTCGTCGGCATCAGCCGAGCCCTCTGCGCCCTTTGAGTCTTCGAACATGTCCGCCATTTCGGCGATGCTTTGGCCGCCCGGCGGCGATGGAAGCTGGGGTGCGCTCACGCTACGGTTCAGCGCCAGCGGCTTCAGGGGCATGGACGTCCCGGGGCCGGTGACATCAGCTTGCGCAGGTGCAGCCACGCCGAGCCGAACGTGCTCCGCGAAAAGGCCCATCTCAGCCAGGCTCAGGAACCGCTTCACCCGTCGCCTGGGCGACGTGATGTCGGCCAGACGTCGATGCAGCTCAGGGCATTCCTCAGCGGCAATCGTCACCTGCACCACCATCTTGCGAGATTTGCTCATGTCGTTCACCCTTCGATTGGAGCCGCCTCCGCCGGAGCCGCAGCTTCGGCGAAGAATTGCGGGTTCTCGCGCACGTACTGCTCGCCCATCAGCTGAAAGCCCTTGACGTTCGCGTACAGAGGCTCGTCCACCTCGCTCATCTTGACCTCCGGGAACTTGCGCCGGATCGTGGCGCGGTACAGGTGCATGCCCCCGCCAACAACAACGATGTGTTCGAGATCGTCCGTGGAGCCCAAGCGCTTGTGGATCGCGGCCGCGCCTTGCTCCGCGATCTTCTCGATCATCTTGTCGTACTTCTTCAGGTCGATGCTGCGCTGGTATGCGCGAAGCGGCTTCCGCTCCCGCAGTGCCTTGTCGATCGCCTCAAGGTTCTGGTAGTCCCGCCCAGTCTCGCTCGAGATGGCAGCCGCTATCTTCGTCAGCATGTCGTGCACGCCTCGATTGACCGAGTGACTCATCTTGCCGACCACACGGCTGTCCAATGTCACGAGCCAGTCGAAGGTGCGCGACCCCGCGTCGATCACGAGCGTTCGACCTTGCCGGAGGTTGGCGTTCGCCTGATCCCCGAACACCGCATACATCGCGCCCTGCGGCTGCGCGACGACAAGCACGCGGCGAACTTCGACCTTGCGCTTTCGCCCGACATCGAACGTTCCCGTCATGGACTTCTGCAACTCGGCCCGACGGTTCATGTACTGCGAGACGGGCAGGCCGAGCACCAGGAGGTCGACATGGTCGACCTTCATGAAGTGCAGCGCGCCGGCCGTGAAAGCTCGGTATTCCTGCGTCCGGATGTAGTCGTCGTGGTGATTCCGGCCGACGAACCCATCGGCTGCGAGCGCGACGTCGGGACCGACCTCATACCAGATGCCACCCACCGGCACGCATACTGTTCTTCGAGAGTTTCCGATACCGTCGCCCGAGCTGTCGTGGGCGCTGTCGTAGGCGATCGAGGCGAAGTGCGCGCACTCCACGCGCCCGTCCTGCGACGCTCGCACGTACTTGGTATTCCCGAATCCCACATCGATGGCTCTGACGATCGGTCCCATGAGTGACCCTCTCCAGGTTGCGTTGCTCGATGTCGTCAGCATGGCCAAGAGAACGCTTCCCGCCAACTCGAAACGAGACCCGGGACCCCCGTTGTTTCGCGATCGCGAGCCCGGGCCTACGTTCTCGAAGTGGCACCTTGGCAGGACTTCCGTCGTTGTCCAGCCAGCACGAAGTACGACGAAGTCCGCCGAAGGCGGCAGTTCCACTGACCTCTCGGCGGGCTCCTGCTGGCGCTTTCGTGCCTGGCGTTCGAACTGCGGCGGCTCGTTACATTCGCGTCTGGCTCGCCTTCCACGACTAGACGGGGGAACCTGTAGGTCAAGCCCCTGGGAAAGGTCATCGCAGATCGTGGAAATGCACTAACCATTGCCATACCACCGCGCTTTTTTCTTCAAGGGCTTCGCGCTGTTGACAAGCGCGCCTCGCATGGGTTCAACTTCCCCCCGAGCCTGTGCTGCCTGCCACAGCTCTCAATGCAAGCAGGCCGGTGCTGCGGGATCCGAGAACCCGCCGTTCGCAGTCGTGACCTGCACTTCAAGCCCGGCCCTTCGAGGCCTTGCCGCGCCAGTCGCGGTGCTCCTACCTCTTCATCTCGATCCGTCCATCGGATCTGCCTGAGTGGCCTTCGTTAGCAGCGACGCTGCGGCCGAGGCCATCCCACGAGCAGCCCGTGCGCTGCTCGCGAAAACACCGTCGCCTACGTCGTCAACCCCATGAGGGTTCTCGGTCGTGGTCAGCCCGTCTGAGGCTGCACGATCGATTCCAGACGTGGCCCCGTGCGCTCCGGTGGCAGGAGCGCTTTCAAGCGGCGAGAAACGGTACCCACGAACTCCCAGAAGCACCTCGGCATGGACCGAGGACGGCGCAGCGCATCCGACGAGGTGTGCTGGCCAGTTAGTCGACCGCCGCGGAATCGCGACGGTGGGCTACGGGACTGTGATTTTTCAACACCTGCCAGGTCGCTCCGCGCGGCCGAACGCTTGAAACAACGCACCGCCTTCGAGGGTCGACGGTGCCGGCTGCTCCCTTGACCTTCGACCTGCTCGCGCGACCCTGGACGCACGTGCGAGCAGGAGTTCCGCGTCCGAACCCATTGACGCGGCCGCAGTGGCTCGCCGGCCGTTAACGGAGCAAGAAATGTCGTCGAAGAAGCCAATGCCCCCGGCCAAGCTGCCGGTCTACGCACGCCGGTCGCCAGCGGGCTCGCCCAAGAACCCGCAGAACGTTCTCGACACGGAGCCCAACGGCACGCGCGACTGGAAGCGCCTGCTGCACTGTGTCCTGGCGATACACAACCCGGAGCACTCCAAGCTGCTCAAGACGGTCTCGCAGAAGACCATGCTCGATCGCGAGCGGTTCTACTTCAAGTTCTGGGACGACCTGCGATTCAACACCACGTTCAAAGACGCTGATCCGCGAGTCCTGACCAACCGCCAGGTGCAGGCCGTTGCCAACCTCTGGGCCGAGCGCAAGCTGTCGGTGGCCACGGTCCACAACTACCTCTCGTTCCTGCGCACCTATGCGGCGTGGATCGGCCGTCCGGGGATGGTGCGCGACGTCGCGACCTACTTCGGCGCCGATTCCCACTACGTCCACCGCGAGCGCACGGCCAAGGTCGATCGCAGCTGGATTGCCCGATGCGTCGAGGTCGAGGCCAAGATCCGTGAGGTGACGGCCTACGACCCGTGGGTCGGGATGCAGCTCGAGCTCTGCTACCGCTTCGGCCTGCGCGCCAAGGAGGCTCGGCACTTCCGGCCCCATGTCGCCGTCATCCCGCGCGATCTGGCCAACCCGCGCGACGCCCAGCACTTCCCCGACTGCAAGCAGTTCCTGCGGGTGCGCTACGGCACCAAGGGTGGACGCCCGCGCGACATCCCCGTGAAGACTCCGGAGCAGCAGGAACTGATCGAGCGCGCGCTGCAGTCGGTTGCGCCCGGTCACTACGTCGGCGCACCGGGCCGCACGGCGGTCCAGAACGCGAACCGCTTCTACAACGTGCTGCGTCGGTTCGAGATCACGAAGGCCGCCCTCGGGGTGACCGCGCACGGCCTGCGGCACCAGCATGCCAACGACCGCTACGAGGAACTCGCCGGCGAGCCCTCGCCGGTGCGCGGCGGCGCTGGTGCCGGGGACGCCGATGGTGCAGCGCGCATGGCCGTCTCGTCCGAGCTCGGCCACGGTCGCGTCGCGATTACGGATGCCTATTTGGGCAAGAGCCTGGCTCAGCCGCGGGCGAAGTCGCCAACCGCAGGCGACGAAGCAGTGGCCCCGCCTGCCGCGTGAGGAGTCGGCCATGTCGAATGCCTGGCACCTTCTCGGCTTCACCTGTGCGCCGCACCACTGGCTACTACATCGCAACGGTTTCGAGCGTGGACTCTGGAGCAGGTCGAAGCAAACCTTCGCCAAAGTAGACTTGCGCGTCCACAGGAGATCGAATTGGCAAAGTCCTACAGCCAGCTTCAGGCCCAGATTCAGAAACTGCAGGCCGAGGCAGAGGCGATCAAGGCGAAGGAATTAGACGGCGTCATCGCCCGCATCCGCACCGCCATCGAGCACTACGGCATCACGCCCGACCAGCTGTTCGGCTCGGTGAAGAAGACCAAGGCCACGCGGGCGGCGGCCAAGAAGGCGCCGGCGCGCAAGTCAGCTGCCAAGGGCCGCCCGGTGGCCATCAAGTACCGCGACGGCGAGAACACGTGGACCGGCCGGGGCAACAAGCCGCGCTGGCTGGTTGCGCGGTTGGCGGAGGGTAAGCAACTCGGAGACTTCGCGGTCAACTGAGCCACTGACCCAGCGAGTTCGAACGTCCAGACGATGGCGGGCTCTTTCGGCGCGGGGATGCAGTCCCGTTGCACCAGCCGAGCAGGCTGAGGCCGTCCGCCAGCGACTGGACGCCCAGGCCCGGCGCCTCAAGCCCGCCCGTCAGGCCCAGCGCGGCAAGTCGATGTCCTCCCACTCGCCATCGGCCTGCAGCATCGGAAAGTGCCCACGCTCCCGGCACTCGGCCAGCCGTCGCAGAGCGCGCCGGAAGTCGCTGCGACCACGCTCGAGCATCGGACGCGTCGCGCGGTAGACGGCAATCGTGTTCGGCCGTGCTTTCTCGCAGGCGATGAAAGCCCACTCGGGTTCCTCGCCTGTGAGTTGGTAGACGCCCTCGCAGTACATCGCCGCCGACAGCGCATAGCCGAGCCTGGCGCAGGAGCGACGGAAGCCTTCGAAGGTCACGTCCTCGGCAGACTTCACGTCGGCGAGCGTGCGCGCGTCGTGCCACCAGTCGATCTTGATCTTGCACTTGATGCCCGTGTCGGGGTCCAGCCAGACCAGCGCCACTTCGGCCTCGCCCTTGGCCAGCAGCTCGCGTGCCTTCCGGTGACCCATCGCGTTGTCGATGATGCGCTCGATGGGCTCCTTCCAGGCCTCGGGGTACACGGTGCGCCCAGCCGCCTGCACCAGGCATTCGGCGTAGCGCTGCTTGCCTTCCTTCCTGGCGCGGTTCAGCTTCGGCATCGCGAAGAAGCGCGACTCGAAGGTGTCGGGCTCCAGCAGCCGGCCGTGCAGCACCGAACCGAACAGCAGGGCCTCCGTGGACTCCTCCGGGTCGCTGATGCCGCTGAGGAAGTGCGCGGGGCTGATCAGCATACGTTTGAGTTGGGTCGAAGACACCGCACTGCGGTCGCCGTGGTAGTCCTCGTTTCTCATGCATCGTGTGATGCCGAATGGAATATCGGGAACCTCGCGCATCGGCGCGGCGGCTGGCTCGCAAGCATCTACCGCCTCCACATCGTCCTCTTGCAAATCTTGGCTCATTGCCATCTCCGTATCGTTGCTACCTGAACACGATACGGACCGGGCCCGCTTACTCAAGACCGCACGACGTGGTGGACCCCTTTGTACTTGCGCGATGCTCCTCCAATGTCCTGCCACGCCGATGGCAACTTCGGCCGGGGGTCCGATGCGCGCTTTCGGATGGACGCCGCCGAGGCTGGTCATGCATAGTGAGACCATCGCGCCGACGTCATGGAGCGGCGCAACGTCGATGTCGCCCATCGCCACTTGAAGGACTCACGTGCAATCACTGTTGGAACGACTCCGCCGTCGCTTGCGCGAGATGGGTCAGCCCCGATGCGACGTTGGGGCCAATGCGCTCCCACGCCAGCACACCAAAGCGGAGGTCGGCGACCTGCCGGATCGGCGCACCGAACTTCAACCGATACGCGCGCAAACGTTGACGGACGGGACTGCATCCCCGACTTGCCGAGATCTCCCGCAGCAGCCTCCCGCCCCGGCGTCCTCACGCGTGAAGGCGGCAGTGTTCACGAAACGACGCCAGCCAGCCATTCATCGGCCGCTAGGCACGGTCGAGGCGTGTTCCTCGGCCCATTGGCTTGTCGCCGAATCGGCGCAGAACGAGCAATTGCCCGATCTATCGGCTGTGCTGTTCTCGGCGAGGGGACCATCGACCGCTGCCACTGAGGACGCGCACCGCCGACCCTGGATCATTGGGCGCGGGCCGGAAGCGAGTTCCTGGCTCAGTTCGGACCAAGCTGTTGCGACCAATCGAGCCCAGCCTTCGGCGTTGCCGACGAACGAAGGCTGTGAGCCGGACCTCCTCCAGTTGGCAGCAGCAGCGAAACAGAGCCGGCTCCGCTGGTTTGAACACGCAGCGGCCTGAGTTAAGTGGATTGGCTGCGGTTTGAAGTTCTTCAATCCCGGGCCCCTGCCAGGCCGCCGGAGGCGCCCCGGTTGAGCCCCTGTA
>NZ_JABWMJ010000013.1 GCF_013366375.1 Rhizobacter koreensis | reverse complement strand
GTACAGGGGCTCAACCGGGGCGCCTCCGGCGGCCTGGCAGGGGCCCGGGATTGAAGAACTTCAAACCGCAGCCAATCCACTTAACTCAGGCCGCTGCGTGTTCAAACCAGCGGAGCCGGCTCTGGTTTGCCAGATCGATGCTCACGCTCGCCTGCTTGTCCACGGCCCGCACCGCCTTGGTGATGGTGCTGACGCAGTGGCCGCAGGTCATGTCGTTGACTTGGAAAGCGATCATGGTGTTCTCCTCGAAAAACTTGATTAGCAACTGTGTTGCCTTCCACGGTTGGAATGTCAAGAGGTATTCAGGTAGACCTTCCTAGCTATGTTGGATTGCCGAACACGGTGCTTGACCTTAACAATGCGGGAACCTTCAGGATCCAAATTCCAAAGTGCTACCGGCTCGGACCCATGAACGCTGCCGTGCTCCCTCACCCGGACGACATCCAGCTACAGATCAGCGGCATGAGCTGTGCCTCCTGCGTGACGCGGGTGGAGACGTCGCTCGAGGGGGTGCCGGGGGTGATGGAGGGGGTCGTCAACGCCTTCAGCAGCGTGAGTGTGGTCACCAATGCACTGCTGCTGCGCGGCTGGCGCTCGCTGCAGCAGCTCGAGACGCAGCCGATTCGGTCGCCGGCGCACACCGACAGACCGGTCACCGTTTGAGGACAGGACCCATGGACTTCATGAACATCGGCGAAGCCGCAAGGGCCTCGGGCGTCTCGGCGAAGATGATCCGACACTACGAGAGCGTCGGGCTGTTCCCGGAGGCGCACCGGACCGACTCCGGTTACCGCCAGTACTCCGACAAGGAGGTGAGCACGCTGCGCTTCGTCCGGCAGTCGCGCGACCTGGGCTTCTCGCTCGAGCAGATTCGGGAGCTGCTCGGCTTGTGGCAGAACCGCCGGCGGCCAAGCCGGCAGGTCAAGGCGCTGGCGCAGGCGCACATTCAGGAGCTCGACCAGAAGCTGCAGGAGCTGCAGGCGATGAAGTCGACACTCGAGCACCTGGTGCACTGCTGTCAAGGCGACGATCGGCCGGACTGCCCCATCCTCGAGGAACTTGCCCAAGACCAGCCGCTCGCAACTTTATCGACGGCTGGGTCAGCGACAGGCCTCAAGCCAGGCAAACACTGATAACCGTCGGGGGAGGGATATGAGCCACGCCGCATACTCCGCAATCAAGGCGCTTTTGTCATGTAACCCATCCAGGGCCAGTAGGTAAGCGCAAAGATCACCAGCAGCGCCGCCGCGGCAACCGTGATCGCCACGCCGGTGCGGATGAAGTCACGGGCGTCGAAGGTGTCGGTGCCGTAAGCGACCATGTTCTGCGGTGCGTTGACCGGCAGGATGAAACCAAAGCTTACGACGAACTGCAGCAGCATCGTCATGCCCACCACATTGAGGCCAGGAGTCTGCACGGCCGCCAGAACACTGAGGATGATCGGGATCATGGTCGAAGCAAGCGCCGTGGCGGTGGCAAAGCCAAGGTGGATCAAGATGAGGAACAACGACATCAGCATGAGGATCGAGAAAGCGCCGGCGTGCTGCAGTCCGAGGTTCTGGACGATCAGGTTGGCCAGCCAGCCGGCTGCACCGGTGCGTAGCAACGCCGTTCCGACGCTGATGCCGACCGCGAACAAGACTACCGTGCCCCACGGGAAGCCACGTTGCGAATCTTTCCAGTCCATGACGCCAAACCGGGGCAGCAGCATCAAGGCCACAGCAGCGATGGTGGTCGACGAGGTGTCGAACTCGTGCAGCACCTTTTCGGTGGACCAGAAGCTTAGAAGCACCAGCACGATCGCGAGCAGCTTCCATTCCCTTGCTGACATGGGCCCGATCGCATCAAGCTGCTTACGGATCGTCGCCTGGCCGCCGGCGATCTCCTCGGTCTCGGGCTTCATCATCCGGGTCATGATGAAGTAGACGGCGACGCTCAGCAGTGCAGAGAACGGTGCGCCGGCGATGAACCACTCGGTCCAGGGAATGCCGATTCCGAATTGCTTCTCGATGAAGCCTGCGGCGACCATGTTCTGTGCCGCAGCCGTCTTGATGCCGACGTTCCAGACGCTGGCGGTCTGTGCTGCGGTGATCACCAACAATCCGGCAAAGCGGCTTCGTCTTTCCACCTTGAAGGCGAGGATGAAGCCGAGCATGATGGGCACCAGGCAGGCCACCCGCGCCCTCGTGCTCGGCACCACGAACGACAGCAGAAAACCCACGACCATCGCGCCGATGACGATGTGGTTGGTGCGAGCATCGACTTTCGATAGGACGACCAGCGCAATGCGCCTGTCGAGACCGGTGGCGGTCATGGCTGCAGCAATGAAGCAGGCTGCTGCCACAAGCGCCACTGCGCTGTTGGAAAACCCTGACAGAGCCAGCGCGAGCGCCGCGCCGGTGCCCATATCGCCAACCGGCTTGGCCGCATCGGGAACGGCGGCGAGCAGGAAGATCATCAGCGCCGCGATCGCCACCGAGCTCACGGCATAGTCAAGCGCCTCGGTCATCCAGACGATGACCGCGAAGGCCAGGATGCCCAACATCACCTGACCGGCTGGCGGCAAGCTTTGGGGCACCGGCATCCACACGATGACAACCAGGGCCGCAACGGCGACGAGTAGGCCGGCGCGCTTGTACACGGACCTGCTGGGAATGACCGCGGCAGGAGCGGCGTGGGGCAGCGGCATGGTTACGACTGGAACCGTCCCTGCTTTCACGAAGCCTCCTCCTGCGGCTGGCGCCCGAAGTTGTGACCGGCCTGCCGCGGCCCGTTGCTTTCAGGCGCGCCAATGCGCAGGCGCGCGCGCTCGCCGGCGCGAGCTAGATAGCTACGGCTTTCTGCTGCCATGTGGGCAGAAAGCGCGGCGTGCGGGCGGCATAGGTATCGAATCGGGCACCAAAGCGTCTCCGCATCTCCGCCTCTTCGGAAATTGCTAACCGTAGGTACATGATGAGCAGGATCGGAAACATCGCCACCGTTAGCAGCGTCGGCCATTGCAGCAGGAAGCCCAGCAGCACGAGGACGAAGGCTAGGTACTGCGGATGTCGGACGCGGGAGTAAGGCCCCGAGGTGGCCATAGCACCGCCACACTGCGCGTGATAGAGCACCCGCCAAGCGCTGGACAAAAGGTAGAAGCCAAAGCCAAGGAGCAGGTAGCTCGCAATATGCAGCGGCCCGAAATGCGGATCACCCTGCTCACCGAGCAGCGTAGACCAGAGATGGCCGGAACTATGAGACCACAGATCGAGGCTCGGGTACTTGGTTTGCAGCCAGCCTGACATCAGGTAGATGCTCAGAGGAAATCCATACATTTCCACAAAAAGGGCAACGACGAAAGCGGCGAAGGCGCCGAAGGTGCGCCAGTCCCGCGGGGTGTTCGGCTTGAAGAAACTGAACGCGAATATGAGGAAGACGGCCGAGTTGAGAACGACGAGGGTCCAGAGCCCATAGGCAGGGGCGGCTTGGCTCATGGCTGCTCCCCGACTTCGGTCCGTCGTGCCGAGGCCGACGGGCCGTCGGCACCTGCGTCATCCGGGTGGCGAACAGGACCACCGTGCCGTCCGTCATGCCCGCGGTGCATGAAGATGTGCATCAGCGGACATGCTAGGAACAGCAAGAAAGGCAGCGCACCGAAGAAATGGGCGCGGTGCTCGCTCAGCAGAAAGTACGCAGCGACGGCGCCCAGCACCACCAGCCCAACAGCATGGCGTGAGCCCCAGAAGCGTGTCGGGCCTGAAGGCACGGCGCCCCGGCCGGTGCTCATACGGCTACTCCCGCGAAACAGCGGAGCTGCAGACGCTGACCTTTCCTGGCATCGCGCCGTGCGGCAGCGGGCAGCCCCCCAGCTGCGTAGGTCCGTACAGGTGGGAAGGCGGGTACGCGTTTCAAATGACTTCCTTGCGATTGCCGAAACCCATCCTAGACGCCTGCCCGTGCTCGGCCTTGATCTTCGTCAAGGGAAGTGTCCCTTCTACCCCGCCGAGACATCAGCACCAAATGCGTTTGAGCATAGCGGCTAGTGAGCTGGTGACGCCTATAGCCGGACTTGGCTTCGACGGCTAAGTCGACCATACCCGAATCTAGAAGTTTGACGTGGATCAAACACGCGACGCCGCTGTCTCCCTAGCATGCGCTGCACTCGTCGCAGCAGCGTAAACGCTTCGCCGGAAGTCTGTGCCATGGAGTCGGTGTCATGTCACCCCTGCGACCAAGCAAGCACTTGCCATCGCCGAAGGTTTGCTATGCACTCTGCACGGTTGTTGGGGCCCCAGCAATGGACAATTAACCGGCTTCATGAACAAGCGATGTCAACGTATGGACGTCAGCCGCATGGTAGAAGCTCGTTCCATCGCTTGGTCGGGGTTTGTGATGACACTTCTGGTGCTGAGCGCGTGGGCCCGACGGTTGAACAGCCTCAACCGAGGCCGCGATCGTTGACCGCACGGGAATTCGGCGCGCCTCTCCGTGAGTAGCTTTCGAGATGTCATGGCGTGGGTCGGCCTCGCGTTTGATGCCGTCGGCGTCGTCGTCATTGCTGGCGGCGCGTTGTTCGCTGCCGCCCGGCTTTTGGGCAGCGCCTCCACGGCGGGCCAGCTGAACATGCGTCGTTTTCGGCAGGACTTCGGCGGCGCAATCGTCCTTGGCCTGGAGTTTCTGGTAGCAGGCGACATCATCAGGACCGTCGTCGTGGCGCCTACGCTTCAGAACGTCGCAGTGTTGGCTGTCATCGTCCTGATTCGCACCGTTCTGAGTATGGCGCTACAGGTTGAGATCGAGGGCCGTTGGCCTTGGCAGCGTCTTGGCTCTGGCTCCGACGATACGCAATGATCAACACGATGTCATCACTGCGTAACCCGCGGGCTGAGCCGTACCTCTTCGTTCTGCGGTCGCTCCTGACTCGTGGAGTGCGCAGCTTGATTGGTCTGGCGAGTGTGCTTTTCCTTGTCACGTTCGCTGCGGGATGCGCCGGCCTGCCGACTACTGTCCTGCGCACACCGTCAACGGCCATCAAGGCCACAAAAGAGACCAAGCTTGAGACGATCGTCGAGGCGTCGTCGCCCGACCGTGCGTTGAGCGGCTTTCGACTGTTGCCGTCCGGCGCCTTCGCACTCAGCACCAGGTTAGAGCTCGCGCGCCGTTCCGAACAGTCTCTCGACTTGCAGTATTACCTGATCAAGAGTGATGCAACCGGCAAGTCCATGTTGCGCGCGTTGCGGGACGCATCCCGCCGAGGGGTGCGCGTACGTTTGCTTTTGGATGATCTGAACACCTCCGGCCAGGACGCACTGCTTTTGGGGCTGGCGGCGGAGCCCAACGTCGAGGTGCGGCTCTTCAATCCGTTTCCAGCCGGCCGCCAGCGGATGCTCACGCGATTTGCTGCGTCGTTGTTTGACTTCCGCCGTCTCAACCGCCGAATGCATAACAAGCTGTTCATCGCGGATGGAGCCATGGCCGTAGCGGGGGGGCGCAACATCGCCGACGAATACTTCACTCGGCACCTGCTGGCCAACTTCATCGATCTCGATGTGTTCGCCAGTGGAGCGATCGTCCCGGAGCTCGCCCGGCTGTTCGACGAGTATTGGAACAGTCCGGCCGCCTATCCGTTGGAATCGATCGCGGTGACAGGCGAACCCCGGGCCGAACTCCAGGCGCGTTTCGAGGAAGTCACCATTTCTGTGCTCGAACCAATGTCCCGGGCCGCGCCCGCCACTGATGTACTTGGCTACGGGCCTATTTCCGAGGAACTTGATGACGGGAAGCTTGGGCTCGCGTGGAGTTCTGCAGAGGCATTTGCCGATGCGCCCGGCATGGCTTCTGACGACAAGTCCTTCAGAATGGACCTGCACGAGCCCTCCACGCGCGTGCGATTCAACGTCCTTGAGCACATTCGCGACTCGAGCGACGAGGCAGTTCTGGTTTCGCCGTACTTCATCCCCGGCGCCGAAGGCATGGAGATGATTCGGGCAGCGCGGGAACGGGGCGTCAACATCAGTGTGCTGACGAACTCTTTGGCTTCCACGGACCAACCCCTTGTTCACACCGCTTACCTTCGTTATCGCGATGAGCTGCTCAAGCTCGGGGTCGACTTGTACGAGCTGAGCCCCATCCGAGCTGGACGCGAAACAAGGCGGTTCATGTTCGGCGCTTCGGTAGGTGGCCTGCACACCAAGGCTGCCGTGTTCGACGACGACAAGCTGTTCATCGGTTCGATGAACTTCGATCCTCGCTCCGAACGCTACAACACCGAATTGGGATTGTTCATTCACAGCCCGGAAATTGCCCGCGAGGCGGGGCGGCTGGCGAGATTTGGCATGCTGCAGGGCGCGCATCGGTTGCGCCTGACTGCTGCCGGCCGCCTGGAGAGGCTGATGCTTGGGGCAGCGGACGAAGTGCATGTCGAAGAGCCGGAGGCGGGCTTCTGGGTTCGTATGCTGCTCCGGCTGTTCGCACCGCTGGTCCCTGAAGAGTTGCTTTAGACAGCTTCGTGATCCGATCGGAGCAAGTGCAGGCCAGCCCCGCCAGGGGCGCACCGAGGACAGCGCGGGGACGTAAAGACCCCCACCGCACCAAGTGAGGGCGTGTTAGCGCGGGGCGATTGACCTGGTGTTGCCGGTGTCCTACGCCGCACGTGCTTGCCCGCGAAGCCGCAGGGCCTGTTTTGTTGACAAGGATCAATGTCGGTACGCAGCCGCACAAATATATTGACTCTTCGCCGCCGCGTCGGGCACGTGGATTCCTCCGCTGCTCCGCGGGCTAAGGAAGTAACCATGAAAACAAGCGCCTCTCTCTCATTTGGCGCCGTGCTGGCAATGACCGCAGGGGCCGCAGTGGCGTATGGGTCGGTGGGGTCCTCAGCGACATTTAGCGGGACCGCGGCGGCGCGGGGGGAATTACAGCGATGCTCTGCAGCGACACGATCACGCTGCAGAAGGCGCTCGAGACGTGCCACGAGCTAAAGCGAAGCCATGCCACCCTGACGCTTCGACGTCAGCTGCTTCGACAAAGGAAGTCAAGGAGCCAAGAATCTACGTCAGAACCAACCGAGTACCCAATAGCCGTGCAGAGCCGAATGCGCTGGGCGATGGCGCCCGGGTCGCGGTGGCACTGGAAAGCTTAGCTCCGGCGTAGCTGAAACGATCAAAGCATCGCGCGGCCTGGGTTCATTATCCAACGAGTTAGGAGCAAGACATGTCAAGCCTTCGCCTGAAGACCGTTCTCGCGCCGACTGCCACGGCAATCGCCCTGGCTTTCGGTAGTCCCTCCCTATGGGCTCAGTCCTCCCAAGTGGAAGCGTCCGAGACCCCTCTTCGATACCTCGCCATGATGGACATGGACGAGATGAAGATGAAAAAGATGGACGAGATGGAGAAAAAGCCCGGTATGGCTGCGATGCCCGACACGAAGATGAAGAGCGGGATGCCGATGTCGCCCGGAGCACCCATGGGCGATCCGGCCGGTGGCGCTCAGGATCCCATGGCGACGCCCTCGAGCATGGACATGATGGGTCGCATGCGGGCGCCGATGCAAGCTCGCCAAGGCTCCAAGAGCACGACTCCTAACGCCGCCCTGCCGGGTTTCCCGGGAGCTTCGCATCTGTATCACGTCGGTGCGACCGGATTCTTTCTCGATCACCCGCAGCACATCTCACTGACGACAGCTCAGCAGACCGCTCTCAACGGGATCAAGGAGAAGTCCGCATTGGATCAAGCGACTGCTGCCCGGCGCGTGGAGGACTTGGAACAGGAACTCTGGACGCTGACATCGGCAGCTGCGCCAGACGCGACCAAGATTGACGCAGCGGTCCGCGCCATTGAAACTCTGCGCGGCAATCAGCGGCTGGCGTTCATCCGGGCGGTCGGAGAGGCAGCAAAAGTCCTCACTCCTGATCAGCAGGCGGCGTTGCTCGGTACCAAGCCGATGACACGGGTGGCGCCCGCCGCGGCCCCCCGCCAAGCCGCGCCCGCGGCGGCCCCGATGGCACCGATGAAGATGGAGTGACGTTGCGAGGCTCATCTGCATAGCGGGGTGCTAGCAGAGGGCTGAGGACAAGTGAATGCCAATCGTCCTTTTGCGGGCTAGCGTGGGGCGCCTCATGAAGCGAACTCCTGGGACCTTAAAGGTCATCGCGGGAGCCGCTTCACTGGCGATGCTGTGGCCAGCTTGGAGCGGGGCCAACGAGGCTCATCACCCCGGAGGCGCGGCGTCAGCCCCCCTGCCGGCATCGCCGACAACGGTCATCACTCCCGACAGCCCCGCAGAAAGCGGCATTCCTGCGTTGCCTGAGGCTGCCGCGAGCGGCTCCGGCATGCCAGGTTCGTCCGCTGGAGTGCAGGGGATGCCGAAGATGATGGAAGGGATGATGGGCGGAGGGCGGAAGGAGCTCTACCCGTCCCTGATGGGTCTTCCTGCGCTGACGCCAGAGCAACGCGCTGACGTGCAGCGAATGGCCGCCGAGCGGATCTATGAGGGCTCGGTGCTCCTGCAGGAGGCGCAAGAGCGTTTGGCGCGAGCCGTCGAAACTGGCGACCACGAGGCCGCCAGCCAGGCACTCCAGGAGTCCCGCGACGGCGTCGGCCAGGTGGACAGCGGTGTGGCCGCCCACCGGCTTCTTCAGGAAGGGGCACCGCCGCGGAATATCGCTTCCGAGTGGTTCAAGCGTGAGATGAACCTTGCGGATGCCAACCGGCGCAAGGACCCACGCACCGTGCTCGGGGTCCTCCCCCTGCACCTTTTCGTTATGGCATTGCTTGTCGCCTTTGCAGTGGCGATGGTCGCGATGTACTTCTTCAAGATGCGACGCACGGCGAGCCTGTTTGGACGTATCGAACCGAAAGAGGGGCCGCCACCTACCCCTGCATCGCGCGCTGGAGGAGCACCGGCCGATGTGGACCGGCCATCAACTGGAGGAGCGCCGCCGGTGGCCTCCGGCCCAACCACCTTTGCGAACGAACCCGCTGCCGTACTGCCGCCAGGCACCACCTCCCGGGACGCGGCATCCCCGGCGCCGGGTGCCGCGACAACGCCAGTCGCACCCGCCACCGCCAAATGGCAAGGGCAACTGCGCGTCGGCGCCATCATGAGCGAGACGCCAAGCGTCAAGACGCTGCGCCTGTTGCCTGTTAGCGGCAATGGGCCCCTGCCGTTCACATTCTTACCGGGTCAGTTCCTCAACCTGACGTTCTGGATCGGCGGCGCGAAGATGAACCGCAGCTATTCCATCTCTTCGTCACCGACACAGCGTGGGTTCGTCGATGTAACTGTCAAACGTGAGCCGCGCGGTGCGGTATCGCGTCACGTGGACGATCTTCTCAAAGTCGGCGACAGAATCGATGCGGGCGGCCCGGTAGGGCGTTTTACGTTCACCGGAGCGGAGGCGGACAGCATCGTCCTCATCGCCGGCGGCGTCGGCATCACCCCGATGATGAGCATCACTCGCTATTTAACCGAGCAGTCGTGGGCCGGTGAGATCTATTTCGTCTATGCCTGCCGTGCTCCCGTTGACTTCGTTTTCGCCAAGGATGTGGCCGAGCTCCAACAGGTCAACCCGAGGCTGCACGTAGCAGTCACGATGGAGCGCCCGGAGGGTACCGATTGGCAAGGGCATCGAGGACGTATCACAAAGGAATTCCTCGCGGAGACGATCCCTGGCATTGGCTCGCGTCGAATCCATCTTTGTGGGCCGCCTGTGATGATGGACGCTGTAAGGGCGATCCTTAACGAACTGAAGGTTCCCCCGGAGCAGGTCAAGACCGAGGACTTCGGTACCGCCGCGCCCACGCCGGGCGGCCCGGGCGCGACGGGCAGGTCGGCGGCCCCTGCGACGGGCCCTGTAGTCACCTTTTCCAACACCGGAAAAGCGTCCAAGAGTCGCGATGGGCAGACCGTTCTCGAGCTGTCAGAAGAGCTCGACATCGGGATCGAATTCGCCTGCCGGGTTGGAACTTGCGGCATCTGCAAGGTGAAGATGACATCCGGAGAGGTCGACATGGCGGTCGACGATGCGCTGGATGCTGAGGACAAAGCAAGCGGCATCATTCTCGCGTGCCAGGCAAAGCCCAGGACCCCGATTACGGTGGAGGCCTAGCGGTGAAAGGCAAAGAGCGCGAAGGCATCGTCTTGACCGGAGTGCTCTCGGTCCTTCTCCTGGCTTGGCTAGGCTTCTTCTTTCACCGCTCGCCTCGCTTCCCGGGCAGTGGACTCGGTGCCGCGTTTGGGATCGCGGCCGCACTGCTCATGCTGGTCCCCCTCGTGTACTCCGCCGCGAAGCGCATTCCGTGGGTCAGGGGTTGGATGACACCGTATCTGGGGATGAAGACCTTGCTCGACCTGCATGTCTATGCAGGGCTTCTTGGCGCCTTGCTTGCGATCATTCACACCGGTCACCGGTTCGACAGCTGGCTGGGTATTGCGCTGACAGCACTGATGCTGCTCGTCATCGTGAGTGGCTTCGCGGTCCGCTATCTGCTCGCCTATGTGGCCCTTGAGATAAAGGAAAAGAAGGTGCTGCTTCAGACGGCCAGAGGCGATCTCGACCACGCGTGGGGGGTGCGGGAGGCGTCGTCGACAGCCACGAGTGCGATGCCGCAGGCCCCGGCGCTGGCGGCCGGGTTGACATCGCTCGGGCTCGCCGCTCGACAAGATGGTGCCGCAGGTGAAGTCATGCGCATCGCCGAATCGGTAGCGGACCTCGAGTACTCGGTTCGTCTGCATGAGTTCTTCAAGGTCTGGTTCGGGCGCTCCTTGAAGTGGCACATCGCGCTCTCCATCGGCTTTTACGTAGTTCTCGCTATGCACATTGGTGCGGGGGTGCAGTACGGTCTAAGGTGGCTTTCGTAGCATGAGCTCGCTGAAGCTCTGTCTCGCATTGCTGGGCGCAATCGTGATCGTGATCGCCGTCGGCATCGGCGTAGACTGGAATCGGAGCGAATCCTGGTCGCGCGGTGTCTGGCAACAAGCAGTGACGCCAGGATCGCTCTCGCAATCGCATGCGTTCCTTGCAGATCAATGTGTCGCTTGTCACACCGCCGTCAAAGGCGTCGAGTCTCCCCTCTGCGTCACGTGCCACGCCGATAACGCCGCACTGCTGCAACGCCAGCCCACGGCCTTTCACGCGGACGTCCAGGTCTGCAGCGGTTGCCATGTCGAGCACCAGGGGACAAAGCGCATGCCGACGACGATGGACCATTCCCTGCTGGCGGAGGCTGGTCATGAGTTGCTGCGGACAGCAAGGCCCGGACTGCAGTCGAGTTCCGCTGACGTGGATGCAGCGACCCAGCTGCTGAACCGGCTGTCTCGCTCCGGGGTGCAAGCAGCAGCACCGGGCGCGGCTTCTGCGGAAGTGAGGCAGGCGAGCGCGCCGCAGCTTTCAGCCAACCATCCGCGACCGAGTACGGGCGAGTCGATGCTCAACTGCGTGGGCTGCCATGCGACCAAAGATCGTCATCAGGGGCTGCTCGGCACCGATTGCGTGCAGTGCCACGCCACGACTCAGTGGACACTGGCCCGGTTTGTCCATCCGTCGCCGCGTTCGACCGAGTGCTCGCAGTGTCATAAAGAACCTCCGAGCCACAACATGATGCACTTCTCGATGATGTCGGCTCGAATCGCCGGGCAGCCGGAAGCCAAGGTGAACCAGTGCTTCCTTTGTCACCAAACAACGAACTGGAACGACATCAAAGGCGTCGACAGGGTCAAACACCATTGATCGTAACCAAGCCATTTTTGTAGAGGTCTGAGCGTCGTGCTGCCGCGAGAGAAGAGAAAGCAGCCGCTATGGTGTGCGAAAAGCATCGGGCAAAACCGAACAAGGACCAAAGATGAGTGAGCTTGCACCAACCAAATCTCCTGGCGCGGGTTCGAAGCCAGGGACGCCCCGCCGTCGCCTTCTTGGGGCGGCACTTGCGGTCTCTGCGGGCGGGCTTCAGGCGTTCGCGTCGGCTGACGCGAACGCGCAGCCGAACCCGGCTGCGCGTTCGGGCGCCGGAAACCCACCCACTGCTCGCCGAAGCCGAATCGAATCACCGATGCAAGACTCCATCAAGGCTTGTCTCGACTGCCACAGCATGTGTCTGCGCATGGCAACGACCTTCTGCCTCGAGCAGGGCGGGCGGCACGTCGAGCCCAAGCACCTTCGCCTGATGCTCAACTGTGCTGAGCTCTGCCAGACCTCGGCCAACTTTATGCTGAGCGACTCGCCCTTGCACGGTCGGGTGTGTCTGATCTGCGCCGAGGCATGCGAGGCCTGCGCCAAGAGTTGCGAGCAGGTGGGCGACATGCGTGAGTGCGTCGAAGAGTGCCAGAGCTGCGCCAAGAGCTGCAGGGCCATGACATGAACCCGCGCCGCCGCTTTCTTCGTGTTGGTACGGCCGCGGGGGCGGGTACGGCGCTCTATGCACTGTCCCCACTGCAGGCGTGGACCGCCACACCCAGCACCATGCACATGATGCCGGGCGTCCCGGGGACCGTCACCGATCTTGTGATCGCTGAGGGCCGGCTTGACATCGACGGGCAGAGCACCGCGCCCACGGTCGTCAACGGTGTGCTGCCTGGGCCGGTGGTGCGCTTTCGCGAAGGGGAGACTGCGACCATCCGAGTGACGAATAGACTGAGGGAGACCACGTCGATCCACTGGCACGGCCTTCTCGTACCGCCTGAGATGGACGGCGTCCCTGGCGTGAGCTTCGACGGCATTGCGCCTGGCGAGACCTTCACCTACCAGTTCAAGCTGCGCCAGAACGGGACCTACTGGTATCACAGCCATTCTGGCAACCAGGAGCAAGCAGGCCTGTATGGCCCCCTCATCATTGACCCCGTCGGGCCCGAGCCGTTTTCCTATGACAGCGAGTGCGTGGTCATGCTGTCCGACTGGACCTTTGAGGATCCGGGGCGCGTGCTGGCCAAGATGAAGAAGTTCGGCGCGTACTACAACTTCAACCGGCGCACCCTGGCCGATCTCTTCCGCGACGCCTCGCGTGATGGCTGGCGCGCAACGATCGCCGACCGCGCCTTGTGGGCCAAGATGCGGATGGATCCGACCGATATTGCCGACCTGACCGGGTTCACCTACACGTACCTGCTCAACGGGCAGTCGGCAAAGCAGAACTGGACCACCCTCTTCAAGCCAGGCGAGCGCATCCGCATGCGTTTCATCAATGCAGGGGCGATGACCCACTTCGATGTGCGTATTCCGGGCTTGCAGATGACGCTCGTTCAGGCGGACGGCCAAAACGTCGAGGCTGTGACGATCGAGGAATTCCGCATTGCCCCGGCGGAGAGTTACGACATGATCGTGCAGCCCCGCGCCGAGGAGGCATACACGATCTTCGCCGAGTCGATGGACCGCAGCGGATATGCTGCCGGCACGCTGGCGCAGCGGGCTGGGCTGCGCGCCCCGATCCCCGAACGCCGAAAACGTCCACTTCGAACCATGGCCGACATGGGCATGTCCGGAGGGGCGATGGCTGGTATGGCCATGCCTCGCGGTGGCGCCGGCCTCAAGGCGGACCCAGAGCCCGGCATGGCGATGCCTGCTCCCGCTGCGCCTGCGGAGCGCCCTATGCCCGGAATGGCGATGCCTGCTGCCGCCGGTCCTGCTAAGCCCTCGATCGACGCGATGCCTGGCATGGCGATGCCGGCCCCTGTTGCGCCTGCGAAGCCGGCGATGGATGCAATGCCCGGCATGGCAGGCCCCGCCACCCCAGCGCCTGCGGAGCCGGCGATGGACGCGATGCCCGGCATGGCAGGCCCCGCCACCCCAGCGCCTGCGGAGCCGGCGATGGACGCGATGCCCGGCATGGTCAAGCCGGCAACTGACGCGTTCGCAAAGCCTGCAGCGATGCAGCCGGTGCCGCATGGCCCCGATCGCCATGGGGCCGGCAATTCGACCGTCGCCGAAATGCCCACGAGCCGGATGAGCGAGCCCGGGACAGGTCTGGGCGACTCGGGGCGTCGCGTGCTTGTCTACACCGACTTGCGCCGCTTGGACGGGGCTGGGCGCGAAGGCACGCCCGGGCGCGAGATCGAGCTGCACCTGACAGGCAACATGGAGCGGCAGATCTGGGGCTTTGATGGCAAGAAGTACTCCGAGGCCGAGGAGCCGATCCCGTTCGGCTTCGGCGAACGCATCCGGGTTACGTTCGTGAACGACACCATGATGGATCACCCCATGCATCTGCACGGCATGTGGATGGTGCTGGAAAACGGGGCGGGCGCAAAGCGGCCCCTGAAACACACCATCAACGTGAAGGCTGGCGAACGCATCTCTTTCGACGCCGAGCCCGACGAGGTTGGTAAGTGGGCTTTCCATTGCCATCTGCTTTTCCACATGGAGCTAGGCATGTTGCGCGTCGTTGCAGTCGGGCAGCCGGAAGCCAAGGGGGCAGCATGAGATGCGCATTCACGCTTGTATCGCTTGCGTGCACGTTCGTGATTCCGCTGGCACAGGCTCAAAAGATTGCACCGGTGGAGGACAGCCCCATTCGCAGCTATTTCCTTATCGACCAGCTCGAGCACACCACGACGCGTTACACCGGCGGCACCAAGGCGGACGACGCCCTGCGCTTCAATACGGCTGGCTGGGTAGGTGGCGACTACAACCGACTTTGGGCCTACGCGGAAGGTACGAAGCCATACAACAGCAAGCTGGAAGGCGTCGACCTCCAGTTGCTGTACGGTCGGCTGGTGGCGCCGTTCTGGGACGTGCAAGCCGGCGTGCGCTACGCAAAGCCGAGGCCGGAGGCGCCGGGTCGCAGCTACGCGGTCTTCGGGGTCCAGGGCATGGCCCCATACCGGTTCGAAGTACAGGCCGCAGCGTTCGTGAGCGAACGGGGCAATGTCTCGGCGCGGGCAGAGCTCGAGTACGAGCTGTTGTTGACTCAGCGCTGGGTCCTGCAACCACGCTTGGCCACCAATATCGCACTTCAGAAGGTGAGGGAGCAAGGAATCGGGCGCGGCCTCAACGATGTCGAAATGGGGCTTCGCTTGCGGTACGAGATCAGACGGGAATTCGGACCCTATGTCGGCGCCTCGTGGCAGCGCAGCTATGGCGGCACGGCTCAGTTCGCCCGGAATCGGGGCGAGGACATTGGTGGATGGAGTTTGGTTGCCGGCGTCCGCGCATGGTTCTAGTCAGCCGGCGGTGCTGAGGCAGAAAGGCCAAAGACAACGCTTAACAGGAGAAAATGATGACAAAGAGCTTTAGATCGTTTGGTTCGGGCGCTCTTCTCGCGCTAGCCGGAGGGGTAATCGTAGCGGGATGCGCTACGCAGCTGCCCCAGGCTCCTGCAGGCATTGAGCAGAAGATCGAGACCGCGAGCAGCCGGTCAGACCACGAAGACGTTGCATTGCAGTACGAGCGTCAGGCGATCGTTGATGCGGCTGCGGCGAAGCGGCACAAAGGCTATGCAGCGACATATCGAAGAAACACGGCCCCAAGAAGCAGCGCCCAGGCGCATGAGACTCTGGCACGGCACTGTGACCGTCTTTCGCAGACCTACGAACAAGCTGCAGAAGAGAATATAGCCCTGGCAAAACTGCACTGGCAACTGGCCGCAGAAGCCAAGTAGGCACCGCTGCCCTTGTGGGGCGAACGGGTCGACCACCCCGAGCAGTAAGCCTCCACCATGCGCCTTTGAAACCGGGCCGCGCTCTTGCAGTGTTCGCGGTCTTGAGCCGGCGTCATGGCTTGATTCCTTTCTCTCGCCGGGCTGGCCTGCGCTCTTGGCCGCACGTCCCTATCGCAACCTGGATAAGACGTTGAGCGTTGCGCGCACTCTATGGTCACCACGCCGACCTTACGCTTCAATGATGACCTTGAGTGCCTTGGTGCCAGCGGCCCCATCGAACGTGTCATAAGCTTGCAGCATGTCGCTCATGCGGAACCGGTGCGTAATGAGCTGCCCCGCGTCGATGCGCTTGGACTGTACAGTCTTAAGCAGCATCGGGATTGAGGCTGTATCGACAAGCCGCGTTGTGATCGTCACGTTGTGAGACCACAGTCGCTCCAGGTGCAGGTCGACCTTGACGCCGTGAACGCCAACATTGGCAATCGTGCCGCCGGCTGCCACGATTCCCTCACAAAGCGAGAAGCTTGCCGGTACGCCGACTGCCTCGATCGCAGTGTCGACGCCTCGTTTGCCAGTCAGCGCCATGACCTGTCGAGCCGCGTCTCCACTGGTGTTGTTTACGGTCGCGGTCGCGCCGAATCGCTTCGCTACAGTCAGACGGTTGGCGTCGACGTCGATCATGATGATCTCCGACGGTGCATAGAACTGGGCCGTAAGCAGTGCCGCGAGGCCGATAGGTCCGGAACCAACAATGGCGACGGTCGAGCCAGGCTGGACCTTGCCGTTAAGCACGCCGCACTCGAAGCCGGTTGGGAGGATGTCGCTCAGCATGACGAGAGCCTCCTCGTCGGCCCCGGCCGGAACGGGATACAGGCTGGTGTCGGCATGGGGGATGAGAACGAATTCGGCCTGGGTGCCGTCGATCGTATTGCCCAGGATCCAGCCACCCGTGGTGCAGTGCGAATACATTCCCTTGCGGCAGGGCTCGCAGCGTCCGCAGGCGCTGATGCACGAGATCAACACGGGGTCTCCGGGCTTGAAGGTCATGACCCCAGGACCCACTGAATCGATCCTGCCGACCCCTTCGTGGCCGAGCACCGTGCCTGGCTTGCAGGTAGGAACGTCGCCCTTTAGGATGTGCAGATCGGTACCGCAAATGGTCGTTTTGGTGATCTTGACGATGGCGTCAGTCGGCGCTTGGATTGTTGGCTTCGGACGGTCCTCGACCGCTTTCTTGCCAGGGCCGTGGTAGACGAGAGCTTGCATAGCTATCCCTGTTCTTTGAAGTAAGAGTGACTCAGGTGGTCGTGTTCAGCAACACCGCCTGCAGTACCAAGCGTCGTCGATCGGCGGGAGACGCCGTACCGCTAAGAGAATCCGCCAGCCGGGCCGTTGGGTGATCTTGCGACGCTATGCCGTCGTAAACGGGCACGCCGGCCTCGGCGCGAACTTGTCGTATCAGGGCCGGCGTCATGCCTTGACACTCAACGCCGTCGTACAGGCGGCCGAGCATGCGCGCAGTGCGCTGCACCTCTTGGGGAGTGCTCAGCTCCGAAAGGCGCGTTCGAATACAAGCCACGTGCGCTCCGAGTTCCACAGCCGCAAGCCGAAAGAACGCAACATCGGCATCCTCCATCGACTCGCAGAGGAGCCCGAAATTCTTGCCCCGCAACAGCGCATCGAGTTTGCCGGCTCCCGCGGCGGCCTGCAAAGCATTGGCTTCGGCAAGCAGCGCGGTCAGCTCGCGCGGCGTGATGGGGTCGAAAGGGAGGGCGCCGCTAGGTTTCAGGGGAAGTTGCATCGGATGGGTGCGTGCACCGAACCGACACACGACTGTGAACGATGATTACCGAGGAGCCCGGAATTGCCCTTGATGCACGTCAACGAAAGGCTGCTCGGCCCTGATACGCCCCGGACACACTCGATTGATGCAGTGTTACCCAACGAGGTGCACTGTTGTCACTGCGTTCGCGCACGCCGCCTAGCCTACGGGCATCGACATGTATGCCACAGGAAACTTGGATGCTTGCTACTGTTAACCCGATGCATAGCGAGACGACCCTCCCCCGCCTCGCTCGCGCGCTAGCTGCTGTCTGCGGGCCGGTGCGAGAGACCGACATAAGCGCCAGCCAGCAGGCCGGCTATCGAATTTCCGGCGCACTGAAACTGCTGAGCGACGCGCTGGCGCCGGCGCGGCGCATGCTCCATGCTGGTGACGTGATTTACCAGGCTGGCGAGCAATTCGGGAACCTCTACATCCTGAATTCCGGCTTGGTAAAGATTGTGAATCTGTCGGTTGATGGCCGCCAGCAGGTCGTCGGCCTCAATTTCCGCGGCGACTGGCTCGGCTTTGACGGCATCGCTCACGGCCGGTACTCATGTGACGCGGTAGCCATCGACACCGGTGAGGTCTGGGTGATCCGATACGACGCGCTGCTCGTCGCCTGCGCTGTGCAGCCCGCGCTTCTCGCGCTGTTGCATGAAGCGATGAGCCGCGAGATCGGTCGTGATCGCGACGCGCTGATGTCGGTCTGCACCTTGCCTGCTGATGCGCGAGTAGCTGACTTCCTGCGCTCCTGGGCGCAGTCGCAGGCCGACGGCGGCATGCGTACCGACGAGATCACGCTTCGCATGACGCGCGCCGAGATAGGCAACTACCTCGGCATGACACTGGAGACGGTGAGCCGTTCCCTGTCGAAGCTCGCGCGGGACAAAGTCATCGCCTTCGCAGAGAAGGGCAGGCGCAATGTGCGCATCCCCGATGTGGAGGCGCTGTCAGCGTTCGTTCAGCGCTGTCTGACGCCGGTGCCGATGCTCCAGTAGCCTGGCCGGCTCAATCGATGACGCGCGCTATGGCTTGAGCGAGTTCCTCCCGGCTGTAGGGCTTGCGCAGCAGTTCCCAGTTGCGCGGCGAGTCACAGTCGGCGTCGAGCAGTTCGGACGAGAAACCTGACATCAACAACACCGCCATGCTCGGAAAGCGTTTCTGCGCCTGCGTCGCCAACTCGGTGCCGCGCATGCCGGCACCGAGCGCGATGTCTGTGAGAAGGAGATCGAAGCGCCCTGCGGCGCGAAGCGCGAGCAACGCCTGCTCGCCGCTGGTCGCGACTGTCACCTTGCAATGCAACGTCTCCAAAAAAGTGTGGACCACCGCGCGCACCTCGAGGTCGTCTTCCACCAGCAACACCTCAAGGCCTTTCGGCACGTCTTTACCAGGGGGTACAGCTTCTGTAACGGTCGTCTCAGACCGATTTGGCCGCGGAACGTAGAGGGTGAACGTGGTGCCTTTGCCCGGCGCGCTGTCGATCGCGACTGCACCCTTCGATTGCTTGGCGAAGCCGTATACCGTGCTTAGACCGAGGCCCGTGCCACGACCAGCCTCCTTGGTCGTGAAGAACGGCTCGAAGGCTCGTTCCTTCACCTCTTCCGGCATACCGCTGCCGGTATCGATGATTGAAATGACGACATACCCATCTTCTTGCCGGCTAGGAGCCTCGAGCCCGTCACGAATCGTGCCCGGCAACTCGCCGCATGGGCTGGCCTGAAATCTTAGGGTGCCCCCTTCGGGCATCGCATCGCGGGCGTTGATGGCAATGTTGAGCAGCGCCGACTCGAGCTGGGCCGGATCGGCCTGTACGGGCGGGCACGATGGGGCCACGTCGACTTCGATGCGAATGCGCTGGTCAAGCGTCCGTCGGAGCACGTCGGCCAGCGAATTGAGCAGTACGCCGACATCGATCGAGCTCGGTTGCAACAGCTGTCGCCGCGAAAACGTCAGCAGCTTGCTCGTCAGATCGGCGCCGCGCCGGGTGGCCCGGGCCGCCGCATCAACGAGATGCCGGCCCCAGGGATCCTCGGCTAGAGATGGAAGCTCTTCGAGCACCTGCAGATTCCCGCTGATGACAGTCAGCAGATTGTTGAAGTCATGGGCGATGCCGCCGGTCAGCTGGCCCACGCTCTCCAAGCGTTGAGCATGGTTCAGCGCCTCGTCGGCCTGGGCCCGTTGCAAACTCGTCGCTAGCAGGTTCGACAGAGACTCGAGAAAGCTGACCTCGTCGTCGCCGAAGACCCTGGTCTTTCGCGTGCGCACAGTCAGCGCCCCGATCGTGCGGCCTAGGTCGGTCAGAGGAACGGCCAGACCGCTTGTTAGACCGGCGTCGAGGTAAGCGGACGGGACAAGGAAGCGATGTTCGCTTGGATAGTCCGTCACGATCACGGGCTTTGACTGTTCCAGCACATAGCCGGGCGGGGTATCCGGCCGGTTCGGCACACGCAGTCCGGCGGGTTCGATGCCGACCCAGCCGACGCTGCCTGCGACCCGGAACTCGAGCCGATTCGGCTCGAGCACGAACACGATGGCGATCTCGACGTCGAGTGCCTCCGCGGCAATCTCTGGAACCCGCTGCAAGAGCGTTTGCGCATCCAGAGTATCGACGGCGAGCCGACCGAGTTGCGCGAGGTGGTCGGCGTAGCGGGCGCGGCGCAGCGCCTGCTGGACGCGCGGGTATGCACGAATGTCGCGAATGGCCGCGACAACGAGCGGCAAGCCGTGGTTCTGCAGCGGGCTGAGTGCGATCTCGACCATCACTTCCGACCCGTCACAGCGCCTGGCGACGAGTTCCTGCGTCCCCATCGGCCGTGGTCGGGGGCTTTGACCATAGGCGCCTCGGTAAGCTGCGTGGCGAGGGCGGATGCCGTCCGGCACCAGTGCATCGACATGCAAGCTCACGAGCTCCTCGATCGTGTAGCCGAGCAGGTTTGCCGCTGAGGGATTGGCCAGCACGATCGCTCCGGAAGCATCAGCGACGATCAGGGCATCGGGATAGGCCGCGAAGAGCGTGCGAAAGACGGTCGGTTCGTCGATGCCTGAGGGCAGCTGCCCGAAAAGGTTTTGAGCCATGACGCGCCGGATCAGTCAAAGGTGACGGGCGGCACGAGGATATAGCCCGCGCCCCGCACCGATTTGATAATTTGAGGGTTCCCCGAATCGCTTTCCAGTTTCTTGCGTAGCCGGCCCACCTGCACATCGATCGTGCGGTCGAACGGCCCGGCCTCGCGGCCTCGGGTTTGCTCAAGGAGAAAGTCGCGCGTCAGCACCCGGCCTGGGTGCTGCGCAAAAGCGCACAGGAGGTCAAACTCACCGCCGGTCAGCGATACTTCGCGGCCTTCTGGGTTTGTCAGGCGACGGGCGGGGATGTCGAGCTCCCAATTGGCCAGGCGGAACTTGCTGCGCGCCGTTCCAGTTGCTGTGATGCTGGGCTCAAGCACAGCCGCAAGCGCAGGGTCAGGATTTGTCCTCCGAAGTACGGCCTTGATGCGGGCCAGCAGCTCACGGAGGTCAAAGGGCTTGGTGACATAGTCGTCGGCGCCAACCTCGAGGCCGACGATCTTGTCGACCGAATCGCCACGCCCTGTGACGATCACGAGCCCGCATTTCCAGTGCTCGCGGAGCTGGCGTGCGATCGACAAGCCGTCTTCCCCGGGTAACCCGAGATCGAGCAGTACCAGCCCTGGCGGATCGATCGCCATCAACTCCATCAACGACCGTCCGTTGTGCAGCTGGGTTACCCGATACCCGTGCCGTTCTAAATAGTTGGCGAGCAGGACGCAGATTTCGACCTCGTCGTCGAGAACTGCGATGTGCATGGCCCGGCTCATGCGACCAGCGAGCTCAAGGCCATATAGGCGGCTCGCGAAGGTGGGTGTCGCAGCCCTGCGTCATACCGCTGGCCTCCGAACGCAGCTTGCGCATAGGCGAGCCCGCCGCCGATTTGCTCAGTTGCTTGTAGGCAGGATTTCGCCGGGCGGTCAAGCAACACGCGGGAGCGATCGACCACGGAGCGGTACGCGCTCCTAGCGTTTTCAGCGGTGACCGTAGACGCGGCTGCGTGGGGAGACACGGTTGGCTGAGCCGCGACGGCGGCGGCGGCGGTCGTGGCGAGCAGCACTGCCGATGTGGCAATGCACAGATCTGATGACATGAGATTCCTCGGCTGTGCCCGACGCCCGGCTGAGCCGGCAGTGCGAAGTCGGGGGGGGTGGCGACGGCGACGACGGCAATGTGCCGGGATACCGGCGCACTACCGCGTCACGAACGCGTCAGGCGAGGAACTGTCGAGGAGGTCGCTCGAGACCTTCGGTCGCGAACGGAGCGAACGTGCGCGCGACTTGGGGAGGGAAGAAGTCGTTAAGCTTGACCGGCTCGAACGAGACGGTTGATGTCGGAACGACAGCGCTTGTGCAGCATAAAGCGCAGGCGCTGCATCTCTGCGAGGCGCCATTTTGGACGCCAACTTTACCGGTAGGGGCGCGATCAACTCCAGCATGGGCATGCTGGCTCGCACCAGCCACCTGGGGATGGCGATGCTCGGCCGTGACACCATGCGTATGACCAGCCTTCTTCGGCGTCGACGGGGATTCGCTATGACCGCCGCATGCCAGCATGGCTGCAGCCGAAAGGCCCTGCATTGGCAGAGCCATGGCAAGGAGCCACAACAGGGAAAACCGAACAACACGCCACATGTGCGCAGAGTGTAAGTGATCTGCTCACGGGCGGGAGCCGGGATCAATCCCAGATGGCAGGGGGAACCTGCGGGCCTCCGGACCAGGTCCTGCTGGAAATCGGCAAAGTGTTGAAGTGGCTGCTCGAATATGAGCTGACAGAGGACGGCAGCCGATGCGCATGCTTGCGGTGTCATGGGGAGGATGCAGCTTGGATGTTGCCCGTAAGGCTAGTTTTAGGCAGAACGCATGAATTGCGTTTTGCAAGGTACGGCAACAAAGCCGGCTTCAATCGTCTTTGTTGAGATAAATCAAATAGACGAGGCGGTACTGCACATACATTGACTCGTCCACCCGCCCCAAGCGCGCTGCTTGCTTCGATGCTCGTGAGCGGGATCAGCCACATTCCTTACGTTCCAAATCGGAGATCACCATGAAGCAAATCACTTTCCTTTCCCTCGCCGCCATGCTGGCGATATCTGCAAGCACCGCGTCCGCTGCCCAAGGGTCGTCGGCAGACTGCAGCAACGCGGCGCGCACGCGGCACGATCACACAGCCGATGGTGGGAGGGGCGCGCCACGTGCGCAGATGCGGCCGTGCCCGACGGCTCGCTCGGCGAAGGCTACGCGCGTTAAGGGCACGACTGCGTCCGGGTCCCTTGCCCCTGCGGGCCAAGGCCCTCAGGCGAACGATGCTCTCAACGACACTAGCTCGACGAGGACTCGGGCAGAGCGAAAGAGCGAAACCCGCATGGAACGTGATATGGGCGGCCTCACGCCAGCGGGTGTCGGCGGTGTCAAGCCCGACCACATGCAGCCCCAGACCCAGGCCGCGAAAAGCCGCGCCGGCGTGAAGGCGGATACCAGCAACGCGGCCAAATCGGGCACGTTGCAGCCGGCCGGGGAAACTCCGCAGCCATCCAGCCAGGCTCCCAAGAAATAATACTGAGCTCTCTTATCAGTGTTCCGGCTGAGGAGGAGATTGGGGTCATTCGCCCCGATCCATCCTCAAGCCGCGAGGGTGATGGCATTAGGACGCTGGATGCTCTGCCGCATCGTCGTGTCGAAAGAGCCATGTAAACGTGGTGCCCGCGTCCGCAAACGTGCTGTACCCACTTGACCTTGCCACTGTGACAAGGTCTAGGCTCCCTGGACTGACCCCACCCAGCGCGTATTTGGCTCCTGGTATTGCTGCGGTGCTGCTCCCCGTCCGGGCTGCAATGGCCGCTGCGATGCGATGCCCGCCCTCCGGCGCCGGCGGTCAGAGCGAGATGCGTGCAGTGGATGGCAGTGCCAAGGGGCACCACGGCCTAAAGGTTGCCACACCTGCTGCCGCCCTTGACCACGCCCAGCACGAGCGTGGCTCAGGCGACGACAGTGGGAGCGGTGGCGCCCTGGACGGGCAGGACAGGTGCAATCTTTGCTCTGCATTCTGCTCGGTGACCTTGCTGGTAAGCGGCCCCGCAGCGACCATCGCGCCGTGCAATCTCACCGCGGCAACGTTTCCTGACCTTCTTGCTCCTGTCCCGAGCTTTCTCTCGGATGGCCAGGAGCGACCTCCCGAAGCATCTGACCCGTTGAGGCCTCTGAGCGAGGCCTGACAGGCCCGTGCGTCCACCGCATGAGAGGCAGCCGACCGATCTGCGTCGGCCACTCAGGTGACTTCATGTCAGAGCTGCTCAAGCGCGCCGCGCTAGCGTGAGCGTCCTGTCCTCCCACCTTGAATCGTTGTAGGCGGCGGGTGAGGATGATGTCCATCAAAGTTTGATGGACATCTATGGACGTCAAGTCGAAGCCGAGGCGGCGGCACCGCGCGCAGTTCAAGGCCGAGGTCATTTCCGCGTGCTCGGAGCCGGGCGCGTGCGTGGCGGCGATCCCACGCACGTTCGACCTGAACGACAACCTGGTACATCAGTCGCGGCGCGGTCGGGGCGCGAGCACCACCGCGAAGGAGCCGAGTGACCCGATAGCAGGTCGGCCGATGGAGTTCGTCGCGATGTCGGTTGCCGGCGCCGACACCGAACGATTCGCAGAGTCCCCCGACTGCGGGCAAGCCCATCCGCGTCGAGATCCGCCGCGGCAGCACCACGGTGAACGTGGCTTGGCCCACCGGCGCGGCCGGTGACTGCGCGGCCTGGTTGCGCGAGTTGCTGCGTTGATCCGCATCGACGCGCTCTGGCTGTGCACCGAGCCGCAGATCGTCGACGGCGGCATGGCCACCGGTGGGCGGCTCGCGCATACGCTGATCAGCCGCTTCGTCGATCACCTGCCGTACTACCGGCAGGAAGCGTGTGTACACCGGCCGCGGGCGTGCAAGGCGCGTCGAACGACTACTGCGGACCATCCGGCCTCTTTAACGGGGGCTTGCAGTTGGTCCGCTTAGCGGGTTACCGTGACGCAGGATGGCGCGCGGGTACGCGAACCGGGGCCCAGACATGTCTCCGAGGCCATGAAGATGTCAAACCGTACCTACCTGAAGCTTCGGCGACAAGCGTTGGGGCTCTTGACATTGCTTCAGTGGCAAGGTCGAGAATGGGGTGACTTGAGCAACAAGGGAATCTGCGTGAACGACGATCACCACAAGGGACATGCCGCCTCGCAACACAGTGGCTCGAGTGCGCGTGCGTACGGGATGTTCGCCCTCAATCTAGCGCTGAGCCTGATTCCGATGTATCTCGCCATGTTCACCATGATCGATGGGTGGGGCGACTACCGAAACAACGTGAACATGCTCTACATGGCGTTGACAATGCTCGCGCCAATGGGTGTCATCATGCTGGCCACGATGGGCTCCATGTATGGAAACAAGCGGCTCAACCTCGTGCTTTACGCAGGATTGGCGGCTCTCCTGGTCGGGTCGTTCCTTGCCACGCGCTCGCAGGCCTTGGTGGACGATGGGCAGTTCGTCGACTCCATGATTCCGCATCACTCTGGAGCCATCCTCATGTGCCGCGAGGCGCGCCTTACAGATCCAGAGTTGGTGAAGCTGTGCGGCGAGATCATCGGTGCGCAGCGGGCCGAGATCCGCCAGATGGAGGCGATCGCGGCTCGCCTGAAAGCTTCGAATTGAAGCAAAGCGCCGCCGCTCCGACCCGTCAGCACCTCGCCTACGCAAGTTCAGCGCCTACGCCGAGCCGATTGCGCGTCGCGACGAGGGCCGACCGCTTTCCTCAGCCGCAGCAGCCGCCACGCCGCTGCGGTGCGGCGGAGGGTCGAGCCGCATCCAAGGGCTCGGGCGTGTAGCCAGCACCCTTGATCGCGTCGCGGAATGCTGGCGTTTCGCCGGAGCCGGGCTCGATTCGAACCTCGTGGTTGCTTATCTTGGCGTCTTTGTCGACTGTCTGGATGGCTTTGGTAATCGTGCTGGCGCAGTGGCCGCACGTCACGTCGTTCACTTCAAAGGCAATCACGGTGCACGCCTCAAAAAACATTGCGATGAGGGTACTGTCGGCCTTGCCACCGTTAGATCGTCAAAACGCTTCGGGAATAACCATTCTTTCGGCATCACTTTGCTCAGAAGGTGCTTGACCTTCCCACGGTTAGAAGGAAGAAGATGCCTGCACTCGACAGACCATTGCCCTTGGAGCCACCCATGAACACCGCCGCCCTGAGCAACCCGAGCGCCATCGCAATGCAAATCACCGGAATGACCTGCGCCTCCTGCGTGCGCCGCGTGGAGACGACCCTGAAGGCTGTTCCTGGCGTGCGCGGAGCCACTGTCAACCTGGCCACCGAACAAGCTTCGGTTCAGGCCGATGCTGCCGTGCGTCCCGAAGCGCTCGCGGCAGCGTTGCGCAAAGCTGGCTACGACGTAGCTACTCAACGGCTGGATCTGAAGGTCGAGGGGATGACCTGCGCCTCTTGCGTGGCGCGGGTCGAAAAGGCGCTGCTCAAAGCTCCGGGGGTGCTTTCCGCCTCGGTAAACCTGGCGACGGAAACGGCATCGCTCGAAGCCCTCTCCACGGTCTCGGTCAGGGCCTTGCAGGGCGCGATCGAGAACGCCGGCTACGCAGTCGGGCAGCAACAGGAAGGCGACGCGCCGCCGGCTTCCCGACGACTCCCCGAGTGGTGGCCGGTCGCGCTCAGCGCAGCCCTGACGATTCCCCTGGTCGCGCCGATGCTGCTGCAGCTCTTCGGAGTCGATTGGATGCTGGACGGTTGGCTGCAGCTGGCGCTGGCCACCCCGGTGCAGTTCTGGCTGGGCTGGCGCTTCTATCGCGCGGGCTACAAGGCGGTGCGCGCCGGCAGCGGCAACATGGATTTGCTGGTGGCGCTAGGCACCTCCGCCGCCTACGGGCTCTCGTTGTACCTGCTGTGGCGCCACGCCGCGCACGGTATGCCGCACCTGTATTTCGAGGCGTCCGCCGCAGTGATTACCTTAGTGCTGCTGGGCAAGTGGCTCGAGGCACGCGCGAAGCGGCAAACCGCCGACGCGATCCGCGCGCTGAACGCACTTCGCCCGGCGATCGCGCGGGTGCGCCGTAACGGTGCCGAACTCGAGGTCCCCGTCGAACAGGTCGCCGTTGGTGACCTGGTGGTGGTGCGCGCCGGCGAGCGCGTGGCGGTGGATGGAGAGATTACTGAAGGCCGCAGCCACGTCGACGAGTCGCTGATCACCGGAGAGAGCCTCCCGATCGCCAAGGGCGTGGGCGACAGGGTAACTGGAGGCGCGATCAACGCCGAAGGCGTGCTCACCGTCAAGACTCTCGCGGTTGGCGCGGAAACGACGCTGGCTCGCATCATCCGCATGGTCGAGTCTGCTCAGGCCGCCAAAGCGCCGATCCAACGCGTTGTCGACCGGGTGAGCGCCGTGTTCGTGCCGGTCGTGCTGGTGATTGCGTTGGCGACCTTTCTCGGCTGGGCCCTCGGGACCGGCAACTGGGAGCAGGCGCTCATCAACGCTGTCGCGGTGCTGGTCATTGCGTGCCCGTGTGCGCTCGGCTTGGCGACGCCGACTGCCATCATGGCGGGCACCGGGGTCGCTGCCCGTCAAGGCATCCTGATCAAAGACGCCCAGGCGCTTGAGGTGGCGCACGCCGTCACCATGGTGGCCTTCGACAAGACCGGAACGCTGACGGAAGGTCGACCGTCGCTCGTGGCAGTGGTTCCGGCAGCTGGCGTCGCCCGCAAGGACGTCCTGCGTCTGGCGGGCGCGCTGCAAAGCTCTAGTGAACATCCTCTGGCGCATGCGGTGATGGACAAGGTTCGTGAGGAACATTTGCAGCTGCCAAATACCCGTGACGCCCAGGCCTTGCCCGGGCGCGGTCTGGAAGCCGTCGTCGATGGACAAGTTTTTTCCTTGGGCAGCAGCCGGCTGCTGCGAGAGCTCGGCGTGGCCGCGGGAGCTTTAGCCGCTGAAGAAGCCTGCCTCGAGGGCCAGGGCCGGACGATCTCTTGGCTCGTACGCAAGGATGGTGACCGCGCTGAACTTCTCGGCCTGCTGGCGTTTGGCGACACCATCAAGGCGTCGGCTCGGCAGGCCATCAGCCGGCTCCAGCAGCTAGGCATCCAGACCGTGATGTTGACGGGGGACAACAAGGGCAGCGCTCGTGTGGTCGCGACCGAACTGGGCATTGACGAGGTCCGTGCTGAGGTGCTGCCCGCCGATAAGGCGGCGATCGTGCAGGAACTGCGCAGTGCCGGCAAGGTGGTCGCGATGGTCGGGGACGGCATCAACGATGCACCGGCGCTGGCAGCCGCCGACGTCGGCATCGCGATGTCGACCGGCACCGACGTGGCGATGGAAACCGCCGGCATCACGCTGATGCGCGGCGACCCGCGCCTGGTGGCGGACGCCATCGACGTGTCGCGTCGCACCTACGCCAAGATCAAGCAGAACTTGTGGTGGGCCTTCGGATACAACGTGCTGGGCATTCCGCTCGCCGCGTTTGGTTTGCTGAGCCCCATGATTGCCGGGGCGGCCATGGCTTTCAGCAGCGTGAGCGTCGTCACCAACGCGCTGATGCTGCGGCGCTGGCGCTCGCTGCAGCAGCAGGTGGACCCGGCGCTGCAGGCGGAGCCCGCCCGCCGACCTCTGACCGTTTGAGGACGAACGACCATGGACTTCATGAACATCGGTGAAGCCGCCAAGGCTTCGGGCGTCTCGGCCAAGATGATCCGTCACTACGAGAGCGTCGGGCTCTTCCCCGAGGCGCAGCGCACCGATTCCGGGTACCGCCAGTACACGGACAAGGAGGTGAGCACGCTGCGTTTCATTCGGCAGTCGCGCGACCTCGGGTTTTCGATCGAGCAGATCCGCGAGCTGCTGGGGCTGTGGCAGGACCGGCGCCGGCCGAGCCGCCAGGTGAAGGCGCTCGCGCAAGCCCACATCCAGGAACTGGATGCCAAGCTGCAGGAGCTGAACGCGATGAAGGCAACGCTTCAGCACCTGGTGCACTGCTGCCGCGGCGACGATCGTCCTGACTGCCCGATCATTCAGAACCTGGCGGACGCGGAACCTTTTCTCCCAAGCGGGCTCCGTACGGCAGCGGGTGGCCTGAGGCCAGGCAAGCACTGAGCGCTGCAGATATGCCTCGCCGCGCTTGACTTTGCCACTGTGACAAGGTTTAGGATTCTCGTGGTTGGGCCGGCAGATTGGCTGCTGTGCTAGCCTCTGAATTGCTTTGAAGACACTCCGGATCTGGCTGTTGGTGTTGCTGGCGGTATTGCTCCCCGTGCGGGGTGCAATGGCTGCGGCGATGCTCTGCCCGCCTTCCGGCGTGGGTAGCCAAAGCGAGTTGCGCATGATCGACGGCAGTGTTGCCGCGCATCACGGGATCGACACCCAAGCCCAGCCTGCCCACGACCATGCGCAGCACGGACATGACTCGAGCAGTGACGCCGGCGGCGAGCTGTCGTCGGGCGGCGAAGACAAGTGCAATCTCTGCTCTGCCTTTTGTTCGGTCACCTCGCTGGTGAGCAGCCCTCCGGTCGCTCTGACGCCGGGCGACCTCGCGACGGTCGCATTCGCTGACCTCTTCGCTCCGGCCCCGAGCTTCCTCTCGGACGGCCAGGAGCGGCCCCCACGAAGCATCTGACCCGCTGAGGCCTCCCCGCGAGGCCTGATTGGGCTCGTGCGTTTGCCGCACGGGAGAAGGCCGACCGTTCGTGTCGGCGACTCAGATGACTTCGAAAAATGAACAAGCTGCTTACGCGCGCCGCGCTCGCTGCGCTGTGCGCCGTCGGCTCCATGCCGACCACCGCCCAGGACGCCCAGGCGGGCTCCTCCACTGGTTCCGCCGTAACTGCGGCAGGTCAGACGCCGACCAAGGGCTCCGGCATCCAGTACCGCTCCGCCTTCGAGGGCTACGCGCGCTTCACCGACGAACCCGTGGGATCGTGGAAGGCCGCAAACGACAACGTCGGGCGGATCGGCGGCTGGCGGGTCTATGCAAAGGAGGCCGCCGCCGCACAAACGTCTCAGGGTAGCCAAGCCGGAGCACCAGCTGCTGCCGCCGGTACCCAGGGCGCGTCGCCCTCGGCTGTTACAGCGCCGCCGTCGCCCGCCGCACCGGGCAGCAAGCCCGATCCGCACCAGCACCACTGAGGACCCACGGTGATGACTTCAAGAAACTCCCGTCGACCACGCGGGCTGACCGCTGCGGCGCTGGCCACCGCACTCCTCCTGGGCGGATGTGCCACCTCTGCCATCAACGAGAACTTCGCGGGTGTGCAGAGGCTTACCAGCGGCTCGGTCGGAGCCGAGATCAAGTGGCTGAACACCGACGACGCGCGCCAGCAGGCGCAACGCGACGTCGAGGCGGTGCTCGCCAATCCGGTAAACGCGGACGACGCCGTGCGCCTGTCACTCGCCTACAGCCCTGCCTTGCAGGCCGCCCTTTTCGAGAGCGCGGCGAGCTCAGCCACGGCAACGCAGTCGTCGCGGCTGCCGAACCCCATCTTCACGTTCGAACGACTCGTACGACGTGAAGGCGGGAGCACCGATCTGGACATCGGTCGCATGCTCGGAATCTCGGTGTTCGATCTGTTTTTGGTGCCCTCCAGGCTCCGCCTTGCCGACTTCCAGCAGCAGCAGATCCAGCTTCGGCTCGCCAGTGAGGTGGTGCAGGCAGCCACCGAGGCACGCCAGAACTGGGTCCGCGCAGTCGCGGCCCAGCAGTCGGTGCAGTACTTCGAGCAGGTGAAGGCCGTGGCCGACGCAAGCGCCGAGTTGGCGCGCCGCATGCAAGCCGCCGGCAACTTCAGCAGGCTGCAACGCGCCCGCGAGCAGGCCTTTGCGGCGGATGCGGTGGCGCAGCTGGCTCGGGCGCGGCAGACGGCGCAGAGCACGCGCGAGGCACTGGTGCGCTCACTGGGGCTCTCCGAGGTCCAGGCTCGGCAGTTGAAGCTACCCGATCGCTTGCCCGAGCTGCCCAAGACGCCAAGGGGCGAAGCCGAGGTCGCGCAGCGCGCGATGGATCAGCGTCTCGACGTGCGCCTTGCGCGAGCCAATCTCGAGTTCACCGCCCGGGACCTGGGTCTGTCGCGCGTGACGAGTTTCGTCAACGGCCTGCACATCGCCGCAGTGCGCAACAGCGAGACCGGGGAGCCGCCGCAGAAGGGCTTCGAGCTCGAGGTGCCGCTGCCGATCTTCGACTTCGGCGACGCCATCCGCGCCCGCTCGCAGGCGACCTACATGGCGTCGCTCAACCGCACCGCCCAGCTCGCGGTGGATGCGAGCTCTCAGGTGAGGGAGAGCTACGGTGCTTATCGCACCGCCCATGACCTTGCCCGTCATTACCTCGAAGAAGTCGTGCCGCTGCGCAGGACCATCCACGATGAGAACCAGCTCCGTTACAGCGGAATGTTCATCGGCGTCTTCGAGCTTCTGGCAGATGCGCGCGAACAGATCGGCAGCGTGAGCCAAGCGATTGACGCACAGCGCGACTTCTGGCTCGCCGACGCCGCCTTGCAGGCTGCGCTGATTGGCAGACCCACGGCGGGCCTGACTCTGAGCGCTGAACCGGCCGCCGCTGGCAGTGCCGGCGCGGCCCACTGAACACCCGAACGGAGAACACTTTATGACGACGAATCGACGTCGCTTTCTGACTGGCGCAGCGGCTACCGGCGCTGCCGTGGCTGCTTCGGCAGTCAGCAAGGTGGCGATGGCAGCCCTGCCGGAACCCGTCATCCAGACGAGTCCGCTGACGGCGCCGCCCCTGGTGCCGAACACCGGGCGTCCCTACAACCCCATGGTCACTCTCAACGGATGGAGCCTGCCCTGGCGCATGAACAACGGAGTCAAGGAGTTCCACATCGTTGCAGAGCCCGTCGTGCGTGAGATCGCGCCCGGAATGAAGGCTCATCTCTGGGGCTACAACGGAAGCTCGCCCGGGCCGACGATCGAGGCCGTCGAGGGCGACCGCGTGCGCATCTTCGTGACGAACCGGCTGCCCGAGCACACCACGATTCACTGGCACGGACTGCGCCTTCCCAACGGGATGGACGGCGTTGGCGGTCTGACCCAGCCGCACATCCCACCCGGCAAGACGTTCGTCTATGAGTTCGTCGTTCGCCGCAGCGGCACGTTCAAGTACCACCCGCACGCCGACGAGATGGTCCAGATGGCGATGGGCATGTACGGGATGTTCATCGCGCATCCCCGAGACCCGAAGTTCATGGCGGTCGACCGCGACTACGGCTTCGTCCTGACCGCTTTCGACATCGAGCCGGGAAGCTTCACGCCACGCGTGAGCGAGATGCTCGACTTCAACCTGTGGACCTTCAACTCACGGGTCTTTCCCGGGATCGACTCCATGGTGGCTCGGCTGGGTGAACGCGTCCGCATCCGCATGGGCAATCTGTCCATGACCAACCACCCCATCCACCTTCACGGCTACGAGTTCATGGTCACGGGAACGGACGGTGGTTGGACGCGCGAGAGCGCGCGCTGGAACGAGGTCACGACGGACATCGGCGTTGGCCAAATGCGCGCCGTCGAGTTTCTTGCCGACGAGCCGGGCGACTGGGCATTCCACTGCCACAAGAGCCACCACACGATGAATGCCATGGGGCACGACACCCCGACCATGATCGGCGTCGACCACTCCGGAGTGGTCAAACAGATCAACAAGCTGGTCCCGGACTACATGGTGATGGGGGAGCGAGGCATGGCCGACATGGCCGAGATGGAGATGCCGATCCCGGAGAACACCCTTCCGATGATGACCGGCAAGGGCCCGTTCGGACCTGTCGAGATGGGCGGCATGTTCACCGTCGTCAAGGTCCGCGCCGACCAGCCAAGGGGTGACTTCAAGGATCCGGGCTGGTACCGGCACCCTGCAGGCGAGGTCGCCTATGAGTTCACCGGCACGCTTCCGGAGCCGGCCCGCTCGTTCGCTGCCGGCGGCGGGTCGATGCCAGTCGCAAGACGGGTCGAGCAGGGCGTCGAGATGCGCGTGCGCAAACCAAGAGGAGGGCACAACGGACACTGACCTACTCAGTACCCACGGCGCCAATTTTCTGATTCATCAACGAAGGAAACCTATGAAGACCAACTATCTTGCAATCGCCGCCGTCCTCGCGATGGCATCCACGCTCAGCCTTGCCTCGGGCAACCATGCCGGCGGCCACGGGGACGCGGGTGGGCACGGACATGGCGGCTCCGGCGAAAGTGCCATCGGTGCGCCCGGCGTGGCGGGGAAGGTAACGCGCACCGTAAAGGTCGACATGACGGACGCGATGCGGTTCATCCCCGCGAGCATCGACGTGAAACAGGGCGAGACCATCCGCTTCCAGGTCAAGAACTCCGGCAAGGCCAAGCACGAATTCGTCCTCGGCACCGAAGCGGAGCTAAGGGAGCACTACCAAGTGATGCTGAAGAACCCCGAAATGGAGCACGAAGAGCCGAACATGATCACGTTGGCGGGCGGGAAGTCAGGCGAGGTGGTCTGGCAGTTCACCAAGGCCGGCAAAGTGCACTTCGGCTGCCTCCAGCCCGGCCACTACGACGCGGGCATGAAAGGAGCCGTGACTGTCGCTGGGGCTCAGGGGAACGCCAAGAGCGACGGCCACGGGCACAAGCATTGAGTGTCGGGACATCAATCAACTCGGAGCACATCCATGAACATGAGCAAGGTTAGTACGATCGCCCTCGCCAGTTGGCTCTTTGTAGCCGGCCCGGCTTTTGCAGCAAACGATGCAACAGGTTCTGCGTCGGCCGGCGCGTCGGCGTCGGCCTCGGCTGCCACGACGGACGGTGAGGTCCGCCGGATCGATATGGAGGCCAAGAAAATCACGATCCGCCATTCCGAGATCAAGAACCTCGAGATGCCGGCCATGACGATGGTCTTTCAAGTCAAGGATCCATCGATGCTTGAAGCGGTCAAGGTGGGTGACAAGGTCCGCTTCAGCGCGGAGAAGATCGAAGGTGCGATCACTCTCACCAGCATCGAGACCGCGAAGTGAGGAAGTAGGGGCGGTGCAAGCCGTTGTCGGTGCTGCTCCGCAATGCAGGCGATTGTTGGGTTGTCACGCCTCGGGTAGCGTTTGACTTCCGGGTCGCGTTGGCAGGAGGCGCCTGCATTCGATTGGAGCCGCACGTGCCGCTTCCTGCTCGTGTTTTGCGCCGCCGTTTTGGCGACGGCGTGCGCAAGCTTGCCCGCTCAAGGCGAGAGGCCGGTTTCCGTAGCCATCGAAGGTTCCTCCGTTACGGCGCTCGGTCGCATCGCCCTGGCTTCCGCGCCGGAGCCGAGCTTGAGCGGCTTCCGACTCATGCCTTCGGGCGCATTCGCTCTAAGCGCAAGAATGGAGTTGGCTCGCCGCGCGGAGCAATCGCTCGACGTTCAGTATTTCCTGATCCGTCACGATCCGACAGGAAAAGCGATGTTGCGCGCGCTGAGGGATGCGGCGCTCCGTGGCGTGCGCGTGCGCCTGCTGCTGGACGACCTGTACACCTCCGGGCAGGACGAGCTGCTAAGCGGCCTTGCCGCGCATGAAAACGTCGAGGTGCGCCTGTTCAATCCGTTCCCTACCCGTGGTTGTCTGCTGTCGCGCTTCGCGCTCTCGCTTCCTCACGTTGAGCGCCTCAACCATCGCATGCACAACAAGCTGTTTATTGCGGATGGTGCGATGGCCGTAACCGGCGGCCGCAATGTCGCGGACGAGTACTTTTCGCGGCATCCACTTGCGAACTTCATCGACCTTGACCTGTTCGTCAGCGGCGCCGTGGTCCCAGAGCTGGGCAGGCTCTTCGATCTCTACTGGAACAGCGCACTTGCATACCCACTGGGATCGGTTGTGCCCCCGCGGTTGACGCTGCCCGAGCTGCAAGCGGGCTTCGAGGAGGTCTCGCGTCCAAGCGCACCGCCCGTGACGCACGAACCGGACGCTCGCGACGTGCTGGGCTACAGACCGATCGAAGAGGAGCTCGATGCCGGCAGGCTGGATCTAATCTGGGACCACGCCGAGGCATCGGCCGACATGCCCCTGAAGGGCGAAGCACCGCCTCCGGGCCTGGAAGAGGCGTCCATTGCCTCGAACCGCGTGCGCGTAGCCGTGGTGGAACACATGCGCGAAGCGAAGTCGGAGGTCATGCTTGTGTCTCCCTACTTCGTACCAGGACGTTCGGGCATGGATCTCATCACCGACCTGCGATCGCGCGACGTCCGGGTTAGCGTTCTTACCAATTCCCTCGCGTCTACCGACCAGCCTCTCGTGCACAGCGGCTATCGACGTTACCGGCGCTCCCTGCTCGAACTTGGGGTAGAGCTTTACGAGCTGAGCCCGATCAAAGCGGGCCGGGAGGGACGCGGGCTGCTGTTTGGCAAATCAGTGGGTGGCCTACACAGCAAGGCGGTCGTGTTCGATGGCCTGGAAGTCTTCGTGGGGTCGATGAACTTCGATCCGCGCTCCGACCACTACAACACAGAAATTGGCCTCTTCATTCACAGCCCCCGTCTCACCCTCCAGGTCTCTAGGCTGGCCCGTCTGGCCCAGCGCCAAGCCTCCCACCGGCTGCAGCTGACTGCAGGCGGGGCTTTGGAGTGGGTTACCCCTGGCGGCGCTGACGACGAAGTACACACGAAGGAGCCGGAGGCCAAGCTTTGGATGAGGTTTCTGCTCGAGCTTCTGGCGCCACTGGCGCCAGAAGGGATGCTCTAGTGCATTGGGTAAACCCCAGCCACCTCGAACCGGTCGGCGACAGTTCCTCGGTGTCGGTGTCGGTGTGCGACTTGCAGCTGGCATCTGCTTGACCGGCCCGTCGCCCGGGAGGTTCGATGAGGTGCCGGCCCGCATATCCAGCCCCAACGCGCTACGCGTCTTCGAATGAAAGCAGAGAGACGCCACGTAGCTGCCTTGCGCCCCACTCGGGAAAGCCCTAATCAGTCAACACGTGCTGAAGCGCCGGCTTTCAAGACGCCGTGTTCAGGAAGTCGGCGGTCATAGCCCTAAAAACCGCTTCCGGCTTGACCAGCTCGGGCAGCGCAGCGCGAGCGTTGTGGATCTCTTCGACAAAGGTTGGGCTAAGCCGGGAGTCCGTCGGATCCTGGCTCGCGATTGTTTTTAGCGCGTGCTGACCTTGCCCGTATTCCACGTACAGCCCCAGTGCGATAACTTTGGCTGACGGAGGACGAAGATGGCGGACGTGACAGACAGTCGAGGGCGGCGGCAGTACCCGCAGGAGTTCCAGGTCGAGGCGGTACGCCTAGCTGACTCGGTCGGCATCAACGCCGCCGCCGCTCGGCTGGGCGTTCCGAAGGCGACGCTAGGAAACTGGGCGAGGCGACGGCGGAAGGTCGTAGAGCCGGGCGAAGTGGAGGCGACGGTCGGCCAGTCCCCGCGGGCGTCTGGGCCGATCAAGCGGCCCGTGAGCGAGTTGGAGGCCGAGATCGCACGTCTGCGCCGGGAGCTCGCGAGCCAGAAGCTCGACAACGAGATACTTCGAAAAGCAGCGGCGTACTTCGCGAGGGAGTCGCGGTGAAGTACGCCTGGATCCAAGAGCACGGCGACTCGTACCCGGTGGCGCGGCTCTGCCGCCTGCTCGGCGTGTCTCGCAGCGGCTATCTGCAGTGGAGGGTACGCCCGCCCAGCGCTCGATCGCTCGCCAACGCGGATCTCGACGCGCAGGTGGCGGCGGTGCATGCCGAAAGCAGCCGCACATACGGTCGGCCGCGGATTCAGCGTGCGCTGCAAGCATGCGGTGTTCGTGCGGGACACGAGCGGATCCGGCGCAGCCTGCAGCGCCAGGGGCTGCGCTGCGTGTACCGGCGTGCCTATCGGGTGACGACCGATTCGGATCACGCGCATCCGGTGGCGCCCAACACACTCGAGCGGCGCTTCGACGGCTGGAGACCGGACGAGGCGTGGGTTGCCGACATCACCTACGTTCCTACTGCCGAAGGCTGGCTGTACCTCGCGTGTGTGCTCGACCTGGCCACGCGCCGGATCGTCGGCTGGTCGATGTCCGAGCGGCTGAAGGCGCAGCTCGCCTGCGACGCGCTGCGCATGGCCTACTGGCGCCGCAAACCACCGCCAGGGCTCATCGCGCATTCGGATCGCGGGTCGCAGTACGCGAGTCGGGAGTACCGCCGCGCGCTCTCGGACTTCCGAATGCGGCAATCGATGAGTAGAAGAGCCAACTGCTGGGACAACGCTCCAATGGAGAGCTTCTTCAAGACCTTGAAGGTCGAGCGCGTTGATCGCGTGCGCTACGCCACACGGGCGCAGGCCCGCCTGGACATCGTCGACTGGATCGAGGGCTTCTACAACCAACGGAGGCTGCACAGCAGCATCGGTTACAGGACGCCGACCGAGTTCGAGCGCAAGCTCATGGCGGCTTGAGGCGGGTGTACGTGAAACCCAGGCAAGGTCATGCACGAGCTTCAGATGCCTCAACCTCGGATCGTCCAGTTCCGTGCGGGCGAGCGCGAAGGCCTCAATCGTCGCTTGCCCTTGGCGCGTCTTAGCGAACGGCTTGGCGTACCGGAAGCCGATGTGATCGCGCGGATCTTCAGGTCCGGCGGGGTCGATGAGCATTGGCTGTTCTGCGCCTAGGTCGTCGGTGCGCTGGCGCGCCCGACTGGCGGGGTTCTTCAATGGGAAGAGATTGCGTTTGACGCGTCGGTTGCAGATCTCGCAGCTGTAGAGCAGGTTGGTCCAGGAGTAAGCGAGCCAGTAGTAGCCGGGGTAGACCCTGCGGGCGCCCGCGCTCTGTTGGCTGAATGTCTTGGGCCGGAAGTGGAGTTGACCCCGTCCCGCGGAGAGTCTTGAGCTTGGATCTCAAGCCGGTTCGATGGTTGTCGGTGCAGGGTTATCCACCGGCGGCGTGGCGCACGCCACGCTGACGCCGGCGGTGGGTAACCCGTGTTGCACGCGTGCGGTTTCGAGTCTGCCGTGTCTGCTTTCGAAGTCGGCCGGTGAGCGGTAGCCGAGCGCGCTGTGGCGGCGGCGCGGGTTGTACCAGCCCTCGATGTACGTGAACAGCGCCAGCCTCGCCTCGGTTTTGCTTTTGAAGTTGCGACGATCGATCAGCTCGCACTCGAGGCTGGCGAAGAAGCTCTCGGCCATGGCGTTGTCGTAGGCATCGCCCACGCTGCCCATCGACGGTCGCACGCCCATCTCCCTGCAGCGCTTTCCGAACTCGATCGCGGTGTACTGGCTACCCTGGTCACTGTGGTGCACGACGGCTTCAGGCTTGCGTTGCTGCAGCGCCATGTTGAGCGCCGCCAGGACCAACTCGCCCGTCATGCGCTCGCCGATAGCCCAGCCCACCACACGGCGGCTCCACACGTCGAGCACCACGGCCAGGAAGACGAAGCCCGCCCACGTCGGGACGTAGGTCATGTCGGCCACCCAGAGCTGATCCGGTCCGCCGGCGCTGAAGCGCCGCTGCACCAGGTCGGGCGCAGGCGCACTGCGCGCGTCGCGCCGCGTGGTCACGATGAAGCCGCGGCGGCGGCTCACGCCACGGATCTGAGCGCGGCGCATCAGGCGCAACGCGCTTTCGGCTGATCACCACGCCTTGGTCCATCAGCTCGGCGCGCACCCGCGGCATGCCATAGGTCGCATCGGACCCGGCATGCACCGCGCGAATGCGCTCGGTCATCACCGCATCGTCGATCGCGCGCTTGCACGGCTCTCGATCACGCCAGCTGTAGAACCCGCTGGGGGACACCTGCAGAGCGCGGCACATCGCATCGACGGGAAAGCAGGCCTGATTCGCCATGATCAGCTCGAAGACGACGTGGGCGTCTTCTCGCCTCTGGCGGCGAACCAGGCCGTAGCCTTTGCCAAGATGTCGCGCTCCATCTGCAGCCGCCGGTTATCACGGCGCAGCCGCGCAAGCTCAGCACGCTCGGCGCTGCTCAACCCCTCCTTGCCGGGCAGCGGCTTGCCATCGTCGAGCGCAGCCTGTGCGATCCAGTTGGTGACGGTCTGCGCAGAGCAGCCGAACTCACGCGCGAGCTCGGTCGGCGTACGACCGGCACGTGCCAGTTCGACGATCTGCTGGCGAAACTCCGCCGGGTACGGCGGTCGGGTCTTTGACATCGCGGCGTCCTCCTCTCATAAGGATCGGGGCTCCGCGAAACTGGGTCAACTTCACCATTTCTGCGCAATGCGACGGTGGCTTCAACATTCAGGGGAGGGTGAGCGGTCTCCTGATCGACAACCCACCACTACATGCAATTTCGCGACAACCCGACTGAAACCTTCCTACGGGATCCGGGCAACATCGTCCTGCAGAGCCTGACCCTCGAGGATCCGCCATCATCAAAGAGCACGGCAAGACTTGCCGCCGAAGCAGCTTTCTCCGGCTCGCCGGTTCAGCCGTCTGCGGCACAGCAACCGCTGATCGTCGTTCGGCGGAAGCGATTCGCCGTTCCCAGTGCTCCTGATCGGAGCCAGAGCTGCGACGGGCGCCCGCCGGACGGGGCGCGGGGTCCTCGCGGCTTCCGCGCGGTCGCGCCGGTGGTCTTCGGTCTACCTGAGCGCCAGGTGAGCCCCTCGCTGGCGCAGGCCGGCCGTTCGGGGGCTCTCGAGGCCCTCAAACCCACGCCCCTGCCGTCAGCTCGACAAGAGCGCCTGGCGCACAAGAAGCCCTCCAAGGTCTTGCGCATCGTCTTCGAGAGCGCGGACGAGCAGGGCACTGCACAGGGGCTGGATCCAGCCGAGCTCCTGGACCAATCAGGCGGCAAGCTCGATTCGGCGGAACGTGACCAATGCAACCGCCTAATGATGTCCATAGAAGACCTGAAGCTAAGTCTCGCAAAGCTAAAGCAGCTCAAGGCATTCAGCTTGAAGAAGAGTGGCTACGCCAGGGACTGGCTGAAAATCGAACGCAGGATGGCCGCGATCCGACAGCAACTGCAGGTATCGGCGCGCCAACATGATGTTGCTAGTGGCCAGCACGGCGGGGCGTGGGGATAACGGCGGCGCAGCGCACTGGCTCGCCGGGTCGTGCCCCCGTCGGCTGGCAGGCACCTATGGCGATGTCTGCCGCAGAATCTCGGGTACACCGGTTGCTGTGATCTGATGCAGGCCATGGCCTGCGCGATAACGGCGCCACGTTTCTGCGTGGCGGAGCGCAATGCTGCCGAGGTGCACTGAATGAAGCTTTTCAAGTCTCTGTTCTGGGTCGGCGCCGCTGTCGCCGCTGTTCCAATGGTTAGGAAGCTGCTGGCAGGCGCAGCTTCGCGAAGGGGCGAGCACGCCAGCCCTTACTTACCTGCGATCAGGACAGGCTTGGAAGAGCACGCCGGTGAAGACACTCAGATGGTGCAAGCCTTTGCCCGGGCTGTTGACGGCGCCCGAGGGCAGCCGCTGTAATTATTCGAGCCCGCTGAGCGGAGCACGACGGAAGGGACGCCCCGGCCGCCAAGCCATCTGCAACGGTGACTGAGTGCCGCTCTTCCCCGTTCGTAAGCTCGTGGAGCTTCGGCAGCTGCCCTCGCACGCTAGGCGACTAGAGTTCGTCGCTGCTCAACTTGGCCCGACGTCCTACCGTTCCAACCTGCCAGGGCGATCAGCACTTCTAGGGAGAACGCTCATGCGGCCGTCAAGGTACCGGCGGTGGGACGTTTGCATGGTGCTGCGGGCACAAGACCTGCCGGTCTATGGCATGGAAGACGCCAGGTGGGCACACGAGGGCGAAGCGGCAAGGATGGTGCGCGGCACCAGGTGACGGTCAGCAGCGCAACCGAAAGGGCTCCTGCCGGATGACGTCCTCGGCCTTCGCGATCGCGTATAGGCGAGCCGCTTCGGCAGTGGGCCAGACGAACCCGCCAGCGAGCCTTTCTTTTTCAAAGGCGTCCTGGGGCGCGTTCGGGATACCACGGATCCGCTTGATCTTTACGGCGGCAACAAATCCGGCGCGATCGGATGCCGGAATCGCGAGTGCATGTATTTGGTAGTCACCATCGATGCGTATGTCGCGACCCATGTGCTCTGCTCGTGCTCTCGTGACTTGAAGAGCGACTATGACGCGGCTTCCGCCCGTAGCGCCAGCTCCTGCCTACGCCGCTAGGGTACTTCTCACGAATGTGGTGCGCACCGGTACCAATGGCCCCTCCGGAGACAGCTGTCGAAGGCCGAAACAACTGCAAATCTGCACGAACGATCTGCTATGCGAGGTATAGGCCGCCATGGCCGCCGGTGGGCTGCTCGCGCATACGGTGATAAGCCGCTTCGTCGATCACCTGCCGTACTACCGGCAGGAAGCGATCAACGCCCGCTCGGGGGTGCACACGCCGCGCTCGACGCTTGCAGCCTGGGCGGGTGCGACCGGCGCGGCGCTCGAGCCGCTGTACGACGCGCACAAGCGCTTCGTGCTCGGCTGCCGCGTGCTGCACGCCGATGAGACGCCGGTTGCGATGCTCGACCCGGGCGCCGGTAAGACTCGGCGAGCCTACATCTGGGGCTATGCGCGAAGCCGCCACGACGCCACCCCTGGCGTCGTCTACGAGTTCTGCCTGGGCCGCGGGGCGCAGTACCCGGTGGCCTTCCTCGCCGGCGACGATCGCACGGGCCTTCGCCCTTGGACCGGCACGCTGCTGACCGACCGCTACGCGGCCTACGACACGGTGCTGGATGGGCGTGTCTACCCCGACCGCGCGGCCGCAGCCTGCGCCGCGCACGCCCGACGCAAGTTCGACGAACTCGCCAGCGCCGGGGCAAGCCCGCTTGCCGAGGAAGCGATCCGACGCTTCGCACGCATCTACGAGGTCGAGCGCGCGCTCACGGACTTGGATGACAAGACACGCCGGGCGCATCGCCAGGAACTGAGCAAGCCGCTGTGGGACAAACTGCAGACGTGGCTCGAGTTGGAGCGCCGACTCGTGCCCGACGGCGGCCCCATCGCGGGGGCCATCGACTACACGCTCAACCACTGGCGGGCGCTCACGCGGCACTTGGATGACGGCGCGGTGGCCATCGATAACAACCACCTCGAGCAGCAGATCAAGCCCTGGGCAATGGGAAGGAAGGCATGGCTGTTCTGCGGCAGCGAGCTCGCCGGCCAGCGCGCGGCCGTGGTGATGAGCCTGGTGCAGTCGGCCAAGCTAAACGGGCACGATCCTTGGGCCTACCTGCGCGACGTATTGCAACGGCTGCCAACGCAGCTCAACACCCGCATCGACGAGTTGCTGCCGCACCGATGGAAGCCCCAAGCGGTGCTCGAGACAAGTTGCCCGTGAAGAACATCGAGACCCTGATCGACGACGGCGGAGACATCACGCTTGGCGCGATCTACCCCATCGAATGCGCCGCCACTGCATCAGACGGCCACAACGCACTTGCCATGCTGGTGCGACGCGATGGCGAATCCATCAACGCGCTGATCAAGCGCTTGGATAAGGCCATCGCCAGGTACTACGAAGACGGTGAGACCACCGACGAGATCAACCCACCGTCACGCTGATCGCCGCCGTCAAGATGGGACGGCAGGACGCTCACCAAGCACTCGCGAAAGCGGCGCAAACCTCGCGAGTGGCGATGCGGCTCCGCCCAGGCCCCAATCACGGCCGCCTGGAGTTGCCTCGGCGGTGCTCGCCTGCGCGCGGACCAGATGGTGTCCCAGGTGGACACGGCGTCCCCTTGCGGCAGAAGGGGAACGAGCCACTCGTCTTCAAGACCAAGCCTGGTTGGGAAGCCGGCAGGCGGCACCTCGGCTCCCCGTCGGCTCGTCAGCATCACCACATCTAGAAACGTCATGGGGCTCCTGGAGATTGCCGGGGCCCACGCTGCAGGCATTGCAGCGCCGCCGCCCGCACAGCGCGCCGGAGCGTCGAGCCGACTCGGTCGATCGCCAATCCCCATCAGCACGAGGCGGGGACGTGGCGATTCCCGCGCCGACAGAGTGTCGGGTTTGTGCGTTAGGGGCTCTGACCGGTGGTCGGGCTTCGCGAGCGAGCGTGACTTCTGCACGGTCTCGGGATTGCTCCCTGAAGCCTGCTCGTAGGCATCTGACGACCGGACGAGTCGAACATCGACGGTGCCCGCGAATACCGCCCCGGGACGAGCAGCGCCCCAGAGCGCCAGGGGCTGCACCACTCCACCCAGCCATTTCTGGTCCAGTGCAAACAGTGGAGAGCCTTCAAGGTCGGAGTCCAGGTCGTCAGCGAGTTCTACGGCGTGATGGCGGCCCAAGGAGCCGTGGGGGGGCTTCGTGGTGACCTGCGGAACCTTCACGGATGAGGCGAAGGCCTTTGCGCACGGCCGAAGCCTAGAGTTCAGGGACGGGAACACGCTCATTGAGCTAATCCGCCGCGCCAAGGCATCGCTAGGCCGTGCTGGCGCCGCCAACCCTCCCGAGCAGAGAAAGCCCCTCGCTGCGCGGGTGCCGCCCCAGTAGTCAGTGGCACAGGTGCCGCTTAGCCCCAAGTGCTCGAGGTCGATGACGCTGAAGACAGCCAAGCGCGGCCCCAACGCGGGAAGCCAGTCTTGGAGCTGCACCGGCTATCCCGCCTGCAAAGGGACCCTGCCTACCGGCTGATGAGGGGAGGCGAGGCTCGTCTCGGCATCACAGGTACTGAGTGGGCGGCAGCACCGACGTGCCGACCGGGCTGCCGCGGCGCGGAAGGTCCGGCGTCATACTGGGGCGGACGGCTCCAGTTAAAACTGAGCCACTCGCCGTCGGAAGGCGAGTGACCGCTCCGCTCGAAAGCTGCCCGACGGACCATTGCTCAGCCAACGACCGGTTCGTCTATCGGGTGTCAGCCGGCTCGGGCTCTCCTCGGAGCTCCACGAATAGCGCTGTTGATAATGACAGTTATCATCCATGTGGATCAGCTAAAGCGCTGCGAGGGCACCGCGTCTGCGGGTGTGCCGCTAGTGAAACACGCAACGCGACGGGAGCAGCTCGTGTGTCGACGTCCCAGCGAATCCCCGGCACCGCCGAGGCTTGGCTCCGAATAGTTCCGTCGCGGCGCGGGCGCGGGCGAGGGCGAGGGTGGCTCATCGACTTTCGGACCTGCGTTCCTGCCACGCGGTGGGCGGCAATGACGTCCACGGCTGGCCCGGCGGCGCAGGGAACACGTTGCCGTCTTGGTCCAAGAGCGAGCCTGCGCTATAGACGACCGCGACTACCCGACCGAGTGGATGCTGGGGCGACCTCGCAGGCACTGATGCCGCCACGTACACGATCGATTCGCCGTCTCGGGGCGGGTTGCGGTCCCCGAAGATGCTCCAAGCTCCGAGCATGTGGATCCCTCCTGTCCTGTTCGTGCGGTTTGTAGCATCGCTGCACGCTGCACTGGAGGCGCCATCGCAGGGCGAGTTCGCGACGTAAACCATGCCTTGGCGGCCGTGGCATGCTCGGGCATGACCTTAGGGGACAAGCTGAAAGGCTGGGCCAAGCGGATCAAACGCGATGCAGTGACCCTGTGGTTTGCGCGCAAGCACCGCGCGACGCCGTGGTATGCGAAGGCCTTAGGCTTCTTCGTCGTGGCGTATGCGCTCAGTCCCATTGACCTCATCCCCGACTTCATCCCGGTGCTGGGATACGTGGACGAGGTATTGCTGCTCCCCGGTTTGATCTGGTTGACCATCAGGCTGTTACCCGCGCAGGTCCTGGCCGACTGCCGAAACCGAGCAGATGAATGGATGACGACGCAAGGATCAAGGCCGGCAAGCCGAGTCGGCGCAGCCCTGATCGTCGTGCTTTGGGTGGTGTTCGGCGTTGCCCTGTGGGTCTGGCTCGTTTAGCCCCAGCTGCAGCCACGTTGCCCGCGTGGCTGCCGAAGATCAGCTGCGGCTAGCCAAGTGTGGCGAGTTCGCCTCGATGCACGTCGAGCCTTCCGGCGGCAAGGCAGCGGCGGGTTGTAGTGCTCGTGTGGCTGCAGAGCGGCAGCGTGGAAGCGCCGGCTGCTGCTATCCGTCGGGCCAGTGCTCCCCGGCCGGCGCACCTATGGTGCCTTGCCGTGCGGACCCGCCAATTAGAATGCGCGAATGCGTCGTTCGATCGCTTCGCTCCTGGTGATGGTCCTGCTGCCCTGGCAGGCTCTCACGTGGGCGGCGACCTCGCTCGCAGACGAAACCGGCGCTGAAGGGCGCCATGCGATGGCGCATTGGTCCGCGGCGGCACACCACCATGACGATGCGCATGACCAGGAGAGCGACGGCTTTCACCAGGACGATTCGGACGAATCGATCCAGCATGCGGTTCAGTCTGACGCCTACTTGAGCGCTGTGGCGGTTCTGCCGGCTGCCATCCAGTTGGGAGCCGCGGTTCGGATGTCCGCCGCCCAGCCGGCCTTTCGCGGTCATCCCTGTTCGTCTCCCTTCCTCGAAGGACCACGCCGACCTCCTCGGTCTTGCTGATCAGTTGATCGGCCCCGGTGCGCCCCTGGCGCACCGGCACTGCGTGTGGCGCCCCAACCGGGCTGCCAGTCCTGCGGGAACGAACTTGAAACATCAACGATGGGCCGCGCCATGGCTTCTTGCCGGCGCGGTGACCTGTGCGCCGAGCCTTGCCCAAACGACCCTGCCCGGGGAACCCGCAGCCATCGCGCTGGCGCAAGCGGTTGACGCAGCCTGGGAGCGCGCGGCCGCAGCCGCCGACGCGCGCGGGCGGGAACAGGTCGCGCTGGCCCGCCAAGCTGCAGCGTCCGGCTTGACCCCGCAGGCGCCAAGCGTGGACTTGGCGCGCCGAAACGGACGTTCAGGCGCCAACGAGACCGAGCTCGGCGTTGTCGCGCCGTTCTGGACTCCCGGCCGGCGCTCGGCGCTGGGCGCGGCTGCTGCCGCAGAGCTCGACGTCGCACGCGCCGCCCAGCACGTCGGGCGCTGGCGCGTCGCCGGCGAGGTGCGCGAAGCCGCTTGGTCGCGTGCTTTGCATCAAGCCGACCTCGCCGCCGCGCAGGAGCAGCTCCGGGTGCTGCAATCGCTCAGCGCCGACGTCGACCGAAGGGTGCTGGCGGGCGATCTGGCACGCGCCGATGCCTTGGTCGCGCGGGCCGAGGTGCTAGGCGCCGAGGCGTTGTTGGCAGAGATGCAGCAACGCGTCGCGGCGGCCACCACCAAGTTGACGGTGCTGACGGGGTTGGCGAACCCGGTCGACCTCAGCGAGCCGGATCGTTCGGCGTCGCCCGCGGAGCATCCCGAGCTGGTTCTCGCCAGGCTGGAAGGCGAGCGTACGCGGGCGCAGCTCGAGAGCCTGCGCCGTTCGCGGCGTGATCCGCCTGAGGTTGCCGTGAGCTGGCGACAGGAGCGCTCGGGAGGCGCTCAAGGGCGTCAAGACAGCGTCGGCGTTGCGCTCAGGATCCCGTTCGGCACCGACGCGCGGAGCGGTCCTCTGGAAGCCGCTGCCTTGTCGGAGCTCGAGGTGCTGCGCGTACAGACCGAGCGGCTGACGGAGCGTCAGGCTGCAGACGTGCGTACGGCGCGCGAAGGCTTCGAAACCGCACAGCAACAAGTAGCCGGGGAGCAGACGCGAGCGGCGCTGCTGCGCGAGCGCGCGCAGTTGCTCGACAAGTCATTTCGCGCCGGCGAGACGGCGTTGCCCGACCTGCTGCGTGCACTGGCGACCGCCGCGCAAGCAGACGCGGCCCTGGCACGTCAACGCGCTGCGGTCGGTGCGGCGCGTGCGCGGCTCAATCAGTCTCTGGGAGTTACACCATGAGCCTTTCGACCTTCACGATCCGCATGACCGCAGCGGCGCTCGTTTTCTTCGTTGCTACGTCACCCGGCGTCGCTTCCCCCGGGGCACACGGACCCGACGGGGAACACCTAGATGGCCCGCCGAGCGTCACCGGCAGGGCTGGGTCAGCGCCCAGGATGGAATCCAAGTCCGAGCAGTTCGAGCTCGTGGCCACGCTGGGTGGCGGCGAGCTGTCCATCCTGATCGACCGCTTCGAGACGAACGAGCCCGTGTTGAACGCGCGCGTCGAGATCGAGTCGGGCAGTCTGAAGGCGGGCGCCAAGTTCCACGCCGACCAGGGCGACTACGCCGTCGACGATCCCGCATTGCTCAAGGCGCTGAGCCAGCCCGGGTCCCACCCGATCGTGGTCACCTTCGTCGCCGGCAGGGACAGCGATCTGCTCGAAGGCACGCTCCAGGTAACCACCGCGGTTGCGGCAGCCGATCCCGGCCACGGCCATGCGCACGGGGAAGCAAGCGGACATGGCGCCCAGGCTGCACACGCTCACGACGACTGGCGCCGGCTGGAACTGCTCATTGCGGGCTTAGCCGTTCTGGGGATCGGCGCGCTCTGGTGGAGGCGACGAAACCGCCTCGCCGCCAGCAGCGCAGGGGTGCCGCGATGATCAAGTGCCGACTTCAGATCGCCACGGTGGCCTTTTTCCTGGTCCAAGGGCTGGCCACGGTCCATGCTTCGCCCGGCGCGCATGGGCCAAACGGCGAGCACCTCGACGGCGCCGTCAGCACGGGAGCATCGGGCTTGATGCGCCTGCCCGACAGCAGCATCAACGTCCCCAAGCTCGCGCAGCGGCGGATGGGCATTCGCACGCAGCTGGTCCCGCTGACAACGGCAGCGGTCAGCGCGCAGATGCCCGGGCAAGTCGTGGTCGATCCGAATGCGGGTGGACGCGTCCAGCCTCTCCATGGTGGACGCCTCGAGCCGGGTCCGAGCGGGTTGCCGGTTGCCGGCCAGACGGTGCGCAAGGGGCAGGTGCTCGCGTACGTCCGGCACCACGCCGAGCCCTACGCAGAGGCCAACCAGCGCTCGCAACACGCCGAACTCCGGACCAGCCGGACCATCGCCGAACACCGCGTCAAGCGGCTGGAGTCGCTCGAGGGAACCGTTCCGAGGAAGGACATCGAGGCCGCGCGAGCCGAGCTCGCCGGCCTTCAGCAGCGCGAACGCGCCATCGGCGCGAGCCTTGGCTCGCGCGAAGCACTGGTGGCGCCAGTCTCCGGCGTCATCGCCACGGCGAGTGCGTTGAATGGTCAGGTCGTCGACGCCAAGGACCTCCTGTTCGACATCATCGATCCGCAGCGTCTGATGGTGGAAGCCTCGACCGCGGATGCGGGGCTCGCCGCCAAGCTGGAGTCGGCCACGCTCTCCGGGGTTGAGGGGGTCACGCTGCGCGTGGTCGGCGCCGCGCGCACATTGCGCGACGGCCGGATTCCGATCACCTTCCGCGCGCAGGGGAGCGGGACTGAAGCGATCAGCCTGGCTGTGGGCCAGCCGGTGACGGTGCTTGCCCAGACCAGGGACAAGCTGCAGGGTGCCGTGCTGCCCGCCGAGGCGGTCGTACGCAATGGCGCCAATGAAGCAGTGGTCTACATCAAGGTCGGCGCCGAACGCTACCTGCCGCAGCAGGTCAGCGTAATGCCGCTCGATCCCAAGACCGTCATCGTGACCAAGGGGCTGGGCGGCGACAACCGCGTCGTGGTGCAAGGCGCCTCGCTGCTCAACCAGATCCGCTGAAGCGCACGATGTTCGACTGGATCGTTCGCTACAGCCTGGCTAACCGCCTGTTCGTCCTCGCGGTCGCGGCGCTGCTCCTCGCCTACGGCGCCTTCACCGCCTGGCGCACGCCGGTAGACGTGTTCCCGGACCTCAACAAGCCTGTCATCACGGTGCTGACCGAGGCCGGCGGCATGGCGCCCGAGGAGGTCGAGCAGCTCATCACCTTCCCGATCGAGACGGCGCTCAACGGCATGCCCGGCGTGACCCGGGTGCGCTCGACCTCCGGCGTGGGCCTTTCGATCGCCTATGCCGAGTTCGACTGGGGCACCGACATCTACCGCAACCGGCAGCTCGTCTCCGAGCGATTGGCGTTGACGCGCGAGCAGTTGCCCGCGGGCATCGCGCCGATCATGGGACCGGTCTCCTCGATCATGGGCGAGATCATGCTGATCGCCTTGCCGCTGCAGGGCGGCGCGGATGCAGCCACCGCGATGCAGGCCCGCGAGTACGCCGACTTCGTCCTGCGGCCGCGACTGCTGTCGATCGCCGGCGTCGCGCAGGTGATTCCTATCGGGGGCGACGTGCGGCAGCTGCGCGTCGAGCCCGATCCGGCACGGATGGCGCAGTTCGGCATCACGCTGACCCAGGTCGAGCAGGCGCTGCGCGGCTTCGCGTCGAACGCCGGTGGCGGCTTCATCGACCTGAACGGCCGTGAGTTCCTGATCCGCCACCTGGCACGTACCAACCGGGTCGAGGATCTGCAGCAGCTCGCGGTGGCCTGGAAGGACGGCCGGCCGGTGCTGCTCGAGCAGGTCGCGACAGCCCGCTTCGCGGCCGGGATGAAGCGCGGCGATGCCGGCTACAACGGCGCTCCGGCCGTCATCGTCAGTGTGCAGAAGCAGCCCGCCGCAGACACGGTGCGCCTGACCCGCGACATCGAGCTTGCGCTCGACGAGCTGAAGCAAGGCCTGCCGAAGGGCATGTCGGCTCCGCGGGTGCTGTTCCGGCAGGCGGACTTCATCAAGGCCTCGCTCGGCAACGTCACCGAGGCGCTGCGCGACGGCGCCATCATGGTCGCGATCGTGCTCTTCGCGTTTCTGCTGTCGCTGCGTACGACGCTGATCTCGCTGATCGCGATACCGCTGTCGCTCGCCATGACCGCGCTCGTGTTTCGTTGGCTCGACCAGTCGATCAACGTGATGACGCTCGGCGGCCTGGCGATCGCGATCGGCGAGCTCGTCGACGACGCGGTGGTGGGCGTGGAAAACATCGTGCGCCGGCTGCGTCTGAACCGCGCATCGGCGAGCCCGGCCAGCGTGCTCGAGGTGGTCTGGCGCGCGAGCGTCGAGGTCCGCTCGGGCATCCTCTACGCCACCGCGATCGTCGTGCTTGTGTTCGTGCCCTTGTTTGCGCTGCCGGGCATCGAGGGCCGCCTCTTCACGCCCCTCGGCATCGCCTACATCGTCTCGATCCTCGCGTCGATGGTGGTCTCGGTGACCGTGACGCCGGCGCTCTGCGCGTACCTGCTGCCGCGGATGAAGCGGCTCGACCACGGCGACAGCCCGCTCGTGAGATGGCTCAAGCGGCAGGATGCAAGGCTTCTCGGCTGGTCGATGCCGCGTGCAAAGCCGATCCTGGCGGCGGCGGCGCTCGCGGTTGTTCTCGCAGCCGCCACCGTGCCGTTCTTCCCTCGCGCGTTCCTGCCGGCGTTCAACGAGGGCTCGCTCGTGTTGTCGCTGATGTTCAACCCGGGGACGTCGCTGGCCGAAGCCAACCGCATGGGAAGCGTTGCCGAGAAGCTGATCGCGCAGGTTCCCGAGGTCTCGCAGGTCGGCCGACGCACCGGGCGCGCCGAGCTCGACGAGCATGCCGAGGGCGTTCATTCGGCCGAGATCGACGTCGACCTGAAGCGCTCCGAGCGCAACCGCGAACAGGTGATGGCGCACATTCGCTCCGAGCTGGCGTCGCTGCCGGCGGTGGTTGCGATCGGCCAGCCGATCTCGCACCGACTGGACCATCTGCTGTCAGGTGTTCGGGCACAGATCGCTCTGAAGATCTACGGCGACGATCTGGACGGGCTGCGCGGCGTGGCCGAGCAGATGCGTCGCAAGCTTGCGGATGTGCCGAGTCTCGTCGACCTCACGGTCGAAAAGCAGGTCCTGATCCCGCAGATCAGCGTCCGAGTCGACTACCGCAAGGCCGCCCAGTTCGGCCTCACGCCGGCCGAGGCGGTCCGGACGCTGCAGGCACTGACCGACGGTGCCCACGGCGCCGAGATCGTCGACGGCAGCCGCCGCTACGACCTTGTGCTGCGACTGCCCGACGAGCGACGGTCGCCGCAGGACCTCGCCTCGGTGCTGCTCGACACGCCGTCCGGTCGCATTCCGGTGTCGAGCATCGCCACCGTCGAAGAGACCGACGGTCCTAACCAGATCGGCCGCGAGAACGGGCGCCGCCGCATCGTCGTCTATGCGAACACCGACGGGTCCGACATGGCCAAGGTCATCGGCGACATCCGCAGCGTGATCGCAAAGACGGCGCTCCCCACAGGCACCTTCGTCAGCCTCGAAGGCCAGTTCCAGGCGCAGGAACAGGCGACCCAGCTCATCGTCCTGCTGTCGCTGGTGTCGTTGGCGATGATGTTCCTGGTCCTCTACTCCCGCTATCGGTCAGGGGTGCTGGCGGCCATCATCATGGCGAACATCCCGCTCGCGCTCGTCGGCAGCGTTGTCGCGATGTGGCTCGCCGGGGTCTCGCTCTCGGTCGCGTCGATGGTCGGCTTCATCACGCTCGCAGGGATCGCGACGCGCAACGGCATCCTCAAGATCAGCCACTACATCAACCTCTGCCGGTTCGAGGGCGAGAGCTTTGGTCCCCAGATGATCGTGCGCGGCTCGCTCGAGCGACTGACCCCGGTGTTGATGACGGCGCTGGTCGCCGCGTTCGCCCTCGTCCCGCTGCTGCTGGCCGCCGACGCTCCCGGCAAGGAAATCCTGCACCCGGTAGCGGTGGTGATCTTCGGCGGGCTGATCAGTTCGACGCTGCTCGACACCCTGGTGACGCCGCTGGCCTACGCCTGGCTCGGAGGGCCGGCAACCCGCAAGATCCTCGCAGAGGCTTCGCAGGAAACGTACTGATCCCACAGGCTCACACGACACGGCCTGATTCAACGTGTCGATGGATGGAGTGAAGAATGACGATGACGAAGTTCCTGAAGCTGGCGCTCGCGGGTGTCGCGGTGGTTTCGATCAATGTGGCGATGGCGCATGGACCCGAGGCCGCAAAGCACGGCGGCACGGTCGCAGCCGCTGGCGACCTGGGGTTCGAACTCGCCCAGCATGGCGACGTGGTTCATCTGTACGTCGATGACCACGGCACGCCTCACCCGACAGCCGGGATGACAGGCAAGCTGACGGTTCTCAACGGTGCGGAGAAGTCCGAGGCAGACTTGACCGCCACCGAGGAAAACAAGCTCGAGGCCAGAGGCGTCAAGCTCGAGGCGGGTGCCAAGGCCGTTGCTGCCGTGACCTTGCCGAACAAGAAGGTGATCACAGTTCGCTTCACGGTGAAGTGATGGAAGTTGGCGCGCGGCGCTGGCCGGCGTTGCAGGGCGGTCTGCTCGCCCTGGCAGCTGCCGTTCTTTTCGGCGTCAGCACGCCTCTCGTGCAGCGCTTTGGCAGCGCCGTTGGAAGCCTCACGACGGCAGCGTTGCTGTACGCCGGCGCTGCGTTCACTGGTGCCACGTTACGACGCCCCGTCGAGAAGGAGGCGCGGGTTCGACGGCGGGATGCTTCAAGGCTCGCACTGATGGCGCTCTTCGGCGCGGCGATAGGCCCGGTGGCGCTTGCCTGGGGCCTTCAGCAAACCAGCGGGACCAGTGCATCGCTCATGCTGACGCTGGAGGCCGTCTTCACCGCAGTGCTCGCAAGGCTCTGGTATCACGAGACGCTGGACCGGCGCGTGATCCTCGCAATGGCCTTGCTGACGCTCGGCGGTTCGGCCCTGGTTCTCGATCGATCGCAGGCGGGTTCCAGCCAGGTTCTCGGCCTGCTCGCCGTCCTGGTCGCGACCGCTGCATGGGGCGTCGACAACACACTTTCACGCGCGTTGGCGGAGCGGGATCCTGGCCAGGTGGTCATGCTAAAGGGCGTCATCGGCGCGTCGGCGACGGCGGTTCTGGCGATCGTCTTCGGCGAGCCGGTCCCCCAGTTCTGGTCGGCCTTGGGCTTGCTCGCCGTTGGCGTAACGGGCTATGGCTTGAGCCTTCGCTTCTATCTCCTGGCGCAGCGAGCCTTTGGAGCGGCACGCACCGGTTCAGTATTCGCGTTCGCGCCTTTCGTCGGAGCCGCGCTTGCCTTCCTGTTGGGGGAGCGCAGCGGCAGCATGTGGATGCTCGCGGGCGCTGTGCTGATGGTCAGCGGCATCGCGCTGCACCTCGCGGAGACCCATTCGCACGAACACGAGCACGAGCCTATCGAGCACGAGCACGCACACTCGCATGACGACCTACACCATGGACACCACGATCATCCCGTTGGCACAGGCGCTCACAGCCACGTGCATCGGCACGAGCCAATCCGGCATGCCCATCCGCACGTGCCCGACGAGCACCACCTGCACCGGCACTAGGAGCCCTGTCCGCTGGACACTTCGGAGAACCTGCCTGAACGCCGCAACCACCTCGTTCCTGTGCCGGAGCTCGGTATCGATGACGGCGTGGGTTGTGCTCGCCCTTTCCGGGTGCGCCGGCGTGCGGAGCCCCGCGGTGTGCCCGGACCTCGGCGGTACCTATGCCAACGACCAACCCAGCCCTCAGAGCAAGCGCTTGGACTCACTGCTCATGCCGCAGACGGGCTCGGCCAGCCCGCCCCGCAGCGTGTCCCTGTTGATGAGTCAGTCCCCCGGCCAACTCGTGGTGTCGGCCGGCGGGAGACGCGCGGTCCTGCAGCAGGAGACCGACTACACGTGCGAGGAGGCGGGACTGCGCTTGACAAGGCCAGCCCGCAGTGGGCTTGACCTCGGCGAGGTGCTGGTGCACGAGGTGGACGTCTCCCACACCTTCTTCAAGGCGGAAGACGGCGGGCTGGCAGCGTTCGAGACCGTGAAGGAGCACGCGACCATCGCGGGTGTTCCCTTGGCGGGCCCGGAGAGACGTGGAGCGACGCTCCGCTGGCCGCCGCTTCCACGCCCGACCCGCTGAACCCTGGAAGTCCAACTGGGACTCTTGTACATGCTGGGGGAAGCCGGCGTGCCGGTGGCGAGGAGGGGATCGACCAGACCATCGATGCCTGCTTCATCATGACTCCCGTGGTCACTCAAACGACAAGTGGGTGGACTACCAGGGCTCACTCTGCGACAAGCACCACCAGCGGCTCGGGATCTTCTTGAACCGCCACAGCACCGCAACCGTCGCGAGCGCGAGCCCCGCGGTGATCCAGTCCGTGATCGCGCGCTGGCCGAGCACGATGACCGCGCCCGTGATCGAACCGATGGCCGCCGCGGTCACCCCGTCCACGACCGCGACGATGGCCGGGCGCTTGCCGTACTTCTTGAAGTACGGCGCCGGCAGGATCGTGAACAGGTAGCACGGCACGAAGGTCGCCAGAGCGGCAACCACGGCGCTCCAGAACCCGGCCACCAGATAACCGAAGAGGCCGGTGGTGATGACGACCGGTCCCGGCTTGATCATGGCCACGGCGACGGCATCGACGAACTGGCGGTCGGGGAGCCAGCCGTGCTCCTTAACCACGCCGCCATAGAGGAACGGCACGATCGCAAGGCCGCTGCCCAAGACGAAGCTTTCGGTGTAAGCGAACAAGGTGCCGATCTGACCGAACTCGTGTCAGTCGAGCGCATCGATGGCGAAGAACCCGGCGAGCGGCGCCGCAAAGCCGTTGACGCCCGCACCGAGCTCGGGGGGTGCGCGCACACCCAGACGAGCATCCATGCGGATCAGCCCTGCGCCTTCCCTTGGGTCCGTGACTTCGCTTCCGCAGAGCCTGGCTTAGCCCCTCTGCGCGCCTTCGTCGTACCAAGCGCGCGACCGGTTTACGACGCGCACAACAAGCAGCATTACGGGCACCTCGATCAGCACGCCGACCACCGTGGCTAGTGCCGCGCCCGAGTTGAAGCCGAAGATGCTGATCGCCGCCGCGACCGCCAGCTCGAAGAAGTTGCTGGCGCCGATCAACGCCGACGGGCAGGCGACGCTATGTTTCTCGCGGACCTTGCGGTTGAGCCAGTAGGCGAGCGCCGAGTTGAAGAACACCTGCAGCAGGATCGGCACCGCCAGCATGGCGATGATCAGCGGCTGCTCGAGGATCGCCTCGCCTTGGAACGCGAACAGCAGCACGAGCGTCGCGAGCAAGGCCGCGATCGACCACGGACCTATCCGCGCCATCGCAGCGGCGAAGCTGGCTGGCCCCTTGGCTAGAAGCCAGTGACGCAGTAGCTGCGCCAGGATCACCGGCACCACGATGTAGAGCCCCACCGACATCAGCAGCGTGTCCCAGGGCACGTTGATCGAGGACATCCCGAGCAGCAGGGCGACGATCGGCGCGAACGCGAAGACCATCAGCAGGTCGTTCAGCGCCACCTGCGACAGCGTGAAGTAGGGGTCGCCGCCGGTAAGCTTGCTCCAGACGAACACCATCGCCGTGCAAGGCGCCGCCCCCAGCAGGATCAAGCCAGCGACGTAGCTGTCGATCTGCTCCGCCGGTAGGTACGGGGCAAACAGATGCCGCACGAACAGCCACGCCAGCAACGCCATCGAAAAGGGCTTGACGCCCCAGTTCACGAACAGCGTGACGCCGATGCCGCGCCAGTGCTCGCGGACCTGGCCGAGAGCGCCGAAGTCGATCTTGACCAGCATCGGAATGATCATCACCCAGATCAGGACCCCCACCGGGAGGTTGACCTGCGCCACCTCCATCGCGGCGACGGCCTGGAAGGCCGACGGGAAGAACTGACCGAGCGCGATGCCTGCGACGATGCAGAGCGCCACCCACACCGTCAGGTAGCGTTCAAAGAAGCTGATCGCGTTTGCTGGCGGCGCCTTCAGCGTGGCTGCGGGGGCACTGATGCTCACTGCGGCTTGGCCTTCCCGATGCTGTCGATCTCGCGCTTGATCGCGGTCTGGTCGAGTACGTGCAGCGGCAGGTTCACGAACAGCTGCACGCGGGTGAGGATCTGGCGGAACACCTTCTCGAACGCCGCCCGCTTGTGCTCGTCGGTGCCTTCGACTGCCGCAGGATCCTCGAAGCCCCAGTGGGTCGTGAGCGGCGAGCCTGGCCAGTACGGGCAGGCTTCACCGGCGGCGTTGTCGCAAACGGTGATGACGAAGTCCATCTGCGGCGCGCCAGGTGCCGCGAACTCGTCCCAGCTCTTGCTGCGAAGGTTGTCGAGCGGGTAGCCGGTAGCACGCACCTGCTCGATCGCGAACGGGTTGACCTGGCCGCCCGGGTGGCTGCCGGCGCTATAGGCTTTGAAGCGCCCGCGCCCCATCGTGTTGATCAGCGCCTCGGCCATGATGCTGCGCGCCGAGTTACCCGTGCAGAGCACCAGCACGTTGTAGGTCTTGGTGTCGGTCATGAGGACTCCGCAGGTTGAGCGATAGCGATGGCAGACAGGTCCTTGGCCGCGTCGATCGGCGTCTTGGCCTGCTTGCGTTCCGAGTAGCGGTCAGTGAGCTGGTCGACGTGGGGGCGCATGAGCACAGTGATCCGCACCAGCTCCTCCATCACGTCGACGATGCGGTCGTAGTAGGCCGACGGCCTCATGCGGCCGGCAGCGTCGAACTCCTCGAACGCCTTGGCGACGCTCGACTGGTTCGGGATCGTGAACATGCGCATCCAGCGCCCAAGCAGGCGCAGCGTGTTGACCGCGTTAAAGCTCTGCGATCCGCCGGAGACCTGCATGACGGCGAGCGTGCGGCCCTGCGTCGGCCGCATGCCGCCGAACTCGAGCGGGAGGTGGTCGATCTGCGCTTTCATGAGCCCGGTGATCTGGCCGTGGCGCTCGGGGCTGCACCATACGTGCCCTTCCGACCACATCGACAGCTCGCGCAACTCGTGGATGGCCGGGTGATCGTCCCCGTTCACCTGATCGGGAAGCGGCAGCTCCGACGGGTCGAAGATGCGGGTCTCGGCGCCGAAGAACTGGAGCAGCCGGGCGGCTTCTTCCACGGCCAGGCGCGAGAACGAGCGCGTGCGCAGCGAGCCGTACAGCAGCAGGATCCCTGGCGCCCTGTGCTCAGGCCCAAGTCCTTGCCCGGGTGTCCTATGTGCGTACGCTGGATCGAGAGCCGGCAGGTGGGTTGGATCGGCAAGGGTGCGCAGCGCCATCAGCAGCACGCAACTGCGGCGTCGGCCGGCATGCAAGCCTCGCCTCGGCAGCAGTTCTCGGTGAGGTAGCCGAGCAGGGCGTTCATCTGCTCGTAGGCGGCACGGTAGACGATGTTTCGGCTCACGCGCTCCTGGGTGACGAGCCCCGCATTCGCGAGCTCCTTGAGGTGGAACGAAAGCGTATTCGGCGGGATGCCAAGTCCCTGCGCCATCGTTCCAGGTGTCATGCCGGCTTGGCCGGCGACCACCAAGGCGCGGAACACCTGCAACCGAATCGGTTGCGCTAGGGCCGCGAGCGACTTCACAATCCTTGATTCGTCCACCCTACAAGTATAGTGGAAACCTGGCGGGAACGGCGAATGTCAAGTGACGCCGATTTGGAGGTGCGTGGCCTCAGTTTCGAATCGGCGCGGGGGGCGCCCGGCGGCGGCCCAAAGAGGCCGCGTCGGCTATTCAAGAACAGGCTGGGAGCCGTCGGTCGCCGGCGTCCGTTCACGAGTAGGCGACACAGTCATGCCTTCGGCGCTTGCGGGACGCTACCTCAGCGACGGAATCTTCGGCCCTCCAGACGCCGGGCTCGGGCAGAACGCGTGCGAACCGAGTCTTTCTCGACTCAATCAGGGAACTGACGCTTAGCGCTCCGACTCCAACGTTCGGTGGTCCTGCGTTGAGCCGTGTGTGTAACCTGGGTCCGCTGCGTAAGTCACTCCACGCCCTACAATCAGTTCGTGCACACGCTCTTTCGCAACGCTCTCTTCTGGCTGCTGATGCTCGCCCTGCCGCTGCAGGGGAACATGGTTGCTGGCGGATTCGCGTTTGCGTCGGGGAGCTTGCCGCAACCGCAGTCGACGGTGCGGACCGGTCACGACATGGCCTCTCATGCTTCCGTTGCTCACCACGAGCACGAAGCACACGATCAGCAGCAATTTTCAGACGACTGCGAAGGCATGCCTGGCTGCACTAACGGGCAGCACACAGCCGGCAAATGCATGCTTTCGGCTCACTGTGCGGTCGTGGCGGTACCGTCTCAGCCGCTGCCTCTCGTCTTGGCGGCGGTGACACCCACCTTGCCGGTCGCACTTCAGCACGCCCGGCGCCTCGCGTTCTGCACGGGCGCCCCCGAACGCCCGCCTCGCTCCCTCGCCTGACGATATCGTATGCCTCCGCGGGCCCACGCCCGTGGTCGGCTGCACCTCGTGTAGGTCGAAAGGAGAGCAAATGCACTCCGCGTTTTCGGGACGCACATCGATTGCGGTGCTGCGCTTGCATTTGCCCTGGGCGCATGCGGCGCGAACGCCACAGGCGACCTGCGGCGCGGTGCCAAGGCGGCAAAGGCCTGCATGGCGTGCCCACTCGTTCAAGCCGGGCCGGCACCTGACCGGGCTCAGTCTCGCCGATGTGTGGGGCCGAAAGGCCGGTGCCGCTGAAGGTTTCAGGCGCTACAGCGATGCCCTTCGCCGCGCTCGGCGGCCCTGCGTTCGAGGTTGTCGCGCTGCCGATCGACTGCGGTGGGCTGGACCCTGTGTTGGCCCTTCTTAGAGCACCGGCCTGCGGCACCTGAAGCCCGACGTGAACACCGGCGACGTCGCCGCGCAACTCGCAATGGGCGGCATCCCGCTGACGCTGCTGGTCGATACCGCCGGCCGCGAAGTGGCCCGCAAGCTCGCCCCGGTGCGCTGGACGGCCGCGACGTGCAGAAGCTGATCTGCCGATTTATCTCGATTACTTCCACCGTCGACAAAAGAATGAAAGCACGCGCCCAACTGAAGCTCCGCAGCACCGTCCTGAGTGCGGCGCTATTTGGCCTGACCTCCTTGGCGCTCGCCGCAGAGGACGTGACGGTCACGGCTGCCTGGGCCCGTCCCACCGTGCGCGGGCAGTCAGTCGGCGGGGCGTACTTCGACATCCGCAGCGAAAGAGGCGCCACCCTGACCGACCTGCGCAGCGACGCCGCCGCCTCTGTGCAGCTGCACTCGATGACCCGTGACGGCGACATCATGCGCATGCGCGAACTCGCGACCCTGCCGCTGCCCCCCGGTGAAGTGGTGCACCTCGCGCCCAGCGGGACGCATGCGATGCTGCTGGACCTCCGGCAGCCCCTGCGGGCGGGTGAATCGATCCCTCTCGAGTTGACGGTCGCCGACGCGCAGGGGCGGCGGCGGACCCTTCAAGTCATCGTGCCCATCCGCACAGCTGCGCCCGTCGAGCATTCGCGATGAGGCAGCGCCGACTCGTTATAGGCCTCGCCACGGCGCTGCTGGCGGGCTGCAGGCGCGAGCGTGTGATCGGCTTGGAGCGGCCCGACACCTTTTCTTGCTTCCCTCCACCGAGCGCTGCCGCGCTCACTTTCACCTCACTGACAAGGAGTTCGACATGTTGAACAAGCACCTCGCAATCAAGCCCTTCGTCCTCGTCGCGGCGATCGCGTTCGCGGGCGCGGTGTACGCCGCTGACGCCTCGGCTCCGCAGGCCGGCGATCAAAAGCCGATGCACAACGGAATGATGGGCAAGGGAATGATGGGCAACGGGATGATGGGCGCGTGCCAGTCAATGATGGACGGCGGCGGCGCGGGGATGGCCATGCGCATGGGTACCGCGCCGAAGTTCCCGCCCGGCAACGAGAAGCTCGAGGCCCAGATGCACGCCGAGATGATGCAGAAGATGGGCGAGATCGCGGCGCGCTACGCCGAGAGGATCAAGGAGAGGCCATGAACACCGCCAGCCTCGGCGGTCTTGTCGGCGCTTCGCGACCCTGGCTGCGTTCGCGCTGGACCTGGGTGAGCATCGCCGCCTTCGCGTCGGCCAGTGCGCTGATCTGGAGCTGGCCCTGGCTCAGCGCGATTGGCGCGGCCTCAGTGATCGTGTCGCTCCTGCCCTGCGCCGTCATGTGCGGCCTTGGCCTCTGCATGAGCCCCCGCAGGGGTGGTTCATGCCACACGGGCAAGGGCGCAGATGGCGTCAACGCGGATGTCGTGCCTGCGACCGTGCCGAAGGAGCGTTGAGGTGTCAATGATGATGAACGGCATGGGTTCCACGATGGCCGTGGGAATGGGTCTGCTCTGCCTGCTCGTGATCCTCGCGCTCGTGCTGGTGACCGCCGCTGCCGTGAAGTACCTGTTCTTTGACAAGCGAGACAAGCGATGAAAAGCGAACTTATTGAGGACCCCGCCAAGGGTCCCGTTCGTGTGTCGCGGCGCCGTGCACTGACGCTGCTCGGCGGCGGGGCCGTGATCTTTAGCAAGCCGCTTCACGCGGCCCCGGCGTTCGCGGGTTCCGCGATGGCCGCGGACCGCAAGACGGGCGCGCTGTACCGCGCGCGCGAACAGAGGTTATGGCGCAGTGCCGACGACGGCCGTTCCTGGGACCAGGTGCCCACGCCATCGCTGCCGTTGGGCGCCGGGATCGCTTCGCTGAGCGTGTCGGCAGGCGGCGCGTTGTACCTCGCCGGTCCGCGGCTCGGTGTGATGCGCCGCGCCGACCCTGGTGGTCGCTGGGAGGCAGCCGCTCGAGGTCTGCCCTCGAAAGACGTCGTCGCGGTGGCGGCGCACGCGACACAGGCAGATACCGTTTACGCCTACGTCGCGGAGCGTGGCATTTTCCGGAGCGAGGACGCCGGACAACGCTGGCGTCTGATGGATGCGGGGCCGCGCGGAGGTCTCACGTCTTTCGTGCACTCGGACATGGCTGACAGCATGCAGACTGGCTGGCTCTTGACCGCCGGCCTGCAGGGCGTGCGCCTCTCGATGGACTGCTTCTGCGGCTGGCGCTCCACAGGCGAGCTGCCCGGGCCCGCAAAGGCGATCAGCTACGACCCGCAGAACCCGACCCGTGTCGTCGCGAGCACGCGAGAGGGCGTCTACGAGAGCCTGGACGCAGGGCAGGCCTGGGCTCGGCTCTCCGGCCCCGGCACGCGGGTCGATGCACTCGCATTTGCGCGGGACAGCACGGTCTACGCCGTGGCAGGGGATGCGGTTCTGCGCCGCACGAGCGTCGGTTGGGAGCGCATCGATGCGTAGCGCGTTGCTGCTCGCGGCCTTCGGAGTCGTCGTCCAGCCGACATGGGCCGGCGTGACAGGTGAGCGTGCGGAACGCATCGAGCCCGGCCGGCGCATCTACGAGGCCCAGTGCGCTGCCTGCCACGGCTTGCGTGCCGAGGGTCAGCTCGCTTGGGAACGGCCGAATGCTGACGGCGAGTTGCCGGCGCCGCCGCACGACCGCAGCGGCCACACCTGGAAGCACAGCGACGCGATGCTTTATCGCATCGTTGCTAAGGGCTGGCGCGACCCCTTCAACAAGACCCAGCGGCTCACGATGCCGGCGTTCGAGCAGACTCTGACGGCTCAGGAGATTCACGACGTGATCGAGTACCTGAAAACACAGTGGACCCCGAAGCAGCGGGCGTTCCAGCGCGAGGAGAGCCGCAGGGCTCCCGTCCCCACGACTGTTCCAGCTCTCACAACCGAAAGGAAAAACCGATGAAAACCGCCAGCAGAATTGCCGTCGCCGTATTCGCGCTGACCTTGCAAGGCGCCGCCATGGCGGCTGCCATTCCCGTCAAGCTGTTCAAGAACCCGAGCTGCTTCTGCTGCGATCTGTATGCGAAGCACCTCGAGCAGCACGGCTTCAAGGTCGAGCTGGTGAGCACCACCGACATGGCATTGGTCAAGCAGCGTCACGGTATTCCGGAAAAGCTCGAGGGCTGCCACACGGCACTGCTGCAGGGCTATGTGGTCGAGGGGCTGGTGCCGGCGCAGTTCGTGCACCGCTTGCTGCAGGAGCGCCCAAAGATCAAAGGCCTGGCACTACCCGGCATGCCCGTTGGCGCGCCGGGTATGGAAGGCCCCAAATCCAAGCCGCTGCAGGTGTATGCCCTGGAGCCCGCACCGAATGCCAACCCGAATGTCTTCGGCACGTTCTGAACATCCGCGGAGCCGAAGGGGTCTGGGGGGACCCGGGTTCCGAGCCGGAGCGCGACCCGTGATTCGCCGGAGTGGAATGTGTTGCATGCAGTGGCGCCGGGCCCGGATCACGATTGGCGTGATCCGAAGCGGAGCGGACAGCGTAGGTGACAAGAACTCAGTCCCACTACTTAATGCAACACGGATAGGTGTCCAAGGAGCCCGGCAGACCGGACGGGAAAGGCGCCTCGGCTTCCGAAAGCACCGGCGCAGGTGCGGCGTCCGGCCAGAGGGTCGTGCTACTGACGGGGGTGACCGGCTTCATCGGCACGGCGCTTATCGGCTCTCGGAGGTAAGATCAACGACGTCCTTACCGACATCATCCCTGTGTTCCGGCTCTCCAGCAAACATCGTGTCGTGACCGTGCTGATCGCGCTGTTCAGCATGCTGTTCATGCAGTTGGCGGTCGCATCCCACGCGTGCCCGGCTCTCCAGCCCGGAAACGAGCATTTGCCGCCCATGTCGGCGGGCACAGCGGATGGGGGGCTGGACATGGCTGATTGCGGCCAGCCCGATTCCAGCGCCCCGGCGCTGTGCCATACCCACTGCCAGGACGCCAAGTCGTCGCTCGATAAGCATGAAGTCCGAACGGCCGGACCGGTGGTCGTTCTGCTCATGGTGTTGCCGGCTTTCATGGAGCCGGCTCTGCTGACTCCCAGCGCAGTCACCGAAGAGGCTTTCCTCTTGCAGCGGACGACTGCACCGCCGATCGCGATCCGGCACTGCTGCTTGCGTATTTGATCTCCAGCCGCCTCATCTGCTGAGCGCTTGACCGCCAGGTCAGCGTCGGCATGTCCGGTCGCGCGCATGGCTCGTGCGCGACCTCGACCGAGCCGTCATCTGGAGATTTCATGTTCGTTCGTTCACTGCGCCGCCTGCGCCCAGCGCTGTTGCTGCTGATCGCCTGGGCACTTCACTCACATGCCGCGAGTCCCCTGACGCTGGACCAGGCATTGCGCCTCGCCCAGGAACGGTCGCGGCTCGTGACCGCCCAGGAGGCCTCCGCAAGCGCTTCGCGCCACATGGCCGTGGCAGCGGGCCAGCGACCAGATCCGACGCTGAAGGCGGGAATCAACAACCTGCCGATCAACGGCCCCGATCGCTTCAGCCTGACGAACGACTTCATGACCATGCGCTCGGTCGGCGTCATGCAGGAGTTCACCCGCGACGGCAAGCTCAAGGCGCGAGCGTCCCGCTTCGAGCGCGAAGCCGAGGTCGCCGAGGCCAACCGCGCCCTGGCGGTGACCAACCTCAGGCGCGACACGGCGATCGCCTGGCTGGACCGCTACTACCAGGAACGCATGCGCGACGTGCTCATCGCGCAGCGCGACGAAGCCAGGCTGCCGATCGAGGCGGCCGAATCGGCCTACCGCGGGGGCAAGGGTTCGCAAGCGGACGTGTTTGCCGCACGTGCCGCCGTCGAACTGATCGAGGATCGCCTCGCACGGAACGGGCGCCAGATCGCCACCGCCATGACCCAGCTCGGTCGATGGATCGGCACGTCTGGCGCGGATGAACTGGCGTCCTCGCCACCTTCCGTACAGACCGTCAGCCTCCGTCCCGAAGACCTCGAAAGCCAACTGACGCACCATCCCGAGATCGTCGTGTTGTTCAGGCGAGAGGCGCTGGCGCAGGCAGACGCCGAGGTTGCACGCGCGAACAAGACGACCGACGTGAGCGTCGAGCTGATGTACAGCCAGCGTGGGCCGGCGTACTCGAACATGGTGTCAGTCAATGTCGCCATTCCGCTGCAGTGGGATCAGGCGAATCGTCAGGACCGCGAGCTCGCCGCCAAGCTGGCGATGGTCGAACAGATGCGTGCCGAGCGCGAGGAGACGACGCGCATGCACGTCGCCGATGCACTTGCGATGCTGCAGGAGTGGCGTAGCGATCTCGAACGACTCGAGCGCTACGACCGGTCCTTGATCCCTCTGGCCACCGAGCGCACGCGGGCTTCTATCGCAGCGTACCGTGGTGGCGCGGGAGCCCTGGCGGCCGTTCTGGAGGCACGGCGCGGCGAGATCGACACGCGGCTGGAGCGGCTTGGCCTGGCCATGGAGACGGCCCGCGTGTGGGCCCAGCTGAACTACCTCGTCCCGCAGGACCACACCGCTGCCCGCAACACTATGACGAACGAGGGACAAAGCAAGTGAAACGCAAACCTTTCGTGATCGTCCTTTGCGTCGCCCTCCTGTTCGTCGCCGCGGGTTACGCCATGTACAGGCTCGGCATGCAGCGCGGCGCCGGCATGAGCGCGGCCGCCAACGCCGCGGGCGCGGGCACCGCCTCTGCCGCGCCGAGCGGTGGCGTGCCTGCCGGTGTCGAAGGAGGAGAAGACGCCACACGGCGCCACATGCAGGCCGGATTGAAAGCCGGGGACGTCGACCCGAGGACCGGCAAGAAGATTCTCTACTACCACGACCCGATGGTGCCGGCGAGCAAGTTCGACAAGCCGGGGAAGTCGCCGTTCATGGACATGATGATGTCGCCGGTGTACGCGGACGGCGACTCGGATCAGGGCAAGGTCACCGTCAGCCCGCGCATCCAGCAGAAGCTCGGCATTCGCACGGCCGAAGTCACCGAAGGCAAGCTGTCGCCGCAGGTGGCGGCGGTCGGCAGCATCGCCTTCAACGAGCGCGACCAGGCCATCGTGCAGGCGCGGGCGACGGGCTACGTCGAGCGGCTGCACGTACGCGCGACGCTCGATCACGTCGCCAAGGGGCAGCCCCTCGTCGATCTGTACGTGCCGGACTGGATCGCCGCGCAGGAGGAATTCCTGTCGGTGCGCCGGATGCAGGGCACCGACCTGGCGGCGCTCGTCGACGGAGCGCGCCAGCGAATGCGCCAGGTCGGCATGAGTGACGAGCAGATCCGTCTGATCGAGACCTCGGGCAAGACGCAGCCGCGCATCAACTTGACTGCGCCGATCGGTGGCGTTGTCGTAGAGGTGATGGCGCGCGAGGGCATGACGGTCATGGCCGGCGCGACGCTCTTCCGCATCAATGGCCTGGCCACGGTCTGGGCCAACGCGGAGGTGCCGGAAAGCCAGGCCGCACTGTTGCGACCGGGTGCACGGGTGCAGGCCAAGAGTCCGGCCGTACCCGGCGAGACCTTCGAAGGCAAGGTGCAGGCGCTGCTGCCGGAGGTCAACGCATCCACCCGAACCCTCAAGGCCCGCATGCAGCTTGCGAACCGCAGCGGTCGGCTGGTGCCCGGCATGTTCGTGCAGATGCAGTTCATGGACATGCGTGCCGACAAGATGCTGCTCGTGCCGACCGAAGCCGTCATCCAGACCGGCAAGCGGACGGTGGTCATGGTCGCCGAGGACAAGGGAACCTTCCGGCCGGTGGAGGTCGAGGTCGGCATCGAAACGGGTGGCCAGAGCGAAATCCGGCGCGGACTGCAGCCGGGTCAGCGCGTGGTCGTGTCGTCGCAATTCCTCATCGACTCCGAAGCGAGCCTGCGCGGCGTCGAGGCGCGCCTGAACGGCGATCCAGCAGCACCGGTCGGAGGGGCTGCGGCAGCAGTGGCGAGTGCGCCGCGGCATGTCGGCGAGGCGAAGGTCGAAGCCATTGGCAAGGACGCGATGACTCTCTCCCACGGCCCGATCCCGTCGATGAAGTGGGGGCCTATGACGATGGACTTCAAGCTGCCGCCGACCGGAGTCCCACGCAAGCTCGCCGTGGGGGATCGGGTGAAGTTCGAATTCTTCATGGGTCCGGACAACCTCCCGCAACTCGCGGCCGTGACACCGATGGCCGCCGCGCCGGTAGCCCAAACCGCTTCGGGAAGCAGGCCGTGATTGCGCGACTGATTCGCTGGTCGATCGCCAACCGCTTCCTCGTGCTGCTGGGCACGCTGATGATCGGTACGTGGGGCGTGATCTCGCTGCTGAGGACTCCGCTCGACGCACTGCCCGACTTGTCTGACGTGCAGGTGATCATTCGGACGAGCTATCCCGGGCAGGCACCTCAAATCGTCGAGAACCAGATCACCTATCCGCTCACGACGACGATGCTCTCGGTGCCCGGCGCGAAGACAGTGCGTGGTTACTCCTTCTTCGGTGACTCATTCGTCTACGTGCTGTTTGAGGACGGAACCGACCTGTACTGGGCACGTTCGCGCGTGCTCGAGTACATGAATCAAGTGCAGTCCCGCCTGCCGCCGAGCGCGAAGGCGTCGCTCGGGCCTGACGCGACCGGCGTGGGCTGGATCTACCAGTATGCGCTGATCGATCGCAGCGGCAGCCAGGACGCAAGCCAGCTGCGTGCCCTGCAGGATTGGTTCCTGAAGTACGAGCTCAAGACCGTCCCCAATGTGGCCGAGGTGGCGTCGATCGGGGGCATGGTGCGCCAGTACCAAGTGGTACTCGACCCCGACAAGCTCGCGGCCTACAACATCCCGCACACCAAGGTTGTTGACGCCATTCAGAAGGCGAACCAGGAGACCGGCGGGTCCGTGCTCGAGCTCGGTGAGGCCGAGTACATGGTGCGCGCGTCGGGCTACCTGCAGAGCCTGGACGACTTTCGCAAGATCCCACTGTCCAGCACGGATGCCGGCGTGTCGGTGCGCCTGGGCGACGTCGCCCGCATCCAGCTCGGGCCCGAGATGCGCCGCGGCATCGGCGAGCTCGACGGCGAGGGCGAGGCACCCGGCGGCGTCATCGTGATGCGCTCGGGCAAGAACGCACTGGAGACGATCGCGGCAGTGAAGAGCAAGCTGGAGTCGCTGCAGGCAAGCCTGCCGCGCGGGGTCGAGATCGTGCCGACGTACGATCGTTCCAGCCTCATCGAGCGCGCCGTCGACAACCTCACCTACAAGCTGATCGAGGAGTTCGTCGTGGTCGCGGTGGTGTGCTTCATCTTCCTGTTCCACCTGCGCTCGGCGTTCGTGGCCATCATCTCTCTGCCGTTAGGCATCCTCGCGGCGTTCATCGTGATGCGCTACCAGGGCGTCAACGCGAACATCATGTCGCTCGGCGGCATCGCTATCGCCATCGGCGCGATGGTTGATGCGGCGGTGGTGATGATCGAAAACGCGCACAAGCACATCGAGGAATGGCGACACGAGCACGACGGCCGGGCACCGGAAGGCGGCGCGCACTGGCGCGTGATCGGCGATTCGGCCGCCGAGGTCGGCCCGGCGCTGTTCTTCTCGCTGCTGATCATCACGCTCTCGTTCGTGCCGGTGTTCACGCTGGAGGCGCAGGAGGGACGCCTGTTTTCGCCCCTCGCATTCACCAAGACGTACGCGATGGCGGCTGCCGCGGGATTGGCTGTGACGCTGATCCCAGTGCTGATGGGCTATCTGATTCGCGGGCGCATCCCCGACGAGAAAACCAATCCACTGAATCGCTTCCTGATCGCGGCATATCGGCCCATCCTGGAGGCCGTACTGCGCTGGCCGAAGGCGACGATCGCGTTGGCTGTGCTGGTGCTGGCGACGAGCCTGTGGCCGCTGGCGAAGATCGGCGGCGAGTTCATGCCCAGACTGGACGAAGGTGATCTGCTGTACATGCCGTCCGCCCTCCCAGGTCTTGGGGTCGGCAAAGCAGCGGAGTTGCTCCAGCAGACCGACCGGCTCATCAAGACTGTGCCGGAAGTCCTCAGCGTGTACGGCAAAGCCGGGCGGGCCGAGACCGCCACCGACCCCGCGCCGCTGGAGATGTTCGAGACCACGATCCAGTTCAAGCCTCGCGATCAGTGGCGCCCTGGCATGACGCAAGACAGGCTGATCGAAGAGCTGGATCGCACCGTGCAGGTTCCGGGGCTTTCAAACATCTGGGTGCCCCCAATTCGCAATCGCATCGACATGCTCGCGACCGGAATCAAGAGCCCGGTGGGCGTGAAGGTCGCGGGCACCGACCTTGCGACCCTCGATCGCATCACAGGAGAGATCGAGCGGGTGCTGAAGAACGTGCCGGGGGTGTCCAGTGCGCTTGCCGAGCGCCTGACCGGCGGCCGATATGTCGATGTCACCATCAAGCGTGACGAGGCCGCCCGTTTCGGCATGAACATCGCGGACGTGCAATCCGTCATCGCCTCCGCCGTGGGCGGCGAGAACGTCGGTGAGACGGTGGAAGGCCTGCAGCGCTTTCCGATCAACATGCGTTACCCGCGCGAGGTCCGCGATTCGCTGGACAAGCTGCGCAACTTGCCGATCGTCAGCGGGCGCGGCGCGCGACTCGTACTGTCCGATTTGGCCGATATCCGCATCACGGACGGTCCGCCGATGCTGCGCAGCGAGAACGCGCGCCTGTCAGGCTGGGTCTACGTGGATATCCGCGGCCGCGACTTGCGCGGCGCGGTCCAGGACATGCAGCGCGCCGTGATGAAGGAAGTGAAGCTGCCTCCGGGGTATTCGATCTCGTGGTCGGGGCAGTTCGAGTTTCTCGAGCGTGCCACCGCCAAGCTGAAGGTCGTCGTGCCGTTCACGCTCCTCATCATCTTCGTGCTGCTGTACCTCACCTTCCAGCGCTTCGGCGAGGCCTTGCTGCTGATGGCTTCGCTGCCGTTCGCGCTGGTGGGCGGCATCTGGTTGCTCTATGTCCTCGGCTACAACCTGTCCGTCGCCGCCGCCGTCGGGTTCATCGCCCTCGCGGGCGTGGCGGCCGAGTTCGGGGTGATCATGCTGCTGTACCTGAAAACCGCGTGGAGCGTGCGGCTCGAAAAGGGGACCACGAGCATGGCCGATCTGCTGGGCGCGATCCGCGAGGGCGCCGTCCTTCGCGTGCGGCCGAAGGCGATGACCGTGGCCGTCATCCTGGCGGGCCTGTTTCCCATCATGTGGGGCTCCGGAACGGGCTCGGAGGTCATGCAGCGCATCGCTGCGCCGATGGTCGGCGGAATGATTACCGCCCCGCTGCTGTCGATGTTCGTCATTCCCGCGGCCTACCTGCTGATGCGCCGACCGCGGAAGGAACGCGTGATGCCGTGGGCTCGGTGGAGGATTGCTCGTGAAGACGCCTGAACCCTCCGTCTGGCTGCACCGAGATCCCTTCGATGCAATCGCTAGCTCTGCGCGAGCGGGTCACGCGCCTACAGTCTTACGACTGAACCATTCTCAACCCGCCAACCCCAAACTCGAGGAACACGATCATGAAAGCGACCCACTCCCTGGTTTTGCTCGCCACCATCGCCTTTTCGGCCACAGGCGGTTCCTACGCGCAGAGCGCAGGTATGTCGATGACAGGCGACGGCATGAGCATGAAGTCCGCCGACAAGCCCAACAACGACAGCCAGGCCGCGACTCACCGAACCGACGCGGTCGTCAAGGCTGCTGACCCTTCGAAGGGCAACGTGACACTGGCCCACGAGCCGATCAAAAGCCTGAACTGGCCGGCGATGACCATGTCGTTCGCGGTCAAGGACAAGGCACTCTTCAAGAAGTTGGCTGTCGGCAACAAGGTCCATGTCGCAATCAAGAAGCAAGGCGCCGACTACGTCGTGACTGAAGTGAAGTAAGCCATCGGGTCGGGGCCTCACCCGCCTTGTTGAAGCCGGAGACCAATATGCTTTTTGCCGGGCGCTGGATCCCGATCGAGCTGATGAATGAGCTTTGGGTCCTCTGGTTCATTGGGGTGGTCGTCTTCGGCGGGCTGATGTTCTATCTGCACCGTCGCGGCAAGCCCAAGGAACCCCCGCGACCGACGCACTCCGGGGCCCGCCGACGCCCCCGACGCCCCCGACGCCCCCACAAGACGCACTGACCAGGTATCCGCTGTTCGCCTAAACCCATCCAACATGGACTCCATGATGTCAGCCGGTGGCATGGCCGTCATGATGGGCGGGATGGGCTTCGTCCTGGTTGCTCATGGTCGTGGTGCTCGTGCTCGTGATTGCTGCAGCCACCAGACAAACCTGCTCTTCGACAAGCACAACAAGGACTAGTCGCCATTCGTGTCAGCCGTGATCTCGACCATCGCAGACATCTTGAACCTCCCTCGCGCGGCTTCGCGATACGCGACGTCGCCCTCGACCTTCAACAGGAGGTTCGAATGGAACCAGCATCGATCGCCGCAATCATCGCATCGACAAACTCAGGGCCACAGAAAAAGCGTTGGACGAGATCGGCGTGCGCGGCAACAGCCTCGTCAAGGCCAGAGGGTTCGGCGAGCAGTCGCTTCATCAAGATGTCCTGGGTCCCGCGCCCCCGCGGAGACGATCGCGAATTGCGGACGTGTTCGACGCAGCTACCGCGTTTGCAAGTCGGCCCTGCACCGAATGAGGAAGGCAACCTGTCATGAAACATCTCTTCGTGCTCGTTTCCACCTTTGGACTTTCGATTTCGCATTCCGCGGTCTGGGCTGCAGGAGACGCCGCACGCGGCGCCGCGTTCTTCCAGCAATGCGCCGCCTGCCACTCGACAACAGCCGGCGAGCATCTGACCGGTCCGAGCCTCGCCAATGTCTGGGAGAGGAAGGCGGGAACCGTTGCCGATTTCCACCGGTACTCCGACGCACTGAAGCGCGCCACTTTCGTGTGGAACGCGAAGACGCTCGACAAGTGGCTCACCGACCCCGAGGCGTTCATCCCGGGCACCAGCATGACTTTTCCCGGCCTGCGCGACAGCAACGCTCGCCAAGACGTCATTGCTTATATAAAAGCGATTTCCGAGGGTAAGGCGCCGACGCTCGCACAGCGCGGGGGCGGGATGATGATGAACATGCAATCCGCTCACGCGGACCTTAAAGCCGCCCCCGCGGACGGACAGGTGACGGCGATCAAACACTGCGCCGATACGTACACCGTGAGCACTGCCGACGGCAAGAACAACAAGGTGTGGGAGTTCAACCTGCGATTCAAGACCGATTCGAGCCGTCTCGGGCCGACTCCCGGCAAGCCGGTCATCGTCGGCGCGGGAATGCAAGGCGATCGAGCATCAGTGGTCTTTGCGGGTCCCGGCGAGATCAGCGGATTCGTGGAGCAAGCGTGTCCATGAGCTCCGCGCCGGCGCCGATCTGGCGACGATCGACAAGCTGGCGACCGGATCAAATCCGCCGAGGAACGAGTTCCCGAGTGTCGTCGGCGCTGGCCGAGCGGCTCACCGGCGGCCGGTCCATCGACGTCGAGGTCGATCGCGCCGCGGCGGCGCGCTTCGGCCTCTCGGTTGCCGACGTGCAGAGCGTCGTCTCGACCGCCATCGGCGGCGACAACGTCGGCGAGGTGATCCAGGGTCGCGAGCGCTACCCGATCAACGTCCGCTACCCGCGCGAAATCCGCGATTCGCTGCAGCGCCTGCGCGAGCTGCCGTTCGTGACCGAGAAGGGCGCCCAGCTGCTGCTGCAGGACGTCTCGAGAATCTCGATCGAAGAGGGGCCGCCGATGCTGCGCAGCGAGAACGCGCGCCTCTCCGGCTGGATCTACGTCGACGTGCGTGGCCGCGACCTGCGCTCGGTGGTCAACGACATGCAGAAGGCGGTGCGCGGTTCCGTCAAGCTCCCGCCGGGCTACGCCGTCTCCTGGTCCGGGCAGTTCGAGTACCTCGAACGGGCGACCGAACGGCTGAGGCTGGTCGTGCCTTTGACCTTGGCGGTCATCCTCGTGCTGCTCTACGTGCTCTTTCGCTCGCTCGGCGACGCCGCGCTCGTCATGGCCGCCGTGCCGTTCTCGCTGGTGGGCGGCTTCTGGCTGGTCTGGGCAGTCGGGCACTCGCTGTCGGTCGCCTCCGCCGTCGGCCTCATCGCGCTGGCGGAATCGCCGCCGAGTTCGGCGTGGTGATGCTCGTGTACCTCAAGAACGCGCTCGCTCTAAGGCTGGACGCCGGCGAGCCCGACACCGAGGCCACGCTGGTGGCGGCGATCCGCGAAGGCGCAGTGCTGCGCGCGTTTCCGAAGGCGATGACGGCCGCGGTGGTCCGAGGCGAGTCGCCAGCGGCACCACCGCAGGGTCAGAACGACTCTCCCCGCCTGAACCCGTTGCCTCAAGACTTTCCAAGGAGATCCCGATGAAACGACGCACTCTGATCCACGCCCTCGCGGCGCTGCCTGTCTTGCCGGCCCTTCCGGCGCAAGCAGCGACCAAGATTCACGTCTACAAAAACGAAAGCTGCGACTGCTGCGCGGGGTGGGTCAAGCACCTCTCGAGCGCCGGGTTCGCCGTCCAGGTTACGACCACGGACGACACGATCGCGGTCCGCAAGAAGGTCGGTATCCCAGACGCATTCGGCGCCTGCCACACCGCGACGGTAGAGGGATACGCCATCGAGGGCCACGTCCCGGCGCCGGAGATTCGACGCCTTCTGGCCTTGAAGCCGCAGGCGATCGGCCTGGCCGTTCCCAGCATGCCGGTCGGCTCTCCAGGCATGGAGTACGGCGATCGCAAGGACCCCTACAAGGTCCTGCTGATCGATCGGCAGGGGCGCGACACGGTCTTCGCCACCTATCCCAAGTAACCCACGTTTGGAGAGCTCCATGATCACCCCGAAGTACCTGACCTGCGCACTCGCCATCGCCGCTTCGGCGGCCTACGCACAGATGTCGCCGAACATGCCGATGTCGAAGTCGGCTTCGGGCCCGCTCAGTCGCCCACGTTGACCAACGGTGTCGTTCAGGCCGTCGACGCCAGCGAGGGAGTCGTCACGCTCAAGCACGGCGAGATCGTCAACATGCAGATGCCCGCCATGACCATGCCCTTCAGCGTCGCCGACAAGAAAGCGCTCGGTGCCGTAAAGACGGGTGACAACGTCAGGTTTCGCGTCGAGATGGTCAAGAACCCGCCGACGGTGACTCGAATCGAGCCGGCGCGCTAGGCAGCGCGCGGTCGCACGTGAGGGAGGGCACCCTGCACGGGGTTTCGCTTCTTTGTTCGGCCGGGTTTGCCGAACGCGCATCCGGCGCGAGGGTCTGCCGGATCTTCCACATCGATTCGATGTGCTGGACGTGGACACGCACGGCCCTTACTCAGACGCGCAGTCCATCTTCGAAGGGCCTGCCTCAGTTTTGAAGCGATGCATGGCGCCCCGCTGCGGCCCCCGACCGCTGCGCCGGCTGTTCAACGCAAAGCCCGCGAGCGCCACTACCAGCGGGGCTTGGGTGTTTGGCGACTTCCACTCTCTCAACCCCAGTTCGGATGAACACCCGATACAACGTCTTGTACGTTCACACCTAGCCCGCTCGAGGCTCGCGCGAACAACTGCTCGTCGTAGCTTCCAGCGTGGCTCCTCCTCCTGGGACAGCAATGCTTGGCGCTGTGCCCGGCGACGGCATGCTCGGGACTGGCGCTTTTGCCAGCAGTGTGGTGGGGCGAAGGTGGCAACCTCCTGCTCCCTATGTGACATTGCGCAAACGCAGGGCAGAAAACGGCCGCGGACGCCGCTAGGCTGTTCAACGTTCATCGCTCGACCGTTGCGGGGGAACGAGGCCAGCCTAACGGCCAAGTGCCAGCAGCGATTTGGAACACCAGCTCGGTCAGATCGGCTTAACGTAAGATTTCTGCCGTTTTCTGAAGCGATCCAAAGTAGGCCTTGACCGCGTCTAGACGTTGCTTCTCTGAATACCTTGTCACCTGATCCCCTCAGTCTTGTCCAAGTTCTGGGGTCAGTTCATCAACATGGTGGACACCATCGTCCACGCTTGGGCTACTCAACTCAAGGCGGTGCAGACAGGACGCTTACGAGCCGCCAGCGCCGTCGTGAGCATCAGCCGCGGGCTTCTGGGGCGGATTGTCGACATGCATCAACTGCCGGATCGCTTCGCGCTCGGCTTTGGTCGGAAGTGCCGACTCGTCCACTTTGTCGGCGGCATCCGGCCGCGTGCGTCGCTGTGGCGTTGGATCGAGCCGGCCTTCTTCGTCGAAGCCAACCCAGCCGTACCACTCGTTCAGCACTCGGCCGGGACGAGCGGCGTCTAGCTCGACGAACCAGTCTGCGAGCCGGAACCGGCGAGCCGCAAATTGCGGAGCAACCAACTCACCGCGAGCGAGCGCCACGTACTCCTGGTGCGGGAGCGCACTTACCGCCCCGTCGTCCGACAACAGAAAGGTGTACGACGCGCGCTCTGAACCGAGGCCGGCGCAAGAGCCTGTCACTTGTTCTGGCTCATCCAACATCCACTCTCACTCTTCGTCGATGTAGCGGATCGGGTTGCCTGCCTGTCGGCGGTCATTCGCAGGCCCCGGCCTCCTCGCAAAGGAAGGCCGCTCGCAACTCGCAGCAGTGGCTGGCGCTAGAGCGGCTCTACGCCTGAAGCTCTTTGAGACTCTTCTCATTCTCCTGAGCGGTCTTGCGCGCTTCCTTCGTCACTTCCGGGTCGTTGGAGTGCTTGAGCACGATCTCAGACATGTCGATGGCGCCCTGATGGTGAGCGGCCATCTGCTTCATCCAGGATTGACCCGGATCCGCATCCGTCATGCCCTGCATCATCGCCTTGTTCATCTTGTCCATCGCGGCCATGAACTCCTTTTGAGCGGGGCTCATGTTGTGCATGCCAGACATGCCCGACATCCCAGGCATGCCCGACATAGAGCGGCCTTGCTGAGCATGCTGTCCCTGTTGGGCCGAAGCCGGCACGGCCTGGCCAAGCTGGCCAAGATAGCGCCTATCGACATCCAAGTAGCGTATGGCATCGTGATCTCCGTTCGGTTGATTTGGTTGATGGTTGAACTGGCAGGGTTGAGTTGACGCCTGGCCATGCTCGGTCGTAGTGATGCGGCAAGGCCAAGAAGCACGAGTTGGACCTTTTCCGGCGAGCGGTTGGCCGTAAAACATATGAGGGCACAAATCATGCCGACCGCCTCTCGCAAACGGCCGGTCAGATTCACTGCCTTAGCCTGCTGGGCAGCCGCGCTCGTGGGGGACAGGAGCGACACGCCCACCGCCGGGCAGTCGCCGGAGCGCTCTTGATCCTGCAGTGCGAAGCGGTCACGCAGTACCCGAAGCTCGTCGGCGCCTATGGTCTGCTGGACCAAGTGGATAGTCAGGAGCAAACCCAGAGACTCCAACCCGGCTCAGGGCTTCGCAGGAGCTCGAGCGCTCTCGGCATCGCATTTTTTCGAAGCGCGCCCCTCGAATCATGAAGCGTGTTCGCGGCCCGGCCGGACGGGATCGGCTGGCGGATGCCCGCTCTTGCTGCGCCTTCGACCCGGCCGCCACACGACGTAAGGATCCCAGTCTGCATACGAGTTGCGAATCGCGCCGAGCGGAATGGCCAGCGCGATCAGCAGCACGCCGCTGATGGCACCGTTCCACGCCGCCAGCGGCGAGCCCGTCCCGCCGAGCAGCCACGGCGCAACGATCAGCCACGCGCCGAGCGCTACATTGACGAAGCGAAGCGCCCTGCCGACCTCCGCGAAGGCCATGATTGAGAACGTCACCACGAGCGCGCCGATCAGGTGGTCGCTGTTGGCCATCGCCCCCGAGCTTGCGAAGGTGACCCGCGTGAATGTCAGCCAGACGCCGATGGCCACGCTCAGCCACAGCGTCCACGGGAACGTCACGCCGCGCGCCGCCTCGGCCCAGATCTCGCGCCTGGAGCCGAGCAGGCCCTTGGAGGTGTCGTCGCTGCCGCCCTCCATCGCGTCGCCGGTCCAGAAGGTGCGCCAGAACGGCTTGCCGTTGCGGTGCGCCCAGAGCAGGAACTGGCCCATCGCTACGAACTCGTCGAGCGAGTACGGGATCATGAGCACCATCGCCAGCGCGGCGATCAGGCACGGCGTGCACCAGGTGCCGATGACGATCGGCTGAATGATGATGAAGTAGATGCTGACGATGCCGAGCGGCAGGATCAGCACCGCCAGCGCGAGCACCATCCACGGCATCGTGCGCCAGCGGTCCTTGCCGCCCATGAACGTCATCACGAGCTCGAGCGTGTAGACCACCGCGCCCAGGCCCGAGTCGGCGATCGGCCATGCCTTGGAGACGTCAGAGGTGATGATCGTCACGGTGCCGTTCCTGCCGCCGCTGCCGGCGAAGAACGGGTCCCAGGCCGAATCGGTGTAACCGAGCTGGTAGGCGGTCATGTACCGGGCCAGGAGCAGGCCGACGAAGGCGAGCACGGCAACCGGCGCGCGCTGCACCCAGCTCGCCGGCGTGTACGACCAGCCGGGCGGGATGTCGGGCTTGCCCATCATGCCGGCCATGCTCATGCCCGGCATCATGGGAATCAGCACCGCCAGCGCGATCACGAGCACGCCGATCAGCGTGTCATTGGCATACGCCTCGGGCAGCGGGCTCCAGAAGACGAGGGGCGCGAACAGCAGCCAGCCGCCGACCACCGCGTTGGCCCATTGCGCCCAGGGATAGCGGCGATCGGCGTTCGCCGCCAGGTAGCTGAAGACCACGATTAGGGCGCCGCTGGCGACATCGCTCCAGGTCATGGCCAGGTTGCGCCAGTCGAACGACGGCAGGCCGCGCTCTGCGCTAACGCGCACGAGGTTGGCGTCGGGGACGAACGCGCTCAGGTAGCCGAGCGCGAACGGGCTCGTCAGCAGCCAGATGCCGAGCATCAGGCTCAGGTAGTGCGGCCAGAGCATCGCCCGATGCGCCTCGACCATCATGTCACCGTGCGGCGCTGCGGGCCCGGTTGCCCGCGCTGCCGGCCCGGTTGCTGGCGCCGGCTCGCGCGGCACCAGCGTCATGCCGCACTTAGGGCAGCTGCCCGGGGCGCTGCGGACGATGTCCGGGTGCATCGGGCAGGTGTACTGCTGCGCGGCTGCCGCCATTTGCTTCGCCGCGTGATCGTGCCCCGCAGGCGCAGCGGTGGTTGCCGCCTTTGACTCGCTGGGCGCACCACGCTTGTCGACCGGCGACGCCCCATCGGTCAGCGACGACGGTGGCTCGAGCCCCTGCTCGTGGTACCAGCCGAGCGGGTCGGCCTTGAGCGCTGACACCATCTCGGGCAGCGTCGCTCGCAGGCTGCGCCTGGGCGTCCAGTCGAGCACCGTCTTTGCGCGCGTGATCTCGAGCGCGTAGTGGTCGTTGGCGCGGTCGATCATCCAGGGCTTGATGAACGCCTCCTTGCCTGGCAGGACGTCCTCGACCCAGGCACCGACCTTTGCGATCGGGCCGGGAACGTCGACCGTCTCCCAAGACTCGCCGTGGATCAGCCGCTGCATCGTGTGCTGCAGTTCGTCGTAGCTGAGCGTCTCGGGCTCTCCGATCAGGAGCACCGTCTCCTGCGGCAGCGAGGCGCGCTTCTCGACGGCGCGCTCGATGGCATCGACGACGTCGTCCATGTGCACGAACGACTGCCCGTGCGAGGTCGGCCCGGAATACAGGTGACTGGCGAGCTGACGCTCGTAAATCCGCTGCATCTGGTTGGCGAGCGGCGGCGAATGGCAGTTGTCGTCGTAGACGCCGGCCAGCCGCAGGACGACGGTCGGGATGGGCCCGTGCTCGGCGCGGATAACGGCTTCGGTGCGGACCTTCGATTCCGGGTAGGCCCAGGTCGGACCGATGGGCGAGTCCTCGTTGATGAAGATCCCCGGCTCGCCGGGGCTGTGCACGAGCATCGTGCTGGCGAAGATGAACTGCTGAACCTCGAAGCCTTCGCGCAGGCCGCGGAGGAGCCGGCGCGTTCCTTCGACCGTGATCTGGTCGTACTTCGGGCTCGCTTCACCGCCGAAGTCGTAGTACGCGGCCAAGTGCACGACCGTGGCCACCTTCGACCCGTGGTGCTCGCGAAGGATGCGCAGCCCGTCCCTGACGCTCTCGTCAGAGGCGACATCGACAGGAATCGCAACGCAGTCGGGAGGCGGCGGCGTCGCCGCCTTGCGGTCGAACCCCACGATGTTGTCGAAGCGCCCGCGCAGCCGCTCCATGACGGCGGTGCCGATGCGACCGTTCGAGCCGGTGACGAGAACGATGTCGCCTTTCGGGGTCATGTTGGATCGTACCTTCCAGATGAGTGCGCAGTTGACACGTGGCGACCGATTATTGATGGCAAACGGCAGACCCGCCTCGTGCCATCTGCGAGACGTGTGCCTTCAATGCGCACGCCGAGGAGAGCGTGCTGAAGCCGAGTGCAGCTAGCACAAGACGAGAAGAGGCGCCGCCCGCTAGGATGGCTATATGGCCGGAGTTCGCTCGAAGGCCGAAAGGGATTGAGCGTTGATTCCGCCCTTCATGTTTGCCACGGGCATCGAGAACAGCTACCCAACCCTTGACGGCGGCAAGGTCCGGGTCGACGAGATGGCCAAGTGCGGTCATTACGAACACTGGCGCACCGACTTCGACTGCGTCGAGGAGCTCGGCCTGCACGTGCTCCGCTACGGCCCGCCGCTTCACTGCACCTGGCGCGGCCCGGGACGCATCGAATGGGAGTTTGCCGACCAAACGTTTGGCGATCTCTTTCGGCGCGACATCACGCCGATCGCCGACCTGTGCCATTTCGGCGTGCCCGACTGGGTCGGCAATTTCCAGAATCCCGACTTTCCGACGCTGTTCGCTGCCTACGCGCGGGCCTTCGCGGAGCGCTTTCCATGGGTCCAGCTCTACACGCCCGTCAACGAGATGTTCATCTGCGCCACGTTCTCAGCCGCCTATGGATGGTGGAATGAGCAGCTGAGCAGCGACCGGGCCTTCGTGACGGCGCTCAAGCACCTGGTTAAAGCCAACGTGCTGGCCATGCTCGCCATCCTGGAGGTTCGGCCGGATGCCATTTTCGTCTGCAGCGAATCGGCCGAGTACTTCCACGCCGACAGCCCGGCAGCTATCAAGCCTGCCGAGATCGCCAACTCGAAGCGGTTTCTGTCGCTGGACCTGAACTACGGCCGGCGGGTCGACTCGGACATGTACGAATACCTGATGGACAGCGGCATGGCGCGAGAGGAATACCAGTTCTTCCGCGACAACCGTTGCAAGCAGCACTGCGTCTTGGGAACGGACTACTACGTCACCAACGAGCACAGGGTCTTTGCCGACGGGAGTACGACCGCATCGGGGGAGATCTTCGGCTACGACGAGATCACGTGGCAGTACTACGATCGCTTCCAGATCCCGGTGATGCACACCGAGACGAACTTGCGCCAGGGACCCCAGGGAGACGAGGCGGTCTTGTGGCTCTGGAAGGAGTGGGCCAACGTGCTGCGGCTTCGCAACGACGGCATCCCGATCGTCGGCTTCACTTGGTACTCCCTCACCGATCAGGTGGACTGGGACAGCGCATTGCGCGAGACCAACGGCAACGTCAATGCGCTCGGCCTCTATGACCTCGAGCGCAAGATTCGCCCCGTGGGAGAAGCCTACCGAAAGCTGGTGCGCGAGTGGCGCAACGTGCTTCCCACGCAGAGCGTGAGCCTTCGATTGCCCGTGTTCTCGCCGAGCGAAAGCGCGCGCGCCGGGCGCGTGTTGCCTGGGCGGACGAGCCCGCGTCCGCCGAAGGGCCGCCGCTGACTAGCCGCTGACTGCAGACAGGAGAGGGAGCAACGCCATGGCTTCGATCCGCATCGGCCTTGTCGGGGTCGGCAAGATCGTTCGCGACCAGCATCAGCCCGTCATCGCCGCGAACTCCGACTTCGAGTTGGTCGCGACGGCGAGCCCGCACTCTTCGCTGCCGGGCATCGCTTCCTTCCGGACGCTCGGCGAGCTGCTCTCGCAGGGACCGGAGGTCGATGCGGTCGCCGTCACGAGTGTCTCGGCGGTGCGCGACGACATCGCCCGCGAGGCACTGGCCGCCGGCAAGGCCGTGTTCCTGGAAAAGCGCCCTTGTACGACGCTGTCGGCTCTCGACGACCTCGTCGCCACGGCGCGATCCGGCAAGCTGGCGCTCTTCGCCTCCTGGCACTCGCGCTTCGCCATGCAGGTCGAAGCTGCGCGGGTCTGGCTTGCCCGCCATCCGCCCGAGCGGCTGGAGATCGAATGGCGCGAAGACGTCCGATGCTGGCACTCAAGCGAAGATTGGATCTGGGAACGGGGCGGGCCCGGCGTCTTCGACCCGAGCGTCAACGCGTTCTCGCTCCTCACGCACATCGCGCCGACGCGCATCTTCCTCAATGAGGCGGAGCTGTTCGTTCCGGCGAACCGGCAGACGCCGATCGCGGCCACGCTGGACATGGCGGACCACGCCGGCATGCCGGTGACCGCGACCTTAGATTGGCGCGCTGAGGATTCGCAAACCTGGGAGATCCGCGCGCGCACGCAGGACGGGCTCCTTCGACTCTTCGACGGCGGCGCCCGCCTCGAGATCGCCGGGCAAGCCCTGCCGGACACCGAGGTCGGCGGCAAATACTTTGAATACACCGGGCTCTACCGGCGCTTCGCCGAGCTCGTTCACGCACGAGTCTTGGACGTCGACGAGCGGCCGCTTCGACTCGCTGCCGACGCCTTCTTGATCGGCCGGCGGACGCCGGTCGATCCGTTCCCGGGCTGACTCACTCCGCGCGGCGTCAATCAACGCGCTCGCGGCAATTCACCGCGATTTGCCTCCTCAGGAGCCGCGTGAGCGAAGAAGAAGACCTTGTCACCGGACGCGCCTCAGGCGCTGCGATTTCGGCGCCCTGACTCGTCCGCTGGCACCTGGCGCTCGCTTCACGAGAGGGCTTCGCGGCCGATCCGCCGGGGCGCGGCCACAGTGGCGGCGGCGTCCGATCACCCAGAGGCTGGGCGGCACGTCTTCGGGCGAAGCAAGTCACGTTCACAACACGCTTGGTCCAGCAGGTGCTGTTGAACGTCCAGGGGCAACGAGTCATCGCGATAGCGGCAAGTGACGGCAGCTCAGCCCGGCCAACGGACCAATGCTGGAATGCTGGTGTTAGAGGAATGTGACGACGCGACCACCGTCCGTCGTCAATTGCCTGCCGCAAGCCGTCCGGGGGCCGCCTAGTACCAGACCCGAATTCCGGCGACGACGCCCCGGCTCGTCACGCTGTCACCCTGCTGCCGCGCCAAGCTTGCGGTGCTCCCCAGCTTACGCGACCAGTTGACGCCGATGTATGGCGCGACCTCGCGCACGATCTCGTAGCGAAGACGCAGACCGAGTTCGACATCCCGGAAGCCGCCTCCGAGCCCGCGCGCCCGATCAGAGGAAGACGAAAGATTGGTTTCCGCCCTCGGCTGAAGAACCCAACGTTGGGTGATCTTCTGGTCGTACTCCGCCTCGAAGCGACCCGCAACCTCGCCGCCGCGAACGAACAGGGAACCTTCGACATTGAACCAATACGGCGCCAGTCCCTGGATCGCCAGGACGCCGTAGTTGCGTGATGGGCCGGGCCGGGCATCGTTGCGCGCCCCGACCTGCAAATACCAGAAGGGACTGATCAGGCGCGCGTAGAGTAGCTGCGTTTCGGCTTGTTCCGTCGAACCACCGACGGCCTTCTCGCCTTCTGACTTCAGCCAAGCCTTGTTGTAGTCCGTGCCGATGGACGCCTGAGCGTCCCAACCCAGCGCGTTCTGGCCCTTTTGCAATCGGTACTCGAGCCGATCGAGCAGGAGAAACGGAACGATCTGCTGGTCCATGACCGGCATCGGCCAATCTTTCGGCGGCAGGGGAAATCGCTTGTCGGCATCGGCCGACTGCGCTCCGGCCTGCGACGACGCAAGCGCGAGCACGAGAGGGAACCACCAAGGTCTGGGATTCATTGACTTCTCCTCAGGCCGGGTCGCTGACGTTGAAGAACCCGAACATGCCCGCTTCCATGTGGAAGAGCTGGTGGCAGTGGAACGCGAAGTTCCCAGGCTCGTCGTACGTGAAATCCAGCGATACCCGCTCGGCCGGCTTGACGTTGATGGTGTGCTTGCGCGGCCGATGCGCCGGATCGGCCGTGTTGTTGAGCTCCATGAAGACTCCGTGCAGATGCATCGGGTGTTCCATCATCGTGTCATTGACCATCGTCAGACGCACCCGCTCGCCGACACGGACCATCGGCGGCGGCCCGGACTCCGAGAACTTCTTGCCGTCGATGCCCCAGATGAAGGCCTCCATGTTTCCGGTGAGGTGCATCTCGATCTCACGCTGTGGAGGGCGCGGGTCGCGCGACGGTTCCAGCGCCTTCAGATCGTTGTAGACCAAGACGCGATGGCCGACGTCGGCCAGGCCGGTGCCAGGCTCGCCGAGGCGGTTGCGCTGCACCATGGCGGTCATCGTATTGCCACGTCCGTGGTTGTCGGGACCATGCTTGCCGTTGATCGGGCTGTCCATCCCGGCCATCGATTCCATACCCTCCATCTTCATGCCTGGCATCGACTTGTCTGCGCCTTTGCCCATCCCTGCCATCTGCTGCATGGCGTCGGCTTCCTTGCCCTTGCCCATGTCCATGCCTGGCATCGGCTTGGCCGCGCCTGCGCCCATGTCCATCCCCGGCATCGAGCCCGGTGGCTGCGCACCGTGGTCCATTCCCGGCATCCCTTGCATCGAGCCATGGTCCATTGCAGCCATGCCCTGCATCGAGCCAGCGTCCATTGCCATCGGCTTGGCGCCGTGGCTCATGCCAGGCATGTCCATCGACTCCATGTCCATGCCCATGTCCACCATGTTTCGCAGCGGCCGCTTGCGCAACGCTGGCACCGGAGCGGCCAGTCCCGGGCGAGTCGCCAACGTGCCACGGACGTAGCCGCTGCGGTCCATCGACTCGGCGAACACGGTGTACGCCTGCTCCGCCTGCGGCTGCACGATGACGTCGTAGGTTTCGGCCGTCGCGATCTGAAACTCGTCGACGGTCACCGGCTGCACGTTCTGACCATCCGCCTGGACGATCGTCATCGGTAGTCCGGGAATGCGGACATTGAAGTAGGTTTGTGAAGAGCCGTTGATGAAGCGAAGGCGAACGCGCTCGCCGGACCTGACGAGGCCGGTCCAGTTGCCAGCGGCCGGCAGGCCGTTCATCAGGTACGTGTAGGTCGACCCGGTGACGTCGAGGATGTCGGTCGGATCCATCCGCATCTTGGCCCACATCGCCCTGTCCTTGACCGCCCCGCTCCAACCCATCTCGCGCACGTCCTTGACGAAGTCGCCGAGCGTCCGTTGCTGGTAATTGAAATACCCGCCCTCCTTCTTCAGCTTGGCGATCGCGCGCTCTGGGTCGCGGAACGTCCAGTCGGACAGCATGACCACGTGCTCTCGGTCGAACGCGACCGGATCGCGGCCCGCGGGCTCGATGACGATCGGGGCGTAGTGGCCGAGCTGCTCCTGCAAGGCCGAGTGGCTGTGATACCAATAGGTGCCGTTCTGCCGAACGCGGTAGCGGTACGTGAATGTCTCGCCGGGCCGGATGCCTGGAAAGCTCACGCCGGGGACGCCATCCATGTCCGACGGCACGAGGAGGCCGTGCCAGTGGACCGACGTGTCATGGGTCAAGCGGTTGGTGACGCGCAGCGTCGCGGTCTCGCCCTCGCGAAAGCGAAGGATCGGCCCAGGGACCGTGCCGTTGATCGTCACTGCCGATCCGGATCGGCCGCCGAACTCGATCGGCGTCGGGGCGATCACGAGATCAGCGACCCGGTCGCCGCCCACCCGGATTTCGGTGTTGCCGCCGCGAGCCGTTTGCGCGTATGCCGGAGCCAGTGCTCCGAACGCATCGAGAACGCCCAGCGCGGCAGCCGATTGCACGAAGCGTCGGCGGCCACGGTCATGCTTGATCTCATCCATGGATGTCCGTTGCGAGGATTACGAAGGCTTGCCCGGGGCGGGCCGATTGGGACGTCAGTCGTTGCCGCTGTGCTGGCCGCGCGCGAGCTGCCGTTGTTGCCGCGCAAGGGCTCCAGATTCGTGAAAGGCTGGTAGTCGGCGATGTTGAAGTGCTTCTTGAGCTCGTGCCGCATCATGTCGCTGTCGGAGATCTGACTGTGCCACATGTTCCTGCACTCGCGGCGCAAGTCGAAGTGCTGTAGGTCGGTCCCCTTGCAACCGCGTGGTCATGCTCACTCAGTCCGCATGTGATCATAGTCGCGGCGACCACGCCCTGCATGGGCAAGGCGATGGCAAGCACGCATAGCAAAGCGACCCGACTCCAGCGCGTCATCATTCCTCTTTACCTGATCCGTTCCTGTACTGCAGATACCCACCGAGCGCGAGGAGCCGAATCGCCTCTGCATCTCAGCGTCTCGACCGGTTCCGCCACGCCGTCCGGTTCTCCGGTGTAGGGTGCATGCCGGCAAGCGAATGGAGCGCCGCGGCTTACCAGGGTCTGGGCGGCCCGAAGCGAACGCCGTCATCTGCTGCGCCAAGCTGCTTCAGCTCAGGTGGGAGGGCGCGAGGGTGCAGAGCCGGCGACGCAGATGAGGTCGCGCTGATCGACCGAACGCGCCACGCTGCAGCGCGATCGCATCCAAGACGTGCTTTGCCGGCGAGCGGACCTATCCTCTCTTGGCCGGCAGGCTCGACGGCTGGGCAGCTTCACCGGCCGGCTGCAGAGTCCCGCTCCGGGCAGCGGCCTGCGTTTCCGCCTTCACGGCAGCCCGGCTTTTCGCCTGAGGCACCACAGGATTCATGTGGTCAGGCTTGACGCCGCCTTGGCCGGCAGGCGTCAGGCCGCCCATGTTTCGCTCCATGAGGGTCTCGCTTTTCCTTTGAGCCCGCGTCTTGGTGGACCGGCCGGTGTTTTGCGATCCGACCAAACCGGGGCCCTCGCCGGCGGGAGCCAAGGAGCGCGTCGCTTGGCCGCGCTGGGTCGTCGCTTGGGCGCCAACGCCGGAAGCGTCGGAGGATTGGGCCAGGGCACCCTGGGCCATCAGAGCAAGGGCGGCGGCGGCAATGCCGAAGGAAAGTTTCGTGTTCACAAAGATCTCCGAGTCGTTGAAGGCACATGTCTCAGTGCGGTTCAAGTACTCTAAAGAGCAGGCATGGACGCCGGGGTGACAGCGAGGTTACAAGTCTTGAAATGTCCGCCAGACGCTCAGGCTGCTATCAAGTCAGATCTTCATGAAGCAGCGCCGTGTTGATGGCCATGGCGGCCTCAGCACCTTCTGCAGCGGCGACGACGACTTGCAGGACGTCACGTGAGGCGTCGCCGGCAACGTAGAGGCCGGGCACATGGGTCATCTGCGTGCGCCGGTCCACGGCGCAGCCCTTCGGGTCGTACGTGTCGCAGCCGAGGCTCTTGGCCAGATCCGTCGACTGGTGACGCCCGGTGTTGAAGAACAGCGCCCCGCGAGGCAGGGCTGGGCCGGACTCGAACACGACCGCGAAGGCGGCTCGATGCGGCACGTCGCTCGTCACGTCGAGGCGGAGGATCTTTTCCTCGCGCACCGTGATGCCATGTCGATCCAGGCGGGCCCGACAGTCCGCACTCAGTTCGGCGGGACCGTCGCTGCAAAGTACGACGTCACGGCTCCACTGCATCATCTCCAGCGAGAGTCCGCCACCTTTGTCGTCGTGACGACCGTAAACCGCGAGCGGCTGGTCCTGTATCTCCCAGCCATCGCAATACGGACAATGGAAGACGCCTGCGCCGTAGAGCTGGCGAAACCCGGGAATGTCGGGCAGATCATCGACGACGCCGGCGGCCAGCAGCAGCTTGCGGGACCGAAATCGCTGCCCGTCTCCCGTCTCCACGGCGAATCCGGACTCGGTTCGCCGAGCACCGACGACGCGCGCTTTGCGGACCACGACCAACGGATACGGCGCAAGCTGGGCGAGCGCCACTTCCCGCAGCCGCGCCGGGTCGATTCCGTCACTGCCCAGAAAGCCGTGCAAGGCACGTGACACGGCGTTGCGCGGCTTGCCGTGGTCGAAGAGCAGGACGGTTCTGCGGCACCGTCCGAGGACGAGCGCAGCGCTGAGGCCCGCGGGCCCACCGCCCACCACGATCGTGTCCCAGAGGCGATCGGGCGGGCTCTTGCAAAGACGGCCAGGATTGTTCGCTTCCAGGATGAGACCCCCCGCTGCCCGACAGTTGTCAATGGGTGACCGGACTGGAATCAGTGCTTGTGGTCCGAGTGCCCGTCGCTCGTGGCCGCGCCCTTGGCGGCTGCCACAACGACTGCGCCTTTCATGCCGGCGTCATAGTGTCCCGGCTGCAGACAACCGAAATTGACCGTGCCGGCCTTCGTGAACTGCCAGATCACCTCTCCGGTCTTGCCCGGCGCGACGGTGACCTGATTGGCGTCCGCATGCTCCATCTCGGGCATCTTCATCATCATGGCGTAGTGCTCTTTGAGCTCCTTTTCGGAGCCGATGACGAACTCGTGCTTGACCTGGCCGGAGTTCTTGACGACGAAGCGGATGGTCTCGCCTTGACTGGCCCGGACGCTCGCTGGGTTGAACCTCATGTTGTCGGTCATGTCGACGGTGATCGTCCGGGTCACCATGGCAGCTTGCCCCGGTGCGCCTACCGCAGCGTCGCCCCCCTCGTGCGAACCGGTCGCAAAAGCCACGGAGCCGCTGCCGGCCAAGGCGAACAGGGCTGCGAGTGTGACGAATGACCTTTTCATAAAAAAGCCTTTCATAAGAGAAAACAGGGCTTGCCGCAGCAACCTTCGTCAGCTGCCGCAGCGCGCTTGCATTATTACTGAGCCACCAGGCGCGTCACGACCAGGGCGCCGTTGACCTTCTCAGCCCGAAACGCAACAGCCTCGCCGGCCTTCGCACCCTGCAGAACCGTGGCGTCAGCCGCGCGAAAGACCATCGTCATGGCCGGCATGCCCAGGTTCTCGAGCGCCTCGTGCTGTATGGTGATCTTGCCCTGGTCGGTGTCGACCTTCTTGACGATGCCACGGGTCAGCGTCGCGGAATCCGCTTCAGTCGGCTTGGCGGCGTCCATCTTCATGCCCGGCATGGCCATGCCGGGCATCGACATGTCCATGCGGGGTTGGGTGGCGGGGTCGGCCGCCGAAGCCGCGCCGGCGACGGCGAAAGTGATGAGAGCGATGGAGTGCTTGAGCAGTGTCATGTTGAGCTCCTGGGTGATGAGCAGCGTGTTGGTTCGCATTGGTCGCCCGTAGGCAACCCACTCGGGCCACTGTAGAAGATGGCGAACGTCCGGACGGTTGCCCTTCGATTACGGATGTCGTCATCCACCCAGCCCTCAGCGCTGCCGCTTGCGGTGCCTAGCGCTGAGGCAGAGTCAGTTGTCGACGAAGCTGATCTATTTACCAACCGCCACACAGGCCTTTACTTGAGCGGCGTGGCGTTCCGCCCGTAGGCGGTTCAGATAGGGCGTGCTCTGCGCGCGCGGGCCGTGATCGAGCGGCAGAACCAGCTGTTGTGCGGGGCAACGCGCCGCCGGTGACGGCTGGGTGTCATCCGTCGAACGCGGTGGTGGGGAATTCTTTTCGGCTGTCTGCGCATCAGCAGCGAGGACCGGGCCCGCAGCTCCGAAGGCGAGCACCGAAGCGAGGGCCAATACGTGCTTGTACATAGTGATTCCTTTGACTTGGGCTGCGGGGGTGATCAGTTGTTGCGTGTGGCTTCAACTTGCGGCCACTGTAGATGCGGCGCAGGTCCCTACGGTTGCCCGAGGATTACAAATGTTGTCATCGATCGAGCCGAAGCTCTGACGCTCGCGACGGCAAAATGGTTCTGTGAAAATCCTGGTCGTCGAAGATGAACCGCAAGCGCTCGAGTACCTGCGCCAGGGCCTGTCCGAGAGTGGCTATGCCGTCGAGACGGCGCTCACGGGCACCGACGGACTCCATGCTGCCGTGACCGGCGACCATGACCTCGTGGTGCTGGATGTCATGCTGCCGGGCGTGGATGGGTTTGCCGTTCTCTCGGCGTTGCGCAGCGCGAGCCAAGTCCCGGTCTTGATGCTCACGTCGCGCGACCAGATGAGCGACAAAGTGCGGGGGTTCGACCTCGGCGCCGATGACTACCTGACCAAGCCCTTCCAGTTCCCGGAATTGCTCGGCCGCGTCCGGGCCCTCCTCAGGCGAGGCAGACCTGCCGCGCACGACCCGGTGCTGCGCGTCGCCGACCTCGAGGTGGATCCTGTTCGGCATAGCGCGATGCGAGGAGACACCCGGCTCGACCTGAGCGCGAAGGAGTTCGCCCTGCTGGCACTGCTCGCCGAACGCTCCGGTGACGTGCTCTCGCGTACCGAGATCGCCTCGCTCGTATGGGATATCCACTTCGACTCGGGCACCAACGTCGTCGACGTGGCGATCCGGCGCTTGCGCGCCAAGGTCGATGACCCGTTCGCCGTCAAGCTGATTCACACGGTGCGGGGAGTCGGCTACGTGCTAGAGGCGCGGCCGAGCACATGAGGGTCCGTAGACCGCGCGCATGGTTGACCGAGGTCTCTCTCGCGCTTCGCGTCGCCGCTGCCAGCGCGCTATTCGGACTCTTCACCGTGGGGCTGGTTGCTGCCGGAGGCTACTGGGTTTTGTCCCGCGAGCTCGAGCAGAGGGAACTCGTCGAGTTGGAAGGCAAGCGCGACCTCGTGCAGCACCTGCTGCTCGAGATAGGGCTGGCCAGCGACATCCCTGCCAACGCTTACCACTTCGCCGATCTCCTGATCGCGCATGACGACCTTCACCTTGCACTCGTCGATCAGGGCGACGGACGACTGCTCGCCAGCTTTTCCTCGATCGCAGTGGAATCCGTTCGCCTGCCAGAGGGCCCGCTGGGAGCGCTCATTCGCTGGCAAGCGTCGGACAAGGACTATTACGTATCCCTGTCGGGGCGAAGCAGCACCGGCGAGGGCCAGTTGGTGCGCTTCGTGCTCTCACTCGATATCCGGGACGACCGTCGCGTCCTGGCCGGCTACGCGCGCGCCGGGATGATCGGGCTGCCGCTGCTGCTGTTGCTCGTCGCCATCGGCGCCTGGTTGATCGCACGGGCCGGCCTGGTGCCACTGCGAAGCTTTGCCCAGCGGGCTTCGTCGATCACCCCTAAGACGCTCGGAAAACGCTTGCCCAGGACCGGCGTGCCGGCGGAGCTCAAGGGGTTGGCCGATGCATTCAACGCCATGCTCGAGCGGATTGACGAGGGCGTGACCAGGCTCTCGCAGTTCTCGGGTGACCTGGCGCACGAGATGCGTACCCCTGTCGCCACGCTGCTCGGCCGCACCCAGGTTGCGCTTTCACGTGAGCGCTCTTCGGTCGAGCTTCGTGACGTGCTTGCTGGCAACATCGACGAGCTGGATCGCCTGACGCGTCTGATCCATGACATGCTGTTTCTGGCGCAGGCCGAGCAAGGAGCCGCGGTCTTGGATAGAACGCCGGTCGGTCTGGGCGAAGAGGCACGCCGAGTCACCGAGTTCTTGTCCCTCTTGGCCGAGGAGCGGAGGATCCAGGTCGAGGTGAGCGGCAACGCTTTGATCCAGGCAGACCGCCTGCTTATGCAACGAGCGATCACCAACCTTCTGACAAACGCGATCCGCCATGCGGACCCAGCGAGCACGGTTCAGGTCACCGTCGAGCGCACCGAGGCCGTTGCCAGCTTGGCGGTGAGCAATCGAGGCCGCCCGATCGCTCCGGACCGGCTCGACGCCATGTTCGAGAGGTTTGTGAGACTCGATGTTGCACGGGCACGAGCGGACGGCGGATCTGGCCTCGGGCTTGCCATCGTGAGGTCGATCATGCAGGCGCACGGGGGTAGCGCCCAGGTAAGCAGCAGTCCGGACGGCCTCACGGTGGTCACGCTGGCCTTCCCCCTGCCGTAGATTCCTGGCTGCGGGATTGGTCGTCAACGTTCTTCAAGCCGCGACGCAGATCAAAGCCACTTTGTCGTTCGTGCCGAGATGATCCGCGCTGGCTGCGTCTTTGCCGCCGTCGGTCCCTGAATGTTGACGTCACTGGTTGAGTACCTGCAGCGAGTGCTGCCGTCGATCCCGTCGGCTGTCTGGCGTTTCTGAGCCGGCGATCGTGCTCCCAACGGAACGACGTCTGATTTGCATGCGGGGTAGTCGTACTTTTTGTGCATGTATGGATCCGACGCCTTTGCAAGCTCCACTTGATGATGGGAAGCGGACGGCACGCATGAATCCGGCTTGCTTTGGAGGACAGCCTTCGTGTGCCCGCAGCCTTGATGAGATTCGCGCATCTGGTCCTCAGCAGATTGTCGGCTCGATTGCTCAGCCGGCAGGAGCGCTGCTGCCGCTTGCCACCAGTTTCCGAGGTTCAGGTGGCCTGATCCACACCGATCAGCACGCGCGATTCGGACAGGTACATGTGCGGCGGCACTTCGAGGTTGTCCGGTGCGGGCTTGTTGCGGAACACGCGGCCCGCAAGGTCAAAGGTCGAGCCATGGCAGGGGCATAGAAAGCCGCCCTGCCAGTCATCAGGAAGCGAGGGCTGCGGGCCGGGCTGCAGTTTGTCGGTCGGCGAGCAGCCCAGGTGCGTGCAGATGCCCACCGCGACGAATACCCCGCGCTTTATCGAGCGGTGCTGGTTCTGCGCATACTTGGGAGTGGGGTACGCGGTGCGCTGAGACATCGGATCCGCCACCTGTTCTTGCGTGTAGGCCAAAGAGGCGAGCTGCTCGGGCGTGCGCTTCATGACCCAAACCGGCTTGCCCCGCCACTCGACCGTGATCTTCTCGCCTAGATTGACCGCACCGATGTCCACTTCCACAGGTGCGCCCGCGGCCTTGGCGCGCTCGGATGTTTGGAAGCTGCTCACGAAGGGAACGGCTGCGAATCCAGCCCCTACTGCTCCGGCGCAAGTGGAGGCGATCAGCCACATCCGCTTGTTGGCATCAACTGGGGTGTTGCTCATACGGGAGTCGCTTGAGAAAGTGTTCGCGTCTCGCAGAGAAAGGGAGTCGAAAAGCTTGCGGCAAGAGCACGCGCGTCGCTAGACGTCAGGCTTTGACGAGGTAGTTGCGCATGAGCCCCGAATCCTCGTGCTCCAGCATGTGGCAGTGATACAGGAACAGGCCGGAATAGTCGGAAAATCCCACCAGCACCTGCACCCGCTCGCCGGGCATGACCAGCACCGTGTCCTTCCAGCCGCCATCGACCAGCCCGCCGCTCACCGTGCGGTAGGCCGCCGCGAACCGGTCCATGACCTGGCGGCCGATCACCCGAAACTGCACCCCGTGGATGTGCATGGAATGCGCCATGACCATGCCCATCATGGCGCCGCGGCCCTCGTTGCGGAACTCCCAGATTTCATGGGTGCCCAGCTTCACGGTTTCCTCGGGGCTGGCCTGCAGCATCTCGAAGGACCGGCCGTCGACGCCCCAGACCATCATGCCCATCGTGAGGTCGAACACCTTCGGGCGGCGGGCGTTGACGGCGATGGCCGGCCGGGCCGCGGGCAACTCCGTCAGCCGTTGAGGCGGCTGGCGCGGCGCAGCACGTTCACTGCCGACCACGGCGAACCTGAGCACCTCGAAGCGGGAGCCGTCGGGCAACCTGCCGCTGCCCATCGTCATGGCGCCGTCGAACTCCAGACTTTCCAGCGCCGGCGCGGCACCGGGAGCCCACCGTGCAAAGTCGACCCAGACCTCGGCGCGCTCGGCCGGTGCCAACATCAGATACTCGCGCGCCTGCGGGCTGTCCAGGAGTCCGCCATCGGTGCCGATCACCGCCAACGGTGTGCCGTTGCTCCACGCCAGCTTGTAGGTCCGGGTGTTGGAAGCGTTCACCAGGCGCAGCCGGTAAGGTCGAGCCCGCACCTCCAGACGCTGCGGCATGCGGCCGTTGAGCAGGAGTTCGTCGCCCAGGACGCCCATCATCCGGGCCATCATTCCCGCCATGCCGCCGCGGCCCATCATCCCGCCGCCTTGCATGCGGCCATGCATGCTGCTTTCCGCGCTCTCGGATACGGGATAGACCAGCTGGTTGTCGCTGTCGAAGCTGCGGTCCTGAAGCACCAGGGACAGGTCGTACGCGCCCCGCGGCAGGTCCAGCGCGGACTCCTCGTCATCGTCAATCAGCAGCAGGCCCGCCAGGCCGCGGTACACCTGCGGCCCGGTCCGGCCGTGCGGATGCGCGTGGTACCAGTAAGTGCCGGCGCGATTGAGGACCGTGAAGTCGTAGATGTAGCGCTGCCCCGGCGCGACCGCATGGCGAGGGTGGCCGTCCATGTCGTCGGGCACGTGGAGCCCGTGCCAGTGGATGGTGGTCGCTTCGGGCAGCTCGTTGAGCAGCTCGATGCGGACGCGCTGACCGCGACGCAGCCGTAGCGTTGGACCGAGCGAGCTGCCCGCATGCACCTGCAGCGAGGCCGGGTCGCCCGCGAGCAGGCGGCCCGTGTAGCGCCACACCGAAGTCGGCTTGCCCGGTCGCAAAGCCGCTTCGCCGTGGCCTGCCCGCAGTTCGATGTGGACATCCGCGCCCCCAGCAACTTCGGGACGGCCGGCTGCCACCACGCGGGTGGCCGGCAGCGCCAGGGCGGCCGCGACCGATCCTCCTTTCAGCAGGAGGCGGCGTTTGTCGTTGATCATCGGGATTCGTCCGTGCTTCGACGCTTCAGCAGCCCCAGCCACCCATCATGGAAAAGTGCATCAGGGCCATTGCGGCGACACCCATGACTGCCAGCGCGCCGATGGCGGCCAGCACCCCGATTGCGATCCTCGCGGGTATGCCCATCGGTCAACGTCTCTCTTGGGCAACCGCCGGGTTGCCTGCCGTTGTACCCTCGTCGGCGATGAGCACCCAGTTGCGGCCTCCGTCCTGGCTGATGAAGACGCTCTTGCGGAAGGTGGCGATCGCCATGTCGTTCGGCCGCGCCGGGTTCTGCGCGAAGTAGCTGACGGCATCCTCGCCCAAGGCAGGCAGGTTCGCCAGGCGCGAACTTGCGTCCGGCTGCTGGAGGGCCAGCACCGACAGCGTCGGTCGTCCGTCGAAGCCGCTCCACCACAGATCCTTGCCGTCCAAAGCGAAGGCTGCGGACAGCACCCGCTTGCCGCTGACGACTGCCCGGTAGGTGGTTCCCGAATCCTTCGACACAAAGAGCCCCTGATCGGTCGCGGCAGCCACCGTGGCGGGATCCGAAGGATGGACGGCCAGGCCATGGAGCTGCCCGGCCAGGCCCCGCCCCTGGGCGCGCTGCCAGGTGCGGCCATCGTCTAACGTGAAGTAGATGCCTTGCGCACTCATCCGCGAGTTGGGATGGGGGTTCACCACGTAGACGGCGTTCGTTCCGTAGCTGGTCGCCATCGTGTGGAAGTCGGATTCGCCCTCGAGGCCGAGCTGAAGCCAGCTCTTGCCGCCGTCCTTGCTCTTGATCAGTCCGAACGGGTTCTTCAGGCCGGAGCCTGCTGCGGGATGGCCGCTGCTGTACAGGGCCGTCCGGGTGCCGGAGAAACCCATGAAATCGTGGGCGGGGCCCGGCGCCTTGCTCCACTGTCCCGCCGCGTAAACCGCCAGCCCGTGGTGACTCGGCACCATGAGCCTGGAGCCGTCGGCGCTGTAGCTCAGGCCGTGCACATGGGTCAGCGTGACCGGCTCGCTTGCGCCGGCACCCGGCCACGCCAAAGGACCCAGTGCCAGCGCCAGTGCCGTCGCATGAGAGGTCCAGGTTCGCTTCATGAGACCTCCTTGGCCGTGTTGACCGGGTCGGCAGCAGGCCGGTGGGCCTTGGTCGGACCCGTGGAGCGCTGGGCACCGTCGCCGCTGGAGTGCATCAGTTTCATCATCACGAGCATCGAGATGGGGCAAAGAAGCACCGCCAGGAGGGGCAGGCTTGCGAGGATCGCGGCTCGTGCTTCCTCGAAGGTGAGATAGGCGAGGCCGGCGGAGGCCGCCATCGCGGCAGCCACGGACAGCATGACTTTCAAGTTGCATTTCATCTTCAACTCCAGACTGTTTTTCGATGGGCCAGACACGACGAGCACGCTTGCTGCGCCGTGGCGGCGAAAGAACGGAAACGAATGGGTCACCGCCGCTGCGCCGAAAAAGGGCGACAGCAGGCAGAGCCCTAGCTGGAGTGAAGTCGCGGCGGCCGGTCCGGGCCGTCGGTGAAGAAGAGCACGGGCACCGACGCCGAGGGCGGCACCAGCCCAAAAGCTCCATGCACTGCAGCAACGCTGGGCTGCGCGGGCAGCAACGCCATGGCCGTGCAGGCTGACGTCCAGAACTTTTCGCAGTCCTGAGCGTCGAACTGGGCTCCACCGTCGTGCTCGAGGAGCATCGCGGCGTGGTCAGCGGGAGGTTCCTTCTGCACGACCTGTTGCAGTTCCTGGCCTTGCGCACACTGAAACGCGGCGGCCCAGGCGCCCTGGACAGAGAGCCCAGTTAGCAGCAGGAAGATCACGGCGATCCGGAACAGATGGAACATGAAGGGGTTGGAGCAGGGGGTCGGCGGAAAGTTCAATGACGAGTTTCTGAGTTTGCCCCCTGGTCGATCCGTCGCAGCCTCAGGCGGGAGAGCAATTTACGAGCCGTCTACTTTTAAAATGACCCACGTCATTACCGAAGCCTGCATCAAGTGCAAGTACACCGACTGCGCCGCCGTCTGTCCTGTGGATGCCTTTCGTGAAGGGAGGAACATGCTCGTCATCGACCCCGACGACTGCATCGACTGCCGCGGTCCGAGCAGCGCATCGCCGCTGGGAACCCTTCGAGCACTTGAGGAGGGCCGCTCAGCGGCCCTCCTCAATGTCGCCAGTCACCAAGTGTGTCGGTGGCTCTGCGGCATACCAGAGCCAACGAGGCCACCAGACACGCCCGTCCACGGCGGGCCAGTCACCGTGGCGCTGTGTCAGCGACCCGTAGGCTGCTCATTGATTAGGCGCCGAACGGCCCTGCTAACTGAACTCATTTCGTGGTTGCGGCACCCGCGGGCAGCGGCGCTTCACCCGCGCGCGGAATGGCCCCGCTCCTTGCTGCGGCTCTGGTGGCCGCCTTGCGCGTCTGACGGTCGGTGCTGCTGCTCCTTCTCTTGTCCGCGATGTCCGCTCTCACTTCATTGGCTTCGCCGGCAGGCTCCAGCCCACCGGTCGCGCGCTCACGCCTCGTTTCCGCCTTGCGCTCCGCCCGGCTCTTGCTCGAGGCACCGGTCGGCGGCGGAGTCATGCTGCCGGGACCTTGCCCTGCCGGGGCTAGCGCCCCGCTCCTCGTCGGCGTGCCGGGGGTGGTCTGCGACGTTGCAGCCCCGCTCAGCAGTGAAAGAGTCGCCGCTGCGACAGCGCTAAGGATGTAAGTGGTCTTCATGATGGTCGGTCCTGTTGGATGTGAATCGAAAACTGTGAAGCCGTCGGAAGACGGCATGTGGCGGTGATCAGTCGTGCCCACCGCTGTGATCCCCACGCGGGCCGCCGGCAGCACCTCTCAGCGGCTCGAGCCCCCTAAAGGGCTGATAGTCAGCGATTCCGAAGTGCTTTTTCAGCTCGTGGCGCATCATGTTGATGTCGGAGATCTGGCTGTGCCACATGTTGCGGCACTCCTGTCTTAGCTCGTGGTGGTCCAGGTCAGTGCCGGTCATGCAGCCGTTCACCGGTTCCATGAGGGTGTAGTGGTGCCGGCTGAACGTCTCGTAGAAGACGTGGTTGAAGTCCGCGCCTGGTTGCGCCCGCTCGAGCAGAAAAATCATGGCTCTGCTGTCCTCCCGCAAGCGCGGCTGATACTGGATGCCATACCAGTCCCGTAGGAAGGTCTGCATCGTCATGATCTCCTCACGCTGCATGCGATTGTTCCTCCGCGCCAGAGACTTCAAGTCCGCGAGGGTTGCCTTCGCTGGCGAAGCTCCAAAGCCGGGCGTCGGCGATGTTCCCTCTGCCTCGCTGATCTGAGGATTGCGCTGTGTATCGGTGCCCGCGGCGAGTTCGGTCATGCGCAGAGCAGCAAAGTGGTGGTCTATCGTCATCTGCATGAACTCGACTTCGAAACGGGCGGTGAGCCCTTCTCCGGGCCGGTTTGCCGCGGCGGAGAAAGGGACGATCGCGGCGGCCGCGGCAAGTGCAAGCAAGGTTTTGTTCGTCATGGTGAAATCTTCAAAAAGAAAAGGAATGGGAATCCCCGGCACGTGAGTGCCGAGGACGAACCGCTGCAAGGGAGACGGCCCTAAGGGCCGCCGGTTGCGAGGACTAGGCCGCCATCCGCCTGCACTCGTCAGCACATCGTTGGCACGCTCTTGCGCACGCTTGGCAGTGCTCCATATCGTGCTTGGCGCACTCGTCCCCGCAGCTCTGACAAACGTCCGCACAGACTGCGCATAGACGCGCGGCGAACTCGCTGCCCCGCGACATGTAGCCGGCGGCAAGCCGGCAGATTGCCGCACAGTCGATGTCCAGTGCGATGCAGCGAGCCATCATTTGCACGTCCTGCTCTTGCAGGCAGGATGCTGCGCAGTGGTCGCAGGCGTCTGCACAGGCGTTGCAGGCCTCGATGCAGGCTTGGTTGATTTCATGAGCCATCAGAATCTCCTCTTGGCGAACGTCTCCGGGACGATCGCCCACGAATGGGTCGCCGCCCGAAGGCGGCACGTTGTGCGAGAGGGAGATTCAGGCCCTGGGCCTGTGTTCAGGAGGTGGCCACGCGAGGGAGGCGTACGCAAGCGGTCCGCCCGAGTTCCATCGTCCTTCCCGGTACGAGGGTGCGGCTTGGCCGAGATCGGCTGCCAAGGTCGGTACCGCGGCGAGGTGGCAAGCGCCGGCGTGTGTCAAGTGCGTCGCCAAGTGATGGGCCGGGCCGTCGTGCGTATCAGTCGCCCCAATAGTCATTTCGTGCCCGATCTCGGCCAGGTGACCGGAGTTGGACTGGGTGGCGCAGTCAATCTGGCACGCGACCGTGGCGCAGATAACCGGCAGGAATGTGCCGAGCACAAGAGCAAGCACCCAACACTGAAGGGAACGCCGTCGAAGCTGATGCAGCATGGTTCGGCGTCCGCCCGTGTTTACTTGTTTTTCGCCAACCATCGATCTAGCTGGCTGATCTCTTTCTGCTGATCCTTGATGATCTTGCGGGCCATGGCCTTCAGTTCGGAAGACTTGCCATGCTGCACTTCCAACCTCGCCATCTCGACAGCTTGCTGATGATGCATCCTCATCATCGATGCGAAGTCCTCGTCCGCGTCGCCTGTGGGCGTCATCGACTGCATCTTTTGCATTCCGCTCATCATCGACTGATGCATCTGCTCGGAGCCGTGTCCGCCGCCGCCCTTGCCCGAGGGTGCGTGACCTCCGCCCATTCCCCCGGCTCCCTGAGCTCCGCTCATACCCGGGCTTGAAGCGTTGGCTGGTTGAGCAACGACGGCACTCGACATCAGCGTCGTCGTGATGATGGAAAGCAGCAAGCCGGCAACGGTTTTCATGCAAGCGTCGGAATTGTGGGGTTCGTATGGCTGGCAAGCCACATGCCCGTTCGCTATGGTCTCCGCTACAGCTTCTTCGTCAGGGGCACGACCTTCCCACTCGGTTCGGCGGGGTCCTTAGGCTCGCCGGGGAGTCGCCGTTCGGGCGCTCACACGTTAACCGCCCTCAATCGCAACGCGTTGCCGATAACGCTGACGCTTGAAAGTGCCATGGCGGCAGCTGCTACGACGGGCGAGAGCAGCAGGCCGAAGAACGGGTACAGCAACCCAGCCGCAAGCGGAATGCCAGCGACGTTGTAGGCGAATGACAGGAAGAGGTTCTGCCGGATGTTGCGCATCGTCGCTTGCGACAGCGCACGCGCCCGGGCGATGCCCATCAGATCGCCCTTGAGCAGCGTCACGCCTGAGCTCTCCATCGCGACGTCAGTGCCGGTGCCCATCGCGATGCCGACGTCGGCGGCAGCAAGCGCAGGAGCGTCGTTCACGCCGTCTCCTGCCATCGCGACCACCCGGCTCGCCTTCAGGCGCTGCACGACGGACGCCTTCTCCTCCGGCAAGACGTCCGCGATCACCTCGTCGATCCCGAGCTGGCGCCCAACGGCCTCGGCCGTGGTCTTGCCATCACCGGTCAGCATCACGACGCGGACGCCCGCTTGACGAAGCGCCGCGATCGCCTGCGGGGTCGTGGTCTTGATCGGGTCTGCAATCCCGACGAACCCGGCCACGCGCCCGTCGATGCCAACGAAGATGACGGTCGCCGCTTTCGATCGCACGTCCTCGGCCGCCGCCTGCAGCGCGAAAACATCGAGTGCTTGTTCGGCAAGGAACTTTGCGCTGCCGCACACCACACGCGCACCGTCCACGGTGCCCACGACGCCTTTGCCAAGCGGCGAGTCGAAATCGATCACCGGCGATAGCGCGAGCTTGCGCTCCTGCGCATCCGCCACGATCGCTGCGGCCAAAGGATGCTCGCTCGCGCGTTCGACGCTCGCGAGCTTCTGGAGCACCGCGCCTGCATCGAAGCCCGGTGCCGGTTCCAGATGGACGACGCGCGGACGGCCTTCCGTCAGGGTTCCGGTCTTGTCGACCACCAGTGTGTTGACCTTCTCCATCCGCTCGAGTGCTTCCGCGTCGCGGATCAGCACGCCGATCTGAGCGCCCTTGCCGACGCCGACCATGATCGACATCGGAGTGGCAAGACCAAGCGCACAAGGGCACGCGATGATCAGCACGGCCACCGAGGTGACCAGCGCATAGGAAAACGCCGGGCTCGGACCCCACAGCAGCCATGCGCCGAAGGTCGCGAGTGCAACCGCGATCACCGCTGGTACGAACCAGCCGGCAACCTGGTCGGCCATGCGCTGGATCGGAGCCCGGCTGCGCTGGGCGGCCGCGACCATGTGGACGATCTGCGAGAGCAGGGTGTCCGCGCCGACCTTTTCGGCGCGCATCACGAAGCCTCCGGTCTGATTCAGCGTGCCGGCGGTGACTTTGGAGCCCGGTGTCTTGACCACTGGCATCGGCTCGCCCGTGACCATCGACTCGTCGACGGTTCCCTTGCCCTCGATCAGCTCGCCGTCGACGGGGATCTTCTCGCCGGGTCGAACCCGCAGGCTCTCGCCGACCTGGATCGTGTCGATCGGCACCGACTCGTCGGAGCCACCGGCCGACACCCGAACGGCGGTCTTTGGCGCCAAGTCGAGGAGGGCGCGGATCGCCCCCGAAGTTTTCTCGCGCGCCCGCAGCTCAAGCACTTGGCCGAGCAGGACCAGCACGGTTATGACGGCTGCTGCCTCGAAGTAGATGGCCACCGCGCCACCCATGCCCCGGAACTCGGCCGGGAAGAGCCCGGGCGCCACGGTGCCTACGACGCTGTATAGCCAGGCGGCGCCCGTGCCCAAGGCGATCAACGTGAACATATTGAGGCTGCGGTTGCGCAGCGATGCGAGCGCTCGCACGAAAAATGGCCAGCCCGCCCACAGCACGACCGGCGTCGCAAACGCGAGCTGAAGCCAGTTGGAGACCTGCGGTGCGACGACTGCATGCAGGTCGACCAGGTGCGCGCCCATCTCGAGAACCACTACTGGAACGCTTAGAACCAAACCGACCCAGAAGCGCCTGGTCATGTCACGCAGCTCGGGGCTGTCGCCTGTCTGAGCTGTCGCCAGCACCGGCTCGAGCGCCATACCGCAGATCGGGCAGTTTCCCGGGCCGATCTGACGGACCTGCGGGTGCATCGGGCAGGTGTATTCGGCGTTGTTGGCAGACGCACCTACCGGTGCCGCCATCGGCTTGGTCGGCGTGTGACCATTTGGGGCGCCCGGCCGGTCGGCAGTGGCCGACTCGGCACCCCCCTGGTGGTGGCTGTGATGGTGGTGGGAGTGCTCCACGTGGGGCTCGGCCGGGGCGGGCGCGTTGCGCTGCATGACGATGCTCCTTTTGAAAGGGCCGGCAGACGGGGTGCCGTCGGCCGGAGATGTGCTCAGCCGCCGCAGCAACCGCGACGCGGCTTGCTCGCTGGCGCGACCGCGTCGGTGGGAACCGCCACCGGCGTGTAACCGGCGTCCTCGATCGCTTCACGCAGCTGCTGCGCGTCAGCCTCGGTCGGCTCGATCGCGACCCGCTGGCTCGCCAAGTCGATGTTGACTGTCGCGTTCTTGTCGGCAGCCTCTATTGCCTTGGTGATGGTGCTCACGCAGTGGCCGCAGGTCATGTCACTCACTTGAAAGGAAATCATGGTGTGCTCCGCTAGGCGCTAGTTTTGATGAGCGAACTGTCGACCCTTCCACAGTGTTAGGGTCAAGTAGGTGCCACCAATAACCGTGTCGCCTAGATGACTTCTCCGCCGCTGGCCTTGACCTTACCAGTGTGGGAAGCCTGAAGATTACTTAGTGCAGCACATTTGCACCAGGAGCACCGGATGAACACTGCAGCCGTCACCGACCCGAACGGGATCACCTTGCAGGTCATGGGGATGACCTGCGCGTCGTGCGTCTTGCGCGTGGAGAAGACGCTGAAGGCGGTTCCTGGAGTGCGGGACGCGAGCGTCAACGTGGCCACGGAACAGGCTTCCGTCCAGGCCGACGCGGCGGTAAGCCCCGACGCGCTCGCTGCCGCCGTCCGCAAGGCCGGCTACGACGTAGCCACCCAGCGGCTGGACCTTGGAGTGGAGGGCATGACCTGCGCCTCGTGTGTGGCCCGCGTGGAAATGGCGCTGCTCAAGGTTCCAGGGGTGCTCTCGGCTTCTGTCAACCTGGCGACCGAGAACGCCTCCGTCGAAGCCCTCAGCACGGTTCCGGTCATGGCGCTCAGGGCCGCGATCGAAAAAGCGGGCTATGCAGTCAAACAGCCAAGCGAAAGCGAGTCGACGCCCGCGCCCCGACGCCTGCCTGAGTGGTGGCCGGTAGCGGTGAGCGCCATGCTGACCATTCCGCTTGTTGCACCGATGCTTCTGCAGCTCTTGGGTGTCGACTGGATGCTCGGCGGCTGGCTGCAGCTGGCACTCGCCACCCCCGTGCAGTTTTGGCTTGGGTGGCGCTTCTACCGCGCCGGCTACAAGGCGGTGCGCGCGCGCGCCGGCAACATGGACCTCCTTGTTGCGCTCGGCACGTCCGCCGCCTACGGGCTTTCCGTCTACCTGCTCTGGCGCCACGCCAGCCAGGGCATGCCGCACCTCTACTTCGAGGCGTCGGCCGCCGTGATCACGTTGGTGCTGCTGGGCAAGTGGCTCGAGGCGCGCGCAAAGCGGCAAACGGCAGACGCGATCCGCGCGTTGAACGCGCTGCGCCCGGCAATCGCACGGGTCCGACGTGAGAGTGTCGAGATCGAAGTCCCGGTCGAGGAGGTCGGCGTCGGCGATCTGGTGGTGGTTCGCGCGGGCGAACGCGTGGCGGTGGACGGCGAGGTGACCGAGGGCCGCAGCCATGTCGACGAGTCGCTGATCACCGGAGAGAGCCTGCCGATCGCCAAAGGGGTCGGCGACAAGGTGACGGGCGGCGCGATCAACGCGGAGGGCGTGCTGACCGTCAAGACGCTCGCCGTCGGCGCCGAGACGACGCTGGCGCGCATCATCCGCATGGTCGAGTCGGCTCAGGCCGCGAAGGCGCCGATCCAGCGCGTCGTGGACCGCGTGAGTGCGGTTTTCGTGCCTGTCGTGCTGATGATTGCGTTGCTGACGTTTCTCGGCTGGGCGTTGGCCAGCGGCAACTGGGAACAGGCGTTGATCAACGCTGTTGCCGTTCTCGTGATCGCATGCCCGTGTGCGCTCGGCTTGGCCACGCCGACGGCCATCATGGCCGGCACGGGGGTGGCTGCCCGACAAGGCATCCTGATCAAGGACGCACAGGCGCTCGAGTTGGCGCACGCCGTCACCACCGTCGCGTTCGACAAGACGGGAACGCTGACCGAAGGCCGACCTTCGCTGGTCGCGGTGGTTCCCGCCGCCGGCGTCGCGCGCCAGGACGTGCTGCGACTGGCGGGTGCCCTGCAGAGCACGAGCGAACACCCTCTGGCGCATGCCGTGATGGACAAGGTGCGAAAGGAAGGCCTGCAACTGCCCGAAACCCGGAATGCTCAAGCCTTGCCCGGGCGAGGTCTCGAAGCGGCTGTGGAGGGACGCGTCTACGCCCTGGGAAGCAGCCGGCTGCTTCGCGAGCTGGGTATTGCGGCCGGAGCCTTGGCGGCTGAAGAGGACCGCCTCGAGGGCCAAGGCCGGACGATCTCGTGGCTCGTGCGCAAGGACGGTGAGCGGACTGAACTGCTCGGTCTGCTGGCTTTCGGCGACACCATCAAGGCCTCGGCGCGGCAGGCGGTCGGCCGGCTCCACCAGCTCGGCATCCAGACGGTGATGCTCACCGGCGACAACCGGGGCAGCGCTCGCGTGGTCGCGGCAGAGCTCGGCATCGACGAGGTGCGTGCCGAGGTGCTCCCGGGCGACAAGGCCGCCATCGTGCAGGAGCTGCGCAGTGCCGGCCGGGTGGTGGCAATGGTTGGCGACGGCATCAACGATGCACCGGCCCTCGCAGCGGCCGACGTGGGCATCGCGATGTCGACCGGCACCGACGTGGCAATGGAGACGGCCGGCATCACGCTGATGCGCGGCGACCCGCGTCTGGTGGCCGATGCGATCGACGTGTCGCGCCGCACCTACGCGAAGATCAAGCAGAACCTGTGGTGGGCGTTCGGCTACAACGTGCTCGGCATCCCGCTCGCCGCCCTGGGCCTGCTCAGCCCGATGATCGCGGGCGCGGCGATGGCCTTCAGCAGCGTGAGCGTCGTCACTAACGCGCTGATGCTACGGCGCTGGCGTTCGCTGCAGCAGCAGGACACCTCGACGGCCACGGCGGAGCACGCCGGCCGACCAATGACGGTTTGAAGGAGCAGGGCCATGGACTTCATGAACATCGGCGAAGCCGCGAAAGCCTCGGGCGTCTCGGCCAAGATGATCCGTCACTACGAGAGCGTCGGGTTGTTCCCTGAGGCGCAGCGCACCGACTCGGGGTACCGCCAATACACCGACAAGGAGGTGAGCACGCTGCGTTTCATCCGCCAGTCGCGCGACCTCGGGTTCTCGATCGTGCAGATTCGCGAGCTGCTGGGGCTGTGGCAGGACCGCCGCCGGCCGAGCCGCCAGGTGAAGGCGCTCGCGCAAGCCCACATCCAGGAACTCGACGCCAAGCTGCAGGAGCTGCACGCGATGAGGGCGACGCTTGAGCACTTGGTGCACTGCTGCCACGGCGACGATCGTCCTGACTGCCCGATCATCGAGAACCTGGCGGACGCGGAGCCTTTTCTCCCAGGCGGCCTCCGTACCGCAGGGAGTGGCCTGAGGCCAGGCAAGCACTGAGCGCTGCGCAGGTATGCCTCCTGGGGCTTGACTTTGCTACTGTGACAAGGTTTAGGATTCTCGGAGGTTGGCCGGCAGATTGGCTGCTGTGCTAGCATCTTAGTTGCTGTGAAGACACTTAGCATTTGGCTGTTGGTGTTGCTGGCGGTATTGATCCCCGCGAGGGGTGCAATGGCTGCGGCGATGCTCTGCCCGCCGTCGGGCGTGGGTAGCCAAAGCGAGTTGCGCACGATCGACGGCGGTGTTGCCGCGCATCACCGCATCGACGCCCAAGCCAAGCCTGCCCACGACCATGCACAGCACGTACATGAGTCGAGCAGTGACGCCGGCGGCGAGCTTTCGTCGGGGGGCGAAGACAAGTGCAATCTCTGCTCCGCTTTTTGTTCGGTCCCCTCCCTGGTGAGCAGCCCTCCGGCCACTCTCACGCCGGGCGACCTCGCGACGGTCGCATTCGCTGACTTCTTCGCTCCCGCCCCGAGCTTCCTCTCGGACGGCCAGGAGCGGCCCCCGCGAAGCATCTGACCCGCTGAGGCCTCCCCGCGAGGCCTGATTGGGCTCGTGCGTTTACCGCACGGGGAAGGCCGACCGTTCGCGTCGGCGACTCAGATGACTTCGAAAAATGAACAAGCTGCTCACGCGCGCCGCGCTCGCTGCGCTGTGCGCCGTCGGCTCGATGCCGACTATCGCCCAAGGCCCTCAGGCGGGCTCCTCGGCGAGTTCCGCCGCGAATGCGGCAGGCCAGACGCCCCCCAAAGGCTCTGCGATTCAGTACCGCTCTGCCTTCGAGGGCTACGCGCGCTTCACCGACGAACCCGTGGGGTCGTGGAGGGCCGCAAACGACAACGTTGGGCGGATCGGCGGCTGGCGGGAGTACGCAAAGGAGGTCACCGCCGCACCAACGCCGCAAGGTAGCCCAGCCGGCGCACCGGCTGCTGCTGCCGGTACCCAGGGCACGTCGCCCTCGGCTGGTTCAGCGGGGCCGTCCCCCTCCGCACCGGGCAGCAAGTCCGATCCGCACAAGCTCCACTGAGGACCCAAGGTGATGACGTCAAAGAATCTCCGTCGACCACGCGGCTTGGCCGCTGGGGCGCTGGCCACCGCGCTCCTCTTGGGCGGATGTGCCACCTCTGCCATCAACGAGAACTTCGCGGGCGTGCAGAGGCTTACCAGCGGCTCGACTGGAGCCGAGATCAAGTGGCTAAACACCGTGGAGGCGCGCCAGCAGGCGCAACGCGACGTCGAGGCGGTGCTCGCCAATCCGGTGAACGCGGACGACGCGGTGCGCCTGTCACTCGCCTACAGCCCTGCCTTGCAGGCTGCGCTTTTTGAGAGCGCGGCGAGCTCGGCCACGGCGACGCAATCGGCGCGGCTCCCCAACCCTATCTTTACGTTCGAACGACTGGTGCGGCGTGAAGGCGGGGGCACTGATCTGGACATCGGTCGCATGCTCGGAATCTCGGTTTTCGATCTGTTTCTGCTGCCGTCCAGGCTGCGGCTGGCGGACTTCCGACAGCAGCAGATCCAGCTTGCGCTGGCGAGCGATGTCGTCCAGGCAGCAACCGAGGCACGCCAGAACTGGGTTCGTGCAGTGGCTGCTCAGCAGTCGGTGCAGTATTTCGAGCAGGTGAAGGCTGTGGCTGATGCAAGCGCCGAACTCGCGCGGCGCATGCAAGCCGCTGGCAACTTCAGCCGGCTGCAGCGCGCCCGCGAGCAGGCCTTTGCAGCCGATGCTGTGGCGCAGCTGGCTCGTGCGCGGCAGACGGCGCAGAGCACGCGCGAGGCACTGGTGCGCTCACTGGGGCTTTCGGACGTACAGGCTCGCCAGTTGAAGCTACCCGATCGCTTGCCAGAGCTGCCCAAGACCGCGAGGGGCGAAGCCGAGGTCGCCCAGCGCGCGATGGATCAGCGGCTGGATGTGCGCCTTGCGCGAGCCAATCTCGAGTTCACTGCCCGGGACCTGGGTCTGTCGCGCGTGACGAGTTTCGTCAACGGCCTGCACATCGCCGCCGTGCGCAACAGCGAAACGGGCGAGCCTCCCCAGAAGGGCTTCGAGCTGGAGGTGCCGCTGCCGATTTTTGACTTCGGGGACGCGATCCGAGCCCGCTCCCAAGCGACCTACATGGCGTCGCTCAACCGCACCGCCCAACTCGCGGTGGACGCGAGCTCTCAGGTGAGGGAGAGATACGGTGCTTATCGCACGGCCCATGACCTTGCCCGTCATTACCTCGAGGAAGTCGTGCCGCTGCGCAGGACCATCCACGATGAGAACCAGCTGCGGTACAGCGGCATGCTCATCGGAGTCTTCGAGCTTCTGGCGGACGCGCGCGAACAGATCGGCAGCGTGAGCCAAGCAATCGACGCCCAGCGCGACTTCTGGCTCGCCGACGCTGCCTTGCAGGCTGCCTTGATCGGCAGACCCACTGCCAGCCTGACGCTGAGCGCTGAACCGGCCGCGGCTGGCGGTGCCGGCGCCGGCGCCGGCCATTGAACATTTGATCGGAGAACCCTTCATGACGACGAATCGACGTCGCTTTCTGACTGGTGCAGCCGCCACCGGCGCTGCCGTGGCCGCTTCGGCCGTCAGCAAGGTGGCGATGGCAGCCCTGCCGGAGCCCGTCATCCAGACGAACCCGCTGACCGCACCGCCCCTGGTACCGAATACCGGGCATCCCTACAACCCGATGGTCACTCTCAACGGATGGAGCCTGCCCTGGCGCATGAACAACGGGGTCAAGGAATTCCACGTCGTTGCAGAACCTGTCGTGCGTGAGATCGCGCCCGGAATGAAGGCTCATCTCTGGGGCTACAACGGGAGCTCGCCCGGACCGACGATCGAGGCGGTCGAGGGCGACCGCGTACGCATCTTCGTGACGAACCGCTTGCCCGAGCACACGACCATTCACTGGCACGGACAGCGCCTTCCCAACGGGATGGATGGCGTTGGCGGACTAACCCAACCGCACATCCCACCTGGCAAGACTTTCGTCTATGAATTTGTCGTTCGCCGCAGTGGTACCTTCAAGTACCACCCGCATGCGGACGAGATGGTCCAGATGGCGATGGGCATGTACGGCATGTTCATCGCGCATCCTCGAGATCCCAAGTTCATGGCGGTCGACCGCGACTACGGGTTCATCCTGACGGCGTTCGACATAGAGCCCGGCAGCTTCACGCCACGCGTTAGCGAGATGCTGGACTTCAACCTGTGGACCTTCAATTCACGTGTGTTCCCCGGAATCGACTCCATGGTGGCTCGGCTGGGTGAACGCGTCCGCATCCGCATGGGCAACCTGTCGATGACGAACCACCCGATCCACCTACACGGCTACGAGTTCATGGTGACGGGAACGGACGGCGGTTGGACGCGCGAGAGCGCGCGCTGGAACGAGGTCACGACCGACATCGGCGTCGGTCAGATGCGCGCTGTCGAGTTTCTTGCCGACGAGCCGGGCGACTGGGCATTCCACTGCCACAAGAGCCACCACACGATGAATGCCATGGGGCACGACACCCCGACCATGATCGGAGTCGACCATTCCGGAGTCGTCAAACAGATCAACAAGCTCGTCCCGGACTACATGGTGATGGGTGAGCGGGGCATGGCCGACATGGCCGAGATGGAGATGCCGATCCCCGAGAACACCCTACCGATGATGACCGGCAAGGGTCCGTTCGGACCTGTCGAGATGGGCGGCATGTTCACGGTCGTCAAAGTCCGCGCAGACCAGCCAAGAGGTGACTTCAAGGATCCGGGCTGGTACCGGCACCCTGCAGGCGAGGTCGCCTATGAGTTCACCGGCACGCTTCCGGAACCGGCCCGCTCGTTCGCTGCCGGCGGCGGGTCGATGCCGGTCGCAAGACGGGTCGAGCCGGGCGTAGAGATGCGCGTGCGCAAACCACGGGGAGGGCACAGCGGACACTGATCTACTCAGTGCCGATGGCGCCAATTTTCTGATTCATCAACGAAGGAAACCTATGAAGACCAAATATATCGGGATCGCCGCCGTCCTCGCGATGGCATCAACGCTCAGCCTTGCCTCGGGCAACCATGCCGGCGGCCACGGGGACGCCGGTGGGCACGGACATGGCGGCTCCGGCGAAAGTGCCGTCGGCGCGCCGGGCGCCACGGGGAAGGTGACCCGCACCGTTAAGGTCGACATGACCGATGCGATGCGGTTCATCCCGGCCAGCATCGACGTGAAACAGGGCGAGACCATCCGCTTCCAGGTCAAGAACTCCGGCAAGGCCAAGCACGAATTCGTCCTCGGCACCGAAGCGGAGCTAAGGGAGCACTACCAGGTGATGCTGAAGAACCCCGAGATGGAGCACGAAGAGCCGAACATGATCACGTTGGCGGGCGGGAAGTCTGGCGAGGTGGTCTGGCAGTTCACGAAAGCCGGCAAAGTGCACTTCGGCTGTCTTCAGCCCGGCCACTACGACGCGGGCATGAAAGGAGCCGTGAATGTCGCTGGGGCTCAGGGGAACGCCAAGAGCGACGGCCACGGGAACAAGCATTGAGTGTCAGACATCGATCAACTCGGAGCACATCCATGAACATGAGCAAGGTTAGTACGATCGCCCTCGCCAGCTGGCTCTTTGTCGCCGGCCCGGCATTTGCCGCAAATCATTCAACAGGTTCGGCGTCTGCTGGAGCATCGGCGGGGGCGGTCTCGGCTGCCACCACCGACGGTGAGGTTCGCCGGGTCGACATGGAGGCCAAGAAGATCACGATCCGCCATTCCGAGATCAAGAACCTCGAGATGCCTGGCATGACCATGGTGTTCCAGGTCCAGGATCCATCGATGCTTGACAAGGTTAAGGTGGGTGACAAGGTTCGATTCAGCGCGGAGAAGGTGAACGGTGCGATCACTCTCACCAGCATTGAAGTCGCGAAGTGATCGAGTAGGGGCGGTGCGACGCGTTGTCGGTCCTGCTCGGGAATGCAGGCGGTTGTCGGGGTGTCGCGGCTCGGGCAGCGTTTGACTTCCAGGTCGCGGTGGCAGGAGGCACGTGCATTCGATTGGAGCCGCACGTGCCGCCTCCTGTTCGTCTTTTGCGCCGCCGCTCTGGCGACGGCGTGCGCAAGCTTGCCCTCTCAAGGCGAGCGGCCGGTTTCCGTAGCCATCGAAGGCTCCTCCGGTACGTCGCTGGGTCGAATCGCCTTGGCTTCCGCACCAGAGCGGGACTTGAGCGGATTCCGACTCATGCCTTCGGGCGCATTCGCTTTAAGCGCAAGAATGGAGTTGGCCCGCCGCGCGGAGAAATCGCTCGACGTTCAGTATTTCCTGATCCGTCACGATGCGACGGGAAAAGCAATGCTGCGCGCGCTGAGGGATGCGGCGCTCCGTGGCGTGCGCGTGCGGCTGCTGCTGGACGACCTGTACACCTCCGGGCAGGACGAGCTGCTAAGCGGCCTTGCTGCGCACGAAAACGTCGAGGTGCGCCTGTTCAATCCGTTCCCTACGCGTGGTGGTTTGCTGTCGCGCTTCGCGCTCTCGCTTCCTAACGTTGAGCGACTCAACCACCGCATGCACAACAAGCTGTTTATTGCGGACGGTGCCATGGCCGTGACCGGCGGCCGCAATGTCGCGGACGAGTATTTCTCGCGGCATCCACTCGCGAACTTCATCGACCTTGACCTGTTCGTCAGCGGCGCCGTGGTCCCAGAGCTGGGCAGGCTCTTCGATCTATACTGGAACAGCGCACTTGCATACCCGTTGGGATCGGTTGTGCCCCCGCGGTTGACGCGGCCCGAGCTGCGGGCGGGCTTCGAGGAGGTCTCGCGTCCAAGCGCACCGCCCGTGACGCACGAACCGGACACTCGCGACGTGCTGGGCTACAGACCAATAGAGGAAGAGCTCGATGCCGGCACGCTGGATCTGATCTGGGACTACGCCGAGGCATCGGCCGACATGCCATCGAAGGGCGAAGCGCCACCTCCGGGTCTGGAAGAGGCGTCCATTGCCTCGAACCGCGTTCGCGTATCCGTCGTGGAACACATGCGCGAAGCGAAGTCGGAGGTCATGCTGGTGTCTCCCTACTTCGTACCGGGACGTTCGGGCATGGATCTCATCAAGGACCTGCGATCGCGAGAGGTCAAAGTTGGCGTGCTAACGAATTCGCTTGCGTCTACCGACCAGCCTCTCGTGCACAGCGGATATCGACGTTACCGGCGCTCCCTGCTCGAACTTGGGGTAGATGTTTACGAGCTGAGCCCCATCAAAGCCGGCCGCGAGGGACGCGGGCTGCTGTTTGGCAAATCAGTGGGTGGCCTACATAGCAAGGCAATCGTGTTTGATAACTTGGAGGTATTCATCGGATCAATGAACTTCGATCCGCGCTCCGACCACTACAACACCGAAATTGGCCTTTTCATTCACAGCCCCCGTCTAACCCTCCAGGTCGCTAGACTGGCCCGTCTCGCCCAGCGCCAAGCCTCCCACCGGCTGCAGCTGACTGCAGGCGGGGCTTTGGAGTGGATTACCCCTGGCGGCGCTGACGACGAAGTACACACGAAGGAGCCGGAGGCCAAGCTTTGGATGAGGTATCTATTGGAGCTGCTAGCGCCACTGGCGCCTGAAGGGATGCTCTAGCTAGTGCGTTGCGTAACCCCCGCACGTCGAACGGGTCGGCCACTGTCGGCGCGCCAATATCCTGCTATTGGCCAGCAGGATGGTGCTAATGGGGACAGCGTGCGGCAGTGCGATGCGTTGCCGGAATGAGTGCGCGCTTCAGCACGGATTCCGTGAGTTGTTGTCGGCCACCCTCGGAACCTTTGGCGGCGGCGGTTCGCCGCGGCTCAACCTGGCCGGCCTTCCTGCTTTGCGGCATGAGCGGCTCGCATCAGTCCAGTAGCGCGATATTGGCGCAAATGCTGGCCGCTAGCAGAATATTGGCGCGCAGCGCTGGCACGCGTTGCGTCGAAACGTCAGCCGCATCGCTGCCCTCAGAGCGAGAAAGACAAACAACGACTGGAACTTGCAGGCGAAACTGTCGCTAGCAGCGATAGCGCGCCGCTAGCAGAATATTTGGCGCGCCGACAGTGGGTCCGGTGGAGGATTGCTCGTGAAGACGCCTGAACCCGCCGTTTGGCTGCACCGAGAGCCCTGCGATGCAATCGCTAGCTCTGCGCGAGCGGGTCACGCGCCTACAGTCTTACGACTGAACCATTCTCAACCCGCAAACCGCTAACTCGAGGAACACGATCATGAAAGCGACCCACTCCCTGGTTTTGCTCGCCACCATCGCCTTTTCGGTCACAGGCGGTTCCTACGCGCAGAGCGCAGGTATGTCGATGACAGGCGACGGCATGAGCATGAAGGCCGCCGACAAGCCCAGCAACGACAGCCAGGCCGCGACTCACCGAACCGACGCGGTCGTCAAGGCTGCTGATCCTTCGAAGGGCAACGTGACACTGGCCCACGAGCCGATCAAAAGCCTGAACTGGCCGGCGATGACCATGTCGTTCGCGGTCAAGGACAAGGCACTCTTCAAGAAGTTGGCTGTCGGCAACAAGGTCCATGTCGCAATCAAGAAGCAAGGCGCCGACTACGTCGTGACTGAAGTGAAGTAAGCCATCGGGTCGGGGCCTCACCCGCCTTGTTGAAGCCGGAGACCAATATGCTTTTTGCCGGGCGCTGGATCCCGATCGAGCTGATGAATGAGCTTTGGGTCCTCTGGTTCATTGGGGTGGTCGTCTTCGGCGGGCTGATGTTCTATCTGCACCGTCGCGGCAAGCCCAAGGAACCCCCGCGACCGACGCACTCCGGGGCCCGCCGACGCCCCCGACGCCCCCGACGCCCCCACAAGACGCACTGACCAGGTATCCGCTGTTCGCCTAAATTCATCCAACATGGACTCCATGATGTCAGCCGGTGGCATGGCCGTCATGATGGGCGGGATGGGCTTCGTCCTGGTTGCTCATGGTCGTGGTGCTCGTGCTCGTGATTGCTGCAGCCACCAGACAAACCTGCTCTTCGACAAGCACAACAAGGACTAGTCGCCATTCGTGTCAGCCGTGATCTCGACCATCGCAGACATCTTGAACCTCCCTCGCGCGGCTTCGCGATACGCGACGTCGCCCTCGACCTTCAACAGGAGGTTCGAATGGAACCAGCATCGATCGCCGCAATCATCGCATCGACAAACTCAGGGCCACAGAGAAAGCGTTGGACGAGATCGGCGTGCGCGGCAACAGCCTCGTCAAGGCCAGAGGGTTCGGCGAGCAGTCGCTTCATCAAGATGTCCTGGGTCCCGCGCCCCCGCGGAGACGATCGCGAATTGCGGACGTGTTCGACGCAGCTACCGCGTTTGCAAGTCGGCCCTGCACCGAATGAGGAAGGCAACCTGTCATGAAACATCTCTTCGTGCTCGTTTCCACCTTTGGACTTTCGATTTCGCATTCCGCGGTCTGGGCTGCAGGAGACGCCGCACGCGGCGCCGCGTTCTTCCAGCAATGCGCCGCCTGCCACTCGACAACAGCCGGCGAGCATCTGACCGGTCCGAGCCTCGCCAACGTCTGGGAGAGGAAGGCGGGAACCGTTGCCGATTTCCACCGGTACTCCGACGCACTGAAGCGCGCCACTTTCGTGTGGAACGCGAAGACGCTCGACAAGTGGCTCACCGACCCCGAGGCGTTCATCCCGGGCACCAGCATGACGTTTCCCGGCCTGCGCGACAGCAACGCTCGCCAAGACGTCATTGCTTATATAAAAGCGATTTCCGAGGGTAAGGCGCCGACGCTCGCACAGCGCGGGGGCGGGATGATGATGAACATGCAAACCGCTCACGCGGACCTTAAAGCCGCCCCCGCGGAGGGACAGGTGACGGCGATCAAACACTGCGCCGATACGTACACCGTGAGCACTGCCGACGGCAAGAACAACAAGGTGTGGGAGTTCAACCTGCGATTCAAGACCGATTCGAGCCGTCTCGGGCCGACTCCCGGCAAGCCGGTCATCGTCGGCGCAGGTATGCAGGGCGATCGCGCATCGGTGGTGTTTGCAGCTCCCGGGGAGATCAGCCGATTCATCAAGGAAGGTTGTCTTTGAGCTTGGCCACCGAGCGAAACCCGGTGTCGGAAGTTCCCGCGGCAACGATGACCATTTGGGACCGCCGCAGCCGACTGCTGGCAGAGAGCCCTCCTGTGGCGGAGCCGAACAGCGGTCTGCGCGAGCGACTGCAAGGTGGGCGGCGACCCGTGTTAAATCCGAGGTTGCGGAAACGGGTCTCTGAGTAGAACGAGCGCACCGCCTCGCCTGGGCCGGTGTCAATAGGCCGCGTAACCACCTCGAGGTCGGCTCCACCAAGTTGCGCTTGCAGCCGATCGAGGGCGGGCATCTCCTTGCGGCCAGGTGGCCAGGTGGGCACAAAATTCTCCAGAGGTTGAGCACGATGACTCGTCCGCGCATCGTTTCGAGCAAGGTCGGCGCTCCCCGCTCGTCGAGAAACCCGACGTTTGGCAGCACGCGCGGGCTGGCGTGCAAAGGGAGCTGGCCAGTGACCGTCAGGCGCGGCGCTGTCCGTGCAGGAGCTGCCGCAGTGCCAAGCCAGCGCCGGCAGCGGCCAGCAACCCAAGACGGCACGCCGCCCGAACATGGCGCGGCGCCCCGTGGGGGCGGGTCTTTGTGCTGTGGCTTGCCGTTCGAAGCATCAGTACGTCGACTGGATGAGTGGCGCCGCTGGCACGCCAATTGCCGCTAGGCAACTAACGATGAGCGAAGCAACTGCCACGGCTGAGCGCCGCGTACCTTCGTTACCCGGCATCGATCACACCCTGGGCCTGTGGTTCGATCCCTATCGCTTCATCGGCTCGGCGTGTCGCACCGCCGGCAGCGATGTCGTGCAGGCCCGCTTTCTCGGCCGCCGGACCTTGTGCATGACCGGCGCGGCGACAGCCGAGATCTTCTACGACAAGTCCCTCTTTCAACGGGCCGGCGCCGCACCCGAACCGGCGCGGGCTACGCTGTTCGGCAAGGGAGGCGTGCAGGGACTGGACGGCGAAGCGCACCTGCAGCGAAAGCGCTTCTTCCTTCAGGCCACGTCGCCGCAACGGGTGCAGCAGCTTGCACTGGAGGCCGAGGCGCAGTGGATGCGGCTGGCACCACAGTGGCAGCGCGCGGGCCGCTTCTCGCTGTACGAGGCGACCCAGCACTGGCTCACGCGCAGCGTGTGCGGCTGGGCAGGCGTGCCGCTCGACGACGCAGAGGAACCTGTTCGTACCCGCCATTTGGTGGCCCTGTTCGATAAAGCCGCCTCCGGCCTCGCCGCGCACTGGCAGGCGCGCCGGGCGCGCTACCACGCGGAAGCATGGCTTGCGGCGCTGGTGGAGCAGGCCCGCGCTGGACGCGGGGTATTTCGCGAGGGCAGCGTCGCGCATGAAGCCGCGATGCTCGTGAACGGCCACGATGCGCCGCTCGAGCCGCGCATCGCGGCCGTGGAGCTTTTGAACGTGCTGCGGCCGACGGTGGCCACGTCGCTCTACATCGTGCACAGCGCTCACGCGCTCCAGGGGCATCCGTGGCTTCGCGACGCGTTGCGTGGAGGCGGCGAGGCGGCGATGCACTCCTTCGCGCAGGAAGTGCGGCGCTTCTATCCTTTCTTTCCTGCCTTGGCGGCTCGCGTGCGGGAGGACTTCGTGTGGAACGGCTTTCGGTTCCCTCGAGGCACGCGGGTGATGCTGGACATCTACGGGACTAACCGGGACCCCCGCCGCTGGGAGCATCCTGACGAGTTCCAGCCGCAGCGCTTTGTCGGCCATGCGCCGGGGCGGTTCGACTTCATCCCGCAAGGCGGCAGCACGGCGGAGAGCGACCACCGGTGCCCCGGCGAGGGCGTCGTGCTGGCGTTGATGGAACTGGCGCTGAGGTTGCTGCTGCGCGCGAACTACCACGTGCCGGCACAGGACCTGGAGATCCGCATGGACCGCATGCCCGCGATCCCCGCGTCGGGCTTCGTCATTGAGCGTTTCACGGCGTGATCCTGGAGGCTTCAACGGTGCCATGACAGCCAGCCGAGGGCTGAGGTCGAAGTACAAGCAGGCCGAACGCGATTGGATACCAGCCGAAAACCCGAAAGTCATGGTGTGGAGACAAAGCGGATCAGCGACCGCGCGCGACCACGCGGGCCTACGTGAGGGTCGGCTACAGATAAAACCAGCAAATCCGCCTGGCGCCCGACGTGTTCAACCTCTTTGATCGCAAGCGACATCGACGACCTCACGCATCGCGTCTTGCCGGCGTGCCGCCCGGTCGCGTCGAGGACGTTCACTTCCATCGTGTCGAGCCGCGGCGGTTTCGCCTTAGCTTGACAGCTGACTTATAGCGGACATGACTGTCGGTCGTACTCGCGGTGCTAGCAGCCCCGAAGCTCGAGTGCTGGGACCCAGGCAATGCTGCCGGGGCGCGATATCTCGCACCCAAACGCGGGCCGGCTCCTTCCGATATCGGGTAGCACGGAATCGAGGGCCGTCATCTACTTCAGATAGCGGGCGTAGACGGATGACCGGCCATCGCGGTCGATGATGAGCACGTCATGGGGATCCTTGCGATCGCCGTACTCCATCGCCGGTGGTGGGAGTGGGCGCAAGCCGGTAAACGCTGGTCCAGTGCAGCCCGAGAAGCTGGCCTGCACGCTCGGCCTGTTCGCGTGAAAGCGGCGCGGTGCCGAGCGGCCGCAGCACGCGGGCGATGCGCTGTTCGCGGTCGGATGAAGGCATCAGCGGAGGCGGGTAAGCGGTCGCTAGCGCGACTAAAGAATTCGCGTCGGACGCTAGCAAGGTTTGTGAGCACGACGGAGGTGGGCGCCGTTGCTGCCACACAACAACTAAGCTCGGGAGCGGTGACGGTCCTGCCCGGTAAAACCTGCGTGCGTGAGCGCCGTGAGCGCCTGGGCGGTGATCATGCCGCTAGCGCTAATAGTGAACCTCAACAGCAGGCGATCGGCCTGGCCGTTCCCAGCATGCCCGTTGGCTCTCCGGGCATGGAGTACGGCGACCGCAAGGACCCATACAACGTTCTGCTGATCGATCGCCTGTGAACCTGCAAGAGGTTCTTTCTGGATGGAGGGAGCCTGGACATGGGTGCGAGCCCTCCGATGCCGCTGTGCGGGCGATGCCAGTTGTAGTGATGCTGCCAGCTCGACAGCGCGGCCGTCCGCTCGATGGAGTTCTGGTATGTCCAGCCGTAGGCCCACTCTCTGAGAGCCGATTGGATGAACCGCTCGGCCTTGCCGTTGGTCTGCGGGCGGTAGGCACGGGTGAACTTGTGCTGGATGCCAAGCGCCTGGCAAGCCAGAGCGAAGTCGCGCGAGCGGAAGGCCGAGCCGTTGTCGGTCAGGAGGCGCCGGACCTGCACGCCGAGCCGAGCGTAGTAGGCCACCGCGTCGTGCAGGAACTGGACGGCTTGGGCCTTCGTCTCATCCGGATGCATGGCCGTGAAGGCGATGCGGGCGTGATCGTCGATCGCGACGAAGAGCATCTCCCAGCCGGCTCCGTCGACCGAGTCGCGCCGATTGCCAGTCACGCGGTGGCTGGGACGCTCGATCCGGCCGAGCTTCTTCGTGTCGATGTGCAGCAAGTCGCCGGGGGCGGCATGCTCGTAGCGCTGCACGGGCTCGCTCGGCCGCAAGTCAGTGAGCTTGGACAAGCCGGCCCGGGCCAATACGCGGCTGACGGTGGCGCTCGAGACGCCGACAGCCTTGGCGATCTGGCGCTGCAGCATCGAGCGGCGGCGAAGCTCGACGATCAGCAGCGCCTTGCCCGGCTCAAGGCTGCGTGGCGAGCGCGCGGGCCTCGAAGAGGCGTCCGCCAGCGCCGCCTCTCCAGCAGCCAGGTAGCGGCTGAGCCACTTGCGAGCGGTTGGCGGTGTTACCAGGTGCCGCTCGGCGGCCTGAGCAGCGCTCAAGCCTCCTTCGATCATCTCGAGGACCATCTCGATGCGACGTGCGTACGTGAGTCGGGCATGCTTATGCGTGTTCATCCGGCTGGACCCCTTGCGGGGCTTGGGTGTTTGGCGACTTCCAGTCTCTCAAACCCAGCTCGGATGAACACCCAATACAACGTCTTGTACGTTCACAGGCTGGTGAACTCCGGCCCGTTGTCAGTGCGCACCGCCGCGGGATAGCCGCGAAACACTGCCGCTCGGTCGAGCAGCCGCGTGACGTACTCGCCCGAGATGCCGTAGTCCACCGTGATGTCCACGCACTCGTGGCTGAAGTCGTCGGCCACCGTCAGGCACTTCAGGCGCCGGCCGCTGGCCAGGCTGTCGCTGACAAAATCCATGCTCCAGACCTCGTTGACGTTGCGCGCCACCTGCAGCGGCATGCGCTCGGCCGGCGGGCGGCGCGCCTTCTTGCGCTTGCGCACGGCGAGATTCGCAGCGCTGTAGAGGCGCCAGACCCGTTTGTGATTGACGCCGGGGAACTCGGGGCGCAGCAGATCATGGATGCGCCGGTAGCCGAAGCGCCGACGAACGTGGGCAATCTCGACGATTCGGCCAGCCAGCTCACGCGTGGCTGCGTCCGGCTCGGGCGGATGTCGAAAGCTGTCGCGGGAGAGCCCCACAAGACGACACGCGCGGCGCTCAGACAGGCGGTGCTCGCTGACCATCCTGGTGATCGCCTCGCGCTTGACCTGTGGGGCTAGCGCTTTACCCCGAGAACGCTCTTGAGCGCGTGCATGTCCAGGTGCGCCTCGGCCAGCAACTTCTTGAGCTTGGCGTTCTCGGCCTCAAGCTCTCGCAGTCGCTGCGCGTCGGACGCCTCCATGCCCCCGAACTTCGAGCGCCACTTGTAGAACGTTGCGTCGCTAAAGCCGCCCTTGCGGCAGATCTCCGCCACCGGCATGCCGGCCTCGGCCTGTTTGAGGAACCCGATGATCTGTTCCTCGCTGAACTTGCTCTTCCTCATGTCCGCCATTCTCCTGGTGAGCGGACTTCACTTCGTTCACGCTGGTACGGCTGGAGGGGGGCAGGTCACGGTGCCCCAGACAGCATGAATCCCGCGGCCAGCACCGCGGTACCGAAGACCGCGGTGTCGATCAAGGGGCCCGGGTCGCCAGCCGCTCAGGCGCAGTACGACCGCGGGCATGATGGCTGCCACCGCGATAACGAGGAACGAGGAACCGCCTCATCGAGAACCTTATTTCGACTGCTGTGATCGGATCCTTGAGCGCGCCGAAGCGCTTGTGATAGGGGCTACTTTGCGAACGCAGTGCGGCCATTGCACTGGAAAAGCGGACGCTTAAAGACATTGCAGATATGCCGTTAGTTGCCGGGTTTCTCGCCGAGAGCATTGATCACCTTGTCGGTCATGTCGACCATGGGTCCGAAAAAGGGAGAATCCTGAAGGATGAGATCGTAGTTCTCGGCCTCGAAGATCTTCCTAATTGCGTTGTTCGTTTGCTCGATGACCGTGGCGACCTCCTCATTCCTACGCTGTGTCAGGTCATCTTGATACGTGCGGCGCTTGCGCTGCAGATCGCGTTCTTGGTCCAGTAACTCTCGCTGGCGAACGGCTCGTTCGGAAGACGAGAGCCTAGGACTGTCGGCGTGGAAGCTATCAGTCGCAGCTTTCAGGCGATCTGCCAGCGCTTCGAGGTCTTTTTCACGCTGGGCGAATTCTTCGGCCAGTCTCGCCTCCGCCGCCTTCGCTGGCGCCGAGTCGCGCAGCAGACGACCGCTGCTTACTTGTCCGATCTTCAACCCTGCTGCGGCTGCATCCAAACAGCCGATCGCGCCCACGACCATAGCGACAAGCACTTCGAAGAAGAGAGTCTTGGTCATATGCAACCCGCTGCGTCGGTTTCGTTGTCCACCACGTGACGTCCTTCGCTCTACACCAGACCTTCTCAGCCAGTTCCCGGAGCTCCCGGGTCGCGCTGTCGTAGATGTAGGCATTCTCGAGCGTCGCGCCAGCGGCATTGAGTCCGTCAACTCCGGGAAGCGTGCTGTCCAGGTAGCGACTCGACCAGTCCTGTAATCGTCGGCTCCGGGTCTGCGTCCTGGCGTCAGCGGAGAGATCCTAGGGATACGCGGCCGAGCCCGATGAAACCTCGTCGTCGTTACCGGCGATTTCGCGGGCCTTGTACGATTTGTTCTGCACTGTTCCTGTGCCTGGTCTCGACTAGCACGCCTGCCTCGCCGCAGTCGCTGCCCGCCAGCCAGTGCTGCATCGCTCGGTATAGCTGAAAGCGGCCGGCGCTCTGTGATTGTGCCGCAAGGCGCGGCCACCGTGACTCCGCCTGCACTAGCTGTTCGACGCCTTGCGAGGTCGTCGCTTGCCGGAAGAAGCGTTTGCGCTGCAAGTGCGGTCCATCGTCTGCTGGCACAAGTGTAATAGCCCTATAGGTAAGCCCGATCGCGCGGCAACCAGAGTGATGTAGTAGGCTATGAGCGGATCGAGATCGCGTTTGTGTTTGCTGCTGTCGGCGGCGATCATCGGCAAGCCGTCCTGTAGCAGCTTGATGCCGTTGTCGTCATGCTAGGTGGTGTTCTTACCATTAGAGCGTTCTCCTCAGCACGCCGGCCGTCCGGGCAACGTGGTACAGCGTGCCAGCGACATGAAGCAATATTGGGCTCAGGAGGATTCAGCTGAAAATCGAGTGCATGGATGAGAGGAGCTCATTCAATTTTTCACTGCGCGGGGCCGAGGCGGGCAGGTCCACCATCCACCACAAACGAGCCGCCAGCCGCTGAATGCGGATGACAGGTACCCGCTGGGCCATGCGCCGAGCATCGCCACGTACATTGCAAAAGTGCGCGAGCCTCGCCGTATTGCGAACCTACCCGGGCGACAGTACTTCGGAGCGGGGTTCCGCCAGCTGGTGACGGCCATCAGGACTAGGGCGAACCCGAAGGTGGCCTGGTGGGCGCTCGCGGGGCCTAACAGTGACTGCGTTCGCTCTCCTCGAAGTGAACATGTTCCGTCGGAACGCCACAGCTACGGCACGCTCTGAAGCGAGGCGCGCGTTGGCCAATTTGCCGCGTGCGGCTGCCGTGCTCGGGCACCCGCTGAGCCTGCTGGCGTCCAGCGTCCTTGCCGGCCTGATTCAAGCCCTATCGATGGCGTGGCCTGACAGCGGAACGCCAGTGTGGTGGTTGCAGCTTGTGTCGCTCGCCGTCCTTTGCATAATCATCCGGCGGGCGACTTCGTGGCGCAGTGCCGCGGCGATGGCCTGGCTGTTCGCCACCGCATGGCTGGCAGGCTCATTCTGGTGGCTGTTCATTGCGATGCATGAGCATGGCGGCGTGCCTGCGCCGCTCGCTGCCCTCGGCGTGCTGGCGCTCGCTGGCGGCGTGGCCGTGTATTACGCGGCGGCGGGAGCTGTGTTCCGCGCCGGTGTGCGAGGACATCCGCTTCGAAACGGCTTGCTGTTCGCGGCGGTGTGGCTAGGGGCAGAGCTCGCACGCGGCACCTTCCTCACTGGTTTTCCGTGGGCTGCCGCAGGCTATGCACACGTTGACGGACCGCTGAGCGGGCTGGCGCCGTGGCTCGGCGTCTATGGCATCTCGGCGTTCGCGGCCCTGAGTGCATACCTCTTGTCGGTGGTAGCGCAACCCGCCGCGCGCTCTGGGTCGAGCTGCCGTCGCGTCGTGGCGTATGTAGTTCTGATGGGCGCGGTCAGCGGCACTGCAGACCGGTGGAAGGTCGATGTTCGACTTGAAGGAACGCCACTGCGGGTAGCCCTGCTCCAAGGCAACATCGCCCAGCAGCAGAAGTTCGACTCCGAGACCGGTATTCCAACTGCGCTCGGCTGGTATGGGCGGGCTTTGAGCGAGACGCCGGCCGACCTGCTGATCACGCCGGAGACCGCCATTCCGCTGTTGCCACAGGACCTCCCGACAGGCTACATGACCGCGCTGAAAGCCTCGATCTCAGCGTCGGGACGAGCTGCGCTAGTGGGATTGCCATTGGGAAGTGTGGAGAAGGGCTACACGAACTCGGTCGTAGGCCTAGCCCCGAAGGCCGCCGAGTACCGCTACGACAAGCATCATTTGGTGCCGTTCGGGGAGTTCAGTCCACCCATGTTCGGCTGGCTCACGCATGTGATGAACATTCCCCTGGGAGACTTCAGACGGGGACCTGTGGCGCAGCATTCGTTTGCGTGGCGAGGGCAGCGCCTCGCGCCAAACATCTGCTACGAAGACCTGCTCGGCGAAGAGTTGGCCGTCCGCTTCCGCGATGCGCCGAGCGCTCCAACGATCCTGGTGAACTTGAGCAATATTGCGTGGTTCGGCAATACTGCCGTGATCGACCAGCACCTGCAGATCAGCCGAATGCGCGCCATGGAATTCCGTCGTCCCGTCATACGCGCAACAAACACCGGGGCAACAGCGGCGATCGACGCCTACGGCCGAGTCACCGGGATGCTGCCGCGGCATACCCGCGGCGTGCTCGTTGCGGAGGTGCAGGGCGCGACCGGCAGCACGCCTTTCGCCTGGTGGAGCTCGCGATTTGGCGTCTGGCCATTGTGGATGTCGGTGCTGGCTATCCTTTGCTTGACGCTATGGCCGCCACGGAGCTCCTCCGGAGGGTTTCGGGATCGAGCGAAACGCTACTCAGATCAAGATTCGAGAGGAGGGAACGTCGATTGCAGGGCGGCTCACTTCGGCGGCTAAGGCAACGCTGATCAAGGCCAGTGGATTGAGGGTGGCACCAGGAGCCGATCGCCTATCTGGCGTTGCAGTGTTCTGGGCCGCCTGTTGACGCGACTTCCCGCGATTTGCGCGGACCGGGTGCCTCGTGCGCCGACATGCGGACGTACTCATGCCAGCAGGCGCCGGCGCGCAAGGAAGACGGGCTACGAACGCCCGCGTGGCGTTCTTCGCCAGTCCCCGATAGCGCGCCTTGCCGAAGCCCCACATCCTCCTGACCACAGCAAAGACATGCTCTAAGCTGTCGCGCAATGTAGCGAGAGCTCCTGCGTCTGCTGGCGCACTGCGGATCATGCAGATCCACGAGCCGCCGCGGGGGAGTTGCGCGTCCTTGCTCCGTCGCGCAACTCAGCGCCGGAGCTTGCAGTTAGCGCGCTAAGGAGCAAACCCGTATGGCTCACCTCGAAGGCGCCGCAGGTTGCCGCTCGGGGCAGGAGCTGCCATCCGCAACAGCAGCGTGTTCGCCGATTGGCTCGTGCAGGCTCTCCTTCGCTGTGGTGGTCATCTCTTCGTGGCCGCTTCCGCCGCACCGGAGCCTGGCTTCGCGGCGGCGTCAAGCCTGCTCTTGATGACCGCCGTCCGCAGTCCGACCGCAGCCCGCCAGGCGCTGGGCGCTCCGGGAACAAAGACCAGCGCCGCGAGCACCAGATACACCCAGGCAAGCATGGTCAGCGACTCGATGGCCCGTGCGGGCTCGTTGCGAAAGAGGAAGGCGATGACCAGTTGCACCGAGAACAGCAGCGCCAGCGCGAGCGCCGAGAGCAGGCTGAAGCGCAGCCGAAGCAGGAGCGCCACGCCGAACAGCGACTGCGCTGCGGTGAGGAAGAACTCCTCGTGCTGGCGGGCGTCGAGCGGCAGTGACGTGATGCCGCCGAAGCCGACGCTCATTGCCAGCGGCAGCATGCCGACCAGCAGTGTCCACTGATTGATCTTGTCGCTGATCATCGTCGTCAGCGCGCCTTCGGCGCGGTTGGACAAGACAAACAGCACGGCGATGACGACCGCTGGCGACTCGCTGGCCAAGGGTGCCAGCCATTGGATGAGCAAGAACTCGTCAATGCCGAGCACGCGGCCTGAAGCAACGATCGACTCGGCGAAGGGCTCCGCAGAGGCAAGAATGACGATCGCTGCGACGACGGTGAGCCCGCCCATCCAGACCCACTGGCGCGCCGGCGACAACGTCGACAGTGCAGCCGCCAAGCCCGGCTCGTCGTCTTGCGCGAGCGCCTCGTCCACCTTGGGCATGCGGCCGGTCGTCCACAGATAGGCCCCGAATAGCAGCACCAGAACCACGCTGTCGAACACGTCAATGCGGTTCTTCAGCACGATAACGAACGCATAAAGGCTGGCCCCCAGCAGGAAGCCGATCTCGACCACGTTCACGGTCGCCATCGCAATGCCGCGCTGGCGCGTGCGCAGCCAGTGCAGGATCGCCATCAGCGGCCAGGCCAGGCCCACCAGCAGCCGGTTGGCGCCGGTCATGTTGGCGGCAGCGTAGTGGACGTAGTTGGAATCCGGGGCCTTGCCGGCCTGATAGGCGTAGTACAGGTCGACGGCGTATTCCGGCAGCACCGTCACCAATGCGACGAGTGCCAGGATCAGGCCCTGCGCAATCCGCTTCTCGGCTGCCTCGGCGCCCCACGACAGCATGAATCCCGCCGCCAGCACCGCCGTACCGAATATCGCGGTGTCGATGACCGGCCCCGGTCGCCAGCCACTCAGGCGCAGCACGACTGCAGGAATGATGGCCGCCACCGCGATAGCGAGGAACATCAGGAACCGCCTCATCGACGAGTCTCCTTGCGACTGCTGTCATTGGAGTTGTGAGCGCCACGAAAGCGTCGAACTGGCGCTGGGTCCGATCAGACTTGGTCAGGTCGGCAGTATTAGAGTACAAGACGAGGTTGGCCGATGCGGGGAGACGACAACCAAAAATGCGACCAGGTTGATGGGAAAATGCGGAGCCGTCTGTTCGGATCTAAGAAACCCGGAAAAGCACGGGCAGTACGCCAGCAGCATGTCCCCATTAGACGCGTGCATCAACGGCACCACCAGCACGAACAGCCCGATGCCTTCGCGCAGCGCAGTCGACGCCACTCGCATGTCGACTAGCCAAGCAGCCGGCATGGTGCAACGGATCGAGCGCCTACAGCAGCGCAGGCACCTACAGTGACGCTGGACGGCAAATCCCATGCCCGAGATGCTCGGTCTGGCACCCGAAAGGCTCGACGCCCGCTCGCGGGAACGCAGCGCTTCACGATTGGTTGCGGCGTCAGCGGGTATTCGCGTCAGCGCTCATGAGCGAGAGGTAGAGATGGCCTGCTGATTGCTGGGTGGCGAGGCAACTGGCCTGGCGTTGGGTGCCCAAGCTTGCGACGCGTTTTTTTATGGGGTGTTCTGTGCAATCTGACGTGAAGTCTTTATCGGGCGCGCGAGAACGTGGTTCCGTTCGGCCGCTCCATCGCCTCGTTCCCTGCTGGGCCCGCGTAGCCTCGATTGCGGCCGTCCTGTTGTTCCCGTCGGTAGACAAAGCACTGGCCGACCCGCAAAGCTTGAGCACGTTCGTGCCCGTGCAGACCGAGGACGCCTACGAGACCCGCCTGGGCGCGCTCGAGTTGCAGGGCGTGTTCCGCTTCACCCGCGACAACAACAACCGCCGCGGGTCCGATTTGTGGACCATCGAGCCGACGCTGAAGGTAGGCGCCATGTCGGGGCTGCAACTAGACCTGAGCGTGCCGTACGCCATGGGCACCCAGAGCGGCGCGAAGCAAGGCAACGTCGGCGCCGGAGCACTCTACCGCTTCACCGAGCAGACCGCGTACCTGCCTGCGCTCGCGCTGAAAGCCTCCTATCAGCACCCGTACGGCGCCGGGCACAAGACGGCCCAGTACACCCTGCGAGGCATCGCCACCAAATCCCTCGGCGCCTCGGAGCGGAGTCCACGCCTGCACGTGAATCTGACCTGGACGCACCGGCTGCAACCGAGCGCCACGCAGCGCGATGACCAGCTCGAGGCAAGTCTTGCGCTTTCCGCGCTGATCAGCGATCGCACGGCGCTCGTGGCCGATGTCGTGCGAGGCGCCAAGCCAGAAGTAAATGCTACTCAGACGATCCTGGAACTCGGATTGCGGCATGAGATCAGCAATGGCTTTACGCTCTCCGGAGGTGTCGGTGTGGGGTTGGGGCAACAGTCGCCTGCATTCCGGGCACTATTTGCGATGCAGAGGAGCTTCGGGCTGTTCTGAGCCTAGTAGGAGTGGCCCGGCTGCCGCTCGTCTTCGTGGCGACGCGACTGTCCGACACGACGCCGCGAGTCGCGAGTGCGGCACGTGTTCTACGTCTTTTAGCTTTTAGCGGCTGCACCTGCTGGTGCTCTGGGCCACAACGAAGCTCTGACCGACGTACCCCGTCGCGCTTGAGTGGATCGGCGCCAGCCTCGGAATTTTGGGCGCCTTCCTACTCGCGACGCACTCCTCGATATCTCGCTACGACTGGCTGGCCTTCCTCGGTGCGAACGTCACCACGGCGAATGGAAGACGCTTTTTGGCAGGTGGAGGCCAACTCTCGTAACGTTTATGGCGGAGGCCCTTCTCGGTCGACTTGGGTGGGGCGTGCATCAAGTACCTCTCACCCGCGGACGGGGCGCCGAGGGGAGCTTGGCGGCTGCAGAACGGTCGGAGGAAAGCAGCGGCCCTCCATCGCTCCCGAGGGCCGCCAGCTGACGGCGCGTCACTCAAGCCCGCGCGAGCGCCCCAGCAATTCCAGATGATGCTGTAACAATGGCCCCAGCGGTCCACGACCGAATCCCTGGCGATAGACGCGTTGCGGGAACATGACGTCAAGGCTGTTGTTGCCTTCGAGTAGCAGCGGCCCCTCGGGCGTCAATGCCACGTCCCAGCCAATTAGGGTGCGGTGATCAAACAGACGGTGCGCCGCTTCGGCGAGCTGGCGGACCGCCGGCCAGTCCGCAAGAACGCTGCCCGCAACGGCTCTGCCGGTCATCGGATGGTGCGGCCAGCGTTCAGCGCAGCGATCGAGCCGATCGCTCGCCAGCTCCCCAAGCGCCCCGGTCACCAAATCGATCGGGGCGCCCAGCTCGTCGTCAAAGGGCCACGTCGGCTCCAGCCTACCGAGGATGCGCAACACGCCGTGGGTTGTGACGGGTTCTCCGGCCTCGTTCAGGCATGTGATGACGCGGACCGCGATCAGCGACGACGAGGCGAGGTCGGCGATCGCCGCATGATTGAAGAGGCGCGGCTGCAGGATCCACGGCATGCGCCGACCCCGTTCCTCGAGCCGCCGGATCAACTGCTCGAGATCGATTTCGGCGCCCGCTGCATCGCGGAATCGCTGGGGCGCGATGCGCTGGTAAATCGTGACGCCGCGCGCACCGCGGCCGTGGCGAGGCTTAACGCAGAGGTCTCGGTCGAGCGTCGGGCGTGGCGCGCGCCATTCGATACCATGCGCCCCGCCGCACAGGAGGATCGCCGGCACCGCGATACCCGCCCGTATGCAGCAGTCCGCAAACAGCAGCTTGTCGCCCATCTCACTGGCCGCATACGGCTGCGCCCGCATGCGGTTCAGCGCGTAGAGCAGCCCGTTCTTGGTCTCGTGGCGCGTGAGGTAGAAGCCGGCTTCCGCGCGGCCGGTCGCCCGGTACAGATCCTGGTAGTAGTAGCTCAGCGGGTCGAAGCCGTCACGCAGCCCGAGAACGAGCAGGTCGCGCAGCTGCACCCAGCCGGATGCGATTTTCGCTCCGTGCAGTCGCCGTCCCACGGTGAGAGCGAGCCAGAGGCTCGTGATCACGATCAGGACCGCGCGCACGCCCGGATAGAAGGCAGCCCGCACTGGAGGGTAACTCGCCTTTCTGAAGAGCCGGGCAGCATCGAACAGCCAGCGTGCCCGGGAGCCGACGGCGAGGCCGAACGAAGCTGCAGTCGGCGCCGGCGGCCCCACCGTCCGCAAGACCAGCGCCATCACGTAGGATTCGATGGCGAGGAGCTCGGTCCACTCGCTGATCGAGGCCACGGCGTCGGGGCCGGCAACGATGCTCTTGAATAGCGGCCCGTTCCCAAGGTCGAAGACGATAAAGGCCGTCTGGAAGACTAGCCCCAAGCGCCAGGCAGATCGCGCCCATGGCCGCTCACGCGGATGGCGGACAATGCCGTACAGCAGCCGCGTCGCCGCGAGCCACAGCGGCACGTCCAGCCAGTCGTTCCGAATCACGCTGGTGTCCACGAGCCAATCCGAGGCTTGGATCGTCGCAAGCAGCGTCATCACGAGGAGCGCGGCGCACCAGCGGCGCCGCTCGACCCGATCTGCGGCATGTACCCACAGCTGAAACGTCGCCCAAGCGAAGCCCACCGCAACAGCGAAATTCGCGTTGAACTGAACGGGCGAGTCGAATCGCCACGCCGGCACGAGTGCCTCGAGCTGAGCCAAACCCGTCGCGGCAGCATAGGCGGCCGCCACGATGACGACGCCGAAGGCACTTCGCCTCTGCGTCGCGGCCAGCGGGCGCGGCGGGTCCTTCATCGATCGCATCTCTTGGGGGAGAACTTCGTAGGAACGTCCTTCGTCGCTCCAGCGCCACGGAGCCCATGCGCACCGGCGCGCTTCCGCACATGCGGCCTTCGATCCGAGTTATCCAGCGCGAGCCGAGGCGATGTGGGCAGCGGATGGGCGGCGGAGATCGCAAGCACGTCTAACTCTTCTTTAACCATCAAAGCTGACATCTCGCCATGTGAGCAGCTCGACAGCGGCGGGTGCCGGTCAATCAAATCGCGGGTTCGTTGCCCTCGATGAGACTTCGCCTCGGGGCGTCGCCTCAACGCCGTTGCGCGCCGAAGCCGCGCTCCATCGCCGCCGAAGCAGCAGCGGAGCAAGCCACCACAGCGCCCCCAACACAGCCATACAAGCGGCGGCAACCACCAAGCCGGAGCGCGCGCCAACGATTTCGGACAGCACGAGCCAGCATGAGAGGATGAGCGCGGACGCGAGGAACACCGACCCAACAAGCATCTGACGCGAGATAAGGTCCTTGAAACGCCCGCGATCCGTCAAAGGCCGCATCAAGCGGTGCTGATACGCCGGCGCCGTGAACAAGATCAAGCTGATCAGACTCGACACAAAGCTGAAGACAAAAATGACTTTCTCGAAATCAACAATCTTCGCAAACCCGGTACTGAAGGGAAGAGTCAGCAAAAATCCGGAGAGTAGCTGCGCGCCGGGAAGAACGACTCTTAACTCGGCTAGCACGTCCCCAAGTTCGTTGTCGGGTTGTGCGCCCGAGTTATCGGGCTGACTCATGTGGGCCTCAGCGGATGGTTTGCGGGCGAGTACGGCGGGTCATGCGGCAATGCGCGCGGCCGGTCAAGAACCGTCGCCAGGACGATCGACGCCGCCCCCAAAGGTGATGGGGAGGTCGACGAATTCGAACGCACGCCAGTGCCAACGACGTACGTGAAAATCGACATACTTGACAACTTCGCCTCGCACAGCGCGGTCAATGCCGTTGACAAGCGCTTCCCCGCAGCGCCGCGGGTGATGTTTTTAGTGCTCATGGTGGAACCCTAAGGCCTCTAGCTGCCGTAGAGTCAAGCTCCCCCTCGAAGATCCCTACCCGCCCAAAGCCTTTATGTGCCTAGACGAATTGCGTCTTGGGCTGCGGTGACCCGACTCGAGCCGGCGCGCTAGGTTGGCCTGGGCGCAGGTTAGCCATGGGCACCCTGCACGTGCTGTCGCTTCGGGTTCGAACGGTTCGACGATCGCGCATCCTTCACGAGCGCCTGCAGGACTCCACAGTCCTTGCCCTGGAGATCAAGGCACTGCTGGCGCAGCGAATTCAGCTGCTTCTCGAGCGCTCGAAGATCCCGGATTCGATCGGCCACGTGCCCGATTTGAGCATCCAGAAGCGCGTTCACTTCTCCGCAGTTCTCGGCGGGGGAATCCTTGAACCGCAGCAGTGCCCGAATCTTATCCAGCGTCATGTCGAGCGAACGGCAGTGCCGAACGAACGCCAGCCGCTCCGCGTGGGCGTCTCCGTAGATCCGGTAGTTGCCTTCCGTGCGGGCAGGGGCTGCGAGCAGCCCCTCGCGTTCATAGAAGCGGATCGTCTCGATGGCCGTGCCGCTCGCCTTGGATAGTTCGCCGATCTTCACCTGTTCTCCTGAGGCTAAACTCTTGACTCTACATATACTGGAGGGTTTGTAATCTGTACCCTCTTCATACCCGGATAGCACTAGGGGTAACCTGCATGAACATTCCCGTCAAGGCTTGGCCACGTGCTGCCGCTTGCACGCTTTCGTTGCTCGCGCTGGCGTCCTGCTCGGAGCAAAAGCCGTCGCCCCCATCCACAACGCAAGAGGCGCCCACCTCCCGTCCGAACGCAACCGGTGCATCGGCCGAACCCCTGCCACCCGAGCAAGCGTTCCCGCTGAAGGTCGAGGCGGTCGACGCAACCACGCTCGTGGCGCAGTTCGCACCGGTCCCTCACCACTACCTCTACAGAAGCCAGATCAGTTTCGCGCTTAAAGACGCGGTCGGAGCCCGTGTTGGAGCGGTTGCACTTCCGCGCGGCCTGCCCAAGAAGGACCCGTTCCTCGGTGAACAAGAGGTCTACCGCGACGTGGTGCAGATCTCCGTGCCGCTCGCGCGAGAGGCGGGCAAGCCGGCGAAGTTCACCTTGGTCACCACGTACCAAGGCTGCAACGAACAGATCGGCTTGTGCTATCCGCCCACGGAGGCTTTCAGCGACTTCAACCTGCCATAGCGGGCGCGGCTGGGTTGACTGCAGCTCATGCGCGTTCCTGCTCGGCCCGCTGCTGAGCCCTCTTGCGCCCGAAAAGCTCATAAGCGATCAGCAAGGCCGCGCCCATCGTGATGCCGATGTCGGCGACGTTGAACGCAGGCCAGTGATGCGCGGCCCAATGGACGTCGATCCAGTCCACGACGGCGCCGCGTGCGATGCGGTCGATCATGTTCGCTACGGCGCCTCCAAGGATGAGGCCGAAGCTGATCCGTTCGGCGCGTGAGCTGTCCGCGCGCCTGATCATGAAGACGAGCAGCACCGACGCCACCAATGCCACGCCGATGAAGAAGAGCCGCTGCCAGCCGCCTGCATCGTGCAGGAAGCTGAAGGCGGCGCCTCGGTTGAGCAGGTGCACGATGTTGAGGACCGGCAGCCACTCGTGACTTGAGCCGTACGGCACCACGGCAGCAATGATCCCCTTGGTGGCGGCATCGGCTGCCACCACCAGCGCGGCGAGCGCAAACGCCAGGCGAACGCTGCAATCAGTCCGCATGCGCTCGCTCGGCCGCGGGCGACCTTCCCAAAAGACGAAGGCCATTGAAGACCACCAGCAGGCTCGCGCCCATATCCGCGAGGATCGCAAGCCACAGGCTTGCGTGACCGGTGAACGCGAGCACCATGAAGATCGCCTTGGTGCCGATCGCAAAAGCGATGTTGGCCTTGAGGACCCCGCCGACCCGCCGCGAGAGCGCGATGAACTCGGGCAGCTTGCGCAGATCGTCCTGCATCAGCGCCACGTCGGCCGTCTCGATCGCGGTATCGGTGCCGGCGGCTCCCATCGCGAAGCCGATGTTCGATTTGGCAAGCGCAGGCGCGTCGTTCACGCCGTCGCCCACCATTCCCACAGGCCCGCGGCTGGCGAGCTCCTCGATCGCTGCGAGCTTGTCGTGCGGCAGCATTTCACCACGCGCATCGGTGATGCCGACCTGTGCCGCGACCGCCTCGGCGGTCTTGCGGTTGTCGCCCGTGAGCATTACGGGCTCAACCCCCATCTGCTTGAGCGTTGCCACGGCCTGCTTGCTGCTGTCGCGAATCGTGTCAGCCACAGCTAGCACAGCCAACGCATGCTTCTCGGTCGCCAGCACGACGGCGGTCTTGGCTTGCGCCTCTAGCTGCTCGAGCACCTCACGGACTTTGTCGCTGACGACGCCGAGCTCGGTCGCGAGCCGCTGGTTTCCGATGTAGTAGGTCTGGCCGTCGATGTCGCCCTTGACGCCGCGCCCGGCCAATGCCTCGAAGCTCTCGACTGTCGCGTGCGGCCGATCGCCGTACGCGCGGACGATCGCCGTCGCGACGGGGTGTTCCGACAAGGCATCCAAGCTGGCCGCTATCCGCAGCACGCCGGCCTCGTCAACCGTGCCAAGCGGTACGGTGTCGGTGAGCGCCGGGCGGCCGTGGGTCAAGGTGCCCGTCTTGTCGAGTGCCACCGCGCGCAGCAGACGTCCTTGCTCAAGGTACAAGCCGCCCTTGACGAGGATCCCGCGGCGTGCCGCCGCAGCCAAGCCGCTGACCACCGTCACCGGGGTCGAGATCACCAAGGCGCACGGACAGGCGATCACCAGCATCACCAGGGCCTTGTAGATCCAGTCCATCCACACGCCGCCAAAGAAGAGCGGCGGGATCGTTGCGATCGCGACTGCCAGCCCGAAGACAACGGGCGTGTAGACGCCGGCGAAGCGATCGACAAACCGCTGGGTCGGTGCGCGTTGACCCTGCGCTTCCTGCACCGAGCGGGCGATGCGGTCGAGCGTGGTCTCGCCCTTGCGCGAACGAACCTCGAACTCCAACGTGCCACGCTCATTGATCGTGCCGGCAAACACCGTGTCACCCGGCTTCTTCTCCACGGGCATGCTTTCGCCGGTAATCGGCGCCTGATTGACCGCGGACGCGCCCGACACCACCACGCCGTCGAGCGCGATGCGTTCGCCCGGGCGCACGCGCACGAATGCACCCAAGGCGACGCTCTCCGCCTTGACCTCCTCCCAGCGTCCATCAGCCTGCTTGACGAGCGCGGTCTCAGGCGCCAGATCCATCAGCTTGCGGATGGCGTTGCGAGCGCGGTCGAGGCTGAGCGCCTCGATCATCTCGGCAAGCCCGAACAGCCAGATGACGACGGCTGCCTCTGGCCATTGCCCGATCAAGGCCGCACCGATGACGGCAATCGTCATCAGCAGGTTCATGTTCAGCGAAAGCGTGCGTAGGGCAATCCAGCCCTTCTTGAGGGTCTCGGTGCCGCCGAGCGCAATAGCCGTCAAGGACGCGGCAATCACGGGCAAGCCGGTTTCGCTCATCCCCGAAAAAGCCATGGCCTCAGCGCCCAGCGCCAAGACGCCAGCAGCGCCCATGCGAACCCACTGGTCTCGCGAAATGCCCGTACCGAACTCGCGCGTGACGGCCGGTGCTGGCTGGTTGCGGTCGCGCAGTACCGGCGCCATGCCGGTGCGCTCGATCGCGGCGGTAATCGGCGCCTCGTCCGGCAACGTATGGCTGACCGTCAGCGTGCGGCTCATCAGGTTGAACTGCAGGGCGCTCACGCCCGAGACGCCTTGCAGCGCCTTGCGCAGCAGCGCCTCTTCGGTGGGGCAGTCCATCTTCTCGATCAGGTAGACGGCCTGTCCTTTCGGGCTCGGTCCTGCCTCGCGCTCGACGTTTGCGTGCATGCCGATCTCACCGAGCGCGGCAAGCACCGGCGCCGGGTCGGCTAGGCGGTGCTGCACGGCCAAGCGGCGGTTCATCAGATCGAAGTCGAGTCGATCGACGCCCTCGACCTTGCCCAGGCGCTTGCGGATCAGCGCCTCTTCGGTCGGGCAGTCCATGTTGGTGATCACGAACTGGGTGGTGTTGCCCGTGGCCGCAGCCGGAGCTGAAGCGAAGGAGGGCGCTTCGCATGAGGCGCAGCTGGAGTCAGGCAGCGTCTGGCGGCTCGGCTGCTGCGGCTCAGCAGTGCCTAGGCTCGCTTGCATGCCGATCGCCTTCAGCTCGCCAACGATGGAGTCGACCGACGGCAGTGTGTGAGCAACCGACAGCTGCCGCTTCGGCAGATCGAAGTCGAGCGTTTGGATACCGTCGAGCTGGCCGAGCCGGGCGCGGATCGCCGCTTCCTCCGAGCGGCAGTCCATGTTCGAAATGTGCAGGAGCGTCTTCGTGACTCGCTGCGCAGGCGATCCGGGGCTGTAGGCGGGTGAAGTGCTTCCTTGATCGATCTTCATCGTAAACCTCTTGGTCGTTTAGCCAATTGCACACCCTGTACCAACTGCAGAGTCAAGGCGCCCGTTCATGTCCCGTTGCGTAGAGTGGTCAGGCAGCCCCGCTCTCGGCCTTTTCACCTGCCTCTCTGGCTTCCGTGAGGATCTCGCGGCCGCCGTTCACGGCGATCGCGGAGACGACCAAGCCCAGGATCAGATCGGGCAGGTTGGAACCGAGCCAGATCACCAGCGCGCCCGAGAGCACGATCGCAAGGTTCACGATCGAATCGTTGTTGGTGAAGATGGCCGAGGCCTTGAAATTGACGTCCTCGCCGCGGTGACGCTTGAGCAGACGCAGGCAGACGATGTTCAGCGCTGCGTTCACGGCCGCCATGGCCATCATGGCGGGACCCACGGGCGCCTCGCCGCCGAAGAAGCGGCGCAGCACCTCGACCAGCAGCATCACCGCTAGCAATATCAGCAGCCAACCCGAAAGGCGCGCTGCGCGCACCTTGATCGCGGGTGCCCGGCCTATGGCGTAGAGGCTGACGCCGTACACCGAAGCGTCGGCGAGGTTGTCTAGTGCTGCGCCGATGACTGCCGTGGACGAAGCCCAGAGCCCGACCAGGACGCCGATCAGGCATTGACCAAGGTTGATCAGCAGCACCAGCCACAGGATGTGCCGGTCCTCTGACCGGCTGGCATCCAGCTCCACGTCGTCGTCGTCAGAACCGCTCATGCTTGCCGCCTCCGGATGGGATCGGCAGTTTAAGAGCCTGTAGACGCTAGAGAGTCAAGCCCCCATCTCGCAGTCGCGAGTACCAGGCTAGGTGATAATGATTCCTATTTGAGGATCAGGTTGTGCACCGGATACTAGCTTGGTCGCTGGCGTTCCTGCTCGGGGTGGCGGGGGCGGTACCTGCGGTGAACGAAGATGCTGTTCGCCAGCTGTGGCAGTTGCTCGACTACGTGGCGGTCGACTATCCGGGCGCTGTTGCAGACGGCGTAGTTACAAGCCCCGCCGAGTTCGCGGAAATGCGGGAGTTCTCGTCGACCGCCCTCAGGCGCTTGGACGACCTACCGCCCGTGACCGGCAAGGAGGCGCTGACCGCCAAGGCGCAGGAGCTCGAGCGTGCGATCGAGGGCAAGCGCCCTGGAGGGGAAGTGGCCGCGCTGTCCAAGAACTTGGCAGACGCCGTGCTGCGGCTGTATCCCATCCCGCTCGCGCCGTTGAAGCCTCCCGACATGGCCCGCGGCGCGGCCGTCTTCAGCCAGCAGTGCGCGGCGTGCCATGGCTCGCAAGGCGCTGGCGACGGTCCTATGGCCGCAAAGCTCGATCCGAAGCCGATTGCGTTCACGGACGCAGAGCGCGCCCGCCAGCGCAGCGTCCTCGCGCTCTACCAGGCAGTGTCCCAGGGAGTTGCCGGTACATCGATGCCGGCGTTCACGCAGCTCTCCGAGGCTGATCGCTGGGCGGTTGCCTTCTTTGCGGGCACCATGTCGCACGACGATGCAGCGCGCCAACGCGGCGCGTCGACCTGGGCCGCCGACCAGGCGCTTCGTAGCCGCTTTGACGGCTTGGCGGCGCTGACGCGCTCGAGTGAAGCGGTGCTTGCCGAGAGTGTGGATGCGCAAACTGCACGCGACGTCACGGCGTACCTGCGCGCCTCGCCCTCTGCGGTGCTTGGATCCGCCCCGACTGGCCTCGCCCTTGCGAAGGCTCGGTTACACGAGAGCCTTGCGGCTTACGAATCGGGCGACAAGCAGGCTGCGACGCGTTTGGCTCTGTCCGCCTACCTCGACGGCTTTGAGCCGCTGGAGCCCGCGCTGTCGGGCACGAACAAGGTGTTGCTCACGCAAGTGGAGTCAGCGATGCTGGAGTACCGGGCAGCCATTGCTGACGGCCGCCCGAGCGAGGTGGCAGAGGGCGCGAGGCGCATCCAAGGCTTGTTTGCTGCGGTCGATTCGGAGCTCGACCCTGCCAAAGCCGAAGCAACGACAGCGTTCACGGGTGCACTGACCATCTTGCTTCGTGAGGGTTTCGAGGCTCTATTGGTTGTGGTGGGCATGATCGCGTTTCTCAGGAAGGCCGGGCGTCCCGAGGTGCTGCGTCACGTACACGTGGGGTGGATCAGCGCCCTGGCTGCGGGTGGCCTCACATGGTTTGCTGCCACGTACCTCGTGAGCATCAGCGGCGCAAGCCGGGAGGTCACCGAAGGCGTCTCGTCCGTCTTTGCTGCGGTGGTTCTGTTGGGTGTCGGCCTGTGGATGCATCAGAAGAGCGCCTCAGGCCGCTGGCAGGCCTATCTCAAGGACAAGATGTCGAGCGCCATGAATCGGCGCTCGGCGTACGCCATGGCCGGCTTGGCCTTTGTCGCGGTCTATCGCGAGGTGTTCGAGACGGTGCTTTTCCTCTCCGCTTTGTGGACGCAAGGCAATGGCGGTGCTTTGTTGCTCGGACTCGGGACGGCTGCAGTCATCCTCGCTTTGATCGGTTGGGTGCTGCTTCGCACGAGCGCCAGAGTCCCCGTCGGAAAGTTCTTTTCGGCCAGCTCGGTCGTGGTGGCCGTGCTTGCTGTCATCTTGGTTGGCAAGGGAGCCAAGGGGCTTCAAGAGGCAGGGCTACTGGACGCGCACCCGGTGGCCTTCCCGCGTCTCGAGTTCTTTGGCACCTATCCCACCGCGGAAACGCTCGCGGCGCAGATCGTTGTGGCGCTTGTGGCCCTCGTCGGTTTCTGGTTCAACCGACGCCAGAGTGCCCGCAGCAGGCGCCTCGTTGAGGCAACCTGATGGTTCAGCGTGCACCTAGCCGTCCTTAGGGCTATGAGCGTACCTGCGGCCCTGCGGATCAATCGAGAAGGGCGCGAAATCGGATCGATGAGTGGCGTAGCCCGCATGGATGGCCCGGAGTTGGTTTCAGCTCTCCAGCGTCAGATTGCCGCGCCGTCCGTCCCATGAGTGCCCGTTTGCACGACCAGCTTCTATGGCGTTCGAAACGACAGTAGGTCCGACGGCGGCCTTTCTGGCGGGGGCAGCATCCTTCCTCTCGCCGTGCGTGCTCCCGCTGGTCCCAGGCTATGTCTCCTACATCGCGGGGCGATCGCTACCCGGCAAGGAGGCTCGGGACGAACGCATTGCATGGGGTGCAGTTTGGCTGGCGCTTCTGTTCGTGTTGGGCTTCTCGACGATCTTTGTCGCGCTTGGCGCCTCTGCTTCTGCACTGAGTGAAACGCTGCTCCGTTATCGGCGCGAAGCGTCGATAGCAGGCGGCGGCATCGTCATGCTGGTTGGTCTCGCGATGCTCGGCGCATCTCGGCGCTTGATTTGGTTCCAGCGCGACGTGCGATTTTCTCCGCGCATCCAAGGCGGGCGGCCGGTCGGGGCCTACGTTCTAGGACTTGCGTTCGGCTTCGGCTGGACACCCTGTATCGGACCGGTGTTAGGTGCCATTCTGACGTTGGCAGCCGTATCCGGGCGAAGTGACGGGATCGCGCTGCTCACCCTCTACTCAGCCGGTTTGGGCTTGCCATTCCTGCTCGCGGCGGCATTCACCGCTAACATGTTGCGTCATCAAACCGCCATTCGCCGCTTGAGTCGTCCCGTAAACGTCGTGGCCGGGACGGTGATGGTATTGATGGGCATCGCTATGATCAGTGGGCAACTGACCGTCTTCGCGATTTGGCTCCTGCGCGTCTTTCCTTCATTGGGTGCGATCGGCTAGCAACTGGGGCGGCGATGCGACCAGACAGGAGCGTGCGCGCTTGACGCATCTGCTTGCCGACCTGGCGGCCGAGTAGTCTGCGTTAGCCGAATTGGTGAACATGCTCCCGGCGATTCGGCGAGCCTGCCGATGGAGCGGTGCTGGCGCTCACGTTGACGCCGCGCAACAGGCTCACCTCGACAGCACGGCGCTACGTCGCGTCTGGGTATCGACCTCGGACCCGAACGGCGCCTGACGCGACGACGTCCCTGGAGGTGCGGCGTCTGCTTGGAAGCACAAGCTGGGCGAGCGGCAGTTCGCTAAACCTCGGCGCCGTACTGCAGGCAAACGGGATCGAGCTCGGCACCGGCACGAACTGCCGATCTGCTCAAGTGTCTCCAGGAACCCATCGCGCGTGTTCGGCCTCCGGTGCCGTTCGTACGCAGGGTGTTGGTCCGAGCCGCAGCACGGGGCGGTTGCCTAACGCCAGGGTCAGACGCACGCATCGGCGATCGAGGACCTGTTTCGCGTTGCGCGAGGGGCGCGCGTTGATCTCCTGCCGTGGCGCAGCCACGATGACCCCCTTGACTCTGTACCGACGTCAGGGTCTCTAATCGGCGGGTCCCGAATTCCAGCCAGGCAACTCCATGAAACGACGACTGTTTGCAATCGCACTCTCCGCGCCCGTGACGGGGTTCGTCCTGCCCTCATCGGCTCAGGATCGGCCGGTGGAGGGGCGGCACTATGCTGTCCTGCAGTCGCGCCAGCCAACGCGCGATACCCGGCAAGTCGAGGTGCTCGAGTTCTTCGCCTACAGCTGCGGGCACTGCAACGCATTTGAGCCGGCCCTCGACGGCTGGCAGAGGAAGCTTCCCCGGGACGTGCTCTTCCGTCGCATCCCGGTTGCGTTTCGCAATGATGGCGTCATTCATCAAAAGCTTTATTTCGCCATCGAAGGCATGGGTCTGGTGGAGGAGCTGCATCCAAAGGTGTTCGCCGCGATCCACACCCAGAGAATAAGATTGGACACCCCCGAGCAGATCGGCGCGTTCGCGGCGGTCGCCGGCGTCGATCGCGCACGGTTTCTGCAGGCCTTGGACTCATTCGCAGTGCTGACCAAGGTGAAGCAGGCGACCGCACTAGTGAGCGGCTATGGAGTTTCGGGTACTCCCTCGATCGGCGTGAACGGGCGCTGGCTGACGTCCGGATCAATGGCTGGCTCGAACCCAAAGTCCCTCGAGGTAGCCGAGTACCTAATTGAACGAGCGCGGAAGGGCGCATAGCGTTGACGACAGCCAGACGAGGGACTTTCCCTGCAGCTGCGCCCCGATTGCAGACCGTGTGAACGGGCTCTGCTTGTGCGCGATTCAGCGCAGTTGCGAATGGACACGTACGAGCGACAGGGCGGCAGCTTGTCGTGGTCTTTGAACGCGATGAATGATGAGATGGTGCAAAGCGGGACCTCATGCTGATCGGGAATGCGGGAGTGCTACGACACTTGCTTTACGACTGGGGAGGCTTGAACACCCAGCTGATGCTCATGATCAATTCGTGGAGCATCGCCGAAGTTATTGGAGTGGCCAGCGTGTTGAGCGCGGTCGGCAGCTACTGGGGCGCTCCCGTGGTTGCGCTGCTTCTGTTCTATTGGCGCGCACGCGTGGGAACTGCTTCGGCCGCAATCGCTCCGTTCCGGTTCCTTGTGGCATTCGCGGCGGCCATGCTCACTGCGGCGGTGGCGAAGCCCCTTTTCGCGTTTCCGCGCCCCGCCGACGTGCTGGGGCACGAACTGCTGTGGGTCGCGAGCGCGCCGGGTCGCCTGAATTCATTTCCGAGCGGGCACGCTGTCTACACAGCGGTCGTGGTCGCGATTGTCTTCCCGCTGGTTCGATGGCCCTGGAAGTGCGTCCTGCTTGTGCTCGCCGGAGCGGTGGGCTGGTCACGCGTCGCCTTGGGTGCCCACTTCCCCGTGGACGTGGTTGCCGGATTCATGCTCGGCGCAACTTGGGTAGCAGTGACTCGCCGTCCCGCCGAAGCGCTGGCGGTCATGGCAAGAAGGCTGCGAGAACGGCGATGGCCGCACGCTTGACCGCAGTTATGCTGGCCCGAGCAGGTTGCGATCCCCACGCCGCGACTGGCGGGCAGCGCCGGTGACCACAACCAGTCATGTGTTGGGCCCGAATCGCTTCATCGAAGCGAGCAGCCCAAGACACCATTCGTCTAGGCACGTAAGGGGTTTGGGCGGGTGGGGGTCCTCCGCGGAGCTTGACTCTGTGGAAGCTAGTGGCCTTAGGGGTTTCACTGCGAGCACTGAAGACATGACCCGCGCTACCCGCCCGCATACCATCCGTTGAGACCCTCATGACTCAGCCCGAAAACTCGCGCGCAGACCCTGACAACGAGCTTGGGGACGTGCTCGCCGAATTAAGGGTCGTCCTTCCAGGCGCGCAGCTGCTGTCCGGATTTCTCCTGACTCTTCCCTTCAGTGCCGGATTTCCGAAGATTGTCGATTTTGAAAAGGTGATATTCGTCTTCAGCTTTGTGTCGAGTCTGATCAGCTTGATATTGTTCACGGCGCCGGCGTATCAGCACCGCTTGATGCGGCCTTTGACCGAGCGCGAACGGTTCAAGGACCTTATCTCGCGCCAGATGCTCATTGGCTCGGTGTTCTTGGCGTGCGCGCTCATCCTTTCATCCTGGCTTGTGCTGTCCGAAACGCTCGGAGCGCGGCTGGGCTTGGTGATTGCCGCCGCGTGCATGGCTGTGTTGGGGGCGCTATGGTGGCTTGCTCCGCTGCTGCTTCGGCGTCGATGGAGCGGGGCTGCCGCGCGCAACGGGGCCGAGACGCCCGGACGCGAGGTCCCGCCGAGGGCAACGAACCCGCGACGCGACTGAGGAGGCACCCGTGAAGCTGTCGAGCTGGTCACGGGGTGTCATGCTCGGAGAGGAAGGGTTATGCGTGCTTGCGATCCCGGCCGTGCCTCGGCCGCCCACATCGCCTCGGCTCGCGCTGGATAACTCGGATCGAAGGCCGCATGTGCGGAAGCGCGCCGGTGCGCATGGGCTCCGTGGCGCTGGAGCGACGAAGGACGTTCCTACGAAGTTCTCCCCCAAGAGATGCGATCGATGAAGGACCCGCCGCGCCCGCTGGCCGCGACGCAGAGGCGAAGTGCCTTCGGCGTCGTCATCGTGGCGGCCGCCTATGCTGCCGCGACGGGTTTGGCTCAGCTCGAGGCACTCGTGCCGGCGTGGCGATTCGACTCGCCCGTTCAGTTCAACGCGAATTTCGCTGTTGCGGTGGGCTTCGCTTGGGCGACGTTTCAGCTGTGGGTACATGCCGCAGATCGGGTCGAGCGGCGCCGCTGGTGCGCCGCGCTCCTCGTGATGACGCTGCTTGCGACGATCCAAGCCTCGGATTGGCTCGTGGACACCAGCGTGATTCGGAACGACTGGCTGGACGTGCTGCTGTGGCTCGCGGCGACGCGGCTGCTGTACGGCATTGTCCGCCATCCGCGTGAGCGGCCATGGGCGCGATCTGCGTGGCACCTGGGGCTAGTCTTTCAGGCGGCCTTTATTGTCTTCGACCTTGCGAACGGACCGCTCTTCAAGAGCATCGTTGCCGGGGGCGAGGCCGTCGCTTCGATCAGCGAGTGGACCGAGCTCCTCGCGATCGAGTCCTACGTGATGGCGCTGGTCTTGCGGACGGTGGGGCCGCCCGCGCCGACTGCAGCTTCGTTCGGACTCGCCGTCGGCTCCCGGGCGCGCTGGCTGTTCGATGCCGCCCGGCTCTTCAGAAAGGCGAGTTACCCTCCAGTGCGGGCTGCCTTCTATCCAGGCGTGCGCGCGGTCCTGATCGTGATCACGAGCCTCTGGCTCGCTCTCACCGTGGGACGGCGACTGCACGGAGCGAAAATCGCATCCGGCTGGGTGCAGCTGCGCGACCTGCTCGTTCTCGGGCTGCGTGACGGCTTTGACCCGCTGAGCTACTACTACCAGGAGCTGTACCGCGCGACCGGCCCCGCCGAAGCCGGCTTCTACCTCACGCGCCACGAAACCAAGAACGGGCTGCTTTACGCGCTAAACCGCATGCGTTCGCAGCCGTATGCGGCCAGTGAGATGGCCGACAAGCTGCTGTTTGCGGACTGCTGCAAGCGGGCGGGTATCGCGGTGCCGGCGATCCTCCTGTGCGGCGGGGCGCGTGGCATCGAATGGCGCGCGCCACACCAAATGCTCGACCGTGACCTGTGTGTCAAGCCTCGCCACGGGCGCGGCGCGCGGGGCGTTACGGTTTATCAGCGCATCGCGCCCCAGCGGTTCCGCGATGCGGCGGGCGCCGAGATCGATCTCGAGCAGTTGATCCGGCGGCTCGAGGAACGGGGCCGGCGCAAAGCGTGGATCCTGCAGCCTCGCCTCTTCAATCATGCTGCCATCGCGGACCTCGCCTCGTCATCGCTGGTCGCGGTGCGCGTCATCACGTGTCTGGACGAGGCTGGAGAACCCGTCACAACTCACGGCGTGCTGCGCATCCTCGGTCGACTCGAGCCGACATGGCCCTTTGACGACGAGCTGGGCGCGCCGATCGATTTGGCGACCGGTAGGCTTGGGGACCTGGCGAGCGATCGGCTCGATCGCTGCGCTGAACGCTGGTCGCACCATCCGGTGACCGGCAGAGCCGTTGCCGGCCGCGTTCTTGCGGGCTGGCCGGCGGTCCGCCAGCTCGCCGAAGCAGCGCACCGTCTCTTCGATCACCGTACGCTAATCGGCTGGGACGTGGCATTGACGCCGGAGGGGCCGCTGCTGCTTGAAGGCAACAACAGCCTTGACGTCATGTTCCCGCAGCGCGTCTATCGCCAGGGATTCGGTCGTGGACCGCTCGGGCCCTTGTTACAGCATCATCTCGATTTGCTGGGGCGCTTGCGCGGGCTTGAGTGAGGCGCGGTCAACTGGTTCTTCGCGCCAAGCTAGCGAAGCTAGCCGCGAGGTCGCGTTAGTTCGATCAGCCCTGCTGCACAGGCCGGATCGACGAAGGCGGCTCTCGTGAGCGCGCGTGGGCTGCTGCTTTTGAGTGCGTGTGAGCAGCAAGGCGCCCGCCCTTCGTCGCGTTCTGTGGCATTCCCCAGCAAGGATCGCCAACCTTCCCGTCGCCTGCGTCAATCTTTCGCGCCTGTTCGGCTAACGGAACGGCGCGGGGGCATGGCCGTTCAGAATGGCTGTCGCTGCTGCTCCAACCGTGGCGATATTCTTGGTCGCAATGCGGCACTCGTGGTCCGAGCCGATTGAGCCAGAAAATCAAAGCCGGCTAGGACCCGGTTACCAGTGAAGCATTCTCCTCAGCACCCCTCCAGTGCGTGCAACGTGGTAGAGCGCACCGGCCACATGCAGCAGGATCAGGCTCAATAGGATCCAGCTGCAAACCGAGTGCATCGATGAGAAAAGCTCGTTCATCTCTTCGCTGTGGGGGGCCCACGCGGGTAGGTCCACCATCCACCACAGCCGAGTCGGCCAGCCGCTGAATGCGGAGGACAGGTACCCACTGGCGCATGCGCCGAACATCGCGACGTACATTGCAGCGTGCGCGAGCTTCGCCAACGTCCCTACCCACCGCGGCGACAGTGCTTCGGACCGCGGGCTGCGCCAGCTGATGAGCGCCATGAGGATCAGCGCGAGCCCGACGGTGATACCGACGTTCTTGTGCAACTGGGTTGGAAACACGCGCAGGTAGCCCCACGGCAACGACAGGAACCACCGGCTCTCGAGCAGGAGGAATACGACGGAGACCGCGATCGCCAAGTGAAGGGCCGGAAGCGCCCGCGCCCCCGAGCTCGGCGACACCTCTGCCTGCGCTCGCATGCCCAGCAGCGCTCCCGAAAGCGCGGCATAGGCGATCGCCCAGCCCACCAGGCGCGCCCACTCGTCGGCGAGGATCATCGATCCGTACGGCGTGAGCAGCCCGAGCAACACGACGTCCGTAGCCAGCATGATGCCCGATGCCGCCAGCAATGCGGGCTGGCTCCGTCTTCGGCCGCGCAGCATCGCCATGGCGATCAGAGCACTGGCGACCGCGACGACAGCCGCGATCAGCGCCACGTACATGACGATGACGCGCTGCGGCGCAGGCAACGAAACAATCAATGCCTCCGCGCGTGCCGCCATCAGCTGGCATTGCCGTGGCGTGATGCCTTCTTGGCGAAGCTCCTCCGCGGGACACTTCCACGCACTCGCCCAACGTTGGCCGTCCAAGTCTCCGAAGGCCGCTTGTCGGGCCGCGAGGAGCGAGAAGTCTGCAGCAGCCAGAACCGCGAGCAGAAATGCGAAGACCGCCAACCATCTGCGCTGGGACCGGCAGTCGCTTTGGGACGGATCCGAAGTGCTCATGCGACGCTCCCGTTTGCGGATGCCGATGCCACGGCTCACCGGACTCAAAGATTGAGCGCCCCCGTACCCGCGGCGAGCGCAGCTTCCCGCAGGGCCTCGTACAAGGTGGGATGCGCATGGCTGATTCGGCCGATGTCCTCTGCCGCGGCCTTGAACTCGATAGCCATCGTCGCCTCGCCGATCATCTCGGACGCATACGTGCTTACGATGTGCACGCCCAGCACGATGTCCGACTTCGCGTCCGCCAGGACTTTCACGAATCCGGACGTGTCGCCGTTTCCGAGCGCGCGGCCGTTGGCGCTGAAGGGAAACTTGCCCGCCCGGTAGGCGGTACCGGCTGCCTTGAGCTCCTGCTCGGTGCGGCCGACCCAAGCCACCTCGGGGCTCGTATAGATGATCGAGGGGATCGCATCGTAGTTGACGTGGCCTGCCTGGCCGGCGATGCGCTCCATCACCATCACGCCTTCGTCCTCGGCCTTGTGCGCGAGCATCGGGCCACGCACGACGTCCCCGATCGCGTAAACCCCCTCGACCGAGGTCCTGCAGTGCTGATCGACGTCCACGAAGCCGCGCTCGGTGGTCTTCACGCCTATACGTTCGAGTCCGATCGCGCCGGATATCGGAACACGACCGACTGCGACGACGAGTTTGTCGCAGCCAAGCACATGCGGGGCTCCGCTCGGATCGACATACCTCAGCTGCAGTGCGCCGTCTTGGTTTCGCTCGACACCGGTCACGCGCGCTCCCAGTCGAAAGTCGAGGCCCTGCGCCGCGAGCAGCTTGTGCATCTCCTGCGCAACTTCGACATCGCACATGGGCAGCAACTCCGGCAATGCTTCGATCACCGTGACGGTAGAACCCAGACGCCGCCAGACGGAACCCAATTCGAGTCCGACGACGCCGCCTCCGATGATGGTCAAGCGCGGCGGCACCGACTGGAAACTCAGTGCGCCGGCGTTGTCGCAGACGTCAACGTTGTCGATCGTGATGCCGGGCAGCTGCCGAGGCAGCGAGCCCGTCGCGATCACCAAGTGGCGCGCCGTGACCTGTTGCGTCTGTTGGTCCCTGGAGATTGATACGCGAAACTCGCCCGCGCTTCCGCTCAGGATGGTGGCGTACCCCTTCAGGAAAGCAACGGCATTCTTGCGGAAGAGATACTCGATCCCCTTCGCCATCTTCGTGACGATCGCATCCTTGCGGGAGATCATCGTAGGCACGTCGATCGTTGCCCCGGCAGCCCGGATGCCATGAACCCCCGCGTGCCTCTGGATCTTCTCGAACTCTTCGCTCGAGGAGAGCAGCGCCTTTGAGGGAATGCATCCCACGTTCAAACACGTCCCTCCTGGCCTCGGCTCGCCGGTCGGATCGGCGTAGGGGTTTGCTTCGGCACATCCAACCTTCAGACCGAGCTGTCCCGCGCGGATTGAGGCGATGTAGCCCCCGGAGCCGGCGCCGATAACGAGCACGTCAAACACTTCCTCTTTGACCATGGAGCTTATGCCTTTGCGTAACCACGGAATGATGTACAAGAGACCGGGAGCGCTTCCTCAGTCGGAGTCTGTTGCTTGAACTCCACAAGCGCTCGCATGCAGGCGACTTCTCGGGAACCTGCACGCGGCACCGCAATCCATCGGCGCCGCAGCAGCAGAAAAGCAAGCAAACACAGCGCTCGATCACAGCGATGCTTGACGCAGCAATCGCCGAGCCCGACCGGCTCGCCAAGTCCTTCGGCTCAATCACGTCATAGTGCCCGTCTTGTTCAGCGCGGGCGCCCTGAGCAATGGACCTTGCTGCCCGAGGTAGGCGCCGCCCCGACAAGCACACTCCCGCGCCGCGGCGGGCACGCGCTCACATGGTAAATTACGGGTTGATGATGCGGGCGAGCGCCGAGTGGTTCGCTTGCGCTGTCGCGCAGTAGACGAACGACCCGTTACGTTGATTGTGTCGGCGAACATCGTGTCTACGGTGCACGTCGCCACGGGGAGTTCTAGCCAGTGATCGGTGCCTCGGTCGACACTTGCAGTCCCGGCCGCCACCGCCAGCAGCCCGCGAACGGCCTTGCGCGCACGATGAAGCGAGAATGCATAGATGACCTCGACAAGCGCGAACAGGATCACGACCATCGCAGCCTAGGGACACTGCCCGATCAGACTCGCCCTCGGTGACCGCGATCGCCTGGCCGAGTCCATGTTCGGAATCCCGCTCGTCAGCGTGAGCCAGCCTTCTTCGACGTGGGCCAGCCACCCGTGGCGATCGACACCTGTGTCAGCGCGTTAACCGTCCAGGTCCGATCGTTGCACGTCATATAGTTGATCGCCTCGGCAGCACCCCCGCGCCTGCGATGCCCGTCATCAACTTGCTGGTGCCGGGTTACGGCTGGGCCGGTTCAGGTTCCTGCTTCTCGGCCGCAGTCTCCGGCACGCGGTCATGCCGATCGCGTCCAGAGCCGTCTCGATTCGCTTGCCGGTGCGCTGTGCTTGAGACTGAGCTGAGCTGCATCAGGGTCGGTCACGGTGCGTCCCGCACGTGCGCAGCAGGGCGCGCTATCGGCAGCCGAATGCTCGAGCGCATTGACGAGCGGCCCTACGCAATGATCACCGTCGTGCTTGTCTTGGTGCCGCTGTTCGCTCTGGCTGGCACGAAGAGGCGCTTCGATGGTGCCGCCGGGGCTCAATCATCGTCTTTACGCTCGCGAGCCGGTCGTGCCGGTCACGGTCACGCCGATGCTGTCGTACTAACCGCGGCGCTCATGAGGTCGCGGGAGGACGTCGCGTCCATCTTGCGGTACGAGTTCGCAGCAAGCTCGCACCACCCCCTTGACTCTTGAGCCGCTACAGACTCTGTAATGCGTGCGTTGGCCTTCGCTAGACGGGGGAGGCTTGATCGTCACTAACACACAGGGGCAGGGCCGGATGAAACCACATAGAACTGTGATCCGTTGGGGCGCGTACCCCCTAGGGAAGCTCTGCAAAACCGGCCCGCAGCTTGCATGATTGAGGCCCATGATCGCCAAGCGCGCTGAAGCCATGAAGCAGTTGGGCCTGGGTTTGAATCTGTCGACCAAGAAGACGCGCAAGC
>NZ_JABWMJ010000012.1 GCF_013366375.1 Rhizobacter koreensis | reverse complement strand
GTACAGGGGCTCAACCGGGGCGCCTCCGGCGGCCTGGCAGGGGCCCGGGATTGAAGAACTTCAAACCGCAGCCAATCCACTTAACTCAGGCCGCTGCGTGTTCAAACCAGCGGAGCCGGCTCTCACGTTCGACGTGAACAAGCACATCGAACCCAAGTACATCCTCAGCGTGATGCAGAAATATCCGGCGCTGTTTGCCGACCTGCAGCCCATCCCTGCGGACGTCGCGATCAAGCCGGGTTACACGTTCAAGCCCTGAACGGGTTCTGCCCGGGACCGTCGGCCGTGCGGCGGGTCCTGGAAGGCATGCCGAGAAGCGGTGCCTGAAGATCGAAGGGGACGCCGAGGTTGGCGTCCCCTTTTCGCTCTTCTCACATGGGTATGCCGCCTGAACTCACGGCTGGTGCTGGCCAACTGGCAGCGTCCGGGTTCAGGCCCCTACCGCCAGCGAGATGCGAACTGGCATGGTCGTCATCGATGCATCGCCCATGGCGCCGTCCTGAAGAAAGCCGGCGCCGGCGTCGGGATGAGGCAGTGCTGCGGCACCCCGCAGCACTGCCTATGGACTGGATCCGACGGCAGGCCGTCGCGGCCCGACGCACAGGATCGGCGCAGCTGGTTCGATGAGAGCGTCCGACCGGCCCCGGACCGAGGACTTCGCGCGGCCGATCGACCCTCAGCGAATGAACTGGTCGATGTAGCCCTCGCCGAGGCCCACGGCGCGGTAGTGCGCGCGGCACTTGTCGATGCGCGTGAAGACATCGTCGTAGCCGGTGCAGCGCCCATCGGGATCGCAGTAGATCATCGCCCCGTTGACCTGGAACAGCGTGATCATCTCGTCCACGTGCGGATCGACGACCAGCGTGTGGGTTTCGCCGGGCGCTTCATAGACATAGCCTCCTTCGCGCGCAACCCAGTCGTGCTCCAGATAGCGCCACTCGCCTTTCAGCACGTAGCCGTGCACCGGCTGGGGATGCCGGTGCCGCGACAGAACGCCGGCGCGTCGAACGCGCAGCAGGTTCATCCAGTACCCGCGCGAGGCCGACAGACACAGCGGCCGGAACCACACGTTGTCCTCTACCGGGACCCAGATACGCTCGTCGTGCGGAATCACGTCGGGCACCAGCAACTCGGGCGGCGACTCCTTGGGCATCGGGTGTCGATAGGGTTGCCACTTGTCATCCATGAGAGCCGCTCCGTCGAAAGGTCGGTTGAAGAGTTTGGGAAAGGTCAAGCAATGAGGTAGCCGCCGTCGACCGGCAGCACGACGCCGGTGACGAAGCGCGCCCCGGTGCTCGCGAGGAACAGCACCGGCCCGGCGATGTCCTCGGGTGTGCCCCAGCGGCCCATCGGGGTGCGCGCCAGGATCGGCGCCGCTCGCGCCGGGTCGTCCTGCAGCGCCTGCGTCAGCGGTGTGGCGATCCAGCCGGGCGCAATCGCATTCACCCGAATGCCGTCGGCAGCGAAGGCGATCGCCAGGCTCTTCGTGAGCTGCGCAATGCCGCCTTTGCTGGCGCTGTAGCCGGGCACCAGGCCGCCGCCGAAGAAGCTGAGCATGGACGCGGTGTTGACGATGCAGCCGCGCCGCTGCGCCAGCAGCGGCCGCGCACTGCTGCAGCAGCGCATGGTACCGACCAGGTTAATGTCGACCACCTGGGCGAACACCGTGGGGTCGTGCTCGGCGCCGCGCCGGATCACGCCGGCACAGTTGACGAGCACGTCGAGTGATTCGAGGCCGCCGATGAGTGCCTCGACCGCAGCACCATCACGCACGTCGAGAGGCGCAAGCGACGCGCCGGCCAGCGCCGGCTCATCGCGCGCGGCCGCCACCTCGTCCGGCGTCGCACCGGTGATCGTCACCGCATCGCCTGCGGCGACGAAGGCCGCGCCGATGGCCGCGCCAATGCCGCTGGTGCCGCCGACCACCAGCACCCGGCGCGGGTCCGTCTTTTCGTTCAGCATCGTGATAGCTCCATTGTCGCTGCGCGTTTCATGATGCCGTACTTGAAGAGGTTGGACGGGTGAAGGTCCTGCGCCGGGTCCGCGGTCACGCCATCCGCGCTCGCGACTGGTCGAGCGAACATGCATCAAGCGGGGTGAACAGATGGCAGGCCTTAGCTGGGCGTGCATCTGAGATACAGCAGAACCGGCTCAACCGGTGGCGGCGCGCGGGCCGGCCTGACCGGCCAGGACGGTGCCCCGGGAACGTGCCGTGAGCCGAACATCCATTCGCCAGCGCGGCACCGTCGGCGGCTATGCCGCCCGGCCTCCCGGCCTAGCCGCGGCCGATGAACGGCATTTTCGTGGCCATGATGGCCATGGACTGAACATTCACATCGAGCGGCAGGTTGGCCATGTGCAGCACGGCTGCGCCGGCGTACTTCACGTCCATCATCGGCTCGGTGCTCATGCCCGTGGCCAGTTCGGTGAGCGCATTGCCGATGTCGATCTGACTTCCGGCGATGTCGTGATCGCGGCCATCGAGCGAGATGGACTTGGTCAGGCCAGTGACCGCATGCTTGGTGGCGCTGTAAGCCACCGACAGCGCCCGCGGCACGTGCGCCGAGAGCGACCCGTTGTTGATGATGCGGCCGCCCTTCGGGGTCTGCGCCTTCATGATGCGGATGGCGTGCTGGGTGCACATGAACATCGCCACCAGGTTGAGGTTCACCACCTCGCGGAAGGTCTCGATCGGCAGGTCTTCCATCGGTACCGCGGGAGCGCCCATGCCGGCGTTGTTGAACAGCACGTCAAGCCGGCCGAACTTGCTCTTCACTTTGGAAAACACTCGCTCGACGTCGGCATCCCGGGTGATGTCGGCGGCCAGCACCAGCGCGCGATCCTCCGCGCCGGATTCGGCCGCGGTCTTCTCGAGCATCTCCCTGCGCCGGCCCACCAGGCCGACGTGGTAGCCGTCCCTCAGCAGCGCGAGCGACGCGCACTTGCCGATTCCGCTGCCCGCGCCCGTAACGATGGCGACTCTTTTTTGTGTCATCACTGCTCCTCCATGAGTGTGGAAATCAGACGGCGGCAATCACTGTGCTAATCGTTGTGTAAAACGCCGCGGCGTCGCGGCCTTGCTCGCGGCGCCCGTCGATCGAACTTCGTGGCGACCGAAGCACTCGTGACGATCGGCGCCCCGTCGCCCGGTCGGTCACGATCGAGAGGTCAGACCGTTCGTCGCTTTGACCGGACTGCCGGTTGCCGGGAATGAGCGCTAGTTGTATCACGAGCCGGTCGTGATTCCGTCCGCCTGGCGCTTCCGGTTCATTTAACCTGCCGCCGACCGAGTGCGTTGCATGCTTCGCGCCCCAGCAGATGTCGTGCACTCTGTCGCTGTGCACGGCGTCTGGCGAGCGCGATGAGTCGCCACCCGCAGGGGAACGCAGTGCGCCCGCCTCGCGACCGCTCATCTGCGAACTGCTTCATCGACGGTCCCGAAGTGTGGATCGGACTGGCCATTCCAGGGTTGTGCAATGGTTATAGCGACATCACATCTTCTCAGTTGCGGCGCGGGCAAACACTGAGGCGCCCCGCGGGCACAGACGGCAACACTGCGAGCACTTGCTGTGGAGCAAGTCTCTACGGCGGTCACGATGGAAGCCCCTTGCCACCTTCGTGAACTGCCATGGACTTGTCAAACCTGCGCCGCTTCAGAAACTCAAAGAGGAGACCGTAAATGGAAGTCAACCGTCGCTCATTACTGAAGGGCGCTGCCGGCATCGCCGCCGCAGCAGGGGTGGGCAGCACCACCCTTGCGCCGAACCTTGCCCAGGCCCAGAGCGGCACCGCAAAGTACATGGCCGACGTGGTCATCTGCGGTGCCGGCGCAGCGGGCCTGGCCGCCGCGGTTCGCGCCAGAGAACTGGGCCTCTCGGTCGTCGTCCTCGAGGCGCAATCGCGATTCGGGGGACGCATGATCGTCAACTCGGGCAACATTCCGATCGGGGGCGGCTCCCCTGCCCAGATGTTGGCCGGCCTTGGGGACACGCCGGACATCCTGTATAGGGATCTGACCGACTGGACCGTCGTCCAGCCGAACGGCTTTCCGAGCTACCGCTACAACGACCACGAGGTCATCCGGTGGTATGCCAACTTCAACACCGGCCTGCAAGACTTCCTGAGCCGCAACGGGGTCGTGTTCACAAGAACCACGCCCGACAACACCGGCGGCAACGAAGTCGGCAACTCGTTCAACCGGATGATGCACACGGCCCTCCTGAAATACGAATCGGCGCGGACTGGACTGGTGGGAAGCGGGTCCGGAGCGACGACGTCGGAAGGGCCTGGGGCCGCTTATCCGCTCTACAACTCGGCCGTGGCAAAGGGCGCGACGATCCTGCTGAACTGCCGTTTGCTGACGCTGGACCGGGCCAAAGGGGCCGGGGGGGTGGCCGGGGTCACGGCTTCATATAACGGCGGCACCATCCAGATTCAGGCACGCAAGGGCGTCTTCATTGCGACCGGGGGCGGGCAAGGGAATCAGCATTACCGCCAGATGTTCGATCCACGTCTCGGGGCGGAGTACATCAGCGTCGCCGGCGAGCCCTGGTCGTTCCAAGACGCCAGCGGCATCTTCGCAGGGATGAACGTCGGCGCGGCCATCGCGGGCGCGTACAACCACATGGCCGAGATCGGCACCAACGTCACCAAGGCGGGCAAGGTCGGAACGCAGCATAACTACACGTTCCTCAATTGGGGGCTGCAGAGCAAACCCTTCTTGGAAGGAAAGGTGAAAGCCACGGGAATCACCGTGAACTTCCAGGACGGCATCTTGATCAAGGCCAAGGCGGGCCTTGATCCCCAGAACCAGAACCTCCGCTTCTACAACGAAATGGCCGGTCAGTTCCCGACGAACAGCGCCGGACAGGTTCCCTCGTACACGCAATGGGACTACAAGAACCTCGCGAAGCTCGCCTACAACCCCGAAGCGAACGCCTTTCTCGACGCCGCCTTGGCTTCACCCGGCGACGGCATGAACGGCGGCGGGCCGATCTGGTTCATCTTCGATGACGCTGCCCGGCAGCGCAGGAACATGAATGTGAATCCGCCTGTCGTCGATCCGGATGGATTCTTCTTTTCGGCAAACACGCTGGAAGAGCTGGCGGCGAAGATCGTCATGCCGCAGCAGCGGATTCCCGTCTCGCCGGCGGCCTTGGCCGCCACCGTGGCGCGGTACAACAGCTATGTGGGGGGTACGGACAACGACTTCGGCAAACCCTCCCCGCAATTCAGGATCGAGAGGGGCCCCTTCTATGCCGCCTGGGCGACGCCGACGCTCCACGATGCGAGGTCGGGCCTGCGCATCAATGGCAAACGCGAGGTCCTCGACTTGTCCGGCAAGCCCATTCCCGGCCTCTACGCCGGCGGCGAAGCGGCCGGCGGGTTCAGTCAGCACGGGATGGGTCGAGCAATGACGGATGCCTTGATCGCTATGGCGTCCGTCGCTACCCGTACGGTGTAGCAGGTTGCCAGCATGCCGGCCGTAAGGTCGGCATGCGGTAGCTGTTCGGCTGGGGGCCCGGCGAGCTTACAGGCGCGGATCGCAAAGGACTTGTCCCTTGCGCCGCGCTTTTGTTTTTGCTGCCCACGGCAGCCTCGTTTGAGTTCGGTCAAGCGCGACAAGCAGCCGCAAGGATATTCAAATGGACCGGGAGATGATCGAGCAGAGCGGTGGGCTCGTGCCTGGGTCGCGCAATCGTTATAGCGACATCACATCTTCTCAGTTGCGGTGCGGGCAAACACTGACTTGCTGCGCTAGCAAACTGCAACACTGCGAAGACCTGCAGCCGAGCAAGTCTCTACGGCGGTCACGATAAGGAAGCTGTACCTTCGACTGCCCTATCAATCAAGAGCCTCCATGGTGGGCCAGATCTGGGCGTGCGGTGATTCATTTTCAAGCAAGGAGAAGAGCGTGAGAAATATCTGGAAAGGTGGGTTGGCTATCCTGGGTGCGATAGCGATCAACACCGTGGCGATGACGCAAGCTCATGCCCAGAATTACTGGTCGCCAAGGATCGTGGCGTCGCCTTACGAGATCAATGGTTTCCTTAACAAGGAAGTTACGACGGTGGCTGACGTCAAGGCGGGTAAAGACCCCTTGGTAAGCTGGCGCCAGAAGGTCGTCGAAGGCCAGAACCTGAGAGCCTACTACGTGGGTTTGAAGGTAGGCGATTCGACGAGGAAGCGCTTGTCGTCGGATCACCGCATTGGCTTCATCGTCTGGGAGGGTTCGATTGAAGTCACCGTCCAGGGTCAGCCGACGCTTATGGCCAAGAAGGGGACCATGATCCAGGTTCCGGCCCGCCTGGAGTACCAGTTGAAGAACGTGGGCACGACGCCGTCGCTGCACTTCGAGGTCTTCCCCAAGGAAATGGAAGATTTCCCCACCCTGATTTACCCGGAAACCGCGGCAACGGTGTCCGCGCTGCCGCCAGGCCAGCAGTGGACCTTGAGTCAAATTGGTGCGCCCGATACGTTTACGCGATTGCCCGCCCAGAACGCGAACTTCAACTTTTTCCGCCACTATCTGGACAGCCCCTCCTCCGGGGAATTCGTCAGGGATGACCGGTTCTTCATGAACGCCATCCGCGAAAGGGGTAACGCGAACGCTCCGACGAACCCAGACATCGGACATTTCCACGTCTATGGTGAGGAGTTCTGGTTCGTCATCGAAGGTACGGTCGGCTTCTTGAAGGAAGGCTCCCCATACTCGTTCGCGGAAGCGGGCAGCATCATCTACAACCCGCCGATGCGCTGGCACAGGATGGGGACCCATGGGACCGACTTCGGGACGCGGATTGCCATCAACGGCTATCGCTACGGTGCTCATCACCTCCCACGGCCGAACAACACCGCCAGCACCAACCAGTTCGCATTCACGGTCGTCAACACGCCGCCGACGACCACGCCGATGCTTCCGAACCCGACGACGAACGGCTGGTACCTCCAGCCGACGGTAAAGCTGCCCGCCTATCCGGACGCGAACAGCACCGAAGATGGCATGGCCTACACCGAGTACTGGCTCGACGGTGCTCCGACACCCGTCCGGTATACGGGCCCGTTCCAGATCAGCGGCAACGGCCAGCACACCCTTGTGTACCGTTCGGTGGACCAGGCGGGCAATGTCGAGGATCCCAAGGCGGTGACGCTCGCCGTCGTCAATCTTCCGCCGCTCACCCTGCAAGTGGTGCCCAGCATCTTGAATCTTCGCGCCGGTGGACTCGTAACCACGGTCATCACCGTTCCTGCGGGCTACGACCTGCGCGCATGGGGGGTGGCTGACATCCGCGCGCAAGGCTCGCCTGCAGTGTCCGCGGCGTACTCAGCCGACGGCCGATCGATCGTTGCGACATTCAACAAGGCGGCCTTTGCAAGCGTCCCTGCCGGCAGTGGCGTCAACATCACGGTCACCGGGCAGTTCAACTACAACGGCGCGCAGGCGCCACTGGCGGCGAGCACTCTGGTGCAAGTAATTCGGTAGGCATTGATCCGTCGCCGGCCCTTGCCGGCTTGGATCGTCCGGACCCTCACCGCAGCGGCGGCGAACTGATTCATTTACGAAGTTAGGAGAAGAACGTGAGAAATTTTTGGAAAGGTGGATTGGCTATCCTGGGTGCGATAGCGATCAGCACGCTGGGGGTCACCGAGGCTCTTGCACAGGCCAGAGCCTGGACGCCAAAGCCGACAGTTCCGCCGCCGTACGTGAGCCCGCACAAGCCGTTGACGAAGGTGAGCGACGTCCTCGCGGACAAGAACCCGTCGGTAAGCTGGCGCCACCAGGTCGTCGATGATTCCAGCCTGAAAGCCGCGTGGGTGGGCTTGAGGCCAGGTGATGTGACGAGGACGAGGCGGGTGGCGGATCACCAAACCGCAATCATCGTCTGGGAAGGGTCGGTTCAAGTCGCCATCCCGGGTCAGACGACGTTTACCGCCACCAAGGGTCAAATCATTCGGGTTCCGTTGCGCAACAACTTTACCCTGACGAACGTGGGTTCAACGCCGTCGCTGCACTTCGAGATCTTGAATGCAAGGCGTGTCGTCATTTATCCGGCAGCCGACGGAAATAGTCTGCCACGGCCCCCTCAGGGCACCGAGTGGTACCAGACCGCCGAAAACTTCGGCTCGAATGCCCAAAGCTATGCGACACAGGGCCAGCCGGTTTCCCGCAACTTCATTACTACCCCAGGAAGCTTTCTGATGGTAAATGATCCTCAGTTGATCGTTCAGGCCATCCGCGGCATGCCTCCGCCCACAGACCCGGCGCACTTCCATCTGCATGGTGGTGAATTCTGGTTCGTCATGGAGGGTCAGATCGCCTCCTCGATCGAAGGCCTGAACCCCTTTGTCGCAGACGCGGGCGATATCGTCTATGTTCCGAAGGGCCGCTCGCACCAATGGTCCCACGCTGGTGCTGGGTTCTCGACGGCGGTGCAAATCAGCGGCTTCCCCGTGGGTTCACCCAATGTCCCAGTGAGCCCCCAACCCCCTGTCCCGCCACTGGAGCCTTGATCCGGAAACTGGACCAGGCAACTGTTCCAACCGGCGGCCCGCCCTCATCGCGAGGGCGGGCCGCTCGCGTCTGCTGCACCGGACTCGGCCTGCGGCTCATGAATCGTTCGAGACGAAATCCGTTCAAGCGACTCGCGGGCGGCCGTGCCGCGGCCGGTCTCGCCCAAGCGGCGCTCACCGCCAAGCCGGGCGACAAAGCCTTCGATCCATCGCTCAGGAACGGTCGGCTCGAGTCGACGAACAACACGTTGCGTGTGCGGCGCGGCGAGGGGACGAGCTGAGGTTCTCCACCGACCGCCCGATCCAGCTCCATCTGCACGGCTACGACATCAAAGCCGGCGCGTCCCCGGCGTGGTGGCTCTGCGGATGGTCCTGCCAAGGCGATCCAGAGCCAAGTTCCCATCCTCGCGCTGATGGTGGCGTATACGACGCTGGGCCCGTGGATTCTTGCTCAGCGGTGGTCGAATCAGGGAACAGCCGCGCAGTCAGCGCTTCGCGGCCGGCGGATCCTCTGACTGCCTCTGCCGCTGTATCTCCGCCTGGAAGTCCGGGTCGCTCGTCGACCAGTGGATGTGCACGATGCGAAAGTTCGCGCCGCTGCGGCGCAAGATCACCGTCTCGAGGGTGGTGTGGTCGATCGGTCTGCTGTCGACCGTCTTGCCCGTCACCCGGTAGGTGCTCAGTACCCAGCCATCGTTACCCTCGCCACCGGTGCGGCGCGATTCGAGCTTCCACGACGTCGCCCTGGCGAGGTCCATGTCATGAGGCATGTGACGCAGCCCGTAGGCCTCGACTGTCGGGTCCACCAGGCCGAACTCGTACACCACCAGTCCGCGATCCAGGAGTGAAAGGGCGCCCGCCGTGTCGAGGTTGCGCAGGGCTTTGTGGAACGCGTCGACCACGTCGGAGGGGGTGCGGCCGCCTTCTTGCGCCATCAGGCTCGAAGAAACGACGAGCAGGAACGCAGCGACCGTGCCGCTCCACTTCATTTGGTGGGTTCCCCCGAATTGTTGATGGGCTCCGCCGAGTTGATGTCCTCCACGATGAACATATCGTTAATCGCAACGCCGTCCAGCGGAACATCGAGCGCTTTCACCACGAACTCGTGGTCGGTGTTGCTCATCACCTCGAACGTCTTGGCAAAGCGCTCGCCTCCGACGAACGTCAGCCGCCAGCCGCGCAGCTTGCCCGGGGGGAAGTTGGCCGGCGCGTAGTAGGGGCCGACTTGCCGCGCGCGAAAGCGGTGGACGCCGCCGTTGCCGTCCGGCGCGCCGATCTCCGTCACCAGGCCGCCCAAGCGCGGCACCGCCGGGCTGAATGCGATGTCACTATGACTCGCATACAGGGTGCCGGAGGCAAGCAGCGCGATGATCATCGACGCTGCGGCGATTGCTCTTCCACGCTTCACTGAGGTCCTCTCCTGTCGAGGGCGAGCTTGGCCCCCGTTCAGGCGGCCGTATAGGCGGTCTTGACGGTCGTGTAGAACTCCGCGGCGTAGCGGCCTTGCTCGCGTGGTCCGTAGCTCGAGCCCTTGCGGCCGCCGAAGGGCACGTGGTAGTCCACACCCGCGGTCGGCAGGTTCACCATCACCATGCCGGCCTGCACGTGGCGCTTGAAGTGCGTGGCGTACTTGAGCGAGGTCGTGGCGATGCCGGCGGAGAGGCCGAACTCGGTGTCGTTGGCCAGGGCCAGCGCCTCCTCGTAGTTCTTCGCGCGGATGACGCTCACCACGGGCCCGAACACCTCTTCGCGGTTGATGCGCATCGGTGCCGTGGTCTCGGCGAACAGGGCAGGGCGCATGTAGTAGCCGGGCGCACCATCGCTGTTGCTGTCGATCGCCTCGCCACCCGCCACCAACCTGGCGCCTTCGGCCTTCGCGATCGCGACGTACTCGAGGTTCTGCGCGAGCTGCTTGTCGTCGACCACGGGGCCGATGTCGGTGCCCTTCTTTCGCGCGTCGTCGACCTTCAGCGCTTTCATCTTTTCGGCCATGGCAGCGATGAAGCGGTCGTGAATGCCTTCGGTGACGATCAGGCGAGAGGAGGCCGTGCAGCGCTGGCCGGTGGAGAAGAAGCCGCTGTTCAGCGCCGCGCTCACCGCGACGTCGAGGTCGGCATCGTCGAGCACCACCATCGGGTTCTTGCCACCCATCTCGAGCTGGAACTTGGCCATACGCGCGATACAAGCCTGCGCGATGCGCTGGCCGGTGGCGACCGAGCCGGTGAAGCTGATTGCGTTTACGCGCTTGTCGTTCAGCAGCACCTGGCCGACTTCGGAGCCGCGGCCCATCACCAGGTTCAATACGCCGGCCGGGAGGCCCGCGCGGTGCAGGATGTCGGCGATGGCCCAGGCACTGCCCGGCACGAGATCGGCCGGCTTGATCACCACGGCGTTGCCGCAGGCGAGGGCCGGAGCGATCTTCCAGGCGGGGATCGCGATGGGAAAGTTCCAGGGCGTGATCAGGCCCACGACGCCCATGGGCTCGCGGGTGACTTCCACGCCGACACCCGGGCGCACGGAAGGAACCACCTCGCCGCCGATACGCAGCGCTTCGCCCGCGAAGAACTTGAAGATGTTGCCGGCCCGTACCACCTCGCCGATGGCCTCGGGCAGCGTCTTGCCTTCCTCGCGGGCGAGCAGGTCGCCCAGTTCTGCCTTGCGCGCGAGGATCTCGGCGCCGGCGGCGTCGAGGATGTCGAACCGCTGCTGCGGCGTGGACAGGCCCCAGGCGGACTGCGCCTGAGTGGCTGCGGCGATCGCCTGTGTAGCTTGGGCCGCGTCGGCCTGCGCGAACTCGCCAACGACGTCGCGCGTGTCCGAGGGGTTGATGTTGCGCGAGACGCGAGCGCCTTCGACCCACTCGCCGCCAATGAGGTTCTTAAACATGTCCTGCTGCTTCCTTACATGCTCGCTTCGAGCATCGCTTCGTAATCGGTGTCGGACGCAACGCGTGGATTGGTCCGATGGCTGTGGTCCTTCAGGGCGCCCCGGACGATGTCGGGGAACATCGCCCGCGTCACGCCCAGTTGGGCCAGGCCCGTGGGCATGCCGAGCCGCTCGGTCATCGCGCGCACCGAGGGCCCCACCTCGGCCCCGCTGGCCAGGCCCATCGTCTGGGCCAGCCGGTCGAGCTTGTTTTCTTTACGCACCGAGTCGGCGGGCTCGTTGAAGGCAATCACGGCCGGCAGGAAGATCGCGTTCAGCGTGCCGTGGTGCAGCCGCGGATTGATGCCGCCGAGCGAGTGGCTCAGGCTGTGCACGCAGCCGAGCCCCTTCTGGAACGCCAGCGCGCCTTGCATCGACGCGCTCATCATGTTCAGCCGCGCGTCGCGGTCGCTGCCGTCGCGCGTTGCACGCTCGATGTGGCGCCATGCGCGCCACAGCCCATCGAGCGCGATGCCGTCCGCAGGGGGGTTGAATGCCGGCGCGAGGAACGTCTCGATGCAATGCGCGATCGCATCCATTCCCGTCGCCGCCGTCAGCTGCGGCGGCAGGCCCATCGTCAGCGCCGGGTCGCAGATCGCGACCTTGGGCACGACGAAGGGCGAGATCACGCCAACCTTGCGGCCGTCGTCGAGGATGAGGATCGCGCCGCGGCCCACTTCGCTGCCGGTGCCGGCCGTCGTCGGGACGGCGATGACGGGTGCCGTGCGCGAGGTGATGCGATCGAGCCCGCCTTCGATCACGGCAAAGCTTTGCAGCGGGCCGTCGTGTGTCGCGCACACGGCGACGCCCTTGGCCAGATCGATGGACGAGCCGCCGCCCACGGCGACGATGCCGTCGCAATTGCCCTCCCGGTACGCGGCCACCGCCTCGCGCACGGCAGCCTCGTTCGGGTTTGACGGCGTGCCGTCGTAAAGGGCGACCGGGCCCTCATGCGCGAGCGCGTCGAGGACCGTGTCGATGATGCCCGCCGCTTTCACGCCCCGGTCCGTCACGATCAGCGGACGGCGGATGCCGAACCGCTCGCATTCCTGTCTGAGCAGGCCGATGGCGCCGAACTCGAATTGGATCTGAGTGATGTAATTGATGAGTGCCATGGCAGTAAGTATTAGCAATGAGCGTTCCTTATAGCACGAGTCTGCCGAAACCACCATCAATTGCAGTCGCGTCGACCATCGCCTGGGCGAGTGCGTCGAACGGCCGATGCCGAATGCTTCAGGACCGGCGACTGAGCAATTCGTCGATCAGCAGTTTCGCGGCGGGCTGAGCCGGCGCCCCCTTGCGGGTGACGAGCTCATAGGGTTCGCTTTGCGATGTCAGGGCCAGCGGCAGGATGCACGACATCTCGTGGTGCGCGAAGAACTGCGCGACTTCGATCGACACCAGAGCCACGAACGACGGGTTGGCCTGCAGCAGCGCCAGCGTCGCGAACGCGGAGGTCGTCTCGAGCAGGTGCTGCGGAAACCGAATTCCGCAGTTGCGAAATTCGCCTTCGAGCAAGACCCGCATCGGCATGTTCGCGCGGTACATCACCCATCGGTATGGCGCCAGCTCGTGCAGGGTGACTTTCTTCGCCCGCCGCAGCGGATGGCCGACGTTGGCGATCACCGCGAGCGTTTCCTCCTGCAGCCTGACGCTGTCGTAGACCTGCGGTGCCTGAGTGATGGACGTGCGGCAGATCGCCAGGTCGAGCCGGCCGGCATCGATCTGTGCCAGCAGGGCGGCGCTGGTGTCCTCGACGATCTCGACGGACAGGTCGGGCTGCCGGCCAACGAGCACGGAAACGGCATTGGTGAGCAGCGGCACCGCGCCCATGATGACGCCGGCTGCCACACGACCGCCCTGGCCGCGCAGAACGCCGACGATCTCTTCGCGCAGGTGTGCGAGATCGGTCTGGATCAGGTGCGCATAGCGGATCACGCAATGCCCCACCGCATTGGGCTCGAGGCCCCGGTTGGTGCGAACGAACAGCGGTGTACCGAAGGTCGTCTCGATCTCCTGCAACGCCTTGCTCGCGCCCGGTTGCGTCAGCGCGACCTGCTGCGAAGCCTTCAGCAGCGAGCCGTGCTCGCCGAGCGCAACGAGAAGCCGCAGCTGTTTCACGTGCAGCCGGGAAATGATCGATTGGAGCGGTGGAATCATGCCTGGGTTGAGCAAATTTTATAGCGACATCACATCTTCTCAGTCGCGGCGCGGGCAAACACTGAGTCGCCGCGCGGGAGCCCACTGCAACACTGCGGGCACTTGCTGCTGCCCGATTTTCTACGGCGGTCGCAATGAGGAAGCCAGACCGGCCGCCCCGCAGCCATACAAGCCCGAATGATGGGCTAGGGCTGGGCGCGCGTTGATTTACAAGTTCGGAGGGGAACGTGAAAAATCTGTGGAAACGTGGTTTGGCTGTCCTGGGTGCGATAGCGATCAGCACGGTGGGAATGACGCAAGCTCATGCGCAGCAGACGTTCGGCTGGGCGCCGAAGCCCGCGCAGCTGACGCCCTACACGGGCGTGAACCAGCCGTTGACGAGGCTGAGCGACGTCATCGCCAACAGAGACCCCGCGGTCAGCTGGCGCCAGAAGATCGTCGACGAGCCCAACGTGTCCGCTGACTATGTGGGCATGGCGGTCGGTACTGAAACCAGGCCGAGTCTGTCGGCGGATCACCGCACCGCTTTCATTGTCTGGGCGGGCGACATCGAAGTCACCATCCAGGGTCAGCCGACGTTCATGGCCAAGAAGGGGACCATGATCCAGGTTCCGCACCGCAACGAGTACAAGCTGAAAAACGTGGGCACGGCGCCGTCGCTCCACTTCGAGATCTACGTTACGGACCATACCGACCTCTACCTTCAAAATTCGGCCACGCTGCCCCCGCCACCCGCGGGTGACGCGTGGTACCTGAGCCGCATCGATGCCCCGGATGTCTGGACGCGACCCGGCCAGCCGACTAAGCCGGTCTTCCGCCACTATCTGGATTCGCCCTCGGCTCAGGAATTCGTCAACAACGATCGCCTGTTCGTCAACGCCATCCGCGGGCAGTCGACATCCCTTCCCCCCGCGACGGACCTCGGCCACTTCCACGTCTATGGTGGTGAGTTCTGGTTCATCATCGAAGGCACGATGGGCTACCTGATCGAAGGCATGCCCTACTTCACCGCAGGCCCGGGCGATGTCGTCTATGCCGCGAAGGGCCGCTGGCACCGGGCGGGGAACCATCCCAATACCGGGCTGGGGACGCGAGTGGCCATCAATGGCTATCCCAGAGGTGCGCATCTCTGGCAGCAGACAAACCCACCCGCAGTGCCCCCGGTACAAGTCCTGCCGCCGTCGACGAGGGCGGCGCTCTCGTCGATTACATCGAATGGCTCATACCTCCAGCCGACAGTCACGCTCAGCGGGTACCCCCACGCGGACAGCCCCTCGGATGACTTGGAATATTCCGAGTACTGGCTCGACGGTGCCCCGCAATCGACCCGGTATGCGGGCCCCTTCCAGATTCGCGGCAACGGCGTGCACACGCTCAGCTACCGCTCGGTTGACAAGGCAGGCAACGTCGAGCCGCCCAAGACGCTGGCGGTCGGAGTCATCGATCTTCCGCCGCTCACCCTGCAAGTGGTGCCTAGCACGCTGAATCTTCGTACTGCCGCCGGCTTGGTCACCACGGTCATCAGCGTCCCTGCTGGCTACGATCTGCGGCAATGGGGAGTGAGTGATGTCCGCGCGGAAGGTACGCCTGCAGTGTCCGCGGCGTACTCAGCCGACGGCCGGACGATCGTCGCGACCTTCAACAAGGCGGCTCTCGGAAGTGTTCCTGCCGGCAATCAAGTCAAGATCACCGTCACGGGGCAGTTCAGCTACAACGGAGCGCAGGCGCCGATGGTAGCGAGCGCTCAGGTGCAAGTGATTCGGTAACACGGGTCCGCGTCCGGCCCCACCGGGCGCCGATCTTCGCCGCGGACAGTGCAGCGGGGCCGTCGCGGTCCCGCTGCCATTGAGGATGCCTGGATTGCCGCGTGCCAAGTGCGGGGTCACCGAGCCTTGGCAACTGCCCGTTGTGCCGACGACTCGAGGCGGTACTCGGTAAGACTTGTCGATTCAGGGCACCCAATGCACTTGCGGCACCTGGTTGATCCTGAGTCGTCGCTCGAAGAGTCTGTGCGGCCACTCGACAGCCGGTCAGGGCTGCGTTGCGCGATCGTCGAGACAGATGAAGGTTCGGGAGGCCCGTGCGAGGCTCGGGCAACTGCGCGACGGAAATGGTCCGACAATTTACAGCACGGATCGTGCACCCCGATGGCGGTTATGGGCGCTTTCGCAATGTACCGGGTCCGACTCGGCAGCCGCTGCCGATCTACGGGTCATGTCCAAATGCCGCTCTCACCCGTCATCAGTTAGTGCGTTTCAGGATTGCGCGCCTAGTCAGCATTCTCAGTCTCGCGCAATGCCGCAACGATCATGACCACCGAACGTGTGATTCATCGACGGGAAAGGTTTCTCTCGTCGTGGCTGCCTCTCCAGGGCGTACTTCGCCGTCTCGAACCTGCGTCGGCTCATCGTGGCCTTGCTGTAGATGCCTCGTCAGCCGCATGCGCGCTGGGCCTTCGCGTCAATCGATCAGCTCTCACTAGGGCAAACGTGATGTCGGTGAGTCTTACAGGTTCGACCGAGCTATCAGACTGGAACTAGAGCTTGTCGGTGTCTTGCCGGGCGTAGTCCGATGATGGCGTGGATTGGCATGGACATTGCGTTACGTATTTCATTGCAGCATTGGAGGCGATCATGAAGAAGATGTTGATGGTGGCAGGGGTCTTCTTGGCTCTTGTTCTGGACGGAGCGGCCGCGGCCCCGATCGTCTTCACGAACGCTCAGTACGACACCACCGCTGTCGCATTGACGAACGGCGGGATGGCAGACGTCAATTCCGCCGCAAGCCCATCTCCGCTCCCGCTCGTGAGTACGGCCACCGTCGTGGGGCCGAACGACTTTGCCAGTTCCGTCGGGCTCGCTGCAGATGGGCTGCTGGTGACGTCCGCGGAGGCTGACAGCTTCGCAGGCGCAGCCGGCGCAAGCGCCGTCGCCCAGGCGCACCTCGTCGGATCCTTCCTGGGAGGCGGCCCGCTCATTCTCTATTTCGATTTCGACAGCATCACGTCTGCGATAGGTGGTGGAACTGCGGCGGGGACCTTGTTCGTCACGGTCACGAATACGCTCGGCAGTTCGACGACGACCCTGTTCAACGACCTCTTCGCTGTCGGCGCGAACGACATCACGCTCGAGTTGTTCTCGGCCGGCGGCATGAACACGATCGACCTCTTGTTGTTCAGCGAGGCAGCCTCCACCGGTGCGGGCCAGGCGGCGCAGAACTTCGCGCAGGTGACCTTCAGCGGCACGATTCCACTGCCGTCGAGCATCCTGCTGGTGATCGCAGCGATGGCGGCGATGCTCATCGCGCGGAATAGGGCGGCGGGCGTTTGAAGTGGCACCCGTCGGAGGTACCGGCCGCTGGGGAGTGATGTTGGTGAGCTGCACGTCGAAGGCAGATCACGTCTTAGCCGGATGGTGACCGCGGCGCGCAGCGGGCGTTTCCGGCGCCCTGAACTGCGCCGCAGTTCTCGGGAACCGAGCCGGGCCTTCGGTGCCCGGCGACAAGCACAGCATGATCACGGAGCATTTACATGAAGATGAATCTTCCTAGCTTGGTGGCGTTCGTAGCGCTGACCCTTGGCGGGTCGCTCGATGCGAACGCCGGTTTTGTTGATGTCAACCTGGCCGGCTGGAAAGCACTCGGCGCTTTCGACGCGTCGGATGACAGCGAGAACACCAGGTTGGTGATCGATCTGGGACAGAGCGCCACCATCACCGGGTTCGAGTATTCGAATTTGAGACTCACAACCAGTGGCGATAGCTGGTTCAGCGAGTTCGTTATCTCGGTGAATAACACCGGCAATACGCAGTGGCTCGACTGGCGGCCCAGCACAACGGAGGCTGGCGGCAGCCTCGGCCCCATTTCAGGATCCTTTGGCGGCACAACGGGTCAGGGCGGGCCGTATGGGGCCGGTGGGCCGTTCACGCTGATCGACGGGAGGATCCTCGTCACTACCTACCTGTCGTACTTCATCGATCCGGTGGGCGTCACGGTTCAGTCTGGAAATCTGCGCGTCAACTTCATTCCCGAGCCGGCGACCTACGCGATGGTCGCTTTCGGACTCGTTTGTCTTGCCGGCCTAGCCGGGGTTCGCCGGTCGCAGCAAAGCAACTCTTAGGTCGCTGCCACGGGTCCCTGACGGGCGTTCCGATGCTGGTTGCGAGATCCAGCCGGTACGCGGATTCGAACAGTACCGGGACAGGCATGGCCACTGCGTTGGCCATGCGACCGATCACTGTGCGCGTTCGCCGCGGCGGTCGAAAGCGAAACTCTCCGACCGTTGCCCAGATGCCGGCGGCCTGGTGCGAACCGGCGCTGCCACCCGCGCCGAACCGTCGCCGTCGACGGGCCCGCGCCACCAACGGCGTGCTCACACGGCCCTCGAGGTGTGTGCGCGCCGCGTCGGACGGCGCCAGCGTTTCCGACTCGTCTCATCAGGGCCGGCTCCCACGAGTCGACGATCCACGTGGCTTGGCGACATCTTGTCCGCCGCGTGCCTCGGCGCTCGGCTCGGGGTCTGTACCACGAAGCCACCTTCAACGCTTCGTTGCCGAGGGCGGCTTCGTCCGGCAGTGGACGCCTTCAGCCACGAATGCACGAGCCTGGCGGTGAGCGGTAACCGGGACGTCCGCAAGTAGGGTTCGTCAGCCAAGCGCAATACGGCGCCTGCTCCGTGGATACGGCGATCGGTTCGTTGCGCGAGCGAACCGTATCGCAGCATCTGCGGAGCTGATGCGGCCTGGGCGAGCCGCCCCGACATCGCCCGGCAGTGGACTCGCGCAGAGCGCTGCATCGGATTGCCCGCAGATCCTGGTCGTCGATCAGCCGATCTCTCGACCGACGTTCAACCCCTTTCGAACACCATGCGCCATCGTCTCCTCATCCAAGAAGGCGCCTTGTCGCCGACCCTCCAGGCCCGTCTCCAGGAACGATACGAGACTCAGCAGCTACCCCGGCCCGGCGCGGAGCGGGACGCCTTCCTGGCTGCCAACGGGAAAGGCTGGGAGGCGATTGCGACCACCGCGGGCTACGGCTGCGATGCCCAGCTCGCCTCGTCGCTCCCGGACCTGAAGGTGGTCTCGAGTTTCGGGGTCGGGCTTGACAAGTTCGACCTCCCTGCATTGGCCGAGCGCGGCATCGTGGTCGGCTACACGCCCGATGTGCTCAACGATGCCGTGGCCGACCTCGCCTTCGCTCTGTTGCTGGCGCTTTCTCGCCGCATCGTGGAAGCCGACGCATTCGTACGGCGCGGCGATTGGCCGAGCAAGCCGTTTCCGATGGCGACCCAAGTGGCCGGCAAGAAGCTCGGCATCGTGGGTCTGGGCCGCATCGGCTCGGTCGTCGCGCGGCGCGCCTCTGGCTTCGACATGGAGGTGCGCTATCACAACCGCAACCCGGTCGCCGGCAGCCCCTTCGTGCATGAGCCGACGGCCCGGGGCCTGGCGCGGTGGGCCGACTTCCTCGTCATCATTGCAGCCGGCGGCCCGCAGGCGCGGCACCTGGTAACCCGCGAGGTGCTGGAAGCGCTGGGCCCTCGCGGCTACTTGATCAATGTGTCGCGTGGATCGGTCGTCGACGAGGCTGCGCTCATCGACCACCTGCAGCAAAAACGCATCGCAGGTGCCGGGCTCGACGTCTTCGAAACGGAACCTCAGGTACCGGAAGCCCTCAGGCAGCTCGACAACGTGGTGCTGGCTCCCCACATCGGGAGCCAGACCGAGGAAACGCGTGAGGCGATGGCTCAACGCGTCATCGACAACCTGGAGGCCTACTTCGCCGGCCGGGCGCTGCCGAGCGCGGCGTGAGTCCAAGCCTCTAGCCACATCGACGCTCCGAGCCCCTTGTATCGCTCGGCCGGATCCGCCCTCGCAGACGAAATGCTCAGGCCGCCGAGCCGCGATCGCTCACCGGACGCCGAGGCAGACCCGTCAATACGTCGCGCGCCCGCCCGACAGATCGAACACGGCTCCGGTGCTGAACGAGCACTCCTGCGACGCCAGCCAGGCCACCATCGCGGCGGCCTCGTCGACCTCGAGGAGGCGACCCATCGGGATCTTCGACAGCATGAAATCGATGTGGGCCTGGGTCATGGTCTCGAAGATCGCCGTCTTCGCTGCTGCGGGCGTGACCGCGTTGACCAGCACGCCGCGGGTGGCGAGTTCCTTGGCGAGTGACTTGGTCAGCGCGATCAGGCCCGCCTTCGACGCGCTGTAGTGCGAGGCGTTCGGGTTGCCTTCCTTGCCGGCGACCGATGCGATGTTGACGATGCGGCCGTAACCCGCGTCGATCATGTGCGGCACGACCGCGCGGCACGCGAGATACGGGCCCACGAGGTTGACGTCGATCACGCGGCGCCATACGTCGGGGGCGAGCTCCCAGGTCGGCGCGTTGCCGCCGGTGATGCCGGCGTTGTTGACGAGGACGTCGATGCGGCCGCGCGAGCCCATTGCAGCCGCGCTCGCGGAGACGAGCGCCTCGGCGTCGGTGACGTCGACCGCGCACGTGTCGACGCTGCCGCGCTCCGCCAGCGTCGCGCGCGCCGATTCGAGGCGCGCGGCGTCGGCGTCCCACAGCACGACGGTGGCGCCCGAGGCGAGCATGCGCTCGGCGATGGCGTAGCCGATGCCCTGGGCGCCGCCGGTGACGATGGCGACGCGGCCCTCGAGATCGATCCGGTTCACGCCGACCCTCCGTTCGCCGGCAGGCCTGCGAGTGCCGCGCTGCCGTCCGGTGAGGCGCGCTGATCGTCGATGTATTGCCGGATGATCGCGGCGAAGTCGTCATCCGGGTGCAGACCGAGCCGCGCGGCGCGGGTGGCCGTCGCGCCCGCCGGCCAGTTGGCGACGATGCCGGCGATCACCGGATCCGGCACGAAGCGAACGCGGTTGCGGACTTCGCGCCCGGCGACCGCTTCGAGTGCATCGAGCATGTCGGAGACGCGCGCGTTGACCGCCGGCAGATTGAGCGCGAGCCGCCCGCCCAGTGCTTCGCGGCTGGCTTCGTAGACGGCGATCAGCCCGTCGACCGTGCGAGCCGGCGAGGTGAGCGGGTGCGACACATCGGGGCCCACCGGGCAGATCGACTCCACGCCCGCGAGCGGCTCGCGAATGATCCCCGAGAAGAACGACGACGCCGCGCCATTCGGCCGGCCCGGTCGCACGGTGACGGTCATGAGGCGCGCCGAGCGGCCGTCGATGAAGCCCTTGCGCGTGTAATCGGCAATCAGGTACTCGCACATCAGCTTGTGCGTGCCGTACGAGGTCTGCGGCGCCGGCAGCGTGGTGTCGTCGACGCGCGCCGGCAGCGGCGACGAGGGATCCGGGCCGAACACGGCCACCGAGCTCGAGAACACGAGCCGCGGCACCGGCGCGCCGGCGGTCACGCCGCCGCGCAGCGCGTCGAGCAAAGCCCGCGTCGTGTCGAGGTTCGAGCGGAGCCCCAACTCGAAGTCGGCCTCGCACTCGCCCGATACCGCCGATGCGAGGTGGAACACGCCGTCGAAGCGGTCGGCGGCGAACCCGGGGCAGAGCTCCAGCAGCGGGCCGATGCGCGCGTCGACGCGCGGGTCGCGCGCGAGGTCCGGGGGAAGGGGCACCTGGTCGGTCAGCACCGTCTGGTCGATGCGCTGCCCTGCAAGCCGCTCGCGCGCGAGCAGCGCGCGGGCGAGTCGTGCCCCGATGAATCCGCCAGCGCCGGTGATGAGAAGCTTCACGAGACCTCCGGGTCGAGAATTGCGGGTCGTGGTGTGTCGAACGCGCTCGTGCGAGGCGTTCGCCAGCGCGGTTCAGCGGCCCCAGCGCAGCACGAGCGGATCGAGACGCCGCGCCACCTCGACGAGGCCGGCGCGGGTGGCGGGGTGGAGCGCCGGCAGCGGGTGGCGCGGCGCGTCGCACGCGATCACGCCGCCTTCCTTCATCAGCGCCTTGCAGGCGAGCAGGCCGCACTGCCGATTCTCGTAGTTGATCAGCGGCAGCCAGCGCTGGTAGAGGTCGAACGCCTCATCGCGCCGCCCTGCGGCGTAGGCGTCGACGATCCGGCGGATGCCGTCGGGGTAGCCGCCGCCGGTCATTGAGCCGGTCGCGCCGGCGTCGAAGTCGGGGATCAGCGTGATCGCTTCCTCCCCGTCCCAGGGGCCTTCGATCGCCTCGCCGCCGAGCCGGATCAGCTCGCGCAGCTTCGACGCCGCGCCGGCCGTCTCGATCTTGAAGTACGCCACCTGCTCGATCTCCGTGGCCAGGCGCGCGAGGAACGCTGCGCTCAGCGGCGTGCCCGCCACGGGGGCGTCCTGGATCATGATCGGGATTCCGATCGCGTCGGATACGCGGGCGTAGAACTCGTGGATCTGCGGCTCGCCGACGCGGATGGTCGCGCCGTGATAGGGCGGCATCACCATCACCATTGCCGCGCCGAGATCCTGGGCCTGGCGGCTGCGCTCGGCACAGACGCGGCTCGAGAAGTGGGTGGTGGTGACGATCACCGGCAGCCGGCCGGCCACGTGGGCGAGGATCGTGCGGGTCAGCTGCTCCCGTTCGGCATCCGAGAGGACGAACTGCTCCGAGAAGTTCGCGAGGATGCAGAGGCCCTGCGAGCCGGCGTCGATCATGAAGTCGACGCAGCGCTTCTGGCTTTCGAGGTCGAGCTCGCCCGACTCGGTGAACGTCGTCGGCACGACGGGAAAGACGCCCCGGTAGCGCGCTTGGGTCATGGCGAGTGCTCTCGAAGTGGGACTACGGGTCGTGGTCGATCGGAAGGCGCGCGGGTCGCCGGTTCGGTGCGCCGTTCGACGTGCGTCAAAGCTGCTGCAGCCGGTAGCGTTCGAAGATGTCGAGCAACTCCTGGCTCGCGCGCTCGCGGTGCGCACGGTTGACTTCGACGGCACCGGCGACGTCGCCCTTGCGCAGCATCTCGACGAGAGCCAGGTGCTCCTTGGCCGACGTCTCGAGGCGGGGCCGCAGGCGCACGGAAAACATGAGCGCCCGGTGCGCGCGGTCACGGTACTGTTGCAGCGCCTCGACGAGCAGGCGGTTGCCGGCAGCCTCGATCAGGTACTTGTGGAACGACTCGTCGGCCCGCGCCCATGCTTCGAGATCCTTCGCCTTCAGGGCCAGTGTCATCTCGCGGGTCGCGTCGACCAGCGGCTTCAACTCGGCCGGCGTCAGCCTGCGGCGCGCCACGAGCTCGACCGCGCACGATTCGAGCGCCGTGATGACTTCGTAGATCTCCTTCATGTCCGTGGCCGACACCGGCAGGACCCGCATGCCATGGCGCGGAATGATCTCGATCAGGCCTTCGTTCTGCAGCCGTATCAGCGCCTCGCGCAGCGGCGTGCGGCTGATCCCGAGTTCGGCGGCGAGGTCGCTTTCGAGCGCCTGCGCCCCGGGCTGGTAGACGTTCTCCAGGATGCGGCGGCGGATCGTGTCGTAAGCGTGGTCGACCAGCGACGGCGCGAGGGCGCTCGGAGCCGACTTGAGCCGAGGGTTCGACGGCCCGCTCACGACCAGCAGCGACTTCGACCGTTCCGGGTAATTCATGAGAACCACGCTCTACGAGACGGCGCCGAACGCGCCGTCCGTGATTGTGCTGGAGCCCTTGCGGCGCTTGCGATGACGAGGTCCAAGCGATCAGCGGCGGGTCGAAGTGCGTGACGCCGTTGGCAGCCCGCGACGCGACGCGTCAGCCGTTCCAGGCGACGACACGCTGGCGCTGCTGGCCGAGGCCGCCGATTCCGAGCGTCACGACGTCGCCCGGCACCAGCCAGCGCGGCGGCTTCATGCCCATGGCGACGCCCGGCGGCGTGCCGGTGGTGATGATGTCGCCCGGCAGCAGGGTCATGAAGCGGCTGATGTACGACACCAGCGTCGCGCAGCCGAAGATCATGGTCCGGGTGCTGCCGCGCTGGCGCGGCTCGCCGTTGACGTCGAGCCACATGTCGAGCGCCTGCGGGTCAGGCACTTCGTCGGTGGTCACGAGCCAGGGGCCGACCGGACCGAAGGTGTCGCAGCCCTTGCCGCGGTCCCATTGCGAGCCGCGCTCGAGCTGAAAGTCGCGCTCGGACACGTCGTTGACGACGCAGTAGCCGGCGACGTGTTCGAGCGCGCGTTCCTCGGGCACGTACTGCGCGCGGGTGCCGATCACAATGCCGAGTTCGACCTCCCAGTCGAGCTTGGTCGAGTCGCGCGGCTGCACCGTGTCGTCGTTCGGTCCGCACAGGCACGACGTCGCCTTCATGAAGAGGATCGGTTCCTTCGGACTCGGCATGCCCGACTCCGCGGCGTGGTCCGAATAGTTGAGGCCGACGGCGACGAACTTGCCGATGCCGGTGAAGGGCACGCCGAGCCGGGGCTCGCCGTCGACGAGCGGCAGCGAGGCCGGATCGATCGCGCGCAGGCGCTGGAGGCCGCGTGGCGAAAGCGCCTCGGCGTCGAGGCTTGCGACGTGGGCCGAGAGGTCGCGCATGCGGCCGTCGGCGTCGAGGATGCCGGGCTTCTCGGCACCGACAGGGCCGTATCGCAGAAGTTTCATCGTGGGTCCTGTTGAATGCGGATCGTGGTCTTACAGGGTCATCCCACCGTCCACGAAAACGGCCTGACCGGTCATGAACGACGACTCGTTCGACACGAGGAACACGAAGGTCTCGGCGATCTCCTCGGCGGTGGCCAGACGTCCCATCGGCTGGCGGTCGATGAAGTTCCGGCGCGCTTGCGCCGGGTCGGCGAACGCGTTGATGCGATCGCCGAGCGACGGCGTGTCGACAGTGCCGGGGCACACGCAGTTGCAGCGGATGTTCTGCTTGACGTGATCGACGGCCAGCGCGCGGGTGAAGCCCGCGACCGCCGCCTTGCTCGCTGCGTAGGCGAGCCGGTTCGGCGCTGCCTTGTTCGCGCCGAGCGCCGAGGCCATGTTGAGGATCACGCCGCCGCCCGCGGCGATCATCTTCGGCAGCATCGCCTTGGTCAGAACGAACATGCTGCGCACGTTGAGGTCGAAGCTGAAGTCCCAGTCCGCGGTGCTGCACTCGAGAATGGTTCCCTGGTGCACCGTGCCGGCGCAATTGAAAAGGATGTCCACGGCGCCGATGCGTTCGACCGCATCGACGACCGCTGCGTCGTCGAGGACGTCGAGGACCTGGATGGTCACGCCGTCGAGCGCGCCGAGCGGGTCGAGCAGCGCTCCGTCGCGGTCGGTCGCGATCACGCGCGCGCCTTCGCGCGCGAAGGCGCGCACGGCTGCGTTGCCCATGCCCTGGCCGGCGGCGGTCACGAGGGCGGTCTTGCCCTTGAGGCGGTCGCTCATGAAGCTTCAGTGGTTGTCGCGGGGAACGAACGCACCGCGCTTGCCGACCAGGAAGTCGAGGTCGGCGCCCTGGTCGGCCTGCAGCACGTGGTCGACATAGAGGCGCCAGTAGCCGCTCTCGAGGGGCAGCGGCGGGCGCTTCCAGGCCCGCATGCGCTCGGCGAGTTCCTCGTCGGAGATGTCGAGGTGCAGGCGGCGGTTCGGAACATCGAGTTCGATGAAGTCGCCGTTGCGCACGGCGGCAAGAGGCCCGCCGTCGGCGGCTTCCGGTGCGGTATGCAGCACGACGGTGCCGTACGCGGTACCGCTCATCCGGGCGTCGCTGATGCGCACCATGTCGGTGATGCCCTTGCGCAGCACCTTGGGCGGCAGCGGCATGTTGCCGACCTCGGCCATGCCCGGGTAGCCCTTGGGGCCGCAGTTCCGCAGCACCAGGATGCAGGTCTCGTCGACGTCGAGGTTCTCGTCGTCGATGCGCGCGTGGAAGTCGTCGATCGTGTCGAACACGACCGCGCGGCCGCGGTGCACCATCAACGCCGGCGTCGCGGCGCTCGGCTTGATGATCGCGCCGCGCGGGGCGAGGTTGCCGCGCAGCACGGCGATGCCGGCGTGGTCCTTGAACGGCGCTTCGAACGACTTGATCACCTCGGGGTTGTAGTTCTCGGCGTCGGCGATGTTGGCGCCGACGGTCTGACCGTTCGCGGTGACGGCGTCGAGATGCAGGTGCGCGGCGATCTCCTTCATCACCACCGGCAGGCCGCCCGCATAGCAGAAGTCTTCCATCAGGTGCTTGCCCGACGGCTGCAGGTTCAGCAGGCACGGCAGAGTGCTCGCGAGCCGGTCGAAGTCGGCGATCTCCAGCGGCACGCCGAGCCGGCCGGCAATCGCGATCAGGTGGATCACCGCGTTGGTCGAGCCGCCGATCGCCGCGAGTGTCTTGATCGCGTTCTCGAACGCTTCGCGGGTGAGGATCGTCGACAGCCTCTGGTCCTCGTGGACCATGTCGACGATGCGCCGGCCGGCATTGCGTGCGAGCACGTTGCGGCGGCCGTCGACCGCCGGATAGGCCGCGTTGCCCGGCAGGCCGAGACCGAGCGCCTCGACCATCGAAGCCATCGTGCTCGCCGTGCCCATCGTCATGCAGTGGCCGTGGCTGCGGTGCATGCAGCTCTCGGCCTCGAAGAAGTCCTGCAGCTTCAGGGTGCCGGCGCGCACCTGCTCGCTCATGCTCCAGACGCCGGTGCCCGAGCCGAGCTCCTGGCCGCGCCACTTGCCGTTGAGCATCGGCCCGCCCGAGACGCCGATCGTCGGCAGGTCGACGCTCGCGGCACCCATCACGAGCGACGGCGTGGTCTTGTCGCAGCCCATCAGCAGCACCACGCCATCGAGCGGGTTGCCGCGGATCGACTCCTCGACGTCCATGCTCGCGAGGTTGCGGTAGAGCATCGCGGTCGGCCTGAGCAGCGTCTCGCCGAGCGACATCACCGGAAACTCGAGCGGAAAGCCGCCCGCTTCGTAGACGCCGATCTTCACCTGCTCGGCGAGCACCCGGAAGTGCGAGTTGCACGGGGTGAGTTCGCTGAAGGTGTTGCAGATGCCGATGACCGGCCGGCCATCGAACTGGTCGTGCGGGACGCCCTTGCCCTTGACCCAGCTGCGGTACGCGAAGCCGTCGCGATCCTGCCGGCCGAACCATTGCTGGCTGCGCAGGTCCTGGGGTTTCTTCCTTGGTTTGTCTTGATTGCTCACGCAGTTTCTCCGTTATTCCTTGACTGAACCGGTCAGACCCGACACGTAGTACTCGACGAAGAACGAGTACACGAAGGCGACCGGCAACGAACCGAACAGGGCGCCCGCCATCAGCGGACCCCAGTGGTAGACGTCGCCCTCGACGAGCTCGGTGACCACGCCGACGGGCAGCGTCTTGGTCTCCGACGACGAGATGAACGTCAGGGCGTAGATGAATTCGTTCCACGATAGCGTGAACGCGAAGATGCCGGCCGAAATGAGGCCCGGCACCGCGAGCGGCAGCACGATCTTGGTGAGGATCTGCCAGCGCGTCGCGCCGTCGATGAGTGCGCACTCCTCGAGCTCGAACGGGATCGAGCGGAAGTAGCCCATCAGCAGCCAGGTGCAGAACGGGATCAGGAAGGTGGGGTAGGTGAGAATCAGCGCCCAGCGGGTGTCGAAGAGGCCGAGCTTGAACACCACGTCGGCGAGCGGAATGAACAGGATCGACGGCGGCACCAGGTAGGCGAGGAAGATCGCCAGGCCCGTCTGCTTGGAGCCCTTGAAGCGCAGGCGCTCGATCGAATACGCCGCGAGAACCGAGGCGAACAGCGAGAAGCCGGTCGCCACCACCGACACCAGCACGGTGTTCCACAGCCACTGCGGGAAGGCGGTGTTGAACAGCAGCTTCTCGAAGTGGGCGAGCGTCGGTGCGACGACCCAGAACGGGTTGCCTTCGCGGGACAGCAGCTCGGTGTTGGGCTTCACCGACGTGATCGCCATCCAGTAGAACGGGAACAACAGGACGACGACGAAGGCGAGCAGCGGCGCGTAGACCTTCACGACCCGCGACATGCGGGTATCGAGGAACCCCATGCCCCCCGTGTCGGTGGCCGAGCTCATCGGTCGGTTCCCCCTTGTTGCCAGGCGCGGCGCTGCAGCCCGAAGAAGCTGACCATGATGGCCGCGAGCAGGAACGGCACCATCGCGATCGAGATCGCCGCGCCCTCACCGAGCGCGCCGCCGGAGATGGCGCGCTGGAACGACAGCGTGGCCATGAGGTGCGTGGCGTTGAGCGGCCCGCCCCGCGTGATCACGTAGATGAGCTGGAAGTCGGTGAACGTGAACAGCACCGAGAAAGTCATCACCACCGCGATGATCGGGGTGAGCAGCGGCAGCGTGACGTAGCGGAACTGCTGCCAGCGCGTCGCCCCGTCGATCGCCGAGGCCTCGTAGTACGACGGCGAGATGGTCTGCAGCCCCGCGAGCAGCGTGATCGCGACGAAGGGCACGCCGCGCCACACGTTGGCGGCGATGACGGCGAAGCGGGCGTTCCACTCCTTGCCCAGGAAGTCGATGTAGGCGTCGATCCAGCCGAGCTTGACCAGCACCCAGCTGATGATCGAGAACTGCGAGTCGTAGATCCACCAGAACGCGATCGCCGACAGCGCCGTCGGAACGATGTACGGCAGCAGGATCACCGCGCGAAAGAAGGTCTTGAAGCGGATGTTGCGGTTGAGGAGCAGGGCCAGCCAGAGCCCGAGCCCGAACTTGAGGACGCTCGCGACCGTCGTATAGAAGAGCGTGTTGAAGAGCGCCAGCCGGGTCACGCTGTCGCCCCAGAGGAACTCGTAGTTCTCCAGCCCGACCCATTGCCCGGACCGGCCGACCTTGGCGTCGGTGAAGCCGAGCCAGGTGCCGAGCCCGAGCGGGTAGGTCAGGAAGATCAGCAGCAGCAACGCGGCGGGGCCCATGAAGATGAGGCCCAGGCCGTTGCGGCTGTTCTGGAGACGTTCGAGCATGCTTGAGCGCCTTCCCGCGTGGGGAAAGGTCGGGTGGTGAGCCAGCCTCGGCCGGCTCAGGGGCAGGAAAGCGGGACCGTCGGGTTGCACGTCGGCCTGACCCTCTGCCCGAGGGCGGAGGAAGGCGGACCGTGCAACGAGGCTGACGGCGCCCGGTGCGTCAGACCCGGTAGTACCGCTCGGCTCGCTTCTGCGCGCGCTCCATCGCTTCCTTCACCGACTTGGAGCCGCTGACCGCCTCGGCCACCATGTTGACGACGATGAAGTCGGCCGCCGCGCCCGCCGAGGCGTAGCCGAGCTTGCCCGCGTAGCCCGCCGGTCGCAGGTTCTTCACCGAGTCGCGATACGGCGTGTGCTTGGGGTCGACGGTCCAGATGTTGCCCTTGGCATAGGCGGCAAGCGCCGGCGCGACGTAGCCGCCGGCGCCGGTCTGCCAGGGGTCGAACTGCTCCTGCTCCATCATGAAGCGCAGGAACTCCTTCGCGGCCTGCGGGTACTTGGTGTACTTCATGATCATCTGGTTGAAGTACAGGTGCGACTCGGTCGGCGTGCCGACCGGCCCGATCGGGAACACCGCATGGTTGATGTCCGCGGACATCTCCTTGACCTTGGGGTCGGCCGAGTTCTTGGCCGCGTAGTAGATCGAGATGCCGTTGTTGGTGAGCGCGATCTGGCCGTCGAGGAAGGCCTTGTTGTTGTTCGGGTCGAGCCACGACAGCGTGCCCGGGATGAAGGTGGCGTAGAGCTCCTTGCCGTATTCGAGCGCGCGCGCGGTCTCGGGGCTGTCGATGACGACCTTGTTGTTCTGGTCGACGAGCTTGCCGCCGAAGGCCCAGACCAGCCAGTTGCACCACAGGCCGTCACCGGTGGCGTTGCCGAGGGCCATGCCGCCCGGCGTTCCCTTCTCCTTGAGCGCCTTCATCAGCTTGAGGAAGTCGTCGGTGTTCTTCGGGAACGTGTCGAAGCCGGCCGCCTTGACGGCGCTCTCGCGATAGACGACCAGCGAGCCGGAGGCGCCGAGCGGGATGGCGATCCACTTCTTGCCGTCGGGCTTGTTGAACTGCTGCGCGGCGGGGTACCAGCCGCCGTACTTCTTGCCGAGGTACTCGCCGAGGTCGGTCACGTCGAGCAGCTTGTCGGGGTAGAGGTTCGCGTCGTCGTTGGTCGACAGGATGATGTCGGGGCCGGCACCGGTGTTGGCGGCGACCGCCGCCTTGGGCCGCACGTCTTCCCAGCCTTCGTTGTCGACCCGGACCGGGATGCCGGTCTTCTCGGTGAACTTCTTGACGTTCGCCATGTAGGCGTCGATGTCGCCCTGCACGAAGCGGCTCCAGCGCAGCACCCGCAGCGTGGCGCCTTTCTCGGGCTTGTAGGTCAGCGTCTGCTGCGCCATGACGTGCGGCGCGAACAGCGTGCCGCCGGTGCCCAGGGCTGCCGCAGCGGCCACACCGGCCGAACCTTCGAGGAACTTGCGTCGATTGAAATCACTCACCGGGGTCTCCTTCCGTTTGCGTGTTCTGGGGTCGGGATCGGGTGGCGGTCGGGGCGTGATCACGCCGCGAGCCGGACGCCGCTGCCCGCATCGAAAAGATGCGCGCGACGGACGTCGGGTTGCAGGAAGATGGTTGAATCGGGTGCGAAGTCGTGGCGCTCGCGGAACACCACGGAGAGCTCCGCGCCTTCGTGCCGGCACGCGACGAAGGTGTCGGCGCCGGTCGGTTCCACGACGACGACCTTCGACGGGATCCCGCGATCGCCGAGCGTGAGGTGCTCCGGCCGCATCCCCATGATCACAGCTTGACCGTCGACGCCGCCGACATGCGCGGGCGCATCGAGGCGCGTGCCGTCGCCGAGTTCGACCCGCGCCGCGCCGGCCTCGTGGCGCAGCGTGCCGGGCAGGAAGTTCATCGCCGGCGAGCCGATGAAACCCGCCACGAAGGTGTTGGCCGGATAGTCGTACAGCTCGAGGGGGCTGCCGGTCTGCTCGATGCGGCCGTCCTTCATGACGACGATCTTGTCGCCCATCGTCATGGCCTCGATCTGGTCGTGCGTGACGTAGACCGAGGTGGTGGCCAGGCGCTGGTGCAGCTCCTTGATCTCGCTGCGCATCGCCACGCGAAGCTTGGCGTCGAGGTTCGACAGCGGCTCGTCGAACAGGAACACCTGCGGGTCGCGCACGATCGCGCGGCCCATCGCGACGCGCTGGCGCTGGCCGCCGGACAGCTGCCGCGGGTAGCGGTCGAGCAGGGGGGTGAGGGCGAGGATCTCGGCCGCACGCGCGACCTTCCTGTTGATCGTCGCCGCGTCCTCCTTGGCGAGCATGAGCGAGAAGCCCATGTTCCTGCCGACCGTCATGTGCGGATAGAGCGCGTAGTTCTGGAACACCATCGCGATGTCGCGCTCTTTCGGCGGCAACTCGTTGATGCGGCGCTCGTCGATGCGGATCTCGCCGGCGGTGATCTCCTCGAGCCCGGCGATCATCCGGAGCAGGGTCGACTTGCCGCAACCCGATGGGCCGACGAGCACCGTGAACGATCCGTCCGCGATGTCGATGTCCACGCCATGCAGGATCGGGGTGGCGCCAAAGTTCTTCCTGACTCCGCGAATCGTGACACTTGCCATCGGCTGCTGGGTCGCGCCTGCGGAGCGCGACTCGGGTTCTGGGGGCGATGGCGTGGGAGTATCGACAGCCACACCCTGCCACAACAGGGGGGAACCCCTAGACGACACTGCGTTCGACAGCGTATACATTGTTTCGCGCGTCGTGACGCACATGCGATGCGCCCGTCGCAGCTGGAACTTCGTCACTGGGGCCGACGCGGGAAGCGATCGGGTCCCTGATGCCGTGGCAGCTTCGCGATTCCACCAAGAGGAGACCACAAATGCACAGAGTGCATCAACGCATCTTGTCGTTCCTGATGCTCATGGTTCTGTCCATGAGCAGCTCGCTGACCCTCGCCTACACCGTGCCCGAACTCAAGGCCGCGATGCAGGATGCCAACGGGTTGCCGTCGCCCACGAACGTGGACGAGCGTGCGGCACGCGGCAACTACCTTCCGTACACCGGCTACTTCGAGGAGACCTACACCACCGGCGCGGCGGCCGGCCGCAAGGCGCGCTTCTACATCCCGCAAGGCAGCTTCGTGCGGAACTACTTCCTCGCGATCGCGCTGCCGAGCGGAACCGACGTCGAGACGTTCCTCGTCAACAGCGGCTGGATCGACGTGGCCGACGCCAAGCGGATGCCCCTGATCATCCTGATGCCGAACGGCCCGCAGTGGGGCACGTTCGCGCAGGAGCGCGGCTATGTCGGGCAGGTGCTCGACGGCTACACCTCGGGCCGTCGCTGGTACTCCGTCTACGGCGAGTTCTATCTCGTCGGCTACGGCAACGGCGGCGACATCCTTCAGCAATGGGCCGGCGAAAACCCGCTGTTCGTGATCAGCCAGGCCTACTTCGACTCGGCGGTCGATGCGAACGCGCTTGCAGCAGCCGGCGAATACTTCTACCTGCCCGGCAATCAGCAGGCGATCACCTCGCCGGCGCCGGGCGTCAGCGCGCCCGGGGCCGGGGTGCCTTGCGGCAACACCTTCCAGTGCGTGAAGAAGAAGGACATCCCGATCCCCACCGACCTGTATGGCCTCAACACGCCCGCCGGTGCGATCGCGTACTGGAAGTACGCCAACGAGTGCAGCGCCACCGTGATGGCCGGCGCCGGCCCGCTCGGCGCCGACGTCTGCCAGCAGAACAAGGTGAACTCGAAGGCCATCGCGACCGGGGTGAGCAGCGTGGTCTCGCGCGTGTCGGTGCTGAACGCCAACGTCAACTACGTCGACCCGCGCGTCACCCAGCAGGTCTACGACAGCCTGGCGCGGTATACGCGCTACACGAACTCGTCGGCGTGGAGCAACGCGCTCGGCTGGCGCTTCGATTGGCAGCAGAAGGGCATCGAGGTCGTCGACATCATGCGCCCGGAAGGGGGCCGCGACGTCAAGCGCCAGTACTTCGTCTACGTGCCGGCCAAGGCGAAGGACAAGACCGCGTACCCCAACGGCGCTCCCATCGTCTATGCGTTCGGCGGCAACGGCAACAACGCGTTCCAGTTCTTCGAGTCGAGCCAGTACGTCGAGCTCGCCGATACCTACGGCTTCAGCTTCGTCATGCCGAGCGAGCACACCTCGACCAACGGCGTGACCACGACCTGGAGCGTCAACGAGAACGACTATCAGTTCGTGCTCGCGGTCATGGCGCAGGTGAACGCCAAGTACGGCCAGTACATCGACGCAAAGCGCATCTTCGCCGTCGGCCACTCGCAGGGCGGCCAGATGACGAACTTCCTGTCGCAGCGCGACCCCAACCTGTTCACCGCCTACGCGGTGATGGCCGGCGTCGCGGTGAACTTCCCCGCGGGCACGCCACCGGCGCCGATGTACGGCATCTACGGCGAGTACGACTCCGTCAGCCCCACCGGCAACCGGACCAACTGGCTGCGGCGGAACGGTCTGAACGAGGCCGCCGGCATCGTCACCGACCCGTTCGACCTGCCGTCTCGATTCGACAACCCGATCCAGTACCTCATCTACCCGAACACCGCGCAGTACCCAGGCAACAAGTTCGTCACCACCACCTGGTACGACGCCAACGGCATTCCGATGTTCGCCGACACCCTGGCCTACGGCCGCGAGCACAACAACACGGTGCCCGACTTCCGGCGCATCTGGACCCAGTGGTTCTCGCGCTGGGGCCGCGATCAGAACGGCAACCGGAGCTACGCGCTCACCACGCCGCCGGAGTCGCTTGCGCTGCAGATCGTTCCGAGCACGTTGAACCTGCGCACGACCGCCGGTCTCGTCACCGTGCTGATCGCCGCTCCGGCCGGCAGCGACCTGCGTGAATGGAACATCAGCGGCGTCAGCGCCGGCGGCGCGCCGGCGGTGTCGACGGCCTACACGAGCGACGGCCGCTCGATGGTCGTGACCTTCAACAAGGCGCAGCTCGGCAGCCTGCCGACCGGCGACAACGTGCCGGTGACGGTGAACGGCCAGATGACCCGCTACGGCTTGCAGTGGCCGATGAGCGTGGCCGCCACGGTGCGGGTCATCCGGTAGCCGCAAGCGCGCGGGCCGCGGCGCCGGGGGTGCTCGTCACCCGCGCGCCGCGCGGCCGGGCGGAGCGGCACTTCGGCACCCGCAGGCGCGGGTCGGGTGGTCGACCGCTCCCCGACGGGGCGCGCGCGAAAGGCCCGTCACGAGCGAAGGCAGGAGAGCCGTTGCGTCTCCTGCACTTCAGCGAAGTTTCGACGCAACGACGTTCGACTCGTCGTCCCGCTGACGCTGATCGGCCGCTTCGACCGACGGTGAGTCGACCCGCATGGATGCCACGGCCGTCGCGGTCGTGAACGAAGGGGCACTGCTGATGAAGACACTCAGAACGATGACGACGGCCGCGCTGCTGGCATGCGCGGCGCTCGGCGCACACGCTGCGCCGCTGATCTACTCGAGCAGCCAGTTCGCGGCCGACGCGGTCGCCGTGGCCGGTACGGTGGCCGACGTCGATTCGAAGACGAGCCCGCCCGATGCGGCGCCGCTGGTCAGCTCCGCCGTCGCCACGAGCGGCGGCAACTTCGCATCGGCGCTCGGCTTCGCAGGTGGCGGCCTGCTGGTCGCGCAGTCCGAGGCGAGCAGCGGCGGGCAGGCCACCAGCGCGGTGGGCACGGCCTCGTTCGAGGGCCTGTTCAGCCTCGATCGCGCCGGGCACCTGAAGTTCTTCATCGACCTCATCGACGAAGACTTCACCGACGCAGGTCAGTTCTCCGACGCGTCGCTGTTCTTCACGCTGACGTTCGAGGGCACGACCTACGCGAACCTGCTGCTCACGGGAGCCGACGACCCGTTCTCGCTGCAGATCAATCTGCCCGGCGCGGGCACCGGCATGTTCAGCCTGCTGCTGGCCAGCGAGGCAAGCGCACTCAATGGCAATGCCGCCAACTTCGCGCAGGCCCAGTTCGTCGTGACCGTGCCCGAGCCCGGCACGATCGCGCTGCTGCTCGGGGCCGGGCTGGTCGGTTGGGTCACGCGGCGCCGCCGCGGCGAGCGGGCGCTGACGACGGCCTGATCGCGACGCGGTCGAGCGCGGCACGCCTGCGAAGGGCGCGCCGCGCGTTCAGCCGCGCGTTCATCTTGGTACTGCGCTGCGCAGCCGTGGGTCGGCGCCGGCGGCTGCTGGCCGGCGCAACGTCAAGCTGGTGTGCGGCCTGCTGTACATGCCGGCACGACCGGCGTAGGCTCCGCCGCCGGGGTCTGCGTCATGACGCAAGGCAAAGGGATCGAGGCCAGCCCCACCGGTCGCACGATCCTGCCGAACCCGCTCGCGCGGTTCGTGCGCGCCGGCCCGTGCGAGCCGGCAGCGTTCGAAGCCGGCGCCGGTTCCGCGTCCGCCCTTCAACGATCGGAGGCTCCGATGTTCCGTCTGCTCACCAGCATCTCGGCCGGCGAACTGTTCAAGCGACAGCTGCCGGTGTTCCTGGTGTCGTTCCTGATCGCGGAGCTCTTCTACAAGTTTCACAGCTTCACGCTCGAGTGCGCGGCGTTCCTGGCGACGTGGTTCGTGCTCGACGGCGCGCTGCAGCTCGTCACCGGTGCGCGCCGGCCGGAACGCTTCGAGCGCTGAGGTGATGCGGCCCGGCTCGCATCGTCGCGGGCGCCGCTGGCGAGAAGACGTGCAGAGCCGACGCGCGTACCGACGGCGCCTGTAGCAGCGGCGACCTCCGGACGCACTGCCGCTTGCGGTCCGGATGCCTTCCCGTCGTTTCGAGTGTGCGGCGCAGGAGCAAGGCTGATGGCCGACGGCGTCGTCCCCGAGTACGTGCAGTTCGTCGCCCGCGAGCGCGAGGCGGGCCGGCTCGCTGCGCCGCGCCCCGCGATGCGTGAGGGCGAGGTCTTCGACGCCGTGTTCGTCGAGCGCGCCAGGCTCGCCGAGTTCGCCCGTGTCGCCGCGCGCCGGAGTGCCGGGCTGGTGCGGCCGAGCGCTCGCCACGAGATCGTCTGGGTCGATGGCGCGAACCAGCTCGCGGTCGATCTGGCGAAGCTCGACGTGCGTCTCGACGAGGGGCAGATCCACGTGCGCGTGCCGGTGCGCTGCGACGAGGTCGGCTCCGCCGAGGTCGTCGTGCTGTTCGTCGTCGGCTCCGACAAGGAGCCGGCCGGCCTCTACGCGGCCACCAGCAAGCGCCCCGTAGGCCCCGAGCTGGTCGTCGACCTCTGGGGCGATGCGCTCGTCGCGTTCGCGTGGCAGTGCGTGCTCGGCATGGTGAGCGGCATCGCCGCGGCCACGGGCAAGGACGGTCGCGGCAACCTGCTGGTTCCGGTCGAGATCGTGGCCGGCCCGCGCGGCATCGGCATCGTGCCGATGGCGCGCCACCGCTTCGCCGGCTCGAGCGGGCTCAAGCCCGCCGCCGTCGCCCGCCGCTGAGGAGCCCGCGTGGCGGTCGGCAAGAGCGATCTCGGGGTACTCGGCGACCTCGCGGTCGCGCTCGGCATCTTCAGGGCCGACGGCAGCCCCGACCCCGACTGGCTGTCCGACCCGGCAGCAGCGCTGAAGTCGATGCTGTCGAACGGCGATCAGCGCCGCGCGTTGATCGCGTTCGTCGATGCGGCGCTCGGCGGCGCCGACCGCAGCACCGAAGCCGGCGTGATCTGGCTGCCGCTGATCGAGGTGCCCGATCCGCCGCTGCTGTTCGCGCTCATCCTCGACGAGGGCCGTGCCGACGGGCTGCACGTGGGGCTCGGCATCCGGGTGCGCACCGCGCCGCCTGCGCCGGTGTCGAGCACCACCCTCGCGGTGCCGCTGTTCCGGGTGACGAAGGAGGGCGGCCCGCCGGTAGGCGATCCGCTGCTGCTCGGCAGCAACGACGGCCGCATCCGCATCGCCACGCGAGTGACGCTCGACGCGGCCGCGCCGGTGCCGGGGCAGGCGCGGCTCGGCGGCATCGGCCTCGAGATCGACGTGCCGACCGGCACCGGCGGGTCGAACCGGCCACTGTTCGCGCTCGCGCTCGACGGCCTGCAGCTGCCGGGCGCGACAGCACCGCAGGACGTGCGACTCGCGGCCGACGGCGCCGGCGGCGGCGACGACGCGGTGCTGGCGCTCGTCCTCGGGCTCGTCAAGGCGCAGGCCGATGCCGCCGCCGCGTCGCCGCCCATCGCGGCGCTCGGCGGCCTGCTCGGCCTGCGCAGCGGCGACGCGGTGCCCGATTTTCCGGTCGCGGCGCTGCTCGCGCACGGACCCATCGCCCTTGCCGAGTGGGTGCGCGGCATCTTCAGCGCCGCGCCGAGCCGCGCCGACTGGCTGGGCCATCTCGCGAGCCTGCTCGGCGCGACGCCTTCATCCGATCGCGTGACGTTCACGCTCGGCAGCGCGAACGTGGTGCTCGGCCTCGAACTCGACGCCGGCCCGAGCGGCAACCCGCGCCTCACGCCGACGCTTGCCGTCGATCTCGGCAACGCAGCGACGCGCGTCGAGGCCCGTGCCGGGCTGTTCCGGGTCGATCTGGTCAGCGGCGCGGCCGTCGCGCTGCCCAGCCTCGGCGTGTGGGCCGCCGCCGGAAACGGGGCGAGCCCGGTGCTGGATCTCGCCACGCCGACCGTCGCGCGTGCCGAGACGCTGCGCATCGGCTTCGCGCTCGATGCGGCGAGAAAGCCCGTCTTCGTGCTCGCGGCCGACCGGGTGCTGCTCGGCAGCCAGGCTTACCCGACGCTCGACCTCAGCTCGCCCGACGCGGTGATGGACGCCGCGGGCGCCAGCGTCGAGGCGATCGCGAGCGACCTGCTCGGCGGGCTCGGCGACGCCCTCGGCATCGCGCGACGCCTGATCGGCCTGGACCCGCCCACCGGCGTCGCTGCGGTGACGCTGCCCGCGTTGATGGCCGACCCGGTCGACGCGGTCGCCGGCTACTGGCACCAGCTGATCGGCGTACCGGCCGCGGTGACCGAGGTGCTCGGCGAACTGCGCAGCGCGCTGGCCGACGCAAGCGAGGCCGCGGGAGCGGTGCGGGGCGCCGGCACCCAGGCCGACCCGTGGCGGCTCGCGCTGATCGGGCCGCTCGGCCTCGAGGTCGCGGTCGATGGTGCGACGCTGCACCTGGGCCTCGCGACGGTCACGAACGTCAACTCGCTCGGCGGCGGCTGCACGGTCGTCACGACGCGCTTCGCGGCGCGCCTCGCGCGCATCGACCTCGCGGCGCGCCGCGGCGAACTGCTGCCGGGCGTCGCGGCGTCGCTCACCGTGCGCGAGCGCGGCGTCAGCCCGCCCCAGGCTCGCCTGCAGCTCGGTGGCGGGCTGGCGCTGCGCGCCGACCACGTGGGCCTCGCCTTCGGCTGGTCGCCGGCCACGCGGCTGACGGCCGAGCTGGTCGCGCCGCACCTGGTGCTCGAAACCGACACGCTCGAGCTGCCGATCGCCTTGCCGCAGGTCGCCGCCGACGGATCGGTGACGCTGCCGCCGGAGGGCTGGGACGGCGTCGAGGCGCTCGTCGGCCCTCTCGGGCGCCTCGCGGGCGGGCTGCTCGGGCGCGTCGTCGACGCGTTCGGCTGGGCCGGTGACGGCGTTCGGCCGGGCGGCGATCCCGACCGCTTTGCGCGCCTGCGACTGGCGGACTTGGCGGTCGACGCGCGTGCCGCGCTCGCGGGCTGGCTGCCGCGACTGGCGCTCAGCGACCGTGTCGGCGACGCGATGGCGCTGCTCGCCGACCTGTTCGCGACCACCTCGGCCGGTGCCGGCCGCTTCGCGCGCGGCGTCGTCGAAGGCACCGGCCATCCGGACGATCCGTACCGCTTCGGCCTCGGCGCCCATCTGCCGAACGTCGCGCTCTGGTTCCCGCCCGCCGGGCTCGACCCGGCGCTGTTCGGTGCGCCCGTCAGCCTGCGCGACTGGCGCCCGGGTTTCGACGGGCTCGGACCGTCGGCGCTGGCCGCTGCCTTGCGCACCGAAGCGGCCGCGGCGCGCGACGTTCGCGAGCTGGTGTTCGGGCGCGACCTCGACGGCGGCCTCGCCGCGCTGGCGCAGCGCTGGCTCGGCGGCGACGGCCGCATCGTGCCGCCGGCCGTCGCACCCGACGGCATCGGCGTGCGCACGCTGGCGGTCGGTGCGGCCCAGCTCGTTTCGACGTTCGACGGCGAGCGCGAGCTCGGGCGCGTGCCGACGACCACCGTCTACGTCGCGCTGGCGCAGGACCGCATCGCGCCGCCTCCGGGCGCACGGGTGGTCGACCTCTCGACGCCGGGACTCGCGGCGTCGATGTTCCCGGGCCCGGCCGCGCTCGCTGCGGGCGACTGGTACGTGCAGCTCGGCTCCCGCGCCGACTGCCGGGGCGCCGACGGCGCGAGCGACGGCACGCCCGAGCAGGCGGCGCGCCTCGCCCGCGTGCTCGACGCGCTGGCGCCGGTGTCGGGCAGCGACATCGCCGTGGTCGCGTTCGCCGGCGCCGGCCACGCCGCTCGCCTGGCCGTCGACGCACAAGCCGCGGTCGCCGACCTGCTGCTGCTCGGCACGCCGCTCGCGGCGATTTCGCTCACCGCCGTCGCGATCCAGCCGACTGCCGACGCGCTGCGCCTGCTGCATCGGCTGCTGCCGGCGGTCGATCCCGACGAGCCCGACGACGCCGACCTCGCGCTCGGTCGTGCGCTGGTGCAGGCGCTGATGGAACTCGCGCCGCTGCCGGACCCGGGCGCCGACCTGCGCCCCGCGGTGCTGCCGGCGCCCGCCGTGCGCGCGGGCCTGCGTGTCCAGGCGCTTTTCGGCGAGGTCGATGCGGCCGCGATCGCGCGCGCGATGACGGCGATCGTCGCGGCGGGGCTCGCCGGGCGCGCGCGGGCGCGCAGCGCGAGCGAGCCGCCATCCGCCACCGGCGTCGAGGCGGGGCTGCGCTGGACGCTGCCCGAGGTCGCGAGCGGCAGCGTCGCGATCGGCGGCTTCGCGTCGCTCGCGTTGTTCGGATTCGACGCCGACACCGCTGCCATCAGCAGACCCGGCGACTTGCGCGTCACGCTGCGCATCACCGACCGCATCGGCTGGCTCGCCGCGTCGCCCGACCTGGAGCTGCGCGCGCTGACCCTCGAGTTCGCGGTGCTGCTCGCTCGCGGGGAAGGCGCCGCAGCGAGTGGCCGCACGCGCCTCGTCCTGCACGACGCGCGCGTGTTCGGGCAGAGCTGGGAAGCGCTGGTGGTCGGCGCCGGCGACCTCGGCGCTGCAGGTGTCGGCGAAGCGGTGCTGCCCGAGGCGCGGGTGCTGGTCTCGGCGGCGCTCCAGCGCGTGACGTCCGACTTCGAGGGCGCGGCGTCGCGCGCGCTCGCGGACCTGCTGCGCGTGCTCGGGCTCGTCGCGCCGAACGGCGGCGTGGTGGCGGGCGCGCTCGACCAGCTCGTCTTCGACCCCGCGGGGCTGCTGCGCCAGCGTCTCGCGATCGCCGCCGACGAGGTGCAGGCGGCGCTCGGGCTGCTGCTCGGGCCCGCGCTCGCGGCCGGCCTCGACCTCGCCAGTCGCCGCGTGCACGTGCAGGGCGGCGGCGCGGACGCGACCCGCGGCGGCGGCCGCTTCGGCTGGCAGGCGGACCTGACCGCGAGCTTCGACGGCGCGGCGCCGCGTCTGAGCGGCAGCTTCGCGATCGGACCGAGCGCTGCGTTGCCGACCACCGGCGGGCTCCAGCTGCGCGGCAGTCTTGCCGCCGGCCAACCGCCGGCGCTCACGCTGCACTGGCATGCCGCGGGCGGCGCCGGCTCGCGCAGCGCCGCGCTGTGGCCGCAGCCAGACGGGGCGGCGCTGCTGCGCATGCTGGCCGGAGCGGCGCCGGCGATCGGCGGGCACGTTGCGCTCGAAATGCTGCGCGGGCTCGACGCCAGCGCGCGCCCGCTGATCGATGCGGCGCTCGACGCCTTCGGCATGCTCGACGGGGCGGCGGGCGATGCGGAGCGGGCGCTGCGGCCGCTCGCCGGTCTGCTTGCCGACCCGGCGGGTTGGCTGTCGAGCGCCGGTTCGCTGGCGGCCAGCCCGCTGAAGATCCAGACGCTGTGCGACGCGCTGCGGCCCCTGACGGGCGCTGCCGGCTCGCCCGGCGGGCCGCTTCGCCTGGCGACCGGCGTCGCGCTCCGCGTCGTGGCCGACGGCGCCGGCGCGAGGCTCACCCTCGGAGTCGATCCGACCTCGTGGACGGCGGCACCGGGCGGGGCGGCGCGCCTTTCGGCCGGCGTCGCGGCAAGCCTGCGCATCGGCGTCGGCAGCGCGCCGGTGCCGGGCCTCGATCTGTTCGTCGGCGCACCCGGCGCCGGCGTCGAACCGGGCCGGTGCGCGGTGCACGTTCGCACCGGCGCCGGCGGGCTCGAGGTGTTCGCGCGGCCGACAAGCGGTGCGGACATCGCGCTGCTGCCGTTCGCGGGCTTCGGCGCGCTCAGTGCGGTCGCCGAGGCGGCGCTGCCGTTCCTGCTCGACAAGCTGGCCGCGACGCCGGCGCCGGTCGGCCCGCTTGTCGGCGAACTCGGCGACGCGCTGGCGTTGCGCACCGGCACGCCGCCGGGCTTCGACCGCGCGCGCCTGCAGGCGTGGGCCGCCGACCCGGCCGGCGCGCTCAGCGGTGCGGTGCCGACGCTCGCCAGCCACGGCCTGGCAGCCCTGGCAACGCGCGTGCAGCCGTTCGTTCCGGCGGGCGTCGCCGTGACGGCGAGCGCCGGCGCGCTCGGCGTCAGCGTCGCCGGGGTGTCGCTGAGCTGGTCGCCGACCGCCGGTAGCCTCGCGCTGGCCGCCGACGCGATCGCGGTGCCGGGCGTCGAGCACCTGGCGTTCAAGGTGGTGGCGAGTGCGGCGGGGCTCATGGAGTTCACGCTCGCGCTGGGCCCGGCCGACATCGACGCCGGCGGCGTGCGCATCCGGCCGTTCGTGGCGGTCAGCGCCGGGCTCGCGCCGCCGCTCGGGCGGCGCGTCGCAGTCGGCCTCGCGGTCGACGACACGCACCGCCTGGCGTCGCGCTGGTCGCTCGACAGCGGCAGCTTCGCGCTGACCGCCAGCGACGGCGCGCTCGCCGCGCCGGTCGACAGCGCCGACGCGGTGCAGGTGGCGTTGCGCACGGTGGAGGTCGCCGCCGACCTCGTCGCCACGGTCGCGCTGGCGCAAGCGCCGGTGCAAAGCCTGCTGGGTCGGCGGCTCGGGGCCACGCCCACGGACGACGTGCGCGCGCTGCTGCGCGGCGTGCTGCTCGTCGACCAGCCGAGCCCGAACGCGCTGATCGGCGGCGCGTTCGACCCGGCGGCATGGCCGGCGCGCCTGCGGCGACTGTTCGGCAACCTCGCGGGCCTCGGCATCGTGGTCGATCTCGGCGCGCTGACGATCGCGTTCGCCAAGGGCGGGAGCAGCAGCGACGTGATCGGCCTGCGCCTCGCGGTCGACGACCGCTTCGAGCTGATCTCCGGCGACACCGTGCTCTGGCTCGAGAACGACGATCGCTGGATCGTCCCCGACCCGAGCGCCTCGAGCGACGGGGGCCTGTTCGTCGGCTTCCTGCGCGACGGCGCGCTCGAGTTCAGGCCGACGCTCGTCGTCGAAGGCGTCGGGCTGCGCCTCGGACGACGCTCGGGGCCGCTGCTCGACGCCGGCGTGACGCTCGAATCGATCGCGCTGCACGCTTACGCAGAGATCGACGCGGCGGGCGGGGGCAGCCCGTTCAAGGGCGGCGGGCTGCAGATCCAGTTCTCGAACCTGGCGGTCGGCGCGGCGGGCGGGGGCGGCAGCAACCGCATTGCGCAGGGACTGCTGCGCGACACCGGGCCGAAGCCGCCGAGGCCGGCGTTCTCGCCGGCGCTCGCGATCCAGAAGCACGGCAGCGGCCCGCTCGCCGTCACGCTGTCGGCAGGCGAGGGCGCGGGCCCGTGGTGGGTCGCGATCCAGAAGGGCTTCGGGCCGCTCTATCTCGAGCAGGTCGGGTTCGGGGTCACTCATCCCGGCGGGCGCGTCGAGCGCGTCTCGCTGCTCATGGACGGCTCGGTGTCGCTGTTCGGCCTGACCTGCGCGGTCGACGACCTCGAGATCACCTACATCGTCTCGAACGGCGCGTTCTTCGATCCGAACAGCTGGTCGATCGACCTCGCCGGGCTCGCGGTCGCCGCCGACATGGCCGGCGTGTCGCTCACCGGGGGGCTGCTCAAGCAGAGCGGGCCGCAGGGCATCGAATACCTCGGCATGCTGCTCGGCCGTTTCGCGGTGTACGGCCTCACGGTGTACGGCGGCTACGGCGAAGGCAGGGACGCCCAGAACGACAAGTTCACCGCCTTCTTCGCGATCGGCGCGGTCAACGGGCCGATCGGCGGGCCGCCGGCGTTCTTCCTCACCGGCATCGGCGGCGGCTTCGGCATCAACCGCAAGCTCGTGCTTCCGGCCGACCTCGCGCGCTTCGGCGAATACCCGCTGATCCAGGCGCTCGACATCGCGGCCAGGCCCAGCGACCCGATGGCGCTGCTGCGCCAGCTCGGCAACCACTTCCCGATGAACAAGGGGACGTTCTGGTTCGCGGCGGGCCTCGCGTTCAACAGCTTCGCGCTCGTCGACGGCATCGCGGTGGTCGGAGTGCAGGTCGGCGACGGGCTCGACGTCAACCTGCTCGGCCTCGGCCGGATGGCGCTGCCGCGGCCCGAGGCCGCGCTGGTCTCGATCGAGGTCGCCCTGCTGGTGCGCTTCTCGAGCCGCGAGGGCGTGCTCTGGGTCCAGGGCCAGCTCACCGACAACTCGTGGCTGCTCTACCGCGACGTCAAGCTCACCGGGGGCTTTGCCTACGTGATCTGGTTCAAGGGCGAGCACGCGGGCGAGTTCGTGTTCACGCTCGGCGGCTACCACCCCGACTTCCGCCGCAACGGCTACCCAGTGGTGCCGCGCCTGGGTCTGCGCTGGAGCATCGGCAGCGCGATCACGATCAAGTCCGGCACCTACTTCGCCCTCACCAGCGAAGCGCTGATGGCGGGCGGCGACTTCGAGGCGTCGGCCAAGATCGGGCCCGGCTGGGCCGAGCTGACCTTCGGCGCGCACGGCATCGTCTTCTTCGACCCGTTCAGCTACGACGTCAAGGCGTACGTGCGCATCCGCGCCGGCGTCACGATCGACACCTGGCTGTTCGGTGTGATCACGATCTCGGTGAGCCTGGGCGCGCGCATCCACGTGCAGGGACCCGACTTCCGCGCCAGGGTCACCTTCGAGGTCGGGCCGGTCGAGCTGACGTTCCGCTTCGGCGACGCCGACCGCGCGCAGCTGGAGCCGCTCTCGGCGCAGGCGTTCGTCGCCAAGTACCTCGACGCCGCCGACAACGGCAAGGCGCGCCCGCACGCGGTGATGACGAATACCGGCGCGCTGCCGAGCAAGGGCGAGCAGAGCACGCCGGACGGCTCGGCGGCGCGCCCGTTCGTGGTGGTGGTGGAGTTCTCGATCACGCTGACCAGCCAGGTGCCGGCGACCGGCGTGCGCCGCGTCGGCGCGCCGGTGACCCGGCTCTTCACCTCGCACCCGCCCAGCCGGGCCCTCGGCGTCGCCCCGCGCAAGATCGGGAGCGTGGAGCCGGAGCTCAAGCTGACCTGGCTGCGCAACGGCGTGCCGCAAGCCTGGCCGTTCGTCGACAGGGTGCGCCCGTTCGGGCGCTTCCCGCTCGGCATATGGGGCCAGCCGCAGGACCCGAACCAGCCGAAGATCCCGAAGGGCGAGATGGTCGACGCGCTGTCGGAGCTCGACATCGCCTGCGTCGCGTCGCCCTCGGGTGGCGGGCCCGAGATCGCCTACCACCAGGTCGAGATCGGGCCGCGGAGGCCGCTGCCGTTCTCGCGCAAGCCTGCCGAGGTCAGCGCGATCCGCGGCGTCGCCGATGCGGTGAGCGCGCTGGTCGCGGTACCCGCCAGCGTCGACGCTGCCTTCTCGACGGCGACGCGGTTCCTCGGTCGAACGGCGTCGCCGACGGCACTCGCGGCGCTGCGCGGCGAGCGCCAGGCGCCGCCGCTCGTCGGCACGCTCACCGAAGGGCTCGAGTCCGCCGTCGCGACCGTGGTGCCCGCGATCGGCGCGGCGCGACCGGCCAAGGTGTTCGACCATTTCGTCGATCCGCCGGTCGCGGTGGCGCTGCTCGCGCCGGCGGCGCTGGCGCTCTCGGCGGCGCCCGAGCGCGCGCTCGCGCGCACCACCGTCAAGGGCTCGGACAAGGCGTGGCGGGTGGCGGCGCCGACGCTCGCGAAGGTCGAGGCCGAGCGCAGCCGGTCGATCGCCGCCAGGCTCGTGCGGGTCGACGATCCCGCGGTCCCCACCGGCGGCCTGGTGCCGGGCGCGGTGACCGCGATCCGGACCGGCACCCTGATCGCCGCGCGCCAGGTGCCGCCGACGGCGCCGGGTCACGCCCCGAGCGCGCTCGTCGCCCGACCCGGTGCGGCGCTGGCCGAGCCGCTGGCCGCGTTCGGCGCCGCGCTCGCGGCGCCGGCGCTGCGCGGCAAGCGGGCGGCGGCGCGCGCTCCCAACGCCGGCGCGACGCTCGCCGCGGGGCAGATCGCGGTGCTGGCGCTGCCCAACGCCCATGCCGACGCCGCGACGGACGCCGCCCGCCCGCGGCTCGTCGTGCGCGCGGCGCTCGCCCGCGTGGTGCTGGTCGACGCCGGCGGCGCGCGTCTCGCCGACGTGATCGCCGGGCCGGGTGCATCGACCGACGCCGTCGAAATCGTGCGTGGCACCGAGCGCATCGTCGCGATCGGGCTCGGCGCCGCGCCGTCGGCGCGCTCGGCCGACCGGGCGGCGACGCAGCGGGCGACGCGGGCACTGGCGGCGGTGCGCGCGGCGGCCGACGCGACCGCGGCGCTGGTCGGCTGGCACGCCGGCACCTCGATGCCGTATGCCGGCTCGGGTGTCGCGGTCGGGCCGGGCGTCGTCGTGCACGCGTCGGGCGAGCCCCTTGCGCTGCATCGCGAGCGGCGCGCCGCCGGGTGGGTCGGCGGCGTCGAGCTCGCGCAGGGCGTGAGCACCGTCGCGACGACCTTCGCGGCGCCGGTGCGCACGGTGCTGATCGCGCTCGACGACCCGAGCGCGGCGGGCGCCCCGCTCGCCGACCGGCAGCTGCTGCTCGGCCTCGACGGCGCGACCCGCGTACGCGACGCCGGCATCGAGCGTGCGCCGGTGCTGCTGAGCGCCGACAACCGCAGCGTGCTCGCCTACGACGTGCGGCCCGACGCCGCCGAGGCCGAGCGCGTGACCCAGCCCGTGGTGGTGACGGTGGCGAGCCGGCGTGACTGGTCGCTGGTCGGCGTCATGGGGTCGGCGTCGCTCGACGCCGCCGGCGCGATCGCGCTGGTCGCCGCGCGCGGCCTCGACGCGGCGCTCGACCCGCTGGTGCCGCCCGCACCGCCCGGCAGCGTCGCGCCGGCCAGCGTGCTCGCGTGGGACGGGCCGGTGCGCAGCGATGCCGAGCGTGCGCTCGCGCGCGCCCGCGCAACCGCGCGCGCCGCCCCCGACGCGCTGCCGCGTGCGCTCGGCGCCCGACGCGCCGCCCCCGACGCGCTGCCGCGTGCGCTCGGCGCCCGACGCGCCGCCCCCGACGCGCTGCCGCGTGCGCTCGGCGCCCGACGCGCCGCCCCGAACGACGCCCGTGCATCGCGGGCGCGCGCCCGCGCCATCAAGACCTGACTTCCTGCACCGCCATGCCCAAGACCGGTCACTTCATCCTGCATTCGAACGTCATGCCGCCGATCACCGCCGGCCGCTACGAGCTCGTCAGCGAGATGAGCGGGGTGCCGTTCGAGGTCGAGCCCGAGCACACGCACTTCCACGTCGCGGCGCCGCGCTACACCATGCCGCCCGAGCAGATCCTGTCGAGCTTCCCGCCGGCCAACGCCGAGGGCGCGTTCGGCGACCGCCTGCCGCAGATCGTGCTGAAGCGTCGCACCCTGCCGTGGGAGCGCAACCCAGCCGGCGGCGCCGGCCCGTCGCCGGTGCCGTGGCTCGCGCTCGTCGTCGTTGCCGAGGGCGAGGCCGAGCTCTCGGGAGCGACGCCGGTGGCCGACTGCGTCACGCCGGGTCTGCAGCCGCCGCTGCCCGACCCTGCCGACAAGGACGTCGAGCAGGGTCTGTACCTCGCCGTCACCGAGACGGTGGTGAAGAAGATCTTCCCCTGCGAGCAGGATCTGCCGCTGCTCGCTCACGTGCGCGAGGTCGACGTGCACGACACCGAACTCGCGAACGGCGACGACGACGGCTTCCTCGCGGTCGTGCTCGCGAACCGGCTGCCCGTGTTCGACGCGGCGAGCGGGCGCGCGGTGCGCTACATGGCGTGCCTCGTCAACGTCGAGGGTCAGCTCGCGGCGCTGCCGAAGCCACAGCCGCCGGTGCCGGTGTTCGAGTGGGCGCTCGCGCAGGACTGGAGCGTGCTCGCGCTGGCCGACGCCGCGGGCGGGCCCGACGTGCAGGTCATGGGCGGCAAGGGGCAGGGCGTGCCGCTCGAGGCGCTGCCGCGCGCCGGGCTCGCGCGCGCGGCAGCCGGCGCTGCAGGTCCCACGGCGCGCGACGCCCCGGCGGGCGTGCCGGGCTCGGCGTTCGCGCGCTTCGCCGCCGCCGGACCCGCCAGCCCGGTCGGGCAGGCGCTCGACGGCGCCGGCGCGCTCGACGAGCCGGCGATCGCCGCGCAGTGGACCTCACGCGGCGTATCGCCCGCGACCCAGACCATCGCCGCCGCCGCGCTCGACCCCGACGCGACCCGCCTCGTGCGCAGCACGATGGGCATCGGCTTTCGCTATCCGATCCAGATCCACGCGCGCGAGAAGGTGTTCCGCTTTCCGGTGCTCGCGCACTGGTCGTTCACCACCAACGAGGGCGCGACCTTCGAGACGCTGCTGCAGGACGTCGACGTCGGCCTGCTCGGCGCCGCGCCGAACCCGACGCCCGCCAAGGCGACCTTGCCCGGACAGCCCGAGCCCGCGTCGCCGCCGCCGCGGCCGGAAGGCCCGGAGGTCGTCGAGACCGGCCACATCGGACTCGACCACACGACGCGGCGCGGCGACGCGGTGCGCGCCTGGTACCGGGGCCCCTGCGTGCCGTTCCCGACGCCGCGTCACGCCGGCACGCAGCCCGACGCTGCGGCCGACGCGGCGCTGCCGCTCGCGCACAGCGCCGATCAGCTGCGCCGCACGATCCCCGACGGGCGCGAGGACCTCGCGCTCGCCGCGGCGTTCGAGATCGGCCGCCTGCTCGCGCTGTCGCAGCTCTCGGTCGTGTCGGCGCTGATGCGCTTCCGGGCCGAGCAGTTCGGCGCCGGGCGCGTGCGCGAGCTGCTGGCCGAGGTGCTGCCGTTTCCGCTGCCGCCGGTCGATGGCGTGGCGCACACGCGGCCGGACCTCGGTCGCTTCGTCGCGCTCGAGATGGTCGGCACGCTGGCACAGAATCCGTCGACCATGCTCGGCCCGCGCCGGCCGATCGCCGACCCGGGCCGCCCGCTCGAGGTCAAGGGCGAGCTCGACACGGTGATCGCCGCCGGCCTCGGCATCGACCTCGCCGCGTTGACCAGGCGCGCGGCCGGCGTCGGCGTGCTCGCCGCGCTCGAAGAGACCGCGGTGCCGCTGGCGCTGAAGCCGGAGCAGGCGACCGGTGGCGCGGCGACGCTGGCGGCCCTGAAGGGCGCGCTGCAGGGCGAGCTCGCGCGCACCCTGCGCGTCGCGCTTCCGCAGGCGGCGGCCGGGCCGGTGATCGGCGCCGGCGCGCCGGTGCGCGGCGCGCCGCGCACCGCGCCGGCCGATGCGCTCGACCAGCTGATCGCCGCGGCGATCGACGATGACGACGAGGAGGTGCAGCCATGAAGTCCGTCATCGGCGCGCAGGTGGCGCTCAAGGCCGCGACGCTGGCGTCCAAGCGCTACGCCGACGTCGCGATCGACGACGACCCCGACGACGGCCTGCACGTGGTGCCGGGCGAGCTGCGTCGCTTTCTCGCGCGCCTGCGCTTGCTCCACGGGGTGCCGTTCTCGTATCTGGTGCCCGACGCCGAGCTGCTGCCGCCCGAGTCGATGCGCTTCTTCTACATCGACCGCGCGTGGACCGATGCTCTCGTGCAGGGCGCGCTCTCGGTCGGCACGGTGTCGAGCGCCGATCGGGCGCTGCTCGAGGCGGTCTACCCGCACATCCGCGACGAGGTCGACGAGGCCGAGCGCACGCTGCGGCGCCCGGCCGGGCAGGAGCGGCTCGAAGGCGCCGGCGGCACCATCACGGGTTTCCTGATGCGTTCGCGCGCGGTCTCCGGCTGGCCCAACCTGCACGTGCGCGCCTACGCGGTCGACGTCGTCGCCGACGACGCGCTCACCACCGCGGCCGAATCCGACCCCAGCCGGCTCAAGGTGCTGCGCATGGAGCGCCTCGCGCCGGCGGTGCTGCTGGTGCTGATCGACGGCGTGCCTGCGGTGGTGCACGTCGAGGAGCCGCGCCAGGGCATCCAGTTCGGCGCCCGGCTCGACGCCGGTGCGCCGCCGTCGAAGCGCGCCGCGCGGGTGCGCTTCCGCGACAAGAACACCGGCAACCTGGTCGGCGCGCCCGATGCGCCGCTCACCGACGCCAACTCCGTGCCGGTGCCGTTCCGCGCCGGCGCGCCGGGTGTCATCGACCTCGCCGAGCTGAACAGGCGTCTCGCGAAGAAGGCGCCACCGGTGCCCGCCGAGGCCACGCCGACGCTCGCGCCCAACGAGTTCGCGCTGCAGATGCTGCGCTTCCCGTATCGGCAGGTGTTCGGCGACCCTGCCAACACGCAGGGGCGGCGGTTCTTCGGCCTCGACACGTTCAGGCCGAAGGTGTCGCTCGCGACCTGGCAGGCCGCGGTCAAGAGCAACCTGGGGCTGTGATGGCGACCCGCAAGCAGGCGGCCGGAAAAGGTCCGACCAAACCCGCGGCGGCGCCGAAGGCGGGCGCGGTTCCGGCCGAGGTCATTCGCGAGGCGGTGCGCGGCAAGCGCTTCCTCGCTGCCGACCGCACCGCCCTCGACGTCGCCGAGATCGCGACCTGGGACCGCTACCTGCTGCGCGAGAGCCGCCTCCTGGTGCCGATGGACGTCCAGGCGCTCTACGTGCCGCCCGGCGACGCTGAGCCGATGGTGCGCCTGCCGATGCTGGTCGCGAACGTCGACGGGGCGCCGGTCAGCGACCCGGAGGCGGGCTTGCCCGACCCGTTCGATCCGGGCCTGCCGCGCCCGCCTGGGGTGCATCTGCACTGGGCCATGCCCGACGCGTTGCTGCGCGGCAGCCTCGCCGAGCGCCCGGATGCAGGCACCAACCGGCTCGCGCTCCCGGTGCTGCCCGACCGCTTCGTCGTGCTGCGCATCCTGCTGCCCAGGGGCGGGTCGGAGCCGGTGCTGACCGGCTGGGTGATCGAGGCCGATCGGGCGGTCGCGGTGCCGCTCGCCGAGTGGCGCGAAGGCCGGGCGGCCGCGGCGGCGGCGCCTGCGGGCGCCCCGATCGCCAGGGCCGATCTGACCGGGACCGTGGGCGGCTCGCTCGCCTGGGCCGGCATCTACGACGCGGTGCTCAACCGCTTCGCGTTCCACGACCCGCTGGCCGACCTCGGCGTCGGGGCGCCGCAGGGCGTGCATGGCGACAGCGCGGCGTACGTCGTCGCGGGCTGGTGGAGCGACCCGGCCTTCGATCCGCTCGACGCCGCGCGCAGCGACGCCAGCCTGCACGAGCTGCTCGAAGGCCTGCGCTGGCGCCTGATGGCCGAGTGGGGCGACGCCAACGCCGAGCGGGCGCGCCAGCAGCAGCAGGACGAGCTCCGCCGCTCGCTCGGCCTGGACACCGCGACCCGCTGGGACATCGAGCGGCCGAGCAAGGTCGCTGCGCGCGCCGCGCCCACGGGCGCGCCGTTCGTGCCGGTCGACAAGACGCTGGTGGTCGCCGACACGATGAAGGTCGCGTCGGCATTCGCGGCGGACGCCGGCCGCCGCTTCGTCGCGCCGGCGTGGCAGCTGCGCTCGTCGCTGCTGCACGGCAGCGTGTACGGCGTGCCGGTCGCCGGCGTCGTCACGGTCGACCGGCGCCCGGCGCCTGGCGACGTCAGCGCGGCTTTGGGGCACCACGACGACGACCTGCTCGCCGCGTTCGCGTCGGCCGCCGGCGCGAGCGCCGAGCAGCGTCGCGCCACCGAGCGCCTGCTCGCCGCGTTCACGGCGCAGAAGGTCTCCGGCCTCGGCAGTGCCGACGGCCTCGTGGCGCTCGAGGAAGCCGAGCACGCCGGCGCGTTCGCCTCGCTGCCGTCGGGCAGCGCGGGCACCGATCGCTTTCTGCAGCGCGTGCAGACCGGCGGCGCGGGCGGTCTCGGCATCGGCCGGCGGCGCGCCGCCGATGTGGTCGGCCTCGCGATGCAGAGCGCCGCGCTCGGCAGGGCCGCCGCAGCGCCGGCTCCGTCGCCGGGCGCCCGCGGGCCGGCCCTCGCGCGCGACAGTGCCGCGTTCGCCGCCGACCTGGTGTTCGCGACCAAGGCCAAGCCGACGCTGATCGAAGCGGGTGCGGCGGTGATCGCCGATCTCGCGCGCTCGCGCGTCGGCGAGGTGCTCGCACCGACCGAGGCGCGCGTGGTGACGCGCCCGGCGCCGCGCTGGACCTTCCCGAGCGAGCCGATGGTGGCGCTGCGCGGTGCCGGGCGCAGCCTGCGCCACGGGAACGACGGCCGCGGATCGGCCGACGGCAAGCTCACCTGCCGCTGGCCCACCCACACGATCACCGAGATCAGCGGCGTGATCGCGCCCGACCGCTTCATCCGCTCGCTCGGCAACGGCAGCGTGCCGGGCGAGGTCCTGCTGCTCGCGCGCGAGGCGCTGCTGCACGACCCGTACCACGACGACTGGATCGCGGCCGCACTGGCGCCTGCCGGCGCGGCGCGGGCGAGCGTGCTGACGCGCCTCAAGGCCGAGTCGGCGCTGCGCTTCGGCGCCGACGGCATCTACGACGGCAGCACCGCGGCACTCGGCCCTAAGCCGCCGCGCGCCGGTCGCGGCAGCCGCGCTGCCGCTCAGCCGCCGGGCGCCGGCGTGCGCGAGCAGCAGACGCGCGTCGCCGACGAGCTGCGGCGCTTCTCGCTCTACCGCGGCGCCGATCCCGACCTGGTGGCGGTCACCGCCTGGGCGCAGCCGTGGGTGCCGCTCTGGCTCGAGTGGCAGGTCGCGGTCGACGGCGTCGACCCGGCGACGCTCGCCGGCTGGCGCCTCGGTGCGGTCGACGTCGAGCACACCGGCGCCCCGATCGACGGCGCGACCGTCACGCTGCGGGGGCGCGCGCTGCTGACCACCGGCGCGGCGCGGACCCTGCACGACGCGATCGATGACTGGCTGCTGAAGGAAGAGGCGCTCGACAAGCCCGGCGCCGGCGGCGGACTCGTCGACGAGGCGACCGAGCAGGCCTACCGCGACCTCGACACGGCGGTGCGCCATCTCGATCTCGTGACCGCGGCGCTCGACGGCGTGCGCACCCAGCTGCTCGGCCTGCCGGTGAGCGACGGCCTGCGCCGCTCGACGAGCGACGGCAGCCTCGTGAACCCGGCCCCGGTCGCTGCGCCGGCGCTGCTGCTCGCCGGCGCCTTGCGCCTCGAGCGCGCTCGGCTGGTCGACGCCTTCGGCCGCACGCTCGAACTGCCGGCCGGCGCGCTCGCCAACGCCATGGTGCCGACGCGGGCCACGCTCGCCGCGCACCCCGGCGCGCTCGCGATGCCGCCGCGCCTGCTGCGCCCGGCGCGCTGGCTGTTCCGGCTGGTCGACGCCGCGACGCCGGTCGGCGCCGAGGGCATCGAGGCACGCGTCGATCAGGTCGACTCGACGCTGCAGGTCAACCCGGTCGCCGGCTTCCTGCTGCCCGACCACCTCGACGAGAGCCTCGAGGTGTTCGGCCTCGACGGCGCGCCGCTCGGCGAGCTGCTGCACGAGGCGGTGAGCGGCGGGGTGGTGTGGGAGATCGCCGCCGGCCGCAGCGGCCCGGCCGACGCGGGCCCGCACCACGACCTGGCGCCGCCGCAGCGCGCGCTCGGCGACTTCGCCGCCGCGCTGGTGGCGGCCGACAGCGCCGCTCGCGGCGGTCGTGCGCTCGCCGGGAGCAGCCTCAAGGAGAGCGCGCTCTCGGCGCTGCTGCGCGCGATCGACACCACGCTCTGGACCGTCGACAGCATGGCCGCGCTCGGCAGCGAGCACGTCGCCGGGCTGGTGGGGCGGCCCATCGCGGTGGTGCGCGCGCAGCTTCGCCTCGAGCTGATGCCGCCGACCGACGTCGACCTCGGCGATCCGGCGCGTGCCGCCGAGTGGGCCGCCGCCGAGCAGGCCGCGCAGCGCCACGCCTTCGCGGTGCGCATCGGCGAACTCACGCGCAGCGACGACGGCGTGCTCGGCTTCTTCGTCGACGACGACTACACGCGGCTGCGCCTCGTCGACAAGGCGATCGCGGCGACCGCCACCGCGGCCGGGCGCAGCCGCGGCCAGCTCGGCCAGCATGCGAAGACGTCGGACATCGAGGTGCCCGATCCGATCGAACACCCGTACGTGTTTCGCGCCGACGAGGCCGACACGCTCGAGCTGCACATCGGGCAGACCGTGACGCTGACGATCCTCATGCATCCGTCGGGCAAGGCCACCCTGAGCTCCGGCATCCTGCCGCGCAAGGCGCTCGCGCTGGCCCGCGACTGGGTCGGCAAAGGCCTGGCCGCGATCGCCCCGTCGCTGCGCACCGGGCCGGTGCTGGTCGAGACCGACCTCGACGCCGAACGCCAGCTGCGCCTGCCGAAGGTGAGCGTGTTCGGCAAGGACCAGAACTTCCTGTGGCGCGACACGCCGGCGAGCTGGCGCACCGACGCCATCCTGGCGGCGACGCAGACGGCGCTGATGCCCGACGAGCCGCCGGCGCTGCGCGAAGGCTGGATCCGCGTCGCGCCGCCCAAGCCACCGGAGCCGGGAGGCTCGACGTGAGCCGCTACGACTGGCCGGCCGACGGCCGCGCCGGCGCGCGCAAGGACGACGACTCGAGCGGCCGGCGTCGCTTCATGGCGCGGCGGCGCCAGGACTTCGACCCCGACGGGGCCATCGGGGCGGCGCGCGGCGAGCGCTCGGCGGGTGGCCCCGCGAGCCGGGCGCCCGCCAGCTCGCGCACGCACCTGTGGATCCCGCTCGGCCCGCAGGTGGTGCTGCAGTCGAGCGCGGGATCGCCGCGCATCAGCGGCCGCATCAACGCGCTCGCAGTGCATCCGCAGGGCGAGCGGCTCTATGCGGCGTCGGCCAACGGCGGCGTGTGGTACTCGGGCGACGGCGGCGCGCACTGGCGCTCGCTCGCCGGTCTTGCCGCGACCGCCACCGCCGGCATCGTGCGGCCGGCGCACCGCAACTCGTGCCACGCGATCGCGGTGCAGTTCGGCGTCACCGAGCTGAGCGACGAGGTCTGGGTCGGCACCGGCGAGGTCAGCACGCCCCTCGACGGCCAGCCCGGCAGCTCGCTGGGCGGCGTCGGCATCCTGCACGCGCTGCACCCGGCCGTGCCCGACGAGCCCGACCCGTGGAAGATCGAGGCGACCAACCTTGCCGGCAGCGGCGTCTACCGGATCGCACTCGAGCCGGGCGGCAGCAGGGTGCTCGCGGCGACCCGCATCGGCCTTTTCCAACGCCCGGCAGGTGGCGGCCTGAACGCGCCATGGGAGCTGGTGCAGGCGGCGCCGTTCGACGCCTACCGCGGCGCGTGCAGCGACGTGCTGTGGACGCCGGCGGTGCCCGGCGGCGCGCCGGCGCGCGTCTGGGTGTGGATGATGAGCGGCAGCGGCGCCGGGCTCTATTGCCGCGACATGACGTCACCGCCCGCCGCTGCGTTCGCACGCGTCGCGTTCGCCGCCGGCAGCCCCGCGGGGACCGCGTACCAGGCGCTGCGCGGCGCGCTCGCGGCGTCGACGCCGCCGAGCCAGGTGTGGGCGGTCTCGGACGCTGGCAGCAACGTGCCGCCCGCCTTGTTCCGCGTGTCCAACACCGCGGCCGCGCCGGCTGCCGCGCCGATCGTCGTGACGCAGGACATCCTCGGGCGTCAGGGCGACTACGACATCGCGATCGACGTCGATCCGGCGGACCCGAACCGGGTCGTGCTCGGCGGCAGTTTTTTCGATTTCACGACGGCCGAGAACGTGAACGTGACCAACGTGGCCGCCGCGATCCTCGTCGGCCACGTGGCGGCGAGCGGCGGCGCGCTGCGGTTCGGCCAGCCGAACCCCGCGTCGACGCTCGGCCTCGGCACCCACCCGGACGTCCACGGCGTCTACTTCAGCAACGCAGGGGCGCGCCTGTGGGCCGCCACCGACGGCGGCGTGTCGCGCTCCGACCGCCACCAGGACGGCGCGGGCGGCGCGGCGCCCACGGTCGCGGCGTTCTACCCGCGCAACGAGGGCCTGCAGGTCGTCGAGAGCAACTACGTCGCGCACAACCCGGTCGCCGAGGGCTGCGTCGCCGCCGGGCTGCAGGACAACGGCAGCGTGCTGCGCCTCTCGAGCAGCGTGTGGAAGCCGGTGCCGCGCATGTCGGGCGACGGCGGCGGGCTGCTGCCGCGCCCGATCAACCCGGAGCACTGGATCTGCCAGTACACCAACGGCAACTGGTCGACCTCGGACAACGTGCTCTCCGATGGCGACATGCTGCGGCGCGGCGCGGTCTCGTCGAGCAACGAGCTGAACGGGTCGGCGTTCTATTCGACCGCGGCCGGCATCGCGACGACGCGCCCGTCGGCGGCCGCGACGCACCAGGTCGGCCAGGTGATCTTCGGCACGACGCGCGTCTGGTACACCGAAGAGACGCGTGCGCTCGCCGGCGCCCCGGCGCCGACCGCGCTCGGCGCGGCCTGGTTCACGCTGCCGACCGGCACCGACCCGCTGCCGGGCGATGCCAACGCGGGCCTGCGCGCCAAGCAGGACGATTTCGGCCAGCAGATCACGGTCTGCCGGTGGCAGGACCGCGACGTCGCCTGGGTGCTCGGCGAGGGCAAGCTGATGCGCTACGCGCGCGTGCCGGGCTCCGACGACGGCGGGCCGCCCGGCACCTGGAGCCGCGAGACCATCATCGTCAAGGACTCGGCGAGCTCGCGGCGCCGCGAGGACCCGCTGCGCGCGTCGGCGGTGTGGACCGATGTCGCGGTCAACCTCGACCCGCCGGCCGCGCCCGGCCAGCCACCACGCGCGCACGGCAGCAAGGGCGCGGTCTACCTCGGCAACATCGGCAAGCCCGGCGACGCCAACGTCGACACGCTGTGGTGGTACGACGGCAGCGGCAAGTGGTTCAAGACGGGGCTGCGCACCGACAGCGCGGGGGTGCCGGCGCCGGTGACCGCGATCGTCTGCGATCCGGCGTTTCCGGACGAGGTGTACGTCGGCACCACCGTCGGCGTGTGGCGCGGGCTGCGCACCCAGATCGACAACGCCGACCCGGCGTGGACCTGGAGCCAGCGCGTCAACGGCCTGCCGGAAGCCGCGGTCGAGGACCTCGCGATCTTCAACGATGGCCAGGTGCGCCTGCTGAGGGCAGCGATCGCGGCGCGCGGCGTGTGGGAGTTGCGCCTCGACCAGCCCGACGTCGTCGACCTGACCTACCTGCGCTGCCACCAGGACGACCTGCGTCACCGCCCGACCGCGGTGGCGCTGCAGAACGACGGCCGCACCGCGCGTTCGTGGCACGGCAGCCCCGACGTGCGGCCGCGTGCGGTCGCCACCGCGATCGCGCGACCGGCCAACCTGCCGTGGGGCCGCCAGGCCAGCGCGGCGCCGGTCATCAACGCGTTCCAGCGCCAGCCGCTGGCGCGCTTCCAGGCCGCGCTGCGCTCGGCGCGCAACGACCCGCGGGTGGTGCCGAACGGGCGCTGGGACAGCTACTTCAGCGAAGTACTGCGCGACCTTGGGGCGCCGGTGGTCGTGATTCCGGCCGCCGGCGCGACGCCGCAGCGCGCGGTGCCCACGATCGACAACGCGCTGTGGGACGCGACCATGGTGGCGCCGCATGCGACCCGGAACCCGTGGGGCGACGGCGCGCCGAGCGAGGCCGACCTGATCGACTTCCACGGCGAGGTACCCGAGGGCCAGGTCGGCGCGGCGTCGATGACGTTCGCGCGCAGCCGCGCAATCGTCGACGTGGTGGTGCATCACCGCGGGCTGCTCGAGCGCCCGGGCGCCGACGTGCGCGTGGTGCTGCTGCGCTGGAGCGGTCCGGCGGCCGCAGTCGCCGGCAACCCCGCGACCTGGACGCTCGGCGATGCCGCGGGCAACGTGCCGTGGACGCTCGCGGTGAACCAGGTCCTCAACAGCGACGCCGGCACCACGGCCATCGCGTTCGGCGGCGGCTGGAGCTTCGTGCGGACCGCCGGGCAGACGCGCCTCTGGAAGACCCCCGGCACGCAGACGCTCGACGCGCTGAACTCGGCGACCGTGCCCTTCGAGGTCGACCTGGTCACCGGCGTGCCGGCCGGCCGCGTGGTGGTGCTGGTCGCGGTGCTGCGTGCCGGCGTCGGCGCGTCGGCCGACGTCGCCTTGCCGGCCGCGATCACGCTGCCGCAGCTCGCTCTCACGAGCCCGAACGTGGCGGTGCGTTCGCTGCACCTCACGCCGTAGCCGGCGCGCGACGCTCCGCCAGGCGTCAGGCGGTCGCGTCGCCCCTGACCCAGCGCGCCAGCACGTCCGCCGGCAGCGGCGGGCTGAACAGGTAGCCCTGACCCTTGCGGCAGCCGAGCGCGTGCACGCTTGCCGCCTGCGCGGCGGTCTCGATGCCTTCGGCGACCGTTCCCATGTGCAGGCTCTCGGCGACACGCACGGTCGCCTCGATCAGCACCCGGTGGTGCGCGCTGTCGACGGCCTGGCTGACGAACGAGCGGTCGATCTTCACCACGCCGACCGGCAGCAGGTGCAGGCTCGCGAGGGACGAATAGCCGGTGCCGAAGTCGTCGAGCGCCAGGCTGAGGCCGAGCTCGCGCAGCTCGTGGAGGCTGGCCTGCACCGCCTGATCCTGTGCGGCGAGGCTCTCGGTCACCTCGAGCTGCAGCTGGCGCGGGTCGATGCCCGTCTCGCGCAGGATCGCCGCCACGCGCGCGGTGAAGCCCGCCTCGCGCAGCTGCCCGCGCGACAGGTTGACGGCGAGCAGCCGAGGCGCGTCGTCGGCGAGCTCGCGCTGCCAGGTGACGAACTGGCGGCACGCCGCTTCGAGGACGAACGCGCCGAGCTCGCCGATCAGGCCGGATTCCTCGGCGACGCCGATGAACTCGATCGGCGGCACCACGCCACGCGTCGGGTGCTGCCAGCGCACCAGCGCCTCGACGCCGGCGTTGCGCTCGACCGCGAGCGAGCCGGGCGGCCCCGCGAGCCCGACCACCGGCTGGTAGACGACGAACAGCTCGCCGAGCTGCAGCGCGCGGCGCAGATCGGCCTCGATCCCGCCGCGGCGTGCCGCGCGCTCGCGCATCGCCGGCTCGAAGCGAGCCGGCCGGCCGCCGCCGGCGCGCTTGGCCTCGACCATCGCGATGCTCGCGTCCTGCAGCACCGCATCGGCATCGCCGTGCGCGTCGGAGCCGGCGAGCACGCCCATGCTGAGCGCGCAGTGCAGCTGGCGCCCACCGAGCGGGTACGGGCGGTTCAGCGCATCGAGCAGCCGCTCGGCGATCGCGTCGAGGTCGCCGGCGCGCCGTACGCCGCGCACCAGCACGACGAACTCGTCTCCGCCGACTCGTGCGGCGACGCTGTCGCCGCGGGCGCGACCGACCGCGTCGCCTTCGCGCAGCGTGCTGCGCAGGCGCCCGGCAATCAGGTTCAGCAGTTCGTCGCCGGCAGCCGGGCCGAAGGCGTCGTTGATCTGCTTGAAGCGGTCGCAGTTGAGGAAGAGGACGGCGTAGCCGTCGCCCGCCGCGCCCATCGCCGCCTGGATGAGGTCGCGGATCGCGGCGCGGTTCGGCATCTGCGTCAGGGCGTCGACGCGGGCGGCGGCGCGCAGCCGCGTCGCCAGCACCTTCTGCTCGCGCTGCACCTCGCCGGTGATGTCGGTGATCATCGCCATCAGCCGTGCGTCGTCGAGCTTGAGCAGGCTGAACGACAGCACCTGCGGTTCGGCCGAGGCCGCGCCGGCGGCGACGCTGAGGCGCGTCGAGTCGCAGATGAGCCCGCTCGGGTCGCTGCAGCGGGCGACCGCGTCACCGAGGTCCGGCAGCACGTGACGGAGGGTCGCGAACAGGTTGTCGAGGCTGGCGTCGCGCGCGAGCGGCATCAGCAGGTTGGCCGCCATCGGGTTGATCATCTCGATCGAGCCGTCGCGCGCGAGCTGTGCCAGCCCCACCGGAGCACGGTAGAGAAACTGCATCAGCGCTTCGTGCGCGGCGTCGGCCGCCGCCGCCGCCGGCCCTTCGCTCGGGCTCAGGAGGTCGGTGATCACGTTGCCCAGCACTCGACCCGGTTGCGGCCGGCACGCTTGGCGGCGTAGAGCGCCTCGTCGGCCCGCCGCAGCAGCGCATCGACGCCGGTCACGTCGGGCGCCATCGTCGCGACGCCGACGCTCAGCGTGACCTGCACCGGTCCGCCCTCGGCCATGGTCGAGCGGGCCGCGACCGCGGCACGCAGCGCGTCGGCGGCGGTGACCGCGCCCTCGAGGCCGGTCGACGGCAGCAGCACGGCGAACTCCTCGCCACCGATGCGCGCCACCACGTCGACTTCGCGGAACAGGGTGCCGAGCGTGAGGGCGACGTCGCGCAGCACCGCGTCGCCGACCGCGTGGCCGCGCGCGTCGTTGACCGCCTTGAAGTGGTCGATGTCGACGTAGAGCAGCGACAGCGGGCGCGGTGCCCGCGTCCAGCGTGCGAACTCGAGCTCGGCGAGCTCGAAGAAGGTGCGCCGGTTGGCGACACCGGTGAGGTGGTCGCAACTGATCGCGCGTCGGTGCTCCTCGGCCTTCACCCGCTTGTCCGTGATGTCGCGCAGCACCAGGCAGTAGCCGGCGTCGTCGGCGGGAGCCGGGCGGTCGGTGCTGCCTGCGCTCTCGGGTAGCACCGCGAGCATGGCGCTGCACCAGAAGCGGCTGCCGTCGGCCTTGAGGCGCCAGCCGTCGTCGAGACTCCAGCCGTTCTCGTCGGCCTCGGCGAGGCGATCGGCGACTCGCTCCGGCGTCATCGAGCCGGGCGGGTAGAAGAGCGCGTACGACGCGCCGATCACCTGCTCGCGGCTGAAGCCGGTGACGCGGCCGATGCTGTCGTTCCAGTCGTCGATGCGGCCGTCGCGGTCGAGCGAGACCAGCGCGTAGTCGCTCACGCCGGTGAGGATGGCATTGAGCCAGGCCTCGTTCTGGCGGGCGAGCCGCTCGCGCCGTACCTGCTCGGTGATGTCGCTGAGCACGGCCATCAGCCGGTTCGAATCGAGCTTGACCAGCGTCAGCGCGAGCATCTGCGGGTCCGATCGACCCGGCACGCCGGCGCTCACCTGGATGCGCAAACCGTCGCAGATCACCCCGCGCGGCGCCGGGTAGGCGTCGACGCGGGCGCGCAGGTCGGGCGCGACGCCCTGCAGCGCGCCGAACAGGTTGCTCAGGTCGCCGAAGGGTGCGAGCGGCATCAGCAACTGCGCGGAGATCGGGTTGATCATCCCGATCTCGCCGTCGAGGCGCGTCTGCACCAGCCCGACCGGCGCGAGGTAGAGGAACTGGATCAGCGCCTCGTGGTCCTCGGCCGTGGCATCCGCCAGCGACATCACGCCGGCCGCAGGACCAGGACGTAGCGCAGCGCCGCGCCGGGCGCGGCGAGCAGGCGCAGCTTCACCTTGACCGGCTTCATGCGCAGCGTGAGCACGTAGTCGATGGTGACGTCGAGCGCCTCGCCGAGCATCATCGCGTCGTCGAGGCGCTGCGCGACCATGAAGTTGTTCATGCACGGGGCGACGCTCGTGAACATCGGCTGGCCGAGCACCCGGTGCGGACTGAGGCCCGCCATGCGCGACTCGGGCGCGTTGTAGCGCCGCACGGCACCGTCGGCGTCGATGCCGATGACGCCGAAGTCGAGGTCGTCCAGGGTGTCGTCGTTCATGGCGTCGATCGCCGGCAGGGCGTCGACGGCGTCGAATGCAAGGGTCAGGACCGCGCTCATCTTTCAACTCCGAAAAAGCCGTCGGCATGACGGCGCGCCCTGCCTTTCGGCCGATCGGGCGCGTTCTGGAGGTTGGGCGACGCGCGGCGAGACAAAACGCACGCGGCGTGCCGCGCGGGCGCGTGGCCGGCGCAGGTCGGGCTGGGCGCGGCGCCCGTCGAACGCCAGGATCGCGCTCGCGATCGGCGCCGGGCGGCAGGCGATGCCGGTCGCCGACGCCGCGACAGTCTTGCCGGCAGGGCCGGCGCAAGCGCTGCGCAGCGGATCGGCCGACGCAGCGTGCCGTGTTCGACGCCGGCGCCCGCGGCGAGCGCGCGCACGGTGGGGCGGGGGGACCCGCTCGCGTTCGGCGGCGCCCGCATCGAGGCGCCGATCTGGTCGGTGTTCCGGGCCTTCACGCGGCGATCGACCGAGCCGGGCGGCCGCTAACCTCGCTCCACCTCGCCAATCCGCGTTCCGCCCGGCGCGCCCGAACCCTTGAACTTTCTCGTTCCCAGCTACGACCCGTGGGTGGTGTTCGGCTCGATCGCCGTCGCCGTGCTCGCGTCCTACGTGGCACTCGACCTTGCCGACCGCATGCGCGGGCAGGAGCGCACGGCCGGCCTCGCATGGTGGGGCGGCGGCTCGGTCGCGCTCGGCAGCGGCATCTGGTCGATGCACTTCGTCGGCATGCTGGCGTACTCGGTGCCGATCGACCTGCGCTACACGTACGGGCTCACGCTGCTGTCGTGGATCGCCGCGGTCGCGGTGTCGGGTGTCGCGCTCTTCATCGCGAGCCGCGGGCGCCTGACGGTGCGGCGCCTGGTCGCCGGATCGACGGCGATGGCGGCCGGCATCTGCGCGATGCACTACACCGGCATGGCGGCGATCGACGTCGCTCCGGGCATCGTCTGGAACGTGCGCCTCGTCGCCGCGTCGATCGGCATCGCGATGCTGGCGTCGGCGGGCGCGCTGCTGGTCTTCTTCGGCCTGCGCACGTTCTCCGGGAACGAACGCCGGCTCCTCATGTTCGGCCTGCGCCTCGCCGCCGCGATCGCCTTCGGGCTCGCCATCAGCGCGATGCACTACACCGGCATGGCCGCCGCGAGCTTCGTCGAGGGCAGCATCTGCCGCAGCATCGACACCGTCGGCGGCGACGGCCTGGGTGCACTGGTCGTGCTCTCGTCGGGTCTCATCCTCGGCCTCACCCTGTTCACCTCGGCGCTCGACCGGCGCCTGCGCGACACCAGCGTGCGCCTCGCCGGCTCGCTGATGATCGCCAACGAGGAGCTGCAGCGCCTTGCGCTGCACGACGCCTTGACCGGTCTGCCGAACCGGGCCCTCTTCGAGGACCGCATGGCGCACGCGGTGGCGCGGCATCGCCGCGAGGCCACGCGTGCCGACGAACGCCATGCCGAGCGGCTGGTGGTCATGTTCATCGACCTCGACGGCTTCAAGCCGATCAACGACTCGTTCGGGCATGCCGCCGGCGACCAGCTGCTGGTCGAGGCGGCGAGCCGGCTGCGCGAGGGCGCGCGCGAGGGCGACACCATCGCCCGCATCGGCGGCGACGAGTTCGTGCTGCTCGCCGAAGGGGTGTTCAGCACCGACGACGCGGTGCGCACCGCGCGCCGCGTGGTCCATGCCATCGGCTTGCCGTTCAACCTGGGCGGTCGCCAGGTCAGCGTCTCGTGCTCGGTCGGGATCGCGGTCTATCCGGACCACGGCCCGCCCGAGCGTCTGCTCGCCAACGCCGACGCCGCGATGTACGCGGCCAAGCAGGGCGGCGGTTCGCGCCACGTGCTGTACGAGGCGCGCATGGAAAGCGACGCGCGCGATCAGGTCGAACTGCAGGCCGACCTGCGCAGCGCAGTCGCACGCGGCGAGTTCGAGCTGCATTACCAGCCCAAGGTCAACAGCCAGCGGCGTCGCATCGGCAGCGTCGAGGCACTGCTGCGCTGGCACCATCCGACGCGCGGCTCCATCCCGCCGAACGTGTTCATCCCGATGGCCGAGCGCTTCGGCCTCATCGGCGCGATCGGCGACTGGGTCGTCGACGAGGCCTGCCGGCAGATCGCCGCCTGGGCCGACCAGGGCCTGCGGATGCGCGTCGCGATCAACGTCTCGCCGCACCAGCTGCGCCAGGGCAACCTCGTCGAGCGCATCGAGGCGGCGCTCGCGCGCCACGCCGTGGACCCGGCGCAGCTGATGTGCGAGATCACCGAGTCAGCCGCGATGGAGGACGTGAGCGAGACCCAGCGCGCGTTCGACGGCCTGGCGCGCGCCGGCGTGTTCCTCTCGATCGACGACTTCGGAACCGGGTACTCGAGCCTGAGCTATCTGCGCCAGCTGCCCGCGCGTCAGCTCAAGATCGACCGCAGCTTCATCCAGGACCTCGAGACCAGCGGCGACGCTCGCGCGGTGGTCGACGCGGTGATCCGCCTCTCGCACGCGCTCGGCTTGCGCGTGGTCGCCGAAGGCGTCGAGACGGCGGGGCAGTCGGAGATCCTGATCGATCTCGCCTGCGACGAGCTGCAGGGCTACTTCTTCGCCAAGCCGATGAGCGCGGACGCGCTGGTGGGCTGGGCTCGCGGCGAGCGGCCGCGCGGAACGGTCGACTTCTCGCCGTCGATGCTGCTCGACCAGACGGTGTTCGGCTGAGCAGGCCGGGGGCGATGCGGGTGCGTCAGCGCAGCGGCGGGTGGCGGAGGGCGCGGGGTCGCGAGGCGCGGCGCCCGCGAGCGCTCAGCGCGGGCCGGCCGGCCGGAAGCCGTGGTCGCGCTCGCCCGGGGTGGTGTGCAGCAGATCGCCGGCGCGCACGCGGCGGACCGACCACATGTAGTCGCGCATCGCCAGATCCATGTCGCGGATCGCCTTGCGGATCGCGCCGAAGTCCGGGCGCGGCGTTCCCGGCTTGTCGAGCAGATCGAGAAGCCGGTCGACCTCGCTGCGCCACGCCGCGTAAGGCTCTTCCAGGCTTCGTCGGCGTACTTCCATGCCCATGCCTACCTCCAAACTGATGGGCCGCCTTTTACTGCGCCGTCCTTCGTGCGACGGCAGCGCAGGCAGCGCGAGCGTGGCAAATGTCTCACATGCGGGCGCCGCGGGAGCCCGGTCCGACCAATGGACGCGTGAACGCAACGCCGGCTGCAACAATCGGCTACACCCGTGCGGCGCGCCCCCTCGCTGCCGGCAGCGTGCGGAGGATGACGCCGCGTGACCGAAACGACCGCGATGGAACCGTTCACCTACAAGGGCTACCGGCTGACCGTGACGAGCGTTGCGCTCGACACCGGCTTCAAGGCATCGGTGGCGATCGTCGGGCTCGAGGGCGGTCGCCTGCGCTCGCAGCGCTTCCTCGACGTCGAGCCCTGCGACGAGGAAGCCGACGCCATCGCCTCCGCGGTGGTCGAGGCCGAAGCCTGGATCGACCGCGAGGGCGGCGCGGTGCGCAGCGGCACCCACACCGGCTTCCTGCCGCTCGACTGAGCGTTCCCGCCGGGCACCGTCAGCCGCGCGCCGGCAGCACCGTGCCGCGGCAGGCGCCGAAGCCGATGCGCGCCGCGCCCGGCGCTTCGCACCAGCCGCGCAGCTCGACCGTGTCGCCGTCTTCGACGAACGTGCGCGTCTCGCCGTCGGGCAGGGCGATCGGCTGCTTGCCGCCCACCGTGAGTTCGATCAGCGCGCCGGCCTGATCGAGCGTCGGCCCCGAGAGCGTGCCGCTGCCGAACAGGTCGCCCGGCTGCAGGTTGCAGCCGTTGACCGTGTGGTGGGCGACCATCTGGGCGATCGTCCAGTACGCGTGCCGGTAGCTCGTGCGTGCCAGCGAGAAGCCGACGGCACCGCTCTGCCGCATGCGCTCGGTCTCGAGCACGACCTCGAGCTGCAGGTCGATCGCGCCGTGCGCGCGGTTGGCCGGCGAGTCGAGATAGGGCAGCGGCTGCGGGTCGCCCTCCGGCCGCTCGAACGCCACCCGATACGGCGCGAGCGCCTCCAGCGTGACGATCCACGGCGAGATCGTCGTCGCGAAGTTCTTCGACAGGAACGGCCCAAGCGGCTGGTACTCCCAGGCCTGGATGTCCCGCGCCGACCAGTCGTTGAGCAGGCACACGCCGAACACGTGCGACTCGGCGCCTTCGATCGCGATCGGCTCGCCGCTCGCGTTGCCGGTGCCGACGAAGATGCCGAGCTCGAGTTCGTAGTCGAGGCGGCGGCTCGGCCGCAGCGCCGGTGCCGACTCGCCCGGCAGCATGGTCTGACCGATCGGGCGCGGGAAACGCTGGCCCGAGACGGCGATGCTCGACGAGCGGCCGTGGTAGCCGATCGGGACCCACTTGTAGTTCGGCAGCAGCGGGTTGTCGGGGCGGAACTGCCGGCCGATGTTGGTCGCGTGGTGGACCGACGTGTAGAAGTCGGTGTAGTCGCCGATGCGCGCGGGGACCGCGTATTCGGCATCGGCTTGCGCCACCAGCAGCGGCCCGAGCGCCGCCTCGCGTCCGGAGCCGACGCGCAGCGCGCGCGACAACGCCAGGCGCAGCGCCGACCAGGCGGCCGGGCCGAGTGCCATCAGCGCGTTCAGCGTGTCGCCGGCCGCGGCCTGCGCCGCATGCGCCGCGCTGCCCTCGAAGACGCCGGCGCTCGCCGCGGCGCCGAGGTCGACGATGCGGTCGCCGATCGCGACGCCGCCGCGAAACGGCTCGTCGCTGCCGGCGCGCCGGAACACCGCGAACGGCAGGTTCTGGATCGGAAAATCGGTGCCGGCGGCGTTGGCCGAGTCGACCCAGCTGGTGAGCGCCGGATCGTGGGTTTCGTTCAGTGCGTGCATGGGGGGCCTCGGTTCGGGTTCAGCGGCGCGTCGGGTCGAAGTGCTTCTCGAGCCCCTGCCAGCAGCGGAAGTACTCGTGCTGCAGCTGGGCCGATTCGAGCGCGTGGCGCGACACGCGGATCAGCTCGGGCGTCTCGAACATGAACGCCATGGTGTCGGACACGCGATGTGGCTGCGTGGTGTCGGAGCGGCTCGCCTTCTCGAAGGTGTCGGCGTCCGGCCCGTGGCCGCTCATGCGGTTGTGCAGCGACGCGCCACCCGGCACGAAGCCCTCGGCCTTGGCATCGTACGCGCCATGAATGAGGCCCATGAACTCGCTCGCGAAGTTGCGATGGAACCAGGGCGGCCGGAACGTGTTCTCGGCGACGAGCCAGCGCGGCGGAAAGATCACGAAGTCGAGGCTGTCGACGCCCGGGGTGTCGCTCGGCGCCTGCAGCACCAGGAAGATCGACGGGTCGGGGTGGTCGTAGCTGATCGAGCCGAACGTGTTGAAGCGGCGCAGGTCGTACTTGTACGGCGCGTAGTTGCCGTGCCAGGCGACCACGTCGAGCGGCGAGTGGCCGATGCGCGCGCGCCAGAGCGCGCCGTCGAACTTGGCGACGAGCTCGAAGTCGCCCTCGCGGTCCTCGTAGGCGGCGACCGGCGTCTGGAAGTCGCGCGGATTGGCCAGACCGTTCGAGCCGATCACGCCGAGGTCCGGCAGGCGCAGCAGCGCGCCGAAGTTCTCGCAGACGTAGCCCCGCGCGGCCTCGCCGTGCAGGTGGACCTGGAAGCGCACGCCGCGCGGGACGACGACGATCTCCTGTGGCTCGACCTCCAGCACGCCGAGCTCGGTCGCGATCGTCAGGGTGCCCTGCTGCGGCACGATCAGCAGCTCGGCGTCGGCGTCGTAGAAGAAGCGCTCCATCGATCGGTTGGCCGCGTAGAGGTGGATCGCGCAGCCGGCGTTGCCCCCCATCGTGACCAGGCCGTCGACGAAGTCGGTCGGCTCGGTCGGCAGCGGGAGCGGGTCCCAGCGCAGCTGGTTCGGCGGCGTCGCGACCTCGTCGAAGCGGTTGTGCAGCGCGCCCGACGGCAGCGGCTCGAACGGGAGGTGCACCGCCGCCGGCCGGATGCGATAGAGCCACGAACGACGGTTCGAGTGACGCGGCGCGGTGAACGCGGTGCCCGAGAGCTGCTCGGCGTAGAGCCCGTAGGCCGCGCGCTGCGGCGAGTTGCGGCCGATCGGCAGCGCGCCGGGCAGCGCCTCGGTGGCGAACTCGTTGGCGAAACCGCTCATGTACTGCAGCGGCTGGCGGTCGTTGAGGGTCATGGCGTCACCTCCGGAGTCAGGTTGCGGGCCGCCTCGTCGACGAGGCGCGACACCACGTCCGCGTCGCCGATGCGGACCGTGGCGAGCAGCGCGAACCGGGCGAGAAAGAGCGGGGCGTCGGCCTCGCCGAGCGCCGTCATCGTCGTGCAGAGGCGCGTGTAGATGGCGTCGAGTTCGTTATCGAGCATGGCAGGTCCTCGGTTCACGGATCGAGCGCGTGCTCGATCGCGGCAGCGACCTCGTCGGCGGGCGGCGCCTCATGCCAGCGCGCGAGCACGTGGCCGTCGGGCCGGACGAGGTAGAGCGTGCCGACATCGGCACCGTACATCGGAAAGAGTCGCCCGGTGTGATCCCAGGCGTGTTCCCCAGAGCCGGCCGCGCCGAGGTGGCGCGCCACCGCCACGACCCGCAACGGCACGCCGCGCGCGGCGAGGCGCTCGGCGAGCGCCGTCAGCTCGGCGGGCACGCGGGCGTCGTCGCCGAAGGCGAGGGCGGTGAAGCAGGTGCCGATCAGGTCGGTGAGGTGCCCTGCGCGCGGCACCGTCCGCTCGCCGTTGGCGAGCATGACCGGGCACTCGGGCAGCACCGCGCCCGGTTTCGGGCCGGCACTGAACGCCGCCGAGCGCCCGGGGGCCGCATTGAGCGGCGAGTCCGCGTAGGTGATGGCCGAGGTCTGGCGCGGGTTGATCAGCGAGCGCACCTCCGGGTGATCGATGGCGAGGCCGAGCACCGCCTTGCGCATGAGGTCGAACGCGAACGACGGCGGCGCCATGAACTCGGTGCTCTTGGTGCCGTAGCTCAGGTTCTCGTGGGTGGCGGCCACGCGCTCGTCGGAGTAGCTCTCGAGCAGGCGCTCGGAGGCGACGCCCTTGACCACGAGCGCGAGCTTCCACGCCAGGTTGTCGGCGTCGTCGATGCCCGAGTTGGCGCCGCGCACGCCGAAGATCGGCACCAGGTGGGCGGCGTCGCCGGCGAACAGGAAGCGGCCGTGCCGGTAGCGGTCGAGCGTCAGCGCATTGGCCTTGTAGATCGTGATCCAGATCGGCGACCAGGCGCTCGTCTCGCCCATCATGTCGAGCAGGCTCTGCACGCGCGGGAGCACGTTCTCGGGCTTGACGGCCTCGCCCGGGTCCTCGTCGTCGCGCACCTGGTAGTCGATGCGCCAGACGTTGTCGGGCTGCTTGTGCACGAGCACCGTCGAGCCCGGGTTGCACGGCGGGTCGAAGTAGGCGAGGCGCTCGGTCGGGCGGCTGCTGTCGAGCAGGATGTCGACGATCACGTAGCGGCCTTCGTAGCTCGTGCCCTGCAGCGCGAGGCCGAGCGACTCGCGCACGAAGCTGCGGCCGCCGTCGGCGGCGACCACCCAGTCGGCTTCGAGCCGATACTCGCCGGCCGGCGTCGCGATGGTCAGGCGTGCGCCGTCGGCGAGGCGCTCGACCGCGGTGACGCGGCTTTGCCAGCGAATGTCGATCAGCTCGCTCTGCTCGGCCTTGTCGAGCAGGATCTGCTCGATGTGGTACTGGGCCAGGTTCACCATCGGCGGCAGCTTCTGGTTCTCGTCCTGCGGCATCAGGAAGTGCAGCACCTCCTGGTCGCGGTAGAAGCTGCGCCCGCCGGTCCACGGCAGGCCGATCTCGAGGAACCCCTCGGCGGCGTCGAGGCGATCCATGATCTCGAGGCTGCGCCGCGAGATGCAGATCGCGCGGCTGCCGGAGCAGACCGACTCGTCGGCCTCGAGCAGCACCACCGGCACCCCGTGGCGGGCGAGACCGAGCGCGGCGGTGGTGCCGACCGGGCCCCCGCCGACCACCACCACGGGATGCCGGCGCGGCTCGACGCCGCCTTCGAGTGCCGGCAGCGCCGCGGCGTGCGGCACCGGCGTGAAGGGGTAGGGAACGAACTCGGGCTGCGCCATCGCGGCTCCTGGTTTGGTTGTGCGCGCAACCATTATTGGGCGTCTCGCCGCGCCGCGCAACGGGTCCGGCGCAATTCGTTGCGGCCGCAACCAACTCGGGGTACATTCGTGCAGCGCCGCCGCCCGCGGCGACCCTCCACCTTCGCACCAGGAGCCGAACCATGCATGCTCGACGAATCCTCCTCAAGACGCTCGCCGCGGCCGCCGTGCTGCCGTCGGTGGCGTTCGCCGCCTATCCCGAGCGCCCGATCGAGTGGGTCGTTCCATATCCGGCCGGCGGCGGCACCGACGTGGTCGCGCGCACGCTTGCCGAGCCGATGGGCAAGACGCTCGGTCAGACCATCATCATCAACAACAAGCCGGGGGCGGGCACCAACATCGGCGCCGACTACGCCGCCAAGGCCAAGGCCGACGGCTACGTGCTCCTGAGCGCCGACACCGCGACGCTGGCGGCCAATCCGTTCCTCTACACGAAGCTCACCTACAACGTCGAGAAGGACTTCGCGCCGGTCGGCCTGATGGCGCGCTTTCCGCTGATCCTGGTCGTCAACCCGAACGTGCCGGTCAAGAACCTCGCCGAGTTCACGGCGTGGGCCAAGCAGCAGCAGGCCGGCGTGAGCTACGGCACCCCGGGCGCGGGCAGCCCGCACCACCTGGCGACCGAGCTGTTCCGCGAGCGCACCGGCGTGCCGCTGGTCCACGTGCCGTACCGCGGCGCCGCACCCGCGGTGCAGGACGTCCTCGGCGGGCAGATCCCGATGATGTTCGTCGACACCGCGAGCGGCTACGCGCACATCCAGTCCGGCAAGCTCCGCCCGATCGGCGTCGCGAGCCCCAAGCGCGTCGCCGGCTTCGACAACATTCCGACGCTCGCGGAGCAGGGCCTCAAGGGGTTCGAGGCGTACGCCTGGCAGGGTCTCGTGGTGCCGGCCGGCACCCCGCAGGACGTGATCGCCAAGCTCAGCACGGCGATGCTCGACGCGCTGCGCAGCACGCCGGTGAAGGCGCGCTTCCAGACGCTCGGCCTCGAGGCGATCCCGAGCACGCCGGCCGAGATGGCCGCCTACGCCAGGAGCGAGCGCGAGAAGTGGGGCCGCGTCATCAAGGCCAGCAACATCCGACTGGACTGAGCGTGACGCGCAGGAAAGGTCCGGGCTTCGCGCTCGACCGCACGGTCACGCACCGCCTGCACACGCTGAACAAGCTGACCGACCAGGCGACCCAGCTCGCCTACACCGAAGCGACCGGCCTTCCGCTCAGCGATGCCCGCTGCCTGGGCGCCATCGGCGCCTTCGCGCCGCTGTCGGTGAACGAGCTCGCGCGGCGCAGCAACCTCGACAAGGGGCAGGCCAGTCGCGCCGCCCAGTCGCTGGTCGATCAGGGCCTGGTTCGCAAGGAACCGAGCCCCGACGATGCACGCAGCGTCGTGCTCTCGCTCACCCGCGAGGGCGGCAAGGTCTGGCAGCGCGTGATGGACGTGATCGCGCGCCGCAACGAGCAGATCACCGCCTGCCTCGACGACGCCGAGCGAGCCGCGCTGACCGACCTGCTCGACAAGCTGCTCGCGCACGCGCACGTGCTGGCGGCGTCAGGCGGCGGCGAGGAGGACTGACGGCGCCCTCGCGTTGGCGGCCATCGCGTGGCTGCCGCGAGGGTCGGGCCGGAGCAGGCGGGTACTCGAACCCGCTGGGTCATCGGGCGCCGCCACGGGCGGCACCTTGCCAGAGTCGTCACGCGAGCCCGCCCGCTTCGGAAAGGTCGGACCGCTGGCGAATCGCGCCGTCGGCGATCATGGCGAGCTCACCGTGGCCGGAGCGCGCTGCCGGGCAGGGGCACCGACTGAAGGATCAGCCGCGGTTCTCGAACACGCCGAGCTTGCGCTGCAGCGGGGTCTCGTCGGCCATGAAGAGGAAGGCGGGCTTGACGCGGTCGGGGTTGGCGAGCGTCACCGCCGAGTAGCCGGGCGCGCAGCAGGTGTCGGCCTCGGCGAGGCGGAACGAGCGGCCCTCGATCGTCGCGTCGACCGCGCCTTCGATCAGGTGGAATACCGCCGCCGGCGAGCGCACCGGCAGGCGCAGCTGCTGGCCCGGCCGCAGCATCAGCGCGTAGTAGCCGAGGATGTTCTGCACCGGCGCGCCGCTCTCCGGGTTCACGAAGGTGACCTGCACGCTCTCGAGCGCCGGCTGGTCGGCCGCGAGGGCCTCGAGGGCCGCGCGCGTGCGCTTCCACGGGTAGCGCAGCATGGGATAGGCGTTACCCGAGCGCTCGAACACCGTGGTCGGCACCACGCCACCTTGCGCGTAGCCGCGTTCGCTCGAGGCCTGCACGTCCTGGCGCGGCCCGTCGACGTGGTACGACGCTTCCATGTAGTAGACGAGCGGAAGGTCGAGCACGTCGAGCCAGACCACCGGCGCGTCGCCGTCGTGGCCGTGCTCGTGCCAGAGCCCGGTGGGTGTGAGGATCAGGTCGCCGCGGCTCATGGGGCACTTCTGGCCGTCGACCGTCGTGTACGCGCCTTCGCCCTCGACGATCATGCGCACCGCGTTCGGCGTGTGGCGGTGCGAGGGCGCCCACTCGCCGGGCAGCAGGAGTTGCATGCCGAGATAGATCGCCGAGCTCGCCTGCATCCTGTCGAGGCCGTGGCCCGGGTTGGCGAGCACCAGCACGCGGCGCTCGGCCTTCTCGATCGGCGTGAGCTCGCCGGCCTTCAGCAGCAGCGGGCGGATCGCCTCGTAGGCCCAGTGCGTGGGCTGGGTGCGCGGCTGCGGCGTGCCGGCGGGGATCAGCGCGCGCAGGCTCGGCCAGAGCGGCACCAGGTTCTGCTCGCGCATCGCCGCCACGTAGTCGGCGGGGAGGTCGGCGAGGCTGCCGAGTTCGTTCATCGCAGAATCTCCACAGGTTGGGCTCAGGTGGCGCCGCTCAGACAATTCGCGACGTTCCAGCCGTACAGCCATTCGAGCGCATCGTAGAAGCGCTCGGGCGACCGGCCCTTCCAGAGGTCGTTGCGCACGAGGCGCTCGACGCCCCGGGCGTGGAAGATGCGGCCCATCTCGCGAGACGACAGCACCACGCGGGCGGTGCGGGCGACGCGCGCGCGTTGGTAGAGGTCGAAGGCACGCGCGAAGTCGTCGTCCGCCACGCGCAGCGCTTCCCCGAGCGTCACCGCGTCTTCCATCGCCATGCAGGCGCCTTGCGCGAGGTATTGCAGCGTCGGGTGGGCGGCGTCGCCGAGCAGGGTGACGAGCCCGTGATTCCAGTTGTCGATCGGGTCGCGGTCGGCGGTGGCCCAGCGCTTCCAGTCCTTCGGCAGGTCGATCAGCTGGCGCGCGCGCGGGCAGATGCCATCGAAGTAGCTCTGCACCTCGTCGCGGCTGCCTTCGCGCACGCTCCACTCCTCGCGCTCGCGGCTGTGGAACGTGACCACCACGTTGTACTGCTCGCCGCCGCGCAGCGGGTAGTGCACGAGGTGGCAGTTCGGTCCGACCCAGATGCTCGCCGCGTTCCACTGCAGGTCGACCGGAAAGTCCTTGCGATCGACGACGGCGCGATACACCACGTGGCCCGACACGCGCGGCGGGTCGCCGACGAACTGCTGGCGCACCGCCGACTTCACCCCGTCGGCGCCGATCAGCGCGCTGCCGCGATGGCGCTCGCCGGCGCCATCGATCACCGTGACGCCGGCGTCGTCCTGCTCGACACGTTCGACGCGCGTCGACGTCGCGACCTGGATGCGATCGCTCGCCTGGGCGCCTTCGAGCAGCGAGCCATGGACGTCGGCGCGATGGATCACCGCGTAGGGGTTGCCGAAGCGTTCGCGGAACGCCGCACCGGTGGGGATGCGGCCGACCAGCGTCTCGTCGAGCGCGTCGTGCATCACCATCTCGTCGGTGTAGACCGCCCTGGCGCGCGCGATCTCGCCGACGCCGAGCGCGTCGAAGGCGGCGAAGCCGTTCGGCCCGAGCTGGATGCCGGCGCCGATCTCGCCGAGCTCGGCCGCTTGCTCGAGCACCTTCACCGTGAAGCCGCGCCGCACCAGCGCAAGCGCGGCGGCGATACCGCCGATGCCGCCGCCGGCCACCAGCACCGGCAGCGCGGCGTTCGTCGTTCCAGCCGTCATCGTGTCTCCTTCAGCCGGGCAACCGCAAGGCGACCACTATCGAGCGGGCGAGTGCCGGCGTCGAGCCCTCGGCCCATATACTGCCTATTGCAGAACGCAATAGACCTGCGCATGGCCAAGCTCGATCTCGATTGGCTCGCCGTCTTCGTCGAGGTCTACAAGACGCAGAGCGTGTCGCGTGCCGCCGAGCGGCTGGGCATGGCGCAGGCGAGCGCGAGCATCGCGCTCAACAAGCTGCGCCGCCACTTCGACGACCCGCTGTTCAGTCGCACCTCGCGCGGCATGGAGCCGACACCGCGCGCGCGCAGCATCCACCCCGAGATCGTCGAGGCGCTGCAGCGCCTCGAGCGCGCGCGCGGCGCGCCGGAGGCGTTTGCGGCCTCCGCGGCGACGCGCGAGTTCCGCATCGGCATGACGGACATCAGCGAGGTGGTGCTGCTGCCGACGCTGGCGAACCATCTGCAGCGACACGCGCCCGGGCTCACGGTCGAGGCCGAGAAGATGTCCGTCGAGAGCCGGCGCCGGCTCGAAGCCGGCGAGATCGACCTCGCGGTCGGGTTCGCCCCCAACCTCGAGGCGGGCTTCTACCAGCAGGCACTCTTCGAGCAGAGCTTCGTCTGCCTTGCGTCGGCCGATCACCCGCGCGTGCAGTCCGCGATCGACCGGCAGGCGTTCGTGGCCGAGAGCCACATCGTGGTCACCACGTCGGGCACCGGCCACACCATCGTCGACAAGCTGCTCGCGCGCGAGCGCCTCGAGCGTCGGGTCGTGCTGCGGGTGCCGAGCTTCCTCGGCGTCGCCCGCATCGTCGCTCGGACCGAGCTGCTCGTGATCGTGCCGCGGCTGCTGGGCGAGACGCTCGCGTCGCAGGAGCGCATCCAGGTGCTCGAGCCCCCGCTGCGCCTGCCGGCCTACAAGGTGAAGCAGCACTGGCATGAGCGCTTCAACGCCGACCCCGGCAACCGGTGGCTGCGCCGCACGATGGCCGAGCTGTTCTCGGGCGTGCAGGCGCACGCAGGCGCCGGCGCCGAAGGCGGTGGCCGCGGCGCTCGTTCTTCGGTCTGACCAACCCCCGTCGCCGGCAAACGCAATGATCTTGTCAAACTTCGCGGTTTGCGCGTGAGACTGCTTCCGATGAACGCGGCCCCGACGGCGGACCGCGGCAGGGTGCGAGAAGGCGCGCACGGCAGGCTCGTTCCGCGCGACCGATGGAGAAGGAAGTACCGGGCGTGACGTCCCGAAGCCCGCCACTCGCGCGTCACACCGAACGGCCTCAGTGGAAACCCTTGCACTCGCGGCGCGCGCCGGGGTGGCGCACCTGCCTGTCGCCCGAGCCGGTGCCGTTGCTCCGGCTCTGGCACGGATCATGCAGAAAACCGTCGTCGGTCGGACCAATCCACCGTCGACTGCAGGGGAGGGCACACGCACATGACCTGACACGATCGGCACGGCTTTCTCGCAGTACACACAAGACACGCATCCAATGCGCACCGGAGGATCTCAATTGAAGCACCCCTTGATCGTGGCAGCCGCGGCCGCGGCGCTGACGCTCGGCGCCATGTCGTCGCAGGCGGCGGTGATCACCAGCTCGTACAGCTCGCTGGGCGGCAATTCGTGGCTGGCCAACCTCACCGTGACGAACGACGGAAATCCGACGACCTTTGCCGGTTTCACCGTCGACTTTCCGAACGCGACCAACCTTGCGCTGGTCTCGTCGCCCGCCAACTGGGACAGCCTGATCTTCCAGGCTGATCCCAGCCTGCCCGACTTCGGGTATCTCGACAGCATGGCGCTCGGCAGCCTGCTCGCCGTAGGCCAGTCGGTCGGCGGCTTCGGCGTCTCGTTCTCGCTCGCCGGCGGCGCCAGGCCCGGCTCGCTGCCGTTCATGCTCTACGACGCCAACTTCAACCCGGTGGCGGCGGGCAACACGACGATCGCCGCGATCCCCGAGCCCGCGACGGCGCTGCTGGCCGCTCTCGGCCTGGCCTTCGTCGGCCTGCGCAACCGCCGCCTTTCGGTCAAGACCCGCCAAGCTGCCGAGGAGGTGACCGCATGAAGACCATGAAGTTCAAGCCCACCCTGATCGCTGCCGCCTGCATCGCGATCACCGCGTGCGGCGGCGGCTCGTCGAACGGCACCGTCAGCGGCGCCGCGGCCGACGACACCAAGACCGCGCTCGCCGTCATCGGCGGCGGCACGAGCACCGTGCTCGCCGATGGCCGCGAGGTGACGCTGAAGATGGTCAGCGAGACCCGCGTCAACCGCAACGTCTACGACTACGTCTACAACATCGTCCTGAAGAACAACGCCACGGCACTCACCAACGGCGTTGCGACTCTGACCGGCGCAGGCAACGGTACGACCGTTCTCAAGGGCACGGTTCCCCTCGGCGAGGTGGAAGCCAGCGGCACCGTGTCGCCGTACGGCACCATCACGCTGCGTCACGATCGTGCGGTGGCGTTCAACGCCGGCGCGCTGGTCTGGTCGGTCACCAACTCGACCGCACCGGTGAACCGCCTGAGCATTCCGACCGACGTCGCCTCGGCGGCGTCGAAGATCGCGAACGACCCGCAGGTGCGCGCGCTGCTCGACGAGCAGAGCACGCCTGCGATGACGAAGTATCGCTGGAACACCTTCCTCGAGCTGGTGCGCGTGCCGTCGCCTTCGCGCGAGGAGTACCGCTCGGCGGCAGAGATCCACAGCCGCATGGTCAACGAGTGGGGCTTCTCGCCTTCCGAGGTGATGACGCGCAACGACGGCTTCCTGGCGGGATCCGACGTCAACATCGTCGACGGCCTGCCGGTCTACAACGCGTGCGTGCAGATCAAGGGCTCGTACTCGAGCCGCCCGGACGCGCAAAGCTACAAGGGTCAGTTCCCGAAGGTGGTTCTCGAGGGCCACATCGATGTCGTCAACCCGGAAACCCAGCCTCCGGCAAGCGACCCGTGGAACCACATCAAGCTGCAGCCCTACGCGCAGGCTGTCGTCGAGACGCCCGCGCAGCTGGCCGCCATCCCGGCCGAGCTCGCGTTCAACACCGCTGGACGGATCGTCGAGGACGCGAACTACAACGTCGCGAGCCAATGGTTCGCGAACAGTACCGCCGCCCAGAACGGCGGCGGCGTCCGGATCTACGTGCCCGGCTACATCGACATGATGAGCAGCACCGTGAACGGTTTCCTGCTGGCCTCGGCGATGAAGCGGCACGGCATCAAGCCGGTCTACGACATCTGGGTCTGCGGCAGCGCAGGCGAGGAAGGCAAGGGCAACCTCGCCGGCATGAAGCAGCTGTACGGCTTCGAGCAGGACCTCGGCACCGGCTCCAACCCGCTCAACGTGGTGGCCAACTTCGGTCTCGAAGGCGGCGGCATCCTGAACTTCCTCGGGAGCTATCGCTACGAGATGAAGTTCAGCGCGCCGACCAACCCGGGCCCGAACCAGCCGAGCGCCGTCGAAGCGATGGCGGCGACGATCGCGCGGATCGCCGACGTCAAGACGCCGGACGAGCTGCGCCCGGGTGCCCCGCGCACGACCTACACGGTCGGGCGGGCGAGCTGCGAGCCGGTTCCGGCCGGCAGCACCGTGGTTCCCAGCTGCTCGCTCGAGGTCGACATGCGTTCGCCGAAGGTCGAGACGCTCAACGAGATTCGTGACGTCATCGTTCCGTTGTTCCAGGCCGGAGTCACGGCCGAGAACGCGCGCGTCGGTGTCGCCAACGGCACCCCGCAAGGCATCGGCCTGCAGCAGATGTGGTATGGCCTTCGCCCGGCGTACGTCGCGACCAGCTACGACAGCCCGGCCACGTATGCAGGTCTGCAGTCGGCGATCGCGACGGGACAGAGCACGTCGACGACGGTGAGCACGGGTTCGTCGAGCATCAACGACAACGTGCCGGCCAACACCGGTATTCCGACGTACCAGTTCAGCTTGAACTCGACCGCTGCCGGAGCGGGTACCCACGCCTTCTGGGAGTGGGCCACGCGCGGCAACCCCGCGACCGAAGTGTCCAAGATGCACCGCGTCCTGACCGGCATCCTGACGGTCGCCGGCTTCCATGCTGCCGACGGCACCATCGTTCAACCGGCAACGGGCCCGATCGGGCGCCGCACGCGCGAAGCGGCGCGCTGAGCCAAGGAGTCAACACATGAGAAAAGCACTTCGTTCGTTGGTGTTCGCCGGGCTTGCCGCGGCAAGCCTCTCGGCCTTCGCGCAGCAGACCGGCGGGCTGCGGGTCGACTTCCTCGGCCCCGGCGGCCACAGCAGTGGCAACTACGGCCGTACCAGCGCGCTGCACGCCGCAGCACGCTCGGTGATCCTGATGCAGCAGGCGCTGCCGGCCGGCAGCTATCGCTTCACCAACCTCACCGGTGGCAACTCGGTCAACAGCATCGCCTCCGACGGCTTGATCGAGATGCGGCTGACCGCGGCCAATGCCTCGGCGTACCAGTCGCTGGTGACGGCGGCGACCAACGCCGCCAATGCCGGCGCGGCGGCCGAGAACGCGTTCCGCAACGTCAAGGTCGGCGACCTGACGAGCGGCGCACCGGCCTGGATCCGCGTCGAGGTGACGCCCCAGCCGTAAGCGGCTAGTCCGCTGAAACGAACAGGCGTGGGTCACCCCCACGCCTGTTTTCCTTTCCGGCGCGGAAATCGTTCCGGGCCCGCCAGCGCGCCGCGCCCCGCCGTGCAAGGCCGCCGCCACGGCGGAGCGATTCGGCAATCCCGTCGACCGGCTCGCGGGCGCGCTGCCGGCCGCTCACAAGCGAAAGCCGAGCGCCCTCAGCTCGCTCTGCGCGGCGGGGTCGGCGAGCAGCGCGAGGAAGGCCTGCACGCCGGGCCGCTCGAGCCGGGCTCGCGGCACGATGAAGTCGTAGTGCTCCTCCTGCATCGGGATGAAGCCGAGCCCGTACTGGCGCGCCACCGTGTCGATCGCCACGCCCCAGTCGGCGCGGTGCTGCTGCACGGCGGCGGCGACGGCGTTGTGCGACCTGGTCTGCACGCCGAAGCCGGGCGGCCGCCGTGCGCCGAGCAGGCGGTCGACGAGCACGCGCGTGCCGCTGCCGGCATTGCGGTTGACCATCGTGCAGTCCGCATCGGCGAGCGCCGCCGCGACGGCATCGTCGACGCCGCGACCCTCGAAGCGCGTGTCGCCGGGGCGGAACACGATGCCCTGGAGGCGCCGGTAACCCGGGATCAGCGTCACCGTGTCGTCGAGCAGGTGCCGGTTGTAGCCGCTCCCCTGCGGGTCCATCAGGTGCACGCTGGCGACGTCGCATTCACCGCGCGCCGCCGCCCTGGCGCCGCCCATGCTGCCGACGTTCAGCGTCTTGGCCCGCAGCCCCTGGCGGACCAGGCGGCCGACGAGCGCATCGAGCCCGACGCAATGACTGCCGATGACGACGAGGTCGGCCGCCTCGAGCTCCTTGCCGAGCAGCTGCACCGCCACCGCGCTGCCGCTCTCGACGATCTCGGTGTGCTGGTCGATGGTGATGAAGCCGTCGGCGTGGCTGAAGGTGGTGACCGAGCCCGAGCCTTTGCCCATCGGGTAGGCGGCCAGGCCGTCGTCGCGCTGCACCAGGCCGACCAGCAGGTACTCGGTGCGCCCGCGCTCGGAGTTGACGCGCATCGGCAGCGTCGACTCGACGCTGTGCCGGCGCTCGGGCGGCAAGCCGCCGAAGGCACGGATCACCGGCGCGACGAACTCGTGGAAGGTGAAGATTGCCGAGGTCGGAAACCCGGGCAGGATCACCACCGGCTTGCCGTGGCTCACCGCCAGGCAGATCGGCTTGCCCGGCTTGAGCGCGACCCCGTGAGCCACGATTCCGGGCGACCCGAGCCGGCTCGCCACCCGGTACGACAGGTCGCCGGCGCCCTTGGAGGTGCCGCCGGACAACAGCACCATGTCGTGCGCCAGCGCGGCGTCGAGCGCGGCGACGAGCGCCGCCTCGTCGTCGCGCACCACGCCGAGCGGCACCGGCTCGCCGCCGAGCTCGGCGACTGCCGCGGCGACGATCGCGCCGTTCGAGTCGTAGATCGAGCCCAGCGGCAGCGGCGCCCCGGGCGCGACGATCTCGTCGCCGGTCGAGATGATCGCCACGCGCGGACGCCGCCACACCCGCACCTCGGCGATGCCGATCGCGGCGAGCACGCCGATCTCGCGCGACGTCAGCGGCTGCCCGGCACGCAGCACGGTCTCGCCGCGCGCGATGTCGGTGCCGGCGTAGCTGACGTTCTCGCCCGCGGTCACCGGCCGCGCGACCGCGACCCGGCGCGTGCCGTCGGCGTCGCTCGCGACGTCGGTGTGCTCGACCATCACGACGGCATCGGCGCCCCGCGGCAGCATCGCGCCGGTCGCGATCACGCTCGCGCGGCCGGCGCTCACCACCGCGCGAGACACCACGCCGGGCGAGAGCACCTCGCGATTGAGGACGAGCCGGCGCACGTCCTCCTCGCCGGCACCGAAGGTGTCGGCCGCCTGCACCGCGAAGCCGTCGACGTTCGAGCGGTCGAAGCCTGGCACGTCGACGTCGGCGATCACGTCCGCGGCGAGCACGCGGTTCAGCGCGCCGGCGAGCGTCACCGTCTCGTGGCCGAGCGGCTCGAGCCTCAGGTGACGGCGGAAGCGCTCGGTCGCCTCGTCGCGCGTGATGACGGTGAGGAACTGAGTCTGCCGGCCGTCGGCCGTGCGTGGCGGATCGAGGTCGCTCATCGAGGCTCAGGTCGGGTCGTAGAGGAAGACGTCGACATCGGCGCCGGGCGCGATCCCTTCGCTCTCGGCCGGGACGACCACGAAGCCGTCCGCACGCGTGGTCGACGACAGCACCGACGCGCCGCTCAGCGCCAGCGGCTCGACCTCGCCCGCGCGGATGCGCACGCGGCAGTAGTCGACCCGGCCGATCGCGGAGACGATCTTGCGGGCGACGTGCAGGCGTCGCTGCGGGTACGGCCATGCTGGCGCACGTCCGCCGAGCAGGCGGACCGCGCGGCCGGCGAAGAAGTCGTACGCGGCGAGGCACGACACCGGGTTGCCGGGCAGCAGGAACACCAGCGCGTCGCCCACGCGTCCGCAGCCTGCGGGGCTCGACGGCCGCATCGCGACGCCGTGGATCGCGAGCTCGCCGGCTTCGGCGACGAGGCGAGGGGCATGGTCCTCGGTGCCGACGCTCGAGCCGCCCGAGACCAGCACGACGTCGGCGCCCGGCGCGGTGATGGCGTCGCGAATCGCCATCGGGTCGTCGCCCGTGCGCAGGTGGCGCTCCAGGGCGCCGCCGTCGCGTGCGACCAGCCCGCGCAGCATCGCGGAGTTGGCGTCGAAGATGTCGTGGAGGCCCTTGTCGCGACCGGGCGCGACGACCTCGTTGCCGGTGACGACGATGCGCACGCGCGGCGCGCGGTGCACCGTCACCGCGCCGATGCCGAGCGACCCCAGCACGCCGGCATCCTGCGGCCGCAGGCGTCGCCCGGCGCGCAGTACGACCGCACCGCGGGCGATGTCCTCGCCGACGCGGCCGACGTGCTTGCCGGGCCCGAACGCCATCGACGTCTCGATGCCTTCGGCCGTGTCGCGCACGTACTCGGCGGGGATGACGGCGTCGGCGCCCGCTGGCAGCGGTGCGCCGGTCATGATGCGGACCGCGTCGCCGGTCTGCACGGTGCCGGCGTACGGTTGGCCGGGCAGCGCGCGGCCGATCACGCGGAAGGCGAGCGGGTTGTAGTCGCTCGCGCCGACCGTCTCCTCGCCGCGAACGGCATAGCCGTCCATCGCCGAGCGCTCGAACGCCGGCACGTCGACCGCGGCGACGACGTCGGCCGCGAGCACGCGGCCGCTCGCATCGTCGACGGCGACCGGCTCGGCGGCCAACGGCTGGGCCGAGCGGTCGATCCATTGCCACACGTCGCCGACTTCTGCGCGCCGCGTGAAGCCGCGCATGCGGACGTCGTCGGGTCGCGCGGCGGTGTCGCCGCGGGCTGCAGGGCCGGTCATGGTCGTGGAAAGCGGGCGTGCGTGGTCAGCCGAGCAGTCTAAGGAATCGCTGCCGGCGCGCGAGAGTGGTTCCACGCAGGCGCTCAACGCAGGCACCCCTCGGGGCCAGGCGCCACGCGCCCGCACGCGAGCGGCGCGCGCGTCCCGTGCTTGAACGCCGCACGGCGGGCGGCGATCGCACGCTGCGGCACGGCGCGCCACGAACGCACCGGCTGTCGCGCCGCGCGCAACAGCCGCACAATGGTCGGGCCGTTCACTGCCTCTCGAGTCCATGCTGCCGATCCGACGCGCGCTGCTGAGCCGCCTGTTCGCCTTCCTCTTCGCCGCGGCGTGGGCCACGGCGGGTGCGACTGCGCACGCCCAGGAGCGCTTCATCGTCATGGCGTCGACGACGTCGACCGAGCAGTCGGGGCTGTTCGGGCATCTGCTGCCGGCGTTCAAGCGCGCCACCGGGATCGACGTGCGCGTCGTTGCGGTCGGTACCGGACAGGCGCTCGACGCCGCACGGCGCGGCGATGCCGACGTGGTGTTCGTGCACGACCAGGCCGCCGAGGAGAAGTTCGTCGCCGAAGGCTTCGGCCTGAAGCGGCTGCCGGTCATGTTCAACGACTTCGTCCTCATCGGCCCGAAGGCCGACCCGGCCGGCATCCGCGGCAACGACACGGTCGCGGCGCTCAGGAAGGTGAGCGCAAGCGGCGCGCCGTTCGTCTCGCGCGGCGACAAGAGCGGCACCCATGCGGCCGAGTTGCGCTACTGGCGCGAGGCGGGCATCGACATCGGCGCTGCCAAGCCGGCGGGCTACAAGGAATGCGGCTGCGGCATGGGGCCGGCGCTCAACATCGCCTCGTCGACCGAGGCCTACCTGCTCGCCGACCGCGGCACCTGGCTCAACTTCAGGAATCGCGGCGACCTCGCGATCCTGGTCGAGGGCGACAAGCGGCTCTTCAACCAGTACGGCGTGATGGTCGTCAACCCGGCCCGGCACCCGCACGTCAAGAAGGACCTCGCGCAGGCGTTCGCCGACTGGGTGGTATCGCCCGCCGGCCAGGCGGTGATCGCGAGCTACCGGATCGGCGGCGAGCAGGTGTTCTTCCCGAACGCCGGCGGATGAGCGACGCGGCGCCTGCGCTTGCAGGGCCGCACGCGCGAACCACGCGCCATGAAGGCGTCACGGCTCGGCCGCGGGGTTCCACGTCGCCGCATCGGCTCGAATTTTGCCGCGGCGCCGGCGCGAGGCGAGGGGCAGCAAGCGCAGGAGGGTGGCGCGTGAAACGGGTGGGAGCCGCGGCAGTGGCCGCGATGATGGTCTGGGCGCCGGCGGCGGTTGCCGCCGACAGCGCCGACGTGCGAACGGCGTGGTTCGTCGAGGGCGGCACGAACCCCGACGCGCAGAGCCTGCGCGTCGGTCTGATGCGCGACTGGACGAGCCAGTGGCGCTTCGGTGGCGTGCGGCTTTCCGGCTTCACCGAGGTCGCGATCGGGCGCTGGCGGGTCGAGCGCGAGGCGCGCGCCGGTCGCGCCGGGTTCACCGTCGGCGGCATCACGCCGACGCTGCGGCTCTGGTTCGGCGACAGCGCCGGGGCGTTCGTCGAGGGCGGCATCGGCGCGAACCTCATCGGCCCGCGCTACCGCAAGCGCGACGACCGCTTCAGCACCGTCTTCAACTTCGGCGACCACCTCGGCGTGGGCTGGCGCTCGGCAGCGCCCGAAGCCTGGGAGGTGTCGCTGCGCTACGAGCACTACTCGAACGGCAGCATCAAGCAGCCGAACCCGGGCGAGAACTTCGTTCAGCTGCGCGTCGGCCGCGCGTTCTAGCTCGCCGCGGCGGGACCCAACGTCAGGCCGCGAGCTCGACCACCAGCCGCCGCACGTCGCCCGGCAGGAAGGGCTTCTCGATCAGGTGACGCCCGCTCGCGCCGACGAAGTCGCGCAGCGACGCGGTCAGCATGTCGCCGGTGATGAAGACCACGCGCGCGGCCTGCGCGGGCCAGCGCCGCTCGATCTCGCGATAGAGCGCGCGCCCGTCGAGGTCGGGCATCCGCATGTCGGCGAAGATCACGTCATAGCGCTCGGCCGCCATGCGGGCGAGCGCCTCGCGTCCGGTTGCCGCCGTCACCACGCGATGGCGCGCCTGGCTCAGGATGTCGACCAGCGTCTCGCGCACCTCCTCCTCGTCGTCGACGATCAGGATGCTGCGCGCGCCCGCGTCCTCGCGCGTGAGCGAGGGCGCGCTCGAGCGCTCGCCGGCCGCGTCGCCGAGCGGCAGCGTGATCAGGAACGCCGCGCCGGCGCCATCGGGCGCCTCGATCGTGAGGCTGCCGCCGTGCGCCTCGACGATGCCCTGGCTCACCGCGAGGCCCACCCCGGTGCCGGTGCCGACCGCCTTGGTGGTGAAGTACGGCTCGAACACGCGGGCGCGCAGCGCCTCGGGAATGCCGGGGCCGCTGTCGGCGACGCGCACCAGCACCCGCGCTCGTGCCGCGTCGAAGCGCGACTCGATGCGGATGCGCCGCGAGCCGGCGTGGTCCTGCAGCGACTGCTGGGCGTTGATCACGAGGTTGAGCAGCACCTGGTGCAGCTGATCGGCGTCGGCGTGGATGGCAGGCACGTCGTCGGCGAGCGCGAGCTCGAGCGTGATGCCGCTCGCGCGCACCGCGTAGCCTGCGATGTCGAGCGCCGCACCGATCACCTCGTTGATCGCGACCGGGCCGCGCTGCGGCGGCTGCTGGCGCGCCATCGCGAGGAAGGTGCGGACGATGCGCGCGCAGCGTTCGGCCGCACTGCGGATCTTGGCCGCCGCCGTACGGATCGACGGGCTGCCTTGCTCCTCGAGCAGCACGGCGCGTGCGACCACCACCGAGAGCGGGTTGTTGAGCTCGTGCGACACGCCGGCGAGCAGCGAGCCGAGCGCGGCGAGCTTCTCGCGCTGGTACGACGATTCGCGCTCGCGCGCCAGCTCGGCTTGCGCGCGCTTTTTCTCGGTGATGTCGCGCGCCAGCGTGAGCAGGCGATCGCGACCGGCAATCGTGACGCGCTTGCCATGGACCTCGTGCCAGCGCAGCTCGCCGCTCGCCGTGCGGCAGTGCCAGTCGATCGACATCGGCTCGCCGGCGGCGGCGCGGGCGAAATGGCGCATCGCGCCTTCGTGCGTGTACGGCGGTTCGCCCGCGCTGAGGTCGCCCAGGCGCAGCCGCAGCATCGCCTCGCGCGGATAGCCGAAGTCGGCGCAAGCCTTGGCGTTGACGTCGACGATGCTCGCGGTGTCGATGTCGTGCACGAAGATGGCGTCCTCGGCGGCGTCGAAGATGGCGCGGTAACTCGCCTCCGACGCGCGCAGGGCGGCGTCGGCGCGCTGGCGCTCCGTGATGTCGGTGGCGATGCCGCAGACCGCGTACGCCGCGCCGTCGGCGTCGTGCAGCGGGAACTTGATCGAGATGTAGGTGTGCACGCCGTCGTCGAGCGGCACCGCCTCCTCGAACTCGAGGGTTTCGTTGCGCTCGAGCACCTGGCGGTCGTGCGCGCGATACGCCGCAGCGCGCTCGGCTCCGCGCACCTCGGCGTCGAGCCGTCCCACCACGTCGGCCGACCTGAGCCCGAACACGCGTTCCCACTGCCGATTGACGAAGAGATAGCGGCCCTCGGCGTCGCGCGCGAAGATCACCGCGGTCGAGTTGTTGAGGATCTGCTGCAGGCGCTCGTCGCTCGCCTCGAGCTCGCGCTGCACGCGCGCACGCTCGGCGAGGTCGTCGCGCAGGCGCGTCTGCGTTTCGGCGACCTGCACCGCCATCGCGTCGAACGCACGGCCGAGGCGGCCGAGCTCGTCGTCGCCCGAGAGGCCGCTGCGCACGTCGAGGCGGCCCGCGGCAAGTGCCTCGGCGGCGCGCATCAGGCGCGCCGTGCGCCGCGTCAGCAGGAAGTGGAACACCGCCCACATCACGAGCGCGAGCGCGGTCACCCAGCCGGCCCAGTAGAGCGCCTGGCGCATCACCTGCTCGCGCGCCTCGGCCTTGTAGCGGACGAGGTCGTAGGCGACGAGCAGGCTCCCGCTGCGCGACGGCCGCAGCTCCTCGCCGCGGCTGCCGAGCAGGATCGCCGCGTGGCCGAGCAGCGAGCGTCCGCCCGGTCCGGTCTCGATGCCGGCGCGGCGTTCGCTGAGCGCGCCCAGCACTTGGCCGAGGCCGATCTGCGGCAGCACCTCGGCGATCGGCCGGCCGAGCCAGGCGCGCCGCGTCGCAGTGGTGACGCGGTCGTGCTCGTCGGTCAGCACGGCGACGATCACGTCGTGGTTGTGCGCGAGCACCGCGATCTCGTACTGCGCCGAGGGGGCGTCGCCCTTGAGCAGCAGGTACTCGAGCGTGCTCTGCAGCCGCGAGAGCTCCTGAGCGAGGCGCTTCCTGCTGTCTTCCTGCGCCACCTGCTCGGCCTGCGGCACGTGCACGAGCAGGTTCACCGCCGACAGCACCGCCGCGAACAGCAGCAGGATGAGCGGCACGGTGAACTTGAGCGAGGTCATGGCGGCGGCCGCGGCAGACGGGTCAGCGGCCCGGGTGCGAGCAGGCTCTCGATGTCGACCGGCGCGCGCAGCAGCTTGGCGTCGAGCATCAGCGTCATCAGCCGGCGACCGCTGGCGGCGAGGCTCGGCGTCGGCCCGCCGAGCATGGCGAGGTTTTCCTCGCGCGAGGGCACGTGCAGGCCGCGCTGGCCGGCGAGGAACTGCTCGGCGCTGGTCTGCTGGCGGATGCCCATGCGCCGGGCCGCATCGCCGGGCTCGCGGCGCATGAAGTCGACCGCGCCGAACCAACCGGTCAGCAGCGCCTGCACCGCCGGCCCGCGCTCGTCGAGCACGCCCTTCCTGATCGCGATCAGGTCCACGATCTCGCCCGGGATGCGCGTGCTGTCGAACAGCGTTCGGCCGCCCGCCCGCAGCAACTGCGTCCGATACGGATCGAACGTGACGGCGGCGTCGACGAGGCCCTTCTCGAACGCCGCCGGCTGCTCGTTCGATTCGAGGTGCACCACCTTCACGTCGCCGGCCTGCATGCCCGAGAGCGCGAGCGCGCGGCTCAGCACGAAGGCGGGCAGGGCACCGCCTTCGACCGCGATCGACTTGCCGGCGAGGTCGCGCATCGTCTTCATGCCGGCGCGGCCGACCACCGCATCGGCGCCGTGCGAGACGTCGACCACCAGCACGGCCCGAGGGTCGAGGCCATCGACGGCGAGTCCGAACAGCTCGTCGAGGCTGATCACCATGCCGTCGATCGCCTGGTTGCGATAGGCGCGCAGCACCTCGCTCGCCGACGGGTACTCGACCAGCTGCACGTGCAGCGGGTCGAGCGTGCCGAGCTCGCGCGCGAGGTAGAGCGGCTCGCTGCCGATCCACACGTTGGTGCCGATGCGCAGCGCCGGCGGCTGCGGGCGCGTGCATGCCGCGAGCAAGGCGAGCAGCAGCGCGCCGAGCAACGCGGCGCAGAGCCGCGCCAGCGGGGGCGTGCGCGCGCTCACCTCAGGTGCCCTCCGGCACGAAGACGTAGCCCTCGTTGCGCACCGTGCGGATGAAGCGCGGGTGCTCGGGGTCGGGCTCGATCTTCTTGCGCAGGCGCATCACGCGCAGGTCGACGCTGCGGTCGAACGGGTCCCATTCGCGCGGCCGGCCGAGATTGAGGATGCGCTCGCGCGAGAGCGGACGGTTCGGGTGGCGCGCCAATGCCTGCAGCAGGTCGAACTCGAGCGGCGACATCGCGACCTCGGCGCCGCTCTCGTCGGTGAGCCGATGGGCGGTCAGGTCGAGCACGCAGCGACCGACGCGCACGCGCTCGGCACCGATGTCGGCGCGGTGCGCGGCGGCCGTGCGCCGCAGCACGCTCTTGATGCGCGCGGCGAGCTCGCGCGGATCGAACGGCTTGGCCACGTAGTCGTCGGCGCCGACCTCGAGGCCGACGACGCGGTCGATCACGGTCGAGGCCGACGTCAGCATGATGATCGCGACGTTCTCGTAGCGCTCGCGCAGGTGGCGCGCGAGGCTGAGGCCGTCCTCGCCCGGCATGTTGATGTCGATCAGCGCCAGATCGATCGGGTGCCCGGCGGCGTGCGCGCGCGCCGCGCTCGCGTTCTCGGCACCGACCGTCGCGTAGCCGTGCGCGGTGAAGTACTCCTCGAGCACGTCGCGCACGTCCGGCTCGTCGTCGACGACCAGGATCGTTGCCTTGGGATCTGCCTCGTGCGCCTGCATCCGCTCCTGCTCCGCTGAGGTGTCGACCGCCACGGCGCCTTCGAATCTTCCGAAGGAGCCAGACCGCTGCGGCGTCGGCGCGAGCATAGGACGGCGCCCGCCGCGTGGATAGACGCCGCGGGCGCCGCTGATACGAACGAAACAAATCGGCCGCTCCCCCTTCTGCGGGGCGCTGCTGAAACAGACGAAACACGCAGCCGCGGGACGCGACACGCGGCTGCGACGTCGGCTGCCTAGATTGACGGCACGCCGCACCCATGGCAGCGCGGCACGCATCGCGAGCGGTTCCGTCGCTTCATCGACCAGCGCCCGCGGTGCGCCACCCACGTCATCGGAGTCATGTCCCGTGAGCACGCACGATCCCCGCGGCTGCCCCGTCTCCGGCAGCAATCCGATCGCCCGTCAGGCCTACGAGCGCGCGCTCGCCGCGTTCGTGGCGTGGCGCACCGACAGCGACGATCCGCTCGCCGCAGCGCTCGAGGGCGCGCCGCGCTTCGTGATGGCACACGTGCTCGCCGCGTGCAAGCTGGTCGGCAGCCGCGATCCGCGCCGGGTCCGCTCGGCGCGCCCGGTGCTCGAGCTCGCGGCCGCGTTGCCGGCGAACCCGCACGAGCGTCTGCACATCGCCGCGCTCGAACGCATCCTCGACGACGACTACGAAGGCGCCGCCGGCGTGCTCGGGCAGGCACTCGACGCCCGGCCGCGCGACGTGCTCGCGCTGTCGATGGCGTGCGGCATCGACTACCTGGGTGGCGCGACCACGCGCATGCGCGAACGCGTCGAGCGCGTGCTGCCGGCGTGGCCCGACGACCTGACCGGCGCGCATGCGGTGCGCGCGATGCACGCGTTCGCGCTCGTCGAGTGCGGCGAGAACGCGCGCGCCGAGGACGCCGCGCGCCACGCGATCGCGCTCGAGCCCGGCAACGCGCGCGCGCACCACGCGATGGCCCACGTCTTCGAGATGACCGATCGACCCGAGGCGGGCGCGCGCTGGTTGAACGCGCACGCCGCACTCTGGAGCGAGCGCACGGTGGTCGCGACGCACTGCTGGTGGCATCTGGCGTTGTTCCATCTCGCATCCGGAGATGCCGGCGCGGTGCTCGCGCACTACGACCGCCGCATCCGCGCCGGCGGGCTCGTCGACGTCGCCGACCTCATCGACGCCGCGGCGTTGCTCTGGCGGCTGCGCCTGAAGGGCATCGACGCCGGTGCGCGCTGGCGCGAGCTGGCTGCGGCGTGGGAGTCGCACGTCGACGACGCGTTCTGCAGCTTCAACGACCTGCACGCGATGCTCGCGTTCGTCGGCGCCGGCGATTGGTCGCGCGCGCGTTGTCTCGAGCAGGCGCTCGCGCGCCGCCAGTGGCTGCCGACGCGGCACGGCGAGAGCACACGGCAGCTCGGCCTGCCGGCGTGCCGCGCGTTGATCGCATTCGGCCGCGGCGAGCACGCGCTCGCGATCAGCCTGCTCGCGAGCCTGCCGGCGCACCTGCATCGGCTGGGCGGCAGCCACGCGCAGCGCGACGTGCTGCACCTCACGTTGCTGCAGGCGATCGAGTCGATCCGCCGTCCGGCGCCGCGCGCGCAACACACGAAACAGGAGCGGCCGCCGCGCGACATCCGCCTGCCATACGCGCTGCCTAGATTGGTCGTACCGAACGAAGTCGCCGAGGCCACGCCATGAAGACCACCACCTGCTGCCGACGCTCTCGACCGTCGCGCTGGCGTGTGCGTCGGCCGCGCTGCTGGTCGCGAGCCCGCCCGCCGACACACGCGGGCCCGGCGAACGCCTTGCGCTCACCCGCATTTCCGCCCTGACGTCCGAGGAGGAACCGACCATGGATGCACGCACGATCGACCCGACCCACGAGCGCATGGTCTCGCTGCGCAACGACGAGCTCGCCCGCATGAGCGGGGCGGCGCGGCTGTGCGTGACGCGTGGCCTGCTCTGGCTCACGCTCGACCGCCAGCCCGACGACCACATGCTGCGGCCCGGCGACCGCTTCACGCTGCCTCGCGGCGCGCATGCGCTGCTGCAGGGGCTCGCGGCCGACACGCGCGTGCTCGTCGTCGAACCGGCGCCGTCGGCGCTGCAGCGCGCGGCGAGGACGCTGCAAGTGGCGATGCTGCGTGTCGCCGGAGCGACACCGTGAGCGCCCGCATCGAGATGCCGGCGACGCGCGCCCGCTACCCCGGTGCGCTGATCGACCGCCTCATGCTCGCCGACGACCGCTGCGTGGTGGTGCGGCCGGTGCTCGCGATCGACGCGCCGGCCGAGCAGGACTTCGTGCGTGCGCTGTCCGTCGACTCGCGCCACAAGCGCTTCCTTGCCGCGCTCGTCGAGCTGCCGCCGACGCTGCTGCGCCAGATGACCGACGTCGACCACGAGGCGCATGTCGCGATCGTCGCCGAGGCGCTCGACGAGGCCGGCGACTCGATCGGCATCGTCGCCGACGCACGCTACGTGTGCGACGGCGACACCGCCGAGTTCGCGATCGCGGTCGCCGACGCGTGGCAGGGCGTCGGCCTCGGCCGTGCGCTGATGCAGCGCCTGCTGCGCTACGCGGCACGTCACGGCGTCGCCACGCTGGTCGCCGACATGCTCGTCGGCAACACCGCGATGTCGAGCCTGGCCACATCGTTCGGCGGCCGCCTCGTGGCGTCGCCGTATGGACCGGGCGTGACGCGCGCGCGCATCGAACTCGCCCGCGCCGCCCGTGCGTTCGCGCCGACCGCGGTGGCTGCACGCGCGGGCCGCGCGCCCTCCGGGGCGACTGCGGCGGCGTGACGCGGCTCCCGATGACCCCGGCCGGCGGCCAGCCATGTCCCGCAGCATGGCCGCCGGTTTTCGACTCGACGCTGCGGGACTGCTTTCCCGAACTGAAGGATCTGACCATGAAGCGCTATGTGATCGAACGCGACATTCCCGGCGTGGGCCAACTCGACCGCGCCCAGCTCAAGGACGCCTCGGCGACTTCCAACGCCGCCCTCGAAAAGCTCGCCGGCAAGGTGCAGTGGGTGCAGTCGTACGTCGTCGACGACAAGACCTTCTGCATCTACCTCGCCGACCACGAGGCGTCGGTGTACGAGCACGCCCGGTTGAGCGGCTTTCCCGCCAGCAAGGTGAGCGAGGTGCGCAGCGTCATCGAGCCGATGACCGGCTACTGAGCGCCCGCCGCCCCGCCTGACGCCGCGGCCGTCGGTCGTGGCGGGCGGGCCGGCCCTTCCGCCTTCACGGAGACCACCATGAGACTTCCTGCAACCCTGTACGGCGGCGTCGCCTACACGATCTTTCTCGTCACCTTCCTCTATGCGATCGGCTTCGTCGGCAACGTCGTCGTGCCGAAGTCGATCGACGCCGGCCTGCCGGCAAGCGCGGCCGAGGAGTCGCTCGCGCTCTCGCTGCTCGTCGACGTGCTGCTGCTGGGCGTCTTCGCGATCCAGCACAGCCTGATGGCGCGGCCGGCGTTCAAGCGCTGGTGGACCCGCGTCGTCCCGCCCGTCGTCGAACGCAGCACCTACGTGCTGCTGGCGAGCCTGGCGCTGCTCGTGCTCTTCCTCGAATGGCGGCCGATTCCCGGCACGCTCTGGGATCTGCGCGCGACGCCGCTCGGCTGGGCCCTGGCCGGAACGAGCGCGCTCGGCTGGGCGCTGGTGCTCGCGTCGACGTTCCAGATCGACCACTTTGAGCTGTTCGGCCTCAAGCAGGTGTGGCGTCATTGGCGCGGGCGCGCCGCCGCCGAGCCCGAGTTCCGCGTACCGCCGTTCTACCGGCACGTGCGGCATCCGATCTACGTCGGCTTCATGCTCGCGTTCTGGAGCACGCCGGTCATGAGCGCCGGGCACCTGCTGTTCGCCGCCATGACGTCGGCCTACATCCTGGTCGGCATCGCTTTCGAGGAGCGCGACCTCGTTGCCCAGTTCGGCGATCGCTACCGGGCATATCGCCGCGAGGTCGGCATGCTGCTGCCGCGGCTCGGCGCCGCCGGTGCTCCGGTGCACGAGCGTGCCGAGCCGCACCCGCCGGCGCGCGACGACCTGCGCGAGGCCCGCACGTGGATCAGGTGGTGGCTCTGAGACGTGCCTTCAGCAGCGTCGGGAACGCGCGTGCCCAGCGCGCGTTCGCACCCGACGGATGCGGCACCGGGCAGAGCGTCAAGCGGCGCACGGTCGCGTCGGGCATGTCGAGCACCACGTCGAGTTCGGCCTCGTACGTGTCGGCGCGGGTCCGGAACGCGTCGAGCTCGCGCCGCAGCGTGGCGTCCCCGAGTCCGAACCAGCCGAACGCTGCCTCGCCGAACGCGATCACGCGCCGGCCCTGCCAGCCGGCGAGCAGTTCGAGCAGTGGCGGTCGGCAGCGGCGCCGTACCGCCAGGCTCCACGGCCGGTTGCCGAGCGGCTTGAACGGCACCGTGTTCATCCAGTAGACGTCGGCCGCATCGGCCCCGAGCTCGCTCAGCACCGCACGAATGTTCTGACCCGCCGGCCCCACGAACGGCTGCTGCAGCCGCACTTCCTGCTCGCCCGGGTCGCGCCCGAAAAAGCACCAGCGAGCCTGCGGCGCGCCGAGGCCGAGCACCGGCTCGTGCGGGTGGCGATCGTGGCGGCGGTAGCACTCGACGTCGATGCCGTCGAGCGTGGCGGCGATCGCGCGCAGGTCGTCGAGCGGGCCGGGCGATGGCATGCGCGATTCTGGCGCGCGCTCGGCTGCGCACTGCGCGGGACGGTCCGGATCACGGTGGGCGAGCGCACCCGGCTCGCGGGGCGGACGAATGGTCCTGGCGAGTCTGGGCAGGTCGGCAGCACGAGCGGTGACGTCGCCGCGCCCGGCGCACACCGACGCTGCGACCCGCCCGAGCCGGTGGCTGCGCCGGCGATGGCGTTGGGATGCGTCGCGACGCTCGCCAGCCGGCGAGGGGACAATGGCGCCGCCCGCGAACCCGCGGCTCCGCGTCACCCCGCGGTCTGCACCGCGCCACATCGGCGTCGCTCGTCGCCCGGCTTGCCCTGCGCTCGGGCGGCAGCATGCGCAGCCCGCTCCGCGAGCCCTCGCTTTCCTGCATGAAACCGCCCCTCCCATCCGCGCCGCTGGCGTCGGCGCTTCCTGCCGACGCGGTGACGCCCGTGGCGCCGGCTCCGCTGGCGCACCCGACCTCGCGTGCGGCCGCCTTCCTGCGCAGCTTCTGGCCCGCTCCGGTCCACGTCGACGCGCGCGAGCGCTGGCGCACGATCGCCGGCGCCGGTGTCGGCATCGCGTTCGTGGCGATCGGGATTGCGCTGCTCGGGCGCGCGGGCTTCGGGCTCTTTCTCGTCGCGCCGCTCGGCGCGAGCGCGGTGCTGGTGTTCGCGACGCCGGCCAGCCCGCTCGCGCAGCCGTGGAGCGTGGTCGGCGGGAACGGCATCGCGGTGCTGGTCGGCGTCGCCTGCGCGGCGTGGATCCCGGAGCCGCGACTCGCGGCTGCGTTCGCGGTCGCGCTCGCGATCGCCGCGATGTTCGCGCTGCGCTGCCTGCACCCGCCGGGCGGTGCGATGGCCCTCTCGATGGTGCTTGCTCACAGCACGCACTGGACGGCGCGCGATCGCGCCGGTGCTGACCGGTTCGTTGCTGCTCGTGCTCGCCGGCATCGCCTACAACCACGCGACGGGTCGCCGCTACCCGCACGCCCAGCAGCCGGCGGCTCCGGCCGCGTCACGCGCGCCCGGCATGCGCCTCTCGGCCGAGGACCTCGACGCTGCGCTCGCGCGCTACAACCAGGTGCTCGACGTCAGCCGCGACGACCTGGAGGACCTGCTGCACGAGGCCGAGCAGAACGCCTACCGGCGCAGCCTCGGCGCGCTGCGTTGCGCCGACGTGATGACGACGCCGCCGGTCACGGTGAGCGCGGCGACGGCGCTTGCCGACGCGCGCCGGCTCATGCGAGAGCGCCGCATCAAGGCACTGCCGGTGGTCGATGCGCGTGGCGCCATCCTCGGCATCGTGACCGCCGCCAACCTTGCCGATGGCGCCGAGACGCGCATCGCGCGCGGGCGCGTCGGCGAACGTCTGCGCGGCATGCTCGGCCGCTGGAGGCCGGCCGCGCCGGAGCCCGAGGGCGTGATCGGCGACGTGATGACGCGCACGGTGCGCGTCTCGAGCGCCGATCGGTTCGTGGTCGATCTGCTTCCGCTGTTCGCGGCCGGCGGGCACCACCACCTGCCGATCATCGATGCCGAACGTCGCGTCGTCGGCGTGATCACGCAGAGCGACCTGGTGCGCACGCTGGCGCGATCGCTCGCGCTGGTCGACGGTGCGCGCTGACGCCGGGCGCCTGTCGCCGCGTCAGAGGAAGCGGCGATAGAGCAGCTCGACGCGACGGCCTTCGGGCACCGAACCGAAAACCGAACGCGAGTTGCCGCCGTAGTGCAGGTACTGCAGCGCGACCTCGTTGCTGCCCCAGTGGTAGCGCGCCTCGGTCCACATCTCGCGGCTGTGCGTCTCCCACTCCTGGCGCACGAAGCCCGACACGTCGAAGTTGCGCATGCCGAGGTCGCGCCAGTTCGCGTACACGAAAAGGGCGCGGCGAACCGGTAGCTCCTGGTCGCGCTGGCTCGTGCCGAGCAGTGCCAGCGCATTGAACGGGCCGGCGCCGCGGTAGGCCCGCCACTGGCCGCGCCGGGGAGCCGCGCTGTTGTACTCGGCCTCGGCCGTCAGCGAGAGGTTGAAGCTCGTGGTGTAGGTGAGGCCGGCAGCCGCACGCTGCTGCAGATGCTTGTGCGCACGGTCGTCCTGCACCTCGTCGATGAGGGAGCGCGAACGCCCGGCCGCGTACTCGAAGAACGCGACCGTCGAGCTGTTCACCACGCTCGAGAGGTTGAGGCCCACCTGCACCGGCTGGTCGTCGCCGCCGTGCAGCAGCACCTGCGGGCTGAACTGCGAGCCGAGCTTGTACGAGCCCGCCAGCAGCCACCGGTTGCGGAAGTTGGTCGAGCCGGCGTCGATCGCGAACGTCGAGTCGTTCGGCTTGTCCGAGAGATACGGCGAATACACCGCCGACAGCGAGCCGTCGCTCCAGAGCTTCTGCCCCTGCAGAACGAACGTGCCCTGGCGGTTTTCGCGCAGGCTCACCGGGTCGCGGGTGACGATCGAGCGCTGCGCGCCGAAGCGGAAGAAGTCGGTCGGGTTGTAGCCGAGCGCCGCTCCGTAGCGCAGGTTGACGCGTCCGAGGTCGGCGACCACGTCCGGGCGCACCTGCCAGCTCAGGTACGCCTCGCGCAGCGTGTTGATGTTGGTCTTGCGGGGCGGCACCGACGAACGCCCGAGGTCCAGTCGGTCCGAGAACACGGCGCGCAGACCCGGCGCCAGCGTGCCGTCGTAGCGCAGGTCGAGCGAGAGTCGGCCGCCTTCGGTGCCCGACTCGTGCCCGGGCTCCCAGCTGCGCGAGACGCCTGCCTCGCCGAACACGCGCCAGCTGCGCTGCGGCTTGGCCGCGACCTCCTTGGTGTTGTCGGCGAGGTCGAGCGCGTCGGCGTCGGCGCCGCCCGGCGCCGGCGCCGGCTCGGCCGCGAGGGCCACGGTGGTGGCGAGGGTGAGGGCGCCCAGCGCCGCGGTGGTTCGAAGCATCGTCATTCCGGTTTGAAGCGCGGCAGATAGTCGCGCTGCAGCCACGCGTCGGGGACGTTGCGCGACGCGAAGTCGCTGTAGCGCATCACGGTCACCCAGTTGGGATCGAGGCCGTCGATGATGACGACCTCCGTCGGCCGCTCGGCGCCGAGCTGCGACTGGAACTTGCGGTAGTACGCGGTCTTGAGCTGGCGGCCGCTCTCGGCGTAGTAGAGCGCCTTCACGGGGCGCGCGGTGCCGACCTCGATCCACATCTCGATCTGGTTGTAGGTGACGTCGGGCGAGCGCTCCGTCAGGCGCAGCTTGTAGCAGCGCCGGTTCACCTTCTCGCCGTCGACGAGATCCTCTTCGCCGATCAAGGTGGCGGTGTAGTCCTTGGCCAGGTTCACCGTCACGATGTCGCCGTTGGCGGCCTGGCCGAGCAGGCGCTGCTGCGGCGAGAGCCGGATGCTGGCCTTGCTGGCCGGGTCGTAGAACCAGAGGTCGTTGCCGTTCTTGAGCAGCAGCTTGTCGGCGTCGCGCGTCGGCTCCACGAAGCGAATGAGGCTGCGGAACTGACCGCTCGCCGGATCGGACTTCGAATAGACCTCGAGCGTGTTGCCTTCGGTTTGCTTCTTGTTGCGGTATTCGATCAACTGGACCGTCACGCCGAACGGCTTGGGCGGGTTGCGGACGTTGTCGCTGGCGGCGAGGATGGCCTGCGCGTCGACCGCGGCGAACGCGGTGGCCGATGCACAGGCCACCGAAACGCCGAGCAGTGTCGTGCGGGCGTGGCGAAGGGCCAGGGTGAGGAGCTTGCTCATGATGGTTCAGACGTGTCGAAGGGCGTCGACGATGTTCATGCGCGAGGCGCGGGTCGCCGGCAGCAGCGCCGAGAGCGACGCGACGGCGATCAGGCCGAGGGCGCTCCCGAGCATCATCATGTGCTCGCCGGCGACCTGCGCGGCAAGCGGCGAGGGCTCGACGCCGCCGGGCGGCATCCAGGTCAGCCCCATGAAGTTGATCACCCACGCGAGCGCGACGGCCGCGCTGAGTCCGACCACCGAGCCGATCGCGCCGAGCACCATCGCCTCGGTCAGGAACAGCTTGCGGATGCCGGCGCGGCGCAAGCCCAGCGCGCGCACGGTGCCGATCTCGACCGTGCGCTCGACCACCGTCATGCTCATCGTGTTGCTGATCGTGAACAGCACCACCGCGCCGATCAGCGCCGAGATGAAGCCGAAGATCGCCGCGAACATCCCGAGCGTCTGGCCGTAGAAGGGGTTGAGCGTTTCGTAGTCGATGATCTCGAGCGGGTTGTCCTTGAACGTGGTCTCGAGGATCTGCTGCAGGCGCTCGCGTGCCGCCGGCACCTGCCGGGTGTGATGCAACTGCAGCGCGATCGCCGTGGCTCTCGGTGCGGACTGACCGAACACCAGCTTCTGCGCCTGCGCGAGATGCATGGTGACGTGCACGTCATCGAGCTCCTTGATGCCTTGGAACTCAGCGCGGACCACGTTCACCGCGGCAACGTTCGGGGCACCGCGTGCACCCGCGGCGAGGATCTCGATGCGCGGTACGCCGCTCGCCGCCGCCGCGGGCCCGGCTGGCTTGGCGGCCGGTGCCGAGAGGCCGGCGATGTCGTCGGGAAGGTCCGCCCCCTTCGCCGCGGCCGGCGGCGGCGCGCTGTCCGACGGCGGCGCGGCGACACAGTTTGGCACCTCGAGCGCACCGCAGAGCTGCAGCACGCGGGCGACGCCGGTGCCGATCACCGCCGAGTCGGGCCCGGAGCCGGAGAGAGCGAGTCGGCTCGGCACCAGTCGCAGCCGGTAGTCGTTCCACTCGCGCATCAGGTTCTGACCCTGCACCTCGTAGCCGCTCACGAACACGGTGCGCGACACGCCCGCGGCGAAGTTGCCGGCGATGCCGCCGAAGTTGAGCACCGGCGTGCCCACGATCAGCATCGGTGCGAGCACCGGGTCGGCGCGGACCGTCTTCAGGATGCGTTCGTAGTCGGCGATGCCGTACGCTGCCGGGTCACCGCTGCCGTACAGGAAGTAGCCCTTGCGCTGGATCTGAAGGTGCCCCGAGCGCTGCACGTATCCCGACTGCAGCTGATACGTGATGTCGCGGACGAAGCCGCCGAACAGCAGCACCGCGACCATGCCGAGCACCATCGCGAGCAGCGTCATCAGCGAACGGCGCCGGTTGCGCATCAAATTGCGCAGAGCGAGCGAGAACGTGTTCATGCGCCGAGCTCCCGCTGTAGCGTGCGTCGCTCGATGCCGGTGATGCGGCCGTCCTGGATGTGGATCGCGTCGTCGGCGGCGTCGAGCAGCTTCGGGTCGTGCGACGAGAAGACGAACGACACCTGGTAGCGCCGCTGCATCTTGCGCATCAGCTCGAGGATCTCGACGCCGGTCTTGCTGTCGAGGTTGGCGGTCGGCTCGTCGGCGAGCACGAGCTGGGGCTTGCGCGCGAGGGCACGCGCGATCGCGACGCGCTGGCGCTGGCCCCCCGAGAGTTGCCCGGGCCGGTGCGCTCCCTTGTCGGCAAGACCCACCGCGTCGAGCAGCTTCCTGACGCGGCGGTGCCGCCGCTCCTTGGGCATCTTGGCCATCAGGAGCGGGTACTCGACGTTCTCGAACGCGCTCAGCACCGGCAGCAGGTTGAAGTTCTGGAAGATGAAGCCGAGCTGCTTGGCGCGGAAGTCCGAGAGCGTGTCGTCGTCCATGGTCTGCACCGCCTTGCCGCCGACCATGATGGTTCCGCTGTCCGGCCGGTCGATGCAGCCGATCAGATTGAGCAACGTCGTCTTGCCGCTCCCGGACGGGCCCGACAGCACCGTGAAGCGGTTCGGCAGGATCACCAAGTTGATGTCGGTGAGCGCCGGCACGTCGACGGCATCGAGCTGGTAGGTACGGGCGACGTTTTTCAGGACGACAGGATGCATCGAGCTTTCGGCGGCAGTCCGATTCGAACAACTGCGAAGTAGAACATCATCCGGCGCGGCTTCGCCGCCCGCAGTAGGCGGAAAAGGCACTCGACACGCCGGGGTGCAACAAGCTGTGTCGATGCGGCCGTAGCGCAGCTCGGCTCGGACTGCAGAAGCGCTACAGCTCGGCGCCGCATCGGGCGAGGGCTGGCGTGCGCAACGCGCGGGCGAGCGCCTGCACGAATGCTGTATATTCATACAGTATGGACGCGCGAGATCGCCTGCCGCCCGAACCGTCGCCCGAGCCCCGGCTGCCCCGCGCCAGCCCGCTGAAGGGGCGTGGCACCGCGTGGCTGATCGAGCACCGTTTCAAGCCCGAGCATGCGGAGCGCTTCGACGACGGCTGGGGCACGCTCGACCAGGACGCGAGCGAGGAGCGGCTCGCCCCGGACACCACGGTTGTCGAGGAACGCGTCAACAGCATCGTCTCGAGCAACGACTCGCCCGACCTCGCGTTCGACCTCTCGGTGAACCCGTATCGCGGCTGCGAGCACGGCTGCGTGTACTGCTTCGCGCGGCCGACCCACAGCTACCTCAACCTCTCGCCGGGCCTCGACTTCGAGACGCGGATTATCGCCAAGGTGAATGCGGCCGAACGCCTGCGCGAGGCGTTCATGAAGCCGTCATACGTGGCCAAGCATCTCAACGTCGGCTCGGCGACCGACGCCTACCAGCCCGTCGAGCGCCGGCTCGGCATCACGCGTTCGGTGATCGAGGTGCTCGCCGAGTGCTCGCACCCGTTCTCGCTGGTCACCAAGTCGTCGGGCATCGAGCGCGACCTCGACCTCATCGCGCCGATGGCGGCGCGGAAGCTCGCCGCGGTCTACGTGTCGCTGACCTCGCTCGACCCCGCGCTCGCGCGCATCCTCGAGCCACGCGCGGCGGCGCCGCATCGGCGCCTGCGCACCATCGAGGCGCTCGCCAGGGCAGGCATTCCGGTCGGTGTCAGCGTCTCGCCGATCATTCCGTTCATCAACGAGCCCGAGATCGAGCGGCTGCTCGAAGCCGCGGCGTCGGCGGGTGCGCGCGCCGCGTTCGGCATCGTGCTGCGCCTGCCGTGGGAGGTGAACCCGATCTTCCAGCGCTGGCTCGACGAGCACTTCCCCGACCGCGCGGCGCGCGTCATGGCGCGCGTGCGCGAGATGCGCGGCGGCAAGGACTACGACGCGCGCTGGGGCAAGCGTATGAAGGGCGAGGGTGTGTGGGCCGAGCTGCTGCAGCAGCGCCTGAAGAAGGCGATCGCGCGCAATCGGCTCGACAGCTCGCGCATCGAGCTCGACGTCACGCAGTTCCGCCGGCCGACCCGGGCCGCGCCGGCAGGCAAGGCAGGGGCGCAGCAGGATCTGTTCGGCTGAACGCCGATGTCTCGCGCGCCGGCAGTCGCTCGAAGCGGCGTCGCGGCGAGCGCGAACACATCCGACCTCAACGGATCGGCGTGAGCCGCTGCGAGCGGGCCCTCGTCAGGCCTTGAACAGGTCCTTGACGCGATCGCTCCAGCTCTTGGCGCTCGGCGAATGACGATCGCCCGACTTGCGGAACGACTCGTCGAGCTCCTTCATCAGCTTCCTCTGGTGCTCGGTCAGCTTGATCGGCGTCTCGACGCTGATGTGGCAGTACAGGTCGCCGGGATAGGTCGAGCGCACGCCCTTGATGCCCTTGCCGCGCAGGCGGAACGTCTTGCCGTGCTGCGTGCCTTCGGGCAGCTCGACCTCGGCGCGGCCGCCGAGCGTCGGCACCTCGACCGTGCCGCCGAGCGCCGCGGTGGTGATGCCGACCGGAACCGTGCAGTGCAGGTCGTCGCCGTCGCGCTCGAAGATGTCGTGCTGCTTGACGCGGATCTCGATGTAGAGGTCACCGTTCGGGCCGCCGTTGGGGCCGGGCTCGCCGTTGCCGCTCGAGCGGATGCGCATGCCGGCGTCGATGCCGGCCGGGATCTTCACCTCGAGCGTCTTGTTCTTCTTGATGCGGCCCTGGCCATGGCAGGTCGGGCACGGCTCGGGGATGATCTTGCCGCTGCCGTGACACTGCGGGCATGTCTGCTGGATGCTGAAGAAGCCCTGCCGCATCTGCACCGTGCCGCTGCCGTGGCAGGTGGTGCAGCTGATCGGGCTCGTGCCGGGCTTGGCCCCGCTGCCCTTGCACGTGTCGCACGGGTCATAGGCCGGGATGCGGATCTGGGTTTCCTTGCCCGCGGCTGCCTCCTCCAGCGTGATCTCCATCGCGTAGCTGAGGTCTGCACCGCGGTAGATCTGCTGGCCGCCGCGGCGCTGTCCGGCGGCGCCTCCGAAGATGTCGCCGAAGATGTCGCCGAAGGCCTCGGCAAAGCCGCCGAAGCCTTCGGCACCGCCCCGCCCCATGCCGAGGTTGGGGTCGACGCCGGCGTGACCGTACTGGTCGTAGGCCGCGCGCTTTTGCGGATCGGAGAGCATCTCGAAGGCTTCCTTGCACTCCTTGAACTTCTCCTCGGCCGCCTTCGAGCTTTCACCCTGGTTGCGGTCCGGGTGATGCTTCATCGCCAGCTTGCGATAAGCCTTCTTGATGTCGTCGTCGGAGGCGTTGCGCGGCACCCCCAGCACTTCGTAATAGTCTCGCTTGCTGCTCATCTGCAATCACGCTCCGGATGATCGTGGCCCCAAGGGCATGTCGTTCGCTGGTGCGCAAAAAGCCGGTTCGGGCTTCGGCGCATGCCCAAGCCCGAACCGGCTCCCGCGAAGGAAAGGGACTCAGCCCTTGTTGACTTCCTTGAAGTCGGCGTCGACGACGTTGTCGTCGTTCGCCGGCCGCGCCGATCCGGCACCGGCTGCGCCAGCGGCCCCCGCCGCCTCAGCGGCACCGGGCTGGCCGGCCGCGCCAGCCTGCGCCGCCTGCTCGGCGTAGACCTTCTCGCCGAGCTTCTGGCTTGCGGCCATCAGGGCTTCGGTCTTGGCCTCGATCACCGACTTGTCCTCTTCCTTGAGCGATGCCTCGGCATCCTTCAGGGCCGACTCGATCTTCTCGCGGTCGCCCGCCTCGAGCTTGTCGCCATGCTCGCCCAGGCTCTTGCGCACGCTGTGGATCGCGGCGTCGGCGGCGTTGCGCGCCTGGATCAGCTCGATCTTCTTCTTGTCGTCGGCCGCGTTCAGTTCGGCGTCCTTGACCATCTGCTCGATCTCGGCTTCCGACAGGCCCGAGTTCGCCTTGATGGTGATCTTGTTCTCCTTGCCGGTCGCCTTGTCCTTCGCGCCCACGTGCAGGATGCCGTTGGCGTCGATGTCGAACGTGACCTCGATCTGCGGCATGCCGCGCGGCGCCGGAGCGATCCCTTCGAGATTGAACTCGCCCAGGCTCTTGTTGCCGGACGCCATCTCGCGCTCGCCCTGATACACCTTGATCGTCACCGCCGGCTGGTTGTCCTCGGCGGTCGAGAAGGTCTGCGAGAACTTGGTCGGAATGGTCGTGTTCTTCTGGATCATCTTCGTCATCACGCCGCCGAGCGTCTCGATGCCGAGCGACAGCGGGGTGACGTCGAGCAGCAGCACGTCCTTGCGGTCACCGGTGAGCACCTGGCCCTGGATCGCGGCGCCGACGGCGACCGCCTCGTCCGGGTTGACGTCCTTGCGCGGCTCCTTGCCGAAGAACTCCTTGACCTTCTCCTGCACCTTCGGCATGCGGGTCATGCCGCCGACCAGGATGACGTCGTCGATCTGGCTCGCCGACACGCCGGCGTCCTTGATCGCGGTGCGGCACGGCGCGATGGTGCGCTCGATCAGGTCCTCGACCAACGCTTCGAGCTTGGCGCGCGTGAGCTTGATGTTGAGGTGCTTCGGGCCCGACGCATCGGCCGTCACGTACGGCAAATTGATGTCGGTCTGCGAGCTGTTCGAGAGCTCGATCTTGGCCTTCTCGGCGGCTTCCTTCAGGCGCTGCAGCGCGAGCACGTCCTTCGACAGGTCGACGCCTTGCTCCTTCTTGAACTCGGTAATGATGTAGTCGATGATCCGCTGGTCGAAGTCCTCGCCGCCCAGGAACGTGTCGCCGTTCGTGGACAGCACCTCGAACTGCTTCTCGCCGTCGACGTCGGCGATCTCGATGATCGACACGTCGAACGTGCCGCCCCCGAGGTCGTACACCGCGATCTTGCGGTCGCCCTTGTGGGTCTTGTCGAGGCCGAACGCCAGCGCGGCCGCGGTCGGCTCGTTGATGATCCGCTTCACATCGAGGCCGGCGATGCGGCCGGCGTCCTTGGTCGCCTGGCGCTGCGCGTCGTTGAAGTACGCCGGCACCGTGATGACGGCCTCGCTCACGGCCTCGCCCAGATAATCCTCGGCGGTCTTCTTCATCTTGCGCAGGATCTCGGCCGAGATCTGCTGCGGCGCGAGCTTCTGGCCGCGCACCTCGACCCACGCGTCGCCGTTGTCGGCGGCGACGATCTTGTAGGGCATGAGGTCGATGTCCTTCTGGACTTCCTTCTCCGTGAACTTGCGTCCGATGAGGCGCTTGACCGCGTAGATGGTGTTCTTGGCGTTGGTGACGGCCTGGCGTTTGGCCGAGGCGCCGACCAGGATCTCGCCGCCTTCCTGGTACGCGATGATCGACGGCGTGGTCCGCGCACCTTCGCTGTTCTCGATCACCCGAGTCGTGTTGCCTTCCATGATCGCCACGCACGAGTTGGTCGTGCCGAGGTCGATCCCGATGATCTTGGCCATTTGTTGTTCTCCTAGAGATGAATGTCGAATGCGTTCGAAGTAGGGCAGCAGGTCGGCTTTTTCAAGCGGCGCCGCCGGCGCGTCAGGCGGCTCCGCTGACCGTGACGAGGGCCGGCCGCAGCACCCGGTCGGCGATCAGGTAGCCCTTCTGCAGCACGCTGACCACGGTGTTGGCTTCCTGGGCGGCAGGCACCACGCTGATCGCCTGGTGCTGGTGCGGGTCGAAGCGGGTGCCGGCGGTCGGGTTGATCTCGACGACCCGGTTGCGCTCGAGCGCGCTGGTCAGCTGGCGCAGCGTGGCGTGAACGCCTTCGAGCACCTGTTCGGACGTCGCGTTGGGGATCGCCAGGGCCGCCTCGAGGCTGTCGCGCACCGGCAGCAGGCTCTCGGCGAAGGTCTCGACCGCGAACTTGCGCGCCTTGGCCACCTCTTCCTCGGCGCGGCGGCGGATGTTCTCGGTCTCGGCCTTGGCGCGCAGGTACGCGTCGGACAGCTCGGCCAGGCGGGCGTCGAGGTCGACGGTCGGTTCGGCCTGAAGCGCGGCGTCAGTCGGCGGTGCTTCGCCTTCGGCGGCGGGGTTGGGTTGGTTGAAGTCGTTCATCCGGCCGACGTGAGGCGGATCCCCTTGCTTTCAAGAGGGGCATGACACGAAATTTTCCGGCTCGGCTCGAGAGGGCCGGGGCACGCCTCAGTCGGGGTCGACCGACGCGCTCCAGCGATTCCAGTCGGCGAGCTGGCGCCGGTCGCGCTTGGTCGGACGGCCGCTCTCGAACGCCGCCGCGGGCTCCGGCGCGAGCTTGCGCGCGGCGACGTACGCCTCGCGGGCGGCGATGCTCTCGGGCGTCTCGGCATAGAGCGTCTGCGCAACCGGCGCCGGGCCGCGCACCGCCGACACCGCGGCGACGACAAACGTCCGGGTGAGCGCGCCGTCGCGCAGCTCGATGCGGTCGCCGGCGCGGATCTCGCGTGCCGGCTTGGCGAGGATGCCGTTGACCCACACCCGGCCCTTGTCGACCACCTCGGCGGCGAGCGAGCGCGTCTTGAAGAAGCGCGCCGCCCACAGCCACTTGTCGAGTCGCACGCCGGAGGAGGGTTCTGCCGCTGCCATCGCGCGATTTTCGGGCAAGCGGCAGACCCGTTCCCGGAGCGGGCGTCGTTCGCGTTTTCACCTAGAGGTGACCCTCTGGTGAGCAGGGTGGCCGGCTGGAGAATGGGCCGATCCCAACTTCGCGACTCCACCATGCGTCGAGACACCTTCCTGCGCACCCTGGTCGCGCTGGGCGCCGCCGGCACGCTGCCCGGCCTGGCCCGCGCCGCCGCCAACCTCAAGATGATGATTCCGGCGAACCCGGGCGGCGGCTGGGACCTCACGGGCCGCGCGCTGGGCAAGGCGCTGCAGGACGCGGGCGCGGCGTCGGTGACTTTCGACAACAAGGGCGGCGCCGCGGGCGCGCTCGGCCTCGCGCAGTTCCTCAACTCGAAGGGCGACCCGAACGCGTTGATGACCATGGGCGCCGTGATGCTCGGCGGCATCATCACCAGCAAGCAGCCGGTGACGCTGACGCAGGCGACGCCGCTGGTGCGCCTGACGAGCGAATACAACGTCTTCGTGGTGCCGGCGAATTCGCCGCTCAGGAACATGAAGGACGTGGTCGAGCAGCTCAAGAAGGACCCCGGCAGCGTCAAGTGGGGCGGCGGCTCGCGCGGCTCGACCGAGCACATCGCCGCGGCGATGCTGGCCCGCGAGGTCGGCGTCGACCCGTCGAAGATCAACTACGTGGCGTTCCGCGGCGGCGGCGAGGCGATCGCGGCGATCCTGGGCGGCAACGTCACGGTCGGCGGCAGCGGCTACAGCGAGTTCGCCGAGTACATCAAGAGCGGCAAGATGCGGCCGATCGCCGTCACGTCGGAGACCCGCATCAAGGGCATCGACGTGCCGACCATGAAGGAGCAGGGCTACAACGTCGTGATCGGCAACTGGCGCGGCGTGTACGGCGCACCCGGCATCACGCCGCAGCAGCGCAAGGAGCTGATCGACCTGATCGTCAAGGCGACCCGGCAGAAGAGCTGGACCGAGGCCGTCGACAAGAACGGCTGGACGCCGGCGCTGATGACCGGCGACGAGTTCGAGCGCTTCGTCGACAACGAGTTCGCCAGCCTGCGCGCGGTGATGGCCAAGTCGGGAATGATTTGAACGCGCCGCTTGCGATCGGCATCGGCACGCTGGCGGCGGCCCTCGCGATCGGCGTCGCCGCGAGCACCATCTCGTCCGAAGCGGTCTATTCGGGCGTCGGCCCGAACTTCCTGCCGTGGGTGGTGGCGGCGATGCTCGCCATCAGCGGCGTGCTGCTGATCCGCGAGGCGCTGACCGGCGGCTTTCGCAATCGCGAGGAACCGTCGGGCGCGGCGCACGGCTACTGGCCGGGCTTCGTCTGGGTCTCCGTCGCCGTGCTGGTGACCGCTGCGCTGATCACGCGGATCGGCTTCATCCTCAGCTGCACGCTCTGCTTCGTGCTGGCGGTCCGCGGCTTCAAGGCGGCCGAAGGGCGGCTCGACCTGGGCGTGCGCGCCTGGCTCGTCGATGCCGCCGTCGGTTTCGCGATCGCGGCCCCGGTGTTCTGGATGTTCACGCAGCTGCTCGGGCTCAACCTGCCCGGGCTCACGTCCACCGGCTGGATCTGACCGGCACCTTCACTTCAGGGCACGACCGTGGACGTCTGGAACCAGCTGCTGCAGGGCTTTGTCACCGCCGGTACGCCGATCAACCTGATGTGGGCGCTGCTCGGCTGCACGCTCGGCACGGCAGTGGGCGTGCTGCCCGGCATCGGCCCGGCCACCGCGGTGGCGATGCTGCTGCCCATCACCGCGAAGGTCGACCCGACGGCGTCGATGATCTTCTTCGCGGGCATCTACTACGGCGCGATGTACGGCGGCTCGACCACGTCGATCCTGCTCAACACGCCCGGCGAGTCGGGTTCGCTGGTTACCGCGATGGAGGGCAACAAGATGGCCAAGAGCGGGCGCGCCGGCGCCGCGCTCGCCACCGCCGCGATCGGCTCGTTCGTCGCCGGCACCATCGCCACCATCCTCGTCACGCTGTTCGCCCCGGTGGTCGCCGCCTTCGCGATCCGCCTCGGCCCGCCCGAGTACTTCCTGCTGATGGTGCTCGCCTTCACCACGGTGAGCGCGGTGCTCGGACAGAGCACGCTGCGCGGGATGGTCGCGCTCGCGATCGGCCTGTTCTTCGGCCTGATCGGGCTCGACCAGATCTCGGGTCAGCCGCGCTACACCGGGGGCGTTCCGGAGCTTATGGACGGCATCGAGGTGGTGCTCATCGCGGTGGGCCTGTTCGCGGTCGGCGAGGCGCTCTACATGGTGCTCTACGAGGGGCGCACGGTCGAGACGCAGAACCCGCTGAGCAAGGTCCACATGACCGCACTCGAGTGGCGCCGCTCGTGGCCGGCATGGCTGCGCGCGACCGCGATCGGGTTCCCGTTCGGCACCATTCCGGCGGGCGGCAGCGAGATCCCCACCTTTCTCAGCTACGCCGCCGAAAAGAAGCTCTCCAAGCACCCGGAGGAGTTCGGCACCAAGGGCGCGATCGAGGGTGTCGCCGGGCCCGAGGCCGCCAACAACGCGGCGATCACCGCCACGCTGATCCCGCTGCTGACACTGGGCATCCCGACCTCCAACACCACCGCGATCCTGCTCGGCGCATTCCAGAACTACGGCATCCAGCCCGGTCCGCAGCTGTTCGACACCAACGCCGCCTTGGTGTGGGCGCTGATCGCGTCGCTCTACATCGGCAACGTGATGCTGCTGGTGCTGAACCTGCCGCTGGTCGGCATGTGGGTCAAGCTGCTGAAGATCCCCAAGCCCCAGCTCTATGCCGGCATCCTGATCTTCGCGACCGTCGGGGTGTACGGCATGCGCCAGTCGGCGTTCGACCTGGTGCTGCTCTACGGCATCGGCCTCCTGGGCGTGCTGATGCGCCGCTTCGACTTTCCGACCGCGCCGGTGGTGGTCGGCATGATCCTCGGCCCGCTCGCCGAGGCGCAGATGCGCAACGCGCTCTCGATCGGCGAAGGCCATTGGGGCGTGTTCGTGCAGCGCCCCGGCTCGCTCGTGCTGCTGGTGATCATCGCAGCGGTCGTGCTGCTGCCGCGCCTGATACGCGTCGCGCGTGGAAGAGGGCGCGCGGCGGCGCCGCTCGACGTGCCGAAGGCCGGCCCCGAAACCTAGTCGGCGGCGCCGAGCGCGAGCGCGCGCTCTCGCGAGCGCGCCAGTTCCGCGGCCGCCGGAACCGCGGTCGGCCAGCCGCCGAGGTGGGCGATCGCGACGTCGGCGAGCGCCGCGATCCACGGGTGCCGGTCGTTGAGACAGTCGATGTAGTGGAACTCGCTGCCGCCGGCGCCGAGGAACGCCGCGCGCACTTCCTGGTTGATCTCCTCGAGGGTCTCGAGGCAGTCGCTCGTGAAGCCCGGGCACATCACGTCGACACGGCGCACGCCGCGTCGCGCCAGCTCGACGAGGGTCGGCTCGGTGTACGGCTGCAGCCACTCGGCGCGCCCGAAGCGGCTCTGGAAGGTGACGACCAGCTCGTCGGCGCCGAGCTCGAGCCGCTCGCCGAGCAGGCGCGCGGTCTTGTGGCACTCGCAGTGGTAGGGGTCGCCGCGCAGCAGGGTGCGCCTGGGGACGCCGTGGAAGCTGAGCACCAGCTTCTCGCCGCGCCCGGCGCTGCGCCAGTGCTCGGCGACGCGCGCTGCGAGGGCGCCGATGTAGCCGGCATCGTCGTGGTAGCGGTTGACGAAGCGCAGCTCGGGAAGCGCGCGCACGTCGCGCGTCCACGCAGCGACCGCATCGACGACGCTCGCCGTGGTGGTGCCCGAATACTGCGGGTAGAGCGGCAGCACCAGGATGCGCGTCGCCCCGAGCGCCTTCAGCTCGTCGAGCACGCGGGGAATCGACGGACTGCCGTAGCGCATCGCGGGGCGCACGGTCACTGGGTGACCGCGCTCGCCGAGGTAGCCGCCGAGCAGCGTCGCCTGCTTCTCGGTCCACACCTTGAGCGGCGATCCCTCGGGCGTCCAGATCGTCCGGTACTTGGCGGCCGAGCGCTTGGGGCGCACGCGCAGCACGATCCCGTGCAGGATCGGCCACCACGCCAGGCGCGGGATCTCGACGACCCGTCGGTCGCTCAGGAACTCGGCCAGGTAGCGCCGCACCGCGGCCGGTGTCGGCTCGTCGGGAGTGCCGAGGTTACAGAGGACGATGGCCGTGCGCGCTGCGCTGCCGTGCCGGAACGCCGGCTCGCTCGACCCGCTCATCGGGCCGTCACTTGACGCCGAACTCGAATGACGGCTGCGGCTGCGTGTCGGCGAACTTGAGCACCTCGAAGCGCACGCTCGGGCTGGCGAAGTCGGACGGCGGGGTGCCGAGCCCGATCACGCCGCTGCCGTGCAGGGTGCAGGTGCCGCGCCTGAGGCTGATCATCTCGGGGTCGTTGTCGAAGCGCACGTAGGTGCCGTTGTAGCTGAGGTCGGTGAGCTGGAACGTGCCGCCGTGCCAGTCGATGCGCGCGTGCGAACGCGACACGCGGTCGTCGTCGATGATGTAGGTCGCCTGCGGGCTGCGGCCGAGCACCACCGGCAGCGCGGTGCCCGCGAAGATGCGGTTGAGGTCAAGCCAGACCAGGCGGATCGCCTCGGGCTCGGGTGCGCTCGGCGGGATGTCGCCGAAGGCGGTCGCCGCGCTGTCGCCGAAACGGCGTGCCGCCTCGAGGCGGTGGACGTGCACCGGCTCGACGCGGCCGCGCAGCTGCATGCGGTCGAGGCTGCGAAAGCGCGCGCGCTCCCATTCCTCGAGCCCGGCGACGACGCCCGCGGTCGCGAGCGTTTCGTTGTCGCCGGCATGGTCGAGCAGGCGCGCCGCGACGTTGACGGCGTCGCCGAAGACGTCGCCCGACATCTCGACGACCTCGCCGTGGGCAAGCGCGACCTGGAGCTTGAGCGGCACCGTGCGCCAATCCGGGTCGGTACTGCCGCTTTCTCCGGTCGCGCCGATGCGGGCCAGCGAGTCGTGCATGTCGTCGGCCGCCGCGACGCCGGCCGACGCGGTGGGGAAGGTCGCCATCAGACCGTCGCCGAGGGTCTTCACGACGTGGCCGCCGTGGACCCGCACGATGCGGCCGAGCAGCGCGACGCTCTGGGTGACCACCGCGGTGGCGTCGGTGTTGCCGAGCGTCTCGTACATCGCCGTGCTGCCGCGCAGGTCGGCGAACAGGACGCTGCACTCGAACACCCGGGTCATCTCAGTGCGCGTGAGGAAGGCATTGCGGTCGAGTTTATCGCGCCGCCCGTGACGGATGTCGCAATCGGCGTGCCCGCAAACCCCACCAACGCAGACGGCGCCATCCGGCGCCGTCTGCCTTACAGCGTGTCGAGGTACGTGCGCAGCTTGTCCGAGCGGCTCGGGTGCTTGAGCTTGCGGATCGCCTTGGCCTCGATCTGGCGGATCCGCTCGCGCGTCACGTCGAACTGCTTGCCGACTTCCTCGAGCGTGTGGTCGGTCGACATCTCGATGCCGAAGCGCATCCGCAGCACCTTGGCCTCGCGAGGCGTCAGCGAATCGAGGATGTCCTTGACCACGTCGCGCAGGCCGGCCTGCATGGCGGCCTCGATCGGCGCAGTGTTGTTGGTGTCCTCGATGAAGTCGCCCAGATGCGAGTCGTCGTCGTCGCCGATCGGCGTCTCCATGGAGATCGGCTCCTTGGCGATCTTCATGATCTTGCGGATCTTGTCCTCGGGGATCTCCATCTTCTCGGCGAGCGTCGGCGCGTCCGGCTCGAAGCCGAACTCCTGCAGGTGCTGGCGCGACAGGCGGTTCATCTTGTTGATCGTCTCGATCATGTGGACCGGGATGCGGATGGTCCGCGCCTGGTCGGCAATCGAGCGGGTGATGGCCTGCCGGATCCACCACGTCGCGTAGGTCGAGAACTTGTAGCCGCGGCGGTATTCGAACTTGTCGACCGCCTTCATGAGGCCGATGTTGCCTTCCTGGATCAGGTCGAGGAACTGCAGGCCGCGATTGGTGTACTTCTTGGCGATCGAGATCACGAGGCGCAGGTTCGCCTCGATCATTTCCTTCTTGGCGTCGCGCGAGGCCTTCTCGCCCTCGTTCATGCGCTTGTTGATCTTCTTGAGGTCATCGAGCGGTACGACGGCCTTGACCTGCTGGTCGCAGAGCTTCTTCTGCAGCTCCTGCACCGCCGGCAGGTTGCGCGACAGGACCGCGCTGTAGCCCTTCCCGGACGACGCTTCCTTCTCGGCCCATTTCAGGTTCAGCGCGTTCGGCGGAAAGTGCTTGATGAAGTGCTCCTGCGGCATGCCGCACTTGTCGACCAGGATCTTGCGCAGCTCGCGCTCGTAGCGGCGCACGTCGTCGACCTGCGAACGCAGGATGCCGCACAGCTTCTCGATCGTCTTGACGGTGAAGCGGATGGTGCGCAGCTCGGACGAGATCGCCTGCTGGGCGCGCGCGTAGGCGGCCGAGTCGTAGCCTTCCTTCTCGAAGGCCTTGCGCATCTTGTCGAAGTTCGCTTCGAGCGAATCGAACTTGACGAGCGCGGCGGTCTTGAGCTCCTCGAGCTTCTTGGTCAGCGCCTTGCTGCCGCCCTGGCCGTCGTCGTCGTCTTCCTCGTCGAAGAAGTCGACGTCTTCCTCCGCCACGTAGTCGTCGGCTTCATCCTCCGAGACGAAGCCGTCGACGACCTCGGAGATCTTCATCTCGCCGCTGCGGATCTTGGCGGCGTAGGCCAGGATCTCGGCGATGGTCGTCGGCGACGCGCTGATCGCGTACATCATGGCCTGCAGGCCGCCCTCGATGCGCTTGGCGATCTCGATCTCGCCCTCGCGCGTGAGCAGCTCCACCGTGCCCATCTCGCGCATGTACATGCGCACCGGGTCGGTGGTGCGGCCGAACTCGGAGTCGACGGTCGAGAGCGCCGCCTCGGCGGCTTCCTCGGCCTCCTCGTCGGTCGCGGTGGTCGCGCCGCCGCCGGCGATCAGTAGCGTGGCCGCATCGGGCGCCTGCTCGTAGACCGCGATGCCCATGTCGTTGAGCATCGAGACGATCGCCTCGAGGATCTCGTGGTCGACCAGTTTCTCGGGCAGGTGATCGTTGATCTCCTGGTGCGTCAGGAAGCCGCGCGTCTTGCCCATCTTGATGAGCGTCTTGAGCTCCTGACGGCGCTTGGCGACTTCCTCTTCGGTGAGCGCGGTCTCGTCGAGCCCGAACTCGCGCATCAGCGCGCGCTCCTTGGCACGCGACACCTTCATGCGCAGCGGCTTGGCCTTGGGCTCGGCCTTGGCGTCGGCGGCGACTTCGGCCACCGCCTCGACGACCTCCGGCTCGCCTTCAAGGTCGCCCTCGATGTCGGCCAGGTCGACGTCCCCGAGGTCGGCCTTCGGCAGCGTCTCTTCGACGGGCTTGCCCTTCTTCGCCGGCTTGGCCTTGGCCTCGGCCTTGGCGGCCTTGGCCGGCGCCTTGGCCGCCTTCGGCTCGGCCTTGGCGCTCGCCGCCTTCGTCTCCTTCGTCTCCTTGCCGTCGACCGGCTTGGCGGCCGCGGCCGACGGGCCGGACTTCGACGGGGTCGTGGCGGCGGACGTGGGAGCGGCGGTCTTCTTGGCGGTCATGCGGATTCCTCGAGCGGTGGCGGCGTGCGGGCACGCCGGGTCAATCGGCTAGGTGCGCGCGGTTGGGCGCAATTCAAGTCAGCGGGTCGGCGACGAACGGCAGGGCAGCGCCGCGCGTGGCGCAGCGTCGGGCCATTCGGCGGCGTGACAAGCTGGCGTGCGCCAGCCGTTGGATGCAGTCCTTGCGGGAAAGGGTGGCCTTGGGATGCAACCTTCGTTCGGAAGGTGGCCGGGGCCCGGAGGTGCTGCCGTCACTCGTGCCGCGAAAAGCCGAGGATTATACCTCGCGGCGCAGGATTCATGCCTGCGAGCGCGGTAGCGGAGCGCGGCCCCGCGCCGCGACGAGTCGCGACGCCGGACGACGTGTCGGCGAGGCGCTGTGGCGAGCCACACGACGAGCCGGCAACGGAGGACGGCGCCGCCCGTCGACCCGGCCCGGCAGGCTGCGTCTGCAAGGGGCACGGCAGCGTTGCGAGGCTTGTCCCGGCGGCAGCTTGGACAAGCCTCGCGCCTCGCCTGCTGCCCCTCGCCGGCCCGACGCGGGGAGCCTCTCTGCCGCCCAGGCTCCTAGAGCCTGCCCAGGAGACGCAGCGCCTCCCGGCTTTCCGCCGCGCGCCGGATTTGGCCGATCGAGCTGCGCAGGTCGTCGAGCAACGGCTCGATCGAGGGATCCTCGGTGTCGACTAGGGCGAGGGCGGCGGCGCCCCAATCCTGCTCGGCGACGCGCTCGCGCAGCACCGCCCACGATTCCGGCCCGTGCTCGGCGAGGTTGCGATCCACGAAGCGGAACGCCTCGCCGTGCCAGCCGGGCTGTGCGCACAGCAGGTCGCGGTCAGCAGCGCCGAGCAGGTCCCACCAGGCGCTCTCGAGAAGCAGCAGCCACACCACGCGGTCGTGCGGCTGGCGCATCACAGAGCGCGGACGCGGCGCGCGGCCGCGCGGCGGGGTCCACGCGGGTGCCGGCCTCGTGACCGACGCGGGAGGCGCCGACGCGCGCGGCAGGCGCCACTCGGCGGCGAGTTCGTCGAGCGGCATCGAAGCGGCCGCCGCGATCTCGGCGAGCACCTGGCGCCGCAGCACGCCCGCGGGCAGCAGCGCCCACAGCGGCTTGGCGTTGGCGACGAAACGCGCCCGACCCTCCGGGGTGTCGAGCGTCGTGCCGTCGCGCGCCTGCTCGAGCAGCTGCTTGGAGAGGGGCACCGCACCGGCGACCTGCTCCTCGAACGCCGCGGCGCCGTGCTCGCGCACGTAGCTGTCGGGGTCGTGCTCGGCCGGAAGGAAGAGAAAGCGCACGGTGCGGGTATCGGTCGCGTGCGGCAGGCTCGCCTCGAGCGCGCGCGCGGCCGCGCGCCGGCCGGCGGCGTCGCCGTCGAAGCTGAACACCACCGAATCGGTGAAGCGGAACAGCTTGATCAGGTGGTCGGCGGTGCATGCCGTGCCGAGCGTCGCGACCGCATTGCCGAACCCCACCTGCGCCAGCGCGACGACATCCATGTAGCCCTCGACCACGAGCGCGTAGCCGCGCTCCCTGAGCGCCGTGCGCGCCTCGTGCAGGCCGTACAGCTCGCGACCCTTGCTGAAGATCGGCGTCTCGGGAGAGTTGAGGTACTTCGGCTCGCCGTGGTCGATGACGCGGCCGCCGAAGCCGATGATCTCGCCGCGCACCGAGCGGATCGGAAACATGATCCGGTCGCGGAAGCGGTCGTAGCGCTTGCGCGCGGCGGAATCGTCGGCGTCGCCCTGCGCGATCACGAGGCCGCTCTCCTCGAGCAACGGGTCGTCGTACTCGGGAAACACGCTGGCAAGGCTGCGCCAGCCTTCGGGGGCGTAGCCGAGCCCGAACCGGGCGGCGATCTCGCCCGAAAGGCCGCGCCCCTTGAGGTAGTCGATGGCACGCGGGCTGGCGCGCAGGTGGCGCCGGTAGCTGTCGGCGGCGCGTGCCAGCACCTCGCTCAGCGTCGCCTGGCGCTTCTTGCGCGCCTGCGCCTCCTCGCGCTCGGCGGGGCTGGCGTCGTCCTCGGGAACGCTCATGCCGACCTGCTGGGCGAGATCGCGCACCGCATCGATGAAGCCGAGCCCGACGTGCTCCATCAGGAAGCCGACGGCGTTGCCGTGCGCGCCGCAGCCGAAGCAGTGATAGGTCTGGCGCGTCGGGCTGACCGTGAAGCTCGGCGACTTCTCGGCGTGGAACGGGCACAGGCCCTTATGGTTGACGCCCGCCTTCTTGAGGTCGACCGAGCGGCCGACCACTTCGACGATGTCGACGCGGGCGAGGAGGTCGTGGACGAAGCCGGGCGGGATCACCGCCGAAGTCTAGGTCGCGCGCCGGCGGGAGCGGCTGGGCTCGACGGGCCACGAGGCGCGGCGCGGTGCCGCGCGGCCGGCGGCACCCGTTCGACGCGCGCCGCGGATCAGACCGCGAAGTCGCTCAGCTTGCGGCCGGTGGCGAGCGCCGCCTTCAGCCACTTCGGTTGCAGACCGCGACCGCTCCAGGTCTCGCCGGTGGAGGCGTTGCGGTACTTGGCGGCGACCTTGGTGCCGCTGCGACTTGCCGCCTTGGGCGTGCCGCGACCTTTCAGGTCGGCGTCGGTGAGCCCATATTCGGACATCAGTTCGCGGACTTTCTGGATTGCCGCGGACCGCTCCTCTTTCTTGGTCTGTTCGATTTCCCGATCGAGGGCTTCCTTCTGGGCAAGCAATTCCTTGAGAGTCGTCACGGTGTTTCCTTGGAGTCGTGGGTGCGATCGGGGCGCAATTCTAGTCAAACCGCGCCGTCGCGCAAACTCCCGCAAATCGATCCGTGCCGCCAATCACGCGCTCGGCGGCACATAGCCGGCGGGCTGTTCGGCGCCGCCGCCGAAAAGGAAATTCTCCATCTGACGCGCCAGATACTGGCGGGCCCGCTGGTCGGCGAGGTTGAGCCGGTTCTCGTTGACCAGCATCGTCTGATGCTTCATCCACATCTGCCAGGCTTCCTTGCTGATCGACGCGTAGATGCGCTTGCCGAGCTCGCCCGGGTAAACCAGCGTGTCGAGCCCTTCGGCTTCCTTCTTCAGCAGGGCGCACTGCACCATTCGAGCCATTTCGTTCTCCAGACCGGCGGCAAATCGCCGCCAAAGCGCCCGATTATCGGCGTTCAGCCGAGCTTCTTCACGAGTACCTGCGAGCGCCGGTCCCAGTTGTATTTGCGCTTGCGCGCCTCCGGCAGCCAGTCGGCGTCGACCTGCACGAAGCCGCGCTTGATGAACCAGTGCATCGTGCGGGTGGTGAGCACGAATATGCTGTCGAGGTTCATCGCCTTGGCGAGCTGCTCGATCCGCTTCAATATCCGCTCGCCGTCGCCCTGGCCCTGAACCTGCGGAGATACCGTGAGCGCCGCCATCTCGGCGGTTTTCGACTCGGGATACGGATACAGCGCCGCGCAGCCGAATATCACGCCGTCGTGCTCGATGACGGTGTACTTCTCGATGTCGCGCTCGATCTCGTTGCGGTCGCGCTTGACGAGGGTGCCGTCGCGCTCGAACGGCTCGATCAGGTGCAGCACGCTGCTCACGTCGTCCGGCGTCGCCTGGCGCAGGCTCTCGAGCTTCTCGTCCACCACCATGGTTCCGATGCCGTCGTGCGTGAACACCTCCATCAGCAGCGATCCGTCGACCGCGAACGGCAGGATGTGCGAGCGCTCGACGCCACCCCGGCAGGCGCGCACGCAGTGCTGCAGATAGAACGCCGGGTCGGTCGAACGCTCCGGACGCGGCAGCAGCGAGAGCAGGCGTTCGGCGTCGGCCAGCGCGAGTTCGGTGTCGATCGGCGTCGACGGATCGTCGACCACCTCGTGGATGCCCGGGATCTCGGTCACGAACAGCAGCTTGTCGGCCTGCAGCGCGACCGCCGTGCTGGTGGCGACGTCCTCCATCTGCAGGTTGAACGCCTCGCCGGTCGGCGAGAAGCCGAACGGCGACAGCAGCACCATCGCGCCGATGTCGATCGCGCGGCGGATCGCGCCCGAGTCGACCTTGCGCACGATGCCGCTGTGCATGAAGTCGATGCCGTCGACCACGCCGACCGGCTGCGCGGTGAGGAAGTTGCCCGACACCACGCGGACGATCGCGTTCGCCATCGGTGTGTTGGGCAGCCCCTGCGAGAACGCCGCCTCGATCTCGAAGCGCAGCTGGCCGGCGGCCTCCTGGGCCGAGTCGAGCGCCACCGGGTCGGTGATGCGCACGCCGTTCTTGAAGCGCGACTCGTGACCCTTTTCCTTGAGCTGCGCGGTCACCTGAGGGCGAAAGCCATGCACCAGCACGAGCTTGATGCCCATCGCCTGCAGGATCGCGAGGTCCTGGGCGAAGCGGGCGAGCTTGCCGGCGGCGATCAGCTCTCCGGCGATCGCGACCACGAAGGTCTTGCCGCGGTACGCGTGGATGTGCGGTGCCACGGTACGGAACCACGGCACGAACGTATGGGGGAAAACGAGGTTCACGGCACGTGCTCCGGGCCCGAGGCGAGCGCGGATTCTGGCACGCGCAAATCGGTGCCGAGGGCAGCCGTGCCGGCTGCGCGACCTGCACGGGCAGGCGGCGCCTGCCGCCTGCCGCGCACGCTCGATGCGGCTACTTGTAGAGCACCTGCGGCAGCCAGAGACCGATGCCGGGGAACGCGTAGAGCAGCACGATCGCAAGGATCTGGATGCCCATGAACGGCAGCATCCCCGCGAAGATCTGGTTCAGCGTGACGTGCTTGGGCGCGACCCCCTTCAGGTAGAACGCCGACATCGCGACCGGAGGACTGAGGAACGCGGTCTGCAGGTTCAGCGCGACCAGCAACCCGAAGAACAGCGGATCGACGCCGAACTTGTCGAGCAGCGGGATGAAGATCGGCATGAAGATGACGATGATCTCGGTCCACTCGAGCGGCCAGCCGAGCACGAAGATGATGACCTGGCTCAGCACCAGGAACTGCGTCTTCGTGAGGTTCATGCCGAGCACCCACTGCTCGACGAGCGCCTGCCCGCCGAGCAGCGCGAACGCGGCTGAGAAGATCGCCGAGCCGACGAACAGCCAGCACACCATCGCCGAGGTCTTGGCGGTGAGGAACACCGACTCCTTGATCATCCCGAGGTTGAGCTGACGGTACGCGGCGGCGAGCAGGAAGCCGCCGAACGCGCCGACCGCCGCCGCCTCGGTCGGCGTCGCGAGGCCGAACACGATCGAGCCGAGCACCGCGAGGATCATGATGAGCAGCGGGAAGAACGACGCCAGCAGCATCTTGAAGATCTCGAGGCGCGACAGGCTGAGGAGGGCGTAGTACGCGATCAGCGCGGCCGTCGCGGCACCGAGGCCGATCCAGTAGCCGGTGCCCGGCCCCTGCGCCGTGCCGGCCGCCCGAGCGTCGCCCATCCCGCTCGTCCGGCCAGCGCCGCCAGGCTCGGCGAGGCCGCCGTTGTCGGCGCTCGGTGCCGTGGCGCCCGCCGCGCCGGGCGGCTGGGCGAGCCCGCCAGACGAGGGCGTTTCGGCCACGCTAGCGGACGGCGGCTCGGCAAGGCCTCCGCCGGCCGGGGGCTCGGCCAGCCCTCCCGATGGCGGCTCCGCGAGACCGCCGCTGGCCGGCGGCTCGGCGAGACCTCCCGAATCTGTGGCCGACGGCTCCTGCAGCCCACCGGCATTGCTGCCGCTGCGGCGTTCCTCGCCGATCTGCTGCAGGCCGCCCGTTTCGGCCGCCGGCGGCGCGGAGACCGCGACCTCGTAGCTCATGAGCGCAGCGATCACGAACAGCAGCAGCGGCAGCAGCGCGACCAAGAGCTGGCGCAGCAGGTAGCTCAGCGGCACGTTGTGGTTGCGCCGCCCCTTGATCGCGCGCATGAGCGCCGGCAAGGCGCGCTGCTCGCCGCGGCCGCCCGCTTCGACGGTCGGCGCCGGCAGCGGCACGTGGCGCTGCTCGGCGGTGAGCGGCGGCGCGAGGCTGGGCTTGATCTTGGCCACGATGATCACGTAGACGATGTAGAGCCCGGCGAGCATCAGCCCGGGAAAGAACGCACCGGCGTAGAGCTGCACCACCGAGACGCCGGCGGTCGCGCCATAGACGATCAGCAGCACCGACGGCGGGATCAGGATGCCGAGGCAGCCGCCGGCGGTGATGGAGCCGGCGGACACCCGCACGTCATACCCTGCACGCAGCATCTGCGGCAATGCCAACAGGCCCATCAGCGTGACGACCGCGCCGACGATGCCGGTGGCGGTGGCGAACACCGCGCAGGTGACGAGCGTCGCCACCGCGAGCGACCCCGGCACGCGCGCAAGCGCCAGGTGCAGGCTCCCGAACAGCTTCTCGATGAGGTTGGCGCGCTCGACCAGATAGCCCATGAACACGAACAGCGGGATCGCGATCAGCACGTCGCTGCTCATCACCGAGAACACGCGCTGCACCATCAGGTCGAGCGTCTGCGTCATCGCCCCGCTCGCCGTCTGCCCTCCGGAGTGGTAGGCGAAGTAGGCGAACAGGATTCCCATGCCCATCAGCGTGAACGCCGTGGGGAAACCCAGCATGATCGCGACCACCACCAGCGAGAGCATCAGCAGCCCGATGTGGCCGTTGGTGATCACGGGCGCCGTGAGCATCATCGTGACGGCGCCCGCCACGATGATGCCCATCAGGATGAAGCCGAACCAGAGTTCCTTGCGCAGCTTCATCACGCACCCTCCTGCCGCTGGGCGGGCGGAACGTAGCGCTCGATGGCGTCGACGTCGACGTCCTTGGCGTGGACCATCTCCTTGAGCTTGTCGACGTCGACTTCCTCGACGTCCTCGTCGCGAGACGGCCAGTCGCCGCGCTGCAGGCAGAGCACGCAGCGCGCGATCTCGACCAGCCCCTGCAGCAGCAGCACGGCGCCGGCGAACGGAATCACGAACTTGAATGGATAGACCGGCAGCGGGTCCGCGTTGAACGTCTGCTCGCGCATCGCCAGCGAGTCGTTGGCGTAGTGCCAGCCGGCCCAGGTCATGGCCACGAGCCCTGGCAGGAAGAACACGATGTAGAGCGTGAAGTCGATCGTCGCCTGGGTGCGCGGACGGAAGAACCCGTACAGCACGTCGCCGCGCACGTGTCCGCTCTTGCTGAGCGTATAGGCGCCCGCGAACATGAAGAGGGTGCCGTACAGCATGATCTGTGCATCGAGCACCCACGCATGCGGCTTGTTCAGGACGTAGCGGGAGAACACCTCGGCGGAGATCAGCAGCGTCAGCAGGACCACGGTCCAGGCGAAGAGCTTGCCGATCCACGTCGAGAATCGATCAACGGTAAGCAGGAGTTGCTGCATCGAACGGTTCCGGCAGAAGTGGATGCGAAAAAAAACGGGGGCGCCGCGCGGCGCCCCCGCTGTTCGCGCGAGGCGACGGAAATCGGGCGATCAGGCCTTCTTGCCGCCGCGGGCGAAGTAGTGGTTGTAGGCCATGCGGTAGTCGACCGTGTAGTCGCTGTGCCAGGCGCCGGCACGCTCGGCGAACGCGCGCTGCGAATCGATCACGCGCTTGAACAGCGGGTTCTCCTCGCCCTTCTTGGCCACGATCTTGTCCCACGACGCGAGCTGCGCGCGCAGGATCGAATCGGGCGTCTTGTAGAACTTGACGCCGGCCTTCTTGAGCTCTTGATAGTCCTGCGAGTTGCGATGCACGGCCTTCCAGCTCATGTCGGCGCTCGCGGCCTGCACGGCGTAGTCGATGATCGACTTCAGCTCCTGCGGCAGCGCGTTGTACTTGCCGCGGTTGAACAGCACCTCGAACTGCTCGTTGCACTGGTGGAAGCTCTGCAGCATGCAGTTCTTCGCGACGTCGGGAAAGCCGAGCACGCGGTCGCTGGACGCGTTGTTGAACTCGGCGCCGTCGATGAGGCCGCGATCCAGTGCCGGAACGATCTCGCCGCCCGGCAGCGGGTTCACCGCCGCGCCCATGTCGGTGTACATGTCGACCGCGAGACCCACCGTGCGGAACTTGACGCCCTTCAGATCGCTGGCGTTCGCGACCGGCTTCTTGAACCAGCCGAACGGCTGAGTCGGCATCGGGCCGTACAGGTACGACACCACGTCGATGTTGATGCTCTTGTAGATTTCCTCGAGCAGCGCCTTGCCGCCGCCGTAGTTGTGCCAGGCGAGCAGCATGTTGGCGTCCATGCCGAAACCCGGGCCCGAGCCCCAGAGCGCAAGCGCCGAGTTCTTGCCGTAGTGATAGGCGACAACGCCGTGACCGCCGTCGAGCGTGCCCTTGGCGACGGCCTCGAGCAGCTGGAACGCCGGGACGACCGCGCCGGCAGGCAGCACCTCGATCTTGAGCCGGCCGCCGGCCATGTCGTTGACCTTCTTGGCGAAGTCCTGCGCGTACTCGTGGAAGATGTCCTTCGACGGCCAGGTGCTCTGGAAGCGCAGGCTCGTGGTCTGCGCGCGCGAGACCATCGGCGCGGCAAGCGCTCCAGCGGCGCCGGCGCTGACGGCGGCCTTCTTCAGGAAGCGGCGACGCGGCGCCGGCGCGGTGGTTTTCTCGGTCACGTGGATTCCTTGTCTCGTACGGGGAAGAAGCGCGCCGGGCAGTCGCCTGGTGCGGGCGGGGTCTTGCAGGACCTGCCGACTCGAACGGCCCACACGCGTGGAAAAGTTGTATGCAGCAGCGTGGGCACGTGCGCAATGTCGGGCAGCCGATGCGCGCCCGCAATCAGGGAAAAGCCTCCTCGGCGTCGTCGACGCGCCGTCGGTCACGATCGGCATGGAGAACCACCCCCGGGATAATGCGGACCCATGTCCGCGTCCGATTCGAGCGTTCCTTCCGCCGCCGCGGGCGCGGTCGACGTTGCCGACGGCAGTCCGCGGGCAGGCGTGCGCCGGCGTCGTGACCCTGCGGCCGGCAGCGACGCTGCGCCGGCTGAGCGCGCCGCCGTGCCGCGCCGCGCGTCGCTGCCGCGCATCGAGTTTCCCGACGCACTGCCGGTCTCGCAGCGACGCGACGAGATCGCGGAGGCCTTGCGCGAGCATCAGGTGGTCATCGTCGCCGGCGAAACCGGCTCGGGCAAGACGACGCAGCTGCCGAAGATCGCGCTCGCGCTCGGCCGCGGCGTCGCCAACACCGGCAAGCTGATCGGCCATACGCAGCCGCGCCGCATCGCCGCATCGAGTGTCGCCAAGCGCATCGCGGACGAACTGCAGACGCCGCTCGGCGAGGTCGTCGGCTACAAGGTGCGTTTCCAGGACCGGCTCGCCGGCGACGCCAGCGTCAAGCTGATGACCGACGGCATCCTGCTCGCCGAGACGCAGAGCGACCCGCTGCTGCGCGCCTACGACACGATCATCATCGACGAGGCGCACGAGCGCAGCCTCAACATCGACTTCCTGCTCGGTCACCTGCGGCAGATCCTGCCGCGTCGCCCCGACCTGAAGGTGGTCGTGACGTCGGCGACGATCGACGTCGAGCGCTTCGCCGAGCACTTCGCCTCCAGCGCCGGGCCGGCGCCCGTCATCCAGGTGTCGGGACGCATGTTCCCGGTCGAGGTGCGCTGGCGGCCGTTCGAGGAGCGCCGCGACTTCGACCTGGCCGATGCCATCGTCGAGGCCGTCGACGAGCTCTGGCGCGCCGACGCGGCCGGGGCGCGCGGCGGCGACGTGCTCGTCTTCCTGCCGGGCGAGCGCGAGATCCGCGACGCTGCCGAGCGCCTGCGCAAGCATCACCCGCCGGGCGTCGAGATCGTGTCGCTGTTCGCGCGCCTCAGCCAGCAGGAGCAGGACCGCGTGTTCGAGCCGCATGCGGCGCGCCGCATCGTGCTCGCGACCAACGTCGCCGAGACCTCGCTCACGGTGCCGGGCATCCGCTACGTGGTCGACTCGGGACTGGCGCGCGTCAAGCGCTACAGCTACCGCAACAAGGTCGAGCAGCTGCTGGTCGAACCCATCAGCCAGTCGTCGGCCGGCCAGCGCGCCGGCCGCTGCGGGCGCGTCAGCGAAGGCATCTGCATCCGCCTCTATGGCGAGGACGATTTCGCCAAGCGGCCGCGCTTCACCGACCCCGAGATCATGCGGGCGTCGCTGGCGGGCGTGATCCTGCGCATGAAGTCGCTCGGCCTCGGCAGCGTCGAGGACTTCCCGTTCGTCGAGCCGCCGCCGCGTCGTGCGATCGCCGACGGCTACCAGCTGCTCAACGAGCTCGGTGCCACCGACGAGCTCAACGAGATCACGCCGGTCGGCCACGAGCTCGCGCGCCTGCCGCTCGACCCGCGCGTCGGCCGCATGATTCTCGAGGCGCGCCAGCGCGACGCGCTGGCCGAGGTGCTGGTGATCGCCGCCGCGTTCAGCGTGCAGGACGTGCGCGACCGCCCGCTCGAGCAGCAGGCGGCCGCCGACCAGGCCCACCGGAAGTTCGACGACGAGCGCTCCGAGTTCGTCGGCGACCTGAAGCTCTGGGCCTGGCTCGAGCAGTCGCGCGGGCGGCGCGCCGAGTTCGCCGGCGCCCTTGCGGCGAGTCTCGCCACGGCGATGCCGCCCGGTCGCAACGGCGCAGCGGGCGCAGACGAGCGACGCCCGCCGTCACGCGCCCGTGCCGACGCACCGCCGCGCCATGCCGGGACTGCCGCCGCAACGGCGAACGTCGACGCGCCGCAGCACAAGCTCTCGAACCGCCAGCAGGAGCAGCTGCTGCGCGAGCACTTCATCTCGCCGCGTCGCGTGCGCGAGTGGCGCGACATCCACTCGCAGCTGCAGACGGTGGTCGCCGAGCACCGCTGGCGCATCAACGCGAGCCCGGCGACGTACGAACAGATCCACCTGTCGATGCTGTCGGGGCTGCTCGGCAACGTCGGCGTCAAGAGCGACGAGGACGATTCGTACCTCGGCACGCGCGGCATCCGCTTCCATCGCCACCCGGGCGCGAATCTCTCCAAGAAGCCGGGCCGCTGGATCGTCGCCGCCGAGCTGGTCGAGACGACGCGCCTGTTCGGGCGCGGCATCGCGGCGATCGAGCCGCAGTGGCTGCCGCAGATCGCCGGCCACGTGATCAGGAAGCAGCTGCTCGAGCCGCACTGGGAGAAGAAGGCGGGCGAGGTGGTCGCGCTCGAGCGCGCGACGCTGTACGGCCTCGTCATCTACAACAACCGGCGCGTCAACTTCGGCCTCGTCGACCCGGTGGCGGCGCGCGAGATCTTCATCCGCGAGGCGCTGGTCGAGGGCGACTGGGAGACGCGTCTGCCGTTCTTCGCGGCCAATCGCAAGACCATCGCGCAGGTCCAGGAGCTCGAGCACAAGTCGCGGCGCCAGGACGTGCTGGTCGACGACGAGCTGATCTTCGCGTTCTACGACCAGCAGCTGCCCGACAACGTCTACAGCGGCCCGACGCTCGAGCGCTGGTACCGCGACGAGGTCAAGCGCCGCCCGGACCTGCTGGTGCTGAGCCGCGACGAGCTGATGCGGCACGAGGCCGCCGGCATCACGAGCGCCGCGTTCCCGAAGACGATCCGCCTCGGCGGCATCGACTGCAGCGCGACCTACCTGCACGAGCCGGGCGACCCGAAGGACGGCGTCACCGTGACGCTGCCGATCTACGCGCTCAACCAGGCGAGCGAGGAACGCGTCGAGTGGCTGGTGCCCGGCATGCTGAAGGAGAAGGTGCTCGCCCTCTTCAAGAGCCTGCCGCAGCGGCCGCGCGCGCGCCTCCTGCCGCTGCCCGAGAGCGCCGAGGCGTTCATCGCCGCGAACCCGTTCGCGACCGGCAGCCTGGTGGACCGGCTGCTCGAGTTCGTGCGCGACAAGACCCAGCTCGACGTCAAGCGCGCCGACTTCAAGCAGGAGCAGCTCGCGCCGCACCTCTTGATGAACCTGCGCGTGGTCGACGAGAACGGGCGCCAGCTCGGCACCTCGCGCAACCTCGCCGCACTCAAGAGCGAGCTCGGCGGCGCAGCGCGCTCGGCATTCCAGGCGCTGGCGGCGCTGAAGCTGCAGGGCACGGCGGCGTTGCCCGCAGCGAGCGCGGGCGCCGGCGGGCTTCAGGCGCCCGTCAAGACCGCGGCCACGCCCGGTGCCCGCCCGACGCCCGGTGCCGTCCGAACGCCGCCGCCCGGCCGCACCGCGCCGCCGCCGCGTGACGGCCCCGCGGCGTCCGCAGCGCCGGCGACCCCGCACGCGCCGGCAGCCGGCGAGCCGGCGCGCTATACGTCGTGGACCTTCGGCGAACTGCCCGAGCTCATGGAACTGCGCCAGCGCGGCCAGGTTCTGGTCGGCTTTCCCGCGCTGATCGACCATGGCACGCACGTCGAGATCGAGGTGTTCGACGAGCCGGAGGTCGCCGCGGCCCGGCACCGCGCGGGCCTGCGGCGCCTGGTCGCGCTGCAGATCCGCGACGTGCTGAAGACGGTCGAGAAGAACGTGCCCGGCCTGCAGCAGATGGCCGTCGCCTACATGCCGCTCGGCACCTCGGACGAGCTGCGCACGCAGATCATCGAGCGCGCGCTGGACCGTGCCTTCCTCGGTGATCCGCTGCCGACCGATGCCGCGGCGTTCACGCGACGCATCGCCGAGGGGCGGCCGCGGCTGACGCTCATCACCAACGAGATCGCGCGCAGCGTCGCCGAGATCCTGACCGAGTTTGCGACCGCCCACCGCAAGCTGAAGGACGCGCGGCCGCCCAAGGACGTCGCCGACGACATCGCGGCGCAGCTCGGCCGGCTGGTCGGCAAGCGCTTCGTGCTCGAAACGCCCTGGGAGCGCCTGGCCCATCTGCCGCGCTACTTGCGGGCGATCGTGATGCGACTCGACAAGCTGCGCGCCGATCCGGCGCGCGACGCCGAGCGGCTGGCCGAGCTGCGGCCGATCGAGCAGCGCTACCTGCGCTACGCGGCCGACCGCCGCGGCGCGCGCGATCCGCGCCTCGAGGAGTTCCGCTGGCTGCTCGAGGAACTGCGCGTGAGCCTCTTCGCGCAGGAGCTGCGCACGCCGCAGCCGGTGAGCGTCAAGCGCCTCGACAAGGCGTGGGCGCAGCTCACGTCGTAGGCTTGCGTCGATGAACGCGCCCAAGCTCCCCGTGCAGTGGCAAGCCCGTGCCGGCGGTGCGCTGCAGGCGCTGCGCGACGCAGTGCGGCCCGAGGTCGCGCGCCATGGCGCGATTCCGACGACCGCGTCGGAGCTCGACGCGGTCGCGCAGCGCTGCCAGGCCATGGTGCGGCGCCGTGCGCTGGTCGCCGCCGGCGTCGCGGTGGTGCCGGTGCCGGGGCTCGACTGGCTGGTCGACGTCGGCACCGTGGCCAAGCTCAGCCGCTCGATCAACGAGGCGTTCGGCCTCGGCCCGGCGCAGATCGCGCGCCTCGCGCCGAACCGCCGCGAAGCCGTTTACAACGCGATCTCGGCCGGCGGCGGTCTGCTGGTCGGCAAGCTCGTCACGCGGGGGCTGGTCCTGAGGATGCTCAAGCTCGTCGGCGTTCGTCTCACCACGCAGCAGGCCGCCAAGTGGGTGCCGATCGCGGGACAGGCGGTCTCCGCGGCGCTCACCTACAGCGCGCTGAAGGCGGTCTGCGACGAGCACATCCGCCAGTGCATCGAGGTGTCGCGGCAGCTCGCGCAGCTGCCGGCGCCGCCCGCGGGCGACGCCGCGGCTCGCGCCGACGGGGCTCCGGACGAGACGAACCCGTGAGGGCACGGCGGTCGTGAGCGGTGCGCGTCGCGGCGTCGCCGCGCGCGGAGCCGACCGTCTCGCCCAGCGGCTCAGCGCCGCTCAGAACGGCAGCAGCGCGACGCCTGAACTGCGCTCGACGAACCACGCCGCGGCCAGCAGCATCGCCGCGCACGATCCGCCGCCGATCACGACACGCCGGTAGCCGTCGCGCGCGCGCAGCGTGAACAGCAACGCGGACGTCACGGCGACGATGAGCAGCTGACCGGACTCGAGCCCCAGGTTGAATTGCAGCAGCGCCAAGGCGAAGCCGGGGCCCGGCAGGTCGAGCTCGGCCAGCACGCCGGCAAAGCCGAAGCCGTGGATCAGCCCGAACACGAAGGCGACCACCACGCGCCGCACCGGGAAGATCGGCACCACGTTGTCGAACGCCGCCAGCACGATGGTGAGCGCGATCGCGGGCTCGACGAACGACGCTGGCAGGGTGACGTGGCCGAGCGCGGCGAGCGCCAGGGTGATCGAGTGCGCGAGCGTGAACGCCGAGACGATGCCGACGATCGGCCACAGCGCCTCGGACAGCCGCTCGACCGGCTGCCAGCCGTGCTCGCGACTGCGCCGCATCACCGCCGGCAGCAGCAGGCAGAGCAGGAACAGCACATGGTCGTAGCCGGTCAGGATGTGCCGGATGCCGTCGGCGAAGAAGCCGCCCGGCGCCGCTGCCCGCGTCGTGGCCCACGCCGTCGCAGGGGCGGCGAGGACAGCGGCAAGGATCGTGAAACGGGCGGCGGGCACGGACCGATCGATCATGGCGCCGCACGTGCGCTGGCGCGAACGAGCGACGTCGAAGGAGGTTGCAGGCTCCCGCAGCAGCTGTGTGGCCGGGCGGCGGCTTGCGAGCGATCGAGTGATGGTCGGGGCGGCGGGATTCGAACTCGCGACCTACTGGTCCCAAACCAGTTGCGCTACCAGGCTGCGCTACGCCCCGACGAAGCGGCGATTGTAGGCGCCGCCTCTGCCGCGCCGGGCGGCGCTGCCGTTCGCGGCCGCGCGTGTGGCCGCTTCCGCTCCTCTCTCTGGGGACATGAGCTGGAAAAACCGCTGCCCCGACCGCGACGCGCACCTCACGCGGTGTGCGGCTCCCGCAGCTCGTGGCCGGCCTGCCGCGCCACGCTCGCGGCGCCGGTGAGAGCGAGCAGCGCCATCACGACCGCCACCCCGATGTCGGGCCAGGCGGTGCCGGTGCCGACCACGCCGAGGGCAGCCAGCAGGACGGCGACGTTGCCGATGGCGTCGTTGCGCGAGCAGAGCCAGACCGAGCGCATGTTGGCGTCGCCCGTGCGGAAGCGGTAGAGCAGCCAGGCGACCCCGACGTTGGCCGCGAGCGCCGCGAACCCGACCACGCCCATGGTCGCGGGCTCCGGCACCACCCCGGTCTGCAGATTCCACACGGCCTTGCCGAGGACGAACACGCCGAAGCCGGCCATGCATGCGGCCTTGAAGAGCGCCGCCTTGGCGCGCGCCGAGAGCGCCATGCCGAGCACGAACAGCGACAGCGCGTAGTTGCCGGCGTCGCCGAAGAAGTCGATCGAATCGGCGAGCAGCGAAATCGATCCGGAGCTCCACGCCGCCAGCAGCTCGGCGATGAACATCGCGGCGTTGACGACGAGCGCGATTACGAGGGCCTTGCGGTAACGCGGATCGACGCCGGGAGAGGGCGGGGCGGAGCAGCAGTGGGCGGACATGGCAGTGCAGGGCGAGTCGGAGTGGCACCATTGCAAACCCTGTAGCCGATACGGGGTCAAGCAGCAGGGGTTTCGTGATGAGGATCGGGGAGCTGGCGAGCCGGGCGGGGTGCGATGTCGAGACGGTGCGCTTCTACGAGCGTGACGGTCTGCTCGAGGCGCCGGCGCGCGACCCCTCGGGCTATCGCCGCTACGACCGGCGCCACCTGCAGCGCGTGCAGTTCATCCGCCACTGCCGCTCGCTCGACATGCCGCTGGCGGAGATCCGCCGCGTGCTCGGGTTTGCGGCGACGCCTGACGCCGCCTGCGGGCACGTGGACGAGCTGCTCGATGGGCACATCGCGCGGGTGCGCGAGCGGCTCGAGGCGTTGCGCGCGCTCGAGGCGCAGCTGGTGGCGCTGCGCAGCCGTTGCGACGGCGACGCCTCGCACACCTGCGCGATTCTCGAGTCGTTCCAGTGCGACGCGGCGCTGCACGGGGCGGCGTGCGGTGGCGGCGCCGCCGCCACGAAGCGGGTCGCTGCCGACGATGCAGCGCAAAGCTCGACGCCACGCACCTGACCGGGTGAGCGCCACCGCCGGCGTCTCCTACAAGGCTTTCGACCACGAGAAGCAACCGAGCGCGACCGCCGAGTTGCTGACCAGCAGCGCGCCGCTGCCGTAGAGCCTCCAGGCGGCGCGCGGCTCCTTCATCGAGACGGCCCAGAGACCGCCCGAGCGGTCGACCCAGCGCACGCGCGCATCGACGCGTGCCAGCGCGTCGAACGCCGCCACCGGGCTGACGCCGGGTGCGAACAGCACCATCACCTGGTCGCCGTCTCCGGTCGGCAGGGCCGCGACCGGGCCGGCAACAACCGCCGCGAACGCGAGGGCGGTGGCGGCTCGGCGTCCGCCGGCCGACGAGCCGGTGTCGCCGCGGCGCACGGCGAGCCAGCCCAGCACCATCGGCAGCACGCCGAACACGGCGAACCAGGCCAGATCCCACAGCAGCGGGTCCGGCGAGTCGACGCGGATGCGGTGGATGCCGGTGATCCAGTGGGAGAGCAGCGCGTCGACGACGTGCCAGAGGCCGAATCCGATCAGCGCCTGGGCCCACAGCGAGCGGCCGACGCCGGGCGCGTCGAGCACGCGCCGGCGCCGCCAAAGCGCGACCAGGGCGCCGGCCGCGATCAGGTACATGAGGGCGTGGAAGAGGCCGTCGGCCAGCACCTGCGTTCGCATGTCGCGCACGGCGTCGACGTTCGACAGCAGGTGGTGCCACTGCAGGATCTGGTGCAGCAGGATGCCGTCGAAGAAGCCGCCGATCGCAACGCCGAGCAGCAGCGCCGGCCAGCGCGTCGCCGTGGGGGTCGGGGTCGAAGTCGAGCTCATCGCGGCACTCCAGGGTGGAACGCCCGGGCGCGGCAATCGGTACGCCCGCGCACCACGGTCGGGTCCGTTCGTGCTCGGCGCTCTCCGGGCTCGGCACGAGCGCGACGCCGCGGCGATCCCCGGTCGCGCACCTCCGTGCGGCCGCGCCGGCTACGGCTGCCCGAACAACGCGTGCAGGATGCGCGCGAAGTCGGTGTTGTCGTGATACCCGCGAAAGCGCTCGGCGCCCGGCCCGATCGCGCCGACCACCACCGGCTCGGTGGTGTGGCCCGAGGTGCCCCAGTAGATGCCGCTCTGCCGCGCCACCATGCGGCCGAGCGCGTTCTGCACCGGGTAGCTGTGGTTGCGCTCCAGGAGCTGGCGCTTGACGATCGCCTCGCGCAGGTCGTCGTCGAGCCGGAAACCCGGGAAGTGCTTGCCGACCAGCTTGTCAATGTCGGCGGGGCTCGGCGCCTGGCCGAGCGTGTCGAGCGCCTTCTCGAGCGAGATCGTGACGCCGGCGAGCAGCTTGAGGTGCTCGTTCGCGGAGTAGAAACGGTTGCGCGAGGTCACGTCCCTGAGGTCGCGCTGCGCGTAGGTGACGCTGAGGCCGCCCGTCTCATGGTCCCCGGTGACGACGATCAGGGTGTCGGGGTGGCGCTTCTGGAATTCGAGCGCGACCCGCACGCCTTCGTCGAACGCCCAGAGGTCGCGCATCAGCGCGGCGGCGTCGTTGCGGTGGCCGGCGGTGTCGGTGTTCTCGTTCTCGGCGAACAGGAAAAAGCCCCGCGGGCTGCCTTCGAGCGCCTTCAGCGCCGCGGTCACCATGTCGGCGTACGACGGCTGCGTGGTCGGGGCGCGGTCGATCTCGAAGTCCATCGCGTCGTCCGAGAAGAGGCCCAGCACGCGCGAACCCTGCACGCCGCGCAGGTCGGCCGCGGTGCGCGCGACCGCGTAGCCCTTGCCGACGAACGCGGCGAGCACATCGCGGCCGTCCTTGCGCTTGCCTCCCGGCGCACGCTCGGGCAGGAACTGATCGCTGCCGCCGCCGAGCATCACGTCGGGTTCGAGCGCGAAATACTGGTCGACGATGTCGGCGTGGTTGGCGCGGTTGCGGGTGTGCACCGAGAACGCCGCCGGTGACGCGTCGTAGATCTCGGCGGTGGTGACGAGGCCGATCCGCTTGCCCGCGGCCTTGGCCACTTCGGCGGCGGTGCGCTCGGGCTTGCCGTCGGGGCCGACGCCGATTGCGCCGATCGTCGTCTTGACCCCGGTCGACATGGCCGACGCGGTCGCCGCCGAGTCGGTGGCGAATGCTTCGTGGGGATGTGTTGTCAGGAAGCCGGTGCTGCCCTGCGCGAACACCGTGTCGGTGACCGCGAAGCCGGCGTTGCGCAGCACGCGGCTCGAATAGCGCCCGAACTCCCACTGGGTGGCGGCGACGCCGTCGGCGTAAAGGACGATCACGTTCTTCGGCCCGCCGGCGCTGCCGGTCGGCGTTGCACACGAGACGAGAACGCTGGCCACGGCGACGAGCAGCCACCGCACGATGGGGATCGAGAACGTCATGCTGGGTCTCCTGATGTCTTGTTGTGATGCGCGACGGCGCGGTCGGGCGCTGCGTGCGGCGCCGCGCCGGCACCGAGCCGTTCGACGCCGGACCATTCTGGCGCCGCTCCGGGCGCGCGCAAGCCGCGGCACACCCTCGGGGAGCGCTCGCCGATCGGGGTCGTCGTGGCGATCACCCGAGCATCGGCGGCGGCGACGGCCATGCCAGGTCGGGGCAAGGCGAACCCATAGCCTGGCGTATCCTGCGACATCCATGCGATTGGCCGAGTTCATCGATCAGGACAGGGAGCAGATCCCGGGCGAACGGGAGTCGTTCGCGGCCACGCTGCCGCCCTCGGCCAGGGGACTCGACTCGAAGGTGCTGCGCGATGACCCGTCGCAGATCCTCGACGCCGGCGTGCTCGACCTGAAGCCGCCTCGGACCGCCGAACAGGCCGACGAGAGGCCGCAGGGCAGGGCGGTGCAAGCTCGTGCGACGGACGAACGGTGTTCAAGGTCCTGCCGCGGACGCCAGCCTCATGACGCTCCCGGCCGGCGTGGCCAGGGTGGCGCCGCATCGGGGCGGCTCTCGCTAACCTGACCACTAGAACAAGACCCTCGCGCTTTGAACGGCACGACCCTCGACCGACCGGTTGCCCCGTACGGGACGTGGCGGCGCTTCGTCGCGCAGATCGCCGCACTCGGCGCCGGGCTGGCGGGCGTCAGCGTGCTGCTCGGCTGGGCGTTCGACGTGCCGGCGCTGCGCAGCGTCATCCCGGGTGCGGTCCAGATGAAGGCCAACACGGCGGTCGCGCTGCTCGCCTCCGCCATCGCCCTGGGAGGGGCGCTGCACGAAGGGCGGTCCGCGCGCCGCGCCGCGGCGCTCGTGCTTTCGGGCTTCGTCGTGCTGGTCGGTGCACTCACGCTCTGGCAGTACCTGGCGGGCGTCGACCTTCGCGTCGACGAGTTGCTGGTACGTGATACCGGCAACGCCTACAACCCCGCCAAGGGACGCATGTCGCCGTACACGGCGGGAGCGTTCGTCGCGCTCGGTGTGGCGACCGGCCTGCTCGCGCTGCGCCGGGGCCCCCGCATCGTGCAGGTCGCGTCCGGGCTGGTTTCCGGCGTCGGCGTGACCGCGATCACGGGCTATGTATGGAACGCCAGCGACATCGTGACCGACCGGGTGGCGCCGCCGGTGGCGCTCAACACGGCGCTCGCGTTCGTCCTGCTTGGCGTGGCCACGTTCCTGCTGGCGACCCGCGCGCGCGGCCAGCCCAGCCGTCAACGCGCCCGCATCGAGGCGCTGCTCTTCGCCGCGTTCATCCCGGCGCTGCTGCTGGTGTTCGTCGGCGGCGGCGTCACCTACCGTGCGGCGGCCGACTTCGCGAGCACCGCGGCGCTGGTCGCCCATACCCAGCAGGTGCGGGGCGAGCTCGGCCGCCTGCTCGCGGTGATCACCGACGCCGAGGTCGCGGCGCGCAACTTCCTGGTGACGCGCGACCCGTCGTTCCAGCGCCGGCTCGACTCGACCTCGCTCGAGGCGCGCTCGCGCGGGTCGGCCCTGCGCGAAATGGTCGCCGACAACCCCGCGCAACAGGCACGCGCCGAAGCGCTGCAGGGCTGGCTCGACCTGCACCTGGGCGCGCTGCGCGAGCGCCTGGGCACGGCGGCCAACGACGACGCGGCGGTGCGCGAGCGCCTCGCCTCGTATGCGCGCTCCGACGTCGACCAGCGGGTGCGCCGACTGATCCGCACCATGGACGATGTCGAGCACGGCCTGCTCGAGAGCCGCCTCAGCCGCTCGGAGGCACAGCGCGCCGCCGCCGTGCAGATGCTGCTCGCGACCACGCTGCTCGCGGGGCTGGTGGTGCTCGTGCTGTTCCGCAGCATCCGCCGCGAGATGGACGCCCGCCGCATCGCCGAGGACGAGCTGCGGCAGTCGAACACCGACCTCGAGAAGGCGCGCCTCGACTCGGAGGCGGCGAGCCGTGCCAAGTCGGCGTTCCTGGCCAACATGAGCCACGAGATCCGAACGCCGATGAACGCCATCATCGGTCTGACCTATCTGATGCGGCGCGAGGCCAGCGACGCGACGCAGCGCGACCGCCTCGAGAAGGTCAACGACTCGGCGCAGCACCTGCTGCAGCTGATCAACGACATCCTCGACATGTCCAAGGTCGAGGCCGGCAAGATGGCGCTCGAGCAGACTGAGTTCAGCCTCGAGGCGCTGGTCGCGTCGGCGACCGAGATGGTCGGCGGCAAGGCGCGCGAGAAGGGCCTCGAGCTGATCCTCGACACCGCCGACCTGCCGATGCGGCTCGTCGGCGACCCGACGCGCCTCTCGCAGATCCTCATCAACCTGCTCTCGAACGCCGTCAAGTTCACCGAGCATGGCTGGGTCCGGCTGCGCGCCAGCGTGGTCGCCGAGGAGGACAGCTCGATGCTGGTCCGCTTCGAGGTGCAGGACACCGGGCCGGGCATCCCCGCCGAGCGCCAGGCCGTGCTGTTCAAGCCGTTCGAACAGGTCGACAGCTCGATCTCGCGCCAGCACGGCGGCACCGGCCTCGGCCTGGCGCTCACGCGCGAACTGGCGCGCGCGATGGGCGGCGATGCGGGGGTGAGCAGCTCGCCCGGCGCCGGCAGCACTTTCTGGGTGACGGTGCGGCTCGGCCGCGGCAGCGCGGGTGCATCGGGCGGCGTGGTGTCGCTGCGCGGTCAGCGCGTGCTGCTCGTCGACGACTTGCCGGAGTCGCTGGTCGTCATCGGCGAGCGGCTGCGCTCGATGCAGGTCGAGGTCGAGGCGTGCGCGAGCGGCATTGAGGCGATCGAGCGGGTCCAGCAGGCGCGCGCCGAAGGACGGGGCTACGACGCGCTCGTCGTCGACTGGCAGATGGAGCCGCTCGACGGGCTCGAGACGCTCGGCCGGCTGCGTCGGGTGTGGGGCGGCTCGACGCCGCCGGCGCTGATGATCACCGCGTTCGACGATCCGTCGCTGGTGCGACGCGCGGCGGCGGCGGGCTACGAGCAGGTGCTGCTCAAGCCGATCACCGGCTCGGCCTTGCACGATGCGCTCGCCGAACTGTTGCGCCGCAGGGTCGTGCCACGTCACGCGCTCGCTCCGACCTCGAGCGCCGAGACGCGGCTGCGCGAGGAGCACGCCGGCCGGCGCATCCTGCTGGCCGAGGACAACCCGCTGAACCGGCTGCTGGCCGAGGAGATCCTGCGCGGCGTCGGCCTCGTCGTCGAGACCGCGGGCGACGGCGTGCGGGCGGTCGAGATGGCGACCGCCGGCGACTACGACCTCGTGCTGATGGACATGCAGATGCCGCGCATGAGCGGGCTCGAGGCTACGCGCGCGATCCGCTCCGCGCCCGGCCTCGCAATGCCGATCATCGCGATGACCGCGAACGCCTTCATGGAGGATCGAGAGGCGTGCCTCGCGGCCGGCATGGACGACCACGTCACCAAGCCCGTCGACCCCGACACGCTGTTCACCACGCTGCTGCGCTGGCTGCCGGCGCCGCAGCGCGACACCGCGCGCGGCGACGACTCGGTGCGGCCTGACGCCGCCAAGCGGTCGCTGGCGCGCCGCCTCGAAGGAGTCGACGGCCTCGACGTCGCGGCCGGGCTGCGCCACGTGTCGAACCAGCCGGCGGTGCTCGAGCGCGCGCTGCAGTATTTCGCCGCGTCGTATCGCGGCGGCCTGCCCGAGTTGCTCGACGGCAGCGGCGACGACACCGAGGTGCGGCTGCGCTGGCAGGCCGTGTGTCACTCGATGCGCAGCGCGTTGCAGAGCGTCGGTGCGTCGGCGCTCGCCGAGCAGATGATGCGTCTTGAGGCCGATCTGAAGGCGAGCGTCGCACTCGAGCGACTCGCCGACCGCGCACGCGCGATCCACGAGGCCGTGAGACGCCTGGCCGACGAGCTCGCGACGCGGCTCTGACGCATGCTTCAGGCAGGCGGCATCCGGAGCGCCGCCGCGGTTCGGTCAGACCAGCTGGCTTGCGACCAGCCGGGCGACGCCGGTGTACAGAGCCTCCAGTTGCGCCGCGGTCGGCGCGCCTGCGCGCGTGTAGACGCTCACCACGAGCGGCCCTCCCGACGCCGGCCAGATCACGGCAATGTCGCCGCTCGCGTCCTTGCCGTTGCTGCCGGTGCGGTTCGCGATCGGCCAGCCCGGCGGCAGGCCGGCGCGCAGGCGGTTGGCGCCGGTGCGGCAGTTCAGCATCCACTGCGTGAGCCGCTCGCGCGAGGGCGGCGCGAGCACGTCGCCCAGGACCATGCGGCGCAAGGTCGTCGCCATTGCCGCCGGTGTGGTGGTGTTCTCCGGTCGCCCCGGCGGCGTGCGGTTCAGCAGCGGCTCGCCGTCGTCGAGCCGCGAGACCGTGTCGCCGATGGCGCGCCAGAACGCCGTGAGCGCCGGCGGTCCGCCGACCCGCGCGAGCAGGAGGTTGGCGCAGGTGTTGTCGCTGAGCTCGACCGCGCCCCGGCACAGCTCGGCGATCGAGAGCGCGCCCTTGGCGAGGTTCTCGCGCGCGAGCGGCGCGTGCTCGTGGAGATCGGCCGCGCCGTACCGAATGGTCTGCTCGAGCGTCATGCGCTTCGCGTCGACGCGCTGGAGCACGAGGGCGGCGAGCGAGGCCTTGAACGTGCTGCACATGAGAAAGCGCTGGTCGGCGCGCCACGCGAGCGTGGCGCCGCTGGCGAGGTTCTCGGCATGCATGCCGACGCGTCCCCCGGTCGTGCGTTCATAGGCCTCGAGTTCCGAGGCCACCGCCGCCCACGCCGGCCAGCTCGCCAGAGAAGGCAGGGCGGCCAGACAGGTGCGGCGACTCAACATCGCCGGACCCTCCGGGGAGGCGACGCGCGGCGCGCGCGAGCAAGGAGTCGCCGCATCGCTATCCCTTCACCTGCACCGACTTCACGTTGACGAATTCGCGAATGCCGAAGTCGGCGCACTCGCGGCCGAAGCCCGAGTGCTTGACGCCGCCGAACGGCATCCGGGAATCGGAGCGAACGTTGTCGTTGACGAAGCTCATGCCGGCGTCGAGTTCCTCCGCCGCGATGCGCTCGCCGCGCGCCAGGTCGCGCGTCAGCACGCCCGAGCCGAGGCCGAACTCGCTGGCATTGGCGATCCGGATGGCGTCAGCCTCGTCGGCGGCCTCGATCACCGCGGCCACCGGGCCGAACACCTCCTCGTCGTGCGCCGGCTGGCCGGACCGCACGTCGGTGAGCACCGTCGCCGGGTACCACGCGCCCGGGCGATCGGGCACCTGTCCGCCGAGCAGCAGCCGGGCGCCGCCGGCGACGCTGCGCTGCACCTGCTCGTGCACCTGGTCGCGCGCATCGACGCTTTGCAGCGGGCCGAGCCGGGTCGCCGCATCGCGCGGGTCGCCGATCACGTAGCCGCGCATCGCCTCGACGAGAGCCGCCTCGAACGCCTCGCGCAGCGGCTTGACGACGATGAAGCGCTTGCCGGCGATGCAACTCTGACCGGCGTTCACCATCCGCGCCGCGGCGCAGACCTTCGCAGCGGCCGCGGCGTCGGCGTCCTCGAGCACCAGGTAGGCGTCGGAACCGCCGAGCTCGAGCACGCACTTCTTGAGCCGACCGCCCGCGATCGCGGCGACGCTGCGGCCCGCCGCCACGCTGCCGGTCAGCGTGACGGCGGCGATGTTCGGGTCGCCGATCAATGCCTCGATCGCCTCGCTCCGGACCAGCACCGTCGCGAACAGGCCCTCCGGGAAGCCGGCCTCGCGAAAGACGGACTCGATCGCGAGCGCACAGCCCGGCGCGTTGCTCGCGTGCTTGAGCACGCCGCCGTTGCCCGCCATCAGCGCGGGCGCGGCGAAGCGGAACACCTGCCAGAACGGGAAGTTCCACGGCATCACGGCGAGCACCACGCCGAGCGGGTTGAAGGTGACGAACGCGTTGGTGCCTTCGATGTCGACGGGCTGGCGCGCCAGGTACCGCTCGGCATGGGCTGCGAAGTGCTCGCAGGCCCCCGCGCACTTCTCGACCTCGGCGCGACCGTCGGTGACGGTCTTGCCCATCTCGCGCGTCATCAGATCGGCGTACTCGTCGCGGCGCTTGCGCAGCACCGCGCCGGCCGCGCGCATCAGCCGCGCACGCTCGTCGAACCCGGTGCGCCGCCAGGCCCGCTGCGCCGCGGCGGCGCGTGCCGCTGCTTCGGCCGCCTGCTGCGCGCTGTGCCCCGGATACGAGCGCCCGGGCTCGAGCGTCGCGGGGTCGACGGTCCTGAACTCGTGGATCGCATCGCTCATCGTTGCTCCTTTCGTCGTGCGCGAGCGCACGGCAAGCAGCCGGCCCGCGCGTCCGTTCGCACGAGCCGAGACGGGCGAGCGCGTCGCTACTGCATCGAATGCAGCCCGATCATGTTGCCCTCGGTATCGGTCACCAGCGAGATGAAGCCGTACGGCCCGATCGACATCTTGGGCTTGTGGACCTGACCGCCATTGGCGGCGGCGCGGCCTTCCTCGATCGCGCAGTCGTCGCACATGAAGTAGACGATCGTGCTGTTGCCGCCCGCGGGCATGCCGTCCATGCGGACCAGCGCGCCGGCGGCGCCCGTCGCCTCGCGGCTGCTGGGGAATGCCCACATCTCGATCTCGGGGCTCGGCAGCTGCTCGAGCGTCGTCCCGAGCACGGCCTCGTAGAAGGCGCGGGCGCGCCCGCTGTCCTCCACGTAGATCTCGAACCAGCCGACAGGGTTGCTCTTCATCGTTGACTCTCCGGGGGTGAAACGCGGCAGCGCCGCAACGGGGAAGCGGACCGATCAGCGCCGGCGCGGCGTCTTCGCGTCGTGCTTGCGCCAGTAGACGAACTCGTCCTCGTGGACCTCGAAGTCGAGCTCGGCGACACGCGCGTGCAGGCGCTCCTGCACGTCGGCGACGGCCTTGTTGTAGATGCTGGGGCCGATCTCCTCGAGCATGAAGCCGAGCAGTGCGCCCGCGGTGACGTTGCCGGCCGGCTCGTCCATGTTCTCGCGGAACCAGCGTTCGATCGAGAGGATGGCCTGCTGGCGGTCTTCCTTCGTGAGTTCGATGCTCATCGCGAGTGTCCGAAGGGTGGGTGTGGAGCGAACGCGCGGATCGCTCGCATCGAGCAGGTTCGACGCTCAGGACGCCTGCACCGCGGCCGTGAGTCGCGCACGTTCGGCGGCGTCGATCACCTGCGGCTCGCGCGCGGGCACGCCGCTGTCATCGAAGAACGGGTTGCGGCGCCAGCGCCCGCTCCAGCGCGCGGGGACCATGACGCGCAGCAGGCGCAGCATCGCGACGGTAGCGGCAACCGGCGTCGCCGTCACCTTGCGGCGTGCCGACCCTGTGTTGATGCGCACCCGCGCCGCTCCGAACGCGGCATCGAGCGGCTGCTCGTCGAGGCAGCTGTGCACGAGGCCGAGGTAGTGCACGCGCGCGTCGCGCGGCGTGTTGCCGATCGGCGTCATGCAACAGCCCGCGTACCAGCGCAGCAGGCCGCGCGGCGAGAGCGACATGCACGCGAGGCGCTCGAGGCCCTGCTCGAGGCGCACGCGCGAGGGCGCGATCGCGACGATGTCGCTGCCGCCGGCGGCGTCGAGCACGCGCCCGGGATCACCGAGGAAATGCGCATAGGCCTGGCAGTCCTTGCAGTAGCAGACGGCGCGCGCGGCGGTCGCCGGCAGCACGAGGTGCCCGCGCAAGGCGCCGCAGCGACAGCGGAGCGGATGGTTCATCGGCGCGAGCGTAGCGTGAGGATGGGCGCAGCGCACGGGGCGCTGCGTTCGTCGAACAAGTGGTCGAGCCGCCAGCTCGGCGCTCCGAACGACGGCGACCTAGAATCGCCCGCTGGCTTTCGGGGTCGGCGCGAGTCGACGCCGCGGCGACGTCGGCCGCCCCGGTCACCGCCATCGGCGCCGAGAGGCTTCCCGACCCGTTCCTGCACAGCCCGTAGCTCAACTGGATAGAGCACCGACCTTCTAAGTCGGATGTCGGGGGTTCGAGTCCCTCCGGGCTGGCCACCATCCACCCTCGGCCGCTCAGCGCCGCGTCACCGTCCCGTCGATGCATTCGGTGCCGATGCCGAGGTCCTCGAGGTGCACCCGCGGTGGGCGCCATGGCCGACGCGCGTCGTCTGCAACAGCGGCCGAGGCTGCCCGCGGCCGGTGCGCGATGATGCACGCATGAACCCGCATCCCCGCCGCTTCGTACTTGCCGGGCTCGCGGCCGGCGCCGCGGCCGCGGCGCTCGCCGCGAGCGGCTGCGCGAGCGTGCCCGCGCGGTCGTGGGAGTCGCGTCTTAGCGGTGACGCGATCGTGCTGCTCGGCGAGGTGCACGACAACCCCGCGGGGCATCGGCGCCGTCTCGAGGTGCTCGAGCGCGCGTTCGCGGCCGGCTGGCGCCCGGCGCTCGCGATGGAGCAGTTCGATCGCGAGCGGCAGGGCGACATCGACTCGGCGCGCCGCGAGCGTCCGGGCGACGCCGCGCACCTGATCGCGCGTGCGACGGGCCCGGGCGAGCCGGGCTGGGACTGGGCGCTGTACCGGCCCCTGGTCGAGCTCGCACTCCGCCACGACGTGCCGCTGATCGCCGCGAATGTTTCCAACGCCGACACGCGCCGCATCGTGCGCGAGGGTTACGGCGCGGTGTTCGGCGCGGCCGAGCGTGCGGCCGTCGGCCTCGACGCCGCGCTTGCGGCCGACTTGCAGCAGGGCCAGGAGCGCGCGATCGACGCCGGCCACTGCAACGCCTTGCCGGCCGCGCTGCTGCCGGCGATGGCACGCGCCCAGTTCGCGCGCGACGCGGTGATGGCTGCGTTGCTGCGTGCGCGGAACGGCGGCGTCGTGCTGATCGCCGGCAACGGCCACGTGCGGCGCGACCTCGGCGTGCCGCGCTGGCTCGGTGCGAGCGGGCGCGACGTCGTCAGCGTCGGCTTCCTCGAAGCCGGCGACGCGGCAACGCCGGCGCAAGCGTTCGACGCGGTGGTGCGCTCGCCGGCCGCCGAGCGCAGCGATCCGTGCGCGCGCTTTCGGGCCGCGCCGCCACGCTAGACGGAACTCGCCGCATCAGATTCGCGGGCGGTTGCAGCAGGTTGACGACACCACGCTGCGTTGCCGCAGCCGCATGGTCACCACGGTCGTCACCGCGTCCGAACTGCGCAGCACCGTCCCAGGTATTCGCGCCTCGGCTCGACGGACAACCCCGAGCGACCGCGACTCAGCGCCGCTCGTACTGCTTCGCCCCGAACAGCACCTCGCGTTCGGCGTCGGTCCGCGTCGGCTTGCGGCGGTCGGCGAGCACGGCGACGCCGCGCTGCACCGCCGGGCGCGCGGCGATGCGGTCGAACCATTCGCGCAGGCGCGGGTAGTCGGCCCAGTCCACGCCCTGGTTCTCGGCCGAGCGCAGCCACGGGAAGATCGCGATGTCGGCGATCGTGTAGTCGGGCCCGGCGATGAACGCGCTGCGCTCGAGCCGCTTGTCCATCACGCTGTAGAGGCGCCTGGCTTCGTTCGTGTAGCGGTTCACCGCGTAGGTGATCGACTCGGGCGCGTAGAGGCGGAAGTGGTGCGCCTGGCCGAGCATCGGGCCGACGCTCGCCATCTGGAACATCAGCCACTCGAGCACCTCGTAGCGCGCCCGTTCGCCGGTGGGCATGAAGCGCCCCGTCTTGGCCGCGAGGTACAGCAGGATCGCGCCCGACTCGAACAGGGCGATCGGCTCGCCGTCGGGGCCTTCCGAATCGATGATCGCCGGGATCTTGTTGTTCGGGCTGATCGCCAGGAACTCGGGCCGGAACTGGTCGCCGGCGCCGATGTCGACCGGCGTCACCACGTAGGGCAGCCCGCACTCCTCGAGCATGACGTGGACCTTGTGGCCGTTCGGCGTCGGCCACGAGTGCACTTCGATCATCGGCGGCTCCCCGCGCGGGCGACGGCCCGCGGCGCGGTCACTCTAGCGGACGCGCGGCGGATCGGCAGCGCCGTGCCGAACGGCTCGGCTCAGGCCGGCGCGTACTTGCCCAGCTCGAGCTTGGCGATCGCGTTGCGGTGCACCTCGTCGGGGCCGTCGGCGAAACGCAGCGTGCGCGCGCTCGCGTAGTAGCCCGCGAGCGGGAAGTCGTCGGAGACGCCGCCGCCGCCGTGCACCTGCATCGCCCAGTCGATGACCTGGCACGCCATGTTGGGCGCGACCACCTTGATCATGGCGATCTCGGCCTTGGCGCCCTTGTTGCCGGCCATGTCCATCATCCACGCCGCCTTCAGCGTGAGCAGGCGCGCCATGTCGATGCGGCAGCGCGCCTCGGCGATGCGCTCGCGGGTGACGCCCTGCTCGGCAACGGTCCGACCGAACGCGACGCGCGACGACGCGCGCCGGCACATCAGCTCGAGCGCCCGCTCGGCCAGACCGACGAGCCGCATGCAGTGGTGGATGCGCCCGGGGCCGAGGCGCCCCTGCGCGATCTCGAAGCCGCGTCCCTCGCCGAGCAGGATGTTGCTCGCCGGCACCCGCACGTCCTTGAAGTCGACCTCCATGTGGCCGTGCGGCGCGTCGTCGTAGCCGAACACGTTGAGCGGGCGCAGGATCGTGATGCCGGGTGTGTCGGCCGGCACCAGGATCATCGACTGCTGCTGGTGGCGCGGCGCGTCGAAGTCGGTCTTGCCCATGAAGATGAAGATGCGGCAACGCGGATCGCCGGCGCCGCTGGTCCACCACTTGCGCCCGTTGATGACGTACTCGTCGCCCTTGCGCTCGATGCGCGACTCGATGTTGGTCGCGTCGGACGAGGCGACCGCCGGCTCGGTCATCGCGAACGCGCTGCGGATCTTGCCTTCGAGCAGCGGCTCGAGCCACTGCTGCTTGTGCTCGGCGCTGCCGTAGCGCTCGATCGTCTCCATGTTCCCGGTGTCGGGCGCCGAGCAGTTGAAGACCTCGGAGCTCCAGGGCACCCGCCCCATGATCTCGGCGAGCGGCGCGTAGTCGCTGTTCGAGAGGCCGAAGTCGCGGCCACTCGCCTGGCCGTGCTTGCCCCCGGCGGTCGGCGGCAGGAACAGGTTCCAGAGCCCCTGCTCGCGTGCCTTCGGCTTGAGTTCCTCGAGCAGCTGCAGAGGCGTCCAGCGCTTGCCGGCCTTGGTGTTGGCCTCGATCTCGGCTTCGTAGCGTGCCTCGTTCGGATAGACGTGCTCGTCCATGAAGCGCAGCAGGCGCTCGCGCAGTTCCTGCGAACGCGGCGAGTAGTCGAAGTCCATGGCGTGTCTCCTCCTTCGGTGTGCTGCGGGCGCTGCGGCGGCTGCGCCCGCTAAGCCTGTTGTGCGATGCGCCAGCCCATTTCGGCCAGCGGACGGGCCCCTGCCGCCGACTGGCGTGCCTGCGCGCTCGACGCGGTGCCGATCTCGACCCGCTTGGCGATGCCCTGCAGGATGCCGGCCATGCGGAACAGGTTGTAGGCGAGATAGAAGTTCCAGTCGGCCATCACCGCGTCGGGGTCGGCGCGGCCGGTGCGCTCGCAGTAGCGCCGCACGTACGCCTTCTCGGTGGGGATGCCGAGCGCGTCGAGGTCGAGCCCGCCGATGCCGCGGAACGATCCGGGCGCGATGTGCCACGACATGCAGTGGTAGCTGAAGTCGGCGAGCGGATGGCCGAGCGTCGACAGCTCCCAGTCGAGCACCGCGACGATGCGGTTCTCGGTGGGGTGAAAGACGACGTTGTCGAGCCGGAAATCACCATGCACCACCGAAACCTGCGAGGTGTCGCGCGCGCTCTCGGGGATGTTCGCCGGCAGCCACTCGATGAGGCGGTCCATCGCGTCGATCGGCTGCGTGATCGACGCCTGGTACTGCTTGGTCCAGCGCGCGATCTGGCGCTCGAAGTAGTTGCCCGGCTTGCCGTAGTCCGCGAGGCCGATCGCGTCGACGTCGGCGTTGTGCAGCGCCGCGATGGTGCGGTTGAGCGCATCGTAGATCTCGCCACGCGCCGCCTTGTCGTAGGCCGGCAGCGACTGGTCCCAAAGCACCCGGCCTTCGATGTACGACATCACGTAGAACGCGCGTCCGATCACGCTCTCGTCCTCGCAGAGCAGCAGCATCTCGGGCACCGGCACCTCGGTCGCGCGCAGCGCCCGCATCACGCGGAACTCGCGCTCGATCGCGTGCGCCGACGGCAGCAGCTTCGCCACCGGCCCCGGTTTGCTGCGCATCACGTACGATCGCGCCGGCGTGATCAGCTTGTAGGTGGGATTGGACTGACCACCCTTGAACTGCTCGACCGTGAGCGGCCCGAAAAAGCCGTCGAGGCGCTCGCCCAGCCAGGACTCGAGCGCGCCGACGTCGAACGCGTGCGACTCGGCGACCGGCTTGGTGCCGGCGTTCGCTTCAGGCGCTGGCGCCGGCTGGTTCATGTCGCCTCCACATCGGGCTGGGCCTCAGGGCGACGAGAACTCGGGCGGGCGCTTGGCGATGAACGCCCGCAGCCCCTCGTCGCCATTGGGATGGAACAGGTTGTCGATGAAGTGCTCGCGCTCGCAGGCGAGCTGCTGGTTCAGCGTGCGGCCCGGCGCCTGGTTGACGAGCTCCTTGGCGCTCGCCAGTGCGTTGGGCGCCATCGCGCACAGCCGCTCGGCGATCGCCATGCTGTCCGTGAGCGCCGAGCCCGGCTCGGCCACCGCGTTGACCAGGCCCATCGCGTGCAGCGTGGCGACGGGAACCGGGTCGGCGAGCCAGACAAGCTGCTGCACCAGTGCGCGCGGCAGCGACTGCAGCAGGTGCCAGCTCGTGCCGGCGTCGGGCGAGAGGCCCAGCTTGGCGTAGCTCAGCATGAAGCGCGCCTCTCGCGAGGCGACGATCATGTCGGCGGCGAGCGCGAGGCCGAACCCCGCGCCGGCGGCAGCCCCCTCGACCGCCGCGATCACCGGCTTCGGAAACACGCGGATCGCCTCGACCAGCTGGTGCAGGCGATCGATCATCTGGCGCTGCGTGTCGCGCCCCGCGGCGCGTCGCTCGATCAGACCCGAGACGTTGCCGCCGGCGCAGAAGTGATCGCCGGCGCCGCGCAGCACCACCACGCGCACCGCGGGGTCCGATTCGGCGACGCCCAGCGATTCGATGCCGGCCGAGATGACCTGCGCCGAGAGGGTGTTGCGAGTGGCCGGATCGCTGATCGTCAGCACCAGCACCGGCCCGATGCGCTCGGTCAGCAGTTCGGAAGGCATGCCGGGTCGCTCGGGAACGAGCCGCGCGAGCATCCGCGCGACGGTGAAGGAACGGCGAGGTCCATCGGAACATTGTGGCATCGCGACCCCCGCTCACGCCCTCGGGCTACCCCGCGGCGTCGGCTCTCGGGCGCGCCGGGGGTGCGTGTTAGAGTCTTTTCGGGCCAGCCCTCGACGATGCGCAACGCTTCGCTATTCCTCACGCTGGGATTGATCGCCTGCTGCGGGTTGCCTCACGCGGCAAGTGCCGTCGGCGCCGCTCCACCCGCGTTCGCAAGCCCCGCTGCACTCGAAGCACCGGCCCGACTCCCGCGAGCCGCAACCGACGAGCCATCCGTCTACCGCGTCGCGCAGGCCGCACCGGCGGCTGACCCGGCTGCTCCGGACCCGAGCCGCGCCACGAGGAGTGCGACCGACGCGATCGACGCGACGCGCATCCGCGATCTCGAAGCCGAGGTCGCGCGCCTGCGCCGCGACCTTCAGGCGGCGACCGGCACCCTCGAGGAGCTGCGCGGCCACGCCGGAACCGGCGACGCCGGTTCGGGCTTGTTCCAGCTCATCGGCGGGTTGGTCCTGCTGTGCGCCGCGGTCGCGGTCGGCTGGTGGCGCGGCCGCCGTCAGATGGTTCGCGACGCGGTGGCGAGCGGCGCACATACGGTGCCGCGCACGACTGCGACGACGAAAGCCGCCGACCTGAGCGCGGCCCCGGCGTCCGCACCGACTCCACTGCCGACGCCGGCCGCAGCGCCGCGCGACAGCGCGGCTGCCACCGAGCCCGGGCCGGCGTCGAGCGGTCCCGTCGATCTCGGTACCTCGCCCGGCCGCCTGATCGCGCCGGCTGCGGGCGAACGCGCATCGCGCCGCGGCGAGCTGGCCGAAGAAGCGCCTGCGGCGAACGAGGCCACGCCCGCCAAGCCGAAGCGCGGCCGCGTCAAGGTCGGCGACCCGAGTCCGGCCGCTCGCGCGGAGGCACGCGCGCTCGCCGAGCGCTACCGCGCGAGCATCGAGAGCCAGCGCAACGAGGCGCCGTCGTCCACGAGCCCGGCGACGCTGAGCGGCGGCGCCTCGACCTTCGCCGCCACGGGCGCGCTCGACACCGGCACCGATCCCGCGCTCGACGAATGGATCGACCTCGAGCAGCAGGCCGAGTTCTTCGTCGTGCTCGGCGAGGACGCCACCGCGATCCAGCTGCTCGACGACCACATCGCGGCGAGTGGCGACAGCCCGCTGCCGTACCTGAAGCTGCTCGAGATCCACCGGCGCCGCAACGATCGCGAGTCGTACGAGCGCACCCGCGAGGCGTTCAATGCTCGCTTCGAGGCGCTGGCTCCCGGCTGGTCGGTCGACGGCAGCTCCGGCCGCGCGCTCGACGAGTACACCGACACCCTGGGCGAGCTGCAGGCGGTGTGGAGCGACCCCGTCGCTGCGGCGGGCCGGCTCGACGAGATGCTGTTCCATCGCAGCAGCAGCGACGGCGAGGCGTTCGACTTTCCGGCATACCGCGACCTGCTGTTCCTTCACGCGATCGCGCGCGATCTCGCCGGTCCGCGCGCTCCCGAGCGCCGTTCTTCCGCGTCGCGCGACGAAGTTGTCGCGTCGCCTTCCGAGCCGCTCGAGATCGATCTCCTGCTGCCGCTCGACGAGGATGCGGCGGTGATCGCGAGCGGGCCGATCGAGCCGGTGCTGTCGACCGATGCGGCGGGCGGCCACACCGCCACCGAGGCGCGCGCCGACGGTGCCGCCAAGCCGCGCGACGACGGCGCGCTCGACCTCGACGTCTCGGGCTGGGGCGAGGACGGCGGCCAGGCGCAGGTGCTGCACACCCACCGCGCGACGGGCGCCGATCGCGCGCGCTGAGCCGGCGCTACAGCGCCGCGAGCCGGTCGAGCGCGAGCTGCAGCGTCTCGTCGCGCTTGGCGAAGCAGAGCCGGACGATCTGCTGCTCGAAGGCGTCGGCGTAGAACGGCGCGAGCGGGATCGCCGCGACGCCGATGTGCTCGGTCAGCCAGCGGCAGAACGCGACCTCGTCGAGATCGCTCACCGCGCGGTAGTCGACGCACTGGAAGTAGGTGCCCGCACTGGGCAGCGGCACCAGGCGCGTGCGCGCGAGGCCGGCGCGGAACAGGTCGCGCTTGTGCTGATAGAACGCCGGCAGCTCGAGGTGATGGCGCGGCTCGGCCATGTAGCGGGCCAGGCCGTGCTGCATCGGCGTGTTGACGCAGAACACGTTGAACTGGTGGACCTTGCGGAACTCGTCCATGAGGGCCGCCGGCGCCACCGCGTAGCCGATCTTCCAGCCGGTCACGTGGTAGGTCTTGCCGAAGCTCGAGATCAGCACGCTGCGCTCGGCGAGTCCCGCGAAGCGCGCGACGCTCTGATGCGCCGCACCGTCGTAGACCATGTGCTCGTAGACCTCGTCGCTGATGACGAGCACGTCGGTCGGCGCGAGCAGGTCCTCGAGGCGCTGCATGTCGGCCGCGCTCCACACCGTGCCGCTCGGGTTGTGCGGCGAGTTGACGACGATGGCGCGCGTGCGCGGCGACAGCGCGGCGGCGATCGCGTCGAAGTCGGGCGCGAACGTTCCGGCCGCGAGCTTGACGTGCACCGGAACACCGCCCGCCATCGTGACGGCCGGGTCGTAGCTGTCGTAGCACGGGTCGAGCACGATCACCTCGTCCCCGGGGTGTACGAACGCGAGGACCGCGGTCAGGATCGCCTGCGTCGCGCCCGCCGTGATCGTGATCTCGCGCCCCGGGTCGTAGCTGCGGCCGTAGCAGTCGGCGACCTTGCGCGCAACCGCCTCGCGCAGCTCGGGAATGCCGGCCATCGGCGCGTACTGGTTGAGGCCGCCGTGCAGCGGGGCGCTCACCGCGTCGAGCAGCGCCGGGTCGGCGTCGAAATCCGGAAAGCCCTGGCCGAGGTTGACCGCACCGCGCTGCTGCGCGAGCGCCGACATCACGGTGAAGATGGTCGTGCCGACGTTCGGCAGACGGCTCGTGAAGGCTGGCGTTCGCGCGGGGAAAGCCCGCGATTCGGGTGTGGTGCTGCTCACAGCTGGTAGTTCTCCGGGTCGCCGTTCATCGCCCGCGTGACGAGGGCACGCGTCAGCCGGTCCGACATCATCTCGGCGAACGCATAGACGAAGTTGCGCAGGTAGGCGCCGCGCTTGAACGCGATCTTGGCGACGTTCTGGCCGAACAGGTGACCGGCCGGCCGCGCGACGAGGTCGCCGCCGGACGGCTCGTCGCGCATCGCGATCTCGGCGACGATGCCGACGCCGAGGCCGAGCCGCACGTAGGTCTTGATGACGTCGGCGTCGATCGCCTCGAGCACGATGGTCGGCTTGAGCTGGCGCGTGGCGAACGCCTGGTCGACGCGCGTGCGGCCTGAGAACGAGGGGTGGTACGAGATCAGCGGCTCGGCGGCGAGGTCCTCGAGCGTCACGCGCTCCTGCTGCGCGAGGCGATGGCCGGCCGGCAGCACGATGACGTGCTGCCACTCGTAGCAGGGCAGGGTGACGAGGTCCTCGAAGTTGCCGAGCGACTCGGTGGCCAGGCCGATGTCGGCGACCTCCTCGACCAGCATCCGGCCGACCTGCTCGGGCGTGCCCTGGTGCAGGCTGATGTTGACCTTGGGGAAGCGCTTTCGCATCTGCGCCACCGGCACCGGCAGGAAGTAGCGCGCCTGGCTGTGGGTGGTCGCGATCGACAGCGTGCCGGCGTCCTGCTTCGAGAACTCGTCGCCGATGCGCTTGAGGTTGCCGACCTCGCGCATGATGACCTCGATCGACTTCAGCACCTCGCGGCCCGGCTCCGTGATGCGGCGCAGGCGCTTGCCGTGGCGCGCGAAGATGTCGACGCCGAGCTCGCCTTCGAGTTCGAGGATCGCCTTCGAGACGCCGGGCTGCGACGTGAAGAGCGCCTTGGCCGTCTCGGTGAGGTTGAGGTCGCGGCGAACCGCCTCCTGGACGAACCGGAACTGATGAAGGTTCATATTCCCCGCGGGTGAGCGCTTGCCGGCGACGGTCGCGGGCGATTATTCATCAGCCTCGGGCGGCGCCGTGGGCTCGGCGAGGTCGCGCCGGCCGCTCGCCGCGGCGCCGAGCGCGGCCGCCGCGATGGCGTTGATCACCGACGGCAGCTCGCCCACCGGCGGGTGCAGCCGCCAGTGCTGGGTCGGCAGTTCGGCTTCGAGCTGCGCCAGCAGCTGCGGGAGGTCGCGCCGGATGTGGCCGCCTGCGCCGAGGAAGAGCGGCACGATGTCCACGTCGGTGCAGCCGCGCGCCGCGAGCTGCCGCCCGGCCTCGAGCAGGCTGGGCGCCATCAGCTCGAGATAGGCGAGCACGACGTCGAGCGCGGGGTCTGCGGCGCGGGCGCGTGCCGCGACCGCTTCGAACGGCTCGGCCCAGCGCGGGTCGCGCGCGCCGTGCGCGAAGAGGACGAGGCCGCGGCTCATCGATAGCGCACCAGGAACCAGAACGCGAGCATCGAGAGCGTCAGGTACGCAAGGCCCGGCGTCACGCCGACGACCCACGGTTCCCAGTTGCCGAGCATGCCGAGGTGACGGAACACGTTATTGACGAGGATGAAGCTGATGCCGAGCATGATGCCGCCGAACACCTTGAGACTGACGCCGCCGGCACGCACGCGCAGGTAGGCGAACGGCAAGGCGAGGCCCATCATCACCAGGCACGCGAACGGGTAGAGCGCGCGCCGCCAGAACTGGATCTGGTGCGCCTGCGCGGCCTGCTCGTTGGCCGACAGGTGGCCGATGTAGTGGTAGAGGTCGAGCGTCGACATCGTGCTCACCGGCAGCACCGCGGCGGCGACGACGTCCGGCCGCAGCGTGCTCGCCCAGCGCAGCTCGGCGACCTTCTCGGCGTGAACGCGACCGCGCTCGGCGGCGTCTTCCCAGCGCGTGACGGCGACGTCCTCGAGCACCCAGACGCCGTCGCGACCCACGCTCGCGCGCGCTGCCGCGTAGCGCCGCAGCAGGCGGCCGTCGGCGTCGAACTCGAACACGCGGACGTCGCGCAGGCGCGAGCCACCCTCGGCCTGCCGGACGTTGATCGAATAACTGCGTGCGCCCTCGGCGGTGTCGGCGTGCTCCTTCAGCCAGGCCCCGCTGCCGCCGAGCCCCATCCTGCCGGTGCGACTGGCGCGGAAGTCGCTGGCGAGCCGCTCGCTCGGCGGCGCGACGTAGTCGCCGATTACGAAGGTGAGCACGCCGAAGGCCATACCGAGGCTGGCGAGCAGCCAGAGCGCGCGCCCGGGGCCCAGACCGCTGGTGCGCAGGATCGTGTACTGCGATGTCTGCGCGAGCCGCGCAAGCGCGTAGATGGTGCCGATCAGCACCGCGATCGGCGCCAGCTCGTAGAGGTGCGCGGGCAGCTGCAGCAGCGAGTAGAGCGCCGCGCCGCCGACCGTGAAGCCGCGCGCGTCGGTCGAGCGCAGCTCGTCGACGAAGTCGATGAAGAAGAACAGCGACGCGAACGCGGCGGCGACGAAGGCCACCGCCGAAACGATGTCGCCGTTGAAAAGACGCCGGACCGTCTTCACGCAGCGCCTGCCGCCGCGCCGGCGCGCGCGCGCGCGTGCATGCGCGGCAGCAGCGGGCGCCGGCTGTTGCGGTGCTCGCGCCAGCCCAGCACGAGGAGCGCGATCACGAACGCACTGCCGTGCGCGGCGGCGAGCGTGACGCCGAGCGAGGCCTTGCCCGACGCGATCCAGGCCGTCGTCAGGTTGATGAGGTTGTAGTAGACGAAGAACGTGAGCAGCGCGAACAGCAGGTTCCAGTTGCTCGCGTGACGCGGGTTGGCGGCGGACATGCCGATGCCCAGCAGCACCAGGTTGAACGCGCCGAACAGCAGACCCAGGCGCCAGGCGAGCTCGCCGAGGTTGCGCGGCGTCGGCTCGCGCACCAGGTCGAGCGACGCGCGCGCGCGCACCGGCAGCTCGGTCGCGCTTGCCGGGATGCGCTCGCCGGTGAGCGCCCGGTAGTCCTCGAAGCGCGCCAGCGTGGCGTCGCCGGTGCGCGTGTTCTGCTCGTTGCGCTGGCCGCGCGTCAGCACGATGTAGCGGCCATCACGCTCGACCTCGATGCGGCCGGTGTTGGCGGTGGTGACGGACTCCACGTCGTCGCCGTGCGCGAGCACGAACACGTTGCGGCCGGCGTTGACCGACTCGGCCGGACCCTCGTAGAAGAACACGCGCGAGCCGTCGCCCGACGTCTGGAACTGACCCGGCGCGACGCGCGAGATGTCGGGTCGCTGCTCGAAGCGTTCCTTCAGCAGCGCGCTGCGCTCGTTCTGCCAGGGCCAGACGAAGAGCGCGAGCAGCGCGATCACCACCAGCACCGGCGCGCTCATCGCGAGCACCGGGCGCACGAAGCGCGCGAGCGAGACGCCGCTCGCGAACCAGATCGTCATCTCGCTGCTGCGGTACATGCGGCCGAGCGTGCCGACCACCGCGATGAAGAGCGAGAGCGCGAGCATTGTGGGCAGGTGGCCGAGCGCGACGTAGCCGAGCAGCAGCACCACGTCCTGCGCCGCGACCTTGCCGACGGCAGCCTGCCCGAGCGTGCGGATGAACATGATCGTCAGCACGATGGTGAGGATCACGACGAGGGTCGCGCCGAAGGTCTGGGCCAGCTCTCGGCGCAGGGAGGAATCGAATAACATCGCCCGCTCTTTGACTGCGCGGGCGATTATGGACTTCCGTCACCAGATCACGCAGCCGGCAGCCCTTGCGGGTCTGACGCTCGATACGCTGGTGCTGATCGTCCGCGGCGATGGAGTCGATCCCGCGCTGCCGCCCGCCTTGTCGACGCTCCTGAACGACGCGATCGAGCAGGGCGACCTGCAGCTCAAGAAGGGCAAGTCCATCTACATGCACCGCCCCGCGGGCGTGAAGTCGCCGCGTGTGGTGTTCGCGGTCGCCGGCGACACGTCCGCCAAGGCGTTCAAGGCCGCCGTCGCGAAAGGTCTTTCCGAGCTCGCGTCGAGCGGCGCCGTGCACGTGGGCATCGGCTGGGCCGGCGAAGGCGAGCTCGGCGAGGCGCACGCGGAGGCGCTGATCGCGGCGGCCGGCGACGCCACCTACGTGTACCGCGAGACCAAGCCGAGCGCTCCGCCGGCGCGTCCGCTCAAGAGCATCACGCTGCTCTGCACCAGGGGCGACGCGAAAGCCGTGCAGCAGGGACTGCGCCGCGGTCGTGCGATCGCGGCCGGCGTCGCGCTCGCCCGCGAGCTCGGCAACCGTCCCGCGAACCACTGCACGCCCACGGTGCTGGCGAACGAGGCGACGCGCATCGGCACCGAGTTCGAGCTCAAGGTCGAGGTGCTCGATCAGAAAGCGATCGAGAAGATCGGCATGGGCTCGTTCCTGGCGGTGGCGCGCGGCTCGGCCGAGCCGCCGCGCTTCATCGTCGCGCGCTACGACGGTGCGCCGAAGGGCGAGGCGCCGATCGTGCTGGTCGGCAAGGGCATCACCTTCGACAGCGGCGGCATCTCGATCAAGCCCTCGGGCGAAATGGACGAGATGAAGTTCGACATGAGCGGCGCCGCGAGCGTGCTCGGCGCGTTGCGCGCGATCGCCGAGCTCAAGCCGCGCCTCAACCTCGTCTGCCTGGTGCCGACTTGCGAGAACATGCCCGACGCGCGCGCGATGAAGCCGAGCGATGTCGTGACGAGCCTTTCCGGTCAGACCATCGAGGTGCTGAACACCGACGCCGAGGGGCGCCTCATCCTGTGCGACGCGCTGACCTACGCCGAGCGCTTCAAGCCCGCGGCGGTGGTCGACGTCGCGACGCTGACCGGCGCCTGCGTGGTCGCGCTCGGCTCGCATCATTCGGGGCTCTTCACGCCCGACGAGGAGCTTGCCGCGCGCCTCGTCGACGCGAGCCGCGCGGCGCTCGACCCGTGCTGGCGCATGCCGCTCGACGACGAGTACGACGATGCGCTCAAGAGCAACTTCGCGGACGTCGCCAACGTCGGCGGTCGGCCGGCCGGCGCGGTGACGGCGGCGATGTTCCTGCGCCGCTTCGCCGGCAACTTCCGCTGGGCGCACCTCGACATCGCCGGCACGGCGTGGAAGGGCGGTGCCGGCAAGGGCTCGACCGGCCGCCCGGTCGGGCTTCTCACGCACTTCGTGCTGTCGCACGCGTCCTGAGACCTGCGCGGCAGGGCCGCGACGCGATGACCGAGATCACGTTCCACTTCAATGCCGCCGATCGCACGTCATACGCCTGCCGGCTGCTCGACGAGCTGCTGAAGAAAGGCGGCCCGGTGGTGGTGTGCGCGCCGGCGCCGCTGCTCGATCGCTTCGACCGCCAGCTCTGGACCTTCGACCCGGAGGCCTTCGTGCCGCACCAGCGTGCCGATCGTGCCGACGCGGTTCCCGAGCCGCTGCAGGCATCGACCGTGTGGCTGCTCGAGGACGCCCGGCTGGCGACGCGCCACGAGACGCTGCTCAATCTGCACGACCGCACGCCGCCCGGTTTCGAGAGCTTTGCGCGTGTGGTGGAGGTCGTGTCGCAGGAAGCGGACGACCGCGCGGCCGCGCGCGAGCGCTGGAAGCACTACGCGAGCCGCGGCTACCTGATCGCCCGACGGGAGGTGGCTGCATGAGCCCGCGGCGTCCGCCGGTGCCGCGGGGCGTGCCGACGCTGACCGACGTGGTCGAGTGGCCGGCGGGCCCCCCGGCGGAGGCGACGACGTCGGCCGAGCCGGTGCCCCGGCCCGAGGCAGGGCTCGAAGGCGCGTCGTCCCCGCAGGCCGCGGTGCCGCCGGGCGACGTGCCGACGCTGACCACACCGCTGGCGAACGCCGCCGACCTTCCGCTGCGTGTCGGGCAGCCGGAGGCGGCAGGCGGGGCGCCGGAGGCCGCGGCCGCATCGCGGACGGACGCGTCGGCGCGGACGGAGCCAGGATCGGCCGCGGACCTTCCGGCGTCGAGCCCTCGAAGCGCCACAGGCGCTGCCGAGTCGGCGCCGGGGCCGTCAGGGCTCGCGTCCGAGCGATCCGCCGCCGACGCCGAAGCCGGTTTCGTCGAGCGTCGCCGCCTCGAGCGCCGGCACGCCGACCGCCGCGCCGGCGCGCCCGAGAGCGCCGGCTGGGGTCGGCGCGGCACCGACAGCGCCTTCGGGGCGCTTGCCGCACCGGACGATCCGCTCGTCGTGCGCGTGCTGGCCGAGGTGGAGGCGCAGGTGGAGCTGATGCTCGAGGTGCGCCTGCGCGAGGTGCTCGCGCCGATCGTCGCGCGTGCCGGCGACGCCCTGGTGCGCGACGCGCGCCAGCAGCTGGCGCAGACCTTGCGAGAGGTCGTCGAGCGGGCGGTCGCCAGCCAGCGCGGGCGCTACTGACGAGCCGTTTGCCCGGCGCGGCGCGGCGCCGTCGATCAGGGTCGATCTGCAGCTGTCAACGGGACCTTTTCGGTTATCGTTTTCCGCTTCGGTCGTGGCAGACGGCGCGCCCGGAATCCATTCCAATCGGAGGTATCGAATGCAGATGAAGTTCAACGTTCTGTGCGCCGCGGCTGCGCTGATGCTGGCCGGCGCCGCGTCGGCGCAGGACCTGGTGGTTCGCATCGGCCACGTCGGCCCCACCAGCGGCGGCATCGCGCACCTCGGCAAGGACAACGAGAACGGCGCCCGCATGGCCATCGACGAGCTCAACGCCAAGGGCGTGACGATCGGCGGCAAGAAGGCGAAGTTCGAGCTGCTCGCCGAAGACGATGCGGCCGACCCGAAGCAGGGTTCGGCGGTCGCCAACAAGCTGGTCGACTCGCGGGTCAACGGCGTCATCGGCCACCTGAACTCGGGCACCACCATTCCGGCGTCGAAGATCTACAGCGCGGCCGGCATCCCGCAGATCTCGCCGTCGGCGACCAATCCGCAGTACACCCGCCAGGGCTTCAAGACCGCGTTCCGCGTGGTCGCCGACGACGTGCACCTGGGCGGTACGCTCGGTCGTTACGCCGTGCGCGAGCTCAAGGGCAAGTCGATCGCGGTGATCGACGACCGCACCGCTTACGGACAGGGCGTCGCCGAAGAGTTCGCCAAGGCGGTCAAGGCGTCGGGCGGCAGCATCGCGAGCTCGCAGTTCACCAACGACAAGGCGACCGACTTCACCGCCATCCTCACCGCCGTCAAGGCGACCAAGCCCGACGTCGTGTTCTACGGCGGCATGGACGCGGTCGCGGGCCCCATGCTGCGCCAGATGAAGCAGCTGGGCATCAACGCCAAGATGCTCGGCGGCGACGGCATCTGCACCAGCAAGCTCCCCGAGCTCGCCGGCGGCGCAATGGCCGACAACCAGGTCATCTGCGCCGAGGCGGGTGGCGTCGAAGGCACCCAGAAGGCCGGCATGGACGCTTTCCGCGCCGCCTACAAGAAGAAGTTCGGGATCGACGTGCAGCTCTACGCGCCGTACGTCTACGACGCCGTCAACGTCATGGTCGCCGCGATGGTCAAGGCCGGCTCGGCCGACCCGAAGGCCTATCTGCCGGTGATGGCCAAGACCGACGGCTACAAGGGCGTGACCGGCACCATCTCGTTCGACGAGAAGGGCGACATCAAGAACGGCGCGCTCACGCTGTTCACGTACAAGGGCCCGCAGCGCACCGAGATCAAGGTCGTCCGCTGATCGACCCGTCGAGCGCCTTCGGGCGCTCCCTGCGAAAAGGCGCCCCACGAGGCGCCTTTTTTCTTGCCGCCGAGATGCGCCTGCCAGGCCCATCACGGCGAAAGGAGGAGCCCGGGGCAGGGTGCCGGGCGAGCCGCTCGCGTCAGAGCGCGGCGTCCTTCAGCTTCTTCATCGCGCGCACCTTCAGCTTTACCGACGCGGGTTTGGCCTTGAAGGTGGTCTCTTCCTTGGTGAAGGGGTTGATGCCCCTGCGCGCCTTCTGGGCCGGGGTGGCGACGGCGGTCACCTTCAGCAGGCCCGGCAGCACGAAGCTGCGCGCGCCCTTCTTGCCGATCGACGCGATCATCGCGTTCTCGAGCGCCGCCATCACCGCCTTCACGGCACGCGGCTCGACGCCCGTGGTCTCCGCCAGGTGATTGGTCAGACCAGTCTTGTTGAACGCCGCCTTGATCGGCTTCATCGCGCCGCTGGCTGCCTTCGGCGCAGCCGTCTTCGACGCGACCGGCGCGCTCGCCTTCTTGGCTGTCGCCCGCGGACCAGCCGCCTTCGTCGCGACCTTGGTGGCAGTTGCCTGCTTGCGCGATGCGGTCTTGCTCGCGGTCTTGATGGGCGCCTTCTTTGCAGTTGCCATGGTGTGCCGTGAATCCGTCGGGATCGTTGAGGGATCGCGATTCTAGGTTCCGCACGCGAGGCTTCGTGCGCACCGCAGCGCGCGGCCCCCGAGCGCTGCGTCGGACGTCATCGCCCAGCGTCATTGACCCGTGCTGACGATCACGTCGCGGCTCCACGCGAGACCTGGCGAAACCGCGGCCGCAAGCTGCGCCACGCACGCGGCGCGACCGAACAGTCAGGCCTTCGAAGGCACCGACCTCGGCGCGCGCCTGGGCATGCTGGAGATCACGAGGTACACGCCGCCTGCGATCGCAACCCCGAAGAACCAGCCGTACACGCCCCACCATGCGGGCAGGAGCGACGTGAAGTTGGGCAGGATGCTCGAGAACAGCGCGCCGATGCCGGTCGCGACGAGCGCCTTGATGTTCCACCCGCCCTGATAGCGGTACTCGCCGTCCTCGCGATACAGCGCCTCGACGTCGACGTTGCCCTTGGCGATGAGGTAGTAGTCGACCAGGATCACGCCGAGCAGCGGGCCCATCGTGGCGCCGATCGCGCCGACGAACGCGGCGGCGTTGCCTTCCCACGGCGCGAACGGGTAGAGCACGAGCGCGATGCCCGCGGCGATGTAGCCGCCCTTCTTGAAGTCGATGCGGCGCGGAAAGACGTTCGCGAAATCGAACGCGGGCGAGACGAAGTTGGCGACCACGTTGATGCCCAGCGTCGCCACCGCGAACGTGAGGGCGGCGAGCAAGGCGAGGAACCAGCTGTCGAACTTGGCCGAGATCTGCTCGGGGTGCAGCAGCACCTCGCCGTAGACCTTGTAGGCCGCGATCGTGGTCACCCCGGCGACCAGCGAGAAGAGCAGCAGGTTGATCGGCAGGCCCCACAGGTTGCCCTTGCGGACGGTCGCCTTGTCCGGGGCGTAGCGGGCGAAGTCGCAGAAGTTGAGATACAGCGCCGCAAAGTAGGTGACCCAGGTCGCGGCGACCGCGAGCAGGGCGCCGAGCGAGCCCGGCGCGCCGGTCACGCCTGCATCCTTGGTCTTGGCGACCAGCACCTCGGTCGGGATGGCGTGATCGAACGAGAACCCGCCGGCCTTGATGCAGAGCCCGACCGCCAGCACCAGCATCGCCACCCAGACGGCCGGGCCTGCCCAGTCCTGGAACTTGCGGACCGTCTCCATGCCGTTCTGGATGATCAGGAGTTGCAATGCCCAGACGACGACGAAGCAGGCCACCTCGAGTCCCGAGTGACCGAGAAAGCGCGTCGACGTGTGGAACGCCATGAAGCTGTCGGTGCGGGTCAACAGCGCGACGATCGCGCCCGAGGCGGCAGCTGTCTGCGCGCCGTACCAGAAGCACGCGACGATCGCGCGCACCAGTGCCGGCAGGTTGGCGCCCCACACGCCGAACGATGCGCGCGCGAGCACCGGGTAGGGAACGCCGGTCTTCACGCCGGCGTAGCCGACGAGGTTCATCAGGAAGAAGATCACCAACGAGCCGAGGCCGATCGCGACGATGAAGTTGGTGAAGCTTCCGCACAGCAGGAACAGGCTCGCGGCGAGGTAATAGCCCCAAAGACTGTGAACGTCCGAGGTCCACACGTTGAAGATGCTGAAGGCGCCCCAGTTGCGCTCCTTCACGGGCGCGAGGTCCTCGTTGTAGAGGTCGGGTGACGGATTGCGTACTTCCATGTTTCCTCCTCGTTGATCGACGTGCGAGACGGCGCCACCCTGCACGCCGCGGGCAAGGGCCCGCTGGCAGTGCGAGGTTGCTGAACGACAGCGTCGAGAGTGTCGTCCGGCCGCAGCCGGTTGGCACGCAAGATCGGGACCCGGCAGCTGCGCTCGTGCGGCCGCGCGCGTTGTCGTCACTGCCGTGAGCGGGACGATCGGCGTGAGCGCGCGCGGTCACGCCGCAGCGAGTGCGCGGGAATGCCGCGAGGGGAGGACGTGCAGCGAGGGAAGGGAGGCGCGCGAGGGAAGGGAGGCGCGCGAGACGCGATCGGCGGCGGCGACGCGCCAGCGCTGGCGGAGAGGGCGACAGTCACATCGTGCAGCACTCCTCCTATGTGCCGCGTGCGGGCGGGAAAGGATGAGGTAGCCACATACCCCCAGCTGTACCCCCTTCCTCTTTGCCATGCGTGGGGCACCCGCGAGCAATCTGGAGGGCTCCATGCCGAGAGGGGCTAGGGGGTCACCAGCCCTTACTTGGTCGACGGTCTGCAAGTACCGGCCAGGGTATATACCTACCGTCAAATCAGGCCGACTACGTCGGCGTGAACTGAGGCGGCCCTTCCCGTGCCAAAGGATCGCGGGCCTGATGTCCGTCGCGGGTACACGACCGACGCCCGCTTGACGACCTGGCCGGCGCGTCGCGCGCAGCGCTGCGCGTTGCTTCCTCCCGCGCCGGCCAGATCGTCACCTCCGGCACCCGCCACGCCCGCAGCCGGGCCGCCTTCTTGGAAGTGCTCGCCCCAGCTCGTCCGCCGCGCCAGTCGCTCTCGCTTGGTGTCACGTCGGCCGCGGAGTCGCCGGCGCTCCGGATCATGGGCGGGCGCCTGCGCGCGGCCGCTCTGCGCCAGGGGACCTGTCACAGCGTCCGCTTCTGCTGCGGGCCTCTGTTCTTGTACCAGCCGTTCGCGCCGGGCTGACCCACCGCGCTCCCCCAGCTGCGCCCCCGTCCCGTTGTGAGGGGGACTGGTGGGGGATCTTCAATGCGGTGGGCCGGGTAGCCGGCTCATCGCTTCGGCTGCTTCTTCCCCCACCCATCCCCAACCCCTTCCCGTGAGGGAAGGGGCCATGCCCACCCTCCGCCCGCCCGTGGGCGGGAACGAGAGGTTTCCAAGCAAAGGTGGATCGTTTGAAGAGCCGGGCACCGGGTCTGGCTCGCGCCGCCTTCGTTCGAGGAGATCAGCATGGCATTCGTCAGAGTCGAACAGAGGAACGCCCGCCTGGCTTCGGCCATCCGGCTCGAGCAGGTCAACGGCCGCGACGGCCTCGTCGCGCGTGGGACCGTCAACGTCATCAGCAACGTGCGGCGCGGCAGCGAGCCCGAGGAGGCGACCGCCATCCCGTGGACGCTCTGGGGCAAGCAGGCCGAGAACGCGGCCGAGTACCTCGGCAAGGGCTCGCGCGTGAACGTCGTCGGGCGCCTGCGCAACAACAACTACACCGACGCCAGCGGGATCACCGTCTACGGCTACGGCATTACCTGCGAGGAGATTGACTACCTCGACAGCAAGGCCGAGGCGGAGGCGCGCCGCGCCCGGCAGGCCAGCACCCCGCCCAAGGCACCTGCGGGGCCCGCCACCCCGAGCGACGACGACATCCCGTTCTGAACCCCAGGGGGCGAGTGATCTCGCCCGCGCACCAGGAGCCATCCATGAACACCACGCCCAGCCTTGCGACCCGCTTCACTCGCAGCGCCCAGGTCGTCCGCAGCGACCAGCCGCTTTCCGAAGACACGATGCGCCGCGCAGCCCCGTCGATCTTTGCCGAGGGCAAGCACGCCAGCCGGTCCGAGCGCTACACCTACATTCCGACCATCGAGGTGCTCCGCGGCCTGCGACGGGAGGGTTTCGAGCCCTTCATGGTCGCTCAGGGCCAGAGCCGGATCGAGGGCAAGACCGAGTTCACCAAGCACTTGATTCGGATGCGCCACGCCGGCCAGGTCAGCACGCGGCCCGAGGCCAATGAGGTCATCCTCATCAACAGCCACGACGGCGCGAGCGCGTACCAGATGCTCGCCGGCGCCTTCCGGTTCGTCTGCTGCAATGGCCTGGTGGTCGGCAGCGTCACCAATGACATCCGGATCCCGCACAAGGGCAACATCCAGCACGAGGTGATCGAGGGCGCGTTCCGGGTGCTCGACGATTTCCAGGCCGTGGATGCCTCGATCGACGGCATGAAGGCGCTCGAGCTGAGCCGCGAGGAAGAGCGAGCTTATGCGACCGCGGCGCTGACGCTGCGTTTCGGTGAGCGGAGCGAAGGCCAGCCGCCCGCGCCGGTGACACCCGACCAGTTGCTCGAAGCACGGCGGCCGGAGGACGTGGGCCACAGCGTATGGTCGGTGTTCCAGCGCACGCAGGAGAACACGATGCGAGGCGGGCAGACAGGGCGGGGCGACGCAGGACGACGGCTGCAGACGCGCGCGGTCCGCAGCATCGATCGCAGCGTGAACCTGAATCGCGCGCTGTGGGTGCTGGCTGAGGAGATGCGCAAGCTCAAAGGCTGATCAGGTGGGGTGCCAGACTCCGACTTGAGTGCGGCACCCCTGCAAGCCGACGGGCGCTCGCCGGCGCTGCCGGCTGGGCCGGCCAGGCGCGCAGCCATCGAGGGTGCGGAGCCTGGCTGCTGTCATTCGGGTGCTCGGCGCAGCGGTCGGCGGAGCCGACGTCGGCTCGAGTCACCGGGATGCGGGTTCGCAGGGCTGATGCGCGTCGATGGCACCACCACGCGCGACTCAGGTCCCCGCTCCGCCGGGTCCGCACGCATGCGCGACGAGCGCCCACGTGCCGGCAGAGGCTGCCGCCGCCGTGGCCGCGTGCGTCAGCCAGCGTAGCCACGGTCGCCCCGCTTGTTGCTCCAGCCGGCGCAGCGGAGCGGCTGCGCCGTGCAGCGCGGGCTCGAGCTCCGAACGAAAGAGCTCCCGTGCGGCTGCGCTCATCGCGCGGATCTGCGCTTCGGTTGTGCGATTCGCGGCTTCGTCGGTGCGCGCCAGTATGTATTTCACGGTCTGGAGCTTGGCCTTTTCGGCCAGGGCGACGATGTGGCTGTCGAACGCGGCAAGCTGTGCGAGGAGGGACGCCTGGGCAGCGGTCATGTTGTCGGTGGACTCGGTGAACGTCGGTCGCAGCGCCTCGACGCGGTCAAGCAATCGCGCCACATCACCGACAAGGTCGGCGAGCAGTGCTTCGCGAAGGGTCGCCGGGTGGTTCATGGCGCCGCCAGCGGCTGGGTCTGCTTCGTAGAAGGGGCGCCCTGATCCTGCTCGAGCCCGAGCGCGGCGAAGCACGCATCGAGCTGAGGCATGACGCCGCAGGCGAGTCGGCGGGTGGCTAGCTTCTGTGCCAGCGCAAGCCGTTCGGGGGCCTGTTTCGCCTGAACGATGAGCGCCTTGTAGTCCGTTTCGTCACAAGCGAGCCGATACAGATCTGCGCTGGACCCGTCGATCCGTGCGTAGATCTCGTTCGTGCCAAGGGCGCAGGCGATGTTCGCCGTGGCGATCGGCTGCTCCCTGAGGAAGGCGAGGAGGGTATCGAATGCGGGCGCGACGGCGGTCTCGTCCTCGACCATATTGAAGACCAGCTTGAGGCGGGAGGCGGCAACGCCGATTCCCGCCAGCTCAGCCAACGTGGCGATGGTGTCCTGCTGCTGCTTGAGAGCAGGCACCGTCGGAACAACGAAGCAGTCGAAGTCCTCGTGACTGCCGCGATAACGGTGCATCAAGCCGAGCAGCTCCTCGACGTTGCTGGCGCCGACGTCCACCACTGCGCTCGGGACGGTCTGCAGATACTCCTGCAGCTCGCCGAACTGCCTGCCTCGCAGCGCCTGACCTGCGCCTTCCCCCGCGTTCAGGCTCTCGACCATGATGAGCTCGGCGCCCGCAATCCGCGGCAGCAGCAGATGCCTGGCGATGGTCGTCTTGCCGACGTTGCCTGAAAAGTTCATGACGGCGATCTTCATGACTGATTCTTTGAGCGAAATAGTTGGTTGGTGATTCGGTTGCGCATGAAGTCCTCCGCGATCTCCTTTCCGCTGCGCCGATCAGCGAAGGCGCCGCCGACTAGTGCTGCAGCAGAGTTGTCAGACGCCTGGTGCGACTGGGAAGCGGATGCGGGAGTGCTTAACCGTGAGGTGGGGTGCGCTTCGCGCCGGGCAGCTTCTCTTTGGACCGTGCTTAGGCTTACGACGACACCGGCGCTGGCCAGCGCCGCGCGAATCGCCTCGAGCGTGTAGCCCTGCGCGCGAAGGTGCGCGATCTCCGCCGCGAACTCCCGCGCCTTGCGCGTACTTCGCCCAGGCGGTTGAGCGGGAACAAGCCGCACGTCACCGCTCCCCCTCGTTTCGGGTGCATCGCTTTGTCGGTCGCAGTTCACCTCCGTGCGGCGGCTGTTCGGTCTCAGTTCGCATGTGTTCGCTCCTTGATCGCTTGGCGAACGGTCTCGGTGCGCTCGCTGTTCAGCTCTGTTCGGACCTGTGTCGGTCTCTGTTCAAGTGGCGCAATCTTGGATGCTCTTGATGCCAAGTCGAGCGCTGAAATTGATCCCCAAATCAGCGCGCCAAGGGCGTGGGTCTGACTCAACACTGACTACATTGGTGAGTGCAGGATAGGCGCCAGTGGCGCCAGTTGTCCGACACGCTCACGCCGTCGGGAGGTTCGGATGCAAACGTTGCCGCGCGACCGAATCACGATCGATCTTCAGGGGCTCAGGGCCGCGCTTGTGGAGCGCGCCAACGCCGCAGGTCAGTCGCCCTCCGAGTTGGTCCGCCAGCTGCTAGCCGCTGCTCTGGGGCGCGGCGGGCCGGCGGACATTGCTGCGCCGGCGCTGCCTGAGCATCACGCTCGCCGAGCGCGCGCGCGCGTCTTCCTTCGGATGAGTTGCGACGACGCGGTTCTCCTGCGAGACCGCGCCAGGCGGGCAGGGATGCCGCCCGGTGAGTACGTTGCAACGCTGATCGCTGAAGTGCCTGCGGTCGCCGCGGCTACAAGCTGCACCGATCAACGTGCCGCTCTGATCGCTTCGACGGCCGAGCTCGCCACGCTCAGCCGGAGCCTCAGCCAGCTGAACGCCGTGCTTCGGCGTGGCAGCGTGCCGGCGCTACAGGAGTACCGCGCGGCGCTCGAGGCGTTGCTTGTCGACGTCCGCCGCCACCTCGCGCTCGCTTCGGGCGCGCTCGCGGGCTTGGAGCCGCCGCGCGGCAGGCGCGGCGCAGCCTCTGCCAATCAACTGACCTGAAGGAGGCGTCATGACCCAGCCAGCCAACGTCGACGGCGTCCTGATCCAGTGGGGTGACCGGCTCTTCTACCCGGGGAACCGCACCGTCCCCGCACGCCGGGAGCCGCGTCTCAGAGGGGGCGCCCACCAAGGCGCCGCGGCGATCCGTCAACGCATCGAGGCAACGGCTCTCCGCCGCGCGCCCCAGGTGATGGTCAAGGTCACGGGAGGTGGACGTGGCATGTGCGCGATCGCCGCGCACCTGCGCTACATCAGTAAGAACGGGCGCCTGGAGATGGAAGACGAGCGGGGTGAGCAGATGCAGGGGAGGGAGGCGCTGCGCGAGGTCGCCGACGACTGGCGCTTCGGCGGGTCCTACATCCCGGACGTCGCTGAGCGACGCGAGGCGTACAACATCATGCTCTCCATGCCGCGCGGAACAGACCCGCTAAGCGTGCAGTGGGCGGCGCGCGAATTCGCACGGGTGGAGCTGGCCGATCACAAGTACGTGATGGTGCTCCACGATCACCAAACCAACCCTCACGTGCACATCAGCGTCCGCGCCGAGTCCAAGCACGGCAAGCGCCTGAACCCTCGCAAGGCGGACCTGCACCGCTGGCGCGAGACCTTTGCCGAAAAGCTGCGCGAGCGAGGGATCGAGGCCGAGGCGACGCGCCAGGCCACTCGGGGGCACAGCCGGAACTATGAGCCGATCTGGCGTGTCAAGGCGGCCGAGGAGGGACGCCTGCGGGTCGGCAGGGCTGTGTCGAAGTCGAGCGCTCCGGCCAAGAACACCCGTGCTGAGGCACTGAAGGCTTGGATGCAGATTGGGCGGGCGCTAGCCGAGACGCGCGAGCCGCGCGATCTCAGGCTGGCTGCATCGATCAAGTCGTTCCTCCAGGGCGTGCCGACATGGTCGAGCAGGCGGCCAGACGAGCCGACGCGGGTGCCTTCCGCGCCATTCCGTGCCCCGGCTAGTCAGGGCCGAGATGCGCCTCTCGATCGCGGCGAGCGCTGAAGCGCCTGTCGTGGAACGCCGCGGGCGGCTCCGTGCGTAGGCTGGCCTGCCTCCAAGCTGCCGCTCACCAACGTCTCAGAACGGCCATGAGGAGTCACTCGACGTTGCGCCGGTAAGCTGCCTCTCGGAAGCCCGATCGACCCTTAGCAGCCCATTGCCTTCGACCAGAGCAGTCGTCGACGTTTCTGGAGCTGACCGCGACTTGACCATCCGCAAAGCAGACCCAATCGGCGACTGCACATTACGTGTTGCTGCGGTCGGCGGCCTCTTCGACGCCTCATCTTGACGAAATCTTGATGGCGGCGCCGCCAATCTTGGCAACCTCTTGACGCCGTACGGCCGAGCATTCGAACGTACGAATCGGAGGGTGCATGGACATCGCTTATCTCATCGCTGCAGGCGCCTTCTGGGCGGCCATCGTCGCCGTCGCAAGGGGTTGCGAGCGCCTGCGGAGCCGCAAGGGGGCAGCATGACTGGCTGGGATGTCGCGGGTGGCCTGATCGCCATCGGCCTGCTGATCTACCTGCTCGCCGTGTTGCTGCGGCCGGAGGACTTCTCGTGAACGCGCCCGCCTGGATGCAGTTGATCGCCTACTTGGCGACGCTGCTGCTGCTGGCCTGGCCGCTTGCCCGGCTGATCGAAGCGGTGATGCAAGGCCGCTTCGCCTGGGGCCGGCGCATCGAGGCCCCGCTGTTCCGTGTGGCCGGTGTCGACGCCGAGCGCGAGCAGCCGTGGCTTTCCTATGCCATCGGGCTGCTCGTGTTCAACGGCATCGGCGTGCTCGCGGTCTATGCGCTGCAGCGTCTGCAGGCCGTGCTGCCCCTGAACCCCCAAGGCATGGCCGGGGTGTCGCCGGACTCGGCCTTCAACACCGCGATCAGCTTCGTCACCAACACCAACTGGCAGGGCTACGGCGGCGAGTCGACGATGAGCTATCTGACGCAGATGCTGGCGCTGACGGTGCAGAACTTCCTGTCCGCGGCGACTGGCATCGTCGTCGTCGTCGTCCTGATCCGCGGCTTCGCGCGCCACTCGGCGCGGGCCATCGGCAATGTCTGGGTCGATCTGACGCGCGCCACGTTGTGGATCCTGCTGCCGCTCTCGTTCGTCTTCGCGCTCGTCCTCGCCGGTCAAGGCGTGATCCAGAACTTCAAGCCCTACGAGACCGTGCAGACGATCGCGGTGCAGGCGTGGCAAGAGCCCAGGCTCGGCGCCGGCGGCCAGCCGATGAAGGACGCCGCGGGCCAGCCGGTGATGGAGGACAAGGCAGGACAGACGCAGACGCTCGCGATGGGGCCGGTCGCGTCGCAATTGGCCATCAAGATGCTGGGCACCAACGGCGGCGGCTTCTTCAACGCCAACTCCGCGCACCCGTACGAGAACCCGACCGCGGTGACCAACTTCCTGCAGATGCTGTCGATCTTCCTGATCCCGGCAGCGCTGGTGTTCGTGTTCGGGCGCGTGGTGGGTGATCCGCGCCAGGGCTTCGCGGTGCTGGCGGCGATGACGCTGGTCTTCGTCGCCGCCGTGGTCGCCACCACCATGGCCGAGCAGCAGGGCAACCCGGCCCTCGCCGCGCTCGGGGTCGACGCCTCGGCCGGCAACATGGAAGGCAAGGAGGTGCGCTTCGGCACCAACGCCTCGACGCTGTTCGCCGTCATCACCACCGCCGCGAGCTGCGGCGCGGTGAACTCTATGCACGACAGCTACACGCCGCTCGGCGGTCTCGTGCCGATGGCGATGATGCAACTCGGCGAAGTGATCTTCGGCGGCGTCGGCGCGGGCCTCTACGGCATGCTGGTGTTCGCCATGCTGGCGGTCTTCATCGCAGGCCTGATGATCGGCCGCACGCCCGAGTACCTCGGCAAGAAGATCGAGGCGTACGAGATGAAGATGGTCTCGATCGCCATATTGGTCACGCCGTTGCTCGTGCTGGTGGGCACCGCGGTCGCAGTGATCGCCGAATCCGGCCGCTCCAGCATCCAGGATCCGGGGCCGCACGGCTTCTCCGAGGTCCTCTACGCCCTCTCGTCCGCAGCCAACAACAACGGCAGCGCTTTTGCCGGTCTGTCCGCCAACACCCCGTTCTACAACATGCTGCTCGCCGTCGCGATGTGGTTCGGCCGCTTCGGCGTGATCGTGCCGGTGCTCGCGATCGCCGGTGCGCTGGCCGCCAAGAAGCGACTCGAGGTGACCGGCGGCACGTTGCCGACGCACGGCCCCTTGTTCGTGCTGCTGCTCGTGGGCACGGTGCTGCTGGTCGGCCTCTTGAACTACGTGCCGGCCCTGGCCCTGGGACCCGTCGTCGAGCACCTGATGCTGCACGCCGCCAAGTGAGACACGCGCCATGACCCGCAAGACCCTGACCCTGTTCGACCCGGCGCTGATGGCCCCGGCCGTCGCCGACGCCTTCAAGAAGCTCGACCCGCGCGTGCAGTGGCGCAACCCCGTGATGTTCGTCGTCTATGTCGGCAGCGCCTTCACCACGGCGCTGGCCGCGGCCAGGCCCGACGTCTTCACGATCGGCGTGGCGGTGTGGCTGTGGTTCACCGTGCTGTTCGCCAATTTCGCCGAGGCGCTGGCGGAGGGCCGCAGCAAAGCGCAGGCCTCGTCGCTGCGCGGCTTGAAGAAGCAGACCTGGGCGAAGAAGCTCGAAGGCGAGTACCGCCGCGGCGAGCCGCGCACCTCAATGCACTGGCACCCGACCGAGGCCGACAGCCTGCGCAAGGGCCACATCGTGCTCATCGAGGCCGGCGACACCATTCCCGCCGACGGCGAAGTGATCGACGGCGTCGCCTCGGTCGACGAAAGCGCGATCACCGGTGAATCGGCGCCGGTGATCCGCGAATCGGGCGGCGACTTTTCGGCGGTGACCGGCGGCACCCGGGTGCTGTCGGACTGGATCGTCGTACGCGTCGTCGTCAACCCGGGCGAAACCTTCGTCGACCGCATGATCGCGATGGTCGAGAACGCGAAGCGACAGAAGACGCCCAACGAGATTGCGCTGACCATTCTGCTGGTCGCGCTGACCATCGTCTTCCTCGGGGTGGTCGTGACGCTGCTGCCGTTCTCGGCGTTCGGCGTGCAGGCCGTCGGCGCCGGCCAGCCGGTCAGCCTCGTGATTCTCGTCGCCCTGCTGGTCTGCCTGATCCCGACGACGATCGCCGGGCTGCTGAGCGCCATCGGCGTGGCCGGCATGAGCCGGATGATGCAGGCCAACGTCATCGCCACGTCGGGCCGCGCGGTTGAAGCCGCCGGCGACGTCGACGTGCTGCTGCTCGACAAGACCGGCACCATCACGCTCGGCAACCGCCAGGCCAGCGCGTTCATCCCCGCCGCAGGCGTCAAGGAAGCGGCCCTTGCCGACGCGGCGCAGCTCGCGTCGCTGGCCGACGAAACTCCCGAGGGTCGCAGCATCGTCGTGCTGGCCAAGCAGAAGTTCCAGCTGCGCGAGCGCGACGTCGCCGCACTCGGCGCGAGCTTCGTCCACTTCACCGCACAGACGCGGATGAGCGGTGCGGACCTGCAGGACTCGGCCGGCCGCGCGCGCCTGCTGCGCAAGGGCGCGGCCGACGCGATCCGCAAGCACGTGGAGTCGCTGGGCGGCAGCTTTCCGCCGGCACTACAGGCCACCGTCGACGACGTCTCGCGCCGCGGCAGCACGCCGCTCGTCGTGGCCGACGATGCGCGCGTGCTCGGCGTGGTCGAGCTCAAGGACATCGTCAAAGGCGGCATCAAGGAGCGCTTCGCCGAGCTGCGCCGCATGGGCATCAAGACCGTGATGGTGACCGGCGACAACCGTCTCACGGCCGCGGCGATCGCGGCCGAGGCCGGCGTCGACGACTTCCTCGCCGAAGCCACGCCCGAGGCCAAGCTCAAGCTGATCCGCGAGCATCAGGCCGCTGGCCGGCTGGTCGCGATGACCGGCGACGGCACCAACGACGCCCCCGCGCTGGCGCAGGCCGACGTCGCGGTGGCGATGAACACCGGCACCCAGGCCGCCAAGGAGGCCGGCAACATGGTCGACCTCGACAGTAACCCCACCAAGCTGATCGAGATCGTCGAAACCGGCAAGCAGATGCTGATGACGCGCGGCTCGCTGACGACGTTCTCGATCGCGAACGACCTTGCGAAGTATTTCGCCATCATCCCGGCAGCCTTCGTCGCCACGTACCCGCAGCTCGGCGCGCTCAACGTGATGCAGCTCGCGAGCCCGACGTCGGCGATCCTGTCGGCGGTGATCTTCAACGCGCTGATCATCGTCGTGCTGATCCCGCTCGCCCTGAAAGGCGTGACCTATCGCGCGGTCGGCGCGGCCACGCTCCTGCGCCGCAATCTGCTGGTCTACGGACTCGGTGGCGTGATCGTGCCGTTCATCGGAATCAAGCTGATCGACGTCGTGCTGGCCGCACTCGGCCTGTCGTGACGGCGCGCTCGGCCGTCCCAGATCTTCTCGAAAGCCCCACATGCCGTTCACCCTGCCGCGTTCGCTGGGCATCGCCGGCGCCGCCCTGCTGCCTAGCGCAGCCTCCGCCGATCTGACCTTCAACGTCGGCGCCGTCAGCGACTACCGCTATCGCGGCATCTCGCAGACGCGCCTGAAGCCGGCCCTGCAGGCCGGTGTCGACTGGAGCCACGCGAGCGGCTTCTACGTCGGCGCGTGGGGCTCGACGATCAAGTGGATCGACGACGCCTACGGCGACGCGAAGGTCGAGATCGACCTCTACGGCGGCTACAAGGGGGAACTCGTCAAGGGCCTGAACTTCGACGTCGGCGTGGTGCAGTACGTATACCCCCGCGCGCGCACGCGCCAGTGGAACGCGGCGTTCAAGAACCCGAACACCACCGAGGCCTACGGCGCGCTCGCGTTCGGCCCGGCCACCGCAAAGCTGTGGGTCGCCACCACCAACCTTTTCGGCAACTACGACTTCGCCAACGGCCGCGACACCAAGGGCAGCTGGTACCTCGACCTGAGCGCGAGCTTCGATGCCGGTGGCGGCGTCATGGTGACGCCCCACGTCGGCCGGCAGAAGGTGCGCCACCTCGACTTCGCCAGCTACACCGACTGGTCGCTCACCGTCAGCAGGGACTTCAACGGCATCGTGCCGAGCATCGCGCTCGTCGGCACCGACGCCGACAAGGACTTCTACGTGCCCGGCGGCAGCGCCAACAGCACCCGGTTTCTGGGCAGGACCGGTGTCGTGATCGGCGTCAAAGCCACGTTCTGATTGCCTTCAGGAAGGCTTCGGCCATGAACAACACTCTCAATACCCATTCCCTCGCGGCGGCTGCCGATGCGAAATCAGTCGAGCGCCGCCCTGCGCTGCTGCGGCCAGCGCTCACGCTGTTCGTTGTGCTTTCAGCCGTGACCGGATTGCTGTACCCGATCGCGACCACCGGCGTGGCGCAACTCGTGTTTCCGCATGCCGCCAACGGCAGCCTGATCGCCCGCGACGGCAAGGCTGTCGGTTCGGAACTCATCGGCCAACCGTTCAACGACCCGGGATTTTTCTGGAGCCGCCCGTCGGCCACGGTGCCGATGCCGTACAACGCCGCCAACTCCGGCGGCTCGAACCTCGGCCCGAGCAATCCGGCGCTGGCCGAGGCGGTGAAGGCGCGCATCGGCGCGCTGCGAGCGGCCGATCCGGGCAACACCGAACCGGTGCCCGTGGACCTGGTTACCGCCTCGGCCAGCGGGCTCGATCCACACATCAGCCGTGCCGCCGCGGATTACCAAGTCGCGCGCGTGGCCCGCGTACGCGGGCTGCCCGCCGCACGCGTGCATGCGCTCGTGGAGCAGCACACCGAACGGCCGGTGCTCGGCTTCATCGGCGAGCCGCGCGTGCACGCGTTGAAGCTCAACCTGGCGCTCGACGGCGTGCGCGGCACGGGCCAATAAGACCTGCGGCGTCGAGCACCTGTACGCCCCTCCATGGACGACTGGATCGGCGCTTTGCTGTCGCTGCTGACGGTCTTGGCACCGCTGCTCCTGGCGTGGTGGCTGATCGGGCGCGGCGCGCGCGAGCGGCAGACACCCGGCGCCGGCCGCCGCCGACGCCGCACTCGGGGCACGCACGACGCTCCTGGACGCGGCGCGCGCGGCCGCCCGGCCGCCGCAGCGGCCGCGCCGCGCAAGGCCGGACGATGAGGTGTTCAGGAGCCCCCGCCGACGCTCACCAGCGGCGGGCGGGCCAAGCCCAGGGCCCAACGACGGTAGATCCGGCCCGCCGCAGCGTGCACGGCGGGCAGCACGTGCGGCAGCTGCGCCAGGATGGCATCACGTTGCTGCACGGCGGGTCCGCTGGCTGCCAGCAGCTCGTTCGCCGAGCCGTCGAGCCATTCGCGCACGATGTCCTCGGTGACCTCGAAGTGGCACTGGAAAGCCAGGTGTTTGCCGATCGCAAAGGCCTTGTTCATGCAATGCGCGCTGGTCAGCAGCCGTTGCGCGCCGGGCGGAATCGCGAACGTTTCGTAATGCCAGTTGAACGCCCAAACCTCGGGTTGTGCGAACACTCCCCGCCCGGCCGGCACCGCGCGCAGCCGCGACCACCCGATGTCGGGCCAGGCATTGCGGCAGACCACCGCGCCGAGCGCGCGCGCCATCAGCTGCGCACCGAAGCAGTGACCGAGCACGGGAATGTCGGCGTCCATCGCCGCCCGCACCAGGCGCGCTTCGCGTTCGATCCAGGAGAGCGGATCGTTGACGCTGCGGTTGCTGCCGAGCAGCACGATGCCGCTGAAGTCGCGCGCATCGCGCGGCACGTAGCCCGGGTCGGCCTCGGGAACGAAGGTGCGCTGTTCGATGCCCAGCTCCTCGAGCGTCTGCTTCAGAAAGCCCGGACGCTGCGTGTCGTCGTGCTGGAAGATCGCGATCGGTTTCATGCGCAAGGCGCGCGACGGTGGCGCGTCGTCGGTGGCGGAACGATCAATCTAGGCGCGCCGCCGTCAAGCCGCCGTCAAGTTTCGTCGCCGGGCAATCAAGAACGCGTCAAGTCGGCGCCGCGGGTCCTGCCGGCGCCGCAGCGGCCATGGGAAGATGCCGCGCTATCCACTTCGGCTCACCACCTGGCGACTTCCGCATGCTGATCAACTGCGTCGCCTACGAGGACGGCCGCAAGTTGGCCGACATTCCCATCGACGACATCGAGGAGTGGGTGGCGAGGCCGCGCTGCTTCGTCTGGGTCGCACTGCGCGATGCCACCGATGACGAGCTGCGCCAGCTGCAGCACGAGTTCGACCTGCACGAGCTCGCGATCGAGGATGCGCGGCACGGACATCAGCGGCCCAAGATCGAGGAGTACGGCGACACGCTCTTCGTCGTGATGAAGCTGCCCGAGGCTCGGTCCGACGGCCTGGAGATGGGCGAGGTGGCCATCTTCGTCGGCGCCAACTTCGTGCTCTCGGTGCGCAATCACAGCGCCCACGGCTTCCTCGGCGTACGCGAGCGCTGCGAGCGCGAGCCGGAGCACCTGAAGCAGGGCTCCGGCTTCGTGCTTTATGCGCTGATGGACTCCGTGATCGACCGCTACTTTCCGCTCATCGATGCGATGGATAGCGACCTCGAGGAGATCGAGGGCGCCATCTTCGATCGTGGAGCGGCGCGCTGGAACATCCAGCGCCTGTATGCGCTGAAACGGCGCGCGACGGTGCTGCGCCATGCGGTGGCGCCGCTGCTGGAGGTGACGGGCAAGCTGCACGGCGGCCGTGTGCCCGCGGTCTGCGCGCACAGCCAGGAGTTCTTCCGCGACATCGAGGACCACCTTGCGCGCATCAACACGGCGGTCGACGCGATCCGCGACACCATCGGCACCGCGATCCAGGTGAACCTGTCGATGGTGACGATCGAGGAGTCGGAGACCACCAAACGGCTGGCGGCGTGGGCGGCGATCTTCGCGGTGTCGACCGCGCTGGCCGGCATCTGGGGCATGAACTTCGAGCACATGCCCGAGCTGAAGTGGGCCTGGGGCTATCCGATGGCGCTGGGCGCGATCGCCGGCGCCGCGGGCATCCTGTTCTGGCGCTTCAAGCGCGCGGGGTGGCTCTAGGAATGACCGGCGACGACCGCCCCGACCCCGACCAGCTCCTGCAGCAGGTCCAGCGAGACGAGGCCCGCGAGCGGCGCGGCCGGCTCAAGATCTTCTTCGGCGCGTCGGCGGGCGTCGGCAAGACCTACGCGATGCTCGCTGCGGCGCGCGCCGCCCGGAGCCAGGGCGTCACGCTGATCGTCGGGCTGGTCGAGACCCACGGCCGCGCCGAGACCGAGGCGATGGCGCGCGACCTGCCACGCTTGCCCCTGAAGAGCGTGACCTACCGGGACCGCACGCTGCAGGAGTTCGACCTCGATGCGGCGCTGGCATGGGCGCGCGCCCAGGCCGATCCGCTGGTGCTGCTCGACGAACTCGCGCACCACAACGCGCCCGGATCGCGACACCGCAAGCGCTGGCAGGACGTGGAGGAACTGCTGGCCTCCGGCGTCGACGTCTGGACGACGATGAACGTCCAGCACCTGGAGAGCCTGAACGACATCGTCAGCGGCATCACCGGCATCCGGGTCTGGGAGACGGTACCGGACCGGGTGTTCGACGAGGCCGACGAAGTCGTGGTGGTCGATCTGCCGCCCGACGAGCTGCTTGGGCGGCTCAAGGCCGGCAAGGTCTACATCCCCCAGCAGGCCGAGCGCGCCTCGGCCAACTTCTTCCGCAAGGGCAACCTGCTGGTCTTGCGCGAGCTGACCTTGCGCCGCACCGCCGACCGCGTGGACGACCAGATGCAGGCCTGGCGCCGCCGCAGCTCGGTCGAGGCGGTGTGGCCCAACCGCGAGGCGCTGCTGGCCTGCGTGGGCGTGGGCGCGAGCGGCGAAAAGGTGGTGCGCGCCTGTGCCCGGCTGGCGGCGCAGCTCGACGTGGCATGGCATGCCGTGCATGTGGAGACACCCGCCGTGCAACGTCTTCCGGCCGGGCGTCGCAAGCAGGCCTTGCGCGTGCTCAAGCTGGCCGAGGAACTGGGGGCGACCGCGGCGACTCCGTCCGCCCCCGAAGCGCCCGCCGCGCTGGTTCGCTATGCCCGCGAGCACAATCTCGCGAGGCTCGTGATCGGTCGTACCACCCGGCGCTGGCCATGGCAGCGCTCGACGTCGGATCGCATCGGCGCGCTTGCCGAGGACCTCGACGTGGTGCAGGTGGCCCCACCCGCCGGCGCCCGCGACAATGTACCGCGCGCCGAGGCGTCCGCGGACATCGGCGAGTTCCCGTGGCGCGGGTACGCCACCGCGGTGCTCGCCTGCGGGGCCACCGCCCTCCTGGCGACGCCGCTGCTCGGCTGGCTGGAGTTGACCAACATCGTGATGATCTTCCTGCTCGCCGTGGTCGGCGTCGGGTGGGTCCATGGGCGCGGACCTGCGGTGGTGGCGGCGTTCGTCGGCGTCGGGCTGTTCGACTGGTTCTTCGTGCCGCCACGCTTCTCGTTCGCGGTGAGTGACGTGCAGTACCTGGTCACCTTCGCGGTGATGCTGGTAGTGGCACTGGCCATCAGCCAGCTCACCGCCGGGCTCAAGGTACAGGCCCAGGCCGCAACGCAGCGCGAGCACCGCATGCGCGGCCTGTACGAGATGTCGCGTGACCTTTCGGCCGCGCTGCTGCCCACGCAGGTGGCCGAGATCGGCGCCCGCTTCCTCGCGGCCGAATTCAAGGCACGCGCCACCTTGCTCGCGGCCGACGAGCACGATCGACTGGTCGCCCTGCCCGGCGGCTGCGCGGCGGTGGACAACGCGGTGGCGCAGTGGTCGTTCGACCGCGGCGAGCCGGCCGGCTTCGGCACCGACACCCTTGCGGCGAGCGCCTGCCTGGTGCTGCCGCTGAAGGCGCCCATGCGGGTGCGCGGCGTGCTGGCCGTGGAGCCGGAGAATCGCGCCACCCTGGGACCCGACCAGCGCCGGCTGCTCGACACGTGCGCCTCGCTGCTGGCGATCTCGCTGGAACGCATCCACTACATCGACGTGGCGCAAGAGAGCACGGTGCAGATCGAATCGGAGCGGCTCCGCAATTCGCTGCTGTCGGCGATCTCGCATGACCTGCGCACACCGCTCGCGGCGATGGTCGGGCTCGCCGACGCGCTGACGATGACGGCGCCGACGTTGCCGGCACCACAAGCCGAGGTCGTCCGTGCCATTCGCGATTCGGCGATGCGCATGAGCGAGATGGTCGGCAATCTTCTCGACATGGCCCGGCTCGAGGCGGGTGCAGTGCCGATGCGTCGCGAGTGGCAGCCGCTGGAAGAGGTGGTCGGCAGCGCGCTGGCCGCCTGCGCTCCGGCGCTGCAGGCTCGCCCCGTGCGGGTGGCTCTTGCCGACGACCTGCCGCTGGTCCAGGTGGACGCGGTCCTCCTGGAGCGCGTGCTCGTCAACCTGCTCGAGAACGCCGCCAAGTACACACCGTCGGGCAGTCCGATCGAGCTGACCGCATCAGCCTCGTCTTCGACCGTGACGATCACGATCGACGATCACGGCCCCGGCCTGCCACAGGGGCGCGAGGAAGCGCTGTTCGACAAATTCGAGCGCGGCAGCAAGGAGAGCGCGACGCCGGGCGTCGGCCTCGGGTTGGCGATCTCGCGCGCCATCGTGCAGGCCCATGGCGGCACGATCCGTGGCGAGAACCGTTCGGGCCCCGCAGGCATCGAAGGCGCGCGCTTCGTGATCGAGCTGCCGCGCGGCGAGCCGCCCGCCGACGACGGCAGCACGACAGCCACCGGCGCGGTCTAGGATGCCGCCATGGAACTGCGCGCCCGCATCCTTGTCGTCGAAGACGAACCCCAGATCCGCCGCTTCGTGCGGATGACGCTCGAATCGGAAGGCCACGACGTCTACGAGGCGTCGACTCTGCAGCGTGGGCTCATCGAGGCAGGCAGCCGGCGCCCGGACTTGGCCATCGTGGACCTCGGTCTGCCGGACGGCGATGGGGTCGACCTGATCCGCGACCTGCGTGGTTGGTCGCAGGCGCCGGTCATCGTGCTGTCGGCCCGCAGCGGCGAGGCGGAGAAGGTCGCCGCGCTCGACGCAGGGGCCGACGACTACCTCGTCAAACCGTTCGGCGCGGCAGAGCTGCTGGCGCGGGTGCGGGCCCAGCTGCGGCGTCAGGCGCTTGCCCCGGCCTCGGCGAACGCGGTGCTGCGATTCGGCCGCACGACGCTGGATCTGGCGAGGCGGCTGGTGGAGCGCGATGGCGAGCCGCTGCACCTCACCCCGATCGAGTACCGGCTGCTCACGCTCCTGGCCTCACAGCCCGACCGCGTCGTGACTCACCAGCAATTGTTGAAAGCGGTGTGGGGTCCGGGGCATGCGGATGACACGCATTACGTGCGCGTGCACATGTCCAACCTGCGCAAAAAGCTCGAGGACGACGCGTCGATGCCGCGGCACTTGCTGGCCGAGCCGGGGATCGGATACCGGTTCCGGCCCTGAAGTCTCCGTCGCCAGCGGGAAGGCCGCGTTGTCGATCTGGATCGATGAAGGCCTCGTCCGCAATGACTTTGAACGTCGGCTATCTAGAGGCTCGCCGACTGACTGCTTATGTCCGGCAGTGAAGTTCGCGGATGACCGCTTCCCAAAGGCCGCTACGACAGCAACGGGTCGAGTTCCGCCGAAGTAGCGCCTCGGCAGCCTTCCGGCAAGCAGGCCTTCATCGTTGGACTTCCCCGCAGCAGCCATTCGCTGGCGGCTCTGAACGGCCATCTGCAGACGTTCAGTACCGGCAGCATTCGGGCACTTCATTGAGCTGCACCACGCGGCGCCGATCAGGCACGTGCACGCAACTCCCTCACGCCGCGGCCCAGCTTGCGTCGCAACAGGTTGCGAAGGGTCACACCGTCGGAATAGCCGATCTGTGCGGCGATTTGGTCGACGCTCTCGCTGCCGGTTCGCAGCAGATGCACCGCACGCTCGACGCGCAGATCCTGGATTGCCAAGAAGCTGCACGGAGACGTGGCGTTCCGTGTGCTGGGCGCAGGCAACTTCCTGCGCACCGCACGATCCGCGACTTCCGGGCCTTCCACCTCAAGGAGCTGTCGGAGTTGTTCGTGCAGGTGGTGCGCCTGGCGCGCGAGATAGGTCTGGTCAAGCTGGGCACGATTGCGGTGGACGGCACCAAGATCAAGGCCAACGCCAGCCGTCACAAGGCCATGAGCTACGGCCACATGCTCAAGGCCGAGGCCGAGCTCAAGGCACAGATCGAAGCCCTGCTCAAGCGTGCGCAGCAGGCGGACGAGGCCGAGAAGAGCGAACCGGAACTGGACATTCCCGCCGAGATTGCCCGGCGCGAGGCTCGACTGGCCGCCATCACCGAGGCCCGTCAGCGCCTGGAGCAACGCCAACGCGACGCCGAGTTCGAGCGCGGGCGTGACCCTGACGAACCGCCGCGCGGCGGGCGCTACAAGCGCGAGTTCGGCGTGCCCGAGGACAAGGCGCAGGACAACTTCACCGATCCGGACAGCCGCATCATGAAGCGCGCCGGTGGGGGCTTCGATGCCAGCTACAACGCACAGACGGCGGTGGACGATGCGGCGCACATCATCGTGGCCGCAGAGTTGACCAACAGCGCCAGCGATGCGGGCGAACTGCCCACGATGCTGGAGGCGGTACAAGACAACCTGGGCGAGTTGCCCGAGCAGGCCCTGGCCGACACCGGCTACAAGGCCGAGGCGGTGTTCGAGGCGCTGGCTGGCACAGGGTGTGAGCTGGTGGTGGCCGTGGGTCGCGAGGGCAAGCAGGCGCTGCGCTTCGATCCGCAGCGATCACCCCATACAGCGGCGATGGCGGCCAAGCTGCAGACTGACGAAGGCAAGGCCGCGTACCGACGCCGCAAGTGGATCGCCGAGCCACCCAACGGCTGGATAAAGAACGTGCTTGGCTTCCGCCAGTTCAGTCTGCGCGGGCTGCACCGTGTCCAGGCTGAGTGGAAACTCGTGTGCATGGCGCTAACTCGGATCTTTCATGAAGCCCCGCGGCCGTCTGCCGCACGGTGCTGAGGCGGGGCTCCTCGCTGTTCCTCACTGACGTGAGCAATTCCGCAGCACGGCCGAAGCTGCTGCGGCACTTTGCTGACGCACTGCCCCCTTACCTCCGCCGTTTGTCATCGTGCCGGGGAAGCACTGGATGAGGTCTATGGCGCCAAGGCATGCGCGGCGCTGGCGAAGACCGCGCGCATCGGATGGCTCGAGGCGAGCATCACGCGCACGCGGCGGGTGTTGCGCACGATCGCCGCAGCGATCTTGAGCAACTGCACGCGGCTGGTGGCCGTGCAGGCGCTGGCCAATGCCGTGCCGGCCAGCGCATGGCGGCGCAGGTTGACCATCAGCGTGTAAGCCAGCGCGGCCATTCAACACCAACCTCATTGGACGGCGTTTGAAAGGCAAGTCCGCTGACGGGCCTTTCAAATACCGGCATCAGGGGAACCTGGCCACCATCGGCCGCAGCCTGGCCGTGATTGACATGGGGCGGGTTAAGCTGCGTGATGGATCTGGAAGCTCGCGCATATCTACTTTCTGATCGGTACGCGAAATCGTCTCAGCGTCGCTTTGAGCTGGGTATGGAACCACAGCATCGGCTACCGCGGCTCTCGCATCATCATGCATGCGATGGCCGACAAAGAGCCCACGGCGTTGGATAAATCCGGCTCTCTGGATTGAGGTGCCCACCTTATCGGAACGTCAACTATCAGAAGTGCCAGGGAGAGGAACTTGACCGATCTATTCACGACAAAGCCCAAGCCTCCCTTGGCCGAACTCCTGCGGCCCAAGACGCTGGACGAATTCGTCGGGCAACGGCACTTGCTCGGCCCCGGCAAGCCGCTGCGTCTCGCGTTCGAGGCGGGCAAGTTGCACTCGTTCATCCTCTGGGGGCCGCCAGGCGTGGGCAAGACCACCCTAGGGCGCCTGGCCGCCAGTGCGACCGACAGCCGATTCATCGCCATCTCGGCCGTGCTGGCCGGGGTGAAGGACATCCGGCAAGCCATCGACGAGGCCCAGGCCGAACTGGACAACCATGGTCGATCGACGGTGCTTTTCGTCAATGAGATCCATCGCTTCAACAAGGCGCAGCAGGATGCCCTGCTGCCGCATGTCGAGTCGGGGCTCCTGACCCTGGTGGGGGGGACGACCGAGCATCCGGGGTTGGCGGTCAATTCCGCACTCCTCTCGCGTGCGCAGGTCTATACCCTCGAACCGCTGTCCAGCGACGAACTGAACCAGCTCTACGAACGCGCACTGCCGCATCTCCAGGGCGTCACGTTGGACGCGGACGCGCCGGACCTGCTAAAGGGCTTTGCCGATGGCGATGGCAGGGCGTGGCGCGGCCGGGCTGGTACCAGCCAACGGACAGGGGCGTCGAGCGAAGGCTGGGAGAAAGGCTTACTTGGCTGCGCTCGCTCGATGACGCGACGCCGCCAAGCCCGGACGCTTGACCGACATCCCCCCGAAATCGGCCCATCGCTACCTCACGAACTACAGGATAAGAACATGCCAGACGCTTCTCTCGGTGAATCCTCGGCGAGTATCCGACGAAGACGAGTTGCCCGCTATCTGCACACGGAGTCTGGTGCTGCGGTGCTGCTGGTGATCGTCACGGTCGTGGCGCTGGCGTGGGCGAACTCGCCGCTATCCGATGCCTATTTCGAGTTGTGGCACCTGGACGTCGGGTTTGACTTCGGGCCGCTGGGCCTGCACATGGATCTGCATCACTGGGTCAACGACGGCCTGATGGTCGTCTTCTTCTTCCTGATCGGCCTGGAGGTGCGTCAGGAATTCGCCCACGGGTCGCTCAGGGACCGCAGCCGTGCCCGTCTCGCTCTGATCGCGGGGGTCGCGGGTGTCGTGCTTCCCGCGCTGGTGTATGTCCTGATCGTGGGGCTGGCCGGAAGTGAGGGCCTGCACGGGTGGGGGGCGGTGGTCGGTACCGATACGGCGTTCATGCTGGGCACCCTGGCGATCGTCGGCCCGCGGCTATCCGGTCAGTTGCGCGTGTTCTTGCTCACCCTGACGTGGTCGATGACTTCCTCGCCGTGTCCATCATCGGCATCGTCTATAGCGAGGAGATCCGGGTCGTCCCGTTGCTGATCGCCCTCGCCAGTCTCGTCGGGTTGTGGTTGCTAGGGCGCAACCGCCAGTGGCGGGCAACGCCCTATGTGCTGATCGTGATCGTGCTGTGGCTCGCGACCGTGTACTCCGGCATCCATGCCTCCCTCGCCGGGATGGCCGCGGGGCTGCTGATCCCCGCCTACGCAACGCAACGTCACAAGGTCGTCGCGGCAAGACAGTTGTTCCGTGACTTCTGGCAGTCTCCAAGTGCCGCATCGGCTCGCGCAGTGGACTGCGGGCTGTCCCAGGGTGTCTCGGTGAACGAGCGGCTGCACGAGTTCCTGCGGCTGCCGACAGCGCTGCTGATCGTGCCGGTGTTCGCCTTGGCGAACGCCGGGGTGGACCTGCGTGGTGGGCTGCTCGCTGAGGCCTTCGGCTCGCCCGTGACCTGGGGCGTCATCGCGGGGCTCGTGCTCGGCAAGCTCCTGGGCATCGGGCTCATCACACTTGCCGCGGTCCGCCTCGGCCTGGGGCGCCTGCCGGCGGGTATCGGAATGGGGAGCGTGTTCGGTGGTGCGGCACTGTCCGGAATCGGGTTCACCGTGTCGCTGCTCATCATCGGGCTCGCGTTCGGCACGACCTCCGACCTGGGCCGCCGGGCGACGGTCGGCGTGCTCGTGTCGATGATGCTCGCCACGTTGCTCGGGCGGCTCATCTTCAAGGTTGCCGCTCGCAGGTGGGGTGAGGAGACCGCCGATCTGCCGATGTTGCTTGAGCCGCCGGTCGATCCCGAGGTCGATCACATTCGCGGGCCAGAGGACGCGCAGCTCACGCTGGTGGAGTACGTGGACTTCGAGTGCGCGTACTGTGCGCACGCTACCGGTTCTTGGGAGGATCTGCGCGCCCACTTCGGGGACGACCTGCGGTATGTGGTGCGCCAGTTGCCGCACCACCCGCATGGGCCGATCGCCGCGCGTGCGTCCGAGGCGGCATCGAATCAGGGGATGTTCTGGCCGTGGCTGGACTTCGTGTTCACCCGTCAGCACGCGCTGGAGCGCGAGGATCTGATCGGCTACGCCGTAGAGCTTGGGCTCGACGTCGATCGGTTCATCGCGGATCTCGACAGCCATGCGGTGATCGAGCGTGTCGAGCGCGACCTCGCCAGTGCGGTCGCCAGCGGTGCGCATGTCACGCCGACGTTCTTCGTCGAGGGTCGCCGCCTGCGCGGCAGCTACGACGCCCGCACTCTCACCGCAGCGCTCGAAGCCAGCCGCCGCGGCACCCGAACTCAGGAACTCCCGTCCTGAGCGGGACGAACTACAGGATAAGAACATGCCAAACAATTCTTTCGGTGAATCCTCTTGTACCGCTGCGGCCAGCGGCCTCGTGCAGGTGCGTGGCGCGCGCGAGAACAACCTCAAGGAGGTGGACGTCTCCATCCCGCGTAACGCGCTGGTGGTGTTCTCGGGTGTCTCCGGCTCCGGGAAGTCCTCGCTGGCCTTTGGCACCATCTATGCGGAGGCCCAGCGGCGCTACTTCGAGTCGGTGGCCCCCTATGCGCGGCGACTGATCGACCAGGCCGGCGTGCCGGACGTCGATGCGATCGACGGCCTGCCGCCGGCGGTGGCGCTGCAACAGCAGCGGGGCTCCAGCAACGCGCGTTCCTCTGTGGGCAGTGTGACCACCTTGTCCAGCCTGGTGCGGATGATGTATTCGCGCGCCGGCGCCTACCCAGCCAACCAGCCGATGCTGTACGCCGAGGATTTTTCGCCCAACACGCCGCAGGGAGCGTGCCCGACCTGCCACGGCCTGGGCCATGTGTACGAGGTGACTGAGGCCATCATGGTGCCCAATCCCTCCCTGAGCATCCGCGAGCGGGCGATCGCCTCCTGGCCCCCCGCCTGGCAAGGCCAGAACCTGCGCGACATCCTGGTCAGCATGGGCTACGACGTTGACCGACCGTGGAAGGACCTGCCGAAGAAGGATCGCGACTGGATTCTGTTCACCGAGGAAACACCGACGGTGCCGGTGTACGCCGGCTTCACGCCCGCCGAAACCCGCGCCGCGCTCAAGCGCAAGATGGAGCCGAGCTACATGGGCACCTTCACCGGCGCCCGGCGGTATGTGCTGCACACCTTTGCCAACACCCAGAGCGCGCTGATGAGAAAGCGCGTGTCCCGGTTCATGGAGGGCAAACCGTGCCCCACCTGCCACGGCAAGCGGCTCAAGTCCGAGGCGCTGTCGGTCACCTTCGCCGGCGTGGACATCGGCGCGTTCATGCAGATGCCGCTGGACCAGTTGGCGGCCTTGCTCGAACCCATCGCCCAGGGCGATTTCCGCGCCCATGCAGCGGGGGCGGCTACGGACAAGGAAGCGACCCGACGCGACCGTGCCGAACGCGCGGCCTCCGGTCGCGCCGTCCATGCGGTATCGCCCGACGTGCGCCGCACCTCGGCGCTATCGGAAGAAAAGCGCCTCGCCGCGCAGCGCCTGGCCGGTGGCGTGATGGCACGCCTGCGCCAACTGCGTGGGCTGGGCCTGGGCTACTTGAAGCTGGACCGGGCAACGCCGACGCTTTCGGCCGGCGAGTTGCAGCGCCTGCGGCTGGCCACGCAATTGAGTTCCCTGCTGTTCGGTGTCGTGTACGTGCTCGACGAGCCCTCCGCGGGCCTGCACCCCTCCGATAGCCAGGCCCTGTACGACGCACTCGACCGGCTGCGCGACGCCGGCAACTCGGTGTTCGTGGTGGAGCACGACTTGGACCTGATGCGCCGCGCGCAATGGCTCGTGGATGTCGGGCCGGATGCTGGGGAGCGTGGCGGCCGCGTGCTCTACAGCGGCGAGCCGGATGGCCTGCGCAAGATTGCCGAATCGCGTACTGCACGCTACCTGTTCGATGAGATCCCCGCGCCGGGAAGCCGGGCACGCGAAGCGACCGGCTGGCTGGAGCTGCAAGACATTCACCGCCACAACCTGCATGGCGTGAATGCGCGCATTCCGCTGGGCGTGCTGACGGCCGTCACCGGCATCTCCGGCTCGGGCAAGTCCAGCCTCGTCGCGCAGGCCCTGCCGGAGCTGGTGCTGCTGCACCTGGGCCACGAGCCGGAAGACGATGTAGCCGAAAGCGCCACCAGCGAAGGGCCGGCAGTGATCGAAGCGACCGGCGGCCATCTGGCGGGCGACGTGGACGCCGTACAGCGTCTGGTGCAGGTGGACCAGAAACCGATCGGGCGCACGCCGCGGTCGAACCTGGCCACCTATACGGGCCTGTTCGACCATGTGCGCAAGCTGTTCGCTGCCACGCCCGATGCGCGACGCCGCCGCTACGATGCCGGGCGGTTCTCGTTCAACGTCGTCAAGGGGCGCTGCGAGACCTGCGAGGGCGAGGGCTTCGTCAGCGTGGAACTGCTGTTTATGCCCAGCGTGTACGCGCCGTGCCCGACGTGCCATGGCGCACGCTACAACGAGGCCACGCTGAAGGTGCAATGGAACGGGCGCAACATCGCCGAGGTGCTGCAGATGACCGTGGACGAAGCCAGCGAATTCTTCGCGGGTGAAGACGCTGTGACAAGGCCACTGCAACTGCTGCGCGATATCGGACTGGGCTACCTGCGCCTGGGGCAACCGGCCACAGAGCTTTCCGGTGGCGAGGCGCAGCGTATCAAGCTGGCGACCGAGCTTCAGCGCAGCCAGCGCGGCCGAAGCCTGTACGTGCTCGACGAGCCGACTACCGGGCTGCATGCGTCGGACGCCGACCGGCTGCTGGTGCAGTTGCAGCGCCTGGTCGATGCCGGCAATACCGTAGTGATGATCGAACACGATATGCGCGCGGTGGCCCAGGCCGATTGGGTGATCGACGTGGGGCCTGGTGCAGGCGCTGCCGGCGGCAGCATCGTGGTGGCGGGCTCCCCTCAGCAGGTGGCCCAAACGTCTGGCAGCAGAACCGCTCCGTTCCTTGCACAGGAGTTGGCGCGGGCCGAGTAGCTCAGTTCGCCAAATGTTGCCAATTTTCGCGGGGCATTGATCGTCGCCACACGACGGTGGCGATCAATGCCCGAATCGCGTCATCCTTCCTGAGTCAGAGCAAGATAGGGGTTGTTGGGCGGTATTTCGGCGAGTGCCAAGGACCCATCTTCGAGGAGGTAGCCATGCAGTCGGCGGGACTTCCTCGGGCCCATGACTTCACAGGTCCAAATGTTCAGGCCATTGGGCTGCTTTCGATGTAGCTGCAGCTTCTCGAAGCGCTTCTGCACCCACGTTTTGGATGCGCTGGAGCAGGCGCTGTACGCCCGCTGACCCGAGCGTGATGGGTCGTTGACCCACCACTCCGACAGAGGGTCTCAATACGTCGGAATTCGCTACACCGAGAGGCTGGCAGAGGCCAAAATTGCACCCTCGGTGGGCAGTCGCGGTGACAGCTACGACAACGCCTTGGCCGAGACCATCAACGGCTTGTACAAAGCCGAGTTGATTCACCGCCGGGCACCGTGGAAAACGAAAGAAACTCTGGAACTGGCCACCCTCGAATGGGTGTCCTGGTTTAACCACCACAGGCTCCTTGAGCCCATGGGGCACATTCCGCCCGCAGAAGCTGAGGCAAACTACTACCGGCAACTCGCCAGTCAGGCCACCTCGGTGGCGACCTGACTTAAACCAAACTGCCTCCACGAAACCCGGTGCGGTTCACTCGGTAGATGCCATCGATTCACAGCTTCGCAAGATCGAAGGGCAGAGCCTTGGGTATAAATGACCTGCCCCCTTCCGGCGTACCAGTGTTTCGGAAGGAGTCCGGGTTGAAGGTTACGTGATCTCGTTGGTTGCCGTGGACTGGTGAGCAGCACCGCCGGCATGCCGGCGGTGCTGCTCGGCG
>NZ_JABWMJ010000011.1 GCF_013366375.1 Rhizobacter koreensis | reverse complement strand
CGCCGAGTGGTTGCGCCGTGGTCTTCTGCTCATGTTCTCTGCTCCTGAATCTCGGGCTCTATCCTCGCCCATCGGAGCAGCCAGTCCACTTTACGCCGTGTTCAGATTTGCGCGGCCGGCTCTGTGGTCTTGATCACGCCCAGCCGCTGCAGCGTGTCCTGCGCCTTCCAGAGCGCACGATAGTTGTGCGCGGAGATGCGGCGGTCGACTTGCTGGATGTTGTTCTGCATCGCGGCTTCCGCAACGTCAAGCTTCAAGCCGGGAATCCAGCGGGTGCCGATGGCGGCGGCCTGCTTGGGATTCTTGCGCATCCACTGGTCGGCTTCGGACACGCCTGCCAGGAACTTCTCGATCGTTGCGCCGTTCTTTTCTGCCCAGGGCCGCAGGGCGATGTTGAAGCCAAGGTAGGAAATCACGTCACCGCCGCGGATCACCTCGATCGCGCCGGGCACGTCCTTCATGGCGATGACCGGAGCCGGATCCCAAGCCACGAACGCATCCACGCCCTTGGCGAGCAACGCCACGGTCATCTCCGGCGGAGGCGTATTGACCAGCGTCACATCGGCGGGCGTCAGGCCACCCTTCTCGAGCAGGCCGAGGATGTAGAGGTGGTTGATCGTGCCGAACGAGGTCGCGATCTTCTTGCCCTTGAGGCTCTTCAGGTCACCTTTGACGATGCCGGTGCCGCTGTTCGCGATGAGGGCAAGCGTGGCATCGGAGCCCAGCTTGGTGGCGTTGCCGCTGAAGTTGCCGAGGAATACCAGGTCCATGCCGCGCAGGATGGCGCCGATGGCCGGGACGCCGGCCTGCACCATGTCGGTCTCGCCGGCCTGCAGGGCATTGAGCGCATCGACGCCGGTCGCATAGGGACGCGCGATCGTCACGTCGAGCCCGTATTTCTCGAAGAAGCCGCGCTCGACGGCGATCGGCAACGCCAGCATGTCGACGGCGGCCACCATGCCCACCTTCACCTTCACGAGGTTCGTGGCCTGGGCCAGCGCCAGCGAGGGCAACAACAACAGGGAACAGAGCAGCAACGCGATTCGTTTCATCATGGTCTCCTTAAGGTTTCAATGGTTCCACACGCCTCACCCAGTAAGGACGCGCGACGGTCGTCAGATCATCTCGTTTCACTCCGCGAACTTCAAGGGCATTCGCCTCCTCCGCACCGGATACCCTGCCAAAGGTCTGGAGCTTCTGAAAGTGAAAACGCTCCGGTGGAAACGGCAGCGTGACCAGTATGTTTATCTTCTCCGACTCGCCCGCAACGCCGGCGACCTTTTGCGGTGCCGCGATCGTCAGCCAGACCTGCCACGCGACATAGAAGACCGCGATAGCCAGCAGGATGTGGAACTTCCGCGACCTGAGAACGTCACCCGGCATGGCTCAGGCGGCCCGCACGAGTTGAAGAACGCGCGCGTTCAGCGCCTTGAAGCGGTCGTCCTCGTTGAGGTCGTCCCAAACCCGGGGCCGCGGCAGGTCGACGTCGATCTCCTCCAGCACCTTGCCTTTGGACAGGGCGATCACCCGGTTGCCGAGGAAGACGGCTTCGGAGACATCGTGGGTGATGAAGATGACCGTGGGCCGCTTCTGCTCCCAGATCCGGGTCAGCTCTTCCTGCAGGGTCATGCGCGTCTGCGCATCCACGCTGGCGAAGGGTTCGTCCATCAGCAGCACGTCCGGCTCGTTCGCCAGCGCACGCACCACGCCGACGCGCTGCTGCATGCCGCCCGACAGCTCGTTGGGGTAGCGCCCTGCAGCATGGGACAACTTGGCGAGCGCGAGGTAGTCGTGCGCGATCTTCTCGCGCTCGGCCTTGCCGACGCCGCGCATCTTGGGACCGAACGCGACGTTGTCGAGGACGGTGCGCCACGGGAAAAGCGCCCATGACTGGAACACCACGCCGCGGTCGGGACCTGGCCCCTTTACGGGCTGGCCGCCAACCAGGATGTCCCCCTCGGTGTGAGGAAGGAACCCGGCGATCATGTTGAGGAGCGTTGTCTTGCCGCACCCTGACGGGCCGACGATGGACACGAACTCGCCCGCCGGTATCTCCAGCGACAAGTCGCGCACCGCCGTCACGTTCGAGCCGGCGTGGACATCGAAATAGGTCTTCGAAAGATTGCGAATAGTCAGGCTTTTCACTTCGTCACCAATCCCCAGCGCTGTCCGGTGGCCCGCTCGATCGGCGCGAGGATCCAGCTGTCAACGATGTACCAAAGAATCCCGAGAATGATCATGCCCAGCAGGATCTCGACCACCGAGCCTGCGCGGCGGGCATCGAACATGAGAAAACCGATGCCGCTGGTGCCGACGATGATCTCGGTCGCGATGAGGGCGCGCCAGCCGTAACCCAGGCCGTTGCGCAGCCCCGTCATGATGTTGGGAAGCGCACCCGGCAGCACCACTTCCCACAGCATGCGGATGCGCGAGGCACCGAGGCTCAGCGCGGCGCGATGCATGTTGATCGGGATCGAACGCACGCCCAGCACCGTGTTCAGGATGACCGGAAAGATAACCGTGTAGACGATGACGACGGTCATGGTCGTCAGCCCGTAGCCGAACCAGATCACCAGGATCGGCAACCAGGCGATGTCGCCGATGGCCTGGAAGAACATCAGCAACGGCCAGAGCGCCTTGTGCGCCCGCTGACTGAGGCCCACCAGGATGCCCACGGGGATGCCGAGCAAGATGCCCCAGAAGGACCCGACGACCAGGCGCACGATGCTGTCCTGCAGGTAGTCCGGCAGCACGCCCGTGTAGACGAGCGTCCCGAACGAGCGCACGACCTCCGGGGGTCCAGGCAGGAACGCAGGCGGGAATACCTGAAGCGCGGTGACGATCCACCAGGCTGCGACAAGCGGAAGGAACGGCACGATGGTGCCGAGCGACGGCCACTGCGTCGTCAGGCGCAGATAGTGGCTCCAGGCCTTGAGGAAAAAAGTCGTCATGCCCGCTGCACCAGGCCCCAGCGCTCGCTGGTGGCGCGCTCGATCGGCGCCAGCACCAGGCGATCAAGCAGCAACCACAGCACGCCGATGACGATCATGCCGAGCACGATCACTTCGGTCTTGTAGAAATCACGCGCGACGAAAAGCATGTAACCGAGTCCCACGTTGGTCGCAATCATCTCGGCGGCGATCAGCCCGCGCCAGGCGAAGCCCAGTCCGGTGCGAATGCCGGTGACGATATTCGGGAGCGCGCCGGGCAGCAGTACCTCGGTCAGCATGGCCCAGTGCCCCGCGCCCAGGGATGCGGCTGCGTTGCGCACCTGCAGGGGAATGGTCGACACGCCGAGCAGCGTGTTGTAAGTCACGATGAAGAAGACCGCATTGAAGATGATGAAAGTGATGGCGCCGAAGCCGTAGCCGAACCACAGCGACGCCAGCGGGATCCACGCGATGCCTGCCAGCACCGAGAAGAACCTGAGCGGGGGCGTGAGAAAACCCGAGACCGCCGGGCTGACGCCCATGGCAACCCCGAGCGGAATGGCGAACACGAGGGCGAGCACGGTGCCGACGCTGACGCGCAGCAAGCTCGCACCGATGTGCCGGATAAGGGTGCCGTCCTTGATGCCATCGAGACCGGCCTGCACGACCGAGTCGAGGTGGGGGAACAGGCGAGGATTGACGTCGAAGTACGGGATCAAGACCGCCCATAGGACGAGCAAGACCGCGAAAGGCGCGCAGAACCAAAGCGCCGAGAACCAGTGCCGCATCAATTCAATTCTTCCTCAGACTGCGGGAACCGCTTGGCCGACCGTGCGGCGGGTGGCGCCGGCCTTGCGGCGAGACAGCTTCAACAGGGGTGAAACCAAGGACCTGCCCCATGGCATGGCGGGATCTTTCAGCAGCGCATTTTTCGATGGCGCGCTCTAACCAGATGGTGGGCGAGGTTGTCCTCGAAACCAGCCGCCGACACGATCATCGACGACCACGAATACCGCATTCAGGGCTGTGTCGATCGCGCCGCGCGAGTCCTGAAGTACCAGGTTGCGCGACGCATCCGACGACCATGCCGACACGTCGTTGCGCACCGCCAAGTTCCACCCGCATCATTGCCTGCGAAGGTCCAGAGAACCTCGCCTCTCGGCACGAGCCCCACGTTCAGGCCAGGCGACGCAAACCGACACGCGGTGGTGCAGCAACGCTCGCGACTGATCGACTACATCGACGCGATCGGGGGAACCGGGGGTTGGATTTCAGGCCAGTGGCGTGAACCCCTGGGATAGCCGTTGATGACAATCCCCGTCGAGAAGCCACCACCAAGGTGCGAAGGCTGCTGGAAACGGCCTGCCGGGACATAAACGATATCACCCGGGTTCGCGACCAAGGAGCCCAGACCTTCGACCGAGAAACCCATCTGACCTTCCATGACGAACCAGGCGTCACCATCAGAGACCTTGAAATAGTACTCATCGGTGACGGGGGCATTGGCGCCGCGGATGACGTTCATGAACAAGCGATCGTCGTTCACGAAGGCGCCTGTGCTGCCCGCCGGATTGGCGAAGAAGTTGCGGGAAACCGGCGTGCCCTGCGACGTGAAGCTATCGGGCTGTTCGTACCGGTGCGGGAACCAGACATGGCCCTCCGGCGGTGGCGGCAACCCCGCTGTCGAGGTGGGCTGCGGATAGATGAAGACCCGCTTTGCGTTATGGACCTCGAAATGCAGCGATGGCGTCGAACCCACGTTCGTCAGTGAGTACGGCCGGCGGAGCGGAACCTGGACCATCATCCCCTTGGTCGCAGTGAACGTTGCAGGAGTCTGACCCGGGATGTTGACTTCGATCTGGCCCTCCCAGACGACGAACGCGGTACGGTGATCTGCCACCAGCTTCTGCCGCATCCCATCGCCTGGCTTCAAACCCACCCATGCAGCCTTCACGCTCTCATCATCGACGACCTTGTGGCGCCAACTGGCGGACGGGTCCTTGTCGGCGAGCACGTCGCTCAGCTTCGTGAGCGGCTTCATCCCGTTCACGTAAGGCGCGAGCGGTGTCGGCTTTGGCGTCCATGCCTTGGCCTGTGCATGAGCTTGCGTCATCCCGACCGTGCTGATCGCTATCGCACCCAAGGCAGCCAAACTACGCTTCCACAGATTTTTCACGTTCCCCTCCGAACTTGTAAATCAACGCACGCCCAGCCGTCGCCCATCGTTCGGGCTTGTGTGGCTGCGAGCCCGTCGGTCTGGCTTCCTTATCGCGACCGCCGTAGAGCCTTGGGGTAGCAGCAAGTGTTCGCAGTGTTGCAGTCGGTGCCCGCGCGGCGACTCAGTGTTTGCCCGCGCCGCGACTGAGAAGATGTGATGTCGCTATAAGCTTTCGTCAACCCTACGCGATCCCACCCCTCTGCTTGACGATCGTCAAGCTGCACCTGAAAAAGCTGCGGCTCCCGGTGCTCGTTCCTGGGGTCGAAGCCGGTCGCGTTGACCCAACCGGATGCGAGCAAGGCCTCGCGGAAATCGAGACGTCTTGGGCTCATCGCTGTTCGTTCGCACCAATTCGGGGCCTTGAGCCCACCGCCAGGGGCCATCGAGAGAGCCGCCATGCGGGGTCGATCGCGAGGAAGATGACACCACCGCTGCCCTGCTGGACCCGCTTGGTTCCAGCAGCACCTGCTGGAGGTGACCTCCGCTCGGCGGATGAACCAGTCGCGGATCGGAGCATCGGATCCGGTGTCGGGCGGCTGTGGTCCTACCGATCGAAGAGCAGGCGAGGACAGTCCGGGGTGCTATAACCATGGCTTATTCCATGGGCGCCTGGCGCCTCATGGCTTACCACGCCGTGGTGCGCTTGGGCACGAGCTGCTGGGGTCCTGAGCCCAACGAGAACCGCGGGTTGGGAGTCGTGCCACGTACGGCCAAGTGGAACGATGTCTGCAACAAGATTATTGGCGCGGCACCGCTGGAACCGAGCTTCGACCAAGGCCGAACACTGGCTCAAGCGGCGACTCGCCAGACCTGCCACGGCTTGGCCGCCGCGAACCATCGTTGTAAATTGCCCTTCCCGCGGTCGAGCAGCGTCCGCATGCGCGGTCGCTCTTGCTCAAGAGGTCAGGCGGCGCAATGACGCTGCCGAGGTCTCCTGCGACCAAGTCCATTCACATCAATAAGAGGTTTCAATGTCCAAAGGCTATTGGGTTACTACGTACCGCGCGGTGAACGACGCGGAAAAGGTCGCCGCCTATGCGAAGCTCGCCGGCCCCGCACTCATGGCCGCAGGTGGCCGCTTCCTGGCGCGCGGCGAGCCGTCGACGATCTATGAACTCGGAGTCAAGCAGCGCACCGTCGTGCTGGAATTTGACAGTGTCGAACAGGCTGTCGCGGCTCACGACAGTCCCGCCTACCTCGCGGCGCTGGAGGCTCTTGGCGACGGCGCGGAACGTGACATTCGAATCGTTCCGGGCCTCTGAGCGCTATCGAAGTCAAGCCCTCGAGCGACGCCTGATCCGGCCTCGGAAGCTCAGTATCAGTGAGCTGCTGAGCACGGCCGCCATGCGGATGGCTTCGTCGACAGGGTCGGCGGTGTCCAGTGCCGTCAGTTAGTGACCTCACTCTGTGCCGACGGCAAACCTCTGACGCTCAAGTTCCGATGAGGGCCGCTGCACGGTTGTCCACGGCTCGCATGGCGTTTGCCGCGCACAGACCTGCGACCCGCACGGCGGACTGATTGCTGGCGTTCCTGGCGCCCATCCTCGCGAAGTCGGCGCGCGAGATGGGGCCATGTGCCGAATGCCGACGGCGCGGGTTGAACCAGCCGCAGTTCAGGGAAGTCCGCCAAGCGTGCCTCGGTCTTGCTCTTGAAGCTGCGGCGGTCGATCAGCTCGCTCTCGAGCTTGCAGCGACACTTTCGGCCCTCGCGTTGTCGTAGGCGCCGCCGCCCACAGTGCCCGTCGGGGACTCTCATCTCCGACAACGGTCGCCGAGAGCGGGGTCGATGGTTCCCTGCCCGACCGAGTCGGCGATGGTCAACGCGTGGAGCCGAACTCACGAGCAAGCTCCGCCGGCGCTCACGCGGCGCTCACTACGCTCAAGCATCGTGGTCGAAACTACGCCGGGTGCGTCGGCTCGGCCGCAGGCAGCGGGACTGCAAAGACGAACGGGTTAGCTCCTCGTGAGAGCTAACCCGTTGATCGGACTGGTCGGGACGGCGGGATTCGAACTCGCGACCCCTTGCACCCCATGCAAGTGCGCTACCAGGCTGCGCTACGCCCCGTCGAGCGGCATTATAGGTGCCGCCGAGGCCCCCTCACGGCACGAGGAGGCCGCGAATCGAAAGAAGCTCCTCGCGCACCTGGCTCGCGGTGAGCACGAGGGATCCGCCGACGGGCGCCGCCGGGTTGGCGTCGACGTCGATCAGCCGCACCTCGATGCGCTCGGTGGCGTCGGCGCCATCGGCTGCGAACGCGTCGTGGCCGTCGTGACCGTCGGACTGGCCGTTGCGATGCACGCTGTCGGCGAGCTGGTTGCGGGCACCGCTGATGGTGAAGCCCTGCTCGTAGAGAAGTTCGCGGATGCGGCGGATCAGCAGCACCTCGTGGTGCTGGTAGTAGCGGCGGTTACCGCGCCGCTTCATCGGCTTGAGCTGCGTGAACTCCTGTTCCCAGTAGCGCAGCACGTACGGCTTGACCCCGCAAAGCTCGCTGACTTCACCGATCGTGAAGTAGCGCTTGGCTGGAATCGGAGGAAGAGTTTTCTCCATGAAATCAATAAGATCCGGAGATAAACCTAGACTTTACTCGAACTCCTGCGGCGGCGGTGTGTCACCTTGCACGACTGACTTGAGCTTGTGACTGGCGTGGAACGTCACGACGTGGCGCGCCTTGATCGGTATGGACTCCCCGGTACGCGGGTTGCGCCCCGGCCGCGGTGCCTTGCGCCGGATGTTGAAGTTGCCGAACCCCGACAGCTTGACGTCGTCGCCTTCGAGCAGCGTCTTGTGGATCAGCTCGAAGAACGCCTCGACCATGTCCTTCGACTCCCGCTTGTTGAGCCCGAGACGCTCGAACAGAAGCTCCGAGAGCTCGGCCTTGGTCAGCGTCGGCGTCTCGATGGTCGGCAGCAGCACGCGCTCGGGGCGCTCGGGAACAGTCATGGTCAGCGCCTCAGGCGAACGCCCAGGCGCTCGCCGAGCGTGCGCAGGACGTCGGTGACGACCGCGTCGATGCGCTCGTCGGTCAGGGTGGTGGTGTCGTCGAGCAGCTCGAGCCGCACTGCGAGGCTGCGCTCGTCCGCCGCCATGTCGGGAACCGGCGCCGACGGCTTGTAGATATCGAACAGATTCGCCGAGCGGATCAGGCCGCTCGGGTGCGACGTGATGGTCTCGATCAGCGCCTCGTGGCTCACGTCAGGCCCCGCGACCACCGCGAGGTCGCGCCATGCCGACTGGCGACGCGGCAGCGCCGCATGGCGCGGCATCGGCTGCGCGCGCAGCGCCTCGACATCGAGCTCGAAAAGCACCGCCGCGCCGGGCAGCTCGTGGCGCTGGCGCCAGCGCGGGTGCAGCTCGCCGATCACGCCGATCGTCCGGCCGTCGACCTCGACGGCGGCACTGCGGCCGGGGTGCAGCGCCGGATGGCGCGTCGGCACGAAGCGCGCAACCGTCGGCGCGAGGAGCGTCTCGACGTCGCCTTTCACGTCGAAGAAGTCGACGTTGCGCGCCGGGGCGCCCCACTGCAGCGGATCGACCGGGCCGAACGCAAGACCGCCGACGCGGGTCGGCTGACGCACACCGCCGACGCTGCCCGGGCCCGCGGACGCCTCGGCGTCGCGCAGGAACACCTTGCCGAGCTCGAACACGCGCACCCGCGTCGCCTTGCGCGCGAGGTTGCTGCGCAGCACGCCGAGCAGGCTGCCGAGCAGCGTCGAGCGCATCACGCCCATCGAGCTGGCGATCGGGTTCAGCACGCGCACCGGGGCGGCGTTGTCGGCGAGCTCGGTTTCCGACGCGTCGTCGACGAAGCTGAAGTTGATCGTCTCCAGGTACCCGAGTCCCGCCAGACGATGGCGCAGCGCCCAGCTGCTGCGCCGCGTCTCGCTCGCCGCGCGCGCGTGCAGCGCCGCGCTCGGCGCGCCCGCCGGCAAACGGTCGTAGCCGATCAGGCGGATGACCTCCTCGATCAGGTCTTCCTCGATCCGCAAGTCGAAGCGCCAGCTCGGCGGAGTGACGCGGACGACGCCGTCCGCGCTCTCGAACGGCAGGCGGAGCCGGACAAGCACCGCTTCGCACTCGGCCTGCGTCACCGGCATGCCGATGACCTTGGCGGCGCGCGCGACGCGCAGCTGAACGGGCGCGCGCGCCGGCAGGTTCAGCACCTGGTCGTCAATCGGTGCGCATCGCGTCTCGGCAGTGCCGCAGATCGCGAGCACCAGCTGGCTGATGCGCTCGATGGCGTCGAGGGTGCGCTCGGGATCGACGCCGCGCTCGAAGCGGTGCCCGGCGTCGGTGGCGAAGTGGTAGCGACGCGAACGTCCGGCGACCGCCTCGGGCCACCAGAACGCGGCCTCGACGTAGATGTTGCGAGTGGCGTCGGACACCGCGGTCGCGGCGCCGCCCATGATGCCGGCGAGCGACTCGACCATCTGCGCGTCGGCGATCACGCCGACGTCGCCGTCGAGCTCAACCGTGCTGCCGTTCAGGAGCTCGAGCGACTCACCCGGGCGGCCCCAGCGCACCGTAAGGCCGCCGTGGATCCTGTCGAGGTCGAAGATGTGCGTCGGCTGGCCGAGCTCGAACATCACGTAGTTCGAGATGTCGACGAGCGGCGAGACCGAGCGCTGCCCGCAACGCGCGAGGCGATCGACCATCCACGCCGGCGTCGGACGGCTGATGTCGACGTCGCGGATGATGCGGCCCGAGAAGCGCCCGCAGAGGTCGCTGGCTTCGACGCGCACCGGCAGGCGGTCGCCCTCGCCTGCCGTCACCGCCGCCGGCACGATCGACGGCTCCCGCAAGGGCGCTCCGGTCAGGGCCGCGAGCTCGCGGGCGATGCCGTAGACGCTGAGCCCGTGCGCGAGGTTGGGCGTGAGCTTGAGCGTGAAGATGGTGTCGTCGAGGCGCAGTTGGGTGCGCAGATCGGCGCCGACGACGGCGTCGTCGTCGAGGACCAGCAGGCCGGCGTGGTCGTCCGCGAGCTGCAGCTCGCGCGCCGAGCACAGCATGCCGGCGCTCTCGACGCCGCGGATCTTGCCGAGATTGATGCGGAACGGCTCGGTCGAATCGCCGGCAGGCGGCAGCTCGGCACCGACGCGCGCGCACGGCACCTTGATCCCGGCCCGCACGTTCGGCGCGCCGCAGACGATGTCGAGCAGCTCGCCAAGGCCCACGTCGACGCGGCAGACGCGCAGCCGATCGGCATTGGGGTGCGGGTCGGCCGTCAGCACCTCGCCGACGACGACGCCATGGAACGGCGGCGCGACCGGCCGCATCGCCTCGACTTCGAAGCCCCCCATGGTCAGGGTGTGGGCGAGCGCCTGCGTGTCGATCGGCGGATCGCAGAACTCGCGCAGCCAGGATTCAGGAAGTTGCATGGGTAAGGGCCGGCTCCGGGCGCAGGTCTACGCCGCTGGCGCGCCGTCGAGGCGCGGCGAGCGGGGCGAGCGTCGCGGCGTCATGGGAGGTCAGGCGAACTGGCCGAGGAAGCGCACGTCGCCGTCGAAGAAGACGCGCAGGTCGTCGATGCCGTAGCGCAGCATCGCGAGGCGGTCGATGCCCGAGCCGAACGCGAAGCCGATGTAGCGCTCGGGGTCGAGCCCCATGTTGCGCACCACCTGCGGGTGCACCTGGCCGGCGCCCGACACCTCGAGCCAGCGACCCTGCAGGGGGCCGCTCTCGAACATGATGTCGATCTCGGCGCTCGGCTCGGTGAAGGGGAAGTAGCTCGGCCGGAAGCGCAACTGCAGGGCGGTCGTCTCGAAGAACGCCTGCACGAAGTCGAGGTAGAGCGCCTTCAGGTCGCGAAAGCTCACGTCGGCGCCGATCCACAGGCCTTCGACCTGGTGGAACATCGGCGAGTGCGTCGCGTCGCTGTCGACGCGGTAGGTGCGGCCCGGCGCGATCACCCGCACGTCGGGCATGGTCGCCGCTCCGGCATGACGAGCGGCGTGGGCCTGCGCGTAGCGAATCTGCATCGGCGACGTGTGCGGGCGCAGGTTGAGCCAGCGCCCTTCGGCGTCCTTGAGGTCGACGTAGAACGTGTCCTGCATCGAACGCGCCGGATGGTTCTCCGGGTTGTTCAGTGCGGTGAAGCTGTACCAGTCGGTCTCGATCTCGGGGCCGTCGGCGACGTCGAAGCCCATCGAGCCGAAGATCTGCTCGATACGCTCCATCGCGCGGCTCACCGGGTGCAGCGCGCCGTTTCCGCGACGGCGGCCGGGCAGCGTGACGTCGAGCGCCTCGGCCTGCAGCTGCGCCTCGAGCTGGAGCTGCGCGAGCTCGGCGCGGCGTGCGTTGAGGGCAGCCTCGACCTGGTGCTTCAGCACGTTGATCGCGGCGCCGCGGGTCTTCTTCTCGTCGGCGGGCAACGAGCCGAGCGCCTTCAGCTGCTCGGTGATCCGGCCGGTCTTGCCGAGGTAGCGTGCCTTCGCGTCCTCGAGCTGGGCAGGCGTGGTCGCGCGGGCGAAATCCGCCGCGGCGTCTTGAACCAGGGAATCGGCGTCCATCGTGTCGAAGCTACGGAGCGAAGTCGCTCGGAAAGACAACCGCAGCGCAGACGCGGGCGGTGCTGCGCGCCGCTGCGCCGGTCACCCGGCGCGCGCGGCGGCATCGGGCGGGCTCAGGCGAGCGCCGCCTTCACTTTCTCGACGATGCTGCCGAAGCCGGCGGCGTCGTGCACCGCCATGTCGGCCAGGACCTTGCGGTCGATGTCGATCGCGGCCTTCTTGAGGCCGGCCATGAACTGGCTGTACGTGACACCGTGGCTGCGGCTCGCGGCGTTGATACGCGCGATCCAGAGCTGACGGAACACGCGCTTCTTGTTGCGGCGGTCGCGATAGGCGTACTGGCCAGCACGCATGACCGCCTGCTTGGCGATCCGGAATACGTTCTTGCGACGGCCGCGGTAGCCCTTGGCGAGGGCGAGGATCTTCTTGTGGCGGGCGCGGGCGGTGACGCCGCGTTTGACTCGGGGCATGGTTTCTCCTTGAAGTGATCAGGCCTTACAGGCCCGCGAACGGCAGCATCTGCGCCATGTGGCCCATGTTGGTCTCATGGACCGACACGGCGCCGCGCCGCTGGCGCTTGTTCTTCGTCGACTTCTTGGTGAGGATGTGGCGCTTGAACGCCTGGCCCCGCTTCACGGTGCCACCCGGACGAACGCGAAAACGCTTCGCCGCACTCTTCTTCGTCTTCATCTTGGGCATTTCTGCTCCCTGCTTACATTGCGACTGGTCAGGCGCCGGCAAAGGTCTTGCCGTCTTGGAGGCCTGCAGCCGCTTTTGCAGCGACGCTCGTGCGCCGCTGAATCCTGTTCTCCGGCTCGCCTAGCGCTTCTTCGGGCCCAGCACCATGATCATCTGGCGACCCTCGAGCTTGGGCATGTTCTCGACCACGGCCACGTCGGCGAGGTCGTCACGGATGCGCTCGAGCAGGCGCATGCCGATGTCCTGGTGGGTGATCTCGCGACCGCGGTAGCGCAGCGTGACCTTGCCCTTGTCGCCGTCTTCCGCGATGAAGCGCCGGAGATTGCGCATCTTGATCGCGTAGTCGCCCTCGTCGGTGCCCGGGCGGAACTTCACTTCCTTGATCTCGATGACCTTCTGCTTGGACTTCGCCTCGGCCGCCTTCTTCTGCTCCTGATACTTGAACTTGCCGTAGTCCATCAGCCTGCAGACCGGCGGATCGGCCTGGGCGACGATCTCGACGAGATCGACGTCCTGCTCGCCCGCGAGGCGCAACGCCTCGTTCAGGCTCACGATGCCGAGCGGCTCGTTGTTCTGGCCGTTCAGGCGAACTTCAGGGGCCATGATCTCCCGGTTGAGCCGATGCTTGCGCTCGGCGTTCGGGGTGCGGCGGTCAGCAAAAGTAGCGATAGTCGAAAACCTTTCGAAAGACCCGAGGCGAGCGGAATCCGTAAACGATCGAAGCGCGCCAGGCGCCGGACGATGCCTCCGGCCGGGCTCTCAGACCTTCTGCGCGACGTCGGCGGCGAGCTTCGCGCAGAAGTCGTCGATCGTCATCACGCCGAGGTCTCGATTGCCCCGGGCGCGCACGGCAACGGTCCCGTTCGCCTTCTCCTTGTCGCCCACGACAAGGATGTACGGGACCTTCTGCATCGTGTGCTCGCGGATTTTATAGTTGATTTTCTCGTTGCGCAAATCAGACGCTGCTCTAAGTCCTTGTTTCTGCAGCGTTTTGACAACCGCCTGGGCGTAATCGGATTGACTTTCGGTGATCGTGAGCACGCTGGCCTGACGCGGCGCGAGCCAGGCGGGCATCGCGCCGGCGTGCTGCTCGACCAGGATCCCGATGAAGCGCTCGAAGCTGCCGATCACCGCGCGGTGCAGCATCACCGGCGGCAGACGCTCGCCCGATTCGGCGACGTACTCGGCGCCGAGCCGCCCTGCCATCGAGAAATCGATCTGCATGGTGCCGCACTGCCACTGCCGGCCGATCGCGTCCTTGAGCGTGTACTCGATCTTCGGGCCGTAGAACGCGCCGTCGCCAGGTGCGATCGTGAACTCGCAGTTCGAGCGTCGGAGTGCCTCCATCAGCGCGGCCTCGGCCTTGTCCCAGACCTCGTCGGAGCCAATGCGCTTCTCGGGACGCGTCGCGACCTTGTAGAGGATTTCGGTGAAGCCGAAATCGCGGTACACCCGCTGGAGCAGCGCCGTGTAGCTGGTGCACTCGTCGAGGATCTGGTCCTCGGTGCAGAACACGTGGCCGTCGTCCTGCGTGAAGCCGCGCACCCGCATGATCCCGTGCATGCTGCCGCTCGGCTCGTTGCGGTGGCACTGGCCGAACTCGCCGTAGCGCAGCGGCAGGTCGCGGTAGCTCTTGATCCCCTGCTTGAAGATCAGCACGTGGCCGGGGCAGTTCATCGGCTTGAGCGCGTACTCGCGCTTTTCCGACTCGGTGGTGAACATGTTCTCGCGGTACTTGTCCCAGTGCCCGGTCTTCTCCCAGAGCCCCTGGTCGAGCAGCTGCGGTCCCTTCACCTCGAGGAAGCCGCTGTCGCGATAGACCTGCCGCATGTACTGCTCGACCGCCTGCCAGATGGTCCAGCCGTTCGGATGCCAGAACACCAGCCCCGGCGCGTGCTCGTCGAGGTGGAACAGGTCGAGCTCGCGGCCGAGGCGCCGGTGGTCGCGCTTCTCGGCCTCCTCGAGCATGTGCAGATAGTTCTGCAGCTCCTCCTGGGTCGCCCAGGCGGTGCCGTAGATGCGCTGCAGCATCTCGTTGCGGTGGTCGCCGCGCCAGTAGGCGCCCGCGACCTTCATCAGCTTGAAGTACTTCAGCTTGCCGGTCGACGGTACGTGCGGGCCCCGGCAAAGGTCCTCGAAGGCACCCTGGCGGTACAGCGAGACGTCCTCGCCCGCGGGAATGCCGGCGATGATCTCGGCCTTGTAGGCCTCGCCGATGCCGCGGAAATACGCCACGGCCTCGTCGCGCGGCAGGACCCGGCGCTCGACCTTCTCGTCCTTCCTGACGAGCTCGGCCATGCGGGCCTCGATCGCTGCCAGGTCCTCCGGCGTGAACGGCCGGTGGTACGAGAAGTCGTAATAGAAGCCGTTCTCGATGACCGGCCCGATCGTCACCTGCGCCTCCGGGAACAGCTCCTTGACCGCCGCCGCCAGCAGGTGCGCCGCCGAATGACGGATCACGTCGAGACCGGCCGGGTCCTTGGCGGTGACGATCGAGAGCTCGGTGTCGCGGTCGATGACGAAGCTGGTGTCGACGACGCGGGCGTGGTCGCCCGACCCGATGCGGCCGGCGAGCGCCGCCTTGGCCAGGCCGCTGCCGATCGAGGCGGCGATCTCGCCGACGGTGACCGGCCCCGGGAACTCGCGTTTGGAACCGTCGGGCAGCTGGATCGAGATCATCGGGAACCTCCAAAAACAGGAAAGCGCGGACCAGGCCGCGCTTTCGAGACGAAAACAGGAATTGCTCAGTCGAGACGCGCGACGGCCCGGACCTTCCCGAAGAAGGTGGAAGTTCGCGGTGTCATAACCAGCATGCCTTTCTCGCCCTTGTCGTTCGTCGAACGTCGATTGTAGTTCAGCGCCCTTGCCGGCCCCGACCGTACACGGCCGCCAGTGCGCCGCACGTCACGCTGGCCGCCCGGCGCCCTCGCCCGCACGCAGCGCCGCCTTCAGCTCGGCCGCGACCTCGGGGCGGGCCGCGAGCGGGTCGGTGGGGTTGCGGCCCTGCACCACGTCCTCGAGGCGCGTCTGCACGCCGCCGAGTGCGTGCGGATGGCTGTAGACATAGAAGCGGTCCTCGGCGATGGCGTCGAACACGAACTGCGCCACCTCGGCGGCACTCACCTTGCCGCGCGCGACCGCCTTGGCGTTCATCGCCTGGCCGATCCGCTGCGCGCGCGTGGGCTCGGCGTCGTCGCGCTGATCCGCCGGGCGGTTGCGGTGGCTTTCGGCAATGCCGGTCGGCACGAAGAACGGGCACAGCACGGACGCGCCGATCTGGTCGGTGACGAGGCGCAGGTCCTGATAGAGCGTCTCGCTGAGCGACACCACCGCGTGCTTGCTGACGTTGTAGACGCCCATCAGCGGCGCATTGACCAGGCCCGCCATCGAGGCCGTGTTGACAATGTGTCCCTCGTACCCGGGGTCGGCCGCGGCGGCCTTGAGCATCATCGGCGTGAAGGTGCGCACGCCGTGCACCACGCCCATCAGGTTGACGCCGAGCACCCAGCTCCAGTCCTTGAGCGTGTGCTCCCAGATCAGCCCGCCGGCGCCGACACCGGCGTTGTTGAAGACGACGTGCGGCGCGCCGAAGCGTTCCAGCGTCGCGGCGCCCAGCGCGTCGACCTCGGCGGCGTTCGCCACGTCGACGCGCGACGCGAGCACCTGCGCGCCGAGGTTCTCGATCTCGACGGCGGCACGCTCGAGCGCGTCGGGCTGCACGTCGGCCATCACGACGTTCATGCCGAGCCGGGCGGCGATTCGCGACGCCTCGAGCCCGAACCCCGAGCCGGCACCGGTGATCACGGCGGTGCGTCCGCTGAAGCTCTTCATCGCTGGTTCTCCTCGGAGGGTGCGGCCTTGACCTGGAAGCCAACGCGCGGGAAATGCACGTGGACGCGACCGGCACGTGGGTCGTCGCGCGCGATCACCACCTCGTCGCGCGTGAGGCCGACCAGCGTGCCGGCGACCTCGTCGGTGGCGTAGTCGAGCGCCGACACCTTGACGGCCGCGCCGGGACCGAACGGCTCGCCCGCGTCGACCGTCGTCGGCGCGTGCGCGCCCGCCGCGGCCGCGATCGCGATCGCCTCGCTGCTCGACAGGTCGCCCGGCGCGCCATGCCCGAACGCCAGGATGCGCTCGACCCAGCCGCCGAGCCGGCGATACGGCTCGAGCAGCGCGGCGATCGGGGGCGCCAGCCGCATGAACCAGATCGGGTGCGCGAGCGCGAAGTCGGCGATGCTCGGCGCGCTGCCCAGCACATAGGCGCGGCCGTCGGCGAGCATGCGTTCGATGCGCTCGAGGTAGGCGAAGAGCTGCGCGCGCATGTCGGCGAGCGGCGGGCGCCGCAGACTGGCCGTCATGGCCGCACGATCGGCGCGGAACGCATTCAGGAACTCGGGCGAGCGGTCGGGAACGACGTGCACGGCACCCGCGGGCTGCATGGTGAACGGGACCGCGACCCAGAACAGCATCGCATCGGACCACTGGGCGACGATGTCCGCCAGGCCCGCGGCTTCGGGGGGCCAGAGCGGCGGCTCGGGTGCCAGGCGGTCGAGCACCCGGCAGATCAGCGCGCTGTCGCAGTACACGTCGGCGCCGATCTGCATGACGGGCGTGCGGCGGTAGCCGCCGGTCAGCGCGACCACGTCGGGCTTGGGCAGCATCACCGGGATCGTCACCGAGCGCCAGGCCAGCTGCTTGAAGCCGAGGACCAGCCGCACCTTCTCGGCGAACGGCGAGCTCGGGTAGTGATGCAGAACGATGTCGTGGCGCCCGGCGGCGCCCTCGAGCGCTCCTTCGAGGCGTGGCGACGTTTGCGGGGAGGGAGCAGCCGCCATGGTCAGATCAGCTTGACGAGCTGCTTGCCGAAGTTGCGGCCCTTGAGGAGCCCGATGAACGCATCGGGCGCCGACTCGAGGCCCTGGGCGACCGACTCGCGGTACTTCAGGCGCCCGCTGGCGACCATACCGGCCAGCTCGCCCAGCGCCTCGCCCCACACCTCCATGTGCTCCGAGACGATGAACCCCTCGACGCGCAGGCGCGACTGCAGGATCAGCGCGGGGTGGGCGAGCGGGATCGGCGCGCCGTCGTAGCCGCTGATCATTCCGCACATGGCGATGCGCCCGAACGCGTTCATGCGCGCCAGCGCCGCGTCGAGCACCGCGCCGCCGACGTTCTCGAAGTAGCCGTCGATGCCGTCGGGCGTGGCATCGGCGAGCGCCTGGTAGAGGCTCTTCGGGTCCGCATGCGCCTTGTAGTCGATGCAGGCGTCGAAGCCGAGCTCGTCGACGACGTAGGCGCACTTCTCCGGGCCGCCTGCGATGCCGACGGCGCGGCAACCCTTGGCCCGAGCGAGCTGGCCGACCACGCTGCCGACGGCGCCGCTCGCCGCGCTCACCGCGATGCTCGCGCCCGGGACCGGCGCGCAGATCTTCATGAGGCCGTACCAGGCGGTGACGCCGGGCATGCCCACCGCGCCCAGGTACGCCGAGAGCGGCACGTGGGTGGTGTCGACCTTGCGCAGGGCGCCGGGCTGCGCCGCGTCGACGACCGCGTACTCCTGCCAGCCTCCCATGCCGACGACTTTGTCGCCCGGCTGATAACCGGGATGACGCGACGCCAGCACCTCGCCGACGGTGCCACCGCCCATCACGGCGCCGAGCTTCTGCGGCACCGCATAGCTCTTGGCATCGTTCATGCGGCCGCGCATGTAGGGGTCGAGGCTGAGGTAGTGGTGGCGCACCAGCACCTGCCCCACCGCCAGGCTCGCGGGCTCGGGCGCCGGCGCCTCGACGAGCCGGAAGTTGGCGCTCGACGCCTCGCCGTCGGGACGCGAAGCGAGATGGATCTGCCTGTTTGTGGTCGTCATGGTGGTCTCGCTTTCAGTCGGACGCGTCGGCGCGCTGGATGCGCTGGTCGCCGGCGGGCAGGCTCTTGAGGTAGCGGAAGGTGCCGGTGGCGTGGGCGACCAGCTTCCCGTCGGCGTCGGACACCGATGCCTCGCAGAACGCGGTCGCCGCGCTGCGGTGCAGCAGCCGCCCGCGGGCGACGAGGCGGCCGAGGCCGGGCCGCATGAAGCTCGTCTTCATCTCGATCGTGACCACGCTGAGGGCGTCGTCGCCGCCCGGCCACGGTGCGCGCGCGGCGTGCGCCATGGTCACGTCGAGCAGCGTCATCGTCACGCCTCCGTGCATGACGCCCCACGAGTTGGTGAGGTCCTCGCGCAGGTCGACCGCGATGTCGGCCTCGCCGCTTTCGTAGCGCAGCAGTTGCAGGCCCACCAGCCGCGCGAACGGCAGGTTGACGCGGAACGGCAGCGTCATCAGGCCGCGATCACCGCCGACACGCCGCCGTCGATCGGCAGCGTCTGCCCGGTGATGTGCTTGCCGGCCCGGGACGCGAACAGCACCACCGCGCCCTTGAGGTCGTCGTCGTCGCCGATGCGACCGAGCGGCGCGCGCTGGGCGAGCTCGTCGCCGAGCTTCTCGAGCGTTCCCTTGGTCATCTTGCTCGGGAACATGCCGGGCGCGAGCGCGTTGACGGTGATGCCGTACTTGCCCCACTCGCCGGCGAGCGCGCGCGTGAAGTTGACGACCGCCGCCTTGCTGGTGTTGTAGGCCAGCGTCTGCATGTAAGCCGTGTTGCCGGCGAGCCCGGCGATCGACGCGATGTTGATGATGCGACCGCTGCGGCGCGGGATCATGCAGCGCTTGCCGATGACCTGGCTCATCAGGAAGATGCTGCGCACGTTGAGGTTCATCACCTTGTCCCACGCTTCGAGCGGATAGTCCTCGGCCGCCGCGCCCCAGGTCGCGCCGGCGTTGTTGACGAGGATGTCGATGTCGCCCATGCGCTCGATCGCACCGAGCGCGACGCGCTCGACCTCGGCGGCCTGGCTCATGTCGCCGGCGAGCCACTGCGCGTCGATGCCGAGGCCCTTCAGGTGCGCGGCGGCCTCCTCGAGGTCGGGCGCCTTGCGCGAGGTGAGGAAGACGCGCGCGCCCGCTTCGCCGAGCGCCTCGGCGATCTGCAGGCCGAGGCCGCGCGACCCGCCGGTCACGAGCGCGGTCTTGCCGGTGAGGTCGAACAGTTGCTGGATGGGTGTGCTCATGGCGTCCTTCGTGGGGTGTCGGCGGTGCCGCCGGCGCGTGGGTCGGGCTTGGCGGCCGGATCCGTCATGCGCGAGCGCACGCCGATCAGCACCACGCCGAGCAGCGCGGCGAGACCGCCGACGACGGCAATGACCCAGCCCGCCGCCGGCAGCTCGCGCTGCACGGCAAGGCCGAGGCCGAGCACCAGCAGGCCTCCGTAGATTGAACTCCAGACGACGACGTCGACACGCGCCGGGGTCAGCTTCAAAACCAGCTCTCCTGCATGGTGCGACAGGTGGCGTCGCGTGACGCCACGACGCCGAGCCACGCGCCGATGCGCGGCAGCTCGTAAGCGAAGAAGTAGGCGCAGGCGGCGAGCCGCCCGCGTCGGGCGTCGGCGTCGGCGTCCGTTGCACCATCAAGCAGCGCCGCACTGCGGATCGCCACGTTGAGCCACATCCAGGCGATCGCGACGTGACCGAACGCCTGCAGGTATGGCGTCGCATTGGCGAGCGCCTCGTCGGGAACGCCGGTGGCCCAGGCCGCACGTGTCGCGGCGACCAGCTGCCGGACGGCGTCGTCGAGCGCCGCTGCGTGCCGCTCGAGCGCCGGCACGGCGCGTGCGCGGTCCGCGCTTTCGCGCATCCGCGCGACCACGAGCTCGAGGCCACGTCCGCCCTGCATGACCACCTTGCGGCCGAGCAGGTCGAGCGCCTGGATGCCGTGGGTGCCCTCGTGGATCATGTTGAGGCGGTTGTCGCGCCAGTACTGCTCGACCGGGAAGTCGCGGGTGTAGCCGTAGCCGCCGTGCACCTGGATCGCCAGGCTGTTCGCCTCCAGGCACCACTCGCTGGGCCAGCTCTTGGCGACCGGCGTCAGCACGTCGAGCAGCAGCGCGACGTCGGCCGCACCCTCCGCGGGTCCGGTGCGCAGCTCGTCGACGAGGCGCGCGCAGTACAGCTCGAGCGCGAGCGCGCCCTCGCAATACGCCTTCTGCGCGAGCAGCATCCGCTTCACGTCGGCGTGCCGGATGATCGGCACCTGCGGCGCCGTCGGGTCCTTGCCGCCCGGGCCGACCGGCCGACCCTGCGGACGCGCCTTCGCATAGTCGAGCGACGCCTCGTAGCCTGCGTAGCCGAGCATCGTCGCGCCGAGGCCGACCGCGATGCGCGCCTCGTTCATCATGTGGAACATGCAGGCGAGGCCCTCGTGCGGGCGGCCGACGAGGTAGCCGATGGCGCCTGCGCCCGTCGATCCGTCCGCGCTTTCCGGGCGCACCGGAAAGCGCCCTTCGCCGAAGTTCAGCAGCGTGTTCGGGATGCCGCGATAGCCGAGCTTGTGATTCAGCCCGGCGAGCGCGACGTCGTTGCGCTCGCCGGTGAGCTGCCCTTGCGTGTCGACGAGCCACTTCGGCACGATGAACAGCGAGATCCCGCGCGTGCCGGGGATCAGCCTGCCGTCCGGGCCCGGGATCTTGGCGAGCACCAGGTGGACGATGTTCTCGGTGAGCTCGTGCTCGCCGTTCGAGATCCACATCTTGTTGCCGCGCAGCCGGTAGCGCGGGCCGAGCGGGTCGCGCTCGAAGTCGGTGCCGTCCGGCGTGGCTCGCGTGGTGATGTCCGAGAGGCTCGATCCGGCCTGCGGCTCCGAAAGGCACATCGTTCCCGAGAAGCGCCCGGCGAACTCGTTCCTGGCGAACACCTCCTGCTGCAGCCGCGTGCCGTGCACCATCAGCAGATTCGCGTTGCCGCTGGTCAGCATCGCCGCGCCGCCGACGCCGATGCCGGCCTTCGAGAAGAAGCTGTTGGCCGCCATCTGCACGACGCACGGCAGCTGCATGCCGCCGACCTCGTAGTCCTGCGCCGCGGCGAGCATGCCGGTTTCGGCGTAGGCCGCGGCGGCGGCGTGGCTCGACTCCGGAAGGTGCACCTTCTGGCCGTCGAACCAGGGCTCCTCGGTGTCGGCGCGCCGGTTGAACGGCGCGAACTTGTCGCGCGCCAGGCGCTCGCAGGTGTCGAGCACCGAGTCGAAGGTCTCGCGCGAGTGGTCGGCGAAACGCTCGCGCGCGACCAGCGTGTCGGCAGCGAGCCAGTCGTAGAGCAGGAAGTCGAGCGTCGCGCGGTAGCTCATGCGCCCTCCTCCGCGCTGCGATCGCCGCTGCCTTCGCTCCGCCGTGCGATGGTGCCCTGCGCGACGGCGCAAAGCTTCTCGCCAGCTGCGCCGACGGCGACGATCTCGCAGCGGCAGACCGCCTGCGATCGGCCGACGTGCAGTGCCTCGGCACGGGCGAGGAGTCGCTCGCCGAGCGCCGGCCGCAGGTAGTTGATCTTGTATTCCGACGTGACCACCGGCACCCGAAGCGCGGTGCCGCCGGCGAAGGTGAGCGCGTTGTCGGCGAGGTAGCTCACCACGCCGCCGTGCGCGAAGCCGTCCTGCTGGCGCAGGTCGTCGCGCATGGCGACCGCAAGCTCGACGCGGCCCGGCGCGAGCGCGACGAGCTCGGCGCCGAGCAGCACGCTGAACGGCTGGGTCGCGAGCACCTCGCGCCCCATCGCGAGGAAGCGCTCGGCGTCGACCGTGACGGCATCGGCCATCGCGCGCTCAGAGCACCTCGAACACGCCGGCCGCGCCCATGCCGCCGCCGATGCACATCGTGACGACCACGCGCCTCGCGCCACGTCGCTTGCCCTCGATCAGCGCGTGGCCGGTCAGGCGCTGGCCGCTCACGCCGTAGGGGTGACCGACCGCGATGGCGCCGCCGTTGACGTTGAGGCGGTCCATCGGAATGCCGAGCGTGTCGGCGCAGTACAGCACCTGCACCGCGAACGCCTCGTTGAGCTCCCAGAGATCGATGTCGTCCATCGTGAGGCCCAGGCGCTTGAGCACCTTGGGCACCGCGAACACCGGGCCGATGCCCATCTCGTCGGGCTCGCAGCCGGCGACCGCGAAGCCGAGGAAGCGGCCGAGCGGCTTCAGGCCGCGCTGCTCGGCGAGCGTCTCGCTCATCACCACGCAGGCGCCGGCGCCATCGCTGAACTGGCTGGCGTTGCCGGCCGAGATCACGCCACCCGGGATGGCCGGCCGGATGTCCTTGATGCTCTCGTAGGTGGTGCCGGGGCGGATGCCTTCGTCGGCGCTCACCGTCACTTCCTTCGAGCGCAGGCCCATCACGGCGTCGGCGACGCCGGCGGTCACGGTGATCGGCACGATCTCGGCGTCGAAGCGTCCGGCATCGCGCGCGGCGGCCGCCTTCTGCTGGCTGGCGGCGCCGTATTGGTCCATCCGATCGCGGCCGATCTTGTAGCGCTTGGCGACCTGCTCGGCGGTCTGCAGCATGTTCCAGTAGATCGTCGGCTTGTGCTCGAGGAGCCACGGGTCGGCGAGCATGTGCTTGTTGGCCTCGTTCTGCACGCACGAGATGCTCTCGACGCCCCCGGCGACGATGACGTCGGACTCGCCGGCGATGATCCGCTGCGCCGCCATCGCGATGGTCTGCAGGCCGCTCGAGCAGAAGCGGTTCACGGTGACGCCGCTGGTGGTGATCGGAAGGCCGGCGCGCAGCGCGATTTGGCGCGCGATGTTGCTGCCGGTCGCGCCCTCGGGCGTCGCGCAGCCCATGATCACGTCGTCGACTTCGGCGCCGTCGATCCCGGCGCGCTCGACCGCGGCCTTGACGGCGTGGCCGCCGAGCGTCGCGCCGTGGGTCATGTTGAAGGCGCCCTTCCAGCTCTTGGCGAGCGGCGTGCGGGCGGTCGAAACGATCACGGCAGCAGTCATGGGGGTCTCCGGTCGATCAGGATGCGGTCGCCTCGGTGGCAGGCATTGCCGTCGAGGCCTTGTAGATGCTGTTCTCGGGTTGCGCGAAGACGCGCCGCACCATCGGCTCGAACTCGCTCATCGGCAAGGTCTCGGCGTTCGCGTCGAATGCCGGGTTGTCGTAGAGCTCGCAGAACTCGGCCGTGCGCTCGTAGTGCTCGTGGCCCTGGAAGCGGTCGCGCAGGTTGCGGTCTAGGCCGATGTGATGAAAGAAGTAGTAGCCCTGGAAGATGCCGTGGTTCTGCACCATCCAGAGGTTCGCGTCGCTCACGAACGGCTTGAGGATCGCCGCGGCGATGTCGAAGTGGTTGAAGGTCCCGAGCGTGTCGCCGATGTCGTGGAACAGCGCGGTCACCACGTACTCCTCGTCGCGGCCGTCCTTCAGGGCACGCGTGGCGGTCTGCAGCGAATGCGTGTAGCGGTCGATCGGGAAGCCGCCGTAGTCGCCCTCGAGCACCTTGAGGTGCGCCATCAGGCGGTCGGGCAGCTGGCGCGCGAACGGCATGAACTCGGCGCCGATCTTCTGCCAGTCGGCAGCGGTGCTCGCCTCCATGCGGGTGAAGCTTGCGCGATCGTTCATGGCGTGTCTCCGGGTTGCGCCGTGCGGGCGGCGCCGTCTCGCGTATTGGTGATCAGCTGATGGAAGAACTGGATCAGCTCGACGTAGTTGGCCACCGAGATGCGCTCGTCGGTGCCGTGGAAGCGCTTGAGGTCCTCGGGCGTCGCACGCACCGGCGAGAAGCGGAACACCGCGTCGGCGATGTCGTCGAACCAGCGCGAATCGGTCGCCGCGACCATCAGGGCGGGCGCGACCACGACGTCGGGGTGCAGCTGGCGCAGCGTCGTGTTGACGAGCCGCCAGGCCGGTCCGTCGGTGGGCGAGACCTTCGACGCCTCGGCGGCGACGTTGTAGCGCTCGACGCGGATCGCCGGGTTGTCGATCGCACGCGTGACGTGCGCGACGATGTCGTCGATGCGGTCACCCGGCAGGACGCGGAAGTTGACCAGCGCCGTGGCCTTGCCGGGCAGCACGTTCTCGACGTTGCCGGCATTGAACACGGTCAGCGCCGTCGTCGTGCGCAGGCTCGCATTGGTGCTCGCGGCCTTGGCGAGCTGCATCTCGACCAGCGGGCGGAACAGCCACAGGTTCGACAGGAACACGCGCGACAGGCCGCCCATCTCGGGCGCGAGGGTCTCGAACGTCTCGCGCGAGAGGCCGCGGATCGCGAGCGGCATCGGCTGGTTTTCGATGCGCGTCAGCGCGGCGGCGAGCATGCCGATCGCCGACTGACCGGCGCCGGGCGGCGGCATCGACGAATGACCTGGCGCGGTCGTCGCGGTTAGTTGCAGCGTGAGCATGCCCTTCTCAGCCACGCCGACGATCGCCGCCGGCCCCTTGAGACCCGGCAACACGCCCTGCGTGATCAGCAGCCCCTCGTCGAGCACGAGCTGGAAGCGCACCCCACGCTGCTTGAACATCTGCGCGATCGCGCGGGCGCCACGTGCGCCGCCGACCTCCTCGTCGGCACCGAACACCAGGTAGATGGTCTGCGGCGGCTTGAAGCCCGCGCGCGCGAGCGCATCGACGGCTTCCATGATGGCCATCAGGTTGCCCTTGTCGTCCCAGGCGCCGCGGCCCCAGATGAAGCCGTCCTTCACGACACCCGCGAACGGCGGCTCCTTCCAGTCGCGCTCGGTGCCCGGCGCGATCGGCACCACGTCCTGGTGCGCCATCAGCGCGATCGGTTTCGCGCCGGCGACGCTGCCCGGCCAGGTGTAGACGAGCGCATGCCCGACGGCTTCGCGCTGCAGCACCGCGTGCGCGTTGGGAAAGCTCGTCTCGAGGTGCCGGTGCAGCGCGTCGAACGCCGCGGCGTTGAGTGTCGGGTCGGTCGGCGACGAGATGGTCTGCAGGCGAACCGCACCGGCGAGCCGTGCCGCCGCCGCAGCGCCGTCCACGGCCAGCGGCGCGACCGGCGGGACGGTGAGCTGACGCGAGCTCATGGTCAGCGTGCGCACGCCGACCGCGAGCAGCAGCGCCAGCAGCGCGGCGCCGAGCCACCAGAAGAACTTGCGCACCGCCGTGCCGCGCCGGATCAGCTGAACGTCTTGCCTTCGGCGGCCAGGCACGCAAGCAGCGGCGCCGGCTGCCAGAACTCGGCATCGTCGTGCGGGTTGGCGGCGAAACGCTTCATCGCCGCGACCACGTTGAAGAGGCCCACCGTATCGGCGTAGTTCATCGGGCCGCCGCGGTGCAGCGGGAAGCCGTAGCCGGTGAGGTAGACGACGTCGATGTCGGAGGCCCGCAGCGCGATGCCCTCCTCGACGATCTTGGCGCCCTCGTTGACGAGCGCCCAGACCAGCCGGTGCACGATCTCGTCGTCGGAGATCTTGCGCGGCGTGACGCCGAGCTCGGCGCGGTGCTTCGCGATCATGTCGACGACCACCGGGCTCGGGATCGCGTCGCGCTTGCCCGGCACGTAGTCGTACCAGCCGGCCCCGGTCTTCTGGCCGAAGCGGCCCATCTCGCACAACAGGTCGGCCGTCTTGCTGTAGCGCAGGTTGGGCTTTTCGACGTAGCGGCGCTTGCGGATGTACCAGCCGACGTCGTTGCCGGCGAGGTCGCCCATGCGGAACGGTCCCATCGCCATGCCGAAGCGTTCCATCGCCTTGTCGACCTGCTCGGGGGTCGCGCCCTCCTCGAGCAGGAAGCCGGCCTGGCGCGAGTACTGCTCGATCATGCGGTTGCCGATGAAGCCGTCGCAGACGCCCGAGACGACGGCCGTCTTCCTGATCTTCTTGGCGAGCTGCATCACGGTCGCGAGCACGTCCTTGCCGGTCTTGTCGCCGCGCACGACTTCGAGCAGCTTCATCACGTTGGCCGGGCTGAAGAAGTGCATGCCGATCACGTCTTCCGGCCGCTTCGTGAACGACGCGATCTTGTTGAGGTCGAGCGTGGACGTGTTGCTGGCGAGGATGGCGCCGGGCTTCATCACCTCGTCGAGTGTCTTGAAGACTTGCTCCTTGACGCCCATGTCCTCGAACACCGCCTCGATCACGAGGTCGGCGTCCTTGAGGTCGTCGTAGCTCAGCGTCGTGGAGAGCAGCGCCATCCGCTCGTCGAGCTTGTCCTGCTTGAGCTTGCCCTTCTTGACCTGCGCCTCGTAATTCCTGCGCATCACGCCGACGCCCTTGTCGAGCGCCTCCTGCTTCATCTCGAGCATGACCACCGGGATGCCGGCGTTCAGGAAATTCATGGCGATGCCGCCGCCCATCGTGCCGGCGCCGATGATCGCGACCTTGCGGACCTCGCGGGTCGGCGTATCAGGCGGCACGTCGGGGATCTTGCTGGTTGCGCGCTCGGCCATGAAGGCGTGACGCAGCGCCCGGCTTTCCGGCGTCAGCATGAGGCTCATGAAGATCTCGCGCTCGAGCCGCATCGCGTCGTCGAACTTCATGCGCAGCGATGCCGCGACGGCCTCGATGCACTTGAGCGGCGCCGGAAAGTTCTTGGCCATCGCGCCGACCGTGTTGCGCGCGAACTGGAAGAACGCGTCGGCGTTGGGGTGCGACACCTTCAGCTCGCGCACGATCGGCAGCGGGCGCGCACCCGCCACCTCGCCCGCGAACGCGACCGCGCCGTCGAGCAGGTCGCCGTCGACGATGCGGTCGATCAGCTTCTGGCCCGGCAACTTCGCGAGCATCTCGCTCTTGACCGGCTCGCCGCTGACGATCATGTTGAGCGCGGTCTCGACGCCGAGCACGCGCGGCAGGCGCTGGGTGCCGCCGGCGCCGGGGATGAGGCCGATCTTCACTTCGGGCAGCGCCACCTGCGTGCCGGGCGCGGCGACGCGGTAGTGGCAGCCGAGCGCGAGCTCGAGGCCGCCGCCCATGCAGACCGAGTGGATCGCCGCCACGACCGGCTTCGAGCACGACTCGAGCGCGGCGATCAGGCTCAGCAGATTGGGCTCGGCGATCGCCTTCGGCGAGCCGAACTCGCGGATATCGGCGCCGCCCGAGAACGCCTTGCCGGCGCCCGTGATCACGATCGCGTTGATGGCGGCGTCGGCTTCGGCACGCTGCAGGCCGGCGTAGATCTCGCTGCGCGTCGCGTAGCCGAGGCCGTTGACCGGCGGGTTGTTCAGCGTGATGACGGCGACGTGGCCGCGGGTTTCGTAGCTGGCGCTCATGACAAGGGACCTCGCTGGAGTGACTCGACGGCGGCGGACGGTCGCGCCGCGCGAAATAGCACGTTCGTTCGATTCTAGGGTCGGCGTCCGGCGATCCGCGATGACCGCGCCGCCTGGCGGCACGGGGAAAACGCGGATCGACGGCGGCGCGCCGCCGCCCCGGCCTCAGCCGGCGGCGCTGCCGAAGATCGCTCGCAGCTCGTACGGCGCAACCACCTCGAGCTGGTCGTAGCGGCACGCCGCCGGCGGCTTGTCGGGGCGCCAGCGCAGGAACGTCGTCGCGTGGCGGAAGCGGTCTCCTTGCAGGTGGTCGTACTTCACCTCGCAGACGCGCTCCGGGCGCAACGCCACCCACGCCAGGTCCTTGCCGGCGCTCCAGCGGCTGGTCGCGCCGGGCATGCGTTGCCCATCGGCCTCGGCGCCCGCGGCGCCGGCCCAGTCGCGCCACGGATGACCTTCGAGCGCGTCGTCGCGCAGCGGCGCGAGCTCGACCGCGAGGCTGCGCCGCACGTCCATCGTGAACGACGAGGTCACGCCGACGTGGTGCAGCCGGCCGCCGTCGTCGTAGAGCCCGAGCAGCAGCGAGCCGACGGTCTCGATGCCGCTCTCGGCCATGCTCTTGTGCCAGCGCAGGCCCGCGACCACGCAGTCGGCGCTGCGCTGGTGCTTGATCTTCAGCATCGCGCGCTTGCCGGGCTGGTACGGTGCATCGAGCGGCTTGGCGATCACGCCGTCGAGCCCGGCTCCTTCAAAGTCGCGCAGCCAGCGCTCGGCGACCGCGCGGTCGCGCGTGGCCGGCGTCAGGTAGAGCGGCGGCGCGGCGCTCTCGAGCAGCTGCTCGAGGCGTGCCCGGCGCTCCGCCTGGGTGCGTTCGAAAAGGGAGGCGCCGCCCTCGACAAGCAGGTCGAAGACGACGAACGACGCCGGCGTCGCGACCGCGAGCTTGGCGACGCGCGACGCTGCCGGATGCAGGCGCTGCTGCAGGGCGTCGAAGTCGAGCCCGTGCGACGTCACGATGACGATCTCGCCGTCGACCACGCAGCCCGCCGGCAGGGCGTTCGCGAGCGCCGCGCGCAGCTCCGGAAAGTAGCGGTCGAACGGACGCAGGTCGCGGCTCTGGATCGAGACCTCGCCGTCCGCCGGCCGGAACACGATCGCGCGAAAACCGTCCCACTTCGGCTCGAACAGCACGTTGCCGTCGGCGGGCAGTTCGTCGGCGACCTTCGCGAGCATCGGCTCGACGGGGGCGAAGCTTGCGCGCGCTTCGGCCGAATGCTCGTTCGATGCTGCGGCCATGGAAGAAGCGGGCGTGGTCAGCTTGAGGGTCGATGTCGATGGCAAGCAAGGCCTGCATCGGTGTTCAGGCACGTCGCGCAGCCGCGCCTCGTGCGCTCCCACATGGCAATGGTCGTGCCGCGCGTCCGCAGCCAACAGGAGTGCAGGGTTAACCCGGACCGGTCACACTTGCGGGTGCCCCAGGAGCTGCCTTCGCAGCTGCGGGCCGCGGCTCGGCCGCAGGGACCTGGAAGCACGATGCCTGACCTTCCCGACGCGCTCGTCCTCGCGCGCATCCAGTTCGCCTTCACGGTGAGCTTCCACTTCCTCTTCCCGGCGATCACGATCGGGCTCGCGAGTTACCTCGCGGTACTCGAAGCGCTGTGGCTCAGGACCGGCAAGGGGGTCTACATGGACCTCTTCAAGTACTGGGTGAAGATCTTCGCGCTGATCTTCGCCATGGGTGTGGTCTCGGGCATCGTCATGTCGTACCAGTTCGGCACCAACTGGGCGGTGTTCTCCGACCGCGCCGGGCCGATCATCGGGCCGCTGATGGCGTACGAGGTGCTGACCGCGTTCTTCCTCGAGGCAGGCTTTCTGGGCGTGATGCTGTTCGGCATGAACCGGGTCGGCAAGGGCCTGCACTTCACCGCCACGCTGATGGTTGCGTTCGGCACCTTCGTCTCGGCGTTCTGGATCCTCTCGGTCAACAGCTGGATGCAGACGCCGACCGGCTTCGCCACCAACGCCGTCGGTCAGTTCATTCCGGCCGGCAGCTGGCTCGACATCATCTTCAACCCGAGCTTTCCGTACCGCCTGGCGCACACGGTGTCGGCGGCTTACCTGACCACCGCATTCATCGTCGGCGGCGTGGGCGCCTGGCACCTGCTGCGCAACCATGAGACGCCGCAGGCCCGCACGATGTTCTCGATGGCGATGTGGATGGCGGCGATCGTCGCGCCGCTGCAGATCGTCATCGGCGACATGCACGGGCTCAACACGCTCGAGCATCAGCCGGCCAAGGTGATGGCGATGGAAGGCCACTTCGATAGCCACCCGGAGGGTGCGCCGCTGATCCTGTTCGGCATCCCGAACAGCGCCGAGTCGCGCGTCGACCACGCAATCGAAATCCCGAAGCTGTCGTCGCTGATCCTCAAGCACGACCTCGACGCGCCGCTCGCCGGCCTCGACACCATCCCGCCCGAGAACCGGCCGCCGGTGGGCATCGTGTTCTGGTCGTTCCGCGTCATGGTCGGTCTCGGCTTCCTGATGGCAGGGCTCGGCGTGCTGAGCCTCCTCGCACGCTGGCGCGGCAAGCTCTTCGAGTGGCGGGGCCTGCATCGCTTCGCGCTCGTGATGGGTCCGTCGGGGCTGGTGGCGGTGCTCGCCGGCTGGATCACGACCGAGGTCGGGCGCCAGCCGTGGACCGTCTACGGCCTCATGCGCACCGCGGAATCGGCATCGCCGCTCGCCGCGCCGGCGGTCGCGGCGTCGCTGATCGCGTTCGTCGTCATCTACTTCCTGGTGTTCGGCGCCGGCGTGCTCTACATCCTCAAGCTGATGAGCAAGCCGCCCGAGCCGCACGAGCCGGCGCCGCCGCGTACGCCGGTGCGCACCGCGGGCATCACGCCGGCGGCCGCGCTCACTGCCGGCGCGAACACCGGCGCTGCCGAATAGGAGCCGCGGACATGTCGCCCGAACTCACCATCGTCTGGGCCGTGATCATCGTGTTCGCGGTGTTCGTGTACGTCGTCATGGACGGCTTCGACCTCGGCATCGGCATCCTCTTTCCGACCTTCGAGGTCGGGCCCGACCGCGATGCCGCGATGAACAGCATCGCGCCGGTGTGGGACGGCAACGAGACCTGGCTGGTGCTCGGCGGCGGCGGGCTGCTGGCGGCGTTCCCGCTCGCCTACGGCGTGCTGCTGTCCGCCCTCTATGCGCCGATCGTCGCGATGCTGCTCGCGCTGGTGTTCCGCGGCGTCGCGTTCGAGGCGCGCTGGCGCGACCCCGCGCATCGCAAGTACTGGGACGCCGCGTTCACCGGCGGCTCCTTCGTTGCCGCGCTCTCGCAAGGCATCGTCCTCGGCGCGATCCTGCAGGGCGTCGCGGTCAGCAACCGCGAGTACGCCGGCGGCTGGTGGGACTGGCTCACGCCGTTCTCGGTGGTCACCGGCGTCAGCGTCGTCATCGCGTACGCGCTGCTCGGCGCGACCTGGCTGATCCTCAAGACGACCGGCGAGATGCAGCGTCGCGCGGTGCGCCAGGCATGGTGGCTCGGCGCCGGAACGCTGCTCGCGATCGGGGTGGTGAGCCTCGCGACGCCGTTCCTCGAGGGCGCCTACTTCGAGCGCTGGCTGGGCTTTCCGAACGTCCTGTGGGTTGCGCCAGTGCCGATCCTCGTGGGCGTCGCGAGCTTCTGGTTCGCGCGCAGCCTGCATGCCGGGCGCGAGCTCGCGCCGTTCCTGCTGACCCTCTTCGTGTTCCTGCTCTGCTTCGTGGGCCTGGGGATCAGCGTCTATCCGTACGTGATCCCCGGCGCGGTGACGATCTGGGATGCCGCGACTGATCGCTCGAGCCAGCTCTTCATGCTGGTGGGCACCGCGATCATCATGCCGATGATCCTGGCGTACACCGGCTGGGCGTACTGGGTGTTCCGCGGCAAGGTCGAGGCCGACGGCTATCACGCATGAAGCTGCCGGCAGCCTTGAGAAGCGCGAGGCCCGTGGAGCCGTCCCCGCGCTGGAGCGTGCGCGTGCTGTGGCTGGTCGCGATATGGGCCGCGAGCGTGCTCGCCCTGGGCGTCGTCGGCTGGCTGCTGCGGCTGGTGCTGCTGAGCTGAGGCTCGCGAAGGGTCGAACTCGCCTGCCGGGCGCGGGCTCAGACCTCGAGCCACTCCTTGCGCACGTGCTCGTCGGCGCGCAGTGCGGCCGGCGTTCCTTCGAAGACGATGCTGCCGTGTCCCATCACGTAGCAGCGCTCCGAGATCTCGAGCGCGATGGTGAGCTTCTGCTCGACCAGCAACACCGAGACGCCGCGGTTCTTCAGTTCCTTGAGATAGTCGGCGACGAGCTCGACGATCTTCGGCGCGAGCCCTTCGGTCGGCTCGTCGATCATGATGAGGTCCGGGTCGCCCATCAGCGTGCGGCAGAGCGTCAGCATCTGCTGCTCGCCGCCCGACAGCACGCCGGCCTCGGTGTGCTGGCGCTCCTCGAGGCGCGGGAACATGCGGTACATGTCGGCGGCGGTCCAGCGCGGCGTCTTGCGGCCGCGCTTCTCGCCGAGCAGCAGGTTCTGGTGCACCGTGAGCTTGGGGAACACCTCGCGGTTCTCGGGCACGTAACCGATGCCGCGATAGGCGATGTCGAACGGCTTTCTGCCGAGGATCTGGTCGCCGCGAAAGCGGATCGACCCCTCGCCGTCCACCAAGCCCATGATGGTCCGGATCGTCGTCGAGCGACCCGAACCGTTGCGCCCGAGCAGGCTCACGATCTCGCCCTCGCCGACACCGAGGTCGACGCCGTGCAGGATGTGGCTCTTGCCGTAGTAGGCGTGCAGACCGCTGATCTCGAGCATGGTGGTCCTCAGTGCCCCGCCACCTGGGCGTCGGCGAGCGCGGAGCCGAGGTAGGCCTCGCGGACCTTCGCGTTGCCGCGCACCGCCGACGGCACGTCGAAGGCGATGACCTCGCCGTAGACCAGCACTGCGATCTTGTCGGCGAGGCCGAACACCACGCCCATGTCGTGCTCGACCGTGAGCAGCGTCTTGCCGACCGTCACCTCGCGGATCAGCTCGACGAAACGCGTCGTCTCGCTCTTGCTCATGCCGGCGGTCGGCTCGTCGAGCAGCACCACGTCGGCGCCGCCGGCAATGGTGATGCCGATCTCGAGCGCGCGCTGCTCGGCGTAGGTGAGGTTCATCGCGAGCGTCTCGCGCTTGCGGTCGAGCTTGATCATGTGCATCAGCTGCTCGGCACGCTCGTTGGCGTCGCGCAGGTCGGCGAGGAACTTCCAGAACGCGTACCTGTAGCCCAGCGACCACAGCACGCCGCAGCGCAGGTTCTCGAACACCGAGAGGCGCCCGAACAAGTTCGAAATCTGGAAGCTGCGCGAGAGTCCGAGCCGGTTGATCTGGTACGGCGGCAGGCCCCCGATCGGCTTGCCGTTGAGGACGATCGCCCCTGACGTCGGCGCGAAGCGGCCGCTGATCAGGTTGAACAGCGTCGACTTGCCGGCGCCGTTCGGGCCGATGATGCCGACCCGCTCGCCGGGCGCGACCGCAAGGCTCGCGCCGCGGATGATCTCGGTGTTGCCGAACGACTTGCGGACGTCGACCAGCTCGAGTGCGTAGCGCCCGTCGGTCATCGGGCAGCCTTCGCGGCGGTCTCCGCCTCGATCTCGCTCTGCACGTCGCCCCAGACGCGCACGAAACGGCGCCGGGTCACGTGGAAGATGGCGAAGCCGACCAGCGCCACCACGCTCGCGCCGATCCACGGCGCAACCGAATGCGTGTCGAGCGTAAGCCCGGCGAAGCGCAGCGTCGGGTCGAGGCCGGCGCCGAGCTTGAGGTGGTAGAAGAACTCGATGAGCGCGGCGGCACCGACCAGCATCACCAACGCGGCGAGCGCGAGCGCGATGTACCAGGGCACCAGGCGGCCGAGCTTGCGGTGCATCGCCACGCGCAGATTCAGCATGATCAGGCTGGCGATGCCACCCGGCGCGTACATCACCATGAAGAGGAAGACCAGCCCGAGGTAGAGCAGCCAGCCCTCGCTGAGGCCCGAGAACAGCGTGAACGACAGCACCATCAGGACCGCGCCGATGATGGGCCCGAAGAAGAAGATCGCGCCGCCGAGGAACGTGAACAGCAGGTAGAGCCCCGAGCGCGCGGCGCCGACCACCTCGGCGGTCGCGATCTCGAAATTGAGCGCGTACATGCCGCCGGCGATACCGGCGAAGAAGCCGGCGATCACGAACGAGAAGTAGCGCACGCGCTGGGTGTTGTAACCGACGAACTCGACGCGCTCGGGGTTGTCGCGCACCGCGTTCAGCATGCGGCCGAGAGGCGTGCGCGTGAACGCGAACATCGCGGCGGTGCTGACGAAGGTATAGAAGGCGAGCAGGTAGTAGACCTGGATCGGCGGCCCGAAGGTGATGCCGAACACGGGCTTGCCGACCACCCGGTTCGCGTTGACGCCGCCTTCGCCGCCGAAGAACTCCGGAACCATCAGCGCCATCGCGAACACCAGTTCGCCGATGCCGAGCGTGATCATCGCGAACGGCGTGCCCGCCTTCTTGGTCGTGACGTAGCCGAGGATGATGGCGAAGAACATGCCCGCGAGGCCACCGACCAGCGGGATGAGGCTCACCGGTACCGCGAACGAACCGTCGCCGGCGGCACGCAGCGCATGAATGGCGACGAAGGTCGCCAGGCCCGTGTAGACGGCGTGTCCGAAGCTCAGCATGCCGCCCTGCCCCAGCAGCATGTTGTACGAGAGGCAGGCGACGATCGCGATGCCGATCTGCGCGAGCAGCGTGATCGAGAAGTCGCTCGAGAAGAGCAGCGGCGCGACCACCAGCAGCAGTGCGAAGCCGCCCCAGACGATGAGCCGGCCGGTGTTGAACGAGCGACGCGGCGGGGCCGCGGCGAGGGTCGACGTCACGCTCATCCTTCGCGGGTTCCGAGCAGGCCCTTGGGCCGGAAGATCAGGATCAGCACCAGCAGCAGGTACGGCAGGATCGGCGCGATCTGCGAGATCGTGAGCTTGAGCAGCGAGTAGTCGGCAGCGGCACCCGAGAGCCGAACGCCGAGCGTACCGAGCAGGCCGCCGACCGAGTAGTCGAGCGCGACCGCGAAGGTCTGCACGATCCCGATCAGCAGTGACGCGACGAAGGCGCCGGCGAGCGAGCCCATGCCGCCGACCACGACCACGACGAAGATCACCGACCCGACCGTCGCCGCCATTGCGGGCTCGGTGACGAAGGTGCTGCCGCCGATCACGCCGGCGAGGCCGGCGAGCGCGCAGCCGGCACCGAACACCAGCATGAAGACCTTGGGCACGTTGTGCCCGAGCGCCTCGACCATCTCGGGGTGGGTGAGCGCGCTCTGGATCACGAGGCCGATGCGGGTGCGCGTGAGAAGCAGCCAGAGCGCGAGCAACATGCAGAGCGCGACCAGCATCATGAAGCCGCGCGTCGCGGGAAACGGCGAGCAGACCACGCGCACGGCTGCGCCGGCCGCCGCGCACATCTCGGCCGGGGCCTTGCCCCACACCACCCGCAGGCCGTCGATCGACGAGTTGACGATGGTGAACGCCGGCCCGCGCAGCACCTCAGGTGGCGGGAACTCGACCGCGGTGCGACCCCAGATCAGCAGCACCACCTCGACCAGCACGAACGAGAGGCCGAACGTGATCAGGAGCTCGGGGACGTGCCCGTACTTGTGGACGCGGCGAAGGAAGTGGCGCTCGAACAGCGCCCCCAGCACGCCGACGACGATCGGGGCCAGCACCAGGCCGGGCCAGAAGCCCGTGAACCTCGCGATCGAGTACGCGAGGTAGGCGCCGAGCATGTAGAAGCTGGCGTGCGCGAAGTTCAGCACGCCCATCATGCTGAAGATCAGCGTCAGCCCCGAACTCAGCATGAACAGCAACAGCCCGTAGCTCAGGCCGTTGAGCATCGAAATGGTGAAAAACTCCATGCGGGTGCGGTCGGTGGTTCGGGCGGGATGCTCTCAGCGCTCGCCCCACAAAGCAAGGGCCCGCTGACGGGCCCTTGCTCCAAAGCGGACGGGATCAGGCGCCCGGTCGCTTCATCTGGCAGCTGGTCGGCGTGCTCGACACGTAGTTCGGGTACTCGGCCACCGGTGCCAGCGTCATGCCGGTGTTCTCGGGGCTGTACGGGTACTTAGCATCCGCCTTCTGCCAGACCATCATGTAGAGCGGCTGCTGGAGCTGGTGGTCGGTCTTGCGGATCTCGACGTCGCCGCCGAACGAGCTCTTGTACTTCATGCCCGACATCGCGGTCGCGACCTTCACCGGATCGGTCGACTGCGTCTGCGCCATCGCGTTGGTCAGACCCTCGAGGATGCGGATGATCGAGCCGGTGTAGAAGTCGTCGTTGTACTTCTGCTTGAACTCCTTCGTCCAGGCGGCCCATTGACCCTGCATGTTCGGGTGCGCGTAGCTCACCTGGTACACCTTGCCGGCGCCGTTGGTGCCGAGCGCCGACGGCGTGCCGGTGACGCCGGTGTAGTAGGTGAAGAACTTGCCGTTGTAGCCGCTCTCGACCGCCGCCTTGACCAGCAGCGAGAGGTCCGAGCCCCAGTTCCCGGTGACCACGGAATCGGCGCCCGACGCCTTGATCTTGGCGATGTAGGGCGCGAAGTCGCGCACCTGGGCGAGCGGGTGCAGGTCTTCGCCGACGATCTCGATGTCCGGGCGCTTGCGCTTCAGGTACTCCTTCGTGTACTTGGCGACCTGCTGGCCGTGCGAGTAGTTCTGGTTCAGCAGATAGACCTTCTTGATGTCCTGCTGGTCCTTCATGAACGAGGTCATCGCCTCGAGCTTCATCGTCGTGTCGGCGTCGAAGCGGAAGTGCCAGAAGCTGCACTTGCTGTTGGTGAGGTCGGGGTCGACCGCGGCCTCGTTGAGGTAGATCACCTCCTTGCCGGGGTTGCGTTCGTTGTGCTTGTTGATCGCGTCGACGAGGGCCAGCGCGACCGACGACCCGTTGCCCTGGATCACGTAGCGGATGCCCTGGTCGATCGCCGACTTGAGCGCGTTCAGGCTCTCGGTCGGCGAGAGCTTGTTGTCCATGCCGACGACCTCGAACTTCACGCCCGCGGGGTTGTTGGCGTTGAACTTCTCGACCATGAACTGCCAGCTCTTGAGCTGGTTGTTGCCGACCGGACCCATCAGGCCCGACAGCGGGTCGATCCAGGCCATCTTCACGACCTGTCCTTGCAGCGCCTTGCCGGCCGCAGGGCGCGCCTGCGCACTCGCCGTGGTCGGCGCGACGAACGCGACGCCGAGCGCGATCGCCATCAACGATGCCGCGAGCGGCGAACGGGTGAACTTCATGTCGGCTCCTGGGGGAAAAAACGAGTCGGGCGAAACTTAACTGGATCGATGCGGCACCGGTTACAGGGACTACCCCCTAGTCGGGTTTGTGCGGCCGTCCGCGTGTGCCAAGTGCCTCGCTTGCGCCTGCCGACGCGGCGGCGTCGCAGCAGCGAGGCCGGACACGGGCGACGGCGGCAGCCCCGCGCCGAACGCGCACGGCTCGTGCGCGGCGTCACGCTCGGAGCCGACGAGCGGAAACACCCACGCCGCAAGGTCAGCCGGCATTGCCCGGATACTCACGGCTCCGTGCGCGTCGGCGCACGGCCGGGCGACGCCCGGTCGTGCTTCGAGCGGCAGCGCGGCCCCGTCGCTTCACTCGTCACCGATGAAACTGTTCTTCGATTTCCTGCCGCTGATCCTGTTCTTCGGCGCCTTCAAGATCGCCGAATCGCACGCCGACGAAGCGGCGCGGCTGGCGACCGAGCACCTGGGCTTCCTGGTATCGGGTGGCGTGGTGGGCCCCACCGAAGCACCGGTGCTGCTGGCGACGCTGGTGGTCGTGATGGTGACCCTGCTGCAGGTGCTCTGGCGCGTCGCACGCCGCAAGGCCGTCGGCGGCATGCTCTGGGCGACCCTGGTGCTGGTGGTCGTTCTCGGCGGCGCCACGGTCTGGTTCCACAACCCCACGTTCATCATGTGGAAACCAAGCGTCCTCTATTGGGTGATGGGCGCGGCGCTCTGGATCAGCCAGTCGCTGTTCGGCAAGAACCTGCTGCGGGCCGCGCTCGGCGGCCAGCTCGAGCTGCCGCAGCCGGTGTGGCAACGCCTCAACTGGGTCTGGATCGCGTTCTTCGTCGCGATCGGCGTGCTCAACCTCTACGTGGCCTACAACTTCTCGACCTCGACCTGGGCCACCTTCAAGGTGTTCGGCATCACCGGCCTGATGTTCCTGTTCGTGCTCGCGCAGGGCCTTTGGGTCTCGCGACACGTGCCGGACGAGAACGACTCCGCCGGCGGCGCCGCGCTCGCCCATGCCGACGCTCCTGCGGAACGGCCATGAGCGAAGCGATCGATCCACGCGCCGGCTGGGTGTCGGCCGCTGCCATCGAGGCCGAACTCACCGCCGCCCTGCAGCCGGAGAGCATCCGGATCGACGACGACAGTCACCTGCATGCCGGCCATGCCGGGGCCCGTGAAGGGCGCCACTACACGGTCCATATCGTCAGTGCGCGCTTTGCGGGGATGTCACGAGTGGCGCGCCATCGCCTCGTATATGATGCACTCCGCTCATCGATGCAGCGCGGGATCCACGCCCTCGCGATCGACGCCCGAGCCCCCGGAGAAGCTTGACCGCCGCGCAGCCCCTCGCGCAACCGCGTCGCCGCTCCGTCTTCATTCGAAATGCCTGAAAGGCTCCGTTCCACCATGAAGAAGACACTCCTCGCCACGTGCGCATCGCTCGCGCTCGTCACGTCGGCGGCCTGGCTGCCTGCAACGGCGAACGCGCAGAACGTCGCGATCGTCAACGGCAAGCCGGTATCCAAGGCCCGCGTCGACGCGCTGATGGCGCAGGTGACGCGGCAGATGTCGCAGCGCGGCCAGCCGGTCCCGCCCGATCTCGAGCAGCGCGTGCGCGACCAGGTGGTCGAAAGCGAGATGTTCGCGCAGGAAGCCGAGCGCCGCGGCCTCGCCGCCACGCCCGAGTACAAGACGCAGATGGAGCTCTCGCGTCAGAACATCCTGATCGGCCTGCTCGTCACCGACGTGCAGAAGAAGAACCCGATCAGCGATGCCGAGATCCAGGCCGAGTACGACCGCTACAAGGCGCAGGCCGGCGGCACCGAGTACCGCGCCCGCCACATCCTCGTCGAGAAGGAAGAAGACGCCAAGGCGCTGATTGCCCAGCTCAAGGGCGGTGCCAAGTTCGAGGACCTCGCCAAGGCGAACTCCAAGGACCCGGGCAGCGCCGAGAACGGCGGTGACCTCGACTTCGCGGCGGCTGGCACCTACGTGCCCGAGTTCTCGCAGGCGATGACCGCGCTGCAGAAGGGCGCAATCACCGAGACCCCGGTGAAGACGCAGTTCGGCTATCACATCATCAAGCTCGAGGACACGCGCCCGGCGCAGTTCCCCGCCCTGGCCGAGGTGAAGGAGCAGATCCAGCAGCGCCTGTTCGCGCAGAAGGCCGACGCCTTCCGCAAGGACATCCGCGCCAAGACCAAGACCGACTACAAGTTCGCGAACTGATCGCGTACTGACGGCAGGCGGTCGAGGCCGCTTCGCCCCGCCAGAACGGCACGCGGCGCACTCGCCCCGTGCCGTTTTTCCATTGGCGCCGGCGTCGGCTTCAGGCGGTCGCGAGCCCGACGTCGATGCGCCCTGCCTCGATGCGCAGCTGGCGGTCGCAGCGCTCGGCGATGGAGCGGTCGTGCGTGACGAGCACCAGCGTGGTTCCGGCCTCGCGGTTCAGCTCGAACATCAGCTCCATCACCGTCGCGCCGGTCGCGAAGTCGAGACTGCCGGTGGGCTCGTCGGCGAACAGCACCGCCGGCGCGACGACGAAGGCGCGCGCCAGCGCGACGCGCTGCTGTTCGCCGCCCGAGAGCACGCGCGGGTAGTGGCGCAGGCGCTCGCCAAGACCCACGCGCCCCAGCATGTCGGCGGCGCGCGCCCGCGCGTCGGGCACGCCGCGCAGCTCGAGCGGCAGCATCACGTTCTCGAGCGCGTTCAGGTTGGCCAGCAGCTGGAAGCTCTGGAACACGAAGCCGACGCGCTCGGCGCGCAGCGCGGCGCGCGCGTCCTCGTCGAGGCTGAAGAGATCGGTGCCGGCGAGCCGCACGGTGCCCGACGTCGGCGTGTCGAGCCCGGCCATGATCGACAGCAGCGTGCTCTTGCCGGAGCCCGACGCGCCGACGATCGCCACCGATTCCCGCGGTTCCAGACGGAAATCGATTGCATGGAGAATGGTCAGGGTGCCGGTCGAGTCCTGCACCTGCTTGGTCAACTGCTCGACGGCGATGATGGGTTCGGACATGGAAATCGATGAACGGGTGCAGGTGAACGCGGGCCGCCGGCGTTGGGCCGCGCACTGTACCGCGCTGCTCGCGGCGCTCTGGGCGGGGCGCCCGCTCGATGCGCTGGCCGGCGCAGCAGGCAAGACGCGGACCATCCTCATCGTCGGCGACAGCCTGTCGGCCGAATACGGCTTGAAGCGCGGCAGCGGGTGGGTCGCGCTGCTCGAGAAGCGCCTCGCGGACGATCCGGCGTTCGCGGACGCACGCGTCGTCAACGCCAGCGTCAGCGGCGAGACGACGGCCGGCGGGCGTTCGAGGCTGCCGGCGTTGCTGAAACAGCATCGGCCCGACGCCGTCGTGCTCGAGCTCGGCGGCAACGACGCGCTGCGCGGCCTGCCGCTCGACACCACCCGCGCCAACCTGCAGTTCATGGCCCAGCGGTCGCGTGCCGCCGGCGCCAAGGTGCTGATCCTCGGCCTGCAGATCCCCCCCAACTACGGGCGTCAGTACGGCGAGCGCTTCGCCGGCCTCTTCGAGCAGGTCGCGCGCGAGGAGAAGGCGGCGCTGGTGCCGTTTCTTCTGAAAGGCGTCGCCGACGTCGCCGATGCCGAGCGGCTGTTCCAGCCGGATCGCATCCACCCCACCGCGGCAGCGCAGCCGACGATTCTCGGCACGGTGTGGCCGGCGCTCGTCGCGCTGCTGCAGGCGCGCTGAGCGCTCACCTGGCCTAGCGCTCTCGGCGCTCGCCGCCGCGCCGCTCGAAGCCGCCCCGGCGGTCCGGACCTCCGGGCGCACCGAACTCAGGCCGGCCGTCCGGCATGCCGGCGCGCGGTGCTTGGATCGGCGCGACCGGCTGCATCGGCGCGATGGCACGCGGCGCCTCGCGCACCGGCGGCGTCATCGGCGCGACGGGGGTGATCGCCGGCGGCGCAGGCGAACGCATCGGTGCCACCGGCGCCATCGGCTGCACCGCAGCCGGTGCGGCACCGGTGACCGGCGCAGGCGGTGCCATCGGGGCGCGGCCGCTCCAGCGCGGGCCATCGCCCCCGCGCGGGCCATCGCCCCCGCGCGGACCCTCGCCGTAGCGCGGACGTTCGCGCGGCTCGTTCCCGGCCGCCGGGCCGACCCGCACCGGCTCGCCGGAAGAGCCACCCTCGCCCGCCCGCCAACGCTCGCCGCCGCGCTCGCGCCAGTTGCGCGGCTCGGTGTTGCGCACCGGCGGCACGACCGCCGGTGCAGCTGGCGCCGGCACGACGGCGGGAGCGGCCGGTGCGATCACGCCGGGTGGCGCGCCCAGCGCGCCCGCCGGAGGACTCGTCGACGTGGTCGGGCGGTCGCGGCCCGTCTCGCGCCCTGCGCCCGGCCTGGTGTCGAACCCACCCGAGCGCCCTCGGCCGCCTCGCTCGCCCGGCAATCCGGCGATGCCGTCGGACGGGGCCGTGCCGCCGCCCGGAACGCCCGCAACGCCGCCGGGTTGCGCCGGCCGGGTCGACGTGGAGAAGCCTGCAGTCGGTGGCACCCCGGCGGGTGTGGACGTCGTGAAGCTCGGCGTCGAGCGGGCCGCCCCTGGCGTGGACCCGCCGAAGCCGCCCGGCGACTCGGCCGGGCTCGCCGCCGGAACGCCCGAACGCGCGCCGAAGTCGCCGCGCTCGCGACCTTCGCGCAACCGCGCACCGTCGGGGCTGCCGCGGCCGCGGTCCGAACGCGCGTCGCGCTCCGGCTCGCCGCGACCCTCGACGCGGCCGCGCTCGCGCACGTCGTCGACGCCACGCCCGGCGGCGAAGCCTGCGCGCTCGCGTCGATCGGCGCCGGGGCCGTCGCCGCGCCGCTCGGCGCCAAAACGCGGCCCACGGGCGTCGGCGTCGAGCCGTGCCAGACCCGGCGGCCGCCGCACGTCGGCGTCGGCACGGCGCGCCGGCGCGCCGATCGGCGGCGCGAGCAGCACGGGCACGTGCTGCGGCTGCGCGGCGATCTCGCGGGCGAACGGCGAGTCGCGAAAGCGGATCGCGTTCGGTCGCACCGGCTCGCGGTTGGCGAGCACGCTCTCGGGCACCACCGTCACCGCATGCGGAAAGCGGCGGTTGAAGAACTCGTGTCGATCGCGCCGGCGCTCGTCGGTCAGGTCGGCGATGTTGCCGCCGCGCCAGTGACCGGCGTTGATGTCGCGCAGGTAGCGCGGGCTCGCGCGGTAGCCGGGCACGTAGGGCTCGCGTGGCGCGAGCGGAAACCAGCCGATCGGCCGCCCATGACCCGGCCCCGGGCGGCCGCCGATCCACGCCACCAGCGCCGGCGCGAACACCGGCCGCCGCGTGTAGCGCCCGGGCGCCCAGCACCAGGTGTTGCGGTGGTAGACCCAGCGCCCGTAGTGGAACGGCGCGAAGCCCCACGGCGCATCGTCGACCCAGGTCCAGCCCCAGGGCGCGATCCACGCCCAGTGGCCGGTGCTGTACGGCGCCCAGTCGGCCGGCACGCCGCGGGGGATCCACAACGGTCCGTACTCGGCGTTCTGCTCCCAGTTGCCGTAGCGGTCGAGGTCCTCGACGCCCGTCATCTCGGGCGGCACGTACGGCATCGCCGCGATGCGGTCGAGTCCGCGGTCGCGTTCCTCGCTCCAGGACCAGAACGCGTCGCGCTGCGGCTCGCCCAGGCTGTACTGCGCCGCCCCCGCGGCGTCGAGCCAGAACTCGGCGCGCTGGCCCTGATGCACCACGAGCGCGGTGCGGTCGCGCTCGAACAGCGCCTCGCCCGCGTAGGCGGTGAGCCAGCTCGACCCGTCGTCGCGGTCGATGCGGTAGCGGCCGGCACGCTGCGCGCGAAAGCGCCCTTCGGCGGTCAGCACCTCGAACTCGCGCAGCGCTTCGGGCTGCGTCAGGCGCACCGCCAGCGAGCCGTCGTGCAGCTCGACCACGAAGCGGCTGTCGTCGAGCTCGACGATCTCGAGCTCGCTCGACGCATCGAGGCGCAGCACGGTCGATCCGAGGCTGAGCTCGATGCGCGCACCGGCCTCGCTGGCGATGCGGTCGCCTCCGGTGAGCGGACGGTTGCGAACCGCGCTGATCCACTCGCCCGCGTCGCCGCTCGCGATCCATACCTGCCCGGCGGTCTCGACGATGCGCGCGGCGCGCTCGGGCGGGTCGGCGTCGGCACCTTGCGCCCACGCCGGCGCGATCGCGAGCGCAATCAGCAGCGCGAACGCCGCGCCGAGCAGCGCATGCAAGTGGTAAGCAGGGCGAAATCGAGCGAACGGCATGGAGCGTGTCCTCTGGGGGTGCGGATCACGGGCAAGCCGCGCGCCTCGCGCCTGCGCGGGCCGCACGACCCCCGCACCGATGGCGCATCGTCGCGCAAGCAGAGGGCAGCGGCGGCTCGCGACACGATCCTTTACCTGCCGGAAGGGTCCGGCAACCTCGCGCGGCTGCGCCCGGGCGCCGTCGACCAGGCGGCTCCTCAGTCGTCGCTGGCGTCGTCGAGACCCGGAAACAGCACGCTCGTGAAGCCGAAGCGGCTGAAGTCGCGGATCCGCATCGGGTAGAGCTTGCCGACGAGATGGTCGCACTCGTGCTGCACCACCCGCGCGTGAAAGCCCTCGGCCTCGCGGTCGATCGGTTCGCCTCGGGCGTCGACGCCGCGGTAGCGGATGCGACGCCAGCGCGGCACCACGCCGCGCATGCCGGGTACCGAGAGGCACCCTTCCCAGCCCTCTTCCTCGTCGCTGCCGAGCGGCTCGATGGCCGGATTGATCAGCACCGTCTCGGGCACCGCCGGCGCGTCGGGGTAGCGCTGGTTCTGTCCGAACCCGAAGATGACGAGCTGCAGGTCGACGCCGATCTGCGGCGCCGCGAGTCCGGCGCCGTTCACCGCGCGCATGGTCTCGAACATGTCGGCAACCAGGCTGCGCAGCTCGGGCGTGTCGAACGCCGTCACGGGCTGGGCGACGCGCAGCAGGCGCGGGTCGCCCATCTTGAGGATCGGGTGGATGGCCATGTCTCGGGTGCTCGGCGCGGCGCGCTCACGCGAACGGGGCCGCTCGCCGCAAGGCAGTGTATTCGTCACGCGCGGTGCCGGCGGCGTGTCCGGCGGCGCCGAACAGTGCGTCGGGCGCCCGGTAGGGCTTGACTACAATCGCGCTCGTTCGGCGGCCGGGTGGCGCGGCGGCCGGGCGGGCGACCGCGGCCGCTGGCCAGGTCGACGTGCGGCGACGGACGCCGCTTGCACCGCATGCCGGCGCCACGCTCTGCGTGGCGATCGACGCCGCTCTCCCCGACATTGACGCGCCTTGCCTGCAGCGGCTCCGCGCCTCGCTGAAAGAACACCACGATGCTGTTGATCACCGGAGCCGCAGGCTTCATCGGCGGAAACTTCGTCCACCACTGGTTCTCGCACCATGACGAGCCCGTCGTCGTGCTCGACAAGCTGACCTACGCGGGCAACGTGCGCACCATCGAGCCGCTGCTCGCGCCCGGCCGCTGCGAGCTGGTGCGAGGCGACGTCGGCGACCGGGCGCTCGTCGATCGGCTGCTCGCCGAGCACCGCCCGCGCGCGATCCTGCACTTCGCGGCCGAGAGTCACGTCGACCGCTCCATCCACGGCCCCGACGCGTTCATCCAGACCAACGTGGTCGGCAGCTTCAACCTGCTCGAGGCGACGCGCGCCTACTGGGGCGCCCTCGCCCCCGGCGAGGCCGAGGCGTTCCGCTTCCTGCACGTGTCGACCGACGAGGTCTACGGCTCGCTCGCCGAAACGGACCCCGCGTTCTCGGAAACGACGCCCTACGCGCCCAACAGCCCGTACTCGGCCAGCAAGGCAGCGAGCGACCACCTGGTGCGCGCCTATCACCACACCTACGGGCTGCCGACGCTCACCACCAACTGCAGCAACAACTACGGGCCCTATCACTTCCCCGAGAAGCTGATCCCGTTGATGATCCTCAACGCGCTCGACGGAAAGCCGCTGCCGGTGTACGGCGACGGCCTCAACGTCCGTGACTGGCTCTACGTGCGCGACCACTGCGAGGCGATCCGTCAGGTGCTGGCGCGTGGCCGCGTCGGCGAGGTCTACAACGTCGGCGGCAAGAACGAGATTCGCAACATTGACGTGGTGACCACCATCTGCCGCCAGCTCGATGCGCTGCGGCCGCGCGCGAGCGGCCGCTACGAGGACCTCATCACCTACGTGAAGGACCGCCCGGGGCACGACCGCCGCTACGCGATCGATCCGTCGAAGATCGAGCGCGAGATCGGCTGGCAGCCGACCGAGACCTTCGCCAGCGGCGTCGAGAAGACGGTGCGCTGGTACCTCGACAACGGCGCCTGGATCGACGGCATCCGCACCGGCGCGTATCGGCAGTGGCTCGAGACCCAGTACGGCAAGCAAGCCGAGAACGAGCAGGTGGCGGCATGAGCACGACGGCATCGAACCGCAGGGGCATCATCCTGGCCGGCGGGTCCGGCACCCGTCTGCACCCGGCAACGCTCGCGCTGAGCAAGCAGCTGCTGCCGGTGTACGACAAGCCGATGGTCTACTACCCGCTGGCGACGCTGATGCTCGCGGGAATCCGCGAGATCCTCCTCATCAGCACGCCGCAGGACACGCCGCGCTTCGAGGCGCTGCTCGGCGACGGCGCCAAGTGGGGCATCGATATCCGGTACTGCGTGCAGCCGAGCCCGGACGGCCTGGCGCAGGCGTTCATCCTCGGCAAGTCGTTCGTCGACGGGCAGCCGAGCGCGCTCGTGCTGGGCGACAACATCTTCTACGGCCACGACCTGCAACGCCTGCTTCACAGCGCGACCGAGCGCAGCGCAGGCGCATCGGTCTTCGCCTATCACGTGCACGACCCGGAGCGCTACGGCGTGGTCGCCTTCGACGCCGACAAGCGCGCCCTCAGCATCGAGGAGAAGCCCAGGCACCCGCAGAGCAACTATGCGGTGACCGGCCTCTACTTCTACGACGAGCAGGTGTGCGACATCGCCGCCAGCATCAAGCCGTCGCCGCGCGGCGAGCTCGAGATCACCGAGGTCAACGCGCAGTACCTGCGCCAGGGCCAGCTCAACGTCGAGATCATGGGCCGCGGCTACGCCTGGCTCGACACCGGCACCCACGACAGCCTGCTCGAAGCGGGCCAGTTCATCGCCACGCTCGAGCGCCGCCAGGGCCTGAAGGTCGCATGCCCGGAAGAGATCGCCTATCGCTCGGGCTGGATCTCGCGCGAGAGCCTCGAGGAAATGGCTCGGCCGATGCTGAAGAACGGCTACGGCCAGTACCTGATGCAGATCGTCAACAGCACCGTCTTCTGATGAAGGTCACCCGCACCGCGATCGACGGCGTCGTCGTCCTCGAGCCGAACGTGTTCGGCGACGCGCGCGGCTTTTTCATGGAAAGCTTCAACCAGAAGGTGTTCGACGAGGCGATCGGGGGCCACGTCGAGTTCGTGCAGGACAACCATTCGCGCTCGCGGCGCGGCGTGCTGCGCGGCCTGCACTACCAGCTGCCGCCGCATGCGCAAGGCAAGCTCGTCCGCGTGACGCACGGTGCGGTGTTCGACGTGGCCGTCGACCTGCGGCGCGCCAGCCCGACGTTCGGGCGCTGGGTCGGCGTCGAACTCAGCGGCGAGAACCATCGCCAGCTCTGGCTGCCGCCGGGCATGGCGCACGGTTTCCTGGTGCTGAGCGAGAGCGCCGACTTCCTGTACAAGACCAGCGACTACTACGCGCCGGCCGCGGAGGCGTGCATCCGCTGGGACGACCCGCGGCTCGCGATCGAGTGGCCCGACGTCGGCGCGCCGGCCGTTTCGGCCAAGGACGCGACCGGCGGTGCGTTCGCGGACGCCGCGCTGTTCGACTGACTGACAGCGGGAGGCGGCGCCGACACGCGCGGACGCGGCTCGGCGCCGACTGCTCGACAATGCGGTGTGGCGATCGTTCATCTGGCAAACCGCAAGCAGTTCGAGGCGAAACCTGGCGTGACGCTGCTGGATGCGGCAGGCACTGCCGGCCTCGTCCTCGAACACAGCTGCCGCACCGGGCGCTGCGGCACCTGCAAGGCGCGCGTGCGCAGCGGCAGCACCGCACTGGTGAAGCGCAACGACTGCCTCGGCCCCGAGGAGCGGCGCGCGGGGTGGGTGCTCACCTGCGCGACTGCGGCGCTCAGCGATGTCGAGCTCGAGATCGTCGACCTCGGCATCTTCGAGCCATTCCCGGTCCGCACGCTGCCATGCCGGATTGACGCGCTCGAGCGGCCCGCCGACGGCGTGATGCAGGTGACCTTGCGGTTGCCGCGGGAGGTGCGCTTGCAGTACCTGCCCGGGCAGTCCATCGACGTGATCCGGGCTGGCATCAAGCGCAGCTACTCCATCGCGAATGCGCCGCAACCTGACGCGCGGCTCGAACTGCACGTGCGCGAGATCGACGCTGGCGTGCTGAGCGCCTACTGGTTCGGGCACGCCCGCGTCGGGGACCTCCTGCATCTGGAGGGGCCGCGCGGAACCTTCTTTCTTCGCGACGTGGCCGGGCGGGACCTGGTGGTGCTCGTCACCGGCACCGGCATCGCGCCGCTCAAGGCCATGCTGTCGCAGCTCGCTGCCGAGCCCGGCGAAGCACAGCCAAGATCGATCGCCTTGTACTGGGGCGCTCGACGACCGGCCGACCTGTACGCGGATCCCCGCGCGTTCCACCCCGCGCTTCGCTACGTCCCGGTGCTGTCCCGCGCTGACGCCGGATGGCACGGCGAACGTGGTCACGTGCACGAGGCGCTGCTGCGTGACGGCGTGGACCCGGCTTGCGCAGTGGTTTACGCGTGCGGGTCGCGGCAGATGGTCGATGCGGCCCGCGCCGCGCTGGCGGCGGTCGGTCTGGCGAGCCCCTGCTTTGTCGCCGACGCGTTCGTGCCGTCCAGCCCGACGCCACGCGGCGAGCACGGGGAGGCTTCATGAAGGCGGTGATCCTGGCCGGCGGCCGCGGCACCCGCCTGACCGAAGAGACCAGCGTGCGACCCAAGCCCATGGTCGAGGTCGGTGGCAAGCCGATCCTCTGGCACATCATGAAGATGTATCTGAGCCACGGCGTCGACGAGTTCATCATCTGCTGCGGCTATCGCGGCTACGTGATCAAGGAGTATTTCGCCAACTACTTCCTGCATACCTCGGACGTCACCTTCGACATGCGCGGCAACCGGATCCACGTGCATCACAAGCGCGCCGAGCCGTGGGTGGTGACGCTGGTCGACACCGGTGAAGATGCGATGACTGGCGGGCGGCTGCTGCGGGTGGCGGACTACCTGCGCGGCGAGGAAGCGTTCTGCTTCACATATGGCGATGGCGTCGGCGACGTCGACATCGGCGCCACGATTCGCTTTCACCGCGGTCACGGCAAACTCGCCACACTGACCGCGACTTACCCGCTCGGCCGCTTCGGCGCGCTCGAGCTGCAGGGCGGCAAGGTGCGCGCGTTCACCGAGAAGCCCAAAGGCGACGGCGCGCTCATCAACGGCGGCTTCTTCGTGCTGTCGCCGTCGGTCCTGAAGTACATCCGCGACGACAGCACGGTGTGGGAGCAGGAACCGCTCAACGAGCTCGCGCTCGACGGCGAGCTGATGGCGTACGAGCACCACGGCTTCTGGCAGCCGATGGACACGCTGCGCGACAAGCATCATCTCGAAAAGCTCTGGGAAGACGGCAAGGCGCCGTGGAAGACGTGGGACTGATGGCGGAGCACGCTCGATGAACCCGGCGTTCTGGCGCGACAAGCGCGTGCTGCTCACCGGCCACACCGGCTTCAAGGGCAGCTGGCTCGCGCTGTGGCTGCAGGCCATGGGCGCCGAGGTGCAGGGCTATGCGCTCGCGCCGCCGACCTCGCCCAACCTGTTCGACGCCGCCAACGTGGCGGCCGGCATGAACTCGATGCTCGGCGACATCCGCGACCTCGACGCGCTGCAGCGCTGCGTCGCCGTTTTCCGACCCGAGATCGTCATCCACATGGCGGCTCAGGCATTGGTCCGACCGTCGTACGCCGACCCCGTCGCCACCTACGCGACCAACGTGATGGGCACCGTGCACGTGCTCGAGACGGTGCGTCGCTCGCCCGGTGTGCGCGCGCTGGTCAACGTGACCACCGACAAGTGCTACGAGAACCGCGAGTGGGTCTGGGGCTACCGTGAAGACGAGCCGATGGGAGGCCACGACCCGTACAGCAACAGCAAGGGTTGCGCCGAGCTCGTGACCTCGGCGTACCGGCGCTCGTTCTTCGGCACGCGCGACGGCGTGGCGGTGGCGTCGGCGCGCGCGGGCAACGTGATCGGCGGCGGCGACTGGGCGGTCGACCGCCTGGTGCCCGACATCCTGCGCGCCTTTGAGCGCAAGGAGCCGGTGCGCATCCGCAACCCGCACGCGACGCGGCCATGGCAGCACGTGCTCGAGCCGCTGAGCGGCTACCTGACGCTGGCGGAGCGCCTGTGCACCAATGGCCAGGCGGTCGCCGAGGGCTGGAACTTCGGCCCCGCCGACAGCGACGCGCGCCCGGTGCAGTGGATCGTCGAGCGGCTGGTCGCCGCATGGGGCGAAGGCGCCAGCTGGGAGGTCGACCCCGGCGAGCACCCGCACGAGGCGCACTATCTGAAGCTCGACATATCGAAGGCGGCGCAGCGCCTGCACTGGCAGCCGGCATGGAACCTCGACACCGCCTTGCAGCGCGTGGCCGAATGGCACCGCGCGTGGCTCGCCGGCGCCGACGTCGCCGCGGTCTGCCGCGCGCAGATCCATCAGTACGTGCTGGCCTCACGCGACACTTCATGACCACCCCCGAGGCCTTGCGCGCCGAGATCGCGCAGCTCGTCCAGCAGTACGCCGAGCTCGCGCTGGCGCCGAAGCCTTTCGTCGCCGGCGAATCGCCGGTGCCGGTGTCCGGCAAGGTGATCGGCGCGCGCGAGCTGCAGCTGATGGTCGAGGCGTCGCTCGACGGCTGGCTGACGACCGGCCGCTTCAATGCGGCGTTCGAGCAGCGCCTCGCCAAGTTCCTGGGCGTGGAGTTCCTGATCACCTGCAACTCAGGGTCGTCGGCGAACCTGATCGCGTTCTCGACGCTGACCTCGCCGCGGCTCGGCGAGCGCGCGATCAAGCGCGGGGACGAGGTGATCGGCGTCGCGGCGGGCTTTCCGACCACCGTCAACCCGATCCTGCAGTTCGGCGCGGTGCCGGTGTTCGTCGACGTCGACCTCGCCACGCACAACATCGACGCCACCAAGATCGAGGCCGCGATCTCGCCGAAGACCAAGGCGATCATGCTCGCCCACTCGCTCGGCAACCCGTTCAACCTCGACGTCGTCACCGAGCTGTGCCGCAAGCACGGCCTCTGGCTGGTCGAGGACTGCTGCGACGCGCTCGGCGCCACCTACGACGGCAAGCTCGTCGGCACCTTCGGCGATATCGGCACGCTCAGCTTCTACCCGGCGCACCACATCACGATGGGCGAAGGTGGCGCGGTGTTCACCAACAATGCCGAGCTCAAGCTGATCGCCGAATCGTTCCGCGACTGGGGGCGCGACTGCTACTGCGCCCCTGGCAAGGACAACACCTGCAACAAGCGCTTCTGCTGGAAGCTCGGCGACCTGCCGGAAGGGTACGACCACAAATACACGTACTCGCACCTCGGCTACAACCTCAAGATCAGCGACATGCAGGCGGCGTGCGCGCTCGCGCAGATGGACCGCGTCGACGAGTTCATCCGCATACGCCGCGCCAACTTCGCGTATCTCAAGGAGCGTCTGCACTCCTGCGCCGAGATGCTGCACCTGCCGGAAGCGACGCCCAAGTCCAACCCGTCCTGGTTCGGCTTCCCGATCGTTCTCAAGCCTGAAAGCGGCGTGCGGCGCGTCGATCTGCTGAATTACCTCGACCAGAACAAGATCGGCACGCGGCTTCTGTTCGCCGGCAACCTGACTCGCCAGCCGTACATGATCGGCCGCAATTTCCGCGTCAGCGGCACCCTCGACAATACCGATACGGTGATGAACCAGACGTTCTGGCTCGGCGTTTTCCCGGCGCTCGGGGAGCCGCAGCTCGACTACATCGCCGAGACGCTCGAGACCTTCCTCGGCGTGAGCTTTTGAGCCGATGGAGTTCGCCGACGAGTTGCTGCCCGGTGCGCGGTTCGTGCGTCTGAAGCGCTTCGACGACGCGCGGGGTTCGTTCGTCAAGACCTTCTCGCGCTCGCTGTTCGAAGCCGCGATCGCGGGCATGCCCGGCGGCGAGCCATTCGAGCTGAGCGAGGAGTTCTATTCGACGTCGGCGCGTGACGTGATCCGCGGCATGCACTTCCAGGTGCCGCCGCACGACCACGTGAAGCTCGTCTACTGCGCGAGTGGCGCGGTACTCGACGTGCTCGTGGACCTGCGCCGCGGCCCGGGCTACGGCAAGGTCGCGAGCGTGCGGCTCGATGCCGCCGCGCCGTCGCTGCTGGTCATTCCGAAGGGGGTCGCGCACGGCTTCAGGTCGCTGACCGACGATAGCCTGATGGTCTACAAGACGAGCACCGAGCACTCGCCGGCGCACGACCAAGGCATCCGCTGGGACAGCCTCGACTTCGCCTGGGACTGCCCTGCACCCGTGATCTCGGCACGCGACCGCGCGCACCCGCCGCTCGCCGAGTTCGAATCGCCGTTCTGACGCGATGAAGGTCTTCGTCACCGGCGGCACCGGGTTCATCGGCGGCAACGTGCTGCACGCGCTGGTGCGCGAAGGCCACGAGGTGGTCGCCCTGCGTCGTCCCGGCGGCACGCCGGTGCCCGCCGGCACGCCTGCGGTGCAATGGGTCGAGAAGCCGATGGACGCGCTCGCAGCCGCCGACATCACCGGCTGCGACGCCCTCGTCCACCTCGCGGCGGTCGGCATCAGCCCGCGCCTCGCGACCTGGCAGGAGTGCTTCCACTGGAACGTCGACGTGATGATCGGCCTCGTGCAGCAGGCGCATGCCGCCGGCGTGCGACGCGTCGTCGCAGCCGGCACCTTCGCCGAATACGGGCGCTCGGCGGACCGCTACGAGTTCATCCCGCCCGACGCACCGCTGCTGCCGACTGCCGCCTACCCGGCGTCCAAGGCGGCGGGCTTCGCCGCACTGAGCGGCCTCGCCGCCGAACTCGGCATCGAGGTCTGCTACCTGCGCGTGTTCTCGGCTTTCGGCGAAGGCCAGCACCAGGCCAACTTCTGGCCGGCGCTGCGCGCCGCCGCGTTAGCCGGCGAGGACTTCCCGATGACCGCGGGCGAGCAGGTGCGCGACTTCGTGCCGGTCGAGGACGTCGCCGCCGCGTTCGCGAAAGCCGTCGTGCGCGGCGACGTGCGTGCCGGCATGCCGCTCGCGCTCAACGTCGCGAGCGGCCGCCCGATGTCGGTGCGCGCGTTCGCCGAGCACTGGTGGGCCGAGTGGCGGGCCACCGGTCAGTTGCTGGTCGGCTCCAGGCCGCTTCGCTCTGGAGAGCAGATGCGCGTGGCCGGGGAACTCGAAAAAGTCCAGCGGTAGCTGGTCAGCTAGAATCGTTCAAGTTCAAACGAACCGTCCCGTACGGCCCCGCTGGCCGTTCCCCCCACGCCATCGCTGACAAGCCCGCATTGGCCATGCCCAGTCGACAAGCCAATCTGCAGGAGGACACGTATTTCCGCGCGATGCGGATTCTCCAGCAGAACCCCGACCTCACCCAGCGCGAGCTTGCCGCAAAGCTGGGCGTCAGCGTCGGCGGGCTGAACTATTGCTTGAAGGCGCTGATGGAACGCGGCTGGGTAAAGATGCAGAACTTCAGCCACAGCAAGAACAAGTTCGGCTACGTCTACATGCTGACGCCCGGCGGCATCGCGGGGAAGGCCGCTCTGGCTAGCCGCTTCTTGAAACGCAAGATGGACGAGTACGAGGCGCTGAAAGCCGAGATCGCGACGCTCGAACTGGAATCGCATGAAACCATGGCGTCGGGCACGATGCGCGACCCGTCATGAAGATTGCGATCGCCGGTACCGGTTACGTCGGCCTGTCGAACGGCATCCTGCTCGCGCAGAACAACGAAGTGGTCGCGCTCGACGTCGTGCCGGCCAAGATCGCATTGCTGAACGACAGGAAGTCGCCGATTATCGATAAGGAGATCGAGGAGTTCCTGACGCAACAGCCGCTGAACTTCCGCGCGACACTGTCCAAGCAGGACGCGTATGCAGGCGCCGATTTCATCATTATCGCGACGCCGACGGACTATGACCCGGAAAGTAACTACTTTGATACCCGCTCGATCGAGTCAGTGATTGAGGACGTTCTCACCATCAACCCTGGTGCGACGATGGTGATCAAGTCAACGATTCCCGTGGGCTACACGGCTCGCACCCGGCAGCGCTATGGGACCAACAACCTCATATTTTCTCCTGAGTTTCTCCGCGAGGGCCGTGCGCTGTACGACAACCTCTACCCGTCACGTATTGTCGTAGGCGAGCGCTCCGCTCGGGCCGAGATATTCGCTGAACTCTTGAAGCAGGGAGCTGTCCGGAAGGACATGCCCGTTCTCTTCACGGACAGCTCGGAAGCCGAGGCCATCAAGTTGTTCGCCAACACCTACCTGGCAATGCGAGTCGCGTACTTCAACGAACTCGACACCTATGCAGCAATGCACGGGCTCGATACGCGGCAGCTGATAGACGGCGTCTGCCTTGACCCGCGAATCGGGGCGCACTACAACAATCCATCGTTCGGGTACGGCGGCTACTGCCTTCCCAAAGACACGAAGCAACTGCTGGCCAACTACCGCGATGTCCCGCAGAACCTGATTCACGCCATTGTCGAGTCCAACAACACGCGTAAGGACTTCATAGCCGATGAAATCATCCGCAGGCGCCCTCGAACCGTCGGCGTGTTCCGGTTGATCATGAAGGCAGGATCCGACAACTATCGCGCGTCGAGTATCCAGGGCATCATGAAGCGGGTCAAAGGCAAAGGCATCGAAGTGATCCTGTATGAACCTGTGCTGCAGGAGAGCGAGTTCTACCATTCCAAGGTTGTCACGGACCTCGATGCCTTCAAGAACGCGGCTGACCTGATCATCGCGAACCGAATGACGGATGAACTGCGAGACGTCGCCGCCAAGGTGTACACACGGGACCTCTTCGGAAGCGACTGATCGCCGTTCGCCAGCACTTGCGCATCTGACGCCGCTCACGACCCGACATATCGAACCGAATGGATCTTCAGCCACTCAACGACACGCCGCGCGTGCAAAGTTTGCGTGACGTGTTCGCGACCCGCCATCGCTTCTCGAAAGGTCTGGTCGAACGCGCACAGGCCGCGTTTGGACCGGCTTGGTCGCGCGACTTCGAGTCGATGCTGGTCTCGCTGTTTCCGGGCGACGATCGACTTGGTGCGGCGGCCAGAGGCTATGCGGCGTTTGCGTTCGACTCGATGCGGCGGCAGAAGGCATTCGAAGCGGAGCGCGAGTACCCGAACAAGACCTACGCCGACGCGGCACGCGAGGTCTACTTCAACGAAGAGCACATGGAGCGGGAGTACCTGCCCGGGCTCCTGCTTTCCCATTTCCTGTGGCCGCATCACTACCGGCAGATCCAGTTCTTCGACACCGCATTCCTGTCCGGCCTGCAACGCGCCGAGTCGGCGACGTTCGCCGAGGTCGGGATCGGTACCGCGCTCTTCTCGCGCCGCATCCTGGAACGCACCCCGTCGGCGCGCGGCGACGGCTACGACATCAGCCCCTCGTCGTGCCGCTATGCCGAGCAGCATGTCGCCGCCATCGGAGCCGCCGACCGCTACGTCGTGCACTGTCAGGACATCCTCGAGACGCCGATGACACCGGTGCCGTGGCTGGTCTGCGTCGAGGTGCTCGAGCACCTGGAAGATCCGGTCGGCTTCCTGCGCGCGCTCCGTTCCGCACTGCAGCCCGGCGGCAAGGCTTTCATCACCGCCGCGATCAACGCCGCGCATTCGGACCACATCTACCTGTACCGGAGCGCCGCCGAGGTCGAGCAGGACCTCGAGCGCGCCGGCTTCACTATCGAGCAGTCGTTCGCCGCCACTGCGTTCGCGCCGCCCGCGCCGGGCGTTCCGGTGCCCGTCGCGGCGGCGTTCGTCGCCTACGCGGCATGAGCGCGAGCACGCCCCTTACCACCACGCTGGTCGGCGAGTTCGTCGACCTCCGCCCGCTCGCGACGAGCGACGCGGAGCTGACGTTCGGCTGGCGTCAGAGCGCGCGCGCGATGCTGCTGAACAAGGGAGCCGCGACGGTCGGGCAGCAGGCGAGCTGGATCGCGTCGCGGCCTGCGAGCGAATACAACTTCGTCATCCAGCTCAAGAATGGCACCCCGGTCGGCATGCTGTCGCTGAGCGGCCTCGACCGCGTCAACTCGCATGCGGAGCCGGGTCGCTTCCTCATCGGTGACGAGGACGCGGTGCGCGGCATTCCGGTGGCGGCCGAAGCGATGCTGCTGCTGTACGGTCTCGCGTTCGACACGCTAGGCCTGCACCGGGTGTTCGGCACGGTCGCGTCCGACAATACCCGGATGATCAAGTGGCAGCTCTACATGGGCATGAGTGAAGAGGGTCGCTTGCGCGACCACTACTTCATCAACGGCCATTACCAGGATGCCGTGTGCTTCGGCCTGCTGGAGCCGGACTACCGACGCCGCGCGTTGCCGCGCCTGCGAGCCATGGTCGCCGCAGGCCGGGTCCGCGTCGCGCAACCTTCTTCCAACGGGTAATCAAATGGATACACGCGCTTCCGTCATCGAGATCATCTACGGCGCCTTGCGCGGCCTCAACGAGGAACTGCCCGAGGACCAGCGCGTGCCGCTCGCCGAGGGCACGCTGCTGTTCGGACCCGACGCATCGCTCGACTCGCTTTCGCTGGTCTCGGTCATCGTCGACGTCGAGTCGGGGGTCGGCGACCGCTTCGGCAAGGCGGTCAGTCTGACTGACGACGAAGCGATGAGCCAGTCGGTCTCGCCGTTCTCGAGCGTGTCGACCCTCGCCGACTACATCGTCCAGCTTCTCGAGCGCGCGTGACGGCCTCGCTGAACGATCCGTACACCGAGCGCGTCGCGCTCGTCACGGGCAGCAGCCGCGGAGTGGGCCGGCTGATCGCCGAGCACTTCCTCTACGGTGGCGCGCGGGTGATCGGCGTCGCGCGCGGTGGCTCCGACCTCGCACACGAGCGCTACCAGCACATCGAGGCCGATGTCGCCGATGCCGCCGCGGTGAACGCGCTGTTCGCGAGCCTGCGCACGGCCGGCACCGCGCCCGACATCGTCGTCAACAACGCCGCCGTGCTGACCTCGCAGTACGCGATGATCATGCCGGCGAGCGCGGCCGAGGCCATGCTGGCCGTCAACCTGCTGGCGCCGTTCCTGGTGTCGCGCGAGGCCGCCAAGCTGATGCGCAAGAAGAAGTGGGGCCGCATCATCAACATAGGCTCGATGGCGGCGAGCCTCGAGCCCGCGGGCGACTCGGTCTACGCGGCCTGCAAGACCGGCCTCTCGACCCTGGCCAACGTGATGGCCAAGGAGTTCGCGCCGATGAACGTCACCTGCAACACGCTGGCGATCACGGCGTTCGAGACCGACATGCTGCGCCAGCTGCCGCGCGACAAGATCGACGCGGTGATCGCCGGGCTGCCGCTGCCGCGCTACGCGACCGCGGACGATATCCTCAACGTGGTCGACTTCTTCGCGTCCGAGCGCAGTTCCTACGTCACCGCGCAGACCCTCTTCCTGGGCGGCGTGCACTGAGATGAGCGCGGCTCCCGTGCTGCTCGACGAGGCGACGCGAGTCTGGCGCGTCACCGCCGGCGTCTTCGCGTCGAACTGCTACCTGGTCGGCCTGGGCGGCGGCGCGCGCTGCGCGGTGGTCGACCCGGGGCTAGGCACCGCTGCCATCCTCGATGCGATCGATGCGCTCGGGCTCGAACCGGCCGCGGTGCTCTGCACCCATGGTCACTTCGACCACGTCGGCAGCGCGGCCGTGATCCAGCGGGAGCACGGTTGCCCGGTGTATCTGCCGGCCGACGACGTCGCGACCATGCGCTCGTCGAATTTCCTGCTGATGGCATTCAAGATCGACGCACGCATCGAACTTCCCGAGGTGACGGTGGTCGCGCGCGCGCAACCTTTGGTCGACGTCGGCGGCGAAACCTTCACGTTCCACCTGGTGCCCGGGCACACGCCGGGCAGCTGCATCGTGCGCAGCGGCACGCGCCTGTTCACCGGAGACACGCTGTATGCGCGCGGGGTCGGCCTGTCGAAGCTGCCGGGCGAGCGCCCGGTCGAGCTGCGCCGCTCGCTCGCCGCGATCTGGGATCTGTTCCCGGCCGACGCGCAGGTCTATCCGGGACATGGCGATTCGGCTTCGCTCGGCTGGATTCGCGACAACAACACGGCGCTGCAGCGCTTTCTGCAAGCCGCCGACGAAACTTCGCACAAGCAATGAGTACCGCTTTTGAACAGGGCATCGGCATCATCGGTGTCGGCCACCACCTGCCGAGCATCGTCGAGGACAACGCGACGCTGTGCGAGCGCCTCGACGTCACCCCGGAGTGGATCGTCGAGAAGACCGGCATCGAGCGCCGCCACCTTGCGGCGCCCGGCGACACCGCAACCGGCTATGCGCTCGCCGCAGCACGCCGCGCGCTCGGGATGGCGCAGGTCGACGCCGCCGAGATCGACCTCATCATCTGCTGCACGTTCTCGGGCGACTACATCTTCCCGCCGATGTCGGCCAAGCTGCACCACGATCTCGGTGCCAAGGGCGCGCAGATCTACGACCTGCAGGCCAACTGCACCGGCGTCGTCACCGGCCTCACTGCGGCGGCCGACCGCATGCTGGTCGACGGCACGGTGCGCAACGCGCTGGTCGTCGGCGTCGAGCTGTGCTCGCGCTATGTCGATCGCAGCGACGTCAACACCGCGATCTACCTGAGCGACGGTGCCGGCGCGGTCGTGCTCGGCCGCCGTCCAGCGGGCCAGGGCATCAAGGCTTCGGCGTTCTTCACCGACTCGTCGAACTACGAGTCGGTCCGCATGCGCGGCGGCGGCTCGAGCTTTCCGATCATGGGGCGCGCCGCCGACCCGACCATCGATCACATGGAGATGAACGGCATCGCAACCTGGAAGCAGGCGATCACGCACCTGCCGACCGTGATGCGGCGCTGCGCCGAGAAATCGGGCGTGCAGATGACCAACGTCGACTTCCTGGTCTTCCACCAGGCCAATCTGCGGCTGCTCGAATACATCGTCCGCAAGATGGGGCTCGGCCTCGACAAGACCTACACCAACGTGCAGGACATCGGCAACACCGGGTCGGCATCGCTCGCGATCGCGCTGAGCCAGGCGGTCGAGCGCGGCCTCGTCAAGCCGGGCGCGCTGGTGATGCTGGCTGCGGTCGGGGCGGGGTTCAACTTCGGCGCGAGCCTCTGGCGCTGGGACCTGCCGGTGCCGGCGGCGTCGGCGAGCGAAGGTTCCGCAGCGTGATTGCGCTGGCCGATTTCGACGCGATCCGCGTCGGCGACCACCGCGAGCTGACGCGGACGATCGGCGAGGACGAGATCCGCCAGTTCGTGCGGATGACCGGCGACGACAACCCGCTGCACGTCGATCCGGCGTTCGCCGCGCAGACGCCGTTCAAGGACATCGTCGTGCACGGCATGCTCGGTGCGTCGTTCATCTCGACGGTGATCGGCACCCAGCTGCCGGGTCCGGGCGCGCTCTGGGTCAGCCAGAACATGGAGTTCCTGCTGCCGGTGCGGCTCGGCGACGTGCTCACGGTCGCATGCACGGTGACCGCCAAGCACGAGCGCGATCGCCTGCTCGACCTCGACACCCGGATCACCAACCAGAACCAGCAAACCGTCCTCAAAGGCAGCGGCCGCGTCAAGCTGCTCGAGGCGGCGCAGCCGCGCGCGGCCACGGCCGAGCGCACGCTCAGCCGGGTCGCCCTCGTGACCGGCGGCGCCGGCGGCATCGGCGAGGCGATCTGCCGCCGCCTCGCCGGCGCCGGCTTCGCGGTCGCCCTCAACTACCACCGCAACGCGGCACGCGCCGAGCAGATCGTCGAGTCGATCCGTGCAGCCTCGGGTCGCGCGGTCGGGCTCAGCGCCGACGTATCGAACGAGGCCGGTGCCGCCGCTTTGATCGAGCGTGCGAGCAGCGCGCTCGGACCCATCGGCGTGCTCGTCAACAACGCGTCGCCGCGCATCAACCCCAAGCCATTGGCCGAGATGGGCTGGGCCGATCTGCAGCAGCAGCTCGACGTCCAGCTCAAGGGCGCGTTCCTGCTGAGCCAGCAATGCGCTTCCGCGATGGCGCGCCACGGCGGCGGGCGCATCGTCAACATCACCACCCAGGCAATCCAGGGTGCGCCGACTCCGCACTGGACTGCGTACGCGGTCGCGAAGGCGGCGCTCGCCACGCTGTCGCGCCAGCTCGCGGTCGAGCTCGGCCCCTCGGCAATTACCGTCAACTGCGTCGCCCCCGGCATGACCGAGACGGCGCTGATCGGCGACATCCCTCAGAAGCAGCAGATGATCATCGGCCGGCAGACCCCGCTGCGGCGCCTCGCGCAGCCCGACGACGTAGCGGCCGCGGTCGCCTACCTCGTCTCGGACGAGGCCCGCTTCGTCACGGGGCACACTCTCGACGTCAACGGCGGGATGGTCATGCGATGAGCGACACCGCAACCCTGCTCGAGCAATTGGCTGCGCCGGGCGCCAAGCTGACCCAGATCATCGGCGCCGTCGAACGGCTCGAGCCGCTCGTCGACGCAAAGCGCGAGCTGACGATCGGCGTCTCGTCGAACGTCAGCGTCGACCTGCTCTCGGTGTTCCTGCGCAAGCACGCGCTGCTCGCCGGCGTGCGGCTCGCGGTCGAAATGGGCAGTCACGACGACCCGGTCACGGACGCGATGCGCTTCGCCGCGTCGAGCGTCGATGCGATGGTCTACCTGCCGTTCTTCGACAACCTGATGCCCAGCTTCGAGGACAGCCTGGAGCTGCTGCCGGCCGCCGACGTCGAGGCGAAGGAAGCCGATTTCCGCGCCCGCTGTACGCTGGTGTTCCGTTCAGCGCAGGCGCTGCCGGCGATCTACGTCGGTACGCTGCACCGCTACGGCCGCCCGGTCGATACCGGCCGCGCCGACCCGGTCGACGCTGTGCTGGCGCGCTTCAACGCGACGCTGCGCGAGGTCGCTCGCGAGTTCGTCAACGTGCGTATCCTCGACACGGCGCCGGTCGTGCAATCAATCGGCGCGGGCGCGGCGTTCGACCGCCGCTTCTACCTACGCAGCACCGCGCCGTACGCGCCGCCGTTCCTGGACGAGTTCGCGCGCCAGATCGCCCTCGCCTCGCGAGGCTTCGGCACCTACTTCTACAAGGCACTGGTGCTCGACTGCGACAACACGCTGTGGGGCGGCATCATCGGTGAAGACCTGCTCGAGGGCATCCGCCTCGACCCGCACAGCTACCCAGGCCGGGTGTATTGGCAGGCGCAGCAAACCTTTGCTGCGCTCGAGCGCAACGGCGTGCTGATCTGCCTATGCAGCAAGAACAACCCCGAAGATGTGGACGAGGTGCTCGAGCGCCATCCGCACACGGTGCTGAAGCATGACCATCTGACGCTGAAGAAGGTCAACTGGACCGACAAGGTCACCAACCTGCAGGAGATCGCCCGCGAATTGAACATCGGACTCGACAGCCTGGTGTTTGTCGACGACTCGCCGTTCGAGGCGGCCGCGGTGCGCGCGGCGCTGCCGCAGGTCCGCGTGGTCGAGCTGCCGCCGGCGCTTACCGAATACGGGCGCGTGCTGCGCGAGGTGCGCGAGCTGTTCCTCGCCGGTGGCGTCAGCGACGAGAGCCGCTCCAAAACCGATCAGTACCGGCAGCTCCAGAAAGCGGCGCAGGAGCACGCGCAGTTCGCCACCCATGAGGAATACCTCGCCTCGCTCGACCTGCGCGTCGAGCTCAGGCGCAATTCGGTCGCCGAGCTCGCCCGCATCAGCGAGCTCACCCAGAAGTCGAACCAGTTCAACCTGACGACGCTGCGCCAGACGCCGGGCGAGATCCGCGAACGCATGGAGAGCGACACCGGCTGCGTGTACTCGCTAACCGTGTTCGACAAGTTCGGCAGCGCCGGACTCACCGGCGTGGCGATCGTACGCTGGACCGGTGAGACCGCGGTCGTCGACGCCTTCCTGATGAGCTGCCGGGTGATCGGACGCGGCGTCGAGTTCGCGATCTGGCCTGTCATCACGCGCGACGCGGCGGCGCGCGGCTGTCGCGTGCTCGAGGCCGAGTTCCGACCCACCGCGAAGAACGCGCAAGTCAGCCAGTTCTACGAGCAGCTCGGGCTAACCCTGATCGAGACCACTGACGGGGTCAAGCGCTACCGAGCTGAGATCGCGGACTTCCACCCCCCACGAGCTGAATGGATCAAGGTAACCCATGGTGAATGAACAGACCCTGCGGCAGGTCATGGCGACCGTGCTGCGCATCCCGGTCGAGTCGATCAACGAGAACACCAGCATGGACGACGTCGAGAGCTGGGATTCGCTCAAGCACATGAACCTCGTGCTCGCGCTGGAAGACGAGTTCAAGGTCAGCATCCCGGACGAGGACGCGGCCAACATCACGTCGTATCAGCTGATCAAGGTGGTGCTCGACGAACTCGTCTCGGGTTGAGCATGGCACTCGAATGGCTCGTCGATCGGTTTGCGTCCCAGCCGCATAAGACGGCGTTCGTGCACGAGGACCGCAGTGTCACCTACGGTGAGCTCCGTGGGCTGATCGATCGCTTCGGGCGTGTCCTTGCCGACAACGGCGTCAACGCCGGCGAGCGCGTGCTAATCCTCGGCGACTACACACCCGAGGCGTTCGCGTTGATGCTGGCGCTCGGACGGAACGCCAACATCGTGATCCCGTTGACGCGCGAGTCGGTTGTCGAGGTCGACACCGCGCTGGCGATCAGCGGGTGCGACTGGCGCTTCGACTTTCCCGCGGGCGCCACCGAGCCGGTGCTGCAGCGGCATGCGGTCGCCTGCGACAACGCGTTGCTCCGCGACTTCGTCGCCACCGGCGCCCCCGGCATGGTGCTGTTCTCGTCAGGTTCGACCGGCAAGCCGAAGGGCATCCTGCACGACGTCGAGCGGGTCGCGAACAAGTTCCTGACCCAGCGCGAGCCCGTGGTCGCCGTCCCGTTTCTGATGTTCGACCACTTCGGCGGCTTCAACACCATCCTCGCGATCACGTCGAGCCTTGGCACCGTCGTCAGCGTGGCCGACCGTTCGATCAAGAGCATTTGCGAGGCCATCGAGCGGCACCAAGTGGCGCTTCTGCCAACCACGCCGTCGTTCCTCAACCTGCTCATGGCTTCCCGCGCGCACGAGACGTACGACCTCTCGTCGCTGACCCGCATCACCTACGGCACCGAGGTCATGCCGCAGGCGACGCTCGACCGTGTGCGCGAAGCACTACCGAACGTGAAGCTGCAGCAGACCTACGGCCTCTCGGAAGTCGGCGTGCTCGGCTCGAAGTCGCGCGACGACGGCTCGCTATGGATGCGCATCGGCGGTGCCGGGTTCGAGACCAAGGTCGTCAATGACATTCTCTGGATCAAGTCCGAGTTCTCGATGGTCGGCTACCTCAACGCACCGTCCGCTTTCGACGCCGATGGCTGGTTCAACACGCAGGACCGGGTCGAGGTCGAAGGCGACTACTTCCGCATCCTCGGCCGCGTCACCGACCTCATCAACGTCGGCGGGCAGAAGGTCTATCCGGCCGAGATCGAGGAAGTGATCATGGACTTGCCGAACGTGGTCGACGTCGCCGTCTTCGGCGAAAGCAACGCCCTCCTCGGTCAGATCATCGTTGCGCGCATCGCGCTGGCCGAACCCGAGCCGATCGAGCAACTGAAGTCGCGCGTGCGTGTCGCCTGCAAGGAGCGGCTCGCCGCCTACAAGGTGCCAGCGCGCGTGGTGATCGCCGACGGGGCGCTCTACACGAGCCGCTACAAGAAAACGCGTCGCGCCGACCCCGGCACGGTGGCGTGACCGGAACGGAGCCGAGACGTCATGCCACTGGCCGACTGCAGGCTGATCGATCTGCCGCGGATCAACGACCCGCGCGGGAATCTCACGTTCATCGAGGGCGGGCGCCACGTCGACTTCGACATCCGGCGCGTGTACTACCTTTACGACGTGCCGGGCGGCTCCGAGCGTGGTGGACACGCTCACAAGGCGTTGCGGCAGCTCATCGTCGCGATGTCGGGCAGCTTCGACGTCCATCTGGACGACGGCCGCGCCAAGAAGGTGTTTCACCTCAATCGGTCGTACGTGGGCCTGTACGTCTGCCCGATGATGTGGCGCGAGCTCGACAACTTTTCGTCGGGTTCGGTGTGCATGGTGCTGGCATCCAACCTCTACGACGAGGACGACTACTACCGCGACTACGGGCGCTTCATCGAGGCGGCGAAGGCAGCATGATTCCATTCCTGGACCTGAAGCAAGTCAATGGTCGCCACGCCGAAGCGATCCATGAGGCGGTCGAGCGCGTCCTGGCCTCGGGCTGGTACATCCTCGGTAGCGAGCTACCCCGTTTCGAGCAGGCCTTCGCAGCATTTTGCGAGGCTCGGCATGCGATCGGCGTCGCGAACGGACTCGATGCACTCACGTTGAGCCTGCGTGCATTGGGCATTGGCCCCGGCGACGAGGTGATCGTTCCATCGCACACGTTCGTGGCGACCTGGCTGGCCGTCAGTCATGTCGGAGCGACTCCCGTACCCGTCGAGCCGGTAGCCGACGGCTTCAACATCGACCCAGCCCGGATCGAAACCGCCATCACGCCGCGCACGAAGGTGATCATCCCGGTTCACCTGTATGGTGAGCCCGCCGACCTCGAGCCGATTCTCGACGTGGCGCGCCGACACCGGTTGCGAGTGGTCGAGGACGCTGCGCAGGCGCATGGTGCCCGCTACCGCGGGCGCCGCATCGGGGCGCATGGGGATCTGGTCTGCTGGAGCTTCTACCCCGGGAAGAACCTCGGCGCGCTTGGCGACGGCGGTGCGGTCACCACCGACGACGCTGAGCTGGCCGAGCGACTGCATGCATTGCGCAACTACGGGTCACGCATGAAGTATCACCATGAGGTGATCGGCTTCAACTCGCGTCTCGACGAGTTGCAGGCAGCAGTCCTCGGCGCGAAGCTGCCTTTCCTGGACGACGACAATGCTCACCGTTCGCGCATCGCAGCCCAGTACACCGCCGCGCTGGCCAACGCGCCGCTCGAGTTGCCAACGATCGGCTCGCATCGCGATGCCGTCTGGCATTTGTATGTGGTGCGGCACCCCCAACGCGACGAGCTGGCTGCCCGGTTGCGCGACCTCGGCGTGGCCACCATGATCCACTACCCGGTCGCACCCCATCTGCAACCTGCCTACGCCGCGCTCGGCCTGCAGCGAGGCAGCCTGCCACTCGCCGAGGCGCGCCAGGATCAGGTGCTCAGTCTCCCGATGGGGCCCACCCAAAGTGCGGACGAGACGGCGCGGGTGATTTCTGCGGTTCGGGAAGCCCTGCGTGCGATGGCGTCCTGACCAGGTCGGGTCCGTTCGCGGCGCCTGCACGCTTTGAACGAGCTCGAGCCCTAGGCTCGAACGCGATCCATGACGCTCGTCAAGACATCGCTCCTTACGCTCATCTCCACGGCGATGAAGATGTTGGCCGGCCTGGTCATCAGCAAGGCGCTGGCGCTTTACGTGGGCCCGGCGGGCTTCGCCATCGTTGGCCAGTTTCAAAGCTTCGTGCAACTGCTGACCACTGCGGCCAAGGGCGGCATCGACAACGGCATTGCGAAGTACACGTCGCAATACCGCGCAGACGAGGCACGCCTCAGCCAGCTCTTCAGCACCACCGCGCGCATCACTGTCGCATCGTCGTTGGCGGCTGGAGTGGTGCTGGTGGCGGGGTCGGGCGCGCTCTCGGAGTACCTGCTGAAATCGACGGAATACCGGTACGTCTTCGTGACCTTCGGCTGCACTGTCGTCCTGTTCGCGCTGAACAGCATGCTGCTCTCGATCCTCAACGGCTTGCACGAGATCAGGCTGTACATCGCGATCAACATCTTCCAGAGCCTGCTCACCCTCGTGCTCACCGGCATCCTGATCGTGCTCTTCGGGATCGACGGGGCGCTGCTCGCGCTCGTCACCAACCAGTCGCTTGTTTTCGTGGTGGTGCTGTGGGCGCTGCGCCACCACGCCATCGTTCGCCTGCAGCGATTCCGCGGCGCCTTTCACCGCACCGACGCGTTGCAACTTTCCCGCTACGCGTTGATGACGGTCGTCAGCGCGACGGTGGCCCCGCTCACCGTGATGCTGGTGCGCGAGCACATCGGACAGACGCTGGGGCTGCCCGAGGCAGGTTATTGGCAAGCTGCCTGGTACGTCTCCTCGGTCTACCTGACGGTGGTGACTACCAGCCTTGCGGTCTATTACCTGCCCAAGCTGTCCGGCCTAGATTCAGCCGCGGCGATTCGAGCCGAACTGCGCCACGGCTACGCGATCGTCATGCCGGTGGCAGTGCTCGCGGCACTCGTGGTCTTTGTCGGAAAGGACCTCATCATCCGGCTGATCTTCACCCCCGAGTTCACGCCCATGCGTCCCCTTTTCAAGTGGCTGTTGATCGGTGACATGTTCAAGATCGCCTCGTGGCTGCTCTCGTACCTCATGCTTGCCAAAGCCATGAGCCGCGCCTACATCGTCACCGAGGTGGTGTTTTCAGCCAGCTTCGTGCTGCTGACCATGGGTTTCACGCGCGTGTTCGGACTCGAGGGCGTGATGTACGCGCACGCCCTCAACTACGCAGCCTACTTCGCTGCGGTCGCGCTGGTCACGCGACCGGTATGGCGCTCCGCAAGCCTTGTCGAGACCAGCCCATGCTGAGTGTCCTGATCCCGTCGTACAACCACGCGAGCTACATCGAGCAGGCGATCGACAGTGCCCGTCGCATTAGCGTCCCGGGCAAGCGCATCGTCATCATCGACGACGCCTCGACTGACGAAACCGCCGCCGTGATCGAGGAGAACCTGCGGCGGCATGGCGCCGAGGGCATCGATTTCATTCGCAAGCCGCAGAACCGTGGCGCCATCGACTCGGTGCTGACGTTTCTGGCGATGTGCAGGACCGAGTACGTGTACTTCATGGCATCCGACGACATCGCGATCGGTGATGGCGTGGGTCGACTGGTGGCGATGCTCGAAGCCCGGAACAGCCTGCAATTCGTCATCGGCGGTGGCAGCAACCTTCTGCCGGACGGTACGACCACCCCCCTCTACGGCCGCAAGCACGCGCGCTTGTTCGGTCACCCGCCTGAGGCATTGGTGGAGGCGCTGTTCCTGACCGACCCGAGCCCGCTGCTCTGCCAGTCGTCGGTGTTCAGGCTGCGCGCGATTGAAGCCGTCAACGGCTTTGATCCCGCTCTGGTCGCCGACGACTTCACGCTTTTCACGCGGCTGTTCAAGCGGTTCCACCACCGGGGTGTCGATTTCGAGTTCGCCCCCGAAGTCGACTGCGTCCGCTATCGGCACCACGGATCGAACAGCTACCGCAATCTTCCTCGCCAGGCGTCCTCGCATCGACAGGTGATCCTCGCGAATTCCCCGGAACGGCTGCGCACCAAGGCGGCGGGCTACAAGCTCGCGTTCTTCGCGTTGGTGGCAGCCAAGCGCCGGGACCGACGCTCGCTCCTTCAGATCGCACGCATGACCACCCTGTCCGAATCGCCCTGGTTCGTGATCGGGCTGTTCGCCAACGCGATCAACTGGCTGAGGCTGCGATGAGCGAGTTTGAGTTCCTCCTGCTGGCGCTCGCCAAGTGGAAGACCTTGGGCGCGCTTTCCGTGGCTTTCGTCGTGATTCTGTATCTGTCCATCAGGCGGGTCGTCGCCGGCGGCATCTTCGACCCGATGATGCTCACGCTCGTCGCCGGCTACAGCGTCAATTACGCCGTGGTCGCGCTGCTGTATCTGAACGATCTTGCGAGCGGCTATCTCACGCTGCTGGTGTTCGCCTATGGGCTGACGCTGATCGGCGTGTATCGAAGGGTGAGCCGGGGGCATGGCCGATCATCGCTGCTGGCGGCGGTATGGGCGGTCGCCCCCCGCTCCCGCGGTCCCACGGCCTTCGCGATCTCGCTCGGCATCTACCTCCTGCTGAGCCTTTACGTCATCTCGTCGATCGGTTTCGGCATCTTCTCCGAGACCAACCGGTTCGATGCGGCGGCCGGCTTCGGTAGCTACATCCGCGTCCTCGATCTTCTCAGCCCGTTCATCGTGGGCTACAGCACGCTGCACATCCATGCGCAGCGGCGCCGACGCCGCGTCAAGATCGCCGGCCTGGCGTTGTTCATCGGCTATGCAGCGATGGTGAGCGGAGCCAAGATCTCCGTGATTCTCAGCCTGCTGACCGTGTTCTTCACGCTTTCGCTCGTCGTGCCGAACCTGCGAGTACGAGCGACGGTCGCCATACCGGCACTGGTCGCGGGCGTTGCGTTTTCGATGCTGGCGCTGAGCATCAACCTGGAGAGGAACAACATCGACGAAAGTGCCAGCGCGACCGACCTCGCGGGCGCCGGCTTCGTCGTCGAGCGCTTCCTTTACCGTCTCATTGCCAGCGGCGACACGAGCTACCTGCTGCTACCCAACGACGTCATCGATCGCATAGCCACGGATAGCGCCTGGATCCGCTTCGCTGCGCCTCTTGTCGGCACCGGCAACATCACGAACCTGCTGGGTTACCCGGTAGGCGACTACTCGGTGGGTCGCCAGGCGGTGCTGTACCACGACCCAAGCTTCGATGTGTTCGGCGGCCCCACCAGCCACTTCGATCTGTTTGCCTACGTCTACTTCGGACCATTCTTAGGCTGGTTCTTCGTCGCCCTGCTCGGATGGCTGCTGGGAACGATCAATCGCGCGGTAGTGACCGTCAAGGCACGCATGCGCGCACCGATCAACACGTACGGCGTCGCGCTCCTGGTAACCGTCTGGACGCGGGCCGTCCTGATGATCGTTGAGCCCACGGTGGCGCTGGCGTATCTGTTCGACGCATTCCTCTACTTCGGCTTTCTCGCGCTCGTGCTGCCATCGGCGCGCAGCCATGCGCGGGCGCACCCGCAGCGCGCGGGTGACCAGTTGCAGCCGGCAACCTGACTCCGCACCGATGCCCATCTTCGGGATTCTGGTTGCGTACCACACCGACGTCGCCCGCCTGGACTCGATCCTGACGGTCTTGACGCCGCAGTGCGCGATCGTGCTCGCCGACAACTCCGAAGACCATGCCCGCTCCGCAGAGATCCGCGCCGTGGTGCTTCGCCATGGCGGCACCTACCTCGCGATGAACGGCAACCAGGGCATCGGAGCGGCCCAGAACGCAGCGCTCGACGTCGCCCGACGCAACGGAGCGGACGCCTGTCTGCTGCTCGACGACGACAGCGTTCCGGCACCCGACATCGTGTCCGTCCTGTTGGCCGCATGCCAGGCGCTCGGCGGGTGCGTGGTCGTCTGCGCCAATGCTCTCGACTGCGGCGGACGTGAGATCGGCAACGTCCGCACTCACGGACGACGCTTCGCGCCCTGCCGCGACATGATGAGTTCGGGCAGCCTGATCCCGCGACTTGTGCTCGACGAGGTTGGATCTTTCGACGGTTCGCTCTTTATCGACGGAGTCGACTTCGACTGGGGCTGGCGCGCCCAAGCTCGGGGAGTGTCGATCGTGCTGACTCGTGAGACCTCGATCACCCACCGTCTCGGTGAGGGCACGGCCGCCGGCGTGCGCGTGCCCTCACCGGTTCGCCACTACTACCAGTACCGCAACGTTCTGCTGCTGATGAAACGCCCGCACACGCCCTGGCGCTGGCGCATGGCTCAGGCGTTCAAGCTGCCGGTCAAGCTCGTGCTCATCGCGCTGTTGATGCCACCTCGCGCCGCACGCCTGCGCCACGCCTTTGCCGGCATCCGCGATGCTGTACGCGGCGTAACCGGCCGGATGCCTCCCTCGGAACCTACCTCTCACGCGACGCTCCATTGAACGCCCTTCATTCATCGCGCGACGCGCCCGCCGTAGCCATCATCATGTCGGTTCACCGCGAAGCCGACGTCGGACATTTCGAGGAGGCCATGGCGAGCCTTCGCGCCCAAACGTACCGCGAACTGCACCTGTTCATCTTCGCCGACGGCCCCCTTCTTCTCGGACACGAAGCCGTGCTCGAGAAGCATCTTGCTCTGACGAGTGGCAATGATCGGCTGCTCCGAAGTGAGCGTTCGGGCGGCTTGCCCGTGGCGCTGAACCGCCTCATCGACGCTGCCCTCGGCAATTCCGGCATCGCTTACCTGGCTCGCATGGACGCTGACGATATCTGCATGCCGGAGCGCATCGAACGCCAAGTCGCGTTCATGCAGCAGCACCGCGACATCGCGGTCTGCGGCACGTGGTGCATCGAGTTCACCGAGCCGGGCGTCGCGGCGTTCCACAAGAAGCTGCCGACGGATCCGGAAGCGATTCCGGCGTTCATGCTGACGCGTGTCCCCGTTGCCCACCCCACGGTCATGTTCCGCCGCGACGTGCTGGAAGAGGGCCATCGCTATGATCCGACGCTGCCTCGCATGCAGGACTACGAGCTCTGGAGTCGGCTTGTCGTTGCTGGCCACCGGTTCTCGAACGTGCCCGAGTACCTCCTCTGGTATCGAATGGCGCCCGGCTTCTACTCACGCCGGACGGGCATCGCGCGCGCCTGGGTCGAGATTGCGATGCGTCTTCGCTATGCGCGCAAGGCCCAGCGCATGGGCCTGGGTCTCATGCTGCGGCTTGCTGCGTTCTTCCTGGTCAGGGTGTCTCCCGAATCGGTGAAGCGGCTGGCCTATCGTCATCTGCGTAACTGAAGCCAACGAAAGAGCGAGCCATGTGTGGAATCGCAGGGGTCTGGAGCACGGCCGGCCTCGACATCGACACCCTGACGCGGGCCATGACGCGCTGCCTGAGGCATCGCGGCCCGGACTCGAGTGACATCTGGGTGGCGGAACCGGATGGTCTTGCTCTCGGCCATGCTCGCCTGGCGATCGTCGATGTTTCCGAACTCGGCCGCCAACCGATGCGTTCGCATTCGGGGCGCTACGTCGCGGTCTTCAACGGCGAGATATACAACCATCCGGAGCTGCGTGAGCGTCTTGGTCCACACCTGCCATGGCGCGGGCACTCGGACACGGAGACCCTGCTTGCAGCGATAGACGCATGGGGACTGGAGCGCGCGCTCGCCGAGTCGGTCGGCATGTTTGCACTTGGCCTCTGGGATCGCGAGCAGCGAAGTCTCACGCTGGCGCGCGACCGCATGGGGGAAAAGCCTCTCTACGTCGGCAACATGAGCAAGGGTGTCGCCTTCGCATCCGAGCTGAAGGCATTACGCTCCTGCCCCGGAATCGATCTGTCGTTCGACGAAGATGCGCTTCGCGAATACCTGCGGGTCGGCTATGTACCCGGAAACCGATGTGCGTTCGTCGGTATCCGCAAGGTCGAGCCGGGGAGCATGCTCGTGTACCGGTCGGCGGCCGCCGATCCGCTCGCCTCACGCTACTGGTCCCTCCCGACTCCGTCGGCCCGCGTGGACGCCGAGCCGACGCCGGCGGACGACGAACGCACCATCGACGAGTTCGAGGCGCTGCTCGGTCGCAGCGTACGGGGCCAGATGCTTGCCGACGTTCCGCTGGGTGCGTTTCTTTCGGGAGGCATCGATTCGTCGCTGATCGTCGCCATGATGCAGCGCGCGTCGACGCAGCGAGTTCGAACCTTCACGATGGGCTTCTCGGGCAAGCGCGACGACGAATCGCAACATGCGCGCGAGGTGGCGACTCATCTGGGCACCGAGCACACCGAGCTGTTCGTCGGTGCCGAGGACGTTCTCGCCATCGTGCCGAGCATGCCCGAGATCTATGACGAACCGTTCGCCGACTCGTCGCAGGTGCCGACCGCCTTGCTTAGCCGCCTGGTACGGCGGCACGTGACCGTTGCATTGTCGGGCGATGCGGGCGACGAACTGTTCGGTGGCTACAACCGCTATCTCGCAGCAGACAAGCTCGCGCCCATCATGGCAAGGGTTCCGTTCGCGCTGCGGCGCGCGGCGGCCGGGGCCGTTCGCAGCATATCGGCGGACCGCTGGGACAGCTTGGCAACCGGCGCGCACTTGAGCGGACTCCTGCGCCTGCCACCGGCTGCCGGAGAAAAGATGGGTCGCATCGCCAGCTTTCTGGGCGCGCGCGATGGCGAGGCAGCGTACCTGAGCGCCGTCTCCCAATGGCTGAGCAGCGACCTGATTCCGACCACGGTCGCAGCTCCCGACCTGACGCTGCCGCCGTGCGACCACCCGTCCATCGCGCAGCGCATGATGTGGTGGGACATGCAGACGTATTTGCCAGACGACATCCTGGTCAAGGTGGATCGGGCGGCGATGGCATCGAGTCTCGAAACGCGCGTTCCGTTGCTCGACCATCGGATCGTGGAGTTCGCGCTCGCCACGCCCATGCGATTCAAGATCCGCGACGGTCAGACCAAGTGGCTCTTGCGTGCCTTGCTGCGCCGGCACCTCCCTTCAGCGTTGTTCGAACGCCCGAAGCAGGGATTCACGCTTCCGATCGGCCAGTGGCTTCGCGGGCCGCTGCGTGAATGGGCTGAAGCGCTGCTGACGCCCGCCGCACTGTCCGCCGCGGGTTTCGTCGATTCCGCGCGCGTGCGCAATCTCTGGGCCGAGCACCTCGCGGGCAAGACCAATCATCAGAAGGGCCTGTGGACGATCCTGATGCTGCAGGGCTGGCTCGCCAGCACGCGCACGATGCCGACCTGCGAGCAGGCTGCAGCGTGACTCGATCCTGCACAACACGGCATCGGGTGCCCCTGCGAGCCTGCGCACAGCCCTAGCCTTCGCTTATTGCGGGTGCGACGAATCCAAGCGGTCACCGATGCGCCGCGATCACCTCCGCCGGCGCCTGCACCAGCTCGATCAGCACCCCTTCCCCGCTGATGGGGAAGGCGTCGTTCGACTTCGGATGCACGAAGCAGATGTCGTGTCCCGACGCGCCCGGGCGGATGCCGCCCGGCGCGAAGCGGACGCCGTTCGCGCTCAGCCACTCGACCGCGCGCGACAGATCGTCGACCCAGAGGCCGACGTGGTTGAGCGGCGTCGTGTGTACCGCCGGCTTCTTGTCGATGTCGAGCGGCTGCATGAGGTCGACCTCGACCTTGTGGGCTCCGCTGCCGATCGAGCAGACGTCCTCGTCGACGTTCTCGCGCTCGGACCGGAAGGTGCTTTCCACCGCGAGGCCGAACAGGTCTACCCAGAGCGTGCGCAGGCGCAGCTTGTCGGCGCCGCCGATCGCGATCTGCTGGATGCCGAGGATGCGGAACGGGCGCAGGCCGCCCGGCGCGGCCGGTGCGACGTCGCTCATTCGAACTCCAGGATGACCTGATCGACCGCGAGGCTCTCGCCCTTGCTCGCCCGCACCGCGGCGACGACGCCGGCATGCGACGCGACGAGGATGTTTTCCATCTTCATCGCCTCGATCACGGCAAGGCGTTCGCCGGGGCGCACCGCCTGTCCCGGCTCGACCGCCACGTCGACCAGCAGGCCGGGCATTGGCGAGAGCAGGAACTTCGAGAGGTCGGGCGGCGCCTTGAACGGCATCAAAGCGTTCAGCTCGGCGGCCCGCGGCGACAGCACGCGCAGGTCGGCCTGGGCGCCGTTGTGGATCACCCGATAGGACAGGCCATTGCGCTCGATCTGGGCCCGGAATGGCTTGCCGTCGACGGTCCCGACGGTCGCCACGTCGCGCAGCGGACTCGTGAACACGATGCGGCGGCTGCGGCCGGCGATCGTCACGTCGTAACCCTCGGCACTCATGCGCACGCTCGCCGCCGTCTCGCGGCGCTTGCCTTCGGTGTCGCACTCGACCACCACGAAGCGCTCGCCCACCTGCAGCTCGTGGCCCGGCAACTGCCCGCTGATGCCGGCCGAGCGTGCGAGCACGCGCCGGTTCACCGCGACGGCAAGCGCGGCCAGGAAGTCCGGGTCGGCATGCCGTACCGCTGCGAGCGTGAAACCTTCGGGGTACTCGGCGGCAATGAAGCCCGTATCGAAGTCGCCGGCGACGAAGCGCGGGTGGGCGAGCAGTGCCGCCTGGAACCCGATGTTGCTGGCGACGCCGCGGATCACGAACCCGTTGAGCGCGTCACGCATGCCGGCGATCGCGGCCAGGCGGTCGGGCGCGTCGACGATCAGCTTGCAGATCATGGAGTCGTAGTGGATCGGGATCTCGCCGCCCTCGTAGACGCCGGTGTCGACGCGAACGCGGGCGGTCGTTGCTCCGGCGTCGACGTCGCTCGATGCCGCGCCGGCCGCGTCGCGCGCCTCGGCTTCGGCTGAACGCACCCCCGCCGCGAACAGCGTCTGCGCGGGCGGCCGGAACGTCACCAGCCGCCCGGTGCTCGGCAGGAACCCGCGCAGCGGGTCTTCGGCGTTGATCCGGCACTCGATCGACCAGCCGTCGCGCCGCACGTCGGCCTGCGCGAAGCCGAGCGGCTCGCCGGCCGCGACGCGGATCATCTGCTCGACCAGGTCGAGCCCGGTGATCGACTCGGTGACCGGGTGCTCGACCTGCAGCCGCGTGTTCATCTCGAGGAAGAAGAAGCGCCGGTCGCTGCCGACGACGAACTCGACAGTGCCCGCCGACTGGTAGTCGACCGCTCTCGCGAGCGCGACCGCCTGCTCGCCCATCGCTCGCCTGAGCTCGTCGTCGACGAACGGGCTCGGCGCCTCCTCGATCACCTTCTGGTGGCGGCGCTGGATCGAGCACTCGCGCTCCCACAGGTAGACGCAATTGCCGTGGGCGTCGCCGAGCACCTGGATCTCGATGTGACGCGGCTCCTCGACGAATTTCTCGATGAAGACGCGGTCGTCGCCGAAGCTCGCTCGCGCCTCGTTGCGGCACGACGTGAAGCCAGCGTGCGCATCCTGGTCGTTCCACGCCACGCGCAGGCCCTTGCCGCCGCCGCCGGCCGACGCCTTGATCATCACCGGGTAGCCGATGCCGCGCGCGATCTCGACCGCATGCTCGGGCGTGTCGATCGCCTCGTTGTAGCCAGGGATCGTGTTGACCTTGGCCGCCGCAGCGAGCTTCTTCGACTCGATCTTGTCCCCCATCGCCGCAATCGAGCGGTGCTTGGGGCCGATGAAGACGAAGCCCTCGTCTTCCACGCGCTTCGCGAACTCGGCGTTCTCGGACAGGAAACCGTAGCCCGGGTGGATCGCCTCAGCGCCCGTTTGCCGGCACGCGTCGAGGATCGCGTCGGCATTCAGGTACGAGGCCCGGCTCGGCGCCGGCCCGATGCAGACCGACTCGTCGGCCAGCTCGCGATGCAGCGCGTCGCGGTCGGCCTCGGAATACACGGCGACCGTCGCGATGCCCATCTTGCGCGCGGTCTTGATGACGCGGCAGGCGATCTCGCCGCGGTTGGCGATCAGAATTTTCTTGAACATCAAGGACTACTCGTAGAAGCCGCACGAGCAAGCGCAGCGAAGCTCGCCTTCAAGCCACCCGCGCGGATCCGGCTCCGCCGGTCCGCTGCGGGGCGCCCCTTGGGGGCAGGAGCGAAGCGACTGGGGGGCCTCATCACAGGGGGATGTTCCCGTGCTTGCGCCACGGGTTCTCCAGCTTCTTGTCTCTGAGCATCACCAAGGAACGGCAGATGCGCTTTCGGGTCTCGTGCGGCTGGATCACGTCGTCGATGTAGCCGCGTGCCCCGGCGATGAACGGGTTGGCGAAGCGCTGCTTGTACTCGGCCTCGCGCGCGGCGAGCTTCGCCGGGTCGTTCTTGTCCTCGCGGAAGATGATCTCGACCGCGCCCTTGGCGCCCATCACCGCGATCTCGGCGTTCGGCCAGGCGAAGTTGACGTCGCCGCGCAGGTGCTTGGAACTCATCACGTCGTAGGCGCCGCCGTAGGCCTTCCTGGTGATGACGGTGATCTTCGGCACCGTGCATTCGGCGTACGCGTAGAGCAGCTTGGCGCCGTGCTTGATGATGCCGCCGTACTCCTGGGCCGTGCCGGGCATGAAGCCGGGCACGTCGACGAAGGTGAGCACCGGGATGTTGAACGCATCGCAGAAGCGCACGAAACGCGCCGCCTTGATCGAGCTCCTGATGTCCAGGCAGCCGGCGAGCACCAGCGGCTGGTTGGCGACGATGCCGACGGCGTGGCCGTCCATGCGCGCGAAGCCGACGACGATGTTCTTGGCGTGGTCGGGCTGCAGCTCGAAGAAGTCGCCGTCGTCGACGACCTTGACGATCAGCTCCTTGATGTCGTACGGCAGGTTCGGGTTGTCCGGCACCAGCGAGTCGAGCGAAAGGTCGGACCGATCGGGCGGGTCGTCCGACGGTCGCGTCGGTGCCCGCTCGCGGTTGTTGAGCGGCAGGTAGTTGAAGAAGCGGCGCAGCATCGCGAGCGCGTCGACGTCGTTCTCGAACGCGAGGTCGGCGACGCCGCTCCTCGTGGTGTGGGTGAGCGCGCCGCCGAGGTCCTCGGCGCTCACCTCCTCGTGCGTCACCGTCTTCACGACGTCGGGACCGGTGACGAACATGTACGAGCTGTCCTTCACCATAAAGATGAAGTCGGTCATCGCCGGTGAATACACCGCGCCGCCGGCGCACGGGCCCATGATGAGGCTGATCTGCGGCACCACGCCCGACGCCATGACGTTCCTCTGGAACACCTCGGCGTAGCCGCCGAGCGACGCGACGCCTTCCTGGATGCGCGCGCCGCCCGAGTCGTTGAGGCCGATCACCGGCGCGCCGACCTTCATGGCCTGGTCCATCACCTTGCATATCTTCTCGGCGTGCGCTTCCGAGAGCGCGCCGCCGAACACGGTGAAGTCCTGGCTGAACACGAAGACGAGCCGGCCGTTGATCATCCCGTAGCCGGTGACGACGCCGTCGCCGGGCGGGCGGTTCTCGGCCATGCCGAAGTCGTGGCTGCGATGCTCGACGAACATGTCCCATTCCTCGAACGTGCCCTCGTCGAGCAGCAGCTCGAGGCGCTCGCGCGCGGTGAGCTTGCCCTTGGCGTGCTGCGCGTCGATGCGCTTCTGCCCGCCGCCGAGGCGGGCGCGCTGCCGGCGCTCTTCCAGTTGCTGAATGATGTCGTGCATGGATGTGCAGGCGATGAAACCCTTCAAGTGTGCCGTGTCGAGACCGGTGGCGACGCCAGCAGCGCGCCGAGCGCCTGCAGGCTGACCACCTCGCGGCCCCAGGGGCGGCGCCGCGTCGGCAGGCGCCGCAGGCCGCCGAGCCGTTTGGCCGCGAGGTGAACGCGATTCCGGATCGACGCCGCCTCGGGCGCCAGCGCGGCCTCGAACGCCGCGCGGGTGATCGCTGCGGGGGCGTCGAGCAGCCACAGCGTCGAATGCAGATAAGCGAGCCAGTCCCGCGCCTGCGCGTCCTCGAGCGACATCGCCTCCAGCGGATCGTCCTCGAAGTCGATCATCGCAAGGCCGCTGGGCGTCGCGATGAAGTTCCGCGCGAACGCCTGGCTGAGGTATTGGCCCCTGGCGTGCACGTCGGCGATCGCGGCGAGGCCCTCCTTCCACGGCCCGACGCGCTGCCCTGGCGCGGCACGCTCGATCAGCTTGACGAGACTGTGACCCGGTAGGCGCTCCATCACGAAGAACGTCGGGTCGACGTGCAGCACGCGCGGCACGCGAACGCCTGCGGTCGCGAGCCCGGCGAGGCGGCGCAGCTCGACGGCCTGGCCTTCGAGGCCGCCGTGCGCCGGAACCGCCTGCAGCCACGGCAGGCCGACGGCGCGGGCGAGTGCGTTTACCACGCGCGCGCGCCAGGCACCGCGGGCCGGCCGCTGACGCTTGACGACGGCTTCGACGCCGTCGAGCACGAGCTTGTCGACGCGGCGCGGTCGCCCAGAGGAATGGCGCAGGGCCTCGAGCTCGACGTCGCTCATGCGTGCGCGTGCAGGGACGTCGTGACGTGCGCGCGGCGTGCGCCGCCGACGCTTGCGACATCGTCGTGTCGGCGCTCGACGCTCGCGAGATCGATGGGTCGGCGCTCGACGCTCGCGCCCATGAGGCTCATTCGCTGCACGCCGCAGCACCACCGTCGATCCCGGCCGCACGCAGGAGGCGCCGTACCGCGTCGGGCACCGTCGCCTCGCCGCGCCCGATCGCCGCGGCGAGCGTCGGCAGCGCGGCGCGCACCGCCGGGTGACGCTCGAACGCGGCGCGCAGCTCGGAAGCGATCCGCTCGTCGAGCCACGCCAGCGCCTGCTCGCGGCGGCGTGCGTCGAAGGCACCGCTCGCGGTCTGCACGCTGCGAAAGCGCTCGAGCTCGGCCCAGAACGCCGCCACGTCCGCCGCCGCAAGCGCGCTCATCTGCAGGGCGAGCGGACGCCACGCCAGACCGCCGGTCGCACCCGCGGCGCCGCGGCGGGCGCCAAGCTCCAGCGCCAGCGCGAGCTGGCCGCACGCGCGTGCAGCCGCCTGCGGGTCGATGTCCGCCTTGTTCACGACCACCAGGTCGGCAAGCTCGAGCACGCCCTTCTTGATTGCCTGCAGGTCGTCGCCGGCGTTCGGCAGCTGCAGCAGGACGAAGGCGTCGGTCATCGACGCGACCGCGGCCTCGCTCTGCCCAACGCCGACAGTCTCGACGATCACCACGTCGTAGCCGGCCCCTTCGACGATGCCGATCGTCTCGCGGGTGCGCTCGGTCACGCCGCCGAGGGTGCCGCTGCTCGGGCTGGGACGCACGAACGCGTGCGCGTGCACCGACAGGCGCTCCATCCGCGTCTTGTCGCCGAGGATCGAGCCGCCCGAGAGCGCCGACGACGGGTCGACTGCGAGTACCGCAACGCGATGCCCGGCGTCGACGAGGTGCAGGCCCAGCGCCTCGATGAAGGTCGACTTGCCGACGCCCGGCACGCCCGAGATGCCGATGCGCAGCGACGCTGTCTGGCGCGCCAGCAGCCGGCCGAGCAGGGCCTCGGCGCGCGCGCGGTGATCGTCGCGCGTCGACTCGATCAGCGTGATCGCCTTCGCGATCGCGCGCCGCTGCACCGTTCCGGGCGGGCCGACGATGGCGTCGAACAGCGCCGCGTCGGCGGCTTGCGCACGCGTCGCGTCGGCCGGCTGTGCCGAGCCCGCCCCGCGTCCCGTCATGCGGCCGAGGGCGCCTGCGCCGCCGCGCGGATCTGCTCGAGCACGTCCTTCGCGCTCGCCGGGATCGGCGTTCCCGGCCCATAGATGCCCTTGACGCCGGCCTCGTAGAGGAAGTCGTAGTCCTGGCGCGGGATCACCCCGCCGACGAAGACGATGATGTCGTCGCCGCCCTGGGCCTTCAATGCGTCGACGATCGCCGGCACCAGCGTCTTGTGCGCCGCAGCGAGCGTGCTGACGCCCACGGCGTGGACGTCGTTCTCGATCGCCTGGCGCGCGCACTCCTCGGCGGTCTGGAACAGCGGCCCTATGTCGACGTCGAAGCCGAGGTCGGCGAACGCGCTCGCGACCACCTTGGCGCCGCGGTCGTGGCCGTCCTGGCCGAGCTTGGCGATCATCACGCGCGGGCGGCGGCCTTCCTCGGCAGCAAAGGCGTCGATCTCGCGCCTGAGCTGCTCCCAGCCCTCGGCGCTGTCGTAGGCGGCGGCATAGACACCCGAGACCTTCTGGGTGTCGGCGCGGTGCCGGCCCCACGCCTTCTCGAGCGCGTCGCTGATCTCCCCGACCGTCGCGCGGGCGCGCGTCGCGACGATCGAGAGCTCGAGCAGGTTGCCTTCGCTCGTGCGCGCGGCCTCGGTCAAGTCGGCGAGCGCGCGCTCGACGGCTGCCTGATCGCGCGTCGTGCGCAGCTGTTGCAGGCGCCGCACCTGGTTCTCGCGCACCGCATGGTTGTCGATGTCGAGCGTCTCGATCGGCGCCTCGGCATCGAGCTTGTACTTGTTGACGCCGACGATCACGTCGAGGCCGGCGTCGATGCGGGCCTGCTTCTCGGCCGCGCTCGCCTCGATCCTGAGCTTGGCCCAGCCGGTCTCGACCGCGTGGGTCATGCCGCCCATGGCGTCGACCTCCTCGATGATCTTCCAGGCCGCGTCGGCCATCTCCTGCGTCAGGCGCTCCATGAGATAGCTGCCGGCCCACGGGTCGATCACGCTCGGGATGTGCGTCTCTTCCTGGATGATGAGCTGGGTGTTGCGCGCGATGCGGCTGCTGAACTCGCTCGGCAGCGCGATCGCCTCGTCGAGCGCGTTGGTGTGCAGGCTCTGGGTGCCGCCGAACACCGCGGCCATCGCCTCGATCGTCGTGCGCACGACGTTGTTGTGCGGGTCCTGCTCGGTCAGGCTCCAACCCGAGGTCTGGCAGTGCGTACGCAGGATCGAGCTCTTCGGGCTCTTCGGCTCGAACCCGGCCATGATCCGCGTCCACAGCAGGCGCGCGGCGCGCAGCTTGGCGATCTCGAGATAGAAGTTCATCCCGATTGCGAAGAAGAAGCTCAGGCGCCCGGCGAAGGCATCGACGTCGAGGCCCTTAGCGATCGCGGTCTTCACGTACTCCTTGCCGTCGGCGAGCGTGAACGCGAGCTCGAGCGCCTGGTTCGCGCCCGCTTCCTGGATGTGATAGCCCGAGATCGAGATCGAGTTGAACTTCGGCATCGCGCGCGCCGTGTACGCGATGATGTCGCCGACGATCCGCATGCTCGGCGCGGGCGGGTAGATGTAGGTGTTGCGGACCATGAACTCCTTGAGAATGTCGTTCTGGATGGTCCCTGCGAGCTGCTCCTGCCGAACGCCCTGCTCTTCGGCCGCGACGATGTAGCCGGCGAGCACCGGCAGCACCGCGCCGTTCATCGTCATCGACACGCTCACCCGGTCGAGCGGGATGCCGTCGAACAGGATCTTCATGTCCTCGACCGAGTCGATCGCGACGCCCGCCTTGCCGACGTCGCCGACGACCCGCGGATGGTCGCTGTCGTAGCCGCGGTGGGTCGCGAGGTCGAACGCCACGCTGACGCCCTGCGCGCCGGCCTTCAAGGCGTTGCGATAGAACGCGTTCGACGCCTCGGCGGTCGAGAACCCGGCGTACTGGCGGATCGTCCAGGGCCGCACCGCGTACATCGTCGCCTGCGGGCCACGCACGTACGGCGGAAAGCCCGGCAACGTGTCGGTGTGCGGCAGGCCGTCGAGGTCGACGGCGGTATAGAGCGGCTTGACGACGATGCCCTCGGGCGTGATCCAGTTCAGCGCGTCGACGTCGCCATGCGGCGCCGACTTGGCGGCGGCCGCGCGCCAGCGGTCGAGGGCATCGGGGTTCGTGGCGTCTGGCATCGTCGGGTCTCCTGAGGCCGTCGATTATCGGTTCTACCAAAGGACCGGCTCGCGACCTCGGGCGGAGCCGCCGGGCACGGCGTCCGCGAGGTCACTGGCCACGGCTGCGGCACGAAGCGCATGCGCCGCAACGCGTCGACAATGCGCCGATGGATCGCCGCGCCCCTTCCCGCCCGCTCGTCTCGCTGGTCGCCGCGGTCGCCCGCGATGGCGGCATCGGTCGCGATAATGGCCTGCTCGTGCATCTGCCCGAAGACCTGAAGCATTTCAAGCGCACGACGCTCGGCGCGCCCATCGTGATGGGTCGCAGGACCTGGGACGCGATCGGCCGACCGCTGCCCGGCCGGCGCAACATCGTGATCACCCGCGACCCCAAGTGGCATGCCGACGGCGCCGAGCGCGCCGCGAGCCTCGACGCCGCGGTGACCCTCGCCGCCCCGGCGCCCAAGGTCTACGTGATCGGCGGCGCCCAGATCTACGCACTGGCGTTGCCGGATGCCGACGAGCTGGTGCTGACCGAACTCGACGCCGAGTTCGACGCCGACACCTGGTTTCCAGCGTGGCCGCGCGAGGCGTTCCTCCAGCAGCCGGGCGAGAGCCACGTCGCGCCGCAGGGTTTCACCTATCGCTTCGTCACCTACTCGCGCAAGCGTGCGCAGGACAGCCACACCACCATGGAGACGCGATGAGCACCGCCAAGCCGAAGGGCCTCTGGGCCAACATCCACGCCAAGCAGGAGCGCATCGCGCACGGCAGCGGCGAACGCATGCGCAAGCCCGGCAGTCCCGGCGCGCCGACCGACGGCGCGTTCGAGAAGGCCGCCGAGGGGTCCGGGCATCCGGTCGGGAAGACGGCACGCAAGGCGGCGAAGAAGGCGCCCGCCAAGAAAGCGGCAGCCCGGAGGACCGCTCCTGCGAGGAAGGCAGCGCCCGCCAAGAAGTCGACGGCGGTCAAGAAGGCTGCATCGGTCAAGAAGGCTGCACCAGCCAGGAAGGCTGCGCCGGCCAAGAAGGCGAGCGCTGCGGCCAAGAACGGAGCGGCGAAGAAGGCGTCGTCGGGCACCCGTGCCGGCGCGGGCAAGCGGGCCGGCAGCGGCGCTGCCGGCAAGACGGCAGCGGCCAGGAAGAGCGCGGCGACGTCTTCCAGCAGGCCCGCCGCGAAGAAGCCGTCGGGCCAGTCCGCTGCCGCGAAGAAGGCGCCGAGCACGAAGACGGGCAAGACCAGCGCTGCGAAGAAGGCGTCCGGCCGCAAGCCGGGCGCCGGCAGTCGTTGACTGCGGCGGGCCGCGTGATGCACGAGCGCGTCCTCGCGAGCGCCGGCCGCGCCCGCCTCCGCTCGCTCGGGCGCCGCTTTGCGGCGCTCGCGCTGGCGATCGGTATCGGCGTGCCCGTCTGCGCCCGCACCGGCTCCGGAGCCGGACCCGGGGCGGCCCCGAGCGCGCGTCCGGCGGCGACGTTGCCGGCGCCAGCCTACGAGCAGACGCCGGCTTCCTCCGACGGTACCGGCAAGCGCTTCATGGGGCGCGAGATCGCGCAGGTGATGGGCTGGGCGGGCGCAGCGTGGCTCGAGCGTGCCGAGCGCGAGCGCGAGGAGCGCACCGACCTGCTCCTCGGCGCGCTTTCGCTGCGCCCGGGCATGCAGGTCGCCGACGTCGGTGCCGGCACCGGGTTCGTGGCGCGCCGCATCGCTCGCCGCGTCGGCAGGACGGGCCGCGTGTGGGCCGTCGACGTGCAACCCGAGATGGTGGCCGCGAGCGACGAGCTCGCCCGCCGCGACGGCCTGCCGCAGGTGCGCGGCGTGCTCGGCAGCGAGACCGAGATGCCGCTGCCGCCGTCGAGCGTCGACCTGGCGCTGCTGGTCGACGTCTACCACGAGCTCGCGTACCCGGTCGAGGTGATCCGCAGCGTCGTGCGCACGCTCAAGCCGGGCGGGCGCCTGGCGCTCGTCGAGTACCGTGCCGACGACCCTGCGGTCGCGATCAAGCCGCTGCACACGATGAGCGAGACACAGGTGCGCCGCGAGATGGCGGTGCACCCGCTCGCGTGGGAGCGCACGGTGCGCCTGCCGCTGCAGAACGTCGTGATCTTCCGCCGCACGCGCTGAGCGCCGCGGCGGATCGCCCCGCCTCAGTCGTCGAGCCCGAGCTCCTGGATCTTGCGGGTGATCGTGTTGCGGCCGATGCCGAGCTTCTGCGCCGCCTCGATGCGGCGACCGCGCGTGATCTCGAGCGCGGTGTGGATGAGCTGCGCCTCGAACTTGCGGGTCATGATGTCCCAGACCATCGGCTCGCCCGCCTGCAGAAGCTTCCGCGCGTCCGATTCGAGACCGCGCAGCCAGCCGCTCAGCTCGTCGCTGCGTTCGCCGCCGATGCCGTCGGTGCGAACGTCGCGCGGCGCCGTCGCACCGACGGTCAAGCCGTCGAAGCCGCTGTCGGGAGCGGCCGCGCCCTGCGCCACGAAGCTCTGCGGCGGCTCGCCGGGCGGCTGGTCGAAGGCCGGCGCCGGCAGCGCGGTCGGCATGCCGGTCGCGCCGCCCGCCGGCAGCGCCTGCAGCTCCGGCGGCAGGTCCTTCGGCTCGATCAGCTGGGCCGGCGCCATTACCGTGAGCCAGTGGCAGATGTTCTCGAGCTGACGCACGTTGCCGGGAAAGTCGAACTGCATCAGGCGGACGAGCGCGGCGTCGGTGATGCGCTTGCCCTCGACGCCGAGCTCGCGAGCGCTCTTTTGCAGGAAGAAGCGCGCCAGCGGAGCGATGTCCTCGCGGCGTTCGCGCAGCGCCGGCAGGCGCAGGCGGATCACATTGAGGCGGTGGAACAGGTCTTCGCGGAACGCGCCGGCCTTGACGCGCTCCTCGAGGTTCTGGTGCGTGGCCGCGATCACGCGCACGTTGCTCTTCATCGGGTTGTGGCCGCCGACGCGATAGAACTGGCCGTCCGACAGCACCCGCAGAAGGCGCGTCTGCAGGTCGAACGGCATGTCGCCGATCTCGTCGAGGAAGAGCGTGCCGCCGTCGGCCTGCTCGAAGCGGCCGCGCCGGGTCGTCTGCGCACCGGTGAACGCGCCGCGCTCGTGGCCGAACAGCTCGGATTCGAGCAGGTCCTTCGGAATCGCCGCCGTGTTGATCGCGACGAACGGGCCGTTGGCGCGCGGGCTGTGCTTGTGCAGCGCCTGCGCGACCAGTTCCTTGCCGCTGCCCGATTCGCCGGTGATCAGCACCGTGACGATGCTCTGCGAGAGGCGCCCGATGCCGCGGAACACGTCCTGCATTGCCGGCGCCTGGCCGAGCATCTCGGGCATGTCGGCCGGCACGGCGTCGTGGCCGCGCTCGTCCTCGAGGCTTTCCTCGACGGCGCGGCGGATCAGGTCGACGGCCTTGGGCACGTCGAACGGCTTGGGCAGGTAGTCGAAGGCGCCGCCCTGGAACGCGCTGACGGCGCTGTCGAGGTCGGAGTAGGCGGTCATGATGATGACCGGCAGCTCCGGATGGCGCTCCTTGATCTTCGACAGCAGGTCGATGCCCGAGCCGCCCGGCATCCGGATGTCGGACACCAGCACCTGCGGTGCGTCGTCGTCGAGCGCGGCGAGCACGTCGCGCGGATTGGTGAAGCTGCGCACGGCGAAGGCCTCGCGGCCGAGCGCCTTCTCGAGAACGAAGCGGATGGATTGATCGTCGTCGACGATCCAGATCGGTTTCATTGAGGGCCCGTGGTTGGTCGTGACATCGAACGGCTGGCCGGGCGATCCGGACGCGGCCAAGGCCCCCGCGACCGGGTCACTGCATCGGGATCACGATCTTGAAGATCGTCTGGCCAGGCACGCTCTCGAACTCGATGGTTCCGTGGTGCTGTTGGATGAAGGTTCGCGCCAGCGTCAGGCCAAGCCCGGTACCCCCATCGCGACCTGAAACCAGCGGAAAAAATATGCGCTCCCGAAGCGCCTCGGGAACACCCGGGCCGTTGTCCTGAATATGCAATTCCAGTGCCAGTCGGTGGCGCTGCTTGCCCAGCGTCACCTGGCGGGCGACCCGGGTGCGGAAGGTGATGCAGGCGTCGCCGGCCTCGATACGCTCGGTGAGCGCCTGCGCAGCGTTGTGCGCGATGTTGAGCACGGCCTGGATCAGCTGCTCGCGGTCGCCGCGAAATTCGGGCAGCGACGCGTCGTAGTCGCGCACCGTCGTCAGGCCGCGCGGGAACTCCGCGAGGATGAGCGAGCGCACCCGCTCGCACACCTCGTGGATGTTGACGTCGCTCACCACGTGCGGCTCGCGGTGCGGCGCGAGCAGGCGGTCGACCAGCGCCTGCAGGCGGTCCGCTTCCTTAATGATGACCTGCGTGTACTCGGTCAGGAGCTTCGACTCGCCCTCCATCTCGAGCAGCTGGGCCGCGCCGCGGATGCCGCCGAGCGGGTTCTTGATCTCGTGGGCGAGGTTGCGGATCAGCTCCTTGGTCGCGTCGGCCTGCTCGAGCGCGCGCTCCTCCCGGTCCTGGCGGGTCTGCTGCTCGACCTCGAGCAGCTCGACCACGACGTTCGACGACCCCTCCATGCGGTTGACGATGGCGTGCACCGGCAGCGGCTCGACGTGGACCGCGCCCGGCCGGCGCAGAACGGCCTGCAGGCGGCTCGTCGAGAACACGTTGTTGCTGACGGCGGCGACGGTGTCGCGCAGCACCGCAGGGTCCTGCACCCAGTCGAAGATCGAGCCGCTCTGCACGTTGCGCCGCGACAGGCCCAGCACGCTTTCGAACGACGCGTTCGCGAAGATGCAGTCGCCGTCGGGACCGACGATCGCGATCATCGTCGCGAGCAGATCGAGCGCGCCGTAGAGCGCCGATGCCGAGCGCACATCGTCCGGCGCGCCGACAGCCTTCACTTGGGCAGCTTCTGCATCTCGCGACGGATTGCCGCGATGTCGCTTTCCTTGCGCGCGATGGCCGCCTTCATCTCGGCCACGCGGTCGGCGTACTTCTGGTAATTGCGCTCGTTGCCCTGGCGTTCGGGCTCGCCGTTGTTGAATTCCTTCTGCATCGCGGAAAGCCGTTCCTCTTCGGTACGCAACTCGGTCTCCAGGATGCGCCGGGCGTCGCTGTCGCGCGCTCGCTGCGCCGCCGGGTCGATGCGCGCGGCGGCCGGACCTGCGCTCGCGGGCGGCGCCGCCGAGCCCGCGCCGGACGGCGCTGGCGCCGGCGCCACCTGACGCGGCCGCGGCGACTGGATCACCGTGATCGGCGCACCCTCGATGCGCTGGCAGCCCTGCGCGGCCGCTTCCTTCGCGCTGATCGTGTTCTTGTAGTCGTTGCCCGGGCAGCGGTACATCTCCTGCGCGCCGGCGTCGAGCGCCGCGCCGCCCGCGATCACCAGCGCGAGCGCGGCAGCCTGACGCGTCGTCCTGACAAAGCTCATCCGATCCTCCAGCCGATGCGGTCCGCCGGCGGGTGCCGGCAAGGCGCGCGGATTGTCCCGCAGCGAGCCCTCGCCTTCATGCAAGACCCCGCGCACCGTCGCGCTGCGGCGGGTCATCCGGCACGCCGGCCGCCACCGGCGTCGGATCGCCGCAACAGGCAGACGCGGCACCAACGAAAAGGGACGCCGCGGCGTCCCTTGTTCGAGTCGAGCCCTGCTCAGAGGCTGTAGTAGAGATCGAACTCGACCGGGTGCGTCGTCATGCGGAAGCGCGTCACCTCCTGCATCTTCAGCTCGATGTAGGCGTCGATGTAGGCGTCGGTGAACACGCCGCCCTTGGTGAGGAACGCGCGGTCGTTGTCGAGCGCCTCGAGCGCCTGGTCGAGGCTCGAGCAGACGGTCGGGATCTTCGCGTCCTCTTCCGGCGGCAGGTGGTAGAGGTCCTTGGTCGCCGCCTCGCCCGGGTGGATCTTGTTCTCGACGCCGTCGAGACCGGCCATCAGCAGCGCCGAGAACGCGAGGTACGGGTTCGCCAGCGGGTCCGGGAAGCGCGCCTCGATGCGGCGGCCGCGCGGGTTGGCGACGTACGGGATGCGGATCGACGCCGAGCGGTTGCGCGAGCTGTACGCGAGCTTGACCGGCGCCTCGAAGCCCGGAACCAGCCGCTTGTAGCTGTTGGTGCCGGGATTCGTGATCGCGTTGAGCGCGCGCGCGTGCTTGATGATGCCGCCGATGTAGAACAGCGCGAACTCCGACAGGCCCGCGTAGCCGTCACCGGCGAACAGGTTCTTGCCGTCCTTCGACACCGACTGGTGCACGTGCATCCCCGAGCCGTTATCGCCGACGATCGGCTTGGGCATGAAGGTCGCCGTCTTGCCGTACGAGTTGGCGACGTTCTGGATCACGTACTTCTGCAGCTGCAGCCAGTCGGCGCGCTCGACCAGCGTCGAGAAGCGGGTGCCGATCTCCATCTGCGCCTGCGCCACCTCGTGATGGTGCACCTCGACCGGAATGCCGAGCGATTCGAGGATCAGGCACATCTCCGAGCGCATGTCCTGGAACGAGTCGATCGGCGGGGTCGGGAAGTAGCCGCCCTTGACGGTCGGGCGATAGCCCGAGTTGCCGTGCTCGTAGTCCTTGCCCGTGTTCCAAGAGCCCTCTTCGGACTCGATCTTCACGAAGCAGCCCGACATGTCGACCTGCCAGCGCACGCTGTCGAACACGAAGAACTCGGGCTCGGGGCCGAAGTAGGCGGCATCGCCGAGGCCCGAGGCCTTCATGTAGGCCTCGGCGCGCTTGGCGAGCGAGCGCGGATCGCGCTCGTAGGGCTTGCCGTCGCTCGGCTCGACCACGTCGCAGGTCAGGATGAGCGTCGGCTCTTCGAAGAACGGGTCGATGTTGGCCGTGTTCGGGTCGGGCATCAGCTGCATGTCCGACGCCTCGATACCCTTCCAGCCGGCGATCGACGACCCATCGAAGGCATGGCCGGAGGTGAACTTGTCTTCATCGAAATGCGAGACCGGCACCGTGACGTGCTGTTCCTTGCCGCGGGTGTCGGTGAAGCGGAAGTCGACGAACTTGACTTCGTTCTCCTTCACCATGTTCATCACGTCGGCGACGGTCTTGGTGGCCATCAATCAATCTCCTGGGAGTACTGGCGGGGGTTTGTGGGAGCCCGGGCAGCCCGGCAAGCGCGGGAGCGGACCCTAAGTGCGCACAGAAATGTAGCAGTAAGCATGCCAGTGGACGTCGCTGACGAGGCGTCCGGCGCCGCGCGGTGCAGGCAGAGCCTCGGAGCGTCCGCTACGGCATGCAGGGATAGGGCTGAGATGGATCCGATTGGTGCAAGGCGACGCTGGTGCGTGTCAACGCACCAGCTCGGGGCCAAGCTCGGCACCATGTTGGCGCAGTCCGGTCAGCAGCGCTGAATAGGCTGCATCAAGGCTCACCGCCGCGCCTTTGACGCCCAGCTCGATGTGCCGCCCCCACTGCGGATGGTCGACGCTCGGCAGGCTGAACACCTTCACGCCGGCGTAGGCGGCTTCGATCTGCTCCATCAGCGGCGTGAGCGCCGCCTCCATCGCGCCGAAGACGATCACCGAGCGTTCCCGCGTGGTCTGCTCCGCGTGCAGCCCCGCACAGCGCACGTCGAGCGCCCACTCGATCATCGGCCAGGCCATGACGGGAAACCCGGGCACGAAGTAGACCCTCGCGTGCGGGTCGGCACCCGGCGCGGTGCTCGGCATCGAGAACCCGGGGATCTTGTTGTACGGATTCGGGACCAGCTCGGCGCCCTGGGGGAAGACCGCCATGTTGAGGCGATGCCGGTTGTCGTCGCGCTCGGGCTCGTACGGCGTGCCCTGCTCGCGCGCGACGTCGCGCATGCGCTCGAGGATCAGCTCGCGGCCTCCCGGGTGGAGCTCGAGCGGCACGCGGAGCGCCGCGGCGGCGCACTGACGCGTGTGGTCGTCGGGGGTCGCGCCGATGCCGCCGCACGAGAACACCAGATCGCCGGAGGCAAACGCGTCGGCGAGCGTCGCGGTGATCAGCGCGGGGTCGTCGCCGACGATGCGGACCCAGGCGAGCGCGAGGCCACGAGCGGCGAGGATCTCGATGACGCGCGGCAGGTGCTTGTCGGCGCGCTTTCCCGAGAGGATCTCGTCGCCGATGATGATGAGGCCGATGTTCATCGCAGGGGTGGGTCCGGCGCACGCAGCGCCATCGAAGTGGTCGAGCCGCGATTCTCCCCGGCCCCGGTCGCCGCGGCACGCAGCGCGTTCAGCGCCGCCAGCAGGTAGTGCGCGAACCAGAGCGCCGAGAAGGCGAAGATCAGGGTGTAGAGCCAGATCGAGACGACGATCAGGAGCGGTGCGAACACCAGCGTCATCGCGCCGAGCGCCCACAACAGGGTCGGCGCGGCACCCAGGTAGCCGGTCACGATCCCGATCGCGAGCAGCGGCCAGCGCAGCTGAACGACGAGGCGGCGCCGCTCGCTCGCGCTCGCGTGTTCGGCGAGCACGTCGAAGCTGAGCACACGCGTGGTCAGCCAGCCCCAGATCAGCGGCGGCAGGACCACGCCGAGCGGCGGGATGAGCCAGAACGGCACGCTCACCGCCAGCGCGACGACCGCGACCAAAGTCCAGCCGAGCGACGCGCGCACGCCCTGCCAGAAGCTGCCGCCGCGGCGCCGCTCGAGCTGCGGAAAGCGGCGCGCGGCGACCAGGCGCACCAGTGCCGGCGTCATGAGGGCGGCGACCAGCACCAGCGAGGCGAGCACGATCACCGGCAGCGCCAGCGCGACCACCACCAGCGGTGCGAGCACGCTGCGGAACGAGCCGAAGCCGATCGCGTCGAGCCAGGCGAAGAGCGGCGCCAGCAGCGCCCATCGCTCGAGCGTCGCTCGCACGGCGTCGATCCCCGGCTCCCAGAAGAACCAGCCGAGGGCCGCCGTCGCGCCGGCGACCAGCACCAGCGGCAGCAGCGAGAGCCCGATGACCTTGGGATGCAGGCAGTACGCGGCGGCCCGCCAGAACGCGTCGACGATCCCCTTCATCGCCGCGAGTGTCGCCGCGCCCGCGGCCGAGGATTCAGCGCGCGCCGAAAAGCCGGCGCAGGCCGAGCCATTGCTGGCGCCAGAAGCCATCGCCGTAGTCGCGCCCGCCGTGCTCCGGGAGCTGGTCGCGGATGCCGGTGGGCGGGAAGGTGTCGGCGAACTTCGCGCTGCGGAACACGATGTCCCAGAGCGGAAACAGCACCGCGAAGTTGTGGCCGCCGAGGCTGTTCGGCCCGGCCGACTCATGGCCGACGCCGATCGCGTGGTGCAGGCGGTGATAGCGCGGGCTCACCAGCAGCCGTTCCAAGGACGCGAAACCGATCCGCACGTTCGCGTGCGCCAGGCTCTCGAGCAGCTGGGTGCAGACCACGATCGCCACGAACTGTCCGGGCGCGACGCCGATCGCATGGGCGAGCATGACGAGGATGCCGTCGCGGATCAGGTCGTCGAGCAGGTGGCTGCGGTTGTCGCTCCACATGGTCATCTCGCGCTGGCTGTGGTGCAGCGCGTGCAGCGCCCACCACCAGTTGGCGGCGTGCTGGGCACGATGGATCCAGTAGCCGGCGAAGTCGAGCACCACCAGGTAGGCGACAAGGCCGAACCAAGCGGTGTCGGTGACGCCCGGCCACCAGCGGCCGACCAGCTCGTCGAGTTGCCAGACCTGCCAGCCGACGAGGCGCAGCTCGGCGAAGGTCCAGTCCCAGAGCGGGTCGACCAGGAAGAACAGCAGCACGCGAAAGAGGCCCAGCCGGTGCACCAGTGTGTAGAGGATGTCGGTGCGCACGCCACTCCTGTCGGTGACGGGAGCGACCGGGCGCCAGCGCTCCAGCGCGCCGATGCCGCCGATCAGGACCGCGATCTCGATGACTCCGACGAGCAGCCAGCCGGTCGCGGCGAACGCGTCCTCGAGCAGGTTGCCGAGCCCGATCGCGAACATCACCGGCGCGACGGCGGCCTCGAAGACGGTCTGCTGGGCGGCGCCGAAGACGTCGGCGAGGCGGGTCACGAAGGCGTCGATCATTTGCCTTGGAGGTGCGAGCGGTAGGCGGGGTGCTCACGTAACGTCGCGAAGCAGAAACCGGTGGACCGGAGTTTCGCGATCAGCGGCTCGAGCACCGCGGGCGCCCACGCGTCCTTGCGCGACCAGATCCCCAGGTGGGCGAGCAGGATGTCGCCGGGCCGCACGTCGCGCAGCGCGCGCTCCAGCAGCTGCCGGTTCGATGCGCGCTCGCTCGGCAGCTCGTCGCCGAGGAAGCCGGCCGGGCTCCAGCCGACGTGCAGCCAGCCGCAGCCGCGCGCGGCGGCGAGCAGCGCGGGCGAGGTCTTGCCGCCGGGTGCCCGGAAGATCGGCAGCAGTGCCTCGCCGGTGATCGCGCGGAAGCGTTCGGCCGAGCGGTTCAGCTCGGCGCAATAGCGCGCGGCGCTCCAGTCGCTGGCGTGGCCGGCGTCGGCGCCGAACGCCGGCTTCATGCGAAAGCCCGCCGCTCCGCGGTCGGCGACCCAGTAGACATGGTCGAAGGTGTGCGAGCCGAACGCATGGCCTTCGGCGACACGCGCCTTCCACCACGGCGCCCAGCGCTCGTCGAGGCTGCTGCCGCCGTCCAGCGTCGGCTCGTTGGCAACGAAGAACGTCGCCTTGACGCCCTGGCGCGCCAGCACCTCGGCGACCAGGGGCGCGACCCCCATGTGGCCCGTGTCGAACGTGAGGTAGAGCGGGCGCTCGCCGGCCGCGCCGCGGCAGGTGCCGCAGTCGGCACCGAACGCCGGAGCGGCGGCGAGCGCGATGGCGAGCGCGGCGCGACGCGCCGCCGCGCCGGCGCCACCCCGAGCCCGGCGTCCCGGCGCGAGGCCGCGCGCGTCAGCGCCTCGAGGCATGGTCGAGCGTCCAGACGCCGTGCGGCGACCGGCCGACCGCGACCTGCCGCGCCACCACCTTCTTCTCGAGGTCGATGAAGGTGAGCTTGCGAGCCCAGCGCGAGGTCGTCATCAGCGTCTTGCCGTCCGCCGACACTTCCATGCAGTCCGGCCCGCCCGGCGCGGGGTAGGTGTCGGTCACGGCGAGCGTCTGCAGGTCGATCTGGCTGATCGTGTTGGCGACACGGTTGCTGACGAACACGTGGCGGCCGTCGCCGCGGGCCCGGAACGCGTGCGCGCCGGCGCCGGTCTGGATTCGCTTGACGAGGCGCGGCGTGGCCGCGCTGACGTCGTAGACCTCGACGAACTCGTCGCCGGTCATGCCGACCAGCAGCAGGCGGTCGTCGGGCGAGAGGTACACGTCGGCCGGCATCTTGCCGACCGGACTCTTCCAGCGCGGCTTCTGCGTCCCGAGGTCGATCGCGATCAGCTCGTCGCTGTCCTGCAGGCTCGCGTAAAGCGTCGTGCTGCGGCTGTCGATCATCAGATGGCTGGGCGTTCGCGGCGCGACCACGCGAGCGGCCAGCTTGAACGGCTCGGCCGCGTCGCGCTCCCAGCGGTAGATATCGATCCGGTTGAGGCGGTTCGACGCCGTCACCAGCCACTTCATGTCGGGCGAGAAGCGCAGGTGGTACGGGTCGGGGATACCGGTCACGGTGCGCTGGATCACCGCCGTGCGCGGGTCGATGAAGGTCAGCGAGTCGGCGAGCGCGTTGGCGACGACGAGCGAGCGCTCGTCGGGCGTGAGATAGAGGTGGTGCGGCTCCTTGCCGGTCGGCAGGCGCTGCGTCTCGGTGAAGGTGACGGGGTCGATCACGCTGATGGTCGCGTCGAGCGAGTTCAGCACGAAGATCGGCCGGGCGGCATGCGGCTCGGGGGCGGCGTGCGCGAGAGCGAACGACCACGCCAGCAGCCCGGCCGAGACGAGCCGGCGCGCCGGACCAGACAACTGCAACGTACCCACCGTAAGACGCAACCGAGCCAGAACCAGCGCGGCAGTGTACGGGTGGCATGCGGCGCGCAGCGATCGGCTTTGGCCCTGCTCGGACATCGCGTGCGATATGCCGCGCCGCGCGCCAGCGAAGCTTCGCCCGTCGGATGACGCCGACGTCGCTGCGAATTGATACCGCTTTCGCCGTGCACCATGGGCCAAGAGCGCCCCGCACGACGGTGCGATTTGCGATGCTTGCCGTTGCTGCCTGAACGCCTGCCCTGCCGGGTCGCGGCGCCCCTCTCTTGCCGCTCTCCATGGAAGTCCACCTGCCGACCCTGCTCCTCGCCTGCGCCGCTGCGCTCGCGCTGGCGGCCGGCGTCACGACCTTCGTCGCCGCACGCCAGCGCAGCTACCGCGGCACCTGGTGGTGGGTCGGTGCCGCCTGGCTGCTCGTGCCCGGTCTCGTGCTCGCCGCGGTCGGCGAGACGCTGCCGCCGGCGCAGACCGCCGCCGCGGCGCTCGCGCTCGCCTGGCCGATCGTCGTGCTCGCCGGCATGCGGCGCTTCTTCTCTCGGCGCAGCCCCGGTCTGCCGGCGCTCGTCGACTGGCTGCTGCTCGGCGCCGCCTGGGTCGTCGGCGCCGTCAGCGCCGCGTTCGGCGCCGACGGCGCGCCGCGCCCCGGCGTGGTCGCCGGTGCCGGCATCGCTCTCAACGTGTATGCGTCGGTGCTGCTGACCCGCCTCGAGGACTTCAACATCAGCACCGCGCTCAAGAGCCTGGTCGCCGCGGTGCTGATCGGCGCCGGTGCACAGGCGATGTGGCTCGCCTACACCGCGACGGCCGTCGGCGTCACGCCGGCGGCGACCGCCACCGTGCTGCTGCTCGCCACCGTGGCGTCCGCGCTTCTCATGACCTACCTTGGCGTGCTGCTGAACCACGAGCGCAAGGTCGAGGATCTGCATGGCTCGCTTCGCAAGCTGCGCCACATCGCCGATGTCGACGCGCTGACGCGGCTGCCGAACCGGCGCCACTTCCACGAGCTCGCCCAGGCGGCGCTCGCCGAACGCGGCGACGCCGCTGCCAGCGTCGTCGTATTCGACGTCGACTGCCTCAAGCACATCAACGACGTGCTCGGCGCGTCCAACGGCGACGAGGCCCTGCGCCAGGTCGGCGTGGCGCTGCGCGAGACGCTGCGCCGGCGCGACATCGCCGGCCGCCTGGGTGGCGACGATTTCGCCGCCCTCCTTCTCAAGACCAGCGCCGACGAGGCGCGGCGCGCCGCCGCGCGCGTGATGACGCGTCTCGACGATCGCCAGATCGCGCCGCGCATCGCCCGCGTGAGCCTCAACATCGGCATCGCGCAACTCGAGCCGGGCGAGACGCTCGCGGGTGCGCTGCTGCGTGCCGAGGCCGAGCTTGCGCAGAGCCGCGACGTCGCCCGGCTCGCGGCAGCGGCAGCCGCGCCGCGCCCCGCCGTCGCCGTCGACCTCGCGATCGAGCCGATGCTGGGCGGCGACAACGTGCTCGCCTGAGCGATCTGCGTCGCTCCCGCGCGGAGCGCGAGGCGGACGGTGCCCGCGCACGCCTGGTGCAGGACGCCAGCGACCCCGCGCGGCTGACCGCGCAGACCTCGGCAAACACCTGCTTCGCGAGCAGCCGGCGAGAACACGAAGCGTTGGGTGCGTCGCGTTTTCAATGACGGCGTTGCGCCAACCTTGGTGCCGGTGCCTGTTGCCGTCGACAGCGCCACTTAGGCGGAAGACTGCCGACTGTTGACAGTTTTCAAGACGAAGCATCTACTCGCGTGATGCCAGCGCAGCCCCCATCGAGCGCCACCATCGCCCTGCTCCAGCGCCATTCGCTGACCAGCGCGGTACAGGCCGAGCTCGAGCGGATGATCCTGAGCGGCGAGCTCGGCCCCGGCGCGCGGCTGACCGAGACCGCGCTAGCCGCGCGACTCGGCGTCTCGCGCGGCCCGTTGCGCGAGGCGTTCCGGATGCTCGGCGAAGCCGGCCTCGTGCGCGCCGAGAAGAACCGCGGCGTGTTCGTGCGCGAGATCGCCGCCGACGAAGTCGACGAAATCCTCGACCTGCGCGCGGCGATCGATGCACTCGTGGGTCGACGCGTCGCGCGCCGCGTCGACGCCACCACGCTTGCCGAGCTGCGCGAGCTTGCCGACGCGCTCGACGCGGCGAGCGCGGCGCGGGATGCGCTGGCGTGGGAGTCGCTCGACCGGCGCTTTCACGACCGACTCGTCGAACTCAGCGGCAACCGGCGCCTGATGGCGATCGATCGCCAGCTCGCCAAGGAACTGAGCCTGGTGCGCAGCGCCGCTCCGCGCGCCGGCTCGACGCTGTCGTCGCGCGAGCACCGCCGCATCGTCGCCGCGCTCGCCGCGGGCGACGCCGGCGCAGCGGGCGCGGCGATGGCCGCGCACGCGCTGCAGCGCCGGCGCCGCAACCGGCGCGCTCCGACCCTGGGGCAGCCCCGGTCAACCGAACCTGCATCCGTCGCGTGAACCTTTGGAACCGTCTCTGAAAGCCCGACTCCGTTGATCCATCTCCTCAACCTGCTCGCAGCGATCGCGCTGCTGGTGTGGGGCACGCACATCGTGCGCACCGGCATGCTCCGCGTCCTCGGCGAGAACCTGCGGCGCGTGCTGGCGCTCAGCTTCGGAAACCGGCTTCGCGGCGTCGTCGCCGGTATCGGGGTCACCAGCATCGTCCAGTCGAGCACCGCCACCTGCCTGATCGTCGCGTCGTTCGTCGGCAAGAACCTCGTCACCACCACGGCCGCGCTCGCCGTCATGCTCGGGGCCGACGTCGGCACCAGCCTGATGGCGGTCGTTTTTTCGCTCGACCTGTCGTGGCTGTCGCCGCTGCTCATCTTCGTCGGCGTGGTCGTCTTCATCTCGCGCCAGAACAGCGGCGCCGGGGCGATCGGACGGGTGCTGATCGGTCTCGGCCTCATCACGCTCGCGCTGCAGCTGATCGTCGGCGCGACGCGGCCGCTGGTGGAGGCCCCGGCGGTGCGGGGGCTCCTCGTCGCGCTGCCGAACGAGGTCGCGCTCGACGTCGTGGTCGGCGCCGCGCTCACCGTGATGGCGTACTCGAGCCTGGCCATCGTGCTGCTGATCGCGACCCTCGCCTCGTCGGGCGTGCTGACGATCGACGTGGCGCTCGGGCTGGTGCTCGGCGCGAACATCGGCAGCGGGATCCTCGCGCTGCTCGCCACCGCCAACGCGGCGCCCGAGGTGCGCCGCCTGCCGGTCGGCAACATGATCTTCAAGATCGCCGGCACGCTGCTCGCGGTGATGGTGCTGCCCCAGGCGCGTTCACTGCTCCAGCAGCTGCTGCCGGTGGTGCACCAGCAGGTCGTGTTCTTCCACCTCGGGTTCAACCTCGCGCTGGCGATCCTGTTCATCGGATTCACCGGGCTCGTCGGGCGCAGCGTCGACCGCTGGCTGCGGGCGCGCGGCAGCAACGTCGACTCGCTGCGGCCGCGCCACCTCGACCCGCTCGCGCTCACGATGCCGTCGCTCGCGATCAGCTGCGCGGCGCGCGAGGCACTGCACCAGGCCGACGTGGTCGAGACCATGATGCGCGGGATCATTCCCGTCATCCGCAACAACGACCTGCAGCTCTCGAGCCAGCTCCGCAAGCTCGACGACACCGTCGACGAGCTCTACTCGGCGATCAAGTTCTACCTGACGCAGATCTCCGGCGAGGCGCTGTCCGAAGAGGAAAGCCGGCGCTGGACCGACATCGTCTCGTTCACGATCAACATGGAGCAGATCGGCGACATCATCGAGCGCGTGCTGCAGGACATCGAGGACAAGAAGGTGCGCAAGAACCGCAGCTTCTCCGAAGCCGGCATGGCCGAGATCTGCCACCTGCACGAGCGCCTGCTCGCCAACCTGCGCCTCGGGATGAGCGTGTTCCTGGACGGCCACGTGCGCGACGCCAAGCGGCTGCTCGAGGAGAAGGCGCACTTCCGCGACCTCGAGCACGAGTACGCCGCCAATCACATCAGCCGGCTGCGCGACAACACCGCGCAGAGCATCGAGACGAGCTCGCTGCACCTCGACCTCATCAGCGACCTCAAGCGCATCAACTCGCACATCTGCTCGATCGCCTACCCGATCCTCGAGTCGGCCGGCGCGCTGACCAAGACGCGCATCCGCCAGTCGCAGCTCGCCGGGCTGGGCGGCGAGTGACTTTCGCGCGGTCGCCTCGCTCGCCGCGCGCTGCGGGGTGCACCGGCCGAGCCTGCGGGCGGCTGCGGTCTTGAGCTGGTCCCTGGTCGCGATCGTGCTGCTCGGCGCGGCATTGCACGCGTCGTGGAACGCGCTCATCAAGTCGGGTGGCGACAAGGCCGCCGACACGGCGCTGCTGCAGGCGATCGCCGGGCTGATGGCGGTGCCGCCGCTCCTCGTCCTGGGGCTGCCGGAGCGCGCGGCGTGGCCCTTCATCGGCGTTTCGGCGCTGGTGCACGTCGCTTACTACACGACGCTGGTCGGCGCCTATCGGCATGGCGACCTCGGCCTCACCTACCCGATCATGCGCGGCTCGGCACCGCTGCTCGTCGCGATCGGCAGCGGCACGCTGATCGGCGAGCGACCGTCGACGCTCACCTGGTTCGGCGTCGCCGGCATCAGCGTCGGCGTTGCGCTGATCGGCCTGGCGCGCCAGCATGGCGTGCTGCACCACAGGAAGGCGCTCGCGTTCGCATTCGCGAACGCCGCCATCATCGCCATCTATACGGTGGTCGACGGTCGCGGCGTGCGCCTCGCGGGTCAGCCGCTCAGCTACGTGCTCACGCTGTTCGTGGTGAACGGGTGCACGTATCCGCTCGTCGTCTACCTGCGGCGCGACGCAGCGGGCCGCGCGGGCCTGCGCCACCAGCTCGCGCAACGCTGGCCGGCCTCGGCCGGCGGTGCAGCGGCCTCGATCGGCTCGTACGCCATCGCGCTATGGGCGATGACGCGCGCGCCGGTCGCGTCGGTGGCCGCGTTGCGCGAGACATCGGTGCTGTTCGCGGCGGTGCTCGGCACCTGGCTGCTGCGCGAGCGCTTCGGCGCCCAGCGCGCGCTCGGCACCGGCGTCGTCGTCGCGGGGGTGATCGCGCTGCGCTTCGGCTGAACGGTCAGAGCTCGCCGCTGGCGTACAGCACCACCTCGCGCCGGTGCGGCGCACGGCGATGCTCGTAGACATGGATGCCCTGCCAGGTGCCGAGCGCGAGCACGCCGTCGACGATCGGCACCGCGAGGTGGGTCTGCGTGAGCGCGGCGCGCACGTGTGCCGGCATGTCGTCGGGCCCTTCCGCAACGTGGTCGAACGACGGGTCGCCGTCCGGCACCAGCCGGGCGAAGAAGCGCTCGAGATCGACGCGCACCTGCGGGTCGGCGTTCTCGGTGATCAGCAGGCTCGCCGACGTGTGGCGGATGAAGAGCGTCAGCAGGCCCAGCCGGATCCGCGTCTCACGGACCCAGCGCGCGACCGCCGGCGTGACCTCGGTGAGCGATCGTCCGGGCGTCGCGACGCGCAGGGTGTGGGCTTGGTGATGCATCGGAGCGGCGACGCGCGTGGCTCGCGGGGGGACCGTCAGGAATCCTTTACCGCGGACACGATGGGCACGCAGCGGCGGCCGTCGCCGGGCGCGCACGGGTCGATGCTGGCCAGGCGTGCACCCAGCGCGACGCCGCGTCAGGCGACAGCCGCGCAGCAGTCAGCCGCCGCGTGAGGGCGCGTGATGAACAGCGCGCAGCACGACGGTCGAGCGATGCGCCCGCCGGCGCGGCCGCTAACCGCCCTGCTTGGCCCGCTTGCCGGGGTTCTTCTTGCTGCGCGTCGCGGTGCCGCGCTCCTGGCTGCGCTTCTGCCCGGTGGGCTTGGTCTCGGGGCTGGTCGCCTTCTGCGTCGGGGTGTCGCTGGTGCTCATCCGGTTTCTCCAAGGGATCGATGCGGTGTGCCAGCAAACGGCGCGCCGAGCCGCCGGCAGCGGCGGTCGATCGCGCACGCGCGCCGGCGCGCCGCATCGCGAGCTCCTATGCTGCGCCGCGTGAACTGGCTCGCCCGCTTCCGCAAACGCCCGGCCCGCGAGACGCTGCTCAACGATGGCCTCGCGCTCGCGATGGATTGGGGTGACCGGTGGCTCGCGCCGATCCAGGAGCGCCTGCGTGTGCAGCATCCGTGGCTGACGCCGGACGCCCTCGACGAGCTCGACGCCGTGTGTCAGGCAGCGATGCGCTTCGGCCACGAGACCGCGTACCGGCTCGCGGCCGAGAACGCGAAGCAGGTCGACGCCGGCGCGTTCACCGCCAGCCTGCGCGCGCGCTTCGGCTGGGTCGACGACGCCAACGCCGAGCGCCTGCTGCGCCAGAGCGTCTACTACCTGTGGAAGGCGGGCGGCCCACCGCGCGATGCGGGGGCCAGCTGACGCGCTGGTCGGGCCGGCAGGCTTCAACGCAAGCCGGCGGCCGCGCTCGCGGGGCCGCCACGTGCTCGCGCTTGGGCACGTCGGGCGTGCCGCCGCGGCACGACGCTTGCCGTGCCGGCGCTCTCTCAAACGAACGAGGAGCCCGGCATGCCCATCGACGACGATTCCGACCCTACCCCCTCCCGGCGCAACGCCATCGGCCTGCTCGGCGGCCTCGTCGCCGCCCCGGCGCTGATGGCCAGCAGCGGCGCCGCCGCACAGGCGAGCGCCGATGCAGCTCGGCCGGCACGCCGCACCCTCGTCGACCCGCGGAACGCCTATCCCAAGCCGCCGTTTCCCGAACAGACGCAGCCGTGGCCGGGGCTCGCGAGCCGCATGCAGCCGCGCCCTGACCACGGCGAGAAGAGCTATGTCGGCTCGGGACGCCTGGCCGGTCGCAAGGCGCTGATCACGGGCGGCGATTCCGGCATCGGGCGGGCTGCGGCGATCGCCTATGCCCGCGAGGGCGCCGATGTCGCCATCGGCTACCTGCCGGCCGAGGAGGAGGACGCCCGCGAGGTGGTGCAGCTGATCCGCGCCGAAGGCCGGCGTGCGATCCCGTTGCCGGGCGACATCCGCAGCGAGAAGTTCTGCATCCAGCTCGTCGCCGACGCCGTGAAGGCGCTCGGCGGGCTCGACATCCTGGTCAACAACGCGGCGCGCCAGCAGGCGCAGAAGTCGATCGCCGACATCACGACCGACGCATTCGACGCCACGCTCAAGACCAACCTCTACGCGATGTTCTGGATCACCAAGGCGGCGCTCGAGCACCTGCCGCCGGGCGCGACCATCATCAACACCGCATCGGTGGTGGCGCACGACCCGCCGGCGCTGCTGCTCGACTACGCGACCACCAAGGCCGGGATCATCACGTTCACGCAGGCACTCGCCAAGCAGCTCGCCGACAAGGGGATCCGCGTCAACGCGGTGGCCCCCGGTCCGTTCTGGACCCCGCTGCAGCCGAGCGGCGGTCAGCCGCTCGAGGAGCTGCCCAAGTTCGGCGCCGACGCCCCGCTCGGCCGCCCCGGCCAGCCGGCCGAGATCGCCCCGCTCTACGTGCAGCTCGCCGCCGCCGACTCGAGCTACGTCAGCGGCAACGTCTGGGGCAGCACCGGCGGTCGGCCGATGGGCTGACGCGCATCGATCCGTTCGCGCCGACCCAGCAACCACTCGAGAGGAACTGCCATGAGCTTGCACATCGCACCCGCGCCCGCACCCCGCGCCGCGACGCCGCGCGTGGCGGTCGCCCTTTCGAGGCTCGGTCTCGCGCTGGCCGTTGCCGGCTGCGGTGCATTCGCTGGCCGGCGACTTCACGACGCAGCCGACCGACAACGCCGGAACGCGGCTGGCGTGCGGCGTGATCCGCTAGCTCGGCGCCGGGCCTCGGCCGTGTGACGCGACGCGGCGGCGGCCTGCCCGCCACCGCGAGACGCGGCGCAGCTGCCCCGCTCGCCTTACTCGGCCTTCAGCTCGGCGTACTTGATGACCGGCGCCCAGCGCGTGCGCTCCTCGGTCATCCACTTGGCGAGCTCTGCGGGGGTCGACCCGATCGGCTCGATGTACGCGGTCGCGAGCTTGTTGCGCACCTCGGGGTCGTTGAGCACCGCGACCATCTCGCGGTTCATGCGCTCGATCACGTCGGCCGGCGTGCGCGCCGGTGCCATCACCGCCATCCAGGCGAGCGCCTGGATTTCCGGGAAGCCCGACTCGGCGAGGGTCGGCACGCCCGGCACCAGCGCGCTGCGCTTGGCGCTCGTGACCGCGACCGCCTTCAGCTTGCCGGCCTTGGCCTGCGGCATCACCGCCACCGGCGGCACGCACGCGAACTGCACGTCGCCCTGCAGGATCGCGGTGATCGCCTGAGGCGACGACGCGTACGGCAGGTGCACCGCGAACGAGTTGGTGCGCAGCTTGAGGATCTCGATCGACAGGTGCGACATCGAGCCGATGCCCGTCGACGAGTAGTTGTACTTGCCGGGGTTCTGCCGCATCGCGGCGACCCAGGCCTTGACGTCGGCGACGTTCATGTCGTTCGACACCGCGCAGACGTTGGGCTGGCCACCGGCGAGCGTGACCGGCGCGAGGTCCTTGAACGGGTCGTACGGCAGTTTCGGGTTGAAGACGGTGCTGTAGACCAGCGGACCGTTGGTGCTGACGAGGAAGGTGTAGCCGTCGGGCGCGGACTTGGCGACGTGATCGGTGCCGGTGTTGCCGCCGGCGCCCGGGCGGTTCTCGATCACCAGAGGCTGACCGAGCCGCGGCCCGAGCTTCTCGCCCATGATGCGGATCAGCACGTCGGGCGACGACCCGGGCGCATAGGGAACGACGATGCGGACCGGCCGGCTCGGCCAGGTGCTCTGCGCGGCGGCGGGAAGGGCCGCAACGGCCAGCAGGGCTGCAAGTGCCAACGTGGCGCGGCGTTTCATCGGGAAGGCTCCAGTCGTGAAGGGGTCGATTTTAAAGGCGCGGTCTCGTGCGATCGGCCCGGCGCCGGGGCGAACGCGGTCAGGCGGCGAGCCAGGCGAGCGCGGCGTGCAGCACCGCACGGCCGCCACCGCGACGGGTCGAGAGCACCGAATCCGGCCGTGCGAGCAGCACCACGGCGCGGCGGCCCGGGTGCACTGCGACGACGACGCGGCCGTCGGCGCCGCGTGCGGCGAGCTGCCAGCCGGCCGGCAGCGCGTCGGCCGCGATCACGTGGCTCGCGTAGACGCCGAGCTGGAAGCGGCCGAGCGCCGCGAACGCGCCGTCGCCGATCGCCTCCACCTCGAGCGCACGGCCGAACTGCGGCACCTCGAGCTTGTGCAGCGTCGCACCGTCGCGCTCGAGCCAGGCCAGACCAGCGTTGTTGACGGCAAGCGTCGGCGTCGCGCCGGCGGGGGCCGGCGCGCCACGCAGACGCTCGAGCGGCGCGTCGCCGAGCACGCGGACCGGCGCGCCGGGCGTGATCGTGCAGCCGGCCTGCACCAGTGCCTCGTGCAGCAAGGCGGCGAGCGGATCGCCCGCATCGACGACGTCGACGCGCCAAGCCGCACCGATTGGTGCCGGCGCGGCCGGCGGCCGCGGCGAGCCGCCGCCGAGCACGCGAAACAGCGTCTCGGCCTTGAGGCGGGTCTCCTCCTCTTCGCGCACGGGGTCCGAATCGGCAAGCAGGCTGCCGCCGCAGCGCACCTCGGCGATACCGTCGACCAAGCGTGCGAAGCGCAGCATCGTCAGCGCCTCGCAGCTGCCGTCGGCGCCGATGCGTACCGCGGCACCCGCGTACCAGCCGCGCCACTCGGGCTCGATCGCCGCGATCGCCGCGCGCGCCGCGGCCTTCGGCATCCCGGTCACCGTCGCCGGCGTCGCGTGCGTCAGCACGATCTCGAACGGGCCGGCGCCGGCGCGGCGGCGTCCGCGCACGTGGTCGATCGCGTGGATGATGGTCGAGAAGAAGTGGATGCGGCGCCGCGTCACGATCTCGACGCTGCCGGGCTCGCACACCTTGGCCTTGTCGTTGCGATCCGAATCGGCGCAGACCGCGAGCGACGCCTCGTCCACCTCCGAAGTCACGAGGCCCTTGGCCTGCTCGTAGTCGTCGACAGGGTCGGCCCCGCGGCGAAAGGTGCCGCAGACCGGCGCGGTCTCGACCCACTCGGCGTCGGCGCGCACCTGCACGTCGGGCGAGGCGCCGAACACGCGCTCGCCGCCGCCGACATGGACGAAGAACATCGCCGGGTACGGGTTGTCGCGGCGCAGGCGCGCGAACGCATCCGCGGCGTCGACCTCGACCCGGCGCCGGAACGTCTGCGACAGCACCAGCGACCCCAGCTCGCCGCGCCGCATGCGCTCGACACCCGCGGCGACCGAGCGCGCGTGCGTGCCGGGCGGCTGGTCGGTGCGGTCGCGGTCGATCATGGCGGACGGCACCGCTGCGTCGGCGCCATCGACCGGCGCGTGGCCGGGGAACGCGAACTCGACCCATCGATCACCGCCCTCGCCCGTCACCAGCACGCGCGCGGGCAGCACGAGGGCGACGCGGCGTCGGCCGTCGTCGGGCAGCGTGTCGGCTTCGCCGAGCCGGTGGTAGTCGAACGCGAGCGCGCCGTAGAAGCCGAATTCGCGGGCGTCGGTCGCGAACGCGGCAAGGATGGCTTCGAGCAGGCGGATCGCCGGGTGCGGGTTCGCGGGCGACGCATCGGGCGTGGCATCGGCAAAGCTCAGCTCGAGGCGGCCGTCGACACGCTCGAACGGCGCGAGCTCCGTGAGCCGCTCGCCGACGGCGCGGCCGACGCGACCGTGCGGAACGAGGCGCAGCCGGGTGCCGTCGAGAACGATCGCAAGCAGCGGGTCGAGCGCCGCCATGGCTTCGCGGCGATAGAGACCCGGCGCGTGGACGTCGCAGCCGAGCCAGACGCCGGGTCCGTCGCCGATCGCGGCGATCGCCGCCTGGGCGTCGGCGGGGCCGGCCGGCCGCTCGCAACGTTCGACGGCGATGCGGATGGAGGAGACGGGTTCGGTCACGGGGAACTCCGGGGCAATTGCGTGGGGGAGCGATGGGCATCACGCCAGGCGACCGGCGCGCGGCGTTCCGCAGTGCCGGCCCGCCGGGCAGCCACGGCGGACACCAGCCGCACCCGGAAGCGCGCGGCGGGAAACGCTGCTCAGAGCCTCGCGTGGCGCTCGCGCTCGGCCTCGGTGTACGCCTCGATGAGCGTGCGATAGCCCCGTTCGACCACGTCCGGCAGGCCGCCGGCCTCCTCGGCCTGGCGGCGCACGTTGGCGATCACCTGCTCGACGCGTGCAGGCGCATGCACCGCCTCGACGCTGGGCTTGAAGCGGGCTGCGGCGAGCACGTAGTGGCCGCGCTCGACGAGCAGTTGCACGATGGCGCGGTCGAGGCGGTCGATCTCGGCACGGACGTGATCCAGCGATTCACAGGCGGCGGGGGTTCGGGTGGCGGGCGAGTTCATTCCGCGATTGTCAGGCCGTCCGCATGCCCTCCTCGGCATGCGCGGCCAGGTAGCCGTGCAATGCGTGAACGACCTGCGCGCCCTCGCCGATCGCCGCGCCGACGCGCTTGACCGACCCCGGAGCGCACGTCGCCGATCGCGAACGCGCCAGGCACCGAACTCTGGAGCGGCGCGGCGTCGATTTCCGGACCGGTGCGCACGAACCCGGCGCGATCGAGCTCGATGTCGCAACCGGCCAGCCACTCGGTCGCTGGGTCGGCGCCGACGAAGAGGAAGAGATGTCGCATCGGCACCGTCTGCTCGGCGCCGGTCGCGCGGTCGCGCCAGCGCACGCGCGCCAGCGTGCCGTCGGCGTCGCCGTCGAGCGCGACCACGTCGGCGCGCGTGCGCAGCTCGACGTTCGGCGCGGCGGCGATGCGCTCGACGAGGTAGCTCGACATGCTGTCGGCGAGGCGCTCGCCGCGCACCAGCATCGTCACGTGGCGCGCGTGCGCGCTGAGGAACACCGCCGCCTGTCCCGCCGAGTTGCCGCCGCCGACCAGCATCACCGAATCGCCGGCGCACAGGCGCGCCTCGATCGGCGAGGCCCAGTACCACACGCCCCGGCCCTCGAAGCGGTCGAGCGCTTCGATCGCCGGGCGTCGATAGCGCGCGCCGCTCGCGATGACGACGGTGCGGGTGCGGATCGTCCTGCCATCGTCGAGCGAAAGCTCGAACGGCGACCCGGGCGCGCCGCAGCCGAGCGCGCGCACGGTCGCGGGGATCACGATCTCGGCGCCGAACTTCTGCGCCTGGATGAACGCACGGCCGGCGAGCGCCTGGCCCGATATCCCGGTAGGGAAGCCGAGATAGTTCTCGATGCGCGCGCTCGCGCCGGCCTGCCCGCCGAACGCCCGGCTGTCGACGACGACCACCGACAGGCCTTCGGATGCCGCGTACACCGCGGTCGCGAGGCCCGCCGGGCCGGCGCCGACCACGACGACGTCGTAGCACGGCCGGCGCAGCGCGCCGCCGATCATGCCGATCGAACGCGCGAGCTCGATCTCGGAAGGGTTGCGCAGGACGCTGCCGTCGAGCGCGAGCACGATCGGCAGGTCGGCCGGCGACGGCGCCAGGCGCACGATCAGCTCGTGGGCGTCGGCGTCGCTGCGCGGATCGATCACGTGGTGCGGCTGGCCGTTGCGGGTGAGGAAGCTCTGCAGGCGCGCGACGCCCGGCGAGGTCGCCGGGCCGACGATCACCGGACCGCCGAGCGCCGCCTGCAGCAGGCCGACGCGGCGCAGGATTAGCGCGCGGACGATGCGCTCGCCGAGTTCGGCCTCGGCGATCAGCAGCCGGCGCAGGTCGGCCGGCTCGACGAGCAGCGCCTCGACCTCGCCTTCGGCGGTGCCGTCGACCGGCGCCGGGCCGCCGGAGAGCTGGCTGATCTCGGCGAGGAACTGGCCCGGACCCTGGTCGACCACCGCCGTGGAATGCCCGAAGCCGTCGCGCTGGGTCACCGCGACGTGACCCGCGAGCAGCACGAACATGCCCGGCGCGGGCTTGCCGGCCTCGAACAGTCGTTCGCCGTCGGCATAGCGCCGCGTCGTCGCGAAGCGGCGCACACGGGCGATGTCGACGTCGCCGAGCGTGGGGAACATCTGCTCGTGGCGCGGGTGCAGCGCCAGGGTCGCTGCGGTCGATGCGTCGAGGCCGGGCTGCGGCTCTGCCATGCTGTCCTCCCGTAGGTGCGTGGAACTCATCAGGTGCTAGCGGCACGGTCGTGCCGCCGGCGCTCGATCAACGATCATGCAGCCCAGGCCCGCGCGGCTGCCCAGGCCGGTACCGCCCAACGCGCGGGGGCACGTCGGCGGGCACCGTCGCTCAGCGACACCACGCGCGAGCGACGACGCGGCGGGGTGCGAGCGACGACGCTGCGCGGTCCGCCGTGTTCGACGACGCTCCGACCCCGCACGGCGATGGCTCGGTGCGGCGGCGCCAAACCCTGCGCTGACAGACGCCGAAACGTGCCGGACAATCCGCGCCAGATGCGCCGCAAGCCGCAGGTGCGCGCGCCACGCGCTGCAGGCACCGCGAACCGCGAGCGCCCTGGGCCCCGTGCGCTTGCCCGACGCCGACCCACCGCACGCCCCGGCGATGCAGCAATCCGACCTCTTCGATCTTCCGATGCCTGCCGCCACGCCAATGCCGGCCGGCTGGCGCTTCGAGCCCGGGTTTCTGAGCGCGGCCGAAGAGGCCGAACTGCTCGCGGCGATCGCGCAGCTGCCGCTGCACGAGGCCGAGTACAAGGGCTACACCGCGCGGCGTCGGGTCGCGAACTTCGGCACCGCGTACGACTTCGCGGCCCATCGCCTGCTGCCCGGGCCGCCGATCCCGGAGGTGCTGCTCGGCCTGCGCGAGCGCGTTGCCACGTGGGCCGGGCTCGCACCGGACGCGCTGAGCAGTGCGCTCGTGGCCGAGTACCGCGCGGGAACGCCGCTCGGCTGGCACCGGGACGTGCCCGATTTCGAAGTCGTCGTCGGGGTGTCGCTCGGCACGCCGGCGCGCATGCGGCTGCGCCGCTACCCGCCGGTCAACCCGCGCAAGGCCGACGTGCTCAACGTCGAACTGCCGCCGCGCTCGATCTACCGGCTCGAAGGCGAGGCACGCTGGGGCTGGCAGCACAGCATCGCGCCGACGCCGGCGCTGCGCCACTCGGTCACCTTTCGCACGCGCAGCACACGCCGCTCGCGCGGGCTCGGCCCGGCGGGCGCCGGCTGACGCCGGTTCAGGCACCGGCGGCCTCCGCGACGCTCATGTCCGAGAGGCGGGCACGCGCCCAGAATGCGCCGAGTTCAGGCGCCGGCGCGACCAGCAGGGCCTCGACCAGCGGCTGCAGCGGGGTCAACGCGGGATCGCAGAGCAGCACGTGGCGCGGCGCCGGCGCCTCGTCGAGGCGGCCGACCCAGCCGAGCCCGATCAGCTGGTCGATCACCGGCTGGCTCTGCAGCGGGTCGATGCCGACCTTCTCGGCGATTTCGCTTGCGGTAAGACCGCTGCGCGCGCCGGCACGCGCGGCCGCCAGCGCGCCGAGCACGGCGAGCGCGATGCGAAAGCGCGTGCCCGGCGCGTCGCTCCAGCGCGCCAGCCGCGTGCGCAGCATCGGCGCATCGGCCGTGATCACCGCGCCGAGCAGCACGATGATCCAGCTCACGTAGATCCAGATCAGGAAGATCGGCAGGGTCGCGAACGCCCCGTAGACCACCGCGAAGGTTGGCACCTGGCTCAGGTAGAAGGCGATCAGCTGGCGCACTGCAGCCAAGCCAATCGCGACGAAAAGGCCGCCCGCGACGGCATGCCGCCAGCGCACCGCGGTGTTCGGCACCACATGAAACAGCCCGGCGAAGCCGAGCGCAACCACCACGAACTCGACCATGCCGAGCAGGAACCCGAAGCCTTCGGGCATCGCATCGACGAGGCCGCGCGACGCCGACACCGCGTACGACGTCAGCGTGAGGCTGAGACCCACGAGCAGCGGCCCCAGCGTGACCGCGGCCCAGTAGATGAGCACCCGCTGGCCGAGCGGACGCGGTCGCTCGATGCGCCAGATCGCGTTCAGCGCGCGGTCGATGGTCAGCATGAGCGCGATGACGCTCAGCACCAGCACGAGAAGACCCACGCTGCCGAGGCGGCTCGCGCGCGCCGAGAACTGCGTGACCGCGCCGAGCACCGTCTGCGAGATGCTGTCGGGGATGAGGCTGCGCAGGAAGTAGCGCTGCAGCGACCCCTGCAGGTTCGAGAACAGCGGCAGCGCCGAGAACAGCGCGAGCAGCACCGTCACCAGCGGAACGATCGAGATCAGCGTGGTGAAGGTGAGACTGCCCGCGGTCATCGCGAGGCGGTCCTCGCGGAAGCGCTGGTGCAGCGTGCGCAGCGTGCCGAGCCAGAGCGGCTGCCGGGCGGTCGCGCCGGCGCCGGGGTCGCGGGTCAGCACGGCGGTCGGTCGGTCATCGATGGCATGATAGTCAGGATGGATCTTGCGCCCGTCCCGCCCGGCTCCGCCGCGGCCGCTCGCTGGCGTCTCGCCACCCTCGCCTCGCTCGCTGCGCTGATCGTTCTCGGCCTCGCCTGGGAACTGGTGCTGGCACCGACCGGTACGCGCACGCTGGCGCTCAAGGTGGTCCCGCTGCTCCTACCCTTGCGCGGTCTCTGGCGCGACCGCCTCTTCACCTATCGCGCGCTCAGCCTGCTGGTCTGGGTCTACGTCGCCGAGGGTGCCGTGCGGGCGACGAGCGATCGTGGCCTCGGCAGCGCGCTGGGCACGCTCGAGGCGCTGCTCGCGATCGGCGTGTTCGCTGCGTGCTGCCTCCACATCCGGGCGCGACAGCGCACCGCGGGTCCGGTCGTCGCGTGATGGCGACCCCCGCCGAGACCAGCCTGCTCGACGTCCTGCGCGGGATCGTCGGCGCGTCGAACGTGCTGACCGGCGACGGCCTCGAAGCCTACGAAGTCGACTGGCGCAAGCGTCACCACGGGCGTGCGCTCGCGGTCGCGCGCCCGGCGAGCACCGCCGAGGTTGCCGCCGTCGTGCGCGCGTGTGCGGCGCACCGCACGTCGATCGTTCCGCAGGGCGGCAACACCGGCCTCGTCGGCGGCTCGACGCCCGATGCGAGCGGCACCCAGGTGCTGCTGAGCCTCACGCGCATGAACGCCATCCGCGGGGTCGACGTCGCCAACCTGACGATGACGGTCGAAGCGGGCTGCGTGCTGCAGGTCGTGCAGCAGACGGCCGCCGAGCGCGGCCTGCTGTTCGCGCTCAGCCTCGCCGCCGAAGGCAGCTGCACGATCGGCGGCAATCTGGCGACGAACGCCGGCGGCACCCAGGTGCTGCGCTACGGCAACGCCCGCGAGCAGTGCCTGGGGCTCGAATTCGTCACCGCTGCCGGGGAGGTCTGCGACGACCTCGCGGGTTTGCGCAAGGACAACACCGGGTACGACCTGCGCGACCTGCTGATCGGCAGCGAAGGCACGCTCGGCATCATCACTGCGGCGACGCTGAAGCTCGAGCCGCAGCCGGCGGCGCGAACCACCGCGCTGGTCACGCTGGCGTCGATCGACGACGCGGTCGCGTGGCTGGGCCTCGCGCAGGCGCGCCTCGGCGCCAGCCTCACCGGCTTCGAGATCATGGGCGCCTTCGCGCTCGAGCTGGTCGCCAAGCACTTTCCGCAGCAGCGTCAGCCGCTCGAGCCTGCACCCTGGACCGTGCTGATCGAGCAGTCGGACCCGGAAAGCGCCGAGCACGCGGCGAGCGTGTTCGAGAGCGCGCTCGAGACCGCGCTCGAGCGCGGTCTGGTGCGGGACGCGGTGCTCGCGTCGAGCCTCGAGCAGTCGAAGGCGCTCTGGCACCTGCGCGAGTCGATCCCGCTCGCGCAGGCGCTCGAAGGGCTCAACATCAAGCACGACATCTCGCTGCCGGTGTCGAGGATCGCCGAGTTCGTCGCGGCGACCGACGCCGAGCTGCAGCAGGCGTTCGCGGGCGTGCGGCTGGTCAACTTCGGTCACCTCGGCGACGGCAACCTGCACTACAACGTGCAGTGCCCCGCAGGCGGCGACGCCGCGGCGTTCCTGCGCGAGCACGAGGCGGCGGTGAACACGCTCGTCTATGACGCGGTAACGCGACGCGGCGGCTCGATCTCGGCCGAGCACGGCATCGGCAGCCTCAAGCGCGAGGAGCTCGTCCGCCGCAAGTCGCCCGTCGCGCTGCAGCTGATGCGCGCGATCAAGAGCGCGCTCGACCCCGACGGGCGGCTCAATCCGGGGCGCGTGGTCTGACGCGCGGGCCGGTCGGCGCGCGCTTGCGTGCCACGGCGGATGGCGCGGCAGCGGTTTCCGAGAGGCGCGCTTCCTCGGTCAGCCAGTCGGCAAACTCGCGCACCTCGGGCTTGGCGGCGCCGGCTTCCGACAGCAGCATGTAGTAGCTGCGCGCCGACGCCACCTCGCGGCGGAACGGCGTGACCAGCTTCTTCTCCTTGAGGAAGCGATCGATGAGCGGGCTCTTGCCGAGCGCGACACCCTGCCCGGCGATCGCCGCATGGATGAGCTGGTCGTAGGACGAGAAGTGCAGCACGCTCGCCGGCCGCAGCTCCGGCAGCTTCATCGCGTGCAGCCAGAGCGGCCAGTCCTGCAGGTGGTTGCCGCCGTCCGGCTCGGCGAGCAGCAGCACGTGCTGGCGCAGGTGGTCGGGCTCGGCGAGGGGCCGCGCCGGGTCGCGCAGCAGGCGCGGGCTGCAGACCGGGAACACGACGTCGCCGAACAGGCGCAGCGCTCCCGCCGGAACGCCATCGACCGGCAGGTAGCGGATCGCGACGTCGACGCCGTCGCGCGCCAGGTTCGAGAGCGCATTGCCGGCGGAGATGCGCACGTCGACATGCGGGCGCGACGCGCTGAAGCCCGAGATGCGCGGGATCAGCCAGAGCCCGGCGAAGCCCGGCGTGGTCGCCACGACGATCGGCCGCACCCGATCGGCGCGGCGCAGTTCGATGCAGGCGCGGTCGAGCTGCTCGAGCGCCGTGCTCGTCGCCCGCTCGAGCACGCGCCCGTCGTCGGTGAGTTCGAGCGAGCGATGCAGGCGCCGGAACAGCACGACCCCGAGCCGGTCCTCGAGCAGCTTGATCTGCCGGCTGATCGCCGACTGCGTGAGCGCGAGCTCGTCGCCCGCTCTCGTGAAGCTGAGGTGGCGCGCCGCGGCCTCGAAGGCCTCGAGGGTATCGAGCGGCGGCAGGTCGAAGCGGCGCTGGCTCATGGGCGTGCGACGTGGCGGCGGCGCCGCCATCGTAGCGGGTCACCGCGTGCGTGGGCGCCCGCAAGCATGCGCCACGTGCATGCGAGACATTCCAGATGACCGTTTGAGCGCCGCGCGCTTCCGCACCAAACTCCTTGCACCGCAGCGAACGACGCCGGTTGCCCTGCGGTTCGAGCATGCGCGGTTCGCATGCAAGGGAGAGCTCCATGAAGAACGAACTGAGCGCCGCCGCGCGCACGTTGAAGAAAGGCCGCACCGATCGCATCGACCAACCCCGCGGCGAGCGCATCGAGTGCCTCGCCGGGTGCCTGTGGGTGACGCAGGACGGCGACCTGCGCGATCGCGTCGTCGAACGCGGCGAAGCGATCGTCCTCGATCGACCCGGAACCGCACTGATCAGTGCGCTCGCCGACTCGAGCTACCTGCTGCTCGTCGAGCGGATTCGATGAAGCGCGTGCGCCGCGCCGGCACCGCGCGACGCGCGGCTACTGCAGGGTCTGCTTGAGGGCGTCGGGCAGCTCGATCGCGAGCACCTCGACGCCCTCGTCCCGCAAGGCCTCGGCGTCTTCGCGCGAAGCCTGTCCGCGGATCGCGCGCTCGTCGATCTCGCCGCGGTGCATGCGGCGAGCTTCGTCGACGAAGCGGTCGCCGACGTCCTCGGTGTTGGCGAGCACGTGGCGCACGGCACGCAGCCAGAGCGCCTGCGGGTTGAGCGGCGCAGGGGTAGCGACGCCAGCGGGAGCCGGCACCTCCGGCGGCGCCGCCTTCGTGACGTTGAGGCGCGGCGCGCTCGGCAGGCGCCGGATCGCGGTGTCGGCGCAAAGCGGACACTCGACCCGACCCTCCGCCTGCTGCGCGCGGTAGTCGTCTTCCGATGCGAACCAGCCTTCGAAGCGGTGCTCGTTGGCGCAGCAGAGGTCGAGCACCTTCATCGGCAGCGCGTCCTCAGGCAGGTGCCGGCCGCCACTCGAGCGGCCAGCGGCCGTCGCGCCACTGGTGCAGCCAGAGCATGGCGACCAGCGTCTTCGCGTCGGTGAGCTCGCCGCGCTGGGCGAGGCTCTCGAGCTCGTCGAGCGACGCGTCGTACACGTCGAGGAACTCGCCGTCGTCGAGCTGGCGCTCGCCGGCTTCGAGGCCGCGGGCGAACCAGACCTCGATGCCCTCGTTCGAGTAGCCGATCGCGTTGTGCAGGATGCCGGCGCGCGCCCACTCGCGCGCGCGGTAGCCGGTTTCCTCGATCAGCTCGCGGATCGCGCAGTCGAGCACCGGCTCGCCCGGGTCAAGCTTGCCGGCGGGGAATTCGATCATGGCCCGACCGACCGGGTAGCGCCATTGGCGCTCGACCACCACGCGCCCGTCGTCGAGCAACCCGACGACGACGACCGCGCCCGGGTGGACGATGTACTCGCGCCGGGTGGTGCTGCCGTCGGGCAGGCGCACCTGGTCGACGCGCACGTCGAGCATGCGGCCGCGCCAGACCGACTCGGACTCGAGTCGCTCCTCGCGCAGGTGGCTGTCGTCGCCGTCCGGCGGCAGCCCGGAACGTTCGGCCATCAGGTCGCGAACATCTGGACGATGGCCTGCGCGCAGAGCTGCATCAGCCCTCCCGGCACGATGCCGAGCACCAGAATGGCCAGACCGTTGATCGACACCAGGGTGCGCACCTCGCGGCTCGCGACGATGGGCTGTGCGTCGACCGGATCATCGAAGAACATGACCTTGACGACGCGCAGGTAGTAGAACGCGCCGAGCAGCGACAGCACGACCGCGATAACGGCAAGGGTCGTGTAGCCGGCGACGTTGGTCGAGACCAGCGCCTGCAGCACGGCAAGCTTGGCGTAGAAGCCGACCGTCGGCGGAATGCCGGCGAGCGAGAACATGAAGATCGCCATCACGCCCGCGAACCAGGGGCTGCGCCGCGCCAGGCCCTTGAAGTCGTCGATGAACTCGGCCTCGTGGCCGCGCCGCGACAGCAGCATGACAATGCCGAAGGTGCCCAGCGTGGTCAGCACGTCGGTGACGACGTAGAACATCGCGGAGCTGTAGGCGTTGCTCGCCGAGACGGTGTTGCCGCTCACCACGCCCGGGGTCAGGCCGAGCAGCATGAAGCCGATCTGCCCGATCGTCGAGTACGCCAGCATCCGCTTGATGTTGTTCTGCGCGATCGCGACCAGGTTGCCGAGCAGCATCGAGCCGACCGACAGCACGATGAGCATCTGCTGCCAGTCGATGGCCAGGCCGAGCATGCCCTCGACGAGCAGGCGCAGCGTGATCGCGAACGCGGCGAGCTTGGGCGCGGCGCCGACGAACAGAGTCGCCGCGGTCGGCGCACCCTGATAGACGTCGGGCACCCACATGTGAAACGGCACCGCGCCGAGCTTGAAACCGAGGCCGGCGACGATGAACACCGTGGCGAGCACCAGCACCGCCTTGGCCGGCTGGCCGGTGTTGATGGCGCGGAACACCTCGCTGATCTCGAGCGAACCGGTCGCCCCGTACATCATCGAGAGGCCGTAGAGCAGGAAGCCGCTCGCCAGCGCGCCGAGCACGAAGTACTTCATCGCCGCCTCGGTGGCGCCGGTGTCGTCGCGCCGCATCGCGACGAGCGCGTAGAGGCTGAGCGACATCAGCTCGAGGCCGAGGTAGATGACGAGGAAGTTGTTCGCCGACAGCATGACCAGGATGCCGAGCAGCGCGAACATCGACAGCGTGAAGAGCTCGCCCTTGAGCATGTCGCGCTCGGCCGCGTAGGGTCGTGCGTAGGCGAGCGACACCATCACGGCGATCGTCGCGAACGCGCCGAGCAGGTGGCCCATCGGGTCGGCGACCACCATGCGCTGCATGGCGTAATGCGTGAGGCCCTGGTCGAAGTACACGGCCTGCAGCACCGCGACACCGGCCAGCGAAGCCTGCGTGAGCCAGTAGGTCAGGCTGCGGTGCGGGTCGGTCGACCAGAGGTCGACGAGCGCGATCACGCATGCCGCCGCCAGGAGGGCGATCTCGGGATAGACGGCGGGCCAGTTCATCGGATACGGTACCTGGAATTGCACATGGCGCGAGGATCAGGGGCCGAGCTTCGACACGGCGACGTGGCGCAGCAGCTCGGCCACCGACTTGTCCATCACGTCGGTGAACGGCTTGGGGTGCACCCCCATCCACAGCACGGCGAGGGCGAGGATCGCGAGCATCGCGAACTCGCGCCTGCCGATGTCCGCCAGGGCGGCGACGTTGGCGTTGGCGACCTTGCCGAAGTAGACCCGCTTGACCATCCACAGCGTGTAGGCGGCGCCCCAGATCAGCGTGGTGGCGGCGAGCGCGGCGATCCAGAAGTTCACCTTGACGGTGCCGAGGATGACCATCCACTCGCCCACGAAGCCGGCGGTACCCGGCAGGCCGGCGTTGGCCATCGAGAACAGCACGGCGAACGCGGCGAACTTCGGCATGGTGTTCGCGACGCCGCCATAGGCAGCGATCTCGCGCGAATGCACGCGGTCGTAGAGGACGCCGATGCACAGGAACATGGCGCCCGACACGAAGCCGTGGGCGATCATCTGCACGATGCCGCCCGACATGGCGAGGCGGTCGAACACGAAGAAGCCGAGCGTGACGAAGCCCATGTGCGCGATCGACGAATACGCGACCAGCTTCTTCATGTCCTGCTGGACCAGCGCGACGAGGCCGATGTACAGCACGGCGATCAGGGACAGCGCGACGATCACCCAAGCCCACTGGTGGCTCGCGTCGGGCGCGATCGGCATCGAGAAGCGCAGGAACCCGTAGGCGCCGAGCTTGAGCATGATGGCGGCCAGCACCACCGAGCCGCCGGTGGGCGCCTCGACGTGAGCGTCGGGGAGCCAGGTGTGCACCGGCCACATCGGCACCTTGACGGCGAACGCGGCGAAGAAGGCGAAGAACAGCAGCGTCTGCACGTTGCCCGGCAGCGGCAGGCGGTGCCAGGCGAGGATGTCGAAGCTGCCGCCCGACTTGTAGTAGAGGTAGACCAGCGCCACCAGCATCAGCAGCGAGCCGGCCAGCGTGTAGAGGAAGAACTTGAACGCTGCGTAGACGCGACGCGGTCCGCCCCAGAGCCCGATGATCAGATACATCGGGATCAGCGTGGCTTCGAAGAACACGTAGAACAGCAGCCCGTCGAGCGCCGAGAAGACGCCGATCATCAGCCCCGAGAGGATGAGGAACGCACCCATGTAGTGGTGCACGCGCTCGGTGATGACCTCCCAAGCGGAGACCACCACCACGCACGTGATGAACGCCGTCAGCAGGACGAACCACACCGAGATGCCGTCCACCCCCAGGTGGTACATGACGTTGAAGCGGCCGATCCACGGCACGTTCTCGACGAACTGCATCGCCGCGGTGGTGCGGTCGAAGCCGCTGATCAGCGGCAGCGTGACGAGGAAGCTCACGACCGACGCGAGAAGCGCGGCCCAGCGCACGCCGCGCGCGCGCGCGTCGCTGCCGAACGCGAGCAGGAGCGCGCCCGCGACGATCGGCAGCCAGATGGCGAGACTCAGCAAACCCATGTTGTCCTTCTTCTTGCGGGGGCGGTCAGCGAGCGAACGGGTGGCGCAGGAAGGGCCAGAGCTGCCAGGTCATGAGTCCGATCACGCCGACGATCATCACGAGCGCATACCAGTAGAGGTAGCCGCTCTGCAGCAGGCGCGACACGCGCGCGAAGCCGCCGATCGCACGCGCCGAGCCGTCGATGACGATCCCGTCAATCAGGCCGACGTCGCCGCGTTTCCAGAGGCCGCGGCCGACGAAGCGCGCACCGCGCGCCAGCACGTGCTCGTTGAACCAGTCGAGGTAGTACCTGTTGTCGAGCAGGCGATAGATCGGCTGCACGCGCGCCTGGATCGCGGCCGGAATGGCGGGACGCAGGATGTAGAACACGTACGCGAGCACGACGCCGGCGACGGCGAGCCAGACGATCGGACCCGTGAGCGCGTGGATCGCCATCGCGACCGGGCCGTGGAAGGCCTCGCGCAGCTCGGTCATCGCCGGATGACGCGCGGCGTCGACGAAGATGGCGTCGGCGAAGAAGTTGCCGAACAGCAGCGGGCCCATCGTGACGAAGCCGATCACGATCGACGGGATCGCGAGCAGCACCAGCGGCAAGGTGACCACCCACGGCGTCTCGTGCGGCTCGTGGGCGTGATCGTCGTGGTGGCCGTGATCGGCGTGCGCGGCCGGCGCCGCGACGGCACCGTGCACCGGCGAGGCGCTCGCGTGCGCGCCGGCCGTCGAGCGAGCGGCTTCGGCGCGCTTCATCGCGGTGAGCGGCGTCGGCAGCGTGTCGACGTCGCGGTGCTGGCCGTGCGCACCGGCGGTCGCGTCGTGCGACGGCATTGGCTCGGAGTGGGTTGCGTGGTCGTCCTGCCCCGATGCGGCATGCAGCTCGTCGACCGCGTGGGCTTCGTCGTGGCCGTGCGCCGGCGCCGGGTGCGGCTTGTTGCGGAAGCGCTCGGGCCCGTGGAAGACCAGGAAGTACATCCGGAACGAATAGAAGGCGGTGACGAACACGCCCGCGACGACCGCGAAGTAGGCGAAGCCCGAGCCCCACAGATGGCTCGCGTGCACCGCCTCGATGATGCTGTCCTTCGAATAGAAGCCCGAGAACAGCGGCGTACCGATCAGCGCGAGCGAACCGACCAGCGAGGTGATCCACGTGATCGGCATGTACCTGCGCAAGCCACCCATGTTGCGGATGTCCTGGTCGTGGTGCATGCCGATGATCACCGAGCCGGCGGCGAGGAACAGCAGCGCCTTGAAGAACGCGTGCGTCATCAGGTGGAACACGCCGACCGAATACGCCGAGACGCCGAGCGCGACCGTCATGTAGCCGAGCTGCGAGAGCGTCGAATACGCGACCACGCGCTTGATGTCGTTCTGGATGATCCCCAGGAAGCCCATGAAGAGCGCGGTGATCGCGCCGATCGTCATCACGAACGAAAGCGCGGTGTCGGACAGCTCGAAGAGGGGCGACATGCGCGCCACCATGAAGATGCCGGCGGTCACCATGGTCGCGGCGTGGATCAGCGCCGAGATCGGGGTCGGGCCTTCCATCGAGTCGGGCAGCCAGACGTGCAGCGGGAACTGCGCGCTCTTGCCCATCGCGCCGATGAAGAGGCAGATGCAGATCACGGTGATGAGGCGCCAGTCGCCGCCGATCACGTCGTAGGGGAACGCGAGCGAGGCGAGCTTGCCGCCCTGCGCGAAGGCCTCGCCATAGTTCAGGGTGCCGGTGTACGCGACGATGAGGCCGATACCCAGGATGAAACCGAAGTCGCCGACGCGGTTGACGAGGAACGCCTTCAGGTTGGCGAACACCGCCGTCGGCCGCGTGAACCAGAAGCCGATCAGAAGGTACGACACCAGGCCGACCGCTTCCCAGCCGAAGAACAGCTGCAGGAAGTTGTTGCTCATCACGAGCATCAACATCGAAAACGTGAACAGCGAGATGTAGCTGAAGAAGCGCTGATAGCCGGGGTCGTCGGCCATGTAGCCGATCGTGTAGACGTGCACCATCAGCGAGACGAAGGTGACGACGCACATCATCATCGCCGTGAGGCCGTCGACCAGGAAGCCGATCTCCATCTTGAGATCGCCAACGCGCAGCCACTCGTAGATCGTGGCGTTGAAGCGCGCGCCGTCCATCACGTCGAACAGCGTGATCACCGACAGCAAGAAGGCGACCAGTACGCCCGCGATGGTGACCGTGTGTGCGCCGCGGCGACCGACCTGGCGCCCGAACAGCCCGGCGACGATGGCGCCGAGCAGCGGAGCGAGCGGGACTGCGAGAAGCAGCGAGGGGGACAGTTGGGCTGACATCGGTGCGCGCTAGCCCTTGAGCGAATCGAGTTCCTCGACCGCGATGCTCGTGCGGGTGCGGAACAGCACCACGAGGATCGCCAGGCCGATCGCCGATTCGGCAGCCGCGACGGTGAGGATGAAGAAGACGAACACCTGCCCGGCCATCGGGTCGGCGACCGCGGGATCGAGGTAGCGCGAGAACGCCACGAAGTTGAGGTTGACCGCGAGCAGCATCAGCTCGATTGCCATCAGCAGCACGATCAGGTTGCGGCGGTTGAGGAAGATGCCGATCACCGACAGCGCGAACAGGATCGCGCCGAGGGCGAGGTAGTGGCCGAGCGAGATGGTCGCGAGGGTCATCGGCGGTCTCCCAGCGGGGCGACGCCCGCGTCGGACGCGTCGACCTGCGGCCGCTCCGGCTCGAGCTGAACGATTCGCAGGCGGTCGGCCTTCTTCGCCTTGACCTGCTCGCCCGGGTCGGTGCGACGCGCGTCCTTGCGGCTGCGCATGGTCAGCGAGATCGCCGCGATGATCGCGACGAGCAGCAGCACCGCGGCGATCTGCAGCGGATAGAGGTACTCGGTGTAGATCTCGATGCCGAGCAGCTTGGTGTTGCCCATCTGCACCGCCGCTGCGCTCGCCACGGGCGGCTCGGTCAGACGAAAGCCCGGCATCAGCACCGCGGCCATTTCGAGCACGATGACGACGCCGACGATGGCGGCGACCGGAAAGTGCTTCCAGAACTCGGCGCGCAGCTGGCCGACGTCGACATCGAGCATCATCACCACGAACAGGAACAGCACCATCACGGCGCCGACGTAGACGAGCACCAGCGCGATCGCCAGGAATTCGGCGTGCAACAGCATCCACACGCAGGCGGCGCTGAAAAACGCGAGCACGAGATACAGCGCGGCATACACCGGGCTGCGCGCGGTGATCACGCGGAACGCTGCGAACAGCAGTACCGCCGAGAAGACGTAGAAGAGCGGAGTGGTCAGATCCATGCGTGCACGGCGTGCGCTCGCGAGCCCGGAGGCTCAGCGGTAGCGCGCGTCAGCCTCCTTGGCGGCGGTGATCTCGGCGGCGTAGCGGTCGCCGACGGCGAGCAACATGTCCTTGGTGAAGTAGAGGTCGCTCTTCTTCTCGCCGTGGTACTCGAGGGTCTGCGTCTCAACGATGGCGTCGACCGGGCAGCTCTCCTCGCACATGCCGCAGAAGATGCACTTCATCAGGTCGATGTCGTAGCGCGTGGTGCGCCGCGACCCGTCGTCGCGGACGTCGCTCTCGATCGTGATCGCGAGGGCCGGGCAGATCGCCTCGCAGAGCTTGCAGGCGATGCAGCGCTCCTCGCCGCTCTCGTAGCGGCGCAGCGCGTGCAGGCCCCGAAAGCGCGGGCTGAGCGGCGTCTTCTCCTCGGGAAACTGGATTGTGATCTTCTTGGCCAGGAAGTGCCGGCCGGTGAGGCGCATGCCCTTGAACAGCTCGAAGAGCATGAAGCTCGAGAAGAAATCCTTGATTGCAGTAGCGGCTGCCATGGCGACTTACTTCCAGATGTTCCACGGCGACTGGATCACCAGTCCCACGAGAATCAGCCAGACCAGCGTGACCGGAATGAAGATCTTCCAGCCCAGGCGCATGATCTGGTCGTAGCGGAATCGGGGAAACGTCGCGCGCACCCAGAGGAACAGGGTCGCGATGACGAAGGTCTTGGCGAACAGCCAGAACCAGTTCCAGAACCACATCGACTCCTGAATCCAGCCTGGCGTGGTGGTGCCGAACGCCGAGAACGACACCGGCGCGATCCAGCCGCCCAGGAACATGACCGAGGCGAGCGCCGAGACCAGGATGATGTTGGCGTACTCGGCCAGGAAGAACATCGCGAACGACATGCCCGAGTACTCGACCATGTGGCCGGCGACGATCTCCGACTCGCCCTCGACCACGTCGAATGGCGCGCGGTTGGTCTCGGCGATGCCGGCGATCACGTAGACGACGAAGATCGGCAGCAGCGGCAGCCAGTTCCAGCTGAGGAGCGGCACGCCGTGCTCGGCGAACCAGCCGCGGCCCTGCCCCAGCACGATCTCGCTCATGTTGAGCGTTCCCGAGACCATGAGCACCACCACGAGCGCGAAGCCCATCGCGATCTCGTAGCTCACCATCTGCGCCGACGCGCGCAGCGCGCCGAGGAAGGCGTACTTCGAGTTCGATGCCCAGCCGGCGATGATCACGCCGTAGACCTCGATCGACATCACGGCCATCAGGAACAGCAGGCCGGCGTTGATGTTGGCGAGCGCCACGTCGGGCCCGAACGGCACGACCGCCCACGCGGCGAGCGCCGGCGTGATCGTCATGATCGGCCCGAGGAAGAACAGGCCCTTGTTGGCCGCCGTCGGGACGATGATCTCCTTGGTCAGGAGCTTGAGCGCATCCGCGATGGGCTGCAGCAGGCCGAGCGGGCCGACGCGGTTCGGACCGGGCCGGTCCTGGCTCCAGCCGATCGCCTTGCGCTCCCACAGCGTGAGGTAAGCGACGCACCCCATCAGCGGCAACACCAGCGCGATGATCTTCGCGAAGGTCCAGACGACCGGCCACGATGCGCCGAGCATCGAGTGGCCGTATTGGTTGATCGAATCGAACATCGCGTCCTCAGCTGCGCGGGCTGCCGCCGGCGACCGCGCCCGGCTCGGGGATCGCCTTGCCCATCTGCGGTTGCAGGTCGAGCGTGGCCGTGCGCGGATCGTCCGCCGGCGCCGGAGCGGCCTCGACCATTACGTTGCCGAACATCGCGCCGAGCCCGACGGTGTCGGGGTGCGCGGCAGCGATGCGCACGACCTGCGCCGGCAGCGATGCGTCGACGCGGGCGGCGACCACTGCGCTCGCGCCACCTTGCGTGACACGCACCCAGTGCAGTTGCGCGGGCGAGCCGCTGGTGTCGATGCGCAGCTGCTCGGCGAGCTCGCGCGGGATGCTGACCGCCGCCGCGCGCGCGTCGGCGGTGAGCTGCAGCGAGGTCGCGCGCCGCACGATGAGGTCGGACTGGTAGATCGGCACATCGGAGATGCGCTCGAGGCTGCCGGTCTGCATGCCGGAGTAGGACTGCCCCGCACCGCCTTGGCCATTGCCCTGCCCGCCTGCGGCCTGACCGCCGGCCATGCGCGAGTCGATCGGGCGATCGCCGCCGCTCGACTCGCGCGGCAGGTCGGTCGACATCGCCTTGGGCTGCGACTCGTGACGTTCGGGCAGGTCGACGACTTCGCCGATCGCCTCGGCGCGCACCTCGTCGGCACTTTCGAAGCCGAAGCCTTCGAGGTCGAGCAGGTTGCCGAGCACGCGCAGCACCTTCCACGCCGGCCGCGTGTCGCCGAGCGGCTTGACGACGCCGTGGAAGCTCTGCACGCGGCCCTCGCTGCTGACGAAGGTGCCCGACGTCTCGGCGAACGGCGACGTCGGCAGCACGACGTCGGCGAGGTCGTCGTCGGCCGGCTTGAACGGCGTCATCGCGACCACCAGCTCGGCAGCCCGCAGCGCGGCGCCGGCGGCGGCCGGGTTGGCGCTGTCGAACGTCGGCTCGGTGTTGAGCAGCAGGCACGCCTTGAGGCGCGGCTGACCGCTCGCGCCGAGCATCTGGCCGGCGTTCAGCCCGCCGCGACCAGGCAGCGCGTTGACGAGGTGGGCGCCGACCATGTTGGCCGCTTCGCCGAAGTAGCCGACGCTGGCGCCGGTGCGCGCGCCGATCCAGGTGGCCAGGCGCAGCAGCTCGCTCGCCTGCGGGTGCTGGGCGGCGGCGTTGCCGAGCAGCACCGCCTTGCGCTCGCCGCTGGCGAGCGACTCCGCGATCGCACGCGCCTCGTCGGTGATCGAGGCGCGGCTCGGCGCCTCGACGCCTTGTGCCTCGCCCAAGGCCGCGGCGATCGCGCCCAGCGCATCGACCCAGCCGCTCGGCGGTGCGATGACGCTCGCACCCATGGGCATCAGCCAGTCGTCGGCGAGCGCGTGGACGCTGTGGACCTGGCCGCCCTTCTTGGTCGCAGCACGGATGCGCAGCGAGAACAGCGGGTGGTCCTTGCGCAGGAACGACCCGACGATGAGCGCGCGGTCCAGCGCCGACAACGACGCCACCGTGGTGCCCATGCCGCCGATCGCAGAGCCGGCGATCTCGCCGGGCTTGCCGGCGTCACCGTCGGCACGCGTGAAGTCGGCGTGACGCAGGCGCACGTCGATGTTCTCGCTGCCGAGGCCGCGCACGAGCTTGGCGAGCAGGTGCAGTTCCTCGACGGTGCTCATCGGCGAGGCCAGCGCACCGATGCTCGCCGGGCCGTGCTCGGCCGAAATCTGGGTCAGGCTGCGCGCCACGTACTCGAGGGCGGTGGTCCAGTCGACCGCCTGCCAGACGCCGTTCTGCTTGATCATCGGCGTCGTGAGGCGATCGCTTGTGTTGAGCGCCTCGTACGAGAAGCGGTCGCGGTCGGCGAGCCAGCACTCGTTGACGTCCTCGTTCTCGAGCGGCAGCACGCGCATGACCGTGGCGCCCTTGACCTGCACGATGAGGTTGGTGCCGGTCGAGTCGTGCGGGCTGACGCTCTTGCGCCGCGAAAGCTCCCAGGCGCGGGCGCTGAAGCGGAACGGCTTGCTGGTCAGCGCGCCGACCGGGCAGAGGTCGATCATGTTGCCCGACACTTCGGAGTCGACCGTGTCGCCAGCGATGGTGGTGATCTCGGAGTGCTCGCCCCGGTTCACCATGCCGAGTTCCATCACCCCCGCCACCTCGGCACCGAAGCGCACGCAGCGCGTGCACTGGATGCAGCGGTTCATCTCGCGCGCGGCGATCAGCGGCCCGAAGTTCTTCGGAAAGATGACGCGCTTTTCCTCGGAGTAGCGCGACGACGAGGCACCGTAGCCGACCGCGAGGTCCTGCAGCTGGCACTCGCCGCCCTGGTCGCAGATCGGGCAGTCGAGCGGATGGTTGATCAGCAGGAACTCCATCACGCCCTGCTGGGCATTGATGGCCTTGTCGCTGCGCGTGCGGACGATCATGCCTTGCGTGACCGGCGTCGCGCAGGCCGGCATCGGCTTGGGCGCCTTCTCGACGTCCACCAGGCACATGCGGCAGTTGGCCGCGATCGACAGCTTCTTGTGGTAGCAGAAGTGCGGGATGTAGGTGCCCGCCTTGTCGGCCGCATGCATCACCATGCTGCCTTCGGCAACGCTGACCTTCTTGCCGTCGAGCTCGATCTCGATCATGTTCGTGGGGCGCGGCGGCTAGGCCGCGTGTGAGGCCGTGAGGCGTGCCGGCACCGGGTCGATGTGCGGCATGCGCGCCGACTCGGTGTCGAGCGCCGTCTCGCTGGTGCGGTTCGCGGCCTCGATCAGGGCGACGAACTCGTCGCGGAAGTGCTTGATCATCGCGCGCACCGGCATCGCCGCGGCGTCGCCGAGCGCGCAGATGGTGCGGCCCTGGATGTTGTCGGACACCGAGTTCAGCAGGTCGATATCGCCGAGCCGGCCCTTGCCGGTGGCGATGCGCTCGACCATGCGGTACAGCCAGCCGGTGCCTTCGCGGCACGGCGTGCACTGGCCGCAGCTCTCGTGCATGTAGAAGTACGACAAGCGCAGCAGCGAGTGCACCATCGAGCGCGAGTCGTCCATGACGATGACCGCGCCCGAGCCGAGCATCGAGCCCGCCTTGGCGATGGAGTCGTAGTCCATGGTGCACTCGTTCATGATCGCCGCCGGCAAGACCGGTGCCGACGATCCGCCCGGGATCACGGCCTTGAGCTGACGCCCTTCGGTCACGCCGCCGGCGAGCTCGAGCAGCTTGGTGAACGGGGTGCCGAGGGGGATCTCGTAATTGCCGGGGCGCTGCACGTCGCCGACCACCGAGAAGATCTTGGTGCCGCCGTTGTTGGGCTTGCCGATCTCCAGGTACGGCTGGCCGCCGTTGCGAATGATCCACGGCACCGCGGCGAACGTCTCGGTGTTGTTGATCGTCGTCGGCTTGCCGTAGAGGCCGTAGCTTGCCGGGAACGGCGGCTTGAAGCGCGGCTGGCCCTTCTTGCCTTCCAGCGACTCGAGCAGCGCGGTTTCCTCGCCGCAGATGTAGGCACCCCAGCCGTGCGCGGCATGCAGCTGGAAGCTGTAGGCGGAGCCGAGCAGCTTCTCGCCCAGGTAGCCGGCGGCACGCGCTTCCTCGAGAGCCGCCTCGAAGCGCTCGTAGACCTCGAAGATCTCGCCGTGGATGTAGTTGTAGCCCGTGCCGATGCCCATGGCGTAGGCCGCGATGATCATCCCCTCGATCACGATGTGGGGGTTGAACATCAGGATGTCGCGGTCCTTGCAGGTGCCCGGCTCGCCCTCGTCGGAGTTGCAGACGAGGTACTTCGGGCCCGGGTACTGGCGCGGCATGAAGCTCCACTTCAGCCCGGTCGGGAAGCCCGCGCCGCCACGGCCGCGCAGGCCCGAGGCCTTGACCTCCGCGATCACCTGCTCGGGCGTCATGCCGCCGTCGGCCGCGAGGATCTTGCGCAGCGCCTGGTAGCCGCCGCGCGCCTCGTAGTCGGCGAGTTGCCAGTTGCTGCCGTCGAGACCGGCGTAAATCTGCGGGTTGATGTGGCGACCGTGGAAGCAGGTTTCACGACCGGTCGACTGGAAGCGGGAAAGGTCGAGCCGGCTCATTGAAACGCCCTCCGCGCGCCGCGCTCCGGGATGAGCGCTTGGGAACCGCCCGGCGCGCTCATGGGTTCGCCTTCAGCGTTGCGACGAGCTCGTCGATGCGGCGGTCGTCCATGAAGCTCACCATCTGGCGGTCGTTCACCAGCATCACCGGCGCGTCCGCGCAGGCGCCGAGGCACTCGCTCTTCTGCACCGTGATCGCACCGTCGGCGCTGGTGCCGCCCTCCTCCACGCCGAGCGTCGCGCACAGGTGCTCGAGCGCGTGCTGGCCGGCGCGCAGCTGGCACGGCAGGTTGGTGCAGACGTTGATCTTGTGACGCCCCAGCGGGCGCTGGTTGTACATGTTGTAGAACGTCGTGACCTCGTGCACCGCGATCGGCGGCATGCCGAGGTACTCCGCGACCATCTGCTCGTCGGCGGTCGAAACCCAGCCGCGCTCGTCCTGCACGATCGCGAGGCACGCCATCACGGCCGAGGCGCGCTGCTCGGGCGGGTACTTGGCGACCTCGCGCTCGAAGCGCGCACGCGTCGACTCGGACGGGGTCGACTCAACGATGGCGACTCCGCTCATCGGTCGATCTCTCCAAAAACGATGTCCATGGTTCCGATCACCGCGACCGCGTCGGCGATCATGTGGCCGCGCGTCAGCTCGTCGAGCGCGGCGAGGTGCGCGAAACCGGGCGGCCGGATCTTCAGCCGGTACGGCTTGTTGGCGCCGTCGCTCACGATGTAGATGCCGAACTCACCCTTGGGGTGCTCGACCGCGGCGTAGGCCTCGCCCTCCGGAACCCGGAAGCCTTCGGTGAACAGCTTGAAGTGGTGGATCAGGTCCTCCATGCCGGTCTTCATGTCGACACGGGACGGCGGCGCGACCTTGTGGTTGTTGGTGATCACCGGGCCCGGATTGGCGCGCAGCCAGGCGATGCACTGCTTGACGATTCGATTCGACTGGCGCATCTCCTCGACGCGCACCAGATAGCGGTCGTAGGTGTCGCCGTTCTTCCCGAGCGGAATGTCGAACTCCATCTGGTCGTACACGTCGTACGGCTGATGCTTGCGCAGGTCCCACAGCACGCCGGAGCCGCGCAGCATCGGGCCGGTGAAGCCGAGGTTGAGCGCGCGCTCGGGGCTGATGACGCCGATGCCGACGGTGCGCTGCTTCCAGATGCGGTTGTCGGTGAGCAGCGTCTCGTATTCGTCGACCGCCTTAGGGAAGCGGTCGGCGAAGTCCTCGATGAAGTCGAGCAGCGAACCCTGGCGGTTCCGGTTCAGCTCGTCCATCGCCTTCTTGTTGCGGATCTTCGATGCCTTGTACTGCGGCATCTCGTCCGGCAGGTCGCGGTAAACGCCACCCGGGCGGAAGTACGCGGCGTGCATGCGCGCGCCGGACACCGCCTCGTACATGTCGAAGATGTCCTCGCGCTCGCGAAAGCAGTAGATGAACACGTTCATCGCACCGCAGTCGAGGCCGTGCGCACCGAGCCACATGAGATGGTTCAGCAGCCGCGTCAGCTCGGCGAACATGACGCGGATGTACTGCGCCCGCACCGGCACGTCGACGCCGAGCATCTTTTCGATGGCCAGGCAGTACGCGTGCTCGTTGCACATCATCGACACGTAGTCGAGCCGGTCCATGTAGGGCAGCGACTGGATGTACGTGCGGGTCTCGGCGAGCTTTTCGGTCGCGCGGTGCAGCAGTCCGATGTGCGGGTCGGCGCGCTGGATCACCTCGCCGTCGAGCTCGAGCACGAGGCGCAGCACCCCGTGCGCCGCGGGGTGCTGCGGCCCGAAGTTCAGCGTGTAGTTCTTGATGTCAGCCAAGATGTCGTCCCCCCAGCGGGGTTGTCGAGCGGCTCTCGATGCGAGCCATGACGGCGAGAGCCCGCGCCGGCGAGCCGTTGGCGACGAGGCGCGTCACTGCAGGCCGCCGTACTTGTCTTCGCGGATGATCCGGGGCGTGATCTCGCGCGGGACGATCGACACCGGCTGGTAGATGACGCGCTTCTGCTCTTCGTCGTAACGCATCTCGGTGTGACCCGAGACCGGAAAGTCCTTGCGGAACGGATGCCCGATGAAGCCGTAGTCGGTGAGGATGCGGCGCAGGTCGATGTGGCCGTCGAAGATGATGCCGTAGAGGTCGAACGCCTCGCGCTCGAACCAGTTGGCCGCGCTCCACACGTCGATCAGCGACGCGACCGTCGGCACGTCGTCGTCGGGGCAGAACACCTTGAGGCGCACGCGCCAGTTGTGCGTGACCGAGAGCAGGTGCGACACGACGCAAAAACGCGGGCCTTCCCACGGCACGTCGCGGTAGCTCGAGTAGTCGACGCCGCAGAGGTCGAGCAGCTGCTCGAACCTGAGATCGACGCTTTCGTGCAGCAGACGGGCGGCCTCGAGGTAGTCGCCCGCGCTCACGGTGACGGTGAGCTCGCCCAGGTCGCGCACCAGCGTCTTGACGCGCGCGCCGAGGGTCGTCTCCAGCGCCTGCTGAAGACGGTCGAGCTTGCTCACCGGGGCTGCGTCGGTCATCGTGCAATCGTGTTTTCGCGGCGGATCTTCGCCTGCAGCTGCAGGATGCCGTAGAGCAGCGCCTCGGCCGTCGGCGGACAGCCGGGCACGTAGACGTCGACCGGCACGATGCGGTCGCAGCCGCGGACCACCGAATAGCTGTAGTGGTAGTAGCCGCCACCGTTGGCGCACGAGCCCATCGACAGGACCCAGCGCGGCTCGGCCATCTGGTCGTAGACCTTGCGGAGCGCCGGCGCCATCTTGTTGCACAGGGTGCCGGCGACGATCATCAGGTCGCTCTGGCGCGGGCTCGGCCTGAAGAGCATGCCGAAGCGGTCGATGTCGTAACGAGCGGCCCCCGCGTGCATCATTTCAACCGCGCAGCAGGCCAGGCCGAACGTCATCGGCCACAGCGAACCCGTCTTCGACCAGTTGATCACCGAGTCGAGACTCGTGGTGATGAAGCCTTCCTTGAAAACGCCGTCGAGACTCATGTGCTGCTCGCGCTCATTCCCAATCGAGCGCGCCCTTCTTCCATTCGTAGGCGAAGCCGACCACGAGGATGCCGAGGAAGATCATCATCGCCCAGAAGCCGACGGCTCCGATTTCGCGCAGCGACACCGCCCACGGAAACAGGAACGCGATTTCCAGGTCGAACAGGATGAACAGGATGGCGACGAGGTAGTAGCGCACGTCGAACTTCATGCGCGCGTCCTCGAACGCTTCGAAACCGCATTCGTACGGCGAGTTCTTCGCCTGGTCCGGCTTGCGGGGCCCGAGCAGAAAGCCCATCACCTGTGGCGCCACACCGACCGCCACACCGACCATGATGAACAGGATGACGGGGAGGTAGGGTTCCAGATTCATGGTGAGGCGTGGTCGCTGGCCACGCGTTGGGGCTCTTCGGGTATTGCTGGAAACGCGGCTCGTCGCGCATGGAAGGCAACGAACCATTGACTGGTGCCGACGGCGAGACTCGAACTCGCACAGCTTTCGCCACTACCCCCTCAAGATAGCGTGTCTACCAATTTCACCACGTCGGCGGTCATCGACTCACGTGACCGGATTGCGTGAGGATTTGCTCTCCGGACAAGCTCGCATTCTAGCTCGAAACCCAAGCGGTTTCAGGTTGCGAGGCTCGCTGCAGCGCCTTGGCCGCAGCTCCTTCGGTCGCTAGCGCTGCGGAACCGCGCCGGCGCCCGACGCTGCGGGCGCCACCTGCGCAGGCGCTGCCGACGCAGCCGGCGCCGCCGGCACCGCTGCTGCCGACGCGCTTGCCGGCGGCAGCGCGCTCGGCGCGCTGGCCGCGCCCGGAACCTGCGCCGCACCGCTTGCCGGAGCGCTGGCCGACAGACCGATTGCCGGGCGCTCGAGAATGCTGCCGGTGCGCGGCCGGCTGCGGTCGTTCGAGGTGTACGCCAGGGCCAGCGTGCAGGCGAAGAACACCGCCGCGCACACCGCCGTCGAGCGCGACAGGAAGTTGGCGCTGCCGGTGGCGCCGAACAGGCTTCCGGACGCCCCGCTGCCGAACGACGCGCCCATGTCGGCGCCCTTGCCGTGCTGGATCAGCACCAGACCGATCATCGCCAGCGCAGCAGCGATCTGCAGCATCAGCACCAGGTTCCACAACACGTTCATTCGTCAGACTCCGGAGGAAAAGGGAGAACGCGCGACGTCGCGCGTTCGTGGGCTCAGGTGGCGGCGCGGCAGATCGCGGAAAAGCCCTGCGCGTCGAGCGCGGCGCCGCCGACCAGCCCGCCGTCGATGTCGGGCTGGGCGAACAGCGCGGCGGCGTTGTCGGCCTTGACGCTGCCGCCGTAAAGGATGCGCATGTCGCGCGCGTGGACCGTAGCCGCGGCGAGCTGGCCGCGCAGCAGCGCGTGCACCGCCTGCGCCTCTTCGGGGCTCGCGGTGCGGCCGGTGCCGATCGCCCAGACCGGTTCGTAGGCGACGACGATCTGCGCGATGCAGTGGCCGACGCCGTGGATAACCGCCGACAGCTGGCGCTTGACCACCGCCTCGGTGGCGCCGGCCTCGCGCTCGGCGAGCGTCTCGCCGACGCAGACGACCGGCGTGAGACGGTGCGCGAGCGCGATCTTCGCCTTGTCGGCAACGTCGTTGTCGCTCTCGCGGTGGTATTGACGGCGCTCGGAGTGGCCCACCAGCACGTAGCGGCAGCCGAACTCGGCAAGCATCGGCGCCGACACCTCGCCCGTGAACGCGCCCGACTCGTGGCGCGAGCAGTCCTGTGCACCCCAGGCGATGCCGCTGCCCTGCAGCGACAGCGCGACGTCGGCAAGGTAAGGCGTCGGCACGCAGACCGCCACCTCGGCGACCCAGGGGCCGCGTTCCTTCAACGCCGTCAGCAGGTCGAGGTTGGCAACCCGGCTGCCGTTCATCTTCCAGTTACCGATGACGAGGCCGCGGCGCCCGCTCTCGGCGATGCCTGCGCTCACCATGCCAGCACCAGCTTGCCGATGTGACGGTTCGATTCCATGAGTTCGTGCGCCTTGGCCGCCTCGGCGGCGGGGAAGACCTGGTGGACGACCGGCTTGATGAGACCGGCGTCGAGCGCCGGCCAGACGTGCTGGCGCAGCGCGGCCGCGATCGCCGCCTTGAACGCAACCGGGCGCGGCCTGAGCGTCGAGCCCGTGATGGTGAGACGGCGCCGCAGCACCGCACCCGCGTCGATCTCGGCGTTCGTGCCGCCCTGGACCGCGATGATCGAGATGCGACCGTCGGCTGCGAGGCACTTGAGGTCGCGCGCGATGTAGCTGCCGGCCACCATGTCGAGGACGACGTCGCAGCCGCGATCCTCGGTGATGCGCAGCACCTCGGTCTCGAACGCGCTGGTGCGGTAGTTGATGGCGTGGTCGGCGCCGAGTGCGCGGCAGGCTTCGGCCTTCTCGTCGGAGCCGACCGTCACGATGACGGTGGCGCCGAACGCCTTCGCCATCTGGATCGCCGTGACACCGATGCCGCTGCTGCCGCCGTGGATCAGCAGCGTCTCGCCGCGCGCCAGGTGAGCGCGGTCGAACACGTTCGACCAGACGGTGAAGAAGGTCTCCGGCAGGCTCGCCGCTTCGACGTCCGAAAAAGCCGCCGGCACGGGCAGGCACTGGCCGACCGGGGCGACGCAGAGCTCGGCGTAGCCGCCGCCGGCGACGAGCGCGCAGACGCGATCGCCAACTTTGAGGCCCGCCGCCGCGAGCGCACCGGCATCGCCGGCGACGATCTCGCCGGCGACCTCGAGGCCGGGCAGGTCCGAGGCGCCTGGCGGCACCGGATAGTGGCCCTTGCGCTGCAGCACATCGGGGCGGTTCACCCCGGCCGCGGCGACGCGGATGAGCGCCTCGCCCTCACCCGCGACCGGGTCCGGACGCTCGACGAGGCGCAGCACGTCGGGCGCGCCGTGACTGCTGATCTCGATGGCCTTCATGGGCGCTCCTGTTGCCGACGCGGCACCGGCTCGCGCCGGAACGGCGGGGGCGTCTTCAGTCGACCGACGGCTGCGGCTCGCGCGGCGCGTGCTCGCGCTCGAGCAGCGCCTTCATCGACAGCTTGACGCGGCCCTTCTCGTCGGTCTCGAGCACCTTGACGCGGACGACCTGGCCTTCGCTCAGGAAGTCGGTGACCTTCTCGACGCGCTGGTGCGCGATCTGGCTGATGTGCAGCAGGCCGTCCTTGCCGGGGAGCAGGTTGACGAGCGCACCAAAGTCGAGGATCTTGGTGATGGGGCCTTCGTAGACCTTGCCCACCTCGACCTCGGCCGTGATCTCGGCGATCCGCTTCTTGGCGTGCTCGGCCTTCTCGCCGTCGGTCGACGCAATGGTGATCGTGCCGTCCTCGCCGATGTCAATCGTGCAGCCGGTCTCCTCGGTCAGCGCACGGATCGTCGCGCCACCCTTGCCGATCACGTCGCGGATCTTCTCCGGGTTGATCTTCATGGTATAGAGGCGCGGGGCGAACTGCGACACGTCGGCCTTGGCGCCGCCGACCGCTTCCTGCATCTTGCCGAGGATGTGCAGACGCGCTTCCTTGGCCTGCGCCAACGCGACCTGCATGATCTCCTTGGTGATGCCCTGGATCTTGATGTCCATCTGCAGGGCGGTGATGCCGGCGTTGGTGCCCGCCACCTTGAAGTCCATGTCGCCGAGGTGATCCTCGTCACCCAGGATGTCGGTCAGCACGGCGAAACGGTTGCCGTCCTTGATGAGGCCCATCGCGATGCCCGCGACGTGCGCCTTGAGCGGAACGCCCGCGTCCATGAGGGCGAGGCAGCCGCCGCAGACGGAGGCCATCGACGACGAGCCGTTCGATTCGGTGATCTCCGAGACCACGCGCATCGAGTAGGGGAACTCGCCGCGGTCCGGCAGCACCGCCACCAGCGCCCGCTTGGCGAGGCGCCCGTGGCCGATCTCGCGGCGCTTGGGGCTGCCGACCCGGCCGGTCTCGCCGGTCGCGAACGGCGGCATGTTGTAGTGGAGCATGAAGTGCTCGGTGAACTCGCCCGCCAGCGCGTCGATGCGCTGCGAGTCCCGATCGGTACCAAGCGTCGCGGCGACCAGCGCCTGCGTCTCGCCGCGCGTGAAGAGCGCCGAGCCATGAACCCGCGGCAGCAGGCTGGTGCGGATCTCGATCGGGCGCACGGTGCGCGTGTCGCGGCCGTCGATGCGCGGCTCGCCGGCCAGGATCTGGCTGCGCACGATCTTCGCCTCGAGCTCGAACAGGACGTTCTCGACGCCCACCTTGTCGAACTCGACGCCCTCGCCCTGCAGCGCCGCGATCGTCGACGCGGTGACCGCACGGGTCGCCTGCGTACGCGACTGCTTCGAACGGATCTGGTAGGCCTCGCGCAGCGGCTGCTCGGCCAGCGCGGCGATCTTCGCGTTGAACGCCTCGTCCTTGGCTTCGGCGCTCCAGTCCCAGACGGGCTTGCCGGCGTCGCGCACGAGTTCGTGGATCGCGTTGATCGCGACGTTGCCCTGCTCGTGGCCGAACACGACGCCGCCGAGCATGATCTCCTCGCTGAGCTGCTGGGCCTCGCTCTCGACCATCAGCACCGCGGCTTCGGTGCCGGCGACGATGAGGTCCATCTTCGAGTCGAGCAGCTCGGTCTTGCCGGGGTTCAGCACGTACTGGCCGTCGACGTAGCCGACGCGTGCGGCGCCGATCGGGCCGTTGAACGGAATGCCCGAGATCGCCAGTGCCGCGCTCGCACCGATCATCGCCGGGATGTCGGCCGACACCTCGGGGTTCAGCGACAGCACGTGGATGACGACCTGGACCTCGTTGTAGAAGCCTTCGGGGAACAGCGGGCGAAGCGGCCGGTCGATGAGGCGCGAGGTCAGCGTCTCGAGCTCGCTCGGGCGGCCTTCGCGCTTAAAGAAGCTGCCCGGAATCTTGCCGGCGGCGTAGGTCTTCTCGATGTAGTCGACGGTGAGCGGGAAGAAGTCCTGACCCGGCTTCGGGTTCTTGGCAGCGACCACGGTGGCGAGGACGACGGTGTCCTCAACGCTCACGATGACGGCGCCGCTCGCCTGACGAGCGATCTCGCCGGTCTCGAGCGTGACCGTGTGCCGGCCCCACTGGAAGGTCTTGGTGACTTTGTTGAACATGCTCATTTGGTGCATCTCCGGTTGGTGTCGGCGCCTTACGGGTGGCGCTCGGACCCGGAACGAAGAACCCCGCGGCGACATGCCATTCCAGGGCCGCTCAGCGCGCTGAACGTCTCTGGAATGACACGGCCTCGCCAGGCGGCCCGGTTCCTTGTGCGCAAGCAGGGCCCGGGCGTGGCCCGGGCCGGTGTCGCGCGCGTGATGACCTTACTTCCGCAGACCCAGCTTCTGGATCAGCGCGGTGTAGCGATCGGCGTCCTTGGCCCGCAGGTAGGCGAGCAGGCTCTTGCGGCGGTTGACCATCTTCAGCAGGCCGCGGCGGCCGTGGTGGTCCTTCAAGTGGGTCTTGAAGTGCGGCGTGAGCTCGTTGATGCGGTCGGTCAGCAGGGCGACCTGGACTTCGGTGGAGCCGGTGTCGGCGGCACTGCGGGCGTGCGCCTGGACGATCTCGGCCTTGCGTTCGGTGGTGGCGGGCATCTCGTTTCCTCGAGGTGGAACCGAGCCCGGCCACGACTTCGCTGGCCTTGCGTCGGTTTCCGGTGTTGACTTGCGAACGCGGGTGAAACCGACCCGCGCCGTGCGTGACATGCCGGCCCGAGAGCCGACAAGCCCGCGATTATAGAACGCTAGCGGCTCTGCAGGAAAGCCGCGAGGCGGTCGACCCCGTCGACCAGCCGCTGCGGGTCGCGCGAGGCGAAGCACCAGCGCAGCCAGCCCTCGCCCTCCGGGCCGAACGCGCGGCCCGGTGCGAGGCCGAGCCTGGCTTCGGCGACCAGACGCTTGGCAAGCGCGAGCGAGTCGTCGGAGCCGTCGATGCGGAAGAAGGCGTACATGCCGCCGGCCGGCGTGGCGGCGCTGATTCCCGGCAGTGCAGCGAGGCGCGGCAGCAGCGTGTCGCGGCAGCGCCTGAGGTGCTCGACGAGACCCGGCACGAAGCGGTCCGCCTCCGCGAGCGCGGCCAAGCCGGCGCGCTGCACGAAGACCGGCGCGCAGGAGGTGTTGAACTCGATCAGCTTGCCGAGCGCGGGCACCAGCTGGGCCGGCGCGACCAACCAGCCGAGCCGCCAGCCGGTCATCAGGAAGCTCTTGGAGAAGCTGTGCGCCACGATCAGGCGATCCTCGGGCTCCGCGATGTCGAGAAAGCTCGGGGCCGAAAGGGGCGCACCTTCGTCGCGGCCGCCCTCGCCCGCCGCCGAGCCGTCGCCAGCGTCGGCGCCCGCCTCGCCCCGGCCGAAGTACAGCCGCTCGTACACCTCGTCGGCGAGGATCCAGGTACCGGTCGCCCGGCAGTGCTCGAGGATGGCGCGCTGCTCGTCGCGGCCGAGGGTCCAGCCGGTCGGATTGTTCGGCGCGTTGACCACGAGAGCGCGGGTGCGCGTGGTGACCGTGCGACGCAGGCGGTCGAGGTCGAGGCGCCAGCCGTCGACGGCATCGAGAGAGATTCGCACGACGCTGGCACCGAGGATCGCCGGCTGCGCGGTGAGGTTGGGCCACACCGGCACCACCGCGGCGACCTCGTCCCCCGCGCCGACGAGCGCCTGCATCGCCAGCATCAGCGCGTTCACGCCCGACGAGGTGACCGCGATCCGCTCGGCGCCGACCGGCCGGTGCAGGCTGCTGGTGTAGCCGGCGATCGCCTCGCGCAGCTCGGCGAGCCCGAGGTTGTGCGCGTAGAAGGTCTCGCCGGCATCGAGCGAACGGACCGCGGCGTCGCGGATGAAGCCGGGCGTCGGTTCGTCGCTCTCGCCGAACCAGAACGCCAGCACGTCGGGCCGGCCCCGAGCGGCATCGGCGACCTCGCGGATCAGCGATCCGGGCAGTTGTTCGATGGCGGCATGCAAAGCGACTGACTCCTCAGGCAGCGACCGGCTCGGTGGCGAGCGGCCAGCGCGGTTTCACGTCGAAGGCGTAGCCGTCACCGGCGCCGAGCGGCTCGTGCTGGAGTCGCATCGCCGCGGCGAGCGCGATCATCGCGCCGTTGTCGGTGCAGAGCGCCGGTTCCGGGTAGTGCACGCGGACGCCGCGCCTCGCGGCGGCAGCGCCGAGCAGTTCGCGCAGCGTGAGATTGGCGCTCACACCGCCCGCGACGACGAGCCGGTCGAGGCCGGTCCGGCGCAGCGCGGCGATCGACTTGTGCACCAGCACGTCGACGATCGCGCGCTCGGTCGCCGCGGCAAGGTGGGCGCGATCCTGCTCGCACACGTTGGGACCGAGCTTGAGCGCCTGCTGGCGTACCGCGGTCTTGAGCCCGGCGAACGAGAAGTCGAGGTTGGCGCTGTGCAGCAACGGGCGCGGCAGCGTGAACACGGTGGGGTCGCCGAAGGTCGCGAGGCGCGCCAGCGCCGGCCCGCCGGGGTAGCCGAGGCCGAGCAGCTGGGCGGACTTGTCGAACGCCTCGCCGGCCGCGTCGTCGATGGTCTCGCCGAGCAGCGCGTAGCGGCCGACGCCGTCGACGCGCAGCAGCTGCGTGTGGCCGCCCGAGACGAGCAGCGCGACGAACGGGAACGCGGGCGGATCGCTCGAGAGAAAGGGCGACAGCAGGTGGCCTTCGAGGTGGTGCACGCCGTATGCCGGCCGGCCGAGCGCGGCCGCCAGCGAGCAGGCGACGCCGGCGCCGACCAGCAACGCGCCCGCGAGCCCCGGCCCGCGCGTGAACGCGACCACGTCGACATCGGCGAGCGTCGCGCCGGCCTCGCCGAGCACCTGACGGGCGAGCGGGACCACGCGCCGAATGTGGTCGCGCGACGCCAGCTCGGGCACCACGCCGCCGTAGGCCTGGTGCATGTCGATCTGCGTGTGCAGCGCCTGCGCGAGCAGGCGTGGCGTGCCGGACTCCGCAGCCTCGACCAGCGCGACGCCGGTCTCGTCACACGACGACTCGATCCCGAGCACCTTCATCGGACGGGCTCGGCCGCTGTCGACTTGCTGCGCGAGTTCACTTCAGTTCTTCTCGCGCGCGTGGTTGATCGTGTACTTCGGGATCTCGATCGTGACGTCGCGCTGCGCCAGGATGGCCTGGCACGACAGGCGCGAGGTCGGCTCGAGCCCCCATGCGCGATCGAGCAGGTCTTCCTCGCTCTCGTCGAGTTCGCCGAGCGATTCGTAGCCCTCGCGCACGACGACGTGGCAGGTGGTGCACGCGCAGCTCAGCTCGCAGGCGTGCTCGATCGGGATGTCGTTCTCGAGCAGCGCCTCGCAGATCGACGTGCCGGCCGGCGCCGAGATCGTCGTGCCCTCGGGGCAGTACTCGGCGTGTGGAAGAACCTTGATCACCGGCATCGTCAGACGTCCTCGATGCGGCGCCCGGCGAGCGCGCGCTGGATGCCGCGGTTCATGCGCGCCGCGGCGAAGGCCTCGGTGCCTTCGGCAAGCACGTCGACCGCGGCGTTGATGGCATCGCGGTCGTCCGAGGCGCTGGCGGCGCGCACCCGCTCGACGAGCGCGTCGATCGGGGCCCGCTCGGCGTCGCTCAGCAGGTCGGCGTCGGCCTCGAGCGCCGAGCGCGTCGCCAGCACCATGCGGTCGGCATCGACGCGCGCTTCGCGCAGGCTCCGCTCGAGCATGTCGGATTCGGCGGTGCTGAAGCTCTCGCTCAGCATGCGCGCGATCTCGTCGTCCGACAGGCCATAGCTCGGCTTGACGGTCACGGACGCCTCGACGCCCGACGTCTGCTCGCGTGCCGTGACGCTGAGCAGCCCGTCGGCGTCGACCTCGAAGCTGACGCGGATGCGCGCGGCCCCCGCCGGCATCGGCGGAATGCCGCGCAGCTCGAAGCGCGCGAGCGAGCGGCAGTCGCTGACGAGTTCGCGCTCGCCCTGCACGACGTGCACCGCGAGCGCGGTCTGACCGTCCTGGTAAGTGGTGAAGTCCTGCGCGCGCGCGGTCGGAATCGTGCTGTTGCGCGGGATGATGCGTTCGACGAGCCCCCCCATCGTCTCGAGCCCGAGCGAGAGCGGGATCACGTCGAGCAGCAGCAGCTCCTCGGCACCCGCGTTGCCCGCCAACGACTCGGCCTGGATCGCCGCGCCGAGGGCGACCACCTGATCCGGGTCGAGGTTGACGAGCGGCGGCTTGCCGAAGAAGCGCGCAACCGCGTGCTGCACCGCCGGCATGCGCGTCGAGCCGCCGACCAGCACCACGCCGTCGATCGCGTCGACGCCGACGCGCGCGTCGCGCAGCACCTGGCGCGCCGCAGCGATCGTGCGCTCGATGAACGGCCGCGCGACGGCCTCGAGGTCGGCACGCGACAGGTGAACCGAAAGGTCTCCGCTGGCGAGCGGGCATGCCACCGTGGCGTGCTCGGCGCCCGTCAGCTTTTCCTTCGCGTGACGCGCGGCGACCAGCACGGCACGCCGGTCGGCAGGCTGCTCGGCGGCAAGGCCGGCGCGCTCGAGCGCCCAGGCCGCGAGCGCAGCGTCGATGTCGTCACCGCCGAGGGCCGAGTCGCCGCCGGTCGCCACGACCTCGAACACGCCTTCCGTCAGGCGCAACAGCGAGACGTCGAAGGTGCCGCCACCGAGGTCGTAGACGACGTAGAGGCCCTTCGAGGCGTTGTCGAGGCCGTACGCGACCGCCGCGGCGGTGGGCTCGCTGATCAGGCGCAGCACGTGGATGCCAGCCAGCTGGGCGGCGTCCTTGGTGGCCTGGCGCTGCGCGTCGTCGAAGTACGCCGGCACCGTGATCACCGCGCCGAACAGCTCATCGTCGAAGGTGTCCTCGGCGCGCTGGCGCAGCGTCGCGAGGATCTCGGCCGAGACCTCGATCGGCGACTTGACGCCCGCCACGGTGCGCAGCTGCAGCATGCCGGGGGCGTCGACGAACTCGTACGGAAGAGCGCTGCCGCCCCCGATGTCGGCGAGGCCGCGGCCCATCATCCGCTTGACCGACACGATGGTGTTGCGAGGGTCGGCCGCCGCGTCGGCGAGCGCGGCATGGCCGATCAACGTGCGGCCGCCCGGCAGATAGCGCACCGCCGACGGCAGGATCACGCGGCCCGCCTCGTCCGGCAGGCACTCGGCAATCCCGTGACGCACCGCGGCGACCAGCGAATGCGTGGTGCCGAGGTCGATGCCGACCACGTGGCGACGTTGGTGCGGGTCGGGGCTCGCGCCCGGCTCGGAAATCTGGAGCAGTGCCACGTCAGGCCTCGATGCGGTCGGCGCGTCGCTGCACGTCGTCGGCGAAGCGGTCGACGAACATCAGCGCGCGCACCGAGCGGCTCGCCGCCGGATAGTCGTGCGCGGTGTCGAGCGCGGCGCCGATGCGCGCCAGCAGATCGGCGCGCTCGGCGGCGACCTCACGCGCGATCGCGTCGATCGCCTCGCGCGTGTCGGCGTCGTCGAGCGCTTCGCGCCACTCGAGCTGGCGCACCAGGAAGTCGGGCGGCATCGCGGTGTTGCGCTCGGCGTCGACCGGCGCGCCGTTCAGCTCGCAGAGGTAGCTTGCGCGGCGCACCGGGTCCGAAAGGCGCGTGTACGCCTCGTTGACGCGCACCGCCCATTGCGTGGCGACGCGCTGCCCGGCGGCGCCCGCGCGCGCGAAGCGGTCGGGATGGACCTGCGCCTGCAGCTCGCGGCGGCGCCGGTCGAGCACCTCGCGGTCCTGCGCGAAGCGCTTGGGCACGCCGAAGAGCTCGAAATCGTCGCTGTCCAGGTTCATCGGTTGTCGCGCAGGGCGCTTCGGAAGTCGCCGCGTACGGTAGGGACGTGGAGCACGCAGCAGCGCGCGGGTCGGCTGCACGCGTACGCGGCTGCACGGACCCGAACTCGTCATCGATGCCAGCACTCGTCGTGCCGGCGGCGGCACTGCGCCGGGCGGCTAGACGCGGAACGACTCGCCGCAGCCGCAGCGATCCTTTTCGCGCGGGTTGTGGAACTTGAAGCCCTCGTTCAGCCCTTCGCGGACGAAGTCGAGCTGGGTTCCATCCAGATACGGCAGGCTCTTGGGATCGACCAGCACCTTAACGCCGTGCTCCTCGAACACCACGTCCTCGGGCGCGGCCTCGTCGGCGTACTCGAGCTTGTAGGCCAGACCCGAGCAGCCGGTGGTCTTCACGCCCAGGCGCACGCCGACGCCCTTGCCGCGGCGGCCGAGATAGCGCGCGACATGCCGGGCAGCCGCTTCGGTCAACGTTACCGCCATGTCAGTGCGCCGCGGGCTCCGCCTTCTTGGCCCGGTAGTCGTCGACCGCCGCCTTGATCGCGTCCTCGGCGAGGATCGAGCAGTGGATCTTGACCGGCGGCAGCGCCAGCTCCTGCGCGATCTGCGTGTTCTTGATCGAGAGCGCCTCGTCGAGCGACTTGCCCTTGACCCACTCGGTGACCAGCGAGCTCGACGCGATGGCCGAGCCGCAGCCGTAGGTCTTGAACTTGGCGTCCTCGATCAGCCCCGTGGCCGGATTCACCTTGATCTGCAGCTTCATCACGTCGCCGCACGCCGGCGCGCCGACCATGCCGGTGCCGACCGTCTCGTCGCCCTTCTCGAACGAGCCGACGTTGCGCGGATTCTCGTAATGCTCGACGACTTTTTCGCTGTATGCCATGTCAAATCTCCTGAGTGGCGTGGCCCGCCCGGGCGCGCCGCACGATGCGGCCGCGCGCTGCCGCCGTGGCAGCCGATCCGGCGAGCGTGGAAAGCGTGTTCATCAGTGCGCTGCCCACTGGATGGTGCTGAGATCGATGCCTTCCTTGTACATGTCCCAGAGCGGCGACAGATCGCGCAGCTTGGCGACCTGCGTCTTCAGCGTGGAGACGACGTAGTCGATGTCCTCGGCGGTCGTGAAGCGGCCGATCGTCATGCGCAGGCTCGAATGCGCGAGTTCGTCGCTGCGGCCGAGTGCGCGCAGCACGTAGCTCGGCTCGAGGCTCGCCGACGTGCACGCCGAACCCGACGAGACCGCGATGCCCTTGACGCCCATGATCAGCGACTCGCCCTCGACGTAGTTGAACGACATGTTCACGTTGTGCGGAACGCGCTTCTCGGGGTGGCCGTTGAGGAAGACCTGCTCGATGTCCGAGAGGCCCTCGACCAGGCGCCGGTGCAGCATCCACACGCGGTCGACCTCGCTGCCCATCTCTTCCTGCGCGATGCGATACGCCTCGCCCATGCCGACGATCTGGTGCGTGGGGAGCGTTCCCGAGCGCATGCCGCGCTCGTGTCCGCCACCGTGCATCTGCGCCTCGATGCGAACCCGGGGCTTGCGCCGCACGTAGAGCGCGCCGATGCCCTTCGGACCGTACGTCTTGTGCGACGCCAGGCTCATCAGGTCGACCGGCAGCGTCCTGAGATCAATCGCGATCTTGCCGGTCGCCTGCGCGGCGTCGACGTGGAATATGATCCCGCGCTCGCGGCACAGCGCACCGATGGTCGGAATGTCCTGGATCACGCCGATCTCGTTGTTGACGAACATCACCGAGACGAGGATCGTGTCCGGGCGCAGCGCCGCCTTGAGCTTCTCGAGGTCGAGCAAGCCGTCCGGCTCGACATCGAGGTAGGTCACGTCGAAGCCCTGCCGCTCGAGCTCCCGCATCGGGTCGAGCACCGCCTTGTGCTCGGTCTTGACCGTGATCAGGTGCTTGCCGCGCGTCTTGTAGAACTGCGCCGCGCCCTTGAGCGCGAGGTTGTTCGACTCGGTGGCGCCCGAGGTCCAGACGATCTCGCGCGGGTCGGCGCCGATCAGCGACGCGACCTGCTCCCGCGCCTTCTCGACCGCGGCCTCGGCCTCCCAACCCCAGGCATGGCTGCGCGACGCGGGGTTGCCGAAGTGCTCGCGCAGCCACGGAATCATCGCGTCGACTACACGCTGATCGACCGGCGTGGTCGCGCCGTAGTCGAGGTAGATCGGGAAATGCGGGGTGGTGTCCATCGGGAAAGCGGAAACGTCGAATCGAACAGCGAGCGCGAGCGGCGGCCCGCAGGCCGCCGATTTCGTTACTTCGAGAAGCTGGCGCCGAGGGCGAACACCGAATTCGGTGCCGTCACCTTGATCGGCTTGACGACCGGCTGCGTCGAGATCGCACGCTTGACCGGCTGCTCCTCGATCGACACGCCCTTGGCGAGCTGGTCGTCGACGAGCTTCTTCAGCGACACCGAGTCGAGGAACTCGATCATCTTCGAGTTGAGGCTCGCCCAGAGGTCGTGCGTCATGCAGCGGCCGGCGTCGTCGCCCATGCAGTTTTCCTTGCCGGCGCACCCGGTCGCGTCGATCGGCTCGTCGACCGCGACGATGATGTCGGCGACAGTGATGTCCTCGGACCGGCGGCCGAGCGAGTACCCGCCGCCCGGGCCCCGGGTGCTCTCGACGAGCTCGTGGCGGCGCAGCTTGCCGAACAGCTGCTCGAGGTACGACAGCGAGATCTGTTGGCGTGCGCTGATCGCCGCCAGCGCCACAGGGCCGGAATGCTCACGAAGCGCCAGATCGATCATCGCGGTGACCGCAAAACGGCCCTTGGTGGTCAAACGCATAACAACTCCTCTTCAGAATCGGAAAGGCCGAAGCCCGGCACCGCTCGTTGGCGGCCGGCTCCGGAGCAATCCCGACCGATTTAGTCGAGTATACCCGAAGCCGAGTGTTTTGGTAGAGATTGCCGCCGGAAGTTCCCTGTCGGCAGAAGGGTCGCGCCGCATTTACAAAGCTTCGCGTTCGCGGATCGCTGCCGGCGAGACCCTCCGCGACGCCGTTCGATGCATGTCGGGGCGGTCGCGCAAGGATCAAGCGCCAGCCGCGGCAGCGGCGCGATTCACGTCGGCCGTCGCCGGGCGGACTGCGGCGGGCCAGCCGCTCCTCGGCCGAAGCGCCGGGCGCAGCCTGCACCGGCGCGAGCGCCGGGCGCTCCAAGCGCTCCGACCTCAGCCGGCGCCGACGCCGCGCTGGATCGCCACCACGTTGTCGCTGCCGGGCGCGCCGAACGCCTGCTCGCGCAGCAGCGCGAGCTGGTCGCGGGTGCGCGCCGCCTTCTCGAACTCGAGGTTCTTGGCGTGCTCGAGCATCTCGCGCTCGAGCTGCTTGATGCGCTTGCCGAGGTCCTTCTCGTTCATCTGCTCGACCGCGGCCGCGTGCGTCGCCGAGCGCAGGTCGTCCTTGGCGCCGCGCGCGCTGTAGACGCCGTCGATCATCTCCTTGATGCGCTTGTTCACGCTGCGCGGCGTAATGCCTTCGGCCAGGTTGTGCGCGATCTGCTTGGTGCGGCGTCGCTCGGTCTCGTCGAGCGCGCGCCGCATCGAATCGGTGACCTGGTCGGCGTAGAGAATGGCCATGCCGTTGAGGTTGCGCGCCGCCCGGCCGATGGTCTGGATCAGGCTGCGTTCCGAGCGCAGGAACCCTTCCTTGTCGGCGTCGAGGATCGCCACCAGCGACACCTCGGGGATGTCCAGGCCCTCGCGCAGCAGGTTGATGCCGACCAGCACGTCGAAGGTTCCGAGGCGCAGGTCGCGCAGGATCTCGACCCGCTCCACGGTCTCGATGTCGCTGTGCAGGTAGCGCACCTTGACCCCGTTGTCCGAGAGGTAGTCCGTCAGCTGCTCGGCCATGCGCTTGGTGAGCGTCGTGATCAGCACGCGCTCGTTGATCGCGACGCGGTCGTGGATCTCCTGCAGCACGTCGTCGACCTGGTTCTTGGCCGGGCGCACTTCGACCACGGGGTCGATGAGGCCGGTGGGGCGGACGAGCTGCTCGACCACCTGACCGGCGTGCTGCTTCTCGTAGTCGGCGGGCGTGGCGGAGACGAAGATCGCCTGCCGCATCTTGGCCTCGAACTCCTCGAACTTGAGCGGCCGGTTGTCGAGCGCCGAAGGCAGCCGGAACCCGTAGTCGACCAGCGTCATCTTGCGGTTGCGGTCGCCGTTGTACATGGCGCCGAGCTGGCCGATCATGACGTGGCTCTCGTCGAGGAACATCAGCGCGTCCTTCGGCAAGTAGTCCACCAGCGTCGCCGGCGGCTGCCCCGGCGCCGACTGCGACAGATGCCGGGTGTAGTTCTCGATGCCCTTGCAGTGGCCGATCTCCTGCAGCATCTCGAGGTCGAAGCGGGTGCGCTGCTCGAGGCGCTGCGCCTCGACGAGCTTGCCGGCGCCGACCAGCTCGGCCAGGCGCTCGCGCAGCTCTTCCTTGATGGTGTCGATCGCCGACACGATGCGGCCACGTGGGGTCGCGTAGTGCGTCGCCGGGTAGATGACGAAGCGCGGGATCTTCTGCCGGATGCGACCGGTGAGCGGGTCGAACAGCTGCAGCGACTCGACCTCGTCGTCGAACAGCTCGATGCGGATCGCGAGCTCGCTGTGCTCGGCCGGGAACACGTCGATCGTGTCGCCGCGCACGCGGAACGTGCCGCGCGAGAAGTCGACCTCGTTGCGCGTGTACTGCATGCGGATCAGGTGGGCGATCGCGTCGCGCTGGCCGAGCTTGTCGCCGACCCGCACGATCATCCGCATCTCGGTGTAGTCCTCGGGCGCGCCGATGCCGTAGATCGCGCTCACCGACGCCACGATCACGACGTCGCGCCGCTCCAGCACGCTCTTGGTCGCCGAGAGCCGCATCTGCTCGATGTGCTCGTTGATCGCCGAGTCCTTCTCGATGAAGAGGTCGCGCTGCGGGACGTACGCCTCGGGCTGGTAGTAGTCGTAGTAGCTGACGAAGTACTCGACGGCGTTCTTCGGGAAGAACTCGCGGAACTCGCTGTACAGCTGCGCGGCGAGCGTCTTGTTCGGCGCGAACACGATCGCCGGCCGGCCGATCTGCGCGATGACGTTGGCCATCGTGAAGGTCTTGCCCGAGCCGGTCACGCCGAGCAGGGTCTGGAAGCTGAGGCCGTCCTGCACGCCCTCGACGAGCTGGGCGATCGCCTCGGGCTGGTCCCCCGCCGGCTCGTAGGGTTTCCAGAGCTGGAACGGCGAACCGGGGTACGTGACGAATTCGCCCGCGCGCTCGGCGCTCGGGGTGTCGGCAGGGGCGAGTTCGGACAGTTCGGACATGAGCAACCTAAAATCGAGGACTCGGCTTTGCGCAGCCAACCCGGCAGGGTAGCCGAAACGCCGCCACGGGGGCCGACCCTGGCTTCACCGCGCCGCCCGCCGCGCCCGGCAGACCCCGCATGTGGCGCCGCTCCACCCCATCCACAAGGGATCGTTCCATGTCCTCGCTCTTTGCCGCCGTCGAACTCGCCCCGCGCGACCCCATCCTGGGGCTCAACGAACAGTTCAACGCCGACCCCAACCCGGCCAAGGTCAACCTCGGCGTCGGCGTCTACTTCGACGAGAACGGCAAGCTGCCGCTGCTGCGCTGCGTGCAGCAGGCCGAGCAGGCGATGGCCGAGGCGCCCAAGGCGCGCAACTACCTGCCGATCGACGGCATCGCCGCGTACGACGCCGCGGTGCAGAAGCTGGTGTTCGGCGACAGCGCGGCGGTGCGCGACGGCCGCATCGCCACCGTGCAGGCGCTCGGCGGCACCGGCGCGCTCAAGATCGGCGCCGACCTGCTGCACCGCATGAACCCCGAGGCGAAGGTGCTGATCAGCTCGCCGAGCTGGGAGAACCACCGCGCCCTCTTCGAGTCGGCCGGCTTCGTCGTTTCGAGCTATCCCTACTACGACCCGGCGACGCGCGGCGTCGACGTCGACGGCATGGTCGGCGCCCTCGAGCAGGCCGCCCCCGGCACCATCGTCGTGCTGCACGCGTGCTGCCACAACCCGACCGGCTGCGACCTCCTGCCCGCCGACTGGGACCGTGTCGTGGCGGCGGTGCAGTCTCGCAATCTGGTGGCGTTCATCGACATGGCGTACCAGGGCTTCGGCGACGGCATCGCCGAGGACGGGGCCGCGGTGCATCGCTTCCTCGAGGCGGGCGTGGGCTTCTTCGTCTCGACGAGCTTCTCGAAGAGCTTTTCGCTCTACGGCGAGCGCGTCGGCGCGCTCAGCGTCGTCTGCGAATCGAAGGAAGAAGCCGGCCGCGTGCTGAGCCAGCTCAAGCGCGTGGTGCGCACCAATTACTCGAACCCGCCGACCCACGGTGCGCAGATCGTCACCAACGTGCTCACCAGCCCCGAACTGCGTGCGCTCTGGGAGGACGAGCTCGCCGGCATGCGCGGCCGCATCAAGAAGATGCGCGCCATGCTCGCCGAGCGCCTGCAGGCGGCCGGCAGCACGATGGACACGAGCTTCATCACGCGCCAGCGCGGCATGTTCAGCTACTCGGGGCTGAACGCCGCGCAAATGCAACGCCTGCGCGACGAGTTCGGCGTCTACGGCGTCGACTCGGGGCGCATCTGCGTCGCCGCCCTTAATGAAGGCAACATCGACGCCGTGGTGGCGGCGATGGTGAAGGTGGCTTGAGCAGCCCCACTTGGGCTGCCGCGCATCGACCGACGGTCGAGCGGCACGGCGCTTGCTGTTTCTACAATGTTGCGCCGCACCAAACCTCATGATCCCTGCGTTCCGCGCCCTCCCGGGTGCGCAACCGACTGAACAGGACTGCCCATGCTGTATCAGCTGTACGAAGCGCAGCGCGCGTTGCTGAGTCCGTTCTCGGAATTCGCCAGCGCGTCGTCGAAGCTCTACAACCACCCGCTCTCGCCGTTCGCGCACACGCCGCTCGCGCATCGTGTGTCGGCCAGCTTCGAGCTGGTGCACCGGCTCGCCAAGGACTATGAAAAGCCCGAGTTCGGCATCCGCACCATCCGCCGCGGCGACGCCGATATCGCGGTGCACGAGCAGGTCGCGCTCGAGAAGCCGTTCTGCCGGCTGCTCCGCTTCAAGCGCTTCAGCGACGACCCCGAGACCCTGACGATCCTCAAGAACCAGCCGACGGTGCTGGTGGTGGCACCGCTCTCCGGCCACCACGCGACGCTGCTGCGCGAGACGGTGCGCGAGCTGCTGAAGGACCACAAGGTGTTCGTCACCGACTGGACCGACGCGCGCATGGTGCCGGTCGAGGCGGGGCCGTTCCACCTCGACGACTACGTCGAGTACGTGCAGGAGTTCATCCGCTTCATCGGCCCCGACGTCAACGTGATCTCGGTCTGCCAGCCCACGGTGCCGGTGCTGGCGGCGATCTCGCTGATGGCGACCGCTGGCGAGCCGACGCCCCCGACCATGACGATGATGGGCGGCCCGATCGACGCCCGCAAGAGCCCGACCGCGGTCAACAACCTCGCCACCAACAAGAGCCTGGCCTGGTTCGAGAACAACGTGATCCACCGGGTGCCGGTCAACTACCCCGGCGATGGACGCCGCGTGTACCCGGGCTTCCTGCAGCACGCCGGCTTCATCGCGATGAACCCGGATCGCCACCTGAAGTCGCACTACGACTACTTCCTCGACCTGGTGCGCGGCGACGACGACAGCGCCGACTTCCACCGCGGCTTCTACGACGAGTACAACGCCGTGCTCGACATGCCGGCCGAGTACTACCTCGACACGATCAAGACCGTGTTCCAGGACTTCGCGCTCGTCAACGGCACCTGGGACGTGCGCGGCCAGCGCGTGCGCCCGCAGGACATCACCACGAGCGCGCTGCTGACGATCGAAGGCGAGCTCGACGACATCTCGGGCGCCGGCCAGACCCACTCGGCGCACTCGCTGTGCACGTCGATTCCGGAATCGCGCCGCTTCAGCTACGACGCCGCGGGGGCGGGTCACTACGGCATCTTCTCGGGTCGGCGATGGCGCGAGAAGGTCTACCCGCAGATCCGCGACTTCATTGCCAACCACCATCCGTCGGCCGCGGCCGAGACGGCGACGCTGGTGCCGGGCGGCGGCACCGCCGGCGTGCCCGGGCGCGCCCGCAAGGTGCGCTCGAGCGCCGACGGCTACACCCCGCCGCCGCAGGTGCCCGACGGGCTGCGCGAAGCCGGCCCGGCGACCGCGCCGGATGGCCTGCTGCCGACCTCGGCCGCAGCGGTCGATGCATCGCCGAACCCAGGGCTCGCCGCCGTCGAGTCCACCCCATCGGTGGATTCGTCGAGCAGCGCCAAGCCCGCGAAGGCCGGCGACCAGCCCGCGGCGGCAGCGCCGGCCAAGCGCGTGCGCGGCACGCGACGCGGCGCGGCCTGAGCGCCCGCAGCCGCCGATGAGCCCCGGCCAGCGCGCCGGCGCGCCGGATGCAGGAGGCGCCATGCGCACATCGGCCGGCGGCGCCACGTCCGCCGCGAACGTGGACACGCGGCTCGATGTCACCGCCGCCGACGCGCCGTCGCCCGCCGCCGTCGACGCGATCGACGCCCTGCTTCCCCAGACGCAGTGCACGCGCTGCGGCTACCCCGACTGCCGCAGCTACGCCGAGGCGATTGCGCGCGGCAAGGCACCGTTCAACCGCTGTCCGCCGGGCGGCGCGGAGGGCGTCGCGCGGCTGGCTCGGCACCTGCGCGTCGACCCCTTGCCGCTCGACCCGACCCACGGCGTCGAGGGCCCGCGTCTGCTCGCGGTCATCGACGAGTCGTGGTGCATCGGCTGCGCGCTCTGCCTCAGGGCGTGCCCGGTCGACGCGATCGTTGGCGCCGCCAAGCAGATGCACACCGTGGTCGACACCGACTGCACCGGCTGCGAGCTCTGCGTCCCGGTGTGCCCGGTCGACTGCATCGGCCTCGAGCCGGTGACGGCGACAACCGGGTGGGCAGCATGGAGCTCGGCGCAGGCCGACCAGGCACGCGCCCGCTATGCGGCGCACCGGCGGCGCGGCGGTGACGTGCCGGTCGACGACCCGGCGCTCGAGGCGGCGGACACCGTGGCCGACGCGGCCCGTACCGGCACGACAGCGGCCCTCGAGCTCGGTGCCGAGCGCAAGCGCGCCCTCGTCGCCGCCGCGCTCGAAGCGGCCCGCCGCGCGCGAAGAACCTGACACGGCGGCGGTCATGCCGCGAGCGGCCACCGTCGTGACGAGGGCGGCCGTCGCAGGCGACAGACGCTCAGCCGCGACAATCGACGCCGATGAAACGCGCCGACATCGCCCCGTTCTTCGCCACCCTGCAGGCGGCCAACCCGCACCCGACGTCCGAGCTCGAATACACGAGCGTGTTCGAGCTGCTCGCGGCGGTGCTGCTGTCGGCGCAGGCGACCGACCGCAGCGTCAACAAGGTGACGCGCGACCTGTTCCCGATCGCGCCGACGCCGGCGCGCATGCTCGCGGTCGGCCTCGACCGGGTGATGGACCACATCAAGACGATCGGGCTCTTCCGCACCAAGGCGAAGAACCTGCTCGAGACCTGCCGCCTGCTCGTCGAGCAGCACGGCGGAAAGGTACCGCGCTCGCGGGAGGCGCTCGAGGCGCTGCCGGGGGTCGGCCGCAAGACCGCGAACGTGGTGCTCAACGTCGCGTTCGGCGAGCCGACGATCGCGGTCGACACGCACATCTTTCGGGTCAGCAACCGCACCGGGCTCGCGCCGGGTGCGACGCCGCTCGACGTCGAGATGGGCCTCCTCGCGCGGGTGCCGATCGAGTACCGGCTGCACGCGCACCACTGGCTCATCCTGCACGGCCGCTACGTCTGCCAGGCACGGCGCCCGCTCTGCGAACAGTGCGCGGTGGCGCGCTTTTGCGACTCGGCGCCGCGCGAGCTGCGCGGCACGCGGCGGCGGCCGGTGGAGGTGCCGGCGGGCTGACGCGTGCTGCGGTGGCCCCGCCGCCGGCAAACGCCTTCCCACGGGCCGCGGCGAGGCCGATCGTGCAGCAACTCAGCAGGTCGCGCCCCGCACCGAGAAATCGTGTCCTGCTTCGTGTGCCGAAGCCGCGTCCCAGCGGGGCAGTCAGGTGTCGAACCCAGCCGCCGCCCGCGGCGGCGCCGTGGACGCTCGACGCCGGTCCGCGCAGCACCGTGGCGAGCTCGTCGGCCGCGAAGCCGCGGCGACGCTCCTCGTGCTTCGCGTTCGACGGTGGCGCATGAACACCGTCACGGGCACCAACCCGGCAACTGCAGGCGGCGCCGGGGCGCCACCTACAATCGGCCACCCCTCAACGCCCGCGTGCCGATGTCCCAGATCGATGAACTCGCCGAGCGCGTCGAGCGGCTGCTGCTGCGTCACGACGAGCTGTCGCGCACCAATGCGCTGCTGCGCGAGCAGGTGGCCGCCCTCACCGGCGAACGCGACAACCTGCGCTCGCGCCTGAACGCGGCGCGCGCGCGCATCGACGTGCTGCTCGAGCGGCTGCCGCGCGACACGCCAGCGGCCGATGCATCGGCCGCCCAGCGGGAAACGCCGTGAAGCAGGTGGAAGTCACGATCATGGGGCAGAGCTATCTGCTCGGCTGCCCCGACGGCGGCGAGGCCTCGCTGCTCGAGGCGGTCGGCACCGTCGATCGCGAGATGAGTGCCATCCGGGACGGCGGCAAGGTCAAGGCGCGCGAGCGCATCGCCGTGCTCGCCGCGCTCAACCTCGCGTTCGCGCTCGCCGAACGCGGCTCGGCGGCGGCCCCGGTGCCGGCGCCTCAGCCAGCACCGAGTGCAGCGGACGGCGACGGCACGGGCGCCGGCGCGAGCACCGACGTCGCCGGCCTGATGCGGCGCATCGACGCCGCGCTCGGCGCCGACGGTCAGCTTCTGTAGAGATCGCAAGCAAGACCGCACGCGGCGACGGGTCGGCGAGGCGCCGTCCTACGTGCCGCGGGACCCCGCTGCGTAGAATCGCTCCGGTCCGTCGCGCTCGCGTGAGCTTTATATTTCCTTGAACCGATGCTCGAAAGAGCAAGGGCTTGGAACATCGCCTGGTTGGTGTGATCGTCTCGCGTCAGATGAACCCGAAGCCAGGCTGACCTCGCCCACCTGAACTCCCTGGGTTCAGGAATGCGGCTCACGGTCCCGCGGCGGACACCCTCTTTCGAACGCACCTGCCGATGCGCCACTGGCTGATGAAGAGCGAGCCCGACGAGTGCTCGATCGACGACCTCGCAGCCGCTCCCGATCAGACCGTTCCCTGGGTCGGCGTGCGCAACTTCCAGGCCCGCAACTTCATGCGCAACGACATGCGCGTGGGCGACGGCGTGCTGTTCTACCACTCGTCGTGCGCGGTGCCCGGCGTCTATGGCCTCGCGAAGGTGGCGAGCGAGGCCTATCCGGACGCGAGCCAGTTCGACCCCGCGAGCAAGTACCACGACGCCAAGTCGACGCCGGAACATCCCCGCTGGTATCACGTCGACGTGAAGCTCGTCAGGAAGACCCGCGTGCTCACGCTCGCCGAGATGCGCGAGACGCCGGAGCTCGCGTCGATGATCGTCCTCAAGCGCGGCAACCGGCTCTCGATCACGCCGCTCACCGACGCCGAGTGGCAGGCGGTCAACGCGCTGCTCTAAGAGGGCGCCCTCGCGCTCTCTCATCGCGCGATCGCCCGTCCGGGCCCGGAATTTGCGAAGCTGGCTGCGGAGACCAGCATGAGCATCGCCAACTACATACGGGAAATCGGTCGCGGCAAGGAAGGTGCGCGTTCGCTCGATCGGGCGCAGGCACGCGACCTGATGGAGCGCGTGCTCGACGGCACCGTCAGCGACCTCGAGATCGGCGCCTTCGCGATCGCGATGCGTATCAAGGGCGAGAGCGCCGACGAGCTCGCGGGCTTTCTCGACGCGACGCACGCGCGCTGCATCGCGATCGACACCTCGCAGCCGACGATCGTGCTGCCGTCGTACAACGGTGCCCGCAAGCTGCCCAACCTGACCGCCCTGCTCGCCCTGCTGCTGGCGCAGGAAGGCATTCGGGTGCTGGTCCACGGCCTCGCCGAAGACGCCGGCCGCGTGACCACGGCGGCAGTGTTCCGCGACCTGGGACTGCCGATCGCGAGCGACGCCACGCAGGTCGACGACGCCTGGGCCCGTCACGAGCCGGCATTCATCCGTACCGAGCACCTGTGCCCGCCGCTCGCCCGCCTGCTCGACGTGCGCCGCGTGCTGGGCCTGCGCAACTCGGCGCACACCATCGGCAAGCTGCTCGCGCCCGGTGTACCCGGGCGCAGCCTGCGCGTCGTCAACTTCACGCATCCCGAGTACGGGCACCTGCTCCGCGACTACCTGCAGCAGGCCGGCGCCGACGCCGCGCTGATGCGCGGCACCGAGGGCGAGCCGGTCGCCGACCCGCGCCGCGCGCCGCGCATCGACGTGTTCGTCGGCGGCGAGCCGCGCCCGGAGCTCGGCGTTGCGCCGCAGGAAGGCGTGCTCCTGCAAATGCCGCTGCTGCCGCGCAGCATCGACGCACCGACCACCGCGCTCTACATCCAGTCGGTGGTGAGCGGCGAGAAGCCCGCACCACCGCCGCTGCTCGCGCAGGTCGCGTGCCTGCGCGGCGCGCTGGCCGCGATGCAGGCGCAGCCGGTGCGCGAGCACATCGCCTGAGCGCCGGCCGTCCCGGCAGCCACGACAGGGTGGTCGCCGCCGCACGCCGCCGGAACGGCTGCTGACGGTGCTGCACCTGGCACGCATGCGGCCGAGGGCTCGCCGAGCAGGCGGTTCCGTCACCAGGCGGCACGAAACGGTCGCGCTGGAAGCCGCGCGAATCGACAGCTGAGCAGCGGACTCGGCGGACGGCTTGCGTCGTCGACCGGTACGGCGCGCCCCGACGCTGCCGGCCGAGCGAGCTGGCACCATCGGCGCATGCCGGTCCCGCTTTGCTCCCTTGCCTGCGCTTTGGCGCAGCGCGACCCCAACCCTGCCTCGCGCCCTGTGTCCCCCGCGCGATGCTGACCTTCGACGCCGTCGTCATCGGAGCCGGTGCGGCCGGCCTGCACGCGGCCGCGCTGGCCGGCCAGCGCGGCCTCGCGGTGCTGCTGCTCGACCATGCGGCCAAGCTCGCCGAGAAGATCCGCATCTCCGGAGGCGGGCGCTGCAACTTCACGAACCGCGACGTCTCCGCGGCGAACTTCGCCTCGGCCAACCCCGACTTCTGCCGCTCGGCCCTCGCCCGCTACACGCCGCAGGACTTCATCGCGCTGGTCGAGCGCCACCGCATCGCCTGGCACGAGAAGCACAAGGGGCAGCTGTTCTGCGACCGCTCGAGCCAGCAGATCATCGACATGCTCGCCGAGGAATGCCGGCGCGGCGGCGTCGAGCTCTGGCAGCCGTGCCGCGTCGAGGCCGTACGCCACGAAAGTGGCGGCTTCGTGGTCGACAGCGAGCGCGGCAGCATCGCCGCCCCGCAGCCGGTGGTCGCCACCGGCGGGCTCTCCATCCCGCAGATCGGCGCCAGCGACATCGGCTACCGGCTGGCGCGCCAGTTCGGGCACCGCATCGTCGACACGCGCCCGGCGCTGGTGCCACTGACCGTCAAGGGCGACGCCTGGGCACCGTATGCGGGCCTGGCGGGCGTCGCGGTTCCCGCCGACGTGCACGTCGAGTCCGACGCTGGCCAAGCCCGCTTCGTCGAGGACCTGCTGTTCACGCACCGCGGCCTCAGCGGCCCGGCGGCGCTGCAGATCTCGACGTTCTGGCGCCCGGGGGTGCCGCTCGCGATCGACCTGCTGCCGGGCGAGGACCTGGCGGCCTTGTTGCGCCGGGTGAAGCAGGACGAGCCGCGCCGCAAGCTCGCGAGCGTGTTGGCCGAGCGCCTGCCGCGACGCGTTGCCGAGGTGCTGCTCGCGGGCGTCGCCCACGTCGAACGCCCGCTCGCCGACTGGCGCGATCGCGACCTCGCGAGCGAGGCGCGCCGCCTGCAGCACCTCGAACTCGTGCCCGACGGCACCGAGGGCTACCGCAAGGCCGAGGTCACCTCGGGCGGTGTCGACACCCGCCAGCTCGACTCGCGCACCATGCGGAGCAAGCTGGTGCCGGGCCTCGCCTTCATCGGCGAAGTGGCCGACGTGACCGGCTGGCTCGGCGGCTACAACTTCCAGTGGGCCTGGGCGAGCGCGGCGGCGTGTGCGCGGGGGCTGGAGCGGCGGGTGGGCTGACGGCGAGGCGCCGTCCGGGCAGCGCGTTCACCGCGGCGGCGGTCCCGGCCCTGCCGAACGCCGCGTCGCGGCGCCGAGCGGCAAGCCCGCCGCCTGCCACGCTTCCATGCCGCCGCGGTACCAGTGCACGTTGGTGTAGCCGAGCCTGATCGCGCGCAGCGCCGCGTTGTACGAGCCCCAGCACTGCACGCCCTGGCAGTAGGTGACGATGAGACGTCCGCGGTCGCCCCGCGTGCTCTGCTCGAGAAACGCGCCGTACTCGCGCTGCACCGCATCGTCGAAGCTGCCGCCCTGCGACGCCGGCGCGGCGGCCACGGCCTTGGGCAGGTGCACCGGGCTGCCGATCGCGTGCAGCAGCAGCGGTGCTTCGGCGCCCTGCAGCCAGGCCGCGAGCTGGCGCGTGCCGACCACCTTACCGCCGGGTATCGCGGTTGGCGTCGGCGCGTGGAGCTGGTCGCTGGGGCGCAACTGCGGGGTCGGGCGCACGCCGAAGTCCTGCCCCTCGTCGTAGTTGCCGGGCGCAGCGCTGCTGCTGCGCGCAGCGTCCGGCTGACGCGGGCTCGGCGGCGGCATGCTGGGTGACGTGGTCGATTGCGGAGCCGCTGCCCGCGCATCCGCGCGCGGCAGCGTTCCTGGGAAGCGATCCTGCGCAGCGGCGCCGAACGCCGCAAGGCAGCGCCTCGACAGCGCGGCGGCGCGGCGGCCCACGATCAGCGCACCCGTTGCAGCTCGCGGCTGCCGGCCGGGTTGAAGTACGGATCGTCGGTGCTGAACACCGCACCGCCCGCACCTTGCAGCACCCGGTTGCCGCCATGGATGCTCGAACGCGCGGTGCCGCCGTCGGGGGTGCGGTAGGTGTTGTATTCGCCGATGCCTTCGAGCGTGCGGCGGTGGATGTTGTCGTTGGTGGCCGCGGTGTTGGCGGCAGTCGCGCTGCGGATCGCCGCGACGTCGCGGCTTGCCGCGGCACGGATCGCCGCGCGGTCGGCCGCGCCTTCGGCATTGATGCGTGCCATCTCGCGGGCGTGCCAGCTGTCGATCGCCTGGCGTTGTGCGCCCGAGAAGCGGCGCTCCGCGTTGGCGACGGCACCGTTCATCGCGCGCAGCCACTCGGGGTTGAAGCGGAACGAACGCTCGAGCTGGTCGGCGAGGTCGAAGTCGAGCCTGCCGGCGGGCGCACGCAGGGCGTACACCACGTCGACGCCACCCATCACGCTGTTGCCGAGCTGCGTGAACAGCACCGAGGTGCCGATCACCTCGCGGAACTCGACGCCGCCGCTTTCGTACGCGACGAGCACCTGTCCGGCGTCGAACCGGCGCCGGCCCTGCCCGGTGTGCGGCTGCTGCTCGCGACGCGCGACGACGTCGGGCCGGTCGCGGTACTGCAGGATGCGCGCGCCGGCGCGGCGCGCCTGCACCACGGCGGTGAGGAACTCCTGGGCGCTGCGGAACGGCTGCACCGGGCACGGGTTGGTCTGGATCGCCGCGCCACGCAGCTGCCAGCCATAACCGGGCATCAGCTCGAAGCCTTCGAGGTCGTCGCGCGAACGCGAGCGCCACTCGAAACGCACCTTGTTGGTCGAGCAACTGGTGGCGTGGTTCCACACCACCCCGCCCTGGGTGCGCCAGTCGGCCGGGATCTGCAGCGTCGCCGCAGGCACCGGCTGATCGAAGCCGGTCGGATCGCCGACGGTGGCCGCTTGAAGGCTCGGAGCAGCCGACGCCGAGGCGCCCAGCAACGCCAGCGCGGCAGCGGTGAACCAACTGGTTGGCATCGTCATGAGTCGCGCCGGCAGTTGCGGAACGTCGATGCTAGCCACGCCATGGGTCGGCGTTGCTGCTTGCCAGATGGACGGCACGATACCGAACGTGCGGCGGCCGCGTCGCGTACTCAAGCCGCTTGCCGCGGCCGCGCCGCAAGCACCGCGTCGAGCTGGCGGAAGCTCTCGGCCGTCGACTCGCACATGTCGATCGCCTGGTCGCACGATTCTTCGGTGGGGTAGCGCTCGCTCATCACGCGTTCCGGACGCCCGGATCGTCTGGACCAACGAGGAAAGCGACCACGGCGCCACCACCACGGTCACCTTCGAAGGCGAGGACGGCGCGACGCTGCTCGCGGCGGTGATGCAGTCGCTCATGAAAGGCGTGCTCGCTTCCCTGGCCCGCATGGGCGTCGCGCTGTCCAGCGGGGGCCAGCGTACGCCGGCTCGTGAGCTCGGCGCCTCGGTGAAGACACCGCCCTCGCCGGCCGCTGGCGATGCTCAGCGAGGCGCCGGTGACGGCGCGCCGGACGGCGCCGGCAAGCTGATCAGCGCGCCGAGCTCCAGGTACATCGGCGCCGTCAACAGGCGCGAGACCGCGCTCGCGAGCAGCGCGCACGCCATCAGGCTGAGCACCATCGAATGGCCCGACACCATCTCCATCACGATGATGAACGCCGTGACCGGCCCCTGCGTGGTCGCGGCGAGGAAGCCGACCATGCCCAGCGCGATCAGCGGGATGGCGGCCTCGGGGGCGACACCGGTGAAGAGCGCGACGTCGTGGCCGATGCCCGCGCCGATCGTGAGCGACGGCGCGAACAGGCCCGCTGGCACGCCGGTCCACGCCGACAGCCAGGTCGCGCAGAACTTCAGCACCGTGAAGACGCCCGGCAGCTCCTGGGTGCCTTCGAGCATGGCGCGCGTCGGCGCGTATCCGGCGCCGGCGGTCGCCCCGTCGGTGACGACGCCGATCATCGCGACGCCCGCGGCGCAGGCGGCGGCGAAGCGCAGCGGATGCGCCGCGCGCCAGCGGCTCACGCGGTCGGGCAGCCCGCGCGCCGAGGCGACGACGAGGCGCGAGAAGAGGCCGCCCGCGAGCCCCGCCACCAGCGCGACCACGAGCCCCGGTCCGAGCAGGTCCCACGAGAGCGTCTGCACGCGGAGCTGGCCGAAGTAGGTGACGTTGCCGAACACCGCCACCGACACGAGCCCGGCCAGCACGATGCTCGAGATCACGAGGCTGCTGTTGGACAGGTGATGGCGCCGCGACAGCTGCTCGAACGCGAACACGATGCCGCCGAGCGGCGTGTTGAACGCGGCCGCGATGCCCGCGGCCGCGCCGGCGACCATGAGGTCGTTGACGTCGATCGTCGAGCGGCGCGAGAGCCAGCGACGCGCGCCGGCCATGATGCCGGCGCCCACCTGCACCGTGGGCCCCTCGCGGCCGATCGAGAGCCCGGCCAGCATGCCGCCGGTGACCAGCGCGATCTTCTGCAGCGAAAGGCGCGTCGACACCAGCCACGAGCGCTGCGCCGGCTCGATCGCCTCGTCGAGCGCGCGCATCACCTGCGGAATGCCCGACCCGTGCGCACCGGGCGCGAAGCGCCGGGTCCACCAGAGCAGCAGCACGGTCAGCCCCGGCGTCCACAGCACCGGCAGCCAGGCACCCCAGGCGCCCGCTTGGCGCATCGCCTCGAACGCGGCGTTCGCACGCTCGGTCAGCAGCGTGAAGCCGACCACGCTGAGGCCGGTGAGGCTCGCGTAGACCAGCACCACGACGCGGTCGAGCCAGCGCCCGCCGGCCGCGAGCTCGTCGCGCAGGTTGCTCCAGAAGTCGGGTGCGACGTCGGCACGGGTCTGCCGCGACGTGCCGCGCACCCGGTTGCGCAGCGCGCGGATCGCGCGCGCGAGGCGGCGGCGAGCCAGTGCGAGGGATGACGCCGCGTCGAACATGAACGGTGCGGGGCTGGGTCGGAGGGGAGCCCCGCGGCGAACCGCCGCGACGGCGGGCAGAGCGGCAGTGTCGCTCAGCAGCGCCCGCGACGCCGCCTGGCGCTCAGGCGACGCGCGCCACGGCGGACCGATCGATGCGCCACCACGCCGGCAGCAGCGCGAGCACCTCGGGGCGGCGATAGCGGCCGTCCATCAGCCACAGCCAGCCACGATCGTCGGGCGAGCGGATCACGCGACCGGCGGCCTGCACGACCTTCTGCAGTCCGGGCACCAAGTCCGCGTAACCGTGCCCGCTGCCGAACAGCGCGTCGAGGCGGGCGCGAAACTGCTCGTGGATCGGCGACACCGGCGGCAGCCCGAGCGTGGCGATGAACGCGCCGATCAGGCGCGTGCCGGGCAGGTCGACGCCTTCGGCGAACGAGCCGCCGAGCACTGCAAAGCCGACGCCGCGGCCGTCGGCCCTGAAGCGCTCGAGGAAGTGCTTGCGCTCGATGGCGAGCATCGAGCGCGACTGCCGCCACTGCGGCAGCTCGGGGTGGCGCAGCGCGAGGCGCGCGGCAGCCTGATCGAGATAGTCGAAGCTGCTGAAGAACGCGAGGTAGTTGCCGGGCTGGCCGGCGCACTGCGCCGCGATGAGGTCGACGATGCCGTCGAGCGACGCCGCGCGGTGCGGATAACGCGTCGACAGCCGGTCCGCGATCCGCACCGAGAGGTTCGATGCCTCGAACGGCGACTCGATGTCGAGCCACAGCGTGCTCTCCGGCAGACCGAGCATGTCGCGCTGGTAGCGCTCGGAGCCGAGGGTTGCCGAGAACAGCGTGACGGCGTGACATGCGGCCAGGCGCGCGCGCAGGAAGGCGCCCGGCACGACGTTGCGGATGCTGATGACCGGCGCGCTCGACTCCGGCGCGTTCGCGAAGGGCAGCTCGCTCGCCGCGTCGGCATGCGCATCGTGAGGCCGCGCCAGGAACGGTCGTCCCGCGTCGACGCCGCGCGCACCCGACCGCGGGAGTCCGATCCGCTCCGCCCGATCGGCATCGACCGCCGCCGCGCCGGGCGCCCGCTCGACGTCCACGATCGAGTGATTGCCGAAGCGCTCCACGAGGCGCTGGAACGCGATCGCCGCCAGGTAGAACTCGAGCAGCGTCCGGTCGCGAGCGGCTCGCTCTGCAGGTGCTCGCCGAGCGCGGTCAGCAGCGCCTGCAGCGCGTCGCCGATCGCCTCCGGCACCTCGTCGTGCACCCGGTACGCCTCGGCCTCGTTCGCGGTGACGCCCTCGAACGCGCGCACCAGCCGTGCGAAGCGCGACCGCAGCCCGACCGGAGCCACCCGCGCGGCCGCGCGTACCTCGGCGGCGCCGAGCGACGCGCTGTACATGCGGCGCGCGCGTTCGACCAGGTTGTGCGCCTCGTCCACCAGCAGCGCGACCTTCCACTCGAGCGCGCTCGCCTGCGCGAGCAGGTGGCCGTTCGGGTCGAAGGCGTGGTTGACGTCGCCGACCACCACGTCGGCCCAGCGCACCAGCTCCTGGCCCAGGTGATACGGGCAGACCTGGTGCTCGAGCGCGATGCGGCGCTGCGTTTGCGGGTCGAGCCAGCCCTCGGCGACCGCCGCGGCACGGGCCGCCGGCAGGCGGTCGTAGAAGCCGTTCGCGAGCGGACACGAGTCGCCGTGGCAGGCCTTGTCGCGGTGCTCGCACGCCTCGTCGCGGGCGACCATGGCGACGACGCGGATCGCACCCTCGGCGGCGGGGGCGCGCAGGCGCGCGAGCGCCTCGAGCGCCGGACCACGGCCGGTGCTCTTGCACGTGAGATAGGCGATCTTGTCGAGCTTCTGCCGCGGCATCGCGCGCAGCAGCGGGAACAACGTGCCGAGGGTCTTGCCGATGCCGGTGGGCGCCTGCGCGAGCAGGCAGCGGCCGTTCAGCGCGGCGCGATAGACCGTCTCGGCGAGGCGCCGCTGGCCGGCCCTGAACTCGCCGAGCGGGAACGCGAGCGCCCCGAGCGCGGCGTCGCGCGTGCTGCGGTGGCGTGCCTCCTGCCGCGCCCAGCCGACGTACGCGGCGCAGCGCGCCTCGAACGCCGCCTCGAGCTCGGCCGCCGTACAGGAGCGCCGCAGCACCGTCTCGTGCTGCGTCACCGCATCGACGTAGACGAGCGCGAGCTCGATGCGCGGGTAGCCTTCGCGCCGGCACAGCATCGCCGCGTAGGACTCGAGCTGCGCCCAGTGCAGGGCACGCCGGTTCTCGGGGATCTGCGCCGGCTCGCCGCGGATCGTCTTGATCTCCTCGACCGTGCCGCGGACGCGGTCGTAGCCGTCGGCGCGACCGCGGACCCGCAGCTCGCCGCACTCGGCTTCGAGCACGATCTCGCTGTCGTAGCCCGAGCCGCGGCGCGCCACCACCGCGGCCTGGCCGTTCATGCCTTCGATGGCCGTCGCCGACGGGCTGAAGCGGCGGTCGAGATCGCCGCGCTTGGCCGTGAAGTCACAGAGGGTGCGGACGGAGACGGTATAGCGCGTGGGGGCGGCTGCCGGCGCGGGCTCACCGGACACGGCGTCCTCGTCGGATCCGCGGCGCTCGTGCGGCGCCGACCGGCCCGCTGCCGCGTTCACGTCGCGAGGCACTGACGCGCTTTCCGCGTCCTCGCACCGCAGCGCCGCGCCGCCTGCGGCGGCGCGAGCGGGCGGCAAAGCGAGCGCGACGTCCATGCCGCGATTGTCGGCTCGCGGCGCAACCGCCTCGGACAGCCTCGGCGCCTCCGTCGTCCTGACGAGACAGCTGCATCGAGTCGCCGCAGCATCCGCGAAGATCGCCCCGGCTGGCGTTTGCGATCGGCGGTCGCGCGCCACGATGCGGCGACGGGCGGGAAGTTGCACGCCCCGTCCGACAAGACCAGCGTCGCGAGCAGCGCCGGCGCCAAGCCCCGTCCATACGCCCGAGGAACCCACGCGTGGAAGCACTCGACCTGAAGCGGCATCGGCCTGACCACTTCAGCGGCAAGACGCTCACGCTCGGAGGCGCCGACTACGTGGTCGGCGAGCTGTTCCGCGCCGGCGAACAGGGCTACATGCACCCCCTGCGCAACGTGCGGTCGGGCCTCGCGCTGCATCTGGTGCAGATCCGGCAGAGCTACCGGCATGAACCCGATGCGGCGGCCGCTGCGAGCCGCCTGAAGGCGCGCGGAACCACCGCGCTGCGCACGGGCTTTTTCCGCAACGGCCAACCCTGTCCGGTCGCGCCGATGCGCGCGCTCGACCTCGCCGGCGGCGTGCTCGAACTGCACGAGCACGCGTTCGGGCTCGCCGACGCCGATGCCCGGCTGCTGGACGGTGCAGCCGACGTGGCCGAGGCCGGGCAGATCGACGCGGCGCTCGAGCGAGTCGAAGGCTTCCTCGCCAGGCATCCTGATCACACGGCCGCGCTGGCGCTCGCGGCCGAACTGCACGGGCGCGCCCGCCAGCGCGGGGAGGCGCTCGCCCGCATCGAGCACGCGGTCGCGATCGAGCCCAACCTCAGCACCTACGCGCTGCGGCGTGCCACGTGCATGCTCGATGCCGGCCGGGCGCTCGCGGCGGCGAGCGTGCTCGCCGACTTCCGCCACGCGTTTCCGGGCGAGCCGGACGCCGCCATCCTCGCCGTGCACACCGCCTTGCGCCGCGGCCAGCCCGAGGAGGCGCGCCGCGCGCTCGACGAGGTGGCCGCGCCAACGCCGGTGATCGCCGAGCTCGCGTCGCTGATCGACCGCGCCGCGCGAGCCTCGGCCTTGGTCGCCGGGCTCGCCGCGCAGCGACGACCCGGGCTCGGGCTGACCGATGACGCGCTCGCGACGCTGCAACGCGCCCACGAGCTCTACGCGCTCGACCCGGCGGTCGACGTGAACCTCGCGTTCGCGCTGCGCGACCGCGGCGACTTCGCGCGTGCCACCGAACTGCTGACGATGGTGGCCGGCGCGGTCGACCCGCAATGGGTGCCGTACGTGCGCATGAGCGCCGCCTTCTGCTTCGCGGCGCGGCAGGACTGGGCGCGTGCCGAGGCGAACGCGTCGAACGCGCTGCAAATGCTCGGCCACCCGGCCGAGATCCTGCCCGCGGACGTGCCGGGCCTCGTCACCTGGATCGACTTCGACCGCGGCACCGCGACCGAGCATCCACCTGCGCGCGCACTGGCGGCGCTCGATGCGTGGTCGCGCGGCGCGGCCGAGGCGGGAACGCCCTCGCAAGCCACCGAGGTGTTGCGGCCCTTGTACGAGAAGGCGGCGGCCACGTTCGGTGGCGCTGCGCACGCTGCGGCGGCCCCGCCCGAGCCGCCGCCGTGGTGGAAGCGACTGTTGTCGAGCCGCCCTTAAGCCGACGCGCGGCCGCCCTGCGCCATCTTGTCGAGCACGCGGTCGACCATCACGCCCGACTGGCCGAGGTAGTTGGCCGGCGCCAGCATGCGCTCGAGCTCGGCGCGCGGCACGTGCGGCTCGATCTCGGGGTGCTTGGCGAGGAGGTCGATCAGCGGCTGCTTCGTCGCCAGCGACTCGCGGCAGAGGTCGTAAACGAGATCGTGCGCGTACTCCCGGCCGATGTAGGGACCGAGGCCCATCATCACCGCCTCGCTCATGACGAGGCCACCGGTCAGCGCGATGTTGCGCCGCATCGCCGCCGCATCGACCTCGAGCCCCTCGACGATCGCGCGCGACTGCTTCAGCGCGCCGGCGATCAGGCAGAACGCCTCCGGCAGCACGATCCACTCGATCTCCCACGGGCCGGTCGAGCGCTCGTGGTCGGCGACCATCGCGTCCATCAGCGCAGCAGCGTGCTGGCGCACCACGCTGATCGCCGCGTGGATGTAGCAGCTCGCGATCGGGTTGCGCTTTTGCGGCATCGTGCTGCTCGAGCCGCGGCCGTGGTGGTACGGCTCGAACACCTCGCCGACCTCGGTCTGCATCATCAGCTTGACGTCCATGCTGAGCTTGCCGAGCGTGCCGCCGATGAGTCCGAGCAGCGCGCCGGTCTCGGCGATGTTGTCGCGGATCGTGTGCCAGGCGATCGTGGGCTGCCCGAGGGCGAGCTCGGCGCACAGACCCGCCTGCGTTTCCATCGCGCCCTTCTCCAGCGATGCGAGCGTGCCGGCGGCGCCGGCGAACTCGCCGACCAGCACCCGCTCCTTCAGCTGCGCGAGGCGCTCCCGATGGCGCAGGATCGCCGACAGCAGGCCCGCCACCTTGTAGCCGAAGGTCACCGGGATCGCCTGCTGCAGGTTGCTGCGGCCGATCATCGGCGTCAGGCGATGCTCCTTCGCGAGCTTGGCCATCGCTGCGGCGATCGCCGCGAGCTCGCCGTCGACGAGCTCGAGCGCCTCGCGGATCTGCAGCACGGTGGCGGTGTCGGTGATGTCCTGCGTGGTCGCGCCCCAATGGACGAACTCGCCGAGCTTGTCGCGGCAGAGCTGGTTGAGCTGCGTGACCACGCCCAGGATCGGGTAGCCGATGCGCTCGGTCTGCTCCCGCAGCCGGGCCATGTCGATCTCTTCCATGCGGCAGTGGCTGACGATCTCGTCGGCCGCCTCCTGCGGGATGATGCCCAGGCGCGCCTGCACGATCGCGAGCGCGCGCTCGATCTCGACGTACTTGGCGGTCCGGTTCTCGTCGCTCCACACGTGACGCATCGCGTCGGTCGTGAAGATGCCCTGAAAGATCGTTGAGTCGATGATGGAAGCGGCCATGGTTTCTCTTCGCTGACGGGGTTGTTCGGGTTAGTGCGCGCGCTGCACGATGCGACGGGCGCGTTCGATGACGGGTTTGTCGACCATGCGGCCGTCGAGCTGCACGGCGGCGCCGAAGGCCGCATCGGCCGCGGCGAGCACGCGCTCGGCCCACGCGAGCTCGTCGGCACTCGGCGCGAGGAGCGCGTGCACGGCGGCGACCTGCTTCGGGTGGATGCAGAGCTTGGCGGCGAAGCCGTGCGCGCGCGCCCGCTCGACATCGGCGCGAAGCTGGGCCTCGTCGGCGATCGCGACGGTGACGCCGGCGACCGGCGGCAGCAATCCGGCCGCGCGCGACGCGAGCGCCAGCCGTGCGGCCGGATAGTCGAGTCCAAGCGATGCGGCGAGCTCGCCTTGCAGGTCCATGTCGAGGGCGTAGTCGACGGTGCCGAACACGAGCCGCTGCACGCCTTCGGCGGCGGCGAGCGCGTCGGCGGCGAGCACGCCGCGCGCGGTCTCGACGAGCGGCAGAACGACCGCACTCGGAGCGTTGGAGCGGATGCGCGCGATCGTCGCGACGCGTTCCGCCTTCGGCAGCATCACGACGCCGGCGTCGTGCTCTGCAACGAGCGCCAAGTCGGCGTCGAACCACGGCGTCGCTTCGTCGTTGATGCGAACGACGATGCGATCGCGGCTGCGCTCGTCGGCGAGCAAGCCGGCGACCGCCTCGCGAGCCGCCGGTTTGGCGGCGGCCGGCACGGCGTCCTCGAGGTCGACGACCACCGCATCGGCGGCGCTCGCGAGCGCGTTCGCGAAACGGTCGGGCCGATCGCCGGGCACGAACAGATAGCTGCGCGGTGCCTTCATATCGCCTCGGCGGCGCGCAAGGCGGCGACGCCGGCCGCATCGACGCCGAGCTCGGCGAGGATGCGATCCGTATGCTGGCCGAGCGCGGGAACCGGGTCGAGCACCGGCTCGCCGTCGTCCCACGATCCGGGCGGCAGCAGCGCCGGCACCGGCCCGACCGGCGAGTCGACCTCGCGCCAGCGCTCGCGCGCCTTCAGCTGCGCATGCGCCCACAGTCCGGCCATGTCGTTGACCTGCGCGTTGGCAATCTGCGCGTCGTCGATGCGCTCGAGCACCTGCTCGGCCGAGAGCGGCGCGAACGCTTCGACGATCAGCGCGCGCAGCGCATCGCGATGCGTGACGCGCTTCGCGTTGCCGGTGAAGCGCGCGTCGTTCGCGAGTTCGGGCTGCCGCAGCACCTTGGCGCAGAACTGCTGCCACTCGCGCTCGTTTTGCAGGCCCAGCATCACGGTCCTGCCGTCGCCGGTCGGGAACGGACCGTACGGGTAGATCGTCGCGTGGGCGGCGCCGGCTCGGGGCGGCGGCGGTGCGCCGTCGAACGCGTAGTACATGGCGTAGCCCATCCACTCACCCATCGCCTCGAGCATCGAGATGTCGATGCGGCGGCCCTTGCCGTCGATGGCGCGCTGCAGCAGCGCGGCGAGGATGTTGGTGTAGGCGTACATGCCGGCGGCGATGTCGGCGATCGAGAGGCCCGCCTTGCACGGCTCGTCGGGCGTTCCGGTGATCGAGACGAACCCCGATTCGCTCTGGATCAGGAGGTCGTACGCCTTCTTGTCGCGGTAAGGGCCCGGGTTTGCCGGGTCGTCGCCGTAGCCCGAGATGTCGCAGACGATCAGGTCGGGCCGGCGCTCCCTCAGCGCGTCGAACGACACGCCGAGCCGCGCCGCCGCGCCCGGGGCGAGGTTCTGCACGACGACGTCGGCCTTCTCGACGATCAGCTGCCTCAGGAGCTCGGCCGCCTTCGGGTGCTTGACGTCGAGGCTCAGGCTCTCCTTGCTGCGATTGGTCCAGACGAAGTGCGACGCCAGCCCCTTGACGCGCTGGTCGTAGCCGCGCGCGAAGTCGCCGACGCCGGGGCGCTCGATCTTGATGACGCGCGCGCCGAGGTCGGCGAGCTGTCGGGTGCAGAACGGCGCCGCGATCGCGTGCTCGAGGGTGACGACGGTGATGCCTTGCAACGGTCTCATCGGGATCAGTCCTTCAGGGTTGCGACGGCGTCCATGGTCAGCCAGCCGTCGTGGTCGCTGGCCCAGAGGCGCACCTCGTTGCCGCTGCGGCGGCCGTGCACCCTGAACGGATGCGGATCGAACGTCGGCCGCACCGCCTTGAAGCGGAACGATGCGACCTCGGCGCCAGGGGCCTCGCGACGCACGAGGTCCATCAGCAGCGTCGCGATCAGCGGGCCGTGCACGACGAGCCCGGGGTAGCCCTCGACCTCGGTCACGTACTTGCGGTCGTAGTGGATGCGATGGCCGTTGAACGTGAGCGCGCTGTAGCGGAACAGCAGCACGTCGTCGGGCACGATCTCGCGCTGCCAGTCGCCAGGCTCGGCGGCGGTCGGCGGCGGCTCGACGTCGCCGGGCTGCCGGGCGTCGCGATAGACGATGTCGTGGAACTCGACGATCGCGCAGTCCTCGGCGCCGTTGCAACGCACCTCGTGGCGCACCTTGACGAAGACGAGCGAACCGGTGCGGCCCTGCTTGGTCGCCACGTCGGCGATCGTCGAGGCGCGCTCCACCGCGTCGCCCACGCGCACGGGCGAGCGGAACTCGAACTGACTGCCCGCCCACATGCGGCGCGGCAGCGCGACCGGTGGCAGGAAGCCGCCGCGCCGGGCGTGCCCGTCGGGTCCGATTTCGCTCTGCCGGTGCTGCGGCAGGAAGTACAGCCAGTGCCAGAGCGGCGGCAACGGCGTTCCCGGCTCGACCTCCATCGGCGCATGGTCGAGCGTGGCATTGAGGCCGCGCACCGGCGCGGCGGCGATCACGTCGCGCAGCGTTTCGCTGCGCCCGATCCAGTCGGTCAGGTTGGTGCTCATCAACGTCTCCAGTGCGTCAGAACGAGTGGCGGATGCCGGCTTCGACGCCGGTCGACTTGCCGCCCGGGGCGATCGCCGGGCCTGCCGGCACCACGAAGGTCGCGGCACCCTTGTTGTCGATGCGCGCGGCGGTGCCGTACAAGGCCGTGCGCTTGCTGAGAAAGTACACGTAGCCGATGCCGAACTGCTCGGCATCGTTGGCGGCGATCGACGCGTTGCCGACGCGGCCGGCGAGGTCGGCGCGATTCCATGACAGCTTCAGCTCGCCCTGGCCGAGCGGCACGATCGCACCGACCAGCAGGTTGCGCTGCTCGGCCGCCGCGACGTCGAAGATCCGGTATGCCGCGCTCAGGCGCACGAAGCCGAGGTCGGCCTGGCCACCGACGACGCGATCGCGAAACGTGCCGCCCGCCGTCAGGTTATTCTCGCTGCGCGTGATCGCCACCGAGACGCCGAAGCGCCGGTTTCCCCAACCCAGCCGCGCCGCGCTCACCTTGTGCAGGCCGTTGGCGGCGATACCGCCCTCGCCGGCCGCCAGCATCAAGCCGCCGTCGAGCCCGGCCCAGCCGGACGGCAGCAGCCACTGCACCGCATTGCTCGATCGCACGGTGGTGTTGGGCGAGGTCGAGAACGCGGACCGGATCGGCCCGGCCGGCCCTGCCGACACGAGGTTGTTCGACCCGGCGACGCCGACGTACGAGAACGGGTCGTAGCGGCTCCAGTTGACGTAGCTCGGAACGAAGTCGCGGCCCATGCGTACCTCGCCCCAGGTCCTGCCGGTAAGGCCGATCGTCGAGCGACGATCCCAGAACTGACTGGTCGAGGCCTGGCTGCCGCTGTCGAGCAGGAGCCCATGCTCGAGGTGAAAGCCCGCCGAGAGGCCGTCACCGAGGTCCTCGGCGCCGCGGATGATGATGCGGCTGGTGCCGTTGCTGCCGCTTGCCAGCGACTTCATCGATCCACCGCCGGTGTTGCGGACGTGGCGTGCCGCCGCATCGGCGATGCCACCGATCGTGACGCTGCTCTGGGCCTCGACCGCCGCCCCGAGCGGCAGGGTGGCGGCCAGCGCGAGCGCACGGCACGATCGCGGCCGCGCCCGGGCATTTATGGTGCTGTGTCGCATGGCCGGATCACTCGGCGGTCAGCTTGGCACGCGCCACGACGCTCTTCCACTTGGCGATCTCGGCCTTGACGAGCGCGCCCAGCTCGGCCGGCGTGCTGGTCTGCACGTCGGCGCCGTGCTCCTCGATGCGCCGCTCGATGTCCTTGTCGGCCAGCACCTGGTTCAGCGCCTTGTTGAGCTGCTCGATGATGGGCTTCGGCGTCTTGGCCGGTGCGAAGATGCCGTACCACTGCTCGACCTCGACGCCGTCGACGCCGGCCTCCTTCATCGTCGGCACGTTCGGCAGCAGCGCCGAGCGCTTGGCGCCGGCGACGGCCAGCGGCTTGAGCCGGCCGCTCTTCACGTACGGCAACGCGGTGAAGAGGCTCGGGAACATCAGCTGCGTCTGCCCGCCGATGGTGTCGCTGACCGCGGGCGCCGAGCCCTTGTACGGCACACCCGTCATCGAGACGCCGGCGCTGAGCTTGAAGAGCTCGGCCGCGTAGTGCGGCGCGGTGCCGTTGCCGGCCGACGCGTAGGCGAACTTGTCGGGCTTGGCCTTGAGCTGGGCGACGAGATCCCTCACGTCCTTGATCGGCACGCCCGGATTCGTCACCAGCAGCGTCGGCGAGGTCGCCACCAGGCCGATCGGCTCGAAGTCGGCGACGGCGTCGTAGCGCAGCTTCTGCAGCGCCGGGTTCATCGCGTGCGTCGCGATGTAGCCGAGCATCAGCGTGTGGCCGTCCGGCTGCGCCCGGGCGACGAACTCGCTCGCGATCGACCCGTTCGCGCCGGCGCGGTTGTCGATGATGATGGTCTGACCAAGCAGCGGCCCGAGCTTCTGCGCGATCGTCCGGGCCATCGCGTCGTTGGCGCCGCCCGCGGCCGTCGGCACCACCAGCGTGATCACCTTGGTGGGATAGGCGTGAGCGAGCGGCGCGGCCGCGAGGGTGGTGGCGGTCAAGGCCGCGGCGATGAGGGCCTGCACGGGCTTCATGGGCTTGTCTCCTGAGACGGGGTTGGAAAAGACGTACTCGGGGATGTGCAGGTCGCCCTGCATGATCTTGCGCGCCGTGCGGACCAGCGCCGCACGCTCGATGCGCACCTCGTCGTCGCTGCCGGCGACGCTCACGTCGACCTCGATGCGGCCTTGCGGGTGCAGCACCGCGATGCGGCGCTCGCCGCTCGCGCAGCGCGCGTCGCTTGCGACGGTTCCGGGCAGCGCGTACGCGGTCGCGACACCGATCGCGCCGGTGACGGCGTGCGACGCATGGCAGCGGCGCGGCGTGAAGTAGCGCGAGGTGATGCTGTCGGGGCCGTCGCCGTCGCTCGCGATCACCGGCTTCGGGATCACGCTCTCCGAGACGTCGCCGAGGCCCATCGCGAGCCCGGCGGGGCGGCGCAGCGCCTCGACGCGCTCCATCAGCGCGCGGTTCGCGTCGAGGTCCGACGGCAGCTCGCGCCCCGTGAGGCCGAGGTCGCGCGCCCGCACGATCACCAGCGGCATCGCGGCGTCGATGCAGCTCACCTCGATGCCGTCGATCACGTCGATGCGGCGACCGGTGGGAAAGAGGGCGCCGGTCACCGAGCCCCAGGCATCGAGGAAGTCGAGGCGGATCGGCGCGGCGGTGCCGGCGACGCCGTCGATCCCGGTCTGCCCGTCGTACGTCACGCGGCGACCCGGCGTCAGCACCGTCACGTCGATGCGCGAGCGCGTGTTGACGTTGAAGACCCGCACCGTGGTCTGGCCGTCCTTCGCGGCGACGAGGCCCTGCTCGATCGCGAACGGCGCGACCCCGGACAGCATGTTCCCGCAGTTCGGACGCGTGTCGACCGACTTCTGCCCTACGCCGACCTGCGCGAACAGATAGTCGACATCGCAGTCCGGCTGCGCGGACCTGGAGACGATCGCGACCTTGCTGGTGAGCGTGCTGCCGCCGCCAGTTGTTGTCGATCGGCAGTGCGCCGTCGTCGACGTAGCGCACCAGCACAGCCCAGCGGTTGAGGCTGTAGTCGATGGCCTTGGCGGTTGCTGACCCGTCGGGCACCTTCTGCCGCTGCTGGACCAACCACTGGTGCAGAGAGTCGATCATGGGTCTTGATCGTCGTTGTCGGATCGCCTGCCGTTGCTGCGGGTCGCTCGCGGCCAACTCGCGCTCGACGTCGTAGAGCGCGCCGAAGAACTTCAGCGCCTGCTCGCCGACTTGGCTGCCGTGGTTGGCCCAGAGCTCGTGGAACTTGCGCCGGGCGTGCGCCATGCACCCAACCTCCGTCACCCCGAGCTCGAAGCATGCCTTGTAGCCGCTGAAGTCGTCGGTCACGAGCTTGCCTCGCCAGCCCGGTTTCTCTGCGCTTCCCGGCAGGCCGAGGAAGCTGCGCACGTGCTGGCCACCGCGGCTGTCGGCGAAGTCGAAGACGACGGCCTTGATCGGGTTGAACGATGTGGTGCAGTAGCTCCACAGGTAGGCGCGGTGCGTCTTGCGTGGCCGGGCTTGAGCATCGCAACGGGCGTTTCGTCGGCGTGCAGCACGTCCTGGCATAGCAGTTCCCGGGTCAGTGCATCCACCAGCGGCTGCAGCTGCACGCCACACTCGCCGACCCACTGCGCGAGCGTCGAGCGAGCGATCAGGTGCCCGGCGCGCTCGAAGATCGCCTCCTGCCGATAGAGCGGCAGGTGGGTCGAGGTACTTGGCGACCAGTACCCGCGCCAGCAGCCCAGCCGTCGGCATGCCCTTGTCGATGACGTGCGGAGGCACCGGCGCCTGGACTATCGTCTCGCAGCACTTGCATACCCACTTGCCACGGATGTGGCGCTCCACGGTGAACACGCCGGGCTGGTAGTCCAGCTTCTCGGCCACGTCCTCGCCGATGCGCTGCATCGGCTCGCCGCAGCCGCAGCGGGTGTCTTCGGGCTCGTGGCGGATCTCGTGGCGTGGCAGGTTGGCAGGCAGCTTCTCGCGCTTGGGCTGCGCCTTCTCAGCCGAGGCGCCGCCGGCTGGTTGCATCGCCTCGATCTCGGCAGCCACCGCGGCGAGGTCGCTGTCCAGCGTCTCCTCGAGCAAGCTCTTCTGCTCGGCGTTGTAGGCCTCCGACTTCGCGGCGAACTTCAGCCTCTTGAGCAGCGCGTTCTCGTGAGTGAGCTTGTCGATCACGCCCTGCTTGAACGCCGCCTCGGCGCGCGACGCGCGTAGCGCCTGGCGCAGTTGCTCCGGATCGAGCGTCTCGAGGTCGTCGGCGATCACGGATCGTGATCGTGCCTGGGCTTCACATCGCCGCCATCGGCAGATGCAGCAATAGACGTGCGGCTACAGCACGGTGATCACGCCAGCCTCACCGACGCGCTGCCAAGGCAGGCCGAGCACGAGCGCATCGAACTGCGCCCGGCTCAGCGTCAGCGTGCCACCCAGATCGTTGGGCCAGACGAACTTGCCACTGTTCAGCCGCCTGGCGGCCAGCCACACGCCGATGCCGTCGTGCACGAGCACCTTCATTCGGTTAGCGCGACGGTTGGCGAACAGGTAAGCATGGTGTGGGCGCGCTGCCCGAACACCGTCACAACGCGCGCCAGCGCCGCCTCGGTGCCGGCGCGCATGTCCAGCGGCTGGACCGCCAGCCAGAGCGTCGACCCGGATCAACGCAGGATCTCGCGAAACCAGGCTGCGCATGACGGTGCAGCGGGCATTGGCCAGCGAACGCGCACGTTGATCGGACCTCGCTGCAGCTCGAGATCGACGAATTGCGGCGCCTCGCTCGCCATGCTGGGTGGTGCCACCGCCACCGGGACGAAGGCTGCGACCTCGGAGTTGCCGAGGGCCTCAGATTGCCGCCTCCACTTGTGCACGAGATTGGCGTTCACGCCGTGAGCCATCGCCACCTTCGCCACCGACGCACCGGGCGCCGCACACTGGGCCAAGACTTGGCTCTTCAGCTCCCTGCTATGGCGCCGGCGCACGACCGGCTTGGCGTCTTCGTTGGTGTCCACCTAACCTCCTTGGTGGACACCATCCTTGCCGCCGCGTCAGCCCAGTTCAAGACGGGATCGCCGGACGCTTACGCCACGGTGCCTTCGATCTGCATTGCCACGGCTGATAGAGGGCGCCGGTTAGCGGAAGCGCACGATGTGGCTGGCCATTGGAGATCATGCGCACTACGAGGTCGGCTCCGCGAGGGGAGATGGTTTCGCGATCGAGCGTGCGGGACTCCTGCGGGCCGCTGACGACGGCAATCAACAGAAACATGCGAATGGCTGCTGCCGCAACAGCGTCGAGGCAATGCCCATTGCCACCGAGCCCGCCAGCCGCAGTTCCTTAATTAGCTTCAGTACCTTTAGGCGCTCGCCCAGCACGTCCGGCGAGTCGTGCCGACCAGGCCGATGTCGGTGGCCGAGACGAATACATATTCGTTGGAGGCGTCCACTAGAGAAGCTTGCACCGCGTTGCGCCCCGGCACCTCAGCAACTGTGTGGGCCTTCCGAGGGCAGCAAGTTTCTGGTCGAGGCGCCCCCCGGCTGATGAAGTCGAGGCGAACGGGAGCGCCGGTGCCGTCGACGCCAGGAATGGCCAGGGTGCGCGCCTCAGCGCTCCTTCCCTGTCGCACAGAGAAAGTTGAGTGGATGATCTTGCAGGTGTTGGTATTGTGGATGCGCACGGTCGCTTCGCCGTCGCCGGGCGTCCGAACCAGACCCTCGTCGACCGCGAAAGGGCCTATGGCCGAAGACATATTGCCGCAGTTGCCGCTGTAGTCGACGCGCGCATCTTGAACCTGCACCCGCGCCAAGGTGTAGTCGACGTCGGCCCCGGAGCTGTGGGCGGTCCGATCACGCAGACCTTTGACAGCGACGATACCCCGCCAACCCACGCCATTGAGACCGAAGCGGTTCGCGCTCCCCACCGCCGCCAGAAAGATGGCGTCCCACTGCGCTCGTTCCAAGGGAAGGTCGCGCGCATGGAACACCAGCGCCTTGCGGGTGCCCACCGGATTAATGCTGCCGGGTAGCGCCTGCCCATGATGCTCTTCCAAGATTCGATGCGGGCCGTTGTTCGCACCCGTGCAGGCATGCCGCGACGCCGCTGACCAGCCTGCTCATGCAGGTTGATCCACCACCGGGTTGTACGTCTTGTCGAACACAAAATTGCGCCCGTACGCTCCGCGCATCACCCGAATCTGCATCCGCCCCACGCGTTCCACTTCGATGACCACCTCATCGCCAGGCAGGATCGGCCCGACGCCCGCAGGCGTGCCGGTGGCAATGATGTCACCTGGGTGCAACGTTGCCGCTGATGAGGCTAGCGCCACCATTTGCGGGATGTTGACGATTAGGTCGCGAGTTCTCGCATCCTGCCGCAGCTCACCGTTGACCCACAACCTGAGACCGATGTCGCGGGCATCGCCCACCTCGTCTACCGTGGCGATCCATGGACCTACCACGGTGAACGTGTCGAACGACTTGCGCATGACGCGCTCCTCTTGACCACGCACCGTCACGTCAATCAGGCAGCTGTAGCCAAAGACATGCTCGATGGCCTTGTCCTCAGGAATTTGACGGCCACCCTTGCCAATGATGACCCCCAACTCGCACTCATGGTCGATGCGGCGGTCTGGAAGATCCGGCAGCACAATGCAATCGGCCGGTCCGACAAGGGAGGAGTTCGCCTTCAAGAAAAACCCTTTGATATTCGCGAATCCGACTGAGGCCATCTCTGTCGCGTGGTCGTGGTAGTTGACCGGATAGGCAAGAAGCTTGTTGGGCCACTCAATGGGTGTCTGCAGCCGTACGGAAGACAAGGGCACACCGCGGTCTGCTTGGAGCCGCTCCTCGATTACAGCGCGCAGAGAATCAAAGTCCCGAATGACGCGTAGCATGCCTACGGGCGGCCATTCAGCCGGGTCGACCTTGAGGGTTTCGGTAAGGTCGACCACTTGGTCGTTTTGTACGACTCCGATGCGGCCCTCGTTGAAGCGAGCGATTTTCATCTTGGAGGTTCTCTCAAGATAGTTCGTGACCGAGAGTCCGGCCGTGGGTGCTCTTAGCGAGCCCGGCAGCGAATTGCGGGCGAGGCGGCTACGCGCCTGCCGCGATCACTCGATCTTCGCGCCGGACTGCTTAACCAATTGGGCCCACCGGTTCATGTCCTGGACCAGGAATTCCTGGAACTTCGCTGAGGGCCCCCCGGCCGGCTGTAGTCCCATGCTGGTGAGGCGGCCAGTAACGTCAGATGACTGCAACGCGGTGTTGCACGCCGCGTTGAGCCTGTCCACTACGGGCTTCGGCGTCCGCGCGGGGGCCAGAAGACCCGACCAAGTGGTGTTGGTAAAGCCCGGCACTCCCGCTTCATCCACGGTGGGCACATCAGGCATCAACGCGACCCGCTTCATGCTGTCGACTGCCAACGCTCTCATCTTTCCGCTGCGCACAAAGCTTAGGGTCGGGGAGATACCGTTGAACATCACGCTGACGCGGCCCGTCACCAAGTCCGTCGCCATGTCTTGGCTTCCCTTGTAGATGATGTGCGTCATGTCGATGCCCGCCAGGCGCTTGAACTCCTCCATGGCGACATGCTGCGAGGTGCCGATTCCGGGCGACGCATAATTCAACTTTCCGGGATTCGTCTTGGCATAGGTGATGAGCTCGCGCACCGTCTTAAAAGGGGCGTTCGGGTCTGCCAACATGACGAACGGGTGGAATGCCGCCATGCACACTGGCTGAAAATCCTTGAGTGTGTCGTAGGGCAGAGTCTTCATCAGCGAGGGGTTGGCAGTGTGGCTGCTGGAGGTGAAGAGCAACGTGTACCCATCGGCCGCGGCCGAGGCTACGTATTGTGTACCGACCACGGTGTTGCCGCCGGCCCTGTTCTCTACGATGACGGTCTGGCCCAGTGACTCGGTAAGGCTGCCGGCAAGGGTTCTAGCCACGATGTCGGTGCCGCCCGCGGCGGGGAACGGAACGACCAACTTGATGATCTTGTCAGGGTACCCCTGAGCGAAAACCGTTGCCGACCAGATGGCGAGCAGGCCGAGGATAGCGCCGCGAGAGATGCGAAGCGAAAGTTGCATGAGTGTCTCCATGAGAATCCCTACTGTGGTTGTGCTTCACGCCAAAAGCCAAGTGCCTCGTACGTGGCGCGATCCGAAATCTCCAGCAACTGAGAAGTGCCCGTGACCGAATGAGAGTGGCGCGACCACATCGGCGCGACGAAGACATCTCCCCGAGCCCACTGAAGGACCTCGCTGCTGGTTTCGCTGACAAATTCAGACTGCCCGCTGCCCTCGAGGACGGTATAGATGCGATTTTCCACGGACTGGATCCAGCCGCTCCGCCCCCCGCTGCCGCTGGTATGTAGTGTCAGCGTGATCGTCTTCATGGAAGGCGTCTCGAGGCGCCGCGAAGCCCACGCGTTGCCGGGTTTCGTCGAGGCTATCTGCTGAGCAACCTTGGCCGTTTCGATGCGGAAGGGGTGATTACTGTGCTGCTCCTTGATATCCTGTTCGAAGGCATCGCCGCGCTCGAAGAACATCGGCTGCAACCGGTGCACCAATGGCACGTCGAGAACGTCGAGCCACAGTGCCTTCTGTGTGCCGCGGTTGAAGTGGGAATGCCACGCCCAGCAGGGGGTTAGCAGGATGTCACCCCGGTTCATCGGAAGCGCGACTCCGTCAACCACCGTGAATACGTCGCCGTCGATCGCATCGATCACGACGCGCAGCGCATTGGGGGTGTGCCGATGGTTGCGCGCGTATTCGCCTCCCTTGATCATTTGATACGCCGCCATCATGGTAGGCGTGGCGAAGTAGTCATTGCCTTCCGTGGGATTGAACATCACCAGGTTGCGGCGCTCAGCCTGCTGCGGGCTAACCAACTCGCCTGCTTCGTCCAGCAGCGCCTTGCCGCGCGCGTGCGACCATAGGCGAGGCGAGAACTCCGTGCGTGGCTCAGGCCAGACGGCGGGGACCCGGCTGTGCCAGCCAGCTGTAAAGGTCTCAGCTGCGAGCCGTGGATACAGCGCCTCGAGCGCGTCAGCCGTGTTGGGATCCGTTATTGCTTCCATTTCGTTATCTCGGGCAGGTTACGCAGCGTGCGCGGCGGATTCGACTCGCGTGCTTGCCGGTTTGGTTCGACGGCCGGTGGCGACTTCCCAGAGCGAACTCAAGTCGCTCGGCAAGGCGGCTCCGCGCCAGCAAACGTGTCCATCGGGACGAACCAACACCAGTGGGCGTTCATAAAGTGCCGCGACCGACGGATTCTCGACACTAACGACCTTCAGCGGTACCCCAGCGTCCTTCGCAGCTGCCTGCAGTGGCGCCACATCGATCCCGGGGCCGCTGCACACGAGGGTGAAACCCTGGCCGTCGTACCAGTCGAGCGTAGAAATCTGGGGTGCAAGCCAGGCGTGCGGCGCCCGGCAACCCGGCCACGTGGACTGCACCACGACGCGGTAGTCATCAGGCGGCTCTGCCGAGCCATCGTGGATGATCACCGGCGACTCCACGTAGCGGTAGCCGAGATGAAGGCCCATCGAGCTGATCACTCGCGAAAAGTCCGCCACCTGCTTGCCAAGGCGCTCGCGGGTGCGCTGGCCGAGTTCGCTCTCATCCTCCACGGAGTCCGGCGTCACCTTCATCAAGGCGTCGATTCGGTCCGCGTTGTTGGCTGCAGCTACCGTATTGCGCCAGCCGATCGGCCGGCGCTCCCACTCGTAGCTTTCCAGGAGCTCGTCGCCACCCCAGCCTTGCAGCGAGGCAGTCAGCTTCCAGCCAAGGTCGAAGGCGTCACCGATGGCGGTGTTCATGCCCACGCCGCCCGTCGGGCAAAACAGGTGCGCAGAGTCGCCGCAGAGGAACACTCGGCCGTCGCGGTAACGCTCCGCGACAGATTGATGGTGATGCCAACGCATGACGCCCAGTATCTCGAAAGGAAAGTCGTGACCCATCGCGCGCCTGATCTCGGCAGGCGCATCTATCGCGTCACGGTCTTCGTTAGGGTCCAGAACGTAGTGCTGATAGTTCCATGTGTTGCCGCCGTCGATGTTGGTGAAGACACCGAAGTTGCCCGGTAGGAACATGAAGTACAGGTTGGCCCGGCCCACCGCGGCGTGTTTTAGAAAGTCAGGGCTGCGGAACAGATAGCTCACGTTGCGCCGCATGGCCCCGCGCCCCACGTACCGTATCCCTAACTGGGCACGCACCCGGCTTCCGCCGCCGTCGCAGCCCGCCAGGTAGGCGCCCCGGACGACGCGCTTTTCGCCCGAGCTAACGCAAGTGATCTCGCACCGCACGCCCTCATCGTCCTGTTCGAATGAATCGAACTGCCAGCCGTACATCAGTGTGCATTGGCCCTGCGAGGCGACCAGATCGCGCACGATCGGTTCGAGGGCGTGCTGCCCGATCTGCACCTTGAAGTACGGCGACCAAGCGGCATCGCGCAGCGAACTCGTCATTGCCTCGTGCGCCTTCAAGTACTCATCGGGCGACGGCGAGCTGTATGCCGCCAGCACATGGCCAGAGAGCCTGGTGGCGTAGATCACCTCGTAACGCTGATCAGTGGGCAACCCGGCAGCGAGGATCTGGTTGGCGATCCCGAAGCGGCGATACAGCTCCATTGAACGGGCGCCGAGCAAGGTAGCGCGGGGGTGGAGCGTCGGCTCAGTGCGTGATTCGATGAGGACCGAGCGGATTCCCCGCGAGCTGAGATCCGCAGCTAGCGCCAAGCCACCGGGACCGGCACCGATGATCACGACCTGAGTCGCGATGTCGTGCGTAGAGGACAAAGTCATAAAACCCCTAGGTTGTTGTGCGCAAGCCGTCCGGTTCTGTGTGATAGAACCGGGGTTCTATAGTGCAGTACCGTATTTTTAACGCAATCGGTCACGCTGAGACAAGGGTTAACCCGAGACAAGGACACATGAACTCTCTTTCTGACAACAAGCAGCCGCGCCACACGAGCTCAGAACCGCCAGTCGCCCGAAAGGAGCCGACAGTTGCAGCGGTGGAACGGGCACTCGACGTACTCCAATGCTTCAGTGTCTCGACGCCGACACTCACGCTGACGGAGATCTCACGTAGGACAGGGATGTACAAGAGCACTTCGCTCCGTCTCTTGGGCACGTTGCAGCGTCGCTCATTTGTGCGGCGTGGACCGGATGGGGCTTACTACCCTGGGCCGGCGGTGCTGCCGCTCGCCTCGCTGTACCAGCATCAAGCTCTGGCACGGGAGCTCATCGAGCCCGTCCTGCACCAACTCACCGCCGATACCGGCGAGAGCAGTTCGTTTAACGTCAGGGAAGGCGACGTTCGCGTATGCGCCTACAGAGTTGACTCACCCCGCAACATTCGTGATCACCTACGAGTGGGGGATGTGCGGCCGTTACTGCGCGGGGCTGCCGGAAAGGTGCTTTGCACGTTTCACGGCATTCCGTTCGACGCAAACCAGGAGGCGGCCATTCGCAAGAGTCTCTTCTGCGTCGCTCACCGGGAGATCGAAGAAGACGGCGCGGGCCTTGCGGTGCCCGTGTTCGGTCCCGGGCAACGTTGCGAAGGCGCCTTGGTCTTGTCGGGGCCGGCGGACCGCTTCGATTCGCGCCGCGTAACCGTGATGGTGCACCGTCTGCTGGTCGCTGCAGCTCGCTTGTCAGACGCGATCGGGGGAGTTAGCGACGGTCTTGACGCAGCTGCAAAAGCGCAGAGCGTGAGTTTGTCTAAGACGTGTTAACACTACTATCAAGGAGGCCGGCCGCATCGTGAGCGTTGCCGTGATAGTGGCGGTGGGCGTGAACACCGATGGCCAGCGCGAGGTGCTCGGGACAAGATCGGCGCCTCGGAGGCGGAGCCGTTCTGGACCGAGTTCCTAAGGAGCCTGAACCGGCGCGGCCTGCGCGGTGTCAAGCTCGTTATCAGCGATTCCCACGACGGCATTAAGGCGGCGGCCAGCAAAGTCCTGAAGGCGACCTGCAGCGCTGCCGGGTGCACTTCATGCGCAACGCCCTGGCGCATGCAGGCAAGACGCAGGATGGTCTCGGCCGCTTCGGTCGCACGGCGTGCCGAGACACGATGGTCGCCAAGCCGGATTGAGCAGCCGTCGACAGCATCGCTGCGATCGAATCCGACTCGACGCACACCATGGGGGTGGCGCCGGCCGACGGGAATGACTCGTCGAGCATCCGGCGCGTCGCGAAGCGTTGCGACGGAAGGATCATCGGCCTGCGGTGCAGTTCGACTATTCGAACGCGCTTGCGACCAGCAAGACCCAGGTCGATGCAGACGAAGCGGCGCAGGGCTGTGCTGTCAAAAAAGGCGTCCTCGCAGGCGGCGTCGGCAAGGTTGAACCAGTGCTGCACGAAGTACATCCGCAACATGCGCTCCAGTCCGACCGGAGGACGGCCGTTGCCTGCCTTTGGATAGTGGAACTCAATCACCGCACACAGCTCGGCCCACAGCACGATCTGCTCCTTCGTCGCAAGAAAGGTGTCGCGCTAGGTCGGTCTTCGGAACTGCTCGTTCGGAGCGCTCTCATCGGCCGCAATCGCCAGAGTCTGTTGCTTCATGCCGAGATCATGCATGCGTCGTCGCGAACACGGACTTGATCAGCGTAGCCTTAAGTTCCTGGTCGTCCACGCACGCCCAGATGAGGCCACAGCTCGCTGCGTCCGATGTCGAGCTGCAGCTGGCCCAAGCCACGCTGATTTCACGCCAAGAGTCGCTCGACCCGAAGGACGCGCATAGAGACACTGTCTGGCTCTCGCGCGAATGATGCCAAGCCCTGCCACCACCACGGCCATGCGGTCCCGCTGCCGAGCGATGCAGTTGGTAGACCTGCCGTCGCTGCCGCTGGGCGCCGAGCTGGCGGTGCTAAGGAATGAGCGGGGCCGCGGCGTTCACCGCGCGGCTAAGGAAGGTCTGCACAACGTGAACGGGCCGTGCAGATTGGGATGCCACGATGACAGTGCGGCGCCGGGGCCCGCGTTCCGGCTCGCCCCGACCGCTTGGGAACTGCTCTGGCTGCCGTGAAAGCCCGCTGCGGACTTCGCGGGCGCACTCATCCTTGCGCGGCCATCAACTGCCGACGCGCCATCCACAGGTTCCCCAGCGCGAACAGCGAAAAGATCTGCGCCGTGTTCTTCCCGAGGCGTCGGTAGCGCACCATGGTGAAGCCTAACTGCCGCTTGAGCACGCGGAACGGGTGCTCGACCTCGGCCCGGATGCCCGCTTTCATCTTCTCGACCCGATCGGCCACGAAGTTGGGCGCGATGAACCGGTTGCGTTCGCCAGCCCTCGGCGGTGGGAACGTAGGTGATATCGGCAACCCAGGCCGCGTCCGGTCTCCAGCCATCGAAGCGACGCTCGAGCATGTTGGGGGCCACCGGATGCGCGTGATCCGAGTCGGTCGTCACCCGGTACGGACGCCGGTACACGCAGCGCAGCCCCTGGCGCTGCAGGCTGCGGCGGATCCGTTCGTGTCCGGCGCAAACACCGCGTGCTTGCAGGGCACGCTGGATGCGTGGCCGACCGTACGTGCGGCTGCTTTCGCCATGCACGGCGGCGACCTGCGCGTCGAGCTCCGCGTTCGCGAGCGCTCGAGCGCTCGGCGGGCGTACCTTCCACTGCAGATAGCCGCTGCGAGACACGCCGAGCAAGCGGCACAGCCGCGCCACCGGGTAAGAGTCGCCGTGCTCTTCGATCCAGGCGTACTTCACCGCGACTCCCTCGCGAAGTACGCCGCTGCTTTTCGACGAATCTCGTTGTCGAGCTTCTGGCTCGCGAGCTCGCGTCAAAGGCGTGCGCTTTCCGCCTCCAGTTTCACTGGCCGGCCGCTTAACCTGGCTCGCCACGAGCGGGGTTCGGCTGATGGTCACTTCTGCCCCAGCAGGCTGTGCGAGCGTTCGCCGTCGCCGGGCCCAGTTGCCTAACGTTGCCTTGGGAACGCCCAGCCGAGCGGCCGCCGCGCTGATGTCGACGGAGTCAGCCAGCCGTACCGCCTCGACCTGGAACACCTGGTCGTACTGCCGACGCCCCCGCCTGTCCGTCACGTCTGCCATCTTCGTCCTCCGTCAGCCTAAGTTATCGCACTCGGCTGTACGTGGAACCGAGGCAAGGTCATACAGGTCGAGCGCCAGCGAGGCCTCGCCGCGCGCCAGGTGGAACAGCGCCATGTGCCACCAGTAGTGGGTGGCCACCACGGTCTACCCGCTCCAGTGCGTCTCGTGCTCATGCATCCAGCGCAAGCCGGCTTCCGGCCGGTCGGTCATCCCGAACACATGCACCATCGCGTGGTGAGCGCGCGCATCGTCCGGGTCGAGCGCGTCCGCGGTCAGCGCAGCCTCCTCGGCGCGCTCATCCTCGCCGCATTCGACAAGGCTGAACGCGTGCATCGCGCGCAGGCTCGGATATCGCGCCGCCTCGCGGTTCCATGCTGGGAGCACGCTCTCGACACGCGCGCATCCGATTCCCCTTCACCGCCCAGGTAGTCGATGCCACACGCCATGGCGAGCGCGAGCAGGCCGCGCGGTATCTATTGCAGCGCCCGCTCCGAACAGCGCCGCCCCACCTTTGTGGTCGTCAATCAGCACGCAGCCAACGGCACCGATGTGCAACCGCTCGTGATCGCTCGCCGGTAGCGCGGCCGCTTTCGTCAGCACGGCGCGCGCAGCGCGCAAGCGGCGTGGATCTTCTTCGTCGGACGACGAGCGCGCGGTGCAGGGTTAGCGATCGGCGCCCAACGCCGATCACCTTGAACGCGGATGATCGGGGCCACCTGCCAGGCTCATGGACCTTCAGCACCGATGAAGCCGCGCCTGGTGGCTCTAGCCACTGCACCAACAGGCACTATCTGCTGCGCAGGGGACGGACTGCACGTCTGCGACAGCGAAGAAAGTCGTCTGGTGGAGGCTCGTTCACTCGGATCATGCGACAGCACTCGGAGAAATTGGCCTGACAGCTCAGCTCGCTGAGACAGCCCGCCCGCGCCGCGCTGCCAAGGCCGTCATGCCCCCAACACCATGCGTCACCATCACGAACTCGGCGCCCTCTCTACCTTGCGACCAGATCCATGCCTTGCTGCAGACGGCTGCCCGGCGGGGGCAGCGAGTCTTCCGGGCGATAGGCGCGCCGGCCGGCAGGAAAGGATGAACCAACTGCGGCGCTGGCTTTGGGGCCGCTAAGTCCTGCTCCCTTCGCTCATCGTCAGCTCCGAATCCGCTTTCGATCACTGCATCGCCGTAGCGGTCGATCCATTCACCCATGTCGATCAAGGCCATGACTCCGCCAATCAGATCTGTGGTGCAAGCATTCTGGAGTGAATAAGTCACTTGATTTCAGCTGTGATAGCGCGTGAGGCTATCTCCTACAGCAAGAATGCCTTGCTTCCGTCAAGAAGCTGGCCACGGTCGTATCCCGTGCCTCGTTAGAAGCATGTCATACGCAGCGGCGGCCTCGTAGAGCACGATCGCGCAACGGGCGCGGCTGTCGCCGTGGCGCGGGCCGACCAGAACATGGGTTGGAAGTGCGGCAGTCGCACGATACCGACCTGCACTGGCGCGCTCGGAATAGCGGCAAGGAAGGCAACGAGGAGTAGTGGGACGCCGAAATCACGAGCCGAGTCCCCGACAAGCATGTCGCCTGGCGAATCACGAGTCCCCCGAACTCGGGGGCGGTAACGATCGAGCGAGGGCACCTCAAGGTCTACCTCGTTCGACGGATCCGTCCTGCACCGGGCTACGCGCGCGCTCTGCTGCAGGAGGCACCGGTGTGGGCGCGTCGTGCTCCCCGGTCGACCAGGCCGGTGCGTCCTGCAAGAACGATTTGATCGATGCAGCCACACTGAGGTTACGCGGCTCTCTCGTCTGCACCAGCGCCCGCCCGATCTGCATCCAAGCCCTTAGCGCCTCAGCACGCGTGTCCTTGGCCGGACCCCTCGACTTCGACGCTGCTTTGTGCGTTCGCAGGCGTCCGTCCTCGCCCGCTTTGACACGCCAGATCGGCTCATAGTTCCGGCTGTGCCCTCGCGTCGCCTGTCGCGTCGCCTCCGCATCGATGCCTCGCTCCCGAAGCTTTTCGGCAAAGGTCTCGCGCCAGCGGTGCAGGTCGGCCTTGCGCGGGTTCAGGCGCTTGCCGTGCTTGGACTCGGCGCGCACGCTGATGTGGACGTGCGGGTTGGCTTGGTGGTCGTGGAGCACCATCACGTACTTGTGGTCGGCCAGTTCCACACGTGCGAACTCGCGCGCCGCCCACTGCACGCTAAGCGGGTCGGTCCCGCCAGGCATCGACAGCATGATGTTGTAGGCCTCGCGTCGCTCAGCAACGTCGGGGATGTACGAGCCGCCAAAGCGCCAGTCGTCGCCGATCTCGCGCAGGGCGCCCTTCCCCCGCATCTCCTCGCCCCGCTCGTCCTCCATCTCCAAGCGCCCGTTCTTGCTGATGTAGCGCACGTGCGCGGCGATGGCCCGCATGCCGCGCCCTCCTCCGGTGACCTTGACCATCACCTGAGGCGCGCGTCGGAGAGCGGTTGCTTCGATACGCTGGCGGATCGCCGCAGCGCCCTGGCGGGGGTCCCCTTTGAGACGCGGCTCCTGGCGTGTGCGGACCGTCCTGTTCCCGCGAAAGAAGAGCCGGTCACCCCACTGGACGAGAACACCGTCGATGTTGGGCGGCTGGGCCATGAGATCTCCTTCAGGTCAGTTTGTGGCTCGCGGCTGTGCCGCGCGGTTGCTCAGCAGGGGATCCAACTCGGCAAGCGCGGCTGACGCGAGCACCAGATGGCGTCGAACCTCCGCAAGCAGTCCCTCGAGTAGTGCGCTGTACTGCTGTAGCGACGGTACGCTGTCGCGCCGGAACAAGGCGCTGAATTGGCTAGCGCTCCGGCCGAGCGTGGCGAGCTCGGCCGTGGAAGCCATCAAAGCGGCACGTTGCTCGCTGCGGTTTGTTGCGGCGCCCGCTGCAGGCACTTCAGCGATAAGCGTTGCCACGTACTCACCAGCCGGCACCCCTGCCCACCTGGCGCGCGCCCGCAGGAGCGCTGCTTCTTCGCAACTCATGCGAAGGGACACCCGCGCGCGAGCGCCGCCAGCGCGACCCTCAAGCAGCGCGAGCACCGCGGCGTCGCCCACCTCTCCGCGCCCCAAGGCAGTCGCGATCACCTGGCGAACGACCTCTGATGGCGACTGACCTTCGGCCTTGGCGCGCTCCAGAAGCGCGGCCCTGAGCCCACGAAGATCGACCGTGATCCGGTCTCGTGACGAGGGTTCCATACCGAGTCTCCCGACATGCGTGAGCGTGTCCGACAACCGGCGCCACTAGCGCCTATCCTGCACTCACCTCTGAATGAATCTTCAGCCCAAGTCGGCTTCGTAGATCGCCAGATTCCACTCGGATTTCAGCAGTCTGTGCGGGCGCCGGTCCTCGTGTAATCAGCGCATGCGGACCAGAAGCGGACCATATCCGGACCACATCCGGACCACCTGGACCGCATCCGGACCGCATCCGGACCGCATCCGGACCGCATCCGGACCGTAAGCGGTCCAGATGTGGACCACAAGCGGACCAGAAGCGGACCACATCCGGATCGCGGCAAGCCATGAACGAGCCCACAGACCTTCCCCCATCCACGCACTCGCTGTCGGCTGACATCACGCCGAAGCTGCCGCCGGGGCGCGCCAATCGAAAGACGCTCGCGTTCACCGCCGAGATCCATCGGCTGCGGGCAGCCGGGTATAGCTTCGAGGCGATTCGCCTGGCCTTTCTTGGAGCGGGGTTCGAGGTAAGCCGGACCACCCTCAAGCGCGAAGCAGCGCGGACGTCACCTGGCGCCCCGGCGCAGAGAGAGCATGCATTGGCGTCGCGCTCCTCGTCCCCTGCGACGAGGGCCGCTCCCGTTCTCGTGGCAGATCAACCGCTCTCTCCCACCTCCTACCTCAGCGACCCGCGCAGTGGAAAGGAGATCGCCGAAGCATTCATGAAGAGGCACATCGGCAATCCCCTGCTTGAAGGAAAGGACACCCGATGAAGATTGCAGTCATCAGCTTCTCCGGCAATGTCGGCAAGACCACCATCGCACGCCACCTCCTCCTCCCGAGGTTGCGCGGGGCCAAGCTCGTCTCCATTGAAAGCATCAACGCCGACGACGACGAGGACCACGTGATTCGGGGACGCCAGTTCGCGGAGCTGCAGGAGTTCCTGCAGGTGGCGGCGGACGTCGTGGTCGACGTGGGCGCCAGCAACGTCGAAGACCTGCTGGCGCTGATGCGTCGCTATCGCGGAAGCCATCAGGACTTCGACGTCTTCATCGTTCCCACCGTGGCCGCGCGCAAGCAGCAGCAAGACACCATTGCCACACTCGCGGAGCTGGCGCGCCTGGGGGTTCCCGCCGGCAAGGTTCAGATCGTCTTCAACATGGTCGAGGACCCCGCTGAGATCGAGCGCACCTTCAAGCCCGTGCTGTCCTTTGTCGAGGCGCGACCGGTGGCAGAGGCACGCCTCAACTGCTGGCTCGGCATCAACGAGATCTACGCTCGCGTCGCTGGGTCCAGCAGTGATCTCTCGGCAATGGCCGCCGACCCGACGGACTACAAGGCGCAGATCGCCGCCTCGGCAGACAGCACCGAGCGGCTAGCCCTGGCGCAGCGCCTCGCGACGCGCCGCCTCGCTGTCGGAGTTCTGCCTGAGCTCGATGCGTGCTTCGCCGCGCTTGGGCTCGAACAGGATCAGGGCGCCCCTTCTACGAAGCAGACCCAGGCGCAGGCGACGCCATGAACCATCCGGCGACCCTGCGCGAAGCACTGCTCGCCGACCTTGTTGGTGATGTGGCGCGCTTGCTTGACCGCGTCGAGGCGCTGCGACCGGCGCTCACCGAGTCCACCGACAACATGACCGCGGCGCAGGCGTCCCTCCTCGCACAACTTGCCGCCTTCGACAGCCACATCATCGCGCTCGCCGAGAAGGCCAAGATCCAGACCGTGAAGTACATCCTGGCGCGCACCGACGAAGCCGCAAAGCGCACAGCCGAAGTCCAGGTGCAAGCGATGAATGCTGCCGCGAAGGAGCTGTTCCTTTCTGAGCTCGAGCCGGCCTTGCGACAGGCAGCCGCTCCGCTGCTGCGGCTGGAGCAACAAGCGGCCCGACCGTGGATACGCTGGCTGACGCACGCGGCCACGGCGGCGGCAGCCTCTGCCAGCACGTGGGCGCTCGTCGCGCATGCGTGCCGAACCGGCGGAGCCGGGACCTGAATCGCGCGCTGTGGTGCCATCAAGGGGACCCGTATCCCCGGTAACTCGAGCCGATGTTGGCTCGGACGAGCGCCGCGCCGAGCACCCGAATGACAGCAGCCAGGCCCCGCAGCCTCGATGGCTGCGCGCCTGGCCGGGCGAGCCGGCAGCGCCGGCGAGCGGCGGTTGTATTTCGGGGGTGCCGCACTCAAGTCGCAGTCCGGCACCCCACTTGATCAGCCTTTGAGCTTGCGCATTTCCTCAGCCAGCACCCACAGCGCCCGGTTCAGGTTCACGCTGCGATCGATGCTGCCAACTGCGCGCGTCTGCAGCCGTCGTCCTGCGGCGCTCCGCCCTGTCTGCCCGCCTCGCATCGTGTTTTCCTGCGTGCGCTGGAACACCGACCATACGCTGTGGCCCACGTCCTCGGGCCGCCGTGCTTCGAGCAACTGGTCGGGCGTCACCGGCGCGGGCGGCTGTCCTTCGCTCCGCTCACCGAATCGCAGCGTCAGCGCCGCGGCGGCATAAGCGCGCTCTTCCTCGGAGCTCAGCTCGAGCGCCTTCATGCCCTCGATCGAGGCGTCCACCGCCTCGAAGTCGTTGAGCACACGGAATGCGCCCTCGATGACGTCGTGCTGGATGTTCCCCTTGTGCGGAATTCGGATGTCGTTCGTAACGCTGCCGACCACCAGCCCGTTGCAGCACACGAAGCGGAACGCGCCAGCCAGCATCTGGTACGCACTCGCGCCGTCATGGCTGTTGATGAGGATCACCTCGTTCGCCTCCGGCCGGCTGCTGACCTGCCCGGCGTGGCGCATCCGGATCAGGTGCTTGGTGAACTCAGTCTTGCCCTCGACCCGGCTCTTACTCTGCGCAACCATGAAGGGCTCGAAGCCCTCCTTGCGCAGGCCCCGCAGCACGTCTATTGTCGGGATGTACGTGTAGCGCTCGGACCGGCTCGAGTGCTTACCCTCAGCGAAGATCGACGGTGCGGCACGCCGCATGGTGTCTTCGGGAAGCGGCTGCTCGCTCCGCACGACGTGGGTGCTGCGAGCGAAGCGTGTCGCGAGCGTGGGTGTGGTGTTCATGAAAGGCTCCTTGATGAGCGGGCGAGACCCCTCGCCCGCTTTGGCGGTTAGAAGGGGATGTCGTCGTCGCCGGCGGGCGTACCCTGCCCGGTTGGCGTCTGGGGGGCCGCCTTGGCCTGCCGGGCGCGCCGCGCCTCTGCCTCGGCCTTGCTGTCGAGATAGTCGATCTCCTCGCAGGTAAAGCCGTAGCCGTAGACGGTGATCCCGCTGGCGTCGGTGTAGTTGTTGTTGCGCAGGCGCCCGACGACGTTCACGCGCGAGCCCTTGCCGAGGTACTCGGCCGCGTTCTCGGCCTGCTTGCCCCAGAGCGTCCACGGGATGGCGGTTGCCTCCTCGGGCTCGTTGCCGCGCCGCACGTTGCTGATCACGGTCACGGTGCCCCGGGCCACGAGGCCCTCGCGGCCATTGACCTGCTCGAGCCGGATGGCCGAAGCCAGGCGGGCGTTTCTCTGTTCGACTCTGACGAATGCCATGCTGATCTCCTCGAACGAAGGCGGCGCGAGCCAGACCCGGTGCCCGACTCTTCAAACGATCCACCTTCGCTTGGAAACCTCTCGTTCCCGCCCACGGGCGGGCGGAGGGTGGGCACGGCCCCGTCCCTCACGGGAAGGGGTGGGGGATGGGTGGGGTTAAGAAGCAGCCGAAGCGATGAGCCGGCTACCCGGGCCACCGCATTGAAGATCCCCCACCAGTCCCCCTCACAACGGGACGGGGGCGCAGCTGGGGAAGCGCGGTGGGTCAGCCCGGCGCGAACGGCTGGAACAACACAGAGGGCCCGCAGCAGGAGCGGACGCTGTGACAGGTCCCCTGGCGCAGAGCGGCCGCGCGCAGGAGCCCGCCCATGATCCCGAGCGCCGGCGACTCTGCGGCCGACGTGACACCAAGCGAGAGCGACTGGCGCGGCGGACGAGCCGGCGCGAGCACTTCAAGAAGGCGGCCCGGCTGCGGGCGTGGCGGGTGCCGGAGGTGACGATCTGGCCGGCGCGGGAGGAAGCAATGCGCAGCGTTGCGCGCGACGCGCTGGCCCGGTCGTCAAGCGGGCGTCGGTCGTGTACCCGCGACGGACACCAAGCCCGCGATCCTCCGGCACGGGAAGGGCCGCCTTGAATTCATACCGCCTCGGAAAACGCGACCGGCGGACCAGTACCGGTGGCATATGGTCGGCGAACGAACTCGCTCGGTATGGAGGTCGTGTGGTCGTGTGGCGAGTCGCCCTGCTCCGTCAGCGCGGCGAGGTCGCGATGCCTGCGGACCGGGATTGCACGATCAGGCTGGCCTCAGCGGAACACGCGCCATCGTGGACGCGGGCCGGCACGACGCTGGAAGCTCGTATGCGCGAGGCGCGGCCCGGTTAGGTGATAAACATCGCGAGGCCGAACGCAATGGCGCGGCAAGAGCACGCTCGGCCGGAACCGCGCAGAGGACGCAGAACGCTTACTGGTAGTCGTCTTCCCGCTGATGCCGCACCGCGAGAATCAGGACGCTCGAAGCGCTGTCGATTTCGTATAAGACGACGTAACCCGCCGCAGCGGACGGGACGATGAGCTCACGCCGCGTGGAACTCCGGCCATGACCCGCCTTGCGGTAGCTCCAGGGCGAACGGCCCAGGTGCGACAGGATGCTCTCTCTCAGGCGGTCAATCACATCCTGCGCGTGTTCGAGGTTCTCAAGGGAATTCGCGCGTGCCAGCAGAAACTCGAACAGACGCAGCAGATCGGCTTCCGCGGAGGCGGTGAACCTCACCGCGTACGTCATTTCTTTCGCAACTGCTCACGTCGAGCGTCCAGGCGACTCTGGAGTTTCTCGAAAACCTGCTCCCCTGGGATCGCGGCGGCCCCGTCGCGGAACGCTTGCCAAGCCACCTCGACTCGCGAATGGAACGCAAGGTCCACGCGGCGACGTTCCACCGCCGCGCGAACCGCATCCTCGACGAACTCGCTGAGCGTCTCGTCCGCCTTCAGGACGGACTCGAGCTCCGCCCGGAGTTCGGGCTCCACTCGAACCTGCGGGATCAAGGCAGTCTTCATCCGGGCAGTGTAACGCAAGTGCGTTGCACGCAGCAACGAGTTCGCAGCGCATCCGTCTCACGCCATTTATTGCCGCAGAGGACCGCGCCGGTTACAAGGGTGCGCTGAGACGGCGACGGCGGGCCCCCAAGCTCAGGTGTTCTAAGTGCCCTGCCCGGGCGTGGCACCGATGCGAGTCGATCCTCTGCCCAAGCGCCGCGTTGCAACGGGGGCGGTCCGTCACGGGGGTCAGCCAACCTCACGCTCTCGGCGGGCTTGCCGTCACTCAGGTGATGCGCGGCAGCGCCTGGGTGGCGCATTCCCGAGCCTGCGCTTCGGTATGCAGGAAGCCGCATCGTTAAGACCCCTTGTCGCACTTGATGTGTTCGGCGGCCGCGAGGCGTGCCCGCCGTTCATTCCCGTGGTGACCGGGCGTGATATCTGCGGCTACCGATCTGCTCAGCGCCTCTCGCATCGGAGCTGGTGCCGGCAGAAGTTCCTCACCCAGACCCACGCGGCGTCACTGCACGTCGCTGGATCGTCGCTCATGCCTGGAGAGCGCCATGAACTCTTCAAGCGCGAGGTGCATGTTGCGCATGGCACTCAGGAACGTGCTCAGCCGCAGCTGATACGCAGTGTCGTCGTCGATGAATGCGGCGGCGTCGAGCAGCCGGTTGCGTTCGCAGCGCCATCGAAGGTATGGCTCCTCGAGCGCTGCGCGGCGGTCTTTGATGGTCATGGCAGGGCGTCGCAAAGCAGGACGCGCTTGGCTGGCATCAGCCGTGCCTAAACGCATTTAGGGGCCCTGCCGCGCCTCCAAGTACCGCTGGATCTCGTCGTCGACGCGCTGGCGGCGCGCCCGCGCTTGCTCCCAAGCCGCCAGTGCCTGCGCGGACACATGGCCAGAGGTCTCGACTGCTTGGAGGACCACTGTGAAGGTCGCAGCGCAGTCGCGGCGCGCTTGCTCCAACCCACGCCTAAGGAAGGTCTGCAGAACACGTTCCGCAGCAAGGAGTGAGTGGAACTAGTGCCATCGAACGGTTTGGGGTCCGCGAGAGCCGGCTTCGGACTGCGCAAGGGCCTTCGGCAGGCCGACTCGC
>NZ_JABWMJ010000010.1 GCF_013366375.1 Rhizobacter koreensis | reverse complement strand
AGCCTGCTTGAGGAACCCGATGATCTGTTCCTCGCTGTACTTGCTCTTCCTCATGCCCGCCATTCTCCTGATGAGCGGACTTCCCTTCTATTACCTTGGTACGGCTGGAGGGGGGCAGGTCAGCCCGTGCTTGCTACTGGCTCGTCCTACGATGCGCATCGTCAGGAGATGCAGATGGCACCTAAGCGAGACACCCGGAACCACGGGCTAGAAGCGAAGTGGATCGGGGTCGGGCTACTGCTCGGCGTGTTCCCGCTCTTCCTCAAGTCGAACCCTGTCACGGCGAGCTCGCGGGCACTTGCCTCATTGGGATGGCTGCTCTTTGTAAGCGGCGATGCGCTGCTCTGGTGGAGGACGCGTCGTCAAGCTAATGCAGGAGGTGGTAAAGCTCGCCAAAGTAACTGCCCTCGCCAGTCGCGGGAGCGCGCCTGCTCGCAGCGTGTCGGCGCGCCAAGCCTGAGGCGCGAGATAGTGCGACGCTCGCTGAGTACCTGCTAGCCTCGATCCTCTTGCGAACAAGCCTCCGATCCATGCAGCCGAGCGAGAACAAAAAGGTCGCCGCACCGATGCCGATGCCGGAGCTGCTCGTCTACGGGCGAGCGGCGTTGCTGGGCTTCACCATCGCCGAAGTGTTCCGCCTCGCCTTCTATCTCGGAGAGCGTGTCTCTCCCGCGGTAGAGGCAATGGGAGCGCAGCTCATCGGTCCCGTGGTGATCGCCTCTCTCGCGCTCGTCTTGCTGTACGGATGGAAGCGGGGCGCCTTCAGGTCGACTCGCTTCATCGCTCGAAGCCTGAGAGCCGACCTGCTCGCCGTCCTGACGCTTGGAGGGGTGGCGAATATCGCGGCGGCCCCGGCCGCCGGCCGGCTGCATGCGGCCTTCCAGCGCGCGGACCCGCTGTGGGCCCCGGCCATTTTGGCTGCACTGCTGGCCGTTATGGCCGCGTCGCTCGTCAGGGACCGCCGCGCCCGCGCGACTTCGCCGCACGCTGAGCTGCCGCTCATCGCGGATGACGAGATCGAGGCGGAGGGTGAGGATACGCTGGGCGTGGCTGATCGCGCGCGCGTTTTCGCCGAGAGCGTCGTGGCGTGCTCCGCTATCCCAGGGATGGTCTTCGGCGTTGACGGCCCTTGGGGAGCTGGCAAGACAAGCTTTATGAACCTCGCTCAGCGGCACTGGAACGACACCGACCCCGGCTCGATCATCACGCACCGCTTCGACCCTCTGCGAGTCGCGGGCGACCCGGATCTCGCCGGACGCCTCATCTCGGAGCTGGCGACCACGATACGGCGCGAGGTCTTCGCCCCGGAGTTCCGCCCGGCGGCGTCGCGCTACTCGCGCATGCTCAAAGGGCGGGCTGAGCTCTCGTTCCTTGGTTTCAAGCTCACGCTGGATCCGGCAAGCGAGACGCTCGACGAGTCGCTCGATGCGATCGACGCGATCTTGGCCGTTCTCGACAAGCGGGTGATCATCGTCATCGACGATCTCGATCGGCTCGAGCCGTCGGCCGTCAACAGCGTTCTCTTTGCCGTGCGGCGCACGCTGCGGCTGTCGCGGGCGACCTATGTGCTCTGCTATGACACCGAGGTTCTCGCGCGGTCGGAGTCCGGATCCGAGCTCTCGCGACAGTTTCTTGAAAAGTTCGTTACCACGAAGGTGAACCTGCTGGTCGAGAGCGCTGCGCTCGTGGCGTTCCTGCGAGGAGGCTGGAAGCAAAGCGACGCCCGCCTCGTCTCGGTCCCATCGGGCGCGATGCTCAGGCTCTCCGGCATCCTCGACGAACTCGCCAACATTCTCGATGCCGAGGACGCGGCGCCCTACCTGCCTGTGATCGGGAACATGCGCCAGGTCAAGCGCTTTATCAACGAGTTGCTGATGGCGCGCTTCGACAAGGCGGACGTCGCGCGCACGGACTTCTATCGGCGCGACCTCGTGAACCTGATGCTGATCCACCAGAACTATCCGGGGCTCTTCCGGCGCATTCACGGGCACGAGTCGGGCAAGCGCTCCGGCGACTATTCGGTCAAGCCCGATGAGGGCGGAGCGGGATTCATAAACGCGGACAAGTTCGCGGAGGCGGTCGGTGGATTCGGGAGGACGGCGGAGCATCTGGCTCGACAGCTCTTCGATGTTGCCGCGCTCGCGCTGGGCGACCGGCGGGAGGTTGAGCAGGCGATGTTCCGTTCCCGGGCCTGCTTCAACCAGCCGGGCGCGAGAAACCTCGAGACGTATCTCACCTTTATCACGCGATTCGTCGCGCCCGAGCCCACGGAGACCTTCGCGCTGTACCAAGGCGCCGTGAGTCGCGTGCGAGGCGGCGCCGCGGTCTCAGAGGTGCTCGCAGAGCCGGATTTCGACTTGGCGCGCAGCGAGCGCCCGCACAACGAGTTCTGGCGCTTGCTCGTGAACGGCTCGCACGACTTTACGCGCGACGTCGCTGAGGGCGCCATCGACGCGCTCGTCTCCTGGATGCCCCGCTACTCCACCGTCGAGACGGAGGAGATTGGGCTGCGGCAGACCTGCGTTTATTCGCTCGCGCGCTTGCTGGACAGCGCCGGGTGGGGCCGCACGACGGGGCGCCGTCTGCCCAATAGCGGGCAGAACGTCGTCGAGATCGCGGAGCGCATCTTCGGCTCGGGGCGCCACAAGGGCAAGAGCCTCATCGATCAGCTTGCCGCGCCTGACCGCGGGGTCTTGGGCTGGCACGACTTGGCACTGTTCCGGCTCACCTGCTCCGCCGATCGGCAGGGGCAACTGCACAACCTCACCTCTGCGCTGCTGCTGCATGAAGACCCGGAGGCGCAGACGGCAGGGCTGCTCAACGAGCTCGCGCGCAACGGCATGCGCCGGCTCTCCCAAGAAGTGTTCCGACGCTTCGATGCCGCTTGGATCGCGCCCCGGCGCAACTTCCTGGCCGAGGTCGACCGCGCGGATGACCGAGCTTTCTTGGGTGAAGTCGGACTGTCGCTGCTTGGATCGGAGCCGAGCGGCAGCGCGGCGCGCCCCCTCGCCGATCTGCTACCCGCCGCACGCTCAAGCGTCAAGAGCTTCTTCCTCTATCAGCTCTGCAACGCCCGCCCGGCGACCGGCGTCGGCGTCGGCTGCGGGTACTACGACGAGTCCGGTTCTGAAGACCGTGGAGGGATCGCCGAGCGCATGAACGCCTACGCCTTCGGGGTCTGCTTCAACGCGGAGCTCGAACCGTCCAACCGTCTACTCTTCGCCGACTACTGTCTGTGCCAGCTGAGCCGAGGGTCGTGGCCCACGGACCCAGACACGGAGTTCGCGCCCTCGCCTGAGGCGCTGCGGGCGGGCTTCGATCCTGTCGCGCTGCGCGAGTACTGGAAGGAGAACCGCGAACGCTACCGAGATCTGCCTGCGCTGGATCGCCGCGTGGTGACGCACAACTATGTGGCGTGCTATCGGGAGGATCTGCCTCGCGTCTTCGAAGTCTTGGACGCGATGGTTTCGGACCGCTATACGGATCCCGAAGCCCTGCCGGCGGGTTCCGCCTGAGCGGGCCGGACCATAGAGTCCCACCCAGCGGCCTGCGCGGAGGCATGCGTGGCGACCGCCGGGCAAGCGAAGATCAAGCGCATGAAGATGTCGAAGCGGGCGCGCATTAGATGGATCTGCACTTCCGCGGCCTCCAGCTCGCTGGCTACGGCGGCGAAAGATCTACGAGGGCTATACGACACTCCTGCGCACCCTGCCGATCGATCGTCACCCTAGTGTGGCGGTCGAACGTCTGCATCACCCGGCAAAGCCGCCGTCGAGCTAACTTGAGCCAAGGACCGCAACCGCTGCTTCAGCGACGCTCAGCAACGCGAGGGTACGACAGGGGACAAGAGCGGCCTTGTTTATCCCACCGCGTCTTAGCCGCCCAGAATTGATCAACCGGAAAGGACCTCAGCACCTAATCTGAGCTCGTCTAGATAGTCCGCCCATGCCTGCATCATCTTCGTTCGTTGCGCAATATAGGTCGCATGGTTGTAAGCGGCGCTGACAGCGTTTCGCTCTTGATGGGCGAGCTGAAGCTCGATCAAGTGATGTTCGTGACCGTGCTCGTGCAGCACTGTGGAGGCGATGCCGCGGAACCCGTGTCCTGTCATACGAGAGTGATAGCCCATTCGGTAGAGCGCAAACAGGATCGTGTTATTGCTCATCGGCTTCTCGTGGTCGCGCTCTCCAGGAAAGACAAGGGGACAGGCCGTTCGGAAGCCCTTTAGCTCTGCGAGCACCTCAAGCGCCTGGCGGGACAGCGGCACGATATGCGGCGTCTGCATCTTCATGCGCGTAGCTGGAATGCGCCACTGCGCGACGCTGAGGTCGAACTCTTCCCAACGAGAGGCAATGAGCTCCGACGTGCGTACGAACGTCAAAGTCATCAGCTTCAGCGCGGAGCGGGTATAGGGGGAGCCATCGTAGCTGTCGATCTTTCGAAGCAACTCAGGCAGCTCCTTCGCGTCCAACCGAGCGTAGTTCCCCTTCCGAGTCGGCTTCAACGCGTCGCTCGGCCGTACATCCGCGGCTGGGTTTCGCTGCAGGATTCCGTGGGCGACAGCAAAGCGACAGATCTGACCGGCCGTTTGATAGGCGCGTTTCGCGAGATCGTGGGCGCCGCGCCTTTCGATCTTCAGAGACACCGCCAGCAACTGGGCGGCAGTTATAGAGGAGATCGGGAGCGGTCCCAGGTCCGGGAACGTGTCGCGTTCCAAACGTCTAAGAACTTCGTCTTGGTGCTTGGCGCTCTTCGTCGCCTTCCACTGATTCCACCAAGCGCGGGCAACTGTCTCGAAGGAGTTCTCAGCCGCAGCTCGCTGGGTCAGCTTTTCGACCTTGCGTAGGAGAGACGGGTCTTGCCCGTTGCGAAGCTGCTCGCGCGCCTCGTCCCGCTTCTGGCGCGCTTCGCGCAACGTCACATCGCCATACGAGCCGAGCGCGAGCAGCCTCTCCTTGCCTGCAAACCTGTACTTCAGCCTCCACAGTTTGCCGCCGGTAGGCTGCACGAGAAGGTACAGCCCCTGGCCGTCAAAAAGCTTGACCGGCTTGGGTCCAGGCTTCGCGCTCCGGACCGATGCGTCGGTAAGCGCCATGGGGGTACGCGGTCTCGAGATAGGGGGTATAGCTACCGAAATCTACCCCCACTCACGCGTAGCTGTCAACGGACGGCTTTGGACCGCCTCACAACAAGTTCTCCTCCGAGGAGACTGCTGCAGGGCGCTTCTGAAGACGTCTCTGGACGCCAATGGATCCAGTACTGGCGGAGAGGGCGGGATTCGAACCCGCGGAGGGCTGTTAACCCTCACACGCTTTCCAGGCGTGCGACTTAAACCGCTCATCCACCTCTCCGGTGGGCCGCGATCTTAGCCGACGCGAAGGCGGCATCACCGGGGGCACACGGGCTGCGGAGAGGCCGAAACCCTACACTAGCGGCGGCGCCGGTACGGTCCAACTCCTCGACACCTGCCCAGTCGTTCACCGCATGCTCCGCGCGCTCCTGCAATGGCTCAAGAACCGGCGCCAGCCGGCGGGTGCCCCCGCCGTGCCGGCGGCCGGGCGGGCGCCTGCGCCGGCCGTCGCGGCGCCCCAGCCGCGGCCCGCGGCGGCGGCGGTGACGGAGCCGGACGCGATCACCGCCATCGGTGCGCGACGGCCGCTGGTCGACGTCGGCGGCCGGGTCGCCGGCTTCGAGTTCCGCATGCCCGAGTCGACACTGCGCCGTCTGCGCAGCCGCGACAACGCGGTGGCCGCCGCCGCGCACACGCGCGCGCTGTTCGCGACGATGCGGCTCACCACCGACGCCGGGCGCATCGCCTACACCGAGCTGCCGCCCGGCTGGCTGCAGCGGCCGCAGCTCGCCGCCGAGGTGACGCGCGGCTGCATGATCGCGGTCCCGCTGGTCGAGGCGGCCGACGCTTTCGGAACCGAAGCCTGCACCGCCATCCGTGCCTTGCGCGCGGCCGGTGCGCGCGTCGGCTGGGCCGGCCCCCGGGTGCAGCCGGTGACGCCCGACTTCGTGGTCGTCCGGCCCGGTCTCGACGACGTCGCGAGCGCGCGCCAGCGTGGCGTGCCGCTGCTCGCGAGCGACGTCGAGACGCTCGAGCAGCTCGAAGCGATGCTGCAGGCGGGCGTGCGCTACGCCTGCTGCTCGATCGCCAGCCGCACCGAGCCGAAGGAGGCGCAGCCGCTCGCGCCGCAGGTGCAGCGCGTCTGTCTGCTGCTCAATCGCCTGGTGCAGGACGCCGACACGCGCTCGATCGTCAGCGACATCAAGGAGGACGTGGCGCTCGCCTACCGGCTGCTGCACCACATCAACATGGCGGGCGTCGGCCAAGCGCACGAGGTCGACTCGATCGAGCAGGCGGTGCTGATGCTCGGCCGCAACGAGCTCTACCGCTGGCTCTCGATGCTGCTCGTCACCTTCTCGGCGGGAAGGCCCGCCTCGGGCGCGCTGCAGGAAATCGCGCTCGCGCGGGCGCGTCTCTTCGAACTGCTCGCCATCGATCGCGCGGAGCCCGAGCCCGGGTCGCTGTTCACGCTCGGGCTCGCGTCGATGCTGGGGCTGCTGCTGCAGGTCAAGCTCGCCGACGCGATCGAGCCGCTGAATCTGCACGAGTTCGCGCGGCGCGCGCTGCTCGAGGCGAGCGGCCCCTGGTATGCGTACCTCGCGGTCGCCGCCGAGCTCGAGAACCCGAAATCGACGCAGCTCGAGACGCTCGCCGAGCCGTTCGGCGGCGCCGCGAGGGTCGCCGCGCGCGCGGCCGAAGCGTGGCAGTGGGCTGCCAAGGCCGGCAGCGGCGCTCCGGCGACTGCCGGCACATCCTGACCCGCCTGCCTCGGGCAGCCCGCTTGCCATGCGGGTGAACCCACGCCGACAGGCCACTGGCACCAGCGCCTAAACTCCGCGCTCCCTTTTCTGCCCCCGAGATCCGCGATGCTTCGCTTCCAGTTCCCGATCGTCATCATCGACGAGGATTTCCGCTCGGAGAACGCCTCGGGCATCGGCATCCGCGCGCTCGCCGCGGCGATCGAGAAGGAAGGCTTCGAGGTGCTGGGCGCCACCAGCTACGGCGACCTCAGCCTGTTCGCACAGCAGCAGAGCCGCGCCAGCGCGTTCATCCTGTCGATCGACGACGAGGAGTTCACCACCACCGGCCCGGAGCTCGACCCGGCGGTGCTGAACCTGCGCAAGTTCATCGAGGAGATCCGCTTCAAGAACTCGGAGATCCCGATCTACCTGTACGGCGAGACACGCACGTCGCAGCACCTGCCGAACGACATCCTGCGCGAGCTGCACGGCTTCATCCACATGTTCGAGGACACGCCCGAGTTCGTGGCGCGTCACATCATCCGCGAGGCAAAGGCCTACCTCGACGGCGTCGCGCCGCCGTTCTTCAAGGCGCTGGTCGACTATGCGCAGGACGGCTCGTACTCGTGGCACTGCCCGGGGCACTCGGGGGGCGTCGCGTTCCTCAAGAGCCCGGTCGGCCGCATGTTCCACCAGTTCTTCGGCGAGAACATGCTGCGCGCCGACATCTGCAACTCGGTCGACGAGCTCGGCCAGCTGCTCGATCACACCGGTCCGGTGGCGCAGAGCGAGCGCAACGCGGCGCGCATCTTCAACGCGGACCACTGCTTCTTCGTCACCAACGGCACCTCGACCTCGAACAAGATGGTCTGGCACCACACGGTGGCGTCCGGCGACGTGGTGGTGGTCGACCGCAACTGCCACAAGTCGATCCTGCACGCGATCATCATGACCGGCGCGGTGCCGGTGTTCCTGCGGCCGACGCGCAACCACTTCGGGATCATCGGGCCGATCCCGCAGTCGGAGTTCGAGATCGGGTCGATCCAGCGCAAGATCGCCGCCAACCCGCTGATCAAGGACATCGACGCGAAGGCGGTCAAGCCGCGCATCCTGACGCTCACGCAGAGCACCTACGACGGCGTGCTCTACAACACCGAGACGATCAAGCACGCGCTCGACGGCTACATCGACACCCTGCATTTCGACGAGGCCTGGCTGCCGCACGCGGCGTTCCACAAGTTCTACGGCGTGTTCCATGCAATGGGCAAGAACCGCCAGCGGCCCCAGAGCCAGCTCGTGTTCGCGACGCAGTCGACGCACAAGCTGCTCGCCGGCATCAGCCAGGCGTCGCAGGTGCTGGTGCAGGACTCGCAGACGCGCAAGCTCGACCGCCACCTCTTCAACGAGGCCTACCTGATGCACAGCTCGACGAGCCCGCAGTACGCGATCATCGCGTCGTGCGACGTCTCGGCGGCCATGATGGAGGCGCCGGGCGGACGCGCCCTGGTCGAGGAGAGCATCGCCGAGTCGCTCGACTTCCGGCGCGCGATGCGCAAGGTCGACGCCGAGTATGGCAAGGACTGGTGGTTCAAGGTCTGGGGCCCCGACAAGCTCGCACCCGAGGGGATCGGCAGCAGCGCCGACTGGACGCTCAAGGCCAACGCCAAGTGGCACGGCTTCGGCAAGCTCGCCGACGGCTTCAACCTGCTCGACCCGATCAAGTGCACGATCATCACGCCGGGTCTCGACGTGTCGGGCGAGTTCGCGGCGACCGGCATTCCGGCGGCAGTGGTCACCAAGTTCCTGGTCGAGCACGGCGTGGTGGTCGAGAAGACCGGGCTCTACTCGTTCTTCATCATGTTCACCATCGGCATCACGAAGGGCCGCTGGAACACGCTGCTCACCGCGCTGCAGCAGTTCAAGGACGACTTCGACAAGAACCAGCCGATGTGGCGGATCCTGCCGGAGTTCTGCGCGCAGCACCCGCGCTACGAGCGCATGGGCCTCAAGGACCTGTCGCACCGCATGCACGCGATGTACGCCAAGCACGACATCGCGCGCCTCACGACCGACATGTACCTGTCCGACATCCAGCCGGCGATGAAGCCGAGCGACGCCTTCGCGTGCATCGCGCACGGCAAGACCGAACGCGTCGAGATCGACCAGCTCGAGGGCCGCGTCGCGACCTCGCTGCTGACGCCGTACCCGCCGGGCATTCCGCTGCTGATTCCGGGCGAGCGCTTCAACCGCAAGATCGTCGACTACCTGAAGTTCACCCGCGCGTTCAACGCCGCGTTCCCGGGCTTCGACACCGACGTGCACGGTCTCGTCGCCGTGGGCGAGAGCGTCGACGGCGTGGTCTACGAGGACGGGCGCTACTTCGTCGACTGCGTCGCCTCGCAAAGCGTTGCCGACGCACTGCCGCGGCCGACCGACACCACGCTCGGCGGCGTCAAGGTGACGACGCCGTCGCGCCGGCGCCGGGCTCCTGACGCCGGCGATGTGGCACCGCGCGCGAACGGCCAGAACGCCGGCGGCGTCGCCAGCGGCACCGGGCCGAGCCTCGAGGACGCGGTCCCGGCCGACGCCGACCCGCCGCGCAACATGCAGGGAGGCACCGGCGGCAACCGGCGCCCGCGCAGCGGCGCCTGAGCGGTGCGCGCGGCGGAGCAGCCGCGCTTGGTTCCGCAGCGACGCCGGCGGCGTTGGCCGGTGAACGGGTCAGCCGGTCACCCGCCGGCTGGCAGGTTCGACCACTGGCCCGGTTGCTCGATGAGCCAACGCGGCGACCGGTGGCAGCCGGCCCGGCTCGGCCGATCGGCGCTCGGCGCCCGCCGCCGGGGTCAGCCTCAGAGCGCGGCCGCGCCGCCCATCGCGTGACTGAAGCCGCCGTCGACGTAGACGATCTCCGACGTCACGCCTGCGGCCAGGTCCGACAGCAGGAACGCGGCGACGTTGCCCACGTCCTCGATCGTGACGTTGCGGCGCAGCGGCGCGTTCTGCTCGACGACGTCGAGGATCTTGCCGAAGCCCTTGATGCCCGATGCCGCGAGCGTCTTGATCGGCCCGGCCGAGATGCCGTTGACGCGGACGCCCGCGGGGCCGAGGCTGCCGGCGAGGTAGCGCACACCGGCCTCGAGCGATGCCTTGGCAAGGCCCATGGTGTTGTAGTTGGGCACGTTGCGCACCGCGCCGAGGTACGACAGGGTGAGCAGCGCGCTGCCGGGGCGCAGGTTCGCCGCCGCGGCCTTGGCCATCGCCGGGAAGCTGTAGCTCGAGATGTCGTGGGCGATCCGGAACGCCTCGCGCGACATGCCCTCCAGGAAGTCGCCCGCGATCGCCTCCTTGGGCGCGAAGCCGATCGAGTGCACGAAGCCGTCGAACTGGGGCCAGGCTTCGGCCAGGCCGGCGAACAGCGCGTCGATCTGGGCGTCGTCGGCGACGTCGCAGTCGAACACGAGGTCGGAGCCGAATTCGGCGGCGAACTCGCCGACCCGGCTCTTGAAGCGCTCGCCCTGGTAGCTGAACGCGAGCTCGGCGCCTTCACGGTGGCACGCGCGCGCGATGCCGTAGGCGATCGAGCGGTTGGACAGCACACCGGTGATCAACAAGCGCTTGCCGGTCAGAAACCCCATGGGTGGCTCCTTGGTTGGAAGGGCGCAGATTCTGGCACGCGAGGCTTGGCAGGCCCGGCTTGACACCTCTCAACCTTGCAGGTAACCAACCCCCGCAGTACAATCCTTGATTCTCTGGAAAGCCTGAAGCAGCGGGCGAAGTCCCGCCACGCGGAGCCTTCGGCCGAGGTTTTCGGGTTAGCTCGAAAGCTCACAGTCATCTGATGGGGCGGGTTTTCCGGCCCATTTTTTTTTGGGCGCTCGATTCGCGCGGTTCCCCGCGTGGCAGTCGGGGCGCCGGGGCCGGTGGTTCGGCTCCGTAGGTGGCGGCAGGCAGGGGCTCCGGAGGCGAGGAACGAGAGCAGGAACAAGAATCAGCGTGGAGCGAGAAGGTCAGAACTTGCCGGCCCGGCCGAACGTCATCGAGAGCACGGTGACGATGCTCGGCTACGACCTCGTCGATGTCGAGAAAAGCGCCGGCGGTCTGCTGCGCGTCTACATCGATCACCCGGCGCCGGGCGAGGGCGGCGAGGAGAAGTTCATCACCGTCGACGACTGCGAGCGCGTCACGCGCCAGCTCCAGCACGTGCTCGAGGTCGAGGGCGTGCCCTACGAGCGCCTCGAGGTGTCGTCGCCGGGGCTCGACCGGCTGCTGAAGAAGGCGGCCGATTTCGCCCGCTTCGTCGGTCAGCAGGTCGAGCTCACGCTGAAGGCGCCGCTCGCTGGTCGCAAGCGCTTTCGCGGCGAGCTGCGCGCCGAAGGCGACGGCTGGCGCCTGGTGCTGTCGCCCGACCACGGCGGCAGCCCGGAAGGCGATCGCGTGCTCGACTTCGCGATCGACGAAGTCCGCGAGGCACGCCTCGTTCCGACCATCGATTTCAAGGGACGCCGCAGCGCGCCGGCGCCTGCCGCACAAGAAGAAGGGGGCGCCCCGGGCGCCGCCCATGGAGGTCAACGCACATGAATCGCGAACTGTTGATGCTGGTGGACGCGATCGCGCGTGAGAAGAGTGTCGACCTCGAAGTGGTGTTCGGGGCCGTCGAGGCCGCGCTCGCCTCGGCGTCGAAGAAGCTGCATGGTGGCGAGGTCGACATGCGGGTCTCGATCGACCGCGAGACCGGCGAATACGAGACGTTCCGGCGCTGGCACGTGGTGCCCAACGACGCCGGTCTGCAGAACCCCGATTCCGAGATCCTCCATTTCGAGGCGGTCGAGCAGATCCCCGATATCGAGGTCGACGACTACATCGAGGAGCAGGTCGAGTCGGTCTCGATCGGCCGCATCGGCGCGCAGGCCGCCAAGCAGGTCATCCTGCAGAAGATCCGCGATGCCGAGCGCGAGCAGCTGCTCAACGACTTCCTGGCGCGCGGCGAGAAGATCTTCGTCGGCACCGTCAAGCGCCTCGACAAGGGCGACGTGATCGTCGAGTCGGGCCGCATCGAGGGGCGCCTGCGCCGCTCGGAAATGATCCCGAAGGAGAACCTGCGCACCGGCGACCGGGTCCGCGCCTACATCGCCGAGGTCGACCCGACCCTGCGCGGCCCGCAGATCCTGCTCTCGCGCAGTTCGCCGCAGTTCATGATGGAGCTGTTCGCGCAGGAAGTGCCCGAGATCGAGCAGGGTCTCCTCGAGATCAAGTCGTGCGCCCGCGACCCGGGCTCGCGCGCCAAGATCGCCGTTAAGTCGAACGACAAGCGCGTCGACCCGATCGGCACCTGCGTCGGCGTGCGCGGCTCGCGCGTCAACGCGGTGACCAACGAGCTCGCCGGCGAGCGCGTCGACATCGTCTTGTGGTCCGAGGATCCGGCCCAATTTGTGATCGGTGCCCTGGCGCCGGCGAACGTGCAGTCGATCGTCGTCGACGAGGAGCGTCACGCGATGGACGTCGTCGTCGACGAGGAGAACCTCGCGATCGCGATCGGCCGGGGCGGTCAGAACGTGCGCCTCGCCTCCGAGATGACCGGCTGGCGCATCAACATCATGACCGCCGAGGAGTCGAGCGCGAAGCAGGCCGAGGAGAGCGACAGCATCCGCAAGCTCTTCGTCGAGAAGCTCGACGTCGACTCCGAGGTCGCCGACATCCTGATCGCCGAGGGCTTCTCGAGCCTCGAGGAAGTTGCCTACGTTCCGATGCAGGAGATGCTCGAGATCGAGAGCTTCGACGAGGACACGGTGACCGAGCTTCGTCAGCGCGCCAAGGATGCGCTGCTGACGATGGAGATCGCGAAGGAAGAGAACGCGGGCGCCGTGTCGCAGGACCTGCGCGATCTCGAGGGGCTCACGCCCGAGCTCATCGGCAAGCTCGCCGAGGGTGGGGTGCACAGCCGCGACGATCTCGGCGACCTCGCGGTCGACGAGCTTGTCGAGATGACCGGCCTCGACGACGACACGGCCCGGGGATTGATCATGAAGGCGCGCGAGCATTGGTTCGACACCGGTAGCGATACCGATGGCGACGCCGCTCCGCTGCCCGACCATGCCGACGCTGCCATCTCGGCTGCGCCAGGCCAGACCAGCTAAGGATATACATGGCATCGACCACGGTCGCCCAACTCGCCGCCGAGCTGAACCGCTCGGCCGCGGTATTGCTCGAGCAGCTGCAGTCGGCTGGCGTCAGCAAGTCGTCGACCAACGATTCGGTCACCGAAGGCGACAAGGCACGCCTGCTCGACCATCTTCGCTCCGCGCACGGCACGGCCGCGAGCGGTGAACGCAAGAAGATCACCCTGACGCGCAAGTCGACCAGCGAGATCAAGCAGGCCGACTCGAGCGGCAAGGCGCGCACGATCCAGGTCGAGGTGCGCAAGAAGCGCACCTTCGTCAAGCGGGACGACGTCGCCCCGGCGGTCGACGAGGCCGCGCTGGCCGCTGCCCAGGAGGCCGAGCTCAAGCGCCGCGAGGAAGAGGCGCATGCGCAGGCCGAGGCCCTGCGTCGCCAGGAAGAGGAGCTCGCCGCTCAGCGTCAGCGTCGCGAGGAGCAGGAGCGCCGCGAGCAGGCCGAGCGCGAAGCCGCCGAGGCGCGCGCGCGCGAGGCCGCTGCGGCGGCTGCCGCTGCGCAGGCCGCCGCCGCTGCGGAAGCTGCCAAGGCATCGGCCGCGAAGCCCGCGCCGGCCGCATCGACGCCGGCTGCGGCTGCACCGGCACCGGCGGCCGAGGCGCCGCGCGCGCCGGAAGCGGTCAAGCCCGCGATCCGCATGATCAAGGCCGCCGTCGTCGCCGACGAGGAGAAGCAGCGCGCCGCCGACCTGGCCAAGCGCCGCAAGGCCGCGGAGGACGAAGCGGCCGCCATCCGCATGATGATGAACGCACCGAAGAAGGTGCTCGTCGCCAAGAAGCCGGAAGAGGTCAAGCCGCCGGCAGCGCCCGAAGCCGCCAAGGAAGCGATCAAGGGCACGATCCACAAGAAGGCCGGCACCGCGGCACCGGCCGCTCCCGGCGTGGCCAAGCCGGGCGACAAGAAGTCGATCAAGTCGGAGAAGCTCTCGTCGAGCTGGGCCGACGATGCGGCCAAGCGCGCCGCCAAGCCGGGCCTGCGCGGGCCCGCGGGCGGTGGCGCTCGTCCGGGCTGGCGCGCGCCGCGTGCCGGCCGTCGCGGTGACCGCAACGACTCCGCGCCGTCGTCCTTCGTCGCGCCGGCCGAGCAGCAGGTGCAGGAAGTGCACGTGCCCGAGACGATCAGCGTGGCCGATCTGGCGCACAAGATGTCCGTCAAGGCGTCCGAAGTCATCAAGCAGCTGATGAAGCTCGGTCAGATGGTCACCATCAACCAGCAGCTCGACCAGGAGACGGCGATGATCGTCGTCGAGGAGATGGGCCACACCGCGCTGCCGGCCAAGCTCGACGATCCGGACGCGTTCCTGCAGGAGGAAGCCGAGGCCGACGCGGGCGACGCGGTGCCGCGTGCGCCGGTGGTCACCGTGATGGGTCACGTCGACCACGGCAAGACCTCGCTGCTCGACAGCATCCGCCGCTCGCGCGTGGCGGCTGGCGAAGCCGGCGGCATCACCCAGCACATCGGCGCCTATCACGTCGACACGCCGGGCGGGATGATCACCTTCCTCGACACTCCGGGCCACGCCGCGTTCACGGCGATGCGGGCGCGCGGTGCGCAGGCGACCGACATCGTGATCCTGGTCGTCGCGGCCGACGACGGCGTGATGCCGCAGACCAAGGAAGCCATCTCGCACGCGAAGGCGGCCGGGGTGCCGATCGTGGTCGCGATGAACAAGATCGACAAGCCGGAAGCCAACACCGAGCGCCTGAAGTCGGAGCTCGTCGCCGAGCAGGTCGTGCCGGAAGAGTTCGGCGGCGATTCGCCGTTCGTGCCGGTCTCGGCGCGCACCGGGCAGGGCATCGACACGCTGCTCGAGCAGGTGCTGCTGCAGGCCGAGGTGCTCGAGCTGAAGGCGCCGGTCGCGTCGATGGCCAAGGGCCTGGTCATCGAAGCGCAGCTCGACAAGGGCCGCGGCCCGGTCGCGACCGTGCTGGTGCAGAGCGGTACCTTGAAGCGCGGCGACGTCGTGCTGGCGGGTTCGAGCTACGGCCGGGTGCGCGCGATGCTCGACGAGGACGGCAAGCCGATCAACGAAGCGGGCCCGTCGATCCCGGTCGAGATCCAGGGCCTGACCGAGGTGCCGCAAGCCGGCGACGAGTTCATGGTGCTTGGCGACGAGCGTCGTGCTCGCGAGATCGCGACCTTCCGCCAGGGCAAGTACCGCGACGTGAAGCTGGCCAAGCGCCAGGCTGCGAACCTCGAAAGCATGATGGACCAGATGGGTCAGGGCGCGAAGCAGACGCTCGCACTGATCGTCAAGGCCGACGTGCAGGGTTCGCAGGAAGCGCTCGCGCAGTCGCTGCTCAAGCTGTCGACGGACGAGGTGAAGGTGCAGATCGTCCACGCGGCGGTCGGCGGCATCACCGAGAGCGACATCAACCTCGCGATCGCGTCCAAGGCGGTGATCGTCGGCTTCAACGTGCGCGCCGACGCGGGCGCCCGCAAGCTGGCCGAGGGCAACGGCGTCGACCTGCGCTACTACAACATCATCTACGACGCGGTCGACGACGTGAAGGCGGCGATGACCGGGATGCTCGCCCCCGAGCAGCGCGAGGAAGTCATCGGCAACGCCGAGATCCGGCAGGTGTTCGTCGCCTCGAAGATCGGCACGGTCGCGGGTTCGATGGTCACGGCGGGCGTGGTGCGGCGCGGTGCGCGGTTCCGCCTGCTGCGCGAGAACGTGGTGGTCTACACCGGCGAGGTCGAGTCGGTGCGCCGCATCAAGGACGACGTCCGCGAAGTCGCTGCCGGGTTCGAGTGCGGTATCAAGCTCAAGAACTACAACGACATCAAGGAAGGCGACCAGCTCGAGTTCTTCGAAGTCCGCGAAGTGGCGCGAACGCTCTGACGCGGAACGGGTCTCACCCAAAGCCCGCCCTCGTCAACCAGGGCGGGCTTTGTTTTTGAGAAAGGCATGACGATGCGACACAAACGATCGATACCGAACCGGAGCTTCCGCGTCGCCGACCAGATCCAGCGCGACGTGGCGGAGCTGATCCGCGACCTCAAGGATCCGCGCATCGGCATGGTCACGATCCACGCGGTCGAGGTCACGCCCGACTACGCGCATGCGACGGTGTTCTTCTCGGTGCTGGTCGGCGACGCCGAGCAGTGCGAGCAGGCGCTCAACGAGGCCGCCGGCTTCATCCGCAACGGCCTTTTCAAGCGGCTGCAGATCCACACCGTGCCGACGCTGCACTTCAAGTTCGACCGCACCACCGAGCGTGCGGCCGACCTGAGCGCGCTGATCGCGCAGGCCAACGCCACGCGCGCGAAGGACGACTGACGATGCTGGTCGCGTGGGCTGTCGGTGGGGGTGCGTGCGCGCGTCGCGCGTGCGCTGGCGTGCGTGCCGCGGGAGGTGCGCGATGAGCGCAGCGCCGCGCGTGCGCGTGCCGCGCCGACCGGTGCACGGCGTGCTGCTGCTCGACAAGCCGCTGGGGCTGACGAGCAACGACGCGCTGCAGAAGGTCAAGCGCCTCTACCGCGCCGAAAAGGCCGGGCACACCGGCACGCTCGACCCGCTCGCGACCGGCCTGCTGCCGCTCTGCTTCGGCGCCGCCACCAAGTTCGCGCAGGTCTGCCTCGACGCCGACAAGCGCTATCGCGCGACGCTCGCGCTCGGTACGACCACGTCGACCGGCGACGCCGAAGGGACGGTGCTGCGCGAGCGCCCGGTGGACGTCGACGACGCGCGTGTCGCGGCCGCGTGCGCCGCCTTCGTCGGAACGATCGAGCAGGTGCCGCCGATGCACTCGGCGCTCAAGCACGAAGGGCGGCCGCTCTACGACTACGCGCGCGCCGGCGTCGACGTCGCGCGCGAGGCGCGCCGCGTGACCATCCACTCGATCGACGTCGTCGCGCGCGCCGACCGGACGGTCACCCTCGACGTCGCCTGCAGCAAGGGGACCTACATCCGCACGCTGGCCGAAGAGATCGGCGAGCGCCTCGGCTGTGGCGCGCACCTGGCGGCGCTGCGCCGCACCACGAGCGGGCCGCTCTCGCTGGAGCACGCCGTCACGCTCGAGCAGCTCGAGCGCATGGACGAAGCCGAGCGCGACGCCTGCCTGCTGAGCCCCGACGCGCCGGTCGCGCACTGGCCTGCGGTGCGCCTCGCCGACGCCGACGCCGGCCGATTCCTCTCGGGCGTGCGGCGGCGCCTCGCCCACCCCGACGCGCCCAACGTGCGCGTGTACGGCCCCGACCCGAATGCCTTTCTCGGCGGCGGTCGCATCGTCGCCGGCGAACTGATTTCAACCCGATTGCTGAGCCCGCTGGAAGTGGCGGCACTGCCGAGTGCCACGTCCGCGGCATCGATTCGATAGACCGGTAACACCATGACCCGACAGATCAGAAACATCGCCATCATCGCCCACGTCGACCACGGCAAGACCACCATGGTCGATCAGCTGCTGCGGCAGAGCGGCACTTTCGCCGACCACGAGAAGGTGATCGACACGGTGATGGACAACAACGCCATCGAACGCGAACGCGGCATCACCATCCTGGCGAAGAACTGCGCGGTCAGCTGGAACGACACGCACATCAACATCGTCGACACGCCCGGCCACGCCGACTTCGGCGGCGAGGTCGAGCGGGCGCTCTCGATGGTCGACGGCGTGGTGCTGCTGATCGACGCCCAGGAAGGCCCGATGCCGCAGACCCGCTTCGTCACCAAGAAGGCGCTCGCGCTCGGCCTCAAGCCCATCGTCGTCGTCAACAAGGTCGACAAGCCCGGGGCGAACCCGAGCATGGTGGTCAATGCCGCGTTCGACCTGTTCGACAAGCTCGGCGCGAGCGACGAGCAGCTCGACTTCCCGGTCGTCTACGCGTCGGGCATCAACGGCTGGACCTCGCTCACCGAAGGTGCTCCGGGCGAGCAGTGGGGCCCCGACATGTCGGCGCTGTTCGACACCATCCTGCGTTACGTCCCGCCGAACAGTGGCGACCCGGCCGCCTCGCTGCAGCTGCAAATTTCGGCGCTCGACTTCTCGACCTTCGTCGGCCGCATCGGCATCGGCCGCATCAGCCAGGGCACGCTCAAGCCCGGCATGGACGTGCTCGTGATGGAAGGGCCGGACGGCAAGTCGACCAAGGGCCGCGTCAACCAGGTGCTGACGTTCCAGGGGCTCAACCGCGTGCAGGTCACCGAGGCGCTGCCGGGTGACATCGTGCTGATCAACGGCCTCGACGACATCGGCATCGGCGTCACCATCACCAGCCCGATCGATCCGGCGCCGCTGCCGATGCTCAAGGTGGACGAGCCGACGCTGACGATGAACTTCTGCGTCAACACGAGCCCGCTCGCCGGCCGTGAGGGCAAGTACGTCACCAGCCGCCAGATCTGGGATCGACTGCAGCGCGAGCTGCAGAGCAACGTCGCGCTGCGCGTCTCGGAGACCGACGAGGACGGCGTCTTCGAGGTGATGGGGCGCGGCGAACTGCACCTGACCATCCTCCTCGAGAACATGCGCCGCGAGGGCTACGAGCTCGCGGTCAGCAAGCCTCGGGTGGTGTTCCACGACGTGAACGGCGAGCGCCACGAGCCGATCGAGCTCGTCACCGTCGACATCGAGGAAGGCCACCAGGGCGGGGTGATGCAGGCGCTCGGCGAGCGAAAGGGTGAACTCGTCAACATGGAGCCGGACGGCCGCGGGCGCGTGCGCCTCGAGTACCGGATCCCGGCGCGCGGCCTGATCGGCTTTACCAACGAGTTCATGAACCTGACGCGCGGGTCGGGCCTCATCAGCAACATCTTCGACGGCTACGAGCCGCACCGCGGCGAGATTCCGGGACGCAAGAACGGCGTGCTGATCTCGATGGACGATGGCGAGATCTTCACCTACGCGCTCGGCAAGCTCGACGAGCGCGGCCGCATGTTCGTCAAGCCGAACGATCCGGTGTACGAGGGCATGATCGTCGGCATCCACAGCCGCGACAACGACCTGGTGGTGAACGCCACCCGCACCAAGCAGCTGACCAACTTCCGCGTCAGCGGGAAGGAAGACGCGATCAAGATCACGCCGCCGATCGACCTCACGCTCGAATACGGCGTCGAGTTCATCGACGACGACGAGCTGGTCGAGATCACGCCGAAGTCGATCCGGGTCCGCAAGCGCCACCTCAAGGAGCACGAGCGCAAGAGGGCGTCGCGCGAGGCCTGATCGCAGCCGCGCTCGTCAGGCGCGGGCACCGGCGCCCATGATGAAAGCCCCGCATGCGGGGCTTTCGTTCGTCGGCGCTGGCATCCTCGATGCGCCTCGATGCGCCTCGATGACGCGACAAAGCCGCTTCGCGCGGGCAGTCGGGGCTGGCGACCCGCCAGGGCGGCGGGTACCGTTCAACGCTTGCGGGAAGCCTGCGCCACTCGCACGAGTCGTATCTTCTTCTCGCCTTCGGTAAGGGAGCTCTCGACAGTTCCCTCGAGCGTGTTCTCGCCGGTTCGGTTCAGCGAGACCGTCAAGTTGGGGCATTGCGGCGCAACCGACACACCGAAGACGGTGAAGCCGAACTGCTCCTTCTGGCTCATCTGTATCGTCACCGGCATCGGCTTTCCGCCGCAGGCGGTGCCTTTGAGACGATTGGCCGCACCGACATCGGACCAGGTGCCCGCGAAGTCTTTAAGCACGAGCTTGGCAGTGCCCGTGGCACCCAGACCCGGCTCGAACGTCGCGGTCCAGGTTCCGTCGTAGGTCTCGGTTACGACGTCGCTGAACTCGTGTCGGTGAGAGTCGGCGGCGCCGGCGGCGCCGCACAGGACGAAGCCAAGGCAGGCGACCAGTGCAGGCACGCTGGCGCGTCGACGTGTTCTGCGCAAGGCGGCACCCGGGTGCGATGAAGCGATCGATTGAAGAGTCATGGTCCAGCGTCGGCAAAGCGCGAAACGGTAACGCCAAAGAAAAAGCCCCCTGGCCACCGTAGCGACTCAGGGGACTTGCGAGAGGACTAAGTCGCGGAGCGAATCAGTTGCAGAACGGCGTCAGGCCCATCGCCGACTTGATGCCCTGCACGACGAGTCGCTTGAATTCCTGCTGGCCGGGGAAGCCCGAACCATCCTGGAACGCCTTCGAATCGTGGCCCATGGTCGTGACCCAAGAGCGGCCGCCGTCGTAGTACTGGCACCACGCATTGGGGTGGAAGTTGCCGTGGCCCGGGTGCGTGGTGCGACGCACCGCCAGCGTGTTCTCGTCGACGCGCGTCAGGAACTTGACCTTGGTCGGATACGGCATCAGGTTGTAGAACTCGTCCTGATGCGGCCACGTCGCCGGCAGGCCTTGCGTCGACGGATCGTTCTGGACCGTCACGACCGTGCCGGGCTGGTTGGCACCGTGGTCGTAGAAGTTCGCGTTGCCGAGCAGACCTTCGTACCACGGCCAGTTGTATTCGGTGCCGAACGCGTTGTGGATGCCCACGAAGCCGCCGCCCGAGCGGATGTACTGGCGCAGGTTGGTCTTCGGCGCGTCGATCGACGCGTTGACCGACGTGTTGACCGTGATCGTCGACTGCTTGCCATGCAGCGTCATCGTGTCGCGCGTCGGGCTCATGAAGATCACGGCCTTGTAATTGCTGCCGAGGCCCGGCATCTGGCTCGCGTCTTCGGTGATGTCGGCCTGGATGCCTTCGGCAGCCAGCCATTCCCGCAGCGCCAGCTGCGCGACGTTGGCGGCGGTCAGCTGCGGGCCGGCGGTGGGGTTCGAAGCTCGGTTGATGCCGGCGGCCAGCGCGGGGCCGAGGTTGGCGTGGCGGGGACCAGCGGTGCGGCTATAGATCAGCACCGTGTTCCCGGTGCGCTGGATCATGTCGTTGTAGCACTGCGGATAGACGCCGCGGCAGACGTTGTACGTCGTGTCGAAGGCGGCCGCCGGCGCGCCATTGGGCAGATTGCTGTTGATCGGGCCCTGCGTGCCGGCTGCCTGCGCGAAAGCGCCACCTGCGAGTGCGGCGAGCGCGCCCGCGGCGAGCGTCTTGACGGTTGTCGTTGTCATCTCGTTGCTCCTGCTGTTGTCGTGAAAAGAACCGAATCGATCGGCTGAAAAGCTGCGTTGCTCACAGGGGGCTGGGAGGCGTTGCAGACGGGCTAACTGTCTGTTCTGTTTGATAGAACCGCGTTTCGTTAGACGGTCGCGGCAGTATAGGAAGCGACCCTCGGGTGTCAATCGGAACTATCGATGTCGAGGGTTTCCACTGCGGAGCGGCTTCGTGAGCCGCTCCGCAGCGCAGCTCAGACGCCGGCTTGATCGCGGCGGCGGCGGGCGAAGGCAAGGCCGAAGAGGCCGACGCCGACGAGGGCCAGAGCGCCCGGCTCGGGGATCAGCGAGATCCCGATGGCGCTGGCCGTCATGCTCAGGAAGCCGAAGTCGTTGGCTCCCAGATCCATGTGGTACGTGAACGTGCCGCTGCGCTGACCCGATGCCAGGAGCTGCTCGAACAGGGTGCCGGGCAGGGCCACATCGAACGGGTTGTCGATGGTCAGGAGCACCATCGCTTCGGGGCTGTCGCCGAGCTTGGTCGGACCGGTGGTCGCCTGGAGCGACCAGTTGAAGCTGAAGTCGACGCTGCCGGCCACCGGGGTCAGCGCGCCGTTCAGGATGAAGTCAGCCTCGTCCACGAGGTTGAACAGCTGGACTTCCTTGAAGGCAGTCGCCGATGCCCGGTTGACCGGGCCGAAGCCGGCTTGCGGGGTCGTCGAGGTGTTGACCTGCGCCGACACGCCGGTCGAGTCCAGCGGCAGCGTCGGGTCCGAAAAGCCCCCGACGCCGTTCAGGTTGCCCGCCGACGCGCTGTTGTTGCCGCCGGCCTGCGACGTCATCGAGAAGCTGTTCCAGTCAAAAGAGAACTGCGACTGCGATTGGGTCGTGACGCCGTTGCTGGCGCTGGTGTCGTACGCCTGGAAGGTGTCGACGAAGTTCAGGATCGCGCCGCTGCTCGTCACGGCCGAAGCCTTGCCGTTGCCACCGACCGAGGAGACCACGACCGCAGCCGAGCTCGCGTGGCTCGCGCAGGCCAGCGCAAGTGCAACACCGGCTGCCTTCAGGGAAGGCAGGACAGTTCCAGACGTTCTTTCAGTTTTCATTGATTCCCCCACTGTTGCGTTCACGCAGCGGCTTTGTCGCACCGCTCCCCGCGCCAGCCGTTCTGCTGTACGAAATGGCGTTGCGAAATGCTACGCCGCGTCCGACGCGTCAACACTAGGGTGATCACTCATACGACGCCGCCGGAGGCGCGTAACAAGCCGTTCATCCGCACTTTCCGACGAACGGCAACGCATCCGTGGGGCGCGTCCGGCGCGCTGCATCGGCCGTCGCGGCAGGAGCGACCGCTGGCTCAAGGCTGCGGCGTTCGTGCGGCGTGGGGGAAAACCGCTCCGCCCGCCAGGGCCGAATTGTCGGAGCGCAACGGCGCCCGACGAGCCTGATGCCGCCCGGCGTCCGACGAGCGGCCGGCGACGGTCAGCGAATCTCGCCGTCGAGCAGGGCGCGCGACGCGCTGCGGGCCGGACCGCGTGCCGCTCCGGCTGAACTGCTGCGCGGTGCGTCCTTGAGGTTCCAGCCCATGAGCGTGGTGTCGTCGACATTGCCGCCGAACATGCGGGTGAGTTCCTTGGCGTACTTGAAGAGCACCGGAACGATCGCCGCCTCGCCGGCGGCCTCGAGCCGGTAGCGCGGGCCGGAGACGCTGAGCGCGCCGACCAGCACGTTGCCCGACCCGAACACCGGCGCCGCGAACGCCGCGGTCTCGGAATCGCGCTCGCCGAACGAGGCGACGAACATGTTGCGGCGGATCGAGTCGTACTGCTCGCCGCGCGCACCGCTGAACGCGCGCAACAGGTGGCCGGCGGCGCCGACCGTGAGCGGCAGGTGGTCGCCGACCTGGATCGAGTCGCGCACGGCGCGCGTCGTCTCGACCCGGTGCAGGCAGACGCGCGAGTCGCCTTCGGCGACGTAGAACGAGGCGCCCTCGTGCAGTTCGGCGGCCATCTTCTGCAGCACCGGCGGCACGATGTCCGAGGTCTTGAAGTGGCGCTGGTAGAGCGAGCCGAGCAGCAGCACGCGCGAGCCGAGGCGATACATGCCGTCCGCGCTGCGAACCACGTAGCCGAAGCGCTCGAGCGACTTCAGGAGGCGCAGCACGGTGCTCTTGTAGAGACCGGTGCGCTTGGACAGCTCGGCGAGCGCCACCTTGTCCTCGGTGAGCGCATCCAGGATCGACAGCGCGCGCTCGACGGCAGCGACGCCACCTTCTTCAGTCATGTTGGCACCAGACGGGAATTTTGCATACAAAGCGAGGTTATCCGAATTGCGAGCCATTCCAGCGCGGAACGGCATGCAACTGGGGCGTCTACCTAGATGTGGCGAACACGCCTAAAGTAGAATCATGTTTTGCTGAACGGAACGCTCGACGCGTCCGGAACAGCGTTCCTGCCCCGTGACGGCCATGACGAGCTCCCAAGAACTTCCCCGCTACGCCCACTACATCGACGGCAAGGAGGTACCGCCGTCGTCCGGCGAATACCTGCCGACCGAAGACCCCTTCACCGGCGCCGCCTGGGCGCAGGTGCCGCGCGGCAACCGCGCGGACGCCGAGGCCGCCGTCGAGGCCGCCCAGCGTGCGTTTGCCGCCGGCGCGTGGCCCGAGATGACGCCGTCCGAGCGCGGCCGCCTGCTCTGGCGCCTCGGCGACCTCATCGTCGAGAACGCCGCGCGCCTGGCGGAGATCGAGCGGCGCGACAACGGCAAGCTCGCGGTCGAGGTGGTCGCGCAGGTGCGTTACATGGGCGACTACTTCCGCTATTACGCGGGGCTGGCCGACAAGGTGCAGAGCTCGGTCATCCCGACCGACAAGAAGGGCGTGTTCGCCTACACGCGCTACGAGGCCAAGGGCGTGATCGCGATCATCACCCCGTGGAACTCGCCGCTCACGCTGACGAGCTGGAAGCTGGCGCCGGCGCTCGCCGCGGGCTGCACCGCCGTCATCAAGCCGAGCGAGTTCACGTCGGCCTCGATGCTCGAGCTGGCCCGGCTGTTCGACCAGGCGGGCTTCCCGAGGGGCGTCGTCAACGTCGTCACCGGCCTCGGGCCGGAAGTCGGCGAAGCGCTCGTCACGCACCCGCACGTGGCGCACATCGGCTTCACCGGCGGCTCGCTCGCCGGCCGCAAGATCTACGAGCTCGCCGCTCGCAACTTCAAGACGGTGACGCTCGAGCTCGGCGGCAAGTCGCCGAACATCGTGTTCGACGACGCCGACCTCGAGCAGGCGGTCAAGGGCGCGGTGTCGGGCATCTTCGCCGCCGCCGGCCAGAGCTGCCAGGCCGGCTCGCGCCTGCTCCTGCAGCGCTCGATCCACGACCGCTTCGTCGGCATGCTGGTCGACTTCATGAAGGACGTGCGACTCGGCGACCCCGCCGACAGCGCGACCCAGATCGGCCCGATCGCGACCCGCCCGCAGTTCGAGAAGGTGCTGTCGTACATCGACATCGCCAAAAGAGAAGGCGCGACCTGCGTGCTCGGCGGCAGGGCGCGCCCCGATCTCGGATCGGGCATGTTCGTCGAGCCGACCATCTTCACCGGCGTGCGCAACGACATGCGGATCGCGCAGGAAGAAGTGTTCGGACCGGTGCTCTCGGTGATCGCGTTCGACGACGAAGCCGAGGCGATCCGCATCGGCAACGACGTGGCGTACGGCCTGGCGGCGGCGGTCTGGACGCGTGACTTGCGTCGCGCGATGCTCATGACCGAGAAGTTGCAGGCGGGAACGGTCTGGGTCAACAATTACCGCGCAACCAGCTTCACCTCGCCGTTCGGCGGGTACAAGGAATCCGGCATCGGCAGGGAGTCCGGCGTCGAGGCGATCAAGGAATACCTGCACACCAAGTGCGTCTGGATCTCGTCCGACCTGGAGGTGCCCAACCCGTTCGTGCGCCGCTGAGCCACGCCGCCCAAAGAAAGACTTGCCATGAGCAACGCCTTGGACGGTATCCGCGTCCTCGACCTCACGAACGTCCTCGCGGGGCCGTTCTGCGCCTATCAGCTGGCGCTCCTCGGTGCCGACGTCATCAAGATCGAGGTGCCCGACGGCGGTGACCTCGCCCGTCAGCTCGGCGCCGACGCCGAACTGAACGCGCGCCACATGGGCGCATCGTTCCTGGCCCAGAACGCCGGCAAGAAGTCCGTCACGCTGAACCTCAAGACGTCCGAGTCGCGTGACGTGTTCCGGCGGCTGGTGAAATCGGCCGATGTGCTGGTCGAGAACTTCCGGCCTGGCGTGCTGGCGCGCCTGGGCTTCTCGTACGCCGAGCTTGCCGACATCAACCCGCGCCTCGTGTACTGCGCGATCTCCGGGTTCGGGCAGGAAGGCCCGATGAAGGCGGCGCCCGCCTACGACCAGATCATCCAGGGCCTGTCGGGGATCATGAGCATCACCGGGTCGCCCGAGTGCGCGCCGCTGCGCGTGGGCTATCCGGTTGCCGACACGCTCGCCGGCATGACCGCGGCATTCGCGATCAGCAGCGCGCTGGTGCGTCGCCATGCGACGGGCGAGGGCGCCTGCATCGATGTCTCGATGCTCGACACCGCGCTCACCGCGATGGGCTGGGTGGTGTCGAACTACCTCACGGCCGGCGTCGAACCGAGCCCGCAGGGCAACGACAACTTCACCGCAGCGCCCTCGGGCGCGTTCAAGGCCAAGGACGGCCTGCTCAACATCGCGGCCAACAAGCAGGAGCAGTTCGTGGCGCTCGTGGGCGCGATGGGACGCGAGGACCTGGCCACCGACCCGCGCTTCGCCAAGCGCGAGGACCGCAAGCGCAACCGCGCGGCGCTCACGGCCGAGCTCGAGGAGACCCTCCGCACGCGGCCCTGCGCCGAGTGGGAGCGCATCTTCAACCGCATCGGCGTTCCCGCCGGCGCGGTGCTCACGGTGCCGCAGGCACTGGCACTGCCGCAGATCGCGCACCGCCAGCTGCTCAAGACCTTCGACGACCCCGAGACGATCGGTCGTCCGCTCACGGTCACGCGCGCCGGGTTCAAGCTGTCGGGTGGCGAGCCTGACGTCGAGGCGCCGCCGCCGCGGCTCGGGCAGCACACCGACGCGATCCTCACGGAGCTCGGCTACACGCCCGACGAGATCGAGCGCCTGCGCGCCGCGGGGGCCCTATGAACGACCGGGCGATCGACAAGACCGGCGACAAGCGGCCCGTCAAGACCGCCGAGCAGCGCGTGCAGGAGGCCACCGACTGGTGGTCGACCTCGATCATCGACATCAAGCCGGGCCGCATCGGCATCCGCGGCTACCCGATCGAGGAGCTGATCGGCACCTTGAGCTTTCCGCAGATGGTCTGGCTGATGCTGCGCGGCGACCTGCCGAGCGCCGAGCAGGGCGCACTGCTCGAGGCCGCCATGGTCGCCGGCGTCGACCACGGTCCCCACGCGCCGTCGATCGCGATCGCGCGCATGGGCGTCACCTGCGGGCTGCCGCTCAACGGCGCCATGGCGTCGGCGATCAACGTGCTCGACGACGTGCACGGCGGCGCTGGCCAGCAGTGCATGGAACTGCTGCAGGCGATCAGCGATGCGTCGCCCGATGCGGAGCCGGGCCCCGACGTGATCGCGGCGGTCGTCGACGACTTCATCGCGAAGAACGGCAAGATCATCCCGGGCTTCGGCCATCGCTGGCACAAAGTCGACCCGCGTTCGGGGCGACTCCTGCAGATGGTGCGCGACGCCGAGGCCGCCGGCATCGTCGACGGGCGCTTCGGGCGCATCGCGCTCGGCATCGAGGCCTTGCTCGAAAGCCGCAAGGGTGCGCCGATCCCGATGAACATCGACGGCGCCACCGCGGTGATCTACCTGGCGCTCGGTTTCGCGCCGCCGCTCGGCCGCGGCATCTTTATCCTCTCGCGCTCGGTCGGCATCCTCGCGCACGCCTGGGAACAGACGCAGCAGGGCGGCCGCATCAAGGGCCCGATGGCGCCGAGCATTCCCTACCGCTACACCGGACCGGCGGCGCGCTCGCTCGCTCCCGATCCCGCGACCTCGGCCTGAGCCGAAGGTCCCCAACCACGACCGCCACGGGGCGGTCGTGGCGCTTTCTTCCCTGCATCGAAAGTGAGTTCCACCGTGAAGCAATCCATCTCCAAGCAGCTCGTCAAGTACCTCGAGGACCGCGGCGTCGAATACCTGTTCGGCCTCTGCGGGCACACCAACATCGCGGTGCTGGCCGCGCTCGAGGGCTCGAAGGTGACGTTCGTCAACACGCGCCACGAGCAGATCGCCGCCCACATGGCCGACGGCTACGCGCGCGCCAAGAAGAAGACCGCGGTGCTGCTGTCACACCTCGGCCCCGGGCTCACGAACGCGTCGACGGGGGTTGCCAACGCGGCGCTCGACTCGATCCCGATGGTCGTGATCGCCGGCGACATTCCGAGCCACTACTACGGCAAGCATCCGCACCAGGAAGTCAACCTCCACTACGACGCGTCGCAGTCGGAGATCTACCGTCCGTTCGTCAAGCGCGTCTGGCGCGTCGAACGGCCCGACCTTTTCCCCGAGATCCTCGAGAAGGCGTTCCAGCTCGCCGAGAGCGGCCGTCCGGGCCCGGTGCTGGTGTCGGTGCCGATGGACATCTTCTCGATGGAGGTCGACACCAAGTTGTTCGAGCGCCTGGCGCTGCACACCAAGACGCTGCAGAAGCCCTCGATGGACGACGTGACGGCCGAGCGCATCGTGCGCACGCTCGTCGAGGCCAGGAACCCGCTCATCTATGCGGGCGGCGGCGTGCTGCTGGCCGACGCGGCCGACGAGCTGCGCGAGTTCGCGACGCATCTCTCGATCCCGGTCGCGCACACGCTGATGGGCAAGGGCGCACTGCCCGACGACCATCCGCTGACGCTCGGCATGACGGGCTTTTGGGGCACCAAGTTCGTCAACGACAAGTGCCTCGGAGCCGACTGGGTGATCGGCCTCGGCACCAGCTTCAAGGAAGCCGACTGCAGCTCGTGGGAGCCCGAGTACACGTTCAGCTTCCCGCCGTCGAAGCTGATCCACATCGACATCGACTCGAACGAGATCGGTCGCAACTTCCCGGTCGAGATCGGCGTGGTCACCGATCTGAAGGAAGCGCTCAAGGTGCTGAACCGCGTCGCGCGCCGCCTGCTGCCGGAAGGCCGCAAGAACGAAGCGCTGCTGAACGCGATCCAGGACTACCGCGCCGAGTTCATCGCCGGCAACCGGGAGCACGTCAAGAACGCGGCCTACCCGATGCGCCCCGAGCGCATCCTCTCGGTGGTTCGCGAGGTGCTGCCGCGCGACGGCATCGTCACCACCGACGTGGGCTGGAACAAGAACGGCGTCGGCCAGCAGTTCCCGATCTACACGCCGGGCAGCATCCTCACGCCGGGCGGCTACGCGACCATGGGCTTCGGCGCCCCGGCCGCGCTCGGCGCCAAGCTGGCGTGCCCCGACCGCCTCGTCGTCGCGCTGGTCGGCGACGGCGGCTTCGGCCAGAACCCGTCGGTGCTCGCGACCGCCGTCGAGATGAACATTCCGGTGGTCTGGGTCGTGATGAACAACTACGCCTACGGCACGATCGCCGGCCTGCAGAAGGCGCACTACGGCACGACGATGGGCACCTTGTTCCGCAAGGACGGCGAGCCGTACTCGCCCGACTTCGGCGCGGTCGCACGTGCCTACGGCGCCGAGGGCGTGCGCATCGAATCGGCCGAGCAGTTCAAGACGGTGCTCGCCCAAGCGGTGGCATCCGGGAAGCCCTTCGTCATCGATGTGTCGATGCTGAACGAGCCGGTGCCGACTGCCGGCCACTGGAACATCAACCACATCTACTCGCCGGGCCTCGCGGTCTCGCACGTCGCGATCCCCTGACCGAGCGCCGCCTTCGGGCGGCAGGGCTCGGCAAGAGCCCGCCCGCAGCAACCACGCCGGCACCCGCCGGCGTCGTCGTCTGGGCAGACCGTCGATCGATCCGTCGACGGGACTTGCGACCTCGCAGCACCGGCGTCGGCGAGGCGCGGCACCATGCAGAAGCGAAAACGCCGGCTCGCGGCCGGCGTTCCCATGCGAGGCGAGGGCCCCGGGTCAGGCCGGCGCGGGCTCGTCGAGGATCTCGGCGATGTGCCGGAGCGCGAGCAGGTAGCCCGAAGCGCCGAGGCCGGCGATCACGCCGGTCGCGATCAGCGACACGAGCGAGTGCTGGTACTGCTCGCCGCGCGCGTGGATGTTGGTGATGTGCACCTCCACGAGCGGCGGCCGGATCAGCTTGAGCGCGTCGAGGATCGGAATGCAGTCGAACGAGAAGCCGGCCGGATTGATGATCACGGCGGCGTCGCGCTCGAACGCCTCCTGGATCCAGTCGATCATCACCCCTTCGTGGTTGGTCTGGCGAAACTCGAGCGTGATGCCGAGCTCGCTCGCCAACGCCTCGACACGGTCCTTGATCTGCGCCAGCGTGGTGCCGCCATACAGGTGCGGCTCGCGCCGCCCCAGCATGTTGAGGTTGGTCCCGTTGAGGACGTAGACAGGGCGGCGGACCATCGCGCGTCGCGATCAGCCGTGGAGCAGGCGCGCCGGACCCGTCACCAGCCAGGGGAAGAGCACCATCGCGAACATGATGGCGAACTGCGACACCATGAACGGCATCACGCCCCTCGTGACGCTGTCCATCGACATTCGCCCGACGCCCGCCACGACGTTGAGGACGACGCCCACCGGTGGCGTGATCAGCCCGATCGCGTTGTTCATGATGAACAGCACGCCGAAGTAGACCGGGTCGATGCCGGCCGCCTTGATCACCGGCATCAGCACCGGCGTCAGGATCAGGATGGTCGGCGTCATGTCCATCGCCGTGCCGACGATCATCACGAGGATCATGATCGCGAACATCAGCAGCGTGGGGCTGCCGAGCATCGGCTCGAGCAGGCCGACGACCTTGCCGGGCAGGTCGGCGACCGTGATCAGCCACGACGACACCATGGCGGCCGCGATCAGGAACATCACGATCGAGGTGGTGCGCGCCGCGATGTTGAAGATGCCCCAGAGCTGCGACAGGCGCAGTTCGCGATAGACCACGGCCGAGACGAACAACGCGTACACCGCCGCGATCACGCCGGCCTCGGTCGGCGTGAAGACGCCCATTCGCAGGCCGACCAGGATGATCACCGGCAGGATCAGCGCCCACACGCAGCGACGGAACGTGCCCCAGAGCTCGCCGAGCGACTTGCGCGGCGGCGGCACGATGTTCTCGTGGCGGGCGACGATGGCCCAGGTGATCCACAGGGCCAGGCCCACCAGCAGGCCGGGAAAGATGCCGGCGAGGAAGAGCTTGGAAATCGACACGTTGGCCGTCACGCCGAAGATGATCAGGCCGATCGACGGCGGCAGCACCGGCGCGATCACGCTCGACGCCGAGATGAGGCCGGCGGCGCGCTCGGGCTTGTGGCCGGCCGCGATCATCATCGGCAGCAGGATCGCAGACAGCGCGGCGGCGTCCGCGACCGCGCTGCCGGACAGCGCACCGAGCAGCACCGAGGCGACGATCGCCACGTAGCCGAGGCCACCGCGAATGTGACCGACCAGCGCCATCGCGAACTCGACGATCCGCTTCGACAGGCCACCGACGTTCATGATCTCGCCGGCAAGCAGGAAGAACGGGATGGCCAGCAGCGGGTAGTTGTCGGCGCCGCCGACCACGTTCTGCGCCAGGATCTGTGCGTCGAAGATGTCGAGGTGCGCCATCAGCGCGACGCCGCTGACGAGAAGGGCGAATGCGATCGGGATGCCGATCGCCATGGCCAGCAGCAGGGAGCCGATAAAGATCGCGATGGTCATGGGAAGGATTCGCTAGAAAGGTGGGCGGTGCGGTCGACGAGCGGCAATCAGTGCGACTTCGCGTGGGCGTCGCCGCCGGCCGGCGCGACGGGCACGTTGTCCTCGGACTCCTTGATCATCACCAGGTCCTCGTCGGCGACCCGACCGCTCAGGACGAGCCAGAGGTCCAGGAGGAGCAGGGGAGCGGCCGACACCGCGAACACGATCCCCGAGGCGTAGACGATCGCGACCGGCAGCTGGGTCGACGGCGCGAGAGACTGCATGTTGATCTTGGTCTGCTCGAGGCTGCCCTGGAACAGCAGCCAGCACACCCACAGCATCAACCCGTGCCCGAGAACGAGACAGACCTTCTTGCCCAGCGGCGGCAGGCGGCCCACCAGGAAGTCGGTGCCCAGGTGAGCGTGGTTGCGGATCGCGACCACCGCGCCGAGGAACGTGATCCACACGAATATCCAGCGCGAGAGCTCCTCGGACACCGTGATGCCCGAGTTGAAGAGGTAGCGCAGCACGGCGTTGCCGAACACCAGCGCGACCATGATCATCAGCCCGACCGCGATGAGCGCGCCCAGAAACTTGCAGTAGAGGTCGGCGATACGTTCCACGAGCGTCCTTCACGATCAGGACCGGAAGCTGGCTCGAGCACTCCCGGCAACAAATTGGCCGCCGCCCGGGTCGCGAGAACGACCCGGGCGCGGCCCGGCAAGACAAAGCGGGCCCCAACGGGCCCGCGCGATCACTGCAGCTTCTGCACGCGTTCGAGTTCGCTGCGGAAGGTCGAAACGACGGCCGGGTCGTACTCGGCCGAGAACTTGTCGTAAATCGGGCGCACGGCCGCGCGCATGCGGCCGAGCTCGGCGGGCGAGAGCTCGTTGATCTGCATGCCCTTGGTCTTGAGCTCGTTGAGCGCCTTCGCACCGGCTTCGCGGCTCACGGTGCGCTGGTAGTCACGCGACTCGTTGGCGGCTTCCTGGAGGATGCGCTGCTCGGTCGGCGAGAGGCGGTCCCAGAAGCGCTTGCTGATCAGGACGATGTTCGCGGCGTAGACGTGGTTGGTCTGGCTGAGGTACTTGTTGACCTCGTAGAACTTGTTCGAAAGGATCACCGAGAACGGGTTCTCCTGACCGTCCACCGCGCGGCTCTCGAGCGCGTTGTAGAGCTCCGCGAACGGCAGCGGCACCGGGTTGGCCTTGAACGCGCGGAAGGTGTCGAGGAACACCGGGTTCGGGATCACGCGCAGCTTGATGCCTTCGAGGTCCTCGCCCTTGGTGATCGGGCGCTTGCTGTTGGTGACGTTGCGGAAACCCAGGTCCCAGAACGTGAGCGCCACGAGGCCCCGCTCAGGTAGGCGCGCCGTGAGCTGGCGGCCGAGCGGACCATCGAGCAGCGCATCGGCCTGACGGAAGTTCGAGACGATGAACGGGAAGTCGACGAGGCCGAACTCCTTGACGATGCCGACCAGCGACGTCGTCGCCGGCGCGGTCATCTCCTGCACGCCGCCCTGCAGCGCCGATTGCTGCTGCATCTCGTTGCCGAGCTGGTTCGACGGGAACTCCTTGACCGTGATCTTGCCGCCGCTCTTCTTGGCGACCAGTTCGGTGAAGCGCTTGACGCCCATGCTCACCGGGTGATCGGTGTTGTTGAGGTGGCCGAAGCGGATCGTGCGCTCCTGGATGTCCTGTGCCTGCGCGCCGAAGGTCGCCGCAAGGCCCGTGACGAGCACGGCCGCCAACTTCGTGAATGGGAACTTCATCATCTCTCCTGGGTTTGAACCTGTGCCAGCGCATGCCCGTGGCGGCGGGCTGGAAACACGGCGCTCGCAGGCTGGATCGCCTGCCACACCGTTCTATGCAGTAGAACTAAGTTTCAAATTTTAGATGCGCCAAGGCACAGGTGAACCCAGGGTTGCCCCTGATGGACGAAAAAGGCCCGGGCCGTTTCATTAGCGGCCCTTTGCTGGTTGTCCGTTTCGTCGCGAGGCGGATGTTGCCATCGAAGGTCCCAAGCGGTTCGAGCTTTCGGCTTTGGTGTGCGGGCCGTAGGCTCGGCTGTCGTGCCGGCGAGGGCCCGCTGCCGGTTTCCCCATTCAACTCCCCGTTCCCATGAGCCATTTCCGAAGCGCCACGCCGGCGTTCCTCGCCGCCGCAGCGAGGCGCCCGTCCGCGAGCGCACGCCACTTCCGCCTTGCACCGCTCGCCCTCGCGGCGAGCGCCTGCGCGATCGGCAGCCTCGCCCATGCGCAGACGCCCGCCGGCCCGACCGGCGGGGCGCCGGCGAGCCCCACGACCCAGCTCGCGCCGGTCGTCGTCACCGCCACGCGCACCGAAGTCGCGCCGTTCGACGTGCCGGCATCGATCGACCTCATCTCGGGCGAGCTCATCCGCGACGCGCGCCCGCAGGTCAACATCTCCGAGACGCTCGGCAGCGTGCCGGGCCTCCTGGCACGCGACCGCCAGAACTACGCGCAGGACGTGCAGATCTCGGTACGCGGCTTCGGCGCACGCTCGACGTTCGGCATCCGCGGCGTGCGCGTGTACGTCGACGGCGTGCCGGCGACGCTGCCCGACGGCCAGGGCCAGCTTTCTCACATCGACCTCGGCTCGGCGGACCGCATCGAGGTGCTGCGGGGCCCGTTCTCGTCCCTCTACGGCAACTCGTCGGGCGGCGTGATCCAGGTCTTCACGGAAGAGGGCGAGGGCGCGCCGACGGTCAGCACCAGCGTCGCCGCAGGCAGCGACTCGACCTACCGCGTGGGCCTCAAGGCGAGCGGGTCGAACGGCCCGTTCGGCTACGTGGTGAGCGCGAGCGAGTTCTCGACCGACGGCTACCGCGACCACAGCAAGTCCGAGCGCCGTCTCGTCAACGCCAAGCTGACGCTGAAGCCGACCGATGACGGCAAGTTCACGCTGGTCGCCAACCACTTCGCGCTGCCCAAGGCGCAGGACCCGCTCGGCCTCACGCGCGCGCAGTTCGAGGCCGACCCGCGCGGCGTCGACCCGTCGGCACTGAGCTTCGACACCCGCAAGACGGTCGAGCAGACGCAGCTCGGGGCGACCTACGAGCACCGCATCGACGCCAACCACTCGCTGCGCGCGCTGGTCTACGCCGGCACGCGCGCGACCGAGCAGTTCCAGGCGATCCCGACCGGCCCGCAGGCGAGCCCGCTACACCCCGGTGGCGTGATCGACCTCGACCGCAACTACAGCGGCACCGACCTGCGCTGGACCGGCCGCTGGCGGCTCGGGGGCGCGCCGCTTTCGGTGGTCGCAGGGATCGCCTACGACCTGCTCCGTGAGCATCGGCGCGGCTACCAGAACTTCGTCGGCACCGAGACCGGCGTGCTGGGCGCGCTGCGCCGCGACGAGAACAACCGGGTCTCGAACTTCGACCAGTACCTGCAGGGCTCGTTCGAGTTCGCGCCGCGCTGGACGCTCAACGCGGGCCTGCGCCACAGCAAGGTGCGCTTCTCCTCGCGCGACCACTACGTCGCCGGCACCAACCCCGACGACAGCGGCGGCGTCAACTACTCCGCGACCTTGCCGGTGCTCGGCCTGATGTTCAAGGCCACCGACAACGTGCACCTCTACGCGACCGCCGGGCGCGGCTTCGAGACGCCGACGCTCAACGAGCTGGCGTACCGCGCGAATGGTCAGACCGGGCTCAACCTCGACCTCGACCCGGCACGCAGCAACAACCTCGAAGTGGGCGTGAAGACGCGCGCCGCGGCGTGGGGCCAGTTCGGCCTGGCGCTGTTCCAGACCCGCACCAAGGACGAGATCGTCACGCTGAGCAATGTCGGCGGCCGCTCGACGTTCCAGAACGCGGGGTCGACGCGACGCCGCGGCATCGAGGCCGCCTGGAGCCAGGACTTCGCGAACGACCTGCGTGCGCAGGTCGCCTACACCTGGCTCGACGCGCGCTACCGTGACGCGTTTGCGACCTGCACCGGAAGCCCGTGCAACACGCCGAACCTCACCATTCCCTCGGGCAACCGGATCCCGGGCGTGGCGCGGCAGTCGCTCTATGCCGCGCTCGGCTGGGCGCCGGTGCAGGGCTGGCGCGCCGGCATCGAGGCGCGCGCGCTCGGCGGCGTGTTCGTCAACGACGCCAACAGCGACGCCGCGCGGCGCTACGTCACCGCGAACGTGAACGTCGGCTACGTCGCCAAGCTCGGACCCTGGGATCTCGCCGCGTTCGGCCGCGTCGACAACGTGTTCGACAAGCGCTACATCGGCTCGGTGATCGTGAACGAGGGCAACGCGCGCTACTTCGAGCCGGCGCCGGGCCGCATCTGGACCGCCGGGCTGACCGGGTCGCTGCGCTTCTGACGCCGGCGCCGGCAGCGGGGCGCGCTTGCGGCGCTGCGTCTGCCTGGTGCCACGTGTCGCCCGAAGCGTCGCAAACGGTATTGCGCCGACGCTGGCAGCGGCGTGACCATGCACCACGCGGCGCCGGCGCCGCGCCGCTCATCGAAGCGGCCAGCTCGCCATCAGCTCGTCGACGTTCGACGCTTCCTCGGGTGGCGCACCCTGGATGCGCGAGGGCGTTCGCGAGAAGCGGGGTGCCGGCGCCGGATGACGGACGCCGTCGACGTCGACGAAGGCCTCGCGCGCCGCGTTGTGCGGGTGCGCCGGGGCTTCGCTCAGCGCGAGCACCGGCGCCACGCAGGCATCGGTGGACCCGAGCAGATGCACCCATTCGTCACGGGTCCGGCTGCGGAAGATGCGTGCGAGCTCGGCGCGCAGCTCGGGCCAGCGCGCGCGTTCGTTCTGCAACGCGCGCCACGAATCGGCCAGGCCGATGCGCTCGCACAGCTCGGCAAAGAACGGCGGCTCGATCGGTCCGACCGCAAGGTGCTTCGCGTCGGCGGTCTCGTAGACGCTGTAGAACGGCGCGCCGCCGTCGAGCAGATTGCTGCCGCGCTCCTCGCGCAACACGCCGCGCAGGCGCTGCGAGATCGCGTAGCTCATCAGCGAGATCACGCCGTCGCTGATCGCGGCGTCGACCACCTGCCCCTGGCCCGAGGTGCGCGCCTCGAGCAGGGCGGCGAGGATGCCGGTAACCAGATAAAGGCTGCCGCCGCCGTAGTCGCCGAGCAGGTTGAGCGGCGGCACCGGCGCGCCGCCCGCGGGGCCGATCGCATGGAGCGCGCCGGTGATCGCGATGTAGTCGATGTCGTGGCCCGCCGCATGCGCGAGCGGGCCGTGCTGGCCCCAACCCGTCATGCGGCCGTAGACCAGGCGCGGGTTGCGCGCGCGCACCGCGTCGGGTCCGAGTCCGAGGCGCTCCATCACGCCGGGGCGGAAGCCCTCGACCAGCACGTCGGCGCGCTCGAGCAAGGCGAGCACGGCCTCGCGGTCGCGCGGGCTCTTGAGATCGGCGCGCAGCACGCGGCGCCCGCGTCCGGCGATGTGGGTGCGGTCGCCCACGTGCGCGTTCGGGCGCTCGATCGTCACCACGTCGGCGCCCATGTCGGACAGCAACATGCAGGCGAACGGGCCCGGGCCGATGCCGGCGAACTCGACGACGCGCACACCGACCAGCGGTCCGCTCGGCGATGGGTGGGGAGCAGGCATCGGCAGCGTCCTCTCGGGCTCGGTTTCGCGCCGCCCGTGCGCCACGGGCGGTCGCGGCGCAGTCTACCGATGACCCGCGGACGGGCGCGCTATTCGAGCGTGAAGCCGACCTTGATCGTGACCTGCCAGTGCTCGACCCTGCCTTCGACGACGTGGCCGCGCGTCTCGCAGACCTTGAACCAGCGGATGTTGCGCACGGTCTCGTGTGCTTTCGAGATCGCGGTCTGCACCGCGTCCTCGATGCTGGTGTTCGACGATCCGGTCAGCTCGAGCATCTTGTAGACGTGGTCGGTCATCGTGGGCTCCTGAGGTGGAAAGACGCCCGAGCATGCGGGCTGATCGCGCGACGCGCAACCGGGGCGGCTCGGCACGTGCCGCGAGCTCACCGACGCCGCGGCGGGCACGTCATCTGCCGTCGCCCGGGGTCGCGCGCCGGGCCGCCACCCATGGCCCCCGGGCGCTGCATCCCGATCCTCCAGAAACTCTCACGCATCCATGCCGACTCTCTTCGACCCCATCCGGGTTGGCGACATCGAAGCCGCCAACCGCATCGCCATGGCCCCGCTGACGCGCGACCGCGCCGGTCCGCGCCAGACCCCGACCGAGCTGATGGCGACCTACTACGCCCAGCGCGCGAGCGCCGGGCTCATCATTGCCGAGGCCACCCAGATCTCGCCGACCGGACAGGGCTATCTCGACACGCCGGGCATTCATTCGGCCGAGCAGGTCGCCGGCTGGCGCCGCGTCACCGACGCGGTGCACGCCGCCGGGGGGCGCATCGCGCTGCAGCTGTGGCACGTCGGCCGCATCTCGCACACCTCGCTGCTGCCCGACAGCGAGGTGCCGGTGTCGAGCACGAGCCGGCGCGCGGCCGCCAAGACCTTCACCGCCAAGGGTTTCGAGGAAGTGTCGGCGCCGCGCGCGCTGCGTACCGACGAGCTGCCCGGCATCGTCGACGACTACCGGCGGGCGGCGCGCAACGCCATCGACGCCGGCTTCGACGGTGTCGAGGTGCACGGCGCCAACGGCTACCTGCTCGAACAGTTCCTGCGCGACAGCATCAACGACCGGACCGACGACTACGGCGGCTCGCGTGCCAACCGCATGCGCCTGCTGCTCGAGGTGATGCGCGCCGTGGTCGGCGAGATCGGCGCCGGCCGCACCGGGCTCCGGCTGTCGCCGGTGACGCCCGCCAACGACGCCGGCCTCGACAGCGACTCGCAAGGGCTCTTCAACGAGGTGGTCGAGCAGCTCGCGCCGCTGCGCCTCGCGTTCATTCACGTCATCGAAGGGGCGACCGGCGGCCCGCGCGACGTCGCGCCGTTCGACTTCGGCGCGCTGCGCGAGCGCTACAAGGCCGGCCACCCGAACGGTGCCTGGATCGCCAACAACGGCTACACCCGCGCGATGGCGATCGACGCGGTCGCGAGCGGGCGTGCCGACCTGGTGGCGTTCGGTCGCCCGTTCATCGCCAACCCTGACCTGGTCGAGCGCCTGCGTCGCGACGCGCCGCTCGCCCAGCCGGTGCGCGAGACGCTGTACGGGCGCGGTGCGGAGGGCTACACCGACTACCCGGCGCTGGAGGAGGCGACGGCGGGCTGAGTTCGACGAGCCGCGAGGCGCGGCGACACGCCAGTTGCGGGGAGAGCGTTCGCCGGCGCCGCCTGGTGCCGCAGCTCGCCCACCTGCGTCTTCGCCGACAGCGATGCCGCACCGCGGTGCCCGCCGGCACGCGCGCGCGACGGGTTAACGTTGCGTCATGAGCCAGCCGTCCATCACCGACCTCTCACCGGTGACGCCGCCGCCTGCCGGGCCCTGGGCGCCGCTGCGCCAGCCGGTGTTCCGCATGCTGTGGGGCGTCTGGGCGACCGCCAACGCCTGCATGTGGATGAACGACGTCGCGGCGGCGTGGCTGATGACGTCGCTGACCTCGTCGCCGGTGATGGTGGCACTGGTGCAGTCGGCGTCGACCTTGCCGGTGTTCCTGCTCGGCCTGCCGAGCGGCGCGCTCGCCGACATCCTCGACCGCCGGCGCTATTTCATGGTCACGCAGATCTGGGTCGCGGTGGTCGCCCTGCTGGTCTGCTTCGTGGTCAGCATCGGCGCGATGAGCGCCCCGGTGCTGCTGGCTCTGACGTTCGCCAACGGCGTGGGCCTCGCGATGCGCTGGCCGGTGTTCGCGGCGATCATCCCCGAGCTGGTGCCGCGCCATCAGCTCTCGTCGGCGCTCGCGCTCAACGGCGTCGCCATGAACGCGTCGCGCATCGTCGGGCCGATCCTCGCCGGCGCGATCATCGCGAGCCTGGGCAGTGCCTACGTGTTCGCGCTCAACGCCACGCTCTCGGTGCTCGCCGCGTTCGTGATCAGCCGCTGGCGACGCGAGCAGAAGGTGAGCGCGCTGCCCGGCGAGCGCTTCGTCGGCGCCATGCGGGTCGGCGCGCAGTACGTCTGGCAGTCGCGGCCGATGCATTCGATCATCATTCGCGTCGCGCTGTTCTTCCTGCAATCGACGGCGCTGCTCGGTCTCCTGCCGCTGGTCGCGCGGGGCCTGCGCGGCGGCGACGCCGGCACGTTCACGCTGCTGCTGGCATCGATGGGGTTCGGCGCGATCACCGCGGCGCTGTTCCTGCCGCGCCTGCGACGCCGACTCGATTCGGACCGGCTGGTCGCCTACGGCACCGGGGTGCACGCGCTGGCGACACTGGTCGTGAGCGTCGCGCCGAACATCGTCGTCGCGACGCCGTCGATGATGGTCGCCGGGGCGGCCTGGATCACCGTCGCCAACTCACTGACGGTGTCGGCGCAGATGTCGCTGCCCGACTGGGTGCGGGCGCGCGGCATGTCGATCTTCCAGATGGCGCTGATGGGGTCGAGCGCGGCCGGCGCGGCGCTCTGGGGCCAGATCGCGACCTGGACCGACGTGCGCACCAGCCTGGTCGCCGCGGCGCTCTGCGCGATCACCGCGGCGGTGCTGACCAAGCGGCTGCTGCCCCCCACCGGCACCGAGGAGGACCTCACGCCGACCGAATTCGCGCGTCCCGCCGGCACCGAGATCGACCTCGACCTGCGCGAAGGTCCGGTGCTGGTGACCATCGAGTACGTGATCGACCCGGCGCGGACCGACGAATTCCTGCAGGTGATGCAGGACAGCCGACGCAACCGCCTGCGCCACGGAATGCTGTCGTGGAGCCTGTTCCGCGATGCCGCGCAGCCGAACCGCTTCGTCGAGCACTTCGTCGACGAGTCGTGGGTCGAGCACCTGCGCCACTTCGAGCGCATGACGGCATTCGACATCGCACTGCGCGAACGCCGCTTCTCGTTCCACGTCGGCGGCGCGACCCCGCGCGTCACGCGCTACATCGCGCAGTCGGTACGGCAGTAGGGCGGCTCGCGCCTTGAAGGCGCTCGCCCCGCGACGAGGCTCGCAAGCTTCGCCGCCCCTTCGGTGCCCAGACGCGGACGGACGTCCCGCGCGCCATGCGGGGGCACCGAAGCCGCCGCGCCGCTCAGCGCGCGGCCGCCGCCTTGGTCGCGGCCGTCGCGCCGGCAAAGTCGCCGGCGACGCCGAACACCATCTTCTCGGGGACCATGTACTTGCGGAATGCCGCGTTCACCTCGTCGAGCGTGATCGAGGCGCGCAGGGCGTCGATCTCGGCGAAGTAGCGCGGCGTCTTGTCTCGCTCGACGAACGACACGAAGGTGCGCGCGAGCGTCGCGTCCTGCGCGCGCGCGAGCCGGCTCGCCGAGGCGATCGCTTCCTTGGCGCGCGTGAGCTCGTTCTCGGTGAAGCCTTCGCGGCGCGCGCGCAGTGCCTCCTCGTCGAACGCGGCGTGCACCCGGTCGGCGTTCTGCGGCGCGGTGATGGCATAGAAACCCCAGTCGGCGTTCGGCTCGAAGAGTCCGCCTGCGATGTAGGCGCCGACGCCGTACGAGAGCCCGTCCTTCTCGCGCACGCGGTCCCAGAGCCGCCCGCTCGCGCCGCCGAAGATGTGCGTGGCGAGGCGCAGCGCCTGGAACTCGCGGTCCGACTCGCGCAGCGCGAACTGCAGGCGACCGGCGGCCTCGGCGTTCTGCTTGTCCTTGACCTCGATGCGGAACTGCAGCGGCGGAATGTCGTAGGCGGGCTGCGCGACACGCGTGTACGCGGTGCGGCTGGTCCAGCCGCCGATTTCGCGCGTGAGCTGCGCGCCGAGCGCGCCGGGGTCGAAGTCCCCGACCGCGCTCACGATCGCTCGCGAGGCACCGTAGAACTCGCGGTGGAACGCGCGCACGTCGTCGAGCTTGAGCGCAGCGATTGCCTTCAGCGTCTCGTCGAACGTCATCGCGTAGCGCACGTCGCCCTTCGGGTACGGGTTGCCGTGCCGGTCGAGGCGCTCGCGCAGCAGCGCGCGCGGCTCGGAGCGCGACTCCTCGATGCTGCTCACCCAGCCCGCCTTCATCTGCTCGAACTCGCCCGCGTCGAAGCGCGGCGTCTTCAGCACCTCGCTCGCGAGAGCCACCGATGCCGCAAGGTTCTGCTTCGTGGTCTCGAGCCGGATCGACGCACCGGTCGGGCCGCCGCCGACGTCCCACGAGGTGCGCAGCTTCTCGAACTCGGCCGCGAGCTGTTCACGGCTGAGCCGCTCGGTGCCGCGCGCGAGCATGCTCGCGGTCGCGCTGCCGATCACGTCCTTGCCGAACAGCGTCTTCTCGTCACCCAGGCGCAGCGTGACGATCGCGACCACCTTGGCGCCGCGCGTCGCCTTCGGCAGGAACGCGGTGCGAACGCCGGCCGGGCCGTGGAGGGTGCCGAACGTGGTGCGCTTGTCGATGTTCTCGGGCGAGACGTCGAAGCTCTCGCCGCGCGCGACCGCCTCGCCGCCCTTGAAGTCCTTCATCACCGCGGCCACGTCGACCTTCTGCGGCGCCGGCGCGCGCACCGGCGCGGCGCTCGGGATGAAGGTGCCGAGCGTGCGGTTGCTGGTCACGAAGTAGGCCGCCGCGACGCGGTTCACGTCCTCGAGGGTCACCGCCTTGATGCGGTCGCGGCGGTCGAAGCCGAGCCGCCAGTCGCCGAGCGCGACGTATTCGGAAAGCGCGATGCCGACCCGCTGCGGGTCGTCGAGAGTCTGCGCGAAGCCGCGCAGCCAGATGTTCTTGGCGCGCTCGAGTTCGGCCGGGGTGAACGGCGTGCGGGCGCTCCCTTCGACCGCTGCAAGCAGCGCGTCGCGCGCCGCATCGACGGGCTGATCCGACTTCAGCTGCGCGCCGAAGTAGGCGTAGCCGGGCTCGGCCATCGGGCGCGCGCTGCCGAACGCCGACGCGGCGAGGTTCTTCTCGACGAGCGCCTTGTGCAGGCGGAACTCGGGGCCGCCGAGCATCACGCTCGCGAGCAGCGCGGCCGGGAAGTCCGGCGACGCGCCGGCCGGCACGTGGTACATCGCCAGCACGATCGGGGTGTCGCCGACGCGGCGCAGCATCACGCTGCGTTCGCCGTCCTGCGCCGGGTCGAGCGTGTAGGTCGGCTCGAGCACGCGCGTCGGCTTGGGGATCCGCCCGAAACTCGACGCAACCGTCGCGAGCGTGCGCGCCTCGTCGAACTTGCCGGCGACGATCAGCACCGCGTTGTCGGGCTGGTAGTACTTCCGGTAGAAGGCCTGCAGCCGCGCGACGTCGACGTTCTCGACATCGGCGCGCGCGCCGATCGTGCTCTTGCCGTAGTTGTGCCAGCGGAACGCGCTCGAGCGCACGTTCTGGAACAGCACGTTGCCGGGATCGTTCTCGCCCGACTCCATCTCGTTGCGGACCACGGTCATCTCGGAGTCGAGATCCTTCTTCGCGATGAACGACTGGGTCAGCGCCTCGCCGAGCCAGCCGAGATAGAAGTCGAGGTTGGCCGGGTTCTCGGCCATGCTCGCGAAGTAGTTGGTGCGGTCGTCCGACGTGGTGCCGTTCCACGAGAGGCCCCGGTCGCTCATCTCCCGCTTGGGGTCCGGGTGGCGGGGCGTGCCCTTGAACAGCAGGTGTTCCAGCAGGTGCGCCATGCCGGTCTCGCCGTAGTTCTCCATCCGCGAGCCGACGCGCAGCGTCAGGTTGACGGTCGTCACCGGCTTGGACGGATCGGGAAGCAGAAGGACGTGCAGGCCGTTCGCGAGCGCGTACTCGGTGATCCCTTCGACCTCGGTGACGCGGGTGACGCCCGCGGGCAGCGGCGGCTGCGCCTGCGCGAACGCGGCACTGCCGAAGGTGGCGAGTACGAGCCAGCAGAGCAGCGCGGACACGCTGCCGAACATCCGAACGGGCCGTGAACGGCGCATCGACAAACTCCTTCCGGGATGGGATGCCGCCTGCCCGCGTCACGCGGTGGCGGCCAACGAATTCGTGCGGCCGGCTCTGCCGGCGCGCGCGGATTGTCGGGCAGGGTGCACTGGCGGGCGCGCAGCGGGGGCTTGCGGGCCGCTCGGGAAGGAGAGGGCGGCGCGGGTCCCAGTCTCGAACATGGCGAGGCGGGCACCGCCGCGAGTGCCGACGGCGCGGGACGCAGGAGGGCGAACCGACCCCAGTCGGCGCCGACCGATCAGCCGGCGGTTGCGGCGGCCGCGCCGGCGCGTGCCACCTGGGCATCCTGGTCCGACTTGACACCCGACACGCCGACCGCGCCGACGACGTGGCCGTCGACGAGCACCGGAATGCCGCCCTCGAGCATGCCGTGCAGCACCGGTGCCGAGAGGAACGAGACCCGGCCGCCGTTGATCATCTCCTCGTAGAGGCGCGACTCGCGACGGCCGAGGGCGGCGCTGCGCGCCTTCTCGACCGCGATGTACGCGCTCACCGGTGCGCAGCCGTCGAGGCGCTCGAGCGCGAGCGCGTGGCCGCCGTCGTCGACGATCGCGATCGTCACGGCCCAGCCGTTCTTCTGCGCCTCGTCGCGCGCGGCGCTCAGCATGCGGGCGACCTCGGCGCTGGCGAGGTAGGGCTTGATCTGCATCGTTGTCTCCGGTGGTTCTCGAAAATGCACGGGCCGCCGGTTCGGACGGCGCGACCTGGACGTGGCGCGTCGTCGGCACCGGCTCGGCACCGAGCGCGAGCCGGCGGTCGCCGGCGCCGCAGCATAGCGGGCGCGCCTCGTGCTGCGCCTCGTGACAACGACTCGCCGCGCCGAACGCCATGCCTGAACTACCGGAACCACCCGCCGACGCGGCCCCGCACCATGCCGCCTCGGTGATCATCGGCCGCTTCCAGCCGTTTCACGTCGGCCATGCGGCCGCGCTGCGGCGCGCGCTCGAGGTCGCGCCGCTCTGCGTGGTGGTGCTCGGCTCGGCGTACCAGGCGCGGACGCCGAAGAACCCGTTCACATGGCTCGAGCGCGCCGAGATGATCCGTCTCGGCCTGCCCGAGGCCGATCGTGCCCGCGTGCGTTTCCTCCCGATGCGCGACTACTACGACGAGGCGCGCTGGATCGGTGCGGTGCGACGCGGCGTCGCGGCGCTGCTGGCCGCCGAGCAGGTCGACACCGCGGAGGGCGTGGCCCTCGTCGGGTCGATGCAGGACCCGACCCACGCGTACCTGAGCGGCTTTCATGGCTGGACCCTGCTGCGCTTCAGCCACGGCAGCCGCGCCGACGCGGCGGCGCTGCGCGATGCGTACTTCGGCGGCGCCGCCCGCGACCTCGACGCCACGCTGGCGGCGCTGGTCGACCATGCACCCGCAGCGACGCTCGGCTTCCTGCGCGCATGGGCCGCGCTGCCGGAGTTCGCCGCGCTCGCGGACGAGTGGCGGATGCTCAAGGCCGATCGCGACGCCTGGCGCGCGGCACCCTATCCGCCGGTGTTCGTGACCGTCGACGCGGTGGTCCGCTGCGCCGGACACGTCCTGCTGGTGCGGCGCGGCCGCGCGCCCGGAAGGGGCCTGTGGGCCGTGCCGGGCGGCTTCATCGAGCAACGCGAAACCGTGTACCAGTCGGCAGTGCGCGAACTCGTCGAGGAGACCCAACTCGCGCTGCTGGAGCTGACGCTCAGGCGCTGCCTGCGGGCCGTGGCGGTGTTCGACCACCCGGACCGCAGCACGCGCGGCCGCACCATCACGCACGCGCATTTCTTCGACCTCGGCGACCTCGACCTGCCCGAGGTGCACGGCGGTGACGACGCTGCCGCGGCCGAGTGGGTGCCGATCGAGCGCCTCGGCGAGCTCGAGGATCGCTTCCTCGACGATCACTTCCACATGCTCGATCACTTCTTCGGGCTCACGGGGCCGTGAGTGACGCCGACGATGGCAGGGTGATGATCCCGACGACGCCGCCCTCGCGATTGCCGGGCATCAACGCCGGTGCGGTCGCCGCGTGGTGCCGCGCCCCCGCGGCGCGTCGGCAACGTGGCGGAGGCCTCACCGCGGCGGCACGCGCACAGTCGCACGGAGGAGGGCATACGCCATGACCAACCGCTTCCCCCGTCGCCCTGGGGCCGCCGCCATCGTCCTCGCCACCACGATGGCCGTGCTCGCGGCCGGCTGCGCGACGCCGTACCGCGAGCCGGTGAGCGACCCGCCCGACGCGCACTACGACGGCATCGTGCAGATCGCCGCGCGCGAACCGGTCGCGCCGGGCGAGCGACAGGCGGCGCTCGACGTCTTCATCGTCCACGGCATGTGCCACCACGATGCCGACTGGGCGCTCGGCTGGATCGACCGCCTGGCCCACGCGCTCGGCGCCCCCGCGAACCACCTGCGGCCGCCGGACCCGCAGCCGCCGAACGAGATCAAGGCCTATCGCGCCGAGATCGCTCTTGGCGACCGCATGCTGCGCGTTCACGCCCTGGTCTGGTCGGGGCTCACGCGGCCGCTCAAGGAGCAGCTGTGCTACGACGAACGCAAGAAGACCGAGTCCTGCGACCCGCAGACGATGACGCTCGCGCCGCTCGAGTACCCGTACTCGCGCGCGCGGCTCAACTCGCGGTTCAAGGACGAGTTGATGAACGAGTGCGTCAGCGACGCGCTGATCTACCAGGGCCAGGCGCGGGGCGACATGCTGCGCGCCATGCAGGGCGCATTGCTGGAGTCGCGGGCGATCGCCGCGCCGGCGGCGTTGCGGCAAGGTCTGAGTGCCGCCCGCGCTTCGCTCGCGAACGAGGCGGGGCTGGTGGTCATCGCGTCGAGCCTGGGCAGCAAGATGGTGTTCGACGCCATTATCGACCTCGAAAGCCGCAGGGGCGATGACGGCGACGCGGGCAGGCGCCTGCATGCACGCACGCGACAGATCTTCCTGGCTGCGAACCAGATTCCGCTGCTCGGCCTCGCCGACCAGCGGCTGCCGGGTCTTGCGGGCAGCGACGCCCCACGGGCCACCAGCGACGCTGCCGACACGCCGTTCCCCGCCGATCCGCTGGAGTTCCTGTTCGGCCAGCGGAGTCGCGCATTGTTCGAGCGCGCCGCGAACGACAACCCCGGCGTCGTCGCCTTCAGCGACCCCAACGACGTGCTGTCGTACCCGCTGCGTGGCTACTACCGCGCGCGAAAGGTCGAACCGAGCTATCCGCTGGTCGACGTCATCGTGTCCAACGCGCCGACGGTGCTCGGGCTGTTCGAGAACCCGGCGCGCGCGCACGGCGGGTATCCGTCGAACGACGACGTGCTGGCGCGGATCGCGTGCGGGGATCGAGGGTGGGGCGGCTGTCGCTGATCCGCTGTCGGTGGAAGGCGATCTCGACGCGCGTGAGGCGCCCGGCGCGCCATTCCTGCCACGCGCGATCGACGTGACCGTCAGCGGCTGCACCCGCCACCAGCGCGCGCGTCGCTCCGGGCCGCGGTGCGTCATCGGGCGCACGCGCAACGGCACGCCTGATCGCGGACTCGCTCGACGGGCGACCAGCCGCTGCGACTGCCGCCGCGCGCAGAATGCCGATCCCCGCGCAATCGGCGGGCTGGTCAGACCAAACGACGAACAAGCTCCCTCCGCTGAACGCCGTGCGCGCCTTCGAGGTCGTCGCGCGCCACGTCAGCTACACCAAGGCGGCCGACGAGCTGTGCGTGACGCACGGCGCGGTGCGCCGTCACATCGGGCTGCTCGAGGATTGGCTCGGCACACCGTTGTTCCGCGGCTCGGCCGCGCAGCTCACGCTTACCGAGGCGGGTCAGCGCTACCTTGCCGAAGTGGGCCCGTCGCTCGCGCGCATCGCCAACGCGTCGGCGCACCTCAACGCCGCGCGTGCGCAGACCGTGCGGGTGAATGCGCCGCCGACGTTCTCGATGCGCTGGTTCATCCCGCGGATGTCGTCGTTCCAGCGCCGCTACGGGGACGTCGAGATCGAGCTCACCGCGTCGACGGCGCCGGTCGACCTCGAGTGGCAGGCGTACGACGTGGCGGTGCGCGGCACCCCGCAGCCCGGCGTCGGCGACGACTCGATCCGTTTCATGACGATCGACCTGGCGCCGGTCTGCCACGTGAGGCTGCTCGAGCAAGGCGGGCTCGTCAACCCGGAACAGCTGACGCGTCAGACCTGGATCACGTACCAGCGCGAGCCGGTGTCATGGACCGACTGGCTCGCGCGTGCCGGCCTCGGGCACCTGCGCCCGGCGAACGTGCTGCCGTTCGAGCAGATGTCGTTCGCGCTGCAGGCAGCGGCCGACGGGCTCGGCCTCGTGCTGGTGCCGCTGTCGCTGGTCGCGGACGAGATCGTCGCAGGTCGCATGTGCGCGCCGTTCGGCCGGCTCGGCGCGATCGAATGGGCGTACCACGCGCACCTTCCGGCGCACCGCCGGGAGGATCCGCTGATCACCCGCTTCGGCGAGTGGCTGGTGCGCGAGGGGCGCGAGACGGAGCGGCTGCTCGAGGGCGGCGCCGAAAGGCGGGCGCCCGGCCGTTGAAGGGCCGGAGACGTCGACGCCTCGCCCAAGCGTCGACCTGCCGCGCGATCAGGTGCGCGCGAAAAAGCGCAGTGCGCTCAGGTTGCGACGGTGCCAGGCGGGTTCGCGCTGCTCGAGCTCGGCGCCGGTTTGCGCCTTGCCGACATACGCGTCGAAGGCGCGCTGGTCGGGTTTGCGGTCAGGAAGCGGACGACGTGGGTTCGAAGGTAGGCCACGACGCCAGTGATCGGGGGAGACTCGACGTCACACGGAGGCACCATGAAAGTACCTGCCCAACATCCGCACACGTGAGTTTACATAATATACATTGTGGCGGCTATCACCGAGCTTGGTGAACGCCACAGCTCGGGCGGATCCCGCCGCGCCGAAACGGCAGCCGGATCTGCCGGGTCTCAGGCCATCACTGTTCGCCGAAGCCCTCGATCTCGTCGCTCGCCTCGGCAACGTCGGTCGGTTCCGCCGGCTGGCCCGGGCGCGGCTTGTCGAGCGGACGGCAGATGCGGCTTTGCAGCTGCGCGAGGTGCTCGGACCGATCGATGGCAGCGAAGACGGCTTCCGGGCACATCATCAGGGCGAACGGGTTGGAGACGGATTCGACTTGCATTTCGGGGTTCCAGCATCGGTGGTGCGATGAACGGAACTCTAGGGATCGCTCATTGGCGCCGATGCCGGGATGGCGCCGTTTGTCGTGTCGGGAGCACCCTGACAGACGGCGTCAGGCGAATACCGTTCGTCGGAAACCGGCGTCGGACACGCGTGTCCACGCGAGGCGGGTTTTCGACGACTTGGCCGGCCAGCCGCAGCCACTGGCGGAGGCAGTCCTGGTGTGGCTTGGCGCCGGCGGCCGCGTTCGCGCGGCGACGGTCGGCAGAGCTTTCGAAACATCAGTCCCACCGCTGCACGGGCAGCAGAGCATGAGCGCTTCAGCGGGCCGCTCCTGCTTCTCCGTGGACAGGTGCCGGCGTGACGTCCGGGAAATGTGGATGCCGGTCCGACGCTTCGAGACCTGCGCGGGTCCGGTCAAATATGAATCTCCACAGTGGGTTGGAAACCTTTGCTCAAGCAATGCTTGAACCTTGCTGCTCCTGCGGCCCGCTTCGTTGCGCTCCCGGTTGTGCGTCGATTCCGACCGGATTCGACGACGGCGTCAACCCCGCCACTCCGCGAGCTTCCGCCGCGTCCGCGCTCCTCAGCCGGCGTTCGCTGCGACCCTGCCGAACAGCGTCTCGAAGTTCCGGCTCGTCGTTTCGCCGATCGCCTCGGGGCTCGATCCCTTCAGCTCGGCGATCTGACGCGCGACGTAAGGCACCCAGGCCGGCGAGTTGGGCTTGCCGCGGAACGGAACCGGCGCGAGGTAGGGGCTGTCGGTTTCGATGAGGCACCGGTCGAGCGGTACGAAACGCGCCACCTCGCGAAGCTCGGCGGCGTTCTTGAACGTCAGAATCCCGGAGAACGAGATGTAAAAGCCCAGGTCGAGCGCGGCGCGCGCCACTTCGGCGGTCTCGGTGAAGCAGTGGAAGACGCCGGTGGCGCGCGAGCCGCCCTCCTCGCGCAGCACGTCGAGCGTGTCGGCCGACGCGCTGCGGGTGTGAATCACGAGCGGCAGACCGGTCGCGAGCGACGCCCGGATGTGGACGCGGAAACGCTCGCGCTGCCACGCCATCTCGTCGACGCCGCGGCCGTCGAGCCGGTAGTAGTCGAGGCCGGTCTCGCCGATCGCGACCACGCGCGGACGAGCAGCGCGACTCACCAGGTCGTCGACCGTGGGCTCCTGCACGTCCTCGTTGTCGGGGTGCACGCCCACGCTGCACCAGAAGTTGTCGTACGCGAGCGCGAGCGCGTGCACGGCTTCGAACTCCTCGAGCGTGGTGCAGATGCAGAGCGCCCGGTCGACGTCGGCCGCGGCCATGTCGGCGCGCACCGCGTCGATGCGGTCGGCGAGCCCGGGGTAGCTCAGGTGGCAGTGCGAATCGACGTACATCTTTTCGGAGCACGACCGGCGAACGGCCGGTCTTCGACGTCAGATTGTCTGCGTCGGCTTGGTCGACGACAGCGTCGTGCCCAGCAGCTCCTCGATGCGCACGCGCAAGGCGCGCGTCTTCTCGTCGGCCGGAAAGCGCACGCCGACGCCCTGGGTGCGGCCGCCGGACGCGTTGGCGGGCGTCAGCCAGCCGACCTTGCCGGCCACCGGGTAGCGCTGCGGGTCGTCGGGCAGCGACAGCAGCAGGTAGATGTCGTCGCCGAGCCGGTACTCGCGCGTGGTCGGAACGAAGAGACCCCCTTCCGAGAAGATCGGCATATAGGCGGCGTAGAGCGCGCCCTTCTCGCGGAACACGAGTTGGATCACGCTCGGCCGCGACGTCGCGGGCGGCGTTCCGAGCGCAGGCGCGCCGGGGCGCGGCGGGGGTTCGATCATCGCGACGAGTTTAGCGACGCCGTCCGTCGGGCGGCGCCGGCGATGCGCGGCGGATTCAACGCTTCGCGGCCCTGCTGGACCGCCGCCTGCACCGCCAGGTCGACATTCCACGGGTGTTCGGCGTCACGTGCCAGGTCGGCGAGCGCACGCGACCAGGCGACGAGGCGAGCGACGTCGCCGCGGCTGCGCAGCGCCGGCGCCGGAAAGTAGCGGGGTGCCGCGCCGGTCGCGACGCAGAGCGCATCGTGGCAGAGCTTGTGCAGCGCCTCGACAGCCAGCGGCAGCGGCCAGCCGTGCAGCACGCTGGCGTCACCCGCCGTCACCGCGCCAGGAAGGCGGCTCCAGAGCGCCGCATCGATGCCGAACTCGGCCCACGCGAGCACCTCTTGCGGCTGCCCGCCGGCCGCAGCGAGCATCAGCGCCGGCTCGGGGACGCCGCGCGCGGCGAGCCATGCGCTCGCCTCCGCCGGCTCGGGCGCGGCGAGCGCCACGCGCTGGCAGCGGCTGCGGATCGTCGGCAGCAGAGCGGCCGGGTCGCCGCTGCAGAGCACGAAACGGGCGAGCCCGGGCGGCTCTTCGAGCGTCTTCAACAGCGCGTTGGCGGCGATCGCGTTCATGCGCTCGGCCGGATGCAGCACCAGCACCTTGGCGCGGCCGCGCGCCGCGGTGGTCTGCACGAATCCGACGGCGGCGCGCACCGCCTCGACCTTGATGTCCTTGCTGGGCTTGGCCTTGCTCGCCTTCTCGGCACCGCCCTCTTCCGCGTCGCCGCCAGACCAGCCGAGGCGCTGGCGCAGCGCGTCGGGCAGCAGCACCATCAGGTCGGGGTGCGAGCGCGCGTCGACGAGGTGGCACGACGCGCAGCGGCGGCACGGCCGTGCCGCCAACGGCACGTCGGCGGCTTCGCACAGCCACCCCTGCGCGAGCAGCAGAGCGAGCTCGAACTCGCCGACGCCGCGCGGGCCGTGCAGCAGCAGCGCGTGCGCGCGCTGCGTTGCGAGGATGCGCTGCAGCGGCGCCGTCAGCCAGGGCAGCGCGGCGGCTCCGGACGCGTCGGTCACCACCCGCGCGCCTCGAGCGCGGCGTCGACCTGGCGCTCGACCTCGTCGCGCGGGCCCGACGAATCGATGCGGGCGAAGCGCGCCGGCGCCGCTGCCATGCGCGCCAGGTAGCCAGTGCGCACGCGCGCGAAGAAGGCGGTGTCCTCGCTCTCGAAGCGGTCGGCGGCGCGAGCGGCGGCGCGACGGGCGGCGGCCGCTGCCGGGTCGAGGTCGAACCACAGCGTGAGGTCCGGCTGCAGCGCGCCCTGCACCCAACCTTCGAGGGTGCCGAGCACGTCGAGCGGAAAGCCGCGCCCGCCGCCTTGATACGCGAAGGTGGCGTCGGTGAAGCGGTCGCAGAGCACGGTATCGCCGCGCGCGAGCGCCGGCTCGATCACGCGCTGCAGGTGGTCGCGGCGCGCCGCGAAGACGAGCAGCGTTTCGGTGAGGGGGTCCATCGAACGGTGCAGCACGAGCTCGCGCAGCTGCTCGGCAAGCTCGGTGCCGCCCGGCTCGCGCGTCACGACGACGTTGGCGCCGCGCCCGCGCAGGCGTTCGGCCAGACGCCCGATGTGGGTCGACTTGCCGGCTCCGTCGATGCCTTCGAACGTGATGAAGCGGCGCGTCATGGCCGGGAGGCGGCGGCCGCCGGGCGGCGCTGAAAGCGGTCGACCGCGCGGTTGTGGTCGGCAAGACTGGCGCTGAACTCGCTGCTGCCGTCGCCGCGGGCGACGAAGTAGAGCGCCTCGGTACGCGTCGGATTCACCGCAGCGAGCAGCGAGGCCTTGCTCGGCATCGCGATCGGCGTCGGTGGCAGGCCGACGCGCAGGTAGGTGTTGTAGGGCGAGTCGGTCTGCAGGTCGCGCTTTCTCAGGTTGCCGTCGAACGCGCTGCCGAGCCCGTAGATCACCGTGGGGTCGGTCTGCAGCGGCATCCCGATGCGCAGGCGGTTCATGAAGACGCCGGCCACCAGCCCGCGGTCGGCGGCGACGCCGGTCTCCTTCTCGACGATCGACGCCAACGTGAGCGCCTCGTCCGCGCTCTTCAGCGGCAGGTCGGCCGCGCGCTGCTGCCAGGCGTCGGCGAGGCGCCGCTGCATCGCGCGATAGGCGCGCCGCAGCACCTCGACGTCGCTGCTGCCCTTGCTGTACGAATAGGTGTCGGGGTGGAAGCGCCCTTCCGGGTGCACGCCGGGAGCGCCGATCGCCTGCATGAGGTCGGGGTCGCTGAGGCCCGCCAAGGTCGGGCGCAGCGCCTCGGCCTTGGCGAGCTCGGCCCTCACCTGCCGGAACGTCGCGCCTTCGGGGATGCGAACGAAGGCGACGCTCTCGTCGCCGCGCACCATCTTCTCCAGGAGGCTCCGCGGCGTGACGCCGGCGGTCACCTCGTAGCTGCCGGCGCGGATCTGGCGCGCCTGACCCGACCACTTGAACCACTGGTAGAGCAGCTCGGGCGAGGTGCGCACGCCGGCGGCGACCCAGCCTTCGGCCACCTTCGCCGGCGTGGTGCCGGGTTCGATCGCGAGCTCGACCGTCGGTGCGGCGAGCCGGAGCGGCTGACCCAGCCACCAGAACGCCGCCGCGCCGGCGCCGACGAGCGCCAGGAACAACAGAACGGCGAGGGCGCGCGCGGCCTTCATCGGGCCGGAGCCCACGCCGTCGGCAGAGCCCGCAAGGTGGGACGCGTCATCGGCGCCGATGATAATGGCCCATGCCCAGCCTCCCTGCCCTCCATGGTGCGGCCCGGCTCGACGACTGGGGCGTGATCCGCGCCGAAGGCGCCGACGCGGCCACCTTCCTGCACGGCCAGCTCACCAACGACGTCACCGGGCTTGCCTCGACCCGCGCGCGCCTGGCCGGCTTCTGCTCGGCCAAGGGGCGGCTGCAGGCGAGCTTCGTCGTGTGGCGCCCTGCCCCGGAGACCGTTTTCCTGGCCTGCGCCCGCGACCTGCTGGCACCGACGCTCAAGCGCCTGTCGATGTTCGTGCTGCGCGCCAAGTGCAAGCTGACCGATGCGAGCGCCGAGATGCCGCTGGTCGGGCTCGCCGGCGACGCGGCGGACGCGGCAGCGGCCGAGCTGGACGTCTGGGGCGTGCGCGCCGACGCCACCGGCGCGGCGATCCGCCTGCCCGACGCGCTCGGATCGCGCCGCGTGCTCGTCGCCGGCCAGGTCGAGGGAACCGACGCCGCGCCGCTCGCGCTCGCGCACTGGCGCTGGCTCGACCTGCAGAGCGGCATCGTCACGATCGAGGCCGCCACGGTCGACCGCTTCGTGCCGCAGATGGTCAATCACGAGCTGGTCGGCGCAGTCGACTTCCAAAAGGGCTGCTACCCCGGTCAGGAGGTCGTCGCGCGCAGCCAGTACCGCGGCACGATCAAACGCCGCACGCTGCTGTTCGATTCCGCGCAGCTGCCGACGCCGGGACAGGACGTGTTCGCGGGGGGCGACGCGAGCGAGCCGATCGGCACCGTCGCGAGTGCGGCGCCGCGCCCGGATGGCGCCGGTGCCAGTGCGCTGGTCGAAGTGCGGCTCGCGTCGCTCGACGCGGGTGCCCTGCATCTCGGGTCTGCTGAAGGACCGCGCCTCGAGCCGCGCGAGTTGCCGTACGCGCTGCCGCTCGAGGCCGCGGACGCCTGATCCGGTGCGCGAGCTCTTCGTCTACTACCGGGTCTCGCCCGGCAACGCAGACGCCGCGTACGCCGCGGTCGACCGCCTGCAGACCGGCCTCGTCGCCGAGTTCCCGGGGCTGCAGGCGCGGGTGCTCCGGCGTCCGATCCCGCCGAATGCGCCGGCGACCGCGCTGCAGACGTGGATGGAGGTCTACGCGATGGACGCGCAAGCCGGCGGTGCCGGCGTCGACGAGTCGGTTCAACAGGCGATCGAGACGCGCGCCGAACGGGTGAGGCCGTTCATCGAGGGCCCGCGACACGTCGAGGCGTTCGAGACGATCACGCCGGCGACGCCCTGAGCGCCGGGCCGGTCGGCGAACGCGCCCGACGATTCGACGCGCGCCCAGCCGCTTCTCGGGCGCGCAGCGGCCTGCGACGAGCACCGGCGCTCGCCGCGCACCATCACAACCCGCGCCGCATCTCCACGTGGTCGATTCCGGCTTCGACGAAGCCGGGGCCGTGCGCCACGAAGCCGGCGCGCGTGTAGAAGCCGGCCGCCGCGGTCTGCGCGTGCAGCACCGCCTCGCGCGCGCCGCGCGCGGCGGCGGCGGCGAGCACCGCGTCCAGCACCGTGCGACCGACGCCGCTCGCGCGCAGCGTGCGGCGCACCGCCATGCGGCCGACCTTCACGGCCGCGGCGCCGAGGTCGAGCACGCGCGCGGTCGCGACCGCGGCGCCGAGCCGGTTGTAGGCGACCGCATGCAATGCCTCGGCGTCGGCCTCGTCGTGCTCGAGTTCGGCGGGCACCTTCTGCTCGTCGACGAAGACCTCGCTGCGGATCCGCATCGCATCGGTGCCGAGCTCGTCCCAGCTGCCGAGCCGTACCTCGACCGGCGGCTCGCCGCGCTCGTAGGCGTCGAGCAGGTCGCGCAGCGCCGCCGGCAGCGGCCTCGGGCGCTGCACCGCCGGGTCGGCGAACACGTAGACGAGTTCGCCGATCACGAGACGCCGGCCATCGCGAAAGACCACCGCCTCGAATGTCAGCGACGTGTTGCCGATGCGCGCACAGCGCACGCCGACGTCGATCACGTCGTCGTACATCGCCGACGCCTCGTACTCGAGCGTGGCCTTGCGCACGTAGAGATCGCCGCCGAGCGCATGCATCGACTCCGCGTACGGCACCGCGAGGGCACGCCAGTACCCCGCGAGCGCGGTGTCGAAGTAGGTCAGGTAGTGGCCGTTGAAGACGATCTTCTGGGCGTCGATCTCGGACCAGCGCACGCGCAGGCGCTCGAGAAAGCGGAAATCGCGGGGTTCCACGGGGGCGGCGGGAGGGTTGGAGGGCGGGTCAGTGTGCCAGACTGCCCGAGGCTTCCAGGCACCGGTACGACCATGGCGCTCATCAACTACATCACCCAGATCCAGATCGATTTCGGCGCGCTCGCGCTGCTGGCGGCCGAGTGCGAACGCACCGGCATCCGCAGGCCGCTGATCGTCTCCGACCCCGGCGTGAGAGCGGCGGGCATCGTCGATCGCGCGGTCGCCGCGCTCGGCGATCTGCCGCACGCGGTGTTCGACGCGACGCCGTCGAACCCCACCGAGGCCGCCGTGCGCGCCGCGGTGGAGATGTTTCGCGCACACGATTGCGACGGCCTCGTCGGGCTCGGCGGCGGCTCGAGCATCGACCTCGCCAAGGGCGTCGCGATCGCGGCGACGCACCCGGGGCCGCTCACCACCTACGCCACCATCGAAGGCGGCAGCCCGCGCATCGGCGCGCACGTCGCGCCGCTCATCGCGGTGCCGACCACTGCCGGCACCGGCAGCGAGGTCGCACGCGGCGCCATCGTCATCGTCGACGATGGTCGCAAGCTCGGCTTCCACAGCTGGCACCTGGTGCCCAAGGCCGCGATCTGCGACCCCGAGCTCACGCTCGGGCTGCCGCCGTTCCTCACCGCGGCAACCGGCATGGACGCGATCGCGCACTGCATGGAGACCTTCATGGCGCCGGCGGTCAACCCGCCTGCCGACGGCATCGCGCTCGACGGCCTCGAGCGCGCCTGGGCGCACATCGAGCGCGCGACCCGCGACGGCAGCGACCGCGACGCGCGCTGGAACATGATGAGCGCGAGCATGCAGGGCGCGATGGCGTTCCAGAAGGGCCTCGGCTGCGTGCACAGCCTCAGCCACAGCCTCGGTGGTGTCGACCCGCGCCTGCATCACGGCACGCTGAACGCCCTCTTCCTGCCGGAGATCGTGCGCTTCAACGCGCCCGCGGAATCGATGCGGCGCGACCGCCGGCTCGCCCGCATGGCACACGCGATGGGACTCGAGCGCAGCGACGACAGCGGCGATGCGGTCGCCGAGGCGCTGCGCGATCTCAACCGGCGGCTCGGCCTGCCGTCGGGGCTTGCGCAGCTCGGCGTCACGCCGGCGCTGTTCGACCGCGTCATCGACGGCGCCATGGCCGACCACTGCCACAAGACCAACCCGCGGATCGCGAGTCGCGACGACTACGTGCGGATTCTCGAAGCGTCGATGTAGCGTGCGGTTCGGCGCCGCGCGATCAACCGATCGCGCTCCACGCCTCGAGGTATTCGCGCCAGTGCGGCTCGTCGATGCCGGCGAGCGTCGCGCGCACGAAGTCGATCTCGCGCTCGTACTCGACCTCGCTGAAGCCGCCGCGCATCTTCTGGAAGCGGCAGTACAGCAGGTACGTGTTCAGCACGTCGGTCTCGCAGTAGCGCCGGATCTCGTCGGTGCGCCCTTCAAGGTACGCCGGGTAGACCTGCGAGCCGTCCATCCCGAGCTTGCCCGGAAAGCCGCACAGGCGCGCCATCGCGTCGAGCGGCGCCGCCGCCCGCGGCTGGTACATCGCCAGCAGATCCATCAGGTCGAGATGGCGCGTGTGGTAGCGGCCGATGTAGTTGTTGTAGCGGAACTCGCGGTCGTCCTCGCCGAGGTCCCAGTACTTGCTCGCGACGACGCCGTGGCGCAGGCCGCGGTAGTGCAGCACCGGCAGGTCGAAGCCGCCGCCGTTCCAGCTCACGAGCTGCGGCGTGTGGCGCTCGAGCATGCCGAAGAACTGCTGGATCACGCGGCCCTCCTGGCTGCGCCCGTCGGTCTCGCGGTCGACCAGCGAGTGGATGCGCAGGCCCTCGGCGTTGCGGAAGACGCAGCTGATGACGAGCACGCGCTGCAGGTGCAGCGGCATGAAGTCGCTCTTGCCGCGCTCTGCGCGCTCGGCGATCTCTTCGGCGTAGACGCCCGCATCGTCGAGCGCGGGGTCCGAGCCGCGCAGCACGCGCAAGCCGGCCACGTCGGGAATCGACTCGACGTCGAAGACGAGGACGGGCCAGGACGACATGCGCGCCGCGCGGAAGCTCGCGGGCTCAGCGCGGCGGCAGCAGGCGCGACGGGTCCACCGGCTTGCCCTGCTTGCGGATCTCGAAGTGCAGCTGCACGCTGTCCGCATCGGTGGATCCCATCTCGGCGATCTTCTGGCCGCGCCGCACCATCTGGTCTTCCTTGACGAGAAGGCTGCGGTTGTGCGCGTACGCGGTGAGGTACGTCGAGTTGTGCTTGATGATCACGAGGTTGCCGTAGCCGCGCAGGCCCGAGCCCGCGTAGACCACGCGACCGTCGGCCGCGGCGAGCACCGCGTCGCCCGCCTTGCCGGGGAACACCAGGCCCTTGGCCTTGGCTTCGTTGTACGGCGCGGGCGACGACGACGTGGGCCAGCTCCAGGCGATCTCCTCGTCGTCGGCCGGCAGGGTCGGCGGCGGCGTGGCGGTCTGCGCGCCGCTGGCCGGACTGCTCGCCGCGCCGACCGGGTTCGGGGTGGCGGTGGCGGCCGACGATGCCGCCGCCGCCGGCGCCGAGCCTGCGCGACCGACCGGCGGCAGAGTCGTCGCGGTCGTGCTGCTGGTCGAAGCGGGCGCGCGTGCATCGAGCGGGCGCGTCTCGATGTTTGCCGCGGTGACGCCACGGCTCGTCGCCACACCGGGCTCGACGCCGGGCGGCACGACCCGCAGCACCTGCCCGACCTCGATGACGTTCGGGTTCTCGAGGTTGTTCCAGCGCACGAGGTCGCGCCAGTTGTTGCCGCTCTGCGTGGCGATGCGCATCAGCGTGTCGCCGGGCTTGACGCTGTAGTAGCCGGGCTTGCCGGCGTTCTCGGCGCCCGGCAGCGTCGCAGGGTCGACCGCGGGGGCTGCGACGGGCGTGCTGGGGGTCGTCGCCGCACCAGCCCGGGTGGGTCGCGGCGGCGGCGGGCGGGTTTCGACGGGGGCCGGCGTGCGTGGGGTCGAGCAGGCACTCACGAGGAGCGCCGCGATGATCGCGGCCGTGCCGCGCATGCACCTTCGGGTCGAGCAAGCCGCCATTGGGTCCTTTGCAGCCACTGAGGGCCTTCGATCAACGCGCAAGCCCGGATTTTAGGGGGACGAACTTGACGGCTTCGTGCACGGAGCGCCGATACCCTTCGGCATGACGGTCGATGACGGTGAGCACTTGACCGTCGCCGCCGCCGTCGCGCACGGGGGTGACGAGACGGCCGCCCTCGGCGAGCTGGTCGAGCCAGGCCTGCGGCACCGACGCCCCGCCGGCGGCCGCGATGATGGCGTCGTAGGGCGCGTTCGGCGCATGGCCGAGCATGCCGTCGCCGAACACCAGCCTGAGGTTCGGCGGGCGCAGCGGGGCGAGCAGTTCACGCGCCTTGTCGTGGAGGGGCTTGAGTCGCTCGATCGACGTGACCGAACGTGCCAGCGTGCCGAGCAGCGCGGCCTGGTAACCGCAGCCGGTACCGATCTCGAGCACGTTGACGAGGCGCCCGCTGGCCTGCGCGTTGGCGCCGCCGTAGAGCAACTCGATCATGCGAGCCACGACCGACGGCTTGGAAATGGTCTGACCATGCCCGATCGGCAGGCTCGTGTCCTCGTAGGCCTGGGTCACGAGCGCGGCGTCGACGAAGGCGTGACGCGGCACGCGCTCGAATGCCGCCAGCACCGCCTCGTGCCTGATGCCGCCGGCGCGCAGGCGCTGCACCATGCGCGCGCGCACGCCGGCCGAATCGAGGCCCAGGCCGGCGGGCGCGGAACGATGGCGCGCGTCGGCATGCGAATTCGCGACCTGGCGCTGCGGGCGCAGCAGCGGGCGCGCCGCGACGCTCGGACTGCCGGGGAGCTCCGGCAGGCGCGACGACGCGCCGGCGGCGCCGGCGATGCGGTCGAGCCGCAGCGGGAACTTGCGCGCCGGCGTGCCCTCGCCGCTCACCGTGCGCCCTCGGCGGCCCAGTCGCGCCAATGCGGCAGCGTGGCGTGGTCGGTGAGGTCGACGTGCAGCGGCGTGATCGAGACCTGCCCGTTCGCGGTGGCGTGGAAGTCGGTGCCCTCGCCCGCCTCGCGCGCGTTGCCGGCCGGGCCGATCCAGTACAGCAGATCGCCGCGCGGGCTGGTCTGACGGATCACCGGCTCGCTGGCGTGACGGCGGCCGAGCCGCGTGATCGTGCGCGGCAGCGTGTCGGCGTCGGGCCGGTTCGGGATGTTCACGTTCAGCAGCCACGGCGCGAAGCGCGGCGGGTCGCGCAGCACATGCTCGATGACGCTGCGAGCGACGCGGCTCGCGGCCTCGAGCTCGGCCCAGCCCTTGTCGACCTGCGAGAAGGCGATCGCCGGGATGCCGAACAGGAAGCCTTCCATCGCTGCCGCGACGGTGCCCGAGTACAACGTGTCGTCGCCCATGTTGGCGCCGTTGTTGATGCCCGAGACGACGAGGTCGGGACGCTGGTCGAGCATGCCCGAGAGCGCCAGGTGCACGCAGTCGGACGGCGTGCCGTTGATGTAGCGAAAGCCGTTGGCCGCGGTGTAGACCGACAGGCCCCGGTTCAGCGTCAGCGAGTTGGAGGTGCCGCTCGCGTTCTGCTCGGGTGCCACGACGTCGAGGTCGCCGAGTCCTTCGCATGCCTTCACCAGGGCCGCCAGGCCGGGGGCCAGATAGCCGTCGTCGTTCGCCACCAGGATCCGCATCGGACGATTGTAGGGAGCGCTCCCACGCCCTCTGCAGCCTCGGCGCCACGCTTTCGTATGATGCCGACGCTCTTCGTGGAGGTTTCATCATGCAGGCGTGGTTGTGCGAGAACCCGGTCGGTGTCGAGGCGCTGCAGTGGAAGGAACTGCCCACCCCCGAGCCGCAGGCGAACCAGGTGCGGGTGGCGATCAGGGCAGCGAGTCTCAACTTCCCCGATCTGCTAATCGTCCAGAACAAGTACCAGCACAAGCCGCCGCTGCCGTTCGTTCCGGGCAGCGAGTACGCCGGCGTGATCGATGCGGTCGGCAGCGACGTGCGCCACCTGCAGGTCGGGCAGGCGGTCGCCGCGTTCGGCGGCACCGGCGGTTTCGCGACGCACGCCTGCGTCGACGCCCATCTGGTGATGCCGCTGCCGCAGGGCTTCGCGTTCGACGACGCCGCCGCGTTCATCCTGACCTATGGCACGACCCATCACGCCCTGCTCGACCGAGCCGCGCTGAAGGCCGGCGAGACCGTGCTGGTGCTCGGCGCCGCCGGCGGAGTCGGCACCGCCGCGATCCAGATCGCCAAGGCCGCCGACGCCCGCGTGATCGCCGGCGCGTCGAGCGACGAGAAGTGTGCGCTCTGCCGCGAGATCGGTGCCGACGCCAGCATCAACTACGCGAGCGAGAACTTTCGCGAGCGCCTCAGGGAGCTCACCGGCGGCAAGGGCCCCGACGTGATCTACGACCCGGTCGGCGGCGATCTCGCGGAGCCGGCGTTCCGCTCGATCGCCTGGCGCGGCCGCTATCTCGTCGTCGGCTTCGCGCAGGGCAACATCCCCGCCCTGCCGCTCAACCTGCCGCTGCTCAAGGGCGCGTCCATCGTCGGCGTGTTCTGGGGCGACTTCGCACGCCGCGAGCCGAAAGCCAACGCCGCCGCGCTGGCCGAGCTCGCCCGCTGGTACGCCGAAGGCAAGGTCAAGCCGGTGATCGACCGCACCTTGCCGATGCCGCAGCTGCGCGAGGCGTACCAGCGCATGGGCAGTCGGCAGGTGCGCGGCAAGCTGGTGATGACGAACTGAGGCTCGTCGCAGGAAGCGCCTGCCGCGCCGTTTCGAGCGGCGCCGCGCATCGAGACGAGCTCGGCATGCGGGAGGACCGTTGCGGCCGTGCCGGTCGAGCCGTGGCCGCGCGAGCACGCGTTCAGCGTTGTGGCACCACCAACCCCTCGCGAACCGCGACATGCTCCAGTGCCGACTCGAAGATCGAGCGGGCTGTTGCCGTGATTCGGCCCAGGTAGGAGTGAAGCGCGGCATCGCTCGCGTCGAGATGCTCGCACTGCGCGCTGTACGCCTCGAAGTGCGACAGCTTCTGGATGATCTCGGCCAGATGGCGCGGGCATTCGCACGCGATGGTGGTGGAAAGCCCCGCGAAGTCGGCCAGCGCCGCATCGTCGTAGCGCCGCGGGGCCTCGGAGCCGAGGGTGATGGCGACCGGGGGAGCTGCCGGCGAGCCCGAAGCTGCCGATGCGCTTTGCCGAGAACGTGTCGCGACGACTCGGCTCAGGAAGTCTCCGAGGCTCGCGTCGTCAAGAGGCTCGCGAATAAGCGAGATTCCGCACGCCGCGAAGGCTCTCGTGACGGAGCCCGGCGCGAATGAATAGGCTATGGCCGTGTGCCGTGCCCGCAGCGCTTTCGCGGCAGCCTGGACATCCGCCAGCATCGACGCCTGCAGACCGTCGGCGAAGACCAGCAACAGGTCGTGGCGGGCCGCCGCCGCATGGCGTCGGGCGGCGCGCAGCGAGCCGAAGGCTGCCGCCACATGGACCGCCCGATCGGCACGTAGCTGCACCTCCGACCGCTCTACCCGGTGCTCGGCTCCGCGCCCGACCACGGCGAGCTTGCAAGCCGCGCCGGTGCGATGCGCACGAGCGGGCGCGTGAGTCAGCGCGGCCGCATGCGTCGACGCCACGTCCCGCAGCCGCTCGAGGTCGAGCGACGCCAGCGATCCGATCCGGTGCCCGACCAGCGTGAGTTGACGGATCAACGCGAGACGCTGGACATCGGCGGCTGAATACTGCCGGTGGCCGCTCGACGTCGTTGCCGGCGCTGCGACGTTGTATCGACGCTCCCAGATCCGCAGCGTCGCGCCGGGCATCTGGAGCATGCGGGCGACTGCGCCCGTGCGATAGGTCGCAGACGTGGTCGGCTCCGGGTTCGTAGCGCGCGATCGTGGAGCCTTCATGCCTGCAGCGTGAGTCGAATTTGAATCGGATTATCCGACTCGTCGGAGTGAGCTCGCACGCGTGCGGCGGCTCGACGCTCGCAGCGTTCCTATGCTGCGAGCGTGCATTCATCACGCGGAGGCGTCCGGCGCCCCGCTCCTTCACCTTTGCCACTGGAGTTCATATGGCCATCAACACCTCTTCGGCTTCTCTGTCTTCGCCCGCGGCGAGCGGTACCGGGCTCGGCCCCGTCGCCTGGCTGTCGCTCGTCCTGATGATCATCGGCGCGCTGAACTGGGGCCTGGTCGGCGCAGCCAACTTCGATCTCGTCGCCGCGCTGTTCGGGCAAGGCTCGGCCCTCAGCCGAATCGTTTACGCGCTGGTCGGCCTGGCCGGCATCTACGGCATCGCGCTGGCGCTGCGTCTGGGCAAGCGCACCGCGTGAGGTTTGACTAGCGAGCGCCGCACCCGGCCTCGCTTGCTGCATCCGCTGCCGGCGACGTGTCGCCGTGCGGCACGACAACCTGAAAGGAAATGCCATGCAGATCGAACAAGCGCGCGAAAGCACAGAGCGACTCGAGCAACGTGCGGACGACGCGGTGCAAGCGATGCAGCGAGCCAGCGAGGTTCCCGCCGAGCTGCGCGACGCCCTCACGCAGTTGCACCAGCAGGCGCGACAGCTGCGCGACATGGCTCGGCACTCGGGCGATCCTCAGCAGCTGATCGGCGCCGTCGATCGCCTCGAGCAGCTCGGCGACCGTGCCAAGCAGGCGTGCCTTGGCGCCGGTCGGGACACCGACGCAGCCCTGCAGTCGTCGGTCGTTCAGGCGCACGACGAGATCTCGAGCCTCAAGAAGCAGCTGCACTGACGCGGCCGCATCCGCGGGCCACGGCGCGTTCAGGCCAATGCCCGCATCTCACCCCACCCTTCGACCCGCCATGGATTCGATCAACGCGCAGCAGCCCGAGGACAACTACGAGGACGTGAGCGGCGACGCCGCCGTGCAACGGATCAAGGCGACCGTCAGGAAGAGCGATACCTGCTTCTTCTGCACGGCGGTGGGCACGGGCCGTTCGGGCGGCACGCGGCCCATGAGCGTGCAGGATGTCGACGACGAGGGCAACCTCTGGTTCCTGAGCTCGAGCGACAGTCACAAGAACCGCGAAATCGGGCAGCAGCCGGAGGTACGCCTGTTCCTGCAGGGCGCCGAGCACGCCGGGTTCCTCGTTCTCACCGGTACCGCCAGCATCAGCACCGACCGGACGAAGATCAAGCAACTCTGGGAACCCATCCTCCGCACGTGGTTCACGGGTGGTGAAGACGACCCGCGCATCACGGTGATCCGGGTGCAGCCCACGGGCGGCTACTACTGGGACAACAAGCACGGCGCGGTGGTTGCCGGCGCGAAGATGCTGGTCGGAGCCGCGATCGGCAAGACGCTCGACGACTCGATCGAAGGTCGTGTGATGCCCTGACACGGGCGCGTTCCGGCGCGCTGCCGACCCTTGGCCGAGTTCGCCGCGTCCGTGGCTGCCGCCATTCGACGGCGTTAGCAGATACCCGTGCTTCTCAGCGTGCGCGAAGTCTTCTACTCTCCAGTGGAGGTGCTCTCTCGACTGCAACCCACCACCAGGAGTTCGCAATGCTTGGACGTCGTCCGAATCCAGGCAAGCGCCCGCGCATCGCCGTCGCGGCCGCGGGGCTGTGTCTGCTGCTGGCCGCCTGCGGAGGCGGAGGCGGCGGCGATGACGACGACGATCCGCCTCAGGTGCAGCCGAAGACCTGTGCGGAGCTCAACGGCATGACCGTGCCGGCGTCGGCGATCGGCCTGGCCACGACGGGCGCCGTGGTCACGAGCACGCAAGTCGTCGCTGCCGCCGGAACGGGCGCGACGGCGGTCGGCGAGTACTGCCGCGTGCTCGGCGAGATCAACCCGGTCTCGGCCACCGCCCCGAAGATCCGCTTCCAGGTCAACCTGCCGACGACCTGGAACAACAAGGCGATGATGTTCGGCGGGGGCGGCTACAACGGCACCATCGCGACCGGCGCCGGCAACGTCCCGGCAGGCCCGACCGACAAGCCGACGCCGCTCGGGCGCGGCTATGCGACGTTCGGCAGCGACTCCGGCCACCAGGCCGGCCCGGCGGGCAGTCGCGATGGCAGCTTCGGCGCGAACGACGAGGCGCTGCGCAACTTCGGCGGGGAGGCGCTCAAGAAGACGCGCGACGTCGCCGGCGCGCTGATCGCGGCACGCTATGGCACGAAGCCCCAGCGCACCTATTTCGCAGGCGGCTCCACCGGCGGCCGCGAGGCGCTGATCGCGGTCGGCACCTGGCCGCAGGATTTCGACGGCGCGATCGTGCTCTACCCGGCTTGGAACGCGACTGCGCTCAACCTGCACCTCGGGCGTGTGACGCGCGCACTGGCTCAGCCCAATGCGTACCCGAGCCGCGCGCAGCGCAAGGTGGTGTTCGATGCCGCCGTGCAGGCCTGCGACGGTCTCGACAATGTGATGGACGGGCTGATCTCGAACCAGAGCGCCTGCGAGGCACGCTTCGATCCGAGCACCGCGACGCTGAACGGCGCGCCGATCGTCTGCCCCGCCGGGCAGAACAACAGCAACTGCCTGACGCCGCAGATGATCGACGCGCTGAAGCTGTTCGGCCAGTCGACGCTGCTGCCGTACCGACTCGCCAGCGGCGAGAACGTGTCTCCGGGTTACACCGTGTGGGGCACCGACCTCGGCATTCCGACCACCGGCATGAATGCGACCCAGAGCGCGCTGCAGCCGACGGTGCTGACGCTCACCTTCGGCGTGCAGCAGCCTGCCAACCCGATGCCGCCTGCCGTCGACGCGGCGAACACGCCACCGTACGGCAGCACGTTCTGGGATCAGTGGGTCAAGTACTTCGTGACGCGCGATCCCAACGCGAACCCCCTGGCGCTCGACCCGCTCAACCCGGGCGCGTGGCAGCAGCGCATCATCGACCTCGGCGCGATCCAGGATGCGAACCGCACCGACTTCTCGGGTCTGCGCGCCAAGGGCGGGAAGATCCTGATCGCGCACGGGATCCACGACGGCCTGGTGCCCAACCGCGAGTCGCAGCAGCTGATGAGCCGGGTGCGGCAGACGATGGGCAGCGCTGCGGTCGCCGACTTCATGCGCTACTACGAGATCCCCGGCTACAACCACGCGGTCAGCACCCAGTTCAACGCCGCGTGGGACTCGCTCACGACGCTCGAGAACTGGGTCGAGAAGCAGGTTGCTCCGCCGCCCCAGGTCGTCGCCGACACGGCCGCCGTGCCGGGACGGACCCGACCGCTGTGCGAGTACCCGGCGTGGCCGCGCTACAACGGCAGCGGCGACGTCAACTCGGCATCGAGCTTCACCTGCGTCTTGCTGTAAGCCGACGAACCGACGCACGCTGCCGACGCCCCTGCCCGAGAAGCGTGCAGAACACGCGACCGGCAAGCGCACGGAGTCGCGCTGCGCCCGAAGCTGAAGCCGGCGTGCGCGACATCGAGGCGGTGCGCACCCCATGATCCCGGCCGCCCGCGTTCGGGTGCTCGGCCATGGCCACACCGCGGCGCTGCGCGCCATGCTCACGCTGTTCGGAGAGGCGTTCGACGATCGCGAGACCTACTGCGCCCGGCAGCCGGACGATGCCTATCTCGGCCGGCTGCTTTCGAGCGAGCACTTCGTCGCCGTCGCGGCGTTCGACGATGCCGTGTGCGTGGGCGGGCTCGCCGGCTACGTGCTGCCCAAGTTCGAGCAGGCGCGCAGCGAGTTCTACATCTACGACCTTGCCGTCGCCGCGAGACATCGACGGCGCGGTCTCGCGACCGCAATGATCGAGGCGCTCAAGGCGCTCGCGGTCGAGCGGGGCTTCCATGTCATCTTCGTGCAGGCGGATTACGGCGACGATCCCGCGGTCGCGCTCTACGGCAAGCTCGGCGTGCGGGAGGACGTGATGCACTTCGACATCGCGCTCCCGGAGCGGGAACGCTGAGACAGACCAGCCATTCGGCCTCGCGCCACGCCGCTACCGAACACAACCCGCCGCGCGCGACGTCCCCTCGACGAGCACCTCTTCGGCAATCTCGCACGCAGGGTCTGGCGTGACGCCAGCCTCGCGTCGCGATTCGCGTCCCGCGGGCGTCTGTTCGAGGGAATCCGATTCAGGAGCGACCTCGCGGAACTCGACGACCCGCCGCAGGGGTGAAAAGGGCGCGGGTTCGTCGATGTTCTACGGCGTGCGCCTGCGACCGACCCTGGGCCGCGCCGCTCGCACGCTCGCACTCTGCTGAGCGCCATCGGCTGCCTCGGCGATCCTGTCCCGCAACCACTGGTGTCCCGTGTCCTGGTCATTGCGCCGATGCCACACGGCTTGGGTCACAGCCATCGGCGCCGGATAGGGACTCGCGCGCATCACGAGCTCTCTCGTGCGCGTCAGGGCGTGCGCAAGCGACATCGGGACGATGGCCAGCATGTCGCTGTCGCTCAGCAGCGCAGGTATCGCCAGCGAATGCGGCACCGTGATGCGCACGCGAGGGCGCCGGTTGCCGGTACCGATCGCCTCATCCAGCGCATGGCGGTCGAACATTTCCGATTGACGCGCCAAGCCGCGTTCCAGGATGAACCCATCGACGGCTCCCTCTTCCTGACCGCCGACCGAGATCGTCACCAGCGGGTACTTGACCAGGTCCGCGAGCGTGCACGTCCGGTCGGCAGCGGGATGACCCTGGCGCATCACGATCGCTTCCCCCTGCGTGACGAGGGTGCGCGAGCTCAGGCGCGGCGGCACCTGCGAGAAGATGCCGATGGCCAGATCGATTCGGCCGACGTCCATCTGCTCGGCGAGGTCGAGCCGCGTCGACGGCCGAATGACGAGGTCGACGCCCGGCGCTTCGGCCTGCAGCCGGCGCGCGAGCGGTGCGACGATGACCACCGTCACATGGTCGTTCGCGGCGATGACGAAGCGACGAGAGGAGCGCTCGGGCGCGAACGGCTCGATGCCGAGCGTCGACTCGATGCGGCGCAGGGCGTCGCGCAGCTCGGGTGCCATCGCGGTGGCCCGACCCGTCGGCACCATGCCCTTGCCGGTGCGAACGAAAAGCGGGTCACGTACGAGCTCGCGCAAGCGGGCGAGCGCGTGACTGACCGCCGACTGCGTGAGGTTCAGGCGGCGCCCCGCCGTCACGAGATTGCGGTCCTCGTAGACGGCGTCGAAGACCTTCAGCAGGTTGAGGTCGGTGCGGCCGATGCTCATCTCGAGCTCCCACGCTGATGAACGCGATGCATTTTGCTCTTGCAAACGCATCAGTTCCATTCAACTGGCGCGCCCTCGATGATGCCCCGACCTTCCATTGCACACGAGGCGCCCATGGACCCACTGACTCGCCGCGCGTTCACGCGCCTTGCTCTTGCTATTCCTTCTGCCGGATCGATGTCGCTCGCCGCGGCGCAGGGCGCCAGCGGCCCTTCGCGGGTTCTGGTCGGCTACCCCGCCGGCGGCACGCTCGACGCGACCGCGCGCAGGCTGGCCGACGCATGGCGCAAGCAGGGGCGTTCGTACATCGTGGACAACCGGCCCGGCGCGGCCGGCCGGATGGCCAGCAGTCAGCTCAAGCGTGAACGCGCCGACGGCAGCACCCTTCTGTGTACGCACACGTCGGCTCTGACCATCTATCCGCATGTGTATTCGAAGCTCATGTACGACGCCGCGGCCGATTTCGTGCCCATCTCGCCCATCGCCGCCGTCGACTGTGCGTTTGCCGTGAGTGCGGCCGTACCTGCCTCGGTGCGCAGTCTCAAGGACTACGCCGCGTGGGTGAAACAAGCGGCGGGGAACACCTCGTTCGCATCGCCCGCAGCCGGGTCGATGGCGCACTTTCTGGGATACCAGTTCTCGGAGGCTGCCGGACTCAAGCTCCAGCACGTTCCCTATCGCGGCTCGGCGCCTGCGATGCAGGATCTGCTCGGAGGCCAGATTCCCGCGTACTTCGGCTTCGTCGCCGACTTCGTTCCGTATCTCAAGCAAGGCAAGCTGCGCATCCTCGGCGTGACCGGCAGCGGGCGCTCGCGCTTCATGCCCGATGTGCCGACGTTCGCCGAGCAGGGCTTCGCCGGAATCCGCGGCGTCGAGACCTACGGCGTGTTCGCGCCACCCGGAACGCCGGATGCGGTCGTCAAGTCCATCTACGACACCGTGCTCGTTGCAAGCAAGGACGAGGCGCTGCTGGCGGGCTTCGAACAGATCGGCTTCGCGCCGTACACGTTGCCTCCCCAGGAGTACGCACGGCTCATCCAGCGCGAGCGCGATGCCTGGAAACCCATCGTCCAGGCGTCCGGCTTCCGCTCCGAGGAATGACGGTCATATTCAGGGAGATCACATGAACGACGATCGTGAAGCGCTGATTCAGCACAGCATCCCGTTGCTCGACGAAGTGAAGGACATGACGGCAGGTCCGGAGGCGGAACGCTGGCTCAACGAGCGCTACGGCCCCGGGAGCGAGCTGTACGAGACGCTGGCCGACCTGGTGCGCAAAGGCGTGCGCGATGGCTGGGCCGCGACGGTGGAACTCGACGGACCGGCTTACCGCAGGAGCCGCATTGCCGAGCCTTCCGAACGAACCCACCACTTCAGCATCACGGCGGTGTACATGGACAGCACCGACAGCCGGCAGGGCAACCCCGAGGACAGCTATCGGGGGCAGTATCACGCCCATCCATACGGGGAGTTCAACATGGTGGTGGCGTTGCGGCCCGGCGCCGCGCTCGGCGGCCCGAACGGCTGGTGCTACGGCGGCTGGACCGCGCCCGCCCCGGGAAGTCATCACTATCCCGAGGCCAAGGGCGGGCCGGTGATCGCACTGTTCTTCCTGCCCGCCGGTCGCATCGCTTATCACGCGCCGCCGAGCGCCTGAGGACCGACCATGCAAGACACCGCGAGTTGCGTGGATGCAGTGCTGCGGTCCCGCAGGACGACCCGGGCGTTCCGTCCCGATCCACTTTCGGCCGACACCGTGCGCGAGATTCTCGAGGTCGCCTCGACAGCGCCGAGCAACTCGAACACGCAGCCTTGGAGGGTTTACGTCTTGACGGGAGCCCCGATGAAGGCGCTGGGAGAGGCGCTCGTCGAGGCTTTCCGGGAAGACACCCTCCCGCCGTCCGAGCACTTTCCCGACCCGCTCCCGCCATCGTTCGCGACGAGGCAAGGTGATTTCGGCGCGCGCTACTACGACTGCCTCGGCATCGAACGATCCGACGTCCAGGGGCGGGCACGCCAGACCCAGCGGAACTTCGCGTTCTTCGGTGCGCCGGTCGGCCTCATCTTCGGCATCGATGGCCGCCTGCGCCCTCATAGCTGGCTCGACCTCGGGCTGTTCGTCCAGAGCGTCATGATCGCAGCCCAGGCGCGGGGCATCGCCACCTGCCCGCAGGTCTCGTTCGCCCGGTTCCACGCATTGATCGCCCAGCACCTCGACATGCCGGAGCACGAAGTCACCGCGTGCGGGATGTCGATGGGCTACGGCGATGCGGCAGCCGCGGTCAACCAGCTGCAGATGCCTCGCGAGCGCGTGAACGACTTCGCCCGGTTCGTTGGCTTCGCGTAGCCGGTCCTCGAGGCGCCTCCTTCGACGATCGCGCCGGTCGCCGGGAGGGACGACCCGGCCGCGCCCAGAAGCCTCGCCCCGACGTGGGCATGGGGTCGATCGTCGTCCTCGACGCGCCGCGCACGTCACGTCGGCGCTGCGTGCATGTCACGCCTTCGCAGATCGCGCTTGCTGGCGGCCGCACCAGCGGATCGCCTGGGCGAATGCCTGCGTGAGCGGTGCGGGCGTCTCGGGGCCGTGTCGCGTGTAGAGGCCCAGCGACGGCAGCGGAATGACCGGGGACACCCGCACGCGACTCACCGCGGCGCGCGCCAGTTCGTCGCGAGCGTGCTCGAGGCGTGTCGCGCCGAGCAGGTTGCCGTCGGTACGCAGCAGGCTGCCGACGGTCACCGACGAGAGCACCTCGACGGCGGGTTCGGGCGGCTCGAGCCCCTCGTTGAGGAAGGCGGTCATGAACCCCTGGCGGACGAGCGTGTCCTTGGGCGGCACCACCCATGGCAGTGCGTGCAGATCGGCCCAGCGCAGGCGGCGACTTTTCAGGATCGGGTGGCTGGCGCTGCACAGCACGCACAGCTCGTCTTCGAGCATCACCTCGGTGCGCAGCAGGCGCAGCAACTCGCTCGTCAGCAGCTCGGGCGTGATGGCACCGAACACGCAGTCGAGTTCGCCATCGAGCAACCGCTGGATCAGGTCGCGCACACGGCCCTCGTGGATGTGCACCTGCGCGCCCGGCACCTGCTGGCGCAACCTCGCGACCGCGAAGGGAACCGTCGCGGTCACCGACAGGGTGCCCAGGCGCAGCACGCCGGCGGCACCGCTGCGGAGCGCGTCGACCTCCTCCTTGCCGCGCGCCAGCTCGCCAAGGATGACGCGCGCCCGGTACACCGCCGCGAGCCCGAACGCATTGATGGCCAGCCCTTGCGGGCTGCGCTCGAAAAGGCGCGCGCCGAAGCCGACCTCGAGCTCGCCGAGCATCTTGCTGAGCGCGGGCTGGCTCAGGTGCAGGCGGGCCGCGGCGGCCCGCATGGTGCCGGCGTCGGCCAGCGCCACCAGCAGCTCGAGGTGACGCAGGCGCAGCCGGCGCACGAGGTAGTCGGGGCTTCGGTCCATGCTCGGCAGGCCACAGGTCGTGATCGCCCAGCGTGATCACGCCATCAGGATTATCGACTGTTCAGGAATGTCGCCGATGCCTATCGTGCGCGCCATGGCAGTCCTTCCGTCTCATCCGGGCGCCGCCGCTCCCGCACCCGCAGCCCCGCTGGCCGGTGTGAGCGTGCTCGACTTCGGGCAATACATCGCCGGTCCGGGCGCCGCCATGGCGCTCGCCGACCTGGGGGCCAGCGTGATCAAGGTCGAGTCGCTCGGCGGCGACCAGGCGCGCCACATCGGCCGCTATGGCGAGTCGATGATCAGGGCCTACAACCGTGGCAAGCGCTCGATCGCGCTCGACCTCAAGAGCCAGGCCGGACGCGAGATCGCGTGGCGACTGATCGCACGCAGCGACGTCGTGATCCAGAACCTGCGCCCCGGCGTCGTCGAGAAGCTCGGCCTCGGACCGGCCGACGTGCGAGCCCGCCACCCGCGGGTGATCTATCTCTCGATCTCGGGGTTCGGGAGCGCCGGCCCGTCGCGCGATCGGCCGGGCTACGACATCGCCGCGCAGGCCGAGAGCGGGCTGATGACGGTCACCGGCGAGCCCGACCGGCTGCCCCAGAAGGTCGGCGTACCCGTCGTGGACGCGGCCGCCGCACAGCTCGGCGCGCAGGCGGTGCTTGCCGCGCTCTACGGGCGCGAGCGCAGCGGCGTCGGCGAAACGCTCGAGGTCTCGCTGCTGGAGACCGCGCTCAACCTGCAGGCCGCCACGTTCTGCGAGTACCTGGGCGGCGGTCCCGAGCCGACGCGCATCGGCGCGGGGCAGCCGCACAACGCACCGGCGGCGGAAGTGGTGCCGACGAGCGACGGCCACATCGTGCTGTCGGCCTACGCCGAGGATCACTGGCAACGCTTCTGCCGCGTGGTCGGGCGCGAGGAGCTGATCGACGACCCGCGCTTCAGCAGCAACCAGCAGCGGGTGGCCCACCGCGCCGAATTGCGCGAGGTACTCGGCGAATGCTTGTCGAAGTACACCAGCGAGCAGTGTGTGACCCTGCTCGGCAGGAACCAGATCGTGGTCGGCGCGGTGCGGCGCTACCGCGACGTGCTGGCGAGCCCCGACGTCATCGCCAGCGGGATCGTGGTCGACGCGCAGGGGCCCGACGGCGCGCACTACCGTGCCCTGGGCCTGCCTTATCGCATGGGCGATGCGCCGCGGCCGGCTCCCGCGGCGGCGCCGGCCTGCGGCGCCGATGGCGCGGCCGTGCTCGCCGAAGCCGGCTATTCCGATGAAGAAATCGCCGCGCTGCGGCAACGCGGCGTGATCGCCTGAACACCATGACCGATCCGACTACCTCGACCGACACGCCGCGCGACATGGCCGCAGGCGCCATCGTGCAGACGCTGCCCCTGTTCGAGATGATGCGCATGCGCGCCGCGACGACGGCACGGCGCCACCGCACGCTCGGCTTCGCGGCGGCCGACCCCGGGTCGCGGATGCGCTGGGTGAACCAGTTCACCCACACGCACCGCAGACTCGGCCCCGACGACCGCGAGGTGGTGAGCCCCAACAACGACACCGTGTACAGCAACGCCTGGCTCGACCTTTCCGCGGGGCCGGTCGTGATCGACACCCCCGACATGGGCGAGCGCTACTGGACGCTCGGCCTGCTCGACGCCTGGACGAATCCGTTCGCTTACGTGGGCCGCAGAACCACCGGCAACCGCCCACAGCGAACGCTGGTCCACGGGCCCGACTGGCACGGCGACGTCCCGCCCGACGTGTCGCAGGTGATTGCGTCGCCCGGTGACGACGTGTGGATCATCGGCCGCATCCTGGTCGACGAGTCGCCCGGCGACGTCGACGAGGTCCGTGCGCTGCAGGCGCAGATCGCAGCGCGCCGGCTCGACGGCAGCGACGCCGCGATGAGAGTGGACACGCTGCTCGACGGGCGCTCCGCGTCTGCGCCGGAGCCTGCGCTGTACCGCACGATCGTCGATGCGGCCCTCGCCCGCAACCCGGTCCAGGGCGGCGAGCGCTTGCACTGGCCGGTCGACGACGATGTGCTCGCCTCCGAGCTGCCGCGCGTGTTCGAGCAGCTGCGCGAGAGCGAGCAGGCGCACGGGCGCGATCTCGGCAATGGCTGGACCCTTGCGGTCGAGGTGCGCACCCACTGGGGCGACGACGTGCTCACGCGGGCCCGCGTCGCGCGCAACTTCATCGGCGCTCTCGGCATCGACGAGGCGATGTACCCGACGGCCGAGGTCGATGCAGACGGGCAGCCGCTGCACGGCTCGCACGCGTACGAGTTGCGTTTCCCGCCCGGCGGCGGGCCGCGCGTGGGCGCCTTCTGGTCGCTCACGATGTACCGGCGCAGCGACTGCCTGTTCGTCGCGAATCCGCTCGCCCGCTATTCCATCGGCGACCGCACGCCTGGCCTGCGGGCCGAGCCCGACGGCAGCCTGGCGATCCGGCTGCAGGCGCGCGACCCCGGCCCCGGCTCGAACTGGCTGCCGGCGCCGCCCGACGAGCCGTTCTACGTCGTGCTGCGCCTCTACCAGCCGCAAGCCGATCACCTCGAGTTCCGCTACGCCTACCCCGCCCTGCGCCGCGCGTGAGGCGCACCCGAACAGAACCACTGGAGACAGCCATGAATCTCACCCGTCGCCACCTGATCGCTGCCGCCGCCCTGGCGCTTGCGCCACTGTCCGTGCCGGTGGCCGCGCAGTCGTGGCCGGCCCGGCCGATCCGTTTGATCTCGCCGTACAACGCGGGCGGGTCTAGCGACATCCTGACCCGCGTGTTGGCCGAGTTCCTCGCGCCGCGGCTCGGACAGTCCGTCATCGTCGAGAACAAGGCCGGCGCGGGCACGCGCATCGCGAACGACTATGTCGCCAAGGCGCCGCCCGACGGCTACACGGTGCTGCATGCGGCCGCGCCGATCGCGATCGGCGAGGCGCTCTATCCGAACCTGCCGTATGACGTGCGCAAGAACTTCGAGCCCGTCATCAGCACGGCCATTGCACCGCTCTTCCTGGTGGTGAACGCCGACGCCCCTTACAAGACGCTCGCCGAGTTCGTGCAATGGGGCAAGGCCAACCCGAACGGCTTCACGTTCGGCTCGCCGGGCGCGGGGTCGGCGCCGCACCTCACCGCCGAACTGTTCATGCGCGCGGCCGGCGCCAAGGGCCTGGTGGTCCAGTTCAAGGGCGATGCCCCGGCCTACACCGAACTGCTGGCCGGCCGCATCGACGCGACGCTGACCGCCATCTCGACCGCGGTGCCGTTCGTGAAGAGCGGCAAGTTGCGCGTGCTCGCGGTGGCCAACGAGAAGCGTTCGCCGCTCAACCCCGACACGCCGACCTTCGTCGAGTCGGGCCTGCCCAGCGTCGTCGGCTACGGCTGGTACGGCCTCATGGTCCCGGCGGGCACTCCCGGCGCGGTCGTCGACCGGCTGAACGCGGAAGTCAACGCCGCGATCCGCGACCCGGGCGTGCGCCAGAAGGCCGAGGCCGCCGGCTTGCAGCTGCGCGGCGGCTCGGCCGCCGAGTTCCGCGCCTTCATCGACGCCGAAGCGAAGAAGTGGTCGCAGATCATCAAGGCGGCGAACATCCAGGCCGAGTAGCGCCGGCGTCATCCGAGCCCACGCGGCGGCCCCGCCCGACGCTGGCACTACACCGGGCGTTCCCTGCGCGCGAGCGGCGAGTTCGGGACCGTGAGATCGGCTAGGCTCGGGGCCCTTCTCGAAAGGAGCCTCCGATGCGGGGCGGCAGCGCACAAAGACCTTCGCTTCACAAGCATCGTTCGGGCGTTGTCACCGAGGGCACCACGCGCGCGCCGCATTGCGCCTTTCTGCGCGGGACCGGGTACGACGAGGCCGATTTCGACCGGTCGCTGCAGTTCGCGGGGCCGGCGCGCGTGTTCGAGAACCAGGAGGCGTGCATGCCGGCCGTAGCCGCCCGCCGCTTGCAACCCAGCGACGCGCAGCGGGCTGCAGCTGGGCAGTCGCTGCAGGCGAACTCCGCAGGGCGCGTGGCGGTGCGCCGCGGCGCCTGGACGTCGAAGGCACGCGCGGCGGTCGGGCCGCGTCGGCGCGGCAAGCTCGCCCCAGGCGTCGAGAAGATCGGCGCGTGGCGAAGTCCCGAGGCCCTGACGGCGGCGATCGCTTGAAGCTCGCAGCCAACATCTCGCTCCTCTATCGGGAACTGCCGATGCTCGAACGCATCGGTGCCGCCGCACGCGACGGCTTCGATGGGGTCGAGATCCTGTTCCCCTACGACCTCGACCCGGCCGCGCTGCGCAGGGCCCTTTCCGACGCGGCGCTGCCGCTGGTGCTGATCAACACGCCGCTCGGGGCTGCCGGCGAGCCCGGGCTCGCCGCGGTTCCCGACCAGCGCGCCGCGTTCCGCGACGGCCTGCAGCGCGCGCTCGACATCGCCGTTGCGACCGGCTGCCCGACGCTCCACACCATGGCTGGCCGGCCCCCTGCCGATGCCGACCCGACCCGGCGCCTGGCGGTGCTCGTCGACAATCTGCGCTGGGCCGCGCCGTTGGCGCGCGCGGCCGGGGTGGTGCTCACGCTGGAGGCGCTGAACCGGCACGACGTGCCGGGGTACGCCTACCACCAGCCGTCCGAGGCCGTGGACGTGCTGCGACAGCTGGGCGGTGACGATGTGCGCCTGCAGTTCGACCTCTACCACGTTGCGCGCGAAGGCCTCGACCTGACGCGCGAGCTCGAGGCCGCGCGGCCCTGGATCCGTCACGTGCAGGTCGCCGATGCGCCCGCGCGCTCGGCGCCGGACCTCTCGAAACCCGCCGTGCGTCAGGCGTTCGAGGCATTGCTCGCGTGGCCCTACCGCTCGTGGGTCGGTTTCGAGTACAACCCGGGCGGCGGCACGGCCGCGAGCCTCGGCTGGCGCGAACCGCTGCGCCAGCTCATCGCCTCACGATCCGCGACGGCATGACCGCCCGACGAGACCGACCGCGCGCGACGGCGGACGCGTGGCGTCATGGCTCACGCGGCAGGCGCCGCCGCCATCGCATGAGCGAGCCGCACGGTCGAACGAGCTGCAAGGCGGCCCGTCCCGAGTTCCACACCACTCACCAGGAGACTCCCATGTCCAACCGTCGCCAGTTCGTGCAACGCAGCGCCGCGGCCCTCGCGCTGCCCGCCCTGTTCGCGGGGCGAGCCGCCGAAGCGCAGAGCGTCGACGTCCTGAAGATCGTCACCGGCTTCGCGGCCGGCGGCACCTCCGACACGGTGTGCCGTCGCCTCGCCGACGCCCTGCGGGGCACGTACGCGAAGACCGCGCTGGTCGAGAACAAGACCGGGGCCGGCGGCCAGATCGCGATCCAGTCCATGAAGACCGTACCGGCCGACGGCACGACGCTGCTGCAGACCCCGGCTTCGATGCTGACCACCTATCCGTTCATCTACAACAAGCTGCAGTACGACCCGGTCAAGGACCTGACGCCGGTCTCGCTGGCGTGCGTGTTCGAGTTCGGGCTCGCCGTCGGCCCGCTGGTGCCGACGACGGTGACGACGGTCCCCGAGTTCCTCGCGTGGGCCAAGGCGCACCCGGAGCACGCGAGCTTCGGGTCGCCGGCGGCCGGCTCGACGCCGCACTTCACCGGCGAGATGCTCAGCCGCGCCGGCGGCGCGAACCTGCGTCACGTGCCGTATCGCGGCACCCAGCCAGCGATGCTCGAGCTGAGCGGCGGCCAGATCGCGGCCGTCTCGGGGCCGATCGGCGACCTGCTGCCGCATACCGGCAGCAACGGCAAGGCCCGTCTGCTCGGCGTCTCGGGCGCGAAGCGGAGCCGCTTCGCGCCGCAGGTGCCGACGTACGACGAGCAGGGCCTGAAGGACATCGTCACCGACGAGTGGTTCGCGCTCTACCTGCCGGGCGGCGCGACGCCCGAGGTCGTGCAGCGCATGAACGCCGCGGTGCGCGTCGCCCTGGCCAAGCGCGAGGTCGTCGACGGCCTCGCCGTGATGGGACTCGAAGCGCGCTCCTCGAGCGCCGCCGAGCTGGCCGCCCTGCAGCAGCGCGACACCGCGCGCTGGGGACCGATCGTCAAGGCGGTCGGCTTCAAGGCCGAGTGAGGCGACGCCTCGGCGAGGGGCGACCGCGGTTCGTGTCGGCGTGGCGATGAGCCGATGGCCGTTGGTTCGAACGCGACGGGCGGCGCGGACCTCGCTGGCACGGCGCGGTTCGGGGCCTCGACGCCGGGCGGTCACGCGCGGCGCTGGCCGCGTGCGGCGTGCTCGGCAGAACCCGCGTGCGCGCTGTGGCGGGTGCCTGCGCGCTGCCGATGCGCGCCGGGCGCCGGCGATTCCACCAGCCGCCGCAGCCGACCGGCGTCGAGCAAACGCATGATCCCGTAGTCGACGGCCAGCAGCCTGGCCTCGCGCAGCTCCCTCAAGGCACGGTTGCAGCTCTGACGCGAGACGCCAGCGATGTAGGCGAGCTCCTCCTGCGAGATTCGCAGTTCGGTCAGCCGGCACATGCAGGCGGCGGGCTGGAACAGCCCGACGAGAGCGCGGGCCACGCGCGCGTGCGAATCGTGGGTGCGATTGGCGTAGCAGTGGCCCATGAACCAGTGCAGGCGCTCGCTCAGGAGCGTCATGATGAAGCGGCTGAACGCGAAGTCGGCCTGCAGCAGCTGGAAGAAGACGTCGGCGGGCAGCATGACGATGCGGCTCGCCCGCAGCGCGACGGCATCCACGGAGAACGGCGCCTCGCGCAACAGCGTCGCCTCGCCGAACCACCCGCCCGGCGCGAGACCCGTGAACGTCACGCCGCGCCCCTCGGTGTCGACCGACGCCAGCTTGATCAGCCCGTCGAGCACGCCGCACCAGCCGTGGGGAACCTCGCCCTGGTGAGACACGGCCTCGCCGGTCGCCACCGAGAACTCGCGCAGCGCGTTGCGCACCGCCTGCCGGCTGTCCGGCGCCAGGATCGGGAACCAGCCGGAGCCCTCCAGCAGTTCGCCAAGGGAGAGGCCTGGATCGTGCGGGGAACTCGGCACCGTGGAATCTCCGGGCTCGATTGTCCCGAGCGGGCGGGGGCCGCCCGGTCTGGAAAACCCTGCGGCCGATTGTCTCGGCTTCGACAGTCTCGGTGCGCGCTGCCGCGGATCATCGCCCCATGCATCGACGCACGAGCCGATTCGAGGGAGAGGTCGCCGTCGTGACCGGTGCCGCCAGCGGCATCGGCCAGGCGACCGCGGTGCTGCTCGCAAGCGAAGGCGCCGACCTCGTGCTGGTCGACGTGGCCGATACCGAGCAGACGCAGGCGCTGGTGGCGGAGGCCGGCACGCGGGCGGTCTCGTGCCTCGGCGATGTCGCCGACCCGGGCACTGCCGAACGTGCGCGCGAGAGCGCCCGCAGCCACTTCGGCGTCGCGACTGTCCTCGTGAACGTCGCCGGCCTGCCCGACATCGCTCCCGAGGCCGGCATCGAGTGCGTGGATCTCGAACGCTGGCAGCGCGTGCTCGCGGTCAACCTGACCGGCCCGTTCCTCATGGCCCGGGCGCTGCTGCCCGGCATGCGGCAGGCGGGCCGGGGCGCGATCGTCAACGTGTCGTCCATGGCGGGAAGGCTCTACAGCCTGAACGCGACGCCTGCGTACACCAGCAGCAAGGCCGGCCTGCTCGGGCTGACCCGCCATCTGGCATCCGACTACGGCATGCACGGCATTCGCGTCAACGCGATCTGTCCCGGCAGCGTCGACACGCCGATGCTGCGCGGCAGCCTGGGCGGCCCCGCGGACGGGGTCGCCGGCGACGCCGCGACCTCCCGGCGCCGCGACCGCGTCGCGGCGGTCCGCTCCATGACCGCGCTCGGCCGCATGGCGACCGCGCGCGAGCAGGCCCTCGCGATCGCCTTCCTTGCGTCGTCGGACGCCGCTTTCGTCACCGGCGTCGCCCTCGACACGAACGGCGGCTTCTACATGGCCTGAGACCGCCGACCGACGTCCGGTCCAGTCGCCCCTCCAGGAGCCTTCGCATGAATCCCGTCCAGCCCGCCGACTTCGCCGAATACGCCGCCGCGACCGTCTACGAGGCCGCCGGCAAGGCGGGCGAGATGGCGCCGCACATCCGTCCGGTCGGCGACGCCCACCGGCTGCTCGGCCGCGCCTTCACGGTGCGCTGCTGGCCGAGCGACGGGCTCGCCTTCATGCGCGCGGTCGAGATGGCGGCACCCGGCGACGTCCTGGTGATCGACGGCGGCGGCACCGACCGCAGCACGGTGTGGGGCGGCAGTGCGACCATCCGCGCCAAGTACCGCGGTCTCGCGGGCGTGGTCACCAACGGCGCCGTGCGCGACGTCGCGACGATCCGGGAACTGGGCTTTCCGGTCTGGGCGGCCGGCATCTGCGTGCGCGGCGGCGTCGCGAACCACCCGGGCTGGCACAACGGCGTGGTCTCGGTGGGGGACGTCGCGGTCGCTGCCGGCGACATCGTCGTCGCCGACATCGATGGCGTGGTCGTCGTCCCTGCGGGGGCAGCCGCCGAGGTGCTCGAGAAGACGCGTGCGCAGCACGCCAAGGAGCGCGGCGCCGACGAGCGCCTGCGCAACGGCGGCTCCTACGACGACGTGCTGCGCTGGTACCAGGCGCTGTCGAAGCCGGACTCCTGACCGACACCGGCCGCCTTCGGCGCTCACGTTCCCGCCCACCATCGACAAGGAGACAGGATGAACCGCAGAGAATGCCTGGCCACGGTGCTCGGCACCCTGGCCCTGCCCGCCGTCGCGCCCGGCGCACGGGCCCAGCCGGCGCCGATCGACAAGACGCTTCGCATCGTGGTGGGTTTCCCCGCCGGAGGGGCCGGCGACACGATCGCCCGGCTGCTGGCGCCGCATCTGCGCACGACCTATGCGAGCACCGTGCTGGTCGACAACCGCGCGGGAGCCGGTGGGCGGATCGGCACGACGTACGTGAAGAACGCGGAGCCCGACGGCATGACGATGCTGCTGTCGGCGGCGCCGATCCTGACGATCTACCCGCACATCTACAAGAAGCTGCCGTACGACACGCTGCGCGACTTCGTGCCGGTCACCTCGGTGAGCACGTTCAACTACGCGTTCACGGTGGGCCCGGCGGTCCCGGCGAGCGTGAAGACGCTGGCCGACTTCGCCGCCTGGGTCAAGGGCGGCGCCGACCGCCAGGTGTTCGGCTCGCCGGCCGCGGGAGCGTCGCCGCACTTCCTCGGCCTCATGTACTCGCGCGCCATCGGCGTCGACCTGAACCACATCGCGTACAAGGGCGGTGCCCCGCTCACGCAGGACCTGCTCGGGGGACAGATCCCGTTCGCCGTCGACGTCGCGGCAAGCCACATCCCGTACCTTGCCGACGGACGGCTGCGCATCCTGGCGACCAGCGGCCGCCAGCGTACGGTGCCGAACGTGCCGACCGTCGCCGAGGCCGGCTTGCCGACGCTCGAGCTCGACGAGTACTTCGGCCTCTTCATGCCGAGGAAGACGCCGCCCGAGCTGGTGGCGCGGATGGTCGGCGCGGTCCAGAACGCGATCCGGCAACCAGACGTCGTCGCCGGCCTGACGAAGCTCTCGCTGCCGCCGAGTGGCCCCGCACAGCGCGAATTCGAGAAGCAGGTCGAAGCCGACCTCCAGCGCTGGGGCCCGATCGTGAAGTCGTCCGGATTCGTCGCGGAGGAATGAGGGTGCAGGAACGCGCCGACCCGATGCCGATCTGGACGCCGGCGCCCGACCGCATCGAGCGCGCACGCATCACCGCGTTCCGGCACTGGCTGGCGCGGGAGCGCGGGCGCGAGTTCGCGCGCTACGAGGACTTGTGGCAGTGGTCGGTCGCGCAACCCGAGGCGTTCTGGCGCAGCGTGGTCGACCACTTCGAGCTGAAGCTCGAGGGGTCGACCGACGTGGTGCTCGCGCTTCCGCCCGAGGCGATGCCCGGCGCGCGCTGGTTTCCCGGCGCGACCCTCAACTTCGCCGCGCACCTGCTCGGCGACGGCCGCACCGGCACCGCGCTGACCTTCGACAGCGAGGCCGCCGGCAGCGGCGAGGTGTCATGGGCCGAACTGCAGCGCCAGGCCGGCGCGCTTGCGGCCACCTTGCGCCAGCGCGGCGTGCGCCCCGGCGACCGCGTCGCGGCCTATCTGCCGAACATTCCCCAAGCGGTGGTCGCGTTCATCGCGGTGGCGTCGCTCGGCGCGGTGTGGTCGATCTGCGCACCCGACGTCGGACCGCTCGGCGCGGCAGACCGCTTCGCCCAGATCGAGCCGGCGGTGCTGATCGCCTGCGACGGCTACCGCTTCGCCGGCAAGCCGTTCGACCGGCGCGCGACGGTCGAGCAGCTGCTCGAGCGCCTGCCGCGCGTCCATACGGTGATCTGGGTGCCGCATCTGGACGGGGCCGCACGCGCGCCGACCGAGCGGCCGCACGTCGACTGGGCGACGGCCGTGGCCGGCGACGCGGCCCTCGAGCTGTCGCCGGTCCCTTTCGACCACCCGCTGTGGATCCTGTTCTCGTCGGGCACCACCGGGTTGCCGAAGGCGATCGTGCATGGCCACGGCGGCATGCTGCTCTCGGGCACGGTGCTGTCCGCGCTGCACACCGACCTTGGCACTGGCGACCGCATGATGTGGCTCGGCAGTACGTCGTGGATGGTCTGGAACGTCCAGGTCATGGGCCTGCTGACCGGCTCGACGGTGTGCCTGCAGGACGGTTGCCTCACCGGCCCCGGTGCGCCCGACTGGAGCTTCGCCTGGCGTCTCGTGGCACGGCGCGGCGTCACGGTGTTCGGAGCCGGCGCGGCGTTCCATACGTCGTGCATGAAGGCCGGCATCGAACCCTCGAAGATTGCCGATCTCGGTGCGCTGCGGACGGTCGGCTCGACCGGATCGCCGCTGCCGCCGGAAGGCTACGCGTGGATCTACCGCGCGGTGGCGCCCGATGTCTGGCTCAACGCCGTGTCGGGCGGCACCGACCTGTGCGGCGCCTTCCTCGCGGGAACCCCGACCCTGCCGGTCTTCACCGGAGAGATGCAATGCCGGGCTCTGGGTGCGGCGGTCGCGTCATTCGACGAGCAGGGAGAAGCGGTGCTGGACCAGGTCGGCGAGCTCGTCTGCACCCGGCCGCTGCCGTCGATGCCGCTCTTCTTCTGGGGCGACGCGGACGGCAGCCGCTACCGCGAGAGCTACTTCGGCACCTTCTCGGACGCGGACGGCCGCAACATCTGGCGCCACGGCGACTGGCTGCGCCTGGTCCCGCGGCCCGACGCGACGGGCGGCGTGATCTACGGCCGCTCCGATGCAACCATCAACCGCGGCGGCATCCGGATGGGAACCTCCGAGCTGTACCGCGTGGTCGACGCCGACCCTGCGATCGCCGACAGCGTGGTGGTCGACCTCGAATACCTCGGGCGCGAGTCGGCACTGCTGCTGTTCGTGGTGCTGCAGCCGGACGCCGAACTCGACGCTGCGCTGGTCGAGCGTCTGCGCGCGGCGATCCGCAGCGCGCTCTCGGCGCGGCACGTTCCGGACCGGATCATCGAGGCGCCGGCGCTGCCGCGCACCCTCACCGGCAAGAAGCTCGAGCTGCCGCTGAAGCGGTTGCTGCTCGGCATGAGCATCGACAAGGCGGTGCAGAAGGACGCCGTGTCGAATGCGCACGCGCTCGACTGGTTCGTCGCGTTCGCCGCGCGCGAGCGGCCTTCCGCCACCGCTGCAAGGAGCTGAGATGTACCCCGACCTCGAAGGAAGGCGCGCCATCGTCACCGGAGCCGCCGGCGGCATCGGCGCCGGCGTGGCGCGCGCTTTCGCCGCGCAGCGCATCGCGCTCGCCTTGTGGGACGTCCAGCACGAACCGCTCGAGGCGCTTGCTGCCGAGCTGCGCACCGCTGGCGCCACCGTGGCGTCCGAGGTCGTCGACGTCGCCGACAGTGCCGCCGTCGCCGCCGCTGCCGCGGCCGCCGAACGGGCGCTCGGCGGAATCGATCTGCTGGTCAACGTGGCCGGCGGCAATGCCGGGACGCGGCCGGCACTGGTTCAAGACATCCCGGGCGAGGACTGGGATCGCGTGGTCGGCGCGAACCTTTCTTCGGCGTTTCACTGCATCCGCGCCTGCAGCGACCCGATGCGCCGCGCCGGCGGCGGAGCAGTCGTGAACGTCGCCTCGCTCGCCTCGATCACGATGTCGCTGCACTTCGGCGCGAGCTACACCGCGGCCAAGGCCGGGCTGCTGGGACTGACCCGACATGCGGCGATGGATCTCTCGCGGGACGGCATTCGTGTCAACGCGGTGCTTCCCGGCCCCGTGATCACCGAAGTGATGCGCCTGCACGCCTCGAAATCGACACTGATCGACTCGATCCCGAAGCAGGTGCCGCTCGGCCGCTGGGTCGAGGTCGACGACGTCGCGAACGCGATCCTGTTCCTGTGCTCGCGGGCGTCGTCGGCATGCACCGGTACCCACCTGATCGTCGACTGCGGGCTGCACATCGGCTGCCCGTCGCCGCCGGACGTCTACTTCGCCCAGCGACCCTCCGGGAGCGCCTGATCACCCTCGACCGCATGAAAGCGACGATGCCCGTTCCTCACATCTCCCGAGCGCCGGATGCGGCCGACTACAAGAGCGAAGGCGCGCGGCCCTTCTTCGCCTATGCCGACAGCGGCCTTGCGGCGAGCACCGACGGACGCTTCGGTGCGACGTTCGTGCGCACCGTGCGCGCGGTGCGCCCGGGCGACGGCACCGGCTGGCACTTCCACGAGGCCGAGCTGCAGCTGATCTACATCATCCACGGCAGCGCGGTGCTCGACTACGAAGGCATCGGCCGCCAGACGCTGAAAGCCGGCGACCTGGTGTTCCAGCCGAAGGGCGTGCGGCACGACGTGGTCGAGGTGTCGGCCGACTACCAGCACCTCGAGATCGACATGCCGGCGGCGTTCGGGACCCATCCGGTGGACGCGCCGCCGACGGGTCTCGTGGCCGCGACCCCTCAGAACGGCGAGTCGGGGAAGTAGTACTTCGACGCGTTGTCCTTGGTGATCAGCACCGACGGGATGATCGTCGTCGGCGGCATCGCCGAGCCCTTGGCACGCGACGCGGCGGTGAGCTTCATCGCATCGGCGATCATGCTCGGCGAGTAGGTCACGTCGGCGGTGACGATCTTGTCGCCGTCCATGACCTTCTTGATGTAGTCCTTCGAGCCGGCGCCGCCGATCACCATCCTGACGTCGCTGCGCTTGGCCTGTTCGATCGCCTTCTGCACGCCGACCGCCATGTCGTCGTCCGAGGCCCAGACGGCGTCGATCTTCGGGAAGCGCGTCAGGTAGTCCTGCATCACCTTGAACGCGTCGTCACGGTTCCAGTTGCCGTGCTTCGCGTCCAGCACCTTGATGCCCGGGTGGTTCTTCATCACCGCGTTGAACGCATCGACGCGCTGGTTGTCGATCACGGTCGGGATGCCGCGCAGGATGACGATGTTGCCGTTGCCGCCGAGCGCCTTGGCCATGTACTCGGCCGCCACCTTGCCGAAGCCCGGGTTGTCGCCGGCGACGTAGGCGTCCTGCGCGCTCGCGTCGGTGAGGCCGCGATCGACCACGGTCACGAACACGCCCTTCTTCTTGACCTGCGCGACCGGCTGCGTCAGCGGTGCCGACTCGAACGGCAGGATGACCAGCGTGTTGATCTTGTTCACGGTCTGCAGGTCCTGCACCTGGTTGGCCTGCTCGGCCGCGGACCCCGCGGTCTTCACGATGATCTGCATGCCAGGGTACTGCTTCTCGAGCTCGCCCTTGGTGCGGTTGGCCCAGTAGACGACGCCGCCGGCCCAGCCGTGGGTCGCCGCCGGGATGGCCACGCCCATCACGGTCTTGTTCTGGGCGAGCGCGCTGCCGCCGGCAGCGAGCGTCGCGACGGCGAGGGCGACGTGGGCGAAGAGTCTGCGATTCATGGTGTCTCCGTTCGTGGGTCGAGGTTGAAATCGCCGTCCCGCGTGTCGAGGGTTGCGGCCTAGAGAAAGCGATGCGGTGGAAGCCCCTGGCGTCAGCGCCGGCCGCGCTGCAGGAAGGCGACAATGATGATCACGACCCCCTGCACCGCCGCGTTCAGGTAGACGCTGATGATGCTGGTGAGGTTGAGGATGTTGCTGATCACCGAGAGCAGGATCGCGCCGACCACGGTGCCGGCGATCCGGCCGTCGCCGCCTTTCAGCGCGGTACCGCCGACGATCACGGCGGCGATCGCCTCGAGCTCCCACAGCAGGCCGGTCGTCGGCGAGGCAGAGCCGAGGCGCGGGATGTAGAGCAGCGTCGCGACGCCGACGCAGACGCCGAGCAGCACGTAGCTGAGGATCTTCACGCGGTCGACGTCGACCGCCGCGTAGCGCGCCACCTGCTCGTTGGACCCGATCGCCTTCACGTAGCGCCCGTATCGGGTGCGGTTCAGCACCAGGCCGCCGATCAGCGCGACCGCGGCGAAGACCCAGATCGGCACCGGCACCGCCAGCCAGCTGCCGTAGTAGACGGGGCTGTAGACCTCGGTCACCTTGTCGCCGAGGGTGATTGCGCCGCCGTTGGCCAGGTAGGTGAGATAGGCGCGGAAGATGCCCAGCGTGCCGAGGGTGACGATGAACGGCTCGATGCGCCCCTTGGTGATCAGGAGGCCGTGCGCGAGCCCGAACGCCGCGCCGAGCCCCAGCGCGAACGCGGCGCCGAGCACGACCACCAGCACGGGCGACGCGACCACCGGGGCCAGCGCGTTCATCGCGAGGATCACGCTGCCGGCGATCAGCGCCGCCATCGAGCCGACCGAGAGGTCGATGCCGCCGCCGATGATGACGAAGCACATGCCGATCGCGATGATCCCGATGAACGCGGTCCGGGTCAGCACGTTCATCGCGTTGTCCCAGGTCGCGAAGCCCGGGTTCAGCAGCGCGCCGGCGATGCAGAGAACGACGAGGCCGATCAGCGGGCCGAGGCTTTGCGCGCGCTGGCGCCAGTGGCTCGCGCGCGCGGCGCGGCGGGCCGCCGCGGCCTGCGGCGTCGCGGCGCGTTCGTCGGCGGCGAGCGCCGCGTCAGTGGGTGCCGGTGGCATGGGCGATCAGCGCCTCCTCGGTAAGACCTTCGGCCGGCAACGTGGCCTGCAAATGGCCGCCGCGCATCACGACGACGCGGTGACACAGGCCGATGAGCTCCATCAGCTCGGACGACACGACGATGACCGCGCGGCCGCCCGCCGCCAGACGCTGGATCAGGAAGTAGATGTCGCGCTTGGCGCCGACGTCGACGCCCCGCGTCGGCTCGTCGAGCACGACCACGCGCGGGCCCGGCTGCAGCACCTTGGCGATCGCGAGCTTCTGCTGGTTGCCGCCCGAGAGCTGGGTCGCGCTGACCTCGGGGTCGCGGGTGCGGATGCCGAACTCGTCGATGGCCCGGCGCAGCGCACGGCGTTCCGAGCGCGGGTCGAGCAGCGGCCGCGCGTGTCGCTCGAGATCCATCAGGGTCAGGTTCTCGAGCAGCGAGAAGCGGACGTGCAGACCCTTGCCCTTGCGATCTTCGCTCAGGTAGGTAACGCCGTGCCGGGCGGCATCGCGCGGGCTGCGGAACGACACCGCCCGGCCGTCGAGCTCGACCGCGCCGCCGGCGCGCGGGCGCAGTCCGAGCAGACCTTCGAACAGCTCGGTGCGGCCGGCGCCGACGAGGCCGGCGAAGCCGACGATCTCGCCCGGCCTGACGTCGAAGCTCACCTCGCTGGCCCAGCCCGGCACCGAGAGCTCGCGCACGCGCAGCACCGGCTGGGCATCGGGCACGGGGGCACGCGGCGGAAACATGTCCGACAGCTCGCGACCGACCATCAGGTTGGCCATCTGGTGGCGGCTCACCTCGGCGGTCGGCGCGCGCGTCGCGAAGCGGCCGTCGCGCATCACGACGATCTCGTCGGTGATGCGCTCGACCTCCTCGAGCTTGTGCGAGATGTAGACGATGGTGGTGCCGGCCGCCTTCAGGCGCGCGATCAGCTCGAACAGGCGCTCGGTCTCGCTCGGCGTGAGCGTGGCGGTGGGCTCGTCCATCACCAGCAGGCGGGCGCGCCGCGACAACGCCTTGGCGATCTCGACCAGCTGCTTCTCGGCCACGATCAGCTCGCGCGCCCGGGTATCGGGATCGATCTCGAGGCCGACCTCGCGCAGCACCTCGCGCGCCGCCGCGCGCATTGCCACGTCGTCGAGCAGCCAGCCGCGCCTCAGCTCATGGCCGAGGAAGATGTTCTCGGCGACCGTCAGGTCGTCGGCGAGGTTGAACTCCTGGTGGATCAGCACGATGCCGGCAGTTTCGGCCTCGCGCGAATTGCCGAAGCGCTGCACGACGCCGTCGATCGTCAGCTCGCCGGCGCTCGCGGTCTCGTAGCCCGACAGGATCTTCATCAGCGTCGACTTGCCGGCGCCGTTCTCGCCGAGCAGGCCATAGACGCGGCCCGGCTCGAGCTCGAAGTGGACGTCGTGCAGCACGCGCACCGCGCCGAAATCCTTGCTGATGCCGCTGAAGCCGACATGCAGGCTCATCGGAGCGCAACCCAGGTGCCGCCGGCGCCCGAGGACGCGACCGCGGCCTCGATGAACGCCAGCCCGGCGATGCCGTCTTCGATGGTCGGGAAGTCGACCGCCGCATCGACCGGCGTTCCGCTGCGCGCCGCCCGGATCGCCTGCGCGATCTCGCTGTAGACCGTGGCGAAACCCTCGAGATAGCCCTCGGGGTGGCCCGACGGAATGCGCGAGACGCGCGCCGCGTCGGCGTTCGCCGCCGCGGTGCCGCGCCCGATGATCTGCGTCGGCTGGCCGAACGGCGTCCAGCGCAGGTGGTTCGGCTCTTCCTGCTGCCACTCGATCCCGCCGAGGCTGCCGTAGACGCGCAGGCGCAGCCCGTTCTCGTTGCCCGGCGCGACCTGGCTCGCCCACAGCAGGCCACGCGCGCCGTTCGCGTAGCGCAGCATCACCTGCACGTCGTCGTCGAGGCGTCGCCCGGTGACGAAGGTGCTCAGCTCCGCGCACAGCGCGTCCGGGAGGGCGCCGGTGACGTAATGCGCCAGGTGGTACGCATGGGTGCCGATGTCGCCGATGCAGCCGCCGGCACCGGCACGCGCCGGGTCGGTGCGCCAGTCGGCCTGCTTCTGGCCGGTCTGCTCGAGCGGCTCGGTCAGCCAGTCCTGCGCGTACTCGACCTGAACCACGCGCAGCATGCCGAGCGCGCCGTCGGCAATCATGCGGCGCGCGTGCCGCACCATCGGGTAGCCGCTGTAGTTGTGCGTGACCGCGAAGATGCGCTGCTTGCGCGCGGCCAGCGCCTGCAGCCGCTCGGCATCGCTGCGACGTGTCGCGACCGGCTTGTCGCAGATGACGTGGATGCCGGCCTCGAGGAACGCCTCGGCGATCGCGGCGTGCGAGTCGTTCGGCGTGACGATCGCGACGGCCTCGATGGCGTCGCCGCGCGCCGCTTCGCCGATCGCCATCGCGCGGTAATCCGGGTAGATGCGGTCGAGGCCGAGCGCGGCGCCCGAGCGCATCGACTTCTCGGGCGTCGACGACAGCGCACCGGCGATCAGCTCGTAGTGATCGTCGAGGCGCGCCGCCATGCGGTGCACCGCGCCGATGAAGGCGCCCTCCCCGCCGCCGACCATGCCGAGGCGGATCCGCGCCTGGCGCAGCTCCGCGCCGCCCGCTTCGATGGTCATCGGCCTGCCTCGGCGATGCCGAGCATGCGGCGCAGCTGCTGCGGGTCGGTGGCACCGCCGGCGAAATCGTCGAACGCCTTCTCGGTGACGCGGATGATGTGGCGCCTGATGAACTCGGCACCCTCGGCGGCGCCCTGCTCCGGGTGCTTGAGGCAGCACTCCCATTCGAGGACGGCCCAGCCGTCGTAACCGTACTGCGCCATCTTCGAGAAGATCGCGCCGAAGTCGACCTGGCCGTCGCCGAGCGAGCGGAAGCGGCCGGCGCGGTCGATCCACGGCTGGTAGCCCGAGTAAACGCCCTGGCGGCCGGTCGGCCGGAACTCGGCGTCCTTGATGTGCAGCGCCTTGATGCGCTCGTGGTAGATGTCGATGAACTCGAGGTAGTCGAGCTGCTGCAGCACGAAGTGCGACGGGTCGTAGTTGATCGCGCAGCGCGGGTGCTGATCAACGCGGTCGAGGAACATCTCGAAGGTGGTGCCGTCGAACAGGTCCTCGCCCGGGTGCAGCTCGAAGCACACGTCGCAGTCGGCGTCGTCGAAGGCGTCGAAGATCGGGCGCCAGCGCCGCGCCAGCTCGTCGAACGCAGTGTCGATCAGGCCGGCCGGGCGCTGCGGCCACGGGTAGAGGAACGGCCAGGCCAGCGCGCCCGGAAAGCTGACGTTGCTCTTGAGGCCGAGGTTGCGGCAGGCGCGCGCCGACAGCAGCATCTGCTCGACCGCCCAGGCCTGGCGCGCCTTCGGGTTGTTGCGCACCGCTTCCGGCGCGAAGCCGTCGAAGGCCTCGTCGTAGGCCGGGTGCACCGCGACCAGCTGGCCCTGCAGGTGGGTGCCAAGCTCGGTGATCGCGACCCCGTTCTCGCGCGCCACCCCGGCGATCTCGTCGCAGTAGGTCTTCGACTCGGCGGCGCGCGCCAGGTCGAAGATGCGGGCGTCCCATGACGGGATCTGCACGCCCTCGAAGCCGTGGCCGGCGGCCCACTTCGTGATCGAAGCCCACGAGTCGAACGGCGCGCTGTCGCCCGCGAACTGCGCCAGGTAGATGCCGGGGCCCTTGAGGTTGCTTGCCATGGTCGTGTCTTTCCGCCGCGAAATCGCGCGCTCAGAAGTAGCTGTTGACGAGATGCTCGAGCCGCTCCTGGCGACCCGAGACCGGTTGCGGCTCGATGCGGTCCTGCTCGACCCGTCGCGCGAGCTCGTCGAGCGACGCGCGCCCTTCGAGGATGTCGCGGCCGAGCGGCGAATCCCAGCCGGCGTAGCGGCGCTCCACCTCGGCCTGCAGCGCGCCGTCCTGCAGCATCGCCTCGGCGATCAGCAGGCCGCGCGCGCAGAGGTCGATCGCGGCGGCGTGGCCGAACACCAGATCGTCCGGGTCGATCGACTGGCGGCGCAGCTTGGCGTCGAAGTTGAGCCCGCCGCGCCCGATGCCGCCGCCGCGCAGCACCTCGTAAAGCGCGCTCGCGACGTGCGACAGGTTGTTCGGGAACTGGTCGGTGTCCCAGCCGAGCTGCTCGTCGCCGCGGTTCATGTCGAGCGAGCCGAAGATGCCGAGCGCCTGCGCGAGCGCGATCTCGTGCTCGAACGTGTGGCCGGCGAGCAGCGCGTGGTTCTGCTCGATGTTGACCTTGACCTCGTTCTCGAGGCCGTGCGTCTTGAGAAAGCCGTAGACGCTGGCGACGTCGTAGTCGTACTGGTGTTTGGTCGGCTCGCCGGGCTTCGGCTCGAGCAGGATCATTCCCTTGAAGCCGATCTTGTGCTTGTGCTCGACCACCATCTGCAGGAAGCGGCCGAGCTGCGCCAGCTCACGTTTGAGGTCGGTGTTGAGCAGCGTCTCGTAGCCCTCGCGGCCGCCCCACAGCACGTAGTTTTCGCCGCCGAGGCGGTGCGTCAGCTCGAGCACGTTCCTGACCTGCGCGGCGGCGTACGCGAACACCTGGGGATCGGGGTTGGTCGCGGCGCCGGCCATGTAGCGCCGATGCGTGAACAGGTTGGCCGTGCCCCAGAGCAGGCGCACCCCGGTCTCGGCCATCCTGGCCTCGAACACCTCGCCGATCGCGGCGACGTTGCGGTTCGATTCGGCGAGCGTCTCGCCTTCGGGCGCGATGTCGCGGTCGTGGAAGGTGAAGAACGGCACGTCGAGCAGGCGGAACAGCTCGAACGCGACGTCGGCCTTGTGCCGTGCCTGCGCCATCGGGTCGCCGCCGACGGCGTGCCAGGGCCGCAGGAAGGTCTCGCCGCCGAACGGGTCGCCGCCCGACCACGCGAAGCTGTGCCAGTAGCAGACCGCGAAGCGCAGCTGATCCTCCATGCGCTTGCCCAGGACGAGCCGATCCTTGTCGTAGAAGCGGTAGCCGAACGGCTCGGCGTCGCTTGGGCGGAAGCTCGGGCCCCGGTAAGCGATCGGGCGCCCGAGCGTGAAGTAGGGAGGGCTTGCGCCGGGGAGACGATCGTTCATGCCAGGGCTCCGGTGGATTCGGCGGATGTCGGGGTGGCGAGTGGCGGCGCCGGCGGGACCTGGCGCAGCACGCCGTAGAGCGCCTGCCAGCGCGCGTAGGCCTCGGTGTATTGCGCGGCCAGCGCCGGTCGCGGCTCGAAGCTGCGCAGGCGCCGCGGCCTGGCCGCGTGCAGCGTGCCGCCGTCGGCGGCCATGCGCGCGAGCCGCGCCGCGCCGAGCGCGGCGCCGACCTCGCTGCCTTCGAGCTGATGCAGCGGCACGCCGAGCACGTTGGCGAGCACGTCGGCCCAGTACGCCGAGCGCGAGCCGCCGCCGATCAGATCGGCCTCGTCGATGCGGGTGCCGGCCGACGCCAGCGCGTCGCGCGCGTCGCGGAACGCATAGGCGACGCCTTCGAGCACGGCCTGCGTCATCGCTGCCGCGTCGGTGGCACTGTCGAGCGCGAGAAAACCGCCGCGCACGTCGGCGTCGTTGTGCGGCGTGCGCTCGCCGGCCAGGTACGGCGCGAACCAGCACGCCGCAGGTCGCTCGGGGCGCGCACCGAGACCCGCGAGCAGCGCGGCCTCGCCCTGGCCGCTGACGCGCGACCAGAACGCGAGGCTCGCCGCCGCCGAGAGCAGCACGCCCATCTGATGCCAGGTGTCGGGCACCGCGTGGCAGAACGCGTGCACGCCGCGTTCCGGTCGCGGTGCGAAGCCGGCGGTGGTCGCCCACAGCACCCCCGAGGTGCCGAGCGAGACGAACGCGTCGCCGGGCCGCACCGCGCCGACGCCGACCGCGCCCGCGGCGTTGTCGCCGGCGCCGCCGGCGAGCAGCGGGGCGCGCTGGAAGCCCCAGCGCCGCACCCACTCGGGTCGCAGCGCTCCGGCCGCCGCGTTGCCCTCGACAAGGCGCGGCATCTGCGCGGCCGTCAGGCCGCAGGCGGCGAGCAGCTCGTCGGACCAGCGCCGCCGCCCGACGTCGAGCCAGAGCGTCCCCGAGGCGTCGGACATCTCGTCGACGAACTCGCCGCACAGCTTCCAGCGCAGCCACGCTTTCGGCAGCAGCACCCGGTCGATGCGGTCGAACAGCGCCGGCTCGTGCTCGCGCACCCACAGCAGCTTGGGCGCCGTGAAGCCCGGCATCGCCGGATTGCCGGCGACGCCGCGCAGGGTCGGCGCGCGGGCCTCGAGCTCGGCGCACTGCGCCGCGCTGCGGCCGTCGTTCCAGAGGATGCACGGCCGCAGGACGGCGCCGTGGCGGTCGAGCAGCGTGGCGCCGTGCATCTGCCCCGAAAGGCCGATCGCCGCCACCGCCGCCAGGGCCGCCCGATGGTCGGCCTGCAGACGGTCGAGGCAGTCGCAGGTTGCCCGCCACCAGTCGTCGGGGTCCTGCTCGCTCCAGCCCGGCTGCGGCCGTGCGACCACGAGCGCCGCCTCGGCGACGCCGACGATGCGTTCATCGTCGAGCAGCAGCGCCTTCACCGCCGAGGTGCCGAGATCGATGCCGAGCGTGATCACGGCAGGTTGTCCCGCAGGTAGATGTCGATGCGGATGCGCTCCTGGTCGGCCATCACCGGCTCGCTGGTCCGGCGCGCCAGCGCCATGCGCAGCGCCGAGCGGATCTCGTGGCCCGGGTCCTGGTGCAGCACCGCGTCGAGGGTGCCGTCGAGCAGGAAGCGGCGGGCCGGCGGCGTGAGCTCGTGCGCGACGAAGACGACGCGGTCGGCGCGTCCGGCGGCCTGCAGCGCCGCCGCGATGCCGCGGTTGCCGGCGCCGCCGCTGTAGATGCCGACCAGTCCCGGCTCGCGCTGCAGCAGCTCGCCCGCGAGTCGCTCGGTCAGCCGCGAGTCGTCCTTGCCTTCAAGCGGCGGCAGCACGCGCAGCCCCGGGTACTCGGCGGTCATCACCTGGTTGAAGCCGAAGTGGCGCTCGGCATGGTCGCGCAGCGACATGCTGCCGAGCACGATGCCGACCGGGCCGCTGCGCGCGCCCGCGAAGCGGCCGAGCAGCGTCGCCGCCGTGCGCCCCGCCGCGACGTTGTCGATGCCGACGAAGTGGTGCCGCCTGGACGTCGGTACGTCGGACACGAGGGTGACGACCCCGGTGCCGGCGTCCTCGAGCTCGTCAATCGCGGCGCGAACCAGCGGGTGGTCGAGCGCCATCACGACCACGGTCTCGCAGTGGCCGGCGGCCGCGCGCAGCTGCGCGGCGAGGCGCTCGGGCTCGAACACGTCGACCTCGACCGTCTCGGCGGCGACCCGGTGGTCGGCCATCCACGGCGCGTTGGCGCCGATCTGCTCCTTCAGCATCGCGACGAAGGCGTTGCTGCCCGACGGCAGGATGAAGCGCACCCGATGCGCGCGCGAACGCGAGAGGCGCGCCGCCGCCGGGTCGGGCCGGTAGTGCAGGGTGCGAACGGCCGCGGCGACCCGTTCGGCGGTGCGCGCGTGCACGCCGGCGCGCTTGTTCAGGACCCGGTCGACCGTGGCAAGGCTGACGCCGGCCACGCGGGCAACGTCGAGCAGGGTGGCGCGGGCATCGTTGGTCATGCGGCTTCCGGGACAGGAATATGAGGTACGTTCCTCATGACCGAGCTCCGGACAAACCCCGGGCCGCTACAGTCGTCGGCGAGCCCGCCTAGGGCGCGGACGGACCGCCGATGAAGGCCGGACCTCAAGGTCGCACGGCGCGCGCCCGGCTTCCATCGCGCCTCGCCGTGGCGATACTCGCGGCGCGACGCTGCAGGAGCTTGCGATGAAGGCGTCCCCACCCGCCGACGCCGGATCGGGCCCGATCCGCGACTACCGAACCCTGCCGGGTCCGCCGGCCTTGCCGCTGCTCGGCAGTGCCCTGCGGGCCTCTTCTTCGTCAACGACGAGGAGTGGCGGCGCCAGCGCCGGCTCGTGATGGCGGCGCTGGACCCCGCCCACGTGCACGCCTACTTCCCGTCGTTGCAGAAGGTGGTGCAGCGCCTGCGCGGGCGCTGGCGGCAGGCCGCCGCGGAGGGCCGCGCGATCGACGTGCAGGCCGACCTCATGCGCTACACGGTGGACGTGGTCGCGGGGCTGGCGTTCGGCTCCGACGTCAACACGCTGGAAGGAGACGATCCGATCCAGACCGATCTCAACCGCGTGTTGCCGGCGCTGGGGCGGCGGCTCGCCGCCAGGCTGCCGTACTGGCGCCGGATCAGGACCCGCGCCGATCGCGAGCTCGAGCAGAGCGTGGTCGTGATCCGCTCGGCGATCGACGGCTTCATCCGGGCTGCCCGCGCGCAGCTGGCGCGCGACCCCGCGCGCCGGCTCGCACCGACCAACCTGCTCGAGGCGATGCTGGTCGCCGCCGAGGCCGACGCCGGCATCAGCGATGCCGACGTCGCCGGCAACGTGCTGGTCATGCTGGTCGCCGGTGAGGACACGACCGCCAACACGATCACCTGGCTGATCCACTTCCTGTTCGACCACCCGCACGCGCTCGGCGCGGCGCGCGACGAGGTGCGCCGCGTTGGCGCGCAGGACCCTTCGCTCTCGCTGGACACGATCGGACGCCTCGTCTACCTCGAAGCCTGCCTGCACGAAACCATGCGCCTCAAGCCAGTGGCGCCGGTGCAGACGGCACAGGCGAATCGCGACGTCGTGGTCGGCGACGTTGCCGTGCCCGCAGGCGCGATCGTGGTGGGGCTGGTGCGGGCCGATGCCACCAGCGCCCGCCACTTCGCCGATCCGCAGCGCTTCGATCCGGCGCGCTGGCTGGCGACCGATGAACGCACCCGCGCCTCGCCGGACCGCGTGTCGATGCCGTTCGGCGCCGGGCCGCGGCTGTGTCCGGGCCGCTATCTCGCGCTGCTCGAGATGAAGGTCGCCGCGGCGATGCTGCTCGACGGCTTCGATCTCGAGAGGGTCGGCACGCGGCACGGTGGCCCGCCCGAAGAGCTGTTCTCGTTCGCGATGGCGCCTCGCGAGCTCGGCATGCGCTTGCGGCTGCGCTGAGACAGCCCGCCGGCTGGGCGCGGACCGGGCCGCCGTTGCAGCCCGCCCCGGTCGTGATCCGCCCGCCGTCGGACCGCCGCCTCCAGCGAGAACCGCTCGACCGCGGCGTTCAGGCCCGCGGCACGCAGTGCCCCCCTACTTCATGACCTTGACGGCCGCCGCGGCGCTCAGCGGCCACTGGAAGCCGTCGCGGTTGAACTGGCCGCTGATCGTGAACGGCACGTTGTCGCCGGCCGGCAGGCTGCTCAACTGGGCCTTGTTGAACGTCACGACCATCGAGCGACCATCGCTGGCGTAGGCGGTCGACACGGCGGGTGCGCCGGCCATCGTGAGGCCGCTGATGCTCCATTGACGCAGGTCGACGCCCGCGGGCACGGTGATCACCGAGGTGACGAGACCGGCGGTCGAGCGCAGGTTCAGCACACCCGGCACGACCTGCAGCGAAACGGAGGCCGGTGGCGTCGCGGCCGCGTAGATGCGGTTGCCGGCTGAATCGCGCGACCAATGGTTGTACCACTCGAGCCAGGTGCGGCGGAAGCTGGAAACGGTGTTGTTGTGCTCTTTGCCGTAGGCCAGCGTCTCGGCGAACATCGGCATGCCGCTCGCGTTGTACCAAGTGGTCGTCTCGTACTGGTCTCCCGGGTACTGCGGGGTGTCGGGATAGATGAGGTACTGGACCGGGTTGTTGAAGCGCGCCGGCAGATCGAACGGGTCGGTGGTGACGCCGTCCGCGACGTTGAGACCGTTGCGTGCGAACCAGCCGGTCCGGCCGCTGAGGATGTTCGCGGAGTCGTATTCACCGTAGATGCCGTACATCGGCGCCGGTGGAGTGCCGGCCGGGAAGTTCCGGCCGCCACCGGCGTTGACGGAGTACGCCGTGAACAGGTTGGGGTCGCGCTCGGAAAGGAAGTTGGTCAGCGCGCCGCCCTGCGAGTGCCCGAACGCGTAAATGCGTTTCTGGTCGAAGTACTGGCCGTACTTGCCGTTCATGTCCTGCATCACGGCCAATATGAACTGATAGTCGTTCTCGTTGATGCTCCACGTGGTGGTCACACCGTCGTTGCCGGTGTGCTCGCCGGGCATCACGACGCTGAAACCGTAGGTGTCGGCGAGTTCGATGTACTGGCTCGACTCGAAGTACTGGAACACCGCGTTGCCGTTGCCGCCGAAGGCGTAGATCACCGGCGCGCCGTTCGGGAAGAGCCGCTTGTCCTGTACCTTCGCGGGCACGTACGACCAGTATTGCCGCTTGACGTTTCGGCCGTTCTCCGGCCGGATCATGTCGACGATCTGGAAACCCGGCATGTTGCGGTTGACCTTCCATCCCAGCGCGTTGCTCCACGCCGAGGAGTTGGTGTAACGCGTGTAGGTCAGGAGGCTGTCGTACACCTGCTTCGTGACGCGCGGGTCGACGTATTCGACGTGCGCGTTCAGCACCGAGACGCGCGACACGACGCTGCTGTAGCCGGTGGCGAGCGCCTTCGAGTTCACCTTGTTCTGCCAGCAAACGTCGCTGCCGAGCGCGCCGGCACCCGCCATGACGGTGGAACCGCACTCGTTCGAGTATTTCCAGTAGGCAATGGCACCTGCCGGCGTGCTGCTGCCGAACAGATCGGTCGGCACCGGAACGTCTTTCTTCTTGACGCATTCGAAGGTGACGCCGCAGGGCACGCCCGCCCCGGGCGCGGTGACCGCCGGCCCCGGAGAGGTGAGCGCCGTCTGGCCGCTCGGGACGTAGTAGTACTCGCCCGCCGCAGCGAGCGCTGCCGCGTCGACGTTCGAGTCGAAGTAGGCCTGGCTGATCACGAACAGCGGGTTCTCGCCGGCCCACTGCTGCAGCCTGTCGCCACCGTCTCCGTAGCCTGCCAGATAGAACTCGCCATAAATCGAATACCACCGCCGGCCCGACTGGTAGCCGTTCAGCACCCGCCCGATATAGGCCTGCTCCTGCGCATAGGGGCCCCACTGGCCGTTCTCCGGCAGCAGGATCATCAGCGGCAACGTGTTCGCGTCCGCCGTATCAATCCACCCGCTGTTGACCAGGAATGTCTCCACGTCGGTTCCGCTCGGCAGCGCGATCGCGAGGAAGTAGTTGCGGACGAAGCTGCCCTGCGGGATATAGAACCTCGCCTTGCGTCCGGCACCGGCGCCGGTGGTATAGGTCTCCTCGAAATAGCCGGTGTAAGGAAGGTAGTTGCCTCGGGCTGCTCTCTCGTCCACGTTCGTGGGTGACGGCAGTTGATTGGCGTCCCGCATCGACGCCCGAAGCTCGGGTGCGGTGATGGCGAACGTCAAGGAGCTGCTCATCAGAAGGATCGCGAGCATCACGACTGGCAACATGCGGTGTAGCACTCGGTGCATGGGGGTCTCCTCTTGGTGGAATCGCGAAGCCGCCACAGCCGTGGCGCCCGCACCGCTTGCAGCGGCGGGACCGGTGGACGACGTTCAAGATGCGCCCGCAGCACTCGGGTGCGTGACGTATGGGGCAATGTATACGTTGTCCGCGCGTGCGACACAGGGATTCCCCCTAGGCGACCGGTCGGCGCGGCCGCCGTGTCTCTGGGCTCGCGTGCAGCGCACGCAGTGGTCCGGCGCGGCCGTCAGGTTCCTGCCTCGGCCTGGCGCCTCTTCACAGGCGCAGGCCGCCACGCGAGCGCCCGCCGTCTCGTCAGGCGTGAGGCTGGAACGCCGCCGCTGAAGTCGTCCGCGTGATCGCGTCGGCCCGCAGCGAATCGGCGCGCGTTCGCGGCGACGTCGCGCGCGCCTGCCTACTCCGGGCGCCGACCCTCGAACGCGAACTCGAGCAGTTCGCGGACCTTGTCGCGCTCGAGCGGTCGCGGGTTCGGGTACGGCATCTTCACCGCGAGGTCGGCGGCGCGGTCGAGGTCGGGTGCCTGCATCCCGATGCTCTTCAACGCGAGCGGCGCGCCGTGCCGCGCCGCCAGGTCGAAGAGGCCCCCCGGCGCCGTGGGGGTGCCGAGCGCACGCGCGATGCGCGTCATCGCCTGCGGCGCGGCCGGCGCGTTGTACGCGAGCGCATGCGGCAGCACGACGCTGTGCACCTCGGCGTGCGGCAGCCCGAAGGTGCCGCCGAGCGTGTGGCAGAGCTTGTGGTGCAGGCCGACGGTGATGCTGCCCATGACGGTGCCGCAGAGCCACGCGCCGATCAGCGCGTCGCCACGCGCGTCGAGGTCGCGCGCGTCGTGCCGAAGGCGCGGCAGCGCGCTCGCGGTGGTGCGGATCCCCTCCTCGGCCAGCAGGTCGACCACCGGGTTGGCGTCGGGCGCGTAGAGCCCCTCGGCCGCATGGGCGATCGCGTTCATCGCGCTGACGACGGTGGTCGCGAACGGCAGGCCCGCCGACAGCTCGGGGTCGTAGATCACGCAGCGCGGCAGCACGCGCGGGTCGCGGCCCGTGGTCTTGCTGCCGGCATCGGTCAGACCGTACATCGTGGTCATCTCGCTGCCGGCGTAGGTGGTCGGGATCGCGATCACCGGCAACGCCGTCTGCAGCGCGATCGCCTTGCCAAGGCCGGTGGTCGAGCCGCCGCCGATCGCCACCGCGCAGTCGGCGCCGAGCGCGAGCGCCGCTTCGCGGGCCGCGTTCGCCACCTCGACCGGCACGTGCATCTCGGCACGTGCGAAGAGCCCGGCCGCGCGGCCGCCGAGCAAGGCCGCGACGCGCTCGCCGAGCGCCCGCTGCCCCGGGGTCGAGAGCACCAGCACGCGAGACGCGCCGAGGGCATCGACCTCGCGCGCGACGTGCTGCAGCGCGCCCGCGCCGAACACGACCCGCGGCATGGCCACCTGAAACACGAAGTCGCGCACGCCGCTCATCGGGACTCCGGGCGCGCCGGGCGCGCCGGGACAAGCGCTCGGGAGCGGCCCGCCGCGTTCATGCCTCGGGGAACCCAACCTTCTGCGGCCACAGGTTGGCAAAGCCGTGCACCGCCGCGCTCGCGTACACGCCGGCACGCGTGAACGGCTCGTCCGAGAGCCACGCGTCGGCCGCCGCCCGGCCGGGAAAGTCGATCACGAGCAGGCTGCCGACCATCGCGTCGCCGTCCAGCAGCGGGCCGGCAAACGCGATCCGATCGGCGACCTCCGCCAAGTAGGCCTTGTGCGCCGGCCGAACTTGCAGCCGCAGCTCGGCGCTTTGCGGCGTGTCCATCAGATGGAACGCGAACAGCATCGCAACGACGTCAGGCGCTGCCGTGACGCCCGCGCAGCACCTTGGCCGCCTCGACCATCGCGCGCAGCTTGCCGAACGCGGTCTCGCGCGGCAGGTACTTCATGCCGCAATCGGGAGCGAGGATCACGTTCTCGGGCTTCACATACGGCAGCGCGCGCTCGATGCGCTCGACGATGGTCTCGACCGACTCGACGTTCGGGTCCGACAGGTCGATGCAGCCGACCATCAGCCGCTTGCCGTCGAGCGACTGCAGCACCGAGCAGTCGAGATGCGACTGCGCGGTCTCGAGCGAGACCTGCCGGCAGCTGCATTGCGCGAGCTCGGGCAGGAACGAGTAGCCGCTCGGCCGCTCGTGGATGATCGCCGCGTAGCCGAAGCAGATGTGCACCGCGGTCGTTCCGGTGATTCCGTCGAGCGCGCGATTGAGTGCCTTCAGGCCGTACTGGCGCGCCTTCTCGGGCCGCGCCTGCATGTACGGCTCGTCGATCTGCACCACGTCGGCACCCGCGGCGAAGAGGTCGCGGATCTCCTCGTTGACGGCCGCGGCGTAGTCCATCGCCGCCTCCTCTTCGCTCGCGTAGAAGTCGTTCTGCGCCTGCTGCAGCATCGTGAACGGCCCCGGCACGGTGATCTTCACCATGCGGTCGGTGTTGGCGCGCAGGAAGCGCAGGTCGTCGACCTCGACCGCGTGCATGCGGCGGATCCTGCCGACGATGCGAGGCACCGGGTTCGGGTGCCCCGAGCGGTCGAGCGCCGTGCCGGGGTTGTCGAGATCGACGCCTTCGAGCGCGGTGGCGAAGCGGTTCGAGTAGCTCTCGCGGCGGATCTCGCCATCGCTCACGATGTCGAGACCGGCGTCTTCCTGCGCACGGATCGCGATCAGCGTCGCGTCGTCCTGCGCCTCGGCGAGGTACGGCGGCGGGATGCGCCAGAGCTCCTGGGCGCGAACGCGCGGTGGGAAGCGTCCCGCCAGCTTGGCGCGGTCGATCAGCCACTCGGGTTGCGGGAAGCTGCCGACGATGGTGGTGGGAAAGAGCATGGGGTTCTCCGTTGCGGTGGATCGGTCTCGCAGCAGGCGTGGAGCCCGTCGAAGGCTCTACACGCCGAGATAGGCGCGCTGGATTTCGGGGCGCTCGAGCAGTTCGCCCGGCAGGCCTTCGGCGACGATGCTGCCTTCCTCGAGCACGTAGGCACGGCTCGAGACCTGCATCGCCATGGCGACGTTCTGCTCGACCATCAGCACCGACACGCCCGCCGCGTTGATGCGGCGAATCGCCGCGAACATGTCGTGCACGATGCGCGGCGAGAGGCCGAGCGACGGCTCGTCGAGCAGCAGCAGCTTGGGCCGTGCCATCAGCGCACGTGCGATCGCGACCATCTGCTGCTGGCCGCCCGAGAGCTCGCCGGCCGGGCTGGCGAGCTTCTCCTGCAACGCGGGAAACAGCTCGAGCACCGAGGCGAGCGATTCCTTGCGCTGCGACTTGGCGAGCGGCAGATAGCTGCCGAGCTCGAGATTCTCGAGCACGCTCATGCCGGTGAAGAGGCGCCGGCCTTCAGGAACGATCGCGATCCCGGCCGTGCAGAAGCGATGCGCCGCCAGTGCCGTGATGTCCTGGCCGTCGAACACGATGCGACCGGCGCGCGCGCGCAGGATGCCGGCCAGCGTGTTGATCAACGTCGTCTTGCCGGCGCCGTTGGGCCCGACCACGCACAGCAGCTCGCCGGGGCGCAGCTCGAGCGTCACGCCCCAGAGCGCCGGCGCCGCGCCGTAGGCCACCTGCAGGTCGCGGACCTCAAGCATGGGCCGCCTCGATGGTCGACTTGCCGAGGTACGCGGTCATCACGTCGGGCCGCTGCATGACCTCGGACGCGTGGCCCTCGGCGAGCAGCTCGCCGTGGTTGAACACGACGACGCGATCGGTGAGCGCCATCACCGCGCGCATGACGTGCTCGACGAAGACGATCGTCGAGCCCTGCTCGCGGATGCGCCGGATCAGCGCGACCGCGGCGTCGATCTCGCTCGGCGTGAGGCCGCACAGCACCTCGTCGAGCAGCACCAGGCGCGGCCGCGAGGCGAGCGCGCGCGCCAGCTCGAGGAACTTGCGCTGGTGCAGGTTCAGGTCGTCGGGCAGCGCCTTCGCCTTCTCGTGCAGGCCGGTGAACTCCAGCCACGTCATGGCCTGATGGCGCGCCGCGGCGACGCTGTCGACGCCGCCGCCGAACATCGTCGCGAGCGCCACGTTGTCGAGCACGTCGAGGTGGCCGAACGGCCGCGGAATCTGGTACGTGCGCGAGATGCCCGCGGCGGCGATCCGATGCGCGGCAAAGCCGGTGAGGTCGCGGCCCTCGAACACGATCTGCCCGCCGGTCGGTTCGTAGTGGCCGCTGACGACGTTGATGAAGGTCGACTTGCCGGAGCCGTTGGGCCCGAGCAGGCCGAGGATCTCGCCTTCGCGCACGTCGACGTCGACGCCCGCGAGCGCGCGCACGCCCTTGAACGACTTCTGCAGCCCGCGCACGCGGAGCAGCGGCTCGCCGGCAGCGACCGTCGCGGTGCGCACGGCTGCGGGCGCGACCGGTGCCGGCGCAGTGGACCCCATCGCGTGAGCCGGCGTCGGCTCGGCCGCTGGCCGCGCCGCCGCCGATGGCGGATGTGCCGTCCCCGCAGTCACTGCGGCAGCACGTCGACCGAACAGCTTCTGCAGCCGCAGCAGGATGCCGTCGGGCATGAACAGGATCGCGACGATCAGGATGGCGCCGATCAGCGCCTTGCCGGCGACCGCGTGATCGGCCGCGGTGAAGCTGTAGAGCAGCGCGGTGATCGCGATCGCGCCGAGCGCCGGGCCGGCCCAGTGGCGGGTGCCGCCGAGCACGCTCATCAGCACGACGGTGAGCGGCACCGTGATCGTGAAGACCTCGCCCGCCGTCACGTACGAAAGAAACAGCGCCTGGATGCCGCCCGCGACGCCCGCCAGCGCACACGAGATTGCCAGCGCGATCAGCTTGTAGCGGTAGGTGGGCACGCCCATCACCTCGGCCGCGTCCTCGTCGTCATGGATCGCGAACAGCCCGGCGCCGAACTTCGACACGTAGATGCCCCAGGCGATCAGCAGCGTCGCGGTCGCCGCGATCAGCGCCAGCAGGTAGAAGGTCGACGACGGCGTCGGGCCGAGCTTGGGCACCGGCACCGCGCTCAGCGAGACGCCGTTGCCGCCGTCGAGCGGCGTGTTGACAACGATGGTGCCGATGACGAAGGTCACCGCCAGCGTGAGCAGCGCGAACAACTCGCCGCGCACGCCCTTCACGCGGAACACCACCGCGCCGAGCGCGACGCCGAGGAGCGCCGCGACCAGCGCCGCCATCGGCAGGGTCCAGAGGAACGGCCATTCGTAGCGCGCGAGCAGCGTGCTGGTCGTGTACATGCCGGCGCCGAAGAACGCACCATGGCCGAACGAGAAGTAGCCGGTGTAGCCCGAGAGGATGTTCCACGAGGTCGCGAGCACGATCCAGCTCAGCATCAGGTAGAGCAGCGAGTCGTAGAACGCCGGGAGGCCGAGCTGCGGCACCAGGGCCAGCAGCACCGCGCCGCCGACGATCGCGAGCGGCGTCTTGCGGATGCCCGAGCGTTGGGTCGGACCGCCGTCCGTCCGCGTCGGAGCCGCCCCGTCGCCGCTCGGTGCGAGGGCGGACACGCCCTGCCCCAGCGTCGAGGCGCCGCCGGCGTGCGGCCGTGGGGTCGCGCTCATCGGGCAGCCCTCGCGAAGCGGTACCGGGCACCCGCGCGCGCAGCGGCGCGCCTCACGTCGCCACCTTCCCCGGCCGCAGCACGAGGATCAGGATCAGCAGCGTGAACGACACGATCGGCGCCCAGGACGGAGCGGTCACCGCCATCGTGACGGCTTCGCTGACGCCGATCAGGCTGCCGGCGATCAGCGGGCCGAGCGCGCGGCCGAGGCCACCGAGCATCACCGCCGCGAACACCACGCCGATCCATGCGTACATCTGCGACGGCGCGAGCGTGAAGCTGAGCGCGAGGCAGACGCCCGCAATGCTGGCCAGCGCCGAGCAGGTGCCGGCGAGCAGCAGCGCGTTGCGCTGCTGGTTGACGCCGAACGCCTGCGCGATGCGCGGGTCTTCGGCGGCGGCGCGCAGCGCGCGCCCGAGGTCGGTGTAGCGCAGCACCGCCCAGACCGCGAACGAGATCGCCACCGCGAGACCGAAGGTGATCAGCTCGGGCACCGGCACGAACAGGGTGCCGAGCTTGAACTTCTGCGCCTCGTAGACCGATTCCATCTTGCGGAAGTCGGCGGTCCAGATGGTCTGGATGAAGGCCTCGACGATGCCCATCAGCCCGAACGTGACGAGCAGCGAGTTGAACGGCGTGACCTTGAAGTAGCCCATCAACCCGTGCAGCGCGGCACCCAGCACGAAGAACGCCGGCACGATGACCAGCAGCGTGAGCAGCGGGTCGACGTGCATCTGCGCGAGCTGGTAGCAGATGTACGCGGCGAGGAAGGCGAACGCGAAGTGCGCGAGGTTGATCAGGCGCAGCAAGCCCCAGCTGAGGCTCACGCCGAGCCCCAGCAGGCCGTAGAGCGCACCGACGAAGACGCCCGACAGGATGCTTTGCGACAGCAGCGAGACGCTGGGCAGCGTGAATCCCATCGGCCGTCAGTTCGCCTGCAGCCTGGCGCCGCCGGTGGTGACTTCCTTCGGCCAGACCACCACCCACTTGCCGTTCTGGATCTGCTTGACGCGCATCAGGTCGTCGCCAAAGTTGCCGACGCCGTTGAAGCGCAGCTTGCCCTGCAGTGTGTCGACCCGATTGGCCTTCAGGAACGCGGCGATCGCCTTGTCGTCGAGGCTCTTGGTGCCGACGACGCCCGCCTCGAGGATCTGCCACGCGGTGTACGAGGCCGCCGCCTGCGTCTCGACCGACGGGTCGGCGAGGCCCGCCTTGGTCGCACGCTCGCGGAACAGCTTCACGAACTCGGCCGCGCCGGTGTTCGACGTGAACGGCGGCTGGTCCTCGAAGATCGTCACCGAGAGCGCGTTCTTGGCTTCGGGCAGCGAGACCAGCGGGCCGGGAGCCGGGTACATGTAGAAGTGCTGCGGCGGCACGTAGTCGATCTTCTTCATCGCGTCGAGCAGCAGGTTGCCCTCGAGGCCGATGGCGCCGACCCAGACGAAGTCGGGCTTGGCGTCCTTCACGCGGTTGGCGATCGGCCCGAAGTCGCGGTTGCCGAAGTCCCACTCGAGGAACAGCACCTCGGTGAGGCCGCGCTTCTTCAGCACCTCGCGCGCGCCGGCCGACATGAACTGGATCGACGGGAACTTGCTGGTGACGACCGCCACCGTCTTCGGCGGCTTCGGTCCGGCGGCGAGGGCGTCGAACACGGTGTTCGGGACCGTGGTCTGCGGCTCCGAGCCGATCGACCACGCCGGGAACGTCATGTCGTACTTGGCGAGCGACGGGATGCCGAGCGTGTGCTGGACCAGCACCTTGTTGTAGCGCTGGGCGACGCCGATCGCCGAGAGGATCGCGCCGGTCGCGTACGGGCCCATCAGCAGGTCGACCTTGTCGGCGGTCACGAGCTGCTCGTACAGCGTGCGCGCGAGGTCGGCCTTCGACTGGTCGTCCTTGACGATCCACTCGACCGGCCGCCCGAGCCAGCCGCCACGCTTGTTGACCTGCTCGATGTAGATGTCGCCGGCGAGCTTGTGGATCTGCGCGGTGGCCGAGAGCGGACCGGTCAGCGCGAGCGTGCCGCCGACCCGGATCGGCTGGCCTGTGGGCGCCTGCGCGAGCGCCATGCCGCTCGCGCCGAGCAGCGCGGCCGCGACGAGCGTGCGGCGGGTGATGAGGGTACCGTTCATGTGCGTTGTCTCCCTGTTGCCGAGTTCTGGATGGGGGCGCTGGCCCCCCAGTCGCGTCGCTTCCCTCGCGTCGAAGCCCCTAGTCGACCTGCGCGCCCGAGCGCTTGACGAGTTCGGCCCACTTGACGAGCTCGGCCTTGTTGAACGGCACCAGCTCCTCGGGCTTCATCGCGCGTTGCTCGACGCCCTGGTCGCGAAGGCGGGTCACGAGCTCGGGCTGCGCGAGCGCGGCCGCGGTGGCGCTGCGCAGGCGCGCGAGCGTGGCGGGCGGCGTCGCGGCCGGCGCGTAGAGCATGAACCACGCGACCAGATCGAAGTCGGCGATGCCCTGCTCCATCAGCGTCGGCACGTCGGGCGCGGCAGTGCTGCGCACCGACCCGCTGCAGGCGAGCGCGCGCAGCTTGCCGGCCTTGATCTGCGGCATCACCGCAGCCGGGTGATAGAACATGAAGTCGACCTGCGACGACATCACGCTGGTCAGAGCGACCGCGCCTTCCTTGTAGGGCACGTGGATCATGCGGCCGCCGAGGCGCTGCGCGAGCAGCTCGCCGGCCAGATGGCCCGAGGTGCCGTTGCCGGCCGAGCCGAAGGTCAGGCCTTCGGGGCGCGCCGCGAGCGCGGCGAGGTCCTTCAACGACTTCGCGGGTGAATTGGCGGCGACCACCAGCAGGGTCGGCGTGTAGCCGACGAAGGCGATCGGCGCGAAATCGCGCAGCGTGTCGTAGGGCAGCTTGCGGAACAGCGCCTGGTTGATCGCGTGGGTGCCCACCGTCCCCATCACCAGCGTGCGACCGTCGGGCGCCGACTTGGCGACCTGGTCCGAGCCGGTCGAGCCTCCCGCGCCGGCGCGGTTGTCGACGATGACGGTCTGGCCGAGGTTCCTGCCGAGCGCGTCGGCGACGATGCGCCCGATCGTGTCGGTGGTGGTTCCCGGACCGAACGGTACGACCATTTTCAGGGTGGCGTCCTGCGCGAGCGCGCGAGCGCCGTGCGCGAGGACGATGGCACCGGCGAACCCGGAGAGGAGATGACGTCGTTGCATGGCTTTCAGGCTCAGGGCGCCGCCGCGTCGGGCTTCTTCTTCAGCGCCGCGCGAATCTCGTCGTTGTGCTCGCCGAGCGTCGGCGGCGGCCGCACGTCGAGCGCGCGCTCGCCGTCGAACGAGACCGGCGAGCGCACCGTGCGGAAGAGGCCCATCGTCGGGTGCACCGCCTGCGTGGTCAGCTGCAGGTGCACGGCCTGCGGGTCGAGCAGCGCCTCGCTGGTGTCGTACATCGGCGCGTTCGGAACGTCCTCGGCCTGCAGGCGCGCGCACCACTCGTCGCGGGTGCGGCGCTTGAACACGTCGCCGAGCAGGTCGATCAGCGCCTCCTGGTTCGCGATGCGCGCCTCGCGCGTGGCGAAGCGCGCATCGCTGAAAAGGTTCGGCTGCTCGATGGCGTTGGCGAGCCCCTGCCAGAACTTCTCGGGCGACGACATGTGCAGCGCGATCCACTTGCCGTCGGCGCATTCGAGCACGTACGACTGCGAGACGCTCGGCCGGCTGTATGGGCCCATCACCTCGTCGACCTGGAAGAAGTGGGTGAACGCATCGAGGTTGAAGTGCGTCATCGCCTCAAGCATCGAGACCTCGACGGTGCGGCCGACGCCGGTGCGGCCGCGTTCGATCAATGCGCCCATCACGCCGTAGGCGGCGTAGAAGCCGGTCAGCGAGTCGGCGATCGCCGGCCCGACGACGCGCGGGTTCTCGGGGTTGACGAGCAGGTTGAGAAAGCCGCTCGCAGCCTGCGCGACGGTGTCGTAGGCCGGGCGATTGGCGGCCGGGCCGGTGGCGCCGAAGCCGCTGATCGCGCAATAGACGAGCTTCGGGTTGAGCGCGCGCAGGCGCTGCTCGCCGGCGCCGAGCCGCTCGGCGACGCCGGGGCGGAAGTTCTGGACGTAGACGTCGGCATCGGCGATCAGCGCATCGAACACCTCGCGGTCGTCGGCGCTCCGGGTGTCGAGGGTGATGCTCCGCTTGTTGCGGTTGTAGGTCTGGTAGTGCGGGCTGTAGAGGCCGTTCTTGAACGCGCGGAACGGATCGCCGGTCTTGGGTGCCTCGACCTTGATGACGTCGGCGCCGAGATCGCCGAGCAGCATGCCGCAGGCCGGGCCGGTGATGAAGGTGCCCTGCTCGATCACCTTGATGCCCTGCAGCACCTTGCTCATCGCTGCACCCCGGTGCGACTGCGAACGCGCGTCACGCGCCGAACCCTTCCGGCAGTTCGCCGTCGTAGACCATCTCGCGCGTCGCCTGGTACGACAGCGCGAAGCCGATCGGCTGCGTCATCTCCTCGTACAGATGGGCGATGAGGCTCGCGGTGCGCGCGAGGATCGGCACGCCCTTCAGCGCGGCCACCGGAAAGCCCGCGCCGAGCAGCACCGACGGGATCGCGCCCGACACGTTGAGCTTGAGCGTCTTGCCGATCACCTGCGGGATCAGCGCCTCGACCGCTTCGGCGATCTTGACGAAGCGCAGATCCGTGCCGGCCGCGCGCGCGACGTCGAACAGCGCATCGACGCGCGCGTCGCGCTCCTTGTGCAACGGGTGGCCGTAGCCGGGGATCGACTTGCCGACTGCACGCCAGTCCTGCATCACCGCCAGCGAGGCGGCCTCGATCGGCTCGCCCCCGGCGATGCGCGTGTCGATCTCGCTGTAGAGACGGCCCGCCGTCTCCGACGCGCCGAGGATCACCGAGCCGCAGCCCAGGATGCCGGCCGCGACCGCACCCTGCATCGCGTCGGGTGCCGCGGCGAAGGTCATGCGCGCGGCCTGGTTGCTCGGCACCAGACCATGCTCGGCGATCGCGACCAGCGTGGCGTTCAGCACCCGGGCCTGCCCTTCGCTCGGCAACGCGCCGGTCAGCAGCAGGAAGAAGTGGTCGACGAAGCCGATCTTGCCGATCAGCTCTTTCGAGAGATCGCGGCCACGCACGACGATGGTGTGTTCATCCGACGTCGAGATCGCGGTGCGCGGAACGGTGACCTTGCCGATCTTCATGAGTAGGCGCGAGCGAAGTGTTGGGGGAATGGCATGCGGCTCAGGCACGCGCCGGCGCAAGCCGGAAGTCGTAGCTCGCCGAGTAGTACGGCACCTTCATCTCGCGGCCGTCGACCGCCTTGCCCGGCGGGTGGCGGTCGAAGTCGACCACCAGGCTGTCGCGCTTGCCGAACACCGCGTCCTGGTCGATGTACTCGCTGCCGGCGACGAAGATGTGCGTCGTCAGCGTCACGTGCCCTGGCGCCGAGACCTGCATGTGGATGTGGCCGGGGCGATAGATGCTGCGGTTGGTCGCCCGCATCATGTCGCCGACCGGACCGTCGTCGGGAATCGGGTAGTAGGCCGGGCGGATCGACCAGAACCAGTAGCGCCCTTCGGCGTCGGTGCGGAAGCGCCCGCGCGCCTTCATCACCGGCTCGGCCGCGAGTTGCACGTCGTACTTGCCGTGCCCGTCGCCCGACCAGACGTCGAGCAGCGCGCCGGCGAGCGGCTGGCCTTCGGTGTCGGTGACGCGGCCCATGTAGAACGTCGGCTCGCCCGGCACGCCTTCGCCGATGTCGCCGCCGAGCGGCATCTCGGGTGCGCCGGGCCAGTAGAACGGGCCTTCGACCGTCGCTTCGGTCGCCTCGGTCGCGCCCTTGGCGGTGCCGCCCGCGCGCGCCTGCGCCAGCGAGACCACCATCATCGAGAGTCCGAGGGTGTCGGACAGCAGGATGAACTCGGGACGCCGCTCGGTCGAGATGTGCCCGACCGCCTCGAGGAACTTGATGCCGGCGAGCCACTCCTCGGGCGTCAGGTCGACCTCTCGGGCGTACGCGTGGATGTGCTTGACGAGGCCGGTCATCAGCTCGCGCAGACGCGGCTCGGGCGTTCCTGCGAATGCCGCGAGCACGTCCTGCGTGAGCTTTTCCTGGTTGTATTCGGACATGGGGTTCCTCGGAGTGCCCTGGCGGACACGGCTCGCGTGGCGGCCGGCGGCACAACGAACGATGGACGGCAGCGATGGAAGGGTTTCCCCTGCCATTCGGCGGCGACGCCATCTGCCGCCCGCCACACGCGAATTCACCGGGCATAGCGCCGACGCGGACGCAACGTTACGCGAAGCCGACTCATTGCGGAAATGACCAATTGCCATTGTTATGATCGATGGCATCGATTCGGCGTCGGGGTTTCCATGGGTCGTGTGCGTTGGAGCTGAGACACCTGCGCTACTTCAAGGCGCTCGCGGACTCGTTGAGCTTCACGAAGGCCGCGAGCCGCGTGCACGTCACGCAGTCGACGCTGTCGCACCAGATCCGACAGCTCGAGGACGAGCTCGGCCAGCAACTGTTCGATCGGATTGGCAAGAAGGTGGTCACCACCGAGGCCGGCGAACTGTTCCTCGCCTTCGCGACGCGGGCATTGAAGGAAGTCGACTACGGCATCGCGATGCTGAAGCCGACCGGCAGCGGTCTCACCGGCAAGGTCAGGATCGGCGCCACCCACACCTTCAACATCGGGCTGATTCCCGAGTGCGTCGCGCACTTCCTGGCCAAGCACCCGACCGTGCAGGTGCGCGTCGAGGAACTCGCCGCCGATCAGATCGCGGCCAAGCTGCATGCCGGCGAGCTCGACCTCGGCATCTCGTATCGCCCGATCGGTCCGACGCCGCTCTGGTTCGAGCCGCTCTACAACGAGGAAATGGTGCTGGTGGTGTCGGCGTCGCACCCGCTCGCCGGCCGACGCCGCATCCGCATGGTCGAGCTGCACCAGCAACGCCTGGTGCTGCTTCCCGAGTACTTCGCCACGCGCACCCTGCTCGACGACTGCTTCAAGGCGAGCGGCGCCGAGCCGGTGGTGGTCGCCGAGATGTCGACCATCGCCCCGATGCTGGGACTGGTGCTGCGCATGCAGATCGCGGCCATCGCTGCCATCAATGCCGTGCCGCCGGAGATGACCGGGCTGCGGATGATCCCGATCGAGAGTCCGACGCCGATCCGCACGCCCGGCATCCTGTGGCGCACCGAGGGCGAAAAGGCCGCTGCGGTCCAGTCGTTCGCGGTCATCGTGCGCAAGACCGCGCTCGGCAACAGTCTTCGCCAGGCCGGTCCGGCCTGATCTGCGGCAGATGGCGCCGCAGCGTTCGCGTGCGGCATTCCCGTGAAGATGCGAGATCGCCAGTCGGGTCGACGCGCGACTCGTGAACCGCGCTCGCCAGCCGCGGCGACACGTCTCGTCATCGACGCGGTGAATCGTTTCGATCGAAATTCTTCGTTGGAGTGCGCTCCTGCCCGCTGCTAGTCTGGTTCGGCGCCACTGCCCGGGTCGCTCTCCGCGGCAGGCGAGCGACTCGATTCCAACAAGGGGAGGAGACATTCCATGGACCGACGCATCTTCATCCGCGCGGCTGCCGCCGGCGCGGCCGCCGTCTCGACATTGAACCTCGCGAGTTGCGGGGGTGGCGACCACGACGATTCCGACGAGGGCACCGGGCCCGACCTGCTGCTGGTCAACGGCCGGATCCACACGATGGACGACCAGAACAGCGTCATCGCGTCGATCGGCATCCACGAGGGTCGCTTCGTGGCCGTGGGCGACATCGATCGCAGCCGGGCCAAGGTCATCGACCTGGGCGGGCGGACGGTGATCCCGGGCCTCGTCGAAAGCCACACGCACTTCGTGAGCCTCGCCAACCGGCCCGGCTATCACGTCGCCGAGTGGGAGCTCGCCAACGACGTTGCCGGGGTGCTCGAGGCGCTGCGTGTACGCCGCCAGCGCGGCGTGCCCGAGGGCCAGTTCATCACCGCGATGGGCGGCGGAACGCCCGGCATGTTCGCCGAGCGGCGCCTGCCGACGCTGGCCGAGATCGACAGCGTGGTGCCGGACCGTCCGGTGTTCCTGTATCAGGGCGGCGGCGGCCCGGCGCGCACCAACACGCTCGGCAAGCAGTTCTTCGGGACCGCGACCGGGCCGCTCGCCGGTCCGGTGACGGTCGGCGCCGACGGCACGGTGGCCGGCGGCAATCCGAACATGGCCAACCGCGCGCTCTACCACCTGCGCATCCGCCAGACCTTCGACGACAAGAAGCGCAGCGCGATCGATGCGATGACCTACGCGGCGTCGCGCGGCATCACGGCCAACCTCGACCAGGTGCTGCCGGCCAAGACCACCGGCACGCTCGACCCGGCGTCGCTCGAGCCGCAGCCGACCGATGCGCTGTTCAACCTGAACCACTTCCGCATGTACGACGCGCTGCTCGCGCTGCATCAGGAAAAGCGCGTCTTCGTGCGTCTGCAGATGAACTTCCTGCACAACCAGGGCTTCATCCCCGAGCTCGGGGACCTGAGCAAGCAGTTGCCGGAGCTGCGCGAGCGCCTGCGCAACAGCCAGCCCTTCTTCGGCGACGACATGGTGCGCACCGGCGCGATCGGCGAATGGGGCGCGCCGTTCGCGCTGCCGACCAACGCCAACGGCTACGCGGTCTGGTACGAATCGCAGCGCCTGATCGCCCGCGCGCGCTGGAGCAACGAGAACGCGCAGGCCAACAACCCGGGCATCGAGCAGGTGATCGCGACCTACGAGGCGATGGACGCCGAGTTCGGCATCAAGGACCTGCGCTGGGGACTGCACCACGTCGAGCAGGTGACGCCGGCGCAGCTCGTGCGGCTGAAGGCACTCAACTGCAGGGTCTCGATGTCGGGCTTCAAGTGGCTCGGCAGCGTGCCGCGCGCCGACGGCGCGCCGATCGGCCCTCCGTTCGCCGACATCGTCGCGAGCGGCATCCACGCGGGGCTGCACGAGGACGGCGTGCACATCGCGCCGCTCAACCCGTGGTTCGCGCTCCACTACGCGACCACCGGGCTCAACGTGTCGGGGCAGCAGATCAACCCGGGCCAGCAGATCACGCGCGTGCAGGCGCTGAAGGCGTACACCCGCGACAACGCCTGGTTCCTCAAGCGCGAGAACGATCTCGGTTCGATCGAGGTCGGCAAGCTCGGCGACTTCGTCGTGCTCGACCGCGACTACTTCACCGTCAGCGATGCCGACATGAGGAGGACCAACCCCGTCCTCACGGTGGTCGGGGGCAAGGTCGCCTACACGACAGGGGTGCTGGCCTAGGCACCGGCTCTCATCTTGTTCCGGGCTTCGGGTCTGCCGCGATCCAAGCTCGGCGGAATGACTCCGCGCGCGCGGCACCACGCGAAACCCTGCGCGGGCGCGCGGGGTCGACCCCTTTGCCCCGGGGGCAGAAGCTCCGATGACTCGGTGGTCGAGGCGGACGGCACGTTGGCTCGCACGGGTCGTTAACGCGTCGCGCCGTGCACGCTTGTCCGCGACCTCGATTCCGGGTCGCGGCTTGCCCTTCGGATCGGCGCGCCGCCTGCTCCGGCCTGGCGCCGGTCGCGACGCCGGCATCGCCGACGCCGCGAGCGCGCCACTCGAATGTCGCCTTTTGTGAAGCAGGCGCAATCGATTGAAAAGCCCGTCGCCCGCGACGACACCCTGCCCTACCCTCGTGGGCTCGCCCGCTGTCGGGCGGCGCCGGGGCCGCACGTCAGCCCCGTGGTTCGGCCGGTTTGTGCGGGGGAAAACATGGATGTGCTGCGGGACCTTGGCATCGCTGGCCTGCTCGCGCTGTCGGTCACGACGTGCGCCGTGGCAGCACCCGCCGTGAAGACGCGAGCGGCTCCGCTGCGCATCGAGGCCGCCGATGTCGAGCAGGTTGGGCGGCTGACCCCCGGCGCCGCGCTGAACTTCAGCGTCTTCGGCGCGCCCGGCGCCAGCGCACAGCTGCAGATCGAGGGCGCCGCCCGGCCGCTCGCGCTGCGCGAGGTCCAGCCCGGGATCTACGAAGGGACCTACACCGTCGGGCATGCCGACCGCATCCGGCCGAGCAGCCCGGTGGTCGCGACGCTTCGGCGCGGCAGCGAGGTGGCCCGGATCGCACTCGCAGAGCCACTGCAGCTCGGCGCGCCCCGTCCGGCGGCCGGCGCGAAGCCAGCGGTCCCCGCGTCCGTGCGTGTCGCGGCGGCCGGGGCCACCGCCGCGGCGCCGCGCGCAGCCGCGGCGAAGGGCGCACGCAAGACCGAGACGGCGGCGAAGCCGCCGCCGGCACTGCGTCGCGCCGATCCCGCACGCACCACGCCGGCCGCGCCGGCAATCGACGACGAACGGCAGCTCGCGGCCCGTCCGCCCGTGCCCGCCACGAGCACGGCGCCGGCAGCGGCACCGGGGCCTGGATCTTCGGCCCTGCCGCCGGGGCAGGAGCGCACCGCCGCTGCGGCGGCTGCGGTGGCATCGCCCCCGCGCGGCGCCGATCACGCGCCGCGCGCTGCACTGCACGCCGGCGCGAAGCTGCCCACCGGCACGGCCCCAAGTGCAGGCGCACCTCCGGCGCCACCGACGCCATCCGCCCGAGCCGAGACGCCGCGCGAGTCCACGGGGATAGCCGCGGCATCCGCGGTGCGCCGCGACGGCCCGAGCATCACCGACGACACCCGGATTTCGCGTGCCGACGCCGCCGGTGTGGCACGCCCGGTCGGCGCATGGGACGACGCGGGTCCGCGCAGCGCCGGCGCGCCGGTGGCGCGTGCGCCCGAGCGCATCGACCTGCCGCCCGCGGTACCCGACGTCGACGCACAGCCGCCTGCGTACGCCGCGCGCCGGAGTGCAGCGGTGCCGCCGCGCGACCGCTGCGCCGACTGCGACGATGCAGAACCCGTTCGCCGCGCGCCCCTCTGTATGGACTGCGCCGTGGTCGAGTCGATCCGCGTCGTCCGCTCGGCAGCCGACCCGCGGCCGGGCGGGTTGCGCGGCTTTCTCGAGCGCCGCATGCAGCACCATCGCGAGATGTTTGGCCGGCTGACCGGCCGCCCCGTGCCGAGCGAGCCCGAACTCGTCGACGCAGCGCCGGGCGTCGCCTACGACGTCGTGTTCCGGCTGCCCGACGGTACCCGCCGCCTGATGCGCTTCGACGAGGCCCCTCCGTTCGGCGTGGGGCAGTCGGTGCGCCTGCTCGAGCGATTGCCGGCGCCACGACCGCGCACGCTGGCTGCGTTCTGAGCGAGGCGCTCACCCGCAGCCCATGATGAACGTTGCCCGTGCCGGCGACGCCTTGCCGCGCGCTGCCGGCGCCTCGCTGCGCCGCGTGCTGCCGGGCTTGATGGAGCTCGCGCTCGTGCTCGCTGCGTTGGCACTGCTGCTGCCGCGCTTCGGCGAACTTGCGGCGCTCGGCGCGGGGCGCGATGGCCGCTTTCTCGACAACGACATGGCGGTCGACGGCCTGCCGGCGCCGCTGCTGCCTGCCGTCTGTGCCGCGCACGGAGCGCTTGCCGAGCCGCTGCTGCACGAGCGCCTTTGCCCACGTGGCGCAGCGGCCGACTCGACCGCAGCGCCTGCCTCGCTGCCCCCGGCGATGGCTGCGGCCCTGGGCCAGGTCGCACGCGCCTTCGCAGCGCCGCTGCGCCGCGCCGACGCGGAGCTGGTTGTTCTCGGCTTGCGGCAACAGGACGACGGCGACTGGCGCGGCAGCAGCAGCGCCCGCGCCGCCATTGAGGCCGCGCTGGAGCCCTACCGGGCGCGCTATGCGCTGGCTGGAGGCGACCTGCCGCGGCCGGTGCGCTGCGCCGCAGCCTGGGCCGAGTCGGTGCTCGGCGCCTCTGCGGTTTCATCGGGGCGGCACGACGCTGCAGCGCGCGCCACAGCGGTGGGCCCGGCGCCGGCGCAGCACGCGCCGGCGTCCGCTCGGGCCGACGCTCTGCTGCTGCTCGCGGGGGCGCTCGATGGCCACGCCGCGGCCGCGGTGGCGGCCGACGCGTCGCTGCTGGCGCGGCCGACGCCACGACCAACCGCGGCACCGGCCGACGCAAACCGCGCGGCGGAAGACTGCAGCGAAGCGCCCGCCACGACGCTCGGCGCCGCCGCGAGCCTGATGGACAGCGCCCGCCAGTCGCTGCCGCGCGCGCGCAAGAACGCCGCGATGCGCGACCTGCTCGAGTCGGCTGGTGCGCAGTGGGCGGGCGCCATGGCGCTCGGCTACGCCGCGGTCGTCGCCAGCCGGCGCCGGATCGCGCCGCTGCTCGGCGCCAGTGCAGCGCTCGCGCTGTGGACGATCGGTGCCTGGGCGGCACGGGTACCGTGGCCCTTCGCAGCCGAGCGCGCCTACGAGCCGGCTCGGCTGGAGCACGCCTTCGACAGCGCGCCGGCGACCTGGGCGCTCGGGCTGCTCGGCGTGGCCGCGCTCGGCATGCTGGTGGCGATGGGGCGCCGAGGCCTCGCGCCCGACCGGCTCGCCGTTCCTGCGCAGACCATGAGCACCCGCATCGGCTACGCCGGCCTCGTCGTCGCCACGGGCGTCGGCTGGCTGGTGCTGCTCGACCTCTCGGCCAACGGCCACCCCGCCAACCGCTATCTGGCGCTCTACCACCAGGGGCATCTCTGGTTCGGCATGACGCTGTTCTCGGTGCTGCTGTTCGCCCGGCGCGGTGTCGCGCGCGCGCTCGGCGCGCTGCTCTCGTGGGCGGGCGAACTCTCGTTCCGCGTGGCGCGCCGCGTCGGCCGCGCCGGCGCCGGGCTCGTGCTGGGCCTGCTCACCGGGGCCGCGCTGCTGGCGTTCGCCCTCGGCCTCGCGCACCAGCGCCAGCTCACGTCCGAGCTCGGTCGCATCTGGCTGATCGTGGGGGCCGCGTGGTTCTTCTTCCTGCGCGGCAGCCCGCTGGCCGAACGGCTGGCGCACGGCCGGTTCGGCGGCTCCTTCGTCCGCTACCTGCGGCCGCTGCTGTTCGTGGTGGCCGTCCTGCTCGCGGCGATGCTGCTGACGCGCGACATGGGCCCCCTGCTGATCGCCGGCTACGCCGGCGGCGCCTTCCTCGCCGCATCGATCGCGATGTGGTGGCAGCGCCGCGGCGCCCGGCTGGCGCCGGCGCTCGGCCTCGCGGTGCTGCTGTTCGCCGGCTGGATCGGCCTGCTCACCGAGGCCCTGTTCGCCGCCGGATCGCTCGACGGCGTCGCCGCCGGGCGGCTCGAAAGCGTCGCCGCTCCGTTCGCGTCGAACAACGACCAGCTGGCCCTCGTCACCTGGTTCCAGCAGGCCGCACCGCCCGGGGGCTTCGGCGTCGGCAGCACGCCGTGGTGCGGGTACGCGCCGGCGCTGGCGTGCAGCGGCGTGCCCGCGCAGATCCACAGCGACTACACGTTCACCGCGATCGCCGGCCTGTTCGGCAGCACCTCCGCGTGGCTGGCCGCGCTCGGCTGTGCGCTCTGGCTGCACCGGCTGATCCGCCACCACGGCCGGGTGACGCGGGGTGAACCGCGCCTCGTCGCGACACGGGCCGCGATCGCCAGCGACGGGCAGGCGCTGCTCAGCTGGGTCGCCCTCACCTGGGTCGTGCTGACCTCGTGCCAGCTCGCGGTGACCGTGGCCGGCAACGTCGCGGTGCTGCCGCTGACCGGCGTGACCTTCCCGTTCGTCAGCTTCGGGATGACCTCGCTGAGCGTCAACCTCGCGTTCCTCGCGCTCTGCCTGAACCTCGACCTGCCGGGAGCGCGCGATGGGTGAGCCGCGCGGTGCGACGCTGCTCGACTTCGCGATCGGCGCCAGCGTGGCGGTGGTGCCGGTGATGTTCGCGATCGTGCTCGGCGTCAGCCTGTTCAAGCCGGCCGATCCCGACGCCGGGACGGCCATCGCCGACGGCCACGTCAGCGTGCGCCAGCTCGCCGCGCTGAAGACCTTCGAGGTGGCGGTAGTCGCGCGCTCCGCCGGCGCAGCGCCGTCGCCGAGCGCGCGCGACGTGCTCGATGGCGTGCCCGCCTGCCGCGCCGAGTGGCGCAACGCGGGCGAGTGGCGCGCATGGGCCGAGCGTCTCGGCCTGGCACGGCCCGTGCCGCGCCCGCCGTCGCCGGCCGACCGCATCGCCGCGCACCTGCAAGCACTCGACGCCGCACTGCGGCGCCTCGTGGCGCGACCCGGCGCACCTACCGCACGACCGGTCGGTCTCGATGCGGCGCGCTGGTTCGCCGCCGCGCGCGACGCACTCGCCGCTCCGGTGCAGAGCGCCAGCTACCCCGGGCAGCCCTTCCGGCTCGGCTGCGCCGACCTCGCGGCAGCGCTGGGTCGCCTGGTACGCGGTGAGGCACGGATGCTGGAGAGCCTTCCCTGGCGCGGCCGGGAGGGACCCCGCGCGCTGGCGACCTGGGGTGCCGAGCAACAGATGCAGGTCCGGGCCCAGCACCTGATGCGGCGCAATCCGTGGCGCGGCATCGCCGGCTGCATCTACTTCGGGCGGCACGATGCGACGGGCGTTCCGGCCTACTACGTCGCCGGCGTGCGCAGCGTGCAGCGGCGGATCTGCGGCATGCCGGCCCTTGCCGCGGCCGGCGCGCTGCCGGGCGAAGGCACGGGCGGGCTCCGGCTCGCGGCGGCCACGCTCGATGCACCCGGCGGCTCGACGGGGCGCTGGGCGGCGATCGATGCGACGACAGCCGAACAGTCCTCGCGTGCCCCGCAACCGATCGCCGGCGCCCCCGACGCCACGACCCCGCCCGGCGACCCGCGCTGGGCGGTGCCGCCGTCTCTCGACGCGATGCTGCAGCCGCTGGAGGCACTGCGTCAGCCGTCGGGACCGCTCTACCGGCTCGCCACCGATCGGGACGCGCCCGCCAGCGGGGCGTCCGACCTGACGCAGCGCGCGCCCGCCCGCCCCAACCGCATCCAGCTCGACGGCGCACCGGTCGACGTCGGGTTCTCGATCGACGTCACGATCGAGCCGCGCCTGCAGGCGCTCGCGCAGCAGACCGCCGCCTGCTACACGGGTCGTCACGACGTGTGCGAGGCGCTCGGGCTGCGCCGTTCCGAGGACGCCGGTCGGCCGCTCGGCGACGCGCTGCTCGAGGGGGCGATGGTGCGCATGGCGGCGATCGCGATCGTCGACGTCGCGAGCGGACGCATCGAGGCGCTCGCCGGTGCACGGTCGCCCTGCGCCCAGGCCGAGGTCGAGGGCCGCGTGCGCGAACCCGGCTGCGACGGGCGGGTGCCGCACGCGGCGCGCACTCCCCCCGACGGGCTGCTGAACCCGGCGCTGTTCCACGACGCGATGCCGGCGTCGACGATCAAGCCGATCATGGCGGCGGCGTTCCTCGGCGCCCCCGACGTAGGGGCGCGCTGGCTCGCGGTCGAGACCGCCGCCATGCAGCGCGACGGCGCCCCGGCGCGCGACAGCCTGCGCGGCCAGCTGCTGCGTTCCGATTCGGCGCGCTTCCTCGATCGCATGTTCTGCCTCGAGAGCGGGTTGTCGAACTGCGCGCGTGCGGCGCACATTCAGGCGGCGGCGAGCGCGTTCGGCTGGAACGCCGGCTGTGTCGACGCGCGGGGTGTGTGCGGCACCCGCGACCTGCTGTTCGGCAGCGCCCCCGGGGCGGCGGCAGGTGCCGGCGCCCTGATGCGCCCGATCGCCTACGGGCGCCTGCTCAGCGAGCCTGCAGGCGGGCGCCCGGGTGCGCCGATGCGCCTGATGGCGCTGCCCGAGCCCGATCGCGGCCGCGTCGCGCGCTGCGCCGCCGGGGCCGATGGCCGCCGTGGCAGCGACGACGATTGGGAGAAATGCCGCGGTGGTGCGCTCGTCGACGTGGTTGCCGAAGGCTGGGGCCAGGGCCACGCCCGCGCCAGCGCGCTCGGCGTCGCCGGGATGATGGCGACGCTGGCGAGCGCGGCGAACGGCGCGCCGACGACGATCCGGCCGCACCTGGTCGACGCGGTGCGCGGCGTCGCCCCGGGGCGTGACGTCGAGCCCGGCGCGCCGTTGGCGAAGGTCGCCGCGTCGCCGGGCGGCGCCGCGGCCGAGCCGCACGGGCTGTCGGCCGAAGCGGCGCGGGTGATCGTCAGCGGCCTTTCGTACAGCCACCGGATCGGCACCGCGCGCAGCGCCTGCCTGCAGGTGCTCGACGCGCCGGCCTGCCAGTCGCTCGACAGCGTCGCCGGCAAGACCGGAACGCCGAGCTTCCCCGCCGACGGCATGACGCTCGACGAGCTGGGCCGCCTCTGCGCGGCAGTGCCCGACGGCCCCGGCGCCGCGCGACCGGCGGCGTGCGGCGGTCTGCGGCCCTACAAGTGGTACGTGGCCGCCTACCGGCAAGGCGCCCCGGGCGCGCCGTGGACCAAGGCGATCGCCGTGCTGACCGAGCGCAACTGGCTGCGGCGCAGCGGCCAGGTCCACGGCACCGGCGACCACGGCCCGAACCCCGCCGCCGAGATCGCGCTGCAGATCGTCGCCCGGCAGATCGGGCTGATCGGACGCACCGCGCCATGACCCACCCGAAACCATTGCGCTCGACACAGCGCCCCGGCCGCGGCGACGAGCCGCTGCCGGCGCCGCTGACCTGGACCTTCGACGGCTCGATCGAGACCTGCCTCGCCGACCTCGAAGACACGCTGCGGCGCGCCATCGTGATGGTCGGCGACGTCGCCCGCATCGCGCTGCAGATCGACCTGTCGCTGCCTGCACTGCAGCGTCGCGTCGTGGCCGGCGACGCCCTGCAACCGGCCTGGGGCGAGTTCCTGGAGCGGCTCGCGGCCTACGGCTTGCCCGCAGCTCCCCGGGTGCGCCCGCTGCGCACCGAAGGCCCCCTGGCCACACTGGTCGTCGCCTACCGCAACTGAACCGGACACGCACACACCATGTCGCTCAAATCGTGGGTTCTCGATCGGCTGCACGGCATCGCGGGAGCGGTCGGCAGGCCCGACCTGCCGCCACGCGAGCCGACCGCCAGCACCTCGTTCGACGAGCTGTCGCAGGGGCCGGCCCCGCGCAGCCGCCGGGCAACGCCGGCCGCCGAGCCGGTGCTTGCGGGCGCCGAGGCGCTCGGCGCCTACGCCTCGCTGATCGCGGCGCTCCGCGACGAACTCGAGCACTTCGTGGCGAGCCAGGTGCGCCAGCACGTCGTCATCGCCGACCGCGACCGCTTCATGCTGACGTCGCTCGGGGTGCGCGCCGCAGGCGAGCCCGCTGCCCGGCAGCTGCTCCACCAGTTCATGCGCGAGTTCAAGCCCGAGCAGATCAAGCGCTACCTGGCGCGCGAGGTGATCGGCGGACTGCCGAACGCCGCCGCGATCGACCTCGCGCAGTTCGCGGGGCTCTTCGATGCCGACGCGATGGAGGCCATCGCCGACCCCGACGACTACGGCGAGCTGATCGCTGCCTTGCGCAGCACGCCGACCGCCGCGCTGCGCCCCTACGAGGTGACGGTGCTCGGACGATGGATCGAGCCTGAGCCGGCCCGCACGCCGGCGAGCCCCGTCAAGGCGGTCGCAGGCACGCCGGCCACCCCGCTCGCCGCCCCGCGCTGCGAGTTCGACGTCGAGGACGCCGGCGGGCCGCGTCGCATCGCGCTGCAGGCGGTGGTTCCAGGCCGCCGCTACGTCATTGGCAAGGGCGACGCTGCCGACCTGCGCGTCGACGGCACCTACACAAGCCGGCGCCACGCCGAGGTCTGGTCGGAGCACGGCGCCTGGTGGGTCGTGGATGCCGGCTCGACCAACGGCACGCGGGTCGAGCCCGCGGGCGCGCACGCCGGCGCGCGGGTGGTCACCGCCAACCAGCCGGTCGAGCTCGCCGAAGGCGCGCGGATCGTGCTGTCGGCGCGCGCCGAAGGTCCCGCGGCCGACTATCCGAGGCTCGCGCTTCGCGTCGCCGCGCGGGCGGCGGCGCCGCTGACCCCGATCGCGCGGCCGTCGCTGCGCACGCCGATGACCGAGGTGCTGCCGCCGCGCGTGGTCGAGCCGCGCTACGAGCTCACCGCCCTGCAGGCGTCCGGTACGCAGTCGCTCGAAGTCGGGCCGAGCGCGCTGCCGCTCTCGGTGGGGCGCTCGCGCAACCAGACGCTGGTGGTCGACCGCCGCCACGAGGGTGTCTCGGGGCATCACCTCGACATCGTGGCGTTCGACGACAGCGGCGCCGAGGCCATCGTGCACGGCGACAACGGCGTCCGGGTCGACGGCGTCGAGCATGCGCCCGGCACGCGCTTCCACTGGCGCTTCGGCGACACCCTGGTGCTCGGCGCCGCGCCTACCGACGCTCCACCCTGCTGGCTGACGCTGATGCGCAGCGAGCCCGTGAGCACGTCGCCGCGATGACGACGCCGCATCCATCCGGCGGGCGCCTGACGACCCCCATCGAGCCGGGTCCGGGCGGCGGGCTGGCGGCGCTCGCAAGCCACGCCGTCCACGCGTCGGCGTTCCGGCGCCTCGAAGCCGCGGTGGTGTCGACCTGCGGCAGCCAGCACGCCGCCAACGAGGACGCCCACAGCGAGCCCGGGGGCGCCGGACAGCTCTTCGTCGTCGCCGACGGGGTGGGCGGCGGCGCGATGGCCGGGACCGCGAGTCGCCTCCTCGTCGCCGAGCTGCATCGCGCGCTCGACGCCGGCTCCATCGACGCGGGCACGGTTCGCGACGCCGTGCTCGCCGCCGACCACACGATCCGCGACGCGATCGCCCGGGTGACGCCACGGCCCGGTGCGGCGACGCTGGTGCTCGCGGCACCCCTCGACGCGTTCGGCGCGCGCTGGCTCGTCGCCTGGGTCGGCGACTGCCGCGCGTATCGTCTCGCCGCCGCGCATCCGCGCCTCGATCTGATCACGCGCGACGAGACCTTCCGCCACCTGGGCGAAGCGCCGCCGGCGGGTGGCTCGCCCGACGATCCGGCGCGGATGGTCGGCAACGGCGCGACCGACGGCCCGAGCGTCGCGACCGTCGATCTCGACGTCGGCGACGTCCTGCTGCTGTGCAGCGACGGCGTTCACAAGTCGGTCGGCGCCGCCGCGATGGTGCAGCTGCTGAGCCGGCCCCTGCCGTTGGCGCGCCAGGGCGAGGCGCTGGTGGCCCTGGCGCGCCGCAACGGCAGCGTCGACGACGCGACCGCGCTGCTGGTGCGGCGCTGCGGCTTCGGCGCGGCAGCGCCGCCCGGCACCCCAAGCCACCGATTCGACGGGAGCCCCCGATGAACCCCGCCGACATCGATCGCGTGTTCGGACGCGGGCGCCTGCGGATGGCGACCGGCGAGCATGTCGAAGTGTTCCGCGAGGCCGCTGCGCCCGGCGAACGGCGCCGCTACACCAAGCGCTTCCTGGCCACGCCGAACGGCGACTTCCGCCCCTGGACCGAGCGCGAGTGGCGCATCCTGGCCCGCCTCGTCGGCCACGGCGTCGCTCCGGCACCGGAGGTGGTGCAGTTCGACCGTGGCGGTCCCGACCGACCGGCCCTGGTGCAGACCTACGACGCCGGCATCACGGTCGACCACTGGGTCACGCTGCTGCCGGTGGAGCGCGGCGGTCGCTCGTTCCCGCATGTCTTCGAGGACTGCGCGCACTGGTGGGCGCTCGCGCGCCACGTGCTGGTCGCGCTCGACGCGATCCACCAGCTGAACCTGGTCCACCTCGACCTCAAGGCCGACAACGTCTGCATCCCCTACGCCCCGGCCGACTTCGATCCGCGGCGCCCGGGGCAGGTACTCGTACCCCGCTTCGACGCGCTGACGCTGATCGATTTCGCGTTCTCGCTGGTGTCCGGCGAGCCGCTGACGAGCCCGTTGCCGATCGCGCGCCAGGTGGATTACGAGTACCAGTCGCCGCGCCTGCTGCAGGCGCTCGCTGCCGGCAGCGCCGGTGACCTGGGGCCGACGCGCGAGCTCGACTGGCGCTGCGACTTCTTCAGCCTGGCGGCGATGCTGCGTCGCCTGCTGCCACCGTCCGGCGGCGCGGGCTGGAACCCGGACCGGAGGGCGCGCGCCGATGGCCTGCTGCAGCGCCTGCTCGAGGTCCACGACGCACCGCGGCAGCCCGAGCGTCCCCATGCCGAGCTGATCGCCGTGGCGACGCGGACGCTGGCCGACGCGGACCTCGCGGAGTCGCTGCCACGCGGCTGGAGCCTTGCCACGCGCGAGGACGCCGGGCCGCTGGCGACCGCGCCGACGCCGATCACGCGGATCGCGCTGCCGCTGCGGCGCCACGAAGCGCGGGCGACTGCCCCTGAATGGTCTGACCACGGCGAAGCGGTTGCCACTGCAGCTGAATGGTCTGGCCATGGAGCGCGCGCGACCGGGCCGGAACGGTCCGAGCGCAGAGAGCCGGCCGCGCCGGCGGCCGGCGACATCGTGACTGGCGGCCGCGCCGCGGAGGTGGCAGCGAGCGCCGGTTCGACGGCGCTGCCGGCTGGCGGCAGTGCGGAATCATCTCGCGGGGCCGCTGGCGCGGAACCGGAACCTGCGGGCGACCGAGGCAGCGGCGCGCCAGCCGATGCCGAGCCGCACGCTGCAACGGCAGCAAGAGAGGTCGATGCGGGCGGCAACCCGCCTGACGCAATCCCGGCGGCGGGTGCCGAGTCCTCGGCCGACGAAAACGATCGGGCTGCCACGCCATGGCGGCAGCCGATGGCGATCGACCCGCTCGTCGCGGCCGGACGCCTCGACGAACTCGATCGCTCGCGCGGCGAGCAGCAGCGCCGGCGGGCCCGGACCTGGCGCATCGCCGCTGCCCTGGCGATCGGCTCCCCGCTCAGCGCCGCTGCGTGGTTCGCCTGGCACGCGGCCGAGCGTCCCGGGGCCGACCGCAATGTCGCGTCGGTCTCGGCGAAGCGGGTCGACGCCGCCCGCGCGCCGGCGGACACCCGGCCGGGCCCGGAGCGCCAAACCCCCGGACCGGAGCGCCAGAGGCCCACAGCGGAGCGCCGAACGCCCGAGCCAGTGACGAACGTGCCCACGGCGAGTGCGGTGACCGCGGCAGCGTCGACGCCCTCGCACATCGGCGCGACAGCGCCGACCTCATCGCACATCGGCGTGGCAGCGTCGACGCCATCGCACCTCGAGACGGCAGACGTCCGCCGCGTCGAGCCGCGTACGGCGGACGCGGCGGCAGCCGACGCCAGCCGGCACGTCGATGCAGGAGCACCCGCCCGTGGCCTGGGTCGCGAGGCGGGGCCCGACGCCGCGCCGCCGACGCGTGCGCCAAGCGCCGCGACGCCCGGCTCCAGCGCATCGATCTCACCCGGAGCGCCGGCAGCAGCCGTTGTGACGAGCCGCTCCAAGGTCGGGCCAGCCGACACCTCGGAAGCGCGTGAAGCACCTGTTCCCGAAGCAGCGCCGCGCGGCGCCGCCCCAGCGCCGCCGCCGGCCGCTGACTTCGCTGCACGCGGCAACGAGCTGCTCGCGCGCGAGATTCCGCGCATCGCGCAGCGCGCCGAGCGCGCCGTGCTGCGCGTGCTGTTCGTCGCCGGGCAGTCCGGCGACGACAGTGACGGCACGGCTGCGATCCGCGCCGCCGCGCGGGCGCTGCCGCGCGCCCATGATCTCGACGGTCGCCTGGAGCGGGCGCCGCGCGAGGCGCGCGCACTCAACGAGGCTGCGCGGCTCGCACTCAACCGCAACGGCGACCCTCAACAGGCGCTGCGGATGCAGCTCGGTGCGTTCGGTGCCAATCCGCTCGATCCCGAGGTCGTCGGCAATACCGCATTCCTGCTGCTGCGGCAGCCGAAGCCCGACCCGGAGCGGGCCCGCGAGCTCGCCCTGCATGCGCTGACGTTGCGCGAACCCCGGTTCCCAGCCGGGCGCCTGGAGGACTGGACGACCTTCGCGATCGCCAGCGCGCTCACCGGGCGCGAGCGCGACGCGCGCAACGCGTGGTTCGTCACCCTCGCGCTCACCCCCGATCTGGAGCGGCATTGCCGCGGCGCGATCCATGCCCGGTCGATCTACGGCGATCGCCTGCGCACCTCGGTCGCCGCCATGCTCGATCGCGCGCAGGGCGCGGCTCGTGCGCGCAATGCGCCGTCGTGCGAAGACTCGCCGCCCCGGGTCGCAAGCAGCCGGTCGCGCTGAGGGGCAGTCGCTCGCGACGTCCTCAACGCGGCGCTGGGCGTGGTCCCGAAGGTGACTGCAAGCCGAGCAAGTCGTGCGCTGGATCTGGAGTCCGGGCGACGGAGCGGGCCAAGGAAGTCGCGGCGGGCTCTTTCCGCACAGGTACGCGACTCACGTGTCGGGTATGAAGGCGGGCCGCGACCTGATCACCGTCGCAGACGTCACGGACCCGCAGGGCGACGAGGTCGCAGCCGCGAAGTTTGCTGTCGATCCCGAGACCGGCACCGAGCGGTGAAGGTCAGCTCTCCGGTACAAGGGCAGACGATCACCGTCGGCCGGAAGCGGCCAGCCACGCGGCACGGCTCTGGGGACGTCAATCGACTCAGGGTTCCAGCTTCGCCGCCGCAGGTCTCGAGCATCCGGACCCAACGGCAGCGAGCCACTGTGTAGGGCGTCGTCTGCGTAAGATCCGCCTCAGCAACGCGTACCGCCGCCCGCGTCCTTCCAGCGATTCATTCCCGTCGTGCCATGCAAGAACCCGACGCTCGAGCGAGTGACCACGCCCTCGGCGCTCTCCTTTCTGGTTCTCGTGTCGCCCGTGGTCTGACCTCGCGAATGTCGGGGCGCGCGTGGATGCTGGAGAGCCTCGCCTCCGGCATCCTCTCGACCGCGCTGCTCGGGCTGCTCGGCCGCCGCGAGAACGGCAGCCTTGCCTCGGCCATCAACGCGCCGAGCCACATCGTGTGGGGCGACGAGGCGCTGAGGTCAGATCGTGCGGACCTCAAGCACACGTTCGTCGGTCAGGCGCTTCATCACAGCTCGGCGTTTTTCTGGGGCGCTCTGTTCGAGGCGCTGCAGGCCCGGCGGCGTCGGCACGGCGTTGGCGCGCTCGTGACCGACGCGGTGATCACCACGGCGGTCGCTGCGGTGGTCGACCTGAAGCTGGTGCCCGAGCGTCTCACGCCCGGTTTCGAGAAGCGGCTCAGTCGGGAAAGCCTTGCGATGGTGTACGCCGGCATTGCAGTGGGGCTGGTGCTCGGGCGGCTTGCGACGCTGCGGCGCCGCTGAGCGTCGCTACTCGCGGATCGTCCGCGTCCGGAGTCGGAATCGCGCGTGCGTTCTGCCCTCCACCGGCTGCTCGGGCGCTCGATCGTCGGCTTGGTGCTCGCGGGCCTCGCTGCCGCATTCTGGTGGGGTCGGCAGCCCTCCGACGAGGTCGCCGCCCTCGCCAGCCGCAACCCAGAGTGGTCCGTCGACAGCCATCTGGGCTGGGTGGTGCTGACCGAGCAGGCGACTCGGAAGCGGGTGGTGATCGCGCCAGAGCAGGTCGGTCCGCACCGCGTGCGCCGCGTGACCTGCGCCGAGGTGGAGCGTGCATTCCCGCGCTGGTTTCGGCTTCCCGCAGACAGTGGCCAGCACGAGCCGCTCGGCTGCGTCCGCGTGTCGGGACCGGCCGAGGATTCGTACGTCATCAACGTGCTTACCGCGCTCGAGATTCCAAAGCTCTGGGACGATCTGTACGGGCCCGTGTTGGACACGGCCGGGCTGCCGTACGCTGGAGGGCACTCGGCACATGGTCGGCGCGGGCGCAAGCTCGATCGCGAGGTAATCGGTGCTGAGGCACGGCCACAGCTCTCTGGCGCGAGCCCGCCGCGAGGCAGCGCCACTCTCGCCTACGTCGTCGACCCGGAGCCAGGCTCCGACGCGTTCGAGACGCGAATCACCGCCGTGCACGTCGGCGACGAGACGCTGCTGATCGCTACGTTTCGCAGGCTCGCATCAGCGCCCGGCCGGATGCCGTGACGAGACAAAGCGAGCGGCAGGTCGTCGGGGAACTCGTCGACGGTGGGGCACGGTCACCGTTGGCCCATACACGTATCCAGTTCGCTGCCGGCGGAACGACTCGGCACGGCAAGCACGCTCCGAACCTCCTTGTGAGCAAACCCGCAGCGGGTTGCTGCCGATCTCGAGAATGCGGGTGGCGAGCCGCGGCCTTGCTTCTGAGTCTTCGTCGGCGCTCAACTACGACCGGCGGCGGGTCGCAAGCCAATACAGCAAGGCTGCGAAGGCGATGAGGACAGCTCCCGAGACACCGGTGGCAAAGGGAACGATGCCCGCCATCTCGTCAAAAGCGAGGCGGCCAGAGGCTGTGCTGAGCCCCCAGTAGGCGAAGGCTTCACAGGCGATCCCGACGACGGCGAACAGAAGGGCAACGGCTTGCATGTGCTTCAAGGATATTCCAGCCATCCTGGTGCGCGAGTGCCCCGATCGCGCATGTGGTTCGGGCTGCGCCGCCGGCCATTCGCGCGGAACGAACAGTCGCAGGTGCGTTTCTTCAACTCGCTTGTGTGTCGATTGCATCCCCTATGCTTTCGCGGGCGATGAGTCCGCTGTACGTTCTGGTGCCCCTGGCCGCGCTGGCCGCCGTCGCGCTGGGCCGCGCCATAGGGGTGTTGGTGCGGCGCGCCAGGCTCGACGTCGCTGCGAGGCTGCCGGTCGTGCCGGAACAATTCGTCGCCCTGCCCGCCGGCAGCCTGGTCCTGCACCTCGACGGTCGGCAGGGGAGCACGCGCTTCGCCGGGCTCTCGTTCGCGTTGGCCGACGCGGCCGACACGCCGGTCCAGGCCATACCGCTGGTGTTCCGCAGCAGGCGGACATCGCTGAGGGGACGGGTGCTGCTCGCCGTGGTGCGCTTCGAAGTTCCGGTAGCCGGCCGCTACCGTTGCGGGTGGCAGGCCTGGACCCTGCGCGCGATGTCAGCGACTGCGGGCTCGTGCTTGCGCAGCCACGGGATGGCGGTCTGGTCCTCGCGATCATCGCCGTCGTCGCTGCGGCGGTGGTAATGGTCGCGTGCACGGTGCTGAGCCTGCTCCTCTGGCTGCCGGCTCGGGCGATGGCATCACCGGCATCCCCGCCCCGGCCGATGAGTCGAGCAGTCGACACTCCCGCTGCCGCGGGAGTTCGGAGGCTCGATGAGCTCGAGCGCCGCGCGCTGCTCGAGACCTTGCGCACGATGCCGCACTCGGACCCCGCGACCGGAGCCGCAATGGTGCCGAGCAGCTGAACGGCTTGCGCAAGAGCAGCTGATTGCCGGCGGTGCCTAGGAACTCATGAACACGTCTCGTTCCGGGTCGTGTCCGAACCGCTCGGTCAAGGCGGTCATCAGCGCACGCAGGCGCGCCGGATGGGTTCGGCGATGCGGGTAGAGAACGAAGATCTTCAGCGCGCCCAGCGAGGCTGAGGACATCACCTGCTGCAGCCGCCCGGAAACCAGATCGGCGCCGACAAGGAACGTCGGCAGCAACGCGATGCCGGCGCCGGCGAGCGCCGCCGTCCGGACAGCCTCTGAACTGCTGGACAGCAACTTGGGGCGGACCTGGATCACGCGCTTGCCGGCCTGCCCGCCGAACGTCCATTCGGGTCCCATGCTCAGCGAGAAGCTGAGGGTGTCATGCGCGATCAGATCGTCGGGCGTGTTTGGTGGCGTGCGCGTGGCGAGGTAGCTCGGTGACGCGACGAGCACGAGACGCGACGAGGTCAGCTGCCGTCCTCTGAGGCTGGTGTCGAGCACCTCTGCAACCCGGATCGCCGCATCGAAGCCTTCCTCGACCAGATCGACCACCCGATTGGAGAACTCGAGCGCGACCGAGAGCCCCGGGTGTCGCTGCATCAGGGGCGGCAGCAACGGCGCGATATGCCCGTTGCCGAGCTCGACCGGCGCCGTGATGCGTAGGCAGCCCACCGGCTCGCGTCCTTCCTCGCCGGCCTCCCGCTCCGCTTCGTCGACGGCCTGAAGGATCTCCTGGCAGCGCCCGTGGAAGCGCCGGCCCGCGTCGGTCGCCGACACGTTGCGCGTGGTGCGAGTGAGCAGGGCCGTACCCAAACGCGCTTCGAGCGCCGCCACGTGCTTGCTGACCATCGTGGTCGACAGCCCGAACGCGCGCGCGGCCGCGGCAAAGCCGCCGAGGTCCACCACCTTCACGAACGCCCGCATGCTCGTAAGTTGATCCATGATCTCGCACCAGTGGTTGATGGTCATTTAAGCGTTTCGAGGATTATCAAGCGATGGTGTTCAACCTACGCTGTCGATCTCAACTACGTGGAGCACACCATGACCCTTGCCTTGCTTCAGATCGACTTCGTCTTCGACGGCCCGTGGGGCGATGCACTCGCGGACGTGTGCCGCGAGCTTGCCGATGACATCGCCCAGGAGCCCGGGTTGCGCTGGAAGCTGTGGACCGAAGACCCGGAGAGCGCGCGTGCCGGGGGCGTCTACCTGTTCGACGACAGGGCAGCCGCGGCGGCTTACCTGACGAAGCACCGGGCACGTCTTGCCGCCTTCGGCGTCAAGGACTCGGACATCGTCGCGCGGGTGCTGGACGTCAACCCGGCGCTGAGCACGCGCACGCGCGGACCCGTCGGTGGCGCAGCGGATTCGTTCACGACGCTCGCGCGCGTGCAGGTCGCCGACACGAAGACATTCCTCGACGTCTTCGCGAGCGCCGGCTTGGCGGCGCGGTCAGCCCATGGAAGCAAGGGCGCACAGGTTTTCGCCGGCGACGAGAACACCGTGCACGTGCTGATCGACTGGGCAGACGAGGCCGCCTTCGACGCCTTCAGAACGGCCCCGGACGTCGCCGCGACCATGAAGCGAGGAGGCGCGGTCGCGCGGCCGGTCTTCCAGTCGGTGCGACGGCTGGGTCAGTTCACGGCGTAAGGGGGGCGGAGCCGGACCAACGCGAATGGCGCGGCTGGCCTGAAGCGAGACGCCATGGAGGTGCTCGCCCGAGCGCATCGCGGCGCTGACACACGGCTGCCCGATGATGGTCAGACCATCGGCTCACTTCGTCAACCGAGACGAAGTGAGCCGCGGCCGACCCAGCCTAGTGGATCATGACCGGTCGACCGGTCCCCACAGTCGAGTTCCTGGCGCGCTGGATGATCTCCTCGCCGTCTTCCTTGAGCAGGAAGCCATCGCGCACGTTGCGGCGCACCGACTGCGTGACGGCACGTTCATACGAACGTTCTGTCGGGTAGAGCTGCGAAAGCTTCGCCTCGCTGAACGGAATGTGCATCCCGTAGTTGCCGGGGCACCCTGGCGTCATGTTGATCTGGATCCCCATGTTGGTCGCGGTCGGTGCCTCGACCTCGGGTTGCCGGATCCCGCCGAGGGCAATGCCGTTCTCGTCACGCGCCAGCACCACCGGGCTCAGCGAGGTGGTCACGAGGTCGGGCGCGCGCGGCGGCTGCTCGTTTCGAAGAACCCAGCGCGCCAGGTGGTGATATCCCGCATTGAGAACGTACCGCAGCGGAACGTGGCTCGCCGGCTCCGGTTGGCACGCCAGGCTCGGGGGAGTGAGTCCGTCCCGCACCGCCAGCGCTTGGCGATACATCACCCACCAGTAGTCCACGTGAGCCGCCCCGGCGACTTCCCAGCGCCGATACGTGCCGCTGTCCGGCTGCCGACGGTTCGCATAACCCCCGGTCTGCACCTCGTTCTCGCTGAGAACCTGGATCAGCGGCGCGTTGATGTCGGTGCGGAACGGACCGCCGGACACCTGCAGCAGGAATCCGTCCACCACCTTGTGGATTGGCTGGATCGAGTTGTAGTACAGCGTCAGACGGCTTGCCGACTGTGATTGGCCGACGGCGAGGAACGCCTTCGGCCGCAGATTGCCGAGCAACTGCGACTGCCCGAAGCCCTTCAGGGCGACCACGACCTGCGAGAACACGTCGTACGACAACGAGTCGTCGAGGATGGTGCCGCCGGCAGTCAGATCCAGACTCGCGTACCGCGTGGGGCTCCACTCCTTGAGCCCGCTGCGGGCCTGATGGACGCCGACGCGCTGCGCCTGCACACGCACATGGACGTAGCCCTCCCGAGTCAGGTACTCGCGCGAGTACTCCCAATGCAGATCGATGCCATAGCCAGAGGTGACGTTGTCCCACTCCACGAGGACAATGCCGTTGAACTTCGCCGGATCGACCGGCCGATGCACGACGATGCGGGTCTTGTAGGGGTGGCCTGTCGAAAGCGCCACGCCGCGCGCAAGCGCCGGCGTTTCGTACCGGGTGGCGAAGCCCTGCACGAAGAACTCTTCCTCGGTATAGCCGACGAGCTTGAGGTCGAAGTACGGCTCCGTGGCCAGTTGCGGGTAGTCGCGCGTCAGACCCGCCCCCGGCGTCGAGTTGAACGGAAGCGGTCCGATCACCGTCGGCGCTGCGGGTGGGGCCGCGTGCGCGATCGACAGGGCGGCGAGGGTCGTCATTGTCGCCAGGGCGATCTGGCGCACGAGACGGAACTCTTTCAGCGATGCGAGCATTGTCTTCCTCTGATGGTGGTTGAACGTCATTCGCTCTCTGCTGCCCCTTGCACCTGGTACAGACGGGACGGAGCGTTGAGGTATTGCTTCTTGGCGCGTCAGCGCTGACGGCATCACGTGGCCGTCACTTCATCTCCTTTCCCGACTCCGACGGAGTCGAAACTCGTTGGCGATGGCGCGGATGTCGGAGCGCAACGTAGGCCCGCCGAGACATCCTCAATAGAGTCTTTCGGGGCGAGGCTTTCCCCGCCGCGCGCTTGCGCAGCGCCGGCCACTGACGGGAGTGGTGGCGGGCCGCTGCCGCCGGCCGATGCCGAGGCTACGAAGCCCCGCGCGATCGATCGGTCATCGGCTCAGGCTGAACATCCAGTCCCGAGCCGACTTGTCGGCGTATCCTGCGATCCACGAGAAGTGCGCATCCGGATAGATGAACGTCCCCGACGGGTAGACCTTCGACTGGAAAGAGATGCCGTTCGCGTTCAGCTGGTTGACGATGTTCTGGTAGTTCTTGAAGAGCACTTGCGGGTCGTCTTCGGCCTGCACCAGGCGGATCCTTCCGCTGAGGTACTGTCTAAGCCCCGCCCAGTTGTAGTTCGTGCCGAGAACCGTGTCGCTGTTGGGCGCGCCGGCCCATGCTGCGTGGATGAAGAGCGCCGCGAACGTCTGCGGGTACTTCTGTGCCATCACCAGCGAGCCGTTTCCCCCGAGTGAAAGACCGGTCAGGTAGACCCGGTTGCGGTTGACGCGTTCTCTCGCGAGAACGTCCTGCAGGAGCTCGTAGGCGGCCTGTCCGTCCGCCGACAGGGTGCCCGCGTTGTCGCCGGCCGCCCACGCCGTGTTGGCTTGCGGCGCGATGACGATCGCCTCCTTCGCCGAGTCCTGTTCCGAATCCTGCGCCCAGATCGTCGCCTGCTTGGTCCGCTTGAGCACCATGTCGGAAGGCTGCCCTCCCGCGGCACGCTGGCCGACGCCGTGCAACGCGAGGACGACCGGATACGTCTTCGTGCTTGCGGTGTAGTTCGGCGGAAAGTAGATGCGGTACTTGATGCTGGCGCCGGCCGCGCTGGTGAACACCTTCTCGGCACCGAACTTCGCGCGGATCGCCGAGTCGTTGTCCCGCACGATGTTGACCGTGTAGCTGGAGCTCGCGCCGGTTCGCGTGTCGGTCAGCACGATCGTCGCCATCTGCGTGTACGCGACGTCGTAGGCGGCGTAGCTCTGGGAGAGCTTGACGAGGTGACCCGACTGCCCGTACACCGTGCCCAGGGGCACCGCTTCGGGCTGGTTCACGTCGGTGTTGGCAATCGTGGTGCTGTACGCTCCTGCCGTGGTCGAAGCCGTCACGGTCACCTGCACGCCGGGGTCGCTTGCCTTGGGCTGCAGCAGCACGCCATAGATGTCGCTCTGCACGTGCAGCGTGTACGAGCGTCGGCCGGCATCGAAGCCGGGCTCGAGGCTCTCACCGCTGTGGGCGCTGGTCTGCACCCCGAGGCTCGACAAGGTCGGACCGTCATCGCCGTCATCGCCGCCGCCACCGCAGCCTTCGAGAGAGGCAGCAGCGAGGGTGATGGACAAGGCCAGCAGGTGGCGGCGCTTCATGTGATCTCCTGACGTTGCAAAGGTGGACGTCGGCGCTGGTTTGCCGGACGCGTGAGAGAGAGCGGTGGTCAGCCCAACCAGCCGCGGATACGCTGGGCCAGCGCCTCGCGGCTGATGCCGTAGCGGTCGTGCAGGGTGGGCAGCGCCCCGGCGTCGAGAAAGGCGTCGGGGAGACCCGCGAACTCGAACCGAGCCGGCTGCACGCGATGCCGCAGCAGCGTGCCGGCGATCGCCTCGCCGAGCCCACCAATCACCGAGTGGTTCTCGGCGACCACCACCAGCCGACTCTTGTAGCGAACGGCTTCGAGGATGGTCAGCTCGTCGAGCGGCTTGATCGTCGGGCAATGGAGCACCGCCACGCCGACGCCATCGGCCTGCAGCGTCTCGGCCGCTTCGAGTGCGCGCATCGTCATGAGCCCGCTGGAGATCACCAGCACCTCATTGCCGTCGCGCAGCAGCTTCGCCTTGCCGAGTTCGAATTCGTAGCCGTACTCGTCCAGGACCAACGGCACCTGCCCACGCAGCAGACGCATGTAGACCGGGCCCTTGTGCGCAGCGATCTGCGGAACCGCCTGCTCGATGTCGAGCGCGTCGCAGGGATCGACGATGGTCAGCCCGGGGACGCCCCGCATCATGGCGAGGTCCTCGGTCGCCTGATGGCTCGGGCCGTAGCCGGTCGTCAGCCCCGGAAGCGCGCAGCAGATCTTGACGTTGAGGCCTTCCTCGGCGATCACCTGGTGGATGAAGTCGTAGGCGCGCCGGGTGCCGAACACCGCGTACGTCGTCGCGAACGGGACGAGCCCCTCCTTGGCCATGCCGCCGGCTGCGCCCATCAGCAGCTGCTCGGCCATGCCCATCTGATAGAAGCGCTCGGGATATGCCTGCGCGAACAGATGGAGGTCGGTGTACTTCGCGAGGTCGGCGGTGAGCCCGACGATCTCCGGGCGATCGGCCGCGTACTCGACGAGCGCCTTGCCGAACGGCGCAGCCTTGACGCGCTGGCCCTCCGAGGCGATCGACGCGATCATGGCAGAGGTGGTCAGACGCGGCTTCTTCTCCACCGCCTTGGCTTCTGCTGAGTTGCCGCTCATGCCGGCGCTCCTTCGTTGGTCGTCTTCGAACGTCGCGCATCGAGTGCATCGAGCGCCTGTTGCCACTCGGGCAAGTCCACGCGGATGAAGTGGTTCTTGTCGCGTTGCTCGAGAAACGGCACGCCCCTGCCCATCTGCGTGTCGAACAGGATGACCCGCGGCTTTGGCTCGGCGAGTGCGCGAGCATGGTCGAACGCCGCCAAGACTCGAGGCAGGTCGTTGCCGTCGACGCGCTGCACGTGCCAGCCGAATGCCGCCCACTTGTCGGCGAGTGGCTCGAAGCCCAGTACCTTGCTCGACGGCCCGTCGGCCTGCTGGTTGTTGATGTCCACCAGGCAGATCAGGTTGTCGAGCCGATGGTGCGCGGCGGCCATCGCGGCCTCCCACGTCGAACCCTCGTCGAGTTCGCCATCCGACATCGAGTTGTAGACAAACGCGGGGTTCTTCTTGTGCTTGAGGCCGAGCGCCACGCCGACGCCGATCACGAGGCCCTGTCCCAGCGAGCCGCCGGAGATCTCCATGCCGGGGGTGTAGGTGGCCATTCCCGACATCGGCAGACGGCTGTCGTCGCTGCCATAGGTTTCGAGCTCGGCCTCGGCGATGACGCCGGCCTCGATCAGCGCCGCGTAGTGCGCGATCGCGTAGTGGCCGTGCGACAGCAGGAAACGGTCGCGGCCTTCCCATTCGGGCTCGGGGGGGCGAAGCCGCAGCGCGTGGCAGTAGGCGACTGCGAGCACGTCGGCCCAACCGAGCGCCTGCCCGACGTAGCCCTGGCCCTGGACTTCGCCCATCCGCACGGCGAAGCGTCGGATGCGATACGCGCTCTCGCGCAAGCGTTGCAGAGTGTCCATGTGTGAAGTCCGGAAGATCAGTGCAGCGTGAGCCACGGCAGGTACGCGAAGCCGAGCAGCAGGCCCACGGCAACCACGTAGAAGGGGATGAGTTCGACCACGACGTCGCCGATGCGCACCTTGGCGATCGAGCTCGTGATGAACAGGGTGGTGCCGATCGGCGGGTGGTAGAGCCCGATCGACAGGTTGACGATCATCATGATCCCGAGCTGGACCGTGTCCATGCCGACCGCCGCGGCGAGCGGAACGAACATCGGCGTCAGCAGCAGCACCGCCGCCGGCAGATCGATGAACATGCCGGTGGCCAGCATGATCAGGTTCATCGCCAGGATGATCAGCCAGGGGGACTGCAAGGTCTCGGTGGCGAAGCGGGTGAACGCCGCAGGCAGCTGCTCGTAGGTGACGATCCAGCCGACGATGCTCGAGGCCATGATGATCAGGAGGACCACGCCGGTCGAGATCCCCGCCTCGACGGCGGCGTGACGCAGCTTGGCGATGGTGAGATCGCGGTAGACCAGTCCCGAGACGACCAGCGCGTAGAGGGTCGACATCACGCTCACTTCGGTGGGCGTCGCGATGCCGAAGCGCAGGAAGACGATGATCAGCACCGGCATCGCGAGCGCGGGCCCGGCGAGCACGAGCTGACGGCCGAAGGCGTTCCAGCGGAACGGCGTGGTGTCGCGCGGAAAGCCCCGGCGACGGCCCTGCACGTAGCACACCAGCATGAAGCCGCCGCACATCAAGAGGCCCGGCAGGATGCCGGCGACGAAGAGCGCGCCGATCGATGCGCCCGACACCAGCGCATAGACGATCATCGGAATCGACGGCGGTATGAGGATGTCGATGGTCGCCGCCGCGGCCAGCGTGCCCGCGGCGAACGGCGCGGGGTAGCCGAGCTTCTTGAGCCACGGGATCAGCATCGATCCGATCGCCGACGCGTCCGCCACGGCCGACCCCGAGACACCGCCGAAGATGGTCGACGACAGCACGCCCACCTGCGCCGGGCCGCCGTGAACGCGTCCGATCATCATCGACAGCAGGTTCACGAGGCTCTGGCCGAGCCTGCCGCTGACCATCAACGCCCCCGTCAACATGAAGAACGGGATCGCGATGAGCGGGAAGCTCTGCATCTGCGAGATCATCTGTTGCACCGCCAAGTCGACCGGCACCCGGCCGAGCGCGAGCAGGCCGCCGACCGACGCGAGCACCAGTGCGTGGGCGATCGGGATCGACGCCAGCGCGGCGACGATGAAGAGACCGATGATGAGAATGGTCATGCCGATGCTCCCGCATGCGCTTCAGGCCCGGGCACCACCTGCGCCTCGGTGTTCAGCATCGAAGGAATGCGGATGAGCGTCGTGATCGCCAGCAGCACGAAGCCACCCACCAGGCAGCCCACGGTCACCGAGCCCGGCACGCGCAGGATCGGGCTGTACTCGTCGGCAGCGATTTCCATCAGCGGAAGCGCGGCCCAGCCCAGGCCGAGATAGAGCCCCGCGACGATCAACGCGCCGGCCGCCAGCACCCAGCGACGCGATGCGCCCAGGCGCTGCGTCAGGATCACGACGGCGATGTGCGATCCGCTCTGCGCCGCGATCACCACGCCGGCCATGATCATCCAGGGGAAAAGCAGTTCCGGAAGCTCCGACGCCCACGTCAGGCTGCTACCCATCGCATAGCGCAGTCCGACGTTCGCGCTCAGGATGAGGAAGGTGACGGCCAGCGTCACGTAAAGGATCGCGCGGCAGAAGTAGCCGATGCCGCGCTCTACCCAGGCGATGAAGGTATCCAAGGTGAACTCCTGCCGACGCCATGACGGCGCCGGCTGCGAGGGGCGGAAGCGCTCAGCGCGCGGCGGCGACGACCTTCTTGAGGTACGGTCCGATGGGCCCGTTGAGCCACTTCTCCGTGACCTTCTCGGTGGCCTTCGCGAAAGCGTTCTTGTCCACCGTCGTCACCTGCACGCCCTGCGCCTTGAGGTCGGCGAGCAGCTTCTCGTCGGCTTCGGCCGAGAGCCGCCGCTGCAGCGTGGTTGCTTCGGACGCCGCGTCCTGCACCGCCTTGCGGTCGGCGGCGGACAGGCGATCCCAGGTGCGCTTGCTCATCAGCAGTGGCGTCATCTGGAACTGGTGGTTGGTCATCGCGAGGTGCTTCTGCACCTCGTAGAGCTTGCTGGCGTGGATGTTCGCGAGGGGGTTCTCCTGGCCGTCGACGACGCCCTGCTGAAGCGCCACGTAGAGCTCGGAGAACTTGATCTGCTGTGCGTCGGCGCCCAGCGCCTGCATGATGTCCACCAGCGTCGCATCGGGCGGCGTCCGCATCTTGAGACCCTTCAGGTCCTCGGCCTTGACGATCGGTCGCTTGCTGTTGGTCATCTGGCGGATGCCGTTGTCCCAGTAGCCGAGCACCACCATGCCCTTCTCGGCCGAGCGGTCGGCGAGCTCCTTGCCCACCGGGCCGTCGAGCACCTTGAACGCCTGAGCGGCGCTCGAGAACATGAACGGCATGCCGAACGCGGCGTACTCGGGAACTGCATTGGCCACCGCGCCTTGCGAGTTGGCCGACATGTCGAGCGCGCCGGTCCGCAAGGCCGTCACCATGGCCGCGTCGTCGCCGAGCTGCGCCGAGTGCGCGACCTGGACTTCGATGCGCCCGCCGGTCTTCGCCTTGAGCAGCTCTGCGAAGCGGACCGACGCCTCATGACGCGGATTGCCGGGAGCGGCGCCATGGCCGAGGGTCAACTTGGTCGTCTGGGCACTGGCACCGAGCGGCACGAGCAGGGTACATGCTGCAGCAAGCAGTGACAGCTGGAGGGTCCTTCGGTTCATCGCGTTTGTCTCCTGAAATGAATGTTCGCGCGTCAGTGGATGAGCATTCCGCCGTTGACGTCGAGCGTGATGCCGGTGCAATACACGGAGAGGTCGCTCGCCAGGAACACGCAGGCGCCGGCCACGTCGTCGGCCCTCCCGAGCCGGTTGAGTGGAATGGTTTCGGTGATCGCGTCCTTGCGCTCCGGGCTGAGCTTGCCCTGCGTGATGTCGGTCTCTATCAGTCCGGGGGTGATGCAATTGACCCGGATCCCCTCGATCCCGAACTCGCGTGCCATGGCGCGTGCCAGGCCGAGCACGCCGGCCTTTGCCGCGGAGTAGTGCGGACCACCGAAGATGCCGCCGCCCCGCTGGGCCGACACCGACGAGATGCAGACGATCGAACCCGCCTGCTGCCGTCGCATCGCGGGCAGCACCGACTGCGACATGTGCAGCGTGCCGCGCAGGCTGACGTCGAGGATGCGGTCGTAGTCGGCGCGGGTGATCTCGAGCGTCTTCACCGGCTGCGTGATGCCCGCGTTGTTCACGAGCACGTCGATTCGCCCGTAAGCCTTCAGCGCCTGCTCGATCGCAGCGTCACACGCAGCCTTGTCGGTGACGTCGCCGACGACGCCGAGATGACCGTCGCCGAGGCGGGACGCCGCCGACGCGGGATCGGCACGTTCGAGATCGACGATCACTACGCGCGCGCCGTGAGCAGCCATCTGCCGCGCCGTGGCGAAGCCGAGCCCGTTGAGCCCTGCCCCACCGGTGATCACCGCGACCTTGTCTCTTAGCAGCATGAAGTCCGTCTCCAGCAAGAAGTACTAATCGGAGCGGACCTTGCGCACTCTCGCGCGCGGCACCCGTTGCGCGACCGCCGAGACATCGACGACCTGCTTGCTCCGTGTTTCTGGTGCGCATCGTCCTGCGGGGACCGGTTGACATCAAGCGATCATTTTTCAAGGTAAGCTGACAAGGCTTCACGTTACGTGGGGGAGAACCCGATGCCTGCATTGCCCTCGGTCGCGAACCTTCTGGCCTTTGAAGCAGTGGCACGTAGACGCAGCTTTGCGCTTGCCGCAGCCGAGTTGCATCTCACGGCATCCGCCATCAGTCATCAGGTCGCGAGACTCGAAGCGGACGTCGGAGTGCGCCTGTTCGAGCGAAGTGCGCACGGCGTGCGCCTCAGCGCAGCCGGCGAGCGATATCTCGAGCGCGTCGCCGGCGCAGTGGGCGCGATTTCCGCGGCCACCGAGGACCTCCGCAAGGGAGTCGGCAACAGCCTCTACGTCCACTCGGCCCCGAGCATCGCGAGCCTGTGGCTGATGCCGCGGCTACGCGGGTTCGCTCAGGCCCATCCCGACATCTCGCTCAACCTTTCGGCCGCGCACACGCAAAGCGACTTCGCGCTGGGCCAGGCCGACGTCGACATCCGCTACGGCGTGCCGCAATGGAGCGACCTCGTCGTCGAGCCGTTGTTCGAAGAACCGATCCTGCCGCTTGCAAGCCCTGCGTTCATTCGAGAGCATCGGCTCAAGCGAATCGAGCAGTTGCTCGAGGTGCCGCTGATTCAGAGCAACGTCAGCGTCGTGCAATGGTCTGACTGGCTGCAACGGTACTCGACGCTTCGGTCCCCGGAACGCTTTGCGCTGCGCTTCGATCGTGCCCAGATGTCCCTTGATGCCGCCGTTCAGGGCTTGGGCGTAGCGCTGGAAAGTGCTGTAAACGCCGAATCGCACCTGGCCCGTGGGTCGCTCAAGCCGGTGTTCAGCCCTGAGAAGGCAATTCGCATCAAGGCCCACTTCGCGGTGTATCCCTCACGGCATTCGACGCGACCGCCCGTCGAGGCATTCCTGGCGTGGATTCACAGCGAAGCTGCAGCTACTACGGCGGCGATGCAGCAGCGGGCGAACCGTGCGACAACCAGGAGAGCCTAGGCGCTTTGCGTCAGGTGAAACACTCGCCGCACGCCTTGGTCCCGCCAAGGCCTGACCTCAGGTTGGGCCGAGATGCACCGACGTCAGGCGGCGACCACGGCTTCGTTCGCCTCGCGGTCCGCCTTCCGCGACAAGCAGATGCAATGGCAGAGGGTTGAAAGCGAAGGCCTCGACCTGGATCCTTGCACGCGGGGTGCCGACCAGCAAGAGTGGCTTGGGGGCAGCGCGCAATTGCACGTCAACGCCGCGACTGAGAGCTGTTGCTGACCTTCCTCGCACGGAGGGAGTCACGGTCCGGCCGGCGGCGACCGGGTGCGGCCGAGCTGATGCGCGTGCGCATCGGTCACCATAATGAGCGGCATGTTCTTTTCTTCTTTCGCGCGCGCGATGCTGCCGTGGCTCCTGATCGCGACCGGTGCGGCCGCGAGCACGCTCGAGGCGCAGGTCACGGCGCCCCGCTGCGGGGCGACGGCCGTCGATGCGCAGACTCCGCCTGCCGCTGCTGCGCAGCGCATCCCCGACAGTCAAGCGGTGAGCGGCTCGCGCAACATCGCCTGGGCGTGGCTGGGAACGCCGAGCAGCCACTATGCGCACGCGGCGCTCGGCTCCACCCTGCACGCGCGCAGCCTGCATGCGTTGGTGACGCACCCCGGCCGCATCCAGCGGCAGCTGACGGTCACTCTACCGGCCGACCGCGTGTTCGAAGACCGAACGCTGCGACTGGCCGACTTGGAGGGGGATGGCGGCGATCAGATCATCGTCGTCGAATCGGACCCGCAGCTCGGCTCGGCTCTGGTCGTCTACGGCCTGCGCACGGGTGCCGGCGCGCGCGAGCCGGTGCTGGCGTCGATGGCGCGCGGCCCCTTCGCCGGCAAGCCCATGCGCTGGCTCAACCCGGTGGGTGCGGCGGATTTCGACGGCGATGGCCGATTGGACCTCGCTGCAGTGACGACACCGCACATGGGCGGTGTACTGACGCTGTACCGCTACGAGCCCCCACGGCTGCAACCCGTCGCAACCCTGCCGGGAGTGTCCAACCACCGCAACGGAACCGTGGAGCAGCAACTGGCGGCGATCGTTCAAAGGCCGGGGCGTCGCCCGGCGCTGATCATTCCGGGCAACGACCTGCGTCGGCTCCATGCGGTGCGCTTGGACGACGCGGGGCAGTGGAAGCAACAGGCCGAGCCGCTGGTGCTGCCCTCGCCGGTGCAGCGCCTGACGCCGCTGCCTTCCGGCGCTTGCGTGCTGATGACCGACGGCATCACCGTGCAGGTGCGCTTCAGCGATTAGGGGAGCCCGCCTGACGTCAAGAGCCGCCATGCCCGCAGAAGCGGCTCGCGAAGCGCGGCCCATTCGGCCAACGGCATCAGCGCGGTGCCGCATCTCGGCCGCCCATTCTCAGCCTCCGCCTGCATGGCCGGAGGTCTCGCCGCGGCATCAAGCCTTGCGTTGCCCGTGTTCGCCGCGTTGGCGAACAAAGCTGACGCATGACAACTCGTCTCGCACGCTGCGAAAGTGGATGTCAGCGCCCTGTGCGCCGCCGCGATCGCCGCGGGGCAGCCGCAGGTTCGACAGTGACGCGCAAGCTATCTACGAGGAACTCTCCAAACGCGTCTGCCGCGGGCGGCAGCGATCGAGTGAGTGAGCGATAGACGCATACCTGCCGGATCGTCTCAGGGTTGACCACGCGGCGCATGACCAACCCGAACTTGTCGGCAAGAACGCTGATGTAGGCAGGGGCGAGTGTGGCCGCGAGCCCCTCTGCCGCCATCCCGAGCGCCGTCGTCACGTTGTCAACCACGGCGACCGCTGACGCCGGACTTCGCCGTCACCGACGCACCCGCTGCTCGGGGGCAAGGCCCGGGCGGACGCCCGCTCCTCGCACCTCGAAGCCGACGCTTTGAATGGTTCGTCCGTCCTCCGCGACGAGCTCGAGCCGGTGCCGCCCGGGCCACGGCGCCCAGCGGACCCGCGCGCCGCGGCCAAGCGGCCGGCCATCGAGCCGCCAGACGCCGCGCTCGCCTTCGAATGTGATGCGCTGGGCCACGGGCGGGATGTCGGGATCGATCGCGAAGATGCTGCCGTCTCGCGGGCTGACGATGCCGTAGCGCCGGTCGCGCGCCACCTCGGCGCTGGCACGGGCGTCGATCGGCTCGGTGCCCCTGACGAACAGCTCGTCTCGCGCCGGCTCGCGACGTTCATCGAACTCGACATGGCGCAGAACCACGCCGGGCGGCTGCCGCGGCGCCTGCGATGGCGCGCCGGCGTGCAGATAGCCGACGATCGAGTGCCAGATCGGCGCCGCGCCGCTGGTCCCGCTGACGTCGTGCATGGGCTCGCCGCTGGCATTGCCGACCCACACGCCAACCGTGTAGCGATCCGTGAAGCCGATGCACCAGTTGTCGCGCAGGTCCTTGCTGGTGCCGGTCTTGACCGCCGCGAAGCCGCGCGTGGCGAGCGCGCTCGACCAGCCGAAGGTGCCGACGCGCGCGTTGTCGTCGGCGAGGATGTTCGAGACGAGGAAGGCCGCGGCCGGGTCGAAGACCGGCCGAGCCGGGGCGCGGGCTGCGCCTACCTTGACGGCAACTGCGGCGTGCCGGCCGCCGTTGGCGAGCGTCCGGTAGGCATTGGTCAGACCGAGCAGCGTCACGTCGGCGCTGCCGAGCGCGAGCGAGGCGCCGTACCAGCCGGCGCTCTGCGACAGCTCGAGGCCGAGCGCGTTGAGGCGGGCGAGCAGCGCGTCGCCGCCGATCATCGTGCCAACCCGCACCGCCGGCACGTTGAGGCTCGAACCCAGCGCGGTGCGCGCGCTCACGAAGCCGCGCCAGCTGCGGTCGTAGTTCTGCGGCAGGTAGAGGCCGGCCGCGGTCGCGATCTGTGCCGGCGAATCGTCGATCAGCGTGGCGGGCGTGATCAGCCGCCGCTCGAACGCCAGCGCGTAGACGAACGGCTTGAGCGCCGAGCCCGGCTGCCGCCGCGCGAGCACCCCGTCGACGTCGGCGGCGCCGGAGAGCGGGCCGCTCGATCCGACCCAGGCGAGCACCTCGCCGGTGGCGTTGTCGAGGACGACCAGCGCGCCGTCGGCGACGTTGCGGCCCGTGAGCTCGGCCAGGTGACGGCGCAGCGTCTGCACCGCGAAGCGCTGCAGGCGGGCATCGAGCGGGGTCGCCTGCACGGCGCCGCCGCGCGGGTCGACGACACGGCGCGCGTAGTGCGGCGCGAGCTGCTCGCCGAGCGGCACGCGGCCGCCGCGCGTCAGCGCGCCGTGCACCAGCGCCTCGACGCCGCTGCAGTCGAGCCGCTGCAGCCCCAGCACGCCGCACGCGCGATCGGTCACCACCGCCGCCGGCGCGTTCGGGCTGCGCACCAGCGCGACGGCGATCGCCGCCTCGTGGGCGTCGAGACCGCTCGGGTGCTTGCCGAACAGCGTCTGCGCGAGCGCGCCGATGCCGACGATCTCGCCGCGCCACGGCACCGCGTTGAGGTACGCCTCCAGGATCTCGCTCTTCCGCCAGCCCTGCTCCAGGCGTGTCGCCGTGACCGCCTGCCCGAGCTTCTGACCAATGCTGCGCCCGGCGCCCGGCCGCGCCAGGCCGGCGTCGAGCAGACCGGCGAGCTGCATCGTCAGCGTCGACGCACCGCGCGTGCGCGTGTTCCAGAGGTTGCCCCACGCGCTCGCCGCCGCTGCCTGCCAGTCGACCCCGGCGTGGGCCCAGAAGCGGCGATCCTCGCTGAGGACGATGGCGGTCAGCAGCGCCGGCGACATCTCCGCGAGCGGCGTCCAGGCAAGACGGCGAACGCTGGGGTCGGCCCGCACCGTCTGCAATGGCGCGCCGCGGCGGTCGACCAGCGTCACGTCCGAAGGCCGGTGCGCCGCCTTCACCTCGGCGAAGGTCGGCAGCGCCTGCGCCGCCGCACCGACGAGGGTCAGCACCAAGGCCGCGGCGGCACGCCTCATGGCGCGATCTCGACCGGCGCGTTCGGCGCCTCGCCGAAGGTCTCGGGCGCGTACATCGCCTCGACGCGCGTCGGCGGCAAGGCGAAGCGCCCGGGGTTGTTGAGGCGCACGGTGTACTCGACGACATGCCGACCACGCGGCAGCTGCTCGTAGTACGCGCGGAACGCCTCGAAGCCGCGCTCCTCGAAGGCCGGCGCCGCGCCGCCCGAACGCTGCTCGCCACGGGTCGCGATCTGCGAGTCACGCCCGAGCCCGCTGCCGAGGATCGTCGCGCCGCCCGGCACCGGGTCGCTGACGACGACCCACGTCATGTCGGCCTGCGCGTCGATCTCGAGCCGCACCTTGACGATGTCGCCGCGCGACCATGCCTGCGGGTTGCGGCGCTCGACCGCGCTGACGCTGCGCGTCACCGCGTAGCCGGCGCGCAGCGGCGCCTGCAGCGGGATCGCCGCGATGCTCTGCACCGTGAGCCACGGCTTGCCGGTCCCGTCCTGCGCGACCGCCAGGGTCGCCGGGCGCTCGGGCCACGCCAGCCGGACCGCGCCACCCGCCGGGCGGGTCGCCCAGTCGGCGACCGGCCGCGCCGCCGTCGTCGCGGCGGCTGCGGACGCCGGCAGCGCGCCCGGCAGCGCGGCACTCGCGGCCGTCGTCGAGCCGGCGCTGAACGAGGCGACCGTGCGGCCCGCGACCTTCTGCAACTCGAACCGGGCCGAGAACTTGTCGAGGGCGAGCGAGCCCCAGAGGTTGGCGGTCGTGGTGAGCCAGGCGCCCCCCTTCTGCCGCGCCAGGCTGCCGACCACCAGGCGCGGCAGCTCGTCCTTCCACGCCGGATCGTCGAGCACCGCCAGCACGAGGCGCGCGGCGTTGGCGTCGGCACTGTCCATCAGCCACCACCAGAAGTCGCTCTCCTCGGTGCTGAAGCGCAGCGTCGTGCCGGCATACGTGAGCCGCGCCCGCACGATCTGCTGCGCCTCCTCCAGGCGCGCCGCGCGGTCGGGAACGCCGTCGACGCGCTTGAGGATGTTCAGCCAGTCGATCAGCGCCGCGGTCGGCCAGGTGTTGGGCGCGAGCGCGATCGAGCCGAGCATCCTGGCGTGCGCCCGCCCGTGCCGCGACAGCGCCTCGATCGCCGCGAGCTTGCGCACGTCGAGGTCGGCGCGCGGCGCCCAGAAACGGCGCTCGATGCGGCCCTCGACGAACGCGGCGAGCCCGCCGAGCATCGCCTCGCGGGCCGGCGCCGGCAGCTCGAAGCCGCTCTCGTGCGCGGCCGCCAGCACATAGGCGGTGAGGCGGTCGCTGCCATGCGGCGGGTCGTCGGCACGCGGCGGGAAGTAGCTCGCGAGGCCGTCGCTGTCGAGGTAGGTGGGCAAGGCGTTGGCGACCCCGGCCCAGAGCGAGGCATCGCGAAGGCCGATCGCCTTCGAGGCCTTCTGCTCGAGGCACGCGAACGGATAGGTCTCGAAGTAGCGCCGGATGCCGGGCAGCGCACCGGTGAGCTTCGGCTGCACCGCGACGTCGACGCCGCCGCGCTTGGTGCCCGTCGCCGGCAGCGCGTCGACCGGCGCTGCCACCGGCAGCGTGAGGCGGCCGTCGAGCTGCGCGATCGTGGCCTGCAGCACGCGCAGCGGCACCGCCGCCGCGACCAGCTGCGTGACCTTGAGCCGGTCGCTGGCGTTCGCCGCGTCGGCCGAGGCCTCCCAGACGATGCTGTAGGCGTCGGCCGGCACGTCGACCGGCCACACGACCTCCTTGGCCTGGCCGGCCGCCAGCGCGACGTCCTGCGGCGCCAGCGCGATCGGGACGCGCACGACGTCGCCAGTCGCGGGGCCCGGCAGGTTGGCGGTGCCGCGCAGCGCGGCCCGCACCGTCATCTCGCGCGCGGTGGTGTTGCGCAGGGTCAGCAAGGCCGCGAAGCGGTCGCCGTCGCGCACCAGCGGCGGCAGCCCGGCGAGCACCTGCAGGTCCTGGCTGACCTTGATGCGGGTGCTGCCGGTGCCGAACTTCTGCACGTCGGCATCCGCCACCGCGACCAGCCGGAAGCTCGTCAGCGCGTCGTTGAGCGGCACCTCGACCCGGGCTTCGCCGTTGGCGTCGAGCACGACGCTCGGCTTCCAGACGAGCAGCGTGTCGAACAGCTCGCGGGTGGCGCCGCGGCCGCCGCCGCCGCCCGGCGCCACCGCCTTCCGGCCGTAGTGCCGGCGCCCGATGATCTCGCTCTGCGCGGTGCTCGTCTCGACGCTCCAGGCGCGCTCGCGCATCATCGCCTCGAGCAGCGCCCACGAGTCGTTGCCACGCAGCGCGAGCAGCCCCTCGTCGACCGCCGCGAAAGCCACCTCGACGCCGGCGAGCGGCTTGCCGGCATGGGTCACCTTCACCGTCGCGATCGCCTTCTGGCGGATCGTGTACTGCGGCTTGTCGGTGGTCACGCTCACCGCCAGCTGGTGCGCCGCGAGCCCGACCTTGAGGTTCGCGACGCCGAGCTTGAACGACGGCTTGGCGAGGTCGACCATCGCCGTCGGCGCCTGGTAGTCCCTGCCTTCGTGCCAGAAGCTCTGCCACCACGCGAGCGGCGCCTTCCAGCCCCAGGTGAAGAACGAGTACCAGCGGGTCTCGTGGATGCGGCCGCGCAGGGCGAGCACGCTGACGTACACGTTCGGCCCCCAGGTCGGCTCGATCTTCAGCGCGATGGTGGGGTCGTCGCCGCGCAGCGCGACCACCTGGGTCGCCAGCACGCCTTCGCGCTCGACCGCCACCAGCGCGGTCGCCTCGCGGAACGGCATGCGCACCTGCAGGCGCGCGGTCTCGCCCGGCTCGTAGCGCTGCTTCTCCGGCAGGACGTCGATGCGGTCGTCGTTGTCCTGCGCGAACCAGAGCTCGCCCTGGCGCGTGATCCAAACACTGGCGGCCGCCTCCGCCGGGTGGCCCTGGGCGTCGGCGGCCTGGGCGATGAGCTCGACCTGACCGGCGCTGTCCAGCCGAGCGTCGCACAGGAGGAGCCCGCGCTCGTCGGTGCTGCCCGAGCAGAGCTTGCCGAGCTCCTTCACCTCGCTGCGGTTGTCGTAGCCGTAAAGGCCGCCGACCAGGCGCTTGCGCGTGGTGACGACCTCGCTGATGCGCCCGTTGACGACGACCTTCTGCCCCCTGATCGGCTTGCCTGCCAAATCGAGCGCGAGCGCGCTGAACTGGACCCGCCCGCGGTTGCTGACCCAGCGGCTCGCCTTGACGCCGAGCACCACCGCGCTCGGCCAGAGGTCGACCCGCGTCGCGGCGGTCTGGGTCTCCCCGTTGGGATCGTTGAAGGTCACCTCGGCCTCGATCTGCGACGGCCGCGTCGTCTTCGGCAGGTCCTTCAGGCGGAACGTCGCGACGCCGTTACGGTCGGTGACGAGCGCCACCTTGTCGGCGATCAGCTTGGCGTCGTTCGCGGGTCGCTCGGCGTCGTCGCCGCCCTCGCCCTCGGCCGCCGCGGCGTTGCGCGGGGGCTCGAAGCTGAACTCGTCGTAGCCGGCGAACGCCAGCGAGCGCGGCTTCAACAGGGCCGATGCGCGCAGCGGCGCTCCGGCCATCGCCCCACCCGCGAGATAGCTCATCTGCACGTCGACGGCGACGCTCGACGCGGCGACCGGCGGCGCCTTCGGGCCGCCGAGGCGCGCGTCGATCAGCGGCACGCGGAACTCCTCGACGCGGAAGCTTCCGCTGGTCCAGCGCCGCTCGCCGGCCTCGCTGTCGAGCGTCGAGGCACTTGCCGGCGCCTCGCGCTCGAGCACCACGTCGTAGACGCCGAGCTTGGCAGCCGGCGGGATGTTCCAGGTGCTGAGTGCGCTGCGACCGCCGGCTGACCACGCGAGCGGCATCACCACCTCCTGGCCGCTGCCCTGGTGCACGATCTTCACCCGCGTCGGCACCCGGTCGGCGCCGGCTGGCGCGAGGCCCGACGACGTTTCGCGACGCACGAAGTGCTTCATCGAGACGGTCTCGCCGGCGCGGAACAGCGTGCGGTCGAACACCGTCGCCGCGCGCAGCTGCGGCTCGCGGCCCTCCCCGGTCGGCACGTGGAAGCGCCATGCCTCGATGCCCTTCTGCCAGCCGCTGAACACGAACGCGACGTCGCCCGACGCGGCGCTGCGCGCGCTGACGAAGTAGCCCGCATCGGCCTCGCAGCGGCTCGGGTTGGCGTCGAGCGGACGCGGCACGACCGCGAGGCCCGCGGCATCGCTGCGACCGCTCCAGAGCAGGCGCCCGTTGCAGTCGCGCACCGCGATGTCGGCGCCGGCGACCGGCTTGCCGCGATCGAGCGTCGTCACCCACACCACGCTGTTCTCGCGCCCTTGCTTGAAGTGAACGCCGAGGTTGGTCACCAGCACGCCGGTGCGGACGTACATCGGCGCGCGCTTGTCGAGCAGCGCCTGGCCGAGCCGCAGCGACTCGATCTCGACGACGTGATAGCCGGGCTCCGCGAGCGGGATGCCGACCACCTCGAACGGCCGCGGGTCGCCGCCGGCCAGCATCGGCAGGTCGAGGCGGCGCGCCCCCGGGTCCCTGGCGAGCAGCGAGACCTCGCGCGTCCCGACCATCCGATCGACGCGCCGCTTGACCACGCGGCCCTCGGCGTCCGACTCCTCGACCAGCGTCGTCCACTCGCGCTGCGGGAAACCCAGCTCGCGCGCCGTCAGCTCGGTCTCGTGGTATTTCTGGACGCGCGCGTACCAGGCCAGGATGTCGAGGTCGCTGACGAGCCGCTTGACGCGCACCTGGCCCGCGGGCCGCGGGGCCGCCGGCGAGCCCGGGCGCAGGTCGGCCTGCACGTGTCGCAGCGTCACCGGCAGCGCGGCTTCCGCCGCGCGCTCGACGATGCCGAACGGCGCGGCGGCGAACTTGGCGATCGGCGGCGTGCTGGCGGTCTGCACCTTCAGCGGGAACGCCGAGGCGTTGGCGAGCGGGCGCCCCGCCACGTCCTTGACGCCCGCCGGCATCTCGATGCTGAAGCTGGCGTTCTCGGGCAGCGGTGTCGGGAACTGCAGTTCGCTGAGCTCGCGCGCCCTGTCGTCGGTGTCCAGCCGGGGCGCGAGCGCGTCGCCGGCGGCCGGGCGCAGGCGCACGCGCGCCGCGAGGTCGCGCGGCACCGGCGCGCTGAAGCGCACCGTCATCGGCCGGATCGGCATGCAGCCGGCATTGGCGCGCTCGCGCTCGCAGCTGAAGTCGGCGGTGAAGGCCGCCCGCACGGTGTACCGGAACGCCTGCTCGACGGTGGTCGGCAGCTTCGGGTTGCCCGGCGCGGCGATGCCCTTGCCCCAGACCAGGCGCATCGCCGCCTCGTTGGGCAGCGGCCGCTCGCACCGCGCCAGCAGCGTGCGGTCGTGCGCGGCCGGCGCGATGCCGCGTGCCTTCAGCACCTGCGCACGGGCGTCGCCGCCGACGATCACCAGCCGCACGCGGTCGCCGAGGCCCTCGACCTCGCACCAGGCATTGCCGGCGACCGTCGCCGCGTCGGCCGCCCCGTTGAGGCGCAGCAGGAAATGCTGGTCCTCCTCGATCTCGGAACCCTCGCCCGGGTCGACCCGCACCACGGCCGGACCGCCAGTGCGGAACGCGAAGCGCGTCGTGCCGGTCACCGCGGCGCCGCCGGTTGCACTGGCTGCCGGATCGGTCGCAGCGGGCTTGACCGCAGAACGCCAGCCCGGCCGCAGGGTTGCCGTGCACGCGATGCCGGGCCCGAGCGGCTCGCGGAAGTCGTAGAGCCAGGTGCGCGGGTCGGCCCAGCGGCCGCTGCCTTCCGGCACGCGCCCCTGGCACGCGATCGCGAACGGGTCCGGGAGCCGCAGGTCCCCGAGCGGGACCACCGCGTCCGAGAACTTGACCGTCACCTGGCGTACCTGCGCCACCTCGCCCTGCGGCGTGGCCGCGACCACTGCGATCGCGTGGGCGGCGCTCGCGAATCCGGCCAGCACGAGGCCGAGGAATGCTCGTCGTCGAGGTGTCATCAAATCTGCGCTCCAGCGCGTGCATGGGTTGGCGCGCAGGGTACCGGCGAATGACGGCGCCACCGCGTCGTCGGCAGCGCCGGGCCGACCAACGGCAGCCTCGTACGGCAGCGGCGGCTCGTGCGGCCAGCGACCGCGAGCGGGCACGGCCGTGGCGCCGCGGCGGCCGCACTGCCGAGACGCCGTCGCGGCAGAAGGGGCTCGGGCGGCACGGGTGACCCGCGGGGAAGCCAGGTCGCTGGGGGCCGGTGCGGCGCGGCGCCGAAGAGCCCTGGCGCCGCAGAACCGCGCACCGGGGGGCGTGAAGCCGAGCGGCGTACGGTGCGCTTGCGCGACGCGCCCATACCCGGCAGGCTCCAGCCATGACCACGCCAGTCAACGTCAGCATCCCCCATCAGCTTGGACGAGCGGAGGCGCGGCGCCGCATCGAACGCGGCTTCGCCAGGATCGTCGACGTCGTACCCGGGAGCGGCACCTGCGACGAACGCTGGGACGGCGACCGGCTCACCTTCCGCGTCGCGGCAATGGGTCAGACCGTTAGCGGCGTGGTCGACGTGCGCGAGACCGTGGTCTTGATGGAGGTGCAGCTGCCCGGTGTGCTCGGCATGGTCGCCGGGAGGCTCAAGGACCACGTCGAGAAGGCGGGACAACGGCTGCTGACCAAGGAGTAGCTGCGGCCGGTAGCTCTTGCGGGCGTGCCGATGTCGGACAGCGAAGGCGTCCATACCTGCTGCACCGCAACGGGTGATTCAAGCTCGCGCTGTGTCGGCTGTTGGCCCTGTGTCCTTCGTCGGCTCTTGGCCGACAGCGCTCGCCGGCGTCATCAGCAGACCCGCAGTCTGGGCCGTGCCCCCTCAGTCACGCCTGCACCAGCCCTGCAGACCACCCTTGACCGAGCGCGGCTGACGCATCCAGGCGGGATCGAGAACAGGACCGTGACGGGACAAGGCCAGCCGGACGAACTCCGGCACGGCGCCGTCGCATGCCGTCTTCGCGGCGCCGCTCGTTCCCGCGGGGTACGCCGCTTGCTGCGACTTCCCACCCGCACAGGAGAAATCGTCATGCAACGTTTTGTCGGAAAGACGGTCGTCGTCACCGGCGCCGGCTCGGGCATCGGGCGCGGCATTGCCGAGCGGTTCGCGGCCGAGGGCGCGAACGTCGTGCTCGCCGGGCGGACGCGATCGAAGCTCGAGGACGTCGCGCGCGGACTCGACGGCGCCCGCACGCTCGTGATCCGTGTGACGTCGCCGACGCCGATGCGGTCGAGCGGCTCGTGCAGGCCGCGGTCGAGCGCTTCGGTGGCCTCGACGTGATGGTCAACAACGCTGGCGTCGCGCCCGAGGGAACGGCGACCGAGACGAGCCTCAGCGACTGGCAGCAGGCGCTCGACGTGGATCTGAGCGGCACGTTCTACGGCTGCCGCGCCGCGCTGCCCCACTTGCTGAAGACACGAGGCTCGATCGTCAACGTCGCTTCGGTCTCGGGACTGGGCGCCGACTGGGCCTTGACGCCGTACAACGCCGCCAAGGGTGGCGTCGTCAATCTCACGCGGGCGCTCGCCCTCGACTACGCGCGCCAAGGCGTGCGCATCAACGCGGTGTGCCCGTCACTCACGCGCAGCAACATGACCGAGGACATGCTGAAGGACGACGAGCTGATGGCTCGCTTCATGGAGCGGCTGCCGCTCGGCCGCCCGGCCGAGCCGGCCGACATCGCCGGCGTGGTCGCGTTCCTCGCGAGCGATGACGCCGTGTTCGTCAACGGGGTCAATCTGCCCGTCGATGGCGGGCTCACCGCGTCCAACGGGCAGCCGCGCATGTGAGCGGCCCCAGAGTCAGTGGCGACCGTCGCCGCGACCCAGAGCAGAGTTCCGAGGATCTCTTCGAGCCCGAGAGCGCCGTTCCTGGGCACGAACACGCTGACGCGATGCCGGGGCGTCAGAGCGCCAGATGGAGGCAAACGCCTTCGGTTCGCCGACGTGCCCGAAGCCGATATGACGCATGCGCGCCGTACCCGCGTCACGATGTGCCCCAGCGAGCGCGCCTCTTGCCAGGCCGCGGGCCCTCCCTAGGCTCGGTCGCCGCGGTGCGGACCTTCGCCGATGGCTGCTCGTGGGCGTCCAGCGCCTCTCATCAGCGACCGCTCCGAGGTCGCTAGCAGTTCGGAGGCCGCCGCACCGCCGAGACCGCGTCGCCAAAGGATGCGCGAACCTCGCGTCGCTTGCCCGCCGCCACGAAGCTTGCTTGCGCTCAGATCAGCCCGAAGATTTTGGGTTGCTGGGCGGCGGAGGATGGAGCCCCAACCCGTCGCGGTACGCGATCAGCATGGCCCTGAAGCGAATCGCCGTCTCCGGCTCGGCGACGGAGCGGGATGCGAGCGCAATGGCGATCGTTGTTCGTTCTCGTGGCGAGCTGAGGCGCTTGAACACCACGTGCCGCGTTGCGTGCCGCGTACAGACCGAGGGCACCAGCGCGACCCCCAGGCCGCTCTCCACGAGGCTGACGATCGTCTGGATCTGAACAGCTTCCTGAACCACGCGCGGCACGAAGCCAGCTGTCTGGCACGCCACCATGACAAGGCCCCTCAGATTCGGTGCAGCGCTCGAGGAATACATGATGAAGGGCTCCTCCCGGAGCTGGGAGAGGCTCACCTTGCCTCGCCCTGCGATCGGGTGAGACGCGGGAACTGCGACAACGAGCTCGTCGAACTCGACCGGCTCGATCCGCGCCGTAGTCGCTTCCAGCACGGGGTGTCGGATCAAGCCCACGTCGAGGTCGCCACTTTCGACCTCTCGAAGGACGTTCGTGGTCGTTCGCTCGCGCATGTCAAGCGTGATCGAGGGGTAAGCCTTCCGAAACTCCGGCAGCACCTTGGGAAACAACGTGTACGTGGCGGAGCCAATGAACCCGATTCGCAGAGTGCCGCCGATTCCGGCGGCCGCATGCGTGGCGGCCGCGCGCACCTGTTCGGCATGGAACACGGCGCGTCGCGCATCCGGCAGGACCGCCTCGCCCATCGCCGTGAGCTGAACGCCTTGACGGCTGCGCACGAAAAGAGGTCCGCCCAGGCTTTCCTCCAGCCGCTTTATGGCGACGGTCAATGGGGGCTGAGCCATGTGCAGGCTCAGGGACGCCTTGCGAAAGCTGCGCGCGTCGGCGACCGCGACGAACTGCTTCAGATGACGAACGTTCATGAGCTTCTGTTGAGCGCCGTGCGACCCGAGGCAGGTTAACAAGAGCGTATCACCTCCGCCGAAATCGGTATTGGACCTGTATCTCTCCGGTGTCTACGATGACCAGACACCAGCCCACATGGACCGGATCCAGATGACTGAACGCGAAGAGACCCTCGAACTGCTCGTCCACGCGGTCCGCCGGTTCACCCGAGAGGTGCTGTTGCCGGCCGAAACCGAAGTGGAAGAGACCGAACAGATTCCCGACCGGGTCATCGAAGGTTTGAAGGAACTCGGCCTCTTCGGCATGACGATCCCGGAAAGCTACGGCGGGCTCGGCCTCAGCATGTTCGAAGAGGCCTCGCTGGTCTTCGAAGTCGCATACGCACAGCCTGCCTTCCGCTCCTACTTCGGAACGACGAACGGAGTGGGGACACTGGGCATCATCAATTTCGGCTCGGAAGAGCAGCGCCAGCGCTACCTGCCCCGGCTCGCTACCGGCGACATGATGGCGTCGTTCTGCCTGACCGAGCCCGATGCGGGCTCGGATGCAGCATCGCTCAGCACCAGAGCCGTGCGCGACGGCGACCACTGGGTCATCAACGGCACCAAGCGCTTCATCACGAACGCCATCCACGCGGGCGTGTTCACGGTGTTTGCCCGCACCGGCCTCAAGGAGGCAGGAGCCGGCGGCATCTCCGCGTTTCTCGTCGATCGCGACACACCGGGACTGACGGTGGCCAAGCCTTATCGCAAGATGGGCTTCGCCGGCTCGCACGAGTCGGACGTCATTTTCGAGAACTGCCGCGTTCCCGCCAGCGCGCTGCTTGGCGCCGAAGGGACCGGATTCAAGAATGCGATGCGATCGCTCGATCATGCGCGTCTGCACATGGCGGCGGTAGCGACAGGCATGTGCCAACGGTTGCTTGACGAGGGGCTGCGCTACGCCACGGAGCGGCGTCAGTTCGGCCAGCCCATCGCCAACTTCCAGCTGATCCAGGCAATGCTGGCCGACAGCCAGGCCGAGGCCTTTGCCGCCCGCGCGATGGTCGAAAAGGCGGCCCGCGCCAAGGATGCGGGGCTGAAGACGACCAAAGAGGCAGCCTGCTGCAAGTACTACGCGACCGAGGCGGCCGGTCGCATAGCCGATCGAATGCTGCAGATCCACGGCGGAAACGGCTACATCAAAGAGTACGCCATCGAGCGGCTCTACCGCGATGCCCGACTGCTCCGCATCTACGAAGGATCGAGCCAGATCATGCAGATCATCACGGCTCGCGAGATGGTCCGGGAAGCCACCAACTGAGCAGGAGACATCGATGAAGTGGTTCGCAGTGTTCGGCCTGGCCGCTGCCGCGTTGTTTTCTTCGCCCGTCGCGCAGGCTCAATCGTGGCCGCAGAAGCCGATCCGGATGATCGTGCCCTTCTCGGCAGGAGGCCCGAGTGACGCGATCGCCCGAGCGCTGGCGAACGCCCTCACGGAGAGCCTTGGTCAGCAGGTCGTCGTCGACAACCGAACGGGTGCCGGCGGCAGCCTCGGCATCGACCTCGTGGTCAAGTCCCCGCCCGACGGCTACACGCTCGGCTTCGCCCATACGGGTTCGATGGCCGTCAACCCTCATCTTTATCGCAAGCATCCTTTCGATCCTCTGACGCAACTGACCGCGATCACACCGGTGGTGGCCTACACGAACGTGCTCGTCGTCAACCCCTCGATACCCGTCAAGAACGTTCGGGAGTTCGTGGCCTGGGCGAAGGCCAATCCCGTCAAAGCCACGATCGCCTCGGGTGGCAACGGTGCCACGAACCATCTGGCGGCCGAACTGCTGAAATCGCTTACCGGTGCGCCGCTCACGCACATACCGTACAAGGGCAATGCGCCCGCCATGAACGATGTCATCGGTGGCTCGGTGGCAGCGATGTTCGATATCCCGACCACCGCCATTCCGCAGATCAACGGCGGAAAGGTGCGTGCGCTCGCGACCGTCTCCGCCAAGCGAAGCGCTTTCCTGCCCGACGTTCCGACCATGGACGAGGCGGGCGTCGCCGGCTATGCCGACGCCGGAAGCGACCTCTGGTTCGGACTGGTCGCGCCACATGCAGTGCCCCAGCCAATCGTCGACCGGATCTACACCGAGGTGGTCCGGGCGTTGAAGACCCCGGCTCTCCGGCAAACGGTGCGGCAGATGGCCTACGAGGTCTGGACCATGCCGCCCGGACAGTTCAAGGCTTTTCTCGAGGCTGACTACGTGAAGTGGGGCAAGGTCGTGCGCCTGTCCGGCGCGACGCTCGAGTGAGCGCGCGGCGATGAGCGGGCCGCTCGAAGGGACACGGGTACTCGACCTGACCAGCGTGGTCATGGGCCCGTATGCGACCCAACTGCTCGCCGACTACGGCGCCGACGTGATCAAGATCGAGCCGCCGGAAGGTGACGTGATGCGGCAGTCCGGCCCCATGCGCAACCCGGGCATGGGTCACTTCTATCTCACGACCAACCGCAACAAGCGGTCCGTCGTGCTCGACCTGAAGAAGCCGGACCAGCGTGATGCCCTGCTGCGCATGGCCGAGCAGGCCGACGTCCTGGTCTACAACATTCGTCCGAAGGCGATGGCGCGGCTGGGACTCTCGTACGAAGAGGTGAGCGCGGCTGCCCCGCGCATCGTCTACGCCGGCGCCTACGGCTTCGGGCGCCACGGCCCGTACGCGGCGCGGCCGGCCTACGACGACCTGATCCAGGGCATGTGCGGAATCCCGTGGCTTTCGCGTGCGGCTGGCGCCGAGCCGCCGCGCTACGCGCCGATGGTGCTGGTCGACCGGATCGTCGGCCTGCAACTCTGCGCAGCGATCAGCAGCGCTCTGGTCTACCGGGAGCGCACCGGGCACGGCCAGCGCCTCGATGTGCCGATGTTCGAAGGCATGCTGTCGCTGGTGCTCGGCGAACACCTCGCCGGCCGTCTCTACGAGCCCGCGGAAGGAGCGGCGGGATACCAGCGCAGCCTCGCGCACGACCGCCGGCCCTATCCGACGAGCGACGGCTACGTGTGCGTGCTCGTCTACAACGACAAGCACTGGCGCAGTTTCCTGACCGCGATCGGACAGGGCGCTCTGTTCGAGACGGACGCGCGCTTCTCCAGCCAGAACGCTCGCTTGGCCGCGATCAGCCATGTCTACGGCTTCCTGGCTGCAACTCTGGCGCAACGGACGACCTCCGAATGGCTCGAGCTGTTCGAGCGCGCCGACATCCCCGCCGCCCGGATGTACAGCATCGAGGACATCGTGGCCGACGAGCATGTCCAGGCGACGGGGTTCCTCCGCAAGGTCCGCCATCCATCTGAAGGCGATATTCTGGAAACCGCGGTTCCCACCGAATGGTCCCGCTCACCCCCGCAAATGCGTCGCCACGCACCGCGCCTGGGAGAGCATACGGAAGAGGTGCTGGCCGAGTTCGGCCTCAGCCCCGCCGGAACCGAGCCGGCCGCGAGCAAACCTTGACGACGCCTCGTTCCGCGCGCCGTGCCGCGCCCCTCCACGGCATTCGCGTCGTTGACCTCACCACCGTCGTGCTCGGCCCCTACGCGAGCCAGCTCCTGGGTGAATACGGGGCTGACGTCATCAAGGTGGAAGCCCCCGGGGGCGACAGCACGCGCCAGATCGGCCCCGCCGCCGAGGAAGGCATGGCAGCCCTCTTCCTCGGCGTCAATCGCAACAAGCGCAGCATCGTGCTGGACCTCAAGAGCCAGGCCGGAACAGCGGCGCTGCTCGAGCTCGTGGCGTCGGCGGACGTCTTCATGCACAACATGCGGCCGGCAAAGCTCGAAGCGCTAGGCATCGGCGCCGCCGAGCTGCGCGCGGTCAACCCCCGCCTGGTGTTCGCCGCGCTGCTTGGATTCGCCTCCGGCGGCCCTTACGAGGGCAGACCCGCATACGACGACGTGATCCAGGGTCTATCTGGCATGGCGGCGCTCATGCAAGCGCAGACCGGGACGGCGCGCTATCTGCCGACCACCATCGCGGACAAGGTGGGCTCGCTCTTCGCGGTCCAGGCCATCATGGCTGCGCTTTTCGAGCGCGAGAAGACGGGAGCAGGCGTCTGCCTCGAGGTGCCGATGTTCGAGGCACTGGTCTCCTTCGGTCTGGTCGAGCACATGCAGGGTGCCCACTTCGAGCCACCGCTCGGCTCGGTCGGCTACGAGCGGGCCCTGATGCCATTCCGCCGTCCCTTCCCCACCCTGGATGGTCACCTCTGCGTCATGCCGTACAGCGACGCGCACTGGCGCGCACTTCTGCGCGAAGCCGGTGACGAGGCGGCTCTTGCCGACCCGCGCTTCGCTGGCATGGCGTCGCGTACCCGACATATCGGCGAGCTCTACGAGCGCCTCTCCCGTCATATTGCGTCGCGCTGCACCGACGAGTGGCTCGCCGTATGCAGGCGCTGCGACGTCCCGGCCGAACGCATGAACCAGTTGCCGGACCTGCTTGTCGATCCTCAACTGCAAGCCGGAGATCACTTCGCCCGGGTCTTGGATGCCCGCATGGGAACGTTGGTGTTCCCGACGAATCCGATTCGATTCGATGGCTGGCGCGCGGAGCCGACGATGCCGCCGAGACTCGGTGAAGACACCTCGGCCGTGCTCGAACACATCGGAAGCGGCGGGTCCAGGGATGCGGGCGGCGCGTGGCGCATCGCGAAGCGATGATGCCGGGCGCACTGGAAGGCATCACCATGCTCGAGCTCTGCCGGGTGTCGCCGGCCGAACTTCCGGGAATGATGTTGGCGGACCTGGGTGCTGACGTGCTCCGGGTCGAGACGCCACAACCCGGAGCGGCCGCCCGGTCGCCCGAAGAAGAGCGGCACATCGTGAGCGCCCACACCAACCGCAACAAGCGTTCGATCGCTCTCGACATGAAAAGGCCCGAGGGCCGCTCGATCTTCCGGCAGCTCGCCGCCAAAGCCGATGTCGTCATCGAAGGGTTTCGGCCTGGGGTGATGGACCGTCTCGGTGCCGGCTATGCGGAGCTCGCCGCAGGCAACCCCCGCCTGATCATGTGCTCCATGTCAGGCTTTGGACAGACCGGACCCTCGCGCAACCGGGCCGCGCACGACCTCAACTTTCTCGCACTGTCGGGCGCGTTGAGCCTGTGGGGAAAGCCGGGCGCTGCGCCCGACATCCCGCTGAACCTGGTGGCGGATCTGGGCGGAGCAGCGATGCACGCCGCCTTCGCCATCATGGCGGCCCTGTTTGCTCGGGAGAAAAGCGGACTTGGCCAACACATCGACCTCTCGTACCTCGATGCCACGGTCGCGCTGCTCGCAGCGACGCCCAACCAGCGTCGATTCGACGAGGCCCGACCTCCTCGGGCTGACGAGGGGGTGTTCTCCGGCACCTACCCCTACTACGGGCTCTATGCAACGGCCGACCAGCGGTGGCTATCGGTCGCCTGCTCCGAGCCGCACCTGTGGCGCAACTTCTGCGACGCGATTGGCACGCCAGAGTTGGCGCCGTTCGCACGTCAGGCGAGCCACTACGGCCGCACAGCCGATCCGGACGAGTCGAAAGCGCGCGCCGCGGTGCAGCGCGTGCTGGTCGCGCATGAGCTGTCGCACTGGGAGGGGATCTTCGCCGACGCCGACGTCTGCGTCGCTCCTGTCGCGAAGCTAGACGAGATGAGGCGGGACCCGCAAGTCGTGCACCGAGGCCTTATCACCACGATCGAACATCCCTCCGTCGGCCCCGTGACGCAGTTCGCATCCGCCGTTCGCCTGAGCGCCACGCCCGCGCGGATCCCCCACGCGGCCCCGCTGCCCGGCGAACACACGGTCGAGGTTCTGCGCGCACTTGGGCTACCCGCTGACGTGATCGAAAACCTTCGAAACGCTCATGTGATCGAGTGACTCGCCCTGACTTCTAAGAACCAGCGCCGTCGCGGCGCACGAGGAGACAAGCATGATCGACTCTCGCCAACGGCGCCGCTTGCTGCTGCTGACTGCAGCAGGCGGCGCAGGCCTGCTCCCCGTGCGGATGGCCATCGGGCAAACGTTCCCGACTCGACCGGTGCGCCTGATCGTCCCTTACGGCGTCGGCACCGTCAGTGACGGGACCGCGAGGCTCTTCGCCGACAAGTTGGCCGCCGTCTGGGGCCAGAGCCTTCTCGTCGAGAACGTGACGGGTGCCGGCGGCGTCATCGGGACGCAGGCCATCGCCAAGGCCGCGCCTGACGGCTACACCCTGGGCATGCTGGCGAGCAATCACGCGATGAATGCCGCTCTCTATCCGCAGCTCCCCTATGACCCGGTCAAGGACTTCCAGGCGGTCCTGCACATCTCGTTCAACCAGTTCGCGTTCTGCGTGCACTCGGCCGTTCCGGCGAGGACCCTGCAGGAGTTCGTTGCGTATGCACGCGCCCATCCGGGTGAGCTCAACTATTCGTCGAGCGGCAATGGTGGCTCGCCGCACCTCGCCATGGCCAAACTGGCCTCGATGGCCCAGATCCAGCTGGCTCATATCCCCTATCGATCGAACGGAGCCGCCATCACGGATCTAGTCGGCGGGCGCGTCACGATCATGTCGACCTCAGTCTCCGCGTTGCTCCCCTTCATCAAGACGGGACAACTTCGGGCACTTGCCGTGTCCGGCGACCAACGCTCACCCTTGCTTCCTGACGTTCCTACGGCTGCCGAGGCCGGAGTTCCTGGCTACGTGATGAAGAACTGGAACGGCTTCGTTGCCCCGGCAGGCTTGCCACAGTCGTTGCTGACCAAGCTGCAAGCGGACCTGATGAACGTGCTGAGGGACAAGGCAGTTCAAGCGCAGTTCGCGGTGCTCGGCGTCGAGCCCGAGGCGCTTGGACCTGCCGAATTCACGCGAAGGCTGGAGGAAGAGATCACGTCATGGAAGAAGGTCGTGCGAGAGGCGCACGTCAAATTGGATTGATCGTCGAGGCGACCTCCGCTGCCGGCCCGAACGACGGCACGAGCACCACGTTCGTTCTCGAGGACCATCGCTCGTGAACAAGGTGTTCGACATGACGGCGACCTGAACTGAGATACGACGGAGCGCCTCGAACGGCTCGCTCGCCTCATGAGACGAGGCATCGTGCCAACGCGTTCGCCAGATTGCCGGGCTCACCTAACGCGGAGGTCTGCTCGGGGTGGAGATTGCCGGTTCGCGGCCGACGAAGCAGCCTTTGGGCGGCTCTGATCCTGACGGCGCCGCGATTGCCACTCATCAGCGGTCGGCGACGGGTGCAGGACCGGCCAAGCTCCGTCCCACCACGTACGCGGGCCCGCCACACGCGAACCGGCGTCGGCACTGAACGCTTCTTGCGCTGTGCGCAAGATTGCGCTTGCAGCGGCCGAGGCGTCGGCGGACACTTCCGCCTCTTGACCGGAGTGACTTCGCGCGTATATGACCACGCGCACGGCGTCCGGACAGCACCCTCCTACCGGCCCGTCCGAGACTAACCATGCAGGAAAGCACCGTCCACTGGCGAAGCCCGGGCTTGACCCGTGTTCCGTTCGACGTCTACAGCGACCCGGTCACGGCGGGCGACGAGCAGGCCCGCATCTTCCATGGCGAGACCTGGAACTACCTCTGCCTGGACGCCGAACTGCCCGAGGCGGGCAGCTTCCGCACCACCTTTGCCGGCGAGACCCCCGTCGTCGTGGTGCGCGACGACGATGGCGAGTTCTACGCGTTCGAGAACCGCTGCGCGCATCGCGGCGCGTTGATCGCACTCGAGAAGTCGGGCGTTGCCAGCGAGAACTTCCAGTGCGTCTATCACGCGTGGAGCTACAACCGCCAGGGCGACCTGACGGGGGTCGCGTTCGAGAAGGGCGTCAAGGGCGTCGGCGGCATGCCGGCCTCGTTCTGCAAGGAGGAGCATGGCCCGCGCAAGCTGCGCGTCGCCGTCTTCTGCGGCCTGATTTTCGGCAGCTTCAGCGAGGACGTCCCGTCCATCGAGGACTACCTGGGCGAGGAGATCTGCGCACGCATCGAGCGCGTGCTGCACAAGCCGATCGAGGTCATCGGCCGCTTCACACAGGCCCTGCCGAACAACTGGAAGCTGTACGTCGAGAACGTGAAGGACAGCTACCACGCCAGCCTGCTGCACATGTTCTTCACCACCTTCGAGCTCAACCGGCTGTCGCAGAAGGGCGGGGTCATCGTCGACGAGAGCGGCGGGCACCACGTCAGCTACTCGATGATCGACGCGGAAGGCGAAAAGGACGCGTCGTACAAGGCGCAGGCGTTGCGCTCGCAGAACGATCGCTACCGCCTGAAGGACCCGAGCGTGCTCGCGGGTTTCAAGGAGTACGACGACGGCGTCACGCTGCAGATCCTTTCGGTGTTCCCCGGCTTCGTGCTGCAGCAGATCCAGAACTGCCTGGCGGTGCGCCAGGTCCTGCCGAAAGGCGTCGACCGCACCGAGCTGAACTGGACCTACCTCGGCTACGCCGACGACACGCCAGAGCAGCGCATGGTGCGCCTGAAGCAGTCGAACCTGATCGGCCCGGCCGGTTTCATTTCCATGGAGGACGGTGCGGTCGGCGGCTTCGTGCAGCGCGGCATCGCCGGCGCGCGCGAGATGGAGGCGGTCATCGAGATGGGCGGCGACAGTGCCGAGTCGAGCGAAGGCCGCGCCACCGAGGCTTCGGTGCGGGGCTTCTGGAAGGCCTATCGGCAGCACATGCGCGCGTGAGCGCCCGACGAGAGACCTGGACATGATCGATCTGCTGGCGCTGTGCGCCTTCAACGCGCGCTACGCGCATGTCATCGACAACGATGCGCTCGAGGAATGGCCGGCCTTCTTCACCGAGCGCTGCCACTACCGCATCACCCATGTCGAAAACGAGCGTGACGGGCTCGCCGCCGGCATCGTCTATGCCGATTCGCGGGCGATGCTGGAAGACCGCGTCGCCGCCTTGCGGGAAGCCAACATCTACGAGCGCCAGCGCTACCGGCACCTGCTCGGCGTGCCGATGCTGAACGGTGACACCGCGCGCACCGGCTTCATCGTCGTACGCATCATGGCGACCGGCCAGAGCGAGTTGTTCGCGAGCGGCGAATACGTCGACCGGCTGGTGCAGCAGCCCGACGGCACGCTGCTGCTGGCCGAACGCGTCGCGGTTTGCGACAGCACCGTCACCGACACGCTGTTGGCGCTGCCGCTGTGAGCCGATGACGACGCACGCATTGTTCGACCCGGAGGTCGCCGGTCACCGTTTCGTCAACATCATCGATGGCAGGGCGGTCGACGGCGAACGCCGCCTGTCGGTGATCAATCCGGCGACCGGCGCGGTGTTCTGCAGCGTTCCGGAAGCCAGCCCTGCCGATCTCGATCACGCCGTCGCCGCCGCGCGCCGCGCGCAGCCGGGCTGGGCCCGTTCGAGCCACGACGAACGTCGCGAGGCGCTGCGCGCGATCGCGGCGCTGCTGACGCAGCATCGCGGCGAGTTGGCCTCGCTGCTGGTGCTCGAGCAGGGCAAGCCGATGGCGGCGGCGCTGGGCGAGATCGACCGCGCCGCGAGCCAGCTCGCCCTGCTGCTCGCGATCGAGCTGCGCGACGAGGAGATCACCGACAGCAGCGGGCGGCGCGTGCGCCTGCACTACCGTCCGCTCGGCGTCGTCGGTGCGATCACGCCATGGAACATGCCGGTCGTGCTGATGGTGCCGAAGGTCGCGCATGCGCTCTACACCGGCAACACGGTGGTGGTGAAGCCTTCGCCGTACACGCCGCTGACCACGCTGCGCCTCGCCGAGCTGGTCGCGCCGCTGCTGCCGCCGGGCGTGCTCAACGTCATCGCCGGAGGCAACGAGATCGGCCGCCTGATGGCCGAGCATTCGGGCATCCAGAAGATCGCGTTCACCGGCTCGGTCGCGACCGGCAAGCGCGTGATGGCGAGCGCCGCCGCAACGCTCAAGCGGGTGACGCTCGAGCTTGGCGGCAACGACGCCGCCATCGTGTTCGACGACGTCGACCCGGTCCGCGTGGCCCCGAAGCTGTTCGCCGGCGCCTTCGTCAATGCGGGCCAGGTCTGCATGGCGATCAAGAGGCTCTATGTCCACGAACGCATCTACGAGCCGATGTGCGAGGCGCTCGCGGCGATCGCACGCACCAGCAAGGTCGGCGATGGCTCGATCGACGGCACGCAGATGGGCCCGCTGCAGAACCGCGCGCAGTACGACATCGTGCGCGAGCTGATCGACGACAGCCGGCAGAGCGGCGGTCGCGTGCTGAGCGGCGGCACGCGCGACAGCGGCGACGGCTACTTCATCGAGCCGGTGATCGTCGCCGACCTCGCCGAGGGCACGCGGCTGGTCGACGAGGAGCAGTTCGGCCCGTTGCTGCCGGTGCTGCGCTTCACCGACACCGAGGACGTGATCGCGCGCGCCAACGCGACCGACTTCGGCCTCGGCGCCTCGGTCTGGTCGGCCGACCTCGGACGTGCCGAGGCGGTCGCGCAGCGTCTGGAGGCCGGTTCGGTGTGGATCAACCACCATGTCGGCACCGACGTGCTGGTGCCCTTCGGCGGCGCCAAGCAGTCGGGCATCGGCCGCCAGTATTCGCTCGAAGGTCTGCGCGGCTTCATGGAAGTGCAGGCGCTGTACGCGCCGGCAGCGCTCGATTGACCGTGGACGACTTCGCCATGCCTGCAATCCCCTGCGCATCGTGACGCCACTGCATCTCCGGGCCGGCGCGCCCCTGCGGCTCGCGCTCGCGCTCGGCGACCCCAACGGCATCGGCCCCGAGATCGCCCTCAAGGCGCTCGCTGCGCTGCCGCCTTCCGAACGTGATCGCATCACCGTGTTCGGCCCTGCCGATGTGCTGGTGCGCGCGGCTGCCACGGTGGGGCAGCACGAGCTGCTGGGCGTGCTGCGGGTGCGCGAAGCGGGCGCCCTGCCCGCCGACGCCGCGGTGCCCGGCACCGTGCATCCGGCGGCCGGCGCCTCCGCGGTCGCTTCGGCAACGGCAGCGTTGCACGCCTGCCAGGCGGGCGAGTTCGATGCCGTCATCGCCTGTCCGCATCACGAGACCGCGATCCACCAGGCCGGCATCGCGTTCTCCGGCTATCCCTCGCTGGTCGCGAAGGTCACCGGCGTGGCGGACGGCGAGGTGTTCATGCTGCTGATCGGCGCCGGACTGCGGATCGTCCACGTCACGCTCCACGAGAGCGTTCGCAGCGCGCTCGACCGGCTGACGCCGGAGCTCGTCGTGCGCGCGGTGCGCGCCGGAGCACGCGCCTGCCGCATGCTGGGCATCGAAGAGCCGTCGATCGCGGCCTTCGGCATCAACCCGCACGCGTCGGAAGGCGGGCTGTTCGGTCCCGAGGACGCGGCGATCGTCGAGCCGGCGCTCGCGCGGCTGCGCGATGAGGGCCAGCCGATCGACGGGCCGTTCGGCGCCGATGTCGTGCTCGCGCGGCGCAGCCACGACCTCTACGTCGCGATGCTGCACGACCAGGGCCACATTCCGATCAAGCTGCTCGCGCCGCATGCGGCGAGCGCGCTGAGCATCGGCGCCGACGTGCTGCTGTCGAGCGTCGGCCACGGCAGTGCGATGGACATCGCCGGGCGCGGCATCGCCGACCCGACCGCGCTGCTGCGCACCATCGCGCTGCTCTCGGGCGTGCGCCAAGTCCAGGGACCGACTGCATGAATCACCGCGTTTTTCTCGCCGGCAGCGAAATCGCCTTCGACTGCGCGCCCGACCAGAGCGTGCTCGACGCCGCGCTGCGCGCCGGCATCGAGCTGCCGTACTCGTGCCGCAAGGGCGTGTGCGGCAATTGCGCTGGCGGCGTCGCGTCGGGCGAGGTCGCCGGCGTCGGCGGTGCGTCGATCCGCAACGAGACCTGCACGCCCGATCAGGTGCTGTACTGCATGTGCGCGCCGGTCACCGACGTGGTGCTGCAGCCGACCGAATGGAAGCGGGCCGACCCGTCGGCCCGCAAGGCCTTCACCGGCAGGGTCTACAAGAACCAGCGGGTAGCGCACGACGTGTCGCTGCTGCAGCTGCGCCTGCCGGCCGGCCAGCGCGCCAAGTTCAGGGCCGGCCAATACCTTCAGGTGCTGCTCGACGACGGCAGCGCGCGCTGCTATTCGATGGCCAATCCGCCGCAGGAAAGCGATGCCGTCACGCTGCACATCCGCCACGTCGCAGGCGGCCGCTTCAGCACGCAGGTCGGCCAGCTCGCACCGGGCGACACGCTGCGCGTCGAGCTGCCGTTCGGCAGCGTCGCGCTGCAGGACAGCGAGCGGCCGATCGTCTTCGTCGCGGGCGGGACCGGTTTCGCGCCGGTGAAGTCGATCATCGACGACATGGCCAGGCGCAAGCTGGTGCGGCCGATCACGCTGATCTGGGGCGCCCGCACGCCCGACGGTATCTACCTGGCCGCGGCGGTCGAGCGCTGGAAGAAGCAGTGGCCGCAAAGCTTCCGCTTCATCCCGGCGCTGAGCGACGTGCCGGCCGAGGACGCCGGCGACGCGTTCTGCGGCCGCGTCGACGAGGCCCTGGCGGCGTCGTGCGGCGAACTGGCGGGCCATGAGGTGTACTGCTGCGGTTCCCCGCCGATGGTCGCGGCGGTGCGCGAGGCGGCACTCGCCAAGGGGCTGGCGCACGCCGACTTCCATGCCGACGTGTTCGTGCCCGGTCCGTCCGGCACGCCGAGCGCCGAGCTGGCGGCGATCGCCAGCCATGCCATCTGAACCGCGCGACCTCGAGCACCGCGGCGGCCGCTCCGTCCGAACAAGGATTCCCATGAACCCGCAGGACCCACTGCCCGCCCCGCCGACCGCTGCCCGCCGCCTGCTCGAGGAAGCCGGCCGGCTCGGCGTCGCGACCATCTTCACCAACCTCGGCAGCGATCACCCGGCCTTCATCGAGGCGTTCGCCGCGATCGAGGCGCGCGGCGGAACGATGCCGGAGATCATCGTGTGCCCGCACGAGATGACCGCGCTGAGCGCCGCGCACGGTTACGCGATGGCGACCGGGCGCGCGCAGATGGTGCTGGTGCACGTCGACGTCGGCACCCAGAACCTCGGCTGCAGCATCCACAACGCCGCGCGCGGCCGCGTGCCGGCGATCGTCGTCGCCGGCCTGTCGCCGGTCTCGACCAGTGGCGAGCGCACCGGGGCACGCACCGAGTTCATCCACTACACGCAGGACAGCACGCGCCAGCACGAGATCGGCGGCCAGTACATGAAGTGGTCGTACGAGGTGCGGGCGGCCGAGATGATCGACCAGGTGCTGCTGCGCGGCCTGCAGATCGCGACCAGCGTGCCCGCAGGTCCGGTCTACCTCACCGGCGCGCGCGAGGTGTGGGAGGAGCCGGCGGGCGCCGCGCCACAGGCGCCCGAGCATTGGCGTCCGCCGGGAAGCACCTGCCTGCCGGACGATGCGGTGCGGACGCTGCACGCCGCGCTGTGGGCGGCCGAGCGGCCGCTGCTGATCACCAGCTACCTCGGGCGCCAGCCGGAGGCCGTCGACGCGCTCGCCGAGCTCGCCGAGCGCATCGGCATCGCGGTCTGCGAGGTCAACCCGCAATACGTCAACTGCCCGGGCGACCACCCGCACCACGTCGGCTACCGCCGCAACAGCCTGGTCGACGAGGCCGACCTGATCCTGATGATCGACGTCGACGTGCCGTGGATCGTCGCACGCGTGCAGCCGCGCGCCGACGCGCGCCTGTTCCACATCGATTGCGACGTGCTGAAAGCGAGCATGGGCTTCTGGCACTTCCCCGCCGAGGCGAGCTGGCAGGCCGACAGCCTGGCGGCGCTGCGCCAGTTGCTGGCGCTGCCATCGCCTGCAGAGGCCGGGCAGGCCCGCGGCGCGCGCACCGCGTGGATCGCCGATGCACGGCGCCGTCTCGTCATGCCCGACATGCCGACGCCCGCCAACGACGCGATCAACATCCAGCAGCTGAGCGAAGCCATCGCCGCGCTGCTGAACGAACGCAGCATCGTGGTGTTCGAGGAGCCGACCGCGACCGACCGCGTGCTGTACACGCTGCGCATGCGGCGCCCGGGCAGCTACTTCGCGAACGGCGGCAGCGGCCTCGGCTGGAGCATCAACGCGGCGATCGGTCTGAAGCTCGCGTGCCCCGATGCCGAGGTGATCACGCTGGTTGGCGACGGCAGCTACGTGTTCGGCGTGCCGAGCAGCACCTACTGGGTGACCGAAACCTATCGCACGCCCCAGCTCACGATCGTCTTCAACAACGGCGGCTGGAACGCGCCGAAGGCGTCGACCCTGCTGGTGCACCCGGACGGCACCGCCAAGCGCAACGACCGCTACTGGATCACGACCAGCGCGAGGGCGCGGCTCGCCGACATCGCGGCCGCAGCCGGCGGCGCGGCCGCGTTCCGCGTCGAGCGCGCCAGCGAGCTCGCCGCCACGCTTGCCGAGGCGCTCGCCTGCGTGCGCGCCGGCCGCAGCGCGGTGGTCGACGTCGTCACGCTGCCGATCTCGGCCCAGGTGCTCGGCGAGGCCCAATCGAGCGCGCGCCGCGTCGGCCACGACCCCTCTCCGACCCACGCATCAAGGACCCCCGCATGATCCGCCGTCGCCTCTTCGCCACCCTGCTGCTGGCCGGTCTTGGCGCGTCCAGCCTCTCCGCCCTGGCGCAGGACCCCGCCGCGAGCTATCCCTCGAAGCCGATCCGCATCATCGTCAACTTCCCGCCGGGCGGGACCGTCGACACGCTGGCCCGCATCGTCGGGCAAAAGCTCAACGACAAGTTCGGGCAGCCGGTGATCGTCGACAACCGGGCCGGCGCCGGCGGCAACATCGGCGCACAGGCGGTGGCGGTTGCCGAACCGGACGGCTACACGCTGCTGGCGTCGCCGCCGGGGCCGCTGACGATCAACGAGAACCTCTACAAGAGCCTGCCGTTCGACCCGTCGCGGCTGACGCCGGTGATCATGCTCGCCAGCGTGCCGAACGCGGTCACCGCACGCGCCGACTTCCCGGCCAACTCGCTGAAGGACCTGATCGCCTATGTCAAGGCCAACCCCGGCAAGGTGAGCTACGGCTCGCAAGGCAACGGCTCGACGTCGCACCTTACCGGCCAGATGTTCGCGAGCATGATCGGCGGCGACATGCTGCACGTGCCGTTCAAGGGCGAAGGCCCGGCCTTGAACGAGTTGCTGAGCGGCCGCATCGACCTGTTCTTCGGCAACGTCTCGGCGGTGCTGAAGTTCCAGCAGGCCAAGCAGGTCAAGCTGCTGGCGCTGGCGTCGCCGCAGCGCGGCAGCATGGCGCCCGACGTTCCGAGTGCGACCGAAGGCGGGCTGCCCGACTTCATCGCCTCGGCCTGGTTCGCACTGGCCGCGCCGCCGGGCACGCCCGCTTCGATGGCGCGCAAGCTGAACGCTGCGGTCGCCGAAGCGATGAAGTCTCCCGAGGTGATCCAGAAGTTCGCCCAGCAGGGCGCCGAGGTGGTCGGCGGCTCGCCCGCCGACATGGCGAAGTTCCTGCTCGCCGAGCGCAGCCGCTGGAAAAAGGTGATCGACAGTGCCAAGGTGACGCTGGACTGAGTCGGCACGGAGCCGACGCCGCATCGCGTACGAGTCACCAGAGGCGCCACCCGCGTGCGAAGCAACCCACCTGTCTGAAGGAAGAACATGTCGAAACCAACACGTCACCGCGCTTCGCTCCACCCCACGTCCGGCGCCGATGCCGATCTCGGCAATGCCGCGGATGCTGTGTCGACGGCCCCTGCGCGCGCGACGCGCCGCGTCCACCGGCGCGATGTGCTGGTCGGCGCCGCGCTGACCGCGCTTGTGGCATCGCCGCTGCGGGCCTTCGGGCAACCGACGCCCACGGCACTGCGCCTCGTCGTGCCGTTCTCGGCCGGCGGGACCGCCGACGTGCTGCCGCGCATCGTCGCCGAGAAGCTGAACGCGCATTACCCGGGCGGCATCATCATCGACAACCGCGTCGGCGCCGGCGGCAACATCGGCGCCGACGCGGTGTTCCGGGCCCCGCCCGACGGCAGCATGCTGCTGGCGTCGCCGCCCGGTCCCCTGGTCATCAACCAGTACCTTTACCCGAAGCTCTCGTTCGATCCGAACCAGTGGGTGCCGGTCACGGTGCTGGCGACGGTGCCGAACGTGCTGGCGGTCAGTGCCAAGCTGCCGGTCAAGAACGTGAAGGAGTTCGTCGCCTACCTGAAGGCGAGTCCGGACAAGGTCGCGTTCGCGTCGCAGGGCAACGGGTCGACGTCGCACCTGACCGCCAACCTCTTCATGGCGCTGACCCAGACGAGCATGACGCACGTGCCGTACAAGGGCACGGCGCCGGCGCTGAACGACCTGCTCGGCGGTCAGATCGACGTGTTCTTCGACAACCTCAGCTCATCGGCGCCGCACCATATTTCGGGGCGAATCCGGATCCTCGCCGTGGCGGACGAGCAGCGTTCGGCGGCCCTGCCGAACGTACCGACCTTTGCCGAGGCCGGCCTGCCGGCGATGCAGGCGGTGACCTTCTTCGCGGTGGTCGCGCCGCCCGGGACGCCCGGCGCCCTGGCGGCCACCCTGCAGCGGCAGATCGCCGAGGTGCTGCAGGACGCCGACGTGAAGAAGCGCTTTGGCGAGCAGGGCGCTCAGCCACGCGGCTGGACGCCCGAGCAGACCGCCCAGTTCTTCAAGGGCGAGCGCGACAAGTGGAGCAAGGTCATTCGCAGCGCGAACGTCAGGCTCGAGTGAGCTGAGGGCCGGCCGCGGTCTCCATCCGCGCCCGACCGCCAGCGGCGCACCGCACATGTCACCACGCAACGACCTGGCAGGGCCCGACCGCGACTTCGTCGAAGCCCTGAGCAAGGGTCTCGACGTCCTCACCTGCTTCGGCCGGAAGCACAGCCGTCTGACCCTCTCCGAAGTGGCGCGGCTGACCGGCGCCTCGCCGGCGTCGGCGCGCCGTTCCTTGCACACCATGGTCGTGCGGGGCTTCCTTGAAACCGACGGGAAGCGGTTCTGGATGACCTCGCGCTCGTTGCTGATCGCGCACGCCTTCCTCGCCTCGCAGCCGATGGTGGCGCTGGCTCAACCGCTGCTCGACCGGCTGGCCGAGCAGACCCGGGAGTCGGCGTCGCTCGCCCATCTGCTGGACGACGATGCCATCATCGTGGCGCGCGCCACCGCGCGTCGCACCCTGAGCACCGGGCTTGGCATCGGGTCACGACTGCCGGCGCATGCCTCGGCGCTCGGTCGCATGTTGCTGGCGGGACTCGAACCGGGTGCGATGTGGAGCCGGGTTCGAGCCATGTCGCTTGCGGCTCTGACACCTGACACTCCGACTTCCGCAGCCCAGGTGATCGCGATCGTCGATCACTCGCGGAGCACGGGGCATGCGGAATGCGACAACGAGTTGGAGGTCGGAGTCCGTTCGCTCGCCGTCGCCTTGCGTCACCCGTCCGGCGCGACTGTTGCAGCGATGAGCATCGCCGTGCGGGCGGAGCGGATGTCGATGCAGACGTTCCGTAGCGAACTTCTGCCCCAACTGACCAATGCGCGCGACCGCCTGTCTCGGATGCTATTTCCGAGCTGACGAAAGTGGACCGGGAGACGCTACAGCGCAGCGTTGAAGGCGCAGGGCCGAGGCTCGACCTTGCTGACCGTGAGCACTCTCTCGGCACGGACCCGCGCGCCAGTCAGCGCCCTTGGGAGCCCTCCAGCGGCTCGCGTGGAGCGGCGCGCGAGTCGCCCGCTCACGCGAGCCGCCGGCCGTCTTCCCGAGCCCGCGTCAACCCGGCTCGCGCGCGCGAAGCAGCGTCGGGAACGACTTCACTTGCTCAGCGACCAGCCGCGTCGCCAGCTGCAGACCGAGCTGCGTGCCTCGGTCGATCGCCTTCAGGGCCGCTGCATCGTCCCTGTCCGAGACCTTGTCAGGAGGGAACGGGAACTGCTGCCGCATCGCGACCAACGCGGCGCCGAGAGCGACGTCGACGACCGGCATGGGATCGATCACGGGGAGGGGCGGATCACCCTTCTGGAGCCGGACCTGCGTGATCGGATCCCACGGGTCGAGCCAAGCGACTTCGATAAACCGCCTCGACCAGTCGATCAGCCATTGAAGCGACTGGCACTGGCTTGCCCGGCGGTCGAAGACGTCGCGGGCGTGGATGCCGATCTGCATGAGCGCCGGCGCCGGGATCTTCTCGAGGGCGATCTCGGGGCTGGTCAAGGTCGCCTCGACGATTCGCTCGGAGAAGACGACCTCCCACCAGGCGAGGCGGTTGAAGCACTCGTGCTTGGCCGGCGGCGAGATCCAGACGCCGATGTTGGTGTAGTAGTTCTTGATCTTGCTCAGCACGGTCAGCCCGGCCGCCGAGCTGAGAAAGCCGTCGTGCTTGCTCGCGTGCTCGCCCGGGACGTCGAACTCGTCGAAGCCGCCGCCCTCGAGCACGCCGATCAGGTTGACGTTGACGAAGTGGTGCCAGGTCGAGTCGCAGACGACTCGGCCCTTCCCGCCTGCGCGGTGTCCGTCATAGGTGCTGACCACGCCGAAGGTCTGGGCGATGGTCGGTGACTTCGTCCCGCGGGCGTTGTTGCCGGCCCTCACCCGCCCCCAGGCGATCACCTCCGGCACGACGCGCGTGCCGCCGGCATCGGGTGGGTACTCGTCCGCGCCTCCAAAGGTACCGGTCACGTCAGGCGGCAGCCGGCACTCGCCCTCGTGCGGGTGGTCGGGAAAGACGTCGATCCGGCCCGTGCGGCCGCATAGCACCGGATGCGGATAACGCGCGTTGCGCAGGAAGCCAGCGTAGGAGCTGTAGAGAAGCAGGTCGAGCGGCTGCGGAACGTCGTCGCTCTGGTCGCTGAACGAGCTTCCGGGGTCGTGCCCTTCCTGGTTGCTGTCGTTGCGGCGGGGGCCACCCATGCTGACCTGGTTCTGGTTGTTGTCGGCGCTCGGGAAGTCGCCCCAATGGCGCATGCCGCGGACGCGCGGCAGCCCGCCGCAGAGCGCCTGCCCGAGGTAGCCGTGGTCGCCGGTGGCGAAGACGCCGCCGCCCCGTTGCATGTGGGCATGGATAGCGTTGATCTCCGCCGCAGCGAGGAAGGGGCCCCGGCCCGCCGTCGCGGGGTATGTCGTTTGAATACCGAACAGCCAGATCTGGTCGTACATCTCCGGCGTGAAGTGGGCGGTGTTGTCGAATCGAAACGTTTGAATGCGATTCGCGATGCCCGGCTCGGACGCCAGCATGGCGGCATCCCCGACGTTTCCGATGTGCGCCAGCGTGATCTGAAACGCGACCCGTCCGGGCGCCTCGTTCTTGAGCGCCCGTACGAAGGTCGAGAGCCCAAAGTCGCCCTCGCCGAAGTTGAGGGAGCCGTCGGCCACGATCAGCGTCTTGACGGTACAGCGGCGCCACCACGGGTAGAAAATCTCGGGCGTTCTCTGGAACTCGAGCCGCCGCTTCACGTTCAACTGGATGAGCTCGCGGGCGCCGGGACTGATGGTCGTCAGCGTGGGGTGCCCGTCCGACAAGGATCGGCTAGGGGTCAGGGTAGCGGGTCTCTGGGTGGCCATGGTGATCTCCTTCCATCGTGTCGCGTCAAGCGGCGTGGAAGCATGGATCGTCCCCTTCGCGTGGCGTTACCCAATCCCTCTGATTGAGGACGGTGCGGCAGCCACTGCATGTCGTCGCCTCGTTCGTCTTGATTGCACGTCGTGTTCACGCGAGCAAATCTGGCCACAGGCTGAGGCAATCGTCGTGGGTTGCCCAACTTCGGTTGGCCTCGCGTCCCATCGTTCAAGGAGGGCGCGGCTACCTGACAGAGCCGCAGGAGCGAAGCGAGCCACGTGAAGGCGCAAGCGAGGGCGCCGTTCCGTGCTGCCCTCGCATTCTTCGTAAAGGCTCATGAAGGCTGTCCTCCCTCGCGGCCCTCGTTCTGAGCGAAAGGCCAACGTCGACGGCACATGACGTGTTGCTGCGGACGGCCTCTTCGATGCCTCATCTTGACGAGATCTTGATGGCGGCGCCGCCAATCTTGGCAACCTCTTGACGCCGTACGCCCGAGCATTCGAACGTACGAATCGGAGGGTGCATGGACATCGCTTATCTCATCGCTGCAGGCGCCTTCTGGGCGGCCATCGTCGCCCTCGCAAGGGGTTGCGAGCGCCTGCGGAGCCGCAAGGGGGCAGCATGACCGGCTGGGATGTCGCGGGTGGCCTGATCGCCATCGGCCTGCTGATCTACCTGCTCGCCGTGTTGCTGCGGCCGGAGGACTTTTCGTGAACGCGCCCGCCTGGATTCAGTTGATCGTCTATCTGGCGATCCTGCTGCTGCTGGCCTGGCCGCTTGCCCGGCTGATCGAAGCGGTGATGCAAGGCCGCTTCGCCTGGGGCCGGCGCATCGAGGCCCCGCTGTTCCGTGTGGGCGGTGTCGACGCCGAGCGCGAGCAGCCGTGGCTTTCCTATGCCATCGGGCTGCTCGTGTTCAACGGCATCGGCGTGTTCGCGGTCTATGCGCTGCAGCGTCTGCAGGCCGTGCTGCCCCTGAACCCCCAAGGCATGGCCGGGGTGTCGCCGGACTTGGCCTTCAACACCGCGATCAGCTTCGTCACCAACACCAACTGGCAGGGCTACGGCGGCGAGTCGACGATGAGCTATCTGACGCAGATGCTGGCGCTGACGGTGCAGAACTTCCTGTCCGCGGCGACTGGCATCGTCGTCGTCGTCGTCCTGATCCGCGGCTTCGCGCGCCACTCGGCGCGGGCCATCGGCAATGTCTGGGTCGATCTGACGCGCGCCACGCTGTGGATCCTGCTGCCGCTCTCGTTCGTTTTCGCGCTCGTCCTCGCCGGTCAAGGCGTGATCCAGAACTTCAAGCCCTACGAGACCGTGCAGACGATCGCGGTGCAGGCGTGGCAAGAGCCGAGGCTCGGCGCCGACAGCCAGCCGATGAAGGACGCCGCGGGCCAGCCAGCGATGGAGAACAAGGCGGGACAGACGCAGACGCTCGCGATGGGGCCGGTCGCGTCGCAATTGGCCATCAAGATGCTGGGCACCAACGGCGGCGGCTTCTTCAACGCCAACTCCGCGCACCCGTACGAGAACCCGACCGCGGTCAGCAACTTCCTGCAGATGCTGTCGATCTTCCTGATCCCGGCGGCGCTGGTGTTCGTGTTCGGGCGCGTGGTGGGTGATCCGCGCCAGGGCTTCGCGGTGCTGGCGGCGATGACGCTGGTCTTCGTCGCCGCCGTGGTCGCCACCACCATGGCCGAGCAGCAGGGCAACCCGGCCCTCGCCGCGCTCGGGGTCGACGCCTCGGCCGGCAACATGGAAGGCAAGGAGGTGCGCTTCGGCACCAACGCCTCGACGCTGTTCGCCGTCATCACCACCGCCGCGAGCTGCGGCGCGGTGAACTCGATGCACGACAGCTACACGCCGCTCGGCGGCCTCGTGCCGATGGCGCTGATCCAGCTCGGCGAAGTGATCTTCGGCGGTGTCGGCGCGGGCCTCTACGGCATGCTGGTGTTCGCCATGCTGGCGGTGTTCATCGCCGGCCTGATGATCGGCCGCACGCCCGAGTACCTCGGCAAGAAGATCGAGACGTACGAGATGAAGATGGTCTCGATCGCGATACTGGTCACGCCGCTGCTCGTGCTGGTGGGCACCGCAGTCGCGGTCATCGCCGATCCCGGCCGCGCCAGCATCCAGGATCCGGGGCCGCACGGCTTCTCCGAGGTCCTGTACGCCCTCTCGTCGGCGGCCAACAACAACGGCAGCGCGTTCGCCGGCCTGTCCGCCAACACCCCGTTCTACAACATGCTGCTCGCCGTCGCGATGTGGTTCGGCCGCTTCGGCGTGATCGTACCGGTGCTCGCGATCGCCGGTGCGCTCGCCGCCAAGAAGCGACTCGAGGTGACCGGCGGCACGTTGCCGACGCACGGCCCCTTGTTCGTGCTGCTGCTCGTCGGCACGGTGCTGCTGGTCGGCCTCCTGAACTACGTGCCGGCCCTGGCCCTGGGACCCGTCGTCGAGCACCTGATGCTGCACGCCGCCAAGTGAGACACGCGCCATGACCCGCAAGACCCTGACCCTGTTCGACCCGGCGCTGATGGCCCCGGCCGTCGCCGACGCCTTCAAGAAGCTCGACCCGCGCGTGCAGTTGCGCAACCCCGTGATGTTCGTCGTCTATGTCGGCAGCGCCTTCACCACGGCGCTGGCCGCGGCCAGGCCCGACGTCTTCACGATCGGCGTGGCGGTGTGGCTGTGGTTCACCGTGCTCTTCGCCAACTTCGCCGAGGCGCTGGCGGAGGGCCGCAGCAAAGCGCAGGCCTCGTCGCTGCGCGGCTTGAAGAAGCAGACCTGGGCGAAGAAGCTCGAAGGCGAGTACCGCCGCGGCGAGCCGCGCACCTCGATGCACTGGCACCCGACCGAGGCCGACAGCCTGCGCAAGGGCCACATCGTGCTCATCGAGGCCGGCGACACCATTCCCGCCGACGGCGAAGTGATCGACGGCGTCGCCTCGGTCGACGAAAGCGCGATCACCGGTGAGTCGGCGCCGGTGATCCGCGAATCGGGCGGCGACTTCTCGGCGGTGACCGGCGGCACCCGGGTGCTGTCGGACTGGATCGTCGTACGGGTCGCCGTCAACCCGGGCGAAACCTTCGTCGACCGCATGATCGCGATGGTCGAGAACGCGAAGCGACAGAAGACGCCCAACGAGATCGCGCTGACCATTCTGCTGGTCGCGCTGACCATCGTCTTCCTCGGGGTCGTCGTGACGCTGCTGCCGTTCTCGGCGTTCGGCGTGCAGGCCGTCGGCGCCGGCCAGCCGGTCAGCCTCGTGATTCTCGTCGCCCTGCTGGTCTGCCTGATCCCCACGACGATCGCCGGGCTGCTGAGCGCCGTCGGCGTGGCCGGCATGAGCCGGATGATGCAGGCCAACGTCGTCGCCACGTCGGGCCGCGCGGTCGAAGCCGCCGGCGACGTCGACGTGCTGCTGCTCGACAAGACCGGCACCATCACGCTCGGCAACCGCCAGGCCAGCGCGTTCATCCCCGCCGCAGGCGTCAAGGAAGCGGCCCTTGCCGACGCGGCGCAGCTCGCGTCGCTGGCCGACGAAACTCCCGAGGGTCGCAGCATCGTCGTGCTGGCCAAGCAGAAGTTCGAGCTGCGCGAGCGCGACGTCGCCGCACTCGGCGCGAGCTTCGTCCACTTCACCGCACAGACGCGCATGAGCGGTGCGGACCTGCAGGACCCGGCCGGCCGCGCGCGCCTGCTGCGCAAGGGCGCGGCCGACGCGATCCGCAAGCACGTGGAATCGCTCGGCGGCAGCTTTCCGCCGGCGCTGCAGGCCACCGTCGACGACGTCTCGCGCCGCGGCAGCACGCCGCTCGTCGTGGCCGACGATGCGCGCGTGCTCGGCGTGGTCGAGCTCAAGGACATCGTGAAAGGCGGCATCAAGGAGCGCTTCGCCGAGCTGCGCCGCATGGGCATCAAGACCGTGATGGTGACCGGCGACAACCGTCTCACGGCCGCGGCGATCGCGGCCGAGGCCGGCGTCGACGACTTCCTCGCCGAAGCCACGCCCGAGGCCAAGCTCAAGCTGATCCGCGAGCATCAGGCCGCTGGCCGGCTGGTCGCGATGACCGGTGACGGCACCAACGACGCCCCGGCGCTGGCGCAGGCCGACGTCGCGGTGGCGATGAACACCGGCACCCAGGCCGCCAAGGAGGCCGGCAACATGGTCGACCTCGACAGCAACCCCACCAAGCTGATCGAGATCGTCGAAACCGGCAAGCAGATGCTGATGACGCGCGGCTCGCTGACGACGTTCTCGATCGCGAACGACCTTGCGAAGTATTTCGCCATCATCCCGGCAGCCTTCGTCGCCACGTACCCGCAGCTCGGCGCGCTCAATGTGATGCAGCTCGCGAGCCCGACGTCGGCGATCCTGTCGGCGGTGATCTTCAACGCGCTGATCATCGTCGTGCTGATCCCGCTCGCCCTGAAAGGAGTGGCCTATCGCGCGGTCGGCGCGGCCACGCTCCTGCGCCGCAATCTGCTGGTCTACGGACTCGGTGGCGTGATCGTGCCGTTCATCGGAATCAAGCTGATCGACCTCGTGCTCGCCGCACTCGGCCTGTCGTGACGGCGCGCTCCCCGCTCGACCCAGGTTCGGCGTCGTGATCGGCGTCAAGGTCACGTTCTGATCGACCCAAGGAGGCTCCAGCCATGAACACCACTCTCGCAACCCCTTCCCCCGCGGCGGCGACCGCTGCCGAACCGGCCGAACGCCGCTCCGCACTGCTGCGGCCAGCGCTCACGCTGTTCGTCGTGCTCTCGGCCGTGACCGGATTGCTGTACCCGCTCGTGACCACCGGCGTCGCGCAACTCGTGTTTCCCCACGCGGCCAACGGCAGCCTGATCGTCCGCGACGGCAAGGCCGTCGGTTCGGAACTGATCGGCCAAGCGTTCAACGACCCGGGATTCTTCTGGAGCCGCCCGTCGGCCACGGGGCCGATGCCGTACAACGCCGCCAACTCCAGCGGCTCGAACCTCGGCCCGAGCAATCCGGCGCTGGCCGATGCGGTCAGGGCGCGCGTCGAGGCGCTGCGTGCGGCCGATCCGGGCAACGCCGCGCCGGTGCCTGTGGACCTGGTCACCGCCTCCGCCAGCGGGCTCGATCCGCACATCAGCCGTGCCGCGGCGGATTACCAGGTCTCCCGCGTGGCGCGCGTACGCGTTCTGCCCGCCGCACGCGTGCGCGCGCTCGTGGAGCAGCACACCGAGCGGCCGCTGCTCGGTTTCATCGGCGAGCCGCGCGTGCACGTGTTGAAGCTCAACCTCGCGCTCGACAGCGTGCGCGGCACGGCCCGCGGACCGGCCGCATCGAGCGCCCGTACGCCCGCACCATGAACGACTGGATCGGCGTCCTGCTGTCGCTGCCGGCAACCTCGGCACCGCTGCACATGGCGCGCGCGAGCGGCAGGCCCACGACGCCGGCCGCCGCCATGGCACTCGCGGTACGCACGATGCTTCTTGAAACGCACGGCGCTCGCGCCCCTCCAAACGCGGCGACGGCGGAGCCGTCGCCAGACGATCAAGAACGCGTCAAGTCGGCGCCGTTGGTCCTGCCGGCGCCGGAGCGGCCATGGGAAGATGCCGCGCGTTCCGCTTCGGCTCACCACTTGGCCCCTTGCGCATGCTGATCAACTGCGTCGCCTACGAGGACGGCCGCAAGTTGGCCGACATCCCCATCGACGACATCGAGGAGTGGGTGGCGAGGCCGCGCTGCTTCGTCTGGGTCGCACTGCGCGATGCCACCGATGACGAGCTGCGCCAGCTGCGGCACGAGTTCGACCTGCACGAGCTCGCGATCGAGGATGCGCGGCACGGACATCAGCGGCCCAAGATCGAGGAGTACGGCGACACGCTCTTCGTCGTGATGAAGCTGCGCGAGGCTCGGTCCGATGGCCTGGAGATGGGCGAGGTGGCCATCTTCGTCGGCGCCAACTTCGTGCTCTCGGTGCGCAATCACAGCGCCCACGGCTTCCTCGGCGTACGCGAGCGCTGCGAGCGCGAGCCGGAGCACCTGAAGCAGGGCTCCGGCTTCGTGCTTTATGCGCTGATGGACTCCGTGATCGACCGCTACTTTCCGCTCATCGATGCGATGGATAGCGACCTCGAGGAGATCGAGGGCGCCATCTTCGATCGTGGAGCGGCGCGCTGGAACATCCAGCGGCTGTACGCGCTGAAACGGCGCGCGACGGTGCTGCGCCATGCGGTGGCGCCGCTGCTGGAGGTGACGGGCAAGCTGCACGGCGGCCGTGTGCCCGCGGTCTGCGCGCACAGCCAGGAGTTCTTCCGCGACATCGAGGACCACCTTGCGCGCATCAACACGGCGGTCGACGCGATCCGCGACACCATCGCCACCGCCATCCAGGTGAACCTGTCGATGGTGACGATCGAGGAGTCGGAGACCACCAAGCGGCTGGCGGCCTGGGCAGCGATCTTCGCGATTTCGACCGCCCTGGCCGGCATCTGGGGCATGAACTTCGAGCACATGCCCGAGCTGAAGTGGGCCTGGGGCTATCCGATGGCGCTGAACGCGATCGGCGGCGCCGCGGGCTTCCTGTTCTGGCGCTTCAAGCGCGCGGGTTGGCTGTAGGAATGACCGGCGACGACCGCCCCGACCCCGACCAGCTCCTGCAGCAGGTCCAGCGAGACGAGGCCCGCGAGCGGCGCGGCCGGCTGAAGATCTTCTTCGGCGCGTCGGCGGGCGTCGGCAAGACCTACGCGATGCTCGCTGCGGCGCGCGCCGCCCGGAGCCAGGGCGCCACGCTGATCGTCGGGCTGGTCGAGACCCACGGCCGCGCTGAGACCGAGGCGATGGCGCGCGACCTGCCGCGCTTGCCCCTGAAGAGCGTGACCTACCGCGACCGCACGCTGCAGGAGTTCGACCTCGATGCAGCGCTGGCATGGGCGCGCGCCGAGGCCGATCCGCTGGTGCTGCTCGACGAACTCGCGCACCACAACGCGCCCGGATCGCGGCACCGCAAGCGCTGGCAGGACGTGGAGGAACTGCTGGCCTCCGGCGTCGACGTCTGGTCGACGATGAACGTCCAGCACCTGGAGAGCCTGAACGACATCGTCAGCGGCATCACCGGAATCCGCGTCTGGGAGACGGTACCCGACCGGCTGTTCGACGAGGCCGACGAAGTGGTGGTGGTCGATCTGCCGCCCGACGAGCTGCTCGCGCGGCTCAAGGCCGGCAAGGTCTACATCCCGCAGCAGGCCGAGCGCGCCTCGGCCAACTTCTTCCGCAAGGGCAACCTGCTGGCCTTGCGCGAGCTGGCCCTGCGCCGCACCGCCGACCGGGTGGACGACCAGATGCAGGCCTGGCGCCGCCGCAGCTCGGTCCAGGCGGTGTGGCCCAACCGCGAGGCGCTGCTGGCCTGCGTGGGCGTGGGCGAGAGCGGCGAGAAGGTGGTGCGCGCCTGTGCCCGGCTGGCGGCGCAGCTCGACGTGCCATGGCATGCCGTGCATGTCGAGACACCCGCTGTCCAACGTCTCCCTACCGCGCGTCGCGAGCAGGCCTTGCGCGTGCTCAAACTGGCCGAGGAACTGGGGGCGAGCGTGGCGACTCCGTCCGGCCCCGAGGCGCCCGCCGCGCTGGTGCGCTATGCCCGCGAGCACAATCTCGCGAGGCTCGTGATCGGTCGTACCACCCGGCGCTGGCCATGGCAGCGCTCGACGTCGGATCGCATCGGCGCGCTTGCCGAGGACCTCGACGTGGTGCAGGTGGCCCCACCGGCCGGCGCCCGCGACCGTGCACCGCTTGCCGCCACGGCCGCCGCCACCGGCGACTTCCCGTGGCGCGGGTACGCCACCGCGGTGCTCGCCTGCGGTGCCACCGCCCTCCTGGCGACGCCGCTGCTCGGCCGGCTGGAGTTGACCAACATCGTGATGATCTTCCTGCTCGCCGTGGTCGGCGTCGGGTGGGTCCATGGGCGCGGACCGGCGGTGGTGGCGGCGTTCCTCGGCGTCGGGCTGTTCGACTGGTTCTTCGTGCAGCCACGTTTCTCGTTCGCGGTGAGCGACGTGCAGTACCTGGTCACCTTCGCGGTGATGCTGGTCGTGGCACTGGCCATCGGCCAGCTCACCGCCGGGCTCAAGGTACAGGCCCAGGCGGCAACGCAGCGCGAGCACCGCATGCGCGGCCTGTACGAGATGTCGCGTGACCTTTCGGCCGCGCTGCTGCCCGCGCAGGTGGCCGAGATCGGCGCCCGCTTCCTCGCGGCCGAGTTCAAGGCACGCGCCACCTTGCTCGCGGCCGACGAGCACGATCGGCTGGTTGCTCTGCCCGGCGGCAGCGCGGCGGTGGACAACGCGGTGGCGCAGTGGTCGTTCGACCGCGGCGAGCCGGCCGGCTTCGGCACCGACACCCTCGCGGCAAGCGCCTGCCTGGTGCTGCCGCTGAAGGCGCCCATGCGGGTGCGCGGCGTGCTGGCCGTGGAGCCGGAGAATCGCGCCACCTTGGGACCCGACCAGCGCCGGCTGCTCGACACGTGCGCCTCGCTGCTCGCGATCTCGCTGGAACGCATCCACTACATCGACGTGGCGCAAGAGAGCACGGTGCAGATCGAATCGGAGCGGCTGCGCAATTCGCTGCTGTCGGCGATCTCGCATGACCTGCGCACACCGCTCGCGGCGATGGTCGGGCTCGCCGACGCGCTGACGATGACGGCGCCGACGTTGCCGGCACCACAAGCCGAGGTCGTCCGTGCCATTCGCGATTCGGCGATGCGCATGAACGAGATGGTCGGCAATCTTCTCGACATGGCCCGGCTCGAGGCGGGTGCAGTGCCGATGCGTCGCGAGTGGCAGCCGCTGGAAGAGGTGGTCGGCAGCGCGCTCGCCGCCTGCGCTCCGGCGCTGCAGGCTCGCCCCGTGCGGGTGGCTCTTGCCGACGACCTGCCGCTGGTCCAGGTGGACGCGGTCCTCCTGGAGCGCGTGCTCGTCAACCTGCTCGAGAACGCCGCCAAGTACACACCGTCGGGCAGTCCGATCGAGCTGACCGCATCAGCCTCGTCTTCGACCGTGACGATCGCCATCGACGATCACGGCCCCGGCCTGCCACAGGGGCGCGAGGAAGCGCTGTTCGACAAGTTCGAGCGCGGCAGCAAGGAGAGCGCGACGCCGGGCGTCGGCCTCGGGTTGGCGATCTCGCGCGCCATCGTGCAGGCCCATGGCGGCACGATCCGTGGCGAGAACCGTTCGGGCCCCGCAGGCATCGAAGGCGCGCGCTTCGTGATCGAGCTGCCGCGCGGCGAGCCGCCCGCCGACGACGGCAGCACGACAGCCACCGGCGCGGTCTAGGATGCCGCCATGGAACTGCGCGCCCGCATCCTTGTCGTCGAAGACGAGCCCCAGATCCGACGCTTCGTGCGGATGACGCTCGAATCGGAAGGCCACGACGTCTACGAGGCGTCGACTCTGCAGCGTGGGCTCATCGAGGCAGGCAGCCGGCGCCCGGACCTGGCCGTCGTGGACCTCGGTCTGCCGGACGGCGATGGGGTCGACCTGATCCGCGACCTGCGTGGTTGGTCGCAGGCGCCTGTCATCGTGCTGTCGGCCCGCAGCGGCGAGGCGGAGAAGGTCGCTGCGCTCGACGCAGGGGCCGACGACTACCTCGTCAAGCCGTTCGGCGCGGCAGAGCTGCTGGCGCGGGTGCGGGCCCAGCTGCGGCGTCAGGCGCTTGCCCCGGCCTCGGCGAACGCGGTGCTGCGATTCGGCCGCACGACGCTGGATCTGGCGAGGCGTCTGGTGGAGCGCGATGGCGAGCCGCTGCACCTCACCCCGATCGAGTACCGGCTGCTCACGCTCCTGGCCTCACAGCCCGACCGCGTCGTGACTCACGAGCAATTGTTGAAAGCGGTGTGGGGTCCGGGGCATGCGGATGACACGCATTACGTGCGCGTGCACATGGCCAACCTGCGCAAGAAGGTCGAGGACGACGCGTCGATGCCGCGGCACTTGCTGGCCGAGCCGGGGATCGGTTACCGCTTCCGCCCCTGACCTGTCCGCGTCGCCGGCGCGAAGGCCGCTTTGTCGACTCGGATCGCTGAAGGCACCGTCGGCAATGACTCTGGACGACAAAGCTTGCTGTCGATGCCGAGGTTGAGCAGCGCCAGGCTCCCGCGTACGGCCCTGCATCTGCAGCGTGAGGCGAAGCGCCCAAACGTCTGTTCGACGGCTCGCGATGCGTGGTTGCCATGACGGTCTCCACAAGGCGACGGCCGGTTCCCGAGCCGCATTCCGGGCCTGCACGGCTTGTCTGGTCGCCGCCGTGATCTCGGACTGCACAGGCGCCGCAAGCGCTTGAGCGCGCTCCGAAGCGCAAACCACGGCGCGCCGCACCTGGGCACCCGTCATCGAAGTTCATTCGATGTCGGGAACGCGTTATCATCTGTGCCGTCCTCTTGCCTTCTACGTCCATCAAGCCCGACCGACCGTGAGTGAAGCGATCCAGATGAAGCGGTCTTGGAAGGACGGCGCGCCGGACGGCGATCTTTGCAACCCGCGATCGCCTCGGCGCGCGACGCGTGATCCGGGCGGCCATTCAGCTGGCGATGTGCTCCGGCCCGAAAGCGCTGTCGCCTACCGGCAGAACCGATGACGGGGTCGCTGCGCCGTCGCCGCAGAAGGTCCGCGTTCCGCTCGGCTGCTGCCGTACGGTGCGTGGTGGCCCTCTTGCTTGCCGTGATCTGTGCCCAGGTCCTCGGGCTGATGCATGGTGTGGCGCACCCGGCATCTCGCGCGAGGCATCAGGCACAGCCGGTTGGTGAAGGGCCAGGGCGAGCGCTCGTTGACGAGGCGGCCTATCCGGCTGCGGAACCTGGTTGGGTGGAGGCCTTGTTCTCGGCTCACGAGGACTCCGATGACTGCCGGCTTCTCGACGGTCTGGGGCACGCGTCGCCCGCGCCGCCTGCTCCCGACATGCCTGCGGCACCCGCGCCCTGCGCCGGCCGGCAGCGGCTGCTTGCCGGTGCGTTCGTCGCGCGCTGGGCGGCTCTTTTCGACGCGCGGGGGCCGCCCGAAGCTCACTGAAGCCATCGTTTGCAGACCCGTGCGTGACGCGCCGGGCGTATTGATCCTTCTGTGAGTAAGCAACATGAGAACTTCGTTTCATTGGGGTGGCCTGACGCTGGCCGTTGCGTTGGCATTGACGGCATGCGGCGGGGGTGGTGGTGATGACGGCGACGAGCGGGACGAGGGCGCGACCCTCGACACCGCAGGTCGCCTCGCGATCAGCGAGGACGCCGCAACGTCGCTGCGCATCTACGACCTGGACAGCGGCAGCGTCGTCTCGAACTTCGCGTTGGCCAATTCGCCGTCTGCCGTCTATGCCAGCCCCGGGCGTCGCTATGCGCTCGCGTTCCAGCGCGCGCAGGACACCGTGCAGGTCGCCGATGGCGGCGTATGGCAGGAAGACCACGGCGACCACCTGCACGACTACAAGGAGGCGCCGAAGATGCTCGCGTTCCGCATCGACGGACCCCAGCCAACTCACTACGACGACCGTCCGGGTCAAGCCAGCATCTACATGGACGGGCGCGCTCCCGGCGTACCTTCAGCCGCTCTCGTGTTCAGCGACACGGATCTGGCGGCCGGGCGCTTCGCCGCCAGCGCGACGTTCGCGAACGCGATGCACGGGTTCGCCGAGCCGAACGGAAACGCTCTCGTGGCGACGTACCGGGCCACCGAGGCGAGCGGGCCGACCCAGGCGGAAATCTGGAACCGGCAAGGATCGCAGTACACGTTCGTGAAGCGCCTGGAGACGCAGTGTCCGGGCATGCACGGGAGCTTCACGCGCGCCAACGTCACGGTTGCCGGCTGCTCGGATGGCGTCCTCGTGGTCTCTCCGCAGGGCGCGAACGACTTCCAGGCGCGCAAGATCACGACTGCCACGGGGGTCAGCACGATCGCCGGCCATCCCGACGTGCCCCGCTTCGTCGGCATCGGCAACTCCGGTACGCCTTCAACCACACGCTTCTACGACATCGACGCGGCAACCGGGACGGCGACTCCGATCGCGATCAGCGGATGGACCGAGGGCCGTCTGCGCCGGGCTCACGGATTCGACCGTGCGGGCCGCTACTTCTTCGTGCTCGACGACCTGGGAGCGCTGCACGTGCTCGAGCGCAGCGGCTCGAGCTGGACCACGCGGAAGTCCATCGCAGCAAGCATCCCGGCCATGCCCGCCGCCGCGCCGTTCCCGGCGTTCGCCACCAACGAGGCGCGCGACGAGGTCTACCTGTCCGATCCGGGCGCCCGACAGCTCGTGGTCGTCAACACGTCGTCGCTGGAGATCGCTCGACGAGCCAACCTCGATTTCCGACCCAGCTACCTGGCCTGGCTCGGAATCGCTCGCTGAGGGGTCTCGGCTCCAGCCGCCGCGGTCGACCCAGGCCGCGGTGGTCGAGCAAGCGGTTGCGAGCGCAGCGCCATTCGAGCGGCGAACGCGAGTGACTGGGTCCCGTCTCAGCCGTGGGTGAGTAGGCCTCAGCGCCAGGTTGCGAAGGCTCTCGTCGGGACCCATCCGCTCGCAAGCCGACGGACCTGCTCTGCCGCATGAACACGGCTCATCCGCAGGTTCACTCGGCACAGAACTGCGCGCGGCAACTTGAATCTGCGCTTGCGTGCCGTCAAGACGACCGCCGCGAGGCTGGGTGATCCCTTCTCCAGGCTCGCCTCGGTGCTCGTCGCAGCGAGCTGCAGGCGTATGACATTCGTCGTGAGGTTCGCCGCCTCCGGCCAGGCGGACTCGCTGCGCCTTTCTCTTCACCGATGGAGCGGGCGAGGACCGCCGACGATCTTGCCAATGCAGAGCAGCTCATCGGGCGGCTGCAGCACGCCACGCCGTCACGCCGGCCGTATCGCAGCGAGCGACCGGAGGGCGGACGATGGTCGAAGCGCGATCGCCGCGAGTGGATCGCTTACCTCCGGGGCTCCGGGATGCATCGCCTTGTGTGAGACGGACGCGCCTCGACGGTGCTTGTATTCGCGGGGCGGCAGCAACGTGACGACGGGGGCCACTCAGGCAGCCTCACGGGCCCTCTGTGACGACCTACCACCCCGCTACCGAGCCTGGCGACGTCGGCGGTACGCATCAGGAACAAGGCGGAACGAGTCGCACGAACCGCCCAAACATCAACGGCCCCGAAGGGCCGTCTGCAAAGGGCGTTAGGTGGGGTGGCTGATGGGATACAAAACGGCGACCTAAGCTGTTGATCTCATTGGGAAAAGCGCCGGGAAAAACTGATCTGTTCCCCCGTCTGTTCCCCTTGTCCGCATGGGACGTCTTGAGACCGTCAGCCACGACATTCTGGCGGTCCTGCCCGTCGCCCGCAACGTCGCGGTGCTCATCGGTCCTTCAACGCGGAAAGGTAGGCGGTGGCAACCTCGACGCAGTGCTCCAGGCTCGGCTGATACCCGGTCGCAGCGATCGCCTCGAAGGTCGCCACAAACCCTGGCCCGGGTCGTCCGATCTGCTCGAGGAACCGGTTCCGGTGCCGCATGAGGAATGGCCCGGCTGCCGCCAGCGCATCCGGCTCCCGCTCGACCACCATCGCGAGGTCGAACAGATCACGCGCCGTCGCACGGTCCCCGCGGTGGTACATCTTCTTGGCGATCACCTCCGCGGCCGTCTCGACGCGCACTGGCCGACCCTGGATGTCCCACTGCTCCCAGGCCCCGTCGGTGAGGTTCGGTGCGGCCACGAAGTCGATCTCGCCTTCCTCGAACTGCAGCTTGACGAACGAGCCCGGCATCTCCGTGTACTCCTCGGTCAGTGATGCAGCCGTGTCGCTGAGTCGGGGCGTCACATAGCCGAGGTATTGCGGGTCCGGCACGAAGATGTCGATGTCCTTGCTGAGGCGGTGTCCGTACCTGAACATCAGGACGGTTCCGCCTCCGAAGGTCCAGAACGGGTCCGCAAGCCCGCCATGGCGCTGGATGTCGTCGACCAGCCGCAGCGCTCGCTGGAACAGCACTTCCCAGGGGCCGGATGGCAGCGACTTCATCACGCTCTCATCACGCCCACAGGCCCTGCCGGTGCACCGCCAGTGACCTGGCGAGCTTCGCGACGTTGCGCCACACAGCCTTGGGGGCCACGCCCTCGTTCGCGGCGGCTTCCTCCACGGCCATCACCACCAAGGGCACCGGCGCCTCGTCGAGCAGGTGCGTCAGGTGGGCCGCGTAGCCCTTCGGTACGCTGCCGCTGACCAGCGCGTGACCGAGCGTGTCAGGCGGCACCTCCTGGACGTAGCTCACGCTGGCGTTCTTCGCCGCCATCCACAGGCCCCGCTTCCGGGCGCGCGCTGCCTGGCTGGGCGGATCTAGGTCCAGCCCCAGCACGGCCAGCACCTGGGCCACCCGGTTGAATCCCAGATCGCTCAGGGCGCCCGCTTCCAGGCCGACCAGCGTCTGCCGCGAAAGCCCGCTCAGTTGCGCAAGCCGGGACTGCGTCAGTCCCAGCGCCTCGCGCCGCTCGCGGATGATGGTGCCCAGGTTGGAGAGGTCCACAGCTTGGCCTGAAGAATTGTCGAATATTTTGGACATTCTAGCGCCTCCGGGCCACACCCGCCAGGCGCTCGCCAGCGGCGCCGCAGGCCTCTCGCTGCCCACAGCCGTGACATATGCGCTCGCTGTCGGGCCACTGCGGGCGATCGAGTCCATCGATCAGTCGACGGTGTCGCGCTACAACGGCTTCGACTTGCTCCCGCGACATCAAGCGGACCGCTCGTGAGGTCGGTGGCGCTGAGTGCCGGCCGGGGAAGATCACGAACGCCTCGTCAGACACACAAACACGGAGTTCGTCCTCCACGGCCACCCGCTGCGCCGAGAGCTGGATGACATCCGACGTCTTCACCGCTGGGGCCGACCGCGTCTTCAGTTCGACCAGCACGACCAGACCGGTCGGCAGCCGATAAGCCCTGTCTACCCTCGCCACGATGGGCCAGCGGCTCTTCGACCTGAACTGCGCCTCCACGCAGATCAATTCGGCATCCCGCAGAGCGGCCGGTCGGTCCCTCCACTCTGCAACGCGTGCGTGGTGACGCCGAAACAGATGCCACACGACTGCCAAGGCGACAGCCAGGAGCAGCACCCACGGCCACATCGGCTCGAACCTCATGGTCGACGCCTTGCCGACCATCGCCGCCAGCCATGCGCCACGAAACCCAGGATCCACCTGGTCAACCCTAGCAGTGGCGGACAGTGCTGCAGAACTGTGCAAAGTCGGGGCCCGGCCGCATAGTAGGCCGCCACCAGGCGGCGCCCCCAAGGCCGCGGCCGCAGGACCGTGTCCCTGAAGTCGCGCAGCGCATCGGTCTGCCATGCGTACCCGAAGACCATCGTTGCGATGAAGCACCGCTCCCCTGATCGTCGAGCCGAACCGCCACCTGGCGCTGAGGCGCGCCGCCCCTGCACTTCGAAACGCGCATGGGCAGCGATACCCCTGCGGCGGGCCTCTTCCTGCGATGGGCTTCGACGCGGCCCGTGGGCGGATTCGAGAACCACCAGGCGTTCACACCGTCCCATCTTCGCCAGCTCGGACGCCCCAACAGCGCCGTCACCGCGCCGTGCCTTCCCGGTCTTCATTCCGTGATCGCCGGCTGGAACACGCCGTTCGTCACCGCAGCGGCCTGCTGCACGTCAGGCTCCTTCGGGACCTTGATCGTGTCGGGCGTCTTCAGGCTAGCCATCGCAAACACGCCGTGCTGCGCCAGCAGACCGTCGTAGGCCAGCAGTCGCAGACGGTTGACCCGCTTGCGCCCCTGCCGAAACTGGCTCAGTTCATCGAACAGGCGGGGGTTCTCCTCGCGCGAGAGCTCGAACACCAGCCGGATCGGTCGAAGGGCTCCGCGTTCCTGCGCGCTCATGCACCACCCCCTGGTGCACGATCCGAAGGCGCCGGCGTCGCGAGCGACGTCATCGCGTAGTTCTGCCCGGCCAGCTGGAAGCCCCTCACGTTCGCGTACAGGGGCTCCTTCACCTCGTGGATCCGGTGCTTGGGGAAGGCTGCCTTGACGGCCTTCTTGAAGAGGAACGCGCCGCCGCCGACGAGGATGATGTTCTGCAGGCTCTCGGGCGTCTCGATCCACTGGCGCATCGTCGACACGGCCTGCTGTGCCACGCTCTCGGCGATGGGCAGGTGTCGCTTCATGTCGTAGGGTTTCTGGAAGATGACCGGCGCCTTGCCGGTCCGCAGGGCGAGGTCGATGGCGTCGTAGTCGCGGTAGGGTGTCCCGATGTCCTTCGAGATCTCGGCCGCCATCAGCCGCAGCACATCGGACATTCCCCGGTTGATCGAGTGCGACTGCTTCTGGACCAGCCGCATGCCGCGGCAGACCAGCCAGTCGAAGGTCCTCGATCCCGGATCGATGACCAGGCTCTGCTCCGTGCCGATCGAGGCCATCTTCTCGTGCTCGGCCGCGTAGTGGACGAGCGCACCCTGCGGCTGCGCCACCGCCAATGCCTTGCGGACCGTGATGGTCCGTCCCGCCCCAATCTCGTGGCTGCCCGTCATCGCCTTCTCGAGTGCCGCCTTCTTCAGTGCCAGCAGCGCGACGGGCAGCCCGACGACGAGCAGGTCGATGTGCGGCACCTTCATCATCGACAGCGCCCCGCGCAGCAGCGCCATGTACTCCGGCGACTCGGTGTACTCGTCGTGCAGCTGCTTCGCGCGGAACGTGTCCGCGGCCAGGTGAATGTCAGGACCCACCTCATAAAACAGGGAGCCGACAGGGATGCAGACCGTCTTGCGCTTCTCCGCTGCAGGCACGGCCGACGTGTCGGCGCTCGACGGATAGGCGACCGAGGGGAAGCTGGCACATCGGATGTCGGCTCCCGAGATGCCGGTGACGAATTTCGTGTTGCCCGATCCGACATCCACGGCTCTGACGATGAATTCCATGCAGTTGCTCCTTGGCGCAGTTGACTGCCTTGAAAGGCTGATCAGCGTCGCCGCACCAGGCCGCGTTCTCCACGCTCAATGGCCTCGAATCGGCGCGTCTTTCGACTTCAGTGCCAATGCAGGATCAGCGGAACTGCATCGCAGCGACAGAAGGCGCCCCGCGGCTCGCCATGAGCCTGTTCGCAGGGCGCACTTCTGTCACCACGGTCTCACCTCGCGCGGGCCTTTCAACCCCTGTCCAGTTCGGCGCGCGCGGACAGGCTGCGGACGCGCCAGCCAGACCGACGGCCGCGCGAGGTACCTGAGGCGGCAGCCTTGCCTGTCAACCCCGCGCCGATGCTGGCGATCCGGGCCATTGCGACGCTAGATGGGCCCTGCCGCCGAATCTCCTGCCGTCAACTGCCTGCCCCAAGGGCCCGCCGATCAGGGGTCTTGCGGCAGGCGCTGCGCACGCGGCCTTGACCGCGGATGGCGTCGCGGTTTCCACTGTGGGCTCCCGAGGGCTCCTGGCCCGCTCCGTCCTCTCGAAGAAGACGAGCATTGCAGGCGTCGCAGTCGTTACCTGCCTCGTGCCTTCAACCGAAGTTCCCGTCCCGAACGGGTGGCGCGACCGGCCTCGACCTCCAGAAGGATCGACGCCGCGAGCGTGCCGAGTCATCTCACCAGCAGTGATCTGCCCGGTCCTTGCCTTCCGCATCCCCGCGATGACGGCAGGGCGCTCCTGAAGCGCACCGGCGCACCAGAACCCCGTGGCGGCACCTGATGCCGCGCACCGTTCCCGCCAGCCCATGAGCACGCGCGCATGACGCGCATCGCGCGGCGTGATGGCCTCCTTGAGGCTCCCCGCACGACCCTCGCTCATCAACTCGACACCGCCCTGGACTCTCGGTCAGGGGTGGACCCATGCGAGCGGCCGGCGCTGCACACCAGGCCTGATCCACCGAATGACCCAGGGCTCGACCCTGGCGTCGATGTCGCACCCAGCCCCGAGCGGGGTGGACATCACCCCTGTCGTCGCGTCGCAGAAATGCGCAGACGGCCTGGATCAACGTGTTCCATTTTTAAGTCTGACCGAGCTGTCCCAGGCCCCTCGACAAAGACCACGAGGAGCCCGGACAGCAAAGCCATGGGTGGGTGTGGCGCTGCAGAGATCGACCGCCGCACCGACGTTGCACACGATCTTCATCGCCGTGGGCTTGCCAGGAATCGGCCCCGGGGATGTCCAGATGGATTCCTCCAACTCCGGTCCCCCGGACCGTTCATCCACCGGCGTGCTGTTCGGGCAGTCCGCCACCTCACAGAAAGCCCACCATGTCCCGTATCCGCCGTGAAGAACCCTCGCGCCGCCGCCGGCAGGCACCGCTCTCCCTCAACGATCGCCGGAACGACCCGCGCAAGGGCTCCACCCTGCCCTCCTCATCCACCCGCCCTTCCAGGAACTCCTCGATGACCTCGGCCAGCCCAGGCCGACTGCATGGCCAGGACTCGCCACGCCGCCAGAACTGGGCCGGCAAGTCGCCCCAGCAGGTGCTGGACATGTACCCGCCGGGCAGGACGCCCGTGAACCGGGTGGTGGACGTGCTGATCGAGCTGTTCAACCCGCTGCACACCGCGCTGGAGAAGACCGTGTCGCACAAGACGCGCTACGAGCGCGCGCACTTCCTGCGGCGCTTCTTCCGCGAGCTGCACACGGACGCCGGCTTCAAGCTGGCGCCCGATCCGCGCAACCTGGGCCAGCGGCATGTCCAGTCGATGGTGAAGGTCTGGCAGCGCCGCAAGCTCTCGCCGGGGACGATCCAGACCTACCTGAGCTTTCTGCGTGGCCTGGCGATGTGGCTCAACAAGCCTGGCTTCATCCGCAGGCCCGAGCACTACGGCCTGACGCCTGACGAGTACGAGCGCCACGAGAACGCCCAGCGCGACAAGAGCTGGAGCGGCAACGGCATCGACGTGGAGGCCTTGCTGGCCCAGGTCTCTGCCTACGATGCCCGCATCGGCGCGTCGATGCGCCTGATGGTGAAGGTCGGCCTGCGGCGCAAGGAGTCGGTGATGTGCCGCCCCTACGCTCACGTCCACCCCTTCGAGGAGACGGGTCTGCCCGACGAACAACGGGAGGCGGATCGGTATCTGTGGACAAAGGGCAAGGGAGGCCGTGCGCGCTGGCTGCCGCTGGCCACCGAGGAGCAGCAGTCGGCCATCGCGCATGCCCGCAGCGTGGTCAGCGGCCATGACGCACACATGGGAGCGCCGGATCGGGACCTGAAGTCCAACCTCCGTCGCCTGGACTATGCGCTGCGCAAGTTCGGCCTCACAAAGCGCGAGAGCGGCACCACCGGGCACGGGGCGCGGCACGACCACCTTCAAGGCCAGTACCAGGACACGACGGGCACGGCCGCGCCGGTGCGTGGCGGTGGGCCTGTCGATCAGGACCTCGACCGCCAGGCGCGGCTGCGTGTGGCCCGTATCGCGGGCCATGCCCGCGTGCGCTCGGCCGGCGCCTATTTAGGTTCGTCCGCGGTTATGCGCAGCCAGGCCCTCAAGCCGAGCGAACCACCTATGACGTAGACGACGCAGATCTACGCCCGGGCGAACCTGGAGATGAAGCGGCGCGCATTGGAGAGGGTGGCCGGCGAGTCTCCTTCGGCGGCGTTGCCCTCCTGGCAGCAGAGTAAGTGGCTGCTGGACTGGCTTCGCTCGCTGTAGCCGCGCTGAGTAGCTTGTCAGTCGGCGGCCAGGGCATGGAGGATCGGGCAACTGCCCGTGGCCGCCCCCGTATCGCATTGGCGCAGCAGCGCCAACAAGGCCTTGCGCATCGCCTTCAGGTCGGCGAGCTTCTCTTCGATGACCTGCAATTTGTGCCCGGCCAACTCACGCGTTTCGGCACAGGCGCAGGCCTCGTCGAGCTCCAGCATGCTGGCGACTTCCTCCAGCGTGAAGCCCAGCACCTGCGCGCGCTTGATGAACCGTACACGCTTGATCGCCGCCGGGCCATAGCGGCGATGTCCGCTCGCCGGTTTGTCCGGTTCAGCCATCAAGCCGCGGCGCTGGTAGTACCGGATCGTCTCGACGTTCACGCCGGCCTCGTCGGCCAATCGCCCTATCGTCAGCTCGCTTGTCATCTGGATCCCTTGACTCCGTACCATGGTACGGACTCTAGACTTTCTGCGATCGAACAAGTTCACCTGGTGTATGGCCACGTTCAAAGCAAGAGGTTCACTGCTCGCCGGCGCGTTGGCTGCCGTCGGCGCGTCGGTGTGTTGCGTCGGTCCGCTCGTGCTACTGACGCTGGGCATCGGCGGCGCCTGGATCTCCAACTTGACCGCGCTGGAGCCTTTGAGGCCCTGGTTCATCGCTGCGACACTGCTGTTTCTGGGTCTGGCGTTCCGGCGTCTTTACCTTCAGCCACAAGTCTGCGAGCCCGGCGCGGCGTGCGCCGAGCCGATCGTCCTCAAGCGTCAGCGGCTGATCTTCTGGCTTGTCGCGCTGGGGCTGCTCGCGTTGTTGTCGGTGCCCTGGTTGGCGCCATTCTTTCTTTGAAGGACCTACCCATGCGCAACTTGATTGCCGCTGCGCTCGTCGCGCTGATGCCCTTGGCTTCGCTGGCTGCGCCGCCGCATACCGCCGTGCTCGACGTGCAGAACATGACCTGCGGGCTGTGCCCCGTCACGGTAAAGAAGTCGCTGGAGAAGGTGGCCGGTGTGAGCCAGGCTCAGGTCGACTTCGCAAAGAAGACAGCAACCGTCACGTTTGACGCCGATAAGACAAACGCAACGGCACTGGCGAAGGCCACGACGGATGCAGGCTTCCCCTCGACGGTGAGGAAGTGATGACGGCCGCACCAGAACTGCAATCGGTGCTGACATGCCCGGAGTGCGGTCACATCAAGCCTGAGGTCATGCCGACCGACGCGTGCCAGTTCTTCTACGAGTGCGAGCGCTGCAAGACGGTGCTGCGGCCCAAGGCGGGCGACTGTTGCGTGTTCTGTTCGTACGGCTCGGTCAAGTGCCCGCCGGTGCAGATGCAGCGCGGGTGCCCGAGCTGTAGCGCCTGAAGGCCAAGAGCCGCGCGGCAGTACTTCACTCGCGGCGGCGCACCTGCGCGTTCGACATCAGCCGGCCAACGTTTCGCTGAGCCGACTCACTGCGTTCGGACTGCTCCGACAGCCGGGGCGCCTCGCGCGCCGATCAGCAGAGTTATGTTGAGTCAGGCGCGACCTCTCTCACGTCGGACGTGCGCGCAGCGGGCTTTCTGCGCATAACGGCGGACTGACCTAAATACGCAATATGTGTAGCTGCACATATCGCGTACATCGGTGCGATCCGGCGCTCGCCCGCAGGGAGCCGCGACCCGGCCCAGGGCGAGACCGGCAAGCCCGGGCCGCGGAGCATCGGGGACGACGGTGACACGTCTGTCCCAGTCGCATGAGCCGGCCGGGACCGGGCCGGCCCTGCGTTCAGGCGCAGGCGGGCGCCTCGGTCCGTGCTGGATCGTTGGCGTCGCCCTCCTCGCCACCCGTCGCCGGGGCATCGGCGTGCGGCTGCGCGCGCAGGCAGTCGGGCAACCAGCCACGCCCGGCGAGCAATTGTTCGGCCTGCGCCACCGCGGCATCCTTCTTCAGCGCCGCGAGCGGACCTGCCGCCTTGGCGCCGGCCACGGTGTGCACCACCTCGACCACCCTCGCCTTGGACACGTGCTGAAGGTAGGCCTTCCCCGTCGCCGACCACCATCGCGTCATGTCCAGGCCGAGAGCGAGAGCCAGACCATCATTGACCGGTCGGCCGGCGTCGGTGCCGGTGATGCCGTTCACGGTGGACGCGACCAGGAAGGTCAGCAGCCGCTGCACCGTCTGCGGCGGCTGCCGCAGCATCCAATCGAACACCGCGTCGGGTTCCTTGGGCAGGTGCTCGATCCAGGCGATGCGGTCGGCTTCGATGCGCTGGGCCGCCGGGCTCGCCTCGATGTCCTCGGCCGCGCCCCGCAGCTCGTGCTGGTTGCCGGTCGCGCTGATCGCCAGCAGGTTCGGCAGTCGGTAGGCGCCATGGAGCGGGTCGGCCAGCAGCTTCAGTGTCAGGTGGGTCGTCAGTGCCGCCAGCGCAACCTCGGGTCGGTCCAGCAGCTCGGCCTGGATCGCGGCGACGCGGTGGGCCGTGAGGCGGCGCATGAGCTTCTCGGAGTGCACGGGCCGTGTCGTGGCGCCGGCTGCCGATGGAAGCGACTGCAGGGCCGGGAGCCCCGAGCCGCGCGCAGGATCCGCGTCGTCTTCCGAGCCGCCTCCACCGGCCGACTTCTGTTCGGCAGCCTTGGTGATGGCCTGCGCCAGATCGGCCCGATCCTCGGGACGGATGAGCCCTGCCTTGATCGCGGCACGGCCGTCCGCGCCCACATGCAGCACGCACCCGGCCAGCGCCATCCAGGCCGCGGGCCATTCGGTCAGCGCTTCAAGCCTGGCCTTGCGCTCTTCCTCCAGCCCCTCGGCCTCGGACTCCAGGGCGAGGAAGGCACGGTCGCGCGACGCGTCGTCCTCGTCGGCGGCGTCGTTCGCCTCGCTGGCGCCGCTGACGCCCTCGCCGGCATCGCCATCGCCGTCGCGGTCCACCAGCGCTTCCATCTGCTCATGCAGGGCAGCGATGCGCGTGTCCAGCGCCTTCAGCGTCTCGGCTTCCTCGGGCGTCGGAGCGCGGCGGGGCTTGCGCAGTTCGCCGTGCTTGACGTACTCGTCGTAGGCGAAGCGCGGACGGATGTCGACCCACTTCCAGCCTTCAGACAGCAGTTGCTTCGCGCGCTTGCCCAGCTTGTCGGCGGCGAGGCGCTCCAGCAGGGCCGGGGCCAGCAGGTAGGCCTTGCGGTCGTCGTCGCTGAACAGGTCGCGGCGCAGTGGTCCGCCGGCCTTCTCGTAGGCTTTGACGGTGACGAAGCGGGCCAGCGGGTCGGCGTCCGATTCGATCTCGCCCCGGGTCAGCAACTGCCGCAGATGCTCCGGGCGCTGGTTCCAGCTCGGCAGACCAGCCCAGGCCTGCTCCTGGCGCTGGTGATCGTCGACCGAGGCCAGCACCATGAGGCAGTCCAGGCCGATGCCGCCTTCGCGGTACAGGGCCATCAGCCGGGGCGAGACGGTGGCGAGCTTCATGCGTCGCTTGACGACGAGCGGCGTCACGCCGAAGGCTGCGGCCACGTCGTCGACGGATTTGCCCTGCGCGAGCAGCCTGGCGAAGGCGGCGAACTCGTCGGCCGGGTGCATCGGCACGTGGAAGCAGTTCTCGGCAAGGCTCGCGATGAGCGCCTTGTCGGCCGGCACGACGAGCACCGGCACGGGGTAGTTGTCGGCGATGTCGCCCTGCTGCACGAGCAGCGTGAGCGCGGCGAGCCGCCGTCCGCCTGCGCAGACCTCGTAGCGCCCGCGCGCCGCCTGGACCACGACGAGGTTCTGCAGCACGCCGCTGTCCTTGATCGACGCGGCCAGTTCCGGCAGCGACATCACGGGCGCCGTGGCGCTGCGGGCCTGGTGGTCCTCGGACAGCACCAGCTTGTTGAAGGGAACGAAGGTGCGTGGGGACGCCTCGATGATGGCGTCGACCTCGGCTTTGGAGAATTTCATGAGGGACTCCTGATCGGTTGCATGGCAGGCCGGCGGCCCACCATGCAGTCAGGATCCCATCGAGCCCGTGCACTTCAAGGGTGGCGAGGCGCGCTCGCCGATGGTCCGGTCAGGGCGCCAGACCGGGCGCTGGCTCGCCTACGACTGCTCGCCCGACTTCAGGGCTGCCAACCGCTCCACCACCTCGCGCTTGCCGACCCCGCGCAAGGCAGCGATGGCCGCGAGGTTCTTCCCTCTGGGGCGTGCCTTGCCCTGCTCCCAGGCATAAACGCTCTGTCCGGATGCGCCGACGAGCAACCCGAAATCCGCAGCCGACAAGCCCAGGCGCTTGCGATTGCTGGCCATGCCGGAGGCGCGGAACCGGAATTTGTCGGCCCCGTCCCCTTCCTCGGCCCGAGGTGGCGATGGCGGCCGAGCGGGGGCGGCGCGCGCGGACTGCCGCACGGACCGCTCCAATTCGCTGACCCTGCGCTTCAACGCGGCGCTTTCCGCGCGCGCTGCCGCGAGCGCCTTTCTGATCGAATCGACCTCGCCGCGCGATTCCTTGCGAGCCAGACGAACGATCTCGGCCTTGAGCAGGGATGCAATGTTCGGCATTGGCCGATTGTGCCAAGGGCCCGAGGAAGGTCGGGGATCAGCGCTGTGCGGGTGGAAGCCGTCAGGAGCCGTGTCGCACTTCAAGGAGCGACCGCTTTCCGGCGTTCAAATCAGCGGCGTCGCTGAACCGCACCGGGAATCGAGGAGGCCTGTTGGCTTGAGTCAGACCGCTGTGGTCTGACGGTTCTTGGGTTCAGGCTTTCTCTCTATCAGCCCCCCGCAGGGGCCGCCGGAGGCCCTCCGGTTGGGCCATGTATTCGTGGTTCAACCTTCCTGCGGCGCTGCCGTCGAAGCAGGTTCTGTTGCGGCCAGTGCCTGCTGCCGACGCCAGTAGTTTGCCTCGGCTTCGGCCGGCGGGATGTAGCCGATGGGTTCGAGCAAGCGATGGTGGTTGAACCACGACACCCACTCCAGCGTCGCCAGTTCGACCGCCTCTCGTGTCTTCCACGGCCCGCGCCGGTGGATGATCTCGGCCTTGTACAGCCCGTTGATGGTCTCGGCCAGCGCGTTGTCGTAGCTGTCGCCGGTGCTGCCTACGGACGGTTCGATGCCCGCCTCGGCCAGCCGTTCGCTGTAGCGGATGGACACGTACTGCGAGCCGCGGTCACTGTGGTGCACCAGGTCGCCTTCGCGCTCGGCCCGCCGCGCGTACAGCGCCTGTTCCAGCGCGTCGAGCACGAAGTCGGTCTGCATGGAACTGCTGACCCGCCAGCCCACGATGCGCCGTGCGAAGACGTCGACCACGAAGGCGACGTACACGAAGCCCTGCCAGGTCGAGACGTAGGTGAAGTCCGCCACCCACAGCTGGTTCGGCCGCCGCGCCTTGAATTGCCGGTTCACACGGTCCAGCGGGCAGGCGGCCTTGGCATCGCGCACCGTCGTGCGCACGCCCTTGCCGCGCCTGGCTCCTTGCAGGCCCAGCCTGCGCATCAGCCGCTCCACGGTGCAGCGTGCCACCGCCACGCCTTCGCGCAGCAACTGCCGCCACACCTTGTCGGCGCCGTAGACGCGCAGGTTCGCGTCGTACACGCGTTGCACCTGCGGCATCAGGGCCACGTCGCGCTGCGCCCGCGCGGGCAGCAACGCAGGTTGGCGCTGACGTGCCACGTGACGCCGGTACGCCGACGGGGCGACCTGCAGTGCGTGGCAGATCGACTCGACCCCCAGGCGAGCGCGATGCTCGTCGATGAAGGCGTTCACTTCTTGTGGTGGCGGTCGAGCTCCGCCTGGGCCAAATTCGCGCTTGCCAGCTTCAGGATCTCGTTGGTCTTGCGCAGCTCACGGACCTCGCGTTCGAGCTCCTTGATGCGCTGCTGCTCGGCCGTCGTGGCGCCCGGCCGCACGCCGCTGTCGCGCTCGCCTTGGCGCACCCACTTGCGCAGCGTCTCGGCCGTGCAGCCGATTTTGCCGGCGATCGACTCGATCGCTGCCCACTGCGACGGGTACTGGTCCTTGGCGTCGAACACCATGCGCACCGAGCGCTCGATCACCTCGGGTGAAAACTTCGGGGACTTCCGCATCTTGGCTCCATTCTCAATCGAAGGAGCCTCCTCGAAAGACGGGGCGGTTCATCGCTGTCCCTGAACGACCCGGAAGAGACATAGGCCGTCCCGATCTCACCGCCCTGAAGCTGCCGGTCGGGCAACCTCCCAGTCACCCGTAAGAGGCCCCGAGACCAAGGGAACACGCCGGCTGGCCGTACTCAAGGACATTGAGGCACGGAGCGCGGCTTGAGACCGTGCGGCTCACCCACCGGGAGCCCATCGTGCGAGCCACGGCGCAGCAGCCCCAGCGGGCTCCCGATGGCACCCTGGTCGCGATCCATGCTCACTCGATCCACTTTCGATCTCCACTTTCGCGGCGCAGACGACGACCGCGAGCACGACGTTATCGACCGGCGCATGCATCCGGGCCGGCGCGACGCAACAGGAAGTACGCGACTGGCGATGGCGGGCGCGGCGGTTGCGTCGGGTACCAGCCGATCGTTTGCGTGAAGGACGGCATGCAAGTCCGCAAGGTTCAGACATGGTTCGCGCGGGGCGGGTGGAGCGGAACGGATACGCCAGTTGCTCGGCATAACTGTGGGGGACCCGGATCACCCTCAATGCCGACCGGACCAAGCGCCGCGTCGGGCCGATAGAAGGTTCGGAAGCAGTGGTCCCAGACCAGCCAGAACTCGCCAAAGTTGACCTGGGCGGCCTTGAAGCGCTCCCGATGGTGCCAGCGGTGGACTTCGGCGACACCGACGAGGTAGCTGCGCGGCCCCAAGCGGTAGTCCAAGTTGGCATGCTGGAACGCGAGGTGCATAGCGAGGATTGCCAACCACCCGCCCAGAACTTCGGCAGGGGTGCCGAGCAGGCCCAGCACCAGCAGCCCCGGGCCGGCCATCAGCGCCGCGTGGATTGGGTGCCGACGCTCACCGTTCAGCCAATAGAGCCGGCGCGGTGAGTGGTGGATGCTGTGCAGCCGCCACAGCACACCGTAGCGGTGGCTTAGGCGGTGCATGACGTACAGAGACAGGTCCAGCGGCAGGCCGGCCAGGAACACCTGTGCCAGATACGGCCACTCGGTCGGCCACCGAACGCCTTCCCGCTCCACCGAGGCCCGGAGCAGGACAAAGCCCATCACCGCACCGTGCATGACTGCAAGGTTGACGATGGCGTGAGCAACGTCGGCCGGAAAGTCGCGGTCCCGCACTTGCCACTGCAATTCGAAGGGGAACCAGCGCTCGAGCAACGCCACGGCCGCTAGGCCGCAAACGACCAGCGCTATCAGCCATGCAATCGGGTTGCCCATGGACGGCGCCCAAGCCACTCCGACGATGACCGACGCCATCAGGGCGGGATACGCCACGTACCGGACCGCTAAACCAAGCCATCGCAACCCCCGTTCGTTGCCGGGAGTGTTGCCAGGGGGCCCGGTGCGGGCGCTTGAACAAACCTGCTACGGAGGGGCAGCTTGACTCTGTACTTGCTGCAGGGTTTCCAATGGGGGTCGTTGAAGGTGTCCTGCTGTGCGCGGGATCGCAAAGGAGACGAGTGAGCTGCGACGATGAGCACGACCTCGACGCCAGCCGGGCGGCCGACCGCCGCATCCTGTGGTGGGTGCTGCTGATCAATGTCGGCCAATGCGTGGCCGGCGTGGGCGTCGGGTTGTGGGCGGCCTCCACGGCGGTGATCGGCGCCGCGCTCGACAACCTCGCCGACGCGTCGGTCTATGGCGTCAGCCTGTACGCGGTCGGCCGCGCGGCATCGATCAAGGTGCGGGCCGCGCGCTTGTCTGGATGGCTGTTGATCGGGCTGGCGGCGATGCTGGCAGTAGAAGTGCTGCGCCGCTTCTTCGGCGGCGAAGCGCCGATAGGCCCCGCGATGATGGCGATGGCCGCCGTCAACGCCGCGCTGAACATCGTCTGTTTGCGCCTGCTCAAGCGTCACCGCGGGGAGGACGTCAACTTCAAGGCGTCCGCCATCTTTACGAGCAACGATTCGATCGTGAACCTGGCGATCGTGCTGTCGGGCGCGCTCGTGATCTGGTGGGGATCGAACCTGCCGGACGTCGTGCTCGGCCTGGTGGTGGCCGCCATCGCCGCCAACGGCGGCCGGGAGATCCTGGCCGAGGCTCGCGAGGCCGCGGAGAGAGCGGACGCCAAAAAAGCGTGACGATCGTCAGACGATGCCGGATGGGCACTTGACTCTGTAGTCACTACAGGCGGTTAAATCGAACTCCGAAGCGAGTGAAAGTCGAGCGATGCAGACCGAACAAGTTCAAGACACAGGTGCGCCACTGCGCTCCGATCAAAGCCATCCCGTGCCCTCGCCAAGCTTGCGGACCACGGCCTTCCGCGTTGCCAACATGGACTGTCGCAACGAGGAAGCAGCGATCCGGGCCCGGTTGTCCCAGCTTCCCCAGGTCGGGGCACTCTCGTTCGACCTGCCTGCCCGCAGGCTCGTTGTCGAGCATGAGCTGCCCGATCCCCGGCCCCTGCTTCAGGCCTTGACCGAGATCGGCATGTCCACTTCGTTGGAAGCCGAAGGCACGGTCGCCGGGGGCGACGCATGCGGCTCCGCTTGTTCTGCGGCCTGCGGCGGCAGCGTCGTGAGCTTGCCTTCGACGCATGTCTTCACGGTGCCGGACATGGACTGCCGCAACGAGGAAGCGGCGATCCGAGCCCGGCTGGAGCCACTGGACGGGGTCAACTTGCTGGAGTTCGACCTGCGAGCGCACCGGCTGTCGGTGGTGCACACCTTGCCCTCCGCCGAGCCGATCCTGCAGCAGTTGCGGGCGCTAGGCATGTGCGCGCACCTGGGCAACACCACGGAGGTGGCACCACCCTCGAGCCCCGACGCGGACGCCGCTTGCGGCCCCTGCGGCAAGCCCGAACCGTCGCTGGTGTCGGTGCCTGCGGCAAGCGGCAACACCACGCAGTTCCTGATCACAAACATGGACTGCCCGACCGAGGAGGCGCTGATCCGCAAGCACCTGGGCAAGCTCGACGCGATCGACCGGCTCGACTTCGACCTGATGAACCGCCGGCTGGCCGTGCAGCACCGCCTGGGCGATCCCGCACCCGTGCTCGATGCGCTGCGCGAGATCGGCATGCAGGCCACCGTCGAACGCGAGGCCGGGGCCAGCCCGCAGGGACAGGCCACCTATCTGATCGAGAAGATGGACTGCCCTACCGAGGAGGCGCTGCTGCGCAAGGCCCTCGAAGGCCTGCCTGGCGTGGCAGCGCTGCAGTTCGACCTGATGAGCCGCACGCTGACCGTCAGCCACTCGCTCGACGACGCGTCGCCCATCACGGCGGCCATCGAGCGCCTGGGCATGGCGCCGGTCCTGCGCGACAGCAGCCGGCCCGCGCCGGCGGTGACAAGCGAGTTCGGCAGCGGCATCTCGAAGAGCCAATGGCTGCGCATGGCCGCCGCCGGCGTGCTGGCGATCGGTGCCGAAGTAATGGCGTTCTCCGGCATGGGTGAATCGTCGCTGCCGGTGGTGGGCGCATCGCTCGCGGCCATCGCCCTGGGCGGGATCGAGACGCTGAAGAAGGGCTGGATCGCGCTGCGCACCCGGTCGCTCAACATGAACCTGCTGATGACGGTGGCCGTCATCGGCGCCGCGCTGATAGGCCAATGGCCGGAAGCCGCGGTCGTGATCTGGCTGTTTGGCATCGCCGAGATGATCGAGGCGCTGAGCCTGGACCGCGCCCGCAACGCGATCCGCAAGCTGATGGACCTGGCTCCCGAAACGGCGCTCGTGAAGCAGCCCGACGGCCGCTGGGAAGAGGTCAAGGCCGAGACCGTGCCGCTCAGCGCACTGGTCCGCGTGCGCCCCGGCGAGCGCATCGCGCTCGACGGCGTGGTCGTCTCGGGCGCCTCGGCGGTCAACCAGGCGCCCATCACCGGCGAGAGCATGCCGGTGGAGAAGAACCCCGGCGACACCGTCTTTGCCGGCACGATCAACGAGCGCGGCACGCTCGAGTTCGAAGTGCGCTCGCGCAAGGGCGAAACCACGCTCGACCGCATCGCCCGCTCGGTGCAAGACGCGCAGGGCCAGCGCGCGCCGACACAGCGCTTCGTCGACCGCTTCGCGAGCGTCTACACACCGGTGGTCTTTGCGCTCGCGATCGCCATCGCCGTGATCCCGCCGCTGTTTTTCGGCGGCGGCTGGTTCGACTGGGTCTACAAGGCGCTGGTGATGCTGGTGATCGCGTGCCCCTGCGCGCTGGTCATCTCGACGCCGGTCACCGTGGTCAGTGGCCTGGCGGCGGCGGCAAGGCGCGGCATCCTCGTCAAGGGCGGCCTGTACCTGGAACAGGGTCGCATGCTGCGCTCCGTGGCGCTGGACAAGACCGGCACCTTGACGCACGGCCGGCCGTCACTGACCGAGACGGTGCCGGTGGCCTCGATGCCGCGCGAAGAAGTGTTGCGCGTCGCGGCGAGCCTCGACGCCTTGTCCGAGCACCCGGTTGCCACCGCGATCGTCAATGGGTATGGGGACCGGCCGCACGCCACCGTGCAGCGCTTCGAGGCCTTGGCCGGTCGCGGCGTCAAAGGAGACATCGACGGCCAGACCTACTACATCGGCAACCAGCGGCTGGCCACCGAGCTGGGAGTCGCGACCGAGCCGGTGCGCACGCTGCTGGAGCAGTTCGAAGCCCAGGCCAAGACCGCCGTGGTCCTTGCCACGGCCCAGCAAGCGCTGGCCGTACTGGCGGTGGCTGACACCGTGCGCAACAGCAGCAAGCAGGCGGTCGCCGAGTTGAAGCGGCTCGGCGTGGAGCCGGTGATGCTCACCGGCGACAACAGCAAGACGGCCCAGGCCGTGGCGGCGCAGGTCGGCATCACCGATGCACGCGGCGAGCTGCTGCCGCACGACAAGCTGGAGGCCATCGAGAAGCTGGCGGCCCAGGGCCCCGTGGGCATGGTCGGCGACGGCGTCAACGACGCGCCTGCGCTGGCGAAGTCGAGCATCGGGTTCGCCATGGGCGCCGCCGGCACCGACACCGCGATCGAGACCGCGGACGTGGCGCTGATGCAGGACGACCTGCGCAAGCTGCCCGAGTTCATCGCGCTGTCCCGCAGGGTCGGCGGCATCCTGAAGGCCAACATCACGTTCGCGATCGGCACCAAGGCGGTCTTCATGGTGCTCGCCTTCACCGGCCATGCCAGCCTGTGGCTGGCAATACTCGCGGACATGGGCGCGAGTCTGCTCGTCGTCTTCAACGGACTGCGCCTGTTGGGCCGTTCGGCACCCACCGATGGCCGTGCTGCCGGCTGAGCGCGGCGTGCGCCTGGGCTTCGCGCTGGCAGGCCTGGTGCTGGCCGCCGACGTGGCGACGAAGGCCGCGATCGTCGCGTGGGTCGAGTACGGCGCGGTCCACGAGTGGCTGCCGATTCTCAACATCGTGCACGTGCTCAACCGCGGCGCGGCCTTCAGCTTCCTGCACGATGCGGGCGGCTGGCAGCGCTACTTCTTCATCGTGATCGCAATAGCGGCGTCGGTCTTCCTGATCTGGATGATCCGGCGGCCCGGTACGTCGATCATGGAGCGCACGAGCTTCGGACTGATCCTCGGGGGCGCCTTGGCGAACATGGTCGACCGGCTCGTGCGCGGCGCCGTGGTGGACTGGATCGACTTCCATTGGGGCCCGCACCATTGGCCGGCGTTCAACATGGCGGACGTCAGCATCAGCATCGGCGCGGTGCTGCTCGTGGTCCACGAGGTATTCGGCAGGAAGCGGCTGCGCGAAGCGAATGGATGAACTCGGCGCATCCGGCCGGCCGTTGTTGGTCATGGGCCGAGGTTGGGCCGTCTACGCCGGTCCAGTGGAGCCCGGCCGGCTGCACCGGCACCAGGCGACGCAGCTGGCATGGTGTTCGCACGGCACCTTGCAACTGGAAGGCGCGTGGGGCGTGATGGACACTCCGGGGCACTTTCTGCCCGCCCCCGTACCGCATCGGCTCGTGGCCGCCCAGCCCTTGCGCATGGTGTTCCTCGATCCGACCGTGCTGGGGCACGAGCCTGCGCGGAACCTCCCCGCGGGCGCGGCGGCGCTGACCGCCCTGCAGGTCGACGTTCTGGAAGACGAGCTTGACCGCTGGTTGCGAGGCGAGGACTTGGCCGGCGTGCACCACCCGCCGGACTCTCGCACCGACAACGATCCGCGCTGGGAGGCCGTCCTCGCTTGGCTCGAGCAGGCGCTCGAAACGTCGGTGCGCGTCGAGGACGCAGCCGAAGCGGTGGGCCTGTCGTCCTCGCGCTTCATGCACTGGTTCGCCGAAGCCTCCGGCCTCACGTTTCGCGCCTACATACGTTGGCTGCGCCTGCAACGTGCCGTGCGCACCCTCTCCGATGGGTCAACACTCACCGAAGCAGCGCACTTGGCCGGCTTCGCCGACAGCGCCCATCTGACACGCACCTTCGTCGCCACGTTTGGCGTGCGCCCGGCGCCATTGCGCGGGGCACGCATCGTTTGCGCGGACCACGTCACGCCGCCGCTCACGCCGCACGGGCTGGCACTTGTCGAAACGTCCTGAGCATCGCTCGAACTGAACATGGACTTGATGCTGCTGGCCAAGGCGATCGCGCTGGGCATCGTGGAAGGTCTGACCGAGTTCCTTCCTATCTCTTCGACCGGTCATCTGATCCTCGCGTCGTCGTTGCTGCGCTTTGATCACCATGCCGCGCAGGTGTTCGAGATCACGATCCAGGCCGGCGCGATGCTCGCCGTGGTCTGGCACTACCGGGCGCCGTTGGCGGCCACCGCTTTCGGCCTGACTTCCGATCCTGCGCGTCGGCGGTTGGCGCTGAATCTGTTGGTCGCCTTCGTTCCGGCGGCCGTCCTGGGCCTGCTGTTCGGTTCGTTCATCAAGGGCCACCTGTTCAACCCGACCACGGTCGCCATCGCGTTTGTGCTTGGCGGAGTGGTCATCCTGCTGGTGGAGCGTTCGCAGCGAAGGCGTCCTCGCGGCACCTCGCGACGCGCGGACATCGGCACCGTGGACGATCTAACTCCGAGAGACGCATTGCGCATCGGTCTCGTGCAATGCGCGGCACTGATCCCGGGCACCAGCCGATCCGGGGCGACGATCATCGGTTCGATGCTGCTCGGGCTGCCGAGACAGGTGGCCACCGAGTTCAGCTTCTACCTCGGCATCCCTACCCTCTTCGCGGCGGCTGCCTACTCGACGTGGCAGCACCGCCACGCGCTGCGCCTCGACGACGTCCCGCTGTTCGCCACGGGGACCATGGTGGCATTCGTCAGTGCGCTCACGTGCATCCGCTGGCTCATCCGTTATGTCTCAACGCACGACTTCAGCCCGTTCGGCTGGTACAGGATCGCCTTCGGTGCACTGATCTTGTTGAGCTCGGCCGCGGGCTGGATGTCTTGGCCGGGGTCGTGATTAACTCTTTCACCGCACAGGGGGCCGAACGTCAGTGACTCGCACGCTTGCAATTGCACTTGGCTTTTGGGCGCTGATGGCTTCCTCCGGCGCCGAGGCGCAGGCAGTCGGAAGCAGCGCGCCTGCATTCGAGCTTCCCACCGCCGACAAGCCGGTTCGTCTGGCCGATCTGAAGGGTCAAGTCGTGTACGTCGACTTCTGGGCCTCGTGGTGCGTTCCGTGCAAATTGTCGTTTCCGTTCATGAACGACATGCACGCCAAGTACGGGCCGCTGGGCTTGACGATCGTCGCCATCTCGGTCGACCGCAAACGCGAGGATGCAGACAGGTTCCTACGCGCAACGCCCGCCAGGTTCGTCATCGCATACGACGCGGAAATGAAGGTCGGGACCTGTACCAGCCGAAGGGCATGCCGACCTCCTACCTGATCGGCACGGACGGCAAGGTGCGCGCCGTTCACGTCGGCTTCCGCTTGGACGATCGAGAGAAGATCGAGAAGGAGATTCGGGCGGCTCTCGGTGTCGCTCGCAAGTAAGTGGAAGCGGCGACGACCTTGCACGGCGCTGCCGAGGCCGTCAACTGTCGGCGGCAACCGTGCCTGCCGGAACTCCGTTGACAGGGGGACCCATACCCGCTTTCAGGTGCGCCGCTTTGCCAGGCGCATCAGATGCTCGGCCACCTCCAACGACTTGGGGTTCGAGCCCGCCATCGAGCCCGAGGTGAGCCAGCGGCCGTCGACGCCTATCGACGGCGTTCCCTGGAAGCGGTAACCGTTGGCCAGGGTGGTGGCCTGCGTCACCTTGGAAGCAACCGAGAAAGAGTTCACCGTGCTGACCAGACGGCCGGCATCGACGCCGTTCCTGGTTGCAAAATCCGCAACGTGCTCGACCGTGTCGATGCGCCTGCGCTCCTCGTGCAGGGTGGTGAACACTTTGCGATGCAGTTGCTCCACGAGCCCCAAAGATTCGATCGCGAAGTACAGCCTCTGGTGCAACACCATGGGGCCTGCTCGAAAGGCGACGGGAATGCGCCTGAATCGCACGTCGCTGGGCAGCTTCTTCTGCCAGGCATCGATGGTCGGCTCGAACGCATGACAGTGCTCGCAGCCGTACGCGAAGAACTCCAGAACCTCGACTTGGTTGGGGTCCAGTGTGGGCTGGCGGGGCGACACGGCCACGTAGTGCTTGCCTTCCACAGGCCACGGTTCGGCTAGAACAGATACCGAGGCGCCGGCAAGGGATACGGAGGCGATCTTGGAGAAGCTGCGACGGTTCATCTCAACAACAGGCTATCGACGGGCTGCGAATGCTCAGGCATGAAGTCCGTTCAGAGTCAAGCCCCTACTCGGCTGGCAAAGCGCCTCGGGCACGCGCAGCAGCGCGGTGGATGCCGGCAGTGCTGAATCCATCGAAGCAAGGGTCCACGGCGGCAACTTGCAAGGCGGGGCGGTCAAGCCGGACCCGTTCCGGCATCCGGTGCACTTTCCGATCAGGCTGCATGAAGCGCCATGTCGACCGAGCCTGGCGCCCGTCGCAGCGCGTTAAGTCTCACGCGCAAGCGTCGTGGCAGGCGTGCCGTTCACCGTCACCGCCGGCAAAGCCTTGTTGCCCATGGTCCCGCCTCAATGTGCACCTGGCACGTGCCGCCGCTTCGCCCGCGTGGCCGGTACGGCGGGCGCGCCGTCCAGGCGACTGAGGATGCCGCACTCCGCCAGCGCTCGTGCTCCCGCGCAGCGCGCGCGCAGCGCCTTCAGGTCCCTTTCGAGCTGCCGGAGTTCGCGGATGCGGTGCACCACGTGGCCGATGTGCTCGTCCAGCAGCGCGTTGACCTCGCCGCAATCCTTTGCTGGCGCATCCCGCAACATGATGAGGGCCCGGATCTCGTCGAGCGTCATGTCCAGGTTCCGGCACTGCCGAATGAAGGCAAGCCGCTCGGCGTGCTCCGGCAGGTACATGCGGTAGTTGTTGTCCGCCCGCGCCGGCGGTGGCAGAAGACCTTCGCGCTCGTAGAAGCGAATCGTCTCGACGGGGGTTCCGGTGGCTTCGGCCAAGGCTCCGATCTTCATGGCACTCTGACGGGTTGCGGTTGGGAAAGTGCCCAATACTTTACATCCGCTACAGGCTTTACCCATTCGCAGGGGTCATCGAGATGTTGTGGCAACAGCACTTATGTCTGGGCCATCACAGCGTAGGGACGGGTGCGCAAACTCGATCCGGGCCTGGACGGGCGGTCGTAGAGCCTAACCGGGAGCGGCGCTGCGCCGCAGATAGGTGCGGCCGGTGTCGCGCGGGTAGACGCCTTCCAAACGACTCGATGCTGACGGGACGCCGAGCGGGCCACGCTGGTGCCCGCTCCGCGGGGAGATCGCGGCACGCGGGGTGGAGCTCCGCCATCGGCCGCCTGCATCAGCGCCTTGATTCTGCGCAAGCCCTGAAGCGGCCGCCGCGTGCACCATGACCCACGGTGTCGGTACGGCACGCCACTCAGGAGCCAAGACATGACAAAGACCTTTATCGCGCTGGCTGTCGCGCTGGCCGTCCCGTTCTCAATGCCCGTCGCCGCCCAGCAGGGCCCTGCGGCCGACAAGGCCGCAGCGTCGAAGGTGGCCGCCCCGAACACCGCCGAGTTCGACAAGCAGCTGGCGCAGGTGCAGGAGCACATGAAGCTGATGCAGGCCCAGATGGAACGGATGCGCGCGACGCAGGATCCCCAGGAGCGACAGAAGCTGCTGCAGGAGCACTGGACGAGCATGCAGTCGGCGATGACGGCGATGCACGGCATGTGGGGACCCGGCGGCGGCATGGGCTGCTGCATGGGCGGCCCGGGCATGATGATGGGCGGCCCGATGATGGGCTGGGGCCACATGCGCGGCTACTACTCGAACCTCACGCCCGAGCAGCTCAAGCAGCGCCAGTACATGATGGACCAGTACCTGCCGATGCAGCAGATGATGATGAACCACATGATGTGGCATCAGCAGTGGATGAACCCGACGCCGGCGCCAACCAAGTGAGGGCAGGCATGGACGCCAAGTACGGCTTCGGCAAGACCGTCGGGCTGTCGTTCGCGGACGCGCTGGCTCGTGTCACGCTGGCGCTGCAGGCAGAGGGCTTCGGCGTGCTCACCGAGATCGATGTACAGGCGACGCTGAAGAAGAAGCTCGGTGCGGACATGCCGCCCTACCGGATCCTCGGGGCGTGCAACCCGGCGCTGGCCCACCGCGCGCTGACGGCAGAGCCCTCGATCGGGGTGTTGCTGCCATGCAATGTGGTGGTGCGCGAAGACCCGTCCGGAAGCGTCCGAGTCGAGTTCATGGATCCCAGCGCCGTGCTCGACCTGGTAGATCGGCCAGAGATCGCGCAGCTTGCCGGCGAAGTGCGACAGCGCCTTGAGCGGGTGATGGCGGCGCTGTAGAAAGGCTGTCAGACGCACGCCCGAGTCATCGGATCGGCACGGCCGCCACCGGTCGTCAGATCCCAGCCGGCTGCGACCTCCGGGCGGTGATGGCGTCGACGGCGAAGCCGACCTTCCTTCTTTCGAAGCCGCTCGATCCTGATGTTGCCATCGCAGAACGCCCTGAGTGCCAGCAGGTACCGCTGCGCCCACTGTGATGAGGGCGTTTCGAGCAACCGCTCAAGACGGTGTGCCCGGATGTGGGCCTGGTAGGCCAGTACCTCGGCATGTTCACGGAGCTTGTAGCGCAGCACGGCACGGCGGGTTCTCAGCGCAGGGTGGTGCAGCCACTGCTTCCCGTCCGTTCCATCCACGACCAGCTTGCGCAGACCGTCGAGCGTCAGGCGTCCGCCCATCGAACCGAGGTCGATCTCGAGTGTCGGCAGATCGATTTGCCGGATCTTCCGCAGCTTCTCCTCATCCACCTTGTGCGTGACCGCCACTTCGATCAGCACCGCCTCCGACCAGTGCGCCGGGAACTCATCGTGCTGCTCGTCCTCGTCCTCGTCGTCGCCCCGTTGAACCCGGGTGGCCATGCCGCCGAGGATGCGCGGTCGAGGCTCCGCCAGACGCCCGACAACATCCGGAACGATGTGGCCGAGGCGCCGTTCCAGCTCCACCGCCTCGAAGCTCAGTTCGGCGGGCGCGCTCCACCACAGGATCTCGACGCGATGGTCGTCCCAGCCGTCGCCGTAGCCATCAGGTGCGTCACGCTGCATGGCGACATGCAGGCCCGGTGCTCGGATGCGCCTCGCGTCTTCGAGGATCGACTTGACGGTTCGGTGCAGCAAGGTCTCGCGACGCATCGTCGCGGTCGCCTCCGGGTCCGTGCCCGGCGGCAGTTGCGCCTGGAACCCCGCCTCGTCCTCGTCGGTCCATGCGTCAAGCGCCTGGCGCGCTTGGTCCGCGGCCCGGCTCCGCGCCTGCGACGTCAACTCGCGATCACGCCAGTGGGAGCACCAACTCGCGGGAGGCAGCAGCCGAAGTCGCGCACGCAGCTCGTCCACGTCCAACTCCGCCAGCGCCGGGTCCGAAAGATTGATCGTGATGACCGCGCGGCCCGCCTCGCCTTCGACGCGCTCGCCGGTCAGGTCCACCAGGATGGTCCTGCCATCGTCCAGCGTCAGCTCCGCCGCGGCCGGATCGACCATCCGAACATCGCTGATCCGAACACGCTGCGCCGGCTCCTCCCCCCATCCCTCGTAACCTTCACCGCTGAAACCCGTCGAGACGGCGGTCACCCGCCGTCGCGGCAGGTCGATGTAGCCCAGCGACACCAGGCGGTGCGAGGCGGCAAGACGCGCTGCGACGACAACGCACGCGGTGCGCGGCGTGCCGGCCACGTGGCGGAAATGCGCCGTCGGTCGAACGCGCTGCGGCTGACCCGCCAGGACCGTCCACAACTTGCTGCCACAGCCGGGACATACAGCACTCGCGGCTGCCGAGACGATGTCCGGGTCGTGGATGTACCGGGGAGCACCCGTCGCCGCGTCGCTGGCCCACTTGAGCGGCACGGGTCCGGGGGTCGCCGGGATCTGGCGATCTGAGTTCCCGGCACGGACGGTCCACTCTGCCTTCGCCACGGTGCGCGCCTCAGCGAGGATGGGTGTCGCCGGTCCCCTGCGGATCCGCGACCACGACGGAGATCGGCCCGACACCGCCCGCGTGCAGCAGGCGTTCCCACTCGGCCAGGGTCAGATCGAGCTCGCGTCCCCCGAGGCGCACGCGAAACACCAGCGATCGCCGCTCGACGTGGTGAACGCCAGCAGGAATGCGCAGCGGCACCCCTGCCGCGGTGGTGGCTTCGCAGTCATTGAAGGCATAGCGTTCGACGGTCATGGATAGCGCGGAACCGGTCTGCTGGAGAATTTGATCCGCCCACTATACGAACCGTCAGCCGGCCCGCACGCCCTGCAACCGTGCGGCGCCGTATTCCCGGCCACCGTCGTGGAGGACTCGGAATCGATTGCCCGCCCAAGCGTCGGCCGAGCCGGTCGCTTGGGCGGGCATTGCCGCGATGAGACCTCGGGTCCGTTGCCGACCGAGGGACCCCGTCCGATACTGATGTGGCTTCCTGCGGACATCGCGTCTGCTCAGCCTTCATCGGTGGCTTTGGTCGCCCTGAAGTCCAGCCCAGCTGGCGTCGCAGTCGTTACCTGCCTTGTGGCCCGTCCGGCACATCCGTGTGCCGGGCCGATTCAGATCCATCCGGATCCGAAACCAGGAGCCGGCCATGACCCTGTGTCGTGGCCCCTCCTCGCATGCGCCGACCACGACCTCTGCGTCGTGACGCGCCCTGCGTTCACCAGCCCGGCCTGATCTCGATCAGAAGCCTGGCCTGACGCACGCATCTGCCCTGGCCCCGTCCTCTCGGACGCGGACCTCTGCAGCTCGCGCACGCACCGGTGCGCGACGAAGCGCCTTGCCTTCCCGGCAAGGCATCCCAGACGGGGAACCCCAGTTCCCCGCCAGGGATGGGCGTTCCCCTTCACCCCTGAAGGAGAACCCCCATGAGTCCCGTTCCCTGGAACCGCGCTGTCGCGCCGGTGTGTGCACTGCTGGGTGGTACCGGGCTTGCCCGTGTGCCCGCCCGGCGGCCTGTCACCCTGCCGGCGCTGCTCCGGTCCCGGCCCTGCACGCCCCACGCGTCCATGCGCATGGTGTGCGAGACCGCGGACCCTCTGGCGTCCGAGCGCTGCACGACGGTGTGCTGACCATGACGGTCGACACCTACCGCAGGCGCATCGCCTCGACGGCCATCGTGCTGGCCCGGGAGGATCCCCTCCTGGTCAAGGAAGTCATCGCCCGGCTCCGCGCCTCGGGCGAGATCGCGGCCGACGACCTGGTCTACCTGGACCGGATCGCCGACCGCTGGATCGGCATTGCCGAGGGCCTGCGCCGAGGCGCCGCTCGCGTGCTCACGACCTGATGGTCGCGGGCATCGAGTCGTCCGTCACGGCACCGCCGGCGGCTCGACCTCGTGCCGATCGAGTCCTCGGGTCTCGGGGATGGTGAACCGACCGCCAGCGATGGCATCGGGACGCCATCACCCGACACCCCGTTTCCCTCGGCTTTCAGCCGTCCTCGCCATCCACCCTCCGGGAGTCACCGTCTCCCGTCGGGGCCGGGGTTCCCTCGCATTCTTGGAGAACCCCATGAGTCATGCTTTCCCAGACAGATCCTTCCAGAGCCCGTCACCGCGCCGCAGCACCATCGACATCGAGGAGCAGCGCGCCTGGGTCGGCTTCTACAGACGCGTCGGCCGTGACGTCGCCCTCGCCGCCGAGGTGATGGCGCAGCTCGACGGCGACGCCGACATGAAGCGCCGCCACCTGGCGCTGTACCTGTCCTGCAAGCAGTCGCTGCGCGTCCACAAGGCGCGCCAGGCCCGCGACAAGCGCATCGGGCAATGGCTGCGCCTGCTGGTCCAGTGGACGCTGCAGCGACCCGCAGCCTTCGTCGGCGGAATCACGCAGAAGGCGTACCACCGCACTGCGGACGTCCTCGACGAGGCCATTGCCGCCGCACCGCCGGCCTCGCCGGCAACATCGAAGCGGGGCGCGCGCCCAGCCGCGGCCCGTGACGCCGACAGCAGGCCCGAACCGGCCGCCGCGCAGGTTCGTCAGCTGCTGGGCGATGCCGAGTTCGCCGACGCGCACGCCCGCTTCCAGCACCAGGCCGGCATGTCCCCGGCGTCGCCGGTCAGTGGCTCCGAAGGCCGCTCCGAGCGTGCCCCGGAACCTCCCGTCGACGGCCCCGCACCCGCCGTGCAGATCAGCCGGCGCTGATCCGAAAACCGAACCCCGGCGCAGCCCCATCGGCTGCACCGGGTTCGATCGCTGACGTGACTCGGCCAAGGACTGACGTCCAGCGGCCTGGGCTCACCGGCACCCCATCCAACCGCCCGCGGGCCCGTCCCGCCAGGGCCGGTGTCCGCCCTCCCAACTTCGAGAGTTCCCCATGCGAGACATCACCCTGAATCCCGAGCAACGCCTGTATGTGATCGCCACCGAAGGTGGCGTGACCTGCTTCGGCTTCGACAACGCCCGCGATCATGCACGGCAGATCGCACAGCGGCTCGATCGTCCCGACCTGATGCCGACCGCCGATGACGCGGGGAGCCTCACCGGCTACGAAAAGTACCTCGCTGCCGTGCGTGCCTGGGGCGAATCCGCCCAGGGTCACAGCACCTACTTCGACCCCGGCACGGACCCTCGCCTGGCGAGGGTGCTGGAGACCTGCCGCCGGGACGGCCGCAAGGTGCGGCTGGTGCTGGGCGACACCGGCACCGGCGCGAGCTGGCTCGACGAGTTCGACGTGGTCGGCACGGTCGGCCGCTCGACCGGCCTGCTGAAGGTGCCCCTGCTCGTCGAGCCGGGCGAGGCGGCCGGTACAGCCATCCTCTGTGCGCATGTGCTGGCACTGATGGCCTGGGACACCGGCCTGCCCCTGTACCGCCACCCGCGCTGGCAGCCGCCGGAACTGCGCATCCGCGCCAGTGATGACGATGTCCGTCCCTGGGCCGTCGTGCTGCACGAGCAGCCCGTGGCGACCTTCGACGACATCGGCAAGGCCGGTGCGTACCTCGCGTTCATGCGCGGGGCAAGCGTCGAGCCGCGCGTGTTCCGCTGAGCCGTCCGGTCGAACGTTCGAGACCCTTCAGTCGGCGCGATCCAGATCCACTCCAGGCCGTCACCCAGCACGCCCCCGGTCCAGCACCGGGGGCGTTCCTGTTTCCGCAACTGCGAACGGGGCGACGGGCGCTCAGCGTCCGGTCAGGGACTGCACCTCACGCTCGATCAGCCAGTGCAGGAAGCGGGTGTCATCGGAGTGGCCCCAGTAATGGGCCTTGCACCGGCGGACGTAGGCCTGCAGGTCCGCGACGCTGCGGATGGACCCCGGCTCGATGGCGGTGATGCGGGCCAGCCGCGTCCGTTCGGGTCGGGTCAGTCGAAGCTGGTTTCCGGTGCGCAGCATGTCGGGTCGGCCTTGTCGGGAAGCCGCGCATCTTCGCGTGCCCGCGCAGGTCTGTGCACATCCACTGCGGCCCGCGACGAAGAAATTTCTGCAGTGACAGCGTAGTGCCTCTGCGGTGTCACTTTTGCAGTCTGCCCGCCAAGACATCCGCGCAGGCCGTGGCCCAGCCACAACGGCGCGGCCACGCGCAGTGCGGTCACGCGAACCGTGCCACCTCCCCGCGTACCGATGCCCGACCAAGGCACGGACCCTGGCGCCCTTTGCGCGGGCAAGCGCGGCAAAGGCTCTGTCGCTGGCACCACCCCGGTTGAATCCACGGCGCCGATGGCGCAGACTTGCCGGGCTCACACCCACTCCCGACAGGAGTGTTTCCGATGCCGACCGAACCGGCGGCAGCGGCGTCGCAGTCGTTACCTGCCTCGGATGATCATCTGAGCCACCGTGCCGGCCACGTTCCGTCGTGTGTCTGCACATCCTTCCCTTGCGGGGACACCAGTCCCCACCGGGAACGGCGTTCCCGTCTCCCTTTTCGCCACGAGAGGAGAACGCCATGAACTTCCACCCTTTCCAGGGTCTTCAAAATCTGCCGGACCTGCCCGATGCCGCCCATGCGTCTCGGGAGGACCTGGTGGCAGAGATGCTGGGCCTGCAGGCCCACCCATTGCCAGGCCCGACGCCGGCTGCGCTGCGCGTCAGCGACCGGGAGACGCCCCACGAGGACCCGGCCACGCAGCAGCTCCTGACGCGCCGACTCGGTGTCGCCCGCGAGCTGCTGATGCGCGAGCTGCGTGACCAGATGGCGCAGGGGCCGGTGATGTCGTCGCCCCAGGTCCTTCGGGACTGGCTGCGCCTGCGCTGCGCAGGCCTGCAGCACGAGGTCTTCCTCGCGCTCTACCTGGATGCCAACCACCGGCTGATCGCCCACGAGGAGGTGTTCCGCGGCACGCTCACCCAGACCTCGGTGTACCCGCGGGAACTGGTCAAGAGCGCCCTGGCCCGCAACGCCGCCGCGATCGCGGTGGCCCACAACCACCCGAGCGGCCAGGCCGAGCCGAGCCGCGCGGACGAGTTCCTGACGCAGACGCTGAAGTCGGCGCTGGCGCTGGTGGACATCCGCCTGATCGACCACTTCGTCGTCGCCGGCGACCAGTGCGTCAGCTTCGCGGAGCGCGGACTGCTTTGACGCCATGCGCGGCCGTCACGCTCTGCACGACCCAGCCGCGAGAAGGGCGCCGCCGAGGCGGTGCCCCTCCCGCCGATCCCACCCCAACCAAGGATGCCCATGTCGGAGAGAAGACCCCCGACCTGCCCCTGCTGTGCCGGCCACGGCGTGCCTCTGGGCGCGCTCGGTCGCCTGCACTGGTTCCGCTGCCGCGACTGCGGCATGACGTTCGCCCGCGCCGGACGTTCGAAGCGCACGCCCCGTACGCTCTCGACCAGAAAGCCAGCGGCTGAATCCCCCACATCTCCCAGTTCATCCCGAGGAGGAAGCCACGATGCACACCCTGCCCGCCACCGGCCTGCGACAGCAGGCCGAGATGCTGGCCAGCCTGTCCCTGAAGCATCTGAGTTCGGCAACGCGCAACAAGCTCGCCGATGACGACCTGTCCGTGAACGCCTACCCGACCGACTGCGGCGGGTTCGTCTATGTCGGGGCACCGAAGTACCGCGTGCCCTCGGAGCCCGATCTGGCCATGCTGTTCGAGGTGGCCGAGTCCGCCGGCGTGGCCTGGCTGATGTTCGACCGCGAGGCGGCCGTCATCGACGGGCTGCCCGTATTCGACAGCGCGGAGCCCGGACCATGAGCCAGCACCTCGCGACGGCGACGCTCGACGGACGGCCCGTCGAAATCGTCGCCGGCTTCGATCGACGCCTGGGGGACTACTTTCTCCAGGTCCTCGACGAGCGCAGCGACATGCTCTACACCAGCCTGCAGGAGCCCCTGCTGGACTGGACGGACATCGCGACCTTGCGCGCCAAGGTCGCCGAGCTCGGCCTTCGACTTCCCGCGCAGCTGGTCGACGAGGTCGAGGGCGATGGCCGCCGGCACGCGGGCAACCGCATCGTCCGTCACCTGGCAGACGGGCCGCCGGTCACGCTGCTGGCGGGCTGACCCTGCCCACTGATCGACCCCGGCGCCGCGCGCCCATTCCGGCAGGGATGGGGCCGGCGCCCTTTCTCTTTCTGCCAAACCAGATCACGACTGCACCGCTCGTTCGCGTTGACGCTGGCGGAGGCGCTTCACGTACGGCGCATCAACCGCCTCGTCCGGCCCCAGGCCCAGAGCGCAGCTCAGCAAGCTGGCGACGCAGCGATCACTGAGTTCGAAGGAACGCGGCAGGAACCCGAAGTTCCGACTGCTCTGCTCGTCGATAGCGACGAAGAACGCCCTGAACGTGTCCGCCAGGCTCGCACGCGGCCCTTCGGTACCGGCGGCGGTGAGCGCATCGTGCGGAAGAGGGGCCGCTCGCGCGGCATCATCGGCAATGGCCTGGACCACCGCGCTCAACGGCGGCCAGTACTTGAGATCGAACTGTCCTGTCAGGGCTTCGAGTCTCGCCTTCACCCACTGTTCGTAGCTGTAGTTCCGTGCGGCCGCAGCGTGAATCGCGTCCACCGGGTGGTAGAGCGTGTCACAAGAGAACCCGGAATGGTTCTTCAACTCGGTGCGCTCGTCCAGCAGCTCGGCCAGGTGAGCCGCAACACTTCCGATCTCCTGGTTGACCTCGACCAGCCTGGCCCTTCCTCTGCGAGCCTCCTGATTCGACTCAGGACTCCAGAACGCCGCCGTGCTTTGCACCAGATCGAAGAAGACCTTCAGGGCCTGCGGATGCTGGTCGAGCTTGCCATGGATCTCGGCATAGGCGTCCTCCAGCTCGAGGCCTCGTTCAAGCAGTCGGTCGATCACCCTGACTTCGCTGGGCAGGATCGACTTCTCTGTCTTGTCGGCACGGTCGGCCTTCAACAGCTGCTCGCAGGCGTGGCGGGCCTGCTTGGGTGTGATCGGATGCGTCGTCATCGTGAATCCTCGTTCGGTGTCCGAAAGAGTACTCGTGGTGCCGCGAGCCGTCGGTACCTGAAGCCGTGAGTTGCGCTGGCGCTTCAGGTACCCGGCCGTGTTCACCAGAGATGCCGAAACCGCGCCATTCCGCCCGCGTACGTTGCTCTACTCGACCGTCGAGGTTGAGTGCAACGCCGCCATCGCGTCCAGATCGATCACCGCATCCGCCATCGCTGTCAGCTCCGGCGTCTGCGACACGAAGTACTCCCGCGCGTAGCCACCCAGTTCCAGCACCCGCCGCTTCATCGCCATGAACATGCGCTTGCGATCAGGGTCCAGCGGCCCGTCGGTCTCGTCGGAGAACAGGGTGTCGTAGCGCCGGCCGGTGTTCTGCGCCAGGTACAGCGCCACGGCCCGCACAAGGCACTCGTTGATCCAGACCCTTTCGCCGCCGCTCATCGCCGTGACGCTCTTGTCCTCGCTCGACTCTGCGTCGTAGACGCGGATGTCGAAGCCCTCGCGCTGCTCGCCCTTGGCCGTCTCCTGCAAGGTCTCGATGGCCACCGTGAAGCGCGGGCCATAGCAGGCCAGCAGCAGGTCGTTCACCAGTCCGGACAAGGTCGGCCCCGCATCGTCGATGGCCAGCGCGATCAGGCCATCGTTGCCCATGCAGCGGGCGAACAGCAGCCAGTTGGCGAGTTCCTGCTCCACCCGTGCCGTGCGAGCCGCGGCTGCGTCGCGCCGCCGGCCGTGCTCCTTCAACTGGTCCGACAGGGCGGCAAGCGCCTGCGCGTCGCGGACAGCGGCCAGATGCGAGCGCTCCGCCTCGTCCAGGACACCTTGCCAGCGCTCCACCTGGGCTCGGGCTTGTGCGAGCCGCGCGGCGTCCAGCGGCGACGGCAGTGCGTCGATCGCCGTCTGGAGTCGCTGGATGGCCGTCTGGGTCTGAGCGTCCAGCAGCGAGACACGCTCGGCAACGCGCATCCGGCTGGCGATGATCTGCTGGCGCTCGGCCGCTTCGGAGTCGGAGTCGATCGCGATGCACGACTTGGCCGACACGTCAGTCGCTGGGGCTGGCGGCAGCAAGGCCAGTTCGTCCTCCGCTTCGACAAGACCCGCGCGCGCCTGGCGCATCTCCGGCCCTCGCGCGGCCCAGGCAGCATAGGCCGTCTGACGGGCCAGGGCTCGCCTCGACTGGCACTCGGCCCGGCTCAGGCCCTGCGGTGCGTCGACGTTGAGGCCCACCGCCTCTTGCAGGGCTTGCAGTTCAAGCCGAAGACTGTCCCGCTCCGCAGCGAGTTGACGGATGCGCTGCTGGGCGCTCGGCGCCAGCGCGGCCGCTTCGCGCGCGTCCGACAGCAGGGAGCATTGCCCCTGCATGGTCATGCCGCTGCAGGGCACCCGGTCGCTCAGGGCCAGGCGGCGACTCAGGTCCTCCGCTTGGAGCGCGGCCTGCCCCGCCTCGCGCTCGAGCGATGCCAGCCGCTGCCCGAGCCCTGCGACGGCATCGCGACGACGCGCAAGGTCCTGGACGGCATCCCGAAGCGCGAGCACTCGGTCCTCGCGGCGACGCACCACCTCTGTAGCGAGCGGCAGACGGCGGCTGGCTCGAGCCACCGCGCCCTCGTCCGCCAGCACCCGCTGCAGGGACCGGATGCGGACCTCCAGTCGTTCGCGCTGCGCCCTGGCCTGCGCGACACGCTGCGCCACACGGCTGTCGAGCCGTGCGAGCCGATCCGCTGCCTCCCGATCCTGCGCGCGCAGGTCCTGCAGGGTGCGATCACGTTCGGCACGGGCGCCCGCCAGTTCCTCCACCAACTGCGCTCGCCGGCTCTCGGCAGCCTTGGCCTGCTCCTGCAGGGCCATCAACGACGCCTCTTGCGTTCGCGCAGCTTCCCGTTGTTCATGGGCCGCCTGCCGGCTGGCTTGCGCCGCCTTGACCCTCTCATCCGCGCCCTGCCATCGACGGGCGTCATCCTCCAACCGCTGGCGCTCGGCATCGAACGTGGTCGCTTCAGCGCGCAACGCCGCCAGCGCCGCCTTCAACTGCCGCGCCGTCTCGCCCGCCTTCTGACCGAGCGCTCGGATGTCCTCCTGCCCCAGTAGATCGGCCAGCAGGGCCTTGATCTCGCCATTGCGGTAGGTGCTGAGTTGCCGCTTCCCCTGTGCCGAGAAGACCGACGTGAAGAAGGTGTCCGCCGGCCCGCAGATGGCCTCGACGCATCGCGCATAGGTCTCGACCTTGCCATCGGAGACGGTGCCGTCGGGCAGCGCGGCGGGAGACCACGTGCTGGCGTCATCCAGCATCAGCAGATAGGCCTCGGTCCTGCGGCGGCTCGCGGTGCGGCCGTTCATGCGGATGACCACCTGCGAGCGGTAGCAGCGCCCGGCGTGCGCCCAGTGCAGGTCCTTCTCGTTCTCGGCCAGACAGACCTGGTCGTAGTACGAGAAGCCGCCCGGCCCGGCCTGCGCCGCCCGCGACGGCATGGTCAGGTAGGGATGTTAGGTTGCATTCGCGAGTGTCAACAGAGTTGGCTCGCTCGACGCCACGACCTACAGTTGTTCATGCCCGAGG
>NZ_JABWMJ010000001.1 GCF_013366375.1 Rhizobacter koreensis | reverse complement strand
TCTCGAACTCGCCGCTTTCGCAGCCCGCTTCGTCGAAGCGACCGGCCGATCAAGCTTTCACCCCATCAGCCAAGCCCACGATTATGACAGCCTCCGAAGAAACCCGTCAAGCCCGAGAGCCGCTGCCAGCTCGCTCCCTCCGGGCGCCCGCCAGCAGCCACGGCCCGCTTCGCTTGCGCATCACCAGCCGAGCCGGTGATTGTGCCAGCGCGCGCATCCCGAGGTCAACACCTGCCGACTCGCTCGCCGAGTGCCGCCGAAGCCCGTCTTCACTGCGGAGCGGCGCCGTCCTGCGGGGTAGCCCCAGGCGCTGCAGCCAGCTGCACGCGCACAGCGTTCGCCGCCACGCCGGTGAGCTCGGCGGCTGCGCCCTTGAGACGTCAGGTCCGGAGCGAGGCGCGGCCCGCCGTTCGTACCCAGCTCTTGCTCGCCCCGAGCAGATCCAGCGGTCGGCGCATCCGGGGCGCGACCCGGCATGCTCAGCCGAGAACAGCCGTTTCGCGCGGCGCGGCCGCCTCTGCTGCCATCAAGGTCGCAGCCGCTTGGCACGCGCGCTCGGGCGACTCGGCCGACAGGATCGACTCGACACGGCGCGCCCATTCGCGCGTATCGGTGGCGAGCAGACGCTCCTTGACGGCGACGACCTGCGAGGGGTGCATCGAGAAGCTGCGCAGGCCCATGCCGAGCAGCAGCTCGGTGAACGACGGGTCGCCGGCCATCTCGCCGCAGACGCTGACGCTCCTGCCGACGCTGCGCGCCTGCTCGATCGACTGCGCGATGAGACGCAGCACCGCCGGGTGCCACGGGTCGTAGAGATGCGCGACCGAATCGTCGGCGCGGTCGATGGCGAGCGTGTACTGGATGAGGTCGTTGGTGCCGATCGAGACGAAGTCGAAGTGGCGCAGGAAGGCGGGCAGCACCAGCGCGGCCGCGGGCACTTCGATCATCGCGCCCACCTCGACCGCTCCGAACGCCCGCCCCGCTTCGGCGAGCTGCTGACGGGCGCGAGCGAGCGCCTCGAGGGTGCGCCGCACCTCGCTTAGGTGCGCCAGCATTGGGATCAGCAGCTTCACGGGTCCGTGCGCCGCCGCCCGCAGGATGGCGCGGAGCTGGGCACGGAACATCGCGGGTTCCGAAAGGCTCCAGCGGATCGCTCGCAGGCCGAGCGCCGGGTTCAGCACGTGCTCGTGGCGCAGCTCGTTGGTCGACATGCGATCGAGCGCCTTGTCGGCACCGACGTCGACGGTCCGGATCGTCACCGGCAGTCCGTGCATGGCCTCGACCGCGGTCCGGTAGGCCTCGTACTGCTCGTCCTCGCTCGGCAACTGGCCGTCGCGGTTCATGAACAGGAATTCGCTGCGGAAAAGACCGATGCCGGCCGCGCCGGCCTGCAGCGCGGCTGCCGCGTCGCCCGGCATCTCGATGTTGGCGAGTAGCTCGACCTGCTCGCCGTCGCGCGTGACCGCCGGCGTGTGACGCAGCCGCGCCAGCACCGCGCGCCGGCGCTCGCGCTGCTGGCGGAACGCGCGGTACTCGGCCATCACTTCCGGGGACGGATCGACGATCACGATGCCGGCGTCGCCGTCGATGATCACCCAGTCGTCCTGGCGGATCAGGCGGCTCGCCTCGCGCGCGCCCACGACCGCCGGAATGTCCATGCTGCGCGCGACGATCGCCGTGTGCGAGGTGCGGCCGCCGAGATCGGTGACGAAGCCGCTGAACACGCTCTTCTTGAACTGCAGCATGTCCGCGGGCGCGATGTCGTTGGCGACCATCACGAGCGGGTCTTCGCTGGTGGCCGGCAGGCCGACCGTCGGCGCACCGGCATCCGGAGCGGCGGCCGCACGAGCCATCGCGCGCAGCAGCCGCTCGACCACCTGCTCGAGGTCGGCCTTGCGTTCGCGCAGGTAGACGTCGTCCATCTCGTCGAACTGGCGCGCCAGCACCTCGAGCTGAGCCGACAGCGCCCACTCGGCGTTGTAGCGACGCTCGCGGATCCAGACCTTGGTCGCGCCGGTGAGCGACTCGTCGTGCAGCAGCATCAAGTGCACGTCGAGCAGCGCAGAGAGCTCCGGCGGCGCCTCGGGCGGCAGATCGCGCTGCAGCGTGCTCAGCTCGTCGGCGACTGCGTTGCGCGCGCTGCGCAGACGGCCGATCTCGGTGTCGACCTGGGCGTCGCTGATGAAGTAGTGCGCGACGTCGACTCGGCTCGAAGCGATCAGCACCGCACGCCCGATCGCGATGCCGCGCGACACCGGCAAGCCGAACACCTGGAAGCTCATGCGGCCATGCTAGCAGCGGCCCCACGCGCGAGCCGGTGGGGTTTTCTTGACGGAGCGCGCGCCCGTCTCGAGCGCCGCGACCGCTCGAAACGCCCTACTCGCCCTCGCCGAAGCGGTCGGCGATCAGCGCGCCGATCGCCTGCAGCGCGGCCGCTTCATCGGGCCCGTCGGCCTCGACCTCGACCTCGGCGCCGAGGCCGGCCGCCAGCATCATCACGCCCATGATGCTCTTGGCATTCACGCGACGGCCGTTGCGGCTCATGAAGATCTCGCTGCGGAAGGTCGCAGCGAGCTTCGTGAGCTTGGCCGACGCGCGCGCGTGCAGGCCGAGCTTATTGCTGATCGTGAAACTTGCTTTGATCATTGCCGCCGGGCTTGAGGGTCTGGAACTGCGGACGGGCGGTCGCGACCTGCATCACGCCCTGGGTGGCGCCGGCGACCGCGCGTGACACCGCGGCCTCGAGCGAGTCGCCCTGGTAGCAGAGCGTGCGCCAGAGCATCGGCACGTTGACGCCGGCGACGATCCTGACGCGCACGCCGTCGGCCAGGCGCTGGGCGACGTTGCACGGCGTCGCGCCGAACACGTCGGTGAAGATCAGCGCATCCGGGCTGCGCACCGCGTCGAGCAAGCGCCGGCCTTCGGCCTCGACCTCCTCGATCGGCGTGTGCGACGACACGTCGAGCGCCATCACCATGCGCGTGCAATCGGGAAACGCGTGCTCGGCCACCGCCTTCAACGACGACGCCAGGGGCGCGTGGGCAATGATCAGGACTCCGGGCATCGGCCGGGATTATCGGCAATCGACTGCCGCATGCCGCCGACGGCCGACGATCGGTCCCGGGCAATACGCCCATCGATGCAGCGCGCACGCAACGCGGGCGTGGCTTCCTCAGCAGTGAAGCGCCAGCGCGGCGGCCGAACGGCCATGCCCGCGACCCGCTCAAGGCGCGATCTTGATCGCCTCCAGGAAGGTCTCTACCGCATCGGCGTCGACTCGCGCGCCCATCACGCTCGCCTGGTAGACCTTGAGGCCCCGCGTGAAGAACACGTGGTGTGCCGCAATCGCGGTGCCGTCGGGCAGGCGGCCGGCGGCAGCGATGCGCAGCGCGCCCGCGCTCGGCGTCGCCCCCGGCACGCTGAACGGCACCTCCCGACTCACCTGACCCGCGATGTTGTCGACGGCGTGGCGGCGCAGGTCGGTCAGCACGCCGTTCGCGAGCCCTGGCTCGGGCAGGTCGACGAGCGCGAGCGCGAACGTCGTCTCGGCCGCCTTGCAGCCCACGAGCCGCAGCGGCAGCGTCGCGCCGCCAAGCTGAACCGGGCGCTGCTCGGTGCCCGGACGGCACGGGAACAGGGTGACGAGGTCGCTCGACGCCGGCCGAACCTCGCGCCAGTCGAGCGCCGGCGAACAGCCGCCGAGCAGGACGGCACCGAGGACGGCCGCGAAACCGGCAGGACGGAGGCAGCGCATCGGCGGATTATCGGGAGCGCCCCGGCGCGAGGAATGCGCCGGCGCGGCAATTCGAGGAACGCACTGCGGCCTCTCGTCGCGCGTGACGCCACGCCGTCGGTCGCGGCCACTCGTGCCCGAGTGCACTAATGCGCACAACCGGCGACTTCCTGAGCGGCCGGTCGGGCACGGCTGACGTGCGCTCTGGCGCCGGCGCAATCACGCGCCCACACTTGGTGCTGCCCCGGTAAGCGGGTGCGCCCGCGCCGACCGGTTCGACCGAGCGTCGCGACACGGTGCCAGCCGTCCCATGCCCCACGTTTCGAGTCAGACCCCGTCGACCCTCGATGCGCCGACCTCCGCGAGCGCGGGGCACTGGCCCGCGCTCGTCGCGCAGGTGGGCGTCGAGATCGCGGCGCCGCTGACGGCCGCCATCGAGCAGATCAACGCCGCTCTGGCGAGCGGCAAGATCGACCGCCGCGGCCTGCGCGCACTGCGCGACGAGATCGAGCGGGCGCGCCAGGTCGGCATCATGGGCCAGCAGCTGACGCGCTTCGCCGCCGGCGGCGTGCACCAGGTCGACGAGACACTCGCGCTCGACGAGATGCTGACCAGCGTGCTCGCGCAGGCGGCGCGCCGCACGCTCGCGCGCGGCATCACCGTCGAGCCCGACCTGCAGCCGGTTCAGGTGCGTGCCGACGCGTCGCTGCTGTTCGGCCTCCTGAACACCGTGCTCGACTGGGCGATGGCGTCGGCGGACGAGCGCATCGCGTTCACGATCGACGTCAAGCCGTGGCCGAAGCATGCGCGCATCGCCTGCCGCTTCGGGCACGCGCCGAGCGCGGGGGGCGGCGCCGCCGATGCCGGGCCCGACTCGATCGCCTGGCACCTGCTCGCCGCGACTGCGCAGGCGATGGGCCTGGTCGTCGACCGGCGCCAGGTCGTCGGCACCACCACGCTGACCATCGAGTTTCCGCGCACCGTCGACCCCGAGGCCGAGGGCGTGACCGCGTCGGAAGCGATCGCAACGACCGGCGCCGCGCCAGGAGGAACGCCGCTGAACGCCGCGAGCACGATCGACGGACGTCACGTGCTGATCGTCGCTTCGCGCCGCGAGATGCGCGTGCTGATCCGCGATGCGTTGCGCGATCTCAACCTGCTGCTCGACATCGTCGGCACCGTGGACGAGGCCGCCGCGTTCTGCCGCGAGAGCATGCCGGATGCGGTGATCATCGAGGCGATCCAGGTCGGCGCACGCTTTCAGGCGTTCCGCGACGAGGTCGCCGGCGCGGCGCCGGTGTTCGTCGAGATCCTGGAGCAGGGCACCACCTTCGAGCTTGCCGGCAGCACCGGCGCGGCCACCTCGCGGGTCGGGCGCGACGTCGTCGCGAGCGCGCTGCCGGCGGCCCTGATGTTCGAGCTCTCGAAGCGGGCCTGAACCGCGGCGTCAGGAGCGCGCCGCCGCTTCGTCCGAGCGCCAGCCGATCAGCGCCGCACCGACGATCAGCGCGCCGCCAAGCCAGGTGACCGAGCTCGGCGAGCGCCCGGTCGTCAGCATCAGCAGCAGCGTCGAGCCGAGCGGCGTGAGGTAGCTCAGCACGCCGACGCTCCGCGGGTCGCCGTGCTTGAGCGCTGCATCCCACAGGAAGAAGGCGGCGCCGAGCGGACCAAGCCCGACGAAGGCGATCAGCACCAGGTCGCGCGCGCCGAGGGCGGTCGGCGGTTCGAAGAGCGCGTGGCACGCCAGCGCCAGGGCCCCCGACACCACGCCGAAGAGCCCGACGGCCGCGGTCGGGAACGGCGCCACCCGGCGCGTCAGCAGCGAATAGGTCGCCCAGACCATGGCCGAGCCAAGCGCCGGAAGGTAGCCCCAGGCGAAGCCGCTCGCGAGATCCCTGCCGCCGACGATCGCAAGCGCGGCGCCGCGAAACCGATGCCCGCGGCGAGCAGCGTCGGCGCCCGGAAGCGCAGGCCCGGCAGCAGCAGCGGCGCGAGCACGACGATCAGCAGGGGCCACAGGTAGTTGAGCAGGTTGGCCTCGAGCGGCGGCGCCGCGCGCAGGGCGACGAACAGCAGCGCGTGGAAGCCGAACAGACCGTACACGCCGAGCGCCAGCGTCGCCGGCGGTACACGCCAGCGCCGCACCTGCGGCCAGGCGACGCTGCTGCCGATCAGCAGCGCGAGGCCGGTCAGCAGGAACGGCGGCACGTGGGCCAGCGCGACCCCGAACGAGGCGAGCGTCGACCAGAGCGCGATTGCGCCGAGCGCGTGCCAGCGGCCCGTGGCGATCACCGGCACCCCGGCGGCGCCGCCACGTCGGCCCGACGACCGCCGGTCATCGCCACGAGCGCCACAGCAGCGACCACAGCGCCTGCGCGGCATCGATCACCCAGCCGATGTGGCGCCGACCCTCCCACCCGTCGCGCTCGGGCTCGGGGTCGTGCCCGAGGCGTCGGTCGGCATCCGCCTGCATCTCGCGGGCCCAGTCGCGGCGCCGGGGCAGGTCGGCCTCGAGCGCCTCGAGGCGCCGCGCGACGACGTGCGGCGCCGGGTTGCGTGCGTGCTCGTGCAGCAGCGCACCGAGTGCGCTCACCGCCGCGTGCGCCTGCGCGAGCTGCGCGACCGCAAGCGTCGCACCGCAGCTGCTGCAGCTGGCGGCGCGGTCCTTCGGGAGCGGGGCGCCACAGGCCAGGCACTCGAACGCCGTGTGGCTGGCGCGCGTCGCGTGAACGGCGTGTGCCTCGGTGGCGCCCTCGGGGTCGAGCGCGCGCGCGAGACGGGCGACATCGACCATGCCGGGCAGGCTGTCGCAGTACGTGCAGCGCGCGTCGCGCGCGCCGAGCGGGGCCCCGCAATTGACGCACCACAGGTTTCCTGCGGCGAGCAGCGCCGCGCGATCGCCGGACCCCAGCGCGCGCACCAGCCCCTTTTCCGACAGGAACTGCGCGAAGGTCTGATAGGCCCCGTGGCCGCGCACGCATTCGAGCTGCAGCGTCGGGCCCCAACGCGATCGGTTGTGGATCGTCTTCAGGCGACCGGCGCAGCGCGGGCAGCGTGCGTGCTTGCCGAGCAGCTGATGCGGCTCGCGCTGCGCCTCGGCAAGCGCATCGAGCAGCGCGAGCATGCCGGTCGGTGCGAGGCGCACCGACTCGAAGCCGTCGAACCAGATCAGGTGACAGGCCGAGCAGGTGTCGATCTCGACCCGGCTCCCGTAGTGGCCGTCGAGACGCAGCACCTGCATGCGACGGCCGCAGTTGCCGCAGGCCAGCTCCGGCGGCGCGGCGGGTGCGCTCAGCGGCATCGGCGGGGACGACGCACGGCGCGCGGCGTCATCGCTGCCAGCGCCACGCACCGCCGCGAGATTGCGAACGAGGTGCCGGCGCGCGACGCACCGCGCCGCCCTCGCCTCAGGCGACCGCGTCGGCGACGCCGGCGGCGTGCGCCTGCTGGTCGGCGTGATAGCTCGAGCGCACCATCGCGCCGACGGCGGCGTGCGTGAAGCCCATCGCCGCCGCCTCGCGCTCGAACATCCGGAAGGTGTCGGGGTGCACGTAGCGCCGCACCGGCAGGTGGTGCCCGCTGGGGGCGAGGTACTGGCCGATGGTCAGCATGTCGATGCCGTGGGCGCGCATGTCGCGCATCACCTCGAGGATTTCCTCGTCGGTCTCGCCGAGCCCGACCATCACGCCGCTCTTGGTGGGCACGTGCGGCGCGAACGCCTTGAAGCGCTTGAGCAGGTTCAGCGAGTACGCGTAGTCCGAGCCCGGGCGTGCTTCCTTGTAGAGGCGCGGCGCGGTCTCGAGGTTGTGGTTCATCACGTCCGGCGGCGCCGCCTTCAGGATCTCGAGCGCGCGGTCCATGCGGCCGCGGAAGTCGGGCGTCAGGATCTCGATGCGCGTCTCGGGCGAGAGCTCGCGCACCTTCTCGATGCAGGCGACGAAGTGGCCGGCGCCGCCGTCGCGCAGGTCGTCGCGGTCGACGCTGGTGATCACGACGTACTTGAGTCTCAGCGCGGCGATCGTCTTGGCGAGATTGAGCGGTTCGTCGGCGTCGAGCGGGTCCGGGCGGCCGTGGCCGACGTCGCAGAACGGGCAGCGCCGCGTGCACTTGTCGCCCATGATCATGAAGGTCGCGGTGCCGGCGCCGAAGCACTCGCCGATGTTCGGGCACGACGCTTCCTCGCACACGGTGTGCAGGCGGTGCTCGCGCAGGATCTGCTTGATCTCGTAGAACCGCGTCGTCGCCGAGCCGGCCTTCACGCGGATCCAGTCGGGCTTCTTCAGCGTCTCGGCCGCGACGACCTTGATCGGGATGCGCGAAGTCTTGGCGCCCGACTTCTGCTTGACCGTCGGGTCGTAGGCGACCGGCGCGGGGTTCGAGGCTTCGGGGGCGTTGACGGTCGACATGGGCGTGGCGTGGTTCGGCGGGCGGCGCGGAGGGCGCTCGCGACGCGAGCCGGGCGCGCCCGCCCGCGCGCCGACCCGCATTCTCGCGGATCGGCAAAGGCGGGATCAGCTGCCGAGGTATCCGGCAAGGCGCTCGCCGAGCGTCGTCGCGACCGCTTCCGGGTCGGCGGCGACGCCCAGGCTCGCGAGGTCGACCGTGCGCAGGCCGGCATAGCCGCACGGATCGATGGCGAGGAACGGCGCCAGGTCCATCGCGACGTTGAGGGCGACCCCGTGAAAGGTGCAGTGGCGCGTCACCTTGACGCCCAGCGCGGCGATCTTGCCGAGGCCGGCGAACGGATCAGGCCCGGGCTCGACGCGTGCGGCGTGGCCGAACGGGTCGGCAAGGTTCACGTAGATGCCCGGCGCGCCGGCGACCCGGTGGCCGGTGACGCCGACGCTCTCGAGCGTCGCGAGCAGCGCGCGCTCGAGGCGGTAGACGTATTCCTTGACGTAGATGCCGAGCCGCTTCAGGTCGACGAGCGGGTAGGCGACGACCTGTCCCGGCCCGTGGTACGTGACCTGGCCGCCGCGCTCGGTGCGCACCACCGGCACCTGCCCGGCGTCGTGGATGTGCCGCGTCTGGCCGGCGACGCCGAGCGTGTAGACCGGCGGGTGCTCGCAAAGCCAGATCTCGTCGGGCGTGCCGGCGTCGCGCGCCGCGGTGAACGCGCGCATCGCGCCGAGGGTGGCGGCGTAGTCGGCGCGGCCCAGGCGCCTGACGAGCGGGCGCGTCATCGATGAAGCACGCTCAAGGGAACGGCGCCGTCACGTGACCGGTCACCAACCGCGCCCAGCGGGCCGAGTGGGACGGGTCCGAATCAGGCTGCAGCGCAGCGCGCCCGCCTCACAGCACCACCTTCACCATCGGGTGCGTCGACAGCGTGCGGTACAGCTCGTCGAGCTGCTCGCGGCTGCGCGCGGTGATGGTCACGGTGACGCCGAGGTACGTCTGGTCCTTGCTCGGGCGCAGCTCGACCGTGGTCGCGTCGAACGTGGGGTCGAACTGGCGCGCGATGCTGGTGATGGCGTGGACGAAGCCGTCGGCGTTGACGCCCATCACCTTGATCGGGAAGCGCGACGGGTATTCGATGAGCGACGGCTCGGGGGTGTTCGGGGTGTCGGCCATGGATTCAGATCGACTGCAGCACCTTGGCGCGCTGGTAGGCCTCGTAGAGGCGTGCGTAGACCGGGCCAGGTTTGCCGCGCAGCGCGCCGTGGCCGACGCTTTCGCCATCGAGCATGGTCACCGGCAGCACCTCCTTGGTGGCCGAGCTGAGCAGGATCTCGTCGGCCACGAAGACGTCGGCCTCGGGAATCGGGCGCAGGTTGAACGCGATCCCGACCTCCTCGCAGAGCTCGCGGATCAGCTCGTAGCGGATGCCCTCGAGCACGTGCTCGCTCTTGGGCGGGCCGAGCACCGCGCCCTCGTGGACGATCCACACGTTGCTCGCGGCCGCCTCGGTGAGGAAGTGGTCACGGAACATGATCGTCTCGAGCGCACCGCGGTCGGCCGACATCTGGCGCGCGAGCACGTTGCCGAGCAGCGAAATGCTCTTGATGTCGCCGCGCTCCCAGCGGAAGTCGCGCGCGGTCACGCAGGCGACGCCGTGGTGACGCTGCTCGGCGGTCGCCGGGCGCATCGCGTTGACCATCATGAAGACCGTGGGCGCAACGCCCTCGACCATCACGTGGTCGCGCGCGGCGACGCCACGCGTGACCTGGATGTAGACGAGCTGGTCGGTCGCGCCGGTCTGCTCGGCGAGCGCGGCGATCAGGCGCCGGCAGCGCTCGAGCCAGCCCGCGCTGTCGAGCGGGTTCGCGATGCGCACCTTCTGCAGGCTCCGCGCGAGCCGCGCCATGTGCTCGGCGAAGCGGAACAGCTTGCCGGCGTAGACCGGCACGACCTCGTAGATGCCGTCACCGAAGACGAAGCCGCGGTCGAGCACCGACACCTTGGCGTCGCGCAGCGGGCCGTACTCGCCGTTCAGGTAGCACAGGGTGTCCGGGAGACTCTGCATCGCGGGGTTCGAAACGGGTGCGCTCGGGAAGGCGGGCCAGCTTACTTGATCCAGAGGCGGATGGCGTCCCAGGCGCGCCCGAAGATGCCGGCCTGCTCGACCGCCTCGAGCGCGACCAGCGGCACCTCGGCAACCTGGGTGCCGCCCGCGGTGCTGACGCGGATCGTGCCGACGCGCTGGCCCTTGGACAGGGGCGCGACCAGCGGGTCGGTGCGCTCGACCTTGCTCTGCAGCTTGGCGCCCTCGCCGCGCGGCACGCTGACGAAGAGCCCGCCGGCGGCGCCGAGCTTGGCCTCGGGTTCCTTGCCCTTCCAGACCCGCGGCGTGACGATGGGCTTGCCGTCCTCGAACAGGCGCACCGTGTCGAACGCCTGGAAGCCCCAGTTCAGGAGCTTCTGCGCCTCGCTGGCGCGCGCCTCCATCGACGTGGTGTTCATCACCACCGCCAGGACGCGACGCTTGCCGGCGGCGCTGCCGGTGGCGAGGTTCGGGTAGTCGCGCTGCGCGGTCGCGAGCAGGCAGTAGCCGGCGGCCTCGGTGTAGCCGGTCTTCATGCCGTCGACGCTGGGGTCGCGCCGCAGCAGCAGGTTGCGGTTCGGCTGCGTGATGTTGTTGTAGCGATATTCCTTGATCGAGTAGTACGGGAAGTACTCGGGGAAGTCGCGAATGATGCGCGCCGCGATGATCCCCATGTCGCGCGCGCTGCTGTAGTGGCCCGCCTCGGTGAGCCCGGTCGCGTTCTTGAACGCCGTGTTCTTGAGACCGAACGCCTGCGCCTGGCGGTTCATCATCTGCACGAACGCGTCGACGCTGCCCGCCACGCCCTCGGCGAGCGCGACCGCGGCGTCGTTGCCGCTCTGCACGATGAGGCCGCGCAGCAGCTCGTCGACCTTGGGCGTCATGGTCGTGTCGATGAACATCAGCGAGCCGCCGCCCTTGCGCTCGGCCCACGCGCGCTGCGACACCGAGAGCGGCTGCTCGAGCGTGAGCCGCTTGTCGCGCAGCGCCTGGAACACCACGTACGCCGTCATCAGCTTGGTGAGCGATGCCGGGTCCGAGCGCGCGTCGGCATCGCGTTCGCCGAGCGGCTGGTTGGTCGTCACGTCGAGCACGAAGTAGCTCTTGGCGGCGACCTCGGGCGGCTGCAGCGCCTGGGCCCAGCTGGCGATCGACACGAGGGTCGAGCAGACGAAGACGGCGGCGACGGAAAGGAATCGTTTCATCGGGACCAGGAACCGGGAGGAGCGGGAAAGAAGAAAGAAAGCGAGGGTCAGGCCGCCGGCCCGAGCTCGTGCAGCTCGCGCAGCACCACCGATTTCAGCAGCGGCAGCGAGCCGTGGAAGAAGTGGCCGACACCGGGGATCACGACGACCGGCAGCGCCTGCGGGCGGGCCCAGTCGAGCGTCGCGCCGAGCGGCACGATCTCGTCGCTCTCGCCGTGGATCACCACCGTATCGGCAGGCACCGGCGGCACCTGCTGCTTCTGCGTCGACGGGCCTACCAGCACCAGGCGCTGCGGGCGATCCTCGCCCATGCGCTCGGTTACCGCCGCGGCGACGAAGCCGCCGAACGAGAAGCCGCCGAGCGCGTAGGGCTGCGGCGCGCCGGCGGCGTCGTTGCGGAACGCCTGCAGCACGGCGAACGCGTCGTCGACCTCGCCGACGCCCGCGTCCCAGCTGCCGGCCGAGCCACCGACGCCGCGAAAGTTGAAGCGCACGCTCCGCCAGCCGAGCTGCACGAAGGCGCGCGCCAGCGTCTGCACCACCTTGTTGTCGAGCGTTCCGCCCTGTTGCGGGTGGGGGTGACAGAGCACCGCGATGCCGCGCGGCGCGCCGCCCGGCACGTCGATCGCGCACTCGATCGCCCCGGCAGGGCCGGCGATCGCCTGGCGGACGGTGCGCGGGTTCATCAGCGGCCGACGTTCGGCGGCAGCACGAGGCGCTCTACGACCTGGCCGTTCTTCAGGTGCGAATCGACGATCTCGTCGATGTCGTCCTTGTCGACGTAGGTGTACCAGACGCCTTCCGGGTAGACCACGGCGACCGGCCCGCCCGCGCAGCGGTCGAGGCAGCCCGCCTTGTTGACGCGCACGCCGCCCGGGCCGGCGAGGCGCTCGCCCTTGACGCGATCCTTGCAGTGCGCGAAGCCGGCCTGGGCACCGTGCTGCGCACACGAATCCTCGCCGTTCGGGCGTTCGTTCAGGCAGAAGAAGATGTGGCGCTGGTAGTACACGAAAGGGTCGCGGGCGGTGCGAAAGGGGGCGATCGTACCCGCCGGGCGTTGCCGCAGAAGGCGCCGGGGTCGGGGGCCGGCGCGATCGCCGCGCGCGGCGGAGTGGTCAGCGGGCAGTCGCGACCGGCTTCGGATCCGGGATCGCGACGCGCACCAGCAGGTAGACCAGCGCCACGTACGGCCAGAGCCAGCCGACCCACTGCGCGGCGCCGTGCAAGCGGATGAACCGGCCCTGCTCCCACGCCTGCAGGCTCTGCGCGAAGTACGGGTCGGTCGGTGCGCGCTGCACCAGCATCACCAGCGCGGTGAGCGCGACGAGGCCGAAGCCCGCCGCCGCGCGCGCCGGCAGCAGGCTGAGCAGCGCTCCCGCGAGCACGCCAATCGCGAACGCCTGCAGCGAGGTCGCGGTGATCCAGGCGAACGCGTGCGAAGGGCCGAAGTTGAGCGCGGTCGAGAGCGTCGTCGTCGCCGCGCCCACCAGGCAGCCGACCACCACCAGCACGACGCGGCGCCAGCCCGGCATCGCGATCGTGAACGCGACGAGGCACGGCGCGACGAGCCCCAGCACGATGATCGCGAGCTCGGCGCCCGGCGCGAGCGGCACCGCCTCGATCGGCAGCGGTGCCGGATGGCCGATCCACCCCTCGATCGGCGTGTTGCGGACGACCGCGTCGAGCACCTCGCGGCCGCGGGCGAGCACGTGGCCGAGGCCGAACGGCACCGCGGTCGGGAACAGCAGCCCGATCGGCCACAGGATCAGCAGCGCGACGCCGCCGGCGCTGCGCGCGACGAACCAGCGGTCGCGCGCCCGCTGCCAGCGCTCGACGCCGCCGCGCCAGTGGACCAGCGCGGCGAGCGCGACGCCCGCCAGGCCACCGGCGACGTTGAGCATGAGGTCGAGCTTGGACGGCACGCGCTGCGGCAGATAGCTCTGCAGCGTCTCCAGCGTGAGCGAGAGCAGCGCGGCGAGCACGCTCGCGGCCAGCGCGGCGCGCCCCGCGTGCCAGTTGCTGCGCACCATCGCGAAGAACATCAGCGCGCCGAGCGGCAGGTAGCCGACGAGGTTGGCGATCACGTCGAAGCCGATCCAGTAGCGCGAGAACGGCTGGGCGAGGAACGCGAACGCGGAGCTCGACACGGCACGCCAGCCGGCGAACGGATAGAGGCTCGCGTAGACGATGACCGCGGCGTAGATCCACGCCAGCGGCACCGCCGAGCTGCGATGGCGCGCGGCGCCGGCGCGGCGTGGCGCGGCGCCGTGCGGCGGTCGGGAGGCGGCGCCGCCGCGTGCGGTGGTGCCCGGGTCGGCCACGGTGCCGGTCAGAACGGCTTGACGACGACCAGCACCACGATCACCGCGAACAGCAGCACCGACACCTCGTTGAAGACGCGGTACCAGCGCTCGGTGCGCGCGTTGGCGAAGCGCTCGAACTTGCGCAGCAGCGACCCGCACGCGTGGTGGTAGCCGATCGTCAGGACGACGAACAGGATCTTGGCGTGCAGCCAGCCGTTGCCCGGGCCCTTGCCGACGCCGTAGACCAGCCACAGCACGAGGCCGAGGGCGACCGCCGGCACCGCCAGGATGGTCATGAAGCGGAAGAGCTTGCGACCCATCATCAGCAGGCGCTCGCGTTCGGCGTGGCTGTCGGCCGGCACGTTCGCGAGGTTCACGAACAGCCGCGGCATGTAGAACAGGCCCGCGAACCAGCTCGCCACGAAGATGATGTGGAAGGCCTTGACCCAGAGGAGACTGTTCATGCGCGGATTATCATTCGGCGGTTCGGCAGCTCCCGGGCAGCCGGCGTGCCATCACCGCCGAGATCGATGCCCCTGCACCCGCCTCCGCCCTACCCGACGAGCCGTCCGCGGCGCCTGCGCCGCGACACCTTCACGCGCGCCCTGGTCCGCGAAGCGCGGCTCGACCCCAGCGACCTGATCCTTCCGGTGTTTGTCGTCGACGGCAACGACCGCGCGCTCGACGTCGCGTCGATGCCCGGGGTGCAGCGGCTCTCGCTCGATCGCCTGCTGCCGGTTGCCGAGGAATGCGTCGCGCTCGGCATCCCCGCGCTCGCGCTGTTCCCGGCGATGGACTCCTCGCTCAAGAGCGACGACGGCAAGGAGGCGCTCAACCCCGATGGCCTCGTGCCGACCGTGGTGCGCGCGCTCAAGGCGCGCTTTCCGGAGCTCGGCGTGATGACCGACGTCGCGCTCGACCCGTACACCACGCACGGTCAGGACGGCCTGCTCGATCCGGATCCGGCCGAGCGCGGCTACATCCTCAACGACGCCACCATCGAGGTGCTGACGCGGCAGGCGCTGGTGCAGGCCGAGGCCGGCGTCGACATCGTCGCGCCGAGCGACATGATGGACGGCCGCATCGGCGCGATCCGCGACGCGCTCGAGGAGAGCGGGCACATCCACACCCGGATCATGGCGTACAGCGCCAAGTACGCGAGCGCCTTCTACGGCCCGTTCCGCGACGCGGTCGGCTCGGCCGGCGCGCTCGGCAAGGCCGACAAGAAGGTCTACCAGATGGACCCGGGCAACAGCGACGAGGCGCTGCGCGAGGTCGCCGCCGACCTGGCCGAGGGTGCGGACATGGTGATGGTCAAGCCCGGCATGCCGTACCTCGACATCGTGCGCCGCGTGAAGGACGAGTTCCGGGTCCCGACCTTCGTCTACCAGGTGAGCGGCGAGTACGCGATGCTCAAGGCCGCGGCCGCCAACGGCTGGCTCGACCACGACGCCGTGATGATGGAGAGCCTGCTCGCGTTCAAGCGCGCCGGCGCCGACGGCGTGCTGACCTACTTCGCGCTCGACGCCGCGCGCCTGCTGCGCCGCTGAGCCGGACGCCGCCACGGTGCGCGTCTTCCACATCGACGGCGACCGTTTCGCCGAGCTTGCCGGGCTCCCCGATAACCTGCCCGCCAGCGGTTACTGCTGGGTCGCCGCGGTGCGCGGCGACCTGCGCGCGCAGCTCGTGGACCTGCAGACCGCGCTGCAGCGCTGGACCGGCGCGCAGCTCGTCGACCTGCACGTCAGCGACCTGCTGAACGCCCAGCTGCCGTCGACCTACGACTACACGTCGTGGTACGACATCCTGGTGTTCCGGCGCCTCGCGGCACCGGCCGCCGGCCTTGCCGAGACCGGCGAGCCGCCGCTCGGACGCGCGGCGCCGACCGGCATCGCGTTGCAGGCGGTCGACACCAGCCCGGTCGGCTTCGCCCTCTTCGACCGCTTGCTGCTGACGGTGCACCCGAACGACTGCGTGGTGCGCGACTTCTTCGCCAACCGCCTGCAGAACCAGATGCCGGCGACCGACGTGCGCAGCGTCGCGCGCACGCCGCCGAGCCCCGCGGACCTGATGCTGCGAATGGTCAACTTCATGGTCGACAGCTACCTCGAGCTGCGCCGCGTGCTGACGCGCCAGCTCGACGCCCAGCAGCAGGCCCTGTTCGACCCGCGCGGCGGCATCGTGAGCTGGCAGACGCTGCTCGCGTCGCGCAACGCGATGCACCTGCTCGAGGACACCTGCGAGGACCAGCGCTCGGCGATCAGCGAATGGATCGACGCCCTCGACGAGTGGCCGCCGCCGACCGATCCGGCGGCGAGCCGCGAGCGCGAGGTGCTGCGGGTGCGCTCGCGCGACGTGCTCGAGCACATCGAGCGCGTGCTGAGCCACGTGCGACGCCTCGAGGCGTCGGCCGAGACCGCGGTGCAGATGCACTTCTCGGCGCAGAGCCACCGCACCAACGACATCATGCGCACGCTGACCGTGCTGACGGCGATCTTCCTGCCGCTCAACCTGGTCACCGGCTTCTTCGGCATGAACTTCGAGAAGCTCCCGCTGATCCACAGCCCGCGCGGCTTCTGGATCGCGTTCGTGCTGTTGCTCGCGATCGGCGCGGCGATGAGCGCGTACTTCTGGCGCAAGCGCTACATCGGGCGGACGCCGTGAGCGGCCGGCGTCCGCTCACGGCACCGCGCTGACGGCACAAGCGCGAGCAGCGGACCGGTTCCGCCGACGTCGATCGGCAGCCCTGAACGCGTCCGACTCGAACGCGGCGATCGCGTGGCCTGCGCGCTAGCCGCCGGGGTGATCGGTGATGCGCGGCGCGTCCGACCCGGCGTAGGGATCGGCGAAGCCCAGCCGGGCGAGGATCGCGGTCTCGCGCGCTTCCATCGCCCCGGCCTCCAAGTCGGACTCGTGGTCGAACCCCTGCGCATGCAGGGCCCCGTGCACCAGCAGGTGCGCGTAGTGCGCGTCGAGGCCGATGCCCTGCTCGGCTGCCTCGCGCTCGACGACTGGCGCGCAGAGCACGAGGTCGGCGACCACCACCGGCTCGCGCGCGTAGTCGAACGTCAGCACGTTCGTCGCGTAGTCCTTGGCCCGATACGTGCGGTTGAGCTCGCGGCCTTCGTCGGCATCGACGATCCGCACCGTGATCTCGGCCGGCGCGGCCAGCGCGGCGCGAATCCAGCGCGCGACGCGGTGGCGCGCCAGCACCGCGCGATGCACAGGGTCGGCGAACTGCAGCGACAGCTGAAGCGGCGGTGCCGTGCCGCGTGCGGGCGTGGCGCGCGCTGCCGCAGCCGGCGGCGCCGCGCCGCCCCCCGCGCGCTCAGTCGCCCCGGCTGGCCGCCGCGTAGGCATCGACGATCTTGGCGACGAGCGGGTGGCGTACCACGTCGGCCGCGGTGAAGTGGGTGGTCGCGATGCCCTTCACGTTGCGCAGCACGCGCTCGGCGTCCACGAGGCCCGACACCGCACCGCGCGGCAGGTCGATCTGACTGATGTCGCCGGTGACCACCGCCTTGGCGCCGAAGCCGATGCGGGTGAGAAACATCTTCATCTGCTCGGGCGTCGTGTTCTGCGCCTCGTCGAGGATCACGAAGGCGTGGTTGAGCGTGCGGCCGCGCATGAAGGCGAGCGGCGCGACCTCGATGGTGCCCTTCTCGAACGCCTTGCCGACGCGCTCGATGCCCATCAGCTCGTAAAGCGCGTCGTAGAGCGGTCGCAGGTACGGATCGACCTTCTGCGACAGGTCGCCGGGCAGGAAGCCGAGCCGCTCGCCGGCCTCGACTGCCGGCCGCGTGAGGATGATGCGCTGCACCGTGCTGCGCTCGAGCGCGTCGACCGCGCAGGCGACCGCGAGGTAGGTCTTGCCGGTGCCCGCCGGGCCGATGCCGAAGGTGACGTCGTGCTCGATGATGTTGCGCAGGTAGTCGTGCTGGTTCGGCGTGCGGCCCGTCAGCCCGCTGCGCCGCGTCTGCAGGACGATGCGCGACTCGGCGGGGGCGCCCTCGGCCGCCCGAGCGTCGCCGCCGTTGCCGGCGAGCGCGAGGCGCGGCTTCTTCTCGCGGCGCGGTGCCGCCTCGTCGGCGAGCGCTTCCATCAGGCCGAGCTCGACCTCCTCGGCCGAGATCGGTCGCTGCGCGCGCCCGTAGAGGTCCTGCAGCAGCGCGACCGCACGTTCCGCGTGCGCCTTGGTGCCTTCGACGCGGAACGACTCGTTGCGGCGGACGATGCGGACGTCGAGCGCGGCCTCGATGGTGCGCAGGTGCTCGTCGAGGCTGCCGCACAGGTGCGCGAGGCGCTGGTTGTCGGGCGGGATGAAGGCGTGGCGAAGGATCAAGGGCGCTCCGGAGCGGTCCGCATGGGGGCCGATTGTCCCGCAGCGGCCACCGGCGCGTCGGAGCGCCACCGGATAATCGCCGCATGATCGGACGGCTCGTCGGAACCCTCGCGGAGAAGTCGCCGCCGCAACTGCTGGTCGACGTCGCGGGGGTCGGCTACGAGGTCGACGTGCCGATGAGCACGTTCTACAACCTGCCCGGGCTCGGCGAGCGCGTCGCGCTGCTGACGCACTTCGTGGTGCGCGAGGACGCGCAGATCCTGTTCGGCTTCCTCACCCACGAGGAGCGCGCGACGTTCCGCCTGCTGGTGAAGATCTCGGGAGTCGGGCCGCGCACCGCGCTCGCCATCCTTTCGGGCCTCAGCGTCGACGAGCTCGCGCGCGCGGTCGCGCACCAGGAGAGCGGCCGTCTGATCAAGGTGCCCGGCATCGGCAAGAAGACGGCCGAACGCCTGCTGCTCGAGCTCAAGGGCAAGCTCGGCGACGCCGTGGTTGCGCCCGCGAGCGTCGCCAACCCGGCGCAGGCCGACATCCTGCAGGCGCTGGTCGCGCTCGGCTACAGCGACCGCGAGGCCGCCGCCGCGCTGAAGGCGCTGCCCGCGGACGTCGGCGTGAGCGACGGCATCAAGCTGGCGCTCAAGGCGCTCGCGCGTTGAGCCGGGCCGGCGGCGCGGCCAGGCGCTGCCGGCTGCGCTCGCTCGGTTCGCGGGCGACCGGTGGGCACAGGGCGCGCGCCGCTCACGCGACGAAGCCTGACGGCAACGCGAGCGGTCACTCGCCTCGCGCACGAGGCGCAGCGATCAAGGCTTGTGGTTCATTCCGCCAGGCTGCGCCGGGCCGGCCGCATCGACCCGCACCGTGATCTGGGTCTTGCCGGCGCGCTCGAACTCGAGGGTCGCGGGGAACGTCTCGCCTGCCTTCAGCGGGCGCTTGAGCTCCATCAGCATCAGGTGCAGGCCATGACCGCGCTGCATGCGCACCGGAGCGTTCGGCTCGAGCGCGATCGGCCCGGCGGGCCGCATGCGCATCACGCCCTGCGCGTCGACACCCATCGTGTGCAGCTCGACGCGCGCGGCGATTGGCGTGCTCGCGCCGACGAGGCGGTCGGCACGCGCTCCGCCGTTGGTCATCTCGCCGATGTACATCACGCCGTTCGGGTTGCCGGCGAGCGTCGGCGCCGCGACCGCGTCGACGATGCGGATGTCGCCGGCGCGCGCCTCGGGCGCGGCGGCAACGAACAGCGGCGCCGTGCCGAGCAGGCACGCGGCGGCAAGGCGTGCGGCAGAGAAGGCGATCGAACGGCGCGACGCGGACAGCAGAGAAGCAGCGCGCGGCGCGCGCAGCGAAGAAGCGGTGAGCGGGGTCATCGAGAGGCTCGGCAGGGGTGGCGCAAGGGTGGGCACGCTGCGCCGCTGAGGACGCGCGACCGATAATGTGGCATGTCGATCCAGACCGACGACCTCGAAGGGCTGCCGCGCCGCGCCGCGCCGTCCGATCCCCGCATCGTGAGCCCCGCGTCGGGCTCGCCGAACGAGGACGCGATCGAGCGCGCGCTGCGCCCCAAGGGACTTGCCGAATACGTCGGCCAGGCCAAGGCCCGCGAGCAGCTCGAGATCTTCATCGGCGCCGCGCGCATGCGGCGCGAGGCGATGGACCATGTGCTGCTGTTCGGCCCGCCGGGTCTCGGCAAGACCACGCTGAGCCACATCATCGCCAACGAGCTCGGCGTCAACCTGCGCTCGACATCGGGCCCGGTGCTCGAGAAGCCGAAGGACCTCGCGGCGCTGCTGACCAACCTCGAGCGCAACGACGTGCTCTTCATCGACGAGATCCACCGGCTCTCGCCGGTCGTCGAGGAGATCCTCTACCCCGCGCTCGAGGACTACCAGATCGACATCATGATCGGCGAAGGTCCGGCCGCGCGCTCGATCAAGCTCGACCTGCAGCCGTTCACGCTGATCGGCGCGACCACGCGCGCCGGCATGCTGACCAACCCGCTGCGCGACCGCTTCGGCATCGTCGCGCGGCTCGAGTTCTACACGCCCGCCGAGCTCGCGCGCATCGTCGAGCGCAGCGCGGGGCTGCTGAACGTGCCGATCGAGCCGGACGGCGGCTTCGAGATCGCGCGGCGCTCGCGCGGCACGCCGCGGGTGGCCAACCGGCTGCTGCGGCGCGTGCGCGACTTCGCCGACGTCAAGGGCAGCGGCGTCATCACGAAGCCGCTCGCCGATCGCGCGCTGGCGATGCTCGACGTCGATCCGATCGGCCTCGACGTGATGGACCGGAAGCTGCTCGAGGCGGTGATCCACCGCTTCGACGGCGGCCCGGTCGGCCTCGACAACGTCGCCGCCGCGATCGGCGAGGAGCGCGACACGATCGAGGACGTGATCGAGCCCTACCTCATCCAGCAGGGCTATCTGCAGCGCACGCCGCGCGGCCGCGTCGCCACGCTCGCGGCGTTCCGCCACCTCGGCATCGCGCCGCCCCGCGCCGACGCCGACCTGTTCGGCGCCGCCTGAGCGCCCTCTACAGCAGGTCTTCGTTGGCGAGGCGGTGGTAGCGCACCGCGCAAAGGGCGCCGAAGCGCTTCGCAACCTCGAGCAGGCGCGCGACCGAGTCGTCGGTCGGCGCGAAGACGATGAGCCAGCCGCTGCCCTGCTCGGCGAGCGCGAGGTAGCGCTTCATCAGCGTGATCTCGTAGCCGAAACCGGCGGCCTCGCTCGCGGTGCGCACGCGCTCGCGCAGGCGCGGCGTCGCCTCGTCGGCCTTGTAGACCAGGATGTCCTCGGGCTCGAAGCGCGCCTCGCGCAGCGCGTCGACCGCCTGGCCTGTCACCGCGTCGTCGGGAAACGCGAGGATCACGTGACCGACCGGGTTGAGCGTGCCGGTGCTGTTGCTGATGTCTTGTTTCGTCAGGCGTTTCATCGATGGACCTCGTGGCTGCGCCGACAGTCTACCGAGGTGCCGCGTCGCGCGACGCCGACCCCGCCGCCGACCCGGTTCACTCGCCGCGGAGGGCGGTCACGAGCCGCGCCGGCGGCGCTGCCAGGCGAGCAGCTCGCCGACGAAGCCGCGCCGGAACGCGACCACGCAGACCACGAAGATGACCCCGATGATCACGTTGACCCACTCGCCGGCACGGTCGGCGAGCAGGTTCTGCAGGCCGATGATCGTGAACGCGCCGAGCACCGGCCCGACGAAGGTGCCCATGCCGCCGAGCAGCGTCATCAGCACCACTTCGCCCGACAGCGACCAGTGCGCGTCGGTGAGGGTGGCGAAGCCGAGCACCAGCGCCTTCAGCGAACCGCCGAGCCCTGCCAGCGCGGTCGACAGCACGAACGCCAGCAGCTTGTAGCGGTCGACGTCGTAGCCGAGCGAGACCGCGCGCGGCTCGTTCTCGCGGATCGCCTTCAGCACCTGGCCGTACGGCGAGTGGACGATGCGCTGGATGAACAGGAACACCGCGATGAAGACGGCGAGCACGACGAAGTACATGACGACGTCGGGCGGCAGCGGGATCACGCCGAACAGCGGCTCGCGCACGGTGCTGGCGAGCGGGACGACGCCGAGCAGCTTGCCGCGCGGCACGCCCTGCAGGCCGTCCTCGCCGCCGGTGAACGGCGCCTGCAGGAACACGAAATAGACCATCTGCGCGAGCGCCAGCGTCGTCATCGCGAAATAGATGCCCTGGCGCCGGATCGCGATCATCCCGACCACCAGGCCGAGCAGCGCGGCGCCCGCGGTGCCGGCGAGCACGCCGAGCTCGGGCGAAAGGCCCGCCGAACGCACCAGCCAGCCGGTGCCGTAGGCCGCGGCGGCGAAGTACGCGGCGTGGCCGAACGAGAGCAGTCCGGTGTAGCCGAGCAGCAGGTTGAACGCACACGCGAAGATCGCGAAGCAGAGCGCGGTCATCACGAACACCGGGTAGAGCCCGATGAAGGGCGCGACCACGAGCAGCGCGAGGCCGATCCAGACCGCGACGCGGCCGAGCCGCGAGGGGTCCGAGGCCGCGTTCACGGGCACGGCGGCAGGGCTGATGGCCGCCGTGGCGGCAGAGGGTTGCGCGGCCATCAGGCTTCCTTCCCGAACAGGCCGGTCGGCCGGATCATCAGCACGATCGCCATGATGACGAACACGACGATGCTCGACGCTTCCGGGTAGAAGACCTTGGTCAGACCTTCGACGAGCCCGAGCGCGAGGCCGGTGATGATCGAGCCGAGGATCGAGCCCATGCCGCCGATCACGACCACCGCGAACACGATGATGATGAGGTTCGATCCCATGAGCGGGTTGACCTGGATCACCGGCGCGGCGAGCACGCCGGCCAGCGCCGCCAGGCCCGCGCCAGCGGCGTAGGTCAGCATCACCATGCGCGGCACGTTGATGCCGAACGCCTGCACGAGCTTGGGGTTCTCGGTGCCGGCGCGCAGCGTGGCGCCGAGCGGCGTGCGCTCGATCAGGTACCAGGTGCCGAGGCACACCGCGAGCGAGGCGACCACGACCCACGCGCGATAGTTCGGCAGGATCATGAAGCCGAGGTCGGTCGCGCCCTGCAGCAGCTCGGGCACGGGATACGACTGTCCCGACACGCCGAACTGGCTGCGGAACACGCCCTCGGCGATCAGCGCAAGCCCGAACGTCAGCAGGAGCCCGTAGATCGGATCGACGTGATAGAGGTGCCGCAGCAGCAGGCGCTCGATCACCACGCCGAGCACGCCGACCAGCAGAGGCGCGATGACGAGCGCGAGCCAGTAGTTGACGCCGAAGTTCTCGAGCAGCACGAAGCCGACGTAGGCGCCGATCATGTAGAGCGCGCCGTGGGCGAAGTTGACGATGCCGAGCAGGCCGAAGATCACCGCCAGGCCCAGGCTCAGCATCGCGTAGAACGAGCCGTTCACGAGACCGAGCAGGAGCTGGCCGAGGAAGGCCTGGATCGGGATGTCGAATGGGTTCATGCGGTTCTCCGGCCGGTGCCGGGTCCGGCCGCACGCCGCCTCGATCGGGCGGGCGTGCGGCCGGGGTCGCGCCGGTCAGGCGCGGGTCGGCGTCACTTCCAGAGCGGGCACTTGCTCTCGGCCTTGGTCGTGAACGCGTCCTCGCCCTTCGACGTCGCCACCACGTTGTAGTAGTCCCAGGGCGTGGTCGACTGCGCCGGCGTCTTGACCTGCATCAGGAACATGTCGTGCACCATGCGGCCGTCCGGACGGATGTAGCCGTTCTTGGCGTACATGTCGTTGACCTTGGTCTTGCGCATCTGGTCCATGACCTTGTCGCCGTCGTCCGTGTTGACCGCCTTGACGGCGTTCAGATAGAACTGGGTGACCGAGTAGTCGGCCGCCTGCAGCGACGACGGCATGCGCTTGAACTTTTCGAAGAAGCGCTTGCTCCAGGCGCGCGACTCGGCCGACTGGTTCCAGTACCAGCTGTCGGTGAGGTACATGCCCTGCGTGGCCTTGAGGCCGAGCGAGTGCACGTCGTTGATGAACATCAGCAGGCCGGCGAGCTTCATCGACTTGGTGATGCCGAACTCGTTGGCTGCCTTGATCGAGTTGATCGTGTCGCCGCCGGCATTCGCGAGGCCGAGGATCTGCGCCTTGCTCGACTGCGCCTGCAGCAGGAACGACGAGAAGTCGCTCGCCGACAGCGGGTGGCGCACCGAGCCGACGACGTTGCCGCCGGCCGCCTTGACGGCGTTGGTGGCGTCGGTCTGCAGCGCCGTGCCGAACGCGTAGTCGGCGGTCAGGAAGTACCAGCTCTTGCCGCCCGACTTGACCACCGCCGGCGCGGTGCCCTTGGCGAGGGCGGTGGTGTCGTAGGCGTAGTGGACCGTGTACGGCGTGCACTGCTCGTTGGTGAGTGCCGAGCTGCCGGCACCGATCGCGAGGAAGGGCTTCTTCTTCTCGGCCGCGACCTTCGCCATTGCGAGGCTGGTGCCCGAGTTGGTGCCGCCGACCAGCACGTCCATGCCCTGCTGGTCGAACCATTCGCGCGCCTTGGCCGCGGCGACGTCGGGCTTGTTCTGGTGGTCGGCGACCAGCACCTCGATCTTCTTGCCGGCGACGCTGCCGCCCATGTCGGCGACCGCCATGCGGATCGCCTCGGCGCCCGCCGGTCCGTCGATGTCGGCGTAGAGGCCCGACATGTCGGTGATGAAGCCGATGCGGATCACGTCGCCGGAGACCTGGGCCTGGGCGGCGCCGGCGCCGAGCAGCAGCGTCGCGGCAAGCGCGCATGCGGTCGGAAGGGTTCTGAGTTTCATCGATTGCTCCTGTGGAAGAACGGGTGTGGAAAGGGTCGTCGACGCCACGCGTCAGACACCGAGGTACTCGTGGAGGCGCTCGAGCCGCGACGGCAGCTCGGCCTGCGTGAACGACTGGATCACCCGGCCGTGCTCCATCACCATGAAACGGTCGGCGAGCGGCGCCGCGAAGCGGAAGTTCTGCTCGACCATGACGATCGTGTAGCCGCTCTTGCGCAGCGTGACGACCATCTCGGCGAGCTTCTGCACGATGACCGGGGCGAGGCCCTCGGACATCTCGTCGAGCAGCAGCAGGCGCGCGCCGGTGCGCAGGATGCGCGCCACCGCGAGCATCTGCTGCTCGCCGCCGGAGAGCCGGGTGCCCTGGCTCGCCCTGCGCTCGGCGAGGTTCGGGAACATCGCGTAGATCTGCTCGACGCTCATGCCGCCGCCGGAGAGCACCGGCGGCAGCATCAGGTTCTCCTCGGCAGAAAGGCTCGAGAAGATGCCGCGCTCCTCGGGGCAGTAGCCAACGCCGAGGCGCGCGATGCGATGCGTCGCGAGGCCGATCGTCTCGGTGCCGCGCACCTTGATCGAGCCCTTGCGCGCGCCGATGAGGCCCATGATCGCGCGCAGCGTGCTGGTGCGGCCTGCGCCGTTGCGGCCGAGCAGCGTGATGACCTCGCCTTCGGCGACGTCGAAGTCGACGCCGTGCAGCACGTGCGACTCGCCGTACCAGCCGTGCAGGTCGCGCACTTCGAGGAAGCTCGGCATCAGTGCGCCCCCACCAGTTCGGTCTGCGCGCTGCCCATGTAGGCCTCGATCACCGCGGGGTTGCGCGACACCTCGGCGTACGGGCCTTCGGCGAGCGTGGCGCCGCGCTGCAGCACGGTGATGGTGTCGGCGATCTTCGAAACGACGCTCATGTTGTGCTCGACCATCAGCACGGTACGGTCGGCGGCGACCTTCTTGATCAGCTGCCGGATCCGGTCGACGTCCTCGAGGCCCATGCCCTGCGTGGGCTCGTCGAGCAGCATCAGCTTCGGGTCCATCGCGAGCGTCGTCGCGATCTCGAGCGCGCGCTTCCGGCCGTAGCTCAGCTCGACCGCAGGGATCGCCGCGTACGACGCGAGGTCGACCGCCTCGAGCAGCTCGAGCGCGCGCGCGTCGAGGCGACGCAGCGAGCGCTCGGGCTTCCAGAAGTGGTACGACGTGCCGAGCTGGCGCTGCAGGGCCACGCGCACGTTCTCGAGCACCGAGAGGTGCGCGAACACCGCCGAGATCTGGAACGAGCGCACCACGCCGCGGCGCGCGATCGGCGCCGGTTTCTCGTTCGTGATGTCGGTGCCGTCGAACAGGATCTGCCCGGACGTCGGCGTGAGGAACTTCGTCAGCAGGTTGAAGCAGGTCGTCTTGCCGGCGCCGTTGGGCCCGATCAGCGCGTGGATGGTGCCCCGGCGCACCCGCAGGTCGACCTTGTTGACCGCAACGAAGCCCTTGAACTCCTTGGTCAGCTGGCGCGTCTCGAGAATGTGGTCGGGGCTCGTCATCGAACGCTGCCTTTCGTCGCGCGTGCACGCGGCAGCGCGGGCACCTCGCCACCCAGGCGTCGGGTCAGCGCCTCGGCGACGGCGAGGGCCTCGGCCTGATGGCGCTTGCCGCGCGACGCGCCGAGCAGCGCCTTGTTGATGCAGACGGCGACGCCGGCGACGACCTGCCCGGAGGCGTCGAACACCGGCGCGCCGAACGAATACACGCCCTCGCGCACGCCCTGGTCGTCGATGCTGTAGCCGCGCCGGCGCACCAGCGCGAGCTCCTTGAGCAGCGTCTCGACGTCGGGCGCGCCCTTTTTCGTGAGACGCGCGAGCGGTCCGGCGGGCACGAGCTCACGCACCTCGGCGAGCGGCCGGAACGCGAGCATCGCCTTGCCGGTGCCGGTGAGATACGCCGGCAGACGCATGCCGACATTGAACGCGAGGCCGAGCGGACGCGCGCTGTTGCGCACCGCGACGTAGAGCGCGTCGCCACCCGAGAGCACCGAGAGGACCACGGTCTCCTCGGGCGCGCCGCCCTCGGACCACAGCGCGTTGAACTCGCGGGCGACGTCGGTGCCGGCGACGAACGCTTCCGCGAGGCTCATCACGCGCGGGCCGATCAGGAACGCGCCGTCCGGCTGGCGCCGCAGGTAGCCGAACGACATCAGCGTGTTGCACAGGCCGTGCACGCTGCTCTTGGGAAGCGCGAGGTCGCTCGCGAGCCGGCCGAGGCTCATCGGCTCGCGCGTGCCGGCGAGCCGCTCGAGCAACGAGAGCGCACGCGTGACCGCCGGCACGAGGGCGGTGCCGCCCGGCGCGACGGCGCGCGAGGGCGTGACGGACGGAGCGGCGTGGACGGCGTTCATCGGGGTGGCTCGGCGGCCGCTTCCCATGGTTCGGTAGGCTGAACGGTCTTCAGCAGACGGGACGGCGCAGTCTACGAACGTTGAAGCCCCTCCGGCGTGTATCGCGCGCGCCGTCGGGGGTAAGCCCTCACGGGGCTTGCCCTAGCCGACGCCGCGCAGCGCGCCTGGCCGCAGCGTGCGCGCGATGCCGACCACTCGCCGGCGACGCGCGCCTCGCGTCCGCGCCCGCGACCTCGAGCGCTCAGGACGACTCGAAACCCTCGGCGCCGATCAGCGGCACGAAGGCGACCGCCGCGAAGTGCTCCTCGACGAAGCCGTTCGCGCCGCGCGTGACCCTGACGAGCTGTTGCGTGGCGTGGCGGCGCCCGACCGGCATCACGAGGCGACCCTCTTCGGCGAGCTGGCTGCGCAGCGACTCGGGGACGCGTGGCCCGGCCGCCGAGACGAGGATCGCGTCGAACGGCGCCGCGTCGGGCCAGCCGAGGGTGCCGTCGCCGGCCTGCAGGTGCACGTTGGCGATGCCGAGGCGCTCCAAGCGGGCGCGCGCGATCTCGACGAGCTGCGGGTGGCGCTCGATCGCATAGACCTCGGCGGCGAGCGCGGCGCACACCGCCGCCGCGTAGCCCGACCCGGCGCCGACCTCGAGCACGCGATCGGCGGGGCCGATGCGCGCCGCCTCCGCCATCAGCGCGACGATGTAGGGCTGCGAAATGGTCTGCCCAGCCTCGATCGGCTGCGCCGAGTCGGCGTACGCCGCGCTCGTGGCCGCCGACAGGAAGGCCTCACGCGGAAGCTGCCGCATCGCGTCGAGCACGCGCGGGTCGGCGATGCCGCGCGCGACCAGCTGCTCCTCGACCATCGCGGCGCGTGCCGCGGCGGCTTCGCGTGAATCGAACGAGTGCTTCATCGCGGCGCCTCCTGGGCGGGGGCTGCGACCGGAGCCGCGAACGCGATGCCGAACCGTCGCAACGCCCTCACCGCCGGTGCGCCCGCGGGCGGCACCCCACGAAAGGCAGCGGACGCGATCGGCTCAGCGCCCGCCCGCCGCGCGCACCTGCTGCCCCGGCCGGGCAAGCGCGCTGCCGTCATTGCTCTCGTCGAGCGCCGGTGCGTCCAGGTGCTGCACGTCGCCCCAGCCCACCAGCGTGAAACCTTGCGCGGTATGGAGCAAGCGGTTGATCGCGGCATTGCCGAGCTGCCAAGAGCGCGCCGCCTGCAGGTCGACGCGGGTCGCGGCCCGATAGAGGCAGTCGAGCACGCCGCCGTGGGCGACGATGGCGATGGTCTGACCGGCATGCGCGGCGGCGATGCGCGTCGCGGCGCCGGTCGTGCGCGCGCAGAAGTCGACCAGCGTCTCGGCGCCGCTCGGCGCGAAGTCGGTGTCGCGCCGCAGCCAGCGCGCCGCGTCGTCGGGCCAGCGCGCCTCGATCTCGCGGAACGCGTGGCCTTCGAACACGCCGAAGCAGCGCTCGCGCAGCGCGGCGTCGACGCGCAGCGGGCAGCCGGCGGCGGCAGCGACGATCTCGGCGGTCTCGCGCGCCCGCGACAGGTCGCTCGTGTAGATGACGTCGATGCCTGCGTCGGCGAGAACCGCCGCGAGACGGCGCGCCTGCCAGCGCCCGGTCTCGTTGAGCGGGATGTCGAGGTGGCCCTGCATCCGCGCATCGGCGTTCCAGGCCGTCTCGCCATGGCGGATCGCGATGACGCGGGTCAGCGTCGGCTCGTCGCTCGACGCCATCAACGCGCGAGCAGGCGCCGGTTCAGCGTGTACGTGCCGACGATGGTGGCGCTCGCGAGGACGTGCGGCCGGATCGCGTCACGCAGCTCGGCGCCGCCGAAGCTGCCGTCGACCGGGGCGCGCTCGACGTCGAGCGCGTACAGCGTGAACACGTAGTGGTGGATCAGCGAGTCATTGAACGGCGGGAACGGACCGTCGTAGCCGAAGTACTCGCCCTTCATCGCCTCGTCGCCGGCGAACCAGCCGGTGAAGTCGTTGAGGCCCTGGCGGGTGCCCTGCCAGCCCGGGATCTCGACCCGCGGGCCCGGCTTGCCGCGCGTGATGAAACCGCTGCTGAAGCTGCCTTCGTCGACGTCGCTGCGCGTCGGATCGATGTCGACCAGCGACCAGTGGAAGAAGTCGACGCGCGGCAGGCTCGCCGGCACTTCGCGGTCGCTCTGGTTGACGTCCTCGCCGCTGCTCGGCACGTCGACGTCGTGGCACGTCAGCACCAGCGAGCGCGTGCCGGGCGGCACCCCGTCCCACGCCAGGTGCGGGTTGACGTCGTCGGCGAACGTGACGCCGCCTGCCGGGTCGATCCGGCCGGCGGCGTGGCGCTCGGGCAGCGGCTCGCCGTCGGTCCAGTTGCGGCTCCAGAGTCTCATCGATGCCTCCTCGTGAACGGGCCGGGAAAGCCGGTCCGGCTTCTCACGTGCCCCAGGTGATGTCGGCCTTCTCGGCCAGCGCGCGCCGCATCATCTCGAGCATCGGCCAGGCCCGCTGGCGCAGCGTGACGCGGCGGTTGCCGCGGCCGTCGGCGCGATCGTCGTCGCGAGTGGCGGTGTCGCCGTCGGTGACGTCGCCTTCCATCGCGCGCGAGCGCGCCTCGTCGGCCTCGATCGCGCGCTCGATCGCGTCGATCGCCGCCGGCAGCGCGGCCGCCTCGATGATCCCGCGCGGCGACGGCTCCTTGCCGACGATGCGCAGCACCTGCTCGCCCGGGCCCTCGAGCATGATCAGGTCGCCCGCGGCCTTGGACTTGAACTTGTAGATCATGGGTTGCCCTGGCGCCGCGGCGCGTACATGTAGCTGCGATTGAACGGAAAGACCGATTGTGCGCCGCGCATCGGACCGTCGGTCACCGAACCGGTGCGGCGCGCGCCCAGCATCTGGTGCAGCGACAGCCAGCCGCGCTCGAAGCACATCGCGCTGCCGGCGAGGTAGAGCCGGTACGCGCGCACGACCTCGGGGCGCGTCACCTTGGCCGCCTCGTCGAGGCGCGCCTCGAGCGCGTCGCTCCAGGCCCAGAGCGTCCTCGCGTAGTGCGGGCGCAGCGACTCGACGTCGACCGGCTCGAGCGCGGCCTCGCTCATCACGCGCAGCACGTGCGAGACGTGCAGCAGCTCGCCGCCCGGAAAGATGTTGCGCTCGATGAAGTCGCCGAGGCCGGCGCCGAGGCGGTCGTTCTGGGTGCCGCCCGCGGTGATGCCGTGGTTCATGAGAAGGCCGCCGGGCTTGAGCAGGCGGTGGATCTTGTCGAAGTAGCGCGGCAGCTGGGCCCGCCCGACGTGCTCGAACATGCCGACCGACGCGATCTTGTCGAACGGCTCGCTCTCGGGCAGGTCGCGGTAGTCGAGCAGCTGCACCGACACGCGGCCGGCGAGCCCGCGCTCGTCGATGAGCCGGCTCACGTGCGCGTGCTGGTTGCGACTCAGCGTGATGCCGTGGCCGCGCACGCCGTAGTGCTCGGCGGCCCACATGAGCAGGCCGCCCCAGCCGGCGCCGATGTCGAGGAAGCGCTCGCCCGGCTGCAGCATCAGCTTGCGGCAGATGTGGTCGAGCTTGGCTTCCTGCGCCTGCGCGAGCGTCATCTCGGAAGACGCGTAGTACGCGCACGAGTAGAGCCTGAGCGGGTCGAGCCAGAGCTTGTAGAAATCGTCCGAGACGTCGTAATGGAACTGGATCTGCTCGGCGTCGGTCTCGGGCCTGTGGCGCTTGCGCGAGCGCAGCACCAGGGCGAGCTCGCGCACCCAGGCGAGCGGCGGCGGCACCGCGGGCGGGCGCGTCGGGTCGGCGCCCATCAGCTCGGCGCCGATGTCCATCAGGTCGCGCATGCTGCCGTCGATGTCGAGCCGGCCGTCGACGTAGTCCTGGCCGACCTTGCCGACCTGCCCCGACGCGATGTGGGCGAGCGGGCCGAGCTCCTTCAGGCGCACGGTGACCGCGGCGTCGGCGGGGCCGATGCGGCTTCCGCCGGGCAGCACGACGGCGAGCGGCAGGGTGAGCGAGCCGAGCTTGTGTTCGAGGATTCCTTCGACGGCAGACATCCGGGCGCAACCTCCTGGCGCAACTTTAGCGAGTCGCACCGGGCGGCCGCAGGGACCGCACGGCGATTGCGGTTGCTGCAAGCAAGTCGCCGGCCCGGATGACGAGCCGCGCGACGCCGGCCGGCGCGTCAGGCCGGCTCGAGCTCGGGGGTGAACGGCTCGAAGAAGTACGCCACGCGCTGGGCCGGCGCGAGGTAGTCGAGCGCCGGACGCGGCAGGTGCGTCGGCTTGATGCTGCGCCGCACGCCGATCCCGTCGGCGGTCTCGAGGTCGAGGTGCAGCGCCTCCTCGCGCGGCACCGAGGGCTCGTAGACCAGCACGCGCGGCTTGAGCGGGCGCGTCGAGTTCACCGACACCACCATTGCATACCGATCGTCGGTCAGCTGCACCGTCGAGCCCGGCGGGTACACGCCCATCATCTTGATGAAGCGGTTGAGGAGGGTCGCGTCGAACGTGGCCTGACCATTCGCGAACAGCGTCGACAGCGCCTCGTGCGGCGTCAGCGCGCGCGCGGCGGCCGGCGGGTTGCACAGCTTGTCGTAGCGGTTGACGAGCGCGACGATGCGCGCCGCCAGCGTGATGCGGTCGCCGTTCAGGCCGGCCGGAAAGCCGCTGCCGTTCACCGCCTCGTGGTGCTGCTCGATCACCGCGGTCGCGCCGGGGGTGAGCTGCATCGACTCGGCGAGCGCGGCGCCGAGCGCCACGTGCTCGCGATAGGCGCGCTTCTCGCTCGGCAGCAGGCTCTCGTCGAAGTGATGCAGGCGCGAGGGCAGCTTGATCTTGCCGATGTCGTGCAGCAGCGCGCCGAGCCCGAGGTCGAGCAGCTCGGCCTCGTCGAACCCGAAGCAGCGCCCCATCAGCATCGACACCACCGACACGTTCACCGCGTGCGCCGACGCGTTGTCGCCGGTCGATTCGGTGAGCAGGCGCACCGTGAGCTCGCCGTCGCCGACCATCTTGTCGATCAGCGTGCGGGTGAGCGTCTCGGCTTCGGCGCGCGCGTCGGCGGGCCGGACGAGGACCAGCGCGGCGGCCTGCTTGAACGCCTGCGTCGCCGCGGCGTACTGGCGCTGCGCCGCCTTCTGGGCGGCGCGCTGCACCACCAGCCGGCGCCGCCGCATGGCGCGCTCGCGCGCCTCGCGCTGGGCCGCTTCGGCTGCTGCGACCTCGTCGGTGGGCACCTCGGCCACGTCCGCGTTCGCGGTGGCCCTGGCCGCGCCGGGCGGCGCGGCGTCGACGAGGTCGGCCGGGCGCGTCTGCGCCGGCACCACGCCGCCGACCGTGGCGTCGCTCTGCTGCGGGCTCCAGTAGACGCGCTTGAGGCCGAGCGAGCGGATCGTCGCGATCTGCGCCGGCGAGCTGATCTTGAAGCTGCTGGTCGGAAACGGGTGCGACATCCAGCCCATGTCGAGATGCACGAACATCCCGACACGCAGGGCTTGGACGTCGATCAAATCGGGGTGGGCGACCTTCATGCGGAGAACCGGAACCGCTCGGGCAACCACGCCCGAAACCTGTGAACCGTTATCGGCGCGGCGCGCAAGCGCTTGAGTCCGCGGGCCGCGTGAGGACGTCACGCCCGCCCGAACCGCAGCGCGCTCGAGCCGGCGAACTGGCGGGTCTTCAGCCGCCGAACGCCGCGATCCCCGTGATCGCGCGGCCGAGGATCAGCGCGTGCACGTCGTGCGTGCCCTCGTAGGTGTTGACCACCTCGAGGTTGACGACGTGGCGGATCACCCCGTACTCGTCCGAGATGCCGTTGCCGCCCAGCATGTCGCGCGCCACCCGTGCGATGTCGAGCGCCTTGCCGCACGAGTTGCGCTTCATGATCGACGTGATCTCGGGCGAGGCGATCCCCTCGTCCTTCATCCGCCCGAGCCTGAGGCACCCCTGCAGGCCCAAAGCGATCTCGGTCTGCATGTCGGCGAGCTTCTTCTGCACGAGCTGGTTGGCGGCAAGCGGCCGGCCGAACTGCTTGCGCTCGAGCACGTAGCTTCTGGCGCGATGAAAGCAGTCCTCGGCCGCGCCGAGCGCCCCCCAGGCGATCCCGTATCGGGCGCTGTTGAGGCAGGTGAACGGGCCCTTGAGCCCTCTGACGTCCGGAAACGCGTTCTCCTCGGGGCAGAACACGCCGTCCAGCACGATCTCGCCGGTGATGCTGGTGCGCAGGCCCACCTTGCCATGGATCGCGGGGGCCGTGAGGCCCTTCATCCCCTTCTCCAGGATGAAGCCGCGGATCGCGCCCTCGTCGTCCTTGGCCCAGACGACGAACACGTCGGCGATCGGGCTGTTGGTGATCCACATCTTGGCGCCGCTGAGCGAATAGCCGCCCTCGACCTTCCTGGCCCGCGTGACCATGCCGCCGGGGTCGGAGCCGTGGTCGGGCTCCGTCAGGCCGAAGCAGCCGATCCACTCGCCGCGCGCGAGCTTCGGGAGGTACTTCTGCTTCTGCGCCTCGGTGCCGAACGCGTTGATCGGCACCATGACGAGCGAGGACTGCACGCTCATCATCGATCGATAGCCCGAGTCGACGCGCTCGACCTCGCGCGCGACGAGGCCGTACGAGACGTAGTTGAGGCCGGCGCCGCCGTAGGCCTCGGGAATGGTCGCGCCCAAGAGGCCCAGCTCGCCCATCTCGCGAAAGATGGCCGGATCGGTGGTGCCGTTCCGGAACGACTCGGTCGCGCGCGGCAGCAGGCGCTCCTGGCAGTAGCTCGCGGCGGCGTCGCGGATCGCGCGTTCGTCGTCCGTGAGCTGGGCGTCGAGCAGGAGGGGGTCGTCCCAGTGGAAGCGAGCCTTCGGGTCAGCCATCGCGCAGTCTCCCGTGAACCGAACGCCGACGCGAAGCGCCCTCTCGTCGAGGACGCACCGGCGCGACGCGGCGGGACCGGCCGGCCGGCGGAGCGTAGCGCAGCCGCGCGAGCCTTCGCCCCTACACTCGCCCGCAACCCTGCGTCCCGCGAGGCTTCCGATGGCGTACGAGTACGGCTCGGGGTCCAAGACCCTCGAGCTGCCGAACCCCTACCAGCTGCAGAACCGGCTGCTCGCGCTGTGCGCCGTGCTGCTGGCCGGCGCCGGCGTCACCTGCCTTTTCTGGGCGCAGGGCGCGATGCAGGAGAGCGCGCTCGGCCGCGTTGCCGCGCCGCTGCTGGTCGGACTGGCGCTGCTCTCGGGCGGCGTGGTGGCCGGCGCGACGGCGTCGACCCGCCTGCGCTTCTTCTTCGGGCGCGGCCGGCCGAAGTCGCTGGCGGAGGAGTTGCCGCCCGGCGTCACCGGAACCTCGCCGCGTGCGGACGCCCTCAAGGAGCTGATGCGTCAGGGCGGCCTCACCTACGAGGAGCCGGTGGGCGCCGTCGAGGGCCTGCTCTACCACTGGGTGCCGACGCTGATCACCGCCCCGAGCGCGGTGCAGCAGCTGGCGCGCCGCACCATGTTCAACCTGGCGGCGATCGCGGCGACGCTGCTCAGCTTCATCGTCTCGTGGCTGGTGTTCGGGTCGGCGGCGACGCGGCCGTGGATCGGCATCCTCTATTTCGTGTTCGGCGTGGTGTTCCTGCTGCGGCCCGTGTGGACCGAAGGCCGGGCGCGCGTCAGCATCGCCGCGCTGGTCGGCCTGGTGGCGGCGGCGATCCTGGCGCCGGTCGCGATCGGCCTCGTCGCGCCGCACCTGCCGTCGCTCGGCAACTTCTCGGTCAACACGCAGACCTTCGTGATGCTCGGAGCGGCGCTGGTCGCCTGCGCACTCTCGATGGCCGCCGTGCTCGCGCAGGTCGACGCCGCGCCGCAGACGCGCGCCAGCGTCGAGCAGCACCGGCTCTCGATGAACGCGCCGCCGGCGATGCTGATGGACGAGCTCGACCGCATCCTGCAGGCGGCGTGGACCGAGCGCATCCCGAACCGGCGCTACGCGCGCATCGACCCGGCGACGGACGCCTCGACGCCGAGCGGCGCCTTCGCCGGCGAGCTGCTCCAGGAGAGCCAGCCGATCCCGGTGTCGGGCACCAGGGCGCCGACGTTCGCGGTGGCGCTGCAGGCGCCGCGCTACCGCGCGCTGCTCGCGCTCGACGTCTTCGCAACCGTTCTGGTCGCTCTCGCCTGCGCGATCGCGCTGGTCTTCGTGCACGGCTTCGACGTCACCGTGCCGTGGCAGCAGAACCGCTTCTCGCTCGCCGGCACCTCGGCCATCCTCGCGCTGGTGGCGATGTTCTGCTTCCAGTCCGCGGCCCGCCTCTGGGGCCGCTTCAACTTCGAGTCGATGCTGACCTGGGTCGAGCTGATGGGCAGCTACCAGACCTCGCGCATCGGCACCGGCAACAACTTCTCGAGCCGCATGAACACCGACAACACGGTGGTGCGCACCGAGTCGATGACGCTCAGGGTCTGGCGTGCGCGCATCGAGTCGGTGGTGTTCGGCAAGGACGCGCCGCGTCAGGTGACGGCGATGTTCTCGACCGACGCCGACGCGCAGGCACTGGCCGCCGACCTGATGCAGTTCGCGCGCAGCCAGAGCGTGCTGGTGGCGCCGTTCAGCGGCGAGGACGAGACCCGCATTGCCGCCTTGAACGCCGGCGAGCGCGCGATGCTCGGGCCCGGAGAAGGCGCATCGGCGGCTCAGGTGCAGCACCACCTGCGCACCGCCGCGGCGCTCGCCGGCGGCAGCGCCGCGAGCGCGCCGGCCGCGCCCGCCACGCGCTTCTGCCCCGCGTGCGGGCACGCCGTGACGCCGGGTGCGCGCTTCTGCGCCAACTGCGCCGCGCCGCTCACCACTTCCACCGATACGGAAAGGCTCCCATGAGAACCCAGGTCGCGATCATCGGGGCGGGCCCGTCGGGCCTGCTGCTGGGCGCGCTGCTGCACAAGGCCGGCATCGACGCCGTCGTCATCGAGCAGCGCAGCGCCGACTACGTGCTCGGGCGCATCCGCGCCGGCGTGCTCGAGCAGGTGACGGTCGACCTCCTCGAGCAGGCTGGCGTCGCCGAGCGCCTGCACGCCGAGGGCCTGCCGCACGACGGCATCGAGCTCTGCTTCGGCGGCGCGCGGCATCGCATCGACATGCACGCGCTGACCGGCGGCAAGCGGGTGACGGTCTACGGCCAGACCGAGGTGACGCGCGACCTGATGCAGGCGCGCAGCGCCGCAGGCCTGCCGACGGTCTACGAGGCCGCCCAGGTGACGCCGCACGACTTCGACGGCGCCCGGCCGTACGTCACCTACACCGCCAAGGACGGCAGCGCGCAACGCGTCGACTGCGACTTCATCGCCGGCTGCGACGGCTACCACGGCGTCTGTCGCCAGAGCGTGCCGGCCGTCGCGCTCACGACCTTCGAGCGCGTCTACCCCTTCGGCTGGCTGGGCGTGCTGAGCGACACCCCGCCGGTGTCGCACGAGCTCATCTACTCGAACCACGAGCGCGGCTTCGCGCTCTGCAGCATGCGTTCGCCGACGCGCAGCCGCTACTACGTGCAGTGCTCGCTCGACGACGCCGACGCGTGGAGCGACGCCGCGTTCTGGGACGAGCTGCGGGCGCGCCTCGACCCCGAGGCCGCCGAGTCGCTGGTCACCGGGCCCTCGATCGAGAAGAGCATCGCGCCCCTGCGCAGCTTCGTGGCCGAGCCGATGCGCTTCGGGCGCCTGTTGCTGGCCGGCGACGCCGCGCACATCGTGCCGCCCACCGGCGCCAAGGGGCTCAACCTGGCGACCGCCGACGTCGGCTACCTTGCCGCGGCCATCGGCGAGCACTACGCCGAGCGCAGCGACGCCGGCATCGACGCCTACTCGGCGCGCTGCCTGCGCCGGGTCTGGCGCGCCGAGCGCTTCTCGTGGTGGTTCACCTCGCTGATGCACAAGTTCCCGGAGACCGGCGCGTTCGGCCAGCGCATCCAGGCCGCCGAGCTCGACTACCTCGTCCACTCGGTCGCGGCGTCGACCGCGCTCGCCGAGAACTACGTCGGCCTGCCGCTCGAGCTGCCGCTGCAGCGCGGCTGACGCAGCGGCGCTGCACGCCACGCGGCCGACCGCTTCGGGCCGCCAGGCAACGCCGCTAACATCCGCCGCAATTCGCCTCAACCCGCCGCCGTCGCGCGCTCGTCAGGACCCGCCTTGGAACAGTTCCTCACCCCCGCCTTCTGGCTCGCGGTCGGTCAGATCATCATGATCGACATCCTGCTGGGCGGCGACAACGCGGTGGTGATCGCCCTCGCGTGCCGCAAGCTCCCGGCCGATCAGCGCCGCAAGGGGATCATCTGGGGCACGGTCGGCGCGATCCTGCTGCGCGTGATCCTGATCTTCTTCGCGCTCACGCTGCTGCAGATCCCGTACCTCAAGATCGTGGGCGCGCTGCTGCTGCTGTGGATCGGCGTCAAGCTGCTCGCCCCCGACGACGAAGGGCACGGCGAGATCGAAGGCAGCGACCGCCTCTGGTCGGCGGTCAAGACCGTCATCGTGGCCGACCTGGTGATGAGCATCGACAACGTGATCGCGATCGCCGGCGCCGCCGAGAGCGCGGGCGGCGACCACAAGATGCCGCTGGTGATCTTCGGCCTCCTGGTGTCGATCCCCATCATCATCGGCGGCAGCCAGCTGGTGCTCAAGCTGATGGACCGCTTCCCGTTCATCATCACGCTGGGCGGCATGCTGCTCGGCTGGATCGCCGGAACCATGGCGGTCACCGACCCGGCGATCGTCGGCCACGTGCCGCAGACCGACGCCGTGCGCTACGGCTTCGGGGTGGCCGGCGCGCTCGTCGTGCTGGCGATCGGCAAGCTCGTGAGCGCACGCCGCGGCGGGGGCAACGCCGCTCCCTGACGCCCGGCGGCGCGCCCGTGCACGGGCGCCCCGCGCCCTCGGCCCCCCGGCGAGCCGGCGCCTACACCCCGCACGCGATGTGCGAGCGGCGGCTGCGGGTCGCCGAGGCGATCCGCTCGAGCGGGATCTTGGGCGAGCGGTCGGCGCCGAGCAGGCCGTTCGACTCCTGGAACGTGTCGGCGAACTGCGTGTAGCAGAAGCCGCTGAAGAGCGGCGTGTGGATCACGGTCTGCATCAGCTTCTCGAACTTGCCGGCGAATTCCTCCGCGTGGTCGGCATTCGAATAGCCCCAGATGTCGGCGCCGGTGCAGCCCTCGGGCGCGAACGCCACGCCGCCGAACTCGGTCAGCATGATCGGCTGGCCGCGGTGCGGATAGCCGTCGAGCAGCAGCACGCGGCCGCCCGGGCGGCGCCGGTCGAACAGTTCCTCGGTGTTCGACTCGGGGCCGTAGCGCTGGCGCATGTGCTCGGTGTTCGCGTCGTAGTCGTGGATGCCGATGATGTCGGTCGCGCAGCTTTCCCAGCCGTCATTTCCGATAACCGGACGGGTCGGGTCGAGCGTCTTGGTGAGGTGGTAGAGCGCCTGGACCGCATGGCGCTGCTCGCCCACCGACGCGAGCTCGGGCACGCCCCACGACTCGTTGAACGGCACCCAGACCACGATGCAGGGGTGGCTGTAGTCGCGCGCGATCACCTCCGTCCATTCCTTCACGGTGCGCTTCACCGCGGTCGGCGTGAAGCGATAGGCCGATGGCATCTCTTCCCAGACCATCAGCCCGAGGCGGTCGGCCCAGTAGAGGTAGCGCGGGTCCTCGATCTTCTGGTGCTTGCGCACGCCGTTGAAGCCCATCGTCTTGGCGAGCTCGACGTCGCGGCGCAGCGCGGCATCGTTCGGCGCGGCGAGCAGGCTCTCGGGCCAGTAGCCCTGATCGAGCACCATCCGCAGAAGATAAGGGCGGCCGTTCAGCATGAAACGGTCGCGCAGCACGCTCACCGAGCGCAGCGCCGTGTACGACGTGAACTCGTCGATCACCTCGTCGCCGCGCAGCAGGCGGATGCGCGCATCGATCAGCGTCGGGCGCTCCGGGCTCCAGAGCAGCCGGTTGCGGAAGTCCTCGATGCCGGGGTCGGGCAGCGCGATCGATCGATCGACGTCGCGGTCGACCACGCGGTAGCGGTCGTGGGCGAGCAGACGCTCGCCGCAGCTGAGGCGGATGTCGATCGACAGGTCGTCCGCCGCGTCGCCGCTCACGCGGGCCTCGAAGCCGATCGCGAAATCCTCCACGCGCGGCGTCCAGCGCACCGACTCGACGTAGGTGCGGCCAACCACCTCGAGCCACACCGTCTGCCAGATGCCGGTGGTGCGCGGGTACCAGATCGAGTGCGGCTCGCGCTCCCAGTCCTGCTTGCCGCGCGGCTTGGCGAGGTCGTGCGGATCGTCCTCCGCGCACACCGTCACGGTCTGCAGGCCACCCTCGCCCAGCAGTGCGGTGATCTCGACGGAGAACGGCGTATGACCGCCTTCGTGGACCGCCGCGAGGGTGTCGTTCACCCACACGCGGGCCGAGTAGTCGACGGCACCAAAGTGCAGGATCACCCGGCCCTCGTCCCTGGCGACCGCGAACTCGCGCTGGTACCAGCACGCCTGGTGGTAGCCCTGATCGGCAATGCCGCTGGCGCGCGACTCGGGCGGGAACGGCACTTCGATGGTGCGCGGCCAGGCGTCGACGTCGCGCGGCGTGCGAAAGCGCCGCTCGTTGTCGATGCAGAAGCGCCAGGTGCCGTTGAGCGAGCTCCACTGCGCACGCTCGAGCTGTGGCCGCGGATAGCCGAAGCGCCCGCTCGTATCCGCCGCGCCCGGAACGGGCTCCATGAACCGCATGTTCGACATGTCCATCGCGTTCCGAACCTCTCTTCCGCTGGCGGTGGTCGACACCCCACTGTGATGAAGAAAACGACGTACGGTTCGCGCTGTTGACGAGTCGAGGGCCCGACTCGTGATGAATGTCGGTAAAGAAGGTTGGAGTTGTTTGCCTGAGGCGACGGTGCGCACCGCCGGCCCCGTGGTCGAGCGCTTCCCGGAACCTGCGGCCGCCCCGCAATGACGGCTCCCGACGATCGACGAGGTGCGCCGCCGCGACGTGTCCGACCGCGCTGCGCAAGCGCCGTGGGACAGCGTGTCAGCCCGGGCAGCGCCTCGCGCGGGGACGTGGTCAGTGCTGCGCCACCGCGAGCCAGCGGTCGAGCCGCTCCCGGTCGGCGAGCAGCTCGGCGCTCGCGCCCTCGTGCACCACCGCGCCGCGGTCGAGCACCACGGCACGGCTGGTGATCGGCAGGATGAGGCGCGGGTTCTGCTCGACGATGATCGCCGACATGCCTTCGTCGCGGACCACGCGGGCGATCGATGCCAGCAGCTCCTGCACGATGATCGGCGCGAGGCCCTCGAGCGGCTCGTCGAGCAGCAGCAGCTTGGGGTTGAGCACCAGCGCACGCGCCACCGCGAGCATCTGCTGCTCGCCGCCCGAGAGCTGGTTGCCGAGGTTGGCGCGCCGTTCCGCAAGGCGCGGGAACATCTCGTAGGCGCGCTGCACCGTCCACGGGCCCGGCCGCGCGACCGCGGTGAGGTTCTCGTCGACCGTGAGCGACTTGAAGATGTTGCGCTCCTGGGGGACCCAGCCGATGCCGGCGGCGGCGCGCCGGTGCGACGCCAGCGCCGTAAGGTCGACGCCGTCGAGCGCGATCGTCCCGGCGTGGCGCCGCGTCACGCCGATCAGCGAGTTGAGCAGCGTCGTCTTGCCGGTGCCGTTGCGGCCGAGCAGCGCGAGCGAATGGCCGGCCTCGAGCGTGAGGTCGACGCCCTGCACCACCACCGCCTGGCCGTAGCCCGACTTCAGTCCGCGCACCGCGAGCAGGTCAGCCATGCACGTCCTCGCCGAGGTACACCGCCTTGACGCGCGGATCGTTCGAGATCGTCGCGACGTCGCCTTCGGCGAACACCGCGCCGTTGACGAGCACCGTGACGCGCCTGGCGAAGTTGAAGACGAGGTCCATGTCGTGCTCGATGAGAAGGATCGACACGTCCGCCGGGAGCGCGTTGATGGTCTCGAAGATCTCCTGGCGCTCGCCTTCGGGAACGCCGGCGACCGGCTCGTCGAGCAGCAGCACGCGCGGCTCGCAGGCGAGCGCGGTCGCGATCTCCAGAAGGCGGCGCTTGCCGTAGGCGAGCTCGCCGACGGTCTGGTTCATCACGTCGGCGAGGCGGAACTGCGTCAGCAGCCGCTCGGTCGACTCCACCACGCGCGGATCGCTGCCGAGCGGGCGCCACCAGCGCGCGCTGCGCCCGAGGTGAACCGACACCGCGAGCGCGAGCGACTGCAGCGGCGTCAGGGCATTGAAGAGCTGGTTGATCTGGAACGTGCGCACGACGCCGCGGCGCACCCGCCGATGCGGCGCAAGGTGCGTGATGTCGGCGCCGTCGAGCGCGATCGTTCCGGAGGTCGGCTCGAGCACGCCGGTCAGCAGGTTGATCAGCGTCGTCTTGCCGGCGCCGTTCGGGCCGATGAGGGCGTGGCGGGCGCCGCGCTCGACCTTGAGCGACACGTCGTCGGTCGCCGCCAGGCCGCCGAAGCGCTTGACGAGCGAGCGCGTCTCGAGGACGGTGGCGGTGCCCGCCGGCATGCCGGCGGCCGGCGGGGCCGATGCGAGGGGAACGGCGCTCATCGGCGCGCTCCGAACCAGGTCCAGGGGCGGATGAAGCGGTCACGCCCGACCAGCACCAGCACCACCAGGAAGAGGCCGAGCCAGAAGTTCCAGTACTGCGGCGTCCACGCGGCGATCAGGTCGCGCAGCAGCGTGAAGACGATCGCGCCGAAGATGCCGCCGTACAGGTACCCCGTGCCGCCGACCACCAGCACCAGCAGCACCTCGGCGCTGCGGTGGAAGTCGAACACGTCGAGCGAGGCGAAGCCGCCGGTCTGCGCCTGCAGCGCGCCGGCCGCGCCGGCGATGCCGCCCGCCACCGTGTACGCCGCGACCAGGCGCCAGTTGGTGGAGATGCCGATGCTGGTGGCACGCAGGCGGTTGTCGCGCAGCGCCTGCAGCGAGGCGCCGAACGGCGACAGCACCAGGTGGCGCATCAGGAACAGCACGACGATCAGCACCGCGAGCGCGTAAGCGTAGGCGACCCGCCCCGAGAGGTCGAAGTCGAACGCGCCGAACGGCGTGAGGAGCGGCCCCATCACGACGCCCTGCAACCCGTCGGCGCCGCCCGTGATGTGGTCGAGCTTGTTGGCGAGCTCGTAGAGGATCGACGCGACGCCGAGCGTCACCATCAGCCGCGTGAGGTCGCTGCCGCGCAGGATCAGCACGCTGGTCACCGCACCGAGCAGCGTGCTGACGCCGATCGCGAACGCCAGGCCGACCCAGGGGTCGGGCATCACGTGCTTGGCGAAGAGGGCCGCCCCGTACGCGCCGAAGCCGAAGAACGCGGTGTGGCCGAGCGAGACCACGCCGGCGTAGCCGAGCACGAGGTCGAGCGACATCGCGAAGATCGCGACGATCGCGATCTCCTTGAGGATCAGCGCGTGCTGCGGCAGCACGAACCAGCTCAGCACGAGGCCGGCGATCAGCGCGAACTCCCACCAGCGCCAGCGCGCGTGGCGCCCCAGGCTGCGCGCGATCGCGCCGCGCGGGTCCTGCGCGGTCGACACCGGGATCGGCGCGGCGGCGCCGGGCGACGCGCTCATCGGGCGCCCGCCCGCGCGAACAGGCCCTGCGGGCGCATGAGGAGGATCACGATCATCAGGCTGTAAACGATGAAGGCACCGAGCTTGGGCACGTAGTACTTGCCGGCGACGTCGGCGATGCCCAGCAGCAGCGCGGCGAGCAGGGGGCCGGTGATCGTCGTCGTGCCGCCGACCGAGACGACGATCAGGAAATAGATCATGAACTTGAGCGGGAACGACGGCTCGAGGCCGAGCACTTCGGCGCCGAGCGCGCCGCCGAGCCCGGCAAGGCCCGAGCCGACGGCGAAGGTGAGCAGGAAGATGCGGTTGACGTCGAGCCCCATGCCGCCGGCCACCCGCGGATCGTCGACCGATGCGCGCAGGCGCGCGCCGAAGCGCGTGCGCGAGATCGTCCACTGCAGCACCAGCGTGAGCGCGGCGCAGACCACGATGATGAAGAGGCGGTACTTGCCGATGCCGACCGCCTCGATCGGCAGGCGACCCTGCAGCCAGTCCGGCAGCCGGATGATCTGCTGCATCGACCCGACGGTGTAGTCGACCGCGGTCACCACCATGAAGACGAGGCCGATCGAGAACAGCACCTGATCGAGGTGCGGCTTGGCGTACATGCGCCGGTAGAGCGTCGGCTCGAGGATCGCGCCGAGCAGCGCCGCCCCGAGGAAGGCGATCGGCAGGCAGGCCAGAAACGGCACGCCCAGCCGGTTCATCAGCAGCACCGTGATGTAGCCCCCGGCCATCGCGAACGCGCCGTGCGCGAGGTTGATGAAGTTCATCAGCCCCAGCGTCACCGCCAGGCCGACGGCCAGCACGAAAAGCAGCATGCCGTAGGCGACGCCGTCGAAGAGGAGGGTCAGCATCGGAAGAGGTGTCGCGGTCGAGGCCGATGAATCGCGAAGGGGCGCGCCGGAGAATAGCCGGAACGGGCGCTCGAGCCGCCCCGCTTGCGGCCGCGCCGACCGGCGGCGCAGAATCGAGCGCCGCCACGGAGGGAGCCGTCCATGCTGGCCGATTCACCCGTCACCACCATGTTGCCGGTCAAGGACCTGCAGCGCGCCCGGGACTTCTACGAGGGCAAGCTGGGCCTCCGGCCCGGCGAGCTGCGCCCCGACGGCAAGTTCACCTACGTCTGCGGCGGCAGCACGCTCGCGCTCTTTCCCAAGGAAGGCGGCACCAAGGCCGACCACACCGCGGTGAGCTTCCGCGTCGGCGACATCGCCGGAACGATCGCGGAGCTCGAGCGCGCCGGCGTGGTGTTCGAGGACTACGACTTCCCGGGCCTCAAGACGGTCGGACACGTGTGCGTGCTCGGCGCCGAGAAGGCGGCCTGGTTCGTCGACACCGAAGGCAACATCCTCTGCCTGCACGAGGAGCTGTCGGAGGCCTGAGGCGCTCGCGCGAGCGGCGCGGTCGAACGGACGTCGGCGAGGGCAGCCGGGCGCGCTTCGTGCCCGGAACGCGCAGCCTGTCCGCCACGAGGAGCGCCCGTTCATGCCCCCGACCCGTCGTCGCCTGCTCATCGCCGGTTCGCTCGGCCTTGCCGGCTGCGCGTCGCCGCGCGGCACCCAGCCGCTGCGCCGCGATACCGTGGCCCTGCTCGACGTGCCGACCGTCGAGTGGCAGGAGGCTTCGCCCGAGCGCCACGGCATCCCGGCGCCGACGCTCACGGCGGTGCTCGACGACGGCGTCAAGGTCGAGGGCCTGCGCGGCATGGTCGTCGTTCGCGACGGCTTCCTGCTCGGCGAGCGCTACTACGCGGGCGCCGAGCCCGACGACCTGCAGCCGATCAACTCGGTGACCAAGAGCGTCACGTCGATGCTGGTCGGCAAGGCGCTCGAGCGCGGCACCCTCCGCGGCCGCCTCGATGCGACGGTGCGCGAGCTCTTGCCCGACGCGATACGCAAGAACCCCGACTCCGCCCTCGGCGGCCTCACGCTGCGCGCGATCCTCGCGGGGCGCAGCGGCTTCGCCTGGGACATCTTCGACAGCAGCGATCTCGCCAACGCGCCCGACCCGGTGGCGGTCGCGCTCGGCCAGCCGCGCGGCGTACCGCCGCCGTCGGGCTGGACCTACAACGACCCGGTGGTCGGCCTCGTCGGACCGATCCTGGCCGAGGCCGAAGGCACCAGCCTCGCGATGCTGGCCGCGCGCGACCTCTTCGCGCCGCTCGGCATCGGCCGCTACTCGTGGCGCCGCGACCGCCAGCGCCGCCCGCTCGCCTACGGCGGCCTCGCCCTGCGGCCGCGCGACCTCGCGAAGCTCGCCTGGACCATGTGCGACGGCGGCAAGTGGCGCGGCCAGCAGGTGCTGCCGGCCGACTGGGTCGCCGAGAGCACGACCCGCCATGGCCCGGCCGACTGGCGCGTCGCGCCGGTCGACGACGTCGGCTACGGCTATCTCTGGTTCACCGGCGCGATCGGCGCGCGCCGCGTGGTCTGGGGCTGGGGCTACGGCGGCCAGTTCGCCCTCTTCGTGCCGGAGCACCGCCTCGCGATCGCGACCGCCGCGACGTCGCCGCGGCGCGCCCAGCTGCGCGCGCAGACCGACGCCGTGATGCAGCTCGTCGCGCGGGTCGTCGAAGCCGCGAAAGCTTGAGCCCCCGCGACGCCGCGCAGGAGGCGCGGGCGCTCCGTTTGCTTCGCCGCGGCATGGCTCACGGCGAGCTCCGCATCGGCATCTCGGGCTGGCGCTACCCGCCGTGGCGCGGCGTGTTCTATCCGCCGGGCCTCGCGCAGCACCGCGAGCTGACGTTCGCGTCGCGCATGCTGCCGACGATCGAGGTCAACGGCTCGTTCTACTCGCTGCAGCGCCCCGAGCTCTACGCGGCGTGGCACGACGAGACGCCCGACGACTTCGTGTTCGCGCTGAAGGGCTCGCGCTACATCACGCACATGCTCAAGCTCAACAACGTGCGGGTCGCGCTGGCGAAATTCTTCGCCTCGGGCGTGTTCCGGCTGCGCGGCAAGCTCGGGCCGATCCTCTGGCAGTTTCCGCCGCAGCTCGCGTTCAACCCGGATCGCTTCGACACGTTCTTCGACCTGCTGCCGCGCGACACCGCAGCGGCGCGCGAGCTCGCGCGCGAGCACGACGGCCGGCTCGAAGGCCGCGCCGAGCTCTCGATCGATCGCCGCCGGCGCCTGCGCCACGCCGTCGAGATCCGCCACCCGAGCTTCGTCGACCCGGCGTTCATCGCGCTGCTGCGCAAGCACGGCATCGCGCTGGTGGTCGCCGACACCGCCGGGCGCTGGCCGCTGATCGAGGACCTGACCGCCGACTTCGTCTACGTGCGCCTGCACGGCGACAAGGAGCTCTACGCGAGCGGCTACGGCGACGACGCGCTCAACCGCTGGGCCGCGCGCATGGCCGCTTGGCGCGACGGCACGCAGGTGCCCGATGCCCGCCTCGCCTCGCCGCTCAAGGTGCGCCGGCGCGGCGGCCGCGACGTGTTCTGCTACTTCGACAACGACGTGAAGGTGCACGCGCCGTACGACGCCGGCCGGCTCGCGGCCCGGCTCGGCGTGCCCACGGGCATGAACGCCATCGGGCACTTCGTGCCGCCGCCGGGGCTGGTCGGACCGCGGGCGAGCTGGCCGGCGCTGGGCCGCGCCGCCTAGGACGCGGCCGCGTGCATGGAGCCCAGGCTCAGAGCCCGAGCTCCTTGAGGATCGCCTCGCGCAGCGCCTGCGACTCGGGGCTCGCGAGGCGCCGCGGGTGCGGCATGTCGACGCGGAACGTCGCCTGGATGCGCGTCGGTCGCGGCGACAGCACCATGATGCGGTCGGCCATGTAGACGGCCTCCTCGACGTCGTGCGTGATCAGCAGCACCGTGTGGCGCTCCTCGGCGAGGATGCGCAGCAGCTCGTTGCGCATCCTGAGGTTCATCAGCGCGTCGAGCGCCGAGAACGGCTCGTCCATGTAGAGGATCTCGGGCTTGACGACGAACGCGCGCGCGAGCTCGACGCGCTTGAGCATGCCGCCCGAGAGCTCGTGCGGGTACGCCGCCTCGAACCCCTTGAGCCCGACCATCGCCGCGTAGTGGTCCGCGAGCGCCGCCTTGTCGCCGCGGTCGGCGTGGCGGTCGTTGGTCAGACCGAACATCAGGTTCTGCTGCACCGTCAGCCACGGGAACACCGAGCCGTGCTGCGAGATCACGATGCCCTTCGGGCTCGGTGCCCTGTGCTCGACGCCGTCGACCTCGACCGAGCCGCGGTCGGGCCGCTCGAACCCCGCGATGATGTTCATCAGCGTCGACTTGCCGCAGCCCGACGGGCCGACGATGGCGACGAACTCGCCGTCGGCAACGTCGAAGCTCACATCGTCGATGACCGGAAGCTCGGCACCGTTCGAGACGAAGCGCTTGGAGACGCGGTCGACGACGATCTTGCGGGGCTTACCGGACATAGCGCCAGCGCACGGCCTTGAGTCGTTCCAGGAGGCGCGTGATGCCGTCGAGCAGCAGGCCGATCACGCCGATGATGATCATGCTGGCGATCACCAGGTCGTAGCGGTTGCCGGCGTTGCGCGAGTCCATGATCAGGTAGCCGAGCCCGGAGCGCAGGGCGATCATCTCGGCCGCGACCACCACCAGCCAGGCGACGCCGATGCCGATGCGCATGCCGACGATGATCTCGGGCAGCACCGCCGGGATCACGACCTGGCGGAACAGCACGCCGCGCGAGACGCCGAAGTTCGCCGCCGCGCGCAGGTAGCGCCGCTCGATGGTGTGAACGCCCGAGGTGGTCTGCACCATCATCGGGAACACCGACGAGATGAAGATCAGGAAGATCGGCGAGACGTCGCCGACCCCGAACCAGAGGATCGCGAGCGGGATCCAGGCGATCGGCGAGATCGGCCGCAGCATCTGGAAGACCGGGTTCAGCGTGCGGTATGCGCCGCCGACCCAGCCCATCCACAAGCCCAGCGGAATCGCCACCAGCAGCGCGAGCCCGAACCCGCTGCCGACGCGGAACAGCGACGCGCCGATGTGCTCGAACAGCGTGCCGTCCTGGGCAAGCTCCCAGGCGCCCGTGAGCACCTGCCACGGCGTCGGAAAGATCGGGCTCTCGGTGCGCGCGACGACGATCCACCACACCGCAATCAGCAGCGCGATCACGAGCGCCGGCGGCACGATGCGGCCGAGCCCGCGGCCGCCGCGGCGTGCGGGCCTGCTCGGTGGTGGCGCCGGCACCGCCTCGGTTTGCACGCCGTTCATGCTGCAGCGCCCGGTGCCTTGCCGGAAAGGCGCCGAGCCCAGTCGCCGAGGCGCCAGCGCAGCGTCTCCCAGCCGCGCGCCGGCGTCGGCTCGACGATCACCTCGAGTTGGCCGTTGGCGTGCGCGGTGCAGGCGAAGCTGTAGGTCGACGCCACCGTGAACGGCAGGCGGAAGCTCTGCCCCGGCATCACGAGCGCGGGGCCGAAGGTCTGCGGCACGCTGTCCGCGTTGCGCAGCAGGAGGACGTCGTTGATGCCGAGCGTGAGGCGAATCGTGCCCGGCAGGACCTCGACGCGGTCGCCGGCCATGCGGCGCGCCCAGGTGCCCGGCGGAATCTCGAACAGCGCGTCGCGCGACGCGGGGACGATCGGCGCGAACGCCGCCCACGCGAGGGCGCCGGCGAGCGCGAGCACGAGCACAGCGACGCCGACGGTGCGCCTGCGCTGCCCCGCGGGACGCGAGCCCATGACGGCCGGCGCCGCCGGTGCGAGGTCGAGGGCCCGCATCACGAGCCGAGCAGCAGCTTCACGTCGTGCGCGTAGTCGCCCGCGCTGCGCCCGTAGGGCATCAGCGCGCGCAGCTTGCCGCCACGGTCGATCAGGTAGACCGACGACGAATGGTCCATGACGTAGCCGTCGCCGGTGGGCACCTTGCGTGCGGTGACGCCGTAGTCCTTGCGCATCGCGGCGAGCGCCGCGGGCGTTCCGGTCGCGCCGATGAAGCTCGGGTCGAACGCCGCCATGTGGGCCTTGAGCCGGGCGACGTCGTCGCGCTCGGGGTCGACGGTCACGAACACCACCTGCACCGCCTCGCCGGCCTTGCCGAGGCTCCTGCGCGCTTCGGCCAGCGTCGCGAGCGTCACCGGGCAGACGGCGGCGCAGTGGCTGAAGCCGAACGACATCAGGACGACCTTGCCGCGCAGCCGTGCCAGGCTGAGCTCGTTGCCATCGGAGCTGCGCAGGGTGAAATCGGGCGCCTGGCGCGGCGGCTCGAAGGTGCCGGCGCGCAGCGCCGGCGCCACCGGCGTTGCCGCCGGCAGCGCGAGCGATGCGCTCGCGAGGCAGGTCGCCAGCAGCGCCGGCAGCACGCGCATCGGGCCTGAACGGGGCATGCGTCTACAGGGCGATCGCCGCCGGGCGGGCCGCACGCGCGAAGCTCTCGTCCACGTACTTCTCGTAGGGCACGGGCGTCTTCAGCGTGCCGGCGGCGACCGAGAGCTGCATCAGCTCGTCGAACTCGGCCCGGATCATGCGCAGGTCGCCGTAGGTCACGCGGTCGGTCGGGTTCTCCATCACGAAGCGGATGATCGCCGGGTCCTGGTTGAAGAACTTGCGGCCGGCGGCGATGGTGACCGCCTTGTTGCGGTTGTCCTGCTTCTGGTCGAGCCACAGGCCCGCGCCGAGCACGTGGTTCACGAGGTCCTGCACCAGCGGCCGGTTCGACCGGATCAGCTCCTCGCGCACGGTGAGCACGCAGCAGATGTAGTTGCGCCATTCGTCGCGCGTCATGCGCAGCGGCCGCGCATAGCCGGCGCGCTGCGCCGCGGCGCCGAACGGCTCGCCGGTGCAGTAGGCGTCGACCGCCTTGGCGTAGAGCGCCGCCGGCATGTCGGCCGGCGCCATCTCGACGAGCTGGATCTCGCTGGCCTGCATGTTCTCCTGCGCGAGCATTCTGCGCAAGAACAGGAAGTCGACCGCGAAGCGGCTCGGGATCGCGATGCGCTTGCCGGCGAGGTCCCTGAAGCGCTTGTAGGCCGAGTCGGTGCGCACCATGATCACCGCGCCCGAGCGATGGCCGAGCGACACGATCTTGACCGGGATCTTCTTGTCGGCCAGGTCCATCACCAGCGGCGCGAGCATGTACGCGGCCTGGATCCGGTTCGCCATCAGCGACTCCTTCACCTCGGGCCAGCCGTTGTACTTGCTGTACTCGAACGCGAACGGCGGCGCGCCGCTTCGGTCGGCGCTGTTGGCCTGCGCCCTGGCGACGCAGGCGACCGGCAGCGTGAGGTTGCAGGTGACCGCGAGGCCGCCGACCACCAGCGGCGCGGGCGCGGCGCGAGCCGTCCCGAGCACGCCGGGCAGGGTCGCGGCGAGCGCGCCGCCGACGAGGCGGCGGCGAGCGGGATCAGGTGTTCGGAGCGGCGCGAATGGCATCCAGGTAAGGCGCGGTTGACCGGCGCGCATTCTCCGCCAAGCCTCGCGAGGCCGGCAGCCGGCGACGTCGACTCGCACCGCCGCTCACAAGCCTCGCGGCAAGCGGGCGCCGCCGCAGCAGCGCCTACTTCGTCTTCGCCGGATCCTTGACCGCCTTCTGCACGTCGAACTCGACGTTGTAGAGCTGGTTGCCCATCGCGGGCACGCGCTCGACCTTGCGGATGTAGACGTCCTGCACGATGTCGCGCGTCTGCGCGTCGATCAGCACGGTGCCGCGCGGGCTCTCGAAGAGCTGGCCCTTCATCGCGGCGAGCAGCTGGTCGCCCGTGCCGCTGCCCTTGGTCGCCTCGAGCGCCTTGTAGATCACGCGCATGCCGTCGTAGCCGGCGACCGCCATGAAGTTGGGGCGGAACTTGTTGGCCGCCTCGAACGCCTGCACGAAGCGCTTGTTGAGCGGCGACGGGTGCGCGGCCGAGTAGTGGTGCGAGTTGACGACGTTGAGCGCGACGTCGCCCATCTCGTTGAGCTGGTCGTCGTCGGTCACGTCGCCGGTCGCGATGAGCTTGATGCCCGACTTGTCGAGCCCGCGCTCGCCGAACTGCTTCATGAACGCGGCGCCCTGCCCCGACGGCAGGAACACGAACACCGCATCGGGCTTGAGGTCGGCCACGCGCTGCAGGAACGGCGCGAAGTCGGGGCTGCGCAGCGGCGAGCGGATCTCGCCGACGATCTTGCCGCCGTTGAGCTGGAACTGGCTCTTGAAGAACTTTTCGGCATCGAGCCCCGGGCCGTAGTCGGCGACGAAGGTGACGACGCTGCGGATCTTGTTCTTGGCCGCCCACTCGGCGATCGGCACCGTCACCTGCGGCAGCGTGAAGCTGGTGCGCACGATGTACGGCGACTGCTCGGTAATGATCGACGTCGCCGCGGCGGTGACCACCATCGGGGTCTTGCTCTGGGTCGCGATCGGCGCGGTCGCCAGCGCCAGCGGCGTGAGGCCGAAGCCCGCCAGCACGTTGACCTTCTCGTTGACCACCAGCTCCTGCGCGAGACGGCGCGTGGTGTCGGCAACGCCGGCGTCGTCCTTGATGACGAGCTCGATCTTGCGGCCCGCGACCGTCGACCCGTTCTGCGCCATCCACAGCTTGGCAGCCGCCTCGATCTGCTTGCCGGTCGACGCCGACTGCCCGGTCATCGGGAGGATGAAGCCGATCTTGAAGGTGCCGCTGGTCGGCGCCTGGGCGAACGCGGGCGCGGCACCCCCGGCGAGGGCGACGGCCAGCGCCGAGAGTGCGAACGAACGACGATGCATGAGGGAGTTCTCCGTGAGTGAGCCGGCGCCGCGACGGTGGGCCCGGCAAGCGCCCGGGGCGCCGAAGGCCCGGAAATCTAGCGCGATTCGTGCCGGGCGGCATCCTGCAAAACCAGCACCGCATGTTCGCCCCCGACCACGGGCTTTCACGGGTGCCGAGCGGCACATGCCTTGCCGCGACCTCGCCGGCCGGCGACGTCGCTCGCCCGGATCGCACCACCAAGGAGACATGCCGATGAACCACCCCGCGCATTCGCGCCCTCTTGCCAAACGCCCGTTCGCCCGCGCCGGCCTCGTCGCCGCCGTCGCAGCCGGCGCGCTGCTCGCCGCCTGCGGCGGCGGCCACGACGACGATGACGACGACGACGCCGCGTCGGCGCTGCAGCAGACGCCCGCCACCTGCGCGGCACTGAACGGCCGCACCGTCGCCGCGTCGAGCATCGGCGAGCCGACCACCGGCGCCGTGGTCACGTCGGCGACCTACGTGTTCGCGGTGCCCGACACGCTCAACGCCGCCGGCACCGCCGTCACGCAAGGCCTGCCGGACTACTGCCGGCTGCTGGTCGACATCAAGCCGGTCGACCCCAACGCGCCGCTGATCAAGAGCCAGGTCAACCTGCCGACCAACTGGAACGGCAAGAAGCTCCAGTTCGGCGGCGGCGGCTACAACGGCACGCTGGTCACCGGCACCGGCGCGCTGGTGGGTGCCGGCCCCGACATGCCGCTGCCGCTGACGCGCGGCTACATGACGGCCGGCACCGACAGCGGCCACCAGACGGCCGCCGGCGTCGAGGCGTTCGCGTTCGCGCTCAACGCCGAGGCGCTCGCGAACTTCGGGTACGCGTCGTACAAGAAGACGCACGACGTCGCCGTGCAGCTCGGCGAGGCGTACTACGGGAAGAAGCCGACCAAGAGCTACTACGGCGGCAGCTCCGAGGGCGGGCGCGAAGGCATGGTGATGGCGCAGCGCTATCCCAACGACTTCGACGCGATCATCTCGAACGACCCGGTCATGAACTGGAGCGGCCTGCAGACCTTCGGCAACCAGGCCGGCGGCGCCAACCAGCAGGGCGCCGCGTGGCTCGGCACCAAGATCAACCTGGTGCACCAGACCGTGCTCGGCGCCTGCGACGCGCTCGACGGCATCGCCGACGGCGTGATCAGCAACTACCGCGGCTGCAAGGGCCCGGCCGATGCGGCGCTCGCGGCCATCGTGTGCCCGGGCGGCGGCGACACCGGCTCGAGCTGCCTCTCGACCGCTCAACTCCAGGCGGTGAACGCGCTGCACGCCGGCTACACGTTCAGCTTCCCGCTCGCCAACGGCATGACGTCGTACGCCGGCTGGGGTTACGGCGGCGAGGCGCTGCCGGGCAACTGGTCGAGCTGGACCACCGGGTCGGCGGCGCCGACGTTCACCGCGGCGCCCAACCCCGCCGGCATCAGCAACATCTTCGCGTTCGGCAACGGTTACGTGCGCTACTTCATCGCGCAGAACCCGAACTTCAACCCGCTCACCTACAACCCGGCGCAGTTCCAGGCGCGCGTGCAGGCGGTGTCGCAGATCATGGATGCGACCAATCCCGACCTCGGCCCCTACTTCCGGCGCGGCGGCAAGCTGATCCTGAAGGAGGACATGGCCGACTACGCGCAGAGCCCGTACACGGGCCTCAACTACTACGACGCGGTGGTCGCGAAGCTCGGCGCGTCGACCGTGACGCCGTCGTTCAAGGCCTACGTGGCACCGGGCCTGTCGCACAGCAGCGCCGGGATCGCCGCGGGCACGGCCAATGCGCCGAGCTACGGCATTCCGGGCCGCATCGACTGGCTCGCGGTGCTCGAGAACTGGTCCGAGAAGGGCGTCGCGCCGGCCGACCAGCTGACGGTGACGCTGAACCAGGCGGTGCCGCCGTACCTTGCCACGGCATCGAAGCCGCTCTGCGCATACCCGAAGTACCCGCGCTTCACCGGCACGTCGACGGCGACGGCGAACCTGGCGTCGAGCTACACCTGCGTGAACTCGTGAGCGCGGCTTGAGTGGGCGGGCCCGCGGCGCTGGCGGGCTCGTCCACTTCGGCTTCATGAGGGGCCGGCCGAGCGCCGGCCTTTTCGCGTCGACGCATCCGCAAGCGCCGCTCGAACGATCTGCGCCGGTCGGCTGCCGCCGCTGGGCATCGGGCCGGCGCGAGCGCCGCAGCGACGGTCGCGCGTAAGATTTCCCGCTACTTTCCTCAGCCGCCGCGAGTCCGCGCCGGCGTGTTCCCGAACCGGAGATATCGAATGAGCCAGAACCCGCCGTTCCGCGCCGACCACGTCGGCAGTTTCCTGCGCCCCAAGCGCCTGCTCGAGGCGCGCGAGCGCAAGCACAAGGGCGAGATCTCGGCCGAGGAGCTGCGCAAGGTCGAGGACGACGCGATCACCGAGATCGTCAGGTTCCAGCAGGACGTCGGCCTGCAGAGCATCACCGACGGCGAGTTCCGCCGCACCTACTTCCACATCGACTTTCTCGAGCAACTCGGCGGCGTGAAGACGCAGCCGCCCGTGCTGGTCAAGCATGCCGACGGCACCGAACACCTCGCGCCGCCCGTGATGCACGTGGTCGACAAGGTGCGCCACGTAAAGGAAATCCAGCGCGCCGACTTCGAGTACCTGCAGTCGCAGCTCGCGCCGGGCAAGACCGCCAAGGTGACGATCCCGTCGCCGACCATGCTGCACTTCCGCGGCGGCCGCGCCGGCATCAGCCGCGAGCACTACCCCGACCTCGAGCCGTTCTACCAGGACGTCGCCAACGCCTATGGCGAGGAACTGCGCTCGCTCGCCGCCGCCGGCTGCACCTACGTGCAGATGGACGACACCAACCTCGCGTATCTGTGCGACGACCAGATGCGCGAGGCCGCCCGCCAGCGCGGCGACGACCCCGACGAGCTGCCGCACCGCTACGCCAGCTTCATCAACCGCGTCGTCGCGCAGAAGCCGCAAGGCATGACGCTCGCGGTGCACCTGTGCCGCGGCAACTTCAAGAGCACCTGGGCCGCGCAGGGCGGCTACGAGCCGGTCGCCGAGGCGCTGCTGTCGGAGATGAACATCGACGGCTACTTTCTCGAGTACGACGACGCGCGCAGCGGCGACTTCAAGCCGCTGCGCCACCTGAAGCCCGGCAAGACGGTGGTGCTCGGCCTCGTGACCACCAAGCTCGGCGAGCTCGAGCACAAGGACGATATCAAGCGGCGCATCGACGAGGCGGCGAAGTACGTGCCGCTCGATCAGCTCTGCCTGTCGCCGCAGTGCGGGTTCTCGAGCACGGTGCACGGGAACGACATCGCGGTCGAGGCGCAGCGCGCGAAGCTGGCGCTGATCGTGGAGGTGGCGAAGGAGGTCTGGGGCTGAGCGGCGACATCGGCGAGCAGCGCGGGAAGTCCGGGCCGATCGACCCAGCGGAAGCCGCGCACGTCAGCGTCGTGCCGGCTCTGCGACAGGTTCAGCCCGAGCCCGCCCTCGAGTGAGCAACGCTCAAGCGGGCCGGCGCCTCGTCCCAGGCGCTTCCAGCCCGCTGCTCCCGCCCTCTGCGGAGCGCCTGCCGTACCAACCGAATGCCCAGCGCACGGCGACGTAGTAGACGAGCGATCCGACCACGAGCACCGGCACGGCGACCGCGAGCACGATCGGCAGCCGCAAGGCGTAGAGCGCCAGTTTCGCCTGCGACCACGGAAGCACGGCCAAGAAGACGACCGCCGCCGCCAGCAGCCCGAGCGCCCAGGTGGCACCGATCGCCTGACGCGCGAACGAGATCCGCTCGGCAGGCGTCGGACCGCGGGCGTGGTCACGCACGAAGACGTGTGCGGCGATGAAGGCGGCGCCAAGACCGGCCGCCAGGTTGAAGGCGCTGCCGCCTTTCGCCTTCAGCATCTCGGCCAGCAGGCCCACGGCCACGCTGCACAGCACATAAGCAAGCAGATAGACGGCGGTGTACTTCTTCATCGCAGTGCCGCGTCGGCGATGACGCGCGAGAGCTGTAGCGAGCTCCGGCACTCTAGGCACCTGATCGGCACGCGGGCCGCGGCCGCGGAGGGATTCGCGGGGGAAAGGGATTACGCGCGCGTGCAAGTCGTCGCAGGTTGCCGCCGCGCGAATCGTCAACCCGGAATGTCGGGCTCCACCAGCGCCGCGAGTTGCAGCAGCGACTCCTGCCAGCCGAGGTAGCACATCTCGAGCGGAATCGCCTCCGGAATGTTGGCTTGCTCGATGCTCAGTTCCGTGCCGCAGATCACCGGCTTCAGCGTCACCGTGACCTCGATGAGGCCCGGCAGGTTGGGGTCATCGAACCGGTCCGTGTAGCGGATTCGCTCGTTCGGCACCAGTTCGAGGTACTCGCCCCCGAACGCGTGCGAGCTGCCCGACCCGAAGTTGCGGAACGACATGCGGAACGTGCCGCCGACGCGCGCGTCGAGGTGGTCGACCCTGCACGTGAAGCCGTACGGCGGCAGCCACTTGGCTAACGCGTCGGCGTCGAGGAACGCGCGGTAGAGCTTCTCGGGTTGGGTGCGGAGGACGCGGTGGAGGTGGACGGTGCGGTTGGGCATAAGGGACCTTCTTCAAGTGGCGGCAAGCTACTGCACGACGAGTGACCATGAAGGACAGTGCGCTGCGGTCGGCCGGGGCCCATGGTCGCCAGACGATGAAGACCCTGAGGAAGCCAGCGTCCCGCAGCGACCAACTTGCGCACCCGCATACGCAGGCAATCCGGGTCCAGCGGGCTCCTGGCCTTGTGTCGTGTACGGTTGCAGTGAACGCACGCGGCGACGATGTTGTCGCGGCAAACACTCCCACCCGCGGATCGAGGAAGCAGATGCTCTGCACTGCTCCGCAGCAGGCTTGCCTGGCGCGCAGACAGCTGGTGGTACCCGGCGAAACGCGCGAGGTCTTCTTCCCACATCAGACATTGGCAGTAGTAACAACGGCCACTCTGACGTGCGAAAGCTTCACGCCGATACCGAACGAGAGAACGAGGCATACGGAGACTCCAGGTTGGTTGAAGTCCCGTTGCCTTCTATCGAAGAACTTACGGGGCGCCGGCGCCACAGGCACTCCGACGGCCGGTCGCCAGCAGCGATCCGGTTCCGCCCATGCCGGGCGGCGCTTGCATTGTTACTTGGCGCCGTCGAGCGTCGCAAGGTGGTGCCATCCCTAAGCTGCCGAGCGGCGGCATCAGCGATCCGCTTTTCGTAGGCTGAGTGTCCGGTATGACGTAAGCCTCGCCATCACCGTTGCGACGGCGGACTGTCCACCACCTTCATCAACAACTCCACGAGCAACGCTCTCTCGGCCCCCGAGAGACCCTTCAGCGCTCCACTCTCCATGTTCGCGGCGATCTTCTCGCTCTTGCGCACCAGTTCCCGCCCCGCATCCGTCAGGTGAATCTGCTGCGCGCGCCGATCCCGCGTGCTGCGCACCCGCTCCACCCAGCCGCGCTCGACCATGCGATCGAGCGTCACCGCCATGTTCGGCGGCGAGATGTCGAGGGTCTGGCCGAGCTGCTTCTGGTTCACGTCGGGGTTGGCCGCGAGCAGCATCAGGATCGAGTACTCCGTCGTCTTGAGGCCGAGCGGGCCGAGGTTCTGGGTGAAGCACTTGCGCAGCTCGAGCGAGGCGCGCGACGCGGCGTAGCCGACCAGCGACGTGAGGCGCGACTGATCCAGCGGGCGGTCGCTGCGCGCGCCGCGGCGCTCTGGCCGCTCGATCGATGGCGAAGCCGCTTCGACAGCCGCCTCGTTTGTGCCGACGTCTTCAGCGCCGGTTGGGAGCGACGCCGCACGCGCTCTGCCAGCACCCGCCCGCCCACGCCGCACCGACCCGGCCACAGCAGCGACGTTGTCCGCCGCGCCGCGCCCGTCCATGCTCACGCGTCGGCCGCCTTGCGGGCGGCGCCAAGGTAGGTGTCGACGACCCGCGGGTCGGCGGCGAGCTCGCGGGCGGGGCCCTGCAGCGCGATCTCGCCCATCTCGAGCACGTAGCCGTAGTCGGCCACCTCGAGCGCAGCGCGCGCGTTCTGCTCGACGAGCAGGATCGTCACGCCGGTCGAGCGCAGCGTGTCGATGATGCGGAAGATCTCCTTCACGATCAGCGGCGCGAGTCCCAGGCTCGGCTCGTCGAGCATCAGCAGCGCAGGCCGCGCCATCAGCGCACGCCCCACCGCGAGCATCTGGCGCTCGCCGCCCGACAGCGTGCCGGCCAGCTGCTTGCGGCGCTCCTCGAGGCGCGGGAACAGCTTGAACACTTCGCCGAGCGCCGACGCGCTGTCGCTCTTGCCGAGCCGCACCTGGCGGTAGCCGCCGAGCAGCAGGTTGTCCTCGACCGGCATGCTGCCGAACAGCGCGCGCGTCTCGGGCACCAGCGACATGCCGGCCATCACACGGTCTTCGAGCGACAGGCGACCGACGGGCTTTCCGGCGTAGGCGATCGTGCCGCGCGACGGCAGCACGCCCATCAGCGCGTTCAGCAGCGTCGACTTGCCGGCGCCGTTGGGGCCGATCACCGTGATCACCTGGCCGGCGTTGGCGGAAAGGTTGAGGCCGTGCAGCACCTCGGCGCGGCCATAGCCGGCGTGCAGGTCGACGACGTCGAGCAGGCGCTCGGAAAGCCCCGTGCCGTGGCTCCCGGTGGCGTGCGCCGCGGCGGCGGACGAGCCGGCCACGCCGCTCGGAGCGGGTTGCATCGGGGCCATCAGTGCTCCGTCCCCAGGTAAGCCGCGCGCACTTCGGGGCTCGCCTGCACGACCTCGGGCGTTCCCTCGATCAGCTTGGTTCCGAACTCCATGACGACCACGCGATCGACAAGGCCCATCACGAGGTCCATGTCGTGCTCGACCAGGAGGATCGACAGGCCTTCGCTCCTCAGCTGACGCAACACGTCGGCGAGGCCCTGCTTCTCCTTGTGGCGCAGGCCCGCGGCGGGCTCGTCGAGCAGCAGCAGCGTCGGGTCGGCGCACAGCGCCCGGGCGATCTCCATCAGGCGCTGCTGGCCCAGCGCCAGGTTGCCGGCGTACTCGTGCGCGAGCTCGGCCATGCCGATGCGCGCGAGCTGGCGCTCGGCCTCGCGCATGAGGCGGCGCTCCTCGTCGCGGTCGAGGCGCAGCATCGCCGACGCGACGCCGCGGCCGCCGCGGAGGTGCGCGCCGAGCGCGACGTTCTCGAGGACGGTCATGTTGGGGATCATCTTGACGTGCTGGAACGTGCGGGCGACGCCGCGCCGCGCGATCTCGCGCGAAGCCTGGCCGTCGATGCGCGTGCCCTGCAGCCGCACCTCGCCGCCGCTCGCCGGCAGCACGCCGGTCACCAGGTTGAAGGTGGTCGACTTGCCGGCGCCGTTGGGACCGATGAGGCCGAGGATCTCGCCGGCGCGGACCTGGAACGACACGTCGTTGACCGCCACCAGCCCGCCGAACACCTTGCGCACCGCCTGCACGTCGAGCACCACCTCGCCGTGCGGCGGGCGGGTGCGTTCGGGCAGCGGCTGCGCGTTCTGCCAGTCGACCTTGCGGCGCAGACGCGGCAGGCGGGCCTCGACGAAGGCCCAGATGCCGTCGCGCGCGTACTGCAGCACCAGCACCAGCAGCACGCCGAACACGATGACCTCGTAGTTGCCGCTGCGGCCGAGCAGCTTGGGCAGGAGCACCTGCAGCTGGTCCTTCAGCAGCTGCACCGCGCCGGCGCCGACGAGCGCGCCCCACACGTGGCCGACGCCGCCGACCACCGCCATGAACAGGTACTCGATGCCCATGTTCAGGCCGAAGGGTGACGGATTGACCGTGCGCTGGAAGTGCGCGAACAGCCACCCCGAGATGCTGGCCAGCAGCGCGGCCAGCAGGAACGCGGTCACCTTCACCGCAAAGGTGTTGACGCCCATCGCCTCGGGCATGGTCGATCCGCCCTTCACCGCGCGCATCGCGCGGCCGACGCGCGAGTCGAGCAGGTGCGTCACCGCGATCGCCGCGAGCAGCACGATCACCCACAGCAGGTAGAAGAAGCTGCGGCCGGACTTGAGCTCGATGCCGAAGAAGTTGAGTGCCGGCACCCCGAGCAGGCCGTCGTACTTGCCGAGGCCCTCGATGTTGCCGAGCAGGTAGAACAGCGACAGGCCCCAGGCGATGGTCGCGAGCGGCAGGTAGTGGCCCGACATGCGCAGCGTGACCACGCCGAGCACCAGCGCGACCACGGCGGTGATCGCGAGACCGGCCCACACCGTGAGCCACGGCGACATGCCGTAGGTGAGCGCGAGATAGGCCGCGGTGTAGGCGCCGAGCCCCACGAACGCGGCCTGGCCGAACGACGTGAGGCCGGCGATGCCGGTCAGCAGCACGAGGCCGATCACGACCAGCGTGTAGAGGCCGATGTAATTGGCCTGCGTGATCCAGAACTCGGGCACCGGCAACGCCGGCAGCAGCGCGAGGACGACGACGAACGCGATGAGAAAGGCGCGGCGCATGCTCAGCCCTCCTCGTCGTCGTGCGGGTTCTGGAACGAACGCCAGAGCAGCACCGGAATGATGATGGTGAAGACGATCACTTCCTTGAACGCGCTGGCCCAGAACGAGCCGAAGCTCTCGATCACGCCGACGAAGAGCGCGCCGAGCGCGGCCGCCGGGTAGCTGGCGAGGCCCCCGAAGATCGCGGCGACGAAGCCCTTGAGGCCCACGAGGAACCCCGAGTCGTAGAACATCGTCGTCGCCGGGCCGATGAGGAGGCCCGAGAGCGCGCCGATGAACGCGGCAAGACCGAAGCTGAGGCTGCCGGCCTGCGACGTCGAGATGCCCATCAGCCGCGCCCCGAGCCGATTGACCGCGGTTGCGCGCAGCGCCTTGCCGCGCAGCGTGCGCTCGAAGAAGAGGTAGAGCGCCAGGATCAGCGCGGCCGACACCGCGAAGATGATGATGGTCTGACCGGAGAGCGTGAGCGCGCCGGCCGAGAAGCGCTCGTTCCAGAAGCTCGGGTTGCGAAAGCCCTCGGCACCGAAGAACACGAGCCCGAGCCCGGTGAGCGCGAAGTGGACGCCGACCGAAACGATCAGCAGCACCAGCACGGTCGCGTCGGCGAGCTTCTGGTACGCGAGACGATAGACGAGCGGGCCGAGCGGTGTGACGATCGCCAGCGTGAGCAGGCACTGCACCAGCAGCGGCAGCTTCAGCGGCGCGGCCCACAGCGTGAGGCCCAGCACCACCAGCGGCACCAGCAGCAGCTTCAGCACCGCACGCATCACCGCGGCCGGCGCGGCGCCGCGACTGCGCGCCGACAACACATCGATGACCGCGCACACGGCCGCGAGCACGATCAGCAGCCACACCGTGCCGGGCACCTTGCCCATCTGCAGCAACGCCAGCGTGAGCGCGCCATAGGCGACGAACTCGCCCTGCGGGATGAAGATGACGCGGGTGACCGCGAAGACCAGCACGATGGCCAGCCCCAGCAGCGCGTAGATGGCGCCGTTGGTGACGCCATCGAGCAGCAGGATGCTGGCGATTGAGAAATCCATGGGGGAGCCGGATGGTCGACGGCCGGCGCGAGCGCCGGCCGGCTTCAGAGCGACGGGATCAGTTCGGAACGACTTCCCAGTCGCCCTTCACGACCTTCAGAAGCACGCCCGTCTCGGGCGTGTAGCCGAAGTGGTCGGTCGCGGTCCAGTTCAGGACGCCCTGCGAGACCGGGGTCCGGCCCATGGTCTCGAACGCCTCCTTGAGCGCGGCGCGGAACTCGGGCGTGCCCGGCTTGCCCTTCTTCAGCGCGATCGGCACCGCCTTCTGCAGCACGATCACGACGTCGAATGCGTGGGCGCCGAACTGGTTGGCGCTGCCCTTGCCGTAGAGCTTCTCGAACTCGCTGATGTAGCGCATGCCGAGCTGCTTGCTGGCGTTGCTGGCCGGCAGCTTGTCGGCGACGACCGCCGGGCCCGACGACACGAACGAGCCCTCGACGTCGGCACCGCCGACGCGGATCAGGTCGAGCGTCGCGGCGCCGTGCGTCTGGTAGATCTTCGACTTGGCGTAGCCGCGCTCGACCAGGCCCTTGTGCGGCATCGCCGCGCCGCTGCCCGAGGCGACGACCAGGATCGCGTCGGGGTTGGCCGAGACGAGCTTGAGCGCCTGCCCGGTGACGCTGGTGTCGGTGCGCGCGAAGCGCTCGGTCGCGACGAGCTTGATGCCGGCCTTCTCGGCGAGCGGGCGGATGTCGCTGAGCCACGCTTCGCCGTAGGCGTCGGCGTAGCCGAGGAAGCCGTAGGTCTTGACGCCGGTCTTCTTCCAGTGCTCGACGATCGGGATCGCCATCACGGCCGTCGATTGAGGCATGCGGAACGACCAGCCGCCGCGACCCTCGGGCAGGTTCACCGGCGACAGCATCAGCTGCACCGTCCTGCCTTCGGCGGCGACGTCGGCCATCGCCGCGGCGACCGGCGTCGCGACCGAGCCGACGATGATGTCGACCTTGTCCTCGGTGAGGAACTTGCGGGTGTTCTGCACCGCCTTGGTCGGGTCGGTCGCGTCGTCGAGCACGATCACGTTGAGCTTCTCGCCCGCGATCTCCTTCGGCCAGAGCGCGATGCCGTTCTTGGTCGGGATGCCGAGCGCCGAAGTCGGGCCGGTCAGCGAGAGGCTCACGCCGATCGTGATATCGGCGTAGGCGCCGGTCGTCGCGGCGAGCGTCAGCAACGCGGCAGCCAGGGGTTTGCAGAGCTTCATCTTCGTCGTCTCCTTGAAGAGGCAGGGTTCGGGCAGTTGCCCGCTATTCGCACAAGGCGCGGATGTCGTCGGGAACCGGCAGCGCGCGCAGCCGGTCCGGGTCTTCGGGGTCGCGGTGCACGAAGGCGCGCACCTCGGTGCCTTCGCAGATCAGGTCGGCCCCGCCGCCGTCACGCGCCCGCGTGACGCGGTGCACCTGGGTGAACGTCCGGGCGCGCCACTCGGACACGTGGGTCTCGACCGTGAGCCGCTGCCCGTAGGTGGCGGCCTGCTTGAAGCGGGTGTTGATCTCCAGCAGCGGCGTGCCGACGATGCCGCGCGTCTTCACCAGCTCGCGCCACGGCGGCACCCCGCACTGCATGAAGAACGAGAGCGACGCCGCATCCATCCAGCGCGAGAAGTTCGGGAAGAACACGATCCCGGCGGGATCGCAGTCTCCGAATTCGACTTGAACGGAATGGGTCGTGGTGCGCGGCATGCGGCAGGAAAAACGAAGGGCGTGCTCAGCGCGGCGCGAGCCGCAGCGCGCCGTCGAGGCGGATCACCTCGCCGTTGAGCGAGGGGTTCGCGATGATGCCGGCGGCGAGCTGCGCGAACTCTTCGGGTTTGCCCAGACGCTTGGGGAACGGAATGCTCGCGGCCAGGGATTCCTGCACGTTCTGCGGCAGCTCGGCCATCAGCGGGGTGAGGAAGAGCCCCGGCGCGATGGTGACGACGCGGACGCCGAACTGGGCGAGGTCGCGCGCGAGCGGCAGCGTGAGCGAGACCAGCCCGCCCTTCGACGCGGCGTATGCCTCCTGCCCGACCTGGCCGTCGTACGCCGCGACCGATGCGGTGCAGACGATGACGCCGCGCTCGCCGTCGGCGAGCGGGTCGAGCTTGGCCATCTCGGCGGCGGCCTGGCGAATCACGTCGAAGGTGCCGACCAGGTTGACGTCGATCACCTTCCTGAAGTCGGCCAGCGGCATCGGCGCGCCGTCGCGCCCGATCACGCGCTTGGCGGTGCCGATGCCGGCGATGTTCATCAGCAGGCGCGCCGGGCCGTGCGCGGCACGCGCGGCGTCGAGCGCGGCGGCGATGCTGTCGCTCGACGTGATGTCGCAGCCGACGCCGATGCCGCCGATCTCGGCCGCGACCGCGGCGGCACCCTCGGCGTTGCGGTCGAGGATGGCGACCTTCGCGCCCTGCCGCGCGAGCTCGCGCGCGGTCGCGGCGCCGAGGCCCGAAGCGCCGCCGGTGACGATCGCGGCCTGTCCGTTGATGTTCATGCCGAGGAGTCCTTGCTGACAGGGTCGCGCGGGACGGCGCCGCGCGCGACGAAGACGCGCTGGCCGGGTGCCGCGGGTTGCGCACCCGCCGGCGTGGCGTAGAGGCGCGCGACCAGGGCGGCGCGATGCGCGAGCACCGCGCGCTGGTTGATCGATCCCTTGTCGGTGACCTCGCCGACGTCGATGCTCGGCGGGTCGGCGAGCACCATCAGACGGGCGACCCGCGACGCGCTGCCGGTGCCGGCCGCGTGCAGGTCGTCGACGAGCTGCTGGAAGAAGTCACGCAGTGGCGCCGACTCGAGCGCGTCGACGAGCGGCACATCATCGGCCAGCCCGGCGCGCGCACGGCACGCGTCGGCGCGCGGGAAGATCAGCGCGCCGACCTCGTCGCGGTCGATGCCGGCGATCACCGCGTCCTGCACGCACGGATCGCCGAGCGCGATGATGCGCGCGCGCAGCGGCCCGACCGAGACGAACGTGCCGGTCGAGAGCTTGAAGTCTTCGGCGGTGCGGCCGTCGAACGCGAAGCCGCGCTCGGGGTGCGCCGGGTCCATCGGCCGCACCGCGTCGCCGCTGCGATAGAAGCCTTCCTCGTCGAACGAGTCGGCGGTCTGCTCGGGTGCGCGCCAGTAGCCCGGCGTGACGCTCGGGCCGCGGTAGCGCACCTCGACCTTGTCGCCTTCGGGAACGAGCTTGACCTCGACCCCGGGCGCCGGCAGTCCGACGTGGCCCGACTTCACCGGGTAGGCGTTGGCGCACATCGCGAACGGCGAGGTCTCGGTCATGCCGAGGCCGGTGAGCATCTTGATGCGCTCGCCGCAATGCGCTTCGGCGATCTGCTCGAGCTTGTCCCAGACCGGCTGCGACAGGCCCGCGCCCGAGAAGAAGAACATCTTGACGCGGCTCAGCAGCGACTGGCGCAGGACGGCGTCGACCTCGAGGGCGTTGGCGATCTCCTCGAAACCGCGCGGCACGTTGAAGTAGATCGTCGGCGCGATCTCGCGCAGGTTGCGCAGCGTCTCGGCCATGCCCGCCGGCGTCGGCTTGCCCTCGTCGATGTAGAGCGTGCCGCCGTTGTAGACGGTGATGCCGACGTTGTGGTTGCCGCCGAAGGTGTGGTTCCACGGCAGCCAATCGACCAGCACCGGCGGCTCGCGCCCGAGGTCGGGGAACGACTGCAGGATCATCTGCTGGTTGCTGCAGATCATGCGCTGCGTGTTGATCACGCCCTTGGGCAGCTTGGTCGACCCTGAGGTGAACAGGAACTTGGCGATGGTGTCGGGGCCGACCGCGGCATGCGCGCGGTCGACGGCCGAGGTCGGCACCTTGGCCAGCAGCGACTCGAACGCAAGGGTGCTGCGGCCGGGCACCGTGCCGCTCGTGACGACAACCGGCGTGTCGGCCGGCACCACCGCGTCGATGGCCTTCGCGTAGGCCGCGCCGTCGGCGGCGAACACGAGACCGGGCGTCAGCACGCCCATGATGTGCTTCAGCTTGCCGTGATCCTGCGAAACCAGCGAATAGGCCGGCGAGATCGGCGCGAACGGCACGCCGGCGAGCATGGCGCCGAGCGCCAGCAGCAGGTGCTCGATGTCGTTTTCCGAAAGGATGGCGAGCGGCCGCTCGGGCGACAGGTCGTGCTCGAGCAGCGCCTGGGCGATCGAGCGCGCGCTCGCCAGCGCCTCGGCGAAGCTGACGCGGCGCCAGTCGCCGCCGTTCACGCGCTTGGCGACGAGGGTGCGGTCGGGCGCCTCGGCGGCCCAGTGCAGCAAGCGGTCCGTCAGGCGCCGCGGGTACTCGCCTAGCGGTTCGGTCGACTCGACGTAGGTGACGCCGTCGGCGCGCCGCGTGAAGCGCGCCTCGAGCGAGCCGCCGAGCGCGACCGCGCGGTAGCGCGGCGCGCCGCCGTCGCCAGCCGAGGAAGCCGGGGCAGCCTCGCTCACCGGGTCACCCGTTCGACGCCGGCGGCCGCGCACCGGTCGAGCCGGTGGGCTGCGCGACCTTGGCGGCCTTGCCGTCGAGGAAGGCCTGGATGCGATCCTTGGCGGCATGGTCGCCCTGCGCGATGGCCGCCATCAGCGATTCGACGAACAGCCCTTCGGCCTGCCCCATGTCGGCGATGCGCGGCAGCGCGTGCAGCACCGCGAAGTTGGAGAGCGGCGCGTTGGCGGCGATCTTCCCAGCGAGCTCGAACGCGGTCGCGAGCCCCTGGCCGTTCTCGACGACGTATTGCGAGAAGCCGACGCCCTGCCCCTCGCGCGCGTCGTAGACGCGGCCGGTCAGCATCATGTCGGCCATGCGCGCGGCGCCGATGAGGCGCGGGATGCGCGCCGAGCCGCCGCCGCCGACGAAGAGGCCGCGCTGGCCTTCGGGCAGGCCGTAGAACGCGCTCGCCTCGGCGACGCGGATGTGCGCCGAGGCCGCGAGCTCGAGGCCGCCGCCGACCACCGCGCCCTGCAGGACGGCGACCACCGGCACGCGGCCGAACTGGATCTGCTCGAACGCGCTGTGCCACGAACGCGAATGGAAGACGCCCTCGGCGACGCTGCGCTCCGAGAGTTCGGAGAGATCGAGGCCTGCGCTGAAGTGCGCGCCTTCGCCGCTCAGCACCACCACGCGGGTGTCGCCCGGCAGGCCGCCGAACGCCGCCTGCAGCTGAGCCACGAGTCCGTCGTTGATGGCGTTGCGCTTGGCGGGCCGGTTGAGCCGCACGTGCGTGATCGGGCCGGCATGCTCGATGCGCAGCAGGTCGAGCGCGGCGAGCGCGCCGGTGGCCGGTCGTGGCGCGGCCGCAAGGGTGTGTTCGGGCGAATCGGACAAGGCAGCGTGCTTCCTGAATTGATTAAGCATCGTAAACACCTGGATGATTCACGCGCCGGTACTTACCCCTAGTCGGCGGCTGCGTGGTTCCGACTCCGTGCCCTCGCGACGTCAGACGAAAGGCTCCGGGTAACCACCGAGCGCGGGGCCGATGATTCGGAAAGATAGTTATCGAACGTCACCGTTTTCGGTGCCTTGCAGTGCGCGATCGGTGCCCTGCAGACGTCCAGATCGTTCACTCAGCTCTTCATCATCCTGGAGTTCGCATGAAGCCCGTTCGCATCCTCCTGCTGCTCGCATCCGCGACGCCGCTCGCCCTGCTGGGCGCCTGCGGCGGCGGAGACGACGACGACCGTGACCCGATCCCGCAACTGGGTGCCGCGACCGGCGGGACCCTCGCGTCGTGCGCCAACCTGGGTTCGTTCACGTACGCCAACACCACGGTGAGCGCCGCGTCGGCCGTCGCCGCCGGAACGCTCAGCGTCGCCGGCACGCCCATTCCCGCCCACTGCCGGGTCACCGGCTCGATGTTCCAGCGCACCAGCGCCGTCGACGGCAAGCCGTACGCAATCGGCTTCGAGATGCGGTTGCCGAACACCTGGAACGGCCGCTTCTGGTATCAGGCCAACGGCGGCACCGACGGCTCGGTCTCGACCGCCGTCGGCGCGCTCGGCGGCGGACCGACGACGAACGCCCTGCTGCAGGGGTTTGCGGTGATCAGCTCGGACGCCGGCCACAACGCCTCGCAGAACCCGACCTTCGGCATCGATCCGCAGGCACGCCTCGACTTCGGTTACCAGGCGGTCGGCAAGCTCACGCCGATGGCCAAGGCGCTGATCGCCAGCGCCTACGGCAAGGGGCCCGACCGCTCGTACATCGGCGGCTGCTCGAACGGCGGGCGCCACACGATGGTCGCCGCGGCGCGTTACGCCGACCAGTACGACGGCTTCCTCGCGGGCGATCCCGGCACGGTGCTGCCACGCGCCGCGGTCGCGAACATCGCGGGGGCACAGACCTACGCGAGCCTCGCCACCAACCCGGCCGACCTCGGAACCGGGTTCACCCAGGCCGAGCGCCAGCTCGTGTCGAGCGCGGTGCTCGCCAAGTGCGACGCACTCGACGGCGCCAGCGACGGCCTGGTCCAGGCGACCAAGGCGTGCCAGGCTGCGTTCGACCTCGCCCGCGACGTGCCGACCTGCAGCGGCACGCGCAACGGCAGCTGCCTGACGCCGGCCCAGAAGACCGGGATCGCCAAGCTGTTCGCACCCGGTGCGCAGACCAGCAACGGGACCACGATCTACTCGAGCTTCCCGTACGACGCCGGCCTCGGGACGGCCGGCTGGGCGTTCTGGAAATTCAACGTTCCGACGTCGCTCGACTCGGGCGCCGTGGCCTTCATCTGGGCCGTGCCTCCGGAGAACCCGACCGGATTCAACGGCACCACCTTCGCGCTCGGCAGCAGCATCGACAACCTTTACGCGCGCATCCAGGCGACGAACGCGACCTACACCGAGAGCGCGCTGTCGTTCATGACCCCGCCGCACCCGACCGAGATCGACACGCTGCGCAACCGCGGCGCCAAGATCATGATCTATCACGGCACCAGCGACCCGATCTTCTCCAGCGACCACAGCGTCTCGGTCTGGGAAGGCTGGCGCAACACCTACGGCAGCGAGGTCTCCGGCTTCGCGCGGCTGTACCTGATTCCCGGCATGAATCACTGCAGCGGCGGTCCGGCGACCGATCAGTTCGACATGATCACGCCGCTCGTGAACTGGGTCGAGAAGGGTCAGGCGCCCGAGTCGGTGGTCGCCAGCGCCCGCGGCACCGGCAATGCCGGCGGCGCCAACGCCGACCTGCCCGCGACGTGGGCCGCGAACCGCACGCGCCCGCTCTGCACGTATCCGAAGGTGGCTACCTACGTCGGCAGCGGCAGCCTCGAGGCGGCCTCGAGCTTTGCCTGCCGCTGACGCGGCACCCCGCCCGGGCCTTATAAGGGCGGAGGGTGGCGCACCACCGGTGCGCCACCGGCCCTGCGGAGCACAGCCATGAACCACGCCGACCTGATCGCGATCGACACCCACACGCATCTCGAGGTGTCGTGCTGGAACCCGTTCGACAGCTACGGCGAGGAATACGACCGCGCGGCCGACAAGTACTTCCGCTCGAGCCGGCGGCCGACGCTCGAGGAGACGGTGAACTTCTATCGCGAGAAGAAGATCGGCCTCGTGCTGTTCACGGTCGACGCCGAGACCCAGCTCGGGCGGCGCCGCATCCCGAACGAGGAGATCGCCGAAGCGGCGCAGAAGAACCCCGACATCCTGATCGCGTTCGGCTCGATCGACCCGCACAAGGGAAAGATGGGCGCCCGCGAGGCACGCCGGCTGATCGAGGAGCACGGCGTCAAGGGCTTCAAGTTCCACCCCACGGTGCAGGGCTTCGAGCCGCAGGACCGGATGGCATGGCCGATCTACGAGGTGATCGCCGAGTACAAGCTGCCGGCGATCTTCCACAGCGGCCATTCGGGCATCGGCAGCGGCATGCGCTGCGGCGGAGGCCTGCGCCTGCAGAGCTCGAATCCGATGCTGCTCGAGGACGTCGCGATCGCCTTCCCCGACATGGAGATCGTCGTCGCGCATCCGTCGTGGCCATGGCAGGACGAGGCGATCTCGCTGGCCATGCACAAGCCCAACATCTGGATCGACCTTTCGGGCTGGAGCCCGAAGTACTTTCCGCCGCAGCTCGTTCAGTACGCGAACACGCTGCTCAAGGACCGGGTGCTGTTCGGCAGCGACTTCCCGCTGATCACGCCCGACCGCTGGCTCAAGGACTTCGCCGAGGCCGGCTTCAAGGACGAGGTGCGCCCGCTGATCCTGAAGGAGAACGCGAAGCGCCTGCTGAAGCTGGTCTGACCAGCACTCAGCGCGGCGAGCGCGCCGGCTGCGGCGCGGCGACCAGCTCGTCGAACACCTCGGCGAGCCGACGCGCGGTCTCGCGGCGATCGAAGCGACGCACCGCGGCGGGGTCGGCGCCCTCGCGGTCGAGCGTTCCGGCGCACCACGCTGCGTAGAGTCGGCCGAGTTCGGCGGCGACGCCCGGCACGTCGGCCGGATCGAGGGCGCGGCCGCCGCCGACGGCGCCGAGCAGCTCCGAGACGGCACCCTCGAGCACGAGCGCGAGGATCGGCCGGCCGAGCCGCAGGTACTCGTAGAGCTTGGCCGGCACCAGCCCGCGCGTGTCTTCGGACGCCTGCAGCAGCAGCAGCACCGACGCGCGCGCCGACGCCGCGAGCGCCTGCGCGTAGGTGACGCGGTCGACGAACTCGACCGCCTCGCGCAGGCCCAGCGTGTCGATCTCGGTCTGCAAGGCGACCGATCCCGCGTACGCACCGCCGCCGAAGAAGCGCACGCGCACCCGCGCCGGGTCGAGGGCGCCGGCATCAGCGGCGCGGCGGATGGCGCGCAGCAACGGGATCGGGTCGCGGAAATCGGCGTTGATGCTGCCGGCGTGCAGCAGCTCGAAGCGATCGACGCGAGGCGCGTCCTGCGGCAACGCGGCGAAATCGGCCTCGTCGTAGCCGTTGGCGAGCGCGATCGTCCTCGCCTCGATGTCGGGGTGGCGCCGCACCAGCTCGCCGCGCAGATGGCCGGTGCTCGCGACGACGCGCGACGCTTCGGCGACGACGCTGCGCTCGAGGCGGCGGTCGATCGCGCGGAACACGCGCCCGCTCGGCGCCCCGGGCTCGGGCGGCTCCTCGAACCATGGGTCGCGGAAGTCGGCGACCCATGGAACGCCAAGCCGGCGCGCGACGGCGCGTGCGACGAGATGCGCAGTGGCCGGCGGACTCGTCGAATAAACCACCTCGAAAGGGTCGTCGGCGGCGATGCGCCACGCCGCGCGCAGTGCGAACGGCAGCCAGCCGACCCACACGTCGGGCAGCGCGCTGAGCGCGAGGTAGCGGCCACGCACGCCGAGGTGTCGCTTGCTGTTGAGATAGCGCGTGCGCACCACCTTGACGCACTCGGGCACCTGTGCAACGAGGTCGCGGTCGAGGTGCTCGTAGGCGTCGACGCTCGGGGCGAGCACCGTCACGCGCCAGCCGAAGTCGACCAGGTAGCGCGTGTGCTTGAGGGTGCGCAGCACGCCGCTGCTGCTGCCGTCGGGCGGATACTGGAACGCGGCGAACAGCGCGTGCTTCATGGGCGCCGTCGGCCGCGTTCGGCCGTGGCTCGGCGGCTGTCGCAGCGCCGCGCGGGGCTCCGCCACTTACATCTTGCAAGCACTCGCACCGGTAGACGCCCCGATAGGGTTAGCACCGCCGCACGCTAGCATGCCCTCACCCCATGAAGACCACCCGCCCGTCCGACGCTGCGTTGCGCATTCGTGTCGTCGACGACGACATCGGGTTTCGCGGACTCGAGGCGGGCTGGAACGCGCTCGCCGCGCGTGGCGGCGGCTCGGTCTTCATGCGCCACGAATGGCACGCCGCGGCCTGGGCCTGGCGCCGTCTCGATGCCGACCTCCTGATCATCTGTGCGCACGGTGCGGATGACGATCTGGTCGGCGTGCTGCCGCTGCTGCGGCCGCGCGCCGCCAGTCGCACGCTCGAATTCCTGGCCGTGCCCGACGCGCAATGGTGCGACGTGCAGACCGACCCGACGCGCGCGTTCGCCGTCTGCGAGGCGATCGCCCACGCGCTGCTCGACATCGCGTCGACGTGGGACGTGCTGCGGTTCGATCGCCTCGCGCCCGACTCCCTGCTGCAGCGCGCGCTGCTGCCGGCGCTCAAGGCGCGTGAGGCGACCTGGCGCCTCGCCGCCGACGACTGCAACCTGTACGTCGACCTGCGCGGCACCTGGGACGCGTACCACGCCGAGCGCTCGCGCAAGCTGAAGAAGGCGTTCAACCTCGCGTCGAACCGGCTCGCGCGAATCGGCACGGTCGAGATCGAGTGCATCGACACTGCCGCGCACGACGTTCGCCGCGCGCAGGCCGCCTTCGACGAAGCGGTAGGCATCTCGCGGCGCAGCTGGAAGCACACCACCAGCACCGGCCTCGAACAACCCGGGCCGCTCGCCTTCATGCGCCAGCTCACCGACGTGGCGTTCGCCAACGGCTGGCTCTCGCTTTGGCTGCTGCGCGTGGGTGGCGAGCCGATCGCCATGGAGTACCAGCTCGTCTATCGGCGCTGCGTGCATGCGCTACGCGCCGACTTCGACGAGACCCACCAGCACGCCTCGCCGGGCACCTACCTGAACCGCGAAGTCATCCGGCGCCTGTTCGACGGCCGCCACGACCGCTACTACCTCGGCCCCGGCCGCAACGCGTACAAGCGCTACTGGAGCGTGACGGGCGATGCGGTGTACTCGGCAGCGGTATTCGCCCCGACCGCGCGCGGCCGTGCGCTGGCGCTCTGGTCGGGGCTCAAGCCGACGTTGCGGATGCTGCGCAACCGCATCACTGCCGGCAAGCCCGAATTCGACCCGGAGTACGACCTGCCGATGCTCTGAAGCGGCCGCCGCGGGTCGTGCCGAGCCGCCGGTGCGATCGCGATTCGGAAGCCGTCGTCAGGGCCTGGGGGCGCGGTGCTTTGGCGTCTGCCGGTCAGCCGGCGATCCGCAACACGCTCGAGCCGCCGTGGCGCGAAACGCGCCCCGGCGCGCGCGGCACCGGGGCGGCGCCCGCCTATTGGCAGACGAAGCTGCTCGCGCTGTTGACGTCGCCGCCGACGTAGCGCGCCTGCCTCGGATAGGCGCAAATCGGTCGGCTCCGACCCGGGAACGCGGCGCCGGTGGCGAGCAGGCTGTCGGGCGCGTTGCCGTTCTCGACCCAGTCCATGATCGCTGCGAACGAGTCGAAGCGATCGGTCGCCGGGCCGCCGCTGCAATGCACCATGCCCGGCACCGGAAAGTGGCGCACGAAGGTCGAGCCCTCGGCCTGACCGCCGTTCCTGGCCCAGACGCGGTTCACGTAGTCGATGCTCTCGACCACCGAGAAGATCGGGTCCGCGATGCCGTGGTAGATGAGCAGCTTGCCGCCGTGGGCGCGGTACGCGGCCAGCTGATCGTCCTTCCACGTGCCGTAGATCGCGTCCTCGGCGAGCATGCGCGCCGGGTCGGTATCGAAGTTGAAGTTGAAGATGTTGAACGCGGGGTCGGGCGGCGTGAAGAACTCGTTGGCCATCGCGTCCTGGATCAGCGAGACGAATGCCGAGTTGGGCGTCGCGGTGGTCGACGTGCCGAGCTTCCAGGAGCGCCAGCCGGCGTTGGAGATGTCGGGATCGTAGGCCCAGTTGACGTAGAGCGGCTGGCCAGCCGAGTTGCGCGGCCCGCCGAACCCGGTGCGCAGCGCGGTCACCTGCTCCGGCGCGAGGCAGCTCGCGGTCTTGGGTCCGGTGCACTGCAGCACGCCGGGGTCGAAGTTGCAGGCCTGGTAGTTGTTGACGCTGCCGTCGGCGAGGCCGTCGAGCGCATCGCACTGCTGCAGGATCGCGTTGCCCACCAGCGTCAGGTCGGCGTTCGAGAACGCCTGGCTCAGAATGGGCTGACCATTCGCGTTGGTCGGCGCGATCGAGCGGTAGACCTGCGATTCCCAGGCGGCCGAGATCGACGCGCCGGTCGCGACGCGCATCGCCGGGGCGCCGGCGATCACGCCGTCGAAGTATTCCGGGAAGCGTTGCGTGAACATCATGCCCTGGCGCCCACCGCCCGAGCAGCCCTGGAAGTACGACCGATCGGGGTTCTTGCCGTAGTAGAGGTTGGTGAGCGCCTTGGCGATCACCGCCGACTTGTCATAGGCGTTGTAGGCGTGATCGATGCGCGCCTGCTCGTCGAACCCGAACGACGCGGCGCTGCCGCCGGTGTGGCCGCCGTCGGTCGAGACCACCACGAAGCCGCGCGCCAGCGTCGGCAGCCCGCCGGTGCTGTTGCCGGTCGCGGCGCCGATGCTGCCGTCGTTGCCACCGCCGCCCTGGAACGAGAGGCGGCCGCTCCACTGGGTCGGCAGGCGCACCTCGAAGCCGATCGCGAAGCGGGTGCCGTTGGCGCCGACGTGCGGGTTGGCCGTGCCGCGCACGATGCAGTGGGCCGGCAGGGTGGCCGTGGCCGCCGTAGGTACCGCCGAGGTGATGGTGACCGCGTCGGCGGGCTCGTCGAGCAGCGCCGGCGGGATCTGGATACCGACCAGCGAGGCGCAGCCGAGCTGCGGCGTCAGCGCTGTCGAGACCGTGTAGCGCGCGAGCGGCGGGCCGGAGGTCTTGCCTGCGAAGACCTCGAACAGGTTGACGCCGGTGCGCAGGCCGGTGACGGTGCCGGCCAGGGCGCCGCTGCCGTCGGGGACGAGCAGGGACGTGACGTTCTGGCCGTTGAGCCGCACCGTCGAGCGCAGCACGAGTGCCGTGCTCGGCGCCGTCACGCGGATGCGGACGCTGTTGCCGTCGCGCACGAACTCGGGTGTCGGCTGATCGTTGAGGCTCTGGATGGTGTAGCCGTCGGCGGCGTGGGCGGCACCCGCCCCGCCGGTCGCCACGGCCGCAGCCAGGGCGATCGGGCGGATCGATCGAAGGTTCATGTTGTCTCCAGGGGCGCCGGTACGTGCCGGCGCCCTCGTTGGGTCAGCGCGTCATGCGCGGTGCGTCAGAGGTTGGCGCAGCTGTAGCTGGCCGCGTCGGTCACGCTGCCGGTGCCGTTGTAGCGCGGGTACTTCGGGTACTGGCAAAGCGGGAGCGAGCGCGCACCGCTCGTCACCGTGGCCGTGAGCGGCGGGGCGACGCCGCGCTCGACCCAGTTCACCAGCATCGTCACCCGATCCAGGCTGTTCGGGATGTTGAAGGTGGTGTTGGGCTGACCCTCGCCGTTGACGTTGTAGCTGGTCCCGCCCAGGCCGTGGTTGCCCATCGGCATGACCCAGAAGCGGGCGAACTGGTCGAGGGTGCCCTGTCCCATCAGGTTGATCACCGACTGGTAGTAGTCGAGCTGCGAGCCCGGCGAGGCCAGCGTGTCGTTGGTGCCGATCACCGACAGCAGCTTGCCGCCGGAGGCGCGGAACGGATTGAGGTTCGGATCGGTCGCGTCGAGGAACGGCGAGATCGCGACGCGACGATCGTTCAGCGCGCCGCCCTCGACATAGTCGAGCGGGTTCGCGTTCAGGTCCTGGTACAGGAACCCGGTGACGCCGGCGATGCCCAGATGCGAGTGGATCGGCGCGTTGGCCGCGGCGCCCTCCTGGCCGCGGTAGCGCTGCGATTCGATGAGGCCGCTGCCGCCCGGATCGGTGCCCGGCAGCCACATGCCGAACGACGGATTGTTGAACGCGAGCGGCGTCGCGAAGAAGTAGCGCTGGTGCGTGAACTGCAGGGTCGAGATCTGCCCGTCGGTAAGGCAGGCGGCGGCGGTGGTGTCGGCCGGGTTCGGGTCGACGTTGCCGGGGCAGCGCTTGGCGGCCCACGGCTGCCGGCCCGGGGCGCCCTGCGTCACGTCGAAGATCGCACGGCACGCCATGTAGTTGTTGATCACGCCGTCGGCGAGCCCGTCGAGCCCGTCGCACTGGCGGATCACCTCGGTGGCGATCGCGGTGCGCTTGGCCGGCGTGACCCAGTTGGCAAGCGGCTTCTCCTGGATGCGGATCCACTCGGGCGCGAGCATCAACGACGAGAAGTTGACGATCGGCACGCTGACCGAGATGCCGTCGTAGTCGTTCGGATAGCGCTGCGCCATCGTCAGGCCCTCGCGCCCGCCTTGCGAGCTGCCGAACCAGTAGGCCGCGGTCGGCGTGGCGCCGTACGCGCTCTGCTGCAGCACGAACGCGGCGTCGCGCGTCTTCTTCATCTGCATGTAGCCGAGGTTCTTCATCGCCTCGTCGTTGACGGCCCAGGCGTTGCCGAACCCCGAGTGGCCGGAGTCGCTCCCGGCGGTGGCCATGCCGCGGTTGTTGTAGTCGGCGCCGGCGAGGCCGGGGACCGAGCCGTTCATGCCGCCGCCGCCCATTTGCGCGTAGCGATAGGCCCAGCGCTGCGGCAGGGTGACGCCGAAGTTGATGTTCGGTGCCGCCGGATCGATCGGCGTCATGTTGCCGTTGACGCGGCAGTACGCCTGGTTCGAGCCGTTCGCGGGCGCCGCGGTCCAGACGAACCCCGTGAGGTTGACGCCGCTCACCGGCTCGCCGATGGCCGACGTGGGAATCGCGGTCCCGAGCTTGGCGGCGTTGCAGTCGGCCTGCGTGATGACCTGCACCCGCACCTGGGCGAGCGGCGCACTCGAGGTCTTGCCCGAGAGCAGCGTCAGCGTGTTGGCACCCGCGACGAGGCCCGGAACCGTGCCGACCATCGATGCGGTGCCGGGCACCGGAACGAACAGCGACGTGACGTTCTTGCCGTTGAGCAGCACCGTCGAGCGCAGGACGAGCGCCTGCGAGGGCCCGGTGATCGTCACCGTCGTGGCGTCGGGGGCCGAGCCGGGAAAGGTGAAGGTCTCGAAGTCGTAGCCATTGATGGCGAGCGCGGGCTGCGCCGCAAGGGTACCGAGCAGCGCGACGGCAGCGCCGAGGCACTTGAGCTGGAACGTCATGTCGTGTCTCCTGTGCGTGTGTTGTGGTTGCGGCGGCCGCTCAGGCGGCCGGCTCGCGACGCCGACGCAGCAGACCGGCGACGGCGAGGCCGGCGAACGCCAGACCGAGGCTCGCGGGCTCGGGAATCGAGGTGACGCCGGTGATGTTGAGTGCCCAGTTGGCCGTGCGGGCGTTTCCGGTCCAGTCACAGAATGAAGTCGCCGGGCAATTGCCCGAAAGCGCCGGGGTGAAGTTGCCGGCACCCGCGTTGAAGAAGCCCGCCGAGAGGTCGCCGAGCGCGGAGTTGTCGTACTGGGTGAGCGCGAGGAGGTAGTTGCCGATGCCCAGCACGATCGACAGCCCGGCGTCGGCGGCGAGGCCGGTCACCGGATCGGTGGCGGCGTTGACGCCGTCATCGCTCTGCGCGAGCAGCGAGCCGGCACTGCTGTAGAGGTACAGCATGGTGTCGAAACCGCCGCGGCCGATGGTCTGACCATTGACGCCCGTGCCGCCCGCGTAGCCGATGCTGGTGGCGGTGACGAGGCCGGCGGTCGACACCGTCAGCGAGAAGAAGCGGACGTCGTCGTCGCGCGCGAACGAGCCCCGCGCGGTGTACGCATCGGCCGAGGCTGCCTGTGCCGTGGCGGCAAGGCCGGCGGCGAGCAGCAGGCGGGCGAGCGTTTTCTTGGTCTTCTCGAGAGCGTGTGACATCGTGTCCCCCAGATGTGTTGAATGGAATCCAGCGAGCCAACCTGCTGCGGATGCCCGGGCGGGCTGGTCGTGGATTGACCGCCCGTCAACTAATTTACGGAATGAACTAATTCGCCGAATAGGGGTTTGTGCGGAACGGTCCTCCTGGAACGCCTGCGCGCTGCGACCGTCCGGCCGTTCCGTTTGCTTCGTTCCAGGCGCGCGCGAGGCACCGGAGGGCGCACGTCCGATGCTTCCCAAGATGAAGCTTTGCGTCCTGTCGCGACGGTGCCCCCGGCACCGAGCGAACCGTCCGCCGAAGCGCGACGGGCTGCGACACCGGCGACTTCATCGGTCGGCCGCACCGGCGCGCTCAGCCGGCGCGGCGCCTCGCGTGCGCGCGTCAGCGCAGCCGAGCGACCTTGTGCAGCAACTCGCCGAGGATGAGCCGCTCACCCGGCGTCAGCGTCGACAGCGTCTCGCGTTCGCCCTCGAGCAGGCGCGCGGTCGCTTCCCTGACGAGCGCCGCGCCCGCCTCGGTGGTGCGCAGGTGCCGACCGCGGCGATCGCGCAGGTTGCGCTCGCGTGCGACGAGCCCGCGCCGTTCGAGCTTGTCGACCCACGACGTGATGTTGGGCGGCGTCACCGCGAGCGCCTTCGAAAGCTGCGCCGGCGACCCGCCGGGGTTCTCGTCGATCAGCGTGAGGATGGTGTACTCGACCGGCCGCAGCTCCATCGGCCCGCCGACCAGCCGCTCGAACACGCCGAAGGTGACGATCGCGGCCTGCGCGACCTGGTAGCCGATGAGGTGCTGCAGGCGCGCTTCGCCGAGGCCGCCGGCCGGCGTCGCGTCCCGCGGTTCACCGGCAGCGGAAGGGCGTGCTTTGCGGATGTCCATGGCAGCGGCTCCGGCGCATTGTTGCAGCCGTCCGGCATGCGCGGCCGCGCCTCGGGCCGGTCGCCGTTCGCCTCTGCCATGCATCGGCGGTGATCGTTCAATCCTTGAAAGAGATGGCATGCGTCGAGCGCTTCGCCACCGCCGCGACGGCAGCCACGGGTATCCACCAGAAGAGGCCCTTCGAGGCGCGAACTACATTGCTTCGCACCCCGCGCTCCCCGCCGGCTGGCAACGTCCCCGAGGTACCCGCATGCATTCGCTTCTGAAGCTTCGCTCCCTGTTCGCGGTCGCTACCGCGGCGGCGCTCGCCGCCGGCTGCGGCGGCGGCGGCCACGACGACGACGACGAGTCGCCCGCGCCGGCCGCGCTGCTGAACAACCCCGATCCGCTCGGCGGCTGCAGCGCGCTGGCGCCGCTCGCCAGCGCGCTCTCGAGCCCGGGCATGCAGGTCGCGATCACCTCGGCGACCTTGCGAAGTACCGCCACCACCGACGCCAGCGGCAACTATCGGCCGTACTGCGCAGTGGTCGGAACGATCAACGGCGGCCGCGTCGGCAACCGGGTCGCCGGGCAGACCGAGGCGGTCGCCACCTATGCGATCGCGTTCCAGGTCAACCTGCCGAGCACGTGGAACGGCAACCTCTTCTTCGCGGGCGGCGGCGGCAGCAACGGCTCGATCCCCAACACGACGGGCACGGTCACCAACGGCGAGGCGGTCAACCCGTTGCTGGCCGGCTACGCGACCGCGTCGACCGACACCGGCCACAGCAACGCCACCAACAACGATCCGGCCAACGGCGGCACCGCCGCCTTCGGGCTCGACAACCAGGCCCGCCTCGACTTCGGCTACAACGGGATTGGTCTGACCAAGCAGCTCGCCAACAAGCTGATCGAGCGCTACTACGGCAAGGCGCAGACGCACTCCTATTTCGCGGGCTGCTCCGAAGGCGGCCGCGAGGCGATGATGGTCGCGCAGCGCTTCGGCAGCGAGTTCGACGGCGTCGTCGCCGGCGACCCCGGCTCCGACCTGCCCAAGGCGTGGCTCGCCGAGGCGTGGGACACCCAGCAGTTCGCGAGCGCAGCCCGTGCGCAGAACCTCTTCGAGACCACCGGTCCGGGCGCCGGCACCACGCCGCTGCTCAATGCCGCGATCCGCCCGGCGCAATGGACCGCGTTGCAGCAGGCCGTTCTCGCGCAGTGCGACGCCGCCGACGGGCTGGCCGACGGCATGACCAACAAGCCGTGCAATTTCGACCTGAGCCGGGTCACCTGCGGCACGGCGGGTGCACCCGCCGAATGCCTGTCGTCCGTGCAGGCGACCGCGCTGCAGCGCGTGATGGCCGGCGCACGCAACAGCGCCGGCACCGCGCTCTACAGCGACTGGCCGTGGGACCCGGGCATCGGCGCGCCGGGCTGGCTGGCGTGGAAGACCGGCGCCTACAGCACCACCGGCACCAACACCGCGATCAACGTCACCCTCGGTGGCGGGGCGGGGCCGCTGATCTTCACGACCCCGCCGACGCTCGGCCTCGGAACCGCGAACTCGCTGGTGCAGTACCAGCTCAACTTCAATTTCGACACCGACGCCCCCAAGATCAGCGCGACCAGCGCCACCTATCCGGTCGCGCCGATCGACTTCATGGGCACGCACTCGACGGACCTCTCGGCGTTCAAGGCGCGCGGCGGCAGGATGATCCTGTACCACGGTCTCGCCGACCCGGTGTTCTCGTTCAAGTACACGGCGCGCTGGATCGACTCGCTGAGCGGGAACTCGGCCAACGGCAACCCGCGCGACTTCGTGCGGCTGTTCGGCATTCCCGGCATGAACCACTGCTCGGGCGGCCCCGCCACCGACAACGTGCCGGTGTTCACCGCGCTGGTGAACTGGCTCGAGAAGGGGCAGGCGCCCGACCGCATCGTCGCGCAGTCGAGCCCCGCGGCACCGGCGGCGTTCGGCTGGGCACTGCCCGCGGGAGCGACCACGCGGGTGCGGCCACTCTGCCCGTACCCGCAGTACGCGCACTACATCGGCGCGACGGGCACCAGCGCGGCCGCCCTCGCCGCTCAGAACAACCCGAGCAGCTACGTGTGCACGAACCCGTGAGGCAGCGCCGCGAGGCCGGCGCCGCGCGTGGACGGCGGGTCGTGCGGCCCTGCGGCCGATAAGGGGTCGGCAGGCCGCGGCGGTCAGCCGACCGGCAACGCCTGCAGCAGCACACCCGCTGCCGCACACGCCGCGAGCAGAGGCAGCACACCGACGCCGAAGCGGAACAGCGCGATCGCGGCGCCGAGCGCGATCGCAGCCGCACCGAGGTCGATCGGGCCGGCGAGGCCCTGCGGCCACAGCACGTGCCCGGCGAAGAACAGCGCCAGGTTGACGATCACGCCGACGACCGCGGCGGTGATCGCGGTGAGCGGCGCCGTGAAGCCGAGCCGCCCGTGCGTCGCTTCGACGAGCGGACCGCCGGTCAGGATGAAGACGAACGACGGCAGGAAGGTCACCGCCGTCACGACCGCGGCCGCGGCGAGCCCGGCGGCGAAGCGCGCCTCGGCGCCGAACGTCGCGGCGAACCAGCCGCCGACGAAGCCGATGAACGTCACCACCATGATCAGCGGGCCGGGCGTCGTCTCGCCGAGCGCGAGGCCGTCGATCATCTGGGTGGCGCCGATCCACTGGTGCTGCTCGACGGCGCCCTGCACCACGTAAGGCAGCACCGCGTAGGCGCCGCCGAAGGTCAGCAGCGCCGCCTTGGTGAAGAACCACGCCATGCGGGTCAGCGTGCCGGCGGGGCCGAACAGCGCGAGCAGCGAGCCGATGAGGCCGGCCCACAGCACGAGACCGGTTCCGACGACACCCGCGAACCGCACGGCCGAGTGACGCGCGTGCGGCGGGGGCGGCGCCGCGTCGTCGATCAGCGCCGGCGCCTGTCGGGCCTCGGCAGCGGCAGCGCTGACCCCGCTCGGCCGTGGCGCGAAGACCGTCGGCGCGACACGCGCACCGATCGCGCCGAGCAGCGCGGCCACCCCGATCAGCAGCGGGAACGGCGCGCCCAGGCGCAGCGCGACGAACGCCGCCGCAGCGATCGCGACCAGGCCCGGGTGAGTCAGGGTCCGCCGCCCGATGCGGTGCGCCGCGTGCAGCACGAGCGCGACCACCGCGGGCTTGAGGCCATAGAACACGCCGGCGACGAGCGGCAGGGTCCCGTGCGCCACGTACAGCCACGCGAGCCCGACGAGGACGACGAACGACGGCAGCACGAACAGCGCGCCGGCGGCAATGCCGCCGCGCACGCCGTGCATCAGCCAGCCGATGTAGGTGGCGAGCTGCTGCGCTTCGGGGCCGGGCAGCAGCATGCAGTAGTTGAGCGCGTGCAGAAAGCGGCGCTCGCCGATCCAGCGACGCTGCTCGACGAGCTCGCGGTGCATGATCGCGATCTGCCCGGCCGGGCCGCCGAAGCTGATGCAGCCGAGCTTGAGCCAGAACGCAAGGGCGCGACGGAACGAGGGTGCGGTCGCGCGCGGCGGGCCGGCTTCGGGCGGCGCCGCCCGCGACGTGTCGTCCGCGCGCGCTGCCGCTCGCGACCCCAGGTCGCTCACCGCGCCAGCGTCGCGATGATCGGGCACGGCTGCTCGAGACCGGTGTGCTCGCACGCGTCGACCAGGTGACGCAGCGCGCGTTGCATGCGACGCAGGTCGGCGAGCTTGGTCTCGATCTGCGCCAGGCGGTCGGCGGCGACGCGGCGGATCGAGCCGCGCTCGCTGCCATCCTCGAGCCGCAGCAGCTCGGCGATCTCGCCGAGGGAGAAGCCGAGCTCCTGCGCGCGCTTGATGAAACCGATCCGCTGCACCACCTGAGGCGGGTAGTGCCGGAACGCGCCGCGGCTCTCGGGCACCGGCAGCAGCCCGCGTTGCTGGTAGTAGCGGATCGTCTCGACGCCGACGCCCGCCGCCCTGGCGAGACGCCCGATCGTGAGGTCCTGCATGGTCGCCAGTTCGCTCATTGCAAGCTCCCGTTGCCGCCCCGCCGCCTGCATGGAATAGCGCTTGACTCTGGGGTGCACTACGGAGTCTAAGCTCACGCCATCGCCGATCAAGGGATGCCCGTGATGAACCGCCTCGAAACCCCTGTCTCCGCATCCGCACCGCTGCTGGACCCTGCCCAGGACCCCGTCTGCGGCATGAGCGTCGGCCCGCAGTCGAAGCACGTGCTCGAGTACGAAGGACGGACGCTGCGCTTCTGCTGCGCCGGCTGCAAGGCCCGGTTCGCGGCCGATCCCGCGACCTACGTGTCGCGTGCCGCGGCGAAGGCGCGCGCGAGCGCCGAGACGGCGGCGGCGCCGGGCGGATCGTGCTGCGTCCGCGCCAGTGCCGCGACGCCCGATCCCGGCCATGGCGCTGCTGCACGGTCGCGCGACTCGCATGTGGGCCACCAAGGTCACGCCACCGCTGCGGCGCCGGTTGCGCGGCACGGCCGTGGCAAGCACGCAAACGCCGCCCATCACGCCGACGCCGGCCATGGCCATGCCGGGGCCGCCCCTGCCGACGCGCACGGCTGCTGCGCGCACCGCGGCCACGCCAACCACGGTGCCGCCGCCGTCGTCGACGCGCCGCCCGGCACCCTGTACACCTGCCCGATGCACCCGGAGGTGCGGCAGGACCATCCGGGCGACTGCCCGAAGTGCGGCATGGCGCTCGAGCCCGAGATGCCGACGCTCGACGAGGGCGAGCACCCCGAACTCGTCGACTTCCGGCGCCGCTTCTGGTGGAGCCTGCCATTCACGCTCGCAGTCGCGGTGCTCGCGATGGCCGGGCACCGCCTGGGCTGGTTCGCACCCCAGACGCAGAGCTGGGTCGAGTTGCTGCTCACGCTGCCGGTCGTCGGCTGGGCCGGCGCGCCGTTCTTCCAGCGCGCATGGCAGTCGCTGGTCAACCGCAGTCCCAACATGTGGACGCTGATCGGCATCGGCACCGGCGCCGCGTTCGTCCACAGCGCGGTCGCGACGCTCGCGCCGGGCGTGTTCCCGTCCTCGTTCGCGTCGATGGGCCGCGTCGCGGTGTACTTCGAGGCCGCCGCGGTGATCGTCTCGCTGACCCTGCTGGGCCAGCTGCTCGAGCTGAAGGCGCGCTCGCAGACCTCGGCCGCGATCAGGTCGCTGCTCGGCCTCGCGCCCAGGACCGCGCGCCGCATCGCCGACGACGGCGGCGAGGAGGACATCCCGCTCACCCACGTGCACGTCGGCAACCGCCTGCGCGTGCGGCCCGGCGAGACGGTGCCGGTCGACGGCGTGGTGCTCGAGGGCGCGAGCGCGGTCGACGAGTCGATGCTGACCGGCGAGCCGCTGCCGGTCGCCAAGCGGCCCGGCGATGCGCTGATCGGCGCGACCCAGAACACGACCGGCGCGCTCGTCATGCGCGCCGACAAGGTCGGCTCGCAGACCGTGCTCGCGCAGATCGTGCAGCTCGTCGCGCAGGCCCAGCGCAGCAAGGCGCCGCTGCAGCGCATGGCCGACCGCGTGGCCGGCGTGTTCGTCGTCGCGGTGGTCGCGATCGCCGTCGCGACCTTCTTCGCCTGGGGCGTGTTCGGCCCCGAGCCGAGCTGGGTCCATGGCCTCATCAACGGGGTCGCGGTGTTGATCATCGCGTGCCCGTGCGCGCTCGGCCTCGCGACGCCGATGTCGATCATGGTCGCCACGGGCAACGCGGCGCGGCGCGGCATCCTGTTCCGCGACGCCGCCGCGATCGAGCACCTGCGCCGCGTGGACACGCTGGTGGTCGACAAGACCGGCACCCTGACCGAAGGCAGGCCGGCGCTCGACGCCGTGCTGGCGGCGCCCGGCTTCGACGCCGCCGAGGTGCTGCGCATTGCCGCCAGCGTCGACCAGGCGAGCGAGCACCCGCTGGCGGCAGCGATCGTCGCGGCGGCACGCGAGCGCGGCCTCGCGCTCGAGCGCGCCGACGGCTTCGAGTCCGGCACCGGCAGCGGCGTCCGCGCCACGCTAGGCGGCCGCCCGGTCGTGCTCGGCAGCGCGGCGCTGATGGCGGCCGACGGCATCGGGACCGAAGCGCTCGCCGACGAGGCCGCGCGCCGCCGCGCGGGCGGCGCCAGCGTGGTCCACGTCGCCGTCGACGGACGCCTCGCCGGCCTGCTCGCGATCACCGACCGCGTGAAGGCGACCACGCCCGACGCCCTGGCCGACCTGCGCGCGGCGGGCGTTCGCGTGCTGATGGCGAGCGGCGACGGCGCAGCCACCGCGCAGGCGGTCGGCCGCACGCTCGGCATCGACGAGGTGCACGGCGACGTCACGCCGGCCGACAAGCTCGCGCTCGTCGAGCGCCTGCAGCGCGAGGGCCGCGTCGTCGCGATGGCCGGCGACGGCATCAACGACGCGCCGGCGCTCGCGCAGGCCGACGTCGGCATCGCGATGGGCAGCGGCACCGACGTCGCGATGAACAGCGCCCCGGTCACGCTGGTCAAGGGCGACCTGCGCGGAGTCGCGATCGCGCGCCGCCTGTCGAGCGACACGGTCGCCAACATGAAGCAGAACCTGGCGTTCGCGTTCGTCTACAACGCGATCGGCATTCCGCTCGCCGCCGGCGTGCTCTACCCCGTCACCGGCTGGCTGCTGTCGCCGATGCTCGCCGCGCTCGCGATGAGCCTCAGCTCGGCATCGGTGATCGGGAACGCGCTGCGGCTGGCCGCGCGGCGCGAGACCGCGACCTGAGTGGCACGACGCCCGCGACGGGGCGGGAGCGGGCCCGCGCGCGGTGCCGGCCCGCTCTCACCGTCACGGCGCCGTCGCGAACGTGAACGACTTCGTGAACGCGACGCCGTTGGCCGTGCCGGTAGCGTTCAGGCGGTATGTGCTGCCTCTCGGCAGCGGCTGGGTCGGCACCAGGAACGCCTCGTGACTGCCGAGCTGGCTGTTCGCGTCGTTCGCGCGTGTGAGGCTGCGCAGCGGCACCGCACTCGCGTCGGCGATGCGCGTCAGCGACGCCGCCTGCACCGTGAGCGTCGCGCCGAGGTCGGTCCGCAGATAGATCGGCGTGCCGTAGTTCACCGGACCGGTCACGTCGGGGAAGGGGTTGAGGACCTCGTTGGCCGGATCCAACGCGCCGCTGAAGCCGCCCACACCCTCGCACGGCCACGTCGCGACGTTGCCGTTGCCGAGGCGCTGCGGATTGCCGGTGGTCGAGAAGTCGACGACCAGCCGGAACTGCTGCTGACTGAGCAATGAGAGGCTCGGCCCCGCCGGTGCCGTTGCCGCAATGCCGCCGACGCGTGCCGGCGTGAAGAGGTTCGCGGTGTTGTAGATGCTTTCCAGCAGGGCTCGCATGGACGCGATCCCCGTGTTCGAGTTCAACGCGAGCGGCGGGTTCTGCCCCGCGACGTAGAACAGGCCGAGCGCATGCGACGACTCGACCACCGGTTGCCCTGTCGGGAAGCCGGCTGCGCCGCCACGCGCGGTCGGCGTCGCGCCGGTGAAGTAGCTCCAGCTTGGATCCTCGGACGGGCCGAGCGCCGCGGCGTTGCGATCGATCGAGTTCTGCGCCAGATAGCGGGCATGCGAGGCAGCGGCGGTGTCGAGCCGGGTGTCCTGCTGCACCAGGCCGAAGCCGCATGCGGAACGCGCGGCCATCAGCAGATCCCACGCCCCACGTTCGACGCTGCCTTGCAGGTAGGTGGCCGGGGTGACGCTCGTCACCAGATCGGGCCCGGTCGATGCGGTCGCGGTGCCGGAAAGGTTCACCGCCAGCGACGCCGGCGTACCGCCGGTCGCAATGGTGAGGGTGCCGCTTGCGTCGCCGACCGTGACCGGCACGAAGGTCACCTGCACATTGCAGCTCTGCCCCGCCGCGAGCGTGGGTGACGTGGTGCAGGTACCGCCGGCGACGTTGAAGACGGCGCTGCTGCTGGTGACGCCGGTGACCGGCAGCGCGCTGCCCGTGCCGTTGCTCAGCGTCACCGTCTGCGCGGCGCTCGGGAGGCCGACCGATGTGGAGAAGGCGAGCGCGTTCGGCGACAGTGTCACGGCGGCGCCAGGGCTGCCGGAGCCGACGCCGCCACCCGTCCCGCCGGTGCCGCCGGTTCCCCCCGTGCCACCCGACCCACCCGTGCCGGAACCGACGCCACTGTCGCTGCCAGGCGCACCGTCGTCACCACCGCCGCCTCCGCCGCCACAGCCGGCGATCAGCAGGGTGGCGCCGAACAACACGCCGCAGGCCACGGCCGAGAAACGGCGGCCGGAGCCGCAACCCGCGCGAGACCGCGCGCTGAAAGAAGACGTCGTCAACATGCTTGCCAGGTTCCTGTGAATTCGAGAAGACAAACGGCGGCGACGCTCGCGCGAGGTGCCGCTTCTCCAGAGGCAGTGCTGGCAAGCGGCCCTCCCGAACCGCCCGGACAAGGACAGGCGGCGTGTAAAGCTGGCACGAGCGGCTCAGCGCCGGATCCAGCGCCGGTTGGTGATCGGGATCCAGTAGCCCAGCACCGCGGCGGCCGCGAAGCTGAGCAGGGCGGTCGACCAGATGCCGGCGGCGAGCGACGCTGCCGCGCTGACCGCCGACAGCAGCATCGGCCCGAGCGCGAGGCCGACGTCCGCCAGCAGGCGCCAGATGCCCAGGAAGTGCGCGCGGCCGGGCGACGGCGAGTAGTCCGCGCCGAGCGTCATCACGAGCCCCGAGCCGATGCCGTTGCCGAAGCCGATCAGCAGCGCCGCCACCAGCAGTGTCGCGGTGCCGTGGGTGAACGGCATCAACGCGAGCCCCACGCCCATGATCAACATCGACGGCACCGCGACGATGACGCGGCCGCGCTGGTCCATCACCTTGCCGGCCGGGTAGAAGACGAGCATGTCGATGGCGCTCGACAGGCCGTAGATCATCGACGTGGTCGCGGCGTCGAGGCCGACCGCGTCGGCCCAGAGCGGAATCACCACCTGGCGAGACGCGCGCACCGCCATCACCAGCATCACGCCGATGCCCACCGTGAGGAAAAGGCTGCGGTAATGCGTGGTCATGCCGCGCAAGGTCGGCGGTGCGGCAGCGAGCGGCTTGGTCGGGTCGCCTTGGGGCGGCGCGACCCGAACCGGCTCGGGCGCTTCGAGGTCGGGCATGCGCAGCGCCAGCCACGCCGCCGCGACGAGCGCGACGATGCCGACGCCGTACGCGCCCGCGATGCCGACGGCGTGGATCGCGCCGGCGGCGATGAACGGCCCGATGAAGAGGCCGATGCGCAGCACCCCGCCGAGCGTCGAGAGCGCGCGCGCCCGCATCGCGATCGGCACCGCCTCGGTGAGATAGCTCTGGCGGGCGAGGCCGAACACCGCCGACGCCATGCCGACCATGAACACGCCGACGGCGAGCGCGACGACGTGGGCGACCACGATGCAGAGCGCCATGCCGAGCGCGCCCCAGATGGCGGCGCCGATGATCGCGCGGCGCTCGCCGTACCGGGTGGTCAGCAGCGACGCCGGAATGTTGCTCAGCATCGAGCCGATGCCGATCAGGGTGACGATCAGTGCCGCGAGCGACACCGAGGCGCCGAGCTGGCGCGCGCTGAGGGCGACGATCGGCAGGATGGCACCGTCGCCGATGCCGAACAGCAGCGAGGGGCCGAAGGCGGGAACGGCGATGCGCCTGAGGCTGAAGGCTTCCGAAGGCATCGGGCGACTATGGCACGCCGCCGCGGGCGCGCCTTGGAGCCGGTCCCGTGCCGGCGACGCTGCCAAGAGCGCAACGGCGGCAGGCGCCGTGCGGAGCTTCGGCATGCTCCGCCGCTAGACTGCGGTCCCCTCGTTCGGAGCCCGTCCGATGATTCTCGAAGTTGCCGACATCCGCATCGAGCCGGGCCGCCAGGCCGAGTTCGACGCCGTCATCGCGAAGGCGCTTGCCGAGGTCGTCTCGCAGGCCGAGGGCTACCGCGGCCACCGGGTGCAGCGCGGCGTCGAATCACCCGAGCGCTACCTGCTGATGATCTGGTGGGATCGCCTCGAGAGCCACACCGTCGGTTTTCGGCAGAGCGAACGCTTCGTCGCCTGGCGCGCTACCGTGGGCCCGTTTTTCGCCACGCCGCCGCATGTCGAGCACTTCGAACTCGTCGACGCCACGGGCGCCGACCCGTCGCCGGCCCGGTGAATCGATCGCCGCGGTGCGGCCGGCGGTGAAACGGACCGCCGTTCGAGCGGCTCTCCTCGGCCTGACCGCGGCCCTGCTCGGCCGCGCCGCGCTCGCCGCCGAGCCGTCCGCAGCGCCGGAGCTGCCGATCCCGCCGATCGCGTTCCGCGCCCGCGTGCTCGACAACGGCCTGCGGGTGATCGCGGTCGAGCGGCGCGCCACGCCCACGGTCGCGGTGCAGGTCTGGTATCACGTCGGCAGTCGCGACGACCCGCCCGGCCGCTCCGGGTTCGCGCACCTCTTCGAGCACATGATGTTCAAGGCGACGCGCAACCTCGCCGACGAGCAGTTCGACCGCCTCACCGAGGACGTCGGAGGCGCCAACAACGCGTTCACGAGCGACGACGTGACCGCCTACCAGTCGGTGGTGCCCGCGAACCATCTCGAGACGCTGCTCTGGGCCGAGGCCGAGCGGATGGCGAACCTGCGCGTCGACGCCGCCAACTTCCGCTCCGAGCGCGCCGTCGTGCAGGAGGAGTACCGCCAGCAGATCCTTGCCGCGCCGTACGGCCGCTTCTTCAACGCGATCCCCGGCGCGTCGTACCGCGTCCACCCGTATCGGCGCACGACGATCGGCAGCATCGAGGACCTCGACGCCGCCGAGCTCGCCGACGTGGTCGCGTTCCACGCCGCCCACTACCGCCCCGACAACGCGACGCTGGTGGTCGCCGGCGACTTCGACCCGGCGCAGCTCGACGCCTGGGTCGATCGCTATTTCGGCCACCTGCCCAGGCCCCCGGCCGCTCCCGCCCGCGCGCCGGCCGACGAGCCGCCGTGGCCGGCCGACCGGCGCGTCGACCTGGCGGCGCCGCGCGTCCCGCTGCCTGCAGTTGCGCTCACCTGGCTCGCCCCGCCGCTCACGCACCCGGACGCCGCCGCGTTGCGGGTCGCCGCCGCGATCCTGGCCAACGGCGATTCGAGCCGGCTCAATCAGGCGCTGGTCTACCGTCAGCAGGTCGCGAGCCAGGCCGGCTTCGACGCCGACCTGCGGGTTGGCCCCGGTCTCCTGATCGGTTATGCGATCGCGGCGGGCGACAGCGCGCTCGAGCGCGTGCGCGCCGCCCTGCTCACCGAGGTGAAGCGCCTGATCGCGCAGCCGCCGCACGCCGCCGAGCTCGCAAAGGTGAAGACGCAGCTCATCACCGCCGCGTTCATGACGCGGCAGACTGCGCTCGGCCTGGGCGCCGCGGTCGCCGAGGCGGCCGTGCTCGAGGGCGATCCGGCGCGCGTCAACGCCAGCCTCGATGACCTGCGGCGCGTCAGCGCCGCCGACGTGCAGCGCGTGCTGCGGCGCTACGTCGCCGGCGCCCACCACGTGACGATCGCTTACCGGCAGGCGCCGGCAGCCCGATGAGCAGCGTGCAAGCCCGGCTGGCCGTCGCAACCGCCCGCGGCGCGCGCCCCGGACGCGGGCCCCGCATCGCGGGCGCGTTGGCGCTGCTCGGCGGCATTGCGGTGGCGCCCGGGGTGCTTGCGCAGGCGCGCGAGACGCCGCCGCCGCCCGGGCCGCCGCGCCCGCTCTCGATCGAGGCGCCGGCCGAACGCACGCTGCCGAACGGCCTGCGCGTCATCGTGGCGCGGCGCGCCGACGTGCCGCTGGTGAGCGCGGTGCTGGTGATCCGCTCCGGCGCCGAGGTCGACCCGCCCGGTCGCGCCGGCCTCGCGTCGCTGACCGCGGGTCTGCTCACGCAGGGCACCCGACGGCACAGCGCCCCGCGCATCGCGGCGGCCGCCGAAGCCCTGGGCGGTTCGCTCGAGAGCGGCGCCGGCTGGGACCGCTCGGAGGTCTCGATCACGGTCACGACGCCGCGCCTCGACGCCGCGCTCGGGCTGCTTGCCGAGGTGGCGACCGAGCCGACCTTCGCGAACGCCGAGATCGACCGCCTGCGCGCCCAGACGCTCGACCAGCTCAAGGTCACCTACGCGAGCCCCGGCGCGCTGGCGCGCCTCGCGGTCGAGCGCCAGGCGTTCGGCAACGGCGCCTACGGCCATCCCGCGAACGGGACGCCGACGTCGCTCAAGCGCATCGGCCGGACCGACGTGACCGCGCTGCACCGCGCCTACTACCGGCCCGACAACGCCGCGCTCGTGCTCGCCGGCGACGTCGACCTCGACGCGGGCGTCGCCCTCGCGGCGCGGCACTTCGGCCGCTGGCGCGCGCCTTCCGACAGCGCCGTGCCGACCCCCGCCGACGCCGCCGGAATGCCCGGCGCGCCGCTGCTGCTGGTCGACATGCCGGCGTCGGGGCAGGCCGGCGTCGCGTTCGGCGTCGCCTTGCCCCGCCCGCGCGACGACGAGCGCGCGATCGCGAGCGTGCTCAACGCGGTGCTCGGCGGCGGCTATTCGTCGCGCCTCAACCAGGAGATCCGGATCCGGCGCGGGCTCAGCTACGGCGCCGGGAGCCAGCTCGAGATGCGGCGCCGCGCCGCGCTGCTGCGCGTTGCCGTGCAGACGCGCAACGAGACCGCCGGCGACGTCGCCGCGCTGATCGACGCCGAGATCGACCGCCTGATCGCCGAGCCGGTCGGTGCCGACGAGCTCGCGGCCCGCCAGGCGACGCTGCTCGGCGACCTCTCGCGCAGTCTCGAGACCACCAGCGGGCTTGCCGGCGCGATCGTGGCGCTGGTCGCCGGCGATCGCGACCCCGCGGAGCTGCCGGCGCGCGTCGATGCGCTCGCGGCAGTCACGCCGGCGCAGATCCAGCGCTATGCGGCGACGCACCTCGGCACCGAACGTCGCCGCGTCGTGGTTGCCGGCGAAGTGACGAGCATGGGCGAGGCATTGGCCAGGCGCGCGGCGCGCACGCTGAACGCGGCCGAGCTCGATCGCGACGGGGCATCGGCAGTGCCGAAACCGGCGCGCTGAGTCCGCCGAACGGCAAGAACGCCACGCCGCGCCGAACCCGTTCTCTCGCCACGCCGCAAGCGCCTACCACGGCCCGGCGCACGGCGCGTGCAAGGCCCTTGACCTGCGCGCTCGGTTAAACCCGATGGCGACAGGCGATGGCAATAACTGGGACAATAGTGCCCCCCTGCGGCGGGCATGCGTCACGGTGACACGGGTCATCGGCGCGGCCGGCCGCCTTCTTAGGTACCGACATGGCCACCCGACGCTCTTCTCCCGCTCCCGTCCCCGAGAACGCGCAGAAACTGCGCCAGACCCAGGCCGAGTACGTCGCCGCGCGCCCCGCCGGCGAGCCGGGCGTCAAGCCGATGATGTCGAGCTCGAAGATGTACGTGTGCCGGCGCTGCCAGGCCAACTTCAAGACCGGCGACGGCAAGCCCGACTCGCGCCTGCCGGGGCTCGGCAAGTGCAACAAGTGCCTCGCCGCGGCGTCGGCACCGATCGCCGCCTGAGCCCCCGACGCACGCTCCGGCGTGCGTTCTTGTTGATGGACGGCCGCTGCGCTTCGGTGCGCGCGCCGTACCGGCCCGTCTGCGGGTCCGTCCAGCGCCGAGCAGCAGCTCCCGCCGATCCGCTCACCCCGGCAGCAGCCACTGCGTGAGCGCGTGGATCGCGAGTCCGACGAGGCCGCCGACCAGCGTGCCGTTGATGCGGATGAACTGCAGGTCGCGCCCGATGTTGCGCTCGAGCTCGTCGGTCATCTCGTCGGCGTTCCACTCGGCGACGCGGGCGATGATGTAGAGCCGGATGTCCTCGCGGTAGCGCTCGATCCAGCGCGGCGCCGCGACCCGCAGCTGCCCGTTGATCCACTCGCGCATCGCGGCGTCGGCTCCGAGCTTGGCGCCGACGGCGCGCGCGCCGAGCGCGAGCTGCTCGCGCACCACCGACTCGTTGCGCCCGAGGTCGTCCTCGAGCCAGCGCACGAGGTCGCTCCAGAGACCGTTCAGGTACTCGCCGACCGCCGGATGCGCGAGTGCCTCGCGCTGCCAGCCGGCGACGCGCTCGCGCAGCGCCGGCTCGCTGCGCAGGCGCTCGATCGAGATCGCCACGTGGTCGTCGAAGCGCTCGCGCAGCGGGTGCGTCGGGTCGGCGCCGAGCTCGCCCACGAGGCGCGCGACGCCACCGGCGATCTTCTGGGCGAGGTAGCGCCCGGCGACGCTGTCGAGCCCGACGTAGCGCAGCACCTTCAGCTCGCTGGCGACGATTTCGGCGATCGCGGCCCGCACCGAGTCGTCGTCGAGCACGCGGGCAAGCCGCCGCAGCACCGCATCGAGCAGGTGCTGGTGCCGCCCCTCGCTGGTCAGCAGCTCGAGCAGGTGCGCGGCGAGCGTCGCGCCGTCGACGCGCTCGAGGCGGCCGAGCACCGCGGCGCCGAAGAACTGGCGCAGGCGCGCGTCGTCGACCACCCCGGCGCCGTAGCGCAGCGCCTGCCCCAGATGACGCGCGAGCTGCGCGGCGCGGCGCGGATCGGCGAGCCAGGCCGCGGCGCGCCCGGCGGCGTCGAACGCCTCCACCTTCTTCAGCACCTGCTCGTTGCTCAGGAAGTTGGCGCACAGGAAGGTCGCGAGGTTGCGGCCGATCCGGTCCTTGTTGGTCGGGATGATCGCGGTATGCGGGATGCGCAGCCCGAGCGGGTGGCGGAACAGCGCGACCACCGCGAACCAGTCGGCGACCGCGCCGACCATCGCGGCCTCGGCGAACGCGGCCACGTAGCTCCACGCCGGCGCGCGCGCGCTCAGCGCATGGGCGACGGCATAGACCGCCGCGGCGCCCAGCAGCAGGCAGAGCGCGATCGCCTTCATGCGGCGCAGGTCGGCGGCGCGCGCCGCCGGCTGCCGCAGGTCGTCGGAAACGCCGCTCACCGGCCCGGGCCCGGCTGCTTCGGCGCGCGCGGCGCCGTCAGCCGCGTTCCTTCAGCCACGCCTCGTAGCGCGCCCGCGTCGCGGCATCGGCCGGGTAGAGGCCGGGCAGCGGCACGCCGGCGTCGACCTGCTCGAGCACCCACGACTCGTGGCGCTCCTGCTCGAGTGCCGGGCCGGCGACCTCGTCGAGCAGCGCGGCGGGGATAACCACCGCGCCGTCGTCATCGGCGACGATCACGTCGTTCGGGAAAATCGCGACGCCGCCGCACGCGACCGGCTCCTGCCATCCGACGAAGGTGAGCGAGGTCACCGACGCCGGTGCCGCGGTGCCCTGGCACCAGACCGCGAGGCCGGTCGCCTGCACGCCGGCGAGGTCGCGCACCACGCCATCGGTGACCAGCCCGGCGACCTCGCGCTTCTTCATGCGCGCGCAGAGGATGTCGCCGAAGATGCCGGCGTCGGTCACGCCCATCGCGTCGACCACGGCGATCACGCCGGGCGGCATCGCTTCGATGGCGGCCCGGGTCGAGATCGGCGAGGCCCACGAAGCCGGCGTCGCGAGGTCCTCGCGCGCCGGCACGAAGCGCAGCGTGAAGGCACGCCCGACACGGCGCGGGCCGCCCGGCTGCAGCGGCCGCGCGCGCCGGATCCAGACGTTGCGCAGCCCCTTCTTCATCAAGACGGCGGTCAGCGTCGCGGTCGTGACCGAGCGCAGGGCGTCGATGAGGTCGGCGCCGAGCGGCTCGACCGGGCGTTTTTCCACGTTCTCTCCTGTCTGGGTGGCGCGGCCGACCCCTGGTGCGGGCCCCGCCGGGCACCCTCTCGCGGGGGCGAGGCCCCATTCTGCAACCCGGCTCCGGCGGGCTGCACAATGCAGCCCTTTTTGAGGATCCCGATCGGCCATGGCCCCAGATTTCCCCGAGGCGCCGGTTCCGAGCAGCGGCGCGCCGGCTGCTCCGAGCGAGGCCGACGGAGCCGCACGGTCCGCGCCCGACGTGGCCGCGAGCGGCTCCGTCGATGCGCCGGCGACGGCTCCCGATGCGCCGCAGGGTGCGCGTGACGAGGGCGTGGCGACGCCGACCGGCGGCGCGGGCGCGCCCGGCGTCGACGCTGCCCAGGCCGCGTCGTCGGCCAGCGCCAGCAGCGCTGCCGAGGCGGGCGGAGAAGCTGCCGCCACGCCGTCGGCCGGATCGGCCACACGCGCGTCCGACGCCGCTGCGGCGGGTCCCGTCACGAAGGCCCAGGAGCCCGCGTCCCGCGGCGCCAGCGAACCGGCCGACGCCGGTCCGCGGCTGCGCGCCCTGTTCCCCAAGCTGTTCGGCAACCCGCCCAAGCCGCTCAAGCTCCGCATCCAGCAGGACATCCAGCAGCAGGCGCCGGGCCAGTTCAGCAAGCAGGCGCTCACCGCATTTCTGCGCCGCTACACCGGCGGCCACGGTTATCTGGTCGCGCTGGCAAACGGCAAGACACGCTTCGGCCTCGATGGCGAGCCGGCCGGCGAAGTGACCGCCGAGCACCGCCAGGCCGCGATCGACGAGCTGGGGCGGCGCCGCGCGAACCGGCAGGCGCGCATCGAGCTCGACGAGCAGCAGCGTCGCAACCGCGCCACGCTGTTGCGCGACTTCGAGACGACGACGCTGACGCCGGCCAACTTCTGCGCGCTCAAGGGCATCGCCCCCGAGGAGCTCGACGGGCTGCTCCAGCGCGCCCGCCAGGAAGCCGCCCAGCGCGCCCAGGCGGTGCGCACCGAGCCCGGCGCACGCCGAATGCCAAGCCCTGGAGAGCGGCGGCGCCGACCGCCGCGTCGACAGGAGACACGATGGACCTGAAGGTGCAGATCGAGATCAGCGACGAGCTTGCCGACGACGTGATCAAGTCGACCGGCATGCTCGACCTCGCGAGCGGTGAGATCCGCAACGTCGAGTACGACGGTTACGACGTCGAGAAGCTCGGCGTGCCGGCGCAGCGCCCCGACTACGAGTTCACCAGCGGCCTGCTCACCAACGAAGGCAAGGACGTCGAGTTCGGCATCAACGTCGAGCCGCTCAGCAACACCTACTCGATCACGCCGAGCGAGCTGCTCGAACTCAAGGTGCGTGCCGCCAAGCTGTTCGCCGGCATCGCGCCGAGCACGCTTGCCGAGGCGCCGGGCAGCAAGAGCGCGGCCAAGCCTGCCGCCAAGAAGGCGGCGCGCAAGACCGCGGGCGCCAAGGCGCGGCCGGGGACCGGCGACAAGCGCTCCTCGCTGCACTAGTCGAGCGAACCTTCTCTGACACCCCGATACCGACGCGCCTCGCCGCCGGTTGAACATTGCGCGATTCACGGGAGCAAGCCCATGAACCCAGACGTCGAACGCCGCGCCCAGGAGCGCGATCCCGAAGACGAGTTGTCGCCCGAATGCCTGGCGCTGCTCGTCACCTGCGGCGGCGAGATCCGCGAGAGCGACCAGCGCTCGGTCGCCCGCGTTCGCGACGTCGCGATGCCCGACCGCCGCCGCGGCGATCGGCGCGCCACCGCGCCGGTGTACGTGCCCGAGAGCGCCGCCGCAGCGCCGCCGGAAGCCACGCCGTACGGGCGACGCGCGACCGACCGCCGCTGAAGCCGGCCGGCCGCGCGTCGGCGCCGGGCCGACGCCGTTACTGCATCACCTGACGCGACCGGGCCTCGGGGGCCGGGCCCTCGTCGCTGCCGGCGGCCGGCACCGTCACGATCTGCACCGTGCGCGTCGGGAACGCGAGGCTGGTGCCGAGCTTCTGCAGCTCCTCGATCAGGCGCAGGTTGATCATCTGCTGCAGGTCCATGTAGAGCGCGTAGCTGGCGTCCCTGACGTAGTAGACGACCTCGTAGTCGAGCGAGCTCTCGCCGAGCGTCGCCAGGTGCGCCCGATCGAAGCGCAACTGCTCGCTCGACTCGACGATCCGCTTGACGATGCCCGGGATCTCGCGCGCCTTGTCGGCGGGCGTGTCGTAGGTGACGCCGAACTTGAACTGGATCCGGCGCTCGTTCATGCGCTTGTAGTTGCGAATCGTCTGCTTGAGCAGCTCGGTGTTCGAGATCACGATCTGCTCGCCGGAGAGGCTGCGCACGCGCGTGGTCTTGAGGCCGATGTGCTCGACGCTGCCGTTCACGGATCCGAACTGCACCGCGTCGCCCACCTCGAACGGCTTGTCGACCGCGATCGCGAGCGAGGCGAACAGATCGCCGAGCACGTTCTGCACCGCCAGCGCGATCGCGATGCCGCCGATGCCGAGACTGGCGACGAAGGCGGTGATGTCGACGCCGAGGTTCGACAGCACGGCCAGCAGCACCACCGTCCAGATCGCCGTGCGCAAGCCCCACGAGAGCAGCATCGCCGACGCGCTGACCTGCGTCATGCCGGCGGTCGCGTGGCGGTGCACGTAGACGCGCAGCGCGATCGTGACGAGCTCGTTGATCCAGAGCGCGAACTGGAGCGCGATGGTGATGAACCAGAGGTGGTCGATGCGCGTCGCCCAGCGCGCCGGCAGGTCGAGCAGGCTGGCGCCGATGAGCAGCGCCGTGAGCGCGATCAGCCAGCGGTTGGTGGCGCCGAACACCTCGACCGCCATGTCGTCGAAGCGATTGCGCGTGTGCGCCGCGAACGCGGCGGCGCGCGCGCTCGCGATGCGCAGCACCATGCTCATCGCGAGGTAGCTCGCGAGCGCGGCGATCACGGCGAACGCCCAGTTGGCGTACGGCGCATGCAGCCCGGGCAGGCTCGACAGCCAGCCGGGTTCGAGGGTGGTTGGATTCATGGTCAGGATCGCGATTGAAGGATCGGGCACGGACGCGATGCCGGCGCGGCGGCCGCAGCAAAGCGCCGAGAGGTGGCGCGGTGCGACCGGATCGCCCAGCGGGGCAAGAGCCGTTCCCGCCTGACGGCGGCACGACGCTTGCCGCACCTGGCCATCACTCGCCATGGAGGCACGCATGCCCGACAACAAGCAGCACACCGGCGGCCAGGATCGCCAGCGGATCAACGTCCACGAAGACTATGAGTTGCGCGATTGGGCGAAAAAGTTCAATGCGACGCCCGAACAGATCAAGGAAGCCGTGCAGGCGGTGGGCGATCTCGCGGCCGACGTCGAGATGCACCTGAACGGCACCCGGAGCACGACCAACAAGGAGCGCGTGGCCTCGGCCGGCGGCTGATCCACGCCCGGCGCAGCCCGTGCCGGGTGGCTGCCCGCTGCGGCTGCGTCTCACGCCACGCGCGGCCCGCGACGCCACGCTCCCGCGTTGATGCGGATGGCCGGGCCCGAGCGGCCGGGCTATCGTCGGTGCGCGACGCCGCGCTCGCCGCGTCGCACCACTGCAGGCGCGCGCGGCACCGAGCCGGTCGCGGCGTCACCGATCACCCGCGACGCGAGAGGACGACACCCGCATGGCCACCTTGGCTTCCCGGCTCAACCCGCGCAGCGAGTCGTTCCGGGCCTACGCCACGGCGATGCGCGCGCTCGTCGACGACCTGCGCCGGCGCCTCGACGGGGTCGCGCTCGGCGGCGGCGAGGCCGCACGGGCCCGCCACGTCGCGCGCGGCAAGCTGCTGCCGCGCGACCGCGTCGAGATGCTGCTCGACCCCGACACGCCGTTCCTCGAGGTGGCGCCGCTCGCCGCGCTCGACATGTACGGCAACGACGCGCCGGGCGCGGGTCTGATCGCCGGCATCGGCCGGGTCGCTGGCGTCGAGTGCATGGTCGTCTGCAACGACGCCACCGTGAAGGGCGGCACCTACTACCCGATCACGGTCAAGAAGCACCTGCGCGCGCAGGAGATCGCCGAACAGAACCGGCTGCCGTGCATCTATCTGGTCGACTCGGGCGGCGCCAACCTGCCCAACCAGGACGAGGTCTTCCCCGATCGCGACCACTTCGGGCGCATCTTCTACAACCAGGCGCGGATGAGCGCCCAGGGCATTCCGCAGATCGCGGTGGTGATGGGCTCGTGCACCGCCGGCGGTGCGTACGTGCCGGCGATGAGCGACGAATCGATCATCGTCAAGGAGCAGGGCACGATCTTCCTCGGCGGGCCGCCGCTCGTGAAGGCGGCGATCGGAGAAGTGGTGAGTGCCGAGGACCTCGGCGGCGGCGACGTGCACACGCGGCTGTCGGGCGTCGCCGACCACCTGGCGCTCAACGACACCCATGCCCTGGCGATCGCGCGCGACGCCGTGCGCCACCTCAACTGGAACAAGCGCGTCGAGCTGCGACTCGAGACGCCGCGTCCGCCGGCCTACGACCCGGCCGAGCTGCACGGCGTGATCCCGACGGATACGAGAAAGCCCTTCGACGTGCGCGAGATCATCGCGCGCATCGTCGATGGCTCCGAGTTCGACGAGTTCAAGGCACGCTTCGGCACCACCCTCGTCACCGGTTTCGCGCACATCGAGGGCATGCCGGTCGGCATCGTCGCCAACAACGGCGTGCTGTTCTCCGAGTCGGCCCAGAAGGGCGCGCACTTCATCGAGCTGTGCTGCCAGCGCAAGGTGCCGCTGGTGTTCCTGCAGAACATCACCGGCTTCATGGTCGGTCGCAAGTACGAGGCCGAGGGCATCGCCAAGCACGGCGCCAAGATGGTGACCGCGGTCGCGACCGCGAACGTCCCCAAGTTCACGGTGATCATCGGCGGCAGCTTCGGCGCCGGCAACTACGGGATGTGCGGCCGCGCGTACTCGCCGCGCTTCCTCTGGATGTGGCCGAACGCGCGCATCGGCGTGATGGGCGGCGAGCAGGCGGCAAGCGTGCTCGCCACCGTGCGCCGCGACGCCATCGAAGCCAAGGGCGGCCAGTGGCCGGCGGAGGACGAGGCCGCGTTCCGCCAGCCCATCCTCGAACAATTCGAGCGCCAGGCGCACCCTTACTACGCGAGCGCACGCCTGTGGGACGACGGCGTGATCGACCCGGCCGACACGCGCCGCGTGCTCGCGCTCGGGATCAGCGCGAGCCTCAACGCGCCGATCCCCGACGCGCGTTTCGGCGTGTTCCGGATGTAGCCCGATGGCGTCGACTGGTCCGACCATTCCATCGAACGTGCCGTCCGATGCACCCGCCATCGGCGTTTCGGCAACGGCTGGCGCCTCCGCACCCGGTGCGGTCAGCACCCCGTCGAGCGGCGAGGGCGGTTCCTTGGTCGAGGTCGAACGCGTCGGCCCGGTCGCGCGCGTCTGGCTCAACCGGCCCGACGTCCGCAACGCGTTCAACGACGACGTGATCGCCGCCCTGACGGCCACCTTCGAGGCACTCGGCGCCGAGTCCGACCTGCGCGCCATCGTGCTCGGCGGCCGCGGCAAGGCGTTCTGCGCCGGCGCCGACCTCGCGTGGATGCGCCGCATGGCGGGCTACAGCTGGGACGAGAACCGCGCCGACGCCGAGCAGCTCGCCGCCATGCTGTGGACGATCTACGCCTGCCCGGTGCCGGTCGTCGGCCGCGTGCACGGCGACTGCTATGCCGGCGGTGTCGGCCTCGCCGCGGTGTGCGACGTCCTCGTTGCATCGGATGCGGCGACGTTCTGTCTCAGCGAAGCGCGTCTCGGACTGCTGCCCGCGACGATCAGCCCGTACGTGATCCGCGCGCTCGGCGAGCAGGCATCGCGGCGCTACTTCGTCACCGCCGAGCGCTTCGGCGCCGCCGAGGCGCACCGGCTCGGCTTCGTTCACGAACTGACGAGCGTGGACGAGCTCGATGCGGCCGTCGACCAGGTCGTCGCCGCCCTCGTCGTCAACGGCCCCGCAGCGACCCGCACCTGCAAGCGCCTCGTGCAGGAGATCGCCGGGCAGCCGATCGCCGCCGCGCTACGCGCCGACACCGCCCGCCGCATCGCCGACGTGCGCGCCAGCGCCGAAGGCCGCGAAGGCGTGCAGGCGTTCCTCGGCAAGCGCAGGCCGGCGTGGCTGAACGAGTGACGCCGCTGACGAAAGTCGTGACGTTGGGAAGGTGCTGATGTTCAAGAAGATCCTCATCGCCAACCGGGCGGACATCGACTGCGCAGCAGTCGATGCGGTAGAGGCTCATGTCCGCGCAGCGGACGTGATGCCGGAACCACATCGCCGTACACGCGCAGCGTGCGGCGATCGAGCCGCGGAGCACTGATGTTCAAGAAGGTCCTGATCGCCAACCGCGGCGACATCGACTGCGCAGCAGTCGATGCGGTGGAGGCTCATGTCCGCGCAGCGGACGTGATGCCGGAACCACATCGCCGTACACGCGCAGCGTGCGGCGATCGAGCCGCGGAGCACTGATGTTCAACAAGATCCTCATCGCCAACCGCGGCGACATCGACTGCGCAGCAGTCGATGCGGTGGAGGCTCATGTCCGCGCAGCGGACGTGATGCCGGAACCACATCGCCGTGCACGCGCAGCGTGCGGCGGTCGAGCCGCGGAGCACTGATGTTCAAGAAGATCCTCATCGCCAACCGCGGCGAGATCGCCTGCCGCGTCGCCGCGACCGCGCGCCGGCTCGGCATCCGCACGGTCGCGGTCTATGCCGACATCGACGCGCATGCCAAGCACGTGCTGGCGTGCGACGAGGCGGTGCGGATCGGCGGCGACGCGCCCGGCGAGAGCTACCTGTGTGGCGAGCGCGTCATCGAGGCGGCGCGGGCGAGCGGCGCCGACGCGATCCACCCGGGCTACGGCTTCCTCAGCGAGAACGCCGGGTTCGCGCAGGCCTGCGCGGACGCCGGCATCGTCTTCATCGGTCCGCCGCCTGCGGCGATCCATGCGATGGGACTGAAGTCGGAATCCAAGCGCCTGATGGAGGCGGCGGGCGTGCCGCTGGTGCCCGGCTACCACGGCGTCGATCAGGATCCGGCGCTGCTGCGCCGCGAGGCCGACCGCATCGGCTATCCGGTGCTGATCAAGGCGAGCGCGGGCGGTGGCGGCAAGGGCATGCGCGTCGTCGAGTCGGCCGACGCGTTCGACGCTGCGCTCGCCTCGTGCCGGCGCGAGGCGAGCAGCAGCTTCGGCAACGATGCGGTGCTGATCGAGCGCTACGTCACACGGCCGCGCCACGTCGAGATCCAGGTCTTCGGCGACACGCACGGCAACCTGGTCCACCTGTTCGAGCGCGACTGCTCGGTGCAGCGGCGCCACCAGAAGGTGCTCGAGGAGGCGCCGGCGCCCGGCCTCGGCGAGGCGCGACGGCGTGAGATGGGTGCCGCGGCGATCGCGGCGGCGCGCGCGGTCGGCTACGTCGGCGCCGGCACCGTCGAGTTCATCGCCGAGCCGACCGAAAGCGGCGACCTTCGCTTCTGGTTCATGGAGATGAACACCCGGCTGCAGGTCGAGCACCCGGTGACGGAAGCGATCACCGGGCTCGATCTCGTCGAGTGGCAGCTGCGCGTCGCCGCCGGCGAGGCGCTGCCGCTGACGCAGGACGAGCTGCGGATTCGCGGCCATTCGATCGAGGCACGCATCTGCGCCGAGAACCCCGACGCCAACTTCATGCCCTCGACCGGGCGGCTCGACGTGTTCCGCGTCCCCGACGCCACCGAGTTCGACCGTGCGCCGGTGCGCATCGACGCCGGCGTGCGCGAAGGCGACACGATCTCGCCGTTCTACGACCCGATGATCGCCAAGCTGATCGTCTGGGGCGCCGACCGCGCCGAGGCGCTGGCGCGGCTCGACCAGGCGCTCGCCGCGACGCACCTCGTCGGCCCGCATACCAACGTCGCGTTCCTGCGCCGCGTGATCGCGACGCGATCGTTCGCGGGCGCCGACCTCGACACCGCGCTGATCGAGCGCGAGCGCGCGGCGCTGTTCGAGGCGCCGCCGCTCGCCGTCGAACTGGTCGCCGGCGCGGTGGTCGCCGACGCGATCGCGGCCGAGCGTGCACTCGAGGGCGCCGACCCGTGGTCGCGGCGCGACGGCTGGCGCCTGCACGGCAGCGCGCTGCGCCGCTTCGACATCGAGATCGACGGCACGCACCACGTCGCGCGCCTCGAGCGCAGCCGGGACGGCGCGCCGACCCTTGCGCTCGGTGAGCGGCGCTGGCCGATCGAGGTCGCGGCGCGCGGCGCCGGCCGCCACGACGTGACGCTCGGCGAGGCGCGCCACGCGGTCACCGTGCTCGGCGCCGGCGAGCAGCTCGCGGTGTTCGCCGCCGACGGGACGGCGAGGCTGCGCCTCGTCGACCCGATCGCGCACGCCCGCGACGCGGCGACGCCCGAAGGCGGCCTCAGCGCGCCGATGCCGGGCAAGGTGGTCGCCTTCCTCGCCGGCGTCGGCGACCGCGTCGAGGCGGGTCAGCCGCTCGCGGTGATGGAAGCGATGAAGATGGAGCACACGATCACCGCGCCGCACGCCGGCCGGGTGAAGGAGCTGCTCTACGCGGTCGGCGACCAGGTCGCCGAGGGCGGCGAGCTGCTCAGCCTCGAACCGGCGTAAGGTCGGCCCTGGCCCACGATTCCGCTGCGAGGACGAAACCATGCTTCCCGACCACGTGACGCTCGTCGACGTCGGCCCGCGCGACGGCCTGCAGAACGAGAAGGAGCCGGTCAGCGCCGCGCACAAGATCGAGCTCGTGCACCGGCTGCAGGCGGCCGGCCTTCGCGAGATCGAGGTCACCAGCTTCGTCAGCCCCAAGTGGGTGCCGCAGATGGCCGACAACCGCGAGGTGATGGACGGCATCGAGCGTCGGCCCGGCGTGCGCTACTCGGTGCTGACGCCCAACCTCAAGGGGCTCGACGCCGCGCTCGCGACGCGGCCCGACGAGATCGTCGTGTTCGGCGCGGCGACCGAGGCGTTCAGCCAGCGCAACATCAACTGCAGCATCGCCGAGAGCTTCGAGCGCTTCCGGCCGGTGGTCGAGACCGCGCACGCGAACGGCATCAAGGTGCGCGGCGCGATCTCGTGCGCGCTCGGCTGCCCGTACCAGGGCGAGGTCTCGGCCGACGAGGTCGAGCGCGTCGTGCGGCTCATGAAGGACATCGGCGTCGACCACTGCGGCGTGGCCGACACGATCGGCGTCGGCACGCCGCGCAAGGTGCAGGCCGCGATGGAGCGCGCGCTGCGCCACTACCCCATCGCCGAGGTGAGCGGCCATTTCCACGACACCTACGGGCAGGCCCTGGTCAACATCCACGCCTGCCTCCAGATGGGCATCGCGATCTTCGACGCCAGCGTCGCCGGGCTCGGCGGCTGCCCCTACGCCAAGGGTGCGACTGGCAACGTCGCGACCGAGGACGTGCTGTTCCTGCTGAACGGCCTCGGCATCGAGACCGGCATCGACCTCGACCGGCTGGTCGACGCCGCAGCCTTCATCTCGGGCGTGCTCGGCCGCAAGCCCGTCTCGCGCACCGGCAACGCCCTGCTCGCCAAGCGGGCCGGCTGATCGCGCGGGCTGGGCACACGGGTTGCAAGCCCGTGCGTGCCGCGGCGACGCGGCCCTGCCCTCACTCCAACCGCGAGACAGCCAACCGTGCAGACGCTCGACGAGATGCTCGCCCTCCACCTCCTCACGCCCGAGCAGCACGCGCAGATCGGCGCGTGGATCGCCGAGGTGCGTACCCCCGACGCGATCGCCCGGATGCCGGCGCACCTGTGGCGCGCGCTCTCGCTCGCCAGCGTGCTGATGGGCTTCGACAACGACCTCATGCAGGCGCCGGCGTTCGAGCGCGACGCGCCGCCCTAGCGGCGCCTGGGCACGCCGGGCAGCGCGTGCATTCGATCCAGCCATCGGCGTGCCGGCGCCGTGCCCGATCGACCCCATCGGCCATGGACGAGGCGCCACGCGCACCCGCCGTCGCGCGGTTTGTACCGATGGGCCATGCCGGTCGCCCATGCACAATGCCCGCGATCCAGGCGGCGCCCGCGGCGACCGCCTTCCATCGCGCCAGAACAAGGGAGACATCGATGGAGACGAAGGTTTGGCGGCGTGCGTTCCTGGCAGCGGCGCTGCTCTGCGGGCTGCAGGGCGGCGCGGTCGCGCAGCCCGCGTCGGCGCCGTTCGAGCCGCAGCCCGGGCAGTCCGGCAAGGACGTGATCTGGCTGCCGTCGCCCGACGCGGTGGTCGACCGCATGCTGCAGATGGCCGAGGTCAAGAGCTCGGACTTCGTGGTCGACCTCGGGTCGGGTGACGGCAAGATCGCCATCGCCGCCGCGCGCAACCACGGGGCGCGTGCGCTCGGCCTCGAATACAACCCGCAGATGGTCGAGTTCTCGCGCCGCCGCGCGCGCGAGGCGGGGTTCGCGGGCAAGGTCGAGTTCCGCCAGGCCGACATCTTCGCGAGCGACTTCTCGCAGGCGACGGTCGTCACGATGTACCTGCTGCCCGACCTCAACATGCGCCTCAGGCCCACGCTGTTCAAGCTGCGCCCGGGCACCCGGATCGTCTCGCACTCGTTCGGCATGGGCGACTGGACGCCCGACGAGGTCGGCCGCTCCGGCACCGCGCGCATCTCGGCGTGGGTGATCCCGGCCAACGCCAGCGGCGAATGGGCGCTGACCTTCCGCAACCTCGAAGGCGGCGGGCCGCAGACGCTCACCCTGCGTCAGCGCTTCCAGATGGTCGAGGGCGACGTCTCGTGGGAGAACCTGTCGTCGACGCTGGTGCGGCCGCACCTGCAGGGCGATTCGCTCTCGTTCGGCGCCCGCCATGCGACCGGCGAGATGCTGCAGTTCCAGGCGCGCGTGGCGGGCAATCGCATGACGGGCACCGTCACCCGTCCGGGCCGTCCGCCGGTCGCGTTCGAAGCGGTCCGCAAGGGCGCCGCGCCGCCGATCGAGGGCGTCGAGCCCGAGCGGCAGACCAGCCAGGCGCCGGCACGGCCGCGCGCCGGCGCCTGAGCGGTCGCCCGCCACGAGCCGCTCGCGCCAACCATGACCTCGTTTCCTCACCGGGCCGCCGCGGCCCGCCGCCACCATGCGTGACCGCATCACCGACAGCGCCACCGCGGCGCGCCCGCTCGACACCTTGGCGCCGCCGCCGAGCGCCAGCCTCGGGCTCGCGCACGCCGTCGCGATCATCGTCGGCATCGTCATCGGCGCCGGCATCTTCAAGGCGCCGTCGCTGGTCGCCGGCAACGTGCCGTCGACGGGATGGCTGTTCGCGGTGTGGGCGCTCGGCGGCCTCTTCTCGCTCGCCGGCGCGCTCTGCTATGCCGAGCTCTCGGCAACGTACCCGAGCCGTGGCGGCGACTACCACTTCCTGTCGCGCGCGTTCGGCAAGAGCACCGCGCTCACCTACGCGTGGGCGCGCTTCTCGGTCGTCACGACCGGCTCGCTCGCCTTGCTCGGCTTCGTGTTCGGCGACTACATGAGCCAGCTGCTGCCGCTCGGTCCGCACGGCAGTGCGCTCTACGCGGCGGTCGCGGTGGTGGTGCTGACGGCCGTCAACCTGCGCGGCATCCGCAACGGCGCGACCGCCCAGGCGTGGCTCACCGCGGTCGAGGTCGGCGGCCTGGTGCTGATCGTGGTCGCCGGGCTCTGGCTCTGGCTCGGCGCGCCCGCCGCCGCGCCGGCACCCGTGGTCGCGCCGCCCGGCAGCGCGTCGGCCAGTTCGATCGGCCTCGCGATGGTGTTCGTGCTGCTCACCTACGGCGGCTGGAACGACGCCGCCTACATCAGCGCCGACCTGCGCCAGCGTCGCTCGATCATGCGCGCGCTGGTGCTGTCGGTCGGCGTGATCACGGTGCTCTACCTGCTCGTGAACTGGGCTTACTGGCACGCGCTCGGCCTTGCCGGAATGGCCAGGTCGGAAGCGATCGCGACCGACGTGCTCACCGCGGCATTCGGGCCCGCCGCCGGCAAGGCCGTCGCGGTGATGGTCGCGGTGTCGGCGCTGACCTCGATGAACGCGACGCTGATCGTCGGGGCGCGCACCGCCGGCGCCCTGGCGCAGGACTGGCCGCAGCTCCGCATACTCGCCGCCTGGGACGACGCCCGCGGCGTGCCGCGCAACAGCTTCCTCGCGCAGGCCGGCTTCGCGCTGGTGCTGATCGCGATCGGCGCCGCCTACCAGAGCGGCTTTCGCGCGATGGTCGAGTACACCGCGCCGGTGTTCTGGCTGTTCTTCCTGCTGGTGGGACTGTCGCTCTTCAAGCTGCGCGTGCAGGAGCCCGATCAGCCGCGGCCGTTCAAGGTGCCGCTCTACCCGCTGACGCCGGCGGTGTTCTGCCTCACCAGCGCCTACATGCTGTGGTCGAGCCTGTCGTACGTGCGCAGCCAGCAGCTCGGCGGCATCAACGCAGCCTGGGTCGGCGTCGCGGTGCTGGTGAGCGGGCTGGTGCTGCTGATCGTGTTCCGGCGCGGCACGCGGACCACCTGAGGCCGGTCCGGACCCCGGCGTCGAAGCCGCCGTCGTTCGGGCCTTACCAGCCGAGCCCGACGTGCAGCGGCAGGTACACCGCCATCCCGGCGACGATGGTGCCGAGCACGCTCCGGCGCCAGAAGTACCAGGCGATGCCGACCGCGGTCGCGTAGAGCCGTGCGTCCTTCCAGGTCGAGATCAGCGCGCCGTCGGTCATCACGATCTCCGGGATGATCACCGCCGCGAGCGCCGCCATCGGCGCGTAGTGCAGGCCGGTCTGCGCCCAGCCCGGCAGCGACCAGGGCTTGCCGGACAGGAAGAACAGCGAGCGCGTCAGCACCGTGATGCCGGTCATGCCGACGATGGTGAGCACGGTCCAGGCGTCGGTCCCGTTCACGGCCGGCCCCCGTCCTCGGCCAGCGCGCCGGCGTGCGGCCGCATCCGCTCGAGCATCAGGCAGATCGCCACGGCGGCGCCGATCGCGACCACGATGTTGAGGCGCAGCGGCCACGCGAAGGTCGCGACCGCGACCACCCCGGCGGTCAGCGCCGCGAGGGCCTGCATGCGGCTGGTGCCGATCGAGCACGTGATGCCGACGAGCGCCAGGATGCCGGCGAACGCGAGCCCCCAGTGCACCGGGATCGAGTTGGCGAGCGCGATGCCCAGTAGGCTCGAGCCGACCCAGATCACCCAGTTAGAGAGGCCCGTGCCCAGCCAGTAGGCGTGCTGCGCCTCGATGTCGCGTGGCGCGGTCGCCGGCTCCGGGTGGCGCTTCGTGAACAGCACGTAGTTGAGGTCGGCCATGAAGTAGCCGCTGAGGAGGCGTCGCCACAGCGGCTGGTGCATCACATAGGGCCTCAGGTGCGCGCTGAACACGACGAAGCGCAGGTTCACGCAGAAGGCGGTCGCGAGGATCACCCACATCGGCGCCCCGGCGGCGATCAGCGGGATCGCGGCGAGTTGCGAGCTGCCGGCGAGCACCGTCACGCCCATCAGCAGCACCTCGAACAGGCTCATGCCCGACTTGACCATCGCGACGCCGGTCATCAGCCCCCAGGTGGCGATGCCGGGCGCGACCGAACCCATGTCGCGCACGCCGGCGCGGAACTCGGGGTGGCGAAACAGGGACCTCATGGACGCGTGGCTCGGAAGCGAAACCCGCGCCGCGACCGGGCGGTCGCCCGGTCGGGGTCACGGCCAGGGATTGTACGGAGAGGGTCGACCCGACGTCGGGCGGCGGCGCCGACGAGCCTCGCGCGATTCGGCCATCCCGTGTCTTGCAGCGGTCCGCGTGCGCGGCCTGCACTCCGCGCGGCGCGGCCAGCGCCGGCCCCTCGCCGGCCCGCTCAGGCGCTGCGCCCGCGCGCCGGTGCGTCGATCAGGATGGCGCGGAAATCGTTGACGTTGGTGAGCGTCGGCCCGCAGACCAGCGAATCGCCGAGCGCCTGGAAGAAGCCATGGCCGTCGTTGGCGTCGAGGCTGGCGCGCGGGTTGATGCCCTCGGCCCAGGCGCGCGCCAGCGTGTCCGGCCCGGCGAACGCGCCGGCGATCTCCTCGGCGCCGTCGACGCCGTCGGTATCGCCCGCCAGCGCGTGCACGCCGTCGAGGCCGCCGAGCGCGACGGCGAACGACAGCAGGAACTCGACGTTGCGGCCGCCGCGCCCCTTTCCGCGCAGCGTGACCGTGGTCTCGCCGCCCGACAGCAGCACGCACGGCCCAGGGAAGGGCTGGCCGCGCAGCGCCGTCTGCCGTGCAATGCCGGCGAGCGCCTTGCCGAGGTCGCGCGCCTCGCCTTCGAGGCTGTCGCCCAGGATATACGGCGTGACGCCGGCGGCGCGCGCCACCTCGGCCGCGGCGTCGAGCGCGAGCTGCGGCGCCGCGATCATGCGCGCCTCGCTGCCCGCCAGACGCGCGTCGCCCGGCTTGACGGACTCGGCCTCGGGGCGCCCGAGCCAGGCGCGCACCGCCGGCGCCAGCTCGATGCGGTAGCGCTCGACGATGGCGAGCGCGTCGGCGCAGGTCGTCGGGTCGGCGACGGTCGGACCCGAGCCGATGTCGATCGGGTCGTCGCCCGGCACGTCGGACATCAGCAGCGTGACGAGGCGCGCCGGATGGCAGAGCGCGCCGAGCCGCCCGCCCTTGAGCGCGGAGAGGTGCCGGCGCACCGCGTTCATCTCGGTGATCGTCGCGCCGCTCTTGAGCAGCGCGGCGTTGACGGCCTGCTTGTCGGCGAGCGTGAGACCGGGTGCGGGCGCGACCAGCAGCGACGACGCCCCGCCCGAGATCAGCGCGATCACCAGGTCGTCGGGCGTGAGGCCCTGCACGAGCGCGCCGATGCGCTGGGCGGCGGCGAGACCGGCGGCGTCGGGCACCGGGTGCGCGGCCTCGACGATCTCGATGCGCTCGCACGGCACCGCGTAGCCATAGCGCGTGACCACGAGGCCTTCGAGCGGCGCGTGCCAGTGGTCCTCCAGCGCGCGCGCCATCGCCGCCGACGCCTTGCCGGCGCCGATCACGATGGTCCGACCTTTCGGCGGCGCGGGCAGGTGCGGCGGCAGGCAGAGCGCCGGCTGCGCCGCGGCGACCGCGGCGTCGAAGAGGCTCCGCAACAGCGCGCGCGGGTCGGCGACGCCCGCCGTCACGAGCCGGTTTCCGCCTGCGCGACCTCGTGGGCGCCCATCATCTCGAGCGCCCTGACCAGCGCCGAGTGATCGAGATCGTCCATGCCGTTGGCGGCGCACACCTGCATCAGCTGCGCCGCGCTCGCCGTCTGCGGCAGGGCGACGCCGAGCTCCCTGGCGCCCTGCAGCGCGAGACCGAGATCCTTCTGATGCAGCCTGATGCGGAAACCGGGGTTGAACGTGCGCCTGATCATCCGCTCGCCGTGCACCTCGAGGATGCGGCTGGCGGCAAAGCCGCCCATCAGCGCCTGGCGCACCTTGGCCGGGTCGGCGCCCGCCTTGCTCGCGAAGAGGAGCGCCTCGCCGACCGCGGCGATGTTGAGCGCGACGATGATCTGGTTGGCGACCTTGGTGGTCTGACCGTCGCCGTTGCCGCCGACGAGGGTGATGTTCTTGCCCATCGTCTCGAGCAGCGGCCGCACGCGCTCGAACGCGCGCTCGGGCCCGCCGCACATGATGGTGAGCGAGGCCGCCTTGGCGCCGACCTCGCCGCCCGAAACCGGCGCATCGACGTAGTCGGCGCCGAGCTCGTTGATTCGCGTCGCGAAGGCCTTGGTCGCCATCGGCGAGATCGAGCTCATGTCGACGACGACCTTCGGGTGGCCATCCTCGGCCGTTGCTCCTGCCTTCAGGCCCGCGGCGACGCCGTGCTCGCCGAACAGCACCCTCTCGACGTCGGGCGTGTCGGGCACCATCGTGAAGACCACGTCGGCCTTGGCCCCGACCTCCTCGGCGTGCGCGCAAGGCGTCGCGGAGCTCTGCCTGATGAGCTCGGGCAGGTGGCTGCGCGTGTGCACGAACAGCTCGTGCCCGGCGTCCGCGAGGTGGCGCGCCATCGGAGCGCCCATGATGCCGAGGCCGATGAATCCGATCTTCATGGAGGTTCCTGGTTGCGGCGCAGCGCTGCTGCGGGATCGGCCGAAGGCGTGCCGGCGCGGGGTCGGTGTGCGCTCGTGCCCGTCTTCGCAGACCGGGTCAGTACGGCCCGACGGGTGCCGCCGGCAGGCCCTTCCTCATCTCGGCCATCACCTGCTGCGCGCCGGCGGCCATCAGCCGCGCGTCGGAGCTGATGGTGACGAACTGGAAGCCCTTGGCGATGCGCGCGAGCGCTGCCGCGGGCGCGCTGTTGTGGATGCCGGCGACCACACCGTGCGCCTTGGCGCGCGCGAGGATGTGCTCGACGGCCTCGGCCGCCTTCGGCTCGAGCTCGTCCATCGACGGCTTGCAGCCGAGCGAGAGCGAAAGGTCCGAGGGGCCGATGTAGATCGCATCCAGCCCCTCGGTCGAGAGGATGGCATCGAGGTTGTCGAGCGCCTTGGCGGTCTCGATCATCGCGAAGGTGACGATGGTGTCGTTGGCGTGCGTCGGGTAGTCCGCGCCACCGTAGAGGAGCGAGCGGATCGGCCCGAAGCTGCGGGTTCCGCGCGGTGCGTAGTGGGTGTAGGCGACGAGCTTCTCCGCGTCCTCGCGGCTGTTGACCATCGGGCAGATCACCGCATACGCGCCGGCGTCGAGCGTCTTCATCAGGATGCCGGGCTCGAGCCAGGGCACCCGCACCATCGGCACCGTCGGCGTCGTCGAGATCGCCTGCAGCATGCCGACCATCGCGGCGTAGTCGACCACACCGTGCTGCAGGTCGATGGTGAGCGAGTCCCAGCCCTGGTGCGCCATGGTCTCGGCCGAGAACGCGTCGGGAATGGCGAGCCAGCCGTTGACGGCGGCGCCGCCCGATTGCCAGAGTGCCCGCAGGCGGTTCGCTCTCATGTCCTCTCCTGGTGGTGTGGGCCGCCGATGATGCAGCCTCCGCCCGCCGTGCGTCAGCGGTCGAACGCCGGCCGCTTGGGATCGAAGCTCCAGCCGGGGATCAGATATTGCATCGCCGCGGCGTCGTCACGGGCACCGAGGCCGTGCTCCATGTAGAGCCGGTTGGCCTTGTCGACCTCCTGCATGTCGAGCTCGACGCCGAGACCGGGCCTGTTCGGTACCTGCACGTGACCGCCCTCGATGCGCAGCGGCTCCTTCGTGAGGCGCTGGCCGTCCTGCCAGATCCAGTGGGTGTCGATCGCCGTCACGCGCCCGGGCGCGGCGGCACCGACGTGGGTGAACATCGCGAGCGACACGTCGAAGTGGTTGTTCGAGTGCGAGCCCCAGGTGAGGCCCCAGTCGCGGCAGGTTTGCGCCACGCGCACCGAGCCCGCCATGGTCCAGAAGTGCGGGTCGGCGAGCGGGATGTCGACCGACTGCAGCGCGAGCGCGTGGCTGAGCTGGCGCCAGTCGGTTGCGATCATGTTGGTCGCGGTCGGCAGGCCGGTCGCACGGCGGAACTCGGCCATCACCTCGCGGCCCGAAAAGCCGCCTTCGGCGCCGCACGGGTCCTCGGCGTAGGCGACGATGCCGTGCATGTCGCGCATCAGGCGGATCGCGTCCTTCAGGAGCCAGCCGCCGTTGGGGTCGAGCGTCACGCGCGCGTCGGGAAAGCGCTCGTGGAGGGCGCGGATCGCCTCGACCTCTTCGTCGCCCCGCAGCACGCCGCCCTTGAGCTTGAAGTCGTTGAAGCCGTAGCGCGCCTCGGCCGCCTCGGCCAGGCGCACGACCGCCTCGGGGGTGAGCGCGACCTCGTGGCGAAGGCGCGTCCAGTCGTCCTCGGCGTCGCTGCCATCGTGGTACGGCAGGTCGGTCTTGCTGCGGTCGCCGACGAAAAAAAGATAGCCGAGCATCTCGACCGCCTCGCGCTGCTGGCCTTCGCCGAGCAGCGCGCAGACCGGCACCTCGAGGTGCTGGCCGAGCAGGTCGAGCAGCGCCGACTCGAGCGCCGTGACGGCATGGATGGTGGTGCGCAGGTCGAACGTCTGCAGCCCGCGCCCGCCGGCGTCGCGGTCGGCGAAGCGCGCCTGCACCTCGCGCAGCACGCGCTGCCAGGCGCCGATCGGCTGGCCGACGACGAGCGGGCGCGCGCCCTCCAGGGTCTGGCGGATCTTCTCGCCGCCCGGCACCTCGCCGACACCGCTGCGGCCCGCACTGTCGGTGAGGATGACGAGGTTGCGCGTGAAGAACGGACCGTGCGCACCGCTCAGGTTGAGCAGCATGCTATCGCGGCCGGCGACGGGGATGACGCGCAGCTCGGTGACGTGCGGGGTCGATCGTGCGGGGGTGGGCGTCATGACGTGTTCCGGTTTCGGCAGTCGCGCATCGTGCACCCGATTCGCACGCCGTGCGGGGCGCCATCGGTGAAAGCACCAGCGGCCCGAGCAGAGAAACCGGACGGTGCCGAGCCTCGGAAGAAAAAAGCCGGCGGGTGCCGGCCTGGAAGCCTGCCGCGGCGGGAACCCCGGGCAGACGGCTTCGGGAGCAACGAGACTCAGTCGGCCTTGCGGCGGCGCAGCGCCGCGGCGGCGGCGAGCCCGCCAGCCATCAGGAGCAGGGTCGACGGTTCCGGCAGCGCGCTGACGCTCACGCTGTCAAGCGTGTAGAAGCCGTCGACGTTGGTGGCCGCGAAGCTCAGCACGCCGTTGGCCGCGCTCGACCATACCGGCAGCGACACCAGCCCGAACGCGAAGGCCGACATCGGTGCCGTGTAGACCGGCGTGCCGCCGAGGCTGACGACGAACGAGCCGTTCGCGCTGTTCGCATCGACGTCGAGCATGAAGCTGAGCAGGTAGCTCGTGTTGGCCAGCGTGGCGATCGTCTGCGAGATGCTGTCGCCAGGCGCGGTGCCGGCGAAGAACGCCGAGTAGTTGCCCTGGCGCGGGCCGGCGGTATCGACGCCGTACATCGACGCCAGGCCCGGTGCGTTGGTCGTGGTCCAGCCGCTGAAGTCGCCGGTCTCGAAGCCGCCGTTGGTCACGAGTTCGGGGGCGGCATGCGCGGCCATGCTGAACGCGGCCGCGAGGGCCAGTGCGGCCCGTGCGATGGTCTTCTGAAGATTCATCGGATCTCTCCTCTTAGCGTTTCTTGGTCGTGCTCGCGGGGACCTGCGTGGTGCGGCCGTCGACCGACACCGGCGCCGGGCCCATCGGCTTGCCGCGCACGCCCGAGTAGTCCATCCATGGCTTGGTCCAGTCCATGTCGACGAGCGGCTTGCTGAAGTCGCACACGCCGCTGGGGAACGTCTGCTGCAGGGTCTGCCACTGCTGCGCGGTGAACGCGACGCCAGGATAGTCGGCCGAGTTCAGTGCTTTCAATTGGCAGGCACCGACGTCGGTCGAGTCGGGCGCCCCCGCGAGCACGCGGGTCAGCTCGAGCGGGCGCGTGCAGACGCCGAGGTCCTGGTCGACGCCGTTGCCGGTGGTGCAGCGATCGCGCGCCAGCGCCGGCTTGTTGTCGATGACCTTCTGCGCCTTCGGCACGTTGCGCGTGTCGGCCTTGATCGCCCGCAGCCACTCGACCATGGTGTCGAACGCGGCGTTGGTGAGCACCGGATCGGTCGTCGCCAGCGTGCGCCAGCGCACGTGGTTGTCGTGATGCCCTTGCGCGCGGTCGAGGCGGGCGCGCAGCACGTAGGCGTGGAACACCTGGTGGAAGTCGGTCGCGAGCAGACGCGTCTCGAGGATCGCGGTCTCGCTCATGTTGTTCATCATGTTGTTGGCGCCGGACCAGTACAGAGGCTTCAGGCCCGGGCGGTCGGCGGTGATGCGCGTCGCGATCCGATTGAAGTTGATGTCGTGACCGCCGATGTTGGCGTTCAGCTCGACAAACTGCGCCGGCGTGATGATCCCCGCGAGCAGCGCCTTCAGGCCGAACTGCAGGCCAACGGTGTCGAGGCGGCCGTTGGCGTAGCCGTCGGGGCGACGGCCGACCAGGTTCACCTCGTAGTCCTGCAGCGTGCAGCGCACGCCGGTCGGGTTGGTGACCTGGTCGAACCGCAATGCCGCGGGCACCGTGCAACTGGTGCCGACCGAGGGGTTGTAGACCTCGTAGCGCGTGGTGTTCACGTGCGAGTCGCAGCCGCTGATCATCCCGACCACGGCCTCGCGCTGCGCCGGCGTGAACGGGATCGTTCCGGGCCGGGCCCAGTAGTCGTACACCACCTTGCAGTCGTACGACGCCATTCGCGACGCGTCGCTGTCGACGAACACGTGGCTGATGACGATGCCGTCGTAGAGGCCCGGGTAGGCGTTCTGGTCCATCAGCTGCGAGATGGCACCGCCCGAGCTGCCCTGCCCGAAGATGATGTCGAACAGGCCGTACTGCTCGGCGACGCGCTCCTTGGCCATCAGCACCGACTCGGCCTGCACCACGTGGTTGCAGTTGTGGGTGTTGTGGACCAGGCTGATCTGCACCACGAGGAAGCCCTTGCGCAGGGCGTTGTCGTTGAGCGGCGAGCCGGGCACGGCTTCCTCGAAGCCGGTGCCGCAGCCCGCGCCCTGCAGCACGTGCACACCCTTGTTCCAGGCCGCCTGCGGCGCCCACGGCGTCCACGGCTGGTTCGGGTTGAACAGCACTGCGAACGTCACGCCGTCGCGGTTCTGGGTCAGGCTCTCGACCCGCACGATGTACGGAACGGTCTGACCGTTCACCGTGATCTGCTGGACGTTGGTCGGCGGCGACGCCGGGTTGTAGGTCTGGAAGGTCGTGCTGCCGACCGGCATGTACGAGTACGAATACGACACCGGCCGGTTGCACTGGGCGTCGAGCGCACCCGGGAGGCAGGTCCACGGCTGGATCTGCGGGCCCGAGAAGATCGGCCCGCCGTTCGGATGGTTGGTGACGTCGAGACGCGCCACCTCCGCGTTCGACGTGACGGTGAGCGAGTTGGCGCCGAGCTGCAGGCCGCTCACCAGGGCAAGCCAGCCGTTGCCGTCGGGCGCGGGGTGCAACGCCCCGGGCAGCGGTGTGCCGTTGCGGGCGAGCACCGCCTGCGCCGGGTTGTCGGCGGCCGGCAGCGTGACGCGGACCAGTACGTCCCCGCCGGAAACCAGGTCGGCGCGCGTCGAGACCGCCTCGACGGTGAGGTCGGCAGGCTTGGCGAGCGCGGCGCCCGCTCCGCACATGAGCGCGACGGCGGCGATCGCGCGGGACAGCCGCCGCCCTCGCCGGGGCGGCGTCATTCGATTCAGCATGGTTTGTCTCCTCTCAGCTTCTGAAGGTGCGCGGGTGCGCAAGACCTGCGCGGCACGTGGCCCGCAGGGTTCGGTCAGCCGCGACGCCGTGGATTCGTTCCATCTGAGGCGCCGAGGCGATCGTCAGGGGCGGCGCGGACCGGCGGTTGCGGCCATCGCCGCGCGGGCCCGCGTCGCGTCACTCGACCTTGATGTTCGCGTCGCGCGCGATCTTCTTTCGCAGGTCGAGCTCGCGCCGGATCATCGACGCGAAGTGATCCGGGGTGCCGCCGTCGACCGCGGCGCCGTTGTCGGTGATGCGCTTGCGAACGCCCGGGTCGTTGAGCGCCTTGGCGGCCGCCGCGTTGACCTTGGCGACGATGTCGGCCGGCGTGCCCGCCGGCGCCACGATGCCGTACCACGCCATGTTGTTCATGTCCCTGAGGCCGAGCTCGGCGAAGGTCGGCACGTCCTTCATCGTCTCGAGACGGCGCGGCGCCGCGATGGCGAGCGCGCGCAGCTTGCCCGCCTCGATGTGCGGGTACGACGACGGCAGGTTGTCGAACTGCACGCCGACCTGGCCGGCCAGCACGTCGTTCAGTGCCGGCCCGGACCCCTTGTACGGGATGTGCGTCATGCTGGTCCCGGTGAGCGACTTGAAGAGCTCACCGTCGAGGTGCGCGATGCTGCCCATGCCCGGCGTCGCGTAGCTGTACTGGCCCGGCTGGCTCTTGAGCAGCGCGATGAACTCGGCGAGGTTCCTGGCCGGGACCTTCGGGTTCACCGTCAGCACGTTCGGCACGTTGGCGAGGTTGATGACCGGCACGAAGTCCTTGATCGGGTCGTACGCCAGCTGCGGGTTGGTCGCCGGGTTGGTCGCCATCGTGCTCACGGTGGCGACGCCGAGCGTGTAGCCGTCGGGCGGCGACTTGGCGAGCGCGAGCGCGCCGATCGACCCGCCGCCGCCGCCGCGGTTCTCGATGATCACCGGCTGACCGAGCTCCTTGGCGAGCGGATCGCCGACCGCGCGCGCGACGATGTCGGTGGTGCCGCCGGGCGCGAACGGAACGATGAGGCGGATCGGCTTGCTGGGGTAGCCCTGGGCGGCGGCGAGCCCGCTCGCGAGCGCGAGCGTGCTGCCGAGCAGCCAGTGCAGCGAGGCGCGGCGCGTCGGGTGGGTTGGCTTCATGCTTGTCTCCTCGGGTTCTTGGTGTCGGATGCAGTCGGGCGGCGCTCGCTTCAGGGCGGTGCACGGCCGAGCCAGTCGGCGAGCACCTCGTCGGTGTGCGCGCCGAGCGCGGGGGTCGGCAGCCGGTACTCGACCGGCGTTTCAGAGAGGCGCACCGGGTTGGCGACCACCGACACCTGCCCCCGCGCGGGATGCGGGATCTCGACCCGGAGCCCGCGCGCCTCGACCTGCGGGTCGGCGAACACCTGGTCAATGCGGTTGATCGGCCCGCACGGAACGCCGGCGCCCTCGAGCAGCGCGATCCATTCGGCCGTGGTCCGCATGACCGTGAGCTGACGGATCAGCGGCACCAGCTCGGCGCGGTGCGCGACCCGCTCGGCGTTGGTCGCATAGCGCGCGTCCTTCGGCCACTCGGGCCGCCCCGCGGCTTCGCAGAAGCGCGCGAACTGGGCGTCGTTGCCGACCGCGAGGATGAGGTCGCCGTCGGCGGTCGGGAAGTCCTGGTACGGCACGATGCTCGGGTGCGCGTTGCCCATGCGCACCGGCGCCTTGCCGCTCACCAGGTAGTTGGTCGCCTGGTTGGCGAGGCTCGCGACCTGCACGTCGAGCAGCGCCAGGTCGATGTGCTGGCCGCGCCCGCTCTTCTCGCGATGCGCAAGGGCGGCGAGGATCGCGATCGCGGCGTGCAGCCCGGTCATGATGTCGGTGAGCGCGACGCCGACCTTCTGCGGCCCGGCGCCCGGCTCGTGGTCGGCGCGGCCGGTCACGCTCATCAGCCCGCCCATGCCCTGGATCAGTACGTCGTAGCCGGCGCGCGGCGCGTACGGGCCGGTCTGACCAAACCCCGTGATCGAGCAGTAGACGAGGCGCGGGTTGAGCGCACTGAGGCTCGCGTAATCGAGCCCGTAGCGCGCGAGTCCGCCGACCTTGAAGTTCTCGATCAGCACGTCGGCCTTGGCGGCCAGCGCGCGCACCGTCTCGCGGTCGGCGGGGTCGCCGAGCTCGAGCGTGATCGAGCGCTTGTTGCGGTTCGCGCAGAGGTGATACGCCGACTCGCGCGCGGCACCGTCGACCTCGTCGAGCCACGGCGGGCCCCAGGCGCGCGTGTCGTCGCCGACCTCGGGCCGCTCGACCTTCACGACGTCAGCGCCGAGGTCGCCGAGCATCTGAGCGGCCCACGGCCCCGCGAGCACGCGCGACAGGTCGAGCACGCGAAGGTGCGACAGCGCGCCGGCCATCAGCCGCCGAACGCCGCGATGCCCGTGATCGCGCGGCCCAGGATCAGCGCGTGCACGTCGTGGGTGCCCTCGTAGGTGTTGACCACCTCGAGGTTGACGACGTGGCGGATCACGCCGTACTCGTCCGAGATGCCGTTGCCGCCGAGCATGTCGCGCGCCACCCGCGCGATGTCGAGCGCCTTGCCGCACGAGTTGCGCTTCATGATCGACGTGATCTCGGGCGAGGCGATTCCCTCGTCCTTCATCCGCCCGAGCCTGAGGCACCCCTGCAGGCCCAGCGCGATCTCGGTCTGCATGTCGGCGAGCTTCTTCTGCACGAGCTGGTTCGCGGCAAGCGGCCGGCCGAACTGCTTGCGTTCGAGCACGTAGTTCCGCGCCCGATGAAAGCAGTCCTCGGCCGCGCCGAGCGCGCCCCAGGCGATGCCGTATCGGGCGCTGTTGAGGCAGGTGAACGGGCCCTTGAGCCCTCTGACGTCCGGGAACGCGTTCTCCTCGGGGCAGAACACGCCGTCCAGCACGATCTCGCCGGTGATGCTGGTGCGCAGGCCCACCTTGCCGTGGATCGCCGGGGCCGTGAGGCCCTTCATCCCCTTTTCCAGGATGAAGCCGCGGATCTGGCCCTCGTCGTCCTTGGCCCAGACGACGAACACGTCGGCGATCGGGCTGTTGGTGATCCACATCTTGGCGCCGCTGAGCGAGTAGCCGCCCTCGACCTTCCGGGCCCGCGTGACCATGCCGCCGGGGTCGGAGCCGTGGTCGGGCTCCGTCAGGCCGAAGCAGCCGACCCACTCGCCCCTGGCAAGCTTCGGGAGGTACTTCTGCTTTTGCGCCTCGGTGCCGAACGCGTTGATCGGCACCATGACGAGCGAGGACTGCACGCTCATCATCGATCGATAGCCCGAGTCGACGCGCTCGACCTCGCGCGCGACGAGGCCGTACGAGACGTAGTTGAGGCCGGCGCCGCCGTAGGCCTCGGGAATGGTCGCGCCCAAGAGGCCCAGCTCGCCCATCTCGCGAAAGATGGCCGGGTCGGTGGTGCCGTTCCGGAACGACTCGGTGGCGCGCGGCAGCAGGCGCTCCTGGCAGTAGCTCGCGGCGGCGTCGCGGATCGCGCGTTCGTCGTCCGTGAGCTGGGCGTCGAGCAGGAGGGGGTCGTCCCAGTGGAAGCGGGTGTCGGAGTTCCTGGATGGCATGAATCGTCCTCGATGTGCGACTCTAGAATGCGACGCTCGTCACGCGCAAACGCTTTGTCGGCACTCACTCGTGCGTGAATGGAACTCCGAGGAACGAGCCGCATGCGCCGCAAGATCCCCTCGACCCATGCGCTGACCGCTTTCGAGGCGGCCGCCCGCCACCAGAGCTTCACGCGCGCCGCCGACGAGCTCGCCCTCACGCAGAGCGCGGTGTGCCGGCAGATCGCGGCGCTCGAGCGCTTCGTCGACGTCAAGCTGTTCCGCCGCACGCGGCGCGGCATCCTGCTCACCGAAGCCGGCGCGCGCTTCAGCCAGAACGTGCGCGCCCGCCTCGACGAGGTCGAGCGCGACACCCTCGCGGTGATGGCCAACGGCGGCGCCGAGCGCTCGCTCGAGCTCGGGGTGATGCCGACCTTCGCGACGCGCTGGCTGCTGCCGCGCCTTCCCGCCTTCAAGCGCGACCACCCCGGCATCACTCTGCATCTCACGCCGCGGGTGCGGCCGTTCTCGTTCGAGGAGACCGCGCTCGACGCGGCGCTGCACGCCGGCTACGCGGGCTGGCCCGGCACCGAATCGACCCTACTGATGCACGAGCAGCTGATCGCGGTCGGCAGCCCGGCCCTGGTCGGCGCGCGCAAGAAGCTCAAGCCGGCGGACCTGACGCGCTTCGAGCTGCTGCAGGCGACCACGCGGCCGTACGCCTGGCGGCGCTGGTTCGAATCGGTTGGCGTGCGCTTCGAGGGCGACCTCGCCGGCCCGCGCATGGAGCTGTTCTCGATGATGTCGCAGGCGGCGATGCACGGCCTCGGCATCGCCCTCGTCCCGCGCTTCCTGGTCGAAGACGAGCTCGCCGACGGCAGCCTCGTGCAGCTCACCAGCCACAGCCTGTTCAGCGATCGCTCGTACTACCTGATCTGGCCCGAGCGGCGAGCGCACGACCCCACGCTCGCGGCGTTCAAGGCGTGGGTGGAAGGCGAGGCCAAGGCGTACCGCGACCGCGCCGGCGCCGAGTTCGCCGAGTAGCCTCTGCGCGGAGCGGGTTTGCCGATTGCCCGCACGCCTACCCGTCGCGCCCCCTCGACCCGAAGCCATCATGAAGATCGTCGACATCCGCGAAGCCACCAAGCCGATCAAGTCGGACATCCGCAACGCGTACATCGACTTCTCCCGGATGACGCTGAGCCTCGTCGCCGTGGTCACCGACGTCGTGCGGGACGGCAAGCCGGTGATCGGCTACGGCTTCAACTCGAACGGCCGCTACGGGCAGGGCTCGATGATGCGCGAGCGCTTCTTCCCGCGCCTGCTGGAAGCCGACCCCGCGAGCCTGCTCGATGACGTGCGCGATAACTTCGACCCGCACAAAATCTGGCGCACCTTGATGACCAACGAGAAGCCGGGCGGCCACGGCGAGCGCTCGGTCGCGGTCGGCACCATCGACATGGCGGTCTGGGACGCCGTCGCCAAGATCGAGGGCAAGCCGCTGTTCCAGCTGCTCGCCGAGCGCTACGGCAACGGCACGCCGAACCGCAAGGTCTTCGTCTACGCGGCAGGCGGCTACTACTGGCCCGGCCAGGGCATCGAGGGCCTGCAGCGCGAGATGCAGAGCTATCTCGACCGCGGCTACTCGGTCGTCAAGAAGAAGATCGGTGGCGCGCCGCTCGACGAGGACCGGCGCCGCATCGAGGCGGTGCTGCGCCTCCTCAAGCCGGGTCAGGAACTCGCGGTCGACGCCAACGGCCGCTTCGACCTGCCGACCGCGATCGAGTACGCCAAGGCGCTCTCGAATTACGACCTCTTCTGGTACGAGGAGCCGGGCGACCCGCTCGACTACGCGCTGCAGGCCGAGCTCGCGAACCACTACGCCGGACCGATGGCGACCGGCGAGAACCTGTTCTCGATGCAGGACGCGCGCAACCTCATCCGCTACGGCGGCATGCGTCCCGACCGCGACTGGCTGCAGTTCGACTGCGCGCTCAGCTACGGCCTGGTGGAGTACCTGCGCACGCTCGACATGCTGAAGGAGCACGGCTGGTCGCCGCGCCGCTGCGTGCCGCACGGCGGCCACCAGATGTCGCTCGCGATCGCCGCCGGGCTCGGCCTCGGCGGCAACGAGTCGTACCCCGACCTGTTCCAGCCGTACGGCGGCTTTCCCGACGGCGTGCAGGTCGAGGACGGCTACGTCACGCTGCCCGACCTGCCCGGCATCGGCTTCGAGGGCAAGTCCGACCTCTATCGCGAGATGCGCGACCTCGCGAGCTGAGGGCCGCGGGCGCCCGCCCTCCTTGCACCACCCGGCGGGAGGCAGACCGCCTCGCGCGGGGTGCTACAAGACGGCGCATGAACGACATCTCGAAGGCCGCCACCGCCCCGCCGGCGCTCGACCTCCCGCCAGCCGCTCCCCAGGTCGCCCACCCTCGAACGCTCTCGCCGCGCACCCGCTGGGTCGCGCTCGGCGTGGTCTGCCTGGGCGTCCTGATGGCGGTGCTCGACATCACCATCGTCAACGTCGCGCTGCCGTCGATCCGCGCCGACCTCGGCTTCAGCGAAGCGACGCTGGTCTGGGTCGTCAACGGCTACATGCTCACCTGCGGCGGGTTCCTGTTGCTCGGCGGGCGGCTCGGCGACCTCTACGGCCAGCGGCGCCTGTTCGTCATCGGCGTCGCGATCTTCACGTTGGCGTCGCTGGCGTGCGGCATCGCGTCGTCGCAGGTCACGCTGGTGGTCGCGCGCGCCATCCAGGGCGTCGGCGGCGCGATCGTCGAGGCGGTCGCGCTCGCACTCCTGATGAACCTCTTCACCGAGCCCGCCGAACGCGCCAAGGCGATGGGCGTCTACGGGTTCGTGTGCGCCGGCGGCGGCTCGATCGGCGTGCTGCTCGGCGGCACGCTGACCGACCTCTACAGCTGGCACTGGATCTTCCTCGTCAACCTGCCGATCGGCATCGGCGTGATCGCCCTCAGCCTGGCGCTGCTGCCGACGGCACGCAGCACGAACGAACGGCCGCGCCTCGACGTGTTCGGCGCGATCACGGTGACGGCGGCGCTGATGCTCGCGGTGTTCGCGATCGTCGGCGGCACCGAGATCGGCTGGACCGCGCCGCGCACGCTCGCCGGGCTCGGCGCCGCCGCCGTGCTGCTCGGCGTCTTCGTCGCGATCGAGGCACGCGTCGCCCAGCCCCTGATGCCGCTGCGCCTGCTGCGCTCGCGCGCGATCGCGGCATCGAACGTGATCGCGGTGCTCTGGTCGGCCGCGATGTTCGCGTGCTTCTTCCTGTCGGCGCTCTACCTGCAGCGCGTCCTCGGGTACAGCGCGTCGCAGGTCGGTCTCGCGTTCCTGCCGACCAACCTGGTGATGGCGGTGTGCTCGCTCGGCCTCTCGGCGCGCGTCGTGATGCGCTTCGGCATCCGCGGACCGATGGTGGCCGGACTGCTCGCGCAGGCGGTGGGGCTGCTCCTCTTCGCGCGCGCGCCGGTCGGCGGCAGCTTCGTCGTCGACGTGCTGCCGGGCATGCTGCTGCTCGGCCTCGGCGCCGGCATCGCGTTCAACCCGCTGCTGCTCGCCGCGATGGGCGACGTGCCCGAGAGCGAGTCCGGCCTCGCATCGGGCATCGTCAACACCTCGTTCATGATGGGCGGCGCGCTCGGCCTGGCGGTGCTCGCCAGCCTCGCGGCGGCGCACAGCGGCGCTGCCGGCACGGCAGCCGGCAGCGCCGACCGCGCGACGCTCAACGCGGGCTACCAGCTCGCGTTCGCGATCGGGGCAGGCTTCGCGTTTGCCGCAGCGGCACTGGGCGCCTGGGCCTTCCGGGGCACGGTCGCCCGACGCGCGGGCGCCGCGCCGCATTGAGCCGCCTGCCGGAGCGCAGGGCCCGGAACCGGCGCCGCACCCGCGGGTCCGAAGCTCATTGTGCCTTCAGGAGATTCGAGATGTTCGTTGCCAGACCCTTGCGCGGCGCTGCCGCCGCGCTGCTCGCGGCGCTCGCCGCCAGCGGTTGCTCGATGATGCTTGCCGGCGGCCCGCGACCGACCGAGGCCGCGCTGCGCGCGATCCAGCCCGGCATGAGCCGCCAGAACGTGCTCGACCGCGTCGGTCCGCCGACCTGGGCGTTCGGCGTGCGACAGGAGAACCTGACGATCTGGAACTACCGCTACAACCGGGCCGACTGCATCATCTACCAGGTGAGCCTGCGCCCCGACGGAACGGTGCGCGACATCGGCACCGCGTGGGATCCGGCGTGCGACGCGCCGAGCCGCTCGTGATCCGGGACGACCGCCTCAGCGCGACAGGTCGCGCGTGAGTTCGTCGATGCTCGACAGGAACTCGTCCTGGCCGGGCAGGCGTCCCTCGGGGGTCATGCGATCGACGACGTGCGGCAGCAGCTCCGCGAGCCCGGAGCGCGCCTCGTCCTCGCCGACGCCCGCCTGGCTCGCGATCTGCGCAAGCTGGTCGCGGCCGAAGACGTTGTCGACCGCTTCCGGCGGAATCGGCTCGTTCTCGCCGGTGCCGACCCACGAACTCGCCTGCCGACCATAGCCGCGCTGGGTGAACTGCTCGAGCAGGCCACCCAGACCTCCGAGGCCGCCGCCATCCGCGAGCCCACCGAGGCTGCCCGGCGCAGCCCCGCCGAGACCGCCGAGCAGGCCGCCCAGGCCGCCGAGCCCGCCACCGCCCGACGCCCCGCCGGCGCGGTTCGCGAGCATGCCGAGCAGCACCGGCAGCAGCGCCATCAGCACGCCGCCTCGTCCGCCGCCGCGCGGGTCGGAGCCGCGGCCGAGTGCGTTGCCGGCGAGTCCGCCGACGATCTGATCCAGCAAGCCCATCGCGCGCTCCTCGGGTCGATGTGCACAAGGCACGGGAGCGGCAGCATACGCGCGCCCGCGAGCGGGTGCGAACATCGCCCCGCTGACCGCCGATCGACCATGCCACGCCTGCCGCTCCTCGCCGCCCTCGTCGCCACGTCGATCGGCGCCGCGCCGGCGCCCGGCGCCGAGACCGGCTGGCCGGCTTACGGTGGTACCGACGAAGGCCGGCGCTGGAGCGACGCCGACCAGATCACGCCGGCCAACGTCGACGGGCTGCGCCGGCAGTGGCTCTACCGTACCGGCGACGCCGCGCGGCGCGACCCGGCGCTGATGCGTCGCGTCAAGTTCCAGGCGACGCCGATCCTCACCGAGCGCCACCTGGTGTTCTGCTCCGCCTTCAACGAGGTGATCGCGCTCGACCCGGCGAGCGGCGCCGAGCGCTGGCGCTTCGACCCGCGGGTCGCAACCGACCGCCGCCCGGCGAACCGTTACAACTGCCGGGGCGTCGCGCAGTGGCGCGATGCCCGCGCGCCGACCGATGCCGCCTGCGCCACGCGCATCTTCAGCGCGACCGTCGACGCCCGCCTCATCGCGCTCGACGCCGCGACCGGCCGACCGTGCGCCGGCTTCGGCGACGCCGGCACGGTGCGCATCGACACCGGCCGGCTCGACTGGCCGGGCGAGTTCCAGGTCTCGTCGGCGCCGATCGTGAGCCGCGACGTCGTCGTGGTCGGCTCGGCGATCGACGACAACCGGCGCGCCGACGCACCGTCGGGTGCGGTACGCGGCTTCGACGCGCGCAGCGGCCGCCTGCTCTGGACCTGGGATCCGATCGAGCGCGGCGCCAAGCCGGCGACGAGCCCGGGCGCCGCCAACGTGTGGGCACCGATGTCGGCCGACGCGGTGCGCGGTCTCGTGTTCCTGCCGACGTCGAGCCCGAGCCCCGACTTCTACGGCGCCGAGCGCCCGGGCGACAACCGCCATGCCGACTCGGTGGTCGCGCTGCACGTCGAGACCGGCCGCCTCGCCTGGGCGTTCCAGATCGTGCGCCACGATCTCTGGGACTACGACGTGCCCGCGCAGCCGACGCTCGCCACGCTCGCGATCGACGGCGCGCGGCGCGACGTGGTGATCCAGGCCACCAAGCAGGGCTTCGTGTTCGTGCTCGACCGGGAGACCGGAAGGCCGCTGTTTCCGGTCGAGGAACGCCCGGTGCCGCAGGGCGGCGCGCCGGGCGAGCACGTGGCGCCGACGCAGGTCTTCCCGGCCGATCTGCCGGCATTGGTGCCGAGCCGCCTTGCCGCCGGCGACGCCTGGGGCTTCACGCCGTACGACCAGGGCGCCTGCGCGCGAGCGATCGGCGCCCTGCGCAACGAGGGCCTCTACACGCCCCCCAGCGAGCGGGGCACGCTGGTGTTCCCGTTCACCGGCGGCGGGGTCAACTGGGGCGGCATCGCGGTCTCGCCCGCCGGCGTGATCTACGCGAACACGAGCCGGATGGCTCATCGCATCCGCCTGATCCCGCGCGCGGACTTCGCCGCCGTCAAGGCCGCGCATCCGAACAGCGAAGTGAGCGCGCAGGCCGGCACCGCGTACGGCATGCAGCGCGACGTGCTGCTGTCGCCGTTCGGCGCTCCCTGCAACCCGCCGCCGTGGGGGGCCCTGGCCGCGCTCGATCTCGGCGCGCGGCGCATCGTCTGGCAGTCGACGCTCGGCACCGGCGAGGAGATCCTGCCGCTCGGGCTCGCGCTCCGGAGCGGCACGCCGAATCTCGGCGGCCCGCTCGCGACCGCCGGCGGGCTGGTCTTCATCGGCGCCGCGATGGATCGCTACCTGCGCGCCTTCGATGCGGCGAGCGGCGCCGAGCTGTGGCGCGGCCGGCTGCCCGCGCCAGGGATGGCAACGCCGATGACGTATCGCTGGAACGACCGCCAGTACGTGGTGATCGCCGCCGGCGGCCACGGCCAGGTCGGCACCGCGACCAGCGACGCGCTGGTCGCGTTCGCGCTGCCGGCGCCCGGAGAGCCGGCGCGCAGCCTCGTCGACCGCACGTTCGATCAGCCGGGCGGGCGCTTCGTGGCGGGCGCGCTGGTCACGGTCGGCTTGCTGGCGCCGGGGTTGGCCGCCGGCCTCGGGTGGCGAGCGCGGCGGCGAGCCCGGGCGGCGAGGCCGCGCTGAGCGCCGTCCAAAGTCGAGCCGGGAAGCGAACGCCGCGATTGGCGCTCGAGGTCGGCTGACGTGGACGTGCGGCGCCCCGCGCGCCGCGCTGCCCCGCGCCGACGCCTCAGCGCAGCGGCGGCCGTGACGCGACGCGGTCCTCGAACTCGCCAATCATCGCGGCGAGCGAGTTGGTGCTCTCGCGCAGCTCGGTGCGCATCGCCTCCTGCGACTGCTCGATGCGCAGCGCGAGGCGATCCATGTTCTCCTGCATCGCCGCGCGCAGCTCGGCGATGCGCGACGCCTCGGCCTGGTCGACGAGCGCACGCTGGCTCTGCAGCTCCTTGGCGTGCCGGCGGCTCTCGAGGATCACCGAGCCCTGCCAGAAGATGGTGTGGATCGCGAACAGCGCCGCGACGGCGCCCACGAGGCCCAGCATCACGACCCAGAGCGGCGCCTCGTACGCTGCGAAGCCGAGGCTGAACACGGTCGGCGTGACGAACGTGGACCAGTTGAGCGCGACGAACGCGAGCAGCAGAACCACGCCGACGAAGATGATGATCGAGCGAGCACGCATGGCGATGTTGGCTGCCGGGCAGCCGCTGGCGTTAACGGGGCCGAATGGTTGCACGGAGCATGGCGCGGCCGATGCGGGACAGCGGCGCGCCGGCGCATGGGACGACGCTGACACGCTGGCGCTGAGAACCAGGGCCTGTTAACGCTACGGGAAGGATCACCCTGCGGGCCGAGGCGGCGCAAGGCCCTAGCCGGCGCCCTCCACCGCGGCGTTCTTCATCTGCGCCAGCAGCCGCTTGCGGCCCGCGGCATTGGTGCGACGCCACGCGGCGAGCGCGTGTGCCAGGAACGCCTTCTCGGCCGCGCTGAGCGGCGCGTCGGCGTGCGTCTGGTCGAGCCAGCCGGCCGGCTTGCCGGCGAGCACCTCGATCTGGCGCGCGAGCTTGTCGCCGATCGGGCGTGCCGACTTGATCTGGCTCCACATGCTGGGGGAGATCTGCATCGCCGCCGCGAACGCCTGCTCGAGGCCCTTTGGCGCCTCACCCGCGGCCAGCGCGCGCTCGGCGTACGCCTGGAACAAGGCGAGCGCGTTCTGACGACGGGTGACGGTGGGGTTCGACATGCCTTCGGGTTTGCTCGGGTCACATCGATTGTCTGCCCCTGTTGACGCTCGGGTAAAGAGTCTTTACAGTTCGACCCACATTGCAGAAAGCGCCTCGCGCGCCGACGCAAACCGAACGCAAAGACCCGACGAACCCGGATCCCACGAGCTCATCATGAAGCGCCAGCCCGACCACTGCTGCACCAGACCCGTCGCCGGGCTTGCGCCTGCGTGCGTCGTCGCCGCGCTCGGTTCATTCGATGCACTCGAGCCTGCGACCGTCGTGCTCGCCGAGCGGCCATCGCTTCGGGGAAACATGACCTCCAATCCGGGAGCGGGAAGCGCCTAGAAGCGCCCCGCACGCTGCTCACGCAGGCCCGGACTCCGCAAGGATCCGGGCCTTTTCGTTTTGGTCCGGCCATTCGAGAAAGGAACGACTCCGATCGACGGCGGCCGCCCGGCTTCGGGTGTGCCCATGCACTCCGCGCCGCGCGACATGGTGTTGGCGGCGCGGGATGTGCGCGACGCTGGCCCCGTCGCGTGCAGCGAGACACCGCATCCGACGGGATGTTCGCGCGTGGACACAGCCGAAGCCGAACGGCTTGTTCTCGGTGTAGCTCAGATGGCAGAGCGCGTGGTTAGGGACCACGAGGCCGCAGGTTCGATGCCTGCCGCCGAGACCATTCAGGCGGTGCGCCGATTCATCCGCAGCGCGCCGAGACGAGCGAAACGTGGTGCCATCGGGCACCGGATGGGGGAGCGCGCATCGGCGCGCTCCCCAGGACTCGGAGAACGAAGAACATGCAAACGCAATACATCGAAGAACCCACCACCGGCGGCGTGCCCGTCAAGATGTGGACGCGCGGCGTGCCCGTCGAGGAGCGCGCCAGGCAGCAGCTCGCCAACGCGGCGCGGCTGCCGGTCGTCTTCAGGCACATCGCGGCGATGCCCGACGTCCACGTCGGCATCGGCGCAACCGTCGGCTCGGTGATCCCGACCGTGAAGGCGGTGATCCCCGCCGCGGTCGGCGTCGACATCGGCTGCGGAATGATCGCGAGCAAGACCACGCTGCGCGCCGAGGACCTGCCCGACAACCTGGGCCCGCTGCGCAGCGCGATCGAGCGCAGCGTGCCGCACGGCCGCGCGCCCGGCAAGCGCGACCCGGGTTCGTGGGGCAAGGTGCCGGGCAGCGTAGACGACGCGTGGGCCCAGCTCGCGCCCGAGTTCACCGAGCTGTGCCGCGACTACCCGAAGCTGAAGAACACCAACAACCGTTCGCACCTCGGCACGCTGGGCACCGGCAACCACTTCATCGAGATCTGCCTCGACGAGGAAGGCGCCGTGTGGTTCATGCTGCACTCGGGCTCGCGCGGCGTCGGCAACGCGATCGGCTCGATGTTCATCGAGCTCGCCAAACAGGACGCGATGCGCAACGACGTGCACCTGCCCGACCGCGACCTCGCGTACTTCGAGGAAGGCTCGGCCTACTTCGGCGACTACGTGCGGGCGGTCGGCTGGGCGCAGAAGTTCGCGCGCCTCAACCGCGAGGTGATGATGCGGCACCTGATCGCCGCGGTGCAGACGGTGATCGCCAAGCCGTTCCAGGCCGAGGTGGTGGCGGTGAACTGCCACCACAACTACGTGCAGCGCGAGCGCCACTTCGGCGAGGACGTCTGGGTCACCCGCAAGGGCGCGGTCAGCGCCAGGGCGGGCGAGCTCGGCATCATCCCCGGCAGCATGGGCGCGCGCAGCTTCATCGTGCGCGGCAAGGGCAACCCGGAAAGCTTCACGTCGTGCTCGCACGGCGCCGGCCGCGTGATGAGCCGCACCGAGGCCAAGCGCCGGGTGAGCCTCGACGAGCACGTCGCGGCGACCGCCGGCGTCGAGTGCCGCAAGGACGCCGGCGTGATCGACGAGACGCCGTCGGCCTACAAGGACATCGACAAGGTGATGGCCGCGCAGGCCGACCTCGTCGAGGTGCTTCACACGCTCAAGCAGGTGGTGTGCGTGAAGGGCTGACGCGACACTCGCGTCGGCCCTGCGGCGGCCTCCTGGCCGCCGCACTCACGTCTGCAGCTCGCGTTTCCACGTCACCGCGGCGTTCGTCAGTCCGGCCGCACCATGCGGCAGGTCGTCGGCTGTGCGGTCTGCTCCGCCGCGAAGGTCCGCACGATGCGAAAGCCGTAGCCCGAACCCTCGACGTCGTGGCGCACGCCGGGCGTGCCCTGCCGGTCCATCACGCCGATCACCAGCGGCTGGATGAACTGGTGGTCGTCGGCACGCATGAAGCCGGTCGACCCGGCCATCGACACCCGTGCAGTTTCGAGGCGCGCCGCGACGTCGTCGATCCGCGTGCTGCCCGCGCGTTCGATCGCCTGCACCAGTGCCTCGATCATCAGCTGGTAGCGCAGGTGCAGATAGTCCTGGCGCGGGTCCGGAAAGCGCGTACGGAACGCGGCATAGAGGCGCTCGCTCTCGGCGCCCGTCACGTTCGGCATCCACTCGGCGAGCGCCACGACGCGGCCGATGCCCGCGGTGCCGATCGCCGCCGGCGCGCCGAGCGCGTTGCCGTAGAACGTGTAGAAGCGCCCCGTAAAGCCGACCTCGGCGGCCGCCTTCGCGAGCAGCGTGAGGTCGTTGCCCCAGTTGGGCGTGACGACCGCCTGCGCACCGCTCGCCTTGATCTTGAGCGCGTACGGCACGAAGTCCTTGATGCGGCCGAGCGGATGCAGTTCCTCGCCGACGATGCGCACGTCGGGCCGGCGCGCGGCGAGCTCGCGACGCGTCGAGAGCAGCACCGCACGCCCGAAGCTGTAGTCCTGCGCGATCAGGTATGCGCTCGTCACCGCACGGTCGTCCTGCAGCAGCTGCATCAGCGCGGCGACGCGCATGTCGGCGTGCGCGTCGAAGCGGAAGTGCCAGTAGCTGCAGCTCTCGTTGGTGAGCGCCGGGTCGACCGCGGCATAGTTGAGGAACAGCACGCGGCGCGCCGGGTCGCGCTGGTTGTGCTTGTCGATCGCTTCGACGAGCGCGAGCGCGACCGCCGAGCTGTTGCCCTGCAGCACGACGCGCGCGCCGTCGTCGATGGCCGAGCGCAGCGCCGCGAGCGCGCCTTCGACGCCGCCGTTGCTGTCGTAGCGCAGCAGCGCGAGCGGCTGCCGGCTGGCCGGCAGCGCGACACCGCCGCGCTGGTTGACGCGCTCGACGGCCCACGCCAGGTTGCGCAGCGACGCCTCGCCGGTGTTCGCGAACGGGCCGCTCAGGGACTCGATCAGCGCGAGGCGGATCGGCGTGGCGGCGGGCTCAGCGGCATGTGCGGTCCCGACGAGCGCGAGGCCGATCGCGAGCGCGAGTGCGAGCAGCCACGACAGCGCTCCACCGACGCCCATGCGGCGTCGGCGCACCTGCAGGAGCGCCGTCACGCGGCGTGCCAGAACGGCGTGCCGAGCACCGGCGTGCTCGGCTGCGCGCTCTCCTGCTCGGCCATCGCGCCGGCCCTGAACGCGCTGCGCCCGGCCGTCACCGCGTCGGCGAACGCGCCGGCCATCGCCACCGGATCGGCCGCGAGCGCGACCGCCGTGTTCAGCAGCACCGCGTCGTAGCCCCACTCCATCACCTGGCACGCGTGCGACGGCAGGCCGAGACCGGCGTCGACGATCAACGGCACGTCGATGCGCTCGCGCAGCTGACGCAGCGCGTACGGATTGAGCGCGCCCTTGCCGGTGCCGATCGGCGCCGCCCACGGCATGAGCGCCTCGCAGCCGACGTCGACGAGGCGCCGGCACAGCACGAGGTCCTCGGTGCAGTACGGCAACACCTTGAAGCCGTCGCGGATCAGCCGGTCCGCGGCTTCCGGCAGGTTCAGCGTGTCGGGCTGCAGCGTGTAGTCGTCGCCGATCAGCTCGAGCTTGATCCAGGGCGTGCCGAACACCTCGCGCGCCATCTGCGCCGTCGTCACGACCTCTTCGACGCTGTGGCAGCCGGCGGTGTTCGGCAGCACCGGAACCGCGAGGCGCTGCAGCAGCTGCCAGAACGCGTTGCCGTTGGCACCCGCGTCGGTCGCGGCCTGACGGCGCAGCGATGCCGTCACCATTGCCGGCCGGGCGCGCTCGACCGCGGCCTCGAGCACCGCCGGCGACGGGTAGCGCGAGGTGCCGAGCAGAAGCCGGCCAGGAAAGGTCTGACCATAGAGACGCAGCGCGTCCGCATCGGTGTCGTTCATCGTCGGCTCCTTCATCCGCCGCTGATCGGCGCGATCACCTCGATACGGTCGCCGGCTTCGAGGCGATGCTCGGCATGCCGCTCGCGCGGCACGAACCGCAGGTTGACGGCAGCCGCGTAGGGCGGGCGGGCCTCGAGGCGCGCGATCGCGTCGGCGAGCGTCGCGCCGTCGGGCAGCTCGTGAGGCTGGTGGTTGATGTGGACTTGCATGGGGTTCATCCGTTGGCGGCGTCGCTGGCGAAAGTGACGAGGTTGGCCGGGCCTGCGGCCGGCTTGTCGCGCGCCGCACCGGCCGCCGACGCGCTCTCGACCGCGAGCCCCACCCGCTCGGCGAGCGCCGAGCGGCCGTCCTCCATCAGCTCGAGCGCCGCGTCGAGCATCGCCGGCGCGACGAGGAAACCGTGGCGATAGAGGCCGTTGATCTGCAGGCGGCGCGGGCCGAGCCAGCGCAGCGCTGGCAGGTTGTCCGGGAGGGTCGGGCGGAGCTGCGTCGCGAGCTCGACGATGCGCGCTTCGGCAAAGCCCGGGTGCACGCTGTACGCCGCGCTCAGCAGCTCGAGGGTCGAGCGCACGCTGGCCGGCGAGAGGTCGTCCGACTCGATCTCGGTCGCGCCGATCACGAACAGACCGTCGGGCTTGGGCGCGATGTAGAGCGGGTAGCGCGGATGCAGCAGGCGCGTCGGCCGCGACAGCCTCACCTCGGGCGCGTGCACCCGCGCAACCTCGCCGCGTACGCCGCGCAGCGCCGGCCACTCGGGGCGCGCCCCGAGGCCGCGGCAGTCGAACAACCAGCCCGCGGTGCCGACGTCGACGTCGTCCGGCGCGCACGCCCGGTTCCAGTGCACCCGCACGCCGAGCCCCGCCATGCGTGCGAGCAGCGCCGCGAGCAGCGCGCGGTTGTCGAGCTGACCCTCGTCGGGCAGGAAGAAGCCCTGCACGAAGCGGCGGCCGAGCGCCGGCTCGAGCCGTTCCACGCCCGCGGCGTCGAGCGCCTGCGCGTGCGGCAGCTCGGGCACCGCGCGGGCGGTGCGCGCGAACTGCGCGCGCAGGCGCTCGGCCTCGGGCGCGTCCTGCCGGTGCCAGAGCACGAGCGTGCCGGTGCGCTGGAAGAACACGGGGGCCGGCAGGGCGGCAATCAGCGCCGGCCAGCGCTCGATCGAATGCGCACCGAGGCGAACGACGACGGGCTCGGTGACCGCCGACTCCGCCAGCGGCGCGAGCATGGCGGCGGCGACGCGCGCAGCCGAACCCGAGCCGTCGGCACCGCCCGCGTCGAACACCTCGACCGCGTGGCCGCGCTCGGCGAGCGCGCACGCGAGGAGGCGCCCCATGAGGCCGGCGCCGAGGACGGTGGCGTGGCTGGCCATCGATTCAGGCGGACGACGGGCGGGCGGCGGCGACAGGGCCCGGGCGACTGCCACCGCGCGACGCGTGCGCGCCGGACGGCCGCCCGCGCACTGAGAACGTGGATCGCTGCTGCGGCCGACGAGCGACACCGGCCGCGCGGCGCCGTGCACGGCCGCGCAGGAACGGGGCAGCGCCCGCGCCGCGCGTGTCCGCGCGCCGAAGGCGCGTCGCGAGCGAAGCAGCAAAGGAAAGGCTCATGCGGTCTCGAGGAAGCTCAGGAAGAAGGCCTGCCTGGGTTCCGTTCGCGCCGCGGCGCGCCGAAGACCGTCGCACTTGATTCCTACGCGGGAACGACCCCGATCAGGTTCAGCGGGTTCCACCGGTGGGTGGTCTCAGCCCGAGCATTCGCCCCGGCGCCCCGACAAGCTCGACGATGTTAATCGGCGCCGCGAAGCACGGGGCCGGAGGGGCTTGCGCCGGGTTGCGCCGACGGGCGCCGAGCGCGGTTCGCGGTGGGCGCGCCAGCCGCACGGCGACCGCCTCCCCGTGGTTCCCGGTCCACAGCGCTGCAACCAATGGCAACGTTCCGGACCGCCGGTCGCAGCCGAAGAGGCCGCTCGTCGAAAATCACGCAACTCCCGATGGCCCTCGCCGGCTCGCGCGGGGTAAGTTCCACGCCCCGTCCGCAGTTCCGCGAAAGGAAAAATCATGTCTTCATTCCGCGCGGCTGCGCTGGCTGCCGGGGCCTTCCTCGGACTTTGCGGCAGCGCCGGTGCGCTCCCGGCCAACGCGAGCGTCGTCGCGGTCTGGAACGAGGCTGCCCTGCAGGAGATCCGGCTCAGCAAGTTGGGCCCCCCGGTGGTCGCCCGTGCCCTGGCGGTGGCGCACACCTGCATGTACGACGCCTGGGTTCCGTACGACGCGCGTGCGGTGGCGTCGACGACGTCGATCGCACGTCGGCCGGCCTCGGAGCAGACCGCCGCGTCTAAGGCCGCGGCGGTCAGCTACGCCGCGTACCGGTGCCTCGCGAATCTGTTTCCGTCTGCCGCCTCGACGACGCGGCTGACGAACGTGATGAGCTCGCTCGGCTACGACCCGGCCGTCACGACCACCGATCCGTCGACGCCGGCCGGCGTCGGCAACAGCGCCGCTGCCGGCGTGATCGCGTCGCGCAGCAACGACGGCGCCAACCAGGCCGGCGGCTATGCCGACACCAGCGGCTACATGCCGCGCAACGCGCCGATGGCGTTCTGCCTGCCGACAACGGTCGGTACGTGCCCGGTCAACATCGCCGATGCGCTGCACTGGCAGCCGCTGATCAACGACAAGGGCGTGCTCCAGTCGTTCGTGGCGCCGCACTGGGAGAACGTGCGGCCGTTCGCGCTCACCTCGGCGGCGCAGTTCGACACCCTGAAGGAGATCGCCGACGGCCCGGCCTACGCGCGCGGCGACAAGCCCTACAAGGCCGACGTCGACAACATCCTCTCGTACAGCCGGAACCTCACCGCGCAGCAGAAGCTGATCGTCGAGTACTGGGCCGACGGCCCGGCGTCCGAGCTGCCGCCGGGACACTGGTCGATGTTCGCGCAGTACGTGTCGCAGCGCGACGCCAACAGCATCGACAAGGACGTGAAGATGTTCTTCGCGATGCAGAACGCCTCGTTCGACGCCGGCATCGTGGCCTGGCACCTCAAGCGCAAGTTCGACGGCGTGCGGCCGATCACCGCGATCCGCTACCTGAAGCAGGGCACGCAGGTGCAGGCGTGGGGCGGGCCGGGGCGGCCGATCGAGACGATCGACGGCGGCAAGTGGTCGCCGTACAACCCCGGAAGCAACCTGACGCCGTCGTTCCCGGGCTACCTGTCGGGCCATTCGACGTTCTCGGCAGCGAGCGCGACCGCGCTGCGCGCCTTCACCGGCACCGACCTCTTCGGGCTCTCGACCGTGATACCGGCCAACTACGGGCGCGTCGAGCCGGGCGTGCCGGCAGTGCCGACCACCCTGAGCTACCCGACGTACACCGACGCGGTGACCGAAGCCGGGATGTCGCGCCTCTACGCCGGCATCCACTTCGCCGATGACAACAAGGACGGGCAGATGCTCGGCAACCTCAGCGGCAAGGCGGCCTGGCTGAAATCGTTCACCCTGTTCACGGGCGCGCTCCCGGTCGCCACCTACGCGAGCGGCAGCAAGGTCACCTGCCAGAACCAGATGCTGCTCGAGCAGACCTACGCGAGCGTCACCGTGCCCGCCGGCGCGCGCTGCGTGCTGGCCGGCACCCGGGTGAGGGGCCCGATCGACCTCGGCTCCGGCGCCAGCATCGACATGAGCGACGCTAACGTCGAGGGCGACGTCACCGGGCAGGCGGCGGCCGCCGTCAACGTGACGGGCGGCAGCGTCAACGGCTCGATCGTGGTCTATCTCGGCAAGGTCGCGACCCTCGCCGGCACCAGCGTCGGCGGCTCGGTCCAGCTCGGCGGCAATGCCGGGCCGCTGGCGCTCTCGGATCTGCGGGTCCGGGGCGACATCCAGCTCTACTACAACCAGGGCTCGTCGTGGCTGCTCCGCAATGCCGGTCGCAAGCTCCAGTGCCAGGGCAACCAGCCGGCGCCGGTGGGCTCGTACAACCAGGGTGCCAAGGAAGATCAGTGCCAGAACCTATGATCGGCGCCCGCGCTGCCGATGGAGCAGCGCCGACGAGCAACCTGGGAATCATTCGATGACGATCTTTTCGGCACCTGCACGCGCGCGGCTTCGCGCCTCCCGATCGACGCGACGGGTCGGTCGACTCGCGGTGATCGGCGCGCTTGTCGCCGGCTTCGGCGTCGCGCCGGTCTCGGCGCAGGCGCCGTCGGTGGTCGAGGTGCAGCCCGGCGACACGTTCTCGGCGATCGCGGCCCGCTTCACCGGCAGCGCCAACCAGTGGCGCAAGCTCTACCGCGCCGACCGAACGGGCCTTGCCAACCCGAACCGCATCACCGTCGGCATGCGCTTCGAGCTCGCGAGCGACGCGCGCGGCGGACGCTACCTGCGCCTGCTCGCGCCCGGCCCGCACCAGGCGAGCGCCGATGCGTCCACGCGGGTCGCGACCGGCACCGCGCCGGCTCCGGCCACCACGCCCGCGGCTCCGGCCGCTCCCGCGACGACCGCGGCCGTGCCGGCGGCCGCCACCAGCGTGCGCGATCCGCTCGTGATCGGCGTGCTGCCGAACATCCCGGCCGCTGCGCTGACGGCGCAGTACGAGCGCATGCAGCGCTACCTGGAACGCGGCGGCGCCCAGAAGGTGACCATCGTCGTGCCGCGCACCTTCAAGGACTTCTTCGACGCCACGATGCGCGGCGACTACGACCTCGCCGTCGCCGCGCCGCACTTCGCGCGCGTGGCCCAGGTCGACCGCAACATGATCCCGCTGGTGGTCTACCAGCCGCAGATCAACGCGCTGTTCGTGGCCCCCAACGATTCGAAGGTCGCCGGCGCGCGCGACGTGCGCGGCGCCGCGGTCGGGTTCGCGAACCCGACCTCGCTGGTCGCGATGTACGGCCAGCAATGGCTCAAGCAGGCCGGCCTCGAGCCCAAGACCGACTACGAGATCCGCCCCGCGCGCACCGACCTCGGGGTCGGTCGCATGCTGCTGTCGGGCGACGCCGCCGCCGCGATCATGAGCAACGGCGAGTTCCGCGCGCTTCCCGGCGACGAGTCGTCGCGCCTCAAGGTGGTCGACGTGATCGCCAAGATGCCGAACTTCATCATCGTCGCCCATCCGCGCATCGACCCGAACCAGCTGAACCGCGTCAAGGGCCAGCTCAAGGGCTTCCTCGCCGACCCGGAGGAAGGCGCGCCCTTCTCGCAGGCGTCGGGCTTCACCGGCATCGTCGACGTCGACAGCTCGACCATGAACGAGCTCGACGCCTTCGCCCCCGCGACGCGGCGCGCGATGGGTGTCGGCAACTGATCGACGACCCGCGCATCCGCCGCCGCAGGCGATGAACCGCGAGTTCCCGCCCGACTCGGGCCCGGAGTCGGGCTTCGCGCCCACCAGTCCGCCGCTCGAGCCCAACCTCGAGGTCGCACTGCTGCTGGTGCGCCTCGGCATCAAGACGCTCCAGGTCTCGCTGATCGACCTGGCCGCGCGCACGTGCGACAAGCGCTGGAACATTAACGAGCTCGGCAAGTCGGCGCTGGTCGCCGACGACGGCAGCTTCGACCCGAGCCTGCCGACGGTGATGGGCTCGATCGCGCAGCTCGAGCACACGCCGGCGACGGGCATCCTGTCGCGCCAGCTCGGCCCACGGCTGTGGGCGTTCGCATGGCGCGTCGACGCGCACCGGGTGGTGGTCACCGAGGCGTACTTCCGGCTCGCGCACGCCGGGCTGCCCGAGTCCGACGCCCGCCTGCTGCGCAGCATCTGCAACGGCGGGCTGCAGCTGCCGGTACCGACCGACACCGCTCCCGGCGACCTGCCGGCGGCGCCAGCGAACATCGCCGGCAGCGGCGCCGCTCAGCGCACGCGTCCTACCCCCCTGGACCCGCTTGCCGTCGCCCCCGCGAGCGCGGCGGCCGACACCCCGAACCGCCGGCGCACGCCGCTGCGGATCGGCATGCTCGTGCTGGTGGTGCTCTGCCTGGCGGCAGCGGCGATCTTCGGGACCGCCCTGCGCGGCCTCCACGCGTCGGAGCGCGAGGTCCTGCGCCTGCGCGGGCAGGCCGACGCCGTGATGAGCATGCGGCTCGGCGAGGTGCTGCGCGGCGGCGACTACGGCGAGGTCCAGGCCGAGCTCGAAGCCTTCGCGGCGCTGAAGTACTTCGAGCGCGCGATCGTCACCAACGCGCAGCACCGCGTGATCGCGGTGGTCGGACCGATCGAAGGTGTGCGCATCGGCAACGGCGTCCCGGGCGGCGTGGTCGGAGGGGCACGCGTGCTGGCGCTGACCGGCGCCGGGCAGACAAGCGGCCCCGAGCTGATGGTGTGGGACGCCGAGGCGGCACGCGGGAACGGCTGGGTGTCGCAGCGCACCGGCCTGATCGGCGGGCTCGTCCTCAGCGTCGTCGCGGCGGCCGCGGCCCTGTGGATGCTGTTGCGGCACCGCCGCTCCGACCGGCGCGCGCCGCGCGGCGGCGAGGCGGCGGGCTGAGCGCCCGACCCGGACGGCGCGCCAAGCGCCGGCTCGTCGGCCGCCTGCTGCGGCGCGAGCCTCTCGATCCTGAGCTCGAACTCCCCGAGGCTGCTACCCTCGCGGCCCAGCAACGATCGGAGATCCGACATGAGCGCAGACCGGGACCGCGGCATCCGCCGCCAGAAGCAGAAGCGGGCCAAGCAGATGAAGAAGGCCGCCAAGCGGCAGAACCAGGCCCCCCGCAGCGGCGGCCCGCTCGCCACCAGCCCGGCCGGCCAGCAACCCACCTGAGGCGGCGCTCCCGACAGCCCGCAGCAAGGCCCTCCTCGCGAGGGCTTTTTGCTGCCTGCCGCAGCGTTCAGTCGGCGGGCGACACGAGCTTGAGCCCGACCACGCCGACCACGATCAGCAGCAGGCACACGAGGCGCGCGGCATCGCGCGGCTCGTGGAACAGGACCATTCCGAGCAGCGCGGTCAGCGCCGCACCGATGCCGGTCCACACCGCGTAGGCGGTGCCGATCGGCAGCGTCTTCACCGCCATGGCGAGGAAGATCACGCTCAGCACCATGCCGACGATGCACGCCACGCTCGGCCACAGCCGCGAAAAGCCGTCGGTGTACTTCATCGTGATCGCCCACTGCACCTCGAACACGGAAGCGATCAGCAGGTAGATCCAGGCCATGGGTCGGGCGGTCGCAGTCGAGGTCATTGGAGGGTTGGTCGGCGGCGGCGCGGATCGCCGAGATTTGCGACGGCCGAGCCGTTGCGGGTCGGCCGTCACGCGCCGGGCGCCAGTGTGCGCCATCGGGCGCCTGCCACGCGCAACGCATCAACGGTCAGTGCAGATCGTCCTCGCCATGCGCTGCCTGGCCGGCCGTGCCGACCACCGGCACACGAACCCGCACGACTTGCCGCTGGCGCGTCCTGTCGTTTTCGACGACGGGCCGCAGGTCGATGCGCATGATGACCAAGGAAGGCTTCGTCAAGCGCTACGGCGTGCCGCTCTACACCGTGGGCGTGGGCGCATCGGGTGGCGGCATCCAGCAGTACCTCTACCCGCAGAACCACCCCGGGCTCCTCGATGCCGGCGTGGCGTCGCAGCCCTACCCCGACATGGTGGGCCAGATCCCGCACGTCGGCGACTGCGAGCTGCTCGAGTACTACATGGACGTCACCGACCGCACCAATGCGAAGTGGGCGACGACCAAGAACCGCACCTGGCTCGTCGGCATGAACGCCGAGGACAGCGTCGTGAACCCGTACAAGGTGTTCCAGACCACGCTGCAGCAGCTGGGCATGCCGACCAACATGGCGCCCGGCTCCACCGAGTGGCGCGAGGCGTGGCAGGGCCTGACCGCCGGCGCGCTGAACCCCAAGTTCGACGCCGATGGCATCGTCGCCAAGGCCGCCGGCCGGCTCGACCTCTCGAAATGGCCGACCATTCCGTTCGGCCACTTCGACGACGTGAGGAACGTGTACGGCGTGGGCGCCGACGGCTATCCGCGCTCGCACTGGGACAACGTGGGCGTGCAGTACGGCCTGCAGGCACTCAAGGACGGCAGGATCTCCAACGCCGAGTTCCTTGACCTGAATCTGAAGATCGGTGGCTGGAAGCAGCCCAAGGACGTGATCGCCGAGGGCTTCCCGTTCTACGGTACCAGCGCGGCCGAGCAGGCCAAGGTGCTGGCCGACGTGAGCTACTTCGACCCCTGGGGCTACCGCAACATGAACCGCTGGAACCCAGCCACGCCCGACGTGCCGGCCCAGCGCACCATCGGCAGCATCGAGGCCGCCCAGGCCGCGTACAAGTCGGGCCTGGTGTTCCGCGGTGAAGGCGACATCCCGGTCATTGACTGGCATCCGTACCTGGAGCACCGCCTCGACATGCACAACGTGCACCAGTCGTTCGCGATCCGGAAGCGCATCGCCGCCGCCGGCGCCAACACCAACCGCCAGGCGATCTGGATGACCGAGACCCGCGGCGCCACCAGCGACTTCGACCAGGTGCCCATGGGCCTGGACGTGATCGACCGACGGTGTGGGACGGGCTCATCGATCCAAGCAAGCCCAAGGGCGCGTGTGCGGCGCTGTTCCCGACGTACACGACCTCGCGGATCGTGGCGGGGGCGCCGCTGGAGGGCGGCATCTTCAAGTGTGCGTTGAAGACCCTCGATACGGCGCTGACCGATGGGACGTATGGGTCGCGGACGTTCAGCGATGCGGAGAAGGGGCGGTTGAGGACGATCTTTGCGACGGGGGTTTGTGATTACGGCAAGCCGGATATGGGGAAGCCGGGGGCCTGATCGGCCTAACAACGCTGAGAACAGGTCCCAACGCCCTGCCGTGCGATGCACGGCAGGGCGTTGTTCTTTGAACGAAGGAGGCATGCACATCAACCACCAAACCGCCAGGCCCGCTCACGCTCGGGCTGGTTGGTGGCCAAGGGCGGAATCGAACCACCGACACGCGGATTTTCAATCCGCTGCTCTACCAACTGAGCTACTTGGCCTGAGCCGCGAAGTATAGCGTCCTCGCGCCTGCCTTCCTGCACCCCAGCGGCCCACCGCCTCCGCCTAGGTGCCCGTGATCAGGCGCCCCCGCCACCCCCGCCGTTCCGCTTCCCCCGAGACAGATCCACCCCCAGCTGCTTCAGCTTCCGGTACAGGTGCGTCCGCTCCAGCCCGGTCTTCTCGGCCACCCGCGTCATGCTGCCGTTCTCCTGCGCCAGGTGGAACTCGAAGTAGCTCTTCTCGAACGAGTCGCGCGCTTCGCGCAGCGGCCGGTCGAGGTCGAAGCTCTGCTCGGCCTGGGGGCCCAGCATCAGCGGCGGGCTGGGGAGCATGGCGCCGCCGGTCATGGCGGCTTCGACGGTGAGGCTGGCTTCGCCATTGGTGTGGGTGGTCGCCGCCGGTGCGGCCGGGGCGCCGCGGCCGGCCGCCGGCTTGGCCAGGCCCTGCTCCACCGCGCGCAGCAGCTTCTGCAGAGTAATCGGCTTTTCCAGGAACGCCATCGCGCCGAACTTGATGGCCTCGACGGCGGTGTCGATGGTGCCGTGGCCGCTCATCATGATCACCGGCATGGTCAGCTGGCCGGTGGCGCCCCACTCCTTGAGCAGCGTGATGCCGTCGACGTCGGGCATCCAGATGTCGAGCAGCACCAGGTCGGGGCGGATGCGCTCGCGGCAGGCGCGGGCCTGGGCGGCGTTCTCGGCCAGCTCGATGGTGTGGCCCTCGTCGGCCAGGATCTCCGACAGCAGCGCCCGGATCCCGAGTTCGTCGTCGACTACAAGAATGGTGGCCATGGGTCAGGAGAACCTGCGTCTACGGAATCCGGGCTGTGGCGGGCGCCGCCGCAGCGCTGACGGTGGCGACCGCACCGGATGCCGAGGCCGGTGCGAGCTTCGAAAATGATAGCGAAACTTGGGCTCCGGATACCCGGGGCTCGCCCCCGGCATCCCCGCCCGTGGCCGGTGCATGCAGGTTGGTGATGCGCACCCGGGCGCCGTGCTCGTCGGCGATCTTCTTGACCACCGCCAGCCCGAGGCCGGTGCCCTTGCTCTTGGTCGTCACGTAGGGCTCGAACGCGCGCTTGAGCACCTTGTCGGCAAAGCCGGTGCCGTTGTCGACGACGTGCAGGCGAACCAGGCGCACCGTGCCGCTGTCGCTGCGCGGCGCCTCGGTCCGCACGGTGACGCGGCCGTCGGGCCGGTCGGCCACGGCGTCGAGCGCGTTCTGGACCAGGTTGTGGATCACCTGCCGCAGCTGGGTGGTGTCGCCGACGATGGGCGGCAGCCCGGCGTCGAGGTCGGCGTGCAGGCGCCCGGCCTCCTGCTGGCTGCCGTAGAGGCCGAGCACCTCGTGGACCAGCGCGTTCAGGTCGACGGCCTCGAACTGCGTCGCCGGCAGGCGCGCGTAGTCGCGGAACTCGTTGACGAGCGTCTTCATCGCCTGCACCTGGTTCACGATGGTGGTCACCGAGCGCTCGAGCATCGCCTTCTCGGTGCCCTCGAGCTTGGGCGCGATCTTCATCTGCAGGCGCTCGGCCGACAGCTGGATCGGCGTGAGCGGGTTCTTGATCTCGTGCGCCAGGCGCCGCGCGACCTCGCTCCACGCCTCGACGCGCTGCGCCGACACCAGCTCGCTGATGTCGTCGAACACCATCAGGCGCGCGCCCTGCGGCATGTCGGCGCCGCGCACCAGCAGCGTGATCGACGCGCGCTCCCGGCCGTCGAGGGTCGACGTCTGCAGCTCGAACGCCTCCTGCCAGTGGTCGCGCTCGCCGGCCTCGGGGCTCGCCGCGTGCATCTCGAAGCGCTGCCACACCGCCTGCGCGAAGTCGCCGAGGCCGGCGATCTCGTCGAGACGCTTGCCGACGTACGCCGACAGCGGCAGCTGCATGATCCGCGTCGCGCCGGGGTTCACGGTGTCGATGCGGCCGTCGCGGTCGAACACGATCACGCCGGCGGTCAGGTTGTCGAGGATGGTCTGCAGGTTGGCGCGCGCGCCCTCGAGCTGCGAGACGCTGCGCTCGACAAGGTCGCGCGCCTCCGAGAGCTGCGCCGTCATCTCGGCGAACGAGCGCGTCAGGCCGCCGAGCTCGTCGCGCGACGCGAACACGGCCTTCGAGCTGAGGTCACCGCGCGCCACCTGGCGCACGCCCTCGGCGAGCAGCAGCAGCGGCCGCACGATCTGGTTGCTGAGCGCCACCGAGAGCAGCAGCGCGCCGAACACCGCCAGCACCAGCGCGAGCGTCAGGGTGCCGATGTACATCTTCCGGAGGCCCGAGCGCGCGAGAGCCCGCTGCTGGTAGTCGCGGTACGCGCTCTGCACCGCCAGCGCGTTGGCCGCGAGCGCCGGCGCGATGGCCTGCGTCACCACCAGGTAGCGCTCCTGGTCGCCGAGCGCGAAGGTGGTGCTGGGGATGCTCGCGATGGCGCGCACGCGCGCCGCAACGCCGGTCGCCGCCGCGTCCTCGTCGAGCCCTTCCAGCTGGCTCACCACGCGCGCGTTGCGCACCTGGCGCAGCAGGGTCGGCGACGGACGCTCGGGCATCCAGGTGTCGGCGGTGGTGCTGCCGGTGGTGAGCAGCGTCTGCCCGGCGGCGCCGAGGATGGCGACGTCCTGCGCCGAGAGCTGCTCGCGGATGCGTTCGAGCGCGAGCGGTTCCGAGCCGCCCGCTTCACCCAGGCGCTCGGCCGCCAGCCGCGTCTTGGTCGCGAGGTCGGACACCAGCGCGTCGAGGGTGCCCCGGCCGAGCTTGAGGCCCGACTCGAGCGCGCCCTCGACGCGCTCGTCGAACCAGCTCTCGATGGTGCGCGAGACGAACTGGTAGCTCACCGTATAGATCAGCACGCCCGGCACCACGCCCACCAGCGCCAGGATCGCCGCCAGCTTGAGCAGCAGCTTGCTGCCGAACTTGCCGCGCGACACCCGCACCAGCAGGCGCACGCCGGCGATCGTGATGACGATGAGCAGCGCGGTCGCGACCGCGACGTTCACCCAGAACAGCCACACGTAGTGGCGCTCGTAGAGCGCCGGGTTGGTCGCGACCGAAAGCAGGAACGCGAGCACCAGCCCGGCGCCGGTCATCGCGAAGCTCGCGACGATCCAGGTCCAGCGTGCCTGCTTGGTCATGCCGGACCTGCCGGCTCGCGCAGCGTGCCGCCCGCCGCCGGCACGGCGAGTTCGCAGCTCGCGCGCGGGGCGCCCATGGTCGTCAAAAGCGCTGGGTCCGCTTGACCACCAGCGTCCAGTCGGGTTGGCCGCCGATGCCGATCTGCATCGGGCGCGGCATCAGCGAGGTGTCGAGGCGATAGCTGAACTCGACGTAGTGGCCGCCCCCGTCGCCGACCTGGTTGGCATCGGCGATCTTCCAGCGCGCGCTGCGGCTCACGGCGGCCAGCGCCTCGGTGCGCGACGCGTAGGTCTGGCTGAGGCCGCCGTAGGTGACGCGGTAGCTCGACGTGAGCGGCTGGTAGACGATGCGCCAGGTGCGCGTGGCCTGCGAGACGCGGTGATCGCTCCAGTACCAGCGGTCGCGCAGCACGTCGGCCTCGGCCACGAAGAAGAGCGGCACGCCCTTGGCGAGCGCGTCCTCGACGCTCTTCGAGAGTTCGAACTCGACGGCGTAGTGCAGGTAGACGCCGTCCTCCTCGCGCGTCACGCCGAAGCTCGTGAGCTCGGGCTCGGCGGCGCGGGCCGGCACGGCCGCGAGCAGCGCCAGCAAGGTCGCCAGCAACAGCAGCGTGCCGGCGAGCGCGCCCTGCGCACGGCGCAAGGCCCGTGTCGCGTACGACCGCGAAGGCCGATGCACCAGGGCTCGGGTCATGAGATGCGTTCGGGAACCTCAGGTTTTCTCGACCAGCGCGATGAAGAAGCCATCGCCTGCGAAGGCCGCACTGGCTGCCGGACCGACCGCGCGATTGTCGGCCAGCGGCAGAAGGTGACCGGGAGCCGCGGGCTCCGCAACGGTGCGGGCGTCGGCGTGGCGTTGCAAAAAAGCGTCGAGCTGGTGCTCGCCCTCGTCCTTGAACAGCGAGCAGGTGCAGTAGAGCAGACGCCCGCCCGGCCGCAGCAACGGCCACAGCGCGTCGAGCAGGCGGCGCTGCGTCGCCACCAGGGCGGCGACGTCGTCGGGGCGGCGCAGCCAGCGCACGTCGGGGTGGCGCCGCACGATGCCCGACGCGGTGCACGGCGCATCGAGCAGGATCGCGTCGAACGGCCGCCCGTCCCACCAGGCCGCAGGCTCGCCGGCGTCGGCGGCGAGCGTGCGCGCCGCGAGGCCGAGCCGCGCGAGCGTCTCGTCGACGCGCTCCAGGCGCGCCGGGCTGGCGTCGATCGCGAGCAGGTCGAGGTCGGCCAGCTCGAGCAGCTGCGCGGTCTTGCCGCCGGGCGCGGCGCAGGCGTCGAGCACGCGCGAGCCGGGGGCGAGCCAAGCGCGGCTCGGAGCCGGCGGGCGCTCGACGTCGGAGCGCGGCTCGGGCCCCTCGTCGGGCGAAGCGACCGACGGATCGCCGCCGACCAGCAGTCGCGCCGGCCACTGCGCGGCGGCGTCCTGCACCGACACGTCCCCGGCAGCGAAGCCCGGCAGACGCGTCACGGGCAGCGGGCGCTCCAGCGTCACGGCGTGCCCGGCGCCCGCATGGCCGACGATGCCGTGCTGCGCCAGGCGCTCGACGTACGCGGCGGCGCTGGACCGCCGCGCGTTGACGCGCAGCGTCATCGGCGGGTGCTGCTGGTTGGCCTGGAGCAGCGCCTCCCACCGGTCCGGCCAGTCGGCACGCAGGCGCTCGACCCACCACGCCGGGTGATTGGTGCGCGCCAGCGGGTCGGCGAGCGCCGCCGCGACGAGGGCGTCGCGCTCGCGCAGGAAGCGGCGCAGCACCGCGTTGACGAACCCTGCGGCGCGCGCGGCCCGCGTGCGCGTCGCCTCGACCGCCTGGTCGACCAGCGTGTGATCGGGGTACGGCGGCGTGCTCGGCGGCCACAGCAGCGCGAGCGCGGTCAGCAGCAGCGCGTCGACCGCCGTGGGCGGCGCCTTCGGCGCGAGCGTGCGACGCAGCACCTCGGCCGAGCCCAGCCAGCGCATCGCGTGGAAGGCGAGCGCCTGCACTGCCGGCCGCACCGCGCCCGGAACGCCGCCGAGCGCGTCGGTCAGCGAGCGGCCGGCGCGCACCGCCTGCACGAGGTCGGCGGTGTGGTTCAGCAGGCGCGCGAGCGGCGCCGTGTCGGCGCCTGGGGTGGGGGTGCCGCCGGCGGGCGGTTGCTGCTTCGGCCCCGGGCCGGAGCGGGTTCGGCGCTTCGGCGCGGGGGCGGCATTCACGGGGGGAGTCTACGGTCGGCTTCGGCTTCGACCGGCACCGTCACAGTGGCGTGACAGTTCTCGAGGTCCATGCACGTCCATGGCGCGCCAGGAACCTGGGTTAACCCGGAGGCATGCACAGATTGCGTGAACGTTGTAACCAAAGCCGTCGTTCGTTCGCCCCGGCGGCCTTCGGCGGTTAGAAAGGCCGCGGACCCTCCGCACGAGCCTGCCGCGGCTTGCCGGACGGTTCCCGATCCCGCGACGGCAACCGAGGAGACACGTCCATGGCGTTCCTATCGAGAGTTCACGCGGCGCTCGCCGCTCCGCTGCTGCTGCTCGGCGCGTGCGGCGGCGGTGGCGGCGACGACGACGGCCCCGGGGTCAGCGTCCCCGGGGTCAGCCAGTCGGTCGAGATCGTCCGCGACACCACCGGCGTCTCGCACATCTACGCCCAGAACCAGCGCGACCTCTTCTTCGCCCAGGGCTACAGCGCAGCGCGCGACCGCCTCTGGCAGCTCGACCAGTGGCGCCGGCGCGGCGAAGGGAAGATGGCCGAGCAGTTCGGGCCGCGCTTCGTGGCCGCCGACGCCGCCGCGCGCAAGTTCCTGTTCCGCGGCGACCTCGAAGCCGAGTACGCGAGCTATCACCCGGACGGCAAGGCGATCCTGACGGCGTTCGCCGACGGCATCAACGCCTACGTCGACGAGGTGCAGGCCGACCCGACCAAGCTGCCGGTCGAGTTCCAGCTCACCGGCACGTCGCCCGGGCGCTGGTCGGTGACCTCGTCGCTGATCCGCATCTACGGCATCACGCGCAACGTGAGCGACGAAGTGACGATGGCGCGGCGGGTCGCCGGCCTCGGCGTCGCGACCACCGAGCAATGGTCCGACCGCATTCCGGAAAAGCCGATCCAGGTGCCGGCCGGCAGCGACCCGTCGGTGATCACGACGGCGATCCTGGCCGAGTACAACCTGGCGCGCAACGGCATGGCGTTCCAGGCCAGCGACTTCCCGCGCAGCCCGCTCGGCGCGGTCGACCGCGAGCGGCTCGCCGACGCGCTGTCGGCGGCGAACCGGACGATCGAGCGCAGCCCCGAGGAGATCGAGGCGCTGCGCCACGAGAGCAACAACTGGACGATCTCGGGGTCGCGCACCGCGACCGGCAAGCCGATCCTCGCCAACGACCCGCACCGCAACATCGACATGCCGTCGTTGCGCTACATGGTCCACCTGAACGCGCCGGGCTGGAACGTGATCGGCGCCGGCGAGCCGGCGCTGCCCGGCGTCTCGATCGGGCACAACGAACGTGTCGCGTTCGGCCTGACGATCTTCGCGTTCGGCGACGAGGAAGACCTCTACGTCTACGACACCAACCCGGCCGACCCGAACCAGTACCGCTACCAGGGCGGCTGGGAATCGATGCGCGTCGTCAACGAGTCGATCCCGGTGCGCGGCCAGGCCGCGCAGACGGCGCCGCTGAAGTTCACCCGCCACGGCCCGGTGGTGTTCGAGGACACGGCGAATCGCCGTGCCTTCGCGGTGCGCGCCGCGTACCTCGAGTTCCCCGGCACCGCCGCGTACCTCGCCAGCCTGCGCCTCAACCAGGCGCGCAACTGGAGCGAGTTCAGCGAAGGCATGGCGCGCCACCTGACGCCGGGCGAGAACATGGTCTACGCCGACGTCGACGGCAACATCGCGTGGTTCGGCGGCGCGCTCGCGCCGATCCGGCCGAACGCCGACTGGAGCGGGCTGCTGCCGGTGCCGGGCGACGGTCGCTACGAATGGGCCGGCTACCTGAGCGGCAACCTGCTGCCGCGCATCCTCAACCCGGCGCCGGGGTTCTACTCGTCGGCCAACGAGTACAACGTGCCCGACAACTACGCGTACAAAGGTCTGACCAACACGCGCGGCTGGGCCGACCCGTACCGCCAGCAGCGCATCCAGGAGGTGCTCGCGGCGAACAACCGGCAGACCGTCGCGGACTCCGCGAAGCTGCAGTTCGACGAGCTGTCGATCCCGGCGCGCACGCTGGTGCCGATGCTGACCGGCCTCACCTCGACCGATCCCGACGTGACCGACGCGCTGAACCGCCTGCGCGCCTGGAACTACGTCGAGAGCGTCGATTCGGTCGCCGCGACGATCTTCGAGCTGTGGCTGCCGCGCGTGCTGACGCGCGTGTCGCAGACGGTGGTGCCGCAGAGCGCCCGCGCGCTCATCGGCACGCTGTCGCGGCCGGTCGTGTTCCGCTACCTGGCGACGCCGAACTCGACGTTCGGGTCCGATCCGATCGCCGGCCGCAACGCCGCGCTGCTCGAGACGCTGAAAGCGACCATGACCGACCTGCGCACGCGTCAGGGCAACGACCCGGCGAACTGGCAGTGGGGCAAGCTCCATCACATCCAGTTCGAGCACGAATTGAGCAGCTTCCTCGCCCCGGCGACCGCGGCGTCGTTCGCGACCGAGCGCTTCCCGGTCGGCGGCTCGGGCGACACGGTGCACCGCGCGTCGTACCGCACGTCGGACTTCCGCGTCACCAGCGGCGCGTCGTACCGGCAAGTGGTCGACCTCTCCGACTGGGACAAGTCGATCTGGATCAACGTGCCGGGGCAGTCCAGCGACCCCAAGAGCCCGTACTACAAGAACCTGCTAGAGGCCTGGTCGAAGGGCGAGTACTTCCCGATGGTGTTCAGCCGCGCGGCGGTCGAATCGAAGCGCGGCGACACCCTGACGCTGCGCCCGGCGCGTTGATGGCGAGGGCACCAGCACGGCGCCGCGGCCTGCTCGTCGGCGCCGGCGCCCTGCTGCTCGTCATGGTGCTGGCGCTCGTCGCCGCGCGCCGCGTCACGCTGCTGGTGCTCGACGTGCCCGAGAAGCGCGCCACCCTGCTGGTCAAGCGCAGCCCGGCACTCGGCATGCGGTTCGTCGAGAGCGAGGCGTCGCTCTGCGATCGCCAGAAGCCGGGCTCGCCGCTGCATTCGATCGCGCTGCCGGCGTCGTTCTGCCCGCTCGCACTGGCCACCGGGCCGGTGACGAGCGAGCGCAACGTGCTGCTGCGACTGCCGTTCGTCGCGGCGCTGCACCGGCTCGCGGGCTGACGCCTGGCGGGGCGCGCCGGCGGCTTCTCGCCGTCGCGCCAGCGTCGCGGCCGCGGGCTTTGCCGCCTGCGGTACGCTCGCGTTCCCATGCCGACCACGACCTGCGATGGCCGCTGAGCAACCCACGCGAATGTTCCGCACCGCGGCCGACCTGGCCCGGCTGCCGGCGTCCGAGCGCATCCGCTACCGGCTCGTCAACGCCGGCTGCCGCTACCACGCCAACGACAACATCGCCGAGCATATCGAGCCCGGCGAGCTCGACGAGCTGCGCGCCGAGGTCGAGGCGAAGATGCAGGAGGTGCTGCGCTCGCTCGTCATCGACACCGAGAGCGACCACAACACCAACGACACCGCGCGCCGCGTCGCCAAGATGTTCGTCAACGAGGTGTTCAAGGGCCGCTACGTCGGCATGCCGTCGGTCACCGAGTTCCCGAACGCGTCGCGCCTCAACGAGCTGATGATCGTCGGCCCGGTGAAGGTGCGCAGTGCCTGCTCGCACCACCTCTGCCCGATCCTCGGCAAGGTGTGGATCGGCGTGCTGCCGAACGAGCACTCGAACCTGATCGGCCTGTCGAAGTACGCGCGCATCTGCGACTGGATCATGAGCCGGCCGCAGATCCAGGAGGAGGCGGTCACCATGCTCGCCAACGAGCTGCAGGCGCGCGTGAAACCCGACGGTCTCGCGATCGTCATGGAGGCCGACCACTTCTGCATGCACTGGCGCGGCGTCAAGGACGACGAGTCGATGATGACCAACAGCGTGATGCGCGGCTCGTTCCTGAAGGACCCGAACCTGCGCCGCGAATTCCTGTCGCTGCTGTCGAAGAAGATCTGAACGTCTGAACGCCCCGAGGAGCCGAGCATGCTGGTCCGACTGCTGTATGCGAGCCGCGCCGCCGACGAGGTGGGCAACGACGCGGTCGGCGCCATCCTGAACGTCTCGCGCCAGCACAACCAGGCCGCCGGCGTGACCGGCGTGCTCTGCTTCTGCTCGAACGCGCGGGTCTTCCTTCAAGTGCTCGAAGGCGGCCGCCAGCCGGTCAGCACCATCTACAACCGCATCGTCAACGATGCCCGCCATCGCGATGTCGTGCTGCTGAGCTACGAGGAGATCGCCGAGCGGAGCTTCTCGGGCTGGTCGATGGGGCAGGTCAACATGAGCCGCCTCAACCCGTCGCTGCTGCTGAAGTATTCGGACTCGGCGATCCTCGATCCGTACGCAGTGGCGGGCAAGGCATCGCTCGCGCTGCTGAACGAGCTCGTGGCGACGGCGTCCGTCAGCAGCAAGGTCTGACGCGGGTACATCCTCGGGCGCGGCGCGGCGCCGCGTCTCGTATCGTCGGGCCTTTCCCACTCGGAGCAGGCCCATGGCAGACACCCGCAGCAGCACCTCGTATCCCGCCACCGCCAGCGGCTTTCGTCCGGAGCGATGGGCTCCGGAGGCGCAAGCGCTGCTTCGCATCGTGAGTGCCTACCTGTTCCTGCAGCACGGCACCGCCAAGCTGCTGCACGTGCCGCACGTCGCGATGTTCGACAACGTGCAGCTGATGTCGCTGACCGGCATCGCCGGCCTCATCGAGATCGTGTTCGGCGTGCTGCTGCTGATCGGCCTCTTCACGCGCTTTTCGGCGTTCATCCTGTCGGGCGAGATGGCGGTCGCCTACTTCATGGCGCACGCGTCCAAGGGCAGCGTGCTGGTGCCGATGCTGAACGGCGGCGAGCTCGCCGCGCTCTATTGCTTCGTGTTCCTGTTCTTCGCCGCGGCCGGCCCGGGCGCCTGGAGCGTCGACGGGGCGCGTGGACGCACGCTCGCCTGACGACGGCCGGCCGCGCGACGCGCGGTCGGGCGGCCGCGGCAAGCCTTGCGTCTGCACGGGGCAGGCGTCTCGCGGCATCATGCTGGTTTTGCTCCGGAGCCTCGCATGACCGCGTCCCGCTACCCCGATACCCGCCTCCTGATCGACAACGAGTGGTGCGACGCCGCGAGCGGCAAGACGCTCGACGTGCACAACCCGGCCACCGGCGAGCCGATCGGCAAGGTTGCGCACGCCGGCATTCCCGATCTCGACCGGGCGCTGGCCGCCGCGCAGCGGGGCTTCGAGACGTGGCGCAAGGTGCCCGCCAACGAGCGCGCCGCGATCATGCGCAAGGCCGCCGGCCTGGTGCGCGAGCGCGCCGCGGACATCGGCCGCGTGCTGACCCAGGAACAGGGCAAGCCGTACGCCGAGGCCCGCATCGAGGCACTCGCCGCGGCCGACATCATCGAGTGGTTCGCCGACGAGGGCCGCCGCGTCTACGGCCGCATCGTGCCGTCGCGCAACCTCGCCGCGCAGCAGCTCGTGCTGAAGGAGCCGATCGGCCCGGTCGCGGCGTTCACGCCGTGGAACTTCCCGATCAACCAGGTCGTCCGCAAGCTCGCCGCGTCGCTGGCGACCGGCTGCTCGTTTCTCGTGAAGGCGCCGGAAGAGACCCCCGCCTCGCCCGCCGCGCTGCTGCAGGCCTTCGTCGACGCTGGCATTCCGAAGGGCGTGATCGGCCTCGTGTTCGGCAACCCGGCCGAGATCTCGAGCTACCTGATTCCGCACCCGATCATCCGCAAGGTCACGTTCACCGGCTCGACTGCGGTCGGCAAGCAGCTCGCCGCGATGGCCGGCCAGCACATGAAGCGGGCCACGATGGAGCTCGGCGGCCACGCGCCGGTGATCGTCTGCGACGACGCCGACGTCGCGCTGGCGGTCAAGGCGTCGGGCGGCGCCAAGTTCCGCAACGCGGGCCAGGTGTGCATCTCGCCGACCCGTTTCCTGGTCCACAACAGCATCAAGCGCGAGTTCGCCGAGGCGCTGGTCAAGCACGCCGAGGGCCTCAAGCTCGGCGACGGCCTCGCCGAAGGCACCACGCTCGGCCCGCTCGCCAACACGCGCCGCCTGCAGGCCATGAGCAAGGTGCTCGAGAACGCGCGCGCCAAGGGCGCGACCATCGCCACCGGTGGCGACCGCGTCGGCAGCGCCGGCAACTTCTTCGCGCCCACCGTGCTGACCGACGTGCCGCTCGAGGCCGACGTCTTCAACGAGGAGCCGTTCGGCCCGATCGCGGCGATCCGCGGCTTCGACACGCTCGACGAGGCGATCGCGGAATCGAACCGCCTGCCGTATGGCCTTGCCGGCTACGCCTTCACCCGCTCGATCAAGAACGCGCACCAGCTCTCGCAGGAAGTCGAAGTGGGCATGCTCTGGATCAACCAGCCCGCCGCCCCCAGCCCCGAGATGCCGTTCGGCGGCGTCAAGGATTCCGGCTACGGCTCGGAAGGCGGCCCGGAGGCCATGGAGGCCTACGTGGTGACGAAGGCCGTGTCGATCATGGCGGTTTGAGGAACCCTTGGCCGAGCACGTGTCAGGCCGGCCATCGTAGGGGTTAGCGCCGGCGGCGCAGGGTGACCGGCTCCGCTCATGTCCTCCGGGACGCGGTTTACACCGCGTCCCTCCCCCTTTACTTCGCTACGCCGGTCACCCTCCACCACCGGAGCCGTGCCTCATGTGACGCTGGCTGTGCGCTACGCCTCGGGACGGTAGGGCGTGCTGCGCAGCGAAGTTAAGGAGGAGGTCCGGGGCGAAGCCACGGGCCGGGGGACATGAGCGGAGCAGCATGCCCTGCCGGCCCGAGCCCCCGAAGGTCTTGAAAGCGGATCAGGTGGGCGGCTCAAACCCCCAGCACCCGATGCAGCGCATCCTCGTTGCCCGCCAGCTCCGCTGACGATCCCTGCATCACGACCTTGCCCTTTTCCAGCACCACCGCCTTGTCGGTGTGGGCGAGCACGGCGCGGAAGTTGCGGTCGACCACCAGCGAGGCGATGCCGCTCGAGCGGATGAGGCCGATGGTGCGCCAGATCTCGGCGACGACCAGTGGCGCCAGGCCTTCGGTGGCCTCGTCGAGGATGACGAGGTCGGGGTTGGTCATCAGCGCGCGGCCGATCGCGAGCATCTGCTGCTCGCCGCCCGAGAGCTGCGCGCCGCAGTTGCCGATGCGCTCGGCCAGGCGCGGGAACAGCTGCAGCACCCGATCGAGGGTCCAGTCGCGCTGGCCGCGCACGCCGGGGCGCGCGGCCATGACGAGGTTCTCGCGCACCGTCAGCGTGGGGAAAATGCCGCGCCCTTCGGGGACGTAGCCGACGCCCAGGCGGGCGATACGGTCCGGCGCGTCGCGCGTGATCTCGCGGCCGTGCATGCGCACGCTGCCGCCGGTCGCGCGCATGAGGCCGAGCACGGTGCGGATCAGCGTGGTCTTGCCCATGCCGTTGCGGCCGAGAAGACCGACGCCCTCGCCCGGCTTGATGCTGAGCGATGCCCCGTGTAGTACGTGGCTCTGGCCATAGTGCGCGTGCACGCCCTGCACGTCGAGCAGCGGCACGGCACTCATGGGAGAACCCTTCGCGCGGCGCGCCGCGCGACCACGGCTTCCAGGCGGCCGGGTCCGCTCATGCCGCTTCGCCGAGGTAGGCGACCTGGACCTCGCGGTTCGCGCGCACCGCGGCCGGCTCGTCGCTCGCGATCACGCGGCCGTTCACCATCACGGTGATGCGATCGGCCACGCGGAACACCGCGTCCATGTCGTGCTCGACCAGCATCACGGCGTGGCCCGGCTTCAGCTCGGCGAGCAGCGCGAGCATGCGCTCGGTCTCCTCGGCGCCCATGCCGGCCAGCGGCTCGTCGAGCAGCAGCACCTCGGGCGCGGTCGCCAGGCACATCGCGATCTCGAGCTGGCGCTTCTGGCCGTGCGAGAGCGCTCCCGCGGTGCGCTCCGCGAGTGCGGCGAGGCCGGCCTTGTCGAGCGCGGCGAAGGCGGCCTCGCAGCTCGCCTCGCACCGCGCTGCCGACGACCACCAGTCCCATGGCCGCGGCTTGCTCGCCTGGGCGCTGAGGCGGCAGTTCTCGAACACGCTGAACGCCGGGAAGATGGTGTTGCGCTGGTAGCTGCGGCCGAGCCCCCTTCGCGCGCGCAGCGGCTGGCTCATGCGCGTGACGTCGCTGCCCATCAGCTCGACGCGACCCGACGTGACCGGGATCTCGCCCGACAGCACGTTGATCAGCGTCGACTTGCCGGCGCCGTTGGTGCCGATGACCGCGTGCACCGCGCCGCGCGTCAGCGTGAGCGAGACGTCGTCGACCGCCTTGAGGCCGCCGAAGTGGCGCGAGACGTGGCTGGCGACGAGCAGCGCCTTCGGCGCCACGTCGCCCGACGACGCCTCGGGCCGCGGCGCGAGCACCGCGCTCATGCGCCGTCCCCATCAACGCCGCCCGCCGCGCGATCGGCGGCCCGCGGGATGCGCACCAGCCCGATCAGACCGTTCGGCATCAGCGCGACGCACGCGATGATCGCGAGCCCGAGCAGCAACTGCCAGTGCTTGGCGAACGACCCGAACAGCGCCTCCGACTGGAACAGCTCCTGCAGCAGCGTGAGCGCGAGCGCGCCGAGCATGGCGCCGCGCAGATGACCGATGCCGCCGAGGATGATCATCAGGAGCACCGATCCGCTGAAGTGCCACGACAGCAGCTCGGGGTTGACGAGGCCGTCCTTCACCGCGAACAGGAAGCCGGCAATGCCGGCGAGCGCGGCCGACAGCACGAATGCCGCGAGCTTGTAGCCGTAGGTGCGAAACCCCGCCGCGCGCATGCGCTGCTCGTTCGCCTTGATGCCGGCGAGGGCGCGGCCGAAGCGGCTGCGCAGCATCACCGCGAGAAAGCCGAAGGTCGCGACCAGCAGCACGAGCGCCACGTAGTAGAGCGTCGGTCCGTGGCCGAGGTCGAGCAGCGTCGCGCCGCCGACGGCCGCGATCGGCGAACCCATCAGGTAGATGCCGTCGCTGCCGCCGCCGACGGGCGTGTCGTGGAACACGAAGTACGCCATCTGCGCGAACGCGAGCGTGATCATGATGAAGTAGATGCCTCGGGTGCGCAGCGAGAGCGCCCCCACTGCGAGCGCGTACGCCGCGCTCGCGAGCAGTGCCGCCGGCAGCACCAGCCAGAGCGACGTGATCTCGGCCTTGGTCATCAGCACGGTCACGTAGGCGGCGATGCCGAAGAACGCCGCGTGGCCGAAGCTGACGAGACCGGTCTGACCGACCAGCAGCTCGAGGCTGAGCGCGAAGATCGCGAAGATCATGATCTTGAGCACCAGCTGCGTGTAGAACGCCGAGCCCGCGAGCGGGAAGAACGCGAGCGCCGCGAACGCGACGAGCACCGGCACCAGGCGCAGCAGATCGGCCCTGCTCACGAGCCCGCCTTGAAGAGACCTTCGGGCTTCCACAGCAGCATCGCGGCCATCAGCAGGTAGACCAGCATGCCGGCGATCGCCGGGAACAGCACCTTGCCGAAGGTGTCGACGAAGCCGACGAGCAGCGCGGCAATGAAGGCCCCGCGGATCGAGCCGATGCCGCCGATCACGACGACGACGAAGCAGATGATCAGCACCTGCCCGCCCATGCCTGGATATACCGAGCTGATCGGCGCGGCGATCATGCCGGCGAGCGCGGCGAGCGCGACGCCGACCGCGAACACGATGCGGTAGAGCAGCTTGATCGGCACGCCCATCGCCTGGACCATTTCGCGGTTGGTCGCGCCGGCGCGGATGCGCATGCCGAGCCGCGTGCGGGTGATCACCGCCCACATGCCGGCCGCGACGGCGAGGCACACCACCGAGACGAAAAGCCGGTACACCGGATAGGTCATCAGGTCCGAGAGCGGCAGGCTCCCGGCGAGCCAGCCGGGGACCGGAACGCCGTGCACCTCGTCACCGAGCAGGATGCTGCGCAGCTCCTCGAAGACCAGGATCAGCGCGTAGGTCATCAGCACCTGCTGCAGGTGTTCGCGCTCGTACAGATAGCTGAAGAACAGCCACTCGAGCAGGTAGCCGAGCGCGACCGAGAGCGCAATGCCGACGCCCACCACGACGAAGAAGCCGCCCCCGATCCAGCGCTCGACCAGCGGCGCGAGCGCGTACGCCATGTACGCGCCGATCATGTAGAAGCTGCCGTGGGCGAGGTTGATCACGCCCATGATTCCGAAGATCAGCGTCAGACCCGACGCCACCAGGAACAGCAGCAGTCCGTACTGGACGGAGTTGAGGCACTGGATCAGGAAGGTGACGGCGTCCATTCAGGGCAGAAGGTGTGAAGGCATCCGGCCGAATCGGGCGGCCATTCTCGGTTCGTTCACACCCTCTCCGGCTCACATGCGGCAGCCGCGCGCCGGGTCGGCGAGCTGCTTGGCGGCAACGCCGACCAGCTTGTTGGCGTTGCCGTCGACCTTGCGCAGGTAGATGTCCTGCACCGGGTTGTGCGCCTTTGACAGCGTCCAGGTGCCGCGCGGGCTGTTGAGGCGCGCCGACTCCATGCCCTTGACGAGCGCGTCGCGCTTGCTCAGGTCGCCCTTGACGGCATTGAGGCCGGCGGCGAGCAGCTGCGCCGCGTCGTAGCCCTGCACCGCGTACACGTCGGGCTGCAGCTTGAAGGTCTTCGCGTAGGCGAGACGGAACTGGCGGTCGACCGGGTTGTTCAGCTCGTCGGCGTAGTGCAGCGTGGTCAGCATGCCGGCGGCCGAGCTGCCCTGCGCCTCGAGCGTGCCGTCGGTCAGGAAGCCGGGGCCGTAGAGCGGAATGCGCGCCTTCAGGCCCGACGCGTCGTAGTCCTTGACGAACTTGACCGCGCCGCCGCCCGCGAAGAACGCGTAAACCGCGTCCGGCCGGGTCGACGCGATCTCGGTCAGCAGCGCCTGGAACTCGACGCCGGGGAACGGCAGGTTGAGTTCCTTGACGACCTTGCCACCCTTGGCCTCGAAGCCTTCCTTGAAGCCCTTCACCGACTCCTCGCCGGCGGCGTACTTCCAGGTGATGGTGACCGCCGTCTTGTGCTTTTGCTGCTCGGCGGCGACCACGCCCATCGCGTAGGCCGGCTGCCAGTTCGAGAACGAGGTGCGGAAGATGTTCGGGCCGCACATCGGGCCGGTCACGGCATCGGCGCCGGCGTTCGGAACGATGAGCAGCGTGTTGTTGTCCTTGGCCACCTTGGCCATCGCCATCACGACGCCCGAGTGGACCGTGCCGACCAGCACGTCGACGTTGTCGCGCTTGACCAGCTTGTTGGCGTTCTCGACCGCCTTGGCCGGATCGGACTCGTCGTCGACCTTGAAGAACTCGACCGTCTTGCCGCCGAGCTTGCCGCCGTTCTCCTGCATGTAGAGGCGAAAGCCGTTCTCGATGGCGGTGCCGAGCGCCGCGTAGGTGCCGCTGTACGGCAGCATCAGGCCTACCTTGACCTTGTCGGCGGCCGGTTGCGCGAGCGCCGAACCGGCGGCGAGGGCGAGCGTCGCGGCGGCGACGAGGGTGATGCGCTTCATCGTTGTCTCCCAGTGATGGCTTGGTTCAGGAAATCTCGGGTGGCGGCAATCACCGCATCGGGTCGGTCGCGGTGCGGCGAATGGCCGCACTCGGCGAGCTTGACGAGACGCGTCGCGGGCACGGCCTCGGCGATCCGCTCGATCTGCCGCATGGTGCCGTACGGATCGCCTGTGCCCTGGATCGCGAGCACCGGACACGCGATCTGCGCCAGCAGGCTCTCGATGGTCCACGACTCGAAGGCGTGATTAAGCCAGATGTCGTTCCAGCCATAGAACGCGGAGTCGACGTCGGCGTGGTACTTCGCCAGCTTTTCCCGCAGATCGCCGTGCTCGTAGGCCTCGCGCGCGGCACGGATGCTGACGAGGCCGAACGCCTCGACGACCCAGTGCGGCGCCATCACGACGGCGGCACTCACCCGGGGCGCGAAGCGCGCGGCGTGGATCAGCGCGATCGAGCCGCCGTCGCTGTGACCGAAAAGGGCATACGGCGCGTCGACGCCGAGCGCATCGAGCAGCGCCGGCAGCACCTGTTCGGCCTCGCGATGCATGAAGTCGACGCCCCAGCGCTCGCCGGGCGCACGCGGCGTCGACCGGCCGTAGCCCGGACGCGAGTAGACGAGGCCGCGCACGCCGCAGGCGTCGCAGAGCGCGGCCGGGAAGTCCTTCCACATCGCGACCGACCCGAGGCCCTCGTGCAGGAAGACGAGGAGCGGCCGATCGGCATCGCGAGGCCCGACCCAGTCGACCTCGATCTCGAGCCGGCGTCCCGCAAGGTCGAGGGTGACGCGCTCCGGGCCGCTCATGAAGCGGCTTGCGCCTGCTCGCGCAGCCGGAAGCGCTGGATCTTGCCGGTGGCCGTCTTCGGCAACTCGGCCACGAACTCCACCAGGCGCGGGTACTTGTGCGGCGCGAGCCGGCTCTTGACGAACTGGCGCAGCTCGTCGGCGAACGCGTCGTCTGCGAGGCCGGCGTCCTTGAGCACCACGTACGCCTTGGCGCGCGTCAGCCCCTGCTCGTCGGCGACGCCGATCACCGCCGCCTCGAGCACCGACGGGTGCTGCATCAGCGTCGACTCGACCTCGAACGGCGAGACGTACTGGCCGCTCACCTTGAGCATGTCGTCGCCGCGCCCGGCGTAGATGTAGTAGCCGTCGGCGTCGCGCACGTACTTGTCGCCGCTCTTGGTCCAGCAGCCGCGGAAGGTGTCGCGGCTCTTCTCGCGGTTGCCCCAGTACATGAGCGCGGCCGACGGACCGTCGATGAAGAGGTCGCCGATCTGGTCGGCGCCGTCGATCACGCGGCCGGCCTCGTCGCGCAGCTCGACCGTGTAGCCGGGCACCGGCTTGCCGGTGGTGCCGTAGCGCACGTCCCCGGGGCGGTTCGACAGGAAGATGTGCAGCATCTCGGTCGAGCCGATGCCGTCGATGATCTCGGCGCCGAAGCGGGCGGTGAAACGATCGCCGATGTCGCGCGGCAGCGCCTCGCCCGCCGACGAGCAGAGGCGCAGCGCCACCTCGCTGCGCGCCGGCAGGTTGGGCGAGGCCAGCATGCCGGCGTAGCCGGTCGGGGCACCGAAGAACACCGTCGGCCTGAACGCGCCCGCCTGGACCGGCGTCTGCCCGGTCCAGCGCCGGAACACGGCGTCGGGCGTCGGCCGCTCGGCCATCAGGATGGTCGTCGCGCCGACCGCGAGCGGGAACGTCAGCGCGTTGCCGAGGCCGTAGGCGAAGAACAGCTTGGCCGCTGAGAAGCAGACGTCGCTCTCGCGCAGCGCGAGCACCGGCTTGGCGTAGAGCTCGGCGGTCCAGTAGAGATTGGCGTGCGAGTGCACGGTGCCCTTGGGCCGGCCGGTCGAGCCCGACGAGTAGAGCCAGAACGCCGGATCGTCGGCACAGGTCGATGCTGGCGCCACCGCCGGCGCGTGGGCGGCGAGCAGCGCGTCGAAGTCGTGCGCGTTCGCCGGCAGCGCGCCGGCATCGCCGCGCGAGACCACGAGCGCGCCGACCTCGTGCGGCGCGCTCGCCAGCGCGCTCTGCAGCGTCGGCAGCAGCGCCGCGGAGACCAGCGCGGCCTGCGCGCGCGAGTGCTGCAGCATGTAGGCGTAGTCGCTCGCCGGGAGCATGGTGTTGACGGCGACCGGGACGACCCCCGCGTACAGGCAGCCGAGGAAGGCCTGCGGCCAGTGTGCGCAGTCGTGCATCAGCAGCAGCACGCGCTCCTCGCGGCGCAGGCCGAGCGCCTGCAGCGCCGCGGCGACGCGTCGTACGCCGTCGGCGAGCGCGTCGTAGCCCAGCACGCCGACGTCGTCGACGTACGCCGGCTTGGCGCCGCGCGCGGCGTTGGCGTCGAGCAGGTGACGCGCGAAGTTGAACGACTCGGGCGGCGGTGCGACGTCGGCAGCGGAATGGGCCATCGGGTGCTTGGAAAGAAAGGCGATCAGCGGGCGGCCGCCGGCCGCGTCAGGCCGCGACGGCGGCTCGCTCGCGGGTGAAGCGGATGCTGCCTTCGGGCAGCAGGTAGAGCACCAGCGCGCGGCCGCCGGTGACGGTCGGCTGATGCATGCTGCCGGGCGGGTAGACCTTCCAGCCGGCGCCCTGGCCGTCGAAGGTCGGCGCGCCGTCCATCGGCACCACCATGTCGATCTCGCCGTTGGGGTGGACGTGGTTCGGCCCGGCGACGTCGTTCATGTCGACGACGTCGACCGAGAAGCCGCCGGTCGCCGGCGTCGCCGCGATCACGCGGCCGTAGCGGATGCCGCCGGCTTCCTGGCGGCACATCCAGCCCTCGGCGACGCCGGCGCGGCACGCCGCCGCCAGGCGCTCGAACGTGGGCGTGCCCGGGCCGTGCTCGGCGTTCAAGCGCTGCTCGAGCGCCGCATCGAGCGGCACGCCGCGCAGCTGCTGCGTGAGTTCGGCGACGAGGGTCGCGAATTCGGGTTCGAACATGGTTCAGGCGGGACCGGGTACTAAACTGCACGCGATCTTAGCCGCACCGCTCCCAAAATCAGAGCAATATAGTGCATTTCGGGGTAAGTACTGATGAGCAGCGAACTCGATCCGGATCGCGTCGGCGACTCGACGGGAGATGCGGCGGCGGCCGCGGACACGGCAGCCGACGCCGGGAGGGGCACGCCTGACGGCCCGCCGGCGGACCCGTCCGAGACCGCGCAGCCGCGCGATGCCGAGCGCAGCCCCTTCCTCGCCGCGCTCGGCGAACGCGCGCGCGCGCTGCGCCTGCGCAAGGGCATGACGCGGCGCGCGCTCGCCGCGCAGTCCGACGTCTCGGAGCGCCACCTCGCCAACCTCGAGCTCGGCGTCGGCAACGCGTCGGTGCTGGTGCTGCGCCAGATCGCGCAGGCGCTCGACTGCTCGCTCGCCGAGCTGGTGGGCGACGAGACCACCGCGTCGCCCGAGTGGCTGCTGATCCGCGACCTGCTGCGCGGGCGCGACGACGACGAGCTGCGCCGCGCGCGGCTGCTCCTCGCCGGCACGTTCGGCCCGAGCACCGCGCCCGACCAGCGCCTGCGCCGCATTGCGCTCGTGGGGCTGCGCGGGGCCGGCAAGTCGACCCTCGGCCGCGCCCTTGCCGACTCGATGCAGGTGCCGTTCGTCGAGCTCAACCAGGAGATCGAGCGCCTTGCCGGCTGCCGCGTCGACGAGATCCACTCGCTGCTCGGCCAGACCGCGTACCGCCGCTACGAGCGCCGCGCGCTCGAGGAAGCGACGCAGCTGCACCCGGAGGCGGTGATCGCGACGCCGGGCGGCATCGTGTCGGAGCCGGCGACCTTCAACCTGCTGCTGTCGCGCTGCTTCACGGTCTGGCTGCAGGCGTCCCCCGAAGAGCACATGCAGCGCGTGATCGCACAGGGCGACTTCCGCCCGATGGCCGGCAACAGCGAGGCGATGCAGGACCTCAAGCGCATCCTCGACGGTCGCGCGGCGTTCTACGGCAAGGCCGACGCGACCTTCGACACCTCGGGCAAGACGCTGCGGCAGGCGATCGACGGCCTGCGCAGTCTGCTGCCGGCGGCCGCCCAGACGAGAAGCATTAAAGTGCCCGCTTGACACGGCGATCAATTGCAGTAAAGTGCACGCGGTTGGCCAGCCCGTCAGCTCAGGAGACCGCATGAACGCACCGGACCGCACCCGCCTCGACCGCGTCGACTACCGAACGTCGCCCGCCGACTACCGTCACTGGACGCTGACGACCGAGGGCGCGGTGGCGACGCTCGCGATGAAGGTCGACGAGGACGCGGGCCTGAAGCCCGGCTACAAGCTCAAGCTCAACAGCTACGACCTCGGCGTCGACATCGAGCTGCACGACGCGCTGAACCGCGTCCGCTTCGAGCACCCGGAGGTGCGCACGGTCGTCGTGACCAGCCTGCGCGATCGCGTGTTCTGCTCCGGCGCGAACATCTTCATGCTGGGCCTGTCGAGCCACGCCTGGAAGGTGAACTTCTGCAAGTTCACCAACGAGACGCGCAACGGCATCGAGGACTCGTCGACCCACTCGGGGGTCAAGTTCATCGCCGCGGTCAATGGCGCCTGCGCCGGCGGCGGCTACGAGCTCGCCCTCGCCTGCGACGAGATCCTGCTGATCGACGACCGCTCGTCGGCGGTGAGCCTCCCGGAAGTGCCGCTGCTCGGCGTGCTGCCGGGCACCGGCGGCCTGACCCGCGTCACCGACAAGCGCAAGGTCCGCCACGACCTCGCCGACATCTTCTGCACCACCAGCGAAGGCGTGCGCGGCAAGCGCGCGCAGGAATGGCGCCTTGTCGACGAGGTGGTCAAGCCGCAGCAGTTCGCCGCCCGCGTGCAGCAGCGCGCCGAGGAGCTCGCCGCGCAGAGCGACCGCCCGGCCGACGCGCGCGGCGTCGCGCTGACGCCGCTCGAGGCCGAGTACGACGCCGACCGGCTGGTCTACGAGTTCGTGACCGTCGAGATCGACCGCGCGCGCCGTCTCGCCACGTTCACGGTGAAGGCGCCGAGCGCCGCGCAACCGACCACGCCGGCGGAGATCGAGGCCGCCGGCGCCGCCTGGTGGCCGCTCGCGATGGGTCGCCAGCTCGACGACGCCATCCTGCAGATGCGCACCAACGAGCTCGAGATCGGCACCTGGCTGCTCAAGACGGAAGGTGCGGCCGACGCGGTGCTCGCGATCGACGCGGTGCTCGCCGAGCACGCCGGCCACTGGCTGGTGCGCGAGACGATCGGCCTCCTGCGCCGCACCTTCGCGCGCCTCGACGTGTCGTCGCGCAGCCTGTTCGCGCTGGTCGAGCCGGGCTCGTGCTTCGCCGGCACGCTGCTCGAACTGGCGCTCGCCGCCGACCGCATCTACCACCTCGCCTTGCCCGACGAGCCCGAGCGCGCGCCGGCCATCGCGGTCGGCGAGGCCAACTTCGGCCTCTTCCCGATGGTCACCGGCCAGTCGCGCCTCGAGCGCCGCTTCTACGCGGAGGCGCCGGCGCTCGACGCGGTGCGCGCGACCGTCGGCACCAGGCTCGACGCCGACGCCGCGTTCGCGGTCGGCCTGGCCACCGCGGCCCCGGACGACATCGACTGGGACGACGAGATCCGCATCGCGCTCGAGGAGCGCGCCGCGATGTCGCCCGACGCGCTGACGGGCATGGAGGCGAACCTGCGCTTCAACGGCCCGGAGAACATGTTCACGCGCATCTTCGGGCGCCTCACGGCCTGGCAGAACTGGATCTTCCAGCGCCCCAACGCCGTCGGCGAGAAGGGCGCGCTCAAGGTCTACGGCAAGGGCGACAAGGCCCAGTTCGACTTCGACCGCGTCTAGCGCTCCGCCCGCCGCGCCGCCCCCACACCGAAACGGAACATCTCATGTCGACGATCAACTACAGCGAAAAGATCCCCAACAACGTCAACCTCGCCGAGGACCGCACGCTGCAGCGCGCGCTCGAGCAGTGGCAGCCCAACTTCATCAACTGGTGGGACGAGGTCGGCCCCGAGGGCTCGACCGACTTCGACGTCTACCTGCGCACCGCCGTCAGCGTCGACCCGCAGGGCTGGGCCCAGTTCGACTACGTGAAGATGCGCGACTACCGCTGGGGCATCTTCCTCAACCCCGGCAGCGAGCGCACCATCCACTTCGGCGATCACAAGGGCGAGAAGGCGTGGACCGACGTGCCCGGCGAGTACCGCGCCAACCTGCGCCGCATCATCGTCACGCAGGGTGACACCGAGCCGGCGTCGGTCGAGCAGCAGCGCCACCTCGGCCTCACCGCGCCGTCGATGTACGACCTGCGCAACCTGTTCCAGATCAACGTCGAGGAAGGCCGTCACCTCTGGGCGATGGTCTACCTGCTGCAGAAGCACTTCGGCCGCGACGGCCGCGAGGAGGCCGGCGCGCTGCTCGAGCGCCAGTCGGGCGACCAGAACAACCCGCGCATCCTCGGCGCGTTCAACGAGAAGACGCCCGACTGGCTGGCGTTCTTCATGTTCACCTACTTCACCGACCGCGACGGCAAGTTCCAGCTCGCCGCGCTTTCGGAAAGCGCGTTCGACCCGCTGGCCCGCACGACCAAGTTCATGCTGACCGAGGAAGCGCACCACATGTTCGTCGGCGAGAGCGGCGTCTCGCGCGTGCTGCAGCGCACCGCACAGCTGATGAACGAGCTCAGGACCGACGACCCGAAGACGATCCGCGAGGCCGGCGCGATCGACCTTCCGACGATCCAGCGCTACCTCAACTTCCACTACAGCGTCACGATCGACCTGTTCGGCGCCGACCAGTCGAGCAACGCCGCCACCTTCTACAGCTCGGGCCTCAAGGGCCGCTACGAGGAAGGCAAGCGCACCGACGACCACGTGCTCAAGGGTCAGACCTACAAGGTGCTCGAAGTCCAGAACGGCCAGCTGGTCGAGAAGGAAGTGCCGATGCTCAACGCCCTCAACGAGGTGCTGCGCGACGACTTCATCAAGGACTCGGTCGCCGGCGTGGCGCGCTGGAACAAGGTGCTCGAAAAGGCGGGCATCCCGACCCGTCTGACCGTGCCGCACAAGGCGTTCAACCGGCAGATCGGCGCCCTCGCGGGCATCAAGATGTCGCCTGACGGCCGGGTGGTCAGCGAGGCCGAATGGGCCGCCCGGCGCGACGAGTGGCTGCCGTCGGCCGAGGACTTCGCGTTCGTCGGCTCGCTGATGGGGCGCGTCGTCGAGCCCGGCCGGTTCGCCAACTGGATCGCGCCGCCGGCGATGGGCATCAACCGCCAGCCGATCGACTTCGAGTACGTCCGCTTTAACTGATATCGCGCGGGCCGGGCGCCCTTCGCCCGGCTCCACGACACCCACACGCATGGACATCGCCGCGACGCCGGCCGGGTTGCTCAAGCAGCACCTGATCGACCCCGAGATCTGCATCCGCTGCAACACCTGCGAGGCGACCTGCCCGGTCGGCGCGGTGACCCACGACGACCGCAACTATGTGGTCGACGCGACCAAGTGCAACTTCTGCATGGACTGCATCTCGCCGTGCCCGACCGGGTCGATCGACAACTGGCGCCTCGTGCCGCAGGTGCGCGCGTACTCGGTCGAGGAGCAGCTGGTCTGGGACGAGCTGCCCGCCGAGCTCTCGCCCGAGCAGCTCGAAGTTGAAGGCGTGCCGCACGACACCGCGCTGGCCGTCGAGCCCGAGCCGGTGCTCGCGGTCGACCCCGACGCGGCCGCGGGCGAAGCGCCGTTCAACTCGGCCGCCTGGGGCTCGACGCTGCCGCCGTGGTCGGCGGCGCGCGCGTACGTGAACGTGTGGGGCCCGAAGAACCCGATCACCGCCACCGTCACCGGCAACTTCAACTGCACCGAGGCCGGCTTCGCGAGCGAGACGCATCACGTCGTGCTCGACTTCGGCAACATGCCGTTCCCGGTGCTCGAAGGCCAGTCGATCGGCATCGTGCCGCCCGGCGTCGACGCGCGCGGCAAGCCGCACGTGGCACGCCAGTACTCGATCGCGAGCCCGCGCAACGGCGAGCGCCCCGGCTACAACAACGTCTCGCTCACGGTCAAGCGCGTGACCGAGGACCACCAGGGCCGGCCGACCGCCGGCGTGTGCTCGAACTACGTGTGCGACCTCAAGGTCGGCGACACCGTGCAGGTGATCGGCCCGTTCGGCAGCAGCTTCCTGATGCCGAACCACCCGCACTCGAACATCGTGATGATCTGCACCGGCACCGGCAGCGCGCCGATGCGCGCGATGACCGAGTGGCGCCGGCGCCTGCGCAAGTCGGGCAAGTTCGCGAGCGGCAAGCTGATGCTGTTCTTCGGCGCGCGCTCGCCGCAGGAGCTGCCCTACTTCGGGCCGCTGCAGAACCTGCCGAAGGACTTCATCGACATCAACCTCGCGTTCTCGCGCGTGCCGGGGCAGCCCAGGCGCTATGTGCAGGACCTGATGCGAGAGCGCGCGGTCGATCTCGCCGCGCTGCTGAAGGACGCCAACACGTACATCTACGTGTGCGGGCTCAAGAGCATGGAAGAAGGCGTCGTGCTCGCGTTGCGCGACGTCGCCGAGGAAGCCGGCATCGGCTGGGACGGGCTCGGCCCGGCGCTCAAGGCCGAAGGCCGGCTGCACCTCGAGACGTACTGACGCCGGCATGCGGCGCGACACCGAAAGCGGCACTGAACCGGGCGCTGACGTGACCGCGTCGGGCGATCGCCTGCCGGCGCTCGCCGCGCTGCTCGCCGAGCGCGGCAGCTGCCGCGGCTTTCGGCCCGACCCGGTGCCGCACGCGACGATCGAGCGCATCCTCGCCGCGGCCCAGCGCACGGCGTCGTGGTGCAACGCGCAGCCCTGGCGCGTGCACCTCCTGAGCGGCGCCGCTATCGAGGCCGCACGCGAGGCGTTGCCACGCCACGCCGAGGCGCACGCGCCCGACCCCGACTTCGCGTGGCCGGCCGAGTACCAGGGCATCTACCTCGAGCGGCGCCGGCGCTGCGGCTTCCAGCTCTACGAAGCGGTCGGCGTGGCGCGCGGCGACCGCGCCGGCGGCGCGCGCCAGGCGGCGGAGAACTTCCGCTTGTTCGGCGCCCCGCACGTCGCCTTGGTCACCACCGATCGCGAGCTCGGCGTCTACGGCGCGGTCGATTGCGGCGCCTGGGTCTCGACCTTCATGCTGGCCGCGCGGGCGGCCGGCGTGGCGTCGATCGCGCAGGCGGCCCTCGCGGCGTATCCCGGCTTCTGGCGCGGGCGCCTCGGCATCCGCAGCGACCGGCTCGTGGTCTGCGGTGTCTCGTTCGGGTACGCCGACCCCGCACACCCTGCGAACGCGTTCCGCACCGAGCGTGCGGCGCTCGGCGAGGTGGTCGAGTGGGTGTCGGACGCGCCGGCGGCACCGCCCGCGCCCGCGGCTTAGGCCGGAGCTTTCGACGCGGTCGCGACGTCGGCTGCCGCGGCTTTCGCGTGCAGGCGGCGGGCGCCCGCCGGCTCCGACACCCAGCAGGCGCCCGCTGCGTTCGCTACTCCGCGCGGATGTTGCTCTCGCGGATGACCGGCGCCCAGCGCGCGATCTCGGCCGCGGTGCGGTCGGCGAGCTGGCGCGGCGTGGACGACTTCGCGAGCACGCCGAAACCGGTGAAGCGCTGCTGCACGTCGGGGATCTGCAGCGCCCGGGCGATTGCGTCGTTGAGCTTGTCGACCACGTCGGCGGGCATGCCGGCCGGGCCGATGATCGCGAACCAGCTCTCGGCGGCATAGCCCGGCAGCACCGACGCCATCGTCGGCGCACCGGGCACGATCGGCGACGGCTCGGGCGAGGTCACCGCGAGCAGCTTGAGGCGCTTGTTGGCGATGAACTCGTTCATCGCCGCCGACGCCGTGGTGATGAGGAGCTGCACCTCGCCGGCGATCACCGCGTTCGTCGTCGGGCCCTGGCCCTTGTACGGCACGTGCGTCATCTTGATGCCGGCGCGCCGTGCGAACAGCTCGGTCGCGAGATGGCCGAACGAGCCGATGCCTGCCGTGGCGTAGGCGACCGGCTGCTTCTTCGCGTACTCGATGAAGCCGCGCAGGTCGTCGACCGGCAGCGCGGCCGGCACCACGGCCATCAGCGGCGCGGTCGCCACCAGCGTGACCGGGGTGAAGTCCTTGAGGCCGTCGTAGTTCGCATCCTTCACCACCGCCGGCGCGACCGCGACGTTGCCGTTGTTGACGAAGAAGAGGGTGTGGCCGTCGGGCCTGGCGCGGATCACCTCGCGCGCGGCGAGCACGCCCGAGGCGCCCGGCTTGTTGTCGACGATCAGCGTCTGCCCGAGCGACTTCTGCAGCGGCTCCTGCAGCACGCGCGCCATGATGTCGGTCGTGCCGCCGGCGGCGAACGGGATGACGAGCCGGATCGGCTTGTCGGGGAATGCCGGCTGCGCCGCGGCGGCGCCGCTCAGCACGGCGAGCAGGGCGAGCAGGTAGCCACGGATGGTGCGCATCGTCGACGTCTCCCTGCGTCAGGCGAGCAGCTGCTTGGCGATCACGACGCGCTGGATCTGGTTGGTACCCTCGAAGATCTGCGCGAGCTTGGCGTCGCGCATCATCCGCTCGACCGGGTAGTCCATCGTGTAGCCGTAGCCGCCGAAGATCTGCACCGCGTCGGTGGTGACCTTCATCGCCATGTCGCTGCCGAAGCACTTGGCCACGCTCGCGAGGTAGTTGAGGCGCTCCCAGTCGCCGGTGTCGCCGGCGCGCGCGCACTCGTAGACCAGCGCACGCGCCGCCTCGATGCCGATCGCCATGTCGGCCAGCATGAACTGCACGCCCTGGAACTCGGCGATGCTGCGCTTGAACTGCTTGCGCTCCTTCGCGTAGGCGATCGACGCGTCGAGGGCGCCCTGCGCGAGGCCGACGCACTGCGCGCCGATGGTCGGCCGGTTGAGGTCGAGCGCGCGCATCGACGCCTTGAAGCCCTTGCCTTCCTCGCCGATCAGGTTCTCGACCGGCACCCGGACGTTGTCGAAGAAGATCGGCGTGTTGGGCGCGCCGCGCCAGCCCATCTTGCGCTCGTGACGGCCGAAGGTGACGCCCTTCATCTTCTTCGGCTCGACGACGAACGCGCTGATGCCCTCGGCGCCCGACTGCCCGGACGTGCGCGCCATCACCACGATGTAGTCGGCGACCACGCCGTAGCTGCACCACTGCTTGCGACCGTTGATGACGTACGAATCGCCGTCGCGCACCGCGCGCGTCGTCATCGCGCCGACGTCCGAACCCGCCTGCGGCTCGGAGATCGCGATCGCGGTGACCACGCCGCCCTCGGCGACCGGTCGCAGGAACCGCTCGCGCTGCTCCTCGGTGCCGAAGTGGAGCAGCGGCATGATGAACATCGTGTTGAGGCCGGCGATCGAGCCGCAGGCCGGCGAGACGCGCGAGATCTCCTCGCGCGCGATGCACATCATCGTGAGGTTGCCTTCGGGCCCGCCGTAGCGCTCCGGGATCCACAGCTGCATCAGCCCCATCTCGCCGTACAGCTTGACGAGTTCCTCGGGAAAGCGGTCGGTCTCGTCGACCTCGGCGGCGATCGGCGCGACGTGCCGGTCGACCATGCGCCGGATGCTGTCGCGAAAGGCGATCTGTTCCTCGGTGAAGTTCATGCGTGGATCCTGGTCTGGAGGGGAGGATTCGAGGCTACGGGCGCGGGCGCCGCGTTCCAAGAGAGCCGTCGGCACACCAATGATGCCGATCGATCAATGGTTCTACCATACTACAGCGCGCGCGCCGCGTCACCCCACGGCGACCCGCATGCGGCGGCGCGCGGCATCACTGCTTCTCGATGCCGGCTTCCTGCACGATGCGCTGGTACTTCGCGGTCTCGCGGGCGAGCAGTGCCCGGTACTCGGTCGGCGTCATCGATACCGGATCCATGCCGGCGGCGACGTAGCTCTGCCGCACGTCGTCGGCGGCGACCGCCCGGGCGATCTCGCGGTGCAGGCGCTCCACGATCGGCTCGGGCGTGCCGGCCGGCGCGAGGATCCCGATCCAGCTGTTGAAGTCGAAGTCCTTGTAGCCGAGCTCCTGCATCGTTGGGACCTGCGGGAACGCCGACGTGCGCTTGCCGCTCAGCACCGCCAGCGGCTTGGTGCGGCCGGCCTGGATCAGCCGGGTCGCCGAGCCGAGCGAATCGGGCTGCACCGACAGGCGCCCGCCGACCAGGTCGTTGGCGGCATCGCCGGGCCCCTTGTAGGCGATCGCGCGGAAGTCGGTGCGCGACTGGATCTTCAGCGATTCCATCGCGAGCAGGAACAGGCCCGCCGAGTTGCCGTAGGTCATGCTGCCGGGTGCCTTGCGGGCGGCGGCCAGCAGGTCGGCGACGCTGTCGTAGGGCGCTTCCTTCGCGGCCATCAGCACGAGCGTGGTGCCGGCGATCACCGCCACCGGCTGGAACTCGCGCAGCAGGTCGAACGGCGGCGTCTTCATGATGGCCGCCGGCACCGCGGTCGACGACACCGAGCCGACGACCAGCGTGTAGCCGTCGGGCCTGGCGCGCGCCACCGCCTGCATGCCGAGTGCCCCGTTCGCGCCCGGGCGATTCTCGACCAGCACCGGCTGGCCGAGCGGGCCGGCGATCTTCTGTGCCACCGCGCGTGCCGCGATGTCGGAGGTGCTGCCGGGCGGGAACGGTACGACCAGATGGATCGCCTGGTTCGGATAGTCGGACTGCGCGTGCGCGGTGGCGCAGAGCGCGAGCGCCACGGCAGCGAGGATCGTCTTCATCGGTGGTCTCCGTTCGTCGATGTCCGATCGGCCCTCGGCCTGCCGGCCCGGCCGATCCGTGAGCGGCACGCTCGCACGCTGCGCGCGGCGGCGTTCATTCGGCGCGGATGTCGCGCTCCCTGATGATCGCGCTCCAGCGCGTCACGTCCTGACGGATGTAGGCGGTGACGGCGGCCGGCCGGCCGGTGTCGACCGCGACGCCGAGGCCTTCGAAGCGGCGCCGCACGTCGTCGGTCGCGAGCGCACTCGCGAGCGCCTTCTGCACCGGCGCGAGCGCCGGCTCGGGCGTGCCCGCCTTCGCCATCAGCGCGAACCACGAGTAGAGGACGAAGCCCGGCACCGCGCGCTGCACGAGATCGGCCTTCGGGTCGAGCGGCGACGGCTCCTCGGAGGTCACCGCGATCAGCTTGATGCGCCCCGAGGCGATGTGCGCCCGCATCGCGTCGGTCGGCGTCGTGAGCAGCACCTGCACTTCGTTGCCGAGCAGCGCGTTGAGCGTCGGCGCCTGGCCCTTGTACGGCACGTGCGTCATCTGCAGCCCGGCCTGCTTGGCGAGCAGCTCGGACCCGAGGTGGCCGAGCGAGCCGATGCCGGCGCTCGCGTAGTTGAGCTTGCCGGGGTTGGCGCGCGCATAGGCGATGAACGACGCCATGTCGTTGGCCGGCACCGCCGAGCTGACGACGAGCTGCATGGTCGCCTTGGCGATCATCGACACCGGCACGAAGTCCTTCAGCGGGTCGAAGCTCGCGGCCTTCTGCAGCAGCGGCGTGACCGCGCTCGGCCCGTTGTTGCCGAGGAAGAAGGTGTTGCCGTCGGCCGGCGCGCGCAGGACCTGCTGCGCACCGAGCGCACCGCCGGCGCCCGGCACGTTCTCGATCAGCACCGTGGCGCCGAGCGCCTGCTGCAGCGGGCCCTGGAGGATGCGCGCCATCGCGTCCGTCGGACCCCCCGGCGCGTAGGGAACGACGATGCGGATGGTGCGGTCGGCGGCGAGCGCCGGCGTGGACACGCAGGCGGCGATCAGCGAGGCGGCGATGAACGAGCGTCTTTGCATGGCGGGTCTCCTCGGCGGATGTTCGGCGCCGCTGCCGCGCCCCGCAAGCGGGCGTCGCGCACAGAACATGTGATCGCGCTTCAAGGATCGCACCGTGCCGCGCCGGCACAGCTGGTGTGCGGGCGCGTGGATTGTTCGGGGCGTCCGAGTGGCTACGCTTGCACGCCCGAAGTTCCCGAACCCAGCCACGCGAGGAAAGACGCATGTCCAACTACGAGAAGTACCGTGACCTCAAGATCGAGGTCGCCGACAAGGTCGCGACCGTCACGCTGAACCGGCCCCAGGCGCGCAACGCGATCGACCAGCGCCTCATCCGCGAGCTGCGCACGATCTGGGACGACCTCGCCGACGACATGGCCGTGAACGCGGTGGTCGTGACCGGGTCGGGCGATTTCTTCAGCGTCGGCGGCGACGTCAAGGCGATGTCCGAGCGGCCCGGCGGCGACGTCCTCGAGGAAGGCGAGGTGCACGATCCGATGATCAGCCGGCGCCTCGTCAACCGCCTGCTCGAGCTCGACAAGCCGATCGTCTGCGCGATCAACGGCGACTGCATCGGCCTCGCGGCGACGATCGCGCTGCTCTGCGACGTGACGGTGATGAGCGACGCCGCGCGCATCGGCGACACCCACGTCAGCCGCGTCGGGCTCGTCGCCGGCGACGGCGGCACCGTCATCTGGCCGCTGCTCGTCGGCGTCTCGAAGGCCAAGGAGTTCCTGATGCGCGGCACCCTGCTCAAGGGGCCGGAGGCCGAGCGCATCGGCCTCGTCAACCACTGCGTCGCCAAGGGCGAGGTGCTCGCCAAGGCACGCGAGATCGCGACCGAGCTCGCGAATGGTCCGACCTGGGCGATCCGCTGGACCAAGCTCTCGATCAACCAGATCGTCAAGGAGCGCGTCAACCACCTGCTCGAGGCGTCGATGGCGCTCGAGCAGGTGACCTTCGAGACCGCCGATCACAAGGAGGCGACGCTCTCGTTTAAAGAAAAGCGCAAGCCGAGGTTCGGGCAGGCGGGCTGACGCGAGCCGGGCTGCGCGGCGGCCCTTTGCGCCCGACGGCTGCAGGGCCGCCGGGCGCTTTCGTCCGGGCCGGCGATCGGCCGGCGACCCGCGGCGCCTGCCTTGGTGCCGCGCGGTGCCTCGCTCAGCGCGGCAAGCCCAGCCCGCGCTGTGCGATCAGGCTGCGCTGGATCTCGTTGGTGCCGATGCTGATCACCCACATCAGCGAGTGGCGCAGCTGCTGCTCGAAGCGGCCGTTCGCCAGCGCGCCCGGCGCGTCCTGCGAGAGCGCGGCGCGCGGGCCGAGCAGGTCGAGCGCGGCCTCGCCGTAGCGCTCCATCAGCTCGCCCGAGAACACCTTGCTGATCGCGCCCATCTCGGGCGGCGTGGTGCCGCCGGTCGCGAGCTCGGCGCAGTGGATCATCAGCCGGCGGCCGACCTCGATCTCGGCGGCGAGCTGACCGATGCGGTCGCGCACCAGCGGGTCGTCGCGCAGCGCGGGGTTGGCGCGGAGCGCGCTGCAGAGGCCCTCGAAGCCGTGCGCGACCTTCAGCACGATGCCGCCGCCGATGAGCCCGCGCTCGTTGGCGAGCGCGTCGGTCAGCACCTTCCAGCCGCCGTTCACCGGGCCGACGATCGCGTCGAGCGGGATCCGCACGCCGTCGTAGAAGATGTTGGCGAAGCTGCCGTCGTACATGGTGGCTGCCGGCTTCACGGTGATGCCGGGCGTGTCCATCGGCACGATGAACATGCTGATGCCGGCGTGCGGCGGCTTGGCGTCGCGGTCGGTGCGCGCCGCGAGGAACATGTATTTGCCCCAGTAGGTGGTGGTCCAGATCTTCTGGCCGTTGATCACCCACTGGTCGCCGTCGCGAACCGCGCTGGTCCGCAGCGACGCCAGGTCGGAGCCGCTGTCGGGCTCGCTGTAGCCCATGCCGTGCATCGCTTCGCCGCGCAGGATCTCCGGGAGGTAGCGGCGCTTCTGCTCGGCGCTGCCGTGCATGATCAGCGCGTTGGCCTGCACCGACGCGCCGATGCGCGGTGCCTCGGCGCGCTCCATCACCTCGATGAACGCGAGCTGCTCGAGCGGCGAGCGCGCCTGCCCGCCGAACTCGCGCGGCCAGGCGAGGCCAAGCCAGCCGGTGGTGCCGAGGTCGCGCGCGAACGACGGGTCGAACTCGCGGTCGTGGAACGGCTTGGCGTCGAACGCCGCCTTGCGCGCGCCCGACCAGTGCTCGGCGAGCCAGGCGCGCACCTCGTCGCGGAACGCGTTGCCGGCGGGGCCGAGGTCGTACTCCGGGATGCTGCGCGCGTCGTCGCGCGCCAGCAGGCGCGCCGCCAGCGCCTCGCGCGCCACGCGTGCGCCGCCGAGCACGACGGTGTCGAGGTGCACCCGGCGAAAGTGGCGCGGCGCCTCGTGCTCCTCGGCGTAGCCGATCGCGCCGAACGCGTGCTGCGTCTCGAGCGCGACCTTGCGCAGCGCCGTGCCGGCGAACGCGATCGCCGCCTCGGCGAAGTAGCCGAAGTCGGCCAAGCCGAAGTCGAACGCCTCGGCCGCGTGCTCGATCGTGAGGCGCACGCCCTCGAGCGCGATCAAGTTGTCGGCGAGCTTGTGCTGGATCGCCTGGAAGCGGCCGATCGGCTGGCCGAACTGGCGCCGCTCCTTGGCGTAATCGACCACCATCTCGAACGCGCGTCGGGCCGCGCCATGGGCCCGCGCGATCAGCAGCACGCCGACCGCGAGACGAAGCGCCGCGAGGCGCTCGTCGCCGATCGCGATCGATTCGGCGGGCACCTGGTCGAGCGTGATCTCGGACCAGCCCGCGGTGCCGAGTGCACGCGTCGGCGTCACCCGTGCGCCGGCGTGGCGCAGGTCGACGACCGCCAGGCCGTCGGGCGTCGCGACCACGAGGTCGGTCGCCGCGCCGGCGGCGTCGACGAAGCGGAGCGAGCCGCAGAGCGCCTCGCCGCGCCAGTCGAGGCTCGCGGTCTGCGGGTCGGGGTCGAGCTCGCCGAGCGACATCGCGACGCGGGCGTCACCCGTCTGCACGCGCTCGAGCAGCCTTGTCGCGATCGGCGAAGCGGTCGGCTCCGCACGCAACGCAAGGTTGACGAGCGCCGCACCGAGCGCCGGCACCGGCGCGGCAGCGCGGCCGAGTTCCTCCATCACGATCGCGAGCTCGCGCAGACCGCCGGTCTCGGGGTCGGCGCCGAGCCCGGCGAGGCCCTGGCCCACCAGGCCGTCCCAGAGCGATGCCGCCGCGTCGTCCGAGTTGCGCCCGGCGCTGCCGCGGCTCTCGAGGAAGCCGCGCAGCGACTCGCGCAGCAGGGCGCGCTCCTCGGCGCCCGGCAGGCTGCTGCGGTCGACGCCGCTCATCATCGCCCGACCACGCCGTCGGCCTGCAGCTCGGCGATCTGGCGGTCCGACAGGCCGAGCACCTCGTGCAGGACCTCGGCGCCGTGCTCGCCGAGACCGGCCACGCACGGGCGCGCCGCAGTCGGCGTCGCCGACAGCCGGAACGGCGCGTTGGCGACCAAGAAGCTGTCGTCGCCGCTGCCGAGCCGCGCCAGGCCGCCGCGCTCGGCGACCTGCGGGTCGGCCATCGCCTCGGCGACGCTGCGGTAGCGCGAACACGGGACGCCCGCCTTCATCAGCACCGCCTCGCACTCGGCGCCGCTGCGCTGGCGGGTCCAGCCCTCGATCAGCGCAAGCAGCGCCGACCAGTTGGCCTCCTTGTCGGCGACCGTCGCGAAGCGTGGGTCGGTCTTCGCCTCGGGATGGCCGATCACGTCGAACAGTACGTCCAGGTTCTTCTGCGTGACCGCCGCGACCATCACGAAGCCGTCGTTCGCCTGCACCGGCTCGTAGACCTGACGCGGCCGCTCGGGCGGAAACTGCGCCGCCTGCATCTCGTAGATCAGCATCGAGAGCACCGAGTCCATCAGCGAGACGTCGATGTACTGGCCCGAGCCGCTCTTCTCGCGCTCGTAGAGCGCGAGCTGGATCGCGCCGAACGCGTGCGACGCGCCCAGCACGTCGGCGATGAAGATGCCGTTGTTCGAAGGGCGCGAGCTGCCGCGCTGGTATTCGGTGTACGCGAGCTCGTAACCCGACGCCGCGTGGATGACCGGCGCGTAGGCGGGCGCCTGCGCCCTCGGGCCGGTCTGACCGAAACCCGAAATCGACGCATAGACGAGGCGCGGGTTGCCGCGCGCGAGCGTCTCGTAGTCGAGGCCGAGCCGCTTCATGACGCCCGGGCGGAAGTTCTCGACCACCACGTCGGCGGCGAGCGCGAGCTCGCGCGCGAGGCGCTTGCCGGCGTCGCTCTGCAGGTCCAGCACGATGCTGCGCTTGCCGCAGTTCATCGACGCGTAGTAGGTGCTGACGCCGCCGCGCAGCGGCGGGCGCTGGCGCACCACGTCGCCGTCGGGCGGCTCGATCTTGATCACGTCGGCGCCGGCATCGGCGAGCAGCCGGGTGCACATCGGCCCCGACATCACGATCGTGAAGTCGACGACCCGCAGGCCGGCGAGCGCGTCGGGCCTCGAAGCTTGTTTCATGACGCCACGGTCCGGTTGAGTGGAGGCGCCAGCTTCGGGTGATTCGGCGGGAGCGGCAATGCCTCGGGCGGAACAGCATCTGTGCGCCGGCGGCAAGGCCGGAGGCCGTTCGACGGCGCGAAGCCCGGCTACGGGGCACGCGACCGCGCGGCAAGGCGGCGCTGCTACGGTGCCGGCGGCCTTGCGGGTGGCGCCGCGTCGGGCGCCCGCTCGCCGCCGAAGTGCGCCTCGACGTGATCGAGGAACGCGCGCACGCGCGGGCTGAGGTGGCGCCGGCTCGGGTAGACCGCGAAGATCGGCTCGCTCTCGTTGGCGTAGTCGTCGAGCACCGTCACGAGCCGCCCGGCGGCCAGGTCGTCGGCGACGTGGTAGTCGGCAAGGCGCGCGAGGCCGTTCCCCGCGACCGCCAGCGCGCACAGCATGTCGCCGTTGTTGGCGACCAGGTTGGACTTGGGCACCACCGTGTGCACCTCGTCGCCGCGGCGCAGCGGCCATTGGCTGCGGAAGGCGCCCTGCAGGAAGTTGAGGCACTGGTGGTGCGCGAGGTCGTCGGGCGTGGTCGGCACGCCGGCGCGCGCCAGATACGCCGGGGCGGCGCAGATGCGCCAGCGCGTGCTGGCAACGCGCCGTGCCACCAGCGTCGAGTCGGGGATGCTGCCGCTCTGGAACGAGACGTCGATCTGCTGCTCGAAGAGGTCGGGCGGCGTCGCCGCGAGCACGAATTCGACGCGCAAGCCCGGGTACTGCTCGACGAACGACGCCATCAGCGGCGCGAGACGCCCGCGCGCGAACGCCGGCGTGCTGCTGACGCGCAGGGTGCCGCTGACTTCGCCGCTCGCCGGCCCGAGCGACTCCTCGGCCTCCTCGAGCGCCTGCATCACCTTCTGCGCCGCCGACAGGAACCGCTCGCCTTCCTGCGTGAGCTTGAGCACCCGCGAGGTGCGATGGAACAGACGCACGCCGAGCCGGTTCTCGAGCCGCTGCACGACCTTGCTGATCGTCGACGGGTCGAGGTCGAGGCTGCGCGCGGCAGCCGAGAAGCTGGTCTCCTCGGACACCCGCAGGAAGAAGACGAGTTCGCGAATGTTTTCGTACATGGCCAGTGGTGCGCTTGCCTGGCGCGCGGATGCAACTCGCACCCTTCGACACGCGCGGGCTGCGCCAACAAGTTGGCGAACGGCGGCAGTCCGGGCGAACGAAGGCGCGACGCGGCCGAACGGCCACCTAGACTGCCCGGCGCATTTTCAACCTGTCGCACGCACCCTTCTATCGACGGCTCGCCGAGCCTTGTTAGCCACGACGTGCTGCATTCCCCAGCCACCGCCGACCGCAAGCCTGCGGCCGGCCCCGGAGACACCATGCCCCCGATCCTGAACCGCCGAACCGTGGGCCTGATGCTCGCGGCTCTCGTGCTCGCCGGCTGCGCGAGCCGGCCCGCCGCGCCCGAATTGCCCAAGCCCGTGGTCAAGACGGTCGGCCTGCTGCCGGTCGCCGAGCCGGCCGAGATCACGCTCGAGAACCTGAACGCGATCTCGCTGTTCTCGCCGATCACGTCGGTCGGCTTCGCGCAGGACAGCCGGGTCAAGAACCGCCAGCTGGTCGAGAAGCTCACCGCGCAGAAGCTCGCCCTCGGCGGCGAGCTCACTGCGCACCTGACCCAGGCGCTCGAGAAGAGCGGCTACCGCGTCGTGCTGCTGACCGACGTGCCGCGCAAGCCCGACGATCCCGACTACATCGAGTACGAGAAGGTGAAGACCGACGCCGACGCGGTGCTGCACGTGTACTACCACCGGGTCGGGCTCTACTCGGGACGCTTCTCGATCGACTACCTGCCGCGCGTGAACATCGGCGCCACGCTCTATTCGACCCAACGCAAGGAAGAGCTGTACGGCGAGTACCTGTACTACGGGGTCGACGCGCGCGAAGGCAAGGACTGGGCCGTGGTGGCCGATCCGCGCTATGCCTGGCCGTCGTTCGACGTCGTGATGGAGAAGTCCGAGGAGATCGGCAACGTGTTCAAGACCGGCGGCCGCCTGCTCGTCGATCGGCTGATTCCGCAGCTGCGCGCCAGCCACAACTGAGGCGGCGCGTCGCGGGCGCCTACCGTGCGGGCCGCGCCGGCTCGCGCGGCACCTCGCACGCTGCATCGCGCGGCAGCGGGAGCGCCGGCGCGAGGTCGCGCCAGAGCGCTTCCCAGACCGGCCAGTCGTGGCCGCCCGGCGCGGTGAACGCCCGGCCCGCCGGCAGTGCCGCGTCGAGCAGGCGGTCGCTCGTCGCGAAGCGGTCGCTGCGCCCGTACGCGAGGTAGAGCCGCGTCGACGTCGCGCCGGCCGCTGCGCGCTGCAGCCAGCGCCAGAGCGCCACGTCGGCGGCGTCGGCATCGAGCCAGCCGGGCGGCGACCAGCGCACGAGCCCGCCTGCGTTGCCGATCGACTGCGTGATGCGGTACTCGCCGAGGTACGGCGCGATCGCGACGATGCCCGCGACGGACGGCTCGGCGCCGCGCGCGGTCGCCGCGTGCAGCAGCGCGCCGTAGGCGCCGATCGAGATGCCGACCAGCCAGACCTCGCGGTAGCCGCGCGCGCCGGCCGGCGCGAGCACGTCGGCGCGCAGCCGCTCGAGCACGCTGCGTTCGCTGTAGTAGCCGAGGTGGGCATCGACCAGCAGCAGGTCGGCGGCGACGCGCTGGCGGCGCAGGGCATCGACGAAGCCGTGCGCCACGAAGTCCTCCGGCGTCGAGTACGAGCCCGGGAGGAAGACGACCAGCGTCGACGCCGGTGTCGCGCAAGGCGCGGCGAGCGCGATCGTGCGCAGCGGAACGCGCGTCGGCTGCAGCGCGCCGCAGCCCGCGAGCAGCATGAGCGCCGCGACGAGCGCGGCGCGCCCGGCCCGCGAGGGGCCGACGAGCACGGGTGCGAGCGAGACGTTCGACGGGCGCATGGCGAAGTCGACGCATCGTAGCGGCCTGCGCTGCGGCAGTGCGCCGCCGCTGCCATGCATGGGGTCGCGCGGGCTCGTCGACAGCGCGAGCGACGGCGGCGTGCCCTGCCGCCATGCAGCGCCGGTCGGTCGTACCAATCCGGCGACCGAGAGCGACGGCACCCCCCGCCGCGCCGCCACACCCTGCTGCCGACTGCGACGTTGCGCAAACACGCGCACCGCTTGTGTATCGTTCCGCGCGTGAGCACGCTCATGCCCCGCCTCGGCATCCTCGCGGTGTTGATCGCGCTGGCGAACTGTGGTGGTCTCGACGGCGGAACCGTCAGCGGCCGGCTCGGACGCCAGATCCGCAACCCGGCGGTGACGCACGTCGACCTCGCGTCGGTGACGTCGTTCGGCTGGGACGAGGTGTTCCTTTTCCCGCCGCAGACGCCGCGCGCCAGCGTCTGCGCCACGCTGGCCGTGCGCGAGCGTTTCTGCCGCCTCATCGTGCGCACCGAGTCGCTCGATGACGAGACGATGACGATCGCGTTCCGCAAGCAGGGCCGGGTGACCCACGCCGAGCTGCATCGGCGCATCAACGGCGACTTCCTGCCGCTCGACAACGAGCAGCGGCTCAGGCGCGAGGACGCGCGCTTTCGGGTGGTCGCCGACGGCCTCGGCGACACCGGCGACGCGCTGCTGCGGCTGGTGCGCGAGTAGCCCCCGCCTCCCCCTCCTGACGCCGCCCGACGACGGCGCAAGAACGCACGTCGGCGCGCCTCGGTTGGCGGCACGCCGGCCGCTCAGGCCTTGAGGTCGAACTCGACGTGGACGAAATCGCCGCGGTAGGTGACCTCGCCGAGGTAGATCACGCGTCGCCCGGCGCTGGTGAACACGCGCCGCACGTCGGCGACCGGCGCGTTGACGCTGATCGCGAGCAGGCGCGCGATCTCGAGGTCGGCGGTCGAGATCGTCAGCACCTGGCGCGCGGTCGCGATCCTCACGTCCGGCAGTGCGGTGAGCAGCGGAATCACCGTCTCCTTGCGAAAGCGCGCCGGGGCGCGCCGGAAGATCTCCGCGTCGAGGTAGATGTCGATCACGCAGTACGGCCGCCCCTCGTGCGCGTGGACGCGCCGCATGTAGACGTACTGCGGCGCGGCGACGCCGTCGGCGTCGGTCAGCAGCGGGCTGCGCGTCGACTCGTCGATGCTGAGGATGGTCGGCTGGGTGTCGCGGTAGACGTCGGCGAGGTTGCGCAGCGACGTCTCGACGCGCAGCCACCGGTCGCTGCGCGGCGCGCCGGTGACGAAGGTGCCGCGCCCGCGCTGCGGCGACACGAGGCCGTCGCGCGCGAGTCGCTCGATCGCCTGCCGCACCGTAACGCGCGCGACGTGGAACTCGCCGACCAGCTGGTCGAGCGACGGCAGGCGATCGCCCTCCTTCCACACGCCCTTGGCGATGCGCTGCCGGAACAGCTCGGCGAGCTGGACGTAGAGCGGAACCTCGGCGTTGTCGAGGATCATGCCGGCGCAGCTTCGGCCGCCTCGCGCGTGCCGTCGCGGCGCAGCGTGCCGGCGTCCTCGAGCACTAGCGCGGCGCCCTTCTCGCCGATCATGATCGCCGCCGCGTTGGTGTTGGTCGAGACGACGCGCGGCATCACCGACGCGTCGATCACGCGCAGGCGCTCGACGCCGCGCACGCGCAGGCGCGCGTCGACCACCGAGCGTGCGTCGCCGCCCATGCGGCAGGTGCCGGCCGGGTGGAACACGGTGCCGCCCTTGGCACGCGCGAAGGCCTCGAGCGCGTCGGCGCTGGCGACGTCGTTGCCCGGCAGGTATTCGACGCCGGTGACGAGGCCGCGGAACGCCGGCTGCGCGTAGATCTCGCGCAGGATGCGAAGCCCCGCGACCAGCACCTTGGCATCGTGCGGATGCGTCAGGTAGCCGGCGCGGATGCGCGGCAGCGCGAGCGGGTCGGCGCTCGCGAGCTCGACGCTGCCGGTCGACTCGGGCCGGCACTGCGCAGCCGACGCCGAAAAGCCCGAGAAGCGGTGCAGCGGGTCGCCGGGCTTGTCGACCGAGAGCGGCATCACGTTGAACAGCACGTCGGCGCGGCCGCCGCTCGCGTGCTCGGTGGCGACGAGGCCGCCGACCTGGCCGGCGCCGACCGTGAGCGGGCCGCGCCTGCCGAACAGCCACTGCGCGCCCATCTGCGCGAGGCGCAGCGGGTTGCGCACGTCGTCGTTGAGCGAGCGGCGCTCCTTGAGCTTGACGATCACGCGCGCCTGGTAGTGGTCCTGCAGGTTGGCGCCGACGTCGGGCGCGTCGACGACCACCGGGACGCCGTGGCGCTGCAGCAGCGCCGCGAGGCCGATGCCCGACAGCTGCAGCAGGTGCGGCGATTGCAGCGCGCCGGCGGCGACGATGACCTCGGCGTCGGCGCGCGCGTCGCCGTGCGCAGCGGTGGCCGTGACGCCGTTCGCTGCAGCGGTCGCGGCGTTGGAATCAGCGCGCACCCACTCGATGCCGGTCGCGCGGCCGTGCTCGACGACCACGCGCGTGACCTGCACGCCGGTCAGCACCGTGAGATTCGCGCGCTGGCGCACCGGGGCGAGGAAGGCGGTCGCGGCGTCGCAGCGCCAGTGGCCGCGCAGCGTGAGCTGGTAGCGGCCGAGGCCGTCGGACTGCGCGCCGTTGAAGTCGGCGGTGAGCGGGTAGCCGGCTTCGGCGCCGGCGGCGAGCCACGCCTCGCAGTACGGGTGGTCGTTGCGCAGGTCCGAGACGCCGAGCTCGCCGTCGGCGCCGTGCCACTCGCTCGCGCCACCCTCGTACGCCTCGGAACGCTTGAAGTACGGCAGGACGTCGCGGTAGCGCCAGCCGGCGGCGCCGTATCGGTCGGCCCAATCGTCGAAGTCGGCGTGCTGGCCGCGGATGTAGAGCAGGCCGTTGATCACGCTCGACCCGCCGAGCGCCTTACCGCGCGGCCACGCGATCGGCCGGTTCGCCGTCGACGCCTCCGGCTCGAGCGGAAACTGCCACGAGAAGCGCGGGTCGTAGATCGAGCGGAAGTAGCCGACCGGCAGGCGCAGCCAGAAGTGGCGCGCGTCGCGCCCCGCCTCGACGAGCAGCACCCGGCACGCCGGGTCGGCGCTCAGCCGGTTGGCGAGCACGCAGCCGGCCGAGCCGGCGCCGACCACGATGTAGTCGTAGCCGGCCGCGGTCACGGCGTGGATCGCGTCATCGGTCGGACGTTTCCGCGGTGCGCACGCACCCCGGCGCTGCGCACGCTCAGCCCTTGACCGTCTGCAGGTAGAGCTGCGGGTCGAAGTACTTCGCGGCCGGCACCGGGCTCGCGATGTTGCCGGCGGTCGCGAAGAAGTCGGTCACCTGCTGCAGCCACTTCGTCGCGGTGCCGTCGGCGTAGAGCTTTCGCCACTCGGCCGACGTGTAGTACTTCGAGAACTTCATCGAGTCCTTGAAGTCGGCGAGCGGCACGTCCTTGTACTGCGTCTTCTGCAGCGTCTCGGCGGCGGCGTCGAAGTTGGCGAGCATCTGGTCGTTGACCTCGGCCCAGCCGGCGACGAGCTGGCCGAGCGCCGCCTTGTTGCCGTCGTAGAAGTCGTTGCGCGCGGCCCAGCCGCCCATGATCGCCGCCTCCGGAAAGAACGCCGACGCGTCGACGATCTTGCGGGCGCTCGGCACCTTCTGCTTCACGGTCTGGTCGAACGGGACCCACAGCGCGACCGCGGGCACCGCGCCCGAGACGAACGAGGTCACCGCCTCGGCCATGCGCTGGTTGACGATCTGCACGTCCTTGCCCGGGTCGAGCTTGGCCGCGCGCAGGGCGCGGTCGAGGAACACGTGCGCCGTGGTGCCGGTCGTGGTCGAGATCTGCCTGCCCTTGAGATCGGCGACCGACTTGATCGCGTCGTCGCGCACCCAGAGCTGCGCGGTCGCGTACTCGATGTTGTTGAGCAGGAACACGCGGCCCTGCCCGCGCGCCGGGAAGTTGGACACCACGGCGCCGGTGGACAGCACGTCGAGGCTGCCGCCGATCATGGCCTGGAACAGCTCGAGGCCGGTCGTGAACTGGATCAGCTCCAGGTCGAGGCCGCGCCTGGCCCACGCGCCCGACTGCTGCCCGAGCCAGATCTGCCCGTCGACCGCCGGCGTGTGCAGGTAGCCGACGCGCAGCTTGGTGCGCGGCTGCGCGAACGCGTGCGGCGCGAAGCCGGCGACCGCGCCGGCGGCGCCGGCCTGGAGGAGGGTTCTGCGGCGAAGGGTCATGGTCGTCTCCTGGTGGTGGCGGGCAGCGCGCTCGCCGGGGTCGATGGCGGATGTTCCGCGGTATGCCCGCCTATTCCGACACGCGGGCGGCGAGCCGCGCCTGCGCCTCGTATTCCTGCATCACGAGGGCGCGGATCTGCGCGCGCAGCGCGGCGAAGCGCGGGTCCTCGTGCACCGACTCGTCGCGCGGGTAGCCGAACGGCACGTCAATCACCTCGCGCACGCGCGCCGGCCGCGCGGTGACGACGACGATGCGCGACGACAGGTAGATCGCCTCGTCGACCGAGTGCGTGATCAGCAGCACCGTCTTGCCCTCGGCCTTGAGCACGTCGAGCAGCAGGTCCTGCATGGCGCTGCGCGTCTGCGCGTCGAGCGCGCCGAACGGCTCGTCCATCAGCAGGAACTCGGGCTGAACCGCGTAGGCGCGGGCGAGCGCGAGGCGCTGGCGCATGCCGCCCGACAGGTGCTTCGGGAAGTGGTCGGCGAAGTCCGTGAGGCCCATCAGCCGCAGGTAGCGCTCGACGATCTCGGCGCGCTGTCCGGCGCGCGCGCGGTTCGCCGCCAAGCGCAGGCCGAACTCGATGTTGCCGCGCACCGTCAGCCACGGAAAGACGCCGTATTCCTGAAAGATCACGCCGCGATCGGGGCCCGGCGCGGCGACCGGCTTGTCGTCGAGCCGCACCTCGCCGCGCGTCGGCTTGACGAAGCCGCCGACGATGTTCATCAGCGTCGTCTTGCCGCAACCCGACGGGCCGATGATCGAGACGAACTCGCCCTGCGCGATGTCGAGGCTGACGCCGTCGACGACGCGCATCGGCCCGCTCGCCGTCGGGAAGTCGACGCCGACGTCGACGAAGCGGATGCGTGGATCGGCGCTCATGCAAGGCCCTCCGGTCGCGGCGCGACCACCTCCCCGCGGGAGGGCGCGCCACTCTCGGGCGGGCGTGCGGTGGCGCTCATGCGATCCGGTCCTGCCACGCCACGAGCCGGCGCGTCGCGGCACGCAGGGCGAGGTCCATGGCGAGCGCGATGAAGCCGATGCAGACGATGCCGACGTAGATGATGTCGAGCTGGAAGAACGACGACGCGTTCTGGATCAGCGCGCCGAGCCCCTGCTGCGCGGCGATCAGCTCCGACGCGACCAGCGTGGCCCACGCGACGCCGAGCGCGACACGCACCGCGGTCAGGATGTGCGGCACCGTCAGCGGCACGATCACCTTCGTGAAGATCTCGGCGTCGCTCGCGCCGAGGGTGCGCGCGACGCGCACGTAGATCGGGCTGATCTGGCCGATGCCCTCGACCATGACGATCACGCCGGCGAAGAACGACGCGTAGAACAGGATCACCATCTTGGCGACCTCGCCGATCCCGAAGTAGACGATCACGAGCGGGATCAGCGCGATCGGCGGCAGGGCGCGAAAGAAGTTGATCAGCGGGTCGACGAAGCTGCGCACGCCCCGATACCAGCCGATCGCGAAGCCGACCGGCACCGCGAGCAGCACGCCGAGGAACACGCCGACGAAGACGCGCTGGGTCGACATCCAGACGTCCATCGCGAGTCGGCCTTGCGCGAGCTCGGCGAACTTGGCGAGCACCGCATGCGGCGCCGGCACCAGTGCGGGGTTGACGAGTCCGCTCGCACGCACCGCGTACCAGAGCAGCAGGATGGCGAGCCACGGCGCCAGCAGCAGGGCGAGGGTGACCAGCCGGTTCCGACGTGCTTGCGGCTTCAAAGGACCATACGTACCATAGACCAGCACTTTATACCGCCGCCGATGAACCACGTCCACCGGGAAGATCCCGCCGCACCGCCGAGCGGCCCTGCCGCTCGGGGCTCCGGCGGCGCTGCAGCGCACGGCGGCCGCAGTGCCGTCGGCGACGCGGGACTCGCTCGCGTCGGCGGCGGCAGCGCGTCGATCGCGATCGCCCGCGTCGACGCGTTCGTGCTGCGCTGGCCGGTCGCGGTGCCGGTGCGCACCTCGTTCGGCACCATGCACGACCGCCCCGCGGTGCTGGTGCGGGTCGAGGACGCCGACGGTGCCGTCGGCTGGGGCGAGGCCTGGTGCAACTTCCCGTCGTGCGGCGCCGAGCACCGCGTCCGACTTGTCGAGACCGTGCTCGCGCCGCTGCTGGTCGGCCAGGCATTCGCGTCGCCCCTGCACGCGTGGGACGAGCTGACCCGGCGCACGGCGGTGCTGGCCATCCAGTCGGGCGAACCGGGCCCCATCGCACAGGCGATCGCCGGCATCGACACCGCGCTGCACGACCTCGCCGCACGCCGCGCCGGGCTGCCGCTGTGGCGCCACCTCGCGGCCGGTCGTGACGGCGCGGCGGGCCCGCGGGTGCCGGTCTACGCGAGCGGCATCAACCCGGACGGCCCCGGCGACGCCGTGCGCGCGCTGCGCGAAGCGGGCTACACGTCGTTCAAGCTCAAGGTCGGGTTCGGCGTCGACCGCGACGTCGACAACCTGGCGGCCGTGCGCGCCGCCGCCGGGCCCGAGGCCGCGGTGATGGTCGACGCGAACCAGGCGTGGGACTTCGACACGGCCACGGTGATGGCGGCGCGCCTCGCGCCGTTCGGCCCGGTGTGGCTCGAGGAGCCGCTGCGCGCCGACCGGACCTGGGACGAATGGCGGCGCCTGCGCGACTCGATCCCGGTCGCTCTCGCGGCCGGCGAGAACGCCATCGGCGACGGCGCCTTCGCCGCGCTGATCGCCTCGAACGCGATCTCGGTCGTGCAGCCCGACCTCGCCAAGTGGGGCGGCGTCTCGGGCGTGCTCGGCGTCGTCGAGCGCATCGACGCCGCAGGCCTGCGCTACTGCCCGCACTACCTCGGCGCCGGCATCGGCCTCCTCGCGTCGGCGCACCTGGTCGCGGCGCGCGGCGGCGCCGACAGCGTGCTCGAGGTCGACTCGAACGAGAACCCGCTGCGCACCCTGCTCTGCCCGCCGCTCGCGACGCTGCAGGACGGCTCGATCGCGCTGAGCGATGCCCCGGGTCTCGGGGTCGAGCCGGACCTCGCGGCGCTGCGCGAGCTCTGCCGCTAGCGCTGCGGCAGGCTGGCGCGGGCTGCCGGTCCGGCCTTCAGTCCGCGCCTTCGGGCGGCCGCTTCGCGGCACCCCGGAGCAGCTCGCGCAGGACCGCCGCGGTGTCGGCACCGAGTTCAGGCGGCGCGTGCCGCACCGGCAGGCGCGCGCCGTCGATGCGGTACGGCGGCGCGAGCACGTGCGTCGTGCCGGCGACCGGATGCGGCTGTTCGGTCACGAGGCCGCTGCGCCGGGCGCGCGGCGACGTCAGCGCCTCGTGCAGCCCGAGCACCTCGCCGCACGGGATGCCGGCCCGTCCGAGCCGTTCGAGCAGGTCTTGCCGGGTGCGCCGAGCGATTTCGCGATGCAGCTCCGGCAACAGCAGCGCGCGATTCGCGGACCGACCGAGGTTGCCGGCAAAGCGCTCGTCGTCGGCAAGGTCGGGGCGCTCGATCACCTCGTCGCAGAAGCGCCGGAACTGGGCGTTGTTGCCGACGGTGATGACGAGCGGCCCGTCGGCGGCGTCGAAGACGCCGTAGGGGACGATCGACGGGTGCGAGTTGCCGTAGCGCGGCGGGTCGGACCCGAGCAGCAGCGCCTCGAGCCCGTAGTACGCGGTGACCATGACGCCGCAGTCGAACAGCGCCATCTCGATGTGGCGGCCACGCCCGGTCCGCTCGCGCTCGTACAACGCCGCGAGCACCGCCTGCGCCGCGTACATGCCCGTCATCAGGTCGACCACCGCGACGCCGAACTTGAGCGGCGGCTGGTCGGCCTCGCCGTTCATCGCCATGAGCCCGGCCTCGCCCTGCACGAGCAGGTCGTAGCCGGGGCGCGCGGCTTCCGGACCGCTCGAGTCGTAGCCGGAGATCGAGCAGTAGATGAGGCGTGGGTTCGCCGCCATCAGCTGCTCGGCGCCGAGCCCGAGGCGCGCCATGCCGCCGAACTTGAAGTTCTGGACCACGACGTCGCATTGACCGGCCAGCGCGCGCGCGGCGTCCTGGTCCTTCGGGTCCTGCAGGTCGAGCGCGACCGAGCGCTTGTTGCGGTTGACGCTGTTGAAGTAGGCCGTCTCGGTGCGCCCGATGCGCAGTCCCCAGTCGCGGGTGTCGTCGCCACGCCCCGGGTGCTCGACCTTGATCACGTCGGCGCCGAAGTCGCCGAGCACCATGCCGCAGAGCGGTCCCGCGAGCACGCGCGAGAAGTCGAGCACGCGGATGCCCGACAGCGGGAGCGTGGCGACCGGGTCGCTCATCGCACGCTCCCGCACGCGCCGGCGCGTCGTGCAGCACGGGCGGCACCGCAGGACCTCGTACGGTTGCGGCCGCCGCACGCCGGGCCATGCCCGGTCGTGCGGCGCGGCACGCCCGATCGTCGCTGGTCACCATGCACGCCGGAGCGGCAACGCTGAATCGTGCGCGAGGTCATGCGTTCTCCTTGGGTCGAACCGTGGGCGGCTGCGGCTCTGCACGGGGCGTCGACGACGCCGCCATGCGATCGCCGCGCCCGCCCGGCCGATGGTGCCAGACGCGCCGTCGGAACGCGGCGACCCTGCGCGCCCGCGGCCGGCCGCACCGGCTTAAGCTGCGCCGCCGGAGGCCCCGCCATGAGCAAAGTCCTGAAGTCCGCCGTCACCGCGCTCGCGGTCCTGGTTTTGTTCTACGCGGTGGCGTCGGTCCTCGGCACGCTGTCGCTGCTCGCCGACGCGGCGGATCGCGCCGCGCCGGGTGCCGGCACAGTCGTGTTCTGGAGCCTGCTCGCGGTGTTCGCCCTGCTCGCGGCGACGCCGGTCTGGCTGTATCTGCGCCTCCCGAAGCCGCTCGCGCCGCCGGCGAGCACCGACGAGCCGGCGTATTCGGCGTATCTCGCGGCCCTCGCGCAGCGGCTCGGTGCGAACCGCGAGCTCGCGGGCACGCCGGTCACCGAGCCGGCGCACATCGAGGCCGCGCTGCAGGTGCTCGACCGCGCCGCCGACCGCGCGACGCTGCAGGCGGCGAGCGCCACCTTCGTGTCGACCGCGCTGATGCAGAACGGCCGTCTCGACGGCCTCATCGTGCTGGCGACGCAGTTCCGCCTGGTCTGGCGCATCGCGGGGCTCTACTACGTGCGGCCGTCGCCGCGTCAGGCGCTCTACGTCTACTCGAACGTGGGCGCAGCGGTGCTGCTCTCGACCAGCATCGACGACGTCGACTTCTCCGAACTGGCGTCGCCGATCGTCGCCGGCGTCGCGCCGGCGCTGGCCGCCAGCGTGCCGGGGCTCGGCGGCGTCTCGCGCCTCCTGGTCAACAGCCTCGCCAACGGCGCCGCCAACGCCTTCCTCACGCTGCGCGTCGGCATGCTGACCAAGCATTACTGCGCGGCGCTGGTGCGGCCCGAGCCGGTCGCGGTGCGCCGCACGGCATCGATCGCGGCGCTGGCGCTGCTCGGCAACGTCACCCGCGACGGCGGGGCGCGCGTGTCGAAGGCGATCCTGCAGGCCGCCGGCAGCTCGCTCGGCGGCGCCGCCAACGCCGCGGCGCAAGGCGCCCGCAACGTCGGCGCACGGGCGGGACAGGCAGCACGCGCCGCCGCCGACGCGGTGTCCAACGTCACCGACCAGGTGGTCGGCGCGGCCGGATCGATGGTGTCGGCGACCGCGCGCGCCGGCCAGCGCCTGGTGGGGCGCGGCGAAGCCGCTGCCGAGTTCCCCGCGGTCGCCGCCGAGAACGCGGTCGTGCCTCCGGATCGCGCGCGCCGCTGATCGAACGTCGCGCGAGGTCGAACGCGTCGTCGGCAGCCGCGTCGTCCGGCGTTGCCGTCGAACGCAACGGCGCCCTCGCGGCAGCGCCGCGCGGCCGGCCATTCGGTTCAGCCAGCGCGGTGCTCAGCGGAACCGGTCGCGCCGGCGTCGATCACACGGCGCGCCCGCCGCCGGCCCGAGCCTTTCTTACTGGCAGACGAAGCTCGCCGCGTCGTCGATGCTGCCGCTGCCGCGGTAGACCGCCTTCTTCGGGTACGCGCAGAGCGGATGGGTGCGCGTGACGCTGCCGCTGACCACGCGCGAAGCGACGATGCGCTCCGGCGGCTGACCCTTGTCGACCCAGGCGTCGAGCGCCTGCAGCACGTCGTGCTCGGGGTCGACGGTCGGCGAAGTGCCGCTCTGCCCGCCGAACACCGTCGCGCCCGACCCGCCGCCGCAGTGACCCATGCCGGGCACCATGAAGAGCCGGAAGAACTCGTCGGTGCGTGCCTGCGAGCCCTGCGCGCTGCGCACGCGCTCGTAGTAGCCGATGGTGTCGATCGGGTTGACGACCGGATCCTGCCAGCCCTGGTAGACGATGGCCTTGCCGCCGCTCGCCCGGAACGCCGAAAGGTCGGTGCTGGTCTGGTCGACCAGCGGGCTCACCTTGGCGTCGGCGAACGTCAGGTCGCGGTCGTAGTCGAAGCTCCACCAGTTCCACTGCGGGTTGTCGAACACCCAGAGGCGCCAGTAATCGGCGCGGACCGGCTCGGTGCTGCCCCAGTACTGCGACCAGCCGGCCTCGGTGCCGACCGCGAGCCCCGGGTAGATCTGGGCGCCGGTGCGCGGGTTCTTCGGGCCCGCGTAGATCTTCTTGGCGACCGCGACCTGCGCCGCGGTCAGGCAGGTCGCGTTGTCGGCGCCGGTGCAGAGCAGCGAGTCCACGTTGAACTTGTCCGACGTGCAGAGGCGCGGATCCTCGATCACCCCGTCGGTCACGCCGTCGAGCGCGTCGCAGGCGGCGACCGCACGCTGCGTGATCAGCGACGCCTTCGCCGCGGTCAGGATCACCGGTCCGTTGGTGTTCGGCGCGCGGTTCGACAGGAACCGGTGCAGGAACTCGACGTTGAGGCGCGTGCGGTTGTTGCCGGGCGCGCCGGCGATGACGCCGTCAAAATCGTCCGGGTAGCGCTGGATCTCGGCGTAGCCCTGGTGGCCGCCGGTCGAGCAGCCGTAGTAGTAGGCGCGGCTCGCGGGCTTGCCTTGCAGACCCTCGACGAGGCGCTTGGCCGGAACCGTGATCGCGTGGACCGAGCGGCTGCCCCAGTCGGTGATCTTCTCGGGGTGCCCGACGCCCCAGAACATCTCGTTCGGATCGGTTGACTGATGGCCCGTGTCGCCGCCGACCACTGCGTAGCCTTGGCGCATGGCGTAGGCCATGTCGCTGTAGTTGAGGGCCGGGCTGTAGCCGCCGTTGCCGGTGGTCACGAGCTTGCCGTTCCAGGCGGTGCCGCTCGGTACCCAGACCTCGAAGTTGATCAGCGAGTCGCTGGTCGGCGTTGCCGATGCGCGCAGCCGGCAGAACGCCGGCAGGTTGGTGAGCGCGGTGTTCGAGCCGGTCGGCGTGTAGCTGCCCGCCGGCTGCGCCGCCGCCGACGCAAGCGTCGCCGCGTCGAGCTTGAGCGTCGCGAGCGCAGTCGCGTCGCAGGCGAGCGGGGTCGGCGCCGCGGCCTCGTCGTCGTCGTCGCCGCCGCCGCCGCAGGCGGCCAGCGCCGCGACAGCGACGAGCGCGCCGAGCGCGCGGGCGTGGCGCCGCATGCGGCGCGCCATATCGCGCGAAGGTTCGCGATGAATCATGTCGGGTCTCCTCTCGTGCCGGATCGCGCGGCGACCGGCGGGTTCGTGATCTGCGTGACGGCCTTTGCGCGACGCGACGGGCGCGGCGCTGCGGGCCGGCGAAGCGGCAGCGACGATCGGCGTCGATCGGCGCCGCCGGGCAAGCTCACTCGGGCTCGATGCCGGCCGCCTTGATGACGCGGCCCCACTTCTGCGCGTCGCCGACCTGGAACTTCGCGAGCTCCTCGGAGGTCGTGGTCCACGGGTCCGAGCCGGTGCCTTCGAAGAAGGTCTTCGCGCCGGCGCTCTTGGTGCCGGCGATCAGCAGCTCGCGCAGGCGCGCAACCACCGGTGCCGGCGTGCCGGCGGGCACATAGGCGGCGAACCAGTAGCCCATGTCGTAGCCCTTCACGCCCGCCTCGGCAATCGTCGGCACGTCGGGCAGCAGCGGGTTGCGCTTGGTGGTCGAGACGCCGAGCGCCTTCAGCTTGCCGCCCTTGACCTGCGGGACGCCGGTGGCGGTGTCGGTGATCATGAAGTCGATCTGGCCACCGAGCAGGTCGGTCACCGCGTTCGGGTTGCTCTTGTACGGAACGTGCAGGATGTCCGTGTCGGTCAGCTGCTTGAACATCTCGCCGGCGACCCGGCTCGAGGAGCTGCCACTGCCGAACGAGAGCTTGCCCGGGCGCTTCTTCGCGTCGGCGATCAGGTCGGCGACCGTCTTGTACGGTGCCTCGGTCCGCACCACCAGCACCTGGCCGCCCTTGCCGAGGCCGGTGACCGGCACGAAGTCCTTGTTCGGGTCGTACGGCAGCTTCTTGTAGAGGTGCTCGTTGGCGGCATGCGTGGTGTTGGTCGTGATCAGCACCGTGTAGCCGTCGGGCGCCGCGCGCGCCACCTGCTGGGCCGCGATCATGCCGCTCGCGCCGGCCTTGTTGTCGACCACCACCGGCTGCTTGCTCTGCTCGGTGAGCGACTGGCCGAGCGCGCGGGCGAGCTGGTCCGTCGCGCTGCCGGCGGCGAACGGCACCACGAAGGTGACGGGCTTCTCCGGATAGCGGCCCTGCTGGGCGAGCGTGGGTTGCGCCAGCGCGGCGGCGGCGACGAACGCGGCCGCGAACAGGCCTCGCCGCGAGAAGTGGAACGGGTGAGTCATCTTCGGGTCTCCTCTTTCAAGTGGATTCGTGGGCCGGTTCGTCGCCGACCAGCAGCGGGCGCAGTGCCTCGGGAACCGCGACCCGCATGTCGAGCAGCAGGAAGGCGAGCGCCTTGCCGTGGCTGTCGAGATTGAGGGCGTCGTTGACGCCGCCGTCGAGCACCTCGTCGAGGACGAAGTTCATCGCCTGCAGCTGCGGCAGCAGGTAGCGGGTGACGCGGGCCGGGTTGCGGTGCGCGAACTGGCGGGCGACGCGCTCCTCGGTGACCTGCTCGACCAGCAGCGGCCAGAGTTCGGGGTGCCAGGCGATCACGCTGATGTTCGATCGGTTGCCCTTGTCGCCGGTGCGGCCGTGCGCCAGGCGGTAGAGCGGCGTGGTGAAGGTCGCCATGGTCATTCGACGAACGAGAAGCCGGTCGGCACCGCCTCGCGCGGCACGAAGCACGAGTGGGTCGAGAGGCGCTGACGCAGCGCGGTTCGGATGCCGCCGCCACCGGCCGGGCCGCAGGTGTAGAGCGCGGTCATCTCGCGCGGCAGGCGCTCGGCCTCGGTGCGGTCGACGTGGTTGGCGGCGATGCGCAGACGCACGTCGCGGCCTTCTCCCGCGGGCTGCGCCGCCAGCCAGCTGCCGGCGTCGTCGCCGAGCACGCTCGCGATGCCGATGAGGTCGACGCGCAGCCGGCCGATCGAGCGCAGGCGCTCGCGCAGGATGTCGGCGGCGAGGCGTGCCCGCGCCTCCGCGCGCGGACCCGCGTAGGAGATCTCGGCCTCGGCGAGCCAGCCCTGCTCGCAGAACGCGTTGACCTTGAGCTGGTCCGGCCGCGGATGGCCGCGCACGCCCGAGAGGCGCACGCGGTCGGGCCCGACCTCGTCGACGCGCGCCGCGCCGATGTCGGCGACCACGTCGGGCGTGAGGTAGGCCGCGGGATCGTGCACCTCGTAGAGCAACTGCTCCTTCACCGTATGCGCGTCGATGCGGCCGCCGGTGCGCGGCGGCTTGGTGACGGTGCAGGTCCCGTCGGCATCGATCTCGGCGATCGGGTAGCCGACGTGCGCGAGGTCGGGGATGTCCTTGAAGCCCGGGTCGGCGTAGTAGCCGCCGCTCACCTGCGCGCCGCATTCGAGCAGGTGGCCGGCCATGGTGCCGCGCGCGATGCGGTCCCAGTCGTCGGCGGCCCAACCGAAGTGCGCGAGCGCGGGCCCGAGCGTCAGCGACGGGTCGGCCACGCGCCCGGTGACGACCACGTCGGCGCCCGCCCGCAAGGCGTCGGCGATCGCGTCGGCGCCGATGTAGGCATTGGCGCTGACCAGTGAATCGAGCACCGCCGGCGCATGTTCGCCCGCGCCGAGCGCGCGCTCGAGCACCGTGCGATGCGCCGGGCCGCTGACGTCGTCGCCGTGCACCACCGCGACGCGCGGCGCCCGCAGGCCGAGCTCGCGGGCGAGTTGCACGATGCGGCGTGCGGCGCCTTCGGGATTGGCCGCGCCGAAGTTGCTGACGATGCGGATGCCGCTCGCGAGGCAGTCGCCGAGCACCGGCCGCAGCAGGTCGGCGAGCAGGGGTTCGAAGCCGCCGCGCGGGTCCGACCGGCGGGCGAGCTGGGCCAGCGCGAGCGTGCGCTCGGCCAGCGTCTCGAACAGCAGGAACGCGGGCCCGCCGGCCGCGATCAGCGCGTCAACCACCGGCCGTGCGGCATCGGTGCGATCGCCGGAGAAGCCGGCGGCGCAGCCGACGCGGAGCAGGGTATCGGTCATGGGGAAGTGGTGCGTGGCACCAGGCTTGTCGAAGCCGAAGTCTGACGCGTGAGCTCCGTGACCCGCCGAAGCAGGTCAGGAGCCGGCGCGAACCGGCCCGCTTCCACTCACTGCGCGCGCGAGGTCGGCGCGGTGCCGAGCGGCTTGCCGCCGGGGCCTGCCGTGAAGGTCAGCCACTGCTGCGGAACGACCTGACCCACGCCCGGCTTCGAGTAGTCGCACACACCGTTCGGAAACACCGCCTGCAGGCGGCTCCACTGCGCCTGCGTGAAGCTGACAAAGTAATCGGCGATCGTGAGCGGCTTGAGCTGGCACTTCATGATGTCGCTCGTCAGGTCCTCGCCGGCAGCGACCCGCGTGTCGCGGAACACCGGCCACTCGTCGAGGCCAGGGTTGTAGAGGGCATCGGCTCCGGCGCCCGTGATGGTCGATGCCATGCTCGGGTTGGCGCTGGTGTTGCAGTACGCGGCGTCGGTGCTCCAGACCCCGCGGTCGGCGCGATAGCACGAGTCGACCGCCGCACCGGGCTTGTTGGCGACGATCTTCTCGCGCAGCGTGCGGTTCGTCGTGTCGGCCTCGACCCGCGTCAGCCACAGGTCCATGGTCGCGAAGCGGCGTTCGTCGAGATCCGCCGGCGCGGTCTTGTAGCGCCACAGCACCTGGTTCGCGTGATCGCCCCACTGCTCGAGGATGCGGTTGCGGATCACGTAGTTGCGGAAGTCGTAGTGCTCCTCCGTGATGTTGTAGTTGACGCCGGCAATGATCGCGACCTCGCCGAGTCCCTTGCCGTGTGCCACCCGGCCCGAGCCGTGCGCGATCTCCGGTGCGCCCGGATCGGCCACCATGCGTCGCGACTGCCACTGGCCGTTGATGTCGTAACCGCCGATCTGCTCGTTCAGCCGCACGAACTGCTCGGGCGTGATCTGCCCCGTGTTGACCGCGACCAGACCATACTGGATGCCGACGTTGTCGTGCGGCGTCTTCGCGTAGCCGGTGGCGTCGCGCGCTCCGAAGATCGCGATGTTGAAGTCCTGCAGCGTGCAGCGGATGCCGCCGAGGTTCGACAGCGACCACCGGTTCGGGTGGGTGCCGCAGTCGGCGCCACCGACCTGCGGGTCCATGTAGAACGGGGTGCGGCTGGCCATGTTGATCTGCGCGGGCCCTTCGCAGACCTGATTCCAGCGATGACCGGCGATGTTGGCGCGCTGCATCTGCGTGTAGGTGAGCCCGCCGGCGCCGCCGTCGTAGAAGCGCTTGAGAAGGCCGCAGTCGGCGAACTCGCGGCCGGTGGTCCAGGTGTCCTGCCAGCCGTTCCAGGGCAGCATGCCCTGCAGCAGACCGGGATACGCGGTGGCGAGCAGGTGCTGCTGATGCGCACCACCCGAGTTGCCCTCGCTCATGGTGAAGCGGATCTCGCCGTACCGCTCGGTGATGTGCTCCTTGATCATCATCACCGTCTCGGCCGACGTCACGTCGTTGCAGTGCGAGCCGTAGTTGGTCATCTCGGAGCTCGCGACCATGTAGCCGCGGCTCAGCGCCACGTGATCGAGCACGCTCTGCGGGCTGGCCTGGGTGCGGCCGAACTCGCAGCCCGAGCCGAACTTCCAGTAGAGCTTGCGGTTCCAAGCCGGCGAGACTGCCCATGGCGTCCAGCTCGCGGTGGGATTGGTCGGGTCGGCGAGTGTGGCGAGGTCGTACTTGCCCCGGTTGATCACGCCGCGCTCGATGCGCACGATGTAGGGAATGGTCCGACCGCTTTCGGTCGTCACGGTGGCGATCTGGTTTGCGGCGGGCGGACTGGCCGGGTCGTACACCGCGAACGTGTTGTTCAGCGTGCGGTACTGATAGCGGTACACCGGCGCAGCGATGTTGCATTGCGCGTCGAGCGGATCGCCGAGGTCTGGATTCGTCGCGTTCGGCGTGGTCACCTTCGTCGTGCACACCCACGGGCCGACCTGCGCGCCGGAGATCACCGGGCCGCCGCGGGGATGGTTCGTGATCTCGAGCGTCGCACCGCTGCGCCCGCTCTGCGCCACACGCAGGACGTTCTTGCCGTTCTTGAGACCGCTGACCAGACCCACTGTGCGGCCATCGGCGCGCTTGGCGAACGCGCTGGTGACATCGGTGCCGTCGACATCGACCTTCAGCGTCGTGACGTCGACGCCTGCAGGCGCAACGATCTCGACCAGCGCGTCGCCGCTGGTGACGAGATCCGCGCGCGTGCCCAGTACGCGGATGGTCGCCGCCGGACCAGCGTCCGAATCCGAACCGCCGCCGCCGCCGCAGCCGACCAGCACCGCAGCCGCGCAGCCGGTGAGTGCCCAACGCAGGAATGTCGTGTGTTTCATGTCGCCTTCTTCGAGCTCGAACCGTACCGACGCGGTACCCGCGACGGCCTGCGAAGCGATGCCGGCCGCGGGCGGCGCCTCCACCCGGATGACGCCGCGCGGCGGACTCTAGGTGCCGCCGCTCGAGACAGGAAACTCAAAGTTCCGATCATCCGATCGGAAAAACGAATGATTGAGCGTCGAATCTAGGGTTTCCCCGATGGCTCACTTGCGGCTTGCCCACGCGTCCGGCGGGCCGCGCGGGGCGCTCTGCGAGGCTGCTTGGACGCCGTCCCCGGCCGCATTTCCAGCGCCAGGTCGTGAAGGCGCTGAGCGGCCGCCGACAGGCTTCGGTCGCGACGGCGCACCACGTAGATCCGCCGCTGCAGCCCCGGCATCGAGAGCGGCCGGGTGACGATCTCGGGGTGATCGAAGTGGAACAGCGCGAGCGCGGGCACCACGCTGATGCCGAGTCCGGCTCGAACCATTCCGGTCACCGTGGAGAGCTGGTCGACCTCCATGACGGTCCGCATCGACTGTGGATGGAACGCCGCATCCAGGTACTGGCGCACGCTGCTCGTGCGCGACATGTGGATGAAGGGATATGGCACCAGATCGCGCAGCCGCAGCGCCTCGATGCTCGCGAGCGGATGGTCGGCCCGGCACACGAGGTGCGAGTCGTCGGCGCAGAACAGCTCGGCCTGCAGGTCCGGTGTCTCGGCGCGCGTCGCGGCGAGCGCGAAGTCGGCGCGGCCGCTCAGCACGTGGTCGATGCAGCCTTCCGAGAGCACGTCGAACACGTCGACGCTGATGCCCGGATGCGCGTTGCGGTAGCGCATCAGAAGGTCGGGCAGCCAGTTCGCAGCGAGCGACGGCAGCAGCGCGATCGAGACCCGGCCGCGGCGCAGCGACGCGCGGTCGTGCACGCTCGCGACCGCGCTGTCGAACTCGAGCAGCGCGCGCCGCGCCGGGCCTTCGAGCTCGGCACCCTCGGGCGTCAGCTCCACGTGCCGCTTGCTGCGATCGAACAGGCGCACCCCGAGGTCGGCCTCGAGCGCGCCGATGAGCGCGCTGTACGCCGGCTGCGACAGGTGCATCGCGCTCGCCGCGCGCGTGAAGTTGCGCTCGTCGATCAGCAGCACGAAGGCGCGGAACTGGCGGATCGATGCGGGCATGAGCCGTGCGAGCGAGGTGGCGAAACGCGCTGACGCGGGAGCGCGGCCGGCGCGCGCCGTGACCCGCGGCGGGTGCGAATCTAGCGCGCCGCCGTCACCCGCGGGCCGCGCGCTGCGCGGCCGACGCGCTGGTTAGGGGCAGTCGACGGTCGTTCCCGACCGTACCGATGCGCCGGCGAGCGGTGCCGGCGTGCCGCGCCCGATCGTGCTCGTGGTGCCGGCCCGCGGCGCCCGCGCGGCGACGCTGCTCGCGGCCCCTGGGTTGACCACCGTCGGGCAACCGGCGCCGGGGGCGCTCGCGACGTCGGCCGGCCGGCGGTTGCGCGCCGCCGCGCGCGCCGCCGCCGACTGCGAGCGGATCGCCGCACGCTCGGCGGGGTTGGTCGGCAGCACCGGGGTGCCCAGATCGGCGCCCTCGCGGGTGGCCGGGGTTCCCAGATCGGGACCCGCCGGAATGGCGGCATTGCCAGTCGGCATCGGTGTCAGGCGTGGCGTGTCGCGCTTGACGCCGGGCTGCTGGGCCAGCGCACCCGTTGCCACGCCCAGGAGCGCGACGGCAAGCGCGAGGGCGCGACGGGCGGATGGGCGGGGCGTGGGCATGGCGGTCTCCGAAGTGGGCAGGGATTCCGCCATTCTCGGCTCAGCCCTTCTTCTTTGCCGCCGCGCGCCTGGCCGCCTTCGCCGGCACCTTGGCCGCGGCCTTGGCGCTGGCGCCGACCGCCTGGCGCGCCGGCGCGCTGGTTGCAGCGCCGGCGTCGCCACCGCCGTCGGCTGCGCCGAGCGCGTCGTCGGCCGCGGCGGCCGCCCCGGCGCGCCCGCCCCGCGCCGCCGCGACGCTCTTGGCGCCGGGCCGCTCCGGGCGCGGCTCGAACTCGAACACGACCTTGCCTTCCTTGCTGTCGTAGGCGAGGCGCGCCTTGAACTTGCGACGCGTCTTGTTGGAGACGAAGCCTTCGAGCAGGTCGGTGCGGCCGGTGGTCAGCAGCTTCGTCATCTGCTCGCGCGAGACCGGCTGCTGCAGGATGATCTTGCCGCTCTTGAAGTCGCAGGTGACGTGCTGGCCGACCGCATGCTCGCAGACGTAGCTGCCGCCGTGTTCGTACACGTGGCCTTGCGTCTTCGGACACGGCCCGAGGCTCTGCTGGTCGGAGAAGTCGACCGGCTCGCCGTCGCTCGCCTCGCCGGCGTCGGCGCCGAAGTCGAACTCGAGCTTCCAGTTGCTTATCTCGTCGTCGTAGACGAGCTTGATCTCGGCGGTGAACGGCCAGCCCGCCTTGGAGCGGAACCCCTCGAGCGGCCCGAGCTTCTTCTCGGCGAGGAAGCGCTCGACCTCGTGCAGCTCGAACGCCCGCCCGCCGGGGATCTTGCTGATCGAGAAGCCGCAGCCTTCGGGCGTGGGGTGCGCCGACGGCGGCAGCGTGGCGAGCACATGGTCACCGCCGCCCGAACCGGCGCCCGCGGTGCTGAGCTCGCGCGGCGCCTCGGCCGGCGCCGCCGCGCCCGCGCCGGAACCCGGCCGGCCGATGCACGCGAAGCGACGGTAGTTCTCGCGCACCACGCCGCCGCAGTTGGGGCAGGGCGTCTTCAGCGTCGCGTAGTCGCCCGGGATGGTGTCGCGGTCGTACTCCTTGGCCTTCCTCACGATGCGCTCGGCCATCTCGGCGATGTTGCGCATGAACGCCTCGCGCTCGAGGCGGCCCTTTTCCATCTCGGCGAGCTGGTGCTCCCAGTTGCCGGTGAGCTCGGGCTTGGTGAGGTCCTCGACGCCGAGGCCGCGCAGCAGCGTCATGAGCTGGAACGCCTTCGCGCCGGGCACCAGCTCGCGCCCCTCGCGGTGGATGTACTTCTCGTAGATGAGGCCCTCGATGATCGCGGCACGCGTGGCCGGCGTGCCGAGTCCCTTCTCGGCCATCGCCTCGCGCAGCTCGTCGTCGTCGATCAGCTTGCCGGCGCCTTCCATCGCCGAGAGCAAGGTCGCCTCGGTGTAGCGCGCCGGCGGCTTGGTCTTCAGCGCCTTGAGGTCGACGCTCTCGGTACGCGCCATCTCGCCGGGCCGCACCGCGACCAGGTTGGCGTCGTCCTCTTGCGCCTCGCGCCCGTAGACCGCGAGCCAGCCCGGCTTGACCATCACCTTGCCGCTGGTCTGGAAGCGGTACTCCCTCCCGGCCTTGGCGACCGTCGAGACGCGCGTCGTCACCATGAACTCGGCCGACGGGAAGAACACCGCCAGAAAGCGCTTGGCCACCATGTCGTAGAGCTTGGCCTCGATATCCGAGAGGCTCTTGGGCGCCATCAGCGTCGGGATGATCGCGAAATGGTCCGACACTTTCGAGTTGTCGAACACGCGCTTGTTCGGCTTGGCCGGGTTCATGTAGCCCGCCTTCAGCGCGGTGCGCGCATGGGGCGCGAGCGCGCGCAGCGGCCCCGGCATGTCCTCGCCCGCGATCATCTCGACCGTCTGGCGCGCGACCGCGACGTAGTCCTCGGGCAGCGCCTTGCTGTCGGTTCGCGGATACGTGAGCACCTTGTGCTTCTCGTAGAGCGCCTGGGCGAGCGAGAGCGTGGTGCGCGCCGAGAAGCCGAACCGCGAGTTCGCCTCGCGCTGCAGGCTCGTCAGGTCGTAGAGCTGGGGCGGCGCCTGCGTGCTCGGCTTGGCTTCCTCGCTGACGGTGGCCGGCTCGCCCTCCACCGCCTGGGCGATGGCACGCGCGTCGGCCTCGTTCCAGATGCGATCGCTGCGCAGGTCGGCGTCGTCGGGGTTCTTCTTCCACGCAGGATCGAACCACTTGCCTTCGTAGGTGCCGGCATCGACCGCGAAGCTCGCGCGCACCTCCCAGTAGTCGCGCGCGACGTGGCGGCGGATCTGCTCCTCGCGCTCGACCATGATCGCGAGCGTGGGCGTCTGTACGCGGCCGACGGTGGTGAGGAAGAAGCCGCCCTCGCGCGAGTTGAACGCCGTCATCGCGCGCGTGCCGTTGATGCCGACCAGCCAGTCGGCCTCGGAGCGCGAGCGCGCCGCGTCGGCGAGCGGCAGCATCTGCTCGTCGCTGCGCAGCTGCTCGAAGCCCTCGCGGATCGCCTCCGGCGTCATGCTCTGCAGCCAGAGGCGCTTGACCGGCTGCCGGCTCTTGGCGTGCTGCTGGATCAGGCGAAAGATCAGCTCGCCCTCGCGCCCCGCGTCGCAGGCGTTGATGAGCTCGGTGACGTCCTTCCTCTTGACGAGCTTCATGATCGCGTTGAGGCGCGACTTGCTCTTGTCGATCGGGTTCAGCTCGAAGCGAGGCGGGATCACCGGCAGGTTGGCGAAACTCCACTTGCCGCGCTTCACGTCGTATTCGTCGGGCGCCTTGATCTCGAGCAGGTGGCCGACTGCCGACGTCACGAGATACCGCTCGTTCTCGAAGTATTCGTCGTGCTTGTCGAACTTGCCTGCCACCGGCGTGAGTGCGCGCACGATGTCCTGCGCCACCGACGGCTTCTCGGCAATGATCAAAGACTTGGTCATGGGTCTGGGTCGAATCTCCGGCGGCATGTTTCGGCCGCGTCCATACAATGCGGGCTCTCTCGCGCGCACACGTGCACGCGCGCGCACCCCATTTCAATGTACATAAAGACGCCGATGAGCGACGACGGCCCGACGGCTGCCCCCGAAAGCCCCTCCGCGTCGAAGGCCGCCGGCCGGCGCATCCAGGTGAGGCGCTCGGGCATTCACGGCAAGGGGGTGTTCGCGCTGCGGCCGATTCCGCAAGGCGAGCGCATCATCGAATACAAGGGCGAGGTCATCACGTGGAAGGAGGCGCTGCGCCGCCACCCTCACGACCCTTCCGACCCCAACCACACGTTCTACTTCCACATCGACGACAAGCACGTCATCGACGGCAACGTCGACGGCAACGCGTCGAAGTGGATCAACCATGCGTGCGACCCGAACTGCGAGGCCGACCAGGACGGCCAGCGCATCTTCATCCGCGCGCTGCGCGACATCGAGCCGGGCGAGGAACTCAACTTCGACTACGGGCTGGTGCTCGAGGGGCGCCACACCAAGAAGGTGAAGAAGGAATTCGAGTGTCGCTGCGGGTCGCCCGACTGCCGCGGCACCATGCTTGCGCCCAAGCGCTGAGCGCGCACGCCCTGACCCGATGGCGCCCGACTCCGCCTGGCCGGCCAGCGAAGCCCTCGAGCACGAGCTCGACGCACTGCTGCCCGGGATCGAGGTCGAGCGCGTCGTCGAGACCGGCTCGACCAGCACCGACCTTCTCGAGCGCGCACGCATGACGTCGCTGCGCGACGACGCGGGCGCCGGCATCCAGCTGCGCCGCAGCGTCGAGGCCGCCGCGTTCGGCCGGCGCGCGCCCGAGCCGTTCCGGCCGTGCCTGCGCATCGCCGAGCGCCAGACCGCCGGCCGCGGCCGCCATGGGCGCAACTGGCACGCGGCGCCCGGTGCATCGCTCACCTTCTCGCTCGCGCTGTCGCTCGAGCGCGCCGACTGGTCGGGGCTCTCGCTCGCCGTCGGCGTCGCGCTGGCCGACGCGCTCGACCCGCCGGGCGGCGCGCCGCGCGTCGGCCTCAAGTGGCCGAACGACCTCTGGCTCGTCGACGCAAGCGGCGGCCGCAAGCTCGGCGGCGTGCTGATCGAGTCGGTCGCGCGCGGCGCCGAGCGCATCGCCGTCGTCGGCTGCGGCCTCAACGTCGCGGCGCAGGCGGTCGCCGACGCATCGACCGGCGTTGCGAGCTGGAACGAGATCGAGCCCGCCGCGAGTGCCGGCCGTGCGCTGATGCGGGTCGCGCGGCCGCTCGCGGAAGCGCTGCGCCGCTTCGAGCGCGACGGCTTCGCGGCGTTCGCCGCGGGCTTCGCGACGCGCGACGTGCTGCGCGGGCGCGCCGTGCGCAGCGTTGCCGGCGCGCCGCTCGACGGCGTCGCCGAAGGCATCGCGCCGGATGGTGCGCTGCTCGTGCGCGCGCCGGACGGCACGCTGCGCCGCGTCGAGAGCGGCGAGGTCAGCGTGCGGCCGGTCGGCCCGGCAGTCGCATCGATGGACCGGCACTGATGCTGCGCCTGGCCGCCGTCGCGCTGGTCGTTGCCAACGTGGCGTTCTTCGCCTGGTCCGAAGGTGCGCTCGAGGGCATCGTGCCGCTGCGCGCCCAGGGCGACCGCGAGCCGGAGCGGCTGGCGCGCCAGCTGCGCCCCGAGGCCGTGACGGTGCTGCCGGCGGCGGCGGCACTGGCGCCGCGCTGCGTCGACGTCGGGCCGGTCGGACTCGGCGACGCCCCGGCGCTCGAGGGCGCGTTCGCGACGAGCGTGCCCGAGCTCGCGTGGCGCGAAGTGAGCGGCTCCGCCGTCACCCGCACCTATCGCTTCGCGGCGGTCCCGCCAGCGGCGATCGAGCGCCTGCGCACGCTCGGCAGCGGTGCGCCGCTACCGGTGACGGCCTGTCCGCGCGCCGCGGGCGGCTGAAGCCTCCGCCAGCCGGCAGGGCCACACCGAGACTGGCGCGCGCCGACCGCAGCCGGCGCGCTCGCAACTCAGCGCCCGCCGCGCCGCCGCCGCAGCGCCCCGAGCCCCGCAACGCCGAGCCCGAGCAGCCCGAGCGAGCCGGCGCCGAGGCTGCCGCCGCCACCACCACCGCCGCCGTCGTCGGCGCCGTCATCGCCGCCCGGGACGTCGCCGCCCGAACCTTCGCCGACGGTCACCGTAAGGATGTCGGAGGACGACTGGCCCTGATCGTCGGTGGTGGTCAGGCGCACGCTGAAGGTGCCGGGGCCGGTCGGGGTGAGCGAGACCGTCGGGCCGTCGGTCGCGCCGACGAAGCCGCTCACGATGCCGCCGCTGCTGTCGATCTCCCAGCGGTAGCTGACGATCGAGCGCCCGCTCGGCACCACCGAGCCGGCCGCGCTCAGCGTGACCGGCTGGCCGGCAACCGGGCTCTGCGTGGCGAGGCTGACGCGCGCCTGCACGCTCGCCACGCCGCCGACCGCCGCCACCGCCGCGCGCGTGTCGAGCATGCCGGCGCCGCAGGTCGAGGTGGTGCAGTAGCACTGCAGCTGGTCGGTGTTGCCCGGCGCACGGCAGGCGGTCGGCGCCGGCTCGCCCGGGCTGTTCTCCGCGCCGGTGGTCGGGAACGGCCGCGCGGTGCTCTGCAGCGCCGTGCGCACCTGCGCCGGGGTGATGGTGGGGCTCACCGACTTCATGAGGCCGACCGTGCCGGCCACGAGCGGCGCCGAGAAGCTGGTGCCGACCGAATAGCCGAAGGCATCGCTGAACGCCGACCCGGCCGCGCCGGCCACCGGCTGGATCGTCCCCGAGTTGCTCGTCGTCATGATCGGGTACAGGCAAGGCGCCGCGCTTGCCGTGTTGACGCAGTTGCCGCCCGGGGCGGAGATGGCGATCTCGGGCCCGAGGTCCGAAAAGCCCACCTTGGTGCCGACGTGGCGCAGCCCGCCGACGGCGATGATGTTCGGGCAGTTGGCCGGGTCGCTCACGGCTCGGCCGGCGCTGTTGCCGGCGGCCGCCACGACCACCGTGCCGACCGCGTTGATCTCGGCCATCGCCTGCGAGTAGACGGTGCCGCACGAGCCGGCCCCGCCGAGGCTGAGATTGATCACGTGGGCGCGGTTCGGGTTGGCCGGCACGCCCGGCACGTTGAGGCCGGCGGCCCAGCGCATCGCGGCGACGATGTCGGAGTCGAAGCCGCCGCACTTGCCGAGCACGCGCACCGGCAGCACGCGCACGTTGCGGCCGACGCTGGCGATGCCGACGCCGTTGTCGGTGAGCGCGCCGATCAGGCCGGCGGTCTGCGTGCCGTGCCACGAGCTCGGCCCGACGTCGGTGCTGCTGCAGCCGGGGATGCTGTTGGCCTCGGCCTGCGTCACGCCGTCGCCGGGGTCGCTGGCGTCGGCGTCGCGCCCGGGCTGGCCGTCGGCCGCGGTGCGGTCGTCGGCGACCATGTCGTAGCCCGGCAGCAGGTTGCCGCCGTTGGCCACAGTTCGAAAGTCGCTGTGGTCGAAGCGGATGCCGGTGTCGAGCACCGCGACGACGATGTTCGGGTTGCCGGTGGTGAGGTCCCACGCCCCCTCGGCGTTGATCGCCGACGGCGCGGTGTTGGCGGCGGTGCCAGCCGGCCCCGGGGGCTTCAGGTACCACTGGCCGACCAGCGGCCCGCCCGTGGTGCTGCTCGCGTAGGCCCGCGAGGCGTAGAGCGGGTCGTTCGGCACCGAGACGCGGCGCTTCATGCGGTCGGGCACCGCGTACTCGACGTCGGCGTCGGCCGCCAGGCGCGTGGCCAGCTGCTCGGACGTGAGCCCCTCGGCGTGCACGACGGTCGTCTGATCGCTGATGTCGAGCCCTGCGCGCAGCGCGACGCCGACCTTGGTCGAGAGTGCGGCAACTCGATTGGCGCGCACCGCCTCGGGAGAGGCGTTGGTGCCGACCGCCTGGGCGACCTTCTTCAGCAGTGCCGAGTCGGCACGGTACTTGACGATGACGCGCGCGCTGACCGCCGCCGACGAGGCGCCGACGTCCTGCGCGAGCGGGGTGTGCCGCGCCAGCGGCACGAGCAGCGTGCTGCCCAGGACGATCGACGTCAGCAGCGTACGGGGAAAACGCATGGGAACTCCAGGGACGAGCGAGTGCGAAGTATCCGCGTTCGGCGCAAGCGTCGCTCCGCCCGCCGGCCGCGGCAGCCGGCTCGCGCCGCAGCTGCCCCGGGTGGCTCGGGTGGCAAGTTCCGTACCGCGCGGCGCATCGTCGCGGCGCGGGAGGACTCAGTAGCCGAGCTGCTTGTCGACGACGTTGAGCAGCGTCTCGCCGCGCACCCAGCGGCCGAGGTTCTCGAGCAGCAGGCGCTGGTAGCGCTCGAACGAGCGCGGCGTCTGACCCGACGAATGCGCGGTGACGATGACGTTGGGCTCGCGCCAGAGCGGCGAATCGGCCGGCAGCGGCTCGGGCTCCGTCACGTCGAGCCCGGCGCCGGCGATGCGGCCGCTGCGCAGCGCGGCGAGCAGCGCGTCCTGATCGACGGTGCCGCCGCGCCCCACGTTGTAGAAGTACGCGCCCGGCTTGCAGCGCGCGAAGCGCGCGGCGTCGAACAGGCGCCGTGTCGCCTCGGTGAGCGGCAGCGTCACCGCGACGTGGTCGGCGCGCGCCAGGGCGGCATCCAGGCCGTCGGCCCCGTGCAGCTGCTCGTCGACGCCGGCCATCGGCCGGGCGTCGGCCGGCGCGCTGCGGCGCACGCCGATCACGCGCATGCCGAGTGCGGCAGCGCGCGTGGCGAGGGCGCCGCCGATCGCGCCGAGGCCGACGATGGCGAGCGTCTGCTCCGACAGCTCGAACAGCTGATCCGGGTGCGGCGTCTCCCAGCGCGCGGCCTGCTGGGCCCGCATGAGCGCAGGCAGGCCGCGCGCGAACGCCAGCATCAGCGCGAGCACGTGCTCGGCCATGTTGGGCGCGTGATTGCCGCTGCCGTTGGTCAGCACCACCCGGCTCGCGAGCAGGCGCGCGCGGTCGATGGCGTCGATGCCCGCGCCGCGCTGGTGCAGCCACTCGAGGCGCGGCGCGGCATCGAGGATGGCGCCGAAGTCCGGCCCGCCCCAGGCCACCGCCGCGCCGTCGGCCGTGTCGATGCCGGCCGGCATGCCGACGCTCTCGGGCACCAGGAAGTCGACGCCCGGGCGCTCGGCGCGAAAGCGCGCGAGCTGCTCGGGGCTCAAGGGATGCAGGAAGGCGAAGCGGCGCACGTCAGTTCCCGCCCCGCGCGGTGGAACGCACCGGCCGCATCATGGCGTGGGGCTCTGGCAGGTGAAGTTCTCCGCCGCTTCGGTGCTGCCGCTGCCCTTGTAGATCGCGATCTTCGGATACGGACAGAGCGGCCGCGTGCGCGTCCCGGCCGACGTGGTGCGCGACGCGACGATGGTGCTCTGGGGCGTCGTCGCGTCCGGCGCGATGCCGTTCTCGACCCAGCGCGAGAGCGCCGTCATCATCTCGAAGGTGCCGGTGCCGGCGCCGCCCGAGCAGTGGTCGACCCCGGGAATCATGTAGAGGCGGGCGAACTTGTCGACCTCGGCGGCGCCCATGCGGTTGCGGATCGCGTTCCAGTAGTCGACCGTGAGGTACGGGCTGATCAGCGAGTCCGACCAGCCGTGGTACATGAGCAGCTTGCCGCGGCGCGCGAACGGCGTGAGGTCGGTCTCGAACGCGTCGTAGGTCGGGCGCAGCTTGTCGCGCGCGAACTTCGGGTCGGTGTTCCAGTTGAACGTGGCGAAGTCGTACTGCGGGTTCACGAACACCGGATAGCGGAAGTAGTCGGCCCAGCTGCCCTGCGGCGCGGTCGGCGTGGTCGTGCTCGCCGGCCAGAAGCTGCCGGCTTCGACGCCGACCGGGTACGCGTAGGCGACGCGCTCGCCCGACGCGTTGACGTGCCCCTGGTAGGCGTCGCGCAGCGACGCGACCTGCGGCGCGGTGAGGCAGTTCGGCGCGTCGGCGCCGGTGCACTGCAGCTCGGCCGGGTCGAAGCTGCACTTGCGCGGGTCGTCGAGCACGCCGTCGGCCAGGTGGTCGATGCCCGGCTTGCCGTCGCACTTGCCGAGGATCGCCGCCGACACCACGCTGTACTTGGCGCGCGGAATCGCGCCGACGCCGCCGCTGCGGAACTGGGTCTGCGCGGCCCAGAACTGGGTCGCCATGTTGGTGGTCCAGTCGCTGGTGTGCGCGCCGGCGACCACGCCGTCGTAGTCGTCGGGGTAGCGCTGCACCTCCATCATCCCGTGGTGCCCGCTCTGCGAGCAGCCGTTGTAGTAGGCGTACTTCGCGCGCGTGCCGTAGAACGCGGACGTGAGCTCCTTGCCCACCACGGTGACGACGTGCTGGGCGCGGTACGCCCAGTCGACGATCTGCTCGTTCTTGAGCGTGCGGGTCGCCGGGTCGTAGGCCCAGGTCTGGTCGAAGCCGACGCTGACGTGGCCGTTGTCATGGCCCACGCTCGCGTAGTTCATGCGCATGTGCGTGGCGACCTGGCCGTAGCTGATGCTGCCGGCCGACCCGCCCGACGCGGTGCCGGCGAACTTGCCGTTCCACTTCTCCTTGAACGGCAGCCAGAGCTCGAACTTGATGTTTGACGCCGCGTTCGCCTTGGCGGTGCCCGTGACGCGGCAAAACGGCTCGGTGATGGTCGTCGTGGTGGTCGGCACCGTGAACGGCGCCGATGCCGATGCGGCGACCGGCGTCGCCGAGAGACTCTCGACCTGGAAGCTGCTGACGCGCTGCTGCGCGAGCGCGGTGCAGTCGGCGGCGGTGCCGCCGGTCACGGTGCCGTCGTCATCGTCGCCGCCGCCGCACGCCGCGAGCGCGGCGGTGGCGAGCAGCGACAGGAGCAAGGCGTGGCGGCGTGAGCTGGGTGTCATGGCAGATGCGGCAGATGAACGAGGGTCCGCGCGCGATCGCGAGCGGGGCGGCCTTCGAGGTATACAGCAACCTTTCGTGCGGCACGCGCGCCGCGAAGTCGCCGCCGCACCGGGCGTGGCTGGCGAGCGACACGCGGGCCTTCGTTTGGTCAGACCAGCACCACCATAGTGCGCGGGAGCGCGCAGCGCGGTCAGGTCTGCATGCCCCAGCGCCGCACCGTGCGGCTCTCGAGGGTACGGAACACCAGGCCCTCGACGACGAGGCCGATCACGATCACCGCGAACAGGCCGGCGAACACCACCGGGATGTCGAGCATGTTCTTGTTCTCGTAGATGAACCAGCCGAGGCCGCCCGAGCCGGAGGTGGTGCCGAACACCAGCTCGGCGGCGATCAGCGTGCGCCAGGCGAAGGCCCAGCCGATCTTGAGACCGGTGAGGATGCTCGCGAGCGCCGCCGGCACCAGGATCTTCGCGACGTACGCCGGCCCGCGCAGGCCGTAGTTGCGACCCACCATGCGCAGCGTGTTCGAGACGCCCATGAAGCCCGAGTGCGTGTTCAGCGCCACCGGCCACAGCACCGCGTGCACCAGCACGAACACGATGCTCGCGTTGCCGAGGCCGAACCAGATCAGCGCGAGCGGCAGCAGCGCGATCGCGGGCAGCGGGTTGAACATCGCGGTCAGCGTCTCGAGCAGGTCGTTGCCGAGGCGCGAGGCCATCGCGACGACGGTGAGCACCATCGCGAGGGCGAGGCCGATGCCGTAGCCCTGCAGCAGCACCTTGATCGAGACCCAGGCCTTGGCCGGCAGCTCGCCACTCAGCGTGCGGGTGACGAACGCCTTCACCGTCGCACCGAAGGTCGGCAGCAGCAGGTCGTTGTGCAGGACCATCGCGTAGGCCTGCCAGATCGCCGCGAGGATCGCGAGGATGAGCGCCTTGCGCAGCCAGCCGATGTTGTAGAGCCGCTCGAGCACGGTGAGCGGCTGCTCGACGACGCCGAAGTCGCGCTCGTCGATGCGCTCGCGCACGTACTCGGGGCGAGACCGGGGAGCGTCAGCCATGCGCCTCGCCTTCAGCGACTTCGATGGGATCGGCGAACAGCATGCCGTGGATGCGGTCCGAGAGGGTCACGCCGGTCGCCGGGTCGGGCCGGTCGTCGCCGTTGCTGTCGAGCTCGGCCTTGACCTGCCCCGGGTGCGGCGACAGCAGCAGGATGCGGTTGCCGATGCGCACCGCCTCGGGAATCGAGTGGGTGACGAACAGCACCGTGAAGCGCGTGTCTTCCCAGAGCTGCAGCAGCTCGTCCTGCATCTTGCGGCGGGTCAGCGCGTCGAGCGCGGCGAACGGCTCGTCCATCAGCAGGATGTCGGGCTCCATCGCCATGCCGCGCGCGATCGCCGCGCGCTGCTTCATGCCGCCCGAGAGGGTGTGCGGGTAGGCGTCGGCGAACTTGGTCAGACCGACCTTCTCGATGTACGCCATGCCGCGCTCGTCGGCGGGACGACCCGACAGGCGCCCCGACGACTCGAGCGCGAAGACGACGTTCTGGCGCACCGTCTTCCACGGCAGCAGCTGGTCGAACTCCTGGAACACCATCACGCGGTCGGGGCCCGGCTTCGAGACCTTGTGGCCCTTGAGCGCGATGGTTCCCTCGACCGGCGTCATGTAGCCGCCGACCGCCTTCAGCAGCGTCGACTTGCCGCAGCCCGACGGGCCGAGCAGCACGAATCGGTCGGACCGCAGCACGTCGAAGCTGACGCGGTAGGTCGCGGTGACCAGGTGCTCGCGCGTCTTGTACTGCAGCGTCACGCCGTCGACGCGCAGCAGCGGACCCGCCTCGCTCGTTGCCATCGGCTGCGTCCGGCCCGCGCCCGGCTCAGCTGCCCGGGAGGTCATGGATCTCGGGGAAGAAGAGATCCTTCCAGCTGTTCGGGTTGTTCTTCAGCGAGCCGACCTTGTTCATGAACTGGGCGTACGGGAGCAGGCGCTGCGGCGCCAGCGTGTACTCGACCTGCGGGTCGTTCATCATCTTGAGGATCTGGTCGACCGACTCCTTGCCGCCGCCCTCCTTCACGTACATCGCGGCAGCGCGCGGCTTGTCGGCGTTGATCGACGCGGTCGCTTCCTTGAGCGCATCGAGCACGGCCCGGAAGGTCTTCGGGTTGGCCTCGCGGAACTTGTTGGTCGCCCACACCATGAGGAAGGTGTTGGGGCCGCCCATCACGTCGTACGAGTTGAGCACCGTGCGCACGCCGGGGCTCGCGAGCGCGGTGTACTGGAACGGCGGCGAAGTGAAGAGCGACTTGATCTCGCCCGACCCGGAGAGCAGGGTCTGCAGCCCCTCGGGGTGCGGCAGGTTCACCATCAGCGGGTTGAGCTTCTTGTAGTTCTCGATCCCGAATTCCTTGGCCACCGCCATCTGCAGGTAGACCGTCTGCACCGACGAGCCGGCGCCGGCCATCGAGATGCGGTCCTTCTCGGTGAAGTCGCGTACCGTCTTGATGTTCGGGTCGCGCGTGACCAGCAGGTTCGGCATCGACGACAGCGCGCCGACGCCGCGCACATCGAGCGAGCTGCGCGTGCGGTCCCAGAGAATGAGCGCCGGCCCGGTGCCGCCCGACGCGAAGTGCAGCCCGCCGGCGAGCAGCGCGTCGTTCGCCGCGGCGCCCGCCGCGAGGCGCGACCAGGTCACCTTGGTGCTCGCCAGGCCCGCTTTCGCGAGATGCTTCTCGATCAGCTTGTCGACCTGCATCACGGTGAGCGGCAGGTAGCCGATGCCGTACTGCGAGGCGATCTTTACCTCGTCGACCTCGGCGGCACGTGCACCGCCTGCAAGCATGGCAAGGCCCGCGGCCACCGAAGCGAGGAAGGTTCTCTTGTTCATCGGGACTCTCCTTGTGCGAAGTTCATGCGGTCGGCCGCGCCGGTCGCAAGGGTGCCGCGTGACGGACCGTCGCGCATCAGGGCCGCACCCCGTAGCGGGCCTTCGGCCCGACCGTGGTCCGAAGTCGACCCTGCGCGGCGTCGATGAAACGACAGAGATAGGGCCGCGTCTCGCGCGGGTCGACGATCTCCTCGACGCCGAACGCCTCGGCGGTTCGGAACGGCGACGCGCGGCTGCGCAGCTCGGCCTCGATCTCCTGCTCGCGCGCCTTCGGATCGGCCGCGCTCGCGATGTCCTTGCGGAACGCCGCGGCGACGCCGCCCTCGATCGGCAGCGACCCCCACTCGGCGCTCGGCCACGCGATCTTGAGGTCGAGCCCGTTCTTGTCGGTCGCGCCCATGCCGGCCATGCCGTAGCACTTGCGGATCACCACCGTGTAGATCGGCACCGTCGCCTGCAGCCCGACGTAGACGCTGCGCATGCCCTCGCGCAGCGTCGCCGCCGCCTCGGCGTCGCGGCCGACCATGAAGCCCGGCACGTCGACCAGGAAGATCAGCGGGATGTGGAAGGTGTCGCAGAGCTCGACGAAGTGGGTCTGCTTGCGCGCGCCGCGCACGTCGACCGCGCCGCCGTAGATCATGGGGTTGTTGGCGACGATGCCGACCACCTTGCCGTTCATGCGCGCCAGGCACGTGATCACCGCCTTGCCGTAGCTCGGCTGGATCTCGAACACCGAGTCGCGATCGACCACCAGGCGGATCAGCCGCTTCATGTCGTAGGGCTTGCGCCGGCTCTCGGGGACGATGCGCAGCAGCTCGTCCTCGCAGCGGTCGACGGGGTCGCCGCAGGTCACCACCGGCGGCAGCTCCCACACGTTCTGCGGCATGTAGCTGAGGTAGCGCCGGATCAGCCCGAAGCACTCGCGCTCGTCGGCAGCGACGTTGTCGATCGTGCCGGCAGTGTCGACCGCAATGGTCGGACCGCCGAGCTCCTCCTTCGTGACCTTCTGGCCGAGCGACCGCTCGACGACCGGCGGGCCGGCGGCGAACACCTGGCTCGTGTTCCGCACCATCACCGACCAGTGCGAGAGGATCGCGCGCCCGGCCGGTCCGCCGGCGGCGGTGCCGAGCACCGCGCAGACCACCGGCACCTCGCCCATCAGCTGCACCGAGCGTTCGAAACCGTGCACGCCCGGGAACACCGAATGGCCCCGCTTGCTGATCGAGGTGACGCTGCCGCCCGCGCCATCGATCAGGTTGACGAGCGGGATGCGGTACTGGTGCGCCAGGTCTTCGACGAAGCCGCCCTGGCCGCCTTTCTTGCGGTCGCCGCTCCAGCTGGTGCCGCCGCGGACGGTGAAGTCCTCGCCGCCGATCGCGACCGGGCGGCCGTCGATCGATGCCAGGCCCATGACGTACGGCGCCGGCGTGACGCCCGCCAGCTTGTCGCCGTCGTAGCGGCCATGCCCGGTGAGCTTGCCGACCTCCTGGAACGAGCCGCCGTCGACCACGCCCTCGATGCGTTCGCGGATGGTGAGGCGGCCCTGCGCGTGGTGCTTGTCGACCGCCGCAGCGCCGCCGAGGCGCTCGGCCTCGGCACGCCGCAAGCGCAGCTCGGCGATCGCCGCTGCGGCGGCGTCGGGCGCCGCCTCGACGCGCGCACCGGCGAGCTCGGGCGTCGTCACGTCAGCTCTCGAGGACCGCGACCACCTGGCCCTCGCTGACCGCGGCGCCTTCGGCAACGCTCAGCTCGGCCAACGTGCCGGCCTCCTCGGCGAGCACCGGAATCTCCATCTTCATCGACTCGAGGATCATGATGGTGTCGCCCGCTTCGAGGCGGCTGCCGACCTCGGCGACGATCTTCCACACCGATCCGGTCACTTCGGCCTTCGCTTCGATCTTTTCCAACGCGTTCTTCCTCTCGTTCGGGTGGGTGCGCTAGGAGCGCGCGATCACTTCGGGCAGCAGCCCGGTGTGCACGTCGCCTGCGCGGAACTCGGGCGAATCGAGCAGCCGCAGCAGCGCCGGGATGTTGTGCTTGACGCCCTCGATGCGGAACTCGCCGAGCGCCGCCACGAGGCGTTCGATCGCGGCCTCGCGCGTGGGTGCGTGCGCGATCACCTTGGCGAGCATCGGGTCGTAGTGCGGCGTCACCGTGCCGCCTTCGGCATAGCCGGTCTCGACGCGCACGCCGGTCGGCGGCTGGAACACCGCAAGCGGCCCCGGCGACGGCAGGAAGCGCGTCGGGTCCTCGGCATAGACGCGCGCCTGGATCGCGTGGCCCGCGGGCTCGATGTGCGCCGGCAGGATGTCGGCGAGGCGCTCGCCCGCCGCCGCGCGGATCTGCGCCGCGACCAGGTCGATGCCGGTCACCTCTTCGGTCACGCCGTGCTCGACCTGCAGCCGCGTGTTCATCTCGAGGAAGCTGAACGTGCCGTCGGGCGCCATCAGCATCTCGACGGTGCCGATGTTGTCGTAGCCCATGTCCTGCAGCGTGGCGGCGATGCGGTCGGCGAGCGTGTCGACCCCGGCGCGATCGACGTCGGGCGCGGGCGATTCCTCGATCACCTTCTGGTGGCGCCGCTGCACCGAGCAGTCGCGCTCGAACAGGTGTCGCACGCTGCCGTGGCGGTCGCCGAGCACCTGGAACTCGACGTGACGCGGCCGCTCGACGAGACGCTCGAGATACACCTCGGCGTTGGCGAAGCCGCGCTGCGCCATCGAGGTCGCGCGATCGATCGCGGCCGGCAGTTCGGCCGCCGAGCGCGCCGGCAGCATGCCGATGCCGCCGCCGCCGGAGGCCGGCTTGACCAGCACCGGGTAGCCGATCGCCTCGGCCGCCGCGAGCATCGAAGCCGTGTCGCCGCTCAGCACGGTCGAGCCGCGCCCGACCGGCATGCCGTGCGCGGCGGCGAGCTCGCGAGCGCGCGTCTTGTGCCCCATCGCCTCGATCCAGCGCGGCGAGGGGCCGATGAAGCGCACGCCGGCGGCTTCGACGGCGCTTGCGAACGCGGCGTTCTCCGAGAGAAAACCATAGCCCGGGTGCAGCGCGTCGGCGCCGCTCGCGCGCGCGACGCCGAGCAGGGCGGCCACGTCGAGATAGCTCTCGCGCGCCGGCGCGGGCCCGATCCGATACGCCTCGTCGGCGAGCGCCAGGTACGGCGCGTTGGCGTCGGCGTCGGAAAACACGGCGACGGAGCCGATGCCCATCGCGCGCAGCGTGCGCAGCACGCGCGCGGCAACGGCTCCGCGGTTGGCGACGACGACCTTCGTGAACATCGCGCGGCCTAGAAGCTCGTCGGCCAGTTCGCGAGCCGGTGCGCGCCGATGCCGCCGCTGCGGCGCGAGCGGTGCACGTCGAGCATGCGGATCAGGTAGTCGCGCGTGGCGGCGGGCTCGATCACCGACTGCACCGCGTACATCGACGCGGCGTCCCAGATCGTGTTGCCGCGGTTCATCGCCTCGAGCGCCTCGTCGAAGCCGGCATCGCCGGGTTCGAGGCCGTGCACCACCTTCACCGCGAAGCGCGGCTCCATGAAGCTCACCTCGGCGGTGGGCCAGGCGGCGACCTCGTCCGAGTTCTTGCCGCCGCCCATGTTCAGGTAGGCCTGGCCGTAGCTCTTGCGCAGGATGACCGAGATCTTCGGCACCGTCATCAGCTGCAGCGCGTTCATCATGTTCATGATCTTCCCGGGCGCCCGCCGGCGCTCGGCGTCGGCGCCGATCACGAAGCCCGGGGTGTCGACGAACGTGACGACCGGAATGTTGAACGAGTCGCACAGCACCAGGAAGCTGGTGATCTTCTCGCACGCGTCGGTGTCGAGCGCGCCGCCCTTGACGATCGGGTTGTTGGCGACGATGCCGACCGTGCGGCCGTCGAGCCGCGCCAGGCCCGTGACCGCGACCTTGCCGAAACGCGCCTTCAGTTCGAAGAAGCTGCCGGCGTCGACCACCGTGCGCACGATGTGGCGCACGTCGTAGACCTGGGTGCGGCGCTCCGGCAGGTGCCGGACGATGGTCGCCATGTCGGCGCCCGAGCCCTCGGGGACCGGCCGCACCGGCGGCAGTTCGTTGTGGTGGCTCGGCAGGTACGAAAGGAACGTCCGGATCGCGTCGAGCGCCTGCTCGTCGGTGTCGACGACGAGGTCGGCGAAGCCGGTGATCTCGGCGTGCACGCGCCAGCCGCCGAGCGTCTCGGGGTCGACCTCCTCCTTGGTCGCCAGAGAGGTCAGGAGCGCGCTCGACACTGCGAGCACCGCGCCTTTCCTGATTACGCAGAAGTCGGACAGCACGCCGTACCACGACGACGAGCCGTACGAGTAGCCGAGCGTCGCCGACGCCCACGGCGTCTCGCGGGTGCGCTGGTACTGCGTGGCGTCGTTGCCGAGCAGCGCGCCCATGCCGCGCGAACCCATCGTGTCCGGCAGGCGCGCGCCCGACGATTCGCCGAGGAAGACGAGCGGCAGGCCGCGCCGCGTCGCCACCTCCTTCATGTGGCCGATCTTGCGGCCGTTGGTGGTGCTGCTCGACGCCCCCATCACGGTGAAGTCGTTCACCACCAGGCCGACGTCGCGCGCGTCGATGCGCCCGAAGCCGGCGATCTTGCCGTCGGCCGGCGTCTTGTCCTGGTCGGACCAATTGCTCGACGAGGTGCCGAACAGCCCCGACTCGATGAAGCTGCCGGCGTCGCACAGGTAGGCGATGCGCTCGCGGGCGTTGAGGACGCCCTTCTCCTTGCGGCGCGCGAGCTTGGCCGCGCCGCCCATCGCGAGCGCCGCAGCCTCGCGGCGCCGGTACTCGTCGAGTGCGGCGTCGTGGACGCTCGGGGGCGGCGCGGTGTCGGCCGATGTCATGCGGGTTGTTCTCCGGTTTGCCGGTCGTCGCAGGTCACCACGCCGGCGGCGGCGAGCGCGTCGATGCGTTCGTTCGAGAGTCCGAGCACGCCGGCGAGCACGCGCCGGGTGTCCTGGCCGACGCGGTGGCCGGCGTGCCGCACCGCGCCAGGCGTGGCCGAGAGGCGCGGCACCACGGTCGCCATCGCGACGCCGCCGAGCGCGTCGTCGGGCGCCTCGACGATGCTGCGGCGCGCGGCGAAATGCGGGTCGGCGAAGATGTCGGCGATCGTGTAGATGCGCGTCGCCGGCACGCCGGCGGCGGCGAGCACCGACTCGAGGTCCGCGAGGCGCCGCTCCGAGGTCCACTCGCCGATCAGCTCGTCGAGCACCTCGTGGTGTGCCGAGCGCGACACCCCGTCGGCAAAGCGCGGATCGCTCGCGAGCTCGGGCCGGCCCATGGTGCCGACGAGGCGCCGGAACACCGCATCGCCCATCGCCGTGATGTGGATGAAGCTGTCGTCGCCGGTCGGGTAGAGGTTGTTGGGCGTGCTTTCCGGCAGGCGCGAGCCGGTACGCGTGGCGACGTGGCCGAGCTTCTGGTACGCCGGGATCCAGGGCTCCATGAAGCTGAACGCCGACTCGTAGAGCGCCGCGTCGATGTACTGCCCGCGCCCGGTGCGCGCACGGGCGAGCAGCGCGAGCGCCGCGCCGAACGCCGCATAGAGGCCGGTGATGTAGTCGGTCATCGACACCGCGACCCGTGATGGTGGCCGGTCCGGATCGCCGGTGAGGTGGCGCAGCCCGCTCATCGCCTCGCCGACCACGCCGTAGCCGGCGCGCTGGCTGTACGGGCCGTCCTGGCCGAACCCGCTGATGCGCACCATCACGAGTCCGGGGTTGCGCGCCGAGAGGTCGGACCATCCCAGGCCCCACTTCTCGAGCCCACCCGGCTTGAAGTTCTCGACCACGACGTCCGACGCTGCCGTCAGATCGGCGGCGAGGCGCTGCCCTTCGGGCTGGCGCAGGTCGATCGAGACCAGCTGCTTGTTGCGGAAGATGCTCGCCGCATAGAGCGACTTGCCCTCGAAGCGCTTGCCCATCGTGCGCACCGGGTCGCCCTCCGCCGGCTCGATCTTGATGACCTCGGCGCCGAAGTCCGCGAGCAGGCGCCCGCAGAACGGCCCCGCGACCGTGGAGCCCATCTCGAGCACGCGCATGCCGGCGAGCGGGCCCTCGCCGGGCGTCGCGCCGGACGGCTGCCGGATGGTTGCGGCGTCGGGCATCACAGCACGTAAGCCTGGTAGCGCGCCAGGTACTGCTTGGCGCTGCGCATGTTGGCGCGGCGCAGGTTCTCGGCCGCCTCGGCGTCGCCCGCGCGCATCGCGGCGAGCACCGCCTGGTGCTCCTGCAGGCCGACGCTCGCCCGGCCCGGGAGGATCAGCGTGCGGCGGATCAGCACCTGGGTCTTCTCGTAGATGCTGTCGAGCATGCCGGCGAGCACCGGGTTGGCGGCGGCGGTCGTCATGCGGCGCCGGAACAGCTCGTAGCCGGCGATGAACGAGTCGAAGTCGGCGCGCGCGACGTGCTCGACCATCGGCCCGCCGAACAGCTCGACGAGGTCGGCCCACGACTCGGGCGCGGCGTTCTGCGTCGCCAGGCGCGCGCACAGGCCCTCGAGCACCTCGCGGGTGTCGTAGAGGTGGAACACCTGCGCCATGTCGACGCGCGAGACGATCGCGCCGCGGTTCGGGATGCGCTCAATGAGGCCGCGCTGCTCGAGTGCCGAGAAGGCTTCGCGGATGGTCGCGCGCGGGACGCCGAACTCCTCGGCGAGATCCTGCTCGAGCAGCTTCGAGCCCGGCGCGGCGTGCTGCTGGGCGATGCGCTGGCGCAGCGCGTCGACGATCTCCTGGATCCGGTTCGGCGCGGGCGTGCGCTCGCCTGGCGCGCGCACGGCCGTAGCGGGCGACGCGGCTGGCGAGCGGCTCATGCAAAGGCATCCATTGGCGCGATCTTTTGCGCAATCAACTTTGTCGACAACCTTGTAAATACCTAGGCATTGCGCTGCGGAGCGGCCCAGAATGGCCGCACCGCCGTCATGCCGATGCGTCCCTTTCCATGACCCTCGACCTGCCGGTGGCCTTGCAGATCGTCGGCGGCGCGCTGGTCGCCGGCTTTATCCAGGGCATGTCGGGGTTCGCGTTCGCGCTGATCGCGACCTCGCTCTGGGTCTGGACCATCGAGCCGCAGCTCGTGGTGCCGACGGTCATCTTCGGGTCGCTGCTCGGGCAGGCGATCTCGATTCATAGCGTGCGCAAGGACATCCGCGTCGAGCGCGCCGGCCCGTTCGTGATCGGTGGCGTGATCGGCGTGCCGCTCGGCGCCATGCTGCTGCCGCTGCTCGACGTGACGACGTTCCGCTTCGCGGTCGGCAGCGTGCTCGTCGTCTACTGTTCGATCGTGCTGCTCGGCCTGCGCCTGCCGGTGTTCCGCAACCCGGGGCGCCTCGCGGACGGCGCGGTGGGCCTCGGCTCCGGCGTCATGGGTGGCGCGAGCGCGATGTCGGGGCCGCCGCTCATCCTGTGGGTGTCGATGCGCGGCTGGAGCCGTAACGAGCAGCGTGCCACCTACCAGGCGTTCTTCATCACCACGCAGATCGTCACCATCGTGATGTACGTGCTCACCGGGGTGATCAACCGTCACTCGGTGCAGCTGTTCTGGCTGGTCGGGCCGCCGATCGTGCTGGCGTCGTGGGTCGGCTCGCGCTGGTACCGCGGGCTCTCGGACGCCCGCTTCACCCGCATCCTGTTCGTGCTGCTGCTGGCGTCGGGCGCGACCATGATCGGCACGTCGGCCTTGCAGGTGGTGCACGGGCTGGTGACGCGCTGAGGCGGCCGGGTCGCGGCGGCGTGCCGCGCGATTCGCATGCGAACACAGCCCGAGGGCGGCCTCTTGAAACGCCCCGCGTCAGCCGCAGCTTTCGCGTCGCAAGGTTGCTTCGGGTAAAGAACCTTTGCGCCAGCGCCACGCGGCCCCGCGATGTCATACAAAGACGCTCCCGCGCCTCGGCCACGCCCCGGCGCGCCCCTCCAAGGAGCCCGCATGAAAACCATCCTCGCCCTCGCAGCCACGGCGGCCCTCGCCGCCGCGCCGGGCGTCAGCCAGGCTGCGGTCTATGCCGACGTGATCTCGAGCGTGCCGGTCACCGGCGCGGTGTCGGTGCCGCGCGAGTCGTGCAACACGGTCGAGCAGATCGTGGAGCGCCCGTCGTCGGGCGCCGGCGCACTGCTCGGCGCCGTTGCCGGCGGCCTGCTCGGCAACACCATCGGCCACGGCTTCGGCCGCGCCGCCGCCACCGGTGCCGGCGTGGTCGCCGGTGCGGCGATCGGCGACCGCGTCGAAAGCGGCGGCCGCAGCGCCCAGGTGGTGCCGGTGGAACGCTGCCGCACCGTTCGCGCGACCGAGTCGCGCACCGTCGGCTACGACGTCACCTACGAGTACGCCGGCCAGCGCTACACCACCCGCCTGCCGTACGACCCCGGCCCGAGGCTCGCCCTCGACATCCGCCCTGCCGGCGCCGCCCCGCGCGCCGAGCCGGTGCGCCCGGCCGCGCCGCGCGACGACGGCTGGGATCGCATGGGCACGCCGGTGCCGCCGGCCTACAGCGACGTCGACCCCGCCGGCACCGTGCTCTATGACGACGACGAGCCGTACGAGGTGGTCGAGCGTGCGCCGCGGCGCATCGTCTACGCCGCCCCGGCGATCGCGGCCTACCCGGTCTACCCGGCGCCCTACTACGCTGCGCCGGCGCTGAGCGTGCGCATCGGCGGCGGCTGGGACCGCGGCTACCGCCACTACCGCGGGCGCGACCGTCACTGGCGCTGAGCCGCCGCCGGTCAGGCCCAAAACGAAGATCCCGCCGGGCGCGAGCCGCGGCGGGATCTTTTTTCTCGCGGGTAGCGGCGAAGAGGCCGCGGCGGCGACTTACCTGCCGATCACGCGCGCCATCTCGAGCACCTTGTTCGAGTAGCCCCACTCGTTGTCGTACCAGGCGACCACCTTGACGAAGGTGCCGTCGAGGGCAATGCCGGCGTCGGCGTCGAACACCGAGGTGCGCGCCTCGCCGCGGAAGTCGGTCGAGACGACCTTGTCCTCGGTGTAGCCGAGCACGCCCTTCATCGCGCCTTCGGCCTGCGCCTTCATCTCGGCGCAGATCTCGGCATAGGTCGCTTCCCGGTTCAGCTCGACCGTGAGGTCGACCACCGAGACGTCGGACGTCGGCACGCGGAACGACATGCCGGTGAGCTTCTTGTTGAGCGCGGGGATCACGACGCCGACGGCCTTGGCCGCGCCGGTCGACGACGGGATGATGTTCTCGAGGATGCCGCGACCGCCGCGCCAGTCCTTGCTGCTGGGGCCGTCGACGGTCTTCTGCGTCGCGGTGGTGGCGTGCACCGTGGTCATGAGGCCGCGCTTGATGCCCCACTTGTCGTTCAGCACCTTGGCGACCGGCGCCAGGCAATTGGTGGTGCACGACGCGTTCGAGATGATCGCCTCGCCCTTGTAGCTTTCGTGGTTGACGCCGTAGACGAACATCGGCGTGTCGTCCTTCGACGGCGCCGACATGACGACCTTGCGGGCGCCGGCATCGATGTGCTTCTGCGCGGTTTCCTTGGTGAGGAAGAGGCCGGTCGACTCGACCACGACCTCGGCGCCGACCGCGCCCCACTTCAGGTTGGCGGGGTCGCGCTCCTGGGTCAGGCGGATGTTCCTGCCGTTGACGATGAGGGTGTTGCCGTCGACCGCGATCTCGCCCTTGAAGCGGCCGTGCACCGAGTCGTACTGCAGCATGTACGCCAGGTAGTCGGGCTCGAGCAGGTCGTTGATGGCGACGACCTCGACGTCGTCGAAGTTCTGGAGCGCGGCGCGGAACACCATGCGCCCGATGCGGCCGAAGCCGTTGATGCCGATCTTGATGGTCATGACGAAGTGCCTCTGGAGGGTCGAAATGCTGGCTGCGTGAGGTCGCGGATCAGCGCTTGTTCAGCACGGCGCGTACCGTGGCGACGATGTTCTCGGGGGTGAAGCCGAAGTGCCTGAACAGCACCGGCGCGGGCGCCGACTCGCCGAAGGTGTCGATGCCGACCACGGCGGCGGGGCCGTACTTCCACCACAGGTCGCTCGCGCCCATCTCGACGACGACGCGCGGCACGCCGGGCGGCAGCACGCTTTCCTTGTAGCGCGCGTCCTGGCGGTCGAACACCGTGGTCGACGGCATCGAGACCACGCGCGCGGCGATGCGGCCGTTGGACGCCTCGGCGAGCTGCTGCTGCGCGTGCAGCGCGAGCGTCACTTCCGAGCCGGTCGCGACGATCACGACCTGCGCGCGCTTAGGCGTGCCCACTTCGGCCGGCTCGGCGAGCACGTAGGCGCCGCGCCCGATGTCGAGCAGCGAGCCCTTGGGCGCGTACGGCACGTTGTGGCGCGACAGCAGCAGCGCCGTCGGGCGGTCGCGGCTCTCGATCGCCGACGCCCACGCCACCGCGGTCTCGGCGGTGTCGCACGGGCGCCAGACGTCGAGGTTCGGGATCAGCCGCAGCGACGCGGCGTGCTCGATCGACTGGTGCGTCGGGCCGTCCTCGCCGAGGCCGATCGAGTCGTGCGTGAACACGTGGACGACGCGCGCCTTCATCAGCGCCGCCATCCGGATCGCGTTGCGGCTGTAGTCGCTGAAGGTGAGGAAGGTGCCGCCGTACGGGATGAAGCCGCCGTGCAGCGCGACGCCGTTCATGATCGCGGCCATGCCGAACTCGCGCACGCCGTAGTTGATGTGGCGGCCCGGCTTGCCGTTCTCACCGGCCGCGAACGAGCCGTCGTCCGCCACGCGCAGCGGCGGCGTCGACTTGGTGTTGGTGTAGTTCGATCCGGTGAGGTCGGCGCTGCCGCCGAGCAGCTCGGGCAGCGCGGCGGTGAACGCCTCGAGCACGACCTGGCTCGACTTGCGGGTGGCGAGCGTCTCGGCCTTGGCGTGCGCGACCGCGAGCGCCTCGGCGCAGACCTCGTTCCATTCGGCCGGCAGGTCGCCGCGCATGCGCCGCGTGTACTCGGCCGCGAGGTCGGGGTACTCGGCGGCGTAGGCGTCGAAGCGCGCGTTCCAGTCGGCCTCGGCGGCGGCGCCCGCTTCCTTGGCGTCCCACAGCGTGTAGGCGCCCTCGGGGATTTCGAACGGCTCGTGCTGCCAGGCGATGCCGGCGCGGACGAGCGCGATCTCCTCGGCGCCGAGCGCCTCGCCATGCGCCTTGGCGGTGCCGGCGCGATTGGGCGAGCCTTTGCCGATCGTCGTCCTGCAGCAGATGATGGTCGGCCGGTCGGATTGCTTGGCGCGCGCGATCGCAGCGTCGACCGCCTCGACATCGTGGCCGTCGACACCGGCGATCACGTTCCAGCCGTACGCCTCGAAGCGCTTGGGCGTGTCGTCGATGAACCAGGGCGCGACCGGGCCGTCGATCGAGATGCCGTTGTCGTCGTAGAGGCCGATCAGCTTGTCGAGGCGCCACGCGCCGGCGATCGCGCACGCCTCGTGGCTGATGCCTTCCATCAGGCAGCCGTCGCCGAAGAACACGTAGGTGTGGTGGTCGACGACCTCGTGGCCGCCGCGGTTGAACTCGGCGGCGAGCAGCTTCTCGGCGAGCGCCATGCCGACCGCGTTGGCGAGGCCCTGGCCGAGCGGGCCGGTGGTCGTCTCGACGCCCGGCGTGACGTGCACCTCGGGGTGGCCCGGCGTCTTGCTGTGGAGCTGGCGGAAGTTGCGCAGCTCCGCGACCGGCAGGTCGTAGCCGGTGAGGTGCAGCAGCGCGTACTGCAGCATCGAAGCGTGGCCGTTCGACAGCACGAAGCGGTCGCGCTCGCTCCACTGCGGGTTGACCGGGTTGTGGCGCAGGTGCCGGTCCCAGAGCGCCACCGCCATCTCGGCCATGCCCATCGGAGCGCCGGGATGGCCCGAGTTGGCCTGCTGCACCGCGTCCATCGCGAGCACGCGGACCGCGTTGGCCATCAGCACCGGTTCGGCAGCGGCCGGTGCGCGCTCGTCGGCTGCGGTCGACCCCGCGGTCTGCGCTGGCGCGCTCGGGTTGAGGTCGTCGATGGCTGCCATGCCGCTCCGTCAATGCGCGAAAAACCCGACATTTTAGCGACCCGGGGCATCCAGCACCCGTCCTGGGGTCGATCGCGGCGACCGGCGGCCGGAGCGTCGGCGCGGCGTGCCCGGCGGCGCGCCCGACGGTGCGAGCGACCTTGCGGGCGTGCGGTGCGGCGCGCCTCACCCCGCTCGCACTCGCCGCGCCGAGCCGCCCCGGTTCGATAATCGCCGGCGATGCACGGCCTCCATCTCACCGCCGACCTCGCCGGCTGCGCCGGCGCGCCGCTGCTGACCGATCCGGCGCTGCTGCGCCGTGTCTGCACGGATGCCGTCGCGGCGGCCGGCCTGCACGCGGTGGCCGAGCTGTTCCACGCGTTCGCTGCTGCGCCGCAGGCCGGCGCCGCCGGCGTCACCGGCGTCGTGCTGCTGGCAGAGTCGCACCTGGCGGTGCACACCTGGCCCGAGATCGGCGCGGCGACGCTCGACGTCTACGTCTGCAACGTCGGCGTCGACAACTCGGCGCGCGCGCGGGCGCTGCTCGAGGCCCTCATCGCCGCGTTCGCGCCGGATGCGGTCGAGCGCCACGCCATCGAGCGCGGCAGCGTCGGCGCGGCAGCCGATGCCCAGGCGACCGCAGCGGCGCCGGCCCCCGAACTCGCTGGCGCGCTCGGGCGCGTCGACACCACCCGCGCAGCCCCACCGTCGCTGCCCCGCGCCGCATGACGCTGAAGGCGATGATCCTCGCCGCCGGCCGGGGCGAGCGCATGCGACCGCTGACCGACCATGTGCCCAAGCCGCTGCTCGAGGTGCACGGCAGGCCGCTGATCGAGCATCACCTCGTGGCGCTCGCGGCGGCCGGCGTGCGCGACGTCGTCGTCAACACCGCATGGCTCGAACAGCAGATCGTCGATCGGCTCGGCGACGGCCGCCGCTTCGGCCTCGCGTCGATCGCGTACTCGATGGAAGGCCGCGACCACGGCGGCGCGCTCGAGACCGCCGGCGGCATCGCGACCGCCGGGCACCTGCTCGGCGAGGCGTTCTGGCTCGTCTCCGCCGACGTGTACGTGCCCGACTTCGGCTTCGACGCCGGGGCCGCGGCGCGCTTCGTCGCGAGCGACCGCCTCGCCCACCTCTGGCTGGTCCCGAACCCGTCGTTCCACCCGCGCGGCGACTTCGGGATCGACGCCGATGGCTTCGGCATCGCCGACGGCGCGGGGCCCGACGGCGAGCGCTGGACCTACGCCAACCTCGCCCTGATCCGCGGCGAGCTCTGCGCCGGCGTCGCGCCGGGCCAGCACGCCAAGCTCGGCCCGCTGCTCGCCGCGGCGATGCGCGACCGCCGCGTCAGCGTCGAGATCTACCGCGGTCGCTGGCACAACCTCGGCACGCCCGAGCAGCTGGCGGCGCTGAATGCACCGGCCGACGCCCGCTGACGCGCCGGCGCCGCCTCACGCCTTCGGCTTGCCGAGTTCGCGCCAGCTCTTCTCGTGCACGGTGACGCCGTGCTTCTTCGCGGCAGCCAGGATGCGCTTCCAGGCCGCGTCGCGCTCGGCGTCGCTCACGTCCTTGACCTGATCGAAGCGTGCGATCGCGTTGCGCACGTGGCTGGCGTTCTCCAGCGGCTCCTTGCGCTCCTTCGGGAACGCGAAGTCGCCTTCGGGCAAGGCGTCACGCGCCTTTTCATCGAGTCTGCTCATCGAAGCCACCTTGGACGAGGGGACGTCGAACGGCAGCAACCCGCGTACCCGGTCGCCGCCTCGCGCCCGCTACATTCGCCCGATGACGACCGAATACGCCGCGCGCCGCCAACGCATCGCCGCCGCCATGCAGGCGGCCGGCGGCGGCGTCGCCGTGATCGCAACCGCCCCCGAGCGGCCGCGCAACGGCGACTCCGACCACCCCTACCGCCACGACAGCAGCTTTCACTACCTCACGGGCTTCGACGAGCCCGGCGCCTGGCTCGTCGTCGATGCTGCCGGCCGCTCGACGCTGTTCTGCCGGCCGAAGGACCTCGAGCGCGAGATCTGGGACGGCTATCGGCTCGGGCCCGACGCCGCGCCGGCCGCTCTCGGCGTCGACGCCGCGTTCCCGACCGACGCACTCGACGCGCACCTGCCGGACCTGCTCGCCGATCGGCGCGCGGTGTGGGTGCCGGCGAGTCGCACCGACGTGCGCGCCCCGCTCGACGGCTGGCTGGCGACGCTCCGCTCGCGCGAGCGCATGGGCGTCGAGGCCCCGACGACGCTGCACGACCTCGACCCGCTGCTCGCCGAGATGCGGCTCGTCAAGGACGCCGGCGAGATCGCGACGATGCGGCGCGCGGCTGCCATCAGCGCCGGCGCACATGCGCGGGCGATGCGCTTCTGCGCCGCCCGCTTCGCCGCCGACCCGGGCGGCCGGGTGCGCGAGTACGAGATCGAGGCCGAGCTGCTGCACGAGTTCCGCCGCCACGGGGCGCAGGCACCGGCATACCCGTCGATCGTCGCCGCCGGCGCCAACGCCTGCGTGCTGCACTACGCCGCCGCACACGCCGAGCTGACCGCGGGCGAGCTCTGCCTCATCGACGCCGGCTGCGAGCTCGACGGCTACGCCAGCGACATCACGCGCACCTTCCCGGGTGGCGGGCGCTTCAGCGCGGCGCAGCGCGAGCTCTACGACGTCGTGCTCGCCGCGCAGGCCGCCGCGGTCGAGGCGACGCGCCCGGGTGCCCGCCAGCGCGACGCGCACCACGCGGCGGTGCGCGTGCTCGCCCAGGGCATGCTCGACACCGGCCTCCTCGACCGCGGCGCCGTCGGCGACCTCGACGCGGTGACCGAGAGCGCAGCCTATCGGCGCTTCTACATGCACGGCACCGGCCACTGGCTCGGCCGCGACGTCCACGACGTCGGCAATTACGCGGCGATGGACGAGGCGCCCGTCGAGCAGCCCGACGGTCTCGGCGGCCGCGTCACGAAGAAGCCGTCGCGCGTGCTCGAGCCGGGCATGGTGGTGACGATCGAGCCCGGTCTGTACGTGCGGCCGGCGCCCGACGTGCCGGAGCGCTTCTGGAACATCGGCATCCGCATCGAGGACGACGCAGTCGTCACCGCGGACGGCTGCGAGCTGATCACGCGCGGCGTTCCGGTCGAAGCGGACGCCATCGAGGCGCTGATGCGCGAGGCGGCCGACGCTGCCCGCGCGCGCCGGCGCTGACCCGCGCGGCGCACCGATTGCCCCGCCGCCCGCTGATCGTTCCCGCACGCCGTCGATGCCGACCTTCCTGATCTTCGCCGTCTGTGCGTTCGCGAGCGGGTTCGCGCTGCGCCTCACCGACCCGATCGTGCTGCCGATCGCGCATCACTTCGGCGTCGCCGCGACCGCCGCGGCGCTGCTCAACACCGCGTACGCGTTGCCCTATGCACTGGCGCAACCCTTCCTCGGGCCGCTCGGCGATCGCTTCGGCAAGGCGCGCTGCATCCAGGTCTGCGTCGCGGCGCTCGCCGCGATGCTGGCGCTCGGCGCCGTCGCACCCAGCTTTGCGCTGCTGCTCGCCACGCGCGTCGTCGCCGGCATCTGCGCCGGCGGCCTGATTCCCCTCGTGCTCGCAAGCATCGGCGACCGCTACGGCATGCACGAGCGGCAGGTGATGATCGGCCGCATGCTCCTCGCGATCATCTCGGGGCAGATGCTCGGCTCGGTGGTGTCGGGCATCGCCAACGAGGCGTTCGGCTGGCGCAGCCCGCTCTTCGTCGCGGCCGGCGTGGCGGTGGTGGCGGCCGGCTTCGCATGGCTCGCGATTCCGGCGTCGGCGCACCAGCGGCCGGCCGGCCACACCCCGGGCGCGTCGTTCCGCGCGCTCTACGGGCGCGTGTTCGAGAACCCCAAGGCGGTCTGGCTGTACGGCGCGGTGCTGGTCGAGGGACTGCTCTTCTTCGGCCTCTTCCCGTACGTCGGCAGCCTGCTGCTCGAGCACGCCGGCCCGGGCGGCGCCGTGCTGTCGAGCCAGACGGGCTTCGTGCTCGGCGCGTTCGGCATCGGCGGGCTCGCCTACGCGATCGCGGTGCCGCTGCTGATCCGCACCTTCGGCGTCGCCCGCATGTGCCTGATCGGTGCCATCGGCGCCGGGCTCTGCTACGCCGCGCTGGCGTTCCTGCCGCTCTGGTGGCTCGCCGCGCTCGCGATGCTGATCGCGGGCTTCTGCTACTACATGCTGCACAACTCGATGCAGACCGAGGCGACCGAGCTCGCGCCGTCGGCGCGCGGTTCGGCGGTGGCGCTGTTCGCTTGCGGCTTCTTCACCGGGCAGGCGCTGGGGCCCCTGCTGTTCGGTCCGCTGATGCACACGGTCGGCTTCGCGGCGACGCTGATCGGCACCGGCGTCGCGCTCGCGCTGCTCGGCGTGGTGTTCGTGCGCAGCGTCGTCGCCGGGCGCGAGCGCGTCGAGCCGCTCGCGGCCGAGGGCTGACCGGCCCGCCACCGCCTGCGTGACGCTTCGCACGCGCACGGCGCGTGCGCCGACGGCGGCGGCCGGGCTTTTCCCGAGCTCCCGCGGGCGGGCAGGGGCCGCTTCCTATAATCGGCCGCCCTCCAGAGCCCGCCCGCCGTGCCTTCGCCCATCGCCCCGGTCTGCATCTCGGCCTACACGGCCACCACTGCCCTCGGGATCGGCACCGCGGCCATGACGGCGGCGTTCGAGCAGCAGCGCAGCGGTCTCAGGCCCAACGACTTCAGCCATCGCCCGCTCGACACCTGGATCGGCCGCGTCGACGCCGTCGAGGCGAGCCCGCTGCCGAAGGCACTCGCGAGCTGGGAGTGCCGCAACAACCGGCTCGCCTGGCTCGGTCTGCAGGCCGACGGCTTCATCGACGCCGCCCACGCCGCGCGCGAGCGCTGGGGTGCCGGTCGCGTCGCGCTGATCCTCGGCACCTCGACGTCGAGCATCGGCGCCACCGAGGAGGCTTATCGCGAGCTCGACGGCGACGGCTGCTTCCCGGAGGCGCTGCGCAACGCGCGCATCCACTCGCCGCATTCGCTGGCCGACTTCGTGCATGCGGCGCTCGCCCTCGAAGGCCCCTGCGTGACGGTGTCGACCGCGTGCTCGTCGAGCGCCAAGGTGTTCGCGGCGGCCGAGCGGATGCTGCGCCTGGGCCTCGTCGATGCCGCGATCGTCGGCGGCGTCGACACCCTGTGCGGCAGCGTGCTGTTCGGCTTCAACGCGCTGCAGCTGGTCTCGCCCGACCCGTGCCGGCCATTCGACGCCGAGCGGCGCGGCATCAGCATCGGCGAAGGCGCCGGCTACGCGCTGCTCGAGCGCGCCGACGACGTGGATGCGGCCGGGCTCTACCTGCTCGGCTACGGCGAATCGAGCGACGCCCACCACATGTCGACGCCGCATCCCGAGGGCCTTGGCGCCGAGCGCGCGCTCGACGACGCGCTCGCGCGCGCCGGGCTCGAGAGCGGCGCCATCGACTACCTCAACCTGCACGGCACCGCCAGCCTCAAGAACGACGAGGTCGAGGCCGCGCTGGTCGCGCGGCGCTTTCCGGCCAGCACCCACGCCAGTTCGACCAAGGGCTTCGTCGGCCACACGCTGGGCGCCGCCGGCGTGGTCGAGGCGGTCGCCAGCGTGCTCGCGATCGAGACCGGCCTGATGCCGGGCACCGTCAACACGCGCACGCTCGACCCGCTGTGCGGCCCGCAGATCCGGCTCGAACCGGCGCGCGGCGACGTCCGCGTCGCGCTCAGCAACTCGTTCGGCTTCGGCGGCAACAACTGCGTGCTGGTGCTCGGCCGCGGAGACGCTCGATGAGCGCGCCGGGCCGCTCCCCAGCGCTCAGCGCGGAGGTCGCTCCGGTCCACGCGCGCAGGCTCTGCATCGACGGCGTGGCGCTCTGGGCGCCGACGCTGCCGGGCTGGGACGCCGCGCGTGCCGCGTTCCGCGGCGAAGGCGGGCTCGCCGACCCGCCCGCGAAGCGCCCGGCGCCCGAACTGCTGCACGCGGCCGAGCGGCGGCGCGCGCCCGACACGGTGTCGCTGGCACTCGAGGTCGCGACCGCGGCGGTGCGCATGTCGGGCCACCCGGCCGACGCCCTGCCGGCGGTCTTCGTCTCGGCGCACGGCGACCTCGCCGTCAACGACGCGATGTGCACCACGCTCGCGAGCGAGCCGACCCTGATCTCGCCCACCCGCTTCCACAACTCGGTGCACAACGCCGCCGCCGGCTACTGGACCATCGGCACCGGCTGCATGCAGGCGAGCACCGCGCTCACCGCGCACGAGAAGACGTTCGCCGCCGGCCTGCTCGAGGCGGCGACGCAGTGCGCCGCCGACGACGTGCCGGTGCTGCTCGCCGGCTTCGACATCGCGGCGGCCGGCGCGCTGCGCTCGGTGGTGCAGAGCGAGGGCCTGCTTGCGGTCGCCCTGGTGCTCGCGCCGCGGCGCGGCCCCGCGACGATCGCCACGCTCGACTGGTCGCTCGAGCCGGGCGACGCCGCCGACCCGCCGCTCCGTTCGGCGGCCGCCCGGTCGCTCGGCGGCAACGCGATGGCCGGCGCGCTGCCGATGTTCGAGGCGCTCGCCACGCAGTCGGGCGAGACCCTGCGGCTGCCGCTCTCGGCGCGCCTCGCGCTCAGGGCCCAGCTGACCTTCGCCGGATGAGCGGCGCGCCGCCCGCGCACGCCGACGCCGCGACGGGCGCGCCCGACGCCGAGTCGCACGCTGCGCACGAGCCGGCCGACGCCGCGCGTCACGACGTCGTCATCGTCGGTGGCGGCCTTGCCGGTCTGACGCTCGCGCTGCAGCTCAAGCGGCGCTTCGCCGACATCGACATCCTCGTGATCGAGCGGCGCGCGCACCCGGTGCCGGTTGCCGCGCACAAGGTCGGCGAATCGTCGGTCGAGATCGGCGCGCACTACTTCGCGAAGGTGCTCGGGCTCGAGGAGCACCTCAAGACCGCGCAGCTCAAGAAGTTCGGCTTCCGCTTCTTCTTCTCGGAAGGTCGGCGCGACATCGACCAGGTCACCGAGATCGGCGCGAGCCGCTACCTCGCGGTGCCGAGCTACCAGATCGACCGCGGCATCTTCGAGAACTTCCTCGGCGCCGAGTGCGCGCGGCGCGGCATCCGCTTCGTCGACGGCGCGCGGGTGCAGACGATCGACCTCGCGGCCGGCACGTCGGGCGAGCCGCACCGCACGCACTACCTGCGCGGCGGCCGCGAGCACCGCGTCGACTCGCGCTGGCTGGTCGACGCGGGCGGACGCGCAGGCCTCCTCAAGCGCAAGCTCGGTCTCGCGGAAGCCAACGGGCACGCCGCGCACGCGGTCTGGTTCCGCATCCAGGACCGCATCACGCTCGACGACTGGGTCGCCGACCCGATGTGGCGCGCGAGCTGCGAGCCGCCGGCGCGCTGGATGTCGACCAATCACCTGGTCGGCGCCGGCTACTGGGTCTGGCTGATCCCGCTCGCATCCGGCTCGCATTCGGTCGGCATCGTCGCCGACCCGGCGCTGCATCCGCTCGAGTCGATGGACACCTTCGACAAGGCGATGGAGTGGTTCCGCACGTACCAGCCGCGCCTCTACGACGAGCTCGACGGCAAGCGCGACAAGCTGCAGGACTTCGCGTTCTTCCGCCGCTTCTCCTACGGCTGCAAGCAGGTGTTCTCGGCCGACCGCTGGGCACTCACCGGCGAGGCCGGGCTCTTCCTCGACCCGTTCTACTCGCCGGGCAGCGACTTCATCGCGATCGGCAACACCTACATCACCGAGCTGATCGGGCGCGACCGCGCCGGGCAGCACCTGGGCGCGCATGCGCAGCTCTACGACCAGATCTACCACTCGTTCTACGCGAGCACGCTTGCGCTCTACGAAGGCCAGTACCCGATCTTCGGCGACCCCGGCGTGCTGCCGGTGAAGGTGATCTGGGACTACTCCTACTACTGGGGCGTGCTGTCGCAGCTGTTCTTCCACGGGCGCCTCGCCGACCTGGCTGCGCTCGGCGCGCTGCGCGGCGAGCTGATGGCGTGCCAGCAGCTCAACGTCGAAATGCAGCGCTTCCTGCGCGCGTGGTCCGCGGTCAGCGACAAGCGCAACCCGGCGGTCATGCTCGACCAGGCCGCGCTGCCCTGGTTCCGCCGCCTCAATGCGAGCCTCAACGACGAGCTCGACGATGCACAGTTCCGCGCCCGCATCCGCGCGTCGACGGCGCTGCTGCGCGAGCTCGCGGGCGAGATCGTTGACCGGGCGTGCGGCGCGCATCCCGGCCTCGACGCGAGCGCGTTGCGACGTGCGATCGAGGCGGCTGCGGCAGGGGGGCCGGCTTGCAGCGGCTTCGGCGACGGCCCGCTGCTGTTCGAGGTGCCCGACGCAGCACGGAACCGCAGCACGGCGCGAGCCGACTCCGCGGCACCCGATGCCGCCGCGTGCGCGAGCGACGCGGACTCGCTCGGCACCCGACTCGTCGCCTGAGTCGACGGCGCCTCGAGCCGACGCGCGACCTCGGCCGCTTGCCAAACCGTCGAGCGTGCGGCTCGCAGCCCTCGGCTGATGAGCCTGGCGGCGGGCGGGCGAACGTCGCCGCAGCGGCGCGGCGGCGTCGGCGTCAGGCCGGCCAGGCGTCCGCGCCGCCGCCCGTATCCGCCGACCTGCGGATAAACCGCTGTCGCGCGGGCGACCGCCAGTGCTTCAATCCGGGTGGTTGCGCCGGCATCGTCCAGCGGCCGCTGAGGCAGGAGAAAACGTGACCCGCCATCCGACATTTCGCAAGGAGCTGCTCCGGCTCGTCGCCCTGTGCCTGCTGTCGCTGTTCCTGGTGCCTGCGGGAACGCTCTGGTTCGCGCGCTACGCCAGCGCGGAGTTCGACGCGGCGATCGTGCAGGCGATCGAGGAACGCATCGACGGCGATCCCCGCGCGTCGCCCGAGCAGAAGGCAGCCGCGCGCGCGTACTACCGCAGCCATCCGCCGTCGGTGGCCTGCAACGACGCCGACCCGGAGGCCCAGGACTATCGCGAGGCCGTGTGCGCGCGCTACTCGCGGGCGTGGCAGTTCGGCGTCGCCGAACGCGTCGCCTACTGGACCCTGGTCGGCGGCGCGGCGCTGCTGGCCGCCGCGCTGGCGCTCGGTGCGCTCGCGTTCGCGAGCCGCGGGCTTCGCTACGCGAGCTTCGTCGCCGGCTGGCGACTCATGACGCTCGCCAGTGCCGTCGAGGTGGCGGCCCAGAGCGCCATGTGCGTGTGGCTGTCGTTCTGGGTGACGGCCGTGTTCTTCCAGAGCTATTTCGTCAAGCTGATCATCATCGCCGGGCTGTTCGCTGCGGCGGCCGTCTTCTTCGCCGTCTACACGCTGTTCAGGAAGTACCCCGGCGAGCACGCGGTCGAGGGCGAGCTGCTCGGCGAAGCCGATGCGCCGCGGCTCTGGGCGCGCGTTCGCGAGCTCGCGGGACGGCTCGGAACGGCGCCGCCGGACCACATCGTGGCGGGCATCGACGCCAACTTCTTCGTGACCGAGGCACCGGTGACGCTCGGCGAGCGTCGGCTCACCGGGCGCACGCTGTACCTGAGCATTCCGCTGCTTCGCGTGCTCGATTCGACGGAGGCCGAGGCGGTACTGGCGCACGAGCTCGCGCACCTGCAGGGTGGCGACGCGCGCAGCAGCGCCGCACTCGGCCCGATGCTGATCCGCTACGACATCTACACCGCGCAGATGCGCCAGGCCGGTCTCAGCATCGTCGCCCACTACCTGCTGCGCCTGTATCGCGTGATCTTCCAGTTCGCGCTCTCGCGCGACAGCCGCGAGCGCGAGCTGCGTGCCGACCGCAGCGCGGCCGCGGTGGCGACGCCGTCGGCCATCGCACAGTCGCTCGTCAAGATCGCGGCATACGCCAATTACCGGTCGAACGTCGAAGGGCGCCTGTTTGCGCACGACCAGCGCCACACCGGCGAGCTCGGCATCGCCGGTTTCGTGGCGTCGGGGCTGCTCCCGTACGCCGCCTCGGGCGAGTTCCTCGACGCGATGAAGACAGCCAACGTTCCGCACCCGTTCGACAGCCACCCGCCGCTCGGCGAGCGCATGCGCAACGTCGGCAGCCCGATCGACGAGGCGGCGTACGGCGAGGTCGTCAGCCGCCTGCCGCAATCGAGCTGGGCCGACGAGATCGTCGACGCCGCCGCGATCGAGCAGCGCCTCTGGCAGGCCTACGAGGAGCGCTTCTCGCAGAGCCACGAGCGCGCGCTGGCGTATCGCTACGAACCGGCCAACGACGACGAACGCGCGATCGTGCTCAAGTACTTTCCGCCGCTCAGCTTCGCGCTCGCTAAGGGAGCGATCGAGATCAGCCATGCCGGCATCCGCACCGACGCCGAGTTCATCCGCTGGGACTCGGTCAAGGCGCTCGCCTTCGCCAGCGGCAACCTGGGCGGCGACAGGCTCGTCGTCACGCACCCTGAGAAAGGGCTCGTCACCTGGCGACGCACCACGATCAAGCTGCGCGGCCTCGGCAAGCAGAGCGACGCATTCAGGGCGGTGGTCGGCCAGTACTGGCAGCGCCACCAGATCATGCGCGCGCAGCAGGCGGCGGCCGCCGCCGCCGACGCACACCGCAGCGGCGCGCCGGCGTAACGGGCGGCACGGCCGACCCGACAGCGGCCTCAATCGATCGAGACCTTGGCCTCCTTGACGAGGCGCGCGTAGCGCTCGGTGTCGTCCTTGATCTGACGCGCCATCTGCTCGGGCGTGTTGCCGATCGGCTCGGCGCCGATTCCTTCCATGCGCTTCTGGAAGTCGGGCGACCTGATGATCTTGACCATTTCGGTGCCGAGGCGCCCGACCACGTCCTTCGGCGTCGCGGCGGGCGCGAGCACGCCGAACCAGGTGCCGGCGTCGAAGCCCTTGAGGCCGGCCTCGTCGAGCGTGGGCACGTGGGGCAGCGCCGACGAGCGCCGGGCGGTCGTCACCGCGAGCGCGCGCAGCTTGCCGCTCTTGATGTGCGGCAGGACCGGCGTCACGGTGTCGAACGACATCTGGATCTGGCCCCCGAGCAGGTCCGTCGTGAGCGGGCCGCTGCCCTTGTACGGCACGTGCAGCAGCGGCATGCCGGTCAGCGACTCGAACTGCATGCCGATCAGGTGCTGTGCGGTGCCGTTGCCGTTCGAGCCGAACGAGAGCGGTTGCGGCGAGCTCTTGCCGAGCGCGACCAGGCTCTTCACGTCGGTGGTCGGCGTGTTCGCGTTGACGACCAGCACGTTGGGCACCAGTGCGACCGTGGTGATCGGCGCGAAGTCCTTCTGGAAGTCGTACGGCAGCTTCCGATAGACGCTGGTCGCGATGGTGTGGTGCACCGCCCCGACCAGCAGCGTGTAGCCGTCCGGCCGCGACTTGGCGACGTAGTCGGCACCGAGCGTCGAGCCGGCGCCCGGCTTGCTTTCGACGATGACGGTCTGGCCGAGCGCCGGGCCGAGCCTGTCGGCGAGCGCGCGTGCGAGCACGTCGGTGGTGCCGCCCGGCGGGAACGGTACGACCAGGGTCACCGGCTTGCTGGGATAGGTCTGCGCGACGGCAGCCAGCGGCAGCGCGCAGAGCGCCACGGCCGCAGCCAGGGCGGCGGGAAGATGTCGCATCGCTCGTCTCCGGATCGTTGTGGTCGAGGAAGGCTCAGGCGGCGAGCGCCTGCTGGGGCGCGCCGGCGAGGCGCTCGCAGATCGCGCGCGTGACGTCGACGGTGGTCGCCCGACCGCCGAGGTCGCGCGTGTGCAGCGCCGGGTCGGCGGTGACCTGCTCGATGGCGCTCATCAGCTCGCGGGCAGCGGCCGGCTCGCCAATGTGCTCGAGCAGCATCACCACCGACCAGAAGGTGCCGATCGGATTGGCCAGACCTTTGCCCATGATGTCGAACGCCGAGCCGTGAATCGGCTCGAACATCGACGGGTAGCGGCGCTCCGGGTCGATGTTGCCGGTCGGCGCGATGCCGAGGCTTCCGGCGAGCGCGGCCGCGAGGTCGCTCAGGATGTCGGCGTGCAGGTTGGTCGCGACGATGGTGTCGAGCGACGCCGGCCGGTTGACCATGCGCGCCGTCGCGGCGTCGACCAGCTCCTTGTCCCAGCCGACGTCGGGGAACTCGGCGGCGATCTCGCGCGCGATCTCGTCCCACATCACCATCGCGTGGCGCTGCGCGTTGCTCTTGGTCACGACGGTGAGCAGCTTGCGCGGGCGCGAGCGGGCGAGCCGAAACGCGAAGCGCATGATCCGCTCGACGCCGGCGCGGGTCATCATCGAGACGTCGGTCGCGACCTCGATCGGATGGCCCTGGTGCGCGCGGCCGCCGACGCCGGCGTACTCGCCTTCCGAGTTCTCGCGCACGATCACCCAGTCGAGGTCTTCGCGCCCGCAATTGCGCAGCGGCGTCTCGATGCCCGGCAGGATGCGCGTCGGCCGCACGTTGGCGTACTGGTCGAAACCTTGGCAGATCTTCAGGCGCAGACCCCACAGCGTGATGTGGTCGGGAATGTCGGGGTCGCCCGCCGAGCCGAACAGGATCGCGTCCTTGTCGCGCAGCGCGCCGAGGCCGTCCGGCGGCATCATCACGCCGTGGGCTCGGTGGTAGTCGCCGCCCCAGTCGAAGTCCTCGAACTCGAACGCACAGGTGCTGCTGCGCGCGGCGAGCGCCTCCAGCACCTCGCGCCCGGCCGGCACCACTTCCTTGCCGATGCCGTCGCCCGGAATGGTGGCGATGCGGTATGTCTTCACGGTTGCTCCCGATGCGGTCTCGAAGGCCGAGAATGTAGGCAGCGGCGAACCACGTGGCACGCGCCGAAAGTTGATCCGCCTTCAACCTGAAGTTGAGGAACGTTCGTGAGCGCAGGCATCCAGCCCGCCGAGCTCGGCTTCTTCGTGGCAATCGTGCGCAGCGGCAGCCTCAGCGGCGCGGCACGCGAACTCGGCATCAGCACCGCGGCGGTGAGCAAGCGCCTCGCGCAGCTCGAGGCCCGCCTCGGCATCGCCCTCATCCATCGCACCACGCGCGCATGAACCTCACGCCCGAGGGCGAAGTGCTGTACGAGCACGCGCGGCGCATCCTCGGCGACATCGACGACCTCGACCAGCTGCTCAGCAAGTCGAAGGGCACGCCGCGCGGCCTGCTGCGCATCAATGCCACGCTCGGCTTCGGCCGCATCCACGTCGCGCCGGTGGTCGGGCGCTATGCCGCGCTGCACCCCGACGTCGACGTGCAACTGCAGCTCTCGGCGCACCCGCCGCCGGTGAGCGCCGACGCGTTCGACGTGTGCGTGCAGTTCGGCGCGGCGCCGGACAGCCGCGTGATCGCGCGCCGCCTCGCGCCGAACCGGCGCCTGCTGTGCGCGTCGCCGAGATACATCGCGACGCACGGCATGCCGAAGACGCCGGCCGAGCTCGCCGCGCACGACTGCATCGGCATCCGCCAGGGCGACGACGCCTATGGCGTCTGGCGTCTCACCACCGGCCGGGGGGCCAAGGAGCGCACCGAGTCGGTGAAGGTGCGCGGCAACCTCACCACCAACGACGGCGAGATCGCCGTCAGCTGGGCCCTCGAGGGCCGCGGCATCGTCATGCGCGCCGAATGGGACGTGCAGCGCTACCTCGCCAGCGGCCGCCTCGTCGCCGTGCTGCCCCAGTACCGCACCCCCGAAGCCGACATCTACGCCGTCTACGCGCACCGCCACCAGCTGTCGCTGCGCGTGCGCAGCTTCGTCGACTTCCTGTCGGCGGCATTCACGAAATTCGAGGGGGGGGTGCGGTAGGAGCGGGCCCTGCCCGAGCCCGCGAGGGCAGGACTTACCCGGGTGCCCGTGAAGAATTCACGCCCGCGCGAGCCGCTCGCGAACGGCTGCGAAAGCCGCACCTACGATCCGCGACTCTCGGCGCGCGCGTGCGCGCTCGAAGCAGTGCAACACAACAACCCGCAGTCGAGGGCGCAGCGCATGGCGGTTGAAGGTCGGCTCTCGCCGAGTGGCGTGTGGATCGCGGACGACTTCAGGTCCAACCTGATCATCGATCGCTACGACCCGGTGTTCGCCGACATGCGCGCAAGCAAGCTCAAGCACCTGCGCAGCGCGAACAGCGAAGACGCGGTGACCTGGAATGTCTTTCGCTCGCTACGCCAGGTGGCGCCGGAGGTGTGGCTGCCGGAACTCTGGCGGCACGCCTTTCCCGGCACGAGCGCGCCAGAGCCCGGGCGCGCGACGGTCTCGCTCTGGAAGAGCGTCGCGCCGCCGCTCGGGCTCCTGGCGGGCGGCGACGAGGGCGAGTCCGAGATCGACGTCGTGATCGAGGCGCCGACCTGGGTATGGTTCATCGAAGCCAAGCTCGGCAGCGACATCTCGACCGGCACCACCACCCGAAGCGAGCGCGACCAGGTGCTGCGCAACATCGACGTCGGCACGCACTACGCGGGCGTGCGCGACTTCCAGTTCTCGTTGCTCATCCTCTCGGAGCCGCGCTCGCGCAAGGGTGCCGATCGCGTCGACCAGTACAGGACATTCGATATCGTGCGCAGCCTTCTGGCACTCCACCGACCCGACGGCCTGCCGAACCTCCAGCACGTCGGACTGCTGAAGTGGAGCAAGGTCGCGCAGGTGCTGTCGTACGCCGCCACCAACGCCCCACAGGCCGACGAACGCATCCACGCGGAACGCGCGGCGAGCTGGCTGCGACACAAGCTCCCCGAAGCAGACAACCTCCTACCAGACTCGAACCACCATGGATAACCTGGGCTTCACGGTGCTGCGCCAGATTCCGCTGGAACACCTGGCGAACATCGCGAGCGGCCTGTTCACGGTGCACGGTGGCGTGATTCGCGATCAGGGCGGCCGCATCGTTGCGCACCTGGCACTGCCCGCGCTGAGCGGGATCGCGAACACGCTCCCCGGCCTGAACGTCTTGGGCGGCCTGGTGCAGTCGTATCAGCTGCACGAGATCAGCGAGACCGTAAAGGAGGTGCTGGCGATTTCGCTGGCGAACACCGCACTCTCGGGCCTCGGCCTTGCCGTCTCGCTGGCCGGTTTTGCCTACGTGACGCATCGGCTGAACGGCATCGACCAGCGCATCGCCGAGGTCAAGGGCTGGCTAAAGTCGGCCACCGAAGGGCAGCTGAAAGCCGCCGTCGCCGACCTCGGGCATGCAGCGCGGTCCAGCGAGTCGCAGATCCGCCAGCAGCTGATGCTGTCGGCCAAGACCACCTTCACCAGTCTGGCGCACCACTACCGCCACCAGGCGGCCAGCGCCAAGGTGTTGTCCGAGATCGAGATCTGCGAGGACTACAGCGTGACCGCCATGCTCGGCGCGGTGATGTGCGCGAGCGACCTCGGCCTGCACGAGGCCGCGCGCGACGACATGCGCGCATTCCGGGCCGAGTGGGCCGGCATGGCTCGCGCGCAGATCAAGCGCCTGCTCGACCTCCACAACGCGCCGCAGCTGCTCGACGGCCGCTACGCCACCGTGCTGCCCGCTGCCGACCTGATCCGCGTGCTCGACTTCGCCGATGGCGAGGCTCGCGGGCTGCAGCGCATCGATGACCTTCGCAAGGGCTATAGCGGCGCCAAGGCGTTCGCGACCGGTTGGCGCACGATCGGCGACGACACCATCGCCTACGCCAGGAAGCTGCGCGCCCGCGACGACGTGCTGGCGAGCTACGACGAGCACTTTGGTTTGTTGGCCGCGCAGCGGATCGGGGCGTCCGACTTCGCACGGCTGGTCGCCCAGGTGACACAGGGCGGCGCCTTCCGCGTGCTGATGCTCGAACGACCGCGCCTTGCCGCGTAGACACGGCCGAAAACGAGCCGATCGGCCGCCAAATCTGGAGCAACGCTGGCTCGTCGATTGGGCGAAGTGCTGATCACGCCAGCAGAATGTCGCGCATGCGCTTCCCACTGCCATTTGCGGCGATCCGTCTTGCACTTGCCGCAGCGGCTGCCGTCATGACCACGCCCGGGCTCGCCGTTCAGGTCTGCGACCTCGATGGCCAGCACGTGAACCCGGCCAACGGCGCGACCACGCAGGGCAAGAGCGGGCTCATGCGCTGCCGCGAAGGCGAGTCGGGGCCGGTGGTCCGCGAGCAGGAGCTGCAGAACGGTCGCTTCGTGGGCATCGTTCGCTACTACCGCAACGGCGTGCTCGAGCGCGAGCACCGCGTCAACGAGAAGGGCAACCGCGATGGCCTCGCGCGCGAGTGGAACATCGGCGACAGCGGCGCTCCAGGCACGCTGGTGCGCGAGGAGACGCTGCGCAACGGCAGCACCGTGGGTCTGGCGCGCAGCTGGTATCCGACGGGGCCATTGCGCCGCGCGAGCTTCCACGCCGACGACGGCGCCGAGCAGGCGTATGCCGAGTTCACGCGCGAGGGGCAGCTGGCGCAGCTGCGCTGTGCGCCGCGGCCGCTGCTCGCGCCGGCCTTCGACGATCGCGCCGCATGCGGGCATGGGGGACGCTCGTCGACGGTGGTGCTGTACGGGGGCAAGGGCCAAGCGACCGGGCGCGTCGTTTACGAGCGCGGCGAGCGTCAGAGCTTCGAGACACTGTGGGAGAACGGCGCCGTCCGCGAACGGGTCGAGAAGACCACCGACGGCAGCATCGAGCGCCGCTTCGCTGCCGACGGCGTGCTGCGCCACGAGGCGCGCTGGGCAGCATTGCCCGGCGAGCGTGCCGGGCGCGTGAAGACGCTCGAGCAGGAGTACCACGAGTCCGGCAAGCTCGTGCTCGAGCGCCGCTGGCGCGACGGCACCCTCGTGAGCGAGGCGCGCTGGTACCTCAACGGCCAGCCGAAGGAGCGCATCGAGCACGTCGAAGGGCAGCGTCGCGAGCAACGCTTCCACGACGACGGCAGCAAGGCCTTCGAAGGCGCCTGGCTGGCGGGCGACCCGCGGCGGCGTGGCGTGGACCTGCCGACCGGCACGCATCGCCACTTCGACGTCGGCGGTCGGGTGCGCGCCGAGCTCGTCCACGACGAGCGGGGGCGGCTCACGCGCGAGCGCGAGTTCGACGCCAACGGCCAGCTGGTGCGCGACGACGAGGTGTTCGAGGACGGCTCGCGCAAGGCGGTGGGGCGCTGACGCTCCGCGCGCGAACGCCCGAACGGCGCCGCGAGGCCGCCGGTCACCCCGGCGTTGACCCTCTTCTTGCCGCCGCCCGACAATCGCCGGTCGCGCCGACGCGCCGCACCGGCTCACCGAATCGCATGAAGAAACCGCAGCTCAACCGAACCCCCGAGCTCAAGGATCAGACCCGCCTGGCGGCGATCCCGCTGGTGTTCACGCACGACGAATGCGCGCAGATCGTCGCCACCTACACACCGCAGCTGCAGCCGGCTCTGGTCGACACGCTCGACCTCGCGCAATCGGAGGGCATCCGCAAGTCGTCCGCCGTTTTCATCGGTCATACCAAGGACACGAACTGGATCTTCGAGCGCCTGAACAAGGTGATCCGCGACGTCAACAACACCATCTACGGCTTCAGCGTGGGCCAGTTCCGCGAAGGATTCCAGTTCACGCGCTACGAAGTCGGCGAGTACTACGGCCCGCACTTCGACATCGGCCCCGGGCTGCTGGCCGAGCGCAAGCTCAGCCTCACGGTCCAGCTGTCGCCGCCCGACAGCTACGCCGGCGGCGACCTCCTCATCTACCCCGAGTTCGTGGCGCCGCGCGATCAGGGAACCATGACCGTGTTCCCCTCGTTCATGTGCCACGACGTCCGCCCGGTGACGAGCGGCGTCCGCTTCTCGCTGGTGAGCTGGCTCGCCGGCCCCCCGTTCAAGTGAATCGTGGGGCCGCGGGCGACGAACGGCCCTAACGAGAGCGGATTGCAGGAGGCACCAGCCTCATCGAGCGACGGCCGGGAACGCCTGGGGTGCAGCGACCTGCATGTCGCGCCGGGCTCGTTCGGTGGGGCGTCGGCTCACGACCCACAGCGGCCGTCCGGGATCGCCGGAAGCTGCCGGACAACCCGGCCTCACGGCTCCGCGCTTCGCCCCCAGCAAGCGGACAGTCAGGTCCGCCAGGACTCGGCCATCAGCGGTCTTTCGCGACGCACTCGAAACTCGGCATCGAAATGCCGGGGAAGGTCGGCTTCCCGGCGACGAACCTGATGGCCGCTTAGGCTCGTGCCGGTCAACAGCGGCCCGTGGCCACTTCGGCTCAGCCGTCAGTCGGCGTCACAAAGGTCCACGTTGAGCAGTGCTTGAATCGGTAGGCCTGCGCTTCACACAGAACTGCAACGGGGCAGTGGGATTGGGAAAGCGCGCCCTCTACAACTGCGAAGCAGCGCAGACGTAGCTCGCCGCCAGCTTGACGTCCCCGCCCACATAGTGCGGATAGTTCGGGAAGCGGCACATCGGGCGCGACGCCTGCAGCGCAAACGGCGCCGTGGTGGCCTTCCGCGTTTGAGTCAATGCGTCGGCTGGCGGCTGGCCCGCGGTCACCCAGCGATCCAACGGGTCAAGTAGGTCCACCATCGTCGGCACGGCCGAACCGTCGGTGACGCTGGCCGCCGGGCCGCTGTGGTTGGACGCCGGCGAGATGTACAGCCGTGCCGACTGTTCCATCGTCCCCGTGCCTACCTTGGCCGCTACCGCGTTGAAGTAGTTGATGCCGGCCAGCGGACTCTGCGCCAGGTCGCCAATGTTCTCGCGCATGATCAGTTTGCCGCCGCGCGTGAAGAAGGCCGATAGGTTGGGGTCGCTGGCGTCGATGATCTCCGACACCTGCTGGACGCGGGCCTTGTAGTTGTTGGCATCGTAGGTGCGGGCATCGAAGGTCGGATCTCGGGTGATGAAATAGCGCACGAAGTTCGACCCGTACAGCCATTGCTGAGCATCGGTAATGGCATTGACGGCCACGGTGGGCGGCGCGGTGCCAGTAACCCAGCGCGTCATCGTGCTCAACGGCAGGCCGCCGACGCTGGAAACTCCGTTGAGCGTGTCGGGCGAGCTTTCGTTGCCCCACATCCATTGCGGATAGCTGGTGAGCCCGTTCGCAAGCGGGAACGAGTACGTATGCGGGGTGTGCACTGCCGTGACAGTGGCGATTTGCGGGTCCGACAGGCAAGCATCGCTCACGTCGACGCCCCCGGCGCAGCGGATGCCTTGAAGGTTGACGCGCGACGGGCAGGCGAGGTAGTTGTTGACCACGCCATCGGCCAATCCATCGAGGGTATCGCAGTTGTCGGAGACGAACTTCGCGAGCGTCCGCACCTTGCCCGCGTTCAGCCAGCCACCGTTGAACTGCGGCTGTGCATGCGGGATGTAGGAGGCGAACAGCATCGACAGCTGCACGACTGGCACGACGCTCACGATGCCGTCGTAGTCGTTGGGGAAGCGCTGGGCCATCGCCAGGCCTTCTCGGCCGCCTTCTGAGCCGCCGAAGTAGTACGTCTTTGAAGGGCCCTTGCCGTAGAAGACCTGCATCAGCGCGACGGCGACGTCCTTGACCTTCCTGTATGACGCGTAGCCATAGTTGACGAGCATCTCGTCGTTCAGGCCGAACTGGCCGATGGCATTTGCGGCGAAGGCAGACGCTTGGTGGCCCGAGTCGGTGCCCAAGGTCGCATAGCCTCGTGTGAGCGGCAGCGGGTCGTCGGGCGCGGCGTCGCGCAGCGCGGTCGTCGCCGTGACGAGCGTGCCGTTGAAGCCGCCGCCGCCGTATTGCACGACCTTGCCGTTCCAGGTCGTCGGGAGGTTGAGCTGGAAGTTGATCTTCTGCGCTGTCGGATCGACCGGGTCGATGGCGCCCAGCAGCCGGCAGTAGTCGGGCGACGCCGGAGTGGTCGCGGTGTTCGCCGCGACGAACACTGCAGTGTTTACGGTTGCGGTGCCGCTTGGTAGGCCAACGGCGGCCGCGGCCACCGTGCGACCAGCAAGGCCCGGGCATGCGGCCTGCAGTTCCGAAGGGGTGGGGACTGTCTAGACTGCGACTTCGTCATCGTCGTTGCATCCCGCCACAGCGGCCGCCACAGCGAGACAGGCGGCGATGGCCGGCAAGCGGCCGGGCAGGTTGGAAAAGGCAGCCGGCCGCCTCGTGGTTTCTCCGGCCAGGAAGCTTGAGTTCATGAGGTCTCCTTTGATGTCGTCTTCGGTTCAAGTGCTCATGCATGGCCACACGGCCGCCTTTGCTCGTGGTTCTGACTCCGCTGACCTGAAGCGGCGACCGTCAGTATCCGCTGAGTCGGTCGCGCGGCCCGCTCGGTTTGCATCCGCCCACACGCTGCGCGTTCGCAGCCGGAATTCACGCGGCAGTGAGGTGAAGCGCGAGAGCTCGACGACTTGCGGAGGCTGCAGCAGGTGCATGGCGTTGAGCGTCGCGAATCTCCCGGCGGCGCCGTCAGGCGGGGTCGCCGCGCCGTCAGTCGGCCTTGATATTGCCCTTGCGCACCACCTCGGACCACTTCGCATCCTCTTTCTTCAAGTAGTCTGCGAACTGCGCCGGCGTGGAACCGACAGGCTCTGCACCGAGCTCGGTGAAGCGCTTCTTCACCTCTTCGTCGTTGAGCGTGTCGACGACCGCCGCTTGCAGCCTGCGCGTCACGGCATCCGGTGTGCCGGCGGGGACGAACATGCCGTGCCACTCGTACACCTCGTAGCCGGGGATCACCGTCTCGGCAACCGTGGGCATGTCGGGAAGCTTGGGCGAGCGACGCGTCGAGGAGACCGCCAAGCCGCGCAGCTTGCCGGCAGCGATGTGCGGAGAAGAGGCCGCGACCGTGCTGAACATGAAGTCGACCTGGCCGCCCATCACGTCGGTGATCGCCGGTCCTCCGCTCTTGTACGGCACATGGACCATGTCGAGACCCAGTTGCTGGCGAAACAGCTCTGAAGCGAGGCGTTGCACGGTGCCACTGCCGCCCGACGCGAAGTTGACCTTGCCGGGCTCCGCCTTGGCCTTCGCAATCAACTGCTTCACGTCCTTGACCGGCGAGTCCGCCTTCACGATCAGGACATTGGGGATGCGCGCCACCAGCGACAGCGGTTTCAGCGCGTCGGCCGCAAAGGGCATCTTGGCGAACAGGTGCGGGTTGATCGAGTACGGCGTCGTGTCGTACAGCACTGTGTAGCCATCGGGCTGGGCCTTGGCCACGGACCCGGCGCCGATCGTGCCGCTCGCTCCGGCCTTGTTGTCGACGATCACGGTCGTGCCCAGCTTCTCCCCCATCTTCTGCGCCAGCTGGCGGGCCAGTGCATCGGCCGCACCGCCGGGCGCATACGGGACGACGATCGTGATCAGCCGTTCGGGGTAGGCAGCGTTCGCCAGGTTCACTGCAGCAAGCATGATCGCGGCGAGCGCCGCGCGGCGGAACATCGAGGTTTCGAAGAGCTTCATGGTCGTACGGTCGTCAGGTTGAGCAATGAGTCAGAGCGGGTGACCCTGGCGAAGGGCGCCGATCACATCGGTTCGGGATTGCAGCCGAGGCGCTTGAGCGTCGCGTCGATCCAGCTCGTATCGAGCTGGCCGGCAGCAATGTCGGCCATCATCTTCTTCTCGACTTCCATCTTCTTGTGCGTCGCGGCCAGCAGCTGCTGCGCGTCGTCGAAGGGCACGCAGAGCAGCCCGTCGGCGTCGCCGACGATCAGGTCGCCGGGGTGAATCACCATGCCGTCGATCGCGATCGGCACGTTGATTTCGCCCGGGCCGTCCTTGTACGGCCCGCGATGCGTGATGCCTGCGGCATAGAACGGGAAGTCGCCTTGTCCGATCGCCTCGCTGTCTCGCACGGCCCCATTGAGAACCACGCCCGCCACGCCGCTCTTCACCGCCCTGGCCACCATGATCTCGCCCATCAGCGCGTTCGTCAGGTCACCGCCCGCATCCACCACGATCACATCACCCGGTCGGGCCATCGTGAGCGCCTTGTGGATCATCAGGTTGTCACCGGGACGGCACCTCACCGTCAGCGCCGGGCCGGCCAAGGGACCGCCTTTGTGCATGGGGCGCAGGCGGGCGCCGCCAGCCGACATGCGCGCCATGCAGTCGCTGATGTTGGCGACCGGCAGACCACGAAACGCCTCGACGAGCGCATCCGGCACCTGGCGGCGGCGCTGAAGAACCTGGAATCCATTCATGGTGTTCGTCTCCGTTGATTTCGTTTGAAAAGAATGACCCGCTTCAAGACGCCTGAAGTGCCCGCAGCGCCTTGCGACGTCGCTCCTGGAACACGTCCCACACTTCGGGGTTGATCAGGTGGGGCGGGCGTTCTCCGCGCACGAGCTGCAGCACCTGTTGCGCGGCCATCCGGGTCACGTTGCGGCGACCCTCGTGAGACACGCCCGCCGTGTGGTAGGTGGCCACGACGTTGTCCGGGGCAAGCAGCGGATGGTCGAGCGGCGGCGGTTCCTGTTTCCACACGTCGAGACCGGCGCCGGCCAGATGCCCGGAAGTCAGCACTTCTGCCAGCGCGTGCTCGTCGTGGATGCCACCGCGGGCAGTCGTGACGAAGATGGCACCTTTCTTCATGCTTGCGAAGCGCTTCGCATCCAGCAGATTCAGCGTGTCCTTGTTGCGTGGGCAGTGCAGGGAGACGATGTCCGAGGAGCGGAGCAGCGTGTCCAGATCGACGGGCTCGGCACCTCGTCGGCGGATCTCCTCCGGCGCAAGAAGAGGGTCGAAGGCGAGCACGCGCATGCCGAAGGCCTTCGCGAGTTCGGCCGTTCGTGTGCCGGTGAATCCAATGCCAGCGATGCCGAGCACCTTGCCGCCGATGTCCGAGCCCATCAACGCCTCACGCGAGAAGCCGCGCTGCGTGCGCAGCTTGCGGTCGGACTCCGCGATGCGACGGCTGACGGCCAGCATCAGACCGATGGCCATCTCGGCCACGGCGTGCGCGTTGCCGCCGAGCTGGCTGACGACGGCAATGCCGGCGCGCGTGCACGCGTCGACGTCCACCGTGTCGTAGCCGGCGCCGACGGAGGACACCGCCAGCAGGTTCGGGCATCGGTCGATCAGTGCTTGCTGTGCATGGAACCCGACGAGTTCATCCTTGGCGGCCGTGATCTGGTAGATGTGCGCCCGCTGCAGAGCGGCCCATGCCGCTTCGGTGTCGTCCGTCGGGGCGATCTCCAGCGTGACCGAGTCATCGGCCGCCATCGATTCGTCGAAGATCGGATTCATCCAGACGGCGAAGCGGGTGATGTGCAGGCGCGGGGAGGTCATGTTGTCTCGTCGGGTCGTAGCGGAATAAATATGAAAGTTCGACGCGCGAGGCTTCAGTCCACCTTGGCGCCGGATTCCTTGACGACCTTGCCCCAGCGCACCATATCGTCGCGAATGAGCAGGGCGAAGGCTTCGGCGGTGCTGCCCATCACGTCGGCGCCTTGGTCTTCCAGCTTCTTCTTCAGCGCGGGGTCCTGCAGAGCCTTGTTGATGTCGGCGTTGAGCCTGCCGACGATGTCCTTCGGCAGGTTCGCCGGGCCCAGAACGCCGAACCAGGTGACGGCGTCGAAACCCTTGTAGCCCGACTCGTCGACCGTCGGCACCTGCGGCAGGTCGTCCAAGCGCTTGGCGGACGTGGCGGCGAGGGGGCGCATCTTGCCGCTCTTGATGTAGGGCAGCAGCGTGGGAATGGACGATACGTACAGCTGCACCTGCCCGCTCATCACGTCGGTAATGCCCTGCGACGCGCCCTTGTACGGGATGTGCGTGAGCTTGACCTGAGCCGCCTTCTGGAACAGCTCGGTTGCCAGGTGTGCCACGGTGCCGCTGCCGGAACTCGCGTAATTGATGGTGTCAGGCTTGTCTTTCGCAGCCTTCACCACGTCGGCCAGCGTCTTGTACGGCGCCGTGGTGCTGGTCACGATGACCAGCGGCGAGCGCGCGACGAGGCTGACCGGCGTGAAGTCCTTGACGGAGTCGTACGGGAGTTTGGAGTACAGCGATGGATTGATCGCGAGGTTGCTCGTCTGGCCCAGCACCAGCGTGTAGCCGTCGGCCGGAGCCTTGGCCGCGGCGTCGAGGCCGAGGCTGCCGCCCGAGCCCGGCTTGTTGTCGATGATGAAGTTGTAGCCGGAGCCCTGAAGCTTTGCGGCCAGGTCGCGTGCGATCAGGTCCGTGCCGCCGCCTGCCGGAAACGGCACGACCAGCCTGACAGGCTTGCTCGGCCAGTTCTGCGCAGAGACGGACGTCGCAAATGCGGCGAAAGCAATCAGTACCGCGCGGCGAGTCGTTTGCATAGATCTCTCCAGGCTCGAGTTCACGACAACCGGGTCCACTGCCCGTGCTTTGCCACCTCTTTCTCATCGAAACCGAAGCCCAACCCAGGCGACTGGTGCAACACCACGCGGCCTTCCTTGTGCTCGAGCTGGCGATCCAGCAAGCGCCGGAAATTCAGCACCTCGTCGTCCCAGAAGAATTCGACGTACCGGGCATTCGGGGTGGATGCGACCAGCGGCGCATGCACGTCGTGGAACCAGTGCGGGCACATCTGGACGCCGTAGCCGGCCGCCATGGCGGCAATGCGCCTCCACTCGGTAATGCCACCACACACGGCAGCATCTGTTTGCAGGATCGCAGCACCCCCCATGTCCAGGAGCTGCTTGTGATACCAGCGGCCGTAACCGATCTCCGCCGTCGCCACCGGAATCCGCGTCAGCTTCGCCAGGCGGGCGTGGCTTTCGATGTCGTCCGGGCTGAAGGGCTCCTCGATGAAGTACGGGTCGTATTCCTCGAAGCGGCGCAGGTATTGCATGGCCTGAACGGTGTCGATCCAGCCGTTGTTGCAATCGAGCATGAGCTCCACATCCGGACCGATGGCTTCACGAGCGGCCTTGACGCGGGACGCCTCGCCCTGCGGGGACCAGCGACCCGTCTTCATCTTGACGGCCTTGAACCCGAGCTCGAGGTAGCTGGCCATCTCCTCGCCGACGTTCGCCGCGGTCTTCCCGTCGACGTAGTAGCCCCCGCTGGCGTACGCGGGCACCGACTCCAGTTCGACCGCGCCCAGGTACTTGTGCAATGGCAGCCGGCTCGCACGCGCGTTCATGTCCCAGAGCGCGATGTCGAGCGCGCTGAGCGCCCGCATCACCGTGCCCATTCGTCCTTGCAACAGGGCTTCCTGGTACATGTCCCGCCACAGCCCCTCGACCGCAAGCGAGTCTTTGCCGATCAAGACCGGGCCGAGCAACTGTTCGACGGCGACACGAAAGATCTCTCCGGCGGCGTTGCCGACGTAGCAGAAGCCGATTCCCTCAACGCCGTCGCTGCTTCGGAGTTTCACGAGACCGTAGTGACGATCCACCACCGTCCGGTTGGACAGATACGTCACCTTGTTGAGCGGCACTCGCGCGACGCAGACTTCAATGGATTGAATGATGGGCATACGGGTTCCGGAACGTGGGCTGGCGACGGACAGACTTTGCAGCCGCTCGCTCGACTTGAAAACCGCTCTGCGACGGTTTCTAACGACGTAAAATGCGTGTTCATGGACACGCGGCATTTGGAGAACTTCGTCGCTGTGGTCGACGCGGGCTCGATTGCCGAGGCTGCACGGCAGCTCGATCTCGCGCCAACGACGCTGTCTCAGCAGCTGCGTGCGCTCGAGTCCGACCTCGGTGTCCCCCTGATCACCAGGGTAGGCCGCACGGTGAAGCCCACCGTTGCCGGGTCTCGGATCCTGGGGCAAGCCCGAAGTCTGGTGCGCGGCGCTTCGGAGTTGCGTTCGGCTGCCTCCAACGACAGCCTGCCCTCCGGGCCTTTGCGACTCGGAGCGACGCCCACCGCCCTGGCAGGGCTGTTGCCGCCGCTGATGCGCGCGTGGTCGCTGGCGTATCCGGGCATCCGGATCTATGTCGTCCCCGGGACGTCATCCACCCTGCTCGATCGCGTTTTGTCGGGTGACCTCGATGCAGCCCTGCTCGTGCATCCGTTGTTCGACTTGCCCAAGACATGCGCTTGGTGCTCGATCCGGGACGAGCCCTTGATTCTTCTCGCGCCGAGGCGCCTGCGCGTCGATGATCCGCTATTGGCGGCGGCACGGGAGCCCTTCATCCAGTACGACCGGGAGGTCGTCGGCGGCAGGCTTGCAGCCGACTACTTGAAAGGTCGCGGGGTCAGGCCGAAGGTGCAATTCGAGCTGGACGGCATCGAACAGATTTCCGTGTTGGTGTCCGAAGGTTTTGGGGTCGCTGTGCTGCCCGACTGGCCGGGGCGGCCAGACCGGCGTGTCAAGCGGTGGCCCCTGCCGGCGCCTTGCCCGTCGCGCCGGGTAGGCATGGTTTGGTTGAGGTCGTCCCCGCGGCTGCCTCTGGCCCAGGCGCTTTACTCGTTGGTTCGCGCCGAAATGGCTCGTGCACCGGAATCGACCTGAGCAGTACCGGCAGATCGCACTTTCGCCGAAGTTCAACAACTACTCTGAATCAGCCTGCCTGCAGTTCGGGCAGAGCTACGGCGCTCTGCTCTTGGAACGCGCCGCACACTTCCGGGGCCAGCATCCTTGGTGTCGAACAGCGCGGTTGCTGAGGTGTCCCGGTGCTGCCGCGCGCGAATAGCAGAACCTGTTCCACGGGCAACCGCGTCGCATCACACGAAGCAGGGCGAGCAGCCCTCGGCGACTGGCCGTGCGCCTAGCAGTCGCCTGAATGTCTGCTTTTGGCCGAGTCCAGCCGACCCGGACTGCCGGTGGACCTCCCGAAGCTGTCGGTGGAAGGCGTTGAGCGCCCAGACCTTCGTGCGCGATCCGAAGACCGCTGATGGCCGGCTCGAGCCGGTGACCAACGGCAGGTCTGGAGCGGTCCAAGGATGAAGGGCTGCTTGCCGGAAGGCCGTCGAGGCGCGCGGTCGTTAGCTCACGGCCCAAGAGCGACATTCAAGCGGCTAGACGGCCCCTCCCCAAGCGGCCGCTCACGCAGGCGTTGAGATGGGGATGACCTCTCCCGCTGACACCGGCTTCGAGCCTAGAACGCCGGCCGCCAGCGTGCGCGAGCAAGCGCGCCGACCTGAATTCCGCGGGCTGACCTCCGATCAGCCACTCCAGCTCGGAGCCCGGCCGTGGCGGCACGCAAGCTGCCGACGCTTGAAGCACATCGTTGCGGAGCGTCATGCAAGCGTTGGATGGAGCCGCTCGCCGGTGGCGTCTTGGTCGGGATCACCTTGTTGAACGTGGTCCTCACCGTCCTTTACGCGCGTGTCCGTCCTGGGCTCCTCGCGCCGCGCTCGCCTGGGCGGTCTGGCGCTGTTCCGCGTCCTGGCACGCGCAACGAAGCGCAGCGTCCTCGGCTATTGCGGCCCGGCGCAACCCGGCGGTTGGGGCTTGCGAGTACGTGAAGCTGCGCGCAGATCGGGACCGTGAAATCGAGGCGCCCGCTCGCGTTCTGCTTTTCGTTCGAATAGGTCGACCCCGCAGGCTCCAGCGACCGCCCACAGGTCGGCGGCCGGTGAGGCAGGTGCGTCGTCACTGGGTAGCGACGGCGCGACTGCGGGGGTCGGCGCCGCCGCCTCACCTGAGCCCGGCTGCCGCGCGCCAGCCTGCGAGCGGCGACGCGTGCCTTCGACGCTGCGTCGCCGCATAGACCGCGAACGCCGCGGCCATCAGCGCGGCCGTGCGCAGCGACGGGCGCGGGAGCCACTTCATGGCGTCGAGAACGACCGCGGGCGGTGCGTTTCGCTGCGGCGCCGATACCGCGCGGCCCGCTGCAGAGGCCGGCTGCTGCGAAGAACGTCCCGCGAAGTGGTCGATCAAGGCCTTGACGAACGGCACCATGTCCTGCGGCCCGCGGCTGGTGAGCCAGTTCGCGTCGTGGACGACCGGACGATCGAGCCAGGTTGCCCCGGCGTTGACCATGTCGTCGCGTACGCCCGGCCACGACGTCATGGTCCGGCCCTCGGTCAATCCGGCCGACGACAGCAGCCACGGCCCGTGGCACAGCGTCGCGATGGGCTTGCCGCTGGCGTCGAACTCACGGACGAACTGGCGCGCGGCCTCGGACTGGCGCAGCAGGTCAGGGTTGATGAAGCCGCCCGGAATGAGCAACGCGTCGTAGTCGGAGACGCGCGCCTGCGACAAGGTGAGGTCGACACTCACGCGTGCCGCGGGCTCGTGCAGGTTGACGCCGCGAATGCGTCCTGCGCGCAACGACACGATCTCGACCTCGGCACCTTCGGCGCGCAGCGCAGCAACCGGCACCGACAGCTCGACGCGCTCGAACCCGTCGGCCGCGAGCACCGCGACGCGCCGGCCCTTCAGTTGACGATGACTTGTCATGGTCTGACTCCTTGGTGATCCCGGCCTGCCCCATCGCAAGGCCTGGTCTGAGGGAGAGGCGAATGCACGCGGTGCGCTCGTGCCGGACTCGCCTCGAAAGGTCCCGCAACGATCCGGTGTGCCAGCGCCGCCCTGGCGGCTGGCGCGACGCTGCGCGGACTACGTGCGTCGCGAGCGCCTGAAGACGAGCAGGCCCACCACACAGACGCCGGTGATGGCGACGCCCTTGACGAGCCCCGCGCGGTTGTAGCGCCATTGCGCGGCCAGACCCAGTTCCTTGACGAGGTTGGGCACGTGCAGCCGCGCCAGGTCGTCAACGACGTCTTCGACGACGTTGACCCGGTCGGCGAGCAGCAGCATCAACCAGTGCGGCAGCTGCCCTTCGCTGAACCGGTAGGCCTGGTCGCGGATCAGACCGCTCAGCCCCTGCGGCGGGCACGAGGTGCCGAACACCGGCGTCAGCTTGCCGTGCTCGATCGACTTGTGGATCTTGACCTTGGGCACCTGCTGCTCGATCGGCGGGTAGAGCGTCTCGACGCCGATGTCAGGCGCCTTGTCGCGCGGCACGCCGGGCCGGTTCGCCGGATCGAGGTCGGAGCCCCAGCCGTCGATCTCGCCGGCGAGGTCGACCGACCGGCGTTGCTGCGTTGTCAGCGATCGGCCGCCCGGGATCGGTTCGGCCAGGATGTCTTCCGATGAAGAACGAACTCGTTGGTCCATGTCGGGCTCCTCAGTGTGCGGTGGACGGAATCACCATCGGCTTGATGCATTCATCAAGTTTGCTGGCGAAGATGTGATAACCCTCGCTGATGTCCTCGAGCGGGAAGCGATGGGTGATCACGTCCTTGGGATTGATGTGCCCGGCTTCGATGTGCTCGATGCAGCGCGGCAGATTGCGCTTGACGCTCGCCTGGTTGGTGCGGATCGTCAGGCCCTTGTTCATCGCGTCGCCGATCGCGACCAGGTTGAAGGGCGGCCCGTAGGCGCCGATGATCGACACGACACCTCCCTTGCGCACCGAGTCGATGGCCCAATTCAGCGCGTTGGCCGCGCCGGCCTGCAGCTTGAATGGCCGGATGCCAAGGAAGCGATGCAGCGTGTCCCCGCTCGCGTCGCACCCGACCGCGTCGATGGCCGCGTCCCAGCCCAGCCAGTCCGACTCCTTCTTGAGCGTCCAGACGGGGTCGCGGACGTCGCGGAAGTTGAGCGTCTCGCACTGCGCGAACCGCTTCGCGAACTCGAGCCGGTAGTCGTAGTGATCGACGATCATCACTCGCCCCGCACCCATGAACCAGGCGCATTTCGCCGCGAACAGACCGACCGGTCCGGCGCCGAACACGACCACCGAATCGCCGCGCTTGATCTCCGCCATCTCGGCGGCCTGATAGCCGGTGGGGTAGGCGTCCGTGCACAGCGCCGCGTTGTCGTCGTCGATCGTGTCCGGAATCTTCATCGGCCCGGCATCCGCGAACGGCACCCGCACGTATTCGGCCTGTCCGCCGTCGTAACCACCGGTGGTGTGCGAGTACCCGTAAATGCCACCGACCGCGGTTGCATTCGGATTGACGTTGTGGCAGTTGCTGAAGAGCTGCTTCTGGCAGAAGTAGCACTCCCCGCAGAAGATGTTGAACGGCACGATGACACGGTCGCCGACCTTCAGCATGCGGACGTCGGTCCCCACCTCCTCGACGACACCGACGAATTCGTGGCCGAAGGTCTGGCCGACGCGGGTGTCCGGCATCATGCCGTGATAGAGGTGCAAGTCCGAGCCGCAGATGCAGGCGCGGGTGACGCGAACGATCGCATCTCGTGGGTGCTCGATCCCTGGAATCGGCTTGTCGATCACGCGGATCCGGTACGGTCCGCGGTAGGTCATGGCTCGCATGGTGACTCCGGTCATTGACGGGGCGTTGGATTGGCAATGCCGGTGCCGTACGTAGGGGTCCTTAGTTCTCGACCGGATGGTCCGGCCGCAGACGGCCTGCCACGCTCTCCGGCAACCTGTGGCTCCAGATTGGGAGAACGTGATGAGAGCAGTCGTCTACAACGGCCCGCGCGACGTTTCGGTGCAGCAGGTGCCCGATGCGGGGATCGAGCGCGCGACCGACGTGCTGGTCCGCATGACCAGCACCAACATCTGCGGCTCCGACCTGCACATGTACGAGGGTCGGACCGACTTCCCGCAAGGCGGTGTGTTCGGACACGAGAACCTCGGTCAGGTCATCGAAGTCGGCAACGCGGTCGATCGCGTCAAGGTCGGCGACTGGGTGGCGATTCCGTTCAATATCGGCTGCGGCTTCTGCAAGAACTGCGAGCGCGGGTTGACCGCGTTCTGCCTGACCACGGCGGATCGAAGCGTGGTGCCGAACATGGCCGGCGCCGCCTACGGATTTGCCGACATGGGGCCGTATCGGGGCGGCCAGGCCGACCTTCTGCGCGTGCCGTACGGCGACTTCAATTGCCTGAAGCTGCCGCCCGACGCCCAGGAGCGGCAGAACGATTACGTGATGCTGGCCGACATCTTCCCGACCGGCTGGCACGTCACCGAGCTCGCCGGCGTGCGTCCCGGCGAGTCGGTCGTCATCTACGGCGCCGGTCCGGTCGGCCTCATGGCCGCGCACTCGGCGATGATCAAGGGTGCCTGCATGGTCATGGTCGTTGACCGGCATCCCGATCGGCTGCGGCTCGCCGAATCCATCGGTGCCGTGGTCATCGACGATTCCAAGGACTCGCCGGCGGATCAGGTAATGAGTCTCACGAACGGTATCGGCGCCGACCGCGGCTGCGAGTGCGTCGGCTACCAGGCGCATGACCCCGAGGGCCACGAGCACCCCAACATGGTCATGAACGACCTCGTGAAGTCGGTGAAGTTCACCGGCGGGATCGGCGTGGTCGGCGTCTACGTGCCGCAGGATCCGGCGCCCCAGGACCGGCTCTACAAGCAGGGCGAGATCGTTTTCGACTACGGCCTCTTCTGGTTCAAGGGCCAGACGATGGGAACCGGCCAGTGCAACGTGAAGGCGTACAACCGGCAGCTGCGCGACCTGATCTGGACCGGCCGCGCGAAGCCCTCCTTCATCGTCTCGCACGAGCTGCCGCTCGGGGAGGCGCCGAACGCCTACCAGCACTTCGACGCTCGCGACGACGGCTGGACCAAGGTGGTGCTCAAGCCCGCCGCGTGATCCTCGAGCCGGGCACGTGGCCGCGTGCTCGGCTTGCCTGCGCTCTTCCCGGACAGCCCGCACGCGAGGACGCGATGCCGATCTACGACTACGAGTGCCGGGGGTGCGGGCCGTTCATGGCACTGCGGCCGATGGCGCAGTTCCGCGACCTCTGTGCATGCCCGGAGTGCGGCGCCGACGCGGCGCGCATATTGGTCGGCGCACCGGCGATCGCGCGCGGCGGGCCGCATGGCCGCCGCGCCGGCGCGGCCAACGAGCCCGGTGCGACGGACCCGCGGCCTCAGGCGCCGGCGCACCCGGCGGGCTGCGGCTGTTGCGTCCGCCGAATGCCGCTGCCCGGCGCCTTGTCCGGGCGCGGCCGAATCTTCACGTCGAGCGGGCCGTTCCGGCGCGGCGAGCCGTGATGGCTGCAGCGCGACGCTGACGCGATCGAACACGTGCATCGCCCGCAGCGACGCGACCCGTGGCAGCGGGCGCGGCTAAGCCGGCCTGCCGTCCCGAGGGCTGGACTTCGTCAGCGGTGCGATTCCCGCCCCGAGCGCGATCTGCAGCAGATCGGCCAGGTTGTTCGCGTTCAGGCGACTCATGACCTGGGCACGGTGCAGCTCCACCGTGCGTGGGCTGATGCCGAGCTGCTGGCCCATCATCTTGTTGGTTTCGCCGCTGACCAGATGCCGGAGCACCTGGCGCTCGCGTGGTGTCAGCCGTGCCAGGCGAGCGGCGGCAGTCTCGTCGCTGGTCGTCGGCCGCGTCGTGCCGACACATTCGGACATCGCATTGGCGAGCATGGTGCGCAGGGACTCCTCGTCGGTGACATGAAGGTAGTCGGTCGCGCCCGCCTTCATCGCGGCGACGGCCGACGGCACGTCCGCAGCGGCCCCGTCGAGCACGATTGTCGGCAGCGCGATGGAGCGCGCCCTGAGCTCGCGCGGGACGGCGAGACCCTGGAGCCGCGACCCTCGCAGATCGACGAGAACGCACCCGGGCGACAGCACCGCGGCAACGTCGAGGAACGCGGAGGCACTCTCGAAGACCTGGGCGCGATACCCGGAGGCCCGAACCAGCGTCATCAGGCGCCGCGCCTCGGTCGCCCGGGTACTGACCACATAGACCTGCCGAGGGTCCTCCGGGGTGAGGTCCTCCGCGATCCCGCCGATCCGGCTCACCTCGCCCGCGTCGTCGAAAATCGGAAAGCTGGTGTCGCGGAGCCAGCGGATCGTGCCGTCGGCCGGACGGACGATGCGGTAGTTGTACTGCGCGACCTCGCCTGCCTGGACGGCCGCGAGCGCGCGTTCGACCTGCTTTCGGTCGTCGGGATGAACGACCTGCAGCCAACCTGCGAACGTCGTGGGCGCGCTCTTGAATGACGACCCCCAGATCCTCTCGAAGGCGGCACTGCGATAGGTGATGCTGCGCCCGGCCGAGTCGCCGATCCAGATCAGGTTGCTGCTGTGCTGGGCGAAGCTGCGGAACTGCGCCTCGCTGGCTCGGATGGCGGCTTCGGAGCGGCGCTGCGCCGTGACGTCGATGGCCGCACCGATGAAGTTCACAGCGCGGTCATCCTCGAACGTCGTACGGCCGGCAGTGGCGATGTGGCGCATCACGCCGTCGCGCCCCAGCACCCGATATTCGATCTTGTAGCGGCCGTCTCCCGCCGGATCGGCGCACGCAGCGATCGCATCGCGGACGCGGTTCCAATCGTCCGGATGGATTCCCGCCCGGTAGACCTCCATGTCGACCGGCGCGTCGGGCGCGAGGCCCCACATCGCGCGCACGCGTTCGTCCCAGTCGAGCGCGCCGGTGACCGGGTCCCAGGAATACACGCCCAGTCCGACCAGTTCGGTCGCGGCGCGCAGGCGCGCCTCGCTCTGCTTCAGCGCCTCGACGAACGCACGTTTCTTCGTCGTATTGCGCGACACGCCCACGACGAGCGGAATCGAGCCGTCGTCGGCACGCACTGGCCCCCACAGAAAGGCGAAGTAGGCGGCGTAGCCCGTCGGGCTGCGGTAGAAGACCTCGTCCTCGATGGTCACTCCGTCCTTGAAGACGCGGTCGATGTGCGCGTTGAGCCGGTCGGTCAGTTCGCCCGGGTAGCCCAGCTCCGCGAAGTTCCTGCCCAGCAACCCGCCGGCGGGATGGCCGAACAGCGCCAGCATCGCCTCGTTGGCATAGACGAACCTTTTCTGCCGATCGAATGCGTAGACGAAGTCGGGAATGGACGACAGCGTCGCCTCGAGAAACCGCAGCGGACTGGCGAGTTCCCGCAATTCGACGGCGATCCGTTCGCCTGCGCGCTTCGGATCGCTTGATCCACGGACGGCCCCTGGTGCGTCAGGCACCGCGGCACTCCCGCGCGCCGGCACCGCCATCGGATGCCACGTGCCGCAGGCCTGCCCGGCGACCGTGCGCACGTCCCGGCATACCGCACGTGCGTCGCAAGAGGTCGCGCATTTTCCTGGGAGGTCATTGAACAGCAAAGCGGGTGCGGCAAGAACAATGCCTGTTTGCGGCAGGTCATCGAATGCAGATGGCCGGCGCGGCAATCGGGTGCCGCGCTCTCGGCTTCTCGGGGGTTCCAAGTCCGGGGACACCCCCTAGGCATCAACCGGATACGCGCGCCGCATCGATGGGGTCAGCCTTGCGCGTGGCATCGGCACTCCCGATCGCCTCGTGAGGGTGCCGGGTCGTCGGGATCCGGCCGTGATCAGGAAGGGGTCGAGCATGGCAAGCGGCAACGTGGCCGGGCGACGAGGCGAGTCATCGCGCTCCGGCCGCCCTTCCCCCGACGCGTGGGCAAGCCGGTCGATGCGAGGCATCGGCTGGATCCCCATCGCGCTCGGCACCGCCGCGCTCGTGGCCGGGCTGGGAAGCCGCAAGAAGCGCGGCATGGCGCTCGCGCTCACCGCGGCTGCGGGCGTGGCGACGGCAGGAGCCGTGCGCGGCATGCAGCACGACCGCGCAAAAGCGGGCGCAAGCGGACAGCACGGCGCCTCCGGCGGCGAGCCGGAGGTGGCGCGCTCGATCACCATCGGCAAGGGGCCGGACGAGCTTCGCCGCTGCTGGCTCGACCCGACGACGCTGCCGCAGCTGATGGCCGGCTTCGCGACCGTGCGCGAGACCGGCGAGGGCCGCATGCACTGGAAGGTCAGCGGGCCGCTCGCCCCGGCCTTCGAGTGGGACTCCGAAACGGTGGACGACGGCCCCGACGGCAGCATCGGGTGGCGCTCGCTCGCCAGCGCGCCGGTCCCGAACGAAGGCTCGGTCCGCTTCCACCCTGCGCAGGGAGACCGCGGGACCGTCACGACCCTGCACGTCCGCTTCGCTCCGCCCGGTGGCTCGCTCAGCCATGCGGCCGTCAAGCTCCTCGGCACCACGCCGCTCGAGCTGATGGCGGATCGGGCGCTGCGGCGCTTCAAGAGCCTCGTCGAGGCCGGTGAGATCCCGACCACCGAGCGCCAGCCCGCTGCGCGCGCCGACACGCACTGAGGGAGACCAGATCATGCGAGCGCTCTACTGGAACGGCGTCAACGACCTGCGCGTCGGCACGGTGCGTGACCCCGAGATCGTCAACCCCCACGACGCCATCCTGCGCGTCAGCTTGTCGACCACCTGCGGCTCGGACCTCCACTTCATCGACGGCTATATCCCGACGATGAAGGCGGGCGACGTGATCGGCCACGAGTTCATGGGCGTGATCGAGGATGTCGGGTCCCGGGTGACGCGCATCCGGAAGGGCGACCGCGTGGTCGTCCCGTCGTTCATCGTCTGCGGTCAATGCTGGTATTGCCGGCACAACATGTACTCGTTGTGTGACAACACGCACCCCAAGCCCGAACTGCAGGAGCCGCTGCTCGGCGGGTATCACACGGCGGGCATCTACGGCTACACCCACGCGTTCGGCGGCTACGCCGGCGCGCACGCGCAATACGTGCGCATACCGTTCGCAGACAACGACTGCTTCAAGGTTCCCGAGGGAGTGGCCGACGAGACCGCGCTGTTTCTATCCGATGCGGCGCCCACCGGCTACATGGGCGCCGACTTCTGCGACATCCAGCCGGGCGACACCGTCGCCGTCTGGGGCTGCGGCGGGGTCGGCCTGATGGCGCAGCAGAGCGCACGGCTGATGGGGGCCGAGCGGGTGATCGCGATCGACCGGTTCCCCGAGCGACTGCAAATGGCGCGCGAACACGCCGGCTCCGAGACGATCGACTACACGCAGGTTGACAGCGTGTTGGAGACGCTGAAGGAGATGACGGGCGGACGCGGCCCCGACTCCTGCATCGACGCGGTCGGAATGGAGGCGCACGGGACCGGACCGCAATACGCCTATGACCGCGTCAAGCAGGCGCTGCGCCTGGAGACCGACCGCGGCCAGGCGCTGCGCGAGGCCATCATGGCCTGCCGCAAGGGCGGCACGCTGTCGGTGCTCGGCGTCTACGGGCTGATCGACAAGTTCCCGATGGGCGCGATCATGAACAAGGGGATGACGGTGCGCACCGCCCAGCAGCATGGGCAGGCCTACATGGACCGGCTGCTCGCACATGCCCAGAAGGGTGAGCTGAACCCCGCCTACCTTGCCACGCACCGCTTTTCACTCGAGGACGGGCCGCGCGGCTACGAGATGTTCAAGCACAAGACCGACGGCTGCGTCCGCGCGGTGTTCGCACCTTGACGGCGCTCCGTAGCCCCTCTCTCCACTGCCTCACGCATCGAGGATGCCATGCCGATCTACGACTATCAGTGCCTGGCGTGCGGGCCGTTCACGGCGATGCGGTCCATGGCGCAGTTCCGTGATCCATGCGCATGCCCGGGCTGCGGCAACGGGGCGGCGCGGAGGCTCGTCAGTGCGCCGGCCATCGCCGACATGGACCCGACCCGGCGCAGCGCCCTCGCCGCGAACGAGCGTCATGCGAGCAGCCGACGCCCTACGATGGCGGCCCATCCCGCCGGCTGCGGCTGTTGCGTGCGCCGGTGGCCCATGCCGAGCGCACTGTCTTCGAAGGGCGGCCATGTGTTCTCGTCGAGCGGGCCGCTGCGTCGAAGCGGACGCTGAGCGCGGTCCGGACCATAGCGGTGAGCAGGGGCTGCGGCGAGCAGGATCGGACGGTCGACGAGGCGGCCACAGGCGCATTCTGATCGTCGCGACAACACGAACCGAGCAACGGAGAGACCCAAGATGGCCACACAAGTCAGCAAAGCGCTTCTGGTACGCCTCGAAGCACTGCCCGGCAGGGAGGACGACGTCCGCGGCTTCTTGAACCAGGGGCTGTCGATCGTCGAGGGCGAGCCCAAGACCCTCAGGTGGTTCGGGATCCAGTTCGGACCCTCGTCGTTCGGCATCTTCGACGCCTTTCCGGACGAAGACGGGCGCCAGGCGCACCTGTCGGGGGATGTCGCGAAAGCGCTCGGTGAGAACACCGGGGTGCTCTTCGAGAAACCCACGATCGAGCAACTCGATGTCGTCGCGGAAAAGCAGCCCGCGTAGAGCAGGCGGTGCGCGCGCGGCCGCGTGGCTCCGCACGGGGTTGCGCGAAGCGGAAGCTCGCGTGGACGGCATGTCCGCGTCGCCGTCCGGACGCCGGCAGGCCGGGGGCAGACGGTCGGTTGGTTGAGGCGTTGGGGATTGACAAGGCAGAACTTGAAGCGACGGCTTGTCAGAGGAGAAGAAAAGAATGGCGAACGAGACTCTCGACGGCCTGAAGGTCGCGATCCTGGTGACGGACGGCTTCGAGCAGGTCGAGATGACCGAGCCGCGCAAGGCGCTCGACGAGGCAGGCGCCGAGACCCGGATCGTGTCGCCCAAGGATGGCCAGGTGAGGGCCTGGAATCTCACGAATTGGGGCGAGACATTTACGGTCGACATGCCTCTCGACGGCGCGCGCACCGAGGACTTCGACGCGCTCCTCCTTCCGGGCGGCGTCATCAATCCCGACAAGCTCCGGATGCTGCCCCAGGCGGTCGCGTTCGCGAAGGCTTTCTTCGACGCCGGCAAGCCCGTGGCATCGATCTGCCACGGCCCCTGGACTCTCGTCGAGGCGGGTGCCGCACGCGGACGGCGACTGACTTCCTGGCCATCGCTGAAGAGCGACCTCGAGAACGCCGGGGCGGAGTGGGTGGATCGGGAGGTCGTGGTCGATCAGGGCTTGGTCACGAGTCGCAAGCCCGACGACATCCCGGCCTTCAACCGGGAGGTCATCAAGCTATTCGCGACTCCAACCGGGCCATCGCGGCGAGGAGCGGCGGAGTGAGACCAGCAGCAGCAGCCGGCGCTGCGCAGCATGCGCCTTCTGCCGCAGGACCGAACAGCATGCAGCGGCGCCCATTTGGTACGGCGCCGCGCGAGGTTGCAGTGATCGGCCAGGGAACTTGGTACATCGACGACGCGCATCGGCCGACGGCGGTCGCTGCCCTGCGCCGCGGCCTCGATCTCGGCATGACCCACATCGACACCGCCGAGATGTACGGCGACGCCGAGGTCGTGGTCGGCGAAGCCATCACCGGTCGGCGCGACGAGGTTTTCCTGGTTTCCAAGGTTCTCCCCGGCAACGCCTCGCGTGCCGGGACCATGGCGGCGTGCGAGCGCTCGCTCGCGCGCCTGCGGACCGATAGGCTGGACTGCTACCTCCTGCACTGGCCCGGTTCGCACCCGCTCGACGACACGTTCGAGGGCTTCGAGCGACTCCGGCGCGACGGCAAGATCCTGTCGTGGGGCGTGAGCAATTTCGACGTGCCCGAGCTGGAGCTGGCCTGGAGCGCCGGGGGCGAAGGCCGTCTCGCCTGCAATCAGGTCCTCTACCACTTGGAAGAGCGCGCGATCGAGCACGCCGTACTGCCGTGGTGCGAAGCACGCGGCGTCGCGGTGGTCGCCTACAGCCCATTCGGCCATGGCAGCTTCCCGGGCCCGCGTACGCCGGGAGGCCGCGTCCTGGAGGACATCGCGGCAAGGCACGGTGCGACGGCGCGTCAGGTGGCGCTCCAATTTCTGGTACGGAGGCCGTCCTTGTTCGCGATCCCCAAGGCGTCCAGCCCGGAGCACGCCGCCGACAACGCGGGCGCCGGCGCCCTGCGGCTTACGGAAGCCGAACTCGCCCGCATCGACGGAGCGTTCCCGCTGGGCCAGTGGCCGGCCCGGCTTCCCATGCTGTAGCCCATGAGCAGACGTTCTGAAGGAACAATGGATGGCTCGACCTCCTGACTCAAAGACAAAAGGTGCCGAGCGCGGGCTCAGCCGCTTCGAGGGGTTCAGCGACGCGGTCTTCGCCATCGCGCTGACCCTGCTGATCGTGGAGATCAAGGTTCCGGGTTCACCGGAAGGTCCGAAGGGCTATACCGATCTGGCGAATGCCATGGCAGAACAGTGGCGCGAACATCTCGCGCTGGTGCTGTGCTATCTCGTGATCGGGGCCTACTGGCTGCAGCACCACTACTCGGGTCGCATCTATGACAGGAGCGATCACGGGTTCAGCGCCCTCAACCTCGTCTTCCTGTTGGCCATCGTGGTCATGCCGTATCCGATCCGCGTCTGGTGCTTCCACTTCGGCACGGGCTTCGAGGACCCGGCATCGGTGACCCTGGTCGCCGGCCTCGCTCTGACCGCCTGCACCTGGATGTTCAAGTGGTTCTACGGATTGTCGGGGGGCCGGCGAGTGATGGACGAACGGCTCGCGCCCGATTTCCTCACGCAGATGACGCGCCGCTACGGCGCCTCGACGGTGATCCAGATCACCGCGGTTCCGGTCGCCGTCGTCGCGCCGCGCGTGGGTGTCGCCATCGCATTGGCGTGCGTCGCCTTCTTCCTGGTGCCGCAGCCGAGGCCGCGCTACACGCCGGGAAAGGAGCCGAGTGCGGAAGAGACATCCAACGACTAGGTGTTGCGAGGCCTACCCAAAGCCTCCACCTCTTGACGAGGAGTGCTGGCCGCTTAGGTTCGTACACGTGCCACGCCAGGACGACGTAGCTTCGAGCCGGCGTCGCAACCGCACCCAAACTCCCACGAATGCTCGAACGAACCACATTCGTCGTGGACGCTCGTGATTGCCTGGGATGCAATCGAGCCGAGTTGCGCTGCTGAAGGATCCCGAGCAATTCGAGCCCGGACATCCCGAACCGACAGCGCGGCGGGCACGAGCCTTGCGCGACCCCAGGTATGTGTCTAAGCGCGTCCCCTGCGCCCGGGACGGGGTTGACTCCGCGCCACTTCCGAAGCGTTACGACGATTGCGCAGACGTGGGGGTGATGCCTCCAATGGCCGGCGATCGCGTTGGCCGGCGCGGAGATATTTGAAGTTGCGCGATCAGGGTTAAGCCGCGTCTGGCTTGCGCGAGAGCTGACGTTGGCGAAGGTCGGCTCGTGGCCGAAAGGGACGGTAGCGAACGGCAGCTTCAAGGCAGATTGCCAGGTGTCACCTGCCCAGCTCTGTTGCCGTCAGCACGCCCTCACGCTTCTGCACCCAACGCGCTCTTCATCGCTTGCCTCGATCGAGAGGGACGTCTCGCGCTGGCCTCGCTTCAGCGCGGTCAACGCCGTAGGTCTGCCGTGCGGGCCCTGCCTGCTCCCTCCTGAGCCGCATCTGCGTCTCCCCTACGAGCCGCTCAATTGACGCAGCCAGTTCGAGGTTTCGCGGCTCTGGCGAGGCGGCAAGCGCCCGCCCGATCTGCATCCGGGCGCTGAGGGCGTCGGCACGCGTCTGCCGTGCAGAGGCCGCGTTCGTGGCGCCTGCATCATGACGCGATGCGAACACTCGCCGAGCCTCGGTGCTGATCGATCGCGCGTGGTCCGCAAGAAGGGCCGTTTAGGAACCGCGTTCGTCGCTAGGCTGCTGCACGCCCTAGGGGAACACTTCCGTGATCCCGCGGATTGGACCCATGTGGTCGGCAGCAGTGAGCGGCCCTATTCAGCGGTAATCTTTTGCTTCTGGATCAACTGCGACCACCGGTCTGCGTCCTTCCGGATGAGAGCGCCGAACTCCTCTGGCGTGCTGTGGGCGGGAACCATGCCTTGCGTTTCGAACGCCGCACGCACTTCCGGCAGCGCCAGGATTTCCTTCAGCTGTGCATTCAGGCGATCCACGAAGGCCCTCGGCGTTCCTTTGGGCGCCAGCACGCCGTACCACATCTCCACCTCGAGATCGCCCAGCTTGAGCGTCTTCAGTGGCGGCACGTCCATCAGCAGCGGGTGCGGCTTGTCCGAGCTGATGCCGAGGGCGCGCAGGCTGCCTGCCTTCACGTGCTGCAGTGCCACATGGATGGGCAGGAACATCACGTCAATGGTGCCGCCCAGCAGGTCCGTGACGGCGGGGGCCGTACCTCGATACGGCACATGGGTGATGAAGGTTCCGGTCTGGTTCTTCACCAGTTCCATCGCCAGGTGGTGCGGGGTGCCTGCTCCTGGTGAGCCATAGTTCAGAGCGCCCGGCTTCGCCTTGGCGCGGTTGACCAGGTCACGCGCCGACGTGATACCCGACTTCGTGCTCGCTACCAGCAGCAACTGGCCCCAGCTGGTCAGGGTCACGGGATCGAGCTCCTTGACCGGGTCGAATCCCGCGTTGGGGTACAGCGCCCGATTCATCACCATGGTGTTCACGGTGACGAGCAGTGTGGAGCCATCCGGCGCGGCGCGTACGACCTCCTGCGTGCCGATGTTGCCCGAAGCTCCAGCCTTGTTGTCAACCACAACGGGGCGGCCAAGGCGTCGGGACAATTGCGGGCCGATCTGGCGTGCGATGAGATCGATCCCCGTGCCTGGGGTGAACGGCACGACCAGCCGGATAGGACCGTCGGAGCCCTGCGCCCGCGCGCCGGGAAGCGCCCCCGCAGCCGCTATGGCGAGGAGGGCCCGCCGCGAAATCAAAGAAGATGTTTGCATTGTCTGGTCGTGAGATGGTCAGGGAACGCGGCAGGTGTAGCTCGCGGCAGCGTTGACGTCACCCCCGCCGTTGTAGACCGCTTCCGTTGGATACGGGCAGTGCGGCCGCGTGCTGGTGACGCCGGAGACGGTCTTGCCGCCGTTGCCGACCATCTGGAACCGACCGTTCCATTCCCTCGGCAGATATACGGCGAAGTTGACGTTGCCCTTGATGGTGCCGCGCACGTCGCAGTACGCTGGCACCGTGGCGGTCGCTGCAACCTGGAGCGCGCTCGTGAGCTGCAGGTCCCGCATGGAGGACTTCAATGCAGTGGGCAGGTCCGCGCAAGGAACGTTGTGCTGGGCGGCAGCGACGGGCGGAGTCACGGGCGCATCGTCAGCATCGCCGCCTCCGCCGCCGCACGCGGCCAACAGCGATGCGGTGAAGGCGGGGGCCAGCCTTCGGTATGGCCTGAACATGGTTGTCTCCTTGCGTTCTTGATGTACTTGCTGGGGGCTTCGACCGTCAGCCCCTTGCCAGCAAGAGGACTTCTCGCTCCTGCCCGGGGCGGAGCGATGCATCACCGCTTGCCCATGTGACGAACTGGTCCGGCCTTATCAGGATCAGACGGGAGGCATAGCGGGCGGTCTCACGTGGCTGCGTCTCGGTGACGACCCGCAGGGGAAGCGTCAGTTCGGCAGCGGCCTGCTCGAACGCATGCACCGCCTCGGGGGTGGCGCCGAGCGCGAGCAGCGTATAGCCCGTGCCGAGCTCCTCGAAAACGTTTCGGCCGGAGGTCAAGGAGGCGGGCGCGAGGTGATGGCCGGGCCGGGCATCGAACCTGTGAGTGCCGACCGCACTGCACTGTCCGTCGGTGCCAGCGCCGGGCCAGACCACCGGCGAGCCTTCGTAATGCGGCTCGAAGGATTGCACCTCACCCACGGCGCCTGCGGCGCGGGCGCGCCAAGCCTCCTGGAAGGCCTCGCGATCATGCTCGGGGCTGTAGGTGTCCAGGAACACACGATCGGTATCGATGGCCTTGGCGATGAAATCGTGCATCGTCGACGCGAACACAGGGCGCCGCTCCGCTTCATAGGAATCGAGCAGCTTTGCACCACCCCAGCCTTGAAGGGTGGCAGCAAGCTTCCAGCCGAGGTTGCGGGCATCCTCCAGCCCGGAGTTCACGCCATATCCGCCGTACGGCGGGTGGCTATGCGCGGCGTCGCCGGCGATGAAGATGCGTCCCGCCCGGTAGCGGTCCGCCAGCATGAAGCGCAGGTCCCAAAAGCCGATGTGCTCGAACTCGATGTCGAAGCTGGCCCCCACGGCCTCCTGCAGGTAGGCGCGGAAGTCGTAGTTGTCCGCCGTGGTGCCAACCGGAACCGGAGCATGGAAGAACCATGTGCTGCCCAGGTCCACGCGGCCGAGGAATTTCCAGTAGCCTTTCAGTTCAGGATGCAAGACGTTGTAGTAGGACTTGCCTGGAAAGCACTCCAGCAGCGTGTGCAGCTCACGCGAGCGGAACACCAGCAACACCATCAGCCGGTCGTGGTCGGTACGTGTCTGCGGCAGGCCAGCCGCCTCACGCACGCGGGAGCGGCTGCCGTCGCAGCCGACGACGTACTGTGCGCGCAACGTGCTCCGTACGCCGCTGGTGCGGTCCACCACGGTCACGTCAGCACCCTCGGTGTCCTGCACCACGCTGTCGGCGTCGAAGCCGTAGAGCGCCTGCACCGATGGCAGTTCGCTCACTCGCTCGCGCAGCACGGCCTCCGTCGCGTACTGCGGCAGCCTTTCGTTCTCGGTGAAGTAGTAGGGCTGTACCAGGTCGCGCTGCAGCCAGTCGTACGAGTAGGGTCCCAGCAGCGTGCCGTATGCGGTCAGCCCGCCGATGCCGTACTCGCGCGGGATCGTGCGCGCCGCGCGCAGCCGCTGCTCCGCCCCCCAGAAGTGGAAGTGCTCGAGCGTACGCTGCGTGAGGTTCTGTCCCTTGGGGATTGGCTGCGGCTTGACATACCGCTCCACGATCACGCAACGAATCCCGCGTTGTCCCAGCTCGACCGCCAGCCCCATGCCGACGGGTCCGCCGCCGACGATGACCACCTCGACGGCCGAGAGGGAAACTTCAGTTCTTTCGGTACTCATTGCGCAGAATTAGAGTTCGGCCCTTGATTCGAATCAACCAGCAGTTCCTGATGAACTCGTCACGGAGATTGATCAATGTGACCAGCCGCCAGCTGCTGGCGTTCGTGGAGATCACACGCCTGCAGAGCTTCACAAAGGCGGCGGAGCAGATCCCCATGTCCCCGTCTGGCATCAGCATGCTGGTGAAGGAACTCGAGGACCAGGTCGGTGCTCGGCTGTTCGAACGCACGACACGCTCGGTGACGCCCACCGACGCCGGCCGGCGTCTTCAACCGGTGGCGGAGCGCATCCTCTCGGAGCTGCGCAACGTCGGCGACGTGATCGGCGGCACTCAGGACGCCGTGCGCTCGCGCCTGGACGTCGCCGCGACGCCGATGGTGTCGGCCAGCCTGCTACCCGACGTCGTCGGCGCATTCACCCGAAGTCATCCGCAGGTTCGCGTCCACCTTGCGGACGTGGACGTGAGCGTCGTCCGCAGCCGCGTGCTGGAAGGCCAGGCAGACATCGGGCTGGGATTCTTCGTCAAGCCGGCGGTAGGGCTGAACCGGGAGCCGCTGTGCAAGTTCCGCCTCATGCGCGTGAGCCCGCCCGGGCACGGCGTGCTCGGGCTTGGCGCCAGCCAGCCCTGGCGCAGCCTGGCGAGCCTGCCGCTCGTCAGCCTCCCGCCCGACAACCCGATTCAGGCACTTATCGAAAAGCACCTGGCTGGCATCGGCCGTGGGTACGAGGAGCGCCGGGAGCTCAACCTGATCGGCACGATCATGAGCATGGTACGCGCCGGGCACGGTCACGCCGTCTTGCCGTCCTTCGCGCTGCGCGAATGCCTGCGACAGGGACTCTGCATGTCGATGTTGCGCGAGCCTGTGGTGCACCTCGACCTTTTCCTGATTTCGCGCCGCGGAACTCAGCTCATGCCGGCCGCACTCGACTTCGCTGGATACCTGAGGGAGGCGGCGGGAAGATTGGCCGGCTGATGCGGTGCCGATTGCCAAGCGCATTTAGGAACGGTCGGCGACCATGCGCGCCTGGTGGCGAGCCAGTGACCTTCGCGGTCCTGAACGGATTGCTGCGAAGCTGCCGGTCGGATCAGTACCTTGGCGTGGCGCAGCGCCGCCACGCTTCGATCCTCTCCGGAAGCGAGTGTCCGTCGATCCCGTCGATCGCGCGCAGCGATCGCATCGTCGATCGCTGCTAGGCTGCGCGCCTCACCGCGTTTCTTCCAGAGGTGTGCCATGTCCCTCCGTCACGTTGTCTCCGTCGCAGTCGTCGCTTGTGCGTTCGCCGCACCTGGTCACGCGCAGGACGCGGTCAAGGGCCTGCTGGACAAGGCGTCGGACAGCGCCCTCGACAAGCTCTCGAAGCCCGGCGCGTTCTCGGCCGACGCTGCCATCCGCATCGCGATGCCGGGCGTCGGCAAGAACCTCGGTGGCCTGATGAAGCTGACCGACAAGGCCGGCCTCACGAACGACATCTCGGCCAGCCTCAACCGTGCGGCCGAGCAGGCCGCTGCCGAAGCGAAGCCGATCTTCCGCTCCGCGATCGACAAGATGTCGCTGCAGGACCTGGGCCAGATCGCGACCGGCGGCAAGACCGCGGCGACCGAGTACCTGAAGAAGTCGTCGAGCGGCGACATCATCAGGAAGCTCACGCCGCTGGTGCACTCCGCGCTCGAGAAATCGGGCGTCTTCAAGCAGACGCAGACGCTGTCGTCGGTCGGCTACGACGAGAAGAAGATCACCGACTACGTGAGCCAGAAAACGTCGGACGGCATTTTTACGTACATGGGCCGCGAGGAGGAGAAGGCGCGCGGCAATCCGCTCGGGACAGGAAAGGCCATCCTGAAGGGGCTCGGCGGCTGACCAACGCATCTACAAGCGGATGTGTCACCGGAGGGCAAGAGTCACCAACGCGCGCCTTGATCGGCGGCGATCCCTGGCCTTCGCGAGAGCCGCAAACGGTCAGCAGCCCTCCGAATCGCGACTCGTTCCCACCCGAGCACCGCGCGCGTTCGACGGCATGAACGACGAGCCCCGCACACCTGCGGGAGCCCGTCACCCGCGCCGGGTCAGTACGCCAGCCGCACGACGCCGTTGCTCACCCCGTTCACCTTGCCGTCACGCAGGAACTGGATGGTGGCGTCGTACACGTACGCGCGGTTCTTCTCCCACATCGCGTTGTGCGACGAGCACGCCAGATCGACGAGGACCTTGTTCTCGCTGCCGAGGTCCTGGAACAGCTCGCGAACGCGTGCCGGGGGCACCTGCACGTCGTGCTCGCCGGTGATCATCAGATAAGGCACCTTGAACGCCGAGACGGTGACCTGGTTGAAGCCCCAGGTCGGAACGTTCGGCGCGCGCCGCGCGCCTTCACCCCACTTGGCGCCGACCGGATCGGACTCGAGCATCTCGTCGAAGATCTTCGTCGCTGCAGCCGGGTCGTACTGGTTGGGGCAGCCGACCTGGCGGTCCCAGTTGGCGATGAAGTCCTTGCGCGACTGCACCGACATCACGCCGTCGTTGAGCGTGGGCAGCGGATTGGGCTCGGCGGTGGCGCCGGTGCGGCTGTAGGCGGGAGCCAGCACGACGATGCGATTGACCTTCGTCGGCTGCAAGTTCGCGTAGCCGGTGACGCGCGGCCCGCCCTGCGACCAGGCCACGAGCGAGACGCGATCGACGCCGCGCAGGCGCCGCACGTAGTCGACCACCGCGCCGACGTCGTTCCAGTCCGACGTCATGGTGGTGAGCGGCGAGCGGTACGTCGGCTCGCACGGTGCCGGCACGTAGCCCGCCTGCTGTGCCCGCGCGATGTTGCAGGGGTTGCTCATCGGCGCCGGCCGCGTCGAGCCGCCGTAGCCGGTCATGCTGACGGAGAACACGTCGAAGCCGGCGCGCGCCACTTCGCGCATCCAGCTGTAGTCGTCCATCCTGGAGTCGAACGAGACCTCGGCCGGGGTTCCCGATCCGTGAACGAACACGACGGCCGGCGGGGTCGCGGAGCTGTTCTCCGGCCTGATCTCGCGCACGTAGAGCTGGGCAGTCTGTCCCATCATCGAAGGCGCAGTCGAGGTGACCGGAACGCTGTGCTCCGATCTCTGCAAGTCGTCTGAGTCCGATGAGCCCCCGCCGCAGCCGGCGAGGACCGCGGACGAAATGGTGGCGAGCAGTGAAAGTCGACGCATGTTGTCTCCTCGGTTAAGGGCGTCCGTGAATGCACCGGCACAGCATCGACCGCTCTGAGTGGCGCCTGTGTATGCATTGCCGGTCAGCGCGACCATACACCTTGTGCTGCCGGCGTGTCGCACGCGATCGATGACGCGGCGCCGCACCCGATCGACCCCGCCCATTCCCGGCGCCACAAACGAAAAACGCCCGATGCACAGCATCGGGCGTTCAAGACCGGTCGACCCCGGCCGGTCTCAGCCGTCCCGAGCGCTCGCGCGGCTCAGGACGGATGAAAGCGCGATCAGCAGCGCGTGCCTGCCGGAAGCAGACGCGAGATGACCGAGATGTCGCGCACGTCGACCACGCCGTTCTGGTCGAGGTCGGCGCCGGGCAGGAAGCCGGGCTGACCCGCACGGCGGCCCATCGAAGCGGTCGCGGCCGACAGGTCGGCGCACGACAGCGCGGCGTCACCGTTGGCGTCACCGGGCACGTAGGCCGCGGCGTCGTACGCATACAGCTTCACGTTGGTGCCTTCCTGCGGGCCTGCAGCCTGCGCCGCCACGAACCCGCCGGTGGCTGCCTGACGCTGGCTGATCGCGTTGCCCGTGTCACGGTTCGGCGTGTTGCCGTCGGTCACTTCCTTCAGCACGTAATGCTGGTTGGTGGCGCCGCGGCCGGTGTACAGGAACATCTTCAGCGCGCCGGTGTTCTGGTCGATCGGCGTGTTGAACCACACCGCCTGATCCAGCGCACGGTCGGCGATCTGCGTACCCTCCTGGCCGTTGGTCTGCCGCGTGATCAGCGAGTTTTGGCCGTTCACGATCGTGCCGGTGGCTCCGTTGCCGCGGAACAGCGTGTGCGGGTACACGTTGGTGCCGTGGATGAAGCTGATCATCGTGTGGCCTTCCTGGGCGGCGTAAGGACCTGCGGCCGGGCTGCGTTGCTCGTCGAAGACGAACTTGTGGTTGTCCTGTCCGAAGGCCGGCTCGCTCGCGGGAGCGTTCGAGTTGCGCAGCGGCAGCAGCGTGTCGCCACGCAGCACCACCGGCGTACGCGACAGCGACTCGGGCGAGGCACTCGTCGCCGGCTTGCTCCGGTTGGTCAGGGCGTAGCCCACGGTCTCGCCGTTCTGCTGGGTCACCGAATCCGCCGACACGACCATGTAGGTGCGGTTCGGCTCGATCCGCTTGGTCAGGCGCCAGGCCTTCTCCGTGCTCGCGTCCTTGTTGAGACGCAGGCCGAGGGGGTTGACGATCAGGTCGGTTGGCTTGAGGACGAGCGTGCTGCGGCCATGCTTGGGCACCGGCCTGGTTTCGCTCGCACCGGTCGCACGGGCCAGGCCATCGGCGGCGTAGTACGTCTTGTACTGCTTGAGGTTGGTCACGCCGTCGCTGAAACGAACCTCGGCATACGAGAGCGGCGCTTCCAGCGAGTTGCTCGCGTCGAACCACGACACCGACATCTGCCCGAACGACAGCACGTAGGTGGCGGTGTTCTCCACGCCGACGGCCTTGTACGCAGGCGCCGGATCCGGACCGCGCGCGGTGACCGTCACATGGCACGGCTTGCCCGGGATCACCGCGCAATCGGGCGGGTTGAACTTCATGCTCTCGACCGCGAAGCCGGCCGGCAGGCTGACGTTCGCGGCGCTGAAGCTGACGTTCTTCGTCGTGGCCGGCACGTTGATGTCGAACGACGCCGCCGCGTTCTTGCCACCCCAGGTGCGGGCGGTGAACGTCTCGCCGTTGTAGCGGAACGTCGCGGTCACGCCTTCGGGCGGCAGACCGGCGTCGATGAGGTACTGGCCCGGGTTGACCGCCGCCCAGTAGGCCTCCTTGGGCTGGCCGACCGCCGACCACGGGTAGCCGTTGGTGTGATAGCCGGGGTCGGTCATGCCCCACCACGTGACGCGGTGAACCCCACCCTTGAACTCGGGGTGACGGCCGCCAGGACCCATGGCGTACTCGCGCATCAGGTTGAACAGCTTGGCGTACTGGACCCCCTGCACGAGGAAGAGCTCGTTCATCTCGGGGCCGTTCTGGATCCGCTGGCCCTTGTCGAGACCGAGGACGGGGGCCAGATCCAGTTCGGTCAGGTCGACATTCACGCCGGTGGCGAGGTAGGTCCTGATCACGCGCTCGAAGGCGTCGAGGTTGAGCCGCATGTCCCAGTGGCCCTGGGTGCCGATCACGTCGACCAGCGGCCGCGGATTGCCCTTGGCATCCAGCAGGACGCGGCCACGGCCCGCCGCCGACTCGGCCGCGTAGCGCTCGTTGAACTCCTTGACCATCGCGGCGACGGCGCCGGCCTTGGCGTCGCGCTCGTTGTCGTTGAAGTCGTTGTAGTTCAGGATCGCGGTGGTGTTCTGACGCGCGTTGAAGAACGCGTCATACATGTAGTCCCAGCTCTTGCCGCCCTTCGAGTAGGCCTGCGCCCAGCGCGAGGGCCGCTCTTCCGGGCTGTAGCCGGTGCGCAGGGCATTGCGCCAGTCCGCGGGGTTCTCGAAGTTGTCCTTGAACGCCTCGTTGACGACGTCCCAGGCGTAGACCTTTTGCGGCTCCTTGTCGAAGTGACCGGCAACCGTCCGGATGTAGTACTCGAGATTCGCCCGAGCCGTCGCGAAGTCCCACGGCGTTTCCCATCCGCCGTTGGGCGTCAGGACATTGGCCTGCGGCCACCCACTGGACTGGTTGTGCCAGACCAGCGTATGTCCCGTGACCCTGAATCCGCGGGCGTTGGCCGCGCGTATATCGTTGTTGATGCCCGTGGTGAGGTTGGTCAGGAACGAGGGGGCCGTATTGCCGATGCCGCCGCTCCAGAGGGAGTCGGGCTTCATCGCGTTGTCGGGCGTCACATTGTTGAAATGCTTCAGCGTCATCGCCGCGACCGAATTCTCGCCCGGCACGACATTGGCAGCGAAGTTGTTCGCGTTGAGATTGGTGGCGCCGATCATGGAAAAGTCTTTGTAGACATCTTTCATACCCGGCCATTCGGCGGGATTGGTCGGCCGCTCGGCCGCCAGCGCGAAGCTCGCCGCCGCCAATGCGGTCGGCAACGCGACGAAGAGAGGTTTGAATCGATAGTTCTTGAACACTTGTCTCATCCTTTTGTGAATCGGCCGATACGGGGCCCCGGTGCCCCACTCGACCGCGTGCCAGGGTCGACGACTCAGGCGGCCCTGGACTTCATCGACCGCCGGCCGAACGCGGCGAAGAGTCCGAGCGCGACCAGCCCGAGGCTTGCGGGTTCCGGCACGGCCGCGACCAGATCCCGCACATCGGCGGAAATGATCCCGCCCGTGGAATCGAGCAGCAGCACGTCCGAGAGGCTGAAACTCGCACGGCCGCTGCGCGCCACGTTGAACGAGAACGTGGCCAGGTCGCCCGACCCGTTCACGCCGTCGATGAGTCCGAGCAGCGAGCCGAACACGAACGAGATCGAGCCGGCGGCGTTGTCGATGTCGCCCGGGTTGAAGAAGGTCGTGCCGCCGCTCGGGAGGAACGAGCCTTCGCTGCCCGACTGCGCGTTCACCAACGTCGGATCGAAGTTCAACGTGAACTGGTAGGCGTAGAGGTCGACGAGGTCGCGCGCCCGGACCGTGAGGTCGACACGACCCGTCGAGTTGACGGTCGACATCTCGACGACGGGCGCGGCTTGCGCGGGCGACCAGAGCGCGAGCGCGAGTGCGCACGCACCCGCGGCACGAGTGGCGATACGCAATGAATTCAGCATGGCTATTTCCTCCTTCGATGGTTGACTGACGTGAACCTGATGACGGCCGCATGACGCGCGCCGGATTGGCGATGTCGCGAAGGTCGATGCCGGCTCTCGCGACATCTCGCGTCGGACGATGCCGTCACCGACGCTGCCGTGACGGCACGCGGGTCACGACGCTCGACGCGGGAATCGCCACTGACGCTTGTGCAGGTCAGGGCGCCGCAAGTCGATCAGCAGAAGCGTATCGGGACGCGCCTCGCAGCGCGTCGCGGAAACCCCCGACCGCACGCCGCCGATCGCTGTTTTCCGGATAGACGGTCGATCGCTGACCGCATGCTTGTCGCCCTCACGCAAATGGACAGACCAATTCAGCTCGCAGGCTTTGAATTCCGGCCACGACACCCGATCGGAGCGCCGCGCCGGAACGACTCGGTGCGACCCGGACACGATCCTTGCCGCAACGAATCTCTAAGTCGGACTCGCCTTCAATAGAACCAGCGCAACGGCGCCAGCACCGTCTGCGGGAAGAAGATCATCACGAACATGATCCCGAACTGGGCGACCATGAACGGCCACACGCCGCGCGTGACCTCGTCCATCTTCATGCGGCCGACGCCCGCGACCACGCTGAGCACGGTGCCGACCGGCGGGGTGACCAGGCCGATGGCGTTGTTGATGATGAACAGCACGCCGAAGTAGACCGGGTCGATGCCGGCCGCCTTGACCAAGGGCATCAGCACCGGCGTCATGATCAGGATGGTCGGCGTCATGTCCATGGCCGTGCCGACGAGCATCACCAGCACCATGATCGCGACCAGCAGCAGCGTCTGGTTGTCCAGCAACGGACGGAGCATCTCCACCACCTGGGTCGGCAGGTTCGCCACCGTGATCAGCCAGGCCGACACCATCGCTGCGGCGACCAGGAACATCACCACCGCCGTGGTCCGGGCGGCCGCGATGAAGACACCGGAAAGCGCCTTCATCGGCAGTTCCCGGTACACGACGGCGGCGACGAACAGGGCGTAGACGGCGGCCACGACTGCCGCCTCGGTCGGCGTGAACACGCCGGTCCGCAGGCCCGCCAGGATGAACACCGGCAGCATCAGCGCCCAGAGCGCCTCGCGTGCGGCGGTCCAGATCTCGGCGCGCGTCTTGCGGGCAGGCAGCACCAGCACCTCCCTGCGACCCACCCACCACCAGGTCAGCGCGAGAGACAGGCCGATCATGATGCCGGGAACGATGCCCGCGATGAAGAGCTTCGTGATCGAGACGTTCGCGCTGACGCCGAAGATGATGAAGCCGATGCTCGGCGGGATGATCGGACCGATGACACCCGACGCCGCGATCAGGCCGCCCGACACCTCCTTCTTGTGCCCGGCCTTGACCATCATCGGCAGCAGCAGCGCCGTCAGCGCAGCCGCGTCGGCCACGGCCGATCCCGATAGCGCGGCAAGCAGGCATCCGGCAAGGATCACGACGTAGCCCAGCCCGCCCTTGACGTGGCCCACCAGCGCCATCGCGAAGTTGACGATGCGCTGCGACAGCCCGCCCACGTTCATGATCTCGCCGGCCAGCATGAAGAACGGCACGGCAAGCAGCGGGAAGCTGTCGGCGCCGTTGATGAAGTTCTGCGCCAGGATCTGCGCGTCGAACAGGTTCAGGTGCCACATCAGGGCCACGCCGCTGGCCAGCAGTGCGTAGGCGATGGGAATGCCCAGCGCCATCGCGCCGAGCAGGCTGGCGAGGAAGATGAAGACGGTCATGAGCGTGGGCCCTTGGCTGTGCCGCCGGACGGGTTGGCGCCGGCGCCGTCACCCTGTGCGTGGCCGTGTGCGAGTTCGGCCTGCAGGGCCTCGAGCTCGGCCTGCTCTTCGGACTCCTTGATCATCACGAGTTCGCTGTCGCTGACCTGGCCCATCAGCACGCGCACCAGCTGGAACAGCAGCAGGATCCCGGCCAGAACCGAGAAGACCACGCCCGACGCGTAGAAGATGCCCATCGGTGCGCCGGTCACGGGCGCTTCCATGTCCATGTTGATGCGGGCCTGCTGCCAGCTGCCGGCGAGGAACAGCCAGGTGATGTAGAGCATCAGCAGGTGACCGAGCACCAGGCACACCTTCTTGCCGGCCACCGGCAGGCGCGACACCAGCATGTCGGTGCCCAAGTGCGCGCCTTCCTTGAGCGCGACCACCGCGCCCATGAAGCACAGCCAGACGAACAGCCAGCGCGAGACTTCCTCGCTGACCGCGATCCCGGAGTTGAAGACGTACCGCAGCAGGACGTTGCCGAACACCAGCACCACCATCACGGCGAGCGCGAGGCCAATCAGGATGTCGATGAGTCGGCAGAGCCGGTCGATGGCCGCGTTGATCATCGCGTTGCCTCGCAAGCAGGCCGGCGCATCACAGCCGTTCGCCCCGCAGCAGGCCGCGCGCGGCGAGGTTGCCGATGAAGGCACGCAGGCCGAAGCGCCACGGCGGCGCGGTCTCGCAATGCGTCACCCGGTTCTGCAGGCTGCCGAGCCACTGGCTCTGAATGGTGACCACGTCGCCGAGCTTGTGGGTGAAGCCGCCGCCGGGCTGGTCGCGATCGTCCGTCGGCGCGAACAGCGTGCCGAGGAACAGCATGAAGCCGTCGGGGTACTGATGGCAGGCCAGCGTCTGCGCCACCAGATCGACCGGGTCGCGGCTGATGCTGGCCATGGTGTTGATGCCGCGCAGCGTGTAGCCGTCCTCGCCGGTGACCTGCAGGTGCACGGTTTCCTGGCGCAGCTGGTCGAGCCCGAAGCCATCGTCGAACAGGCGGATGAACGGGCCGATCGCGCACGACGCGTTGTTGTCCTTGGCCTTGCCGAGCAGCAGCGCGCTGCGGCCTTCGATGTCGCGCAGGTTGACGTCGTTGCCGAGCGCGGCGCCGACGATGTCGCCACGGCTGTTGACGGCCAGCACCACCTCGGGCTCGGGGTTGTTCCAGTGCGAATCGGCACGGATGCCGATGGCCTCGCCATGCCCCACCGCCGCCAGCACCGGCGCCTTGGTGAAGACCTCGGCGTCGGGCCCGATGCCCACCTCGAGGTACTGCGACCACAGCTTCTTCTGCTGCAGCAGTTCCTTGAGCGCCATCGCCTTCGCTGAGCCGGGCCGGATGTCGGACAGGCCGTCGCCGATCAGCGCGGTGACCTGGCTGCGCAGCCCCTGCGCACGGCTGGCGTCGCCGCCCGCCTGTTCCTCGATCACGCGCTCGATCATGCTGGACGCGAAGGTCACGCCGGCGGCCTTGACCACCTGCAGGTCGCACGGGGCAAGCAGCCAGGGCAGCGCCTCGTCGCGGCCTTCGGCCTTGCTGTTCTCGAGCAGGTCCTCGACGCTGCACAGGCGCTCGCCCCTCAGCGAGCGCACCGCCGCGGCGGGCTGCTCGGTCTCGAGCAGCGTGCTCATGGTCGGGAAGTCCGCGCTCAGGTCGAACACGCCGTCGGAGCGCAAGGCGACCACCGCCGGGCCGCCCGGCGCGCCACCGCGCCAGACCCGCCCGACCAGCGTGCCCGCCAGGCCGTCCTGCGGCAGCACCGGGTGCAGGCCATCGGTGCGGACCGGCATCGTTGTTGCATTCATGCGGCTTCCTGGAACTCGTCAGTGGTTGTGGCGGGGGGTGTGCTCGGCGATGCGCCGGTACTTCAATGCCATGTCGAGCGTGGCGCCGTCGGCCAGCTGGCCGGTATGGCTGCGGTACAGCTCTTCCCACGGCGACCGGCTCTCGGGCACCGGCGGTGCGGGCAGCTCGCGCCGACGGCGCGCGATCTCGTCAGCGGACACGAGCGCATCGCAGCGTCCCGCGTTGAGGTCGATGCGGATCACGTCGCCGTTCTGCAGCCACGCGAGGCCTCCGCCGACGGCGCTTTCGGGCGACACGTTCAGGATGGAGGGGCTGTCCGCGGTGCCCGACTGGCGACCGTCGCCCAGCGTGGGCAGCGCCTGGATGCCGCGCTGGATCAGCGCGTCGGGCGGCTGCATGTTCACCACCTCGGCCGAGCCCGGCCAGCCGATCGGGCCGGCGCCGCGCATCACCAGGATGCAGCCCTCGTCGATGTCGAGCGCCGGGTCGTTGATGCGGGCGTGATAGTCGTCGGCGCCGTCGAACACGACGGCACGCGCCTCGAACACGCCCTCGTGGCACGGTCGGCTGAGGTAGCGCTCGCGAAAGCGCTCCGAGATCACCGACGTCTTCATGATGCCGAAGTCGAACAGGTTCCCCGAGAGCACCAGGAAGCCCGCCTTCTGCATCAGCGGCGCTGCAAACGGCCGGATGACCTCGCGGTCGCTGGTCTCGCGGCCTTCGATGTTCTGCGCAATGGTCTGACCGGTGACGCTGGCGCAGTCGCCGTGCAGGCGACCGGCCTGCTGCAGCTCCCACATCAGTGCCGGCACGCCACCGGCGCGGAAGAAGCGTTCGCCGAGGAACTTGCCGGCCGGCTGCATGTTCAGCAGGAGCGGCAGGTCGTAGGCATGGTCGGTCCAATCCTGCGGGCGCAGGTCGACACCGGCGTGGCGCGCCATCGCCATGATGTGCACCTGCGCGTTGCTCGAGCCGCCGGCGCAGCTGACCACCGAAAGCGCATTGAGAAAGCTCTCGCGGGAGAGGATGCGGGACGGCCGCAGGTCGTCGTATGCCATCGCGACGATGCGGCGACCGGTCTCGTAGGCCATCTGGCCGCGCTCGCGGTACGGCGCCGGGATCGCAGCGCAACCCGGCAGCGACAGCCCGAGCGCCTCGGCCACGGCGTTCATGGTCGACGCGGTGCCCATCGTGTTGCAGTGGCCCGCCGACGGTGCGCTGTTGCAGGCGCGTTGCAGGAACTCGTCTTCGTCGATCTCGCCGGCGGCCAGTAGCCGGCGGCTGCGCCAGATCACGGTGCCCGAGCCGACCAGCTCGCCGTCGTGCCAGCCGTCGAGCATCGGGCCGCCCGACAGCACGATGGCCGGGATGTCGACGGTGGACGCGGCCATGATGCCGGCCGGCGTCGTCTTGTCGCAGCCGGTGGTCAGCACCACCGCGTCGATGGGATAGCCGTAGAGGGTCTCGACGAGGCCCAGGTAGGCCAGGTTGCGGTCCAGCGCCGCGGTGGGGCGCCGGCAGTTCTCGAAGATGGGGTGGACCGGGAACTCCATCGGAATCCCGCCGGCGTCACGAATGCCGTCGCGCACGCGCCGCGCGAGGTCGAGGTGGATGCGGTTGCAGGGCGACAGGTCGCTGCCCGTCTGCGCGATGCCGATGATGGGCCGGCCCGAGCGCAGCTCCTCGGGGGTGAGTCCGTAGTTCATGAAACGCTCGAGATAGAGCGCCGTCATGTCGGAGCGTTGCGGATCGGCGAACCATTCGCGCGAGCGAAAGCGCCGGCCGGCAGGGTTGTCCATTGCCGTCGTCGTGAGAGGAAAGAGGGGAATCGAGCGAGAGACGGCGGCACCGCCTCTCGGGCAGAGCGGATTACTTGCTGGCGGTCCTGGCGCCGCGCACCTTGCCGAGCTCGCTCATCATCTCGGCGGTGGTGTCCTCGCCGAACTCCTTGCTGAACTTGGCGACGACCGGCTGCAGCTTGGCTCGCATCTTGGCCTGCTCGGCGGCCGGCAGCTCGGTGATCTGCATGCCGGCCTTCTTCAGGTCGGCCAGCGCCGTCTCCGAGAACGCGCGGATGGCCTTGCGCTCGAACAGCGTGGCCTCGCGCGCCGCGTCCTGGACGATCTTCTGCTCCTGCGCCGACAGGCCGTCCCAGGTTTTCTTCGACATCAGCAGCACCCAGGCGCTGTACATGTGACGCGACAGCACGAGGTGCTTCTGCACTTCGTAGAACTTGCTGGCCAGGATGGTGGCCGGCGGGTTCTCCTGGCCATCGACCGCGGTCGACTCCATCGCCGAATACAGCTCGGTGAAGGGCATCGGCGTGGCGTTCGCGCCGAGTGCGTTGAAGGTGTCGAGGAACAGCGGGCTCTGGATGACGCGCAGCTTGAGGCCGCTCAGGTCGTCGGCGCGCGCCACCGGGCGGCGCGAGTTGGTGACGTGACGGAAGCCGTTCTCCCAGAAGCCGAGGCCGACGAGACCCTTCTCGGGCAGCCTGGCGAGCAGCTTCTGGCCGAACGAGCCATCGAGCACGGCGTCGGCTTCCTGCTCGTTGTTGAAGGTCAGCGGCAGGTTCAGCACGCCGAACGGCTTGACAAGCGAGACCAGCGTCGAGCTGTCGGGGATGGTCATCTCCAGCGTGCCGCCGCGCAGCGCCGACGTCATGGTGACGTCGTTGCCGAGCGAACCGCCGGCATGGACCTGCGCCGTCATCTTGCCGCCGCTCCTGGCGGAGAGTTGCTCGCCGAAGTACTTCAGCGCCTTGATCTGCGGGTGGTCCTCGGTGAGGCCCGCGCCAATCTTGAACACGTGCTGGTTGACCTGCGCCGAGGCGGGAGCAGCGAGGGCGACGAGCAGTGCAGCAGCAGCCAAGCCAAGCGATCTGAACTTCATGACATCTCCGGAAGTGATGGGACTTCTCGTGGCGTGGCCACCTGCGACGATCCGACCTTGTCGGACCGTTCCTGATTCGCGCCGAAGGCTAGGTGACCGACCCCGTCGGGTCCACTGACTTTTTTGCTAGCATCCATTCCAAATGGTGATGAGTCAGGATGCGCCTGCTGGTAAACCCTTGGTTTTGGCGCAAGTCTCGCGGTTGCGTTTCCGGCACCTGCACTTCCTCGATATCCTGGGAAAAACCCGTAATCTGCGCCTAACTGCCGAGCAAATGCACATGACGCAGCCGGCAGCGACCAAGGTGCTGATGGACATCGAGGACATGCTGGGGTCCCGCCTGTTCGACCGGCTGCCGCGCGGAATGCGTCCGAACGAGCTTGGACTCTTCACATTGCGTTATGCCAGCTCGGCCCTCGACGGGCACCGGAAGTTCGTCGACGAGTTCAGCACGCTCAAGCAGGGCGGCCACGGCCACCTGTCGATCGGCGCGATTTCGGGATCGGCAGCGCACCTGCTGATCGCCGCGGTCGACGAGCTCCAGCGACTGCGTCCGCTGCTCGTGGTGAAGGTGCTCGAGCAGAGCAGCGACCAGCTGATCGTGTGGCTGGCCGAACGCAAGATCGACGTGATGATCGGCCGCTTCACCGCGGAGTCACAGCGCGATCAGTTCAGCTACGAACGGCTCACCGGCGAAGGGCTGCAGATCACGGCGGGGCTGCACCACCCGCTGCGCGGGCGCCACGCGCCCAGCCTGACCGAGCTTTCGAACTGGCCGTGGATCCTCTATCCGACGTCGACCGCGCTGCGCAAGGTGTCGGACGACATCTTCAGCAGCACCGGTCTCGCGCTCACCTCGGGCATCGTCGAGACGCCGTCGTTCCTGTTCGCACTCGAGCTGCTGCAGAGCACCAACATGCTCTCGCTGCAGCCGGCCGCGCTGGTCGACAAGTACGTGCGGCGCGGGCTTCTGACGCGCATCGGCGCCGAGCTCTTCGGAGCGATGCCCGACTTCGGCCTGATCACGCTGCAAGGCGAGCCACCGAGCCCGGCTGCGCAGGCGTTCATCGACGTGATCCGCACCCTCGCAGATCACGAGGCCGAGCCGGCGTAGGCCGGCCGACCGGGGTGCTCTAGACCGCCGCGACGGCGCGCGCGGCGCTCACCGCGCGCGCGGCACGCCTGCCGTGATGCAGCGCCTCCTCGAAGATCGAGTACCCGGCCAGATCGCCGTGCGCGAACTGCACGCGACCGGGCACGGCAGCGAGTGCCGCGAGCGCCGGGCTGCTTCGCACCCCGGGCACCGGGATGCTCATCGCATGCCCGTAGCGCATCAGGCGCACCTGCCGAGCCTTGCGTTGGAGGTCGGGGTGGACCGCCTCCCATTCCGCGAACAGCGCCGCCGCATGCGGCTGCCACGGCTCGGCCAGCAGGCGGCTGCGTGCGGTCGCTCGCTGCGCGGCGTCGCCGTCGCCGAACGCGCGGTAGGCGGTGAGCACGACACGCTCGGCGACCGGGCGCATCGACTGGTGGCCGGCGTCGACGTAGCCGAGCCCCGAGCTGCCGTAGACCACGTTGTCCCAGGACGGCGGCGCGCCGGGCACGTCGTCGAGCGGCGCGTCGAGCGCGACGTTGACGACGAGCCACGGCGCGTACTGCAGCGCTGCCGCGGCAGCGACGAGCGCGGGCGGCGGCTCGACGACGATGCGCCGCGCGACGAACAGCGGCACCGCCGTGACGACGTGCGCCGCGGTCCAGCGTTCGACGCGCGACGCGGCGACGTTCCAGAGGTCGACGTCGACCGCGTGCCGCCCTTCGTCGATGCGCAGGGCCACGCAGCCGGCGTGCAGCCGGGCGCCGAGCGGCGCCGCCATGCGCTCGACGAGCCAGGCGTTGCCTTCGGGCCAGGTGAGCACGCCCTCGCCGGTCTCGCCCCCTTCGCCCGCGCCCGGGTCGCGAAAGCCGTGACGGCTCGCGAAGTAGTGCAGGCCCGCCCACGCCGACACCGTCGCCGCGCCGGCGCCGTAGTCGTCGCGGCAGCAGTAGTCGAGGTACCAGCGCAGCGCCGGCGCGTCGTAGCCGCGGCGGTCGAGCCAGGTCGCGAAGGTGATCGCGTCGAAGCCTTCGAGCTCGGCGTCCCAGCGCGAGCTCGCGGTCGGGATGCGGAAGCGCCCTCCCGCACGCAGCGCGTCGACCTCGCGGCTGAAGCGCGCGTACTGCGCCGTCGTCGACGCCCGCTCGGCGAGCGGCAGCGCCTCGACCGGCGGCAGCAGCCCTTCGACCCACTGGCCGCCGACGTGCAGGCGCTCCTGCGGGCTGTGCACGAGGTGGCGCTCGTCGTAGACGGCCCGCCCTCCGCGCGTGCTGCGCACGCCGAACGCCTCGAGCAGCTCGATCGCCTCGGCGTTGTCCTCGTCGGGCACCGGCAGGTAGTGCGCGCCGAGCGGGCAGCGCAGGCCGTTGATGCTGAGGCCGCGGCTGTTGCCGCCGGCCCCGTCCTCGACGTCGAAGACGTGGACATCGTCGATGCCGGCCTGCGTGAGCGCGCGCGCCGCCGCCAGACCTGCGACGCCGGCACCGACCACGATCACCGCGCAGCGGCGCTGCAGCGCCGGCACGGGGGCAGCGCCCGTGGACGCCGCGGCACCCCGCAAGCGGTGACCACGCTCGTGCGACAGGCCGACCCAGGCGCCATCGAGCGCTCGCGCATCGTCGCCGTGCAGCCAGTCGCAGGCGGCGAGCGGCGCGAGGCCGGCCGCGGCAAGCACATGGCGGCGCGTGACGCCGCCCTCCGGGCGCCCGGCTTGCGCGAGCCCGGGTGGGTTCGCAGCGATGCCGCCGTGGCCTCCGGCATCGCCGCCCAGGCGCGCAGCGCCGCCTGATCGCGTCGGCACGCTCACGGGTGCACCTTCCCCCACTCCTCTTCGTAGGTCCGCACCAGCACCTGGTTCGACAGCCGGTTCACCTCGGCGGGCACGCGTGCCATGTCGAGCGGAAAGTCGAACAGCGCGGGCAGCCCCTTGACGTCGAGAAAGCGCAGACCATTCGGCAGCGCCTGCGCCATCCGGAACGGCCGCCGTCCGGCCACGACGAAGCCCCACTCGCCGAAGCTCGGCACGTGCGCGTGGTATGGGGTCGCGGTGAGGCCCGCCGATTCGACGCTGGCGACCACGGTCCAGAAGCTGCGTCGCGCGATCAGCGGCGACGTGGTCTGCACCGCGGCGAAGCCTCCGGCCGCAAGGTGACGGTCGACGAGCGCATAGAACGTCGACGTGTAGAGCTTGCCGATGGAGAAGTTGGTCGGATCGGGAAAGTCGATCACGATCACGTCGAACACGTCGGGGTTGCGCTCGAGCCAGCCGAACGCGTCGTCGTTGACGGTGCGCACCTTCGGCGAGCGCAGCGCGTCGGCGTTGAGCGTGCGCAGCAACGGCAGCTCGCCGAACAGCCGCGTCATGTGCGGATCGAGCTCGACCAGCGTCACCTGCTCGACGCTCGGCCAGCGCAGGATCTCGCGCACCGCCATGCCGTCGCCGCCGCCGAGCACGAGCACGCGCCTGGGCGCGCCGTGCGCCGCCATCGCGGGGTGCACCAGCGCCTCGTGGTAGCGGTACTCGTCGGTCGAGCTGAACTGCAGGTTGCCGTTGAGGAAGAGACGCACGCCGTGGCTGCTCGAGGTGACGACGATGCGCTGCCAGCGGCTCGACTCGCTCACCACCACGCGGTCCGCGTAGAGCCGGTCCTCGGCCCAGGTCGTCACGCGGTCGGCGGCGACGAGCGCGGCGCCGAGCAGTCCGACCGCGACCGCGCATGCGAGCGCATGCGCCGCCACGCCACGGATGCGCGCGCGGAACAGCCAGAGCGCCCAGATCGCGACGGCCGCGTTGAGCAGCCCGAACAACGCGCCGGTGCGGATGAGCCCGAGCTGCGGCACCAGCAGCAGCGGGAACGCGATCGACACCGCGAGCGCACCGAGGTAGTCGAAGGTCAGCACCTGCGAGACCAGCGTGCGCAGGCCCGCGCCGGCGCCGCCGTGCGCGCTCGCCTCGCGCTTGAGGATGCGCAGCACCAGCGGGATCTCGAGCCCGACCAGCACGCCGACCGCGAGCACGAGGCCGTAGAGCGCCACGCGGAACGACGGCGACGCCACCGAGTGCAGGCCGAACAGCGCCGCCGGCATCAGCCCGCCGACGACGCCCACAAGCAACTCGATGCGCAGGAAGTGCGCGACGAGCTGGCGCTCGAAGAAGCGCGACAGGTAGGAGCCCACGCCCATCGCGAACAGGTACGTGCCGATGACGGTCGAGAACTGAAGCACCGAGTCGCCGAGCAGGTAGCTCGCGACCGTGCCGGCGACCAGTTCGTAGACCAGGCCGCAGGCGGCGACGATGAACACCGACGCGAGCAGCGCGACCTCGGCCGGGTCGACCGGCCGCGCGTCGCCACCGCGCGGCAGGCGGGCGGCCCGCTCGGATGTCTCCGGCGATGGCGCCGGCAACGCGCTCACCGCGCGAGCACGCCGCTAGCCGTGCACCGCGGCCGCGACGATCAGGCCGATCGCGATGCACATCGCGCCGACCACGATGGCGAGCGCGACGTTCTGCTTGCCGACGATCTCGTGCCACAGGTCGTACGGCGTCAGCTTGTCGACGACGATGAAGCAGACCCAGAAGATCAGCACGCCGATCAGCGCGAACATGAACGAGCCGATCACGGCCGCCGGCCTCAGCCACTCGATTTCCATTTCGTTCCTCCTCGTCAACGGGGCTCCGGCCCCGGGTCGTCACTTGTGACCGCCGCCGGTCGAGAAGCCGCCAAACGACCCGCCGCCCGTGCGGAAGCCCGAGCCGCTCCGATTGTTGGCGACGCAGCTCCGGTATTGCGCCGACTCGGGCCCGTAACTGCGCCGCATCGGCTCGCAGTCGTCGCGCGTCGCGCAGCGCACCAGCATCAGCAGCACGATCACGACGATCGCCCAGAACACGATCTTGCCGAGCAGCGAATGGCGGAACGCGCCCGGCAGCGCGTCGCGCTCGAGTGCCTTCAGGGTCTCGGCGCGCAGCTTGAACGCGGTGACGATCTGCGCGGCCGGCAGCGTCTCGCCGGCCGACCAGACGACCTCGCGGTCCTCGGCGGGCAAGGTCGCGCCGCCCGGCGAGGCGGCCGGCCGCGCAGCGTTCGAGACCGTCGCCTCGCGGTTCAGTCGCTTGCGGAGCGCGCTGCCGGTGCCGACGTAGTCGGTGTTGTCGGTCCGCTGGTCGCGCTCGACGCGCCAATAGAACTCGCCGAGCACGTAGGTCACCTGCCCCACGTAGTCGTAGAGCTTGCGATACAGCACCCCGTCGAGCTCGACGCGGTCGCCGCGGCGGCGCGGCACGCCGGTGATCGGCGCGGTCCAGCTCCAGCCGTCCTCGGCATCGACGAGAAACGCGAAGCCCTCGTTGCGGTGGTAGAGCAGGTACTCGCGCCAGAACGACTGGCCTTCGCCGTCATCGTCGTCGTCATCGGCGCTGCCGGCGGAACCGGCGACCTCGCAGCGCTCGACGTAGCCGACCACCTGCCACGGCAGCGGGCGCGCGGGCTTGCCCGCGATCGGCAACGCGAGCGTGCCGATGCTGCCGAGCGGGATCTGCGGCTCGCGCGTGCCGGTCGCCTGGCGGTAGTGCGCGAGGTCGCCACCGGTTCCCGCCGAGAGGTCGATCACCGAGCGGCATTGCCGGCACACGATCGAGCGCGTGGTGTCGAGGCGGATCTCGAGCGGCGCGCCGCAGTTCGGGCACTCGATGGCTCGGCCGGCAAGCGTGCGCTCGGCCCGCTCGGCAAGGCCCTGCAGCGCCAGCTCGCCCAGTGCGACCGATCGCCCGACCGACCACGTCGGCGCGGCGGCGTCGGCGTAGGCGAGCGTGCCGACCTCGTCGCGCGGGCTGCGCAGGTCGGCGACGACGAACGCAGTCGCGAGGTTGGGCACCTCCGGCAGCTCGCCCTCGGCGCCCTGCACGCGCGCCACCACCACCGACGCGACGCGCCACGACTCGCGGTTGACGACGAGCGCGAGCTCGGGGCGCAGCGACTCGGGCCGCGGCGCCGCTTCCTCGAGCGGGACCTCGAAGCCGAACACGTAGCGGCCGTTGTCTTCCGCAAGCCAGCCCGACTTCGGGGTGCCGTCGGCGCCCGCATCGAACAGCGCGTGCCACTCGTTCCAGGTGCCGTCGAGCGTGCGGTACTGCAGCCGGCCGACCAGCGTGAACGGCGCACCCTGGAAGCGCCCGGCGGCGCCGACCTGCAGCGGCGAGTGATCGTCGAACAGCTCGGCGCGCTCGCCGACCTTGCGCAGCGTGTCGCCGTCTCGCAGGACGTGGCTGCCGCAGTAGCCGCAGACGGCGAACGCCGACGCGGCCGAGCGGAACTCGACCGGCGCGCCGCAGTTCGGGCACGCCGCGCGATACGCGCGCTGCGGCGACGCGTCGGTGCTCAGCGCGCGCTCCGCGAAGCCGGTGCGCCGCGGGTACGCGGCGGGCCGGGACGGACGCGCGTCATCGGAACGCGGGGGGCACGCGCGGCCGGAACGGTCAGACCAGCTTCTTCAGCAGCTCGGCCTTCTTGGCATCGAACTCCTCGGTGGTGAGGATGCCCTTCTGCTTGAGGTCCGCGAGGCGCTCGATCGTCGCCATCACCTCGTCCGGCCGGATGCCTGCGGGCGCCGGCGCGTCCGCCGCTGCGGCGGCCGCCGGCGCCCCCGGCGCGTTGGCCGCCAGGCCCTGGCTGAGCTGGTTCGCCATCACCTGGCCGAGCGCGACGCCGGCGCCGAGCCCGACCGCGCTGTCGACCACGCCGCCACCGCCGCCGTCGGCGGCACCGGCGGCGAGCGCCGGGATCGACTGCGCGGTCTGGTACTGCATGAAGCGCGCGGTGTCGCCGACCATCTGCATGCCGATGCGCTGGTCGAGAATCTTCTGCAGCTCGGGCGGCAGCGACACGTTCTGCATCGTCACCATCTCGAGCTTGAGACCGATCTGCTCGAACGCCGGCGCGGTCGCCGCCTGCAGCGCCTTCGCGAACTCGACCTGGTTGGCGGCGAGGTCGAGGAACGGCACGCCGCTCGACGCGACCGCGTCCGAGATGTGCTGCAGCATGAGCCCGCGCAGCTGGCCGTCGAGGTCGGCGACGGTGTAGCGCTCGCGCGTGCCCGAGATCTCGGTGTGGAAGCGCCCGGGGTCGGCGACGCGATAGCTGTAGTTGCCGAACGCGCGCAGCCGCACCGCGCCGAAGTCCTTGTCGCGGATCGTCACCGGCTGGCTGGTGCCCCAGCGCTGGTCGACCTGCTGGCGCGTGCTGAAGAAGTAGACGTCGCTCTTGAACGGGCTCTGGAAGAACTTGTCCCAGTTCTGCAGGTAGGTGAGGATCGGCAGCGTGCGCGTGTTCAGCACGTAGCGACCGGGGCCGAACACGTCGGCGACCTTGCCCTCGTTGACGAACATCGCCATCTGCGACTCGCGCACGGTGAGCGAGCCGCCGTTCTGGATCTCGCGGTCTTCCATCGGGAACCGCCACGCCAGCACGCCGTCCGAGTCCTCGGTCCACTCGATGACGTCGATGAACTGCTTCTTGATGAAATCCATCATCGCCATGGCGTTCTCCCGCGTGAAGCCGACCCGGACCGGTCGCGGCAAATAATAAGGCCGGCCCTGCCGCGCCTGCCCAGCCGAGAACGCCGTTCGAATGAACCCTTCCACACCGACGCCCGATGAACCGGCTGCGAGCGCTGCCGCCGACGCCGGCGCCGCGGAACGCGAGCCGGCCGCCGCGGCCGGTGCCGCTCGCACGGCCGGGTCGCTGCGCATCGCGGTGATCGGGGCCGGGCCGGTCGGCCTCGCGCTCGCGCTGCACGCCGCCGGGACGCTGCCGCACGCCGAGGTCACGCTGTTCGACGCGCGACCGCTCGACCGCGACGTCGCGGGCGACCCGCGCACCCTCGCGCTGTCGCTCGGCAGCGTGCAGCTGCTGCAGCGGCTCGGCGCGTGGGCCGGCGAAACGGCGCAGCCGATCCTGCAGGTGCACGTGTCGCAGCAGGCACCGTCGCTCGCGACGTGGCTGCCCGGACGCCTTGCCGCCGAGCCCGAGCTCACGATCGGCGCGCTCGACGAGGCGGTGCCGATGCTCGGCGCGGTGCTGAGCTACGGCGCGCTCGTCGCACCGCTGCAGCGCGCGTGGCTCGAGCGCGCCGCCGCCGACCCGCGGCGGCTCGTCACGCGTTTCGGCACGCCGGTCGCCGCGATCAAGAACGTCGCCGGCGGCGCGGTCGAGGTCGACGCCGGCATCGCCGACCGCTTCGACCTCGCGGTGGTCGCCGAGGGCGGCGTGTTCCAGGCCGAGCGCGCACCGAGCGTCGTCGTCGGCGACAGAAAGCCTGCCCTGCGCCGCGACTACCGTCAGGTCGCGTGGGTCGGCCAGGCGACGTTCGACGGCGCGACGCCGATCGGCGGCACCGCGTACGAGCGCTTCACGCGCCACGGCCCGGCCGCGCTGCTGCCGCTCAAGGACGGCCGCGCCGGGCTCGTGTGGTGCGTGCCGGCCGACGACGATCCGGTGCAGGACCTCGGCGACGCGCAGCGCGCGGTGGTGCTGAACACCATCTTCCACCCGCGCACGCCGCGGATCGCGAGCCTTTCGCCGCTGAAGCGCTTTCCGCTCGGCCTCTCGGCCGAACGCACGCTGGTCGACGGCCGCACCGTGCGCATCGGCAACGCGGCGCAGACCCTGCATCCGGTCGCCGGCCAGGGTCTCAACCTCGGCCTGCGCGATGCGTTCGTGCTGGTGCGCGGGCTCGCCGACCGGTCCGACGGCGACGTCGGCGCGGTGCTCGCGCGCCTCGAGTGGCAGCGCGCCCCCGACCGCTGGGCCATGATCGCGACGACCGACTTCCTGGCGCGCACCTTCACCTGGCAGCTGCCCGGCGCGGCCACCGCGCGCGGCCTCGGCATCGCGGCGCTCGACGCGGTCAAGCCGCTGAAGTCGGCGCTCGCACGGCAGATGATGTTCGGGTCGCGCTGAGCGCGACTCGACGGCTCAGCGGCTGACGATCACGTCGAAGCCGCCGAAGATCATCCGCTTGCCGTCGAACGGCATCGACTCGGTGCCCATCTGCATGCGCGGATCGGCCATCGAGTTCTTCATGCCTTCGTCGCGCGCCGCGCGCGAAGGCCAGGTGATCCACGAGAACACCACCGCCTCGTCGTCCCTGCACTGCACCGCCAGCGGGAACGACGTCACCTTGCCCGGCGGCACGTCGTCGCCCCAGCACTCGACGACGTTCAGGGCGCCATGCGCCATGAACACGTCGGCCGCGGTCTCGGCCATCTGGCGATAGGCCTCTCGATTGGCGATCGGCACGGCAATGACGAATCCGTCGACGTACGGCATGGCGGGTCTCCAGCGGGGTTCGAATCGCGACGACTGCAACGGGTGCGCGGCCGCCGCGGCGTCGGCGCCGTCGTTCCGGCTGAGTTGGCCGGCTGGCGCGCCCGCGACCTTAACGGAGCCGCGGAGCCTCGCCGCCGGGTGCCCGCGTCGGCGTCATGGACGTCAGCGGGGGGTGTGCCGTCTGCGATCGAGGCAGCTGCCGCCGGGTGCGCGACGGTCAGCCAGCGACCGCAGGAGCGGGCGCTGCGTTGTGGGCGCCTGTCCGACGCCGTGAAACGCGAGCGGCGCCCCCGCGTCGGGTCCGACCTTTCAACGCCGGCGCGCCGCCACGAGGAACCGAACCAGCGCCACCGCCGGAAACAGCGCCGCGACGGTCGCGGCCGCGTGCCAGCCGCCGTTCTCGTACACCACGCTCGCCAGCACGGCGCCGATCGACCCGCCGACGAAGATGCTCGTCATGTAGAGCGCGTTGATGCGGCTGCGGCTCGCCGGGTCGAGCGCGTAGATCTCGCGCTGGCCGACGACCATGTTGATCTGCACGCAGAAGTCGAGCACGACCGCGATCACCAGCAGGCCCGCGAAGCCCCAGCCTGGCACGAACCCCGCGGCGTAGCAGGCGAGGCCCGCGCCGAGCGCGCCGAGCGTCGCGCCGCGCACGTGGCCGGCGTCGGCGAGGCGTCCGCCGATGGGCGCGGCGATCGCGCCGATGGCGCCGACCAGCGCGAAGCCCGCGATCTGCAACTGCGTGAAGCCGTGGCTGCGCATCAGCTCGAGCGGCGCGGCGGTCCAGAACAGCGTGAACGACGCGAACATGCAGCCCTGCGCGAACGCGCGCTCGCGCAGCACCGGCTGGCTGCGCAGCAGGCTGCCGAGCGAGCGCAGCAGCGCCCCGTAGCTCGCGCGATGCGCCGGCTCGTGGGTGGGCATGGTCCAGGCCATCACGCCGACGATGGCGAGCGCGACGACAGCGGCGCTGCCGAACACCGCACGCCAGCCGAACGCGTCGGCGACCGCGCTCGAGAGCGGCCGTGCCAGCATGATGCCGGCGAGCAGGCCGCCCATGATGCTGCCGACGATGCGGCCGCGCGACGCCTCCGGCGCCAGGTTGGCGGCGAGCGGGATCATCATCTGCACCGAGACCGAGCCGATGCCGACGAGCAGCGCGCACGCCAGGAACACCGGCGGCCGGGCGGCCACGCTGATCGCCGCGAGCGCGGCCACGCAGACCGCGGTGGTCGCGATCATCAGGCGCCGGTTCTCGAGCCGGTCGCCGAGCGGCACCAGGAAGAAGAGGCCGAGCGCGTAGCCGATCTGGGTGAGCGAGACGATCAGCCCCGCGGCGTGCGGCGCGAGGCCGATGTCGGCGGCGATCAGCGCGACGATCGGCTGCGCGTAGTAGAGGTTGGCGACGATCGCGCCGCAGCAGAACGCGAACAGCGCGACGAGGCCGCGCGTCAGCGTCGGCCCGCCGGCGGTCGCCGCCGCAGCGGCGGCCTCACGCACCCGGCGCCGCCGGAATGGTCAGACCACGCTCGACGGCGGGCCGCGCGACGAAGCTCGCGAGCACGCGGGCGACGTTGCCGAACGCATCGAAGCCGACCAGCTCGCCGGCACCGTAGAAGCCGACCAGGTTGCGCACCCACGGGAAGGTCGCGATGTCGGCGATGGTGTACTCGTCGCCCATGATCCAGGCACGGCCTTCCAGATGGCGGTCGAGCACGCCGAGCAGGCGCTTGCTTTCCGCCACGTAGCGGTCGCGCGGCCGCTTGTCTTCGTAGTCCTTGCCGGCGAACTTGTGGAAGAAGCCGAGCTGCCCGAACATCGGTCCGATGCCGCCCATCTGGAACATCAGCCACTGGATGGTCTGGTAGCGCAGCGCCGGGTCGGCCGGCATGAAGCGGCCCGTCTTGTCGGCCAGGTAGATCAGGATCGCGCCCGACTCGAACAGCGCGAGCGGCTTGCCGCCCGGGCCGTCGGGGTCGACGATCGCGGGGATCTTGTTGTTCGGGCTGATCGACAGGAACTCCGGCGTCATCTGGTCGTTGGTGTCGAACGCGACGCGGTGCGGCTCGTACGGCAAGCCGGTCTCCTCGAGCATGATCGACGCCTTGACGCCGTTCGGCGTCGGCAGCGAATAGAGCTGCAGGCGCTCCGGATGTCGCGCCGGCCACTTGCGCGTGACGGGCAGGTCGGAGAGATCGGGCATCGCGGGTCCTCGCGGGTCTGAAGAAGTCCGGCGTTATAGCGTCGTGGCGCGAGGCGTGCCGCCTCGCGCGCGCAGTGGCGGCGCAGGCCGCACGGCCTCGTCGGCGCGGCGCTGCAGGCACGACGGCGTCATGGCAGGCTCAATACGGCGGTGCCTTGCGCGCCTTCTGCTCGCGCGCCGCCTCGGTCCACCACGCCAGGTCGTCGGCAAAGCGCGGGAACGCGCGGTCGAGGGCCGCGCCGCCGGCGCCGATCGGCCGGGCGTCGGCGTCCAGCGACTGCGAGATGGTGCCGACCGCAAGCGTGCTCGACACCACGACCATGCCCATCTCCGAGAGGATCGAGTGCCAGGCCGTGCCCGAGCGCACACCGGAGAAGCGGCCCGCGGAGTAGCTCGCGATCGCCGCCGGCCGCCAGAAGAATTCCTCGAGGAAGTGGTCGGTCAGGTTCTTCAGGCCCGGCTGCGGGCCCCAGTTGTATTCGCCGGTCACGAAGACGAACGCATCGGCGCCGCGGATCTTCTGCGCCAGCGTCTCCAACGCGGCAGGCGCTTCGCCGGACGGGTATTCCTTGTACATGCGGTCGAGCATCGGCAGGCCGATCGCCTTGGCATCGATCAGCTCGACGTCGGCACCGCGGGCGGCAAGGCCCGCGACCAGATAGTCGGCCAGGCGGATGCCCGCCCGGTCGGACCGGTACGAGCCGTAGAAGACGAGGATGCGGTCGGCCATCGGGAACTCCTTTGCGTGGGGGTGGCCCCGATCATCCGCCGTCGGCACCTCCGTCATCGAGATGACGACGCCGCGCGGCTCGCCTCCTACCTTCCACGTCCTCACGCGCGCCGAGCGGTTCGGCGCGCGGACTACGGAGGACGACATGGATTTTCTTTCTCGGATGGGGCGGCGCTGGCTGCCGATCGGCCTGGCGGTCGTGACGGCGGCGCTGGTCGCGTGCGGCGGCAATGGCGACGACGATGACGACAACGGCGGCGATCAGCCCAACCCCACGCAGCCGCGTACGCTGAGCGGCGTCGCCGCGACCGGGGCCGCGTTCACCGACGCCGTGGTTCGCGTGCACGCGGCCGACGGCAGCGTCGCCGGCACCAGTGCGCCAGTCGGCCGCGACGGCACCTGGCAGGTCACGCTCGCAGAGGGCGCGAAGGCGCCGTTCGTGATCATCGCGACGCGGCAGAGCGCGGTCGGCGAGACCGAGTCGCTGGTGAGCCTCGTCGATGCCGCGCCGCCCGGCACCACGCATGTCAACGTGACGCCGGTGACGACGCTCGTCGCCGCGCGCGTCAGCCCGTCGGGTCAGCCGACCAGGCTGCCCGACGAGGTGAAGGCCGGCAGCGCGACCGTCGACGGCAGCACGCTCGCCGCCAAGACCGGCGAGATCAAGGAACTGCTCGCGCCGGTGCTCGCGGCCACCAACACCACGTCGATCGACCCGTTCAGGACGCCGTTCACGATCGGCAGCGCGGGCTACGACCAGCTGATCGACGCACTGCTCGTGACCATCACGCCGACGGGTGCGGCGTCGGCCAACATCGACATCAGCATGAAGGCGAGCGGCGATGCACCGGCACCGCGCATCACGTTCAGCAGCGAGCAGTCGCTGGCGACGATCAAGGCCAACAACTCGGCCGTGATCAACACGCCGATCCCGACGCCCAGCCTGCCGCCGGTCGGCATCGCGACGCTGATCGAAGACCTCACCACACGAATGAACGCGTGCTACGCGTTGCCGACGGCCACGCGCGTCAGCGGCACGACTGCGGCGTCGGTCAGCGCGCCGGCGTGCCGCACGCTGTTCGTCGGCGACGATCCCACCACCTATCGCGGCAACGGCGGCGCCGTCTCGTCGAGCGGTTCGTTCTCCTCGCTTTTCCCCGACAACACGACCAACCTGAGATTCGATCAGGGCAGCTACGAGTTCACGCGCGGCAACGGCGACATCGTGGTCGGCCTGCGCTCGGTCACCAGCGACGGCGCCCAGGTCTTCGACACCTTCGTCGTGCGCAACGAGAACGGCAAGCTGAAGCTGATCGGCAACCAGTACCAGTACAACGGCGCGGTCAACGCGTTCCATCAATACCGCACGTTCCCGACCCTGAACCAGTCGGCGTTCAACTACTACAGCAGCGGCTACACGATGACCATCACGAACACGACGACATCGAACGGAGTGCCGATCTTCGATCGCGTGGTGGTCGACGCGCCGAACGGCGAAACGCTCACGCTCAGGCCGAGCGCCGGCAGCAGCTTCCTGACGCTGGTGCGCGCCGACGGTTCGCTGAGCGGCACCTCGGTGGTGCGGATCGCGTCGAGCTACGAGAACGCCGGCACCGCCGGCTCGCCCGCCACACGCGACACCGCCGTCTATTTCTCGCCGCAGCAGCTGACCGACCCTGAGATTGCCGTCATCCCTCAACAGGCGGTGTGGACCTTCCGCTACTACCTCGCCTCCAACCCGACCGTCGAGGCCGCGCGCCAGACCTATCGGACGCGCGCCCGCGCGCTGACCATCGCGGAACTGAAAGCGACGCCGCTGCCGCGCTTCACGAGCGCCACCCTCAACGCGCTGACGAGCGGGGCCAACGCCGACGGCTCGGTGCCGATGCCCACCAGCCAGGCCTATCCGGTGAGCTGGGAGGTGCCCACCGGTGCGCTCGCACCGACCCAGGTCCAGCTGTTCGGGGTTCGCGTGATCGGGACGGCACAACAATCGTTCAACGACGCGGTCAGCGTGGCGTCGACGGCGCGCAGCGTGGCGGTCACGTGCAGCCCGGCGACCGCTGCCGATCAGCATTGCAACGGCTCGAACTTCGCCGCGAACGACTACCTGACCGGCGTGCAGATGTCGGTCAACGACCGCACCGGGCGCGTGTTCAACGTGCACGCGAACGCGTACCGGCTGCCCTGAGCGAACCGGCCGCATGTGAAGAGAGAGGGCACCAGCCCTCTTTCTTTTTTGTGCGACCGCCATCCGGCCGCCCGGCTGCACGCCGCACCGTTCGTCGCGCGCTCCGATCGACACGCCACGCCGAGCCCTGGCCCCCCATCGGAGGGACCTCTCGCTGCTCTACGATCTCGCCCCGCCGCGACGTCCGCGCGCACGCCTTGTCGAGGAGGAGTCCCATGCCAAACAACCATCGTTCGACCGGAGCCCTCGCGGCCCTCGTCGCCGCCGCGTTCGCCGCGGGCTGCCAGACCATGCCGGGCAACAGCTCGGCGGAAGCCGCGCCAGCGCCGGCACCTGCGCCGGCCGCTGCCGCACCCGCACCGGCGCCCGCATCGGGCAGGGCCGCCGCGGCGCCCGCCCCCGCGACGAACCCGCGCAGCGCGGCGGCGTCGAGCCGCAACGCGCCGGCACCGGCGCCGGCGCCCGCCCCTGCGCCGGCCGCCAACGCCAAGGTCGGACCGGGCATGAACGCGGCCGGCGAAGTGGTCGACCCCAAGCTCGTGGAGGCGGGCTACGGCCAGAAGGTCAAGGGCATCAACGACTACGAGGGCGAGATCACCGGCAAGCCCGCGCGCAACAGCAAGTTCACGCGCCTGCAGATCGGCATGACCGCCAAGCAGGTGATGGACATCGTCGGCCCGCCGACCGACCAGGGTGCCTACATCACCGGCAAGGCGTTCATCCCGTTCTTCTACGGGTCGGACCGCTATCGCCACGAGCTCGCCTACAAGGGCCAGGGCCGTCTGATCTTCGCCGGCTCGGCAGGCTTCGACACGTCGGCCCACCTGATCTGGATCATCCACTCGGCCAACGACTCGGGCTACCGCTAGAGCCTGATCGCGTGCGAAGCAAGATCGCTTCGCACGCCGGCACTGCCATGCCGGGGCTGCCGTCGAGCCTGTCGGGCTGCCGTCGAACTACTCGGGCTTGACGCCGGCCGCCTTCACGACCACCTTGTAGCGCTCGGCGTCGGCCTTGATGCGCTGCATGAACGCCGCCGGCGTCATGCCGGCGGTCAGCGAGCCGAGCTCGGCGTAGCGCTTGCGCACCTCGGGCTGCTCGAGCGTCTTCAGCACCTCGGCGTTGAGCTTGTCGACGATCGCCTGCGGCGTGCCCTTCGGCGCGAAGAGGCCCACCCAGATCGAGACGTCGACGTCCTTGATGCCGCCTTCGGCGGGCGTCGGCCAGTCGGGACCGGCGGCGGTGCGCTTGGCAGTGGTCACGCCGATCACCTTGGCGCGACCGGCCTGCAGGTGCGGCGCGGCGCCGGGGATCGCCATCACGCCGAGCGAGACCTCGCCGGCCGCGACCGCCACCGCGGCCGGCGCGCCGCCCTTGTACGGCACGTGCAGCATCTTGATGCCGGCCGCCTGCGCGAGCCATTCGCCGGCAAGGTGATTGATGCTGCCGTTGCCGGGCGACGAGAACGTCACCGCGCCTTCGGGCTTGCTCTTCGCGTAGGCGACGAGCTCGCGGAAGTTGTTGTACGGCTCCTTGATGTTGGCCAGGTACAGCATCGGCGCGTCGCTCACCATGGTGATCGGCACGAAGTCGCGCTCGAGCTCGTACGGCACGTTCGGAAAGAGCGCCGGGTTGACCGCGAACTCGCCGGTGTGCGCCATCAGCAGCGTGTAGCCGTCGGCCGGCGACTTGGCCGCCGCCTGGGTCGCGATGAAGCCGGCGCCGCCCGGCCGGTTCTCGACCGTGATGTTCCAGCCGAGCCGCTCGGTGAGCTTCTGGGTGAGGATGCGCGTCGTCGTGTCGACCGCGCCGCCGGGCGCGAACGGCACCAGCACCCGGATCGGCCGCGACGGGTAGTCCTGTGCCTGCGCGTGCACCGCCGAGGCAGCGAGCAGCAGCGTGGCGGCAAGGAGTTTCGTGGGCGCTTTCATCGGGGCTCCTGGTCGGTGAGGGTTGGGGAATGGCCCGATCGATTCTCGACGGCGCGTGCGTCGGGCCGCCTCCGCACAAGCCCGATGGCACTAGCCGCCGAGCGCGACCATCTGGATCTCGATGAGGTAGTCGTGATGCAGGCACGGCACCGGCACCACCGCACGCGCGGGCTTGTGGCCGCCGAAGACCTCGGCATAGATGGCGTTGAACTGCGGCCAGTGCTCGATGCCCACGATGTAGGCGGTGACCTGCACGACGTCCTCGAGTCGGCGGCTGCTTGCTTCGAGCAGCCGCCGGCAGTGGCCGAGCGTCGCGCGCACCTGACGCTCGAAGCTGTCGGTCTCGCCGGCGGCGGGCGGGCCGGGCAGCATGCCCGAGACGAAGACAAAGCCGTTCGCCTCGATGGCTTGCGAGTAGTGGCCGCCGGGCGCCGGTGCGTCGGGGGTCGAGATGATGCGCATCGCGTGTTCCTCGTCGAGGCTCCGCCAGGAGCGGGGGACTGATCGATCGCTCGCAGCGCGCGTAGCGGCGCGCGCGGCTCAGGCTGGCGCGGCGGCGCGCATGCGCTCGGCCGCGAGCCGCACCGCCTGCACGATCTCGGGGTAGGCGCCGCAGCGGCAGAGATTCCCGGACAGGTAACTGCGGATCTCGGCCTCGCTGGGGTCGGGGTTGCGGTCGAGCAGCTGACGGCTCATCAGGATGAAGCCCGACGTGCAGAAGCCGCACTGGAACGCGCCGCAGTCGATGAACGCCTGCTGCACCGGGTCGAGCACGCCCTCCTTCTCGAGACTCTCGATCGTGCTCACCTCGGCGCCGTCGGCGTGAATGGCCGGGTAGATGCAGCCGGTGACGGCGTCGCCGTCGACGTTGATCGTGCAGCAGCCGCACAGGCCCTGGCCGCAGCTCTCGCGCGCGCCGTAGAGGCCGAAGCGCGTGCGCAGCACCTCGAGCAGCGTCTCGTAGCCCTCGACGCGCGCGTCGACGCGCTCGCCGTTGAGGACGAAGCGGATCGGGATCGTGGTGTCGCTCATGTCGTGGTGGTCGGTTGATCGTGTGTCGTTGCGACAGTCCGGGGTTCAGGCATCGGCCAGCGCGTCGCCTCGTGCCGCCGCGATCGCGCGGTACACCGCCTCCGGCTTGAGCGGCAGGGCGGTCAGGCGCACGCCGACGGCGTCCTCGATCGCCGCCGCGATGGCCGGCGAAACGCCGAAGGTGCCGCTCTCGCCGACGCCCTTGGCGCCGAACGGCCCGTTGCGCTGCACGTTGTCGGCGATCGCGCAGCCGATGCGTTCGGGGATGTCGTGGATGCCCGGGATCTTGTACTCGGCGAACGAGGCGTTGCGCAGCTGGCCGAGCTCGTCGAACTCCATCTCCTCGAACAGCGTCATGCCGAGCTGCTGGATGGCCGCGCTCGAGATCTGCGTCTCGACGATCTTCGGGTTGATCGGCGTGCCGCAATCGACCACGTTCTCGAAGCGCACGATCTCGATGTGACCGGTCTCGGTGTCGACCTCGACCTCGACGCCCGCCGCGCCGATCATCCAGTTCGGCGTGATGTCGGGCGACTGCCCGGTGTCGTGATCGGGCGAGACGTACGGCGGCACGAAGCTGCCGGTGCCGACGATGTTGCCGGCCGGCATGCCGTACTTCCTGCGCAGCAGCTCGCCGGCGCCGGCCGCGCCACGGTCAGGCACGCCGAGTTCGGTGGCCATGGCCGAGAGCTTCGCGAGCACGTCCTCGGCCGCGAGGCGCACCGCGTGCGCCATGTGGAAGGTCGAGCGCGAGCCGAGCGTCGCCATGTCGTACGGCGTGCTGTCGGTGTCGGGGTGGACCACGCGCACGCGCTCGGCGCGGATGCCGAGCACCTCGGCGGCGACCATCGCCATCGCGGTGTCGGAGCCCTGCCCCATGTCGACCGTGCTCATCGAGAGGATCGCGCTGCCGTCGCCCTGCAGGCTGAGCGTGGCGACCGACGTGGTCGGCGCGACCAGCGCCTTGAAGCCGATCGCGATGCCGCGGCCGCGCCGCCGCTCCGGCGTGCCGTGGTCGAACGGCTGATTCCACTGCATGCGCTCGGCGGTGAGCTCGAGCACGCGATGCAGCGCGGCGTCGTGCATCGGCGTGCCCGTCGCGTGCGGGCGTCCCTCGCGCAGCAGGTTGCGGCGCCGGAACTCCACGGGGTCGAGGCCGAGCCGGCGCGCGATGATGTCGGCCTGGCACTCGTAGCCCCACACCACCTGGGTGATGCCGAAGCCGCGGAACGCGCCGGCCGGCGGCAGGTTGGTGTAGACCTGGTACGAGTCGATGCTGACGTTCTCGATGTCGTACGGCCCCGATGCGGTGAAGCCCGACTTCTGCGTGACGCGCGGCCCGATGTCGGCATATGCGCCGCCGTTCCACCACACCTCGCAGCGCCGTCCGGTGATGATGCCGTCGGCGTTCACCGCGCTCTGGATGCGGAACGTGGTGCCGTGCTTGGTGATGGTGAAGAACTGCTCCTCCATCGTGAGCGCCACGCGCACGGGCCGGCGCGCGAGCAGCGCGAGCGCCGTCGCCAGCGCCTCCAGCTTGATGTAGAGCTTGGCGCCGAAGCCGCCGCCGAGCAGGCGCGTCTTCACCTGCACCTGGTTCTCGCGCCAGCCCAGCAGGCGCGCGATCTCGATGCGCACGAACGACGGGCTCTGCGACGCGGTGTGGATCACGATGTGCTCGTCGCCGGGGTCGACCACCGTGACCATCGGCTCGAGCGGGACGTGCATCACCTGCCCGGTGCGGAAGGTATCGTCGAACACGTGCGCGGCCTCGGCGAACGCCTTGTCGACGTCGCCGCGCCGCACCTTGAAGTCGAGCGCGACGTTGGTGCCGCTCCGCCCCTGCAGGTGCTTGAGATCGGGGAAGGTACCGGCGGGCTTGAGCTCGTCGTGCACGAAGACGTCGGAGCTCGCGGCCTCGACCTCGTCGAACACCGCCGGCAGCACGTCGTAGTCGATGCGGATCAGGTGCGTCGCCGCCTCGGCCACGTGCAGGTCGGACGCCAGCACCACCGCGACCGGCTCGCCGACGTGGCGCACCTTGTCGATGGCGAGGATCGGCTGGTCGTGGAACGCCGGGCCGTAGAAAGGCTTGGCGATGACGCGCTTCACGTCGGCGGCGGTGACCACCGAGTGCACGCCGGGCAGCGCCGCGGCCTCGCTGACGTCGATCGAGCGGATGCGCGCGTGCGCCACGGTGCTGCGCGCGATCTTGGCGTGCAGCATCCGCGGGAGCACCACGTTGTGCGTGTAGTCGGCGCGGCCGGTCACCTTGGCGCGCGACTCGAGGCGCTCCATGCGGCGGCCGACCTGCGGCCCGTGCGCCGCCATCGGTTCGGGCTCGGGCGCGTCGTTCCTCGTGAGCGGGGCGAACGGCGAGTCCTCGAGCGTCTCGCGGTCGAACGCCGACGCGTCGAGCGGCGGTGCGGTGTTGGTCATGCGACGCGTCCTGCGTGGGCGAGCGCGTTGCGCACGGCACGGCCGAGCGTCACGCGCAGCAGGTGGCACTTGTACGGCGCCGAGCCGTGCGGGTCGCCGACGATGTCGATCTCGGCGGCGGCGGCCTCGCCGGCGCGGCGCAGGGTCGCGTCGTCGGCGCTGGCGCCGGCGAGCAGCGCCTCGGCGGCCACGAGCCGCGTCGGCCGGTCGGTCGCGGCCCCGATGTAGATGCTTGCGCTGCGGATCGTCCCGGCCGCCGCGTCGGCGTCGAGGGCGACCGCGAGGCCGAGCGCCGGCCAGTCGTGTGCCGCGCGGGTGGTGACCTTCATGTAGCTCGCCGGGCCGCGCTGCGGTGGCACCGTCACCTCGCAGATCAACTCGTCGCGGGCGAGCACGGTCTCGAAGTAGCCGGTGCAGAGGTCGGCGACCGCGACCGTGCGCCTCCCGTTTGGTCCGACCACCGTGACACTCGCCCCGAGCGCCGACAGCACCGGCGGCAGGTCGAGGTGCGGGTCGGCGTGCGCGAGGTTGCCGCCGATCGTCGCGACGCTGCGCACCCGCACGTTGGAAAGCGTGCGCAGGGTGCGCGCGAGCACCGGCCAGCCGCGCCGGACCTCGGGGTGATGCTCGAGTGCGGCGAGGCGCGTGCGTCCGCCGATCACCAGCGCGCCGGCGGCGTCGACACGGATCTCCGACCAGCGCGGCTCGATGCGCTGCAGGCTGACGAGCCGCGTCGGGGCGAGCACGCCGGCCTTCATCATCAGCATGATCGCGGTGCCGCCGCCGACCGGGCGGATCCCGGGATCGTCGGGGTCGAGCAGCGCGACCGCTTCGTCGAGGGTGTCGGGGACCAGGAACTCGAAAGGCACCATGCGTCGTTCGCCTTCAGGCGGCCATCTGCAGCAGCCGGCGCAACTCGCCGACGACGACGTCGGGCGTCTCGAGCGGCGTGAGGTGGCGCGCGCCCGGAATGACGGTGAGCTGCGCGCCCGCGATGCCGTCGCGCAGCGCCTCGGCCATCGCGACCGGCGCCGCATAGTCCTGCTCGCCGACGATCACCGCGGTCGGCACGCGGATGCCGGCGAGACTCGCACGGCCGTCGAACCGGCCGAGCATGTTGCACGTGGCGTCGAATGCCTCGACGTCGTTCAGCACGAAGGTCTCGACGCAGCGCGCGACGACTTCAGGGTGCGCCGACTGGAACTCGTCGCTGAACCACCGGGTGCGCTGGAAGTCGATCATCGACGCGAGGCCCTGGCTGCGTGCACGCTCGCCGCGCGCGGCCCAGTCCTTCGGCGCCTCCGGTCCGTACCACGCGGTGGTGTCGACGAGGCCGAGCCCTTGCGTGCGCTCCGGGTAGTCGGCCGCGAACTGCAGGGCAAGGCAGCCGCCCATGGACGCACCGGCGACCACCGCTGCGGGCCAGCCGAGCGCGTCGAGCACGTCGGCGAGGTCGGCCGCCATGCGCTCGGCCGTGTACGGGCCGAGCGGCTTGTCCGAGGCGCCGTGACCGCGCGCGTCGATCGCGACGATGGCGGCCTCGGCCGTCAGGCGCTCGACGACCGGCGCCCAGAAGGCGTGGTCCATCGCCAAGGAATGGATCAGCGCCAGGCGCGGCTGCCCGGACGCGCCCTCGTGGACGTCGACGGCGATCCGGATGCCGTCGCTCGCGCGGATGTGTTGCATCGATGAGGTCCTGTGAATGTCGTCGGGCGCGGCCGCTGCGGCGAGATGGTGTGCGCGGCCGGCCCGGCGGGCAAACGAATAATATGGGCCGCTCCCATGAAGACGCTTCATGAGGAACCCGTGACCCGCCACCGATCGACACCCGCGAGACCGGACCGCCATGCCGCTCCCCACCCCCGCCGACGCCGCACAGTTCGCCCCGAGCGGGCGCCTGCGTGCCGCCATCAACTACGGCAACCCGGTGCTCGCGCAGCGCGGCCCCGACGGGTCGCAGCGCGGCGTGTCGGTGGCGCTCGCGACCGCGCTCGCCGAGCGGCTCGAGGTGCCGCTCGACTTCGTGTTCTTCGACGCCGCCGGCAAGGTGGTCGACGCCGTGGCGCGCGACGCCTGGGACATCGCCTTCCTTGCGATCGACCCGTTGCGGGCCGAGCAGATCGCGTTCACCGCACCGTACGTGATCATCGAAGGCACCTACCTCGTCCGCGACGACGCCCCGTTCCGGGAGGTCGACGACCTCGACCGCAGCGGCGTGCGCATCGCGGTCGGGCTCGGCGCCGCGTACGACCTCTTCCTGTCGCGCGCGCTCAAGAACGCCGAGCTGGTGCGTGCCGCCACCTCCGAAGCGTCGATCGACACGTTCGCCGAGCAGCGCCTCGACGCCGCCGCCGGGGTGCGTCAGCCGCTCGAGCAGTACGCGCGCGAGCACCCCGGCTTTCGTGTGCTGCCGGGGCGCTTCACGGCGATCCGCCAGGCGATGGCACTGCCGCGCTCGCGTGCCGCGGCCCTGCCGCAGCTCGAGGGCTACATCGAGTCAATGAAGGCGAGCGGCTTCGTCGCCGACGCCCTGCGCGCGAGCGGGCAGATGGACGCGCAGGTCGCGCCGCCGGGCGCGGGTTGAACCCGACGGGCCGGCTGCACCGAGTGGTCTGACCGTTTGCACGCATCGCCTGCGTCACTGCCGTGGGCGTGGGTCAGGCCGATGCGAGCGCGGCCGTGTCGGTCAACCTTTCCTGGCCGCCGCTCGGCCCCGCCGTGATGCGAGGGTCGAGCCGAACAGCTCGGCGCGCGCGGCACGCGTGATGGCCAGCACGCAGGGATGCGTGATGCGCCGCTCGATCGAGATCGCGTAGAACTGCTCCTCGACGCCGTCGATCACGCCGACGGCGTCGACCTGCAGCCGCGCCTGGATCTCGCCGGCGAGCACGTCGGGGCCCAGGTAGAAGCCCACACCTTCGCGGCCGAACTCCTGGGCCAGCGCGCTGTCGTCGAACTCGCCGACGATGCTCGGCCTGAGGCCGCGCGCCTTGAACCAGCCGTGCAGGCGCCGGCCGACGGCGGAATCCTCGCCCGGCATCAGGAGCGGCGCGCCGTTCAGGCACTCCGGAAAGGGGCCGCCCCACGCAGCCCGCAATGCCGGCGCCGCGTAGACCCCGATGCGCGAGCGCCCCAGGGCATGGCTGAACGCCTTGACGCTCACGGTCGGCGGCAGCGGTGAATCGGAGATGACGAGATCGAGCGTGTGCACGGCGAGCTCGGCCAGCAGACGCTCGAGCCGCCACTCACGACACACGATGCGCACCGGCGGCTCGACCGAAAGCGCCGGTTCGACCAGGTGATAGGCGATCGACTTCGGCACCGCATCCGCCACGCCGACGCGGAACTCGAGCAGGCGCGCCGTGAGCGCGCTCTGGCGTACCGCGGCCTCGAGCTCGGAGCCGAGCGAGAAGATCTGCCGCGCGTAGTCGAGCGCGAGCTCGCCGGTCTCGGTGAGCTGGAGCCGCCGACCGACCTTCTCGAACAGCGGCCCGCCGAGCCGCTCGGCGAGCAGCTGGATCTGCGCGCTGACCGTCTGCGGCGTCAGGTTGAGCTGGCGGCTCGCCGCGGCAACGCTGCCGCTCTCGGCCACCTGCATGAAGTAGTGGAGGTGCTTGTAGTTCACGTGAGCCTCAGATTTATCCGAACCACGTCGCCGGACTAATCGAATTTACCCACGGTCCGCATGGCCCTAGATTGGCCCGGTCTGCAACACCCCGAGGGCTTGCCATGGACATCCGGTTCCACATTGACGCCAGCCGTGGCGCGGCCGCGCTCGCCGAGCACGCACGGCGGCGCCTGCATCTTCGGCTCCTGCACCGCAGCGACCGCGTCGCCTACATCGCCGTCAAGGTGGGCGACACGCGCAGCCGGCGCGGTCACCGCGACACCTACTGCGCGATGCGGGTCGAGCTGAACGGCGTCCCGCCGGCCCGCGTGGTCGACGTCGGCACCGACGCCTACGGCACGATCGATCGCGCCGTCGATCGCGTCGGCCGCCTCGTCGAGACGCAGCTGACGACCGGGGCCGGCGACGGCGCAGGTCCAGGCGACGCCTGACGTCCACCAGGACCGCCCGACGCTCGCCACGGGCCTGCGGCTCGCGAGCCGGCGATTCACGACGCTTTCGAACCCACGGAGACCGCCAGCATGAACCAGGGGAACTTCCGGACCTACCCGCGCAACAGCCCACCGGCGGCGGCCCGCATCGTCGCTGCGGCGCTGCTCGCCAACGGCGACATCAAGGCGGTCGAGTGGCGGCGCCTGACGCAGCTCGACGCCGTCGCACGCCTCGGCCTGCAAGGGCTGCAATGGGACGCGGTGCTCGACGATCTTTGCGAGGACCTGATGAACGGCAAGACCGATACGGGCGACGCCCTCATCGAGCACGCGACCCTGGCGGCGTGGCTCGGCGAGGTCGACGACACCGCTCTGCAGACGCTCGTGCTCGAGCTCTGCGTCGGCGTGATCGAGGCCGACGGCGACGTGCATCCGCGCGAGTCGCTCGTCCTGCGCACGGCGCTCGACCACTGGGTGCTGGCGCCGGTCGATCAGGCGCGGGTCGAGTTGCTCGTCTACGGCCTCGACTTCCAGGTCGTGCCGCGCGGCTCGGCGTCAAGGGTGACGTAGCCCGCGGCGCAGCGGGGCGGCAGCGGCATCACGCGCGACCGCCCCGGCGTCAGGGAGCGGCGGCGCGAGTGCCGCCGGTAAGATCCGCCGCTGGGTGGGACGCCGCATCGGGCGTTTCCAGGTTCTTGCGATGGTCGGGCCGCCTCGCTGCTCCGTCACGAGTCAGGAGGCCCGATGTCCGACCCCACGGTCCAGTGGATGGCGGCGGCGATCTTTGCCGTCGCGCTGCTGCATACCTTCGCCGCCAAGCAGTTCGAGCGACTGTCGCACCGTTACCCGCGTCACGCGGGCGTCTTCCATCTGCTGGGCGAGGTCGAGGTCGTTTTCGGCTTCTGGGCCATCGTGCTGGTGCTCGGCCTCGCGCTCGTGGTCGGCGCCGCGCCTGCGCTCGAATATGCGGAGTCGCGCAACTACACCGAGCCGCTGTTCGTCTTCGTCGTGATGGTGATCGCCGCCTCGCGGCCGGTGCTGCGGACGGTGACGAGGGTCGTCGATGCTGCCGCCCGCCTGCTGCCGCTGCCGACCCCTGTCGCGACCGCCTGGCTGGGCCTGGCCGGCGTGCCGCTGCTGGGCTCGCTGGTCACCGAGCCCGCCGCGATGACGATCGCCGCCTTGCTGCTCGCACCGCGCCTCTTCCGGACCGAGGTGCCGGAGCGCATGAAGTATTTGGGACTCGGCGTGCTGTTCGTGAACGTCTCGATCGGCGGCACGCTCACGTCGTATGCAGCGCCGCCGGTGCTGATGGTGGCCGCCACCTGGCAATGGGACAGCGCGTACATGTTCGCCACGTTCGGCTGGAAGGCGGCACTCGCGGTGGTGGCGAACGCGAGCATCGCGACCTTCCTGCTGCGCCGGCACCTCCTGGTCGCACCGGCTGCAGCCGACACCGCGACGGTGCCGCCGGTCCCGCTGTCGCTCACCTTGGTGCACCTCGGGCTGCTGGTTCTCGTGGTGCTGTTCGCACACCACCCGGTGGCATTCCTCGGCATCTTCCTGCTGTTCCTCGGCATCACGCAGGCCTACGCGCGCCACCAGGACCCGCTCGTCGTGAGAGAGGCCTTGCTGGTGGCGTTCTTCCTCGCCGGCCTCGTGGTGCTCGGCGGGCTGCAGCAATGGTGGCTGCAGCCGATCGTGTCGCGCCTCGCGCCGCTGGCGCTGTTCTTCAGCGCCCTCGGCCTCACCGCGATCACCGACAACGCGGCGCTGACGTACCTCGGCTCGCTGATCGCCGGGATCTCCGACGAATCGAAATACATGCTCGTGGCCGGCGCGGTCGCGGGTGGCGGTCTGACCATCATCGCGAACGCACCCAACCCGGCCGGCGTCGCCTTGCTCAAGCGCGGCTTCACGGACGAGACGATCAGCATCGGCGGGCTGTTGCTCGGCGCCCTCGCTCCGACCGCGATCGCCGCGGCGGCGTTGCTCGTGCTGTGACGCCGGCCGCGCCCGGCCTGATGAAGCGCGGCATGCGGTCATTCGGTTTGCCACCCTTGCCTGCTCGATCAGCACGCCCCGACCCCAGCGTCGTCGAACGCGCCTACTCCTGTGCTGCCGCGGCCCGGGCACCGGGAGCGCCGGGAGCGCCGGGAGCGCCGGGAGCAGGTAAGCGCGCCGTACGGCCGATCGGTTGCCGCTCCCGCAGGGGGGGCTACACCGGAACGCGCACGCCCGTCACGCGTAGAGCTCGAACACGCGGCGCGACAGGGCCGACTTGAGGATCTCCTCGGGACCCTCGGTGATCATCATGCTGCGCTGGTCGCGCCAGAACTTCTCGATCGGCAGCTCGCGCGTGAGACCGGCGCCGCCGTGGATCTGCATGCAGTGGTCGGCGCATTCGAAGGAAAGCCGATCTCCCCGCATCTTCACGATGTAGGCGTCGTACCGGACGTCTTCGCCCTGGTCGTACCGCCACGCCGTGCGATAGACCATCAGGCGCAGCATCTGCAGCTCGATGTAGGAATCGACCAGCATCCACTGGATCGACTGGCGTTCGGCGAGCGGCTTGCCGAACGTGACGCGCTGCTTCGCGTAGCGCGCGCCGAGCTCGATGCAGCGTTCCATCACGCCGAGCGCGCGCGCGCCGTGGCGGATGCGGCCGTGGTTGATCCACGCCTGACCGACCTTGAAGCCGTCGCCCTCGGCACCGATCCGCTTCCAGGCCGGTACGCGCACGTTGTCGAAGGCGACGTCGCACGGCTCGTCGTCCATCATCGTCTTTTCCTTGCGGAGGATGCGCACGCCGGGCGTGTCCATGTCGACGAGAAAGGCCGAGATGCCGCCGTGCGCGCCGCGCGACGCATCGGTCCTCGCGATCACCTGGGCGAAGCTCGCCGTATCGGCCGAGGTGATGAAGCGCTTGCTGCCGTTGATCACGTAGTGGTCGCCGTCACGTACCGCGCTGGTCCGCATGGCGGCCGGGTCGCCGCCGGCCTCGGCCTCGGTCTGCGCGAAGCAGTCGGTCTTCTCGCCGCGCACGACGGGCAACAGGTACTCGGCACGCTGGCGCTCGTCGAGCAGGTACAGCGTCGGGCTCACCTCGGGCCCGAAGATCTGCCACTTGCGCGTCGGCAGCGCAGTGGTCCGACCCATCTGCTCCCAGACCACCGCACGAGCCAGCATGCCGAGGCCCTGCCCGCCGAGTTCGACCGGCGTCGCGAAATGCCACAGCCCCATGGCGCGCGTCATCTCGCCAAGGCGTTTGCGCAGCTCGGGGCGCAGGTCGGCGCCCTGCTGCGCGCCGGTCTCGATCGGGATCAGCTCGCGATCGACGAACTTGCGCAGTTCGCCCTGCAGCATGTGCAGCTCGTCGGGCAGTTCGAAGTCCATGCGGCGAACCTCAGCGCGCCGCGTCGGCGAGATAGCTGCGGAAGAACGCGAGCGTCTCCGGCGGCACCTTGCCGAGCGACTGCACGATCGTGTCGCCGCGCGCACCGATGATCATGCGCGGCTTGGTGGTCACGATCTTCTCGTATGCCGCAATGAACTCAGGGTCGCGCGAGAGCCGCTCGAAGGCGCGGCGCATCTCTTCTACCGCTGCGGGCGGGGCATTCGGCGGCATGAAGACGGTGCGATACATGCTGTCCATGATCTGCGTGAGGAGCTGCAGCGCCTCCCACTTCTGCCCCGAAGGGACGGTGCCCTTCACCTCCCGATGCACCTCGGAGAAGCTCATCACGTCCGGCAGGTCCGCACTGCGCCCGCTCTTGCTGTCCGAGCCGTCGTAGTCGTACTGGAACAGCGGGATCACAATTCCCTTGTCGGCCATGTTCGGCTTGATCGTCGAGTACCAGCTCGGCAGCGAGTTGTTGGTCGCGTTGATCTCGCCGCGCATCAACGCGATCTCGATGTCCTTGAGGCCTCGATACCCCGGGATCGACTCGTACTTGACTCCGAGCAGGTCGAATGCGAGGCGCTGGCGCACCGTCGCGTGGTTCGTGGGCGAGAGGAACCCCGAGCGCACCAGCGTCGCCTTGGCGATGTCGGCCGGGCGCTTGAGTCCCGGTGGCGTGTCGCTGCGCGCGTACACCAGCGAAACGCCCTGGAAGCCCGCGATGAACTTGAGGTCGTTGTACTTGACGTGCAGGATCGGGTTCGCGATGAGCTGGTCGATCGGGTCCCAGGTGAAGAAGCTAATGCTGTAGCGCTCGGGCGCCTTCGCCTCGCCCAGTGCGTTGACCCCGATCGCGCCGCCGGCGCCGCCGACGTTCTTCACGACGATCGAGCGCACCCCCTGCAGATGCTTCGGCAGGTACTGCGCAACCAAGCGCGCCTCGATGTCGGTCGGCCCGCCCGCGCTGTAGTTCACGATCATCGACACGTCCCGATCGGCGAACTCCTGTGCTGCCGCACCGACCGCGGTGCCACCAAGCAATACGGCGAGGATGCCGCGCAGCCAGAGGGTCTTCGTCATGGGTCGTCTCCTTGTTGCTTGCTGCCAGGGATAGTGCGGCCGGCGGCGCCGCGGTCAGCCGAGCTTGAACGGGTCTCGCGGTCGGCCGCTCAGCTCGACGTAGACCGACTTGGTTTCGGTGTACTCGCGGATGCTGTCGATGCCGTTCTCGCGGCCGATGCCGCTTTCCTTGTAGCCGCCGAACGGCGTCGCGTAGCTCACGACGCGGTAAGCGTTGATCCACACCGTGCCGGCTCGCAGCTTGTGGGCGACCCGGTGCGCGCGGTGCACGTTCTGCGTCCACACGGCGGCCGCCAAGCCGAAGCGGGTGTCGTTGGCGATCGTGACTGCCTCGGCCTCGTCCCGGAACGGAATCACGCTGAGGATCGGACCGAACACTTCCTCGCGCGCGATCCGCATATCGTTGGTGACGCCGCTCAGCACCGTCGGCTGCACGAAGAGGCCGCCGAGCGTCGGATCCTGCCGGCCGCCATAGGCAATGCGCGCACCGTCCTGCACGGCGACCTCGAGGTACTCGAGCACCTTGTTCATCTGCGGCTGGTTCGACACCGGCCCCATCTCGGTGTCGTCTGCCATCGGATCGCCGAGGCGTATGGCCTTGGAGCGCTCGACGATCTTCTCGAGCAACGCGTCGTGCGCGCTCTCCTCGACGAGCAGCCGGGAGCCCGCCATGCAGGTCTGGCCCGTGGCACCGAAGATGCCGGCGATTGCTCCGTTCGCGGCAACGTCGAGGTCGGCGTCGGCGAACACGATGTTGGGCGACTTGCCCCCGAGTTCGAGCGAGACCCGCGTCAGGTTGCGGGCCGCCGAAGCGGCGATCACCTTGCCGGTCTCGGTAGCGCCGGTGAACGCGACCTTGTCGACGCCGGGGTGCTTCACGAGCGCGGCGCCGAGCGCACCCTGCCCTGTCACGACGTTGAAGACGCCGTCCGGAAAGCCCGCTTCCTTCACGCGCCTGGCGAACTCGAGCGTCGACACCGACGTGTGCTCGGACGGCTTGACCACGAACGTGCAGCCAGCGGCGAGCCCGGGCGCGAGCTTGAACGTCAGCAGCAGCACCGGCGAGTTCCATGGGGTGATCGCGGCGATCACGCCGAGCGGCTCGCGTCGCGTGTAAATGAAGAAGTTCGGGCGGTCGGACGGCACCGTGTCGCCCTGCAGCTTGTCGGCGAGCCCGGCGAAGTAGTAGTAGTACTCCGGCAGGTACTGCCACTGGCCGAGCATCTCGCGATAGAGCTTGCCGTTATCGGTCGACTCGATGCGGGCGAGTTCGGCGGCGTCGCGCCTGATGATGTCGCCGAGCCGCCGCAGCAGCGCGCCGCGCTGCGACTGCGTCATCTCGGCCCACGGCCCGCCGTCGAACGCGGCGCGGGCGGCGGCGACGGCGCGGTCGACGTCGGCCTCCTCGCCGTCGGGGACCAGCGCCCAGGGCCTCCCGGTGTACGGGTTGAGGCTTTCCATCGAGCGCGCGCACGGCACATCGCGGCCGCCGATGAAGAGGCCGTACTCGTGCAGGCGGCCGGTATCGCGAGGGGTGCTGTCGTTCATGTCGATCGGTGTCGTGTGCGGGCTGGGCGGGCGGCCGGGTCAGCCGGTGGATGGCGCGTGCGCACCGACTTCGGCGAGCACCTCGGCGGTGTGCTCGCCCAGCACGGGCGGCGCCGATGTCGGCTGGTCGCTGCGCGTGCCATCCCGGAACAGCGGACGACGGATGCTGGTGACCGGCCCCATCTGCGGGTGTTCGAGCACCACGAAGCTGTCCAGATGCCGCACCTGCGGGTCGTCGAACACCTCTGTCACGTCGTAGATCGGGGCGACTGGTACGTCGAGCGAAGAGAGGCGCGCGACCCAGTCGCCGCGCGTGCGCCGCGCGAACACAGGTGCTGTCTCCGCGCGCAGCGCCTCGTAGTTGGCGATGCGGTCGAGGCGGGTCGCGAAGCGTGGGTCGTCCGTGAGCTCCGGGCGCTCGACAGCGGCCACGAAGCCGTCCCAGAACTTGGACTGCGACGACAGGTGCACCGCGACGTTGCGACCGTCGCTGCAGACGAACGCGTACGACTGCGAGGTGTGCACGCGCAGCGACGGGTCCGACACGAGGTCCATCTGCGTGTAGTACGCGAACGGGTCGGGCATGAACGCGAGCGTCGCCGCGAGCATGTTGACGTCGACGCGAGGCGCTGCGCCGGTGCGTTCGCGTTCGAGCAGCGCCGCGAGGATGCCCTGGCAGGCGTACTGGCCGGTCACGTTGTCGGCAATGGTCGGACCGGTAAGGCGCGGGTCTGCCGCATCGACGAAGAGGCTTGTCATGCCGCTGAGCGCCTGCGCGATCGCGTCGTACGCGGGGCGGCTGGCATACGGGCCGTCGCCGCCGAACCCGGTGATGCTGCAGCGCACCAGGCGCGGGTTGACGGCAAGCAGCGCGGCGTCGTCCCAGCCGAGCCGCTGCATCACACCGGGGCGAAAATTATCGAGCAGCACGTCGCTCTCGCGCACCAGCCGCTCGAAAGCGGCGCGGCCGGCAGCGGCCCGCAGATCGAGCGCCACGCTGCGCTTGTTGCGGTTGTAGGCGCAGAAGTGCGGGCTGTAGGTGCCGCCGCGAAAGCTGCGGAACGGATCGCCGCCATCGGGGTTCTCGACCTTCACCACGTCGGCTCCCCAGTCGGCCAGCATCATGCCGGCCAGCGGGGCGGTGATCATGGTGCTCAGCTCGAGCACCCGGATGCCGCTGAGCGGCCCCGACGGGGGCCCAGCGGGCGCGGCGGCCGCTGCGCTCATCCTTACTTGCTGTCGTGAGTGATGAGCGTGCCGAGCGGGAACGGCCCATGCGCCGGCTTGTACGACTTCTTGTCGATGAAGTGCGAGAGGCCCGTCTTGTACGACTGTTCCGGGTCGTCGACGCGGATGGCGGTGTTCTTGGCCAGCAGATAGTCGTAAGCCTGATCGAACGTCATCGTGCGCACGTGGCGCATCGCCTGCTTGGTGGCGCGCAGCACCGCCGGGCTTTTCTTCATCAGCTTCTGGCACAGCTCGTCGACGTGCTTCTCGAGCTGATCCGGCGGCACCGCGTGATTGATGATGCCGATGCGAACCGCTTCCTGGGCGCTGAAGGCATCGCCGATGCACGCGTGGTAGAGCGCGTGGCGATAGAGCGTCGCGTCGGCGACGACCTTGCCGACCAGAGCGCCCGGGAGGATTCCCCAGTTCACCTCGGCAAGCGAGAACTGCGCGGTGTCGGCGGCGACCGCGAAGTCGGTCGCGAGCAGCTGCATGAACGCGCCGCCGACGCAATAGCCCTCGACCACGGCGATGGTCGGCTTGTCGTAGCCGTAGAGGCGCTCCCAGCGCCAGCGGTTGGCGGTCTGCGCCATGCGCTTGGCCTGCAGCGGGTTGTTCTCCATGCCGCGGAAGAACTCCTTCAGGTCCTGACCGGCCGAGAAGTTGCCGCCGGAGCCCCGGATGATGACGATGCGCGTATCCGGATCTTCCTCGAGCTCGACCAGCGTGCGGTCCATCGCCTCATGCAGCTCCGGGCTCATGGCGTTCTTCTTCTCGGGCCGGTTGAACCAGATTGTGCTGACGCCGTTGTACTTCTCGACCTTGATCACGGGCTGCTTTCTCGTCTCGCTCATCGTCTCTCCAGGTGCGTGTGGGGTGGGTGGCGGAACTGTCGCGGCGATCACCGCTTCCAGCCAATGAATTCGTCGCATGCACCGATGAGGAGGGTTGATGCGGGCGCGGCGGCGCCACGTAAAGCCGCAGAATCCCGGGCGACCTCCACATCACCCGCCGACGCGCATCCGCCTTCCCCGTTTCCATGGCTACCCATCTCCCCTCGTTGAGCGCGCTGCGCGCGTTCGAGGCGACCTCGCGGCATCTCAGCTTCACTCGCGCCGCGACCGAGCTCAACCTCACGCAGACCGCGATCAGCCACCGCATCAAGGAGCTCGAGAACACGCTGGCGGTGCAGCTGTTCATCCGCCGACAACGCGGCATCGCCCTAACCGACGACGGCCGCGCCTATCTCGAGGCGATCCGGCCCGCGCTGTCGCAGATCGCCGCAGCGACCGACAGCGTCGCCTCGACGCGCGAGAACCGGCTCAAGGTGGCATGCCTCAGCGCGTTCGCGCTGCGGTGCCTGATCCCGGCGCTCGTCGACTTCCGGCGCCGTCATCCCGACATCGGCATCCGCATCGCGCCGATCGCGGCAGTCGAGCGCGTCAACCTGCACGACGTCGATCTCGCGATCTGGTACGGGCCCGACGAGCGGCCGGAGCTCGACCTTCGACGCTTCGGCGCCGAGGAGATCTTCCCGGTCTGCACGCCGCAGCTGCTGAAGGGCGCACCGCCACTCGTGAACCCCGATGACCTGACCCATTACCCGGTGATCCGAACGGTCTCACCGATCATCGTCGACGAGTGGCCGGTGTGGCTACGCGATGCCGGCGCAAAGCCGGCGAGCTTCGCCGACGAGGTGTTCTGCGAAGGGCTCTACTTCTCGATGGGCGCGACGCTCGCGGGCCTTGGCGTCGGCCTCGGCCGAACGTCACTGGTGGCCGCCGATCTAGCGTCGGGGCGCCTGGTCGAGCCGTTCCGCGTGCGCTCCCCGGCGGAGTCGTCGTACTACGTCGTGTGCCGGCCCGAGAAGTCGCCGCTGCCGAAGGTCGCGGCGTTCCGTGCTTGGTTGCTCGAGCGCTTCAGCGCGTCGATCCAGGCACCCGCGCCCGCCTGAAGGGCGTCGCCGCCGTATCCGGCGGCGGTGCGCGGGAGGCGCTACCGTCGACCCCTGCGGTTTCATTCGAGAGCCTGAAATGCTGATCGTCTGCGCGCACTGCCTCAAGACCAACCGGGTTCCCGACGAGCGGACCACCCAGGATCCGATCTGCGGGCATTGCCGGAACGAGCTGCTCGGCGCCGTCCCCGTCGCGCTCGACGACGCGAGCTTCGACGCCGTCGCGGCGAAGACCGAGCTGCCGATCGTGGTCGACTTCTGGGCCGACTGGTGCGGGCCGTGCCACGCGATGGCGCCGCAGTTCGCGGCCGCCGCCGCGCAGCTGAAGGGTCGCGCTCTGTTCGCCAAAGTCGACAGCGACCGCAGTCCGCTCACATCGGCGCGCTTCGGCATCCGCAGCATCCCGACGCTCGTGCTGATGCGCGGCGGGCGCGAGGTGCGGCGCCAGGCCGGCGCGGTGCAGGCAGCGCAGATCGTGAACTGGGTGTCGCGCGACGCATGAGCGGCGCTCATCCGGGCATGAGCACATCTCGTTGGCACCCGGCGAGTGCTTGTCTCACATTCGACTTCCTGCCGGCTCGTCCGGACCGATGGAGTTCGACGTGTTCTACGAGCCCGACAAGCGCAACCACGGGTTGCCGCACACGCCCTACAAGAGCTGCATGGTGCCGCGGCCGATCGGCTGGATCTCGACGCGTTCGCGCAGCGGCAAGGTCAACTTGGCGCCCTACAGCCAGTTCAACAACCTGGGATACGAGCCCGGCTACCTGATGTTCTCGGGAGGCGGCCAGTTCCCCGACGGTGGACGCAAGGACTCGGTGATCAACGCCGAAGAGAGCGGCGAGTTCGTCTACAACATGGCGCCTTACGCGCTTCGCGAGGCGGTCCACCTCACCTCCCAGATCACCGATCCGGAGGTCGACGAGATGAAGGCCGCAGGGCTCACGCCGGCACCGGCGCGTCTCGTGAAGGCACCGCTGGTCGCCGAGTGCCCGATCAGCATCGAGTGCGTCTACTACACGACTCTGATACTGCCCGGCCATGACTGGAGTTCGACCCATCACGTGGTCGTCGGCCGCGTCGTCGGCGTCCACATCAAGGACGAGTTCATCGGCCCCGACGGCAAGATCGACATCCTGAAGATCCGCCCGCTCGCGCGCCTGGGCTACACCGACTACACGTCGGTCGAGAGCGTGTTCTCGCTGGACCTGCGCGAGGACCGGCGCGACTACCTCACGTGGGGGCTGTCCGGTGGACGCTGACGAGACCCGTGCCGCGGTTCGCGCTCGCGGCTGCGGAAACGCCATGCCGCCGACTCATCCGCCGCGCCGCCGCTTCGGCGCGAGCATCGCGAGCTTGCTCGCCGCGGGCGCGTTGCCGCCGAGCCTGCTCGCGCAGACCCGCGAGGCAGGCACTTATCCCAGCCGGCCGGTCAAAGTGGTACTGCCGTTCGCACCGGGATCGGTGACCGACCTCATCACGCGAATCCTCGCCGACCGACTCTCGCAACGTCTCGGCCAGCCGTTCGTGGTCGACAACAAGGCGGGTGGCAACGGGACGATCGGCGCCGGCGCGGTCGCTCATGCGGCGCCCGACGGCTACACCATCCTGTTCACGACGAACACCACGCACTCGATCATCGAGGCACTGCTGAAGCAGGTCCCGTACGACCCCCAGAAGGACTTCACCCCGATCGCACGCTTGGCCGGCATCCCGTCGCTGGTTGTCGCGAACCCCGCGCTGCCGATCGCATCCATCGAGCAATTCGTCGCCTACGCAAAGGCGAACCCCGGCAAACTGCGCTACGGCTTCGGCAACTCCAGCGGGCAGATCGGCGGGGCGACGCTCGAGCGCGAACTCGGCATCCGCATGGTCGCGGTGCCGTACAAGGGCAACCCGCAGGCGGCGCAGGATGTGATGGCCGGCCACCTGGAAGCGATGATCGCCGACGTCGCGACCGCGCAGCCGTTCGTCAAGGCCGGGCGCCTGCGCGCACTCGCGGTGCTGACCGACAAGCGCCTCACGCTGATGCCCGACGTGCCGACGCTCGCCGAGACCGTATCGCCCGGGTTCGACGTGATCGCGTGGTTCGGCGCATTCGGCCCCGCACACATGCCGACCCAGGCGCTCGACGTGCTCGCGCGCGAGCTGAACCTCGCAGTGCAGGACCCCGGCATCGATGCGCAGCTGCGCGGAAACGGCATCGCGCCGGGCTTCGTCGGCCCGGCTGCGTTCGGGCCGCTTCTGCATCGCGAACGCGCGCGCTGGATGGCGCTCGCCAGGAGCGCCGGCATCGAGCCTCAGTAGCGCGGTGCTGGCCCCTCGACGCCGCGTTCCGTGCCGCACCGTGTCCGCACGATCGCCTGCGCGAGCGCTCGCCCTCGCCGTTCAGCCGGCCTGGGCCATGGTACCGAGGTAGAGCTCGGACAGCTCGCGTTCGGCGCCCCGCAGGCGGCGGGGATTCACGTCCATGCGCGGCTGGCGACGCTAGAACGACGCCAGCGGATTGCGGGGAGCACGGGCGCAAGCACTGCAGGCCCCTCGCCGGCCACGTGCCGTGCCGTGTCGGGCGCGCACACCCCCCGCAGACCTCCGCACCGCGTTGGCACGGGCGCCTCGCCGATACTGGCGCGATGTCGGCGCTCGTGTTCTGGAAGCTCGCCGCGATCTTCCTGATCGCGTCCCTCGGTTGGATCGTCGGCAAGCTGCGCTGGCTCGGCGACGGCGACCCCGCGCGGACGCTCTCGAACGCGGCGTTCTACATCTTCGTGCCGGCGCTGCTCTTTCGAACGACGTCGCGGATCGACTTCGCACAGCTCGACCCGGCGCTGGTGCTCGCGTTCTTCCTCCCGGTGCTCGGACTGATGCTCGGCGTCTACGTCGCCGAGCGCCACCGCAACCGCGGGGGTCGGCTCGCGGTCGCCGCGCCGAGCGTGCGCGCGATCTCGGCGGTGTTCGGCAACACGGTGCAGGTCGGCATCCCGATCGCCGCCGCACTGTTCGGGGAAGCGGGCCTCGCCATCCACGTGACCATCGTCAGCCTGCACGCGCTCACGCTGCTGACGGTGCTCACCTTCCTCGTCGAGGTCGACCTCGCGCGCGAGCGCCATCGCGAGGGCACCGGTGCACGTCGTCTCTGGCGAACGCTTGCGACGACCATGCGCAACACCATCATCCACCCGGTGGTGCTGCCGGTGCTCGCAGGCCTCGCATGGAACGCGTCGGGGCTCGCGCTGCCGCCGGTCGCCGACGAGACGCTGGCCACGCTCGGCTCGGCGGTGGTGCCGCTCTGCCTGGTGCTGATCGGCATGTCGCTCGCGTACTACGGGCTCGAGGGCACGGCGCGGGCGGCGATCGGCCTCGCGCTGCTCAAGCTGCTGATGCTGCCGGCGCTGGTGCTGGCGGTCGCGCGCTGGGGCTTCGGCCTCACCGGGATGCCGCTGGCGGTGATCGTGGTCATGGCGGCGCTGCCGGTGGGCAGCAACGCGCTGATCTTCTCGCAGCGCTACGAGACGCTGCAGGCCGAGGCGAGCGCGACCATCGTGTTCTCGACGCTCGCGTTCGTCGCGACCGGGTCGCTCTGGCTCGCGCTGCTGGCGGCGCTCGACTGAGGCGGGCTCAGGCCGGGGCCGCTGCGGCCTCGACCGTCCGCCCGCGCATCACGACATGGAAGAGCGGCGTCGCGAGCAGCGTGCTGACGATCGCCATCAGCACCAGGATCGAGAACAGGCCGGGGAGGATCACCCCGGCCGCCAGGCCGATGTTGATGATGATCAGCTCCATCAGACCGCGCGCGTTCATCAGGGCGCCGATCGCGAGCGCGTCGCGGTTGTCCTCGCCACTGATGCGCGCGGCGGCCCAGCACGCGAGGCCCTTGCCGCAGAACGAGGCCGCGAGGATGGCGACGGTCGCCAGCACGATGCCCGGGTCGAGCAGCAGGCCGAGCCGCGTGTTGAGTCCGGAGTAGGTGAAGAACATCGGCAGCAGGAAGATCACCACGAACGGCTGCAGCTGCTCGCGCAGCTTCTTCGTGAGCGCCCCGCGCGGCAGCGCGACGCCGAGGATGAAGCCGCCGAAGACGGCGTGGATGCCGATCGCGTCCATCGCGAAGGCGCTGAGGCAGAACAGCACCAGCAGCGTCGCCGTCAGCGTCGACGGCAGCGGCAGGTCGTTGCGCAGGTCGCTGCCGAGCCGGCGCAGCAGCTTCGAACCGACCAGCACCATGAACAGCGCGAACGCCACCCCGCCCGCGATCGCGAGCCAGGCGCCGCCCCACGACCCGCCGAAGCTCGCCAGCACGATGGCGAGGATGCACCACGCCGCCGCGTCGTCGAACGCGCCGGCGGTGAGCGCGAGCGTGCCGAGCGAGGTGCCCGCGAGGCCCCGCTCGTGGATGATCCGGGCGAGCATCGGGAACGCGGTGATCGCGATCGCGGCGCCGAGGAACAGCGAGGCTTCCATCACCTTCACTTTCTCGGCGAACAGGTTCGGCACCGTCACGAGCCACGGCGCCAGCGCGAACGCCAGCACGAACGGCACCAGGATGCCCGCGAGCGACACCGAGAAGGCGCTGCGGGCGCGCGCCCTGAAGTGGTCGGCGCGGAACTCGGTACCGACGAGGAACATGTACAGCCCGACGCCGAGCTGCGCGGCGACGTAAAGCGTTCCCATCGTCGCCTTCGGAAACAGCAGCGCCTGCAGGTCCGGCAGCACGAGGCCGAAGATCGACGGGCCGAGCGCCACGCCGGCGATCATCTCGCCCACCACCTGCGGCTGACCGATGCGCTGGGCGAGCCGGCCGACGAGCTGGCACACCGCGACGATGACGGCGGCCTGGATGAAGAAGTGGACCGAGAGCTGGGAGATGGCCATGGGAGGGCGCGTCGGGCCGCGGGTCGCGGCGGCGCGATTATCGGCAGCCCCGCCGACCGCCGGCTTCAGTGCGCCTCGGAAGGTGGGCGCCCGCGCAGTCCTCACCGGGAATGCGAGGGGTGGGCGCCTCGTGCGGCGGTGCCACGCAACCCTATGATGCGTCTCGCCCGACCCGGGGCGCCAACCATCCGCAGGGGATCCCGATGAATCGATCCGCTCACGTGCTGAAGACGTTCGCCGTCGCCGCGCTGCTCGCCGGCACCGGCTCGGCGTTCGCCGCCAAGACCCTCGTCTACTGCTCCGAGGGCAGCCCCGAGGGCTTCAACCCGCAGTACTACACCACGGGCACGACCTTCGACGCCGTGTCGGTGCCGATGTTCAACCGGCTCGTCGAGTTCGAGATCGGCACCACCAAGGTCGTGCCCGCGCTCGCCGAGAGCTGGACCGCGTCGCCCGACGGCCTGACCTACACCTTCAAGCTGCGCAAGGGCGTCAAGTTCCACAGCAGCGCGAGGTTCAAGCCGAGCCGCGACTTCAACGCCGACGACGTGCTGTTCTCGTTCAACCGGATGGCCGACCCGAACCATCCGTTGGCCAAGACGCTGCCCGGCGCGACGTACGCGTACTTCGACGACATGGACATGAAGAACATCGTCGACCGCGTCGAGAAGGTCGACCCGCTGACGGTGCGCTTCGTCCTCAAGAAGCCCGAGGCGCCCTTCATCGCGAACATGGCGATGGACTTCGCGTCGATCCTCTCGGCCGAGTACGCCGACAAGATGAAGGCGGCCGGCACGCCCGAGGTCATCGACCGCGAGCCGGTCGGCACCGGCCCGTTCCAGTTCGTCTCGTACCAGAAGGACGCGGTGATCCGCTACAAGGCATTCGACCAGCACTGGGGCGGCCGCCCGAAGATCGACAACCTGGTGTTCGCGATCACCACCGACGCGTCGGTGCGCTACGCCAAGCTGAAGGCCGGCGAGTGCCACGTGATGGCGTTCCCGAAGCCGGCCGACGTCGCGCTGATGAAGAACGACCCGAACATCGACCTGGTCCAGCAGAACGGCCTCAACGTCGGCTACATCGCGTTCAACGTCGAGAAGAAGCCGTTCGACAACAAGATGGTGCGCCAGGCGCTCAACATGGCCGTCAACAAGAAGGCCATCCTCGACGCGGTGTTCCAGGGCGCCGGCCAGGTCGCCAAGAACCCGATCCCGCCGACGCTCTGGTCGTACAACGACAAGGTGCAGGACTACCCCTACGACCCCGCGAAGGCCAAGGAGCTGCTGGCCAAGGCCGGCTACCCCAACGGCGCCGAGGTCGAGCTCTGGTACCTGCCGGTCACGCGCCCGTACAACCCCGACGGCAAGCGCATGGCCGAGCTGATCCAGGCCGACTGGGAGAAGGTCGGCATCAAGGCCAAGCTCGTCACCTACGAATGGGGCGAGTACAGAAAGCGCAGCAAGACCGGCGAGCAGCACGCCATGATGTTCGGCTGGTCGGGCGACAACGGCGACCCCGACAACTTCTTCGTCCCGCTGCTCGGCTGCTCGGCCGTCAAGGGCGGCGGCAACGTCGCGCGCTGGTGCAACCAGAGCTTCGAGGACCTGGTGCAGAAGGCGAAGACAACGCCTCAGCAGGCCGATCGCGCCGCCCTCTACATGAAGGCTCAGGAGATCGCCAAGGAAGACGCGCCGTGGATCACGATCGCCCACTCGGTTCGCTTCGATCCGGTCCGCAAGGAAGTGATCGGCTACAAGATGGACGCGACCGCGCACCACTACTTCAACAAGGTGGATCTGCGGCAGAAGTGAACGAGTACGGGCCCGTGGGCGCGGCCGGCACCCGGGCCCGTACGCATGGCGGCGGGCCCGCCCGCCCGCCGCCCGCTCGCCAGGCGCAACGCCAGCTGCGGCGGATCGCAGCGGGCACGCCCTGACACGGCATCCACCGCCTGATGCTCGCCTTCCTCCTCAAGCGTCTCGCCCTCGTGGTGCCGACCTTCCTCGGCATCACGCTGCTGGTGTTCTCGCTGATCCGCCTGATCCCGGGCGATCCCGTCGAGGCGCTGTCGGGCGAGCGCGGGATGACGCCCGAGCGCTACCAGCGTCTGCTGCACGAGTTCGGGCTCGACCGGCCGCTGCCGGTGCAGTACCTCGACTACGTCTGGCGCGCGCTGCACGGTGACCTGGGCGTCTCGATGATCTCGCACGAGCCGGTGTTCGCCGAGTTCATGGCGCGCTTTCCGGCCACGATCGAACTCTCGCTCTGCGCAATGCTGCTGGCGGTCGTGATCGGCCTGCCCGCGGGGATGCTGGCCGCCGTCAAGCGCAACACGATCTGGGACTACTCGGTGATGGGCGCGTCGCTCACCGGCTACTCGATGCCGATCTTCTGGTGGGGCCTGCTGCTCATCCTCACGTTCTCGGTCGGGCTCGGCTGGACGCCGGTGTCGGGGCGCATCGCCATCCAGTACGACATCGCGCCGGTCACCGGCTTCATGCTGGTCGACTCGCTGCTCGCCGACGACGCCGGCGCGTTCCGCAGCGCGCTCTCGCACCTGGTGCTGCCGACCATCGCGCTCGGCACCATTCCGCTCGCGGTGATCGCGCGCATGACACGCTCGAGCATGCTCGAGGTGCTGCGCGAGGACTACATCCGCACCGCCCGCGCCAAGGGGGCTTCGAGCTGGCGCGTGATCGCGGTGCATGCGCTGCGCAACGCGCTGGTGCCGGTGGTCACGACGATCGGCCTGCAGGTCGGAACGCTGCTCGCCGGCGCGATCCTCACCGAGACGATCTTCTCGTGGCCGGGCATCGGCAAGTGGCTGGTCGAGGCGATCCACCGGCGCGACTACGCGGCGGTGCAGGGCGGCATCCTGCTGTCGGCGAGCGTGATCATCGGCGTCAACCTGCTGGTCGACACCCTGTACGGCGTGATCAACCCGCGGATCCGTCACGCATGAGCGCGAACGGCACGCCCGCGGAGCGGCGGCCGGGCGCGGCTGACGCCGCAGCGTCACCGCGAGACGGGGACGCTCCCGCGGCTTCTCCGCTCGGCCTGCCGATGGCCGACGCGGCCCTCGCGCTGCCCGCCGGCGGCATCGGCAGCGCCGCGCTCGGCGCCGGCGCCACCGTGAGCACGCTGCCGACCAGCGCCGCGGCCGCGCACGACCCCGCCGGCGCGCCGACGAGCCCTGCCCGCGCGCTGTGGCGCGACTTCCGGCGCAACCGCGGCGCGCTCGTCGGCCTCGGCGTGGTGATCGCCCTGCTGGTCGTGGCACTGCTCGCCGACCTGATCGCGCCGTACTCGCCGAGCGAGCAGTACCGCGATGCGACGCTGCGCGCGCCCTCGCTGCAGGCGGTCGGCGGCCACGTCTTCGTGCTCGGCACCGACCCGGTCGGGCGCGACATCCTGTCGCGGCTGATCCACGGAACGCGGCTCTCGCTGCTGATCGGCCTGGTCGCCGTCGGGCTCTCGCTCGGCGGCGGCATCGTGCTCGGGCTCGTCGCCGGGTTCTTTCGCGGCTGGCTCGAGTTCGCGGTCATGCGGCTGATGGACATCATGCTGGCGCTGCCGAGCCTGCTGCTCGCGGTGGCGGTGGTCGCGGTGCTCGGGCCCGGGCTCGCCAACGCGATGTTCGCGATCGCGATCGTCATGCTGCCGCACTTCGTGCGGCTCACCCGCGCGGCGGTGATCGGCGAGCTCGCCAGGGACTACGTCGCCGCGTCGCGCATCGCCGGCGCCGGCACGCCGCGCCTCATGTTCGACACCGTGCTTCCGAACTGCGCCGCGCCGCTCATCGTGCAGGCCACGCTCGGCGTCTCGACCGCAATCCTCGACGCCGCGGCACTCGGCTTTCTCGGCCTCGGCGCGCAGCCGCCGACGCCCGAGTGGGGCTCGATGCTGGCGAGCGCGCTCGAGTTCATCCAGAGCGCGTGGTGGGTGGTGACGCTCCCGGGCCTCGCGATCCTGATCACCGTGCTCGCGTTCAACCTGATGGGCGACGGCCTGCGCGACGCGCTCGACCCGCGCCTCAAGCGATGAGCGACGTGCCTGCCTCGGCGTCGCCGGCGCTCTCGCGCCGGGCGTTCGGCGTCGACCTCGGCCCTCCGCGCACGCCGACGCCGCTGCTCGAGGTGCGCGGCCTTCACGTCGCGTTCGGCAGCCCGGCGGCGCTGCCGGCCGTCGACGGCGTCGACCTCTCGATCGATGCCGGCGAGGTGGTCGGCGTGGTTGGCGAGTCGGGCTCCGGGAAGAGCGTGAGCGCGCTCGCGGTGATGGGGCTGGTCGACGACCCCGGCCGAGTCGCTGCCGAGCGCCTGGCGTTCGACGGCCGCGACCTGCTCGGCCTCGCGCCGACGGCGCGCCGGGCCCTGCTCGGGCGCGACCTCGCCATGATCTTTCAGGATCCGCAGGGCAGCCTCAACCCGGCGTTCACCGTCGAGTACCAGCTCGTCGAGGCGCTGCGCCTGCACGAAGGCGGCAGCCGGCGCGCGCTGCGCACGCGCGCACTCGAGCTGCTGCGCGCGGTCGAGATTCCGGATGCCGAGCGGCGTCTCGCGGCCTATCCGCACCAGCTCTCCGGCGGCATGGCGCAGCGCGTGATGCTCGCCATGGCGATCGCCTGCGACCCGCGTCTGCTGATCGCCGACGAGCCGACCACCGCGCTCGACGTCACGATCCAGGCCCAGATGCTCGCCCTGCTCAAGCGCCTGCAGCGCGAGCGCGGCATGGCGCTGCTGCTGATCACGCACGACCTCGGCGTGATCGCCGAAGTGGCGCAGCGCGTCGTCGTGATGTACGCAGGGCAGGTGGTCGAGACCGCACCGGTCGACGCCCTTTTCGCGAGGCCGCACCACCCGTACACGGCGGCGCTGCTCGCCGCGCTCCCCGAGCGCAACGCCGGCAGGCGCCGCCTGCGCACGCTGGGCGGCGTCGTGCCGGCGCCGCACGAGCGGCCGGCCGGCTGCCTGCTCGCGCCGCGCTGCGCCTACGTGCGGCCGCGCTGTGTCGCCGAACGTCCGGCGCTGTTCGAGGTCGAGGACGGGCGCGCGGCGCGCTGCTTCTTTCCGCTGCACACGCCCCATGCGGTGCCGCCGTCGCGCCCCGAGGCGTTCGACGGCCACGATGCGGGTGACCCTGCCGCGCCGGCATCCCGCAGCGATGCACCGGCCGCCGAGGCGGCGCCATGAGCGCGAGCGTCCTCGAGGCCGACGCCCTCGCCAAGCACTACCCCGTCGCGCAGGGCTTCCTCAGGGCCGCCGCGCAGCTGCGCGCGCTCGACGGCGTGTCGTTCCGACTGTCGGCCGGCCGCACGCTCGCGGTGGTCGGCGAGTCGGGCTGCGGCAAGAGCACGCTGGCGCGCCAGGTCACGATGATCGAGACGCCGAGCGCCGGCCGGCTGCTGGTCGACGGCGCCGACGTCACGGCGGCCGACGCAACGCGCCGGCGCGCCCTGCGCCGCGACGTGCAGATGGTGTTCCAGAACCCGTTCGCGAGCCTCAACCCGCGAAAGACGATCGGCCAGGCGCTCGAGGAGCCGCTCGCCATCAACACGCGGCTCGGCCGCGGCGAGCGTGCCGAACGCGCGCGCACGATGCTGGCGCGGGTCGGCCTCGCGCCCGAGCACGCGGCACGCTATCCGCACATGTTCTCGGGCGGCCAGCGCCAGCGCGTGGCGATCGCCCGCGCGCTGATGCTGGCCCCGAAGGTGGTGGTCGCCGACGAGCCGGTGTCGGCGCTCGACGTCTCGATCCAGGCCCAGGTGCTGAACCTGCTGATGGACCTGCAGCAGGAGACCGGCGTGGCCTACCTCTTCATCTCGCACAACCTCGCGGTGGTCGAGCTGATCGCCGACGAGGTGCTCGTGATGTATCTCGGCAAGGTGGTCGAGCGCGCGCCCGCGGCGCGGCTCTTCGCCGCGCCGCGCCACCCGTACACGCGCGCCCTGCTCGCGAGCACGCCGCGCATCGACGGGCGTGCGCGCCCCGACCGCACGCCGCTCGCGGGCGAGCTGCCGTCGCCGCTCGCGCCGCCGTCGGGCTGCGTGTTCCGCACCCGCTGCCCGCACGCGCGGCCACGTTGCGCCGAGGTCGTTCCGGCGCTCGAGAGCGTCGGCGGCGATCAGTGGGTCGCCTGCATCCGCAAGGACGAGATCGGCTGAGGCGGGCGGCGCGGGTTGCCGCCGCGCCCACGAGGTGCCGGGCGCCGCATCGCAGCCGCCTTGGCTCGATCGGCGCGCGTGCATGATGTCCGCCCGCCAAACGGCGCTCCGCCAAGGCCTCGGCCTTCCGCCTTCAGCGGCAGACCCGATACGGGGCGCGGTCGAGGTGCAGGTGGTCGCGGTGCGCGGCGTTGTAGTTCGGGCTCAGCACCACGTTCCAGAAGTCGCACGCGCCGGCGTGCACGTCGTGCAGGAAGGCGGATGCCGGGCCGCTGCCGGCCCAGTCGCGCGCGACCGTGATGCGGCGTCCGTCGGCGAGCGTGAAGCCGGCGACGTCGAGCGCATTGGCGCCGGCGTGCTCGCTGCGTCGTCCGCTCACGCCGCCGCGCACGTTGCGGCACGCGTAGCTGCCGTAATGGTCGACGCGGACCACCGGCTGGCCGAAGTGCTGCCGGGCGAGCGGCTGCAGGCGGTGGTGTTCCCAGAGGGCGAGCGATACGGCCGCCGGACAGGTCAGCACGAACGGCGTGCCGACGCGCGCCGGCAGGCCGCTCACCCGCACCGCGTCGCGCCAGCCGCAATTGCCGTCCTCGCTGCGGTCGGGCTCGCTCGCGAAGCGCAGCGCCGAGGTGTCGAGCGCGGCGCGGCAGGCAACCGGGTCGTCCGCGAGACGGCGCAGCTTGAAGCGCGTGACCAGGGTCGTCGGGTCGGCGACGGCGAGCGGCGCCCAGGGGTTCCACTCCGGGGGAATGCGCAGGGCGCCCGACTGCAGCGCGAGGCCGATCGCGGTGCCGACCACGACCAGCAGCGCCAGGCCGACGTGGCGGCGCGGCTCGGGCGCGGAGGCCTTGTTCGGTGGTGAGGTCACGCGCTGCCCGTCATGCCGGCGCGATCGTCCCACAGCGGCCGGACCGCGCGCATCGGACGACGCCGACAGGCGGCACGGCGACCCCGTGGGATGTGCCGCCCGGCCTGCCGCGCGGCGCCGACGGCCGGGGGTTCGCTCGGCACTGACGGCAAGACCCTGCCGGCGGTGCTTTGCGACAATCGCGCGATGACGCCCGCCGACCTCGAATCCACGATCGCCCACATGGGCGCCGCCGCGCGCGCCGCGAGCGCGGCGATGGCCAAGGCATCCCCGGCCCCCAAGGACGGCGCGCTGCGCGCGCTCGCGCAGTGGCTGCGCAGCGAAGGCGCCGCGCTCGCGGCGGCCAACGCCGAGGACATCGCCGCGGCGCAGAAGGCGGGCCTGGCGGGCCCGATGGTCGACCGCCTCAAGCTCACGCCCGACGCCATCGAGACGGTCGCCGCCGGCTGCGAGCAGATCGCGGCGATGCCCGACCCGATCGGCGAGATCACCGAGCTGCGCCAGCGCCCGAGCGGCATCCGGGTCGGCCGCATGCGCGTGCCGCTCGGCGTGTTCGGCATGATCTACGAGAGCCGCCCGAACGTGACCATCGAGGCGGCGTCGCTCGCGATCAAGAGCGGCAACGCCTGCATCCTGCGCGGCGGCTCGGAGGCGATCCGCTCCAACCGCGCGCTCTGGCGCCTGGTCCAGCAGGCCCTGGTCGACGCGGGCCTCCCGCCCGACGCGGTGCAGCTGGTGCAGACCACCGACCGCGCCGCCGTCGGCCACCTGATTGCGTCGCCCGATGCGGTCGACGTGATCATTCCGCGCGGCGGCAAGAGCCTGATCGAGCGCATCTCGCGCGAGGCCAAGGTGCCGGTCATCAAGCACCTCGACGGCAACTGCCACGTCTACGTCGACGCCGGCGCCGACCTCGAGATGGCGCTCAAGCTGGTCGACAACGCCAAGACGCAGAAGTACAGCCCCTGCAACGCGGCCGAGTCGCTGCTCGTCCACGCGGCCGTCGCGCCGGCGTTCCTGCCGCGCATCGGCGCGGTGTTCGCCGCCAAGCGCGTCGAGATGCGCGTCGAGCCAGCCTGCAAGCCGCTGCTGCGCGGCATCAAGGGCGCCGAGGTGGTCGACGCCACCGAGGACGACTGGAGCCAGGAGTACCTGGCGCCCATCATCAGCATCAGGATCGTCGACGGCCTCGACACCGCGATCGCGCACATCAACCGCTACGGCTCGCACCACACCGACGCCATCGTCACCAACAACCACGTCCATGCGATGCGCTTCCTGCGCGAGGTCGACTCCGCGAGCGTGATGGTGAACGCGTCGACCCGGTTCGCCGACGGCTTCGAGTATGGCCTCGGCGCCGAGATCGGCATCTCGACCGACAAGCTGCACGCCCGCGGCCCGGTCGGCCTCGAGGGGCTGACCTCGCTGAAGTGGGTCGTGCTCGGCGAGGGCGAAACGCGCGGCTGAACCGCGCCGCGGCGGCGCGACCCGGCGCTGACGGCGTGGGAGGGCATGCGCGCCGTGACGACGGCGCAACGCCCGCCGCCACGGCAAGCGCAACAACGTCACGCCAGCGCGGCTCCGCGCGCCCGCACACGCGCCGGCCGGCGTGCCCGCCTCGACAATCGCGGCCTTTCCCCCATCCATCGCGCCCGCGCGCGGTGCAGCCATGACCGATCCGCGCCGCGCGCTCGTTCTGTTCTCCGGCGGCCAGGACTCGACGGTCTGCCTCGCCTGGGCGCTCGAGCGCTTCGCCTACGTCGAAACCATCGGCTTCGACCACAGCAAGAGCCACGACCACGAACTCGAGTGCCGCATGCATGCCCGCATGCAGCTGCACCTGAACTTCCCGCGCTGGAGCCATCGCCTCGGCGACGACCACCTGCTCGACCTCACGCTGCTGAACCAGATCGGCGAGACGCGGCCGACCGACGAGCGCGCGCTCGCGATGAGCTCCGGCGGGCTCTCCAACAGCTACGTGCCGGGTCGCAACCTGCTGTTCCTGACCTTCGCCGGGACGGTGGCCGAGCGGCGCGGCCTCAGCGTGCTGGTCGGCGGCATGTGCGAGACCGACGACTCGCAGTACCCCGACTGCCGCGACAACTCGCTGAAGGCGCTGCAGGTCGCGATCAGCCTCGGCATGGACACGCCGATGACGATCGAGACGCCGCTCCTGCGCGCCGACAAGGCCGAGGTGTGGGCGATGACCGAGCGCCTCGGCGGCGAGCCGCTGCTCGAGCTCGTGATCGAGCACACCCACTCGTGCTTCATGGGCGACCGCAGCCGGCGCCACCCGTGGGGCTACGGCTGCGGCCTCTGCCCGGCGTGCGACCAGCGCGCGCGCGGCTACGAGGCCTGGCTCGACAGCTGAGTGGCCGGCGAAGCGATCGGCGGATGGGCGCTGGCGGCGGTGCTGCTGTTCTGGGGCGTCGGCGCGTACAACCGGCTGGTCCGCCTGCGCGCCGAGATCGTGCGTCGCTTCGGCGCGGTCGACGCGCGCTGGCGCGAACGCCACGCGCTGCTGCTGCAGCTCGCCGACGCGCTCGCGGCGCTGCTGGCGAGCGCGCAGCCGCGCGTCGAGGTGCTGCGCACCGCCTGCGCGCAGGGCGAGGCGGCGCGCCTGCACGCGTCGCGTCACCCCGGCGCGCCGGGGGCGATCGCGAGCCTCGGGCTCGCCGACGAGATCCTCGCCGAGGCGCGTGCGCGGCTGCCGCTGCCGGCACGCGCCGGCACCGATCTGCCGACTCTCGACGCGCAGCTCGGGCAGGCCGATACGGCTTTCGCGTTCGCGCGCAGCGAGTTCAACGCGGCAGTGGCGGCGTACAACGTGGCGGTTGCCGAACAGCCGACGATCTGGCTCGCGCGCCTCGTCGGCTTCCGCCCGGCGGGCCTGCTGTGAGCCGCCGCGCGATCGCACGTGGCCTTGCCGCGGCGCCGCAAAGCACACCATGAACGACATCGATTCGCTCGGCGACCCGGGCGACACCCGGAGCGACGCCCACGAGCGTCTCGGCCGCGTCCACGGCCCGGGCGAGCTGCAGGCGGCCCTGCTGGCGCTGCTCCTGCCGCCGAACAGCCAGCGCGCCCGGCGTGCCTGGCGTGCCGAGGTCGGGCCGCTGCCCAGCCTCGACGAACTGCGTGCCGACGTCGAAGGTCTTTCGGGCGCAGCCCGGCTGCCGTGGTTCGACGTCTTCCTGGCTCGCATGAAGCTGCACGCGCCCGAGGCGCGCCAGCAGCTGCTCGCGGCGACGCGACGCGTCGTTGCGGCACGCGGCGCCACCGCGCCGATCGACCAGCTGCACTACCTGCTGATGCGCAAGCACCTCGGACGGCCCAAGCCGCTGGTGGCGCGCCCGGAAGCGGTCAGCGACACCGGCAGCTGGCTCGAGTCGGACGTGCGCTCGGTCGCCGTCTACACCGGCTACCTGGCGCGCATGGTGCCCGGCACCGAGGCCGACGCCGGCGCGGCCTGGTACCGCGAAGTGCTGCTGACGTGGGAGCCGGTCGAGACCCAGCCGCCGTTCGAGCGCATCCGCTCCGATGCCATGCTGCAGGCGCTCGGCGCGCTGCAGACGCTGTCGTGGATGCAGCGCCCGACGATCGTGCGAAGCTGGGTCGCGGCGGCGCTGCAGGTCGGCGCGAAGGAGCGCCTCGCGCGCGGCGCTGCCGACGCACTGCGCCTGAGCTGCGCGCTCATCGACGCGCCGTTGCCGCCCGAACTGGCGCGCCACTACGTCACGCTCGCGCCCGACGCCTGACCGGCGGGAACGCCCGGGGGCGGCCCGCATGGCCCCGTGCTGCCGGAGGCCCTAGCATCCGGCAGCCCCACTCTTCCGCTTGCGCCCGCCATGACCCAGCCCGGCCCCGTGATCAAGGCGATTGCCGACCTCGACCCGCTGCACGCGATCGAGCCGGTGGCCACCGGCCCGGCCGGCAGCGGCGAGGAGCCGACGCGCATCCACCTGCACATGCCGGTAGACGTGCGCAGCCTCTCGCTCGCCGTGATCGCGGTGCTCGCGGCGATCGTGTTCCTGCAGTGGGCGCGCGCGGTGTTCATCCCGCTGCTGCTGAGCGTGATCTTCAGCTACGCGCTCTCGCCCGTGGTCGAGCGGCTCTACCGCTGGCACGTGCCGCGCGCGATCAGCGCGACTCTGCTGCTGCTGGCGATCGTCGGCGGCATCACCGCCGCGGGCTCGGCGCTGCGCGACGACGCCACCGCATTGATCGAGTCGCTGCCGGATGTCGCGGTCAAACTCCGGCAGTCGATCCAGAGCCCGCAGAAGACGACGTCGAGCAACACCATGGACAAGGTCCAGCAGGCTGCCGCCGAGCTCGAGAAGGCCGCCGAGGCAAGCGCGGCGGCGAATGCGCCGCGCGGCGTCACGCGGGTCGTCGTCGAGCGGCCCAAGCTGAACATCAAGGACTACCTCTGGACCGGCACGATCGGCCTCGTCACCCTGGCCGGGCAGGCCGTCATCGTGTTCTTCCTCACCCTGTTCCTGCTCGCCTCGGGCGACACCTTCCGGCGCAAGATGGTCAAGCTCACGGGGCCGCGCCTCAGCCAGAAGAAGATCACCGTGCAGGCGCTCGACGAGATCACGGCGCAGATTCAGCGCTACCTGCTGGTCCAGCTCGCCACCAGCATCGTGGTCGGGGTCGCGACCGGCATCGGCTTCTACTGGCTCGGGCTCCAGCACGCGGCGGTGTGGGGGATCGTCGCCGCCGTCACGAACCTCATCCCCTATCTCGGCGCGGTCGTCGTCGGGCTGGCGTCGATGCTGGTCGCGTTCATCCAGTTTGGCTCGATCGACATGGCGCTCGCGATCGGCGCCACCTCGTTCGGCGTCCACACCGTCGTCGGCAACGTCCTCACGCCGTGGTGGACCGGTCGCGCCAGCCGCATGAGCCCGCTCGTCGTCTTCGTCGGGGTTCTCGCGTTCGGCTGGCTCTGGGGCATCTGGGGCCTGCTGCTCGGCGTGCCGATCCTGATGGTGGTCAAGTCGGTCTGCGACCGTGTCGAGGAGCTCAAGCCGATCGGCGAGATGATGGGCGCCTGAGGCGGCGGCCCCGCGCCGCACCCCGGCCGCCGCGGCTTGCCGGAAAGCGGCATGGCCGAGCCGGTGCGGTCGCAGGCGCCGCGACACGCCGCTCGTCGAGCGTCCGCGGCATCGGCGCGGCGCGCCGCGCCCGTCCGCGCTCAGCCGCTCGGCGACGCGTTGCCGCGCACGAGCTTCAGCACCATCGCCGCGAGCACGGCGACGCCGACCAGCAGCACGCCCCACAGCAGCCATGGCCGCCAGCGCGCGCGTTCGGCGGCGGCGTCGGCGGCGCGTGCCACCTCCGTCACTTCGCTCCACTCGCCCAGACGGGCCCGGCCGAAGCGGGCGCGCTCTTCGGCCGCGTTCGGCACCAGGGTCGCGAGCGGCAGCGCGCCGGGACCGGCGTCGGTCGAGCCGGCGAGCAGGCGATAGGGCGCGGCGCCTTCGGCCACGAACACCAGGTGCGCGAGCCGGGCGCGGGCGACGAGGCGCGTTGCGGCCGGAGTCAGCGCGGCGGCGCGCTCGTCGGGAACGATGCGCACGAAGCGAACGCTCGCGCCGACCGGCAGTGCCGGTGCGACGCTCGCGGCACCGTTGCGCTCGAGGCGATAGAACACACCCTGCGCGAGGTCGCGCCACGCCGCGTCGACGCGCTCGCGGCCCTGCACGCGGACCGGCGCGACGCGCGTGCCGCTCGCCAGCCGCAGATTGACGTCGACCAGCGGCAGCGGCGCGCCGAGGTCGAACTGCAGCGCGCGCGCCGCCGCGGGATCGCGTTCGCCGGACGGCGCGGCGATCGGCTCGACGACGAGCTCGGTGGCGTCGCTCGCGCGCGGGTCGCCGGGCGCACGCACCAGCGCCTCGGCGCCGCCCAGCCGGGGTGCCCCTGCAGGGTCCGACCAGACCAGCCGTACGAAGCGCGCGCTGCCGCCGGGCAGCTCGACGAGCGGCTGGGTCAGCGCGCCGCCGGCCGACGCCAACGCCATCAGCTGGCCGCCGCCCGCCGGCGCCCAGGTGCGCAGGTCGCGACTGGTCTCGATGCTGTACGGCGCCGCGAACTCGTCCGCGCCCGGCCAGGTGACGCGCAGGGCGTGCGGAGGCGCCTCGCCAGCCGGCGCCCCGCGCTCGGCCGGATCGCCGAGGTCGAACAGCCAGCCGCCCGGCGCGCTGGCGGCCGACGCACCGCCGGCAGCGCTGGTGGCAGCGTGCCGGGTGACGCGGACACGGTCGCCGTCGACGCTGACGTCGATCGGCGCGTCCCAGGTGCCGGCGGCCGAGCGGCGTGCCGGCAGCGGATAGAGCGTGATCGGCCGGCGGCGCTCGGCCTCGTGCGGCGCCGGCGTCGGCAGCAGCGCGAACGGCACCCGCTCGCCGCGCGTGTCGACGATGCGGAGGTCGCGCAGGTCGGGCTGGCGGCTGCGCGCGTAGGCCGACGGCGGCAGTTCGAGCTCGACGAACGGCGCCGGCGCGGTCACCTCGAGCGGTGCGCTGAAGCGAAAGCCCGCGCTGTCGTCCACGCCGGACGGCGCGGCAGGCCCGGCAAGCACGAGCGCGACGATCGCCGCGAAGCGCCGCCCGCCGGCGAGTCGTTCAGCGCGCCGCATCGGCGGCCCCTTTCGAGGGCAGCGGCGCCACGTACCCGATCACCAGCATCAGCACGCCGACGCCGATGAACGAGACGATGCGCATCACGGTGCCGGAGCCGGAGAGATCGACGATCAGCAGCTTGAGCACCACGACGCCGAGCAGCGCCGCGCCGGCCACCCAAGCCGGCCGCAACGCGCGCCGCGCCGCGGTCCACATGAGGGCGAGCGCAGTCGCCGCCCAGAGCAGCGTGAGCCCGGTCTGCACCGCGAGCGAGTCGACCCAGGCGTCGAGCCGGTACGGCACCCCGCCGACGTGGTGGAAGGTGCGCAGCAGCATCGCGTTGAGCCAGACGAACGTGGCGACGCCGACCAGCAGCACGGTCACGCGCAGCGCGCGGGCGGCCGGCAGACCGCTGGCGGCGCTGCGCAGCCAGAGCGCGATCGCCGCCAGCGCGATGCCGACGCCGATGTCGAGCGGGTTGAGTAGCGGCACGTACGGCAGCGGCGGCGCGCTGCCGTCCGACGCGACGTTGCCGACGAGGCTCCAGAGCAGCAGCGCGCCGGCGATCACGCCGGCCGCCGAGCGCGCGTAGGCGACCGGCTCGGCGCGCACCGGCCAAAGGCGGGCGGCGCCGGGCCGCGGCAACCAGAGCAGCAGCGCCGCCGGCACGACGAACCAGCCGAGCCACGGCCACGCGCTCGCCAGGTCGGCGTCGAGCGCGGCGCTCCAGGCGCGTCCCTGCAGCGCGCCGAAGCCGGCGAGCGCGACGGCGCCCGCCGCGTGCACCGCACGCCGGACCACCTGCGGCCAGGCCGGCACCACCAAGCGGAGCAGGCCGAGGTGGGCGAGCGCCGCAAGCGGCCAGGCCCACCAGCCGCCGCGCGCGAGCGGGCTCTCGACGACGACGGTTCCGACGGCGAGCGCGAGCAGCATCAGCGGCGCGTGCGCGAGCGTCGGCCAGCCGATCAGCGGCCAGGCGAGGCGCACGCGCAGCGCGGTGTAGAGCAGCGCGACCGCGCTCGCGCTCGCGAGCAGTGCGGCGAGCCGCAAACGAGCCGGCACCAGATCGGCGATCTGGGTCAGCGCGGTCGCGACCAGCCACAGCGTCGCGAGGCCGATCAGCAGCGGCTCGGCGCTCGCCTCGCCGTGGCGGCTCGCCACGCGGTCGGCGAAGCGCCGCACGAAATGCGCGGCCGCAAGGCACGCCGCGGCGGCGAGCAGGCCATTGAAGAGGTAGGCGTTGAGGACGCGCTCGGCAGCGCCGTACCGATCGTGCCCATGCAGCATCGCAAGACCCGAGATCAGCAGCAGCACGTAGCCGAAGACGCGCGGCAGCACGCGACGCTGGCGCAGGCCGAGCCAGACCAGCGCCGCGCCTTCGAGCGACCAGGCGCCCGCGGTGCTGCGCGCGTCGAGCGCGAACGGAATCACGAGCGTGAGGAACACGGTGCCGATCGCGAGGCTCGCGTCGAACGTGAGGCCCAGGCGCGGATGGCGACGCATCCAGCTCGCCAGGCCCACGTAGACCGCCGCCAACACCAGCGCCGAGATCGCCGCGCCGTACTCCATGTGGCGCACCAGCCCGACCTGCAGCGCGAACACGATGGTCGGCAGGCCGAACAGAAGGCTGCCGTTGACCCAGGCGTCGCTGCGCGGGGCTGCAGCGACGCCTTCAGCCTCGGCCGTCACCGCGCCCACCAGGCGCCGCGCCGGCATCAGCAGGATCGCGAGGAAGAGGACGAAGAAGGCGATCAGGAACGCCTGGCTGCTCGCATAGCGCGCCGGGTCGTAGGCGAGGACACCCCAGGCCGTCGCGACGACGAAGGTGCCGACGAAGCCGACCACGTTGAGCACGCGCCAGGTGCGATACCAGGCCACCGCGGCGATGCCGAGGTCGAGCACGAGGTAGTAGCTGAAGAGGGCGACGTGGTTGCCGCTGCCCGTGGAGACCAGGAGCGGTGCCGCGAAGCCGCCGATCGCGCCGATCACCGCGAGCGAGCGAGCGTCCTGCAGCACGGCAAGGGCTGCGGCGAGCACCGCCACCGCGACCATGAGCGCGAACACCGGCGCGACCGCGAGCACCGCGTAGAACTTGAAGGCGACGAAGAGGGTGAGGTACAGCACCGCGATGGCGCCGCCCTGCAGCACGTGCGCGTACGCAGGTCGGCGCGCGCGCAGGCGCCAGCCGACGACGAGCAGCGCGACCGCCACGCCGCCGATCAGCGCGAGCCGCAGCTCGATCGGCACCCGCACGTTCTCGCTCGCGTACTTGGCAAGAAAGGCGAGCCCGATGAAGAGGATCGCGACGCCGGCCTTGACGATGGTGTTGCCGCCGAACAGCCAGTCCCTGACCGGTGCGAGCCAGTCGCGGCGCGGAGCGGTGCGGATCGGCGCCGCCGGGCCCGCTTCGGGGGCCGCGGCGCCGGCTGCCAACGCCGGCGACGCCGGCAGCGCGGCCGCGGCGTCGGCCGGACCATTCGCGTCGGACGTGCCGTCGCGCAGCGCGGATGCAGCCTCGGCACGCGGCATCGCCGCGGGTGTTGCCGGCGCGAGCGTCGGAGCCGCGTTGCCGAACTCCGTGGGCATCGCCGCCGGAGCAGCCGTCGCGAGGGGCGCGCCGTCGCCCGGCGCTGGCTCGACCGCGTCCGCCAGGCCCGCCGGTGCCGCCGCGCGAGTCGCGGCGAACGCCCGCAGCTCGGCCTCGATCGTCGCCAGCGCCTGGCGCAGCGCGAGCAGTTCGCGCTGCTGGCTGCGCGAGCGGACGCCGAGCCAGGCCAGCGCGGCGCCGACCCACATCCCGAAGAACTCGCCGGTGAATCCACCGATCACCGCACCGACGATGACCGCAACGATGATCGCCACGTCGGCTCCGGGAGTTGAGGTGCGCGCACTCTAGCAGCGGAAATCGCGCGCAAGAACGCTGGCCGCGCCCCCTTGGCGGGCGATGGACCGGCTGTCGTGCGGCGCTCTCCGACCGCCCGCGCCGCTCCAGCCAGCGCCCGTGGCTTGAGGCCCCGGCGACGGTTCGCACGCTCCGGCGTGTTCGCCGCAGCCGTCACCCGCAGAGGCACGCCGCGGGAGGGCAGGCTCGCGGCGCCCGCGACCTCAGCCGGCTGCGAAGAGCGCTGCCGGGAAGCGGTGCGTCAGCGCAGGCAGCTGCTCGCGCACCGATGCAATGCGGGCCGGGTCGAGCTCGGCGACGGCGACGCCCTCGCCCTCGGGAACCTCGGCGAGCAGCTCGCCCCACGGGTCGTAGATCAGGCTGTGGCCATAGGTGCGGCGGCCGTTCTCGTGCAGGCCGCCCTGGGCCGGCGCGATCACGTAGCACTGGTTCTCGATCGCCCGCGCGCGCAGCAGGGTGTGCCAGTGGGCCGCGCCGGTGGTGTGGGTGAACGCCGCCGGCACCGTGATGAGGTCGCACGGCGGCTGCATCAGCGAGCGGTAGAGCTCCGGGAATCGCAGGTCGTAGCAGACGCTGAGGCCGACGCGCAGCCCGTCGGCATCGAACGCGATCGGCTGGCCGCCGGCGCACAGCACGCGGCCCTCGTCGTAGCGCTCGCGACCGTTGTCGAAGCGGAACAGGTGCATCTTGTCGTAGCGCGCGGCGAGCTGGCCGTCGGGCGCGTAGACGCAGCTCGCGTTCAGCACCCGCTCCGGGTCGGCGCTGCGGATCGGCAGCGTGCCGCCGATCAGCCAGATGGCGTGCTCGCGCGCGGCCGTCGCCAGCATGCGCTGGATCGGGCCGTCGCCCGGCTCTTCGGCGATCTCGACCTTGACGCCGTCGCTGCGCGCGATCAGGCAGAAGTACTCGGGCAGCGCGACGAGCCTGGCGCCGGCGCGGGCGGCTTCGGCGATCAGCCGGCCCGCGGCCTCGAGGTTGCGGTCGACGTCGGGGGTCGACACCATCTGGACGGCTGCGATCTTCATCGGCTTTTCTCGTTGGTCGGTGGGCAGGCGGTCAGCGGGCGACCGGATCGGCGGTCGAGGGCGGCTCGGGGCCGGCGTTGGCCCCGGCGATCTCGGGGCGGCGGCGCTCGACCCGCTCGACCTTCGGATCGTCCCACGAACCGCTGATGTGGAACTCGCGGGTGCCGGCGGCGATGAGCGGCTTCCTGAGCAGCAGCTGCGCGAGGAAGGTCCCGAGGCCGATCGCGGGGTTGATGATCGCGTAGGCGAGCGACGCGGTCCCGGCATTGATCTCGGGCACCACGACCACGCGCAGGTCCTGTGTCTCGCGCTCGAGATCGGCACTGCCTTCCATCAGCACCGCGGCGGCGGCGCCGCGCATGCGCAGGTTGTTGGTGGTCGCCTGGCCGTCGCCGATGCGTACGTCGCCGACCACGCTGTCGAACGCGAAGCCGTCCTGGAACAGGTCGCGGAAGTCGAGCGTCAGGCGCCGCGGCAGCGACTGCAGGCTGAGCACGCCGAGCAGCCGCGCCGCCCCCGGGCTCGCCTTCAGAAACTGGCCCGAGTCGATCGCGACGTTGATCTGTCCCTGCATGCCCTTGAGGTCGGGCGAAAGCGGCGAACCGGCCCAGGCGACGTCGCCGGCGAGCTGGCCCTTGCCGCCGCGGATCGCGCCCGGCATGCCGAAGCGCGCGAGCAGCGCGCCGCTGTCGCCGATTGCCAGCTTGAAGCCGAGCGCCACCCGGCGCGGCGCGCCGGCCTCGCCGGCGGCCCAGGTGCCGCTGGCGACGAACTGCGCCTCGGGCATCGTCAGGTTGAACTTCGAGAGCTGCCAGTCGCGGCCGGCCGCGCGGCCACCTGCGCCGACGCGATTGGCCGCCTCGATCTCGAGGCGACCGAGCGAGCGCCCGCGCAGCTCGAAGGCGTCGACGACCACATCGAGTGCCGGCAGGCTCGTCGCCGCGGCCGCCGGCTTGGCGTCGACCAGCGTCTCGACCGCGGCGACGTCGTCCTTGGGCAGGCTGAGCCGGGCGAGCCGGGCGTGGATGCGGCCGGCGCCCTCGACCCGGCGCGGCGTGCGGTACTCGATGCTGCCGGCGAGCTGGTCGGCGACCACGTTGGCGTGCCAGACGCCGCCGCGCTCGGCGAGCATCGCGCCGAGCCGGGTGACGCGGCGCCCGCTGCTCTTCAGCTCGCCGGTGCGGATCACGACGTCGTCGGGCTGGTAGCTGGCCGACGGCTCGGGCGCGACGCCGAGGTCGCGCGCGGCGCCGCGCGGCCGCGGCTCGGCCGGCGCGCTCGATGCCGCGGGATCGGCGACGATCCGGTCGAGCACGCGCTCCCAGGCGTCCACGTCGACCTGGCGCAGCTCGATCAGCGCGCTGTTCGCACCGGCCGCGACGCCGGCGAGCGCCGGTGCCGGCGGCGCGCCCGACGAGAGGCCGTCGGTCACGCGCAGGTCGCCGCGCAGGATGCGCGGCTCGTCGCCGCTCGCTTCGCGGAGGTAACGCGCGCGCAGCACGCTGCCGGCGTCGATCTGCAGCGTCTCGAGCGGCGTGCGGCCGGCCGCCAGCGAATCGGCCTCGAGCGCGGTCTGATAGCGGAACGGCAGCGGCGTCGCGGCCGCCTTGCCGAGTGGGTACGGCAGGTCGACCGCCAGCCCGGCGAGGTTGCTCGTGAGGGTGAACTGCGGCATGCCTTTCACGAACGAGAGGCTCGCGCGGTACGCCGCCTGCCCGCTGATGTAGGCGCCGAGCCGCGCGACCAGGCCCAGCTCGCCGGCGCGCCGCAGCGCATCGGCGCTGAACGTGCCCTGGCCGTTGAAGCGCTGGGTGTCGGGGCCCGCCGAGCCGCCGTCGAACGTCACCTCGCCGCCGAGCATGCGCGCGCTCGCGCCGATCACGCTGAAGCCCTTGTGCGTGAAGTCGACCCGGCCCCTGGCGCTGCCCAGCAACGGTGTGCCGGGCGTGATCCGCACGTCGTTGCCGGCGAGCGCAAGACTGCCCTTGACACTGCTCTCGGCGCTCTCGTCGAGCGGAATCGCGAGCGCGAGCTTCATCTCGGCGTTGCCGGTCGCGCTGGCGTTGGCAAGCGCGTGGCCGGTCCAGCCGCCGACCGGGCTGGCGCGCAGGAACTGCAGCATCTCGGCGAGCGCGCCGCGTCCGCTGCCGTCGATGCTGACCACCGCGTGCTCGCCGACGTTGGGGATCGCCGCACGCACGCCGGTCCAATCGACGCCGCCGAGGCGTCCCCGCACGTTGCGCACCTCGAGCGAGGTCCGGTCGACGACCAGCTCGCCGCTCGCCTGCGTGAGCGCCGGCCAGGGGTCGGGCGCGCGTCCCCCGCCGGCCGTGCGCGCGCCGGGCGCGTAGGCGAGGGTCACCCCGTCGAGCTGGGCCGCGACGTGGAACTCGCCGGTTCCGGGCTGGCCGGGGCGGCCGGCCCGGAACGGGAACTCCGCGAGGTCGCCATCGACGCGGAACGTCGCGCGCGTGATCCGCCCGCCGCGCACCGCGCGCTCGACGTAGTCGCGGGTCTCGGCCGGCAGGCCGAGCGGCAGGTAGCGTGCGGTGCGCAGGGCCGCCGCATCGGTGAGCGTGCCGTCGAGCTCGAGGCGCCCGGGGTAGGGTCGCTCGGACCCGGCGGGCGGGGCCGGCGCGGGTGTCGACGCCCGTACGCCGGCCGCACGGGCGAGCGCCTTGCGCACCACGCCGGCAGGCGGCGCAGCGGCGCCCGAGCCGCTGCGCCAGGTCGCGTTCAGCTCGCCGGTGACGTCGGCGTTGGCGAAGCGCGCATCCTTCATCTGAACCATCACCGCGGGCGGCGCGCCGTCCCCGGCCGGCGCCAGGGTCCAGGCGAGCTGGCTGTCGAAGCGCGCGAGGCGCAGCGTGGGGTCGGCGAACACGCCCGGCAACTCGAGGGTGCCGTCGACGATGCTGACGCGCGCCTGCCCGCCGGCTTCGGTCGCGCGCAGCTGCAGCGCCGCGTTGCTGAGGCCCGGCCGGCCGATCGCCTCGGGGTCGGCGGCCGGATGCGCGGCGAGCGAGAGGCCCGCGAGGCGCCCGCTGACCGTGTAGCGGCGCGGCGCGTCGAGCGGGCCCTGCCAGGTCGCGTCGACGCCGCTGACGAGGCCCTGCGGGCGCAGCTCGGCGAGCAGCTTCCTCAGCGCGGCGCCCATCGGCACGCGCTCGGCGATCGCCGCCATGCCGCCGATGTCGAGCCGGTCGGCATGGATCTCGCCGCCCTCGACCTCGCCGTCGGGGCGCTGGCGCCACGCCAGCTTCAAGTCGCCCGGCGGCCAGCGGATGCCGTCGCCGGTGACGAAGCCGAGCCGGCGCACCTCGACCGCGGTGCGGTCGCCGCTGCGCTCGATGCCGAGCCGGCCCTCGAGGTTCTCGAACGCGAGCGGCTCGACGTCACGCGCCAGGCGCAGCTCGACCGCGCGCAAGGCGACGTCGGCAGTGAGCGCACGCGCCTCGCCCTGCTCGACCGTGAGCCAGGCGCGCAGGGCGCCGTTGCCTTCGCTCAGGTCGAACGGCAGTTGCACGTGGCGCCGCAGCTCGCGCACGTCGGCCCGCGGCAGCGCCAGGTGCGCGGTGCCGCTCCACCGGCGCCAGTCGCCGCTGCGCGCAAGCAGCGGCGCGACGAAGCGGCCCTGCAGCGTGAAACGGTCGCCCCACTCGACCGGCGGGGTGGCGTCGATGCGTGCGTCATGGCGACGAAAGCCGTTGCGGACGACGATCTGCACGTCGCTGAGCGCGAGCGGTGGCGCGCCGCGCAGCTCGTCGACCCAGCGCAGCGTGCCGCCGCGGATCACGAACTCGCGCTGACGGAAGAACCAGTCGAGCGTGCCGTCGTCGCCGCCACCCGCGTCGTCGCCGCCGAGCGCGAGGCCGGCGACTGCGATGCGACCGTCGGGAAGGCGCCGCACGTCGAGCTCGGCGCCATCGACCAGCAGCTGCTCGAGGCGCAGCTCGAGGCTCAGCAGCGAGCGCGGCGAGAGCGTCGCCAGGACGCTCGGCAGGCGCAGCGCCACGCGCCGCTCGGCGTCAAGGAGTTCCACGTTGCCGACCGCGACGCTCGGCATCCAGCCGCTCGAACGGACGCTGATCGAGCCGATGCGCACCGGCACGCCGAGCGCCCGGCTGGCGCGCTGCTCCAGCTCGGGACGCCACTCGTCGATGTGCGGCAGAATCAGCCAGTGCAGCGCCAGCCAGGCCAGCGCCAGCAGGCCGATCAGCGCAGCCCCCAACCCGGCACCGAAGCGGGCCAGCCGGCGCAGCGGCGCCGCCCACCCGGTCGCCGCCCGCCGGCTCGGCGGCCGATCGTCAGTCACCGGCGGGTTCGAAGTCATGGAGGTCACGGTGCGCCATCCGGCAAGGCGTCAGGGTTGCAGCGGACAGACAGGCCACCACGTCCTGGCGTGCAATCGCAACGGACTCGGCTACGGCCACGGCGTCGGATCAATCTAGCACACGGCTCTCCCGCGCGATGGGTACCCCGCCTGGCCTCGTCACCACCTCGCGCAGTGCATTTCCGCTGCCGCCGGCACGTCCGAGCGCGGCGCGCGCCGACCACAGCCGCTTCGTCCAGCGCATCCGCCGCCGCTACGCCGCCGAGCTCGCGCTGCTGCCGCCCGGAGTCCCGGACCGCGTCGCGATCGCCGCGCTGATCGAGCGCCTCGAGGCGGGCGGCCGCGGCCTGCCGAGCGCGCTGCGCGTCACCCGCCAGCTCGTCCTCGAACGCCTCGCGGTGCTCGACGTCGAGCAGCACGCCCCGCTCGACGACGTGACGCTCTGCATGACCGAGCTCGCCGAGGTGACGCTCGAGCGCGCACTCGAGGCGGCACGCGCCGAGCAGGACGCGCGCTACGGCGTGCCGCGCAGCGATGCCGGCGCGCCGATCGACTTCTGGATCGTCGGCATGGGCAAGCTCGGCGCGCGCGAGCTCAACGTGTCGTCGGACATCGACCTCGTCTATCTCTATGAGGAGAGCGGCACCACCGACGGCGGCAGCGACCCCGCCGGCCCGATCAGCGCGCACGAGTATTTCTCGCAGGTCGCACGCAGCCTCTACGCGTTGATCGGCGAGACCACCGAGGACGGCTTCGTGTTCCGGGTCGACCTCGCGCTGCGACCGAACGGCAACTCGGGCCCTCCGGTGACCAGCCTCGCGATGCTCGAGGACTACCTGCAGGCCCACGGTCGCGAGTGGGAACGCTTCGCCTGGCTCAAGAGCCGCGTCATCGCGCCGCGCGCCAGCGTCGAGAGCGGGCGCGCGCAGCCGCTGCGCGGGCTGGTCACGTCGTTCGTCTACCGGCGCTACCTGGACTACGGCGTGTTCGAGGGCCTGCGCCAGCTCCATGCGAAGGTGCGCGACGAGGCGCAGCGACGTGCCGCGGGCCGCCCCGAGCGCGCCAACGACGTGAAGCTCTCGCGCGGTGGCATCCGCGAGATCGAGTTCATCGTGCAGCTGCTGCTGGTCGTGCGCGGCGGGCAGTTCCCGGAGATCCGCACCCGCTCGACGATGAAGGCGCTGGCCAAGCTGGCGGCCGGCGGCCTGATGAGCGACGCCACCGCGGCGCGTCTCGCCGACGCGTATTTGCTGCTGCGCCGCATCGAGCACCGCATCCAGTACCTCGACGACCAGCAGACGCATCGCCTGCCCACCGAGGACGGCGACCTCGACTGGATCGCGGCGAGCCTCGGCTTCGCCAGCAGCAACAGCACCGGCGAGATGCTCGACGTGCTCGGTGCTGCGCGGGAAGCGGTCGCCGCCGAGTTCGACGCGCTGCTGGGCGAAGGTCGCTCCATCTCGAACGGCAAGACCTGCCGCACCTGCGTCGCGCCGCCGCCGCCGATCGAGTCGGAAGACTTCCTCGAGACGCTGCCGCCGATCCTCGCGGCCCGCGTGCAGCCGCTCTGCCGCAGCCCGAAGGTGCAGCTGCTGCGCGACGAGAGCAAGCTGCGCCTCGCGCGTCTCGTCATGCGCGCCGGCGACGCGCTCGCCGCCGAGCGCTGCACGACGGACGCCGCACTCCATTTCATCGACTGGCTCGAGCCGCTGCTGCGGCGCGAGAGCTACCTCGCGCTGCTGGCCGAGCGGCCCGAGGTGCAGAGCCGGCTGCTGCGCCTGCTGGGTCTGGCGCGCTGGCCGATGCGCTACATCATGCTGCACCCGGGCGTGATCGACGAGCTGGCCGACGAGCGCCTGCTGCACAGCCGCTTCGAGGCCGCCGCCTACACCGCCGACCTGCGCGCGCGGCACGCCGCCTGGCAGCGCGCCGGCACCGTCGACGAGGAACTGCTGCTCGACACGCTGCGGCGCGCGCACCACGCCGAGGTGTTCCGCACCCTGGTGCGCGACGTCGAAGGCCACATCACCGTCGAGCAGGTCGCCGACGATCTCTCGGCGCTCGCCGACGCGACGCTTGCGTGCGCCCTGCAGTGGGCCTGGCGGCACCTGCGCCAGGCGCACCGTGACGAGCCGCAGCTCGCGGTGCTCGCCTACGGCAAGCTCGGCGGCAAGGAGCTCGGCTACGGCAGCGACCTCGACCTCGTGTTCGTCTACGACGATCCCGACACCGACCCCGAGAAGGCCGCCGAGGTCTACGGCGCGCTGGTCCGCAAGCTGATCCAGTGGCTGACGTTGCGCACCAGCTCGGGCGGTCTGTTCGACATCGACACCGCCCTCCGCCCGAACGGCAACTCGGGCCTGCTGGTGTCGTCGATGGACTCGTTCGAGCGCTACCAGGCCGGGCGCGGCAGCAACACCGCGTGGACCTGGGAGCACCAGGCGCTGACGCGGGCGCGCTGGTGCGCCGGTCACATGGAGCTCGCGCCGCGCTTCGACGAGGTGCGGCGTCAGGTGCTCACCGCACCTCGCGACCCGGTCGCGCTGCGCAACGAGGTCGCGGCGATGCGCGAGAAGGTGCAGCGCTCGCACCCGGTGCGGCGCGGCACCTTCGATCTGAAATACAGCCCCGGCGCGATGATCGACGTCGAGTTCGCGGTGCAGTGCCTGGTGCTCGCCGAGAGCGCCGCGCACCCGGAACTGCTCGACGACGTCGGCAACATCGCGCTGCTGCAGCGTGCCGAGGCCGCCGGGCTGCTGCCCGCAGGCGTCGGCAACGCCGCCGCCGACGCTTATCGCGAGCTGCGCCGCGCGCAGCACCGGGCGCGCCTCGACGAGAAATCGACGCAGGTGGATCCGGCGGGCTTCACCGCGCCGCGCGACGCCGTGCTCGCGCTCTGGGACGCGGTGTTCCGCCCGGCGCAGCCTTGACGCGCGCCGAGGGGGCGTGGGCGGGCCTCGCGGCGCTGCTCGGCATCGCCGCGCTCGCCGTCGGCTGGTGGGGCGACCCGTCGCAGCTGGGCCAGGCGCTGGGCGCCGGGCCCGCCAGCGGCGCCGCCAGCTTCGGCATCCGCGCGCTCGACTGGCAGCCGGGCCTCGCCGCCGCGGAGCCGTGGCGCGCGTGGACTGCCGCGTCGGTGCACTTCAGCCTGCGCCACCTCGTCGTCAACGTCGGCGGCGCCGCGCTGGTCGCGCTGCTCGGGGTGATCGGCGCGGTGCCGCGGCGCATGGTGGTCGCGTGGTTCGTCGCCTGGCCGCTCACCCACGTCGGGCTGCTGCTGCGCCCGGAACTTGCACACTACGGCGGGCTCTCGGGGGTGCTGCACGCCGGCGTCGCGGTCGCAGCGTTCCAGCTCGTCGTCGCGGAGCGCGGCGTGCGACGCGCCATCGGCGCGGCGATCCTCGCCGGCGTGGTGCTCAAGGTCCTGAACGAGGCGCCCTGGGGCGCGACGCTGCGCCGGCCGGCGGGCTGGGACATCGCGGTCGCGCCGCTCGCGCATGCGACCGGGCTGGTGTCGGGCGTGCTCTGCGCGGCGCTTGCGCAGGCATGGGCGCGCGTCGGTCGTCGTCGGGCGCGGGGGCCAGGAGGCCTCGACTAGCATCGCCCGCATGCCCGCCGACCCGCCGAACCGCAAGCCGCATCTCGACACTCTCGCCAGCACGCTGCTGGTGCTCTGCTGCTTCCTTTGGGGTCTCAACCAGGTCGCCGCCAAATGGGCGCTGCCGGAGATCCCCGCGCTCTGGCAGGCCGCGGCCCGCTCGGTCGGCGGAGCGCTGCTGGTGTGGCTGTGGGCGCGCGTCCGGGGCATCGCGCTGTTCGAGCAGGACCGCACGTTGGCCGGCGGGCTGCTCGCCGGCACCCTGTTCGCCGCCGAGTTCGCCTGCATCTTCCTGGGCCTGCAATACACCAGCGCGTCGCGGATGATCGTCTTCATCTACGCCGCCCCGTTCGTGGTGGCTCTCGGCATGCCGCTGGTCGCGCGCGCCGAACGCCTGACGCCGCTGCAGTTCGGCGGCCTGGTCGTCGCCTTCGCCGGGATCGCCGCCGCCTTCGCCGAGGGCTTCACGCGACCGGCGGTCGCGCCCGACCAGTGGATCGGCGACGCGCTCGGCCTGCTCGGCGGGGCGCTTTGGGGGGCCACGACGCTTGCGGTGCGCGGCTCGGCGCTGACGCACGCGTCGGCCGAGAAGACGCTGCTCTACCAGCTCGCGGTCTCGGGTGTGCTGCTCGGCGCCGGCGCGGTCGCGACCGCGGGGCCGCTGCCGCTGCAGCTGTCGGCGTTGGCCTGGACCTCGCTGGCGTTCCAGGTGGTCGTGGTCACGTTCGCGAGCTACCTGCTGTGGTTCTGGCTGATGCGCCATTACCCGGCGACCCGGCTCGCGTCGTTCACGATGCTGACGCCGATGTTCGGGCTCGTGCTGGGCGTCCTGCTGCTCGGCGAACCGCTCACCGGCCGGCTGGTGCTCGGCCTCGCGACCGTCGCCGCCGGGATTTACCTCGTGAACCGGCGCTGACGCCGGCGCGGCTCAGCCGCGGATGCGCGCGACCAGCGCCGTGGTCGAGTAGCCCTCGACGAAGCCGAGCGCGCGCGCGTCACCCCCCCAGCTGCGCACCGCGCGCGTCTCGGCAAGCGTCTCGATGTCGTAGTCGCCGCCCTTGACGTACCAGTCGGCGCGCACCTCGCTCAGCAGCGCGACCGGCGTCGGCTCGTCGAACAGCGTCACCAGGCTCACGCTCTCGAGGGCGGCGAGCACCACCGCACGGTCCACCTCGCCGTTGAGCGGGCGGTCGGGCGCCTTGCCGAGACGGCGCGCCGACACGTCGCTGTTGAGCCCGATCACCAGGCTCGCGCCCAGGCTGCGTGCCTCGGCGAGATAGCTCACGTGGCCGCGATGCAGGATGTCGAACACCCCGTTCGTGAAAACGACCGGGCGCGGCAGGCGCTCGACGCGCGCCGCGGCGTCCGCGCGCGGGCAGAGCTTGTCGAGGAAGCCCGGGCTCACGGCGAGCGGCGTCCTCGCAACCGACAGCGTCAGGCGGTCGCCGGCAGGCCTTCCGGCGGCGCCGACGTCGCGGCAGCCGTGAGCCGGCCGGTGATCTCCTTGCGATAGCGGTTGAGCTCCTGCACGCTGGCGAAGCTGCGTCCGAACAGCAGGCCCAGGTTGTGCAGGATGCGATCGACCACCTTGTTCTCCCAGGTCGTGTCGAACGCGATCTGGGAGTCGAGCCACTGCTCGAGCCATTCCGGGTCCGGCAGGCGGCTCTGCACCGTGTCGCGCGGGAACAGGCTGCTGTTCACGTGCAGGTTGGTCGGGTGCAGCGCCTGCGCGGTGCGACGCGCGCTCGCCATCAGCACGCCGACCTTGGCGAACGCGGCCCGTGCCTCGTCGCCCGAGGTCTGCAGCGCGCGCTTCATGTAGCGCAGGTAGGCGCCGCCGTGGCGTGCCTCGTCGCGCGCCAGCGTCTCGTAGATGGCCTTGATGACCGGCTCGGCGTGCCACTCGGCAGCGCGCCGGTACCAGTGGTTGAGACGGATCTCGCCACAAAAATGCAGCATCAGCGTCTCGAGCGGGGGCGCCGGGTCGAACTCGAAGCGCACCTCGTGGAGTTCGGCCTCGGTCGGCACCAGGTCGGGCCGGAAGCGCCGCAGGTATTCCATCAGCACGAGCGAGTGCTTCTGCTCCTCGAAGAACCAGACGCTGATGAAGGCGCTGAAGTCGCTGTCGTTGCGGTTGTCGCGCAGGAACATCTCGGTGGCCGGCAATGCCGCCCACTCGGTGATGGCGTTCATCTTGATGGTCTGCGCCTGCTCCTCGCTGAGTCGGCTCGCGTCGAACTGATCCCATGGAATGTCGCGGTCCATGTTCCAGCGCACGGCTTCGAGCTGCTTGAAAAGGTCGGGATAGATCATCGGGCTGGGGTTCCTGGGACGCGGCAGTGTAGTGGCGGCGCGCAAGGGGGGTCTGTCAGCCGGCATGCCGTCTGCGGCGGGCATGCAGCGGAGGAAACCCCAAGATTCGGCCGCCGATCGGTCAAACCGCGCGGCGGAGCCGAATGGACGTCGCGGCGGCTCGGGGCAGGCGGAACGGCAGCGCCCGAAGCGAGCGCGCCAAGGCGCGCGCCTTGATCGATGCGTCGCACCGCGAGCCCTGACGCGGGCTGTGAGCGTTCGATCGAGACGAGGAGCGGCTGCGCAGCTGCGCATCGGTACCAGGTCTGACCTCGCTCCAACGGCGCCGGTCGACGGCGCCAGCCACTTTTTTCGGCGCGTGCGGAACTCGGACGGAACTCGCACCGCGGCGCGGCGTCATAGAGGTTCGATCGCGGCGCCGACGGCTCCCGGTCGGAACGGTTTCGTTGCGGAGCCGGCCGAACACCGGCTGAAATCTCCGGGGGGCATTCTCCTCCTCCCTCCTCCCTCCTCCTTCCTCCGGAGGCGCTCCGCGACGTCTTGTCTTCGGCACCGGCGGCTCACCGCGAGCCGCCGCGTGTTCCCGGCGGCCGGACCCCCTGGTGGGTTCGACCGGCCGGGACGTTGCGCTCGCTCAGCGCAGCCAGCCCTTGCGCCGGAAGTAGATGAACGGCGCCGCCACCGACATCAGCATCAGACCCAGCGCGAACGGGTAGCCGAGCGCCCAGTCGAGCTCGGGCATGAAGCGGAAGTTCATCCCGTAGATGCTCGCGATCAGCGTCGGCGGGAGCAGCGCGACGCTGGCCACCGAAAAGATCTTGATGATGTTGTTCTGGTTGATGTTGATGAAGCCGACCGTCGCGTTCATCAGGAAGTTCACCTTGTCGAACAGGAAGGTGCTGTGGCTGTCGAGCGAGTCCATGTCGCGCAGGATCTGGCGCGCCTCGTCGAACTGCTCGGCATTGAGCATGCGGCTACGCATCATGAAGCTGAGCGCGCGACGCGTGTCCATGACGTTGCGGCGGATGCGGCCGTTCAGGTCTTCCTCGCGCGCGATCGCCGACAGCGCCTCGCCGGCGACCTGGTCGTTGACCTTCTCCTTCAGCACGCGGGCGCTCACCGCCTCGAGGCTGTCGTAGATGCCCTCGAGCGCGTCGGCCGAGTACTCGGCGTCGGCATCGTAAAGCTTGAGCAGCACGTCCTTGGCGTCCTCGATGAGCGCCGGGATGCGGCGCGCGCGCAGGCGCAGGAGGCGGAACACCGGCAGGTCTTCCTCGTGCACCGAGAACAGCACGTTGTGGTGCAGGATGAACGCGACCCGCACGTTGCGCGGCTTGTCGCCGTCGTCGATGAGGAAGTCCGAGCGGATGTGCAGCTCGCCGTTGTCCTCTTCGTAGAAGCGGGCGGACTCCTCCAGGTCGTCGTCCACCGCGTCGGTCGGGATCGTCACGCCGAAGTGGTGCGCGATCCAGCCCTTCTCCTCGGCGGTCGGCGCGTCGAGGTCGACCCACACCGGCGTCACGCGCGACAGTGCGTCGAGGCTTTCGATCTCTTCCTGAAACAGCCGGCCGTTGGCCAGCGTGAACACGTTCAGCATGCGCTCTCCGAGGCCATGCCGCAGGCCAGGGTGCCTGCGAGCGCCGGGGTGTCAGGGCAGGGGGACCGCCACACCCCGGGGCCGCGCCCGGATCAACCGCGACGCGCGCCGGACCTGGAGTGGACGGTCACCGAGGGGGTGGCTTGTCCAACGATCGAATCCGATTATTCGAGGCGCGGATTATTGCATCGGCACACGGCCGGGCGTGCTCTGCCGGCGGGGCAAGCCCCCGATCGGACAACCCGCCGCGTCGGCGTAGGCATTCGCCGGCGGTGCCAAGCCGTGCCTTGTCACCCGGAACGAACCTGTGCACACTGACTCGGACCCCCTGGCGCGCGGGCAGTTGCCGCCGCCGGCGCCGCTCCCGCGGCGCTCGTGTCCACCCTGGAAGAAGGACTTCTCATGAACCTGACGATCAGCGGTCACCACCTCGATGTCACCCCGGCCCTGCGCGAATACGTGCTCACCAAGATGGAACGGGTCACACGCCACTTCGATCAGGTCGTCGACATCAACGTGATCCTGTCGGTCGAGAAGCTCAGCGAGAAGGACCGGCGCCAGAAAGCCGAGGTCACGCTTCACGTGAAGGGCAAGGACATCTTCGTCGAGCACTCCAGCGAAGATCTCTACGCATCGATCGACCAGCTGATCGACAAGCTCGATCGCCAGGTCGTGCGCCACAAGAGCAAGGTGCAAGACCATCATCACGAGTCGGTCAAACGCACCGACGCGATGCTGAGCTGACGGGCCGCCGCCGCAGGAGCTGCGCGCTCCGCGGCCGGCCGTTCGGTGACGTTCGCCGCAGGGGGCGCGGCGCCGTTCGGCGTCTCGCCTTCCCGACCACGGGCACGGCCGGGCGCGGAACTCCATAATCCGCGGACCGTTACTCAGCCGCCGGCCGCCGCGGGCCATCCGTCCGTCGCGCGCGGCTATCGCGATGAATCGTATTGCCGCCATCCTGCCGACGACCAACGTGGTCGTCGACGCCGACGCCACGAGCAAGAAGCGGGCGTTCGAACTCGCCGGGCTGCTGTTCGAGAACCACCACGCGATCGCCCGCGCGACCGTCACCGACAACCTGTTCGCCCGCGAACGGCTCGGCTCGACCGGCCTTGGTCACGGAGTCGCGATCCCGCACGGCCGCATCAAGGGCCTCAAGAACCCGCTCGCGGCGGTGCTGCGTGTGCAGCGCGCCATCGCCTTCGACGCGCCGGACGATGAGCCGGTCAGCCTGATGATCTTCCTGCTGGTGCCGGAAGCGGCCACCCAGCGCCACCTCGAGATCCTGTCCGAGATCGCCGAGATGCTGTCGGACCGCGAGCTGCGCGAGCGCCTCAAGGTCGATGGCGACGCGGAGGCGGTGCACCGACTCATCGCCAATTGGGAACCGCTGCGCTCGGTCGCCTGAGCGGCCGGCCCGCCGTGCGCGCGGCCTTGCTGCACGGGGCGTCGTGAAGCCGACCGCCATCAGCGCCGAGGCGCTGTTCGAGGAACACCGCCAGTCGCTGCGCTGGGAGTGGATCGCCGGCCACGCCCACCCGGAGCGCCATTTCGACGACGCCGTCGTGAGCGAGGCGCAGTCGTCGGCCGACCTGGTCGGCTACCTCAACTACATCCACCCGAACCGGATCCAGATCGTCGGTCGCCGAGAAGTCGCCTACCTCCGCTCGGCGCCCGAGCTGATGGAAAGCCGGATCGCCCGCATCATCACGCTCGACCCGCCGGTGCTGATCGTCGCCGACGCACAGACGCCGACCGATCGGCTGGTGCAGATGTGCGACCGCGCCGACATCCCGCTGTTCGTCACCGACGAGTCGGCGGGACACGTGATCGACGTGGTGCGCGGCTACCTGTCGCAGCACTTCGCCGAGCGCACCACCCGCCACGGCGTGTTCATGGACATCCTCGGGCTGGGCGTGCTGCTGACCGGCGAATCGGGGCTCGGCAAGAGCGAGCTCGGGCTCGAGCTGATCTCGCGCGGTCACGGCCTCGTCGCCGACGACGCGGTCGACGTCTACCGGGTGTCGCAGACCGCGCTCGAGGGGCGCTGCCCGGAACTGCTGCTCAACCTGCTCGAGGTGCGCGGCATCGGCCTCTTGGACATCAAGGCCATCTTCGGCGAGACCGCTGTGCGCCGGAAGATGCGTCTCAAGCTGATCGTGCACCTGGTTCGCAAGGACACCATGGACCGCGAGTTCGAGCGCCTGCCGTACGAGCCGCTGAGCGAAGACATCCTCGGCGTCCCGGTGCGAAAGACGGTCATCGCGGTCGATGCGGGACGCAACCTGGCGGTGCTGGTCGAGGCGGCGGTGCGCAACACCATCCTGCAGCTGCGCGGCATCGACACTTATCGCGAGTTCGTCGACCGGCACAACAAGGCGATCGCCAAGCGCGACTAGCAAGCGCGGGGCGGTGCGGCGGCCGCCGCGTGCGGGAGGGCGCCACGGCGGCGCCGGGGACTCAGGTCTTGACCCGATGCGGGCAGTTCTTCTTCGTGCAGACCGCGTACAGCGCGAGCGCGTGGTCCTGCAGCTCGAAGCCGCGCGCCTGCGCGATGCTGCGCTGACGGCGTTCGATCTCGTTGTCGAAGAACTCCTCGACCCGCCCGCAATCGACGCACACGAGGTGGTCGTGGTGCTGGCCCTGGTTGAGCTCGAACACCGCCTTGCCGCTCTCGAAGTGGTGGCGCGACAGGATGCCGGCCTGCTCGAACTGCATCAGCACGCGGTAGACGGTGGCCAGTCCGACGTCGGCGTGCTCGGCAAGGAGGACGCGGAACACGTCCTCGGCGCTCATGTGGCGCTCGGCGGTTTTCTGGAAGACCTCGAGCACCTTGATCCGGGGCAGCGTGGCCTTGAGCCCGCTGTTCTTCAGTTCGTCGGCGTGGGTCATGTGGCGGGGCGACCCCGGAGGGCCGCCGCATGGGCGGGGCGACCGCGAGAGGCCGCCGCTAGAATCGTTCGATCATATCGAGGTTGGCGCCGCTGCTGCACGTGCCCGCGACAACACCCATGCCCTCCCGCCCCGTTCCCTTCTTCCGCGGCGTCGCGGCCGCCGCGATGCTTGCCCTGCTCGCGCTCGGCGGGTGCCAGTCGCTGCAGTCGAGCGACAACTTCCTCGGCGTCATCACCCCGTACCGCCTCGAGGTGGTGCAAGGCAACGTGATCACGCGCGAGATGGCCCAGGCCGTCAAGCCCGGCATGACGCGCGCCGAGGTGCGCGACGTGCTCGGCTCGCCGCTGCTCACCGACGTGTTCCACGCCAACCGCTGGGACTACGTGTTCACCATCCGCCGCCAGGGTGCCGAGCCGCAGCTGCGCCGCGTGGTCGCGCTGTTCGAGAACGACCGTCTCGCCAGCATCGACAGCGGCGGCGAGCTGCCCGCCGAGCGCGAGTTCGTCGCCTCGATCGACACCTTCAAGACCGCCCGCAACGCGCCCCCGCTCGAGCTCACCGAGGCGCAGCTGAAGGCACTGCCGCCGCCCGCCGCGGCGCCGAGCGCCTCCGCCCCGGCTTCCGCGCCGGCGCGCAGCTACCCCCCGCTCGAGTCGCGCCCATGAGCGGCACGGCGCCGCCCGCTCCCGAACATCCCAGGCCGCTCCGCGTCGCGGTCGCCGGCGCGTCGGGCCGGATGGGCCGGATGCTGATCGAGGCGATCGTCGCGAGCCCCGACCTCCGGCTCACCGGCGCGCTCGACATCGCCGGGCCCAGCGTCGGCCAGCGCGCCACGGCCTTTCTTGGCGACGTGCCGGGGCCGACGATCACCGACGACATCCGCGCCGGCCTCCAGAGCGCCGACACGCTGATCGACTTCACGCGCCCGGCCGGCACGCTTGCCCACTTGGGCGTCTGCCGCGAGCTCGGCGTCAAGGCGGTGATCGGCACCACCGGCTTCGACGAAGCGGAAAAGGCGCAGATCGCCGAGTTTGCCCGCGACGTCGCGATCGTCATGGCGCCCAACATGAGCGTCGGCGTGAACGTGGTGCTCAAGCTCCTCGCAATGGCCGCCAAGGCGCTCGGCGACGGCTACGACGTCGAGGTCATCGAGGCACACCACCGTCACAAGATCGACGCTCCCAGCGGCACCGCGCTCAAGATGGGCGAGGTGGTCGCCGCCGCGCTCGGCCGCGACCTGAAGGAGTGCGCGGTGTACGCGCGCGACGGCTACAGCGCGCCCGACCGCGGCGAGCGCGCCCGCTCGACGATCGGCTTCTCGTCGATTCGCGGCGGCGACATCGTCGGCGACCACACCGTGCTGTTCGCCGGCGACGGCGAGCGCATCGAGATCACCCACAAGTCGAGCAGCCGCGCCACCTACGCGCAGGGGAGCCTGCGCGCGGTGCGCTTCCTCGCCGGCCGAGCGAACGGGCTCTTCGGCATGGACGACGTGCTCGGCATCGCGGCGGCCGAGGTCTCCGCGTGAGCGGTCTCGGCAACTTCTGGGCGCAAGGCGACGCGATCACGCGCAGCGTGGCGGTGCTCCTGCTGCTGATGTCGGTGAGCGCCTGGGTCGTCATCTTCTGGAAGGGTTGGCTGCTGCGCCGGGTCAGCCGCGACCTGCAGCGGGCGGTGCCGGCGTTCTGGGCCGCGCCGTCGATGGACGCCGGCCGCGAGCGCCTGGCCGCCTTCGACCGCGAGACCGTGCTGACGCCGCTGCTCGCCGCGGCACTGGCGACCCCCGCCGGCGGCACCCTCGAGGCGCAGGGCCACACCGACTCGCAGCTCACGCGGCGCTTGCGCGACGCGCTGCACGGCGTGCTGGGCCAGTTGCAGTTCGGTCAGGTGCTGCTCGCGTCGATCGGCAGCACCGCGCCCTTCATCGGCCTGTTCGGCACGGTCTGGGGCATCTACCACGCGCTGGTCAGCATCTCGAGCGCGGGCGCGATCACGATCGAGCGCGTCTCGGGCCCGGTCGGCGAGGCGCTGGTGATGACCGCCGCCGGTCTCGCGGTCGCGATCCCCGCGGTGCTCGCCTACAACGTGTTCAACAAGTGGGTGGCCGCGAGCGAAGCCGAGCTCGAGGGGTTCGCGCACGACCTGCGCGAGATGATCATCGACGGCGGCGCGGCCGCCTGAACGCCGTCAGCCGATGGCCTTCGGTCGCCTCGAACGCACCCGCGCGGCGTCGCCGATGAGCGACATCAACATGACGCCGCTGATCGACGTCATGCTGGTGCTGCTGGTGATCTTCATGATCACGGCGCCGTTGATGACGTCGAGCCTCAAGCTCGACCTGCCCAAGACCGATGCCGCGCAGCCGAGCGACACGCCGCAGTTCATCTCGGTCGCGCTCGATGCAACCGGCCAGTATTTCTTCGGCGACGAGAAGGTCGACGAGGCGACGTTCGCCGCGCGCGTCGGCGACGCCGCGCGCCGCAACCCGCAGACCGAGGTGCAGCTGCGCGCCGACCGCGGCGTGCCCTACGGCCGCGTCGCCGAGCTGATCGGGCTGGTGCAGAAGGCGGGTCTCACGCGCATCGGCTTCGTCGCCGAGCCGGTCGCGCCGGCGCGCTGAGGCGCCGACGCCTCAGTCGACGCGCTCGGCCCCGCTCAGAAGCGCGCAGAAGCGCGCGCTGTCGACATTGCCGCCCGACAGCGTCACGCCGACGCGCTGACCCCGAAACGCCGCGGCGTTCGTCATCAGCGCGGCGAGCGCGCACGCACCCGACGGCTCGAGGACGATCTTGAGGCGCTCGAACGCGAAGCGCATCGCCTCGACCACTGCCGGGTCACTTGCCGTCAGCACGTCGGTGACGAGCTCGCGGATCACCGCGAACGGCCAGCGGCCGACCGACTGCGACTGCTGGCCGTCGCAGATCGTGCGCGGAACGTCGATGCGGACGATCTCGCCGCGCCGCAGCGACTGCTGCATGTCGTTGCCGCGTTCGGGCTCGGCGCCGTACAGGCGGATCGACGGCACCAGATGGCGGGCAGCAACCGCACAGCCCGAAAGGAACCCGCCGCCGCCGGCGCAGACGATCATGGCGTCGAGTGCGCCGACCTCCTCGATCAGCTCGAGCGCGACGGTGCCCTGCCCGGCCATCACGGGCAGGTGGTCGTACGGCGGGATCTCGACCGCGCCACGCTCGGCGGCGAGCGCCTCGGCGAGTGCCGCGCGATCGTCGCGGTAGCGGTCGTAGACGATCACCTCGGCGCCGTAGCCGCGCGTCGCCGCCAGCTTCAGCGGCGGGGCGTCGCTCGGCATCAGGATCGTCGCCGGGCAGCCGTGCAGGCGCGCGGCGAGCGCGACCGCCTGCGCGTGGTTGCCCGACGAGAACGCGACGACGCCGCGGGCGCGCTGGGCGTCGCTCAGCACGTTCACGGCGTTGTAGCCGCCGCGGAACTTGAACGCGCCCATGCGCTGGAAGTTCTCGGCCTTGAGGTAGACCTCGGCGCCGACGAGTGCGTCGAGCGTGCGCGAATGCAGCACCGGGGTGCGATGGGCGACGCCGCGCAGGCGCGCCGCGGCGGCCGTGACGTCGGCGAAGGTGAGCGGGAGCGCGGCGCCGTCAGCCATCACGCGAACCCGCATCGCCACCGGAACCCGACGGCGGCGTCGGCGCGAGCGGGCCCGAACACCCGCCGCCGTCCAGTCCGGCGGGCGGCAGGTCGGACCCGCCGGCGCTGCCGCGGGTGCCCTGCAGCTCGAGCTCGGCGTCGCGCCGAAACGCCGCCTTCAGCGCATCCCAGCCCGGGTGGCCCAGGCGCTCGAGCGTCTCGAGGTTGGCCTCGACCACGGCGTCGGTGTCGAGGCCGCTGTCGATGGCGCGCTCGATGCTCGCCTCGCGCAGCAGCTGCAGCAGCGGGTACGGCGAGCGGTTGCTCGCGTTGGTGACGTCGTCCTCGTCGGTGTCGGCGAAGCGGTAGTCGGGGTGGAAGCTCGCGACCTGCAGCTCGCCGGTGAGGTCGAGTTCGTCGAGCGCGGCGTCGGCGATGTCGAGGAAGTCGTTGTAGTCGTCGAAGTCGTTCAGCACGTGCGGGTGGATCAGCAGCGTGGTTTCGAGCGACGACGGGTCGGCGTCCGCGATGCGATGAATCTCGGCGACCAGGTCGTCGAGCAGCGCGTCGATGTCGCGCGCGTCGCTGACGACGTAGCGCACGAGCCCGCGCGCATCCGCTGCGCCAGCGAAGGGGCACAGGCCCAGCCCGATCACCGCGCGGCGCACCCAGGCGCGAGTTTCGGCTTCGACGCGCGCCGGGTCGACGTCGGCTGCAGGGTTCATGGTGCTGCGGGCGGCAGGTCGTCGCGCGCCGGGGGTGGAGGTCGGCCGAGACTACATCGCTTCGGCGCGCCGCAGCAGCGTCGCAAAACGCGGCAGCCCGCCCGGCGTGAGGTCGCGGTAGCGGTAGGTGACGACGCTGCCGAGCGGCGGCGGGTCGCGGCGCAGGGCGTCGCCGAGGCCGCTGCCGACGCGGAAGGTGCGGCCGTCGGGTGCCCGCACGACGAGCGCGCCGACCTCGCCGGCGAGGCGCCCGCGCCCGCCGCGATGGCCGACGACCACCGCCTCGGCGTCGAGGTAGGGCTTGAGCTTGGAGAGCGCGTCGCTGCGCCCGCGAACGTACGGTGCTGCGGCGTCGTGCAGCATCAGGCCCTCGCCGCCGGCTGCGACCGTGGCGTCGAGCAGGCGCTGCAAGGCGCCCGGATCGGCGACGCGCCGCTGCGCCACCGCTTCGACGTGCGCCAGGCGCGTGGCGGCGACGAGGGTGGCGATGCGGGCGGCGCGCTCGGCGAACGTTCCAGCGCCGTTCGGCAGCTCGAAGACGAGGTAACGCACGCTGCGCCACCCGGCATCGTCGGGGGTGTGCCGGCGCACGACGGCCGACAGGCGGTCGAAGCGGCGCCGCCCCATCCACAGCTCGCCGTCGAGCGGCTCGGCCGGCAGGCCCGCGGTGAACCAGGCCGGCGCCGCAAGGGGCCGGCCGCTGCGATGGCGCAACCCGGTGCCGTCCCACAGCGCGCGCACGCCGTCGTACTTCTCGCTCACCAGGCAGCGTGCGGGATCGCGCCGCGGGTCCCACACGTTCGCGAGGACGAGGTCGGCAGCGGTGGCGGGCGGTGCAGCCGCCGAAGCGGCCTTCGGCACCTGGAGGGCGATGCCGGCGAACAGCCAGCGTCGGCGGTCGAGCAGGGTTTCGGAACGCATCACGCCTCTCGCGGCACCAAGGATGCGCCATGGTCGTCGGGCTGCCCGCGCCACGCGACCTCCGCTCGGGTGCCGCACCCGTCGGGGGGCCCGCGGCGCGCGCGTCACCCCGGCCGAAGGGGACCCCCTTTCTATAATCGCAACCCTTCTCCAGCGAGTGCGCGATCGATGAACCCCGACTTCAACCCGAGTGACATCGAGCGCAGCGCGCAGGCCGCCTGGAGCGCGGCGGACGCCTACCGCGTGACCGAGGACGAGGCCAAGCCCAAGTTCTACGCGTGCTCGATGCTGCCGTACCCGAGCGGACGGCTGCACATGGGCCACGTGCGCAACTACACCATTAACGACATGCTCGCGCGCCAGCTGCGCATGCAGGGCATGAACGTGCTGATGCCGATGGGGTGGGACGCCTTCGGCCTGCCGGCCGAGAACGCGGCGATCGCGAACAAGGTCCCGCCCGCGAAGTGGACCTACGACAACATCGCCGCCATGAAGGCGCAGATGCAGGCGATGGGTCTGGCCATCGACTGGAGCCGCGAGGTCGCGACCTGCGCGCCCGAGTACTACAAGTGGAACCAGTGGTTCTTCCTGAAGATGCTCGAGGCCGGCATTGCCGAGCGCCGCACCCAGATCGTCAACTGGGATCCGGTCGACCAGACCGTGCTCGCCAACGAACAGGTGGTCGAGGGCCGCGGCTGGCGCTCGGGCGCGATCGTCGAAAAGCGCGAGATCCCCGGTTACTACCTCGCGATCACGCGCTACGCCGATGAGCTGCTCGGCGACCTCGCCAAGCTGCCCGGCTGGCCCGAGCGCGTGAAGGTGATGCAGGAGAACTGGATCGGCAAGAGCGAGGGCGTGCGCTTCGCGTTCCCCTACGACCTCAACGATCCGCTCAACGCCGCGCACCGCGCCACCAAAGGCAGCAGCCTGCCGGCGCAAGGCCGCCTCTACGTCTTCACGACACGCGCCGACACGATCATGGGCGTCACCTTCTGCGCGGTGGCGCCGGAGCATCCGCTGGCCCAGCACGCGGCGCTCGCCAACCCCGAGGTCGCCGCGTTCATCGAGGAATGCCGCGCCGGCGCGACCAACGAGGCCGCGCTCGCGACGCAGGAGAAGAAGGGCGTCGCGACCGGCCTCTACGTCGAGCACCCCTTGAGCCACGAGAAGATCCCGGTCTGGGTCGGCAACTACGTGCTCATGAGCTACGGCGACGGCGCGGTGATGGGCGTACCGGCGCACGACGAGCGCGACTTCGCGTTCGCCAAGCGCTACGGCATCGACCTGCTGCAGGTGATCCACGTCGACGGGGAGCACTTCTCGTACGACCACTGGCAGGACTGGTACGCCGACAAGGAGCGTGCCGTCACGATCAACTCCGACGTCTACAGCGGGCTCAGCCACCGCCTCGCGGTCGACGCGATCGCCGCCGCGCTCGAGCACAAGGGCCTCGGCGGCAAGACCACCACCTGGCGCCTGCGCGACTGGGGCATCAGCCGACAGCGCTACTGGGGCACGCCGATCCCGATCATCCACTGCGAGACGTGCGGCACCGTGCCGATTCCGGAGAAGGACCTGCCGGTGGTCCTGCCGGAGGACCTGATCCCCGACGGCTCCGGCAACCCTCTCGCCAGGCACGCCGCGTTCGTGAACGTCGCCTGCCCGCGCTGCGCCCGCCCGGCGCGGCGCGAGACCGACACGATGGACACCTTCGTCGACAGCTCGTGGTACTTCATGCGCTACTGCGACGCCTCGAACGACGCCGCCATGGTCGGTGGCGGCACCGCCTACTGGATGCCGATGGACCAGTACATCGGCGGCATCGAGCACGCGATCCTGCACCTGCTGTACGCGCGCTTCTGGACCAAGGCGATGCGCGACACCGGGCTCGTCGACTTCGACGAGCCGTTCACGCGCCTGCTGACGCAGGGCATGGTGCTCAACCACGTGTTCTCGCGCCCGACGCCACAGGGCGGCATCGAGTACTTCCCGCCCGACGAGGTGACGCCGACGCACGATGCGAACGGCCAGATCACCGGCGGCACCTGGCGCGACGGCAGCCGGGTCGAGTACGGCGGCGTCGTCAAGATGGGCAAGACCGAGCGCAACGGCGTCGACCCGCAGACGCTGATCGAGCGCTACGGCGCCGACACCGCGCGCCTGTTCGTCATGTTCGCCGCGCCCCCCGAGCAGACGCTCGAGTGGAACGACGCCGGCGTCGAAGGCGCCAACCGGTTCCTGCGCCGGGTCTGGAAGTTCGCCGCCAAGTCGGTGCACGGCACGCGCGCCGCGCCGGCACCGGTGCGCTGGACCAGCGCCGCCAAGACGCTGCGCTTCGAGGTGCACGGCGCGCTGCGCCAGGTGAGCTACGACTACGAGCGGATGCAATACAACACCGTCGTGTCGGGGGCGATGAAGCTGCTCAACGCGCTCGAGACGCACGCCGCGGCGGCCGACGCCGACGGCGCGGCGCTGCGCGAGGGCTTCGGCATCCTGCTGCGCGTGCTCTATCCGGTGTGCCCGCACACCACCTGGGTGCTGTGGCGCGAGCTCGGCTACGAGATCGAGCTCGGCGGGCTGCTCGACGCAGCGTGGCCCGAGGTCGACGAGCAGGCGCTGCACCAGGACGAGATCGAGCTCGTGCTGCAGGTCAACGGCAAGCTGCGCGGCGCGATCCGCGTCCCGGCCAATACCAGCAAGCACGCGATCGAGGCGGCCGCGCTCGCGAGCCCCGAATTCGCGCGCTTCGCCGAAGGCCGCCACGCCAAGCGCGTGGTGGTGGTGCCCGGCCGGCTCGTCAACATCGTCCTATGACGGCTCGCCGCGCGCTGCTCGGTGCGGCGCTCGCCGCGGCGGGCCTCGCGGCTGCGGGCTGCGGGTTCCAGCTCAAGCGCCCGCCCGAGCTGCGCTTTCGCACCATCCAGCTCACCGGCTTTCCGGTGCGCTCGCCGCTGGCTGCCGAGCTGAAGGCCGCCATCGATGCGACGCCGACCACCCAGGTCGTCGAAAGCGCCGGGCAGGCGCAAGTGGTGCTGCACGCGCTCGCCGACGAGCGCGAGCGCAGCGTCATCGCGACCAGCGCCGCGGCGCAGGTGCGCGAGATCCAGCTGCGCGCGCGGCTGCGCTTTCGCCTGTCGACCCCCGACGGCCGCGAGCTCATCCCCGACGCCGAGATCGTGCTGCGGCGCGACATGAGCTATGTCGAGGCGGCGGCGCTGGCCAAGGAGCGCGAGGAAGAGCTGCTCTTTCGTGCCATGCAGACCGACATCGTCTCGCAGGTGCTGCGCCGCCTCGCGGCGGTGTCGGCGCCCTAGGGCCTGCCGGGATGCAGGTCGGCGCGGCGCAGCTCGCCGGTCACCTCGGGCGCGGCTTGCGTGCGCTCTACACCGTGTGGGGCGACGAGGCGCTGCTCGCGCAGGAGGCGTGCGACGAGGTCCGCGCGGCCGCGCGAGCCGCCGGCTGCACCGAGCGGCAGGTCCACGTCGTTGCCGGCGCCCACTTCGACTGGAGCTCGCTGCTCGGCGCCGCGCAGGCGCGCAGCCTCTTCGCCGATCGGCAGCTCATCGAGATCCGCATTCCGTCGGGCAAGCCCGGCAAGGACGGCTCGGAGGCGCTGCAGCGCTACGCCGCCAACGTGCAGGCCGCCGCCGGCGAGCTCGAGGTCGTCACGCTGATCCAGCTGCCGCGCCTCGACCGCTCGCAGCAGGGCTCGGCGTGGTTCGGCGCGCTCGACGCCGCCGGCGTCACGGTGCCGATCCAGACGATCGAGCGGCCGGCGCTGCCGACCTGGATCGCGCAGCGCCTCGCGGCACAAGGCCAGCGCGTACCCGCCGGCGCCGACGGGCAGCGCGCGCTCGCCTTCTTTGCCGACCGCGTCGAAGGCAATCTGCTCGCCGCGCACCAGGAGGTGCAGAAGCTCGGCCTGCTCTACCCGCCGGGCGAGCTCGGCTTCGACGAGATCGAGGCCGCGGTGCTGAACGTCGCGCGCTACGACGTCTTCAAGCTCGGCGAGGCGGTGCTCGCCGGCCAGGTGGCGCGCGCGCTTCGCATGCTCGACGGCCTCGAGGCCGAAGGCGAGGCGGCGGTGCTGGTGCACTGGACGCTCGCGGAGGACATCCGCGGCCTCAAGCGCGTGCGCGATGCGCTCGATGCGGGCAAGCCGCTGCCGCTCGCCCTGCGCGAAGTGCGCGTCTGGGGTGCCAAGGAGCGCCTCTTCGAACGCGCGATCGGCCTGCTCGGCAACGAGGCGCTCGGCCCCCTGCTCGCGGCGGCACACGTCTGCGACGGCATCGTCAAGGGCCTCAAGCATCCGGATTGGCCCGACGACCCGTGGCAGGCGCTGCGCCGGCTGGTGCTCATGCTCGCCGAGCGCCTGGTGCCGCAGGCGCCGCGCGCGACGACGCGGCTGGCGCTGCGCGCCTGACGGTCGGGCGCCGCTGCCGGCTGCTCGGTGGGCCCCGGCGCCCCGCTGCGGAAGGGAGGTGGCGAAGACCGCAGGCGCTCGCGCCTACGCCGCGGTCGCAGCCGCGACGAGCCGATCCAGCACCACCCGAACCGTCTCGCCGCGAATCGCCGTGCGATCGCCGGACAGCTGCAGCAGCTCGGCGACCGGCGCTTCGCCACGTCCCGCCCACGCGATCCACACCGTGCCGACCGGCTTGCCGGGCGTCGCGCCGCCCGGCCCTGCGATGCCGGTCACCGCGGCGGCGAGCGTCGCGTGGGAACGCGCGAGCGCGCCGGCAGCCATCGCACCCGCCACTTCGGCGCTGACCGCGCCGTGCGCCGCGATCAGTTCCGGCGCCACGCCGAGCGATTCGCTCTTGGCGGCGTTCGAGTAGGTGACGAAGCCGCGCTCGAACCATGCGCTCGAGCCGGCGACCGCGGTGCACGCGGCGGCCACAAGGCCGCCGGTGCACGACTCGGCGGTGGCGAGCATCGCGCCGCGCGCGACGAGGGCGCGGCCGAGCGCCACGACGATGGCGTCGACGTCGTTCACCAGAAGCGCCACACGGCAACCAGCAGCACGGTGCAGCCGGCCGCCACCAGGTCGTCGAACAGGATGCCGAAGCCCTGGGCCCAGCCGATGGTGCTGCCGCGCGCCTTGAACAGCCGGTCGGCCCAGGCGACCGGGCCCGGCTTGACGGCGTCGAAGATGCGGAACAGGACGAACACGACGAACTGCGTCGGCAGGCTCGCCGGCGTGACCAGCCACAGCACGATCCAGAACGCGACGACCTCGTCCCAGACGATCGAGCCCGGATCGGCGACGCCGAGGTGGCGCGCCGCGACCGTGCAGGCCCACCAGCCAACCGCCAGCGAGGCGACGACGAGGGCGGCCCACTGCAGGTCGGACAGGTACGGCTGCAGCACGACGAAGACCAGCCATGCCCACAGCGTGCCGGCGGTCCCGGGCGCCACCGGCGAGAGTCCGCTGCCGAAGCCGAGCGCGATCGCGTGCGCCGGATGGCCGAAGGTGAAGCGCGCATCGGGTCGACGTGGGCGCGGCAACGGCGCGGGGTTCGGCGCCGGTTCGGCAGGAGCGCGGCTGAGCAGCGGCATGGAGGTCGTGCGGGGACGGTTCGACAGATTCTCGGCGCGCGCCGCTCACGCGGTCGTGAAATGGTCGAACGAACGCAGGCCGGCGGCGACCTCGTGGCCATCGCCGTCGAGCACGCGCAAGCCGGGCGCGGCGTCGACGCGGCCGATGCGTGCGACCGGCGTTGCCGCAGCGGCCGCCGCTTCGGTCACGCGGTCGGCCGCGCGCGGTGGCGCACTGAACGCCAGTTCGTAGTCGTCGCCGCCCGCGAGCACGCACGCGCGCTGCACCTCGGGCGGCTGCGCACGCAGGATCGCGCTGCGCGGCAGCGCGTCGAGCTCGAGCGTCGCGCCGACGCCGGATGCGGCGAGCACGTGGCCAAGATCGCCGACGAGGCCGTCCGAGAGGTCGATCGCGCTCGTCGCGATGCCGCGCAGCGCCAGGCCGAGCGCCACCCGCGGCATCGGCCGCTCGAGCGCACGCCGGGTCGTCTCGAAGTCGCTTCCGTCGAGCGCACGGGTGCCGCGCAACACCTCGAGCGCGAGGCGCGCATCGCCGAGCGACGATCCGCTCACCCACACGTCGTCGCCGGGGCGCGCACCGGAGCGCAGCAGCGCCCGGCCCGGCGGTACCTCGCCGAACACGGTGATGCAGATGGCGAGCGGCCCGCGCGTGGTGTCGCCGCCGACGAGCTCGCAGTCGTGGGCGTCGGCGAGTGCGAAAAGGCCGCGCGCGAAGCCCTCGAGGAAGCCTGCATCGACCTGCGGCAGCGCGAGCGCGAGCGTGAAGCCGAGCGGCGCCGCGCCGCAGGCGGCAAGGTCGCTCAGGTTCACCGCGAGCGCCTTGTGGCCGAGCCGCTCGGGCGCGACCGTCGAGACGAAGTGGCGGCCTTCGAGCAGCAGGTCGCTCGACACCGCCAGCTGCATGCCGGGCGCCGGCGCGAGCAGCGCGCAGTCGTCGCCGACCCCCAGCGCGGCGCGCCGCGTCGGGCGCGTGAAGAAGCGCCGGATCAACTCGAACTCGCCCATGGTCGGCGGGATTATCCGGGGGCGGGTCGGGCACTCAGCCTGCTGCGGAGCGACTTCTACAATGAATCGGCTCACCTCGGCTCCGGCCGAGCCGCCGACGACGATCTCTCGAGAACCACATGCCGAACGCCGAACCCCGCGACGAGACCCAGGTCGAGCACAAGATCGCCGAGCTCCGGCGTGCCGCGCTGTACTACCACGAGCATCCGACGCCCGGAAAGGTCGCCATCTCGGCGACCAAGCAGCTCACCAACCAGCGCGACCTCGCGCTCGCCTACTCGCCGGGCGTGGCCGCCCCGTGCGAGGAGATCGTCGCCGACCCGGCCAACGCGTTCCGCTACACGTCGCGCGGCAACCTGGTCGGCGTCGTCACCAACGGCACCGCGGTGCTCGGCCTCGGCGACATCGGCCCGCTTGCCGCCAAGCCGGTGATGGAAGGCAAGGGCGTCCTCTTCAAGAAGTTCGCCGGCATCGACGTGTTCGACATCGAGGTCAACGAGAAGAACCTCGACAAGCTGATCGACCTGATCGCCGCGCTCGAGCCGACCTTCGGCGGGATCAACCTGGAGGACATCAAGGCGCCGGACTGCTTCTACGTCGAGCGCGCCCTGCGCAAGCGCATGAAGATCCCGGTCTTCCACGACGACCAGCACGGCACCGCGATCGTGGTCGGCGCAGGCGTCCTCAACGCGCTCAAGGTCTCGGGCAAGGACATCCGCAACGTCAAGCTGGTGACCTCGGGCGCGGGCGCCGCCGCGCTGGCTTGCCTCGGCCTCCTGGTCAAGCTCGGGCTGCCGCGCGAGAACATCTGGGTGACCGACCTCGCCGGCGTGGTCTACGAGGGCCGTACCGAGCTGATGGACGAGGACAAGCAGTTCTTCGCCCAGAAGACCGAGCACCGCACGCTGGCCGACGTGATCGCCGGGGCCGACATCTTCCTCGGCCTTTCGGCCGCGGGCGTGCTGAAGCAGCACATGGTCAAGACCATGGCGCCCAACCCCATGATCTTCGCGCTCGCCAACCCGACGCCCGAGATCCTTCCGGAAGAGGTGATGGAGGTGCGCGCCGACGCGCTGATCGCGACCGGCCGCACCGACTACCCGAACCAGATCAACAACGTCCTCTGCTTCCCGTACATCTTTCGCGGCGCGCTCGACTGCGGCGCGACGACGATCAGCGTCGAGATGGAGATCGCCGCGGTGCACGCGATCGCCGAGCTCGCGCAGGCCGAGCAGAGCGAGGTCGTGGCCGCCGCCTACGCCGGTGCGGCGCTCAGCTTCGGTCCCGACTACCTGATCCCGAAGCCGTTCGACCCGCGCCTCATGATGCGGATCGCGCCGGCGGTCGCCAAGGCGGCCGCCGACTCGGGCGTCGCGTCGCGGCCGATCGAGGACTTCGACGCCTACCGGGCGCGCCTGCAGGCGTTCGTCTACGCGTCGGGCAGCACGATGCGGCCGATCTTCGCGATGGCCAAGGTCGCCGAGCACAAGCGCGTCGCCTACGCCGAGGGCGAGGAGGAGCGCGTGCTGCGTGCGGTGCAGGTGATCGTCGACGAGAAGCTGGCGCGGCCGACGCTGATCGGGCGCCCCGAAGTGATCGCGCAGCGGATCCAGAAGTTCGGCCTGCGCCTCGCGGCCGGCACCGACTACGACCTCGTCAACACCGAGAACGATCACCGCTTCCGCGACTACTGGCAGACCTACCACCGCATGACCGCGCGCAAGGGCGTGACGGCGCAACTCGCCAAGATCGAGATGCGGCGCCGCCTCACGCTGATCGGCTCGATGCTGCTCAAGACCGGCGAGGTCGACGGCCTGCTCTGCGGGACGTGGGGCACGACCGCGATGCACCTGCACTACATCGACCAGGTGATCGGTTTGCGCGAAGGCGCCAAGACGTACGCGTGCATGAACGGCCTGATCCTGCCGAACCGCCAGGTGATGCTGGTCGACACGCACGTCAACTACGACCCGACCGCCGCGCAGATCGCCGAGATCACCGTGATGGCGGCCGAGGAGATGAAGCGCTTCGGCCTCGAGCCCAAGGCGGCGCTGCTCTCGCACAGCAACTACGGCTCGAGCAACCAGCCGTCGGCGCTGAAGATGCGCGAGGCGCTCGGCATCCTGCGCGAGGAGGCGCCCTGGCTGCAGGTCGACGGCGAGATGCACGGCGACACCGCGCTCAGCGGTCCGTATCGCCAGCAGCTGATGCCCGACACCGGCTTCGAAGGCGAGGCCAACCTGCTGGTGTTGCCGAACATCGACGCGGCCAACATCTCGTACAACCTGCTCAAGACCGCCGCAGGCGGCGGCATCGCGATCGGCCCGGTGCTGCTCGGTGCAGCGCTGCCGGTGCACATCCTGACGCCCTCGGCGACGGTGCGGCGCATCGTCAACATGACGGCGCTCACGGTGGCCGACGCCAACGCGGTGCGCTGACGCGTTCCGGCAGGCGCCCGCACGACGTCTGCTTCATCCTCCCGGCACGGCCGGCCGCACGGCCGGACCCGAGGCCTCTGACACCCTCCTCGGATGCGCCTTCGACTGCCCGACCTGCTCGCGACCCGCAAGGGCCGCCTCGCGGCGTTCTTCCTGCTCTACGTCACCGAGGGATTGCCGCTCGGCTTCACCGCGATCGCGCTCGCCGCGCAGATGCGGCGCGGCGGCATGGGCCCCGCGGCGATCGGCGTCTTCGTCGCGTCGCTCTATCTGCCCTGGGCGTTCAAGTGGGTCGCGGGGCCGTTCGTCGACGTGTTCTCGTCCGACCGCTGGGGGCGCCGGCGTGCCTGGATCCTGGCGACGCAGCTCGGCATGGTCGCGACGCTGGTCGCCGCGATGCCGATCGACTACGTCGGCCGGATCGGCCTCTTCACCGCGATCGTCCTGCTCCACAACGTGCTCTGCGCGGTGCAGGACGTCGCGATCGACGCGCTCGCGGTGCGCGTGCTGCCGCCGGCAGAGCGCGGCGCGGCCAACGGCTTCATGTACGCCGGCGCGTCGGTCGGCCAGGCGATCGGCGGCGCCGGCGTGCTGTTGCTGTCGGCGTGGATGCCGTTCCAGGCGACTTACCTGGTGGTCGCGGGTGCGATCCTGCTGATCACGCTGTTCGTCGTGCTGCCGCTCAAGGAGCCGCCCCTGGTGCCCGCCGAGGCGGCGCCAGCGGGCCTCGTCTCGGTGCGGCGCCGCCTCGGCGCCTTCGTCGGCGACGCCTGGCGCGCGTTCACCGGCTCGCGCGCCGCGGCGGTCGGCGTCGTCGTCGCCCTGCTGCCGGCGGGCGCGTACGCGCTCAGCCTCGCGCTGCAGTCGAACCTGGCGGTCGAGCTCGGCTTCAGCAACAGCGAGCTTGCGCACCTCACGCTCGCGTCGACGGTCGCATTCGGACTCGCCTGCGTGGTCGGCGGATGGCTTTCCGACCGCTTCGGACGGCGCCGCATGCTCGCCCTCTTCATCGTGCTCACGGTGCTGCCGACGCTCTGGCTCGCCTGGACGTTGTGGCGCGCCGGCTGGGTCGTCCCGCTCGACCTGCACATCGCCAACCGGCCGCAGCCGAGCGGCAAGCTGCTGCTGACGTTCTGGACCGTGACGGTCGTCTACAACGTGTTCCAGGGCCTCTACTACGGCGTGCGCAGCGCGCTCTACATGGACATCACGACGCCGCGCGTCGCGGCGACCCAATTCACCGCCTACATGGCGATGCTGAACCTCGTCATCTCGTACACCGCGTGGTGGCAGGGCCATGCGGTGGTGCGCTGGGGCTACCCGGTGACCCTGGCGCTCGACGCTGCGGTGGGGCTGCTGTGCCTGTTCCTTCTGCCGCTGATGAAGCCGCCGGCGGCGGCCGAGCCTGCCGTTGCGGCCGGACGGCCTTCGGATGCGACCTTCGCTCCCGAGACGCCGATGCCCCACGGCGACGAGCCGCTGGCGGCGCCGACCGGCGCGGCCTTCGCGGGCGCGGCGCCGCAGACAAGCGGCACGTTGGCGCCGGTCGATGCACCCGCACGGATCGACCAACCCGACGCCGAGACGTCACACGCGGACGCCGAAGCGGCCCGGGCGCCCGAGAGCGCGGGGCCGGCCGGAGCTGCAGCGGGCGACCCCGCAGCGTCGCCCGGCCGAGCCGGGCCGGTGCAGCCGGCTGCGGCGGAGCCCTCCGCGCCGACGGTGCCGGCGGCGGGCCTTTCCAGGCCACCGCCGCCCACGCCATGACCCCGCGCATCCACCTCCCGCTCGCGCTCGCCGCCGGTGCCGAGATCGAGCTGCCCGAGGCGGCGTCGCGTCACGTGCAGGTGCTGCGCATGCAGCCAGGCGACGCCGTGCGCGTGTTCGACGGCGCGGGCGGCGAGTGGGACGCGACCGTGCGGCGCATCGGGCGGCGCCAGGTCGACGTGCAGATCGGCCCGCCGCTCGCCGGCCGCGGCCCGGAGCTGGCGCGTCGGGTGACGCTCGCGATCGGCGTGCCGGCCAACGAGCGCATGGACGCGCTGGTCGAGAAGGCGACCGAGCTCGGCGTCGCCGCGATCCAGCCGCTGCTCTGCGAGCGCTCGGTGCTGCGCCTCAAGGGCGAACGCGCCGAGGCACGCCGAGAGCGCTGGGCGGCGATCGCCGCCGCGGCGAGCGAGCAGTGCGGGCGCCGTGTCGTTCCGCGCGTCGAGGTGCAGTGCCCGCTGGCGGACTGGCTCGAACGCCTCGACGACCCCGCCGCGACGAGCCCCACGGCGACCCCGGACACCCCGGCTGCCGCCACGCCGATCGCGAGCGAGCCGGCACGGGGCGGCGGCCGCTGGCTGCTCGGCTTCGGCCCCGACGCGCTGGCGCCGCCGGCGCGCCTCGCGAGTCTCGCGGCGGACGCCGCGCTCGTGGTGCTGAGCGGGCCCGAAGGCGGGCTCAGCGCGGCCGAGGAGCGCCTCGCCGGCGCGCGCGGCTTCGCCCGCGTGGGCCTCGGCGCCCGCGTGCTGCGCGCCGACACCGCGCCGCTCGCGGTGCTGGCCTGGATCGGAATCGACGCGCTGGCGGGCGGCGCCGGCTGAGCGGCGTCGGGCGCGCGGGAGCCGGCGCCGCCGCCGGCGCGGTTCACTCCGCGTCGCGCAGCAACGCGATGAGGTCGACGTGGCCGCGCGCGACCGCTTCGTCGAAAGCGGTGCGGCCCGCATCGTCGGCGAGCGCCTTGTCGGCGCCGTGCACCAGCAGCGCGCGCACGATCGCGAAGCGGCCGGCGCGCGCCGCTTCCATCAGCGCGGTGCGTCCGCCGGTGCCACGTGCATTGGGGTCGGCGCCCGCGTCGAGCAGCGCCAGCAGCGCCGGCATGTCGCCGTTCGCCGCCGCCTGCACGATCGGCACCGCCGGCGCGGCGCTGGCGCCCGTGAGCGGCGCACCGACCGCGACCGCCACGGCGGCACCGGCCAGGAGCTTCTTCAGGATCTGCAGGGGATCGGTGTCGGCCATGAAATGGTTGCGAATCAACGGAGTCGGTGAGAACGAGCGGACGGTTCACCGAAGCACTGGCGACCGGCAGTGTGCCGCCGCATCGTCGAGCGGCTGCCCGTCGCCCCGAGGTCACCCCAGCAAGGTTCGGGCCGGACGAGGCTTACGCGATGGCGGAGCGCCGCGCGAGCGGGGAATCGAGGCGGGGTAGCTGCGCAGGCGCGTGAGAAAGTCACGCTTGGCACAAGCTTTGCTGCCGTTCCCGCCCATCACTGCTGCCCAAGGCCCCATGCACCTTTCTCATCTGGTCCCCGCCGCGCCCGCACCGCGCCTCGCCCGTTTCACCGTCAGCGTCATCGCCGTGGCCGTACTCGCGGCCTGCGGCGGTGGCGGCAGCGACGACGACGACCGCGTCACGCTCAAGCCGAACCGCGCGCCGTTCCCGCTGGTCGAGGCGACGATCGAGAGCTTCCACACCGCGATGCAAAGCGGCGACGTCTCGTGTCGCGACATCGTGCAGGGCTACCTCGACCGCATCGCCGCGTATGACAACGAGCCGTCGGCGGCGTTTCCGAACAGCCCCGCGCTGCGCAGCGTGATCACCACCAGCCCGACCGCGCTCGCGCAGGCCGACGCGATGGACGCCGAGTTCTTCGGCAAGGGCCGCATGGTCGGGCCGATGCACTGCGTGCCGGTGCTCGCCAAGGACAACTACGACACCGCCGACATGAAGACGACCGGCGGGTCGCTCGCGCTCGCCAACAACCAGCCGCCCGACGACGCGTACACGATCCGGCGCCTGCGCGAGGCCGGCGCGATCATCATCGGCAAGGCCAACATGGACGAGTTCGCGTTCGGCTTCACCGGCAGCTCGGCGCTCGGCGGCAAGACCAGGAACGCGTACATCGCGGTCAACAGCGCGGGCGGCTCGTCGTCGGGCACCGGCACCGCGATCGCCGCCAACCTCGCGATGGTGGGCCTCGGCACCGACACCGGCGGCTCGATCCGCGTGCCGGCCGCCGTCGAGGGCCTCTACGGCCTGAGGCCCTCGCTGCGCCTCGTCAGCCAGGACGGCATCCTGCCGCTCGCACACGGCCAGGACACCGGCGGCCCGCTCTGCCGCGCGGTGCGCGACTGCGCGCTCACGATGGACGCGCTGGTCGGCTTCGACCCGTCGCCGTTCAGCGGCCAGCGCATCGCCAAGGCGTGGGATTCGCCGCTGGTCCCGTCGGCCGCCGCGTACGCGACCATGGTGTCGCTGCCGACCACCTACACGGCGTCGCTGCGCACCGACGGACTCGTGGGCGCGCGCATCGGCGTGGTCCGCTCGATGTTCCCGAACCGGACCACGGCGAACGCCGCGTTCCTGGACGCGCTGAACGGCGCGCTCGACCAGATGCGGGCGGCCGGCGCGATCGTCGAGGACACCGACATCGCCAACCGCGCGACGGTGCTCACGAGCTACGCGAGCCTCTCGACGTACCAGTTCCGCGACGACCTCACGGCGTACCTGACGTCGTGGAGCTCGGCGGTCGACAACCACCTGCGCAGCACCGAAGCGGTGGGCGACGCCCTCGCGACGCTCGAGCCGACGCGGGTCGCCAACTTCCGCACCTACATCACGGCCGGCACCAACAAGGAGTCGAATCCGACGTACCAGAACAACCTGACGCCGCGCGACGAGTACGTCATTCCGCGCGTCACGGCGGCGCTCAACAACGTCGACTTCGCGACCGGCGCGACACGCGGCGCGGCCTACGACGTGCTGGTCTATCCGGTGCTGCAGGGCTTCAACAGCCTGAGCGTCAACTCGGGCAGCAACAACCGCCTGAGCCCGTTCACGGGCTTCCCGGCGATGGCGATCCCGGTCGGCTTCATCAAGGCGACCGCGACCTCGCCGTCGGTCGAGCCGGTCGGGCTCGAGATGATCGCGCGCGAGTTCTCCGAGCCCACGCTGTTCCGTCTGGCCGCCGGCTGGGAGCGCACGACGATGCCCCGCGTGACGAGTCCGCTCGCGCCGGAACTGGCTCGCCCCGCGGCACCGGCGGCGTCGGCGTCACGCTGAGCACCGCACGGGCGCGGCGGCGCCGGTAACTCGCCGGCGGCCCTCCGAGGCATGTCGAGCGCGGCACCGGCGCCGCGGCGCCGGCGGATCGGCCATGAGCAGCTTGCCGCCGCCGGCCTCACCCGGCGGCCAGCCGATCCATGCAGCGCCGGTGATGCCCGTTCACGCTGTTGGCGAACCACTCGTTGGTGAGCGGGCGGCTGATCTTGGCGCCCTCGAGCTGGATGCGCGGCACCTGGGCGCGCGGCAGCGGCCTTCCTTCGGCCTCTTCGGCGAGCTCGAACACGCGCCGGTAGAGCCGCGTCTCGGCGAAGTCGGCGCGCCGGCCGCGCTCGAGCGCCGCCTCGATGTCGCGCTCGCCGAGGCCGAGCCGGCCCGCCATCGAACGCACCGCGAGCAGCGTGCTGCCGGCGCCCCTGGCGCTGCTATCGCGCGCGAGCAAGGCGCCGTCGGCGACCAGCGGAATGCCCGACGCGCTGCTCGCCGCTCGCTGGAACGCCGCGTTGCGGCTCGCGTACTGGCCCGCGTTGTAGTCGGCGAATCGATAGAGCAGGCGGTCGTACGGGGCGTCGTAGGCGAGCAGGTGGGCGATGCCGAAATAGACGCTGCCGCGCCGCGTGAACAGCTCTTCGGCAATGCCCCTGGGCGCCGGATACGGGTACGGCTTGCTCGACGCGAGCGCCTCGGCGAATTCGACGTTGACCTGCATCGGCCCGCGCGTGCGGATCGGGTTCCAGTCGGCGAACAGGCGGCGCCCCATCGGCACCGCGCCGATCAGGTCCTGGAAGATGTCGCTCAGCTCCTTCTCGGTCTTAGCGGCCTCGATGCGCTCGAGGAAGCTCTGGCCGTTGCCGGACGGCAGGCGCAGCGCGGTGCGCACGACGAGCGCCGGCACGCCAATGCGATCGGCACGGCGCTCGATCTCGCGCAGCGTGAGCCCGCCGAGGCCGGGCACCACCGGGTTCACGCGAAAGCCGGACTCCTGCTGGATCACCGCCATCACGGCGCACACGCTCTCCGGGCCCGGCGCGACGTCGTGGGCGACGAAGCCGGCGTAGATGTCGGCGACCCAGCCGGGGCGGTCGCTCACGTTCGCCGGCAGCGCCGCATCGATCAGCTCGCGGGCTTCGCCGGCGGTCATCGCGCGCGGCGCCGGTCGCGGCGGCTCGGTCGCGCAGCCGGCGAGCAGCGCGCCGACGAGCGCGAGCACGCCGGCGCAGCGTCCGGCACGGGCCGCGGCAGCGCGGCGAAGGGCAGAGGTGGGCATGGTGGATGGGCTCGGCACGCGCCGATCATGCGGCAAACGCGGCGCCGGCTCCGATGCCCGCGGCGCAGGGCACCCGCTCGCGCCGTCGCGTGCAGCGTGACGAATTCACGTCGTGTAGTAACCTGCCGCGCGCTGGATGCATCGGCGTCGCGACGGCTTTTCGGGCGCGGTCACGAAGGCGTCACGCAGCGTTCCTATCGTCCTAAGGCGCGCCGGGTCGAGGCGCCATTCACCCATTGCCGAGGAGACCTCATGCCAGTCCTTTCCCGATCCCGCTCGTTCCGCGTCCGCGTGCTGCAGATGGCGATCCCGGCCGCCCTCGCGCTGCTGAGCGCCACCGCCTCGGCCGACGCGGTCAAGCAGCTGAACGGGCTCGCCCCGCTGGTGCTGGCGCATCGCGGCACCACCGGCTACCTGCCCGAGCACACGCTCGGCGGCTACGAGCTGGCGGTCAAGATGGGCGCCGACTACATCGAGCCCGACCTGCAGCTCACCAAGGACGGCGTGCTCGTCGCGATGCACGACGACACGCTGACCCGCACGACCAACGTGCAGCAGCTGTTCCCCGGCCGCAGCAACTACGCGGTCTCGGAGTTCACGCTTGCGGAAGTCAAGTCGCTCACCGTCAAGCCCGTCGGCACGGCGTCGACCTCGTACCCCGGCTTCACGCCGGTGTCGGCCGACCCGTTCAAGATCCCGACGTTCCAGGAAGTGATCGACCTCGCGAAATCGCAGAGCGCGCTGGTCGGCCGCGAGGTCGGCATCTATCCGGAAGCCAAGCAGGCCGACCCGGTGATGGAAGACAAGATCCTGCAGACGCTGATCGCCAACGGCTACACCGGCGCCGACAAGGTGTTCATCCAGTCGTTCTCGATCGACACGATCAAGAGCATCGCCGACAAGCAGAAGGCGCTCGGGCTCGACTTCGACCTCGTGGTGCTGAGCTCGTCGTCGAACGCGCTGGTCACGTATGGCCTGGCCAACATCGCGCAGTTCGCCGACGGCGTGGGCGTCTCGATCACCGGCGCGGGCATCGGCGAGGCCTTCATCGACCTCGCGCACGCGGCCGGCCTGCTGGTCCACGGCTACACCTTCAACCGCCAGGGCACCCTCGCCGACCCCGAGTACCAGCGCTTCTTCAACTGGGGCATGGACGGGGTGTTCTCGAACTACACCGATCTCGCGGTTGCCGCGCGCAACGCGTTCCTCGCCGCGCAGGTGCCGGAACCCGGCACGCTCGCGCTGCTCGCGCTCGGCCTCGGCGCCGCCGGCGCGGCGACGCGGCGTCGTTCCGCCAGCGTGCGGCCCGCAGCCGCCTGCTGAGGCAGCGATCCGCCGGTGCTTGCGCGTGAGCCGCGACGGACCTCGGCAACGGCGTGCGCGCGAGCGCGCGCTTCGACGCACCCTCCGTCGAAGCGCGTTCCGGCTTTCACGCGCGGAGCGTGCTTGCCGGAGCTCCGCGTGACGGTGCACGCCGACGTGGAGCCCCCGTGCAGCGCGCCGCCGGCGCGTTGGGCCGCCTGCGGCGCCCGAGCCGCCATCGGCCGGCGCGCCGCCCTCGCCCGCTGCCTTGCCGTCGTCGCTCTCGCCGGCGCCGAGCCCACCGCGTTCGCGAGCGGATCGAACGACTGGTCGGCGCTACGGCGCTCCGGCGCCATCGCGCTGATGCGACACGCCGAGGCGCCCGGCATCGGCGACCCGGCCGGCTGGCGTCTCGACGATTGCGCGACCCAGCGCAACCTCAGCGAGAACGGACGCGCCGACGCGCGCGCGATGGGCGAGCGCCTGCGTGCCGAGCGCATCGACGTGCGGCGCGTCCTCAGCTCGCCATGGTGCCGCTGTCGCGACACCGCCGAGCTGCTCCGCGTCGGCCGGGTCGATATCGAGCCGACCTTCGGCAATGCCTACGTGATGAGCGAGCGGCGCGGCGCGCTCACCGAGGGCGGCCGCGCCGTCCTTCGCGCGTGGCGTGGCCCCGGCGTGCTGCTCGTGGTGACGCACGGCGAGAACATCGCGGCGCTCACCGGACACAGCCCCGCGTCGGGCGAGATCGTCGTGGTCGAGGCGAGCGCCGACGCGCTGCGGGCGATCGCGACGCTGACGGTGCCGGCGCGCCGCTGAATCGGGCGGCGCACCGCGCCGACGCCGGCGAACCGGCCTCGGGCTCCTTCACGGGAGCGTCGCGTCGCGCAGCCCCCGCGCCGTCGCTATCGGCTCACGGCTGGAACAGCGGAACGCCGCCCACGCTGCCGCCCGTCAGCACGATGGTGTAGGCCGGCTTGACGCGGTCGCTGTCGCCGCTCATCGAGCGCTCGGCGCGCACCAGGCCGACGCCCGGCGCCCACCATGCATCTTCGGTCTGCGTGACCGACGGCAGGTCGCGCCGGCGGTCCGACGGCTGCACGGTGAGCGTGATCACGTTGCGGAAGTGGGCGACGTCGGCGAGGGTCGCGCGCGGCAGCGTCATCGACTCGAAGCCGACCAGCACCTGCGTGATCTCGAGCCGGAAGCTGTCGACCAGGCGGTCGCCGTCCACGTCCTCGCCCCAGCTGCCCTGGCGCACCAGGCGGCGCGTCGACCCGACGGGATAGAACGGCTCGGCGTACTCGAGCAGGTTGCCGATCTGGTCGACCACCGCGGGTGGGAACTGGTCGGCGAGCGGACGCACCGCGAGCAGCCCCTGCGGCGTGCGCCGGTAGGTGGTGGTGGTGATGCCCGCGACCGAGCTCTCGGTGACCGCGATGTCGCTGGCGCCGGCGGCGGCGACGCTGCGCGTCAGCGTCTGTCCCGTGACGCCGGCGGTCTGCAGCTCGTACACCCAGCGGTCGCCGGGCGCGGCCGGGAAGTAGTTGCGGGCGCGCAGGTCGAGGCGCGCGCCGCTCGGATTGGTGTCCTCCGACAGGGCCGGCAGCGGTTCGCGCGGCCCGTCGTCGCCGCCACCGCCGCCGCACGCCGCCAACAGGGCAGCGGCCACGGCGACCGCCCAGCTCCGGATTCCGATCATGTTGAGTTCTCCCGACGCGTGACACACACGCGCTGAGCGGGCATTCGGCAGGCCCAGCCACCCGGGAACTCCCTTCGGGGCTGGTCGCCGACTGGCGGGGGCAACCGACGCGGCCGGTGACGATCGAGGCGGCGGGTGGCCGCGCGGCCCGAACCGCGATGTCGCGCTCAGCCGGCGCGCGGAGCGGGCAGCGGCTCGTCGCTAGGGTCCGCTGCACTGCGCCGCGCAGACCCGGCCACCAGATCGAACCGGAACAGGCGGCACTCGATCGGACCGTTCCACATCGGGGTGCGCCGCGACTCCTTGAGGCGCATCGCGCCGGGCAGCCGGGGATCGGGGCTCAGCACGTAGGCCGTCCAGCCGGCCGGGTGCGCGGTGTAGGCCCGCTTCCAGTGCGCGGCCAGGCGCTCGAAGAAGTCGCCCGGCGTCGCGCGGTCCTCGGCCGACGGCCGAGCGGCCTTGCCGGCGACGTCGATGCGCTCGCCGTACGGCGGGTTGACCATCAGCGTGCCGGGCAGCGCGGGGTCGAGCGACGGCGCCGGACGCTCGAGCGCGTCGCCGCCGTGGAAGGTGATCGCATCCAGGACGCCGGCGCGCTCGGCGTTGCGGCGTGCGAAGTCGACCATCCGGAACGAGACGTCGCTCGCGAAGATCGGCACCGCCGATGCATGGATGCGCGACCGGGCGTGGCTCTTCAGGCGCTGCCACTCGGCGCGCTGCTCGGGCGTCGCGAACGGCAGCAGGCGCTCGAACGCGAATCGCCGCTGCAGCCCGGGCGCGATGCCGCAGGCGATCTGCGCAGCCTCGATGGCGATGGTGCCGGAGCCGCAGCACGGGTCGTGGAGCGCGCCGCCGGCTTCGGGCGTGCCGCGCCAGCCGGCGGCGGCGAGCATCGCCGCGGCGAGCGTCTCCTTGAGCGGCGCGTCGCCCTTGTCCTCGCGCCAGCCGCGCTTGAACAGCGGCTCGCCCGAAGTGTCGACGTAGAGCGCGGCGTGGGTCTCGCCGAGGTGCAGCACGAGCGGCAGGTCGGGGTGGCGCAGCTCGACGCTCGGGCGCTCGCCGGTCGCCTCGCGCAGCTGGTCGCAGACCGCGTCCTTGACAATCAGCGCCGCGAAGTTGAGGCTGCGCAGCGGGCTGCGATGGGCGGTCGTGTCGACGCGCAGGGTGTGTGCCGGCGTGATCCAGTCGCCCCAGTCGACGCCGCGCGCCAGCGCGTAGAGGTCGCGCTCGTCACGGTACGGACCTTCGGCGACCTGCACCAGCACGCGCTGCGCGATGCGGCTCTGGAGGTTGAGCACCATCACGTCGCGCGCGGTGCCGTCGAGCATCACACCGCCACGCTCGATCCCGACGACGGCGTCGGGCAGGGCACGCCGCGCCTCGTCGGCGAGAAACGGCTCGACGCCGGCGGCGCAGCGCAGGAACAGGGGCAGCGGCATGGAAGGTTCGGGCGGCGGCGCAGGATGCGCGGCCGCCGACGCTACATCGTCTTGCGCAGCTGCGTCGGCGCGATCTTGAGCGCCTCGCGGTACTTGGCGACCGTCCGGCGCGCGACGTGGATGCCCTGCTCCTCGAGCATCGCCGAGATCTGGCTGTCCGAGAGCGGCTTGGCGGGGCTTTCCGAACCGACGATCTGGCGGATCAGCGCGCGCACCGCGGTGCTCGACGCGTTGCCGCCGGCGTCGGTGTTGAGCGACGACCCGAAGAAGTACTTCAGCTCGAAGGTGCCGAACGGCGTCGCCATGTACTTGGCGGTGGTCACGCGCGAGATCGTCGACTCGTGCAGGCCGAGCTCGTCGGCGATCTCGCGCAGCACGAGCGGCTTCATCGCGATCGCACCGTGCGTGAAGAAGCTCTTCTGCCGCTCGACGATCGCCTGCGACACGCGCTGGATGGTGTCGAAGCGCTGCAGGATGTTCTTGACGAACCAGCGCGCTTCCTGGAGATGCGTGTTGAGCCCCGCGGCCGCGCCGTTGAGGTTGCCGCGCTGCTTGCGGATGGCGTTCGCGTAGAGGTCGTTGATGCGCAGCTTGGGCATCACGTCGGGGTTGAGCACGACCTTCCAGCCACGCCCCGACTTCTGCACGATGACGTCGGGGACGATGACGTTGGCCTCGGCGCGCGCGAACGGCCGGCCGGGCTTCGGCTCGAGGCCGACGATCATCGCCTGCGCCTCGCGCAGCTGCTCCTCGTCCGCGCCGGTGACCGCCATCAGCCGCTTGAGGTCGCGCTTGGCGAGCAGCGGCAGGTGGTTCTTGCAGATGATGATCGCGATCATCTGCGCCTCGCTGCGCGGCAACGCGCGCAGCTGCAGCGTGAGGCACTCGCCGAGGTCGCGCGCGCCGACGCCGGTCGGCTCCATGCTCTGCAGCCAGCGCAGGCCGCAGCGCAGCTGGGCCAGCACCTCCTCGTACTCGGCGTTGCCGGCTCCCTCGGACTCGCTGGCGTGCCCGGTCAGCTTGGCGGCGATCTCCTCGATGGAGTCGGCCAGGTAGCCGTCGTCGTCGAGCGAGTCGATCAGCACCATCACCGCGGCGGCGTCGGCCGGGCCGAGCCGCATGCTCGACAGCTGCGCGCGCAGGTGGTCGCACAGGCTCGGCAGCGGCGAGTCGCGGTCGACGTCGTCGAACTCGTCGGCGTCGTTGTTGCGCGTCTTGCCTGGCGTCTCGTGGATGCCGTCGAAGTCCTCGCGTTCGGTGCCGTTCTCCCAGTCGTCGCGCTCGGGCGTGCCGAACTCGGCAGCATCGAGCGGAACGCCCTCGTCGCCACCCTCGCCGGTCGCATCGCTGCCGGCATCGGCAGCGGCGCTGGCGCGCTCGGCTTCGGCCGGTCCCGGGCGATCGTTGAGCGCCTCGAACACCGGCGCCGCCTCTTCCTCGGCCTCGAGGAACGGGTTCTGCTCGAGCATCTGCTCGACTTCTTGGTGCAGCTCGAGCGTCGACAGCTGCAGCAGCCGGATCGACTGCTGCAGCTGCGGCGTCAGCGCCAGATGCTGCGACTGGCGGACCTGGAGCGAGTGCTTCATAGGGCCCCCACGCGTCCTTCGGTCGCTGCCCCGCGAGGGGTCGCGGCCGCGCTCGGGAGCGGCCCGGCGCCCGGCCAGGCCGGCGAAAGTGAACGAAGCGACGTCATGGTCACATGCGGAAGTGCTCGCCGAGGTAGACCTTGCGGACGTCGGCGTTGTCGACGATCTCGGCCGGCGTGCCTTCGGCGAGCACCCGGCCCTCGCTGATGATGTAGGCGCGATCGCAGATGCCGAGCGTCTCGCGCACGTTGTGATCGGTGATCAGCACGCCGATGCCGCGGCTCTTGAGGAAGCCGATGATCCGCTGGATCTCGATCACGGCGATCGGGTCGATGCCGGCGAACGGCTCGTCGAGCAGGATGAAGCGGGGATGGCTCGCCAGCGCACGCGCGATCTCGACGCGGCGCCGCTCGCCGCCCGAGAGCGCGAGCGCCGGCGAGGTGCGCAGCTTCTGGATGCTGAGGTCGTCGAGCAGACGGTCGAGCTCGGCGTCGATGTCGGCCTTGGGAAGGCGGCGGCCGTCGGCGCCGACCTGCAGCTCGAGCACCGCGCGGATGTTCTCCTCGACGTTGAGCTTGCGAAAGATCGACGGCTCCTGCGGCAGGTACGAGAGCCCCATGCGCGAGCGCTGGTGGATCGGCAGTCGCTCGACCCGCTGGCCGTCGATCGAGATCGCGCCGGCGTCGGCGCGGACCAGCCCGACGATCATGTAGAAGCTCGTCGTCTTGCCGGCGCCGTTCGGCCCCAGCAGACCCACCACCTCGCCGCGCTCGACCGCCACGCGCACGTCGTGCACCACCTGGCGCGCGCCGTACGACTTGTTGAGGCCGATCGCCTCGAGGCCGCCGTGCGGGTGCGCCGCCGCAGCCGCGGCTCCCGCGCTGCCCCCCAGCGGCTCGCCCGCGCGGTTCACCGCGGCGTCCCCAAAGTCGGCGTCGAGCGCAGCGGCGGCGCGGACGCGGCGGCCGATGCGGCTGCGGCCGCCATGTCGGCGGCAGCGGCGCTGCCTTCGCGCGGCGCCAGCACCGCGCGGATGCGGCCGCTCGGATTCGCCGCGGTGGGTGTCGCGCCGCCGGTGACGTTGAACACCTCGGTCGTGCTGTCGTAGGTAACCAGGTTGCCGGTGATCTCGTCGGCGACCGTCGCGCCGCGCAGCCGTCGGACCGACGCGTTGGTAACGAAGCGGACCACGTCGGAGCGGCCGTCGTACTCGAGGCGCTGCGCCTCGCCCTCGATCCACTCGTCACCGACGTCGCGCTTCTGGCGGAACGTCGCAGGCTTGCCGGCCGAGCCGAACGCCACCGCGTTGTGATAGCCGCCCGGCGTCTCGCGCACCTCGATGCGATCGGCCCGGATCGTCATCGTGCCCTTGGTCACGACGACGTTGCCGTTGAAGACGACGAACTGGTTCAGCAGGTCGATCTTGCCCGGCAGGTCGGCTTCGACAGTGATCGGCTTGGCTCGATCGGCCTTGACCGCCTGCGCCGGCGTGGCGAGAACCGCGGCGAACGCGACGCTCCCGACCGCGAGAAAGCGGGCAATGCGGCGCCGGGAGGAGGTGTGGGTGTGATTCAGCATGGCGGCATGGAACTTGCATGCCATTCTAGCCAGCTCCGTACGCCGTGCGGCGTACCGGCTGTCGCGAATCACCAATCCGGAGGATCAACCGATCGGTGCTTGCCGCGCTGGCGAAGCTGGGCTCGCTCGACGAAGACCCAGTCTACGGCGGGTATGCGGGGGGTCGCACGCCAGATCGCCGGCGGCTGCGTGATGGACTGCGCAGCGGCACCGGCTCCGACTCTCGACGCGACCGGCGGCATTGCTCGGCCCGGTCGCTCCGCGCCGGTGCGGCGCGGACCTCGCCGATCAGCCGCGCCGCACCTGCGCGATCAGCGCGTCGGCGACCTGCAGCATCTTGTCGTTGCCGCCCGCCATGGTGCCGTTGATGAAGTAGCGGCCGTGCACGCCGAGCGCCGGCACGGCGTCGATCTTGTAGCCCTCGGCGATCTGGCGCGCCTGGCGCGACTTGGTCTGCACCGCGAACGAGTTGTACGCCGCCATGAACTTCGTCGCGTCGACACCGTTCTTGGCCATGAAGGTCTGGATCTCTTCGGACGTGCGCAGCTTCGTGCGGTCGTTGTGGATGGCCGCGAACACCTTGCGGTGCATGGTGTCGACGAGACCGAGGCTCTCGAGCGCGTAGTAGAGCTTCTGCTGCGCGGTGAACGGCTCCTCGCGGAACCACACCGGCACGCGGCGGAAGTTCACGTCGGCAGGGAGCTTCCTGGCCCAGGCGTCGAGCGCCGGCTCGAAGGCGTTGCAGTGCGGGCACTCGTACCAGAAGAAATCGACGACGTCGACCTTGCCCTGGCCCGACGGCGGAAGCGGCTGGGCGAGGCGCACGTAGTTGACACCCTCGACCGGCCAGCCAGCCTGCTGGGCGGCGGCGCCCACGCCCAGGGTGGCGAGGCCGCTGCCGGCAAGGCAGCTCGAGAATGCGCGTCGATTGAGTTTCATGGGCGATGGAGTCCGGAAGTTGAAGGGGGAAGAGTCGGTCGGCGGCGCCGAGTTCCGCGCGCCGGTCGCACGCGGCTAGCGCTGCACGCGGACCAGCGACGCGTCGACGCCGGCGCCGCTGAGGCGCTCCTTCGCCGCGTCGGCGTCGTCGCGCGTCTCGAACGGGCCGACCCGCACCCGATAGATCGTCTGCCCGTTCTGCTCGCGCTCGGTCAGGCGGCTGTCGATACCGGCGAGCGCGAGGCGCGCCCGCTGCTGCTCGGCATCTTCGGTGCGCGAATACGCGCCCGCCTGCACGAAGTACCTGAACGGATCAGGCCCGCCGGCGGTGGACAGCGGCGCCGACGCGCGCGCGGCCGCGGCGGTCGCCCGATCCGGCGTGGCGCGCTCGGCAGCCGACGCGGCGCGCGCGCTGCGCGTCGGCGCGCTTGCAGTCACGCTGACCGGCGGCGCGGCGACGACCTCGGGCGGCGCCGATGCGGGCAGCTCGGCGGCGGTCGGCGGTGCTGCGACGTTGGCCGACGGGCGCGCCGGGTTGCGGCCCGCGAGACCCGAGTTCGGGTCCCAGCTGCGGTTGCGCTCGGCCTCGGCAGCGTCCTGGTCGGGGCTGCGCTGCGGCACCTTGTTCACGAACGGGTTCGGTGCCTTGGTCACGTACAAGGCGACGGCGAGCGCCGCCGCCAGACCGATCAGGAGCCCGACGATCAGGCCGATGGCGAAACCGCCACGTTGGAACTTCATGCAGCTTGTCTCTCTTCGGAAGGCACCTCGCGCGCCATGCGGTCGGGTGCACCGACGCCGAGCAGCGCGAGGCTGTTGCGGATGATCTGCGCGGTCGCCTCGAGCAACGCCAATCGCGCCCGCGTGAGCGCCGGGTCATCGACCAGAAAGCGCTCGGCCGCGTAATAGCTGTGGAACAGCGCCGCGACATCGCGCAGGTAGAACGTGATCTCGTGCGGCGCGAGGCTCGCCGCCGCGCCCGCGACGAGGAGCGGGAAGTCGCCGAGCTTGCGCATCAGCGCCGCCTCGCTCGGCGCCTCCAGGAGGGCGAGGTCGGCCTGTGCGAGGTTCGTGACATCGCCGCCCTGCTCGGCGTACTGGCGCATCACCGAGCAGATGCGCGCGTGCGCGTACTGCACGTAGAAGACCGGGTTCTCGTCGTTCTGCTTGAGCGCGAGGTCGACGTCGAACGTGAACTCGGTGTCGGCCTTGCGGCTCAGCAGGAAGAAGCGCACCGCGTCACGGCTGGTCCAATCGATCAGGTCGCGCAGCGTCACGTAGCTGCCCGCGCGCTTGGAGATCTTGACCTCCTCGCCGCCCCTCATGACGGTGACCATCTTGTGCAGCACGTAAGCCGGGTAGCCGGCGGGAATGCCCTCGCCGGCGGCCTGCAGCCCGGCGCGCACGCGCGCGATCGTCCCGTGGTGGTCGCCGCCCTGCACGTTGATCGCGGTGGCGAAGCCCCGCTCGAACTTGTTCAGGTGGTACGCGACGTCCGGCACGAAGTAGGTGTAGGTGCCGTCGGACTTGCGCATCACGCGGTCCTTGTCGTCGCCGTAGTCGGTGCTGCGCAGCCAGAGCGCGCCGTCCGCCTCGTACGTCTTGCCGGCCGCCACGAGCCGCTGCACCGCCCGTTCGACGCGGCCGTCGGCATAGAGGCTCGACTCGAGAAAGTAGTTGTCGAAGCGGACCCCGAACGCCTGCAGGTCGAGGTCCTGTTCGTGGCGCAGATAGGCCACCGCGAAGTTGCGGATGCCGTCGATGTCGTCGACGTCGCCGCTCGCGGTGAAGCTGCGGTCGTCGGCATTCACCGTCTTCTTCGCCAGGAAGTCGGCCGCGATGTCGGCGATGTAGTCGCCGTTGTACGCCGAGCCCTCGGCCTCCCAGGCCGCGTCACCCGGCTTGTGGCCGAGCGCGCGCAGACGCACGCTCTTGGCGAGGGTCGCGATCTGCACGCCGGCGTCGTTGTAATAGAACTCGCGCGTCACCTCGGCACCCTGCGACGCGAGCAGGTTGCAGATCGCGTCGCCGAGCGCGGCCTGGCGCGCGTGACCCACGTGCAGCGGTCCGGTCGGATTCGCCGACACGAACTCGACCAGCACGCGCTCGCCATTCGCCGGCTTCCTGCCGTAGGCAGCGCCTCGGGCGAGCACGTCGGCGACCACCGCCTGGCGTGCCGCCGGGCGCAGTTGCAGGTTGATGAAGCCGGGGCCGGCGATCGACATCGACTCGACCCAGCGCTCGACCGCGGGCTGCGCCTGGAGCGCGGCCATCAAGGCGGCCGCGACCTCGCGCGGCGGGCGGCGCAGCGGCCTGGCGAGCGCCATGGCGGCAGTGCACGCGAGATCGCCATGCGCGGCGAGCTTGGGCGACTCGAAGCCCGGGGTGAAGTCGGCGGTCGGCGCGACCTCGCGCACCGCCGCGGCCAACGCGGCGAGCAGATCGTCTCGGGCTTGCATCATCGAACGATTTTATTCGGCGCCGCCCGCGCGCCCGATTGCCGCCGGTTTCGACCCCAGAGAGCGGCCGCGCCGGCAAAGCGCGATTCGGTCACGCGATCGTGATGTGCCGATCGAGGTCGCGCAGGCAGAATCGGCCGGCTCCACCAGGTCCGCCATGTCCGCCGTCCCCCTGCCCCCTACGACCGCACCGACCACTCCGGCGGCGCCGCCGCTGCCCGCGCAGATCGGCAAGTACCGCGTCCTCGGCCGGCTCGGCGAAGGCGCGACCAGCGAGGTCTATCTCGGCTTCGACGACTTCCAGGGGCGCCAGGTCGCGATCAAGCGGGTGCGGGCCGCCGCCGCCGGCGGCGACCCGATGGATGGCCACTACTCCGAGCGCTTCTTTGCTGCAGAAGCCGCGCTCGTGGGGCGGCTGCAGCACCCGAACGTGGTGCAGATCCTCGACGCGGTGCCCGACCCGGTCGCGCCGTATCTGGTGATGGAGTACGTCGCCGGCAGCACGCTGCGGCCGTATTGCCGCGCCGACCAGCTGCTGCCGCTCGAGCTCGTGGTGGAAATCGGCTTCAAGTGCGCCATGGCGCTCGGCTACGTGTATCGGCAGGGCCTGATCCACCGCGACGTGAAGCCGGCCAACCTGCTGGCGGTGCTGACCAACGGCGTCGTCACCGACGTCAAGATCAGCGACTTCGGCAGCGTGCTGAATCTCGGGTCGGACGTGACCCAGGTGCACCGCGTCGGCTCGCTGGCCTACATGTCGCCCGAGCAGCTCGACGGCAGCACGCTCGACAGCCGCGCCGACATGTACTCGCTCGGCGCGGTGCTCTATCACCTGATCGCCGGGCGGCCCCTCTTCGACGCGCAGACGCAGTCGGCGATGATGCATCAGATCTACCACGCCGATCCGGCGCCACTGGTCGACCTGCGCGCCGGCGTCAGTGCCGGACTCGACGCCGTGATCCAGCGTGCGCTCGCGAAGAACCCGGACGAGCGATATGCCGACTGGGGCGAATTCGCGCAGGCGCTGTCGGGCCTCGTCACCACGCAGCAGGTGCCGCGCGGCCGCATCCAGGACGTGCTCGACTCCGAGCGCTTCACGCTGCTGCGCACGCTCGAGTTCTTCCAGAGCTTCGGCGACGTCGAGCTGTGGGAGGTGGTGCACCGCGCGCGCTGGCAGCGCTTCAACTTCGGTCACGCGCTCTACCGCAAGGGGCAGGAAGGCAACAGCTTCCACATCATCGCGCAGGGCGAGGTCGAGGTCTTTCGCGACGGCAACCGCGTCGCCAAGCTCGGCTCGGGCACCTCGGTGGGCGAGATGGCCTATCTCGCGCCGAGCGACGAGCTCAAGCGCCACAGTACCGACGTCATCGTGACGAAGCCGGCAACGACGATCTCGTTCACCCCGGACTCGCTGATGCAGGTCAGCGCGAACTGCCGCCACCTGTTCCACGACTCGTTCATTCGGGTGCTCGTGCGGCGCCTGCACGCGGCGCACGAAGCCATCGCCCACCCGCGTCGCATCCTCTGACGCGGGGCAGGCGCAGCGCAGCGAGGGCCAGACGCGGCGTCACCCACGCCGGGGGGTTCACACCTCGGAGCGGATTGTTCGCGGCCGGTGCCCGAGGCTCAATCTCGAGCGGCAATCACGCCGTGCCCGAGGAACCCCCGATGAAAGCGCTCACCACTCTCGTCGTCGCCTGCTCGCTCGCCCTGGCCGCTGCCGGCGCGCCGGCAGCGCCCGCGAAGACCGCCGCCGATGGCGCGCCACCGGCCGCCAAGCCCGTCGACGGCGCCGCGAGGCCCACGCAGCAGAACAAGATGAAGACCTGCAACGCCGACGCCAAGGGCAAGAAGGGCGACGAGCGCAAGGCGTTCATGAAGGAGTGCCTCAGCCGGTAGACACCGAACGCCCAGCGGCGCGCCGCGCAAGAAAAAGGGCACGCCACGCGTGCCCTTTTGCAATGCGACCGAAGCGGCCGCGCTGCGTCAGCCGATCACTGCGGCGCCTTGATGGTGCAGTTGGAGTCCTCGAACGGACCGCCGACCTTGACCCAGCCCGCGGCGGGCGCGTCCGGGTTGCACATGGTCTTGCCGGTGGCGTTGTTCTTCCACAGGTAATAGATGCTGGGCTGCGCGAACGCCACGCCTGCGAGCATGAGGCCGATGGCGGCGATGCTTGACTTGAGCTTCATGTCCTGACTCCTGATGAGGGCCGCGCTGCACCGGTCGTGGCGGTGCGCAGCGCGGCAGCCGGTTAGCGGAAGGTAAGCGAGTTGCCGATGATCACCAGCAGATTCTTGGTCTGCTGGACGATCGCGGTGCGGTACGCCTCGAAACGCGCATCGGTGATCGCATTGTCGTTGCGTGTGCCGCCGCCGGTCGCGGTGGTGCCCCCGAAGAAGTTCGTCATCACCGGCACGTGGATGTGGCCGGCCGGGATGTCGAGCGCGAACACGTCGCGCAGCACCGTGTTGCGGTATGCGCTCTCGTTCGACAGGTAGTCACCGCCACCACCCTGACGTGCGCACGAGGTGGCGGGAGGCGGCGCCACGGTGGCGAGATCCGGCATCGAGTTCATCACGCCGTTCGACGGCACGCTCACGGTCGCCGGCTGGGTGCAGTCCGGGAAGTACGTGTAGTTGGTGTGCCAGGTGACGTCGAAGCCTTCGGTGCCCTGGCTGGTCGCTCCCGGCGGACGGATCACGCCCGAGCGCGAGCTGCCCGTGACCATGGCCGGCACCGGCAGCGTGCCGTTGCTGAACTGCGGCGGGAAGTCCTTCATCCACGGGTTGGCCGACTGGTAGCCGAGCCAGCGCACCGGCGGATAGACGTCGCAGCCCGAGTTCGGCAGCGTGATCGGATCGACTCCGGCAGTGCCGGAGATCGTGCCGATCGGCAGCACCGTGCTCGGCAGGCGCTCGTTGCCGGCCGGGCAATAGATCTTGCCGTCGTTGCCGGCCGAGGGCCCGTGAAAGCGCCCGTTGAACGCCTCGATGTTGAAGACGTTCGCGCTGCCCTGGCTGATCGTGATCGAGGCGTCGACGCGCTTCGGACCCGGCCGGAAGTACGGCCCGATCGTGTCTTCCTGCATGCCGAGGTTGAAGGGGTCGTAGCTCACCGGGAGGATGTAGCTCTCGACGTGCAGGATGCTGCCGTCGCTGAGCGTGAACTCGCGGCCGTCCATCTCGAGCGCGGTCGCGCCCGACGGGTTGCCGTTGCGCAGCCCGGTGTTCGGCGTCCCCGGCACGCCGAGCGTGAACGTGTCGAAGCCGCTCATGATCATGCGGCGGTACTTGGCGCCGCCCGGCGCGTTGCCCTCGGGCAGGTTGATGTCGAGCTGGCCGCGCGAATGCCGCTCGAGCTGCCACTGCAGCTCTTCCTTCTGCACGTCGGTGAGCGCGAACGACGGCTTCCACTGACGCAGTGCCTTGGTCATCTGCACGCGGGCCCAGTAGAGCATGCGGTCGTCGCTGCGCGGGTATGTGCTGCCGGCCGGCTGGGCGCGGCGGCCCTGCACGCGATCGACGGCCGCGCGCCAGAGCTCGGTGCCTTTCGACTTGACCATCGCGAGCGCCTGGTCATAGCTGGTGACCTCGGTCCGACCATTCGCGCCGCACAGTGCGGTGGCGAACGCCGGGCCGAAGGTGTCGAAGCCGGTGGCCTGCAGGATGCGGGTGGCGATCGGCGTGGTGTCGTTGGTGGTGACGTTGGCGCCGGTGTTCGGCAGCGGCGTGTCGAGGCGGCGTTCCTCGTACGCCAGCGTCACGCTCGTGTCGACCGAACAGGCGACGGTGGGCGCGGGGGGGGGCGGTGCCGGCGCGTCGTCGTCATCGTCGCCGCCGCCTCCGCACGACGCGAGGAACACCGCGGCTGCGAGCACGCTCAGGTGAGCGATCCTCGCTTCTCTCGTTCTCGACATGTCTCTTCCTTTCTGTGAGGGTCCGTTGGACAGAACAAGCCGCTGACGCTGGGCGATGCTCATCGAGGCGGCGGGAAACGCATGGGTCGCTCAGTTCATCACGCGCGACGGCAGCCAGGTCACGAGGCCCGGGAAGGCGTAGATCAGGCCGACCGCGAGCACGAGCAGAAGGAACATCGGGAATGCGACGCGGGCGATCCACGGCAACTCCTTGCCGGTCATGCCCTGCAGCACGAACAGGTTGAAGCCCACCGGCGGCGTGATCTGCGCCATCTCGACGACGATGACCAGAAAGATGCCGAACCAGATCGGGTCGATCTTCGCGGCGTTGACGATCGGCATCACGACACCCATCGTCAGCACGATCATCGAGATGCCGTCGAGAAAGCAGCCGAGCACGATGTAGAAGATCATCAGTGCGAACAGCAGCATCAGCGGCGAGAGGTGCAGGCTTCCGATCCACTCGGCGAGCTGGCGCGGCAGGCCCATGTAGCCCATCGCGAGCGTGAGGAACGCGGCGCCGGCGAGGATGAGCGCGATCATGCAGAAGAGCCGCGTCGCCCCCATCAGCGACTCGTAGAAGGTCCTCGCGTTCAGGGACCCCTGCGCCGCCGAGAGGATCAGCGAGCCGGCGACGCCGACCGCGGCCGCTTCGGTGGCCGTCGCGATGCCGGTGTAGATCGAGCCGAGCACGCCGATGATCAGCAGCACGACCGGGATCAGGCTTCCGGACGCTCGCACCTTGTCCATGAAGCCGCCGACGTTCTCGGCCGGCGGAACCTTGCCCGGGTTCAGCATGGCCCAGCCGATCACGTAGGTCATCATCAGCCCGGCGACCAGGAGACCGGGGAACACGCCGGCCGCGAACAGGCGCGCGATCGACACGTCGGCCGAGACGCCGTAGACGATCATGATCAGCGACGGCGGGATCATCAGCCCGAGCGTGCCGGCACCGGCGAGCGAGCCGATCACGATGCCGTCGGGATAGCCGCGCGAGCGCAGCTCCGGCAGCGTCATCTTGCCGACCGTCGCGCACGTGGCCGCGCTCGACCCCGACACCGCGGCGAAGATCGTGCAGCCGAGGATGTTGGTATGCAGCAGCCGGCCTGGGATGCGCTGCATCCACGGGGCGAGGCCGCGGAACATGTCTTCCGAAAGCCGCGTGCGGAACAGGATCTCGCCCATCCACACGAAGAGCGGCAGCGCCGTGAGGGTCCACGACGACGACGAGCCCCAGATCGTGAGCGCCATCGCGTCGCCGGCCGGACGCGCGCTGAACAGCGTCATGCCGATCCAGGCGACGCCGGCGAGCGCGAGGCCGATCCAGACGCCGCTCGCGAGGATCGCGAACAGCGCCGCGACGAGGAAGACGGTGAGGAGGACGTCGTTCACGGGGCGGGCCTCACTCGCTGCGCAGCGGCTCTTCGGAAGCCGCCTCGGTGCGCCGCCCGGTGAGGGCGAGGATCAGTTCGTCGAGCAGCGCGATCGACAGCACCACCGCGCCGACCGCCATCACCAGCTGCGGGATCCAGAGCGGCGTCGCGTCGTTGCCGGTCGAGATGTCGTGGAAGGCGAGCGAGTTGGACACGAGCCGCACGCTGTAGTACGTGAACAGCGCACTCACCAACGCACCCAGCAGCAGCGCGAACGTGTCGAGATGACGCCGGCCGCGCGGCTTGAGGGCGTTGAGCACCAGCGTGACGCGGATGTGCTCGCCGCGCTTGAAGGTGTGCGCCAGCGAGAGGAAGCCCGCACCGGCCATCGCATAGCCGGCGTACATGTCAAGGCCGCGAAACGGCAGCGTGATGTAGCGGTCGAGGATGTTCGCAAGCACCAGCACGAGCGTGGCGACCATGCAGAGGGCGGCCAGAAGCGCCGCGCCCGTGTAGATGCCGTCGAGCACCCGCCTCATGTCACCGCTTGCGGTAGGCGTCGATGATCGCCTGACCGTCGGCGCCCGCCTTCTGCAGCCACTCCTGCAGCATCGTGTCGCCGACCTTTCGCATGTCGGCCGAGAGCGGCGCCGACGGCGTGACGATGGTCATGCCATTCTTGCGCAGGCCCTCGATGTACTCGTGGTCCTTGGCCTCGGAAAGCTTCCAGCCGCGATCCTCGGCGGCGGCCGCCGCGCGCATCAGCGCGTCCTGCGCGGGCTTGTCGAGCGCGTCGAGCGCCTTCTTGCTGACGATGACCGCGTTCTTGGGCAGCCACGCATTGGTGGTGTGGTAGTACTTGACCTGCTCGTATGCCTTGCTGTCGAAGCCGGTCGCGCTCGACGTCATGAACGCGTCGACGACCCCGGTGGCGAGCGCCTGCGAGAGCTCGGCGGCCTGCACCGTGACCGGCTGCGCGCCGACGAGCTCGGCGATTCGGGACGTCGCCGGGCTGTACGCGCGCCACTTGAGCCCCTTCAGGTCGGCGGCGCTGTTGATCTGCTTCTTGGCGTAGATGCCCTGCGGCTGCCACGCCACCGTGTAGAGCAGCACCATGCCCTGCTCGGCGAGCTTCTTGACGAGCACCGGCTTTTGCGCCTCGTAGAGGCGGCGCGACTCGGCATAGCTCGTCGCGAGGAACGGAATGCCGTCGACGCCGAACGGCTGCCATTCGTTCTGGAAGTTGCCGAGCAGGATTTCGCCGGCCTGCGCCTGCCCGCCCTGCACCGCGCGCTTGATCTCGGGCGCCTTGAACAACGACGCGTTCGGATGCAGCGTGATCTTGAGCTGGCCGTTGGTGGCCTTGTCGACGTCGGCGACGAACTGCGCGAGGTTCTCGGTGTGGAAGTTGGAAGCGGGGTAGCCGGTCGGCAGGTCCCACTTCGTCTGTGCATGGGCCGCGACGGACAAGGCGGCGAGCGCCAATGCTGCAAACGACTTCTTGAACATCAAGGTCTCCGATGAGGGGCTGGCCCCGGGTGGTTGTGACGGCGCGCGATGCACGCTCCAGGTGCGGGACGGCCGGCGAACGCAACGGTAAGCGACGTTCGTGCCATGCCGACGTTTTATCGCCTTTTTGGCGACTTTGTGTACTAGCATTTACCAACGATGTGACTCGAGGCCACAGTTCGCATGCCAAGACACGACACCCGAAGGCGGACCGACCCTGCCGACTCCGGCAATCCCGAACCGCCGCGGCAGCGCATCGTGTCGTCGGCGCACCTCGTCTCGCCGCACAGCGAACAGCTGAGCGAGTTCGAGTTCGGGATGATCGTCTCGAACAACGCCTTTTCGCGCTGGGTCGTGCACTGCATGTCGGCCGCGGGGCTGCGCGAGCTGACGCCGCTCGACGTGCTGGTGCTGCACCACGTGAACCACCGCGGGCGCGGCAAGAAGCTCTCCGAGGTGTCGTTCGTGATGAACATCGAGGACGCCCACCTCATCAACTACTCGCTCAAGAAGCTGCTCGCGCTCGGCGTCGTCACCTCCAGCCGCAACGGCAAGGAAGTGACCTACACGACGTCGGACGAGGGACGCGAGTACGTGCGACGCTACCGAGAGATCCGCGAGAACTGCCTGGTCGCCGCCCTCAAGGCCGACGAGGCGCTGAACCGCCAGATCGGCGACCTCGCGGTGCTGCTGCGCGTGATGTCGGGCGTCTACGACCAGGCTGCCCGCGCCGCGGCGTCCCTCTGAAACCGAACCGTCACCATGCAGACACCCCACACCACCGCAGCTCGCTGGCAGTTCTGGATCGACCGCGGCGGCACCTTCACCGACGTCGTCGCGCGGCGCCCGGATGGTTCGATCGTCACGACCAAGTTGCTCTCGGAAAGTCCCGACCATTACCCGGACGCGGCGGTCGAGGGCATCCGTCGCCTGCTCGGCCTCGGCCGGGACGCCCCGATCCGTGCCGATCAGGTCGAGTGCGTGAAGATGGGCACCACGGTGGCGACCAATGCACTGCTCGAGCGCAAGGGCGACCGCACCGTCCTGGTGACGACGCGCGGCTTTCGCGACGCGCTGCGCATCGCGTACCAGAACCGGCCGCGCCTGTTCGACCGCCACATCGTGCTGCCCGAGCTGCTGTACGAGCGCGTGATCGAGGCCGACGAGCGCATGGGCGCGCACGGCGAGGTGCTGCAAGCGCTCGACGAGGCGGCCCTGCGCAGCAAACTTCAGGACGCCTATGCGGCCGGCATCCGTGCCTGCGCGATCGTCTTCATGCACGCCTACCGCTACGCCGCGCACGAGGAAGCGGCGGCTCGCATCGCGCGCGAGGTCGGCTTCACGCAGACGTCGACCTCGTCGGAAACGAGCGCGCTGATGAAGTTCGTGTCGCGCGGCGACACCACGGTCGTCGACGCCTACCTGTCGCCAATCCTGCGCCGCTACGTCGACCAGGTCGCGAGCCAGATGCCGGGCGTCGAGCTGCTGTTCATGCAGTCGTCGGGAGGCTTGACCGACGCGCACCGCTTCCAGGGCAAGGACGCGATCCTCTCGGGCCCGGCGGGCGGCATCGTCGGCATGGTGCGCACGGCGCTCGCAGCAGGCGAGCGGCGCGTCATCGGCTTCGACATGGGCGGCACCTCGACCGACGTGTCGCATTACGCCGGCGAATTCGAGCGCGCCTTCGAGACGCAGGTCGCGGGCGTGCGCATCCGCGCCCCGATGATGAGCATCCACACGGTCGCCGCCGGCGGCGGCTCGATGCTCACGTTCGACGGCGCGCGACTGCGCGTGGGCCCCGAATCGGCGGGTGCCAACCCGGGGCCCGCGTGCTACCGGCGCGGCGGGCCGCTCGCCGCGACCGACGCCAACGTGCTGCTCGGCAAGATCCAGCCCGACTACTTCCCGAAGGTGTTCGGGCCGCGCGGCGACCAGGCGCTCGACCGCGACGTGGTGGTCGAGCGCTTTGCCGAGCTCGCGCGCCAGGTCACCGAGCGCACCGGGGTCGAGACCACGCCCGAAAAGCTGGCCGAAGGCTTCCTGCAGATCGCGGTCGCGAGCATGGCCAACGCGGTCAAGAAGATCTCGGTGGCGCGCGGCTACGACGTCACCCAGTACGCGCTGCAATGCTTCGGCGGCGCCGGCGGGCAGCACGCCTGCCTGGTCGCCGACGCGCTCGGCATGACCAAGGTGTTCGTGCACCCGCTCGCCGGCGTGCTGTCGGCCTACGGCATGGGCCTGGCGGACCGCACCGCGATGCGCGAGGCGGCGATCGAGCTGCCGCTCGACGTCGCCGGGCTCGCCGCCGCCGAGGAAGCGCTCGCGGCGATTTCGAGGCAGGCGACGGACGACCTCGACGTGCCGGCCGGCGACGCCCATGGCCTGCGCGTGCTCGGCTCGATGCACATCCGCTACGAAGGCACCGATACCGCGCTGGTGGTGCCAATGGGCTCGCTCGCCGAGCTCGAGGCCGCCTTCGTCGCCGCCTACCGCAAGCGCTTCTCGTTCCTGATGCCCGACAAGCGCCTCATCATCGAGGCAGTGTCGGTCGAGGCGATCGCCGGCGGCCACCCGGTCGAGCCGGCACCGGCCGAGGCTCACGAGCATCGGCCCGAGCCCACCGCGACGGTGCGCGTCTACATGGAAGGCGCCTGGCGCGACGCCGGCCTCTATCTGCGCGAGAACCTGGCGCGTGGCGCGCGCATCGCCGGCCCCGCGATCCTCGCCGAGCGCAACGCCACCACGGTGCTCGAGCCCGGCTGGGCCGCCGAGCTCTCCGCCGACGACAACCTGCTGCTGACGCGGGTCGAGGCGCGCCGCGCGCGCCATGCGATCGGCACCGCCGCCGACCCGGTGATGCTCGAGGTGTTCAACAACCTCTTCATGAACATCGCCGAGCAGATGGGCCTGCGCCTGCAGAACACCGCCTACTCGGTGACGATCAAGGAGCGCCTCGACTTCTCCTGCGCGGTGTTCGACGGCCACGGCGACCTCATCGCCAACGCGCCGCACATCCCGGTGCACCTCGGCTCGATGAGCGAGTCGATCAAGACGGTGATCGCGAGCAACCCCGACATGCGGCGCGGCGACGTCTTCATGCTGAACGACCCGTACCACGGCGGCACCCACCTGCCCGACGTGACGGTGGTGACGCCGGTGTTCCCGGAAGATCCGGCCGACGGCGACACGCCGCTGTTCTACGTCGCCTCGCGCGGCCACCACGCCGACGTCGGCGGCACCACGCCGGGATCGATCCCGCCGTTCTCGACGCGCATCGAGGACGAGGGCGTGCTGCTCGACAACGTCAAGCTCGTCGACGCCGGCGAGGTGCGCGAGCGCGAGGTGCTGGCGCTGCTCGGCGCCGGGCCGCACCCCGCGCGCAACCCGGCGCAGAACATGGCCGACTTTCGGGCCCAGGTCGCAGCCAACGAGAAGGGCGCGCAGGAGCTGCACGCGATGGTGCGCCAGTTCGGCCTGGAGACGGTGCGCGCCTACATGCGCCACGTGCAGGACAACGCCGAGGAAAGCGTGCGCGTCGCGATCACGCGGCTCGACCCGGGCCTCGAACGCGGCGGCCGTTTCACCGTGCCGCTCGACAACGGTGCGGCGATCGAGGTCGCGGTGCGCATCGACCGCGCGAAGCGCTCGGCGGTCGTCGACTTCACCGGCACCTCGCCGCAGCTGCCGAACAACTTCAATGCGCCGCGTGCGGTGACGATGGCGGCGGTGCTGTACGTGTTCCGAACGCTGGTCGAAGACGACATCCCGCTCAACGCCGGGTGCCTCAAGCCGATCGAGGTGATCGTCCCCGAGGGCTCGATGCTGAGCCCTCGGCATCCGGCGGCGGTGGTCGCCGGCAACGTCGAGACGTCGATGTGCATCACCAACGCGATCTACGGCGCGCTCGGCGTGCTCGCCGGCAGCCAGCCGACGATGAACAACTTCACCTTCGGCAATGCCGAGCACCAGTACTACGAGACCATCTCGGGCGGCTCGGGCGCCGGGCCGGTGGTCGGCAGCTCGGGCGAGGGCTTCGACGGCACCAGCGTCGTGCAGACGCACATGACGAACTCGCGCCTCACCGACCCGGAGGTGCTCGAGTTCCGCTTCCCGGTGCTGCTCGAGCGCTACGAGATCCGCGCTGGCTCGGGCGGGCGCGGGCGCTGGAACGGCGGCAACGGCGGCACCCGCGTGATCCGCTTCCTCGAAACGATGACCGCGTCGATCGTCTCGAACGGTCGCGTCCATCCGGCGTTCGGTCTCGCGGGCGGGCTGCCCGGCGAGCCGGGGCGCAACTCGGTGCGGCGCGCCGACGGCACGGTCGAGACGCTCGCCCACATCGGCCTCGCGGAAATGGCCGCCGGCGATGCGTTCATCGTCGAGACGCCGGGGGGCGGCGGGTACCGGGCGCCGGTCGACGCGGCTTGAAGGACGGCGCGGCGGGCACCCGGCCGTCGCGCGATGTTTCGAAGCGCGTGCTGCGAAACGCTGCACGCGCAGCATCGCAGAGGGCGCTATCGCGCGCCGTTGGTCCGCGCTCTCGCCAGGGTGGCGACGCCGCAGCGGGCCGCGGCGCGACCGATCAGAGCCGCGCCGGATTGCTCCAGTAGCCCGGCCGGCCGTAGGTCTCCTTCAGGAAGTCGATCCACAGCCGCGTGCGCAGCGGCAGATGGCGCGCGTGCGCGAACACCGCGTAGATGCCGTTCGGTGCCGCCGCGAAGTCGTTCAGCACGCTGACGAGCTGACCGCTCGCGAGCTCGGCCTCGACCTCCCAGGTCGAACGCCAGGCGATGCCAAGGCCGGCGACGCACCAGTCGTGCAGCACCTGGCCGTCGCTGCAGTCGAGGCGGCCCGACGGCCGGAGGTGGGTCACGCTGCCGTCGATCTCGAACGCCCAGCCGCGGCTCTGGCTCGCGTCGGAGCTGAGCGTGAGGCACTCGTGGCGCATCAGCTCGTCGGGGTGTTTCGGAATGCCGGCGCGCTTGAGGTACGCCGGCGTCGCGACGCAGAGGCGCCGGTTGTCGGCGAGCCGCACGCTGACGAGGCTGCTGTCCGGCAGGTCGCCGACGCGTACGGCGCAGTCGTAGCCCTCGTTGACGATGTCGACGACGCGGTCGCCGAGGTTGAGCGAGACCCGCACGTCGGGGTGGCTCGCGATGAAGCGCGGCACCAGCGGCGCGACGTGGCGGCGACCAAAACCCGCCGGCGCGGTGATGCGCAGGGCGCCGCTCGCCTTCACGCCGCCCGCCGACACGCTGGCCTCCGCGTTTCGCAGATCGGCGAGGAAGCGCTGGCAGTCCTCGAGGAACGAGCTGCCTTCGTGGGTGAGCGAGATGCGCCGCGTCGTCCGCACCAGCAGCTTGACGCCGAGGCGCGCTTCGAGCGCGTCGATGCGGCGCCCGATCACGGCCGGAGCGACGCCCTCGGCGCGCGCGGCGGCGGTGAGGCTGCCGCGGGTGGCGACCGAAACGAACGACTCGATCTGTTTGAGCTTGGCCATTCGTGCGGTTGCCGTGCAGTCCGGCAAGACTACCCGCCGCCGACGCACGATTCAATGCGGGACCGCCCGTCATTGCACGAGCAATCCGGCCCAATGGCGAGCGATCGACGATGAAGGGGACGCCAGGCGGGCCCGATGGCGCGAGCGGCTCGCCGGGCACTGCGGGCTGCCGGGCCGGCGTCGCGAGCCTCGATCCCGTCGCGCGTGCGCCGGGCCCCGCCGCACGCGCGCTCGCACTCGACGCTGTCCTGGCGACGAGCCGCGGCTCGCCATTGAGCGCCGCCACGTCAAGACTGACGGGCGGACCCCGGTTGCAATGGCCACCGGCACATCGACTAGATTTCGCGGTCGGCGCACCGCGTGAACGGCGATCGGCGCGTCCGCCCACCGGCCGCCGCGCGCGTCCTGCCGACACGGCCACCGGTTCGAAAGAGCCGCGCCGCCCCTTCCTCCAGACGGACCCTGCCATGACCCAAGCCTCGACGACCTCGTCGCTCGCCCTGCCCGCCGGCGTGCAGATCAACGCGCCGATCCTGCCCGGCTTCGAACGCATCCTCACCCAACCCGCGCTCGCGCTGGTCGCCAAGCTGCACCGCGCGTTCGAGCCGCGCCGTCAGCAGCTGCTCGCCGCCCGCGTCGAGCGCGCGCGCCGCATCGACGCCGGCGAGCGCCCCGACTTCCTTGCCGAGACCAAGCACATCCGCGACGGCGCCTGGACGATCGCGCCGATTCCGAAGGCGCTCGAGCGGCGCCGCGTCGAGATCACCGGACCGGTCGACGCCAAGATGGTCATCAACGCGTTCAACTCGGGCGCGGACAGCTACATGACCGACTTCGAGGACAGCAACTCGCCGGTCTGGACCAACCAGATCCAGGGCCAGATCAACCTCGCCGCGGCGATCCGCCGCACCCTGACGCTCGAGCAGGAGACGCCGGCGGGGGTCAAGACCTACAAGCTCAACGAGCAGATCGCGACGCTGCAGGTGCGCCCGCGCGGCTGGCACCTCGACGAGAAGCACGTGACGATCGACGGCCAGCGCGTGCATGGCGGCATCTTCGACTTCGCGCTCTTCATGTTCCACAACGCGAAGGAGCTGCTCGCGCGCGCCGCCGGCCCGTACTTCTATCTGCCGAAGATGGAAAGCCACCTCGAGGCGCGGCTCTGGAACGACGTCTTCGTGATGACGCAGGACGAGCTCGGCCTGCCGCAGGGCACGATCAAGGCGACGGTGCTGATCGAGACCATCCTCGCCGCGTTCGAGATGGACGAGATCCTCTACGAGCTGCGCGAGCACTCGGCCGGCCTCAACGCCGGCCGCTGGGACTACATCTTCAGCTGCATCAAGAAGTTCAAGCTCGACCGCGACTTCTGCCTCGCCGACCGCGCCAAGGTCACGATGACCGCGCCGTTCATGCGTGCCTACGCGCTGCTGCTGCTCAAGACCTGCCACAAGCGCCGCGCGCCGGCGATCGGCGGCATGAGCGCGCTGATCCCGATCAAGAACGACCCGGTGAAGAACGAGACCGCGATGGCCGGCATCGTCGCCGACAAGCGGCGCGACGCGACCGATGGCTACGACGGCGGCTGGGTCGCGCACCCGGGGCTCGTCGAGGCGTCGATGAAGGAGTTCGTCGCGGTGCTCGGCGACCGCCCGAACCAGATCGACAAGCAGAAGCCGGAGGTGAACGTCACCGCCGCCGACCTGCTGAACTTTCAGCCCGAGGCGCCGATCACGGAAGGCGGGCTGCGCATGAACATCAACGTCGGCATCCACTACCTGGGCGCGTGGCTCGCCGGCAACGGCTGCGTGCCGATCCACAACCTGATGGAAGACGCGGCGACCGCCGAGATCAGCCGTAGCCAGGTCTGGCAGTGGATCCGCTCGCCCAAGGGCGTGCTCGACGACGGCCGCAAGGTGACGGCCGAGCTGGTGCGCGAGCTGGTGCCGCAGGAGCTCGACAAGATCAAGGCCGGCGGCTTCGCCGGCAAGTTCGATCAGGCGGCGCAGATCTTCACGCAGATGAGCACGCAGGAGCGCTTCGAGGAGTTCCTGACGCTGCCGCTCTACGAGGAGATCTGATGTCCCGCGGCCCAGAGCCGTCCGATGCAGCGATGAACCGGCCGATCGAGGAACTGCCCGCGGCCTGCGACGTGCTCGTGGTGGGTGCCGGACCGGCCGGCAGCGCCGCCGCGCTCACGCTGGCGCGCGCCGGCCTCGACACCGTGCTGGTCGACGCGCAGGCGTTCCCGCGCGACAAGGTCTGCGGCGATGGGCTGATCCCCGACGCCCGCAACGCGATGGAGAAGCTCGGCGTGTGGGACGAGGTCGCGCGCCTTGCGCAGAGCGTGCCGAGCCTCGCCTGCGTGGGCCCGCGCGGCGGCCGCGTCAGCGTGCCGGGGCGCCTGGCGGTGCTGCCGCGGCGCCAGCTGGACGACGTGCTGTGTCGCGCGGCGGCCGCTGGCGGCGCGCGCATGCACGCGCCGGTCCGCTTCGTCGGCACGCTCGAAAGCGACGAGGGCGGCGTGCCGCGCATCGTCGGGGCGCGGCTGCAGGCCGGTGCGACGGTGCGCGAGGTGAGCGCGCGCTGGGTCGTGCTCGCGACCGGCGCGGTGCCGCAGGCGCTGATCGCCGCGGGCGTCTGCGAGCGCCGCACCCCGAGCGCCATCGCGCTGCGCGGCTACGTGAGGAACCCCGCCCTCGCCGGGCGCCTGAAGGAGCTCGAGGTGCTCTGGCACCCGCGTCTCAAGCCGGGCTACGGCTGGATCTTTCCGTGCCCGGACGGCGTCTTCAACGTCGGCGTCGGCGTTGCGCACAGCCACGCCAAGGGGCACGACGCGGGTCGCTCGATGGAGTCGGTGAACCTGCGCGACAAGTTCAAGGCGTTCGCCGAGGTCTATCCGAACGCACGTGCGCTGGTCGACGACGGCGAGTGGGTCGGCGAGCTCAAGGGCGCACCGCTGCGCTGCTCGCTCGAAGGCGCGCGCTTCTCGCGCCCCGGGCTCATCGTGACGGGCGAGGCCGCCGGCAGCACCTATGCGTTCACCGGCGAGGGCATCGGCAAGGCGCTCGAGACCGGCATCCTCGCCGGCGAGGCGATCGTCGCCGGCACCCGCGAGGCCACTCCCGAGGCGGCGGTGCGCGCCGGCTACGAGACGCGCCTCGCGGCGCTGCGTCCGCGCTTCGCGGTCTACGAGAAGGCCAACACCGTCAATGCCCACCCGTGGCTCGTCGATCTCCTCGCGTGGAGCGCGAACCGCAGCCCGCGCCGCCTCAAGCGGATGAGCGGCGTGCTCGAGGAGACGCATGTTCCCGGCGACCTGCTGAGCCTGCGCAGCTGGGGACGGCTGCTGTTCGAGCGCGGCTGAGGCGCGTGACGCGACGCGTCCGCGAATCGGAGCGCGGATGGCGAGCAGGCCCGGCGGACGGCATTCGACGCGGGCTGACGCAGCAAGGGCGCCGCCGGGCGCTCAGCGCGGCTGCTCGATCAGCTCACGCACGAAGCGCGCCGGGATCGCGTAGCTGATCCCGGTCGGGTTGCTGAGGGCCGATTCCTTGGTGCTGCGCACCAGCACCATGTTGACGACGCCGACGACCTCGCCGCTGTCGGCGTCGAGCACCGGGCCTCCGCTGTTGCCCGGGTAGGCCGTGGCGTCGAGCTGATAGAGCTCGAACGCGCCGTCGCGCAGCGCGCGAACCGAGCGCTCGTTGAGCTGGCGGGCGTTGGCGGGCGGCAAGGCGATCGCGGTGATCGACGAGATGATCCCGCGGTGCGTGACCGGCGCGAGGCCGAGCACGCTGCCGATCGGAAAGCCCATCAGCGCGATCGAGGCGCCCTCGTGGATGTTCTTGGGCTCGGCCAGGCGCAGCGCCGCGAGCGGGCTGCCCTCGAAGCGCAGCAGGGCAAGGTCGTGGGTACGGTCGATCCTGACCACGCTCGCGGTGCGGACCTCGCCGCTGCCGACGCGCGGCGCGACCACCGCGAGCGTCTTGCGACGGTTGCCCGAGTCGGCGCCGTCGTCGGGCAGCACGTGCGCGTTGGTGACCAGCAGGTTGCCGTCGCCGACCACGAACCCCGATCCGCGGAAGGTGAAACGCGGGTTGTCAAGGGCGTCGTGGGTCCCCACCGCGAGCACCGACGGCTTGGCCGCCACGATGGTCTCGACGAGGCCGGCGTGGGCCGCGCCGGCGGCCGTCAGCAGCGTCGCGAGCAGCGCTGCGCGCCGCGTGAGGTGAAGGGGCATGACAGGTTCCCGGCGGTTCGGCCGCCGGCGATGCGCCACGGCGGCGCCGAGTGTAGGCCCGCGCCCCGCGAGATCCGATCCGGCCCCTGCCGACGCCGCAGCCGCCGCTTTCCCGACAGCGCCGGCGCATGCGCTCGGGTTAGGCTCGGCGCATGTGCCAGCTGCTCGGGATGAACGCCAACACGCCGACCGACGTGATGTTCAGCTTCACCGGCTTCGCGACGCGCGCCGAGGAGCACAAGGACGGCTTCGGGATCGCCTTCTTCGAAGGCTGCGGCGTGCGCCTGCTGGTCGACGCGCAGAGCGCGCGCGCCTCGCCGGTGGCCGACATGGTGCGGCGCTATCCGATCAAGAGCCGCCACATCATCGCCCACATCCGCAAGGCGACGCAGGGAGCCGTCGCGCTCGAGAACACGCACCCGTTCACGCGAGAACTGTGGGGGCGCTACTGGGTGTTCGCGCACAACGGCGACCTCAAGGGCTTCGCGCCGCGCCTGCACGGCGCGTTCCGCCCCGTCGGCTCGACGGACAGCGAGCGCGCGTTCTGCTGGCTGATGCAGGAGCTCGCCAAGGCGCACGCCAGCGTGCCGCCGATCGACGAGCTCACCGCGACCCTGCGCGAGCTGGTGCCGCCGATCGCCGCGCACGGCACCTTCAACTTCATGCTCAGCAACGGCCAGGCGCTGTGGGCGCACTGCTCGACGCACCTGCATCACATCGTGCGCCAGCACCCGTTCGCGCACGCCTCGCTGCAGGACGAGGACGTGACCGTCGACTTCGCCGAGCTGGCCTCGCCTCGCGACCGCGTCGCCGTCGTCGTGACCGAGCCGCTGACCCGCGACGAGACCTGGACCCCGTTCGCCCCTGGCGAGCTCAAGGTGTTCGTCGACGGCGCGCCGCTCGACGGACCGCCGCCACCCTGACGTAGACGCCCATGAGCCTGCCGCCGAGCCCGCGCTTCGACACCTTCTACAGGCACGCCGACCTGATGCGGCTGCTCGCCGACTACGCCGCAGCGTACCCGGCGCTGGTCGCGATCGAGACGATCGGGCGCAGCCACGAGGGTCGCGACATCGCCGTCGCGATCGTCACGCGCCATGCGACCGGGAGCCACCTCGACAAGCCCGCGTTCTGGGCCGACGGCAACATCCACGCCGCCGAGCTGACCGCGAGCACGGCCGTGCTGTACTACCTGCACCAGCTCGTCACCGGCTACGGCAGCGACCCGCAGATCACGCATCTGCTCGACACCCGCACGATCTACCTCTGCCCGCGCCTCAACCCCGACGGCGCCGAGCTCGCGCTTGCCGACCGACCGCGCCACATCCGCTCGTCGACGCGGCGCTACCCGTTCGACGAGGCGCCGGTCGACGGCCTCACCACCGAGGACGTCGACGGCGACGGACGCATCCTCTCGATGCGCATCCGCGACCCGCACGGCACCTACAAGAAGCACCCGGCCGACGCGCGCCTCATGATCGCGCGCGAGCCGGGCGAGTTCGGCGGCGAGTACTACCGCATCGTCCCGGAGGGGCTGATCGAGAACTACGACGGCGTCACGTTCAAGGTCAACGCCGATCCGGAGGGGCTCGACCTCAACCGCAACTTTCCGGCGTTCTGGCGCCAGGAGTTCGAGCAGCCCGGCGCCGGCGAATACCCGACCAGCGAGCCCGAGGTCAAGGCGATGGTCGACTTCGTCGTGAAGCACCCGAACATCGGCGCCGCGATCAGCTATCACACGCACAGCGGGGTGATCCTGCGGCCGATGGGCACCGAGAGCGACGACGACATGATCCCGGAGGACCTGTGGTCGATCAAGCGCTTCAGCGAGATCGGCGCGCGGCTCACCGGCTACCCGGCGATCAGCATCTGGCACGAGTTCAAGTACCACCCGAAGGAGATCATCACCGGGACCCAGGACTGGATCTACGAGCACCTGGGCGCGCTGTTCTGGGTGGTCGAGATCTGGGCCCCGAACCGCGAGGCCGGCATCACCGACTACAAGTACGTCGACTGGTACCGCGAGCACTCGCCCGACGACGACCTGAAGCTCATCCGCTGGAGCGACGCGCACTGCGGCGGCCAGGCGCACGTCGACTGGAAATGGTTCGACCATCCGCAGCTGGGCCCGGTCGAGATCGGCGGCTGGGACAAGATGAACTTCTGGCGCAACCCGCCGCCGGCGCTGCGCGAGCGCGAGGCGGCGCGCTTTCCCGCGTGGATGACGCAGATCGCGCTCTCGCTGCCGCGCCTCGAGCTGCTGCGGGTCGACGCCGACCGGCTCGGCGCCGACACCTGGCGCGTCCGCATCGCGGTCGCCAACAGCGGCTGGCTGCCGGCCTACGTGACGCGCCGCGCGCTCGCCCGCAAGACGGTGCGCGGCGTCGTCTTCGAGATCGACTGGGGCGATGGCGCCGGCGTGGCGCTGGTCGGCGGCACGCGGCGTGTCGAGGGTCCGCAGCTCGAGGGCCATGCGCCCAAGGCGTCGCTCAACGCCTTCATGCCGAGCCGCGACGTCACCGGCGACCGCGCCCTCGCCGAGTGGGTGGTGCGCGCACCCGCCGGGACTCGCCTGGCGCTGAGCGCGCGCGCCGACCGCGCCGGCAGGGTCGCCGCCGAGGTGACGCTCGGCGAGAACGTGGACGCTGCCTAGAAGCGGATCCGCATTCCGGCCGCGAGGCCGTGACCGGTCGAAAGCCCCGTGAGCCGCTCGTTCAGGTAGGCCGCGTAGAGGTCGGTGCTCTTCGACAGGTTGTAGTCGTACGCGACCGACGCACTGCGGTCGGTCGAGCGCGCACCGGCGGCACGCGTCTTCGCATGGCCGAACGCGGCGAGCACCGAGCCGCGGCCGAGCGGCACCGAAGCGCCGACCTGCAGCAGGCGGGTCCGCACGTCGGTGTCGGCCTCGGTGCGCACCTGCCCGCCCTGCGCATAGAGGCGCACGACCTGCAGCTCCCAGGTCGCGCCGATCTGCCAGGCGTCCTGACGATCGAAGCCGGGCGGCAGCGGCAGCGGGCTGTTGCGCACGCGCTGGACGGCGCCGCTCAGCACCACCGGACCCATGATGTAGAAGGCGCTCGCACCGACGTTGCTGCCGGTGCTGCCCGGTGAACCCTCGGCGGCGTTGTAGGCGAGGTTGACCTTGAGGTCCTTGTCGGTGGCGTTGTTGGTGTACGAGAGCGAGTTGCTCCAGCTGCGATCGTCGAGCAGCGCGCGCCCGTAGTACTGGCGCACGCTCGGCGAGAACCCGGGCGACTCGCCGAACGGGTTGAAGCTGGTCGTCGCCATGAAGAACGGCGTGGTGTTGCGGCCGAGCAGCGTCGTGCCGAAGGCGCCCTGCAGGCCGACGAACGAGTCGCGGCTCCAGAAGCCGTCGCCCGGGTAACGCCCGGCACTGCCCTGGTCGACGCGCACGAACGACTCGAGCTGGTAACGCGCGCGCAGGCCGCCGCCGAGGTCGTCGGAGCCGCGGATGCCGATGAAGCTCTCGGTCATGTTGCCGCTGTCGAGCCGGTACGCGGTGCGGCCGCCGGCCGGACGCTGGCGCGCCACCGACACGTCGAGCAGGCCGTAGATCGACGGCGCGGTCTGAGCCTCGGCCGCCGTCGCGGCGGTCAGGGCGAACAGCGCCAGGGCGGCGCCGCGGGTCGATCGGATCATGTGCAATGCCTCTCCAGGAAACGGTCGCGCCGATTGTGGCGGCAAGCCTCGGCACGGGCGCGCCGGCCGCACGGGCGGCGTCGGCGTCGCGCCACACGGGGCATCTTCAGGCGACGTCCGCCTCGCCACGGCGCGTCATCCAGCGCAGCAGGGTGCGACGCAGCATCGACGGGTCGAGCGGCTTGGTCAGGAAGTCGTTCATGCCGGCAGCGAGCGCCTGCTCGCGTTCGCCGACCAGCGCCGCAGCGGTGAGGGCGATGATCGGCAGCTCGTCGGCCGGGTGCGCGCGGCGCAGCTCGAGGGCGGCGTCGTGGCCGCTCAGCACCGGCATCTGCACGTCCATCAGCACCGCGTCGAACGGGCGGCCTTCGGCGACCGCCGCCTCGACCGCGCCGATCGCCATGCGGCCATCGAACGCCTGCCCGACCTCGATGCCCCAGCGCTCGAGCGTCGCCGTCGCGATCATCATGTTGACCACGTTGTCCTCGACCAGCAGGACGCGGCGCCCGGCGAGCACCTCGTCGCCGGCCGGCTCGGCGGCGTCGACGGGGTCGGCGCTCGGCGGCGCCTCGGCCAGCGGCAGGTCGGCCCAGAAGGTGCTGCCGCGTCCCGGTGCACTCTCCATCCCGACGCGGCCGCCCATCAGCTCGGCGAGCTCGCGGCAGATCGAAAGGCCGAGGCCCGTACCGCCGTAGCGCCGGGTGGTCGAGGAGTCGCCCTGCGAAAACGGCTGCCACAGGTGGCGACGCGTCTCGGCATCGATGCCGCCCCCGGTGTCGGCGACCGCCAGCCGGATCTGGCCCGCCGCCGCCGGACGCGCCTCGATGCGCACCGTGCCGGCGTCGGTGAACTTGATCGCGTTGGTGATGAAGTTGCCGAGGATCTGGCGCACCCGCACCGGATCGCCCGCGACGCGCGCCGGCAGCGCATCGTCGACGACGAGCTCGAGCGCGAGCTCCTTCACGTCGGCCAGCGATCGGTACGACCGTTTCACGTTGACGAGCGTCTCGCGCAGGTCGAAGGCGACGTGCTCGAGCGTGATCTTGCCGGCCTCGATCTTCGACAGGTCGAGGATGTCCGAAAGGATGCCTTCGAGCCCGCGCGCGCTCTCGAGGATCTGCTCGAGATAGCGGCGCCGCTCGGCGTCGTCGACCGGATCCTGCAGCGCCATCCGCGCGAGGCCGAGCAGGCCGTTGAGCGGCGTGCGGATCTCGTGACTGGTGTTGGCGAGGAAGGCGCTCTTGGCACGGTTGGCCGCCTCGGCGGCGTCGCGCGCGGCGGCGAGCGCGGCGTCGATGCGACGCCGCTCGGTCACGTCGTCGGCGATCCAGATGGTCCCGCCGTCGACCGGATGCTGCGGATCGACCATCTGGGCGAGCAGGCGGCACCAGAACACGCTGCCGTCGCGGCGCCGCATCTCGCGCTCGGTCTCGAACGAGCGCCCGGCAGCGAGCTGGGTTTCGGCGATGCGGCCGACGTCGGCTTCGGGCTCGGCGTCGGGCCAGACCGCCGAGCGCGGCTGGCCCGCGAGCTGGCCGATCGGCCAGCCGAAGGTGCGCTCGAAGCGCGGGTTGGCCTGCACGAAGCGGCCGCCGCGCGTGAACGCGATGCCGATCGAGGCACGCTCGAGGATCGCCGCATGCTCGAGCCGCGTCTGCTCGGCCTGGGTGACGTCGCGCGCGTTGGCGACGATGTAGGCGCGCCGATCCATCTCGAAGCGCGCGGCAGACAGGCGCATCGACACCAGCGCTCCCGAGCGCGTACGCACCGTCGTCGGCATGTCGGTGGCGACGCCGGCGCTGGCGAGTGCCGCCACCAGCCGCTCGCGGTCGGCGCCGTCGTGCCAGACGCCGAGTTCGGTGGCGGTGCGCCCCACCGCCTCGGCGGCCGGGTAGCCGGTGATGCGCTCGAACGCCGTGTTGACCAGCGCATAGCGCCCGGTCGCGGCCTCCGACACCGTGATGCAGTCGGGGCTGGTCGCGAACAGGTGGCGCAGCATCGCCTCGGAGCGTCGCAGCGCGGCCTGAGCGGCCAGCCGGGCCGTGATGTCGAACAGGATCAGCAGGGTCGCCGGGCCATCGGCGGCGTCGACCCGCACCGAGGTCGCCTGCACGCTGATCGGGCGGCCGTCGCGGCCGAGCGCCGCGAAGTCGCTGACCGGCACGCTCTCGCCGGCCGGCTGCCCCTCGAGACGGCGCACCTGCTCGATGCACCGGGCGCGCGATTCACCCGGCGCGTAGAGCTCCGCGACGTCGACGTCGACCATGGCGGCGGCGTCGGCGAAGCCGAACAGGCGCGCCGCCGCCGGGTTGGCGTCGAAGATGCGGCCGCTCCGATGCAGCAGCAGCGGCGAGGGCGAGCGCTCGAACAGCTCGCGGTAGCGCGTCTCGCTGGCGACGAGACCGCGCCGCGCCCGCATCTCGTCGGTAACGTCGCGGGCGACGCCCCAGTGACCGAGGAAGGTGCCCTTGGCGTCGAAGCGCGGCTCGCCGCTGATGCTGTGGACGTGGCTGCGGCCGTGGCGGTCGCGGCGCCGCATCAGCATGCCGGAGAACGGGCGCCGCCCTTCCAGGTCGGCACGATGCTCGTCGAGCCGCTCCGGGTCGACCATCACGCCCGGCATCTCCCACGGGCGCAGGCCGAGTTGCACCGGGCCGACCGGCACCGGGCGCTGCTCGCCGGCCGGGGAGACGAACGTGAAGCGGGCATCGGCGTCGAGCTCCCAGTGCCAGTCGACCGCCATCCGCAGCAGGCCGCGGAAGTGGCGCTCGCGCTGATCGACGGTCTCGGTGTAGCGCGCGACCACGCGTGCCAGCAGCGAGCCGCCGACCAGCGCGCATGCGATCACGATCCATTGCAGGCCGAGCAGCAAGGCGAGCTGGGCCGGGCTCTCGCCGCCGCCGGTCCGGGCGGTGTCGAGGCCGGCGAGCAGCGCGGTCGCACCGAGCGCGAGCGCAGCCATGCCGAAGCCGGTGCGCCAGCCGAGGATCGCGGTGACCAGGCAGACGACGAGCGGGCAGGCTCCGAGCGACGGACTGCGCAGCGGGTCGCCGAGCACCGCGCCGACCCCGACGGCAAGCGCGATGGCCGCCAGCGCCACCCCGGCCAGCGCGCCGTGCAGCGGAAAGCCGGGCCGCGCGCTGCGCTGCCAGCACGGGGCGCAACCGGCGCTGAACACCACGAGAGCGATCAGCAGCGCCGTATAGCCGGCGCTCTCGTCACGCTCGACCAGCGTTGCGAACACCGCCGCGCACGCCACCCCCGCCCAGGCGCCGGTGCCGAAGCACGCTCGCCCGATGATGTGCAGCGGTGCGTCGGCGCGGCCGGGCTGCGCCATCGGCGCGGGTGCGTCGCTCATGCGTGGCTCATGCGTCGCTCAGGTGCCGCGGCAGCGGCAGGCGCGGCCCGGCCCCACGGTCACGCGAGGCCGGCGTGCGGCGACGGCGCCGCCGCGGCGGCCAGTTCCGCGCGGGTCGCCTCGGCAACGCGTCGCGCCCCGACCGCGAAGTCGGCCTCGGCGCTCGCGTAGAGCACGGCGCGCGACGAGCTGACGACGATCGGCGCCCGGGTGCCGGATGCATCGCCGCGCCAGCCGGCGCGCACGGTCGCCGCGGCGTCACCGCCCTGCGCGCCGATGCCGGGCACCAGCAACGGCAGCGTCGGCGCGAGCTCGCGCACCCGCGCCAGCTCGGCCGGGAAGGTGGCGCCGACGACGAGGCCGAGCTGGCCGTTGCGGTTCCACGCCTGCTCGGCGGTCGCGGCGATGTGCTCGTAGAGGCGTGCACCCGAGCCGAGCGTCTGCGCCTGCAGGTCGCTGCCGCCGGCGTTCGAGGTGCGGCAGAGCAGGAACAGGCCCTTGTCCGCGTACGCGAGGTACGGCTCGATCGAGTCGAGGCCGAGGAACGGGGAGAGCGTCAGCGCGTCGGCACGGTAGCGCTCGAACGCCTCGCGCGCGTACTGCTCGGCGGTCGCACCGATGTCGCCCCGCTTGGCGTCGAGGATCACCGGCACCCCCGGCGCCCTGGCGTGGATGTGGTCGATGAGCGCCTCGAGCTGGTCCTCGGCGCGCTCGGCGGCGAAGTAGGCGATCTGCGGCTTGAACGCGCAGACGAGGTCGTGCGTGGCATCGACGACGGCGGCGCAGAAATCGAAGATGCGGCCGCGGTCGCCGCGCCAGTCGGCCGGGAAGCGCGCCGGGTCGGGGTCGAGGCCGATGCAGAGCATCGAGCGATGCGCGCGCTCGCTCGCGGCGAGCATCTCGGTGAACCTCATGCGGCGTTCGGCGTGTCGCCGCGTGCGGCGGCGCGCGCCAGCTCGGCGGCGCAGCCCACGTAGCCGCGCGGCGTGAGCTCGCGCAGGCGGGCGCGCTCGGCCTCGGGGATCGCGAGGCCCTCGACGAACGCGTGCAGCGACTCGCGGGTGATCGCGCGGCCGCGCGTGAGCGCCTTCAGCTGCTCGTAGGCATCGGCCACGCGGTAGCGTCGCATCACCGTCTGGATCGGCTCGGCGAGCACCTCCCACGCGGCGTCGAGGTCGGCGTCGATCGCATCGCGGTTGACCTGCAGCTTGGCGGTGCCGCGGGCCAGCGACTCGTAGCCGAGCAGCGTGTGGCCGAGCGCGACGCCCATGTTGCGCAGCACCGTGCTGTCGGTGAGGTCGCGCTGGAAGCGCGAGATCGGCAGCTTGCCGCTCATGTGCGAGAGCAGGGCATTGGCGATCCCGAAGTTGCCTTCGGCGTTCTCGAAGTCGATCGGGTTGACCTTGTGCGGCATCGTGCTCGACCCGACCTCGCCCGCGACCGTCTTCTGCCCGAAATAGCCGAGGCTGACGTAGCCCCAGACGTCGCGCGACCAGTCGATGAGGATGGTGTTGGCGCGCGCGAACGCGTCGAACAGCTCCGCAATGCCGTCGTGCGGTTCGATCTGGATCGTGTACGGGTTGAACGCGAGCCCGAGGCGCTCCTCCACCACGCGGCGCGCGAACGCCGGCCAGTCGAGCTCGGGGTACGCCGCGAGGTGCGCGTTGTAGTTGCCGACCGCGCCGTTCATCTTGGCCGGCAGGCGCACCGCGGCGATCGCCTGACGGGCGTTGCGCAGGCGCGCGACCACGTTGGCGATCTCCTTGCCGAGCGTGGTCGGGCTCGCGGTCTGGCCGTGAGTGCGCGCCAGCATCGGCACGTCGGCGTTGGCATCGGCGAGCGCGGCGAGCGCGCCGACCACGCCGTCGAGAACCGGCAGCAGCACCTCGTCGCGCGCGGCCCGCAGCATCAGCGCGTGACTGGTGTTGTTGATGTCCTCGCTGGTGCACGCGAAGTGGATGAACGCGAGCGAGCCGGCGAGCTCGGGCTGGTCCCTGAAGCGCTCCCCGAGCCAGTACTCGACCGCCTTGACGTCGTGGTTGGTGGTGCGCTCGATCGCCTTGATCGCGGCCGCGTCCGTCTCGGAGAAGCCGCTGACGAGCGCGCGCAGGGCGTCGACCGCCGCGGCCGGCAGCGGCGCGAACTCGGCCAGGCCGGCCTCGGACAGCGCGATGAACCACTCGACCTCGACCTGCACCCGGCGGTGAATCAGGCCGAACTCGGACAGCAGCGGGCGCAGCGGGTCGACCTTGGCGGCGTAGCGCCCGTCGAGTGGCGAAAGGGCGAGCAGGGGCGATGCGTTCATCGAAAAGCGGGAATTCGGCCGCTGCCGTGAGGCCCGGAGGGCGGCAGTCCGCGCCATTATCGGCGGTGCGTTCAACGGGGGTTTCCCGCGGCTTCGCGGCGCCGTTGCAGCCGCGCCGCAGCCCCGGAAGACGCCCGCGGCGCAGGCGTTTCGCTGCGGAGGCGCCACCTAGAATGAATCATTCCCCCACCCGCTCCTGCATGAAACTCATCGGTTCCCCGACCAGCCCTTACGTCCGCAAGGTCCGCATCGTGCTGGCCGAGAAGAAGCTGGACTACCGGTTCGAGGTGGAGGACGTCTGGAGCAGCGACGCCATCCTCGCGTCGAACCCGCTCGGCAAGGTGCCCTGCCTGGTGATGGAAGGCGGCGAGGCGGTGTTCGACTCGCGGGTGATCGTCGAATACCTCGACACGCGCTCGCCGGTGAGCCGGCTGATCCCGGAATCGAACCGCGAGCGCACCGAGGTGCGCACCTGGGAAGCGCTCGCCGACGGCGTGCTCGACGCCTCGATCCTGGCGCGCCTCGAGGCCACCTGGCCGGGCCGCACGCCCGAGCAGCGCTGCCAAGCCTGGATCGACCGCCAGATGGTGCGCATCCGCTCGTCGCTCGAAGCGATGGCCACCGGGCTCGGCGACAAGCCGTTCTGCACCGGCATCCACCTGTCGCTCGCCGACATCGCGGTCGGCTGTGCGCTCGGCTATCTCGACTTCCGCTTTCCCGAGATCAACTGGCGCAACAACCACGCCAATCTCGCGCGGCTGGCCGAGAAGCTCAACGTGCGGCAGAGCTTCATCGACACCGCGCCGCCGCGCGGCTGACGCCCGCCTCGGCCAGCGAGGCTCAGGCCGGCGGCGGGCACGGCACCCGCCGCGGGCGACCGCGCCATTGGGCGAAGCCGAACGCAGCGAACAGGATCAGCAACGCGAGCCACTTGAGTGCGCTCACCAGCGCCAGCGCGACGCCGACCGTCGGACGCTCGCTCGCGAGGTACCAGGCCGTCAGCAGGTTCTCGACGACGTCGGCAAGCGGTGCCGTCAGCAGCGAAAGCCACGTGAAGCGACGCAGCCGGCGGTGCGCCGCCGCGTCGTCGGGGCGCCAGTCACGCAACCTGCGCACCGTCTGCAGGGCGACGATGCAGAGCAGGTGCGTGTAGACGACGATCAGGCCCAAGTCGAGCCAGAGCGACGCGGAGAGCTTCTGCGCGTAACCCTCGATCACGCTCGGCGCCGCGCCGAGCGGCCAGAGCTGGAAGCACGGCAGCTGCAGCGCGGGCCGGCACGGCGAGCCGGCGACATCGGGCGTCTGCGCACTGATGAGCGCCGCGAGCACGAGATAGGCCGCGAACGGCAGCAGGAAGCGGGCACTGCGCCACATCGGCAGCCACGCCTCGGGCGCGCCTTGACGCTCGCGCGCGACCAGCGACGGGTGCTTGCATGCGTCGGCGGGCGGCGCCCGGCGCTGCAGCCCGGCCAGCGCCCACCACGCGCCGGTGAAGCCGACGAACGCCTGGTCGTGCGCGCACGCGCGCGGGTCGGGCCGGCGCGGCGGTTGTGCGTCGGGCGGCGCGAGGCGCAGGCCGAGCGCGGCGGCCTCCTCCAGCATCCACTCGAGCGCGATGTCCGAGAGGCCGGCCTCGCGGTACGAGCCGCCGACGTCGCTGTGCGCGCCGGCGAACCAGACCTGCTTCAGCGAGGGCCGGAACTCGGTACCGCCGCCCGGCCGCTCGACCGTTTCGGGCGCGTCGCGATTGCGGCCGCCGTAGAGACGCGGCTCGTAGCTGTGCCGGTACTCGCCGTCGGCGACGGCGTGGCGGATGTGGTCGAAGCGCTTGTCGGCGGTCGATTGGTCGCTGCTGATCGCGCGCCGGCGCAGCCCGCCGACCGTCGCGACGGTGTCCCAGACGCCGATCAGGTAGACGCGCGCCTCGCGCCCCGCCGGGTCGGTGAAGTGCGCGCGGATGTCGTCGGCGCGCTGCGTCCGGGGCGTGCCGCGCTGCGAGAAGTAGATGCGCAGCAGCGTCGGCACCATCACGTCGCCGGCCGGGCGCACCACGCCGAACAGGTTGACCATGCCGCTCACCGCGCGCGCGGTGAACGCGCCCCGCGAGAAGCCGAACAGGAAGATGCGGTCGCCCGGCCGGTAATTGGCGATCAGGAACCCGTAGGCGCTCGCGATGTTCTCGTAGACGCCACCACCCAGCGCGAGCCCGATCCAGAGCCGGATCTGGAACCAGAGCTGGTCGAGCCAGCTCACCGCCGGGAAGTCGGACGCGGTGCCGACCCCGGGGTCGTAGTAGAGCAGTTGGCGCTCGTCCTTGACGCAGGCGCGCGCGAGCTTGACGACGTTGGTGTCGCGTTCGTTGCCCCACACGTTGCCGGTGCCATCGCAGCAGACGACGAGATTGCGGCCGGCGCCGCCGCCGGTGGCGTCGCGCGTCGCCTGAACGGCGGCGGCTTCGGCCACGTGTGGCGTCGGCGGCGGCGTGCCGTCGGTCGATCGGGCGGCGGAAAGGTCGGCGGCGGGCGATTCCATGGAGCTCCTGATCGACGCTCACGGCGCGGCCTCGACCGTCGAGCCGCTGCCGCGAACGGATCGATTGTCGAGCCCCTGTGAGCGCGCCGTCGGCTCGACATCGCGGCCGACGGCTCGTCCGCCACCCGCACCACGGTGAGCCTTCCGGTGCCGGCGGCGCGCTTGCGCTCGCCGGTGCAGGGCCCCGACGAACCCGTCGATCGCCGCACGGCGCCGGCGCCGAGCCGTGCGCCATGCGCGCTATGCCGCGACCGCGAAGCTCTCCGCCTGCGCCATCGGCCAGTAGGTGCGGAACACCTGGTGCGGCATCTCGCCGGCAAGCAGTTCGCCGGGCCTGACGAAGGGCAGCAGGTTCGCGAGCAGCTTGACGCCCTGCTCCGAGTGGCGCCGCACGATGTGGGCGGCGGTGATCGCCGAAGGATCGGGCAGGCCCGCCGCCTGCACCAGTTCCTTCAGCGCCATGAGCGTGTTCTGGTGGTAGTGGTAGACGCGGTCGCTCTTCGTCGGGACGTCGAGCGCGCGCTGACGCACCGGGTCCTGCGTGGTCACGCCGGTGGGGCAGTTGCCCGTGTGACAGGTCTGCGCCTGGATGCAGCCGAGCGCGAACATGAAGCCACGCCCCGAATTGCACCAGTCGGCGCCGAGCGCCAGCATGCGCGCGATGTCGAACGCGCTCACCACCTTGCCGGCGCAGCCCAGCCTGATGCGGCTGCGGAGGTTGAGGCCTACCAGCGTGTTGTGGACCAGCAGCAGACCTTCCTGCAGCGGCGCGCCGACGTGGTCGGTGAACTCGAGCGGCGCCGCGCCAGTGCCGCCCTCGGCGCCGTCGACGACGATGAAGTCGGGCGTGATGCCGGTCTGCTGCATCGCCTTGGCGATCGCGAACCACTCCCACGGGTGGCCGATGCAGAGCTTGAAACCGGTCGGCTTGCCGCCCGACAGGTCGCGCAGGCGGTCGATGAAACGCATCATCTCGATCGGCGTGGTGAACGCGCTGTGCGAGGACGGCGAGACGCAGTCGACCCACGGCGGCACGCCGCGCGCCTCGGCGATCTCGATCGTCACCTTGGGGCCCGGCAGCACGCCGCCGTGGCCCGGCTTGGCACCCTGCGAGAGCTTGAGCTCGATCATCTTCACCTGCGGGTCGGCGGCGTTCTTCGCGAAGCGCTCCTCGCTGAACGAGCCGTCCTCGTGGTTGCAGCCGAAGTAGCCCGAGCCGATCTCCCAGATGAGGTCGCCGCCGTGCACGCGGTGGTGGCGGCTGATCGAGCCCTCGCCGGTGTCGTGCGCGAAATTGCCGCGCTTGGCACCGGCGTTGAGGGCGAGGATGGCGTTGGCTGACAAGGCGCCGAAGCTCATCGCCGAGATGTTGAAGATGCTCGCCTCGTACGGCTGCGCGCGGCCTTCGCCAATCAGCACGCGAAAGTCGTGCGTCGGCAGCACGCTCGGCTGCAGCGAGTGGTTGATCCACTCGTAGCCGATCTCGCCGACGTGCATCTGGGTGCCGAACGGGCGCTTGTCGGAGTCGCCCTTGGCGCGCTGGTAGACGAGCGAGCGCTGCTGACGCGAGAACGGCGCCGCCTCGTTGTCGCCCTCGATGAAGTACTGGCGCATCTCGGGGCGGATGAATTCGAGGAGGAAGCGCAGGTGCCCGATCACCGGGTAGTTGCGCAGCACGGAGTGGCGCGTCTGCACGCGGTCGCGCAGCCCGAGCAGCACCAGCGCGAGCAAGGCGACGGCAATCCAGGGTCTCCAGCCCCAGCGCCATGCGGCGTACGCGGCGAACACGAACGCGACCGCGCACGCGATCCAAGCCGTGTAGCGGACCGGGAAGTGATCGTCGAGTCGTTTGATCCAGGCGAACATCGGACACCTCGCAATTGCCGGCCGATGGTAGACGCCGCACCGGCACCGAAAACCCGATGAAGCGTCGGCCCGTGGGCCTGTTCGGGCGATCGCATCCTGCGGACCGCAGCCGGAGACGCGTCGCTATACTCCGCGCGCAGCGCCGATTTGTCCGACTTGCGGGCGCTCTACAAATGCCGCTAAAGAGGCGCCGACCCGGTGGCCGCTTCGTCGGTCGAGCGCCTTATATGTCCGACCTCGGTTTCGTTTCCCCGCAATCCCTGCACTTCGCCGAGCCGCTCGCGCTGCGCAGCGGCCAGCAGCTCGCGGACTACACGATCGTCTACGAAACCTACGGCACGCTGAATGCCGAGCGCAGCAACGCGGTGCTGGTCTGTCATGCGCTCAACGCGTCGCACCACGTCGCCGGACGCTACGAGAACCAGGCGCGCAGCGAGGGCTGGTGGAACAACCTGGTCGGGCCCGGCAAGCCGCTCGACACCGACCGCTTCTTCGTCATCGGCATCAGCAACCCCGGGTCGTGCTTCGGCTCCACCGGGCCGATGCACCCGAACCCGGCGTCCGCGAGCGGGCGCCCGTATGGCGCCGACTTTCCGGTGATGACGGTCGAGGATTGGGTCGACGCGCAGGCGCGCGTGATCGACCGCCTCGGCATCGACACGCTCGCCGGCGTGCTCGGCGGCAGCCTCGGCGGCATGCAGGCGCTGGCCTGGGCGCTGCGCCACCCGACCCGGCTGCGCCAATGCATCGCGGTGGCCACGGCGCCCAACCTCTCGGCGCAGAACATCGCCTTCAACGAGGTCGCGCGGCGCGCCATCGTCACCGACCCCGACTTCCACGGCGGCCACTTCTACGAGCACGGCGTGGTGCCGCGGCGGGGCCTGACGGTCGCGCGGATGATCGGCCACATCACGTACCTCTCGGACGACGCGATGGAGGCCAAGTTCGGGCGCGACCTGCACGCCGCCGCGCTCGGCTACACCACGCGCGACACCGAGTTCCAGATCGAGAGCTACCTGCGCCACCAGGGGGACAAGTTCAGCGAGTACTTCGACGCCAACAGCTACCTGCTGATCACGCGTGCGCTCGACTACTTCGATCCGGCGCGCGAGCACGGCGGCGACCTCACCGCGACGTTCGCGGCGGCGCGCTGCCGCTTCCAGCTGGTCAGCTTCTCGACCGACTGGCGCTTCGCGCCGGCACGCTCGCGCGAGATCGTCAAGGCGCTGGTCGACAACCAGCTCGACGTCAGCTACGCGGAAATCGACGCGCCGCACGGCCACGACGCCTTCCTGCTCGAGGACCCGCGCTACCACGGCGTGCTGCGCGCCTCGTTCGACAACCTGGCGCGCGAAGTCGGCGCGACGGGAGCGGCGCCGTGAGCGATCCGCAAGCGACGAGCCCGCGCGCGCAGGCACGGCGATCGCTGCGCCAGCGCGGCGCGCTCGGGCCCATCGATGCGCCGCAGGCGGCGCCCGCCGACCGCTCGGCCGACTGGCGCGTGATCGCCGAGCTGGTGCCGGCCGGCTCGCGCGTGCTCGACCTCGGCTGCGGCGACGGCGCCCTGCTCGAGCACCTGCGCCGCGAGCGCGGCTGCACCGGCTACGGCATCGAGATCGACGACGCCAACGTGCTGGCGTGCAGCCGGCGCGGTGTCAACGTGATCCAGCTCAACCTCGAGGAGGGCCTTGCGCTCTTCGAGGACCAGAGCTTCGACGTCGTGCTGCAGCTCGACACCCTGCAGCACCTGCGCAACACCGAGCGCATGCTGCGCGAGACCGCGCGGGTCGGGCGCCTCGGCATCGTGAGCTTTCCCAACTTCGCGCATTGGCCGAACCGGCTGCACGTGGCCGGCGGGCGCATGCCGGTGACGCGCGTGCTGCCGTACCAGTGGTACGACACGCCCAACATTCGCGTCGGCACGTATGCCGACTTCGCGGTGCTGGCGCGCAAGAACGGCCTGACCATTCTCGATTCGTTCGGCATCCAGAAGGGCCGCGTCGTGCGCCACGCACCCAACCTGCTCGCGAGCGTCGCGGTGTTCAAGTTCGAGCGGCGCGCCGGTACCGGCGGTCCTGAACGCTGATCGACACGGGACGCGCGACCCGGAACCGCGCTGGCGGGCGGACTCGTTCGAGCCTGGCCGCCCCGGCGTTCGCGTCGGCCCGAAGTCACGGGCGACGGTGCCGCGCCAGATCCGGTTCCTCGCCAGCCGAGTCACGCCGCCCCGGCTGGGCGATGCGCTTAACCAAGGCGGGTGCGTGCCCGGCGCGACCCAGCGAGAACCCTGCGCCGCCCACGTCGCCGACCATGCGGCTCTAGATCAAGCGTGCTATTATCTAGCACGCTATGAAAACGCACGCTGCAGACGCGCCGGTGTCGAACCCCGCTGCCGCCCCCTCGGGCGGCGTCGGCATGCAGCTCTCCTTCGCGCTCTATTCGGCCGCCAACCGGATGGCGCGCGCGCACAAGCCGTTCCTCGAACCGCTCGGGCTCACGTTCCCGCAGTACCTGGTGCTGCTCGAGCTGTTCTCGGCGGCACCGCGCAGCGTCGGCGAACTCGGCACCAAGCTCGGCATGGACACCGGCACCATCACGCCGTTGCTGAAGCGGCTCGAAGCCGCCGGCGCGGTGACGCGGCGCCGCGATCCCGCCGACGAACGCCGCGTGCTGGTGAGTCTCACCGCGGCCGGCGAGGCGCTGCGCATCCCCGTGCTCGGCGTGGTCGACCAGGTCAAGGGTGCCTGCCCGGTCGACGAGGAACGGCTGGTCGCGCTCCGCGACACCCTCGCCGGCCTCGCGCCGCGCGAAGACTAGAAGAAAGCACCCTCGATGAGGTTCGAGCAGTGGCCGCTGCGGCCGCCGGCGGAGCGTGGCGTGGCGCGCCAGCGCCGACGGTTGGCGGCGCCCGTTGGGGCGTCCGTCGCGCGAAGCGGCTCGACTATGCTCGCGGGCTGCCCGCAGGGCAGCGCCCGGGCAGCGCGGCGCACCCATGCACGCGCGGCCCCGTCTGCGAGCACCCGACCACGCCGTCAGCCGCGCATCGGCGCGGCATGGCCCGACCCTTGCTCGCGCCGATTTTTTCGGCGGCGAGCCGGCGCCGCGCCGGCTCGCCGCCCCTGCGGCGCCGCGCGTTCCGCTCTGCCGGCCCAGCGGCCGGCTCGAGCTCTCTGGAATTCCCGCTGCCATGACGACAAGAAGGAACCCGATGTCAGGCTCCAAACCCAGCGCCCGTGATCCGCGGCGCACCCCTGTGCTGCGCCCCTCGCTGTGGGCGCTGCCGCTGCTGGTGATGCTCGCCGCGTGCGGCCCGAAGAACGGCGCCGCGCCCGGAGCGCCCGGCGCGCCCGGCGGCGCCGCGCCCCCGCCGCCCGAGGTCGGCGTCGTGGTCGTCAAGCCCGAGCCGATCGGCCTCACCACCGAGCTGCCGGGCCGCCTCGAGGCGTCGCGCGTCGCCGAGGTGCGCGCGCGCGCCGCCGGCATCGTGCTCAAGCGTCTGTTCACCGAAGGTAGCGACGTGCGCGCCGGCCAGCCGCTGTTCCAGATCGACCCGGCGACCTACCAGGCCAACGTGGCGAGCGCGCAGGCGACGCTGGCGCGCGCGCAGGCGAGCCTGACCCAGGCGACCGCGCAGGCCGAGCGCTACCGCCCGCTGGTCGAGGCCAACGCGATCAGCCGCCAGGAGTACGTGAACGCGGTCGCGGCGCAGAAGGCCGCCGAGGCCGACGTCGCCGCGGCGCGTGCGGCGCTGCGCACCGGCCAGATCAGCCTCGGCTACGCGTCGGTGACGGCGCCGATCGCCGGCCGCATCGGCCGCGCCCTCGTCACCGAAGGGGCGCTGGTCGGCCAGGGCGAGCCGACGCCGCTCGCCGTGATCCAGCAGATCAACCCGATGTACGTGAACTTCACGCAGTCGACGTCGGACGTGCTGCGCCTGCGACGCGCGGTCGAGAGCGGCGAATTCCGGCGCGCCGGCGACGCCGGCGCGGCGCGCGTGCAGATCGTGCTCGAGGACGGCACGGTGTATTCGCAAGCTGGCAAGCTGCTGTTCCAGGACCTCACGGTCGACCCGACGTCGGGCCAGATCACGCTGCGCGCCGAGGTGCCGAACCCGCAGCGCGTGCTGCTGCCCGGCATGTACGTGCGAGTGCGCCTCGAGCAGGCTCAGACCCCGTCGGGGATCGTCCTGCCGCAGCAGGCGGTCACGCGCGGCACCACCGGCGACACCGTCATGGTGGTCGGCGCCGACGGCATGGTCGCGCCGCGCCCGGTGAAGATCGGCTCGGCGCAGGGCAACCGCTGGATCGTGCTCGAAGGCCTCAAGCCGGGCGAGCAGGTGATGGTCGACGGCTTCCAGAAGCTGCGCCCGAACACGCCGGTCAAGCCGGTGTCGTGGCAACCACCGGCGAGCGCGGCCGCCAGCGGCGCCGCGGTGCCCGCAGGCAGCGGCCCGGGCGTTGGTGGCGCCGGTGGCGCTCGCGGTGCCGGCTCCGGCGGCGCCGGCGGTGCAGGTGCAGCCGGCAGCGGTGGTACCGACGCGGCCGGCGCTGCGGGCGCCGGCACGACCGGCGGCCAGGCCGGCCCGGCGGGCGTCAATGCCGGCGGCACCGGCTCGGGCGGAACGCAGGGCGCCGGGAGCGGCGCGCCGCAGGGCGGACAGCCCGGCGGCGCCGCGGCGGTCGGCGGCGGTGCGCCGCAGGCGGGCAGCGGTGGCACCGGCAGCGGCGCCGGCGGCGCGGGGGGCGGGACCGGTGGCACGAGTGGCGCGGCGGGCGGCACCGGCGGTGCCGGCGCCGGCAGCCGATAGGACGCATCGATGGCCCAGTTCTTCATCGATCGTCCCATCTTCGCGTGGGTGATCTCGCTCTTCATCCTGGTGCTCGGCGGCGTCGCGATCAAGCAGCTGCCGATCGCCCAGTACCCGTCGGTCGCGCCGCCCTCCATCGTGCTGACGGCGACCTACCCCGGCGCGTCGGCGCAGGTGCTCGAGGACAGCGTGGTCAGCGTCATCGAGCAGGAGATGAACGGCTCGCCGGGTCTCGCGTACATCGAGTCGCTCAGCCAGGCCAACGGCGTCGGCCAGATCACGCTGACCTTCGAGACGGGCACCAACGCCGACCTCGCGCAGGTCGACGTGCAGAACCGGCTCTCGCGTGCCGCGCCGCGCCTTCCGGCTGCGGTCACGCAGCAGGGCGTGCGCGTCGACAAGGCGCGCTCGAACTTCCTGCTGTTCACGATCCTGTCGTCGGACAACCCGGCGTACGACCCGGTCGGGCTCGGCGACTACGCGTCGCGCAACGTGCTGCCCGAAATCCAGCGCCTGCCCGGCGTCGGCCAGGCGCAGCTGTTCGGCACCGAACGCTCGATGCGGATCTGGCTCGATCCGGCCAAGCTGGTGGGCTTCAACCTTTCGGCGAGCGACGTCACCACGGCGATACGCGCGCAGAACGCGCAGGTCTCGTCGGGCACGATCGGTGACCTGCCGATCGTCGGCGAGCAGGCGATCAGCGCCACGGTGGTGGTGCAGGGTCAGCTGACCACGGTCGAGCAGTTCGCCAACATCATCCTGCGCGCCAATCCCGACGGCTCGACGGTGCGCCTGCGCGACGTGGCCCGGGTCGAGCTCGGCGGCCAGAACTACTCGACGTCGGCGCGCCTCAACGGCAAGCCGTCGACCGGCATTGGCGTGCAGCTCTCGCCTACCGGCAACGCGCTCGCGACCGCGGAGCGGGTGCGCACCCGCATGACCGAGCTCGCGCGCTACTTCCCGCCGGGCGTGAAGTGGGACATCCCGTACGACAGCTCGCGCTTTGTGAAGATCTCGATCAGCCAGGTCGTCGAGACGCTGGTCGAGGCGGTGGTGCTGGTGTTCCTGGTTATGTACCTGTTCCTGCAGAACTTCCGGTACACGCTGATCCCCACCGTCGTGGTGCCGATCGCCCTGCTCGGGTCGTTCGGGATCATGTTCGCGTTCGGCTTCTCGATCAACGTGCTGACGATGTTCGCGATGGTGCTGGCGGTCGGCATCCTGGTCGACGACGCCATCGTCGTGATCGAGAACGTCGAGCGGATCATGTCCGAGGAGGGCCTGTCGCCACGCGACGCGACCAAGAAGGCGATGGGGCAGATCAGCGCGGCGCTGGTCGGCATCACCGTCACGCTGGTCTCGGTGTTCCTGCCGATGGCGTTCTTCGCCGGCTCGGTCGGCAACATCTATCGCCAGTTCTCGCTGGTGATGGTGAGCTCGATGCTGTTCTCGATCTTCCTCGCGAACTCGCTGACGCCGGCGCTCTGCGCGCACTTCCTCAAGCCGGTCGAGGCCGGCCACCATCACGAGAAGCGCGGCTTCTTCGGCTGGTTCAACCGCGGCTTCAGCGCGACCACGCACCGCTACGAGAGCGGCGTCGCCAAGATGCTGCGCCACGTCTGGCGCTGGTTCGCAGTGTTCGGCCTGATCGTCGCAATCGTGGTGCTGATGTTCATGCGCATGCCGCAGTCGTTCCTGCCCAACGAGGACCAGGGCTACATCATCGCGAACGTCCAGCTGCCGCCGGGCGCCACGCAGAACCGCACGCTGCAGGTGATGCAGCAGGTCGAAGGCTTCATGCTCAAGCAGCCCGAAGTCGACAAGATGGTCAGCGTGCTCGGCTTCAGCTTCTTCGGCAGCGGCCAGAACGCGGCGCTCGCGTTCGTGACGCTCAAGCCGTGGGAAGAGCGCTCCGGCGTCGAGCATTCGGCACAGGGCATCGCCGGCCGCGCGATGGGTGCGCTTTCGGGCATCCGCGACGCCTTCGTCATCGCGCTCAGCCCGCCGGCGATTCCGGAGCTCGGCACCGCGACCGGCTTCACGTTCCGCCTGCAGGACCGCGGCGGCAACGGCCACGACGCGCTGCTCGGCGCGCGCAATCAGCTGCTCGGCATGGCCGCGCAGAGCAAGGTGCTCGCCGGCGTGCGGCCCGAGGGCCTGGAGGACGCGCCGCAGCTGCAGATCGACATCGACCGCAACCGTGCGGCCGCGCTCGGCGTCGGCTTCGAGGCGATCAACGCGGTGCTCTCGACGTCGCTCGGCTCGACCTACGTCAACGACTTCCCGAACGCCGGCCGGCTGCAGCGCGTGGTGGTGCAGGCCGACGCCCCGGATCGCATGCAGCCCGAAGACCTGATGCGTCTCAACGTCATCAACAACCAGGGCAAGGTGGTCCCGCTCGGCGCGATCGCGACGACGCGCTGGGTCACCGGCCCGATGCAGACCGTGCGCTTCAACGGCTACCCGACGATGCGGATCGCCGGCGACGCCGGACCGGGCTACAGCACCGGGGACGCGATGCTCGAGATGGAGCGCCTCGCGCAGCAGCTGCCGGCCGGCTTCGGCTTCGAATGGACCGGGCAGTCGCGCGAGGAGCGCCTCGCCGGCGCGCAGTCGACGATCCTGATCGCGTTCTCGCTGCTCGCGGTGTTCCTGTGCCTCTCGGCGCTCTACGAAAGCTGGTCGATCCCGTTCGCGGTGCTGCTCGCGGTGCCGCTGGGCGTGCTCGGGGCGGTGCTCGGCGCCAGCATGCGCGGGATGCCGAACGACGTGTTCTTCAAGGTCGGCCTGATCACGGTAATCGGCCTCTCGGCCAAGAACGCGATCCTGATCATCGAGTTCGCGAAGGACCTGCACGCCAGCGGCATGAGCCTCGTCGATGCGACGCTGCGTGCGGTGCACCTGCGCTTCCGGCCGATCCTGATGACGTCGATCGCGTTCATCCTCGGCGTGCTGCCGCTGGTGGTGTCGTCGGGCGCCGGCTCGGCGAGCCAGCGCGCGATCGGCACCGGCGTGATGGGCGGGATGATCACCGCGACCGTGCTGGCGGTGATCTTCGTTCCGATCTTCTTCGTCGCGGTGCGCACGCTGTTCAAGGGCCGCAAGCCCCTGCCGGCGCCGCCGGGCGGCGACCCGGCCGTCGCGCCGGCGACTTCCCACGAGGTTCCGCGATGACGCGCCGCCTTTCGAACCCGGGCGCCGGCCGGCGCGGCATGCGCGTCGCGCTGCTCGCCGCTGCGCTCGCCCTGGCCGGCTGTACCAGCCTGATCCCGCGCTACGAGCGCCCGGAGCCGCCGGTCGCCGCCACCTACACGGCCGACCTGCTGCCGGGCGGTGCGGGCACCACCGCCGCCGCCGACATCCCGTGGCAGACCTTCTTCGGCGACGCGCGCCTGCGCACGCTGATCCAGGTCGCGCTCGACAACAACCGCGACCTGCGGGCGTCGGCTCTCGCGATCGAACGCGCGCGTGCGCTCTACAACGTGCAGCGCGCGAGCGGGTTCCCGACGGTGGGCGTCGGCGTCGGCGGCCAGCTGCAGCCGAACCCCAAGGAACTCGGCGGCGGCACCAGCCAGCTCTACACCGCCGGCCTCGCGGTGCCGTCGTGGGAGATCGACTTCTTCGGCCGCATCCGCAGCCTCAGCGAGGCCGCGCTCGCGCAGTTCCTCGCCACCGAGGAGGCGCGCCGCGCGGCGCAGATCAGCCTGATCGCGGCGGTCGCCAACACCTATTTCGCCGCGCTCGCCGACGACGAGCTGCTCGCGGTGACCGAGCAGACGCTCGCCACGCGCGAGGAGACGCTGCGCCTCACGCGCCTGCGCTTCGACGTCGGCGCGTCGTCGGAGTTCGAGCTGCGCCAGGCCGAGTCGCTGCTCGAGAGCGCGCGCGCGACGCTGGCCCAGCAGGTGCGTCAGCGCGCGCTCGACGAGAACGCGCTGGTGCTGCTGCTCGGCCAGCCGGTGCCGGCCGACCTGCCCCCGGGCCTGCGCCTCGCCGATCAGCAGCTCGTCACCGACCTGCCCGCCGGGTTGCCGTCGGAGCTGCTGACGCGGCGCCCCGACATCCGCCAGGCCGAGCAGCTGCTGCTCTCGGCCAACGCCAACATCGGCGCGGCACGCGCGGCGTTCTTCCCGAGCATCTCGCTCACCGGGAGCGTCGGCGTCGCGAGCACCCGGCTCGGTTCGCTGTTCACCAACGGCACCTTCGCCTGGAGCGTCGCGCCGCAGATGCTGCTGCCGATCTTCGACGCCGGGCGCAATCGCGCGAACCTCGCGGTCGCCGAGGCCGACCGCGACCTCGCGCTGGCGCGCTACGAGCGCTCGATCCAGACCGCGTTCCGCGAGGTCTCGGATGCCCTCGCCGGCCGCGCGACGCTGACCGAGCAGGTGCGCGCGCTGAACGCGCAGTCGAACGCCGAAGCCGTGCGCTTCCGCCTCGCGGACCTGCGCTACCGCTCGGGCGCGTCGAGCTTCCTCGACGTGCTCGACGCGCAGCGCGCGCTGTTCCAGGTGCAGCAGGCGGCGCTGCAGGTGCGCGCCGCGCAGGTGCAGAACCTCGTCACGCTCTACCAGGTGCTCGGCGGTGGTTGGACCGATCCCGCGAGTGCGCCGCCCGCCGACGCCGCAGCGGGTTCGGCGGGCGGCACGCCCGCCGCCGCTCCGACCAGCGCCACCGCCACGCCGAAACCGGTGCCGATGCCCGGCGCGTTGCCGCCCGGCACCGAGACCCGGCTGCCGTCGAACCCGGTGCCGCCCGCACCCGCGCGCTGAGCACCCGCCGGCGGCGGGCACGCCTCGAGTCGAGTCGCGGCTTGCCGGGCGCGACCTGCACCGACCGCTCGTACAAGGCGAGGGCGACCTTCGTGGACCGCCCCGCGACCCCGTGGCATGCTCCCGCGCACCTGAAAACACGGGAGGACGAGATGGTTCGGAAGTCGCGGGCGCAGCCCGAAGCAGGCACGACGGCACGCGGCGCGGAGTTGCTGGCAACGCGCGCGGAGGGCGTCAATCGCCGCTCGAGGTGCTGGCGGACAGCGGCTGCGCTGCCGCTGGTCGCGGCGCTCGCGGCCTGCGGTGGCGGCAGCGATGAGCGAAGCGCGAGCGCGGCGCCGGCCGCCATGCCCAGCGCCCGCGCACTCGCGGCCACGCCCGCGGCCGCGGCGTCCGCGACCGTCGTCAAGCTCACGCGCGTCAGCGAGACCCGCGTCGATCGCACGCGCTACGACTACGTGTTCCAGGTGACGGTGCAGAACGGCAGCGTCGCGCAGTCGGGCATCACCGCGAACCTCACCGGTGCCGGCGCCGGCACCGGCATCGTCGACGGCCGCGTCGCGGTCGGCAGCCTAGGCGCCAACGAGAGCGCGACGCCGGCCGACACGATCACGCTGCGCGTCGATCGCTCGCTGCCGTTCGACCTGGCGGGGCTGCAGTGGGCGGTGGCCGGCACGCCGGTGCAGGTGGTCACCTTTGACCCCGCCCTGTGCACCGCGCAGGCCGGCGCACCCGGCACGCAGACCGTCGGCCTCGTCGGCACCAACGTGATGGTCGCGTCGGCGGACGTGAATGCATCCGCCGCAGGGTGCCGCGTGCTCGCGCGCGGCGGCTCGGCGGTCGACGCCGCGATCGCCGTGCAGGCGGTGCTCGGAGTGGTCGAACCATTCGCCTCCGGCCTTGCCGGCGGCAGCGTGATCACGCTGTACGACGCCGCGACCAAGAAGGTGAGGACATTCGACGGGCTTGCCAGCGCGCCGGCCAACATCGGTGCGTCGACCACCACGTCGATCTACCAGATGGCGGTCGCGTCCGACCTGCAGTGCCGGAGCGGCCAGTCGATCGGCGGCAGCATCTCGGCGCAGCAGGGCAACACCAACATCTCGGGCCGCGCGACCGGCGTGCCGGGTACGCTCAAGGTGCTCGACCTCGCGCACCAGGCGTACGGGAAGAAGCCGTGGGGCCAGCTCTGGGACGAGGCGATCGGCCTCGCGACCAACGGCTTTCCGATGACGCGCTACATGTACAGCACGCTGTACAGCGACGGCACCCAGTTCGACGACGAGACCGGCGAGCCGCTCGACGCCGGCGGCGTCAAGGCGTGGTGGAACACCGCGCGCGACCGTTGGGGCGCCGTGCGCTGCCAGTACAAGGACATCAAGGCGCGCTACTGCGACCCGAGCGACGCCACCGGCACGCGCCCGCTCGCGGTCGGCACGCTGATCAGGAACCTGCCCCTCGCCGACACCATGACCAAGGTGCGCGACGGTGGCGCGGCCGCGTTCTACGACCCGAACGGGCCGATCGCGGCGTCGATCCTGCGCCGCTTTCAGGAAGACAAGACACGACCCGACGGCAGCAACAACTGCACGTCGATCCTGCCGGCGACCTACAACGCCGACGGCACGACGTCGGCGGCGATCATCCCGGCGCGCATCCCCAGCCTGATGGCGGCGAGCGATTTCGCCAACTACCGCGCGGTCGAGCGGAAGCCGCTCACCGGCCAGCACTTCGGTACGACCATTTACACGCAGCCGGCGCCGCTGTTCGGCGGCGTCGTCACGCTGTACTCGCTCGGCCTGCTGGAACGCCTGGGCGTCGCGAACCAGGCCTGGGCCACCCCCGGCTTCTACTACCTCGCCCTCGAGGCGAGCCGGCTGGCCAATGCCGACCGCCGCAACATCGTCGGCGACCCGGCGTATTCGAACGTCAACGCACGCGTCGCCGCGCTGCTGAGCCCGCCGTATCTCGACGCGCGTGCCGCGCTGGTCAACGGACGGGCGCTCGGCACCGTGTCGGCCGGCGGCACCGCGCAGGGCATTCCGGCGTTCGCGGCCACCGACCCGGCAACGTTCGACCCGCTGGCGAGCCGCAGCGCGCCCGCGGCCGCGACGCGCTTCGCGAGCCGCGTCACGCCTCGCAGCGCGACCCCGCTCCACGACGGTGACTGGAACACCACCAGCAGCCTCGCGATCATCGACGGCTACGGCAACGCGCTCGCGATGACGACGACGATCAACACGCACTGGGGCGCGCACATCGAGGCCGCCGGCATGATGCTGAACAACGCGATGTCGAACTTCTCCGCCAGCACCCCGGGCATCGACGTCAACGGCTACGCCGCGAACAAGCGCCCGCGCAGCTCGATCGCGCCGTCGATCGCCCTCGACGCGAGCGGCCGTGTGCGGCTGGTCTGGGGCTCGGCCGGCGGCGGCCCGATCCCCGACTACATCGTCAAGACCTTCCTCGGCAACATGGTCTACGGCATGGACATCCAGGCCGCGATCAACGCCGACAACTGGACCGGCCAGAGCCTCGGCAGCTCGGTCGCACAGGTCGAGAGCGGCAAGCCGATCGTCGGCCTGATCCCGGGCATGCGCTCGACCTACGGCTACACGACGACCACGCTCGGCGAGACCGGCCTCACCAGCGGCCTGGCAGGCATCGCGGTCGACTACGACGTCAACGGCCTGCCGGTGTACCGCGGCGCGGCCGACTACCGCCGCGCGGGCGGGGCGAACGGGTATTGACGTGCAGGCGAGTGGACCGCGAGCGGGCCGCGACGCGCTCGCGGTTGCACGCGCACCTTCAGGGCTCGCTGCGGCGGCGCGATGCTATCGAGCGGCCGGGCCCGCGTACACGACGCGCTCGTCGACGGCATAGACGAAGCATTCGCCGACCAGCGACTGCCTGCACTCGCGCAGCGCACGCTCGGTCGGAGTGAGCTCGCCAGCGCCGCTCGCCGTCCTCGACGAGCCGCTCTTCGTGATGACGAAGGCGCGCGGCACCGGTTGCTTCAGGAACAAGCTGTAGCGGCGCCGCATCTCTTCGGTGCTGAAGGGCAGCTGGTCGAGGTCGTTCAGCCGAACGTCGGACGCTGCACCCGCGTCCGGGCGCGCCTCTGCCGCGACCGCCGCACGCCCCGGGGTCGGCAATGGCGCGCGCTCGGCCGCGGCAGTGGTCACCGGCAGGCCCGCGTGCTGTTCCGTCCGCGTGCGTGGCGCACCGGCATCGCTCGTGGACGACTGCGGCGACGAGCCGGGATCACGCTGCTGCGGCTTGGCCCGTGGCTCGGCCCCCGGCGCAGGCACGTCATCTCGCTTGCAAGGGTTGTGCGTGGGATGGTTCGAATGCGCGGCGTCGGCCGGATGCGACGTCCGGCGCCAGGGAATCGGCGTGCAAGGGATTGCGGGGCTCGAGGGTGCAGCCACATTGCCTGTCGCGGGTTCGCGGGCGGCCGTCGCGACCTCCCCGCGAGCCGGCTCGCGGCGCTCCAGCTGCTCGCGCTCGGCTCGCGCATGGCGCTCCGGCAGCTCGAGCAGCCATGCCGCCGGGATCGCGAAGTTGAGGTTCTGCGCGTCGCCGACCAAGCCGAGCGTTGTTAGACCCACCAGACGTCCCGCATCGTCGAACAAGCCGCCGCCGCTCGAGCCGCTGGATATCGACGCGCTCGTCTGCACCAAAAGAAGGTGCCCCGACGCGTTCCTGCGAAGCGACGAGATCAGGCCTGCGCTCAGCGTGAGATCGAGCTTCCGCGGGTTGCCGATGGCGTAGACGTCCTGTCCCACGCGCAGCGTCCCGGAATCGGCCAAGCTCACCGGCGCCGCTGCCAGCCCGGATGCCTTGAGCTGGCACAGATCGCGCTGCACGTCCCACAGGTCCAACGTCGCATCGAGCGTGGTCTCACCGTGCCGGACGGACACGCGACGGGCCTTGGCGAGCACATGGCAGTTCGTGGCCAACCGTTCGCGACCCACGACCACGGCGCTGCCTTGTCCGAGGGGCAGACCATCGGCGTCATAGGTCATGACCTTCCAGACCGCGGCGGAGACTTTCGCGTACACGTCGGCGGCAGTCGAGGCGAGCGCGGTTGGAGCAACGCTCAGCGTGAAGAGCGCGACGCCGAGCAGCGGCGCGAGGCGCGAGGCGTGGTGCCGGTTCATCGCCCGGTGAGCCCCTGCAGGTCTTGCGCCGTCGCGCCGGGGCGCAATACCGCCTCGCGCTCCAGCCGCTCCGCGTCTGGACTCGACGAGCGCCTGGCGCGCAGCTCGGCGGTGGGCGTGCAGGACGCGGCACCTCCGTTTCGCCACAGTGCGGTTGCCTCGGGCTTGATGTCGTCGGCATCGGATGCGTCGAGGACGCGCGCGACGCAGCGCTCGCGGGTGGCGCTGCCGGCGAGCAGGTAGGTTTTTCCCGGCAGCGGATCGAACGTCCATCGGACCCGGCAGATCGCGCGGTCCGGCTTCATGGCGGCGAACTCGATCGTGGTCGGCCGATCCGCTTGCAGCGTCATCGCCGGCAGTGCTTGATCACCCTCGGCGATCCCCACGCGGCGCGGCTCACGGCAACCCTCGGCATCGGCATACAGGAAGACGCCATAACGTTCCCCGGCGGGCAGCGAGCTGCGGGTCAGGAGGCGCGCGGTGGGCCCGTCCACCGGCGCCACGTAAGCCGGGATCGAAGTCGACTGCGGCGTCGCACACCCGATCAGCAGCGCGCTGCCCAGCATGCTGGTCGTGCCACATGCGGCGCGTTGCGCGACCCGGAAACGCTTCGATCGTGGCATTTGGCAGTCTCTCCAGATGCCCACGCACGCGAGCTCGCGAACGAGTCTAGCGGCGACGCTGCCTCAGCGATCCGTTTGGACGATGCCCGCGCGCGATATCGCACGAATCGCAGTCATGGAGATGCGGCGAGACATCACGCCAGCACGACCTCGCTCACGGGGCACTAGACCACGCGAGTTCGGCACCCAGGCAGAAAACCTACACTTGCCAACCCATCTCGCAGGAGTCGCCATGAACGCACGCGATCCGCTGCTGCCGGTGCAGCCCGACGAAGCCGCGACGATCGGCTCGTTCGTCGAACAGGTCTGGGACGCCGAGCTCGTGCCGGCGCTCACCGACTACATCGGCATCCCTGCCAAGAGCCCGATGTTCGACGCGGCCTGGCAGCAGAACGGCTACATCGAGCGCGTGATCACCGATGCCGCGCGCTGGGTCGAGAGCCGCCGCATCGCGGGCCTCAAGCTCGAGGTGATCCGGCTCGAAGGCCGCACCCCGGTCATCTTCTTCGACGTGCCCGCCACCCGCGCAGGCTCGACCGACACGATCTGTCTCTACGGCCACCTCGACAAGCAGCCCGAGTTCAACGGCTGGCGCAGCGACCTCGGGCCGTGGACGCCGAAGTACCTCGACGGCCTGCTCTACGGTCGCGGCGGCGCCGACGACGGCTACGCGGTCTATGCCGCGATCACCGCGATCGAAGCGCTCGATCGCCAGGGCATCGCGCGGCCACGCTGCGTCGGCCTCATCGAAACCTGCGAGGAGAGCGGCTCGTACGACCTGCCGGCGTACCTCGACGCCCTGCGGCCGCGCCTCGGCAACGTCGGGCTCGTCGTCTGCCTTGACAGCGGCGCCGGCAACTACGACCAGCTCTGGCTCACGACCAGCCTGCGCGGCATGGTGAGCGGCGTACTCAAGGTCGAGGTGCTGACCGAAGGCGTGCACTCGGGCGACGCGAGCGGCCTGGTGCCGTCGAGCTTTCGCATCCTGCGCCAGGTGCTCGACCGCCTCGAGGACTCGAGGACCGGGCGCCTGCTGCCCGAGGGCTTCCACTGCGAGATTCCGGCCGACCGCATCGAGCAGGCGCGCGCGGCGGCGCAGATCCTCGGCGACGAGGTCTGGAAGCGCTATCCATGGGCGTGCGGCGCCGATGGTCAGACCGTGCTGCCGACCACCACCGACCCCGTGGAGGGCCTGATCAACCGCACCTGGCGCCCGACGCTCAGCGTGACCGGCGTCGACGGCTTCCCGGCCATGAAGGATGCGGGCAACGTGCTGCGCCCCTACACCGCATTCAAGCTGAGCCTGCGCCTGCCGCCGCTCGTCGACGGCAACCAGGCCGCGGCGGCGCTGAAGACGCTGCTCGAGGACAACGCGCCGTACCAGGCGAAGGTCACGTTCAACGCCGACGGCCGCGTCGGCGCAGCGGGCGCGACCGGCTGGAACGCCCCCAGCCTCGCGCCATGGCTGGAAGACGCGCTGGATGCGGCGTCGAACGCGCACTTCGGCGCGCCCTGCGGCTACATCGGCCAGGGCGGCACGATCCCGTTGATGAGCATGCTGCAGCAGGGCTTCCCGGCCGCGCAGATGATGGTCTGCGGCGTGCTCGGGCCCAAGAGCAACGCGCACGGCCCGAACGAGTTCCTGCACGTGCCGTATGGCAAGAAGCTCACCGCGGCGGTCGCACAGGTAATGGCGGCGTGCCCCTGACGCGCCGCGACGCCACCGTCCGCCGCGCCTGACTTGGCTTCGGGCAAGTCGATTGCCGGACCAGGTTCGACCTCGCGCGCTCCCTGCGCGGGGCCGCACCTGTATCTCGACACGATGAACAGCCCGAGACTTCTCTCTTCGATCCTCATCGGCGCGGTCGCGAGCGCACGCTCGATGACGCCGATGGCGACCATCGCCGCGGCGCGCGTCATCGGCCGTCGCACCCCAGGTCGGCTCTTCCTGCTCGATCGCCCGCTGTTCAGGTTCGGCGCGCTCGCGATGGGCGTGGGCGAGCTGCTCGGCGACAAGATGAAGACCGCTCCCGACCGGACGGTGTTCCTCGGCCTGCTCGCGCGGGTGATGAGCAGCGGCATCGCCGGTGCGGCGCTGGCGCCGCACGGCCGCGAGCGGTCCGGCGCAGCGGCGGCGGTCGTGACCGCGGTGCCGCTCGCGTATCTCACGCTCGCGGGTCGCAAGCGCGCGATGGCGCGCATCGGTCAGACCCGGAGCGGGCTCATCGAGGACGCGCTGATCGTCGCCGCCGCCGCGGCCATCGTTGCGCTGAGCGTGCGCGCATCGCGCGAGTAGCCGGCCGCCCGGCCGTCAGGCGGCAAGCACGCGCGCCGGCTGGCGGCGACGCGCCGCGAGGCGCAGCGCAGCGGAGCAGCGGTCAGTCGGCGTCCTGGAACGCGACCTCGCGCTTCTTCTTGATCGACGGCAGCATCACGATCACGACCATGGCCAGCGCCGCGAGCAGCAGGCCGGCGGAGAGACCGCGCGTCACGAAGGTGGTCCAGTCGCCGCGCGACAGCAGCAGCGCACGGCGCAGGTTCTCTTCCATCATCGGGCCGAGGATGAAGCCGAGCAGCAGCGGCGCCGGCTCGCAGCTCAGCTTGAAGAAGATGTAGCCGAGCACCGCGCAACCGGCAGTCATGAACACGTCGAAGCTGTTGTTGTTGAGCGTGTAGGTGCCGATGCAGCAGAACAGCGTGATGGCCGGGAACAGGAACTTGTAGGGCACCATCAGCAGCTTGATCCAGATGCCGATCAGCGGCAGGTTCAGGATCACCAGCATCGCGTTGCCGATCCACATCGACGCGATCAGGCCCCAGAACAGCTCGGGATTGCCGGTCATCACCTGCGGACCCGGCTGGATGCCCTTGATCGTCATCGCGCCGACCATCAGCGCCATCACGGCGTTGGGCGGAATGCCGAGCGTGAGCATCGGGATGAACGAGGTCTGCGCGCCGGCGTTGTTGGCCGATTCGGGGCCGGCGACGCCCTGGATCGCGCCCTTGCCGAACTCCTTGCGCGGGTTGCGCGTGAGCTTCTTCTCCATCGTGTACGACGCGAAGGAGGCGAGCAGCGCACCGCCTCCCGGCAGCACGCCGAGGATCGAGCCGAGCGCGGTGCCGCGCAGCACCGAGGGCCAGGCCTCGCGGAAGTCCTGCATCGTCGGCCAGAGGCCCTTGACCTCCTTGGTGAACACCTCGCGGTTCTCGGCCGGCTGGCCGAGGTTGGCGATGATCTCGCCGAAGCCGAAGATGCCCATCGCGATCGCGACGAAGTTGATGCCGTCGGTGAGCTCCGGAATGCCGAAGCTGTAGCGTGCCGTACCCGAGATCACGTCGGTGTTGATCTGCGCGAGCAGCAAGCCGAAGATGATCATCGCAATCGCCTTCAGCAGCGAGCCCGACGCGAGCACCACCGCGCCGATGAGGCCGAGCACCATCAGCGAGAAGTATTCGGCCGGCCCGAACTTGAATGCGAGCTCGGTGAGCGGCGGCGCGAACGCCGCGATGATCACGGTGCCCACGCAACCGGCGAAGAACGAGCCGAGTCCGGCCGCGGCGAGGGCGGCGCCGGCACGGCCCTGGCGTGCCATCTGGTAGCCGTCGATCGCGGTCACGACCGACGACGATTCGCCCGGCACGTTGATCAGGATCGCGGTGGTCGAGCCGCCGTATTGCGCCCCGTAGTAGATGCCGGCCAGCATGATGAGCGCCGGCGTGGCGTCGAGGCCGTAGATCGACGGCAGCAGCATCGCGATGGTCGCGACCGGGCCGATGCCGGGAAGCACGCCGATCAGCGTGCCGATGAGGCAGCCGAAGAAGGCGTAGAGCAGGTTCTGCACCGTGAAGGCGACGCCGAACCCGAGGGCGAGATTGCTGATCATGTCCTGCATGGCGAGTCTCTTGTCGTGTTCTGCGCCGTCACTGCATGAAGTTCGGCAGCGTCGGGATGATCAGCTTGAGGCCGAGCACGAAGATCGCCCACGCGCCGATGGTCAGGACGATCGCGTTGGTGATCACGCCGCGCCACCTGAACTCGTCGCTCGCGAAGCTGACGATCACGACCAGCAGCGGAAAAGTGATGAAGAGGCCCAGGCGATCGAGCGCGACGCCGAAGAAGACGATCGAACCGATGATGACGAGCAGCGGCCGCCATGCGACCGCGCCGATGCGTTCGCCGTCCTCGCTGTCGACCACCAGCGACTGAAGCACCAGCACCAGCCCCATCAGCGCGAGGATGAGGCCCAGACCGAGCGGAAAATAGCCGGCACCGGGGCGTGCCGACGTTCCCATCGAGTAGTTGAGCGCGCCGATCGCGAAGCCGCCGCCGACCGCGGTGAACATCAGCCCCGACCACAGGTCGCGTTGACTCTTGATTCTCATGAAGCTCCCGGATGAATAGAGTGACGAAGCAGCGGGCGTGTTTATCGCCGTCGCCGCCTGACCTCCACCTGACCACGCCGCCCTGGCGAGCCCCGGAAAAACCCGACCCATGCGCATCCTGGTCGTCGAGGACGACGTCGTTCTGCAAGGCGTGATGCAGCGCAGCCTCGCCGAGGCCGGGCACCGCGTCGACGCCGTGTCCCGCGCCGAGGAGGCGAACCACCTGTGGCGCGTGCAGCCCTACGACACGGTGCTGCTCGACCTCAACCTGCCCGACGGCAACGGCGTCGACGTGCTGCGCGAGGCGCGGGCGCGCGGCGACCGCACGCCGGTGCTGGTGCTGACCTCGCGCAATCGCACCGACGAGCGGATCGCCGGGCTCGACGCGGGCGCCGACGACTACCTCGGAAAGCCCTTCGACCTGGGCGAGGTCGAGGCGCGCCTGCGCGCGCTGGTGCGGCGGCGCCACGACACCGGCGATCGTTGCGAGGTCGGCGCGCTGGTGCTCGACCGCCGCGCAGGGCGCTTCTTTCGCGTCAGTGGCGAGACTCGCGAGCCTTTCGAGCTGCCGGCGCGCGAGCAGGCGGTGCTCACCGAGCTGATGACGCCGCCCGGCCGCGTCGTCAACAAGCGGATGCTGTCGGACAAGCTCTCCGATTTCGAGGACGCGCTCGGCGACAACGCCCTCGAGGCGTTCATCTCGCGGCTGCGCAAGAAGCTCGCCGGCACCGGTGCGTCGATCCGTACCCTTCGCGGTCTCGGCTACCTGATCGAGGCCAGCAGCGAGGACGCCGCATGACCGTGCGGCCGCTGCGCACGCTGCGCGCGCGCCTGCGCGAGCGCGTGCTGGTGCCACTCGCGCTGGTCACGCTGGCCAGCGGGGCCGCGGTGCTGACCGTCGCGTGGGAATCGACCAGCCAGGCGCTCGACCGCTCGCTGCTCGACGACGCGTACGCCATCGCCGCGCACGTGAGCGCGGACGACGGCGAACTGCACCTCGACCTCACCGAGCGCGAGCTCGGCACGGCGCTGTTCGACCACCGCGAGCGCCTCTTCTTCAGCGTGTTCGATCACCGCGGCCGGCTGATCGCCGGCAACGCCCACCTCGCGCGCACCGAACCCGCGACCGGCAGCTGGGCCTTCGCGCACCAGGAGCTCGACGGCGAGCCGCTGCGCACCGTCACGCTGCGGCGCGGCGCCGGGCTCGAGGTGTTCACGGTCACGATCGCGCAGACCACGTTCGAGCGCCGCCAGTGGCTGGGGCGCCTCGCGGCATCGGCGCTGCTGCCGCAACTGGTCCTGCTGCCCATCCTCGGCTGGTGGTTCGGCCGCATCATCACCGAGGAGGTGACGCCGCTCGACCGCCTGCAGCGTGCGGTCGACCAGCGCGACTCCAACGACCTCTCGCCGGTCGACGACGCGGCGCCGTCGCGCGAGGTCACGAGCCTCGCACGCGCGCTGAACCGGCTGATGGGCCGCGTGGCCGACGGCGTGGCGGCGCAGCGCGAGTTCGCCGGCAACGTCGCCCACGAATTGCGAACGCCGCTCGCCGGCATCCGCGCCCTTGCCGCGTACGGCCTTTCGCATCACGACCCGGAGGTCTGGCGCCGCCAGCTCGAGGCGATCGCGAGCAGCGAGGCGCGGGCGAGCCGCCTCGTCGAGCAGCTGCTCGCGCTGGCCTATGCCGACGAGGTGCAGGCGGCGGTGGCGCTCGAGCCGCTCGCGATCGACGAGCTGGTGCGCGACGCGCTGCTGCGCTACCTGCCGCTCGCCGACCGCGAGGGCGTCGAGCTCGGCGCGTCGGGTCTCGATCAGCCGGTGCGCGCGCTCGGCAGCCTCGCCCTCGTCGAAGGGGCGCTCGGCAACCTGATCCACAACGCACTGCGCCACGGACGCCCCGACGACGGGCGGCCTGCGACGCTGACGGTCGAGGTCGCGCGCGACGCCGACGGCGTGCGCATCGCGGTCGCCGACAACGGCCGCGGCATCGAGCCCGGCGAGCGCGCGCGCCTGCTGCAGCGCTGGTCGCGCACCGCCGAAGGCGGCGGCAGCGGCCTCGGCCTCGCGATCGCCGCGCGCTACGCCGAGCTGATGGGCGGCCGCCTCACGCTCGACGCCGCACCGGGCGGCGGGCTGGTGGCCGAGCTGCGGTTGCAGGCGGTCGCGGAGGCGGTCACGGCGGCATGATCCCCGCGCGGGCACGGCAACGGTCGCGGCCCGTCGCGCCGCCAAAGGTCCGACCATTGCGGAGCAGCGCGACAGCAGGCGGTGGCGCTCGTACGCGCCCCGCGCAACCCGCTGACGGGCGGATGCCGGACCGCCCGCACGCTCGCTCGGCGCTGAAGGGCGCGAATCAGGCGCCGAGCGTGGTCGCGAGGATCGCCCGGGCGACCGCCTCGGCGGTCTCGATGCCGTCGACCGCCGCCGACATGATCCCGCCGGCGTAGCCGGCGCCCTCGCCGGCCGGGTAGAGGCCGATCACGTTGAGGCTCTGCCGCGTCGTCGCGTCGCGCGTGATGCGGATCGGCGACGAGGTCCGCGTCTCGACGCCGGTGAGCACCGCGTCGGCGAGCGCGAAGCCCTTGATCGGGCGCTCGAAGGCGGGCAAGGCTTCGCGGATCGCGTCGATCGCGTAGCGCGGCAGCGCGGTGTCGAGCGAGGTCGGCCGCACCCCCGGCTGGTACGAGGGCTCGACGCTGCCGAGCGCGGTCGAGGCACGCCGCGCGAGGAAGTCGCCGACGCGCTGACCCGGCGCCACGTAGCCGCCGCCACCGAGCTCGAACGCGCGCGACTCCCAGAAGCGCTGGAACGCGATGCCGGCGAGCGGGCTCGCGGCGGTCGACGGGTCGGCACCCGGAACTACGCAATCGGCCGGCGACAGCGCGACGACGATGCCGGCGTTGGCATTGCGCTCGTTGCGCGAGTACTGGCTCATGCCGTTGGTGACCACGCGGTCGGGCTCCGACGTGGCCGCGACCACCGTGCCGCCCGGGCACATGCAGAAGCTGTACACCGAGCGCCCGTTCTTCGCGTGGTGCACGAGCTTGTAGTCGGCCGCGCCGAGCAGCGGATGGCCGGCGCTCGGCCCGAAGCGCGCACGGTCGATCAGCGACTGCGGGTGCTCGATCCGAAAGCCGATCGAGAACGGCTTGGCGTCGATGTGGACGCCGCGCGCGTGCAGCATCTCGAAGGTGTCGCGCGCGCTGTGACCGGGCGCGAGGACGACGTGGTCGGCGGCGAGCGTGAGGCGCACGCGCCCGGCGGCGGCGGCGGGTGCGGTGAGCGCTGACGCCGAAACGGTCGGTCCATTCGTCGGCCCCGCGTCCGCCCGGTCCTCCGGCGCCGGTACAACGTCCGTGTCATTGCCGGCAAGTCGATCGTTCGGTCCATTCGGAAGGGCGGCAGGCTGCGCCGGCGCCTCGACGACCACGCCGCGCATCCGGCCGCCCTCGATCAGCACGTCGACCACGCGCTGGCCGAAGCGGATCTCGCCGCCGAGGCGCACGATCTCGGCGCGCATCTTCTCCACCACGCCCACGAGGCGGAAGGTGCCGATGTGGGGCTTGCCGACATAGAGGATCTCGTCGGGCGCGCCGGCCTTGACGAACTCGTCGAGCACCTTGCGCATCAGGTGACGCGGATCGCTGATCTGGCTCCACAGCTTGCCGTCGGAGAACGTCCCCGCGCCGCCTTCGCCGAACTGCACGTTCGACTCCGGCGTGAGCACGCCCTTGCGCCAGAGCCGCCAGGTGTCCTTGGTGCGCTCGCGCACGGCCTTGCCACGTTCGAGAACGATGGGCTTGAGCCCCATCTGCGCGAGCAGCAGCGCGGCGAAGATGCCGCACGGCCCGAACCCGACGACCAGCGGACGCGGCGTGGCGCCGGTGCCGAAGTCGGCGGGCACGTGCCCGACGAAGCGGTAGCGCATGTCCGGCGCGGGCCGCACGTGCGGGTCGCCGGCGAGGCGCGCGAGCAGCGTGACGTCGGCGGCGCTGGCCATCACGGCGCGCGGGTCGGCCGGCGCGGCGGCCGATCCCGCGTCGCCGCCGGCGCCGCGGCCCGGCTCGCCCGCAGCCAGGCCGTCGACCGCCACGTCGATCGTGTAGATGAACACCGGCGCCCGCTTGTTGCGCACGTCGTAGCTGCGCTTGACGACGTCGACCCGCACCAGGGCGGCGGTCTCCACGCCGAGCCTCGCGGCGATCGCGGCAGGCAGCGCGTCGGCCGGGTGGTCGAGCGGGAGCCGGAGATCGGTCAGGCGCAGCATGGGGCAAGGCTCACGGCGTCCGACCGGCGGCCGTAACGCTGCGTCAATAGAAGACGTCGAGACGCGCCGCGCCCATCAGCGGCTCGAGCAGGCGCGACAGCGGCCGCAGCGCGTTGTAGCGCGCCGAGACCTTGTGGGCGTACGCGAAGAAGCGCGGCAGGTCCTCGCTGTAGTGCGGCTTGGCGTCGCGGTACTTGAGGCGGCTGAAGATGCCGAGCACCTTGAGGTGCCGCTGCAGCCCCATCCACTCGAGCTGACGCCAGAACTCGCCGAAATCGGCGTCGACCGGGAGCCCGGCCTTGCGCGCCGCCTCCCAGTAGCGGATGCCCCAGTCGAGCTCGCGCTCCTCGTCCCAGCTGAGAAAGGCGTCGCGCAGCAGCGAGGCGACGTCGTAGCTGATCGCGCCGACGGCGGCGTCCTGGAAGTCGAGGATCCCGGGGGCGGGCTCGGTGACCATCAGGTTGCGCGGCATGTAGTCGCGGTGCACGGCGACGCGCGGCTGGCCGAGCGCGTTGCGCACCAGCAGGTCGCACGCGGCGTCCCAGTCGCGCTGCTCGTCGGCGTTCCACGTCACGCCGCAATGGCGCGCCACGCACCACTCGGGGAAGAGGCCGAGTTCGCGGCGCAGCATCGCGTCGTCGTAGTCGGGCAAGCCTGTCGTGGCGACGCCGCGCTGCCACTGCACCAGCGCGCCGATCGCGCTGCGCATCAGGCGGTCGGCGGTCGCCGGATCGCCGTCGCGCTCGGCCTCCTGCAGCGCATGCAGGTAGAGGTGCGATCCCATGTCCGGCAGCAGCAGGAAGCCGTGCGCGACGTCGCTCGCGAGGATGCGCGGAGCGTTGAGGCCGGCCTGCTCGATCAGCCCGGCGACGTGGATGAACGGCCGCACGTCCTCCTGCGGCGGCGGCGCGTCCATCACGATCAGGCTGCCGCCGCCCTCGACGTCGGCGCGCAAGTAGCGCCGGAAGCTGGCGTCGCTCGACGCCGCACGCAAGGTGGCCGGATCGATGCGGTGCGCGTCGGCGAGCGGCGCGAACCAGGCCTCGAATGCGGCGCGGCGGGCCGGATCGGCCCAGGCGACGGGCGGAGCGGGACGCAGGTCGCCGACGCGCGGCTCGGCGGAGTCGGCAGGTTGCACGGGCAGCGTGGGGGAAGACGGGAGGGAGGGCTCGGCAGGAGGCCCCGCGAAGGAGGCCTCATGGATAATCGATTCTACAAAGCCGCGCCCCGGCGCCCGGGACGCGACCCGCCCGCCGCAACCGCTCGCAAGCGGCCCGCGGCCGACAAGGCGCCGCCGGCGAACGAACGAAGACCCTGCCGCAACCGCCTCGCCCTCGTCCGTCGCCTTGCCCCTGCTCCCGCCCACGCCCCCTTCGACGTCACCTCCGCGCCGGCCGCGTGCGGCGCGGATGCGGCCTGCGCTGACCACGCTGGCCGCCGCGCTCGGCGCCGCAGGCGCTCTGGCGCAGACGGCACCTGACGCCGCCGGTACGGCGCCGGCGGCTGCCGCGCCCGGCCTTGCCGCGTCCGGTCCCGCCGCCGCGGCCTCGGCGGCGTCGGCCCCCGCCGTTGCGGCGAGCGGCATCGAGCTGCGCACCGCCCCCTCGCTGCAGGCGCCGCCGCGCGGCGCGGCGGGGCGCCAGCTCCCGATCATCGTGCGGGCGCGCGAGCTCTCGGGGCGGCCCGACATCGACGCGGTCGCCGAGGGCGACGTCGAGTTCCGCCGCGGCACCACGGTGATCCACGCCGACCGCCTGACCTATGACCGCAAGGACGACCTCGCGCGGGCGACCGGCAACGTGCGCATCAGCCAGGACGGCAACCTGTTCCAGGGACCCGAGCTGCAGCTGCACGTCGAGCGCTTCGAGGGCTTCTTCCAGTCGCCGACCTACCGATTCGGGGCGACCGGCGCCGGCGGCACCGCCGGGCGCATCGACTTCCTCGAGCAGACCCGGGCCGTTGCGACCGACGCGACCTATACCAGCTGCCCGGCCGACGGCTCGGGCGACCCGCCGTGGCTGCTGTCGGCCGAGCGCATCGCGATCGACACCGACAAGAACGAGGGCGTCGCGCGCAACGCGGTGCTGCGCTTCTACGGCGTTCCGATCCTCGGCGCGCCGGTGCTGAGCTTCCCGCTGAACGACGAGCGCAAGTCCGGCTGGCTGCCGCCCAACCTCGGCATCGACAGCCGCAGCGGCGTGCAGGCATCGATCCCGTACTACTGGAACATCGCGCCCAACCGCGACGCGACGTTCACGCCGTCGCTGAGCAGCAAGCGCGGCTTCGGCCTCGACACCGAATTCCGCTACCTGGAGCCGAGCCACGCCGGCGAGACCGCGCTCAAGCTGATGCCGTACGACCGGCTGACCGGCGACTCGCGCTACGCGCTGCGCACGCGTCACGAGAGCCTGTTCGCTGGCGACACCCTGCTCCAGCTGCGGGTGCGCCGCGTGTCCGACGACGACTACTGGAAGGACTTCCCGGACGAGATCGACAGCCTGACCCGGCGCCTGCTGGGCTCGAGCCTCTCGCTCAGCAAGCCGTTCGGCGACTGGTCGACCTACGCGCGGGTGCAGCGCTGGCAGGTGCTGCAGACCGAAGACCCGACGACCCGCATCGAGTCGCCGTACGAACGGCGGCCGCAGATCGGCGCGCGCTACCAGCACAACTGGAACGGCGGCTTCGACGTCTCGTTCGAGACCGAATACAACCGCTTCGCCAACCCCGACGACCGCTATCTCGTGAACCGGCACACCGGCGAGCGCGTGCACGCGCTCGGCAGCATCGCACGGCCGTTCGGGTCGCAGGGCTGGGTGGTGACGCCGAAGCTGTCGTTCAACGCGGCGTCGTACTCGCTCGATTCGACGCCGACCGGCGGCCGCCGCAGCGCATCGCGCTTCATTCCGACGCTCAGCGTCGACAGCTCGTGGACCCTCGAGCGCGAAGCCACCCTCTTCGGCCGCACGCTCACGCAGACGCTCGAGCCGCGCCTGCTGTACGTGAACACGCCGTACCGGCGCCAGGACGACCTGCCGAACTTCGACGCGTACCCGAAGGACTTCAACGTCGAGTCGATCTTCACCGAGAACGTGTTCTCGGGCGTCGACCGCGTGTCCGACGAGCACCAGCTCACCGCGGGCGTGACCTCGCGCTTCCTCGACCCGGCGACCGGCGCCGAGACGCTGCGGGTCGGCATCGCCCAGCGCTATCTGTTCCGCGACCAGCGCATCACGCCCGACGGCGAGCCGCTGACGCGGCGCTTCTCGAACCTGCTGCTGTTCGGGTCGGGAGCGATCACGTCGCGCTGGAACGTCGATGCGCTGGTGACCTACGACCCCGAGAACGGCCGCATCGAGCGCTCGGTCGCCGGCGTGCGCTACTCGCCAGGGCCCTATCGCACCATCGGCGCGACGTACCGGCTGACGCGAGGCCTGCTCGAGCAGGTCGAGCTCGGCTGGCAGTGGCCGGTCTACGGCGCCGACCGGCGCCAGCCGAACGGCACGCTCGCGGGCGCGGCCGGGTCCTGCCAGGGCGCGCTCTACAGCGTCGGCCGGGTCAACTACAGCACGCGCGACAGCCGCATCATCGATTCGCTGGTCGGCCTCGAGTACGACGCCGGCTGCTGGATCGGCCGCGTCGTGGCCGAACGCCGCTCGACCGGCCGCAGCGAAGCCAACACCCGGCTCATGATGCAGCTCGAGCTGGTCGGGCTCTCGCGGATCGGCTCGAACCCTCTCGGAACGCTGAAGGACAATATCCCCGGCTACCGCATGCTGCGCGACGAGAAGCGCACGCCCTCACCATTCACACCGTATGACTGAATTTCCGCTGAACTGGCGGCGCGCCCTCTTCGCGCTCGCGCTCGCGCTCGGCATCGTGAACGCGTGGGCGCAGGGCCCGCGGCCGGCTGCACCGGCGGCAGCGCGCGGCGGCGACTACATCGTCGCGGTCGTCAACCAGGAGCTCGTCACCGCCGCCGAGCTGCAGGGCCGCATCGTGCGCATTCGCGACGAAGCCACCCGCGCGGGCATGCAGCTGCCGCCGCCGGGCGCGCTGCGCCAGCAGGCGCTCGAGTCGCTGATCGACGAGCGCGTGCTGATCACGGCGGCGCGCGACAGCGGCATCCGCATCGACGACAGCGAGATCGACCGCGCGGTGCAGGCGGTCGCGCGACAGAACCAGCTGACGCTGCCGCAACTGCAGGAGCGGCTGCGCCAGGACGGCCTCGACATGGCGCGCTTTCGCACCAACCTGCGCGACCAGCTGCTGGTCGAGCGCATGCGCGAGCGCGAGGTCGTGAGCCGCATCAAGGTGACCGACGCCGAGATCGACGCCGTGCTTGCGGCGCGGCGTGCCGCGAGCGGGGCGAGCGGCGAGGTCAACATCGCGCAGATCCTGGTGACGGTGCCCGAGGGCGCGAGCGACGCGGTGATCGCCGAGCGGCGCGCGCGTGCCGAAGCCGCCCTGGCGCGCGTGAAGGGCGGCGAGGATTTCGCCGCGGTCGCGCGCGACATCTCGGAGGACGCGAACCGCGCCAACGGCGGCGAGATCGGCCTGCGGCCGACGGACCGCCTGCCCGACGTCTTCGTGCAGACGGTGCAGCCGCTCGCCCCCGGGCAGGTGGCGCCGCAGCTGCTGCGCAGCGGCGCCGGGTTCCACGTGCTCAAGCTCGTCGAGCGCCGCAGTGCGGGCCTCACCATGCAGCAGACGCACGCCCGCCACATCCTGCTGCGGCCGTCGGCCGAGCTCACGCCCGAAGCGGCGGCGACGCGCCTCGCGCAGCTCAAGCGAACGATTGCCGACGGCGGCTCGTTCGAGCAGGCGGCGCGTGCCAACTCGCAGGACGCATCGGCCACGGCCGGCGGCGACCTGGGCTGGACCTCGCCGGGGCAGCTCGTCGGCGAGTTCGAGGAGGCGATGAACGCGCTCCCGATCGGCGGCATCTCCGACCCGGTGACGACGCGGTTCGGCGTGCACCTGATCCAGGTCGTCGAGCGGCGCAGCGTGCCGGTCGATCCGCGCCAGCTGCGCGAGCAGGCGCGCAACATCGTGCGCGAACAGAAGTTCGAGGACGCGTACATGGAGTGGATCCGCGACCTGCGCGGCCGCGCGTACATCGAGCTGCGCGACGCGCCGCAGTAGCGGCCGACCACGCCATGGTTGCCTCGACCGCCCGGGCGCCGCGCGCCGGCTCCGCGCGGCCGGCGCACCAGGCGCGCAAGCGCTTCGGCCAGCACTTCCTGGTCGATGCCGCGGTCATCGACGCGATCGTCGACGCGATCGACCCCCGACCCGGCGAGACGCTGGTCGAGATCGGCCCCGGCCTCGGCGCGATGACCGAGCCGCTGGTCGAGCGCGCGGGGCGCCTTACCGTGATCGAGCTCGACCGCGACCTGGCGGCGCGCCTGCGCAAGAACGCGGCGCTCGAGGTGGTCGAGGCCGACGTGCTGCGCGTCGACTTCGGTGCGCTCGCCGCAGCGGCGAGGCAGAAGCTCCGCGTCGTCGGCAACCTGCCCTACAACATCTCGACGCCGATCCTGTTCCACCTGCTCGATGCGGTCGAGCACGTCGTCGATCAGCACTTCATGCTGCAGAAGGAGGTGGTCGACCGCATGGCAGCTGCCCCCGGCAGCAAGGACTACGGGCGTCTCACGGTGATGCTGCAGTGGCGCTACGCGATCGAGTCGGTGCTCGACATCGGCCCCGACGCGTTCGACCCGCCGCCCAGGGTCGATTCGGCGATCGTCCGCATGACGCCGATCGCCGCGCCGGCAGGCGTCGACGCCGATCGGCTGCGCGAAGTGGTGACGGTCGCGTTCTCGCAGCGCAGAAAGCTGCTGCGCCACACGCTCGGGCGCTGGCTCGACGCGCACGGCTTTTCGGGCCGCTTCGATCTGCAGCGGCGCGCCGAGGAAGTGCCGGTCGGCGAGTACCTGGCGCTCGCGGCTGCGCCCGATGGCGCCGTGCCGCCGGGCGAGGCCCAAACGCCGACGAGCCCCTGAGGGCTCGTCGAACGTGCGGCAGGCGCCGCGACCGATCTGATTCGCCCGAGCCAGGCAATCGCGCGCCGGCTCAGGCCGCGCCGCGGATCAGGCCGCGGTCAGCCACATCGCCGTGTCGAACGCGCTGCTCATCATCGGCATGTTGGTGCCGAAACTGCTGTTTGCGGCGGTCTTGGAGGCCTTGACCGGCTTGTCGCCGGCGGCTGCGCTTGTTTCGGTAGCCCGCTCCCAGGACGCGGGGTCCTGTGAGCGGGCTACTGAAAAGAATAGAAGCACCTGAAAGGAATCTTCCTTTCAGCCCAGAAGTCGGCGGCGTCGCGGAACACGTCGAGCAGCTGCTCGCGGGCCTCGCGATCGAAGCGGGCGTTGTCGGGAATCTGCTCGAGCACGACCACGAAGCCCGGCTGCGGACCGGCCTTGTGCACGAGGTCGGTCATGCAGTCGTACAACGCATCGAGGTTCTTGCCGAAGTGCGTCGGAAAGGTGAAAGCCTCCGCGATGCCTTCGAGCACGTCCTGCTTGGACTGCGCCGCCGTCAGGTTGGCGTACAGGAAATGCTGGTCGGCGTCGCGCGCAGCCGCCATCAGGTCGTCGACACGGTAGGCCCGTATCGACTGCACGATGTTTGGACGGACTGTCTGCAAGAGCATGTCGCGTTCCTCCTAGGGGTCGAAAGAAAAAGTTCCCGCCGCTCAATGCGCGATGCGACGGAAGCTGGCGTAGTGATCCGCGGTGTAGAAGCAGGCGTCGGGTACCGGCGGACGATGGCCGCCGCACACAATGCGGCGCGGCCCGCGATCACGCGCGCGCGGCGTCGGAACCGTGTATTCGCGGTAGTAGCCGCGCTCGCGCGCGGGCAGCAGCCGCTCGCGATTGCCGAACACCGAGCCGTCCTTCTCGTAAGGGAACGGGCCACCGGCACGGATCGCGCGGTGGACGGCTTGCGCCTCGGCGGGGAGTTCGGTGAGTGCGATCGTTGCGAGCGGTGGCGCGGCGTCTCTCGCATACGCCGCCCCGGCAACGAACATCGAGCTGGCAAGGCCGAGCCTCAAGACCCAACTGAGCAGCGGCTGCTGCGGCTGCAGCCAGCCGAATGACAACACGGAAGTTCCCGAAAGATGAAACCAATATCCTATAGAAACGAGCGAAAAAGCTCAAGCGATTGCCACAAAATGGTGCAGCCGTTCAGGGAGATTGCAGCCCGCGGACGACGTACGGCAGGGGTCGCCGGAGCGCCGCGACCAGGGCGGCGCTCGTTCCTCAGTGCAGGGTGTCGCGCTTGCGATCGGGCAGCCGCGTCGGCGGCGTCGACGCGCCCGGCGCATGGGCCGCATTGCGGCGAGCACGATTGATCACGTCGGCAGCCATGCGCTCGGCGCGGCGCGCAGCGCGCCGGCCGAGCCACGACGAGCGCCAGCGCCGCCAGCGCAGCTCCGCGCGCGTTGCCCAGCGTCGCATGGCGTGGCGCGATCGGTAGGTGATGTTCGCGACGGCCGCGTCGAATCGCGCTCGGCGCCGCCCGAGGCTGAGGCGAACCAGGAGCACCGCACACGCGGCAACGACGACAGCGGCGAACACCTTCTCGATCACAAGAGCCTCCGCTCGGGCGATCACGCGAGGACCGCACGAGGCGCCGCGGTGCGGCACCATGCGCTCGTCGCATGCAAGGGTCGATCGTAGCGACTGCGCCGTGAAGCTGCGCGCGGGTGGGGCGCCGCCGATGCCGCTGGGGACCCGAGCTGGCGAGCGGCGGCTGTTTCTCCTTGGCCGGGCCGTAGCGACCGACCGCGAGACGCTCGCGGCGACCGATCGCACCGACTGCGGGCACGGACGCTGCTGGCAAGCTCCGTCCAGCCACGGAGCGGAACGCTCGCACACATGGTCACGCGCACCATCGGTCCCCCGGACACGTCTCAGCCCCCTGCAACTGCCGATCCCGCGCCACGCCGCAGCAGCGGTGCGCTCGAAGGCGTGCTCCCGGGCGCAGGGCTGCCGCTGATCGTGACCGGGCATCCGCGCACGCCCACGCTGCCGCACGCCGCACCGAGCCATCACGACGTCGTGCAGATGCATCGCCGCAAGCGCGAGCTGCTGCAGGAGATCTTCGACCGCTTCGAACGCCGGCACCGCAATGACGCGAGGGCGCCGGAGATCGCGGTGCGCCGCCGCATCCTCGAGGAGATCGACCAGCGCTGGCAGCGCATCGCGGCCGAAGGCTCGACCGCCGACGCGCTCGCGTTCGTGCAGGCCCTGCTCGGCGCCTTCAATCGCCGCGGCGCCCGGCTCCGTGCCGCAGCGCCGGACACCGATGCGGCCCGGCCCGTGGCGCCACCCGCAAGCAGCGGCGCCGATGGCGCCCGCCGCGCGAGCGACGATGCGGCGCGACCGGATGGCGCCGGCGACACCCCTGCCGCAACCGCGGCCGAGCCGCGCTTCGCGTACGCGAACATGTTCGAGGTGGTGTTTCACGGCCGTGCCCGCGCGCGGGGCCCGCACGAGCGTCTGAGCGTGAGCTACGCGTACATGGACCCGCTGCTCGACCTCGCCTCGCGGGCGAGGCGACCGGGTGCCGACGACAAGGTCCCGCGCCTCGCGCGCGAGTGGCTCGACGGCGACGGCTGGACCCAGACGCACGGCCCCGCGCCCGTTGCCGCAGCCGATGCACGCGAACTCGCGATGGCCCTCGCTGCCGTCGCGCGCAGCGACTTCGACGCGAGCTTCCCCGCCGACTACGTCGACGACTGCCTGCGCTGCGCTGCCGCGATCGGCGAGTTCATCGCACGCCAGCTCGCCGCGGGACGCGACCTGCAGATCCAGAACGTCTGATCGGGTGGGAAGGCAAGGCCGCGCGTGGCGCGCGCGTCGACGGCCCGGCCCGGGCGGCTCGGCGGCGAGCACTCACGAATGCACGCGCCGATGGAATAACCGACGCCGTCGACCCGTCCACTCCTCGCAAGCCCCATCCGGGTGGCTCGTCACTCCAGGAGATTCGATGTTCAAGCTGTCGTTCCTTGCGGCGCCCGTGGCCGGGCTCGGTCTCGTCGCCTGTGCCAGCACGAGCGCGCAGGCGCCCGCGCGCATGAGCAATGGCGTCCTCGTCGGCGCCAACGGCATGACGCTCTACACCTTCGACAACGACAAGGCAGCCGGCAAGAGCGCCTGCAACGGGCCCTGCGCGACGCTCTGGCCACCGCTCGCCGCCGGCGCGTCGGACCAGCCGCAAGGCAGCTGGTCGGTGATCACGCGCGACGACGGCTCCCGGCAGTGGGCTTACAAGGGCAAGCCGGTCTACTTCTATCAGGCCGACAAGGCGCCCGGCGACAAGGCCGGCGACAACTTCCGCGGCGTCTGGCACATCATCAACGAGTGACCCACCCTCGCGCGAGCGCATGAGCGGCGCCGACGGCGAACGCCTGCTGGTATGGCTGCCGCGGCTGCGGCGCTACGCGCGCGCGCTGGCCGGCCGGCGTGAGGATGCCGACGACCTGGTGCAGGACACGCTCGAGCGCGCGTGGGCGCAGCCGCACCTGTGGCGCGCCGTGGCCGACATGCGCGCCTGGCTGTTCGGGATCATGCATAACGCGCACGTCGACGGCGTGCGGCGGCGCCGCGTCGCGACCGTTCCGCTCGACGCCGACGACGGGCCGGAGCCGCAAGCCCCGGCCGCGCCGCACGACCGGCTGCTGCTGCTCGATCTGCAGTCGGCGCTCGCCGCGCTGCCGATCGAGCAACGGGAGGTGCTGCTGCTGGTCGGTCTCGAGGACATGAGCTACGCCGATGCGGCACGCACGCTCGGCGTGCCCATCGGCACCGTGATGTCGCGCCTCTCGCGCGGGCGCGAGCGCCTGCGGGCGCTGATGGAAGGCCGCGCGGAGCCGGTCCGTCTCAAGGTCGTGAGCAAATGAACCGCCCGGAACCCGTGACCGAAGCCGACCTGCACGCCTGGGTCGACGGCCAGCTCAGCGCCGAGCGTGCGCGCGAGATCGACGTCTATCTCTCGACACGGCCCGACGAGGCCGAGCGACTCGCGGCATACCGGGCGCAAGGCCGCGAGCTGCACGCGCTGTTCGACCCCGTCCTCGACGAGCCGGTGCCGAGGCCCGTGCTTGCGGCGGCGCGCCGGCCGCAACGGGCTGCGCGGCACGCGATCGCGGCCGCCGTCGTCGCGGCGCTGCTCGGCGGCGCCGGCGGCTGGGTGCTGCGCGGCAGCCTGGCGCCGGCGGTGTCGCCATCGGTCGCGAGCGGCGTCGCGTTCGCGCAGCGGGCTGCGGTCGCGCACGCGGTCTACAGCCCTGACGTGCGGCGCCCGGTCGAGGTGAGCGCGGCGCAAGAGGACCAGCTCGTCACCTGGCTGTCGCGGCGCATGGGCACGCCGATGAAGCCGCCGCACCTGCAGGAGCTCGGCTACGCGCTCGAAGGCGGTCGCCTGCTGCCCGGCGGCCGCGGACCCGTCGCGCAGTTCATGTACCACGACGCCAGCGGCGCCAGGCTCACCCTGTACGTCTCGAACGACGTCGCCGTAGCAGGTCACGCGGGCAGCGCCACCACGCCGGCCGAGCCGGCGTTCCGCTTCAGCCAGGAAAGCGGCGGCGTCAACGTCTTCTACTGGGTCGAGGGCCGCTTCGGCTACGCCCTTTCGGCGAGCCTGCCGCGCGCCGAACTCGCACGCGTGGCGGCGGTGGTGTATCGCGACTGGCGCACGGGCCGCTGAGAGCGCGGCGCTCAAGAGCTCGACCCGGGCAGACCCCGGCTAGCGCGCGCCGGGAGCGCGCTTGAGGCTCACGGGCTGGGCGTGCCGCCTGCTACCGCACCGTGTAGCCGCGGCCTTGAAGGCAGTCGAGGCTCATGCGGTGGAACTCGCGCGCGTCGGCGAGCGCGGCCGGCTGCGTCGCTGCCCAGCGGTTGCACGCGCGCCGATCGCCTTCGGTTTCGGCCGGGCTCTGGCCGCGGCGCGGCTCGACCACCGGTTCGGGCGGCGATGGCCGCACCGGCCGCCGCGCGCGTTCCTCGATCACCAGCGGCCCGGGTACCACCGTGTAGCCGGGCGCCCAGCCGGGCCCGCCGTAAGGCCAGCCGAAGCCGTCGCCGTACCACCCGCCGAGGCCGATCCCGATGCCCACGCCGCCGACGAACGCGCTGCGGCCGTGGCCATGATGGACGTGACGACCGTGGCGCTGCGCCTCGGCCGGCGTCGCCGACAACGCCATCGACGCGACCGCGGCCGCGCACAGGCTCGCCTTCAGCAACCTTCTCATGCGCTCTCCCTGGCGCGGCAACCGAGGCATGCCGCGCGATGCCGCCATTGTTCGAGTACGGCAAAACCGTTGCCGCGAGTGCGGCTTGGCGGCGCGGCGGCAGGCGGCGGGCCGGCGCGTCGGGCACGTTCGTTGCCGCTCGAGCCCGGACGGCCTCCCGCCGCCGACCGAGGAGACGCGATGAATTCGATGCTGACCAAGCTCTCGCCGACGATCACCAACATGATCCGCGCGGACCACACCCACGTGCTGGCGACCTTTCACCAGTTCGAGGCCGACACGTCGCCCGGAACCAAGCAGGCGCTCGTCAACACCGCGTGCCTTGCGCTCGAGGTGCACGCGCAGCTCGAGGAAGAAATCTTCTACCCCGCGATGCGGGAGGCCGGCGCCCCGGTCGATACCGACCTGGTCGGCAAGAGCGTTCCCGAGCACGACGAGATGCGCCAGCTGATCGCGCGCTTGCGCATGCTCGAGCCCACCGATCCGGCGTACGACGACACCTTCTACGAGCTGATGCGCACGGTGATCCACCACGTGGCGGACGAGGAAACCATCCTGCTGCCGGATGCCGAGCGCATCCTCGGCGACCGCCTGAGCGACCTGGGTGCCGCCATGACCAAGCGCCGCCTCGAGCTGGTCAAGCCCAAGGTCGGCGAGATCGCGTGGAACACGGTGCGCGCACTGCCGGCGAGCACGATGCTGATGGGAGCCGGCGCGGCCGCGATGGTCGGCCTCCTGCTGATGCGCAACAAGAGCGCCGCGTCGCGGCGCTTCTGAACCACGAGGACACGAGAACCATGACCGACAAGCGGACGCAGGCCGAAAGCGGCCAGAGCAATACCGAGAAGGACCCCGACGACTGGGTCACCGGCGACGAGCCGATGACCGGCGCTCAGCGCTCGTATCTCACCACGCTGGCGCAGGAAGCCAAGGTCGAGGTCGACACCAACCTCACCAAGGCCGAGGCGTCGCGCCGCATCGACGAGCTGCAGCAGATGACCGGCCGCGGCACCAGCGCCTCGCAGGGTGGCGGCGACAGCCAGCGCGGCCATGCCTCGAACGGTGCGAGCAGCGGCTCGGCCAACGAGCGTGGCGGCACGGGTGACGCATCGGGCGCCGGCGGCGGCGGCTCGAAGTCGAGCGACACCGGCAACGCACCGCCGGGCGGTGGCGCCGGCGACGACGCCGGAGCGATGACCGACGAACTCGATTTCGACGGCAACGGCTCGCGCGAGCGCAGCTGAATCGCCGGCCCGGCGGGTGCAGCCCGGGCCCTTGAACACCACCGACCAGACGGAGATCCCATGGGTTTGATCAGCTTTCTGCAAGACGCCGGCGAGAAGTTGTTCCACAGGGGCGCGGCCGCCGCGCCTGCCGCGGCACCCGCAACGGCGGCGCCCGCTGCCAACGTCGACCAGCTGAACACGGCAGCCGCCGAGGCGATCGAGAAATACATCCGCGGCCAGAACCTGAATGCCGACGGCCTCGACGTCGCGTACGACGGTTCGACGCAGACCGTCACGGTGCGCGGCACCGCGCCCGATCAGGCCACGCGCGAGAAGATCGTCCTCTGCTGCGGCAACGTGAACGGCGTCGCCAAGGTCGACGACCAGATGTCGGTGGCCGCCGGCGCCGAACCCGAGTCGACGTACCACACGGTCAAGTCGGGCGACACGCTGTCGAAGATCGCCAAGGAGGCGTACGGCAACGCCAACGCGTACATGAAGATCTTCGAGGCGAACAAGCCGATGCTCACCGACCCGGACAAGATCTACCCGGGGCAGGTGCTGCGCATCCCGCCGGCCTGAGCGGGGGCGCCTCGACCACCGATCGGGTTGGCCTGAGCGCAGGCGCTGGCGATAGCTCGGCACGCGGCGCGAAATCAGCCTCGCGTCGGCGACCGAGCGCCTCCCGCGGCGCAGTCGATCCGGCGGGTTGACCGGCCAGAGACGTCGCCCGGCCGCACGGAGCGGCGCCTGCGCGGAGTCGACCGGCCACGCTCGGCCCACCGCTACAGTGCGGCCGGTGATCCGCGTCTCGTTCGTCCTCGGCACCTGGCAGATCGTCACGCTCGCCGCGGGACTGCGCGAAGCCTCGCGGCAGGCGCCGCCGAGCGCCCGGTTCGAGGATCACCTCGTCCTCTACGAAACCGTCGCGGCGAGCGACGCGCTCAAGGCCGCGATGCACGAACTCGCCGCCGTCGCGTGGCCCTGGCAGCGCGTGATCGACGCGTTCGAATTCTTTCCATGCGTGCGACGGCGGATCCGCCAGCGCGAGTTCGGGCGGCTCGTCGCGGAACTGCGCGCGCGGCTCGGGCTCGAGCGCATCGACGAGGTGTGGCTGTGCTGGACCACGCGCGCGCCCGAGAAGCTCATCCTCGACGCCTACCCGGAAGCCCGGATCGCGGTCTACGAGGACGGGCTCTTCTCGTACCTGCCGCTGCCGCTCACGCCGCCGGAGCCGCCTGGCGCACGCGCCTGGCTGCGGGAGCGGCTCGACGCGTGGCGCCCGGTCCGGCGCTTTCGTCGCTACAAGGACTGGCTCGACCCGCGTCATGCCGCGCGCTTCTCGGGGGCCTGGATGGTGCTCGCCGATCTCGCCCCGGCGCCGGGTGCGCTCTCGCACATGCCGCGGCACGCGATCGGCGATGCCGCCTTGCGTGAGACGCTCGACGCGTGCAGCCGCATCGGCGCCGCCGCGTCGATGCCTCTCGCGCCTTCCGAACGCCCGCGCGTGCTGGTGCTCGGGCAGTCGCTCTCGCGCTGGAACGCGGTGACGCGCGCGGACGAGCTCGCGCTGTACCGCAGCGTCATCGGCCGCGTCCTGGCACGTGGCTACGATGTCTGGTGGAAGGAACATCCGCGCGTGCAGCAGCCGTTTTTCGACGAACTGAATGAAGGCCGCGAGGCGGGACGCGTGCATCGGCTCGACCTGCCGTTCGCGCTGCCGGTCGAGCTCGTCGCCGGGCGCCTCGACCTGGCTGCGTGTGTGGCGGGCATCTCGACCGCGCTCTTCTACCTGCCGCGCCTGTTCGGAACGCCGGCCTACACGTTCGCGGACGAGCTCGCGCCGATGCTGTCGACGGGCTGGGTCGCGTGGCGCGAGCAGAACGATCTGGTGCGCAGCCGCGTGGCGCCGCTCGACGCATTGCCGCCGGCTTCCTCCATCGCGGCGGCGCGCCCGGCGCGCAGCTGTTCATGAGCCAGCCGATCCGCATCTACATCGGCACCGACCGGTCGCAGATGATCGCGGCCAAGCTGTTCGAGTTCTCGGTGCGCCGCCACACCGACGCCGCGGTCGAGTTCGACACCATGCAGGGCGTCACCTGGCCGTTCCCCAAGGACCCGCGCAACCAGCCGCGCACCGATTTCTCGTTCCACCGCTTCGCGATCCCGCGCCTCGCGGGCTTCACGGGTCGCGCGCTGTACGTCGACGCCGACATGCTGGTGTTCCGCGACATCCGCGAGCTGTGGAACATCCCGTTCGACGGCGCGACGGTGCTGCACGCGCCCTCGTCGACCCCGCGCCGGCCCAAGCAGTTCAGCGTGATGCTGCTCGACTGTGCGCGCCTCGACTGGGATGCCACCGACATCGTGCGCGGCCTCGACGAGGGCCGCTACGACTACGACCAGCTGCTCACCGGGTTCTGCATCGAGCCGCCCGAGCAGGTGCAGCCGCGCATCCCGATCGAGTGGAACTCGCTCGACGCCTACGTGCCCGGCCGCACCGGCCTTCTGCACTACACCCACATGGAGACGCAGCCGTGGGTGTATGCGCGCCACCCGCACGGCGACCTCTGGGTCGAGACGCTGCGCGACGCGCTTGACGCCGGCGTCGTCAGCACCGCCGAGGTCGACGACGCGGTCGCGCGCGGCTGGGCGCGGCCGTCGCTGCCGGCGCAGCTGCGCACCGAGCGTGCGCGCTGGCCGGCGTTCAAGTGGCTGGTCGCGCCGGTGCTCGATCGGCGCTTTCGGCCGCACGCGGCACTGCGCGATCGACAGGAGCAGGTGCGCCGCGCCGGCGCGGCGGCGTAGCAGCACCAGCCCGCCTGCGCCGCGGCGGTCATCGCCCGCAGCAGCACGCACGACGACGAACGGGCTGCCGTAGCAGCCCGTCGGGCGCGCGCCGTGGCCGCGCCATGAAGGCCGCGAAACGCGGCCGTGGATCAGCGGCCGGTGCCGGGCGCCGACGCGCCGCTGCCGGTGCCGGTCGCGCCCGGATCGACGGTGCCGGTCCCGCCCGTGGTGCCCATCGAGCCGCTCATGCTGCCCGAGCCGGTGGTGCCGCCACTCGAGCCGCTCATGCTGCCGCTGGTGCCGGCACCGGCGGTGGCACCCATGGAGCCGGTGGCATCGCTCGCGCCGCTCATCGCGCCGCTGGCGGCACCGCCGCTCATGCCGCCACCCATGCTGCCGGTGGTACCGGTGCTGCCGGTCGTGCCGGTGGTACCCGTGGTGCCGCTCGTTCCGGTGCCGGTGGTGCCGCTGCCGGTGGTGCTGGTGCCGGTGGACGAGCTGGTGCCCGTCGTCCCGGATCCGGACGTGCCGGCATCGTTGTTGCGGTTGCAGCCGGCAAGTCCGAGCGTGGCGGCAACGATGGCGGCGAGAGGCCAGGCCAGACGTTTGTTCATGAGATGTTCCTCCAGAGGTGAATTGGCGAGCGATATCGGCATGTGGCGTGCCCGATCCGGGCCTAAGGCTTCGCCCGCTCGTTGGAACGCTGGGCGTCGCAAAGCTTGGCCGCGGGGTAAAGATAGGTTGCGCTCCGACCGGTGGAACCGGAACGGCTTCATCTCGTGGCAACCTCGCGGCGCCGAAGCAGCACGGCACCCGACGACCCACCCTCCATGGCCGACCCGACCCGATCCGACGACCCCGCCTTCCAAGCCACACCGCGTCGTCGCGTGAGCCGCGGCCAGCGCTGGTTCGGCAGCGTCGTCGCGTTGCTCGCGCTGGTCGCGCTCGGCGCGCTCGCGTGGTGGCTCACCCATCGCCCGGCGGTCGCCCCGGCCGGATTCGCCGGTGCCCCCGCCAGCGCAGCGTCAGGCACGCGCCCGGGCGGCGCGCCCGGCGGGCCGGGCGGGCCTGGCGGGCCTGGCGGGCCTGGCGGGCCTGGCGGACGACGCGGTGGTGCGACCACGGTCGGCGTCGCGGTCGCGCGCGAGTCGACCATGCCGGTGACGCTCGAGGCGCTCGGTACCGTCACGCCGGCGGCGACGATCACGGTGCGCCCGCAGGTCTCGGGCGTCCTCACCGACGTGCGCTTCACCGAGGGGCAGATCGTCAGGAAAGGCGAGCTGCTCGCCACGATCGACGCGCGGCCCTTCGAGATCGCCCTGCAGCAGGCGATCGGCGCGCGCCAGCGCGACGAAGCCCAGCTCGAGAACGCACGCCTCACCCTCGAGCGCTACCGCACGCTGCTGAGCCAGGACTCGATCGCGCGCCAGGAGGTCGACACCCAGGCGGCGCTCGTCAAGCAGCTCGAAGGCACGACCACGATCAACCGGGCTGCCGAAGCGACGGCGCGCCTGAACCTCGGCTACACCCGCATCGTCGCGCCGGCCGCCGGGCGGATCGGCTTTCGCAGCGTCGACCCGGGCAACGTCGTGAGCAGCGGGGACGCCAACGGCATCGCGCTGATCACCCAACTCGCGCCGATCGACATCGCGTTCTCGATCCCGCAGGACCGTGTTCCCGACGTGCAGTCGCGCGTCGCCGCGGGTGCGCGCCTGGTCGTGACCGCGTTCGACCGCACCCGCTCGCGCCAGCTCGGCACCGGCACCTTCTCCACGCTCGACAACCAGGTCGACACGCAGACCGGCACGGTGCGCGCGAAGGCGCGCTTCGCGAACGCTGCCAACACGCTGTTCCCGAACCAGTTCGTCAACGTGCAGCTGATGCTCGAACAGGTGCGCACGGTGGTCGTTCCCGTCACCGCGCTGCGCCTCGGGTCGAACGGCGATTTCGTCTACGTGCTGCAGGAAGACCGCACGGTGACGGTGCGACCGGTGATGCGCGGCGACTCCACCGTCGAGGAGGTCGCGATCACTTCGGGGCTCGCCGCCGGCGAGCGGGTCGTCTCCGAGGGCGCCGACCGCCTGCGCGAGGGTGCGCGCGTGCAGCTCGCGTCCGATCGCCCGGCCGATGCGGCGTCGGGTGCCCGCGGCGGACGCGGCCGGCGCGGCGGCGCCGCGTCGGGCGCGAGCGATGTCGGGCGCGGCGCGAACGAGGCGATGGTGCGCGGCCCCGGCGATGCGAGGGGCGCCTCGCCCGAGGCGCCCGGCGGCGGCGCGAGGGGCGACGGCGCCGGTCGGCGCGGCCCCGGCGGCCCGCGCGCCGGCGCGGGCCCCAGCGGCAGCGAGCGTCCGATCGGCGGCTCGGCGGGTGGCGCAGCCGCCAACGGTGCCGCCATGAGCGGCGCGGCTGCGACCGGCTCCGGCAGCACCGCTCCGGCCGCCGTCGGGACGCCGCCCGCCCGATGACTCGCCGCGCCGCCAGCGCGCGCGGCCTCGCCAGCGCGCCGATCCCTCGCCGATGAGCCCGTCCGCCCCGTTCATCGCGCGGCCCGTCGCGACCGCGCTGCTGATGCTGGCGATCGTGCTGAGCGGCCTCGTCGGCTACCGCCTGCTGCCGCTTTCGGCACTGCCGCAGGTCGACTACCCGACGATCCAGGTGCAGACGCTGTACCCCGGCGCGAGCCCCGAGGTGATGAGCCGCACCGTCACCGCGCCGCTCGAACGGCAGTTCGGCCAGATGGCCGGCCTTGCGCGGATGAACTCGACCAGCGCCGCGGGCGCGTCGATCATCACGCTGCAGTTCTCGCTCGGGCAGACGCTCGACGTGGCCGAGCAGGAGGTGCAGGCCGCGATCAACGCCGGTGCGTCGCTGCTGCCGGCGGACCTCCCGGCGCCGCCGGTCTACGCCAAGGTCAACCCGGCCGACGCCCCGGTGCTGACGCTCGCGATCACATCGGACACGATGCCGCTGACCGAGGTGCAGAACCTCGTCAACACGCGTCTCGCGCAGAAGATCAGCCAGGTCGGCGGCGTCGGCCTCGTCAGCCTGGCCGGCGGGCAGCGCCCGGCGATGCGGATCCAGGCCGACACGCAGGCACTGGCGTCGTACGGGCTCGGTCTGGACACGCTGCGCACCGCCATCGCCTCGGCCAACGCGAACAGCGCCAAGGGCAGCTTCGACGGCCCGCGCCGCGCCTACACGATCAACTCGAACGACCAGCTGCTCACGGTCGACGCCTACAAGAACCTCGTCGTCGCGTACCGCAACGAGGCACCGGTCCGCCTAAAGGACGTGGCGCAGGTGGTCGAAGGCGCCGAGAACACGCGCCTGGGCGCATGGGCCGGCATCAACGGCGTGCTCAAGCCCGCGATCATCCTCAACGTGCAGCGCCAGCCGGGCGCCAACGTGATCGCGACCGTCGACGCGATCAAGGCGCAGCTGCCCGAGCTGCAGCGCGGGCTGCCGGCGGCGCTGCAGGTCGACGTGCTCGCCGACCGCACCACCGGCATCCGCGCGTCGGTCGAGCACGTGCAGATCGAGCTCGTGCTCGCGGTCGTGCTGGTGGTGCTGGTGATCTTCGCGTTCCTCGGCAGCCTGCGCGCCACGGTGATCGCGAGCCTCGCGGTGCCGATCTCGCTGATCGGCAGCTGCGGCGTCATGTACCTGCTGGGCTACAGCCTCAACAACCTGAGCCTGATGGCGCTCACGATCGCGACCGGGTTCGTGGTCGACGACGCGATCGTGATGATCGAGAACATTTCTCGCCATCTGGAGATGGCGCGAGATGTTTCGTCGGAGGCTGACTTCGGCGCAGCCGAAGTCGTGGGCGCAGATGCGCAGAGCCCGAGACATGACGTCTCCGGCGGAGCCACAATGGCGCGCAATGGTCAGACCAGCGCTGCAGCGGTCGCCCCGTCCGGGCCGGCCGGAGCAGCGCCGGCTGCGTCACCCGCCCGCTCCACCTTCGACATCGCCTACCGCGCCGCGCTCGCCGGCGCGTCGGAGATCGGCTTCACGATCATCTCGCTGACGGTGTCGCTGATCGCCGTGCTGATTCCGCTGCTCTTCATGGGCGACGTGGTCGGGCGCCTGTTCCGCGAGTTCGCGGTGACGCTCGCGATCACGATCCTGATCTCGGCCGTCGTGTCGCTGACGCTGGTGCCGATGATGTCGGCGCGCTGGCTCCAGGTGCACGAGAAGACGGCGCGCCCGGGCAGTCTCGGCGCGCGCCTGCAGCGCCTGTTCGACGGCGTGATGACGCGCTACGACCGCAGCCTCACGTGGGTCATCGATCACCGCGGCCTCACGCTGCTCGTGGCGCTGGCGACGCTGGTACTCACGGTGCTGCTCTACCTCGTGATCCCGAAGGGGCTGTTCCCGACCCAGGACACCGGGCAGCTGCAGGCGCGCGTACAGGCCGCCGAGGACGTTTCGTACGAGCGCATGGCCGACCTGCAGCAGGCCGCGGCGCGCGCGATCCTGCGCGACCCCGACGTCGCGAGCGTCGCGTCGTTCATCGGCGTCGACGCCACCAACAACACCATGCTGCACACCGGCCGCATGCTGATCAACCTGAAGGCCGAGCGCGCCGCCCCGCACGTGGTGATGGATCGCCTGCGCGAACGCGTGCGCGGCGTCGCCGGCGTGACGCTCTATCTGCAACCGACGCAGGACCTCACGATCGACGCCGAGTCGGGACCGACCGAGTACCGCTTCGCGCTCGAAGGCGCCGATACCGCCACGGTGACCGAGTGGACCCGCAAGCTGGCGGCCGAGCTGCAGCGCTCGTCGAGGGTCCGCAACGTCGTCAGCGATGCCGGCGCCGAGGGCCTGGCGGCCTTCATCGACATCGACCGCGACACCGCGGCGCGCCTCGGCGTCACCGCGAGCGCGGTCGACGATGCGCTCTACAGCGCGTTCGGCCAGCGCATCGTCTCGACCATCTTCACCGAGACCAACCAGTACCGCGTCATCCTCGAAGCGCGGCCCGGCCTGCTGACGAATGCCGAGTCGCTGGGCAAGCTCAACCTCAAGACGGCCTCCGGCGAGACCACGCCGCTCGCCGCGTTCGCGCGCATCAGCGAGCGGCCGGCACCGCTGCAGATCACGCACGTCGCCCAGTTCCCGGCAACGACCGTCGGCTTCGACACCGCGCCCGGCGTCGCGCTCGGCGACGCGGTCGACGCGATCCGCGCCGCGGCCAAGGCGATCGCGCTGCCCGCCAGCGTGCAGCTCACGTTCCTCGGCGCATCGGGCGCCTACGAGAACTCGCTCTCGAACCAGCTCTGGCTGATCCTCGCCGCGGTGATCTGCGTCTACATCGTGCTGGGCGTGCTCTACGAGAGCTATGTTCACCCGCTGACGATCCTGTCGACCTTGCCCTCGGCCGGCGTCGGCGCGCTGCTCGCGCTCTGGCTTTCGGGCAACGGCCTGGGCGTGATCGGGATCATCGGGATCATCCTGCTGATCGGCATCGTCAAGAAGAACGCGATCATGATGATCGACTTCGCGATCGAGGCCGAACGCGGCGGCCTGCCGCCCGGCACCGTCGGCGCCCGCGGCGAAGGCCAGGGCACCGATCCCCGCCAAGACCCCGAGCTGCGCACCGGCCTTTCGCCGCGCGAGGCGATCCACCAGGCTGCGCTGCTGCGCTTCCGACCGATCCTGATGACCACGCTCGCGGCCCTGTTTGCCGCGCTGCCGCTGATGCTCGGCTGGGGCGAAGGCGCCGAGCTGCGCCGCCCGCTCGGCCTCGCGATCTTCGGTGGCCTCATCGTCAGCCAGCTGCTGACGCTGTTCACCACGCCGGTGATCTATCTGGCGTTCGATGATCTGGGACGGCGCATTCGCAAGCGCCCGGCGCGGCTTGCAAACGTCCAGGGGGGTGCTGCATGACAGCGGATCGGTGCGCAACGTGTCGCGTGCACCGGCTCGCTAGCCATGCGCCGGGCGCAAGCGCTGCACCGGACTCCTTGCGTCTGCGCCCGCCCGGACGAAGCGCCGGCGCGCCCGACCATTCCTCCTTGGCCTCGCTGCACCACACGCCTCATCCCCCCACCTTTGCAGCGTTGCGGCATGCGGGCGAGTCGCCGCACCGCCGGCGGTGTGGGGTGGCCGACGCAGCGAAGTTAAGGAGGAGGCGGCGCCCGAAGGGCGACGCCGGGGGACATGAGCGGAGTCGGCTACCCCGCGCCGCCGGCGCGCGAGCCTCGAAGTACGCACCGGCTCCAGCAACGCTGCCATGAATCTCTCCGGCCCCTTCGTCCGCCGCCCGATCGCGACCGTCCTGCTGACGATCGGCGTGGCGCTGGCCGGGATCGCCGCGTTCTTCGCGCTGCCGGTGTCGCCGCTGCCGCAGGTCGACTACCCGACGATCTCGGTGTCGGCGAGCCTGCCCGGGGCGAGCCCCGACACGATGGCCTCGAGCGTCGCGACGCCGCTCGAACGACGGCTCGGCACGATCTCGGGCGTCAACGAGATGACGTCCTCCAGCGGCACCGGCTCGACGCGCGTGAGCCTGCAGTTCGCGCTCAACCGCAGCATCGATGCGGCGGCGCGCGAGGTGCAGGCGGCGATCAACGCGGCGCGCGCCGACCTGCCGGCGACGCTGCGCAGCAACCCGACCTATCGCAAGGCCAACCCGTCGGACGCGCCGGTGATCATCCTGGCGCTGACGTCGCCGACCAAGACGCCGGGCGAGCTCTACGACGAGGTCTCCAACGTCGTCACGCAGCGCCTGGCGCAGGTCGAGGGCGTCGGTGACGTCGAGATCGGCGGCAGCACGCTGCCGGCGGTGCGTGTCGAGCTCAACCCGTTCGCGCTCAACCAGTACGGCATCAGCGCCGACGACGTGCGCGCGGCGATCCAGTCGAGCAACGCCAATCGGCCCAAGGGGCAGATCGAAGGCGCCGGGCAGCGCCTGCAGATCTACACCACGACGCCGGGCAAGCGCGCGGCCGAGTACGCGCCAATGGTCGTCGCCTGGCGCAACGGCGCGGCGGTGCGATTGCGCGACGTCGCGCGCGTGATCGACGGCGTCGAGAACACGCGCACGCTCGGCCTCTTCAAGGGTCGGCCCGCAATCATCGTGCTCGTCACGCGGCAGCCGGGTGCCAACGTGATCGAGACCGTGGACGGGGTGCGCGCGCTGATCCCCGAGCTGCAGGCTCAGCTGCCGAGCGACGTCAAGCTCGAGGTCGCGAGCGACAGCACCAATTCGATCCGCGCCTCGCTGCACGAGATCGAGTTCACGCTGCTGATCTCGATCGCGCTCGTCGTCATCGTGGTCGGCGCGTTCCTGCGCAATGCGCGCGCCACGTTCATCCCGGCGGTCGCGACCGTGGTGTCGCTGCTCGGCACCTTCGGCGTGATGCTGCTGCTCGGCTTCTCGCTGAACAACCTCAGCCTGATGGCGCTCACCGTCGCGACCGGCTTCGTGGTCGACGACGCGATCGTGGTGCTCGAGAACACCGCGCGCCACATCGAAGCCGGCATGGGGCGTATGGAGGCTGCCCTGCGCGGCTCCCGGGAGGTCGGCTTCACGGTGCTCTCGATCAGCGTGTCGCTGGTCGCGGTGTTCATCCCGCTGCTCTTCATGGAAGGCCAGGTCGGCCGCCTGTTCCGCGAGTTCGCGGTCACGCTGTCGGCGGCGGTGATGATCTCGCTCGTCATCTCGCTGACCACCACGCCGATGATGTGCGCGTGGCTGCTGCGGCCGATCGATACGGCCCAGCGCCCACCCGGCCGCATCGCGCGCGTGTTCGAACGCGGCTACCAGCGCGTGCTCGGCTGGTACGCGAAGAGCCTCGACTGGGCGCTGGCGAGCCAGGGCCTCGTGCTGTTCATCCTGGTTGCGGTGATCGGCCTCAACGTGTACCTGTTCAGCGCGGCGCCCAAGGGCTTCTTTCCGCAGCAGGACACCGGCCAGCTCAACGGCGGCCTGCGTGCCGACCAGAGCATCTCGACGCAGGCCATGGGCGACAAGCTGCGCCAGGTGATCGGCATCATCCAGGCCGACCCGGCGGTCGACACCACGGTCGGCTTCACCGGCGGCGGCCGCTCGGGCGGCGGCTTCATGTTCGTCAACCTGAAGCCGCTCGGCGAGCGCACCGAGAGTGGTCAGCAGGTGATCGCCCGCCTGCGCCCGCAGCTCGCGCAGGTGACCGGCCTCACGGTGTTCCTCAACACCGTGCAGGACGTGCGGATGGGCGGCCGGCAGAGCAACTCCACCTACCAGTACACGCTCAAGAGCGACAACCTCGCCGATCTGCGGCTCTGGGCCACGCGCCTGGCCGAACGCATGAAGACGCTCGCCGAGCTCGCCGACGTCGACACCGACCAGTCCGACAACGGCGTCGAGACGCGGGTCGAGGTCGACCGCGACAGCGCGGCACGTCTTGGCGTGACGTCGGCGGCGGTGAACACCGCGCTCTACAACGCGTTCGGCCAGCGCTCGGCGGCGACGATCTACGACGAGCTCAACCAGTACCGCGTGATCCTCGAGTGGGACCCGCGCTACACGCAGAGCCCGAACGCGCTCGCCGACGTCTACGTGCCGGCGCGCGCGAGCGCCGGCACCGCGCCCGCGGGCACCAGCGCCGCGAGCGCGACGGGGGCGCTCACGGCAGGCGGCACCGGGGCGGCGTCGGTCGGCAACGGTCTGGGTTCGACCGCGAGCGGCACCGGCTCGACGGTCGGCACCGGCTCGACCGGCAGCGCGGGCAGCGGCGCCACCGCGACGGTGTCGGTCAACCCGGCGGCGCGCGACGCGTCGACCGGCAACCCGCTCAGCAACACGGCGACGCCCCTGGTGCCGCTCGCCGCGATCGCGCGCTTCGCCGAGGCGCCGACGCCGACCTCGGTGAACCACCAGGACGGCGAGCTCGCGACGACGATCTCGTTCAACCTCGCCGACGGCCGCACGCTCGACGACGCCGACGCGGCGATCCGCCAGGCCGAGGCCGACATCGCGATGCCGACCAACGTGCGCGGAAGCTTCCAAGGCACCGCGCTCGCCGCGCGGCAGTCGCAGGGTCAGCAGACGATGCTGATCATCGCCGCGCTGGTGGTGATCTACCTCGTGCTCGGCATCCTCTACGAAAGCCTGGTGCACCCGCTCACGGTGCTCTCGACGCTGCCGTCGGCGGGCGTCGGCGCGGTGCTCGCGCTGCTGCTGTTCCGGATGGAGTTCTCGATCATCGCGTTGATCGGCGTGTTCCTGCTGATCGGCATCGTCAAGAAGAACGCGATCCTGATCATCGACTTCGCGCTCGAGGCCGAGCGCTCGCGCGGCCTCGACGCGGTCGAGGCGGTGCGCGAGGCGTGCCTGCTGCGCTTCCGGCCCATCCTGATGACGACGCTCGCCGCCGCACTCGGCGCGTTGCCGCTCGCGATCGGCTTCGGCGAGGGCTCGGAGCTGCGCCGCCCGCTCGGCGTGTCGATCATCGGCGGGCTGATCGCGAGCCAGCTGCTGACGCTGCTGACCACTCCGGTCGTCTACGTGCTGCTCGACAAGCTGCGCATGCGGCGCGCCCGCCGGCGCGGCACTCCGCCGGAGCCGCCGCGCGCGCACCCGCCCACGGCCGCCGGCGCGGCCGCATGACCTCTGCCCCGCTTCGCATGACCTGCCTGCCCCTCGATCCGCCACCTGCATCGGCGTGCCGCACCGGCGCCCTGCGCCTGATCGCGCTGGCGACCAGCCTCGCGCTCACGGGCTGCGCCGTCGGCCCCGTCTACGAGCGGCCCAGCGTCGAGGTGCCGGCCGCGTATCGGCAGGCGCCGGTCGAAGCCGGCGCGACCTGGCTGCCGGCGGGCGCGCCGGACGCGCTCGAGCGCGGCGCGTGGTGGCGGCTGTTCGACGATCCGGTGCTCACGGAGCTCATCGAGCAGGTCGAGGTCTCGAACCAGAACGTCGCGGCCGCCGCAGCCGCCGTCGAACAGGCCCGTGCCATCGTCGGCGAGCAGCGCGCGCAGCTGTTTCCCTCGATCGGCGCGGACGCCAACCTGCGGCGCTCCGGCAGCCGCGGCTCGGGCGCCAGCAGCACCCGCAGCGTCGACCTCGGCGTGTCGGCGAGCTGGGCGCCCGACCTCTGGGGGCGCATCGGCAGCGGCATCACGGCGGCCGAGGCCAACGCGACGGCGACACTCGCCGACCTCGGCGCGGCGCGTCTCGCGGCGCAGGGCGACGTCGCCCTCAACTACGTGGCGCTGCGCGAGGCCGACGCCGACGCGGCGCTGCTGCGGCGCTCGATCGAGGCGCTCGAGCGCACGCTGCAGATCGTGCGCAACCGCTACGCCGCCGGCGTGGTCGCGCGCACCGACGTGCTGCAGGCCGAGACCCAGCTCGCGACGACGCGCGCCGAGCTGGCGTCGGTGATCGCGCAGCGCGAGCGCCTCGAGCATGCGATCGCGGTGGTGGTCGGACGCGCGCCCGGCAACTTCGCAATCGCCTCGGGCGACTGGGTGGCGAGCGCCCCGGCGGTGCCGCTCGGCGTGCCGTCGCGGCTCCTCGAGCGCCGCCCCGACATCGCCGCCGCCGAACGCAGCGTCGCCGCGGCGAACGCTCAGATCGGCGTCGCGCGCTCGGCGTACTTCCCGAGCCTGTCGCTCGGCGCCGATCTCGGCCGCTCCGCGAGCCGCATCGGCGACCTGTTCGCGGCGTCGGCGACGCTGTGGTCGCTCGGCGTCTCGGCCGCCCAGGTGGTGTTCGACGCCGGCGCCACCCGCGCGCGCGTCGCCGGCGCCGAGGCCGCGCGCGAGGCGGCGGTGGCGCGCTACCGCCAGACCGTGCTGGTCGCGTTCCAGTCGGTCGAGGACCAGCTCTCGGCGCTGCGCACGCTGGCGGCGCAGGAGCGCCTGCGCCGCGAGGCGGCGGCCGCCGCCGAGCTGATCGAGACCCAGATCCGCAACCGCTACGACGCCGGGCAGGTGAGCTACACCGAGGTCGTGACCGCGCAGGCGGCGGCGCTCAACGCGCGGCGTGCGCTGCTGCAGCTCGAGGCCGACCGCCAATCGGCGACCATCGCGCTGATCCAGGCGCTCGGCGGCGGCTGGCAGGTCGCGCCGGGCTGACGCGGACGCCCGGAGGGGTGCCGGGCCGGGCTGGAAACACCTGACGCGGCGCCGCAGGGGCGCCGGCAGAATCCGGGCTCCCGACGGAGACCGCGATGGAAAAGACCTGGCTCAAGAACTACCCCGAAGGCGTGCCGGCCGAGATCGACATCGGCCGCTACCCGTCGCTGGTGGCGCTGCTCGACGAGGGCCTGCGCAAGCACGCGAGCCGCACCGCGTACACCTTCATGGGCAAGCCGATGACGTTCGCCCAGCTCGACCAGCAGTCGGCGGCGCTGGCCGGCTATCTGCAGAGTCTCGGCCTCGTGCCCGGCGACCGGGTCGCCATCATGCTGCCCAACGTGCCGCAGTACCCGGTCGCCGTGGCGGCGATCCTGCGCGCCGGCTACGTGGTCGTGAACGTGAACCCGCTCTACACGCCGCGCGAGCTCGAGCACCAGCTCAAGGACTCGGGCGCCAAGGCGATCGTGATCCTCGAGAACTTCGCGACCACGCTGGGCAAGGTGCTGGCGAACGTCCCGACCCGGCACGTGATCCTCGCCGCGATGGGCGACCTGCTCGGCTTTCCGAAGGGCGCGATCGTCAACTACGTCGTGCGCAAGGTGAAGAAGATGGTGCCGGCGTACGACCTCGGCAGCAGCGCGGTGCGCTTCAACGACGCCCTCGCGCGCGGCCGCGCCAAGCCGTTCACGCCGGCGCGCGTGGGCCCGGACGACATCGCGGTGCTGCAGTACACCGGCGGCACCACCGGCGTCAGCAAGGGCGCGGTGCTGCTGCACCGCAACCTGGTCGCCAACATCCTGCAATCCGAGGCGTGGTACCAGCCCGCGCTGAAAAAGATCCCGGGCAACGAGCAGATCGTCACGGTCTGCGCGCTGCCGCTCTATCACATTTTCGGATTCACGACGAACATGATGCTTTCGATGCACATGGGCGGCGCCAACATCCTGATCGTGAATCCGCGCGACCTGCCGGCGATGTTCAAGGACATCCGGCGCGAGAAGTTCCACAGCTTTCCGGCCGTGAACACGCTGTTCAACGCCATGGTGAATCACCCCGACTTCGCGAGCGTCGACTGGTCGAGCCTCGTGATCTCGGTCGGCGGCGGCATGGCGGTGCAGAGCGCGACCGCCAAGCAGTGGCTCGAGAAGACCGGCTGCCCGATCGTCGAGGGCTACGGCCTCTCGGAGACGTCGCCGTCGGTGACCTGCAACCCGGTCGACAGCACCAGCTTCAGCGGCAACATCGGCCTGCCGCTGCCGAGCACCGAGATCAAGATGCTCGACGACGCCGGCGACGAGCTGCCGGTCGGCACGCCGGGCGAGATCGCGGTGCGCGGCCCGCAGGTCATGGCAGGCTACTGGCAGCGCCCCGACGAGACGGCAAAGGTGATGACGCCCGACGGCTTCTTCCGCACCGGAGACATCGGCATCCTCGACGACCGCGGCTTCACGCGCATCGTCGACCGCAAGAAGGACATGATCCTGGTCAGCGGGTTCAACGTGTACCCGAACGAGGTCGAGGACGTCGTCACGCAGATGCCGGGCGTTCTCGAATGCGCGGCCATCGGCGTCGCCGACCCGAAGGCGGGCGAGGTGGTCAAGCTCGTGATCGTGCGCAAGGACCCCTCGATCACCGAAGCGGCGGTCCGCACGTACTGCGAGGCCAACCTCACCGGCTACAAGCGGCCGCGCGTCATCGAATTCCGCAACGAGCTGCCGAAGACGCCGGTCGGCAAGATCCTGCGTCGCGAGCTGCGCGACAAGATCGCCGCCTGAGGCGGCGCCGCGCCGCATCGAACCCGTGATCTGGTCCAAGACCGAAGCCGGCCGGCGCGAGATCCAGTCGCGCGAGCGCGTCCAGGCGCGCGCGCAACGGACGCTGCTGCTGCTGATCGACGGCGTCAGGACCGACGCCACGCTGCTCGCCAGCGTCGCCGGCGTCACGCCGGCCGACTTCGACACGCTGCACGGCCTTGGGCTGATTGCACCCGCGGCGAACGGCTCGGCCGGGCGCGCCGACGCGCAGGCGTCGTCGTCAGGGGAGGCAGTGGCGCGCCTCGGAGACGGGTGGGCGGTCACCCACCCGGGCGACGCCGGCGCCGGGACCGCCGGTCCGGCCGACGGTTCGGCGCCGGTGCCGGACCCGAGCAGCGTCGCGCCGGCCTCGACCCAGGCGGCCGACCGGCGCGCACTCGCCGCCGCGCTCACCCAGCTGATCCCCACCCACCTGGGGGTACGCGGCTTCACGCTGACCCTGGCGGTCGAGCGGGCGAGCTCGCTCGACGAGTTGCGCAGCGTCGCCGAGCGCGCCATCGAGGCGATCGCGCGTCGCCGCGGCGACGCGGTGGCGGCGGACGCACGGCGCACGCTGTTCGGCCGCTGAACCGGGCGCGCCGATGAGCGCGTGGTCGGGCGCGCGCCGCGCCGTGCGCGCGGCGCTGCTCGGCATCGCCGCGTTCGTCGTCCTCGTCGAGGAGTGGGGCTCGCGGCCGCTCGCCCGCGCCGCGGCGTGGATCGCGCGCTGGCCGCCGCTCGCGCACCTGGAGGCGCTGATCCGGCGCAGCGGGCCGCGGGCCGCGCTCGCGCTCTTCCTGGGACCGGCGCTGCTGCTCTTCCCGCTCAAGCTGGCCGCGCTCGCGCTGATCGGTGCCGGTCACGTCGCGCTCGGCGTCGGCGTGATCGTCGCCGCCAAGCTGGTCGGTACCGCCTTCGTCGGGCGCCTGTTCGTGCTGCTCGAGCCGCAGCTGATGCAGTTCGCCTGGTTCGCGCGTGCGCTCGCGTGGTGGCAGTCGGTGAAGGCGCGCCTCGTCGGCGCCATCCATCGTTCGGCCGCGTGGCGCGCCGCACGGCGCGTGCGACGGCGCGTGGGCGCCTGGCTGCTGCGCCTGCCGCGCGGGATGCGCTAGCCTCCGCAGCGCGCCGCCACGAGCGCCTGATGGAGACATCACGATGAAAAGGCCCGACCCTTCGCGGCGTCAGATGCTCGGCGCGGCCCTCGGCACCCTTGCGCCCGCTGTCTGGCCGACACTCGCGCGCGCCCAGACGTGGCCGAGCAAGCCGATCCGCTTCATCGTGCCGTTCGCACCCGGCGGCAGCTCCGAGATCGTCGCCCGCGCGACCGCCGGCGAGATGACGAAGCTCATCGGCCAGAGCGTGTTCGTCGACAACAAGCCCGGCGGCGCCGGCAACGTCGCGATGGGCGAGGCGGCGCGCGCCGACGACCAGCACACGGTGATCCTCGGCCACATCGGCACGCTCGCGGTCAACCCCTACATCTTCGAAAAGCTCCCGTACGACCCGAACAAGGACTTCCGGCCCATCTCGCTGCTCGCCAAGGTGCCGAGCCTCTACGTGGTGCGGCCCGACGTGCCGGCGAAGAACCTGAAGGAGTTCATCGCGCTCGCCCGCGCCAAGCCGGGCGCGCTGAACTACGGCTCGGCCGGCAACGGCAGCGCCGGCCATCTGGCGATGGAATACCTCAAGATGGTGAGCAACACGTTCGTGCTGCACGTGCCGTACCGCGGCACCGGCCCGCAGCTCACCGATCTGATGGGCGGCCGCCTCGACGCGGCGGCGGTCGGCGCGCCGGCGGTGCTGCAGTTCATCAAGGCGGGCAAGCTGCGCTGCATCGCCACCGGCTCGGCGCAGCGGCTGGCGCAACTGCCGGACGTCGGGACGGTCGCCGAGCAGGGCTTCCCCGGCTTCGAGATGACGCAGTGGTACGGCCTCCTCGCGCCGTCGTCGCTCGCCGCGCCCAACGCCGAGCGGCTCGCGAGCGTCGCCGCACGCGCGGTGCGCGAGCCCGCGGCGGCGAAGGCGCTCGAGACCGATGCCGCCATCGCGATCGGCAGCAGCGCGGCCGAGTTCGCCGCGTTCATCGCCCAGGAGCAGAAGCGCTGGAAACCGGTGATCGCACGGGCGAAGATCAAGCCCGACTGACGCCCGGAGGCGCCGGGCCGCGCGCCTAGGCGCGCTCGAAGATGGCTGCGATGCCCTGGCCGCCGCCGATGCACATGGTGACCAGCGCGTAGCGCCCGCCGATGCGCTGCAGCTCGTGCAGCGCCTTGGTCGCGATCACCGCACCCGACGCGCCGATCGGGTGGCCGAGCGCGATCGCGCCGCCGTTGACGTTGGTGCGGGCCGGGTCGAGGTCGAGGCCGCGTGCGACGGCGAGCGCCTGCGCCGCAAACGCCTCGTTGCTCTCGACCACGTCGATGCGATCGAGCGTGAGACCGGCCTTCTTGAGCGCGAGCCGGCTGGCGGGGATAGGGCCCTCGCCCATGATCTCGTTCGGCACGCCGGCGACCGCGTACGAGACGAGGCGGGCGAGCGGCCGGTGGCCGCCGCTCGACGCGACCGCTGCGTCGGCGAGCACGACGAACGACGCGCCGTCGTTGATGCCCGACGCGTTGCCGGCGGTCACCGAGCCGTCCTTCTTGAACGCCGGCTTGAGCTTGGCGAGCGACTCGACCGTGGTGCCGGCCTTCACGTGCTCGTCGGTGTCGAACACGACCTCGCCCTTTCGGGTCTGCTTGACGATCGGCACGATCTGCGAGGCGAAGCGGCCCTCGGCGATCGCCGCGGCGGCGCGCCGGTGCGATTCGGCGGCGAGCGCGTCCTGCTCCTCGCGCGTGAGGCCCCACTTGGCAACCAGGTTCTCGGCGGTGATGCCCATGTGGCCGACCCCGAACGGGTCGCTCAGCGTCGCGACCATCATGTCGGTGAGCTGGGTGTCGCCCATGCGCGCGCCGCTGCGCATCGCGGTCGACAGGTACCCGGAGCGGCTCATCACCTCGACGCCGCCGCCGATGCCGATGTCGCAGTCGCCGAGCAGGATGTTCTGCGCGGTCGTCACGATCGCCTGCAGCCCCGACGAGCAGAGCCGATTCACCGACATCGCGACCGACTCCATCGGCAGCCCGGCCTGGATCGACGCGACGCGCGCGACGTAGGCGAAGCGCTTCTCGGTCGGAATGGTGTTGCCGACGGTCACGTAGTTGATCGCCTGCGGGTCGACGCCCGAGCGCGCGACCGCCTCCTTCATCACCGTGCCGGCCAGCTCCGCGGGCTCGATGTCGGCGAGCGCGCCACCGAAGGTTCCGACCGCCGAGCGCACCGCGCTCAGCACCATGACGTCACGCTTGCTCATCGCGAGCCTCCTGCTATTCGATGGCCTTGGCCATGTCCTCGACGACCTTCTTGGCGTCGCCGAAGACCATCATCGTCTTGTCCATGTAGAAGAGCTCGTTGTCGAGACCGGCGTAGCCGGCCGCCATCGAGCGCTTGTTGACGATCACCGTCTTGGCCTTGTACGCCTCGAGGATCGGCATGCCGTAGATGGGGCTGCCCTTGGTGTGCGCGGCCGGGTTCACCACGTCGTTGGCGCCCAGGATGATCGCGACGTCGGCCTGCCCGAACTCGCTGTTGATGTCCTCCATCTCGAACACCTGGTCGTACGGCACCTCGGCCTCGGCGAGCAGCACGTTCATGTGGCCGGGCATGCGGCCGGCGACCGGGTGGATCGCGTACTTCACGGTCACGCCCTTCTCGGTGAGCTTGAGCGCGAGCTCCTTGACCGCGTGCTGGGCGCGCGCGACCGCGAGGCCGTAGCCCGGAACGATGATCACCGTCTCGGCGTTGCCGAGGATGAACGCGGCGTCGTCGGCGCTCCCGCTCTTGACGGCGCGCTGCGCCGCCGCCGGCCCGGCCGCTGCGCTCGCTTCCCCGCCGAACCCGCCCAGGATCACGTTGAAGAACGAGCGGTTCATCGCCTTGCACATGATGTAGCTCAGGATCGCGCCCGAGCTGCCGACCAGCGAGCCGGCGATGATCAGCATGCTGTTGTTGAGCGAGAAGCCGATGCCCGCGGCGGCCCAGCCCGAATAGCTGTTGAGCATCGAGACCACGACCGGCATGTCGGCGCCGCCGATCGGGATGATGATCAGGACACCCAGCACGAAGCTGAGCGCGAGCATCGCGAAGAACGCGCTCCAGTTGCCGGTGAACGTGAAGACGAGGCCGAGGCCGATCGTCGCGAGGCCGAGCACCAGGTTGAGCAGGTGCTGGCCGCCGAAGGTGACCGGCGCGCCCTGGAACAGGCGGAACTTGTACTTGCCCGAGAGCTTGCCGAACGCGATCACCGAGCCCGAGAACGTGATCGCGCCGATCGCCGCACCCAGGAACAGCTCGAGGCGGTTGCCGGTGGGGATCGGATCGCCGCGCGCGGCGATCCCGAACGCGTTCGGCTCGGCGACCGCGGCCACCGCAATGAACACCGCCGCGAGGCCGATCATGCTGTGGAAGAACGCGACGAGCTCGGGCATCTGCGTCATCTCGACCGTGCGCGCGCGGTACGCGCCGTAGGCACCGCCGACGACGAGCCCGAGCAGCACCCAGCCCATGCCGAGCAGGTTGCCGCCGGAAATGCGCAGGATCAGCGCCGCGGTGGTGAAGACGGCGATCGCCATCCCGACCATGCCGAACAGGTTGCCGCGGATCGACGTGGTCGGGTGCGACAGGCCCTTGAGCGCCTGGATGAAGCAGACGCTCGCGATCAGGTAGAGCAGGGTGACGAGGTTGAGGCTCATGCCGCCTCCGCCACGACGTGGCTGCCGGTCGATCGAGGCGCCATGGAGCGGCTGGGCTCAGGTCTCACGAGACCCGCGCTCACGGCTGCTTCTCCGCGGGCGGCAGCGCCTTCTTCTCCTTCTTCTTGAACATCTCGAGCATGCGCCGCGTCACGAGAAAGCCGCCGAACACGTTGACTGCGGCGAGCGCGACCGCGAGCACGCCCATCGTCTTGCCGAGGCCGGTCTCGGTGAGCGCCGCGGCCAGCATCGCGCCGACGATGACGATCGCCGAGATCGCGTTGGTGACGGCCATCAGCGGCGTGTGCAGCGCGGGCGTGACGGTCCACACCACGTGGTAGCCGACGTAGATGGCGAGCACGAAGATGATCAGGTTGACGAGAGTGGGCGAAACGACGTCCATGCGGTCCTCGGGGCGTTGATCGGGTGGCGAGCGCGGCTCGGATGCGGGCGCTACTTGCGCCGCACCTCGCCGCTCTGGGCGACGAGGCAGGCGGCGACGATGTCGTCGTCCATCGGCACCGTGAAGGCGCCGTCCTTGGGCAGCACGAGCTTGAGGAAGTCGAGCACGTTGCGCGCGTAGAGCGCCGACGCGTCGGCGGCGACGAGCGCCGGCAGGTTGGTCTCGCCGACCAGCGTGACGCCGTGCTTGACCACGGTACGGTCGGCCTCGGTGAGCGGGCAGTTGCCGCCGACGCCATCGGCACCCTTGCCGGCGGCGAGGTCGACGATCACCGAGCCCGGCTTCATCGACCGCACCATCTCCTCGGTGATCAGCACCGGTGCGGCGCGGCCGGGGATCAGCGCAGTCGAGATGACCACGTCGGCCTGCGCGACCCGCTTGGCGACCTCGACCTTCTGGCGCTCGAGCCAGCTCGGCGGCATCGGCCGCGCATAGCCGCCGACGCCTTCGGCCGCTTCCTTCTCCTCGGCGGTCTCGTACGGGACGTCGATGAACTTGGCGCCGAGGGACTCGACCTGCTCCTTCACCGACGGGCGCACGTCCGACGCCTCGATCACCGCGCCGAGGCGCTTGGCGGTCGCGATCGCCTGCAAGCCCGCCACGCCGACGCCGAGCACGACGACGCGCGCCGCCTTCACGGTCCCGGCCGCCGTCATCAGCATCGGAAAGAAGCGCTGGTAGCGGTCGGCGGCGACGATCACGGCCTTGTAGCCGGCGATGTTGGCCTGGCTCGACAGCACGTCCATGCTCTGCGCGCGCGTCGTGCGCGGCGCGGCTTCGAGCGCGAACGCGGTCACGCCGGCTGCGGCGATCGCGGCGAGGCCCGCGGCGTCGAACGGGTTGAGCATGCCGACCAGGAAGGTGCCCGGCTTCATCAGCGCGAGCTCGTTCGCGTCGGGCGAGCGCACCTTCAGCACGAGCTCGGCGCCGAACGCGCCGGCCTTGTCGGTGATCTCGCAACCGGCCGCGGTGTACGCGGCGTCCGTCGCGCTCGCCGCGACGCCGGCGCCCGTTTCGACTTGCAGCCGATGACCCTGCCCGACCAGCTTCTTCGCGGTCTCCGGCGTCACCGCGACCCGCGTCTCACCGCGACTCGTCTCGAGCGGTACCCCAATCAACATCCAATGTCTCCTCGGCGGCGCGTTGCGCTCTCCAGCGGCTCGGGCGCGACGCCGGAGCTTACAAGAAAGAACGTGCGCGCCCGCCCGCGGCCGGGCGCTGCCTGCGCGAGCGGCGAAGCGCTGTTGGCGCCGACGCCTACCATCGCCGCATGAGCGAACGCTGGAAGCCGAACGTCACCGTCGCCGCGGTGATCGAGCGCTCGATCGCCGGCGAGCGCGAGTTCCTGCTGGTCGAGGAACACACGCCCGAGGGCCTGCGCCTCAACAACCCGGCGGGCCACCTCGAGCGCGGCGAGACGCCCGAGCAGGCGGTGGTGCGCGAGGCGCTCGAGGAGACCGCGCGTGTGTTCACGCCGCGCCACCTGATCGGCGTCTACCTCTCGCGCGTGCAGAGGCCGCGCGGCGACGTCACGTACCTGCGCTTCGCGTACGCGGGCGAGGTCGGCGACGCCGACCCGGGCCGGCGCCTCGACACCGGCATCGTGCGCACCGCATGGTTCAGCCTTGCCGAGGTGCGGGCGAGCCGCGCGCGCCACCGCAGCGATCTCGTGCTGCGCTGCATCGCGGACCACTGCGCCGGGCGCGCGCTGCCGCTCGACAGCGTCTACGCGAGTCCGACGATCTTCGAGCGGCGCTGAGCGGCCGCGCGAAGGCGCCGCCCGGCGCCTTGGCGCCAGGTCCGCATCGACAGCAGCCACGCACCGGCGCGACCCGAGTCGGCGCTAGAAGCGCGACGAAGGCACCATGCCGACCGGCACCGCATCGGGTGCGCGGCGCCGGATCGTCCACGTGAAGAACGCCGCCGCCAGGCCCGCCAGCCCTGCGAGCAGCAGCACCATCGCCGTCGGCCCGAGCGCGGCGGCGAGCAGCAGCGAGCCGACCAGCGGCCCGGCGGCCTTCGAGATCAGCACCGGCGCCGACAGCGCGCCATTGATCGCGCCGTAGGCGGCGCGGCCGTACAGCTCGGCCGGGATCGCGCCGCGCACGATCGTCATCACGCCGTTGCCCGACCCGTAGAGCAGCGCGAAGACGCCGATCCACACCATCGATCCCCCGAGCAGCGCGAGCAGCACCAGCGAGACCGGCAGCAGCCACATCGCGATCACGCCGACCTTCGACGCCGACCAGTCCGGCAGCCAGCGGTACTCGGCGATGCGGCCGAGGACCTGCATCGGTCCGACCAATGCGCCGATCCACGCCGCCTCGGCGAGCGACCAGCCCTTGGCGTGCAGCACCGGGATCAGGTGCACCGTCATGCCCGAGAAGACCAGCGCGTTGCCGGTGAATGCGACCGCGAGGCGCAGGAAGGCCGGGTCGCGCACCGCGGCGCGCCAGTCGTCGATCGACCCGGCAGGGCGGGCGACGTCGGCCGCAGCGGATGCCGCCCTGCCCGGCGCGTGCCGAGGATCGGCCGGCGCCGCAGTGGACCCATGCCCGCCTGCCACGTCGGGCGCGCGTGGCGCCGACGAGGGCGCGCCGCCGGACCCGGCCGCAGGCGCCGAGGTGGCCGCCGCCGGCCGCGACGCGACGTCGTCCGCCGCCGGCGACGCCGACGCCTGCGTCGAGGCGCGCCGCGACGGCAGCACCAGCGCATGCAGCGGCAGCGCGACCAGCCCGTTGATGGCACCGAGCACCAGCAGCGCCGTCTGCCAGCCGAACGCCTGCACCAGCGCCTGCGTGAGCGGCCAGAACACGGTGCTTGCAAAGCCGCCGAACAGCGTGACCGCGGTGATCGCACGGCGCTGGCCGGCGCCGAACGCCTGGCCGAGCACCGCGAACGCCGGGTCGTAGAGCGTGGCGGCCATGGTCACGCCGAGCGCCGCCCACACGAGGTAGAGCTCGAGGACGCTGCTCACGTGGCCGAGCAGCGGCAAGAGCAGCGCCGCGGCGAGCGACCCGGCGCTCATCACCCATCGCCCGCCGTGGCGGTCGATCAACGCGCCGAACGGCGCCGACGCGAGGCCGGTGATCAGCAGCGCGACCGAGTAGGCGCCGACGACGACCGCCGGCCGCGCATCGACCGCGGCGGCGAGCTTGTCGACGATCAGCGCGAACGCGTAGTAGAGCGAGCCCCACGAGACGATCTGCGCGATGCCGAGCGCGACCACCAGGCGCGCGCCCGCCGGCGGCGCGGCGCCGCGGTCGGCCGGCGGAAGGGGCGGCGCACGCATCCGGCGATCATCGGCGAAGTCCGCGCCCCGCCGCGCGCCGCCCGGCGCGGCCGTTTGGGCCGCTCCGGCACGGTTGTTCGGCCCGCAGCCGTCGGCTGGCGCCGACAACCCCGCCCCCGCGCCCCGACCGCGCTTCACGGGACAATGGCCGCATGACGGAACGAACCCCTCTCCAGCGCGTCGTCGTCGGCCTGTCGGGCGGGGTCGATTCGGCCGTCGGCGCCTGGCTGCTCAAGCGCGCCGGCCACGAGGTGATCGGCGTGTTCATGCAGAACTGGACCGACGACGACCGCCCGGGCAGCGACGGCGAGGACGCCTACTGCTCGTCGCGCCAGGACTTCATCGACGCGGCGAGCGTCGCGGACCGCATCGGCATCGAGATCGAGCACGTCAACTTCGCCGCCGAGTACAAGGACCGCGTGTTCGCCGAGTTCCTGCGCGAGTACCGGGCCGGGCGGACGCCGAACCCCGACGTGCTGTGCAACGCCGAGATCAAGTTCAAGGCCTTCCTCGACCACGCGGTGCGGCTCGGCGCCGAGCGCATCGCGACCGGCCACTACGCACGGGTGCGGCAGGCGGCGGGTGGCAGCTTCGAGCTGCTCAAGGGTCTCGATCCGCTCAAGGACCAGAGCTATTTCCTGCACCGCCTGAACCAGGCGCAGCTCGCGCGCACGCTGTTCCCGGTGGGCGAGCTGCCCAAGACCGAGGTGCGCCGCATCGCCGCCGAGATCGACCTGCCGGTCGCGACCAAGCGCGACTCGACCGGCATCTGCTTCATCGGCGAGCGGCCGTTCCGCGAGTTCCTCAACCGCTACCTGGCGTCGCGGCCGGGGCCGATCGAGGACGACCGCGGCCGCGTGGTCGGCGAGCACGTGGGCCTGTCGTTCTACACGCTCGGCCAGAGGAAGGGCATCGGCCTCGGTGGCGTGAAGACGCGCGGCGCCCGGCGCGGCGGCAGCGAGCACGCGCCGTGGTTCGTCGCCCGCAAGGACCTCGAGCGCAACGTCCTCGTCGTGGTGCAGGGGCACGAGCACCCGTGGCTGCTGTCGCGCGCGCTGCGCGCCGACGACGCGAGCTGGATCGCCGGTCGCCCTCCGGCGGGCGAGCGCGTCGGCGCCAAGACGCGCTACCGGCAGGCCGACGCCGCCTGCCGCATCGACGCGGAGGCGGCGTCGCTGACCGCCCGCTTCGACGCGCCGCAGTGGGCGGTGACGCCGGGCCAGTCGGTGGTCGTCTACGACGGCGAGGTCTGCCTCGGCGGCGCGGTGATCGCCGATGCCGAGCCGTGGCGCGACTCCCCAGACGCGCGCAGCGCGCGCCGCCACGCGGTGCCGCTCGACGCCTGAATCGTCCCGGGCCGCAGGCGCTCGATCTGCCGCGCGCCTCGGGTCGCCGCAGGCCGCGAACGCGCGGGCATACTCGGCCGTCCGCCCACGCCGATGTACCGACCTGCCCACTTCGACGAGCCGCGCCCCGAGGTGCTGCGGCGCCTCGTCCACGACCACCCGCTCGGCCTCCTGATCACGCCCCGGGCCGACGGCGGCATCGGCGCCGACCCGATCCCGTTCCTGCTCGACGACGACAGCGCCGGCGGCCCCGGCGTGCTGCGCGGCCACGTGGCACGCGCCAACCCGCTGTGGCGCGAGACGCCCGCCGGTGCCGAGGCGCTGGTCGTGTTCGGCGGACCCGAAGGCTACGTGTCGCCGGCCTGGTACCCGAGCAAGGCCGAGCACGGCAAGGTCGTGCCGACCTGGAACTACGTGATGGTGCAGGCGCGCGGCCCGCTGCGCGTGATCGACGACCCTGCGTGGCTGCGCCGGCTGGTGACCCGGCTGACCGAGCGCCACGAGGGCACGCGCGCCGCGCCCTGGGCTGTCGACGACGCGCCGGCCGACTATGTCGATGCGCTGCTGCGCGCGATCGTCGGCATCGAGATCCCGCTCACCTCGCTGGTCGGCAAGTGGAAGGTGAGCCAGAACCGGCCGGCGGCCGACCGGGCCGGTGTCGCGGCCGGCTTGCGCGCGGAGGCGAACGACACGGCCCTTGCCGCCGAGGTCGAGCGGCCGGGCGGGGGCTTGGCATGAGCCTTCTCCCCGACGTTCGCCCGCGTGCGGTTTCGGCCCGTGGCGCTTCCCGCAGGGTCGCTCTTGCATTCGCCGCGCTCGCCGCTGTCGGCGCGTCCATCGCGCCCCCGGCGACCGCCGCCGGCGCGCCCGCATTCGAGGACACCATCGCGCAGCGCGTGCGCGCGTGCACCGGCTGCCACGGCCTGCAGGGCCGCGCCACCAGCGACGGCTACGTGCCGCGGATCGCCGGCAAGCCGTCCGGCTATCTCTACCATCAGCTCCTCAACTTCCGCGACGGGCGGCGTCACTACGAGCCGATGAACCATCTGCTCAGGCCGCTCACCGACCGCTACCTGCGCGAGATCGCCGACTACTTCGCCGGGCTGCAGGTGCCGTATCCGGCGCCGCAGCCGGCGCCGCCCGACGCCGTGGCGGCGCGCGGCCGCGAGCTCGTGACGCGCGGCGACCCGGCCCTGCAGGTGCCCGCGTGCGCGAGCTGCCACGGCGAATCGCTGATGGGCATCGAGCCGGCGAGTCCCGGTCTGGTCGGACTGCCGCGCGACTACATCAATGCGCAGCTGGGCGCCTGGCGCAGCGGCAAGCGCAAGGCGGTCGCGCCCGACTGCATGTCGCTGGTCGCGCAGCGCCTGCCCCTCGAGGACATCGGCGCGGTCTCATCCTGGCTCGCGGCGCAGCCGGTCGGCGCCGGCGCGAAGCCGGTGCGCGCCGCCGACGCCCAGCCGATGCCGCTGCCGTGCGGCAGCGTGCTCGCCGAAGCGCCGACGCAGGCACCCGCCGGCTCCCCGCCGCCGCCGCAGGCGCCGCCCGCGGCGAACGCCGCCGGGCGCCCGGCGATTCCGGCGCCGCCGCCGACGCTGCGCGCGCCGGCGAGCCGCTGAGCATGGCTGCGATGCGAACCATGACCCGCGGCTGGGGCCGCACGCTGGCGGCGATCGCGCTCGTCGCGATCGTGCTGGTCGCCGCGCTCGCGTTCCTGAACCGGCTCGACGAAAGCGCGGTCGGCGCCAATGCCGCGGCACCGCCGAGCGACGCCGCCAGCGTCGAGCGCGGCCGCTACCTCGCCGCCGCCGGCAACTGCGTCTCGTGCCACACCGTCAGCGGCGGCGCGCCGCTCGCGGGCGGACGCGCCATCGAGACGCCGTTCGGCGCGGTCTACGCGCCCAACCTCACGCCCGACCCCGACAGCGGACTCGGGCGCTGGAGCGCCGGCGAGTTCTGGCGCGCCATGCACAACGGCCGCTCGCGCGACGGGCGCCTGCTCTACCCGGCGTTCCCGTACCCGAACTACACGCGCGTGACGCGTGCCGACTCGGACGCGATCTACGCCTACCTGATGAGCCTGCCGCCGACGCGGTCGGCGACGCCGACCAACGAGCTGCGCTTCCCGTTCAACCTGCAGGCGTCGCTCGCCGTCTGGCGCGCGCTCTACTTCCGGCCTGGCACCTTCAGCGCCGACACCACGAAATCCGCCGAGTGGAACCGCGGCGCCTACCTGGTCGAAGGGCTGGCGCACTGCGGCGCCTGCCACGCACCGCGGAACGCGCTCGGCGCCACGCGCCGCTCGGTCGGGCTCGCCGGCGGGCTGATCCCGGTGCAGAACTGGTACGCGCCATCGCTGACCTCGAACGCCGAGGCGGGCGTCGGCGACTGGAGCATTGCGGAGATCGTGAACCTGCTGCAGCACGGCCTGTCGGCGCGCGGCATCGTCACCGGCCCGATGGCCGAGGTAGTGCAGAACAGCACGCAGTACCTCGGCAGCGCCGACCTGGGCGCGGTCGCGACCTACCTGAAGTCGATCGCACCCGCGGCGCCCGCGCCGCAGGGTGCCGCGTCGGCCGGACCGGTGAACCCGCGCGGCGCCCAGCTCTACGCGCAGCACTGCGAGGAATGCCACGGCACCGACGGCCGCGGCGTGCCGAACGCCTATCCGCCGCTCGCCGGCAACCGCGCGGTCACGATGGACCCGCCGGCCAACCTGGTGCACATCGTCCTGCAGGGCGGCTATGCGCCCGCGACTGCCGGCAACCCGCGCCCGTTCGGGATGCCGCCGTACGCCGGCGTGCTGAGCGACGACGACATCGCCGATCTGCTGACGCACCTGCGCGGCGCATGGGGCAACCGCGGCGGCACCGTCTCGACGCTCGACGTGCGGCGCTACCGCACCGGCAGCTGAGCGGGCAGCGCCCCGCTCGACTCCGTCCCGACGCGAGACGAAGAAAAGGCCCGCAGTTTCGAGGCTGCGGGCCTTTCGTCGACCAACCGCTGCGCGGCGGCTCAGAACGGGATGTCGTCGTCCATGTTGTCGAAGCCGGTCGACGACTTCGGGGCCGGGCGCGACGCGGCCGGCCGAGAAGCCGGCGCCGAGCGCCCGCCGCCCTCGCCGTAGCCGCCGCGGTCTTCGTCGGCGGTCGGCGCGCCCGTGCCTTCGCGGCCGCCGAGCATCTGCATCTCGCTCGCGATGACCTCGGTCGTGTACTTCTCGGCGCCGTCCTTGTCCTGCCACTTGCGGGTCTGCAGGCGCCCTTCGACGTACACCGAGCGGCCCTTCTTCAGGTATTCGCCGGCGATCTCGGCGAGGCGGTCGAAGAAGACGACGCGGTGCCATTCCGTCTCTTCCGAGCGCTCGCCGGAGTCCTTGTTCTTGCGCTGGCGCGAGGTGGCGATCGTGACGTTGCAGATCGCGCCGCCATTCGGCGAATAGCGCACCTCGGGATCGCGCCCCAGGTTGCCGACGAGGATGACTTTGTTGACCGACGCCATGGCGCGCTCCCGGAAAATGCAAGAAAACTGCCGGGGATTATGGAGCGGGCGGGCCGCCGCGGCCTCGCCTTTCGGAAGGCACCCGCACGGCCGGCATCCCTTCGCCCGGGCGTGCCGGAGCGGCTCCCGTACCATCGCCGGTTGCCCTTCGCGCCGATGCTCGCCCAGACCGCCCCGTCCGCTACCGACCCGCTCCGGATCCTCGCCGACGTCTTCGGCTACGCCGCCTTCCGCGGCGCGCAGGCCGAGATCGTCGACCACGTCATCGGCGGTGGCGACGCGCTGGTGCTGATGCCGACGGGCGGCGGCAAGAGCCTGTGCTACCAGGTGCCGGCGATCGCGCGGCACCGCGCCGGCGCCGGCGTCGCGCTCGTCGTGAGTCCGCTGATCGCGCTGATGCACGACCAGGTCGGCGCTCTCGAGGAAGCCGGCGTCCACGCCGCGTTCCTGAACTCGTCGCTCGACGGCCGCGATGCCGAGCGGGTCGAGCGCGAGCTGACGAGCGGCCGGCTGGTGCTGCTCTACGCCGCACCGGAGCGCATCGCGTCGCCGCGCTTCCTGGCCCAGCTCGATTCGCTGCACGCGCGCGGCCTGCTCAGCCTGTTCGCGATCGACGAGGCGCACTGCGTGAGCCAGTGGGGCCACGATTTCCGCGAGGACTACCTGAACCTCGACGTGCTGCACACGCGCTACCCCGGCGTGCCGCGGGTCGCCCTGACGGCGACCGCCGACGCGCTGACGCGCGCCGACATCGTGGAGCGTCTGCAGCTCGAAGACGCGCGCGTCTTCATCAGCAGCTTCGACCGGCCGAACATCCGCTATGCCGTCGTCGAGAAGGACAACGCGCGGGCCCAGCTGCTGCGTTTCATCGGCGACGAGCACGAGGGCGACGCCGGCATCGTGTATTGCCAGTCGCGCAAGAAGGTCGACGAGACCGCCGCCTGGCTCAACGCCGAGGGCATTCCGGCGCTCGCGTACCACGCGGGGCTCGACGCCGACGTGCGGCGCCGCCACCAGGACCGGTTCCTCCGCGAGGAAGGCATCGTGATGGTCGCGACCATCGCGTTCGGCATGGGCATCGACAAGCCCGACGTGCGCTTCGTCGCCCACCTCGACCTGCCGAAGAACATCGAGGCGTACTACCAGGAGACCGGGCGCGCCGGGCGCGACGGCCTCGCGGCCGATGCGTGGATGGCGTACGGCCTCGCCGACGTGGTCAACCAGCGCCGGATGATCGACGAGAGCCCGGCGGGCGAGGAGTTCAAGCGCGGCCAGCGCGCCAAGCTCGACGCCCTGCTCGCCCTCGCCGAAGCGCACGACTGCCGGCGCGTGCGCCTGCTCGCCTACTTCGGCGAGCCGAGCACGCCCTGCAAGCCGCACCAGAACGCCTGCGACAACTGCCTGCAGCCGCCGGCGACCTGGGATGCCACCGAGGCGGCGCGCATGGCGCTCTCGGGCGTCTACCGCTTCCACCAGCACTCGGGCAAGCGCTTCGGCGCCGGCCACCTGATCGACGTGCTGCGCGGCAAGGCGACCGAGAAGGTGAGCCAGAACGGCCACCAGGGGCTCAGCACGTTCGGCATCGGCGCCGGCATCGCCGAGCCCGAGTGGCGCGCGGTGCTGCGCCAGCTGATCGCGCTCGGCCACCTGCGCGCCGAGGGCGAATACAACACGCTCGAGCTGACCGAGACCTCGCGCGAGGTGCTGCGCGGCGGCGTGCCGATCCTGCTGCGCCGGCCGAGCGCCACCGCCGGCCGCGGGTCGCGCGGCGTGCGCCGCAGCGGGTCGGGGCGTGGGGGCGACAAGCCGCCGCCGCGCGAGCTCGACGCCGACGCGCTGGCCCGCTTCGCGGCGCTCAAGGCGTGGCGCGCCGAGGTCGCGCGCGAGCACAACCTGCCGGCCTACGTGGTGTTCCACGACGCGACGCTCGCCGACATGGCGGCGGCGGCGCCGGCGTCGCTCGACGCACTCGGCCAGATCAGCGGGGTGGGGACGAAGAAGCTGGAGGCGTACGGCCCGGAGATCCTGCGGGTGCTGGAAGGGCGCGCGGGTCGTACAGCGCATGAACCTCCCGACCAATTCGCCTGAGCGCGTCGGTGCTCCAGGGCGCGCCCGAGTAGCGCGCCTCGACGTCGCCGACCGGGCGCCGTAGCGCGATCCAGCCGGCGAACGGTCCGGCGACGCCGACGACCCATTCGCCCGGTCCGCGCGCAAGGCGTCCGAACGCGGTGAGGCTCGCGATCGAGGTCGGGCGATTGCCCTGCATGGCTTCGGCCGCGCTCGCGCCGCTGCCGCGCGACTTCGCCTCGAGCTGGTCGAGCACCTCGGGGCGAGGCTCGTCGTAGACGACGATCACCACCTGCTCGCGCACGCGTTCGGCCGGGGCAGCGGGCGGGGCGAGAGCGCTGCCGGACGAGGGGGCGGGCTTGTCCGGAGCGCCCGCCGCAGCGACGGCGGCGCTCGCAGGCGTCGCTGTCGCAGCCGTGGCGACCCCCGCTGCGGTCGTCGCGCTCGTCGCGCTGTTCTCGGTCGTGGCGCTTGCCGCGTAGGTCGTGCCGGTCGTGCCCGCGTCCGCCGCCCCGCCGTCGGGGCCGCGCGGCCTCGGCGCCGCACTGGGCGGCGGGTTGCCGCGCTGGATCTCGAAGCAGTGCGTGCCGTGCTGCAGGGTTTCGGAGCGGAAGCCTGGCTGCGCCTCCTTGCGCAGCGCCTCGCCGAGCCGCCCGCAGGGCGAGCCGGACGGCGGAGCCGCCAGCGTCTGCCACTGCCCCGGCGAGCCGGCGTCGCGGATCGGCTGAACCTCCTCGGTGAGGATTCGCCACGCGATGTCGGCGACCGCCACACCGATGCCGCCGGGCTCGCGCCATGTCTGCACGCTCTTCACCTCCGGCACCTGGAGTGCCGCGTCCGAGGGTTTCCTGATCTCGGCACGCACCAGTTCGGCCGCACCGGGGTCGGTGACGACCGAACGCTGGCGCATCTGCGTCGCCCCGAGACCTTCGCCGTCGTCGCGCCCCCAGTCGACCGCGTAGAGCGTCAGCGAACCCTCGCCGGGCGCGGGCGATGCCGCGAGCGCGAGGAAGCGCACCCGCGCGTCGAGCAGCACCGCGGGTTGCAGGTAGCGCGGCACCGACCAGACCGAGTGCTCGCCGCTGCAACCGGTCGCTGCAGCGTGGCGCGCCGGATAGAACTCGATCTCGGCGATGCCCGCGCGGCGCGCCGGCACGAACAGCCCGCGGCTGCGCCGCTCGTCGAGAAACAGGCTCCCGGGCAGGCGCTCGCGGCCGTTGGCGGTCGTTACCGAGCACTCGACTTCGTGACGAACGGCCTTGAACTGCAGGTCGCCCGGGACGGCCCTGAAATCGGTGCGGCTGCGCCAGAGCGCCGTCGTGAGCAGCGCCCGCAGGCTGCCGTTGACGCCGGGCTCGGAGGTCGCGAGCGCCGCCACGCGCTTGGCGTCGGCGACGGGCTTCAGCCAACCTTCGAACCCGCGCATCGTGCGGTTGCCGAGGAACGCGATCTTCGCCTTCGCCTTCTCGACCAGGTCGGCGGCTTCGAGCAGCACGCCGAGCTCGGCGCCGGCCGCACCGGGCAAGGGGTCGCTCTCGGAGCGCAGGCGGCGCTCGACGAGCCCGCGCGCGGTCGCGAACTGCTCGAAGCTCTCGAGCACCGGCGCTTGAACGAAGACCGCGAACACGGCGTACGGCAGCAGCAGGAAGCCGACGAGGATGGCGCTCAGGCCAAGCCAGAAGTTGCGCTTGCTCACCGCCTCGGCGCGCCGCGTCTCGGCCTCGGCCCGATGCGTCTCGGCTTCGGCCCGATCGCGTTCGGCCTGGCTGCGCAGGCGGTCGGCGTCGGCCTGCCTGGCCAGCGCCTCGGCGCGCTCGAACTCGGCGGCGATGCGCAGCCGGTCGGCCTCGACGCGTGCACGCTCGGCCTCGAATTCCCGCATCTGCGCAGCGCGCTGGCGCTCGGCCTCGCGTTCGCGCTCGCCGGCGAGCCGCGCCCGCTCCTGCAGCTCGAGCTCGCGCGCGACCGCCTCCTGGCGTGCGCGCTCCTCGGCGTCGCGCGCGGCCTGCGAACGCTCGATGAAGGCGTCGATGTCCGATTCGAGCGGCGCCAGGCGCGGGCCGTCGCGGTCGAGGCGCAGCACCTTGAACCACGCCGCACGCTCGGCGGGCTCGACCAGCAGTGCGGCGAGGCCCTGGTCGCGGAAGTGGTCGAGGTCGGCCGACTCGAGCAGCAGGCGCTCGGGCCGGCCGGCGGCGAGCCAGCGGCCACAGCGCCGCAGCACGTCGACGAAGGCCTCGAAGCGTTCGGCCTCGCGGTCGACGAGGCCGCGAAAGCGCGACCAGCCGCGGATGAACGACTCGTGCGACACCTTGAGCGTGACGCGCTGCGGGTTGTCGTCGTCCCAGTAAAGGTAGTCGACCGAGCCGACGAACCCGAACGCGCCGGAGCGGCCGCCCTCCGGGTCTTCGATCAGCGCGCGCAGCGCGGCGCGCGTGCTCGGCTCGGGATCGGCGTCGAACAGGCGCGGGTCGTCGACGTCGATGCGCTGCTGCGTGTACATGCCCGTGTTCGGGTCCTTGAACGCGAGCCGGCGCAGCAGCGACTCGATGCGGGCGCGATCGCGCGGGCTGCGGCGCTGGAAGATCGCCTCGGCCCAGTTCTCGAGGCAGGCGCGCAGCACGTTCACCGCGTCGGGAACGCTGCCGTCGATGCCGACCACGCGCTCGCGCACGCCGCCTTCGGGCGGCTCCGACGGCTCGGGCAGCTCGCCGGGCTCGCGCTCCGCGCGCGCGTCGAGCGCCGCCACCGCCATCGTCAGGTCGACCGGCAGGATCGCAGCAGGCACGCCGCGCGGATCGACGTGCTCGCGCCGGCACGCCATCTCCCACATGCGCGCGAGCAGGTGCTGCAGGAGCGGAAGGTGGTCCGGATCGTGGGTGATCGCCTGCACGTCGCGCAGCAGACGCGCCAGCACCGCCTCGTCGAACAGCACTTCGGCTGGCAGCGTCGCCGGATCCACCGAGCGCTGGCGCTGCACGAGGCGCAGGAAGCGCTGCGCCGGCAGCGTGATCGCGTCGCGCAGCTCGGCCGTGTCGAGCCGGCGCACCAGGTACGACGCGCGGTTGATCGCGTCGGGCAGCTCGAGATAGCTCGCGCAGTCCGAGAGGTGCTCGCTGCGCATCGTCAGCACCACGTAACAGCGCTCGTGCGGACCGAAGAAGTGGTCGATCACGCGCTCGACGAGGTGGCGCGCGTCGTCGCTGTCCTTGTTGGTGAAGTGGAACAGCTCCTCGAACTGGTCGATCACGAACAGCAGGCGCGCCTCGTGCGGGTCGGGTCCCGGCCCGACGTCGAGGTCGCCCGAGTAGGTGTCGACGAGGCGCGAGAAGCCGGCATCCAGGCGCAGCAGCGCCGCGATCTCCTCGACGCGTGCGCGTTCCGCATCGGGCGAGTCGAGCCGCCGCAGCAGCTTGGCGAACTTCGACGCCATGCGGGTGACCGGCGACACCGGCAATTCGCCCGGGCGCGCCGGGGCCGCGTTGGTGCCGGGCACCGAGACCATCGGCACCCAGAAGTCGCCCGCTCCCGGAATGCCGAAGCTGCGCAGCTCGGGCACCACGCCGGCGTGGATGAGCGACGACTTGCCCGACCCGGAACCGCCGATCACCGCGACGAAGTGCGTCTCGCGCAGGTGCTCGATCACCTCGCGGACCTGCCGCCCGCGCCCGAACAGCAGCGACGCCTCGTGGTCGAGGAACGGCCGAAGGCCCGGGTACGGCTCGAGCGGGAGCCGGAACGCGGGCGCAGCCGCGGTGACCGCGTCCATCGCTCAGGCCGCCGCGATGGCGGCGCGCTGTGATGCCGCGAGTCGCTTCTTGTCGGCGCGATCGAGGATGCGCTGCAGGAACGCCTCGAGCTCGGAGGTGTCGTCGGCGACGACGTCGATGTCCTCCTCGCGCTCGGCCTGGAACCGCAGCACGTCCCACGACCAGGCGACGATCGGCGCCTTGGGGTCGGGTTGCGGCGGCATCAGGTACGCGACGATGCATGGCGCGACGTCGCGCCCGTGCAGCCGGTCCTCGACCTTGTTGATCTGCGAGAGCAGCGAGCGCGGCTCCTTCTTGCCCCAGAGCAGCACCACGCCGTCGGCGTCGTCGAGCGGCGGGTGGTGCTCGATCTCGTCGATCGGCAGGCCGCGCGGCCGAATGAAGAGCGGCGGCGCGATCTTCTTGCCCTCGACGAGCTTGTCCCACTTGCGCTTGATCTGCTCGCCGAGCGGCTTCCAGAGCAGACGCTCGTTGCGGTTGCTCTCGATGTAGATGCGCACCGCCGCCGCCTCGCCCGCGTCGACGGGCGCGGCCGGCTGCTCGCCGATCAGCCGCGTCATCAGCCCCGCGGGTTCGAGCGCCTGTGCCGCGACCGCGGCGATGAACTCGGACTGGCCCGGACGCGCGATCTGCGGAGCCGGCACGCTGCGCAGGTCGACCCAGACCAGCGACTCGGCCGGCCTGCCGAGGCGCAGCCACGCGTCACGCTGCAGCGCGAGGTGACCGCCGGGGGCGAACGGCAGCAGCGGCTGCGCCTCGTTGAACGGCAGCGCGAGCAGGTCGGCGCGCTCGAACTCGGCGAACTCGCCGAACAGCGCATCGCGCCCGAGCGCGTCGACGTGCACGCCGACGCTCAGCAGCGACGTGCGCAGGCTCGCCACCGCTTCGGCGAGCTCGGGCGTGGTGACACCGAGCAGCACGTGAGTCGCGTTGGCACCGGAGGGCGCGGCAGGTACCAGATCGGTCCGACCAAGCAGCGGCTGCGCGCGCGAGAGCGGCGGCAGCGGCCGCGACACCTCGACCTTCGGTGCCACGCTCGCGCTGCGCGCGATCTTCGCCGAGAGGTCGCGGATCAGGCTCTCGAAGCGATCCTGGAACGCCTCGGACGGGATGCCGCGACCGTCGTCGAGGCGCTGGTAGATCGGCACCGGCGTGTCGCGGTCGGCGAGCTCGTAGAAGCGCAGCCACGCCTGGTCTTCGTTCGGGACCAGGCGCTTCCAGCTCGCGGTCGCCTGCACGTTGCGGATCGCGTTCTCGGACATCGCGACGATGTAGAGCCGCTCGCGCCGGCCTTCCTCGCCGAACAGCGCCTGGAAGTACTCGAGCTCCTGCAGGCACCAATCGGAGCTCGCGTAGTTCTCGTGCACGACGATGATCATCGCGAACGACTCGGCGACGGTGGCCTTGAGCTGGTCGCTGAGGCGGCCCGACGCGATCGGCGTCTCGCTGCCGAAGAACGGCGGCGGAATGCCGCCCTTGACGCGCGCGCGGCTCGGCAGCACCGCCCGCAACTGGTCGGCGAACTTCGTGATCCAGCCGTAGTAGCCGTCGTTGTCGCCGTTGGCGTAGCTGATGAACGCGCTGTACCTGCAGTCGCGGATCTCTTTCATGGCCGAACCTCCGGAGCTTCGCGAGCGCCTTCCAGGCGCGACAGCACCGCATCGAACGGACGCTTGAACATGGTCCGGCAATACAGCGTTTCGGCGCTCGCGAAGTCGCTGTTCTCGTAGAACTTGTTGGCCGGCGCGCCGCCGCCGCAGAAGCCGAAGTGCGCGCACGCCGCCTCGCACGCGCGGGTGCCGTGCACGATCGCGCTCCACAGGCGCTCGAAGCACGCGCTGCGCGCGCTCGCCAGATAGCCGTCGGTCCGGACGTTGCCGAGCACGAAGTCGCCGAACTCGGCGGCGCGCTGGCCGAGCAGCTCGGGCGAGAAGGTGCCGAAGCGGCCGTCGTGTCCCACCGTGATCAGCGCGAACGGCTGCGCCTGCGCGTTGTCGGGCCAGGCGCGGCCCTGCCAACGCACACGCGGCAGGGGCGCGCGGATCAGGTCGAGCGCGAGGCCGAGCTCGCGGATTCGCAGCGGCGGGTCCGATGCCAGGGATCGGTCGAGCAGGTGCTGGACGAACGCGGCATGCGCGGCCTCGCGACCGGCGAGGCTCGAGCGCGCGTGCACGCCTTCGGCCTCGTCGTAGTTGCAGCCCACTTCGGCAACGCCCTGCTCGACGAAGAAGTCGACGAAGCCGTGAGCGTCGGCGAAGGTGTCGGCGGTGACGACCGCGATCGCGTGGAAGGCGATGCCGTGCGCGCGCAGGCGCTGCATGCCGGCGACCACGCGGGCGTGCGTGCCGTGCCCCCCGCGCGTGCGCCGATGGCGGTCGTGCAGCGCGGCCGGGCCGTCGACGCTGACGCCGATCTGCACATGGTGGCGCTTGAACAGCTCGCACCACGCGTCGTCGATCAGCGTGCCGTTGGTCTGGATCGAATGGGCGACCCGGCACGTGCTGCCGAGCACCTGCTCGAGCACCGAGAACGCCGCGGCGTAGAACGCACGCGGCATCGCGAGCGGCTCGCCGGCATGCCAGACCACCGTGATCTCGTCGCGCGCCAGGTCGTCTTCGAGCAGGCGTTCGGCCGCGCGCCGTACGGTGGCGATCGACATGCGTGCGGTCGAGTCGCGCTCCGGCAGATAGCAGTAGTCGCAGTCGATGTTGCAGAACGGCGTGGCCTGGAGGATGAGCAGACGCGTCTGCAGCGCCGGTGCGAACTCGGCCGGATCGAAGCGGATCGTGGGCGCGGGCCGTGGGAGGGCGCGCGGGCGACGCGCGAACCAGCGGATCGGGGCTTCGGCGAACATCGCGCGTGCGGGCTCAGCGGTTGAGCCAGTTGCCCCACTTGCCCCACTTGGGCCAGTTGTTCCAGTTGTTCCAGTTGTTCCACTTGAACCACTGGGCAAGCAGACGCGGCGGCGCTTCATCGGCGTCGGAGTCAGGCCCGGGCGCGCGATCGAGCGCCGCGCGCACCGCCAGCACGCGCGCCTCGAGCGCCTCGCGTGCGGCCGGAACCGCATCGGCGTGCGGTGCGGCCGCCATGCCGGCGAGCGCACCGAACGAAGCGAGCAGGCGCGCCCAGAGGCTGCGCGTGTTCCGGACCATGCGCGGGTCGCTCAACACAGGTCTCCCAAGTGCGGGGGCGGACGATGGTAGATCGCAGCAACCGCATTGGGAAGCAAGCGACGTCCCCCTGAATCGCGATGCGGCGCCGCGGCGATCACCCCATCCGAGACGCAGCCGCGTATCACCGCCTGCGAGCCGCATGCGGCAGACTCAGCCGATGACCTCGAGCCTCGAACCCGACGACGACGCACTGATGGCCGCCTATGCAGCCGGCGACGTCGCGGCGTTCGAGACGCTCTACGCGCGCCACCAGGCCGCGCTCTATCGCTTCGTCCGACGCCTGCTCGGCAGTGCCGACGCCGCGCGCGCCGACGAGGTGTTCCAGGACACGTGGCTGCGCGTGGTGCACGCGCGCACGCGCTGGCAGCCCCAGGGCGCCGCGTTCCGCACGTGGCTCTTCACGCTCGCGCATCACCGCGTCGTCGACGTGCTGCGGCGCAGCGGCCGCGAAGTCTCGAGCGATGCCTACGAGGCCGACGACGGCGAGCCGTGGCAGCCGGACAGCGACGCCTGGCAGCACTGGCCGGCGCCGGCATCCGCGCTGCCGGGCGAGGACCTGACGTTCTGGCGCCGCGCCGGCGAGAAGCTGCTCGACTGCCTCGACCAGCTGCCGCTGCCGCAGCGCAGCGCGTTCCTGCTGCATCACGACGACGGCCTTGCGGTCGACGAGGTCGCGGCGGCGCTCGAGGTCGGCTTCGAGACCGCCAAGACGCGTCTGCGCTACGCGATGAGCAAGCTGCGCGCGTGCATGGGGGCGTACCTCGAGCCGCTGCAGCGGGGCGCGTGATGGCGACGAACGAGATCGACGGGACCGCTGCCGAGGGGGACGAGGCGCGCGACGCCTTCCTCGCCGCCGCCCTGCGCCATGCGCCCGACGCCGAGGTTGCCGCGCCACCTGGCATCAGCGACGCCATCCTGCGCGAAGCGCGCTCGGCCGCGGCCGGGGCGGCGCGACCGGCAGCGTCGCCTGCGCAGCACCGTGCGGGTCGTGCCGCGGCACCCGCGCCGCGGCGCGGTGTCGCGGGGCTTTGGGATTGGCTCGGGCGGCCGGCCGTCGCGAGCGGGTTCGCCAGCGTGATCGGCGCGACCCTGATCGGCGTGATGTGGTGGGGCCGCCCGATCGACCCGAACCCGCCGCGTCCGGACCCTCCGCCGGTGTCGATCGCTCGCGACGAGTCCGGCCCGCGCGAAGTCGCGCCCGCGCCGGCTCCGGTCGGTCCGCAGGAAGCGGCACCACGGACACCCCTTGGCGCCGAGCGGCAAGGCGCGGCGCCAGGACGCATGCCGCCGCCAGGCGCCGCACGCGAGGCGCGCGCAGCGCGAGACGGCGGCTCGAAGGCCGAGGTCGCGCGTCAACCGGGCGCGTCCGCGAGGCCCGCGCGGCCCGACGCGGCGGCACCGCGTGCGGCACCCGAGCCCGCGACTTCGGCCCAAGGTTCCGCGGCCACCGCCGCTGCCCCGGCGCCGGCCGACCCGGTGCGCGTGCCTGAACCGGCTGCGCCGCCGACACCACCGCGCAGCACGGCGACGAACGCGGCGCCCTCGTCGGGCAGTATTCCCGGCGGCGTGGACGAGCAGCGGGGCGACAGCGCGTTCGCGAAGCGCGAGTTCCGAATCGATCCCGAGAGCACCGCGCGCGATCGAGCTGCGACCGGTGCACGAGCGGCAGCCGCTGCCGCTGCCGCGGCGTCGCGCAGCGAGCTGCGGCGCGCCGACGGCAGCGCACGCGACCCCGCGCGCGAACAGACCGAGCGCCGGCTGGCACCGGCGCCGCATGCCGCCGCGCCCGCTGCCGCGATGCCGCACCCGTCGACGCCCGCTCCGCCGGCGCCCCTCGTCGAGCCGGCGGCCCCGCCCGCCGACGCGTCCGTGGGCGCGGCACCTGCGGCCACTCCCGGCGCACCCCGGCGATCGGCGATCAGCGGCATCCGAACGGCGCCGCTGCAGGCGCGCGTCGCTGGCGCGCCGCAGCGCTGGAGCTGGCGATCGGGCAACGGACCCGCGCGGCCGATGACGCCGGCGGTCATCGACTGGATCGGCCGCTTCGAGCGCGCCGCTGTCGAATGGCCGACCGACGTGCCGGCCGGTGCCGGCGCTGCCGCGCGAACCGCCAGCAGCCCGCGGCTCGCCATCGAGCTGATGCTCGACGGCCGGCTTCAGGCGACGCTGAGCCTCGGCGAGGAGGCCGGGTCGATCGACCTCGGCACGCCGGCGACGCAGCGTCGCGGACCGCTCGCATCGGACGTCGCGGCGGACCTGCGCCGAACCGCTCCCGGAAGCGCGCCCGCCGCGGCGCCGGACGGCGCGGTGACCAGCGATGGCGTCCGCGCGCCCGCTCCCGCTCCCACGAGCGGCCCCGCCAGCGCACCCGGCGCGTCGGACGCGGCGCGCTGACGATCGAAGGCCGCGAGCGCAGGGTCGGTCCGCCGCGCTCGCGGCGCGAGAAGTCCCTCGCCGGCACTCGCGCGAGTCGCAGGCCGCGCCCGCCCGAGGTCGCGGGCCGGCGCCCTGGAACGGGTTGGCGCAGCCCCGCTCGCCCCGCGACCCCTGCCACCGCCCGAACCCCACGACCGGCGCCGACGCCTCGGCTCGCTATAGTGGCCGGTTTGCCCGTCCACTCCATGCCCTCTCGCGCCGATGCTGCCGCGCCCGACCGCCTCGCGGACGAGACGCCTGCTTCACGCGCGCCGGACGCTGGCGCAGCTCCGGTCGCGCCGCCGGATTCCGAGCCGTCGTTCGCCGCGCCCCAAGCTGCCGCCTCGCCCGCACCCGCGCAGGCCGCATCGGGTGCCGTGCAGCCCGCGTCGATGATCCGCGTGCGCGGCGCGCGCACCCACAACCTCAAGAACATCGACCTCGACATTCCGAGGAACCGTCTCGTCGTGATCACGGGCCTTTCGGGCTCGGGCAAGTCGAGCCTCGCGTTCGACACGCTCTACGCCGAAGGCCAGCGCCGCTACGTCGAGAGCCTGTCGGCGTATGCGCGGCAGTTCCTTCAGCTGATGGACAAGCCCGAGGTCGACGTGATCGAGGGCCTGTCGCCGGCGATCTCGATCGAGCAGAAGGCGACCTCGCACAACCCGCGCTCGACGGTCGGCACGGTCACCGAGATCCACGACTACCTGCGCCTTCTGTACGCGCGCGCCGGCACGCCGTACTGCCCGCTGCATGATCAGCCGCTCGCCGCCCAGAGCGTGTCGCAGATGGTCGACGCGACGCTCGCCCTGCCGCCCGACACGCGCCTGATGGTGCTCGCGCCGGTGGTGCGCGACCGCAAGGGCGAATTCGCCGAGCTGTTTCAGGAGATGCAGGCCAAGGGCTACGTGCGCTTTCGCGTCGACGGCTCGATCTTCGAAGCGACCGACGTGCCGGCGCTCAAGAAGAGCGAGAAGCACGACATCGACGTCGTCATCGATCGCGTGAAGGTGCAGCCGGGGCTGCAGCAGCGCCTGGCCGAAAGCTTCGAGGCGGCGCTGCGCATCGCCGACGGCCGCGCGCTCGTCACCGAGATGCCGGGCGACGCGGTCGGCCGGCGCCCGCACGAGCACCTGTTCTCGAGCAAGTTCGCATGCCCGATCTGCAACTACTCGCTGTCGGAACTCGAGCCGCGCCTCTTTTCGTTCAATTCGCCGGTCGGCGCCTGCCCCACCTGCGACGGCCTCGGACACACCACCGTGTTCGACGCCCACCGCGTGGTCGCGTTCCCGTCGCTCAGCTTGGCGAGCGGCGCGGTCAAGGGCTGGGACCGGCGCAATGGCTATACCTTTTCGATGCTCGAGAGCGTCGCGCGCCACTACGCCTTCGACATCGATGCGCCGTTCGAGGACCTGCCCGAGGCCGCGCAACAGGTGCTGCTGCACGGCTCGGGCAGCGAGGACATCGAGTTCGTCTACGAGGCCGAGGGCGCGCGCGGCAAGTCGCGCGTCGTCAAGCGCAGCCATCCGTTCGAAGGCATCCTGCCGAACCTCGAGCGGCGCTTCCGCGAGACCGATTCGGCCGCGGTGCGCGAGGACCTCATGCGCTACCAGAGCGCGCGGCCTTGCCCCGAGTGCGGCGGCTCGCGCCTGCGTCGCGAGGCGCGCCACGTGTTCCTGGTCGATTCGGTCACCGGCGCGCGCGAGCCGATCTTCCGCGTCGAGCACTTCACGCTGCGCGAGTGCCTCGACTGGTTCGCCGCGCTGCGTCTGCAGGGCGCCAAGGCCGGCATCGCCGACAAGGTGGTGCGCGAGATCGCGTCGCGGCTGCGGTTCCTGAACGACGTCGGCCTCAATTACCTCAGCCTCGACCGCAGCGCCGAGACCCTGTCGGGCGGCGAGGCGCAGCGCATCCGCCTCGCGTCGCAGATCGGCTCCGGGCTCACGGGCGTGATGTACGTGCTCGACGAGCCGTCGATCGGGCTGCACCAGCGCGACAACGAGCGGCTCATCGCGACCCTGCGCCACCTGCGCGACATCGGCAACAGCGTGCTCGTCGTCGAGCACGACGAGGACGCGATCCGCGCCGCCGACCACGTGATCGACATGGGCCCGGGCGCCGGCGTCCACGGCGGCCGGGTGATGGCCGAAGGCACGCCGGCGGAGGTGGCGGCGCATCCGCAGTCGCTTACCGGGCGCTATCTGTCGGGGCGGGCGCGCATCGCCGTGCCGGCATCACGGCAGCCGTGGCCGACCGGCAGCGAGACGCCCAGCCTCAAGGTCGTCAACGCGCGCGGCCACAACCTGCGCGGCGTCACGGTCGAGATCCCGATCGGTCTCTTCACCTGCGTGACCGGCGTGTCGGGCTCCGGCAAGAGCACGCTCGTCAACGACACGCTGTACGCCGCAGTCGCGCGCAAGCTCTACAACAGCCACCTCGAAGCCGAGCCGCACGACGCCATCGATGGACTCGACGCGCTCGACAAGGTCATCAACGTGGACCAGTCGCCGATCGGCCGCACGCCGCGCTCGAACCCGGCCACCTATACCGGCCTCTTCACGCCGATCCGGGAGCTGTTCGCCGAAGTGCCGACCGCACGCGAGCGCGGCTACGGTGCCGGCCGCTTTTCGTTCAACGTGGCGGGCGGCCGCTGCGAGGCGTGCCAGGGCGACGGCGTGCTGAAGGTCGAGATGCACTTCCTGCCGGACGTCTACGTGCCGTGCGATGTCTGCCACGGCAAGCGCTACAACCGCGAGACGCTCGAGGTCCAGTACAAGGGCAAGAACATCACCGAGGTGCTCGACCTCACCGTCGAGGACGCGCACGCCTACTTCAGCGCGGTGCCGGCGATCGCGCGCAAGCTCCAGACGCTGCTCGACGTCGGCCTCGGCTACATCCGCCTGGGTCAGAGCGCGACCACGCTGTCGGGCGGCGAGGCGCAGCGCGTCAAGCTCGCGCTCGAGCTCAGCAAGCGCGACACCGGTCGCACGCTCTACATCCTGGACGAGCCCACCACCGGCCTGCACTTCGCCGACATCGACCTGCTGCTCAAGGTGCTGCACCAGTTGCGCGCGGCGGGCAACACGATGGTCGTGATCGAGCACAACCTCGACGTGATCAAGACCGCCGACTGGATCATCGACATGGGGCCCGAAGGAGGCGCCGGCGGCGGTCACGTGGTCGCGAGCGGAACGCCCGAGCAGGTCGCGATGAATCCCGCAAGCTTCACCGGGCGCTACCTGCGCCCCCTGCTGGGGCTGCCGGCAGCCTGATGCGGCATGCGGGCATGAAGGAGCACCGATGACGACGACAACGATCGAGTACTACCTGAGCCCGCAATCGCCGTGGACGTATCTGGGTCACGAACGGCTGCAGCGCATCGCGCGCGCCGCGGGTGCCACGATCGAGGTGATCCCCGTCGACCTGGGCGGCGTGTTCCCCGCGACCGGTGGGCTGCCGCTGGCGCGCCGCGCACCGGCGCGGCAGGCCTATCGCCTCGTCGAGCTGAAGCGCTTCAGCGACCACCTCGGCCTGCCGCTCAACCTGCACCCGCGCTTCTTCCCGGTCGACGGCAACCCCGCGGCGCGGCTGATCGTCGCGGTCGCCGAAGCCGACGGGCACGAGGCCGCGCTGCGGTTGGCAGGGCTCGTGCTGCGCGCCGTGTGGGTCGACGAGCTCGACATCGCCGACCGCGCGACGCTCGCCAGCCTGCTCGATGCGGCCGGACTCGCGCCCGCGCATCTCGAGCATGCCGCGACCGAAGCGGTCGGCGCGCGCTACGCAGCCAACACACAGCGCGCGCTCGACGCCGGGGTGTTCGGCGCGCCGAGCTACGTGCTCGACGGCGAGCTGTTCTGGGCCAGGACCGGCTCGACTTCGTCGAGCGGCGTCTGGCCCGCGGCTGATCGGGACCGCAGCGTCCGCAGCCGCTGACGCGCCCTCGCTCGGGCGGGCTCGCGTGCGGCGCGCGGCGCGCGGCACGGCGAGCGCGCGGCTGCCGACCGGCCAACGCTCAGTGCGGGTATTGCGCCTTGGCCTGCTTCGTGCACGCGTCCTTGGCGTCGCCGCTCATGGCATCGCACTTCTGCTTGGCCACTTCGTAGTCGGCCTTCATCTTGTCCTTGGTCGCATCGTCGCGCGCACGCACCGACTTGCGGTTGGCCTTGGCATCGGCGCGCGCGCGCGTCAGCGCCGCCTTGGCCTCCTTCTCGCACACGTCCTCGGCGTTGCCCTTGAGGTCGTCGCAGCGCTCCTTGGCGGCCTTGTAGTTCGCCTCGGCAATGTCGCGGGAAGCGGCCTCGCGCGCCTTCGCGGTCCCCTTGTATGCCGCCTCCGCCTCGGCTTCGCTGCGGACCCGCGCCGCCTTCGCGTCGGCCACGCAGATGTCCTTCCTGTTGCCGTCGAGCGGGTCGCAGGACTTGAGCGCGCCGGTGTAGGTCTGCTTGGCGAGACTCTTGGCGTCCTCGTACGTCTTCTTGTCGCCGGCCGCGAAAGCCGGCGCGCTGCCGAGCACCAGGGCAGTGGCGCACACCAGCAGGCTTGAAAGGGTCGGGCGGGTTCTCGGGTGCATGGCGCGGCTCCTCGATACGGGCGCAGCGCCCCCAGCGGCGCCGCGCGGTTGCCGACTGTTGCGCACGCAGCTCTCGTCGAGCGTCGGTGCGCCGCGCCACGTGGCGTCGGACAACGCCGTGCGGCAATGAACTCGCGTGCGTGGGAGCTGGCCGCAGCAGGCCTCGCGAGTGCGCCGGCGCAGCCGGCGCCGGCTCTTGCCGCGCCACGGCACGCGACGGAGCCCCAAACGAAGCAAGGCCGGTGATCGCACCGGCCTTGCTTCGTTTCCACCTCGGGCGCGGCACACGCCGCGCCACGCGCCGTCAGCTCAGATGCGCGTTGATCAGCTTGGTCATCTCGAACATCGAGACCTGCGGCTGCTTGAAGATCTCCTGCAGCTTCGGGTCGGCGTTGATCATGCGGCGGTCGGTGCCATCCTGCAGCTTGTTCTTGCGGATGTACTCCCACACCTTCTTCGTGACCTCGGTCCGCGGCACGGGCTTGTCGCCGATGATGGCGGCCAGCTGCGGGCTGGGAGTCATCTCGCGCATGAAGGCGGCGTTCGGCGTGCGCTTCTTGGCCGGGGCCTTCTTCGCGCTCGACTCCTTGGCCGCCGCCTTCTTGGCTGGCGCGGCGCTCGAGCCGCTCGCCGCCTTCTTCGCTGCCGCCTTCTTGGCGGGAGCTTTCTTCGCAGTTGCCATGTCGATTCTCTCCATCAAGTAATTGGTTGATGTGCTCGGGGATGGGCGAAGGCCGCGTGAACCTTCATTTCTCCATAGCACCGCGCGCAGGCAATGGTACTGCCTGCCTCTGGCAAAGAGAAGCTGTTTTCATAGGAGAAAACGGCGCAGGAGCGCCCTGCGAGCCCGTGTTCGTGGCGGCCGCGCGTCACCCGCGCGACGCGGCGTCAGATCACATCGTCGCTGCGCGCCGCACGCTTGCGGCCGTCGATCATGGCGGCGACGAGGTTCTCGCGATGCCGCCAGCTCGCGACCAGCACGCCGGCCACGTGAAGCACGGCCAGCACCACGAAGCCCCAGGCAAGCGCCACGTGGATCTGCTCGACGGTCTCGTCGCCGAAGAAGCGGTCGGTCTTGTAGAGCCAGCCGGTGAACGCGAGGCCGGCGATGCACGCGAAGAACGCCAGCACCATCAAGGCGCCGAGCGGGTTGTGGCCGACGTGCCGCGGTGCGCGGCCGCTCGCGAAGAGGCGCGCGTAGCGCCAGGTCGCGCGCGCGCCGCGCACGAAATGCGCGAAGCGCGCGGTACGCGGGCCGACGAAGCCCCAGACGATCCGGACCGCGACGGTCGCGAGGGTCGCCCAGCCGACGGGCTCGTGCCAGGCGCCGAGCCACTCGGTGGTGGCCCAGCCGAGCGCGACGCCAGCGATCAGCGCGACGTGCACGACCCGCACCAGCGGGTCCCAGACGCGCGTGTCCCGCACCGGCTTCGGCGGATTCACTTCGGCGCGGTCACGACCTCGAAGGTCTTCGGGTTGAAGAAGGTCTCGACGCGCTGGTTGCGCTCGTCGCGGCCGTAGACCTCGTAGCAGCCGTTGGTGATCTTGACGCGGCTGATCTTCCAGCCCTGGTTGGTGAGCCGGCGTTCGAGCTCGGCCTGCGGCTTCCACTCTTCCTTGGGAATCGGCTCGCAGCGCTCGGCGTGCTGCGCGAAGGCGGTGCCGGCCGCGGCGGCGAGAACGGCGGCGAGAACGGTACGGGCGAGGGTCGGCTTCATGGCGTCTCCGGGGTTGCGGTGGAAGATGTGCTGCGCGATCAGACGTCGGCCCATTGGCGCAGCAGGTTGTGATAGGTACCGGTCAGACCGATGATCGCTGCGTCGGTTTCTCCGACCGACTCCCGCAGGCTCATCAGGTGCAGGTCCATCTCGTAGAGCAGGCGCCGCTGCTCGTCGCTGCGCACCATGCTCTCGATCCAGAAGAAGCTCGCGACACGGGCGCCGCGCGTCACCGGCTCGACGCGGTGCACGCTGGTGCCCGGGTAGAGCACCAGATCGCCCGCGGGCAGCTTCACGCGCTGCTGCCCGTAGGTGTCCTCGACCACCAGCTCGCCGCCGTCGTAGTCGGCCGGGTCGCTGAAGAACAGCGTGCAGCTGATGTCGGTGCGCACGCGCTCGCCGCTGCCCCCTGGCACGAAGCGCACCGCGTTGTCGACGTGATTGCCGAACGCGTTGGCATTGCCCGCGTAGCGGTTGAAGAGCGGAGGAAAGATGCGCCTGGGCAGCGCGGCCGAGAAGAACACCGGGTTGCGGTTGAGCGCGCCCAGCACGATCTGCTGCAGGGCACGTGTCTCGGCACTTTCCTGCGGCAGCTGCTCGTTGTTCTTGGCCTGCGCCGACTGCACGCCCGCCGTCACGCGGCCGTCGCCCCACGAAGCACGCGCCAGCACCTCGCGCACCTGGCGCAGCTGGTCGGCGTCGAGGACGTTGCGGACGTGCAGCAGCATCGCGTCCGGCGTCGACTCAGAAGCGCGCGGTCATGGTCGCGTAGACCGTGCGCGCCTGGCCGGGAACGTAGTGGCCGCTGTAGATCGAATCCGCATACAGCTTGTTGGTCACGTTGATGACGTTCAGCTTGAGCGCGATCTGCGGGCTGAACGTGTACTCGACCATCAGGTCGCCGGTCACGTAGCCCGGTGCGACGATGCCGGCCGGGTTGCGGTTGGGCGTCTGCTTGCTGCGCGCGTTGAGGCCGCCGCCGATGCGCCAGTCGGGCGTGAGCTGATACGTCGTGAACAGCGAGCCGCTGTGGCGCGGCGTCAGCGACGGCCGGTCGCCTTCGCGCTCGCCGCCCGGCGTGACGCCGAATGCCGCCTTGTCGATCTTCGCGCGCGGAATCCAGGCATACGAGACGAACACCTCCCACGCCGGTGTGATGCGACCCGCGAGATCGAGCTCGAGCCCGGTCGCGTGGCGCTTGCCCGAGAGCAGGTAGTCGACCAGCGGCTCGCCTTCGGGCGAGTCGCGGTTGCGCTCGTTGTACTTGGTCGAGTGGAACACCGCCGCGCGCGTCGAGAGCCGGCCGTCGAAGAAGTCGACCTTGGCACCGACCTCGATGTTGCGGCTCTTCTCGGGCGGCGCGTTGGAGCCGGGCGCGTCGTAGTTGTAGAGCTCGCCCGAGGTATTGAACGAGGTGCCGTACGAGGCGTAGAACGAGCTCGTGTCGTTCGGCTGATAGAGGACGCCGAAGCGCTTGCTGAGCAGCGAATCGGAGCGCGAGGCTTCGGGGAACGTGGTCGACGTCGGGCTCACGTAGTTGCCCTCGAAGCGATCCCAGCGCAGGCCGCCGAGCACCTTCCACTCGGGCGTGATCGCGATCATGTCCTGCGCGTAGACGCCGAGCGCCTTGGCGACGAAGCTGCGGTTGAGCGTGCGGATGCGGCGCGACTCGTCGACGGAGGTGCCGTCGTTCGGCGAACCGATCGTGACACGCGGCGTGTTCTTGTCGAGCACGACCCCCGCCGGCACCGACATCGTGAAGTTCTCGAACTCCTCGCGCGCGTAGTCGATGCCCGCGATGATGTCGTTCTGCCTGCCGAACCACTCGAACTTGTTCGTGTAGTCGGTCTGCAGATAGGTCGTCTTGAGGTTCTGCACCTTGTTGTTGGTGCCGCGCGTCAGGGGCTGCGAGCCGTCGAGCGTGCTCTGCGTCGGCGCGACCGCGGGGCAGTCGGGGTTGGTCACCGGGTTGCCGGTGCCGCGCGTGCAGAAGCGGATCGTGCTCGCCCGCATGTCGCGCTTGTATTCGCCATGCCGCAGCACCGTGTGCCAGGCGCCACCGTCGCCGAAGCGGTGCGTGTAGTGCAGCGTGCCGTAGGTGGCCTCACCCGCGTTGTAGTCGCTCTTCGCGCCGTAGTAGTTGCGCGGGCTTATATCGATCAGGCCGGCCGGATTGGTCGCCGAAATCGGACCCGAGGCATCCCGTCGCAGCCACGGCAGGCCGTAGTTGATGCCGTTGTCGTTTCTGAGGTGATAGAGGCCGATCGAGAACTCGTCGTCGGTGTTGATGCCCCAGCGGAAGGTCGGCGCGATGCCGTACTTGTCGATCTTGTTGCCGTAGTTGTCGGCGGTGTTGACCATCGCGTTGACGCGGAACGCGGACGTCTCGGACGTCTTGATGTTGAAGTCGCCGGTGCTGCGCAGATAGCCGCCGTTGCCGATCGTCGTCGAGACCTCGTTGATGTTGGTGAGCAGCGGCTGCTTGCTCACCTGGTTCACCACCCCGCCCGTGGAGCCGCGTCCGAACAGCATCGACGCCGAGCCGCGCAGCAGCTCGATGCGGTCGAAGTTGAAGACGTCGCGCTCGTAGAACGCGGGATCGCGCACGCTGTCGATGTAGATGTCGCCGCTCGACGTGAGCGAGAAGCCGCGCAGGCGAATGTCTTCCTCGCCGCCCTCGGCCGCCAGGAAGCTGATGCCGGCGGTGTAGTGCAGCGCCTCCTTCACGGTGTCGACGCGGCGGTCCTCCATGAGCTTCTCGGTGACCACCGTCACCGATTGCGGGATATCGCGCAGCTCCTGGTTGCCGCGCCCGATGGTGCTGGTGGTCGCGCGCACCGAGTTCTGATCGGTCTCCGCGCGAGCCTTCACCGAGATGGTGCCGAGCGTCGTGCCGCCCGCCGCCTGCGACGCGGCAGCGGCCGGCGCGGCCGGCGCCGAAGCAGCAACGCTCGGTGCCGCGGGCGCGGTCTGCGCCGGCGCCGGCGCGCTGAACAGCCCGAAGCCGGCGGCGAGCGCGCCGAGCGGCAGCAGGCGGGGCGTCGCGGCGGCGCGCGCCGAAGTGGTGGAGGGATCGAGATCGTGGGCGAGCACGGTGCTTCCTTCGTTCATGAGCACGGGCTGGCGACGGCGGGCTGGTGCGGTGGTGGAACGGTCACTTGGTGAGGATCAACTTGCCGAGTGCCGTCTGCTTGAGTCGGTAGAGGGTTCCGCGATGCAGGATCTGCACTTCCTTGGCGCCGCCGAACAGCGCGTCGCTGACGATCGGCGCACGCGCGCGCGGCGCCGGCTGGCCCGCGCGCGCGTCGGGCGCGGGAACCGGCTTGGAACCGCTGCTCGCAGGCTCGGAGGTCACCGCATCAGGGCCCGGTCTCGGGGTCGCTGATGAAGCCGACCTTCGTCAGCCCCGCCTTCGACGCGTCGGCGAGCGTCTGCGCGACGTAGCGATAGGCGACGCCCTGGTCGGCCTTGAGGTGGATCTCGGGTTGCACCGGGCGCTTGCCTGCGGCGGCGAAGCGCTGCGCGGCCTCCGCGCGAGTGACCTTCTCGCCGTTCCAGTAGAGCGTGCCCGCAGCGTCGATCGCGAACTCGACCTTCTCGGGCCTGAGGTCGGTGACTTGCGCGCTCGCCTTGGGCAGCTCGAGCTTGACCTGCTGGGTGAGCAGCGGGGCCGTGACGATGAAGATGACGAGCAGCACCAGCATGACGTCGATCAACGGAACCATGTTGATCTCGGACATCGGCGCGCCGCCGTTGCGGGAGTCGAAGCTCGCGAATGCCATCGCGCGCTCCTCAGGCGGCCGCGGTACGCGCGCCGAGCGCACGCACGTTGGCGACTGCGGCGTCGGCACCGGCGCCGGTGCCCAGCGGCTGGCCCATCGACACGAACGTGTGCAGCTCGTAGGCGAACGCGTCGAGCTTGGCGGCGAGCACGCGATTGGCGCGCGTCAGCCAGTTGTAGCCCACCACCGCCGGGATCGCGACCGCGAGGCCGAGGCCGGTCATGATGAGCGCCTCCCCGACCGGGCCGGCGACCTTGTCGAGCGTGCCGGCGCCGCTCATGCCGATGGCGACCAGCGCGTGATAGACGCCCCACACGGTGCCAAACAGGCCCACGAACGGCGCGGTCGCGCCGACCGTGGCCAGAACGGCCAGACCATTCTCGAGACGCGTGGTCTCCTCGTCGAGCACCTTCTTGATGGTGCGGGTGAGGAATTCGCCCGAGCTGCCGGCCTCCTCGAGCTTGGCCGCGCCGTACTTGGCGTGGTGCGCCTGAGCCTGCATCGCGTGGCTGGTGAGGTGCGAGAACGGATCACGCGCGCCGTGCGTGGTGATCTCGCCCGCCACCTGCTCGAGCGAGCTGGCGTTCCAGAAGAAGTTGAGGAACTCGCGGCTGCGCCCGTTGCGCAGGACCAGCGTGAGGCCCTTGATGGCGATGATCGCCCACGAGGCGACCGACATCACGATCAGGATGACGAGGAGCGTCTTGCCGACCGCGTCGCTCTGCGCGAGGAAGTGGGCAAAGCCCAGGCTGCTGGTTTCGGGATTCACGGAACTACTTCTCCAGTTCGAATTCGAGGGGGATGGTTGCCCAGACGGCGGTGGTCTGACCGTTCTCGAAGTGCGGCTTGAAGCGCGCCTTGCGCACCGCCTCGAGCGCCGCGTTGTCGAGCCGCGAGAAGCCGGAGCTGGCGGCAAGCCGCACCGTCTTGGGCGGACCTTCGGCCTCGATGAGGACGTCGATCATCACGCGGCCGGTCTCGCCGTTGCGCTGCGACAGACGCGGGTATTCGGGTACCGGCCGCACCAGGTACTGCACCGCCGACGCCGGGATCACCTTGGGCGCGGGTGGTGGCGGCGGGGGGGCCGGCGGCGCCGGCGGAGCGGGCGGCGGGGCTGGCGCGGGAGCCGGTGCCGACGGCTCGGGCAGCGGCGGCGGCGCCGGCACCACGAACGGTGCCGGTGCCGGGCTCGGCGCTGCGGCGATCACCGTCGGCGGCGGCGGACGCGGCTCGACACGTTGCGGCCGCGGCCGCGGCGGCTGCGGAACCGGTGGCGGCGGAACCACTTTCGGCGGCGGCGGCGCGGGCGGCGCGATCAGGCTGACGAAGATCGGCGCCGCTTCGACCACCGCCTCGCGCACGTTGCTGATCTGCAGCAGGCCCCAGCCGAGCGCGACGTGCGCGCCGACCATCGTGGCGATCAGCGCATGGCGCTGCGGCCGGCTCAGGCGGTCGTGACGCGCGCCGCGCGCCGGCAACGGCGGCGGCGTGAAGCGCGTCGCTGCGCCCGGCCGCAACCCGCCGCCAGCGGCGACGGCGCTGCCGAGCGACGGTTGGGAATGCGAAGGAGCGAGCGGCATGGTCGTGGCGTGAGGGATCGAGAGTCTAGCCCCAAATGCGAATCATTCTCGTTAAGGTTCGGATTTTTTCGAAGGGGCGACGCGGTGGTCTTGGCGAGGGGAGGCCGCGTGCCTGGTCCAGTGCATACGCGAGCTTCGTGGCGGCGGGGACTATCCTCGCGGCCATGAAGATCCTGGTCCGATGGCTGCTGCTGGCAGCCGCCCTGCTGCTGGTCGCCGAGATCTACGCCGGCGTGACGGTTGCCAGCTTCGGCTCGGCGCTGATCGCCGCACTGGTGATCGGCCTGCTCAACACGCTGCTGCGGCCGCTGCTGGTGCTGCTCACCTTGCCCGTGACGCTGCTGACGCTCGGCCTCTTCCTGTTCGTGATCAACGCGCTGATGTTCTACGTCGCGGCGTCGCTGCTCACCGGCTTCGGCGTGCGCGGCTTCGGTGCGGCGCTGCTCGGCTCGCTGATCTACAGCGTGTTCGGCCTGATCATCGACGTCGCCGTCGAGCGCCTGTTCGCACGCCGCGGCTGACGCTTCTCGCTAAAAGGTACGACCGACCGGCGACCCGCCACCGCGCGGCCGGCCCGGCGCCCGGGTAACGCCTCAGCGCAGCGCCTTCTCGTCGGCTTCGAGTTGCTTCCTCTGCGTCTCGACGTCGCGCAGACGCGCGTCGATCACCGACGCGTCGATGAAGTCGACGGGGCCGCCGCCGCGTGCGACGCGTTGCCCGGCGCGCAGGCGGTCGATCGCGCCGACCAAATCGCCGAGCGCGACGCGCGCCTCGGCCTCCGCCCGCAGCGCCCGCAGCGGCTGGTTGACCTTGGCCCACGCCTGGCCGAGCACGGTCCAGGCGAGCGAGTCGTTCGGATGGGTCGCGACCCAGGTCTGGAGGTCGGACGCACGGGCCTTGATCGTCGCGTCGTCGAGGGGCGCGGCTGCAAGCGCGAGTTGGGAGCCGAGCAGCAGCGCCGGGCGCGAGCGCTCGTTGGCGTACGGCCGGAACGTCTCGCCGGCCTTCGCGGCCTCGCCACGGCTGAGCTGCGACTGCACCATCTCGAACACGATCGCGCGCTCGGCGCGCGGGCTGCGCTCGGGCGCGCTGCGCGCGAGCGACAGCGCGCGCGCGAAGCCCGCGTCGGCACGCGCCCAGTCGCGCAGCAGGCTCGACGCATGCGCGCTCTCGCAGGCCGCGAGCAGGCGCTCGGCGAGCGTTCCGGTGGTGATCGCATCCTGCGCCTGACGCACCCGCAAGGCGTCGCTGCGCGTGTCCATCAGCACGCGCGCGCGCGCCTCGGCGACCGTGTGCTCGAGAGCCCCGGCAAGCCGTACCGGCGGCGCCGTGCCCAGCCGCGAGCGCGCCTCGCCGATGCGCTGGCTGGTCAGCGGGTGCGTGCGCAAATAGGGGAAGCCGCCGGCGTCGGTGAGCCGCGTCGACTGCTCCATCTTCTCGAACATCGACGCCATGCCCGCGGGCGCGAAGCCGGCCCCGCTCATCACGGCAAAGCCGACCCGGTCGGCCTCGCGCTCCATGTCGCGCGAGAAGTTGAGCTGGCCCTGGATCGCCGCTGCCTGCGAGCCCGCCACCACGGCGTTGACCGCGTCGGGGCTGTTGCTGCGCGACGCGGCGAGCAGGCCCAGCACCAACGCGGCCATGCTGGCGAGCGACTGCCGCTTGCCGCTCGTGACGCTGCGCGCGATATGGCGCTGCGTGACGTGCGACATCTCGTGCGCGAGCACCGACGCGAGCTCGTCGCGGTTGGCGGTGATCGCGATTAGGCCGAGGTGCACGCCGACGTAGCCGCCCGGCAATGCGAACGCGTTGACGCTGGCGTCGCGCACCAGGAACGGCTCCCATGCGAAGCGCTGGTCGATCTCGCTCGTGATGTTGCCGAGCGTGCGGGCCTGCGCGAGCAGCGGCTGCCAGATCGACTGCACGTATTCCAGCAGCAGCGGGTCGTCCATGTACGCCGGGTCGCGCCGGATCTCGCGCATGATCTCGTCGCCGATCTTGCGCTCGGTGCCGACGCCGAAGTCGGCCGAGTCGGGATCGCCGAGCGCCGGCAGATTGTTCTGCGCGAACGCCGGTGCACTGCCGAGCGGCGCGCCGAGCGCCAGCGCGCACGCGAGCGCGACGCGGCGCAGCGCCGCCGGGGACCACAACTTGGAGCGATTCGTCACGCGGAACCTGGCTGAAAGGGCGTCGCTATGATGCCGCAGCCGTTTTCCCGAGCCCGTTGCCCCGATGAATGACCCGCTGACGCACTTCGACGCGGAGGGCCGCGCCCACATGGTCGACGTGTCGGGCAAGGAAGAGACGCATCGCGTCGCGCGCGCGACCGGCACCATCCGCATGCAGCCGGCGACGCTCGAGCTGATTCGCAGCGGCAGCGCCGCCAAGGGCGACGTGCTCGGCGTCGCGCGGATCGCCGCGATTCAGGGCGCCAAGCGCACCGCCGAGCTCGTCCCGCTGTGCCACCCGCTGCCGATCACGCGGGTGGCCGTCGAGTTCGCGCTCGATCCCGCGGCGAACGAGGTGCGCTGCACCGCGCAGGTCGAGACGCGCGGCCGCACCGGCGTCGAGATGGAAGCGCTCACCGCCGTACAGGTCGGCCTGCTGACCGTCTACGACATGTGCAAGGCGGCCGACCGCGGCATGGTGATGGGCGGCATCCAGGTGCTCGAAAAGCGCGGCGGCAAGTCGGGCGATTGGGTGGCGGGGAGCTGACGCGAATCGGGCTGCGGGCGGGGGCCGGCGTCGCGCACGGCCCGCTGGTGTCGCTCGTCGCTAGCGAAAGTCCCTGAAGTCGAGTCGGCCAGCCGGCGGATCGCACTGGAACGGACGCGCGCCGGTCGCAGACGGCTCGTCGCAGACGGCGAAGAACGCCTCCGGGTCGGCGTTGCGGAACTCCTTGAGGCGCGCCGCTACGTGACGCGCGCGCTCGACGTCCCCGGCGGCGGCGTACGAGCGCGCCCATGCGGTCATGAGGCGCGCATCGAGCAGGTAATGCGGCGCGCGCACGAATGCAGACAGGGGCGCCGGCGGATCCTCGCTGCCGGTCGCCGCGGCGTAGTCGGCGTGGTGACCGAACAGCACGCTGTGCCGGCCGGCCTCGATGCGCTGCTGCAGCGGCCCCGCGTTCGCGGGCGGCGTGAAGATCGCCGCCACGCGCATGTAGTCGAGCAGGGTCAGCGAGCCGGCGAGCATGAGCGCCATCGCGGCGAGCACCAGCGGGCGGGTCGGCTGTTCGCCGTGGTTGCGGGCAAGGATGTCGCGCGCGTCCGGGCGCTCGATGCAGAGCCCGAAAGCCAACGAGGCCGGCAGCAGGAAGTACGCGTACCAGAGCGGGTACTCGAGCAGGCTGTGCAGGGCGATCATCAGCACCATCACGAACGCGGCACGCTGCATCGGCACGCGCGCCTCGCCCTCGTCGCGACCGTCGGCGACGCCGTTCTCGAGCGCGCCGAAGAGGCCGCGCAGCAGCAGCGTGAGCACCACGATCGCGAGCGGCACGCCGAGCTCGACGACGAAGTTGAGCGGCAGGTTGTGCGTGTGGTCGAAGTACGCTGCGGGCCGATCGGGAAACGGCGTCAGGGTCCAGGCGAAGTTGAACTCGCCGAAGCCGACGCCCCAGAGCGGATGTGCGGCGATCAGCGCCAGCGTGTTGGACCAGATCGCGAAGCGCGAGCTCGAGAGCTCACCGCCCTCGCTGGCGCGCGCCGCGCCGCCGAAGCCGGCGTGGCCGGCGGCGGCCCAGAGCAGCTCGCCGCCCCACATCACTGCATAAGCGAGCGGCGCCGCCAGCAGCAACACACGCCCGACGCGCGAGAGGCGCCGATCCATGAGGCCCCAGAGCGCGAGCACGAGCGTGCCGAGCATCCCGGTGCGCGAGGCGCTGAGGAAGACGACGAAGACGAACAGCAGGCCGAGCCCTGCCGCGGTGGCGCGCCGCAGCACGCGCGCCTCGCCCAGCCACACGACGGCGATCGTCGCCCACATGAGAAGGCTGCTCAGGTGGTTGGGCTGGCGGAGGTTGCCGGTGGCACGACCTTCGAATGCGCTGACCGCGATCCAGCCGCCATCGGCGAGCCACGGCGCGAACACCTGGATCACGCCGACCACGCTGCTGCCCACGCCCGCGGCAACGAGCCCGATGCAGAACGCGCGGAACGCCGCGTCGCCGAGCCCGGCGCGCTCGGCCGCCGCGCCGGCGAGCACCACGAGGATCGCCGCGAGGATCATGCCGCCCGACGACAGCGACAGCGACCACGGCACCGCCGCACCGAAGGAGGCGCCGAGCGCCGCCAGCACCAGGATGGCCAGGGCCGCAACGACGCAGCGCGCAGCGCCGCTGCGGGGCCCGAGCCGCGTCGGCAGGGCCAGTGCAAGCAGCAGCACGAACCCGCCCCACCCGACGAGCGCCGCGACCTGGTTGAAGATCGTCGCCGACGGCGCGATGTTGAACGCGATCAGCGGGGGGATGGCAATGGCGAGGATGGCGAGGGCGGTAAGGCCTGAGATCCCTCCAGCCTTCTCCGAGCGGGTGCGCGAGGTGTCGAACGCTGAGTCTTGGCTTTGGGTGGGTGCGGGCTTGGCGGCGAGGTTCACCCAGCGATTGTCGCCAACCCCGCTACAAGTGTTCCAACGCTGTCCCGGCGCGCGAACCCCTGGTAGCTTGAACAAGGGTTGGTCGAAGAGCGAACCGCTTTTTCGAAGGACAAGAAGCGCTGCTGGCCGCAGCCGCCGCGTATCAGGCGCTGCCTTCGACCGCCAGATACTCAACGCGATCAGCCTGCGAACATCGCGCAGACGCTGCTCGGCCGCCCCAGCGAACGTGTTCTATCTGAACGCTTTCAAGCCGATCGTCGCGGTGGGCTGGAGGCACTGAAACGGTAGCCCCGCGCCCGTGGCCACTTGCTGGCAGGGCGCGAGGAATCGGGCCGCCTGGGGGCTTCGAAACTCCCGCAGCCGGGCCGCGATGAAACGCGCGCGCTGCTCGTCGCCGAGTTCGGACATTGCCTTGGCGCCCGCGATCATCAGCCGAGCGTCGAGCAAATAGTGGGACGCGCGTTCGAACGCCTTCAGGCGCTCGGACGGATCGTCTCCGGTTGTCGCCGCGAAGTAGTCGGCACGATGACTGAACAACACGCTTCGCTGCGCACGCGCAATTCGTTGCTCGAGAGGGGTGGTTTCCTCTTCCGAGGCGATAGCGGCCACCTTCGAGAAGTCGAAGACGGTCAGGAGTGTGCCGAGCGCCAGCAGAAGCGGAGCGACCAACCAGACCCGTCGCGCCCAGCTCGATCCACTACGGTGGCCAGCGAGACCCGGATCGCGTTCCTCGGCGCAAAGCCCGAACAAGAACACGGAAGGAAGCAACAGATAGGGGTACCAGAGCGGGTACTCGAGCATGCTGTGGACCAAGACCACGCACAGCATCGCAAACGCGGCGCGCCTCACGGGCAGCTCGGCCGCCTCGAATTCACCCTGTTGCTTGCTCCCGATGGCGTTCCTGAGACTTCCTGCGAACGCATATGCCAACGCCGCGATCGTCATCGTACCCAGAGGAACCCCGAGCTCGACCAGCAGGTTCAAGAGCAGGTTATGTGTGTGGTCGAAGAAGGCGCCGGAACGGCCCGGGAACGCGCTGAGCGTCCACGCGAAGTTGAATTCACCGAAACCGATACCGGTCCAGGGGTAACGCGCGAGCAGCGCCAACGCGTCTGACCAGATCCCGATGCGCGAGCTGGAGAGATTGCCGTCTGCGATGGCGCCCCGAGTACCGCCTCCGAAGTGCTCGTAGCCCGCCGCGACACCCGCTGCCTGGATACCCCACGCAGCGACGAGCGCGACCAACGGCACCACAAGCAACAACCGCGATGCCCGGCCAAGGGAACGGCTCAGAAATGCCCAACCGGCGAATCCGGCAAGGACCAGCCAACCCATTCGCGAGCCAGTCAGGAACAGCACGGCACCGAAGCACGCGAGCAACACGCCGGCGGGCAGGAGCCGAAGACGGCCGCTGGTTCTGAGCCATACGACGGCGATGACGGCCCAGAGAATGAGAGTGCTTAGGTTGTTCGGCTGACGAATGTTCCCAGTCGCCCTTCCGGCCAAGACGGTCGGTGCGATCAGCACGCCGTCTGTCAGCGAGGGTTCGAAGACTTGCGTAAGCCCGACGAGGCCGTTGAGGGCAGCCGCCACGACCAATGCTCCGCAAACGGCAGAGTAGGCCGGGTGCTCGAAGCCACCGCGTGCTGTGGCCGCCCCGGCTAGAAATACGAGGATGGCGGCGGCGAGCGTGCTGCCTGCCGTCAGGGCCAGCGACCAAGGAGCTCCCGTCCAGAGCGGTGCAACGATGGCCGAGAGCAAGACGATGGCGAGAGCGGCGACCACCGACCAGGCGGAGCCCGTCCCAGGCAACGCTCCGGATCCCAACTTGCGGCCGAGAACCGCCAAGAAGACGCTCCACCCCGCCAGCGCGACCACCTCGTTCAAGAAGGTTCGCGAGGGCGGGATGGTGTAGGCAACGAGCACAGGTGCGGCGATCGCGAGCAACGCACCTGCCCGAAGAGTGACGCTCGCTGCGGGAGACTGAGCGAGAGCACGTGTCGCCACCGCTCGCCTCGCGAGGATCCGCTTGATCGAAGCTTCCATGTCGAGGTCTTGACTGTTGCTGAAAGGCGCTCCAAAAGAAAAGGCGGGCCACAAGGGCCCGCCACTTCGGTCAGCGCGATGACGTTAGACGCCCGGGCATTCCTTGGGGGTCAGCTTCCGAGCCGCGTTGCTGGCGCAGGACCAGATACCGGTGGCGCCCGTCGCCGGGGCATCAGCCGTACGGCTCCAGGTGACCGTCTTGCCATTGACTTGACCATTGCCCTTGAGCGTGCAGACGATCGTGCCGGCGTCTCCGACAGCGGCGAACCCAGTCATCGTGATCGCGCAACGATCCGTGTCGGCCTTCAAGCCCAGCTGCGTCACATCGGTGCCGCTCGCCGCAGCGCTGCCGCCATAGATGTCCTCGATCTTGGTCTTGCCGGGGTTGATTTCAGCGACGCCGGCCGTGACTTGCGACTTGGCGATGTAGTCCTGGTACGCGGGCAGAGCCACGGCGGCCAGGATGCCGATGATCGCCACGACGATCATCAGTTCGATGAGGGTGAAACCTTGTTGAACGGTACGCTTCATTCAGAAAACTCCTGCGGGGGTGGGGGTGGAACGACTCTCTAGTTGCAGCGGCCGTGCCAGCCGTTTCGCCCCTGGTTTCCGTGACTTCCATCGCTGGCCCCGACCAACTCCGTCACATCGCGTCATCACGAGCCGACGCGAACCGGTGGTCTGACGAAAAGTGTCACTTCGGTGAGGCACATCGGGCTGGCGTGTACCCGGTGGCGAGCGGCCGACGCAACCCCACGCGCTCAGGAAGGCATTCCACGCAAGCGCTGAAGCGACGAAGGCAGGGGCCTCAACCGTAAGCCTCCGCGACGACACATGCACCGATGGCGCCGCCGGGCTGATCACGTCGCCGCGGCTGACGTTCCTACGCGGCCCGGCAGCGGTGCGCCACGGGCTCGGCGTACCTGCCTCCGCAGCATGAAAGCTTCGCGCGCGCAGATCCTCCGCATCGATCTGCGCTTGGCCAGCCCTCAGGCGTATGCCTGCACCCCCGCCGCTGCGCCGACGCGGATCCGGTCGCCGGCGGCGAGCGCGTGCACGCGGTGCGGAGTGGCGAGCCGGCCGATCTCGGTCATCACCGCGTCCATCTCGCCGGGCTTGATGTGGGTGATGTAGACGTCGGCGCTGCCGCCGAGCTGGGCGAGCTCGTGGCGCAGTGCCGCCGGGCACAGGTGGCCGCTGATGCGCGCGATCTGGCGCTCGTCGTTGCCGAACGCGGTCTCGATGACGAGGTGCGTCACCTTCATGTCGGTGAGACGACGCCACAACGCCGGGTTGGGACCGGTGTCGCCGGTGAACACCCACCAGCCGCCGTCGGTGCCGTCGGCGGCCGCGAAGCCGACCGCCGGGACGGTGTGCGAGGCGCTCAGCACCTCGATGCGCTTGCCGCCGAGCGTCAGCACCTCGCCGACCGCGATCGGCAGCAGCGCGAGGGCCGGCTGATCGGCGCTCGGTAGCCGGGTGAAGTCGGGCCAGATCACGCCGTTGAAGATGTGCGCGCGCAGCGCAGCGATCGTCTCGGGCAGCGCGTGCACGCTGATGGGGCCGCGGCCGAGGCGGCGGCGCTCGCGCATCACGCTGTCGGCCAGCAGACCGATCGAGAGGATGTGGTCGAGGTGCGAGTGGCTGACCAGAATGTGGTCGATGCGGGCGAGCGCGTCGAGCGGCAGGTCGCCGACCCCCGTTCCGGCATCGACGAGCACGTCGTCGTCGAGAAGGAATGCGGTGGTCCTGCAGCCGGCTGCGATGGACCCGGAGCAGCCGAGCACGTGAACGATCATGGGAGGGCGAGGAATGAGCCCGCGATGTTGCGTCGAGCCGGGTCGGTGCACAAGCGTCCGATGTCGCATTTCGTACCGCTCGGGAGGGCCACCCCGGTGTGGCGAAGGGTCATGTGAAATGCATCACGTGGTACGTGACCGCAGCGCTTCAGTCCCCGACGACGCAGCCACCGAACGTGCCGCTGCTCGACCGCGGCCGACCCACACGCCGCGAGACGCATTCGGGCTGGTCGGCACGGCACTGCGCCTGCGGGATCCACGCGAGAAGGCGGTTCCGCGCGCCGTCGCCGGGAAGATCAGGCTACGGCGCGCCGCGCGCCGACAGGGGCTTGCGCCGCTACTCGAGCGCTACGAGATCCAACGAAGGCTCAAAAGAAAAAGGTCCGCGATGCGGACCTTCGTTCTCGAGCACGTGCGCGGCTCAGGCCTGCACGAACTGCATCTGCGTGCCGGCGAGCTCGATCACGTCGCCGTTCTTGAGGCCGACCGTCTCACCCGCGACCGGGTTGCCGTTCACGTTGGGGCGACGCGCACCCTCGACATGAGCGAGCACGTAGCCGTTCGGGCGCTTGGTGATCGACGCGACCTGCACGCCCGGCTTGCCGACGGTGGTGACGACCTTGGTGAGCGCCACCTCGCGACCCGCCGCCGCGCCGTTCATCACGCGAATCGTGGCCGGGCCCAGGTTGCCTGCGTTATGCAGGCCGCCGAAGGCCGAGTTGCCGCCGAGCGACGCCATGCCCATGGGCTCGCGCACGCCGGGGCCTGCAGGCACCGGCGCCGCACCGAGAGGCGCCGCCGCCCCCGGCTTCATGATCATCGTCTTCTCGTAGTCGGTGCCGTCGTCGACGATGAACTTGATCTTGTACTTGCCGATCTCGACCGTGTCGTTGTGGGCGAGCAGCTGCTTCTTGACGGCCTTGCCGTTGATGTAGGTGCCGTTGGTGCTGTTGAGGTCTTCGATGAAGACGTCGGCACCGACCATCTGCAGCACGGCGTGCTCGCCGCTGACGGCGAGGTTGTCGATCACGATGTCGTTGTACGGGCGACGGCCGAGGGTGGTCTTGTCCTTGGTGATCTGGACTTCCTTGATCACCACACCGTCGAGCGAAACGATCAGCTTGCCCATTCTTCAGACCTCGGTCTCATTCCTCTGGAGGGCCCTTCGCGGGCCGCGACGCGCGAAGCCGCGCATCGTCATCGGCGCAGCCGCCACCAGGGCCGCCCGCCACCCGCCGGCTCCTTGACCCGGGCGAGAACGACGGAGATATTATCCTTTCCACCCGCTTCATTGGCCGCTGCAATCAGCGCGTCGCCCGCTTCCGGCAGTAAGTCGCAACTCTGCAACAACTGCGAAATCGTGGCGTCGGGAACCATGTCCGACAGCCCGTCGGAGCACAGCAGATAAAGGTCGCCCGGCTGCACGTCGTGCAGGTGCGTCTCGAGCAGGACCGTGTCTTCGACGCCGACGGCACGCGTGACCAGGTTCTTGTTCGACGAGAACGCCGCCTGCTCGGCGGTGATGAGGCCGGAGTCGATCTGCTCCTGGAGCAGCGAGTGGTCGTGGGTGAGCTGCTGCAGCTTGCCGCCGCGCCAGCGGTAGCCGCGCGAGTCGCCGATATGCCCGAGCAGCAGCTGGTCCTTGCGGAACACGCCCACCACCAGCGTGGTGCCCATGCCGGCGTACTGCGGGTTCGAGTTCGCGGCGTTGAAGATCGCGCGGTTCGCGTTGTCGACGCAGATGTCCATCGCGCGCCGCACTTCGGCGTCGCTCGCGTTCTGCGAGGCCTCGGCGAGCCAGCGGCCGAGCTCGGTGCGGATGAACGACGTCGCCATGCCGCTCGCGACCTCGCCGGCGTTGTAGCCGCCCATGCCGTCGGCAAGGACGACGAGCATCGAGGTCTCGTCGACCACCACCGAGTCTTCGTTGTTGGTGCGCGCCCGCCCGGTGTCGGTCGCGCAATGCAGCTCGAGGGTCATGGGGCGGGGGGTCGAAGCACGCGCGGGATTGTGCCTCGAACGTTGCGCGCCCGGCGGCGCGCTCCCCGCGCGCGCGAGCCCTCGGGTTGCGCCGGACCCGGGGCCGTGACAAATGTGTCGTCGGTGTCGCGGCAGGCACTCGCCCAGGGCACCCGCGGCAGGCCGGCGCGTCGGCTGCGTCGGGGGCACGCCGGCACTCGCCGCACAACAGGCTCGCCGGGGCCGCGCCGCGTGATCCCGCGCTTCCTGTCTCAGCCGAGCAGGCCCTTCATCAGGCGGCCCATCTCCGACGGGTTGCGCGTGACGGTGAAGCCGCACTCCTCCATGACGGCGAGCTTGGCCTCGGCGGTGTCGGCGCCGCCCGAGATCAGCGCGCCGGCGTGGCCCATGCGCTTGCCCGGCGGCGCGGTGACGCCCGCGATGAAGCCGACGACGGGCTTCTTCATGTGGTCCTTGCACCAGCGCGCCGCTTCGGCTTCGTCGGGGCCGCCGATCTCGCCGATCATGACGACCGCCTCGGTCTGCGGGTCGTCGTTGAACAGCTTCATCACGTCGATGTGCTTGAGGCCGTTGATCGGATCGCCGCCGATGCCGACTGCGCTCGACTGCCCGAGACCGACCTCGGTGAGCTGGGCCACCGCCTCGTAGGTCAGCGTGCCGGAGCGGCTGACGACGCCGACGCGCCCCTTGCGGTGGATGTGGCCCGGCATGATGCCGATCTTGAGCTCGTCGGGCGTGATGAGGCCCGGACAGTTGGGGCCGAGCAGCAGCGTCTTCTTGCCGCCGGCGGCCTCGCGCGCACGCATGCGCGCGCGCAGCTCGAGCATGTCGCGCACCGGAATGCCTTCGGTGATGCAGACCGCGAGGTCGAGATTGGCCTCGACCGCTTCCCAGATCGCCGCGGCGGCGCCCGCGGGCGGCACGTAGATCACGCTGACCGTGGCGCCGGTCTCGCGCGCGGCGTCGCTCACCGTCGCGAAGATCGGGATGCCCTCGAAGTCCTCGCCGGCCTTCTTGGGGTTGACGCCGGCAACGTAGCAGTTGCGGCCGTTCGCGTACTCCCGCGACATGCGGGTGTGGAACTGCCCCGTCTTGCCGGTGATGCCTTGCGTGATGACCTTGGTGTTCTTGTCGATCAGGATGGACATGGATGTTTCCTCGAGCTGAAGTGGCGCGAATCGGGGGCGCCGCGACGCGGCGCCGCTCCGGTTCAGGCCACTGCAGCCATGACCTTCTTCGCGGCCTCGGCCATCGAATCGGCGCTGATGATGGGCAGACCCGATTGGGCCAGCAGCTGCTTGCCGAGCTCCTCGTTGGTGCCCTTCATCCGCACGACGAGCGGCACGCGCAGGTTGACGGCCTTGCACGCGGCGATCACGCCTTCGGCGATGGTGTCGCAGCGCATGATGCCGCCGAAGATGTTGACGAGGATCGCCTTGACCTTGGGGTTGCCGACCATGATCTTGAACGCCTCGGTCACCTTCTCGGCGGTGGCGCCGCCACCGACGTCGAGGAAGTTCGCGGGCTCGCCGCCGAACAGCTTGATGGTGTCCATGGTCGCCATCGCGAGTCCGGCACCGTTGACCAGGCAGCCGATGTTGCCGTCGAGCTGGATGTAGGCGAGGTCGAACTTGCTGGCTTCGATCTCGGCCGGGTCTTCCTCGTCGAGGTCGCGGTAGGCGACGATCTCGGGGTGGCGGAAGAGCGCGTTGCTGTCGAAGTTGAACTTCGCGTCGAGCGCCTTGATCGTCGGCGCGGCGCCGTTCTTGCCGCCTTCGAGAATCAGCGGGTTGATCTCGGCGAGCGAGGCGTCGGTCTCCATGTAGCAGCGGTAGAGCTTCTTGAAGACGTCGATCGCCTGCGCCTTGGCAGCCTGCGGAACGCCGATCCCGTCGGCGAGCTCGCCGCCCTGCGCATCGGTCATGCCCACCTGCGGATCGATGAACACCTTGACGATCTTCTCGGGCGTGTCGTGGGCGACCTGCTCGATGTCCATGCCGCCTTCGCTCGACGCCATCATCGCGACCGACTGCGTCGCGCGGTCCGTGACGGCGGCGACGTAGTACTCCTTCTGGATGTCGGCGCCTTCCTCGATCAGCAGGCGGCGCACCTTCTGGCCCTCGGGGCCGGTCTGGTGCGTCTTGAGCTGCATGCCGAGGATCTCGCCGGCGAGCTTCTCGACCTCCGCCAGCGAGCGCGCGAGCTTGACGCCGCCGCCCTTGCCGCGGCCACCGGCGTGGATCTGCGCCTTGACCACCCAGACCGAGCCACCGAGCTTCTGGGCCGCCTCCGACGCCTCGATGACGCTGAACGCGGGGTAGCCGCGCGGAACCGGGATGTCGAACTGGCGCAAGATCTCCTTGCCCTGGTATTCGTGGATCTTCATCGGTGATGCCTTGGGTGAATCAGGGTTCTGCGGGCGCCGGATCGGGCCGCGACCGATACCAGCGGGGGTAATAGCTGCGAACCGCCTCGCCGCTCGAGCGAAGCGCACGGCAGCGATCGATCTGGAACGGCTGCGAGGCTTCGGCGGCGGTGCCGCTGGTGTCGAACACGTTGCCGGCGAAAGCCTGGACCACCGCCGTCGGCAGCACCTGCGAGAGCTCGGTAAGGTGGGTGCAGCCGATCACGCCGCCGAGCCGTGCGGCGACTTCGCGGCGGAAGCCGCGCAGCAGGTTGAGGCCGACGAGACGCTCGTAGATGTCGCCGAACGTGTCGCAGTGCCCCGGGTACGGCACGCGCAGCGACGCTGCGCCGGACTCGAGGATGTTGAGCTGCTCGTCGACCACGAGCCGCAACACCATGTCGTGAATCGGCTCGCCGGCGGGGCGGGTGCCGGTCTGCAGCTCGAGCGACTCGGGACGCACGTCGGTGAGCGTGGCGTCGACTTCCCACAACCCATTGCCGCGCGCGTAAACCCGGACATCGATGCTGCGACGATGCTTGAACTCGCGACCTGGCGCGGCGGGGGGCAATGCCATCGGAACGGATACGACAGAAGCGGCGAAGGCGGCGGTTGGCACCGCGCCGCCGAAGGCGAACGCTCCGACCCGCGCACAAAAGAGTCGGCGAATGTAGCACGGGCGCTGTGAGCTCCCCGAGGTGCCCGCGGGTCACGCCGGATCGGCGGCGGCCGAGGGGCTCGGAGGCCCGACGCGCTCAGCCGATCGCCGGGCAACGTCGGTCGGGCTCCCGAGCGACGTCAGTCGACGAGGGGCCCCGGGGCCGCGTCGTCGTCGCTTTCAGCCCGACGCGTCTTGCGCAGCACCTGGCGCACGGTTTCGGCCGAAAAGCCGCGCGCCGCGAGGAAACGGGCGGCGCGGGCGCGCTCTTGTGCGGTGCCGGGCCAGACCGCGAACTTGCGCGCGCAGACCGCGCGCGCCCGCTCCAGCTCGGATTCGTGCAGCGACCGCTCGACCTCGCCGCTGACGGCAACGCCGTGCTGCGCGAGCTCGTGGCGGATGCGGAGGTTTCCGAAGCGCGCCTCGCGCGCGTGGACGCGCGACTCGACGAAGCGCGCCTCCGAGAGGAAGCCGTTCGCCTCAAGCCACGCGAGCACGGCGTCGACCTGCCGCTCGACCGCCTCGTGCTCCGGCTCGTCGTGGAGTTCGCGGTCGGCCTGGCCGGCTTGCTCGGCGTCGGGGCGCGACCCCGGCGGCATGACGCTCGTCCTGAAGCCGGCCGCCGGCCCGACCGGAGGCGCGGCGTCCGTGCGGGCCGCCGCCAGCGCGGCCGCCGCACGCTCGCGCTCGGCATGCGCGATCAGCTTGCGGCGGAGCTCGACACGGCTCTGCTCGCGCTGCGCGAGCAGCTGGAGCGCACGCGACTTGAGCGAGCGCGGCCGTTGCCCGGCGCTGCTGGGCACGGGTCGGCCCCGCGGGCGCGCCCGCTTACTCCTTGACGACCTTCAGCTTGGCCGGACGCTCGCTGTCGGCGCCCTCACCGGGCGGCAGCTGGCGGATGCCGAGCGCGGCGCGGACCTTGTTCTCGATCTCCATCGCGAGATCGGGGTTCTCGCGCAGGAACTCGCGCGCGTTGTCCTTGCCCTGGCCGATCTTCTCGCCCTCGTAGGCGTACCAGGAGCCGCTCTTCTCGAGCACCTTGGCCTCGACACCCATGTCGATGATCTCGCCCTCGCGGCTGATGCCTTCGCCGTAGAGGATGTCGAACTCGGCGGTCTTGAACGGCGGCGACACCTTGTTCTTGACGACCTTGACCTTGGTCTCGTTGCCGATGACTTCCTCGCCCTTCTTGATCGAGCCGATGCGGCGGATGTCGAGGCGGACCGAGGCGTAGAACTTGAGCGCGTTGCCACCGGTGGTCGTTTCGGGCGAGCCGAACATCACGCCGATCTTCATGCGGATCTGGTTGATGAAGATGACCATGGTGTTGGTCTTCTTGATCGTGCCGGTGAGCTTGCGCAGTGCCTGGCTCATGAGGCGGGCCTGCAGGCCGGGCAGCGAATCGCCCATCTCGCCCTCGATTTCAGCCTTCGGGGTGAGCGCGGCGACCGAGTCGACGACGACGAGGTCGACCGACGCCGAGCGGACCAGCGCGTCGACGATCTCGAGCGCCTGCTCGCCGGTGTCGGGCTGGCTGATCAGCAGTTCCTGCAGGTTCACGCCGAGCTTTTGCGCGTACTGGATGTCGAGCGCGTGCTCGGCGTCGATGAACGCGCAGGTGCCGCCGAGGCGTTGCATCTCGGCGACCACCTGCAGCGTGAGCGTGGTCTTGCCCGACGACTCGGGGCCGTAGATCTCGACGACCCGGCCGCGCGGCAGCCCGCCGACGCCGAGCGCGATGTCGAGGCCGAGCGAGCCGGTCGAGCAGACCTCGATGTCGTCGAGGACTTCGCCCTCGCCCAGACGCATGATCGTGCCCTTGCCGAACTGCTTGTCGATCTGCGCCAGCGCGGCTTGCAGCGCCTTGACTTTCTCGGTGTTCAGGGTTTTGACGGGTGCGTCCACGGGGTTCTCCAAAAGTTGCGCGGATTATCGTGAAGGGCTGGATGTTTGTACAGTCCGGCGCGAGATCCGGGGTGACGATGCGGGGTATCTGCGCCCCGCCAATCTAGAACCGGCGGCTGCTCGCGGCCAACCCTCGGCGGGGGTGACTCCGTGCGGGTGGCCCGCTGCGGCGAGGCGCCGGGGGTGGCCGCCACCGCGCCGCGCGTCAGCTCTGATTCGAGCGCCGGCTCTTCGCGATCGCCATCAGCATGCCGAGCGCGAGCCCGAGCGTCACCATCGCGGTGCCGCCGTAGCTGATGAAGGGCAGCGGCACGCCCACCACCGGCAGGATGCCGGTGACCATGCCCATGTTGACGAACGCATAGGTGAAGAAGCTGAGCGTGATCGCGCCGGCGAGCAGGCGTGCGAAGACCGTCGGCGCCTCGGCCGCGATCATCAGGCCGCGGAAGATGAGGAAGGTAAAGCCCAGCAGCAGCGCGACACAGCCGATCAACCCGAACTCCTCGGAATACGCCGCGAAGATGAAGTCGGTGGTGCGCTCGGGAATGAACTCGAGGTGGGTCTGGGTGCCGCGCATGAAGCCCTTGCCGTCGACCCCGCCGGAGCCGATCGCGATCATCCCCTGGATCGTGTGGAAGCCCTTGCCGAGGGGGTCGGTGGTCGGGTCGAGCAGCGTGCAGACGCGGCTCTTCTGATAAGGCCGCAGCAGCGGCCACTCGACGTCGGGCTGGCAGATGCGGTCGCCCGACACGATGACGGCGCTGATCGCGATCGCGCCGACCGCCAGCACCGGGACGATCAGGCGCCACGACAGGCCGGCGAAGAAGATCACGTAGAGACCGGCAGCCGCCACCAGGATTGCGGTGCCGAGGTCGGGCTGCTTGACGATCAGGCCCACCGGCACCAGCAGGATCACCATCGCGATCACGAAGTCGAGCACGCGCAGCTGGCCTTCGCGACGCTGGAACCACCAGGCCAGCATCAGCGGCATCGCGATCTTGAGGATCTCGCTGGGCTGGATCACGACGCCGACGTTGAGCCAGCGCACCGCGCCCTTCTTCACGATGCCGATGCCGGGGATCGCGGTCAGCACCAGCAGCAGCACCCCGAGCATGTAGAGCGGAATCGCGAGCCGCATCAGCTGCTGCGGCGGCACCTGGGCGATCACCAGCATCACGGCGAACGCCAGCAGCATGTTGCGGCCGTGGTCGACGAAGCGCGTGCCGTGGTCGAAGCCGACCGAGTACATGGTGGTCAGACCGATCACGGCGAGCAGCAGCACGGCGACCACCAGCGCGGTGTCGATTCCGCTGACCAGCGGACGCACGCGCTGCCACAGCGAAGGCCGGGCGAAGACGGCGCTCATCGCACGAGCCCCGCCCCTGGTGCGCGGCGCGGGGTCGGCCGCGTGCCGACGGGGCGCACGCCGGCGTTGACGGCGACCGGCGCATCCGGCCGCGGCGCCGCCGGGGATCGTCCACGCGCCGGAGCCGCCGGCGCCGGCGTCGCCCCGTCGGCCGCCGGCGCCAGCGCGGCGCCGAGCGACCCGGCGGGCGGCGTTGCGCTGGCCGCCGCGGCGCCGAGGCCGTCGACCGTGAGCCCCGGCAGCGGCACTTCGTCGATGGAGCGCGGCGTGCCGATCGGCGCCGTCGACTGACCCTTCTGCGTGGCTGCGATGTCGGCCTCGCTCGGGTACTTGCCCTCGAGCACGTAGTCGAACACGCGGCGCGCGATCGGCGCGGCGGCACCCGCGCCGAAGCCGGCATTCTCGACGATCACGGCGATCGCGATGTGCGGGTTGTCGAGCGGCGCGAAGGCCGAGTAGAGCGCGTGGTCGCGATGGCGCTCGTCGATCCGGCTCGCGTTGTACTTCTCGCCCTGCTTGATGCCGATCACCTGGGCGGTGCCCGTCTTGCCGCCCGACTGGTAGCCGGCGCGCGCGAACGCACGCGCCGCGGTGCCCTCCTGCGTCACCGCGTACATGGCACGGTGGATCAGCGCCACGTGCTCGGGTTTCCAGCGCAGCGGCTCGAGCGCGTCGAGGCGGTCGGCGGTGCGGTGGCGCGTCTCGCGGTCGTCGTAGTTCTCGACGCGGCGCACCAGGTGCGGCTTGTAGCGCTGCCCGCCGGCCGCGAGGATCGCCGTCGCGTTGGCGAGCTGCAGCATCGTGAACGCGTTGTAGCCCTGGCCGATGCCGAGCGAGATGGTCTCGCCGGCGAACCACTTCTGCTGTGCCTTGTTGCGTCGGTAGTGCGTGCGCTTCCACTCGGTCGACGGCAGCGTGCCGCGCAACTCGCCGTTCATGTCGATGCCGGTGATCTGGCCGAACCCGAGCGGCTTCATGAAGTCGTGCATCGCGTCGACGCCCATGTCGTTGGCGAGCAGGTAGTAATAGGTATCGCACGACTGCACGATCGACTTGAACATGTCGACCGTGCCATGGCCGCCTTCCTTGTCGTCACGGAAGCGGTGGTTGCCGAAGTTGAAGTAGCCCGGGTCGCTGATCGCCTGCTGCGGCGTGCGCTTGCCGAGCGTGAGCGCCGCGAGCGCCATGAACGGCTTGTAGGTCGAGCCCGGCGGGTAGGCGCCGCGCAGCGCCCGGTTCAGCAGCGGCTTGTCGGGCGACTCGTTGAGCGCCTTCCAGCTCTCGGCGTCGATGCCGTCGACGAACAGGTTGGGATCGAAGTTCGGCTTGCTGACGAACGCCAGCACCTCGCCGTTGCGCGGGTCGATCGCGACCAGCGCGCCGCGACGGTCGCCGAACAGCGCCTCGACCATCGCCTGCAGGCGGATGTCGATCGACATCACCACGGCGTGGCCTGGGGTCGCCGGGCGGCTGCGCAGGTGGCGCACCGGGCGACCGCTGGCGCTCATCTCGACCTCCTCGAAGCCGGTGGTGCCGTGCAGGTCGTCCTCGTAGCTCTGCTCGACGCCGAGCTTGCCGATGTACTCGGTACCGCGGTAGTTCGACGCGTCCTCCGATTCCTCGAGCTTGGTCTTCTCGGCCTCGTTGATGCGGCCGATGTAGCCGATGAGGTGGCTGCCGACCTCGCCGAGCGGGTAGCTGCGGAACAGGCGCGCCTTCACGTCGACGCCCTCGAAGCGATAGCGTTGCGCGGTGAAGCGCGCGACTTCCTCGTCGGTCAATCGGTTGCGGATCGGCAGCGACTCGAAGCTGCGGCTTTCCTCCATCAGCCGCTTGAAGCGGCGCCGGTCGCGCGTGCTGATCTCGACGATCTCGGACAGCTTGTCGATCGTGCCCTCGAGATCGCTCACCCGCGCCGGTGCGATCTCGAGCGTGTAGGCCGAGTAGTTGTTGGCCAGCACGACGCCGTTGCGGTCGAGGATGAGACCGCGGTTCGGCACCACCGGGACGACGCCGATGCGGTTGTTCTCGGCCTGCGTGGCGAGCTCGTCGTGGCGGGCGATCTGCAGCCACGCCAGGCGCGCGCCGAGCAGCCCGAACCCGAACAGCACGAAGCACGCCGCCGCCACGAGGCGCGTGCGAAAGCGCGCCATCTCGTGCTCGGTGTTGCGGATCTCGGTCATGGTCGGCGCCCTACAGCGGCCGATTCTCGTCGGGGTCGGGAGGCCTGCGCTGCGGTGCGAGCAGCAACCATGTGACGAACGGCCACAGCAGCGACTCGAACACGGGTGCCAGGATCAGCTGCCAGCCGGGGAACATGCCGCCGGCGATCAGGCGCACGACGAGCGCGACCGCGTGCGCGGCCAGGAACAGCGGGAAGATCTGCAGCGCCTGCGCGAGCACCGGGAACCAGAGCAGGCGCCGGTGCACCGTCACTGCGAAGAAGCTCAGCAGCGAGTAGGCGAGCGCGTGCTGGCCGAGCATCGCGCCGCTGTGCACGTCCATCAGCAGGCCGAACACGAACGCGGTGCCGACGCCGATGCGGCGCGACTGGTGGACGTTCCAGAACACGAGCACCAGCGCGAGCACGTCGGGCATCGCGGCGGCGCGCCCGAGCGGGACGATGTTGACGGCCAGCGCCACGACCAGCGTGAACCAGATGAAGACCGGGTTGACCGGCATCAGCAGCTGGCCGGCGTCGCTGCGCGGCATGATCATCGGCGCGCTCCCGGGCGACTCGCCGCCACGCCGGGGCGGCTCGCGGCGCGGCCGGCCGGCGCCGGCACCGGGGCGACGTCCGGGCGCGGCGGCAGCTGCAGGCCGAGCGGCTCGAGCACCAGCACGTGGCGCACGCCTTCCGAAGCCGCCGCCGGCGTCAGCGTGATGCGGGCGAAGCCGGCGTCCTGCTTGCGATCGATCGCCGCGACCTTGGCGACCGGCAGCCCCGGCGGGTAGACGCCGTCGACACCCGACGTCGTCATCACGTCGCCGACCTGCACGTCGGCGTTGCCGGCCATGAAGCGCAGCTCGAGGCCGCCCGAGCGCCCGGAGGCGCCGCCGAACGCCGCGCCGCGCAGCTGGGTGCGCGCGTTCAGCACCGGGATCGCGGCGTCGCGGTCGGTGAGCAGCGTCACCTCGGCCGACTGCAGGTAGACCCGCGTGACCTGGCCGAGCACGCCGGCCTCGTTGATGACCGGCGAGCCGGCGGTGATCGCGTGCGCGCTGCCGCGGTCGATGATCACCTTGCGCGAGTACGGGTCGACCGCTTCGTAGAGCACCTGCGCCGCCTGCGAGCGCACCTCGAGCGAGGGCCTCAGCTCGAGCAGCGCGCGCAGGCGCGCGTTCTCCTGCATCAGGTGCTCGACGCGGAGCGCGCGCTCGGACTGCCGCGCGAGCTCGGCGCGGGCCTGCTCGGCACCTTCGACCGCCCGCTGCAGCCCTTCGACGTACTCGCGCCCGTCGCGCACCGCCTCGACCGGCACCAGCAGCACGCGCTGCGCCGGGTAGAGCGCGGCGGCGACCAGCGCGCGCAGCGGCTGCGTGATCGCCAGGTGGGTGTCGGCGACCATGAGAAACAGCGCGAGCATCGAACAGATGCTCAGCTTGGTGAGCGCCGACGGCCCCTGCCGGAAGAACGGCGGCGGAGTCCGGTCGATGGTCGCGAGCGCCATGGTCGCGCGCGGTCAGACCAGGCCGGCGACCCGATGCGAAACCGGCGCGGGAGTCGCGCCGGTGGAACGGGAGCGGCCGGCAAGCAGCATCGCGAGGGATCGCGGATCGGTCGAACCTTGCGGCGCGCCCGTCGAGGGGGGCGCGGTCGGCGCGAGGGTTCCGGTCCGCTTCACTCGGAGGTGAAGATCGCCCCGAGTCGTTCCATCCGCTCGAGCGCCATGCCGCAGCCGCGCACCACGCAGGTCAGCGGGTCTTCGGCGACCAGCACCGGCAGCCCTGTCTCCTCGGCGAGCAGGCGGTCGAGGTCGCGCAGCAGCGCGCCGCCGCCGGTGAGCATCATCCCCCGGTCGGCAATGTCGGCGCCGAGTTCGGGCGGCGTCTGCTCGAGCGCGTTCTTGACGCTCGAGACGATCTGGTTGAGCGGGTCCGTGAGCGCCTCGAGGATCTCGTTCGACGAGATCGTGAAGCTGCGCGGCACGCCTTCCGAGAGGTTGCGGCCCTTGACCTCGATCTCCTTGACCTCGGAACCGGGGAAGGCGCTGCCGATGTTCTTCTTGATCATCTCGGCGGTCGGCTCGCCGATCAGCATGCCGTAGTTGCGCCGGATGTAGTTGATGACCGCCTCGTCGAACTTGTCGCCGCCGACGCGCACCGAGCCCTTGTAGACCATGCCGCCGAGCGAGATGACGCCGACCTCGGTGGTGCCGCCGCCGATGTCGACGACCATCGAGCCGCTCGCTTCCGAGACCGGCAGGCCGGCGCCGATCGCCGCGGCCATCGGCTCCTCGATGAGGTAGACGTCGCTCGCGCCCGCGCCGAGCGCCGACTCGCGAATGGCGCGCCGCTCGACCTGGGTCGACCCGCAGGGCACGCAGATGATGATCCGCGGGCTCGGCCGCAGCACCGAGCGCGGGTGGACCATCTTGATGAACTGCTTGAGCATCTGCTCGGTGACCGTGAAGTCGGCGATCACGCCGTCCTTCATCGGGCGGATCGCCTCGATGTTGCCGGGCACCTTGCCGAGCATCGCCTTGGCTTCGCCGCCGACCGCCTGGATCGTCTTCTTGCCGTTCGGGCCGCCTTCGTGACGGATCGCGACGACCGAGGGCTCGTCGAGGACGATCCCCTTGCCGCGCACGTAGATCAGCGTGTTGGCGGTGCCGAGGTCAATGGCAAGGTCCGTCGAGAAGTAGCGACGAAAAGATCCAAACATGGGCAGGAGTCGAGGAACGTCCAGCGGGAGTCTTCGGGCCGGCAGGCGTGCGGCAGCTGGTGGACGAGCCTGAGGGGGTGCGGGTCAACGAAGGATAATAACCCACCCCTGCAGCATCCGACCCGGGCGCCCGGCCCGTGGTCCTTCGCTTCCCGATGGCCCTGACACCCGACGACGTGCGTCGCATCGCCCAGCTGGCGCGGCTCGACCTCGAGCCTGCCGAGCAGGCGGCCATGCTGACCCAGCTCAACGACTTCTTCGCGGTCGTCGAGCAGATGAGCGCGGTCGACACCAGCGGCGTCGAGCCGCTGTTCACGCCGCTGTCGACAATCGAGGCGCACGGCCTGCGCCTGCGCGACGACGTCGTCACCGAGGCCGACCAGCGCGAGCTCAACCTGCGCAATGCGCCCGCCACCGCCGGGGGCCTCTTCCTGGTGCCGAAGGTGATCGAATGAGCATGCGGGCTCCCGTTCAAGTGACAAGTGCGCCGGGCGTGCGCCAGCCCGGAGCCGCGCGATGAGCGCCGACCTGCACCGGCTCGGTGTCGCCGAGCTCGGCCGCGCGCTCGCGGCCAGGGAAGTCTCGAGCGTCGAGCTGACCAGCCACCTGCTCGGCCGGATCGCGTCGCACGAGCAGCTCGGCGCGCTGCTCGCGGTCGAGCCCGAAGGCGCGCTCGCCGCCGCACGCGACGCCGACGCACGTCGCGCCGACGGCGACGCCGGCCCGCTGGTCGGCGTGCCGATCGCGCACAAGGACATCTTCGTGACGCGCGCGCTGCCGACCACCGCCGGCTCGAAGATGCTCGCGGGCTACCTGAGCCCGTTCGACGCGACGGTCGTCGAGCGCCTCGCCGGCGCCGGCTGCGTCACGCTCGGCAAGCTCAACTGCGACGAGTTCGCGATGGGCTCGGCCAACGAGAACTCGGCCTACGGCGTCGCTCGCAACCCGTGGGACGCGACCCGCGTGCCGGGCGGCTCGTCGGGCGGCTCGGCCGCCGCGGTCGCGGCACGCCTGCTGCCCGCGGCGACCGGCACCGACACGGGCGGCTCGATCCGCCAGCCCGCCAGCTTCACCGGCACCACCGGCATCAAGCCGACCTACGGCGTCTGCTCGCGCTACGGCATGATCGCGTTCGCGTCGAGCCTCGACCAGGCCGGCCCGATCGCGCGCAGCGCCGAGGACTGCGCGCTGCTGCTCGGCGCGATGAGCGGCTTCGACGCGCGCGACTCGACGAGCGCCGAGCGCCCGCCGCAGGACTTCCACGCCCAGATGCTGATGCCGCGCCAGGGCGCAAGCGCGACCCGGCCGCTCGAGGGCCTGCGCGTCGGCATCCCCGCCGAGTTCTTTCCGGCCGCGCTCGCCGGCGACGTCGACGGCGCCGTGCGCGCCGCACTCGCCGAGCTCGAGCGCCTCGGCGCGAGGCTGGTCGACGTCAGCCTGCCGCGCACCGAGCTCTCGATCCCGGTCTACTACATCATCGCGCCCGCCGAGGCGTCGTCGAACCTCAGCCGCTTCGACGGCGTGCGCTACGGGCACCGGGCCGCGCGCTACGAAGGCCTCGACGAGATGTACCGCGCGAGCCGCAGCGAGGGCTTCGGCCCCGAGGTCAAGCGCCGGATCATGATCGGCACCTACGTGCTCTCGCACGGCTACTACGACGCCTACTACCTGCAGGCGCAAAAGCTCCGCCGCATGATCGCCGACGACTTCCAGGCCGCGTTCGCGAGCTGCGACGTGATCGCCGGGCCGGTCGCGCCGTCGGTCGCGTGGAAGCTCGGTTCCAAGAGCGACGACCCCGTCGCCAATTACCTCGCCGACATCTTCACGCTGCCCGCGAGCCTCGCGGGGTTGCCCGCGATGAGCGTGCCGGCCGGCTTCGGCGAGGGCGGCATGCCGGTCGGCCTGCAGCTGATCGGCAACTACTTCCACGAGGGCACGCTGCTGCACGCGGCGCACGCTTTCCAGCAGGCGACCGACTGGCACGCGCGTGCGCCGGGGACCACGCGATGACGCAACCTCCGCTCACCCGCGGCTTCGAAGTCGTCATTGGCATCGAGACGCACACCCAGCTGGCGACCCGCTCGAAGATCTTCAGCGGCGCGTCGACCGCCTTCGGCGCCGCACCGAACTGCCAGGCCTCGGCGGTTGACCTCGCGCTCCCGGGCACGCTGCCGGTGATGAACCGGGCCGCGGTCGAATGCGCGATCCGCTTCGGCCTCGCGATCGGCGCCAAGGTCGCGCCGATGTCGATCTTCGCGCGCAAGAACTACTTCTATCCCGACCTGCCCAAGGGCTATCAGATCAGCCAGTACGAGACCCCGGTCGTGCAGGGCGGCGCGATCGAGTTCCTCGTGGGCGGAGTGCCGCACCGCGTCAACCTGACCCGCGCGCATCTCGAAGAGGACGCCGGCAAGTCGATCCACGGCGAGGCGCTCGGCGCCTTTCTCGCGGGCAGCGACGTCGCGTCGCATGGCGAGCTGACCGGCGTCGACCTCAACCGGGCCGGCACGCCGCTGCTCGAGATCGTGAGCGAGCCCGACATGCGCTCGAGCGTCGAGGCGGCCGAGTACGCCAAGGCACTGCACGCGCTCGTGGTCTGGCTCGGCATCTGCGACGGCAACATGCAGGAGGGCAGCTTCCGCTGCGACGCCAACGTGTCGGTGCGGCGGCCGGGCGCGCCCTACGGCACCCGGCGCGAGATCAAGAACCTCAACAGCTTCCGCTTCCTGCAGCAGGCGATCGACTACGAGGTGCAGTGGCAGATCGACCTCATCGAGGACGGCGGCGAGGTGCGCCAGGCCACGGTGCTGTTCGACCCCGACCGCGGCGAGACCCGCGCGATGCGCAGCAAGGAAGACGCGCACGACTACCGCTACTTTCCCGACCCCGACCTGCCGCCGCTCGTGATCGGCGCCGACTGGGTGGCGCGGGTGCAGGGCGAACTGCCCGAGCTGCCGGCGGCGATGGCGGCGCGCTTCGAGCGCGAGTACCGCCTGCCGGCGCCCGACGCCGCCGCGCTGACGTCGAGCCGCGCGAGCGCGGCGTACTTCGAGTCGGCGCTCGCCGCCCTGCAGGCGCAGCCGACGAGCGCCGCGCCCGACGCGCAGGCGGCGGCCAAGCTGGTCGCAAACTGGATGATGGGCGAGCTCGCCCGGCGCCTCAACGCGGCGGGCTCGAGCATCGACGCCGCGCCGGTCGGCCCCGTGGTGCTCGGCGCGCTGCTCGCGCGGCTGCGCGACCGCGCGATCTCCGCCAACGGCGCCAAGCAGGCGTTCGACGAGCTGTGGGGCGCGCCGCCCGAGGGCGACGCCGCGACGGCGGTCGACGCCATCGTCGCCGCGCGCGGCCTGGCGCAGATGAGCGACACCGGCGAGCTCGAACGCGTCGTCGAGGGTGTGGTCGCCGCCAACCCCAAGCTCGTCGACGAGGTGCGCGGCGGCAAGGAGAAGGCGTTCAACGCCCTCGTCGGCCAGACCATGAAGGCGACGCGCGGCCAGGCCGATCCGGCCCAGGTGAACCAGCTGCTGCGCAAGAAGATCGGCTGAGGTCGTTCCTTGCGGCGTCGGCCGCCACGGGTTCGCGGCGGTCGAACCGCAGTGCCGCCGTTGCCGCCTGCGATGAGGCCGTGGCCCGCCGAGCGCTCCGGCCGAGCATCGACCCGGTCGCCGCTAGGTGCGGCGCGGTGCCGCGTCCCTTGCTGCTGCCTCTTACTTGTACCCGACGCGCGCCGGGACCGGTGCCGGCGCCGGCATGGCGACGCTCGGCGTGCCGACCGAGCCCGCAGGGGCGCCGGCCCACAGCTTCTTCAGGCGCGCCAGCTCGGCGTCGTAGATCGCGTTGATGCGAACCACTTCCTGCTGCTGGTTCTGGACCAGCGCGCGCTGGGCGGCGAGCGCTGCGTCATTGGCGTCGAGCGCCGACTTCAGCTTGCCCGGCAGCGGCTTGCCGACGTAGAACTCGGCCTCGTCGAGCAGCGGCTTGCGCTCGGCGGTGAGCAACGAGACGCGCTGCTCCGACAGCCGAACCGAGTTGCGCACGTCGTCGAGCGCCTTTTCGCGCGCCTTGTTGTGCGCCGCCTCGTTCGGGTAGCGCTGCACGAGGTTGCGGTCGCGCCGGATCGCGTCGTTGCGGGCGGCGCGGGCAGTCGCCTCCTGGCGCTCGCGCTCTTCCTGGTCGGCACGCTCCTCGGCGGTCAGCGTCGGCGGCAGGATGCGCTTGACCGAGCCGTCGGGGTTCAGCACGCGCTGGTCGCGGGCTTGGCACTCGGCGATGGGGCGGTCCGACGTGAGCTTCTTGCCGCTCGCGTCGACGCAGCTGTAGATGCCGGGGTTGCCGGCGGCGTGCGCGCCGAACAGCACGCCGGCGCCGGCCGCGAACAGCGCGATCGTGCGGCCGATCGCCTTCGTCGTCGTCAAGTCACACTCCATAGCGTTCGCGGTAGCGCGCCACCGCCGCTCGGTGGGTGGCGAGCGCCGGATCGGCAGCCGAATCGAGGTAGTCGAGCATGTCGGTCAAGGTGGCGATCGCGATCACGGGGATCGCGTAGGTCCGCTCGAACTCGGTGACCGCCGAGCCTGCCGAGAGCGCATCGTCGGTGCCGCCGCGCTCCATGCGGTCGAGCGCGATCAGCACCGCCACGGGCGTCGCGCCCTCGCGCCGGATCAGATCGACCGATTCGCGCTTGGACGCGCCGTCCGTGATCACATCATCGACGATGACCGTGCGGCCCCGCAACGGTGCGCCGACGACGACGCCGCCCTCTCCGTGATCTTTTGCTTCCTTGCGGTTGTACGCGAACGGAACGTTGCGTCCGAGCCGCGCCAGCTCGACCGCGCTCGCCGCGGCGAGCGTGATGCCCTTGTAGGCCGGCCCGAACAGCATGTCGAAGCCGAGCCCCGAAGCGATGAGGCGGCGCCCGTAGAATTCGCCGAGCCGCTGCAGCTTGGCGCCGTCGTCGAAGAGCGCCGAGTTGAAGAAATACGGCGAGAGGCGCCCCGCCTTGGTGCGGAACTCGCCGAAGCGCAGCACCCCGGCCTCGAGCGAGAACTTCACGAACTCGCGGGCGAGCGTCGGATCGGCTGCTGCTGGGTTGCTCATCGCTCGATCCTCGTCCTCGTCCGCATTCGTGTTCCGCCTCGTCTCGCTCAACCTGAACGGGATTCGTTCGGCTGCCAGCAAGGGGTTCGAGGCGTGGGCCGAAGGCGTGGGCGCCGATTGTATGGGGGTGCAGGAGATCAAGGCCCAGGCCCCGGTCGTCGAGGGCCGCTTCGACACCGTCGCCGGCTTGCAGGGCCATTTCCACTATGCCGAGCGGCCCGGCTACGCCGGCGTGGGCCTCTACAGCCGCCGGAAGCCGAGCGCGATCCGCTGCGGTTTCGGCGACCCCGAATTCGACGCCGAGGGGCGCTGGGTCGAGTGCCGGTTCGACCGCGCGACCCGTCGGGCGATGCCCAAGCTCAGCATCGTGAGCTGCTACTTCCCGAGCGGCTCGAGCGGCGAGCACCGCCAGCAGGCCAAGTTCCGTTTCCTCGAGAAGATGGCGCCCTATATGCACCAGCTGGCGATCGACCGCGAGGTGATCGTCGTCGGCGACATCAACATCGCGCACAAGGAAATCGACCTCAAGAACTGGCGCGGCAACCGCAAGAACAGCGGCTTCCTGCCCGAAGAGCGCGCCTGGATGACGCGCCTCTTCGACGAGCTCGGCTACGTCGACGTGTTCCGCCAGCTCAACCCGCACCCGGAGCAGTACACCTGGTGGAGCAACCGCGGCCAGGCACGGGCCAAGAACGTCGGCTGGCGCCTCGACTATCACCTGGCGACGCCGGGCGTCGCCGCGCTCGCGACCCGCGAGCACATCTACCTCGAGAAGCGCTTCAGCGACCACGCGCCGGTGGTCATCGAGTACGACTTCAACCTCTAGACGGCGGCTCGACCCTGCGCGCCCGGTCCGGTCCACGAGGCAACGCCGCCCCGATCGCCGGCCGTGCGCGCCGGCGCGCACGCCGGTTGCTTTTCGCTTTCGTCCACCTCTTTCCGAGAGAACCGCCATGCCCGTCGACACCGCGATCGAGATCGAGACCGGTCCCAACCCCACCGCCAGCATCATCGTCCTGCACGGGCTCGGCGCCGACGGCAACGATTTCGTGCCGGTCGCCAACGAGCTCGACCTCGACGCCGTCGGGCCGATCCGTTTCGTCTTCCCGCACGCGCCGACGCGGCCCGTGACGATCAACGGGGGCTACGTCATGCGCGCCTGGTACGACATCCTCGCCGCCAACCTCGTGCAGCGCGAGGACGAGGCAGGCCTGCGCGCCTCGCAGGCCCTGGTCGACGCGGTGATCGCCAAGGAGAAGGCGCGCGGCGTTGCGGCCTCACGCATCGTGCTCGCCGGCTTCTCGCAGGGCTGCGCGATGACGCTGATGACGGGCCTGCGCCACGACGAGCGGCTGGCCGGGCTGGTGGGCCTGTCGGGCTATCTGCCGCTGGCCGCGAAGGCCGAGGCCGAGCGCCACACCGCCAACGCCGACGTGCCGATCTTCCTGGCGCACGGCCGCGCCGACCCGGTGATCCCGATCGCTCGCGCGATCGCGTCGCGCGACGCCCTGGTGGCGATGGGCCACCCGGTCGAGTGGCACGACTACGCGATGCCGCACTCGGTGTGCGCCGAGGAGATCGCCGACCTGCAGCGCTGGCTGCTGAAGGTGCTCGGCTGACGCTCGGCGGCTGAACGCGGCGTCGGGCGCGCCGCGCTGCCGAATTGCCGCCTGCGCCGCTTCAGCGCCCGGAGGAGCGCCGCGGCGGCGCCTCGTCGCCCTGCAGCGCGGCATCGAAGCGCCGCGGCGGCTTGGGTGCGCGCTCGTAGAGCGGCATCACCTGCGGCAGCGCGGCCTGGATGCCGCTGATGCGGGTCGGCCCCGACGGGTGCGTGCTCAGGAATTCGAGGTTGCCGCCACGCCGGTTGGCCGCCGCCATCTTGTTCCACAGCGACACGCCGGCGCGCGGGTCGTAGCCGGCGCGCGCGGCGAGCTCGATGCCGACGAGGTCGGCTTCGGTCTCGTCGGCGCGACCGAAGCGCAGCGTGAGCAGCTGGCCGCCGAGCCCCGCGACCATGCGGCCGCCGTTGCCGAGGCCGAAGATCGCCGCGCCGAGCTCGATGGCGCCGCGAGTCGCGGCGGTCTTGCCCATCTGCTCGCGCGCGTGCTCCCGCAGCGCGTGCGCCATCTCGTGACCCATGATGATCGCGACCTCGTCGTCGGTGAGCTTCAACTGCTCGAGGATGCCGAGGAAGAACGCGATCTTGCCGCCGGGCATGCAGAAGGCGTTGATCTGCCGGCTGCCGATCACGTTGACCTCCCAGCGCCATTCGCGGGCGCGCGGGTTCCAGTCTTCGGCGAACGGGATCAGGCGCTGCGCGATCGTGCGCAATCGCACCACCTGCGGATGGTTCGGCGGCGCGACCGCGTGCTTGGACGACGCCTCCTGCAGCATCGCCGCGTACTGCTGGCGCGCCGCGGCCTCGACCTGATCGGCCGAGACGAGCTTCGACATCATCGACGGCGGGCCGACGTCGACGCCTTCGCGGGCGAAGGCGCCGCTGGGCAGCGCGATCAGCAGCGCGGCCGCAAGAGCGCTCGCCCGGCGGCCGAGGCGCCCCGGTGCGACGCGCGAATGGGCGGGTGGTTCGTGAGTCATCGAGGTCGTCGAAGCTGGCGCCTGCAGCCGGCGCGGTCGCCGATCTTGCCATCGCGCTGCGCTGGCGTCGGCGGTGCGGTCGGCCGGGCCCGGCAACGGTGCGAACGCGCCTGACGCCTGCCGACGCAGGCAGCGGCGATGCCGGCGGCTGCCTGCGGCGCGTCGGCTCAGCCCGGCACGGGTACCGCCGCCGGATCGTCCGGGGCGCGCGCGTCGTCCTCGAGCTGGCGCACGGCACGCCGCAACCGCCCCAGCAGCAGCAGCGCGGGCAGCGCCGAGAGCGTCGAGACGACGAAAAACGCAGGCCAGCCGATCGACTGCGCGAGCACGCCGGCGAACGGTCCGACCCAGACCCGGCCGACCGACGCGAACGCGCTGAGCAGCGCGTACTGGGTGGCGCTGTAACGCCGGTTGCACAGGCTCATCAGGAACGCGACGAACGCGGCGGTGCCCATGCCGCTGGTCAGGTTCTCGATCGCGATCACCATGAGCAGGCCGCCGTCCACCGGCGTCGCCCGCGCGAGCGCGACGAAGCCCCAGTCGAACGCCGGGATCGTGAGCCCCGGCAGCACGCCGCGGCCGTTGACCGCGAGCCACCAGAAGCCGAGGTTGCTGAGCATCTGCAGCACGCCGAACAGCATCAGCGCGCGCCAGAGCCCGAGGCGCAGCATCGCCGCCCCGCCGATCAGCGCGCCGGCGATCGTGAGCCAGAGGCCGATCACCTTGTTGACGACACCGACCTCGGCCGTGCTGTACGCCATCGCCTGCAGCAGGAACGGCGTCAGCAGCGAGCCGGCGAACGCGTCGCCGAGCTTGTAGAGCACGATGAAGGCGAGGAACGCCGCCGCGCCGGTCTGCGAGAAGTAGCTGCGCAGGCCGCCGAGCAGCGTCTCGAAGCGCGCGCGGCGCGCCGCCCAGCCGGCGAGCGGCAGCGTGAACGCGATGCCGAGGAACAGCGCGAGCAGGTCGGCCCAGCGCAGCTGCAGCGCCGGCGCGACGCTGGCGCCGGCGAAGAGCGGCGCGATCGCCATCCGTGCGAGCGGCGAGAACACCTGCTCGGTGATCACGACGCCGGCGCCGACCGCCGCCGCGACGGCGACGAAGCCGACCAGGTCGTGGCGCGCGACGCTCGTCGGGCGCGCGGCGACGCGGATGCGCGGCAGCAGCAGCGCCGACACGACCGCGGCGATCGCCATGATCAGCGCCATCGCACGGTAGACGTCGGGCCAGGTCCAGCCGCCGCCCTGCGTCGGGTCGACCCAGATGAACGCGATGCCGCCCGAGACGATCATCGCGAGGCGATATCCGAGCACGTTGAGCGACGAGCCGAGGCCGCGCTCGTCGGCCTCGAGCACGTCGGTGCGGTAGGCGTCGATCACGACGTCCTGCGATGCCGAGAGGAACGCCACCAGTCCGGCGAGCAGCGCGAATGCGGTGAGCGCCGAACCGGGCGAGGTCGCCGCCATCGCGAACAGCGTGGCGGCGAGCGCCAGCTGCGTGACGACAAGCCACGCGCGGCGGCGGCCGAGCCACGGCAGCTCGAAGCGGTCCATCAGCGGCGCCCACAGGAACTTGAACGTGTACGGCAGCCCCACGAGGCTGAGGAAGCCGATCGTCGCGACGTCGATGCGATCGGCGCTGAGCCACGCCTGCATCGCCTGGCCGGTGAGGGCGAGCGGCAGACCCGACGCGAAGCCGAGCAGCAAGACGGCGGCGAGGCGGTGCACGGCGCGCGCGTCGAGGCGGGGCGACGGGCGGCGGGAGACAGGCGGATTCAAGTCGGCGTGGCGGGAAACGGCGGCGGGCGCGGCGCGGGGCGCCGGTCGAGCGCGTATTGCAGCATGGCGGCGCGTTGCGGTTCGCGGGGCGCGGCTCGGCTCGGCTGGCGCCGGTGGCCCCGGGTGGTGCCGGACCGCGCGCCACGCGCGGCTCGACGCATCGCGTTCGCGTCGTGCCGCGGCGCGCTGCCTCGCATCGCCCCGGCCGGCCGGCCGGTGGCGGCGCGCGGCCGCGCCACCGTGTCGGGAGCCCCGTTCCAGCAGAATGACGCGATGCCCGACTCCGCCCAGGCGCTCAGCCCGTCGTTCTCGCTGCCGGATTTCCGCGCCGCGCTCGGCATGTTCGCGACCGGCGTGACGATCGTCACCGCGCGTGACGTGGACGGTTCGCTGATCGGTGTGACGGCGAACTCGTTCAACTCGGTGTCGCTCGACCCGCCGCTGGTGTTGTGGAGCCTGGCGCGCCAGGCGGGCTCGATGCCGACCTTCGCGCGCGGCTCGCACTACGCGATCAACATCCTGGCGGCGCCCCAGCGCGCGCTCGCCGAGCGATTCGCCAGCAAGGGCGCCGATCGCTTTGCGGGCGTCGGCTTTCGCAGCGGCGTCGGCGGCGCCCCGCTGCTCGACGGCGCGGCCGCGGTGTTCGAATGCTTCAACCGCAGCCGCTACGAGGAAGGCGACCACGTGATCTTCGTCGGCGAGGTCGAGCACTGCGAGCGCGACCCCGGCGCGCAGCCGCTGATCTTTCACGGCGGGCGCTACTTCACCGAGCTGCCGCTCTGACCGCGCGGGTGTGGGCTGCGGTTCGACCTGGTCTGCACCGTGCGACGGCATGAACCCGCGGCGCTGCTGCCGCTCGACACCCCTCGCGCGGCAGGCGTCTCGCGCTCGCAGCTGCTCCGTGCCGCCGCCGCCGCGCTGGTCGCGTCCCACCTGCCCGCCGGCGCCGCCGCACCGGCGTCTGCCGCTCAGCCTGGAGGCCGCATGAACACGCGCCCGATCCCGTCGACTCGCGAGGCGCTGCCGGTGATCGGCTGCGGCACCTGGATCGGCTTCGACCACGCGCCGGGAACGCCCGAGTACGCGGGCCTGCCGGGCGTGCTCGACGCCCTGTTCGGCGCCGGCGGCAAGGTCGTCGACAGCTCGCCGATGTACGGCCGCGCCGAGCAGACCACCGGCGAGCTGCTCGCCGCGCACGGTCGGCGCGCCGACGCCTTCGTCGCGACCAAGGTGTGGACCCAGGGCCGCGCCGCCGGCGTGCGTGAGATGGAGACGTCGCTGCGGCTCCTCGGCAGCGATCGCGTCGACCTGATGCAGATCCACAACCTCGTGGACTGGCGCACCCACCTCGCGACGCTGCGCGACTGGAAGGCCGCGGGCCGCGTGCGCTACGTCGGCATCACGCACTACACCGCGTCGGCGTACGACGCGGTCGAGGCGGTGCTCAGGAGCGAGCGCCTCGACTTCGTGCAGATCAACTACTCGCTCGACGATCGCGAGGCCGAACGCCGCATCCTGCCGCTGGCCGCCGAGCGCGGCGTGGCGGTGATCGTCAACATGCCGTTCGGCGGCGGCGGGCTGCTGCGCGGCCTGCTCGGCAAGCCGCTGCCGGCCTGGGCCGCCGAGATCGGCTGCACGAGCTGGGCCCAGGTGCTGCTGAAGTTCGTGCTGAGCCAGCCTGCGGTGACCTGCGCGATCCCCGGCACGCGGCGTCGCGCCCACATGGAAGACAACGCCCGCGCCGGCTTCGGCGAGGTGCCGGCGCCGGCGTTCTGGCGCGACAAGGTCGACGCGATCGCGCGCTGAGGGCGGCGCCGCCGCCGTACGGACCCGACGTCGGCAGCCCGCGTCGGCGTGCGTCCTGCGCGCCGACGGCGCACCAGAGCGCGCGACCGTGCGCTCGTTCCCCTAGCGGTCGGTCGCCTCCCCGGAGCCCGACTTCGCCGCGCGTTCGGCAGCGAACGCGGCGAACCATGCCACGCAGCCCGCGTTCGCCATCGCGTCGAGCTTGAACACCTGGTCGGCCGGCGTTCCCATCAGCAGCTTCTTTACCGGCAGCTCCATCTTCTTGCCGGAGAGGGTGCGCGGGATCGCGTCGACCTGGAAGATCTCGTTCGGCACGTGGCGCGCCGAGAGCGCGCTGCGGATGTTGGCGACGATGCGCTGGCGCAGCGGTGCATCCAGCGTGACGCCCTCGCGCAGCACGACGAACAGCGGCATGTAGCTTTCGCGGCCGAGGTATTCGAGATCGACCACCAGGCTGTCGAGCACCTCGGGCATCGTCTCGACCGCGCGGTACAGCTCGCTCGTGCCCATGCGGATGCCGTGGCGGTTGATCGTGGCGTCGCTGCGGCCGTAGATGATCGCGCCGCCGCGTGGCGTGATGCGGATCCAGTCGCCGTGGCGCCAGACGCCCGGGTACATGTCGAAGTAGCTGTCGTGGTAGCGCGGCCCCTCGGGGCTGCCGAACGCGGGGACGCGTGGCGGCGCGGCGCCGCCCGCTTTTGCGTCGGAGGCGTTCGGCGCCACCGGCTCGAGCCCGTGCGGCGCCTCGCCGCCGGGAGCCGTGCCGAGCAGCGCATCGGCGGGCACCGACGCCGCGACGGCGATCGTCGCGTCGGCAGCGACCGCATCGACGTCGGCCTCGGACGTGCGCACCCAGGCCGACGCCGCGGCGAGCGCCACCGCAGCGGCGGTGCGGTCGCTCTTCGACGCGGGCGGAAAGTCGCCCCACAGGTAGAGCGGCATCGACGGCATCGGCTTCACGCAGACGAGCTCGCCGACCTCGTCGACGAGCGGACGGCCGCGCCCGCTCGCGTCGGGCTCGCTCCACGCCTCGACCGCGGCGCCGAGGCACCGACACTGCATCTCGCCGCGCGCCACCGGCAGCGTCGGCAGCCCGGCGACGAAGGCGCCCGCGAAGTCGGTGCCGCCGGAGATCGCGGTGAGCCAGATCAGCCGCCCGTCGACCCGCGGCAGCGAGCGCTCGACCCAGTCGTAGCACTCGGGCGCGAGCGGCGATCCGGTCGAGCCGACCGCACGCAGCGCCGAGAGGTCGGCGACCTCCATCGGCCGCGCATCGGCCTTGAGGCAGCTCGCGTAGAACGCCGCGCCCGCGCCGAAGAAGGTGACGCTGGTGCGCGCGGCGAAGCGCCAGAGCGTCGTCCAGTCGGGCTGGCCCGCGCGGCCGCCCGGGTTGCCGTCGAAGATGCAGACGGTGGTGCCGCCGAGCAGCGCACCCGCCTGCGAGTTCCACATGATCCAGCCCGTCGAGCTGTACCAGTGGTAGCGGTCGCCGGTCGCGGCCGTTGGCCCGACGTTGTTGTGCAGCCCGCCCTTGAGCGCCTCGAGCATGACGCCGCCATGACCGTGCACGATGGCCTTGGGCAAGCCCGTCGTGCCGCTCGAGTAGACGACCCAGAGCGGGTGGTCGAACGCGAGCCAGCGCGGGGCGAACGTGGCGTCGGGCCGCGCCACCAGCGCGTCGAAGTCGTGCACGCGCCGCGCCGGCACCGCGAGGTCGCCGAAGTCGCTCGCCACGTCGAGGTAGCGCAGCCCGATGACGTCGCGCACGCTCGGCAGCGCCTCGACGATCTGCCGCACCACCGCGCGCCGGTCGTGGCCGACGCCGCCGTAGGTGCTGCCGTCGCAGACGATCAGCACCCGAGGCTCGATCTGCCGGAAGCGGTCGAGCACCGCGACCGGGCCCATGTCGGGCGAGCACACCGACCAGATCGCGCCGACGCTCGCGACCGCGAGGAAGGCGACGATGGTGTGCGGCGTGTTCGGGAGGAACGCGCAGACGCGGTCGCCCGGCGCGACGCCCATCTCGACCAGCGCGGCGGCGAGCGACGCGACGCGCCCGCGCAGCTCGAGCCAGCCGATCTCCTCGACCTCGCCGCGTTCGGCCATCGGCTCGTTCTGGAACACGAGCGCCGGGTGCCCCGCCGCCGCGCTCGCCTCGGCGTGGCTGAACACGTGGCGCGCGTAGTTGACCTGCATGCCCGGAAACCAGCGCGCGCCCGGCATCGTGTCGGCCGCGAGCACGGCACTCGCCGGCGTCGGCGACTCGACGCCGTAGTAGTCGCGGATCGAGCTCCAGAACGCCGCGAGATCGTCGATCGACCAGCGCCAGAGCGCGTCGTAGCCCTCGGGCGTCGACGCGTCGAACGCGAGGCCGCGGTTCTGCTCCAACCAGCGCAGGTAGCGCGCGATCTGCGGCTCGGGCACGGTCGTCGCCATGGCGTCAAGCCTGCAGGGCGCCGCGCCGCGCGGTGTCGATGTCGAGGTACATCCAGTTCTCCAGCCAGAACAACGGGCGCCGGTAGCCGAGCAGCCAGGGCTGCGTCAGGTCGACGTAGATGCGGTGCGAATGGAACTTGTACGGCGCGTAGGCGGCGGCGTACTTGGTGAGCTCGCGGAACAGCTCGATGCGCTCGGGGCTGTCCGGCATCACGTCGGCGCGCGCGTAGAGGTCGTCGACGGCCTTCAGCTTGAAGCGCGCGAAGTTGCCGCTGCCGGCCTGCGGGCCGTGCAGGAACGCGAAGGTGCCGAAGCCGTCGGGCGACGACGCGGAGCTGGCGAGCGACCACATCTGCAGCTTGCCGGCACGCGCGGCCTTCAGGTTCTCGGGCCACTGCTGCACCTTGAGGTTGGTGCGGATGCCGATCGCGGTGAGGTCCTTGCGGCGCAGCTCGTCGAGCTGGCGCTGCAGCTCGTCGCCCTGCGTCGCGATCTGCAGCACGAGCGGCGAGCCGTCGGGGCGCTCGCGCCAGCCGTCGCGGTCGCGGTCGACGTAGCCGTAGACGTCGAGCAGCGCGTTGGCCCGCGCCGGGCTGTAGTCGCCGATCTCGCTCTTGAACGACGGGTCGTAGCCGTAGGTGTTGGGCACCACCATGCCCTGCGCCTGAATGGCCTGACCGTTGCGGATGAGGCGGATCTCGCTCGGGATGTCGAGGCCGAGGCAGATCGCGCGGCGCAGCGCCACCTTCTCCGGCTCGAGCCCGCCGATGACCGGATCCTCCATGTTGAAGTAGGTGAAGCCGATGTCGGAGTTGATCGCCGTGTGCGCGCGGATGCCGCGGCGCTCGAGGTTCGGCGCGAGCTTGGCGTTCGGCACCGCGGCCTTCGCGAGGTCGGGCGGCACCGGGTCGATGAGGTCGAGCTGGCCGTTCAGGAACGCCAGCCAGCGTGGCTGGCTCGGCTCGATGACCGAGAGTTCGACGCGGTCGACCATCGGCAGCCGCCGGCCCTTGAAGCGCCGCAGCAGCGCCTGCCCTTCGGCGTCGTCGGCGGCGGGCTCGGCGTCGTAGGTGCGCTCGCGGTAGGTCGGGTTGCGCTCGAGCACGATCAGCGAGCTGCGCCGCCACTGGCGCAGCACGAAGGGGCCGGTGCCGACCGGGTGCGCCATGATGTCGTCGCGGTAACGCTCGACCACCTCGCGCGCGACCGCGCCGAACAGGTCGCTGCCGGCGAGGCCGTAGAGGAAGCGCGGCCGGGACTTCGAGAGCTTGAAGCGGATCGTGTAGCGGTCGATCGCGCGGGCGCCCTCGACCTCGCGGTCGTAGTCGAACGGCTTCCGGTTCTTCAGCGCCGCCTCGCGCAGCTCCTCGAGGCCGATGTAGCCCTCGTCGGTGAGGCCCTGGTAGACGGGGCTCTTGAGAGCCGGGTCGAAGAAGCGCTTGAAGGTGTAGACGTAGTCGGCGGCAACGAGCTCGCGCCGCTTGCCCCCGAACGCCGGATCTTCGGCGAAGTAGATGCCCGGCCGCACCCTGACCGTCCACACCTTGAAGTCGTCCGACGACTCGGGCATGCCGTCCGCGGTGAGCGGCTTGATCCTGAACGGCCGCGCCAGGTGGTCGTACTGGTAGAGCCCTTCGAAGATGTGCCCGGTGACCATCCGCGAGTAGAGGTCGGTCACCTGTGCCGGGTCGAAGCCGGTCTCGGCGGCGCGCAGGGCCAGGCGCAGGACCTTGGCGCCTGCGGAGGCCGCCTCGGCGCCGGCCGGGTCGGCCGCAACCGCCGCGAGCGCCGGGTCGACGAGGCCGGCGGCGCCGGCACCGGCCAGCGCAAGCCACTCGCGACGGGTGATCGGAGGGCGGCTCATCGGCACGCTCGCCGGGTGCGGGCGCGTGCGCGCACGGCAGCGCCGGCAGGCCCGGTGGCACGGGATGGCGCGACCCCGCCGCGACATGCGCGGGGCGGCTTCGTGGAGAGGTCGGACAACATGAGCATCGAACGATTCGGCACGGCGCAGTGTGTGGTCGCACGCGAAGCCCGTAGCGTGCCATGTTCCGGATGCTCCACCATCGCCGTCGGCATCGGCCCGAACCCTGCATGCGACCCGCCGGCGCACCGGCACAATCGCGCGAACGCCGCGCCGCCGCGGCGCCACGAGCCCGACCGAACGAGGAACCCGCGACCGATGGCGGCCTACCTGCTCCGACGCCTCTGGCAGATCGTCCCGACGCTGATCGGGGTCGTGCTGCTCGTTTTCCTGCTGTTCAAGGGCTTCGGCGGCGACCCGGCCGACATCCTGGCGGGCCAGAACGCGACCGCCGAGCAGGTCGCGGCGATCCGCCAGCAGCTCGGGCTCGACCAGCCGTGGTGGGTGCAGCTGGGGATCAACGTGCGCCAGATCGTCACCTTCGACTGGGGCAAGAGCTGGGCGACCGGCGAGTCGGTCGCCCACATCTTCGCGACGCGCCTGCCGGCCACGCTCACGGTGATGGTGCCGATCCTCATCCTCGACACGCTGGTCGCGCTGCCGATCGCGATGTGGGTGGCGTACCGGCGCGGCTCGCTCGCCGACCGCACGATCATGGTGATCAGCACGGTCGCGCTCGCCATCTCGTTCCTCGTCTACGTGATCGTCGGGCAGTACGTGTTCGCGTTCCAGCTCGGCTGGTTCCCGGTGCAGGGCTGGAGCGACAGCACCTGGAAGAACCTCGTGACCTACGTGCCGTTGCCGCTGCTGCTGGCACTCGTGGTCGGGCTCGCGCCGCAGACGCGCCTCTATCGCACGTTCTTCCTCGACGAGCTCGGCCAGGACTACGTGCGCACCGCGCGCGCCAAAGGTCTGACCGAACGCACGGTGCTGTTCCGCCACGTGCTGCGCAACGCGCTGATCCCGATCCTCACCAACGTCGGCATGGCGCTGCCGGGCATCTTCGTCGGCTCGTTCCTGATCGAGACCTTCTTCTCGATTCCCGGGCTCGGCCGCGAGGTGATCCTGGCGGTGAACCGCAGCGACTATCCGGTGCTGCAGGCGCTGACCATCTACCTCGCGATGCTGACCATGCTGATCAACCTCGCGGTCGACGTGCTCTACAAGTGGGTCGATCCGCGGGTGGTGCTGCGATGAGCGCGCGGGCAGCGCGCTCGGCCGGGACGCCGCCGGAGCGCCAACGATGAGCGCCGTCCTCGAGTCGCTCGGCGCCGAAGTCGAAGGCACCCGCACCCGCGAGGAAGGCGTTTGGCGCTCGGCGTGGCGGCGCTTCCGCAGCGACCGCGTTGGCCTCGCCTCGCTGGTCGCGGTCGCGCTGTTCGTGGGCCTGATCGTGCTCACCGCGCTCGGCTTTCTCGCCGCCGACTGGCAGAAGGAGATCGCGGTGCCGGGCGCGCCGCCGACCTTCCTGGGACCGCCGCCGAAGGTCGACGCCGTCGCCGCCGCGGTGCCGCCCGGACCCAACATCGACATCGCCGACGTCGACCCGCTGGCGCCGAGGTACGCCGAGTGGGCGCGCCGTGCCGAGACCTACAAGACGGTCGACGCGCCCAAACGCGAGACCCTGCCGTTCGGCGGCGACCGCCTCGGCCGCGACGTGCTCGCCAAGGCGCTGCGCGGCAGCCAGACCTCGGTGTTCGTCGGCCTGGTCGCCGCGCTCGTCGCGACGCTGATCGGCACCGTGCTCGGCGCGCTCGGCGGCTTCTTCGGCGGCAAGATCGGCGACTTCCTCGAGTGGCTCTACAGCGTCTTCACGTCGGTCCCCGACATCCTCCTGCTCCTCTGCTTCGCCGCGGTGCTCGGGCGCGGCATCGGCAGCGTCGCCATCATCCTGGCGCTGGTCGGCTGGACCGGCCTCTACCGCCAGGTGCGCGCCGAGTTCCTCAAGCACGTGCAGCGCGAGTACGTGCGCGCGGCCGACGCGATCGGCGCGTCGACCGCGTCGCGCATGTTCCGTCACATCCTGCCGAACGTGAGCCACGTGATCCTGGTGCGGATGTCGCTGCTCGTCGTCGGCTTCATCAAGTTCGAGGTGATCCTGTCGTACCTCGGGCTCGGCGTCGGCATCGACGACGTGTCGTGGGGCACCATGCTCGCCGAGGCGCAGAGCGAGCTGATCCTCGGCCACTGGTGGCAGCTCGTCGCGGCGACGCTCTTCATGGCGGTGTTCGTCACCGCGTTCTCGCTGATGACCGACGCGCTGCGCGACGCGCTCGATCCCAAGCTGCGCGGACTGGAGTGAGGACGCCATGCTGCTGAGCATTCGCGACCTGCGGGTCGCGTTCCGCTTGGGAACCGAGCGCGGCGCGGCGCGGCGCGTCGAGGCGGTCGGCCGCGGCCCGGTCGGCGTCAGCTTCGACATCCCGGAGAACAGCACCGTCGCGCTGGTCGGCGAGTCGGGCTCCGGGAAGAGCGTGACCGCGATGTCGATCGTCAACCTGCTGCCGCCGAACGCCGAGCGCAGCGGGTCGGTGACGTTCGCCGGCCGCGACCTCATGGCGGCGTCGACCGCCGAGCTGCAGCAGCTGCGTGGCCGCGAGATCGCGTGCGTGTTCCAGGAGCCGATGACGTCGCTGAACCCGGTGCTGACGGTCGGCGAGCAGCTCGTCGAGCCGCTGGTGCGGCACCTCGGCCTGCGCGGGCGAGCGGCGCGCACCCGTGCCGAGGAGCTGCTCGCGGAAGTGGGCATGCCGGAGCCGCGGCGGCGCCTCGGCGCGTACCCACACGAGCTGTCGGGCGGCCAGCAGCAGCGCGTGATGATCGCGATGGCGCTCGCCTGCGAGCCCAAGCTGCTGATCGCCGACGAGCCGACCACCGCGCTCGACGTCACGATCCAGCGCCAGATCATGGAGCTGCTCGCCGGCCTCAAGGCGCGCCACCGCATGAGCATGCTGTTCATCAGCCACGATCTCGGCGTGGTCGGCGAAGTGGCCGACCAGGTGGTCGTGATACGCCAGGGCACGGTGCGCGAGCAGGGGCCGGTCGCCGACATCTTCGGGCGCCCGCAGGACCCGTACACGCGCGCGCTGCTCGCCTGCCGGCCGACGCTCGAGACCCGCACGCGGCGCCTGCGCGTGGTCGACGACCACATCGCCGGTGAACGTGCCGCGGCGGCAGGCGCGACGCACGACCCGGGTCGGCGCAGCGCGCCGGGCGCGGCGCACGATGCCGCCGCGGCGTCGGCCACCGGCGCGACGGGCCGCGGCGAATCGCCCGTCATCCTTTCGGTGCGCGATCTCGGCAAGACCTTCTGGATCCGCAGGGGCCTGTTCGGACGCACGCCGTTCCACGCGGTGCGCGCCGCGAGCTTCGAGCTGCGGCGCGGTCGCACCGTCGGCATCGTCGGCGAATCGGGCTCCGGCAAGACGACGCTCGGCCTGACGCTGCTGCGCCTGCACGACGCGAGCGGCGGCCCCGTGAGCGGGCAGGCCATCTTCGACGGCCTGGACCTGCTGACGACGTCACGCCGCGCGCTGCTGCCGATGCGGCGGCGCCTGCAGGTGGTGTTCCAGAACCCGTACGCGTCGCTGAACCCGCGCTTCACCGTGGGCGAGACGCTGATCGAGCCGCTCGCGATTCACGGCCTCGGCGCGAGCCACGCCGAGCGCGAAACGCGCGCCCGCGTCTGGCTCGCCAAGGTCGGCCTCGATGCCGGCGCGATGCACAAGTACCCGCACGAGTTCTCGGGCGGGCAGCGCCAGCGGATTGCGATCGCGCGCTGCCTGACGCTCGACCCGGAGGTGCTGGTGCTCGACGAGGCGGTGAGCGCGCTCGACGTCTCGGTGCAGGCGCAGGTGCTGAACCTCCTCAAGGACCTGCAGGACGAGCTCGGCCTCGCCTACATCTTCATCAGCCACGACCTCGCGGTGGTGCGCTTCATGGCCGACGAGGTGCTGGTGATGAAGGACGGCGCGATCGTCGAGCACGCGAGCGCCGACGCCATCCTCGAGCGCCCGCAGCAGGAGTACACGCGGCGCCTGATCGGCGCGATTCCGCGCGGCTACGTCGGTACGCTGGCCTCCGCGGCCTGACGCCGCTCGCGATGCGCCACCTGGTGCTCGTTCTCGGCGATCAGCTCGATCGGGCGAGCGCTGCCTTCGACGGCTTCGACGCGTCCGTCGATGCGGTGTGGATGAGCGAGACGCCGCACGAGACCACGCACGTGCGCTGCCATCGCCTGCGCATCGCGTTCTTCCTCGCCGCGATGCGGCACTTCCGCGACGACCTGCGCGCGAGCGGCATCGAGGTGCGCTACGCCGAGCTCGCGGCGGACCCGGCCGACGACCGCACCCGCACCTTCGCCGAACGACTCGGGCTCGACGTCGCCGACCTGCGCCCGGAGCGCCTCGTCGTCGTCGAGCCGGGCGACTGGCGCGTCGAGAACGAGCTCTCGACCGCCGCGGCGGCGCTGGGGGTGCCGCTCGAGATTCGCGTCGACCGCAGCTTTCTGTGCTCGCGCACCGAGTTCGCCGCCTACGCCGACGCGCACCCGGGCCAGCCGATGGAGACGTTCTACCGCTGGATGCGGCGCCGTCACGGCATCCTGGTCGATGCCGACGGCAACCCGGCGGGCGGGCGCTGGAACTTCGACACCGACAACCGGCATGCGTTCGGCCGTGCCGGCCCGGGCTTCGTCGTCGCGCCGCCGGTGTTCGAGCCGGACGCGATCACGCGCGAAGTGATCGACCTGGTCGCGGCGCGCTTCAGCGGTCACCCGGGCTCGCTCGACGGCTTCGACCTGCCGGTGACGCGCGACCACGCGCTCGCGCTGCTCGCCGACTTCGTCGCGCACCGCCTCGCCGACTTCGGCTTCCACCAGGACGCGATGTGGACCGGCGAGCCGGTGCTCGCGCATTCGCGTCTGTCGGTCGCGCTCAACCTCAAGCTGATCGGCGCGCGCGAGGTCATCGACGCGGTGCTCGCCGCGGCCGACGCCGACGCCTTGCCGCTCAACAGCGTCGAGGGCTTCGTGCGCCAGGTGCTCGGCTGGCGCGAGTACGTGCACGGCGTCTACTGGCGCCACATGCCCGGCTACGCGACCCGCAACGCGCTCGAGGCGAGCGCGCCGCTGCCGGCGTTCTACTGGACCGGCGAGACCGAGATGCGGTGCCTGGCCGAATGCACGCGCCAGCTGCTGGGCCACGCGTACGCGCATCACATCCAGCGGCTGATGGTGTTCGGCAACTACGCGCTGCTCGCCGGCGTCGACCCGCTCGCGTTCAGCGACTGGCACCTCGCGATGTTCGTCGACGCGGTGGACTGGGTCTCGCTCCCCAACGCGTTCGGCATGAGCCAGCACGCCGACGGCGGCATCGTCGGCACCAAGCCGTACATCGCGAGCGGCCGCTACATCGACCGCATGAGCGACTACTGCCGCGGCTGCCGCTTCGACCCCAAGCAAGCGAGCGGCGACGACGCGTGCCCGTTCACGACGCTGTACTGGGACTTCCTCGATCGCCACCGCGAGCGCCTCGCCGGCAACCCGCGCATGCAGCACGCGCTCGAGAACCTCGACGCGCGGCCGGCCGGCGAGCGCGCGGCGATCCGGGCGCGCGCCCGCGTCTGGCTCGAGCGCGCGTCGTGAGCCGCGCCGCCGCGATTGCGGGCAACCCCTCTCGGAAGCCGGCGCACGCGTCGGGCAGACTGCCGGGATCGCCAGCTTCTCCGGATCCGCCATGCGCCTGCCGTCACGCCGCCACCTCCTGATCGCCTGCGCCGCCGCCGCGGCGGCGTCGCCCGCCAGCCTGCTTGCGCAGCCGGCGGCGTGGCCGACCAAGCCGGTGCGCATCGTCGTTCCGTTCGCGCCCGGCGGCACCACCGACATCCTGGCGCGCGCGCTCGCCCCCGAGCTCGGCAAGGCGTTCGGACAGACCTTCATCATCGAGAACAAGCCGGGCGCGGGCGGCAACGTCGGCGCCGACCAGGTCGCCAAGTCGGCGCCCGACGGCTACACGCTGCTGATGGGCACCGTCGGCACGCACGCGATCAACGCCGCGCTCTACCCGAAGATGCCGTTCGACCACGTGAAGGACTTCGTGCCGATCACGCTGGTCGCGGGTGTGCCGAACGTGCTGGTCATGAACCCGGCCAAGGCCGAGCAGTACGGGATCAAGAACGTCGCCGACTTCATCCGCTACGCGAAGGCGCATCCCGGCAAGCTCAACATGGCCTCGAGCGGCAACGGCACCTCGATCCATCTCTCGGGCGAGCTGTTCAAGACGATGACCGGCACCTACATGCTGCACTTCCCGTACAAGGGCTCGGGGCCGGCGCTGCTCGACCTGATCGGCGGCACGATGGACCTGATGTTCGACAACCTGCCGTCGGCGATGCCGCAGATCAAGGCCGGCAAGCTCACGGCGCTTGCGGTGACGAGCGCACAGCGCAGCCCGGCGCTGCCCGACGTGCCGACGATCGCGGAGGCCGGTCCGGTGAAGGGCTTCGAGGCGACCTCGTGGTTCGGCCTGCTCGCGCCGGCCGGCACGTCGCCCGAGATCGTCGCCCGCATCCAGCAGGAAACCGCCAAGGCGCTGACCGCGCCGGCGCTCAAGGAGCGCCTCGAGTCGCAGGGCGCGGTACCGAGCGGCATGTCGTCCGCCGAGTTCGCGCGCTTCATCGCCGCCGAGACCGCGAAATGGAGCCGCGTCGTCAAGGTCTCGGGCGCGAAGGTCGACTGAGGGAGCGGGGCCCGACGCACCTGCCGGCCCTGGTCGGAGGCGGCCCGTCCGCGCGTACGACCCTGCGCGTCCCGCTGCAGCCGCGCGCCGGGCCGCAACGCGCGTTCGACGATGATGTGCGGCTCACGAGGAGAGCGCGTTGGACACGCAGGAAACCAAGGAACATTCGGGCAGGCGCCGGCGCCACTCGCGGCGCCGCCACCATCATCGACATCGCATGACCAGCGCCGAGCGCTGGGTGCGGCGCGCCATGCTCGTGTTCGGAATGGTGGGCGTGCTGGTCATCGGACGCGAGCTGTGGCGCTTTCACGCCGGCCCCGAGACGCTCGACGATGCGGCACCGGTCGATGCGGTCGGCGCCGAGCCGCTGATCCGCCCCGAGATGCGCAGCGATCCCCGCGCATCGGCCCATCCGATCCGTCTCGATCCCACGATGCCGGCTGATCCGGTGCGGCCGATCACGTTGGGCGCCGTCGACGGCGCGGTCGAACGCTGCGTCATCGATGGGAACGTGGTCTACGTGTCGCCGGCCGAATGCCGCGGCGGCGTCTCGGCGCGACAACCCGCGACGGCCACGATGCAGCCGCAGAGCGCCGCCGACGGCCTCCTGCCGAACCAGCAGGAGGCGCTGCGCAGCCTCGACGCGGCCGCCAAGGCGCCGCCCGCGACCCCGGCACCGGCGCGCGCCGAACGCTGACTCGGCCGAGACGCAAAAAAGCCGCGGGCCCTGCAGCCCGCGGCTTCGTTCGCTCGGCTCGCTCGCCCGCCACCGAAGCGGCGGGCTCGCGATCAGGCCCTGCTGCTTACAGCGGCACCGCGCAACGCGCCGTCGCGTCGGTCGGGCGCGTGATCGGCGTGTAGGTCACGAAGTTGCCGGTACCCGGCGTGCCGACGTTCAGGCGACGCTGCGCGTAGCCCGCGCTCGCCGCGGTGCTGGTGCCGACGACGAACTGCTTCAGCTTGCCGTCGGTCGGGGCGACCGTCGCGAAGTCGACCACCGCGCCGGCCGTCGGGCAGGCATTGGTGACGACGCTGCCGGTCGGCGCCTGCAGGAAGGTCAGCACGTCGTTCACGCCGCGCACGTAGACGTACTGCGTGCGGTTGGTGCCGGCCACGCTGACGGTGCGGCTGAAGTAGCGGCCGGACCACAGACGCGAGCGGGTCGCCTCCGAGAAGCCGGTCACCGCTTGCGCGCCGGCGGTGGTGCCGAGCTTGACCATGCGCAGGTCGGTCGCCGACAGCGAGCCGTCCGCCTGGATCGACGCGACGCCCGGGTTGCCGGGGATCGCCAGGCTGCCGTTGAACGTGACGTCGGTCGGCGTGAGCAGCGCGAAGTCGATGACGTTCGGGTTCAGGTTCGGCGGGTCGCCCGGGGTGCCGGTGTTGCTCGGGTTGCCGCGCGCCCAGCGGCCCTGCCGGATGCCCGCGCTGCGCGCCGTCTCGAAGAAGCTGGCGGTGCCGGTCTGCGGGTCGTTCTCGTAATAGAACGTGCCGTGCGTGTACGTGCCGTCGGCGAACAGCACGAGGTACTCCGGACGCTCCATGCCGTTGGTACGGACGTAGCCGCCGACGGCGCTGTCGGTGCCGGTGACGCGGGTCAGCGACGAGCCGTCGAAGGTCATCGCGTTGCCGCTGATCGTCGCCGTATGGTTGCCGGCGGTCGGGCCCGACGCGTTGGCGGCTTCGATCAGCGAGATCGCGAGCACGCTGCCGTTCAGGGTATAGCGGCCATAGCGGTAGCCGAAGCCCGCATCGAACGCGGTGTTGGTCGTCGGCTGGCCGGTCTTGATGACCTGGTGCACGAACGTGCCGTCACCCGCGAAGATGAACAGCTCGCGCATTTCGCTGGTGCCGCTGCCGGTCGTCTTGACCCACGCCCCTTCGATCGGCGCCGCGGCGGTCTTCGCCTTGGCGGTCTTGACTGCGTCGATGGTCGCCTGGGTCGGAACGAGGCTGTCCTTGACGGCGGCGTAGAGCGTGTCGAAGTTCGTGCCGGTCAGCTCGGCGGTGCCGACCTGGCCGAGAACCTGCTGCATCGAGCCGGTCGCGACGAGGCCGAGCGCGCCGAACGCGTCCTTGCCGGTCAGGCCCGAGATCGCCATCGTGTCCTGGAAGGCACGGGTGAGGATCTGCGCGCCGTTCAGCATGCGGGCGCGCTGGTTCGTGAAGGCGGTATCGGCCGCGTTCGGGCGATAGTCGGAATAGGCGTTGAGGCCACCGACGTCACCGGCGGTACCGACCATCTTGTCCAGCAGGTCGATTTCGGCCTGGGCCAGGTTCGGGGCACGGCCTGCGTCCACCGCGGACAGCACGAGCGTGGTGTACGGCGTGACGAGCGCGCCCTTGCCGGCCGGAGCGCCGAGCATGTAGGTGCGGGCCGTGCCGGCGGCCGGAACGACCGCGAGCACCGCCTTCGACGAGACGTCGGTGTCGTTGCCCGTCAGCGTGTACTTGCCGTCGGCCGCGCTGGTGGCAGTCGGCTCGGTGGTGTCGCAGGCGCGGTTGTCGTTGACGTCGAGGCACACGCGCGCGCCGCTCACCGGCGCGCTGGCCAGCACGACGCCGCTCAGGCTGGCGGTCGCCGGCGGATTGACGGGCGGCGCGTTGTCGTCGTCGTCGTCGCCGTTCCCGCCGCAGCCATAGAGCGCGAGAAGGGCAGCGGCCGCGGCGATCGGAAGCATCCGGTGCGGAAGAAAATTCATGAAGAGATCCTTTCGGGCTCGCCCGCACCCGGAGGGCGGGCGAGCATACGCAACAAGAAGAAAGACGTTGTTGAGAGAACGGCCGATCAGCTGCGGCGCGCGCGACGTGCAGCGGCCAGGCCCAGCATGCCGAGCAGCGCGAACATCAGGTCGGTGACGCCGAGCGAGCCGCCACCGTCATCGTCGTCATCGGTGCTCGGAGCAGCGGCCGCGGTGACGTCGAGGAACTGCGCCGACACCGCGCCGGGCTTGCCGTCGGCGTTGGTGCCCTGCACGTAGACCATGTGACGGCCGGCCGAGAGGCCCGTCGTGTCGATGGTGGCGGTGGCGGTCTTCGTCGCGTCGGGGAAGTCCGACTTGGCGAGCGTCGAGCCCGACAGCTGCATGTCGACGCCGACCGCGCCCGCTTCCCAGGGCAGCTTGTCGACGTACGCCTTCGCGCCGGTGATGTTGTAGACCACGGGCACCGGCGGCGGCAGGATGTCGGCCTGACCGGCGTTCGAGTAGCGATAGCGGTTGTCGTCGACGGTGGCCGTGACGGTGACCTTGTCGCCGGCCTTGGCAGCCGGGCCGCTGACCGCCACGTTGGTCGTGTCGGGGCCGAACGGCAGCTGATAGATGCGGTGCAGGACGCGGCTGACGTAATGGAAGCCGTTGAAGTTCTCCGGATACGTCTCACGCGCGAACACGCCGCAATCCTCGTAGAACGAGCGGCCCATTTCCACCGTGTACGACGGCGCGCCGAGGTAGCCGTAGAAGGCGTCCTTGGTCGTGCCCTCGGTGTTGTAGCTGAGCAGCTGCTGCGACGAGTAGTTGTTGTGGTAGGCCATGCGCTGCGCGATGACCGCCATGCCCTTGTTGTTCGGCGTGTGCGTGTTGAAGTTGTTCTCCGTCCGCTCCACACCCCACGGCCACAGGACGGCGCGCGCGTTGCTGTGCAGGTCGACGAACATGCCGCCGCCGTAGGTGTCCGGCGCGCCCGACTGCCAGTCGAGCTCGCCGTTGCCGTTCAGGCGGTTCTCCGGGTTGCAGTAGGCAGCCGGACGGGTGCGGCCGTCCGGCAGCGCGCCGCCTTCCCAGCGGCAGGCGGCCTGGTTCCAGGTGCCGCGCACGTAGTTCATCACGGCCTGCGTTTCCGGCTCGGAAGCCGGGCCGATGCCGCGGTAGGTTTCGCCGCAGACGTTGCCGTCCGAGCCGCCCGCGCCCCCGGTCGCCCAGCCGAACGGATAGTTGCGGTTCAGGTCGACACCCGAGCTCAGGGTGTTGGTCACACCATTCGACACGGTCGTGCACGCCGCGGTCACGTAGTTCGTGTTCTTGCGCTGGCGAGCCGAGATGTCCTGCTCGGCGAGCTTGCGGCCGTCCGGGTTGTGGACGATGAAGTGGTAGCGGTTGTTGTCCAACATCATCCGCGCATTGGCATCCTTGTCGTAGTTCTCGAGCAGCCACTCGATGAACTTGATGCCGACTTCCTGCGGCGCGTACTCGCGCGCATGGATGCCGCCGGTCCACACCATGTTCGGCGGCGGCGCCTTGCCGGCGACGTCCTGCTTCTCGAAGTTGCCGACGATGATGGCGCGCACCGGGTTCGGGTTGACCGGGAACAGGCTCAGGTTGAACCGCGTGACGATGGTCGGCGGCAGGTACTTGATGAGCAGGTTCGCGAAGGACGAACGCGAGTTGTCCGGGACGGCGGTGCCGACCGGCGGGATCTGCTGCTGGGTGCCCATCCAGCTCGGGCCGAGGACCTTGGTCTTGACGAACTTCGGGTACTTGGCGGCGAGTTCGTCGTAGGTCGCGTAGACCTGTTCGACGGTGCGATAGCACGAGTGCACGCCGTTGGCGATGCTGAGCGCCTTCTTGCGGTCGCTCAGGTTGCCGGCCTTCAGGTCGCGGGTGCGAGCGTCGACCCAGGCCTGGATGCGGGCGGTCTCGGCGGCGTCGATCTGCGGCGCGAAGCCGAGCGCACGAACCGAGGCGAGCTCGTCGGCGCCGACTTCGGCCTTGACGACGCTGGCCTTCTGGTCGACGTAGGGGTGATCGAGCAGCTTGGTGAGCTGGCCGAGCTGCTGGCTCGAGCCGTACGGAATGACGATCGAGTAAACCGAGTTGTCGGGCTCGGCGTTCTGCGTGTACGCAGGCGCGGTGAACGCGAACGCCGCCGCGATGGCGAGCGGCAGACGCGCATGGCGGAGCTGGGAGAGGGGTCGACCAAGCTTCATGAGGGCAAATCTCCTGGGGGTGTTCGGCGGATTCGTAGCGAAACCGTGTGGCAGTTCGCACGATGCGTGCCACCCCGGGTGATCCCTAGGTCGGTGCAGCCCCGGCACTGCGCGGTCGAACTTTTTCGATGGCGTGAGATCGGCGCACGGTCGGGAATCCGCACGCCCCGGTGCGCACGGCGTCGGGATTCCGTCCGGCGCCGGAGCGGGCCACGACGCGGCCGGTACGAATCAACGACTTGCGGGACGAAGCGAAGGCGCCGTCGATGGCACACAACGTGCGAACGGCCAGCCTCGTCATGACCTCGCGCACCGGATTCCTTTGTCGCAGCGCCGCGTCGGCGTGCGGCGCGCTGCTCGCGCTGTCGGCGCTGAGCGCCGCCCCGGCGCACGCGCAGGGCACCTTCGACACGCTCAAGCGGATCGTCGACACCGGCACCATCAGCCTCGGGCACCGCGAGTCGTCGGTGCCGTTCTCGTACTACGACAACCGCAAGCAGGTCATCGGCTACTCGCACGAGTTGATGCTGCGCGTGACCGACGCGATCAAGAGCGAGCTGGGCCTGTCGTCGCTGACGTTGCGCCTGGTGCCGGTGACCGCGCAGAACCGCATCCCGCTGGTGCAGAACGGCTCCGTCGATCTCGAGTGCGGCTCCACGAGCCACAACGCCGAGCGCGAGCGCCAGGTGTCGTTCTCGGTATCGATCTTCGTCATCGGCACCCGCCTCATGACGCGACGCGATTCCGGCATTCGCGACTTTCCCGACCTCGCCGGGCGCAAGGTCGTCGTCACCTCGGGCACCACGTCGGAGCGGCTGCTGCGCACCTACAACGAACGCCTGACCGAGAAGTTCACCATCATCCAGGCGCGCGACCACGGCGAGTCGTTCCAGCTGCTCGAAGCGAGCGGCGCCGACGCCTTCATGATGGACGACGCCTTGCTCTACGGCGAGCGCGCCAAGGCGCAGCACCCCGAGGACTGGGTCGTCGTCGGCACGCCGATGTCCTCGGAGGTGTACGGCTGCATGATGCGGCTCGAGGACCGCGCGCTCAAGGCAATCGTCGACCGCGCGCTGACCCGGATCATGCGTTCGGGCGAGGCGATGAAGATCTACACGAAGTGGTTCCAGCGCCCGATCCCGCCGCGCGGCCTCAACCTCAACTGGCCGCCGTCGGACGCGCTGCTGCAGCTCTACCGCTCGCCGGTCGACCATCCGCTCGGCTGATCCGCGTGCCGGGACGTCACTCGGGTATCCGGCGGGCGCGACAATCGGCGGCCCCTGCGTCGCAGCCCACGCCGGGGCCTCCGTGTGGCCGATGAATCGATCCTGACCCTCAGCAACGAGTGGGCGCCGCAGGCGCCGGCGCGCAGCCCCCGCCGCGCGCTGCTGGGCGCCGGGTTCACGCTGCTCGCGGTCGTCTTCATCGGCGCCGTCGCCTGGTTCGGCTTCAGCTTCAGCGAGGCGCAGGGCATCGCGGGGCAGCGCCGCGAGTCGGCGCATCGGCTCGAGCTGTTCTCGTCGACCGTGCAAGCGGTCATCAAGCGCCTCGAGCACGTGCCGCCGACGGTGCAGCTCAACCGCGACGTGCAGGTGCTGCTGACCCAGCCTTCGAACCGCGCGCGCATGGCCGCGACCAACGCGTACCTGCGCCAGCTCAACGCCTACCTCGGCAGCGTCGCGGTGTACGTCATGAACGACCGCGGCATCGTCGTCGCATCGAGCAACGACGTGCGCCCGGACGACAGCCGGGTCGGCGAAGACGTCTCGTTTCGCCCGTACTTCCTCGACGCGCTGTCGGGGCGCGTCGGGCGCCACTTCGCGATCGGCATCGGCGGCGACGAGGCGGGCTACTTCGTGTCGCATCCGATCCACGACGGTGCCCACGTCGTCGGCGTCGCTGCGATCAAGATCAGCCTCGAGCCGATCAACGCGCTCTGGGAGACGCTCGGCGCGCCCGGTCTGCTGACCGACACCAACCAGGTCGTCATCCTGTCGTCCAACCCGGGCTGGCGCTACACGGCGCTCGCCGAGCTGCCGATCGAGCGTCGCGTCGACCTGCAGCTGACCCGCATGTACAACAACGTGCGGCTGACGCGCTTTCCGATCGCCGTGAAGCTCGCGGTCGACGAGGAGAGTCAGGTCGTCGAGACGCTGCTGCCGCCCGGCGGGCCGCCGTCGATGCGCGGCGTGCACGCCGGCACGCTGGTGCTCGGCCGCGCGATCGACGGCATGGACTGGCGCCTCATGATGTTCAGCGACCTGCGGCCGGTGCGCGATCAGGCGCTGGTGAGCGCCACCGCAGCGGCCCTCGGTGCCGGCGTGCTGGTGCTGACCGCGGTGTTCTTCGTGCAGCGGCGCCGCATCATGCGTCAGCGCCTGGCGGCCAAGGCGATGCTCGAACGCGCCAACGCCGAGCTCGAGCAGAGCGTCGCCGACCGCACCCAGGACCTCACCGACGCCAACCGGCGCCTGCGCGAGGAGGTGGCCGAGCGCGCGCAGGCCGAGATGACGCTGCGCGCGACGCAGGGCGAGCTGGTGCAGGCGGCCAAGATGGCGATGCTCGGCCAGATCGCCACCGGCATCACCCACGAGCTGACCCAGCCGCTCGGCGCGATCCGCACGCTCTCGGGCAATGCGATCGAGTTCATGCGGCGCGGCCAGCTCGACGAGGTCGCCGGCAACCTGCGCATCGTCGCCCGCCTGGTGGACCAGATGGGCAGCATCATCCAGCCGCTCAAGCGCTTCGCCCGCAAGTCGAAGGCGGCGTCCGAACCGGCCGACGTCGCGCATGCCATGTCGAACGCGCTGTTCCTCTACCACCCGCGGCTGCGCGACGAAGGCGTCGAGATCGAGAACCACTGCGTCCCGGGCACCGCGATTGCGCTCTGCGAGCCGAACCGTCTCGAGCAGGTGCTGACCAACCTGATCGGCAACGCGATCGACGCGATGGCCGGCGCACCGGTCAAGCGCGTGACGCTGCGCGCCAGCACCGAGCCGGTGCCCGCGAGCGGCGCGCGGCAGGTGCGGATCGAGGTGGCCGACACCGGCTGCGGCTTCAGCGACGAGGTCCGCGCGCAGTTCTTCGAGGCGTTCTTCACCACCAAGCCGAGCGGCAACGGGCTCGGGCTTGGTCTGACCATCTCGCGCGACATCGTGCGCGAGTTCAGGGGCGAGATCGTCGCGACGGGTGCCCCCGGCGCCGGCGCTTTGTTCATCGTCACCTTGCCGGCCGCCGAGCCGAGCACCGCCCCCGCGCCGCTCGTCCACGAGGAAGAGGTACTCACATGACCGCCGACCTGACGGTTCTGATCGTCGAGGACGATGCCCACGTGCGCCTGGGCTGCAGCCAGGCCCTCAAGCTCGCCGGCTTTCGGGTCGAGTGCGTCGACTCGGCCGAGGAGGCGCTGCGCCGCCTCGAGCCGGCGCGCGTCGGCGCCGTCGTCACCGACATGCGGCTGCCGAACGCCGACGGCCTCTGGCTGGTGCAGCGCTGCCGCGAGATCGACGCCAACCTTCCGGCGATCATGATCACCGGCCACGGCGACGTCAGCCTCGCCGTCGAGGCGATGCGCAGCGGCGCCTACGACTTCATCGAGAAGCCGTTCTCGCCCGAGGTCCTGGTCGAGGTGGTCAAGCGTGCGTTCGAGAAGCGCATGCTGACGCTCGAGGTGGCGTCGCTGCGCCGCACGCTGGCGGCGCGCGACGGCCTGGCCGGCAAGCTGATCGGGCGCTCGCCGCAGATCGAGCGCGTGCGCCGCCTCGTCCTCGACGTCGCCGACTCGCCGGTCGACGTGCTGATCCGCGGCGAGACCGGCACGGGCAAGGAGCTCGTCGCGCAGGCGCTGCACGACCTGTCGTCGCGCAAGGCGGCGCCGTTCGTCGCCCTCAACTGCGGCGGCATGCCCGACAACCTGCTCGACAGCGAGCTGTTCGGCCACGAGCAGGGCTCGTTCACGGGCGCGCAGCGGCGCCGCATCGGCAAGATCGAATACGCCAACGGCGGCACCCTGTTCCTCGACGAGCTCGAGACCATGCCGCTCGCGATGCAAATCAAGCTGCTGCGCGTGCTGCAGGAGCGCCGCATCGAGCGCGTCGGCTCGAACCAGCAGATCGCGGTCGACGTGCGGGTGGTCGCGGCAACCAAGGAAGACCTGCTGCAGCGCGCCGGCCAGGGCGCCTTCCGAGCCGACCTCTACTACCGGCTCAACGTCGTCTCGATCGACCTGCCGCCGTTGCGCGAGCGCCGGGAGGACATCCCGCTGCTGTTCGAGCACTTCGCGATGCTCGCGGCCAGCCGCTATGGCCGTCCGGAGCCGACGCTCGCCTACGAGCAGATGCCGCGTCTGATGGCGCACGGCTGGCCCGGTAACGTACGCGAGCTGCGCAACGTCGCCGAGTGCCTGGTGCTCGGCGTGCAGACCGAGGTGCTCGGCCCGCCATCGCCTGCGGCCGCGTCGGGCGAGCGCGGCCCGACCTCGCTGGTCGAGACGGTCGAGGGCTTCGAGCGCGACCTCATCGCGGCCGAGCTGCGGCGCCACGACGGCAACGTCGCGCGCAGCGCCAAGGCGCTCTCGATCGCCAAGACGACGCTGAACGACAAGATCCGCAAGTACCGCCTGCAGCGCGTCGAGGGCGAGGAAACCGACGGGGCGCTGCGCGACTAGTCGCGGCGGTGCGTCGGGTCCCGCCGCTCGCGCGTGCGGTGGCTCGGCGCGGCTCCCGCCCTACTCGGTCTTCTGCCGCGCGACGGCGGCCTCGATCTCTTCCTGCACCCGGCGCGCACCGCGCGCGACCGCGTGGGGGTCGAGGCCCGCCTGCGGCGCGATCTTCTGTGCCACGTCGTCGAGCGAGTCCGGGTCGGTCATGAGCGCGTGCGCGAGCGCCGAGATCGCGCAGACCGAGCGCCGCTCGAGGTGCGTCGGCAGCTCGCCGGTGCCGTGCACGATCACGTGGTAGCGCACGCTCTCGACGGCCGACGGCGCAAGGCCCCAGGTCTCGCAGAGCGCGGCGCCGAGCTCGTCGTGGCTGATGCCGAACTCGGCGTGCTCCATCATCAGGAGCTCCTCGTCGTCGCGCGCCTTCTCGAGCATCGGCCGATAGCGCGCGGTGACGTGCTTGAACATGACGGCCTTGCCGCATTCCTCGAATAGGCCCGCCGAGTGCGCGGCCCACGGCTCGATGCCGAGCGCCTGGCCGATGCGGCCCATCAGGAGGCCCCGCACGCTCGCACGTTCCCAGAGCGGCTCGAGCTCGGGCGCCGCCGGGAACACCGCGCGCAGCCCCATCTCGAAGGTCACCGCGGCGACTTCGCGGGTGCCGAGGTAGGTGATCGCCTGCTGCACGCTCTGCACGCGCGCGCGCAGGCCGTAGACCGCCGAGTTCACCGCCTTCAGCACCGCGGCGGCGAGTGCCATGTCCGATGCGATCAGGCGGCTCACCGCATTGAGGTCGACGTCGTCCTCGGCGAGCAGCAGCGACAGCTGGACCAGCGTCTCGGGCTGCGCCGGGATGTCGATGTCCTCGAGGCGCAGCTTGCTGTCGGAACGCGATGCGGAATCGGTCATGTCGGCTCGGGCGTGGGGTGCGGCTGCGCCCAATGGTACGCAGTCTGGCCGGCCGCCGCGCCACGTGAAGCCGGCCCGGAAAAGCGAAGGGCGCCGCGGTCTTCTGAACCGCGGCGCCCTGGGATTTGATGTGTCGGCCTTTTCGGCTTGTTCGCTCCGGGCTCTGCTGGCTTCGTGTTGATGGCCGGCCCGATCTGTCTCCTCGACCCCGAGCAGCGTGCACCGAAAGTGCCTGCAACGAGTGGGGGGACTCTAGCGGCCGACCCGGGGTGGTGCACCCGGGCTAACCCGAAGCCGCACGCGGTGCCTGGGGCACCAGCGAAGTGCCGCCGCAGGCCGGTCAGATCATCGCGGCCGGATCGAAGCTGTCGTTCGAGAACCGGGTGACGTGGCGCGGCAGCAGGTGCACCGCCGAGCCGGCCTTGAGGCCCAGGCGCTCGCGCAGCGCGTTGTACTCGGCGCGCGGCAGCTCGACGTCGACGTAGCTGCCGTCGTCCTGGCGGCGGAACTCGAGCCGGGTGTTGGGCCCGACCGTGAGCGCCTGCGCGAGCGTCACCGCGATCGAGCCGGGGGCAGGGGCGTCGACGATCTGCAGCTCGTGGGGCCGCACGTACGCGACTTCCTCGGCGCCTGCCGGCGAGCCCGGGGTGTGCCCGAGCCGCCCGTGGAACAGGTTGACGTCGCCCAGGAACTGCAGCACGAACGGCGTCGCCGGGTGGTCGTAGACCTCGTCGGGCGGACCGTCCTGCTCGATACGGCCCCTGTTCATGACGACGATGCGGTCGGCGACTTCCATCGCCTCTTCCTGGTCGTGGGTGACGAACACGCTCGTCACGTTGACTTCCTCGTGGAGGCGCCGCAGCCAGCGCCGCAACTCCTTGCGCACCTTGGCGTCGAGCGCGCCGAACGGCTCGTCGAGCAGCAGCACCTTGGGCTCGACCGCCAGGGCACGGGCGAGCGCGATGCGCTGGCGCTGGCCGCCCGAGAGCTGGTGCGGGTAGCGGTCGGCGATCCAGTCGAGCTGCACCAGCTTGAGCAGCTCGTGCACCTTGTCGGCGATCGCCTTGTCGGACGGCCGCGTCGCCTTCGGCCGCACGCGCAGGCCGAACGCGACGTTCTCGAAGATCGTCATGTGGCCGAACAGCGCGTAGTGCTGGAACACGAAGCCGACCTGACGCTCGCGCACGTCGGCGCCGGTGGTGTCCTCGCCATGGAACAGCACGCTGCCCGAATCGGGCACTTCGAGTCCCGCGATGATGCGCAGCAGCGTGGTCTTGCCCGAGCCCGAGGGGCCGAGCAGCGCGACGAGCTGGCCTTCCTCGATGTCGAGGTTGAGGTCGTCGCAGACGACGGTCTCGCCGAAGCGCTTCTTGAGGTTGCGGACTTCGATGCTCATCGGGTTCTCGTGTTCTCGATCATTGCGCGCGACCTTCGACGGCGCGCCGCTGCCCGTGCACGCGGCGCTCGACCCAGTACTTGAGCACCAGCGTGACGAGGGCCAGGCCGGCCAGCAGCGAGGCCACGGCGAACGCGGCCGCGAACTGGTATTCGTTGTAGAGGATCTCGATGTGCAGCGGCATCGTGTTGGTCTGACCACGGATGTGGCCCGAGACGACGCTGACCGCGCCGAACTCGCCCATCGCGCGCGCGTTGCAGAGGATCACGCCGTACAGCAGCGCCCACTTCACGTTCGGCAGGGTGACGCGCCAGAAGATCTGCCAGCCGCTCGCCCCGAGCACGCGCGCCGCCTCTTCCTGCTCGGTGCCCTGCGCCTGCATCAGCGGGATCAGCTCGCGGGCGACGAACGGAAAGGTGATGAAGAGCGTCGCGATCACGATGCCCGGCAGCGCGAAGATGATCTTGACGTCGTGGTCGCGCAGCCATTCGCCGAACCAGCCCTGCAGGCCGAACACCAGCACGTAGATGAGACCGGCGATCACCGGGCTCACCGAGAACGGCAGGTCGATCAGCGTGAGCAGCAGGTTCTTGCCGCGGAAGTCGAACTTGGCGATCGCCCATGCCGCGGCGATGCCGAACACCAGGTTGAGCGGCACCGACACGCCGGCCGCGATCAGCGTCAGCTTGATCGCCGACACCGCGTCGGGGTCGGCGAGCGCGGCCAGATAGACGTCGACGCCCTTCTTCAACGCCTCGATGAACACGCTGATCAGCGGCAGGAACAGAAAAAGGGCGAGGAAGCCGAGCGCAACCGCGATCAGAAGCCGCCGCACCCACGCCGGCTCGGTGGTCGGGCTGAGGCGCGGGCGCAGGGGCGCGACGCTCGCGGCAAGGGTGCTCGCCGCGACGACGGCCGCGCGTCGATCGGGGCGCGCGGGGTCGAGAGCGTCGGCAGCAGGTCCGGGCGCCATGCTCATCGTCCCTGGCGCGAACGCGCCCACGCCTGCAGGCCGTTGATCGCGAGCAGCATCGCGAACGACGCCACCAGCATCACCACCGCAACCGCGGTGGCGCCGGCGACGTCGAACTGCTCGAGCTTGGTGATGATGATCAGTGGCGTGATCTCCGAGATCATCGGCAGGTTGCCGGCGATGAAGATCACCGAGCCGTACTCGCCGAGCGCGCGCGCGAACGCGAGTGCGAAGCCGGTCAGCAGCGCCGGCGTGAGCACCGGCAGGATCACGCGCCAGACCGTCTGGGCGCGGCTCGCGCCGAGCGTCGCGGCGGCTTCCTCGATCTCGGGCTGCAGGTCCTCGAGCACCGGCTGCAGCGTGCGCACGACGAACGGCAGGCCGATGAAGGTGAGCGCGACGAACACGCCGAGCGGGGTGAAGCTCACCTTGAACGGCAGGAACTGGCCGATCCAGCCGTTGTTCGAGTAGAGCGCGGTGAGCGCGATGCCCGCGACCGCCGTCGGCAGCGCGAACGGCAGGTCGACCAGCGCGTCGACGATGCGCTTGCCCGGAAACGAATAGCGCACCAGCACCCAGCAGACCAGGAGGCCGAACACCGCGTTGAGCAGCGCTGCGAAGAAGGAGGCGCCGAACGTCAGGCGGAACGACGCCAGCACGCGCGGCGCGGTCACGGTGTCCCAGAACGCCGGCCACGTCATCGTGAACGTCTTCAGGAACGCCGCCGACAGCGGGATCAGCACGATGAACCCGAGATACAGCAGCGTGAAGCCGAGCGCCAGGTCGAAGCCGGGCAGCACGCTGTGACGCTTCAGCAGCGTTCGCGAAAAGATCATCGGGCGGTCACGAGGGCGAGAGCGTGGAGAGGACGGGCAGGCGCGCTGCCCGGCCGCATTGTGCTATTGGCGTGCGGGCCGATGCCTCCGCGGTCGCGGCGGCGCGCGACCGGTTCACGTGGATCCGCCGCGCCGGCCCACCGCCACCCGGGTGGACACGAGCGACGCGCGCGCCGACCAGCGATCGGCAGCGCTCGCGGGGCGATCAGCGCTTGGCGATGATCTGGTCGTAGATCGCGCCGTCGGCGAAGTGCTCGGTGAGGGCGCGCGACCAGCCGCCGAAGTACTCGTCGATCGTGAACGTCGTGACCGGCGGAAAGTCCTTGGCGTACTTCTTCAGCAGCGCGGCCGAACGCGGCCGGATCTGGTGCTTGGCGGCGATCTCCTGCGCCTCGTCCGAGTACAGGAACTTCAGGTACGCCTCGGCCTGGTTGCGCGTGCCCTTCTTGTCGACCACCTTGTCGATGACCGCGACGGGGTTCTCGGCCAGGATGGTCGACTTCGGGTAGACCACGTCGAACTGGTCGCCGAACTCGGCCTTGATGAGATTGACCTCGCTCTCGAAGGTGCAGAGCGCGTCGCCGATGTTGCGCTGGGCGAACGTCGTCGTCGCCGCGCGGCCGCCGCCGTCGAACACCGGCACGTTGGCGAAGATCTTCTGCACCAGCTCGCGCGCCTGCGCGGGCGTGCCGCCCGCCTTCAGCACCGAGCCCCAGGCCGCGACGTACGTGTAGCGACCGTTGCCGGTGATCTTCGGGTTCGGGATCACGACGCTGGTGCCGGGCTTGGCGAGGTCGGGCCAGTCGGTGATCTTCTTCGGGTTGCCCTTGCGGACCAGGATCACGGTGACCGACGTCGTCGGCGCCGAGTTGTTCGGCAGGCGCTTGGCCCAGTCGACCGGGATCAGCTTGCCGATCGTCGCGATGGCATCGATGTCGCTCGCCTGGTTCATGGTGACGACGTCGGCGGCGAGCCCGTCGATGACCGAGCGCGCCTGCTTGGTGGAGCCGCCGTGCGACTGGTTGACCGTGATGTCCTCGCCGCTCGCCTTCTTCCAGGCGCGCTGGAATGCGGGGTTGATCTCTTTGTAGAGCTCGCGTGCGACGTCGTAGCTGACGTTGAGCAGGGTGACGCCGGCGGCCTGGGCGAAGCCGGCGACACCGGCGGCGCTGGCGACGAGCGCCGACTTGGCGGCGAGCGCGAGGACTGCGCGACGATCGAGGGAGCGTGAAGACATGCGAGATCCGCTGCAGGCGCAGCGCCGAAACCGGGAAAGCCGAGCATCGTAGCGGCTGCTCGACATTCGGGAAACGATCGATTTCTTCGCTGCTTATGCGTCGAGCGCAGGGTTCGTCCTGGTGCTCAAGATCATTCGCCGCCTTCATCGGCACGCAAGCGCCGCACCCGGCCGGCGAGCTCGACCGCACCGGCGTCACGCACCCTGTTCAGCGCGCCGTCGAGTGCACTGCGCAGCAGCCGTTCGGCGGTCGCGAGGTGCGGCGTCACCGGCCCGAGAAAGACCACCTCGGCGCCGATCGCGATCAGCAGCGTCGGGAAGTCTTCGACATCGATATCGCCGACGACGTCGGCGTGGTCCTCGATGTCGACCCAGGCGAACACGACCTCCGGGAAACTCGCCTCCAGGCGGGCGAACAGCGGCTGGTACTCGCGACAGCTGCCGCACCAGGCGGCGCACAGGCAGGCGACGAGAGGCGGGCAAGCTTCAGGCATGCCGCGAGTGTGCCGCGACTGCGCCGGGGCGCCGGCGCGCCGGACAGTGCCCACCCATAATCGCCGCCCATGGCGGACTGGCAGCTCTGGGCGGAACTTCTGGTGCTCGGCTGCGCGGTCGGCTTCCTGGCCGGGCTGCTCGGCATCGGCGGCGGCATGGTGCTGGTGCCGTTCATGACGTTCCTGCTCGGGCAGCGCGGCTTTCCGGCCGACCTGCTGGTCAAGGTGGCGATCGCGACCTCGCTCGCGACCATCTGCTTCACCTCGCTCGCCTCGGTGCGCGCGCACCACCGGCGCGGCGCGGTCGACTGGTCGATCGTCAAGCCGCTCGCGCCAGGGATCGTGATCGGCACGCTGCTGGGCGCCCAGCTCGCCAGGCTGATGCCGGGGGCGACGCTCGCGATCGTGTTCGCCGGCTTCGTCGCGTTCTCGGCGTTCCAGATGTTCCTCGACCGGAAGCCGAAGCCGTCGCGCACGCTTCCCGCCTGGCCGGGGATGCTCGGCGCCGGCAGCGGCATCGGCGTGCTGTCGGCACTGGTCGGCGCCGGCGGCGGCTTCATCTCGGTGCCGTTCATGACCTGGTGCAACGTGCCGATCCATCGTGCGGTCGGCACCTCGGCGGCGCTCGGCTTCCCGATCGCGGTGTCGGGAACCATCGGCTACATCATCGCGGGCTGGAACCTCGAAGGGCTGCCGCCCGGCACGCTCGGCTTCCTCTACGTGCCGGCGCTGCTGCTCATCGCGACGACGAGCGTGCTGCTCGCGCCGGTCGGGGCCGCCGCGGCGCACCGCATGAACGTGCGGCAGTTGAAGCGCGTGTTCGCATGCCTCCTGTTCCTGCTCGCCGGCTACATGCTCTACAAGGGCCTGACCACGCGCTGACCCGCAGGGTCAGTCGGGAACGCGCGCCATGTCGTGCAGCTCGTGCTCGTAGGTCGGCTCGCCGTCGAGCGCGACCGTCTCCCAGCCGTTGTCGTAGGTGACCACGCGAAAGGTGCGGCCGGGCTCGAGCCCCTCGGGCGTCTCGAACATGGCGACCACGCGGTCGCCGCGCTGCAGGGCGGCGACCACCTCGGCGACGTCCGACACGACCGGGTCGGCCTGCCAGCGTGCATCGATGTCGACCGGACCCCATTCGACGCCGGTGACGCGCCCATCCTCGTCGAGCCTCACCTTCGAGACGGCATAGATGTTCATCAACTCCTCCTGCAGCAGACGGCGCGCAGTATCGCCCGAGGCCTGACGCGCCGATCACGTGCCAGGCGCCGGGCGGCGCCCATGCGTGGCCGAAGCAGGCGGCGCGCCTGCGCCGTCAACGACCGGCGAGGATCCATTCCGCGGCGCGCTCGGCGATCATCAGCGTCGGCGAGTTGGTGTTGCCGCTCGTGATGGTCGGCATCACGCTCGCGTCGACCACGCGCAGGCCGCCGACGCCGTGCACGCGCAGGGTTGCGTCGACCACCGCCGCGGGGTCGCGCGCCGGACCCATCTTGGCGGTGCCGACCGGGTGGAAGATCGTGGTCCCGATGTCACCCGCGAGCTTGGCGAGATCGGCGTCGCTTTCGAACTCGACGCCCGGCTTGATCTCGCGCGGCTGCAAGGGCGCGAGCGCCGGCTGCGCGACGATGCGGCGCGTCAGGCGCAGGCTCTGCGCGGCGATGTGGCGGTCGGCGTCGGTGCTCAGGTAGCGCGGCGCGATCGCCGGCACCGCGAGCGGGTCGGGCGAGCGCAGCCGCACGCTGCCGCGGCTCGTCGGGTTGAGGTTGCACACGCTCGCGGTGAACGCGTTGAAGCGATGCAGGGGCTCGCCGAACGCCTCGAGCGAGAGCGGCTGCACGTGGTACTCGAGGTCGGGGTGGGGCTTGCCGGGGTCGCTGCGCGTGAATGCGCCGAGCTGCGAGGGCGCCATGCTCATCGGCCCGGTGCGTCGGGCGACGTATTCGAGGCCGATGCGCGCCTTGCCCCACCAGGTGTGCACCATGGTGTTGAGGGTTCGGGTGCCGCTGACGCCGAACACCGCGCGGATCTGCAGGTGGTCCTGCAGGTTCTCGCCGACGCCGGGCAGCGCCCGGCGCACGCCGATGCCGTGGCGCTGCAGCAGGTCCGGATCGCCGATGCCCGAGAGCTGCAGGACGTGCGGCGAGCCGACCGCGCCGGTCGCGAGGATCACCTCGCCGCCGGGGTTGAGGTGCACGTGGATCGGCGCGCTGCCGCCGAGCGGCGTGACCTCGATGCCCGTCGCGACCGGCCGGCCGTCACCCACCGGGGCGGCATCGCCGGACGCCCGATCGAACAGCACCCGGTTGATGTGCGCACCGGTCCACACCTGGAGGTTGCGCCGCTTGGCCGCCGGGCGAAGAAAGGCCTTGGCGGCGTTCCAGCGGATCCCGGCGCGCTGGTTGACCTCGAAGTAGCCGATGCCCTCGTTGTCGCCGCGATTGAAGTCGTCGGTGGCGGGGATGCCGGCCTGCTGCGCGGCGGCGGCGAAGGCGTCGAGCACGTCCCAGCGCAGGCGTTGGCGCTCGACGCGCCACTCGCCGCCCTGCCGTGCGCCGGTCGGATCGAACCCGGGTGCCGCGTGAAACTCGTCGGCGCCCTTGTGATAGTCCTCGTGCTTCAGGAAGTACGGCAGGCACTCGGCCCAGCTCCAGCCCGGGTTGGCGCCATGGCCGTCGCCACGGCCCCAGCCGTCGTAGTCGCGCGCCTGCCCGCGCATGTAGATCATCCCGTTGATGCTGCTGCTCCCGCCGACCACCTTGCCGCGCGGGTAGCGCAGGCTCCGGCCGTTGAGGCCTTCGTCCGGCTCGGTCGCGTAGAGCCAGTCGGTGCGGGGGTTGCCGATGCAATACAGATAGCCGACCGGGATGTGCACCCACAGGTAGTCGTCGTATCCGCCGGCCTCGATCAGCAGCACGCGCTTGCGGCGGTCGAAGCTCAGCCGGTTGGCGAGCAGGCAGCCGGCGGTGCCGGCCCCGCACACGATGTAGTCGTAGCGTTCGGGGGTCTGGGTCGCGTCCACGCCGGATTGTCGCGGGCCGCCTCGCGGCACCGGCTAAGGGTTGCCGGCAGCGGCGCCGGCGAGATCGCGCAGGTAGCGCAGCCCGGCGACGGCACGCGGTCCGTACCAGCTGAGCAGCTCGCCATCGACGTGCTGCACGAGCGCGTTCGGACAGAGCGCGGCCGCGCGCGCGGCGTGCTCGGGGCCGAAGGCGAACGGCTCCGAGCTCAGCAGCACGCGGTCGACCGCGGCCAGCCAATCCTCGTCGCCCGTGAGCGTCGGATAGCGTCCGGCGCCATGCGATCCGCCGTGGCGTGCCGGCAGCGTCGCCCAGCCGACGCGCGCGAGCATCGCCGAGACGTAGGTGTCGCGCGCGACCGTCATCCACGGGTCGCACCAGATCAGATAAAGCACGCGCTGGGTCGCGTCCGCTGGCGGGCGGGTGCGTTCGAGCTCCTCGGCGAGCGCGATGCTCAGAGCCTCGGCACGCGCACGCAAGCCCGGCACCGCGTCGAACGCACCGGCGAGCTGCGCGACCAGGGCGACGTTGTCCTCCGGCGTGGTCGGGTGGGTCACGATCAGCTCCGGCGCGTCGGCGCCCCAGCCGGCGAGTTCGTCGACGAGTTCGCGCCGGTTCTCGTCGACGTTGACGAGCACGTGGGTCGGCGCGAGTCGGCGCAGCTTCGCGAGATTGACCGTTTTCGTGCCACCGACCTTCGGGATGCGGGCCACGACCTCGGCCGGGTGGATGCAATACCCGGTCCGCGCGACCAGGTAATCGGCAAGCCCGAGCGAAACCACCAATTCCGTGAGGCTCGGCACCAGGCTCGCGATGCGCACCGTTGGTGCATTCATGGCACCGTCACCGGGAAAACCAGAAGATTGCGACGCGTCTGAAACCCGGTGCGCTGCGGGCCCCAGTCGCGCCGGTACAACGCCCTCCGCAAAAGAAAGCGGGTCCATTCGCCCCTGTCAAATTTTTCTTGCAGTTCACTTATATTCGCCATCCGGAGGATGGAAGCGGCGCCTACGCTTGAATGGTTCACGATGGGTAGAAGCTCCACATGTCTCTAGGAAACTGAAAGGGCTCTCCCATGGGCAACAAACTCTACGTCGGCAATCTCTCCTACAACATCCGCGACGACGACCTGCAGCAGGCTTTCTCGCAGTACGGCACCGTGTCCTCGGCCAAGGTCATGATGGACCGCGACACCGGCCGGTCGAAGGGCTTCGGGTTCGTCGAGATGGGTTCCGACCCGGAAGCCCAGGCCGCGATCAACGGCATGAACGGTCAGGCCCTCGACGGGCGCGCGATCGTCGTCAACGAAGCGCGTCCGCGTGAAGAGCGCCCGGGCGGCTACGGCGGCGGCGGCGGCCGCGGCGGCTACGGTGGTGGCGGCGGCTACGGCGGCAGCGGTGGCAGCGGCGGTGGTGGTTATGGCAGCGGCAGCGGCGGCGGTGGTTACGGCGGCGGCGGCTCGGGTGGTGGCGGCCGCAGCGGCGGTGGTGGCTACGGCGGCGGCGGTGGCGGCTACGGTGGTGGTGGCGGCGGCTACGGCGGCGGTGGCCGTTCGGGTGGCGGCGGCGGTGGCTACGGCGGCGGTGGCCGTTCGGGTGGCGGCGGCCGCGGCGGCTACTGATTCGACGCGACATGCGGTGATCGGAATCTCGGTCGCCTGATAAGAGGCGGTGCAGCCGATCGGCGCACCGCCTTTTTCTTTGCCCGTTCGAGCGGCTGCTATTCGTTGCGGCGGCGCTTGCGCGGCCGGCCGGCGAGCAGGCGATCGAACACGACATTGGGTAGCGCGCGCAGCAGGCGCGCGACGATGCCCATCTGCCACGGGATCACGCGGTAACTCGCGCCGGCGCTGATCGCGGCGAACGCGCGATCGGCGAACGCGTCGGCGGGCATCAGGAACGGCATCGAGTAGCGATTGCCGCGGGTGAGCGGCGTATCGATATAGCCCGGCACGATGGTGACGACACGCACGCCGCTCGCGCGCAGCTCGCCGCGCAGGCTCTCGCAATACGCGATGACCCCCGCCTTGCTGGCGCAGTAGGCCCCGTGCCCCGGCAGACCGCGGATACCGGCGACGCTCGCAATGCCGACCAGCCGGCCGCTGCGACGGGCCACCATGGCAGCGACGAACGGCTGGAACGTCGCCGCCATCCCCAGGTTGTTGGTCTCGAAGGTGGCGCGCATCACTTCGAGGTCGGCGGCGTCGGCGGTGTCGATGCCGACGCTGATGCCGGCGTTGGCGATCACCACGTCGGGAACGCCCTGGCGCACGAGACACGCACGCCCGGCGCTCGCGATTGCCTCGAGATTGCGCACGTCGGCGGCGTAGACGCCCACCCGCGCCGCGTCCCAGCCCTGCGCGTCGGCCCACGCCTGCACCTCGGGCGCGCGCCGTGCGACCAGCGCGAGCCGATACCCCGCTGCCGCGAAACGTGTCGCGAGCGCCTGGCCGATGCCGCTCGAAGCGCCGGTGATGAACACCAGCGGCGCGGCGCCGGTTCGCGCGTCGGTCACCGGCTGACTCCGCCGCCGCGCGACTCGAACAGCGCGCGCGTGCGGCCCTTCAGGTCGACCGTCTGGGTGAGGTTGTCGTATTCCATGGCGTCGGCCTGCACGCGCGAGTCGCCCTGCGTGACCGTGACCGGACGGTTCGAGCGCACGCGCTCGATGTTGCGGAACGCGTGCAGGAACTCGCTGCGGAACTCGAGCGGCGGGTCGTTCGGCCCCTTGCCGTTGCGCGTGACCTTGGCGTCGTCGAACAGCTGCACCTCGCTGCCATCGCCGTTCGACAGGGCGCGCTTGGCCGACGCGAGCGTGACGTTGCCATCGGCCGCGATGGCGCGAAAGCGCGGGTTGTCGATCTCGAGCGTGTCGGTGTCGGGGTAGTGGCGCAGGCGATCGCCCTCGATCTGCGTGCGCAGCGCGCCGTCGGGCCCGAAGCGCTGGATCATGAACGTGGTCATCGTGTAGTCGGGCTCGTGGCGCGGCGCCGCCGGCCCGGCCGGGCCGTCGAGCGACGGCGCCTGCGTGACCAGCCACCACGTGGCGCCGGCGAGCGCCGCCATCAGGATCAGCGGCAGATACGCCGAGGCCACGTCGAGCGCGCGCTGGTGCCACGGCAGCGCGGGCGCGACCGGCGGCCCGGCGAACGACAGGTCGATGCCGGCGGTGTCGTCGAGCGCCGGGTCAGCGCGTTCCATCGAGCGTGTGCAGCGGGCCGCGCAGCAGGTCGGCGTAGCGCCCGGCCGCCGTCAGCAGCAGGTCGCAGCACTCGCGCGCCGCGCCGCGACCGCCTTCGGCAGCCGTCACGTGGTGGACGCGCGCCTTCACCTCGACGTGCGCGTTGGCGGGCGCGCACGCGAAGGCGACGCGGTCGAGCAGCGGCAGGTCGGGCCAGTCGTCGCCCATCGCCGTGACCCGCGACCAGTCGCTGCCGAGCGCGGCGAGCACGCCGTCGGCCGCCTCGACCTTGTCGCCGGCGCCGTACACCGCGTGCCGGATCCCGAGGTCGGCAACCCGGCGCCGCAGCGCGGCCGAATCGCGCCCGCTGATGACGACGGGCGTGATGCCGCCGGCGGCGAGCAGCTTCAGACCGTGCCCGTCGAGCGTCGAGAACGCCTTGACCGTCTCGCCGTGCTCGCCGATGTAGATGCGGCCGTCGGTCAGCACGCCGTCGACGTCGAAGATCGCGACGTCGATGCCGGCCTCGCCGCGTGCCTGGAGCAGCAGCGCGGGGTCGAACGCGAGCACCGGTTCGGGCCGGCGCATCAGATCACCTTGGCCCGCATCAGGTCGTTCGAGTTGAGAGCGCCGATGAGCCGCCCGGCCTCGTCGCAGACCAGCACGCCGGTGATGCGGTGCTGTTCCATCAGCTGCGCCGCATCGACCGCGAGAGCGTCCGGCCGCACCAGCCGCGGGTTGGGATGCATGACGTCGCGCGCGTAGAGGTCGCGCAGGTCGGCGCCGCGCTCGATGAGGCGACGCAGGTCGCCGTCGGTGAAGATGCCGAGCACGTGGCGATCCGCGTCGGCGACCGCGGTGAAGCCGAGCCCCTTGTCGGTCATCTCGCGCAGCATGTCGGTGAAGCGCGCGTCGGGGCCGACCGAGGGCACGGCGGCGCCGGTGCGCATGAGGTCGGCGACGTGCATGAGGAGCTTGCGGCCCAGGCTGCCGCCCGGGTGCGAGCGCGCGAAGTCCACTTCCCGGAAGCCGCGCGCGTCGAGCAGCGCGACCGCGAGGGCGTCGCCGAGCGCCATCTGCGCAGTGGTGCTGGCGGTCGGCGCCAGGTTGAGCGGACAGGCTTCCTGGTCGACCGCGCTCGAGAGCGTGAGCGCCGCATGGCGCGCGAGGCTGCTGTCGGTCCGGCCCGTCATCGCCACTAGGGTCGCGCCGAGCCGCCTGATCGCCGGCATGATCGCGCCGAGTTCGTCGCTCTCGCCCGAGTTCGAGATGGCGAGCACCACGTCGTCGGCCGTCACCATCCCGAGGTCGCCATGGCTCGCTTCGGCGGGGTGGACGAAGAACGCCGGCGTGCCGGTCGACGCCAGGGTCGCGGCGATCTTGCGGCCGACGTGGCCGCTCTTGCCCATGCCCATCACGACGACGCGACCGCGGCAGGCGAGGACGAGCTCGACCGCCTGCACGAAGGCGTCGCCCTGGCGCTCCTTGAGGCCGAGCAGCGCGCGCGCCTCGATGTCGAGCGTGTCGCGTGCGAGTTGCAGCACGCGGGCCGCATCGATCGGCGCCCGACCGGGCACGGTCGTTGCGGGAGCGTCCAGTAGCATCGGGCGGATTCTAGGAGTCCGGGCGGTCGACGGCGCCGACGCGGGCAGGCAGCCGCGCGGGGCGTGCGGATGCGTGAGCGAGGCTGCCGGCGCAGTCGGCGCGACCCTGGAACTCAGCGAGCGCGGCGCGCGCCTTGCGAGTCCGCGAACGTTCGCCGCCCGAGTTCCTCTCGCCTCCGATCGGGCCGCCTGCCCCGCGCTGCATCCGTGCAGCCGGCGCGCGACCGACTTCTCGCCTCTCGATGTCCAACTCGCTCGAACTCGTCCTGCTGTACCTGGTCGCGGCCGTCGCCGGTGTCGTGATCTGCCGCTTCGCGCGCCTGCCGCCGATGCTCGGCTACCTGCTGGTCGGCGCCGCCATCGGGCCGCACGCGCTGCGCCTCACCGGTGACTCGCCAGGCGTCAGCTACCTCGCCGAGTTCGGCGTCGTCTTCCTGATGTTCGTCATCGGACTCGAGTTCAACCTGCCCAAGCTCAAGAGCATGCGGCGGCTGGTGTTCGGCCTCGGCATGAGCCAGGTCGTGCTGACGATCGCCGGCGCAGTGATCGGCAATGCGCTGCTCGGCTGGGCCTTCACGGCCTCGGGTCGAGTTCTCGGCCTCGGCTGGCAGAGCGCGGTCGCGCTCGGTGGCGCGCTCGCGATGAGCAGCACCGCCATCGTCGTCAAGATGATGGCCGACCGGCTCGAGCTCGAAAGCGAGCACGGCCGCCGCGTGATGGGCGTCCTGCTGTTCCAGGACCTGGCGGTGGTTCCGCTGCTCGTGCTGATCCCTGCGCTCGGCGCGGAGCCCGACGCACTGCTGTCGGCGCTCGGCATCGCCGCGCTCAAGGCAACGCTGCTGCTCACCGTGCTGCTGGTCGGCGGCCAGCGCGTCATGCGCTGGTGGCTCACGCTCGTCGCCAAGCGCAGGAGCGAGGAGCTGTTCATCCTCAACCTGCTGCTGGTCACGCTGGGCCTTGCCTACCTCACCGAGCACGCGGGCCTCTCGCTCGCGCTGGGCGCCTTCGTCGCCGGCATCCTGATCGCCGAAACCGAATACAAGCACCAGGTCGAAACCGACATCCGGCCGTTCCACGACGTGCTGCTCGGGCTCTTCTTCATCACCGTCGGCATGAAGCTCGATCCGCACGCGGTCGCCGACCATGCGCTGCTGGTGCTCGCGCTCACCTTCGCGCCGGTGCTGTTCAAGTTCGTGCTGGTCACCGCGCTCGCGCGCGCGTTCGGCGCGCAGCAGGGCGTCGCGCTGCGCACCGGGCTCTACCTCGCGCAGGCCGGCGAGTTCGGCTTCGTGCTGCTCGCCCTTGCATCGCAGGGCGGCCTGCTGCCGCTCGAACTGCAGGGGTCGGTGCTCGCGAGCATGGTGCTGTCGATGGTCGCGACGCCGTTCCTGATCGAGCACAGCAACCGCATCGTGATGCGGCTTAGCGCGACCGACTGGCTGCTGCAGTCGGTGGCGATGACGACCATCGCCAAGCGTGCGATCAACACCGAGGGCCACGTGATCATCGCCGGCTTCGGACGCAGCGGGCAGAACCTCGCCCGCCTGCTGGAGCGTGAAGGCATCGCCTACATCGCGCTCGACCTCGACCCCGACCGGGTGCGCCAGGCCGCCGCCGCCGGGCAGAGCGTGGTGTTCGGCGACGCGGCGAGGCTCCAGAGCCTGGTTGCCGCCGGCGTCACGCGTGCCAAGGCGGTGGTGGTGAGCTATCACGACACGCCCTCGGCGCTGAAGATCCTGCACGTGGTGCAGGAGGCTGCGCCCGGCGTTCCGGTGATCGTGCGGACCATCGACGACACCGACCTCGAGCGCCTGCAGGCGGCTGGCGCCACCGAGGTGGTGCCCGAGGCGATCGAGGGTTCGCTGATGCTCGCAAGCCATGCGCTCGCCCTCGTCGGTGTGCCGATGCGGCGCGTGCTGCGCCTCGTGCAGGAGCAACGCGATGCGCGCTACGGCCTGCTGCGCGGCTACTTCCACGGCGCCGACGACGACACCGTCGACGAGCTGCAACACGCACGCCTGGCCAGCCTCACCTTGCCCGTCGATGCCGCCTGCGTCGGCAAGACGCTCGGCACCTGCGGCCTCGAGCGCCACGGCGTGAGCCTGGTGTCGGTGCGCCGCGCGTCGGGCGCGGTGACGGCGCCGGCCGCGTCACTGGTGCTCGCCGGTGGCGACACCCTCGTGCTGTCGGGCCTGCCGGAGGCGATCGCGAAGGCGGAGGCGGCGCTGCTGGCGACGAGCTGATTGCCGGCGCGCGCTGCCGGCGAGGGGAGCAGGCTGACGCGCGCTGCTGCGGTCGCTCGAGCCGAACGGGGCCGCGAGTCACGCCAACCCGCGCGGCAGGCGCCGCCCGCGTGACGCTTCAGGCCGCGATCGTTTCGGCGTCGTAGGTCGAGACCAGCCTTACCGCCATCACCACGCTGGCCGCCCGCAGCAGCTCCTTGGCGATCGCCGGCTCGTCGCTCATGAGGTCGTCGAGCCGGTGCGGGCGCAGGGCCCACACGCGGCACGGCGCCATCGCCTCGACATCGGCCACCCGCGTGTGGTTGCCGAACAGCGCCGGCTCGCCGGCCAGCGAGCCCGCCCTCAGGATCGCGATGCGCCGGCCGGGAGGCGCTCCGCTGCCCACGGACACCAGCATGCTGCCGTGCTCGAGCAGGAACATCGTCCGGTCGACGTCGCCTTGCTTGATGAGCACGTCGCCGGCGTCGAGGTCGAGCGGGGCGAGGTAGGCGCCGAAGCGGCGCCACTCGTCGACGCTGAACTCCGGACGGAACGCGTCGTCCGCGTTGAGCGACTCCACCGCCGCGATCAGGTCGTCGATGTCCATGCTGCCTCCATCATTGCCCGCGCCGCATGGGCGAGCGGGCATTGTGGAGTCGAGAGCCCCGTGGGCTCATCCCCCGGAGTGCGGTATCGGCGCCGGAACGGTCCGGGCGCCGCGCCGTCCGCGGAGCAAGGCGCCCGCCGCCGCTCGGCAGCGCCGCGGAGCAATGTTCCGACCGACGACGGCAGGGGGCCGGCAGACCGAGGCTCGGCCCCGCCGTGCCGCTCGCTACTTCCCGATGCAGAACCCGGCGAAGATCACCCCCAGCAGATCGTCGGCGCTGAATGCACCGGTGATCTCGCCGAGCGCATCGTGGGCGAGGCGCAGCTCTTCGGCGAGGAGTTCGAGGGCGCGGTCGCCCGCCGACGCGTGCTGCGCGGCGGCGTCGAGGTGAGCGGCGGTGCGCTGCAGCGCGTGGACGTGGCGGGCCCGTGCGATGAACACGCCCTCCGGCGCGGCCTGCCAGCCGGCACGCTCGAGGAGCGCCTGACGCAGCTCGGCGAGACCTTCGCCGGACGCCGCCGAGATCGAGAGCCCGCGCGCCGTCTCGACCGCCGGGGCGGCGTCGGCCTTGTTGAAGACGTGCAGCACGCGCGCGGCATCGGCGCGGCCCTCGGCCAGGCGCGCGGCGATCGCGGCGTCGCCGGCGGCGTAGTCGGCATGGCCGAGCCGGGTGAGGTCGTGCAGGAAGACGATCGCGTCGGCGTCTTCGACCGCTTCCCAGCTGCGGGCGATGCCGATGCGCTCGACGGTGTCGCTCGACTCGCGCAGGCCCGCGGTGTCGACGACGTGGATCGGCACGCCCTCGATCTGGATCGTCTCGGCGACCTTGTCGCGCGTGGTGCCGGGAACGTCGGTCACGATCGCGAGCTCGGCGCCGGCGAGGGCGTTGAGGAGCGAGCTCTTGCCGACGTTGGGCTGGCCGGCGAGCACGACGCGCATGCCGTCGCGCAGCAGCGCGCCCTGACGCGCCCGCGCCAGCACGCGCGCGAGCTGACCGCGTGCGGCGGCCAGGCGCTGCAAGGCGCCGGCGCGCTCGAGGAAGTCGATCTCCTCGTCGGGAAAGTCGAGCGTCGCCTCGACCAGCATGCGCAGGTCGACGAGCCGATCGCGCAGCGCGTTCACCTCGTCCGAGAACGCGCCGGCGAGCGCACGCGTCGCCGAGCGTGCCGCGGCTTCGGTGCTCGCGTCGATGAGGTCGCCGACCGCTTCGGCCTGCGCGAGGTCGAGCTTGTCGTTGAGGAAGGCGCGCTCGGTGAACTCGCCGGGCCGCGCGATGCGCAGGCGGGGCAGGCGTGGCTTGCCGGTCGTCGGCTCGACGTCCGCGGCGGCGGCGAGGCAGCGCGCGAGCAGCAACTGCAGCACCACCGGGCCGCCGTGCGCCTGCAGCTCGAGCACCGACTCGCCGGTGTACGAGTGCGGCGCCGGGAAATGGATCGCGAGGCCCTGGTCGATCGCGGAGCCGTCGGCGTCGAGGAACGGGCCGTGGGTGGCGCGGCGCGGCTCCAGGGTGCGGCCGCAGATCGCCTGGATCAGCGGCTCGAGGCGGTCGCCCGAAAGCCGCACGATGCCGATCGCGCCGCGCCCGTTCGCGGTCGCGATGGCGACGATCGGGTCCTCGTCGTGCAGCATCGGAGTGCTCCTCGGGCGCCGACCGGCGCCAGTCCGCCCGCGCCGCGGCCGGTCGACGCCGCGGGGGCTGCCCCGCGAAACGTCAGGCGCCTACTTCGTGACGCCGAGCTGGCGGTTGATGAGGTACTGCTGCGCGATCGACAGGATGTTGTTCGTCAGCCAGTACAGCACGAGGCCAGACGGGAAGAAGAAGAACATCACCGAGAAGGCGAGCGGCATGAACCACATCATCTTCGCCTGCACCGGGTCTGCCGGCGTCGGGTTGAGCCAGGTCTGAACCAGGCTCGTCAGCGTCATCAGGATCGGCAGCAGGCCGATCGGCATGCCGATGCCAGGGATGGTGCCGAACAGCGTGTCGGGACGCGACAGGTCGGTGATCCAGCCGATCCATGGCGCGCCGCGCATCTCGACGCTCGACAGCAGCACCCAGTAGAGCGCGATGAAGAACGGCATCTGCACCACGATCGGGAGGCACCCGCCGAGCGGGTTGACCTTCTCCTCGCGGTAGATGCGCATCATCTCCTGCTGCATCTGCTGCGGCTTGTCCTTGAGCCGCTCGCGCATCTCCATGATCTTCGGGTTGATGGCCTTCATCTTGGCCATCGAGCGGTACGCGGTCGCGTTGAGCCAGAAGAAGACGATCTTCAGCAGCACCACCAGGCCGACGATCGACCAGCCCCAGTTGCCGATCACGTTGTGCAGCTGGGTCAGCAGCCAGAACAGCGGCTCGGCGATCACGCGCAGCCACCCGTAGTCCTTGACGAGCTGCAAGCCCGGCGCGAGCGCGGCGAGCTTGTTCTCTTCCTGGGGGCCGACATAAAGGCGCGCGTCGAAGCTCCTGGTCGCGCCGGGCGCGACCTCGCCGAGCGGCACGAACATGCCGACCGAGTAGGCGTTGGTATCGACCTTGCCGGTGAAGTATTCGCGCGGCACCTTGGGGCCGTTGCCGTTCGCCGGGTCGATCAGCCACGCCGTGGCGAAGTAGTGCTGCACCATCGCGACCCAACCGTTGTCGGCGCTGGTCTCGTGGTTCGGCTTCTCGTTCGGCTCGCGCTTGTCGATGCTCTTGAAGTCGATCTTCTTGTAATGAGCGGTGTCGGTGTAGATCGCCGGGCCGGTGAAGGTCCACACCAGGCTCGACTCGCCGAGCGGCGGATTGCCGTCGCGAACGATCTGCAGGTAAAGGCGCGGGTTGACCGGCGCGCCCGACACGTTGACCAGCTGGTGGTTGACGCCGATCACGTAATCGCCGCGCCTGAAGGTGTAGGTCTTGACCAGCTTGACGCCGCCGACCGGATCGCTCTCGAACTGCACGCGCAGCTCGTTCTGGCCGTCGCGCAGCGTGCGCTCGCCCGGCACCGCGCGCATCGGCGTGTGGTGGTTCGGCAGGCCCGCGCCGCCGGCGGGCGGCACCACGCCGGTCTGCACCACGTAAAGACGCTGCGGCGACTGCTCGAGCACGACGGCGTTGCGCTTGGGGTCGTTGGGGTCGCGCTGGCGCAGCAGCTCGACGCGCGTCAGCGAGCCGCCGGTGCCGTCGAGCGTCGCCTGCACGAGGTCGGTGGTGATCGTCACCCGCTCGGCTGCCGGTGCGGCCACCGGGGCCGCCGCGGTCGCGCCCGGAACGACGCCGGCAGCGGGTGTCGCCGCCGGCGTCTGCCCGGCCGGCACCGGCACGCTGCCGCCCGCGGGCGGCGCGCTCGCCGAACCGGCTGCGGCGGTCTTTGCGGGCGCCGGGCTGAAGAACGAGGGATGACCGTTGTGCCGGTTCCACGCGTCGTAGATCAGGAACAGCGACATCGAGAACACCACCCAGAGAATGGTGCGGCGGGTATCGGCGGTCATCGGTGTGTCTCGCGAGAAGAAGGGGTGGTCGCAGGCGCCCGGTGCGCGGGGCCGCGAACGAAGTCGAAGAGGCGCGGCGACGCGGCCGGCACGGGGTCGTGCCCGCCTGCGCACCACGGATGGCAGCGCGCGAGGCGGCGCAGCGTCAGATAGCTGCCGGCGGCGGCGCCATGTGCCTCGAGCGCCTGCAACGAATAGGCCGAGCAGGTCGGCTCGAAGCGGCACGAGCTGCCGAGCCAGGGGCTCAGCCAAAACCGGTAGCCGCGCACCAGCAGCATCAACAGACGCTGCATGACGCCAGTGCCGGAAGCGGCGTTCACGCCGCGACCGGCGTGGCCGCGACGGCGGCGGCGGCCGCCCCCATCGCGCGCTCGAGTTCGGCGCGCGCGGTCACGCGCAGCGCCTCGGACGCGGCGCTCGGAAAGGTGGCGCGATCGAACGGTGCGCGCAGACGCACGATCCAGATGCCCGGCCGCAGGTCGGCACCGTGGCGTTCGGCCACCGAGCGGATCTGGCGCTTGATCAGGGTGCGCGTCACGGCACGACGCGCGTGACGCTTGGGCACCACGGCACCGAGCCAGAGCTGCGGCGAAGCCGCGCCGCCCGGGTGCGCGGACGTCCCCGCAGGGAAGTCATCCACAGGTTCCGGCGACTCATCCACAGCGGCTGTTGATAACTCTTTCGCGACGGGCCTGCTCGGACGTCGCGCCGGCACGTCCGCGAGGTAGTGGACGGCGAAATGCGGCGTCGCGGCGCAGCGGCGGGAGCGCAGCGCGCGTTCGAAATCGATCGACTTGACGAGACGCGCGAGCTTCGGCACGAGCCGCTCCGACGGCGGCAGGCCGCGGCGCGTCAGTCTTAGACCGCGAGGCGCTTGCGGCCCTTGGCGCGGCGCGCGTTGATCACGGCACGGCCTCCGCGCGTCTTCATGCGAACGAGAAAACCGTGGGTGCGCGCGCGGCGAACCTTGGATGCTTGATAGGTGCGTTTCATGGTCGATCCGACTTGACGTGGGGCCCGCGGCAGGGCCGGCAGGGCAAGCGGCGCGCGAGGTGCAGCGGCCTAGAAGCCGTGCGGCGCCTTCGGGAAGGAGCGGGATTATGCCAGCACGACGAGAGCCGGACCGCGGCACGCCGTCAAGGCCGTGGCCATCCACGCAAACCCGACTGTGGATAACTGGCCTTTCCGGACCCCCCGCCGCTTACAATCCGGGCCGTTCAAGGAAGCTTCTCCACAATGGGATCAGATCTCTGGCAGCGCGGGTGCGAGCGTCTCGCATCCGAACTGCCCGACCAGCAGTTCAACACCTGGATCCGGCCCCTGCCCGACGCCGAAGTCGTCGACCAGGGCGACGGCACGCTGGTGACGGTTCGCGTGCCGAACCGGTTCAAGCTCGACTGGATCCGCAACCAGTACGCCGGCCGGATCGAGAGCGTCCTCAGCGAGATCGCCGGCAAGCCGGTCCATCTCGACGTCATGCTCGCGCTGCGCGACGGCGCACCGGCCGGCAACCCGGCCGCGGCCAACGCACCGGCGGCAGCGAACGCGGCCCAGCTGCGCCCACCGGCGCCCGCCGGCGCCGCCGCCGCCAGCAACCCGGCTGCCAGCGTGGCCAGCGGCCCGGCCGCCCTGCCGTCGCGCAGCCGCCTCAACCCGGCGCTGACCTTCGATACGCTCGTCGCCGGCCGCGCCAACCAGATGGCGCGCACCGCGGCACTGCACGTCGCCGGCGCACCGGGCGCCATGTACAACCCGCTCTTCATCTACGGCGGGGTCGGCCTTGGCAAGACGCACCTGATCCACGCGGTGGGCAACCAGCTGCTCAAGGACAAGCCCGACGCGCGCATCCTCTACCTGCACGCCGAGCAGTTCATCACCGACGTCGTCCGGAACTACCAGCGCAAGACCTTCGACGAGCTCAAGGCCAAGTACCACCAGCTCGATCTGCTGCTGATCGACGACGTGCAGTTCTTCGCCGGCAAGGAGCGCACGCAGGAGGAGTTCTTCAACGCCTTCGAGGCGCTGCTCGCCAAGCAGGCCCACATCATCATGACCAGCGACACCTATCCCAAGGGGCTGGTCGACATCGACGAGCGGCTGACGTCGCGCTTCGACGCCGGGCTCACGGTGGCCATCGAGCCGCCCGAGCTCGAGATGCGGGTGGCGATCCTGATCCGCAAGGCGGAGCTCGAGGCGACGCAGATGCCCGAGGACGTGGCGTTCTTCGTGGCCAAGAACGTGCGCGCCAACGTGCGCGAGCTCGAAGGCGCGCTGCGCAAGATCCTGGCGTACTCGCGGTTCAGCCACAAGGAAATCAACATCGGCCTGGCGCGCGAGGCGCTCAAGGACCTGCTGTCGATCCAGAACCGGCAGATCGGCGTCGAGAACATCCAGAAGACGTGCGCCGACTTCTACAAGATCAAGGTCGCCGACATGTACTCGAAGAAGCGTCCGGCGTCGATCGCCAGGCCGCGCCAGATCGCGATGTACCTCGCCAAGGAAATGACGCAGAAGAGCCTGCCCGAGATCGGCGAGCTTTTCGGCGGCCGCGACCACACGACGGTGCTGCACGCGGTGCGCAAGATCGCCGCCGAGCGCCAGAAGAACACCGAGCTGAACCAGCAGCTGCACGTGCTCGAACAGACGCTGAAAGGGTGAGGGTGGACGTGCGACAGCACCTGCGTGCTGTCGCACGCCTCCCGAACCGACCCGGCTTGCAAGCCGGGTCGTGGATCGGCGTCACCCCAACCCGGAAATCTGTCAAGCAACAAACCTGGGGACAACTTTCGCGTGAAACCCCACCTGTCCACAGGCCTGAGCCGTCCGGCGAAGTTGTTCGCAGCGCGCCGCGTGCCGGAACAGACTCGATGCACACCGTTCGCGCCGCGCTAAGCCACTGCTGGAACAGGCGAAAATGCGGTTGTCCACAAAAGCGTCCCGGCTCTACTACGACCACCAGTTCAAGAGGTTGAAATGATTGTCTTGAAAGCGGCACAAGAAAAATTCCTCGGTGCCCTGCAGTCGGTAGCCGGGATCGTCGAACGCCGGCACACGCTGCCGATCCTGGCCAACGTGCTGATCCGCAAGAACGGCCCCGACATCGAGTTCACCACCAGCGACCTCGAGATCCAGGTGCGCACCAGCGCCGAGCTCGGCGGCGATTCGCAGGAGTTCGCGACGACGGTCGGTGCGAGGAAGCTCATCGACATCCTGCGTGCCCTGCCGGCCGACCAGACCGTGACGCTGAGCGCCACGCAGTCGAAGCTCACGCTGCAGGGCGGCAAGAGCCGCTTCACGCTGCAGACCCTGCCGGCCGAGGACTTCCCGCTGGTGCAGGAAGCCGCCGACTTCGGGCCGGCGTTCAGCGTGCCGCAGAAGACGCTGCGCGCGCTGGTCGCGCAGGTGCACTTCGCGATGGCGGTGCACGACATCCGCTACTACCTCAACGGCATCCTGTTCGTGGCCGAAGGCAAGAGCCTCACGCTGGTCGCGACCGACGGCCACCGCCTTGCGCTCGCGCAGGCCAACCTCGAAACCGAGATCCCGAAGCAGGAGGTCATCCTGCCGAGAAAGACCGTGCTCGAGCTGCAGCGCCTCCTGAAGGACGAGGACACGCCGATCGAGATGCGCTTCGCCGCCAACCAGGCCAAGTTCAGCTTCGGCGGCATGGAGTTCGTCTCGAAGCTCGTCGAGGGCAAGTTCCCCGACTACAACCGCGTGATCCCGAAGAACCACAAGAACAAGGTGACCCTCGGCCGGGCTCCCCTGCTGGCGAGCCTGCAGCGCGCCGCCATCCTGACCAGCGAGAAGTTCAAGGGCATCCGCGTGAACATCGAGCCGGGGCTGTTGCGCGTGGCGTCGAGCAATGCCGAGCAGGAAGAAGCGACCGAGGAGCTCGAGATCGACTATGGCGGCGACACCATCGAGATCGGCTTCAACGTCACCTACCTGATCGACGCGCTCACCAACATGCAGCAGGACATGGTGACGATCGAGCTGCAGGACACCAACTCGAGCGCGCTGATGACGGTGCCCGAGCAGAGCGGCTTCAAGTACGTCGTGATGCCGATGCGAATCTGACGCCGACGCCGTGCGTGGTGCGTCCTCGTGGCGCGCCCGACGCGCGGTGGCCGGCCGGCCGAGCGTGACCCGAGCGCTTCGGCCAGGTGAGGAAAAGGCGAACCGATGCGGCGCGAACCTCGCGCTGCATCGCCGCTTGTTTGACGGACCGACCATTCCCGTGGCCGGCCGAACCGATGCGAACCCGATGAGCGAACCCGACACCCTTCCCGACGACGCCGACGAGACCGGCAGCCCGCGCGACATGGCCGACAAGGCCGCGGCGGCGCCGTCGCCCGACGAGGTGCTGGCCCGGCAGGCGGCGACGCAGGCGGCGCATGCTGCCGACAGCGCCGACTACGGAGCCGGCAGCATCCAGATCCTCGAAGGCCTCGAAGCGGTGCGCAAGCGCCCGGGCATGTACATCGGCGACACGTCCGACGGCACCGGCCTGCACCACCTGGTGTTCGAGGTGGTCGACAACTCGATCGACGAGGCACTGGCGGGTTACTGCGACGACATCGTCGTGACCATCCACACCGACAACTCGATCAGCGTCACCGACAACGGGCGCGGCATCCCGACCGGCGTGAAGATGGACGACAAGCACGAGCCCAAGCGCTCGGCTGCCGAGATCGCCCTGACCGAGCTGCACGCCGGCGGCAAGTTCAACCAGAACAGCTACAAGGTCTCGGGCGGCCTGCACGGCGTGGGCGTGAGCTGCGTGAATGGCCTGTCGAAGTGGCTGCGCCTCATCGTGCGGCGCGATGGTCAGGCCAATCTGCTCGAGTTCAAGCAGGGCGTTCCGCAGGACCGCATCGTCGAGTTGCGCGACGGCGTCGAGGTGTCGCCGATGAAGGTGATCGGCGAGACCGACAAGCGCGGCACCGAGGTGCACTTCCTGCCCGATCTCGAGATCTTCTCGAACATCGACTTCCACTACGAGATCCTCTCGAAGCGCCTGCGCGAGCTGAGCTTCCTGAACAACGGCGTGAAGATCCGCCTGGTCGACGAGCGCACCAACCGCAGCGACGACTTCGCGTTCGCGGGTGGCGTGAAGGGCTTCGTCGAGTACGTGAACACCGGCAAGAAGGTGCTGCACCCGACCGTGTTCCACGCCACCGGCCGCAAGGTGAGCGACCAGGGCACCGAGATCACCACCGAGGTGGCGATGCAGTGGAACGACGGCTACAGCGAGAACGTCCTCTGCTTCACGAACAACATCCCTCAGCGCGACGGCGGCACCCACCTCACCGGCCTGCGCGCGGCGATGACGCGGGTGATCAACAAGTACATCGACGACAACGAGGTCGCCAAGAAGGCTAAGGTCGAGGTGACCGGCGACGACATGCGCGAGGGCCTGTGCTGCGTGCTCTCGGTGAAGGTGCCCGAGCCCAAGTTCAGCAGCCAGACCAAGGACAAGCTGGTCTCGAGCGAGGTGCGCGGGCCCGTCGAAGACGTGGTGAGCAAGGCGCTCACCGACTACCTGCTCGAGAACCCGAACGACGCCAAGACCATCGTCGGCAAGATCGTCGATGCGGCACGGGCGCGCGAGGCCGCGCGCAAGGCCCGCGAGATGACGCGCCGCAAGGGCGTGCTCGACGGCATGGGCCTGCCGGGCAAGCTGGCCGACTGCCAGGAGAAGGACCCGGCGCTCTGCGAGATCTACATCGTCGAGGGCGACTCGGCCGGCGGCTCGGCCAAGCAGGGCCGCGACCGCAAGTTCCAGGCGATCCTGCCGCTGCGCGGCAAGATCCTCAACGTGGAGAAGGCGCGCTACGAAAAGCTCCTGACCAGCAACGAGATCCTCACGCTGATCACCGCGCTCGGCACCGGCATCGGCAAGGGCATGGGCGGCGACGACTTCAACGTCGCCAAGCTGCGCTACCACCGCATCATCATCATGACCGACGCGGACGTCGACGGCGCGCACATCCGAACGCTGCTGCTGACGTTCCTGTTCCGGCAAATGCCCGAGCTCGTCGAGCGCGGCCACGTCTACATCGCGCAGCCGCCGCTCTACAAGGTGAAGTTCGGCAAGGACGAGCAGTACCTCAAGGACGGCATCGAGCTCGACGCCTACCTGATGAAGGTGGCGCTGCGCGAAGCGCGGCTCGAGACCGGCATCGACGGCGCCGCGCCGCTGGAAGGCGAAGCGCTCGAGGAACTCGCGCGCCAGTACGTGCTGGCCAAGGCGGTGGTCGAGCGCCTGTCGAGCTGGATGGATGTCGACGCCCTGCGCGCGATCGCCAACGGCCTGGAGCTCGACCTCGACACGGTCGAAGCCGCCGAGGCCTCGGCCGCGAGCCTGCAAGGCATGCTGCGCGACGCCGAAGTGGCCGCCGAGTTCGATGCCCGCACCGACAAGCACCTGCTGCGCGTGAGCCGCATGCACCACGGCAACGTGAAGAGCAGCACCATCACCGCCGACTTCATCCACGGCGGCGACTACGACGTGCTGAGCCGGGCCGGGCGCTCGTTCCGTGGCCTGGTCGGACCGGAGGCGGTGGTCAAGCGCGGCACGGGCGACAAGGAAAAGCAGAGCCGCGTTGGCGACTTCCGCGAGGCCATGGCCTGGCTGATCGAGCAGGCCGAAGGCCAGGTCGCGCGCCAGCGCTACAAGGGCCTCGGCGAGATGAATCCCGAGCAGCTGTGGGAGACCACGATGGACCCGGCTGTGCGGCGTCTACTCCGAGTGCAACTTGATGACGCGATCGAGGCGGATCACGTGTTCACGATGCTGATGGGGGATGAGGTCGAGCCGCGGCGGAACTTCATCGAGTCGAATGCGTTGCGGGTGGCGAATATCGACGTGTGAGCGGACTCGAATGCGGTCGTGACTCGTGAGCCGTTTCGGACCACGTGTTCGCTCCGCATGAGCAGCTGCTTGCGATGTTCGCCAGAAGGTTGAGTGGCTGCATTGCAGCGGGTGCTGTCCGTCGCGGCAAACCGTCCAACCGACGCTGTTCGACACGTTCCGGTCATTCAGGGCGTACGCCGGTCGCGCCGCAACAGCTTGGTGGTGCAGCGTTGCTGACCTTCATCGGAGCGACGACACGCTCCAACGCAGCCGCGGCCGCAGGGCTGAACCGATCGGTGCAGCAGCACACCGCCGGCTTTCGCGCACAAGCCAGCATAGGCGCCCGAGCTGCGGCACTTCATCAAGGGACAACTTCGACGGCGTTCTTGAATGCGGCATTCTCGCCAGGCAAAGGGCAGCTTGGGTAACACTCACAATCCACGTCAAAGGGAGACGATGGACATGACCCACCCGCTCAGTTTCAGACCACCAACGATCAATCCGGAGCAACCGTTCGAAGGGGACGGGCTCAGTCGTAGCACCCTCGCCAAACCGCTCACGAGCTTTGTCAATCGGCTCAGGAACGGCGGCACGATTGGAATAGACGCCGCCTGGGGCGAAGGCAAGACGTGGTTTGGAGCTAGGTGGGCTGCCCAGCTGCGCCAAGAAGGGCACAAGGTTGCCTACATCGACGCATTTGAGAACGACTTCGCTGAAGACCCCTTCTTGCTCGTGATGTCCAGCCTGTTGCCGCTCATCGAGAACCCCGACGTCAAGGCCACGCTCGCAAAGCGCGCAGGCGGAGCACTCCGGGCTTTCGCGCCCGCTGGCGTCAAGACGCTCATCAACCTTGGCGGAAAGATCCTACGCCAGAACGACATCGTTGGCGACTTCGCCGATGCCGTGGCGGAGGTTTCTCAGGACATGGCGGAAGGCTCGAGTAAGTGGATTGAGAAGCGACTCACGGCTTTCGACGAGGAAAAGAAGTCGGTTATCAGATTCCGAGAGACTTTAGCGGAAGCGATCGCCGCGTGTGCTGAGCCCGCCGTCGTGTTTATAGACGAGCTCGATCGTTGCCGCCCCTCTTTCGCCGTGACCATGGTCGAGCGGGTCAAGCACCTCTTCGATGTGCCGAATCTAGTGTTCGTACTGCTTCTGAACCGTACGCAGCTTGAACAGTCGATTCAAGGTGTCTATGGCGCGATTGACGGTTCAGCCTACCTCGGCAAGTTCGTGAACATTTGGTTCAGACTTCCCACTCTGTCGACGTTCGGGACGCAGACGAGGGGCGCCTTCACGAAGCAAATGACGGCCACCATGATCGAGCGATTGACGGGGACCGTGGCGTACCCTGATTTCCTCGAGACGATTCAATATTGGGTCCCAATACTAGGAATGTCGCTTCGGGACCTAGAACGCGCATGCGTGCTTCAGCTCGCTGCAGGTGACGAGCAGGGCGTGCTTCTCTCGTATCTTATTGCCACCAAGGTGAAGCAACCAGCTGACTTTGCGGCGCTGAGGCGCGGCGATCAGACCCTCCATATCAATCGCGCGATCTGGCTCGAGCAACTGTTCAGCGACAGGAACCAGCATCCTGGCCGGATGTGCTGGGCGCTTGGCAGCGTTCATCGGGCCGTGGCCGGTAACACCATTGCCGATGAGCAACGGAAGTCGGAAGTCGCCGCGATGCTAAACGGACGCGATCCCGTGTCAACGTTCTGGCGTCTTTCCGACAAGATCGACTTGCCGTTGGCGCGTTGATGTCGTGAGATTGGGCAGGTGTCAAGCCGCGCGGAAGGCTCCGTAAGTCGTTTCCGTAAGGCTCTCAAGTAAACCTCATGCGCGGCCTACGCCGCATAGTGCTTGGAGCCCGCTCGCAGACGCGTGAGAAGCTCCACTTGAAGTTCAGGACCGATACCCTGTGTTTACTCAAGATACTTACCCTGGCGCGCAATTCCTAAATTTGCTGCCGCGCGAAGAGCCCCCGGAAACCGTGTTTCACTACACCGACGGCGCCGGGTTGATCGGGATCACAAAGCAGCGAAAGATGCGCTGCACCCATATCGCCTACTTGAACGACTCAAAGGAATGGCTATACAGCGGCGAACTCATTTACAAGGCGCTTCAATCAATCAAGGATGATTCGTCCAGTCGCAGCCGAACCAAGGAGTATGTTGACGTCGCATTCCAGCAAATCAATAGCGACGGATACGGGAAGACCTTTGCGACTGACTCGATTATGGACGCCAATCAAGAGTTCCCGAAAGTCTATGTTGCTTCGTTCACTCGGCACCATGATGATTTGAACATGTGGCGCGGCTACTCGGCTCGCAATGCTCGCTATGCCATCGGCTTCAGAACCGCGGCTTTGCGGGCGGCGCCCCGCGGCGACTGGTACTTCGAGGCTGCGGTCTATGACGAGGAGGCGCTCCTTAGTGCGATGCGCCAATCGATCCTGGAAAAGTTCGAGCTCCTAGACCGTGGCTTGACGTATCCAGGTACCAACGACCTCAGACCGCCGAGCCATTCTGAAGCAGGCGGGCTGCGGCACTTCATCAATGATATGCGCCGCTGGATAGGTCCTTTCGTTAAGCACCCAAAGTTCAAAGCCGAAGGAGAGTGGCGTTTGTGGCGGTTCGGCGAAGCTTCCGAATTTCGTGCCAGCGAGTCTTTCATAACGCCTTACCTAGAAATCGATATTGATCCAGATGCATTCTCGAGTGTTGTGCTAGGTCCGACATCGCACCCGTTGCTTTCGGAGAGATCGCTCAAACAATTGCTTTCTTCAAATGGTTTGAGCGAAGTCGTCGTTATTAGATCAGACGTTCCATATCGGTCTTGACTAGGCTTGCAGCCCATCGCCCGCGCGGCTATCGAAAGACCGCTTCACGAGCCGTCGAACCCCTGGAAGTTGCGCTTCGCAGTCCCAAGTGGAAGCGCCACCGGGCGCCAAAAGCCCTAGCCGTCACGAGCGGCCGCGCGCCGCATTCAGTGAACAGGAGCCGCCAATGCGATTCGGCACTCAGACAACGCAAGGAGCCCGAGGTGGGCCACGCATAGCCGCTTTAGCTCGGGTGCCTTGGCTGCCAGTGCCCGGTCTGTGTTGCAAATCAGTCTCAAGTTGCGCCGGAGGGTGGCTATCATGCGAGCGAGGTTTTGTCAGTTGGTGGCGCCGTCAAGCCGACCTTCCACGGGAGCTAGCGGCACGCCGTTCATACTTGGCCCCTGCTGCCGAAATTATTTGGGCGCTAAAGGATGTTCCAAGTACTCACTGCGCTGGGCTTTACGGCATACGACTTCGCTCTTCTGCTCTTCTGCCCGGTCGGGGGCCTCATAGGGAGCTGGGCTCACGTGCTGGTTCAAGCCGGCGATCTGCAGCGCTTCCCGAGCGGAACGAGCGTGCGCTTCGCTAAGCCCGCCATAGCCCTTTTTCGCATCGGATGGATCGGCGCGCGGCTCAGCCTTGGAGCAATTCTCGGCTTCCTGGTGGCGCTGTACTTCGTCGGTGCAATGCAACCCTCGGCGGCGACTTTCGCGAGACTGATTGGGCTGTCGATCATCGCCGGCTACGCGGCCCCGAGGCTATGGGTCGCACAGGAGGAGATCCTGGTGCAGAGCGTTCTGACACGTGTACGGAGCGAAATGGGTGTTGAAGCGCTTTCCGACTCAACGGCCAACCCGCCCTCGCCGGCGGCTAAATAGAGCTCTTCACGCCACCGAGGTTGGCCACTATAGACATAGAGGAGAGGGCCAGCTGGGTAATGCTAGAGGGGCGGCTTCCAAGCAAAGCGGGCAGTTGCGGAAAAAGCGCGAGGGACGCAGTTCAGTCTCTAGCTGTACGTCGCATGCCACCAGGTTCACGCACCTAGGGACCTTCGCGTCCCGCGTCTCAGCCGTCGTGAAGTAAAGCCAGCATCCGTAGCCCTTCGAGGCGGGTGTCCACGACTCGCTGAGGACATGCGCCACCGACACGCCGGGCTGGGGCCGGCACCCAATCTCGAGACGCCATCCACTTGCAATGGCGCTGGCAGCTCACATCCGGTCGCTCATCGATACTCGCCCAGCTGCCGCGCGTGCAGCCTCGGATACCCCCGCCGCCGTGCCCTCTGCCGCTCACCCTCCCACCCGCACCCTCGGCTTCCTGTGCCTGCTCGTCACCTCGCTCGGCTGGGGCCTGAACTGGCCGGCGATGAAGGTGTTGCTGCGGGAGTTGCCGCCGCTGTTCGCCCGCGGCGCCGCGGGCTCGGTGGCCGGGCTGGTGTGCGTGCTGGCCGCGTTGGTTCTGGGCCAGACGCTGGTGGTGCCGCGGGCGCTGGTGGGGCGGCTCGTCGCGGCGTCCGCCCTCAACGTGTTCGCCTGGATGGGTTTCGCGACCGTGGCGATGCGCTGGCTCAGCGTGAGCCAGTGCGCGCTGCTGGTCTACACGATGCCGGTGTGGGCGACGCTGCTGGCCTGGCCGATTCGTGGCGAGCAGCCCACGCTGCGGGCGACAGCGGGGCTCGTGCTCTGCATGGGCGGGCTCTGGTACCTGTTCGGGAGCGGCGGCTTTCACCTCGGTGGCGACCAGCTGTTCGGCGCCGCGCTTGCGCTGGGCTCGGCGCTGGGGTTCGCACTCAGTACCGTTGCGCTGCGTCCGTTGGTCGAGCTGCGCCCGGTGGCGTCGCTGGCCTGGCAGCTGAGCCTCGGCTGCATCCCGATGCTTGTGCTCGGCCTGACGATCGAGCGCCCGGCGTTGGCCGAGGTCAGCGCCACCGGCTGGGCGCTGATGCTCTACATGACCGCGGTGCCCATGGGCCTGTGCTACCTGTCGTGGTTTGCCGCGCTGCGCCGTCTGCCGCCGACCACCGCGTCGCTGGCGACGCTGCTCACGCCGGTGATCGGCGTGGTCGCTGCCGCGTTCGTGGTGGGCGAGCCGCTGGGTCTGCGCGAGGTGGCGGCGCTCGGGCTCACGCTCGGGGGCGTGGCGCTGGCGCTGCGGAAAACTGCGTGATGGCGCGGTCGCGATGCGGGAGACGCCCGCGGCGGCGCGCCTGGAGGACGCGCGCGTCGCGGCCGGAGCCCGCCTGACGTGGTCAGACCATTCGCGTGAAGCCTCGGCACCTTGCAGCAGCCCGAACCCTGCGGGTCGCCGTCAGCCCAGCATCCGCTCGGCCAGCCTTCGCTCCTCGGCGAACCGCGCCACCAGAGCCGCCTTCACCTGCGGCGTCGATCGCGCGAAGTAGCGCTCGACTTTCGAGCGCTCGCCGTACACCGCGTCGATGATCGACGCGTCCTGAAGCTGCGCGCAGTCCTTGCCGGCCAGCGCGTTGTCGAAGATCTTGTTGGCGGGCCCGTGCTGCACCGCGACCGACCACACCACGTTGCGCAGCGCGGGCGAGCGCGCCTCCACGTCGAGGCCCAGGTTCTTGCGGATGCGCGCGCAGCACGGGTCGTAGTGGGTCGACTGGATGAACGCGTGCTGGGCGTCGGCGAACGCCGGGTCGCTCTTGCCGAGGTCGCGCCAGGCCGCCTTGAACTCGGGCGTGCCGGCCGACGCACCGCGGGCGCCGCCGGCGGCGTCGAGCCTGGCCGCGATGGCCGGCGCGTTTTTCTCGAGGAACTTCAGGAACTCGGCCATGGTGCCGGTCTTGGTCGCGATCTGATACGCGCCGTACGAGAAGCCGCCGGTCGAGTCGTGGCCGATCGAGCCCGGGTTGCCGTTGCTCTCGAAGCGCGCCGACAGCGCGCCGAGCTTGGGGTCGAAGCCGCGCGTGCGGCGCGGCTCGGCTTTCTCGAAGGCGTCGAACGCGTCGCGCTCGAGCGTGCTGCCTTCGTCGTCCCACACGAGCTGCACGGCCCAGCGGCCGTCGGGCTGCTCGCTCATCTGCGCCACGCCGCCCGGCAGCGTGATCGCCTCGTCAAAGGATCGCTCGGCGTCCTCGAGCGACAGGTTCGTGCGTTCGGCCTTGCGGATCGTCATCGGCAGCTCCCGGCAGCGGCACGAAATGTACGGCTGCCGGCGGGGCGCGGCAATCCCGGCCGAGCCGGAGTCATCGAGCTTCGACGGCGCTCGTCTCGGCGAGCCACTGCTCGACGATCGCCAGCGTGTAGCGGCTCGCCACCTGCTCGACGAAGCTCGTGAAGTCGACGTGCGCGGCGTCGTCGGCGCGATCGGAGATGGTGCGGACGACCGCGAACGGCACGCCGAAGTCGTGGCACACCTGAGCGACCGCAGCACCCTCCATCTCGACCGCGAGCGCGCCCGGCAGACGCCGGCAGAGCGCGTCGTTCTCGGCGCGACCGGACACGAAGCGGTCGCCGCTGACGACGAGGCCACGGTGGACCCGGCCGATCTTCGGGGGTGCGGCGATGGCAGAGGCCCCGAGCGGATCGGTGCCTGCCGCCTGGCTTGCGCCCGTCGCGCCCGCCAGCAAGCGCTCGACGCCACCGAATGCCGCCAGCGTCCGTTGCGCCGCGTCGGCGAGCGCATCCGAGAGCGCGACGTCGGTGCGAAAACGGTCGGTGCCGTACAGCGGCACCTCGTGCCGGGGGAACAGCGGCGACGCGTCCAAGTCGTGCTGCAGCAGGGCGTCGGCGACGACGATGTCGCCGACCTCGACGCCGGGCTCGAGGCCGCCCGCGGTGCCGGTGAAGACCACGCGATCGACGTCGTCGAACTCGGCGAGCAGCAGCGTCGCGGTCGTCGCCGCGGCGACCTTGCCGATTCCCGACAGCGCGACGACCACGGCGTGGCCGCTCAGGTGGCCGGCCCAGAACTCGCGTCCGGCGCGGCGCAGCGGGGACTCGTCGGGCATGGCTTCGAGCAGCGCATGCAGTTCCTGCTGCATGGCGCCGACGATGGCGACGCGGCCCATGCGGCGCCGCCCGTGGGCGGCTGGCGCTCGAGCCGCACGATGGTCGCCATGCGGCGCAGCCTGGCGTAGACGTCGGGCAGCAGGAAACGGCCGAACAGGTCCCACCACCAGCCGATCGGCACCGCGCGGCTGAGGCGCTGCGACTCGTCCCACATCGATCGGCATTCGCCCTCGTGCCAGCCGAGCGGCGCGAAGAACGCCGGCGGGTCGGCGGGCGCGAACCGGAACGGCGCGCGGGCGCTGTCAAGATGCGCGCGCCACAACGTGCCGAAGGTATTCACGAGCATCGGCGTCACGAGGTCGGTGACCCACGCGGTCACGCGCGGGTCGGCGTGCAGCTCGCGCGCGAGCGCCGCGACGTGCTCCGGGGCCATGTAGACCAGCAGGCCTTCGCTCACCACGAGCACGGGCTTGCCGCGGTCGGTGGCATCGGCGAGCAGCCGCTGCCGCGCGGCGGCGTCGGTGAGGTCGACCGCGCGGTGCTCGTGGCGGCACGCCGGACGCGCCTCGCCCAGGCAGTGGCGGCGCCAGTCGACGATGTCGGGCAGGTCGACGTCGATCCAGTCGAGCGTCGGCGGCAGATCGAGGCGGAACGCTCGCGTGCAGAGGCCGGCGCCGAGGTTCAGCACCGTGCCGGCGCCGTCCGCGACCGCGCGCACGATCATGTCGTCGAAGACGGCGGTGCGAACGACGATCGCCCACGCCATCGACTCGCCGTGCGGCAGGCTCTGCACAATGGCGTCGCCGCGCGCACCGGCCATGCGGCTCGCGTACGGGTCGTCGAACAGGCGGTCCGGACGCGCCGACTCCCACGCACGGTAGATCGCGACCCAGCGGGCGGTGTCGGAGATGCTTCGGATGGGTGACGTCATCGCGGCGCGCGCTGCACCGGCTCGCCGGCGGCACGGGTTTTCCCGAGGTTCGGGAGTGTCGCCGATGCGGATGACGGGCCGTGGCCGAACGGCACGTGGCGTAGGGGCTTAGCGGTTACAGCGGCGAGCGACGCCGCTCGGGCGATCGCGCCGCTGCGGGCGCTGCGTCACGCAGGCGGACGCGGGCGAAAGGTCGGACCGACGAGCCGCGAGCGCTATCGCGGCGCTGCGACGATCGCGGACCGCCGGGCTACGCGGCCCGCGGCTCGCCCGACGTGACGTCGCTGCGCCGCTGCACGCCGCGCTGGCGCAGCCGGTGCTGCAGGAAGAAGCGCAGCATCTCGCGCGATGCATTGGGGCCGTCGGCGTCGGTGTAGCTCGCAGCGGCGTTGCCACCGGCCCAGGCGTGGCCGGCGCCGTGGATGATCCACAGCTCGGCGTCGGCGATGCCGCGCCGGCCCGGCTGCGTGACACGGGTGACCGCGCGGCCGCCCGGCAGATGGATCGGGCCGTTCGCCGACAGCTCGCCCGAGCGGTCGACCGTGCCGCAGAGCGCCTGTGCGTGAATGGCCTGAGCATTCGAGAGGTGCACCGTGTAGTCGCGGTCGCCGTGGAAGACGATGGTCGCCACCGGATGCGGCTCTCGCGACGCGTGAAAGCGCGACGACGGGCCGTTGCTCATGGTCTGCCACGCCGAGAACAGGTCGTTGGCTGCGCCACAGGGCACACCCGAGTGCACGCCGACCGCGGCGTAGAGGTCGGGGTAGGCCTTGCCGAGGATCAGCGCCATCGCGCCGCCCGCCGACATGCCGCCGACGTAGACGCGCGTGGGGTCGCAGTGGTTCTCGGCGATCACCGCCCGCGTGAGGCCGGCGATCATCGCTGGCTCGCCGCTCTCGGCGCACTGGTGACGGGTGTCGAACCAGTTCCAGCAGCCGAGCGCGTTGGCGCGCTTCGATTGCTCGGGGTACAGCACGATGCCGCCGCACTCGTCGGCGAGCTCGTTCATGCGCGTGCCGGTGGCGAAGTCGAGCGCGTTCTGTGAGCCGCCGTGCAGCATCACGAACAGCGGCGGGCGCTTGCGCAGGTTCGGCGACCGGTAGAGCTTGTAGTCCAGGGTTCCCGCAAAGTTGGTGAAGATGCCGTCGACCAGACCGGCTGGCGCGGGCTTCGTTGCGACCTGGGCTCTGTTGGGCATCCGACTGTCTCTCGCGTGGGTTGAACACGAAGCCGGGATGTCGGACGGCCCGGCAGCTTCAACCATGATGCTTTCGGGAACGCCCGCGCCCCGTCGGATGGAGCGGCAAGACGGCGTAGGAGAACGGGCGGGTGGGGGAATGCACGTCAGTGGTTATCGGCGCTAACGATTGCCTCGGCAATCGGGGCTGGCCCCGTCCCGACGAATGGTGCGCAGTTTTGACGAGAGATCGGGTCGGCGCGGACTTCGTCGCGACGAAGGCCGGGAAAGCCTTCCAGTCTGGGACAGACCGAGCCGAGCCGGGCCGGGCCGAGCGGGCTCGGCCCGCGCGGTGCGGCGCTCGGCCAGCCAGGGCATCGCTGTGGAGGAATTGGTCGGGCCGTTTGGTCGGCGAATGCGTGGAGCCGTGACGCAGTGAGGGGTGCGGCTCACGCTCGCCGCCTCAGCGCGCCTTAGCGCTTGCCGCGCGTTCGGCGCGCTTGGCCGCGTCGTGCTGGACGCGCGCCTCGAGGCGCGCCTGCTGGAGCGCGTCGCGCGCGCCTTTGAGGCAGGGGCTGCGCTTGTCGCGCGGGCCGGCGTTGCAGGCGTCGCGGGCGCGGCGGTAGTCGGCGCCGCTCTGCTGGTGCGCGGCGCGGAACGCGGCGTCGGCCGGGCTGCCGCCGACCCGGGTGCCGACCACCGGCCGGCTCGCATCGCCGCCGCCGCTCGAGCCGACGTCGCTCACCGGTCGGCTCGGTGCGTCGGGCGCCGATGCGGCACCGCTCGCCGCATGGACGGCGCCACCGAGGAACAGGCTGCAGATCAGCACCGAAACCAGTGCGAGGGGCTTGTGGGTCATGCGAACCTCCGTCGATGAGCGCGCCGATCGTACGGCGACGGCCGCCTGCATGCACCAGGCCGTGCGCGGCTCGGCAGGCAGGCGGCATGCCGGGTGCGTTCGACCGTGCGGGCATGGCGGTCGGCCGCCGCGCCGTATAAAGCGAGGTCGCGCGGCACCCGCCGCGGTGCGACGACGGAGACGTTCATGCTCGAGAAGCTGCCCGACGTGCTCGGCCATGCGTTGCGCAACCAGCGCGCCGGCCTGGACAAGATCGCGTTCAACCAGATCGACCTGCGCCAGGGCACGGCCGCAATCGCGGTGCAGAGCCTCGCGTTCGTCGACCACGCACCGATTCCCGAGCGCTACACCGCCGACGGCGCGGGGCTCTCGCCGCCGCTGCAGTGGACGGGCGTGCCGTCGGCCGCAACCGCGCTGGTGCTGATCGTCGAGGACGCGGATGCGCCGACGCCGCAGCCGCTGGTGCACGCGATCGTCGTCGAGCTCGCCGCCGAGGACGGGGCGCTGCCCGAAGGCGCGCTCGACAGCCCCGACCACGACGGCAACGGCCTCAAGACGGGGCGCAACTCGTTCCTGCAGTCGAGCTGGCTGCCGCCCGACCCGCCGCCCGGCCACGGCGTGCATCGCTACGCGTTCCAGGTGTTCGCGCTCGCCGGTGCCGAGCCGTTCTCGGCCGTCCCGGGCCGCGACGAGGTGCTGGAGGCGCTGCGCGAGCACGCGGTGGCGAGCGGGCTCCTGATCGGCACCTACGAACGCCCCGACACCAGCGTGAAGACCGACGACGCGGCGCCGGTCGAGGTGCCCGTCGGGCCGACGCTCGCGGCCTGACGCGGCGCTGCGCTCGCTGCATGGGCGCCCCATCCACGACGCCGACGTCTGCCCCGTGTGCGTTCGCGGCCGCCGCGTCAAGTAGCGACTTCCGCAGCGCCGCAACGACGCCGCTCGCGCATGATCGCTGCGCGCGAACGTCCGACGGCCGTCGGCCCGCAGCGCGCGTGCCCCTCCACCGCAACCGAAAGCCATCAGCCATGTCCCTGCGTTTCTTCAAGGCGGCCAGCATGGCCGTCATCACCGCCCTCGGTCTGGCCGCCTGCGGCGGCGGCGACGACGACAACGACGACGAGGTCGCGCTCACGCGAGCGACCGCCTTCGGCAGCGTCGAGGGCATGAACGAGGCCTCGGCGAACGGCACCGTGTCGTGGAAAGGCATCCCCTTCGCCAAGCCTCCGGTCGGCGCGCTGCGCTGGCGCGCGCCGGTCGACCCCGACCGTTGGACGACGACGCGCAGCGCCAACCAGTACGGCAACGCGTGCGTGCAATACGGCCGCATCTACGGGCCGGGTGCCAACAACCGCCACGACGCGACGATCGGCACCACGCTGAACCAGGCCGTCGGCAGCGAGGACTGCCTCTATCTCAACATCTGGCGGCCGGCCAACAACAACGAGAACCTGCCGGTCGTCGTGTTCATCCACGGCGGCAGCAACGTCTCGGGCTACACCGCCGACCCCGTCTACGAGGGCGCCAACCTCGCCAATAAGGCCAATGCCGTGGTCGTGACGGTGAACTACCGGCTCGGCATCTTCGGCTTCCTGAATCTGCCGCAGCTCAAGACCGGTGACGTGCGCGAGGACTCGGGCAACTTCGCGCTGCTCGACAACATCAAGGCGCTCGAGTTCGTGAACCGCAACATCGCCAACTTCGGCGGCGACCCGGGCAACGTCACGATCATGGGCCAGTCGGCCGGCGCGATCGACGTGTGGGCGCTGATGACGTCGCCGCTGATGGTGAACGCGAGCCCCAGGCTGTTCCACCGCGTGATGCCGATGAGCGGCGGGCTTTCGCTCGCGTCCAACCTGCCGGCGGGCAGCCTGCCGACGCTCAACACGGCGGCGAGCGCGCTCGCGCAAGGCAATGCGCTGCTGCAGCAGCAGCTCATCGTCAATGGTCGGGCCACCGACGTGACCTCGGCGAACACTTATCTCACGACGCAGTCGAACGGCGACATGGCGGCGTTCCTGCGCCAGCGCACGCCGGCCGAGCTGCTGTCGACGCTGCTGACGCGGCTGGCGCCGCTCGGGCTCTCGGGCTCGGGGCCGATCCCCGACGGCACCGTGCTGCCGGTCGACCCGGTCGCCGCGATCGGCAACGGCAACTACGTGAAGGTGCCGGTGCTCGCCAGCAACACGCGCGACGAGGCCAAGCTGTTCCCGACCTTCCTCGCGCTGTCGCCGGCTCTCGGCGGGCGCAGCGGCCGCCTGGTGACCGACGCGCAGCTCTTCAACACGCAGTTCAACTACAACCCCGACGCGGCGCCGACCGTGACGCTCGCGCAGTGGATCCCGGCGCAGTACCTGCCGGTGACGACGCCGGTGACCGGCTTCAACGCCGCCACCGACCTGCTGAACCGGATCTTCTTCATCGCGAGCCGCGACAACATCCTCAACGCCCTCAAGACCCAGCAGGCCGACGTCTGGTACTACCAATTCGACTGGGACGAGGAAGCCGCGCCGTGGAACGACATCTACGGCGCCGCGCACGCGTTCGACCTGCCGTTCGTGTTCGGCAACTTCGGCCCGTCGCTGTTCTCGAACGTGATCGGCGGCACCGCCAACCGCGCCGGCCGTCTCGACCTGTCGGCGGCGATGATGGACAGCGTCGGCGCGTTCGCCCGCAACGGCAATCCGAACAACCCGTCGCTCGGCGTCACCTGGCCGACGTGGCCGAGCAAGCTGCTGTTCGACGCCACCAAGACCGCCAAGGCGATCCGGGTGCAGTGACCCGCGACGCGCGGCCGCCCGCGACCGCGCGGCTTCGGCAAGGCGTCAGCGCGAGAGCGCGAGCTTCACGCCGAAGCCGATCAGCAGGGTCCCGGCGACGCGGTTGAGCACCCGCGTCGCGGCCGGGTTGGCGCGCAGGCGCTCCGCGAGCCGGTGCGTCAGCAAGACGACGATCGCGCCGTACAGGAAGGTGAGCGCGGCGATCGTCGCCGCCATCACCGCGAACGTCACCAGCCCGCGATGCCGCGCCGGGTCGACGAAGAGCGGGAAGAACGCCATGTAGAAGACGATCGCCTTCGGGTTGAGCAGCGTGATCGCCATCGCCTGCTGGAAGTAGTCGCGCGGCCGGATGTCGAGCACCGGCGCATCACCGGGCTTGATGAGCCACATGCGCCAGCCGAGCCACGCCAGGTACGCGGCGCCGAGCCACTGCACCGCGACGAACGCCGGCGGATAGGCGCTCAGGAGCGCAGCGACGCCGGCGACCGCGAGCCACATCAGCACCTGGTCGCCGGCGATCACGCCGAAGGTGGCGGCGAGCCCGCCCGCGATGCCGCCCTTGCCGGTCGAGGTGATCAGCGCGAGGTTGCCCGGCCCCGGGATCATCAGGAACACGATGATCGCGGCGACGAACGCGGGGTAGTCGGCGATTCCGAACATCGGGGCTTCAAGGCCGCACGGCGGCGCGGGCGGCGGGGGATGCTACACAATCGCGGCCCCCAGGAGCGAGCATGTCAGACCGCCCGGCGGCGAGCCCCGACGCGGCGTCGCCCGACACTTTCGAAGCGCTCGTGCAGCGCGCCCTCGCCGACGCCAGCTTCGTGCGCCTCGTGCTTGCCGGCAACCGCGTCGCCGGCTCCGACCTGCGGCGCGTGACCGTGCGGGCGATCTCGCTGCGCGGTGCGCCGGCGCTGTCGTTCGTGCACTCGCACGGCACGCGCGACGTCACCCGCAACGAGGGCATCGACGAGGGCCTCGCGTCGATCCGCGAGTTGCTCGCCGGCACCTTCGCGCACGCGCACCTGACGACGCGCGCCGAGCTGATCGAGCTGCGCATCAGCCGCAAGGGCAAGCGCACGGTGCGGCGGAGCGCGCTCGCGGGGGAGCCTCCTCCCATAGAAGCCGGTGGAGATGCCGACCCGGCGCGCGCCCATGGTCGTGCGCTGCCCGCCGGTGCATCGAGCGTGCCGTCCGATGCCGCGTCGCGCGCCCAGCCGGGCGGCTCGAGCGGGCCGCCGCCGGCCGTGGCGGCCGCGACCCATGACCGCCCCAAGCACCGCTTCGTCGACATCACGCGGCCGTACCTGGTCGAGCTCGGCGTCACCGACGCGGCGCACCGCCTGGTGCCGGCGCTGGCGCGCAAGTGGAAGCAGATCAACAAGTTCGTCGAGATCTTCGACCACGCGCTGCGCGGCGGCGGGCTGCTCGAGTCGGCGCCGATCCGCGTCGCCGACTTCGGCAGCGGCAAGGGCTATCTCACGTTCGCCGTCCACGACCACCTGCGGTCGCTCGGCATCGAGGCGCGCACCGTCGGCGTCGAGCTGCGGCCCGACCTGGTGGCGCTCTGCAACGGCATCGCCGAACGCACCGGCCTCGCGGGCCTGAGCTTCGTCGAGGGCGACCTGCGCAGCCACCAGCCGGATGCGCTCGACGTGATGATCGCCCTGCACGCCTGCGACACCGCGACCGACCATGCGATCCATCTCGGCATCCAGGCCGGCGCGCGCGTGATCCTCTGTTCGCCGTGCTGCCACAAGGAGCTGCGCCCGCAGCTCCGGAGTCCGCTCGAGGTCGCGCCGATGCTGCGCCACGGCGTGCACCTCGGCCAGCAAGCCGAGATGGTGACCGACAGCCTGCGCGCCCTGCTGCTCGAACGCGCCGGCTACGAGGCGCAGGTGTTCGAGTTCGTCGCGCTCGAACACACCTCGAAGAACAAGATGATCCTGGCGGTGCGGCGCGCGCCGGGAGCGGAGGGACGTGCGGCGGCGGCGGCGGTCGAGATCAACCGCATCAAGCAGTTCTACGGCGTGCGCGAGCAGCGGCTCGAGCAGCTGCTCGTGGGCTCGGGCAGCCGCTGAGCGCGCGCAGCCGAAGCTTGTCGCCCGCCGATCACGCCGCACGCCAACAAAGAAGGGCCGGGGTCGCGGGCCCCTTGATGCAACCCGGGGCGAGTGCCTCAGGCAGCGCCGCCCTTGCGCGAGCGGCCGACGAGCGTGCCGCCGGCGAGCAGCAGGCCGACCAGCGCGAGCGACGAGGGCTCGGGCACCGCGGCGGCAGCGCTGCCGAACACGTCGAGGCGCGCCGAGTTGAGCGTGAAGCTCGAGCCGGAGCCGCCGAGGCCGTTCTGCGCGAACGAGAGCACGAATTGCTCGGCGGCGACGATGCTGTTGAACTGCGCGGCGCTGCTGGCGAACGTGAAGGTCTGGGTGCCGCTCGCATTCAGGAAGTCGCCGAACGTAGTCGCTGATACCACGTAGTTCGGCGCACCGCGCGTGTTCCAGCGTTCGAAGAAACCGTCCTGCGCGCCGCTGAACGACAGCGTCACGTCGAAATGGTCGATGCTGGCCCAGTCGAGGCTGGAGAAATTGAAGATGTCGCCGAAGCGGTTGCAGCTCGAGGCCGAGGTCGCGCGCACCGTGACCGACGTCGCGTTCAGCGTGTCGCAGTTACCACCGGGGTGGTAAACGCTCATGATGGTTTCCGCCTGGCGGCCGGGATTCGTTCCGTACAGGTGTTCGACCGAGCCGAGCAGAACCGGTGCGGCGTTCGCGCCGAAGGTGGCGCCGATGCCGACGAGCGCGGCGACGAGGGTTTGCTTCTTGAGGTTCATTCGCGAGGGTGGTGGGGTATAGATACCCTCTTGCCAACGCAAGTCGAATGCCAGCTCTAAATTCGTTGAAGGAACCCGTGCACCCCGGTCGCTTAGCTCGACAAGCGGGAATAGTTGGAGTATGTCGAATCGCCTGGTGTAAAGCGAACCGACAGTTTCCCTGGCTTCGAGGCCGGGGTGGCGACGGTTTGTCGCGGCCGCGCGGAAACCGCCGTGCAGATACCGTTCGAATACCGGTCGTCGTTTCGCAGAAAAGCCGAATCTCGAAGCAAGGAGATTCGTCACGCCTCAGCGTCTCGGCCGACGGGCGGTGGTTTACCGGAACGCCGCGGAACCGCGACGAGAAACCTCAGCTGCGCGTCGTCGGCTTGGCTGGCGTGGCCGCTGCCGGCTTCGCATCCGGCGCGCCTTCGGCCGGGATCTGCTCGCAGCCGACGATCTTGAACTCGACCCGGCGGTCGAGCACGTCGAAGCCGTTGTCGGTGCCGCTGCCGACCAGGTTCTCGCGAAAACCCTTGCCGATCGCTGCCGTCCTGGCGCCGAGCACCGGCGCCTGCGCGACCAGCAGCTGGCGGATCACGCCGGCGCGGCGCAGCGACAGCGCGTCGTTGAGCGTCGCGTCGCCGCTGTTGCTGGTGTGCCCGACCACGTTCATGCAGGTGTTCGAGCGCACGCTCTCGCGTGCGATCTGGCGCAGCCACATGCCGTACGAGCCGCTGATCTTCGGGTCGGACCAGAACTCGAGGCTCCCCGGGTTGAACAGGAACTTGACGCCGAGTTCGTTGTACTGGATGCCGAGCGCCACGATCCGGCCGAACGCCTGCTCGGCTTCGGCGACACGGCCGAGCCGCATGTTGGTCAGATAGATGCCGCTCTCGATGCGCAGCTGCTGGCCGCCCGCGTCGTTCTGCATGTCCTCGTAGCGGCCGAGCGCGTCGCGGTAGCGCTCGGCGTTGTAGAGCGTCGTCGCGGCGTCGATCTGGGCGGCGACGCCGATGCGCTCGAGGTAGTAGGTGTCGGCCGGCTGGCCGACCGCGGTGCGCGAGGTGCGCGCATAGCCCTCGCTCACCTTGTCCTTGATGACGATCGGGCTGTCCTTGTAGTAGCGCAGCGGCGACGGGTCGAGCGCTTCGTCGCGCGCGTGCACGGTGGTCTGCGCGATCACCTGGCGCGTCTTGAGATCGGTGAGCGCGAGGTCGATGCGGACGCCCGCCGCCGGCGCTCCGCCGGGCGCGCGCGTCATCGTCCCGGTGAGCAGCAGCTGCGCGTCGGGCAGCGTGTCGCCGCGGAACGGCACCAGCTCGAAGCGACCGGTCTTGCGGCCGAGGCGCTCGCCGACCAGCTTGCCGAGCAGCGCCGTGGTCGCGGTCTGCTGCCCGCTCGTGGTCTCGAGCATCGGGTCGAGCACGACGCGGCGGCGCGGCGCCTTCGGGTCGACCGGTGTCAGCGTCGCCTCGAAGCGCGCCAGGAACGCCGGCAGCGCGCCGGTCTGCGCCGCCAGGTCGTCGGCGCCGCGTGCGGCGGCGGTTTCGAAGCCGAGCGGCTCGGAACTCGTGCAGGCGACGAGCGCGGTGAGGCAGAGCGCGGCGAGGCCGGCCCACGCCGCACGGGCGGTGCGGGCGCGGCCGCTCGGGCGAGCGGTGGATCGATTCACTTGCAGGTGCGCCTGTAGAACTCGGCGTCCGCGGCGCCGAGCGGCGCGAGCGAAGCCTTCTGGAGGATTTCGACGCACCGCGCCTGGCGGCCGCTGGCGCCGAGCGTGGGAGCGGCGCCCGGGTCGGGTGCGGCGGCGTTGGCGACTGGCGGCGTCGCGTCGGTGGGCGCTGGCGTCAGGGGTGACGGCGCCGCGGCGGCAGGATTCGCGGCTGGCCCCGTGGGCGTGCCGGCCGTGCGGAGGTCGACCGCTGGTGCGGTGGCCGGGCGCGCCGGCTCGGCGCCGAGGCGCGCGGACGGATCGGCAATCGCCCTCGCCGTCGATGGCGTGCCGTTGCCGCCCTGCGGATCGGCGGCCGGCGTCGTGGCAGGAGCGCCGGGGAGCAGCACCGGTGCGGCGGTCGGCGCGTTCGCCGGGTCCGTCGACGTTGCCGGCGGCGCGACGCCCGCGCTACCCGGCAACGCCGACACGGCGGCGGCGCTGCTGGCTGCCGGCGCCGGCCTGCCGACCGCGACCATGCTCGCCGATGGGCCGGCCTGGGGCGCCGCGAGCGCCGGGGTGGTCGCGCCGATGCTCTGGGCGCGAGCGGCGTTCGGCGGCGGCTCGCCGGTCGCCAGGGCCGGCGGGCGGACCAGCACGACCGAGCCGACCACGATCAGCGCGGCGCCGATCGCGATCGCCGCGACCTTGGCGCGCGGCGGCGGGGCTTCCGGCGGGGTGACGGACTCCGGGGGAGCCGCCTCGACGGGGTCGAGCTCGGCCGGCCGGGTCGGCTTGGCCGGCGTCGGTGCGCCCGCGGGCGCCGAGCGCGTGGCGCCATGCGACGCGCCCGCCCGGCGCTCGACGGCCGCGGCGAGCGCCGCGCGGGCGGGGTCGAACGGCTCCAGCATCAGGTCGGCCGGCGCCGCCGCTTCGGGTGCGTGCAGCCCCCGGATCGCCTCGAGCCAGTCGACGGCGCGCTGCGGGCGCGCGTGCGGGTCGAGCGCGAGTGCGGCGTCGACCGCGCGCAGGAACGGCTCAGCGTATAGGCCCGCCGCGACGGCGGCGAGCGGCAGCAGAGTGTCGCGCTGCAGCCGCTCGGCGGCAGGTGGCGGCGGCGTGCCGGCGATCGCCAGATAGACGAGCGCGGCGACCGCGTACAGGTCGGCCGCGGCGCCGACCGCCTCGCGACCGCCGGTGCCGACCTGCTCGGGCGCGGCCCAGCGCGTGCCGGTCGCGTCGAGGGGCTGGCCCAGCGCGCTCTCGAGCGCCCGCGTCGCTGCCGCGAAGCCGCCGAGCACCGGGCCGGCCGGGCCGATTCGCACCGACTGCGGCTCGATCGCGTGATGGAAGCGCCCGGCCTCGTGCAGCACGGCCAGGCCGTCGAGCAGCGGCCGCAGCCAGCCCAGCAGCGCCGCTTCGGACGGCACCTCGCCGGCTTCGGCGAGCACGTCGCCGAGCGAAGGCACGGCGCTCGCCGGCAGCAACGCGTAGGCGCTGCCATGCTCGTCCCAGACACCGATGATGCGTTCGAGCGCGGGGTGGACGATGCGCGACAGCGCGCGCATCTCGCCGATGTAGGTATGCAGGCCGGCGTCGTAAGCCGCCTGCCGCTCGTCGGGCTCGGGTACCAGCGTCAGGCCGTCGTCGAGGCGACGCGCCAGGCCCGCCGGCGCGTATTCGGCGATGCGGAAGGCGCGGCCGGCGTCGTCGTCGACCCGGTAGACGATGCTCGACGCGTGGCGGGCGGCGACGCCGCGCACCGTGTGGCCGCGCAGCCGGGTGCCGGCCGGGAGCGCGAGATCGCCGGCCGCGGCGGCGGCCGGGCGGACCGGCGCGCCCACGCCGCTGCCGCCGCCGAGGGTGTCGGCCGCGGGCGCGGGAACGGCGGAGTCGGGTCGCGGCATCGGGCGTCCTGAAGGAGCGACGGCGGGCCAGCCGGCCGTTGCGACAGCAGAGCGGCGCGATTGTCGAATGCGCCCGTCGCTCCGTGGGGCCGCGGCGTTGCGTCTCGGACGCACGATTTCACGCGCCGTGCCGCTGCGTGATGCAGCCGGCGGGTCGTCGGTCACCCTTCGGCGGCCCTTCGCCGCCGGAGTGTCGGCATGGCGGCCACGGGTGCGCCGGCGGTGAGCCGCGCCCGCGCCGACGCGAGTCGGGTTCAGGTGCCGGTGCTGCCAGCGCGGGTGTCGGCGTCCGTCGTGCTCGCCGGGACGGCGCTGCCGGCCGATGCGTCGCCGCCCGATGCATCCGGTGCCTGACCGTCAGCGGAGGTCGTCGCATCGCCCAGCCGCGCCCGGCGCCGAAAGATGCCCCAGCCTTCCATCGTCAGCACCACGTCGCGGTGCTGGTTGAGCGCCTGCGTGGTCGAGCGCACGAGGCCGAGCTCGGGCTTGCTCGCCATCGGCCGCGCCTCCATCACCTCGACGCGGACGCTCAGCGTGTCGCCGGGGTAGACCGGCTTGACCCAGCGCAGCTTGTCGATGCCGGGCGATCCGAGGCTCGCCGAATCGAGCAGGTAGCCGTCGCAGAGGATGCGCATCGTCATCGCGCAGGTGTGCCAGCCGCTCGCCGCGAGACGGCCGAACAGCGAAGCGGCGGCGGCATCGTCGTCGAGGTGGAACGGCTGCGGATCGAAGTCGGCGGCGAACGCGAGCACCGCCTCGCGCGTGACCTCGAGCGAGCCGTACTCGCGCACCTGGCCGGGCGGGAAGTCCTCGAAGTAGTAGCGCGGCTCTCGGGCGGCCTTGGCAGCCGCGGCAGGTCGGTCGTTCATCGCCTCGTGCGGGTGGCGCGCCTGCAGCAGGCGCGGGTGTCCGCCGAGGATAGCCAACGCCGCGCGGGCGCGTGGCCGATGCCCGCTAGAGGCCCAGGAAGTGGCGCAGCAGACCGGGTGCGGCGATGTCGCGCGGCGTCACCGTGCGGCGCGTCGGCGCCGAACCGGCGGTCGCGAGGCGGTCCAGATCGAGATCGAGCTCGACCGCGTGCGGCGCACGCCCGAGCGGAGCGGCGTCGGCATGCAGAACGGGAGCCGCGACGCGGCCGATGCCGATGCGGGCCAGCGATCCGGCCAGCGAGGGGAGTTCTTCCCACTCGATCGCACCGGCGTCGGCGCGGGGCTGCACGCGCGCAGGGACGAGAGGAGACGGAGCGTGACGCATGGCAGGACGAGGGGCACCAACGATGCCGCCATGATCCGCCTCGCCGTCACGTCGCGAGGCGCCGAAAAGCGCGCCCTTGGCAGCGCAGTTCGTGCGCGCCCGCCGGTCAGCGCATCCGGATCTCGCCGTGCTCGCCCATGTTCGTCGGCGGATCGCCGGTGACCACGGCCTTGGCCATGTGCAGGAGCTGGACGAGCTTGCTTTCCTTCACGTCCCAGTAGTTGGCGTGGATGATCTCGACCTCGACCAGCGCGACGTCGGGATCGTCCGGACCGTTCGGGAACCACGCCTCGGTCATCTTGTTCCAGAGCTCGTGCTTCTTGGCGGCGTCCTCGCGCACGCGGGCGGTGCCCGAGACCGAGACGTAGCTGTCGGCACCCGGGTCGGCATAGATCACCGCGACCGTGGGATCGGCCTCGATGTCGTCGACCGGCCCGTTGCTGCGCGACATGAAGAACCACAGGCTCGCGTTCTCGTCGAGCGCCTTGTTCTGCGTCGTCATCGGGCGCGCATGCAGGTGACCGTTCGAGTGGCGCGTCGTGAACATCGCGAAGCGCATGTCCTTGATCAGCTTCCACAGCAGTTCTCGGGATTCGGGGCTGTTCACTTCCTGCATGGCGGCGGTCCTCGTTTGCGTTGACGGTCGGCCGGCTTCCCGGCTCTGCCGCCATTGCAGCAGCGCGGCCGGCGCGCCGCAGTCGGGGTGCGACGCCTTCGCCTGTAGGAGTCAGCCGGCCTCGGGCTCGAACAGCGGCCCGGCCTTGCGCAGGTCGTCGAGCCAGGCCGCGTACGCGGCCTCCTTGTCGGCCGGGTCCATGCGCAGCAGCGCCGACGGGTGCAGGGTGATCAGCACACGGCGGCCGTCGGCGCGCTCGAGCCACTGGCCGCGCAGACGCGTCACCGACACGGCCGCGCCCATGAGCTGGCGCGCCGCGGTGGCGCCGAGCGCGACGATGCCTTCGGGCTGCACGAGATCGATCTCGCTCTCGAGCCAGTGCAGGCAGGCGGCGGCCTCCTGCTGCGCCGGCGTCTTGTGGATGCGGCGCTTGCCGCGGAGCTCGAACTTGAAGTGCTTGACGGCGTTGGTCACGTAGACCGCGTCGCGCGAGAAGCCGAGTTCCGTGAGCGCGCGGCTCAGCAGCTGGCCCGCCGGACCGACGAACGGGCGTCCCTGCAGGTCTTCCTGGTCGCCCGGCTGCTCGCCGACGAACATCAGGCGTGCCCGTTGCGGCCCTTCGCCGGGCACCGATTGCGTCGCCAGGTCGCCGATCGGGCACTCGCGACAGCGGTTGGTGAGCGTGCGGATCGCCTCGAGGTTGGTCGGTGCCTCGCCGCCCGGCACCGGTTCGCGGCCGGGTGCCGGGTGCGGGGTGGTATCGCCGACCGCCGGGCGGCGCCGGGGCGCCGTGGGTTCGCTCTCGATCATCGTCATGCTCCGTTCGGCGGCGTGCGCCACCAGCGGCTCGATCAGCCGCGCTTCCGGCAGGTTGTGCCAGTAGCGCTTGGGCATTTCGCGCTGCATCTGCTCGACCTTGAGGCGCGCGGGGTTGAAGATGCTTCGGTAGTAGGTGAGCCAGAGCGCCTCGCCGGCATCGGCCGGGGGCGCGTCGCTGCGCTCGGCGCCCGGCTCGACGCGCAGCTGCGAACCGTCCCATGCGATGCAGCGCTCGGGCGTGAGAATGGCCCAGCGCATGTTCGCGAAGCGGCGCACGAAGAACGGCGCGATCGCCTCGACGATGTGGTGCTCGGGCTCGAACCAGGCGACGTGCAGCGGGGCGGCGCCCGCGCCGGCGGCGTTGCCGCTGCCGGCCTCGCGTCCTGCCGCGGCGGCCGGCGTGTCCGGCTCCGCCGCGTCGACCGCATCGATCGTCCGGAAGCGAACGAACGCCTTCATCTTGTGCAGGTCGCGCTGCACCGCGTGCGCCATCTGTTCGGCAGCGATCCAGTCGGCGTCGATCGGGTCGTCGCGCAGGCGCGGATCGGTCTGCAGACGCCAGAGCAGCCGGTACAGCAGACCGAAGCGACCCGCGTCGCGATGCAGCACCACGTGCTCGGCGAGGCTCATGAAGCGCGGCGGCACGAACACCGGGGGCGCGTCGCCGGCGCCCGGCGCGTCCGCGGGCGCCGCCTCGCCGCCCTCGAACAGCCCGGCCGAAGCCGCGTCGGCGGTATGCCATTCGACCTGCTCGGGCGGCACCTGCGCGGCCCAGAGCGCCCGGCAGGCGCGCCGGAAGCCGTCGAAATCGGTCGCCTGCGCGAGCGTGATCGAGCGGCGAGTGCCGGCTCCAGGCTGCTGCGCCGTCGCGTGCTCGCTCGACCCGGGCCCGGGGCTCATGCGCGCGAGCTTACGTCGATGGCGCCGACGGGGCGCACGCTCAGGCGTCGGCGAACAGCGACGCCTGCTGGGGCGGCGGCGCGATGCGCGCGGCAAGCCGCGCGTCGTCGAGCTCGCGGCCAGGTCGATGGTCGGCGACGACGACGAACGGCAGCACCTTCTTGAGCGGCACGTGCAGCCGCTCGAGGTCGGCGGCGCGCAGCGCGCGCACGCGGCGCGCACGCAGCAGGCGCTCGACCGCCTTGACGCCCAGCCCCGGCACCCGCAGCAGCAGCTCCTTCGGGGCTTGGTTCAGGTCGACCGGGAAACGCTCGCGGTGCGCGAGCGCCCAGGCGAGCTTGGGGTCGACCTCGAGCGCGAGCATGCCCGCTTCGCCCGGAACGATCTCCTCGTGGTCGAAACCGTAGAACCGCATCAGCCAGTCGGCCTGATAGAGCCGGTGCTCGCGCACCAGCGGCGGCGCCTTCAGCGGCAGCGCCCGCGACGCGTCGGGGATCGGGCTGAACGCCGAGTAGTAGACGCGGCGCAGGCGATACGAGCCGTAGAGCGTGGCGCTGGTGCCGAGGATGTCGCGATCGCTCGCCGCGTCGGCACCGACGATCATCTGCGTGCTCTGGCCCGCCGGCGCGAAGCGCGGCGGCCGCGCCCGCCTGGGCGGCATTGCGATCTGAGAGACCACCGGCTGCGGCCTGGCGGCGTCCTTGGCGGCGTCGATGTTGAGCCGCAGGTTGGCCATCGAGCGGCGGATCGAGCCGAAGTCCTTTTCGGGCGCCAGCGTCTCGAGCCCCTGCACCGTTGGAAGCTCGATGTTGATGCTCAGGCGATCGGCGTAGCGGCCGGCCCGCGCCAGCAGGTCGGGCGACGCTTCGGGAATCGTCTTCAGGTGGATGTAGCCGCGGAAGTCGTGCTCCTCGCGCAGCACGCGGGCGACCTCGACCACCTGCTCCATCGTGTAGTCGGCGCTCTGGATGATCCCCGAGCTGAGGAACAGGCCCTCGATGCAGTTGCGCCGGTAGAAATCGAGCGTGAGCGCGACCACCTCGTCGACCGTGAAGCGCGCGCGCGGCACGTTGCTCGTGACGCGGTTGACGCAGTACAGGCAGTCGTAGAGGCAGAAGTTGGTGAGCAGGATCTTCAGCAGCGAAATGCAGCGCCCATCGGGCGCGTAGCTGTGACAGATCCCCGAGCCTTCGGTCGAACCGATGCCTGCGCCGCCGACCGAGTCGCGCTTCGTGGTGCCGCTCGATGCGCACGAGGCGTCGTACTTGGCGGCGTCGGCGAGGATGGCGAGCTTGCGGTCGAGTTCCATGGCGGGCGGGTGGCTGTACGAATATACAGGTGACCACCCGCCGCGGGCGGCGTGGGGTTGCTCGGCCGTGACGCGGTGTCAGGACCGCTCGAAGGTCAGCGAGACGTCGTCGCTTCCCGGTGTCGCGGGAGCGTCGTTGCGGGTCGGCGGGCGCGCCTGGACCTCGTCGGGATCCATGTTGCCGCTGTTGTCGGTCGCTCCGGCCGTCCCGATCGAGCCGCTTCGGCCGGTGGCAGCGCCGTCGAGACCTGCCCCGCCGGGCGTGCTTGCGGCCACGGTCGCTCCGCCGACGGTGCTGCTGCCCGGCGTCTGGCCGGCGGCGGCGTTGCCGCCCTGCGTGCTGCCTGCGATCGTGCCGGGCGCGCTGGTGCCGGCGCGCTCGACGCCGACCGATGCGTGGCTGTCGTTGCCGCCGCTCAGCGTCGACCGACCGGCGTCGGCGCCCGACGAGCCGGACGGCAGGGCCGCGTCGTCGCCGAGGTGCTGTGCGTTCTCGCCGTAGCCGGCGCCGTAGTGGCCGGGTGCCTGGGTGGGCGAAAGCGTCGTCGGCTCGGCCGAGCTGGGCGACGTGGCCGCCGGGGTGCGGGTCGGATCCTGGTTCATGGGGCCTCCTGAGGGATGTGCCAGCGATGAACCCCAGGCTAGGCCGCGCGCATTGCCGTTGATGTCAGCGTGTGGCCCGCGCGCGTGTCGGAGGCGCGGCGGCGCGCGCTCCTACGTCGGAACGTTGAACACCTGGCGCAGGTACGCGAGGAAGGTCTCGTCGTCGCAGAGCAGCTTGCCGGGGCTGTCGGACAGCTTGGCCACCGGCTGGCGGTTCGCGTGCGTCAGCTTCATGACGATGTGCAGCGTCTTGAGCCCGGTGTCGTTGGTGAGGTTGGTGCCGATGCCGAAGCCGACCATCGTGCGGTCGGCGAAATGGCGGTAGAGGTCGAACGACTTCTCGAGGTCGAGGCCGTCCGAGAACGTGAGGCGCTTGGTCTTGGGGTCGACGCGCAGCCGCTCGTAGTGGGCGATCGCCTTCTCGCCCCACCAGAGCGGATCGCCCGAGTCGTGGCGCAGGCCGTCGAAAAGCTTGGCGAAGTAGAGGTCGAAGTCGGCGAGGAAGGCGTCCATGCCGACCACGTCGGTGAGGGCGACGCCGAGGTCGCCGCGGTACTCCTGCACCCAGTCCTCGAGCGCGGCGCGCTGGAAGTCGCGCAGCCTGACGCCGAGCGTCTGATAGGTCTGCAGGTACTCGTGCGCCATCGTGCCGATCGGCACCAGACCGAGGTCGCGCGCGTAGAGCACGTCCGAGGAGCCCTTGAAGAACTGCGGCACCTCGCGCTTCAAGGTCTCGAGCACCTCGCGGTGCCAGGCCTTCGAGAAGCGCCGGCGCACGCCGAAGTCGAAGAACTCGAACGGGTTCAGGCGTTTCGGCTCGCGCTCGAACTCGCGCAGCCGCTCGATCTTGGCGGCCAGGCGCCGGCGACCTTCGGCCCAGGCGGCGTCTTCGTCGAAGCGCCGGAAGTAGAGCTCGTTGACGATCGCGAGCACGTAGATCTCGAACGCCATCACGTGCACCTGCGGCCCGCTGGCGACGATCTCGAGGCCCTTGCCGTCGGGCGCGACGCGCGCCTGGATGAACTCGCGCTGGAACTGGAAGATGCGCAGGAAGTCGACGAAGTCCGAGCGGATGAAGCGCAGGCTGCCGATGTAGGCGAGCTCGTCGGGCCTGTAGCGCAGCGAGCACAAGTGGTCGAGCTCGCGGTCGACCTCGCTCACCAGCTCGGCGAGCGGGTACGCCGGCTGGTTGCGGCAGACGAAGGTGTACTCGGCCTGCGTCTGCGGGTGCCGATGCAGCATGGTCTGCCACATCGTGAACTTGTAGAGGTCCGTGTCGAGCAGACTGGTGATGACGGGTTGCATCGGCGCTTCGCTTGAAGTGGACCGCACGATAGCAGTCCGGCTCGCGCCGACCTCAACGCACGCGCGACCGGCGGGGTCGCTCAGCCGGGCGGCGCTTCGGGGTAGTGGGGGAGGCCGTCCGCGAGCTGCAGCCACGCCGGCTTGCTCGAGGTCCAGATGTGCTCGGTCGGCGTGAAGCGCTCGGGTTCGTCGAGGCTGGCGAGCGTGATGCCGATCCAGCCGCGCACGGCACGCTCGGAGAACAGCGTGCTGCCGCACAGCGTGCAGAAGCCGCGTGCCAGCTCCGGCGACGAGCGAGCCCATCCGATCGGCCCGCCGAGCTCGACCGCAGCGCGCGGCATCAGCACCCGGGCGTTGAAGGTCGCGCCGAGCGCCTTCTGGCAGGAGCGGCAGTGGCATACGCGCACGTTGATCGGCTCGCCGTGGGCGGTATAGCGGCACGCGCCGCACAGACACCCACCCGAGAAAGATGCAGTCACTGAGTCCTCCGTTCGCGTTCGTCGTGGCGAGAATCGCCGGCCGTCGTGTGGCGCCGGCTCGTCCCGGCACTCGCGACCCGACGTCCTTCGCATCTTCAGCCACACGATCGCACATGACACACCGCGCGCCGGTTCACTGGCTGCTGCCGCCGCTCGCGACGATCGCCGCGATGGCGTCGTTCCAGGTCGGCGCGGCGCTCGCCAAGATCCTGTTCCCGGTGGTCGGGCCGCAGGGCTCGGCGACGCTGCGGCTCGGCCTCGGTGCGCTCACGTTGCTGCTGCTGACGCGGCCCTGGCGCCGCTGGCCGAGAGGTGCGCCGCTGCTGCCGCTGGTGGGCCTCGGTTGCTCGATGGCGGGCGTCATCGTGATGTTCTATCTGGCGCTCGAACGTCTGCCGCTCGCGGTCGCGATGGCGCTGCAGTTCCTCGGCCCGCTCACGATCCCGGTCGCCGGTTCGCGCCGCTTCGGCGATCTCGTCTGGGCCGCGCTCGCGGCGGCCGGCGTCTGGCTGCTGGTGCGCGTCGACGCGAGCGCCGCGCGCGGCCTCGATCCGGTGGGCATCGCGTGGGCGCTCGGCGCGGCGGTGGCGTGGGGCAGCTACGTCCTGCTCGGACGCCGGGCCAGCGTCGCGTTCGGCCGCTCGACCGCGGCGCTCTCGCTCAGCGTGGCGGCGTTGCTCGTGCTGCCCGCCGGCGTCTATACCGCAGGATCCGCGCTGCTCGCGCCGGCCCTGCTGCCGCTCGCGCTGCTGATGGCGCTCTTCTCGTCGGCGATCCCGTTCTCGCTCGATTTCTGGGCCCTGCCGCGCATGCCCCCGCGCACCTTCGCCGTGCTGATGAGCCTCGAACCGGCGTTCGGCGTGCTCGCGGGCCTGGTGATCCTCGGCGAGGCGTTGAGCCTGGCGCAGCTCGGCGGCGTCGCCCTCGTCGTGTGCGCTGCCGCGGGCGCGGCGTGGTCGGCAGCGGGCGAACGACCCGGCTGACGCCACCCGCGTGGGTGCGCGGCCGCCGGGGCCGCCCTCAGACGTCGAAGAACACCGTTTCGCGTTCGCCCTGCAGGCGGATGTCGAAACGGTAGACCGCGGGCCCCTCACCGGGCTGGCGCTCGGCGACCAGCGTCGCGCGGCGCTCGACCCACTCGATGACGTTGAGCACCGCGTCCTTGCCGTTGGCCTCGGCCTCGTCGCTGAAGTAGAGCCGCGTGTTGAGGCCGATGTTGATGCCGCGCGCGACCACCCAGACGTTGATGTGCGGCGCCATGAAGCGGCCGTTGCGGCCCTCGACGATGCCCGGCTTGATGGTCTCGAACGTGTAGACGCCGCTCTCGAAGTCGGTGCAGGCGCGGCCCCAGCCGCGGAAGTGCGGGTCGATCTCCTTGCCCGGCTGGCGGTCGCCCGGGTGCGCGTACCTGCCCGCGGCATTGGCCTGCCAGATCTCGATCAGCGCGTCCTTGACGACGCTGCCGATGCCGTCGAACACGCGGCCCTCGATGCGGATGCGCTCGCCGAGCGTCTGCTCGTCGACCAGCACGTTGCCGAAGTTGTTCTCGAAGATGTCGAACCCGGCCTGCGAGGGCGCCAGGCCGATGTGGACGTAGGGCCCGGCGGTCTGCGACGCCGTCTCGCGGCGCACGTGGCTGTCGTGGGCGAGCTTCATCGGGCACCTCCCCGGGTCTCGGTCTGTGCCTTGGCGGCCTTGAGCACCGCGGCGCGCGCGTCGGCGACGGCGGCGAGCCGCTCGTCGGCCGGCGTCTGCTGCACCGCGTTCTCGAACAGCGTCGCGCGCTGCCCGCGCAGCACGATGTCGAAGCGGTAGGCGCGGCTGTCGAGCTGCACGAACGCACCGGTGTCCTGCAGCGCGATGAGGCTGCGCAACTGCTCCTCGCTCGGCGTGCCGCCGAGGATCGGACAGGTGGCGATCAGCGGGTCGCCCTCGAAGTACATCTGCGTGATGAGGCGCTGCACCCAGCCGTCGCCCGAGATCGCGTAGTGGATGTGCGCCGGGCGCCAGTCGTTGACGCGGTTGCGCCACGGGTACGGCCCCGGCTTGATCGTGCGATACGCGTAATAGCCGTTCTCGTCGGTCAGCATGCGCCCGCAGCCGCCGAAGTTGGGGTCGAGCGCGCCGATGTACATGTCCTTCTTGTGGCGGTAGCGCCCGCTCGCGTTGGCCTGCCAGACCTCGACGAGGGCGTTCCTGACCGGCTTGCCGAGCTGGTCGAGCACGTAGCCGTGCACGACGATGCGCTCGCCGACGGGCAGGCCGTCCTTGGCGGCGTTCATGATCAGGTCGTTGTCGAGCGGGCCGAGCTCCTCGGGACGGAACACCGGCGCCGTCACCTCCGAGAGCGACTGCTGGAGCGAGATCAGCGCGAGGCGAGGGCTGCGCATCACGCTGGTCTTGTAGTTCGGGGTGTACGCCGGCGGATGCGACGTGGTGTCGCGCATCAGGAATTCGGCGTCGGGGTAGGGGCTGCGGCCCATGCGGTCTCCTTGGGAGCGCCCCCGGCTGGGGACGCGGGCCATTCTAGGGATGCGCGCCTTCTGCCGCGGGGCCCGTCGGCGGCGCGGGCTTGCGCCGCAGCACCACCCGGCGCAGCCACTGCACCGCATCGTCGACGAAGGTGAAGATCACCGGGATGACCAGCAGGCTGAGGAAGGTCGACGTGACGAGGCCGCCGATCACGACGATCGCCATCGGCGCGCGAAAGCTCGGGTCGACCCCGATGCCGAGCGCGATCGGCAGCATGCCGGCACCCATCGCGATCGTGGTCATGATGATCGGCCGCGCGCGCTTGTGGCAGGCGTCGAGCAGCGCGTCGAAGCGCGCGAGGCCGTGGTCGCGGCGCGCCATGATCGCGTACTCGACCAGCAGGATCGAGTTCTTGGTCGCGATGCCCATCAGCATGATCAGACCGATCATCGACGGCATCGAGAGCGACTCGCCGGTGAGGAACAGCGCCAGGACCGCGCCCGGAACCGCGAGCAGCAGCGCGCCGAGGATGGTGACCGGCTGCACCCACGCGTGGAACAGCAGCACCAGCACGATGTAGATGCACGCCACGCCGGTGAGGATCGCGAGGCCGAAGCTCTCGGCGAGCTCGCGGAACGCCTCGGCGTCGCCGACCTCCTGCCGGATCACGCCCGGCGGCAGCTGCTGCAGGCTCGGCACCGCCTTGGCGGCCTTGCTGACGTCGCCCAGCGGCTGCCCGTTGAGCTCGATCTCGAAATTGACGTTGCGCAGGCGGTCGTAGCGGTCGATCTGCGCCGGGCCGCTCTCGATCGCGAGCGAGGCGACGTTGCCGAGCGGCACCGGGCCGCGCGCGCCCGGCACCGGCAGGCGGCTCAGCAGGTCGAGGTCGGTGCGCGCGTCGGCGGGCAGCCGCACGACGACCGGCACCTGGCGCTGGCTGAGGTTGAGCTTGGCGAGCGCCTGGTCGTAGTCGCCGGCGGTGGCGATGCGCAGCGTGTCGGCGATCGCCGCCGCCGTGACGCCGAGGTCGGCGGCGCGCGCCGAGTCGGGCCGCACGATCAGCTCGGGGCGCACCAGGCTCGCGGTCGAGGTGACGTTGCCGATGCCAGGGATCGTGCGCAGCTCGCGCTCGACTCGCGTCGCATGTGACGCCAGCACGTTGCCGTCCTCGCCCGCGAGCACCAGCACGTACTTCTCGTTCGACCCGCCGAAGCCGACCTTGACGCGCACGCCCGGGAGGTCGGCGAGCGCCTGCCGCAGGTCGGCCTCGATCGCCTGCTTGCTGACGCCGTGGCGCTCCTTGCGGTGCGTGAGGTTGAGCGTGAGCGTCGCCTGCCGCACTTCGGGCAGCCCCGCGCCCGAGAACGGGTCGGCGCCGGTGTTGCCGCCGCCGACCGCGGTGTAGATCAGCTTGACGTGCGGGTTCTTCTCGAGGATGGCGCGCGCCTGCTCGGCCGCCGCCAGGGTCTGCCGGAACGTGCTGCCGGGGGGCAGCGAAAGGCTCACCTGGGTCTGCGAGAGGTCGTCGGGCGGGATGAACGCGGCCGGGACCTTGCCCAGGATCACCGGCAACAGCGCGAGCACCGAGAACGCGAGCGTCACCAGCAGCGTGACCGCGCGATGCGTGAGGCACCAGCGCGCGAGCGCCATGTAGCGCGGCATCCAGCTCGGGTCGGCGTGCGCCTTCTTCGGCGGCTTGAGGATGTAGGCGGCCATCATCGGCGTCAGCATCCGCGCGACGACGAGCGAGAAGAACACCGCGATCGCCGCGGTCCAGCCGAACTGCACGAAGAAGCGGCCGGGAATGCCCGACATGAACGCGGTCGGCAGGAACACCGCGATCAGGGTGAACGAGGTCGCGATCACCGCCAGGCCGATCTCGTCGGCGGCCTCGCGAGCGGCGTCGAGCGGAGACTTCCCCATGCCGAGGTGCCGCATGATGTTCTCGATCTCGACGATCGCGTCGTCGACCAGGATGCCGACCACCAGCGAGAGCGACAGCAGCGTCACGACGTTGACCGAGAACCCCATCAGGTCCATGACCCAGAACGCCGGAATGATCGAGAGCGGCAGCGCGGTCGCGGCGACCAGCGTCGCGCGCCAGTCGCGCAGGAACAGCCACACCACCAGCACCGCGAGCACCGCACCTTCGTACAGCAGCGTCATCGAGCCGTCGTAGTTCTCCTGCACCGGGTCGACGAAGTTGAACGCCTCGGTGACGCTGATGTCGGGGTGCTCGGCCTTGAGCGTCTCGAGGCGCGCGCGCACGCCCGCCGCGACCTCGGTCTCGCCGGCGCCGCGCGAGCGCACGATCTCGAAGCCGACCACGGGCCTGCCGTTCAGCAGCGCGGCGCTGCGCTGCTCGGCGACGGTGTCGGTGACGGTCGCGACCTGATCGAGCCGGACGCGCCGGCCGTCGCTGAGGGCGACCTCCATGCGGCCGAGCTCGTCGGCCGTCTGCACGGTCGCGATGGTGCGCACCGACTGCTCGCTGCCGCCGACGTCGGCCCGTCCGCCCGACGCCTCCTGCTGCACGCTCCTCAGCTGGCGCGAGATGTCGGCAGCGGTCGCGTTGAGGGCGAGCAGCTTGGCGGGGTCGAGTTCGACCCGCACCTCTCGCGTCGCCCCGCCGACCCGTGCGACGGCGCCGACGCCGCGCACCGACAGCATCGCCTTGGTCACCTGGTTGTCGACGAACCACGAGAGCGCCTCGTCGTCCATGCGGCTCGACGCCACCGTGTAGGTGAGGATCGGCGAGCCGGCGAGCTCCTTCTTGGTGATCACCGGGTCGCGCAGGTCGCCCGGCAGGTCGGAGCGCACCCGCTGCACCGCGTCGCGCACGTCGTCGAGCGCTTCCTGCACGGGCTTTTCGAGCACGAACTCGGTCGTGATCGTCGCGGCGCCGTCCTGCACCTTGGTGTAGATGTGCTTGACGCCCTGCAGCGTCGCGATCGAGTTCTCGATCTTGCGGGCGACCTCGGTCTCGAGCTGCGCCGGCGCGGCCCCCGGCAGCAGCGCCGAGACCGTGACCATCGGCAGGTCGATATCGGGGAAGTTCTGGATCTTCATCGCCCGGAAGCTGAAGAGGCCGAGCACCGTCAGCATCACGAACAGCAGCATCGACGGCACCGGGTACCGGATCGACCACGCGGAAACGTTCATCGCGATGTCCTCAGCGGGTGCCAGCCGCGTTCGCGGGCGCGACGGTGCCGGGGCGTGGCGCGGCGCGCGGGGTGGCGGCGCCGGAGGCTGCGGCGGCCGGCCGATCGACCACGCGGACCAGGTCGCCGTCGCCCAGGAACCCGACGCCCGACTCGACGACGCGCACGTTCGGGTCGAGCCCGATCACCTCGATGCGGTCGCCCGCCCGCCGGCCGACCTCGACCTTGGTCTGGCGCACCTTCGATTCGGCGTCGACGCGCCAGACGTAGCTGAAGCCCTCGCGCATCTGCACCGCGCTCTGCGGCAGCGTGAGTGCGTTCGAGCTGCCGACCTCGAACTCGCCGCGCGCGAACATGCCGGCGCGCGCGCTGCCCGGGGCCGGCAGGTCGACGTAGACGAGGCCGTTGCGGGTCTGCGGATCGACCGTGGGCGCGACCACGCGCACGGTGCCCGGGATCGGCGTGCCGCCGGCTGGCGTGATGCTGGCGCGGGTGCCCGGCCTCAGCGTCGCGAGGTCGCTCGCCGGCACCTCGGCGCGCCACTCGAGGCGGCCCTTGCGGATCAGGCGGAACAGCTCCTGGCCGGCCGGCAGCACCGCGCCGACGGTCGCGCTGCGCGCCGAGATGACGCCGTTGTCCGGCGCCAGGACGCGGGTCTGGCCGAGCCGCAGCTGCTGCGCGCGCGCGGCCGCGCGCTGCGCCTCGAGGCGCGCCTTGGCGGTGCGCTCGGCCGTGAGGTACTGGTTGATCACCGACTCGCTGAGCGCGCCGGTCGACTGCAGGCCGCGTGCGCGCTCGGCGTTGGCGGCGGCGTCGGCCGCGGTCGCTTCGGCCTCCACGACGGCGGCGCGGATCTGCGCCACCTGCGCCAGCGTGGTGTCGGCGGCGAAGGTCGCGAGCACCTGCCCCTTCTTGACGACGTCGCCGACGTTGACGTGCACTTCCGCGAGGCGCAGGCCGTTGGCCTCGGTGCCGACGCTGGCCTCCTGCCAGGCCGCGATGTTGCCGTTGGCGGGGATGCGGCGCGCCAGCACGGTGGGCTGCGGCTGGATCAGCGTCACGCTGAGAGCGGGCCGCGGCGCGGCCGCCCGCTTCGGCTCGGCGGCCTGGTTCACCAGCGGCAGCAGCGCGGCGGTGCCGGTCAGCAGCAGCGCGGCGATGCCCGCGCGTCGGCGATCGATCATGGTTGCTCCGGAGAGACGGCAGGGCGCGCGAGCGGCGTCGCGGCGTCGCGGGCGGCGGCATGCGCGGCGGCGTCGCCGAGCCGCGGCGCCTCGGCCGTCCAGCCGCCGCCGAGCGCGCGGTAGAGGGTGATCCAGGCGGCCACGCGCTCGCGGTCGAGCTCGATCAGCGCGTTCTGCGCGGTGAGCGCATTGCGGCGCGCGTCCTCCAGCTCGAAGAGCGAGCCGAAGCCGCTGCGGTAGCGCGCCTCGACCGCGCGAAACGATGCGGCGAAGCCCTCGACCGCGGCGGCCGCCGCAGTGCGCCGCTCGGCGCTCGCCTGCAGCGTGACGAGTGCCGTCTCGGCCTCGCGGATCGCGCGCCGCAGCGTCGCGGCGTAGCTGGCGGTCGCCTCCGCGTAGCGGGCGCGCGCGTCCTCGACGTTGGCGCGCCGGACGCCGGCGTCGAACACCGGGACGCTGACCGACACCGGGCCGAGGGTCCAGGTCGTGCCCGTCACCTCGATGCCGGCGCCGCGCAGCTGGCTCGCGCCGATGCTGCCGGCAAGGCCGAAGCGCGGGTAGCGCAGCGCGTCGGCGCGTCCCACGTCTGCAGCCGCCGCGACCACGTTCTGCGCCGCAGCGAAGACGTCCGGGCGCTGCGCGAGCGCGGTTGCCGGCACGCTCGGCACGTCGAGCGCGGCGGGCGCCGGCAGGCGCGCGGTCGCGCCGGCGAGCTGGTCGCGCAGCTGGGGCTCGGGCAGCGCGGTGAGTTCGACCAGTGCCTTCACGAGCGAATCGCAGCGCTGGCGTTGCTGCGTCGCGTTGCTGCTCGCCTGCGCGGCACCGGCGCGCGCGAGCGCCTCGTTCGCACGCGACTCGAAGCCGGCGTCGGTGCTGAGGCGCGTCAGGCGCGCCGTCTCTGCGCGCGACTGCGCGTCGATGCGGGTCTGCTCGAGCTGGGCCTCGCAGGCGCGCAGCGAAACGTAGGTGTTGGCGGTCTCGGCGGCGACCGCGACCCGGGCGTCGTGCCAGGCCGCTTCTGACGCGGCCAGACGCGCGTCGGCGGCGCTGCGGCCGGCGCGCCCGGCACCGAACACGTCGAGTTCCCAACTCGCCTGCAGGCCGACGGTCGCGCTGGTGCCGAGCGGCAGCGTCAGATCCTGGCGGCCGCGCAGCAGGCTGGCGGTCGCGTCGGCGCTCGGCAGCAGCGCCGCGCCGGCGGCGACCCGGGCTGCGCGTGCCTGCGCGATGCGTGCCTCGGCCGTGGCGAGGCTTGGGCTCGCGCGGTCGGCGGCGCCGAGCAGCGCCGACAGCGCCGGGTCGTCGAACTGCTGCCACCAGCGCGCGAGCGCGCCGACATCGCCGCCGTGCGGCAGCGCGGTCTGCCAGCTCCCGGCGATCGACGCACGGGAAGCCGCGGCGAGGTCCGCCTGCGGCTCCGGCGCGCTGGCGCAGGCGGCGAGCGCGAGCGCGCCCGCCGCGGCGAGCGTGGTGCCGAGCGGTGTTCGACGCCGGCGGTGCGTGCCGGCGCGCGATGGGCCGCTGGCCGGCCGCTCGGGCGGGCGCGCCTTGGCGGCCGCGGCGCTCGAGGCGGCGCCGAGTCGGGGAAGGGACGAGGTCATGGGGTGGCCGTGCGGGAGCGACGTCTCGCGTGCGCGGCAGTTCATCGAAAGTCTACGAGGCGGCGCCCGCCCTTTCGTGACAGGCGCCTGGCGCTGCGCCGACACCGTGGTCGCGCAGCGCCCGGCGTCGGGCCCGACCGAGGAGGTGCGCCCGCGGCCCGGGCTTTCAAGCCGTGAGGCGGCGCCGATGCTCGTCGAAGAAGCGGAAGAACTCGCGCGATGCATCGGGGCCGCGCGGGTCGGTGAACGAGCCGTCGGCGCTGCCGCCCGCCCACGCGTGGCCGGCGCCATGCACCACCCACAGCTCGGCGCGCGAAGCCGTCTCGCCGGCGCGCCGGTACACCGTCCGGGTGAAGCGGCGGCGGGCTCCCGGGCCTGCCGAACCGGCTTCGCTGCGTGCCGCGACGCCGTCGCGAGCGGCGACCGGGCCGAGCAGTGCATCGATCACGCGGTCGGCGTTCACCGGGTGCACCGTGCGGTCGCGGTCGCCGTGGAAAACGATCAGCGGGGCGGCGCCGCCTTCGGCTGCCGCACGCATGGCTCCGCCTTCAGGGGCGCCTTGGCTCATCGCGGCGAACGCCGACGCGACGTCGTGCGCGGCGCCGGGCGGCAGGCCCGAATGGACGCCGGCCGCCGCGAAGACGTCGGGGTACTCGCGGGCGAGGATCGCCGCCATGGCGCCGCCGGCCGACAGCCCGGCGACGTAGACGCGCGACGGGTCGACCGGTTCGGCGCCGATCACCTGATGCGTCATGCCGGCGAGCAGGTCGGGCTCGCCGCGGCCGCGCTGCTGGTCGCCCGGAGCGAACCAGTTCCAGCACTTCGACGCGTTCGAGCGCGGCGCCTGCTCCGGGTAGAGCACGAGAAAGCCGCGCTCGGCGGCGAGCGCGTTCATGCGCGTGCCGGCGGCGAAGTCGTCCGGGTCCTGCTTGCAGCCGTGCAGCATGACGACGAGCGGCGCCGGCCCGACGAGGCCGGCCGGCCGGAACAGCTTGTAGCTGCGCGTGCCGCTGCGGCCTGCGTACGAGCCTCGTTCGAAGGTGCCGGCCGGCGCGCTCGCCGGCTCCGGGGTGACCGTCGGCGGCGCCTCGTGAATGCCCGGGAAGCCGTGCGCGGCGGCGCGCGCGCGCACGTCGGGCGAAGCAGCGGTCCTGCGGCGCCCGCTGTCGCGGTGCGCCGCGCTGCCGAGCGCGTCCTGGATCGTGCGCACCGCGTCGGCGAGGTGGGCACCCCGGGTGAGGCGCGTCGCGCCCAGCATCTTCTTGAGCAAGTGGTTCAAGCGGTCTTTCGGAGTGACGGGGTGGGCTCGGTGCAAGGGGCTAGGGTAAACCCTTGTTGTGACGGCTGCAGCGGACGGCTGCGCGTCAGCGCATGCGGTCCGCGAGCGCGGCGCGCACGGCAGCACTCGCCTGCAGCGACCCCAGCACCGCGATCGACGCGATGGTCGCGCGCGCGAGTTCAGGGCTCACGTCGTCGGCGATGCTGGCGAGGCCGAGCACGCGCACGTCGAGGTGCTCGCCGGCGCGTTGCAGCGCCTCGAGGTCGGCGCGCGTGAAGCGCTGGATGCCGAGCGTGAGCGTCTGCCGAGCCACGGTCTGCCGCACGGCCTCGCCGTGGTGCTGCAGCTGCTGGCGGATCGCGGTGCGGATGAAGTCGGTGCGGTTGGCGTAGAAGCCTTCGCGCACCAAGAGGTCGATCTGGCCGAGGTCGACGAAGCCGAGATTGATCGTGATCTTCTCGCTGTCGGGCGCGGGTGTCGGCTTGATCTCGACGGCATGGCGGGCTGGGCGGGGCATGGCTGCATCGTACTGCACCATCCACTTGGATGGTAAATAACCCTCCCGACAAGTCGACGAGGCCTCGCTAGCATCGGCCGATCTCAACTGTTCCCCGGAGGCCCGATGAAGGCGATCTGGAATGGCACCGTGGTCGCCGAGAGCGACGACACGGTGGTCGTCGAAGGCAATCACTACTTTCCCGACGCGAGCCTGCGGCGCGAGTACGTGACGTTCAGCAACCACCGCTCGAGCTGCCCGTGGAAGGGCCAGGCCCACTACTACAGTCTCATGGTCGACGGCGACCTCAACCAGAACGCCGTCTGGTACTACCCGGAGCCGAGCGAAGCGGCCAAGGAGATCAAGGGCCGCGTCGCGTTCTGGAAGGGCGTGCAGGTCACCGAATGACGAAGGGCCGCGTGACGCGGCCCTTGCTTGGCGGCGAATGCCGGGTGCAGGCCCGGCGCTGGCCTACTTTCCGGCCTTGAAGTTCGTGAAGATGCGGGTCTGCACCCGGCGGATCGCCTGCGGCACGGCGTCCGGCGGCGTCATGCGCGCCTTGTCCTCGGCCGACAGGAAGATCGTCTTGTTCTGCGCCACGTCCTTGCTGACGAACTTCAGCGAGGCGGCGTTCGGGTTGGCATAGAAGACCTTGTTGGTCAGCGACGCCGCGACCTCGGGACGCAGGATGTAGTTGATGAAGAGGTGCGCGTTCTCGACATTCTTGGCGTCCTTCGGAATCGCCATGGTGTCGAAGAACAGCGTCGCACCGCCCTTCGGGATCAGCGCCTCGATGGCCGCCGGCTGCTTCGGCGCGGCCTGCAGCGCGCGCGCGCGGGCGATGTTGATGTCGCCCGAAAAGCCCATCACCGCGCAGAGCTGGCCCCCGGCAAGGTCGTTGATGTAGCCCGACGACGAGAAGCGCGTCACGTAGGGGCGCACCTGCTGCAGCATCTTCGCGGCGGCGTCGTAGTCGCCCGCGTTCTGGCTGTACGGGGGCTTGCCGACGTACATCATCGCGACCGGCAGCACCTCGGATGCCGAGTCGAGGAAGTTGACGCCGCAGGTCTTGAGCCGGCTCGCGTATTTCGGGTCGAAGATCAGGCTCCACGCGTTGTCGGGCATCGGCAGCGCGGGCGCCGCGGCGAGCGCGGCCTTCACCTTCGGCACGTTGATGCCGACCGTCACGTAGCCCCACATCCAGTCGACGAGGTACTGGTTGCCCGGATCCACGGTCGCCAGCTGCTTGAGCAGCGTCGGGTCGAGGTTGCCCCAGTTGGTGAGCTTGGAGCGGTCGAGCTTCTGCAGGAGGCCCGCCTCGATCTGCTGCTTGGCGAAGTGCGCACCGGGAACGACGATGTCGTAGCCGGTCTGCCCCGCGACCAGCTTGGCGTGCAGGATCTCGTTGGTGTCGTAGTTGTCGTAGTTGACCTTGACGCCGGTTTCCTTCTCGAAATTCCGGATCGTGTCTTCGGCGATGTAGTCGGACCAGTTGTAGACGTTCAGCACCTTCGGCTCGGCCGCGCTCGCGGCGCCCGTGGCGAGCGCGGCAGCAACGACGGCGGCAGAGGCGACCACGACGGTCCTGAGGATCGAAGGCATCTCGGCGGTCTCCAGGCAGGCAAAGCCGGCTATCGTAGCGGCGCGTTCGCAGCGACCGGCCGCCGCGGGATTTCGCTGCGACGCATGCCGGTGCGGCGTTCCGCCACGTGGCGCAACCCTCTCGTTCCAAGTCCCATGCACGCCGTGCAGATCACCGTCGTCCACCGGCGCCGCCTTCGCGAGGTGTACCGCTCGGCGGGCTGGCCGAGCCAGGACGGCGTCGAGATCGAGCTGCTCGCCGCGGGCCTGCTGGCGCGCGAGCGCGGGCCGCTCGGCCACGAGACGCTGCGCGTCACCGACGCCGGCATCGCGGTGCTCGCCGAGACGCTGCAGAAGAACCGTGCCGCGCGCAGCCCGCACGAGGATCTCGTCGAGGCGGTCGCCGAGGCGATGACGCGCGCCGGCCGGCTCGCGTGGCGGGGCCTCGCGGTGCGCGCCAAGGTCGCGACCGGCTGGGCGATGGCGATGCCCGACGTCTTTTCGATCCGCCACACCAGCGTCGAGGCGTACGTCGAACCCGTCGTCCACGAGATCAAGGTGCAGCGCGGCGACCTGCTCGCCGACCTGCGACGGCCGACCAAGCGCGAGGCCTATCTGCAGATCGGCGGCGAGTGCTGGTACGTGATCCGCCGCGGCATCGCGGAGCCCGACGAGGTGCCGCCGGAGTGCGGCGTGATGGTTGCCGACGTGGCCGGACACGACGCGCTGCCGGTGCGGCTCGAGGTCGCGCGCGCCGCGCCGAAGCGGCCGATGCGCGTCGCGTTCCCGACCTGGATGGCGCTGGCTCGTGCGACGCCGATCGCCGGCTGGCGGCTCGACGATGCGCAGCCGGGGCTGGCGCCCATCGACACTTCCTGACGCGGAGCGCAGCCCGCCGACCGGCCTCAGCGCCCGCGGCGCCGCGCCCCCAGCCGCACCTCGTATCGCACGCCCTTCTCGAGGTCGGCGAACCCGAGCGTCGTGCCGTCCCACCGGTAGGGCGCGCTGAACGCGTCGACCTGCGTCATGCCCTGGGTCAGCGTGAGGTCGAGCTCGTCGGGGGCGAACTGGATGCGGTAGACGAAGTCGTACACCTCGACTCGCACCCGCCCGGCGTCGACCTCGACCGCGGCGTCGCTGCATTGCAGCGCGTCGCCGCGCGCCGGGGCCGGCCCGGCGCTGCAGAAGCGCGCGGCGTAGGCGCCGTCGGCAGGCATATTGGTCCGACCTTTCGCCACGGTGTCGGCAGCGCCGCCGCTGCTCGCGGCGTGTCCCACGGCGCTGCCGAGCAGCGCGGCGAGCGCGATCGCGGAGCGGAGGCGCACGACGCGCGGCTTACTTGAGGAAGCCTTCGGTGGTGAGCGCCGCCTTCACCGACGGGCGCTCGGCAACGCGATCGCGGAACGCGCGCAGGTTGGCGAAGCCGCTGATGTCGATGTTCTTGGCCACCGCCCAGCCGGAGACGACGAAGAGGTACGCGTCGGCGACGCTGAAGCGTTCGGCTAGCAGGTAGAGGCGCCCTTCGAGCTCGCGGTCGACGTAGCCCAGGCGCTTGAGAAGGCGCTCCTGTGCGGTCGCCTTGGTGGCCTCGGGCGTGGCCGGGTTGAAGAGCGGCGAGAAGGTCTTGTGCAGCTCGCTCGACACGAAGCTGAGCCACTGCTGCAGCCGATAGCGCTCGAACTCGCCGTTCGGCGGCGCCAGTCGACGGTCGGGTACCTGGTCGGCGATGTACTGCATGATCGCCGCCACTTCGGTGAGCTTGCGGCCGTCGTCGAGCTCGAGCAGCGGCACGTAGCCGTTCGGGTTGATCGTGTAGTAGTCGGTGCCGTCGGCGAGCTGGTGCGTCTTGGTGCTGGCCAGCACCGGCTCGAACGGAAGGCCCGCCTCGTGCAGGACGATGTGCACGGACTGCGAGCACGCGCCGGGGCTGTAGTAGAGCTTCATCGGATCTCCTCGGGTGAATGGATCCCGTGATTAGAACGCGCCGGCCGGCGCGGCCGGTGCGCGGCGCCGCCGGCACCCGCCAAGGCGGCGGCTTGGGATCGACGCCGCGGCCCCCATCTTCGCGCGAAGGAGTCCTGCCATGCCCGATGCCACCCTCGCCCCTGTCACCCGCTCGCGCCGTGTCGAGCAGCTCGTCCGCGGGCAGCCGACGTCCGACGGCGCCGGCGTCAAGCTGACGCGCGTGCTGACGCAACCGCTGCAGCGTCGCCTCGACCCGTTCCTGATGCTCGACGCGTTCGGCAGCGATGCCGCAACCGACTACATCGGCGGCTTTCCGGATCACCCGCATCGCGGCTTCGAAACCGTGACGATCATGCTCGAGGGCCGCATGCGGCATCACGACAGCGTCGGCAATGTCGGCCTGCTCGAGCCGGGCAGCGTGCAGTGGATGACCGCGGGCCGCGGCATCGTCCACTCGGAGATGCCCGAGCAGGAGTCCGGCCGCATGGCGGGCTTCCAGCTGTGGGTCAACCTCGCCGCGCGCGACAAGATGACGGCGCCGCAGTACCGCGACGTGCCGCCTGCGGGCGTGCCGAAGGTCGAGCTCGACGGCGGCATCGAGGTGCGCGTGATTGCCGGCCGCTTCGGCGGCGTCGCCGGCGCGGTCGAGCGGCCGACGACCGAGCCGCTCGTCCTTGACGTCACGCTGCCGGCGGGTCAGGCGCTCGACGTGCCGCTGCCGGCCGGCCACAACGCGTTCGCGTACGTGTTCGGCGCGGCGGTCGACATCGGCCGCGATGCGGCGCCGACACGGGTGGAGCGCGAGCGGATGGCGATCCTCGCCAACGACGGCGCCGACGGCGTGCGGCTGCGCGCGGCCGCCGGCGACGAGCCGGGCCGCGTACTGCTGGTCGCCGGCAAGCCGCTCGGTGAGCCGATCGCCCAGCTCGGCCCGTTCGTGATGAACACGCAGGCCGAACTGCGCCAGGCGGTGCACGACTTCCAGAGCGGCGTCCTGGCGACGTCCTGAGCGTGCCCGGAGGGCGGTGCGGCGTCCGCACCCCGCACGCCCTTCTCGTGCTGGCGAGCGCCGCGGCTGCTGGTGTATGGTCGCTGCGGCTGTCCGACCCTGGACGCGGCCCATAACCGGAGCTCAGATGCCGCGCACGATCCTCGACGAAAGCCGCCTGCACCCGGCGATCCGCGACAGCGTCGCCAACCACCACGCCGACATAGTGCACAACGTGCAGGCGGCGGCCGCGTCGAACCCGGTGCTGGTCGTCGGCATGGCGCAGAACCCGGTGGTCAAGAAGGCGCGCCGCATCCTCGACGGTGCGGGCGTGTCGTACCAGTACCTCGAGTTCGGCAGCTACCTCGGCCAGTGGCGGCGCCGCAATGCGCTGAAGATGTGGACCGGCTGGCCTACCTTCCCGATGGTGTTCGTGAAGGGCGTGCTGATCGGCGGCGCGGCCGAGCTCGACGCGCTGGTACAGAGCGGCGAGCTCAACCGCACGCTCGGCGAATAGCCGGGTGCGACGCGGCGTGGCGCGGCACGGCACGATGCTGCGGCGCAGCCTGGTCGCCGCGCTGCTCGTCGCGGGTTTGGCACCTTCGCTTGCCATCGAGTCGGAGGGCGCCCTGCAGCCCTGCCGCGTCGGGGGTGTCGTTCACGAGCTGCGTTGCGGCACGCTGACGCGGCCGCTCGACCCGGCGAATCTGAGCGGCGCCACGATCGAGATCGGTTACGTGGTCGCGCCCGCGGTTGCGCGCCAGAAGCTCGCCGACCCGGTGTTCGTGCTGGCCGGCGGCCCCGGGCAGAGCGCGGTGTCGGTCGCACCGACCATGCTCGCGCTGCTCTCGCGCACCCGCAACCGGCGCGACATCGTGTTCGTCGACCAGCGCGGCACCGGCCGCTCGGCGCCGCTCGACTGCGAGGATCCGACGCAGGAAACGCTCGCCGAGCAGTCGGAGCCCGACCGCCAGCTGCAGCAGGTGCTCGCCTGCAAGGCGCGGCTGCTGAAGCGCCGGTACCTGCCGAACGAGGCGGCACTCGGCTTCTTCACCACCGCGGTTGCCGTGCAGGACCTCGACGCCGTGCGCCAGGCGCTCGGCGCGCCGCGCGTCAACCTGGTCGGCGCGTCGTATGGAACGCGGGTCGCGCTCGAGTACGCACGCCAGTTCCCGACGAGCTTGCGCCGCGCGGTGCTCGACGGCGTCGCGCCGCCCGACATGGCGCTGCCGGCGAGCTACTCGACCGACGGGCAGGCGGCGTTCGACGCCCTCCTCGCTGCGTGTGCCGACGAGCCGACTTGCGCCACGGCCTACCCCACGCTGCGCGCCGACTGGCGCACCCTGCTCGGCAGCCTGCCCAGGAAGGTCAGCGCCGCGCACCCGCTTACCGGCGCGGTCGAAACGTTCACGCTCACGCGCGCGATGGTGCTGGCAGCGGTGCGCGCACCGCTCTACGTGCCGTCGCTCGCAGCCGGCTTGCCGGCGGCCATCGCCGACGCCGCGCAGGGCCGCTACGAGGGCCTGTTCGGGCTGCAGGCGATGCTGCAGGCGCGCCCGGCCAACCGTGTCGCGCTCGGCATGCATCTCTCGGTGGTCTGCGCCGAGGACCTGCCGCGCCTCACGCAGTCGAGCGACCGCCCGGGTGCCGAGTTCGGCCGCGACGACGCGCGCCTCTATGCCCGCCTGTGCTCGGTGTGGCCTCGTGGTGCGGTGCCGAAAGGCTTCGATGCGATCTCCCGCACCCGCGCGCCGATGCTGCTGCTGAGCGGCGGGCTCGACCCGGCGACGCCGCCGCGCCACGGTGCGCGTGTCGCGGCGCTGCTCGGTGGCAAGGCGCGCCACGTGGTGGTCCCGAATGCCGGCCACGGGGTGATGGCGGTCGGCTGCATGCGCGACGTCGTGCAGCGGTTCATCGACGCCGTCGACGACGCGGCGGCGCTCGCGGTCGACGCCGACTGCGCGGCGGCCATCCCGCGCCCGCCGGCGTTCCGTCCGCTGCGCAGCGGAGCGGCTCCGGGATGATCGAGGTCCAGCGGCTCGCCAAGTCGTTCGCCGCGAGCGGGCGCTGGTGGCAGCCTGCGGCCCGGCCGGTGCGCGCCGTCGCCGACATCGGCTTCACCGCGCATGCCGGACAGATCACCGGTCTGCTCGGCGCGAATGGCGCCGGCAAGACGACGACCGTTCGCATCCTCGCCGGCCTCGTGACGCCCGACTCGGGCCGCCTGCTCGTCGACGGCATCGACGTGGTCGCCGACCCGCGCGCCGTGCTGGCGCGCGTCGGCGTGCTCTCCGACTCGCGCGGGCTCTACCCGCGCCTGACGGCGCGCGAGAACATCGTCTATCACGCGCACCTGCACGGCATGAGACGCGACGCGGCGAACGCGCGCGCCGAGCTGCTCGCGGACCGCTTCGAGCTGACGCGGGTGCTCGACCGCGCGACGGCGGGCTTCAGCCAGGGCGAGCGGATGAAGACCGCGCTCGCCCGCGCGTTGGTTCACGACCCGCCGAACCTCGTGCTCGACGAGCCGACCAACGGCCTCGACGTGCTCGCGACACGAAGCTTGCGCGAGACGCTGCGCTGGTTGCGCAGCCCGGACGGGGGCGCCAAGTGCATCGTGGTGTCGACGCACATCATGCAGGAGGTCGAGCGGCTCTGCGATCAGGTGGTGGTGGTCGCGGCCGGCTGCACCGTCGCCTCCGGGAGCGTCGACGAGCTGCTGCGTCGCGCCGGCCAGACCGACTTCGAGGAGGCTTTCGTGAAGCTCGCGTTCCCCCATGCCCGCCGCTGATCCGGCGTCGAACTCCATCGAAGCGGTGCCCCGCGTCGGCCGTTGGCGGACCGCGTGGGTGGTGTTCGCAAAGGAGATCGTCGACGCCCTGCGCGACCGCCGCACCTTGCTGACGGTGCTGCTCTCGACGGTGCTGATGGGGCCGCTGGTGCTGCTCGCGACGTCCGCGTTGGTCAGCTCCCTCGAAGGCGCGGCCGAGCGGCGCGAGGTCTTCGTCGCCGGCATCGAGCACGCGCCGACGCTGCGCAACTACCTCGAACGCCAGACCTACGCCGTGAAGCCGCCCCCTGCCGACTACGAGCGCCAGCTGCGCGACGCCAGCTTCGGCGCGCCGGTGGTCGTGGTGCCCGAAGGCTTCGAGGCGGCACTCGCCCGCGGCGAGGCGCCGGTGGTCGAGGTCGTCTCCGACAGCTCGAACCGGCGCTCGAGCGCGGCGAGCGGCCGCGTCGAAGCCCTGCTTGCCGGCTTCGCGCGCGAGCGTGCGTCGATCGCCGTCGCCCTGCGCGGCGTCGCCCTGCAGCTGCTCGAGCCGGTGCGCGTCGAGCCACACGACCTCGCGAGCGCGTCGAGCCGCGGCGCACAGTTCACGATGCTGCTGCCCTTCTTCGTGATCGTCGCGGTGCTCTACGGCGCGATGACCGCGGCGATCGACACCACCGCCGGCGAGCGCGAGCGCGGCTCGCTCGAGCCGCTGCTGACCAACCCCGGCGCGCGCGGTGCGCTCGTCGTCGGCAAGTGGGCCGCGGTCGCCACGGTCAGCCTGTTGATCGCGGTGCTCAGCTGCCTCAGCTTCGTGCCCGGGCAGGCGCTGTTGCGCAGCGAGACGCTCGCCGCGCTGTTCCGCTACGACTGGCGCGAGGCGCTGGCTTTCGTCGGCATCCTGCTGCCGCTGATCGGCGCGCTGTCGGCGCTGCTGATGGCGGTCGCCATCCGCTGTCGCACGGTGAAGGAAGCACAGGCCAGCGCGACCGTGGTGCTGCTCGTCGTGCAGCTGCTGCCGCTGGTCAGCGTGTTCGAGCTCGGCGCCGACGAGCCGTGGCACCTCGCGGTGCCCGCGCTCGCCCAAAGCGTTCTGATGAACCGGGTGCTGCGCGGCGAGGCGATCGACCCGATGCAGCTCGCGCTGCCGGTCGGCGTCGCCGTCGTGGTCGGCGCGGCGTCGATCGCGTACGTCGCCCGGGCCTTGCGGCGGGCCGCGCTCGACTGAGCGTTCGTGCGCGGCGGCGAGTCCGCTGCCCGGGTGGGGGCGGCGTGGCGTCGCCCTCGTGCGGAGCGCACGCACGGTGCGGCGCCCAAGCCCTTGTGCGCCTCCGGCAGCGCCCTGCTCCCTACAATCGCCTGCTCAAAAAAGAGGCGCCGCATGTTGTTCCCCAAGCGTTTTCAAGTGATCGTCGTCGGCGGCGGGCATGCCGGCACGGAGGCGGCGCTCGCCGCCGCGCGCATGGGCGTGTCGACCCTTTTGCTCACCCACAACTTCGAGACGCTCGGCCAGATGAGCTGCAACCCGTCGATCGGCGGGATCGGCAAGGGCCATCTGGTCAAGGAGATCGACGCGCTCGGCGGCGCGATGGCGCAGGCCGCCGACGAGGCCGGCATCCACTTCCGGATCCTCAACCGCTCGAAGGGGCCGGCGGTGCGCGCGACGCGTGCCCAGGCCGACCGCATCCTCTACAAGGCGGCGATCCGGCGCCGCCTCGAGAATCAGCCCAACCTGCTGCTGTTCCAGGGCGCGTGCGACGACCTCATGGTCAACGGCGACCGCGTCACCGGCGTCGTGACACAGATGGGCATCCGCTTCGAGGCCGACGCGGTGGTGCTGACTGCCGGCACCTTCCTCGACGGCAGGATTCACGTGGGACTCGATAGCCACGCCGGCGGCCGTGCCGGAGACCCGCCCGCCGCGATGCTGTCGGCCCGCCTCAAGGAGCTGAAGCTCCCGCAGGGACGCCTGAAGACCGGCACGCCGCCGCGCATCGACGGCCGGACGATCGACTGGAGCCGGCTCGTCGAGCAGCCGGGCGACGGCGTCGGCCCGGAAGCGATAGGCCCGGTGCCGGTGTTCAGTTTCCTCGGCCGCGCGGGCGATCACCCGCGCCAGATCTCGTGCTGGATCACCGAAACCAACGAGCGCACCCACGAGATCATCCGCTCAGGATTCGACCGCAGCCCGATGTTCACCGGGCGAATCGACGGCGTGGGGCCGCGCTACTGCCCGAGCATCGAGGACAAGGTCAACCGATTTGCCGACAAGACCTCGCACCAGATCTTTCTCGAGCCGGAGGGCTTGTCGACACACGAGGTCTATCCGAACGGCATCTCGACGTCGCTGCCTTTCGACGTTCAGCTCGCGGCGGTGCATTCGATCGCCGGGCTCGAGAACGCTCACGTGTTGCGACCCGGTTACGCCATCGAGTACGACTACTTCGACCCGCGCGGGCTGCGGGCCAGCTTCGAGACGCGCGCGATCGAGGGGCTCTTCTTCGCCGGCCAGATCAACGGCACGACCGGCTACGAAGAGGCGGCGGCGCAGGGGCTCTTTGCCGGGATCAACGCCGCCCGCAAGGTCCGAGGCTGCGACGCCTGGGTGCCACGCCGCGACGAGGCGTACCTCGGCGTGCTGGTCGATGACCTGGTGTCGAAGGGGGTGAGCGAGCCGTACCGGATGTTCACGAGTCGCGCCGAGCACCGGCTGCAGCTGCGCGAGGACAACGCCGATGCACGGCTGACGGCGATCGGGCGCGAGCTCGGTCTGGTCGACGACCGTCGTTGGGAGCAGTTCATCCGCAAGGCCGACGCTGTTTCACGTGAAACAGCGCGCGCACTGACGACGCGGGTACGTCTCGCCGAGGCGGATTCGTCGCAGACGCACACAATTGCCGAGTTGATTCGCCGACCTGAGTTCGATTTCGATCGTGCCGTGGCTGCCGGTGTGCCGCTCACGGGCCAGTCGCCTGTTTCACGTGAAACGTTGCGCGGCGAGTTCGGGGTCGAGCTTGCCGACGCGGTGATCGAGCAGGTGGAAACCAGCCTGACTTACGCCGGGTATATCGAGAAGCAGGCCGAGGAGATTGCACGCGCCGCGCGGGCGGAAGACACGCTGCTGCCCGAATCGCTCGACTATGGCGCTGTCCGTGCGCTCTCCTTCGAGGTGCGGCAGATCCTGTCCCGGACGCGGCCGCGTACGCTCGGCCAGGCAGCACGGCTGTCGGGCATCACGCCAGCAGCGTTGTCGCTGCTGCGCGTCCACCTCAAGAAGCTGGCACGCGCCCGCGGCGCTGCCGCTGACGCCGAAGCCGACGCACCCGAGAGCACTGCTTGAGCGCGCACGCCGCGCTTGCAGCGCAGCTGGCGCAGGGCTGCCGTGAGCTCGAGCTCGACGTTTCCGCGGCCGATCAGGGGCGGCTGCTCGGCTACTTGGACCTGCTGGCCCGCTGGAACGCGACGTACAACCTGACGGCGGTTCGCGAGCCCGCCGCCATGCTGGCCCAGCACCTGCTCGACTGCCTGGCCGTGATCGCCCCGTTGCGGCGCTGGCGCAGTGAGCATCTCGTCACGCGACTGCTCGACGTCGGAAGCGGCGCTGGGTTGCCGGGTTGCGTCATCGCGCTGCTCGAACCCGATGTCGAGGTGACCTGCGTCGACAGTGTCGGCAAAAAGGCGGCATTCATTCGCCACGCCGCAGGGCACCTGCAGCTGCACAACCTGCGCGCCGAGCACGCGCGTGTCGAGACGCTGCGCGGAGGCTGGGACGTGATCGCCTCGCGCGCATTCGCCGATCTCGCCCTCTCCGTGTCGCTCACTCGTTCGCTCCTGAACTCTGGCGGCGCCTGGCTGGCGATGAAGGCCAAGTTGCCGAACGACGAGCTCACCCAGCTACCGGCGTGGGCTGACGCGTTTCACGTGGAACAATTGCGCGTTCCTCAGCTTGCTGCCGAGCGTTGCTTGGTATGGCTACGGGACATCGAGCGGCCAAGCCGCGGCTAAGCAGACACACACAGCACCAACCGAGCCGCATGGGATCGATCTTCTGTGTCGCCAACCAGAAAGGCGGCGTGGGCAAGACCACCACCACCGTGAACCTGGCGGCCGGATTGGCAAAGGTCGGCAAGCGAGTGCTGCTCGTCGACCTCGATCCGCAAGGCAACGCGACCATGGGATCGGGCGTCGACAAACGGACCCTCGAGACGACCGTCTACGACGTGCTGCTCGAATCGGCGACGGTCGTCGAAGCACGTACGCACAGCCCGCAGGGCGGGTACGACGTCGTTGGCGCGAACCGTGAGCTCGCCGGGGCCGAGGTCGAGCTGGTGCAGCTCGAACGGCGAGACAAGCGGCTGCGGACCGCGCTCCACGCCGTCCGCGCCGACTACGATTTCGTTCTCGTCGACTGCCCGCCGAGCCTCAGCCTGCTGACCCTGAACGGGCTTGCCGGCGCGCATGGCGTCGTGGTGCCGATGCAGTGCGAGTACTTCGCGCTCGAGGGTCTGAGCGACCTCGTCAACACCATCAAGCAGGTGCACGCGAACCTCAACCCCGATCTGCTGATCATCGGCATCTTGCGGGTGATGTTCGATGCGCGCATCACGCTGCAGCAGCAGGTGAGCGAGCAGCTCAAGGCGCACTTCGGCGACAAGGTTTTCGACACCGTGATCCCGCGCAACGTGCGCCTGGCGGAGGCGCCGAGCTACGGCGTCCCGGGGGTGGTGTTCGACCCGGCGTCGAAGGGTGCGCAGGCGTTCGTCGAGTTCGCGCGCGAGATGGTCGAGCGGCTCGACCGCATGCCGGCCAGGGCGCGCGCCGCCTGAGGCGCACCGCCCCCACAAAGCCGCAGGGGCGGTGTTTCGTGGCGGCCGGTCAGCCGGCGCGTGCGACGATCAGACCAGCCCGGCGGTTTCCTCGAGACCCAGGTGCACGTTCATCGACTGCACGGCGGCACCGCTCGCGCCCTTGCCGAGGTTGTCGAGCCGTGACATCAGCAGCGCCTGCGTCTCGGTCGCGAACACGAACAGGTCCGCGCGGTTGGTGTCGTTGGCCGCCTGCACATTGAAGTGGCCCTGCGCCAGCGTCGCGGCGTCGCGCAGCGGCATCACGCGGATGAACGGCTCGCCGGCGTAGCGCTCGTCCAGCGCCCGCTGCAGGTCGTTGGCGCTCGCGCCGCGCCCGCTGTTCAGCTGCGACAGGTGCAGCGGCACCGTGACCGAGAGGCCTTTCAGGAACGGCCCGACGATCGGCAGGAACACCGGATCGAGCGCCATCCGCGTGTGCGCCTTCATCTCGGGCAGATGCTTGTGCGAGAGCCCGAGCCCGTACGGGCGTGGCGCCAGCAGAGCCGGGTCGCCGCTCTCGTACTGCTCGATCATCTTCTTGCCGCCGCCCGAGTAGCCGGTGATCGATGTCGCCGAGATCGGCATGTCCGGGGCGATCAGCCCGGCGTCGACCAGCGGCCGCACCAGCAGGATGAACGCGGTCGAGTGGCAGCCCGGGTTCGAGATGCGCTTGGAGCGGCGAATCTTCTCGCGCTGCTCGGGGGCGAGCTCGGGCAGGCCGAACACCCAGTCGCTCGACGTGCGGTGCGCCGTGCTCGCGTCGATCAGGCAGGTGTTCGGGTTGGTGACCAGCGCCGCCGCCTCGCGTGCCGCGACGTCCGGCAGGCACAGGAACGCCACGTCGGCGGCGTTCAGCAGGCGCGCGCGTTCGGCGTTGTCCTTGCGGCGCTCGGGATCGATGCGCAGCACCTCGACGTCGTTGCGACGCGCAAGGTACTCGTTGATCCGCAAGCCGGTAGTGCCTTCCTGGCCGTCGACGTAGACGTGATAGGTCATGCTGTCCTCGCTGAGCCGCACAGCATACGGCAGCGCGCACGAGGCGTGCGGCGTGGCTGGATCCGGCCTCACCGTCGGGTCGCGTTGGGTGGCCGATCCCGCACAATGAAACGATGGTGACGAAGAAACAGAAGGGGCTCGGCCTCGGCCTCGAGGCGCTGCTCGGCCCCCGCGTGAAGGAAGCTGCCGAGGCTGCTCCTTCCGACGGTGAGCCGCACACGCTGGCGCTCGACCAGCTGCAGCCCGGCAAGTACCAGCCGCGCACGCGCATGGACGAGGGCGCGCTCTACGAGCTCGCGGAGAGCATCAAGGCGCAGGGTGTGATGCAGCCGGTGCTCGTGCGGCCGGTCGGTGGCGGTGCCGGCAGCACCCGGTACGAGATCATCGCGGGCGAGCGGCGCGTACGCGCTGCCCGGCTCGCCGGACTCGACCAGGTGCCGGTGCTGGTCCGCCAGGTTCCCGACGAGGCCGCCGCCGCGATGGCGCTGATCGAGAACATCCAGCGCGAGGGGCTCAACCCGCTCGAGGAGGCGCAAGGCCTCAAGCGCCTGACCGAGGAGTTCGGCATGACGCACGAGTCGGCCGCGCAGGCGGTCGGCCGCTCGCGTAGTGCCGCCAGCAACCTGCTGCGCCTGCTGAACCTCGTCGAGCCGGTGCAGCAGATGCTGATGGCAGGCGACCTCGAGATGGGGCACGCGCGCGCGCTGCTGCCGCTTCAAGGCGCCGAGCAGATCCAGGCCGCCAACGAGATCGTCGCCAAGAAGCTGAGCGTGCGCGATGCCGAGCGGCTGGTCGCACGCCACGGCGTGCCGAGCGGGCGGCAGGCGCCGCTGCTGCGCCAGCGCCGCGACAAGGGCCGCGAGCTGCTGCGCATCGAGCAGCAGCTGTCGGACACGCTCGCCGCGGCGGTCGACATCCGCATCAAGAAGCGCGGTGCGCGCGGCGAGAACGGCGAGGTGGCGATCGCGTTCGGCTCGCTCGACGAACTGAACGGGCTGCTCAGCCGACTCGGGCTACCCCCGGGTTGACGCCCGCGGCACTGCGTGAAGGATTGCAAACGCCTCGGCCCGGCAGGAACTTTCTCACGCGTGTCGCGCTCTGTGAAAGTGCGGGCGCCGGTCGGTTGTTGCGGCACGGAGCTTGCTAAATCATGATGTGTCCAGCGAAGGGCCGCTCCCGACATCCAGGCGGTCTTGCTTTCGCGGCATCGAACAGGATCATGTGAACGACGTTTCGATCGAACAGCGCTGATCCCAGGAAAGCTCTGATGGCGCCCGCCGGGCTCCATCAGAACTTCCCCGGAATTGGACGCGGCAGCTGCCGCGGCCAAGCCTCCTCGACGCACAGGAGATCAGCATGGATGTCATCAGCAATTTCGCCGCTCGCTTCGAGCGAAGCCGCGAAGAAGAGCTGTCGATCGAAGACTACCTGGCCGAGTGCAAGCGCAACCCGCTCGCCTATGCCACCGCCGCCGAACGCATGCTCAAGGCGATCGGCGAGCCGACGATGGTCGACACGCGCAACGACCCGCGCATGTCGCGGCTGTTCGCGAACAAGGTCATCAAGATCTACCCCGCGTTCGCCGAGTTCTACGGCATGGAAGACGCGATCGAGCAGGTCGTCAGCTACTTCCGCCACGCCGCCCAGGGGCTTGAGGAGAAGAAGCAGATCCTGTATCTGCTCGGGCCCGTGGGTGGCGGCAAGAGCTCGATCGCCGAGCGCCTGAAGCAGCTGATGGAGCAGGTGCCGTTCTACGCGATCAAGGGCTCGCCCGTGAACGAGTCGCCGCTCGGCCTCTTCGACCCCGCCGAGGACGGCCCGCTGCTCGAGAGCGAGTACGGCATCCCGCGGCGCTACCTGAACCGCATCCTCAGCCCCTGGGCCGTGAAGCGTCTCGACGAGTTCGGCGGCGACATCCGCAAGTTCAAGATCGTCAAGCGGCACCCCAGCGTGCTCAAGCAGATCGGTGTGGCCAAGACCGAGCCGGGCGACGAGAACAACCAGGACATCTCGGCGCTCGTCGGCAAGGTCGACATCAGGAAGCTCGAGACCTACGCGCAGGACGACCCCGACGCGTACAGCTTCTCCGGGGGCCTGTGCCTCGCGAACCAGGGCCTCCTGGAGTTCGTCGAGATGTTCAAGGCGCCGATCAAGGTGCTGCACCCGCTGCTGACCGCGACCCAGGAAGGCAACTTCAAGGGCACCGAGGGCTTCGGCGCGATCCCGTTCGACGGCATCGTGCTGGCGCACTCGAACGAGAGCGAGTGGAAGAGCTTTCGCAACAACAAGAACAACGAGGCATTCCTCGACCGCATCTACATCGTGAAGGTGCCGTACTGCCTGCGTGTCTCGGAAGAGATCAAGATCTACGAGAAGCTGCTGCGCAACTCGTCGCTGGCCGAGGCACCGTGCGCGCCCGGCACGCTGAAGATGATGAGCCAGTTCGCGATGCTCACGCGCCTGAAGGAGCCCGAGAACAGCTCGCTCTACTCGAAGATGCTGATCTACGACGGCGAGAACCTCAAGGACACCGACCCGCGCGCGAAGAGCTACCAGGAATATCGCGACTACGCCGGCGTCGACGAGGGCATGAGCGGGATCTCGACGCGCTTCGCGTTCAAGATCCTCTCGAAGGTCTTCAACTTCGACCCGGCCGAAGTCGCCGCCAACCCGGTGCACCTGATGTACGTGCTCGAGCAGCAGATCGAGCGCGAGCAGTTTCCGAGCGAGCTCGAGCAGAAGTACCTCGGCTTCATCAAGGAGCATCTGTCGGCGCGCTACGCCGAGTTCATCGGCAAGGAGATCCAGACCGCCTATCTCGAGAGCTACAGCGAGTACGGGCAGAACATCTTCGATCGCTACGTCACGTATGCGGACTACTGGATCCAGGACCAGGAGTACCGCGACACCGACACCGGCGAGGTGTTCGACCGCGCCCAGCTCAATGCCGAGCTCGAGAAGATCGAAAAGCCTGCCGGCATCTCGAACCCGAAGGACTTCCGCAACGAGATCGTCAACTTCGTGCTGCGCGCGCGTGCCAACAACGCCGGCAAGAACCCGGCGTGGACGAGCTACGAGAAGCTGCGCACGGTGATCGAGAAGAAGATGTTCTCGAACACCGAGGAGCTTCTGCCGGTGATCAGCTTCAACGCCAAGGCGAGCGCCGACGAGGCCAAGAAGCACGAGAACTTCGTCAACCGCATGGTCCAGAAGGGCTACACGCCCAAGCAGGTGCGCCTGCTCTGCGAGTGGTACCTGCGGGTGCGCAAGAGCTCTTGATGGACAGCGTGCCGCCACGCATGTCGCCTTCGCCGCTCCACAGCGGGCGCGTCCGCGGCAGAGCCGGCGGCACCGAGGACGCCTGATGCTGCAGCAGATCATCGATCGCCGGCTCGCCGGCAAGAACAAGTCGATCGGCAACCGCGAGCGGTTCCTGCGTCGCTACCAGGATCAGCTGCGCGACGCGGTTCGGCGTGCGGTCGACAACCGCGGCATCCGCGACATGGAGCGTGGCGAGGACATCACGATCCCCAAGCGCGACATCAGCGAGCCGGTGTTCGGGCATGGTGCCGGCGGCGCGCGCGAAATGGTCCATCCAGGCAATCAGGAGTACGTGCGCGGCGATCGCATCGAGCGGCCCAAGGGCGGGGGCGGGCGCGGCAGCGGCCAGGGTCAGGGCGGCCAGGCGGCCGAAGGCGAGGACGACTTCGTCTTCCACCTGACCAAGGAAGAGTTCATGCAGATCTTCTTCGACGACCTCGCGTTGCCGCGGATGATCCGCACGCAGCTCGTCGAGACGCCCGAGTACAAGTCGCATCGCGCGGGATATTCGAACGCCGGCACGCCGAGCAACCTGTCGGTGCTGCGTTCGATGCGCGGCGCGATCGGGCGCCGCGTCGCGATCGGAGCCGGCTCGCGTGCCGAGCTCGCGGAGCTCGAGGCGCAGCTCGAGGCCTGGGGCGACGACCGCGGCGATGCGGCGCGCGAGTTCGAGCGCAAGGTGATCGAGACGCGCGTGGCGGAGCTGCGGGCGCGCCTCAAGCGCATCCCGTACCTCGACCCGATCGATCTGCGCTACCGCAATCGCGTGCGTCTGCCGGTGCCGACCGCCAAGGCGGTGATGTTCTGTCTGATGGACGTGTCGGGATCGATGGACGAGGCCCGCAAGGAGCTCGCCAAGCGCTTCTTCATCCTGCTCTACCTCTTCCTCACGCGGCACTACGAGAAGATCGACCTGGTCTTCATTCGCCATCACACGCAGGCGCAGGAAGTCGACGAGGAGAGCTTCTTCCGCGCCCGCGAGACCGGCGGCACGGTGGTCTCGAGCGCGCTCGTGCTGATGGACGAGATCATCGAGCAGCGCTATTCGTCGAGCGACTGGAACATCTACGCGGCGCAGGCCAGCGACGGCGACAACTGGCACCACGACAGCGGACGCTGCCGCGAGATCCTCACGGAGACCCTGCTGCCGAAGTGCCGCTACTTCGCCTACGTGCAGGTTGCCGAGGAAGAGCAGAACCTCTGGGAAGAGTACGCGCGGCTGCGCGAGCTCAACACGCATTTCGCGATGCGCAAGGTGACCGACGCGTCGCAGATCTACCCGGTGTTCCGCGATCTCTTCAAGACCGAGGGGGCCCACGCATGAGTCACATCGTCGAAGGCGTCACGCAGGATGCCGCAGCCCACGAGGTGCGCGAGCCGATCCGCTCGCCCGCACGCCGCATCCGCCCGGAGCGCGAGCTGCTGCAGCATCCGCTGCCGCCCGGCCCGCGGCCGGACAAGCCCTTGCCCGACCCGAGCGACTGGACCTTCGACCTCATCGAGGAGTACCACGAGGTCATCCGCGCGACCGCGCAGCGGTTCGGCCTCGACACCTATGCCAACCAGCTCGAGGTGATCACCGCCGAGCAGATGATGGACGCCTACGCGTCGGTCGGCATGCCGGTGAACTACCGTCACTGGAGCTACGGCAAGGAGTTCATCGCCAACGAGCGGCAGTACCGGCGCGGCCAGATGGGCCTCGCGTACGAGATCGTCATCAACTCCGACCCCTGCATCAGCTACCTGATGGAGGAGAACACGACCGCGATGCAGGCGCTCGTGATCGCGCACGCGGCGTACGGACACAACAGCTTCTTCAAGGGCAACTACCTGTTCCGGCTCTGGACCGACGCGTCGTCGATCATCGACTACCTGGTCTACGCCCGGAACTACGTCGCCGAGTGCGAAGAGAAGCACGGCATGCAGGCGGTCGAGGAGGTGCTCGACAGCTGCCACGCGCTGCAGAACTACGGCGTCGACCGCTACCACCGGCCGAGCAAGATCTCGCTTGCCGAGGAGCTCGCGCGCCAGGCCGAGCGCCACGAGTACGCGCAGCGCCAGGTCAACGACATCTGGCGCACGCTGCCGCGGCGTGCCGATCGCGCGGAGGAAGCGACGGAGAGCAAGCGTTTCCCGGCCGAGCCGCAGGAGAACCTGCTGTACTTCATCGAGAAGAACGCGCCGCTGCTCGAGCCCTGGCAGCGCGAGATCGTGCGGATCGTCCGCAAGGTTGCGCAGTACTTCTACCCGCAGCGCCAGACCAAGGTCATGAACGAGGGCTGGGCGACGTTCTGGCACCACCACCTGCTCAACACGCTCTACGACGACGGCTACCTCACGGACGGCGTGATGATCGAGTGGCTGAAGTCGCACACGAACGTGATCTACCAGCCGCCGGTCGGGCACCGCGCCTACGGCGGCATCAACCCCTATGCGCTCGGCTTCGCGATGTACACCGACATCAAGCGGATCTGCGAGAACCCGACCGACGAGGACCGCGAGTGGTTCCCCAACCTCGCCGGAACGCCGTGGCTGCCGGCGCTGCATCACGCGATGCGCAACTTCAAGGACGAGAGCTTCATCGGCCAGTACCTCTCGCCCAAGGTCATCCGCGACCTGCGCCTTTTCGCGATCGTCGACGACGAGCACGTCGACCACCTGCAGGTGTCGGCGATCCACGACGATGCCGGCTACCGGCACGTGCGCGAGGCGATGTCGAAGCAGTACGACCTCGGCACCCGCGAACCCGACATCCAGGTCTGGAACGTCAACCGGCGCGGCGATCGGTCGCTCACGCTCCGCCACACGCGCCACAGCAACCGCCCCCTCAACGACAGCGCACACGAGGTGCTCAAGCACGTCGCGCGGCTGTGGGGTTTCGGCGTCAACCTCGAGAGTGTCGACGGTTACGGCGACATCGCCGCGCGCTGGTCGCTGCACGCGCCGGAGTCGCGCTGAAGCGAGCCGCGTGCGGCGCTAGCATCGCCGCACGATGGCGAACCGACTGACGCAGATCGCGACCCGTACCGGCGACGACGGCACCACCGGCCTCGGCGACGGCACTCGGCTCGCCAAGAGCCACCCGCGCGTTGCCGCCATGGGCGACGTCGACGAGCTGAACTCGCAGCTCGGCGTGCTCCTCGCCGAGCCGCTGCCCGACGACGTACGCAGCCTCCTGGTCACGGTTCAGCACGAGCTCTTCAACCTCGGCGGCGAGTTGTCGATTCCGGGGTTCGAGCTGCTGAAGCCGGACGCGGTGCGCGCGCTCGACGCGGCGCTCGCGCGCTACAACGCCGACCTGCCGCGCCTGAAGGAGTTCATCCTGCCCGCCGGCACGCGCAGCGCGGCGCTCGCCCACGTGGCGCGCAGCGTCGCGCGCCGCGCCGAGCGCGCCGTGGTGGCACTCGCCGAGGACGGTGGCGTGCGGTCCGAGCCGCTGCAGTACCTCAACCGGCTGAGCGATCTGCTGTTCGTCCTCGCGCGCGTGCTCAATCGCGCCAACCTCGACGGGCTCGGCGGCGACGACGTCTACTGGAACAGCGAGCGGCTGGCGCGCGACGCGCCGTAGCTTCGCACCTGCGCGCGCCCGGAGGCGGCGAACCTTGGGCGGCGGTTCGCGCGTGCGAGCTCAGCCGACGACCAGCGCCTGCTCGACGACCCAGCGCACGCCCGAGCCGGCTGGCGCCGCGCGCAGCGCCATGGCGACGCGTGCCTGCGCCTCGGGCGGCAGGCTGCGCCAGAGGCCGTCGCGCGCGTTGCCCGGCTCGCCGGCGACGAACAGCTGCGAGGTCAGCTCGCCGAACGACGGGTGGCGCACCTTGACGTGGATGTGCGGCGTGCGGCCGGGATACGCCACCGGCCGGATCGTGCGAAAGCGCACCGCGCCGCGGGCGTCGCTGCGACTCTCGCCGAAGCCCTGAAAGCCGGCATCGACGCGAGCGCCGGCGCCGTGCGGGTGGCGGTAGCTCGCGAAGACGTCGCACTGCCAGATCTCGACCGTCGCGCCGTCGATCGTGCGACCGTCGGCGTCGCTGACGACGCCGAGCAGGTCGAGATGTTCGCCGAGCGCACGTTGGGCGCTGCCGTTTCCGCTGCGCACCGTGGTGAGGTCGGCATCGACGTCGAGGGTGCGCGCGCGCCACGACGCCGGCGGGTAGAACGGACCTTCGGTGATCGGCGGCAGCCCACCGCGCGCCGTCGCGAACGCGGGCACGCCGAGCACGGCGGCGCCGAGCGCCGCGTGCAGCACGCGCCGCCGCGTTCCGTCGGGCGCGGCGTCGGCGCGGCCGCGGTCATCCTCGACCGGGAGCGGCGTTGCCTTCATGGCGGTTCTCCTTGCGAGCGCGCTGGCGCGATGCGTCAGGCTACGCCTTAGCGCACCAGCGCATGGGATGCTCGGCTTTCAGCCGCGCCGCGCGCGCACCGCATCGCTCAGCTCGCGCAGCATGGTGACCGAGTCGTCCCAGCCGATGCACGCGTCGGTGATGCTCTGGCCGTAGACGAGCTGCGCCGGGTCGTCCTTGCCGGCGCTGAACTTCTGCGCGCCGGCGACCAGGTGGCTCTCGACCATCACGCCGAACACGCTGCGTTGACCGGCGCGCAGCTGCACCGCGACGTCGCGTGCGACCTCGACCTGGCGCGCGTACTGCTTGCTGCTGTTGGCATGGCTGCAGTCGACCATCAGCGCGCAGTCGAGCTGTGCGGCGTCGAGCTCGCGGCAGGCGGCGGCGACGCTCGTCTCGTCGTAGTTCGGCGCCTTGCCGCCGCGCAGGATGACGTGGCAGTCCGTGTTGCCGCGCGTTTCGACGATCGCGACCTGCCCGTTCTTGTGCACCGACAGGAAGTGGTGCGGCCGCGCCGCCGCCTGGATCGCGTCGATCGCGATCTTGATGTTGCCGTCGGTGCCGTTCTTGAAGCCGATCGGCGCCGAGAGGCCCGAGGCGAGCTCGCGGTGCACCTGGCTCTCGGTGGTGCGCGCGCCGATCGCACCCCAGGCGATCAGGTCGCCGAGGTACTGCGGCGAGATGACGTCGAGGAACTCGCTGCCGGCGGGCATGCCGAGCCGGTTGATCTCGAGCAGCAGCTGGCGGCCGATACGCAGGCCCTCGTCGATGCGATACGTCTCGTCGAGGTACGGATCGTTGATGAGGCCCTTCCAGCCGACCGTGGTGCGCGGCTTCTCGAAGTAGACTCGCATCACGATCTCGAGCGTGTCGGCGTACCGGTCGCGCTCGGCCTTGAGGCGCTTGGCGTAGTCGACCGCGGCGACCGGATCGTGGATCGAGCATGGCCCCATGATCACGAGCAGGCGGTCGTCCTGCTTCTGCATGATGCGGCGGATCGCCCCACGGGTCGCCTCGATCTGCTGCTCGACCGGCGTGCCGGCGATCGGGAAGAAGCGGATCAGGTGCTCCGGCGGGGGCAGCGGCTTGACGTCGACGATGCGCTGGTCGTCGGTCTGGCTGGTGCGTTCGCTGTTCGCGATCCACTCGCGGCTCGCTGCGCTGCTGGAGGTCATGATCCGGCTTCCCATGGTTCGTTGGCGCTTTTTCTCGAGCGCATAAACGAAAACCGCCGGGGGGTGCCCGGCGGTTTTCGGAGATCGTGCTTGCAGTTGCTAGCGCTGGGCCTCTCCGACCGCCGGGCGGTACGAGAACGCAAAATAGGCAAAAGGCCAGGCGCGCGTGAGCATCGGCGGAATGTAGCACGGTCGTCGACGGCTCCGATTCGGTGCCGGCCCCTACCCCCCGAGGACCTGCTGAAGATGTCGAGACTCGCTGCGCCGCGGGCGCGAGGCGCGCGCCGCGCCGGAACGCACGTGCGGAGGGGCTGAACCTTGCCCCACGCGGTCAGCCTCATCAGCACCCTCGCCGCCGGCTTCGGGCTCGCGCTCGTGTTCGGCTTCATCGCCGCGCGCTGCAAGCTGCCGGCGCTCATCGGCTACCTGGTCGCCGGCATCGTGATCGGCCCGGCGACGCCGGGCTTCGTCGCCGACGCCGAGATCGCCGCGCAGCTCGCCGAGATCGGCGTGATGCTGCTGATGTTCGGCGTCGGCCTGCACTTCTCGCTGGCCGACCTGCTGGCGGTGCGCAAGGTCGCGCTCCCGGGCGCGGTGGTGCAGATGGCGGTGGCGACCGCGCTCGGCTGCGCGGCCGCGATGCTGTGGGGCTGGTCGTTCGGCGCCGGGCTGGTGTTCGGACTTGCGCTCTCGGTCGCGAGCACCGTGGTGCTGCTCAAGGCGCTCGAAAGCCGCGGCCGGCTCGATTCGGGCGACGGCCGCATCGCGATCGGCTGGCTCGTCGTCGAGGACCTCGCGATGGTGGTGGTGCTCGTCGTCCTGCCGCCGCTCGCCGGCGCGCTCGGTGGGCAGGTCGCCCCGACGACGCAGAGCCTCTGGTGGACGCTCGGCCGCACGGTGCTCGAGGTCGGCGCGTTCGTCGCCCTGATGCTGGTGGTCGGCCGCCGGCTTTTCCCATGGGTGCTGTGGCAGGTCACCAAGACCGGCTCGCGCGAGCTCTTCACGCTGGCGGTGATCGTCGCCGCGGTGTCGATCGCCTACGGCTCGTCGCTGCTGTTCGGCGTGTCGTTCGCGCTCGGCGCGTTCTTCGCGGGCATGGTGCTGCGCGAATCGCAGTTCAGCCATCGCGCCGCCGAGGAGACGCTGCCGCTGCGCGACGCGTTCGCGGTGCTGTTCTTCGTGTCCGTCGGCATGCTGTTCGATCCCACGGTGCTCGTCGAGCACCCGCTGCGCGTGCTCGAAGTCGTGCTGATCATCGTGTTTGGCAAGTCGGTCGCCGCGGCGGCGCTGGTGCTCTCGTTCGGCTATCCGCTGCGCACCGCGCTCACGGTGTCGGCCGGGCTCGGCCAGATCGGCGAGTTCTCGTTCATCCTTGCCGCGCTCGGCGTCGCGCTCGGCCTGCTGCCGGTGGAGGGCCAGAGCCTGATCGTCGCCGGCGCGCTGATCTCGATCGCGCTGAACCCCCTCTTCTTCGAGCTCTCCGCGCCGCTCGGCCGCCTGCTCGCCGGCGTCACGCGGTGGGCCGGCCTGCGGACGCTCGCGAGCGATCCGCTCGCCGAGCTGCCGATGTCGACCGAGGCGAAGTTCCTTTCGCGCCAGGTCGTGCTGGTCGGCTATGGCCGCGTCGGTCGGTCGATCGCGAGCGCGCTCAGGCAGGCCGGCGTGCCGTTCGTCGTCGCCGACGAGAACCGCGAGGCGGTCGAGCAGCTGCGTGCCGGCGGCACCCCCGCGGTGTTCGGCAACGCCACCGACCCGGCGGTGCTGATCCAGGCGCACATCGCGCACGCCCACATGCTGGTGATCGCGACGCCCGAGACGATCGAGGTGCGTCGGATGGCCGAGATCGCGCGCACGCTGAACCCGGCGATCCGCATCGCGGTGCGCAGCCACAACGTCGACGAGGCGCGCCTGCTCGAGGCCGAGGGCACGGCGCGGGTGTTCGTCGGCGAGACCGAGCTCGCCAACGCGATGGTCGAGCACGTGCTGGGCGCCGTCGCGGCGCCGCGCGCAGCGCCGTCGCGCGCCTGAGCGCGCCGCGCCTAGGCGGTGCCGCCGACCGTGAGCCGGTCGATGCGCAGCGTCGGCTGACCGACGCCGACCGGCACGCTCTGGCCTTCCTTGCCGCAGACGCCGACGCCGGTGTCGAGGCGCATGTCGGTGCCGATCATGCTGACGCGCGTCAGCGCGTCGGGGCCGTTGCCGATGATGGTCGCGCCCTTGACCGGGTACTGGACCTTGCCGTTCTCGACCCAGAACGCCTCGGATGCCGAGAACACGAACTTGCCGCTCGTGATGTCGACCTGGCCGCCGCCGAAGTTGGTGGCGTAGAGGCCCCGCTTGAGGCTGCGCACGATCTCTTCGGGATCCTTGTCGCCGCCGAGCATGTAGGTGTTGGTCATGCGCGGCATCGGCACCGCGGCGTAGCTCTCGCGGCGGCCGTTGCCGGTCGGTGCGACGCCCATCAGGCGCGCGTTCATCGAATCCTGGATGTAGCCCTTGAGGATGCCGTCCTCGATCAGGATGTTGCGCTGGCTCGCGTTGCCTTCGTCGTCGATGTTGAGCGAGCCGCGGCGCTCGGGCAGCGTGCCGTCGTCGAGCACCGTGACGCCCGGTGCGGCGACGCGCTCGCCGATCTTGCCGCTGAACGCGCTCGAGCCCTTGCGGTTGAAGTCGCCTTCGAGGCCGTGGCCGATCGCCTCGTGCAGCAGCACGCCGGGCCAGCCCGGGCCGAGCACGACGCTCATCAGGCCCGCCTTGGCGGGGCGTGATTCGAGGTTGGTGAGCGCGGCGCTGACCGCCTGGTCGACGTAGCTCGCGATCGCAGCGTCGTCGAACAGCGCGAGGCCGAAACGGCCGCCGCCGCCGCCGTTGCCGGACTCGCGGCGCACCACGCCACCCACGGTCTGCTCGGCGATCACCGTCACTGAAAGGCGCACCAGCGGCCGCACGTCGGCGGCAATGGTGCCGTCCGCGCGCGCGACCAGCACCACGTCGTACTCGCTCGCGAGGCCGGCCATCACCTGCTTGACGCGCGGATCCTTGGCGCGCGCGAGGCGCTCGACCTTGCCGAGCAGCTCGACCTTGGCGGCGCTGTCGAGGGTGCCGATCGGGTCGGTCGCGGCGTACAGCACGCGGCTGCGCGCCGTGGTCACCGTCGGCGCGACCCGCACGCGCCGGCTCTGCCCCGCCGCAGCGATCGTGCGCACGGTCTGCGCAGCGTCCATCAACGCCGCTTCCGAAATGTCGTCCGAGTACGCGAACGCAGTCTTCTCGCCGGCGACGGCACGGATGCCGAAGCCCTGGTCGATGCCGAAGCTGCCGCTCTTGACGATGCCTTCCTCGAGGCTCCAGCCCTCGCTGCGGGTGGCCTGGAAGTAGATGTCGGCGTCGTCGATCTGGTGCGTCGCGACGGCCCCGAGCGCGCGCGTCAGCGCCGCCTCGTTGAGGCCGAACGGCTCGAGCAGCAGCGTGCGCGCGACGGCGAGGCGTTCGATCGTGGGTTCGCGGGAAATCATGCGCGTTCCTTGCTCGGTAAGGCGGTCGATTGTAGAAGTCGCCCCTCGCTGGCCGGCGCGCCTGGCGAATGCCCTTTCACACGTCTTTACGGCGGGTTTACCCGGCGCGTGTCGGTCGTCTCGGCCGGCCGATCGTTGTACGGGGGCGACTCGACAATCGCCTCGTCCCATCACCAGAAGGAGAACACCATGCTGAACATCAAGACTCTAGCTGCCGCCATCGCCCTCACCGGTGCGTCGATCGGCGCCATCGCGCAGCCCACTCCGGGCATCGATGCCCGCCAGTCGGTGCAGGAGCGCCGCATCGACCACGCCGCGTCGAGCGGCCGGCTCACGCCCCGCGAGCAGCGCGCCCTCGACCGCAAGCAGGCCGAGATCCGGCGCTACGAGCGGCGCGCGAAGGCCGACGGCGTCGTGACCCCGCAGGAACGCCAGACGCTGCGCCGCATGCAGCGCGAGGCCGACGTCATGATCCGCACGGCCGAGCGCAACGGCCGCCGCTGATCGGTCGGACCACTCAGGGCTCGCCGGCTTCGGCCGCGCCGGCGTCGACGCCCTGTTTCAGCGCCAGCGCGCGCGTGTAGAGCGCGTTGCGCGGCGCTCCGGTCAGCTCGGCCGCGAGGCCGACCGCCTGCTTGAGCGGCAGCTCGCGAAGCAGCGCGCGCAGCACGCGGTCGTGCGTCGCTGTGGCGTCGTCGGTTGCCTGCGCCTGAGAGTGGACGACGACCACGAACTCGCCGCGTGCGCGGTTCGGGTCGGCGCCGAGCCAGGCCGGGAAGTCGGCCGCACGCAGCGTCTCGACGCTCTCGAACTGCTTGGTCAGCTCGCGCGCGACGCTGACGCTGCGCTCGGGGCACACCTGCGCCAGCAACGCGGCGAGCGACACGATGCGGTGCGGGGCCTCGAACACGATCTGCGCCGCGCTCGCTGCGGCGAGCTGCCTGGCCGCCTGCGCACGCGCGGGGCCGCGGGCCGGCAGGAAGCCGACGAACGCGAACTGCTCGGCGCCCGGATCGCCGGCGACGCTGAGCGCCGCGAGCGCGCTGCTCGCTCCGGGAATCGGGATCGCTCGCTGACCGGCGCTGCGGACCGTGCGCACGAGTTCGGCGCCGGGGTCCGAGACGCCCGGCGTTCCCGCATCGCTCACGTAGGCGACGCGTTCGCCGCGCGCGAGCCGCTCGAGCACCTGCCCGGCCGCTTGTCGCTCGTTGTGCTCGTGCAGCGCGACGAGAGGTTTGTCGATGCCGAACTGGCGCAGCAGCGGCGCGCTGTGGCGGGTGTCCTCGCAGGCGATCGCGTCGACCAGGGCGAGCACGTGGATCGCGCGCAGCGTCAGGTCGGCGAGATTGCCGATCGGCGTCGCGACGACGTAGAGGGCGCCTCGCGGATACTGCTGGCCGCCCGCCGCCTCGGCAGCAGCCTGCAACACCAGCGAAGCCTTCATCGTTATGGCGACCCGTTCGACCAAGGAGGTGGGCGACGCCGCCGAAGCGGCGGCCCTCGCGCACCTGCAGGCGCACGGCCTGGCCCTGGTGCGGCGCAATTATCGGGTCGCACGCGGGCCGTCCGCCCCCGGCGGCGAGGTCGACCTGATCGTGCGCGACCGCGACGGCACGCTCGTCTTCGTCGAGGTGCGGGCCCGCGCGGCGGCGAGCCACGGCGGCGCGGCGGCCAGCGTGCTGCCGGCCAAGCAGCGGCGCGTCGTCTACGCGGCGCGTCACTTCCTGACCGGCCTCGCGAAGCTGCCGCCCTGCCGCTTCGACGTGATCGCCGTCGAGGGCGAGCGCATCACCTGGCTGCGCGGAGCGTTCGACGCCGGTTGACAACCGGGCGCCGATGCCTTCCCTCCGGCGCAAAGCCCGCCGTTCGAGCCGGCAGGACCGGGTCGATATGATCGGCCGCATGCTCGAACAACGCATCCAGCAGCAGTTCTTCGACAGCGCCGACCTCAAGTACGCCGCTGCCGAACTGCTGAGCAAGCCGATCGCCGATGCGGTCAGCGCGCTGGTCGGCTGCATCACCGGCGGCGGCAAGGTGCTGAGCTGCGGCAATGGCGGCTCGGCCGGCGACGCCCAGCATTTCGCCGCCGAGTTCGTCGGCCGCTTCGAACGCGAGCGCCCCGGCCTCGCCGCGATCGCGCTGACCACCGACGCGTCGATCCTCACAGCGGTCGGCAACGACTACAGCTTCGAGGTGGTGTTCGCCAAGCAGGTGCAGGCGCTCGGCGCGCCGGGCGACGTGCTGCTCGCGATCACCACGAGCGGCAACTCGGCGAACGTGCTGGCGGCGGTCGACGCCGCGCGCCAGAAGGACATGACCGTGATCGCGCTGACCGGCAATACCGGCGGCAAGCTGCGCGAGCGGCTGGTCGACACCGACGTGATGATCTGCGTCCCGCACGATCGCACCGCGCGCATCCAGGAGGTTCACCTCCTGGTGCTGCACTGCCTGTGCGATGCGGTCGACCTGCAACTGCTCGGCGAACCGGAGAGCACGTGATGGCGACCTGCCGCATTCCCCGCCAGGCGAGCACGCTGCTCGCCGCCCTCGTCGTCACCACCGGCTTCAGCGGCTGTGCGCCGCTCCTCTTCGGCGGCGCGGTGGTCGGCGGCGCGATGGTCGCGACCGACCGCCGCACCTCCGGCACCCAGATCGACGACCAGGTGCTCGAGGTGAAGATCGGCTCGCGCCTCGACGACACGTTCGGCGAGCGCGCGCGCATCAACGTGACGAGCTTCAACCGTCGCGTGCTGCTCACCGGCGAGATCGCGAGCGAAGCCGACAAGGCGACCGCGACCTCGATTGCCGAGCGTGTCGACAACGTGCAGGGCGTCGTCAACGAACTGCAGGTCGGCGAGCTGCGCTCGCTGCCGCGCCGCTCGGGCGACATCCTGGTCGAGGCCAAGGTGAAGGCCAGCCTGGTCGACGCCCAGGACATCTTCGCCAACTCGGTGAAGGTGGTCGCGCACCAGGGCGTGATCTACCTGATGGGGCGTGTCAGCGAGCGCGAGGCGCACCGCGCGACCGAGATCGCGCGCGGCGTCAGCGGCGTCGGCAAGGTGGTGCGCGTGTTCGAGGTCATGAGCGACGCGGACCTCGAAAAGATCCGCACCCGCACGCCGGCTCCCTAGGCGTGGCCGCCGTAGCGTTGCGCCGGCGCCGCGACCGCGCGAGTTCTGCCCGGCGCCCGCGCACACGATCGGCCGATTTCTAGGATGATTCGGCTCCCGTCGGCGCCGCAGCGCCAGCCGTGCCGTGGCTGACGGCTGCAGCACACATCAGGAGTCGCCTCGTGAACGTGAAAGCCACCTTCGTCGCCGTCTCGGGCCTCCTCGCTTGTGGTCTTGCCGTTGCCGGCACCATCCAGGTCGGCGGCATGGCCGCGGGCGCCAACGGGCAGATCTCGAGCAAGGCGGGCGTCTGCACGGTCGACTTCAACGCCGCGAGCGCGCTCAACCTCTGCGGCGCGACCTACAGCGAGAGCGGAGGCCTGCCGCTCAATGCCGCGCACTTCCGCACCGGCAACTCGTCGGTCGCCGTCTCGCCGGCCGGCGACACCACGACCTACCTCGCCGTCGGGCCCTCGCATGGCACGCCGGTCACGGTCACCCTCGCCAACCCGGCCAACTACTTCGGCTTCTACGCCGGCTCGCTCGACGACTACAACACGGTGCAGTTCTTCCTGAACGGCGTGCTGGTCGACTCGTTCAACGGCACCGACATCAACAGCGTGGTGTTCCCGAACAGCTCGGCGAACGGGCTGGTCTCGGCTTTCGTCGACTACTTCCCGGGCTCGCTTTACACCAGCATCGTCTACGCAAGCACCGGCAACGCGTTCGAGACGGACAACCATGCGTTCGGTCTGGCCACGCCCGCGGGCGTGCCGGAGCCGACGTCGACCGCGCTGCTCGGCCTGGGCCTCTTGCTGCTCGCGCGCCGGCGTCGCGCCTGAAGGCCGGCGTCTTCGTCGAGAAGGCCGCCGCGGGCGGCCTCTGTCGTCGATGCGACGCCCGAGTCAGTCGGCGCGCAGCCGCTTGATCAGGCTCGAGGTGTCGAGGCGGTTGTCGCCGTGCGCCTGCAGGTCGGCGTAGAACTGGTCGACGAGGGCGGCGACCGGCAGCTGGGCGCCGTTGCGGCGCGCCTCGTCGAGCACCAGGCCGAGGTCCTTGCGCATCCAGTCGACCGCGAAGCCGAAGTCGAACTTGCCCGCGATCATGGTCGGGCCGCGGTTGTCCATCTGCCAGCTCTGCGCGGCGCCCTTGCCGATGACGCCGAGCACGGCGGTCATGTCGAGACCGGCGCGCTCGCCGAACGCGATCGCTTCCGACAGGCCCTGCACGAGCCCCGCGATCGCGATCTGGTTGACCATCTTGGCGAGCTGGCCGGCGCCCGACTCGCCGAGCCGCGCGATCGAGCGCGCGAACGCCAGCATCACCGGGCGCACGCGTTCGAAGGCGTCGGCGTCGCCGCCGCACATGACGGTGAGCACGCCGTTGATGGCGCCGAGGTTGCCGCCCGATACCGGGGCGTCGACGAACGCGAGACCCTGCGCGCGCGCCGCCGCGCTCAGCTCGCGGGCGACGTCGGCCGACGCGGTGGTGTGGTCGACGAACACGGCGCCCGGCTGCATGCCGGCGAACGCGCCGTCGTCGCCGAGCACGACCGAGCGCAGGTCGGCGTCGTTGCCGACGCACGCGAACACGATGTCGGCGCCTTCCGCCGCCTCGCGCGGCGTCGGCGCGCTGCGGCCGCCGTACTCGCCGGCCCAGGCGTCGGCCTTCGCGCCGGTGCGGTTGTAGACCGTGACCTGATGGCCGGCGCGCGCGAGATGGCCCGCCATCGGGTAGCCCATGACGCCGAGGCCGAGGAACGCGACGCGCTGCGCCGGAATGGGGTCGTAGGTCCGTTCAGCCATGACTTGATTCTCCAAAAACATGACGGCCTCGAAGAGGCCGTCTTGAACTCAGCGAAGCGTCCAATTAGATGATGTGCATGTGCTCGGTGCCGGCACTGAGGTCGGCGCTGCGCGCGCGACGGCTGTGCAGCTTGATCTGCAGGCGCAGGTCGTTCACCGAGTCGGCGTTGCGCAGCGCGTCCTCGAAGGTGATGGTCTCGGCCTCGTACAGGTCGAACAACGCCTGGTCGAAGGTCTGCATGCCGAGTTCGCGCGAGCGCTTCATGATCTCCTTGATCTCGGCGACGTCGCCCTTGAAGATCAGGTCCGAGACCAGCGGCGTGTTGAGCAGGATCTCGACCGCGGCGACACGGCCCTTGCCTTCCTGGCGCGGCAGCAGCCGCTGCGACACCAGCGCCTTCAGGTTGAGCGACAGGTCCATCAGGAGCTGCGCGCGGCGCTCTTCGGGAAAGAAGTTGATGACGCGGTCGAGTGCCTGGTTGGCGCTGTTGGCGTGCAGCGTCGCCATGCACAGGTGACCGGTCTCGGCGAACGCGACCGCGTGCTCCATGGTCTCGCGGTCCCGGATCTCGCCCATCAGGATCACGTCCGGTGCCTGACGCAGCGTGTTCTTGAGCGCGATGCCCCAGTCGTCGGTATCGATGCCGACCTCGCGCTGCGTGACGATGCAGTTCTTGTGCTGGTGCACGAACTCGACCGGATCCTCGATAGTGATGATGTGACCGTACGAGTTCTCGTTGCGGTGGTCGACCATCGCGGCGAGCGAGGTGCTCTTGCCGGAGCCGGTGGCGCCGACGAAGATCACGAGGCCGCGCTTGGTCATCGCGACCTCCTTGAGCACCGGCGGCAGGGTGAGCGAATCGATGCTCGGGATCTGCTGCGGGATGGTCCGCATCACCAGGCCGACGTTGCCCTGCTGCACGAACGCATTGACGCGAAAGCGACCGAGGCCCACCGGCGCGACCGCGAAGTTGCACTCCTTGGTGCGCTCGAACTCGGCGGCCTGCTTGTCGTTCATGATCGACCGCGTCAGGGCCAGCGTGTGCTGGCCGGTGAGCGGCTGCGGCGACACCTTCGTCACCTTGCCGTCGACCTTGATCGCCGGCGGAAAGTCGGCCGTGAGGAACAGGTCCGAGCCGTTGCGCGACACCATGAGGCGCAGCAGGTCGGTTACGAACTTGGAGGCTTGATCGCGTTCCATGGAGGCTCAGTGTTCGTTGCGCGGGCGCTCGGCGCTGTTGTCTGGAAGTCGGCCCTCTTGCCCAAGCCCGCGCTTGCAAGCGCGGTCCCGGAGTCGTCCCGACTCACCCCGGGAAGTTCTCGGGGAACTTGGCCTTGGCGCGGGCTTCGGAGGCCGTGACGATGTTACGGCGCACGAGGTCCGCGAGGTTCTGGTCGAGCGTCTGCATGCCGACGTTGTTGCCGGTCTGGATCGCCGAGTACATCTGGGCGACCTTGTTCTCGCGGATCAGGTTCCGGATCGCCGCGTTGCCGAGCATGATCTCGTGCGCGGCGACGCGGCCGGAGCCGTCCTTGGTCTTCATGAGGGTCTGCGAGATCACGCCGATCAGCGACTCCGACAGCATCGAGCGGACCATTTCCTTCTCGGCGGCCGGGAACACGTCGACGATGCGGTCGACCGTCTTGGCGGCGCTCGAGGTGTGCAGCGTGCCGAATACCAGGTGGCCGGTCTCGGCGGCGGTGAGCGCCAGGCGGATCGTCTCGAGGTCGCGCATCTCGCCGACCAGGATGCAGTCCGGGTCCTCGCGCAGCGCCGAGCGCAGCGCGTTCGCGAAGCTGAGCGTATGCGGGCCGACCTCGCGCTGGTTGACGAGGCTCTTCTTCGACTCGTGCACGAACTCGATCGGGTCCTCGACCGTCAGGATGTGGCCGAACTCGTTCTCGTTGAGGTGGTTCACCATCGCGGCCAGCGTGGTCGACTTGCCCGAGCCGGTCGGGCCGGTCACCAGCACCATGCCGCGCGGCTTGAGCGCCAGCTCGGCGAACACGGGCGGGCAGTTCAGTTGCTCGAGCGTGAGGATCTTCGACGGAATCGTCCGGAACACGGCGCCGGCGCCGCGGTTCTGGTTGAACGCGTTGACGCGGAAGCGCGCCAGACCCTGGATCTCGAACGAGAAGTCGCACTCCAGCGTCTCCTCGTACGCCTTGCGCTGCGAATCGTTCATGATGTCGTAGACCATGTCGTGCACGTGCTTGTGCTCGAGCGGGTCGACATTGATCCGGCGCACGTCGCCATGGACCCGGATCATCGGCGGCAGGCCGGCCGAGAGGTGCAGGTCGGATGCCTTGTTCTTGACGGAGAACGCAAGCAGTTGGGTGATGTCCATGGGCCTCGAGCGGTGGGGCGGCAGATGAGAGTCGGCACGGAGCGGGTCCGTGAGCCGTGGCCAGGCGCAATGCCACGCGCACCGTGGCAGGCGGTCGCCGGCCCGGGGTGGCCGGCGGCTGTCGACGCGCGCGGTTCGAGAGGGTGCCCGGCGCTGTCGGACGCAGTGGCGCAATGATCGCAGCAAACCTCGAAAGCGTGCGAGGGCGCATCGCACGCGCGTGCGCGGCAGCCGGAAGGCCCGTGCAAAGCGTCACGCTGCTCGCGGTGAGCAAGTTCTTTCCTGCAACGAGCGTCCGCGAGGCGGTCGCCGCGGGGCAGACGCGCTTCGGCGAGAACCTCGTGCAGGAGGGCGTCGACAAGATCGAGACGCTCGCCGACCTCCGCGAGCGCCTCGAGTGGCACCTGATCGGACCGCTGCAGAGCAACAAGACGCGCATCGTGGCGGAGCGCTTCGACTGGGTCCACAGCGTCGACCGGCTCAAGATTGCCGAGCGGCTGTCGGCGCAGCGGCCGGCGGGTCTGGCGCCGCTTTCGGTGTGCCTCCAGGTCAACATCAGCGGCGAGGCGACGAAGAGCGGCGTCGCGCCCGAGGAGGTGGAGGCGCTCGCCGCCGCGGTCGCGGGGCTGCCGGCGCTGCGTCTGCGCGGCCTCATGGCGATCCCGGAGCCGTCGACGGAGGTCGCGGCGCAGCGCGCGCCGCATCGCGCCTTGCGCAAGCTTTTCGATGCGCTCCGGGCGCGCGGCCACGGGCTCGACACCCTGTCGATCGGCATGAGCGACGATCTCGAGGCGGCGATCGCCGAGGGTGCGACCATCGTGCGCGTCGGCTCGGCCATTTTCGGAACGCGCGCCCGCTGATCGAGCGGAGCCGGGGTCCGGCTCCGCGGCATCGAGGGCAGCGCTCTCCTGCGCCGTCGCTGAAGTAGAGGCGTGCCCTGAAGACGGTGCGCTGCGAAGGGTGCCGGCTGAAGCGGCGCGACGCAACGGGGGCTCCTTACACTGCCGCGATGGACAGCATCGCATTCATCGGCGGCGGCAACATGGCCAGCGCGCTCATCGGCGGCCTCGTCGAGCGCAGCGAGGGCCACGCGCCCGGGATCGTCGTCGTCGACCCCGATCCAGGCCAGCGCGAGCGCCTGGCGGCACGCTTCGGCGTGCGCACGCTCGGCGCCGCCGACGCGTCGCTGGCCGGCGCCGGGCTCGTCGTGTGGGCCGTCAAGCCGCAGTACTTCAAGGCCGCCGCCGCGCCGTGCGCGTCGCACGTCGCCGCCGCGCTCCACCTCAGCGTGATGGCGGGCATCCGCAGCGAGGCGATCGCGCGTGCGCTCGACAACGAGCGCGTGGTGCGGGCGATGCCGAACACGCCGGCGCTGATCGGGCGCGGCATCGCCGGGCTCTACGCGCGCCCCGAGGTCGGCGCGGACGAGCGGGCACGCGTCGAGGCGCTGCTCGCGCCGACCGGCGAGGTGCTGTGGGTCGACGCCGAGGTGCAGCTCGACGCGGTCACCGCGCTCTCCGGCTCGGGTCCCGCCTACGTGTTCTACGTCGCCGAGGCGATGGCCGACGCCGCGACCGCAATGGGGCTCAGCGCCGAGCAGGGCCGGCGCCTCGCGCTCGCCACGTGTGCCGGCGCGGCGTCCCTCGCGCAAGGTTCCAGCGAGCCGCTCGGCCGGTTGCGCGAGCAGGTCACCTCCAAGGGCGGCACCACCGCCGCGGCGCTGGCGACACTCGACGCGCACGGCGTGCGCGCGGCGTTCGGCGCGGCGCTCGAGGCGGCGCGGCGGCGTGCCGCCGAGCTGGGCGACGAGTTCGGCTGACCCGAGCCTCGCGCGCGGCGCTGCCGCGGTCCGGCACGCGGGGCAGGGATGTCACGAAGCGGGGCTGCGCTTGCCCCTACAGTCTCGCTGGGCGCCATGCGAGCGCCCCTTCTTCGGAGCCCTGAATGAGTTACCTGTCCTACCTGACGCCCACCCTGACGAGCCCCTGGCACACCTATCTGTCGCAAGTCGACCGCGTGCTGCCCTATCTGGGGCCGCTCGCGCGCTGGGCCGAGACGCTCAAGCGCCCCAAGCGCGCGCTGATCGTCGACGTGCCGATCGAGATGGACGATGGCAGCGTGGCCCACTTCGAGGGCTACCGGGTGCAGCACAACCTCTCGCGTGGGCCCGGCAAGGGCGGCATCCGCTTCCACCCCGACGTGACGCTGGAAGAGGTGATGGCGCTTTCCGCGTGGATGACGATCAAGTGCGCCGCCGTCAACCTGCCGTACGGCGGCGCCAAGGGCGGCATCCGCGTCGATCCCAAGAAGCTGTCCGAGAAGGAGCTCGAGCGCATGACGCGGCGCTACACGAGCGAGATCGGCATCATCATCGGCCCGCAGCGCGACATCCCGGCGCCCGACGTGAACACCAACGGCCAGATCATGGCCTGGATGATGGACACGTACTCGATGAACACCGGCATGACAGCGACCGGCGTCGTCACCGGCAAGCCCCTGCACCTGGGCGGCTCGCTGGGCCGCGTCAAGGCCACCGGGCGCGGCGTGTTCGTCACCGGCCGCGAGGCCGCGACCCGCATCGGCCTGCCGCTCGAAGGTGCGCGCATCGCGGTGCAGGGCATGGGCAACGTCGGCGGCTCGGCCGCCGAGCTGTTCGTGCAGGCCGGCGCCAGGCTGGTCGCGGTGCAGGACCACAGCGCGACCCTGGTCAACCCCGGCGGCTTCGACCTCGCCAAGGCGAACGAGGTGCTGCGCCGCGACGGCGGCATCGCCAACTACGCCGACGCCGAGCGCGTCGACCGCGAGGCGTTCTGGGACGTCGAGTGCGACATCCTGATCCCGGCCGCGCTCGAAGGCCAGATCACGCCCGAGCGCGCGCAGCGCATCAAGGCGAAGCTGGTGCTCGAAGGCGCGAATGGTCCGACCCTTCCGCAGGCCGACGACGTGCTCGCCGACCGCAACGTGCTGGTGGTGCCCGACGTCATCTGCAACGCCGGCGGCGTGACGGTCAGCTACTTCGAGTGGGTGCAGGACTTCTCGAGCTTCTTCTGGAGCGAGGACGAGATCAACGCGCGCCTCGACCGCATCATGGTCGACGCGCTGCGCAAGATCTGGGACACCGCCGACCACTACAAGATCAGCCTGCGGACCGCGACCTACGCGGTCGCCTGCGAGCGCATCCTGATGGCGCGCGAGGAGCGCGGCCTCTATCCCTGAGCAGAGGTTCCCGACCGCGAGGGCTGCGCCGCTCGGACACCCAGGCGCTCGCGCGAACCGTCGCGCAGCGCCTCTTTCATGTCAGATCAGCCCGGCGACCACGCCGGCGAACACCGCGAAGCCGACCCAGTGGTTGAGTCGGAAGGCGCGAAAGCAGCCTTCGCGCGAGCGGTCGCGGATCAGCGTGTAGTGCCAGGCCGCGATCCCCGCGGCGGTGGCGATGCCGAGGTAGAACGCGGCGCCGAGTTCGAGCCGGGCGCCGATCGCGGCCCAGCTCGCCAGGTACACGGCATAGAACGCCATCACGCCGATCACGTCGAAGCGGCCGAGCGTGATGGCGGACGTCTTGATGCCGATCCTGAGGTCGTCGTCGCGGTCGACCATGGCGTACTCGGTGTCGTAGGCGAGCACCCAGAACAGGTTGCCGGCGAGCAGCGCCCAGGCGATCGCCGGCACCTGGCCGAGCACCGCGGCGAACGCCATCGGAATGCCGAAGCTGAAGGCGACCCCGAGCACCGCCTGCGGCATCGACAGCACGCGCTTACTGAATGGATAGACCAATGTCACGGCCAGCGCCGCGACGCTCCAGGCGACCGCCGCCGGCGTGGTGGTCAGCACCAGTGCGAACGCGACGAGCGCGAGCGCGGCGCCCAGCATGAGCGCCTCGCGCACGCTGACGCGGCCGCTCGTCACCGGCCGGTTGGCGGTGCGCTTGACGTGGCGGTCGAAGTCGCGGTCGGCGACGTCGTTGACCGCGCAGCCGGCGCTGCGCATCAGGAAGGTGCCGAGCGTGAACACCACGAGCAGGTGCCAGCCCGGAAAGCCCCGCGCCGCGATCCATAGCGCGGCGAGCGTCGGCCAGAGCAGCAGCCAGGTGCCCGCCGGACGATCCCAGCGGATGAGGTCGAGGTAGAGCGAAAGGCGGGAGGGCGCGGGCAGCGTGGCCATGCCGCGATTGTCGGGGGTGGCCGGACTGCGACCTCGCGCAGCGGAGCGCCGCGCGACGAGCGCGGCCGCGGCGGCGCGGCATCGACGGCTGCCGGCGCGGGCCGCACCCGCGGTTCAGCTGGCGGGGCCGCGCGCGGCGCTGGCGGACTGCCGCAGCCCCGCTGCCAGGCACCCTGCGGGGTGCGCGTTCAGAACCCGTACATCCGCACGTCGCCGCTGTTGTGCACCACCTTGCCGCCGACGATCGTCAGCACCGAGCGCAGCTTCTTCAGCGACTCGTCCGGAACGCGGAAGTAGTCGTCGTTCAGCACCACCAGGTCGGCGAGCTTGCCGCCCTCGATCGAGCCGATCTTGTCCTCTTCCTTGCTGAACCAGCCGTTCGCCGCGGTGTAGAGGCGGATCGCCTCCTGGCGGGTCAGCGTCTGGCCGGCGTTGATCAGCTCGCCCGAGCTGTTCTTCCCGGTTGTCATGTAGTACAGCATCAGCCACGGGTTGAGCGCCGAGATCTGCGCCGAGTCCGAGCCGGCGCCGACCTTGATGCCGCTGTCGAGGATCATCCGGTACGGCGGCCCAGCCGCGGCCGGCGTACCGGCGAGGTAGCGGAAGCCGTGCAGCGCCAGCCCGGCGCCCATCGCCTTCAGGCGCTGCACGTTCTGCGGCGTGATCGTCATCGCGTGCGCCAGCGACCAGTGCAGCGGCGCGATCGGCACCTGCGCGTTGAGCTGTTCCCAGGCGGTGATGGCCGCGTTGTCCTCGGCCGACGACAGCGTGTGCTGCTGATAGATCCAGCCGCGCTGGGCGGCCTTGCGCACCGCCGCGGGGTAGTTGGCCGGCAGCACCACCTGCCCGAACAGCGGCCAGTTGGTGATGAACTCGCCAAGCCCGGCGGTCTTCAGCCAGTCGTTGCCGAACTCGCGGAACGCGTTCTCGACGCGGCGCGACAGGATCGGGATGGCGAGCGAGTTGTCCATGCTGAGGAAGAACACGCGCACCCGCACCTTCATCTGCCCGTTGCGATGCAGCTCGAGGATCGGGTCGTACGCGGTGTACGGGTCCCAGCTCGCGGCGCCGTCGAAGGTGAACTCGTCCTCGTGGTTCGGCGAGCCGGGGATCAGGAAGCCCCCCATGTCGAAGTTGGACGTGACGCCGAGCGCGGCGGCGTACGCCATGGCGTCGAGCGTGCCGCGCTTCTTGTCGTCGAACGTCTGCACGGAGCGCAGCGCGTTCAGTGCCGCCACCGTCGGGGCGTTGGCGGCGATCGAGCCGTCGGCGCCGACCGCGATGCCGCGGCTTGTGAAGAACGCACGTCCGGCCGAGTTGGTGACCGACGGGCCGGTGAACGCCACCTGCAGGTAGACCGGGTTCGACGGCGCGATCGCGTCGAGCTCGGCGAGCGTCGGCAGCCGCTTCTCGACGAACTGCGCCGGGTTGAAGCCGCCGATCGAGGTGATGAACGCGCCAGCCGGCGCGTTGCGGATGCGCATGCGGTAGGTCGACGCAATGTCGGCGAATGTGCGCGCGGTCTCGATCGGCGTGTGATAGCCGGGCCGGATGCCGAGCAGCACGATGTGGTTGTGGTTGTCGACCAGGCCCGGCAGCACGGTGCGACCCCCGAGGTCGACCACCTGCTGGCAGTGCTCGCCGAACGCGAACGACGCGCGTCCGACCGCCGCGAATCGGTCGTCGTGGATCGTCAGCGTCGAGACGACGCGATTCGACGCGTCCATCGTGTGGATGCGCCCGTTGATCAGCGTGATGTCGCGACCGTGCGGGCAGTCGTTGTCGCGGTCGCGATCCCGATCGGCGTCGTTCGCCGAGACGGCGGCACCGGCCAGCAGCAGCGTCGCGGCGGCGAGGCCCCGCAACCAGGCGCCGGGAGCGCCGTACCAGAGGCTCTTCATGGTTGTCTCCTTGTGGGGGTCGGCCGCTCTGCGTCGGCCCGCAACAAGGATAGGAACCGGCTGCCAAGGCCGGAAGTGACGAATTTCGATGCTCGTCATCGACGCCGTGAATCCGGCGTGCGGGAATCCACCGAGCCGCAAGCGTGGCGCGACGCCTCGGCCGCTTCCGGAGGGCCGGCTGGCTCGGTTCCCCACAGGGCGTCAGCGCTGCGTCGCTTGCGGGACGGTGGTCGTTCAGCCGGTCCGCCGTCGGACCGGGATCAGGGCACGCCGAGCTCGCGCCGACGGGTCGCCCCGACACCGATCGGCCGCGCAGTCAGCCTTCGAGCTGGCGCTGGAACACCAGCCCGGCGTGCTCGCGCAACGCATGGAAGCGGATCTGCGGCCAGTTCGACTCGATCGCGCGCAGCTCGGGCGCGTACTCGACCAGCACCGTCGGCGCGTCGACCGCGTCGTAGGCGACCCGGTGCGCGTTGGCGTCGATGAAGCGCTGCAATTCCTTCTGACCGCCCGCTTCGGGCGGGCAGGTGACCCAGCGGGCGACCTGGAAACGGCTCGGCATGATGCGCGCCTTCACGCCGTACTCGTGCTCGAGGCGGTGCGCGACCACCTCGAATTGCAGCTGGCCGACCGCGCCGAGCAGCAGCAGCGAGCCGGCGAGGGGACGGAACACCTGGATCGCGCCCTCCTCGCCGAGCTGGGTGAGGCCGGCGCGCAGCTGCTTGGTGCGCAGCGGATCGGCGACTTCGACGCTCCTGAACATCTCGGGCGCGAAGAACGGCAGCCCGGTGAACTGCAGCGGCTCGCCTTCGGTGAGGGTGTCGCCGAGCTGCAGCACGCCGTGGTTCGGAATGCCGATGATGTCGCCGGCGAATGCCTCGTCGAGCAGCTCGCGCCGCTGGCTGAGGAAGCTCACGACGCTGTTCGGGCGCAGTTCCTTGCCGGAGCGCACGACCTTGAGCCGCATGCCGCGCTCGAAGTGACCCGACGCCACGCGCAGGAACGCGATGCGGTCGCGGTGCGCCGGGTCCATGTTGGCCTGGATCTTGAACACCACGCCGCTGAACTTCGGTTCCGAGGGCAGCACCTCGCGCTGGATCGCGACCCGCTTGTCGGGCGGCGGCGCGAGGTCGACGAGGGCGTCGAGCACCTCGCGCACGCCGAAGTTGTTGACCGCCGACCCGAAGAACATCGGTGTCTGCCGGCCCGCGAGGAACGCCGCCTCGTCGAACGGCGGCGCCGCGTCGGTGAGCAGCTCGATCTCGCCGGCAGCCTGTTCGTACGGCGCGCCGAAGCGCTCGGCATAAGCCGGGTTGTCGAGCCCGGCGAGGATCTCGTCGTCGTCCTCGTTGCGGTCGGCGCCCGGCTTGAACACGCGCATCTGCTGCGCGCGCAGGTCCATCACGCCATGGAACGTCTTGCCCATGCCGACCGGCCAGGTGAACGGCACGACTTCCATGCCGAGTTCGCGCTCGATCTCGTCCATCAGCGCGAGCGGCTCCTGCACCTCGCGGTCCATCTTGTTGACGAAGGTCAGGATCGGCGTGTTGCGGGCGCGGCAGACCTGCAGCAGCCGGCGGGTCTGCGGCTCGACGCCGTTGGCGGCGTCGATCACCATCAGCGCGGCGTCGACGGCGGTCAGCACGCGATACGTGTCTTCCGAGAAGTCCTGGTGGCCTGGCGTGTCGAGCAGGTTGATGACGCAGTCGCGGTACTCCATCTGCATCACCGAACTGGCGACCGAGATGCCGCGCTGCTTCTCGATCTCCATCCAGTCGGAGGTCGCGTGGCGCGACGCCTTGCGCGCCTTCACCGAGCCCGCGATCTGGATCGCGCCCGAGAACAGCAGCAGCTTCTCGGTCAGCGTGGTCTTGCCGGCGTCGGGGTGCGAAATGATCGCGAAGGTGCGGCGGCGCCGAACTTCGCGTTCGATCGCCGGCGGGGTGAGGTCGGACATGCGGTCGCGGCCGAGCGGCCGGCGGGGGAAACCCGCAATTATCGGGGCGCGCTGCCGGGCGAGGCGCCTACCAGCCGAACAGCGTCACGCCGAACCCGATCGAACTCTGGCGGAAGTTGTAGTCGATCAGCGTCTCGCCGTAGCCGCTGAACGCCTGCAGGTACCAGCGCAGGCCCTTCGGGTCCTTGCGGTTCACGGGCATCGTGGCGTCGAGCTGCAGCGAGCCGTGCCGGGTGTCGAAGTTGGTGCGCCAGAGCGCGCTCAGCGTGTACGCACCGGGTGTCCACACGCCGAGCAGCTCGGTGCGGCCGCGGAAGTGCGTGAGGTCGGGGTTGTCGTCCTGGTCGTCGCTCTCGTGGATGCGCACGTGGTGGCGCGCGGTGATCGCGAACGGGCCGTTCTCGACCGCCGCCATCGCGTACCAGCGGTTCCAGCTGCGCGAGAACGGCAGCGCCTGGCCGTTCGAGTGGTGCGCGAGGCCGAGGCCGACGAGGCGGGTGCGCCAGCCGAACGGCAGCGACTGCGAGAACGGCACCACGTAGACGAGCTCGGGCTCGTGCTCGGTCACGCGGAACGGCCGCGAGATGCCCCCGCTGTAGATCTGCCAGAGCGACTGCTGGGTGTAGGCGAACCAGAGGTCGGCGTCCGGCAGAAGCAGGCCTTCGGCGAGCTTGGTGCGCAGCGAGATCTGCAGCTTGGCCTCGACGCTGCGGTAGTGCGGCAGGGTGCCCGAGTGGTCGGGTGCCGGCGAGCGCGGGTGACGGTTGACGCGCGTCGTCGCGTGCAGCGGGAAGAAGTAGTTCGGGCGGTAGCCGCTGAAGTTGAAGGTGCCGCGCTTCCTCTCGGGGGTGAGCTCCCAGAGGGCGTCGAGGTAGCTGCCGGAGTCGTCGACCGACCCGGTGACCGCCGCCTGCGGCGCCGCGGCGGGGGCGGCCGCCGCGGCCTGCGCCTCGGGCGCGGTCGGCGCGCCGGCGGGCGCACCCTTGACCTGCGCCGCCACCGCCCGGTCGAAGCAGGCGAGCCGCTCGGCGTCGACGCGCAGCGGCGCGCATGCCTCGATCGCCCCCGGCAGGCGGGCGGCGGGCTCGGCCGGTTGGGCGCTTGCGGACGCCGCGGCGGCCGCGGCGAGCAAGGCCGCGACAGCGGGAGCGGACGGGAACGGGAGGCGAAGCGACATGGAAACGACGACCGGGCGACGGCCGGGATGACGAGGCCGGCAGGTCCGGGGCCGGCGAGTGTGCCATCGGGGCACGCCGCACCGCGTCGCCGCGGCCGCAGGCAAGCCGCGGCTACGGCGTCAGCCGGTGGACGCCGTCGAGCCTGCAGGCGTAGATGACGTTGCGCAGCGCCGCGATCGCCTCGTAGCGCGTGAAGCTGCGGCGCCAGACCAGCACCACGCGACGCGTCGGCGCCGGATCGGCGAATGGCACGTACGCGATGTGCGGCTGCGGCTCGTCGGTCACCGACAGGCGCGGCACCACCGTGACGCCCATGCCGGCCGAAACCATGTACTTGATCGTCTCGAGCGACGAGCCCTCGAAGGTCTTGCCGATGCCCTCGGCGTTGCCGGAAAACGGCGCGTACTCGGGGCAGACCTCGAGCACGTGGTCGCGGAAGCAATGGCCGGTGCCGAGCAACAGCATCTTCTCCTGGCGCAACTCGTCGGCGCTGATCGAGGCGCGGCTGGCGAGCGGGTGCGCCTTCGGTAGCGCGACCACGAACGGTTCGTCGTAGAGCTTGGCGATCGCCAGGCCGCTGTCGGGGAACGGCTCGGCCATGATCGCGCAGTCGAGCTCGCCGGCGCGCAGCATCTCGAGCAGCTTGACGGTGAAGTTCTCCTGCAGCATCAGCGGCATTTGCGGCACCCGCTCGATCGCCTCGCGCACGAGCTCGGGCAGCAGGTAGGGGCCGATCGTGTAGATGACGCCGAGGCGGAGCGGGCCGGCCACCGGGTCGTGGCGGCGCTTGGCGGTCTCGCGGATCGAGTTCACCTGGTCGAGCACCGCCTGCGCCTGGCGCACGATCTCCTCGCCGATCGGGGTGACGCTCACGTCGCTGGTGCCGCGCTCGAAGATGCGCACCTCGAGCTCGTCCTCGAGCTTCTTGATCGAGATGCTGAGGGTCGGCTGCGACACCGAGCACGACTCGGCCGCGCGCCCGAAGTGACGCTCGCGCGCGACGGCGACCACGTAACGGAGTTCGGTGAGCGTCATGGCATGCGTCGGAAGGCCGGCGCGGAAAGTATGTCAGGGCTTGTGGCACGCGACGAGCCCGGATGCGGCAGCGCGCCGCCGGGCGTCGGAGCGCCCGGGCCGCCCGCGATCGCACGCGCCCATGAAAAAAGGCCGGCACGCGGCCGGCCTTTCGCGACGCGCGGTGCGCGTCAGGTCGCCGGCTTGTCGCTCAGCGCCTTCATGTTGTCCATCAGCTCCTTGCTCATCGGCACCTGCAGGTTGATGCCCTTGGGCGGGATCGGCGACTGGAACCACTTCTTGTAGAGCGCCTCGAATTCGCCGCTCTTCATGAGACCCGCGAGCGTGTCGTCGACGAGCTTCTTGAACGCCGGATCGTCGCGCCGCAGCATGATCGCGTACGGCTCGACCTGGATCGCCTCGCCGACCACCGCGAGCTCGGCCGGGTTCTGCGCCGCGGCCCGCAGGCCGTACAGCAGGATGTCGTCCATGCCGAACGCGACCGCACGACCGGTCTGCACCATCAGCGCGGCCTCGGCGTGATCCTTGGCGCTCAGCAGGTCCATGTTGAGCTTGCGCTCCTCGTTGAGCGTGCGAAGGATGCGGTAGTTGGTGGTGCCGGTGGTCGACACCACCTGCTTGCCGGCCAGGTCGGCGATCGACTTGACCTGGGTGCCGGTCTTCACCAGGAAGCGCGTGCCGGTATAGAAGTAGTTGGTCGCGAACGCGACCTGCTTGCCGCGCTCGCTGTTGTTGGTGGTCGAGCCGCACTCGATGTCGATGGTCCCGTTCTGCAGCAGCGGAATCCGGTTCTGCGAGGTCACCGCCTGCAGGTTCACCTTGAGGTCGTTGCGGCCGGTCGCGCGCTTGACCTGGTCGACGATCTTCATGCAGATCTCGTGCGCGAAGCCGACCGGCTGCGCCTTGTCGTCGAGGTACGAGAACGGGATCGACGACTCGCGGTAGGCAAGCGTCATCGCGCCGCTCTGCTTGACCTTGTCGAGCGTCGACGTGGGTGTCTGCGCCATCGAGAGCAGCGGCGCCGCGAGCGCGAGCAGCAGGAACGAGCGCGGGACGAGACGGATCATGAGCGGCCTTTCCGGGGCGAGCTGGCGAGCAGCGGTGCGCAAGGATATCGCGCGGCCTTCACCCCGCACGCGGTTCCGGATCGGCGGCGGGGCGGTGTCTTCACCGGCACCGCGGCGCGTTTTCGCGCCGCTTTTCAGCGCGTCGGCGCGCGCTGCAGCGCCTCGAGCCGTGCCACGTCGAGTGCCGCGTAGAGGCCCTTGAGGAACGGCATCGGCACCCGCTCTCCCTGCACCTCGACCATCACGCCGTTGGCGAGGATCACCGTGAAGGTCGCGCGCGCGCCGTCCGCAGTCGAAACCTCGCGGATCGCGCGCTGGCCGTCGTTGTAGCTGGCCTCGCTCTGCGTCGCCGATCGGCTGTGCAGTTCGACGTGCGGGCGCGTGCGCATCTCGGGCTGCAGCACGGCGCCGCCGAGGTCCGCGACGGCAACGCTGACGCGCCGCTCGCCCGACGCGTAGCGTGCCTTCGCCCACGCCAGCAGCGTGTCGCCGGGCCGCGCGTCGCGCGCGGCGATGGACTCGCGGCGCCAGTCGCGCAGGGTCTCGGGCAACGCGGCGCGCAGGTCCGCTGCAGGGAGCGGGCGACCGCCGGGTGCGACGCGGACGCTCGCGGCGACCGGGTTCGACGCCGCGGCGCGCGCGGCCGATGCGGGCGCTGCAGGGCTCGCCGACGCGGCCGCTGGTCCGGCCGCCGATGCCGAGGCGGGCGGCGCTGCACCGGCGCCACTGACCGGCTCCGGCCCGGACCCCGCCGAAGCGGCCGCGGCGCCGTCGCCCGCGCGCGCGGCATCGCCCGCCGCCGCGGCGATGCGCCGGCTCGTCGCCTCCATCTGTTCGGCGATCGCCGCCACGGTGGTGCGGTCGAACCCGAGCGGCTCCGGCGCACGCTGGGCGCTCGCCCAGCGCGGGCCGGGACTCGCCGGGACGGAGCGTTCGAGCAGTGCGCCGACCGCGAGCGCGATCAGCCCGCTCGCCACCGTCACGGCCGACGTGTAGGCGAGCGCGTTCGGGCGCGGCGTCTTCAGCAGCGGCGCGAGGCCGGTGTGGAAGAGGTACACCGCCCAGGCTGCGCCGAGCAGTGCGAGCGCGGGCAGCGGGGTCGCGAGCAGCACGCAGCCCAGCGCCACGGCCGTCGCCGTGTAGCCGACGAGGTCGAGCGTCGCCTTGAGGTTGCGGCGCGTGCCGAACAGCGGCGCGAGCGCGTCGACGAGCAGCGTGAGCGCGCCGACCGCGAGCAGCGCGCCGCCGTACGTGACCGCCGGCCAGAGCAGTGCGCGACCGAGCCAGGCGGCGTCGGGGGCGTCGGGCCGGGCTCCGCCGAGCACCGAGCGGCGCATGAACACCGCGAGCGCGGGCAGCAGCATGACGAGCGCGAGGTGGCCGGCGACGCGTCGGGCGCGCGGCTCGGCCGTGATCGCGAGCCAGGTTCGCCGCGGCTTCAGCAGGATCGCTGCGGCGCGACCGAACAGTGACATCCGAGTGCTTCCTCCCAGGTTCGTCGTGCGCGGCAGCGCGTCGCCGTGGCGGGCGATGTTAGCGACGGGCGACGCACCGGTCGCGCGAGCGAGCCGGCCGGTGTGCGCGAGGGCGCGTCAGGCCTTGCGGTACTCGGCGCGATCACCGAGCCAGCGCGCCACGTGGCGCGCGGCGGCGGCCGGGTCGCGGGCAAGGAGCGTCTCGGCGGCGCCGCGCGCCTGCTCGACGAGTTCGCTGTCGGCGTGCAGGTCCGCAAAGCGCAGGAGCGCGGCGCCCGACTGACGCGCACCGAGAAACTCGCCGGGCCCGCGAATCTCGAGGTCGCGCCGCGAGATCTCGAAGCCGTCGGCGGTCTCGAGCATCGCCTTGAGGCGCGCCTTCGCGGTGATCGAGAGCGGGCTGCCGTAGAGCAGCACGCAAACGCTCGCGACCGAGCCGCGCCCGACGCGGCCGCGCAGCTGGTGCAGCTGCGACAGGCCGAAGCGCTCGGCGTGCTCGATCACCATCAGCGAGGCATTGGCGACGTCGACGCCGACCTCGACCACGGTCGTCGCGACCAGCACCGCGACGTGGCCGGCCGCGAACGCGGCCATCGTCGCCGCCTTCTCGGCCGCCGGCATGCGGCCGTGCAGCAGCCCGACGGGCTGGCCGGGCAGCGCCGCCGACAGGCGCCGATGCGTGCGGGTGACGTTCTCGAGTTCGCGCGCGGCCGCCGACGCGGTGCCGCGCGCGGCGTTGCGGGCGCCCGGCCGTGCGGCGCGAGCGCCGGCGCCGGGCCCCTCGCCGGTCGAGTCGGCGCCATCCTCCGTCTCGTCGTCGATCACCGGGCAGACCCAGTACGCCTGCCGCCCGCGCGCGATCTCGTCGCGGATGCGCGCGATCACCTCGTCGCGACGGGCGTCGGCGAACAGCTTGGTGACGATCGGCATGCGGCCGGGCGGCAGCTCGTCGATGGTGCTGACGTCGAGGTCGGCGAACAGCGTCATCGCGAGCGTTCGCGGGATCGGCGTTGCGCTCATCATCAGCGTGTGCGGCTCGAGCGCCGCGCCGCCGTGGGCGCTCGACGCCTGGGCGACCAGCTTCGCCCGCAACGCGAGACGCTGCTCGACGCCGAAGCGGTGCTGCTCGTCGATGATCGCGAGGCCGAGCCGCGCGAAGCGCACCTGCTCTTCGATCACGGCGTGGGTGCCGACCACGAGCATCGCCTCGCCCGACGCGACCTGCTCGAGCATCCGGTCGCGCGCCTTGCCCTTGCGGCTGCCGGTCAGCCAGGCAACGCCGACGCCGAGGGGCGCGAGCCAGCCGACCAGCTTGCGCAGGTGCTGCTCGGCGAGGATCTCGGTCGGCGCCATCAGCGCGCACTGCCAGCCCGCCTCGATCGCGCGCCCGGCGGCGAGCGCCGCGACCACCGTCTTGCCGGAGCCGACGTCGCCCTGCAGCAGGCGGTGCATCGGCTGCTCGCGCGCGAGGTCGGCGTCGATCTCGGCGACGACGCGCTGCTGCGCCCTCGTGAGGCCGAACGGCAACGCGGCCAGCAGCGCGTCGCGCAGCGCGCCGACGCGCGCGGCGAAGCGCGGCGCGCGCTGGCGCTCGCGCTCGCGCTTGGCCTCGAGCTGCGCGATCTGCTGCGCCAGCAGCTCGTCGAACTTGAGGCGTTGCCACGCGGGGTGGCTGCGATCCTCGATGGCGTCGAGGTCGTCGTCGGGGCCGGGCGCGTGCAGCACCGCGAGCGCGGCGCGCAGCGGCATGGTGCCAGCAGGCAGCAGGTCGCCCGGCACGTGCTCGGCCAGGTCGGCGCGCGGCAGCGCACCGGCGACGGCCTTGCGCAGGTACGCCTGCGGCAGCTGCGCGCTGGTGGGATAGACCGGCGTCAGCGTGCGCGGCAGCGGGGTGCCGGCGTCGACCGCGCGGAACGTCGGGTGGACCATCTCGATGCCCAGGAGGCCCGCGCGCACCTCGCCGCGCACCCGCACGCGGTGCCCGACCGCGAGCGTCTTCTGGTGCGACGGGTAGAAGTGCAGGAAGCGCAGCACCAGGTCGTCGCTGCCGTCGCCGATCTTGACGACGAGCTGGCGCCGCGACCGGAACTCGACGCGGCAGTCGGTGACCACGCCCTCGACCTGTGCGGTGGCGCCGTCGCGCAGGCTCGCGATCGGCACGACCCGCGTCTCGTCGTCATAGCGCAGCGGCACGTGCAGCGCGAGGTCGATGTCGCGCACGAGGCCGAGCTTCTCGAGCGCCTGCTGCGGGCCGCTCTTGGCCGCCCTGGTCGGCGGGGCCGGCGCCGCTGGCTCGCGCGACGCCGCGGCGGCGGACGCGGGCGGCGGGGTGCTCATGGGACAATTTTGGCCGATGAGCGAGCCCCTGACGCTGAGCGACTTCGACTTCGACCTGCCGCCCGAGCTCATCGCGCAGCAACCTGCCGCCGAGCGCACCGCCTCGCGTCTGCTCGACGGCCGCGGCGCCGAGCCGGTCGATCGTCGCTTCCGCGACCTGCCCGGCCTGCTGCGCACCGGCGACCTGCTCGTCGTCAACGACACTCGGGTGATCAAGGCGCGCCTGCATGGCACCAAGGCGACCGGCGGGGCGGTCGAGGCGCTGGTCGAGCGCGTGCTGCCCGGCAACGACGTCCTGGCTCACGTGCGGGCCAGCAAGATGCCCAAGCCCGGCGGTCGCATCCGCTTCGCCGACGCGTTCGACGCCGACGTGATCGGGCGCGACGGCCCCGGCGACGCGCTGGTGCGGCTGCACTTTCCCGACGATCCGTTCGCCCTGCTCGAGCGCCACGGCGCGGTGCCGCTGCCGCCGTACATCGCGCACGACGCCGGCGCCGACGACGAGCGGCGCTACCAGACCGTGTTTGCGGCGCGCGCCGGTGCCGTCGCGGCGCCGACTGCCGCCCTGCACTTCGACGCCGCCCTGCTCGACGCGCTCGCCGCGCAAGGCGTCGACCGAGCCAGCGTGACGCTGCATGTCGGCGCCGGCACCTTCCAGCCGGTGCGCGACGACATCGCGTCGCACACCATGCACAGCGAGTGGTTCGAGGTGCCGCCCGCGACCGTCGCCGCCATCGAGGCGACGCGGCAGCGCGGCGGCCGCGTCGTCGCGGTCGGCACGACCACCCTGCGCGCGCTCGAATCGGCGGCGCGCGACGCCGCACCCGGCGAAACGCTGCGCGCCGGCAGCGCCGAGACCGACATCTTCATCAAGCCGGGCTTCGCGTTCCGCGTCGTCGACGTGCTGATCACGAACTTCCACCTGCCCAGGAGCACGCTGATGATGCTGGTCAGCGCGTTCGCCGGGCACGCGCGCATCCGCGCGCTCTACGCGCACGCGATCCGCGAGCGCTACCGCTTCTTCAGCTACGGCGACGCGATGCTGCTCGAGCGAACCCCCGCGGCTGCCGGTGGCTGACGTGCAGAGGCAAGTCGGGCCGCGGCGGCGGAGAGCGCCAGGCGTTACCGCCGACAGCGCCGCGCCGGCTCGGGATCGCCGCCCGGCGGTGTCCGGTGAGCCGACCAGCCGCGCAGCGAACGCGAGACGGACGTCGGGACGCTTCGCCGGCGCGCTTCTCGTCTGCCTGGCCGCCGCTGCGAGCGCCAGCGTGCATGCCGCCGAGCCCGCGCGTCCGGTGCCGCAGCGGGCGGCTGCAGCGGGCTCCGCCGCCGTCGAACCGGCCGGAGCAGCCTCGGCCCGCTCCGCCGCGGCGAGCGCCGCCGCCACCTGCGCCGGCTTTGCGCGGGTCGACCTCGCGTCGCCGCCCGGCACCTGCGTGGCGCTCGTCGCCGGCGCGGCCGACGGCCTGCGCATGCCGCGTCGCATGCTCGAGGTGGCGCCGAACCGCTTCTGGGTGGTCGACATGGGGAGCTGGGAGCCGAACCAGGGGCGCCTGATCGAACTGCGCGTCGGGCAGGTGGGCGACGCCGGCCCGCGCGCGCAGACGCGGGTGCTGCTCGATCGGCTCGACCGGCCGTTCGGCATGGTCGGCGCGCCCGATGGCCGGATCTACGTCGCCGAGGCGAGCCGCGTCTGGCGCCTCGCGCCGGGTGCGCCGCTGCGGCCCGACGCGGTGATCGACGGCCTGCCGGCCGACGGCGCGCATCCGCTCAAGGAGATCGTGTTCGGCGGGCCGGGCCGGCTCTTCATCGGCGTCGGCTCGGCGACCGACGCGTGTCGCGATGCCGCCGGGCGCCAGACGCTGCCCTGCCCCGAAATGAGCGGCGAACGGCCGCGCGCTGCGGTTTACGAGGCGCTGCTCGCCGGACCGCGGCAGACGCTGCACTCGCTGCGGCCGTTCGCGACGGGCCTGCGCAACTCGCTCGCGCTCGCCTGGCTGCCGCAGACACGAACGCTGCTGCAGGGCGAGAATTCGATCGACTACCCCGACGCCGGCGCGCCGCCCGAGGAGCTGAACCTGCTGCGCGACGGCGCGGACTACGGCTGGCCGGCGTGCGTGGGCGCACGGCGGCCGGCACGCGGCTACGCCGACCCGCCGTGCGCGCGCACGACCGCGCCGCTCAAGCTCTGGCCGGCGCACGCGGCGCCGCTGCACGCGCTCGCGCTGCCGACCGAGCATCGCAGCCCGTTCGCGGGCCAGTTGCTGGTGGCCTGGCACGGTCACCGCGCCGCCGGGCACCGCGTGGTCGGTTTCCCGCTCGACGCCGACGGCGTGCCGAGCGGCGCCCCGATCGAGTGGCTGCGCGAGCGCCCCCGCAGCCGCGGCGGCGCGTTCGCGCCGGCCGGCGTCGCCGTCGCCATGAGCGGTGCCCTGCTGGTCGCCGACGACCGGAATCGGCGGATCCTGATGCTGGTGCGCGAGCGCTGAGGGCGCCACACCGGGGACGCAGGCATCGCCCGCAGATCCAGCGCACAGTGCCGCAGCGGCGGCAGCCGTTGCCTCGTCGACCCGCACCCGCGGCGGGCTGCCAGAGCGATGCCCACGCCTGGCTGACTCGACGCTGCGGGCCGAGCCGCACCGGGGTTCGTCCACTCCGGCGCTGCCGCGTTCGCCGCAATTCGGCTGAGACAATCGCTCAATGCTCACCTTCGAATTGCTCGCGACCGACGGGCTCGCCCGCCGCGGCCGCCTGCAGCTGAACCACGGCAGCGTCGAGACGCCGGCCTTCATGCCGGTCGGCACCTACGGCACCGTCAAGGGCGTGATGCCCGATGCGCTCGTCGAGATGGGTGCGCAGATCATCCTGGGCAACACCTTCCACCTGTGGCTGCGCCCCGGGCTCGACGTGCTGCGCCAGTTTGGCGGACTGCACCGGTTCGAGAACTGGCAGCGTCCGATCCTCACCGACAGCGGCGGCTTCCAGGTCTGGTCGCTGGGCGCGAGCGCCAAGGTCACCGAGCAGGGCGTGCATTTCGCCTCGCCGGTGAACGGCGACAAGCTGCTGCTCACGCCTGAAGTCAGCATGCAGATCCAGGCCGTGCTGAACAGCGACGTGGTCATGCAGTTCGACGAGTGCACCGCGTACGAGGTCGACGGCCGCGTGACCGGCGAAGAGGCCGCGCGACGCTCGATGCAGCTCAGCCTTCGCTGGGCCGTGCGCTGCCGGGACGAGTTCGCGCGCCTCGAGAACCCGAACGCGCTGTTCGGCATCGTGCAGGGCGGCATGTACGAGAACCTGCGCGCTGAGTCGGTCGACGCGCTCGCCGAGCTCGACCTGCCCGGTTACGCGATCGGGGGCGTCAGCGTCGGCGAGCCGAAGGCCGAGATGGAGCGCATCGTCGCGCACACGCCGCAGCGCCTGCCGGCCGGAAAGCCCCGCTATCTGATGGGCGTCGGCACTCCGGAGGACCTGGTCTACGGCGTCGCCCATGGCGTCGACCTGTTCGACTGCGTGATGCCGACCCGCAATGCGAGGAACGGCCACCTCTTCACGCGCTTCGGGGATCTGCGCATCCGCAACGCGCGCTACAAGACCGACGAGCGCCCGCTCGACTCGACCTGCGCCTGCACCACCTGCCGCGGGTTCTCGCGGGCCTACCTGCACCACCTGGACCGCTGCGGCGAGATGCTCGGCGCGATGCTGGCGAGCGTGCACAACCTGCACTACTACCTGAACCTGATGCGCGAGGTGCGCGACGCGCTCGACGCCGGCGAGTTCGCGACATACCGCGAGCGCTTCGCCGCCGATCGGGCACGCGGCGTGTAGGGGGCGGGCGTCGGACGCGGCTGACCGCGCCGGGTGTCGCGTTCCGACGGTCGTCGCGGTGTTCGCCTGCTGACCGCATCTGCCGAGGCGACTAACCTCGCGCCGATGCGGTCGAACCCAGGCCGCGCGCCGTCGAGCCGCTCACCCGAGCCGGCCGCAGCACGGCCAAGCGGCCGCACACCGGAGATCGCGATGACCCAGATCCGAGACATCATGACGCGCGGCGTCGCCGTGGTTCAGCGCGACGCCACCCTGCAGGAGGCCGCGCAGATGATGCGCGACCTCGACATCGGCGCGTTGCCGGTCGGCGACGGCCCGGCGCTCGCCGGCATGGTGACCGACCGCGACATCGCGGTGCGCGGCGTCGCCGACGGGATGGTTCCGCAGGAGGCGCTGGTCGCCGACGTGATGACGCCCGACGTGCAGTGGTGCAGCGAGGACGACAGCGTCGAGGACGTGATGGCGCAGATGGGCGACGAGCAGGTGCGGCGCCTCCCGGTGCTGAGCGCGTCGCGCGAGATCGTCGGCATCGTTGCGCTCGGCGACCTGGCGACGCGGCAATCCCGGCATGTCGACGATGCGCTGCGGGAGATCTCGCAACCCGACTGAGCCGGGTCGCACCCGGCACGGCCGATGACGGTCCGCTCGTTCCTGCTGCGTCGCGTGATCGGGCGCTCGGCGCAGCACGTGCTGCGCCACCCCGCCGCGTTCGCGCTGCAGACGCTCAAGGGCTTTCGCGCCAACCAGGGCCTGCTGCTCGCCGGAGCGGTCGCGTACTACGCGCTGCTCTCGATCGTGCCGCTGCTGATCCTGTCGGTGATCGCGCTCTCGAACTGGATCGACCAGACCGAGTTGCTGCAGACGATCGGGCGCTACCTCGAATGGCTGGTGCCCGGCCAGTCGCGCGCGATCGTCGCCGAGCTTTCGCACTTCATGGACAACCGGGGGAGCGTCGGCTGGCTGCTGCTCGGCACCATGATCTTCTTCAGCTCGCTCGCGTTCACCGTGCTGGAGAACGCGATGTCGGTGATCTTCATCCACCGCGTCGCGGTGCGGCGGCGCCGCTTCGTGTTCTCGGCGCTGCTGCCGTACTGCTACATCCTCTCGCTCGGCGTCGGCCTGCTGCTGGTGACGCTGGTCGCCGGCAGCCTGCAGGCGATCGGCGAGGAGCACATCGAGTTCCTCGGCCGCGAGTGGTCGCTCGGCGGGCTCTCGGGCGCGCTGCTCTACCTGCTCGGATTCGCGGGCGAGGTGTTCGTCGTCACCTCGGTGTACCTGGTGATGCCGGTCGGCCGCCTGCACTGGCGCCACGCGCTGATCGGCGGGGTCACCGCCGCGCTGCTGTGGGAGCTGACGCGTCATGTACTGGTCTGGTATTTCGCGACGCTCTCGCAGGTGAACGTGGTCTACGGGTCGCTCACCACCGCGATCGTCGTGCTGCTCAGCCTCGAGCTCGCGGCAGCGCTGCTGCTGTTCGGCGCGCAGGTGATCTCGGAGTACGAACGCATCGACCACGGCCAGCCGATCGAGGAGACGCCCCAGGACTTCCGCACCGAGGCGGCGCCGCGCGAGCTTTGACGCGACGCGCGGCAGGCGAGGCGGCTGCGGCCTTGGCTCGCGGCGCGCCGAGCGTTCGCGGCGGTGCGCTTTCAGGACGCCAGCAGGGTGGCCACCCGCTCGCGCAGCGCGCCGGGCGACGTCTCGTGCGGCGCGAGCGGTGCGCCCGCGACGAGGCCGATCCGGCTGAACATGCCGCGGCGCAGCGGCTGGCTCATCGCCTTGCCGCCCGCGCGCGAGAAGAACGAGCCCCAGAGGTTCTGCAGCGCGAGCGGAATCACCGGCACCGGGTGCGTCTCCAGCAGCTTCATCACGCCGCCCTTGAACTCGCCGAGCGCGCCGTCGCGGGTGATCGCGCCTTCCGGAAAGATGCAGACGAGCTCGCCGTCGGCGAGCGCGGCACGCGCCCGTTCGAAGGCCTGCGCATAGATCGCCGGGTCCTCGCGCTGCGGCGCGATCGGGATCGCCTTGGCGAGGCGGAAGAACCAGCCGAGCAGCGGCGCCCGGAAGATGCGGTGGTCCATGATGAAGCGGATCGGCCGCGGGCTCGCCGCCATCAGGAGCACAGGGTCGGCGAAGCTGACGTGGTTGCAGACCAGGATCGCCGGCCCGCTGACCGGAATGTTCGCGTCGCCGCGGACCCGGAACCGATACACCACGCGAGTCGCGACGAACGCGACGAAGCGCAGCAGGTACTCGGGCACCAGCAAGAAGATGTAGCCGGCGACCACCGCGTTGAGCAGGCCCGTCACCAGGAAGACCTGAGGAATGGTCAGACCAAAGCCGAGCAGCACGCCGACGCCGAGCGAGCTGAGGATGAGGAACAGCGCGTTGAGGATGTTGTTGGCCGCGATCACGCGCGCCCGGTGGCTCGGCGCCGAGCGCATCTGGATCAGCGCATACATCGGCACGCTGTAGAGGCCGGCAAACAGCGAGAGCAGCGCCAGGTCGACCATCACGCGCCAGTGCGCCGGCCGGGCGACGAAGTCGGCGACGCCGAGGCTCGCCGCCGGCGCGAGCCCGCGCGCGGCGAAGTACAGGTCGATCGAGAACACGCTCATGCCGATCGCGCCGAGCGGCACCAGGCCGATCTCCACGTGGCGCCGCGACAGCACCTCGCAAAGCAGCGAGCCGACGCCGATGCCGACCGAGAACACCACCAGCAGCAGCGAGGCGACGCGCTCGTCGCCGTGCAGCACCTCCTTGGCGAACGCCGGAAACTGCGACAGGAACACCGCGCCGAAGAACCACATCCACGAGATGCCGAGCAGCGAGCGGAACACCACCACGTTGGCGTGCGCGAGCTTGAGGTTGGCCCAGGTCTCGCTCACCGGGTTCCAGTTGATGCGCAGCCGCGGGTCCGCGGGGGGCGACGCGGGGATCGCGTGCGCGGTGAGGCGCCCGACCACGGCGAGCGCGACGCAGGCCAGCGCCGCGTAGCGGGCGCCGGTGCCGGGAATCGCGATCAACAGGCCCCCGGCGACGCTGCCGAGCAGGATCGCGACGAAGGTGCCCATCTCGACCATGCCGTTGCCGCCGGTCAGCTCGCGCTCGCTGAGGTGCTGCGGCAGGTAGGCGAACTTCACCGGGCCGAACAGCGTCGAGTGCACGCCCATCAGGAACACGCAGGCCAGCAGCACGGGCACGTTGGCGGCGACGAAGCCCCAGCCGGCGAACGCCATGATCGCGATCTCCAGCGACTTCACGAGGCGGATCAGCCGCGCCTTGTCGAACTTGTCGGCGAGCTGCCCGCTGGTCGCCGAGAACAGCAGGAAGGGCAGGATAAAGAGCGCGCCGATCACGAGGCCGGCGAGCGTCGGCGGCAGCAGGTCGGATTGCAGGTGATAGGTCACCAGCACCGTCAGTGCGAACTTGAACAGGTTGTCGTTGCCGGCGCCGAGGAACTGGGTCCAGAAGAACGGCGCGAAGCGGCGCTGGCCGAGCAGGGAGAACTGGTTCGGGTGCTCGGCGTCGGGGGTGCTGGAACGGGTCGGGTCCAAGGCGGCTCCTGCGAGCGTGCGAAATCTGTTGACCGAGCAAATCTACCGGATGATCTGGGCGGGATCGCCGAGCCGGCTGCGCAGCAGCCAGGCGAACACCGAGTCGACGGTCGCAGTCTCGATGCGGTCGCCGAAGCGCTTCTCGCCCGGGTGGTCGTCGAACGCGATGTTGGCCGTCGTCAGGCGCGCGCCGAGCCGCTTGAATGCCGAGAGGTGCAGGGTGGTCGGCTGGTAGTCCTTGAGCCGCAGCCAGGCCTGCGCGCGCTGCCGCGTCGTCGCGTCGGCGTCCTCGGCCAGCGCGAGCGTCTCGAGGGCCCACTGGTTCGACTGCTGGTATCGGACCGACCACGGATACGCCAGCATGCTGTAGGCCGGCTCGTCGAGCTGCGCCACCCGGGCGTTGTCGCGCAGCAGCGGCAGCAGCCGCGCCTGCAGCTCGGGCGCCAGCACGACCATCGCGCCCTCGTCGCGGTAGAGGTCGTCGAGGAAGAACTCGCCGAGGCCCTGACGGTAGATCGAGGCGCGCGCGGTGCCGCATTGGTTGAGCTTGTGCACGACGCGCCAGCGCGCCGCGGCGCCGCTGCCGTCGCGATACGCGAGGCCGAGGTGCGAGTAACGCAAGCCGTACTCGTCGAGGTTCTGGCCGGCGCGCGCGAGCACCACCACCTGCGCGCCCGATCGATCGAGCTGGTCGGCGGCGCGCCGCGCGAGGTCGAGCGAGCGCCCCATGGCGAGCGCGTCGGGCCGCTTGCCGTCGCAGTTGCGGCCGGCGTGCGCGTTCGCTCCGGCGAGGGCCAGCGCGGCGGTCAGCATCGCGCCGAGCAGGCGCCGGGTCAGGGCACGGCGCCGGCTGGCCCACGCGGCCGGTCCAATCGTTGCCGCGCTCATCGGGTGACCCGTTCGTCGTAGAGCAGCGCGCTGCCGATCTCGTTGGGGACGAAGGCGACCGCTTCGCTCGCCGCCGACAGCACCCAGCCGGTGCTGACCGCGGTCACCGTGACGAGGGTGCCGGCTGCCACCGACGCGCCGCCGACGGCCTGCAAGCCGACCCGCACGCTCGTCCGCGCGCCGGTCGACGCCCGCTCGAGCAGCCAGACCGCGCCGTCGCCGCTGGCTACGACCGAGACGACGACCAGCGTCGCGCCTGCCGACAGCACGGCGCCGGTCGCCGCGACGGACGCGCCCACCGGCACCGCCGAGAGCCGGCTTGCGTCGGAGATCGCCGACTGCGCGTTCGCCTGCGCCAGCCCGACGGCGAGGCAGGCCGCGGCCGCGCTGCGGTACAGGACGGATCGCGGGAAGCAGGGCGCGGCGAGGCGGTTCGGTCTGGCGTCGATCAAGGTCGGTCTCCGGTGTTGCGATGCGGCGCCATCATCGGCACGCGTCGCGTGGCGCGCCAGCGCGGCGGCGCGCGTCGCGGCTACCGGCACGGCCGGTATCGCGCGGCGATACCGCTTTGCGATACTCGGCCGCCGTCGCCGCCCATGAGCACCACCCAAGACCTCGTCACGGCCCTCAAGGCCGAGCTGCGCTCGGCCGACGTCACCTACGCCGAGCTCGCGCGCAGCCTCGGCCTGTCGGAGTCGAGCATCAAGCGGATCTTCGCGAAGGGCGACATGCCGCTGTCGCGCATCGACGAGGTGCTGCGGGTGCTCCACATGGACTTCGCCGAGCTGGCTCGCAAGGTGGTCGATGCGCAGCCCGCGCGCCGCGAGCTGAGCGCCGAGCAGGAGGCTGCGGTCGTCGCCGATCGCAAGCTGCTGCTGATGGCGATCTGCTGCCTGAGCCAGTGGACCTTCGAGCAGATCACGGACGCCTACGCGATCGGCGACGCCGAGTGCGTGAAGTACCTGGTCCAGCTCGACCGGCTCGGCATCATCGAGCTGCGGCCGCTCAACCGCTACCGGCTAAAGGTCGCGAAAGGTTTCCGCTGGCGGCCGCACGGCCCGGTGATGGCGTACTTCCGACGCCACGTCGTCGACGACTACTACAGCGGCGGCTTCGACGGCGACGGCGAGCTGCTGATGCTCGTGCACGGCGACATCGGCAAGAGCCTGGCCGCGACCTTCGTCGAGCGGCTGCAGCGTATCGGTCAGGACTTCGCGCAGCAGCACCTCGCCGACCAGAAGCTGCCCGCCGAGCAGCGCCGCGCCTACACGCTGGTGGTCGGCATGCGCTCGTGGCTGTTCGCCGCGTTCCGCGACCTGAAGCGCATCGACGATGCCGCCCCGGGGGCGACCGCCGGTGCGTCGGCCGGCGCGGTGCGAACCGTGCGCGTCGCGAAGCGCTGAACGGGTCGCGTGCGGCGGCGGCGACCGCCGCGACGGCACGACCGGCATCGCCGTGGCGCCTGGCCACAAGTCAGTCGGCGCGCTGCTCGAGCAGGTAGTTCGCGCCGTCGAACTGTCCGAGCACGTCGGCGAGGTACGGCAGCACCTCGAGCAACTGGGCGTGCAGGGTGTACGGCGGGTTGATCACGAAGACGCCGCTGCCGGCGAGCCCGAAGCCCTGCGCGTCGGGGCGCTGCACCGTGAGGCGCGCATGCAGCCAGCTCGTCTGGCTGGCGAGCGCCTCGAGGCGCTTGGGCAGCTGCGCCGATTCGAGCTTGGTGACCTGCGGATACCAGAGCAGGTAGGTGCCGTCGGCGAAGCGGGCGAGGCCCTCGCGCAGCGCGGCGATCGCGCGCGGGTAGTCGCCGGTGCCCTCGTAGCTCGGGTCCATCAGCACCACCGCGCGCCGCGTCGACGGCGGCAGCTGCGCCCTGAGCGCGTCGAAGCCGTCGCTGTCGTGGATCTCGGTACCCCTTCGTCCGGCCATCGCCGACGCGAGGATGCGGTGATCGGTCGGGTGCAGCTCGTAGAGCCGCAGCTGGTCGACGGGACGCAGCAGCAGCTGCGCGATCGCCGGCGAGCCGGGGTACTGCGCCAGCTTGCCGTCGGGATTGAAGACGCGCACCTGCTCGACGTAGTCGGCCACCAGCGGCGGCAGGTCCTTGCGCGACCAGAGCCGGCCGATGCCTTCCTCGTACTCGCCCTTCTTCTGCGCGTAGCGCCCTTCGAGCGAATAGCCGCCCGCGCCGGCATGCGTGTCGACCACGCGGTACGGCTTGGGCTTGAGGTTCATGTGGCGCAGCACCGCCGTGAAGACGGTGTGCTTGAGCACGTCGGCGTGGTTGCCGGCGTGGAAGCCGTGACGATAGGCGAGCATCGTCAGGTCGCCGCGGCGCGTTCCATGCGCTCGCGGAAGAGCTCGAGGATGCCGACGTCGCGCGGGCCGGGTTCCAGCTCGAAGCGTTGCCCGGGGCCGATCGAACCCGGCACGCGCACCGAGAGGAAGAAGCCGCACCAGCCGCTCGACGCCATCAGCTTGGCGGCGTGCGGGAACCCGAGCGCCTCGTTGAGCCCGGGCGACGGCATCCCGGGTTCGCTGACGGCGAGCGCGCAATCGGGAAAGCGCAGCACGTCGCCGATCCAGACCTGACTCTCGACCAGGCCCGCGAGGGTGAGGTTCTCGCCGAGGGCTCCCCACGGCAGCGTCGCGCCCCAATCGGCGACCAGCGCCTGGGCACGCACGGTCTGCCAGAACCCGTAATGCTCGCTCGGGTACGCGTAGAGCGCGCGACGCAGGCCGTACGCCGCCGCGTCGGCGCGCTCTTCGCCGTCGAGGCCGTAGAGGGTAAGGCCTTGCGCGCCATCGACCGCCGTCCTCGCGACGCCGGTGCGCGGCACGTCACTGCGCGCCGTGTTGAGGCTGACGAGCGTGCGCGTCATCGGCCGGGTGGGTGCGTGGGCATCGCCGGATTATCCGGGCGAAGCACGGCCCTGCCGCGAGCGGCACGAGCCGACGAGCGGTCACATGGGGTCATACCCAATATGCATAACGCGCCGAAACGGGGCTAATCGGTGCCCGGTAAACTCCCGCGACCCGTCATGGGGCGGCTCGACGCGCTCGATCAGCCGTCGTCGCCCTTCGGATCCACAGCGCCCTCCGCCACCCGCGCGACGCTGGGCCGACCGCGCGGGCCGTCTCTCGCCCCCTCCCTGACCGCGATTCGCGCCGACTGGATTCCCATGAACCGTCCCCTGCTCGAAGGGCTTACCTTGAACATTCCCGCGAACGTTCGCCACCGCAGACTGATCGACTGGGTCGCCCAGATGGCGGCGCTCACCGAGGCGCGTGACGTCTACTGGTGCGACGGCAGCGAGGCCGAGTACGACCGCCTGTGCGCGCAGCTCGTCGCTGCCGGCACCTTCAAGAAGCTCAATCCGGAGCTCCGCCCGAACAGCTACCTCGCGTGCTCGAGCCCGAGCGACGTCGCCCGCGTCGAGGACCGCACCTTCATCTGCACCGAGCGTCAGGAAGACGCCGGCCCGACCAACAACTGGACCGACCCGGCCAAGATGCGCGCGCTGCTGCAGCACGGCCTGCCGGACGGCACGCCCGGGCTGTTCCAGGGCTGCATGCGCGGCCGCACGATGTACGTCGTGCCGTTCTCGATGGGCCCGCTCGGCTCGGACATCGCGCACATCGGCGTCGAGCTCAGCGACAGCCCGTACGTCGCGGTCAACATGAGGCTGATGACGCGCATGGGCCGCGGCGTGCTCGACGTGCTCGGCACCGACGGCCACTTCGTGCCGTGCATGCACACGGTCGGCATGCCGCTCGAGCCGGGTCAGGCCGACGTCGCCTGGCCGTGCAACGACATCAAGTACATCGTCCACTACCCCGAGACGCAGGAAATCTGGAGCTACGGCTCGGGTTACGGCGGCAACGCGCTGCTCGGGAAGAAGTGCTTCGCGCTGCGCATCGCGTCGTACATGGGTCGCGCCGCGGCGACCGGCGGGGAGCCGGGCTGGCTCGCCGAGCACATGCTGATCCTCGGCGTGACCTCGCCCGAGGGCAGGAAGTACCACGTCGCGGCCGCGTTCCCGAGCGCGTGCGGCAAGACCAACTTTGCGATGCTGATCCCGCCGGAGTCGCTGTCGGGCTGGAAGGTCACGACGGTCGGCGACGACATCGCCTGGGTCAAGCCGAAGGCCGACGGGCGCCTCTACGCGATCAACCCCGAGGGCGGCTACTTCGGCGTCGCCCCGGGCACCAACGACAAGACCAACCACAACTGCATGGCGAGCCTCAAGCGCGACGCCATCTTCACGAACGTCGCGCTGACCGACGACGGCGACGTGTGGTGGGAGGGCATGACCGACACCCCGCCGGCGCACCTGATCGACTGGCAAGGCAAGGACTGGACGCCCGAGATCGCCAAGGCCACCGGCGCCAAGGCCGCGCACCCGAACGCGCGCTTTACGGTCGCCGCGACCAACAACCCGGTGCTCGACCCGCAGTGGGACTCGCCGGCCGGCGTGCCGATCGACGCGTTCATCTTCGGCGGCCGCCGCTCGAACACGGTGCCGCTGGTCACCGAGTCGCGCAACTGGACCGAAGGCGTCTACATGGCCGCCACGATGGGCTCGGAGACCACCGCCGCCGCCGCCGGCGCGCAGGGCGTCGTGCGCCGCGACCCGTTCGCCATGCTGCCGTTCATCGGCTACAACATGAGCGACTACTTCCAGCATTGGCTCGACCTCGGCCTGCACCTCGAGATGCACGGTGCCAAGCTGCCGAAGATCTTCTGCGTGAACTGGTTCCGCAAGGGCGACGACGGCAAGTTCATCTGGCCGGGCTACGGCGAGAACATGCGCGTGCTCGAGTGGATGATCGGTCGCATCGAGGGCACGGCCGAAGGCACGCTCAACGCCTTCGGCACCACGCCGCGTTATGAAGACCTCGACTGGGCCGGGCTCGACCTGAACCGCGAGCAGTTCGATCGCCTGACGAACGTCGATGCCCGGGAATGGCGCGCCGAGCTGCACCTGCACTCGGAGCTGTTCCACCAGCTCGCGTACCACCTGCCGGCCGAGATGCTCAAGACCAAGGAGCTGATCGAGGGCCGTCTCGAGGCGCAGTAAAAGGCGTCGCGCCGGTGGCCTTCGGGCCACGGCGCTGCCCCGCGGCCGCGCGGCGAGTTCTCGCCGGCGCGGCCTTTCTTCTTCCCGCGCCCGCTCGCCCACCGCCACGTGTGGATGCGCAAGCGCATGATGGCGCCGCGTTCGCCGCTCGCGCCTTCTGCTCAAGCCATGCCGACCTCCCGAACCCCCAGCGCGGCCACCGCGCGTGACCTCAGCGACGCCGAGTTCGAGGAGCTCGACCGCCTGCTCGAGATGACGCCCGAGCCGCTCGAGCCGCTCGACGCGGTGATGCTCGACGGCTATTTGTGCGGCGTGCTCGTGCAGCCGGTGCTGATCGACAGCGACGACTGGCTGCCGGGCGTGTTCGACTTCGACGGTCGCCCGCTGCCGGAGCCCGGCGCCGGGCCGGTGACGCGCGGCGGCAGCCGCGCCTGGCTCGAGCGCGTACGCGGCCTCGTCGAGCGCCGCCACGCCGCGCTGAACCGCGAGCTCGCCGAGAACGGCTGGTTCGACCCGCTGATCCTCGAGCTCGACGAAGCGAGCGCGGCGTCGGAGTCCGACGCGGCCAAGCGCGAGCAGCTCGGCATCGACGCCGTTTCGGAGCCGCTGCTGCCGTGGGTCGCGGGATTCCAGCACGCCGCCATCACCTTCCCGGCGCTCGCCGAGATGGCGGACGACTCCGTGCAGCTCGCGCTCGCCCGGCTCTATCGACACCTGCCGGCAGAGACCGACGACGAGCGCGCCGTGGTCGAGACCCTGCGCAAGGAAAGCCCGCTCGACTCTCTCGATGCCGCGATCGAGGAGCTCGTCGCGAGCGTCGCCGACCTCTACGACCTGACCACCGACCAGCGCTACAAGGTCGAGACCGTCAAGCGCGAGGCACCCAAGGTCGGCCGCAACGACCCGTGCTGGTGCGGCAGCGGCAAGAAGTTCAAGCTCTGCCACGGCGGCAGCGCGGGCGCCTGATCGACCCGCTCGCGCGATGCGGCTGCAGCTGATCTCGGACCTGCACCTCGAGACCGAGCGCTACGACCCGGAACCGGCACCCGGCGCCGAGCTGCTCGTCGTCGCCGGCGACGTCGACAGCGGCTGGGGCGGCCTCGAGCGCTTCCGCGGTTGGCCGCAGCCGGTGCTGTTCGTCGCCGGCAACCACGAGTTCGACGGGCGCGACCTCGCGACCGCGTGGCCGGCGCTGCGCGAGCGCTGCGCGGCACTCGGGATCACCGTGCTCGAGTGCGAGAGCGTCATCCGCAGCGGCGTCGACGGGCGCCGCATCCGCTTCGTCGGCACCACGCGCTGGTCCGACTTCGACGCACTCGGCACCGCCGGCCGAAGCCGCGCGATGCGCGCCGCCGGCTACTTCCTGCGCCTCATGGGCGCATCACGCAACGGCGCCCCGCTCGATGCCGAGCGCATGCGCGACGAGGCGCTGGCGTGCCGCGCGTGGCTCGCGTCGGAACTCGCGCGGCGCGGCGACTGGGACGCGACGGTCGTCGTGACCCACTTCGCGCCGTCGCTGCGCAGCGCCGATCCGCGCTACGGCGTGCAGAGCGGCACCGCGAGCTTCTGCAACGCCGACGACGATCTGCTCGCGCACGCCAATCTCTGGCTGCACGGCCACCTGCACTGCGCGCACGACTACCAGGTGCCGCACGCCGGCGGCGCGACGCGGGTGGTCTGCAACTCGCGCGGCCACGCGCACAAGGGCGAGGCCGAAGGGTTCAGGCCGCAGCTGCTGATCGAGGTCTGACCACCGACGCGGCGTGCGGGCCACGCGGCACTGCCCGAGGTTCAGAGCCGCGAGCGTCCCTCGAGGCGGCGTTGCAGCGCCGACTGCAGCGGTGCGGGTTCGGCGACGTCGAGCGGCGTCTCGTCGATGGTGGTGATCGCGTCGAGACCGAACGCGGTGCCCATGTCGCCGAAGTCGGTCGCACCGAGCGGCTTGGCGCGGCGCGGGCGGATGCCGACGAGGCGGGCGATGGCGGGGAGCAGTCTCATGCGGAGCCTTGCGGCCGATGGAACATCGGTCGCGGCAGTGTGCATCGCGGCGGCCCGGCGTGCGCGCGTTGTCAACCTCGACGCGCGCTGCACTTCACGCCTGTGCGTTCCGCGCAACAACCGCTGACGCCTCCGAGCGACGCCTGGGCGCCTTCGCGACCGTTCGTCGCCACCCCCCGCTGCGTAGAATCGCGCCGCTTCGCGGCCACGGCCGTGCAGCGGACCCGCGATGTACTGCGCGATCGACTTCGGCACGTCGAACTCGGCGATCGCCATTCCGGACCCCGCTTCTCCCGGCGCCATGCGCCTGGTGGAGCTCGAGCCGGGCCAGACCACCATTCCGACCGCCGTCTTCTACGGCACCGAGGGTGCCGGCGCCCCCCAGGTCGCGTTCGGCCGCGCCGCGCTCGCCGCCTACGTCGAAGGCAGCGAAGGCCGCCTGATGCGCTCGATGAAGAGCATCCTCGGCAGCGACCTGGTCGAGCGAACCACCGAGATCGGCGGCGGGCGCGGCGTGCGCTACCTCGACGTCATCGCCGGCTACCTGCGCCACCTGCGCACGCGGGCGGAAGCGGCGGCCGGCGCGCGCATCGCGCAGGCGGTGCTGGGGCGCCCGGTGTTCTTCGTCGACGACGACGCGGCGCGCGACGCCGCCGCCGAGCGCGCGTTGCGCGAGGCGGCGGCACTCGCCGGCTTCCGGCACGTCGAGTTTCAGTTCGAGCCGATCGCCGCCGCCCTCGATCACGAGCGGGGCACCGAACGCGACGAGTGCGTGCTGGTCGCCGACATCGGCGGCGGCACGTCCGACTTCGCGTTGGTGCGCGTCGGCCCGAGCCGCCGCGACGCGCTCGACCGCCGTCGCGACATCCTGGCGAGCCACGGCGTGCACGTCGCCGGCACCGACTTCGACCGGAGGGTCGAGCTCGGCGCGATCCTGCCGCTGCTCGGCTATCGCGCGTACGGCCCCGCGACCGCGTCGGCGCCCGCGCGCGAGGTGCCGAGCGCGGTGTACTTCGACCTCGCCACCTGGCACCTCATCAACACCGTCTACGCGCCGCAGCGCGTCGCCGAGCTGCGCGCCATGCGCCCGTTCTACGCCGACCCGGCGCAGCACCGGCGCCTGATGACCGTGGTCGACGAGCGCCTCGGGCACGACCTCGCCGCGCGCGCGGAGGCCGCCAAGATCGCGGTCTCGGAGCATGGCGGTGCGCACATCGACCTCGGACTCGTCGAGCGCCGACTGGCGGCGGACGTCGACCAAGCCGCCGCGCTCGGCTGGCTGGAAGGCGACCTCGCGCGGATCGTCGACGCCGCGCGACAGACCGTCGCCGACGCCGGGCTGGCGCCGGGCGACGTCGACACCGTGTACCTCACCGGCGGGTCGACCGGCCTCGGCGTGCTCGCCGAACGCATCGGCGCCGCCTTCCCTGCGGCACGCACGCGGCGGGGCGAGCGCTTCGCGAGCGTGGCGAGCGGGCTCGCCCTGCACGCCGAACGCCGCTTCGGGACGCCGGCAGTCCGGGCGTCGGACCGCCTGCACCCGGGTAGCCGGCGCTGACGCCCCGAAGCTCCTCGACGACGAGGCGAGACGGCGACGGCGGCGCAGGGCCCGAGCCGCGTCAGCGCATCACCGCCGCGAGCGCGTTCGCCGCCGCTTCGACGTTCGACGTGTTGAGGCCCGCCACGCAGATGCGCCCCGAACGCACCATGTAGAGGCCGTGTTCCTCGCGCAGGCGATCGACCTGCGCGGCACCGAGGCCCGTGTAGCTGAACATGCCGCGCTGGGTCAGGAAGTAGTCGAGATCGCGGCCCGGCAGCTGCGCGCTCAGCACGCGATGCAGCGCCTGCCGCATCGCGCGGATGCGCTCGCGCATGCCGCCGAGCTCGTCTTCCCAGCGCGCGCGCAGCTCGGGCTCGTCGAGGATGACGGCGACGATCTGGCCGCCGTGGATCGGCGGGCTCGAGTAGATGCGGCGCACCGCGAACTTGAGCTGGCCGAGCACGCGGTCGGCCTCGGCCGCGTCGGCGCAGGCGACGCTGAGCGCGCCGCAGCGTTCGCCGTAGAGGCTCATGCTCTTGGAGAACGAGTTGGCGACGAAGAACGCGACCGGCTTGCCGTCGGGCCGGCGCGCGCCGGCGAGCGCACGCACCGCGTAGGCGTCTTCCTCGATGCCGTCGCCGAAGCCCTGGTAGGCGAGGTCGAGATAGGGCAGCAGGTCGCGCTCGGCGATGAGCGGAATCAGGCGGTCCCACTGCTCGCGCGTGAGGTCGACGCCGGTGGGGTTGTGGCAGCAGGCGTGCAGCAGCACCACGCTCCGCGGCGGCAGCTCGCGCACGGTGTCGAGCATGGCGTCGAAGCGCACCCCGCCGGTCGCCGGGTCGTAGTACGGGTAGGTGTTCACGTTGAGGCCGGCGCCCTCGAACATCGAGCGATGGTTGTCCCACGTGGGGTCGCTCACCCAGACTGCGCTCCCGGGCAGCCAGCGCGCGATGAAGTCCGCACCGACCTTGAGGCCGCCGCTCGAGCCGATCGACTGGATCGTCGCGATGCGTCCGCTCGTCACCGCCGGATGCTCGGCGCCGAACAGCAGGCGCTGCACCGCGCGGCGCATGTTGGCCGCGCCTTCCATCGGCAGGTACGGCTTGGGCGTGTCGCGGCTCGCGACCGCGTGCTCGGCGCGGCGTACCGACTCGAGCACCGGGATGCGGCCGGCATCGTCAAAGTAGATACCGATGCTGAGGTTGATCTTGTTCGGGCGCGGATCCTTCTGGAAGTCGTCGTTCAGGCTGAGGATGGGATCGCCGGCGTAGGTCTCGACGGATTCGAACATGGGGTGGGGTCCTTCAGGCCGCGAGCGCGGCTTCGATGTCGGCGGCGATCGACGCCGGCGCGTCGTTGGGCGCGTAGCGCCGGATCACGCGGCCGTCCTTGCCGACCAGGAACTTGGTGAAGTTCCACTTGATGGCCTTGGTGCCGAGAATTCCCGGCGCCTCGGCGGTGAGCCACTTCCAGAGCGGGTGGGCGCTCGCGCCGTTCACGTCGACCTTGGCCATCATCGGGAACGAGACGCCGTAGTTGAGCTGGCAGAAGCTCGCGATCTCGGCGTTGCTGCCGGGGTCCTGCGCCCCGAACTGGTTGCTCGGAAAGCCGACGACGACGAGGCCGCGCTCGCGGTAGTCGTTCCAGAGCTTCTCGAGGCCCGCGAACTGCGGCGTGAAGCCGCACGCGCTCGCGGTGTTGACGATCAGCAGCACCTTGCCGCGATGCTCGGCGAGCGGGTGCGGCCGGCCGTCGATCGACAGCGCCTCGAAGGCGTAGACGTTCTCTGCGGAAGCGGCCATGGCGGGTCTCGTGGAAGCGAGGCGATGGTAGAGGATCGTCTCAGCCCGCTTGAGCCTCCTGGGCCGGGCTGGTTGCCGCGAGCAGCGCGGCGAGCACGATCAGCGCGCCGCCGGCGCCGAGCTGCAGGCTCCACGCCGAGGCGCCGAGCAGCGCCGACGAGATCGACGCGAACAGCACCTCGGTGAGCATCACGACGGCGGTCAGGTACGCCGGCAGGCGCGCCGCGCCGTACTGCAGCGCCAGGTTGCTGGCGAGAAAGCCGACCGTGAGCGCGAGCACCATCGCGGCCGCGTCGGCGCCGACCGCGTGCAAGCGCACGGACGGGTCGTCGATCGCAAGGAGCCCGGCGAGCAGCCCGGGCACCAGCGCCGCGCCGGCGAACATCGCGAGCGCGCGCGCCTCGGCAGGCTGCGCCGCCTCGCGCCGCAGCATCACGTTGTTGAGCGCGAAGGTGAAGCCGCCGAGCACGCCGAGCCAGTCGCCGAGCGAGCGCGGCCACGGCAGCGCGAATCCGGCGCCGGTCTGCTCGGGCCACAGCACGATCGCCGCACCGGCCAGCGCGAGCGCGACGCGCAGCGCGGCCGCGGCGTCGAGGCGCTCGTGCAGCACCAGCCGGGCGAGCAGGACGCTCCAGACCGGCATCAGATAAAAGAGCAGGACGACGCGGACGACGTCGCCGATGACGACGCCCCAGTTGAACGCCGCGTTGGTGGTGCCGGCGGCGAGCAGCAGCAGCCAGAGCGCGCGCGAGCCGAGAAGCCGGCCGAGTGCGGCGGGGCGCCAGGCCGCGATGACGGCCGACGCGAGCACGAACACGATCGCGGTGGTCCAGAGCGGGTGCACGCCGTGCGCTTCGAGAAAGCGCAGCGGCCACCACGAGGTGCCCCACACGAACGCGTTGAAGAGCAGCGCGAGCACCGGGCCGGCGCGTTGCACCGGCGCAGGCGCGAACGGAGCGGCCGGCGCGCGTGGCGCCGCGACGTCGCGATCGGCGCTCAATGCTTGTCGAGGCGCGCGATCGACAGCAGGTGCATCACCTCGTCGCGATGGCGCACGCAGTTGTTCGCGTGCCAGCGGCGGATCAGCCACATCGTGCCGCCCACCAGCAGGCCGAACACCGCGATCGCGGTGAACGTCGAGACGTTGAAGCGCGTCATGCCGGTATAGAACGCGCCGAGGCCCAGGATGCAGGCCTGCTCGTTGAAGTTCTGCACGGCGATCGAGCGGCCGGCGCCCATCAGGTTGGCGCCGCGGTGCTGCAGCAGCGCGTTCATCGGCACCACCAGGTAGCCGCCGATCGCGCCGAGCAGCACCAGGAACGGCGCCGCGATCCAGACATTGGTGATCAGGTTGAGGCCGATCACCAGCACGCCCATCAGGATGCCGAGCGGGATCACGCCGGTGGCCTGATCGAGCCGCATGCGCATCGACGCGATCACGGCGCCGGCGGCGGTGCCGACCGCGACCACGCCGACCAGCGACGACGCCTGCGTGGTCGTGTATTCCAGCGCCGCGGCAGCCCAGGCGAAGACGATGACGCGCAGGTTGCCCGAGACGCCCCAGAACAGCGTCGTGGTCGCCAGCGAGATCTGGCCGAGCTTGTCGTTCCAGAGCCGCGCGTTGCAGCTCGAGAAGTCGCGGATCAGGCCGCTCACCGAATGCGACAGCGGCTGCAGCGGCGCCTCGGTGCGCGGAATGCGCAGGTTGAAGATCGCCGCGATCACGTACAGCACGACGATCACCGCGACCGCCGCCTCGGGCGCCGAGCCGATCGAGGTGTCCATCATCGGCATGTCGATCGCGAGCAGCCGCTGTGACACCGCCGGCCCGAGCAGCTGCCCGCCGAGCAGCACGCCGAGGATGATCGACAGGATCGTGAGACCCTCGATCCAGCCGTTCGCTTTCACGAGCTGCGAGTTCGGCAGCAGCTCGGTGAGGATGCCGTACTTGGCCGGCGAATACGCCGCCGCGCCGAGCCCGACGATCGCGTACGCGAACAGCGGGTTCGCGCCGAACAGCATCAGGAGGCACCCGATCACCTTGATGGTGTTCGAGATCAGCATGACCCGGCCCTTGGGCACCGCGTCGGCGAACGCGCCGACGAACGGCGCGAGGATCACGTAGAACAACGCGAACAGCGGCGTCAGCGCGGGAATGTGCCAGTCCGGAGCGCCGGACGTCCGCAGCAGTTCGATGGCACCGACCAGCAACGCGTTATCAGCCAGCGAGCTGAAGAACTGCGCCGACATGATGGTGAAGAAACCTTTTTTCATTCGCGCTGCGGCACCGACGGGCCTCGCGTGTCGGTGACGCGCCCCTCGTGCGGCGGCGGTTATAGCACGCGGTTTTTCGATATCCGACCGTCCGGTAGGCTGAGCCGAGGCACCTGACACGCGACTGGCAGAATCGTTCCATGCAGCCGAGCCGAGCCCTCGCGAGGCGCCGATGACACGCCCGATCGAAGCGCTGATCCATACGGACGCGCTGCAGAACAACCTCGCGCGAGCGCGCGCGGCCGCGTCCGGGGCTCGGGTGTGGGCGGTGGTGAAGGCGAACGCCTATGGCCACGGCATCGCCGCGGTGTACGACGCGTTGAAGGCGGCCGACGGCTTCGCGCTGCTCGACGTCGCCGAGGCCGAGCAGGTCCGCGCGCTCGGCTGGCGCGGGCCGATCCTGCTGCTCGAAGGCTGTTTCGACGCGCGCGACCTCGACGCCTGCTCGCGGCTCGACGTCTGGCACGTGGTGCATCGGCGCGAGCAGATCGAGTGGCTCGCGGCGCACAAGACGCACGTGCCGCATCACGTGTTCCTCAAGCTGAACAGCGGCATGAACCGGCTCGGCTTCGCGCCGGCCGCCTACCGCGCGGCGTGGCTGCGCCTCGACGCGCTGCCGCAGGTCGACCGCATCGGCCTCGTCACCCACCTCGCGGACGCCGACGCGGCGGTCGATGCCGGCTCCGACGGCGCTTCGGAGGACCCGCATGCGCTGCCGCCGAGCGTCGCCCGCCAGGTCGAACGCTTCGAGGCGGCGACCGCCGAGCTGCCGGGCGAGCGCTCGCTCGCCAACAGCGCGGCAACGCTGCGCTTCGCCGCCAGCCACCCGGCGGTGCGCGGCGACTGGGTGCGGCCGGGGATCATGCTTTACGGGTCGTCGCCCGATCACCCGGCGCACGGCAGCGCCGCCTGGGGGCTCGAGCCGGCGATGAGCCTGCGCTCGCAGCTGATCGCGTGCCAGGACGTCGCTGCCGGCGAGGCGGTCGGCTACGGCAGCACCTTCCGCAGCGAGCGCCCGATGCGGATCGGCGTGGTCGCCTGCGGCTACGCCGACGGCTACCCGCGCGTCGCACCGGGCGGCAACGGCGCGGCGACGCCGGTGCTCGTCGACGGCGTGCGCACCCGCCTCGTCGGCCGCGTCTCGATGGACATGCTCGCGGTCGACCTGGGTCCGGTGCCCGGCGCGCACGTCGGCAGCGAGGTCACGCTGTGGGGCCGCGCGACGAGCGGCGCGGTGCTGCCGATCGACGAGGTTGCCGCGGCCGCCGGGACGCTCGGCTACGAGCTGATGTGCGCACGCGCGCCGCGGGTGCCGACGCGCGTGGTGCCCTGAGGGCCGCGCGATGGCGGATCTGCCGCGCCGCTTCGCGATCGGCGACGACGAGGTCGAGATCAGCGCGATCCGCGCTCAAGGCGCCGGCGGGCAGAACGTCAACAAGGTGTCCAGCGCGGTCCACCTGCGCTTCGACGTGCGCGCCTCGTCGTTGCCCGATGAGGTGAAGGCGCGCCTGCTGGCCACCCGAGACCAGCGCATCACCGACGAGGGTGTCGTCGTCATCAAGGCGCAGCAGTACCGCAGCCAGGAGCAGAACCGGCGCGCCGCGCTCGACCGCCTGCACGATCTGATCGAGCGCGTCGCCGACCCGGCACCGCCGCGCAAGCCGACCCGGCCCACGCGCGCGTCGCAGGTACGCCGCGTCGACCAGAAGACCGCGCGCGGCGCGGTGAAGGCGCAGCGCGCGAAGGTCGTCGCGTAGCGGCACGCGACCCCCGCGCGTGAGCGCCGCCGTTCACGCCGCCGTCACGCCACTCGCGCCGTCCTCGCGCAGTCCGTCGCACGACGGTGGGAGCCGCCGCCCGCGATCCCTAGCCTGCAGGCGTCGTCACTTCCTGGAGGAACGCCATGCAGGCACGCTCACTCACCCTCGCGACGGCGCTCGGCGCCGCGCTCTCCGCCGCCACCTTGTTCAGCGCAGCGCCCGCCGGAGCCGCCGACTGCGCACAGGTGGAAGTGCGCAACGTCCGCCCGCAGCAGGGCACGCTGATGATCGCGGCCTATGCCGACGCCGCGAGCTTCGACAAGAAGCCGGCCGCCTCGCTCGCGCTGCCCGCCGGCGACGCCACGCAGACGTTTCCGCTCTGCGGCCTCACCGGCGCCGAGGTCGCGCTCACGCTCTATCAGGACCTCAACGGCAACGGCAAGCTCGACCGCAGCCTGTTCGGCATGCCGAGCGAACCGTGGGGCGCCTCCGGCAAGCCCGCCGCGATGTCGGCGCCGACCTGGGACACGACGCACGTGCCCCTCGACGCCAGCCCGATCGTCGTCAACCTGTCGAAGTGAACGGAGGCCGCCATGAATCGTCGTGATCTGATTCGCGCGCTGGCCGCGCTCGGCGCCGGCTCGGCCCTGCCGGCGTTCGCGCTCGACGCCGCTCCCGCCGGCAGCGGGGCCGCCGCTGCCGCGTTCGACCGCGCTGTCGCCGAGATGCGCTGGCTCGGCGCCCTCAAGGGCGTGAGCGCCGGCACCGACACCTTGCGCTGCGACCGCCTCGCGGTCAGCGGGCGCTGGCCGGCCGGGCTGCGCGGCCGCTTCTACCGCAACGGGCCGGCGCTGTTCGAGCGCGGTGGCCAGCGCTACCGCCACTGGTTCGACGGTGACGGCATGGTGCAGCGCTTCGAGTTCGGCCCGAACGGCGTCTCGCACCTGGGCCGGATGGTCCGCACGCCCAAGCTCGCGAACGAGCGCGAGGCCGGGCGCTTTCTCGTCAATGCGCTTGGCACCCGCATCGACGACGAGGCGCCGGTGCAGGGTCCCGACTCGTTCAACACCGCCAACACCAACGCGATCGAGCACGCAGGCCGCGTGCTCGCGATGTGGGAAGGCGGCTCGGCGTTCGCGCTCGATCCGGCCGACCTCTCGACGCGTGGCGCCGTCACCTGGCAGCCCGGCCTCGAGCAGGCGCCGTTCTCCGCCCACCCCAAGCTCGACCCGCAGGGCAATCTCTGGAACATCGGCACCACGCAGGACAAGGTGGTGGTCTGGCACGTCGACCCGGCCGGCAAGCTGGCGCGGGTGCAGATCGGCGAGTCGCCCTACCCCGGCGGAATGGCGCACGACGTCGCGATCACCGAGCGCTACATCGTGCTGCCGCTGCCGCCGGTGCGCCTCAACTTCGGGCGCGCGGGCCGTGGCCGCGAGCCCGAGCAGGCGATGGACTTCGCGCCCGACCAGCCCCTGCGCATCCTGGTGATGAGGAAGGACGACGTCGCCGAGCGCCGCGTGTTCGAGCTGCCGGCGCAGTTCGTGTTCCACGTCGGCAACGCCCACGAGCGCAGCGACGGGACGATCGTGCTCAGCTTCGTGGGCGCGCCCGACGCGACCTTCCTGACCCGCGACGCCATCGCGCTGATGCGCGGCGAGGGCGGCATGTCGACGCACACCCGCACGCAGGTCGCGACGCTCGACATGGCGAGCGGCCGGGCCCGCGTCGACGCGCTCGCCGGCGCGGTCGAGTTCCCGCGCATCGACCCGCGCCGCATCGGCCTGCCGGCGCGTCACCTCGTCACCGCCGTCAACTGGAAGAGCTTCCCGGGGCGCGGGCGCACGCTGTTCCACGGCATCCAGGTACAGGACCTCGCGAGCGGCCGGGTCGACCGCTTCGACTACGGCGCCGACGCGGTCGTCGAGGAGCACATCGTGGTGCCGAAGCCCGGCTCGACCCGCGAGCTCGACGCCTGGCTCGTCGGCACCACATTCGATGCGCGCCGGCAGGCGACGCAGGTCAACGTGCTCGACGCGCGCCGCGTCGCCGACGGGCCGATCGCCCAGGCCACGCTGCCGTACGCGCTGCCGCTCGGGTTCCACGGCAACTTCAGCGCCGCGTGAAGGGCGGGCGCGCGGGGTGGCCGTTCGCCCCGCGCGCGCCCGCTCGCCCTTCGAGGCACGCCTCCGTGCGCGAACCGCGCGCCGGCGAGCGCCGCGGTCGGCGCCGCTACAGTCGCGCGATGGCAAAGGAAAAGTCGGTCTACACCTGCACCGAGTGCGGCGGCACCAGTCCGCGCTGGCTCGGCAAGTGCCCGAACTGCGGGGCCTGGAACACGCTGGTCGAGACGGTCGCCGAAGGCGCCGCGAAGAACCGCTACCAGGCCGGCGTGGTGCGCGGCCTGCACGCGCCGCAGGCGGTGGCGACGCTGTCCGAGATCGAGGCCGCCGACGTCGAGCGTCAGCCGACCGGCCTCGACGAGCTCGACCGCGTGCTCGGCGGCGGCCTCGTGGCCGGCGGCGTGGTGCTGATCGGCGGCGACCCGGGAATCGGCAAGTCGACGCTGCTGCTGCAGGCGCTCGACGCGCTCGCGCGCACGGCCAAGGTGCTGTACGTCACCGGCGAGGAGAGCGGGGCGCAGGTCGCGCTGCGCTCGCGCCGGCTCGGCCTCGCGGCGAGCAGCGTTCGCGTGATGGCCGAGATCCAGCTCGAGAAGATCGCCGCCGCGCTCGACGCCGAGCAGCCGGCGGTCTGCGTGATCGACTCGATCCAGACGCTCTACAGCGACGAGCTGACCTCGGCGCCCGGCTCGGTGGCGCAGGTGCGCGAGTGCGCGGCGCAGCTGACCCGCATCGCCAAGAGCAGCGGCACGACGATCGTGCTGGTCGGCCACGTCACGAAGGACGGCGCGCTCGCCGGGCCGCGCGTGCTCGAGCACATCGTCGACACGGTGCTCTATTTCGAGGGCGACACGCACTCGAGCTTCCGGCTCATCCGCGCGATCAAGAACCGCTTCGGCGCGGTCAACGAGATCGGGGTCTTCGCGATGACCGACAAGGGGCTCAAGGGCGTCGCCAACCCGAGCGCGATCTTCCTGTCGACGCACGGCGACCCGGTCGCCGGCTCGTGCGTGCTCGTCACGCTCGAGGGCTCGCGGCCGCTGCTCGTCGAGATCCAGGCGCTCGTCGATTCGGGCGGGCCGAGCCCGCGCCGCCTCTCGGTCGGCATCGAGCGCGACCGCCTCGCGATGATGCTGGCGGTGCTGCATCGGCACGCCGGCATCGCCATGAGCGACCAGGACGTCTTCGTCAACGCGGTCGGCGGCGTCCGCATCAGCGAGCCGGCGGCGGACCTCGCGGTGATGCTGGCGATCCAGTCGAGCCTGCGCGGGCGTGCCCTGCCGCGCGGCTTCATCGCCTTCGGCGAGGTCGGGCTCGCCGGCGAGGTGCGCCCCGCGCCGCGCGGTCAGGAGCGCCTGAGGGAAGCCGCCAAGCTCGGCTTCAGCGTCGCCATCGTGCCCAAGGCCAACGCGCCGCGCGGCAATGCCCGCCCGATCGAGGGCCTCACCATCCACGCGGTCGATCGAATCGAGCAGGCGATCGAGCTCGCCCGCACCCTTTAGTCACTCGACCCGCAGACTCATGAATCCGATCGTCGGCTGGATCCTGGCGGTGCTGATCGTCATCACGAGCTGGCAGGCCTACGGCTGGAGCGGCGTCGCCCTCGCGGTCACGCTGATCGTGTTCTGGCTCCTGCTGCAGTTCAACCGCACCGTGCGCGTGATGAAGAACGCCGCCGGTGCGCCGGTCGGCAGCGTGCCGAGCGCGGTCGAGCTCAACGCCAAGCTCAAGAAGGGCATGCTGCTGATGCAGGTGATCGGCATGACGCGCAGCCTCGGCCGCAAGGTCAGCGAAGCGCCCGACGTGGACGTGTTCGCCTGGGCCGACAACGGCGGATCCGAGGTCGTCGTCACGTTCGAGGGCGGCCGTGCCCGGCGCTGGACCCTGACCCGCCCCGACACCCCCGAATAGAATCGGCGATCCGCCCGTGACTGCCTGCCGGCAGCCGGGCGCCGGTTTTCGAGGAGAGTGCGATGTCGATGGCCGATCGCGACGGCAAGATCTGGATGGACGGCAAGCTGGTCGAATGGCGCGACGCCACGATCCACGTGCTGTCGCACACGCTGCACTACGGCTGTGGGGTGTTCGAGGGCGTGCGCGCCTACAACACGGTCGACGGCACCGCGATCTTCCGGCTCTACGAGCACACGCAGCGCCTCTTCAACAGCGCCAAGATCCTGCGCATGAAGATCCCGTTCGGGTTCGACGAGATCGTCCAGGCGCAGCGCGACGTGGTGCGGGCCAACAACCTCGAGTCGTGCTATCTCAGGCCACTGGTCTGGATCGGCTCCGAGAAGCTCGGCGTCTCGCCCAAGGGCAACACGATCCACGTGATGGTCGCGGCCTGGCCGTGGGGTGCCTACCTCGGCGAGGAGGGCATGCGGCGCGGCATCCGCGTGAAGACCTCGAGCTACACGCGGCACCACGTGAACATCACGATGACGCAGGCCAAGGCGGTGTCGAACTACAGCAATTCGATCCTCGCCAACATGGAAGCCACCGACGACGGCTACGACGAGGCACTGCTGCTCGACGCCGCCGGCTTCGTGAGCGAAGGCGCCGGCGAGAACGTCTTCATGATCAAGAAGGGCGTCGTCTACACGCCCGACCTCTCGGCCGGCGCGCTCGACGGCATCACGCGCAGCACCATCCTCGCGATCTGCAGCGACCTCGGCCTCAAGCTCGTCGAGAAGCGCATCACCCGCGACGAGCTCTACATTTCCGACGAGGTGTTCTTCACCGGCACCGCCGCCGAAGTCACGCCGATCCGCGAGCTCGACCGCCTGCAGATCGGCGCCGGCGAGCGCGGGCCGATCACCGAAAAGATCCAGGCGGCGTTCTTCGACATCGTGAACGGCCGCAATCCGAAGTACGCCGAATGGCTGACCAAGGTCTGAGTCCCGCCATGCGCAAGCCGCCCGCCAAGGTCGAGGTCACCGCCAAGGACGTCCTGAGCACCGGCGTCGTGTTCTGCCCGAACCCCAAGATGCCGGTGTGGAGCCACCATCCGCGCGTCTTCATCGACGTCGTCACGGCCGGCGAAGGCGCCTGCCCGTACTGCAGCACCGTCTACGCGCTGAAGCCGGGCGAGGTCGTCCACTCGCACTGAACCCGGCCGGCGTGGCTGCAGCCGCGGGCCCTGACGCAGTGCCCGCCGCGACGCCCGTTCGCGCGACGCTCGTCGTCGCACCGCAGTGGATCGGCGACGCCGTCATGTCGCAGCCGCTCGTCGCCATCCTCGCGGCACGCGGCGAGCGCGTCACCGTCGCCGCGCTGCCGTGGGTCGCCCCGGTCTATCGCGCGATGCCCGAAGTTGCCGAGGTGGTCGAGATGGCGCTCGGCCACGGACGCCTCGACCTCGCCGAGCGGCGCCGCATCGCGGCCGGCTGGCGCGGCCGCTTCGACGTCGCCTACGTGCTGCCGAACTCGCTGAAGGCGGCGCTCATCCCCTGGCTCGCACGCGTGCCGCTGCGCATCGGCTACCTCGGCGAAAGCCGGCACGTGCTGCTCAACCGGCGCCTGCCGAACCCGCCGGGCCGGCCGCCGATGGTCGCGTTCTATCGCGCCCTCGCTGCGCTCGGTGCGCCGGCCGCTGCCGGCAGCGGCGCTCGCGCGGCGTCGGCGTCGAGGGACGACGACGCGCATGCGGTGGCGACCGGGCACGCGCCCCGCCTGCACGTCGACCGCGACCGCGCCGCCGCGCTGCTCGACGTCCACGAGCTGCAGGCGGCCGGGTACTGGGCGTTCGCCCCCGGCGCCGAGTACGGCTCCGCCAAGCGCTGGCCGGCCGAGCACTATGCCGAGCTCGCGCGGAGCCTGCACGCCCGCAGCGGCGCACCGGTCGTGCTGCTCGGCTCGCGCCAGGAGCGCGAACTGTGCGAGGCGCTCGCCGCCGGCGCTCCGGGCGCATGCCGCGTGCTCGCGGGCGTCACGTCGCTCGACGATTCGATCGCGCTGATCGCCGCTGCCCGCGGCGTCGCCAGCAACGACTCCGGGCTGATGCACGTGGCGGCCGCGTTCGGCATTCCGCAGGTCGCGATGTTCGGCTCGACGAGCCCGCTGCACACCCCGCCGCTCAACCCCCACGCGCGCGTGCTGTGGCTCAAGGACGAGCTGCAGCTCGACTGCGCGCCCTGCTTCGACCGCGAGTGCCGCTTCGGACACACCCGCTGCCTCGTCGGCATCGAACCGGCGCGGGTCGAGCGCGCGCTCGGCGAGGCGCTGGCCGGCGTCCGGCGAGGCTCGCATGGATGACTACCGCTCGCCCGCCTGGCTGATCGGGGGGCACTTCCAGACGATCTGGCCCGCCCTGTTCGCGAGGCGTCACGAAGGCGTGCCGCCCACGTTCCGGCGCGAACGCTGGAGCACGCCGGATGGCGACTTCATCGACGTCGATCGGGCATCGGCGGCCCTCGCCGCGCCCGGTGCGGGCTCCGACCGGCCCCTGCTCGTCCTCTTCCACGGCCTCGAGGGCTCCTCGTCGAGCCACTACGCGCAGGCGTTCGCGGCGCGCGCCCGTGCGCTCGGCTGGCACTTCGCGGTGCCGCACTTTCGCGGCTGCTCGGGCGAGATCAACCTGGCGCCGCGCGCCTATCACTCGGGCGACTACGAGGAGGTCGGCTGGATCCTCGACCGCTTCCGGCGCGAGCACCCGGGCCCGCTTGTCGCGGCGGGCGTCTCGCTCGGCGGCAACGCGCTGCTGCGCTGGGCCGAGGAGGCGGGCGACGCGGCGGCGCGCCGCGTCGCGGCCGTCGCCGCGGTGTCGGCGCCGCTCGACCTCGCCGCCGGCGGTGCGGCGATCGGGCGCGGCTTCGGTCGGCAGGTCTACACGCGCATGTTCCTGCGCACGATGAAGCCGAAGGCGCTCGCCAAGCTCGCCCAGCACCCCGGCCTCTTCGACCCGGAGTCGCTGCTGCGCGCGCGCACGCTCTACGAGTTCGACGACGTGTTCACCGCGCCGCTGCACGGCTTTCGCGACACCCACGACTACTGGTCGCGCGCCTCGGCCAAGCCGCACCTGGCGCGGATCCGCGTGCCGACGCTGGTGCTGAATGCCCGCAACGACCCGTTCGTGCCGGCCGCCTCGCTGCCGCGCCCCGGCGAGGCAGGCCGCTTCGTCACCCTCTGGCAACCGGCGCACGGCGGCCATGTCGGCTTTCCACTCGGGCGCTGGCCCGGGCACGTGCACACGCTGCCGGAGAAGGTGACAGACTGGCTCGCCCGCCATCTCTGAGAGGAGCCCGCCGTGGACGAGATCGTCGAAGCCGCGCTGCGCAAGTGGCCCAACGTGCCGCACTGCTACGGATGGCTCGGGCTCGACGCGCGCGGCGACTGGTACCTGCGCGACGAGGCGGCGCAGGCGGCGGGCGCGTTCCCCGCGGTCAAGGGCAGCCGCATCGAGCACCCGGGGCTGCGTGCCTTCATCGAGCGCAACTATGCGAGCGACGACGCGGGCGCGTGGTTCTTCCAGAACGGCCCGCAGCGGGTCTACGTCGAACTCGAGGCGGCGCCCTACGTCTGGCGCCTCGTCGACACGCGCGGTGCCGCGGCGAACGACGGTGCCGCGGTCGATCCCTCGCGCGTCGTCAGTCACACCGGGCGCGCCGCGCAGGTCGCGAGCTGCTGGGTCGACGAGGCGGGCCGGCTCTTTCTCGACACCGACATCGGCGTCGGCGTGGTCCACACGCTCGACATGCATGCGGCAGCCGACGTGGTGGAGCGCGGCGCGTGGCTGCCCGAGGAGTGCCGGCTCGCGGAGCTGGCGCAGCGCTTCGGCTATCGGTTGAGGCCGGGCTCCGAGGGAGCGGCTGGCTCCTGAGGCTCGGCAGGTTCGCGAGCGGGGCGCGGGCTGCGGCGGGTCTCCCGACCGGCCGCAGCCTCGAAGGCGTCTACTTCGACGCGCTGACCATGTAGGTGACCACCGTGCGGATGTCCGCATCGCTGGCGGTCGAACCGCCGCGCGGCGGCATCGCACCCTTGCCGGTGATGGCGTGCGTGGTCAGGGTGTCGATGCCTTGTGCGATGCGCGGCGCCCAGGCCGCCTTGTCGCCCAGCTTGGGCGCGCCCGCCACGCCGGCGCCGTGGCAGACCGCGCACGACTGCGCGTAGAGCGGCGGCGGGTTGGCCGCGGGGGTCGCGACCGCCGGTTGGGTGGCCGCCGCGGTCGGCCCGGAGGTCGACGCGGTCATCGACCCGCCGGCGGGCGGCGACAGCTCGGACGGCTGGCGGCCGGCGTTGGCGTCAACACCGGGGCTGGGTGCGACGGTCGCGGTCGAGAGCGCGGTCGTGGTCGTCGGCGCGCCGGCAGCGGCGGCGGTGTCGGCCGGGTTCACCGGCGCCGGCGGCTTCGGCTCGGGGAACGACGCGCCCGACTGGTTGGTCATGTAGACCACCGCGCGAGCCACCTCGAACTCGTTGAAATCGCCGCCGGCCTGCGGGGGCATCGCGCCCTTGCCGTGGACGGCCGACTTGATCAGCGACTCGAGGCCGGTCTTGATGCGGTCGGCCCAGGCCGCCGCGTCGCCGAACTTCGGTGCGCCGAGCGAGCCCGGGGTGTGGCACGCGCTGCACTGCGCGGTGAACACTTCCTGACCGTTCTTGAGCGACGCGACGTCGGTGGCGTCCTTCACCTCGACATGGCCGACCGGACGCAGACGCTCCGACACGGCTTGCGGGGTGAGCACGTTGCTGCCGGCACCCGGCTTGATCTGGGCCTGCACGAACAGCGCGAGCAGCACGATGGTGGTGATCGGGATCACGAAGGCCCAGATCACGGCCAGGATGAGCTGCTTGGGGGTCTTGATGGGCCCCTCGTGGGGCTCGTCGATCTCGATCGGTTCGTGGGCGTCGGTCATCAGGAGCCTCGACTTGTTCAATGACGCAGAAGTGACGCTGGGCGCCCGGCCGAACGACTTTGCGTAGGACCCGCGAGTATAAAGGGGCGTGCCTCGGCGTCGCTCCGGGCTCCGGCCGCTGCACTCGGCGTGCCGTGAGCGCCAATTGGCAGGCAACGGGCGCGCCAGTCGACGCCGCGCCGAACCCCCCGCCGCTGCCGCGCCACCCCGGAGTTGCCCGCATCCGACCCGGTGCGCCCCCGCGCACGTAGAATCGGCCGCTCGGCGCCCGTAGCTCAATGGATAGAGTACTGCCCTCCGAAGGCAGGGGTTGCAGGTTCGATACCTGCCGGGCGCGCCAGCTTTCCTCGCTGTCCGGTTCACCCGGGCGGATGCGCAGGCGCCCACACGGCTCCGCGCCGCTTGTCCGCGCGACGCCGCGCCGCCAGCGGCGTCGCTTGCCCGGCTCGCGGCAGCGCAGCAGACCGGTCAAGCCCTCGTCGCCGCTCCGTACACGAAATAGCGCTCGGTGCTCCGCATGTCCGGTTGCCAGCCGAGCGACTCGAGGCGACGGTTCAGTTCCTCGGGTCCCCGGAAGATCTTGACGATGCGAAAGCTCCGGCCGTCGTTGAGGCGTCGCTCCTGGATGCCGTCTGCATCGGGCGCATGGTGGTTGCTCGCGGTCGAGGTCGGGTCGGGCAGCGAGTCGATCAGGTAGGCGCGGCCGCCCGGCTTCAGGGCGGCGGCGACGCGCTCCCAGAACGCAGTGAACCGGTCCTCGGGCACGTGGCTGAGCCAGAACGAGAAGAACACCGCGTCGTAGGTTGCGGCCGGCGTCCAGTCGAACAGATCCGCGATCTCGTAGCGGGGTAGCGCCAGGCCCGCACGAGCGATGCGCTCGCGGTTCAGGTCGAGCGTCTCGGGCGAGGCGTCGATGCACGTGAGCTGGCGCGCGCTGCGCGCCAGGCGCTGGGTCCACCAGCCGGTGCCGCACGCGACCTCGAGCACGTCGCCGGTCAGCGCGGCGGCGCCGAGCGCCGCCTCGACGCTCGCCACCTCGGTGTTCCAGCGCCGGGTCGGCTCGGCGCCGCGGTCGTAGCGGCCGGTGCGCTGCCACCACTCGTCGTACTCGGCGGCGCGGGCGCGGTAGTACGCCATCTGCTCCTCGAGCAGCGCGGGACGCGGTTCGGTCATCGTGTACCTCCAGTCGAGCGCGCCGGCATTCGCCGGGCGAGGCGGCAGGATAGGCGTCTGTTCGAGCATTCGTCGCGAATACGGGCGCACCGGTCGAAGCGGGCGACGTCGCCCGCGCACCCGCCTAGACTGACACCTTCCGCGCGACAACCAGGAGCCAGCATGGGCGCCCCCGAAGCATTCACGACCATGGACGACATCGGCCACTACATCGGCGGCCGGACGGTGGCGCCGTCCGGTGGGCGGCGCCAGCCGGTGTGGAACCCGGCGACGGGCGCGGTCGCGCGCCACGTCTCGCTCGGCAACGCGTCCGACGTGGCACTCGCCGTCGACGCGGCACGGGCCGCGCTGCCGGCCTGGGCCGACACGCCGCCGCTGCGCCGCGCGCGCGTGATGAACGCGTTCCTGCAGCTCCTGAACCAGCACAAGGACGCGCTCGCCGCCATCATCACGGCCGAGCACGGCAAGGTGTTCAGCGACGCGCAGGGCGAGGTGATGCGCGGGATCGACATCGTCGAGTTCGCGTGCGGCATTCCGCAGCTGCTCAAGGGCGACTACACCGATCAGGTCTCGACCGGCATCGACAACTGGACGATGCGCCAGCCGCTGGGCATCGTCGCCGGGGTCACGCCGTTCAACTTCCCGGTGATGGTCCCGATGTGGATGTTCCCGGTGGCGATCGCGTGCGGCAACTGCTTCATCCTCAAGCCCAGCGAGCGTGACCCGTCGCCGTCGCTGCTGATGGCCGACCTGCTGAAGCAGGCCGGGCTGCCGGACGGCGTGTTCAACGTCGTGCAGGGCGACAAGGTGGTGGTCGACGCGCTGCTCGCGCACCCGGACGTGAAGGCGCTGTCGTTCGTCGGGTCGACGCCGATCGCCCAGCACGTCTACGAGACCGGCGCACGCCACGGCAAGCGCGTGCAGGCGCTCGGCGGCGCCAAGAACCACATGGTCGTGATGCCGGACGCCAACCTCGAGCAGGCGGTCGACGCGCTGGTCGGCGCCGCCTACGGCTCTGCCGGCGAGCGCTGCATGGCGGTCTCGGTCGCGGTGCTGGTGGGCGACATCGCCGACCGCATCGTGCCGCTGCTCGCGGAGCGCGCGGTCGGTCTCGTCGTCAAGAACGGCATGGAGCGCGATGCCGAGATGGGCCCGCTGGTATCGAAGGAGGCCAGGGACCGCGTCGAGTCGTACATCGAGTCGGGTGTCGCCGAGGGCGCGACGCTGGTCGCGGACGGGCGGGGCCTCTCCGTGCCCGGCCACGAGCAGGGCTTCTTCACCGGCGGCACGCTGTTCGACAACGTGACGCCGCAGATGAAGATCTACCGCGAGGAGATCTTCGGCCCGGTGCTGTCGTGCGTGCGCGTCGCGGACTTCAACGCCGCGCTCGACCTCGTCAACGCGCACGAGTTCGGCAACGGCGTCGCCTGCTTCACGAGCGACGGCAACGTGGCGCGCGAGTTCGCACGACGTGTCGAGATCGGCATGGTCGGCATCAACGTGCCGATTCCGGTGCCGATGGCGTGGCACGGATTCGGCGGCTGGAAGCGCAGCATCTTCGGAGACCTCCACACCTACGGCGAGGAAGGCGTCCGCTTCTACACGCGGCAGAAGTCGGTGATGCAGCGCTGGCCCGCGAGCACGCCGAAGGGTGCCGAGTTCGTGATGCCGACTTCGAAGTAGCCGACTCGCACGACCGCGCGGCCGGAAGGCCGCGTTGTGATCGGCGTGGCCCGCGGTACGGCTGGCTCGACTAGCGCGCCGGCTTCGCCGCCGCCGGCCAGCTCCAGTTGACGGTCTGCAGCTTGTTGCCGACCGTCACCGTCTTCTGCTGCGTCTGCCCGCCGGCGCTGGCGTCGAGCGTGTAGCGCCCGACTGGCAGCTTGACCAGCACCCACGGGCCGGCGTTCGCGATCGAGAGCACTTCGCCCCCGTTGCCGCGGATCGCCAAGCGATCGGCGACCGTGAACGCGCCGGTCGCCTCGCTAAACACCACCTTGAGCGTGAAGCCGGGCTCGAGCCGCGCGATGGCGTCGCGGGTCTCCGTGCCGCCGCCGCCGTTCACGTATTCGATGTTGCCGGCGCGCTGCACGGTGGGCGGCGGCGGTGCGCCGGGGTCGGACGCAGGCTGCGCCCGGGCCGCGAGCGCGGACGCGGCGAGGAGCGCGGCGACGAGAAGCTGGGGTGCGAGCGGTCGCATGGTTCGTCTCCTGGGCGAAGACTGCGAACCTATCGCGCGACCGGCGAAGCGACGATGAGCCAAGTGCGCATGAGCGCGTCGGACGAGGCCGACCGGGGCACCGACGGCTTGCCGTCAGTGGCTCGGCACCTCCGCAGCGCGGCTCCCGGCCGCTACAGCTTCTCGGTCTCGCCCGCCGCCGGCTGCCACTTCATTAGGCGGCGTTCGAGCCTGCCGACGGCGGCGTCGAGGATCAGCGCGAACAGCGTCAGCACCAGGATGCCGGCCATCACCGTGTTGATGTCGAACGCACCCTCGGCCTGCAGGATCAGGTAGCCCACCCCCCGCGACGAGCCGAGGTATTCGCCGACCACCGCGCCGACGAACGCCAAGCCGACGCTGGTGTGCAGCGAACTGAACACCCAGCTCGTCGCGCTCGGCAGGTAGACGCTGCGCAGCAGCTGGCGCCGCGACGCGCCGAGCATGCGCGCGTTGGCGAGCACCACCGGACTCACTTCCTTCACGCCCTGGTAGACGTTGAAGAACACGATGAAGAAGACGAGCGTGACGCCGAGCGCGACCTTGCTCGCGATACCGAGGCCGAACCACACCGCGAAAATCGGCGCGAGGATCACCCGCGGCATGCTGTTGAGCGCCTTGATGTAGGGATCGGTGATCGCCGCGGCGATCGGGCTCAGCGCGAGCCAGAGGCCGAAGCCGAGGCCGAGCACGGTGCCGATCGCGAACGCGAGCGCGGTCTCGATCAGCGTGACCGCGAGGTGCTCGTAGATGTCGCGGCCGGTGAAGAACCAGGCGACGATGCGCTCGAAGATCTTCAGCGGCTCGCCGAAGAAGAACGCCGCCTGGCGGTCGTTCTCGAACATGAGCGGCGGGATCAGCCCGGGCGTCGTCAGCAGGTGCCACAGCACGAACACGGCGATGAGCAGGCCGACCTGCCAGATGCGCAGGTTGCGCGGGCCGGGGCGAAGCGTGCGCCAGAGGGACATGATGGTCTCGTGAGCTCGAGTGCGGGAAGGATGGTCAGACCGTTCGAAGGCGGAACCTGGCGGGCGGCGCGGCGCTCGGCTCGAAGCCGCGCGGCTCGTCAGGCGGCCAGTTGCTGCCGATAGCCCTTGAGCACCTCGTCGCGCATGACGCCCCAGATCGCGCGATGCAGCTCGACGAAGCGCGGCGTCGCGCGCACCTCGGCGACGTCGCGCGGCCGTTCGATGTCGATGGTGAACTCGCCGATCGGGTGCGAGCCCGGTCCGGCCGCGAGGCAGACCACGCGGTCCGAGAGCGCGATCGCTTCGTCGAGGTCATGGGTGATGAAGAGCACCGCCTTCTTCTTCTCGGCCCACAGCGCGAGCACCTCGTTCTCCATCAGCTGGCGCGTCTGGATGTCGAGCGCCGAGAACGGCTCGTCCATCAGGATGATGTCGGGGTCGAGCACCAGCGTCTGCGCGAGGCTCACGCGCTTGCGCATGCCGCCCGACAGCTGGTGCGGGTAGCGGTCGCCGAAGGCGCCGAGGCCGACCCGGCGCAGCCAGTCGAGCGCGCGCGCCTTCGCGTCGGTTGCGCCGCGGAACTCGAGCCCCGCCATCACGTTCTCGAGTGCGGTGCGCCACGGCATCAGGCTCTCGCTCTGGAACATGTAGCCGGCGCGCCGGTTGATGCCGGCGAGCGGCTCGCCGAACACCTCGATGCGCCCGGTGCTCGGCGCGAGCAGGCCGGCCGCGACGTTGAGCAGCGTGCTCTTGCCGCAGCCGGTCGGCCCGACCACCGAGACGAACTCGCCGGCGCCGACGCGCAGGTCGACGTCCTGCACGGCCGTGTAGCGCTGGCCGGGCGCGTCCTTCGAGACGAAGGTGCAGGTGACGCCGTCGAGCAGGAGGGCGGGGGCGGTCATGGGTCGAGTTGCCACGGACTATGAATCTCCACCGTGGCAGCGGAGGGGTGTGAACGTGCGTGCGGCGCGAGAGCAGGCGCCTCTCTGAGGCACTCGCGCCCGGCCCTGGCGCTTGCAGGCGCCAGGGCGTGAGTCCGGCGAACGGACGTCCGCGGGGACGTCCGTACGTCCGGACTCACCCCTTCGGGTACTTCGCATTCGCGCGCTTGACGAAGTCGTTGGTGTAGATCGCGGCGAGGTCGATCTTGGCGGCGGCGATCTCGGGGTCGATGCTGGCGAGCGCGCGGCGCGCCGTTTCGCCGCCGGCTTCGGGGATCATGCCGTCGGGCGACAGCGCGCCCTTGGCGGCGAGGAAGGCGTCGACGTAGACCGCACGGTCGCCGAGCAGGTAGCTCTCGGGCACCGCCTTGATGATGTCGCTCGCGCCGGCGCGCTGGATCCACCTGTCGGCACGCACGATCGCGTTGGCGAGCGCCTGCGCGGTGGCCGGGTTGCGCTCGATGAAGCTCTGCTGGGTGTACAGGCACGCCGCCGGCATCGGCCCGCCGAACACCTTGTCGGCCTCGGCGACGATGCGGGTATCGGAGACGACCTTGAGGTCGCCCGAGCGCAGCAGCAGCGTGATCACCGGGTCGAGGTTGCTCATGGCGTCGATCTGGCCGGCGCGCATCGCGGCCACCGCGCCCGGACCCGCGCCGACGCCGATGATCGAAACCTCGTTCGGCTTGATGCCCGCCTTGGCGAGCACGAAGTTGGCGACGATGTTGGTCGACGAGCCCGGCGCGGTGACGCCGATCTTCTTGCCGCGCAGGTCGGCCACCGACTTGAAGTTCGGCATCGTCTTCGGGTTGACGCCGAGCACGATCTGCGGCGCGCGGCCCTGCAGCACGAACGCGCGCAGGCGCTGGCCCTTCACCTGCATGTTGATCGTGTGTTCGAACGCGCCCGAGACCACGTCGGCGCTGCCGCCGACCAGCGCCTGCAGCGCACGCGAGCCGCCGGCGAAGTCGGCGATCGTGACGTCGAGGCCCTCGTCCTTGAAGAAGCCCTGCGTCTCGGCGATGGTGAGCGGCAGGTAATAGAGCAGGTTCTTGCCGCCCACCGCGAGCGTGAGCTTGGGCTTTTCGAGGGCCTGCGCGCTGCCGCGCAGCGGCCAGGCGGCGAGCGCGCTGCCGGCGAGCGACGCGGTGAGCAGGTGACGGCGGTTCAGCATGAGGGATCTCCGTGGGTTCGCGCAGGGCGGGCTTCGGCGCCGGCGGCCGCCGGAGCGAACCGCGCCGAGCGGCAACGGTGCGCCGCGCGTGGCGCGCCGATTCTTCCATGCAGGGCCGGGCGTCCCGGGCGGCGAGGGTCCGGGCAAACCCCGATCCGCACGCCGCGGGCGCGACCCGCCACCGGGTCCGAGGCCGAGCCCCCGCATACGGGTCGTCCCGGAGGCGACCCGTAGAATCCCTCGCGATGAAATTGCGTTGCTGGCGAAGCGCCGGATTCGCCGCGCTCGCGTTCGCTCTGAGCGCCGCCCTGGCAGCGCCCAATCCGCCGGCCGGTGACCGCGCCGGCGCGGTGGGTGCCTTGCCCCTCCCCGACGCCGCGGCACCACCGCTCGTCGCTCCTTCGCCGCTCACGCCGGCACCGCTCGGCCCGCGTGTCGCGCCGCCGGGCGCCGGTGCGGGCGCGCCGCCGCCGCAGGTTCCTGGCGCCGTCGTCCCGACGCCGCAGGTCCCGGGAACGCCGCCGCAGCTCTCGCTGTCGGCGCGCAAGATCTACGAGCAGTCGCGCTCGCGCCTGGTGCAGATCCGCACCCTGCTCAAGGGCCGGGCGAGCCAGACCTCGGTCGGTTCGGGCTTCTTCGTGACTCCCGAAGGTCACATCGTTTCCAACTTCCACGTCGTCGCCGACGCCGCCCTCAAGCCCGAGCGCCACGACCTCGTCTACGTGACCGCCGACGGCCGCGAGGCGCCGGTGCAGATCCTGCAGATCGACGTGCTGCACGACCTGGCGTTGCTGAAGGCGGCCGACCCGCAGCCGCGCAGTTTCGAATCGCTCGAGTTCCGGCCCGAGGCCGAGGCGCTGGCGCAGGGCGAGCGCATCTACTCGCTCGGCAACCCGCTGGACGTCGGCTTCGCGTTCACGCAAGGCACCTACAACGGCATGGTGCGGCGGAGCTTCTACCCGCAGATCTTCTTCGGCGGCGCTCTCAGCGCCGGCATGAGCGGCGGCCCGGCGCTCGACGAGGAAGGCCGCGTCGTCGGCATCAACGTCGCGCGCCGCGGCGACGGCGAGCAGGTCAGCTTCCTGGTGCCCGCGACGTTCGCGAGCCAGCTGCTCGCGCGCGGCCGCAACGTCCCGCCGATCGCGACGCCGGCTTACCCGGTCGTCGCGGCGCAGCTGCGCGCGCATCAGGACGCGCTCACCGAGCGCTTCATTCGCCAGGGCTGGAAGAGCGCGACCCATCCGCGCCTGCAGGTGCCGGTGCCCCCCGACGTCTTCATGCGCTGCTGGGGCACCAGCGAGGTCTCGAAGACCGGCGGCCTCGATTTCGAGCGCTCCGACTGCGCGATGGAGTCGCGCATCTTCGCGGGCGAGCTGACCACCGGCGTGATCGAGCTGCGCCACGAGACCTACGACGGCTCGCGGCTGGGCACCCTGCGCTTCACCGCCCGCTACTCGGCGAGCTTTCGCAACGAGCTGTTCGTGCGTCCGGGCGTGACCCAGCACCAGACCAAGCCGACGTGTCACGAGGACTACGTCGACCGTGAAGGGCTGACGCTGCGCGCCGTGGTGTGCCTGCGCGCCTACAAGAAGCTGCCGCAGCTGTTCGACGTCGCGGTGCTGGTCGCGACGCTCGACCAGCCGCAGTCGGCGGTGCTCGGCCGCTTCGACGCGCAGGGCGTGACCTTCGAGAACGCGCAGCGTCTGGCACGCCACTACATCGGGGCGTATCGATGGAACCGCTGAACCGCTCCGCGTCGCCGGAGGCGCCGATCGACCTCGGCACCGCGAGCGTTCCGGGCGACGCCGGCGCGCCGGCGCTCGACCCGGCCACGCCGGCGCACGCGGCGACGCCCACCCTCCCCGCCCTCGTCGAGGCGCTCGACCGCGACGGCCAGGTGCGCCAAGCCTGGCACGTCACGCGCTGGCCGCTCGCCATCGGGCGCGCACTCGACAACGACGTCGTCCTCACCGACCCGCACGTCGCCGCGCACCACGTCGCGCTCGACGCGCGCCGCGGCACGCTGGTCGTCGACGCCGGCGAAACGCGCAACGGGGTCGTGGTCGGCGATCGCCGGGTGCGGGGCGGCGAACGCGCCGAGCTCGCGGCCCCCACGGCGGACGTCGAGCTCACGGTCGGCCGCACCCACCTGCGCCTGCGTCTGCCGGGCACCGCACTCGCGCCCGAGCAGCTGATTTCGCTGGTGGCCGCGCGCGAGCCGCGCCGCCTCACCTCGGTGCTGCTCGCCCTGCTGCTGCTCGGCGGCGTCGGCTTCGGCACCTGGCTCGCGAGCGACCCGGTCGGCTTCGAACGCGCGCTCGGCAACACGCTGATCACCAGCCTCGGCGGCGCGGCGATCTGGTGCGCCGCTTGGGCGCTGCTTTCCAAGACCATCACGCGGCAGAGCCATCTCGGCTGGCACGTGCGGGTGTTCCTGATCGCGAGTCTCGCGTTCATGGTGGCCAGCGTGCTGCCGCCGCTGGTCGCGTTCGCCTTCTCGTGGCCGGCGGTCAGCAACTACGATTTCGTCCTGGTCTATCTGATCGGTGCGACCGCGGTCTACTTCCACCTGCTGGCGATCGAGCCGGCGCGCGCCCGCGTCATGCGCGGCGTCGCCATCACCGGCGCGCTGGTCGGGATCGGCCTGGCGATCTGGTCGAATCTGCAGCGCACCGATCGCGCCGGCGACGAGCTCTACATGAACCATCTGTTCCCGCCTTCGTTCCGCGTCGCGCCCGCGCATTCGGTCGATGCCTTCATCGACGGCATGAGGCCGCTGCAGGGCGACCTCGAGCGGCGTGCCGCCGAGCCCGTCGGCGCCGGCGATCCCGAGCCGGCGAACGACGATGAATGACGCCACGGCTGCCGCGGGCGTGCAGCCCCCCGGCACGGTGCTCGTCACCGGCGGCTCGCGCGGCATCGGTGCCGCGACCTGCCTCCTGCTGGGGCGGCGCGGTCACGCGGTCGCGGTGAACTACGCGAGCGATCGCGCCGCCGCCGATCGCATCGTCGACGAGATCCGCGCCGCCGGCGGCGTGGCGCTCGCGCTGCAGGGCGACGTCGCTCGCGAAGCCGACGTGATGCGGCTCTTCGAGGCGATCGACCGCGAGCTGCCGCCGCTCGTCGGCCTGGTCAACAACGCCGGCGTGATCGACCAGCCGTGCCGCGTCGATGCGATGGACGTCGCCCGCATCGAGCGCATGTTCGCGATCAACGTGGTCGGCAGCTTCGTCTGCGCACGCGAGGCGGTGCGCCGCATGTCGACGCGCGACGCCGAGCAGCGCTGGCGCGCGGCCGGCGGGGCGCGCGGCGGGGCGATCGTCAACCTGTCGTCGGCGGCCGCCCACCTCGGCGGTTCCGGGCAGTACGTCGACTACGCGGCCGCCAAGGGCGCGATCGAGACGTTCACGATCGGCCTGGCCAAGGAAGTCGCCGCCGAAGGCATCCGCGTCAACGCGGTCCGCCCGGGGATCATCGAGACCGACATTCATGCGTCGGGCGGCGTTCCGGACCGGCCGCGCCAGATGGTGCCGATGATCCCGATGCAGCGCACCGGCAGCGCCGACGAGGTCGCCGAGGCGATCGTCTGGCTGCTCTCGGACGCGGCGAGCTACACCACCGCGGCCTTCCTCGACGTCAGCGGCGGCCGCTGAGCCGCCTCACGCGCTCGCCAGCTCCCTCAGCAGCGCGAGCAACGCGTGTGCGGCGCGCCGCTCGGGCGTTCCGGCGCGGTGCAGCAGGCGGTAGGGCTTCAAGGTGAACTGCGCCTCCGAGTAGACCGAGTCCCATTTCACGGGTTCGGCAACGCGCGCCTTCAGCTCGCGAAAGCGCTCGCTTACCGCCGGCAGCACGCCGGCCAGGTTGCCGGCGTCCATCGCGTTCAGCACCACGAGCTCGGTCTGGCCGACCACCGACCAGAAGTCGGGCGCGCTCGCCGCCGCCTGCTTGAGCGACTCGCCGACCGCCCGGGCACGTGCCGCATCGACCCGCGGGCCTGCGACCGCGGCCGCGGTGGGGTCGAGGCGGCGCTGCAGGAACGCCGCGCGCAACTGGCAGCTGATGCCGTTCTTGAGCGGATAGAACAGGTTCGGCGCGGCTTCGTCGCGTGCCAGCGCGGCGCCGCGCTCGTAGTGCTCGACCGCTTTCGCGAGCGCGGCGGCGGCGGCGTCGCGCCGCCGCGCCTGCCACTCGAGCATGGTCAGGCGCTTGTACGCCGAGCCGAGCAGCGAGGCGCGCTCGAACGTCGGTCGGAGCTGCACCAACTTCTCGAGCAGCTCGAGTCCTTCGTCGATGGCCACCCGGGCGGCGGCGCGGTCGGCGAGCTTGGCGCCGTGCCGCACCAGGTGGTTGCCGAGCTGCTCGGCTGCCTTGAACGACGCGCCGCCGTCGGCCGCGGTGAGCGCGCGCCGCCGCCAGCCGATCGCCGCCTCGACGTCGTTGACGGCCTCGTAGGCATTGCCGAACGCCTCGGCGACCGCACCCTCGTCGCCCCAGCGCGCGCCGAACCGCGATTCGAGGTAGCGCACGTCCTCGCGCGGGCCCGCGAGCGCGTCGCCGCCGTCCGCGCCGGCGCTGCGACAGGTGGTGGCGATGTTGTCGAGCGCCAGCTCGAGCAGTGACGGTGCCGCGATGCCCGCAAAACGGTCGGTGAGCGATGCCGTTTGCGCCTGCGCGTCGCCAACCTGGCGCCGCCAGTGCCAGTCGGGGTCGCCATAGCACTGGTACGCGGCCCAGGTGTTGCCCTGCGGGTTGGCCGCCCATGCGGCCTGGCGCGCGCGCGCCACCGCGTCGATGAAGCGGGCGCCGCCGAGCAGCGCGCCGTAGAACGCGGTCGCGAACTCCTCGGCGGGGCCGTCCTCGACCGCCCAGCCGGCGGCGACGACGCAGCGCACGCCGCCGCGGATCAGCTCGTCGGCGATGTTCGCAGCGAACTCGGCGCGGTCGTAGGGCTGCAGCACCCCCGCGCTGTCGCGGCCGGCGAGATGGCAGCAGTTGAGGAACACCAGCTCCGGCGTCACCCGCATCGCGCGCACCTCGTTGGCGCCCAGGTAGGTGTCGGCGCCCGACAGGACGACGCCGCCGCTGCGGTGCGGCGCACCGTGGCCGGCGATGTGGATCACCCGGTACGGGCGCTCGAAGAGCGCGTTGATGATCGTCTGCGCGTCGTCGTTGTCGACCAGCAGGCGCAGCTTGTCGGGTGCGACGCCGACGTCGCGCGCGGCGAGGCGCCGGCCGACCGCCTGCGCCTCGCTGCGCGCGCCCGGCAGCGGCGGATAGCTGCACTTGGGCTCGCCGATCACGAGCACGCTGTCGTCGGCGCTCGCGTCGTGCACCTGGGCGCGAAAGTTCTCGACGCGCAGGCGCCGGATCAGCTTGCTGCGGATCGCCCACGGGCGCTTGTCGGCGGCCTGCGGATCGGGGTTGGTGTCGAGCAGCTCCCAGGGGATTCCGGCGGTGCCCTCGTCGAGCTCGATCACCATCTCGGTGGTGCCCCCGAGAAAGACCTCCATCTCGACCGGAACCAGCAGGTTGAACAGGGTGCGGCCGATCAGCGGGTCGCGATTGGCGTCGTTGGACGCCTTCAGCACCAGCTCCTTCAGCAGCGAGCCCTGCGCGTGCTGTGCGCGCACCTCGGCGCGCGCGCGCCGGGTGTCGAGGGTGAACGCGATGCAGCGCTCTCCGGGCGAGGTGCTGACGGTGCGCGCGCTGATCAGGTCGTACGCAGTGCCGCGATAGTTCGAGTCGAGCGAGCGCAGCAGCGCGCCGGTGCCCGAGACGATCGGCCCGGCGAGCTTCAGCCGGTTCGGTGTCGCGACCTCCTGCAGCTGCACCGCGCGCCAGGCGTCGGTGGCGCGCTCGAGGTACAGCTCGACCAGCGTGAGCTGGCGCAGCGTCGGCCAGCCGACCTCGCGCAGGCGTTCGTTGGCGTCGATGCCGCCCTGCACGACGAGCTGGGCCGCGCTGCCGGGGCTGATGCCGGTGCCGCCGCTGCCGATCAGCGTCGCCGCCATCTCGAAGTCGGTTGCGCCGCCGCCGCTCAGCTCGGCTACGCGCTGTGCGTAGGCGAGCACCGCCTGGCGCACCGTGAACGTGAGGTCGGCCGCGCGCAGCTTGCCTTCCTCGCCGAGGCCGACCACCACGGCGGCCTCGGGCCGAGCCATGTCGAACACGTTGGCCGGGTCCTCGCGGCGGTTGCCGAAGACCTGGTACTCGCCGGGCGCGTCGGGATAGAGGCCCGTCGCGAGCGAGCGGCTCATGGTGCGGGCGACGAGCCGGTCGACCACCGCCTCGGTGCCGGTGAGCTTCATCGCGCGGTAGTGCCCGAGCAGCAGCGGCTGGCGGATGAACTTGAGGTCGGCGTTGAGCACCGCGACCTGCAGCGCCGGGGTGCGTGTCGCCGCCTGCCAGATCGCGAACACGTCCGCGTGACGCGAGGGTGGCGCCGACGGCTGCACGCTGCGCGAAGGGCGGCTGCGGATCCAGCCGGCCGCGCCCGGAGCCGCGCCGGGCGGCGTTGCGGCGCCCGACGGCGCGCCCGGGCTGCCCGCAGGTCCGCTTCCACGCAGCGCCGGCGGCGGCACGCCGCGCGCGAGGCCGCGGCGATCGAACGGCTCGAGCGCGCTGGTCGTGCCGGTCTGCAGCAGCTCGACGTACGCCGCGAACGCGTCGGCCGCGCTCGGCAGGTCGCCGTGCGTCGCGGCGACGCGCCAGGTGCGAACGCCCGGCAGGCACGCGCTCGCGTGGGTGACGCGGCCGTCGCCGATGTCGGCGGCGCCCAGGTACTCGAGGCCGTCGATGCCGAGGCTGATGCCGGCCGGCGTGAACGGCGCCTGCCCGACCACGAGCAGAAGCTTCTCGGCGTCGGCGCCGAGCGCGAGCGCCTGGCCGTCGAGGCGGCGCCGCAGCGCCACCGCCTGGTCGAGCACGCCTTGCGGCGGCGCGCCCCAGCGGTAGATCGTGCGCTGCGGGCCCTCGTCATGCCAGAGGCTGCGCTCCACCAGCCGCGCGACGTCGTCGTCCGCGAGCTGCTGCCAGGTGGCGGCGCGGTCGAGCTGCAGCGTCGGGTCGAGCAGGTCGGCCTGCAACTGGATGAAGCCAGGCATCGCCGCCATCAGCTCGCGTGCGCCGGCATCGTCGAAGATCGACCCGAACGCGACCAGCGCGTTGCCGAAGGTGTCGTCACCCGAAAGCGTCTGCATCGGCGACCACGACCCGGCGTTCGGCGTGCCGAGCATGAGCACGCGGGCGCCGGGCCGCGCGAGCAGGCGTTGCCAGGTCGCGGGGCGCTCGAGCTGCACCGCGCGCGCGACCAGGCCGCCCATCGAATGGGCGACGAGACGCACCGGCTGTTGCGATTCGTGGCGAGCCGTCAGCGCGGCCTCGATCGCGTCGGCGAGGCGGCGCGCCTCGTCCTCGATCGGACGGCGCCAGTCGAACGCGAACGGGATCACCTCGTGGCTGTCGGCAAGGCGCTCGATCAGGTCGCCGTAAACGCCGTCGATCGGCCCGTCCGGCTCGACCGACGCGGCGGTGGCCGGGTCCCACGCCAGCCGCTCGAGGCCGTTGACGAAGCGCGCGCCGAGCCAGAGCCGGTGCCCGTCGACCTTGAGGTTGGAGCCCAGGATGCCGGGCAGCACGAACACGGCCGGGCGCTCGGCAGCGCGCTCCGGGCTCGCGCCGCGCGAGCGCGCCACCGCGCGTGCCGCCCGCGTGCCGCTCGCATCGCGCCCGGCCCACGAGAGCGGCCCGATCGCGCGGAAGTCGTCGGGCAGGTCGTCGGCGAGCGCCGCTGCGAGCGCGCGCACGGTGCGCTCGTTGGCGAAGTAGTTGAAGTGGGTGACCTTGCCGCCACGGTCGAGCAGGAAGGTCGCGCCCGACGACTCGGCGGCACCGGCGCTGCCGGCGCGCGGCGCGCCGCCGTACATCGAGCGCGTCTGCACCACGAGGTCGTTGTCGGTCCAGTAGAACGCGTCGGCGAGCAGCGTCTTCACCCACGAGCCGACGGAGTCGCCCTCGAGGTCGCCGGCGACCACGCGCAGATCGCCCGCGATCGGCTGCGGCGGCGCGCCGTTCAGCCACTCGAGCACCGGGCTCCCGGGCATCATGGCCTCGAGCCCCGGCAGCTCGTCGGGCCTGGCGCGGCGCTGCGCCACCTCGTGCAGGAAGTCGACGAGCTCGGGCGCGACGGGCACGCTCGCGAGCTCGAGGCACCACTTGAGAACGGAGACGTAGGCATCGAGCCGCTTCGACGCGAGCAGCGTGCCGCGCGCCGGGCAGGCGACGCGCACGATGCGCTCGACGCGCAGCCCCTTGCCCTGCGCCTCGTCGACCAGCGCGCGCAGCTCGTCGCGGTGCTTCTCGAAGCCCGGGCCGGCGAACAGCGCGTCGAGCTCCGTCGGGGCGATGCCGGCACAGGCGCGCGCCAGCGCTTCGGCGACGAGGCCGCCGCGCGAATGCGTCACCAGGTGCACGCGCGCACCCGGCGGCAGCGCGCGCGCCAGCGTCAGCGCGTTGGCGATCGGGCTCTCGCCCATCGTCGGGTGGTCGAGCGCGTAGACGCGGCCGGCGTAGCGCGCGAAAAGGTCGCGCACCACCGAGCCGTGGTGGACCCAGAGCTTGCCGAAGGTGCTCGCGGTGTCGACGAAGGTGCCGTGGACCAGCACCAGCAGCGGCCCGCCGTCGGGGGCCGATGGCACCTTGTCGCGGCGCGCGCTGCTGCCCTTGAGCTTGCCGGGCAGGTCCGTCGTCAGCTGGTAGACGCCGGCGTCGACCGCACCGTCGACGCGCTTCGTGACCGCCGCCGAGACCAGGTCGACCGCCGTGCCCTGCAGCGGCCCGGTGACCACCTGGAACAGGCCGAGCGCGGCCTGGCCCATCCAGCCCCGCGTCGCACCGCGCGTCGCCGCCGCCTCGAGGCCGGGCCAGCCCAGCTGCACCGGCACCGCGACGTCGCCGCTGCCGGCGCTCGCGCTGCGCGTCGCCGCGCCCTGCTGGGCGCGCAGCAGGTCGCGCGCGTCGAGCGGGTTCAGCACCAGCGTCGGCCCGTTGGCGATGCCGAGCACGACGACGTCGCGGTCGGGCCGCGCGGTGACCGTCACCACGCCGCCGGCGTCGCGCGCGGTGCCGACGCGCACCGAGGCGACGACGGTCGCCGGCGGTGCGTCGGCGCTGCCGCCGCGCGTGGCGGCGGCGCTCGCGGCAGTGGCGCCGGGCTCGGGCTGTCCGGGAACCCGGAACGTGATCTCGGCGGGATGCGCGGCCATGCTCAGAGCGCGCTCCGGGGTGCGGCCTCGGCGCACGTCATACGGTGAACGGCGCCTGCGCCAGGAACGCCGCGGCGTCGCCGAGCGCGAACAGGTTCGGCGACTGCGTCGGCGGCAGGCGCGAGCGGATGCGCGCGTGCAAGCTCGCGTAGTTGCCCTTGAAGCGGCCCTGCTCCCAGACGGCGAGCAGCTGTTCGGTGAACGCGCCGTTGTGCTCGCCGTCCATCGAGGTCTGGTTGTCCTGGCAGCCCGAGATCAGCACCACCGCCGGCGCGAACTGCTTGACGATGGCGCCGAGACGGTTGCTCACCGCCACCTGGGCGAGCGCGCTGTCCGGGTCGACCGGACGGTCGCCGGCGGCCTTGGCGACGTCGAGCTGAAGCCCGTCGTAGAACGCCTGGTGGTCGCGATAGGTGCGCATCGCGACCGCCGGCGGCATCAGCTTCGGGCGCTGCGACGGCTCGGTCTTCACGGGCATCATCGCGTTGCGCGTGACGGTGCCGCTGTGACAGCTGTCCGAAAGCACCAGCACCCGCACGCCCGCCTTGAAGCGGCTGAGCTCGAGGTAGAGCTCGTCGTCGATCAGCTGGCCGTCGAACAGGCACCAGGTCTCGTCCTTCTTGTCGACCTCCTCGCCCGAGACGTCGGGGATCTGCCCGCCGTGCCCCGAGTACGTCAAGAAGAAGAAGTCGCCGGCGCCGAGCGTGCTGCTCGCGGCACGCATCGCCTTCAGCACCGCGTCGCGCGTCGCGCGCCGGGTCAGCAGCGTGGTCGCCTTCATGCCTTTCGACGTGGCGATCGCCGCCATGTCGTTGGCGTCGAACTCGCATGCGGCGAGCGGTCCGCTCCAGCCGGCGTACGCCGCCGGACTCACGGCGTTCAGGCCGATGTGCAGCGAGAGCGCCTGCGGGCGCGCCGCCTTCTTCGCGGGCAATGCCTTGGTGGCCATGGGTTCCTCCGTATGCCGAGCGACGTGGCACGCGACCGTGTGCGTCGAGCCGCACGCGCCGATGGGGAGTCGGCGCGAGGGCAAGGCTGGTGGCGTCGGCTTCGCGCGGCGGCGCCCCGTCGTGCGGCCCGCACCCCGGGCTCCAGACACCGGCGCGCCTGCCGCGCCGCATCGTGACCAAGTCGGCGCGAAAAGTACATCCGCGTGCACCCCCGAGGAACCCCTCTTCGAGTGGATGGGGCAGGGTCGCCGTCGCCGGGTCAGGCGGGTCGCGCCCGCCGGCGCCGTTTCAGCGCCGGGGCGCGTCAGCCCGCACCATGCAGCAAAGCGCGGATTCGGGCCCGGCACGGGGCGGCCGGCACCGCGGGAGCCGCAGGTGCCGACCGCAGCCGCGGCCTGCCGCGTCGGCCTCAGCGCACGTTGGCGGCCTTCGCCTCGCTGGTGCTGGCGGCGTTCTCGTTGCCGCGCCCGTGGATCCGGCCCGCCGGCACCGGCTGGTGCAGCGAGCCGTCGCGCGTGCGCGGCGGCTCGTCGCGCTGCTGGCGGCCGATCTGCATGCGCGCCATGACGTCCGCGAGGCCCGGCATCACCTTGAACAACATGGTGTTGATCTTGGCCATCAGGCCGACCTGGACGTCGCGCACCGGCTCGGTCGCCGCCTGGAGGATCGCGCTCGCGACCTTCTCGGGCTCGATCATCGGCGTCGGCAGCTTGGGTTCCTGGCTCAGGTAGTTGGCGGCGCGTTCGGGGAACGGCGTGTCGACGGCAGTCGGCTGGATCAGCGTCACCGACACCGGCGCGCCGTCGGCCTCGAGCTCGACGCGCAGTGCGTCGGTGAAGCCCTTGACCGCGTGCTTGCTCGCCGAGTACATGCCCTGCAGCGGCACCACCGCGTCCGACACCTCGCTGCCGACGTTGATCAGCGCGCCGCCGTTCATTCGCAGGTGCGGCAGCGCGGCGAGGGAGCCGTTCACCACGCCCCAGAAATTGGTCTTGAACAGCCGGTGATGGTCTTCCTCGCTGACCTCGTGCAGGCGCCCGTAGATCGACACGCCGGCATCGTTGATCCAGGTGTCGATGCGCCCGAACCGTGCAAGCGCGGCGGCGGCGGCCTGTTCGACCTGCGCGCGCTCGCCGACGTCGCACTCGACCGCGATCGCCTCGCCGCCGCTCTCGGCGATCTGCGCGACCAGGTTGTCGAGCGTCTCCTTGCTACGCGCCACCGCGACGACCTTGGCGCGCTGGCGTGCGGCCATGAGGGCAGTGGCGAGGCCGATGCCGCTCGACGCACCGGTGATCACGACGACCTGCTGATCCAACGGCTTCAAGGTGACTTTCATGGACTGACCTCGATCGGAGAGGGCGCGGCATTGGCGCGGCGCGGGGGTTGACGGGAGCCGTCGCGCGGCAAATCGCGTACCTTGCAGTGCGCCTGGATGGCGGCCCGGACGACGGGCTCTCCGCGGCCGCCGGCGGCGAAGGGTTGCGGTTCGCGCGAGGCTTGCATGGGAGACAGGGTCGCTGACCCTGGACGTCCGGTGCAGGTCGCGGGCGCTGGCCGCCCGCGCGGTCACAAGCCGCGGCTGTCGATCCAGGTCACGGGCGCGCCGGCGCCGCGCACGCTGTCGACCATCTGCCCGGTACCCCCGGCGCCGCCGGGCGCTCCGTCCCAGAGGCACACGAAGCGCAGGCGCTCGATGCCGGCGTGCAGCGCGGTTCGCAGCAGCCACGCGTTGCAGCGCTCGAACGGGTTCTCTTCGGGTGCGAGCGCGCCGAGTTCGCACGGCGCCTCGAATGGCGGTGCCGCGAGGTGCGGCTGCACGGACTCGAAGCGGCGCCGCCACGCCTCGCCGTCGGCCGACGGCAGCACCGACCGCTCGATGAACTCGGGCACCGCGAACGGCAGCAGCAGATAAAGGCGCACGCCGCGCGCGATGCACGCTTCGGCGAACAGCAGGTCGGCGCCGGCCGCGCCCTGTGTGAGTCCGACGTCGGCGGGCCCGGCGCCGAGCGCGGCGAGCGCCGCGTCGATGCGTTCGGCGGCGCCGGCGACGTGTGCCGGCGGGAACCGCGGAACGGCACGATCAGGCGCATCGACCATGTGGCCGCTGAACAGAAGCAGCTGGCGCGGCGCCGCCGCGCCGGCGAACGCTGCCGCGAGTCCGGGCGACAGCGGGGCCATCGCCTAGCGGCGGTCGACGATCAGCGGCGTCAGGCGCAGCACGGCGCGTGCGCGCTCGGCCGCCTCGAGGGCGAGCCGGCGGCTCGGGAACGGCCCCGCCTGCAGCTTGAAGAGCGACTCGTCGAAGACGGCGAGCAGCGGTGCGAGCCAGGCCGCCTTGAGGTCGAGCGCACGCTGCAGTGCCTCGGCGCCGCGGCGCTGTCCGAAGGTGCCGAGCTCGACCCAGAAGCCGCGGCCGGCGCGCGTGCCGGCGGTGGCGGTGGCGCCGGTGGCGATGGGCTCGCGGGCGGCGGCCGCTTCGCCGGAGGGTTGCATGTCGGCAGCGGCGACGCGGACCGCGGCGGCGTCGCGTGGCGGCGTCGGGGCAATGGGCTCCTGTGCCGCGACTGCCGTCGCCGCGGGGTTGGGGCCTGCCGCAGGCGCCGGGTTGGTCGCGGCCATCGCGACCTGCGTCGCACCGCCGGCCGCGTTCGCGGTGGTCCCCGCTTCGCTCCCGGCGCCTGCCACCTGGAGGCGCGCGTCGATGGAGGCGGTCTGGGCCAGGTGCGAGGCTCCGGGCCCGGCCGGCCGGTGCGCACGCACGGCGGCGCTGCGCGCAGCGGCGTGGCGGGTGCGATCCCGCTGGGGCGTCGCGGCCGGCTCGGTCGTTGCGTCGGTGCGCTCGCCATCGTCGCCGAAGCCGGCGAGCAGGCGCTCGGTCGCGAGCACGGCAAAGTCTTCCGGACTGTTGCCGTCGCCGGTGGCAGCGTCCGCGTCGGCGCTGGCTTCGCGCCACGCGCCATTGCGGATCTCGTCGAACGTGATGCCCTCGATCTGTACCGACGCGACGCCGCGCAGGTCCAGGCGCGCCGCCGCGCTGTAGCTGAGGTCGAGGATGCGGCCGCCGTGGAAAGGGCCGCGGTCGTTCACGCGCACGATGATGGTGCGGCCGTTCGCCGGGTTGCGAACCCGCACGTAGCTCGGGATCGGCAGCGTCGGGTGCGCCGCAGTGAGCGCGTGCATGTTGTAGAGCTCCCCGCTCGCCGTGCGCCGGCCGTGGAACTGCGCGCCGTACCAGGACGCGAGACCGCGCTGGCTGAAGCGGCTGCGCGGCGCCTGGGTGCGGGGCGGCTCGGCGACGCCGTCGACGGACGTCGCCGCGGCCGGCTTGGCTGCGCGCCCGGTATCGGGTGCCGGCGCCGCCGGCGCGGTACCCGGCGGCGGTCCGAAGCCGACCGGATCGACCTCGCCGGAGCCCGCCCCCGAGGGCGGGCTGATGTCGACGCCGGCCCGGGCGAGCGGCGCCGCCAGACAGGCGGCCAGCGACAGGAAAAGAGCAGCAGGGGTCGGCAGGCGCCGGGGCTTGGACGACATCGGCGCGAACCATAACCGATGAGAGGGATGGTTTGACACCGCCGGTGCGTTTTCAGCCACGAATTCGGTGCCTCGGCAAGGTCACCTGGCCGGTTTTGGCTTGCTGTTGTGCGCGAGCCACGGCTCGGGCGCGGCACGCCGATTGCTGCCACGGCGTGGCGGCATCCGTTGGCCGCGCGCTCCTCAACGCTCGCCGTGTCCACGTGCACGGCTCTTCAGCGGAACTCGCCGTGATCGCCGAACGAGACATCCAGCCGCCCTCGCATCGCAGGCCCTGCCGGGCCGCGCCGGTGCGCATCGGCGTCTCGCAGCGAGCGGTCGGCCCCGGCATCGCACGCGCCCCGCGTGCGACGGCCTCCTTGCCCTTTGCCTTCTTGCCACGACCCGCCGCGCCGTCCTGCACGGCTGGTGCGGTCGCGGCCGGCACTGCGCGCACCTGCCTCCTTCCCTCGTCACCCCCCGAGCGCCTCCGTCGCGACCCTTCACGTCACCTTCACCAGGAACTCCGATGACGCACCTGATCGTCTTTTCCCACCTGCGCTGGAACTTCGTCTTCCAGCGTCCGCAACACCTGCTGTCGCGTCTAGCGAAGCACTATCACGTGGTGGTGATGGAGGAGCCGTTGCGGAGCGAAGGTCCCGCACACCTCGAGCAGAGCTCGCCGGCCGAGAACATCGACGTGCTGCGCCCCCACACGCCGGTCGACGCCCCGGGGTTCCACGACGACCAGCTCGCGACGCTGAAGACGCTGCTCGCCGACTACCTGGAGCAGAACGAGATCGACGACTACGCGGTCTGGTTCTACACGCCGATGGCGCTGCCGCTGCTCGCCGACCTGACGCCGCGCGCGGTGATCTACGACTGCATGGACGAGCTCTCCGCGTTCAAAAACGCGCCGCGCCAGATGCGTCAGCGCGAAGCCGCGCTGCTGCGCGGCGCGCAGCTGGTGCTGACCGGCGGCCACAGCCTCTACGAAGCCAAGAAGGGCCTCAACGACAACGTGCTCTGCCTGCCGAGCGCCGTCGACGCGCAGCACTACGCGCACGCCAACGCCGTCGCGCGCGCCGAGCCGATGGCGCGCGCCGAAGCGCTGCAGGGGGCGATCCCGCAGCCGCGCCTGGGCTTCTTCGGCGTGATCGACGAGCGGCTCGACCTCGACCTCGTGGCCGCGGTCGCCGACGCCGATCCGAACTGGCAGGTCGTGATGGTCGGTCCGGTCGTCAAGATCGACCCGGCGTCGCTGCCGCAGCGAGCCAACCTGCACTACCTCGGTCAGCAGTCGTACGACGTGCTGCCGCAGCTGGTCGCCGGCTGGGACGTGTGCCTGATGCCGTTCGCCCTCAACGAGTCGACGCGCTTCATCAGCCCGACCAAGACCCTCGAGTACATGGCGGCCGACCGCCCGGTCGTCAGCACGCCGATCCACGACGTCAAGGTGATGTTCGGCGACGTCGTTGCGGTGTGCGAGAGCACTGACGCGTTCATCGCCTCCTGCCGCAAGGCGCTCGCGGCGACGCCGGCCGAGCGCAGCGAACGCAGCGCGGCGATGGCCGCGAGCGTCGCCCGCTACTCGTGGGACGGCACCGCCGAGACGATCCGCCGCGCGATCGACGAGGCGCTGCAGGATGCGGCGACGTCGCGCATCGCCCAGAGCGCCGAGGACCTGGCGACGGTCGGCTCGACGACCAAGCTGGCGGCCGTCGCCGCGGGCTGAGCGGGCAGGCGGGCGTCGCCCGCGGTCGAGCAGCCTGCACCCGCGGGCGACCGCCGGCCGCCGGCCGCCGGCGCGCCGGGGCTCGCGCCGTCGCGTCGCACCAGATGCCGGCTTCGGTGGTCACGTGTGTGGGGAGGGGCCTTCGCGCCTCGCAGCGCAGCTGACGGCGCGCGCCGGCCGAAAATCGGAGCCGCGCCCGCCGTGTCGTGGCGGTGCTACCTGTCGCCATGGATCCGATCGACCTTCTTCAATGGCCGGCCATGCTGGTCACGGTGCTCGCCGCGTATCTGGTGGCGTCGAGCGAGGAGCGGCGCCGACGCCAGGGGTTCTGGGTGTTCCTGCTCAGCAATGTGCTCTGGATCGTCTGGGGTTGGCACACGAGTGCGCACGCGCTCATCGTGCTGCAGCTGGCGCTGGCGGTCATGAACATCCGGGGCGCCCGCAAGGCACGGCGCAAGGCACGGGCCGGCGAGGCTGCCGCACGCGCGTCCGCCGGAGCCGAGCCGGTCGCATCGGAGACATAAGTCACGCCGGACCGGCGAGACGACGCGCGGAGGGGCTGTTGTCCGACAACGATGTACCGGTCGCTGTGGCGCAATCCAGATGCCGTGCACTGCCGCGCCGGCGCCAGCCCGAGCGACGCCGTGTCTTCTTCTTCCGCGCCTCCGCCCCGACCTTTCGAAGCGGTTCGGGCCGTCCTCGAAGCCAAGGGCTTCGAGCTCGACGACTTCGAACTGAAGGAGGACGTCGTCTCGCCGTCGGACGATTGGATCGACGGCCGCGTGCTGCGCATCCGCTGCATCTCGACCGGCGAGGAGCGCATCTACGCCACCGGCGAGGCCTCGGCGTGGCTCGGCGTGTTCCTGATGGATCTGGGGCGCGGCCACTACGCCGCCGCGCTGCGCATCGACTCCGACGCCCCCGAGCTCGACCCGAGCCTGCGCATCGACGACGTCGACGACCTGCGGCCGGCGCTCGCCTGACGCACGGCCGTCGCTTGTCCTACCTGCGCTGGCGCCCGCCGCCGACAGATGCGTCGAGCCGACGGTGAAAAGATGCGCTCATCGGTTCGGCGCGTCCTCGCGCCGGGCCGATGACCTCAACAGAAGGAGTCGAAGATGAACGATGACCAAGTCAAGGGACGTGTCGATCAGGCCAAGGGCGCGGTGAAGGAAGCGGCCGGCAAGGTGGTCGGCAACCCCAACCTGGAAGCCGAAGGCAAGGTCGACAAGGCCACCGGCAAGACGCAGGCGACCTACGGCGACGTCAAGGAAGACGTCAAGGACGCGGTCAACGGCCGCCGCCCGTAAGCTGCACCGAGGCGCCGGCCGGTCCGGCGCTCGCCAACTTGCGAATGCCGCTCCCCGTTGCCGGGGCGCGGCATTCGCACGTTTGAAGGCGCCGCCCGGCGATCAAGACCACAGCGCCCGTGCCTGCGCCGCGAGGTCGATTGCCGGACCGGCGCTGTGCACCGGCACGAGCGTGGCCTCGGGCCGCGTCGGCGTCACGTGCTCGAACAGCGCCTGCATCGCCGGCGAGACGAAGCGGCTGAGCCCGCCGTAGACGTGGCGGTCGCCTTGCGCAGCCTGGTTGTGCACGTAGAAGCGCTGCGGAACCATCAGATGCAGGCGGTCGCGCGCGCGCGTCATCGCCACGTAGAGCAGGCGCCGCTCCTCGTCGATGTCGGCGGGGTTGCCGGTCGCCATGTCGGACGGCAGGCAGCCGTCGACCACGTTGAGCACGGTCACGGAGCGCCATTCCTGGCCCTTGGCCGAGTGGATCGTCGAGAGGATGAGGTAATCGTCGTCGCGGCTCGGCACGCCCGCCTCTTCGCTGGTCGCCGACGGCGGGTCCAGCGCGAGGTCGGTGAGGAACTGCCGGCGCGAGAGCGTGCCGCGCGCCATGCGCGCGAGCTGCGCCAGGTCTGCGCTGCGCTGCTCGACGTCGTCGTGAAGACGCGCGAGCTGCGGCAGCAGCCAGCGGTTCACCGCCCCGAGCTCGTCGGGCCAGCCGTGCGCGCCGTCGCGCAGCGCATCGAAGAGGGCCACGAACTCGCGCCACGCCGCGCTCGCCGGGCGCGGCGGCGTGAAGGCGCGAATCACCGCGGCGGGGTCGCCCGCGCCGTCGATCGCGTCGAAGAGCCGGCGCGTCGATGTCGCGCCAATGCCGTCGACGCGCTGCGCGATGCGCAGGCCCGCGCTCTTGCAGCGCGGGTTCTCGGCCCAGCGCAGCAGCGCGAGCGCGTCCTTGATGTGGGCGGCGTCCAGGAAGCGCAGGCCGCCGTACTTCACGAACGGAATGTCGCGCCGCGCCAGCTCGAGCTCGAGCGGCGCGCTGTGGTGACTGGTGCGGAACAGCACCGCCTGGGCCTTCAGCGCGCTACCGGCCTCGCGCTGGCGCAGCACCTCGTCGGCGACCCAGCGTGCCTGCGCGCCTTCGTCGTCGACCCAGACCAGGCTCGGCTTCGTCGCCGATGCGCGATCGGTCCACAGGCGCTTGGCGTGCTGCGCCGGTGCGGCATCGATCAGCGCGTTGGCGGCGTCCAGGATCGGCGCCGTCGACCGATAGTTGCGCTCGAGCGCGACGATGCGCGCCGGCGGCTCGAACTGTGCCGGGAAGTCGAGGATGTTGCGCACCTCGGCGGCCCGGAACGAGTAGATCGACTGGGCGTCGTCGCCGACCACCGTGACGCCGCGTCCGTCGGGCTTGAGCCGCGCGAGAATGCCGGCCTGCAGCCGGTTGGTGTCCTGGTACTCGTCGACCAGCACGTGGTCGAAGCGCGCGCCGATCTCGGCAGCGAGCGTGGCGTCGCCGAGCATCTGCCACGGCAGGAGCAGGAGGTCGTCGTAGTCGAGCACGTGCTGGCGCTGCTTCTCGGCCACGTAGGCGGCGAACAGGCGCTTGAGCTCGTCGTGCCAGCGCGCGCACCACGGGAAGTGAGACTCCAGCGCCGCGTGCAACCCGAGTCGGCTGTTGACCGCGCGCGAGTAGATCGCCATGCAGGTCGCCTTGGCCGGAAAGCGCGTCGCCGACTCGGCCAGGCCGAGCTCGCTGCGCACCACGTTCATCAGGTCCTCGGAGTCGCTGCGATCGTCGATCGTGAACGTCTCCGGGAGGCCGACCCGCGCCGCGTACTCGCGCAGCAGGCGAGCGCCGACGCCGTGGAAGGTGCCGCACCAGCGCAGCGACGGCGCTTTTTGAGTCGGCGCCATGCCGATCGCGCGGTGCAGCGCGGCACCGACGCGGCGCTCCATCTCGAGCGCGGCGCGCCGCGAGAAGGTCAGCAGCAGCACGCGTTGCGGATCGGCGCCGTCGAGCACCAGCCGAGCCACGCGCGCGGCGAGCGTCGCCGTCTTGCCCGATCCGGCTCCGGCCAGCACCAGCAGCGGGCTGGCCGGCAGGGCGCCGCCGTGCATCACCGCGGCGCGCTGGGCGTCGTTCAGCGTCGCGAAGGGGTCACGACGCGCCGGGGGGCGGTTTTCAGGGGCACAGACGGGGGTCACGGGCGGGCTCGGTCAGCGAGCCCGACTGTAAATCCATCCAGTTGCCGAATGTGTGGCGGGCGTCTGACGCCACACGTTCAAAGGCACGCTGCGGTGCGTTGCCGATGCGGGCCGCTCCTTTCCCGGCTTGCGCGGGATCCGGCGTGCACCGGCTTCCGGGTCAGGCGTCGTTGTCGAACACGCCGCCGTGGCGCGTCATCTTCATCGCGCCGGCGGCCTGCAGCACGCGCTCGGCTTCCTCGGCGCGGCCCTCCGACTCGACACCGACCGAGACGCCGACGCCTTCCTCGCGGATCACGTCGGCGTAGGTCTCGGCCTCGTTGGGCGCCGGCGGGGTCTCGAGCAGCCCGTCGAGCAGCGCGAGGAAATTGGAGAAGAAGCCGCCGCTCGCGTACTCGTCGAACTCGAGGCCGGCGGCGTTGCGCGGCGGGCGGCCTCGCTGGTGCAGGTGGACGCCCTCGCGGCGAAAGCCCGCTTCCACGAGGCGCTCGGCAGCGGCCTCAGCCGCGGTGCGGTCGGGAAAGCGGGCGAGGATGGTTTGCATGCGCGACTCCGGTGGCTCTGTCGCCTGCAGCGCGGCAACGACCGTGCCCGTGGAAGGACCACGCGCCGCCCCGGCGCAGCCGCGGGCGTCAGCGCGCCGCGAGCACCAGCACGATCGCGACCGCCGCCGGCAGCGCCTGCACGAGCAGGATCTTGCGACTTGCCGTGAAGCCGCCGAACACGCCGGCGACGAACACGCAGGCCAGGAAGAACAGCTTGATGTCGTGCCCCGGCGCGCCGAGCCACAAGCCCCAGACCAGTCCGGCGGCGAGAAAGCCGTTGTACAGCCCCTGGTTGGCGGCCAGCACCTTCGAGAGCTTGGCCTTCTCGACGCTGTTCCCGAACGCGCGCCGGGTGCGCGGCGTCTCCCACAGGAACATCTCGAGGACGAGGAAGTACACGTGCAGCAGCGCGACCAGCGCGACCACGACGTCGGCAGCAGTCTTCATCGAGGGCTCCGGAATCGGCGGCGTCATCGTAGGCCGTGACCCCGGGCCTCGTTACCCTCGGAAACACCGGGCTATAGCCGAGCCGGGACCCACGCCCTCAGCGCTCCCGACTGCCTGCGGGCGCCCGATCGATCGGGCCCAGCCCGGCAGGCGCCGGTTCGCGGCGGATCACGGTCGCACCCGCCGGGTCTCTCGGCCGCCACTCGTCCGCGCGACTAACATGGCCGCGTGCCGATCACCGGCGGGGGACAAGTCGTTGAAGAAGCTGTTGACAGCTGCCGCCCTGGCATTGGTGGCGGCGGGCGCGGCCGCCGAGCCGATCGGCGAGGTGGACACCGTGTTCAAGCTGATCGGGCCCGACCACAAGATCGTGGTCGACGCCTACGACGACCCCAAGGTCGGCGGCGTCACCTGCTACGTGTCGCGCGCCAAGACCGGCGGCATCAAGGGCGCCGTCGGCCTTGCCGAGGACAAGGCGGAGGCATCGATCGCGTGCCGGCAGACCGGGCCGATCACGTTCGCCAAGCCGCTCGCCGCGCAGGAAGAGGTGCTCACCGAGCGCATCTCGCTGGTCTTCAAGAAGCTGCGCGTGGTGCGCATGGTCGACAGGCGCCGCAACACGCTGGTCTATCTGACCTACTCCGACCGCGTGATCGAAGGCTCGCCGCAGAACAGCGTGACCGCGGTGCCGGTCGACCGCGGAACCCCGATCCCGGTGCGCTGACGGAGGCTGCGGGCTGACCGCGGGCGACCCGGCGACCTTTCACGCGGTGCCGCGCCGGCTCGTGCCGGCCTCTACCTGCGCCTGCGGGAACCAGCGCGCGCTCGCCAGGTAGAGCGCCGCCCCCACGACGAGCGCAGCCATCGCGGCCGCGAGCGCCCGCGCGAACCCCTGGTCCGCCGACGCGCTGTGGCGCACCAGCCAGGCCGCAAGCGGCGGTCCGAGGATCTGTCCGACGCCGTAGAGGGCGGTCAGAAGCCCCATCGCGGCCGACGCGTCGACCGGCTCGAGGCGACGCGCCTCCTGCATGGCGAAGAAGCTGATCGCGGTGAACGGCACGCCGAGCAGCACGCTGCCCGCCGCGAAGCCGAGCGGCGTCGGCCACCAGACGGTGAACCCGACCGCCGCGGCCTGGATCACGTAGCAGGCCGCGAGCCGCAGGCGCAGGTGACCGGGGCCGCGCAGACGCGTCGAGAGCAGCGGCCCGACGATGACGCCGGCGCCGAACATCGGCCAGAACAGGTCGAGCCAGCGCGAGCCCGGCATCGCCGCGCGTGCGATCACCGGCAGGAAGGTCGCGGTGATGATGTAGCCGAAGCCGGCGATGCCGTAGGCGACGGCGAGCAGCGTCATCTCGGTGCCGTCCCGCTTCGCGCGGCTGGCGGGCGCAGGCGGTGGGGAGCCCGCCGCGCTGGCAGACGCGACGGCGGCGGGGGTCGCAGCGCCGTCGCCGCCAGGGTGGTCGACGCAAGTCGCGTCCGGGGTGGCGCCGGTCGAGCGGTGGCGCGACGGGCTCGCAGTGGCCCCCGCCTCGCCGCGCCCGGGCTCGGCACGGGCCGCCTGCCCCGGGCTCGGCGAACCATCGGCACCCGCGACGCGCCACACCGTGGCCGCGAGCACCGCCGCGACGACGCCGAACAGGAGCCAGCCCGCGGCGGCGCGCCACTCCCATGCCACCAGCACGCTCGCGAGCAGGCCGCTCACCAGGATGCCGGCTCCCGGGCCGCAGTAGATCGTCGCGCCGAGCGAGGCGGCCTGGCGCGCGGCGAGCTGCGCGAGGCACCAGCCCGAGGTGAAGACGAACACGAACGCGCTCGCGACCCCGGCGCCGAAGCGCAGCGCCGCCCAGCTCGCCGGCAGCGGCAGCGCCATGCCGAGCGTCAGCAGCACCGTCGCGGCGAGGCCGCCGCGGATCCATCTCCGAGCGCTGACCGGCGCCCACGCCAGGCGCCGCCACAGCCACGGCTGCACGGTGCAGAGCAGCGCGCCGACCAGGTAGCCCAGGTAGTTCGCGCTTGCGAGCCAGCTCGCCGACGCGAGGTCGATCGCCCCGTCGTGCAGCATCATCGGCAGCAGCGGGGTGAACGCGAAGCGCCCGATTCCCATCGCGACCGCGAGCGCCACCAGGCCCGCCAGCACCACGGTAGCGGTGCGAGGCGCGCGCGGGTCGGACTCGCGCGCCCGAGGCAGCCGGTCGCCCGCTGCGTGCGGCGATGCGTCGACGCGCGTCATCGTGGCGCGGCCCGATCGGTCGGGAACCCGCCCGGCGAGGTGGGCGGTCTCGGGTGGCGTCGACAAGGGAGCGCGGAGCGTCGCTGCATTCTGGAGGCGGCGCACCGGCGGCGCGGGCGCGGTTCAGCGTAGCAGAGTGCGCCCCGCGACTCGCCGGAGGAGCGACGGGCCGTCCGTGCGCCGGCGACTCGCCTGCCGAGCCGGCCGGGCGTCGGCAGGCGCACCGCGCGCGCACCCCGGCGCGCGCGGGCGCCGGATTCCCCCGGTGGCGCCGAGTCATGCATTCGGCCTAGAGTGGCCCGGCAACGGAGAACCGCATGACCGATCTCGCCGCCGAGTTCAAGGCGCTCGCCGACTATCGCCCGGCGCACAAGGTGCGTTTCGTGACCGCAGCCGCGCTGTTCGACGGCCACGACGCCGCGATCAACATCATGCGGCGCCTCCTGATGAGCATGGGCGCCGAGGTGATCCACCTCGGCCACAACCGGTCGGTCGACGACGTCGTGACGGCCGCGCTGCAGGAAGACGCGCACGGCATCGCGATCAGCTCGTACCAGGGCGGCCACGTCGAGTACTTCAAGTACATGGTCGACGCCTTGCGCGAGCGCGGCGCCGGCCACGTGCAGGTGTTCGGCGGCGGCGGCGGCGTGATCGTGCCGAGCGAGATCCGCGAGCTGCAGGGCTACGGCGTGAGCCGGCTCTACAGTCCCGAGGACGGCCAGCGGATGGGCCTGGCCGGAATGGTCGGCGAGATGCTGATGCGCTGCGATCGCGACCTCTCCGACCTCGCGCCGGGCTCGCTCGACGCGATCCGGGGCGGCAGCGAAGCCGCGTGGCGCGCGCTCGCCCAGCTCGTCACGGCGCTCGAGAACCGGCGCGCCGACGCCGGCCTGCGCGACGGCCTGCGAGCGGCCGCGCGCGAGACCACGGTGCCGGTGCTCGGCATCACCGGCACGGGTGGCGCCGGCAAGTCGAGCCTGACGGACGAGCTGATCCGGCGTCTGCGCCTCGACCAGGGCGACGCGCTGCGCATCGCGCTGATCTCGATCGACCCGTCGCGGCGCAAGAGCGGCGGCGCGCTGCTCGGCGACCGCATCCGGATGAACGCGATCGGGCCGTGGCAGGACGGGCCGCGTGTCTTCATGCGCTCGATGGCGACGCGCGACACCGGCAGCGAGGTGAGCGCGGCGCTGCCCGACGTGATCGCGGCGGCCAAGGTCGCCGGCTTCGACCTCGTGATCGTCGAGACCTCGGGCATCGGCCAGGGCGACGCTGCGATCGTGCCGCTCGTGGACGTGCCGCTCTACGTGATGACGCCCGAGTTCGGCGCGGCGAGCCAGCTCGAGAAGATCGACATGCTCGACTTCGCCGAGTTCGTCGCGATCAACAAGTTCGATCGGCGCGGTGCGCTCGACGCGCTGCGCGACGTCGCCAAGCAGATGCAGCGCAACCGCAACGCGTTCGGCGCGCGCGTCGAGTCGATGCCGGTGTTCGGCACCATCGCGAGCCGCTTCAACGACGATGGCGTGACCGCGCTGTACCAGGCACTGAAGGCGCGGCTGGCGGAGGCGGGCCTGCGGGTCACCGAGGGCCAGCTGCCGAAGGTCGACACCCGCCACAGCACCCACGAGGCGCCGATCGTGCCGCCGGCCCGCGTGCGCTACCTCGCCGACATCGCCGACGCCGTGCGCGGCTACAAGCGCCAGGTCGGCGTGCAGGCGACGCTCGCACGCGAGATCCAGCAGCTCGAGGCGGCGGCACGGATGCTCGGCGCAGCGGGCGGGCAGGACGACGACCGCCTGCATGCCCTCGCCGCCGAGCGCGCCGCTCGGCTCGACCCGCGCGCCCGCGAACTTCTCGAACGCTGGCCCGAGACGCAGGCCGCGTACGCGGGCGACGAATACGTCGTCACGGTGCGTGGGCGCGAGATCCGCACCGCGCTCACCCACACCACGCTCTCGGGCAACCGGATCCGCAAGGTCGCGCTGCCGCGCTACGAGGACCACGGCGAGCTGCTGCGCTGGCTGATGCTCGAGAACGTGCCGGGCGCGTTCCCGTACAGCGCCGGCACCTTCGCGTTCAAGCGCGAGAACGAGGACCCGACGCGCATGTTCGCGGGCGAGGGCGACGCCTTCCGCACCAACGCGCGCTTCAAGCTGCTGTCTGCCGGCATGCCCGCCAAGCGCCTGTCGACCGCGTTCGACTCGGTGACGCTGTACGGCAACGACCCGGACCGGCGGCCCGACATCTACGGCAAGGTCGGCAACTCGGGCGTCTCGATCGCGACGCTCGACGACATGAAGGTGCTGTATTCGGGGTTCGATCTCACCGACCCCGCGACGTCGGTGTCGATGACGATCAACGGGCCGGCGCCGACCATCCTGGCGATGTTCCTCGATACGGCGATCGACCAGAAGCTCGATGCGTTCGTCGGCAAGCACGGCCGCCCGCCGAGCGACGCCGAGGCCGCGGCGGTCCGCGCGCGCGTGCTGCGCGAGGTGCGCGGCACCGTGCAGGCCGACATCCTGAAGGAAGACCAGGGCCAGAACACCTGCATCTTCTCGACCGAGTTCTCGCTCAAGGTTATGGGCGACATCGCGGCGTGGTTCGTCGAGCACGAGGTGCGCAACTTCTATTCGGTGTCGATCTCGGGCTACCACATCGCCGAGGCGGGCGCGAACCCGATCAGCCAGCTCGCGTTCACGCTCGCCAACGGCTTCACCTTCGTCGAGGCGTACCTCGCGCGCGGCATGCACGTGGACGACTTCGCGCCCAACCTCAGCTTCTTCTTCAGCAACGGCATGGACCCCGAGTACACCGTGCTCGGGCGCGTCGCGCGGCGCATCTGGGCAGTCGCGATGCGCGACCGCTACGGCGCCAACGAGCGCAGCCAGAAGCTCAAATACCACGTGCAGACCAGCGGGCGCTCGCTGCACGCGCAGGAGATCCAGTTCAACGACATCCGCACCACGCTGCAGGCGCTGATCGCCGTCTACGACAACTGCAATTCGCTGCACACCAACGCGTACGACGAGGCGATCACCACCCCGACAGCCGAGAGCGTGCGCCGCGCGATGGCGATCCAGCTCGTCATCAATCGCGAATGGGGTCTCGCCAAGAACGAGAACCCGAACCAGGGCGCGTTCGTGATCGACGAGCTGACCGAGCTCGTGGAGGAGGCGGTGCTCGCCGAGTTCGAGCGCATCAGCGAACGCGGCGGCGTGCTCGGCGCCATGGAGACCGGCTACCAGCGCAGCCGCATCCAGGAAGAGTCGATGCACTACGAGACGCTCAAGCACACCGGCGAGTACCCGATCGTCGGCGTCAACACCTTCCGCAACCCGGCCGGCGACCCGGTGCCCGAGACGATCGAGCTCGCACGCTCGACCGAGGCCGAGAAGCAGTCGCAACTCGCGCGGCTGGCGGAGTTCCACGCCCGCCACGCCGAGGACGCGCCGGCGATGCTGCGCCGCCTGCAGCAGGCTGCGATCGCAGGCGCCAACGTGTTCGACGTGCTGATGGACGCCGTGCGCGTGTGCTCGCTCGGTCAGATCACCCACGCGCTGTTCGAAGTGGGCGGGCAGTACCGGCGGAACATGTAGGCCGGCTACCCGGGGATTGGTCTGACCAGCAGGGAAGAGCTTCGACCGTGGATGAGAATGTGGTCGGACCACTCTTCGGGGGCCGCAAGCCGCAAGCCGCAAGCCGCAAGCCGCTCGAGCTAGGCGCGGCCGGTGGGGCCGCCGCGCCGGCTCAGGCGGGGAATGCCCGCTCGAGGATCGCCTCGACGTCGATCCCGCTCGTGTCGAGCGCCCCGACGACCCGCCCCGCACTCGCGGCGCCGAAGCGCGTCGCGACGAATGCGTCGGCGACCGCCGCGGGCGCGGTGGCGCGCAGCAGCCCCGCCTGCGCGAGCAGCACGAGGCGCTGCGCGAGCTCGCGACCGCGCGCCTCGAGCGCCTCGGGGGCGAGCGTCAGCAGCGTGCCGAGGGCGCGCGCTTCGGTGGCCAGCAGCGCGTCGTCGCCTGCTGCCGCGCCGAGCTCGTCGAGCAGCGCGTGCGCGGCCGCCGGATCGCGGCCGATCGCGCGCAGCACGTCGAGGCACATCACGTTGCCGGAGCCTTCCCAGATCGAGTTGACCGGCGCCTCGCGATACAGGCGCCCCATCACGCCGTCGTCGATGTAGCCGTTGCCGCCGAACACTTCCATCGCCTCGCCGGTCAGCTCGACCGCGCGCTTGCAGACCCAGAACTTGGCCGCCGGGGTGAGCACCCGCTTCCAGGCGTGCTGCGCCGGGTCGTCGCCGTGCTCGAACGCGCGCGCGAGGCGCATCGCGAGGGCGAGCGCGGCCTCGCTCTCGAGCGCGAGGTCGACCAGCACGCTGCGCATCAGCGGCTGCATCGCGAGCGTGCGGCCGAACGCGACCCGATGGCGCGCGTAGTGCAGCGCCTGCACCAGCGCCTGGCGGATCAGCGCCGCGCTGCCGAGCACGCAATTGAGCCGGGTGTGCGTCGCCATCTCGATGATGGTGGGGATGCCGCGGCCTTCGTCGCCGAGCAGCACGCCCCAGGCCTCGTCGAACTCGACCTCGCTGCTCGAGTTGGAGCGGTTGCCGACCTTGTGCTTGAGGCGCTGCACCCGCACCGCGTTGCGGCTGCCGTCCGGCTGCCAGCGCGGCACCCAGAAGCACGAGTGCCCGGCCTCGGTGCGCGCGACCACCAGGTGGGCGTCGCTCATCGGTGCCGAAAAGAACCACTTGTGGCCGGTGATTGCGTACTCGGCGCCGCGCCCGCCGGCGCCGAGCGGCAGCGCGCGGGTGGTGTTGCTGCGCACGTCCGAGCCGCCCTGCTTCTCGGTCATGCCCATGCCGACCCAGATCGATGCCTTGTCGGCGAGGGGCACGTCGCGCGCGTCGTAGGCGCTCGAGAAGAGCTTGTCCTGCAGCGCCTCGCGCAGCGCGGGCTCCTTCTGCAGCACCGGGATGCTGGCGAGCGTCATCGTCGCCGGGCAGAGCGTGCCGGCCTCGACCTGCCCGTGCAGGTAGAAGCCGGCCGCGAAGGCGGTCCAGCGCCCGGCGCGCGCGTCGCTGAACGGCAGCGAGACCAGCCCTTCGGCGCGGTAGCGCGCGAGCAGCAGATGCCAGCTCGGGTGGAACTCGACCTCGTCGATGCGGCGCCCGCGCGCGTCGAAGCCGTGCAGCTCGGGGGCGTGACGGTTGCAGGCGTCGGCGAGGTCGATCGCTTCGCTGCTCCCGGCCCAGGCGCCGTAGGCGCTCGCGGGTGACTCGTACCAGGGCGCCGCGGCGCGCACCGCCTCTTGCAGGGCGGGGTCGACGGCATACAGGTTGGCGTCGCGCAGCTCGTCGACGACGTTGCTGATGGCGTGGCTGGATCGGCTCATGCCGTGCTCCGGGCGGGAACGGAACGGGCGATTCTGCGCGCCGGCGCTGCCGAGGCGACAGCGTCAGGCTCGGCGCCAGGGCGCGGCGGGCGGGCGCGCCGACGGCGCTTCAGGCGTGGGCGTGACTCGCCGCGAGGCGGTTGCAGTACGCCAGCATTTCCTCGATCTCGTTCGACTTGTCGAATACCTTGTCGGCGCCCAGCTCGATGCACTTGGCGCGGATGTCGGGCGTCGCGTGGTTGCTGAAGACCATCTTGCGGGTCGCGCGGCCGAGCGAGGCGATGCCCTTGAGCACGCCCAGACCCGAGCCGGCCTTCAGGAAGATGTCGACGATGACCAGGTCGACCGGCTGCTCGGCGGCGAGCACGCAGTGCACGGCGGTCTGCTCGTCCTCGGCCACGCCGACGATCTCCAGGGGGACGTTCTCTTCGAGAGTCGCGATGAGGTTCTCGCGAATCACGGAACTGTCCTCGACCACGAACGTCTTCAGCTTCTCCATCTCGGCCCCGGCAATGTCGGCCGGTGCAGAGCTGCACCGCCAGGGCACCATTGTCGCGTGCCCCTCGAAGCGCCCTGGTAAGCGATGCCGGAACGCGCCAAAAGACGGCGCCTCCCCCGCCCGTCGGACATGTCCGACGGCGCGGGAACGCGGCAGACTGCATGGTCGTCAAACCGCAAGGAGTCGCCCATGCTGCGTCCGGAAGTCACGATCGAGCGGCTGCACGCCGGCCAGGAAGGCAAGCTCCCGGGGCACTACGGCCTGCGCGTCACGGCAGTGGCGCAAGGCCGGGTCGACGCCGAGCTCGAGATCCAGCCGTGGATGCACGCCCCGAACGGCTTTCTCCACGCGGCGACGGTGATCCTGCTCGCCGACACGGCCGCCGGCTATGCGAGCTTCGCCCATCTGCCCGACGGCGCGAAGGGCTTCACGACCATCGAGCTCAAGAGCAACTTCCTCGGTACCGCCAAGGAGGGGACGATCCGCACCGAGTGCGTCGCCGAGCACCTGGGCCGCAACACGCAGGTCTGGTCGGCGAGCGTGTTCGGGCCGGAGGGGCGCCGCATGGCGCTGTTTCGCTGCACGCAGATGGTGCTGTGGTGAGGCCGGCGTCGTCGCGCCCGGTCGCGCCGGCGGTCAGTCGAGCCCGGCGCTGACGGTGGTCGCGGCGGCGCCGCTCGTGCGTTCGCGGCCCTTGCCCTCGACCACGTCGGCGTCCAGCCCCGACGGCAGGCTCACGAGGCGCGGCCGTTCGATGCCGTAGCCCTGCGCGTAGTCGATGCCGAGCGCCTGCACGGCGTCACGGATGGCGTCGGTCTCGACCCATTCGGCGATCGTCGGAATGCCGAGCGCGCGGCCGATCGCATGGATCGCGCCGACCATCGCACGGTCGACGGGGTCGCTCACGATGTCGCGCACGAACGCGCCGTCGAGCTTGAGAAAGTCGACCGGCAGGTTCTTGAGGTACGAGAACGAGCTGAGGCCGGAGCCGAAATCGTCGAGCGCGAAGCGGCAGCCGAGCGCCTTCAGCGCGCGGATGAACGCCGACGCCTGCAGGAAGTTGCCGATCGCGGCGGTCTCGGTCACTTCGAAACAGAGCCCGCGCGGGTCGATGCCCGACGCACGCACGGTCTCGCACGCATGGTGCAGGAACGCCTCGTCGGCGAGCGACGCCCCCGAGATGTTGATCGCGACGATGTGCTCGGCGTCCGCGCGCAGGCGTCCGGTGCGCACGTGCTCGCAGGCGGTCTGCAGCACCCAGCGGTCGATCCGGCTCGGCATCATCTGGTAGCGCTCGCCGGCGGCGATCACGTTGGCGGTCGGCACCGGCGTGCCGTCCTCGGCGTACATGCGCAGCAGCAGCTCCTGGTAGCTGCGCACCGCCAGCCGTTCGTGGAGCGGGCGCGCGGTCTGCACCGCGAGTGCCATGCGCCCGGAGGCGAGGGCAGCGAGGATGCGCTCGCCCCAGCCGAGATCCTCGCGCCGGCGCGCGAGCTCGGCGTCGCTCGACTGGAACACGCGGACCCGGTTGCGGCCGGCCTCCTTGGCGGCGTAGCAGGCGATGTCGGCGGCCGACATGAGGTCCGCCACACCGCACGCGTCGGCGCCTACCTCGACGAGGCCGATGCTGACGCCGAGCTCGAACACGCGCTCGCGCCACAGGAACCGGTGGTTGGCGACGCAGCCGAGCAGCTTGTCGGCAACGCCGCGGCCGTCGTCGAGCGGGCAGTCGACGAGCAGCACGCCGAATTCGTCGCCGCCGAGCCGCGCCAGGGTGTCGCCGGCGCGCAGGTGGCTGCGCAGCGCCGTGCCGATCTGGCGCAGCAGCTCGTCGCCTGCACGATGGCCACAGGTGTCGTTGACGACCTTGAACTGGTCGAGGTCGAGGAACATCAGCGAGTGCCGCCGGCCGGCCGTCTTCGACGCCGCGAGTGCAGTCTGCAGGCGCCGCTGGAACTCGGGGCGGTTGGCGAGGCCGGTGAGGTCGTCGTGGGCGGCGCGCCAGGCCAGGTCCTGCGTCAGCGCGCGCGAGCGATCGGTGCCCACCTTGACCAGCAGCCCGAGGCACAGCAGGCCGCCCAGCGTGAGGCCGATCACCGCGAGGATCACGACGCGGCGCTGCTCGGCGGCGAGCGCCTCGACCGGGGCGAGCGGCACCTGCACCTCGAGCGCGCCGAGCAGCTGGTGCTGGCTCCACTGCTTGCCGGGCGCCACGCCGGCGGCGACGCGGGACGCGCGGGTGGTGTCGAGCCGCTCGATCGCGTTGTGGCACTGCACGCACGACGCCGACGAGGCCGGGTCGGCGCGCAGGAAGCGCAGCGTGCGCTCGCCGTCGACCTGCTCGATGCGCCACGCCGACTGCCAGGCGATCGGGCCCGTCGGCGCGGCCCGGTCCTGCGCCTCGAGGCGGGCCCACGCCCAGCGCTGGAAGTCGTCGCGCAGCTCCTGGCCGGCGCCGAGGTTCCACTTGCTCAGGGGCCGATAGCGGTAGAGACCGCCGCTCTCGGTGCTCGCGCGCTCGCCCACGAGCTTCAGGAACTGCGCCGGCAAGGGCACGTTGCCGCGCTCGGCGAGGTAGTTCGCCGAGGCGCTGCCGGTACCGTCGCGGTCGAGCTTGCTCACCGCGTGGTCGGCGTACGCGGAGCGCGCCGCGGTGGCGTGGCGCGCCACCACCTCGGCGAGGTTGAGCGCCTTGTATTCGATGAGGCGCAGCTGGCTGTCGTTGACGAAGTACCACGTCACCGCACCGATCGACAGCAGCAGCACCAGCGCGGCCCAGAACAGGTTGCGCTGGCGCACGCCGGCGATGTCGCCCGCGAGGTCGGTGCCGGCGTGGCCGGCAGCGGGCGCGCCGAGGTCGGCCGATCGACGGCTTGGATTCATGCGTCGTCATCGGCGCGCTGGGCGGGCACTTGATGGCGCTCGGCGCGCCGTCGGTGACCCTTCTCACGCCCGCGGAGGGTCGGTCGAGCGGTCCTCTATTTCGGCGCCGCGCCCAGCTCGCGGTCCACCTCCTCGGCAATGCCGCGATCGACCGCCTGCGCCGCGCAGCGGGCGTTCACCTCGCCGACTTGCGCGTTGACGGCGTCCTGCTCCTTGCCGATCGCCGCGATCTCGCGGTTGATCACGTCGCTGCCCTCGTTGAGCGCCGCGATCGCGCGGTTGTACGCCGCCGCGTCGCCGTTCGCGTTCCTGCCGAGCGGCGACTTCAGGAACGCCTCGCTCCTGGCCTGCTGGGCCACGACCGCGTCGTTGTGACGCTGCACGCGCTCGCCGAGCCGTACCTTGCGCGCCTCGACGTCGGCTTGCGCAAGCCGACAGGCGCGGTACTCCTCCTTGCTGGCAAGGCGCGGCGCCGGTGCGCCCTGCGCCAGCAGAGCGGCGTGCGGAGCGGAGCACAGGGCGGCAACGACAAAGCGGCGGCTGATCAAGTCGAACGGCATGTCGGTCTCCTCGGCTGCGATGTGCGCCGGCCGATGATGCCGTTCCGTCGCCGCCGCGTGAACGCCGCCTCGCCAAGGTAGGGGAAGCATCCGGTGCACCTGGCGCGGGCTTCGACGCGGGTGGCCGTGGGGCGCCGCGCGGCCGATCGCAGCGCCTAGACTCGCCCAGCGCCGCCCGCCTCGGGCAGAAGGAGAACCGCCATGAAACGTCGCGACCTGCTCGTCGCCTCGCCCGTGCTGCTGCTCGGGGGCCTTGCCGCCCCGGCCGCGGCGCAGCCGCTCGAGGGCACGCTGCGCCTCGTCGTCGGCTACCCGCCGGGCGGTGCGTCGGACCGCGCCGCCCGGCTGGTCGCGCAGGCGCTGCAGGCCAAGCACGGCATCAACGTGATCGTCGAGAACAAGCCCGGCGCCGGCGGACGCCTGGCCGCCCAGCAGCTGCGCCTCGCGGGGCCGAACGACAACGTGCTGATGCTCGGCAACCCGGCGGTGATCACGATCGCGCCGCTGGTCTTCAAGGACAACGGCTACGACGTCGACACCGACTTCGTTCCGGTGTCGCAGGTGACGTCGTACGAGTTCGCCGTCGCGGTCGGCGCCCAGGTCCCGGTGCGCGAAGTGACGCACCTGCTCGCCTGGCTCAAGGCGAACCCCGAGAAGGCGTTCTTCGGCGTGCCGGCGACCGGCAGCCTGCCGCATTTCTTCGCGCTGATGCTCGCCGACCGCGCCGGTCTGAAGGCCGACGTGGTCGGCTACAAGGGCTCGGCGCCGCTCTCGACCGAGCTGATCGGTGGCCAGATTCCGGTGGCCATCGACACCCTCGACGCGGTGCTCGCGCTGCACCAAGCGGGCAAGGCGAAGATCCTGGCGGTCTCGGGGCGCGCCCGCACGCCGTTCGACACCCACATCCCGACGCTGAGGGAGTCCGGCATCGATCTCGTCGGCACCGGCTGGAACGCGTTCTTCGCACCCAGGGCGATGCCGGCCGACAAGGTGAAGGCGCTCGCCCGCGCGATCCACGGCGTGATGAGCGATGCGCAGGTGCAGCAGCGCTTCGTCGCCGCCAGCATGGAGCCGACCGCGCGCACCCAGGCCGAAACCGCGACGATGCTGAAGGCCTACAAGGCGCAGTGGGCACCGGTGGTCCAGCGCAGCGGCTATCAGCCGTAACGACGCCTCGAAGGCCGGCGCTGAGCCGGCTCGGCCCGGGGCTGCGATGTCGAGAGCGCGCGAGCGCGCGGGGCGGCGCTCGGCGGAAGCGCCCGCGCGCGGGCGTACGCCCTGCGCGCGGCGCGAACGATCACTCGGCGCAGTCGGTCCGCGTCGTCGCCGTGATGCGGATCAGCTCGTTGCCGCCGCCGCCCCACGGGTTGCCGCCGGTGAACGTGAGGCAGCCTTCGCCCTTGTAGAACACCTCGATGCGGCGCACGTCGTTGCCGTAATAGAACGGGATCCAGCGCTTGCCGGTCTCGTGCGTGTTGACGCTGTCGGGTCCGCCGATCAGCGACAGCACCTCGTTCTGCTCCATGCCGATGCTCAGCTTCGAGAACCTGCTGCCAGGCGCGATGGTGCCGACGATCTCGCCCTCGAAGCGGCCGTCACGCGACTTGACGACCCGGGTGTCGCCGGCGGGCGCCGCGGCTGCCGGCTTCGCGGCGGCGGCCGGCGCATTGCGGTCGGCGCCGGTGCTCGCACAGCCGGCAGCGCCCAGCAGGCCGGCGGCAATGACGATCGAAAGCTTGGCTCGCATGAGAAACCTCGTTGTGGTGGGGCGGCGAGTCTGCCATCGGGGTCGCCGCCGGCGCATCCCCCGAGGGTGCGACCCGGAGGCGGCGTGAACGGCTGTCGACAGACGGTGCGGCCGGTGGCCGACGCGCGGGTCGACGCCGCCGTGCGCGGCCCTTGCCGATGAACGGCATCGAGGTCGCCGCCAATATGGCGGCGCTGGCGTCGATCCTGCTCGCGGGCCGCAACAACGTGAACACGTGGTGGACCGGCATGCTGGCGTGCACGCTGTTCGGCTTCGTGTTCCACGCGTCGCGCCTCTACGCCGGCATGGCGCTGCAGGTGTTCCTGGTCGTCACCAGCGCGCTCGGCTGGTGGAGCTGGCTGGGCGGCGCGAAGCGGGCGCCGCTGGCGGTCGCGCACGTGGCGCCCGTCCGGGTCGCGGCGATCTTCGGCGCCGCCGCGGCCGGCGCGGCGCTCTACGGCCACGGTCTCGCGCTGCGCACCGACGCCGCCGCGCCGTATGTCGACGCCGTGATCCTCGCGTTCAGCGTCACGGCACAGCTGCTGATGATGCGGCGCAAGGTCGAGGCGTGGCCGTTCTGGCTGCTCGTCAACAGCGTCGCGGTGCCGCTGTACGCGTCGCGCGGGCTCTGGCTCACCGCTGCACTGTTCGGCGTGTTCTGGGTCAATGCGCTCGTGTCGTGGCGGCACTGGCACCGGCTGGCGCGCGGTCCGGTCGCGCCCGGAGCCACGCGCCCGGGGTGGTGACGGCAGCGCTCGCCCGCCGCCCGCTCAGATCAGCAGCGGATCGACGTCGACGGCCCAGCGGATGACGCGCTCGTCGGCGCTGCTGCGCGTGCGACGCAGCTCGTGCAGCGACGGCAGCCAGCGCGCGAGGAAGCGCTGCAGCGCGATGCGGGACGTCGATTCCACCAGCATCTGCATGCGTTCGACGTCGGCGACGCGGGCGACGCTGGTCGGCACCGGCGGGTACACCGTCACGTGCTCGGCGCCTTCGAGATCGCTCGCCTGCTCGGCGGCGGCGGCGAGGAAGCCGCGCGCCGCTTCCGGCGTTTTCGCATCGGCCCGCAGCAGCGCGAGGTGCGCATACGGCGGCAGTCCGGCCATGCGGCGCTCCTCGAGCTGGCTGGTCGCGAAGGCGTCGAAGTCGTGCGCCGCGAGTGCGCGATAGAGCGGATGCTGCGGGTGCCACGTCTGCACCCACATCTCACTGCGCCGCGCCTGGGCGGCATCGCGCCCGGCGCGGCCCGCCGCCTGCATCAGCACCGAGAACAGGCGCTCGGGTGCGCGGAAGTCGCTGCTGAACAGCGACGTGTCGGGGTTCACCGCCGCGACCAGCGTGATGCGGCGGAAGTCGTGCCCCTTGGTGATCATCTGGGTGCCGACCAGCACGTCGACGTCGCCGGCGTGGACGGCACCGAGGCGTGCCTCGAGTTCGCCCTTCCGGCGCGTGCTGTCGGCATCGATGCGGGCGATGCGCACCGGCGCCGCTCCATCGACCTGCAGCAGCGCGCCGAGCTGCTCCTCGAGGCGCTCGGTACCGCGACCGATCGGCGCGATGTCGAGGTTGCCGCAGTCGGGACACGCGCGCGGCACCCGCTCGGTGGCGCCGCAATGGTGGCAGCGCAGCGTGCGGTCGATCTTGTGGAACACGCGCCAGGCGCTGCAGTGCGGGCAGTCGCTCTTCCAGCCGCACTCGGTGCAGTGCAGCACCGGTGCGTAGCCGCGCCGGTTGAGGAAGACGAGGCTCTGCTCGCCGCGCGCGACGCGGTCCTGGATCGCCGCGACGAGCGGCGGGGCGAGTCCGCCGTTGCCGCTGCCGGCGCGCGGCTGCCGGCTCATGTCGATGAGGCGCACCGCGGGCAGTACCGCGCCGCCGACGCGGTCGACCAGGCTGAGCCGGGTGTAGTGGCCGCCGTTCGCGCGTTGCCAGCTCTCGAGCGACGGCGTCGCCGAACCGAGGATCACCGGCACGCGCTCCTGGCGGCCGCGATAGACCGCGAGGTCGCGTGCCGAGTAGCGCGCACCCTCCTGCTGCTTGTACGAGGGGTCGTGTTCCTCGTCGACGACGATGAGGCCGAGCCGCGGCAGCGACGCGAACACCGCCAGGCGCGTCCCGAGCACCAGGTCGGCCACCCCTAAGTGCGCGGCCAGCCAGTTCTGCAGCCGCTGCGCCGGCGTCAGCGCACTGTGCAGCGAGACGATGCGCCGGCCGGCGAAGCGCTCGGCGAAGCGCGCCTCGAGCTGCGGCGTGAGGTTGATCTCCGGCACCAGCACCAGCGCCTGCCGGCCGGCCGCCAGCGCATCGGCGGCGGCCCGGAGGTAGACCTCGGTCTTGCCGCTGCCCGTGACGCCGTAGAGCAGCACCGTCGCCGGGTCGGCGCCGTCGCCGATGCGCGCGAAGTCCTCGAGCGCGCCCTGCTGCTCGGCGGTGAGGGTCGGCAGCACCGGCTCGGCCGTGGCGGGCGGCGCGCTGGCGAGACGGCTGCGGAGCTTGCGCACCCGATTCGCGATCTGGGAGTCGTCGAGCTTGCGCAGCTCGGGCGGCAACACCGCGAGCGCGACCTCGCCGCGTCCGCGCTGGTAATACGCGGCGGTGAAATCGACGAGCCCGCACCACGCGGGTGCGAGCGGCGGCAGCGCCTCGAGCACCGCCGTGACGGCGCGCAGCTCGAACGTCGCGTCGGTGGGCGCAGGTTCGCCCGGCCAGACGACGCCGGTGACCTCACGTCGTCCGAGCGGGACGCGGACCAGCGTTCCGATGGCGAGTGGGCGCTCACAAAGGTAATCGAGTGGCTCGCCCACGCCGCTGTGTTGCGGCGTCTCGACGGCGATCCGGACCCGAACGGATCGGTTGCCCGTGCTCGTCGTCACCACCCCCGAGCTTGAGAGATCGCGTTCACGTTCCCGGCTAAGTTCATGATTCTGAACATTTTTGCAAGTCATCCACGCGGCTTGTGGATAACTTTGTTGAGAAGTCGCCCGCACCGCCGCTAAATCGAGGCTGCACGGGACTTTCCAGTTCCGTGCCCGCTTTCGCAGCATCGAAGCTGCTCTAATGAAATCAACGACTTAGCGAAACAGCTCAGACCGCGAGGGAACGCGCGCTGCTGCAATGCGCAAAAAAGCCGGGGAACGCGTTTTGGGGATAAGTCAATCCCTGAGTGCTCACTTACCCATCGTTCGTGGTCTCGCCGAAACGCCCGGATCGTCGTGCACGCGAGAGCTCGTGCACCGCCTCGACGAGCACGTGCACCGACTCGGGCGGCGTGTGCTGGCTGATGCCGTGGCCCAGGTTGAACACATGTCCGCGAGCCGGCCCGAGGCTCTGCAACGTGGCCTCGACCTCGGCCCTGATCTGCGGCGGGTGGGCGAACAGCACGTTCGGGTCGAGGTTGCCCTGCAACGCCACACCCTCGCCGAGGCGCGCGCGAGCGCGGCCGAGGTTGACGGTCCAGTCGAGGCCGACGACGTCGGCGCCGCTCGCGCCGATCGCCTCGAGCCACATGCCCCCGCCTTTGGTGAACACGATGTGCGGGACGCGCCGGCCGTCGGCCTCGCGCGTCAGCTGGCGCAGCACGCGCTCGGTGTAGGCCAGGCTGAACGCCTGGAACGCGCCGTCGGCGAGCACGCCGCCCCAGCTGTCGAAGATCATCACCGCCTGCGCGCCGGCCGCGATCTGCAGGTTGAGGTACTGCGCCACCGCGTCGGCGTTGATCGCGAGGATGCGGTGCATCAGATCGGGCCGCCGGTACAGCATCGTCTTGACGAGACGGTAGTCGTCGGACCCGGCGCCCTCGACCATGTAGCAGGCCAGCGTCCACGGGCTGCCCGAAAAGCCGATCAGCGGCACCCGGCCGGCGAGCGCGCGGCGGATCGAGGTGACCGCGTCGAACACGTAGCGCAGGCGCTCCATGTCGGGCACGGCGAGCGCGGCGACGGCGGCTTCGTCGCGGATCGGCCGCTCGAAGCGCGGGCCCTCGCCGATCGCGAAGCCGAGGCCGAGCCCCATCGCGTCGGGCACCGTGAGGATGTCGCTGAACAGGATCGCGGCGTCGAGCCGATAGCGCTCGAGGGGCTGCAGGGTGACTTCGGTCGCGAGCTCGGGGTTGGTCGCCAACGCCATGAAGCTGCCGGCCCGGGCGCGCGTCGCGCGATATTCGGGCAGGTAGCGGCCGGCCTGCCGCATCAGCCAGACCGGCGTGTAGTCGGTCGGCTGCGACAGGCACGCGCGCAGGAAAGTGTCGTTCTGGAGCGCTGCAAACATCCGCGGATTCTCGCAGTGCGCCTCGGGGCCGGCCGATAATCCCTCGCGCTCGGCAACCGGGGACCACGATGCTTGCGAACGACGTCCTGCACACGATCGGCAACACGCCGCACATCCGCATCAACCGGCTGTTCGGCTCCACCCACAGCGTCTACGTCAAGAGCGAGCGCGCCAACCCGGGCGGCTCGATCAAGGACCGCATCGCGATCGCCATGGTCGAGGCGGCCGAGTCGAGCGGCGCCTTGAAGCCCGGCAGCACCATCGTCGAGCCGACCTCCGGTAACACCGGCGTCGGACTTGCCATGGTGGCGGCCGTCAAGGGCTACAAGCTGATCCTGGTCATGCCCGACAGCATGAGCGTCGAGCGGCGCCGCCTGATGCTCGCGTACGGCGCGACCTTCGAGCTGACGCCGCGCGAGAAGGGCATGAACGGCTCGATCGCACGCGCGAAGGAGATCGTCGCGTCGACGCCCGGCGCGTGGATGCCGCAGCAGTTCGACAACCCGGCCAACGTCGAGATCCACGCGCGCACCACGGCGCAGGAGATCGCCGCCGACTTCCCGAGCGGCATCGACGTGCTGATCACCGGCGTCGGCACCGGCGGCCACATCAGCGGCTGCGCCCAGGTGCTCAAGAAGATGTGGCCCAAGCTCAAGGTCTACGCGGTGGAGCCGGCGCTCTCGCCGGTGATCAGCGGCGGTCAGCCCGGGCCGCACCCGATCCAGGGCATCGGCGCCGGATTCATCCCGAAGAACCTGCAGGTCGACCTGCTCGACGGCGTGATCCAGGTCGATGCCGAGGCGGCGCGCGAGATGGCACGCCGCTCCGCGCGCGAGGAAGGGCTGCTCGTCGGCATCTCGTCGGGCGCCGCGCTCGCCGCCATCGCCCAGAAGCTGCCGGAGATCACGCCCGGCTCGACCGTGCTCGGCTTCAACTACGACACCGGCGAGCGCTACCTCTCGATCGAAGGCTTCCTGCCGACGTGACCCATCGGGCGGCTCGGCGGCGCCTGGCCGACGGCGCCCGCTGCTTGCGCACGTCGGCCGCACGACAGGGGCACTGCATGACCGCCAGCTCTTCTGCCGATGCGCGGTTCGGCGGCTCGATTGCCGAGGTCTACGCGCGCCACCTCGTGCCGGCGCGCAGCCGCGCCGCGTCGGCCGACGCAGCGGCGCTCGCGTACTGCCGGGGCACGCCGCTGCGCGACGAGATCGAAGCGCGCGCCCGGCGAACTCGATGCCGTGACCGACGCCTGCGCCGGCGAGATCGCCATGCCCTGCGGCGCCAGGTCGATCGACGCGGCGACCCAGGCGATCGTCGTCGCCGTCGCGCGCTGAAGCTGCCCGCCGCACGATGAAGCCGCGCGTGCTGATCGTCGAGGACGAGCCCGGCATTGCCGACACGCTGCAGTACGCGCTGCGCACCGACGGCTTCGAGCCGGCGTGGTGCGCGACCGGCGAGGCCGCCCTGCAGTCCGTCGCCGCGAACCCGCCGGCGCTCGTGATCCTCGACGTCGGTCTGCCGGACGCGAGCGGCTTCGAGGTCTTCAAGCGGCTGCGGGCGCTCGCCGAGCACCTGCCGGTGATCTTCCTCACCGCCCGCAGCGACGAGATCGACCGCGTGGTCGGGCTCGAGCTCGGCGCCGACGACTACGTCGCCAAGCCGTTCTCGCCGCGCGAGCTGGTCGCGCGGGTGCGCTCGATCCTGCGGCGCAGCGGCGGCCGCCCGGAGACGCCGGTCGCCGTCCCCGTGCCCGTGCCACCGGCGCCGCGATCGCCTCCGCTCGCCGTCGACGAGGGTCGCATGCAGGTGCGCTACTACGGGCGACTGCTCGAGCTGTCGCGGTACGAGTTCGGCTTGCTGAAGACGCTGGCGAGCCGGCCCGGGCACGTGTTCACGCGCGAGGCGCTGCTCGACCGGGTGTGGGGCGACGCCAGCGACAGCATGGACCGCACCGTCGACGCCCACGTGAAGACGGTGCGCGCCAAGCTGAAGGCGGTCGCGCCGCGGCTCGACCCGATCCGCACCCTGCGCGGCAGCGGCTACGCGCTGGCCGAGGACCTGCCCGCCGACCCCGGCGAGATCACGGACCGGCGGATGGCTTGACCAAGCGCACCCGCATCTTCATCGGCATCCTGGTCGCGTATGCGGCCGGCGTCGCCTTCCTGATGTACCGCCAGCTCGGCGACATCGACCCGCGCTACCGCGAGTCGGCCGAGGAGTCGCTGGTCGAGACCGCGCAGTTGCTTGCCGCGCTGGTCGAGCACGCGTCGCCCGACGGCGCGCTGCACGCCGACACGCTCGGCCCGGTGTTCCGCACCGCGTATTCGCGCCGCTTCAACGCCCTGATCTACGGCGTCGAGAAGACCCGGATCGAAGTGCGCGCGACGGTGGTCGATCGCGCCGGCCGCGTCGTCTTCGACTCGCGTGGCGCCGCGCTCGGTGCCGATCACTCGCGCTGGCGCGACGTCTCGCTCGCGCTGCGCGGTGACTACGGCGCGCGCACCACCACCGACATCGAGGGCGATCCAAGCACCGCCGTGATGTACGTCGCGGTGCCGGTGCACGACACGTCGGCCGCCGGCGGCGGCGCGATCATCGGCGCAGTCAGCGTCGGCAAGCCCGTGCAGAGCTTCGGCCAGTTCGTCGAGGCCGCGCGCAGGAAGACGCTGCAGCTCGGCGCGACCTCGGTGATCGCGGTGCTGCTGCTGGTCGTCATCCTGTCGGTGTGGCTGGTCAGACCATTCGGCCTGATCGCCGACTACGTGGCCTACGTGCGCAGCCAGCGCTCGTTCAGCCTGCCGCGCCTCGGCCGGCGTGCGCTCGGCGTGCTCGGCGCCGCATACGACGAGATGCGCGACGCCCTCGCCGGCCGCAACTACGTCGCCGACTACGTGCAGACGCTGACCCACGAGGTGAAGGGCCCGCTGTCGGCGATCCGCGGCGCCGCCGAGCTGCTGCAGGAGCCGATGCCCGATGCCGACCGCGCCCGCTTCGCCGCCAACATCGCCCGCGAGACCGCGCGCATCCAGGCGCTCGTCGACCGGATGATGGAGCTCACGATGCTCGAGTCGCGCCGCAGCCTCGACGCCGCGGCGCCGGTCGCGCTGCGGCCGCTGGTCGACGAGCTCGCGGCAGGCTTCGCCGCGGCGGCGCGCGCGCGCGGCGTCACGCTCGTCGTCACGCCCGGTGCGGCCGAGCCGGTGGTCGATGGCGACGCCTTCCTGTTGCAGCGCGCGATCGCCAACCTGATCGACAACGCGCTCGACTTCTCGCCATCGGGCAGCACGGTCACGATCGAGGTCGTCGGGGGGCGACGCTCGTGCGACGTCGTCGTGCGCGACGCCGGACCGGGCATCCCGGAGTACGCCGAGGGCAAGGTGTTCGAGAAGTTCTATTCGCTGGCCCGGCCCGCGACCGCGAAGAAGAGCACGGGGCTCGGCCTCTCGTTCGTGCGGGAGATCGCCGAGCTGCACCACGGCCGCATCACGCTCAAGAACGCGCCGGGCGGCGGCGCGGTCGCGACGCTGTCGCTGCCGCTCGGCAGCGACCTGGACTGACCTTTCACGCGCACGGCCGCAGCGCGGCGACGACGCGCAGCAGCCTCGTGAATGCCGTCCCGCGTCGCCCACCCGCGGCCGCGGCGCGACTCACATCGCGTAGTGGCCCATCGCCTCGGGCTGGAACGCGATCGCGACCACCTCGGCCGACGCCTCGCTGCCGGTGGGGCTGCGCCAGCGTGCGACCGCGCCGACGCGCTGGCCGAGCAGCGCCGCGCCGATCGGCGAGAGCACCGACACATGCCCGGCGTCGGCGTCCGCATGGCCGGGATAGCAGAGCGTCAGCTCGCGCTCCGCGCCACCGATGCGGACGACGACACGCGAATGCATCGTGACGACGTCGGGCGCGACCTGATGCGACTGCACCGTCGCGGCGTCGTCGAGCACCGCAAGGATCGCCTCGAACTGCGATGCGGCGGCATCCACGCCCGAGCGGCGGATGAAGTTGGTGATGCGGGTGTGATCGAGCAGCGTGAGCGTGCGCTCGGTGTTCGGCACTTCCATGAGGTCTCCTCGTTGCGGCTGTCGTGCAGCCCAGGGCTTCCGGCGCGAAAGGAGGCCCGGCGATCGGAGTTGCGCGAAGGGTGGTCGGTGATCGCCGGGCTCAGGAATGCGCGGCGATCGCCCCCGGCAGTCGCCACCAGACGCGACCGCGTGCATCGCCCTGCGCGCAGCAGGTGATGGCGGTCGCGCGCGCCTTCGCGAATCGCGAGGGCGCACGGGCGGCGTGGAGTGGACGGGCGTTCACGCGGGCATCTTAGTCAGCGTCCGGCGTACGCGACCGAAGTCCCTGCGCGCCGGTGCGGAACGCGGCAGAGCCTTGCCGTGTATGCCAGCGGCCAAGCGATCCGGCCCTTGCGACACGCTGCATGGCGACCGGGTCGTTGCAAGGGCAACGGGCAGCGTCACCGGATGCGGCACGTGCGTGTAAGACCATCACCCGCGATCGTTGGCCGGCCATCCGGCAGGCCGACGCGGCGTTGTTCCCGTCGAAGCTTCTTCACCGTCCGCTAGCCTTTCTTTACCCCTGCACGGAGCTTCCGGCGTCGGCGCACTGACGGTTTTCGCGTTGAATGGAAGTCCCTTCCGCAGGGTTTCCAGACACGACAAAAGGAGCCTCGATGCTGACCCCCGCACTCAAACCGCTCGTTGCCGCTGCCGCCCTGGCGGCCTGCGCCCACGCCTCGGCGCAGATCACGTTCTACGAGAAGGAAGGCTTCCGCGGCGACGCGTTCACCACCTCGCGCGAGGTCCGCGACCTCACCCGCGAGAACTTCAACGACAAGGCCTCGTCGGCGGTCGTCGATCGCGGGCGCTGGGAGGTCTGCGAGGACGCGCGCTTCGGCGGACGTTGCGCGGTGCTGCGACGCGGCAGCTACGACTCGATGCGCGACCTCGGCCTGCACAACCAGATCTCGTCGGTGCGCCCGGTCAGCGACAACCGTCGCTACGACAACGAGGCGCCGGCGCCGCTCGCGTCGCCCAACTACGAGTACCGGCGCCGCCCCAACGAGCGCACGTACGAAGCGCAGGTGACGTCCGCCCGCGCCGTCGTCGGCCCGCCCGAGCAGCGCTGCTGGGTCGAGCGCCAGCCCGGTGAGCGGCCCGACCTCAACGTCGGCGGCGGCGTGATCGGCGGCGTGCTCGGCGGCATCCTCGGTCACCAGATCGGCGGTGGTGGCGGCAAGACCGCGGCCACGATCGGGGGTGCGCTCGGCGGCGCGGCGCTTGGCGCCAACGTCGACCGCATCCGCGACCGCGACTCCGGCCGCGAGGTGCGGCGCTGCGAATCATCGGCGCGCGGCAACCCCGAGTACTGGGACGTCACCTACAACTACAAGGGTGTCGAACACCGCGTGCAGATGGCGTCGCCGCCGGGCCGCACGATCGCGGTGAACGCGCGCGGCGAGCCGCGCGAGTAAGCCGCTGCGGCACCTGGCGGGCGGACCATGCGCGCCGCCCGCGCTGCGGCCGGATCTGCGGCACACGCGGGAGCCGGCGTGACCGGCCGCGCGCCGAGGCGCGCGCTCGCGGTGCTGTTCGTGGCCTTTCTCGCGTCGACCGTCCTCGGCGCGGCGGCGACCGCCGGGCCCGCCGAGCCCGCTGCGCCCGACGCGTCGACGGCGTCACGCCCATGGGCCGGCACCCCGCCGGCTGCGCACCGCTCCGCGAGCATGCCGGCCAGCAGACCGGCGGGTGCGTCGGAGCCCGCCGGCTTGGCGCCCGAGCCGGTCGCTGCGCCGCACTCCGCCGCTGCCGATCCGCCGAAGTCCGCCGGCACGGGTGCCGCCGCTTCGGCCGCGCCCGCGAGCGAAGCCTGCCGGGCGGCGCTCGCGGCCTTGGAGGCCGAAGAGGCCCGCGTGGCCGGCGCTCCTGCCGGCGACGCCGAGCGGCGCCGGCGCGTCGGGCGCCTCGAGCCCTGGCGTGCGGCGGCGGCGCGAGCCTGTCTCGGGCGCGAAGTAGGGCCGCTCGCGATCCCTCCACCGGCGCAGCGGACGCAGGTCGCGCCGACGCCGGTGCCGCGCGCCGGCGATGCGCTGTCGGCGCTGCCGCGCTCCGCGGGCGCCCCTCCGGCGCCGCTGCCGCCTCGCGCCGACCCTGCGCCTCGTCCCGTTCCCGCACCGCCGGTCAGCGTGGGCGCCTGCGACGTCACCGGCTGCTGGACGAGCGATGGCTCGCGGCTGCAACGCGCCGGGCCCAACCTCGTCGGGCCGCGCGGCTTCTGCAGCGCGGCCGGCGGCCAGCTGATCTGCCCGTGACGCGCTCCGCACGGTCAAGGCCGTGTCGGCATTGAACTTTCCCGCCGCGCCGCCATCCTGGGAAAGGATGAGCCCTATCGACCTGAACCGACGCGCAATCGACGCTGCGGGCACCGCGAGCGCGCGCACTCCCGATTCCGCGGCCCGCCGGCGACGCGCCCGCCTCTGGCGGCGCAGCATCGCCACCGGCCTGGCCGCGGGTTCGCTGCTCGCCGGCTGCACCGGCCTCGAGACCCAGCAGCGCAAGTGGATCTTCCAGCCGCGTCCGGCGACTGCCGAGATGTCGCTCGAGGAGATCGCGTCCTTTGCGAGTTCGCAAGGCATGGAGTCGGTGTGGATCGAGCATCGTTCGGCGATCAGCCGGCGTCCGATCCGACTGCACGCGCTCTGGGCCCCGCACGAGGGAAATGCCGACGCGCCGGTGCTGCTCTACCTGCACGGGGCGCGGCGCGACGTCGGCTCCAACACGTGGGCGATCCGCAACATGCAGGCGCTCGGCTTCTCGGTCCTCGCGGTTGACTACCGCGGCTTCGGCAACAGCACCAACGAACTGCCGTCAGAGCTGGGCGCGATCGAGGACGCGCGCGCGGCCTGGGACTGGCTCGCCGCACGCTACCCGGAACGCCCGCGCTACGTGTTCGGCTACTCGCTGGGCGGCGCGGTCGCGGTGCAGCTCGCCGCCGAGCTCGCCGAGCAGCCGGCCGCGCGCCAGCCGCGCGGCGTGATCCTGGAGGCGACCTTCACCTCGATTCGCGACATGTTCCAAACCCTGCGCTGGGGCTGGCTGCCGATCTCGGCGCTGATCACCGAGCGCTTCGACTCGCTCGACGCGATCCAGCGCGTCACCGCGCCGCTGCTGGTGGTGCACGGCAGCGACGACGACTTCGTGCCGGCGCGCTTCGGTCAGGCGCTGTACGAGCGGGCGCGCGCCGCGCGCAAGCAGTTCGTGCTGGTCGAGGGCGGAACCCACTACAGCACCAACTGGCGCGGCGCCGAGCAGTACCGCGTCGCGCTCAAGCAGATGTTCGGGGTCGGCGGCTGAGCCGGCGCGACGCGGTCACGCGCCGGCCGGTCGGCCGAGATAGACGTAGATCCCCGGCACCGGCGCGCGCTGCTCCTCGCGGATCGGCGCGTGCTCGACGCGCTCGACCACCAGGCCGTGCCGCTCGGCGAGCTGTCGCAGGTAGCCCTCGGCGTGCGCGTGGCGCAGGCTCGGCTGCAGCGTGAAGCCCGCGGCCGGCTCCGGTGTCGCGAGTTCGGCCGAGAAGGCGAACACGCCGCCCGGCTGGAGCACGCGGTCGACGCCGGCGAACAGCGCCGTCAGCTCGCCGAGATAGGGCACCACGTCGGCCGCGAGGACGAGGTCGTGGCGCGACGGCGTGCTGCCGAGCAGTTCGACCCCGTCGGCGAGCGTGACCGCGTCGTAGGCGCCCCGCGCACGCGCCGCCTCGACCATGCGCGGTGCGACGTCGACGCCCTCGAGGCGAACGACGAACGGCCGCACCAGCGGCCCGCAGAGGCCGGTGCCGCACCCGAGGTCGAGCGCCGACGCGAAGCGACGCCCGCCGCGCAACGCCTCGAGACCGGCGACCAGCACCGCATGGGCACGGTAGTTCAGCACCCCGACAAGGTGCTGCTCGAAGGTCGGCGCATAGTCGTCGAACAGCACCGCCGCGTAGCGGGTGAGCGCGGCGGCGGGCGCCGTGCCGCGGGTCACCGAGGCGAGGTAGTAGCCGTTCAGCTCCGGGTCGGCGCCGTGCCCGATGGCCTGACGGTATGCCTCGGCGGCTTCGTCGAGGCGATGCATCTCGCGCAGGATGCCGCCGCGGTTCGACCATGCCTGGGCGAGCGTCGGGTCGAGCGCCAGCGCGCGCTCGTACGAACCCAGCGCGTCGGCGTGGCGCTCAAGGAACTGCAGCGCCTGGCCGTGGCGGAACCAGCCGGCCGCATGCTCCGGCTGCAGCGCGAGCAGCGCATCAAACGCCGCGAGCGCGTCGGCCGGGCGTTCGAGCGCGAGCAGCGCGATGCCGCGATGCAGCCAGTTGGCCGGGCGACGTGCGTCGGTCGCGAGCACGCGTTCGTGGCACGCCAGCGCGTCGGCATGGCGGCCGAGCGCGCCGAGCGCGACCCCGCGGTACGACCAGGCGTCGAGGTCGTCGGGCTCCTCGGCGAGCGCCTGCTCGAGCGGCGCCAGCGCCGCCTCGAACCGGCCGAGCTCGACCCGCGTCGCGCCGAGGTTCGCGAGCGTCGAGGGGCGCCCGGGCAGCACGGCCAGCGAGGCTGCGAACGCCGCTTCGGCGGCGTCGAAGCGGCGCGCCTCGAAGTGGGCGACGCCCTCGAAGAAGCGGGCGCGGGCGGTCTCGAGATCGGCGGTCATGCGGGCGATTCTGCGGTGACGCCGACGAGGCGGCGCGCGGGCCCGCGACGGGTCGGCTGCGGATGCCGATAGGATGCGACCCCACGATGACGCGCCGACCGCCCCGCTTCGCAGCCGCTTGCACCCGGAACGGGTCGCGCCCATGACCGACGACGCGTTCTGGCAGTCGCTGGTCGACGCGGCGAGCGCGCCGTATCGCCGGGCCGATGGCCACGCGCACCGCTTTGCGCGCGCCAAGCTCGGCAACGACCGCATGTTCCGCCACGTGCTGCAGCACGGGCTCGTTCCACCCGGCGCCGCGGTGCTCGACCTCGGCTGCGGGCAGGGGCTGTTCGCGAGCGTGCTGCACGCCGCGCTCGAGGCCGCGCGCGAGGGACGCTGGCCGGCGCACTGGGCGCCGCCGCCGATGGGCGCGCACGTCACCGGCGTCGACCCGCTGGCGCACGACATCGCTCGGGCGCAGCTGGCGGTGCCGAACGGCGCCACCTTCATCCATGGCGACATGCGGCGCATCGAGCCGCCGCCCTGCGACGTCGCGCTCTTCTTCGACACGTTGCACTACATCTCGCGCGCCGAGCAGGATGCCGTGCTCGCCAGGGTGCGCGCAGCGCTGCGTCCTGGCGGCACCCTGCTGCTCCGGGTCGGGGACGCCTCGGCGCCGCTGCGCTTCGCGTACGGCCTCTGGATCGACCGTTTCACGATGCTGCTGCACGGCGGCGGCTTCGGCCGGCTCACCGGGCGCACCCGCGAGGGCTGGTGCGCGACGCTCGAGCTGCTCGGCTTCGAAGTGGCGACGCTGCCGATGAACGGCCGCAAGCCGTTCGCGAACCTCCTCATCGTCGCAAGGCTCCCGGTGACGGTGCGGCCGCAAACCTCGCGCGTCGAGGCGGTGACCGCCTCCTGAGCGGCGGACACGGGCTCGCGCACGCCGACAGGGCGCCTACAACCGGACGTCGCCCTGAACAAGGGCACGTAAACCATGATGCGCACGGGGTTGGGGCGTGACTTACTGCACGTTCCAGCCACTCACCACGCTTGACTTCGCCGTCCGTGGCCGCCGGCAGAACCCTGCCGAGGTCGCGCCCGACGCGGCCGGCGAACGCAAGATGCGCACTTCCGTCCCCTCGAAGGCCAGCCGCGCAGTCCGCCCGGCCGCCACACTGCCGCCCCGCAAGCTGCTCACCGCCGCGGTCGCGGCCGCGCTGCTCGTCGCCTGTGGCGGCAGCGACAAGGACGACGGCGACGCCGACCGGCTCGGCGAGCTGCACGGCTCGACCCGCACCGTCAGCGTCGACTTCACCGAAGGCACCAACATGGCGCCGACGCCGTCGCCCGACGGCACGCGCATCGCGTTCACCGCGCAGGGCGCGCTCTGGGTCATCCCCTCCGCCGGCGGCACGGCCAAGCGCCTGACGCGCTTCGACATCGAGCCGACCCACCCGGTCTGGTCGCCCGACGGCAAGCTGATCGCGTTCCAGAACTACACGCGCGACGGCAACTGGCACATCTGGTCCATCGAACCCGACGGCGCCAACGCCAAGGAGCTCACCACGGGCTTCTTCGACGACCGCGAGCCGGCGTGGACGCCCGACGGCACCGCGCTCGTCTTCGCGTCCGATCGCAGCGACGACGGCCAGTACAAGATCTGGCGCTACACGCTCGCGACCGGCACCTACACGCAGCTCACCCGCGGCGCGGGCGCCGAAAGCAACCCGGTGGTCTCGCCCGACGGCCGCCAGATCGCCTTCGTCGAGGCTGCGCAGGCGGCGCCGCTGCCGGTGCTGCCGGCCCGCGTGTTCACCGCGCCGGTCGACGGCAGCGCGGCGCCGACGCTGGTCGCGCCCGGCTCGATGCCGGCCTACGGCGCGAACGGCGGCCTCGTCTACCAGTCGACCAGCACCACGCTCAACATCGGTGGCCGCGACGCGGTCACCGGCGAGGACCTGTTCCCGTTCCCGGTGCGCCCGATGGCGAACGGGCGCCTGCTGTACGCCGCCGACGGCAAGCTGCGCACGCGCGACGCGGCCGGCGCGGGTCTCGCCGAAGTGCCGTTCAAGGCGACGCTCGAGGTGCGCCGCCCGGTGCAGACGAAGTCGAAGGACCGCCATTTCAACGAGCTCGGCCAGCGCACCGCCAAGGGCATCAGCGCCCCGGCGATCTCGCCCGACGGCCAGAGCATCGCGTTCGTCGCGCTCAACGACGTGTGGGTGATGCGGATCGGCCAGACGCCGGTGCGCCTGACCAACGACACCGACCGCGACGGCAACGTGCAGTGGACCGCCGACGGCGCCGCGGTGTACTTCTCGACCGAGCGCGGCAACGGCGGCGCGCTCGCGATCGACCAGGTCACCGTCGCGACCAAGGCGCGGCGGCGCCTCGCGGCGATCCCGGGCAAGTCGATGGTGTCGCCCAAGATGTCGCCGAACGGCGACCGCATCGCGTACACCGCGCTGTCGGGCCAGCTCGAGGTGTGGAACGTCGCCAGCAACTCGGCGAGCCTGGTGATGCCGCAGGTCAGCACGCAGCTCAGCACGCCGCAATGGACCCCCGACGGCAGCCGCATCATGCTGGTCGACAACCAGCGCATCAACAACCGTTTCCGCGAGGGCTACAACAAGCTGCGCGTGATCGACGTGGCGGCCAAGACCGACCGCTTCTACCCGGTGGCCGAGGCGCCGCGCCAGGTGTCCGACCGCGAGGAAGGCGCCGCCGTGCTGTCGCCCGACGGCAAGACGGTCGCGCTGATCATCGACTCGGTGCTCAACGTGATGCCGGTCAACGCCGACGGCTCGCCGGCGGGCGCGGCGCGCGCGATCACCACCGAGGTCGCCGACCTGCCGTCGTGGGCGGGCGACTCGAACACCATCCTCTACAAGTCGGCCGACCGCATCAAGACGATCCAGTCCGACGGCTCGAACGCGCGCGAGATCGCGATCAACGTGCCGTGGACGCAGGCCGTCGGCCCGGCGACGACGATCGTGCACGCGGGCGCGCTGTGGGACGGCGTCAACCAGGCCCTGCGCAGCAACGTCGACATCGTGATCAGCGGCAACCGCATCACCGCGATCCGCCCGCACCAGGCCGACGCGCAGAGCACCGCGACGCGCTTCGTCGATGCATCGGGCCTCACGGTGATCCCGGGCCTCTGGGATCCGCACATCCACCCGCTGACGCTCTACCAGGGCGGTCAGTACGGGCAGATCGCGGCGCTGATGCTGTCGTACGGCATCACGTCGACGCAGTCGGTCGCGGGACCGCTGCACCAGAGCGTCGAGATGCGCGAGTCGATCGAAGCCGGCAACCTGCTCGGCCCCCGGCTCTTCATCTGCCCGCCGCTCTGGGAAGGCAATCGCCAGTTCTACAGCTTCGCGCGCACCCTGCGCACGCCGCAGATCGCCGACATGGAGATCGCCAAGGCGACCCGCATGGATGTCGACTTCCTGAAGTCGTACGTGCGGGCGCCGATCCCGATCATGCAGAAGATCGCGCAGGCCGCGCTCGACAACGGCATCCAGAGCGGCACCCACATGCTGTCGCCGGGCGCGGCAACCGGCCTCGGTGGCACCACGCACCTGTCGGCGACGCAGCGCATGGGCTACGGCTGGTCGAAGTCCGCCAACCTCATCACGTACCAGGACGCCTACGACCTGCACGCGAAGGCGGCCTTCTACAACATCGACACGATCTTTTCGTCGACCGCGCTGGTCGGCGCCGATCCGTCGATGACGAACGACGACCGCTTCCGCTATCTGGTGCCGCCCAACTTCGTCGCCGGGCTGCAGTCGACGCCGGCGCCGAGCACGGCCACGCTGGCGGGCATCCGCCGCGACGCCGAGCAATCCGCGAAGGTGCAGCGCGCCGGCGGCCTGCTCGCGCTCGGCACCGACTCGCCGCTGGTCACGCCGGGCATTTCGCTGCACACCAACGTGCGCGCCGGCGCCATGGTGTATTCGAACCACCAGGCACTGCAGAACGTGACGATCAACGCCGCCAAGGTCGCGCTGGTCGACAAGGACCTCGGCTCGATCGAGGTCGGCAAGCTCGCCGACCTGGTGGCGGTGCGCGGCAACCCGCTCACCGACATCAAGGCAGCGGCGGCGGTCGAGGTCGTGGTCAAGAACGGCATCACCTACACGCTGCCGCAGATCCTGGCGCCGTTCCGCACGCCGCAGGCGCTCGCCGAGCGCAAGAAGGCGCTCGAGTCCTATGCGCGGATGTGCCACGCCAAGGGCGAGTGCGAGGTGCTGGGGCACGCGCACTGAGGCGGCGAAGCGCCGCGCACGGGCGCCCTCCGATGCCCATGCGCGATCGGAGGCCGGCGCAGGCGGTCCTGCCGCCGTCCAGCGCCATCGGCGGCGCCCACCGGCGGCGTCTCCGTGCGCCTGCGGCCGAGCGCCGGCGACCGTTCGGCCTACCGGAACGGCGGTGCGGGTAAGCGCCCTCTTGAGAAGCGCCCGGCTCGCCTCAGCTGGCGTCGATGGATGCCGGGTTCGCGGGCACGTGGCTGCCCTTGCTCGTGGTGCTCGGCGGGCTCGCGCTCGCCGCGGCGGTGATCAAGGGCCAGCCGTGGTGGGCCGAGCGTCGGCGCTCGCGCCAGGGCGCCCGGCCGTTCCCGCTCGCGTGGCGGCGCATCCTGCGACGACGGGTGCCGCTCGCGGCGCGGCTGCCGGCAGCGCTGCAGCTGCGGCTCAAGCGCCAGATCCAGATCTTCCTGGCCGACAAGACCTTCATCGGCTGCCAGGGCCAGTCGATCAGCGACGACGTGCGCGTCACCATCGCCGCGCTCGCCTGCCTGCCGCTGCTCGGGCAGGTCGGCACCGAGTGCTACCCGCGGCTGCGCCAGGTGCTGGTCTATCCGTCGGCGTTCGTCGTCGAACGCGAGCACCCCGACGCGGCCGGGCTGGTGCAGCAGCACCGCCGCGCGCTCGCCGGCGAGTCGTGGGGACAGGGACAGGTCATCCTCGCGTGGGACGAGGTGGTGCGTGGCGCGGCCGATCCGGCCGACGGGCGCAACGTCGTGCTGCACGAGTTCGCGCACCAGATCGACCAGGACTCGGGCGCCGCCGACGGCCGGCCGTGGCAACCCGGTGCGGCGGCGCGGCGACGCTGGGCCAGCGTGATGGGCGACGCGCTGGATCGGTTGCGCTGCGAGCCGTCGGCCTTGATCGACGCCTACGGCGCCAGCGAGCCGGCCGAGTTCTTCGCGGTCGTCACCGAGGTGTTCTTCGAGCGACCCACCGAGCTCGCCACCGAGGCGCCGGCGGTCTACGCCGAGCTCGCGGGGTTCTACCGGCTCGACCCCGCGTCGTGGTGAGCATCGGCCGGCCACAGCCAGGCCGCACCGCGCACCCCTGACGAGTCGCCGTGGCGGTTCTTGGCGATCCGCGTCGCCACGCGGTCCGAGAACACGTGCCGACCGAGCCGCGCCGGCAACTCGGCGTAGAGGCTGTCGAGATTGGAAAGGCCGCCGCCGAGCACGACCACGTCCGGGTCGACGACGTTGATCACGCCCCCGAGCGCGCCGGCGAGACGCTCGTGGAAGCGTTCCAGCGTCGCCCGCGCCGCGGCGTCGCCGGCGGCGGCCTGAGCGGCGATCGCCGCGGCGTCCAGGTGCTCGCCCGTGCGGCGCGCGTGGTCGGTCGCGAGCCCCGGTCCCGAGACGTAGGTCTCGATGCAGCGCACGCGGCCGCACCAGCACGTGGTGTCCGGCAGGCCCGCTTCGACCCGCGCCGGCATCTCGTTGTGGCCCCACTCGCCGGCGATCGCGTCGGCGCCGGTCCACGGCGTGCCGTCGACGACGAGGCCGCCGCCGACGCCGGTCCCGAGGATGACGCCGAAGACCACGCGCGCGCCGGCCGCGGCGCCATCGCTCGCCTCCGACAGCGCGAAGCAGTTGGCGTCGTTCTCGACGCGCACCGGTCGCGCCAGCATGCGCGCCAGGTCGTCGCCGAGGGCGCGATCGTTGAGGTGCGTCGAGTTGGCGTTCTTCACGCGCCCGGTCACGCGAGAGAGCGCGCCGGGGATGCCCACGCCGACGCTGCCGCGCGAGCCGAGCTCGCGCTCGATGGCGCCGACGAGGGCGGCGATCGTGCGCAGCGTCGCGGCATAGTCGCCTGCGGGCGTCGCGACGCGCCGGCGCCACAGCGTCTCGCCGGCGCCGCCGAGCGCGATCGCTTCGATCTTGGTGCCGCCGAGGTCGACGCCGATGCGCATGCGGGCTCCATCGCGCAGCGAGCCTGCGCGTCGACCGCATTGTCGGCAGCGCTGCACGCTGCCGCGCGTGGCGAGCCGCGCGCCGCATGCGACGCCTCACGCGCGACGGCGCCAGCGGCGCGGTGGGACGACGCGCTCGCGCCGCGCTCAGGTTCCCGCCGGCGCAGCCGATAAGGCGGCGACGCCGCTTCGGCCCGCGTCGTTCCCGAGCGCTTCCGTCCCGATCCCGTCCAATGCCGTCGATCCTCAACGCCAACCCGGCCTCGCTGGGCGCGCGTCTTTCCACCGAGCGCACCCAGGCGACGCTCGCCGCCTCGATCGAGCGGCTCTCGACGGGCTTGCGCATCAACGGTGCCAAGGACGACGCGGCCGGACTCGCGATCGCCGAGCGGCTGACTGCGCAGGCACGCGGCATCGGCCAGGCGGCGCGCAACGCCAACGACGCGATCTCGCTGCTGCAGACCGCCGACGGCGCGCTCGCGTCGGTGAGCGGCAATCTGCAGCGCGTGCGCGAGCTCGCGGTGCAGGCCGCCAACGGCACCCACTCGAGCACCGACCGCGCCGCGCTGCAGCGCGAGGTCGCCGAGCTCGTCGGCGAGATCGACCGGGTCGCCACGCAGACCACCTTCAACGGCACGCGCATTCTCGACGGCAGCTTCGCGGGGCAGAGCTTCCAGATCGGCGCCAACGCGAAGGAGACGATCGCGGTGCAGGGCCTCGCGAATCTGCGTGCCGGCGCGCTCGGCACCTACGAGGGCCTCGCGCTGAAGAACCAGGCCGTGGGGCCGGCCGGCAACCCGGCCCAGTCGCTCTACGTCTACGCGGAGAACGTCCTGTTGCACGCCGGGCCGCGGGAGTACGACGCCAAGGCCGTCGCAGCCAGCGTCAACACGCTGGGGGTGCGCGGTCTGGCGGTGACGGCGAACGCGACCACGGTGGCGGCGGGCGTTTCGAGCAGCGGTGCGTCGGCCGCCGGCACGGCCACGTTCACGATCAACGGGGTGCCCATTGCGCTCGCCGGCAGCGCTGACGCTGCCGGACTCTCCGCCAACCGGAGCGGCGCGGTCGCGGCGATCAACGCCGCGAGCACCGCGACCGGCGTGACCGCGAGCGACACCGGAAGCGGCATCAGCCTGAGCGCCGCCGACGGCCGCAACATCGTCACCGGCTACGTGCCGGGCAGCTTCACCGGATCGAGCGTCGCCGACTTCGGCCTCGCGGCGACCGGCAGCACTGCCGGGACCATCAACATCGACTACGAAGCGCCGACCGCCAGCCCGGGGTGGCTCGGCGTGCTGCACCTCGGCGGCGGGGTGTGGATGATCCCGATGACGTCGAGCACCGGAACGCCGCTGTCGAAGGTCGACGTCTCGACCGTCGACGGTGCCAACGATGCGCTCGCGAGCATCGACCGTGCGCTCAGGAAGGTCGACGCCAGCCGAGCCGCGCTCGGTGCCGCCCAGAACCGCTTCGAGTCGACCGTCCGCAGCCTCGGCACCGCCGAGCAGAACCTCGTCGCGTCGCGCGGCCGGGTGCAGGACGCCGATTTCGCGCTGGAGACGGCGAACCTCTCGCGCGCGCAGGTGCTGCAGGCTGCCGGCACGGCGATGCTCACCCAGGCCAACCAGCTGCCCCAGCAGGTGCTGCAGCTGCTGCGCTGAGCGCGCGCGAGGCGCACCGAGCCGAGCGGGCTTGGGGGCTGCGAGCTGTCTCGACGATCCGACGGAAGGCCGCGCGCGGTCCGCTCTGCCGCTGGGCGGCGCGTCTAAGATGCGCGCCTTTCATCCGCACCCGAGGCTCTCCATGAGGTTCTGTCCCGCGCGCCGGCGCACCCTGCTCGCTGCCGCATCGACGCTCGCCGCCGCTTTTCCGGCGCTGGCACAGACCTGGCCGGCCAAGCCGATCCGCTGGGTGGTGGCGTATCCGGCGGGCGGCGGCTCCGACTTCCTGGCGCGCCAGCTCGCGCCGGCGATGGGCCGCCAGCTCGGTCAGACCATCGTCATCGACAACCGGCCCGGGGCGGCGGGGATCATCGGCACCGACAACGCCGCCAAGGCGGCGCCGGACGGCTACACCATCGTCACCGGCGACAACGGCGCGATGGTGTTCCACAGCGCCATGTACAAGAAGCTGCCATACGACCCGGCCGACTTCGTGCCGGTGGGCTTCATGGCGCGCTTCCCGCTCATCGTGGCCGTCAACCCGCAGAGCGGCTTCACCAGCATCCGCCAGCTGCTCGACGAGGTCGGCCGCAACCCCGGCAAGTACAGCTACGCGTCGCCGGGCATCGGCAGCCCGCACCACCTCGCGATGGAGCTGCTCAAGGACCGCACCAAGAGCTTCGTCGTCCACGTCCCGTACCGCGGCACCGCGCCGGCGGTGCAGGACGTGATCGGCGGCCAGGTGCCGATGATCGTGCTCGACACCGCTGCCGGGCTGCCGCAGATCCGCGGCGGGCGCGTGAAGGCGCTCGCCGTGATGTCGAAGCAGCGCATCGCCGCGCTGCCGGACGTGCCGACGCTGCACGAGGTCGGCATCACCGACTTCGACGTCACCGCCTGGCAGGCGCTTTTCGTGCCGAAGGGCACGCCGGCCGAGGTCGTGACGCGTCTCACCGCCGAGCTGAACCGCGCGATCAACGCGCCCGACGTGAAGCCCAAGCTCGAGGACTTCGGTCTCGAGGTCACGCCGTCGGACGGCCCTGCGCTGGCCGCGTTCCTGCAGCGCGAGAACGCGTTCTGGCACCGTCTGATCAAGGAGCGCGGCCTCTCGGCCGAGTGATCGCGCGCCCCGCCTGAACACGAAGCGCCGCCGGGCCGGTGGCGCCGCGCGCTCGCAGCGCAGTGCCGGCCGCCGACGCGGGCTCGGCCGGCCGGCAGGCCCTGGGCGTGTCGTCGTCGACGACACGCCCCGAACCGCGCCGGCGCGATGCGGTTCCCTCGCGGCTGTCTTATTCGAGGCTGATGTTCTTGCGCCGCACCAGCTCGGCGTAGGTGCGCGACTTCGCCTCGGCCTGACGCTCGATCTCGGGCGCGGCCCAGGTGAGCGTCTCGAACGCGAAGGTGTCGAAGCGGGCGCGCACGTCGGGCTCGGCGAGCGCCTTCTGCACGTCGGCGTTGATCCTGTCGCGGGTCGCCGCCGGAATCCCGCGCGGCGCGACCAGCACCACGAACGAGTTGACGTCGAGCCCGGCCGGGCCGCCGGCTTCCGACACCGTCGGCACGTCCGGCATCTGCGGGATGCGGCGTGGCGCCGCGACCGCGATGTAGCGCAGCTTTCCCGCCTTGTAGGCGCCCTGGCTCGACGGGATGCTCGCGAAGCTCCACGCCACGTCGCCGGCGCCGACGGACGTGTAGAGCTGCGAAACCTCGCGATACGGCACGTGCTGCATGTCGATGCTGCTGGCCATCTCGAGCTGCTCGGCGCCCAGGTGCCCCGGGCTGCCGACGCCCCAGGAGCCGTACGTGATCTTGCCGGGCTCGGACTTCGCGGCCGCGATCAGGTCGCGCATCGACTTCCACGGAGACGTCGTCGCGACCGCCACCATGAACGGCGTGCGGAACAGCGCCGCCACCGGCTCGAACGTCTGCAGGGTCTGGAACCCTCGCGATTTGTAAAGGTGCGGCAGCGCCGCGAGGTGCTCGCTGTCCAGCTGCAGCAGCGTGTAGCCGTCGGGCGCGGCGCGGCGCGCCGCGTCGATGGCGATGAAGCCGCCGCCGCCCGGGCGGTTCTCGACGATCACGCGCTGGTTCCAGGTGCGCCCGAGCTTGTCGGCGACCAGGCGCAGCACCGCATCGGGTCCGCTGCCCGGCGCGAACGCGGTGAACAGCGTCACCGGCTTGGTCGGGAACGGGTCGGCGGCGCTCGCGCCGCTCACCGCGAGCGCGGCGGCAGCCGCCGCGACGAGGCGCTTGATGTCGAATCGCATGGGATGTCTCCTCGGGGGCTGGCGCCCCGGCGGTTGGCGGTGGCGCAGAGGATACGGCGCGCGCCGAGAGTGCTCGCGCGGCCGGTGCCATGAGCGGTCCGCCTCAGCCGGGTACGCAGCTCTGGGTCGGTTGGCCTCGCGCGCAACACCTGGGCACCGCTCTTGCCGCGGCACACCGCCGCCGGGTTGCCGGCCGGCGCGGTGCTGTCTAGGCTCCGGCTCTCGGCGTGACGAGGGCGTCACGCCAGCCTTCATGCGCGCTGCGGCCGCGGCACTGCGGCCCTCCTGTCATCCCCTCTCCCGGAGCCTCGACCATGACGATCACCCGCCCGCCGCGTCGCGCCGCTCTCGTCCTCGCGGCCCTGCTGCTCGCCATCTGCGGCTCGCTGCTCGCGCGCTCCGCCCGTGCTCAAACGACCCTCCGCCTCGTTCCCGTGCTGCAGGGGCTCGCGAGCCCGGTGCTCGTGACGAACGCCCGCGACGGCAGCAACCGGCTCTTCGTCGTCGAGCTCGGCGGCCGCATCCGCGTGATGGCCCCGGGTGCGTCCGCAACGACGCTGTTCCTCGATATCGCGGGCAAGGTCGTCGCGGGTGGCGAGCAGGGCCTTCTCGGCCTTGCCTTCCACCCGCAGTTCGCGAGCAACGGGCGCTTCTTCGTGAACTACACGCGTGCCGGCGACGGCGCGACGGTGATCGCCGAGTACCGGGTCGGTGCGGATCCCGCCGCGACCGCGGCGACCGAGCAGGTGATCCTGACCATCGCGCAGCCGTTCTCAAACCACAACGGCGGGATGATCGCGTTCGGACCCGATGGCCTGCTCTACATCGCGACCGGTGACGGCGGCTCGGCCAACGACCCGGGCAACCGCGCGCAGAACGTCAACGAGCTGCTCGGCAAGATCCTCCGCATCGATGTCGACCGGCCCGAGGGCGGTCTGCGCTACTCGTCGCCGCCGAGCAACCCGTACGCCGGCGCGACGCCGGGGCGTGACGAGATCTACGCCGTCGGCCTGCGCAACCCGTTCCGCTTCTCGTTCGACCGGCTCACCGGCGAGCTCTGGGCCGGCGACGTCGGCCAGGGCGCGCTGGAGGAGATCGACGTCGTCACGCTCGGCGGCAACTACGGCTGGCGCGTGTTCGAGGGCACCGCCTGCACCAATCTCGGCCCGGCATCGTGCGTCGCGGCCAACTACGTGCCGCCGGTCGCGCAATACGACCATTCCGGCGGGCGGTGCTCGGTCACCGGCGGCTATCGCTACCGCGGCGGCGCGGGCACCTTCCCGGCCGGCACCTATATATTCGGCGACTACTGCACCGGCGAGATCTTCGCGCTGCAGAACGGCGTCGCCGGTCGCCTGCTCGACACCTCGCTCAACATCTCGTCGTTCGGCGAGGACGAAGCCGGCGAGATCTACGTCGTCGGCCTCGGCGGCACCGTGCAGCGGCTCGCGGGGCCGCCGCCGCCGGTCGCCAACAACATCGCGGCGGCGAGCGCTGGTGCGGTGGCCTCGGCCTCGAGCACGTACGACGAGCGCTTTCCCGTCGCCGCGATCAACAACGGCGATCGCACGGGGGCCGGCTGGATCGCGGGGGGCGGCTGGAACGACGCGACGTCGGACGTGTTCCCGGACTGGGTGCAGGTCACGTTCCCGAGCACCAAGCTGGTCGATCGCGTCGTCGTCTACACGCTGCAGGACGATTACGCCAGTCCGGTCGAACCGACCGACGCCATGACGTTCAGCGCGTACGGCATCACCGACTTCCGGGTCGAGGGCTGGAGCGGCTCGGCGTGGGTGGAACTGGCCACCGTGGCCGGGAATAACCGGATCAAGCGGAGCGTGGAATTCCAGGGTTACGCGACGGATCGCATTCGCGTCGTGGTCACACGCGCACTGCAGGGCTACGCGCGCATCGTCGAGGTGGAAGCATTCGGCGCCGACGCGACGGGTGCAGCGACCAACGTGGCCTTCGCTGGATCGGGCGCCACGGCGTCGGCGTCGAGCACGTACGACGCGCGCTTTCCGGTCAGCGCGGTGAACAACGGCGATCGCACCGGTTCCGGCTGGATCGCGGGGGGCGGCTGGAACGACGCGACATCGGGCGCCTTCCCGGACTCGGTCCAAGTCATCTTCAACGGCCAGAAGTCGATCGATCGCGTGGTCGTCTACACGCTCCAGGACGATTACGCGAATCCGGTGGAGCCCAGCGACGCCACGACGTTCACCGCCTACGGTGTCACCGACTTCACGATCGAGGGCTGGAACGGAACCGCGTGGGTCACGCTGGCGAGCGTGAACCGCAACAACCTCGTCAAGCGAACCGTCACGTTCCCTGCGTTCACGACCGACCGGGTCCGCGTCAACGTCACGGGAGCGCTCGCCGACTACTCGCGCATCGTCGAGATCGAAGCCTACGGCGCGGCGAGTGCGGCAGCGTTCAACGTCGCGGCCGCCAGCCAGGGTGCCACCGCGTCGGCGTCGAGCACCTACAGCAGCGCCTTTCCGGTCGCCGCCGTCAACGACGGCGATCGCGTCGGCGCGACCTGGGGCTTCGGCGGCGGCTGGAACGACGCGACGGCGGACGCCTTCCCCGATTCGGTCGAGATCGCGTTCGGCGCCACGCGCACGATCGAGCGGGTCGTCGTGGTGACCCTGCAGGACGACTGGACCCGCGCGGGCGAACCCGGCGACAGCCTCACCTTCAGCCAGTACGGCGTCACCGACTTCAGCGTGCAGGGCTGGAACGGCGCGGCGTGGGTGACGCTCGGCAGCGTCGCCGGCAACAACCTCGTCAAGCGGAGCGTGACGTTCGCGCCGTTCACGACCGACCGCGTGCGGGTCGTCGTGACGAACGCGCCGTTCTCGTACGCGCGGATCGTCGAGATCGAGGCCTGGGGCCGCTGAGACGCCCGGAGCGCTACTCGACCTTGCCGACCGTGCGCACCGCCTTCGTCATCTCGGCGGCGTCGGCGTCCCAGTAGGTCTGGAACTCGGGCGCGTCCAGGTACTCGATCGGGCTGCCCGCCTTGCCGATGACCTGGCGCACGGTCGGATCGGCCGCGACCTTGGCCGATGCCGCGCGCAGCTTCCTGATCACGTCCTCGGGCGTGCCTGCCGGAACGAAAAGGGCAGACCATTGCGCGAAGCGCACCGGGTGGCCGAGCTGCTTGAGGCTGGGCACCTCGGGCAGCGACGCCAGCGGGTGGTCGCCCCAGTGCGCGAGCGCGCGCAGCTTGCCGGCCTGGATCTGCTGCGCAACCGTGGACGGGCCGCTCGCGATCGCGTCGACCTGCCCGGCGAGCAACGCGACGATCGCCGGGCCGGCGCCGGTGTACGGGATGTGCGTCATGCGAAAGCCCGCCGACGCCTTGAGCATCTCCATCGGCACGTGCATGGTGCCGTAGTTGCCCGAGCTGCCGTAGTTGTAGGTGCCGGGCTTCTTCTTGGCGTCGGCGACGAACTCGGCGAACGTCTTCCACGGCGCGTCGGCACGCACCACGAGCACCGTCGGGTCGGCGGTGAAGCGCGCGATCGGGCGGAACTGCTTCAGCTCGAAGGCGGGCTTCCTGCCCAGGATCTTGTCGGCCTCGGGGAGGATCGAGATCGACGAGAGGCTGAGCAGCACCGTGTAGCCGTCGGCCGGCGCCCGCGCCGCGACGCCGATGCCGAGCGCGCCGCCCGCGCCGGCGCGGTTCTCGACGATGACGGTCTGCTTGAGCTCGCGCGAGAGCGCCTCCGCGACCGGCCGCGCCACGGTGTCGGCGACGCCGCCCGGCGGGAACGGCACGATCATCGTGATCGGGTGGTCGGGATAGCTCGACTGCGCAAAGGTGGGCGCCGCGAGCAGCGCGGCGAGCGAGGCGAAGGTCAGCGCGGCGGCGCGGCGGTGCATGCGGGTCTCCTGCGTACGGTTCGACCGTGGTCAGACGAAACGATTCTCGAGGGTGCCGAGGCCGTCGATCTCGATCCGCACCACGTCCCCCGGCTGCAGGAACTTCGGCGGCTTGAAACCCATGCCGACGCCGGCGGGCGTGCCGGTCGCGATGAGGTCGCCGGGGTAGAGCGTGATGCCGCGCGAGCAGGTCTCGATCAGCGTCGGAATGTCGAAGATGAGGTCGGTGGTCGACGCGTCCTGGCGCAGCTCGCCGTTGACCCAGCAGCGCACCCGGGTGCGGGCGCCGTCGAAGCTGTCGGCGGTCGCGATCCACGGGCCCATCGGGCAGAACGTGTCGAACGACTTGCCGAGGTCCCACTGCTGGTGGCGCATCTGCACGTCGCGCGCGGTGACATCGTTGACGATGGTGTAGCCCCAGACGTGGCCCATCGCGTCCGCGCGCGCGATGTTGCGGCCGCCGCGGCCGATGACGACCGCGAGCTCGGCCTCGTAGTCGACCTCGCGGGTCACGTCGAGCGGCAGCCGCACCTCGTCGTGCGGTCCGACCACGCAGTCGGGCACCTTGGTGAAGACGATCGGCCAGGCCGGCTCGTCGCCCGCGCTCTTGAACACCGAGCCCGAAAGCTCGCGGGCGTGCGCGTGGTAGTTGCGGCCGACGCAGAACACGTTGCGGCGGGGCCGGGGGATCGGCGCGACGAGGCGCACGTCGGCCAATGCGATCGGCGCGCCGGCCGCGGCCGGCAGATCGCCGCCCGCCTCGATGAGCGCGAGCGCGCCGCGTGCGGCGTCTTCGGGTGCCAACGCGAGCGGCGTGACCGATGCGCCGTCGTCCGCGACGGTGCCGACCTGCAGCCGGCCGTTGATTTCGAAGGTGGCGATGCGCACGAGCGCTCTCCTGGAACACGGAATCGGGCGCCGATGCTAGTCGGCGCCGCGTTCGAGGGTGGCTGGCGTTTGCCCTCGCGCGGACCCTCAGCCGATCAGCGGCGCACGCGCGGGCCGAGCTCGTCGACCAGGGTGTCGATCAGCGTCATCAGGTTCTTCTGGAGCGTGGCGAAGCCGGCGTGCTTGGCGCGTGCCCGCTCGTCCATGTAGAGCCGCTTGTTGATCTCGAGCTGCAGGCTCATGCGCCCGCGCGCCGGATCGGAGTACGCGCGCACCAGCTCAACGCCCTTGTAGGGGTCGTTGACGCGCACGTCGTAGCCCATGCCCGCGAGGATGCTGCGCACGAGCTCGGTGAAGCCGGCGTCGCAGGTCGTGCCGTCGCGGTCGCCGACCACGAAGTCGGCGCGCGAACTGCCCTGGCCGCCCTCGCCCTGCGGTCCGGCGACCGCGTTCATCGAGTGACAGTTGATGTGCCAGCTCGCGCCGAAGCGCGCATGCGTCGCCTCGATGCGGTCGATCAGCGCCTGGTGGTACGGCGCGTGAAAGCGCTCGATCCGGCGCTGCACCTCGTCCACCGAGAGCTTGCGGTCGTAGATCGGCCGCCCGTCGTCGAGCGTGCGCCAGAGCAGCGCCTTGCCGAGCGCGGCCTTGCCGCTCGGCACGTACTCGTAAGGCCAGCGGCCGCCCTCGATCAGCTCGAGGTCGATGTCGCCGCGATGCCGGTTGGCGTCGACGTAGGTGCGCGGGAACTGCGCCGCGATCAGCGGCACGCCACGTTCGCTGGCGGGCCGGTAGAGCTCGTCGATGAATGCATCCTCGTCCTCGCGCAGGTCGAACTCGCTGAGCACCGAGCCGAAGTCGACCGGGAACACGCAGCCCGAGTGCGGCGAGTCGAGCACCAGCGGCACCACCGGTTCGGCAGGGCCGTGGATCAGCAGCGCGGCGGGGTCGGGGCGTTCGGCAGGCATGCGCCGCATTCTGCGACAGCGGCTTCACCGTCGCTTCACCTGGCCTTCACGAAGCGCATGCGGACCTTCGAAATGGCTTCGCAGCACGCCGCGATCGTTCTCCCCGTGCCGCCGAGGGGCGGCGTTCAACGAGGAGAACCGTCATGTTGTCGTTCATCCGGGAGGTGCGTCCTCTCAGCGACGCCGGCCGCGTCGCCTGGCTGGTGGTGGTCGCGCTGCTCGCCGCCGCGCTGGTCGTCGCCTGGGCGCCGGCCCAGGCCTACGACGCCGACGCGCCGAAGGCCGAGAGCCCGTACTTCGCGGTCAACAGCAGCGACCCGTCGACCGACCGCCTGCCGCTGAAATCGACGCGCGTCGACGTGCGGATCGCCGGCGTGATCGCCGACGTCACGGTGACCCAGCACTACCGCAACGAGGGTCAGCGCCCGATCGAGGCCCGCTACGTGTTCCCGGGCTCGACCGCGGCCGCGGTGTACGCGATGAACGTGCGCCTCGGCGATCGCCTGCTGACCGCGCAGATCCGCGAGAAGCAGCAGGCGCGCATCGATTACGAGACGGCGAAGAAGGAAGGCAGGACCAGCGCCCTGCTGGAGCAGCAGCGCCCCAACGTGTTCGAGATGAACGTCGCCAACATCCTGCCCGGCGACGACGTGGCCGTGGAACTGCGCTACACCGAGCTCCTGACGCCGCAGGACGCGCGCTACGAGTTCGTGTTCCCGACCGTCGTCGGCCCGCGCTACAACGCGCCCGCCGGTGCCGCGGCGCGCGAGAAATGGGTCGCAACGCCCTACCTGAAGGACGCGAGCGCCAGCACGATGGCGTTCGACCTCAAGGTGGCGATCGACACGCCGCTCGCGGTGAAGGATCTGCGTTCGAGCAGCCACCGGGTCGAGCTCGGCGGCATCGACACCGAGCACGCGACCGCGGCGCTGAAGGCGGCTGCACCGGGCGCGCCGATCCACCACGACCGCGACTTCATCCTCTCTTGGCGGCTCGCCGGCGACGCCATCGAGACCGGCCTGCTGCTGTTCCGCGGCGAGACCGAGAACTTCTTCCTCGCGATGGTCGAGCCGCCGAAAGCGGTCGCGCCGACCGCCATCAGCCCGCGCGACTACGTGTTCGTGGTCGACATCTCCGGCTCGATGCACGGCTACCCGCTCGATACCGCCAAGGTGCTGCTCGACAAGCTGATCGGCTCGCTGCGCCCGAGCGACACCTTCAACGTGCTGCTGTTCTCGGGCTCGGCGCGGGCCTTGGCGCCGCAGTCGGTACCGGCGACGCGCGCCAACATCGACCGCGCGCTCCTGGAGCTGAACCAGACGATGGGTTCCGGCGGGACGGAGCTGGTGCCGGCGCTCAAGCGCGTCTACGCGCTGCCGAAGGCCGCCGACGTGTCGCGCAGCATCGTCGTCGTGACCGACGGCTACGTGACGGTCGAATCGGAGGCGTTCCAGCTCATCCGCGCCAACCTCGGCAAGGCGAACCTGTTCGCGTTCGGCATCGGCAGCAGCGTCAACCGGCACCTCATCGAAGGCATGGCGCGCGCCGGGCGCGGCGAGGCGTTCGTCGTCACCAAGCCGGCCGCGGCCGCCGCACAGGCCGAGCGCCTGCGCCGCATGATCGACAGCCCGCTGCTGACGCAGGTGAGCGCGCGCTTGGAAGGCCTCGACGCCTACGACGTCGAGCCGGCGCAGCTGCCCGACGTGCTCGGCGGCCGCCCGGTGGTGGTGTTCGGCAAGTGGCGCGGCGACGCCAGCCAGGTCGCGAGCGCCAAGCTGGTGGTCGAGGGGCGTGCCGCGACCGGCGCCTTCCATGCGGAGGCGAGCGCCCGCGGTCGCGAGAGCGCGAATGCGTCGGCGCTGCGCTATCTCTGGGCGCGCGAACGCATCGGCGCTTTCGCCGACCAGGAGGCGCTCGACGGCGGCAACGCCCAGAAGGCGGCGATCACCCGCCTCGGGCTCTCGTACAACCTGCTCACCGCCTACACCAGCTTCATCGCGGTCGACCGCATCGTCCGCAACCCCAACCCGGCGCTCGCGCCGACGGTCGACCAGGCGTCGCCGCTGCCGCAGGGCGTCAGCGAACTCGCGATCGGCGCCGAGGTACCCGGCACGCCCGAGCCGGCGTTCTGGCTGGCGCTAGCGGTGGCGGGCGTGGTGCTCGGCGGCGCCGTGTGGCAGGGCCGCGATCGACGCGAAGGCGTCTGAGGCTGCCGCCATGAACGCCGTGATCGAATCGGTCGCCGGTGCCCGGTCCGTTGCCTCGCGGGGCGACCGCCCGCCGGGCGCCGAGGCCGCTCGCGTGTCGACGCGTCGCCTCGGCGAGGGGTCGCGCGCTGACGGCGGCGTCTTCCGGGCGCCTGCCCTTGGCGAACGCCTCGCCGAGTCGCTCGGCAGCCTGCCGCCGCTCGCCTGGCTTGCCGCCTTCGCGCTCGCCCTTTGGCCGCGCTGGACCTGGGCCGCCGCGCGGCTCGCGGACGGTTCGGATGACCCGCTCGGCGTCGCGGCGCTTGCCGTGCTGCTGGTCGCGGTCGTCCGGCTGGCACCGCGCCTGCGCCGAGAGCCCTCGCGAGGCTGGCTCGGCGCCGCGACGGCACTCGCCGCCGCGTCGACCGTCGCCGGCGGGTTCGCCCTGCCGGCGCTCGTCGCGGCGCTGCTCGGCGCGCTCGCGCTCGGTGCGGCGCTGCGCGCGTTCACGCCGGCGGCCGAGCCGATGCTGCCGCTCGCCGGCCTCGCGCTGCTCGCCTTGCCGCTGATCTCGTCGCTGCAGTTCTACGCGGGCTTTCCGCTCCGCATCGTCACCGCCGAGGTCAGCACCTGGCTGCTCGCCGCGGCGGGCTTCGCCGCCGAACGCAGCGGCGCCGCGATGGGGGTCGACGGTCGCCTCGTCATCGTCGACGCGCCCTGCTCGGGCGTGCAGATGGTGTGGACCGGCTACTTCTGCGCCTGCACGGTCGGCTGGCTCTGCCGCCTCACCGAGCGCTCGTTCGTGCGCCGCCTGGCGTCGGTCGGCGCGCTGGTCCTCGCGGGCAACGTGATCCGCAACAGCGTGCTGGTCGCGGTCGAGGCGAGCGGCCGGGCGGCACCGGCGTGGCTGCACGACGCGGTCGGCGTCGCGGTGCTCGCCGTGGTGTGCGCCGCGGTGGTCGCGATCGTGCGCCGGGGCGTTCGCGCTCCGGCGGGTGGCGCTGCGGCGCGGGCGTCGGGGCAAGCGGATGCGGCCCGCGGCGCGCCGGCGGCGTGGGCTCCAGAAGTCGTCGGCAGGGGATCCGGTCGAACCGGGTCGCGGACATCCTGCGTCTGGCGTCCCGCGCTTGCCGGGCTGCTCGCCGCCTGCGCACTGCTGCCAGTCGCCCTGCCGACCCGGGCGACCGGCGCGCCCGCCACCCGCATGGCGCCGGTCGAGCCGCCGCGCGAGTGGCAGGGGCGGCCGCTCCGCCCGCTCGCGCTCGGCGCGGTCGAGGCGCGCTTCGCGGCGCAGTTCCCGGGGCGCATCGAGCGCCTGACCGACGGGCGCGACGTCGTGGTCTGGCGCCAGGTGGCGACGCCGACGCGCATGCTGCACCCGGCGGCGGACTGCTACCGCGGCCTCGGCTACCGGATCGCCGACGCTCGCCTCGAGCGCGACGCCGACGGAGCCCTCTGGCGCTGCTTCGTCGCGACCCGCGACGGGCGCCGCGTGCGCGTCTGCGAGCGCATCGTCGATGCGGCGGGTGACGCCTTCACCGACGCGTCGGCCTGGTTCTGGGCCGCCAGTCTCGGCCGCTCGGCGGGGCCGTGGCAGGCGGTCACGATCGCGACCCCGCTGGGAAGCGAGCCGTGAGCGCGTCGAGCGACCCGCTGCGGCGCCACCCTGAGCGGGCGCGGGCGCAGGCCGTCGACTCCGGCCCGGGCGCCGAGACGTCACCAGCGGCCGGCCCGCGCCGCTGGCTGCCGACGCTCGCCCGCGCCGCCGTGCTGACGCTCTTGCTGCTCCTTGCCGGCGCGCTGCTGCTCGGCGCGACCGCGCTCGCGCTGCTGCGTGCCCAGCCGGGTGAGTGGGCGCTGCGTGTCGGGAATGCACGCTGGGGCGCGACGCTCAGCGCCCCGGCACTGATCCGCGTCGCGACGCATCCGCTCGGCCTGCGCGTGCTCGCCGGCCGACGCATCGCGATGCGTGCCGGCACGCTGGCGATCGACGCCGCGCCGGGCAGCGCCGGAGCGACCGCGCTGGTCGTCACCTGCGCGCCCTGCGTGATCGATTCGCGCGTGCTCGCGGCGCGGCCGATCCGCGTTGCCCGCGTCGTCGCCACGCTGCAGCGCCGCGGCAAGGACGACCTGCACGGCACGCTGCGGGTCGACCGCGTGCCGCTCGACTGGCGCCTGCGCCTCGACCGGCAGGGTGCCGACCTTGAACTGCGTGCGCACGACGTGCCGATGGCCGATGTCGTCGCCGCGTTCGGCGACGCGCTCGGCGACCTGCGGCACGCCCGCATCGCCGGCCGCGCCGGGGTCGAGATCCGCGTCGCGCTGCCCAGCGGCCGCTTCGCCATCGAGCCGCGCCTCGAAGGTCTCGGCGTCGCCGGGCTCGGCGCTGAGGCGCTGCTCGGTGCCGCGCCGGCGCCGGCCTGCGGTCGGCCGGCCGCGCGTGCGCTGCGCCCGACGAGCTGGGTGGCGCGCGCGGTGCTCGCCGCCGAGGACCAGCGCTTCCACGAGCACCCCGGGTACGACCTCGACGAGATGAGCGCGGCCTGGTCAGGCGTCGCCGAGCCCGACGAGCGCCGGCGCGGCGCCAGCACGATCACCCAGCAGCTCGCCAAGCTGCTCTACACCGGCGACGACCGCACCATGGCGCGCAAGCTGCGGGAGCTGCTGCACGCCTCCGACCTGGAACGCGCGCTCGGCAAGGCGCGCATCCTCGAGCTCTATCTCGCGATCGCGCCGTGGGGCGACCGCCAGTGCGGCGCCGAGGCGGCGGCGTGGCACTACTTCGGCCGCCCGGCGGCGGCGCTCGACGCCGCGGAGGCGGTGTGGCTGGCGAGCCTGCTGCGCAACCCGGAGCGCGAGCTCGTGCGCTGGAGCGGCGCCGCGCCGCCGACCACCCGCCTCGCGGCCATCGCGCACGGCATGCGCCCGCTCGGCCGCGCCGCGCGGGCCCGCCTCGCCGGCGAGGCGGCGCGCTTCGTGCCGCCGCCGGTGGTGCTCGCGCGCCGGGGCGATCCCGACCCGCCGAGCGTGCGAGCCGCGATGAGCCGATAGGCGGCGCTCCGACGCGCCGACGTGGCCGCGTCCGACGCGCGCGCCGAGCGCCCGCCGTGGCGCGCCGGGTACCATTGCGCCGCCCGAGCACCAGGAGAGCGAGCGCATGCGCCAGCCACGTCCAGCATCGATTCCGGCGCGCCTGTCGGGCGCGGCGATCGCGATCGCCGCCCTCGTCGCGCTGCCCGGCTGCGGCTACAACGAGTTCCAGTCGCTCGACGAGCAGGTGACGGCGGCGTGGTCGGAGGTGCTGAACCAGTACCAGCGGCGCGCCGACCTGATCCCGAACCTGGTCGCCACCGTCAAGGGCGAGGCCAACTTCGAGCAGGAGACGCTGACCCGCGTGATCGAGGCGCGCTCGCGCGCGACGAGCATCCAGGCCACGCCCGAGCTGGTCAACGACCCGCAGGCATTCCAGCGCTTCCAGGAGGCGCAGGGCCAGCTCACCGGCGCGCTGAGCCGGCTGATGGTCGTCGCCGAGCAGTACCCGCAGCTGCGCGCCAACCAGGCGTTCCAGGACCTGCGCGTGCAGCTCGAAGGCACCGAGAACCGCATCACGGTCGCGCGCAACCGCTACGTCCAGACGGTCGCCGCGTACAACGTCAAGGTGCGCAGCGTGCCGACCAACTTCACGGCCATGGTGTTCGGCTACAAGACCAAGCCGAACTTCACGGTCGCCAACGAGGCGCAGATCTCGGCGCCGCCGCCGGTCAGCTTCGACAAGCCGGCGTCGCGCTGAGGCAGGGCCGAGTCACGGGGCGCTGACCCGATGGGCGCCCGCTTGCCGATCTCTCGCTCCGCCGCCGCAGCGGTGCCGCCCCGGGCGCCGCACGGCGTGCTGGGCTGGGGCAGGCTGCTCCAGGCGTGGCTGGTCGCCGTGCTGGTGCTCACCGGCCCGCTCGCCGCCGCGCAAGGCGTGCTCCCGGTGCCGGCGATCGAGGGCCGGCGCGTGATCGACCAGACCGCGACGCTGAACCCGGCGCAGGTCGAGGCGCTCGCCGCCAAGCTGCAGGCGATCGAGGAGCGCCACGGCTCGCAGGTGATGGTGCTGATCGTGCCGACCACGCAGCCGGAGGACATCGCCGCCTACGCGCAGCGCGTCGGCGACACCTGGAAGATCGGGCGCCGAGAGGTCGGCGACGGCGTGCTGATCGTGGTGGCCAAGAACGACCGCCGCATCTCGATCCAGGTCGCCAAGGCGCTCGAAGGGGCGATCCCCGACGTGGTCGCCGGCCGGATCATCCGCGACGCGGTCACGCCGGCGTTCCGCGCCAACGACTACGCCGGTGGCCTGAACAGCGCGGTCGAGCGCATCGCCGAGCGCATCGCGGGCGAAAACCTGCCGGCGCCGAGCGAGCGCGACGGCCTCGGCCGGCCGAGCAGCGGCTTCGACTTCGGCGACCTCGGGCTGCTGCTGCTGATCGGCGTGCCGATCGTCGGCGGCGTGCTGCGCAGCGTCGCGGGTCGCAAGGCCGGCTCGGTGCTGACCGCCGGCGCGGTCGGCGGCCTCGGCTGGTGGCTGACCGCGAGCGCGGTGATCGGCGTCGTTGCCGGGCTGCTCGCGCTGGTGCTGGTCGGACTGATGGGGGGCGGTGGAGGCGGCTTCGGCGGCGGGCGCCGGCGTGGCGGCTTCGGCGGACCGATCATCTGGGGCGGTGGCCTCGGCGGTGGCGGGTTCGGCGGTGGCGGCGGCTTCGGTGGCGGTGGCGGTGGCGGCTTCAGCTCGGGCGGCGGCGGCGACTTCGGCGGCGGCGGCGCGTCGGGGAGCTGGTGATGCACTGGATCACGCGGCTCCTCAGGCACCGGCTGGTCGACGAGCGCGACGCCGCGCGTCTGATCCCCGAAGCGGCGCGCGCCCGTATCGAGGCGGCGGTCGCGGCGAGCGAACGGCACCACACGGGCGAGATCCGCGTCTGCATCGAGGCCGGGCTGCCGTGGAGCTACATCCGCCGCGATGCGACGCCGCGCGAGCGTGCGGTCACGCTGTTCGGCAAGCTCAAGGTCTGGGACACCGAGGCCAACAACGGCGTGCTGATCTACGTGCTGCTCGCCGAGCACGCGTTCGAGATCGTCGCGGACCGTGGTCTGCACCAGCGCGTCGAGCCGGCACGCTGGGACGAGATCGCCGGCGCGATGCGCGAGGCGTTCCGGCAGGGCGATTTCGAGGCCGGCCTGCTGCGCGCCGTGTCGGCGGTCGACGCCCTGCTGGTCGAGCACTTCCCGCGCGGCGCGGCGGACGATCGCAACGAGCTGCCGGACGCCCCGCTGATGCTCTGACGCGGCGAGCGCCGGCCGCTGCTTTGCTCGAACGGCGGCAAGGCGCTGCGGGCCACCCGCGCGTGGCGTCGAGGGTGGCGTTCGCGGGAAAGCTGGGCCACGATCCGCGGCCGCGTTGAGCCGAGGGTGCGAGGCCGCCCACGGCCGCCGGTCGCCGCGTGCGCGGCCGCTGCTCAGCGCTCGACCGTGGCGGCTTCGGCGGCAGGTTGCGCGCGCCGCGCCTCGAACCAGCCCGCGATCGCCGACCTTCCAGCCGCGTCGAGATGCAGCCCGAGCTTGCTGCGGCGCCACAGCGCGTCGTCGCTGCTGCGCGCCCACTCGTCGCGCCACAGGTACTCCAGCTCGGCGGCGTAGACGCCGGGCGCGATCTCATGGCCGAGCGGGCCGGCAAGCACCCGCTCGACGCGCGTCCCGTAGGCGCGCGCCCAGCGCCGCAGAACGCCGGCCGGAACCCTGGGGTGCTCGCGCACGAGCGCGTCGACGAAGCGCTCGAACAGGTCGGCGCCGGGCTGCGTCGCCGGCGTGGCGGTGGCGTGCGGCGCACCGGCCACCGGCGCGCTCGTGCCGGCCGATGCCGCGGCGGCGTCGGGCGCAACGCCGCCGCCCGTCGCCCCGGTCGCGCGTGGTGTCGCGCCGCCGCTGCCGCTCGCGTGGCGCTCGAGCCAAGCCGCGAGATCGCCGCCCGGCAGCGGCGCCGTGTGCGTCCATGCGCCACCGGCCTTCGCCAGCCCGAGCGTCGGTGCAAGGCGGTCACCCGCTTCCTCGGCGAGCTTGCGGAAGGTGGTGATCTTGCCGCCCCACACCGAAAGCAGCGGCGCGCCGCGGGTGTCGAGCTCGAGCCGGTAGTCGCGCGTCACCGCGGCCGGATTGCCGTTCTCGTCGTCGAGCAGCGGACGCACGCCCGAATAGGTCCAGACCACCTCGGCGGGCGTGACCGGCCGGGCGAAGTAGCGGCTCGCCTGCTCGCACAGGTACTCGATCTCGCCGGCGTCGATCTGCGCGGCGCCGATCGCGCCGTGGTGCTCGACGTCGGTGGTGCCGATCAGCGTGAAGTCGCGCTCGTACGGGATCGCGAAGATGATCCGCCCGTCGGGGTTCTGGAAAATGTACGCGTGGTCGTGCTCGAAGCGCTTGCGCACCACGATGTGGCTGCCCTTGACGAGGCGCAGCGTCGCGGCGCGCGGCACGTGCGCGTGCTCGGCCAGGAACTGCGCTGCCCATGGCCCCGCGGCGTTGACGAGGGCGCGGGCGGTGACGCTGCGCCGCGCGCCGCGGTCGCTCTCGAGCGTCAGCCGCCAGCGCCCGGGCTCGCGCCGGGCGTCGACGCAGCGCCAGCGGGTCAGGATCTCGGCGCCCCTCTCGGCGGCGTCGATGGCGCACAGCACCACCAGGCGAGCGTCGTCGACCCAGCCGTCCGAATAGACGAAGCCGGTGCGAAAGCGCGCAGCGAGCGGCGCGCCCGCCGGGTGCGTCTTGAGGTCGACGCGCCGCGAGCCCTCGAGCATCTCGCGCGGCGCCAGGTGGTCGTAGAGGAAGAGGCCGATGCGGATCATCCACGCCGGCCGCATGGCGCGGTCGTGCGGCATCACGAAGCGCAGCGGCCACATGATGTGCGGCGCGCCCTTGAGCAGCACCTCGCGCTCGCCGAGCGCCTTGCGGACCAGCGCGAACTCGCGGTGCTCGAGGTAGCGCAGCCCGCCGTGGATCAGCTTGGTCGACGCCGACGAGGTGTGCGCGGCGAGATCGTCCTTCTCGGCGAGCAGCACGCGCACGCCGCGCCCGGCGAGGTCGCGCGCGATGCCGCAGCCGTTGATGCCGCCGCCGACGATGGCGACGTCGACGTCGGGCGGAGCGGCCGAGCCGTCGGGGCGGGAAGTCGGCGAAGCCGTTCGATGAGGGTCCAAGCTGCGTCCTGGCAGGCGAATGTGATGCGGTTCGGATCGCAAACCGTTTCGACAGGCTGCCGGGGCCAGGCTTCGGCGGTGCGGCGCTTATTCTTGCATCGGCGCCGTTTGCGCCGGAGGACGGGATGAGCGCGTCGAAGTCGTATCTGCTGGCCCTGGACCAGGGCACGTCGAGCTCGCGCAGCATCGTGTTCGATCGCGATGGCAACGTGGTCGCGGTCGCCCAGCGCGAGTTGCGCCAGATCTATCCGCAGCCGGGCTGGGTCGAGCACGACCCGCGCGAGATCTGGGCCGACCAGCTCGCCACCGCGCGCGAGGCGCTGGCGCGCGCCGGCCTGCAGGCGAGCGACCTCGCCGGGATCGGCATCACCAACCAGCGCGAGACCACGCTGGTCTGGGACCGCGCGACCGGCGAGCCGGTCGCGAACGCGATCGTCTGGCAGGACCGCCGCACCGCGCCGATGTGCGAGCGCCTGCGCGAACGCGGCCTCGAACCGATGTTCCGCGCCCGGACCGGGCTCGTCCTCGACGCCTACTTCTCGGGCACCAAGCTGGCGTGGCTGCTCGACCGGGTGCCCGGCGCACGGGAACGTGCGGCCGTCGGCGAACTGGCGTTCGGCACCATCGACAGCTGGCTGATCTGGCAGCTCACCGGCGGTGCCGACCGGGCGACCCGCGCGAAGGCGGTGCACGCGACCGACGTCAGCAACGCGTCGCGCACGCTGCTGTTCGACGTTCACGCGAACCGCTGGCACGACGAGCTGCTCGGCGCGCTCGACGTGCCGCGCGCGCTGCTGCCGCAGGTGCATCGGTCGAGCCACGTGTTCGGCGAGACGACGCCCGACCTGCTTGGCGCGCCGGTGCCGATCGGCGGCGTCGCCGGCGACCAGCAGAGCGCGCTGTTCGGGCAGGCCTGCTTCGGCCCCGGCCAGGTCAAGAACACCTACGGCACCGGCTGCTTCATGCTCATGAACACGGGCGCACGCTTCGAGACGTCGACGCACGGGCTCATCACGACGAGCGCCGCGCAGACCGGCGCCGAGCCACAGTACGCGCGCGAGGGCAGCGTGTTCGTCGGCGGCGCGGTGGTGCAGTGGCTGCGCGACGGCCTGCAGGCGATCCGCTCGAGCACCGAGGTCGAGGCGCTCGCCGCGAGCGTCCCCGACAGCGGCGGCGTGCTGTTCGTGCCGGCGTTCACCGGTCTCGGCGCCCCGTACTGGAAGCCCGATGCGCGCGGCGCGATCGTCGGCCTCAGCCGAGGAACGACGATCGCGCACATCGCGCGGGCCGCGCTCGAGAGCATCGCGTTCCAGAGCGCCGCGCTGCTCGACGCGATGCGGCGCGACGCCGGCCCGGATGGCGCGTCGAGCGTCGCCGAGCTGCGCGTGGACGGCGGCGCGTCGGTCAACGACCTCTTGATGCAGTTCCAGGCCGATCTGCTCGGCATCCCGGTGCTGCGTCCGCGCGTCACCGAGACCACCGCGCTCGGCGCGGCCTACCTCGCCGGCCTGGCCTGCGGCGTCTACGCCAGCACCGACGAGCTCGCCGCGCAGTGGCGGGTCGAACGCCGATTCGTGCCGACGATGTCGCGCAGCGAAGCGAGCGAGCGCATGGCGCGCTGGGAGCACGCAGTGGCGCAGGCGACGGCGTAGCGATCGTCGCATCCGCCGGGGTCGGCGCGCCAGGCGAGCCCCGCGTCGGCCGCCGGGACTGGCGGCCCGGCCCCGGCGCGCGTCGGCGAGCGACGAGTTTCGTCCGCGCCACGCCATCACCGCACTGTTCGCGCAGCGGCACGGCCCGCTACGATGGCGCAGCCCTTCGCCGCTCTTCGCGATGCCCTCGCTCCGCCAGCTCTTCTACGTCAGCCGACCCACGCCGTTGTGCGGCGCTGCGACGATCCAGGACATCCTGCAGATCTCGCGCCGCAACAACCGGCAGCGCGACATCACCGGCTGCCTGCTCTACTCCGGCGACCACTTCGCGCAGGTGCTCGAAGGCCGCAGCGACGTCGTCGAGCCGCTGCTCGATCGAATCGCCGTCGATCCGCGCCACCACGAGGTGCGCGTGCTGCGTTCGATGCCGTGCAGCGCGCGGCGCTACGGCGACTGGTCGATGGGCTACGTGCACGACGGCGGCCTTGCCGAGGCACTGCACGCGCTGTCCAGTGGGCCCGCCGACCCTGCCGACGCGGCGCGCATCGACGCCCTGCTCGACAGGATGCGGACCGACCCGGTGATGGGCGGCTACTGATCGCGTGCCGCGCGCCGCTCGTGGCGCGTGCGGATCACCTCGGCAGCGCCGACGCAGACCGCGAGCCAGGCGGCGCCGAGCGCGAAGCCGGCGAGCACGTCGCTGGCGTAGTGCACCTGCAGGAAAACGCGGCTGCAGCCGATCGTGAAGGCGAGCGCGGTCGCCGCCAGCACGATCGGCAGGTGCCACGCCGGTCGGGTCCAGCGCAGCCCGAGGTAGGCCAGCATCCCGCAGATCACGACGGCGCCCGACGAATGGCCGCTCGGAAAGCTCCAGCCGGTCGCGCCGAGCAGGTCGTGCTCGCGCTCGGGTCGTGCGCGTTCGAAGATCGCCTTCAGCAGCCGGGTCAGGACGCCGTTGCCGGCGAACGCGACGGCCCACGTCCACGCCAGCAGGCGCTCGCGGCGCCACGCCAGCCAGAGCGTGCCGGCGATGCCGATCGACCACTGCGTCAGGCTGTTCGCGACCAGCGTGAAGACGGCGAAGCCGCGCAGCACCGCGATCGGCACGTGCGTGCGGATCGCGGCGGTGAGCGCCTGGTCGAGCGCGGCGACCCGGCCGCCGTCGACGATCGCCGCCGGCAGGCTGGCGAACACGACGCCAGCGCCCAGGATCGCGACGAAGCCGAGCGCCAGCGTCGCGAGCAGCGCGCGCGTCGCCGCGTGCTCGGGCAGACGCCGCCGCCGAATCACCAGGTGCTGCAGGGCGAGCCAGCCGACCCCGGTCGCGGTGACGAGCGCGACCAGGAGGGCGCCGAACACCGCGACCGCGTGCGCGCCGATGCGAGCGGCCAGATCGACGTCGACGCTCACGCGGTGCTTCCGGCCCCGGCGGGCGGCATCACAGCCGGGCAGCGCGACGCGCCGGCCCGACCCGGCGCGTCGGCACGCGCCGCGCTCACACGCCGCGCTCGGGCTGGGCGTCGCGCGGCTCGAGCAGCAGCAGCGGCTCGGGCGCGACACGGAAGCGGATCGGCGCCGTCATCCAGTCGACCTCGCCGTCCATCGCCACCTTGAAGCGTCGCCCCGGCCGGCGCGCGCTCCGCACCGTGAGGTCGTCGAGCGCGAAGTGATCCACCGCCGGCGCCTCGGCGAGCTTGCGGAACGCGCCGCGCAGCACGACGCCGAGAAGCGCCAGCAGCGGCAACGGCCGCACCAGCACCACCGCGAGCTTGCCGTCCTCGACCGCGTCGGCTTCACGCAAGCCCACGCGCTCGAGCTGGAGCCGGTTGTTGCCGACGAACAGCGTGAGCGCACTTACCGCCCGCGTGCCGCCGGCGTGCTCGAGGAGCAGACGCAGCGGACGAAAGCCGCGCGACAGCGTCACGAGCACCGCCCAGGCCGCGACCAGCCGGCTGCGGCCGAAGCGGCGCTTCTGCTCCTCGCGGTCCTCGAGCGACTGCGGGTAGAGCCCGAGGCTCGCGTTGACCAGGAACACGCGGTCGTTGATCAGCCCGACCTGCACCGGGCGCACGCGCGCGTCGAGCAGGGCGCGCGCGGCGACTGCGGCGTCGGCCGAGATGCCGTGGGTGCGGCCGAAGTAGTTGAAGGTGCCGCGCGGAATCACGCCGAACGCGCAGCCGCTGCCGAGCGTGGCATGGGCGACCGCGTTGAGGGTGCCGTCGCCGCCCGCGGCGACCACGATGCCGCCGGCAGCCTGGGCGTCGGCGACCGCGCGTGCGGCGATCGCATCGAGCTCGGCCGGATCCTCGACCCGGCGCACCTCGTGCCGGCGACCGGCCTCGCGCAGCACCCCTTCGATGGCGGCGCAGGTCTCGTCGGCAGCGCTGTGCCCGGACCCGGCGTTCAGCACGATGAAGAGCGGCGCAGCGGCCAGCGATGCAGGGTTCGGTTGGGGGGCAGCGCTCGGCATCGTGCGCGACTGTAAGCGGGCGGCGTTGCAAGCGTCGGGCGTGCGCCGGCGCTCGCCGCATTCCAAGCGGCGTTCGCGGCCGCCCGACGGCGAGGCATTCGAAACCGGCGACCCGGCGCGCCCGTCGTGGCGACACACGCGGCGCGCGCGTGGGGCGGACGCGTCGGCAGCGTGCCGTCGTGCGACACCCTCGCATGCCGAGGTCCTGCAGCGCGCGGCCATGCGGCCCCGAGCCGCTCGCGACGAAAGCCGTCGCAGCGCCTGCCTTGCCTTCGGCAACGCGGCCCCCATCTGCGAGCACTCGACCTGCCGAGGAGGCGCCGCCATGTGGAAACGTCTGACCCTGCTCTGGGCCCTCGCCCGGGGCGACGCGCGTCGGCTCTGGTTCGCGCTGCGCCACCCCGCGGCCCCGCGCTGGCTCAAGGCCGGCGCCGCGCTGATCGTGCTCTACGTGCTGTCGCCGATCGACCTCGTGCCCGACGCGCTGCCGATCGTCGGGGTGGTCGACGACCTGGTGCTGGTGCCGCTCGCGATCCGCTGGCTGCTCGACCGCCTGCCGCCCGATCTGGCGGCGGCGGTCGAGCGCCGCGCCGGCCCGCGCATGCGGGCGCGCTGACGCGCGGCTCGGGCGGCGCAACGCTGGCTTGCCGTTCGACGATCTTCTTTACACGGCGTTGACGCGGCGACGGTACGGCGGACCCGGCGGGCGCGTTCAATGGCGACATGCGTTGCGGCTGTCGCGGCGCGCCACCCAGGAGATCGACATGAACTCAATCAAGCTGGCCATCGCGGGCGTTGCACTCGCCGGCGTCTTCGGCGCCGCCTCCGCCGAGGCGCGCGGCCGCGACGACGTTCAGTTCTCGGTGACGATCGGCAACGCCGCGCCGGCGTACGTCGTCGCCCCCGCGGCGCCGGTCTACGTGCGCTCGTACGAGCGCGGCTACGTCGCCCCGCGCTACGTTCCCGGCCATCGCTACGTGCAGCGTCCGACGCGCTGGGATCGCGACGGCGACGGCATCCCGAACCGCTTCGACCGGGTCTACAACCCGCGCTGGGACCGTGACGGCGACGGCGTTCCGAACCGGTTCGACCGCCGCGACGACCGCTGGCACGGCCGCCGCTGACGGCGCGGGCGGCGGCTGGCAGGCGCCGCCTGCGCAGCGGCTTTGCGCGGAGCGGCGGTGCGGGCGTCGCGCCCGACGCCTGCGCCGGCTTCAGCCGTGCGTCGCGGCGTCGGCTGCGGCGCGCCGGGCGCCGAACAGGCGCTTGCCGAGCGTGACCATGCCCAGCACCAACGCACCGGCGGCGATGCCGACGCCGAGGTTGACGAGCATCGGCGTCAGTGCCCCGGCGAGCGCGCCGATGCCGGGCCAGTCGCCGGCGCGCGTCTCGGCCGACGCGATCATGCGGTGCAGCACCGGCACGCCGTGCGTCAGGATGCCGCCCCCGACCAGGAACATCGCGGCGGTGCCGATGACTGACAACGTCTTCATCAGCCAGGGCGCGGCCTTCAGGATCGCGCCGCCGACTGCTCGAGCCGCGGGGCCGGCACGCCGGCTCAGCCAGAGCCCGAGGTCGTCGATCTTCACGATGCCGGCGACCACACCGTAGACGCCGATCGTCATCGCGATCGCGATGCCGACCAGCACGGTGACCTGCGTCGCGAAGGCCGCGCCGGCGACGGTGCCGAGCGTGATCGCGATGATCTCGGCCGAGAGCACGAAGTCGGTGCGGACCGCGCCCTTGACCTTGGCGCGCTCGAACGCCACCACGTCGACCGCCGGATCGGCAAGCGCGCGCACCACCTCCGCGTGCCGCCCGGCGTCTTCGTCGCGCCCGTGCAGGAAGCGGTGCGCGAGCTTCTCGAAGCCTTCGTAGCAGAGGAAAGCGCCGCCGACCATCAGCAGCGGCGTGACGAGCCACGGCGCGAACGCGCTGATCAGCAGCGCCACCGGGACCAGGATCGCCTTGTTGAGCGCCGAGCCCTTGGCGACGGCCCACACCACCGGCAACTCGCGGTCGACCCGAACGCCGGTCACCTGCTCGGCGTTCAGCGCAAGGTCGTCGCCGAGCACGCCGGCGGTCTTCTTGGCCGCGACCTTGGTGAGCACCGCGACGTCGTCGAGAACCGACGCGATGTCGTCGATGAGGGCGATCAGGCTGCTGCCGGCCATGCGAGCGTCTGGGAAACCAAGGTCGGCGGATCGTAGCGGGGCCGAGTCGGGCGTGCGGCAGCGGCCGTGCGCGCGTCCGACGATCGCGTCGGCGCGGCGGCGTCGCCGGCGACGGCAGCCGACAGCCGATCCGGTCGCGCGTGCCGAATCGGACGCGGCGGCGATGGCCTTAGTTCAGGCTCGCGGCCAGCGCCGCCGCGGCGCGCTCGAACGCCGCCTGCCGCGCGGGGTGCACGAGCGCGAAATTGAGGAACCGCCAGGTGGGGTCGCCCTCGATGCGCCGCACCGGCTGCGCACCCCGGTCGGTGAGCCAGTAGTAGCGGTAGCCGAGCGGGTCGAAGCGCTCGTGCAGGCGCGCCTCGGTCATGCCGTGAAGCACCTCGCAGATGATCGTCGGCAGGTTGCGTTCGAGGGTGCGCTCGCCCCCGGCGAACACTTCCGGCTCGGTGCTCTCGGTGTCGACCTTCATCAGGTCGACGCTCTGGATGCGCTGCTCGGCGCAGATTTCGTCGAGCGTCACCGCGGCGACCGTCACCGGTTCCGCCGCAGGCCGGAAGCCGTGCAGCGTCGACGCTTCGGTCGGCATCTCGCCGGCCGGCACGTAGAGCGTGATCGTGCCGGCGTGCGACGTGACGGCGCAGTCGTGCACGCGCACGCGGTCGAGGCGATTGAGGCTCAGGTTCTCGCGCAAACGTGCCGCGATGCGCGGCACCGGCTCGAACGCGTGCACATGGGGAACGCCGTTGACGCCCGCGATCAGGCTGTAGACGCCGGTGTTGGCACCGATGTCGAGGAAGGTGCGCGCGCCCGGGACGAGCCGCGCGAAGAGGGCGAGTGCCTCGCCGCCGTGGCTTGCCGCGGCGCTGTCCCGCAGGCTCACCGTGGTGGGGTCGGTGACCATCGTGAAGCGCCGGCCGGGGAGGGAATCGACCGCCACGAGGCCCGAGAACCAGGTGCGGTTCAGCAGCGCCGCCGGCATGCCGGCGACCCAGCGCCGCGGCAGCGCACCGGCAAGGGTCTTGAGCGGCCCGGCGAGGCCGGTGGCCCGCATCAGATCGAGTCCCATTGCGATCGGCTTCATCGGCGTTCCCCCCGCAGTCGCTTGGAGCGGCGCAACCGGGCCGAATCTGCGCGGATTCGCGATACTGCGCAACCCCGTCCGCTCCGCCCCGGCCTGCGTTCGCGTGGCCTTCGCGCGCGCGTTCCACCGCCTTGGCTACGCTCCCTGCCCGCCCGCGCCCCCGTTGAGCCCCGCGACCTTCGTCATCATCGGCAGCGGCATCGCCGCCGCCTCGCTCGGTTACTTCCTCGCGCCGCATGCGCGGGTCGTGCTGCTCGAGCGCGAGGAGCAGCCCGGCTACCACTCGACCGGGCGTTCGGCGGCGCTCTTCATGGAGAGCTACGGGCCGCCGCAGGTGCGCGCGCTGACGATGGCGAGCCGGGCGTTCCTCGAACGCCCACCGGCCGGGTTTGCCGAGCACCCGATCCTCACGCCGCGCGGCGCGCTGATGGTCGCGGAGCCGGGACAGGACGCGCTGCTCGACGCGCATTGGGGCGTGATGCAGACGGTGTCTCCGACGGGCCGCCTGCTCGACGCAGTCGGGACGCGTGCGCTGGTGCCGGTGCTGCGCCCCGAGCGCGTGCTCGGCGGCGTGTACGAGCCGGACGCGATGGACATCGACGTGCATGCCTTGCACCAGGGCTACCTGCGCGGCATCCGCGCGTCGGGCGGCGAGCTCGTCTGCGGCGCCGAGGTGGTCGCGATCGAGCGCGCGGGTGCTGGGCGCGAGCGCTGGCGTGTCAGCGCTGCGAGCGGCACACGCGTCGATGCCGATGTCGTGGTGAATGCCGCCGGCGCGTGGGCCGACGTGGTCGGCCGCATGGCCGGTGCGCGGCCGCTCGGCGTGGTTGCGAAGCGCCGCGCCGCGTTCGTGTTCGCGCCGCCCGAGGGCATCGACAGCAGCGCCTGGCCGCTGTTCGGCGGCGTCGACCACACCTGGTACGTGAAGCCCGACGCCGGGCAACTGCTCGGGTCGCCGGCCAACGAGGACCCGGTCGAGCCGCAGGACGTGCAGCCCGACGAGCTCGACATCGCGCTGGGTGTCGACCGCATCCAGGCGATGACGACGCTCGAGGTGCCCCGCGTGATCCGCCGCTGGGCCGGGCTGCGCTCGTTCGTCGCCGACGGCGACCTGGTCGGCGGGTTCGATCCCGAGCTCGACGGCTTCTTCTGGGTCGTCGGCCAGGGCGGCTACGGCATCCAGACCTCGGCCGCGATGGGCGAGGCGTGCGCCGCGCTGCTTCGCGGTGCACCGCTGCCGGCGCACGTCGCGCGCTTCGGGGTCGGTGCGGCGACGCTGTCGCCGGCGCGGCTTGCGACGCCGGGCTGACGCGACGCGAGCGGCTGCAGTCTCGCCGACCGCCGACTCCGGTCGATCGACGAGGCGACCGGGTGGAGTCGTGCACCACGCGCCTTTCGGCGCGCGCCGCGGACCGTCAGCCGTTGCCGTTCGCGTCGGTGGGAGACGCCGCGCTCACGATCGGCCGCTCGCCCACCTGCTGCCGCCACATCGCGTAGTAGAGACCTTTCGCCTCGAGCAGCGCGGCGTGGCCGCCCTGCTCGACGATGCGGCCCTTCTCGAGCACGACGATGGTCTCGGCGTGGCGGATCGTCGACAGGCGGTGCGCGATCAGGATGGTGATCTGGTTGGCGCGCGCCGACACCGAGCGCATGGTCTCGGCGATGCGTTCCTCGGTGATCGAGTCGAGCGCCGAGGTGGCCTCGTCGAAGATCAGGAGGCGCGGCTGGCGCAGCAGGGCGCGCGCGATCGAGAGGCGCTGGCGCTCGCCGCCCGAGAGCTTGATGCCGCGTTCGCCGATCACCGTGTCGAGGCCCGCGGGCGAGCGCGCGAGGAGCGCTCCGCAGGCCGCCTGCTCGAGCGACACCAGCAGCTCGGCGTCGCTCGCATCGGCCTTCGCGAAGCGCAGGTTGTCGCGGATCGTGCCCGCGAAGAGGTGCGTCTCCTGAGTGACGAACCCGATCTGCCTGCGCACCGGGTTGACGCGCAGCTGCCGCGTCGGCACGTCGTTGTAGAGCACCTCCCCTGAACGCGGCGTGTAGAGCCCGACCAGCAGCTTCACGAGGGTCGACTTGCCCGACCCGGACGGCCCCACGAACGCCAGCGTGTCGCCGAGGCGTGCCTCGAAGCTGACGCCATTGAGGGCATCTTCGCTCGCGCCCTTGTGCCGGAACGTCACGTCCGCGAAGCGCACGCTGTGCAAGGCGCCGATCTCGACCGGCGCGGCTGGGCGGCGCTCCACCGGCCGTGCCATCAGCGCCGCGAAGTTGGCGAACGACGCCTCGGTCTCGCGGTACGCCAGGATGAAGTTTCCGAGCTCCTGCAGCGGCGCGAAGATCGCGACCGAGATGAACTGCATCGCGACGAGCTCGCCCGGGCTCAGGATGTCGCGGAAGATCAGCCAGAGCAGCGCGAACAGGATCGAGAGCCTGAGCAGGCTGAGCGTCGTGCCCTGCAGGAACGACAGCAGCCGGATCCGCTTCACCTTCTGCATCTCGAGGGCGAAGATCTTCAGCGTCTGCGCCTGCAGCCGGCGGATCTCGACGAAGGTGAGGCCGAGGCTCCTGACCAGCTCGACGTTGCGGAACGACTCGCTGATGAATCCCGAACTGCGGTTGGTCTCGCGCACGATCGAGCGCTGCTGGGTCTTGATCTCGCGGCTCAGCAGCCCGGTGAGGCTGCCGAGAACCAGCACGCCGACGAAGAACACGGGCACCAGGGCCCAGTGCTTCGTCAGTGCGTACCAGGCGAGAAAGGCGATGCCGACCCCTGCGGCGAACGCCGTGTTGATGAAGGTGTTGATGAAGCGCTCGCTGTCGGCGCGCACCTTCTGCAGCATCGAGAGGACCTCGCCACTGTTGAGGTCCTCGAACTCCTGGAATCTGAGGCGTAGCGTCTGCCGCAGCCCGTCGTTGAAGATGCGCGTGCCGAAGCGCTGCACGATGAGACGCGTGACGTATTCCTGCAGCGCCTTGGCAGGGCGCGACGCCACAGCGACCAGTACCGCAAGGCCCAGGAGGCGCAGCACGCCGGCCACGCGAGCGTCGTCGGCGAGTTCGCCCCCGCGGATCGCGTAACGGTCGATGAGGGTCCCGAAGATGATCGGGTCGACGAGGGCGAGCACCTGGCTCGCCGCGGCCAGCAGCAGGGCGAGGCCGGCAAGCGCCCGATGCGGGCGCAGGTAGCTCCAAAGGGCGCGCATCGCGCCGAGACTAGCGGCTGCGCGTCACGTGCAGCCGGGGCCGCGGCAGGCAGCGCACCCGGCGCGGCCGCGGCTCGCCGTCAGTGCAGCAGTTCGGGGACGCGCTCGGACCCGGCCGGGTCCAGCTCGACGACCAGCGTGGCGGCGCCCGTGCTGCGGCACGCAAGGCCGCCTCGCGAAAGCGCCGCGCTGCCCTGCGAGCGCGATGCCGGCGCTTCGAGCGCCTCTGCATCGGCGTCGAGCAGCTCCATCCCGAAGCGGTCGATCCAGTCGGCGATGTCGATCAGGGAAGAAGCCATTTGCGCACGCTACCGTGGGGTGTTGCAAACCGCCATCGTTCGAAGAGGGGACGGACCGCAGCAGTCGAGTACTTCACACAAGGCGATGCGCTCTGCGGCCTTTTCGCATCGCGGCATCGTCGGGCAACCCGGATACCCGCGAACGATTCGCGCGAAGAAATGGCGCGGCTCCTACGGACCGTGTCGTCCACGTCCGACGCCAGCGGCGGGCGATGCGGCTACCTTCGCGCCATGCCCGTGCGCTCCATCGCGTCGCTGTCGCTCAGCTTCGGACTCGTCGCGATTCCGGTGAAGGTCTATTCGGCGACCGAGAGTTCCGCGGCGGTCCGGTTCAAGCTGATGGGGCGCGGGGGCACGCGCCTGCGTCAGCAGTACGTCGCGGCCGAGGAACCCGACGACGAGCCCGACGCAAGCGAGAGCGACCGCGGCGAGGCGATCCCTGCGCAGGCCGCGCCGGAGATTCGAAGCACAGTCGCTGCACTGGCGCCGCCGACCCTGGCGAACCGCGCCATACCCGCTGCAGCGCCGGCGTCGCGCTCGCAGCCGGCCGAGCGTGCGGCGAGCGCGCCCGCCGGCGCGGCGGGTCACTCGCCGAGCGCGCAACCGATGGCGCTGCTGCCGGAGCCGCCAGCGGCGCCGGTCGTGATCGAGCGCGCCGACATGCTCAAGGGCTACGAGTACCAGAAGGGCCGGTTCGTGCTGTTCACGCCGGCCGAGCTGAAGGCGCTGGCCGACGCGTCGCGGCAGACCATCGACATCGTGTCGTTCGTTCCCGAGCGCGCGGTCGACCCGATCTACTACGACAAGGCTTACGTGCTGGCGCCCGAGAAGGCCGGCCGCAAGCCCTACACGCTGCTGCTGCGCGCGATGCAGTCGACCGGGCGGTCGGCGCTCGCGCGCTGGGCGTGGCGCGCGAAGGAATACGTGGTGCAGATCCGCGCCACCGAAGGCGGGCTCGTGCTGCAGCAGCTGCTCTATGCCGACGAGGTGCGCGCGCTCGGCCAGTTCGGCATCGAGCTCGCCGAGGTCGGTGCCGGCGAACTCGCGCTCGCCGAGCGGCTGATCGAGCAGATCGCGGAAGAGCGCTACGACCCGACGCGCTTCGTCGACGAGGAGAAGCAGCGCATCCTCGCGGCCGTCGAACGCAAGCTCGCGGGCGACGCGGTCAGTCAGGCACCGGCCCCGAGCCCGCCCGGGCAGGTGATCGACCTCATGGCGGCGCTGCGTGCAAGTCTTGCGGCAAGTGCGGAGACCACCGCGCCGGCACCGGCTCGGTCGTCCCGCAAGACGGCGGCTGCCCCGGCGACACGGCGTCGCGCCGTGGACGGCGAACCTGCCGACATCCGCAGCGCGCTCGCCGAGCGCCGGCCCGCGCGCCGCGCCGCGGCGCCGCCCGCCGCTCCCGCGAAGGCCGCACCGCGCAAGGCGCGCGTGCGTTGAGCCGCGGACGCAGGAGCCGGCGATCGCTCGCTCCTCGTGTCAAGGCCCGTCGGGGCGCCGCGCCGGCACCCCGCGACAGGGGACCCGGCCGCGCACCGCTTCCCTCGCGATCGCCCGCCCGCACGCGAGGAGGAGGGACGCGCCTCCGGCCCCGGGCTCCGTAACATCAGGCAACAACCATCCGTCCGGCAAACCGCGCCACCCGGCGCGCCGGCGCCGAGCGGAGCGGCTGCCGGAGCTCGTGATGCGTTCCACTTCCGCCTGCGCGACGCCGAGACCCTGCCGGGGCGTGCGTCTGCTCATCGCCTCAGCGCCCGCCGTGCCTCGATCCGCTCCGCTCGCCGCGCCCTCGCCACTCCGGCCACAGCCATCGACACGGGCGGTATCTGCCGTCCGGCCGTGCGCCTGCGGTCGATGAGCGGGGCTCGCGTCCTCGCGCGGCTGCGCGACGCGATCGTGCCGCCGGGCGACGTCAAGCAGGCGGTGCGCATCCGCCGCTTCCTGCTCGCCTCGGGGATCTACGCGACGTGCGTGCCGCTGCTGGTGCTCGGGCACGCGCTCGGGCTCGGCCCCGCCGAGGGAGTGCTCGGCGTCATGGCGTTGATGCTCGCCATCAACCTCGGGCTCTACGCCGCGTTCCGCGCGCGCCTGAACCTGCGCTTCGCCGACCCGAGTCTCACCGCGGTTCAGACCGTCGCCGCGATCGTCGCGGTGATGGCGGTGGTCTACGTGGCCGACGGCGAGCGCGCCCTTGCCCTCGTGCTCTGCCCGGTGGTGCTGATGTTCGGCGCGTTCCGCTTCGACACCCGCGACTTCCTCAAGGCGACCTGGCTGGTGCTCGTCGGCTACGCCCTCGTCATCGCGCTGCTGCGCGCGTTCAAGCCCGAGGTGACGGTGCTCGGTGCCGAGCTTTACCGCTGGCTCGTGCTCGCGGTCGTGCTGCCGTGCTTCGCGCTGATCGCGGGCAAGGTCAGCGAGCTGCGCCGCAACCTGAAGAAGACCAACGTCGAACTCGGCCAGGCGCTCGAGACGATCCAGCAGATGGCGAGCCACGACACGCTCACCGGTCTGCCCAACCGGGCGCTCTTCAACGGTTCGCTGCAGCACGCGATCCGCCGCGCCGACCGCCACGGCATCGTGCTCGCGCTGTTCTTCATGGACCTCGATCGCTTCAAGCACATCAACGACACGTTGGGCCATCACGTCGGCGATCTCGCGCTGAAGGAGGCGGCGCGGCGCCTGGGCACCTGCATCAGAGGCAGCGACATGGCGGCGCGGCTCGGCGGCGACGAGTTCGTGCTGCTGGTCGAAGGCTTCAGCGATCCGGCCGCGCTGGTCGAGATCGCCGAGCGCGTGCTCGGCGTCATGAATGAGCCGATGACGATCGACCGCCACGAGCTCAACGTGTCCAGCAGCATCGGCATCTGCATGTATCCGGCCGACGCGCAGGACGCGCAGTCGCTGCTGGCGAACGCCGACATCGCGATGTACGCGGCCAAGCGCGAAGGCCGCAACGGCTACCACTTCTATTCGCCGCGCATCAACCCGCATTCGGCGCAGAAGCTCGCGCTCGAGGCCGACCTGCGGCGGGCCCTCGGGCGCGATCAGTTCGAGCTGTACTACCAGCCGCGCGTGCGTGTCGACACCGGCCGGGTCACCGGCGTCGAGGCGCTGCTGCGCTGGCGCCACGCCGATTCGGGTCTGCTGCTGCCGGAGCGCTTCATGGCACTGGCCGAGGAAACCGGGCTGATCGTGCCGATCGGGCTTTGGGCGCTGCGCAGCGCGTGCCTGAGCGCGCAGGCGTGGCTGCAGCGCGGCATCGTGTTGCCCGTGGCGGTGAACCTGTCGGCGCGCCAGTTCCATCACGGGCGCCTGTTGGCCGAAGTGGCCGAGATCCTGCGCACCAGCGGGCTGCCGCCGCGGCTGCTCGAGCTCGAGCTCACCGAGACGGTGGTGCTGCAGAACCCCGAAGCCGGCATCGGGATCATGCAGGGGCTCCTCGACATGGGAGTGAGGCTCACCATCGACGATTTCGGCGTCGGCCCGTCGTCGCTGACCCACCTCAAGCGCTTGCCGATCGCCAACCTCAAGCTCGACGGCGATTTCGTGCGTGCCCTGCCCGACCAGCGGGCGGACGTCGCGGTGGCGCGCGCGGCGATCGCGATGGCGCACACGCTCGGCATCAACGTGGTCGCCGAAGGCGTCGAGACCGACCGCCAGCTCGAGCTGCTGCGCATCGAGGGCTGCGACGAGTTCCAGGGCCACCTCTGCCAGCCGGCGCTCGGCCAGGCGCAACTGCTGCGCTTCGTCGAGTCGCGCCTCACCGCACCGCCGGTCGAAGCGCGGGCGCACGCGTCGGCGCCGACCGCATGATCGAACTGCACTACTACCCCGGCAACGCCAGCCTCGCGCCGCACATGGTCCTCGAGGAGATCGGCGCGCCGTATGGCCTGCGGCTCGTCGATCGCGACCGGCAGATGCACAAGTCGCCGGCGTACCTGGCGCTCAATCCGAACGGCCTGATCCCGGTGCTGCACGACGGCGACCTCGTGCTCTACGAATCGGCCGCGATCTGCCTGCACCTGGCCGACACCCACCCCGCCGCCGGGCTGCTGCCGCCGCTCGGCAGCGCGGCGCGCGCGCACGCCTACAAGTGGCTGGCGTGGCTCACCAACACGCTGCAGTCGACCCTGCTGGCCTACTTCTATCCCGAGCGCTGGGCCGCCGACGCCGACGCCATCGCGCAGGTGAAGGCGCACGCCGAGGCGAGGGTCGGCACCCTGCTCGATCAGCTCGAGGCCGAACTCGCGCGTCGCGACGGCCCGTGGCTGCTCGGCGAGGCGTACGCCGTCGTCGATCCCTACGCGCTGATGCTCTGCCGCTGGACGCGTGGCTTCGGACGGCCCGCACGCGACCTGCGCCGTCTCGGCGCGTATCTGCAGCGCGTGATCGCGCGGCCGGCGGTGCAGCGCGCGATCGAGCAGGAAGGCTTGACCGGCGCCTTCGTCTGAGCCGGGGCCAGGGTCGAGACCCACCGCGGTAGTCGCCCGGCCCGCACCTGCGGACCGCCGTGCGACGTTAGCCTCGCGCGATGGACTCGTTGATCGCCGCTTCGGCGCGCGCGCTCTCGGCCGGCGATCCGCTCGGCGCGCTCAAGCGCGTCGCGCTGCGCGACGACCCGCCGGCACTCGCCCTGCGCGGGATCGCGATGGCGCAGCTCGGCGAGCTCGCGCGCGCCCGCGAGCTGCTGCGCGAGGCGGCGCGCGGGTTCGGCGCGCACGAGGCGCTGGCGCGCGCGCGCTGCGTGGTCGCGCAGGCCGAGGTGGCGCTCGCGCTGCGCGATCTCGGCGCTGCGGCGCGCGGTCTCACCGCGGCGGCCGCGGTGCTCGCGGCGCACGGCGACCTTGCCAACGCCGCGCACGCGCAGCTGATCGACATCCGTCGGCTGGTCCTCGTCGGAAGCCTCGAGGCCGCCGCGGCGGCGCTGGCTTCGATCGAGACCGGGCGACTGCCGCCCGCGCTCGCGGCGCTCGCCACGTTGCTCGCTGCCGAGCTCGCGTCTCGCGGCCTGCGCGTGGAAGCCGCGCGCGATGCCCTGGCGCGCGCCGAGCAGGCGGCCCGGCGCGCCAACGTGCCGGCGCTCTCCGCCGAGGTCGCCGACGCCGCGGCAGCGCTCGCGCGGCCCGCCGCCGTCCGCATCGTGCGCGGCGTCCCCGAGCCCGTCGACCTGGCGGCGGTCGCTGCGCTGCGCGCCGGCGACGCGTTCGTCGTCGATGCGTGCCGGCGTGGCCTCCACGTCCGCGATCAGGGGCTCACGCTGGCGCGGCGGCCGATCCTGTTCGTCCTGCTGCGAACGCTGGCCGAAGCGTGGCCGGACGACGTCGACCGCGAAGCCCTGATCGCGCGCGCCTTCCGCACGCGGCAGCCCGACGAGACGCATCGCGCGCGTCTGCGCGTCGAGATCGGACGGCTGCGCGCACTCGCGGCACCCTTCGCCCGCATCGTTGCGACGCCGCGCGGCTTTGGCCTGCAGCCGCTCGGCGCGCGCGAGGTGGTGGTGCTGGCGCCGCCGATCGACGATGAGCCCGGGGCGCTGCTCGCGCTGCTCGCGGACGGCGCGGCGTGGTCGACGTCGGCGCTCGCGCTCGCGGTCGGCGCGAGCCAGCGCCAGGTGCAGCGCGAGCTCGCCGAGCTCGAGGCGACGGGTCGCGTGCGGGCGCTGGGGCGCGGGCGCGCGCAGCGCTGGCTCGCCGCGCCGCTGGCCGGTTTCACGACGATCTTGTTACTCCCCGCCGCGCCGGGCCCTGGCTAGATTGACCGAACGGCACCGATTCCGGCGCCGATCGAAGGAGTTCCGATGACCACTTCCACCCTTTCCCGCCAGGAGCCGGCGGCGCGCCCCGCCGAGATCGTGCGCGAGTACGGCCCGTTTCCCGGTGCCGAGCGCATCCACGGCGTCAGCCACGACGGCCGACGTGTCTGGGCTGCCACCGGCGAACGCCTGATCGCGTTCGATCCGGCGACCGGCGACGCGGCGCAGAGCGTCGACTGCGCGTGCGATGCCGGCACCGCGTTCGACGGCACCCACCTCTACCAGATTGCCGAGTCGCGCATCGACAAGATCGACCCGACCTCGGGCCGCGTCGTCGCCTCGATTCCGGCGCCCGGAGCCGGCGGCGACTCCGGGCTCGCCTGGGCCGACGGGAGCCTCTGGGTCGGCCAGTACCGCGATCGGCGCATCCATCGCATCGACCCCGAGACCGGCAAGGTCCTGCGCACCATCGAATCGAACCGCTTCGTCACCGGCGTGACCTGGGTCGACGGCGAGCTCTGGCACGGCACGTGGGAGGGCGACGCCAGCGAGCTGCGGCGCGTCGACGCCGCGAGCGGGGCCGTGCTCGACCGTCTCGCGATGCCGGCCGGCACCGGCGTCAGCGGACTCGAGTCGGACGGCAACGGCCTCTTCTACTGCGGCGGCGGGTCGAGCGGCACCGTGCGCGCGGTGCGGCGGCCGACGCGAAAGGTCGCGGCCGCAGTCGACGCGGACTGAGACGGCGACGTCCTCGCGAGGCAGGCGGATCGCCGCCTGTTCGCGCGGCGGGCTCGCAGCGCCCGGCTACGGCTTCGCCGCACCCGGCTCCGGCCACATCGGCTCGCCGCCCGACAGCTCCTCCCAGAGCTTGGCCATGCGCAGCACGCCGATGTCGTCGTGGCGGCGGCCGGCGATCTGCAGGCCGATCGGCAGGCCCTCGCGCGTGAAGCCGGCGTTCACGCTGATCGCCGGCTGCTCGCTCATGTTGAACGGCAGCGTGAACGCGATGTGCTCGAACGGCTGCGTCGGGTCGTCGAGCGGCGACGCCGACTCGGCGGCGAACGCGGCGATCGGCGCGGTCGGCGACAGGACCGCGTCGTACGGTTGGCAGGCCGCGACCGCGGCATCGCGCATCGCGGCCATCTGGCTGAAGCCGCGGAACACGCGCTCGCCCGAGAGGCCCTCGCCGCCGCGCGCCCACTCGGCGATGTACGGCAGCACCTTGGCCTGGCGTTCGGGCGGCAGCGCCTTGAAGTCGAGCCAGGCGCGCATGCGCCAGAAGTCGTCCATGCCGTCGATCATCGCGCGCGTCATGAAAGGTCCGACCCTTTCGACGTTGGCGCCGGCGGCTTCGAGGCCGCGTGCGGCGGCTTCGATGGTGGCCGCGATCTCGGGGTCGACCGGGAGGCCCCAGCCGGCGTCCATCTGCAGGCCGAGCTTGAGGCCGCGCGCGTCGCGCTCGAGCGCGAGCCAGTCGATCGACTGCGGCGGCAGGCTCGATGCGTCGCGCCAGTCGGGGCGGCTCAGCACGCCCATCATCAGCGCGGCGTCGGTCACGTTGCGCGTCATCGGGCCGGCGACTCTCCCGGCGTACGGCGGGTCGATCGGCACCCGGCCGAGGCTGGGCTTGAGGCCGACGATGCCGCACCAGCCGGCCGGCAGGCGGATCGAGCCGCCGATGTCGGTGCCCACGTGAAGCGGCGCGTAGCGCCCGGCGCAGGCCGCCGCCGCGCCGGCGCTGCTGCCGCCCGGGTTCCTGCGCGTGTCCCACGGGTTGCGGGCGAGCGGGTGAAAGCTCGACAGGCCTGAAGAGAGCATGCCCCAGTCGGGCATCGTCGTCTTGCAGAGGATCACCGCACCCGCTTCGCGCAGGCGCGCCGCGGGCGGTGCATCGCGCGCTGCCGGCGTCAGCTGCGTCGCCGCGGTGCCGAGCGGCACCGGCACGCCGGCAGTCGCGACGTTCTCCTTGATCGTCACCGGCACGCCGTCGAGCGCGCCCGGCTGCTCGCCCGACTTCGCGCCGCGCCAGCGCGACTCGGACGCGCGTGCCGCCGCCATGGCGGCCTCGGCATCGAGCGCATAGGTGGCGTGCAGCAGCGGCTCGAGCGCCTCGATGCGGGCGAGCGACGCCCGCGTCACCTCGACCGGCGACAGCGCGCGCGTCGCGTAGCCACGCAGCAACTCGGCCGCGCTCAGCGCACAAAGGTCCTCGGCCACGCTCATGGCTGCACGCGGCCTATTGCCAGCTCAGTGCCGCGAGGTCGTTCGCGTAGACCGGCGAGCTGCTCCAGACGCCCTTCAGGCGCTTGTTCGAGATCGCGAACTGCGGCAGCTGGAACAGGAACGCGTTGACCGAGTCGTTGGCCAGGTGGCGCTGGATGTCGCCGAGCAGTTTGGTCCGACCTTTCTGGTCGGTGGTGCTGTTGTACTGGGCGAGCAGGTCGCGGAACGCCTTCGAGTCGTAGCCGTAGTAGTAGCTCGGGTCGCCGTACTTGTCGAAGTCGAGCGGCTCGACGTGGCTGATGACGGTGAGGTCGAAGTTGCCCTTGAATGTGCCCGAGAGCCACTGCGCCCATTCGACGTTCTCGATCTTCGCGTTGATGCCCACCTTCGCGAGCTGCGCCGCGATGATCTCGCCGCCCTTCCTCGCGTACTGCGGCGGCGGCAGGGTCAGCGTCACGTTGAGCGGCGTCGCGACGCCTGCTTCCTTGAGCAGCGCACGCGCGCGCTCCGGGTTGTAGGGGTTGACGTTGGTCAGATCGATGTAGCCGGCGTCGCTCGGCACCAGATGGCTGCCGATCGGAACGCCGTGACCTTCGAGCGCGCCGTCGATGATCGCCTTGCGGTCGATCGCGGCGGCAACCGCGCGTCGCACCCGCACGTCGTCGAACGGCTTCTTCTTGTTGTTGATGGTGAGGATGGTCTTGCCCTCGGTGCCGCCGATCGCGACCGTGAAGCGCGGGTCGTTCTGGAACTGCTTGAGGCTTTCCGCGGCCTGCAGGCGCGGGATCGCGTCGACGTCGCCGGCGAGCAGCGCGGCGACCTGCGCCGCCGGGTCGCTGATGAAGCGGAACGTCACGCGCTTCATCTTCACGGACGCGGCGTCGCGCCACGCGTCGTTCTTCACGAGCGTGAGCGACGAGCCCTTGGCCCAGTTCTCGAACTTGAACGGCCCGGTGCCGATCGGTCGCGTGGCCGTCGTCGCCGCGCTCTTCGGGTCGAGGATGACGGCGGTGTTCTCGCCCATCCGGAACAGGAAGTTGCCGTCGGCCTGGTTCAGCACCACGATCACCGTCGACGGGTCGGGCGTGTCGATGCGGCTGATGTTGTCGAACACCGCCTTCTTGGCCTTGTTGGTCGAGCCGGCGGCCTTGGCGCGCTCGAAGGTGAAGCGCACGTCGCTGGCGTCGAACGCCTCGCCGTCGTGGAACTTCACGTTCTTGCGCAGCCGGAACGTGTAGAGCTTGCCGTCCGGGTCGATGGTCCAGCTCTCGGCCAGCAGCGGCGTGATCCGGCCGTCCATGTTGATCTTCACCAGACCTTCGAGGACGTTGTAGTGGACGATCTCGCCGATCGCCGCGGCCGGTGCCATCGTCGGGTCGAGCCCGGGCGCGGGCTCGAGCACCATGCCGAGGACGACGCTGTCCTTGCGCGTCTGGGCCTCGGCGGGGGCGGCGGCGAGCAGCGCCGCGCTGCCGAGAAAGGCCGCGAGCGCGGCCACGGTGGTCCTGAAGATCGTCGTCATCAATCGCACTCCTGGGCTGGCAGCCGGTCGGCCACGCCGCGATGCTAAGTGAGCGAGCGCGGCGGCGCGTCGCCGCGTGCCACCGCATCGGCATAGTGGCAGGCGGCGCGGTGGGGGGTGATCGGGGCTTGTGCGCTTGCGTGCGTGACGCCGCCGCCGGCAACCGCAACGGCTGCCGCGGAATCGGGGTACGCCGCCCCGACCGGCGCGAGCGCCGGATCGTCGGCGACGCAACGCGGCTGCGCGTGCGGGCAGCGCGTCGCGTAGGCACAGCCGGCTGCCGCCGGCGCGCGGTCGGCGGCGACTTCGGGCGCGCGCGCCGTCTGTGCCGCGCGCTCGCCGAAGGCGCCGCCGCGCTGCGCCGGCTCGGCCGACGGCGCCGCCTCGATAAACGCCCGCGTGTACGGGTGCGCCGGCGCGCGGAACAGCGCATCGGCCGGACCTTCCTCGACGATGCGGCCGGCAAACATCACGGCGACGTGTCCGCACACGTGGTCGACCACCGCGAGGTCGTGGCTGATGAAGAGGTAGGTGACGCCGAAGTCGCGCTGCAGGTCGAGCAGCAGGTTGAGCACCTGCGCCTGGACCGAGACGTCGAGGGCGCTCACCGGTTCGTCGGCGACGATGAGGCGCGGTCGCGTGATGAGGGCGCGTGCGATCGCGATGCGCTGGCGCTGCCCGCCCGAAAACTCGTGCGGGTACTTGGCCGCGTCGCTGGCGCGCAGGCCGACGGCGTCGAGCGCCTCGGCGACGCGTGCGGCCGGCGCGCTCTCGGCGATCGCGGCGAGCGGCTCGGCGACGATGCGGCCGACGCGCTGGCGCGGGTCGAGCGAGCCGTACGGGTCCTGGAACACCATCTGGAAATCGCGCCGCGCCCGCCGCAGCGCGCCGGGGCCGAGCGCGTTCAGGTCGCGACCGAGCACGGCGACGCGTCCCGAGGTCGGCCGCTCGAGTGCCATGACGATGCGCGCGAAGGTCGACTTGCCCGAGCCCGACTCGCCGACCAGGCCGACGCTGCGGCCGGCGTGCATCGCGAGGCTGACGCCGCGCAGTGCATGGACCGCCGGCGCCGGCGCGAACAGGCGCTCGCGCGGCAGCGTGTAGCGCTTGACGACGCGGTCGACGGCGAGCAGCGGCGCCTCGCGCCCGCTGCTGGCCGCATCCGCACCGGCGACCCGGGCGGTGCTCGCCGGCGCACGGTCCGCCCCGCGCGCCGTCGCGTCAGCCGCGCTGCGGACGGTGTCGTCCGTCACGGGGCGCCTCCCGGGCCTGGGTGAGCGACGCCGTCGCGCCGCGACAGCGAAGTGCTCGCGGCCGGCGGCAGCCCGGCGCCCACGGACGGCGCCATGTCGCGCGCGCCGGAGCCGGCCGCGGTCTCGACCCCCGGCGCGTGCGGCGGCTCGCCGGCGTCGATCGCCTCGAGCCGGATGCAGCGCGCCGCGTGCGCGTCGCCCACCTTCACCAGCGTCGGCAGCGCCGCACTGCAGGCGTCGACCACCCACCCGCAGCGATCGGCGAACGGGCAGCCTGGCGGCACGTCGGCCAGTTCGGGGACGCGCCCGGGGATCGTCGCGAGGCGGCTGCCACGCGCCTGGCCGAGCCGCGGCCGCGCCGCGAAGAGGCCGCGCGTGTACGGGTGCTCGGGACGAGCGAACAGCGCCGCCGCCGGCGCCGACTCGACCACGCTGCCGCCGTACATGACCAGGATGCGCGACACCGTGCGCGCCATCACGCCCAGGTCGTGGCTGATCAGCAGCAGCGCCATCCGCTCTTCGGCGACGAGCTCGGCGACGAGGTCGAGGATCTCGCGCTGGATCGTCACGTCGAGCGCGGTGGTCGGCTCGTCGGCGATCAGCAGGGCGGGCCGGCACGCCAGCGCCATCGCGATCGTCACGCGCTGGCGCTGGCCGCCCGAGAGCTGGTGCGGGTAGGCGTCGAGGCGCGCCGCCGCATTCGGCATGTGCACGCGCTCGAGCAGCCGCAATGCCTCGGCGCGCGCCGCCGACCGGCCGAGCCGACGATGCACCCGCAGCGGCTCGGCGATCTGGTCGCCGACCGTGTGCACCGGGTTGAGCGCGGTCATCGGCTCCTGGAACACCATCGCCATGCGGTCGCCGCGCAGCGCCGCGAGGCTGCGCTCGTCGCGACCGACGAGCTCGTCGCCCATGAAGCGAATGCTGCCGGCCACTGCCGCGCGTTCCGGCAGCAGCCCCATCAGCGCGAGCGCGGTCATCGACTTGCCGCAGCCGCTCTCGCCGATCAGGCCGACCGTCTCGCCGGCCGCGATGTCGAACGACACCCCGCGCAGCGCGTCGGCGCGGCCGCGCGACGTGGCGAGGCCGACCCGCAGGTCGCGCACCGAGAGCAGCGGGGTCTCGCCGGGGTTCACCGCGAGCGCGCCAGCTTGGGGTCGAACAGGTCGCGCAGCCCGTCGCCCATCAGGTTGAGGCCGAGCACCGCGAGCACGGTCGCGAGCCCGGGCCAGATCGGCAGCAGCCACGAGCGGTACATCTGCGCCTGTGCCTCGTTCAGCATGCGGCCCCAGCTCGGCGTCGGCGGCTGGGTGCCGAGACCGAGGTAGCTGAGCGCCGCCTCGGCGAGGATCGCGGTCGCGAACTGGATCGTCGCCTGCACGATGAGGATCGACGCGATGTTCGGCAGCACGTGCTCGAGCGTGATGCGCAGCGCGCCCTTGCCGCAGGCGCGCGCCGCCAGCACGAACTCGCGCGCCCACACCGCGTTGGCCGCGGCGCGGGTCACGCGCGCGAACACCGGGACGTTGAAGATGCCGATCGCGACCACCGAGGTGACGAGCCCGGGCCCGTAAATCGCGGTCAGCATGATCGCGGTCAGCAGCGCCGGAAAGGCGAACGTGAAGTCCGCGAAACGCATCACGAGCTCGTCGACCCACCCTTTTCTCGCCGCGGCGACGAGGCCGAGCAGCACGCCGAACGCGATGCCGATGCCGACCGCGACCACGCCGACCGCGATCGAGTTGCGCGCGCCGGCGATCAGCATCGACGCGACGTCGCGGCCGAGGCTGTCGGTGCCGAGCCAGTGCGCGGCGTTCGGCGGCGCGAGGCGGTTCGGGATGTCGAGGTCGGTCGGGCTGTACGGCGTCCAGAAGAACGAGAGCAGGGCCGTGCCGAGCAGCAGCGCCACCAGCACCGCACCGACCGCGAAGCTCGGGTGCGCGAACGCGCGCCGCCAGGCACCGGGGCGCGCCGCTGCGGCACGGCAAGCGCGGCCTCAGGCATGCCCGATCTTGAGGCGCGGATCGATCACGACGGTGAGCACGTCGACCACGAGGTTGATCACGATCACCGCCGCGGCGAACAGGATCACGATGTCCTGCACCAGCACCACGTCGCGGTTGGCGATGGCCTGGAACACCAGCCGGCCGAGCCCGGGCAGGCTGAACACGTTCTCGACGATGATGGTTCCGGTCAGCAGGTTGGCGAACTGCAGCCCCATCACGGTGAGCACCGGCACGAAGGCGTTGCGCAACACGTGACGCCACAGCACGGCGCGCCGGCCCAGCCCCTTGGCGCGCGCGGTGCGCACGAAGTCCTCGCGCAGCACGTCGAGCACCGCCGAGCGCGTGATGCGGGCGAGGATCGCCGCCTGCACCACCGCCAGCGCGGTCGCCGGCAGCAGCAAGGCCTTGAGCGCCGGCCCGACGCCGCCGCCGTCGTCCGCGCTCCAACCCGGGAACCCCCCGGCGGCGAACCACTGCAGCTTCACCGAGAAGACGAGGATCAGCAGGATCGCGAACCAGAAGTTCGGCACCGCGAGGCCGAGCTGGCTCGCCGCCATCACGCCGACGTCGCCGGGGCGGTTGTGGTTCGACGCCGCATAGAGGCCGAGGGCGAGCGCCGCGACCGTGGTGAACGCCATCGCGAGCAGGGCCAGCGGCAGCGTCACGGCGAGCCGCTCGACGATCAGCTCGGCGATCGGCACGCCGTACGACGAGCTGATGCCGAGGTCGCCGGTCGCGAGCCCGCCGAGCCAGCCGAGGTAGCGCTCGACCGGCGGCCGGTCGAGGCCGAGGCGCTCGCGCAGCGCCTGCATCGCCTCCGGCGTCGCGGTCTCGCCGAGCATCACGTCGGCGGCGCTGCCGGGCAGTACGCCGAGCACGAGGAACACCACGATCGACGCGGCCGCGAGCGTCAGCACGAAGGTGAACAGCCGCTTGACGAGGAAGATGCCGATGGTGGGCTCGCTGAAGCTGAAAGGCGCCGGCGCTGCTCGGCGCCGCGGTGGCGGCGCTCGGCGCCGCAGGGCGTGCCTATGATGACCGATAGCGGCCGGGGCGCCGCGAGCAGGAGCACGACATGGAAGGAGCGCGCAGCGCCGAAGGGGCCACGGGCCGGGACATCGAGATCGGCTTCCCCACGGATCAGGTGCTGATCGGCGGGGCGTGGAGCGCCCCCGACGGCGGCGCCACGCTCGACCTCGAGAACCCGTCCGAGGGCAGCCGGCTCGCGCCGATCGCACGCGGCGGCGCCGCCGACATCAGCCGCGCCGTCAACGCCGCCGAACACGCGCTGGCCGGCGCCTGGGGCGCGCTCGACGCCACCGAGCGCGGCCGGCTGCTCGCGGCGCTCGGGCAGAAGGTGCTCGAGAACGCCGATCGCCTTGCCGAGCTCGAGGCGCTCGACGTCGGCAAGCCCCTGGTGCAGGGCCGCGCCGACGCGATCGCGCTGGCGCGGTACCTGGAGTTCTACGCGGGCGCCGCCGACAAGGTGCATGGCGAGACGCTGCCGTTCCGCAGCGGCTACACCGCGCTCACGCTGCGCGAGCCGCACGGGGTGACCGGCCACATCGTGCCTTGGAACTACCCGATGCAGATCGTCGGGCGCAGCGTCGGCGCGGCGCTCGCGATGGGCAACGCCTGCGTGCTCAAGCCGGCCGAGGAGGCGTGCCTCACGGTGCTCGCGTTCGCGCGGCTGGCCGCTGAAGCCGGGCTGCCGCCGGGGGCGCTCAACGTCGTGCCGGGGCTCGGCGAGGAAGCGGGCGCCGCGCTCGCCGGTCACCCCCGCGTCAACCACCTGTCGTTCACCGGGTCGGTGGCCACCGGGGCACTGGTGCAGGCCGCTGCCGCCGCCAACGCGGTGCCGGTGACGCTCGAACTCGGCGGCAAGAGCCCGCAGATCGTGTTCGCCGACGCCGACGTCGAGGCGGCGCTGCCCTTCCTCGTCAACGCCGGCATCCAGAACGCCGGCCAAACCTGCTCGGCGGCATCGCGCATCCTCATCGAGCGGCCGGTCTACGCCGCGGTGCGCGACGCGATGGCGGCGCGCTACCGAGCGCTGCGGGTCGGGCGCGCGCTCGACGCCGGCGTCGACGTCGGCCCCGTGATCTCGCGGCGCCAGCGCGACCAGATCGAGACGCACCTCGCGAGCGCCCGCGACCGCGGCGTGCGCATCGCCGCCGCCGCGCCGCTCGACGCCGGCCTGCCGCGTGGCGGCCACTACGTGGCGCCGACGCTGTTCGACGAGGTCGACGCCGACGACGCGCTCGCGCAGCAGGAGATCTTCGGCCCGGTGCAGGTGCTGATCCCGTTCGACGGCGAAGCCGATGCGCTGCGCATCGCGAACGGAACCGCGTATGGCCTGGTCGCCGGCGTCTGGACCCGCGACGGCGCACGCCAGCTGCGCATGGCGCGGGCGCTGAAGTGCGGACAGGTCTTCGTCAACAACTACGGCGCTGCGGGCGGCGTCGAGCTGCCGTTCGGCGGCGTCAAGCACTCGGGCCACGGCCGCGAGAAGGGCTTCGAGGCGCTCTACGGGTTCTCGGTGCTCAAGACGGTGGCGATCCGGCACGGGTGAACGGCGGCAGCGGCCGCGGCTGCCCGGCGGCGAGTCCCCCGCCCCGAGCCAGCACTTCCAGGACCTTGACGTCGCCGTTCGCTGCAGCGGCATTCGGCAGGCGGCCGTTGCCGGCCCGCAGTCACAGCCTCAGCCTTCGAGCGCGCGCGGCGCAGGCTGGGCCGTCGGCGCGGAGCGGCTGGTGCGTTGGCGAGGGTCCGGACCCGCAACGCCGCGCCGCGGCCGGGGCGTCGGGCGAGCGGCCCGGCACGACGTCTCGCGCCCGCCATGACCTCCGAGGTCATCGCCGCCACGCAGCCGCGCGTTATCTTCGCCGGATGATTCCGTCCGCTACCGCTCCCGTCGGCACCCAGCTGCGCCAGTGGCGCGTGCGGCGCCAGCTCAGCCAGCTCGAGCTCGCGCTGCAGGCCGACGTGTCGACGCGCCACCTCAGCTATCTCGAGACCGGCCGCTCGATGCCGAGCCGCGAGATGATCCTGCGCCTGGCCAACCGGCTCGACGTGCCGCTGCGCGAGCGCAACCGCCTGCTCACGTCGGCCGGGTTCGCGCCGATGTACGGTGCGCGGTCGCTCGACAGCCCGGCGCTGGCGGCGGCGCGGCAGGTCATCGAGCGCCTGCTCGACGCGCACGAGCCCTACCCCGCGCTGGCGGTCGACCGCGAGTGGAACGTCGTGATGCAGAACCGCGCGGTCGGGCTGCTGCTCGGCGGCGTCGCGCCCGAGCTGCTGCAGCCGCCGGTGAACGCGCTGCGGCTGAGCCTTCACCCGGACGGCCTCGCGCCGCGCATCGTCAACCTCGGCGCCTGGCGCGCCCACGTGCTGGCGCGCCTCGCGCAGCAGGCGACCGCGAGCGCCGACCCCGTGCTGCATGCGCTGCGCGAGGAGCTCGCCGCGTATCCGGGCCCCGACGAGCCGCTGCACGCGCCGGGCGGCGAGCCGCCGATCGTCGTGCCGCTGGTGCTCGACACCAGTGGCGGGCGCCTCTCGTTCATCAGCACCACCACCGTGTTCGGAACGCCGGTCGACGTGACGCTCGCCGAGCTCGCGCTCGAGACCTTCTTCCCGGCCGACGCTGAGACCGCCGCGGCGCTGCGCCGCGCGTTCGACGCCGCGGCGCAGGCCGGGCAAGACGCTTAGGCGGCGGCCGGCACCTTGTCGAGGAAGCCGACGACGCGCCGGATGCGCCCGTCCTTCAGCTCGAGCACGTCGCTGCCTTCGATCGGCGCCTCGACGCCGTCGGGTCCGAGCGACCAGCCGAAGCGCACGTGGTCGCCGTGCCCGTCGGGCGTGCCGCGCAGCGTGAAGCGAAAGCCCGGAAAGCGCGCCTGCACGCCGCCGATCAGTGCGTCGATCTGCGCGGCGCCGCGCGCCGCGGCCAGCGGGTCGACGTAGCTCGCGTCGTCGCTCCACGCGTCGCGCAACAGCGCGGCCCGGGCATCGGGCGTGGTCTCGTTCCAGGTGCGCAGGTAGGTCGAGGCGATGGCGTTGGGGTCGGTCATGGTGTGATCCTCGTGAATGCGCCGACGAAGCGCGGCGGAGAAGAGCTTCCGACATGCGCTGCACGAGCGCGATGACGTCGCAGGTCATGTCGGGCCTCCGGAGCGGACCCGATGGGTGCGCGCGCCCCGCGGCGCTCACAATGCGTCGATGAGACTCGAGCACAAGATCGCGATCGTCACCGGCGCCGGTTCCGGGTTCGGCGCCGGTATCGCCGCCAGGTTCGTCGCCGAAGGAGCCCGCGTGCTGGTCGTCGATCGCGATGCCGCGGCGGCCGAGCGCGTCGCCGGCGAGCTCGGCGAGCGCGCGCGTGCGGTGCGTGCCGACGTCGCGGTCCGCGCCGACGTCGACGCGATGATCGAGGCGGCCTACGACGCGTTCGGCGGCCTCACGACGATCGTCAACAACGCCGGCGTCGGCCACGTGCCGCAGCCGCTCGAAGGCCTCGCCGAGGACGCGTTCGACCGCATCGTCGCCGTCAACATGAAGGCGATCTACCTGGTCGCGCAGGCGGCGGTGCCGCGCTTCAAGGCGGCGCGCGAGCGCGGCGAGGTGGGAGCCAGCTTCCTCAACGTCGCCAGCACCGGCGGCGTGAGTCCGCGCCCGCGCCTCACCTGGTACAACGCCAGCAAGGGCTGGGTGATCACCGCGACGCGTGCGATGGCGGTCGAACTCGCGCCGTTCGGCATCCGCGTGAATGCGCTCAACCCGGTGGCCGGCGAGACGCCGCTCCTCAAGACCTTCATGGGCGAGGACACGCCGGAGGTCCGTGCGAAGTTCCTCTCGACAATCCCGCTCGGCCGCTTCTCGACCCCCGAGGACATGGGCCACGCGGCGTGCTTCCTGTGCAGCGACGAGGCCTCGATGATCACCGGCGTCGCGCTCGAGGTCGACGGCGGGCGTTGCATCTGAAGGTGATCGCGGCGCTGCCACGGCCAGCCGCGCGCGGGGCGAGCTCGACGCACGGGCGCGTGATCGCTCTGGCGACGGTCCTCGTCGCCGCCATGCCGAATGGTCGTGCCAATGCCGCCGAGCTCGTCATCCGCGCGGCCACGATCCCGCCCCTGCCGACGCGAGCGACGTCGCTTGCCGGTTTCATGCCGCCGGGCTGGGTGGTCAAGGCCCGCGCAGACGGCGACCTGAACGGCGACGGTCGGCCCGATCACGCGTTCGTGCTGCACCAGACCGACCCACGCCACGTGCTCGACAACCGCGGCAACCTCGGCAGCGAACGCCTCGACACGAACCCGCGCGTGCTCGCCGTCGCGTTCGCGCAGCCGGACGGCGGACTGGCGCTCGCGCTGCAGAACGCGACGCTGATTCCGCGCCACGACTCGCCGACCATGGACGATCCGTTTGCCGGCATCACGGTCAGGCGCGGGGCGCTGCAGGTCGCGCTGCATTTCTGGGCCAGCGCGGGGAGCTGGGAGACGTCGGAGGTGCGGTTCACGTTTCGCCTGCAGCAAGGCTGCTTCCGACTCATCGGCTACGACCGCAGCAGCACGCACCGCGGCAGCGGCGAAACCACCGAGACCAGCGCCAACCTCTCGACACGGCGGGTCGAGACCCGCAGCGGCAACATCGCGAGCGACAAGCCAGTTCGGCTCAGGCCCGGCGTGCTGGCGCCGGGCACGCCGCCCTGCATCGACGAGGTGGGCGACGGCGCCTCGTTCGAGGTCGAGGCGCTCGGCCGCAGCCGGCGCTGACGCCAGCTCCGCGGGCGGCGGTCCGGCCGGCCGGCGCGAAACCAAGTGGACGCGATGCGGGGCAGAGCGTTGCGCGTCAGCCCGCGGCGCCGAGCGTCCGACGCAAGGACGCGGCGCCGTCAGCCGGCGCCGACCAGCGCCTCGTCGACCAGCTCGACCCAGTGCCGCACCGGCGTCGCGGTGCCGCTCTGCAGGTGCTGGATGCAGCCGACGTTGGCCGATGCGATAACCTGCGGATCGGCGGCACCGAGGTTGGCGAGCTTGCGGTCGCGCAGCGTCGTCGCCATCTCGGGGTGCAGCACCGAGTAGGTGCCGGCCGAGCCGCAGCAGAGGTGTGCCTCGTGCGGCGCGAGGCGCACGTCGAAGCCGAGCGCCGTCAAGCCGCTTTCGACGACGCCGCGCACCCGCTGGCCGTGCTGCAGCGTGCACGGCGGGTGGAACGCAATCCGGCGTGGTGCCGGGGTCCGCAGTTTCGGCGCGAGCGTTGGCACCAGGTCCGGGAGCAGCTCGCCGAGGTCGCGCGCGAGCCCGGCGATGCGCGCGGCGCGTGCCGCGTAGGCCGGCTCGTCGGCGAGCAGCCGCCCGTAGTCCTTGACCGTGACGCCGCAGCCGGACGCGTTGATCACCACCGCCTCGATCGGCTGCCCGGCGGCCTCGGCGCGTTCGATCGCGCGCGACCACGCGTCGACGTTGCGTCGCACGTGCTCGAGCGCACCGTGGTGGTCGTTGAGGTGCAGGCGGATCGCACCGCAGCAGCCGGCGTCGGGCGCGACCAGCGTCTGGATGCCGGCGGCGTCGAGCACGCGCGCGGTCGCCGCGTTGATGTTCGGCAGCATCGACGGCTGCACGCAGCCGGCGAGCATCAGCACCTTGCGCGCGTGCTCGGTTCGCGGCCACGCGTGCGCGCGCCGCTCCGTCGGCGCCGGCACCTTGTTGCGCAGCGCCTTCGGCAAGAGGCCGCGCACGCGCTGGCCGACCTTCATCGCGGGGTCGAAGAGGGGCGACGTCAGGCCTTCCTTCAGGGTCCAGCGCAGCGCCTGCTCGCCGGCCGGGCGCGGCACCTTGGCGTCGACGATGCGGCGCCCGATCTCGACCAGGTTGCCGTACTGCACGCCCGACGGGCAGGTGGTCTCGCAGTTGAGGCAGGTCAGGCAGCGGTCGAGGTGGATCTGCGTCGCGCGCGTCGGCTCCTTGCCTTCGAGCACCTGCTTCATCAGGTAGATGCGGCCGCGCGGGCCGTCGAGCTCGTCGCCGAGGACCTGGTAGGTCGGGCACGTCGCGGTGCAGAACCCGCAGTGCACGCACTTGCGCAGGATCGCCTCGGCTTCGTCGCCCTCCGGGGTGCCCTTGAATTCGGGCGCGAGTTCGGTCTGCATGCGTCAGAGGCCCGGGTAGAGGCGCCCCGGGTTGAGGATTCGTTTCGGGTCGAACGCGTCTTTCAGACGCTCGTGGATGCGCTGCAGGGGCGGCGCGAGCGGCGTGAACACGCCCGCCGACTTGTCGCGCGCGCGGAAGATCGTCGCGTGTCCGCCGGCGGCCGCCGCCGCGGCGCGCACCTGCGCGGCGGGCAGCGCGGTGACGAGCCAGCGCTGCGCCCCGTGCCACTCGATCAGCTCGTCGCCCGCGAGGCCGAGCGGCGGCGCGGTCTGCGGCAGCGAGACCCGCCAGAGCGCGGCGTCCTGATGCGCGACCGCGTCGTGCGCGGCTGCGAAGTACTCGTCGGTCTGATCGCGCAGGCCGGTCCAGAAGCGCTCGGCGGCAGCCGGCTCGATGACGTCGCCGCCGAGCGTGCGGGTCGCCGCGGCCACCGCCGCCGCCGCACCGGCGAGCCGCACGACGAGGCTGCCGTTCCACCATGCGCTCGCGTTCAGCGGCAGCGGCTGGCCGCCCCAGCGGTTGAGCCGCGTCAGCGCGTCGGTGACGTTGAGGTCGAAGCGCAGCGTCGCCGTGGCGGCGGGGCGCGGCAGCACCTTCAGCGACACGTCGACGATCGCGCCGAGGAGGCCCAGCGAGCCGGCGACGAGCCGCGACACGTCGTAGCCGGCGACGTTCTTGATCACCTGCCCGCCGAAGCTCAGCAGCTCGCCGCGGCCGCTCAGCAGCGTGACGCCGAGCACGTGGTCGCGCACGGCGCCCGCCGACGCGCGCGCCGGACCGGAGAGGCCGGCCGCGACCATGCCGCCGACGGTCGACCCGAGGGCGAAGCGCGGTGGTTCGAAGGCGAGGTGCTGGTCGTGCGCCGCGAGCACCGCCTCGAGGTCCGCCACCCGCATCGCCGCGCCGGCGACCACCACCAGCTCGGTCGGTTCGTGCACGTGGCTCGAGGGCCAGCTGCGCGTGTCGAGCACGTCGCCGACCGGCGCTTCGCCGTAGAAGTCCTTGCTGCCGCCGCCGCGCATCCGCAACGGGCGACCGCTCGCGTGCGCGGCGCGCACCTGCTCGATCGCGTCGGCGAGCGCGCCGGTGCTGCGCGGCTCGAGCGGCGCGGCCGGCTGCACGCCGCCGAGGCTGGCGAGGGTCGCGTCCATGCCTCGGCGACCTAGAAGCGGGGGATGTCCGGGAACGCCAGCATGCCACGCGAGACGTGCATCTTCCCGTACTCGGCGCAGCGCACCAGCGACGGGATCACCTTGCCGGGGTTGAGCAGCCGCTTCGGGTCGAACGCGTGCTTGAGCGCCAGCATCTGCTCGCGCTCGGCGGGCGAGAACTGCACGCACATCGACGCCAGCTTCTCGACACCGACGCCGTGCTCGCCGGTCACCGTGCCGCCCATTTCAACGCTGGTCTCGAGGATGTCGGCACCGAACAGCTCGGCGCGGTGCAGCTGGTCGGGGTCGTTGGCGTCGAACAGGATCAAGGGGTGCAGGTTGCCGTCGCCGGCGTGGAACACGTTGGCGCAGCGCAGCCCGTAGGTCTGCTCCATTCGGGCGATCGCGAGCAGCATGTCGGCGAGGCGCCGGCGCGGGATCGTCGAGTCCATGCACATGTAGTCGGGGCTGATGCGGCCGCTCGCCGGGAACGCGTTCTTGCGACCGCTCCAGAACTTGAGGCGCTGCGCCTCGCTGGTGCTGACGTCGAGCCGGGTTGCGCCGCTCGCCCGCATCACCGCCTCGATGCGGCCGATCTCCTCCTCGACCTCCTCGGGCGTGCCGTCGCTCTCGCAGAGCAGGATCGCCGCGGCCTCGAGGTCGTAGCCGGCGTGCACGAAGTCCTCGACCGCGGCCGTCATCGGCTTGTCCATCATCTCGAGCCCGGCGGGGATGATGCCGGCGGCGATGACGTTGGCGACCGCGTCGCCGGCCTTGCGCACGTCGTCGAAGCTCGCCATCACGCAACGCGCGAGCTGCGGCTTGGGCAGCAGGCGCACCGTGACCTCGATCGCGACGGCGAGCATGCCTTCGCTGCCGACCAGCACCGTCATCAGGTCGAGGCCTGCGACGTCGAGCGCGTCGCTGCCGAACTCGACCGCGTCCCCCTCGGCCGTGAAGCCGCGCACCTTCAGCACGTTGTGCAGGGTGAGACCGTACTTGAGGCAGTGCACGCCACCCGAGTTCTCGGCGACGTTGCCGCCGATCGAGCACGCGATCTGGCTGCTCGGGTCGGGCGCGTAGTAGAGGCCGTACGCCGCCGCGGCTTCGCTGACCGCGAGGTTGCGGACGCCGCACTGCACGGTCGCGGTGCGCGCCAGCGGATCGATCGAGACGATGCGGTTGAACTTGGCGAGCGACAGCGTCACGCCCAGCGTGTGCGGCAGCGCCCCGCCCGAAAGGCCAGTGCCCGAGCCTCGCGCGACCACCGGCACGTCGAGCCGATGGCACACGCGCAGGACCGCGGCGACCTCGCCTTCGGTCGACGGCAGCACGACCACGAGCGGCTGCTCGCGATACGCGGTGAGGCCGTCGCATTCGTAGGGCACCGTGTCCTCGCGGCGCCAGAGCAGCGCGTGCGCCGGCAGCACGTCGCGCAGCGCCGCGACCACCTCGGCCTGGCGCCGGTTGCGGTCGGGTGCGGTCGCGGCAGCAGGCATGGCGGCGAATGTAGCGCGCGGCGTGCGGCGACGACGACGCCAGCGCGGATGCCCGGGAAAGCCCGATCCGGCGCGGGGTTGCCCGCGGCGAATGCCCGGGCACGCCGTCGATCGTCGATGCCGGCTCGCCGCCGCGCGCGCCCTGGGGGGGAGCGACCTGCCGGCGTGGTCGCATGGCTGACCGCCGGTGCGACCGCACGTGCCCGGATGGCCGGGTCCCCGGCCGCGACGACCCGTCCCCAGTGCGGTGGCGGACGAGCGAGCCGACTCGCGCCGCGGGTTCGTGCGCCCTCGGCGCCGCCGTGGCCTCTACGCGGCGCGCTTGGCGGGGCTGCGCTTCTTCGCCGCGGCTCGCTTCTTGGCGGGCGCCTTGCGCGCCGGTGCCGCCTCGAGTGCGGCGGTGGCAGGCGTGTCCGGCGTGAAGCGCTTGAAGGTCTCGCCGGCCGCCTCGATCGAGCGCTGCATCATGTCGCCGGCGGCCCCGGCGGCGCCTTCCTGCAGCGCGGTGTTGGCGAGCTGGGCGAACTGGCCGGTGAGCGCGCTCCACCACTGCATCGGGTCGATCGCCGAGCGCGGCGCCTCGCCGCCCGCTCCGGTGTCGCTCGCGCTGCCGGCATCTCTGGCGGCGGCGCCGTTGCCGCCGGCGATAGAGGGTTCGCCGTTCGTGCCGGAAGTCGCAGCTGCCGCATCGCGGGCCGGCTCCGCTGGACGGCCGTCGCCGGCCGCCGCCGTGCTGCCGCCTTCGGCGCCGCTCATCCGGGCGGTGAGCGACTCGCGCAGGTCGCTCATGCGCACGTTCATCGTCTTCAGCGTCGACAGCGTCATGCGCTGCACCTCGAGCGCCTGGATCGTCGCGGCGAGCATGCGGGCGTTCTGCTCGAGCCAGAACTGGATCGTGCGCAGCTCGCCGATGCGTTTTTCGATCTCCTCGGGGTTCAGGGTCGGTGCGACCCACTGCCCGATGCCGGGCAACGCGCTGCCGGCGTTCTTCACGAGGTTCTGCATGAAGTCGAAGCCGGGGACGAACTTGCCGAAGTCCGGGGTGTCTGCCATGCGGGTCTCCTTGGATGTGCTCAGGGGGCGAGGGGAACGCGCTCGACGCGGTAGCCGCGCGTGGCGAGCAGCGCCGGCAGGCCGTTCGAACCGGTCATGTGCAACGCGCCCACCGCGGCGAACACGCGCTGCCCGCCGGCGTGGGCGCGGTCGATGGCCGCGGCGATCGCCGGGTTGCGCTCGTCGAGCAGCCGCTTGATGAGGAGGCGCTCCGCCGGCGTCTCGACGCACTCGCACCAGCGCTCGTAGCTCGAGAGCGTCTCGAGGTCGCCGCTGGCCCACGCGCGGGCCAGCCGCATCAGGACTTCCCGGGCACGCGGCGATTCGACGTCGGCAAGCCCGTCGCGGACGACTTCGATCGTTTCGGCCGGCGTCGCCATCTGCAGCGCCTCGATCTGCATGGCGGGCGTCTCGAGCGAGCGCACCGGCATGGCGGCGCCACGTGCCAGCATCGCCAGCATCATCTCCACGCCGTACGCGGGCTCGAGCCCGTCGCGGCGCGCCACCAGCGCGCCCAGCGACGCGACCTGCAGCTCGGGCGTCAGCGGCTCGAACTCCGCCGGATCGCCGCACTCGGCCTCGATGCGGGCGCGCAGGCGCGCCGCGAGCTCGGGCGGCAGCTCGGTGCGGCGTGCGCTGCGCAACGCGTCGACGAGCGCCTGCTGCACGGCCGGGTCGAGGATGTCGAGCTCGAGGGCGACGCTGTCGGCCGCGCCGAGCGCCTCGCGCACGCGCGGTCCCGGGAACATCCATTCGAGGCGCGCCGCGTGGATCGTGCCGTAGAGGTACGAGGTGCGGCCGTCCTTCACGACCCGCCACAGGAAGCCGCGGTCGCTCGCGGCGGCCATGCCGGCCTGCACCTGCTCGGCGCTCGGTGGTGCCGCCGGCGGCGGGCAGTCGGCGGGCGGCGCCGCCTGGGCGCTGCAGGCGATCGCGCCGGCGGCCACGACAAGCGCGCATCGCAGCCGTTGCAACGCGGCGCGGGCGCGAGGGGCGATCGGAATCATCGGCGTAGCTTACGTTGCCGGCCGGGTGGCAGCTCGCCCGGTGCCGCGGTCGGGGCCTGCGCCGGTCGGCGAGTGCCGGCTGCGCGCCTGCGCCCGTGCGCAGCGGGTCGACGGCCACGACCCGGTTGCGCGACGAGTTCGGCCTCAGGGCTGGCCGGCCGGCCGGCTGCCGGCGCGCCGCCGGGTGCCGCCGGCGGCCTTCAGCGCTCCGGCCGCAGGTCGATGCGCAGCACGCCGTCGAACTGCTCGAGACGCAACCGGCCCAGCACGTCCATGCCGAGCAGCGGCTCCTCGCCAAGTCCATCGAGCGCGACCGCTTGGCGCCTGCGCGCCTGAACACCGCCGTTCAGCGTGATGTCGACCCGCACCAGGCGACCCGTCACCACCCCGCCGGCGGTGTTCGAGCGCACCTCGCCTTCGCTCGCGAGGTCGAGCTCGCGCGCCAGCGACGCCGGAATCGCGGTGCGACTCGCGCCGGTGTCGACCAGGAACACGACGCGCCGCCCGTTCAGGGTGCCCGGCCAGTAGTAGTGGCCGTCGCGCGCGCGCTCGAGGTTCACGATGTCGCCGACGACGGTCAGCCGGGCCTCCTGCTCGCGCCGCCCCTGCCACTGCACGCCGAGGAAGACCAGTGCGCCGAGCACCAGCCAGAAGGTGACGATCTTGAAGCTGCGCGGCAGGTCGCCGCTCATCGCGCGATGGCGCCGAACACGCTCGAGCCGTCGGCGGCGCGGACCTCGATGCGCAGCGAGCCGGGTGCACCGGCCGCGAACGAAAGCGCGCGCAGCGCGGGCTCGTCGACCGACGCGCCGGGCTCGTCTGTCGCGGAGCCCTGCGCCCCTGGCGCCTCCGGCGGTTCGCGCGACGCCTCACGTGCCGGCGCGACGACATCCCTGAAGGCGCTGCCGACGATGGTGCCGGCAGCGATCGCACGGCGCGCGGCGAGCGCCGCGAGCAGGCTGCCGAAGTCGAGCGGCAGGTCGACCGGCACGTCGGCGGCGCGCGTGCCGCCGCGTTGCACGGCGAGCGCGCGGGCGAGGCGGCCATGCTGCCAGTCGGCGCCGAACTCGTCGGGCGTCACCACGACCGGGCCGCAGCGCGCCAGTGGCGCAGCATCGAGGCCGATCTCGCCGTCGACGGCATCGACACCGCCCAGCGTGACGTCGGCGCCGAGCATCAGCAGGCGCACCCCTTCGAGGGTCGCTCCCGCGGGGGTTCCAGGGGCGATGTCGCCGGTGATGACCGCGAGCCACGGCACGACCGCGAAGCTGGCTTCGGCTTCGGCATCGCTCGTCGATGCATCGGCTTCGCCGCCGTCGGGGTTCGCCGCGGCCGCGGCGGCCGCCCACGCCTCGCCCGGCCCCACGAGGCCGCTGCCGTCGCGCGTCGTCAACTGCCAGCGCCCGCGGGCAACCGGCCCCGCGTGCACCCGCCCGAAGGCGCGCGGCAACGGCGCCATGCAGCGCGCCGGGTCGAACGCGAACGCGTGGCGCGCCTTGCCGCAATCGAGCGCCTGCGCCATCGCCTCGAGTTGCGGCGACACGAAGTTCCAGTCGTCAAGCACCTGCTGCAAACGTGTCGCGGTGCCGCTGGCATAGTGCGCGGTCGCCAGGTCGCGCGACACGACGACCAGCTGGCCGTCGCGCGAGCCGTCCCGGTACGTGGCAAGTTTCATCGGTCCTCGTGGCTGCTCACAAGAAAACGATTGTCGATGCTTGCCGCTTCCCTCTTTCCGCGCGCCCGCCGCCGCCGGGTCCGCGCGCTCGCCGCGCCGGCCCCGGGCCGCGCTGCTGCTGCACGGTCTGCTGCTCGGCGGTGCGGGCGCGCTCGAGCCCGAATCGCGCGGGGTGAGGAACGCGGCGCCGCTGACGGTGCGCAGCGTCCCGGCGATCGCCGCCCAGGTGGTTGCCGACGCCGGCGCGAGCGCCGGTGATCGCGCGCCGACCGTCGCGCCACCCGGTGTCGAGGCAGCGGCGCCGACGCGCGACGTCGCACGCGCGGCGGCGCTGACGCGAGACAGCCAGGCGGTGGCGCACCGCTCGCCGGTGCGATCGGCGCCGCGCGAGGCGTCGCCGTCGCCGCCTGCCGCCGACTCATCGCTGCCTTCCAGCGCTGCGGCAACCGTCATCACCGAAGCCGCCTCCGCGGACGCCTTCGGCGCCGACGGTGTGCTCGCGCCGTCGACCCGCCTCGTCGCCGCGGCGAGTACCGAGCCTACCCCCGAGCGCCGTCACGACGACCGCGACGATGCCGCCGACGTGCACGAAGGGTTCGACCAGTCGCCCACGCGGGTCGCCGCCGCGGCGGCCCGCGAACGCAGCGGCGCGCCCGATGCCGACGACGAGCCGGTGCCGACCTATGCGACCCGCTTCGCCCCGTCGATGACGCTGCGCTACGGTGTGCGGCGCGGCTTCCTCCAGGGAACCGGAGAGGTGCACTGGGAGCACACCGGCGCGACGTACGCGCTGCGCCTCGCGGCGAGCGTCGCCGGCCTCACGCTGATCGAGCAGACCAGCCGCGGCCGGATCGATGCGGCCGGGATCGCGCCCGAGCGCTTCACCGATCGGCGCATCAAGCGGTCGCTGCAGGCCGCCAACTTCCAGCGCGACGCCGGCGTCGTGACGTTCTCGGGCAAGCCCGACGCGGTTCCGCTGCGGCCCGGTACGCAGGACCGGTTGAGCTGGATGTTGCAGCTGCCGGCGATCCTCGATGCACGCCCGGAGCTGTCGACGCCGGGGCGCACGGTGTCGATTCCGGTGGTCGGGGCGCGCAGCGATGCGGGCGTCTGGGTGTTCCGCTCCGTCGGCCCCGAGACGGTCGAGACCGGCGACGGCGCCAAGGTGCGCGCGACCAAGCTCGTCCGCGAGCCGCGCGATCCGTACGACACCGCGGTCGAGGTGTGGGTCGACCCGGCGCGTCATCACCTGCCGGTGCAGGCCAAGCAGCGCTCGGGCAAGGACCAGTTCGACCTTCTGCTCGAATCTCTGACGCCCGGTTGAGCCTTCGGCTGACGCCCGTTGCGCGTTGCGGGCGCGACCCTTGCCGGACCACCTTGCGCATCCTGCCGATCGCGACCGATCGATGCGATGCGTGCGCGCCGACCCGGGCGCACGCGTTCCGGAGCCGACTGCACCGCCGGCCCTTGCAATCGAGGCGAGCCGTCCCTAGGTAGGCTGCGAGGAGTCCACCATGCACATGCTCTACAACTCGGACAGTTTCACCGTCGTCCAGATCGACCTGCCGCCTGAAGCGAGCGCCGCGCCCGATGCGGACAGCCGTGGCGGCTACGAGATCGTCGACAAGTTCGCCCGCAAGGAGATCTTCATCCACGGCGTGCTCGCGCAGAGCTTCAAGTCGGGCGTCGAGGCGCTCATCCGCAGCGAGCCGTCCGAGGACGAGATCGACGACTTCATCGAGGGATTCACCTCCCTGCTGCAGCAGCCCCTGGTGCTGCACTGAGCCGGCCGGTGCCGCACCGGTCGACCCACCCGCTCGGGCCTGCAACAATCGGCGCGATGAACGCTCCGCTGCCTGCCATCGCCACCCACTACACGCGCGGCGGGCGCCTCGCCGAGATCATGCGCGAGCGCATCGTCATCCTCGACGGCGCGATGGGCACCATGATCCAGCGCGAGAAGCTCGGCGAGGGTGACTTTCGCGGCGAGCGCTTCCGCGACCATCCGACCAGCCTCAAGGGCAACAACGACCTGCTGCAACTCACGCGGCCGGACGTGATCCGCTCGATCCACGAGCAGTACCTGGCCGCCGGCGCCGACATCGTCGAGACCAACACGTTCAGCTCGACGTCGATCGCGCAGGACGACTACGGCCTCGGTGCGGTCGCCCGCGAGCTCAACGTCGCGGGCGCGCGCCTCGCCCGCGAGGCGGCCGACGCGGCGAGCACGCCCGACAAGCCCCGCTTCGTCGCCGGCGCGCTCGGGCCGACGCCCAAGACCGCGAGCATCAGCCCCGACGTCAACGATCCGGCCAGGCGTAACGTCACCTTCGACGAACTGAAGACCGCCTATCGCGAGCAGGCCGAGGGGCTGCTCGAGGGCGGCTGCGACCTTTTCCTGATCGAGACGATCTTCGACACGCTGAACGCCAAGGCGGCCATCTTCGCGCTCGACGAGCTGATGGAGGACACCGGCGAGCGGCTGCCCGTGATCGTGTCGGGCACCGTGACCGACGCGTCGGGCCGCATCCTCTCGGGGCAGACGGTGACCGCGTTCTGGCACAGCGTGCGCCATGCGCGCCCGCTCGCGGTCGGCCTCAACTGCGCGCTCGGCGCGGCGCTGATGCGGCCGTACGTCGAGGAGCTCGCGCGCGTCGCGGGCGACACCGCGGTGAGCTGCTACCCGAACGCCGGGCTGCCCAACCCGATGAGCGAGACCGGCTTCGACGAGACGCCCGAGGTCACGTCGAGCCTGCTCGAGGATTTCGCGAAGTCGGGCTTCATCGACATTGCCGGTGGCTGCTGCGGCACCACGCCCGAGCACATCGCGGCCATCGCGAACCGCGTCGGCCGCTATCAGCCGCGCTGCGTACGCCACGGCCTGTTCGCCGGGCTCGAGCTCGAAGCAGCCTGAGGCTTCGTCGCTGAGCGGCGCGTCGCTCGCGACGCGTCCGTGGAGTCCGACCCTTCAGGCAGCGCCGCCGTGCGCGGGGTGGCTTGCACGGCCAACTACAATCGTGCGTTGCTCGAGGAGCGTTGCGACAGCCCCGGACCCGCGTGTCCGCCCCGGCTGCCAGGCTCGGGCACGGCCGGCGTCACGCGCCGCCGCCTGCAACGGCGCTCACCGGTCGTTCGACGCACCCGGTGACCGTGCCGGGCGTCGATCCCTGTCGATGACGCCGCGATGAGTTCTTCCGTTCCTTCCGCTTCCCCTGCCGCCGCGGTGCCGCCGATGCGCCTTTCCGGCCTCGAGCCGGTCCTCATCGGCGCCGGATCCCTCTTCGTCAACATCGGCGAGCGCACCAACGTCACCGGCTCCAAGGCGTTCGCGCGCCTCATCCTGAACGGCGAATTCGAAGCGGCGCTCGGCGTCGCGCGCCAGCAGGTCGAGAACGGCGCGCAGGTCATCGACATCAACATGGACGAGGCCATGCTGGATTCGAAGGCCGCCATGGTGCGGTTCCTCAACCTGATCGCCGGCGAGCCCGAGATCGCGCGCGTGCCGATCATGGTCGACAGCTCGAAGTGGGAGGTGATCGAGGCCGGCCTCAAGTGCATCCAGGGCAAGGGCATCGTCAACTCGATCTCGCTCAAGGAGGGCGAGGCCGCATTCCGCCAGCAGGCCAAGCTGGTGCGTCGTTACGGTGCCGCGGCCGTGGTGATGGCGTTCGACGAGCAGGGCCAGGCCGACACGTTCAGGCGCAAGACCGAGATCTGCGCGCGCGCGTACCGCATCCTGGTCGACGAGGTCGGCTTCCCGCCCGAGGACATCATCTTCGACCCCAACATCTTCGCGATCGCGACCGGCATCGAGGAGCACGACAACTACGCGGTCGACTTCATCGAGGCGACGCGCTGGATCAAGCAGAACCTGCCCGGCGCGAAAGTGTCGGGGGGTGTCTCGAACGTGAGCTTCTCGTTCCGCGGCAACGACCCGGTGCGCGAGGCGATCCACACGGTGTTCCTGTACCACGCGATCGCGGCCGGCATGGACATGGGGATCGTCAACGCCGGGATGGTCGGCGTGTACGACGACCTCGACCCCGAGCTGCGCGAGCGCGTCGAGGACGTCGTGCTGAACCGGAGAAGCGATGCCGGCGAGCGCCTCGTCGAGATCGCCGAGAACGCCAAGGGCGCGGCTCGCGACGAGTCGACGCGCCTCGCGTGGCGCGGCACGCCCGAGCACCCGAAGACGGTCGACGAGAAGCTGAGCCACGCGCTGGTCCACGGCATCACCGACTTCATCGTCGACGACACCGAGGAGGCCTGGCAACGCATCAAGGCGCAAGGCGGGCGCCCGCTGCACGTGATCGAAGGCCCGCTGATGGCCGGCATGAACGTCGTCGGCGATCTGTTCGGGCAAGGGAAGATGTTCCTGCCGCAGGTGGTGAAGTCGGCGCGCGTGATGAAGCAGGCGGTCGCCCACCTGCTGCCCTACATCGAGGCGGAGAAGCAGGCCCTCGTCGATGCGGGCGGCGAGGCCAAGCCGAAGGGCAAGATCGTCATCGCCACCGTGAAGGGCGACGTCCACGACATCGGCAAGAACATCGTCACGGTGGTCCTGCAGTGCAACAACTTCGAGGTCGTCAACATGGGCGTGATGGTCGCGTGCCAGGACATCCTCGCGAAGGCCAAGGCCGAGGGTGCCGACATCGTCGGCCTGTCGGGCCTGATCACGCCGAGCCTCGAGGAGATGCAGCACGTCGCTTCCGAGATGCAGCGCGACGAGTACTTTCGCGAGCGCCGGCTTCCGCTGCTGATCGGCGGAGCGACGACGAGCCGCGTCCATACCGCCGTGAAGATCGCGCCGCACTACGAGGGCCCGGTGGTCTACGTGCCCGACGCGAGCCGTTCGGTCGGCGTCTGCAGCGACCTGCTGAGCCCGGAGCGCTCGGACGCCGCGATCGCCGAGATCGCCGCCGACTACGAGCGCGTGCGCACCCAGCACGCGTCGAAGAAGGCGACGCCGCTCGTCACGCTGGCCGAGGCGCGCGCCAACAAGACGAAGATCGACTGGTCGAGCTACCAGGCGCCGCAGCCGAAGTTCATCGGCCGGCGCGTGCTGAAGAACCAGGACCTTGCCGAGATCGCCGCGGCAATCGACTGGGGTCCGTTCTTCCAGACCTGGGACCTCGCCGGACCGTACCCCGCGATCCTCGACGATGCGGTGGTGGGCGAAGCCGCGCGCAAGCTGCTCGCCGACGGCCAGCAGATGCTCAGGCGCGCGATCGACGGCCGCTGGCTCGGCGCCAGCGGCGTGCTTGCGCTGTACCCGGCCAACAGCGTCGGCGACGACGACATCGAGATCTACGCCGACGAATCGCGCCGCGAGGTGCTGATGACGTGGCGCAACCTGCGCATGCAGAGCGTGCGCCCGGTGGTCGATGGCGTGATGCGGCCGAACCGGTGTCTTGCGGACTTCGTCGCGCCGAAGGCGTCGGGCGTCCCGGACCACATCGGCCTCTTCGCGGTGACCGCCGGCCTCGGCATCGAGAAGAAGGAGCGCCAGTTCGCCGCCGAGCTCGACGACTACAGCTCGATCATGCTGAAGGCGATCGCCGACCGGCTCGCCGAGGCGTTCGCCGAACGCCTGCACCAGCGCGTGCGCACCGACTTCTGGGGCTACGCGCCCGACGAGGCGCTCTCGGTCGACGACCTCGTCGCCGAGAAGTACCGCGGCATCCGCCCGGCGCCGGGTTACCCGGCGTGCCCGGACCACCGCGTCAAGAGCGACCTGTTCCGCGTGCTCGGCGCCGACGAGATCTGCATGCAGCTCACCGAGAGCCTGGCGATGCTGCCGGCGGCGAGCGTCAGCGGCTTCTACATCGCGCACCCCGAGTCGGCGTACTTCAACGTCGGCAAGATCGGCCGCGATCAGGTCGAGGACTGGGCCGCGCGGAGCGGCATCGCCGTGGCCGACGCGGAGCGCGGGCTGGCGTCGCTGCTCTAGCCCCGTCTTCTACAGCCGGCGCGGCAGCGACCAGCTCAGCCGGTCGTCAGCACGCGCCGGTACTGGATCGCCTCGGCGACGTGCGGAGTAGCGATCGCGGGCGCTTCGGCCAGGTCGGCGATCGTTCGCGCCAGCCGGAGCACGCGATGAAAGCTGCGCGCCGACCAGCCGAGGCGCAGCGTGACTGCCTGCAGGAACGCCGACGCCGCGGCATCCAGCGCGGCGTGCCGGTCGAGCGCGTCGCCGGCGAGCTCCGTGTTGACGCAGCCCTGGCGCTGCAAGGCACGCGAGCGCGCCGCCACCACCCGTGCGGCGACGACCGCGGTGGACTCGCCCCGCGGCGCCGCGGCGAGCGCGTCCGGCGGCACCGCCGGCACTTCGACCTGTGCGTCGATGCGGTCGAGCAGCGGGCCGCTGAGCCGGCTCTGGTAGCGCGCGATCGCCTCGGGCGTGCAGCGGCAGGCGCGTTGCGGGTGGCCGAGCATCCCGCACGGGCACGGGTTCATCGCGGCGACGAGCTGAAAGCGCGCCGGGAACTCGGCGCGCCGCGCCGCGCGCGAGACGACGATGCGGCCGGTCTCGAGCGGCTCGCGCAGCGCTTCCAGGGCCGCACGCGGGAACTCGGGCAGTTCGTCGAGGAACAGCACGCCGTGGTGAGCGAGCGAGATCTCGCCGGGCTGTGGTGGCGAGCCGCCGCCGACCAGCGCCACCGGCGAGGCGGTGTGGTGCGGCGCGCGCAGCACGCGCTCGGCCCAGCGCTCGGGCGCGAAGCCGCCGGTGAGGCTGGCGATGGCGGCCGACTCGAGTGCCTCGTCGGTGTCGAGCGGCGGCAGCAGGCCGACGAAGCGCTGCGCCAGCATCGACTTGCCAGTGCCCGGGGGCCCGACCATCAGGACGCTGTGCCCGCCGGCCGCGGCGATCTCCAGCACCCGCTTGGCGCCGGCCTGTCCCTTGACCTCGCGCAGGTCGGGGCGTGCCGCGGTGACCGCCGGCGGCGCGGGCACCGGCACGGGCAGCTCGCAGGCTGCCGCCGACTCGCCGGCGACGAAGGCGCGGACCACGTCGGCCAGATGCTCGGCGGCGCGCAACGCGAGGCCCGGAACCAGCGCCGCCTCCTGGGCGCTCGCCGTCGGCAGCACGAGCACGCGTGTCGACGCGGCCGAGCGCTGGAGCGCCAGCCCCATCGCGAGCGCGCCCCGTACCGGGCGCACGTCGCCCGCCAGCGAGAGCTCGCCGGCGAACTCGAAACCGGCGAGCCGGTCCGCGTCGATCTGCCCGGCTGCCGCGAGGATGCCGAGCGCGATCGGCAGGTCGAAGCGCCCGGAGTCCTTCGGCAGGTCCGCCGGTGCCAGGTTGACGGTGATCCGCTTGTTGTTCGGAAAGTCGAGGCCGCTGTTCTGGATCGCCGAGCGCACCCGCTCGCGCGCCTCCTTCACCTCGAGGTCGGCGAGCCCCACCAGCGTAAAGCTCGGCAATCCGTTGGCGAGATGGACCTCCACGCGCACCTCGGGAGCACTGAGCGCGTCGATCGAGCGGCTGTGGACGATGGCCAGTGACATCACGGGGCGCAGGTGCTGCGCAGCAGGATAGGGCGACGCCACGGCGGCAACCGTCGGTGACGGGTGCACCAGAACGGGTTGATTGGGGGTGGCGCATGCACCTTTCGGGTGCTTGCTGCGCCAGCCGCCGGGTTCCGGCGCGGCTGCGCTGCGCGCGGCGAGGGCACGGATGCCTCGACACCGCTTGGCACAGAAGCTGCGAAATGGGCTCGATCCCCTCTCAAGCCTGGAGTTGACCCGATGAAGACGCTCGCCTTCGCCCTTGCCGCCGTTTCCGCTGCCGCGATGCCCACGCTGTCGGCCGCACAGGAGACCAACCCCCTGTCGTTCAACGTCAGCGTGACCAGCGACTACCGCTTCCGCGGCATCTCGCAGAGCCGCTTCCGTCCTGCCGTGCAGGGCGGCGTCGACTACGCGCTGCCGAACGGCTTCTACGTCGGCGCCTGGGCGTCGACGATCCGCTGGATCAAGGACGCCGGCGAGATCAACGACATCAACACGCGCCGCTCGCCGGTCGAGCTCGACCTCTACGGCGGCTACAAGGGCCAGATCACGAGCGACTTCGGCTACGACGTCGGCGTGCTGCAGTACCTCTACCCGCGCAACGCGCTCACCCGCATCCCCAACACCTACAGCCCGAACACGTTCGAGCTGTACGGCGCGCTCAGCTTTGGCCCGGCGACCCTCAAGTACTCGCACGCGCTGACGCGCCTGTTCGGCACCGCCGACAGCAAGCACAGCGGCTACCTCGACCTCACCGCCAACTTCGACGTCGGCGGCGGCGTCACGCTCACCCCGCACGTCGGCCACCAGCGGGTGCGCAACAACAGCGACTTCTCGTACACCGACTACTCGCTGACGGTCGCCAAGGAGTTCTACGGCTTCACGTTCAGCCTCGCCGCCGTCGGCACCGACACCAAGAAGATCGCCGGCGCCCACGCGTATGCGTCGCCGGCGGGCAACGACCTCGGCCGCTTCGGCGCCGTGGTCGCGGTCAAGAAGACATTCTGATTTCGACCGGGGAGGTACAGCCATGAAGATGGTCACTGCAATCGTCAAGCCGTTCAAGCTCGACGAGGTTCGCGAGGCGCTGAGCGCGATCGGCGTGCAGGGAGTGACGGTGACGGAGGTCAAGGGCTTCGGCCGTCAGAAGGGCCACACCGAGCTCTACCGCGGCGCCGAGTACGTCGTCGACTTCCTGCCCAAGGTGAAGATCGAAGCCGCGGTGGACGACGCCATCGTCGACCGCGTCATCGAGGCCGTCGAGGCGGCCGCCCGCACCGGGAAGATCGGCGACGGGAAGATCTTCGTGTCGGCGCTCGAGCAGGTCGTGCGCATCCGCACCGGCGAAACCGGCAAGGACGCCCTCTGAACGCCATGCAGACAACAACCATGAAGAAACTCATCCTGGCCGGCGCGTTCCTCGCGGCGGCACTCGGCTTCGACGGCGCCGCGCTGGCGCAGCCCGCCGCGTCCGAGCCGGCGTCGACCGCGAGCGCGGTGGCGACCGACGTCGGCTCGGCCGCGTCGAGCGCCGCGTCGGCGGTGGCCGCGGCGGCGTCGGCCGCCTCGGCCGCGCTGGCCGGCCCGGGCACCAGCGGCGCGACCGCCGGCGCCACCGGGGCCCAGCCGGCCGCGTCGGCCGCCGCGCCGACGCCGAACAAGGGCGACGTCGCCTGGATCATCGTCGCGACGCTGCTCGTCATCATGATGTCGATCCCCGGCCTGGCGCTGTTCTACGGCGGCCTGGTGCGCAGCAAGAACATGCTGTCGGTGCTGATGCAGGTGTTCGTGACCTTCTCGCTGATCGTCGTGGTCTGGTGCGTGTACGGCTACAGCCTCGCGTTCACCGAGGGCAACGCCTTCTTCGGCGGCTTCGACCGGCTGTTCATGAAAGGCCTGTTCAACCCGGCCGACGGCACCTATGCGATGGGCGCGACCTTCAGCAAGGGAGTGGTGCTGCCCGAGCTGCTGTTCATGGCGTTCCAGGCCACCTTCGCGGCGATCACCTGCTGCCTGATCGTCGGCGCGTTCGCCGAGCGCATGAAATTCTCGGCCGTGCTGCTGTTCATGGTGCTCTGGTTCACCTTCAGCTATGCGCCGATCGCGCACATGGTCTGGTACTGGATGGGCCCTGACGCGTACACCACGGCGGCCGTCGCCGACGAGATGAACAGCAAGGCCGGCTTCATCTGGCAGATGGGCGCGCTCGACTTCGCGGGCGGCACGGTGGTCCACATCAACGCTGCGGTCGCCGGCCTGGTCGGCGCCTACATGGTCGGCAAGCGGATCGGCTACGGGCGCGAGGCGTTCACGCCGCACTCCCTGACGCTGACGATGGTGGGTGCCGCGCTGCTGTGGGTCGGCTGGTTCGGCTTCAACGCCGGCTCGGCGCTCGAGGCGAGCAGCGGCGCCGTGCTGGCGTTCATCAACACGCTGTCGGCCACTGCCGCGGCGGTGCTGGCGTGGTGCTTGGGCGAGGCGATGCTCAAGGGCAAGGCGTCGATGCTCGGCGCCGCGTCGGGCGCGGTGGCCGGCCTGGTCGCGATCACCCCGGCTTGCGGCAACGTCGGCTTCATGGGCGCGATCGTCATCGGCTTCATCGCCGGCTTCGCCTGCCTGTGGGGCGTGCGTGGTCTCAAGCGCCTGCTGGGGGCGGACGACTCGCTCGACGTGTTCGGCATCCACGGCGTCGGCGGCATCGTCGGTGCGCTGCTGACCGGCGTCTTCAACAACCAGGCGCTCGGCGGCCCCGGCCTCGTGGGCGACTGGGTCACCGGCACGGTGAGCTCGACGCCGATCCTGGCCCAGGTCTGGATCCAGCTGAAAGCGGTTCTGCTGACGGTGGTCTGGTCGGCGGTGGTCTCGCTGATCGCCTACAAGATCGTCGACGTCGTGATCGGCCTGCGCGTGAGCGAGGAAGACGAGCGCGAGGGTCTGGACATCAGCTCGCACGGCGAGACGGCGTACCACAACTGACGCCGCCCCTCGCGGGCGCCGGAGCGGCGCTCGCCGCATGGAAGGGCCTCTTCGGAGGCCCTTTCTTCGTTCCGGCCGGCGCCGGGCGGCGTAGCCGGCGCGGCACCCGACCCGCACCGGATGCGGTCAGACGTCGCGGGAGGGGCGGGGCGGCGCCTGCGGCGGCGGCGGGCTGCAACCTCGCCTTGTCGCGCCGGGCCCGGCACCTCATATGCCTAGAATCGTCCCCGCTCGCACCTCGGCAGGCTCCGAGGCTGCCCACCGTCATGGTTCCTCATCTCATCACTGCGCTGACCGGCCCGATCAACGAGCTCGAGCAGCGCATTCTCGAGTCGCTGCCGGCGATCGAACGCTGGTTCCGCCTCGAGTGGATGGAACACACGCCGCCGTTCTACACGTCGGTCGACCTGCGAAACGCCGGTTTCAAGCTTGCCCCGGTCGACACCAACCTGTTCCCGGGGGGATTCAACAATCTCACCCCGGAAATGCTGCCGCTGGCGGTGCAGGCGGCGATGGCGGCGATCGAGAAGATCTGTCCGGAAGCCAAGAACCTGCTGCTGATCCCGGAAAGCCACACCCGCAATTCGTTCTACCTGCTGAACGTCGCCCGGCTCGTCGAGATCTTCCACCAGGCGGGTCTCAACGTCCGCCTCGGCTCGCTCGACCCGGCGGTGACCGCGCCGACGCCGATCGCGCTGCCCGACGGCAGCAGCCTGACCATCGAGCCGCTGGTGCGCACGCGCGGCCGGATCGGCCTCAAGGGCTTCGACCCCTGCACCATCCTGCTCAACAACGACCTCTCCGCGGGCCTGCCGGAGGTGCTGAGCGACGTGCACCAGCAATACCTGCTGCCGCCGCTGCACGCCGGCTGGGCGGTGCGCCGCAAGACGAAGCACTTCGCGGCCTACGAGGAGCTCGCGAAGAAGTTTGCCAAGCTCCTCGGCATGGACCCGTGGCTGATCAACCCGCTGTTCGCGCACTGCGGCGAGGTCAACTTCACCGAGGGCGCGGGCGCCGACTGCCTGGCCAGCAACGCCGAGACGCTGCTGGCCAAAATCCGCCGCAAGTACAAGGAATACGGCATTCAGGAAAAGCCGTTCCTCATCGTCAAGGCCGACGCCGGGACCTACGGCATGGGCATCATGACGGTGCGCGACCCGAAGGAGCTCGCCGACCTGAGCCGTCGCACGCGCAACAAGATGAGCGTGATCAAGGACGGCCAGGAGGTGAGCGAGGTCATCCTCCAGGAGGGCGTGCCGACCTACGAGCGCATCAACGAGGCCGCTGCCGAGCCCGTGGTCTACATGATCGACCGCTACGTGGTCGGCGGCTTCTACCGCGTGAATGCCGAGCGCGGTGTCGACGAGAACCTCAACGCGCCCGGGGCGAGCTTCGTTCCGCTCGCGTTCGCCGGCAGCAACCAGCTTCCCAAGCCCGGCGCCAAGCCGGGTGCCAGCGCGCCGAACCGGTTCTACATGTACGGCGTGATCGCGCGCCTCGCCATGGTGGCTGCCAGCTACGAGCTGGAGGCGACCGACCCCGACGCCGAGGTCTACGAGTGAAGGCGATCGCTGCCGTCTGCCCGGCGGCGGCGACAGGCGCGTGAAGAGCAGCCATTCCCGCTCGAGCCTCGCGGCGCTGATCCTCGGGGCGATCGGCGTCGTCTACGGCGACATCGGCACCAGCCCGCTGTACGCCCTGAAGGAGGTGTTCGCCGAGGGCCGGGTGCCGCTCACGCCGGCGAACATCTACGGCGTGCTGTCGCTGGTGTTCTGGACGCTGACGGTCATCGTCTCGGTCAAGTACGTCGTCCTGATCCTGCGCGCCGACAACAACGGCGAGGGCGGTCTCGTCGCGATGCTCGCGCTTGCCTCGCAGGCCGTGAAGGACCGCCCGGCGCTGCGCCAGCGCCTGCTCTTCATCGGGATCTTCGGCACCGCGATCTTCTTCGGCGACGGCGTCATCACGCCGGCGATCTCGGTGCTGTCGGCGGTCGAGGGCCTCGAGGTCGCCGCGCCGCGCCTGCACGACTACGTGGTGCCGGTCACCCTGGTGGTCCTGACACTGCTCTTCGTCGTCCAGCGACGCGGCACCAGTCAGGTCGGGAAGGTGTTCGGCCCGCTGATGGCGGCCTGGTTCGGCGTGCTGGCGGTGCTCGGCCTCATGCACATCGCGACCAACCCGCGCGTGCTCGAGGCGCTCGACCCGCGCTATGCGCTCGACTTCCTCTTCGCCCATGCCGGGATCGCCTTCGTCGCGCTGGGCGCGATCGTGCTCTGCGTGACCGGCGCCGAGGCGCTCTACGCCGACATGGGTCACTTCGGCAAGCGCCCGATCCGCATCGCCTGGTTCGCTCTCGCGATGCCCGCGCTGGTGCTCAACTACTTCGGGCAGGGCGCGCTGCTGCTCGCTCATCCCGAGAGCGCGCGCAACCCGTTCTACGGGATGGCGCCGGGCTGGGCGCTCTATCCGCTGATCGGCCTGGCGACGTGCGCCACCGTGATCGCGTCGCAGGCGCTGATCACCGCCGCGTTCTCGGTCACCAAGCAGGCGATCCAGCTCGGCTACCTGCCGCGCCTGCGCATCATGCACACCTCGGTGCGCGAGACCGGCCAGATCTACGTGCCGTTCGTCAACTGGGCGCTCTACGTCTGCATCGTGTTCGCGGTCGTGCTGTTCGGCTCGAGCAGCGAGCTCGCGGCCGCGTACGGGATCGCGGTGACGATCGACATGCTGATCACGACCACGATGACGTTCTTCGTGATCCGCTACGGCTGGCGCTACCCGTGGTGGGTGTGCTTCGCCGCCACCGGCTTCTTCTTCGTCGTCGACGTGACGTTCTTCGCTGCCAACGTCGTCAAGGTCATCGACGGCGGCTGGTTCCCGGTGCTGATCGGCATCATGATGTTCATGCTGATGATGACCTGGAAGCAGGGCCGCCATCTCATGTCGGAAAGCCTGCGCTCCGACGCGATCGACCTGAAGGGCTTCCTCGAGTCGGTGTTCATCAGCCCGCCGACCCGGGTTCCCGGCACCGCGGTGTTCCTGGTCAGCGACCAGGGTTTCACGCCGAACGCGCTGCTGCACAACCTCAAGCACAACAAGGTGCTGCACGAGACGAACCTGTTCGTGACGGTGCGGCACCACGAAGCGCCGTGGGTGGCGCCGAACGAGCGCTACCAGATGGAGCCGCTTGGCCACGACTGCTGGCAGGTCACGCTCAACTTCGGCTTCAAGGACGAGCCCGACGTGCCAGTGGCGCTCGCCGAGCTGCGCCGGGCCGGCTGCGTGATCGACGACATGGACACCTCGTACTTCCTGTCGCGCGACATCGTGATTCCGACGCTCGGCAGCGGCATGGCCGACTGGCGCGAGAAGCTGTTCGCGGGGATGCACCGCAACGCTTCGGCGGCCGCCGACTTCCTGCGCCTGCCGGCCAACCGCGTCGTCGAGCTCGGCTCCAAGGTCGAGATCTGACGCCGGGCCGCGTGCGCGGCTCGACGCATCAACGAGAACCCCGATGAAACTGCTGTTCGTTGCCGACCCGCTCGAAGCCTTCAACATCAAGAAGGACTCGACCTTCGCGATGATGCGCGAGGCCGCCCGGCGCGGCCACCAGCTCTACGCCTGCGAGCCGCGTGACCTGCGCTGGCAGCAGGGCGCCAAGGTGAGCGCGCGGGTGCGCCACGTCGAGCTCACCGGCGATCCGGCGCGCTGGTTCCGCGAGATCGAGATCGACCCGCCCGAGGCCGCCGCCGGCGTGCTGGCGGCGACCGATGCGGTCGTGATGCGCAAGGACCCGCCGTTCGACGCCGAATACTTCTACGCGACGCACCTGCTGCAGCAGGCCGAGCGGGAGGGCGCGCGCGTCTTCAACAAGCCGGCGGCGCTGCGCGATCACCCGGAAAAGCTCGCCATCCTCGAGTTCCCGCAGTTCATCGCGCCGACCCTCGTCACCCGCGACGCGGCGGCGCTCAAGGCGTTCCACGCCGAGCACCGCGACGTCATCCTCAAGCCGCTCGACGGCATGGGCGGCGCCGGGATCTTCCGCGTCGGCGCGGACGGCATGAACCTCGGCTCGATCGTCGAGACGCTCAACCAGGGTGGCGCGACCACGGTTATGGTGCAGCGCTACGTGCCGGAGATCGTCAAGGGCGACAAGCGCATCCTCGTCATCGACGGCGTGCCGGTGCCATATTCGCTGGCGCGCATTCCGCAAGGCAGCGAGATCCGCGGCAACCTCGCGGCCGGCGGCAAGGGTGTCGCCCAGCCGCTGAGCGAGCGCGACCGCGAGATCGCCGAGCACATCGGGCCCATCCTCGCCGCACGCGGCCTGCTGCTCGTCGGCCTCGACGTGATCGGCGACAGCCTGACCGAGATCAACGTGACCAGCCCGACCTGCTTCCAGGAGATCACCGACCAGACCGGCTTCGACGTCGCCCGCACGTTCATCGACGCCGTCGAGCGCGCGCTCGACCGACGCTGATCCATGGCCGTCCTTTCCGTCTCCAACGCACACCTCGCCTACGGCCACGTCGCCCTGCTCGACGACGCCGGCTTCGCGCTCGAGGCCGGCGAGCGCATCGGGCTCATCGGCCGCAACGGCGCCGGCAAGTCGTCGCTGTTGAAGGTGGTGGCGGGACTCGAGAAGCTCGACGACGGCCTGCTGCAGCTCACGCAGGGGCTGCGCATCCGCTACGTGCCGCAGGAGCCGGCGTTCGAGCCGGGGCACAGCGTGTTCGAAGCGGTCAGCGAAGGCGTCGCCGAGGCGCGCGAGGTGCGCCAACGCTACGAGGCGCACGCCGAAGGCGTCGACCTCGACGAGAAGCAGAAAGGCCCCGAGAGTCTCGACGCCTTGCAGACCCGCATCGAGGCGCTCGACGCCTGGAATTGGGAGCAGCGCGTCGAGACCACGCTGGACCGCCTGCACCTCGACGGCACGCGGCGCATCGACGAGCTCTCGGGCGGCATGAAGAAGCGCGTCGCGCTGGCGCAGGCGCTGGTCGCGGTTCCCGACGTGCTGCTGCTCGACGAGCCGACCAACCACCTGGACCTCGACTCGATCGCGTGGCTCGAGGAGCTGCTGCGCGGCTTTCGGGGCAGCGTGATGCTGATCACCCACGACCGCGCGTTCCTCGACGGCGTGGCGACGCGCATCGTCGAGCTCGACCGTGGCGTGCTGCGCTCGTATCCGGGAAACTTCAGCGCGTACGAGCGCATGAAGGAGGAGCAACTCGCCGCCGATGCGCTCGCCAACGCGCGTGCCGACAAGCTGCTGGCGCAGGAGGAGGTCTGGATCCGCAAGGGCGTGGAGGCGCGCCGCACGCGCAGCGTCGCCCGCATCGAGCGCCTGCAGAAGCTGCGCGCGCAGCGGCAGGCGCGGCGCGACTCGCTCGGGCAGGTCAAGCTCGAGATCGACTCGGGCGTGCCGAGCGGCAAGATCGTCGCCGAGTTGCGCGACGTGTCGATGCGCTTTCGCACCGCCGGGGGCGCCGACAAGCTGATCGTCAAGGACTTCAGTGCGACCATCCTGCGCGGCGACAAGGTCGGCCTGATCGGCCCCAACGGCGCCGGCAAGACCACGCTGCTGAAGCTCATCCTTGGCGAGCTCGAGCCCACGTCGGGAACGGTGCGGCGCGGCAGCCGGCTCGAGGTGGCGTACTTCGACCAGATGCGCAGCACGCTCGACCTCGACGCGACGCTCGCCGACACCATCAGCCCGGGCAGTGAGTGGGTCGAGTTCAACGGCGCGCGCAAGCACGTCATGAGCTATCTCAACGACTTCCTGTTCTCGCCGGAGCGCGCCAACTCGCCGGTGCGCACGCTCTCGGGCGGCGAGCGCAACCGGGTGCTGCTGGCGCGCCTGTTCGCCCTGCCGGCCAACGTGCTGGTGCTCGACGAGCCGACCAACGACCTCGACATCGACACGCTCGAGCTGCTCGAGGAGCTGCTGCAGAACTACGCCGGCACCGTGTTCCTGGTCAGCCACGACCGGCGCTTCCTGGACAACGTGGTCACCAGCACGATCGCGTGGGAAGGCGACGTGGCACCGGGCCTCTGGCGCGAGTACGAGGGCGGCTACGAGGACTGGAAGACGCAGCGCGAGCGCTCGTTCGCGATCCGCGACGAGGCCGCGCGGGCGGCCGCCGGACGCGCCGGCGCGCTGCGGACGCCTGCGGAGGCGGCAGCGGCCGCCGCGCCTGCCGCGGCGCCCGCGTCGGCGACGCTCAAGCCGCGCAAGCTCAGCTACAAGGAGCAGCGCGAGCTCGACGCCCTGCCGGCGCGCATCGAGGCGCTCGAGGCCGAGCAGAAGGCGCTCGACGCGCTGCTCGCCGACCCCGCCGCGTACGTGTCGGAGCCTGCGAAGGTCGCCGCCGCGCAGGCGCGCTACCCCGCGATCGAGGCCGAGCTGCTCGACGCGCTCGAGCGCTGGGAGGCGCTCGAGGCCCGCTGAACGCCACCCGCGGGCTCAGCCGCTCGGCACTCGCCGCGAGCCCGCAGCGCCCGCGTCGTGCGGGTCAGTGCCTGGCGTAGATCTGGTCGAACACGCCGCCGTCCGCGAAGTGGGTCTTCTGCGCGCGCGTCCAGCCGCCGAACACCTCGTCGATCGTGAAGAGGTTGATCTTGGGGAACTGCGCGGCGTACTTGGCCTGCACCTTGGGGTCGATCGGCCGGTAGTGGTTGCGCGCGACGATCTCCTGCGCCTCGGGCGTGTAGAGGTACTCGAGGTAGGCCTGCGCGACCGCGCGGGTGCCGCGCTTGTCGACCACCTTGTCGACCACCGCAACCGGCGGCTCGGCAAGGATGCTCGTGGGCGGATAGACGATGTCGAACTTGTCGGCGCCGAACTCCTTGATCGCGAGATGCGCCTCGTTTTCCCAGGCGAGCAGCACGTCGCCGATGCCGCGTTGCGCGAACGTCAGCGTCGAGCCGCGCGCGCCGGTGTCGAGCACCGGGACGTTGCGGAAGAGGCGACCGATGAAGTCGCGCGCCTGCGCGTCGTTGCCGCCCGGCTGGCGCAGCGCGTAGCCGTACGCCGCGAGGTAGCCCCAGCGCGCGCCGCCCGAGGTCTTGGGATTCGCGGTGACCACCGAGAGCCCCGGCCTGACGAGATCGCTCCAGTCCTTGACGCCCTTGGGGTTGCCCTTCCTCACCAGGAAGATGTAGGTCGACGTGTAGGGCGAGCTGTTGTGCGGCAGGCGCTTTTGCCAGTCGGCCGGCAGCAGCTTGCCGCGCTCGGCGATCTCGTCGATGTCGTAGGCGAGCGCGAGCGTCGCCACGTCGGCGTCGATGCCGTCGATGATCGAGCGCGCCTGCTTGCCCGAGCCGCCGTGCGACGCCTTCACCGTCACGGTGTCGCCGGTCTTTGCCTTGTAGCTCGCGGCGAACGCGGCGTTGACGGCCTGGTACAGCTCGCGCGTCGGGTCGTACGAGACGTTGAGCAGCGTGAAGTCGCGCGCGACGGCGCCGGCCGATGCAAGGGCCAGCGTCGATGCGACTGCGACGATCCAGCGGCGGGAGAGATTCATGGATGGCGCTCCGAAGGAGGGCGTGACAAGCCCGGAGCGGCGCATCCTAGGTAGCGCCCTTGGTCGCGTGAACGACCGTTTCAGCGCATCGTTATGCGGTTTCCGAGCGAGGCGCCTGGGCGGCAGCGGCGTCGGGCGCAATCCCGGTCGCGAGCTGTTCGCGCGCCTCGACCAGCGCGCGCCAGAACGCGGCGTCCTGGCTGGTCGCGAAGTTGACCCGCATCAGCGTCGTCGGCCGATGGTCGGCATGGAACAGCGCGCCGGGCGCGACCAGCCAGCGGTCGAGCAGGGCCTCGGCGAGCCGCTCGGTGTCGCAGCCGGCATCGACCCAGCCGAACAGGCCGCGCGGGGTCGCGGCGAAGCGGCAGCCGTGCGACTCCGCCAGCTTGACGACGCGGGCACGTGCTGCGTCGAGCTTGGCGACGACGCGCTCGGCATGCCGACGCAGCTGCCCGCTCTCGAGCGCGTGGGCGAGCGCCTGCTCGGTGAGGCCGGGCGACGTCAGCGTGGTCAGCAGCTTGGTGTCGACCAGACGCTCGATCAGCCGCTCGGGCGCGGCGAGGAAGCCCACGCGCCAGTTGGGCACCAGGATCTTCGAGAAGCCCGAGACGTAGATCGTGCGCTCGAGGCCGTCGAGCGCGGCAAGCCGCGGCAGGTGCGGCGGCGCCAGGTGCGCATAGGTGTCGTCCTCGAGCACGTGCAGATCGTGGCGGGTCGCGAGCTGCAGCAGCCTGTGCGCCGCACCGGGCGTCAGGGTGGCGCCGGTCGGGTTGTGCAGCACCGACACCGTGACGTAGAGGCGCGGCTTGGCGCCCGCCGGCTGCGCCTTGATCAGGCGCTCCATCGCCGCGAGGTCCGGCCCATCGTCGCCGCGCGGCACCGGCAGGATGACAAGGCCAAGCGCCGCCAGACGCGCGTACTCGACCGACCAGCCCGGCTCGTCGACCAGCACGCGGTCGCCGGCGCGCAGCAGGGTGCGGGTGACGATGTCGAGCGCGTGGGTCGCGCCGACGCTGGTGACGATCTGCGCGACGCCGGCGCCGATGCCGTGCTCGCCGAGGCGCGCCGCGAGCGCGCGGCGCAGGCGCGGGTCGCCCGCCGGGTCGCCGTAGTGGAGCGCGGTCGTCTCGAGCTGGCCGGCGCTCGTGACCTGGCGCAGCGCGCGCGCCAGCAGCATGGGGTCGAGCCACTCCGCCGGCAGCGTGCCGAGGCCCGGCATCGGACGCGCGCCGGGCGGCTGGAACATGCCGCGGATCAGCGAGGTCGCGCTGATCGGCAGCGGGTGGCGCATCACCTCGGCCGCAGGCAGGTCGCGAGCAGCACCCGCCTCCGCGATCGCCCCGCGGCTGCGCACGAAGAAGCCGCGCTGCGGGCGCGCCTCGACGAGGCCGAGCGCGAGCAGCTGGTCGTACGCGGCGACCACGGTGTGCGCACTCACGCCGTGGCGGCGCGCGCACTCGCGCACCGACGGCAGCCGCGCCCCGGGCGCGAGCAGACGCTGCCGGATGGGCCCGGCGAAGCGCTCGGCGAGCTGGTCGGCAAGGCCCGCCTGTGCCGAGCGCGACAGCGTGGCGGCCGCGGGTGGTTCGAGTGGCGATGTCATGCGGTGTGGCGGCTGTCTGCCAGTACAGGCTGCGGTTGTTTGGCGCGCAGTGTACCGGTACTGTGCTGGTGCGCGGGCCTAGACTGGGTTGCCCGCTACCGAGGAACACCATGCCCGAGACCGTGACCCAGGACCTGCCCGCGAACCCGACCACCGCGCCGCTTCCCGACCAATCGCTCGGCAGGCGCGCTGCCGCCTCGCCGTGGCGCGTGTCGCGCCGCAGTGCGCGCGCCAATCCGTCGGCGATCCGCGAGATCCTCAAGCTCGCCGACCAGCCCGGGATGATCTCGCTCGCCGGCGGGCTGCCGTCGCCGCTCTCGTTTCCGCTCGACGCGATCCGTGCCGCGACCGCGCGGGTGCTCGCCGAGACGCCGCACGAGGCGCTGCAGTACGCGCCGAGCGAGGGCTTCGCGCCGCTGCGCGGCTGGGTCGCCGAGCACCTCGCCGGCCACGGCATGGACGTCGACCCCGCCCAGGTGCTCGTCACGGCCGGTTCGCAGCAGGGCCTCGACCTCGTCGGCAAGGTCGTGCTCGACCCGGGCAGCACGGTCGCCGTCGAGACGCCCACCTACCTCGGCGCGCTGCAGGCGTTCACGCTCGCCGACGCCCGCTTCGCAGCGCTCGACGGCGACGTCGACGGGCCCTCGCCGGCCGCGCTGCGTCGTCTGGGCGAGGCGGCCGACCCGGCGCGCTGCGTCTACCTGCTGCCCAACTTCCAGAATCCGAGCGGGCGCTGCATCCCGGCCGAGCGGCGCGCGGCGCTCGCCGCAGCGGCGCGCGAAGCACGCGTTCCGATCGTCGAGGACAACCCGTACGGCGAGCTCTGGTACGACCGCGCGCCGCCGCGTCCGCTTGCGACGCACTGGCCGGCCGGCACCGTCTACCTCGGCTCGTTCTCGAAGGTGCTGGCGCCCGGACTTCGGCTCGGCTATCTGGTCGCGCCGCCCGACCTGCTGCCGAAGTTCGTGCAGGCCAAGCAGGCGTCGGACCTCCACACGCCGGGCTTGAACCAGCGCATCGTCAGCGCGGTGCTGCAAAGCGGAATGCTCGCCGAGCACCTGCCGGCGCTGCGCGCGCGCTACCGCACCGGGCGCGACGCGATGGACGCCGCGCTGCACGCGCACCTCGGCGCGCGCTCGGGACTCGGCTGCCGCTGGCAGGCGCCGAGCGGCGGCATGTTCTTCTGGCTCGAGCTGCCCGCGCACGTCGACGCGGGCGTGCTGCTGGCGCGTGCGGTCGCGCGCGGCGTCGCCTTCGTTCCGGGTGCCGCGTTCCATGCGGACGGCAGCGGCGCCCGCACGCTGCGTCTCTCCTTCGTCACCGTCACCGCCGCGCAGATCGACGCGGGCGTCGGCGCGATCGCCGACGCGCTGCGGGAGCTCGCATGACGACGACCTTCGACTTCGCGCAGATCGACGTGTTCACCGACACGCCGCTCTGCGGCAACCCGCTCGCCGTGGTGCACGGCGCCGACCGGCTCGACGCCGGCCAGATGCAGGCGTTCGCGCGCTGGATGAACCTCAGCGAGACCGCGTTCCTGCTTGCGCCGACGACGCCCGGCGCCGACTACCGGGTGCGCATCTTCACGACCAGCCGCGAGCTGCCGTTCGCCGGTCACCCGACGCTCGGCAGCTGCCACGCGTGGCTCGCGGCCGGCGGCCGTGTCCGCGGCGAAGACGTGGTGCAGGAATGCGGCGTCGGGCTGGTGCGGATCCGGCGCGGCGCCGGCCGGCTCGCGTTCGCGGCGCCGCCGCTGCGCCGCAGCGGCCCGGTCGACGCCGGGCTGCTGGCCCGCATCGCCCGTGCGCTGCGCGTCGCGCCCGGCGCGATCAAGGCGTCGCAGTGGGTCGACAACGGGCCGGGCTGGGTCGCGGTGATGCTCGGCTCGCGCGAGGAACTGCTGAACCTCGTGCCCGACCCGGCGCTGCTCGCCGGCCTCGAACTCGGTGTCGTCGCGCCGTGGCCCGAAGGCGGTCACGCCGGCACGCCGCACTTCGAGCTGCGCGCGTTCCTCACGACGCCCGGCGTGGTCGAAGACCCGGTCACCGGCAGCCTCAACGCGAGCGTCGCGCAGTGGCTGATCGGCGCGCGGATCGCGCCGCCGCGCTACGTGGCGAGCCAGGGCACCGCGCTCGGCCGCGCCGGGCGGGTGCACGTCGAACAGGACGGCCCGACGATCTGGATCGGCGGCGACTGCGTCACCTGCATCCGCGGCAGCGTCACGCTGCCTTGAGAAAACGGGCGGCGCCACGCCGCCCGGGCCCCGCGGGATCGGACTTGCCGCTCAGCGGCCCCAGCCCCAGGCGCGTGCGGCGGCGTGCCAGCTCGCGGACGCGTCGGGGTCCATCTCGCGGCGCAGCTGCAGGTAGCGCCGGAACACGACCCAGCCTGCGCTCAGCAGGAACGCGACGAGCGTGCTGCCGAGGATGATCAGGGCGCGCGAGGGCTTCGACTTGTAGTCGGGCGGCACCGCGGCGTCGACACGCTGCAGCGCCGGGCCTTCCTTGGCCTCGTCGAGCTTGGCGACCTCGTACTGCCGCACCATGGCCTCGAGCAGCGTCTCCTGCAGGCGCAGCTCGCGGCGCGCCCGCACGTACTCGATCGCCGCCTCCGGAATGCGGCCCACCGGCAGGTCGACCGCGCTGCCGTTGTTGCCGCCGGCGCGCGACTCCATGCGCGCGAGCTCGGCACGCAAGCCGCGCAGCTCGGACTGCAGGCGGATCACCTCGGGGTTCTGCTCGGTCGCCGAGGTACGCAGCACGCGCAGCTGGATCTCGCGCTCGGCGATCTGCGCGCGCACCGCGGCGGCGCTGCCGATCAGCGCCTCGGCCTGCTTGTCGAGCGCGATCACACCCGAGCGCTCCTGCACCGTCCGCAGGCCCTGCTCGGCCTTGACCAGGTTCTCCTTGGTCTCGTTGAGCTGGCGCTCGAAGAACGCGCGCCGCAGCTGGGCCTCCGACACCGCCAGACGCGAGAGCACCTTCGTGATCTCGCCTTCGTGGGCGTTGGCGAGCGTCGCCGCGAAGGCCGGGTCCTTGTCGTCGACCTCGACCGTGATGAGGCCGCTCTTCCTGTCGGACGACACGCGGATGTACTTGGGCAACTGCCTGCGAAGGGCCTCGAAGCTGTCGACGTCGTAGCGCTCGCGCAGGTTGAAGCGCTCGGCGAGCGGTCGCACCACGCTGTCGCTCTTGAAGAGCGCCACGTAGAGCTCGTCGGGCGTCTTCGGCGCGAAGCCGCCGGCGAGACCGCCGAGCTGGCCGAGCGCCGCGATGGCCGCCGCCGAGCCGCTCGGCGCTTGCGAGTTCGGCGCGAGGAAGGTCGCGCGCGCCGTGTAGACGGGCTTCAGCACGAGGAACGCGACCGCGGCCGCGAGCACCGCCACGCCCAGCGTGATCGCCGCGACCAGCGCCTTGCGCTCGCCGATCCACGCCAGGACCTCGGCGAGGCCGACCCGCGGTCCGCGATCCTCGTCGTAGACGTCGTCGGGCAGCGGCACGTTCCCGTAGCCGGGCATGCTGTCGTGGACGCTCATAGCGAGTTGAGCGCGGCGATGCCGAGGCCGAACTGGGCGAAGATCTGCGAGATGTCCTTGAGGTTGCGCATCAGCGCGCGGCCCCAGGTCTCGTAGTCGAGCTGGTTGGGCACGATGAGCGCGTCGCCGGGGTACATGCGCAGGCCCTCGATGCCGCCCCGCCCGAAGAAGCCGCGTCGATCGCCGGCGTGGGTGACCGTGCCGTCGGCGCGCAGGATGAACATGTTCGAGGTGTCGGCCGCCTCGTCGGCGCCGGCGAGGCGCAGGTAGTCGCCCGCGGTGCGCTCGGGCTTCCACAGGAACGCGTTGTTGTTGACCACCGCGCCGGCGACCGTCACGAAGCCGGGCCGCGGCGGCACGCTGATGCGGTCCGAGCCTTCGAGCAGCACGTCGGGCAGTTCGTCGATCGAGCGCGTCTCCGGCCGCAGCTCGAGCGCGACGCGGCCGTTCGGCTGCACCCGGCTGAGGCGCGCGATCTGCGCGTTGGTCGCCGCGTTGCTGACCGCGGTGGCAGCGGCGGCGTTGGCGTCGTCGCGGCGGTTGGCCGCCTCGCGTGCCGCCTGGATCGCGGCGAGCGACTCGAGGCGGGCGATCGCGGTCACGAGGTTCTCGCGCTGGCGCACCCGGGTCTGCTCGCGGCTGAACTCGAGGCCGTACACGTAGGCCTGCGACGTGAAGCCGCCCGCGCGTGCGATCAGGCTCTTGAGCGTCTCGCCCGGCAGCAGCTGGTAGACGCCGGGCGCGTTGACTTCGCCCTCGAGCGACACCAGACGGGTCTGGCGCGCCACCGGCACGCGCAGATCCTTCTGGCTGAACACGGTCACCACGTCGCCGGGTTGAAGAGGGACGTTGCTCGCCTCGTCGCCCTGCAGCACCGCGCGGCCCAGGTTGAACGGGATGATCTCGGTCTGCAGGGTGTCGCGGTTGAGGCGTTCGATGACCGCGTAATCCCAGTTCAGCTCCTCGAACAGGGCGGCCGGCTGGCGCGCGCGGTCGCGGGCAGCACGCGCCTCGGCACGCGCGACGCGCTGGGTGTAGCTGAGCGGACGTCCGGGCGTCGCGATCGGGAGCGTGTTCGCCGCGAGGTTCGGCGCTGCCGTCGCGTTCGCGGCGTTCGCGCCGTTCGCGGGCTGATTGCGGGTCGAGGTGCCCGATGTCGGGTTGCGCGGGTCGACCGGGTTCCCGGCGGCGTCGAACGGCGCCGGCAGCAGCTCGGTGTCCGCGAACTCCTCGTCCTCGATGATCTGCACCAGCATGTTCTTGCGCCGATAGAAGTCGGGCGTGATCAGCGCGTCGCGATCCGGAATGAGGTCGCGCACGCGCATGCCGGGCGTGAACGGGTAGCGCAGCGGCTGGGCAACGTGGCCGCGCAGCGTCACCGCATTGGCGAACTGCGGCGAGATCGCGAGCAGCGTGAGCACGTCGCCGTCGCGAAGCGGCTTCTGCAGGCCGGCGGTGTCGAGGCTGAAGGTCTCGACGAAGCGCGCGGCGTTGCGCTGGCGGTTGTCGACGCGCTCGAGCTGCACGCGGTTCGGGTTGGCGAGCACCGGAACGCCGCCGGCGTAGCGCAGCACGTCGCGCAGCGGCTCCTGCGCCGACTTCAGCTCGAAGATCGCCGGCGTGTCGGTCGACCCGGTGAGCGCGACCTGGGGCCCGACCGGCTGGAACACGACCACGTCGCCGGCGGCAAGCTGGACGTCGCGCGACTTGTCGCCCTGAACCAGGAACTCGTAGACGTCGAGCTCGGAGATCACGCGGTCGTTGCGGCGCAGCTGGACCTTGCGCATCGAGCCGGTCGGCGACGGGCCGCCCGCGGCGACCACCGCCGACAGCAGCGTCGACTGGCTCGGCAGCGTGACGACGCCGGGGCGTTGCGCCGGGCCGACGATGAAGACACGCAGTCCGCGCAGCTGGCCGAGCGAGACGCTGAGGTCGAAGTTGGTGAAGATGCGGCCGATCTGCGCGCGCAGGTTGCGCTCGAGGTCGGAGGCCTTCACCCCTGCGACGTTGAAGCTGCCGACCTTCGGCAGGTTCAGCATGCCGTTGCGGTCGACCGTCGCGCGGTAGTCGATGTCGATCGAGCCCCAGGCGCGGATCACGACTTCGTCGCCGGGGCCGACGGTGTAATCGGCCGACACCGGCACGTTCTCGAGCGAGCGCAGGCGTTCCGGATCGGCGAAGAAGGTCGATCCGAAGATCGGCAGCAGACGGCCGGTCGATGCCTCGACGAAGCGCTGGAACTCGCTCGGGCGTGGCGGCGTCTGGTCGGCAGGACGGCGCTGCCCGTCGTCGAGCGGGGCAGGCTGCACCACGACGAACGGCGGCTGCTGCGCGGCGGTGGTGTTCGGGCGCTGCACCAGCGGGTTGGCCGGTGCGGCGTTCGGGTAGCCGGTGCTGCCCGGCGGCGCCGGCAGCGGCATGGCGCCGATGGTGCCCGGTACGCCGGCCGGCGCAGTGCGCGGCGGGTACGCGGGCGTGCTGAAGGTGCTGCCGCCGTCGACCGGCAAGCCCACCTGGGCCCATGCCGGTCCGGCGAGCAGGCACGCGGCCAGGACGATCTTCGAACGCAAACGGGAAAGGGTCATCGAGCGGCGTGACGCAAAGGAGGAACGGACGGCGCGCGGGTCGCTGCGCAGGTCGACGTCAGGCGCCGAATCGCGCCTCGCGCGCGCCGACCACGCTCGGCGGCGGCGCCGCAGGCGGGTTCGCGATGGTAACGGAAGGGTCCTTCGCGACCGCGTTGCGAGGCCGCCACGTTCGAGCGGGCCGCGCGGCACGTGCAGGCCGCCGTTCCAGGCCTCTCGCGACGAGCCGCCGGTCTGGCGTCGCCGCTGCGCATCGGACGGGTGGAACCTCGCGCTCGGCGCTTCGCAGCGGCGCGTTCGAAGTGCCGAGCAGCCCGCGGACGGCACGCCGAGGTCGGTCGCGGTCCGGGCAGGCACCGTCGCGGCGACTTCGGCCAGCGCTGCGGCTACCATCCGGCAGGTTGGAACGAACGCGTCACTCAGCTTCTCCTGCGACCGCGGCAACCCGCCGCCGCGACTGGGCGCTCGCCCGGCGTGAGCGCGACCGTCCGCTCGTTCGATGAACGCTTGCTGCCCGCCTGCCGCGGCGAACTCTCCCGAACGCCCGCATGGTGCGTTCGGGCCGCGCGGCGCGACCCGTCTGGACCCATGCGCGCGATGCGGCGCGAGGCGAGCCGGGTCGTCCGCGACCTGCCGACGCGAACTTTGCGCTGCCGCACGCGCTCCGCAGCCCTGGCGCCTGCGGCGTGAGCCTCGGCGGCCGACCCTCGCGTGAACGCGCCCGACGACCGCTTCACGCTTCGCGTCGCCGACTCCGCGGCGCTCTGGAAAGCGACCGCCGGAATCTTCCGCGACTACGCGGCCTCGCTGCCGGTCGATCTCGGTTTCCAGGGCTTCGATGCGGAGGTCGCGGGGCTTCCGGGCGAGTACGCTGCGCCGACCGGGCAGGTGATCCTGGCTTACGTGGGCGACGAGCTGGCCGGCTGCGGCGCCTTGCGTTGCCTCGCCGAGGTCGACTACCCGAACGCCTGCGAGATGAAGCGCCTCTTCGTGCGGCCCGCGTATCGCGGGCTCGGCATCGGCCGCGCGCTGGCCGAGGCGCTGATCGACGAGGCGCGGCGCGGCGGCTATTCGGTGATGCTGCTCGACACCCTCGACGACATGGAGTCGGCGCGCGAGCTCTATCGCGCGCTCGGCTTCGAAGAGATCCCGCCGTACTACTTCAACCCCATTCCCGGCGCCCACTACCTCAAGGTCGACCTCACGTGATCGAAGGCGACGGCGTGCCGGCGACCCGGCCGGACGCGATCGAACTGCGCGCAGGGGCCCTGCGGCTGGCGCTGCGTCCGGACCTCGGCGGCTCGGTCGCCGGGCTCTGGCACACCGGCGTGCCGGTGCTGCGCTCGACCGAGCCCGCGCTGCTCGCGAACGCCCGCGACGCCGCGAGCTTTCCGCTGGTGCCCTATTCCAACCGGATCGGCTTTGCCAGGTTCGGCTGGCAAGGCCGCGACTACACGATCCGGCCCGACGCCGGCGATGCAGGGCCGCACGCGCTGCACGGCATCGGGTGGCAACGGGCGTGGCAGGTCGTGTCGGCGAACGAGTGCGAGGCCGTGCTGCGTCTCGCGCACGTGGGCGACGCGGACTGGCCGTTCGCGTTCGAGGCGACGCAGTCGTTCGTGCTGACTCCGGAGGCGCTGAGCGTCGAGTTGGCGATCGTCAACCGCGCCGACGTCGTGCAGCCGGTCGGCTTCGGCTGGCACCCGTACTTTCCGCTGCGCGAGCGCAGCCACCTGCGCGCGGAGGTGTCGGAGCGTTGGGACGCCGATCAGCTGCAATTGCCGGTACGCCGCGTCGCGCAGCCGGGCATCGACAGCGCGATCGCGCGCCTGAACGACGACAACGTGTTCGACGGCTGGCGCGGCCCGGCGCAGATCGCCGACGAGACCTTCGCGTTGCAGCTCACGTCGTCCGAGAACCATCTCGTCGTCTACACGCCGCAGCACCGGCGCTACTTCTGCGTCGAGCCGGTGAGTCACGTCAACAACGCGATCCAGTCGGCCGACCCGCTCGCGCACGGCCTGCGCGCGCTCCAGCCCGGCGAGTCGTGCAGAGGCTGGATGAAGCTCGACGTCGGCGTCGTCTAGGGCTGCCTGGGCAAACGCCCGGGAACGCGTCGAACCGGCAAGCCTGATGCGGCGGGACGGCCGCGTCCATGCCGTGCCACGTCATGGCAATGATCGACGCGTCGCTTCACGATCCGGGTGCGGCGAGTGCAATCACGCCGCGGCGACTCCAACCGGACTCGCACCAAATCCGAGCGGGACACTGCGATGCATCCGTGCAAGAGTTGTCAGGGTTAACACTTCTCTACGTATAATCTGAGGCTGTGCTGAAAGTCGCCCTGCCGCGCCCAACGTCCGACGCGGTCAGCCGCGGCGCGCGGCCGGGTGCATTCGACGACGAGGTCGAGGACGCTCCGGTCCATCGGCTCACGCGCGACGAGGCTGCCGATCTGCGCCGCCGCATGCCAGGGCTCTCGCCGTGGCGGGTGGTGGTCCTTCAGGCCGTCGTGGCGCTCGGACTCGGCGCGCTCGGCTGGTTGGTCGCGTCCGAGGGTGTCGGGGCATCGCTGCTCTACGGCGGTGCGACCGTCGCCGTCCCGGGTGCCCTGATGGCCCGCGGCATGACCAGCCGGCTGTCGAGCATCTCGCCGGTCGCCAGCACGCTCAGCGTGCTCGCATGGAGCGGAATCAAGATCGCGGTGTCGGTCGGCATGTTGATGCTGGCACCGCGAGTGGTGGCTGATCTGAGCTGGCCGGCCCTGCTGGCCGGTCTCGTGATCTGCATGCAGACCTACTGGGTTGCGCTGTTTTGGCGCGCCCGCTGAACACAACACGAACGGACTCAACGTCATGGCAGCCGAAGGCCACGCGCCCACCTCCGGTGACTACATCATTCACCACCTCACGCACGCCAGCACGGCCAAGCCGGCGAGTCTGGTGGACTTCTCCGTCGTCAACTTCGACTCGGTGTTCTTCTCGATCGTGCTGGGCGCGATCGCCTGCTTCCTGCTGTGGCGTGCCGCGCGGCGCGCCACCGCGGGCGTGCCCGGGCGCTTCCAGGCTGCCGTCGAGCTTCTCGTCGAACTCGTCGAGAACGAGGCCAAGGGCATCGTCCACAACGCGAACAGCCGTCGCCTCGTCGCGCCGCTCGCGCTCACGGTGTTCGTCTGGATCTTCCTGCTGAACGCGATGGACCTGCTGCCGGTCGATCTGCTGCCCTGGCTCTGGGGCCTGATCGTCGGTGCCGCGGGCCACGACCCGGCGCACGCCTACCTGCGCGTGGTGCCGACCGCCGACCTCTCGGTGACCATGGGCCTCTCGATCGGCGTGCTGATCGTCTGCCTGGTCTACAACGTCAAGATCAAGGGCATCGGCGGCTGGGTCCACGAGCTCTTCGCGGCACCGTTCGGCACCGTCAAGCTGAGCGCCAACCCGGTGACGTGGATCGGCTTCGTGCTGCTGTCGGTCGTGAACTTCGCGATGCAGCTCATCGAGTTCGTCGCCAAGACCGTGTCGCACGGCATGCGGTTGTTCGGCAACATGTACGCCGGCGAGCTGATCTTCCTGCTGATCGCCCTGATGGGCGGCGCCTTCACCATGAGCGCCACCGGCTGGGCGCTCGCCGCCGGCCACATCGTCGCCGGTACCGCGTGGGCGATCTTCCACATCCTGATCATCACGCTGCAGGCCTTCGTCTTCATGATGCTGGCACTGGTCTACATCGGTCAGGCGCACGACGCGCACTGACGCCCGGTTTCGTTTTCCTTTCGCCCTTTCCTTCCACCGTTTCTTTTTTCACTCAGGAGTCAACATGGAACTCATCGGTCTCGTCGCGATCGCCACCGGCATCATCATCGGCCTCGGCGCTCTGGGCGCTTGTATCGGCATCGGCGTCATGGGCAGCAAGTACCTCGAGTCGGCCGCCCGCCAACCCGAACTGATGGGCGAACTGCAGACCCGCATGTTCCTGCTCGCCGGTCTGATCGACGCCTCGTTCATCATCGGCACGGGTATCGCGCTCTGGTTCGCGACCGCCAACCCGTTCCTGGCCCAACTCGCGAACCTGCCCCGGTAAGCGGCGCCTGACGGCCGCGCGCCGCGCGGCCCCCGCGTCACACCAGACCATCTTCATCGAGGCCTTTCCGTGAGCATCACCTTCACCCTGATCATCCAGATGATCGTGTTCCTGATCCTGGTCTGGTTCACGATGAAGTTCGTCTGGCCGCCGATCGTCGCCGCGCTCGACGAGCGCGCGAACAAGATCCGCGAGGGTCTGTCGGCTGCCGACACCGCGAAGGCCGAGCTGGCGATCGCCAACAAGCGCGTCGAAGAGCAGCTGTCGTCGGCTCGTACCGACGCCGCCGAGCGTCTGGCCAATGCCGAGCGTCTCGCGCAGCAGATGATCGAGGAAGCCAAGTCGCGTGCCAGCGAGGAGGCGGCGAAGATCGTCGCCCAGGCCCGTACCGAAGCCGAGCAGGAAGCCACCAAGGCCCGCGAGACGCTGCGCGAGCAGGTCGCGGTGCTGGCGGTGCGCGGTGCCGAGCAGATCCTGCGTCGCGAGGTCGATCCGCGCGCGCACGCCGACCTGCTGAACCAGCTCAAGGCCGAGTTCTGATCCATGGCTGAACTCGCGACCATCGCCCGCCCGTACGCCGAAGCCCTGATGAAGGCGTCGGCGAACGGCGACGGCCGCGCCCTCGCGCGCGAAATCAATGCGCTCGCGCGCATCGCCGGCACCCCGGAGATGCGGCAGTTCGCCGACAACCCGAAGGTCAGCGTCGACCAGGTGGTGGAGGTGCTGACTTCCGTGGTGAACGCGTCGTCCGACGGCGCGCTCAGCCCGGCCGCCGGCAACCTGCTGCGCATGGTCGTCGAGAACGGGCGGCTGCCTGCACTCGGCGAGATCGCGCGCCAGTTCGAGGCTCTCGTGCAGGACCGGAGCGGCACCGCCCGCGCGGTGGTCGAGAGCGCGTTCCCGCTCGACGACGCCCAGCTCGCCGATGTCGTGCAGACCATGGAGCGCCGCTTCGGCCGCAGGCTCGACGCCACCGTCGAGGTGCGGCCCGAGCTGATCGGCGGCGTCCGCATCGTCGTCGGCGACGAAGTTCTCGACACCTCGATCCAGGCTCGCCTGGCCCAGATGAAGGCCGCGCTGACGGCCTGAGGCCGTCCCGCATCGACATTCCACCAGCCTGCTGAGGCAGACCGGAGTCCACCATGCAACTGAATCCCGCTGAAATCTCCGAACTGATCAAGAGCCGGATCGAAGGCCTTGCCGTCTCGGCCGACATCCGCAACGAAGGCACCGTCGTGTCGGTGACCGACGGCATCTGCCGCATCCATGGCCTGTCGGAAGCGATGCAGGGCGAAATGCTCGAGTTCCCGTCCGCACCCGATGGCACGCCGACGTTCGGCCTCGCGCTCAACCTCGAGCGCGACTCGGTCGGCGCGGTGATCCTGGGCGAGTACGAGCACATCTCCGAAGGCGACACGGTCAAGTGCACCGGCCGCATTCTCGAAGTGCCGATCGGTCCCGAGCTGAAGGGTCGCGTCGTCAACGCCCTGGGCCAGCCGATCGACGGCAAGGGGCCGATCCACACCAAGCTGTCGGCGCCGATCGAGAAGATCGCCCCGGGCGTGATCGCGCGTCAGAGCGTGAGCCAGCCGATGCAGACCGGCCTCAAGGCGATCGACTCGATGGTGCCGATCGGCCGGGGCCAGCGCGAGTTGATCATCGGCGACCGTCAGACCGGCAAGAGCGCGGTCGCGGTCGACGCGATCATCAACCAGAAGGGTCAGAACATGACCTGCATCTACGTCGCCATCGGCCAGAAGGCGTCGACGATCAAGAACATCGTGCGCGCCCTCGAAGCCAACGGCGCGCTCGAGTACACGATCGTCGTCGCTGCATCGGCCGCCGAGAGCGCGGCGATGCAGTACGTGTCGGCCTACTCGGGCTGCACGATGGGCGAGTACTTCCGCGACCGCGGCGAGGACGCGCTGATCGTCTACGACGACCTTTCCAAGCAGGCCGTCGCCTATCGCCAGGTCTCGCTGCTTCTGCGCCGTCCGCCGGGCCGCGAAGCGTATCCGGGCGACGTGTTCTATCTGCACTCGCGCCTGCTCGAGCGCGCCGCCCGCGTGAACGCCGACTACGTCGAAGCGTTCACCAACGGCGAGGTCAAGGGCAAGACCGGTTCGCTGACCGCGCTGCCGATCATCGAGACGCAGGCCGGCGACGTGTCGGCGTTCGTGCCGACCAACGTGATCTCGATCACCGACGGCCAGATCTTCCTCGAGACCTCGCTGTTCAACGCCGGTATTCGCCCCGCGATCAACGCCGGTATCTCGGTGTCGCGCGTCGGTGGCGCGGCGCAGACCAAGGTCATCAAGGGCCTGTCGGGCGGTATCCGTACCGACCTCGCGCAGTACCGTGAACTCGCCGCGTTCGCGCAGTTCGCGTCCGACCTCGACGAAGCCACCCGCAAGCAGCTCGATCGTGGCGCGCGCGTGACCGAGCTGCTCAAGCAGCCGCAGTACTCGCCGCTGCCGATCTCGCTGATGGCGGCCTCGCTGTTCGCGGTGAACAAGGGCTTCATGGACGACGTCGACGTCAAGCAGGTGCTGGCGTTCGAAAGCGGCCTGCACACGCACCTCAAGACGAACCACGCCGGTCTGCTGCAGAAGATCGAAGACTCCAAGCAGCTCGACAAGGATGCCGAGGGCGAGCTCATGAACGCCACGGCGGCGTTCAAGAAGTCGTTCGCCTGAGGACGGTTGAACCTCGCGTCGCTGCGCTTTCGCCCTAGAGGCATTCTCGCGGCGGCCGGGGAACCTGTCCGCGGCGAGCCGCGTGAAACGACGACGTTCGAGTAACTAGGAAGATCTATGGCAGCAGGCAAGGAAATACGCGGCAAGATCAAGAGCGTCGAGAACACGAAGAAGATCACCAAGGCGATGGAGATGGTCGCCGCCTCGAAGATGCGCAAGGCGCAGGACCGCATGCGTGCGGCGCGTCCTTACGCCGAGAAGATCCGCAGCCTGGCGGCGAACCTCTCGACGGCGACGCCCGAGTACAAGCATCCGTTCATGGTGAAGAACGACGGCGCCAAGACCGCCGGCTTCATCGTGATCACGACCGACAAGGGTCTGTGCGGCGGCCTCAACACCAACGTGCTGCGGGCGGTCACCGCCAAGCTGCGCGAGCTCGAGGGCCAGGGCATCAGGTCCGAAGCGGTCGCCATCGGCAACAAGGGCTTCGGCTTCCTGAATCGCATCGGCGCGCCGGTGGTCTCGCACGTCACCCAGCTCGGCGACCGGCCGGCGCTCGAGCGCCTCATCGGCCCGGTGAAGGTGCTGCTCGACGCCTACGCCGAAGGGCGCCTCTCGGCGGTCTACCTCTGCTACACGCGCTTCATCAACACGATGCGCCAGGAGCCGATGGTGCAGCAGCTGCTGCCGCTGTCGGCCGAAGAGATGGAAGTGCGCCAGGGCGAGCATGGGTGGGACTACCTCTACGAGCCCGACGCGCCGACGGTCATCAACGACCTGCTGCTGCGCTATGTCGAAGCCCTGGCCTATCAGGCCGTGGCCGAGAACATGGGGTCCGAGCAGTCGGCCCGCATGGTCGCGATGAAGTCGGCGACCGACAACGCCGGCAACGTCATCGCCGAGCTGAAGCTCGTCTACAACAAGACGCGGCAGGCCGCGATCACCAAGGAACTCTCCGAGATCGTGGCCGGCGCGGCAGCGGTCTAGCGGCGCGCCCGGACGGCGGGCGCGCCGGCGCGCAGCGAGCGCCGGCCGAACGCCCCGCGCGATGCGCACCCCGCGGGTTGAACCGCTCGGCGGATCGAACAGACAAGTACCGAAGGAAGCAACATGGCTGAAGTCCTCTCTCCCGAGCGCGGCGCGCTCACTGCCAACCAGGGCAAGATCGTCCAGTGCATCGGCGCCGTCGTCGACGTGCAGTTCCCGCGCGACCAGATGCCGCGCGTCTACGACGCGCTGAAGATGGAAGGCTCGGAGCTGACGCTCGAGGTGCAGCAGCAGCTCGGCGACGGCGTCGTGCGCACCATCGCGCTCGGCTCGTCCGAAGGCCTGCGCCGCGGCATGACCATCGTCAACACCGGAAACCCGATCTCGGTGCCGGTCGGCCCGGCGACGCTCGGCCGCATCATGGACGTGCTCGGCAACCCGATCGACGAGCGTGGCCCGGTCAGCCAGGACCTCGTGGCCTCGATCCACCGCAAGCCGCCGGCGTACGACGAGCTGTCGCCGTCGCAGGACCTGCTCGAAACGGGCATCAAGGTCATCGACCTGGTCTGCCCGTTCGCCAAGGGCGGCAAGGTCGGTCTGTTCGGCGGTGCCGGCGTCGGCAAGACCGTCAACATGATGGAGCTGATCAACAACATTGCGAAGGCGCACTCGGGCCTGTCGGTGTTCGCCGGCGTCGGTGAGCGCACCCGCGAGGGCAACGACTTCTATCACGAGATGGCCGAGTCGGGCGTCGTCAACCTCGAGAGCCTCGGCGAGTCGAAGGTCGCGATGGTGTACGGCCAGATGAACGAGCCGCCGGGCAACCGTCTGCGCGTCGCGCTGACCGGTCTGACCATTGCCGAGTCGTTCCGCGACGAAGGCAAGGACGTGCTGTTCTTCGTCGACAACATCTACCGCTACACGCTGGCCGGCACCGAAGTGTCGGCACTGCTCGGCCGCATGCCGTCGGCGGTGGGCTACCAGCCGACCCTCGCGGAAGAGATGGGCCGTCTGCAGGAGCGCATCACGTCGACCAAGATCGGCTCGATCACGTCGATCCAGGCCGTCTACGTGCCGGCGGACGACCTGACCGACCCGTCGCCCGCAACGACCTTCGCCCACCTCGACTCGACCGTCGTGCTGTCGCGCGACATCGCCTCGCTGGGCATCTACCCCGCGGTCGACCCGCTCGACTCGACGAGCCGCCAGCTCGACCCGAACGTCGTCGGCGAGGAGCACTACACGGTCGCGCGCCAGGTGCAGGGCATCCTGCAGCGCTACAAGGAACTGCGCGACATCATCGCGATTCTCGGCATGGACGAACTCGCGCCGGAAGACAAGCTGGTCGTGGCGCGGGCCCGCAAGATCCAGCGCTTCCTCTCGCAGCCGTTCTTCGTCGCCCAGGTGTTCACCGGCAGCGAAGGCAAGTACGTCCCGCTGAAGGAAACCATCCGCGGCTTCAAGATGATCGCCAACGGCGAGTGCGACTCGCTGCCGGAGCAGGCCTTCTACATGGTCGGAACCATCGACGAAGCCATCGAAAAGGCCAAGAAGGTTCAGTAAGCGGCGCACTCGACCCCGGGGCGCCGTTGGCGTGCTCGCCGTGCACCAGCACGGCTGTGCGCGCCGCCTTGCCCCGGCGCCGATTGCTTGGTTTCTGAAGCCTTCTCGTGGGGCTACGAACTAGGACATATCAATGGCCACTACCCTGCATGTCGACGTCGTCTCGGCCGAGGAATCGATCTTCTCGGGCGAGGCGACCTTCGTCGCGCTGCCGGGCGAGCTCGGCGAGCTCGGCATCTACCCGCGCCACACGCCGCTGATCACGCGCATCAAGCCGGGCGCGGTGCGCATCAAGCGCGCCGACAACAACGAGGAAGAGTTCGTCTTCGTCGCCGGCGGCATCCTCGAGGTGCAGCCCGACACGGTGACCGTGCTCGCCGACACCGCGATTCGCGGCCACGACCTCGACGAAGCCAAGGCCAACGAGGCCAAGCGGCAGGCCGAGGAAGCGATGAAGAACGCCAAGAGCGACATCGACTTCGCAAAGGCGCAAGGCGAGTTCGCGGCGATGGCGGCGCAGATCGCGGCGCTGCGCAAGTACCGCAGGAAGTGACCGGGCAGCCATCCCGCTCGAACCCGCCCGGCGCAGGCCCGGCGGGTTTCTTCTTTTCCGGGGTGACCGTTCGCGGCGGCCTGCGCGGGCATCGCGGCGTCGCTCGCTGACCGCACGACGATGCCTTTCGAAGACGCCCTGTTGCGCCAGTGGCTGACGCTGCACGGCGTCGTGGTCGCGATCGCGCTCGTCTTCTACGTCACCGTGTCGCGTGCGTTTCCTCAACGCCGCGACCCCTCGGCCGCGGTGGGCTGGGTGATCGCGCTCGCGCTGCTGCCGTACCTGGCGTTGCCGCTCTTCGTGATGTTCGGCAGCCGCAAGCTCCTGCTGCGCGACCCGCCGCCGCCGCGCGGGGCGGCCGTCGCGGGCGCCGACGATGGCGCGCTGCCGGCGCTCTGGGCGCAGCGCCTCGGCCGCGCGATGGGGCTTGCCGATGCCACCGGCTACGAGCGGCTCTCGGTGCACGCCGACGGCGCCGCGGCGCTGCGCGCGCTGCACGAGGTGATCGCGTCGGCCGAACGAACCCTCGACGTGAGCACGTTCATCCTGGCCCAGGACCGCGTCGGCGAGCCGGTGATCGATGCGCTCAAGGCACGCGCGCGGGCCGGCGTGCGCACGCGCTTGCTGATCGACGGCATCGGTGCGTTGCTCGGCGGCCGCGTCGACGTCGCGGGCCTGCGGGCGGCGGGTGTCGAGGTGGTCAAGTTCGTGCCGCCGTTCCGGTCGATCCTGCGCGGCCGCGCCAACCTGCGCAACCACCGAAAGCTCGTGATCGCCGACTCGCGGCGCTTCTGGTGCGGCGGTCGCAACCTCGCCGCCCCCTACTTCGAACTGCCGTCGGCCGGGCGGCCTCTCGCCCGGCCGGCCGACAGCGGCTGGCACGACCTCAGCTTCGACTGCGCGGGGCCTCTCGCGGCCGACGCACGGCGCCTGTTCGACCTCGACTGGGCCTACGCGACGCGCGCGCCGCTGGGGCCGCGCAGCCCGCTGCTGGGCGCCGGAGCGCCCGCGCATGCGCGCGCGGCAGCGCCGGCCATTCCGGCCGCCGCGACCGCGCTCGCGTCCGTATCGCCGATGGCGGCCGCCACAGCACTGACAGCGCCCCCGCAAAGCGACCTTGCGCCGCCGCCGGAGGGCGACCGCGCGGCTGCGCCGCTCGCCCAGCTGGTGCCGAGCGGTCCGGACCAGGTCGACGACACGGTCCAGGTGCTGCTGGTCTCGGGCGCGTTCATCGCGCGCCGACGCATCGTCGCGGTGACCCCCTATTTCGTTCCCGACGCCGGGCTGCAGCAGGCGCTCACGCTCGCCGCGCGGCGCGGCGTCGAGATCGATCTGGTGCTGCCCGCGCGCTCGAACCACCGCCTCGCGGACCTCGCGCGCAACCGGCCGCTGCGCGAGCTGCACGCCGCCGGCGCCAGGGTATGGCTGACGCCGCACATGGTGCACGCCAAGGCAGTGGTCATCGACGACGAGATCGCGCTCGTCGGCTCGGCCAATCTCGACGCGCGCAGCCTGTTCCTCAACTACGAGCTGATGGTCGCGTTCTACGAGTCGCGTGACATCGGCCGCTTCGCCGACTGGATCGAGCGCGAGCGGGCCGCCGCGCGGCCCTACGTGGCCAAGGCGCCCGGGCTGCTGCGCGACCTCGCCGAGGGCCTCGTGATCTGGCTCGCATTCCAGCTCTGAGCTGCGGGCTCAGCGCCGCAGGACGCCGCTGCCGAGCAGCCAGGCGAGCAGCGAGAACGAGCCGAACGCCAGCACCGTCGACGCCATGATGATCCGCGCGACGCGGCCGTTGTCGGCACCGTAGCGCTCGGCGAGCAGCGACACGTTGCTCGCGCTCGGCAAGGCGGCGGCGAGCACCAGCGCCGTCATGCCGGAGCGGCTGACCGGGGCGCCGGTGGCGACCGCGATGTGCCCCACCACGAACACCACCAGCGGGTGGACGAACAGCTTGATCAGCGCGACCGGCAGGTAGTGGCGCGGTGGGGTGCGGGTATGGGCGTGGCGGCCGGCGCGCCACAGCACCGCGCCGATCGTGAACAGCGCCACCGGCGTCGCCGAGTCGGCGAGCATGAAGACGACGCGCTCGACCGGGCCGACGAGGCGCTGCCCCGTCGCCGCCGCCACCGCGCCGAGCGCGATCGCGTACGGCAGCGGGTTGGCCGCCGCCCCGCGCAGCGCACGTGCCGCCGAGTGCAGCAGCGACGTCTCCATGTGGCCGCCATGCACGCGTGCCTGCGCGAGCGCGAGGCACACCGTGCTGGTCAGCACCAGGTCGATCAGGAGGGTGCTGATCACCGGCCCCGCCGCATACGCGCCGAGCAGCTCGAGGAGCAGCGGCACCCCCATGAAGCCGCTGTTCGGAAACGCGGCCACCAGCGCGCCGAACGCGGCATCGGTCATGCCAACGCCGCCGGGGCGCCCGGCGCGCCGAAGCGTCAGCACGATCGTGAGCGCGATCACGCAGAGCGCGCTCACCGCCCAGATCGCGATCAGCAGCGGGTCGATCAGCTGGCGGATCGGCAGGCTCGAGCCGAAGCGGAACAGCATGCACGGCAGCGCGAAGTACAGCACGTAGGCGTTGAGGCCCGGAACCGCCGCGTCGGGCAGCAGCTCGCGCCGGGCCGCCACGTATCCGAGAAGAACCAGTGCGAAGAACGGAACGGTGACGGCGAGGGTCGCTTGCATGCGGGCGCGAGTATCGCAAGGGCTCGCCGCCGGCGCTGGCAGGGCCGCCGAGGGCGCGAGCGGTCGTGGCCCGAATCCCGCTTGGACCGACGGGGCGCGGCCCGCCGGCCGCCGCTACAGTCTCGCTTTTCCCCATCGATGGAGCCTTGATGCCCTCGTCCAAGCCCGGCCGCATTCGCCGCTGGTTCGGCGCCCTCTGGTGGTTCCTCGATGCCGGCCGACGCGTCGCGTTCACGCTGCTGTTCTGGCTGATCGTGCTCCTGATCCTGATCGGCCTGGTGCAGGGCGGCCCGCCGGCGCTCGCCGACCGGACCGCGCTGGTGCTCGATCTCGAGGGTCCGATCTCGGAGCAGACCATCGGCAACGTGCGCTCGACCGCGCTCGACCAGCTGCGCGGCGGGCGCGTCAAGAGCGTGCGGCTGCGCGACGTGCTGGAGGTGCTCGATCGCGCCGCGGCCGACCCGAAGATCGCCCGTGTCGTGCTGCTGCTCGACGAGATGCAGGGCACCGGGCTTGCGTCGCTGCACGAGATCGGCGCCGCGATCGATCGCTTCAAGTCGACGGGCAAGCAGGTCGTCGCGTGGGGATCGGGCTACGACCAGCGCCAGTACTACCTGGCCGCGCGCGCCAACGAGGTCTACATGCATCCGATGGGCGCTCTCAGGCTCGAGGGCTACGGACGGCACCGCAACTACTACCGCGACGCGCTCGACAAGCTCGGCATCAGCGTCAACCTGTTGCGCGTGGGCACGTACAAGAACGCCGCCGAGCCGTTCGTCGCGAGCCAGCCGTCACCCGAGTCGCTCGAGGCCGATGCCGCGCTCTACGGCTCGATGTGGACGATCTACACCGCCGACGTCGAGCGCGCGCGGCGCCTGCCGGCAGGGGCGATCGCGCGCTCGATCGAGGAGGCGCCCGAGCGCCTGATGTCGGCCGGCGGCGATCAGGGCAGGGCCGCGCTTGCCGACAAGCTCGTCGACGGCCTCAAGACGCGCGACGAGCTCGGCGCGCTGATGCGCGAGCGCGGCGCGGCCGACGCGCAAGGCAAGACCTTCGCCCAGGTCTCGTTCGAGTCGTACCTGGCGCGCATCAAGCCGGCGGTCGGCGGCGATGCGGTCGGCGTGGTCGTCGCCGAGGGCGACATCGTCGACGGCAGCGCGCCGGCCGGCACGATCGGGGGCCTGTCGACCTCGGCGCTGATTCGTCAGGCGCGCGACGACCGCTCGATCAAGGCGCTGGTGCTGCGCGTCAATTCGCCGGGCGGCAGCGTGTTCGGCTCCGAGCTGGTGCGCCGCGAGCTCGAGCTGACGCGGCGCGCCGGCAAGCCGGTGGTGGTGTCGATGGGCGACGTCGCTGCGTCGGGCGGCTACTGGATCTCGACCGCGTCCGACGAGGTGATCGCCGACCCCGGTACGATCACCGGCTCGATCGGCGTGTTTGCGCTGCTGCCGACCGCCGAGCGCGCGTTCGACCGGCTCGGCATCCAGCGCGCCGGCGTCACCACCACGTGGCTGCGCGACGCGGGCGATCCGCGCCTGCCGCTCGACCCCCGCTACGCGGCGCTGGTGCAGACCACGATCGACCACGTGTACGCCGAGTTCGTCGGCAAGGTCGCGGCGGCGCGAAAGAGCACGCCGGCCGCCATCGACACGGTCGCGCAGGGCCGCGTCTGGACCGGTGCGCAGGCCAAGGAGCGCGGCCTCGTCGACCGCCTCGGCGGCCTCAGCGACGCCCTGCGCGCCGCCGCGCAGCGCGCCAAGCTGCCGGCCGACGCCCGCGTCACCTGGATCGAGCGCGAGCCCGGCAAGCTGGCGCGCGCGCTCAGCCTGCTCAACGGCGGCATCGCCGAGCTCGTCGGCGGCCCGCTGGGGCCGCTGTTCGGCGCCGAGACGATCGCGCCGGCGGCGGCGCGCGAGGTCGTGCGCGACCTCGGCTGGCTCGGCGAGTTGACCGAGCAGCGCAAGGCCTACAGCGCGGTCACGCACTGCCTGTGCGGGCCATGACCGGCGGCTGAGCCGACGTGGACGCTGCGGCCCGCGCGCAGCCGCCGGAACGCGGCGTCGGCGGCGCGGCCGACGCCAGCGAGGTCGACGTCGTCATCGTCGGCGCCGGGCTCTCGGGCATCGGCGCCGCCGCGCATCTGCAGGACCGCTGCCCCGACGAGCGCTTCGTCATCCTCGAAGCGCGCGATGCGATCGGCGGCACCTGGGACCTCTTCCGCTATCCGGGCATCCGCTCGGACTCGGACATGCACACGCTCGGCTACGCGTTCCGGCCGTGGCCCGACGCCACTGCGATCGCCGACGGTGCATCGATCCGCCGCTACATCGTCGACACCGCCGCCGAGCGCGGCATCGATCGCGCGATCCGCTTCGGCCATCGCGTGGTGCGTGCCGACTGGAGCTCGGCGCGCCAGCGCTGGACGCTCGCGGTCGAGCGCGCGAACGGGCCACCCATCGAGATCGCCTGCCGCTTCGTCTGGTTCTGCAGCGGCTACTACCTCTACGACCGCGCGCACCGGCCGCATTTCGCGGGCGAGGAGCGCTTCGACGGGCGCTGGGTGCACCCGCAGTTCTGGCCCGACGACCTCGACCTCGCGGGCCGGCGCGTCGTCGTCATCGGCAGCGGCGCGACCGCGGTGACGCTGGTCCCGGAGCTCGCCAGGCATGCCGCGCACGTGACCATGCTGCAGCGCTCGCCGACCTGGATCATCGCCCTGCCCTCGCGTGACCGCATCGCCGAGCGCCTGCGCCGCGTTCTTCCTGCGGGCCTCGCCTATCGGTTGGTGCGTGCGAAGAACGTGCTGCTCGGCATGCTGTTCTTTCGTCTGGCGCGGCGCTGGCCGGCGGCGATCGGCCGTCGCCTCGTCGCGGAGGTGCAGCGCCGGCTGCCGGGTCACGACGTCGCGACGCACTTCACGCCGCGCTACGGTCCGTGGGATCAGCGCCTGTGCGTGGCGCCCGACGGCGACCTGTTCGCCGCGATCCGGAGCGGCCGCGCCGACGTCGTGACCGACCGCATCGAATCGGTCGGCGAGAAGGACATCCGGCTGGCGTCCGGGCGCTCGCTCGAGGCCGACGTCATCGTGACGGCGACCGGTCTCGAGCTCGAGGTGCTCGGCGGCGTCGGCGTCTCGATCGACGGTCGGATGATCGATCCCGCGTCGACCGTCGCCTACAAGGGGACGCTGTTCAGCGGCGTGCCCAACCTCGCGTTGACGTTCGGCTACACCAACGCGTCATGGACGCTGAAGGCGGACCTCAGCGCGCGTTACGTGTGCCGGCTGCTGCGTCACATGCGCCGCCATGGCCTCGCGAGCGCACGCCCGCGCATCGATGCGAACGTCGAGACACGACCGTTTCTCGACCTCACGTCGGGTTACGTGCAGCGCGCGCTCGATCGCCTGCCGCGGCAGGGCAGCAAGCCGCCGTGGCGGCTCCATCAGAACGTGCTGCGCGATGCGCTGATGCTGCGCGGGCGCATCGACGACGGCACGCTGGAGTTCGAACGCGACTCCCAACCCGCCAGGCGCTGACGCCCTGCGGCGGCGATCGCCTGGGGCCGGACGGCGCGAAGGCGATGGGGGAGGCAGCAACGCTGCCGGTTTCGCGAAGCGGTCGGCAACGCACGTCGTGCGTGACGAGCGTGCTCCGCCAGTGACGACGCGAGGCGCCTGACGGCACCTCGCGCGTTCAGCGCTCGTTCATGCGACGCGCAGGTCGTCGAGCGACTTGCCGCTCGCGAGCGCCTGCTTCAGCCATCCCGGCTGCGGGCCGCGACCGCTCCAGTTGTTGCTGCCATCGCTGAAACGGGTGGTCGACGCGCCACGGGCCGCCTTGCGGCCGGCGCGCTTGCCGGCTGCCTTGCGCGGTGCCGCCGCTTCGTCGCCGCCGCCGCTGCGCGACGTGAGGAAGTCCTCGAGCGACTTGCCGCCGGCGATCGCGTCGCGCAGCCACCTGGGGCGCGGACCCATGCCGCCCCACACGTTGCCGGCGCCGTCGCTGTACTTCGGCTGACGGCCGGCACGCGCGCCGCTTCCCTTGCTCGCCGCGCCGCTCGCGCGCTGGCGCCGCGGACCGAAAAGGTCTTCCGCGGTGATGCCGTAGGCGTCGATCGCCGCATTGATCTTCTCGATCACTTCGCTGACTTCGCGCTTGCGGAGTTGTTCGGCTTCGGCTCTGAGTGCCTCGATTTGCTTCGTGATCTGGGCGTACGTCTTGGGCATCTAAGTCCTATGGGAAAAAGAACGAAAGGACCATAAGTCTAATTGCGTCGGCGTGACACGTCCGAAGACGGGGAGATCGGGTCCAATTGCGCATGGAACCTGTTTATCTGGACTTGCGCGGCGAGCACATCGCACTCGACGCATTGCTCAAGGCCTGCGGCATCGCATCGTCGGGCGGCAATGCGAAAGCGCTTATCGCTGCGGGCGAGGTGATGGTCAATGGCGAGGTCGAAATGCGCCGCGGCCGAAAGCTGCGCGTCGGCGACGACGTTCGAAGTGGGCCGCACCTCGTGCGGGTGCGCGCCGCTGCATAGCGGGCGCGAGCGTGCGGCATCGGCCGATCGACGAAGGTTGCAATCAGCGTCGATCGGTGTCGATGGATGTCGTGTCGACCGCCGCGGCACGCGGGGGACCCAGCGACGAAAGGTCGGGCTGCGACGGGCTGCCCGGCAACCGCGCCAACTGTGCCTCGATCGCAGCCTGGGCGCGCTGCGCGACATCGTCCCACGCGTGATGCCGAACGGCATCGTCGAGCGCGGCGTTGCGGCGCTCGCGTGCGGCCGGCGCTTCGGCCAGCAGGGCGCGGCACGTCGCAATGAACGCGTCGCGGTCCGTACAGGTCGCCACGGCATTGCCAAGCGTTGCCACGGCGTTCGTCGCGACGATCGGCTTGCCGGCCGCGGCGAACTCGAGCGCCTCGATCGGCTCGCCGCGCCGCGCGCCTACGCCCTGCTCGAACGGCAGCAGGCAGACGTCCCATCCGTCGACGAGTGCCGCCAGCACGTCGTCGGGCTGCGCGCCGAGCCAGTGCAGGTTCGGGCGCCGCGGCAACGCTGCGGGCGCCGCTTTCGTGATTGGTCCGACCATTACCACGTGCCGTGACGGGTCGGCGTCGGCAAGCGCCGCGACCAGGTCGAGATCGATGCGCTCGTCGACCAGCCCGGCAAAGCCGAGACGCGGCCGACCGATGCGCTGCTCGATCGCATCGAGCGCGCCGCTGTCGTGCACCGCGCGGCTGCCGCCACGCCATGACGCGGCGTCGACGCCGTTCGGCAGCGCGACCGCATCCGGCCGCGTGGGCGCGACCTCGACGTGCCGGCCGGGCCCGGCGAAGACCAGGTCGGCGCGTGCCAGCAGCGCCGCTTCGTGGCGTTGCATCGGCTCGCCTTGGGCGAGCGCCGCCACGTCGATCGCGTCGTAGATCAGCGTGCGCGGGCGCAGCGCGTCGACGAGCGGCAGTGCGAGCGGCGTCGTCACCCAGACGATCGGCTCGGCGACCGCATGCGTGGCGACGTACCTGGCGAGCAGGTCGCGCAGCACCGGCAACTGCGCGTCGGCCCAGCCGGGCGCCTCGACCGGGGTCAGCGGGCGCAGCAGCTCGACGCCCGTGCAGGGCGAGCCGCGCTGCACGCAGGGCGGGACCGCCGCGTGCGCCGGCGGGTCGATCCACACCACCTGGTAGTGCTCCGCCAGGCGGGCCAGCAGGTGGTGCGCACGCTGGCGCGGCAGGTTCCACGGCCAATGCGAGAGCACCAGCAGGTGCGGCATCGCGCGCGCCGCGATCGGCGCGGCGGGCAGCCGCCGTTGCGCGCGCCGGATCGACTTGGCGAAGCCGAGGTTGAGGCGCCGGCGCAGCGGCGTCGGCGATTCGGGCGGGTCGACGTCCCAGACGCCGCTCCGATGCCAGTGCTGGTCGTTGCTCCAGTCCGGGCGGTCGACCACCGGGTAGAGGCAGATGCCGTGCACCGGCACGCCCATGCGGCGCGCGCGCTCGACCGCCGCCGACGCCTCGTCGATCCACTGGGCGCGGCCGACCCCGACGTGGCTGGTCTCGGTGACGACGAGCGGGCGCCGGTAGCGCTTCCACGCCGACTGCAGCAGCGACTCGAACGGCAGCCGGCGCGGGTCGCGCAGGTGCCACTGGAGGCGTGCGCCGGTCTCGATCTCCCACTGACCGTCGTGGTAGTAGTTGACGCCGAGCAGGTCGAGCGTGTCGGGATGCCCGCCGAGTTCGGGCATCAGCCGTCCGGCGTGCATGTCCCACGACTGCCACTGGTGGGTGTCGGCCTCCTCGGCGCGCGCACTGAGCTCGAGCGCGTGCTGCGGCGCGACCTGGCGCACGATCGGCTCGACGTGCAGGATGCGCGCGCCGGGGTCCTCGGCGCGGATCGCGGCGATCGCGCGCAGCGATGCCTGCACCAGGTGGCGCTTGACCATGACGCCGACCCGCCCGGGCGGCTCTCCGGGCTTGCGGCGGCGCTCCGACTCGCGCCGGTAGGGGTGGAACAGCTCGGTGTCCGCCACCGCCCACGCATAGAAGCTGATCTCGTTGATCGGCGTGTAGACGGCCGGCTCGGCGCTGCTGCCGCGCAGCGCGCGCGCCGCGGCCGCCGCGTACTCGCCCATGCGGTCGACGAAGCCCGGCTCGTAGACGTCGACGTCGTCCGGACGCCCGTAGTGCATCAACGTCCAGAGGATCTGCACGCCGTGGCGCGCGGCGGCGTCGGCCATGCGCAGGGCGCGCGAGAAGTCGAAGCGCTGGCGGGGCGGCGCGCCGGAGCGCTCGGCGAGGCGCCAGCCGATGCTCTCGCGCACCGTGCGCAGGCCGATGCGCGCGAGGCGCCGGTAGTCGTCGTCGAGCTGCGCCAGGTGGCCGTTGCCCCGAACCATGTCGAGCGGAACGCCGAGCCCGTTGATGTGGTCGGCGCCTTCGAAGCCGCCCATCCAGAACGACCGGAACGGGGCGGCCGCGTCGGCGAGCGGACGCGCGTCGACGGGCGCGGGATGCGAGTGCGCCCTCGCGCGGCCGGTCCCTCCCTCAGCCACGCCTGGCGTGGGCCGCGGCGAGCCGCTCCCGGTTGGCCACGAACTCGGCGGCGAAGCGGGCGAGCGCGTCGTCGAGCGCCGGCATCAGCGAGACGCGCTCGCTGGCGAGCACGCTGTAGCGCGGGCGCGGGGCGGCCAGCGCGAGCTGCGCGTTCGCACACGGGCGCAGGCTCCTCGTATCGACGTCGGCGCGTTGCGCCGCGGCGCGCGCGAGCTCGGCCCAGCTCATGTCGCCTACGTTGACGAGGTGGACGATGCCGCTCTCGCCGTCGACCAGCAGATCGAGGCAGGTGTTGACCAGGTCGGGCACGTAGGTGGGTGCGACGCGCACGTCGTCGGCGGCCGCGAACGCCTTGCCGTCGGCGAGGGCCGTGAGCGCGTGGACGAGGAAGTTGTGGCCGTCCCAGGGCCCGAAGAAGGCGCTGGTGCGCACCACCAGCGCGCCGGGGTGGCGCGCCAGCACCGCCGCTTCGGCTTCGGCCTTGCTGCGGCCGTAGACGTTGAGCGGCGCCGGCGTGTCGCTCTCGACGTACGGCGTGGCTTTGCGGCCGTCGAACACCTGATCGCTCGAGAACGTGACGAGCGCGATGCCGGCGTCGGCGCAGCATTCGGCGAGCACGCGCGGGCCGGTCGTGTTCTCGCGGAAGCACCGGTCAGCCTCGGCCTCGGCGTCGTCGATCCGCACATAGCCGCTCGTGTTGACGATCGCCCACGGCTGGTGGCGCGCGATCGCCGCCATCACCGAGGCAGGGTCGGCGATGTCCATCGCCGCCCGATCGAGGACCCGGAACGCCAGGTTGCGCTGCACGCAGAGGCGCGCGAACGCCTGGCCGAGCGTGCCGTTCGCGCCGCTGACGAGGATCGGCGTCCGCTGATCCGCCGGCACCGGATGGCGATACATCGCCAGCGGCGTCACCACGGTCTCGACGCGCACCGGCTTGCAGACGAAGCGATCCGGCCGGCGCCACCAGCCCTCGCCCTGCAGCACCGGGTGCCGGGGCGGCTGGCCGGTCGCGAGTTCCCGGATCAGGCGCGCAAGCCCGGTCGGCCGCGGCAGCGGCGCGCGCAGGTCGAACGGACCGGGTTCGTAGTAGCCGCGGCAGGCGCCGACCAGGCAATTCCAGTCGAACGAGCCGAGCAGCGCCCATGCAGTGACCGCACGCACGTCGATGCCGGCCTCGCGCGCCTGCTCGGCGGCGCGCCAGATCTCGAGCAGCCAGCGCATCTGGTCCTCGCGGCGCGCGTCGAGGTGCGCCTCGGTGATCGCGATCGGCAGCCCGTAGCGCTGCCAGCATTCGTCGAGCAGCCGGCCGATGCCGAGCGGCGGCGTCGCGACCGCGCGCACCGCCTCGACGTCGATGAAGCCGACGCCGTCGCGCTCGCCCGCGGGGCGGCCCTCGCACTCGCCGGGGCGGTCGAGCCAGCGCTCGCTCGTCACGTAGTAGTTGATGCCGATCACGTCCGGCGGGCACGGGTTCTCGGCGAACCACCGCAGGTCGGCTTCGCTCGCGCCCGCGCGGACGAGGTAGTCCCAGAGCGGGTGCTCGGGGCCGACCTTGCCGCACAGCAGGTCCCACGAGAGCCAGCGCCGCTGGTTGTAGAACTCGACGGTCGAAGCCAGTTCGGCGATGCCCCAGGTCTTGCCCAGGTCGTCGGTCTGGATCAGCTTCGCCCCGGGGTTGACGCGGCGGATCGCGCGCATGGCGAGCACGGTGCCGCGGCACTCGTTCAGCACCGCGGCGACGAAGGCGCGGTCGTCCTTCAGGTGCGGGTGCCAGATGCCGTAGAGCGCGCTGAAGCGGGCGGTCGTCAGCGGCTCGTTGACCGGCGTCCAGTGCTCGACCCACGGGAAGCGCTCGGCCACCGCGCCGGCGAATTCGGCCAGGCCGTCGGCAAAGCCCGGGTCGAGGAGGTTGGTGTGGCGCGGGCCGCTGCCGTGATGCACGAGCCCGAGGATGGGAGTGATGCCGAGCGCACGCAGGGCCGGAACGCGGGCGTCCGCCCACGACCAGTCGGCACTGGCGAGGCCATTCGGCGCGGTGCGCTCCCAAAGCACCGGGTAGCGGATCGTGCGGATGCCGAGCGACGCGAAACGCGGCAGGTCGTCGTCACGGGTGGCGTGGCCGTTGCGTTCGAGCTGATCGAGGTAGGTGTCGTTGACGCGGTTGACGGTGCACTCGAGGCCGCCCCACATCTCGAGCTCGCCGGCAACGGCGCTCGATCGTCGGCGGTGGTCGTCGCCACGCGCGGTGGGTGTGGTGCGGGGTGCGCGGTCGTCGGGCGCGCGGTGCGATGGGTTGGACATCAGGGTGACTCGAGGCCGGAATGTCGCGAGCAGGCAATTCCCGGGCCTTGCCGCTGGCCGGTTTTACGCCGCGAGGCGTTCCGCGGTGTCCGAGCGCCAGCGCGCCAGCAGTCCGTCCCACTTGGCGCGCGCTGCGGCCAGGTGGCGCGCCTTGACGTGGCCGTAGCCGCGGATGTCGTCGGCGACGCGCGCGATCTCGACTGCGAGGCCCAGGTTGCCCGTGCTCAGCGACCCCAGCAGTTCGTCGACGGTGGCCCGGTACTCGCCGATCAGCGCGCGCTCCGTGCGGCGCTCTTCGGTCCGACCAAACGGATCGAACGGCGTGCCGCGCAGGCCCTTGAAGCGTGCGAGCAGCTTGAACGCGCCGCCCATCCACGGGCCGAAGCGACGCTTCACGAGCTCGCCGCGCTCGTTGCGCCTGGCGAGCAGCGGCGGCGCGAGGTGGTAGTGGACGCGCCAGTCGCCCTCGAACTGCGCGGCGACGCGCTCGAGGAAGCCCGTATCGGCGTGCAGCCGCGCGACCTCGTACTCGTCCTTGTAGGCCATCAGCCGGAACAGGCCGCCGGCGACCGCCTGGGTGAGGCGCGTCCCGCCGAACGGCGCCTCGGCCGCACGCACACGCTCGACGACCGCGCGGTAGTCGGCCGCGTAGGCGGCGTTCTGGTAGTCGGTGAGGAAGGCGACCCGGCGCGCGATGAAGTCGTCGACGTTGACGCTCTTCTTCACGAATTCGATCACCTGCGCCGGTGCGACGAGCGCCTCGACCGCGGCGAGGTCGTGGGCGGCGCGCCGTCCCCACTCGAACGCGGCCTTGTTGCGCTCGACCTGCACGCCGTTGAGCTCGATCGCGCGCAGCAGCGCGGCGTGCGACACCGGCACCCGGCCGCGCTGCCAGGCGTAGCCGAGCAGCAGCGGGTTGGCGTAGATCGAGTCGCCGACCAGCTGGACCGCGAGTTTGTCGGCGTCGAGCCGGCCGACGTTGCCGGCGCCCGCCGCGGCGTCGATGGCGGCGTCGCAGTGCCCGGCCGGGAACTCCCAGTCGCGATGGCTGACGAACGCCGCCGTCGGCGCCCCGTGCGTGTTGAGCGCGACGAAGCTGCGCCCCTCGCGCAGGGTCGCGAGCGTCGCCGGGTTGGCGGTGACGATCGGGTCGCAGCCGATCACGAGGTCGGCCTCGGCCGCCCCGACCTTGGTCGTGAAGATCGCCTCCGGCCGGTCCGCGATCTGGATGTGGCTCCAGGTCGCGCCGCCCTTCTGCGCGAGACCGGCGGCGTCCTGCGTCACGACGCCCTTGCCCTCGAGGTGCGCGGCCATGCCGAGCAGCTGGCCGATCGTGATGACGCCGGTGCCGCCGACTCCGGCGACCACGATGCCCCAGGCCGACTCGGCCGTCGGTAGCGCCGGCTCCGGCAGCGGCGGCAGGGCGGAAGGGTCGGGCCGCTGCGGCGTCGCCTTGGCGGGGCCCTTCCAGGTGCCGCCTTCGACCGTCACGAAGCTGGGGCAGAACCCCTTCAGGCACGAGTAGTCCTTGTTGCAGGTGTTCTGGTTGATGCGACGCTTGCGCCCGAACTCGGTCTCGACCGGCTCGACCGACAGGCAGTTGCTCTGCACGGAGCAGTCGCCGCAGGCCTCGCAGACCAGCTCGTTGATGACGACCCGGGTGGTCGGCTCGGCGAGCAGGCCGCGCTTCCTGCGCCGGCGCTTCTCGGTCGCGCAGGTCTGGTCGTAGATGATGACCGTGCAGCCCGCGACCTCGCGCAGCTCGCGCTGGATGCGGTCGAGCTCGTCGCGGTGGTGCACGGAAACGCCGCTCGCGAGGCGTGCGGCGATCGCGTGCTCCTCGTACTTCTCGGGCTCGTCGGTGACGACCACGATCTTCGCCGCGCCTTCGGCGTCGAGCTCGCGCGTCATCTCCGGCACCTTGAGCGTGCCGTCGACCGGCTGGCCGCCGGTCATCGCGACCGCGTCGTTGTAGAGGATCTTGTAGGTGATGTTGACCTTGGCGGCGATCGCCTGGCGTACCGCGAGCAGCCCCGAGTGGTAGTAGGTGCCGTCGCCGAGGTTCGCGAACACGTGGCGCTCGCTGGTGAACGGCGCCTGGCCGACCCACGAGACGCCTTCGCCGCCCATCTGGCTGAAGGTGACCGTCGAACGGTCCATCCAGACCGCCATGTAGTGGCAGCCGATGCCGGCGACCGCGCGCGAGCCCTCGGGCACCTTGGTGCTGGTGTTGTGCGGGCAGCCGCTGCAGAAGAAGGGCACGCGTTCGGCCCCACCCGCCGCGCTCGCGGCGCTGCTCGCGGCGAGGCTCTTCTCCTTGGCGTCGATGAGCGCGAGACGCGCTTCGATGCGCGCCGCGGTGTCGCGGTCGAGGCCGCCGCGCAGCTTGCCGAGACGCTTGCCGATCGCCTTGGCGATGATCGCCGGCGTCAGGTCGGCCTGCGCGCGCAGCAGCCAGTTCTGGCTCGGGTTGGGCTGCGCCCATTCGCCGCCGTGGCCGCCGAACGGGCCGGCGCGCGCCACCGTGTCGTCGGCCTCGTCGAACTTGCCGAGCACGTTGGGGCGCACGTCCGGGCGCCAGTTGTAGAGCTCTTCCTTGAGTTGGTACTCGATGACCTGGCGCTTTTCCTCGACCACCAGGATCTCGTCGAGACCTTGCGCGAACGCGCGCGTGATCGTCGCCTCGAGCGGCCACACCACGTTGACTTTGTGCAGGCGGATGCCGAGGCGCCGGCACGTGTCGTCGTCGAGGCCGAGGTCGTGCAGCGCCTGACGCGTGTCGTTGTAGGCCTTGCCGCTCGCGATGATCCCGAAGCGGTCGTTCGGCCCGGCGATCACGTCGTGGTTGAGCCGGTTCGCGCGCACGTAGGCGAGTGCGGCGTACCACTTGTGGTTCATCAGCCGCGCTTCCTGCTCGAGCGGCGGGTCGGGCCAGCGGATGTGCAGGCCGCCGTCGGGCATCGGGAAGTCGGTCGGGATCACGATCTCGACGCGGTCCGGGTCGACCGACACGCTCGACGCGGACTCGACGATCTCCTGGATCGTCTTCATGCCGGCCCAGACGCCCGCGAAGCGGCTCAGCGCGAACGCGTGCAGCCCCATGTCGAGGATGTCCTGCACGCTGGTCGGGAAGAAAACCGGCAGGCCGCACGCCTTGAAGATGTGGTCGCTCTGGTGCGCCGCGGTCGAGCTCTTGGCGATGTGGTCGTCGCCGGCGATCGCGATCACGCCGCCGTGGCGCGCGGTGCCGGCCATGTTGGCGTGCTTGAAGACGTCGGAGCAGCGGTCGACGCCCGGTCCCTTGCCGTACCAGATGCCGAATACGCCGTCGAAGGTCTTCGACTGCGGGTACAGATCGAGTTGCTGCGAGCCCCACACGGCGGTCGCCGCGAGTTCCTCGTTGACGCCGGGCTGGAACACGATGTCGTGCGCCGCCAGGTGCTCCTTGGCCTGCCAGAGCGCCTGGTCGTAGCCGCCGAGCGGCGAACCGCGGTAGCCGCTCACGAAGCCCGCGGTCGCCAGGCCCGCCGCGCGGTCGCGCGTGCGCTGCAGCATCGGCAGGCGGACCAGCGCCTGCACCCCGCTCATGAACACGCGCCCGCTCGCGAGGCGGTACTTGTCGTCGAGCGTCGCGTCCTCGAGCGCGCGACGGATCGACTCGGGAAGCGGTGCGTTCATGGTTCGACACTCCGTGCGGGACGCCGCCACGGCCGCCGGGGCCGCGGCTGCACGAGTGTAGGCACAGGCTCCGCGAGGCGCCGGCCGTATGGCAAAGCCGCGACCGGTGGCGCGCCATTGCAGCCGCGACGGCCGGCGCACAAGTGAAAAAGCGCCGTGCACGGGTCGCGCACGGCGCTCGGGATGGCACGGCGCGCAGGCCGCACGCCGCCCTTCAGCATGACGCCGTGCGCTCCACTGCGCACGCGGCGTGCCCGATCAGGTGTTCGCGGCGCGGTGCTGGTTGCGCAGCGAACGGATCTGGTCGTGGTTGCGCTTGACGCCCTCGTACTGCGCCTGCACGACGCTGAGGATGTCGGACGGCAGCGGCTGCTGCAGCGCGGTGCGATAGCGCTCGAGCGCCGCGTCCTCGCCGCGCTCGCACTCGTCGAGCATCTGCTGGTCGCTGTAGCCGGTCAGCGTGCCGACCACCGAGACCCAGCCGCGGTGCATGGTGCCGCTGACGCTGCTGTCGGTCTCGGGAGCGCCACCGAGGCGCGAGACGATCGCCTGCAGCTCGCGGGCCGCGCGCTGGCAGTCCTGGCTGCGGCTGAGGAAGATCGCCTTCAGGTCGCCGGACTTGCAGTGCTCGGCACAGCTGCGAAAGCCGTATTCGCCGTCCTTGCAGGTCTCGATCAGGGTGTTCAGCGTGTCGATCGTGTTGTTGTCGCTCATCTTCAATCCTTTAGGCAAAGACGCGCTAAGCGCGCATCGAACTTGGAAACGACGCCGTTCGGGTCGCGGCGATCGCCGGCCCGGCGCCGCGGCGTCGAGCCAACCCGATCGGCACACGGCGTGCCTGACGGGCGTGACCCGCCGTTCGAGGCGCCGGTCGAATGCAAGCGATGTGTGCTCGGGTTTTCGGATCAGTGACTCGGCTGCAGTTGCAAGTCGCCGCGGTCCCGCCCGGTGTCTGCGGCACTCACTCGCGAGCCGACTTGGGCGCACAACGCGAATAAGCACCTGCCGCGGGCGCATGTGGCACGTGCGTTGCCAGCGTCCCCCTTGCGAGAAACGCACGGCGCCCGGCTTGAGCCGACTGCCGTTTATCCAACGACTCGGCCCAAGGCCACCAACGAGAGAGGATTGACAGCATGAGAAGCTCTTCGAAACTTCTGAACATCAGTGCAGCCGTTGCCCTGGCACTCGGCTCCACGATCGCCATGGCTCAGGCCGGTGGCGCGGGCGGCGGCGCCGGCGGCTCGGCTGGCGGCGCGGCCGGCGGCGGCTCGACCGGCGGCGCAACCGGTCCCGGCGGCACCAGCGGTCCTGGCGCCATGGGCGGCACCGGCTCGGGCTCGAGCGGCGCCATGAGTGGCTCGGGCTCGGGCTCGAGCGGCGCGATGGGCGGCACCGGCAGCACCAGCCGCAGCAGCACGGCGGGCAGCACCGCGAACCGCACCGGCTCGACCGGCGCGACCGGGTCCAGCGGCTCCATGGGTTCGGGCTCGACCGGAGCGTCCGGCTCGGGCTCCATGGGCAGCGGCACCACCGGCGGCACGACGAGCGACATGTCGTCGGGCAGCACGAGCGGCGGCTCGGCCGGCATGGGCACGTCGCGTCGTGGCGCGCGCGCCGATCGCAACTGAGGCAGGTTCCCGAAAAGCGTGGCTGCCGCGTGCGGCAGCCACGCCCGGAACGACGAAGCGGGCATCAGCCCGCTTTTTTTGTGTCCAGGCCCGCAGGCGGCAGCACGCCGCGCGCTATGGCGTGGCGCTCGCGACCCGGTAGGCGCCGAACTGCGCGAGCACCGGCCGCGTTTCGGGCAGCACGTAGACGATGCCGCCACGCGCCTCGAACAGGCGCTTGATGTATTGCTCGTAGAACGCGACCGGCAGGTTGATGCAGCCGTACGAGATGCGGTTGTCGGCCACGGTCGCCGTCGCGAGGCGTTGCAGGCGGCGCTCGGCCTTGTTGCCGTTGCGCACGCGGTGCATCGACACGGCGGCGTCGTAGTCGACCCACAGGATGTCCTCGCCGTTCGCGTTGACGCCGATTTCCGCCACGAAGCGCCCGGCCGGCGTGGTGCGTTCGTGCGGCTTGATGTCGGAGATCTTGCGTTCGCCGATGCCCGGCACCGAGTCGTCACCGCGCGCGAGGCCGAGCAGCGCGGGCGTCGAGGCGGCGATGCGGCCGTCCGGGTTGAACACCGCGACGCGCGCGTTCACCTTGTCGACGATGGCGAACGGCAGCCCACGGTTGTCGGCGGCGTCGACGACCCAGCTCGCGATCGCACGCGCGTCGTCCGAGAGCGGCTCCTGGCCGAAGTCGGCGACGCGCGGGCTCCGGCGCGGTGCCTCGGCAGGGCGCGCGGCGGGCGCGGCGCCGATGGTCCGACCGATCGAGGCGGTGGCAGGCGCCGGTCGCGCGTCGGGCGCGTAGGTCGACGCGAGCACGGCGCCGACGCGCGGCACCGGCGCGGGCCCCGCATTCGCGTCGGGCGCGGCCTGGGCGGGCGCCGCTGCGGCGACGGCCAGTGCAAGGGCGGCGAACCAGGGCCGCCGCGGGCGGCGCAGGTCGGGATCGGTCGGGGCGTGCTTCGACATGACGATGAGGTGAAGAGCGGTCCGGGAGCGTTGCGGCGCCGCCGGTGGCGGGGGCGAGCGGGCCGGTCCCGAGGCTCCGCGGCGGTTTTTGTCCGCTGCCGCAACGGCAACGGGTATACCTGATCGTCTGCGAGCGGCGTAGCGTGCGGAGGCGTTCCGATGACGGTTGTCGCGCCGGCGCGTCGTTCGAGCCTCACGACCCGGGCGACGCGAGCACGAGCGAGCTTGGCCCCCGGACCGAATCAGCCGGCGACGAAGCGCAGCGCGAGCCCGTTGTTGCAGTAGCGCTTGCCGGTCGGTGCGGGGCCGTCGTCGAACACGTGTCCCTGGTGGCCCTCGCAGCGCGCGCAGTGGTACTCGGTGCGCGGCAGCATCAGCTTGAGGTCGGTCTTGGTGCCGAGCGCGCCCGGCAGCGCCGCGTAGAAGCTCGGCCAGCCGGTGCCGCTCTCGAACTTGGTGTCCGACGAGAAGAGCGGCAGGTCGCACCCCGCGCACAGATAGCGCCCCTTGCGCTTCTCGGCGTTGAGCGGGCTCGAGCCGGGGCGCTCGGTGCCTTCCTGGCGCAGCACCTCGTACTGCGCCGGGCTCAGACGCTTGCGCCATTCGGCGTCGGCGAGGCGCACCGCGTCGGGCCGTTCGGCCGCTTTCGGTGCGCCCTGCGCGTGCGCCGCCAGCGGCGCCAGCGTCAGCGACGGCAGGATGGCGAGGAAGGGACGTCTGCGCATGGAAGGCTCCTGGTGATGAAGTCGGCGCGTGAGCGCCCGGCGGCGAGCGGAACCGCAAGGTCTTGCCCGCTCACGCCGCGCCGCTGCTTGGAGCGTGCCGACGCGATTCGGTTCAACGCGCGCTCCGGCATGCCGTCAGAACGGCGAATCGTCGAGCGGCCACAGCACCCACATGCGCAGGCGCTGCTTCATGCGGCCGGCGCTCGCCTCGGCGGCGTCGCCCCAGCCCCAGAAGTAGTCGGCGCGCACCGCACCGACGATGGCGGTTCCGGTGTCCTGCGCGACGACGAGGCGGCGCAGCGGGTTGTTCGAGAGCGGCTCGGTCGTGTCGAGCCAGACCGGGGTGCCGTAGGGCACGCTGCGGGGGTCGACCGCGATCGAGCGGCCGGGCGTGAGCGGAACGCCGGCGGCGCCGCGGGGGCCGACGCTGGGGTCGGGCAGCGCCTCCTCGCGGAAGAACACGACGCGCGGATTGCTCCACATCATCTCGTCGACGCGCTGCGGGTTGCGGCGCGCCCAGTCCTTGATGCCGGGCCACGACGCGCGTGCCAGGGTCAGCTCGCCGCGATCGATGAGCCAGCGGCCGACCGACTGGTACGGCTGGTTGTTGTGCGCGGCGAATGCGACGCGGACGACGCGCCGGCTGCCGTCGGCTTCGGTGATCGCGAGCCGCCCCGAGCCCTGGATCTGCAGCACGAGCGCGTCGAGGCGGTCGCGCAGCCACGCGATCTCGCGTCCGCCGAGGCCGGTCTGCGCCGGGGGCAGCGTGTCGATCTCGCGCCGGGTCCAGGTCGTGCGCGAGCCGACCGGCGGCGCGTAGATCGGCACCTCGTACCCGGGGCGGCGCACCCGCGACGCCTCGAGCAGCGGCTCGTAGTAGCCGGTCACCATGCCGTCGGCGTTGCCGTCGAGCGACTCGACGCGGAACGGCTGCAGGCGCTGCTGCAGCCACTGGCGTGCCGCGGCGGCATCGAGGTCGGCCACGCCGTCGAGCAGCGCCGCCGCGCAGACGCCCTGCCACGCCGGTGCCGGCCGGCTGCAGCCGCGCCGGAACGCCGGGAACCAGTCGCGCAGCCACTCGCCGCTCCAGCCCGGCAGCTCGGACCACTCGACGCCGACCCAGCGCGCGGCCGGACGCGTGACGGTGGGCCCCGAAGGAGCGCTGCGCTCCGGGCGCACCGCGGCACCGGCGGCATCGTCCGGGTTGCGGGTCGGCGGGCCGCTCCGCGGCGCGCTTGCGCAGCCGGCGAGCACACCTAGAATCGCCGCCGCCGCGGCTTGGCCGGCCCACCGGGTTGCTCTGGACATGTTGGTGATTCTGCTGGAAGCCCTCGGCGCGGGCCTGCTCCTCGTCCTCATCGTCTGGTGGACGATGTTCCACGGACGGCGCGGCGGCGAGCGCCCCGTGGACGAGGGTGCGAGCGCCGGAGGCGGCGTCGACGCGGACCGCTCCGAAGCCGTCAGGCCCCCACGCTGAACGTCGCCGCACCCGGTCACGAACGCGACCTCCGCGGCCACGCCACCCCCGCCTCGCCTCACGGCTCGACCGGCGCGATCCGTGCGTGCGCCGGCGCCACCACGAACGACGCCGGCTCGCGCCACAGCCGGGCGCGGATCGCGCGATGGATGCGGCTGCGGTCCGCGAGGCGGATCCCGCGCGAGCGCAGCGCGACCCGGAACGCGAGGAAGAAGCTGACCGCGAGGTTGAGCACGCCGGTCGCCGCGACCCCCGCGACGCACCACCAGAAATCGCTGCGATGCAGCACGTCGGCGCCGAGCACGCCAACCGACGCGGCGAGCTGGCCCGCCGCCAGCGTGACGTGGCGGACGTCGAGCGCCAGGCCGAAGAACGCCGCGATCACCGGCACCAGGCCGAGCATCAGACCGAGCGACACGTTCGACGTGAAGCCCGAGACGCTGGCGCGGCTGTAGGCAGCCCAGCGCTGCGCGCGCGCGGCGCCCAGGCGGGCGACGATCTTCGGGTTCCAGGCGATCGCGCTGTCGAGCCGATGCCAGACGAACCAGTTCTCGACCCAGCCCGCGATCATGGAGCTCGTGAACAGCAGCACGCCGGTGAACGCCGCGTAGAGCGGCGTCGGCCCAAGGAGGCTCAGCGAGTGCAGCGTGTGCTCGGCGTGAGTGCGGTCGAGCGGCCACGCGCCGCCGCTGCCCAGACCGAGCAGCCACTGCAGCAGCAGGACCACCGGCACCACCGCGAGCACGTTGCCGATGATCCCTGCGGACTGCGAGCGGATCAGGTTGGCGACCTCGTCGACGAAGCTCGCCACCGCGATGTCGGTCGACACGTCGCCGAGCTTCTCGGCCATCGCCGGCGCCGTCATCGCCGGCTGCTTGGTCGCGACGGTGAAGTGCAGCACCTGGATCAGCACGAACGCGGCCGCGTAGTTGAGCCCCGCGGCGAGGCCGTTCCAGAACGCGGCCAGGGCAGCGCCGCCGATCATGAACTTGAGCAGCGTCGTCACGCCGAGCACCGCGCCGCCGCCGATCGCGGCACGCAGCATCGCGCGGTATTCGGCGCGGTCGCGGGTGATGTAGTGCTCGCCGGTCGCGGCGCTGCGCTCGGCCACCTTGCGGGCGAGCAGCGAGTAGTGCTGCGAGAACAGGGCACGGATGCTGCGCCGCTCGTCCGCGCTGCGGATCAGCTCGGCGAGCAGGCGGACGATCTCGCGGCCCGGCTCGGGACTCAGCACGCAGGTCAGCAGCGCGTCGATGCGATGCGTGCGCTCGAGCAGCTGGTCGACGTCGAACACCACGTCGACCGAGACGCCGTGCGTCTCGAGGTGTTCGTGGACGCTGACCGCGCAGCGCCGGCAGGTGTCGAGCAGCGCGCGCAGGTACTGCGCGTCGACCAGGAGGCGCACCCGGGCATCGGGGGCATCGGTTTCGGCAAGCTCGCGCACCTGCTCGGCGACGCGGGCGAGCTGACGGAACGGCGCATCAACCAGCAACTCGGGGCTCATGCGCTGGCGCAGCGCGGGCGAGAAGCCGGCGGCGCGCACCGCGCTCGCGAGAAACATGATCGCGTCGAAGAACGGCGCGCGCCAGTCGAAGCCGGCGTCGGCGGGCGCGACGATCGCGGCGATGCGCGCCAGCGTCTCGTTGTCGACCGCGAGCAGCCAGTCGGCGTCGCCGGCCCTCGGGAACAGCAGCCCGAACAGGTCGGCGAGGTCGCTGGTCGCCGGCGTGAGCGGCAGCACGCGGGCGCGTAGGCGCCGCCCGAACTCGCCCCAGAGGCCCATCCGCGGCGCGAAGCCGAAATCGGCGAGCAGCGCCGCGCTGTCGACCTCGTGCATGAAGAGCGCCAGCAGTTCGGCGGTACCGGCGCGGTGCTCGGGGTGGCGCTCGAGCACGCCGAGCATGTGCTTGAGGCGCAGCACCGGCGTCGGGGTCGCGTCGCCGGGAGCCCGCCGGGCACGCAGGCGCAGGCGGCGCGGCGCGCTGTCGCGCTCGAGCGGGGCATGGCGCAGCCACTCGAGCAGGCGGATCACCCAGAGGTGCCGCTCGGCGAGGCTGGCCTTCGGATCGGCGGCGTTGAGAAGGGCCGTGAGATCCCACGGCGACGCCGCATCGCGGCTGGCGGAAGCGGTCACGGGCGGTCGATTGGAAGAAAGCATCGCCGGTCGCCGCGGCGACCGGCATCCGGCACCACCGGCGTCAGTGCAGCGCCGACGCGACGGCGAGCCTGAACTCGGGGATCGGCGCCTCGAACGGGTACGCGTCCTCGGTCATGCAGAAGAAGGTGCCGCGCATCGTGCCCTGCGGCGTCGCGAGGCGGGTCCAGCTCGTGTACTCGAAGCTCTCGCCGGGCTTGAGCACCGGCTGATGGCCGACGACCGCGAGGCCGCGCACCTCGTCGACGTGGCCGTGCGCGTCGGCGATGACCCAGTGGCGCGCGATCAGCTGCGCGGTGACGTCGCCGCTGTTGCGGATGGTGACCGTGTACGCGAACGCGTACGGCGCGCCGGTGTCGCCCGACTGCTCGGGCAGGTGGCGCACGACGACGCTGTTCGTGAATTCGGGCTTGGGCATCGGCGCATTCTAGGAAGCCGACCCGTGCCCGGCGCGGCGTGGGGCCGCTCTGGCGGGCTTGACGGCGGCGCGAGGCAGCCCCAACTAGACTGACGCTTCACCGGAGCCCACCCATGCGCAACCCCGTCATCGCCCCCAGCATCCTGTCGGCCGATTTCGCGCGGCTCGGCAAGGAGGTGCGCAACGTCATCGCTGCGGGTGCCGACTGGATCCACGTCGACGTGATGGACAACCATTACGTGCCGAACCTTACCCTCGGGCCGATGATCTGCAGCGCGATCCGGCCGCACGCGGCGCGCGCCGACGGCAGCCGGGTGCCGATCGACGTGCACCTGATGGTGCAGCCGGTCGACGAGCTCGCGGTCGCGTTCGCCAAGGCCGGCGCCGACATCGTGAGCTTCCACCCCGACGCGACCACGCACGTCGACCGCACGGTGCAGCTGATCAAGGCGCAGGGCGTGCAGACCGGCATCGTGTTCAACCCGGCCGCGCCGATCGACGTGCTCGAGTGGGTGATCGACCAGATCGATCTCGTGCTCGTGATGAGCGTCAACCCCGGTTTCGGCGGGCAGGGCTTCATTCCCGGTTCGCTGAAGAAGATCGAGCGCATCCGGCGCCTCATCGAGGCGAGCGGGCGCGAGGTTCGGCTCGAGGTCGACGGCGGCATCAAGGTCGACAACATCCGCCGCGTCGCCGAGGCCGGTGCCGACGCCTTCGTCGCCGGCAGCGCGATCTTCGGCCAGCCCGACTACGCGAGAGTCATCGACGCGATGCGCACCGAGCTCGCCGGGGCGCGTCCGCAGCCGGTCTGAACGGACCCCCCGCATGCAATACAAGGACTACTACCAGGCCCTCGGCGTCCCGCGCGACGCCAGCGCCGACGACATCAAGAAGGCCTATCGCAAGCTGGCGCGGCAGTACCACCCCGACGTCAGCAAGCTGCCGGACGCCGAGGCGCGCTTCAAGGAAATCAACGAGGCCAACGAGGTCCTGAAGGATCCCGAGAAGCGCGCCGCCTACGACGCGATGGGCACTCAGTGGCAGGCCGGTCAGGACTTCCAGCCCCCGCCGAACTGGGACGCGGGCTTCGAGTTCCGCGGCCGCGGCGAGCGGCCGGGCGCCGGCTTCGGCGGCGGCCCGGGTTTCGACGGCGACTTCGACCCGAGCGACTTCTTTGAGTCGCTGTTCGGGCGCGGCGGCTTCGCGTCGGCACGCGGTGGTCGCGCGGCGCCGACGCAAGGCGAGGACCACCACGCCAAGGTCGTGATCGACCTCGCCGACGCGTATCGCGGTGCCGAGCGCACGATCTCGCTGCGCGCGCCGACGCTCGGCCCCGACGGCCGCGTCGTCATGCAGGAACGCCGCCTCGATGTGAAGATCCCGAAAGGCATCCGCCCCGGGCAGCACCTGCGCCTCGCCGGCCAGGGCGCGCCCGGCGCGGGCGGCCCGGCGGGCGACCTCTACCTGGAAATCGAATTCCAGCCCGACCCGCGTTATCGCGTCGAAGGCAAGGACGTCTACGTCGACCTGCCGGTCGCACCGTGGGAGGCTGCGCTCGGCGCGACGGTCGATCTTGCGACGCCCGACGGCAGCGTGCAGCTCACGGTGCCGCCGGGCTCGGCCGCCGGCCGCAAGCTGCGCCTCAAGGGACGCGGCCTGCCGGGACGCGAGCCGGGCGATCTCTATGCCGTGCTGACGGTGCGCCAGCCGCCGGCCGACACGACCGCCGCGCGCGACGCCTACGCCGCGTTCGCGCAGGCATTCCGCGGTTTCGATCCGCGCCGGGGCTGAGCCGCGACCCATCGTCAAGGAGAGTTCGATGAATCGAATGGGCGGGCTCGCGCTGCATGGCGCGATCGTCGAGGAAGAGGTCGAGCTGACGCTCGCCGAGCTGTGCCGCGCCTGCCGGGTCACGGAGATCGAGATCCGCGAGTGGGTCGTCGAAGGCGTGCTCGAGCCGACCGGCGGCTCCGGCGACTGGCGCTTCGGCGGCACCGCGCTGCGGCGCAGCCGGCTCGCCGCGCGGCTGTCGCGCGATCTGGCGGTGAACCCGGCCGGCGTCGCGCTCGCGCTCGACCTGCTCGACGAGATCGCGGCGCTGCGCGCCGCGCTGCAGCGGAGCGGCCGGTGATGCGCGCCGCGGCGGGTCGCGGGCCTCGGATCGCGGTGCCGCGCTCGGCCGGGCGTGTGGCGGAGTCGATGGCTCGCGGCCGCGGCGTGCTCGGCGCTGCGGCGCTCGCTGCGCTGCTCGTCGTCGCAGGCTGTGCGTCTTCGGGCGCTGCGTCGGAACCTCCGCTCGATCGCGCCCGCATCGAGGCGCTGCTCGCCAGCCCCGATCGCAGTGCCGCCGACCGCAGCAACGACGTCCGGCGCAAGCCCGCCGAGATGCTCGCCTTCATCGGCGTGCGGCCGGGCATGGTCGCGCTCGACGTCAGCGCGGGTGGCGGCTACACGACGGAGCTGCTCGCCCGCGCGGTCGGGCCGGGCGGACGCGTCTATGGCCAGAGCGCGCCGCGCAATCCGGCGCGCACGCCGCCGGCGGCGCCCGAAGGCGGCGGCGCGCCGGCGCCGACGGCTGCTTCAGCGGGGGCGTCGATGCCCGGCTCCGCGGGCGTTCCCGCGGCGGCCGCTCCGCGCACGTCGCCGACGCTGCTGGCCGAGCGCGCGCAGCGCAGTGGCCTCGCCAACATCGTTCCGGTCGTGCGGCCGTTCGAGGAGGCGGCGCCGCCCGAGATCGCGAACGCCGGTGCCGACCTCGTGACGCTGATGTTCAACTACCACGACCTCGGCCACCTGGGGGTCGACCGCGCGCGCATGAACGCGGCCCTGTTCGCCGCCCTCAAGCCCGGCGGCGTCTACGTGATCGCCGATCACGCCGGGCGCTCCGGCACCGGCATCTCCGAGTCGGGAACGCTGCACCGCGTCGAAGAGGCGTTCGTGCGGCGCGAGGTCGAAGCGGCGGGTTTTCGGCTCGTCGCCAGCGGCGACTTCCTGCGCAACCCGAACGATCCGCGCGACCGCAACACGCCCGAACCGCCGCAGCCGAAGGACGAGTTCGTGCTGAAGTTCGTCAAGCCCTGAGCGCGCAAGCAGCGCATTCGACGCTGCTACACTCGGCCGCCATGTCGATTTCGCACCGCATCGCTTCGAGGTCCGCGGACCGGGGAGCCTGGCCCTGGCGGGCCTGACCTGCGCCTGACGCAGCGCTTCGCGCTGCCGCCGGCGGTGCACCTCGCGTGTCGCACCGACCGGCCTTGACGGTGGACCTCGTTCCACTCACCGACTGACCGAATGACCCGCTGCCGGCGAGCCGCGCTCGCGCCGGGTCGATCGTGGAGGGCCCGGACTCCGGGCGTGCGATGACCGAACTCGAATTCAAGAGCCTCGCTGCGCAAGGCTTCAACCGCATTCCCCTGATCGCCGAGGCGTTCGCCGACCTCGAGACGCCGCTGTCGCTGTACCTCAAGCTGTGCGGCTCGTCGCCGAACGGCGGCGGACGGCTCAGCTTCCTGCTCGAATCCGTCGTCGGCGGCGAGCGCTTCGGGCGCTACTCGTTCATCGGCCTGCCGGCACGCACGCTGCTGCGCGCGACCGGCTTTCACACCGAGGTGGTGACCGACGGCCGCGTGGTCGAGTCGCGCGAGGGCAACCCGCTCGACTTCATCGCCGAGTACCTCGGGCGCTTCAAGGTCGCGCTGCGGCCCGGTCTGCCGCGCTTTTGCGGCGGGCTCGCCGGCTACTTCGGCTACGACACGATCCGGATGATCGAGCCGCGCCTCGCGAAGTCTCCGGCCGCCGCGCGCCTGCCCGACCCGATCGGCACCCCCGACATCCAGCTCCTGCAGTGCGAGGAGCTCGCCGTGATCGACAACCTGTCGGGGCGGCTCTACCTCATCGTCTACGCCAACCCGAACGAGCCCGAGGCGTTCTCGCGCGCGCGCCGGCGCCTGGGCGAGCTGACGGACAAGCTGAAGTACAGCGTGTCGGCGCCGGCGGTGAAGCGGACGATCTCGCACGCGATCGAGCGCGCTTTCGCGAAGGAGGACTTCCTCGCCGCGGTGCTGAAGGCCAAGGAGTACATCGCGGCGGGCGACATGATGCAGGTGCAGGTCGGCCAGCGCCTCGCCAAGCGCTACACCGAGTCGCCGCTCAGCCTCTATCGGGCGCTGCGCTCGCTCAACCCGTCGCCCTACATGTACTTCTACGACATGGGCGATTTCCAGATCGTCGGCGCGTCGCCCGAGATCCTGGTGCGTCGCGAGCACACCGAGGCCGGCGACACGGTGACGATCCGGCCGCTCGCCGGCACCCGGCCGCGCGGCGCGTCGATCGAGGCCGACAAGGCGCTCGAGCGCGAGCTGCGCGAGGACCCGAAGGAGCGCGCCGAGCACGTGATGCTGATCGACCTCGCGCGCAACGACATCGGACGCATCGCCAGGACCGGCAGCGTGAAGGTGACCGAGGCGTTCGACATCGAGCGCTACTCGCACGTGATGCACATCGTCAGCAACGTCGAAGGCCTGCTGAAGGACGGCATGACCAACCTCGACGTGCTGAAGGCGACCTTCCCGGCCGGCACGCTGACCGGCGCGCCGAAGATCCGCGCGATGGAGGTGATCGACGAACTCGAGCCGGTCAAGCGCGGCATCTACGGCGGCGCCTGCGGCTACCTCAGCTTCGCGGGCGACATGGACGTCGCGATCGCGATCCGCACCGGCATCGTCAAGGACCAGACGCTCTACGTGCAGGCCGCCGCCGGCGTCGTTGCCGACTCGGTGCCCGAGCTCGAGTGGAAGGAGACCGAGGCCAAGGCGCGCGCGCTGATGCGCGCCGCCGAGCTCGTCGAGGAGGGCTTCTGATGACCGCGCACCTCACGACTCCGGCCATCGGCTTCAAGGGAGAGCGGTCATGCTGCTGATGATCGACAACTACGACTCGTTCACCTTCAACCTGGTGCAGTACTTCGCCGAGCTCGGCGAGGACGTGCGGGTGTTCCGCAACGACGAGATCACGGTCGACGGCATCGGGTCGCTCCGGCCCGATCGCCTGGTGCTCTCGCCCGGCCCGTGCTCGCCGGCCGAGGCCGGCGTCTGCATCGACGCGATCCGCGCCTACGCCGGGCGGCTGCCGATCCTCGGCGTCTGCCTCGGCCACCAGGCGATCGGCGCGGCGCTCGGCGGCGACATCGTGCGGGCCGGGCAGCAGATGCACGGCAAGACGAGCGTGATCGAGACCGACGAGCGCGGCGTCTACACCGCGCTGCCCAAGCGCTTCACGGTGATCCGCTACCACTCGCTGGTGATCGACCGCGCAACGCTGCCGCGCGAGCTCGAGGTCACCGCGCGCTCGGAGGACGGCGAGATCATGGGCGTGCGCCATCGCGAGCTCGCCGGCACCGCGGCGCCGCTCGAGGGCGTGCAGTTCCACCCGGAGTCGATCCTCACCGAGCACGGCCACGCGATGCTGAAGAACTTTCTGGAGCTGCGGCCGTGACGATCGCCGGTTCGCGCGTGGCGTGAGCGGGGCGCCCGCGATGCCGGTGGTCGACCTGCGCAGCGACACCGTCACCCGGCCGACGCCGGCAATGCGCGAGGCGATGGCGCGCGCCGAGGTCGGCGACGACGTCTTCGGCGACGACCCGACCGTCAATGTGCTGCAGGAACGCATCGCCGCGCTGCTCGGCAAGGAAGCGGCGCTGTTCGTGCCGAGCGGCACCCAGAGCAACCTGCTCGCGATCATGAGCCACTGCGCACGCGGCGACGAGTACATCGTCGGCCAGCGCGCGCACACCTACGGCTGGGAGGGCGGCGGCGCCGCGGTGCTGGGCAGCGTGCAGCCGCAGCCGCTCGAGCACGCGCCCGACGGCAGCCTGCCGCTCGAAGCGGTCGAGGCGGCGATCAAGCCCGACGACGCGCACTTCGCGAGGACACGCCTGCTCTGCCTCGAGAACACGATCGGCGGCAAGGTGCTGCCGCTCGACTATCTCGACGCCGCGTGCGCGCTCGCGCGGCGGCGCGGTCTCGCGTCGCACCTCGACGGCGCGCGCCTGTTCAACGCCGCGGTCGCGCTCGGCGGCGACGCGCGCGAGCAGGCGCGCCGTATCGCCGCGCCGTTCGACAGCGTGTCGGTGTGCTTCTCGAAGGGCCTCGGCGCGCCGGTTGGCTCGGCGCTGGTCGGCAGCCGCGAGCTGATCGCACGCGCGCACCGCTGGCGCAAGATGGTCGGCGGCGGCATGCGGCAGGCCGGCGTGATCGCGGCCGGCGCGCTGCACGCGCTCGAGCACCACGTCGACCGTCTCGCCGACGACCATCGCCTCGCGCGCCGGCTCGCCGAAGGGCTGGCGCGGGTGCCGGGCTTTCGGGTCGACGCACCGCAGACCAATATCGTGTTCGCCGACGTCCAGGGCCCGGCGGCTGCCGGGCTGATCGAGCAGCTGAAGGCCGCGGGCGTGCTCGCGACCGGGCTCTACAAGCTGCGCTTCGTGACCCACCTCGACGTCGACGAGGCCGGCATCGACCGCGCAATCGCCGCAGTCGCCGCGGTCGTCGGCGGGGCGCCCGCAGCCGCCGCGCCGGTCGCATCGCCTGCGGCGTCGTCCGCCAGGGTCCCCGACTGACCGCCGCCCGACCTTCGACTCCTCAACGACAACTGCCATGCCGATCACCGACATCGAGGCGCTGACCCGAACCATCGAGCACCGCGAGATCTTCCACGACGAGATGCTCGCGCTGATGCGCCGCATCATGAGCGGCGAGATGTCGCCGTCGATGACCGCGGCGCTGCTCATCGGCCTGCGCGTCAAGAAGGAGACGATCGGCGAGATCACCGCGGCGGCGCAGGTGATGCGCGAGTTCGCGACCAAGGTGCCGGTCGCCGATCGCACCCATCTGGTCGACATCGTCGGCACCGGCGGCGACGGCTCGCACACCTTCAACATCTCGACCTGCAGCATGTTCGTCGCCGCGGCGTGCGGCGCGCGCGTCAGCAAGCATGGCAACCGCAGCGTCAGCAGCAAGTCGGGGAGCGCCGACATCCTCGAGCAGCTCGGCGTGCCGCTCACGCTGGCGCCGGCCGCGATCGCGCGCTGCATCGACGAGACCGGGATCGGCTTCATGTTCGCGCCGAACCACCACCCGGCGATGAAGAACGTCGCCGCGGTGCGCAAGGAGCTCGGCGTGCGCACGATCTTCAACATCCTGGGGCCGCTGACCAACCCCGCCGACGCGCCGAACATCCTGATGGGCGTGTTCCACCCGGATCTCGTCGGCATCCAGGTGCGCGCACTGCAGCGCCTGGGCGCCGAGCACGCGCTGGTGGTGTTCGGCCGCGACGGCATGGACGAGGTGTCGCTCGGCGCCGCCACGATGGTGGGCGAACTGCAGCACGGCGCGATCCGCGAGTACGAGATCCACCCCGAGGACTTCGGCCTCACGATGTCGAGCAACCGCGTGCTGCGGGTCGAGAACGCGGCGCAGTCGCGCGCCATCGTCGAAGGCGTGCTCGCCAACCAGCCGGGGCCGGCGCGCGACATCGTCGTGCTGAACGCGGGCGTCGCGCTCTACGCCGCCAACGTCGCCGGCAGCATGGCCGAGGGCGTGGTGCGCGCGCGGGAAGCGCTCGCTTCCGGCAAGGCGCGCGCGAAGCTCGACGAGTTCGTCGCGCGCAGCTGCGCGATCGCGGCGCAATGACGGCCCGCGTGATGCGCCTTCGCGGCGCGCGGACCGGCGTGTCCGGCAGCCGCGCGCCAGCCCTTTCCGGAGTCGGAGCATGAGCGACATCCTGCAGAAGATCGTCGAGGTCAAGCGCGACGAGCTGCGGCGCGCCCGCGCGTACCGGAGCATCGCGTCGCTGCGCAGCGACGCCGAGGCACTCGGCGGGCAGCGCGACTGGATCGGCGCCTTGCGCCGCAAGGTCGACGCCGGCGCGGCCGCGGTGATCGCCGAGGTCAAGAAGGCAAGCCCCAGCAAGGGCGTGCTGCGCCATGACTTCGTCCCCGAGGCGATCGCCGAGAGCTACGCCGCGCACGGCGCGGCTTGCCTCAGCGTGCTGACCGACGTCACCTTCTTCCAGGGCGCCGACGCCTACCTGGAGCGCGCGCGCGCTGCCTGCACGCTGCCGGTGCTGCGCAAGGACTTCGTGATCGACGAGTACCAGGTCTACGAGGCGCGCGCGATCGGCGCCGACTGCATCCTGCTGATTGCCGCGATCCTCGACGACGCGCAGATGGCCGACCTCGAGGCGCAGGCGCACGCGCTCGGCATGGCGGTGCTGGTGGAGTCGCACGACGCCGCCGAGCTCGACCGGGCGCTCGGCCTGAAGACGCCGGCGATCGGCATCAACAACCGGAACCTGCGCACCTTCGAGGTCTCGCTCGACACCACGCTGGGCCTGCTGCCGCGGGTACCGCGCGACCGCCTGGTGATCACCGAGAGCGGGATCCTCGCGCCGGCGGACGTGCGGCGCATGCGTGACGCCGACGTGCACGCCTTCCTGGTCGGCGAGGCGTTCATGCGCGCGCCCGACCCCGGCAAGGCGCTGGCCGCGCTGTTCGGGTGACCGCCGACGACCTGCCGGCGGCATTCGCGACGCTGCCCGCCGCCTGGGCGGCGGTGCTGCCGGGCTGGACCGCCGAGCGCACCGACGGCGTCTGCCGTGCCGTGAAGGCGGCGTCCGGCGAGCGGCCGATCGCGCCCGCGGACCCGTTCCGGGCGCTGCGGCTGGTGCCGCCCGACGCCGTCAAGGTCGTGATCGTCGGCCAGGACCCGTACCCGACCGCCGGCCACGCCGACGGGCTCGCGTTCTCGGCGGGGCGCGGACGGCCGCGTTCGCTGGCGCGCATCTTCGACGTGCTGGCGCGCGATGAGCCGGGCTTCCGGGTGCCGGCCGATTGGCGCCTCGACGCCTGGGCCACGCAGGGCGTGCTGCTGCTGAACCCGGTGCTGACGGTCGAGGTCGGGCGCGCCGGCAGCCACCTCGACTGCGGCTGGCAGGCGCTCACCTCCGAGGTGGTGCGGGTGCTCTGCGCGCGCTCCGCGCCGCCGCGCTTCCTGCTCTGGGGTGCGCGGGCACAGACGTTCTTCCAGGGCGCGGTCGGCGGGGTCGCGCCGGCGGCGGTGCGGGTGCTGGCGACGCGCCATCCGTCGTACGACTTCAAGCGCGAGTTCATGGCCGAGGAGAGCCACTTCGCGGCCTGCCGTGACCTCGTCGACTGGTGGGCCTTGGAGAATTCCAGACCCGTGCTATAGTCTCGGGTTCGTCTCGGAGGGGTGCCCGAGTGGCTAAAGGGGGCAGACTGTAAATCTGTTGGCTTACGCCTACGCTGGTTCGAATCCAGCCTCCTCCACCAAGATGTTTCGAGAGTTGCGTGCTCGTCGCCGAGCGGTGCCCGAAGGTCGTTACGGCGGCCTTCGGGGGTTGCCGGAGACGCTCCCGAGCGGGAGTAGTTCAATGGTAGAACCCTAGCCTTCCAAGCTAATGACGCGGGTTCGATTCCCGTCTCCCGCTCCAGTTTGCAATGTGCTCGCCGAGCCCATTGCAAACTGCTTTCGGTGGTTTCGAAAGCCCATGTGGCTCAGTGGTAGAGCACTCCCTTGGTAAGGGAGAGGTCGCGCGTTCGATCCGCGCCATGGGCACCAGTTCAAGGGTCATCGGCCCCGCGTGTTTTAGGAGTCTGAAATGGCAAAGAGCAAATTCGAGCGCACCAAGCCGCACGTCAACGTCGGCACGATCGGTCACGTCGACCATGGCAAGACCACCCTGACCGCGGCGATCACGACCGTGCTGTCGAAGATGTTCGGCGGCGAGGCCAAGGCGTACGACCAGATCGACGCGGCGCCCGAGGAGAAGGCGCGCGGCATCACGATCAACACCGCGCACGTCGAGTACGAGACCAAGTCGCGCCACTACGCGCACGTCGACTGCCCGGGGCACGCCGATTACGTCAAGAACATGATCACGGGCGCGGCGCAGATGGACGGCGCGATCCTCGTCGTGTCGGCCGCCGACGGCCCGATGCCGCAGACCCGCGAGCACATCCTGCTCGCGCGTCAGGTGGGCGTGCCGTACATCATCGTCTACATGAACAAGTGCGACATGGTGGACGACGCCGAGCTCCTGGAGCTGGTCGAGATGGAAGTGCGCGAGCTGCTCGACAAGTACGAGTTCCCGGGCGATGCGACCCCGATCATCCACGGCTCGGCCAAGCTGGCCATGGAAGGCGACAAGGGCGAGCTCGGCGAGGGCTCGATCCTCAAGCTCGCGGATGCGCTCGACAGCTACATCCCGACACCCGAGCGTGCGGTCGATGGCG